>OZ220485.1:0-5785583 GCA_965116065.1 Bryobacterales bacterium
CGCTTCACCCCACGGGGCTTGACCTGACCACGACTCGCCGCACATCGTTCTTCCGGAATCTCATCCCGAATGGCCTGGTCCAGCTTCCGGCACCGGAGCGCAGGGGGGGGGGGGGAAAGCGCCGGTGTTCCGGATCCGGCGACGAACCACCTGGACGGCGTGTGGGAACAATAGTCGATCCGGATTTCGTGGGCTTCCCTGGCTGCCTCGTACAGAAAGTGGCGCACCGCATAGTGGGCCAGCATCAGCCCCTCGATCTCCTGGCGAACCAGCTCGGGCTGTTTGCTGCCTCGGGCTGTTTGCTGCGCAGGAGCGGGCCCGCCCGAGCATGTGCGTCCTGATTGCGTCATACGCGGTCTCGAGCTCCCAGCGTTGATGATAGAGCGCCGCCAGTTCCGCCGCCAGGTCCAGCAGGGTCGTGACGAGGCGATAGCGCTCTTCATCGCCCTCCTCGAGTCGATACCCGACGACGCGCACGGGCCGCTGACCGGCCGCGCCGCGAAAGGAACCGTCGGCGTAGACCTCCATTGGCGGCAGGGTCCGCCCGTTGCGCGCTCGCCACAACAATTCCGCTCCGGTGGCGGCCGCCGCATCGAAGAGACGGATTCCCAAGTCGTTTCTGTCGGCCAACAGCAGCATGCCCGACTCCAGGTGGGCCTGCAGCCGTCGCGCCTGTGCCTGCTCCGACTCCCGGTAGGGACCCTGCTCCCACGCCAGCGCCGCCCGGGTACCCACTTCCACCAGCGCCGTCAGCCGTACTTGCGGGAACGCTGCCTGCCCCCGCCCGGCGGACGGCCGTCCGAAGGCCTCCCGGTTGCTCGCCTGGTCCGGCACGTCCAGTGCAGACCGTCGTAGGCCACCAACCGCAGCCCCCGCTACCAGGACCCCGGGGCATCGGCTGCGGCCAGCGCCCGCACCCGCCTCTCCCGCAGGCGGACGAACGGCTCCGTTCCCAGTCGCGTACGAGCCCGGGAGATCGACGACTTGCCCGCCATCCGCAGTCCCGCTTCCGAGCGCGACCAGCGCAGACCGTCCGCCAGACAGCGCAGTACTGCTCGCGTCGCAACGGAACAGTGCCAGCGCGATCACGAAATACACCATCGCTTCGGCCGGGAACTCCCGTCGACGCCGACTGCACCGCCCGCTCTCCGGTAACGCTCCGCACCGGGAAGACTCGCGCGATCACACACACACTCAGGTAGTCGGACAGGCGCGCCCCTCCGGGCAGTACGGCTTGTGGGCGGGCCATCGTGGACCCTCCGTGGACTTCGTGTCCGCTCCCAATAAAGCAACAGTATTGGGGTTAGTCCGGGAAGGGCCTCGACTGCACCGCTTCGAGAAATGCGGGATTCTGTCTTCGCAGTTGCAGGGACAATTCCTTCTCCTTGCGGGCCCTGGCGCGGTCACGCAGACGGAAGTAAACCTGTGATAACAGCAGGTGCGGCTGGGGGTGTCTTGGTTCGGTACGAACGGCCTGCTCCAGTTCGTTGACGGCTTCCTCCCATCGTTGCAGTCCCATCAGCGCCCGCGCGAGTGCGATGCGAGCGGGCATATAGTCGGCGCGCAAGCCAACCGCCTTGGCCAGCGGCTCCAGCGCCTCTTCATAGCGTGCCTGCTTGACCAGCCAGTCCCCATAGAAGAACTGGGGCTCTTCGTAGCTTGGGTCGATCTCGATGGCCTTCCTCAGGAATGGCAGGGCCTCGTCGAAACGGCCGTCCTTCTGGAGATGCCATGCATGCTCGAAGTTCGCTCGTGCCGATCGTGGGTAACGCTGCACCGCGCCCGCAGAGACCGCAAGTCCTGCCCGCAGGTCCCCCGCCTCCCTGCAGGCGTGGATTGCCAGGTACTGAAGGTCCTCGATCTCCGGACGAAGCCGGAGCGCTCGCATCGCGATATCTGCGGCTTCGCGGTGAAACCGGCCCTTGCCATACTCGACGGCCATGACCTGCATCAACTGGACATGGTCGGGCTGCAGGTCGAGAGCGCGTCGCCAAGCCCGCAGTGCATCTTCACCATTGCCGAGATTCTGATGCACGGCGCCCAGCAGGTAGTGCGCGTTGAAGTCGTTGGGTCCGGCCAGTGTTGCGCGTGCCAGGAGCGGTTGGGCTTCCGGCATCTGCCCTGACGAATAGTGCATGTAGCCGAGATTGAAGAGTGCCGGAAAGTAGTCCGGCGAAATTGCGAGGGCCTTCCTCCAGAGTTCGGCCGCCGCCGGAGCTCGTCCCTGCTGCGCCAGTTCGAGCCCCTGGTCCGTGAGGGTCGCCGCATCGGGCATCGACTGGCCTGACAGCGTGCTCAGCATCCAGATCCACCATGAAATCGCGATGGCCAAGGGGATCCTTGGCGCGGCCCGGAGGTTCCCGCAGAGCCTCACGGGATCGCCGCGACCTCGCCCGAGCCTTCCACCAGCAGCCACCCCGCACCGCCGGCAACGCCAGCGAACTCCTCGCTGGCGCCACTCGGCCACTGTACTCTGATCGCGTCGACGCGCTCCGCAGCGCCAAGTCCGAAATGGACCCTGAGGTCGCTATGGGAAACGTAACTGGACTGACTCGTCACGGCGCGTGTCTGGGACGCGCCGGACACTTGGACGGTTACCGATGCCCCGATCGCGGCCCGGTTCGACTCCGTGCCCTGCAGCACCAGGCGGATCCAGTTGCTGCCCGCTGGAAGATCGTTCCGAAGCAGCGAGACCCTGTCGGCCATGTTCATCACGAGAACATCCATGTCGCCGTCGTCGTCGAAGTCGCCAAATGCGGTGCCCCGACTTGACCGGACCTGGCGCAGGGCTTCACCGGCCAGCGCGGTCACGTCCTCGAACCGCTCGCCGCTGAGGTTGCGGTAGACCAGATTGGACTGCACATACGTTTCGGCAACCTTCGACTGGCGATCCAGCTTCGGGTAGACATGCCCGTTGGCTTGGAAGATGTCCTGCCAGCCGTCGTTGTCGAAGTCGACGAAATCGACGCCCCATCCCACGTACTGGGGGTTGGATGCCAGACCCGCTCGCACGCAGATGTCCTCGAAGAACAACCCCTCGTTGTTCCGATACAGGTTCGGGTAGTCATCGGCGAAGTTCGTCTTGACCAGGTCCAGCCAGCCGTCGCCGTCAAAGTCGCCGACCCCGACTCCCATTCCGCCCTGCTCGAAGCCGTGCTCGTTGAAGGCCACTCCCATTTCCGTGGCGTAGTCGGTGAAGGTGCCGTCACCGTTGTTGATGAACAGGATGCTGGGAGTCGAATCGCAGGCGATGTAGATGTCCTGCCAGCCGTCACCGTCGAAGTCCGCAGCGACTGCGGTGAAGGCATAGTAGTCATGGACGTCCCGTATGCCCGCCTCGTCGCTCACGTCGTCGAACGTTCCGTCCCCAAGGTTCCGATACAGCGTGACCCCGCCAAACGGAAGGCCGCGAGGACCGCAATAGACCGGCATGCCCTTCCATTCGCAGTTGGATGTCTTGCCCGGCGGTGGAGCCGCACTCGGGTCGAACTGCTGGTATTGGGTAATCAGCAGGTCCAGCAACCCGTCCCGGTCATAGTCCACGAAGGTGCAGCCGGAACTCCACTGGTCCGGTCCCCCGGCGACGCCCGCGGCTAGCGCTGATTCCGTGAACGTTCCGTCGCCGTTGTTGCGATACAGTGCGTCCTTGCCCCAATATGCGACGAACAGGTCGAGGTTGCCGTCGTTGTCGAAATCACCGGCGCAGACGGCGCTGCCCCACCCGGATCGTCCGAGCCCACTGCTCCTCGTGGCGTCCTCGAACTGGCCTCCACCCACGCCGCGGTACAGCCGGTTCGTCGGTTCCTGGACGCCCTCGCCCCCTTCCAGTGTTGAGCCGTTCACCAGAAAGGCATCCAGCATCGAGTCGCCATCGTAGTCGAGGAACGCAGTGCCCGATCCGTTGGCTTCGATGATATAGCGCTTCTCGTCTCGTCCTCCGTACGTGAAGACAAGATCCAGTCCGGCGTTCTCCGCGACATCCACGAAGGTCGCGTTCCAGGGGATCCCCGAAGCCTTCATCGGCTTGACGGGCTGAGCGTTCGGGCTGGCAACTCCCTGGGCCCACAGGGATACCGGAATCAGGGCCGACAGGATGGCTGGCAGCAGCGCGATTCGCATGACAAGGGCGGCCCTCCCCCTTGAAACCCGAGTATGCCACAGCATTGCGGCGCATCAAGGGATTCGCCAGGGACGCTGAATCCGAGCGCTGGAGCGGTCACGAGCCGACACCGGAACCGTTCGGATGTGGCGGGTACGCTGGGCAGGATGGCGCGAATCGTCAATGTCTGCGTGTTCTGCGGTTCCAGCCGCGGTCGGGATCCAGCCTACACCGCCGCTGCCGAGTCGATTGGCACGCTGTTGGCGAGCCGTGGAATCCGGCTGGTCTACGGCGGCGGTCGCGTTGGTCTCATGGGGGTGCTGGCAGACGCTGCCCTGCAGGCGGGTGGCCAGGTCGTGGGCGTCATCCCTGAGGCTCTCGACCGCAGGGAGGTGGCGCATCGGAACCTGACTGAGCTCCATGTCGTGCGGTCGATGCACGAGCGCAAGGCCGTGATGGCTCGCATCGCCGATGCCGCCGTCGCCCTTCCCGGGGGAATCGGCACGCTGGAGGAACTCTGCGAGATTCTCACCTGGGCCCAACTGGGAATCCACGATAAGCCTGTCGGGCTACTCAACGTCGCAGGGTATTTCGATGCGCTGCTGGGCTTTCTGGACCGCGCTGTCGCTGACGGGTTCCTTCGACCGGAGCATCGCCGGCTGCTGATCGACGCGACGGAACCCTCTCGGATTCTGGAGAGATTCGACCACCATGCCCCGGCACGCATGGAGAAGTGGCTGGATGACCGGGACGTGTGACCGGAAATGACGCGGGACGCTGCTGCGGGTGCTGCCCTGCCGACGGGGCGCCGGTTCGCACTACTGCAGCAAGGTGCGGACCATCGCGGCGTTGCGCTTGCTAACCGTGCACTGGAGACCGTTCTCTAGCGTCAGCAGCCACCGGCGACTACTCAAGGTACTCACCCTGCTGATCTTGTCGCTGTTGACCAGAATGCTGCGATGCACCCTGAGGAACTGGGAATCACCCAGCCGTTCCGCCAGGGAGGAGAGGGTCTGGGTAGCCCTGTACTGCCTGTCCTTCGTCTGGATCCACACGATCTCGCCCGAAGCGCGAAATGCGTAGATCTGATCAAGATCCAGCAGCAGGAAGTCGCGTCCGTGGCAGCCGACTATCTTCGGTGTTCGCCGCGCCTGCCTTGCATCGGCGTTCAGAACCCGCGCGACACCTTCCGCAGTCCTGCCAGGTCGGTGACGAGCCTCCCTGGCGCGCTCAATGGAACGATGCAGGCGGCTCTTGCTGAAAGGCTTCAGCAGGTAGTCGACCGCGCCCACTTCGAAGGCGCTGAGGGCGTGCTCGCTATAGGCGGTCACGAAGACGATCGTCGGGAGTCGTTGCTTGATGTTGCGCACGACCTGGAAACCATCGTAGACAGGCATCTGGACGTCCAGCAGCACAAGGTCTGGATCAAGTGCCTCGATCTGCTGTTGGGCCATGGCACCATTCGCTGCTTCACCGATGACTTCCACCGCTTCCAGATCTGCGAGGTCCCGTCGCAGGACCTCGCGCGCAGCCTCCTCGTCGTCAACGATCAACGTTCGCAATTGCTCTTCCCGCTTGCCGTCCACTGCCGCTGTTGTATCACGAGCGAGCCACGGCGTTCGGCCTGTTTCCATTGGACGGGACTCAAGAAGCCTTGTTCGGGCCGGATCGACCTGCGGTCGGAGCACCGCGAACTGAGGGCTCGGATACGAAGTCACGGACCAGCCCAGTGCTATACCTTGGCCTCAGGGGAGGCAACCGCTGCATGGAATTCGTCGTTCACTTTCCGATCCTGCTGAACATCCTCGGGCATGTCGCTGGCGTCACTGCATTCGGTGGTTTCTTGCTGCTGCTGGCACGCAATCCGAAACCCGGAATCGGAGTGGCGGCCGTGGCGGCCGCGCTGGCCCTGTGCTGGAATGCCGGATCGTTGGTGGTGCTGTTGACGAGAGCCGGCAGTCCGCTGCAGTCCGTGGTCGCGACCGGGAGTATGGTGGTCCTCAGCATCCTGCCGTGCACCCTGCTGCATGTGGCCCTGCAGGGCGATTACAGGTGGTTGAACTGGTTCGGTTTCGCGCTGGGTGCCGGCGCAGCAGCCATACACCTCTCGAATGCTGTCGGACTGTCCCTGGCGTCGCCGGCGGCGGGGATCGACCTGATCAGGTACGGTTTCAGCGCTGTCGCTGTCGTCGGTGCCGTGCTCATGGTCCGCCGGGACACAAGTCGACGCAGTAGTGGCATGCGTTTCCTGGCGGCGATGGCCCTGTTCCTGCTGGCTGCCTCCTTCGTCCATTTTGGAGAGGAACACGAGGAGCGCGCCTGGCTGCACGAGCTCGTGTTCCATCATGCGGGGATTCCGCTCGCGCTGTTCGTGATGCTGCAGGACTACCGGTTTCTGCTGTTGGACGTATTCGTCCGTCTGGCCGGAGCGAGCGTCTTGGCCGCCGCTTTCGCGGGAGCCCTGCTCTGGTTCGCGGACTCCCTTGCATTGGTCCGCATCCGTGACGCATCAACGTTCGGTCTGGCCGCTTTCGTGATCGTCTCAGGAGCCGTGATTCTCTCGTATCCATGGATTCTGGGGCGATTGGGTGCCTGGGTCGAGAACTCGATCTTCCGGCGCAAGGACGTTCAGGTCGCAGCGCGCAGGATCAGGGTGCTCAATGTCACGGACGGGGCCGAGTTTCTCGAACGGGCGGTACGATTCGTTGCGGAGTTCGCTTCCGCCGCACGCTGGAAACTCATGGCCGAAGACGGCGACGCGCACATCGAGAAATCCGAGGCGGCACCGGCGCCCTTCTTCGAGTCACTGGCGCCCAGGGAACAGGCGTGGGCCGAGGCCGTCGTGCCCATCCAGTACACGGATGGGACGCAACGCATTCTGTTGCTCGGACCCCGGGACGAAGGCAGGCGGTATCTGAGCATCGACCTGTCGGATCTGGACATGCTGGCGGCGGAGA
The DNA here is from genome assembly GCA_965116065.1 of Bryobacterales bacterium. Taxonomy (GTDB): domain Bacteria; phylum Acidobacteriota; class Terriglobia; order Bryobacterales; family UBA6623; genus VXMF01. Next base: position 7,057 of record OZ220485.1, read on the forward strand.
TCAATCGCCGGAACGAGCAAATCCGTCGGGACGAGCAGGGCAGACTGATGCGGGAGGCGGAAATGATGACGTTGCGGGCCCAGATCAATCCGCACTTTCTGTTCAACGCCCTCAATGCCCTCAACGCAATCATCCCGGCCAGCGCCAACGACGCCAGGCGGACGCTGCTCAATCTGGCCGACATCTTCCGGTATTCACTGGGCAGCAAGCGGCAGTTCGTACCGCTTGCGGAAGAAATGGAGATCGTCGAGGCCTACCTGCAGATCGAGCGGTTGCGATTCGGGAAGCGCCTGACAACACGGACCGTCATTGATGAGAGCGCGCGCCAGGTGCAAGTGCCCGCCCTGTCGATCCAGCCGTTGGTCGAGAACGCCGTCAAGCACGGCATCAGCCAGCAGGCCGATGGTGGCGAAGTGGCCGTTCTGGCCCGTCGCGAAGGAGGATGGTTGCAGGTAGAGGTGATCGACAATGGACCCGGCTTCGACGCCGGAGACTGGCGCCGTCGTGGACATGGCCTTGCCAGCGTCGAAAGGCGCCTGCAACTGTCGTATGCGGGAGACGCCGAGTTGATCATCCACTCGGCGTCAACCGGAACCCGGGTCGGTTTCCGGATCTCGAGCGGCGAGCATGCATCCAGCCCGGGAGCGTGACGAACGCAGGATGGCATCCTACGCGGTTGCGTCGCACGCATCGATCAGCGGCTGGGTCTCGGCAAGAAACTCCGCGGTCGTCTTGCTGCCGATGTTGCCGGATCGGCGGTGGCGCACCGAGACCGTTCCCGTATCGACCTCCCGTTCGCCAACGACGAGCATGTACGGGATCTTCTGCAACTGGGCTTCACGGATCTTGAATCCGATTTTCTCACCGCGCCTGTCCACTTCCACCCGGAGGCCCGCGGCGCCCAGGTCCCCGGCCACGGAAGCGGCATAGTCGATCTGCCTGTCCGTGATCGGCAGGACAATGACCTGGACCGGTGCCAGCCACAACGGGAACGCGCCGGCGTAGTGCTCGATCAGGACTCCGAAGAAACGCTCCACGGAGCCCCAGAGAGCGCGATGAACCATCATCGGGGTGTGCTGTTTCCCGTCGGGGCCGACATACTCGAGGCCGAACCGGCGGGGCAGGTTGAAATCGAACTGGATCGTCGACAACTGCCAGGCACGTCCGATCGCGTCCACCAGCTTGATGTCGATCTTGGGGCCGTAGAAGGCGGCCTCGTCGGGCATGATCTTGACATCGATCTGGCGCTTTCGCAGGGCCTCGAACAGGCTGTCCTCGGCGAGCTTCCATTCCTCGCGCGTTCCGGCGTACTTGCCGCTGGCACCCCCGTCCCAGGTGGACAGCTCCACTGCGAAGTCCTCGAACCCGAATGCGCGGAGCACTTCCATGGCCAGTTCGACGCAACTGAGCACCTCGGATTCGATCTGGTCCGGCGTGCAGAAGATATGAGCGTCGTCCTGCGTGAATCCCCGGACCCGGAGCAGTCCATGCATGACCCCGGAGCGCTCGTAGCGGTAGACCGTCCCGAGTTCGGCCAGCCGTACGGGAAGGTCGCGGTAGCTGCGCAGCCTGTCCTTGTAGATGAGAATGTGGAACGGGCAGTTCATCGGTTTGAGCTGGTACAGCGAGTCGTCCAGTTCCATCGGCTTGAACATGTCGTCCTTGTAGAACTCGGCATGGCCCGAGGTCTCCCAGAGTCCGTGACGGGCGATGTGAGGCGTCGATACCAGCCCGTATCCGCGCGACACGAGCTGATCGCGGAGCCAGTCCTCCATCACCCGGCGGACCGTTCCGCCTTTCGGGTGCCAGAAGATCAGCCCCGGTCCGGCCAGTTCCTGGATACTGAACAGGTCGAGCTCCCTGCCCAGCTTGCGGTGGTCCCTCTTCTTGGCTTCCTCGAGGCGGTTCAGGTGGGCCTTGAGATCCTTCCGCGAGAAGAATGCCGTTCCGTAGACCCGCTGCAGCCGTTCCCGTTTTTCGTCGCCTTTCCAGTACGCTCCCGCCACCGATAGCAGCTTGAACGCCTTGATGCGTCCCATCGAGGGGATGTGGGGACCGCGGCAGAAATCGGTGAACCGGTCTCCGGTCCGGTAGACCGACACCCGCGGGTCCTCGGTCTTCTCCTCGACGAGTTCACACTTCATGAACTCACCTTGGCGCCGGTACTCGGCCAGCGCTTCCTCGCGGGGGATCCAGACCCGCTCATTCCTGAGGTCGCGCTTGACGATGTCCCGCATGCGCTCCTCGATCCTTACCAGGTCATCCGGGGTGAAGGGCTGTTCCCGGTACATGTCGTAGAAGAAGCCCTGTTCGGTCGGCGGACCGACGCCGAGTTTGGTCTCCGGATAGAGTTCGAGCGTCGCGGCCGCCAGCAGATGCGCCGCCGAGTGGCGGTAGACCTGCAGGGACTCCTCGTCCCGCTCGGTCAGGATCCGCAGGCTGGTGTCGTCCTGTAGCGGCGCGTACAGGTCCGTGAGTTCGCCGTTGACTTCCGCCACCAGGGCGGCGCGGGCGAGCCGGGGACTGATGAGCTCCGCCACCGCCAGCGGGGTCGTACCGCGTTCGACATCCATGCGGCTGCCGTCGGGAAGGGTGACTGCGATAGTCGGCATAATTGGGAAGCAAGCCGACATGCGCACGTGTCGGCACTGCAAGTCTCAGTATCGCTCGAAGATCTGCCGATCTTCCGGAATGCCGCCAGCCACCAGTTTCTCGCGCAGTGCGGAGACCATTTCCGGCTGGCCACAGAAATAGACATCGATATCGCTCCGGCCCCGGATCGCATCGTCAAGGTGGTCGGTGACACGACCTCGGCATCCGGGCCATTCGAGATCGTCTCCGCTCACGACCGGGGTGTACCGGAAGTGGGGATGCCTGGATGCAAGATCCTCGAACTCGTCACGGTACAGGAGCTCGCTGCTGCATCGTGCGCCTTCGACCAACGTCGCATCCGCTCTCGGGTTCGCGTCCAGCTGTTCCAGCAGAATCGCCCGCATGGGGGCGATGCCCGTACCAGCGGCGAAGTAGACTGCCTGTCGGTGAGCATTCCTGAGTCCCATCGAGCCGGCCGGTTCGCTGCACTGGAGCGGGTCCCCGCCACGGAGGTCCAGCAAGTGACGGGCGAACTCTCCTTCGTGCTGAATGCAGAGGTCGATGGTTCCCTCCGGGCGGGGTGGCGACGCGATCGAGTAGTACCGCCTGACGACCGTCCCGTTGATCGTGGCGCTCAGTGCCAGATACTGACCCGCTACATGTCGAAACGGTGCACGGAACGTGAAGTGGGTGGTGCGGTCGGTGATCGCCTGATGTTGAAGGTGTTGCAGCGTCGGCATCCTACCGTTTCCATTGTCGCGATGTGTGGTGGCGCCGGTTCCTGATGGTTCCGCCCACTCATCGTCCGGCGAGTTGCGCATCCCTCGACTTGGTTGGTTGGAACTCGAATTGGCAGTTCCCGCCGGCGTCCGGCCTGGCCCTCCGCATCGCCGCTGTCCTGCGCGAAGACTCGGCCTGAGGAAGTGTCCACGTCGAGCGTAGGCCGTGGGCTCGTCTGCAAGTCCTATAACATGGCGCGGGCCCTGTCTGCGAGGATTCCGGCCAGTGCCGGGTGGCCGTCCAGTGGCGGGGATGCCTCCAGTTCGACGCCGGGATGGCCTCCCCTGGCTGCGTCCAGCAACCGCGGCAGGTCTTCAACGAGATGGCGCCCCCTCGTGAGGAAATAGGGTGTCACCAGGATCCGCTCCACGCCTTCGGCGGCGAGTTCCGCCACTGCCGTTTCCAGTGTCGGATTCGCCAGTTCCAGAAATGCTGTCCGGTAGCGTGCAATGCCGGCCTGCCGGGCCGCCACGGCAGCCACGCGCGTGACGGCGTCGTTGGCGGCTCTCACCCGCGAGCCGTGCGCGAATACGATCAATCCCGTTCTGCTGCTTGCCAAGGTATACTCTCGATTTCTTATGGATGCCTTCATTATCGCCATCTACTTCATTGCGGTCTTCGGGGTCGGCTTCTACCATTCCCGGAACAAGAACACGACGACAGAGTACTTTCTCGCGGGCAAGCACATCGGATGGTTCGCGGTGGGCGCCACCCTGTTCGCCACCAACATCGGCAGTGAACACGTCATCGGCCTGGCCGGCTCGGGGGCTTCGAGCGGCCTTGCTGTCGGCACCTATGAATGGTCTGCCAGCTTCTGTCTCCTGCTGGCGGGCTGGATCTTCATTCCGCAGTACCTCCGGAGCGGCATCTTCACGATGCCGGAGTTCCTGGAAAAGCGGTTCAGTCCCGGATGCCGCTGGTACCTGACGACCGTATCCCTGCTGGCCTACGTGCTGACCAAGATCTCGGTAGCCCTCTTCGCGGCCGGAATTCTTGCCCGCGAGATCTTCGGGTGGGATTACATGACAACGGCCATCCTGCTGGTGGTCGCCACGGGCATCTACACGATCACCGGCGGGTTGTCCGCGGTGATCTACACCGATCTTCTCCAGGCTTTCATCATGATCGGAGGATCGGCGTTCATCACGTGGCTGGGCCTGAACGAGGCAGGTGGCTTCTCCGCCTTGCGCGATGTCCTGCCCGACGACTTCTTCCACATCGTCAAGGAGATCGATCACCCCGAGTACCCATGGCTCGGCACCACCTTGGGCACGCTGATCCTGGGGACCTGGTACTGGTGCACAGACCAGGTCATCATCCAGAAGACCCTCAGTGCCAGGGACCTTCCACAGGCCCGCGGTGGCACGATCTTCGCCGCAGCACTCAAGATCCTCCCGGTCTTCATTCTCGTGCTTCCCGGTCTGATCGCGCGGGCGCTGTGGCCGACGGAGGCCACGGGCGATACAGCGTTCCCGCTGCTGGTGGAGCGACTGCTTCCTCCCGGTCTCTCGGGCCTGATGATCGCCGCACTGCTTGCGGCCCTGATGTCCTCGCTGAGCAGTGTGCTGAATTCCTGCTCCACCCTCGTGACGATGGATATCTACCGGAAGCTCCGTCCGGAGGCCAGCGAGAAACGACTTGTGTTCGTCGGCCGCCTGATCACGGGCTGCGTGGTCCTTCTGAGCATTCTGTGGATTCCGATGATCCGGTACCTCAGTGGCGAGGTCTATCAGTACCTGCAGAGCGTGCAGGCATATATCGGAGCACCGATCACGGCGACGTTCCTGCTCGGAATCCTCTGGCGGGGAGGCACGTCGCGCGCTGCCATCACCACGTTGGTTGTGGGTGGCCTGGCCGGGGCGGCCCGGTTCTCCATGGACATTCTGCACAAGGCGTACGGCATGGATCTCGGGCCGCTGTCCGGCTTGGTGCAGATTCCCTTCCTCAACTTCAGCGTGGGTGTGTTCTTCGGATGCCTCGCCCTCTTTTGGGGGATCAGCAAGCTGGACGAGAAGCCCGCCTTGGCGAGGGTCGCCCAGTTGACGGTCGATTGGAGCGGCAACCGGCAGGACGGGATCGAACCCGTGCATTCCAGACTGCTCGGCGGCTTGTCCTTGCTGGTTGGCGTGGCCGTGTTGATGCTGTGGGTCCACTTCCGGTAGGCCGGCCCGGCGGCCGAAGGCTTCGCTGCGGTGCCGGATCACAGCCCTCACGCCGCTCGTCGGACAAGCTCTCCGATTGATTCCAGGGATTCCGTTGTATCAACGCCTCCTGCAGGCGTCGATATCCTACAATGACGGGCTGCGATCCCGACGATGGTCGAAACTGTCAGACACCGTGGCGATCCGGCGACGGTGCTGCTTACCGGCGCCTCCGGATACATCGGTGGCCGGCTTCTGGTGCAGTTGGAACAGGCAGGATATCGGGTCCGCTGCCTGAGCCGACACCCGGAATACCTTCAGTCGCGTCTCGGGCCCAGGACCGTCGCCGTCGGTGGCGATGTGCTTGATGCCGCTTCACTGCGTCCCGCGATGGAGGGTGTGCAGGTCGCCTACTATCTTGTCCATTCGATGGCGGCCGGGGGCCGATTCAGCGACCTTGATGCTGATGCGGCCCGGACATTCGGGAGCGTTGCCAGGGAACAGGGTGTCGGGCGGATCATCTACCTTGGCGGGCTCGGAGCCGGTGAAGACCTCTCGCCGCACCTGGAGAGCCGTCAGGAGGTTGGTCGCATCCTCCGGGTGTCGGGAGTGCCGACCTTGGAGTTCCGAGCCTCGATCATCCTCGGTTCGGCGAGTATCTCCTTCGAGATCGTGCGCACCCTGGTCGAGCGCCTGCCCGTCATGGTGACCCCACGCTGGACCCGCACGCTGGCCCAGCCCATCGCCGTGGAAGATGTCATTGCGTACCTCGTGGCGGGTCTTGACAGGGACCTGTCCGAGAGCCAAGTGTTCGAGATCGGCGGATCGGACACAGTCTCCTATCTCGGCCTGCTACGGGAGTATGCCCGGATCCGCGGTATCCGTCGGATCATCCTCCCGGTTCCCTTCCTGAATCCGCGGCTTTCCAGTCTATGGCTGGGCCTCGTGACTCCTGTCTACGCTCGGGTGGGCCGGAGTCTGATTGAAGGGGTTCGGAACGAAACGCTTGTGCAGGACGCTGACGCTCTCCGGGAATTCGACATCCGCCCCATGAGTGCTGCGAGGGCCCTGGAACGGGCGTTGAGGAACGAGGACCAGGAACTCGCACAGACGCGGTGGTCCGATGCCTATCCGGTCTTGCGAGGGGACGCCAGGTGGGGCGGAGTGCGCTTTGGCCAGCGTGTTGTCGACTCGCGGACCGTACCGGTGGCCGTACCTGCCGATCAGGTATTTCCGTTCGTGGAGGCGATCGGGGGAGATACCGGTTGGTACTACGCCGACTGGCTGTGGCAGATTCGTGGTTTTCTGGATCTGCTGGTCGGCGGGGTCGGTCTGCGACGTGGAAGGCGTGACCCCAAGCGACTCCGTCAAGGCGACGCGGTCGATTTCTGGCGGGTGGAACTGCTCGAGGCTGGTCGACGACTCCGGCTTCGTGCCGAGATGCTCCTCCCGGGGCGGGCTTGGCTGGAGTTCGAGGTCGAGCCCGAGGGAGGGCGCTGCAGGTTGCGGCAGACTGCCGAGTTCGATCCTTCGGGCTGGCTGGGCCATCTCTACTGGTATGCCCTGTATCCGCTGCATGGTCTGATCTTCGGCAACATGCTGAAGCGGATCGGCCGGGCAGCCGAGTTGCGGAAGGCTGCAGCCGTGCAGGATGTCAGGTCCCCGCAGGTCGGATCCGACGAGCCGGAAGCGAGATGAGCAGGCTATCCTGAATTCGCCTCGCCTTGGTGGTCGGGGACACACCATGAAAATCAGCGTGTTAGCCCTGCCTGTGATCCTCGTGTCCGTGCTGGACGGGATCCCGGCTCAGGACCAGTGGCGCCATCGGGACGACTATATGGATGCCGATCTCCGTGCCAGCGTCGAGAGACTCAAGACCGAGGCCAGAATGCCGACAACGGATCCGGAGGTGCTGTCGGATCGACTGCAGACACTCTGGGAATGGGCGAATGCATATTCGCTGACCGGAGGCCCGATTCCTGGAGGCTTTCCGCAACTTACAGCGAATGCGAACCGCAGCTTGCGGAGACTCGCCCCTGGAGGTCCCCGGATTCCCGCGGATGCAGTGGCCCGATTCGTCGCCCAGTACGTTCGGGAGTTTCAGATCAAGGACGAAATGGCGGGTGCGATCGGTGACTTGAATCTGTCCTCGAATGGGCCCTTTCGGGCCAGGCAGTCCGTGACGGTCAACCTGACCTACGAGGTCGGGGAGATGTCCATGGCCGCGGGTGGCGGAATCGTGGTCGGCCAGTGGCGGAGTGGAAATCTGCAGGTGGCCGATCCCCTCGCGGCCAACTACGTCACCGTCCGCACCTCCAATCCTCGGGCCCGATTCGAGGCATCCGATCCGTGGGGGGCCTGGAGCACGTTCGAGACACGAAGCGTGCTGGCGTTCCGGCTCTCCGGAGCGGACCTGACGAGAGGTGATACGGTCACCCTCACGTTCGGCGACCGGCGCGGGGGAGGGCCGGGCCTGCGAATGCAGGAGTGGTCGAACGATCGGGTCGTCTTCAAGACGTTCCTGGACCTTGAAGGACAGGGGTGGCTGCTCACGCCTCACTGGCCCTCCATGGAGGTGACCGGGGATGATAGCGTTCAGTTCGTGAGCGCGATTGCCCCGTCGATCGTGCATCCCGGGGAGGAGTTTGCACTGCTGGTCCGCGCCGAGGACCGCTACAAGAACGTCTCCTCGGGGTTCACGCCCGACCTGGATGTCCTCCTGAATGGCAGCGTGTTCAGGACAGTTCCTGCCGGAAGTCAAGCCCTCCAGGAACTCTCCGGCATCACGATCGACAGCCCGGGCGTCTACCGATTCGAGGTCCGGTCGCGCGACGGAACGCTACGAGGCATGAGCAATCCGGTCCGGGTCCGAAGCAACCCACAGTACCGGATCTTCTGGGGCGATTCGCACGGGCACACTGGATTCGCCGAGGGGCAGGGTTCTCCCGACGGCTACTACACGTTCGGACGCGACGTGGCCCGGTTGGACTTCCTGAGTCTCTCCGAGCACGACATCTGGATGGACGATCACGAATGGAAGACACTGCAGGACATGGTCGAAAAGTACCGGGTCCCTGGTCGATTCACGCCCCTGCTGGGTTTCGAATGGACATCGCGGCTTGCGTACGGCGGTCACCACAATGTCTTCTTTCGCGACGCTACTGAACGGCTACGGGTCCCGAACCAGCAGGCACCGCTTCTTGACGAACTCTACAGAGGCTTGCAGGATGGCAATTCCGTCGAGGACGTGTTGGTCGTCCCGCACGCCCACCAGCCGGGTGACTGGACCGCCACGGACGGGGATCTGGCGCGACTCGTCGAAATCCAGTCCGGCCACGGTACCTTCGACTGGTTCGGCAACAGGTATCTCGAGAACGGCAATCGGGTCGGATTCATCGGTGCTTCGGACAACCACTTCGGTCACCCCGGATACAGTGGCATTACCAACCGGCAACTGGGCGGATTGGCAGCCGTTCTGGCTGTGGAGAATACCCCTGATGGGATTTTCGACGGCCTGCGGAACCGCGCCACCTACGCAACGACGGGCGAGCGCATCCTGCTTGATGCCACGCTGAACGGGGTCCGGATGGGACAGTCGCAGCGGCATTCGGCGACCCGCACCCTCCGCTGCACCGTCAACGGGACGGCCCCCATCGATGCCATCGATGTGATCAAGAACGGGAGAATCGTCTACACGAGACGCTACCTGGAAACCGGCATGAGGTCGCATGCGCATGTCCAGATCAGCTTCGAGTCCTCGACCCAAGTGATCGGACGGAGACAGGTGCCCAGGGGAGACCGGCCCTGGACGGGGGTGGTCCGCGTGGACGGAGCGGAGATCGTCGGTGTCGACGAGCCGGCGTACCGGCATCCGGGAACGTACAGGACCCGGCTTGACGAGGGGCAACTCGAGTTCGGGTTGCACACGCGAGGGCGGAGTAGCGCCCTCGTTCTGAGGCTCAGCGGGGCCAGCGCGGATACCCGCGTCGTCGTAGACATGCAGCGGACCCGCGAACGGCGCGGATCGGGCGGTTACGAACGAACACCCCAAACGCTCCCGGCGAACCAGCAGGTGTTCCGTCTGGGTGATCTTCGGGGGAACGTCGACCGCAGGGAATACCAGGTGCTCGAACACGCCGATGCCCTGTCCGTGCAACTCGTGCCGTCCAACGGCCTGCTCGACCAGGACTTCACCTACTCCGATCAGGACGCGAGATCTCCCGGGGATTACTATTACTTGCGGGTCCGGCAGATGGACGGAGCTGTCGCGTGGTCCAGCCCGTTCTGGATTGATCCGTCTTCGGTACGGGAGTAGCGGTCCGCCACTCGAATGTTCTGGATCAAGGCTGTTTCGTAAGAGGGTCCCGCGGACCGAGCGTTCTCGTTACAGGCAAGAAAACACCACGCTGCGCCAGCGGGCAAGGCCGCCGATCGAGATGGTGATCCGTGAGCTGATCAGCCATGGAGACCGTCAACCAGACGTTACGACAAACGGAATAGCGGGCGCCCATAGCGATACGGGGGTATCCTGCCGGAGGCGAACGGGAGAATGTGGCACTTATGGAGGGGTTTGGAAAGACGTACGAGGGGCCTACGGGTCAACCCGAATACCCCCAAAGCCTCCGAGTAACTGGACCGCGGACGAAGTGTCATGGACTGTACCGGCCATTTCCTGATGGATCGGTCCGAAGAAGCTGCCATTGATTTTCTTCTCGGCATCGGTGAATCCGTTGTCGGTCACCTTGATCGCATAACTGAGTTCGGATTGGCGAAAGGCCTCGTTGCGTCCTTCAAAGAACAACTTGTTGTTATCCACGTAAACCTTGAGGTCGCTGAAGCGGACTGTGCCGGCAAGTGTGTAGAGATCAACACGCAGTGTCGCCTGGCCGATGACCGGAAACAAGCGTTCTTCCTGCATGTCGATGCCGTGCAGATTGCCCTGCCATCTGACCTCACCAGTGAGATATCCCGAACCGATCAGATTGCCATTGTCAGGTCCGTTCGAGTGCTGACCGTCCACCCATCTGGCATTGGCCCAGAGTGCGGAGTTATCGGACAGGGTTGTGTCAGGATCAATGCCAAAGACATCGGCGTGTGCTCGCACGAAGTCATGAGGCAGCTTTGGATCCCCGTGAAAGTTATTCTTCAAGTCGCGCTCTACACTTACACCCCATACTGCCCATTGACCCCACGAGGCGCGTCCGTACCGTTCGGTATCGGCTGCTACATCCGGTTCGAACAGTGTGAATCCGATGTCGGCGAGGAAAGCGATATCCAGCTTTGATGGAGACGCTCCGCTGTATGTGTCGTTGCAGTAGGTCATCAGGGTGGTGCAATCTCCAAAATGGGTAACATCGCGTCTTGCACCCGAAGCATGGGGTTCCATGACATGCCACCATTTATTCACCGATACCCATTGCAGGTTGACAGGTTTTCCATTGTTCGCCCGCAACAGATTCGGTCCATTCCAAGTGTGCGCATCAGGGTCATAGTATACATCCTTGAAAAGTTCCGTACCTTTTCTCGTGATTCCGAGCACATGTCCAATCTCGTGAGCAACATTATCAGCCATCCCGTCATGGAGGTTGTCATGCACCTTCATGGATATTCTAATTCTCCCATTATAAGGTCGATAACTTACCTCCTCATCACCATCGTTATATCCGAATACTGCAGCACTATTCCAGTTCTTGTCATTCAGTCGGGTCTGCACAACGATCCCAGAGACATCCTCGGCAATATTGCCGTCCACGAGTGTAACGTCATGGCGTAGTCCATCGTCAACCAAGTGCTTGGACCAGATCTTCGCCGAGCGGCGCAGAACAGCCAAGAAATCTGCGGAAGGTGTGACATCGGTCTCAGTATCGTGCGCTTCATAGTAGTGCTTGATGGGCATGTTTCCGGCAGGACCACCCTTCCACGCAGCGTAGGTAATGCCCCCACGCTCACCGACGACGGTGATGGAATCGGCAGGGACGGTATGGAGCGCCAGACTTGGCCCTTCGGTGTTGGCGTGGGGATCCCGCAACCGCTCGAAAATGCTCATTCTCTCCTTGGATTGCTCGGTTGTCAGCAGATTGAGATTTGCGACTTCAACCATGACGGTCGGGTCGTTCCAGCTCGGTTGCAGGTCAATAGCGGTCATGTTTCGCCACCGGTCACTGCTCTGTTGCAGGTGTTCACCGGGAACGGCAGATACGGGGATAGTGTCGGGGACTTCTTCGGGTTCCTGCGCCAGTCCAGCATTCGACACAACAAGAACGAAAGCGGAAATAAATACAACACATATCGCAACAGAATCAGTAGCTTTATGGCACAGATATCTGGCAATCCTCAGCATGGAGCCAGTCTAACAGGAACAGACATCGCTCGCAACCGTGTGGTTGCTGTTGCGTGTTGCAGTTCTCGCTTGGGACCATCGCTCCGGGGGCTACAGTGCGCCCTGCCCGCAACATGCCGATGGAACCATGAAGCACCGCGACGACTGATCGGTTGGCAGCAAACCTAGCTGGTCACGCTACGCACCCCTGCTGGTACGACCACCGGTCGAGATGGTGACCTGTGGACAGCTCGGTGAACTGGAGGCGTACAGGGAGTGCAAGTATTGTGAAATCAAGGGATGAGCCAGTCGATGTGTCTCCGCGAGTCATGCGCTGGCCGTCGCGAGACCGTCGGCGCATGCGTTGACAGTGGCGGGTGTGGGGAGAGCAGCGAGGATCGGGTCCCGGTCGGCACCGGGAGTGGACGGGTGACATGGAAGAAGCAAGGGGCGGGGCTGGAAGAGCGTTGACGGGACCTGCATCGCCACGTGCAACCAGGAGCGTACCGAGCAAGCTGACCGCGGAGCGGAGGAGACGCCCGCTGAAGGGAGGGCAGCAGAAGTGGGAGAAGTGGCAACACGAGGAATCGTGGCGTCCGCACAGTGAAGGGGCAAGTGCTGAACGACTACACCGTGCCGGGTGGCTACCCGGCCACCATCATGTGCAGTGCCACTGGATGAGGATCCTATGCCGCTCACGGAAGGCAGGATTCCCTTGGGAACGGCTGCCGAAGCGTGCGAGCGGCTCGGTCCACTGCTTCAGCGTTCCGGATCCGCCATCCGCGACCGCAGCAATGTTCTGCTGTCAGCGACTCAAGATAGGAGTCGTACGCCTTGGCGGGCACGTACGGATCTACGCGAGGGGAGCCGCGAAGGCGGTTTTCCCACCGCAATGAGCAAGTCCGCCACGGAGACCATCAACCAGCCGTTACAACAAACGGAATGGCGGGCTCCCATAGCAGTGCTGGGGCATCCGGCCAGAGGCGAACGGGGAGAATGTGGCAGCGATGGAAGGTCTTGGGAAGACATGCAAGAGGGCTATGGGTCAATCCGAGTACCGCCAAAGCCTCCGAGCAACTGGACCGCGGACGCCCCGTCATTGACTGTGCCGGCCATTTCTTGATGAACCGGTCCAAAGAACCTGCCATCGATCTTCTCCTCGACATCGCTGAATCCATTGTCATTCACCTTGATCGCATAGCTGAGTACGGGTTCGCGAAAGGCTTTGTTGCCTTCTTCGAAAAACAGTGTATTGCTACTTTGATAAACCTTGAGGTCGCTGAAGCGGACGGTGCCAGTAAGTGAAAACAGATCAACGCGCAGACTCGCCTTACCGACGACTGGAAACAGGCTCTCATCGCTCATGTCGACACCATGTAGACTGCCCTCCCAAGTGACCTCGCCCGCAAGGTAACTCGACCCGATCAAGTTCCCGGACGTGTTCGAGTGCAGACCATCTTTCCATTGGACCGTGTACGGGATTGCAGATCTCTCGGAGAGGTTGGAGTCCGGATCGACGCCAAAAGCCTCGGCCCTTGCCTGAATGAAATCATGAGGCTGCTTGGGATTTCCCTGAAAGTTATTCTTCAAATCGCGTTCCACACTGGCACCCCAGACTGCCCATTCACCCCACGATACGCGTCCGTAACGTTCGGTTTCGGCTGCGACATCCTGGTCAACCAGCTTGAGGCCGATATCGGCAAGGAAGGCAAGGTCCAGCTTTGAGGGAGAGCCCCCTCTTGTGTGGTCAGAGCAGTAAGCCAACAGAGAAACGCAATCTCCAAAATGGCCTACATCACGTCTTGCACCTTGGGCATGTGGCTCCATATATCTCCACGATTCATTTACCGATACCCATTGTAATGGAACAGGTTTTCCATTGGTTTCCCGCAGTACATTCGGCCCATTCCAAGTGTGGTTTTCCACGTCATAGTATGTGCCTTCATATAGTTCTGTACCTTTTCTCGTGATTCCAAGAACATGTCCAATTTCATGAGCAACTGTATCAGCTATCCAGTCGCTCAGATCATCGTGCAGATGAAGAGATATCGTGATCTTACCGTTGTAGGGTCTATAGCCATTCCCGTCCTTACCATGGTATCCAAGCACCCAAGCGCTATTTCGACCTTTGTCATTCAGTCGGGTTTGAAGAATGATTCCGGAGATATTCTTGGCAACTTTTCCGTCCAATAGTGTAACGTCATGGCGGAGGCCGTCGTCAACCAAGTGCTTGGACCAGATCTTCGAAGAGCGACGCAAGACAGCTTTGAAGTCTGCAGAAACTGTGACATTCTTCTCAGTATCGTGCACTTCATAATAGTGCTTTATGGGCATGTTTCCGGCAGTACCATCTTTCCAGACAGCGTAGGTAATGCCTCCGCGCTCGCCGACCACCGTGAAGGAATCGTTAGGGACAGTATGGAACGCCACACTCAGCCCTTCGGTGTTGGCTTGGGGAGCCCGCAACCGCTCGAAAACGCTCATTCTCTCCTTGGCTTGTTCGGTCGTCAGCAGATTGAGATTTGCCGCTTCAACCATGACGGTTGGGTCGTTCCAACTCGGTTGCAGGTCGGCAGCTGGCATGTTTCGCCACCGTTCACTGCTCTCTTGCAGATGTTGACCAAGAACGACAGGTACTGGGACGGTGTCGAGGACTTCTTCAGGTTCCTGTGCCAGTCCAGCTTTCGATGTGACAACAAGATAGATGAAAGAAATTACAACATATCGAGCAGCAACAGAACCAGAACTCCTATGGAGCGAATATCTGACGGGACTCAACATGGGCCTAGTCTAGCAGGGGCAGAGGGCGCTCACCACCGTGTGGTTGCGGTGGCGCCTCGCAGTCCTTTCATGTCCGCCGCCTCTAGCATCGGTGGCGGCCCCGATCTGGCTGGAATTGGGGGCTCGGTTTCTCCGTGGGACGCCGAGTTCCGCATCTGGTGGAGCCAAGATCCCTCCATTCCGATCCTTCCGCATGGCACGCTCGGCTACAGCTTCACGAGTCTTCCCCCCACGAACACTGCGTGGAGTTCACGAAGACTGTGGATGTTCTCGCGGGGATCTGCGTTCAGGATCACGATGTCGGCCAGACCACCCGTCCGGACGGAGCCTCGTTCGTGATCGATGCCCAAGGCCTTGGCGCTGCCACTTGCGAACGCGCGGATCACCTCGATTCCTGACATGCCGGCCCGCTTCATGAGGGCTGCCTCCCTGAATTCGGAATAGCCCTCGAATGTGCCGGGGAAACCGGACCCGCTGGCGAGGCCGATCGTAACGCCGGCCGCCCAAAGGCGCCGCAGGTTCTTCCGGGCCATGTCAAATTGGTGCATCCGGAGCGCCCGGTCCGGATCCAGCGCCTGGCGGACGCGTTCCGGGCCCCGCAGGATTCCCGTGACACCTGCGACAAGGGAGCGCCGCAGGTACCGGTCGTCGAGAAACCCAGCCTTGTCACCGTATTGGAATCGCACCATGCTCGCCGACAGCGTCGGCAAATACACGGTGCCCGTCCTCACAAGAGTCGCAATAAGCTCTTCGCTCGCGTCTCGATCGACCACGCTGCCCGCTACGGTGCGGGCACCGGCTCGCACCGCTGCGAGAATCAGCGACTCGCTCCCGGCGACAACCGCTGCCCTCAGTCCGTGGTGCAGGGTGCGGACTACGGCGGCTTCCACGACTGCACGGTCTTCGTCCGATGCGGCGGTGGCGACATCACAACGGAATTCGATGTAGTCGGCTCCCTGTGCGGCCAGCAGGTCGACTGCGCGGCGCGCCTCGTCGGGGCTTCCCACGACTTCGAAGACCGCTTCGAGGTCGGGAAACCGATCAAGGTACGGGCTTCGCGTCGTCAGTGCCCGGAGCGGCGTCACGATCCGGGCAGCACTGCTCGTTTCGCCCGAGCGAATCTCGGACCGGAGCCTGGCCAGTGTGTCCGCGTGCGGTCCCAGTGTCGATGTTGTCGTGACACCGTAGGACGCGTACCGCTGTAACTGAATGATGATCTCGGACAGGGTGAAGTTGTTCGCCGGCCGACCCTCGCTCCGAACCAGCCCCGCGAGCCCCCGACCGTTGATGATTCCCGGAACGACGGTCTTGTCGGTTGCATCGATCACAACAGCTCCCTGCGGGGTGTTTAGGGAATCTGTGGTTCCGATTCCGGCGATCCGGCCGTTGCGGATCAGGATGTCCACGGCGGTTCTGGGAGCGGCGCCCGACCCATCAATGAGCAGCGCGTTTCGGATGAGGTGGGCGGTGTCCCCGAACGAGCACCAAGCATCAGGGAACACTACTGGCAGCAGAAACAGCAGAATCCCGGTGGTGCGTAGTGCCGCGGAAGTGGTTGTGCCGTGGGCTGCCATTCTGGCTCCGACTTGTTCCTCCGCCCGTCGTGAGACTCTGCAGGACGCTGAATGGAATCGCATGCCCTGCACTCTTCCGTAGCGGCCCGGCCGAAAGTCAGTCCTGTCTGTGATGTTCCAGGTCTTCCCAGCGGAAGTCAACACCATGCCCTGGAGTCTCCGGTGCCTCCGCGAATCCGTCAGAGACTTGGACCGGGTCCGTCAAGTAGGGGGCGAGTCCGAATCCGTGGATCTCCAGCAAGGAAGCGTTCGGTATCGAAGCCAGCAGGCTGACATGGATGTCGTGAACGCCGTGGGTCGTGACCGGCAGATTCCGTGCCTCTGCCAGGTGGGCGATCTTGCGCCAGGCCGTCACCCCGCCACAGTTGGTCACGTCCGGTTCCGGGAACGTCACGCCACCAGCAGAGATCAGCGCCTCGAACTCTGCCAACGTATGCAGGTTCTCTCCTGCTGCGATCGGCAGGGCTCCTTCGTGGAGGATGCGCACATGGCCCTGTACATCGCTGGGAGTCGTGGGTTCCTCGAGCCAGTACACGTCATTCTCGGCAAGGGCTCGCGACGCGCGGATGGCTTCGTCAACGCTCCAGGCCATGTTGGCGTCCACCATGAGGAACTTCTCGGGCCCGAGCCACTCCCGGACCGCCCGTACCCGCTCCAGATCCTCACCAAGGCTCGGACGCCCCACCTTCATCTTGATCGCCGAAAAGCCGCGCTTGATGCTCGCCCTCGTCTGCGCCTCCAGCTCGGGGAGCGTCAGGTGCAGGTCGATTCCGCTAGCGTAGGCTTGGACGCGTGGGTCATGGCCGCCAAGGAGCCGCCATAGCGGTTCATGGAACGACTTGGCCTTCAGGTCCCACAGGGCGACGTCGACGGCCGAAATCGCAAAGCTCGCCGGCCCTCCACGACCGACGTAGTGCGTACGCTCCCACATCAACTTCCACAGGAATTCCACGCTTCGCGGATCCTCACCGGTGATCAGCGGTGCCAGGTCGTCAGTGATCATGGCGGTGATTGCCGAGCCGCCAGTCCGCCCTACAGTGTAGGTGTAGCCGACTCCCGTCAGCCCGCCCCGTGCGCGGACCTGTACCACAACGAGCGTGAAGTGGGACATGATGCCGTGCGTGGCATCTCCCAGTGCCGGGCGCAATGGAATCGAATATCGCGAGACCTGGACAGACTCAACCTGCATGGATGCTGCGAAGCCATTACGGTAGCATCATGGTTGGCACCGCACCGTGACTGCCCGATGAGTTCCAGCGACGGGCACAGCGGTCCTGCTCCGTCTTCCGTCCGTTCCATGGCCCCGCCGCAATTGCGAACGGTCTCGGCCAGATTGCGCATTTGTACAATAGGATGTTCGTGGCAGTCACCGATTCCAGGGAAGTTGTGCTTCGAGAGCCGTCTTCCGGTCGAGTTGTACAGGCGTTCCAGCGGTGCGAAGCGGCTGGCAGTCGTGCCCTGATCGCATATCTGACAGCCGGTGATCCCGCGCCTGCTCGTACCGTGGGCCTCATCCATGCCCTCGAGCGGGGTGGCACGGACATCTTGGAACTGGGTGTTCCGTTTTCTGATCCGATCGCGGACGGGCCGGTCATCCAGCGGGCCAGTGAACGTGCTCTCCGCTCCGGAACATCCGTCCAGGAAGTCCTCCGCCTCGTCCGCTCGCTTCGACGGACCTCGGAACTTCCGGTGATCATCTTCAGTTACCTGAACCCGATCCTCCGCTATGGCTTTCGTCGGTTCGCCGACGATGCCGCCGCCGCCGGCGTCGACGGGGCACTCCTGACCGACCTGAATATCGAGGAAGCAGAGACGTATGTCTCCGAGATGCGCAGTCGGGATCTTGATTGTGTCTTCCTCGTCACGCAGACGACTCCGCCGTCGCGCATAGCTTGTATCGCCCGGTATAGCAGCGGCTTCGTCTACGTCGTTTCGCGGGCCGGAGTGACCGGCATTCGTTCTGGGCTCGCGAGTGCAGCACTGCCCTTGCTGGATCGCACCCGCCAGGTGACGCGGCTTCCGCTGGCGCTCGGGTTCGGTCTTTCCACTCGTGAGCACATGCAGGAAGTGGCGCCGCACGCTGACGCTGCCGTCGTCGGAAGTGCCTTCATGCGATTGATCGAAGAGCATTCCACGGCTCCCGATCTCGAGTTCAGGGTCGAAGAGATGGCGTCCGATTTCAAGAGGGGGTTGGCGTGGACGGCGGCGGGCGGGACAGCGTCCGGGGTTCGGTAATGCGAAGCCTCAGCGAACGGCGCGCCGCAATCGATCGGGTGGACCGTGAAATCGTGGCCCTGTTGAATCGCAGGGCCGAGATCGTCCTGGGTCTGGCGCCTCTGAAGAAGGAACTCGGTATCAACGTCTATGAGCCGGACCGCGAGGGAATCGTCATGGACAACATTGCTGCCGCCAATGTCGGTCCCCTCTCGAACGAGGCGCTGGAGCGCGTCTATCAGGCGCTGATCAGCGAGATGAGGGACCTGCAGAGGGAGCGGTTCGACTAGGATCGTGCGATCGATCAAGACGGTTTCCGTCGTAGGCGTTGGCCTCATCGGAGGCTCGTTCGCTCTTGCGTTGCGGCGGGTCGGATTCGGCGGACGCATTCTTGGCGTCAGTTCGGAGACGACGCTGGCCCGGGCGCTCGAACTCGGTGTCATCGATGAGGGCTGCTGTCTGGAGGAGGCCGTACCGCAGTCGGACCTGATCTACTTGGCGCAGCCGGTCCTGCAGATCGCCGCCGACCTTGCTCGTGTGCGGGCCCTGGTCCCCGACCACGCCCTGGTGACGGATGCCGGCAGCACGAAGGGTGTGATCGTCGATCGTGCGCGACAACTGTTCGACGCAGGCCCGGCATTTCTCGGGGGGCACCCGCTGGCCGGCAAGGAGGGTCGGGGCGTGGAGAACGCCGATGCCAAACTGTTTGACCGCGCCGTCTATGTGCTCGTGCCAACCGGTACCGAACCGCCCCGCTCGCGGGTTGCGCAGGAGTTCATCGAAGTCCTGGGAGAAATCGGATGTCGCGTGCGGGTGATGGGTGCGGCCGAACATGACTGCACAGTGGCGTGGACATCGCATATGCCTCAGCTGGTCTCGACGGCACTGGCCGCCACCATAGGGGATCACCTGGCCGGGACAGCGGACCTCGAGGTGGCTGGTGACGGACTACGGGACATGACCCGCCTTGCGGCGAGTCCGCATGCAGTATGGTCCCCGATCCTCGCAACGAACCGGGATGCCATCGACGAGGCACTGGCCTGCTTCGTCAGCGAGATCGAGGCGTTGCGAGGCTCCCTGTGGGAGGTCGATGCAGAGCAGCACTTTCAGCGGGGCAACGCGCTGCGGTCACGTATGGAATCGGACTAGGGCCTGTTAACTCTAATGGGCAGGGTCGTGGTATCCTTGGTGAATGGAACTCACCCCAGCTCAATACGAACGGATCGCGCCCCTTCTACCGGTGCAGCGCGGCAATGTCAGCCTGTCCAATCTCCAGGTGCTCAACGCCATCCTGTATGTCGCCGAGCATGGTTGCAAGTGGCGCGGGTTGCCGGCACATTTCGGCAACTGGCACACCATCTACACCCGGATGAACCGCTGGTCGAAGAGCGGCGTGCTCGACCGGGTCTTCGAGCACCTGCAACGCGAACGGATCGTGCGGGTCAAGCTGGAGCCGCTCTCGCTCGACAGCACCAGCATCAAGGTCCATCCCGACGGGACGGGAGCGTTAAAAAAAACGGTCCCCAAGCCATCGGCAAGTCCCGTGGTGGCTGGACCACCAAGCTTCATATGGTTGCCGCAGATGCTCGTACGGCAGTCGCCTTCTCGCTCTCGCCCGGACAGGCCCACGACGGACCGGAAGGCCGCAAGTTACTGAAACGAATGGATCGGCCCGACACACCTCGGGCACTCATCATGGATCGTGCGTACGAAGGCGACAAGACACGGGAACAGGCCGTGGCGCTGGGGTATGAGCCCGTCGTGCCGCCCAAACGCAACCGCGTCGATCCCTGGGAGTATGACCGGGAGCTGTACAAGCGCCGTAACGAAGTCGAGCGGTTGTTTCGTCGCTTGAAAGGATTCCGTCGCGTCTCCTCGCGATTTGAGAAACTCGACGTGATCTTCCTCGGATTCATCGTCTTCGTACTCATCATTGATGCGCTGCGATAGTGTTAACAGGCCCTAGCATGCTGCAACAACCGGCCCTTACGCAGCGGAGGCTGGCAGTGGCAACTTGGGAGCTGTCCGCCAGAGCCGTTCCAAGTCGTAATAGTAGCGTTTCTCCTTGATGAAGACGTGAACAACGAAGTCTCCATAGTCCACCAGCACCCATTCGGCATGCTGTAGACCTTCCACGCTCAGCGGGCGGCGTCCGACAGTCTTGAGTTCCGTTTGGATGGCGTCCGCGATGGCCTGGACCTGGCGCGAGTTCGTGCCGTGGCAGATGATGAACTGTTCTGTGAACGTGCTGACCTTGCCGATATCCAGCACGGTCGGTTCGATGGCCTTGCGCTCGATGGCCGCTTGTACGGCGATTTCCCAGCTTTCCATGCGGTAGATTCGGCTTGGTCGGGGTGGTGGGCTCCGATCCTCATTCTAGTGCAACCCCCGTTGCGGGTCGCTCCCTAGCTAGAATGGCGTCAGATGGGGCTCCGTTTCCGGCTTGTCACGGTTGTCCTGGCCGTCGTTTCGGGCTCACTTGCCCCGGCTCAGGATGATGCGGAACTCCAGCGTGTCCGTGACCTTGTGCGTGCAGGAGCGCTCCCTCGCAACGCATTGGCGGAGGCCGAGGACGAACTGCTGGAGCGCAGGTACCGCGAGACGCTCCACCGTACCCTGCTCAGCGAGACGCTCGAGCCCAGCGAAATTCAGGTCATGCTCGACTCCGCGAGGGGCTTGGAGCGGATCATCCAGGAGCGTTTCGATCGCGTTCTTGCTCAGGTCAAGGCCGGTGCGACCCCGGCGAGGCAACTGGAGGAAGCCCGTGACAGACTGAATGCGGCGCAGCGCCAGACCGAGTTGGCCCGCACTCGCGCCGACCTGATCCGCCAGATGCGGCGCATGGCGGCTGCAGAGACCTACCGCGAAGAGATGGAGAGCGAGGAGGTCGACTTCCGATTTCAGGGCCTTGATGACTGGGAGTACGAGTTGCTGTCCGAGATCGGCGACATGTATCGGGACGCATTCGGTGTGGACCCTCCGGTCAGTGCCGACGGCGATACGTCGCTGCACCGGTCGCTGGGACTGGACCACACGGGCCGGATCGATGTTGCGGTTCATCCCGACTCGGATGAGGGGATGTTCCTCACGTACCTGCTGGAGAGTTTCGGAATTCCCTACATCGCCTTCCGGGCGGCCGTGCCGGGCCAGTCAACGGGTCCGCACATTCATGTCGGTCCGCCCAGTGAGCGGATCGAGCCCGCCACGCGGTGACTCCACGCATGTCCGGGCCGCGGCCCTTGTATAATCGGATTTCATGCCGAGAGGCTACATCCCAATCCTGATCTTCATCGGTGTCGCTGCGGCGTTCCCGACCGTCACGCTGCTGGTCGCCAAGCTGATTCGTCCGAGTGCCCCCGGCAAGACGAAGCTCGAGGCCTACGAATGCGGCATCGAGGCCCAGGACGACACGCGCGGACGCTACTCCATCCGCTTCTATCTGATCGCCATCCTCTTCGTCATCTTCGACGTGGAGACCATCTTCCTGCTGCCGTGGGCGATCCGATACGATGTACTCGGGCTGTTCGGCCTCGTCGAAATGCTGGTGTTCCTGGCGATCCTGATCGTCGGCTATCTCTGGCTGTTCCGACAGCGTGCCCTGAAGTGGGCATGACGTCGGCTCCCGGACGGAGCCATCACCCGCTCTTCACACCCGGTTCAGGAAGATCGGGAGTTCGGCCTTGCAGCCGTACTTGGGCAGGTAGCGCTCAGTGTCGTACATCCTCTCCACGTCCACGACGCGGGACTTGCCGCCCTTCCCCGGAATGTCGGCGTCCACATAACAGCCGTTCTGGATGGCGACCATTCGCCCCGATGCACCCGCGTCGATGCACTCCACCGCAATGGAGGCGAAGGTAATGGCTACAAGCCTGTCGATGAAATCCGGCGGGCCGCCTCGTAGATCATAGGTCAGGTCGCTGACGACCGTCTCCTCGCGAATGCGCTTCCTGACCTCGTGGCTGAGCGACTCTCCGATGCTCATCTTCTTGCGGTGGCCGTAGGCGTCCGGTTCCCCATACTGCTGGACGGTGTGGCCCTTCCACGCCGCACCTTCCGAGAGGACGACCAGGGCGTAGTTGCTGGGGTTGGCGCGCTTCTCTTCCTGCAGCAGCGCCAGGAGCTTCTCCAGATCGAACTCGTATTCGGGGATGCAGCAGTGAATTCCGGTCACGTACGAGGTGTACAGCGCGGTAAAGCCTGCGTCCCGGCCAAAGACCCGGAAGATGCCCACCCGTTCGTGAGACCCCACGGTGGTCCTCTGGCGGCTGATGTTGTCAACCGCCCGTGAGATGGCCGTAGAGAACCCGATGCAGTACTCCGTGTTCGGCACGTCGTTGTCCATCGTCTTGGGAATGCAGATGACCGGGAAACCCTCGTCGTGGAGTCTCTTCGCGTAGCTCAGGGTGTCGTCTCCGCCGATCGCGATCAGATGATCGATATCGAGCTTGCGCAGGTTCTCGATGACGACCGGAGTGAGATCGATGATGTCCGGCGCGACTTCCTTGAAGGAGCCGACCCGTTTCCCCAGGAAGTCAGGAACCTCGTCCACCTTCATGTGCGAGGGCCGCGTGCGGGTCGAGTGCAGGAACGTCCCACCGTACCGGTCGACCGTTCTCGTGTTCAGGCGGTTGAGCGGCAGAATGTACGCCGGATCGGATCCCTTGACGGGATGGACGTGGGTCAGCCCCTTCCACCCGCGACGGATGCCGATCACTTCGATCCCGTGGTTCGCGCAATTGTCCACCGTGGCCTTGATGACCGAGTTCAGCCCGGGCACATCGCCGCCACCGGTCAGGATACCGATTCGTTTCGCCGTCATGACAAGGACAATCCTCCCAACAGAGTCTGGTTTCGCAATGGGCCGGGACGCCTTGCGCTATCCTGCCGCGGCTGCCGGTGTTTCAGCTTCCGAAGCCGCGAACGGGCTTTCCAGCGTCTCGGTCTCCCAGCCCAGATAGTTGACGTAGAGCAGGAGCAAGTCCTCGGAGAAGTTCCCGCGGAACTTCTCGTACACGGTTTGCGGCCATCCCGGGGGCAGCCGTTCGGACTGGTCCGTGTCCTTCGGGAAAAAGCCGTTGCCGTCATGCTCGATCTCCAGAAAATCCAGCACGCCAACCACGACGGGAACGTTCGAGACCAGGATTCCCTGGGAGAGGTCGCGGGCCAAGGCGTTGTCACCTTCCGTGATCCGCTTCCACAGCTTCGGCGCCGCTGCACGGAGTTTCTGTCGATTCAGGGTATGGAGTCTGGAACGGACCTTGATCGCCTGATAGACCCCGAACGTTCGAAGGGCCCCGATCGAGATCATCCGGACCAGCCGCACACAGCGTTCCTGGCCGAGTGCTGAGTACACCTCGACCAATTCCATCTCTAGGAGAATACCACAGGACTATTTCAGGGCTTCGAACTCGAAGACCAGCGCTTTGCCGCGGATCAGGAAACACAGGTAATACTCCCAGAACTTGCGGAATGCAAGGGACCGGTTGACCGCGAACTCGAATCCGAGCAGCCTCCAGAATCGCAGCAGTTTCACCCGGAGTCGTACCTGCCGGAACCGGTGCGAGGAATAGTAGTCGAATCCCCCGGCTTCGGTGAAGTAGCGGAAGGAGAACGAACTCAGGTGCCAGCGATGGGTGGGGTCGGCGAACGAGCTGGCATCCGAGTAGTGCGGCGTCTCGATCAGAAGTCGCCCCCCGGGCCGGAGCACCCGGTGGGCCTCTTCCATGGTTGCGACCACATCGGCCACATGCTCGATGACGTGAATCAGGCAGACCGACCGGAATGAACCGTCGAGAAAGGGAAGCCGCCCGCTGTCGATGTCACTCAGGACATCGGCCGCAGTGCGGGGGTTGCGGTCGAGCCCGACTGCCCCGGGCCGCTTGTTCAGCCCGCAGCCGATATCCAGCGCCAGTGCTTTCGTGGCCAAGCGACCGATTGTAGCCGGACCGTGACCCAGTATCCAGTGCTCCATCAAGCGGTGATTTCCGGGTAGGCGGAGTTGAGTATGCAGCGAGCGTCGACCGCTCCCATGCGCGAGTTGACACCGACTGGGGGGCATTGCCGTCTTGTGACTCCGCCTCGGCCCGCGCTTGTTCAATAGACCCGAACCGCAGGCCCTGCAGACACTGCCATGTCTGACAGATCCACACACACTTGCCCGCCAACGTGTAGCCGCCCCCTGAGCTGCGGGTCGTACCGGAACTGGACCGCTTCCTCAACATCCGCGCCTGCCGAATCCAAAGACCTCGGGTAACGCTCCCCGCGGCGGTGTTGAGGTTGTCGAACGCCAATGCGACCTTCTCGCACTGCGGATAGCGGCCCTTCAGCGGCACCGCGAGCTTCGGCGAAAGCCTGGATGGAGGATGCCCATAGTTTGCTTGGCCTCGCTTCGGTCCGGCACCCTCCAACGGAAGAGGATGAGGATGGCGAAGTTGCTGGGCCGGCCACAGCGAGCGAGGTTCCCGGGTTCCTTCGGGGAGTTGACGTGCATTCGCGAGCTGTGTTAATTTAATGGTGATTCGGCTTGAGGGCCCTTAGAGGTCTTCGGGGAATCGGGTTGCGGGGCGGTAGAGTCGTTCGGTCGCGTACGAGTACAAGCAAGAAGGAGAGCACTTCCATGCAGAGCAAGTTGAAGAAATTCGGGGGGGGGGGGTAACTCTCTTCCTGGCAGGGCTTCTGACAGTCGGGATGGCCGGCTGCGGAGGCGATGAACCCGCACCGATAGCGAGGCCGGTCACACCCCCGCCGGCACCGCCGGCCTTCCAGCCGCAGCCGGTGGAGATCACGCTGGGGACGAGCGGTGACGCGGTCACCCTGATGACCACCGAGAGTGGTGGCTTCACCCTGAACGGGGAAGCGTTCGCGAGTGGCGGGAACGTGACGGCCGGGAACGGCGGGCAGTACACGCTGACGCTGGCGGAGGGGACCTGGACAGCGCAGTTCGACGCGCACGAGATCATGATCCCGCTCGGGATGAGCGAGGAGACGGTGACGATCACGCAGGCCGAGGACGGCAGTTACTGGCTGGGGGAGATGGCCATCCGGAGTGGGGAGACCGTCCACACCGCCGCGAACGGCAACGAGTACGTGCTGCGGATCACGACCGACGAGAGCGGAGCGGTCACCTGGATGGCCGACTACCGGATGCCGATGATCGCGGTGATGCTGGGCCTGTCGGGCGACACGGTGACGCTGGAGAGGCGGGAGGACGGCAGTTACTGGCTGGAAGAGATGGCGGTGACGAGCGGGGAGACGACGGCCCATGCGGGGAACGGGAACACCTACACGCTGACGATGGGCGAGGACGGCATGTGGATGGCCGAGTACATGGAGATGGTGGTGGAGGTGATGCTGGGGATGTCGGGCGAGACGGTGACGGTGAGCAAGTCCGAGGACGGCGGCTACTGGCTGGGAGAGATGGAAGTGGAGAGCGGCGTGACGGTCGCGACGGCCTCGAACGGGAACCGGTACCGGTTGATGAAGGATACGGAGGGGATGTGGATGGCGGAGTACGTGCCGCTGACGGGCACGGTGACGGTGGGCACCTTGGGGGTGACGCTGGAGACGGTGCAGGCGGAAGACGGGAGCTGGACGGTGGTGAGTCCGGTGAGTGGGGAGCCGGAGACGCTGACCGACGGAGCCACGTTCATGGTGGGCGGCAACAGCTACACGCTGATGGACGACGGGGAGGGGAATTGGATGGCGACGTACCGGGAGGAGACGGTCTCGGTGATGCTGGGGATGTCGGGCGAGACGGTGATGCTGACGAAGAGGGAGGACGGCAGTTACTGGCTGGGGGAGATGCAGGTCGAGGACGGGGTGACGATGGTGACGGCGGCCAACGGCAACCTGTACACGCTGAGCATGGACGCGGACGGGATGTGGATGGCCATGCATGAGGCGCCACAGACGCAGGTGGCATTGGGCACGAGCGGGACGACGGTGACGCTGGTGCGGGAGGAAGACGGCAGCTACACGCTGGACGGGGATGCCTTCATGAGTGGCGGTCGGGTGACGGCGGGGAACGGGAACGTCTACACGGTGACGATGGTGGACGGAGCGTGGCTGGCGGAGTACCAGCCGGAGAGCATGGCGATCGAGGGCACGGGTGGTCTGATGGCGGTATCGCGAGAGGACGGTCAGGGCTACGACGTGGACGGAGCGCTGCTGCCGGCCAGCGGCATGGGCGACATCGACACGGACAGTTCGGGGAGTTACCGGGTGCGGAGGCAGGACGGGATGCTGACGGGCATGCGTCTGGACAATGTCAAGATCGGCGCGGCGAAGTTCAGGACGGACGGTCTGAGCGCAAACCCGGCCATGCGGGGGGACGACAGGTCGACGGCGGACATCAACGAGGCGAACACGGCGCTGGTGGTGAAGGGGGAGAACTACCCTTTCGCGGACCTGCTGGGAGACGGGGTGTCGCAGACCAAGGGGACGAACTTCGTGGCGGAAGCACGGACGAAGCTGGAAGGGATCCGGGAGAAGATCGTCCAGATCCTGGCGGTGTTCGACAAGGACACGGAACGGGACGAGCAGATCGAGAAGCAGTGGGGCACGGCAGCAAGCGGCAACGCGAAGACGAACGTCAAGGGCGTGCTGGAGACGGTGTTCGGGGCCGGGACCTCTACCAACAAGAAGTTCGCGGATCTGACGGAACCGGACGACGACAAGGCGCTGGGGCGGATCGACGATCTGATCGAGGCGCTGACGAGCGTGGAGGAACTGACGGCGGGGTTGAAGGACAACGAGGACCTGAAGGTGGCCAAGGAGGATGCGGATGACGCGGGGACGATTTTCGGGGCGACGAAGACGGAATCGACGGTGACGTACGGGGAGTACGGGAACACGCGGTACGGGACGATCACGCGCAGGCAGCGGGCGGATGCGACGGAGAAGGCGGAGTACAAGGTGAGTCCGAAGACGGGGGAGCGGGGCGCGTTTGCGTTCGGGGTGACGGACAATACGGCGCGGTCGCGGTACGTGCAGACGGCGGGGACGGCGCGGTACGAGGGGGAGACGCTGGCGGTGAGCGGGGCGGACAGGCAGTACGCGGGGGACATCGAGATCAGCATCAACTTCACGTCGGAGAAGGTGGACGGGTTGATCACGAACCTGATGACGGCGGAGGGGGAGAGGTGGGAGTACCTGTTCGGGGAGGTGGACAGCATCGTGCTGCCGAAGGCGGATCTGAGAACGCAGGGGAACTGGGAACTGGCGAAAGAGGAGGGAGCGACGATCGACTTCGGCCGGCGCGCCGGGGTGTATCGACCGCAGAAGGTGGACAGCACGTTCGAGGGGCGGTTGCTGGGAGGTGACAGTGAGCCGGAGGCGGGCGGCGAGGTGGTGGGGGTGTGGTCGGTCGGCGCGGGCGTGAAGACGGACAGTGCGGCCGGCAGTGACAGCCAGAGTTACCTGGCGGGAGGTTTCGGGGCGACCCGGGTGGCGGACGGGCCGGTGCAGCGACCGTCGGTGGACGATGGGACGCAGGGGAACGCCATGATGGTGAGCGACGACGCCAAGACGATGATCGAGAACGGCCAGTTGACGGTCAAGCCGCAGGCGTGGGCCTGGTACAACGAGAATCTGGGTTCGACGGCGAACTCCCACTTCCCGGACGGAGAAGCGGATCTGTCCCAGGAGGAGGCCGTGGCTCTCGGGGTGCAGGGCAACTACTGGGGATCGTTTTTCCGCAAGGCCGACAAGCCGGGAGACGCCAACAAGTACAAGGGCGAGCAGATGCTGGACGTGCAACTCTCGCTGGCAGACCTGCTGGCTAGCGAAGGAGGTGGCGAGTTCAGCCGGAACAGCCCCAAGACCTGGGTGCAGATGGCGCGGGAGCGGATCGAGAAGGGCCGGGACAAGATCGCCGGGCTGCAGTCGATCGGGGGCCTGAAGGAGCAGATCGATGCGGAGTGGAAGCAGGTCAATCTGGCCCTGCTGCACTACGTGTTCTGGGATTCCAACCACGAATCAAGCTCAGAGAGGCGCATCCGCTACGACTACCTGAACCCCGTGCCGGCAGCACTTGCAGGCCTGACTCGAGCCGAGAGAGGCGAGTTCGTCGGCTGGCCCTTCCAACTACCCGTCAAGACCGTCGCCGTGGTGTCCAAGCAGCACACCGACGGCGTGACACGGGAAGTACGGGAGCGGAGCCCGACAGCGCCGTCGGATGTGCTGGACCGCATCGACGCGATGATCGAGGCGCTGAGTTCGGTGGAGGGACTGGAGGCGGCGTTCGATCCGGGACGGGACGGTCTGTTCGTGGACGAGGATGAGGACGGCACGGAGAAATCGTTCCTGACGATCCACGGCGACGACGGGGAACTGTTCGACAGCGCGGGTGCGAACAAGTGGATCTGGAATACGTCGGCGTCGGCGATGTTCAATCAGCGGCAGTGGCAGATCAAGGCGACGGCGGGGACGACGGACTACACGCGGTTCGGGGTGTGGCGGATCCAGTGGGCGCGGAACGCGCTGCGGGGCAAGAACTGGACCCACCTGGAGGTGGAGTCGTTCGCCTACAGTCCGCTGCCGGTGGCGACGGCGCAGAGGCGGGACCAGTTGCCGGCGGGGGGCCGGGCGACGTACGAGGGCAAGACGGTGGCGTACGTGGGCAAGATGGCGCTGGCGGGTAGCCCGTCCAGCGCCATCTCCGACCTGGGCAGTCAGGCGGCCTACGAGGGCACTGCGAGCGTCGAGGTGCAATGGTACGGGACCGACGAGGCAGTCGACCCCACCCTGAATGCAGCCCAACAGAAGGCCATCGTGGGCGGGTATGTCACGACGGTGCTGAGCGACCTGCGGTCGGTGTCGAACGGCGACTACCTGTACCACGACAACAAGGAAGTGCGGCGGATCATTTTTGCCAAGCGAAACATGGGCACGGATGCCAGCCTGAGAGTCCAGTGGCCCTCCTTGAATGCGGACGACCACAAGCTGGACTGGTACAGCTGGAGTGCCACGGGCGCAGCGGCCAGTGCTCCCGTGGCGGCGAACATCGACTACCGGGATTCGGCGGCGACCCGGGGCACGCAGAGCACAGCGGGCGGATATGACAAGGGCGGTTATGGTTTCGAGTTCGTGGGGAGTTCGCCGGACGGACCGTTGGGAGTGATGGGGATGTACCGGTTCAACCCAAAGGAAGACGGTGGTGGATTCGGCACGAAGAAAGCGGATACGGCCCAGAACCTGGGCCTCAGGGGAGCTTTCGGAGCGGACCTGCCGTAGAGTCGGTCGCCAAAGGCACCGCGCAAGCAGCCGGGGGGAGCGGGCAACCGCTCCCCCCTTTCTTTCTCGTTACGGGGGCGTCGTGTTCCGTGAGTCGCAATGTTGTGGTTGTGTGTTGCAAGCCTGTGGGCCATCCGCTCATGGGAAAGGCGGCACGGCTGCTCGACCGGAATGGCAAGCGACAGGTGCGGACGCCTGCTGCAAACGCAGGGCCGTCTACGCAAAGATCTCCGCTTGACGCAACCTTAGTGATCTGCGATCCCTCCGTCGGAGAACCGGAGTTGCTGGCGGGTCACCGGCATGTACGGACGGCGCGCGCCGACCTTCTCGTCGAACGTCACGCCGAGTCCGGGCCCGTCGGGCGGCAGGGCGAAGCCTCTCTCGTAACGTGGTCCTCCACCCAGGAAGAAATCTTCCCAGAACGGAGCCCGTCGTCCCGACGAGATCTCCTGGAGCGCGAAGTTCGGCGTCGAGAAATCGACATGCAGCGAGGCCATCGTGGAGATCTCGCTCTGTGGGTTGTGCGGGCACAGTTCGATGCGGCTGGCCTCGGCAATGGCGGCGATCTTCTTCATTTCCAGGATTCCGCCGCAGTGAATGACGTCTGGCTGGATGTAGTCGACCAGGTGGCGGTGACAGATCTGGGAGAAGCCGTACTTCGTGAAGAGGCGTTCACCCGTCGCGATGGGAATCGTGGTCATGGCCCGGAGCCGGGCCAACTCCTCCAGATCCTCGATCTGTGTAGCCTCCTCGACAAAGTAGGGCGCCAGGGGTTCGGCTTGCCGACAGAACGAACTTGCCATCGTGGGCGTTGCCTTGCCGTGGACATCAATACAGACCCCGAAGGCCTCGCCGACCGCCTCCCGCACGGCCCGGAGGTTGACAATCCCCTCGCTGACGGAGCGCACCGGTTCGATCACGTCGTCATGGGTTGTCAGGAATCCCCCCTTTCCGGCCGTCCATCCCTCCTCCTGGGCGGCCTTCCAGCGCTCGGCGTAGGCTGACGGCGTCGGACCGCCTCCTGGATGCACGTACATCTGCACCCGTTCCCGGGCCTTGCCGCCGATCAGCTGGTAGATCGGCTGTCCTACAGCCTGTCCGAGAATGTCCCAGAGTGCGATCTCGACCGCGCTGATCGCCGAATTCAGGATCGGGCCGCCTCGCCAGCGCGGCCAGCGGTACATCGCCTGCCAGTGCATTTCGATGTCGGTCGGGTCGCGGCCGACCAGGTAGCGATGGTGCTCGTCGATGGCCGCCTTCATGGTCGCGGCCTTGGACGTGACCGACCCTTCGCCAACGCCCGTGATGCCCTGTTCGGTGTAGACCTTGCAAAAGACATAGTTCTTGTTGGCCGAGTGGTTGACGATCCAGGACTTCAGGTCGCGCACTTTCAGGTGCAGCGATCGCGCCTTGTCCTGGGCCTGCGCGAGCGCGTGACCGGGACCGGTGAAGCCTCCCAACGCACCCAGGGCGGACCCCACGGAGAATGGCAACAGGTCTCTGCGCGAGAGTCTTCGAGAGAATTGCGTGTGCCGCATGATCGTGGATCAGTGTACTTCGTGCAACCGCCGGATGTCACCGGTTCCGAGGTTATCGGAGAGCGGGTCGGTCTATGATGGGGCGGATCGGGAGAACATGAGCACCGGGTTGGCTACCGACAGCGTCGAGCAGTATCGGAGAACAGGGCTTCTCTTTCCGGTTGATGTGCTGGAGCTTGACGAGACGAGACGCTGTCTGGCGGAGTTCGAGGTTCTTGCGGCCGCTCTGGGCGGCTCGCCGAAGGCCACTCAGTTCTCCCAGATTCATCGATTCTACCGATGGGCGTGGGACCTGTGCGTCCACTCCCGAGTACTGGATGCAGTCGAATCCGTGCTGGGACCGAACATCCTGCTATGGTCCGCGCAGGTCTTCCCGAAGCGCGCCAGGGATCCTGGCTACATCACGATGCACCAGGACGGTACGTATTGGGGCCTGGAGGGTGGCGAGGTCACGACAGCCTGGATCGCTCTCACGGACAGCACCGTCGCGAACGGCTGCATGCGCCTGCTGCCCGAATCCCACCGTCAACCGATCCTGCCTCATCGCGACACGCACGCACGGGACAATCTCCTGACACGTGGCCAGATTGTCGAAGCCCTCTACGATGAGCGGGATGTGGTCGACATCGAGCTGCAGAAGGGATAGATGTCGCTTCACCATGTGCGGGCCATTCATGGATCCCGGGCCAACACTTCGGATCAGCCCCGAGTGGGTTTCGCGATCCGCTACATGACGCCCGAAGTGCGTCCTCTGCGGCCGGGTCAAGCCGCGGTGCTCGTAAGAGGGCGCGATCGGTATCGCCATTGGGATCTTCGAGTGGATCCCCCGGAGTACGCCTCCTTCGATAGCGCCGTGCGAGCGCACCAGGCCGCTGCCAGCCGGTTCGTCGCCGATCTGACCCGGGAGTAGGTGGACTGGCAGCCGGTCTGCGGAGATGGTGGGAATTCCGATCGGCTGGCCCTTCGCCACGAGCTTCATCTTGGTACCCGTCTACCGCGCCGGATCGTTCACGAATGCCGAATATCTCGAGACCCGCTTTGGCCCGGTGGTGCGCCTGCTTGGTGCTCTCGTCCAGATCCGGCCGCGCACGCACGTGCTGGGGAATATGCCGTTTTCTCTCTTGCTCCTGCTGTGCACCCTGACCGAGTCTGGTGCCGGTGCCTGGTGGGTTGTCGTGGCGTTGGCGCTGCCTGCCGCCGTGTACACCGCCGGCGGAGGCCTGTGTGCGGTGGTGTCGACCGATTGCCCATGTCGCGTACAGCATCGTCAACCACTCCCAGTCGATGCGACTGCTCGGGGCGAGAACGGAGTGGGAAATGCGGGCTGCCGCAGCCCTTGCGTCCGTTGCGATCGTTGGTGTCATGTGGTGCAGCGTGTCGCTCGGTATCGTCGGTAGGGTACTGTATCACTCGATCGGGTCTGCACTCGGTGCGGTGTTCACACGGGCCGTCTATTGTCGCTTTCTCGTACCGAGTGCCGGGGAGCGCACCATCCTGATCGCGACCCGCGTCGCAGCAGTGACCGGCATCGGACTCTCGTTCCCTTGCGCTCCGTTTCTCGACAAGGGCGTGGTCGCGTTCCATCTGCGGCTGTCCAGCGTCGCCGGGGTTCCGCTGGCGACCGTGTTTGCGATCGGCGTACTCACACGCGCAAATCGGGAGTCCGGCCTTGCCTGCATGCTGGCCGGTTTGGCGGCCGGGCTCGTGTCGATGTTCGGGGAGCGGTTCGAGTGGGGGCTTCCTTGCAGGGTCCGACTCTCGGCAGCTGCCGGCGTGGCGAGCGCTTCGAGGGCAACCGATCCGGATGGTTGGAGCGGTCCCCCGTCGAGATGGCACCCAGGGCCTCCGTCGGCCATCCGGGTCCACACCGCCACAGCTCGGAGAAACTGACTCTCGCACTGCTCGGGGTCGTGGCCGCTGTTTTCGTCACCGCGTTCCGATGAACACGGAGCGGTGGTTTCGGGCGGCTCTGGATCCATGGGGTCCTTCGGTATAATTCTTCCGTATGGTCGGCCTGACGGTGGTCCGCGTGCCGGCCTCCAGCGCGAACCTGGGCCCAGGGTTCGATACTCTCGGGCTCGCAGTCGCAATCTACCTCACGTGCAGGTTCCGGGAGGCCCCGGAGACCACGGTCCGGGCGACTGGCCGCGATGTGGATTCAATCCCGCTCGACGTTGACAACCTGATTCTCCAGACCGCCCGGCAGGTAGCGGTTGCGCAGGGACGGGTGCTTCCCCCGATCCATCTGGAGATCGAGAATGAGATTCCCGTGGGCAAGGGCCTGGGTTCGAGTGCCGCCGCGCTCGTGGTCGGCGTGGTACTCGCCGAGCGTGCCCTCGGACTGGGCTGGGACGAGCATCGCGTGCTGGACGAAGCAGCACGTATCGAGGGTCATCCGGACAACGTGTCGGCTGCCGTGCTCGGCTCGGTCACCACGGCCGCGATCGGGGACGACGGCGTGACGAGAGCCGTTCGTCTGGATGTCCCGCGGGCCTTCTCGGTAGCCGTGGTCTGCCCCGACTTCGAGTTGAGTACGGCCAGCATGCGGGCCACACTGCCAACCCATTATTCACGCGAAGACGCAGTCTTCAATGTTCAGCGCGCCACCCTGCTGGTTGCCGCCCTGCTGAAGGGTGACCGGGAAGCGTTTCCCGTCGCATTCGAGGATCGGCTGCATCAGCCGTACCGGGCCTCCTGTGTACCGGCCTTGCCCGCGATCCTCAAGCTGCGCGTGCCCGGTCTGCTGGGGTGCGCGCTGAGCGGAGCCGGTCCGGCCGTATTGGTGTTCTATGAGACAGGCCGCAGAGATGCCGTCGAAGCGGTCGACGGCGAGTTTCGGAAGATCGGATCTCGGACCGAGATCATGTTCCCGGACCTTGATCGGACGGGCCTGGTTGTCCGGGACACGGAGGCCGCGGGATGAACTCGATGGAGGAGACGCGCGCCGGTCTCTCGCGGCAAGGACTGCCCGCTGGTACCACGAGTTCTGTGCCGGACTCTCCGATGCGGTTCCCCGACGGAGCCCACTATAGGATCGAGATTCCGAGTACGGAGGGACCCGCGGCCTTTCGGTCGGTCCTTGCTGCTGCCGACGCACGCAAGGTGCCGGTACACAGGGTGAGTCAGGGGAGCGGGATCATGCTGCTCACCGACGGGGAAATCACCGAGATGCAGTCGCTGGGCACCGATCGCGGCATCGAGGTGAACCTCTTCGTGGGCCCGCGGGCCACGTTCGACATTGGGGCCCAAGCCTATTCGGCAGCCGGCAAGACGCTTGGCTTGAGCTTGCGGGGCGGTGACCAGCTTGCCTATGCGGTGGAGGATGTCCGCCGTGCCATCGCGCTGGGCATTCGGAGCGTGCTCGTATCGGACCTGGGTCTGCTGTCGGTCCTTGGCCGGATGAAGAGAGCCGGAGACATGCCCGAGGACCTGATCCTCAAGACATCGGTGATGATGGCCCCCGCCAATCCGGCCTCCGCTCGGGTCCTTGCGGATCTGGGGGCCTCCACGATCAACGTTCCGTCCGACCTGACCGTTTCGCAACTGTCGTCCATTCGCGCTGCGGTCGACGTGCCGATCGACCTGTACGTGGAGGCGCCCGACAACATCGGCGGTTTCATCCGGTACTACGAGGTGCCCGAGTTCATTCGAGTGGCCGCACCGCTCTACGTGAAGCTGGGCCTGCGGAATGCGCCGGACATCTATCCGAGTGGTACGCATCTCGACAGTGTGGCGGAGCGCCTCTCCTCGGAGCGGGTCCGTCGCGCACGACTCGTCCTGGATACGATCAAGCGCTACGCTCCGGGCCTGGCCGTGTCTCCGGTCGGCAGGTCGGGGGAATAGGAGGCCCATCGGGATGTCATCGCGCTGGTCGGACGACGGGGAACTCTTCCGCCGGGTTCGGGAGTCGCTGTTCTCGGCCGTGGTTGGCGACGTGATGGACCAGGTGGGCCTGCGACACCAGTTCCTGCCTCCCGAAATCCGGCCGATCGTTCCCGAGATGTTCGTTGTCGGGCGAGCCATGCCGGTTCTGGTGGAGGATGTTCCCGACGGTGTGAGTCCCGACCCCCCTTTCGGTCTCATGCTGGACGCCCTGGACGACCTCCGGTCGGGCGAGGTGTACGTCTGCGGGGGCGGCTCGCCACGCTATGCGCTGTGGGGAGAACTGATGAGTACGCGAGCCCGATTGCTGAACGCGGCCGGCGCGGTCGCTGACGGTTACTACCGCGATACCGGTGGCATCCTCAGACTGGGTTTCCCGACATTCGGTTACGGGGCCTATGCGCAGGATCAGGGGCCTCGCGGCCGGGTCGTCGACTTCCGTTCATCGATCCGGATCGGGACGGTGCAGATCGAGCCCGGTGATATCGTGCTGGGAGACCGTGACGGTGTCTGCATCGTACCCCGGAAATGGGAGGAGGACGTATTCGAACGCGCCTGGGACAAGGTGCGTGGGGAGAACGTAGTGCGGCGCGAGATCGAGAACGGCATGGCAAGCCGCGAGGCCTTTGCCAAGTACGGCATCATGTAGGGTCCGTCAGAATCGGATTCCGACGATTTCGCCGCGAACCTCCCCGGCGCCCCGGAGCCGGAGATAGGCGATCGCGACCACCCAGCCGCGCGCGCCGCACGGTAGCGACTGCCCCCGGAACGGCCGGTTGATCAGCTTTGGCGGCTCCTCAGGGTTGACCCGCAAGACGATTCGCTGATACGGAGAATGCAGGATCACCGTCTGCTGGTCCCCCGAGCAGCGGACCGCTGCAATCCTGCCATGCACCAGCCACGTCCCGTACGGGGGCCAGCGATGCTTCCCGCCTGCTCGGACCGGCTGCGGGGCAGGGTCTCTCCACGGCGCCGGGCCAGCAGGCGGCGGGAGTGCCACGGGAAGTTCCGGGACGGGGGACCTGATCGACGGTGCACGAGCGGTGCGCAGCGACTGGTCGATCCTCCTGCGGATTTCCGCAGCCTCCCGGTCGACCCTCTCGTTCCACCCCGGGAAGCGGAGCAGCGGTTGCAGGTCTCCGAAAGCAGCGCTCCACTCCTGGAGGAGCATGCGGGCGTGCACGACGGCCAGGTGATGTTCCGGTACCTGGGGCATGCGGTTCCGGGCCACAAGTGCCTGCCGAAGCGCCCGCCCGGCTCGGTCTGGCTGCGAAGAGTCGGGATGCATCAGCAACATGGCGTGACGATAGGCAGTGCGTACCCGCGTATCGCCGAGTTGCAGGGCCAGCCCGAAGTGCTGAGTGGCGCGATCCTGCCGACCCTGGATCAACTGCATCGTCGCGTACGCGGCCTGGACCCGGGGCTCATCGGGATGCCGTTCGAGGAGTCCTGCAAGAACAGGATCGGCGAGATCGGTCTGCTGCAGTGCGAGCTGCAACTCCGCTTCCATCAGGACGATTTCCCAGGCTGCCGCCGCGCGGGTCTCGGCCGCTGTCTCCGTGGCTGCCAGAGGGACCAGCCACTCGACCGGCTTCTTCCGCGTTTCCGCAAGGTGATCCAGCAGGATGCGATCGAGATACCCCTCCCCGGTTCGACGGAGAACCCGGATTGCCCGCTCGGGTGAGAGCAGGGCGGGAGAGCGGAGTTGGCTGGCTACCCAGTGAAGGAGGAGCCAGGATTTCACCTGGAAGAACTCGGCCTGTGCGGCGGGGCTGCCGCGCTCGACCTCGACCAACTCGGCCCAGCCGTTCCACGTCGACCGATCCAGCAGGGCCGCCAGGCCGTCCACGGTGCTGCGGCCGGATCGGGGTTCGGTGCGGCGAGCCAGGTAGATTGCCCGGCCCTCGCTGAACCAGGGAGGCCAGCCCGGTGTGTCCAGTTGGTGGACATACTCGTGTGCCAACGTCACTCTTGGCCCGGGTACCCCGCTCCACGGCACGACGATGAAGTCCCGGTCGAGGCCACGGACGGTGATCCCTCGGGTGCGGGAGGAAGGTGGGTCCCCCAAGAGTGCATGCAGGTCTGCACGTTCCGGGAGCAACAACACTTCAATCCGGCCGTCGGCCCGCGGCGGATAGCCCAGACCTACCTGGTGGAGGCGCTGCCGGATCGACTCAAGGTCGGTGGCGGCGGTCGCCACCGCTTCGGCGTCCAGGTTCCCTGCGTCGCGGGCGAGTACGCGGAAGTGATCGGTCTCCGTGACCCATCCGCGGTCCGCATGGAGAGCCGGTAGCAGCCATGTGGCGGCGTACAGGATGATCGCGCCGAAGGGGCCCCGCGGGCCGACTCGATCCCAGACTCGTTGGACCAGGCCGCTCCGCATGCTGGCCACATTTGAGAATATAGCCTGACGAATATAGCCTGACATGGGTGCGAAACGACGATGTGGCACGCAAGGACTGATATGATTGACGAAATGCGGAGCGTGTCATGTTTGCTGGGTGTTGTACTGCTGGCTGCAATGATGGCGGAGGCAGCACCAAACCTGCGCGCCGACCGTAATTCCCAGGCCGAGCAGAACCAGCTTGCGGACGGTGACCATCTCTCGCGGATGCAGGACAGTGAGATGCTGCGCAGGTGGGTCCGGCTGCAACTCCTGATTCCGGTCCAGGAAAAGACGCGGAGCTACTACCTCCACTCGGTTCAGTCCGACTACCGCTATCTCCGGCCGTGGGCCCGTCTCTTTCTGGAGCGGATCAGCACGCAGTACCGCGCGCGATTCGGTCAGCCGATGCGGGTGACGAGCCTGGTCCGTACGGTCAGCTACCAACGGTCGCTGGCCCGGCGCAACGGCAACGCCGCACCCTCGACGGGTCCCAAGGCTTCGGCCCATCTCACCGGTGCCTGCCTGGACATCTCCAAGAAGGGCATGACCCGCCAGCAGCAGTCGTGGGTCCGGAACGTTCTCGGGCAACTGCGCAGCAAGGGCTACCTGTACGCGATCGAGGAATTCCGGCAACCGGTGTTCCACATTCTTGTCCACCGCCGCTACGTGGACTACGTGGCGCAGCGCA
Organism: Bryobacterales bacterium; assembly: GCA_965116065.1. Lineage (GTDB taxonomy): Bacteria > Acidobacteriota > Terriglobia > Bryobacterales > UBA6623 > VXMF01. The sequence continues at coordinate 45,184 of OZ220485.1, forward strand.
CAGCCTCTGCGAACAAGTAGGGGTTGCCCTCCCTCCCCCCACGGTGAGACGTACACCTGGACGTGATCGCGAGGATGCCGTGCTCCGGTTGCGCCTGGACATCGAGACTCCGGAACAGGTCTTCCAGCGCGTCTTCCGAGAACTGAAGTTGCGGACGACTGTTCCCGAGATCGAGGTGCGTTTCCGGCCATTCGCCAACCTGCGATCCAATGTCCGTCTCGACCCCCGGGCCGGGCGGGTTCGTGCCAGCCTCAGTGACCTTCTCGTCGATTCCCCGCCGGAAGTGCTGGACGCGCTGGCCAGAATCCTGCTGTGCAAGCTGTACGGGAAACGGATTCCGGCGTCCGTCAACGAGACCTACCAACGATGGACGGCGAGCCCGGAAACTCAACGCCGGATGCTGGCGAATCGCCGGGAGCGCGGGCGCAAGCGCATGCTCCCCCCTGCCGGAGACGTGCACGATCTGGACGCACTGTTCGAGCGGCTGAATGATCGGCACTTCGCAACGGCCTTGCGGAAGCCGGCGCTCGGGTGGAGCCCCGGTTCTTCCCGCCAGCGCCTGGGACACTACGACCCGGCGCACGACGCGATCGTGATCAGCCGGATTCTCGACCGGCCCGAGGTTCCGTTGCTCGCTCTCGAGTATGTCCTTTTCCACGAGATGCTGCACATCAAGCATCCCGTCCAGTTCAGCGACACGCGCCGTCGCGTGCACACTCCGGAATTTCTCGCAGAGGAACGCCTCTTCCCGGGCTACGAGGCTGCCCGACGCATGCTGGCGTCCCTCTGACCGGCGTCCGGCCGACATCGGACTGGCGGCTGTGCCAGAATGAAGCCGCCATGTACCGTTCCGGGCCGAGCCGACGAATCTTCATGGGGGGCGGCATGGCCGTCTCGGCGACCCGGCTGGCGGTGGCCAGTGATCGGGTCAGGGTCGGCATCATCGGTGTCGGGAACATCGGTACCCGGCACCTGCAGCGCCGCTTGCTGCCGATGATGCGGGCTGACGGCATTCTCGATGTCGTCGCTGCGAGCGACATCTACGACCGCGCCAAGTTCCGAGCCCGGGAGCTGATCGGCCTTGCCGCCCGCGATGTGCACCACGCCTACGAGGACCTGCTGGCCCGGGACGACGTGGACGCCGTCGTGATCGCCACGCCCGACCACTGGCATGCGCGGATGGCGATTGACGCCATGCGGGCCGGCAAGGATGTCTACCTGGAGAAACCGATGTCGCGGACGATTCCGGAGGCCCGGGCGATCGCGGAGACTGCCCTGGAGACCGGCAGTGTCCTGCAGGTCGGAAGCCAGTGGGTCTCCGACCCGGCCTACGCAGCGCTGCGCGACATGGTTCGGGACGGACTGACCGGTCCCGTCGTCATGGCGCAATCCAGCTATTCCTCCAATCACCCGGACGGAGTCTGGCAGTACCACGTCGACGAGGAAGCGACGCCGGACACCGTGGACTGGAAGCGCTTTCTGGGGGATGCACCGGATCAGCCGTTCAGTGGGGAGCGCTTCTTCCGATGGCGCAAGTACTGGAATTTCTCGGGTGGAATCGGCACGGATTTCCTCTATCACCGTCTGAGTCCGCTGCTGTTCGCGCTCGGACCGCGGTTTCCTGAACGCGTCTCCGGGCACGGAGGCATCTTCCTGTTCCGGAATCGCGAGGTGCCTGATACGTTCTCCACCACGATCGAGTACGACGACCTGGTGATCAATCTGGTGGGGACATGCGGGTCGCAGGCTTCCAACTCCCTGCACGGACCGGCCGTCTTCGGCCAGCGCGCTTCGGTCTCCATCACGCCGGGATGGGTCGAAGCACGTCCCGAGAAACCGTTCGCTGGCGATTTTCGACAGCGAACCGGACAGGACATGGTTCGCGTCGAGGTCGACAATCGGGATCAGCAGGAGGCCCGCAGGGCCCATATGCTGGATTTCGTCGATTGCGTCCGCTCACGCCGGAAGCCGATCTTCGACGCCCGCTTCGGCTACCAAGTGATGGTTGCCATCAAGCTGGGTGTGGATTCGTACCGCTCGGGTCGGCTGATGGCATTCGACCCGGAAGCCGAGCGCGTTCTCGACAGCTCACCTTCTCGCCATCCCGGCTACGAAGGCGACGGCACGAATCGCCCGGACGCTCCAGCTGCCTACCGGAAGCGACCAACCGCCTGAGGGCCGGCCTAGAGGGCCTTCTGCAAGGCCTCGCCCAAGGCGCTGACCTGCTTGTCCGCCCCGGGCTTGCGGCCCTTGTTCTGTCCCCCGGGGGGGCGTTGGCGGTTCGTCCTGTGTTTTGTGGGGGGGCGCTCGCCTTTCGGGTGAGCGGCCTTGACGCGGAGGAGCTTGCCGTCAATCGGCGCCCGATTGAAGCGCCGGATGATGGCTAGCATCTCCTCTTCGTTCGGGGCTTCGACGAAAGCGTAGCCCTTGGATTCCTGCGTTTCGAAGTCCCGGATGACCCGGACCGCGTCGCAGACGAGATCGCTGCTCTCGAGCCACGACTTGATGTCGTCATTCGTGACCCAGGTCGGCAGATTGCCCAAAAAAATGTTGTGTCCCATAACGGGCGGAAGTCTTCCTGTCTGTGTGGATTAATCCCCGGTTCCGATCCCCGGGGTCGGGATCCGGCGCACCCTCTTGCACCCCGACTATTCACCATACCACAGTCGCAGCCGGGTCGATCGGGAGCGTCTGCGCGCCTCGCCGGGGCGCGTTGCCAGGTGGGCGGTCGATGTCCCGACGCAGAGACGGTCAGTTCCGCCTGCTCCGGTTCTCAATGCAATGGTGGAGGACCGCTGAATCGGAAGAAATCGTAATTATATTATCGAACAGATAATGAAAGCGATATATGATTATCATATGAGTCACGAAGAGACGTATTCCGTCAATCTCAAGATGCTGGCCGAACGAACTCGGATCGGCTATCAGCAACTCTACCTCGGGCTTGTCCGACGCAAACGGGAACTGAAGTTCCGCGATGCCGCCGAGATTTCGGATGCGCTGGGCATTTCCCTGGAAGAGCTTCGCCAGTGTGTCGAGCATGGCCGATTCGTTGCGGACAGCCGCCAGGACAGCCTGATGGTCGGCAACCGCAGAAAGGTGCCCGGCGAGACGATGGGTTTCCAGGAGCGGTTCGTATCCCGCAAGGCCCCGCCGCCGCTGCAGCGTCCGGAGGGGCGGCTGGGGGTCCTGCTGCCGGGCCTGGGTGCGGTCGCGACGACCCTGATCGGGGGCGTCGCGCTCGTCAACAGGGGCCTCCGGAATCCGATCGGCTCGTTGACGCAGATGGGGCGCATCCGGCTCAACAAGCGGACGGACCGCCGCAATCCGCTGATCCGGGAGATGCTGGAACTCCAGGATGCCGGCGATCTGGTCTTCGGCGGCTGGGATATCCGTGATCTCGATTGCTTCGACTCCGCCAGCGATGCCGCGGTCATCGAGCCGTCACTGCTCGGGGAGATCGAGGCCGAACTCCGGGCCGTGCAGCCCATGCCGGCAGTATTCGACCAACGGTTCGTACCCCGTCTGGAGGGAAGTCATGTGAAGCCGGGCACGAACAAGATGGCTCTCGCAGAGTCGCTGATGCAGGACATCGAGGACTTCAAGGTGGCCAATGGGCTGGATCGGGTCGTGATGGTGTGGTGCGGATCGACCGAAGTCCATCAGCGGGCCGGCGATGTCCATGCGTCCATCGAGGCCTTCGAGCGGGGGTTGCTCAACAACGACCCGGAGATCGCCCCCTCGCAGATCTATGCCTATGCAGCGATCCGCTGCGGCGTCCCGTTCGCGAACGGTGCGCCCAACCTGACCGTCGACACACCGGCACTTCTGGAGCTTGCGAAGCAGGAGTCGGTCCCGATCTGCGGGAAGGACTTCAAGACAGGCCAGACCTTCATGAAGACACTGGTCGCACCGGGCCTGAAGGCGCGTCTGCTTGGCGTCGAAGGCTGGTTCTCGACGAACATTCTCGGAAACCGCGATGGGGTGGTGCTGGAGGAGCCCGAGTCCTTCCGCACCAAGGAGGAGAGCAAGTTGGGTGCGCTGGACGTGATCTTCCAGCCGGACCAGTATCCCGCCCTCTATAGCGATCTGTCCCACATGGTACGGATCAACTACTATCCGCCGCGAGGTGACAACAAGGAGGGCTGGGACAACATCGACCTGAAGGGCTGGCTTGGTTACCCGATGCAACTGAAGGTCAACTTCCTCTGTCGGGACTCGATTCTGGCCGCCCCGCTGGTTCTCGACCTGGCCCTGTTCCTTGATCTTGCCCAGCGAGCCGGGCTTGGCGGCATTCAGGAGTGGCTCTCGTTCTACTTCAAGTCGCCGATGGTGGCGCCGGAACTCTATCCCGAACACGACATCTTCATCCAGCTGATGAAGCTGAAGAACACTCTGCGCTGGATGGCCGGCGAACAGATGATCACCCATCTCGGCCTGGAATACTACGACTGATCCGGGACGTACATCCGCAAGGGGTCCTGCGGCCGGCCTCGGCCGGATGCCCCGCTGAAGTCCATGTGGGCAAGTCCCGCGATCAGAGGCGGACGTACCAGTCTCCCGGCGTGTCAAGTGCGGGTTTGCCCGGCGGAGGGGTTGCCTGGCCCGTCGCTGGACCGTCTCTATCAGGCAGTCGTTTCCGACTTGGACTGCGAGTGAAGTGCTCCAGCCATGGCAGGTGCGAACCCGCTTCGTGGTCTCCGGGGATGCGGTCACCTCAAGGGAGTCCTGACGGGGTTGCGACCCGCGTCTGGCGATGGGAGCGATTCCCGCCGATGTATTCGAGGTCGTCCCGGAAGGTGAGGCGGCCGATTTCCGATCAACAGCGGGTGGCCCGTGGCAGCGGCACCTCGGCCCACGCGGTGGATTCCCTGCAGGAGGGGTGGCCACGCATCTTCGTGGACACCCAGCCCCGCCACTTCATTCCCGATCGACAGACATCTCGATCCGGTGGGTCGCGGAAAGTCGAGCGTGGGAGATCATCCTTCCCGTCCCGCTCAGGGCACCTTCTTCGTCCGAGCCCTGTAATAAACCATGCGGTACGACACGAACGCTGCTGCGCCACTGTAACTGAGGAGTCCGAACAACCCGGATCCGGCACCTCGCACAGGAGGGGAAACGTCGGCCGACGTCAGCAGCACGAAGGCTCCCAGTGCGCCCGCCCAGGCGACGACCCACCCCGACGGACGCTTGAAGAATGGCCGCCACACGGAAACGGCAAGCACTTCCTGGCGGGAGAACGATATTGTCCCACCGTTCGGGCGGATGATCGAGACACTGTCATCCGTAACCGATGTGAAGTAGCCCTTCAAGTGGCGGTATCCCTGCTGGCCCCAAGCGAACCTGCTGTGCCGCGATCGCTCGACGACGCGGATGCGCACACGGCGACCAGGCTCGATTCGCTCAATGGCTGACCAGTCCGAACGCGGGCGGGCCTTGCATTCGGTCGGGGTCACGATGGCCGCAACGGCCAACAGCGCCGCCCATGGCACCAAGATCTGCCGAATGGTCACAGTGCATCCCCGGGTAGACATGGAGCATCTGGCGTCCGAGGATGCGCCTTTCTGTTCTTGCCACGGCCTCTTCGGTGCTGGCCTGCACGCGGATACGCCCGGGCTGCACCCGGAGAGTGATGCACCTCGGAAGTGCGAGGTCGTAGTGTGCTGGATGCGACCTCTGCAATGCAATCAGGAGGATCAGCCTTCAACCGTACCCCCACGCCGAGTAGCGGGTATTCCGCTCCGTATGTGCCTTCCATCACAACTGTTCCGCGTTCGTCCCCCGCGGTCGTCTCGGCAAAGTGCCATTCGCCCTCGAATTCGGCAAACCGCTCCGATGATATCGGAAGGCCGATTGAACCGCGAAGCGCAACATACAATCGGGGGTTGGTGCCCCAAGCCTCATGTCTGTGTCCGCCTTCGTCTGTCTCCATGGTTTGCCACCACAGCAGCTCTGCGCTGTAGATCTGGATCCCGGCTCCGGATTCACGCGCCGCATGTCGGTTCGGTCAGCCGAAGCCCTGCAAGGCTCTCGTACAGGCCGCATGCCGCATCAGCGGCCCGCTGGCGGCCGAAAGGCGCAAGCACTTCATTACCCTCAATCGCTATAATCTTCAGACCGTGTCACGACTCTCACGAAGGGAATTCCTCTCCGCCGGTTCCGCCTCCGCGATCAGCCTGGCTGCTGGTTGTGCCGACGCCAGTTCGGGCAACGTAAGGCTGGCGGTCACGACCGACGAGATCGATGATGACCTGGCCGTCGCGCTGGAGTTCCTCGGACGACATGGCCTGCGCCACTGCGAGATCCGCAGCCTGTGGGGCAAGTACAACACCTCGCAGCCCATCGAACGGATTCGGGAAGCCCGCTCGATGCTCGACGATGCGGCCATCGAACTCGCTGTGCTCGACACGGGCTTCTTCAAGGTTCCCCTGCCCGATGCCGATTCCGTCGATGGCGCGAAGGCGCTGGAGAAGCAGTGGGCACTGCTGGATCGTGCCTTCGAGAGAGCGAACATTCTCGGAACAGGGATCATTCGGACATTCGCCTTCACCTACAGGGGAGACGAAGTTCCTTCGTCCGGCAGCTATCCGAGAATCCATGAGTTGGTCGAGGAATCGGCTGCCCGCGCGCATGCGGCGGGCTTCCGCCTTGCGCTCGAGAACGTCGCCGGGAGCTACGTTGCGACGGCGGCCCATGCGGCAGCCCTGCTGGAAGCCGTTCGGTCGCCGGGACTGGGACTGACGTGGGATCCGAACAATTCCGCACGGTCGGGCGACCCGGAGCCGTTTCCCGCCGGCTACCAGGCGCTGGACGCATCGCGCATCTGGCATGTGCATCTGAGAGACTACAGACGACTGTCGGATGGGTCCGTGGAGTGGTGCGGCGTCGGCGACGGAGAGTTCGATCATGTCGGGCAGATGAAGGCCCTCCTGCAGGACGGCTACGACGGGGTTTTCTCGCTCGAGACCCACTACACGATCGACGGGAGCAAGAAAGCGGCCAGCGAGCGTTCACTCAAGGGCCTTCTGCGGGCGGCCGAGCGGGTCTAGATGCCACGCGATTCGGGCGGCATGAATTTCTTGCGGTCCGTCACGGACCGGCAGCCGACGAGTGGTGCGGGGCTGAGAACCGCCCATCGTCCTCGGGTTGACGGGTTCGGGTCGCCGGTATGCAACTGGTTCTAGCGGACTGGTTCATTCTGGGCGGGTTCCTCGCCCTGTCTCTGTCGATCGGCATCCATGTCTCGCGGTCTGCCGGCAGCGATTTCTCATCGTTCTTCCTCGCAGGACGCCAGCAGCCGTGGTGGCTTCTGGGCGTGTCGATGGTGGCCACCACGTTCTCGACGGACACACCCAATCTGGTAACCGACATCGTCCGGGGTACCGGCGTGCTGGGCAACTGGACATGGTGGGCCTTCCTGCTCTCGGGGATGCTCACTGTATTCCTGTACGCCAAGCTCTGGCGTCGTTCCGGTGTCTCCACCGATGTCGAGTTCTACGAGATCCGCTATTCCGGTCAGGCGGCTGCCTTCCTGCGGGCTTTTCGGGGCGTCTATCTCGGCTTGGTGTTCAACGTCCTGATCATGGCCGCAGTCACGTTGGCCGCGATCAAGATCGGCTCGGTGATGTTCGCCTGGAGCCCGGTGCAGACCGTTGTTGTCGCGGCCAGTGTCACGCTTGCGTACAGCGCTCTGGGCGGATTGCAGGGAGTGCTGCTGACCGACCTGGTGCAGTTCGCCATGGCGATGGTCGGCTCCGTCGCGGCCACGGTTCACATCCTGAGACTTCCCGAAGTCGGGGGCCTGCATGGTCTGCTCGCCCACGCGGCGGTGCGCGAGAAGCTGGCGTTCTGGCCGTCGTTCGAGACCATGTCCTGGACCGATCTCGCACCGATATTCCTGGTCCCGCTGTTGGTGCAGTGGTGGGCTGCGTACTATCCAGGCTCCGAGCCCGGTGGCGGTGGCTACCTTGTCCAGCGCATGCTCTCGGCCAGGAACGAGAACCATGCGCTCGGAGCGACGCTGTTGTTCAACGTGCTGCACTACGCGGTCCGGCCCTGGCCGTGGATCCTGATCGCCCTGGCCTCGCTGGTTGTCTTCCCCGGGCTTGAGGACATCCAGCAACGATTTCCTCACGTCCCGGAATCGGTAGTGCGGAACGATCTCGCGTATCCGGCAATGCTCACCTTCCTGCCTGCCGGGATGCTCGGACTGGTCGTGACGTCCCTGGCCGCAGCCTACATGTCGACAATGTCGACATCGGTCAATTGGGGCTCCTCCATCCTGGTCAGCGACATCTATCGCCGGTTCTTCCGCCCGAATGCATCCGAGCGGCAAGTGGTGTGGGTGGGGCGGCTCTTCACCGTGTTGCTGATGGCGGCCGCCTGCATGGTCTCCCTCACGATCGAGAGTGCCCTGGAGATCTTCGGGATCCTGCTCCAGATCGGGGCCGGGACGGGGTTGCTGTATCTGTTGCGGTGGTTCTGGTGGCGCGTCAATGCGACCACGGAGATTGTCGCGATGATCGCGTCGTTCTCGGTTGCCGTGATCCTCGGGCTCGTGGAGACTGGTCTTGCGGATTGGGAAGAACTGCTGGTCGGCGTGACACTCACCACACTGTGTTGGTTGCCATGTGCGTTCCTGGCACCGGCTACGGACCAGTCGACCCTGATCGGGTTCTACGACAGGGTGCGCCCCGGTGGGCCTGGCTGGACAGCAGTGCGGAAGGCCGCCGGTCCGCTCGCACCGCCACCCGGGCAAGCGCTTCCCGTGCCACTGCTGGCATCGCTATTGGCATCGTTGGCCGTGTATGCCGTTCTCTTCGCGACAGGCTATGGCCTGTACGGTCGGGGCGGGGCGGCTGCAGTCTGGGCATTGGTGGCCTGCGGGTCGGGCTTCGCCCTGGCTCGACTGTGGACTAGATACGGAGGTTGATCACCGGATTCGGCATCCTGGATTCCGTCGTCCCACTCGTCGTTCACCCGCAAGGTGATCGTTCCGGAATCTGTAGAGGACCTCGTGCCGCACTTGCCGGTGCCATCGGTCAAGGCAACCAGGGGAAGCCGAGGAATGCCGTTGAATTCAACTCGCTAAACGGACAACTCATGGCAATATTCTCCGTATAATAAGGAGAATTGATCGATCACGATGATCACCCGTCCCAGACTGAGGCAAGTATTCCGCGACCTGCTTGCGGACGCCGCAGACAAGCCGCTGCCCGCGCTCACCGCTCGAAGTGTCCATGGAAGGATGCGGTTTCCGGGCAAGGCCAGCGCCATCGTCGGCGTAAGGCGTGCTGGCAAGACCACCCTGCTGCACCAGCTCCGCTCGGAGAAGGTCAGCGAAGGTACCTCACTACGCCTGCTGCCCTTCGTTTCGTTCGAGGACGAGCGACTCGTGGGCCTCGACGCCTCGGACCTCGGCCTCCTGCTGGATGAGTACCGCCGACTGTTTCCTGCGGCCAGCCAGGAGGCTTCGGTCACGTGGCACCTTGATGAGATCCAGGTGGTTCGCGGGTGGGAGCGATTCGTGCGCCGGCTCCTCGAAGCCGAAGGGGAACACGTCATCGTCACAGGCTCTTCCGCAAGCCTGCTATCGCAGGAGATCGCGACTGCTCTGCGTGGCAGGGGGTGGTGCGTCCTGCTGCACCCGTTCAGTTTCGAGGAGGCGCAGCGGCACAGTGGGGCCGATGCTCATCAAGTGGGCAATGCCCCCACCGCTCGCCACCGGGCGCGGATGGAGCGTGCCTACATCGACTGGCTGCGCACCGGGGGATTCCCGGAAGCCCAAGGACTGGTTCCCCCCGTTCGTCGGCAACTGCTTCGGGACTACGTGGATGTGGCGATGTTCCGCGATGTGGTCGAGCGTCATGATGTGCGGAACGTGACCGGTCTTCGCTGGCTGGTTCGGCATCTGCTGGCCAACGCCGGATCTTCCTTCAGTATCGAGAAGTTCCACCGTGCACTGAAGGCCGAGGGCATCGCGATTGCCAAGGACTCCCTGCACCAGTTCCTTGCGTATCTCCACGACTGCTTCCTCGTCCGCGTGATCTGGATGGAAACCAGTTCCGAGCGCCAGCGGATGGTGAATCCGCGCAAGGCCTATCCAGTGGACACCGGGCTGATCCCTGTATTCGACCGGACTGGCCGCGAGAATCTCGGTCACGCGCTGGAGACCGCGGTACTGATCGAACTTGAGCGGAGGGGATGCGAGGTCACGTACGTGAAGACGGGCGAGGGATTCGAAGTCGATTTCCTTGCGCGCGGTCCGAGCGGGACGATGGAACTTGTCCAGGTCTGCGCGGACCTGTCGGACCCCGCAACGGCCCTACGCGAACTGCGAGCCCTGCAGGCGGCCGGTGCTGTTTGGCCCGATGCCGCCAAGCGCATTCTGACCTTGACTGCGGACGGGCATCCGGACGAGGTTCCGGCAGACGTGTCGGTGCAGTCGGCATGGGAATGGTCGCTGGGCATTCCCGCATCCGGCTGAGTCCCGTCCGCGATGGCCGCCCGCTCCCGCCACTGATCCCGGCAGCGGGTGCTCTCTCGAAGCTCCGCACGGCGCGGTGGTCCGTTCGTGCTGCGTTCGGGTGCGAAGCTCGGCTGACCTTGGCGTGAGAGTATCTCCGGGAGGCGGTGCCAGTCGGGTTCGGTGGTGTCCGGAGCGGGACTTCAGCGATCCCTTCTCAGATCGTAGAGTCTCGTTCGCAGTCGAGCATAGTAGGAGGCGTCCAGCGGGCGCTTGAGCGAAAACCGGAAGATCTCGACCCGGCGGACGAACGACTCGCTGGATCCCAGCACGTGCACTTCCACACGAAACGGGTCGGACGACCAGACGGTCTCCACGTCGCGGTCGAGGTGCCATGCGCGCGACCCACCCTCTACCTCGGTCAAGAAGAGGATCCGATCCGGGGTGAAGTACAGCATGCCCTCCATGCCGCCGAAGAACTGCATCCTCTTGGCCGGAATCGAGATCTCCGCATCGTCGGGTTCGCGGACGAGGCGGTCCGTTGCCGGCTTCCCGACACGGTTGGTGACCTGCGCATGCAACTCGTCGTCGAACGTGCCGTCAACCAGGACGAACCGGTACCACCGGTCGCGACCCGGCCTGACAAAGGAATCCGCGTAGCTCTGGAGTGCGATCTCGGTCGGACTCCTGCGGTCAATGTGCTGTATGTCCTCGAAGTGCCAGGTCAGGGTTCGCAGGCCCCTGTCTCGGGGGTGGAACGAGATGTAGTCGTCTCCCACCCGCAGACTTCCGACAACATCCGGCCGCACCCGTCTCTTCCACTTCGCATCGAATGACGTCTCGGTCGCTGCCAGAGGCAAGGAAAGGAGCAGTAGTAGCAGCAGTCTCATGTCGCAACCTCCGCGAGCGCCTCGGGCCCGCTATCGAGGGAATTCCTGACCGCCCTGGCGTGCCGGTAGTAGTACAGGACCGGGAAGATCACGAGGACGACGAGTGCTGAAGTGGCGACCCCGCCGAAGAGTGGCGCCGCGATTCGCTTCATCACGTCCGCGCCCGCGCCGGTGCTCCACATGATCGGCAGGAGGCCGAACATGTCGGTGGCCACCGTCATTGCAATGGGCCTGACCCTCGCGACAGCCACCTCGCGGATCATCCGCATCAAGTCGGCCGGGCCGGCCAGCAGGCCTCTGCGCGCGAGATCCTCACGGGAAATGTCAAGGTACTTCCAGAAGACGATTGCAGTCTCCGCGTACAGACCGGCCAAGGCGATGAGACCGACCCAGACGGCAATGCTGAGGTAGTAGTCGAGGACGGTCAGCGAGACGAAGGCACCGCTGAGAGCGAGCGGCACCCCCGCCAGGACGATCACGGATGTCAGCGCCGAACCCGTACTCACGAGCAACATCAGGAACACGATCACGAGCGTGAGAGGGATCAGGAACTGCAGACGGTTCGCCACCCGTTGCATGGATTCGAACTGACCGCTCCAGGCCAGCGAGTACCCTGCAGGCAGGTTCACTCCGCGGCGGACCGCTTCGCGGGCGGCGTCCAGATAGCGGCCGATGTCGACGCCCGGGTCGACATCGACATAGATCCAGGCGTTCGGCCTCGCGTTCTCGCTCTTGATGACAGCCGGGCCAGAGGAGAACTGAATCGTCGCCAGCTGCGAGAGCGGTAGATGGTGGCCCATGGCCGTCGTGACCAGCACGTCATCCAGAGCGGGCAGATCCGACCGTAGGTCGCGCCTGTACCGCAGGTTGACCGGGAACCGCCGGAGTCCTTCGACCGTTGTGCCGACCTGCACGCCCCCGAGGGCAGTGCGGACGGTCTCCTGCACCTGGTCGATGACCAGCCCATGGCGGGAAATCGCGTCGCGGTCAATCGTGATATCCAGATAGTTGCCCCCCATGACGCGCTCGGCGTATGCACTCCGTGTACCCGGAACACGCTGGACAATACGTTCGATCTCCCGGCCAAGCTCTTCGAGAACCTGCAGGTCCTCGCCCGCGACCTTGATGCCCACCGGCGTCTTGATGCCCGTTGTCAGCATGTCGAGCCGGGTCTTGATGGGCATTGTCCAGGCGTTGGTGAGCCCGGGCACCTGCACGGCATCCTGCAGTTCCTCGATCAGCCGCTGGGGCGTCAGTCCGGGGCGCCACTGATCGCGAGGCTTCAGCTTGATCGTTGTCTCGATCATCGAGAGTGGCGCCGGGTCCGTTGCGGTATCGGCCCGGCCGGCCTTCCCCAGGACATGTTCCACTTCGGGGAAGGTCATGATGATCTTGTTGGTCTGCTGGACGACTTCCCTCACCTTGGCGATGGAAATGCCCGGCAGCGTCGTGGGCATGTACAGCAGGTCCCCCTCCCAGAGCGGCGGCATGAACTCCGACCGCAGTTGTCGGTAGGCCCCGATCGAACCGGCCATGATCCCCAACGCAACGATAAGGGTTGCGAGGCGAAAACGCAGAACCGCTGCCAGTAAGGGTCGATATATCCAAGCCAGCAGAGTGTGCACGGGATTTCGACGGTTCGCGGCCAGGGGGCCGCGCACGGCGAGACCGACGAGGACCGGTACGAGCGTCACGGACAGCAGTGCAGCACTGGCCATGGCCAACGTCTTTGTCCAGGCGAGAGGGCGGAACAGTCGACCCTCCTCCTCCTGTAGCGCGAACACGGGCAGGAATGAGACCGTGATGATCAGCAGCGAGAAGAACAGAGTCGGTGCGATTTCCTGACAGGACTCCCGCACGACCTTCCAGTGGGGTTGGCGGTTGCCCTCCCTTGACAGGTGCTGGTGCACGTTCTCCACGATCACGATTCCGGCGTCCACCATCGTTCCGACGGCCACGGCAACCCCGCCCAGCGACATGATGTCGAGATGCACACCCAGCAGACTGGCGCCGATACTGGCGATCAGTACCCCGACCACGATCGTGAGAACGGCCACCACGCCGCTCAGGAGATGGAACAGGAACAGGAGGCAGACGAAGCCGACTACGGCGAACTGCTGGGTCAGGCTCGAACGCAGGCTGTCCACTACCCGGTCAATGAGCGATGTCCTGTCGTAGGCCGTGGTAACGGACACCCCTTCCGGCAGCTGGGACCGCAGTTCCTCGAGCCGCCGCTTGACCCGTCGAACCACATCGCTCGTGTCGGCCTCGTGGCGGACGATGACGATCGCACCGACGGCTTCTCCCTCTCCGTCCCACTCAGCCAGGCCTCTCCTGATTTCGGGGCCGATTTCGATTCGCGCCACGTCCTGCAACTGCACGGAGGTGCCGCTCCGGTCGGTGCCGAGCGAGATCTTCCGGATGTCGTCCAGGGATTCGATGTAGCCCTTGCCGCGGATCATGAACTCCTTCTCGGCGATTTCGAGAAGCCTGCCTCCGACATCGCGATTGCTCCGCAGCACAGCCTCGCGGATGCTTGCGAGCGATATTCCGTACGCCCTGAGCTTGAGGGGGTCGATGGCGATCTGGTACTGGCGTTCATATCCCCCGACGGTCGCCACTTCAGCAACGCCCGGCAGACCCGCCAGTTCGAAGCGCAGGAACCAGTCCTGCAGTGCACGCAACTCACTCAGGTCATGGCGGTCCGACCGCAGGACGTACATGTAGGCCCAGCCGACCCCCGTTGCGTCCGGACCGAGCGTCGGTGTGGCGCCCTCGGGCAGTAGTGCCGCTGCCTGGCTGAGAGCTTCCAGTACCCGTGCGCGGGCCCAGTAGACATCGGTGCCATCCTCGAACAGGATGTAGACCAGCGAGAATCCGAAGTACGAATATCCCCGCACCGCCTCGGCGAACGGCACGGCCAGCATCTGGGTCGTGAGAGGGTACGTGATCTGGTCCTCGACGATGCGCGGTGACTGGCCAGAGTGTTTCGTGTAAACGACAACCTGGACATCGGACAGGTCGGGCAGGGCATCAAGCGGCATCGACCGGATCGCAAACGTACCGGTCACGGCCAGGGCCGCAGATGCGATGACCACCCACAGCTTGTTCTGGAGCGACCAGTCGACGATTCTGCTGAGCACTGGTGCTGGTCACCCTTCCTAGTGATCGGCAGGATGTCCACCGGCGCCATCGCTGGCCAGCCGCTCGACAGCCGCTTGCAGGTTGCTTTCCGAGTCCAGCAGGAACTGGGAGGAAGTCACCACTCGCTCGCCCGCCACGAGCCCCGCAACGACCTGGACCTGTCCCTCGCTCTCAAGTCCCAGCGTGACCTTGCGGGGGATGAAGAGTCCGTCCCCGGACTCCACGATCACGATGTTCTGATTGCCACCGGCACGCAGGACGGATTGGGTGGGGACGATGAGGGCGTCCGTGACGCCTGGCAGCTGGATCTCGACGGTCGCGTACATCTTCGGACGCAGCCGGCCATCGGAATTCTCGACCTCGACATAGCCCGTGAGCGTCTGCGTCTGCGAGTTCACCGTCGGCTGGAAGAACAGCAGCCTTCCTGCCCAGCGCCGACCGGGAAACGCATCCAGGGAAATGTCCGCCTGCAGGCCCTCACGAAGGTTGCGAAGATGGTGCTCGAAGAACTCGACCTTGGCCCACAGAGTCGATTGGTCGGCAATCTTGAGGATGACAGCGCCCGGACTGGCCAGTACGCCCTCCAGCGAATCCTGCAGGGTTTCGATGACATAACCGGAAGCCGGTGAGTAGACTTCGACGGTGCGGCTCGCCTCTCCGGATGTTCTCAGGTCCCTGATCTGCCGGTTGGTCAGGTCCCAATGGTGCAGGCGCTCGGTCGCAGCGTCGGCCAGCGCCTCGGCGCGACGTACCGCGCCAGGATACGCACCCTTCTCCTGCAGCCGCTTCACATGGTCGATGGCCAGCAGATATTCCTCCTGTGCCGCAACGAGTTCCGGGCTGTACACCTCGAACAGGATGTCGCCGGTCGCAACCCGCTCGCCGATCGTGTTGACCCGGGACTTCTCGATCCATCCCGGGAACTTGGTATGAACCGAGACGAGCCTGGCCTCGTCCTGGTCGAGGTAGCCGATTGTCCGGATCTGTGCGGGAAGGTCGCTCCGTTCGACGACTGTCGTTCGCACGGCGAAGTTCTGCAGGAAATTCCTGTTCACGCGTACACCGACATGGCCCGGTCCGTCTTGAACGGGAGGACCCGTGGCGATCGGCGTGAGGTCCATTCCACAGATGGGACACTGCCCCGGTCCTTGCTGTACCACGTGCGGATGCATGCCGCACGTGAAGAGGCTGGCGTCGGAGGATTCGAGGGCGCGGTGTTCCTTCGTCGCGTCGCCGGAGGTTGGCCGGATCATGTACGAGACTGCGATACCCGTCACTGCCATGGCCGCTACCGTGGCAACGACAGTCGCCAGACTGCTCTTCGTCACAACGGGATCTTCTCCGGCACCGCCGTTCCGATTGCCCGTTCCAGATCAGCGACCGCCTTCAGGTAGTCTGCGCGCAGTCGCGCCAGGCTCAACTGCACCTCCAGGAGCATCTTGTGGAGATCGAGCAGTCCCGTCATATCGGCGGTCCCGCTGGAATAGGCTGCCTCCATCGATGCGAGTGCCATCTCGGTCTGGGGGACGAGCGCTCGCTCGGTCAGGCGGATCTGACGCTGAATCGTCTCGATTCGGAAAGTGATCGAGCGGACTTCCGACTCCATCCGGCTGGTTGTGTCGCGGTAGGCGAATCGAGTCGCGGCAAGCTGCTCGGAGGCTTCGCGCACACCCGCGTCGTACTTTCTGCGAAACAGCGGCAGTGTCAGACCCGCGGAGAATGCGTAGGCGTCCTTGCCGTTGCCCGGAATCGGCATGCTCGTCGGATCCAGTCCGCGAGCGCGGATGTTGCCCCAACTGAGACCAACGGTAAGATCCGGATGGTCGCGGATTCTGGCGAGATGCAGGCGCTTCTCGTCTTCCTCGATGTGGAGCAGGGCGACCTTGACCTCCGGACGCGTCCGAGTGCCGAGAGCGACGAGCGATGCCGGATCCAGTTTCAGCTCGGGCACGGAGACCAGCCTGACGGTACCGAGGGGTGCTTCTCCCTCGATGTCGCGCAGCGCGGTCAGATCGGCTGCCAGCCTGGCTCGCTCGGCCAACAGTCCCTGGCGGCCCCGGACGGCCTGCGTAATCCGGGCCTGCAGTCTGAGCACATCGGCCTGTGATCCAAGACCCTGTGCGTAGCGACGGCGGGCCGTTGCCTCGAAATGTCCGAGAAGCGCCTGATCCTCGTCGTTCACCGCCAGTGCCTGGTCCATGTACGCAATGTCGTAGTAGACGAGCTTGACGCGATGCACGATCTCAGCGCGTGCGCCCTGGTACATCTCGCCATGGACATCGGCAGTCTTGGACGCCAGCTGGCTCTTGGCGGCCCGTTTGCCCACTCCGGGTATTCCCTGCGAGAGTGCCAGCATCCTCTGCTGTGCGCCCACCCTCGTTTCGATCGAGCGCGCGAATTGGGTGGCGGATATCACGGGGTCCGGCAGTGCTCCTGCCTGCGGAATTCGATGGCGGGCTGCCTGGTAGTCGGCAAACGACTCGAGCACTCGGGGATTGTTCTGGAGCGCCTCCTCGATCAACGCCCGGAGTCGCTCGTCGCCATATGCTGCGTACGGGCTCAATGACGTTGCGGCGGCGAGTGCCAAGCTGACAACCTGGTGAATGAGCATGTCTGGATCCTCTCATCATCCTCCAGGAGCACCGGCGACGCAAGGGTGGGCACCGGGTGGCACATGGTTCCGGTTGGATGCGTATCACCCCCTGTAACTCGGGCAACGCCCGGACAACGCAGAATCCAGGAGTGCATCACGGACCGGTCCACGATGTCTGTTTCCAGATTGATCGACGGCTGCCGATCCCCGGGGTCAAGTGGGCAGCCGCTCCCTCCGGTGCTGCGTTCCGGGGTGCGCCTGCAGCGCCCGTCAACTCGAGGACACTTACCTCGCCCTGGTTCCGGCTCCCTTGCCGGACGACCTTGACCAGACCCGCACCCTCTCTCCAGGCATCGCTTCACCACTGGTCCACGAACTCTCGCCAGCGCCCCGAACCGGCCTTGCATTCCGCGTCAGCCCCGCAGTCGAGTCGATGCATGACATTCCAGATCGGTCCCGTCTCCGGAAATCCGAGTTCGGATCGGGACGCTTGCGGATCGAAGAGCGATAGCGATTGAGTGGGCTCCGTTCGAACATGAGACGCAGTCGATGATGGATTGATCGTGGCAATTGCGTTGATGAGACAAGCAAGAGCAGCCGATTCATGGACCTGCTATGGATCGATTATCGAAATGGATTGGAGGAACATGTAGCCTTCAGATTCGCTTCCGGCCTTCGTGATTCAATCGGCAGGTACCCTACTCTTCCAGACTCGTCAGATCATCCAGGACTTCTTGCATCTTGCGTTGGAGTTCTCGAGATTGCGCAGCGTGAACCCGGATCAGCTCGACCAGGCGTTCCCTGATGGTGGCCGCACTTGGAGTCTGTGACACGACGAGGCCCGGAGTGACTGACGTGACACTCTGGATCCAATCAGCGTACTGTGAGATTCGCGAATAGAAATTGGCGACTAGGACATCTGAAGCGTTGGTAAGCTGCTGGCTGAGGATTCCAACGAGCAACCAACGCTCTCCGTCTTCGATGGGAACGAGTAATGGGCCGCCACTGTCGCCGGGTTCTCCCCCGCGCCCCGGGGTGGCTGTACAGACAATTCGATCCGTCAGGATTAGGCCCTGCGCCAGTATCCTGGCGGCACTGGATTCGATCTGACCGGCACATGTGTCAGACTGAAACAGCGGAATCTCGACGAATTCATAGACAAGATTGTCTCCGCTTGCCAACGTAGCTACAGTGCCTGATTGAGCGTATTTGCTCTCATCAGCGTCAGTTGTTATGACGATCTGACTGGATCCTGTCACATCGAAGGGCTTTGTCACTTGAATGAGCGCGAGATCGTTGCGGTATACCGCGCCCTCGTTGCGCCATTCCGGGTGCAGCACCACCCGCAATGGCAGGCGCTCCACCATTCCTCCTGTGAAGATCTGGGGAACATTGGCTTGAATTCTCCAGATATCCTGTGGTGATCCATCGTCTTTCACCATGCAGTGCGCTGCTGTCAGAACCCACCGGGGGTGAATGATGACACCGTTGCATGTCCCTCCCTTGTAGGGCGTGATCTTGACGATGAATGGAAATGCGTCCTTGGACGGCGATCGCTCGCCACCAACGATGTCTCGCCGCTCTCCAGCTTCGGGGGAGGCTCCGCCGAGTCCGGATACGACGCATAGCGTACCCAGTGCGATTCTCGCCATTATGTAATGCGTCGCGTACATACGTCTAGTTTTCTGTCTCATGAATACATATGATACATCGATGTACAGTATTCAGTCAAGAAGATGCCTCAAAGATCCGATAGATGGAATATAAGTTATTTAAATTCAGTGAGATAATGGTAGTGTGCCGATTGGGCATCGACGAGATGTGCGGAGAGGCAAGGGGTAGGTCGGTGCGATCAGCCGGACATCGGCCCGTCCGGCGTACGGGTTGCACCGTCGATGGCAGTTGCCGATGCCCGCTGCAAGCTGATCCTTGGCGACCCAGTAGTCGCCATGTGACGGAACCCTTGCTCAATCGGCATCCTGCGCAACCACCAATCGGATAGCGCAGACGTTTGCGTCGAGCATGAAACAGACCTGCCATTCACACGGATGGGATGCGGGAAGTCTACAATTGAGCGAGTCCGATGTTCAGCCATCGTCAGCACTCACTTCTCGTTCTCTCCGTCCTCGGGCTGGGCTTGCCCTGCATGGCCGCCGATCCCCCGGATCTACCGCTCCCGGTCGACCGGAAGATCGACTTCATGGCGGATGTCGACCCGATCTTCGTCAAGCGCTGCTATATGTGCCACGGCGACGATGTCGCCATGAACGGCTATAGCCTGTGGCGCAGGAAGTCCGCCGTTCGGGGCGGCTATTCCGGCCAGGCCGCGATCGAGGAGGGTGACAGCGCAAGCAGCCGCCTGGTCCGCTTGGTGGCCGGCCTGGAGGAGAACCTCGTGATGCCTCCCACCGGGGGCCGCCTGAACCCGGCGGAGATCGGCATTCTCCGCGCCTGGATCGACCAGGGTGCACCCTTTGCCAGCACCCGCTTCGACGACAGCACGCTGCGCGACGAACAGCCTTGGCTCAACATGGACTACGGCCCCGTGATTTCTGCGAGCTTCACCGTCCGGGAGCCTGAGGATCCCCGCGCCGACAAGGGACCGGACGACAACGTCAGCTACAGGTCCCATGCCATCATGCTGGCCGCCGACCGTCGTGCGGGTGTGATCTTCGATACGGAACTGCTTCGCATGGCAGCGGGTTGGAATGGCCCGCAATACATCCTGACCGGTACGGTCTACGACTGGAAACACGGCCCGCATCCGCACCTCGACGGCAAACCCGTGTTCGAGACGCCGGTAACGCCCGGGTGGTCCCGGGATGGCGACTTCTCCGATCCGCGGGCGGACGGGTTCGGTCCCCTGCCTGCCGACCGGGCCAAGTACAAGGGCCGCTACATGTTCGGCGACAAGGTGGTGCTGCGGTACAGCGTGGGTGCAACGAATGTCCTGGAGATGCCGGGCCTCCAGACGGACTGGGGTGTCGAGACGATATCACGGACGTTCGAGGTCGGTCCGACCAGCGAGGCACTGGTTCTCGAGGTCGCATCGGCGAAGGGCAAGGTGGCCCGCCATCTGTCCCTGCGGAAGCTGTCTCCCGGGAAGGGGGCCGCCATCAGTCACTTCGTGGTCCTTGGAGATGAAGAAGGGACAGCGGTCGGCGTTACCGGATTGGGCAAGCGGGCAACGTGGGACCTGTCGGCTCCCGGCGAGATCCGGCTCCGGATTCCGCGGTCCTTCGATGTCCAGCGGTTCACGGTCTACTACGCGAACATTGATCGGGATCGACTTGGAGCGTTCGCTGGCGCAGTTCGGGACGCTCCCCGTCCGGAGAGGCTGGAGCCCTATACGCGTGGCGGGCCGAGAACCTACCGGCGGCCGGTCCGGACCAGGGGCGTTCTCGGATCCGGGTCCGGGCCTTGGGCCGTTGACGAGATCGTCCTGCCGTTCGAGAATCCCTGGAAGTCGTGGTTCCGACCGGCCGACTTTGCCTTCTTCGACGACGACCGAGCTGCCGTCGCCACTTGGTCAGGCGACATCTGGATCGTCGATGGTGTGGATGAGGACCTCGATGAACTCACCTGGACCCGTTTCGCGGTCGGGTTTCACATGCCCCAGGGTCTGGAGGTTGTGGACGGCAAGGTCCATGTCCTGGACCGCGATCAGATCACCATCCTGCATGACCTGAACCGCGACGGGCAGGCCGACTACTACGAGAATCTCAACAACGATTTCCATGTCACGCATCACTTCCACGAATTCACGTTCGATCTGGACCGCGACAGGGAGGGGAACTTCTACTTCGCCAAAGCCGCCCGACACGCCCTTCCGGCCAAGGTCAAGCATCATGGCGTGATCTTCAAGATGGACCCGACCGGTCAGCAGCTCGAGGTGGTCTGCACCGGATTCCGTGTACCGAATGGTGTTGCGATCGGACCGAACGGCGAAATTACCACGTCGGATCAGGAAGGCCACTGGATTCCCTCGACCCGCGTGAATCTGTGTTCTCCCGGGAGTTTTCACGGATACATGTGGGGCGGCAGCATTCCAGAGCGCAACGGGTACGACGACCCGATCACGTGGCTGCCGATCAGCGTGGACAACTCCGGGGCCGGGCAGGCCTGGATCGACAATGCCGGCTGGGGACCCTTCAAGGGACATCTGATCCACTCCTCGTTCGGACGCGGGAAGATCTTCCTTGTACTCATGGAGGATGTAGAGGGCAAGATCCAGGGTGGGGCGGTGGAGTTGCCAGTCGACTTCGATACCGGGCTGATGCGCCCGGACTTTCGCGCGGCCGACGGCAACCTGTATCTGACCGGTCTGTACGGATGGGGAACCAAGCGCAAGGCGGTAGGTGGTTTCTACCGGGTCCGCTACACCGGGGCCGCCGTACTGGTGCCGAGTGCACTCCATGCAAGCCGCCAAGGAATCGATATATCGTTCCTCCACGAGCTTGATCCCGACACGGCCGAGGATCCGGTCAACTACCGGGTTCGGCGGTGGAACTACAAGTGGCTCAGTCGCTACGGTTCGGACAGGTGGAAGCCGGATGGACAGCCGGGCGTCGAGGAGATGACCGTCCGCAGTGCCCGGCTGATGCCGGACCGGAAGACCGTTCGCATCCAGGTCGACGATCTTCGGCCCGTCATGCAGATGATGACCGGGATGACCATCCGAACGGCGAGTGGAGACCGCATTGAGACGGAGATCAGTCACTCGATTCATGTCTTGCCGGAAGAGCCGGGCAAGTCGTTTGTCGTGACGTACGATTGAGCGCACTGGGCCGACATACAAGTCCTGTGTAGTCGCTCATGTAAAACACACCATGAGTCTCTTCGGTCAGGAACTGTTGATCGAACCCATTCATATGGAAGCGTGCAAGAGGGATGCTTGGCCATTCGGGTGTGGACAGCCCTTCTTGGTTGTCTCGGGAGAACGGTAACCAGTGTTGCGTCAGCAGCAATATTTCGGGTGCAATGTGTTTCAAGGTGAGGGCCCCGCTGCCTGAGCTGTCTTTCCACAACCAAGGAGAAGGAACCATGCAGAAAGCGCGCCGGGCGCGCGTTCTGCTGCAGGTCGATGCGGACGGGCGGGACCGGTTGACCACCAGGACGCGGATGCCTACGGCTGCCGGAAGCGCACCGTCGAGAACGGGCGCAAGAACTACGTGCTGGAAGGCCTTGATCCGGCTCTCGATGGGCGGCAACAGGATCCGTTAATTTGGCCGCTTGGAGAGGCTGCCCACAGCTTGCCTGGCTTGGCCTCTCTCAACATAAAAGGGTGCAGGAAGCCCGCCAGCCGCTGCCCGCCACCACGGAGCATCCGCAGGCGGGCCTGACCTCGGTGTTCGAAGTTCCGTGAACCGCTGGCGGGTTGGCGGACGGTGCGGGAGCGGGCTGCTATGTGAACGGCGAGAAGGTCGCGCTGGTGCTGGAAAATCTCGATTGCCGATGCTCGCTGGAGACTCAAGTCCATCTACCCGAGCATCATCACATGACGGAACGTTAGGGTCCCTCTTGGCGAAGACGGGCTTCCAGTTCCGCGATTCGTGCCGCGGCTTCTGCTGCTTTCGCCTCCGCTTCTCGCCGCCCCTCGGCCTCCGATGCTGCCTTCGCCTCGGCCTGTCTCCGTCCCTCGGCCTCGAATGCTGCCTTCGCCTCGGCGACCTCGAGCTTCTCGGGGAATTCCTCGGGCCAGCAATAGTCCTTCCTGCTCTTCACGTTCTGCAACCGCAGGTGCCGCCCCTCCACCCGGAACTCCACTTCCAACACCAGGCTCCGCAACTCCCCCGTTGCCTCCGGCTCCACCTCCCGGTAGGACCGCCCCCGCAGCCGATAGCCCACCAGCCGCCGCCCCCGCTGCTGCGGGTCCGGCTGGAACAGAAAATACTCCAGGATGCCCAACCGCTCGTACAGATCCCGCTTGTCCACCTCGTTGCGCACCTTGCTCTCCGGCGAGATCACCTCCAACGCGAAATGCGGCGGCTTGCCTTCCTCCCACAGCTTGTAGACCCGCCTGTCGCCCAGATCGTGGTCCCGCACCACGAAGATGTCCGGCGCGATGCTCTCGCGCGGATTGCCCTCCTCGTGGTAGATGAACATGTCACCTTCCAGCACCACCCGGTCGGTCTTGGCGAAATGCTGCTTGAGGCTCGCACGCACGTTCACGATGGCGTCGGCCTGGAGTGGATTGTCGGGCAAGAAATGTCCGTCGGAGTCAGGGTAGTGAACGGTCTCTTCGATGGCCGGGGGCGGAACCTCGGCCACGGCCGGAAACGGGCTCTGCTTGATGATTCGCTCATCCGCCATGTCGGAGCGACGGGAGCTGCACCCGCGCGACTGAGTGTAGCAGTCACCCGCAGCGGGCACCCCATGCCAGTGGAAGTAGACCCGCGGTGCCGCAGGGTTCCGCCCCTAGGGCCCGTCAACTGCACGATTGCGGGTAGAGTGTGTCTCGAGACTGAGGCTGTCCGGCGCCGGCGCAATACGAACTGGCAAACGGCAGGTGCAGTCCTCGCTGCGAACTCAAGTCCGTCTACCAGAAGATCTCTGTCTGACGTAAGACCGGGAGCGTGAGTTGGCTGCATCGAACGAGTCCGGCCAGACGGACACCGTTTGATATCGGTCCGGTGCACGGCACTTCCGTCCGATTCTGTCGACCGCGGTATGGGAACGGCGCGTTGCGCGATGTCGCAGGGCAGGACCCGGCCGGACCACCCTTGCCGCTAAGATCTGGTTCATGCGTCTCTTCGTCCTTGCCTCTGTCCTCCTCGCTATTCCCCATGGAGGTGTCGCCACGGAGCATCCCTCCGCGCCGTTTGCCAATGAGCAGGTGGAGGCGCATGTGTATCTCCCAGACCCGGAGACCGGCTACTATCGCGGGACTCGCTTTGACTGGTCCGGCGCAATCCACAGTCTCAAGTACGCCGGACACGAGTACTTCGGTGAGTGGCAGGAATCCGATGATCCGTATCTCCATGACCGGATCACTGGGCCCGTCGAGGAATATCGCACGAACAACAAGGGCCTGGGTTATGACGATGGCGGTGAGCGATTCCTGCGCATTGGCGTCGGTGTCGTCGAGAAGCCGACGGAACCGGAAGGGGACTACCGCTGGCAGCACAGTTACACGGTCGTCGATCCGGGGACATGGTTGGTCCGGCGAGGTGCGAACTGGATCGAGTTCATCCATCAGGTTGCCGAGCCCACGTTGGGTTACGGTTACCGTTTGACAAAACGCCTGACCCTAACGCCAGGCCAACCGGAACTCGTCATTGATCACAGCCTCGAGAACACCGGGCACAAGGTGATCGAGACCAACGTTTACAACCACAACTTCTTCGTGATCGACAATCAGCCCACAGGTCCCGATTTCCATGTGGAATTCCCCTTCGATCTGACAGCGGACCGGGACCTGATGGGCTACGCTGACGCGATGGGAAAACAGATCCGATTCGAGAAGGAACTCCCGGAGCACGAGAGCATCTTCACGCTGCTGAGCGGCTACGGCGATTCACGCCATGACCACGTGTTCACGATCGAGAACCGCAAGGTCAGGGCTGGGGTGCGGGTTACCACTGACCGGCCGCTCGCGAGACTCCAGTTCTGGTCGCCGCGGACCACGATCTGCCCGGAGCCGTTCATCGACCTGCTGATCGCTCCTGGCCAAGCTGATCGGTGGTCGACCCGCTACGAGTTCTACACGCTGGACTGACACGGGCCCGATCGTTTCGGCCGTCCGGGTTCGGCCTTGGACAGTACGAATCCCGGCCCATGTGTCGATAGCAGCCTGGAGAGGGGCAGGATGTCGACTCCGCACCCCTACTGCGGGAACCGGCCATAATGCCCTCCGGACCGGTTAGCGGAGGGCGACACCGATGGAGCCCGACGAATGGAAGACGCACTGCCTCGGCGCTGCTAGACTCTAGGCGATGGCACTTCGCATTCTCTCCTGCTTTCTCGTGGTTGGAGTTGTTGCAGGCTTCGCGCAGGAGCGGGAATTCAAACCGGACAAGAAGATTGTCTACAAGAAGTTCGACAAGGACCCCCTCGAGTTGAATGTCTTCCTGCCGGACGGGTGGAAGGCCCAGGACAGCCGGCCGGCGATCGTGTTCTTCTTTGGTGGAGGCTGGGTCGGCGGCAGTCCATCGCAGTTCTTTCCACACAGCCGCTACCTGGCCTCGCGGGGAATGGTCGCTATCAGTGCGCAGTACCGGACACGCGGAAGTCATGGAACGTCGCCCGTCGAATGTGTGAATGACGGGAAGTCGGCGATCCGCTGGGTCCGGCAGCATGCTGCGCAACTTGGGGTCGATCCGGAGCGGGTCGCGGCTGGCGGAGGCTCGGCCGGAGGCCATGTAGCCGCCACGACAGGTGTCATCGACGGTCTCGAGGGAGAGGGAGAGGACCTGTCGATCAGTTCCACGCCCAACGCTCTCGTGCTGTACAATCCCGCCACGGATGTTTCCATGAGTGAGCGGTGGGGGGATCGGGCATTGGAAGGTTCCCCTCTCCACCACGTCGATTCGGGCGACCCTCCCTCGATCGTGTTCCACGGCAAGGCGGACACGACTGTGCCGTACGCCATGGCAGAGGCCTTTTGCGGGGCCATGGAGCGGGCCGGTAATCGCTGCGAACTCGTGGGCTACGAAGGGCGTCCTCATGGATTCTTCAATTACGGCCGGAGTCGTGCAGCGTACACCAGCACGGTCTGGCACATGGATCGTTTTCTTGCTTCGCTTGGCTATCTCGAGGGTCCCCCTACCGTGGGCAGCCCCGGTGATCCGACCTGGTAGAACGGGAGTCTTCGGGGCTGGAGGTTGGTTCGTCCCAGCTGGTCGGCAGATACGCCGGCCAGCGGACGGTGCAGATCAACCTCGAAGGTGGAACGGTTGTTCCGGGGCTGATCGACAGTCACGTTCATCCGATCAGTGCTGCCCTTGCTAAATCGGATGGCGGGCCCCGTCCGGTGGGAACTCTCAGGATCTGCGCCCGCATGTCGAGCGTCGGAGCCCGACGGGCAGGGTCTCGTGTTCGTCCCCATGGTCAAGTCCACCCGGCTGGAAGAGCGACACTATCCGCGCCGTTGGGATATGGATGGATCGGCGGCCGGCGCCTCGCAC
Organism: Bryobacterales bacterium; assembly: GCA_965116065.1. Taxonomy (GTDB): domain Bacteria; phylum Acidobacteriota; class Terriglobia; order Bryobacterales; family UBA6623; genus VXMF01. The sequence continues at coordinate 71,401 of OZ220485.1, forward strand.
TGACGCATGCCAACTCTCTCAGTGGCGAGGTGCGATTGACCAAGCCGCCAGATGGGGGGCGTGGTGGACATGCGAGCCGCCTGGTCCCATTTCGACGGGCCGGCCCTTGCACAGCCGGTGGGAAGCGACCGAGCGTCCGAAGGGCTGAGGCGGTGTCCTAGTCGCCCGCCGCGGCGGCCGCCACTGGCTGTTCCGGTGTCGGCTGGATTGCCAGCAGCACCTTCCGGGCGTCTTCCTCGGTGAAGTCGGCGACCCGAGAGGAGACGTTCATCGAGCAGAAGTTCGGGCCGCACATCGAGCAGAACCTTGCCGACTTGTAGCCCTCTTCCGGCAGGGTCTCGTCGTGCATGCTGCGGGCCGTATCCGGGTCGAGCGCCAACTCGAACTGTCGATTCCAGTCGAATTCGAAGCGGGCCTTGGAAAGTGCATCGTCCCATGCCCGCGCACCAGGCCTCTGCCGAGCGACATCCGCGGCATGCGCCGCGATCTTGTAGGCGATCATGCCCTGCTTGACGTCGTCCTTGTTGGGCAGGCCCAAGTGTTCTTTCGGCGTCACGTAGCAGAGCATGGACGCCCCGTGCCAGCCAATCATGGCCGCCCCGATTGCGGACGTGATGTGGTCGTACCCCGGAGCGACATCCGTGACCAGTGGGCCGAGCGTGTAGAACGGCGCCTCATGGCAGATCTCGTTTTCCTTGTCCACCTGGAGCTTGATCTGGTCCATCGGAATGTGTCCCGGTCCCTCGATCATCACCTGGACGTCATGCTCCCAGGCCTTCTTCGTCAACTCGCCGAGCGTTTGCAGTTCTGCAAATTGCGCATCGTCCGAGGCGTCTGCGATCGAGCCGGGCCGGAGGCCATCCCCCAAGGAGAAACTGACATCGTATTTCTGGAAGATCCGGCAGATTTCGTCGAAGTGGTCGTACAGCATGTTCTGCTGATGGTGACGGACCATCCATTCCGCCAGCAGGGAGCCTCCTCGACTGACAATCCCGGTGACTCGCTTGACGGCCATCGGCACGTACTGGATCAGCACGCCTGCGTGGATGGTCATGTAGTCCACGCCCTGTTCCGCCTGCTCCTCGATCACATCTCGCATGATCGGCCAGGACAGGTCTTCGATCTTGCCGTTCACCCGCGTTAGGGCCTCGTAGATGGGTACGGTTCCGATCGGGACCGGCGAGTTGCGGATGATTGCCTCCCGAATCCTGGGGATGTCCCCGCCCGTCGACAGGTCCATCACCGTGTCCGCGCCGTATCGCACCGAATAGCGGAGCTTCTCCAGTTCCGCCTCAATGTCCGAGGTCGTCGCAGAGTTGCCGATATTCGAGTTGACCTTGCAACGCGAGGCCACGCCGATGCACATGGGCTCCAGGTTCGTGTGGCCGATATTTGCGGGAATGATCATTCGCCCGCGGGCCACCTCGTCCCGGACCGTCTCGACGGGCAGTTGCTCGCGCTGAGCGACGTACGTCATTTCCTCGGTGACGACACCCTGACGGGAGTAGCGCATCTGCGTGCGCACTGGGTCGTCTTGTCGCTTGGCTACCCAATCTGATCTCATCGCTATTTCGTGTCGGACAGGAGCCGAACTCACCACCGTCCTTAATTATGGCACCGGTATCGGCTGGCGCCAATTCCATTGCGAGCATGGCGTCAGTCGTCCATCGCTCGCAGAAACGATCGTGCAGGTCTCGGTCGCGTGGCTGCCCACAAGTACCCGTGGGGACCGGCTTGAAGAAGAATTTACAAGAAATCGACTAACTCCCGCTGCCGGGAACCGTCTCAACAGGAAGGAGCAGGGAGTGACCGACCACCAAGGTCGAAGTCGCCGAGCTTGGCGGGAAAGGAAAACCATGACGATCAATTCCACTTGTGTCACCGTAGGCGTGGCGATCATGCTGGCTGCCTCGGGGTTGGCGTATGCCCAGGACCAGGAGACAGAAAGCGCGGAGCGGCATGAGCGAGGAGCGACTGCCATCAATGCGGTGCGGGACACCCTTGGCCTGAGCGACGAGCAGGTCGACCGGATTCTCGAGATCCGTCGGGAGCGACCGCCCAGGACGCAGAGCCGGGAAGAGTTCGATAACTGGCGTGAGGGCCAGCAATCGAAGATCGAAAGCATCCTGACCGCCGACCAGCAATCCAAGATTTCCGAACTGATCAAGGCCCGCGAACAGATGCAAGCCTTGGCGGGAGCGACGGCGCTGGGATTGGTCCAAGGCAGTCGTGGCGGTTTCGGGCCGGGGGCCAGAGGGCCTCGCGGGAAGCGCGGTCGCTTGGAGCCTGGAATCCGCAGTCGCGGGAATGTCTCCCGTCGAGGACCGAGAGCCCGCGGCTGGGCACCAAGACGAGGTGTCCGCGGTTTCCGATCCAGCCGAAGGGACTTCGGTCCGGGCCGGAGCCGGAGGCGTGCCATGCGGAGCACGGACCAAGGGCCGGTCATGGGGCGGCCCCATGTTCGGGACCGATAAGGCGGGAGTTGCGGAATCACCTCGCCCAGGTCTGCAGGATCGTGGCTGGCGTGCGAACCGCGTCGCCTGATTCGCCAACGAAGTTCCGGCCTCTGAAGCTGCACGAGGCCGAGATGATGTTTCCTCCTTCTATGCAGCGAACGGGGCGGCCCATAGGGTCGCCCCACCCATCGGGGGGCACTCTCAGCTTGGGTCAGTTCACGCCGAGGGCCGATCTCAGGGCGGATTTCATTGCGTCTTCGTCCGGGGAGACGCCGGTCCACATCTCGAATGCGATCACACCCTGATAGACCAGCATCGAGAGCCCGTCCAATGTTGGCAGGTCGCGTGCCTTCGCGGCGGCCAGCAATCTTGTTTCCGGGGGATTGAATACGGCGTCAGCCACCAGCATGTCCGGGCGGCTGCGTGAAAGATCAACGTCCGGCATGGCGTCAATGTCCGGGAAAAGGCCGATCGACGTGGCGTTGACGAGCAGGTCACAGGTTGCCGGGACCGAAAAGCACCCGCTCCACCGTTCGTACCGTACGGACCCGCCCGTGGCTTCCCTGAGATCCCTGACCGTCGACTGTCCCCTTTGCCGGGAGCGGTTCACGACGAGCAGGTCGGCCGCGCCAGCCAGCAGCAGTTCCGTTCCGATGGCCCGGGCGGCGCCACCTGCCCCGAACATCACGATGTGCTTGCCGGACGGTTCCATGCCGGCGTCCTTCCGCACTCCCTGCAGGAAGCCCTTTCCATCGGTGTTCTCACCGATCTTCCTGCCGTCCTTGATGCGCACGGTGTTGACGGCTCCGATGGCCTTGGCTTCCGGGGAGAGCTCGTCCAGATAGTCGATGACGGCCACCTTGTGTGGAATCGTCAGATTGATACCCCGCATCCCGAGAGCGTCCAGGGCTGCCATCGCCGCGCCGAGATTGGTCGGCGACACCTCGAAGTTCAGGTATCTCCAGTTCAACCCTGCCGCAGCGAATCCCGCTTCCTGCATCACGCCGGTTGGGTTCTCCGCCACGGGTTGCCCGAAAACGCCCACGAGTTCAGCCTTGTAATTTGCAGACATGCTGGTTGCCAAGTACTGGTTCAACTCTACCATCCGGAGAGATTTCTCCTACACAACCAAGTGGTTACGTCCGGATAGAGACGGCGAGACGCAATATGGACCAGTTTGCCGCGACTGCTTGCATGAGATCTTGGCCCCGCAGCACCAACATCAGGAGGGACGCCGGGCGGGCGGAGTGAGCGCGCGAGTGTCGGCCGTGCCGAATGTCGGCCCGGACCTGAATGCGGCCATCATGTAAAGGCTGGAGTTGCCGCCGGGATTGGACCAAGCAGTTCATGGCGGACAGCGCGGATGGCGGCGACAGAGTGGCGGTTCAGCAAGAGGAACTCCGCACTGGTGTCGCCGCGGTCCAAGTCCAGCCCACCCACGGCGCCCTCCCTCCACCACCAGGGGGAGCAACCCATTCCCTTTCGCAGAGTGGGCTGGTCCCTCCTACGCGACCACTTGGCGGGGCTGCCCACCGCCTGCTTGGCCGGGTCTCTCTCCGGCACTCTCTCGACGCAAGGGGGGGGGGCGAGATCGAGATGCCAGATCATCCTCCGATGATTCCTGCTTCCCCCGCAGAGCCTCGCTCAGGCTCATCTCTTGCTGGAAACAACCCCTCCCGCCAGGCCCGCTTCTCGTCGGACGAGTGGAGGGGACTGAGGAAGAATCCGGGCATCCGGTCGGGGTGCTTGACACAGGAGCGCGGAATGTGCAAACCTGAACCCGAATCGTAGGAAGTGGTCCCTGTGGGCCACTCGAGGAGACGGTTCCCGGGCGGGAATGCCGTTCGGTGGCAACGACGGAGTAAAGGAAATGAAGGAGAGCACTTTCATGCAACGCAAGGCGAAGAGAATCTTGGGGGGGGGGGGGTAACTCTCTTCCTGGCAGGGCTTCTGACAGTCGGGATGGCCGGCTGCGGAGGCGATGAACCCACACCGATAGCAAGGCCGGTCACACCGGCACCCCCACCGTTCCAGCCGCAGCCGGTGGAGATCACGCTGGGGACGAGCGGTGACACGGTCACGCTGATGACCACCGAGGGTGGTGGCTTCACCCTGAACGGGGAAGCGTTCGAGAGCGGGGGGAACGTGACGGCCGGGAACGGCGGGCAGTACACGCTGACGCTGGCGGAGGGGAGTTGGACGGCGCAGTTCGATGCGCACGAGATCATGGTCACGCTCGGTACGAGCGAGGAGATGGTGACGATCACGCAGGCCGAGGACGGCACCTACTGGCTGGGGGAGATGGCGGTCCGGAGCGGGGAGACGGTCCATGTGGCGGCGAACGGCAACGAGTACGTGCTGAGCATCACGACCGACGAGAGCGGGTCGATCCACTGGATGGCCAGCTATCGGGCACCGATGATCCAGGTGATGCTGGGGCTGTCGGGCGACACGGTGACGCTCGAGAAGTCCGAGGACGGCAGTTACTGGCTGGAAGGCATGTCGGTGACGAGCGGGGAGACGACCGCGCATGCGGGGAACGGGAACACCTACACGCTGACGATGGGTGAGGACGGGATGTGGATGGCCGAGTACATGGCCATGGTGGTGGAGGTGATGCTGGGGATGTCGGGCGAGACGGTGACGGTGAGCAAGTCCGAGGACGGCAGTTACCGGATGGGAGAGATGCAGGTCGAGGACGGGGTGACAGTCGCGACGGCGTCGAACGGGAACCGGTATCGGCTGATGATGGATACGGAGGGGATGTGGATGGCGGAGTACGTGCCGATGATGGGCACGGTGACGGTGGGCAGCCTGGGGGTGACGCTGGAGACGGTGCAGGCGGAAGACGGGAGCTGGACGGTGGTGAGTCCGGTGACGGGGGAGCCGGAGACGTTGGAGGACGGAGCCACGTTCGTGAGGGGTGGCAACAGCTACACGCTGATGGATGACGGGGAGGGGAACTGGATGGCGACGTACCGGGAGGAGACGGTCACGGTGATGCTGGGGATGTCGGGTGAGACGGTGGTGCTGACGAAGAGGGAGGACGGCAGTTACTGGATGGGGGAGATGCAGGTCGAGGACGGGGTGACGATGGTGACGGCGACCAACGGCAACCTGTACACGCTCAGCATGGACGCGGACGAGATGTGGATGGCCATGCATGAGGCGCCACAGACGCAGGTGGCATTGGGCACGAGCGGGACGACGGTGACGCTGGTGCGGGAGGAAGACGGCACGTACACGCTGGACGGGGATGCCTTCATGAGTGGCGGTCGGGTGACGGCGGGGAACGGGAACGTCTACACGGTGACGATGGTGGACGGAGCGTGGCTGGCGGAGTACCAGCCGGAGAGCATGGCGATCGAGGGCACCGGCGGTCTGATGGCGGTATCGCGAGAGGACGGTGAGGGCTACGACGTGGACGGAGCGATGCTGCCGAGCAGCGGGATGGGAGACATCGACACGGACACCTCGGGGAGCTACCGGGTGCGGATGGAGGACGGGATGCTGACGGGCATGCGTCTGGACAACGTCAAGATCGACACGGCGACGGACTACAAGACGGACGGTCTGAGTGCGATGCCGACGATGCTCGGGGACGACAAGTCGACGGCGGACATCAACGAGGCGAACACGGCGCTGGTGGTGGCGGGGGAGAACTACCCGTTCGCGGACCTGCTGGGGGACGGGGTGTCGCAGACGAAGGGGACGAACTTCGTGGCGGAAGCGCGGACGAAGCTGGAGGGGATCCGGGAGAAGGTCGTCCAGATCCTGGACGTGTTCGAGAAGGATTCGGAGCGGGACACGCAGATCACGAAGCAGTGGGGCACGGCCGCGAGCGACAACGCGAAGACGAACGTCAAGGGGGTGTTGAAGGAGGTGTTCGACGACGCCAAGGTCGACACGCTGTTGCCGAAGGACACCAAGCAGGATGACGACAAGGCGCTGGGGAAGATCGACGATCTGATCGAGGCGCTGACGAGCGCGGAGGAACTGGCGGCGGCGCTGGGGGACGACGGTGCGCTGGAGAATGTGGCCAAGGCGGGCGACGCGGCGAAGATCTTCGCGGCGACGAAGACGGAATCGACGGTGACGTACGGGATGCACGGGAACACGCGATTCGGGACGATCACGCGCAAGGAGCGCAAGGATGCGGTCGCGCCGGCGAAGTACAGCGTGAGCGACAAGCTGGGGGAGCGGGGAGCGTTCGGGTTCGGGGTGACGGACGAGACGGCGCGGGCGCGGTACGTGCAGACGAAGGGTACGGCGCGGTACGAGGGGCAGACGCTGGCGGTGAGCGGAGCGGACAAGCAGTATGCGGGGGACATCGAGATCAGCATCAACTTCACGGCGGAGAAGGTGGACGGGTTGATCACGAACCTGATGACGGCGGAAGGGGAGAGTTGGGAGTACCTGTTCGGGGAGGTGGACAGCATCGTGCTGCCGAAGGCGGACCTGAACACGCAGGGGATGTGGGCGTTGGCGGGGAAGGCGGACATCAACTTCGGCCGGCGGGCGGGGTCGTATCGGCCACAGGAGGTGGACAGCACGTTCGAGGGGCGGTTGCTGGGAGGCAACACTGCGCCGGAGGCGGGCAGCGAGGTGGTGGGAGTGTGGTCGGTCGGCGCAGGGGTGAAGACGAACAGCAATGCCGGGACCGAGGATGCGAGCTACCTGGCGGGTGGTTTCGGGGCCAACCGTGTGGCGGACGAACCGGTGCGGCGACCGTCGGTGGATGACGGGACGGCGGTGAGCGCGATGATGAGGAGTTCGGCCAAGACGACGCTGGCGAACGGGCAGTTGACGGCCACGCCGCAGGCGCTGGCGTGGTACTACGAGACGCTCACCCTTGCCCAGACGAGGAGTCTCGAGTCCGGCAAGTTCGCGGGGGGTGTGGATGCGCTGTATTTCCGCAAGGCGGATGAGGCGGGGGACGCCAACGTGAAGAAGGGGACCGCGAAGGAGAGCGTGGAGATCGCGCTGGCGGACCTGCTAGCCAAGGAAGGTGGGGAGTACACCCTCAACAGTCCGAAGACGTGGGTGCAGGATGCGCGGGAGCGGATCCAGAAGCAGCGGGACAAGATCGCGGGACTGAAGGCGATCGGCGATCTGGAGACGCAAGAGCAGGAGGCGTGGGACGAGGTGCTGTTGCGCCTGGTGACCAACGTGTTCTGGGATGTCGCGAGCGAGGGAGGCACCGTCGGGGGCGCCGGCATCGCCCGGCTTCGGCTGGGAGGGACCGCCGGCAGCGCCTCGGAAGAGATTCACACGGAGTTGCCGCTCAAGATCGTCGACGACGGCAACGGAACGGCGGTGAAGACGATCCCGGGTGATGTGCTGGACCGCATCGACGCGATTCTGGAGGCGCTGAGTTCGGCGGAGAGTCTTGCGGCGGCCTTCGATCCGGGGCAGGACGGCCTGTTCGTGATCGAGGACGACACCGAGAAGGAGGACTCGTTCCTGAAGGTGCACGGCGGGAACGGGGAATTGTTCGACAGTGCGGGCGATAACAAGCTGATCTGGAACACGTCGGGGTCGGCGATCTTCAACCAGCCACAGTGGCAGATCAAGGCGACGGCGGGGAGTACGGACTACACGCGGTTCGGGGTGTGGCGGATCCAGCATGCGCGGAACGCGCTGCGGGCCAAGAACTGGTACCACCAGGAGGTGGATGCGTTCACGTGGAGTCCGCTGCCGACGGCGACGGCGCAGAGGCGGGATCAGTTGCCGGCCGGCACGCGGGCGACATACGAGGGCAAGACGTTGGCGTACCTTGGCAAGATGACGGGTCGTGTTGATGATGCCAACATCGGCAGTCAGGATGCCTACGAGGGTACGGTGAGCGTGGAGGTGGAATGGTTCGGGACCGACTACGAAGTCCCGGCCAGCACTTGGGTTGGCACTAGCGAGAACGCCAGAAAGACCGGCGTGGGCGGGCACGTCACGATGGTGCTGAGCGACCTGCGGTCGCTGGAGAACGGCGACTACCTGTACCATTCCGCCGGCGGCACCGTCACGAAGGAAGTGCGGCGGCTGATCTTCCCGAAGAAAACCTTCGGCACGGATGACACCTGGGGGTACGCTGTTGCCAGCTTGGCGGGCAACCACAAGCTGGACTTTCGGGCGCCCCTCGGTGGCACGGCGGTCACGATCGACTACCGGGATTCGGCGGCGGCCCGGGCGACGGTGAATTACGAGAACAATTCATCCGGGTACGGAATGGACTTCGTGGGGAACTCTGCGGACGGACCGCTGGGGGTGATGGGTTACTATCAGCTCAGCCCGAGTGGGTTCGCCACGTATGACGCATCGGCAGCGGGCGCCACCGCGATCCCGGCGCTGACCCTGAAGGGAGCCTTCGGCGCGGACCTGCCCTAGAGTCGGTGGGGGGCACCGCGCGAGCAGCCGGGGGGGAGCGGGCAACCGCTCCCCCCTTTCTTTCTGGTTACAAGGTGTAAGGCAGCGCGACCGAACTGGCTATCCGGCGGTGCCGATACGCGTTGCTAATGCTCGACCGTCTACCCAAGTAGCGTCACTAGACGCAACACTACGTGCTGCACTGCTGTCGAGTCGATGCAACCACCACTAGCTCCCGTATCGACAAGCGCCGTACCTCGGAGCGGCTTGGAAACCTCTCTATTTGCTCCAATTTCGATGTTTCAGTTGGGTCGCACTGATACGGAAGTGATAGGTCAGAGGGATACTCTGGCTCGAATCGAGAGAGGCATTGCTTGGCGTGCGAGGCGTGGTGTATGGAATCGGCTGATGATATGGAGCGGTGGAAACAGCCGGACCTGTTCCACCAGAAAGGGTGCAATTCTGAATCTTGCATATCATATATGGACAGCCTCGACACAATCCTCGAAGAAACAACAAACATCCTGCCCTTGGATCAGGCCATACAGACCTTCCAGTTCGGCCCAGTTCGCAAGTTTCTTCTCGTGGAAAGCCATCTCCTGTGCCAGTTGTGATGCCTCTGACATTACGTTCTCCAAGTTGAATCGTACGATGGTTCACCAGTTGGTCATTCACGTTCTCGGGGAGACAAGTGATCCGTCACCTGAAACACATTTCCAGTTGCATTAGCGATTGCGACGACAGATATGGGGGTGGGTGGGGATCAGTCATATGGCATGAACTGCCATTCCTCAACCCTATCGCCATCTGCAGGACGACGAGCGGACGTTCGAAACTCTCAGACGATCTCGTCGATCACATGCCCGTGTACTTGGGTCAGGCGCTCGTTCCGTCCGAGATGCGGGTAGACCAGCTTGTACTGGTCAAGGCCCAACTGGTGCAGGATCGTGGTGTGGATGTCGCGGAAGTGGTATGGTCTCTCGACTGCGCGCAACCCGATCGCGTCCGTCGCCCCGACGACTTGGCCGCCCTTGATGCCGCCACCCGCCATCCACATGGTGAAGCCCAGGTTGTGATGGTCACGGCCCACGCGGCCGTCCTTGCGAGTCTCCGCTTCCGGTGAACGACCGAACTCGCCGCCCCACAGCACCAGTGTTTCTTCCAGCATCCCGCGCTGCTTCAGGTCCTTCAGCAGCGCGGCGACCGGCTGGTCGGTCTGAGCCGCCATCCGGATGTGATTCTCCTCGATGTCCTGGTGCGCATCCCACTGCAGGTTGCCGGGACCGCCCCCCGACACCACCGTCACGAACCGGACTCCCTGCTCCACGAGGCGTCGGGCCAGCAGACACCGCCGTCCGTAGTCGTGCGTCGGTTCCTTGCCCACACCGTATAGGTCGAGGGTCGCTCGCGACTCGCTCGAGAGATCGAAGATCGCCGGCGCTTCCGTCTGCATGCGGAAGGCCAGGTCATAGGTCCGGATCCGGGCATCGAATTCGTCGTCGCCGCCGTCCATTGCGGCACGGTTGAGTGCCTGAATCAGGTCCACCGTCTTGCGCCGCTGCTCCAGGCTGACTCCCTGCGGGAGATCAAGGTTCAGCACCGGCCTGTTGCCCGCGCGGAATGTCGTGGGCTGGTAGACGGCTGGCAGAAAGCCATGCATGTACATCGGCTGGCCCGCCTCCAGTGCGCCGTCGGGATCCGGCATCACGACGTACGACGGCAGCGATCTGGCCTCGCTGCCGAGGCCATAGACGATCCACGATCCCATCGACGGAAACCCCGGCACGATCCGGCCCGTCATCAACTCGTATTGTGCCGCCGAGTGCACGACCATGTCCCCGTGACAGGAGCGCAGGACAGCCATGTCGTCCACGCAGGTGGCGGTGTGCGGGAACAGGTCCGAGACATCGATACCCGATTCCCCGTACTTGCGGAACGTCCGCTTCGTTCCGAGGAGTTTCGCGCCGGACTTGACGAACTGGTACTTGGCTTCGCCGAACTCTGCCGGTCGCGGCTGGCCGTTCAACTCGTTCAGCAGGGGTTTCGGGTCGAACGTCTCGATATGGCTCGGTCCTCCCGCCATGAAGAGAAAGATGACCGATTTCGCCTTGGGTCCCGATCTGTGCGGAGGTTTCGGCGCGAGTGGATCCGTCGGCTGCTGGGCCCCCAGCGTTCCCTGCCCGGCCATGCACTGAGTGGCCAGGTATCCGATACCACAGCAGGAGTCCCGCAGCAGCTCGCGGCGAGTGCGGGTCCACCGGACATGTCTCGACATCGTTTCCACCCGGAGTCATTGTACCGACTCCGGGGTGTCGCGCATGTCCTCGCCAGGGCCGCGGCATATCATGAAGGGAACCCTTGATGACTTTTCTTGCTTCCCTGAACCCCCAGCAGCGCGAGGCGGTGATCCACGGTGACGGCCCGTTGCTGATCCTTGCGGGGGCGGGGAGCGGCAAGACCAGGGTCATCGTCTGCCGCATCGCCCGGCTGATCCTTGAACAGGGCGTCGACCCGGATTCGATTCTCGGCGTCACGTTCACCAACAAGGCGGCCGGCGAGATGCGCGACCGCGTCGTCCACCTGCTTGCCGAGAACGGGCTGTCGGACAATCGGCGTCCGCTCATTTCCACCTTCCATTCGTTCTGCGTACGCGTACTCCGCCGGTACGGGGCGCCGCTCGCCAGTGAGCGCACAGGGTTCGGGACCGACTTTCTGATCTTTGATGACAGTGACCGGAAGGCGATCGTGAAGGACGCCTGCAAGCATCTGAATCTGTGGGATCTGGACCTGAAGGTGAAGACAGTGATGAGCGCAATCAGCCGGTGCAAGAACCGTGATCTCGCTAAGGTGCCGCTGAAGGGCCGCGATCAGGCGCAGACGATTGCCCTGAACGAGATTTACGAGAAGTACGAGGCTGCGCTGCTGGCCGCCAACGCGCTGGACTTCGACGATCTGCTCCTTGAGGCACTTCGCGTACTGGAGTCGTTCAAGGATGTCCGGGAAGCACTGCGGAGCCGCTACCGGCACCTGCTGGTGGACGAGTTCCAGGACACCAACCGACCGCAGTACGAAATCCTGCGGTTGCTCGTGGGCGAGCGTCGGAACGTCTGCGTGGTCGGTGACGACGACCAGGCGATCTACTCCTGGCGCGGTGCCAACATCAATAACATCCTGGGCTTCGAGACCGATTTTCCACGCGTCAAGGTCATCCGGCTCGAACAGAACTACCGATCAACCCAAGCCATTCTGGATGCGTCCTCGGCCCTGATTACCCACAACCAGCAACGCAAGCACAAGAGTCTCTGGACGGATCGGGCGGATGGTGCCCGCCCCGCACTGTACCGGGCGCTGGATGGTGATGACGAAGCACGCTACGTCGCTCATGAGGCGGAACAACTTCTGGAGGCGGATCCGGACACACGAGTGGCGATCCTCTACCGCACCAACGCGCAGTCGCGGCTCTTCGAGGAAGCGTTGCGGCGGGTCGGGCTCGAGTTTTTGGTCGTCGGGGGGCTGGCGTTCTATCAGCGAGCGGAAGTCAAGGATCTTCTGGCGTACCTCAAGGCCGCCGTCTCGCCGGGTGATCCCGTCAGCCTTCGCCGGATCGTGAATGTCCCCGCACGGGGCATCGGCAAGACCACCCTCGCCCGATTGGACGAGTACGCTTCCACCCACGGGATCTCGTTGTGGGAGGCGATCGAGGCGACGGTTCGCCAGAACCTGCTTTCACTGCGCGCCTGCACGGCACTCCGCACCTTCCGCGAGCTGATGACACAGCTACGCCAGCAACTCGAGACATCCGACATCAGTTCCGCCCTCGAATGGGTCTTCGACAAGACCGGCTACCGGACGATGCTGGTCGAGGACGATTCGCCAGAAGCCAGTGCGCGGCTCGAGAACATCGAGGAACTGCTGGTGGCTGCCAGCGAAGCGGTCGAACGTGGCCATTCGCTGGCGGACTTCCTTGATCACGCCGCGCTGGTCGCCGACTCGGACGGGATCAAGGATTCCGCCCGTATCCTCCTCATGACACTGCACACCGCCAAGGGACTTGAGTTTCCGTCCGTGATGCTGGTCGGCATGGAGGAGTCCCTGCTCCCACATGGACGAAGCATGCACAACGAAGAGGGTATCGAGGAAGAACGCCGTCTCTGCTACGTCGGCATGACCCGGGCGCGCCGTCACCTGCTGCTGACCTGCGCCCAGTACCGTCGGCTGTACGCGGCGTCGGATGCCAAGTGGATGGACCCGTCCCGATTTCTCGAGGAGATCCCGAAGGATCTGTTGACGAAGCGCCCGGCCTGGAACAGGTCGCAGCCAGTCAGGGACGGTTTCGGCCAGCTGGGTCGCAAGTCCCGGGACTCCGCGGCTTCGGCCCGTGTCGTGGAACAGCGCTCCGCGAAGTCGGCCGGAATCGAGACCCACGACTCGGTCTCTGCCGTCGCGGGCTTCTTCAGGACCCGCGGCATCAAGGTGGACACGGCCCCGAGAGCCCGCCCCAAGCCGAGTCCCGGCCAATTCCATGCACCCCGTCGAGATACGCCCAAGCTAGGTCAGGCGTTGAAGACACTCCGCAAGGAAGGACCCTTTGCCCGCGGAACCAGGGTCCGGCATCGAAAGTTCGGAGTCGGGGTCGTCGAATCCCGAGAAGGGGAGGGGCCCACCGCCAAGCTGTCCGTCTACTTCCAGAGCCATGGCCGCAAGCGGCTGGTCGCGGGCCACGCGAACCTCCAGGAACTCTAGCGGCTGGACCTCCGGGCGCGTTCAGGGCCGTACGCCCTCGGCAAGCCACCGTCGCAGCGCTTCCGCGATCTCGTCCCGAACCCTCCGGAACACTTGCATGCACTCATCCTCGCTGCCATCTGCCTGCGCCGGATCATCGAAAGACCATTGGATCCTGTTCACTCGACCGGGGAACGTCGGGCAGTTGGACGCTGCACGGTCACAGACCGTAATGACGGTGTCGATGTCGGTTCCAATGTAGCCGTCGACATGCTCGGACTGCTGTCCGGAAATGTCGATGTCGAGTTCGGCCATGGCAGTGACGGCTCCGGGATTGAGCCCGTGGGGGTCGGTTCCTGCCGACAGGGACTCGTAACGCTCCCCGGCCATGGATCGCAGCAGTCCCTCCGCCATCTGACTGCGGCACGAATTCCCGGTGCACAGGAACAGCACCCTGGCCTTGCCCGCCCCGGCGTTCGGCATGGGACTAGAGACCGGGGGAGGGCTTGGCGTTCTTGAGACTGTTGAGTTCGGCCCGGGCGTGTGGCGCAACGTCCGAGTCCGGGAACTTATCCAGCACCGATTCCAGAGCCTTGATGGCCTCGTCCTCGCGGCCCCGAAGCCTAGTCAGGGACAGTCCCTTCTTGTAGAACGAATCCGGTACGGACTTGCTGAGGGGATAGCGCTTGTAGACCTGGTCGAACTGCCGCGCCGCCTCCTCGTAGTCGGCGGCCGAATAGTAGGTCTCGGCAAGATAGAACTGCGCCTCACCGGCCTTGCCGTGTGTCGGATACAGCGCCAGGTAGTCCATGAACTGTGCCCGGGCAACATCGATGTTGCCGCGCAGATAGTCGTTCATGGCGCCTTCGAAGACAGCATCGCTGCCGCCGACCCCAGCGGCTTCCGTACCTTCCTCCCCTTCAGTGGGTGCCGGTAGCATCGTCAGATGCGTCTTGATGTCCCGCACATCCGACTGCAGGTCTTCCACCGCTACCCCCATCTCTTCGACGGAGGCCCGCAAGGACGAGAACTGGTCCGTCAGGGAGTCGACCTTCGCCGCGGTGGTGCGCTGCGGTTCGGTCAGCGCATCATCAAGGGCCGCCACGCTGCGCTCGATGACCGCCTGCCCAGCGGCGAGCTTGTCCTGCTTGTCGGTGCCTTGCTTGACCAGGGCTTCGAGCGCGACAAGGCGCTCGGCGGTCTCTTGCTGCATCTGACGCACCGTGTCCTGCAGCAACGCCATGTCGCGCTGCAACTGAACGAGTTCCTTTCTCTGGGCGAACCCGCTTGGCGGCAGGATCGAACAGAGGAAGAAGGCTAGGGCGAGCGGTCTGGCAGACACGATGGATACCTCCGGTGGGGGTGGGCTGGACAGTCGTCCGCATGGATTATTCGTCCGACCTGGACGGGACAACCGGCCGCCGGGTGCTGTTTCGACGCATGGACTCCGGCTCGGCACCGACGCCACGGTAAAGCCCGCCAGCCGGATATCGGCCAGCGGGCTGTGCGCGAAGGGTGGTGGCGCATGGCAGAGCGGATCGGTTGTCTAGCGAAGCCGCAGGTGAGCCCGACGGTTGCGCTGGTAACAACTCTCGTCCTGGTCCGTGCAGACCGGGCGCTCTTCACCAAGGCTTACCACGAACAGCTTGCTGGCCGGTACTCCCAGGTTGACGAGAAAGTCCACGGCAGCTGTCGCTCGACGGTCACCCAGCGCCAGATTGTACTCCGTCGTGCCGCGTTCGTCACAGTGGCCCTCGATGAGGAATGCCGCTTCGGGGTATTCCTCAATCAGGCTCTTCAAGGCGGTCGCGTTCTCTCGCAGCACGGAGGCGGCGTCCGGACGGATGTTGCTCTTGTCGTAATCGAACAGGGCATCGCGGATGCTGCTGGCACTGAAGGCTTCCGACAGATCCGGCTTCGGTGGCGGCGGTGGCGGCGGCGGGGGCGGAGCACGCACCGTGACCATGGCGGATGCGCTGGCCGTCTTTCCGTCGGCGTTCTTCACCGTGATCGTGTACTCGGTCGAGCGTGTGGGAAAGACCTCGCGGTTCCCGCTGGTGGCGACCGCGCCGATACCTTGGTTCAACTCGGCGCTGACCGAGTTCGTGGAACTCCACGTCAGGGTTGCCGACTTGCCACGCTCGATCGAACTGGGCTCCGCATTGATGCCGACACTCGGTGCCGGGGCTGCCGGCGGCGGGGGTGGCGGGGGTGGCGGGGGTGGCGGGGGTGGCTCCTTCTTGCAGCCAAGGGCGAACAGCGCCAAGACGACGCACATCGCCAACTGAATCATCCTAGGGGTTGACTTCATCGTTTATCCTCCATTTTCGTCGCCGCTGTACTACGGAGACACCAGGCACGAAAGGTAGATTACCACAGCATACCGCACTGTCCCGCTCGTAGGCAACATCGGCTCGGGCGCCGAATCTTGCCGGACATGTTACCGCAAGGCCCATACCGGCGATTCGTTCTGGCCGCGGCTTGTCAGTTGCCTGATCTGTGTGCCGTCGGCCCGCATCGACCAGATCTGGGTACCGCCCATCCGGTCGGACGAGAAAACGATGTGTGTGCCGCTGGGCGAAAAGAAGGGATGCTCGTTGCGGCCCCTGCTGTGTGTGAGCTGGGTGTAGCGCTCGCTCGCAACGTCAACCAGGAAGATGTTGTAGTTGCCGATCTCGTAGCCTCGCGTCCAGGCGAAGGCCAGTCTCTCGCCGGTCGGGTCCCAGGCCGGCTGTACGGCGTCTCCCCCACCGATCGAGAGCCGCCGCCGATTCGTTCCGTCGATTCCCATGATGTAGATCTGCGGCTGGCCGGACGAGTCGGAGACGAATGCGATCTGAGCCCCGGTCTGCGGGTTGATGGACGGATGCACATCGATCGCATCGGAATACGAGACCCTGCGCAGGTTCCCGCCGTCGACGTCCGAGCGGTAGATCTGGCTGCGCCCGGACGGCGACGACGCGAAGTAGACAGTCGTGCCGTCCGGGGAGAAACTCGGGGTCGTGTTCAGAGAGGCTTCCTGGTTGTAGAACTGCAGGCGGCGTCCGGTCTCCAGCGAGTGCACGTAGATCTTGGGCAGGCCCTCCAGGAACGTCGTGAACGCGATGCGCTTCCCGTCCGGGGAGACGGCCGGCGTCAGACACAGGTTGCGGTAGTTGGTGACCCGCTCCTTGTTGGAACCGTCGTAGTCCATCGCCCAGAGCTCCTTGCGGTCGTCTCCCTCGTCGCGGTGCACGTAGTAGATCCGGGTGCCGGCGAGGCCCTCGCCCAGGCCAAGGTTCCGCAGGATGTCCCGCGCGAACTCGAATGCCATTCCGCGGGCCGATGCCACCGTGGCCTCGCTGTAGTAGCGCTTGCCGAAGATGTACGAGGCTTCGGTGGAGTCCTGTGTCACGTCGGAGAGGAACCCGGACAGCATGAGTCGACCGTTGGCATCCTCGATCCGTCCATACACCAGGTAGCGTGCCATCACCGGCGCCTCGTTCCAGCCGGCCAGCCACAGGCCCCGCGCACCGGGATCCTCGGGCATGCCCTGCCGGTCGGCGGCCAGGTCCTTCGGGTCGCGCGGGGTGCTGCGGGGGTAGAAGCTGCGCGGCACCATGGCAAGTCGTCCGGATGATTCCAGAGCCTTCCACAACTCGTCGTTGAACCTGTCGATCGACGTTGCGGCGCCGATCGGCCCGCGCATTCCCGGTACAGCGATCCTCGGGTCTGCTGCCTCGTCTATCAGCTCGATGACCGCGTCCGGTCGAGGTTGCGCAGCGGCCACCGTCGACATTGCGACAAGGAGGCCAATGCACCGTGCCAAGTGTGGTTGCATGATCTTTCTTCCTCCAGAGGAGATTTTCCGAACCGCCATCAGTCCAGGCGGAAGTGCATCTCGATCACGATGGACCGCCTGCCCAGGCCCGCCGGCAAGGGGCGCACAGGGCTTGCGTTCGTGATCGCCCTGATTGCGGAATAGTCGAGTGAGCGGTTCCCGCTCGATTCCGAGATGGCGATCTGGGTGAGCTGGCCCGACGCCTGGATCGTGAACGTGGTGACCACCGGTTTCGATGAGCCGCCCGCAACCTGGCCAAGCGACTTGCGCCACTGTTCCCCGATCGCCCGCTGCAGGATCTGGGCATACCAGCCGAACCGCCTGCCGAACGGACCGCCCTGCTTGCCTCCGAAGCCCAGGGCGCCGCCAGGCGCGGCGCGGTACAGATCGCTGCTGAGCGCGGCCCCCTGCGAGGAGCGCAGTTCGTTGGCATCGGCTTCGCCGGCGCTCCGCTGTCCAACGGCGCGCTCCTGCTGCTGCTCGGCCTGCTTGCGCTTGGGGGTGGGCAGGGGCGCCGGTGGCGCTTCGGTCGCCGGTGGTTCCGGCTGCGGCACCTCGGTGGACCGGCGGAATTCCGGCGGGGCGGGCACGTCGTGCCGGCTTGGATTGGCCACGGGATTCGGTGTGTCGGCGCGGGCGACGTTGATCGGTACGGTGCTGATCGAAACGACGCCACCGCCGCCCGCGGCATCCGGCGAGCCCAGGTCGATGGTCGGATTCAGGACCCCCCACGATACCGACGCCGCGACCAGAACGCCATGACATGACAGCGAGGCCATCAACGGGCCACGCAGCCGCTCGGCGTCATGCGGGCTGTCGGCGTCTCGCGATCCAGGCTGCATTCGATTTCGCCACAGGCGCTAGCGCCGCGTTCTCGGGTCCCGGATCAGTGGCTTCGTGACGACGTTCACACTGACCCTGTTCACTCCGCATTCGGCGATCACCGGGGCGACGATCTCCCACGGCGTTGTCCGGTGGGCACGGAGATAGATCCCGGGTTCGTCCGGGTTCTTCTCCCGTGCCAGTTCCGCGATTTCGTACACGCTCACCGGTTCATCGCCGAAGAACAGCTCACCCTTGGAGGTGATGTTGACATACGCATAGTCCCGGTCGGTCACCGCCACCTCCCGGGTCCGCGGCACGTCGATCTCCAGTCCGAACTCGACCACACCGGCCGTGATCATGAAGATGATCAACAGGACCAGCACGACATCCACGAACGGCGTGATGTTGATTTCAGCGATCTGGTCGTCCGATGGGTCAGGAATTCCTGCTCGTAGCGCCATCCTCCGCTCCGTAGTCCTTCTCGGCGAGGTTGAAGAACTCTAGTCCAAAGTCGTGCATGCGAGTGCGGATCTCGCGAAGCTTCGACGAATAGATGTTGTAGAACACCAAGGCCGGGATGGCAGCGAACAGCCCCAGCGCTGTCGCCAGCAGCGCCTCGGCGATTCCGGGTGCGACGGCTCTGAGCGTCGCGCCCGTCGACTGTCCGAGTCCGCGAAACGCCTCCAGGACTCCCCAGACCGTGCCGAAGAGGCCGATGAAGGGAGCTGCCGAAGCGGTGGTCGCAAGCCAGCCCAGGTTGCGCTGGAGGCGCGATGTCTCCTCGCTTGCCGCGAGTGCGAGGGACCGCTCGATCGACGCTGGATTTCGGATCCTTCCGTAACTGTTGACCTGCCGAGCCACTTCCGCGTACCCATAGTCGAAGACCGTGACCAGGGGTGATGGCCGGTACTTCTCGCTCGCGGCGTTCATCTCCGACAGGGACATGACGCGCCGGAACGCCCGCAGGAACGACCGGTTGACGGCCGCCGATCGGGTGAGCAGCCGGTGCTTGGAGTAGGCCAGTGCCCACGACAGTATCGACATGATCGCCAGAATCGCGAAGACCGCAAATCCGACTGGCCCCACATCCAGCAGCAGGCCCAGAAGCGTGGACTGGTCCACGGCCGTTGCCAGTTCCTCCGCGGCGGTCGGATCGACCTCGGTCACGTCCTCGGCGGCGGCCTGTAACAGCAGTGCGGTTGGGGGCAGGAATTGCACAGGGAGACTTGAAACCGGAAGGATTCCGCGTTCGTTCGGAGCGACAGACTCGCTCCAGAAGCACTACATACCCACTATACGTTGTTTCGTCCCCGGCAGGGTATTCCCGCAGAGCGGTCGTGTCGCACCCGCAATCCTGAATCCCGGCCGCAGCAAGGATGTCGCGACATCCACGGATCCGCCACGGGCAGGTATCCTTGAGCTTGCGCCCCCGAGGTGGCGTCGCAGGCCTCGCGCATGCTGCAGGAAATCGATATTGAGGGCTACGCTGTCGTCGACAGGTTGCGGGTGTCCTTCCAGGCAGGCCTGAACCTGCTGACCGGTGAGACGGGCAGCGGCAAGTCGATCATTGTCGATTCGCTGGCGTTGCTGTTCGGTAACCGCGCCACTGCGGATTCGGTGCGGCCCGGTTCCCGTCGCGCGCGGGTGTCGGGCCGGTTCGATGTTCCCGCTGCCGGCCCGGTGCAGCGCATGCTTGCCGATTCCGGGATCGATCTCGACGGGGACGACCTGATCATCGAGCGCCAGATCCTGGCATCGGGGAAGAGCCGTGCCTACGTGAACGGCACGCCTGCCACGCTGGCCTTGTTGCGCTCCCTGGCGCAGCACCTGGGGGACATCCATGGACAACACGAGCAGCAGACACTGCTCGCTTCCGGTCCTCAGTTGGATCTGCTCGACGGATACGCGGGAACCGATGGCGATACCGACGCAATCGGGGCGCTCTTTCGTGGCTGGCAGACCGCGCGCGATCGACTGGAGCAGATCCGGGGTGACGAACAGGAGCGCCTGCGACGCATCGACCTGTTGCGCTACCAGACCGAGGAGATCAATGCGGCCGGCGTGCGTGAGGGCGAAGACGAGGAGCTTGATCGCCAGAGAGTGCGCCTCGTGCATGCCGAGAGACTCAGGGACAGCGGATTCACCGCGTGCGACTCCCTCTACGACTCGTCCGCCTCGGCGTCATCCCAGCTCAAGACTGCTGCCTCGTCGCTGGCCTCGGTAGCCGGGTTCGACGATCGTCTTGGCGGGCTGGCAGACAGTCTGGAAGAGGCCCGGACGATCGTCGACGATGTGGCATTCGAACTGCGAGGATGGCTGGAGAAGATCGAGGCGGACCCCCGGCGGCAGGAAGAAGTGGAGAGCCGGCTCGCACTGCTCGACACGCTCAAGCGGAAGTACGGGCCCGGTCTTGGCGCTGTTCTCGACCATGCTGCCCGTGCCGGCGAGGAACTCGCTGTCCTGGATCGCAGCGACGAGGAAGCCGAGAGGATCGAGCGGGAACTCCAGACCGCGGCGGCAGAGTACGCCAGCCAGTCGGAGGAACTCTCGCGGCGACGACGGGTCGCCGCCGATGCCCTGTCAGTTCGCACACAGACCGAACTGCGCGAGCTTGCCCTCGACAAGGCGCGTTTCGTGATTGCCCTCGATCGGCTGCCGACATGGGGGGCGAGAGGTGTCGACCGGGCGGCGTTCCTGTTCGCAGCGAACGCGGGACAGGAGCCGAAGCCTCTTGGCCAGGGTGCCTCCGGCGGGGAACTCTCAAGGCTCGCTCTGGCGCTCAAGACCTGCCTTCAGGAGCGGGCCGACTCCGGTTCGTATCGACGCGCGCTGGTCTTCGACGAGATCGACACGGGCGTTGGAGGCCGGGTTGCGGAGGCGATTGGCCGACGTCTCAAGATCCTCGCGGACCGGAACCAGGTTCTGTGTGTCACTCACCTCCCCCAGATCGCCCGGTTCGCGGACGCCCATTATGTCGTTTCCAAGGTGGAGAAGGCCGACCGCACGACGGCTTCGGTCCGGGAACTGGCCGAGGACCGTCGCGTGGAGGAGCTGGCCCGCATGCTGTCGGGCAGCGAGGTCACCGAGGCCGCCATGGAGAATGCCCGGCAACTCCTGTCGTCGCGTTAGTGGACCGGCAGTGCCGGAACATTGGCGAACGATCCAGATCGGCGATGGCCACTCGAAGTCGTCGTTCGCCTGCGGGGCCCGCAGATCGTCGGACCGCTCTCCGCCTCCGAACTCGACCACCGGATCGAGTTCGGGAACACTGCCGGGCGTCACTGTACGCTGGAGGCAGGCGGGTATTCCGATTTGCGCCCAGAGATGAAGACCGAGGCCCTGCTATCCATTGCCCGGCAAGCCGGGGATGCCATCATGCGGGTCTACTCGCAGGATTTTCAGGTGGCGCGCAAGGGCGACGATTCCCCGCTGACCGAGGCCGACCTCGCGTCCCACACGGTCATCGTGGACCGGCTTGCCGAGGAGTTCCCCGGAATTCCGGTGCTCTCGGAGGAAAGCGCGGACGTTGCTCCGCACGAGGAACGCCGGCAATGGCGGTGTTACTGGCTTGTCGACCCACTGGACGGCACGAAGGAGTTCATCAAGCGCAACGGCCAGTTCACCGTCAATATCGCGCTGATGGAGGGCCGCCGACCCGTGTCGGGAGTCGTGTTTGCCCCCGCCCGCGACTGGATGTACTGGGGGACGGTCGGGGCTGGTGCATTCAAGTCCGTGGACCAGGGGCCGGCTGTGCCGATCCGTTGTCGTCCGATACCCGAGCTGGATGCGGTCCGGGTGGTGACCAGCAGTTCCCACCAGTCGCCGGAAACGAGCGCCTACCTTGATGCACTGCGGGCGAATCATCGTGAGATCTCCTTCGTGCATATGGGCAGTTCTCTGAAGATCTGCATGGTCGCGGAAGGTGAGGCGAACCTGTATCCGCGGCTCGCTCCCACCATGGAGTGGGATACGGCCGCAGCTCACGCGGTGCTGAATGCAGCGGGTGGGGTTCTGCTACGGCACGGCAGTGCCCACGAGTTGCGATACAACAAGGAGGACTTGCGCAATGACTGGTTTGTCGCCGGGCCCTCCAGCAAGGCCGGCGGCGCCGCCTGGCAGTCCTGAGGTGTGGATCGGCGATGGATCGGGAAGTGATTCTGCAGGAACTCGAGGGCCGGCCGCTGCGGGAAGCGCTGGCCCGGATTCTCTCCGCGCTTGAGGCCGAGGCCGGCACGGTCCACCGTCTTGATGGTGACGGTGTGCTGCATCTCGAGACGCATGCAGGTGCGATTCCCGATCAGTTGCTGCCGGTGATCACGAGGATTCCGGTTGGCAAGGGGATGGCGGGTCTGGCGGCGGCGCGTCGTGAGCCCGTGCGAATCTGCAACCTCCAGACCGGTGCTTCCAGTGACGCACGGCCCGGCGCGCAATCGACCGGTATGCGTGGATCTCTCTGTGTTCCCATGATGGACAATGACCGATTGGTAGGGGCCCTTGGTGTTGCCGTTGCGCGGGAACGCGAGTTCACGGACGACGAGGCGGGTTGGCTGATGCGGGCCGGCACGATCCTTGGCAAGGCCTTTGCCCTCCTGTGATGCCGACCCAACTCCTTACCCTGGATCCCGCCCGGATTCCGTCCGAGCCCTGGATCCTGCTCCATCCCAGCGACAACGTCGCGGTGGCCCGCGTGCATATTCCGGCGGGTGTTCAGGTCCGTGTGTGCGGGGAGTCGATTCGGGTGCCCCAGTCCATTGCTCCAGGCCACAAGATCGCAGTGCGGCCGATTGCGCAGGGTGAAGTCGTCTACAAGTACGGCGAGGAGATCGGACGGGCAGGTGAGGCCCTGCCGGCTGGCACATGGGTGCATACCCACAACCTCGAGTTCAATATCGACGAGCGAACCTATGAATTCGGAACGGTCCGCTCCGACCTGGCGGGGATCGAACTGCCGTCCAGGCGCACGTTCGAGGGGTATCTGCGCTCCGACGGGCGAGCCGGCACGCGCAACTACGTGGCGATCGTGGGCGCGAGCCATTGCGCTGCGCATGTAACTGAGCGAATCGCCGCGGCGTTTCGGGACGAGAGTTTCGAGGGTACCGGTGTCGACGGCGTTGTGGCGCTGCCCCACACTGACGGCTGCGGCCAGTCGGATGGAGCCGACATGAACCTGCTGCGCAGGACGCTGGACGGTCTCGCGGACCACCCCAACGTAGCCGCCGCGGTCATGGTGGGGCTCGGGTGCGAGGTCAACCAGGTGGGCTATTATCTGCGGCCCGGATCCGACACCGGGGCCCCGTTGCGCAAGGGTCTGACACTGCAGGAGAGCGGCGGCACCCGCCATGCGGTCGAGGACGGCGTCAGGGCGGTCCGGGAGTTGATCGAGTCGTCGGGACGGATCAAGCGTCGGCCCTGTCCCGTTTCCCAGCTTGCCATCTCGCTCGAATGCGGGGGGTCGGATGCCTTCTCGGGCATCACCGCGAATCCGGGAGTCGGATACTGCGCGGATCTGGTTGTATTGCAGGGCGGTACGGCCTGTCTCGGGGAAACGACCGAGATCTGGGGTGCCGAGCACCTTCTTACACGCCGCGCCGCCAGCAAGGCTGTCGGGCGCAGGCTCCTCGACATGCTCGATTGGTACTTCGACTACGTGGGCCGCTTCAAGGATTCGGTCACGTTCAACAGCAATCCCTCTCCAGGCAATCTGGCCGGGGGCATCACCAACATTGCCGAAAAGTCCCTTGGAGCCGTGGCGAAGGGTGGTCACTCCACGCTCAGCGCCGTGTACGACTATGCGGAACGGATCGACCAGAAGGGATTCGTGTTCATGAACAGCCCGGGCTACGATCCGGCATCCGTCACGGGAATGGTGTCGGGAGGCTGCAACATCTGCTTCTTCACCACCGGCCGGGGCAGTTGTTTCGGCTTCGCGACCGCACCGGTGATCAAGGTTGCCTCGAATTCGGACACGGCCCGGCGGATGGATGAAGACATGGACATCAATGCCGGTACGGTCGCCGACGGTGAGGAAGACATCGCCACGCTCGGTCGGCGGATGTATGACTTCCTGCTGGATGTCGCGTCGGGGCGCCGAACCTGTGGCGAGAAGCTCGGCCATCGGGAGATGATGACATGGCGAATCGGCCCGGTCCTTTGAGCGCCCACTGGCGCACGCCGCAGAGACGTGGCGGGAGACCGTTACGATAGGAGTTGGCGGCCGGGGTAGCTCAGTCGGTCAGAGCGACGGACTCATAACCCGTAGGTCGGCGGTTCGAGCCCGCCCCCCGGCACCACTGACTGCTCGTGGAGTATTGACATATATCCATGATCTCGCCGTGTCGGGCGACTGTTCGTGGTCCGGCAGGGCGCTGTTGCGATGGCAAATGTGTCCGTGTGGTGTCCCCTCGTCGGAGCCGGGCCTGGACCACGCTTCGGGCGGTCTTGAAACGTTCGCGTGTGGTTGATCGTCTTGGACAATCGGGTAGGCTGTGTCCGGATCCTCGAATCGCAATGAATGGGTCAAGGCAGAACACGCGCTGCAGTACCTGGCTCGTGCAGGAGAGATTCCACATCGAGCGGAAGGTGAAGCAGTTCTGCTCGACTTCGTCCCGGTAGATACTCGACGAATCCTTGACGTGGGATCGGGGGACGGCCGCCTGTTGGCTCTGCTGCGCGTTGATCGACCTGACGCAGAAGCAGTCGCGCTGGATGTCTCGGAGACCATGCTGTCCGCCGCACGGGAGAGATTTCACGACGACACGAACGTGCAGTTGGTCCGCCACGACTTCGACTCGCCTCTGCCGGAACTGGGCCAGTTCGACGCGATCGTGTCGAGTTTCGCCATCCACCATGTCTCCGATGAGCGCAAGAGGAAGCTGTACTGCGAGATTCATGCGGCGTTGTCCCCGGGCGGGGTCTTCTGCAATCTGGAGCATGTCGCGTCGGTATCCGTGGAACTCCATCGCCGGTTCCTGGCGAAGCTTGGAACTTCCGAGGCAGAGGAAGACCCTTCCAATCAGTTAGCGCCGCTCGAAACCCAGCTTCAGTGGTTGCGAGGGATCGGATTTTGGGATGTGGACTGTCACTGGAAATGGCTGGAGTTGGCGCTTCTGGCAGGAAGCAAGGCGTCGTGACGGACGCATGACATCTGCCGCTGTGCCGTTCTCCGCTACCAAGTGCATGATCCTGGGCTGCGTGGACTGTCCCGCTGCGCATACCGCCCCCGTCCAGTGGGAGTTGCGTCTGGATCTCGTCGATTGAACCAGGTCGTGTTGACACTACGAGGGGCATTCGATCTTCGGTGTCATGGAACCCACCCCAACCCAATTCGAGCGTATCGCATCCCATTTACCGGTGCAGCGCGGCAATGTCAGCCTGTCCAATCGCCAAGTGTTCAACGCCATTCTCTGTAAATCGCCCGGCCACCCGAGGCGTTTGGCCTGACGCTCCATCCGGCCGCCTCCAAGCCCGGTTCCTGACTGATCGCCGGCATCCTGCCGTCGCATGAAACGACAACCCTCCGGTAGAGTATGTGCTCCGAGGCCGGCGCGCTCGACATGCTGCCGGAGCGGAAGAGGCACCTGCAACAGCGTTGCCGGATGACCTTTCACAGGGCTCCGTTCCGGTATGCTCGGCTGCGGTCCGGCCTTCCCATCTGCAGGCCAATTCGACCCTCCTGTCACCGCTTCGCACCCTTCTGCCGACGGCAATGCGGAGACAGTGACGGCTGCCCATAACCTAGGTGAATGACTGAGAAATTCTCTTGCGTCTGCGCCTCCGGGAACAGCGCATCTTCATCATCCACGGATTCGTCATCCACAGACAGAGAGCCCCATCTTTGTCTGTTCTGCAGCCTGCTGGCGCTGGCTGCGCTGCTGGCAACCCCGGCCCCGGCACAGTCCACGGGAGGACTGGCCGGTACGGTCTCCCTGCGGGAAACCGGGGGGCCCGTGGGGCAAGTCAGTGTCACGATCGTCGAGCTGGGCCGCACCACCCTCACCGACGGCAGCGGTGCCTACCGGTTCGGAGACGTCCCTTCCGGAACCTATCACGTCATCGCCCATCTCGATCAGTTGTTCGTCGAGGCCGCCCAGACGGTCACGATCCAGTCCGGCAGCCCGGCCGCACTGGATTTCCTGATTTCACTCATCACGCATCGCCAGGAGATCAGCGTCACGGCGTCGGAGAAGCGCGAGACGCCGTTCGAGGCGTTTCAGGATGTCGAGACACTGAACGCTCCGGAATTGGCCGAGATGCAGGGTGCGTCGCTGGGGGAAGCGCTGGACCACATGGTGGGGTCCGGGGTGGCGAAGCGCAGTTTCGGTCCCGGTCATTCGCGTCCGATCATTCGTGGTTTTGACGGTGACCGGGTGCTGATGATGGAAGACGGCATCAGCACGGGCACGTTGTCGGCGACATCGGGCGACCATGGGGAGGTGACCAACGTCGGTCAGATCGACCGTCTCGAGATCATCAAGGGGCCGTCGACGTTGCTGTACAGCGGCAGTGCGATGGGCGGGGTGGTCAATGCCGTCAGCCGGTATCACGAGGATCGTCGGTATCCGCTGGAAGGAGTGCGCGGATTCGTGACGGGAGCGGGCGGGACGACGAACGCCCTGGGAGCCGGCAGCGCGGGAGTGGAGGTCGGCGTCGGTCGGTATCTGTTCTGGGGGCAGGGTGGGGGTGTCCGCACGAGCGACTACAGCGCACCGGAGGTGGGGACGGTTTTCAACTCCCGTTCGCGGATCGTCAATGGCGGGGGCGGGTTCGGCTGGTACGGGGATCGGACCTTCTTCAGCGTCGAGGCGAAGATGGATCGAGTCAACAACGGGACCCCGTTCGCCCACGAGTTTCACGGACACCATGACCATGGGCATGGAGAGGAAGAGGAGATGCATGGGGAGGGAGAGGAGGAGCATGGCGAGGAGGAGCACGGAGGCGAGCATCTGGAGCGGATCGAGCTCGTGGGACGGCGCGAGGCCTATCGCGCCAACTGGGGACTGCGGGACATCAAGGGGCCGATCCAGGCGTTCAAGCTGCGTTTGAGTCACGTGGACTGGAGGCATGACGAGAACGAGTATTTCGAGGGGGGTGGTCAGCATCTGGGCACGCAGTTCACGAACCGTCAGTTCACGTACCGCGGCACGTTCGAGCAGCGGCAGCGGGGTCCGCTGGGCGGTCGTTTCGGGATATGGGGAGTGAACCGGGACTTCGCGGCGACCGGCGAAGAGGCGCTCACCCCGCCGATTGATCAGAACGGACTGGCCTTCTTCGCCCTTGAGGAACTGGATTACGAGCGGGTCAAGTTCCAGTTCGGAGCCCGGGTCGAGATGCGGCGCTATCGGTCCGCCTACAAGAGCCGGGATGGGCACGAGGAACACGAGGACGACCATGAAGGTGAGCATGAAGGTGAGCACAAGGCTGAACATGAAGGCGAACACGAAGGTGAGCACGAACATGAGCATGAGCATGAACATGGCGCAGAAGTAGGCAGCGCTCCAGATGCGGTAGACCGGGCCTTCACCGGTGCATCGGCAGCGGTCGGCATCCACGCCAAGACCTGGAGAGGGGGTGCCTTTGTCGCCAATTTCAGCCATAGTTTCCGTGCACCGGCCATCGAGGAACTGTACACCTTCGGGCCGCACGCCGGCACGCGCACGTTCGATATCGGAGACCCGCACCTGAAACCCGAACGAGGCAACGGAGTCGACTTCTCGTTGCGGCAAGGCGACGGTCGCATTCGGGGCGAAGTGAACTTCTTCCACTACGATTTCCGCAGTTTCGTCTTCCCGTTCTCTACGGGCGAGCAGGTCGACGGCCTCCTGCAGGTCGAGTACACCCAGCGCAACGCCCGTTTCACGGGGACGGAAGCGAGTCTGAGTGTCGGTCTGGCCCGTCCGTTACGGCTCAATCTCGGGATGGACCAGGTCCACGCCAGGGACTCGGACACCGGGATTTCCCTGCCGCGGATTCCCCCGATGCGGGGCAAGTTGGGGATGGACTTGCGCGCGGGCCGCTTCCGGTTGGTGCCCGAACTGCTGCTCGCCAGCGAGCAGAACCGGACCTTCACGGGCGAAACGAGAACCCCGGGTTATGCGGTGATGAACCTGCGAGCGTCCTACACCTACACCACCGACCACGTGACCCACCTGTTCTCCGCCACGGTGTTCAACGTCGGCGACCGGTTATATCGCAACCATTCGTCGTTCATCAAGGATCTCGCACCGGAAATTGGGCGCGGGATTCGGTTGACCTACACGGCGCGATTCTTCTAGGCCAGGAGAACCGGGGCCGTCGGTTCACCTCCGGGTGATGCAGCAAAGGGGGTCAGGGCGGGCAATCTCCGCCGGCCCTGACCCGACCGCCAGCACGGGGGATCTTGATTACCGCAACCCTGGGCTACTTCGAAGTGCCCACTGCGAAGATGTCGGGAAGCTCGTAAGGGGTGGACTCCGGATCGTGCCTGGGTCAGGACAAGGGTGAATATTGCATTCGAATAGGTGACGGTCACCCACCATCAGCAGGTTGACAGCGCTGGGGATACAGTCATGCTGTGGGGCTGGTGTCTCGGTTGGTCGGGACGAGGTGACCGCGATATAGTGAATTCACGCTAGGAGACTGTCGGACTTAGGGGACATTCTGACTTAAGAGCGAAGATTGCAAGAAGAAATCAAAAGACAAATACATAATATACAGATGAAATACAGAGTTTAATACGACTTTCAACGCATAATCACGCTTGCGATACCTATAGTCCGACAGTCTGCTAGAATTGGCGCGTGAATCCGACAGTATTCCTGCGACCGGCGACTTGGGCAGGATGAATCCGGATTCCGTCGGCGCGAATCGGGGTTGAATGATGAAGATATCGGGTGTTTGGGCCCTTGCTCGGCGAGTTGGACTGCGTGCCGTCATTGGCGTTCCGACTCCAGCCATGGCAATCCTGGCGTGGTTGGTCCTGGCGTTGTCATTCGCCCGAGCGGATGTTCCGGCTTCCGTGATCGAACTTGCTGATCATCGCAGCGACGTACGGTCCCTGAGCTACCTCGGGACGTACGGGAAGACAATCATCAGTAGCTCGTTCGACTCGCTGGTTGTCTGGGACGCTGAGAGTGGTCGAGAGATCCGGCGGTTGATCGACGGGACGAGAGTGCTCTAGGTTGCCGCCTCGCCCAGCGGCACCGGTGTGCTCATCCTGGAACGGACTGCCGCGAGAATTATCGAACCGGATTCGGGGGCGCTCCTTGTCCGTTTTACTCCTGAGCAGGTCCAGCACTTGTTCCGGGCCGTCTGGTCGCCGAGTGGCGACTTGATCGCGACGATTGCAGAGACCGGCATCAGTCTCTGGAACCCACTGAGCGCCGAGCGGATCCGGACATTGGAAGTCGGCGCTCGTGACATCGGGAGATTCGTGTGGTCTCCGGATGGGTCGCATATCGCGACAATCCGACACGACGGCACTCTGCTGGTATTCGATACATCGGACGGCACGAAGGTATCCGAGATCAAGGCCCACTCGATTCGCGGCTCGCATCAACTGGAATGGGCTCCGAGTGGGGCGTTCGTCGCAACTGGTGGAGCCGATGGTCTTGTCAGAGTCTGGGATACAGCGGATTGGACACTTGCACACTCGCTGCGAGGCAGTTCGAGCACGCAGACCGGACTGACGCCCCCTGGAGGGCAGGGGCCGGTCGTGTTGCAAGGGCTTCCGGTCTCGGCGCTGGCGTTCTCCCCGGACAGCCTCCACCTTGCTTCAGCCGACGATTCCGTTCGACTCTGGAACTTGTCGACCGGGGAGGAGTCGAGGCGCTGGTTTCCGGACCCGGAGGACAGTTCCTACGTGCCGCACTACGGTACGATCACGGATCTCGAATTCGACCCGAACGGGGCGTTCCTCGCGAGCGCTGGTCTCGATCAGTCGGGAAAGGTCTGGGACTTCCGGACCGGCGCACAGATCGCGAATGTCGACACGTTCTTCGGCGCAGTGTGGCTTGTCCGGTGGTCGCCTGACGGAACACGCCTCGCGATGGCCGGTGGTGACGGAGCGGTGGTCGTCTGGAACGTGATGGCGCATGAGGAGCATGCCCGATTCGATGGTCATCGGCGTGGAACGGTCACATCGCTCGACTTCGCTCTTCGCGCACCGCGAATCGTCACATCGGGCCGGGATGGCGCCGTAAAGGTCTGGTACGCACGGAACGGGGCCTTGATGTTCGATCTGCCGCCGCTTGACGAGGGCGTCTCACCACTGACTTCGGTGCCTCGGCCTACCGAGAAGGTCTGGTACTCACCGAAGTCCAACCGGGTCCTCATGCTCTCCGATGTCGCGAGCGGCAGGATTCTGGAAGCCCGGACGGTATCAACGGTCGTTGGCCCCGCAGTCTGGTTGGGCTCTCAGGTTTCGGCGGCGGCATGGTCTCCGGACGGGCGCCGTGTCGCCATCGGCGGTTACGGAGCCCGGATCGTGGATGTGGAGCGCCTCGACGCCACCCCTGTCTTTCTCGGACATGACGGATCGGGTGGTGAGGAGACAATCGAGCATGTCGCGTGGTCCCGCGATGGCCGGCGTGTCCTGACCGCCTCGGAAGACGGGGCGGTGATGTGGGATTCGATGACAGGAAGCATGCTCTTCGCAGTGAATCCCCGGGAGGGATCGACGTATACCGAGGAGTCGGTTGACGGATCGCTCGTGCTGACTGTTGACGGTCAGTTCCGATTTCCGCGAGTTCAAACGTGGTCGCTGGCGTCAGAGGGCGAGGTGGCGGCGTTCGACAAGCCGGGAAGAAGGGTGGTGTCAGCTTGTTTCCTGGATGGTGGTCTGCGAGTGATCACGACATACTACCGGGACCCCGTTGCGCGAGTCTGGGACTCGTCCACCGGACAGGAGTTGTTCGTACTCGAGGGGCACCGAGCCAGGGTGTCCGGCGTGTCTGTCTCGCCGGACGGCAAGATGATCGCAACGGCAAGCCGGGACGGGACCGTCCGCTTGTGGGACATCGAACAGGGCAAGGAACTGGAAGTGCTTGGACCTAGGCCGGGCAGCCTCGTCGGGGTGAAGTTCTCTCCAGACGGACGCCAGGTCGCCGCTTTCGGCGTGGGCGGCGCGGCCGTCTGGGAGCTGCCACCAGCGATCTGATCCGCAACGCTCCCGGGAACGTTGGTCGTGAACATCGCGGCACTTCCGTCTGCGCGGATGCCATCGGCTCCGGGAGCAGCCGCGATACGCTGGTGAAATCGCTGTCTGCACGGGTAGAGGAGGAGTGCCCCTGTCCGTTTCATCGCGTCATAACGAATTGATGATATGAGAGATACTGTTGGAGATGGTCAACATGGACGGGCGGGAAGGAGCATCCGGAGGCCCATTCTGTATGCTCGTACGCATGCAGGATAGCGTTTCCCGCCGTCGTTTCCTCGCGGTTGGTGTGGTTGCCATCGGCAGTGCCCTCCGCGCCCAGCCTGCCCGTCCCGTTGTCATGCTGCGGACATCCAAGGGCGATATCCGGATGGAACTCTATCCGGATATCGCGCCTCGCACCGTCGCCAACTTCCTGAACTACGTCAATGCAGGCTTCTACGACGGCACGGTGTTCCATCGGGTCATCGAGAAGTTCGTCGTCCAGGGAGGGGGGTTCACACCGGAGCTCGTGCCGAAGCCCACCCTCGATCCAGTGCGGATCGAGACCAGGAACGGTATGCGGAACGAGCGCGGCACGGTCGCAATGGCCCGTCGGATGGGCAAGGATACCGCGACCTCCGAGTTCTTCTTCAACCTGCGGGACAACGTCCGTCTGGACCGAGCTGCCACGCGATTCGGCTATACCGTTTTCGGGCGCGTCGTGGAGGGAATGGAGGTTGTCGACCGCATTGCGGGCGTTCAGACCGGTCTGCGTGGGCAGATGCGGGACGTACCGATCCTTCCGGTCTTGCTGGAATCCGCGCGTGTGGAGACCGCGCCTTCCGCCGGAAGCGCTAGCGAGCCTCCAGCGGAATGTTGCTGAAGCTGCGTGTCAGGGGCACGACCTCCGCCCCGGGAGGTGCCTGAAATTCGAATGTCGCTGCAGAGAGCTGCGGATTCGCCTCCTCGTCGGCAAACTGGTAGGCGTGCACCGACTCGTCCCGCCCCACGATGCGGATGGCGATGATCCGGAAGTCGCTCGGGTCGTAACTGAATTCGACGCGCGAGTAGAAGTCCTGTCCGCCTCGGCCCTCTCCGGCTAGAATCGGCTGCCCGTCGTGATTCTCCGTGCGCAGGTTGCGGAACATCCTGCGCAGTCTCATCCTCCCAAGCAGGAACGAAAGCGGTGCCCGCAGGTCCGCCATCGCCTCCAGTTGCACCTGCCGTACCTGGTTCGTTCGAGGATTGTACATCCGGAAGATCTTCCCGTCGCTGACAGCCACCTTGCCCTCGGGGTCGGTGTAGTCCCAGCGCATCTTGCCCGGCCGCAGCAGGTAGACCGTGCCCCGCTCCGTGCTACGCTTCCGCCCGGCAAACTCCACCGATTGCTCAAAGCCCATCTTCAGGGATCCGAGACCGTTGTACCGGCGTTCGATCCCGTTCACCGTCTGGTTGAGAGACTGTGCTGTCAGCGCAGGTCCGGACAGCGATGCGACGAGCAGCATCAAGGGAAGTAGAGAGAGGAAGCGAGGCATGGCAGGAGTGC
The DNA here is from genome assembly GCA_965116065.1 of Bryobacterales bacterium. Classification (GTDB taxonomy): domain Bacteria; phylum Acidobacteriota; class Terriglobia; order Bryobacterales; family UBA6623; genus VXMF01. Next base: position 104,241 of record OZ220485.1, read on the forward strand.
CGTCGGACCCACCGCATGGCACGGAGATCCTATTTCCAAGTATAGGGCACCTTCAGGTCTTGGCGGGCGGCCGTTCGGGACGAGTCGACGGAACCGTGCCAAGCCTGTGCGGAGATGCAGACTGCCAGGTGGCCTAGGCGCTCAGCTTCACTCTTCTCGGTGGGACTTGTCAGGCGGAGTTCCCCGTGGCTCTTGTGGACCGACTACATCTCGGGCGGCTCCTTCTGCGCTTGATCCACCGGTCCGTGCAGCGACCACGTTCGGGATCCTCCCCGGGCTACCGCCGACTTCGATACGGTCCGCGACCGGTGATCCCGGGTGTGGCTGCATGTCTCGTCAAGCGGTCCCTCCGTCCCTGTGGCAGTGCCGGAACGGTCGAGAGGCTACTTGGGCGACGCCTGAAGCACCTTGCGAATGCCCCGCGTGGCCTGGCGGATTCGCTGCACGTTCTCGACCAGCGCAAACCGCACGTGTCGGTCACCTTCCGGACCGAATCCAATGCCGGGTGACACGGCCACGAGTGCCTGCTCAAGCAGCAGCTTGGCGAATTCCAGCGAGCCGGTCCAGGCGTAACGGGGGGGGATTCTGCCCCATACGAACATCGTTCCCTTCGGCGGCTCGATCTGCCACCCGCCCTTCCCCAGACCGTCGATCAGTGCGTCCCGCCGCTCCTTGTACATCGCGGCCGTCTCCTGCGTGAACGCTTCGCATTGCCGCAAGGCAATGATCGCGGCGATCTGGATGGGCTGGAACATCCCGTAGTCCAGGTAGCTCTTGATCCGGGCCAGCGCTTCGATCATCTTGGGGTTTCCGAGGCAGAAACCGACACGCCAGCCCGGCATGTTGTAGCTCTTGGACATCGAGAAGATCTCGACGCCGACCTCCTTGGCGCCCGGCACCTGCAGCAGCGACGGTGGCCGGTACCCGTCGAAGACGATGTCGGCGTAGGCGAAGTCGTGCACCAGCATCGTGCCATGGCGATGGGCCAGTTCCACCAAGGCCTCGAAGAAGTCGGGCTCGACGCACTGGGTCGTCGGGTTGTGGGGGAACGACGTGAGGATCATCGCAGGCGTACGGCCCGGCTTGCGGTAGATGTCCTCCAGACGATTAAGGAATTCGTCCGGGGAGGGCATGGGCACTGCGATCCGGGCACCGTCGGCCATCACGACGCCCCATTGGTGGATCGGGTACGAAGGGTCCGGCATGGCCACGCCGTCGCCCGGGCCGATCGTGGCGAATGTCAGGTGTGCCAGGGCGTCCTTCGCGCCCATGGTCGCGATGGCCTCGGTCTCGGGATCCAGTCCGATGCCGTAGTTGGCTTGGTAGCGCTTGCAGATCTCCTCCCGCAGCTTCGGAATGCCGCGTGAGAGCGAATAGCGGTGATTGCGCTTGTCCCGGGCCGCTTCGGTCAGCTTGTCCACCACGACATCCGGCGTTGCTCCGTCGGGGTTCCCCATGCCGAGGTCGATGACGTCCAGCCCGGCTCTGCGGGCCTTGGCGCGCATCGTGTTGATTTCCGCGAAGACGTACTTGGGGAGTTGACCGATGCGGTGGAACGGTTCGTCGTTGAATAGTCCCATGGGTGCATTTTCTCAGACGGTCTGGGGGCCCGGTCCGGGGGCGCTGTCGCAACGAATCGCGCTCCTGGTCCTGCCGGGGGTGCAGTAACGGCCTAGTCGCCCGTCGCCGACGCGTGGCCGGACACGGTGGGAAGCGGCTGGACCCGTTGCGGCTGCTCCCCCCGGATGAGCCATCGGAACGCCATCCGCACATCGTCCAGGACAAGGTACAACGATGGAACGAGTACCAGGGTCACGATCGTCGCGAACAGGACGCCGGATGCCAGCGCAAGGGCCATGGGGATCAGGAACTGCGCCTGCAGGCTCTTCTCGAGCATCAGTGGCGTGACCCCCGCGGCGGTGGTCAGCGAAGTGAGCAAGATCGCACGGAAGCGCGCCTCTCCCGCGTTCTGTACGGCCTTCTTCAGTGAGGCCTGCGTCCGACTGTTCTTGTTGATGAAGGCAACCAGAACCAGTGCGTCGTTCACCACGACCCCCGCGAGTGCGACCATCCCGCACATCGACAGGAAGCTGACATCCATGCCGAAGATCGCGTGGCCCCAGATCGCCCCCACCATTCCGAAGGGGATGGCGCTCAGGATGATGACCGGTTTCCAGTAACTCTTCAGCGGAATCGCGAGCATGCCGAACATCACGACCATGATGATGCCGAACCCCTTGGTCAGCCCGTCCATCGACTCGGCGAAATCGGCTTCGTCGCCCTCGAACGAGAAGGAGACGCCCGGATGCTGCGCCATCAGTTCCGGCAGGAACTGCGAGTTCATGGCGTCGGTGACCTGCCCGCTGGTCGTGATCGTCTCGTCGACATCGGCTTGCACGTTGATGGAACGGCGACGGTCGATCCGGGTGATCGTCGAAGGCCCGCGTCCGGTGGACCCCACGGCGACGGTCGAGAACGGGACTTCGCTGCCGTCCGGCGTGCGGACTCGCATCTGCTCGAGATCGCCCAGCGAGCGGCGATACCCGCGGGGGTAGCGGACCATGACCCGCACATCGTCACGACCGCGCTGGATGCGCTGCGCTTCCTCGCCGAAGAACCCCTGCCGGACCTGCCTCCCAAGCCCCTCGAGCGTCATGCCGAGCGCCTCTCCTTCGGATGTCAGGGAGAGTTCGATCTCGGGCTTGCCGGAGCGGTAGGTGTCCGTGACGTCGATCACGCCGGGATACTCGGCCAGTCTGGCCTTCACGCTGTCGGCAACATCGCGGACCGTGTCGAGATCCGCGCCGCTGAGCTGCAGGTCGATCGCTTTGCCGCCGCCGATCATGTCGTGCTCGATCGATACCTCGACCGCTCCGGGCACTTGGCCGACCTTCTCCCGCCAGCGGTTGGAGATCTCCTCGGAGGTGATGTCGCGCAGTTCGGCCGGCACCAGTTCGAGGTAGACCTCGCCGAGGTAGTCGGCGCTGGCGATGTTGCCGCTGGCGATGGGACCGCTCTGCAGTTCCCGGGCGGGGTGTTGGCCGATCGAGGTCACGATGTGCCGGATGGGGTCCACACCGTCCCGGGCGAATTCGCGCTGCAGCTCGATGGCCGCCTGCTCGATCCGGGCCAGCCCCTCGATGGTCGATTCCACGGGCGCTTCCCGCGGCATGGTCAGGAAGGCAACGGAGTTGTCGGATTCGACCGTCGGGAAGAGCACGAACTTCACCGTGCCGGCACCAACCATGCCGACCGTGACCAGGACGGCGCACAGGGCGACGGCGAGGGTGAGATAGCGCCACTCCAGAGCCATGCGCAAGGATGGCCGGTAGACCGTGGCAATGAACCAGGCCAGGCCGTCCGAGAAGATGTCGAAGAAGCGGTTCCAGAGGCGTACCACCGGGTTGCGGCTCGTGCCGTCGGCTGTCGGCTTGTAGTGGGCCAGGTGGCACGGCAGCACCAGATTGGACTCGACCAGCGAGAACAGGAGTGTCGGCAGGATGATCAGCGGGAAGACCCGGATGATCTTTCCCATCATTCCCGGCACGAGCAGCATCGGGGTGAACGCGGCCATCGTCGTCAGCACGCCGAACGTCACGGGTACCAGGACCTCGCACGTTCCCCGGATCGCCGCGCTTGTGCCCTTGCCCGTCCGCGTCTGGGTGGTGTAGATGTTCTCCCCCACGACGATCGCGTCGTCCACCACGATGCCCAGCACGAGGATGAACGAGAACAGCGACATCATGTTGATCGAGACGTCGAAGACCGGCATCATTGCGATGGCCCCGAAGAAGGAGACCGGGATTCCGAGCGTGACCCAGAACGCGAGTCGCAGCCGCATGAACAGCGCCAGCACCACGAAGACCAGCACCAGTCCCGTCACGGCGTTCCTCACGAGCAGGTCGATCCGGCTCTCGAGCAGGCGTGCGGTGTCCAGCCAGGGCGAGATCTCGATTCCCTCCGGTACGGTGGCAGAGGCCCGCTCGACATATTCGTGGACTGCCTTGGCAATCGCGACGGCACTCTGCTCCCCGACTCGATAGACCTTGACCGACACGGCCGGTTTGCCGTCGAAGGCGGCAGCGACGGTCAGGTCCTCGAATCCGTCGATCACGGTGGCAACGTCCCTGAGATGGATCCTCGTGCCGTCGGGGTTGGTCAGGAGCAGCAGGTTCTCGTATTCCTCGCCGGAATAGGCCTGTCCCTTGGTGCGGAACAGGATCTCCCCCGTCTGCGTCTTCACGGAGCCGCCCGGGAGATCGACCGAGAATGCCCGAACGGCATTGGCGACTCGCTCCAACGTCAGTCCCCAGCGCCGCAATGCCTCTTCGGAGACCTCGATCGAGATCTCGTACGGCGGGACGTTGAGCACCTCGACCTGGGAGATCTCCGGGAGAGCCGTCAGGTCGTCGCGGACCTGCTCGGCCAGGTGCTTCAGCGTAACGAGGCTGGCATCGCCGGAGATGGCCAGATTGATGACCTGGAACCGGTTGGTGACCTCCTGGATGATCGGCGTCTCGACATCCTCAGGGAACGTCTCGATCGCGTCCACGTTCATCTTCACGTCCTCGAGGACTTCCCGCATGTCGTAGCCGGCAAGGAGCTCGAGCACGATCCTGCCGCGGCCCTCGCTGGCCGTGGCGGTCATCTTCTTGATCCCGTCGATCCCCTGCAGCGCCTCCTCGACGCGCAGGCAGATCCCTTCTTCGACATCCTCCGGCGAGGCTCCCCGGTACTCGGCGGTGACCGTGATCATGTCGAGCGAGAACTCGGGGAACACCTCCTGCTTGAGGTCGGTGAGGGTGATGGCGCCGCTGACGACGATCACCATCAGCAACAGGTTTGCCGCCACGCTGTTGCGGGCGAACCAGCTGATCACTCCCTTCATGCGTCGCCTCCGTTCCCGGTGGCTGCATCGGACAGGCTGGCCTCGTTGATCGTCCGTACCGACATGCCGTCAACTGCCGCTTCGAGCGGCGACAGGCAGATCAGATCGCCCTCCTCGAGACCCTCCTTGATCAGCACCACATCGCGCTCGGCCCGAAGCGGCACGATCTCGCGGAAACGGAGCCGGTTCTGGTGGTCCACCACGTAGATCAGGTTTCCCTCCCGCAGCGCTGCACGGGGTGCCCGGATGACATCCCGGACCCGGATCCCCTCGATCTCCGCCTGTACGAACATGCCCACCGCAAGAGGGGGCCGGTTGGAACTGCCTCCCTTCGCGTAGGGGTCCCGCACCTGGGCGATCGCATTGACCATGCGGGTCCGCGGGTCGATCTCGCCTTCGGTCCGCACGATCCGACCCTGCCACGTGTGCTCCTTGCCAGCGAACCGGGCCGTCAGCTTCACGGCCGGGCCTGTCGCAGGCGAAGATTCGGACCGGTAGGCCAGGGGCAGGTTGCAGAACTCCAGTTCCGGGTTCGGAATCGGCAGTCTGACCTCCGCCAAGTCCACTGCGTACAGCGTCGCCAGCGAAGCTCCCCGCTGCACGAACTGCCCCACATCGACCTGTTTCGACCGGACGCGACCCGTGAATGGTGCGTACAGCACGGTGCATTCGAGGTCGTACCGGGCCTGTTCCAGGCTGGCCTCGGCGGCCGCCAGACTGGCCTGCACTTCCGCGATCTGCGGCTCACGGAACAGGAGCGGGGAGGGCTCGCCGCTTCCCATGGCCTCCCATTCGCGGCGGGCAATCGCCGCTTCCTCCTGCTCCAGCGTCAGACGCAGCCGGGCCTGCTCGATCGCCGCCTTCGCACGGGTGATCGCCAACTCGTAGATCCGGGGCTCGATCCGCAGCAGAACGTCGCCCTTGTTGAAGAATCCCCCCGCGGCCAGGGACGCCGCCACCTCCAGAACCCGGCCGGAGACTTCCGGGACGAGTTGCGACTCCGTCCGGGGCTCCACCGTTCCCTCGGCCTTTACGACCAGCGTCAGGGTCGTCCGCTTGGCCGCCAGCACGTGTACGAGTGGCGGCTCGACGACAATCGGCTCCGGTTGGGGCTCCTCGTACGAATCGATCAGGGCCTTGGCAGCCCACCCGCCGCCCACCAGTACCAGTAGCGGCAGGCCCGCCTTGAGGACCAGACGAGGATTGCTCATGATGTTCTCCATTTGCTCCTAACGTGGCGCGACCGAGTCTGGCCGGGCCGGGTCCGCATCGAATCCGCCGCCCAGCGCGAGATGCAGGTCGACTCGGTTGTCAATGGCAACCCGGTGCAGTCCGAGGATGGCGATATCCGTCTCCAGCACTGATCGCTGCAGGTTCAGAATTGAGAACAGATCCCCCATTCCTGCCCGATAGCGCCGTTCTGCCAAGCTGACCGCATCGCGGGTGGCACTCCGTGCCGTGCGCAGGCTGTCGGCCTGGTCGCGCAGACTTGCCTCGGCTGCCAGCGCCGACTCGACTTCCAGATAGGCTGTCCACAACAGACCCTCATAGCGAGCGGCTGCCTCCTGCGCCTGGGCTTCGGTGATCCTGACGCCGGCCTTGAGCCGGCCCCGGTTGAAAAGTGGCTGGGCGAATGCGAGTCCGTAGTTCCAGACCTGCAGGGAGGGGTTCACCAGATCCAGGAGAGAGTTGCTGGATGTGCCGATCACGGATGTGAGCGAGAAACTGGGCTTCAGGGCGGCTCTGGCCTGCACGATTCTCGCGTCCGACCCCAGCAGAGCCTGCTCGGCGGAGAGCAGGTCCGGACGCCTGCTGACCAGGTCCGAAGGCAAGCCGGCTGGAACCTGCGGAAGCACTTCGGGCAGGCTTGTGGCGAGGGTCATCTCGCCAACCGGGTACTCGCAGGCAAGCACTTCGACCTGTCGTACGAACCGGTCCCGCATGCGTTCGCGCTCGTGAACCGTGGCCTTGGCTCGTTCGATGTCGCTCTCCGCCATTCGGACTTCCACGGACGGCCGAGATCCGAACTGGTAGCGGTCCCGCGTCCGCTCCAGCACGGTCTCCAGGTGCTCGACGATGGCCTGCGCCAGCTTGATCTGCTCCTGTGCCTCGACGGCCGCGAACCACGCCTTGGCGACTTGGCCACTGAGAGACAGGCGGGTGGCAGCCCGGTCCGCCTCGCGGGCCGCGAGGGTGGCGTTCGCTGCCAGCTTCTCCGAGCCAAGGCGGTTCCACAGGTCGGCCTCCCACGCGATGTTGAAGCTCAGGCCCGCATTGGAGAACGTATTGCTCAGGACCCGGTCCGCGAAGCCTGGAAACGGAAGCCCCACGAAATTCTGACGCTGGCGGATCCGGTTCGCTCCGATACTGAGATCGGGCCATTTCCAGGTTCCTGCGATATGACTGTCGAGGGCCGCGATCTCGATGCGAGCCGCCGCAGCATCCAGGTTCTTGCTGCAGGCCATTGCCTTGTGGACCGCAGCGTTCAGGCCCGGGTCGCCGAAGTAGGTCCACCACTCCACGGACGGAGTCGAGTCCTCTGTCTGTCCTCCCTGCCACCTGTCCGGCACTGGGACATCGAACTGGTGTACAGGTAACTGGACCGGCCTGGAGCAGGCGGCCAGCAGCAGCGCCGCGGAGGCGGTCAACCATTTTCTTCTCATCCCATTCCTCCTCCGTCTGCCTCGTGCGCTCGATGGACATGCGCCCGATCGGCCGTCTCGGCGCGAAATCCGGCGGAGGCGAATCTCACCATGTCTTCGAGCATGCTCTCCGTGTTCGCAGGGTCGCACGCTCCGTCGGTCCACTTCCTGGTGCGGTTGGAATCAAGCATCGTGTGAACCATCACGCCGAGAGCGAAGTGCATCCGACGACGCAGTTCCACCGGCGAGAGCTGCGGCATGGCCCGTCCGAGCGCATCCTGGAAGCGGGCCGCGACCTCGGAAAACTCCTCCTTGAACGTCGATTCGAGATACTGGCCCGGTTCGGTGTAGAACCGCGCACAGAGTCGCATGAACCGCATTCCCGGGTCAGGTATCTGCGCGAGGCGGAGAACCGGTCCGAAGAGGGCGGTCAGGATGTCCTCGACGTTGGGAGACCCCGACCGCTCCAGCTCGTCCAGCAACGCGATCCTCTCGGCATTGACGGGGCGGACCCTCCGGCGGAAGACGGCGCGGGCCACTTCTTCCTTCGATCCGAAATGGTAGTGCACCGACGCGAGGTTGACCCCGGCGGCACTCGTGAGAGCACGGAGGGACACGCCGTCCACGCCGTTCTCGCTGAACAGCAATTCCGCAGCATCGAGGATCATCTCCTTGGTGGCCATGGCTTGCGAGGGCGGAATCCAATCAGACGTTTGTTTGAATGATACGTCCGGAATGCTCGTGTGTCAAACGGAACCGACGCTGTGGCTGCCTGCTGCGCACGGGCGGTCATATGCCTGAACAGGAAGCCGGGAGCCAGGGGAGGCCCTTGTCGAAACCCGGTGCGGATGTGTAAATGGCTGAGGTGAGAGATGATGATCGAATCCGCCGCGGCTTCCGGGCTGCTGTGTGGCGAGTGTATTCCACCTGGAACTCGTCGATTGGCAGGGGGGCAACGGGCGCTTCGAGGCTCTTGACGCTCCGAGGCAGGTGTTGGCGATCAGTCGCTCATGGGCGGAGACTGTCGCACTTGGCATGGTCTCAGGCAATCCCGCAGCACAGAACCGCGGAATTCTGCCTCATCAACCGCATCTCTCCATGCATGTCGCGGTATCTTGGACGTTTGACCGCCTTGACATCCTTGAGGGCTTCAACCTGCTCCTCGATCTTGACGACGATCGACTCCTCCACCTCCTCGGGAGTGGCCCCGGGATAGGCCACGGAAACCTCGATCGTATTGAACGGTACGATCGGCCAGGCTTCGCGCTCCAGACCCCCGAACGACACCAGTCCTGCCGCAAGGATGCCCGGCATCAGAAGGTTGGCGTCCACGCCGTTCGTAGCCATGTCGGCGCTGGCTCCGCCCGGCTCCGTGCTCGATTCTTCTTGGGGGCTCATCCCGGCAAGCCGGGTCCGGTCTGCACCACCATGCCTTCTGTGGCAAATTGAATCCCGCCCGTGATCACCACTTGCCCGTCTTCCAGTTCCCCCACGACCAGCACTTCGTCGTTTGAACGCTGCAGGATCTGCACCTTTACAATGCTCACCTTGTTGTCATGCACCGTCCAGACCTCGTGGTCCGGTTGCAGTGCGGCTCGGGGCAACCGGAAATAGGTTGATGGTGCGGCCCCCCGGATCTCGACATCGACGAACCGCCCTACCAAAAGCGGCGGATCGTCCCGGCGGCGGCTCCCGCTGACCAATGTCCCTGCGCTGAATGGGTCAGGCACGCGAACGATCGCGTTAATGGTCCGAGTCTGTTGATCGACCGATGCCTCGGCCCGGTCCACGTAGCCGCTCCAGGCAAAGCGCGTATCCCCGTACTCTGCGAAGACCCGCGCGCCCACGCGTCGTTCCGAATCACCAGCCCGAAGTGCCCACAGGCCCGGGATCAACGCCGCGTCGGCGTCGGTCAGCGGAACCGCCACTTCGACGGCATCCGCCGCATAGACTCGGCCCACGGCTTGGCCGGCGTTTACGAACTGACCCTTGTCGACGGACTCGGACAGCACGTATCCATCGAAGGGTGCCAGCAACTCGGTTCGCGACAACGCCAACTGGGCGTCGTCAAGCCGCGCCTGGGACCGACGCAACTCGGCTTCGGCCGCCTTGAGTTGTGGTTCCCGCAAGGCCAGCGGTCCCAACAGGTCTGTCACAGACCCAGTGCTGCCCTGCAGTCGGGAGAACTGTTCGAATTCCTCTCGGGCGAATTCGGCTTCCTCCCGTAGTGCGAGGATGTCCGCCGTCCGGGCTTCGAGATCCGCCTCCGCCTCGCGCACCCGATTCCTGTAGTCCACCGGATCAATTCGCAAGACTGGTTGGCCGGCCTTGATCCTGCCGCCGCTCTGGAACGCCGGGCTCAACCAGGCAACGCTGCCACCGACGAGCGGAGCGATATCGATTTCGGTGCTCGGACGGACCGTTCCAGCGCCCTGTATGGGAACCGCGCCGGTAGCGGATACGGCCTGACCGGTCTGCACGTACGGAACCTGGGGAGGAGGTGCCTGCCGTTCCGGCTCCGGTGCGAGGGAGACCAGGTAGACTGCCAGCCCTGCGGCCCCGGCCAGGATGGCAACTGCGATCAGGTATCCGAGTAGCCTGCCCATGCCGATCTACCAAGCAGGCCGAGATGGGTATCCGGGAGTGACGACTCGGGAGGAACTGGGACTCGCACTGATTCGTATCGACGCCGGGGCCCCGCGAACCCGGGAACGGCCACGACGAAGGCCACGCCTCACGGTCGGGAATGGCGTGGGATATTCGAACAGGGTTCCAACCCGTACGAGGTTGTCAGCAGGAAATCGCCGGGTTGCGGCTTTCATCGGTCAAACCTAGCCCCTATCCGTGAACAGAAGACGCCAAGCCAAGGCGTTGATTGTAACATCACAGCGTTTGCAGCAGGGGCCGGTCTTGCAGTCGCCGCATCGGTGAGGAGAGAATGTGAGCAGTCTGACCACGGAATCAATCACTGTCATGAATGTTGCGAGCGAGGCCCGAGCGCAGGGACGCCGCAAGTCCGCGTCGGCCATCAATGTACCGCCGTTCTCTAGGTCGCCTATGCTGGAGCGAAAGTCTCTCCGCCATGGATGATCGAGCTTCATACCTGCTTGCGTCAGAGCGTCCCTTCGCGATTTGCGGCCCCTGCGTGATCGAGTCGCGGGAGCATGCCCTGTCCCTTGGCCGCGCTGTCGCTTCCGCTGCGAGGGCCTCCGGTGTCGTGGTCGCCTTCAAGGCATCCTTCGACAAGGCCAATCGTACGAGCATGGACTCCTATCGAGGGCCGGGGCTGGAGCGAGGTCTTGAGATCCTCGGCGAAGTCCGGAGGGTGACCGGGCTCCCTGTCCTCACCGACATCCACCATGCCTCCCAGGCAGAACCCGTCGCTGCGGTATGCGACATCCTCCAGATTCCCGCCTTCCTGTGCCGCCAGACCGACCTGTTGGCAGCGGCTGGAAGCACCGGCCGGGTGGTCAACATCAAGAAGGGGCAGTTCCTCGCTCCCGACGACATGCGACATGCGGCGGACAAGGTCGTATCCACCGGGAACGACAGGATCCTGATCACCGAGCGCGGCACGAGTTTCGGCTACCACAACTTGGTGGTGGACTTTCGCGGACTGGCCAGCATGCGGAAACTGGGTTATCCGGTCGTTCTGGATGTGACGCACAGTCTGCAGCTTCCGGGGGCGGCGGGTGGTGCGAGTGGGGGTGAGCCGGAGTACATCAGCACTCTTGCGCGTGCCGGGGCGGCCTCTGGTGTGGACGGGTTGTTTCTCGAGGTTCACGACCACCCGTTGAAAGCGCTCTCGGACGGCGCAACGGCGTTACAGCTCGACCGGCTTGATCCGCTACTCGTTGAGGTCGCGTCCATACACCGGTTGGTTGCCTCGTTTGACGACCGTATCTGAGCGTGGTCCGCGTCCACCCTTGCTCGTAGAGCCTGGCCAGTGTCGCGACCCGACCAGAGCCGCGTTCCCGTCCCGGCTGCCGGACGATGCCCGGATCAGGCTTTCCGGAAGTGCCAACCGTACATCATGCGTCCGTAGAAGTTGAACCATTTTCTTGCTGCAGAGTCCTGGAACGGGTAGTCGGCTCCGATCTGCCTCTCTGTTATGAGGCCGGACACGAAGCATGTCTGCTGACTGTTGATCAGGGTGTGAGCGCCGCAGTGCCACGTTCGCCTCTTGCCTTGGATGCGGCGAAACATGTTGACCCAAGAGGCGATGTGCTGAAGCCACCATCGCTTCATGATCTTGCTCTCGTCGATCTTGCTGATCGGATTGTATGTCACTAGGCAGGGCTTGTCCGATATGCTGGCCCACGGCTGCTGGTTGTGCATGATGTAGATGATTTCGTAGTTGTCAGGCCTCGACCCGTACTGCTCAATGTGGTTGCTGCGGGTAGATCAGTGCCTTGACGTCGCTATCCGGCAGGACGGAAGCGGCAGAATGGACGATCGTATGATTGTGCAACTCACTCTCGTAACGTATCGAAGAGAGGATACTCCTTTCGAGAAAGGTCGGTCGATCCAGCATCATCGTAAACGTTCGAGCGGGCAGTGGAAGGCAGGCAGTGAGGGGGAGCGCCGGAGGCTGGCCAGCCGCTGCAGACAGAGGGGTGGGCGGCGGCCCACAGCGTGCTGGGCCAGGCCACCCGAGCGGCGGGAAGGTCGCCGGGGTCAGCCGGGCCGGAGCAGCACTTGGCGGCGGTCCGGGGGCATGCCCCACGGCAGCCACTCCTGCGGCTCCGGCACGGTCGCGCCCGGGCCCTGTCGGGCGCACTCGCCCAGGAAGGCCTCCAGCCAGCGCCCCAGATCGATGCCGGCCATGGCGAGCGTGCTGCACACCGACAGCAGCAGACCCTGCAACTCGGCCCCGGTCGGACTGTGCGAACCGTGGCTGAGCTGGCGCCCGATCACCACCCGCCGCAGGGCGCGCTCGACACGGTTGTTGTCCATGGGCACCAACGGCTGCTGCACGCAGACCGACAGGCCCGTGCGATAGCGCAGCAGCGAGGCCAACGGTCCCAGTCGCGGGTCGCCCGCGGCCGGGGCGCTCGCCGCCACGCTCTGCCGCTCGCTTTCCGCGTACGCGAAGAACCGGCTCATCGCGGCGGTGAACTGCTCCTGCAACGCCTGCCACTGCGCCGACTGGTGCTCACAGTCCCGCTCGGGCTGCCAGTGCCGGTGCCGCTCGCGGTGCAGCCGGTACAACTCCCCGATGCGCCGCACGATCGCGTCCGCCCAGTTCTGCCAGGGCGGATGACGGTCGGCCAGCCGCACGAAATCGCGCCGGGCATGGGCCCAGCAGATGGCCAACTCGAACTGGCCGGCGTGGTCCCGCACCAGCTTGTCGTAGGCCGCATAGCGGTCGCACACCAGCACCGCCCGCCCGCTCTGTCCGAGTGGCCCGAACAGGACCTTCGCCGCCGCCGCGCTGCGCGCCGGATCGACCCGGAACCGCACCGCGTCGGCCGTCAGGCAGGCCCACAGCCAGCAGCGCGGATTGTGCCCCTGCTCGCCCCGCGCCTGCACCCTCCACGACGTCTCGTCCCCGTGCACCAGCAGCGCCTGCTGCTGATGCACCCCGATGGCCTGCTCCAGCGGTGCGAACCAGTGCACGAAATCCTGCTGATGCCCCAGCAGACTGCTGGCCGGCAGCGCCAGCCCCCGCTCGGCCCACTCCCGCTCGAAGGCCCGCACCGGTCGCCGTTGCCAGTACACCTGCAGCAGGAACTCCACCCACACGCTCAGCCCGTAGCAGGTCCCCCGGAACAGCGTCGGCGGCAACCCCGCCTGCACCGTGGGCGTCCGCTGGCCGCGGGCCTGCGCGCACTCGCAGGCCGCCCGATAGCGCGGCCGCCGGATGCGCCGCCGGTAGCTGCGCACCTCCACCTCGACCCGCTCGCTGACCGCCACCCCGTGCCGCCCGAAGGGCCGCCCGCAGTCCCCGCACACCCGCCTCTCCGCCGACAGGTCCCGCTCCTCGGTCCGCTCTTCCAACTCAGGCCGCGCCACCCGCGCAGGGGACCTCGCTCCCGGTTGCCCGCCCCGCGTCCGCCGACCCGACCCCGGACCCGCCGCGTCCGGCTCCGGCGACCGCTTCTCACTCCGCGTACCAAAGGCCGCCCGCAGCAGATCGGCCCGATTCGGTGGCTGTCCGGCCGCCGCCTGCTGTAACTCCGCCACCTGCTGCTGCAAGGCCTCCCGCAACTGCTCCCCGGCCACCACCTTCCGTTGCAGTGCCCCGCACTCGGCCTGCGCCCGGACCAACTTCTGCTGCGTCTCTCGGTGCTGCCCCTGCTCGGCCCGCAACCGCTCCCGCAGCCGCTCCTCGCGTTCCTTCGCCCGACCGTGCTGACTCTTCCAGTACCTCGCCTGCCGCTTCCACTCCCACCTCTCCGCCGACCGCTTCCCACACTCCTGCTCTCCCCCTCCCCGCTCCACCGACTGCATCCCCACCGCCACCTTCCTGCTCCCGCCCTGAAAACATATCACCTCTCCAACGTTCTATGCAACCTTCCTCCCTCTTCACCCCCCGGCTGGCCCCCTCCCTGCTCCACTGCCCGCTCGAACGTTTACGCATCATCAGTGTCTGATTCGCGTTGCATGCGAAGACAAACCCGTCGAACGCCTCCAGTTCTCCATGCTCGTCCTCGACGACCACTTCTGCGGCATGCCGATGCGCTCTTCGGCCGGGTCAGCTCAGGTAGACCTTGTCCTGAAATCCAGAGGATAGAGCGTTGTAGATTCGCGGCGTTTCCTGGTCCCACGTTTGCATTGGGGTTGCATGCTCAATGTTGAAGATCTCCAGGTATCGGGCGAACAGCGATGCAGGCATGTCAAGGACATTGGTTGCCATGATGAAATTGATGAACATGGGCTCCAGGATCTTGTGCCTGAAAGCCCCGGAGAATCCACCCAGATTCTGAATGGAGCCCATGCTCATGTAGTTGAATGGACTGAGGGCATTCAGCAGTTTGGATTGGGAGAAGTTGCGGCGTCCGAGCCACTGTATCCGCTTCAGGATTTTTTGCAGTCTCCTGATTTCCGGTAGCAATTCCTGTTAGATTATGGAGTCAAAATCGTGAGCATAGACGCCACCATGATACTTGGCACTATAGCTGAAGTTCGTGCCCATCACTTTGATTCCATGTTGCTGCAGCAACAGCTGGATATGGTGATGCATGGTCGGTATGCAGGCAGTCACTGAAATATCGAACTGTATCGACGGGCTGTCATCCTGCAGCATGTCCACCGTGGCGGCATCGACACCGAGTTGCGGCAGCGCCTCGAACAGGCGGAAATCGAACTGGTCCGGGTGCTGATTCAGGGCCCAAGCCACTCCCAGTCCGGATACTCCTCCTCCAATGATGGCAATTCGCTTCTGCATCGACTCAACCTGCACCCTCGACTTGCGATATGGGCTCATGTCAGCAAGGTGGCGCATTGCGTTGGATTCGCACGGGCGCCTGGAGAATCGGCCTTTCGCAGCCGGTCAGCCTCCTGTCCGGATCTTGGCGGGTGACGGATTCCTCGCTTCGTTTCCACGCCTTGCTGTGTTGTCCGAGTGCCCGGAGTTCGTGCCAGTTCAACTTCGACGGCGTTCCTTCGATGTCCTCACAGTCGGACTCGCGAGACCCGACTCGTCGGGCCGCACAGCCGAAGACGACGGTTTCCGGTTTCTCCCGAAGTCTAGCCAAGGAGCGGTCCGGCGCAAGGATCCAGCGATATGCGCGGAAGCGGCCGAATGGCAATTCCTGCAGCGAGTTCCTGCTTGTTGGAGTCACGGTGGAGGTTGCGATCGGGGCCGGAAGGCACAGTTCTCCGTGCCACGGCGGTCGTCGACGGCTACTTGAGTCCGAGTCCGCCGTCGACTGCAAGGATCTGGCCGGTCACGAAGTCGGGCCCCTCCAGCAGGAGCCTCACGGCGTCCGCGATATCGTCTCCCGAACCGTGGCGCCGCATCGGCGTGATGCGGACCAGATGGGCGATTTCCTCCGGCATCTCGTTCCCGAAGTGAATGACGCCGGGCGCGACCGCGTTGACCGAGATGTCCGGGGCCAGAGCCTTGGCCAGAGCCTGCGTGAGCATCACGACTCCCGCCTTGGAGACGCAATAGGGTACGTGCCTGGACCACGGTCGCAGCCCGCCGAGGGATGCGATGTTGACGATCCGGCCTCCACCGGCCTCCAGCATCAGCCGTGCGGCCTGCTGGCAGCAGAAGAAGGTTCCCTTGAGATTCACGTCGTGGATCGTGTCCCAGTCGTGCTCCGTCGCCTCCATCGGATCCACTGCCCGGAAGACCGCAGCGTTGTTCACCAGCCCATCCAGTCTGCCGTAAGTCCTGCCGATCTCGTCAAACAGGCGCCGGATCTCCCCGACCCGGGCTAGGTCTGCCTGAAATGCCTGCCCTCCGCATGTCCGCGCGGTCTCTGCTGCATCACTCGCAGAATGCAGATAGTGGACCGCAACCTGCGCGCCGCGTTGCGACAGGGCGATGGCGACAGCACGCCCTATGCGCCGGGCGGCGCCCGTGACGGCTACGACTTTCCCTTCGAGTGAGTTCATGGTCTTTTCGATCCCTCCGAGTCTGCCGTCATCCGTCGCACTACAATAACGTTACGGTCTCGTTTCCGTGCGGCGTGCGGACTGTGGCACCTTGTACGTTGGTGCCGTGACTTCATGAACAAGTTCATCATGATCGGTCCGCAGGGCGCCGGCAAGGGGACGCAGTCCAAGCTGCTGGCCCGGGAGTACGGCTTCGTCCACATTTCGATCGGAGAGATCTTCCGCTGGAACGTACAGCATCACACGAAGCTCGGTTCGCGCATAACCCGCATCACGGAAGAGGGTCGTCTCGTCTCGGACGATGTTGTCGAACGGGTGGTGCACCAACGACTGGAGATGCATGATTGGCGATACGGCTTCGTTCTGGATGGCTTTCCCCGCACGCCATCGCAGGCCTCGTACCTGTTCGAGAACTGGAACCTGGATCGGGCGATATATCTGGATCTGGATGACGCGACGGTGTATCAGCGCGTGATGTCAAGAGCGAAGCTGGGCGAAGGCAGCGGCTTCACGAAACGAGCGGATGACAACCCGGAAGCCCTCAGCCAGCGCCTGCAGGATTACCACGAGAAGACCCGGCCACTGCTCAAGATGTTCGACGATCGGGGCATGCTCCTGCGAGTCGATGCAGCCAAGCCGATTTCGAAGGTCTTCAGGGATGTGGTGACGGGGCTGGGGCTGACTGTGAACGGATTCGAACCGCCAAGCGGGAGCATGTAGGCAAGCTCCCCGGATAGCGCGTCGGGTGCCCGCAGATGGCGCCTTGGTCAGCGAATGTAGATGTCCGCATGTGGCCTGTCCACGGTCCGGCCCGCGACTGGCCACGACCTTCGGGGAGGAGATGCTATCGCGCCACGAAATTCACCAGCCTGTCCGGGACTTCGATGACCTTGCGAACAGTCTTGCCGTGCAGGAGGGAACGGATCTTCTCGGTTTCCCTGGCTAGTGCCGAGAGTTGGTCCTTCGGAAGGCCCTTCGGGACTGCCAGCCGGTCCCGGAGTTTCCCGTTGATCTGGATCACGACCTGCACGCTCTCGTCACGAGCAAGCTCGGGATCGGACTTCGGCCATGCGGACTCGATCAGCGGTCCCTGCTGCCCGATCATCTCCCAGAGTTCCTCCGCCAGGTGGGGGCAGAACGGGCTCAGAAGCTGGGTCAGTCCCTGCAACACCTCTTGCAGGACTCCAGTGGACATCTTCGATTCCAGTGCATAGAGCTCGTTGGTGAGTTCCATGATCAGGGCGATCGACGTGTTGAAGTGCCAGCGTGTCTCGAAGTCGGCGGTAACTCGTGCGATGGTCTTGTGCAACTTCCGCAGAGCCGCCCGATCCGCTTCATTGCGAGGTTCCGCGCTGGCCAGGACGTCGCTGCTGCCGGACCTTTCGATGAGCCGGTGAACCCTGGACAGGAACCGCCACATCCCTTCCACTCCCTCGTCCTGCCAGTCCAGGTCGCGGTCGGGAGGGGCTGCGAAAAGAGAGAACATCCGGGCCGTGTCGGAGCCGTACTTCGACACGATGTCCTCAGGGCTGACCACGTTGCCGAGATTCTTGGACATCTTGCGTCCGTCGCGGATCACCATCCCCTGCGTGAACAGCCTGCGGACCGGCTCGTCCCAGGACAGTAGTCCAAGGTCACGCATGACCTTGGTGAAGAACCGGCAGTAGATCAGATGGAGGACGGCGTGCTCGACGCCTCCGATGTACTGATCGATCGGAAACCAGGAGGCAGCTCTCTCGGGCTGGAACGGAGCCGTGTCACACCGGGCGTCCGCATAACGGTAGAAGTACCAGCTCGAGTCGACGAAGGTGTCCATGGTGTCGGTCTCTCGCTTTGCCGGACCGCTGCAAGCGGGGCAGGTGACGTTCACGAATTCCGGAACCTTGCACAAGGGTGATTCGCCGGTGCCGGTCAGTTCGACATGGTCGGGCAGCATCACCGGAAGGTCGCTGTCTGGAACCGGGGCCGCGCCACACTTGGGACACAGGATCATCGGGATCGGAGTGCCCCAGTAACGCTGCCGCGAGACACCCCAGTCCCGCAGCCGGAACGTCACGGTGGACTGACCGAAGCCTTCAGACGCGGCAAGAGCACTCATCTGCTTGATGGCGGCGTGACTGGCGAGCCCGCTGAATCTCCCGGAATTCTCGACGATCCCGTAGTCGGCGAATGCCTCTGTCATGGATTCTGCATCGGCCAGTATGCCGTCGGTGTGCCGGATCACGGGACGCACGTCGATGCCGTATTTCCGACAGAACTCGAAATCACGCTGATCATGGGCCGGCACGGCCATGATGGCACCTGTCCCATAGGTCATGACCACGAAGTTCCCGACCCAGATCGGCACTCTTGCTCCGCTGTAGGGGTTGACCGCGAACCGGCCGGTCGAGAAGCCGACCTTGTCCAGATCGTCGGGACCCTTGGTTGCTGCGGCGGTTGCCATTTCCTGGCCCTGACTGGCAAATCCGAATTCGGCCACCAAGGAATGAAGTGGGGCAAGGACCAGGCAGGTTGCGCCGAAAATCGTGTCGACGCGTGTCGTGAAGACACGGATCTTCTCGGCGGACCCTTCCACCTCGAAATCGACCTCAGTACCGGTGGAGCGGCCGACCCAATTGCGTTGCATGGTGAGCACCCGCTCCGGCCAGCCATCGTCAAGGGACTTCAGGGACTCGATCAGTTCATCGGCATATGCCGTGGTGCGGAAGAACCACTGCTCAAGTTCGCGCTGCTCGACGGGTGTGTTCTCGTGCCGCCAGCAACAGCCATTCACGACCTGCTCGTTGGCCAGGACAGTGCCACAGTCCGGGCACCAGTTCACCGTAGCCTTCTTGCGGTATGCGAGGCCCTTCTCCCACATACGCAAGAAAAACCACTGGTTCCAGCGGTAGTATTCCGGCTCGCAACTCGAAATTTCGCAATCCCAGTCGTAGCTGAAGCCGAACGTGCGGAGTTGGCGTTTCATCGCTGCGATGTTCGAGCGGGTCCATTCCCGCGGGTCGCGATTGTTCTTGATCGCGGCATTCTCGGCGGGCAGGCCGAATGAATCCCAGCCCATCGGGTGCAGGACCCGGAAGCCTTGCATGCGCTTGTACCTGGCCAATGCGTCACCAATGGAGTAGTTGCGCACGTGTCCCATGTGGAGGACGCCGGACGGATACGGGAGCATCTCAAGCACGTAGTACTTCGGTCGGTCCGGGTCGGCCCCGGTACGGTACACACCCGTTCGGTCCCAGTACGCCTGCCACTTGGGCTCGATCTCGCTTGGCTGGTACGGCCTTGCCGCCATGCTTTCAGGGTAGCCGTGTTCGAGCAAGCGATTCAGAGGGCCCGAGCATTCTCCGGGAGGCGGCCGAGGCATCGGCGCTTGCGTTGCTCGGCTGTTGGACTGTTTCGGATGCGCCCACGTGTGCAGGGGACGTTCCTGCATTCGGCCGGCGTCGATGGGCGGTAAGATGGTGCCTTCCAGGCCCGCTGCCGATGACGCATGGATCGGACACGCAATTGGACAGCACCATGCTGCTGAGGGATGCCGTCGATGCAGACTTGGCAACCGTACACGCGCTGAACGAGCAGTCCGTGCCGGCCGTCAACAGTCTGGCCCCGGATCGACTGGTGTGGCTCGCGCGGGAAGCGGCGTACTTTCGCGTGGCCACCTTCGGAATGGACATCGCCGGATTCCTGCTCTGCCTGTCGCCAGAAGTTCCGTACGACAGTCCGAACTTCGGCTGGGTGAAGGCACGTTACGACGATTTTCTTTACATCGATCGCGTGGCTGTTGCGAGCCAGTACCATCGTCGCGGAGTGGCGCGAGCCCTCTACCGCGACGCAGCCAGTCTGTCGGGAAAGCGGTTCCGCCTGCTGGCAGCCGAAGTGAACACGAGGCCCCGCAACGACGGGTCGCTGCGGTTCCACGCCAGCATGGGGTTCGAAGCCGTGGGATCCCAGGACCACGGATACGTCCAAGTCCAGTATTTCGTGCGGTCCCTGCCGCTGTAGTCGATCTTCCCGGCAGCCCACACAGACACCTGCAGGTCGAGCAGGATGGCGCGGAGTCGGCAAGTCATGCGCCGTCCCGTTGCTTGGGTTCCGTACAGGAACATTGGCGGACAGCGAAGCTGCTTGGCGCTCGATTCCGAATCGATTCGCCTAATGCACAACGAAGTGCGACACGGCCGCGAGGGTCGTGTTGCCAATCGAATCGTCGGGCACTTGCGACCGAATTGGTGGGGCGCCGCTTGAAGCTCGCCCGGGCCATCGCTCAATACCCCTTCCGCCCCATTGAAAGCCCTGTATTTCAACGGTATTCAGTCTACGACGGGCTTATTACCTGCCTCCGAGATCAGGATGCCTAAGGCTGATCGAATGCGGCAGGCCGATCAACTGTCGCCAAGCCGTTCCAGTTGCTCTTGCTGCGTGAACTCTGATCTGCGGATGCCTGTCAAGCAACGGTAAGGCGAATTCATCCGGTATACTGACCTAGGTGCCCAAGACAGCGATGCCAGTGGAAACGCAGGAACGGACTCCGAGCGCAGTATTCCGAGCGCTCATCAGCGCTGATGTTGATCCGGGGCTGGCCCACGATGCAGCGGAGGAAGTCCGGGACAGATCTGGAGAGAACATCATTGCGGCGATCCAGACGTCTAAGGATCAGCTCAGGGCCGATATGGGTCAGCTTAGGGCCGATATGGGTCAGATCAGGACCGAGATGGAGGCCCGCTTCGATGTCCTAGTGGGCATGATCCAGTCCACGCAGCGGGAGAGCCAGTCCATGCAGCGAGAGATGCAGCGGGAGACCTCGACGCTCCGGTGGATGATCGGTATCGGGTTTACCCTGCTGGGCATCTCCATCGCGATTGCGGCGATCACTCAGGGCTAGTGAAGGGGCCCGCCTGATCCACGGAATCCACTGTCCAGCAGACTGCTCGGTGGCGGTTGCTGTGAAACACTGTTGATCAGGATACCCACGGGTACTGTGGACGCTGGCCGGATCAACGGTGGCACCAGCGCATGCTGGTCCAGCACCTGACAGGTTGGCGGCCGACCCGAGGCGGCCACGATTATAGCCACGGGTGTGACGCAGATGCCAACAGGCAAAGCGGTTGGAATGGCGGTGTTGTGAGGCGGTCAGCAGCAGTTCCTCAAGCAGGTCGTGCTCGGCGTACAGGCGCGTCCAGCGCTTTCCGTGTGGCTATGACATGAACGGGCACGGGATATGCTGCGTCAGCCCGCAGTAGAGCGTTTCGTGGCGTCGGGCTGATCGACACGATCATGAGGGTTGGTCGGACAAGTCCAGCACTGTGCCCCGAATGCAGTCTCCATCCGAACGGTGTAGTGGAGCCCGTTCCCAGAACACTCTGGAGCAAGGCTCGGAGAGCCGGAGTCAGTCGATGCCGAGATTGCGGACGGCAACAAATGAGGCGTCGCGAACTTGAATTGCCCGAATTGTGCTGGGCTTTGTGGTTACCTTGGTAGGGAACGGGTTGTTAGGCGCTGTCGGACTTAGGAAGTCGCGAGTCGATCGATCGAGTTTCACATCCTCAGAGTTCCGGACATGGGACTAATTTGAGATGTCACGCGGTAGGGTGGATGGCAGGGTTGGCGAGGGATGCGGGGGCCGTTCTGGAGGCTGGGCGGGCGGTCCTTGACGGGTCGCGTAGCAGGGCTGGAAGATCTGCGGCCGGGTGGCGGGGGTCTGCCAGGCCGTGCAGGAGAGGCGTCTGAGGTTCAGCCGGAAGCCGCTGCCAGCGACCGGCAAGAGGCGTGTTGGCGCGGACAGGTGGGGTTGCAGGAGGGCCGCCACCCGGAGTGGACTGAGGGTGTGGGTCGATGGAGAGGTTGGATCTTGCGGAACTCGGCCCATGCGGTGCGGCAGTGCGGCTGCACCGGTGGAGCGGTCGGGCATCCCGGGCGCACGGCCAGCGGGCGGTCCGCGAGTCGGTGCGACGGGGCCGAGCAGGGGACACGCAAGCCCGTAACGCGGCACCCGCAACCCGGCAGATCGTGACATCATAAAATAGTCAATCGTGGCCGTCCGCTGCGGTCAGGCGGCCCTGCGGGTCGCACAAGGAGCTTTTCAGCAAGGGTTTACCGGCAGACTGCCCGGGCGATTCGAAGGCTCCGATGGGGCCATCGCCGACTAGCCGGTGTCCGTGCACTGGCGGGCCGTGTGGAGCGGGCGCGCCTTGGGCCTGTCGATGGGCCGCCGTCGTCAGGAGGCTCGCCAGGCCGCGCCGGGCCGCTGCTGCGCAGTGGACGGGCCGGGGTGGTGCCGTCTCGAGTCCATGCCGCTGCGGGCAACCTGGGCGAGCAGCCCGCAGCGAGTTGACGACGCGGTGGGGTCGACCGGTCGCCTTCGGCTGGGGGTGGACCGGGTTCCTGCCGGCCATCGTCAGCCGCTCTCGCCGGCCGCTGGCTCCCCGTCGATGCGCGGTAGCCGGGAACGACCCGATGCACTGTGGGGCTACGTTCCGCCGACCGTGAGTCGCCAACCGGCCCTCACGGTCCCGATCGATAGTGACAGTTCCAGAATAGTCACCCTGCCGCTACCAAGCCTCTTCGGAATGCAGCACAGATCCCACAAGGCCCTGTCAGTCAGTGCCTTACCGCTGCCATCCCATCCGGCAAGCCGTTCCCCATGTCCGTAACTCTGAGGCTGGGCGGGCGTTCGTGGACGGGTCTCGTAGCCGTGCGGAAAGATCTGCGGGTCGGGTGGCGGGGTGGCTGAACGGTCTGCTAGGTCGTGCAGGAGAGGCGGTCGAGGTTCAGCCGGAAGCCGGTGCCAGCGACCGGCAAGAGGCGTGTTGGCGCGGACAGGTGGGATTGTAGTAGGGCCGCCGCCCGGAGTGGACTGATGGTGTGGGTCGATGGAGAGGTCGGATCTTGTGGAACTCGGCCCATGCGGTGCGGCAGCGCGGCTGCACCGGTGGCGCGGTCATGCACCCCGGGCGCACGGCCAAGGGACGGTCCGTGAGTTCACCCGAGTCGGTGCGACGGGGCCGAGCAGGGGACACGCAAGCTCGTAACACGGCACCCGCAACCCGGTGGATCGTGACATCATGAAATAGTCAATCGTGGCGGCCCGTTGCGATCAGGCCGCCCTGCGAGTCGCATAAGTAGCTTTGCAGCAAGGATTTACCCGCAGACTGTCCGGGCGATTCGAAGGCTCGGATGGGGCCATCGCCGACCAGCCGGTGTCAGTGCACTGGAGGGCGTGTGGAGCGGGCGCGCCTTGGGTCTGTCGGTGGGCCCGCCGTCGTCAGGAGGCTCGCCGGGCCGCTGCGGCGCAGTGGACGGGCCGGGGTGGTGCCGTCTCGAGTCCATGCCGCTGCGGGCAACCCGGGTGAGCAGCCCACGGCGAGTTGGCGACGCGGTGGGGGCGACCGGTCGCCTTCGGCTGGGTGTGGATCGGGTCCCTGGCAGCCATCGTCAGCCGCTCTCGCCGGCCGCTGGCTCCCCGTCGATACGCCGTAGCCGGCAGCGACCAGATGCCCTGTGGGGCTATGTTCCGCCGATCACGAGACGCCGACCGGCCCTCGCGGTCCCGATCGATAGTGACAGTTCCAAGATAGTCACCCTGCCGCCACCGAGCCTCTTCGGAATGCCGCACAGATCACACAAGGCCCTGTCAGTCAGTGTCTTACCGCTGCCATCCCATCCGGCAAGGC
Organism: Bryobacterales bacterium; assembly: GCA_965116065.1. Lineage (GTDB taxonomy): Bacteria > Acidobacteriota > Terriglobia > Bryobacterales > UBA6623 > VXMF01. The sequence continues at coordinate 128,006 of OZ220485.1, forward strand.
GTTCCCCATGTCCGGAACTCTGATCCTTGCGGCTCTCCGCCTCTAAGCCCGACAGTCTCTTGAGTGTCTGTCATCAAACCCCTCGTGCCTGAGCAATCTAAGCGCCTTGACAAACGCCACTATCGTGGGTTCTTGATGTGCGCCTAGATGCCGATAGCTACTGGAAATTCGGACTGTATTAGGTCACATCTACCTCGCATCGTCTTGGACATCCCAAGCAATACAGTTGTAGTGGTTGTTTCTAGCGCTTGTGATTCGATACTTGGCGTGGTTGAGGTTGGGAAAGTCCACTAGAAATTGGCTCGATTCCACGCGATCCATGCCTGTGCAATGCGAACAGGATCGCCGCGGTCATCCTCGGAAACGGGATTTTCACCGGTCACAGCCTCCAATGCTGCACACCAGTGATCTGGTTCGTCGCTCCCATACTCCAACTGCTCGATAATCAACGGCAACGCTCGCCATCCCATGCTAATGATCCGCAAATACGATGGACATGCGATGATCTCTGCCATGGAAGATGCTGCCCCAGTCCTTTCCACATGCCACTGCTCAAGAAGTCGCTTGAACATGTCTCGGTCCTGCTCAGTCTCGGTCTTGCTCATCGGTAGCCCTCGAACAGAGGTCATACCCTTCGAAGAAATAGGGGCGGAAGGGTGTCCGACGCTAAGTGATGTACCCAATGTCGGATGCCAACTTCAGTAGTGCTATTGCCCGCAAGCAACCGGTATTGAATCGGCGCGTACAGGCCCGGAATTTCACTGCATTCATCCTCTAAGGTTGTGTGTGCGGTGCTCATGGATGATCTCCTATCCGAATTATCCGGTAGGTTAGCTTGACGAACTCGTCAAACAGACGTACAAGACAATCAAATCTTAGTCTATCAATGTGCTCCGGAGCCAAGTCTATGCCTACTTCCAGCCGGCTACCAATGATCGACTCATGAACGGACACCTTGGTTACTGGATTGGGCTTACCTATTGAACCTCGAAGTGTAACGTGTACCCGAGGATCGCATCACCAATCGAATCGTAGGGCGTTGACGGCCGAGTTGATGAGGTTGCCGAGAGGGAGTCAGGAAGCAGGTGGGCATGTCTGGGGTTGCAGATCGTTGTGCGGACGGCAGATCCGACGAATCCCGGTCACCGCTCCAAGTTCGACCGGGCACTTGGTCAATGCCCCTCCGCATGAGAGTGGACCTCGGTACCGGGCCGGTCAATCGGATATGCTCCACTCGGTTGAGCGGTCCACCGTCGAGTTGCGACCTACGACGCTGCAGTCGTCGCCCACGACCGATCGAACACGGTGGCGGTCATCCACCGCCGGAAATCCTCGTTGTCGAAGAACTGCTTGAACAACTGGGCATCGTCTTGCACCATTGAAGTCACGATACTCCTCAGCACCCTGTCGTGCTCGATGCGGGCGTTGTTGCGGTCGGAATTCTGCCGAGCGTTCTGGAATGCGATGTTCGCCGCTACCTGTGACGGGATCGTCTCGGTGATCATCTTCCCCACGCGGTCGCGATCCTCCCACGGGATGTCGCCAAACAGGTCGTTGAATTCGTGGAGGATGTTCGAGAGGTGGTCCATCTCCGGTTCCGACGAGTGTCCGCCACTGCTGGTCGGGACAGGATCGATCTCGGCGTCCTCGTCGGGCAAGAGGATTTGCTGCACGGCGCGCTTCTCGACCCGGTAACTGTCCATGTCGATGGTGGCGAGGATGCCCTTCGACAGATCCTCTTCCTTGGGGGCGGGCAGTCTCGGAATCAGGAAGTTCAGGAAAATCGAGCGCTTCTCCCACTCCGCACGCGTGTACGGCAGGACGGACGACAGGAATCCGTAGGTCCGGACGAACGCCTTGGACTTCCCCTTGAAGTCGACCTGTCCGTCCTCATCCATCTCGTCCACATAGCGACCGACACAGATATCCAGAATGGGGTCGAGACTGTCTCGTTCGGCACCGCCGAGATAACGTTCGACCAGATCGTCGACTTCCTCCGCTGAGTAGACCTGGGCGGCATCGAGATCCGTCTGGAGATCGTGGAGCTTGTCTGGATCGGTCTCGTCGGCCAGGATGGTGGTGCGGTAAAAGTCGGCGAAAGCGTCGCGGATGGTGTCGGTGTCGTTGAGGAAGTCGAGGACGAAGGTGTCGTGCTTCTTGGGATGTGCCCGGTTGAGGCGCGAGAGCGTCTGCACCGCCTTGATGCCCGACAGTGTCTTGTCCACGTACATCGTGTGCAGCAGCGGTTCATCGTAGCCGGTCTGGAACTTGTCGGCACAGATGAGGAAGCGGTATGGATCTTCCCGCACCTTCTCGGCGATCTTTCCTGACGGAAAGCTGTTCAGTGACGCCTCGGTGACTCTCTTGCCACCGTACTCGGGTTCACCCGAGAAGGCCACGACGGCCTGGTACGGGCTCCTGCGTTTCTCCAGATAGCTGCGGATGGCGTGGAAGTACTGGATCGCGTGCTCAATGCCGCTGGTGACAACCATGGCGCGAGCCTGTCCACCGATCTTGTTCTTCGCGAGGACTTGCTCGTGGAAGTGGTCGACCATGATCTCCGCCTTCATGCGGATGGCATGGTCGTGGCCTTCGACAAAGCGGCGCAGCTTCTTCTGTGCCTTCCTGACGTCGAATTCCGGGTCTTCCTGCACCGTCTTGGCGAGGCGGTAGTAGCTGTCCACCGGCGTGTAGTGAGCCAGTACGTCCAAGATGAAGCCCTCCTGGATCGCCTGCTTCATCGTGTAGCTGTGAAATGCGCTGTGGCGAACGGCCCCGTCGGACTGCGGGTCGGGCGCGCCGAAGATTTGCAGGGTCTTGTTCTTCGGGGTCGCGGTGAACGCGAAGTAACTGGCGTTGGGGAGCAGCCTGCGAGATTCCATCGCGCGGTTGATCCGATCCTCGAGAGTCTCGTCATCGCCCGGTTCGCCGGCCTTGCCGAGTGCGGCCGAGATCGCCGCCGAGGTACGGCCGCCCTGACTGGAGTGAGCTTCGTCGATGAGGATGGCGAAGCGCCGTGTGCGGTGTTCGTTGCCGATCTCGTCAAGGATGAAGGGGAACTTCTGGACGGTCGAGATGATGATCTTCTTGTCGGCTTCGATGAACTCCCGCAGTTGACCCGAGCGCTCGGCGCGTCCTACGGTTGCGCCGACCTGTGCGTACTGCCTGATCGTGTCGGCGATCTGCCGGTCGAGAACGCGTCGATCCGTGACGACGATGATCGAGTCGAAGACCGGGACGCCGTCTCTCGTGAGGCCGATCAGCTGGTGCGCCAGCCAGGCAATGGAGTTGCTCTTGCCGCTGCCCGCTGAGTGCTGGATCAGATAGCTGTGGCCGGCTCCCTGGGTCTTGGCAGCCTTCAACAGCCCACGCACGACATCCAACTGGTGGTAACGTGGCCAGACTTGCGTGCGTCGTTTCCGTCCGGTCTTTCCGCCCCTTGTCTCCACGATCTGGGCGTAATTCTCCAGGATGTTGGTCAGGCTTCTGCGGGTCAGCACCTCGAGCCACAGGTAATCGGTCTTGATGCCACTTGGGTTTGGCGGGTTGCCGGCACCGTCATTCCAGCCCCGGTTAAAGGGCAGGAACCAAGACTCTTTCCCTCGCAGGTGTGTGCAGAAACGGACCTCGCTCTCGTCCACCGCAAAGTGGGCCACACAGCGTCCCAGTTCGAACAGCTTCTCGCGCGGGTTCCGGTCTCTTCGATACTGCTCGACCGCATCGTCCACGGTCTGCTTGGTGAGACGGTTCTTCAACTCGAAGGTGAGGATCGGCAAGCCGTTGATGAACAGGCCGATATCAAGTGCCCGATCCTTGTCGTTGCGGCTGTAGCGGAGCTGGCGGACGACGGTAAATCGGTTGCGGTCGAAGCGTTTCTGCGCTTCCGGATTCCCAACTGACGGGGTGCCGAAGAACAGACTCAGGTTGTGTGGTCCGTGTTTGACGCCGTGGCGCAGAACGTCGACGACGCCACGTTTCGAGATCTCGCCTTGGAGCCGAGCGAGGAATCTCCGCTGCGTCGGACCGTCCGCCGCAAGTGCCAGTGCTGCGGCTGTTGTCGGCTGGGTTTCGCGCAGGAAGGCGAAGAGTTGGAACCGGTCCACGCAGAACTCGCGGTCGTAGTCGCGTGGAGTGCCGCCTGTCCAACCGACACCGGAGTCTGCGACGGGTGCGTTTGCCTTCCTGCCATCCGCCGATGGATCGCAGGCGTGGCCAGTAAGAGCGGTACAGATGAGGCGTTCCAGGCCCTGTTCGGAGGTGTCGGTGGTCATGTCATTCAGTCCGAAGCAGTACTTCAACTACTCTGCCGGGTCCGATTTGCACAGCGCTTGTCCAGTGTCTTGCGTAAAAAGACGGATCTACAGTCAGTTTGCCGATTGTAGAACGACGATGTCGATGGGCCTGCCTTTCCCGCTGATCCTTGACGGACCAGCTTTCCTTTCAGAATGTTCACGGAGTGCTCCGGACGATGGATCGCAGCGGGGCGGGTGTCATGATCCAACAGGAGTCTCAACGCACCTGCACCGTCCTCAAGGCCCGAGCCTCGTGTTCGAGCGCCTCGCGAACCTGTTCTTCGCTAACGCCGGGAAACCACTTGACGAAGTCTTCGACATTGGCACCGCCAGCGAGGTTCTCGAACAGCGCGGACAATGGGATCCGTGTTCCGGTGAAGACCCAAACGCCTCCAACCTTACCTGGCGTTCGTTCTACCGCTGGGCAGGTCTCCCAGTCTGTCACTTATGTTGCCCCCTGCTCCTTCGCAACTCTGTCCAGATCCGAACTGGCGCGGTGTGATGGTGCCTCCTCCCACAATACGCTGGTAGCGTTGCGCACATCGGGCATGGCGTCCGCCGTGGTCAGTGCACAGGCTAATCCCCCAACCTCCGTCTCGAGCGGCCGTTGACATCCGTCTTGCCGATGGCGCTCACGATCTGGGTTTATTGCACTGCGTTGATGCCAGTGATCCATCCCTTTTTGGTCAACATGTTGGCTGCCAACGCAATCTGCTCGGGACAGAATCTCTTCTTCCGCTCGTTCCAGGCGTAGGTCGTCGCCGTGAGTTCGTCCACGGACGCGGGCGCATCATGCGTGAGAACCCAATGCACGGTCGAGAGCAGTTCGAGACCGAAGGCCGATTCGAAGCCATTGATCAGGTCGGCAACCCTCTCGAACCGCTCCCGGGTCTCGTGGGCATCACTCAGGACCCGGGTGGCGGACTCGACGGCACCGGGGACTATCACCAACTCTCTGTCAGGTTCGTCACCGCCGTCTCCGTAGCCGGAGATGAAATGGCCCTCCATGGTGTTGAGAACGTGGCGGAGATTCTCCGCGTACGGCCCGTAGGGTGCCTTCGCATAGCGGAACTTGAGTGGCTCGCCCGCAACCTGCATGAAGTACATCAGTTTGTGAACTTCCAGCAGAGTGATGAAGGGATCCAGCAGAACTTGCCGGTAGCGGTCCATCAGCCCGACCAGTGCGGCCCGGCCCGCTGTCATCGCCGGTGCTTCGGGGGTGTGCGCCATCCTCTTCGCGTCCGGTGCGCCCCCAGGCTCGAAAATAACTGCATCCAAGTCGTTGAAGCTCCGCAACGTCTCCTCGATGTACGGGCGCACCTCGTCCCAATCCAGTCCGCCGAGGCCGCTGCCGAGCGCCGGCACCGCGATCGAGCGAATTCTGCGCTCACTGATCACCCGTGCAAGATCGCGCAATCCGGCCCTGATGTCTTCGAGTCGACTCTTACCGCGCCAGTGCCGCTTGGTGGGGAAGTTGATGATCAGGTGAGGATTGGTGAGTGCACCTGTCTCGAAGACGAACATCTGGCCCGGTCGAACTTCCCTGCGTGCGCACGCTGCCGCATAGGCGCGGAAATTCTCGGGAAACGCTCTTCGGAACTGAAGGGCTACGCCACGTCCCATCGCTCCGACGCAGTTAACAGTGTTAACCAGAGCCTCAGCGTTGGCCTTGAGGATGTCACCCTTCCTGAAGCTGATCACCGCCACCCCGTTCGCAGTGTCAATAGTACCAACTTCGCTGAATTTTGACGGCGGGTTGGTGGGTGGCGGATCGCATGGACTCGGTAACCACGTCGCAGGTCTGACGGTTCAGCACGCCGATACGCCGAATGAGCGTCCAAGGGTAGGATCGCTCGACAAGGAACTCTGCCTGCTTGCCGTCCTTGCACTCGCTCCAATCCCGTGCCTGGACAGCATCCCAGTCGATCTCGCGGAGTTGTGCCAAGTCGCAGCGGTCGTGGAAGTACCCCGAGCCTGCGTTGGAGAGCGTGAATGCCCATCGTCGGCGATTTCGTTTGGCCCAAATCACGGTTTCGTGCAGGTCGGCTTCGAGATGGACGATGGGCGCTTGGCCGCCGTGATAGCCTAGATTGGGATGATTGTCCTTGTGGATTACGTAGAGCATGACAGAACGCGGGCAGAAATAGAACGGCACGCAGTCGCCGACTTTGAGTCCGGGACGACACTTCACTGGAATGACCAGCCGACGCTGCTTGATCGTGTTCATGCCGATGATCGTCCCTAGTTGCGGTCGTGTCTGAAATGCCGCATCGGACCAAAGTTCACCGTCGGCGATGATCGAACTGAGCCGGTCCACATGGATGATGTGGTAGATCTTCGGTCTGGCGGGCGGTGGCACGGTCAGCCATCGACCTCTGCTAGCAGATCCTCGGGACCGGCTGAGGACGCGCCGCAGGTATCGGGATGATCATCCCTCCCACTAGAGGCAGGTGAAAGATCGATCTCCGGCAGTTGGGCTGCCGCCTCGCGTACATCAAGCTTGCCGGTTACTACGTCAGCGATGAGCTGTGTGCGGTATTCACGGAGCAACTCGATCTCCCTTTGCGCTTGAGCGATGCTCTTGTGTAGTTTCTCCGTCATTTTGTCGAGGAAGCAAGCGATGGCGACTTGTTCGGATTGAGGTGGCACAGGTAAAGGGCAATTGCTGTATTTTCTACCATTAACATTATCGATCGTAGAAGAGATTGATGCACCCTTGATAAATCTCATAAATTCTGGTGTTTTTGTATATAAAAATAGAAATTTAGAATAAGTTCTATTGTCAGGCCTAAATCGCACTAGATATCCCGCGTACGAACACTGGCCGTGCACTTCGCGATTATAAAGAAATGAACGCCCAACTGTACCACTCCGCGATACCAGTAAGTCGCCGTCAGAGAGAAACGAGTCCTGCGCTAGCATTTTCGGCAAGAAAACACCACTGCTCGTAAGCTCACCTTCTTCAGTAATATCTGTTGTTCGAATGAAACGAACACCAGTTATCGTATATGAACTGGCGGGTACATTTGCTCCATAAGCGGCGGATTGGGAGCAAATCTCCTTGAGACGCCGCACCTCCCCCAGCCAAGCCACCCCGGAGTCCTTGTAGGCCGGATAGGGCTTGCCGGTGCGGACGTCGATCCGGCCTGTCACGGCGTTGCTGACGAGCACCTGCTGATACTCTTGCAGTAGCGCGACCAGCTTCTCCTGGGCCCGGATGTAGCGCCGGATGCGCCGGTTGGTGTGGTCGAGGAAGCGGGCTATGGCGGCTTGCTCGGAGAGCGAAGGGCACACGACTGGCAGTCCTCCTATGAACCACCAGTTCGCACGGGGCATCTTTGCGGCCGTAGGTCGAAGCCGTTACTTCGTCGATGAACGGTTTAGAGCGGAGAAGATGTTCCATGTACGCTCCGCTGGTGCTTGCACGACGCGGCCTGAGGACCAGGAACTCGCCGACGCAAAGGCCGCTTTCCACGGGCCGAGCGACCTTCGCAAGGTACGGGCGAAGCTTGCCAAACAGCACATCACCAGTTCGAAATCGCTTCAACGTTCCAGCGAACAACTCGTCCGAGTCTGCAAGTGAGATCTGCCCGGTCCAACTCTCCACGTTCTCCAGCGCAACAACAGCACCGGTGTGCGGCGATTGGACGGTTTGCTCAACTACATCCATCAGTGCAAACTTGAGCTTCTCAACCTCCCAATGAGCCGGCACCTCCCCCAGCCACTCCACCCCTGAGGGCTTGTAGTCCGGATAGGGTTTGAGTGAGGTGGTATCGGAATTTCGGACAGTGCGTTAAGGTGGACTCTGCGCGGGGTGAGAGGAGTTCAACATGGCGAAACGACGGAGGTTCACGGCCAGTTTCAAGGCACGGGTAGCAAAGGCAGCGTTGCGGGGGGATCAGACGATCCAGCAGATCGCGGCGCACCATGAGGTGCATCCGAACCAGGTGAGCCAGTGGAAGCGCACCGCGAGTGAGGGTTTGATCGGGTTGTTCGAGAAGCAGCCGCACAACGAGCGGCAGGTCCTCGAGGCGGAGATCCAGAAGCTGCACGCGAAGATCGGGCAGTTGGTCGTCGAACGGGATTTTTTGCAGAGCGCGTGGGAACGCTAGATCGTGCCACGCGCCGGACGCTGGTCCAGCGGGGCCATCCCCGAGCCAGCCTGAGCCTGCAGTGTCAGTTGCTGGGGCTGAGTCGGTCGGCACTGTACTACCATGCGCGCGAACCGGACGCGGCCGAGTTGGCGCTGATGCGTCGTGTGGACGAGTTGTACACCGCGCATCCGTTCTACGGGAGTCGCCAGATGAGTCGGCACCTGCAGCGGGAGGGCTGGTCGGTCGGTGCCGGGTGCGGCGTCTGATGCGCCAGATGGGGCTGGCGGCGATCTATTGCCGTCCGCGCTGCAGCGAGCCGCATCCGGGGCACCGGGTCCACCCCTACCTGCTGCGCCACCTGCAGGTGCAGCGGGCGCACCACGTGTGGTGTGCCGACATCACCTACATCCCGCTGCAGCAGGGCTATCTGTACCTGATGGCCGTGATGGACTGGGCCAGTCGCTGCGTGTTGGCCTGGGAGTTGTCCAACACCCTGGACAGCGAATTCTGCGTGGCCGCCGTGGAGGCGGCCCTGGCGCAGCACCCGGCCCCGGAGATCTTCAACACGGACCAGGGCAGCCAGTTCACGGGGACCGCTTTCCAGAACTGCCTGGAAGGCGCCGGGGTCCGGCCCTCCATGGATGGTCGGGGCCGCTGCATCGACAATGTGTTCATCGAGCGGCTGTGGCGTTCCCTGAAGTATGAAACCGTGTATTTGCAGGAATTCACGGACGGTTTCGTGGCCCGGGAACAGATCGGATCATGGCTGAGGTTCTACAACCAAGAGAGGCCTCACTCGGCACTGGGAGGCCGGACACCATGGGAAGTGCTGCAGGCCGGTGGGGAGCCGTGCGAGGGAAGCCGACAGGGGGTGGCTGGTTCGCCACAGGAGCGGGTTTCGAGCGGGCCCTGCACCGCCTGAGTGATCCGGCCTTCAAGGTCTTCAGCTACATCTGTCTGCGGGCAGAACGAGGGAGTGGCTGTCTGGAGTTCGAACGGGCAACCCTGGCTCGGGAGGAACTGGTGGCGCAGGGCATCTGCACCCTGGAGGCGGCCCCGAACCAGCACCGTCGTTCGCGTCTGCGCGTGTGTGCCGAGTATTGGCCGTATGAAGCTCAGCCCGGCGACGAGGAGGTGCCCGGCGCCTCGCAGCCGAACCCGGATCTCATGAGCTATGTGGCTCGCGTTCGCGAGCTCTTCCTGCAACCGACCTGCGTGCAGGCGACATTCCGCACGGTGGATGAGCGCTTGGCGGCACAGTGGTAGCGTGCGGGCGTGGACCTGGAGCGGGTCGAGCAGGCCATCCTGTTGGGGAGCGTGCGCAAGTCGCTGGCCCTGCTCGAGGACCCCGACGGCGAGCCGGTGCGCTCGCTGGCCTACTTCCGCAACCTGCTCGAGGAACTGCGGGAGCATCCGTTCCCGGCCGCCTACGGGGAGCACCTGGAGCGCCATCTCGCCCATTGCGAGCAGTGCTGGCGGGATCGGCCCGAACTCGCGCCGGGGTCTGCCGGTTCAGATTTGACACCAGCAAGGCCCGGCAAGAGGAGCCCCAAGCCAGCCTCTGCGGCAGCCTCGGCCGACAGAGAGACGGGAGGATGACGATCCCTCGTTCTGTTATAATTTCGGCAGTCGGTAGTTCAACAGAAGTTGCAGAGTCCACCTTAACATTGCCGACTACCTGTCCAAACATCCGGTACCACTTCAGAGTTCGCCGCCCATCCCGTTAACCGAACAGTGTGTTGCGCCCGACCTGCCGGGGCAAGTCGGGCAGGGCCGCCGCGTCGGCGAGGGCCACAGCAAGGGGCCTGACACGCCCGTTCCGATGCTGCAGTAGCGTCACCCGATGTTCATCGACTCTCATCGGCAACATCATCGTCATGTGGCTGCCTCGGTTCCGCGTGACGCGGTAGCAGTGGTGGCGGCCGAGCCGCTTGGCGACCTCGGTGCCGGAGATGTCACGAGGCGGTCGACTGCCTCCAAGGTCTCATCCCGGACGAGATGCAGCCGGATCACACGTGGGGCCTCCGCCGCATCGAAGTGACAGAGCACGGCGTCTCGTGCCATCTCCTTCAGGTCGTCCCAGTCCTTCCCCTGCGTGTAAACGCTGTGCCCGACTGCCCGGGCGTCGTAGCCGCCTTCGACCGCTTCCGTGACCTCGAAGATGACCTCCGGCGACCGCACGCGAACCACCGGCGCTGGATCGGCACTCATTGCTCGCTCCATCTGTACATTGTCTTCATTCTGTCGGCGCCGGTTCACCGTGGCCCAGGATCTCGGCCAGCAGCCCTTCTGACTCTCCCTCCAGTGCCAGAATGTCCTCCCGAATCTCGGACAGTGTCCGCATCGGTTTCGGCTTGTAGAAGTAGCGGGTGAAGCTGATCTCGTAACCGACCTTCACGCTGTCGGGACGGTACCAGGCGTCGGCGGCATACGGCAGCACCTCGCGTCGCAGAAACGCTTCAATTCCCCCCCCCCCCCTCGGTCAAGGGGATCTGCTCCGTATCACGCAGAGCCGTATCGGGCTCGTATTCCACCACGACCGGGCGGTTCTTGATGGTTGCCGGGACCAGGCCCTTCAGAGGGTCAGCTTCCGTGCCTTGTTTGTGTACCTTCCGGATGATCGCCGGTGCGTCCTCACCCCGCTCGCCGGTCTCTCTCAGCTTCTTGATTTCCGACGCCTTGTAGACCCGGTCAGGCTCCACTCCCTTGATGCGTAGAGGACGCTCGACCGTTACCTTCCAGTAGCCGAAATCTGTGTTGTCGAAGATCTTACTGTGTTCGGTTTCCTCGAATGCCTGAAAGGTATCGCAGACGCGCGCAATGTCGTCCTCGCCGAGTTCGCAGTTCTTCTTGCCAAGGTTCTTGCGGAGCGCCTGGTTCCAGCCCGTGGCGTCGATCAACTGCACCTTGCCACGTCGCTGCTCCGACTTGCGGTTGGTGAGCACCCACACGTAGGTGGCGATGCCGGTGTTGTAGAACAGGTTCAACGGCAGGGCCACGATTGCCTCCAGCCAGTCGTTCTCGATGATCCAGCGCCGGATGTTGCTCTCGCCCTGACCGGCGTCACCGGTGAACAGCGAACTGCCGTTGTGGACCTCGGCGATGCGGCTTCCGAGTCTCGTGTCCCGCTTCATCTTCGACAGCTTGTTGGCGAGGAACAGCATCTGGCCGTCGCTGGAGCGGGTGAGCAGGGAGTATTCGGGATCGCCCGCATGTTCGATGATGAACCGCGGGTCACTCAGGTCCCGCTTGCCACCCATCCGTTCAAGGTCGGTCTTCCAGCTCTTGCCATAGGGCGGATTCGAGAGCATGAAGTCGAACTCGTGCGCCGGGAAGGCGTCGTTGGCGAGTGTGGAGTGCTCCGGGCCGCCGACGATGTTCTCCGCCGCCTTACCCTCGCCCTTCAGCAGCAGGTCGGCCTTGCAGATGGCGTAGGTTTCGGCGTTGATCTCCTGTCCGAACAGGTGTGTCGAGACTCTCTTGCCCTTCTGGGCGGCAATCTGCTGCAGCGTCTCCTCGGCAACGGTGAGCATCCCGCCTGTCCCGCAGGCGCCGTCGTACAGCAGGTACGTCCCAGGCTTGATCTGGTCGGCGACCGGCAGGAACACGAGGTTGGCCATCAACCGCACGGCGTCGCGCGGTGTCCAGTGCTCGCCGGCCTCCTCGTTGTTCTCCTCGTTGAAGCGGCGTACCAGTTCCTCGAAGAGCGAGCCCATTCCATGGTTGTCCAGCCCTGGCAGCCGGATGGAGTCGTCAGCGTGCAGTACCGGATGCGGACTGAGATTGATGTCGGGGGACGTCAGCCGCTCAATCAATGTGCCGAGGGCATCCGCTTTCGACAGGCGGGGGACCTGGTTGCGGAATTCGAAGTTGCCGAGGATGTCCTGCACGTTGGGTGAAAATCCGTCGAGGTAAGCACAGAAATCGGTCTCGAGCTGCTGGCGGCTGGCGCGAGCCCGCAGTTGGCGCATCGTGAACGGTGACGTGTTGTAGAAGGCGTGTCCCGCCGCCTGCTGCAGCGCCGAGGTCTGCTCGACGATGCCATGCTTGTCGAGCATGGCCTTCATGTCGAGCACCTCCTGCTTGCTGCCCTCAAGGACGGCGTCGAGACGCCGCAACACGGTCATCGGCAGGATCACGTCACGGTACTTGCCACGAACGTAGAGATCGCGCAATACATCGTCCGCGATGCTCCAGATATAGCCGGTGATCCAGTGAATGTCTTGATTGCCCAAAGGGTGTGTCCTCGGCTCGGCCCTTGACTGCGAGCGGCATGAAATGGAGGGAACTCCGTCTCTGAAAGAATATCAGGAACGATAGTCGCCACCGGCAGCGTCGGCAGGCCAGTGCTCGACGACCGAGCGGTTCTCGATTTGCCCATGGAACACAGGAGTGCAACGTTGACGGGAGTGCCTGTCCAAGTAATCGCGTGTGGGGCCCTTTGGCTGGTGACGAGCTGTCTCAGGCGAACCGGTGAAGTGCTCGTTGGATTGAAGGGGCGTGCCGACTGCCGGAGGAATGGCCTCCGGTCGACGGTTACCACAGCATGGGTACCACAGCATGGGCGTCGTACCTTCCAGTGCTCCGTGACTCGGGAATTAATGAGATAGGCGGACTTGAATTTGCGGCGGGCATCGACAACGGTAGTTTGCCGGTTCAATGCACGCTGCCGTCACCTTAGCCCGGGCCGAACGGCTCCGCCACCGGCCGGTGCCCTGCCACGCACCCGACCGCGCACATCCTGTATGATGGCTGCCATATTCAGTGGACAGGTGAACCTTCCCCCGGTTGGCCATGTTCCACTTACGACCACCATGCCCGTTCCTCTCAGCGAACCACACCACCGAATCAGCCAGCCGCACGATCGTCTCTTTCGGGCCATCGTCGAGAACGCCAGGCGCGCGCAGGACCTGATCGAGACGCATGTCGGGTCCCGCTTTCCCGGGCTCCTCGCCCCCGTTCCGCCCGTCGCTCTGGACGGCACTTTCGTGGACGAGAACCTGCGTATGTCCCAGGTCGACAAGCTCTTCGCGGTGCAGTTGCGCGATGGCGCCCCGGCCTTCGTCCATGTCCTGCTGGAACACAAGTCGACGTCGGATCCCGCCATCGCCCTGCAGTTGGCCCGCTACAAGAGCCGCATCTGGGAGGCGTACGCCGACGGGAAGTTGTCGGTCCACTGGCCGGGAGGCGCTGGCGGGCCATCGGGGGCCACGACGCGGGTGGATCGGCTGTGGGCGCTGCCCGCCATCATCCCGGTGGTGTTCTATCACGGAGGGGATCCCTGGACGGCGCCGTTCTCGATCGCGGAGATGATCCTGCACAAGGAGTTGGGGGAGTTCGAGTCGCGGTTCGGTTACATTCTGCGGAACCTGGGAGAGTTGACCGACAGGGAGTTGGCGGGGGACCCGGCGACGCGAGCGGGTCTGATCGCGCTGCGGTATTCGCATCGGGGGACGGCGGAGCAGAGACGGGAAGCGCTGCCGGGAGTGTTGGCGGGCCTGCCGGACGGCACCCGGTACGAGAAGCAGGTGATGGTGTATCTTATGAGAGTCTGGTCGGTGTCGAGGCAGACACTGGCGCAGGCAGCGGAGAGAGTCAAGCCGGGCAGAGGGGGGAGTCGCGTGGGAGAGGTCGTACAGGAACTGATTGATCAGGGCATGGCCGAGGGCCTCAAGCAGGGGAGGGTGCAAGAGAGAGCCCAGATTCTGACCCGCCTGCTGGAGCATCGTTTCGGTCCTGTTCCGCCTGGCATCCGGCAACGGATTCGAACAGCGACTCCGGAAGAGTTGGATGCGAAGCTGAGCACTGCGTTTGATGCCATGTCCCTGCCCGAGGTCTTCGGCGATATCGACCCGGAATGAGCGGTGTGTGGAGGTGCGCGGCGACAGCCTTGCGAGCATGCAGGGGGAACGAAGGGGACGGTTCGTCAGATGATGCCTGTTGACTAGGAGCCTGTCGGACTTAGGCATAGTAAGCATGATTATGCGCTGAAACTCGCATTAAATTTTGCATTTAATCTTTATATAACGTTTTTATATTTCAATTTCTTCTTGTATTATTCGCTTTTGAGTCAGAATGTCTCCTAAGTCCGACAGTCTCCTAGTGTTCCGTCACTCGCAATTTTGAGGATTGACAGGGGCGCCGGCACGGTCGGCGAGCATCCTTGTGCACCTGTGCGGTGCGACCCGGTCCAGGGCGGTTGCCACGGCCCGCTTCCAACTCCGCTCGAGCCCTCAGCCCGTCACGGGACCGCCACCGAGCAGCCGTCATCGAAAACATGATTGCTACAATGTGTTTCCAGAAGACGGGCCCGTCGGCCCGCTGTGAGAGGAGCAGCAACCATGCAGAAGAAGTACATCGTGCGACTGACCGAGGAGGAAAGACAACTCTGTCAGGAAGCGGTCGACAAGTTGTCCGGTCGCAGTCAGAAAGCGCGCCGGGCGCGCATCCTGCTGCAGGTGGATGTGGACGGGCCGGGCTGGCCCGACCGGCAGGTCGCAGAGGCCTACCGCTGTCGGACGAACACCGTCGAGAACATCCGCAAACGCTGCGTGCTGGAGGGCTTCGAGGTGGCTCTCAACGGGCGTACACGCGACCCGGGCAGCTACCCGCCGAAGCGGCTGGACGGTCACCAGGAAGCCCAGGTGATCGCCCTGCGACTCGGTCCACCGCCGGAAGGGCACGCGCAATGGTCGCTGCGCCTGCTGGCGCATCAGGTGGTCGAGTTGGGGATCTGTGACACGATCAGCCACGAAACGGTCCACCGTACGCTAAAAAAAACGGTTTTACGAGCCGGAAACTGCAGTATTGGGTGATTCCGCCCGAGGCGAACGCGGAGTATGCGGTGGCGATGGAGCGGGTGCTGCGGACGTACGAACGCCCGTTGGACCCGCAGCGACCGGTGGTCTGCATGGATGAACAGCCGGTGCAGTTGGTACAGGAGACGCGCACTCCGCTGCCGGCGACGCGGACACATCCGCAGCGCAGTGATTACGAGTACGAGCGCGCCGGCACGGCGGCAGCGTTCGGGGTTCTGCGAACCGCTGGCGGGCTGGCGCAGCGTGACGGTGCGGGAACGGCGCACGAAGCGGGATTGGGCGCAGGAAGTGGCGGCTCTGCTGGACGGCCGTCATGCGGGTTGCGAGCAGGTGACGCTGGTGCTGGACAACCTCAACACACATGTACCGGCGGCGCTGTACGAGGCCTTCGGGGCGCAGCGGGGGGAGCGGTTGCTGGACCGCATCGAGTTCCGCTACACGCCGAAGCACGGGAGTTGGCTGAACGTGGCGGAGTGTGAGTTGAGTTGCCTGACACGGCAGTGCCTGCGGGGTCGGCGGATCGGGGAACTGGAGAAGTTGCGCAGCGAAACGGCCGCTTGGGCGGCGGGCGTCAACCAGCGCCAGCGCGGCGTGAACTGGCACATGACCGTGGACGATGCCCGCTGCAAACTCAAGTCCGTTTATCCTAAAATCACCGAGTGACGGAACACTAGTCGGAACTTCAGGAGAGAAAAAACGCTTTAAGATATTGATCTGATTGCGCTTAGGGTGAACCCAACGGCCTGTAAACTGGATATTTGTTCCCATAATATTGCGCCGAATATGGTGCTTACTACACCAGTTGACATTTGTGATACAATCATTTATGCTGAATCTGTTGTTCCCATAAGGATCGCTCCGTGGCCTTCAACATCGAACACGTCCCCAACCAGTCCGGCAAGCCCGCCGTACTCCTCCGCCAAGCCTGGCGGGAAGGTCCCTCCATCCGCAAGAAGACGATCGCCAACCTCTCCCAGCTCCCTCCCGCGATCATCGAGGGTTTCCGCACGGTCCTCAAGGGTGGCCTCGCCGTGCGCTCGGTCGACGACCTGTTCACCGTGGAACGCTCCCTGCCGCACGGCGCCGTGCTGGCTGTGCTCGGTACGGCCCGGCGACTGGGCCTCGAACGACTGCTCCATCGCTCGGCGAGCCGCTCCCGCCAACTCGCCCTGGCCGCCATCGTGGCCCGTGTGCTGGCCCCGGATTCCAAGCTGGCCACCGCCCGCCAACTCGCCCCGGAGACCGCCACCTCCAGCCTCGGCACCCTGCTCCAACTCGGCCCGGTCGACGGCAACGAACTGCTCGACATGCTCGACTGGCTGCTCGCCCGCCAGAGCTGGATCGAGCGCACTCTGGCCCGTCGTCACCTGCAGCAGGCGACCCTGATCCTCCACGATGTGTCGAGTTCCTATCTGGAGGGCCGGTGCTATCCGCTGGCCGCCTTCGGCCACAACCGCGACGGCAAACAAGGCAAGCAGCAGTTCGTCTTCGGCCTGCTGTGCAGTGCGGACGGCTGTCCGATCGCCGTCGAGGTGTTCGCGGGCAACACCGCGGACCCGACCACCGTGGCGACCCAGGTGAACAAGCTGCAGCAACGCTTCGGCATCGACCGCATTGCTGTGGTCGGGGACCGTGGCAGGCTCACCTCGGCGCGCATCCGGGAGGATCTCCAGCCCGCCGGACTAGCCTGGATTTCCGCGCTCAAGACCAGCGACCTGCGCAAGCTGGCCCGCACCACGCTGCAGCCCGCCACGCTGGTACCCGATACGGTGGCCGAGATCACCAGCCCCGACTTCCCCGACGAACGTCTGCTGGTGTGCCTGAATCCGCGCTTGCGCCAGGAACGGCGGCGCAAGCGCGAGGATCTGCTGCAGTCCACCGAACAGATCCTGGAAGGCATCGCCACAGCCGTGCGGGCCGGCACCCTCGCGGGGGCGGCTGAGATTGGTCGTCGCATCGGTCGGGAGGTCAACCGCTACAAGGTCGCCAAGCTGTTCGCGATCGACATCACGGAGGACGCCCTGCACTGGCGGCGGGACGAGCATCGGATCGAGGACGAAGCCCGTTTCGACGGTATCCACATCGTGCGCACCAGCCTCGAGGAGGTGACGCCGGACGCCGCCGTACAGGCCTACAAGAGCCTGGCGAGCGTGGAGCGCGCCTTCCGCAGTGCCAAGTCCCATCTGCGGCTCCGCCCGGTGTACGTCTACACGGCCGATCACGTGCGTGCACATGTGTTTCTGTGCATGCTGAGCTATTACATCGAGTGGCACATGCGCCGCAGCCTGGCGCCGCTGCTGTTCGAGGATGACGACCGACCCGCGGCACAACGTCGTCGCAGCACGCCTGTCGCCAAGGCCCGGACTTCGCCCGGTGCGGAGCGCAAGGCTGCGACCAGGCAGACGCCCGATGGCCTGCCGGTCCACAGTTTCCGCACCCTGCTGGACGATCTCTCCACCGTGGCGCTGAACACGGTGCGCCTGGCGGGCAGCGAGGCGAGCCCACTGACCATCGTGACCCGGCCCACGCCGCTGCAGCGCCGGGCATTCGCTCTCCTGGAGGTCAAACCGCATCAGAATGTTCCCATAACCGTGCCAGGTTGAGAACCACCCCTCTACGCCACAAGTGATTTACAATCAACATATTGTGGGCAAAATCTGTACGGCTTAGCCCGTGAAGTTCCGACTAGTGTTCCGTCAAGCGCAATATTCCCTGTACAACTTGGCGATCGACCTGTGGCCCCGGCCAGGACGCCATCGAGAAAACGCGTCCTGCGCGCATCCCGCTGCAAGTTGAAACCGGACCGCCGTCTTCACAAACGAGTGCGACACCCAATACGAGGTGTCTACTGCGGAACGGAGTGTGTTGCACGCACCCGCTCGCGACTTTGAAGGGGCGGTAACGCCTTCTCCTACTCGATCAAGTGACCGTGGAGGATGCGCGTCGTAGACTCCGGTCCGTCTATCCCCAGATCATCGAGTGACCGAGGACTCTTGCAACCGGCAACTCGAATACGGGCGTTATAGTGTCGTTTCCAGTGCCTGCGGGTCTTGGTCGCTTGCACTGAAAGATGTCAATGATACCGAGACAGCGAGCCGTCGAGTATCGGTCAGATATTGCCGCGCTGCATTTCCCGGGCCATGTGGTCGGTCGCCCGCCAAGCCAAGGCCAGGATCGTCAGCGTCGGGTTCTTCTCCGTCGGCGTCGGGAAGGCGCTCCCGTCCGTGACGAACAGGTTCGGCACTTCGTGCATCTGCATGAATCCGTTGAGTGCGGACCGCTTCGGGTCGTCTCCCATGCGGCAGGTTCCGTGCTCATGGATTGCCGCGCCAAGTTCGTCGAGATCTCCCCGCGTGTACGGAAGAGGCTCCGCCTTCATCGAGTGGAGAACCTCCTCGACGACGTCGTACATGCGGGGAATCATCCTGCGCTCATTCTCGCCGAGTCTGTACTCGATGCGGATGGTCGGCACACCGAACCGGTCCGGCGGTGTCCCATCCACGCGGACACGGTTGTGCCGGTATGGCAGCACCTCCCCATACGGATGCATCTGGATCAAGGCCGGATAGCGGCGACGGATGTCTCTCTTGAAGCCCAGCCCGAACCCGGGGAGTCTCTTCGCGAACTGTGCGTTGTTCCCGCAACCGATGCCCCAGAGCTGGATTCCGAAGCCGCGTATGTAATCTCTCTGCTCCTTCGGGCTCTCGAACCGCGGGATGTAGATGTGTCCCCCGGAGATGCCGTCGTCGTTCGTCGTGGCTCGCCCGTACAACTGCGGGGCGAAGGCATACACGTGGAAGCGGAACTGCTCGCACAGGTAGCGGCCAATCACGTCGGACCCGTTGCCGATTCCGTTCGGATGGACGGACGATTTCGAATTGAGCAGG
Organism: Bryobacterales bacterium; assembly: GCA_965116065.1. Classification (GTDB taxonomy): domain Bacteria; phylum Acidobacteriota; class Terriglobia; order Bryobacterales; family UBA6623; genus VXMF01. The sequence goes on from OZ220485.1 coordinate 147,097, forward strand.
ATGCGGGTCGAGTCCACGGCGGATGCGGCAAGCACGACGCGCCTGGCGGGAACGGTTCGCTCCTCGCCTGTCAGCCGTTCGAAGTAACGGACACCGCTGGCCCTTCCCTCGTCGTTGGCGAGAATGTGCGAGACGATCGCGTTCCGGGTGAGCGTGAGATTCCCGGTCTTGAAGGCATCCGCCAGTAGGTAGTCCGGTGAGTTGAAGAACGCCCCGATATCGCATCCATGGCCACAGGCTCCGCAATAGTGACACTTGGCGCGGCCGTTGTGGTCGCTGGTCAGTACCGCACGCCGACCTCGCACCACCGAGTAGCCTGCCTTCTCGGCTCCCTTCTGCAAGAGAGCCTCGCCACACCGCAGGTTCGGCGGGGGCAGGTGGTGCCGGGATCCCGGCAGGAACCTGGAATCGTCGTCACCACCGCACACACCGATCAGCCGTTCGACACGATCGTAGTAGGGAGCGATGTCCCTGTACCGGATCGGCCACGGAATCTCCCAGCCGTCGATGGCGGGCTCGGTGAGGTTCAGGTCGCCGTAGCGCAGCGATACCCGTCCCCAGATATTGGTCTTGCCACCAACGCCCCAGACGCGCCGTAGCAGGAAACTCTGCCCGTCCGGTGTTCCGTAAGGACTCTCCCGCATGGGAAGGGACTCGAAGTCCGGGCTCCGCTCGCCACGCCGTCGTCGGGCACGGGCCTCCCACGGTTTGACATGGGACCAGAAGCTGGACCGTTCGAAGTGCGTGCCGGCTTCGAGCACCAGCACCTTGGCGCCCTTGCGGGTGAGATTCCACGCTGCCATGCCACCGCCGGCACCGCTGCCCACGATCACGACATCGTATTCGGTAGCCGCCATCAGTTCCCGTCCTCCAGTTCGTGCTGGTGGGTGCAGCCGGGAAACTCGGCCAGATAGGTGTTGCCTTGGTAACCCAGTTCCTCCACCAATCCGATTTCCGTCGAGTAGTATGCGTCGATGGTCAGGCCCTTCAGTGTGTCGAAGAATGTCCGTTCCGGATCCTCGCCCTCGCTGAAGCGGGTCAGCAGCGTGGTCCTCTCGTCCGCGTTCATTCCGTCAAAGCCGCTGGCACGCAACTCCTGCATGCCGTCACGCAAGACGGCCAGGGTGGCCTCCTTGTCGGCAAGATCCTCGTCGAGAATCGCATGGACGCCGGCGGCCCGGGCTCCGGGAGTCTCGGATGTAGGGAGAATCATGTCCACAAGCACGCCGAGCATCTCGTACTCCTCGGGAGAGACCGTCCTCGGAACGTACTTGTCCTGCGCTGCCAGAGAACCGGCGGAGAGTCCGCCAGCGATCGTGACGAGTGCCTGTCGACGGGTGGTTCGGGGCATGCGAGTCCGATTATACGGGCTGCGTTCCCGGCACTGTATCATTGCGGAGTGCTGGAACCCAACCTCAGATTCGAGCAGAAGAGGATCGTTCGCCGCGACGACTGCATCACCTTCCTTGGCGCGGATGTCCGTCCGTCATTGGCTACCCCCTCCATGATTCGGTGGATGGAGTTCTGTTGTCGCGACGGGATTCTGCCGCACCTGGATGCCGGAACCGACAGCGTCGGAGTCAGCGTCAGCGTCGAGCACCTGGCTGCAACACCAATGGGCCAGGAAGTGACGTATTCGGCGAAGATCAAGGAGATTGACGGACGACGGGTCACGTTCGACGTTGAGGCGTCCGACGGAACGGAAGTCGTCGGACGCGGCACACACGTGCGCTTCGTCGTCGACGTGGAACGGTTCGCAGCACGTCTGCGCAAGCGGTTCGCATAGCGGCCCGGCGCTCAGTGGGCGGGCAGGTCGCTGGAACCGGTCAGCTTGATGTCGATTGCCCGCGCCGCCTTGCGGCCTTCCGCGATGGCCCAGACCACCAGCGACTGGCCGCGCCGGGCGTCTCCGGCGGCGAACACCTTCGGAACGGATGTCTGAAAGGCTCCGAAGTCGGCCTGCAGGTTGCCGCGGCCGTCCTTGTCGAGTCCGAGCTGCTCGACCACGCCCTCGTGGACCGGATGCACGAATCCCATTGCCAGCAGGACCAGATCCGCCGGTACCATGAACTCCGATCCCGGGATCTCCTCGAACCGAAACGGTCGCCGGCCGGTGACCGGGTCAGGCTCCGGCCAGCGCAGGCGCACGGCCTGCAGTGCCTTTACGTGTCCGCTGCCGTCCCCGATGAACTCCTTGGTGTTGACGGCGTAGTCCCGCACGTCTCCTTCCTGGTGCGAGCTCTCGACCTTGAAAGTGAAGGGCCACTGGGGCCACGGCATGGCCCCGGGCTCGTCACGGGTCATGGGGGGCTTGGGAAGCAGTTCGAACTGATGGATCCCGACGGCGCCCTGGCGGCGGGATGTGCCGAGGCAGTCGGCGCCCGTGTCGCCGCCCCCGATGATGACGACATTCTTGCCCGCCGCACTGAGGTCGAAGTGGGGATCGACAGGGCGGTCGGCAACGCGCCGGTTCTGCTGTGGCAGGAAGTTCATTGCGAAATGCACCCCGTTCAGGTCACGGCCCGGGATGGGCAGGTCACGCGGGTGCTCCGATCCGATGCAGAGCAGCACGGCGTCATGCTCGGCCACGAGCTGACTGCCGTCCACGGACCGTCCGACATGCTCGCCGCACCGGAACCGGATGCCTTCCGCTTCCATCTGGTCGACGCGCCTGGCGACCAGGTGCTTTTCCATCTTGAAGTCGGGGATGCCCAGCACCAACAGACCGCCGGGCACCTCGTTCTTCTCGTACACCGTGACGGTGTGGCCGGCCCGGTTGAGCTGCTGGGCGGCTGCCAGTCCCGCCGGTCCGGACCCGACGACCGTGATGCGCAAGCCGGTCCGGCGGGTCGGGGGTTCGGGCTTGATCCATCCCTCATGCCATCCACGGTCGGCGATCGCTTTTTCGATGGACTTGATCGAGACTGGATCGCTGTTGATTCCCAGGACGCAGGCCGCTTCGCAGGGTGCAGGACAGATCCGGCCCGTGACCTCCGGGAAATTGTTCGTCGAATGCAGGACGCGCAGTGCTTCGGCCCAACGTCCCCGGTAGACCAGATCGTTCCAGTCGGGAATGATGTTGTTGATCGGGCAGCCGGAATGGCAGAACGGGATACCGCAGTCCATGCAGCGCGCGCCCTGCGTCTTGAGCTGGCGCTCGTCCAGCCCGGCCATGACCTCGTGCCAGTCCTGTACCCGTTCTCCAACCGAGCGATACGGAGTCGCCCGGCGCTCGAACTCCATGAATCCAGTGACTTTGCCCATGCTAGTGCCTTCCGGCCCGAGAATCACCGCAGCATCAGCGCCCGGTGAGTTGTGCTGCGCACCTTGGGGCGTCGTGCCAAGTGAGAGACGCAGCCGGTCGACGTCGTTCGGAAACCGGTGCCTTCGGGCGTCTGTGGGGAACGCCTGTCCCTACACTAGAATACCGACTTGTTCGCTGGCTTGCCAGTGCGACCGCGTCGCGATGCGGTCGGTACCGGCGGTGGCGGCTTTCCAGCAACAGGTACCTGGAGGATCCAATGAAGTTGATTCGCATTGCCGGGTGGTGCACCGCCGCTCTTCTGACCCTTGTCATCGGAGCGAGCTTTCACCCGACGGTCCGCAACATCTATCGGGCGTTCCGGCCCAGTGTGCAATACGACATGCAGCGGCCGTCCATACCGGAAATGGCCGCACCGGCCATTCTCGTATTCTCGAAGACCAACGGATTCCGGCATTCTGAGGGAATCGAAGCCGGTGTTGACGCTCTCCGCGACATCGCGGGCCGAAGAGGCTGGTCGCTGTTCCACACGGAGAACGGAGCCGCGTTCGACACGGACATTCTCGCCAGGTTCCCGGTGGTGGTCTGGCTGAACAGCAGTGGAGCGCCCTTGGACGCCGGACAGAGGCTGGCGCTGCGCGAGTGGATCAACGGAGGGGGTGGCTTCGTCGGGATCCACGCTGCGCTTGACGGCTCACACGCATCGTGGGAGTGGTACGCCAGCAATGTCATCGGTGCGTCGTTCATCGGTCATCCCATCGAGCACCAGACTGCGACCGTCCGCGTCGAGAGGCCGGACCATCCCGCCATGCAGGGCGCGGGCGAGACGTGGCAGCACCTGGACGAGTGGTACTCGTTCGATCGCAGCGTCCGGGGCGACCCCGGTGTCGAAATTCTTGCCTCCGTGGACGAAGCGACGTACGATCAGCAGCTTCGGCTCCTCTGGATGGACGAGAGTCTATCGATGGGCGACCATCCGATCATCTGGACGCGTCCGATCGGGAGGGGGCGGGCCTTCCTGTCCGTGTTGGGCCACCGTGCGTCTGCATACCAGGACTCGAACTATCGGGCGATCCTCGAAGGTGCCCTCGAGTGGGTGGGGAAGCTGGGCGAGGCCCGGACCGATCCGCAGTAGCGGGTAGTGGCAGCGATTGTCGTACGCCGGCATGACGGCCGATATGTCCCCCTGAGTGGTGCACTGCACTTCGTCGTTCGATCGACGGCCGCTGTATCGCAGCCGCCCTCGAGTCCGGGCCGATCACGGTAAGGAGCTCGGATCGGACCTCACCCGGGAACGGCTGGACCCGGATTGTTCCGACAGAACCTCCCTGCGAAGATACGGGCATGTGCAAACGAGCGCTCGCGATCCTCTGGCCTCTCCTGCTGCACGCACAGGACCACGCATTCGAGCAGCACATCATCGAGCGCGATCTCGCATCCGGCTACCAGGTTCTGGTGGTCGACCTGAACGGGGATGGTCGTCCCGATGTAGTCGGCCTGTCGCAGCGCTCTGAAGAACTCTTCTGGTATGAGAATCCCACATGGGAGAGACATCCGATCGTCACGGGCATGCGCCAGATGATCACCCTTGATGCGGCGGACATCGATGGTGACGGGGCCCCTGAAATCGCTTTGGGAACGCACTTCGACCAGACTGACGCAACCAGCGAGGGGCGGGTCTACATCCTGAAGAGCCGCAGCGATCCGTCGCAGATCTGGGACATGCGTGAGATCGATCGACTGCCAACGACCCACCGGGTCAGATTCCTGGATTTCGATGGCGACGGTGTTCCGGAATTGGTCAACTCACCGTTGACCGGCCCAGGATGCAGCGGACCACTGTTTGATTGCAGTACGCCCATCGTCTACTACGACACCGTGGACTGGGAGCGTCGCTATATCACCCAGCACCTCGAGGGTGTCGTCCACGGCATGCGGGAGGTCGACTGGGACGGTTCGGCCGTCCTGACGGCGTCCATGGGAGGCATCGACCGCTTCCGCCCCGATGGCGCCGGGAGTTGGGAGCGGCTCCGTCTCTCGGATGGCGCGATTGCCGGTCGGTTCGCCAACGGCGCCAGCGAGATCCGCGTCGGTCGGTCGCTGCAGGGACGGTTCCTGACCACGATCGAGCCCTGGCACGGGAACCAGGTCGTGGTGTACTGTTGCGAGGGTGGTGGATACCTTTCCAGGACCGTCATCGATAACACGTTCGTCGATGGACATGTACTGGAGGTGGCGGACTTCGACGGCGACGGGACCGACGAGATCGTGGCCGGGATGCGGGGCCGTCCCCAGCGGCTGGTGCTCTACCGCATCGAGCCATCCGGATGGAGCAGGGACATCATCGACGACGGCGGAATCGCCGCTGCCGGCTGCGACCTGGGCGATATCGACGGCGATGGTGACGTCGACATCACATGCATCGGTGCTCGTACCAGGAACATCGTGTGGTATGAGAACCTCCTCGCCGAGCGCCCACGATAGAGAGAGGCTGCGGCGATCTGCTTCTTGATCCGCAAGCGCCGGCTGCGATGAGCCCGTGCTCTCCACTCACGCCGGGGGTTCGACCTTGACGTGGGACAGCATGAAGACCGTTCGTCCTCTACAATGAACCTACAACCCGCCGGCCCCCTCGTGCCGTACCGGAAGCACCAGACAGCCAAAGGGGAATCTGGCGGAGAGTCCGACCGATCCCATGAGCAATATCTCGCGACGCGCAATGCTGCCGTTCTCGGCAACCATCGCTGGTGCAGCCATCTTCCTGCACGGTTGTCAGGGCGAATCCGATAGCGGTGGTCCCTCCACGCCGTCCAATCCGCAGGCGCCACTGGCGGTGGGCAGGCGAGCCCCTGACTTCACGTTGCCGGCCACGAACGGAAACTCCACCAGTCTGTCGGCGGAACTGCGCCGTGGCAATGTGGTCCTTGCGTTCTTTCCCCGCGCCTTCGGCCCCGATTGAACTCGCCAGCTCAGCGGATACCAGGCTGGTATCTCCGATTTCATCCACTCCGAAGCCGTCGTGCTGGCCGTCACCACGTCCCCACTCGGTGACACCCGCGAGTTCGCCGAATCGCTGCAGCTCGAGTTTCCCGTCCTTGCGGATGAGGCCGGTTCGGTGACCAGAGAGTACGGGGTCCTCAACGAGGAGGGCCGCCCCGACCGCACCACCTTCGTGATCGCCCGTGACCGGACCATCGTGCATGTGGAGCGGGGTGTGAGCGCGATCGACTCGACCGGTGTGCTGCGGGCCTGCAGTCAGATCTAGGTCTCCGTCAGGCCGTACGTCCTTCCTGTCGCGGTCTGGCACAGCCCACCAGGCCCCATGATCTCAGGGGTCTGCTCGCAGTTCGCCGACCGACCCCGAGACCCGGTTCCGAAGCGGCGGAATGGCGGTCCTTCACTGGCAGCCGTGCGTTCGGCTTCCGGGAGTGATGCCGGTTCCCGTGGTCGACACCGAGGCGGGGCGGGTTGCGTCGATATAATGGGAGACCAACCGGATTTTCCATGCCCTATCTACAGAACCAGTTCGAGCGGAACTTCATGACGACATCGGTTGACTACGTGTTCAACTGGGCGCGCAAGTCGGCGATCTGGCCACTGACCTTCGGACTGGCATGCTGCGCGATCGAGATGATCGCCTCCTCCACCTCGCGGTTCGACATCGCGCGGTTCGGTGCAGAGGTCTTCCGTCCGAGTCCGCGGCAGTCCGACCTGATGATCGTGGCCGGCACGGTGACCTTGAAGATGTCGCCGGTCCTGAAGCGTATCTGGGACCAGATGCCGGAACCCAAATGGTGCATCTCGATGGGGGCCTGCTCTTCGGTTGGGGGTCCCTTCAACACGTACGGCGTTCTCCAGGGCGTCGACAAGATCGTTCCGGTGGATGTCTACGTGACCGGTTGCCCGCCGCGCCCGGAGAACCTCTTCTATGCGCTCCTCAAGCTCCAGGACAAGATCGATCGGATGACAACCCTCGAGCGTCGGCCGACCCAGGTTCGGCTCGACGAGACGATGCTGGCGGATTTCCAGAAGCGCATCATGGTGGCCCAGACGCAGCAGCCGGTCTGATCCGTCAGGTTCTGCCTTGGTGCATTCGTTGGTCGTTTCTCCGTCCTCACGGGTTGGCGAGCAGGTCGACTCGGGGTAGAATCGCACCGTGACTGCCTGGCGAATCTTCAGCCCCATTGCCGTCGTCCTGTTGACGAGCGTTGCAGCCGGTGTCTCAGCCACGGAACCGGAACTTGCACCACTCACGGGTGCTCCCCCCTACCCGCCCGGCAATGTCCCGACCGCAACCAAGGTCCGGCTCGGCGAGAAGCTCTTCTTCGACGAGATCATGTCGGGCAATCGACGAAGGAGCTGCGGTACCTGCCACAAGCGAGAACTGTATTTCATGGACGGACTGTCCCGCGCCTGGGGGCTCGACGAGAGTGAACTCACGCGCAAGACGCCGGGGTTGCTCAACGTGGGTTGGCAGCGGAACATGTTCTTCGATGGTCGGATCAAGACGCTTGAGGAGCAGGTCGCCAAACCCCTTGAGAATCACCGCGAGATGGATCTGGATCCGGACGAGGCCATCGCCCGGATCCAGGCGGACTCCGACTACTTGCGGCTGTTTGAACAAGCGTTTCCGGGCGAGCCACTCTCCTTCGATCTGGTCGCGAAGGCGGTAGCGAGCTTCGAGCGTACTCTCGTCTCCTACGACAGCGACTTCGATCGCTACCTGCTGGGGGACGAGACGGCCCTGTCTGTGAGCGCGAAGCGTGGACTCGGACTGTTCCGATCAAGGGCCGGATGCATCCAGTGCCATCATGGCCCCCTGCTGACCGACCACGGCTTTCACTACACCGGTGTGGTCGAGCGGGACGGTCACGAAAGGGCTGGAACGAAGTACAAGACCCAGAGCCTGCGTGACAGCCTGAGACGCTACTCCTACATGCACAACGGTCGATTGATGACCATCGATCAGGTCATCGACCATTACGACCGCGGTGGTTCGGCGCCCGCGGGATTGCAGGCGGAAATCAGGCCGCTCGGGCTTTCCGATGGGGAGAAGGCGGACCTGATCGCATTCCTGCGATCCCTGAACGGCCGCGTCCATCGGGTGCAAGTTGCCGGCACGGGCCAGTCCCCGGAATCGTCGCAGCCTGCTCACGCATCGTCGCCGACCAGTTCGGACTCGGGAGAATCGGGAGCCGCAATCGACGACCCGAGTTACCTGAACCGGTAGCGATGTTCAGTTTCCGTCATGATGCCGGTCCTGCCCGGGAGTGATCGCCCCCTGATCCTTGCTTCGGGGTCTCCTCGGCGCGTCGAACTGCTGGAGGCTGCGGGCATCGAATTCGAACAGATCCCTGCCGATATCGACGAAACGGCCAAGGCCGGCGAACGGGCCGACCGTTACGTCATGCGACTGGCCGAGGAAAAGGCACGGGCATCCTGGCGTCCAGGTACGCGGAGTCTCGGTGCGGACACGGTCGTCGTGCTCGACGACCGCCTCCTGGGCAAGCCGCGGGACGCCCAGCACGCCAAGAGAATGCTGCGAGGCCTGGCCGGCCGGTCCCATCGCGTCCTGACCGGGGTCGCCGTCTTCGACGGCATGTCCTGCCGGACCTGCTGCGAGGAGACGATGGTCCGGCTTCGCGAGGTGAGCGAGCGTGAAATCAGCGAGTACGTGTCCACGGGCGAACCGCTGGACAAGGCAGGAGGATACGGCATTCAGGGCCGGGCAAGTCCGTTCGTCGACTCCGTCGAGGGTTCCTTTACGAACGTTGTCGGCCTTCCCATGGAAGCCGTCTCCGAGATGCTACGCTGAGGCCCCATGCCCCAGCGGCCAGCGGTATCGGTCGTCATTCCGGCCCATAACGAGGAGGAGAACCTGCTCCCCCTCTTCGACCGCCTCGTCGCGACTCTGGACAGTCTGGGCCGGGACTACGAGATCGTCGTCGTCGATGACGCCTCCACCGATGGCAGCGTGGAACTGCTCCGGCACCTGGCGGCCAACGACTCGCGCTTGAAAGCTGTCTGTCTGCGACGCAACTCGGGGCAGACCGCGGCTCTTGCCGCCGGGTTCGAAGCCGCATCGGGGGAGGTGGTGGTCGCCATGGATGGAGACTTGCAGCATGCTCCGGAGGATATCCCCATGCTGCTCGCCAAGCTTGACGAAGGTTTCGACCTTGTCAACGGGTGGCGGGAGAACCGGACCGACGGGCTGCTGACCCGTCGACTTCCGTCGCGAGTCGCGAACTGGATGATCCGTCGGTTGTCGGGTGTTGCCCTGCGGGATTTCGGAGGAACATTCAAGGCGTACCGCTCCGAACTGTTGCGCCAGTTGCGGCTGTATGGTGATCTGCACCGGTTCATCCCGGTCCTGGCCGCTTTGCACGGGGCTCGGATCGCGGAAGTCCCCATCCGGAACTTCCATCGAGCGGCCGGCCGTTCACACTACGGGTTGGGCCGCACGGTCCGGGTGCTCTTCGACCTGATCACGGTCTCGTTTCTGGCACGCTATCTGACAAGACCGATGCATCTGTTCGGGTCGATCGGTCTGGGGTGCGGGGGGGCCGGATGCTCGGTGCTGGGTTATCTGGTTGTCCGCAAGGCGCAGGGCGTACACATCATGATCGAGCACGGCCCACTCCTGATCGCCGGCTCGGTACTGGTGCTGACCGGGTTGCAGTTGCTGTGTACGGGCCTGATCGGGGAAGTGCTGATGCGTACGTACTTCGAGAGTCAGGGCCGCCCCATATACGGAGCCAAGGACGTCATCATGCGCAATTCGGCTCCCGAATCGTAGTTGGCTGCGACTGCGTTCCTTGATCGGGAATCTACAATGCTGAGGGTCCTGTAGCACTACTCGAGGATCGTTTCGTGGCAAGACACATGGCAGCACCACGAAAGTCCCTGCAGCGGCAGCGATCCAGATTGCCCGTGTTACATCCATCGATCCCTGCAATGACTGCGGTGACCCGCTTGACGGTCCCGCGAAGTGTTCCTGGCAACAGGGTCGTGTTGGTTCTTGCGCTATTTCTCTCGGTCCCCGCGCTAGCTGCGGAGGTGCCGGCGAAGGCCGTCCGAAGAGGGCAGGTACTGCACCTGCAGTGGGAGGAACTGCGGAGGGTGGTTTCCCAGGGCCATTTCCGTCCCAGAGTCTCAGTATGGGGGCGTTCCGTAGTTGAGGGCACTCTGGAGGGTGTGACCGATCAGGGAATTCTCGTTGGCACTCGTACCGGGCAGGGAGTGCGTACCGGCAATGAACTCGTGCGCCGGGACGAGTTCCGCTACATGCGGCTGGTTCCGGCCAGAGGGAATCCGAGGCGGTGGCGGAAGCTCGCCTTGATCGGAGCGGTACCGCTGGGGGTGGTCTCGTGGCTATTCGGGTATGCACCGTTCGGAGGTCTCCCCGAGGGTTACAAGGCAGATGCGGAAGGCGTAATCGCCATCGGGACAGCGGTGGCGGTACCTTACCTGGTATACCGCCTTGCGCGGAAAGCAGACCGGGGCCGAGGAGCCCTGTTCATCGTTCGGAAGAACGAAAGGACGGACTAGCGTTGCGGCAAGCGGAGGTTTTCTGGTGGACGGACTTGCGTTCGCAGCGGGGGGGGCGGCACCTGCCGTTGACCGGGTCGTATCGCGCTCGCGTCGGACGGCCTTCCTCTCGAGACACACTCTATCCGCCAGTTCCCCGTTGACGGAAGACTGGATCGGGAGTCTATAATGCCGAATGTCCTACACGGAGCATCGTCGACCATCATGTCTTCGCCTATCGTGGCAACAGATACCGATTCAGCGTGGCTGAGCGGTACGGAACACTACCCATTCTTCAGGAACGACAGGAGTCGAACAATGACGCACAGGAGACAGTTCATCATCGTTGCGATTGCGTTGATGGGGATGTCGGTGGCCGCCCATGGGCAGGCCGACAAGAAGGCCCAGCAACAGCAACGTCGGATGGCCATCCGTGAGGCGGTCCAGTCGATCGGCCTGAACGGCGACCAGGTCGCCAAGATTCGCGAGATTCGGCGCGAACGCCCACCCGAAGGCACGCAGGGCCAAGCCCGCAGAGAATGGCGGAAGGGGATCACCGCGAGGATGATGGCAGTCCTGACGGACGAGCAGAAGGCCAGACTCACTGAAATCAAGGCCGCTGGCCCCGATTCACGGGTCTTCGAGGGGGCCGCGTTGCTCGGTTTGCTCCAGAGATCGCGGCGGTCTCGGTAAGATCGGAAACGGAGCAGTCTTCTCCGTGCCGATGACGGGTCGTTCGGCTCCTTCCGAGACCGGATCGGGGACTTGAGAACGGTCCGGACCGGCGCGGCAGTTGAATGTGAGGCCCAGATGGGCGATGATATTGGGCTTCGTCCCAACATGCGGGTTCGTATCCTCTACCATGACCGGTGCTTTGACGGTGCCTGCTCTGCGGCGCTGTTCGCCAGCTTCGTGAAGCGGACGCTGGCGCCTGGAGCACAGGTCGATTTCTTCGGGTTGTTTCACCGGTCCGACCAACTCTTCGACGAGAGTGCATTCCGTGGCGACCTGAATGCGATCGTCGATTTCAAGTACTCCCCGTCCGATCGGGTGAATTGGTGGTTCGATCACCACCAGAGTGCCTTCCTGTCCGAGGAGGATGCCGCGCACTTCCGTGCGGACGAATCGGGGACCAAGTTCTACGACCCCGACTACAAGTCATGCACGAAGTTCATTGCCGACACGCTCGGGGGTAAGTACGGATTCGACAGCAGTCACCTCTCGGACCTCGTGCACTGGGCCGATATCCTCGACGGCGCTCAGCACGCCAGCGCGAAAGAGGCGGTGCTCATGGAGTGCCCGGCGTTGCAGCTCAACCTGCTCTTCGAGGCCGCCGAGCCGAATCTCACCGCCAAGGTGATCCCCCTGCTCGAGTGCGAGTCGCTCGGTGATGTCATGGCCCGCTCGGAATACAGGGCGGTGTTCCAGCAGCTCTATGGGCGGCACACGAAAACGATCGATCTGATTCGCGAGCTGGCCGAATTCCGGGACGGCGTGGTGTCGTTCGACCTGATCGACAAGGGGCTCAGAGGCTACAACAAGTTCATTCCCTACTACCTGTTCCCGGAGAGCTTGTATACAGTCTCGGTGCTGGACGGAGGTTTCCGCGTCAAGGTCTCCGTCGGGTCGAACCCCTGGGCGCCCGAAGTTCCCCATCATAATCTCGCAGAGTTGTGCGAGCAGTATGGTGGTGGTGGTCATCCTCGGGTCGGCGCGATCAGCTACGGTCCCAATGAATTCGAACGGGCGCGGGTGACGGCCAATGAGATCGTGCGCACCCTGTCCGCTCCCTGAGCATTGGATTCTCGCTGTCGGAGCCGGACAGGAGGCATATCCGGGTGAGGGCTTGATCGCCCATCACCGATGGACCCAGATGCCTCGGTCCTGCACGTCCGACGCTTGTCGATGGGCAGCGGCACGAGTGAGGAGGAGCAGTTCGCCATTGCAGTTCCGAAACTCACCGGATCCGCGTACAGAACGGTAGCCGAGCACTTCTGGGTCAGGAGGAGCCAACCACCGCTATTCCAGCCTGGTTCGCTTCGTTCAGCAGGTCGGCCTTGTCGAGCAGCAGTGTCTTGCCCGCCTCGACCGAGACAGCGGTGGCGCCGACTTCTCTCATCTTGCGGACCGTACGGGACCCGATCACCGGAACATCGAACCGCATATCCTGATCGGGCTTGGCGACCTTGACCAAGGTCAGCTTGCGTCCATTGACCAGTTCTCCGGCCCGAAGCAGGACCGCATCTGTCCCCTCCATGGCTTCGACCGCCACGCAGGCCTGTTCACAGATCACCACGCTCTGTCCAATGTCGTAGCGTGCGAGGGCTCGGGCGACCGCGAGGCCGTACTCGATGTCCCGGGTTTCCGAGCGTGTGGGCCTGCGGTTTCCGATCGGGCCGGTGCGGGCCAGGTTCGGAGCGAGAAACAGCGTTGAGTCCAGGATGGTGATGCCCTCATCCTCGAGGACGCGCGTTATGGCACCCAGCAGCGAGTCGGTGTTCTTGCGGCGCAGTTCGTTCAGGACCTTGAGGAGTCGCCAGTCCGGGCGGATTGCGGAGTAGATCTGCCGGTGCTGAATCCTGCCCGCCATCAAGGCTTGGCTGATGTCCTGCTCCCGGAAGATCGCGATGAGCCTGGAAAGCTGGCCCAGTGAGATCCAGTGACAGGAGGCGGTGAGACTTTCGATCTCGGGAGGCGCCTCTTCTCGAATGGCAACCACGACCATGTCATGGCCCGCCTCGTTGGCGGCACGGAGTGTGAGCAGCGGGAAACTGCCACCTCCCGCGATGAGCCCGTACTTCACCTCACGAACCCACGCTTCGACCGGGCAATGAAGTCACGCACGTTCGCGACCTCGGGGCGTGCCTCGACATCCTCGGCAATTCGCTCAAGGGCCTGGTCGGTATTCAGATCGTTGTTCCTGAGGATCCGGAACACCTGGTGCAGCGCCCGAATCGCACCATCCGAGAAACCCCTGCGCTCCAAGCCCACCTTGTTGACGGCACGAATCCGTGGTGCTCTGTCACTGACGACCAGCGAGTATGGCAGTACGTCCTGCGTGATGACGCTGTAGCCTCCGATGTAGCAGTGACCCCCGATCTCGCAGTACTGATGCACACCACAGTGCGCCCCAACGACGGCATGGTCTCTGACCGTCACATGGCCGCCAAGTGTTGCCGAGTGCGACAGGATGCAATGCGAACCGACCAGACAGTCGTGCGCTACATGTGCGTACGCCTGCAACAGACTCTCGTCCCCAATGCGAGTGAGGTTGCCACCCCCTGCCGTGCCGCGGTGAATGGTGCAGAACTCACGGATCTGGTTGCGGTGCCCGATCACCGTGCGAGCCCGTTCGCCCCGGTACTTGAGGTCTTGCGGCTCCACTCCCACTGTCGAGTACGGGAAGAAGGTGTTGTTCTCGCCGATGCTGGTCGGCCCGTCAACGAAGACATGGGCGATCAGCCGCGTTCGGGCACCGATCGAGACTTCCGGACCCACGACGCAGAACGGTCCGATCTCGACGCTGGCGTGGATGTTGGCCGCGGGGTCGACGATGGCGCTCGGATGAACCGCCATCACCCATCCGCCGTCGGCCGGTCCGCGACGCTGCACATCAGGACGGCTTCGGTTGCAACCCGGGCGCCCACATAGGCTCGTCCCTGCATCTTGATCACCGCCCCTCGTTTGCGAAGAATATTCAGTTCCAGTCGGAGCTGGTCCCCGGGTGTCACGGGGATCCGAAAGCGGCAGCCATCGATCGCCGAGAACAGCACGACCTTCTTGTCGCGGTCGGGCATGTCCCGCAGGGCCAGGACGCCGCCACACTGGGCCAACGCCTCTACCACCAGTACTCCCGGCATGATCGGGTAGCCGGGGAAGTGGCCCTGGAAGAACGGCTCGTTGGCAGTCACGTTCTTCAGGCCCACGACCCTGTCATCGGACATCTCGAGGATGCGGTCGACCAGCAGCATCGGGTAGCGATGCGGCAGAATGGTACGGATCTCGTCTGTGGTGAGCATCAAGGCCAGCCTACGGCAGCACCGTATTCAACCCGCTTGATTATACAGCAATGCGGTTGAGCATAGATGATCCTCTGGAAGAACGGGTCCAGCGATCATCGAGAACCTGACCATGATTGGCTGGAATCGCGCCCGGTATCGGCTCTTCGGCACAGATGTCTGGTCTGGAATATTGCTGATGAACGTGAGCCAGCGATCGACGGATGCAAGGACAGGTAACGATCGAGGATAGTATCCCTTCTGGTCGATCGTAGCACCGGTTTTTTGCAGATAAGCAGGTATTCGAAAAAGAATCCGACTTTCCTTCCTCCGGAGCAGATTGGTGATTATGATCTGGAACAACTGGAGTCTGGACCCATGGCAGGAACGGTCGAATCCCCCCTGGCATTGGTCTTCCATTTTCGGAGCCGGTCTGGTCCTGATCTGGGTTCCTCGCCCGTGTTCCCATACGGGGCCGGGGAGGCGCACTGGCTGGGAAGGACGAGTTGCGCCTGCATTAGAACTTACTCGACGGATTGGCACACGTCGACGTCGGCAAGGCGTGTTGGTCGCGACTGGCCGGGGCTCCTACCCTCTGGTGCCGGCGATGACTGGCATGGCGGAAGAGTACAGGCGCACTGGTTGATCGGCTTACGATGTTGCGCAGGTTCGCGTACGTTGAAGGTACATTGAAGATGGAGTCACGGAATGGAACTGTGCATGGCTCATCCGCATGCTCCAGCGGGATGGCTGGGGCCATGTGACGACCAGCCGCAGCCATATGCATCGCAGGCATCCCACCATGCACGGACGGCTCACCGTGCCGCGCCACGGCAAGCCCATCCCGCGCGAAGACAGTGGCCTCCATCTACCGGCAGGTGGGCTGAAACCAAAAAAGGACGTGAACAAATGCGATACGTATCATTCATTCACCAGGAAGATGCAACCTGCGGTATCAGCTTTCCGGATTTCCCGGGCTGCGTATCGGTCGGTGACACGGTCGACGAGGCCGTCCGCCATGGCGGCGAAGCCCTCGCGCTCCATGTCGAAGGGTTGGTGGGTGCTGGCGAGTCGATTCCGCCGCCACGACCGATCGCTGCGATCAAGGCGGACCCGGACCTTGCCGACTGGCGGCGTGGCGCAGACTTCGTCCTGATTCCGCTTCTGCTGGACCGAGGGTCTTCGCGGCGAGTCAGCATTTCCCTCGACACTGGACTGCTTGAGGCCATCGACGACGAGGCCCGACAACGGCGTATGACCCGGTCGGCGTTCTTGGCAACTGCGGCCCGACGAGAGATGCAATCGACGTGATCAAGACGGTTCAGGGAGCAGCAGTGGTCTTCTGTCCTTCGCCGGTTGGCGGGGATGTGTTCGGTATGGCGGACCGAGCATCGGAACGTTGCTGATGCAATATGGCTCAAGCCAGAGGCCGTCCGGATCGAGTGTCCATGCGATCCAGGGCGGCTTGAACTGGCAAATGACAGTCGCTAATACCCGCTGTCAAGTCCGGTAGCTCGCTCAATGAATCTCCGTGTAACCCGATCCCAGCCGGAACATCCAAGTGGGGAAATAGATGTGACATAGGGGGTGGAGAGCGGTTTCGATCTCGCGGGGGAGATTGCTGTACTGCACACTGACGGAGTAACTGCAGCCACACATGTACGCTCTACGCTCCGCCCTGCGGAACTGGTTCTCTCGTTCTCCCCGAAGCATGGCATCGCCGTGATCAGGCCGCAGAAGCGGTCGCCGTGCGTGGAAGCTACGCCAAACCGAGCACGCCAACAGCGAACGGCGTCGCCTGCGTCCAGTGTCCTGTCAACTGCCGCATTGCGGGCAGAGCATGTCATAGGAAGAAGTGTCTGCCGGCGCGAGCAGCATAAGACCGCGAAGCTGCACACGTTTGGCGGAATCCGCGCTGGCCGCCCTGCGGACAGCGAACACAGGAAGGTCTCCGGTCCCGCGTGCAGCGCCACGGTACCGGTCCTGTGCTAGGCTGCTGCGTACGGGTACGGCTCCCGTCGGCTGTCCATGGCGAAGGAGCACATCATCAGACAGAGCCCGTTGCCGGTCGTGGCCGAGCCGCCTCCGGCGGTTGGCACCGGGAGCGTCCACTACCCCGAATCGGACGGACACTTCTTGCCCGCAACTTCCTATCAGCAGGACGCGATCATGGATGTGCGACTGGCGCTTGTGCACCACTTCGAACTGGTGCCGAACGTGGTGGTGCGGGGAGACATGTTCATCTATTTCGAGGAGGGCAACCCGCACCGGAGCGTGGCGCCGGACGTGTTCGTCGTGCTGGATCACGATCTGGGGAAGCGGCAGGTGTACAAGCTGTGGGAGGAGGGCAGGACGCCGGATTTCGCGCTGGAGGTGATTTCACCGGAGAGCAGGGTGCGCAACGAGGTGGACAAGCGGAAGCTGTATGAGATGTTGGGGGTCGGGGAGTACTTCCTGTTCCAGCCGGATCCGGAGCAGCGGGGGCGGCGGCTGGTGGGTTACCGGCAGCGGAGGCGGCGGTATGAGGAACTGGCGCCGGAGCCGGACGGCGGGTTGCTGAGCGAGACGCTGGGGGTGGAGTTCCGGGTGGAGGGACCGAGCCTGCGGTTGCGGAGCGCGGAGAGCGGGACGGAGTATGCCTGGCTGAAGGAGAATCCCGCCCGCTTCCGAGCCGAAGTCGAAGCGCGGCAGAAGGCTGAGGCCAAGGCGGCGGAGCGTCGGCAGGCGGAGGCCCGCATCGCGGAACTGGAGACTCGTCTTCGCCAAGCCTGACAGTAGCGTTGCATCCCGTGTGGATGATCGGGTTGACGGACTCGAGCCAGCAACGGACACCGGCAACTGTCACTGGCCCGCCAGGATCCGATTCTGGGGCAAGATGGATGCGGCAGCCGGTGCTCGGTCCGTAACGGACGGATAGCAGGTGCCGGACTAGGTGCTATCATCGTTTCGTCGGGATATGCGACCATAGCCTTCCTCGCCTTCGGCGCTGGCACACTCGAAGTTGATTTCTCCTCTCGGCCTGTCTGGTGATCTGGCATTCGTGACAATCTCCCAAGAACCGCTGCAGCAACAGCGCTTCACAGCGAAGGCCGAGTCGGAGTTCGGTCGAATCGCGGGCACCGGCCCACACACCAAGGATCAGTTCGCCGTGGCGGATCCGGTGTGGATCGAATTCCGGTCCGAGAGAATCGCCGGACACATTGCTGAAAAGCACACGAAGTACGGTCTCGTGGTGACCGAGGATGGGCGGGAATTCAGGGCTCCTTGGCAACTGGTCATACCTCGCAGCGGTGCAGGTCGCAAACGAGTCACCACCCGGACGAATGCGTCGAAGGCCCGGTTTCAGGCCGGTGACATTGTGGAGTTCACCAACAAGGACGACGATGTCCTTCGAGGTACGATCACTCGACTGAATCCGAAGCGGGCCTTCGTTGCCATTTCCGGGCAGGCCGGCGGCTGGCGCGTGCCCTATTCGATGCTCACCAAGGTCTCGGCAGATGACGGAGGCGACCAGATCGAACAGCTTCGTGCAGTTGCGGCCAAGGCGGACCGCCTGATATCCGAGCACGGACTGACCGGTTGGAGCTTTCAGTTTGACGATGCCGCGACACGGGCCGGTTGCTGTCGCTACGACGTCAAGGTGATCAGCATGGCACGTCAATACTGTCTCGAGGCCGGGGAGCAGGAGTGGACCGATACCATCCTCCATGAGATCGCCCATGCCTTGGTCGGGCCGGACCACCATCACGACGACATCTGGAAGCACACTGCGCGGATGATCGGCTGCACCGCCGAGAGATGCCACGACCGGACATTTGCGCCCTCCCGGTACATCGTTTTCTGCTCACGCTGCAAGTGGGCGGGCCAGCGAAACAAGAGATCCCGCGGACTTGTTTGCAGAAACTGCAGCGAGAAAGTCGATTATCAGATCTTCACCCGTAAACGCTGGGAGGAATTCGGCAAGGAGTATCGGCTCGAGTAGAGCGCCGGGGCAGCGAACGCCAAGTCCGCTCGCCGTTACCGGGGATACTGGTGCCGGAGTTGTCGGGATGGCGTTGAGCAGCAGGGTCGCCGTGGTCCGACCGCTGCAACATGCCCAAGTCCTTGTCAGGCCGACCGGAACGGGCATGTCCGCGAAGTATCCGCAAGGTGGCTCCCGCATTCAGGGTTTGTCCCGCTGTGCACTCAGACGCTGCCTGGACCCGCCGCTGCTATCCGCTCGATAGGTGCTTCCGCGCCTCTCGAACTGGACGACGAGGATGCCGAGGGTCACTCCTGCCAGTCCGATGACCAGTTCCGCAGCGAGCCTCTCGCCGTAGATCAGCGCACTGAAGAGAACGCCGAACAACGGGGTCGGAAATACGAAGACCGAAATCAGTCCGGGTGGGTGGGACTCGAGGAGTCGGCTCCACAGTACGAAGGCGATGCCGACGACGCCGACCGAGCAGTACATCCAGGCCACGATGGGCCCCGCCGTGAGGGGCCCGACCATCATGGGTTCGGTCAGCCCTGCCCACACCAGGAACATCGGGAGCGACAGGCCGCACTGCCAGAACATCGCCTTGACCGGGTTGATGTCCTGCACCAGACGCTGGGTATAGACCATCCGCGATCCGATGATCGCCGCCGTCACCAAGGCCAGGGCGTTGCCCATCGTCGGGTGGGGTGCAATCGCTGCGTCCGGTCTTCCCAGAAAGGCGACCGCCACACCCCCCAGGCCCAGGGTCAGCCCCAGCACGCGACTCGTCGATAGCCGGTCGCCGGGCACCGCGAAGTGCGCAATGAGATTGATGAAGACGGGAGCCACGTTCAGCAGCACCGCTGCGAACGCCGCCGATGTCCAGTTGATGCTCGTGTTGAGCATGCTGATCTGCACCATGAACAGTCCGGCCAGGGTTACCAGCTTCCTGGCTTCGCCGGGGCGCAGATCGAGTTCGACCTTGCCGGCGCGAGCCCATATCCACAGGACGGGCCAGCCCAGCAGTACTCTCCAGAACGCGCTCCAGATCGGGGAGAACGCTGCCAGAGACACCTTGATGCCGACAATGTTCAACCCCCACATCGCCGACAGCAACAATGCGGTCGCGATCGCTCCGACGCTGAGCCGTCGTGCGCCGTCACGCGTCGCTGTCGGCATTCGGATGCTTGGAACGAAGTACGGTTGCAATGCCTGCCGACACTGCGGCGGCTCCGCCGATGAGTCGTGAGGTAACGGGCTCATCGAACATCAGCCAGGACAGCAGGATGCCGAAGAAGGGCACGCTGAAGCTGTACACCGCGAGATTGCCGGCGCTGTAGCGCTGCAACAGCGTGGTCCAGGCGACGAAACAGAAACCCGCGACCACCACTGACTGGTAGAGCACCGCCAGGACCGCCTCGAGACGCAACGGCTGCAGCAGGTGCGGTTCCCATGTCAACCCCAGGCCCAGAAAGAACGGCAGCGAGAGTACCATCTGCCAGATCACCGGTCGCAGTACATCCATCCGCTGGACGATCTGCTGGGTATAGACGATCCTCGCGGCCAGCAGGGATGCCGACAGCAGCATCAGGCTGTTGCCGAGCAGCGGATGCGGAGCGAGTTCCGCGCTCGGGCGGCCCGTCATCACGTAGGCGACACCTCCGAATGCGAGGGCCAGGCCAGCCAGTCTCCCGACGGTCAGCCGGTCGTCTTTGGCGAAGTAATGGCTGATGCAGTTGACCAGTACCGGAGCTGCGTTCAGGAGGATAACCGCATAGGCCGGCGAGGTGTAGTCGACCGACAGATTGAACACCGCGATCTGCGCCGTGAACAGTGCGCTCAGGATCGCCATGTGCAGGTACTGCGATCGCTCCGGAAGGATCGGGTTCCCGATTATCCGAGCCCAGGCCGCCACCGCCAGCGCGCCGGCCAGCATGCGCCAGAAGGCGATCCAGAACGGCGGAATCGTGTCCAGTCCGACCTTGAGCGAGACGATGTTGCCACTCCACAGGAAGCTGACTCCGAGCGCAATCATCCCGACCCTCCAGGTCATGGGGCGGGTTGCGGTGAGCCGATTGCGGCTCGGGCTCATGCCCGGCCCCCGAGGCAGTCCGCAAGGATCTCGGCGATGTGCCTGGGATGGCGGTCCGTGAAGTGCTCGATCTGCTGTCGGCAGGAGACGCCGCTCACCGCGATTTCCGTATTCGGATCTGCGGCCTCCACGGCCGGAAAGAGCCGCTCGGCACCGATCTTCTGCGAGATTTCGTAGTGTCCGGTCTCGAACCCGAACGAGCCCGCCATGCCGCAGCATCCGGAATTCACCTCGTGCGGAGTCAGTCCCGGCACGAGGCGCAAGGCCTCCAGTGTCGGCCGGGATCCGATGTGGGCCTTCTGGTGGCAGTGACCGTGGAACAGCACCTTGCGCTGCCTGCCGTTCCACTGGATGTCCAGTCGGTCCTCCCGTGCAAGTTGCACCAGGAACTCGTCCAGGAGCAAGGCACGGCTTGCCACGCGCTTCGGTGCGGCTCCCTCGACCAGGTCGAGATACTCGTCGCGCAGCGTGAGCAGGCAGCTCGGCTCGCAACCGATGATCGGCACGCCGTCGGAGGAGATCCGGTCGAATTCCCGGATGTTGTGCGCCGCAGCGTCGCGAGCCTCGTCGAGAAGGCCCTTCGAGAGCATCGGGCGCCCACAGCAGACCTTGTTCGCCAGTCGCACTTCATGGCCGGCGGACTCGAGGATCGAGACGGCTGCCCGGCCCACCTGCGGATAGTTGTAGTTCAGGAAGCAGTCGTCCAGCAGTACCACGGCCCCCCGGGTTCCGCTGTGCGGCCCGGGTGTCCGCCGACCGAACCACTTGCGGAATGTCGTATGCGCGAAGGGCGGCAATGACCGCCGGCGATCCAGGTGCAGGAACCTCTCGTTCAGCCACCTGACGGGCTTGAGTGTCCCGGCCCAGTTCGCAAGGCGTGGTGCCTTGCTCCCGATTTCATAGATGGATTCGATGTGGCCGAAGGCACGGGCGTGCAGAGGCGTGCCGTGTGTCTCGTGATAGTGAGACAGCCATTCGTACTTGATCTTGGCCATGTCCACGTTCGAGGGACACTCGGTCTTGCAGGCCTTGCACGCCAGGCACAGATCCAGTACGTCGTGCATGCGGTCGGAGGTGAGTTCTTCGGGAGGCAGTTGGCCGGACAGGGCGGCCCTGAGGGCGTTCGCCCGCCCCCGCGTCGAGTGCTCCTCGTCAAGCGTGGCGTGATACGAGGGGCACATCGTGCCGGCCATGCGCTTGCGGCACACCCCGGCGCCGTTGCACATCTCGATGGCGCGGGCAAAGCCGCCCTCGCCCGAGAAGTCCAGCTTCGTCTTGACATCAACGGTCTTGTAGTCCGCGCCCCAGCGGAGGTTCTCCGTCAATTCGGGTGCGTTGACCACCTTGCTCGGGTTGAGGATGTTCTCCGGGTCAAAGGCCTGCTTCAGTTCCAGGAAGCCACGATAGATCCGGTCCCCGAAGAGCCACTGGTTGTAGCGAC
This sequence comes from Bryobacterales bacterium, assembly GCA_965116065.1. Classification (GTDB taxonomy): domain Bacteria; phylum Acidobacteriota; class Terriglobia; order Bryobacterales; family UBA6623; genus VXMF01. The sequence continues at coordinate 169,375 of OZ220485.1, forward strand.
TCCGCGCGATACCGTCACCGTGCTCGCCGGACATCGAGCCGCCGTGGTTCATCACGACGCCGAAGACCTCATCCGCGATGGCGGCCATCTTGCGCACCTCGTGGGGGTCCTTGAGGTTCACCATCGGCCGCACGTGCAGGCATCCAACGGATGCGTGGCCGTAGTAGCCTCCGTGGGCATCATGCTTCTCGAGGATCTCCTGGAAGTCCATGAGGAACTGCCCCATTCTCTCGATGGGGACAGCCGGATCCTCCACGAACGCGATCGGCTTGTGATCCCCCTTGACGGCCATCAGAATGCCGAGGGCTTCCTTGCGGACCCCCCAGATCTCGGCCTGCTCGGCCGGATCCGTGACCCGGAGATAGCCGTAGCCGATATGGCGGCGTGCGAGGTAGCGTTGCAGCCGGTCGAGCTTGTGCTCGACCTCTGTCCTGGCCTCCCCGTAGTACTCCACGACCATCACGGCGCGGGCGTTGTCATCCACCCATCCGAGCTTCCCGGCGAACGACGGATTGGTGCGGGCGTTGTTCAGGATGAAATCGTCGATCAACTCGGCCGCCGATGGCTCCGTCGATACGATCGCTGACGAGGCGGAAACCGCGTCAAGGACCGACCGGAAGTGCACGATGAGGATGCCCTTGGCCGGTGGTGACCGTACGACCCGCAGCTTGGCCTCCGTCACGACGGCCAGCGTGCCCTCGCTCCCCACGATCACGCGGCTGAGGTTCAGCGGACCGGCCTTGCTTGAATAGCCGGCACCGAAGTTCTCCCCGTTCCAGACCAGTTCGTCGAGGTTGTACCCGCTGACTCGCCGCAGGATCTTCGGGTATTTCGCCAGGATTTCGTCCCGGTATTCGGTGCCGAGGTGGGGCAGTTGCCTGTACAGCGAAGGCACCAGCCCCTCGCCCCGGCCGAGCGGACCGATCTCGGTTCGCTGGACCGGACGCAGCCAGGCTTCCGAGCCGTCCGCGAAGACGCAGCGCAGTTCCAGGACATGATCGATCGTCTTGCCGTACACGATCGAGTGCGAACCGGCGGAGTTGTTCCCGATCATGCCGCCGATCGTGCCCCGGCTTGCCGACGAGGTGTTCGGGCCGAACTGATGACCGAGCGGCCGGAGGTGCCGTCCCAACTGGTCCTGCACCACTCCGGGCTGCACGCGGACCCAGCCCTCCTCGATGTTCGTTTCGAGGATGCGGTTCATGTACTTGGAGAAGTCGATGTGGACGGCGTGTCCGACCGTCTGTCCGGAGAGGCTCGTAGCCCCGCCCCTGGGCAGGACGGGAACACCGTGCCGGGCGCAGATCCCCAAGAGGGAGCGAACGTCGCCATGATGCCTGGGGATCACCGCACCGATCGGCTCGATCTGCCATACCGAGGCATCGGTCGAGTAGAGAATCCTCGAGTAGCGGTCGAACCGCACCTCGCCCTCGATCTGGCTGGCAATCTGGCTGGACAGGTCGACGGGATGGGAAGGCATCGCTCAAGCGGGTGACCTGTCTGCCCGAACGTGCACCCGGTTCTGCACGCATTACGGTCTCAGGTGTTCATCCGCTGAATGCGACGACACAGAAGAGACAGGCCGAAGTCTATATTTTCGTCCTTTACGTTCGAAAAGGAAAGTCGCAGCGTATTGGAGCCTCCGCCTTCGGCGAAAAAGGGCTCTCCCGGGATGAACGCGACCTTGTCCTGCTGGATGCTCGCGTGGAAGAGTTCCAGGGCGTCGATATCCGCCGCCAGCGTCAGCCACTGAAAGAGTCCTCCCCTGGCCTTGCGCCAGTGCGCCAGGCCTGCGAGGTGGGTCTCGAGTGCCCGCTGCATGGTGATGGACCTGGCCGCATAGAAACTCCGTACCCGGGCGGTCTGATCCTCCAGCCAGCCTCGCTCCAGGTACGCGAGGATGATCCGTTGACTCAGCGTCGACGTGCACAGATCGCCGGTTTCCTTGCAGTACTGGATGCGTTCGATGAGGTCCTCGGGGCCGTGGAGCCAGGCCACGCGGAGTCCGGGGGCGAGGAGTTTCGAGAACGTCGACATGTACAGGACATGATTGCCGTCGTCGAGCGACTTGATCGGGCGGAGCGACAGGGGGTCGATCCCGTCGAAGTAGATCTCCCCGTAGGCATCGTCCTCGAAGACGAGCAGTCCCTCCCGTCGGGCGACTTCGTACACCGCCCGCCTGCGGTCCCGGGACCAGACCGAGCCGGCCGGATTCTGGAAATTCGGGATCACGTAGATGAACTTGCAGGGTCGGCCCTCGGCGCGGGCCGCGCCGATGCGCCGGGCGAGGTCCTCGGGATCCATGCCCTCGACATCGCAGCGGACGGCGAATAGCCGGGCTCGGAAGTTCCGGAACGATGACATCGCGCCGATGAAGCTCGGCGTCTCGACGAAGACGGCGTCGCCCGGGTCGAGCAGGACCCGGGCGACGAGGTCCAGTCCCTGCTGCGATCCGCTGGCCACCAGGGTCTGGCCAGGATCCGTCGCAATCCCCTTCAGTGTGCGGTCGCGTTCGCGGATGGCGGCGATCAGCCGGGCGTTGCCGCGCGTCACGGAGTACTGGTACGCCTGTCCGGCCTCCGTATCGATCAGGTCGTTCTGGATGGTGCGGAACTGCTCGTGCGGAAACGTCTGCGCGTTGGGCGAGCCGGCAGCGAAAGAGATGATGTCCGGCTGGTTCACGAGGCCGGTCAACTGCCGGATCAGTGACGAGCGCATCACCCTCGCGTCCTTGGACAGCAGGGTGACCGGATCCATTTCCGCAGCGTACCAGAGACTTCTCGGGCGACTTCGCCGACCTCAGCTTCTCGGGTGGTGACGGTCGTAGATGGTGCGCATTCTCGACCGCAGCACGTGCGTGTAGATCTCGGTCGTGGAGATGTCCGCGTGGCCCAGCATCAACTGGAGGCTGCGCAGGTCTGCGCCGCGTTCCAGGAGATGCGTCGCGAAACTGTGCCGCAGCACGTGTGGGGTGATCGGTTTCCCGATTCCCGCCACGAGTCCGTACCGGCGCAGAAGCTTCCAGAAGGCCTGTCGCGACATGCCACGCCCGCGCGCCGTCACGAACAGGTATTGCGATGAGGCCCGTTTCAGGATGGGCCCCCGAAACCGCGTTCGGTAGTCGTCGATCGACTGCAGGGCTGTCCGCCCGACCGGCACGAGTCGTGTCTTCTGCCCCTTGCCGGTCGTGCGGACGACGCCGACCTCGGAGTCGAGATCCGAAACGAGCACGGCGATCAGTTCGGATACGCGCAGCCCTGTTGCGTACAGGAGCTGGAGCATGGCCGCGTCGCGATTGCCCAAGGGGGTCTCCGGGTCGGGTGCTGCCAGCAGAAGATCGACCTCGTCCACGGTCAGGTATTTCGGCAGGCTCTTCCACTGGCCGGGGGACGCCAGATCCGCCGTCGGATCTTCCGACACGGCGCCCTGGTCCATCAGATACCGATAGAGGCCTCGGATGCTGCTCAGGTAGCGCGCCACGGAACGGGCATTCAGGCCGTCCCCGTACAGTGCTTCGACAAACGAGCGCAGGTCGTCCGCAGTGGCGTTGACCGGAGTCCGGCGGCGGTCGGACAGGAAATCTGCCAGACGGGTCAGATCCCGGCGGTAGGCGGCCACGCTGTTGGTGGCGAGGCCCTTCTCGATACTGGCGTGGTCGAGGAACTCGCCCAGGACGGAATCGTGCCGTTCCATATGAAAATCATAGGGAAGAGGGCCTGATCTGCGTGCGACGCCTTCGTTGACAGCATGTCGGGCCCATAATAGGATGCAGGCAAGGGAAACAATCCACTCCTGTTTTGTAGGATCCCGCCATGAAGAAGGTGTGTGTGCGGCGGTTCGGGCTGAATCCGCTGGAAGGCTATGTCTATCCGAACGACTATCTGCACAAGAATGGAATCGAGGTTCTGGCGAGAACTGCCGAGTCCGTCGTGATCCCATACCAGCAGGTCCGTGCGGTGTATTTCGTGCGGGAGTTCGGAGAGGATCCCGAACGCTACCAGCGCCGGGAGTTCGCCACGCGTCCGAAGCTGGGTGGACTGTGGGTCCGGATGCGATTCACCGACGGGGAAGAGCTCGAGGGGGTCATGCCGAACGACCTGAAGGTGATCGGCGAGCATGGCGTGACGCTGACGCCTCCGGACAGCAAGGGCAACACGCAGCGCGTGTTCGTGCCGAGCCGCGCCATGGAGGTCTTTGAGGTGATGGGCGTCATTGGCAAGCCGAAGGCGCGTCCGAAGCCACGGCCCAGGCCATCGGACGAGAAGCAGATGGGCCTGTTCGTAGAGAAGGTCTGAGCAGCCTCAAATCCTGGTGTGGCCACCCGGGGCCGGTCGTGCGACGGTCGAGTGCCCGGAACCATCGCTCCGGCAACGGACCGCGTCCACCTTTAGGAAACCGGCGAATGAGACGGAGGCGAACCGGGGCGTCCGTCGGTCGGGACACAGTGGGTCTTCCGGCAAGGAAAGCGTTTCGCGTATCGCCCTTGGCAGTGCCACCCGTGACGCAGGGCCGTAGCCGCATGCCTTCGCGGTCACGGCCGGATTCGTGCGGGGCGTGCCGGGTAACCGGCGTCTTGACGGCAGGGCATCCAGCGTTCACCGTGCAGTTCTTCATGCATACGGTCTTCGGTCGGACAACGGATCCTTACGAGGATCACTCATCAATGCCACGCATCGTGACCGGCCCCCCGGTGAGGAATCGTGCCGAGACCGTCGTAGCGTCCGTTGGAATTGGACCCTTTGAGCACGACGAACCATGAGGTGCTAGAATGAACAGTCTGGGTTCATGGCGTATGTGGTCGGGCACCGTGTGGGAAGTCTGCACCGGAGTCCCGGACCGTATCACCACGGATCGCAGTAACGTTTGTTGTGGGAGACCAAGGCAAGCGATGCGCCTCCCAGAGACGCCGGTCCCGATTGCTGAGACATCACGGTTTTGGGTCAGACAATATTCTTGATTCATGGACATTGACATGCGTTGGCGGCCTATGGGATACTGGCACAGATCTGTCCATTGGTCCCAGACGAACCATCGTTGGACACGAGTATCGAACGGCATAGTCGCCATTCGGCAGGGTACGGCAAGAAGGAGAACACGAACATGCGACACGGAGAGAAAAAGACTCGGGGGGGGGGGGTAAAATGACGATCCTCTTGATAGCGATTCTGACAATCGGGCTGGCCGGCTGTGGTGGTGATGAGCCTGCCCGGACGGTGAGCCAGCCGGCTCCGCAGCCGGCACCACCGCCATTCCAGCCGCAGCCAATCGAGGTGACTCTCGGGGCCAGCGGTGACACGGTCACCCTGATGACCACCGAGAGTGGTGGCTTCACCCTGGACGGCGAAGCGTTCGAGAGCGGCGGTAACGTCACGGCCGGCAATGGCGGGATGTACACGCTGACGCTGGCGGACGGCAACTGGACGGCGCAGTTCGACGCGCACGAGATCATGGTCACGCTCGGGATGAGCGAAGAGATGGTGACGATCACCCGGGCGGAGGACGGCAGTTACTGGCTCGGAGAGGTGGCGGTCCAGAGCGGAACGACGGTGCACACGGCGGAGAACGGCAACGAATACGTGCTGATGATCACGACGACTGACGACGGAGCGATCACCTGGATGGCCACCTACCGGGCGCCGATGATCGCGGTGACGCTGGGCCTGTCCGGTGACACGGTCACGATCGAGAAGGCGGAAGACGGCAGCTACCGGCTGGACGACATGGTGATCACGAGTGGAGAGACGACCACCATGGCGGGGAACGGCAACGCCTACGCGCTGACGATGGGTGAAGACGGGATGTGGATGGCCGAGTACAGGGCGATGGTCGTCGACGTGATGCTGGGGATGTCGGGCGAGACCGTTTCGGTGCACAGAGCCGAGGACGGCACCTACCAGCTGGGCGAGACGGTCGTAGAGAGTGGCGTGACGATGGCCATGTCCTCGAACGGCAACCAGTACCGGCTGATGATGGGCGAAGACGGGATGTGGATGGCCGAGTACGTGCCGGAGACCGGTACGGTGACGGTGGGCACCCTGGGGGTGACGCTGGAGACCGTGCAGGCGGAAGACGGGAGCTGGACGGTGGTAAGTCCGGATACGGGCGAGACGGAGACGCTGACCGACGGAGCCACGTTCATGAGGAGTGGCAACACCTACACGCTGTCGGTCGACAGCGAGGGGAACTGGATGGCGACGTACCGGGAAGAGACGGTCACGGTCACGCTGGGGATGTCGGGCGAGACGGTGATGCTGACGAAGAGGGAGGACGGCAGTTACTGGATGGGGGAGATGCAGGTCGAGGACGGGGTGACGATGGTGACCGCGGAAAACGGCAACCAGTACCGGCTGATGATGGGCGAGGACGGGATGTGGATGGCCCCGCATGACGCACCGGAGACGCTGCTGGCCTTGGGCACGAGCGGGACGACGGTGACGCTCGTGCGGCAGGAGGACGGCACCTACACGCTGAACGGGGAGACATTCACGAGTGGCGGTGAGGTCACGGCCGAGAACGGGAATGTCTATACCGTGACGATGACCGACGGGGCGTGGATGGCGCAGTACCAGCCGGAGAGCATGGAGATCGAAGGTACGGGCGGGCTGATGGCGGTGTTGCAGGAGAACGGTCAGGGCTACTTCGTGGACGGAGCGCTGCTGCCCGCCAGCGGCATGGGTGACATCGATACGGATTCCGCCGGAAGCTACCGGGTGCGGATGCAGGACGGGATGCTGATGGGGACCCGTCTGGACAACGTGAAGATCAGCGCGGCGAAGTTCAAGACGAAAGGGCTGAGCGCACAGCCGGCGATGCTCGGGGATGACAAGTCGACCCAGGACATCAACGAGGCGAACACGGCCCTTGTGGTGGCCGGGGAGAACTACTCGTTTGCGGACCTGCTGGGGAGCGGGGTATCGCAGACGGAGGGGAAGAGCTTCGTGGCGGAAGCACGGATGAAGCTGGAGGGGATCCGGGAGAAGATCGTCCAGATCCTGGACGTGTTCGAGAAGGACTCGGAGCGGGACGAGCAGATCGAGAAGCAGTGGGGCACGGGCAGCTCGAAGGCGAAGACGAACGTCAAGGCCGTGCTCGAGTCGGTGTTCGGGGATGACAACGACAAGCTCGGCAGCCTGTTCGGTACCGACACGGAACCGGATGACGACAAGGCGCTGGGGGAGATCGACGACTTGATCCAGGCGCTGACGAGCGCGGAGGAGCTGGCGGCGGCACTGGGGGATGACGGTGCACTGGAAGGTGTTGTCAAGGCGAACGAGGCAGGGACGATCTTCGCGGCGAAGGATACGAAATCGACGGTGACGTACGGACTGTACGGGAACACACGGTTCGGGACGATCACGCGCACGAAGCGGAGCGATGCGGTGTCGGACGCGGAGTATTCCTTTGACACCACCAAGGAAGCGAACGACAAGGAGCAGACCGGAGAGACGGGAGAGCGGGGAGCGTTCGCGTTCGGGGTGACGGAGGCAACGGCGCGGGCCAACTACGTGCAGACGGCGGGCACGGCGAACTACGCGGGCCGGACGCTGGCGGTGAGCGGAACAGATCAGCACTACGCGGGGGACATCACGGTCCGGATCAACTTCCAGTCGGAGAAAGTGGACGGACTGATCTCGAATCTGACGAACGCGGACGGGGAAGCATGGCAATATCTGTTCGGTACGGTGCACGGCATCGTGCTGCCGCAAGGCAGTCTGAACGCGCACGGTGTCTGGAAGCAGGGTCCCAATGCGACTGCCCTGATCGACTACGGTTGGCGGGTGGGCGCCTCGCAGCGACTGACGGTGGACAGCACGTTCGAGGGCCGTCTGCTGGGCGGCAACAGCGGGCCCGCCGCGGGCAGCGAGGTGGTCGGTGTGTGGTCGGCCGGATCGAACCCCGAAAGCAAGACCTATCTGGCGGGTGGTTTCGGAGCCGGGCGAGTGGCGGATGAGCCGGTGGAACGCCCGGCGGTGGACGACGGTACGGTTGTGGAAGCGACGCTGCTTGGCGGAAATACGACACTGAAGAACGGCCAGTTGACGTTCACGCACGGTATCCGGGGCTGGTACCCGGCCACCGTCGGCGGCGGCGGTCGGAGAAGCCACGGGAAGAAGTCGGGTGCGAGCGGGCAGCCACAGCCCCACACCCTGACGGAGGCGTTTTCCCTGAAGACGCTGCTGGATGCGGCGGGCACCTTGTACAGCCACGACGGTCAATCCTGGGTCCCGAGTGTCCGGGATGAGATCACGAAGCTGCGGGACCGGATCGTCGCGAAGAAGGCGCTAGGGGGCGATCTGACGGACAGCATCAAGGCCGATTGGGTGAAGGCGCAGGATGCGCTGCTGTACGGGGTGTTCTACGATCGTGGCGGCAGTTGGACCAAGACCGGTACCTCGATCACTGTCTCCGGCGACAACTACCGGGAACATCTGCCCTTCAAGGTCAACCAGAGTGACGGAACGTCCTACCACGACACGACACCGCCGGATGTGGAAGAACGACTGGATCAGATCATCGAGGCCCTGAGTTCCGCGCAGGGACTGGCGGCCGCCTTTGATCCGGTACGGGACGGGATCTTCACGGTCGCCGATGGCGACGAGCAGAAGTCCTGGCTGGACGTGGAGGTCGGGACAGGAAAGCGCATCGAGAAGGTTCAGAACACGTCAGCGAGCGCGATCTTCAACCAGGGCATGTACGAGGTCCAGATCGTGATGGAGCAGACGGACTACACGCGTTTCGGGAACTGGCGGACCCGCTGGTCCGGGAACGCGTTGCGGACCGAGATCAACGAGTATTCCCGCAATGGATGGGCGTTCGGAGACATCGACAGCTTTGCCTACAGTTCGCTGCCGACCGCAGTCGCCGCGACCAAGGCGCAGCAGCCGCAGGGACAGGCGACATACGAGGGCAAGACTGTGGCGAACGTCGGGTCCCAACCGTATGTGGGCGCCGCGCGGGTGGAAGTCCGCTGGTTCGGAGATGACACGACGTACGACAATGAGCTCACCACCACGGATCCGGCGGAAATCGGAGGCAACGTCACGACCGTGATCAGCGACCTGCGGCACGTCACGACGGGCGACTATATGTATCACGATGGCAAGGAGGTTCGGGAGTTGGTCTTCGGGCGCCTGCTGTTCTCGACCGGCGATTCGGCGAAGGGGACCGTCTCACAATGGGACGGTGCTGTCGAGGACGGCGACTATCTGCTGGAATATACCAGTCCGGGTACGTTCAATCAGTTCAACGGCACCGCCTACGTGCGCAGTCGGATCCGGGTCGGGATCGAGTATCGGGATCGGACACAGGCGCGCGTGACGGGCGACAAGCGGGCGAGCCTGAATGAGCACTCGTTCGCCTTCGTGGGGAACTCACCGGACGGCCAGCCGCTGGGTGTCATCGGCAAGTATGCCCTCCGCTATGCCGCCACCCCCGACTTCGGGCAGGACAAGAACAAGTTCGGAGCCACAGCCGCAGGGAGCATGAATACCCCGCTACCACTGCTCGGAGCCTACGGGGCGGATCTTGCGCCGTAGAACATCGTGATCGCGAACAGGGCAAGGGAACGGACGGTGTGGACGAGCTGGGCGGAACGGAGTTTATGTCGATCGACACCGGCGTGAACCGCGTCGTGGCGCAGCGCGAAAGAGTGTGTTCGGTCGGGGAACAGAGCGGGCTGTGGCGGGGGCCACAGCCCCAGGCGAGAGCGTCGGATTGAACCCCCGAACTTACTGACGGGCCATCTCGACTGGTGGGCATGCTGAACGACCTCAGCGCGTTCGGAGAACCTAGTGTTCCGTCACTCACCATTTTGAGGATCGGCAGGAGTGCCAGTGAGGTCGGCGAACATCATGGCATGCGTCAATGAGCGCTAGCGTGGCGTGAACTGGCACATGACCGTGGACGATGCCCGCTGCAAACTCAAGTCCCTCTATCCCAAAATCACCGAATGACGGAACACTGAAGCACCGTTGATGCCTCCGGACAGCAAGAGCAACAGGCAGTGTGTGTTCGAGCCGAGTCGCGCCATGGAAGTCCTTGAAATGATCGATGTCATTGGCAAACCGAAGGTGCAACCCAAGCCACTGGCCACGACATCGCACGAGAGGCAGACGGGCTGTTCCCGTGTTGCGTTTCTGAAACAACATTAGACGGCCCACCACATCCAGGCGCGACGGGCCCGGTCGCGGACGGCCGGCATTGATCCGGACCTAGACGGTCGAGAAAGTGATCGCCCAAGCCGGACGGAAACCGGACGGTCAGTCCCGTTTGAGCGCCCGCAGCATGGCGAGTGAGGTCGGGAAATCACCGTCCGGTGTCCGTTGCATCTGGCGCCGCATTGACCTCCAGCCGCATCGTTCGGAGACCCGCGACCTGTCGAAGGACCAGGGTTTCGAGTGCAGGTCCTCGGATCTGATCGGACCGTACCTGGACCCGCTCGAGAATGCGGTCGTGCTGTGCTGTGCCGAGAAGACGCCGGGTCGCACACAGCCCGGACCACCACTGGGGGCCGGGCCTATCTGTACGCCGACCCCTGACGACTATCAGCGCGGTGTCGTCCGCCTCTTCGCTGCCTTGAGTTATCTGGAGGGCAAACTGGTCGATCCGACGGAGCGGAAGTACACCCATGTGGAATGGCTGCGGTTTCTCAAGCAGATCCATCGGGAGACACCGAAAGAACTCACCGTGCACATCCTTGCGGACAACGACGCCACGCACCAGCAGTCGAAGGTGAAGGTGTGGCTCCAGCGGTGCAAGCGCATCCGGACGCACTTCACGCTCCCATCAAGCTCGTCGCTGCGCGGGGTCGAACGGTTCTTCGCGGATCTGACGGAAGACCGTGTTCGGACGGACAGTCTCACGAGTGCGAAGGAAGTGACGGATTCCACTATGAACCATTTGGCTGGTCGCGACACGCATCCCCTGCCGTACCGGTGGAGAGCGAGTGGCCGGGAGATCCCCGCGAGGATCCACTGCGACCAAGGAGCACTTGCAGAGGTCCCTGCCCATCAGCACGGATTGCGACATGCCACGTTCTCACCCTGGTCGCATCTCCTGGCGAACCAGGTTGCTTTCTGTCAGGCTGGCGAGTCCAGGAGTGTCCATCTCCCGGACCCGGTCCACCACCGGCGCGGCGGCCGGTCCCCACTACCCTTCGGCCTCCAGCAGTCGTTCGGCCTCGATGGCCGCCATGCAGCCCGCTCCAGCAGCCGTGATCGCCTGGCGGTAGACCCTGTCCTGCACATCGCCAGCGTGGAACACGCCATGAATGTTCGTGCGGGCTCCGCCATGGGAAACGATGTAGCCCTGCTCGTCCAGGTCCACCTGGTCGCGGAATACCGCCGTGTTGGGCACATGCCCGATCGCGAGGAACAGGGCGCTTGTCCGGTGATCCCATTCACTGTCGTCCACCGTGCTGCGCAACCGTAGACCTGTGACCGCATTGGCTTCCGGGTCGCGGACCTCCACGACCGCCGCATTCGTGATCCAGCGGATTTTCTCGTTGCGCTTCGCCCGGTCCAGCATGATCTTCGAGGCCCGGAACTCCTCGCGGCGATGCACGAGCGCCACTTCCGTCGCGAACTTCGTGAGGAACAGCGCTTCTTCCATGGCGCTGTCCCCGCCACCGACGACGGTCACGGGCTTGCCGCGGAAGAAGAACCCGTCGCATGTCGCACATGAACTGACCCCGTGGCCGATCAGGGCCTGTTCCGAGTCGAGACCGAGCCAGCGTGCGGATGCGCCCGAGGCCACGATGAGGGTCTTCGTTTCGAGCACTTCATCCTCGGTCCACAGCTTGAAAGGACGCGAGGACAGATCGGCGCGTGTGACGGCCCCGTGTCGGTACGACGCCCCGAACCGCTGGGCCTGCTGCTTCATCCGGTCGACCAGTTCCGGGCCCATGATGCCGTCCGGAAACCCCGGGAAGTTCTCCACATCGGTGGTGAGTGTCAGTTGCCCTCCGGCCTCCAGTCCCTCGATGACGAGTGGCTCCAGGCTGGCGCGGGCCGTGTAGATGGCGGCTGTGTTGCCGGCGCAGCCGGAGCCGATCACGATGACGTTGTGCATGGTGGCTCGGGTGGCCGCAGTCCACCCGGAACGTTCATTCTAGCGAGAATCCGGGACGGGATTCCCGTAGCGGATCCTGGAGGAGGGCATCGCCACGTGCAATCGAGTGTGACCGGGTCGCCGTTGCCGCTGGCTGTTGAGCCGAGCCGGCCCGCTGCGCTACCATGGCAGCATCACTGGCGGAAGGAGGTGATCCAGAACGATGAATGACAATATCGCTGGCAGTACCAGTCTGGATGGTGAGGTGGCCGAGAGTTAGCGCTCGCGCTCCGATGTTCGGGTTCCCCGTCCGTGCCAGTACGGGGACGCAGTTACCGTGGACCGGGCACTTGCCAGTCCCGGACTGTTGCCGGCACAGTTGACCTAGGCGCACAGGCGCCATGCTGCCCCCGCGGGATTGCGGTTTCGCGGGGGCTTCCGTTTTCCCGATGTATCTGCTTGGAATCGAGACATCCTGTGACGAGACCGCAGCGGCCGTGGTTGCTGATGGTGAGCATCTGCTCTCGAATATCGTCTCGTCCCAGTTCGACGTACACGCCAAGTACGGGGGAGTGGTGCCCGAACTGGCTTCCCGTGAGCACTTGCGTGCCATCGTCCCGGTCGTCCGTGAAGCCGTCAGCAGCGCCGGCCTCGAGTACGGCGATCTGGGGGCGATCGGCGTGACGTACGGCCCCGGACTGATGGGAGCCCTGCTGGTGGGCCTCGGCTACGCGAAAGGGCTGGCTGCATCCCTGAACGTGCCCTTGCTGGGGGTCAATCACATCGAGGGTCACATTCATGCCGTCGTGCTCGAACAGCGAGCCTCCGGTCGGGAGGTCGAGTTTCCGTCGCTGGCGCTGGTCGTCAGCGGTGGACACAGCCACATCTTCGTTGCGGACCGACCCGCACCGGACGAGTATGCATACCGACTGCTCGGGCGCACCCGGGATGATGCTGCGGGCGAGGCCTACGACAAGGTCGCCAAGTTGCTGGGATTGGGGTATCCCGGTGGACCCATCCTCGACAGGCTGGCGCGCTTCGGGGACCCGCACGCCGTTCGTCTGCCGTTCGTGCGCATGAAGGGCAATCGTCTGGACATGAGCTTCAGCGGGCTCAAGACGGCTGTGCGACGATACGTCGCCGGGGCGGGTCTGGATGCGGAAATCGAACGCAGGAGATCCATGTTCCAGGCCGGCCGTCCCACGATCGAGGCGTTGCGCGAGTCGTCCAGCCAGGCGAGTCTCGACCTCGTGGCCTCGTTCCAGCATACGGTGATCGGCGAACTGTTGCGGCGGGCCGTGGAGGCTTCCGCTGCAGAAGGGGTGCAGTCCGTGATCGTCTCGGGGGGAGTGGCCGCCAATTCCGGCCTGCGGGAAGCGTTCTCCGCCCTGTCGCTACCATTCTATTTTCCCGCCCTGGCGCTCTCCACCGACAACGCTGCAATGATTGCGGCGGCCGCATACCCGCGATTCCGCAGAGGGGAGCGCGCCGGATTCGACCTCGCCGCCCAGCCGTCCTTGCGGCTGGCCTGAACTGCCGGCGGATCGGCTCGGCTCCCGCGCGGGACTCTCGCCCGCTGCCCTGGCTCAGGGAAGGCGCACCTTGAAGAGAATATCGGAACCGACAAGTCCGTTCTGGTCGCGCGTGACCAGAAACGACCACCTGCGGTTCGGGTTCCATTCGATGCGAATCGACTGCTGCTGCGCCGAGGACAGGTCGTAGCTGTAGATCAGCGTGACCTCCTCGCCGATCTGCTGCTCGGTCGAAATCCTCGGGTTCGGATTGGCCTCCAAGCCTCCGATCTGCGGGTCGACCTTGATCCGGCTGACTCCGAAGAATCTCTGGAGACGCCGGTCGACTGGCGCGGAGATCGCCTGGCTGAGCAGTGCGTCCGCCCCTGTCTGGACCAGCGACTGCTGTTGAATCCGCCGCTGTGAGGCAATGCTGGGATCGATGGTGGGCTCCTTGCCGACGGCGATGAGGCTGACCAGGTCATGGAACGGGATGGGAGGGTCGGAGCGGTAGCTCAGGTCCAGTGATCGGGCCGGGCCCGACAGCACCAGATCAAGGTCGATGTCGCGAATGCGGGTCTCCAGTTCGACATCCAGCACGGGCTCCGCCTGCAGGGGATTCAGGAAGCGAATATCCCCGCGATTGATCTGATAGTGGGTTCCCAGCATGCGAATCTCGCCCTGCGTGATGCTGACCGTGCCCAGGACCGATGGGGAGGCCACGCTTCCTCCGAGATCCAGTTCCAGATCCGCTGCAACGTTGCGGACCAGATCCGTCTCGACTGGCAACTGCTGCACGGCTCCGATGTGCAGGTTCAACTGCATGCCTTGCAGCATCGGGCTGGACACCCGATTCGCGGGGGGCCTGTCCAGGCTGGCGAACAGGTCCGAGAACGACACGTCCGAGCGAATCGACATTCGCGAGATGCGCAAGTCGCCATTGAGAATGCTCGTGGACCCGACGCCGGCGAGCGTGAGGTCCCCATCGATGATGCTGCTGATGGTCCGCGGGTAGTTCACCCGCATATCGTCGGCCCGAGCATGCAGCCGGTATTCCAGACTGGCGTTCCTGTAGGCCACCACGCCGTCGAAGTGGACTGTGCCACCGCCCGACGCGGCGACCAGGTTCTCGATGCGAGCCTCGCTGTTCTCGAATCGGACGGAACCTGTCAACCCGCTCAATCGGAGCGGGAAATCAGAAGGAGAGAGACCTGCATCCTCGAACTCGATGGCTCCCTCGATCGACGGTTCGTCAAGGGAGCCGCCTATGCGCAGGCCGACCGTTGCGGATCCGTCCCACTCGGTACCCGTCAGGATGCCTTGCAACAGGAGCAGGTTGACGGTACCGCTCAGGTCGAGATCCAGTTCGCGGGCCCCCACCAGTTCGACTGAACCGTCGACGACGAAATCGGTCTCTGGGCCGCCCACGCTCATCGAATCGAAACGGATGGCGCCGTCCTGGACCGACCAGCGCATCGGGAACACGTTCGACACCTGAAAGGCGGTGTCCGGCCCGGAGCGGATGTTGAACGCGGCGGTGTCCACGGTCCCGTTCGCCTCGAACGTACCGGGAGCGTCGAGTGCACCCCCGAAGCTCGCTGCCCCCGTGATTGATCCGTTCACGGCTCCGGTCGGCAGTGCCAGCGACCGCCACAGGATCGCCGTACTGATATCGCGGAAACGCACCGTGCCGTTGTAGCTCGGCGTGGCGGTCTGCCAGATGGCAGCGTTTCCGGTGATCGACCCCCCAAGGGTGTTCGCGCTCCACAGGAAGTCGATGTTCTGTCGCTCGGGACTTGCCGTGACGTTCCCGGACCACTGTCCCAGGTCGAGATCGTTCCAGTGCAGGTCGGCGACTTCCCAGTGCCCGCTGAGTTCGAGCGCGTTGGGGCGGCGGGTGCCGCGGAGGACTCCACTTGCCGTGAGATCGAATTCCACCGTGCCGCTTACGTCCGGCGCGAGGATCCTTGCAAGTCCGAACTCCTCGATCCGCCAGCGTGAGCTGACGACATCAAGCACGATCTCCTGCGAAGCCTGCTCGACGGAACCGGTTGCCCGAAGTGTCGATTCGCCGCGACGAACCAGGGCACTGGCCAACTCGAACTTGCCGGCGGCGTACCGGATGTCCCCTTCCACCAGATCGAAGGACTCCCCGAAGAGTCGCGGCGAGGCGACGCGGATGCTGCTCGTCACCACCGGATCCTGCGGTGAGCCGAACACGCGCGCCTCGATACCGACGGCGCCCTCGACGGGCAGACCGAACCCACTTGCCCGTGCGAGCTTCCGCGCATCGAAGCCTTGCACCGACGCTTGCATGTCCAGGGTCTGGTCTGGGGTGAACGGCAGTGTGCCGCGCAGGCTGAGGCGACCATCGCCATCGGCCGCCTCGCCGTCCCGGATTTCGATGCCAGTGGCTGTCAGCGTGCCACGAAACGAAGCGCCGTCCCACCGCTGTCCCGCAAATTCGAAGTCCTGGATCGAGAAGCTTCCGTCGAGCACGCCTGTCGCCCGGTCGCCGAGCGGTCCAAGCACCCTGCCATGAAACGACATTCGTCCGTCGGGCGTTCCGTTCGGAAATACCGCTTCCGGCTGGATGAAGGCAAGCAGTCTCTCCAGGGAGGTTCGGGAGTCGAATTCGGCAGTGACCGAGAGGTCGGCATCTCCCCGGCCGCTGATCGAGCCGGTCGCCCGGAGTGCTGCCTGCCGGTTTCCGAAGGCGAGTTGGAGATCGGAGATGTCGATGCTCCCATCCCGGCCGAGATGCCGGAACGATCCCCGGCCCTCCAGGGGGAACTTGGATGGATCCTTGGATGGTCGGACCTTGATTTCCAGATCGGACACGAGGCCCCTGTCGAGCCGACCGGCGGACACGATCCCCAAGTCCAGCCATCCATCCCACGGGATCGGGTCCATCTCGGCAGCGTCTGTCGCGTCGGCAATCGACAGGCCCGTCAGGGAAGCTCTTGCCGAGACCTGGGGACTCTCGCTCAGACTGCGGACCTCGACGGTTCCGTCAATTGTCCCCCCCCACAGGCTGCCTTCGATGTTATTCACCGTCAGCTGCTCGAGGTTCCCTTCGATGCTGCATTGGAACGGTCCCAGTCCGGCCAGTCCGTAGCCTCCGGCTTCGGGAATCGTGACGGCCGCCGTATAGTCCAGTTGCTGATTCAGGGCGCTCCAGTGCACTTCACCTTCGGCCGCGAGTACTCCGGCCACCTCAGGTACCGCCGTTCCGAGGAAGGCGTCCAGGTCCGCCAGGTCGAGGTGAGCGCTGAACCGTCCAGTGGCCCGTGATGCGGGCAGGTCCAGCAACCCGTCGGCCACCACAAGCTGCATCGACTCGCCACGAAAGACCCCCGTGTGGATCCTGATTTCGCGGGTGCTGGCGGTCGCCGAGATCTCGACCGCCGAGCCGGCGAGAGGTGGGCCGAGGGCCGATCCCCAGGTAGGTTCCGCCAGTGTCGACTGGATGGAGTAGGTTCGTCCGACGGGGTCGAACGCTGCCTCGACCTCCAGATCCGTGCCCGCGAATGCAATGCCGTACGGTTCGCCGTTCCACTCGATCGAGCCCCCGGTCACGTCGATCTGAGCGACCACCACTCGGCTGCCTCCATCGATCGTTGGCTGCCAGGGAATGCTCCACGATTCGCCCTCACCGCGTAGTACACGAACGCGTGGATTCCGCAGCTGCAAGGACTCCAGGTAGGTGCGGCCCCCCAGGAAACTGCGCAACCCGATTCTTGCGGAAACCTGCGACACGGATACCAGCGGTGGGTGGGTCGGGTCCTCGCTGGTCCGGAGCGTGAGGCCCTCGATCTCGATATGCAGCCGACTCTTCCCGAACTTCAGGCGCTCGATCGAGACCGGGAGTCCCGTTGCGGCCTCGATACTCTCGATCACGGATCCCCGAATCCGGTCGCCTAGCCACCGGCTGCGGATCACCGCCTCGAACGTACCCCATGAAAGACCGATCAGGGCAACAACCAGCAAGACGATCCGTGGCCACCGTGCCGTCAGCAATGTCCGGATCATGGCCTGGATTCTCCCGGTGGGTTCAGCATCGGTTTGACGCGGGTGATCGACCGGAGCTCGATCAGTCTCTGATCAAGCAGTTCGGTGGCGCGGCGTTCGATGAGGACCTCCGAAATCCGCTCGGCGACCTGTTCGACGGGTTGGGGTCGCTCCCCGCGCTGGAGAATGCCGGGCAGGTACTCGTTGCCGTAGTAGGCTGCGATCTCGGCGGCGTTGGCACTGAGTCCGGTCTTGAACCGGAACGAGACATAGCGCTCGAACGCGATCTGCTGCTGGATGAAGGACCGGCAGTCCGACTCGGTCAGCCCATAGTGCGCCAGTGCGGCTCCGAAGTCACGGTTTCCCAGGTACCGCTGCCCTCGCAGTGCCGACACTCCCTCCTCGACCTCCTCGTCCCATGGCAGGAGGAACGGTGTCGCGGTCATGTCCTGTGCGATCAGGCGTCTGTCGATCAATCGCCCGAGTATCGCCTCTCCGGCCTCGGCGATACTCCGGGCCTCGGTATGGGCCAGCATCGCTTCCAGACCGAGTTCGGCCGTCACGTCGGACAGGGTGACCGCCTCCGTGCCCACGATGGCCACCACGCGGTCGATGATCTCCGAGCGGAGTCCGAGTGCGGCGAACAGACCGGCTGCGGCCATCGTCACTGCCCGCATGATGCGGATCGCCTCGGGTGTCATGTCTAGAATGTCTGTCCGAGCGAGAAATGGAACTGCAGTCCACGGATGCGCTGCTCGCGGAAACTCCCTGTTCCGGTCAGGAGCTGTTCCCTCGTGCCGACGAATCCGACGAAGCGCGGAGGGTTCGGGGTGAACGCCAGGTCGAGCCGGATCGGACCGATCGGTGTCCGGTAACGGACTCCCAGGCCGACGGCGTGCACCATGTAGTCGAAATCGAACACTTGTGCCTGATCCTTGCTGGTGCGAATCCGCTGGCCCGAGCGAAAGCTGATGCGGCTCGGGCGGGAGAACACGTTGCCGGCGTCGTGGAAGATCACTCCCGAAACGTCCTTTCCGCTGATCGGGAACCGCAGTTCGATGCTGTTGAGAAACTGCGCACCCCCGCCCAGGGGGAACCCGGTTGCGGGATCCCGGGGGCCGGCCTGGTTGTATGCGAAGCCGCGGTGGGAGTTGGCGCCTCCTCCGAAATACCGTTCCGAAATCGGAATCCGCGGGTCCGGTCGACCGTCGAATCGGGCACTCTGCACGCCTTCCACGCCGTGTCCGGCCCACGGAACGTTGACCCCGATCTGCGCGGTGCGGGCCACCACGAATCCCGTCCGGATCCGATGGTACGTGCTGTTCTGGGCCAGGAGACGCACGAAGTTGGGTTGGGCTCCCACGTACTTGGACGCAAGGGCGAAGTCCACGGTGTTGTAGGTGCCGCTGGTTGTGTTCGTGGGGTCGTCACGATTGTCCGAGATCAACGTTCCCGAGAGCAGCCCGACCCGGACCGGCTGCGAGATCAGCGGTACGAGGAGCGGCTGGATGTTGAGCGTGTTCTCATCAATGGACGTTCTGCGGTGGGCATAGCGGTACAGGACGGTCGTTCTGGCGTTGATCTGCTGAGACAGTTGATACGCTCCCTCCAGACGGCGGCCGGTGAACGTGTTGACGTTCCGGAACGTGTCGTAGAGGGCGCTGACCGTCATGCGCCAGCGGTCGGAGTCGAACCAGCGCGGGGCTTCGTACGTGAACAGTCCCCGTTGCTGGAGCAGTGAGAGGCGAGTGCGGAAGCCCATCGTGTGCGCCCTGCCGAGCCCGTTGAGGCGGGTTACCTCCAGTGTCATGCGGGGACTGAAGGTCGCGTCCCCGGCAGGATTGGTGAGTTCAGCCGTGTTGCGGCCGATGCGAGCGAACTCGGCCCCGCCACCGACGCCGACGGCCCAGCGCCTGGCCTCCTCCACCTGGATCACGATGTTCTTGGAAGGCTCCACTCCATCCGGATTCTGGACGGCGACATCGACCTTGGAGAACACGCCCAGTTCGTACAGATTGCGCTGCGTGGAAAACATGGCGGACTGTGAGAGCGGCGCGCCAGGTTGGATGTCGATGCGGCGTTCCAGCACCGAAGTCCGCGTCCGGCGGGCTCCAGACAGGATCACCCGCGCTGCGCGGACAGGTTCACCCGGGTCAATGTCGTAGTACACCACCACGGAGTTCGGCACACTGCCCTCCTCGACCCGCCAGTCGAAGGTAGCCTCTCGATAGCCCTGTTCGAAATACTGCGCAAGCAGTCGGCGACGGTCCGAGGAGATGGCGCTCTCGCTGAATGGCTGGCCCGGTGCGGATGCAAAACCAAAAGACCGTTCCTCGACGGGAGAACCCTCGATCCCGGAAGTGATGAGACCGTCCACGAACGTCGGTTCGCCTTCGCCAATGTCGATTCGGACCCCCACGTGGCGGATGTTCCCTTCCCATGGGGCGACCAGGGTGCCCTCGACCGTTGCGTTCCGGTAGCCGTTCGAGACATACAGGTTCCGGATGGCGAGAAGATCCCCCTCCAGCAGGTCCGCCGTGAACTGTCCGCGTGGCGAACCCGGTCCGCTCGCTCGAATCTGCAGGCGTTCGCGGATCGCGGCAGCACTCAGGAACCGGTTGCCGTGGACATCGACGGCACGTAATATCCGCCGGTTGCCTCGCTGTACGCGGTAGACGATCGAGATTTCGTCGGCAGACTCTCGCTGGACTTCATACTCGGCTGCCGCTGCGAAGTAGCCTTGGGCCTGGAAGTGGTTCTCCAGCCTGTCACGGCCTGCGACGAGCAGTTCCTCGTCGACGGACCCTCTCCCAATGATCGGCAGGAGCCGCTGCAGTGCGGAACTGGACAGCGAGACTCCCTCCAGACGGATCCGCAGTCTCGGGCCCCTGACGACGGTGGCGACCAGCGTCAACTCGTTGGCTTCCGGGCGGTACTCGGCGGTCTCGACTCGAATCACGGGCTGCCGGTAGCCTTGGTTCTGGAAGTACTTGCGGAGCAGTTCGATACCCCGTTGAATGCGATCCCTCCTGTACGGCACGCCTCGCGGCCAAGCGGCGATGGTACGGATTGCATCGACCGGTAGCGGAGGAGGGTCGCCCACGACCAGCAGGGCCCCGATGTCGGCCCGTCGTCCCGGTTCGATGTCCAGCGTCACCCCCACCTGATGGGTGGCGGCGTCTCGTTCCAGGGTATGCCGGATCATCGGGAACCGGAAGCCCTGCTCGATCAGCAGGGAACGGATCGAGCGGAGCGCCCTTTCGAGTTTCTCGTCGGTGAAGGCCTCTCCGAGTCGCAATCCCGTAGCGTTGATCAACTGGCTCTCGGAGGGCGGCCGCGGAGCGCCAAGGATGCGAACGTTACCGACGAACCAGGAGGGTGTGTGCAGGAATGTCAGACGCACTCCGCGCTCGACCGTCTCGGCATCCACCTGGATCTCGGCGAAACGGCCGGTCCGGAACAGGGACCGGATCGATTGCCGCACTGCTCCCGGCTCCAACGGTCGTCCGACCTGCAGCCCCGATGTCTGGTCGACGGATCCCTCCAGTACCGAGGGGAGCGGGGGCTGGAAACGGATTTCTGCGACGGTTCGCCCGGACCAGTCCGCTCCCGCGCACGGAACCGCGGCGGGCAGCAACAGTGTCAGAACCATCAGCCGCAGACGTTGCAACGCTTTTCCGAATTATACGAACCGGCCAGGGGCTGGTGACGGTCTGGAGAGATGGCCGTTGCCGTCGCGCTGGTACGATCGAATTCTGTCTGCGACCGGACTCGGAGTTGATGAGAGATCGCGACCGCTACTCGAGGCAACTGCTCTTGCCCGAGATCGGAGAGGATGGGCAACGCCGCCTGTCCTCGTCGCGTGCCGTGATCGTGGGTTGCGGAGCACTCGGAACGGTCCAAGCGTCATTGCTTGTACGGGCAGGAGTCGGGGAGACGCTCGTCGTCGACAGGGATTACGTCGAGCCGAGCAACCTCCAGCGCCAGGGGCTGTTCGAGGAGCAGGATGCCAGGGACGGCACGCCCAAGGCCATTGCGGCGGCCCGGGTGCTCCGTCGGGTGAATTCGGCTGTCAGCGTGGTACCTATCGTACGCGACCTGACTCCGGCGAACGCTGAAGAACTGCTCTCGTCGGCCGATGTAATCCTGGATGGAACCGACAATTTCGAGACGCGGTTTCTGATCAACGACGTGGCGGTCAAGCACTCCGTCCCATGGGTGTACGGGGCTGCCGTGGGGACTCGGGGGGCGTGGATGTCTGTCCTCCCGGCACGCACCGCCTGCCTTGCCTGCATGTTTCCGAGCCCTCCGGGCTCCCGCCAGCCGACATGCGACACGGCCGGAGTTCTGAACGCTACAACGTCCATGGTCGCCTCGTTCCAGGTGGCCGAGGCGTCGAAGATCCTTGCTGGCCGGTCCGAGGCCGTGCATGCGCGGCTGGTGTCCCACGACGTGTGGTCGGGAGAGAGGTCGTCCGTGCGGTCGGATCAACCCGATCCGGAGTGTTCGGCCTGCGCCCGCCGGGTATTCACCTATCTGGCCGCAACTGCTCCCCGGACGGCCCGCATCTGCGGGCGTGACGCGGTCCAGGTCCCGGGGCGGGACTCTCCGCTTGATCTTGCCGCCCTGGCCCGTTCGCTGGCCTGCGTGGGCGAGGTGCGGTCGAGCGAACATGTCGTGCGGTTCCGATGTCCCCCTCACGAGCTGACCGTGTTCGAGGACGGTCGGACGATCGTGAAGGGGACCCAAGATCCCGGGGTTGCCCGGAGCCTGCAGGCTCGCTACGTAGGGCTCTGATCGGGCGAACGGGCAGCACTGCTGGCCGCGCATGGTGCGGGCGGGTCGGGCAGTTCAAGCTGGTCGATCCGCCGGAAGCGCGAGGCGATCTTCCGGGACGAGGTCTGGACCCGCGCGACATCTTCGCCCGCCTGCCGGATGTGGGTGGCGAGCTTTTCCATGCCGGACTCGAACCGTTCAAAGTCCTTCCCCAGAACACGAAGGTGCTCGCGTATCGCGTGCACCTCGTGTTGGGTCGCCGCATCCTTCAGCACGGACAGAGCTGTGGTGAGGACGGCCATGAGGGTTGTCGGCGATGTGAGCCAGACATTCTTGCGCTGGGCGTGTTCGACCAGGTCCCGATGGTCCGCGTGGATCTCGGCGAAGACCGCCTCAGCCGGGATGAAGAGCACTGCGGCATCGCATGTCTCGCCCGGCAGGATGTACTTGCCCGCCACATCGTCGACGTGCAGGCGGACGTCCCTTGCGAATTCCCTGGCCGCACGGGAACGCTCCGCATCGGGCAGGGAACTGTCGAGTTTCCTGCGGAAGTTGCTGAGTGGGAATTTCGAGTCGATCGCGATGTTGCCGGTCGGGGCTGGCAGGAACAGCATGCAGTCCGCGCGTCGCCCGTTCGAGAGGGTGTGCTGCATCCTGTAACTGTCGGGGGGCAGGATGTTCGTCACAAGGGCCCCCAACTGGACCTCTCCGAACGCACCCCGGGCGGACCGGTCCGCGAGGATATCGCGCAGGGACACTACGTCCGAAGACAGTTCGGTCATGCGATCCTGCGCCTTGTCGATCAGGGCGAGGCGCTTGACGACTTCGGCATGAGTGCGGTCCGTACGCTCCAGTCCGCTGGAGAGGCGCTGTCCGAGTTCGTTCCGCAACGCCTGTTCGTGGTCGACCTGCCGACGGGCCTGCTCGTCAAGGCGGGTGTCGAGCCGGGTGATTGCGGACAGAACGCTCTGGCGATCAGCGTTCGCTCGGCGGGAGCGTGCGAGTGTCGCAAGGTTCAGCCCGACCAGGATGAACACCAGGCAGATGAGAATCAGTGATGCGGATTCCGGAGTGACCAGGTTCATGTGCCATACCGTTGCCGTCGCACGATGCTGCCCGGGGTGCCTGCGGGACCGCCCGGTGCTAGCGACCTTCCACCCACACCGGGCTGGACCAGGCCAGTTCCCCGTTGGACTCGAACACACGTGCGTAGTACCAGTCGGCCTGCGCTCCATCGCCCTCGTCCTCGGCCGTGAACTCCGTCTCCCAGTTGGCGTGGAACACCACCCTGTGCAGCATGGCTGATTCCCAGGGGAAGGGCCGCGTGAAGAGCATCTCGTTGGACTCGGCAAGTTCTCCGAAGGTCTGCGACAGGGAGCACTTGGTGGGTTTGGTGCAATTGATCGTGATCTTCGTCTGCTCGTCGCCCCTGATTCGAAGGACCAGGGCCTTCTGCGAGTAGTCGTCGATCTGCTGCTTCAGAGCCGTGTGGGACTGGACCCGTACGGATGTGTGGTCGCTGCTGACGATCCGGTCTCTCCGGAACTCGTCGAGGGGACCAGAGGAGAAGCACGGATGGAAGCCCTCGATCCGTCCGCCTTCCACCTGCAGTGTGAAATCCCAGTCGGCCGTACCGCCCCAGCCGAGCGCCGGCCAGGGACCCCAGCCGTACTCGAACCGTACCACTGCCGGTTCGTCCCAGCGGCCGGCACCGGGGTCGCGATCGACGGGGAAGTCCCGGTGGATCACGCGGCCGTTCTTGACGATCTCGACCCGATCGACCTGATCCCAACCGCGAACCCGGGCATGGATCGTTCGTTGTCTCGAGTATGGGATCTCCTGCCCCATCATGGCGCCGTTGACCGAGAAGTCGAGTTCGATGCGGTCGCCGGTCACAGCGTATGTCCTCCGGCTCCGGAGAGCATCGAAGATGGCCGCACGGCTCAGTTCCCGAGCCTTGACGACCGCCAAGCCCTCGCGGTAGCCGCCCGGATATCCCAGATGGTCGTCCGTGCTTGCAATGACGCCGAGCCGATGGCCTTCGCTCAGGTAGTGCTGCAGCGTGTGGCGGGTCCATCGTCCACCCTCGGTGTGGCGCTTGTACGGGTGCGGGGCCCTGTCATGTTCTGCGCAGCCCCATTCGGAGTGGATCTCCAGCACGGGGGAGACAGTCGGATCAATGCTGTCCGCTGCGATTCCACGATGGCCCAGGCGGTTCGAAGGGTGGTGGGGAACGAGGATGCACCCGCGCTCTCTGGCAAACGCCTGCAATTCGTCCAGTCGCTCGATGAGTTCGTAGTCGCCTTCGAGATCCGGGAACAGGATGTGGTAGTCACCCTCCATGGTGCCGTGTCGCTCGTATCCGAGGATCGTCGTGAAGGTCCCGGGATCGTCGAACTCCCGAGCGAGGCGGACGACGTCGGGCCAGCGGGCCTTGGCCACCGCGAACCCGTTGCGCCACTTGTACTCGATCCTGCCGTCGTACTGCCCCACATCCGGCCAGTACGAGTGTGGGGTGAACGCGTAGAAGTCGAGGTGATTGCGGGCCACCTCGAAACTGCGCTGCAGCGTGCCTTGCGCGTATCCGACCTGGTTGTGGTTGTGCAGGTCCCCGAAGTAGTTGTTGAAGTCCTCGGCAGCGGTCGACTGGACTCCCGCGGCAGGGACGGATTTGGCGAGCGCGGCTCCTGTCCCCGTCTGCGCACAGTGGCGAATCCAGGCACGTCGGGAAATCGTCTGGTCGAGCATGGTCGAAGGATACGGTCTCACTCTGGCGGGCGCAGGCGGAACAGACTCCAATGCTACGGGGCTCGGGAATGCCAAGGCAAGCTGTCGGAGCGTGGTAGCGTGGATGTGGCCGAGCTGGATGCCGCTTCTCGAATCGACAGTTACAGTCGTTCCCAGCCATTATACTGATGGTGATCGTGCCGGAGGGATTCCCGTTGGCTGATTCTTGTGAAGATTTTGCAGATGCCCACGATCGACATTGGGAGGAT
The DNA here is from genome assembly GCA_965116065.1 of Bryobacterales bacterium. Classification (GTDB taxonomy): domain Bacteria; phylum Acidobacteriota; class Terriglobia; order Bryobacterales; family UBA6623; genus VXMF01. The sequence continues at coordinate 194,717 of OZ220485.1, forward strand.
GCGGAATACCTTTTCAGACGCCCAGCTTGGGCAAACTCCGACCACCTGTACGGTTTGAGTGCTGAGTGCGGACTGAAAGCGCTGCTCTTGATTCAGGGTCAGCCTATCATCGGACAGTACAAGCAGCATATCGACAAGCTCTGGCCGGTATTCAAGAGTTTCGTGAATGGTCGGGAAAGACTGGACCGCCTTGCAATTTTGCCATCCGAGAGCCCCTTCAAAGATTGGCGAATAGAACAGCGTTATGCGAACCAACGGCATTTTGACGAAGCATGTGTTATGGCACATCGTGACGCAACACACGCAGTTCGTCAACTGCTACACTCCGCCACTCGAGATGGACAGCAATGACAGACACCTTCATTCCCTTCGACGACATGCGCCCCAAAGTCAGGGCTGTGCTCGCAGAAATGACGGTGCCCGAAAAACTCGACCGTATCTATCTGGTTCGGGACCTTTGGGGCAAGTTGCGTATTTCTGTATCGGATACATTCGAAGAGGACACTGATATTCAGAGTGAACTGAATCGACTCGCCAAGCGCTTGAGCACTGCTCTGGGAGTGCGGGGTTATCCAGCGGACGAGGGCGTTCTTTTCGTATACGATGAGTTGCTCAAGACACTCGACAGTGTAGTGGAAGAAATCATGCCACGAGTATTCTTGGCAGATCGATTGGTTTCGGGGGATGGCTGGTGGACAGTCCGTGATAGAAGAGGGGCAGCGATGCCCCGTCGGATCACCCTGTACTCTATAAAAGGTGGTGTGGGACGCAGTACAACTTCTGCGGTATTGGCTTGGTATTTGGCGCGCAATGGGCAACGCGTGTTAACGGTCGACATGGACCTGCAATCTCCAGGTCTGACCCCCTTGATGATCGAGTCGAATCGACGGACCAAATTCGGCTTGGTCGACTGGTTCGTCGAGGACTTGGTAGGGCAAGGGGATCAAGTAATTGACGATATGCTTGCAACTCCTGCTTGGGCACAGCCCTTTGATGGTGATGTCCGAGTTGTGCCCGCGCATGGCGAAAATCCAGGAGAGTATCTTGCGAAACTAGGCCGTCTATATATGAGAACACCCAACGAGTCATGGGCAGATCGAGTCGAGCGTGTGCTGACTATTCTGGAAGCTGAATTCAGACCGACTGTAGTTCTATTAGAGAGCCGCAATGGATTGCATGATATTGCGGCTGCTTCTGTTACCGACCTTAAGGCTGAAGATATTCTGTTATTCGCGACGGATTCCGAGAGTACTTGGAGGGATTATGAAATCCTGTTCCGTCATTGGCGTGAAAAGAAACTGGCCAAGAGCATACGGGAACGTATTTCCGTCGTTTCGTCTCTGACGCCTGTGGTTGGCAGGGAGGAGTATGTTAGGGAATTTCGCACACATGCATGGGATCTTTTTCGCGAGAATTTGTACGATAATATCGAGATTGATGACGAATGGAAAAATGAGTTCTGGTTCGATCTTATGGGAAAAGAAGCTCCTCATGATCCGATGGAGATCAACTGGAATCAAGCGCTATTTAAGGGGATACTACTGAAAGAACTTGATGAAGAAACCGTCAATGTGGCTTATGGAAGATTTCTAGAATCGTTCGAAAGACGCGGTATGGTGCCACCAAAATGACTGAGGATATGCACATTGATACCGAGAGAACTCGGAGTGCACTAGTCGATCTACCAGATGGAACTGTCCATGGTAAAGGCCCTCATCTCACACAGGTGTACCTTTCGCCTTCTCATGTAAAGGCGATTGATCCGGACAATATGTTGATCACTGGGACGCGTGGTGCGGGAAAGTCATTCTGGTGGAGTGCCCTTCAGGAGTCAGGGATTCGCAGCCTCATTTATAAGTGGAGTCAGCTTCATTGGTCAAACCGAAATATCAATTTGGACGAGCGCACTGAAGTTCGTCCAGGGTTTGGTGCCAAACCAGCGCCTGACGATTATCCAGATAAAGACGTACTTAAACGCCTCTTGCGGTCGGGAAAAGAGCCGAGAGTCATTTGGCAAACAGTTCAAGTTTGGCAAATTGCAAGTGATGACCACCCCATACGGAAATTGCAAACATGGAAAAGCCGCTTGGATTATGTTCATAAGAACCCGGAGTCGATCGGAACTCTGCTATTCAATCGTGACACAGAGTTCGACAATAAAGGTGTATATTTCTTGTTACTTTTCGATGCGTTGGATCGCTGCGCCGACGATTGGAACGATATGTATCGACTAGTTCGTGGTTTGATGCAAACTGCACTTGACATGCGGTCGTATCGAAGACTTCGTGTCAAGGTGTTCCTGCGCCCTGACCAAGTCGATGAATCCAAGATGGGCAATTTCCTAGGTGCTTCGAGAGTTCTATCGTCTTCGGTCGAGTTGAGTTGGCCAAATTCCGAGCTTTATGGACTGCTTTGGCATAGACTTGTCAATGTAGAACCTGAGTGTGGAATTAGCAGTTATATCCCAAATTCTGAACTAAAATCGATTCAAATTGGGATGAAAAGATTGCTTTTAGTTTCACGTCGTTGGATCTCAAGGGGCGACGTTCATCGGGAGATATTCCACAAAATTACTGGTCCGTTCATGGGGCGCGATCGTCGACGGGGATTCCCATACACTTGGATTCCTAATCATCTCGAAGATGCAGCAGGAAGGGTGAGTCCACGGTCATTTATTTCGGCTCTTAAAGTAGCCGCACAGGACACAATTGATCGATATGATAGACATGAATATACTCTTCATTATGATAGCATTATGCGTGGGATAAAGGCAGCATCGCGGACGAGAGTTGCGGAAATCAAGGAAGACTATCCATGGGTTGATAGAGTGCTGGTCTGCTTGAGCGGCATGACCGTTCCTTGTAGATTTGATGAAATTGAGGAGCGTTGGAACAGTGAACAAGTTCTTGCTCGTATCAGGGATGATGTCGAAAATGACTTAGTTAAACTGCCGCCTCGACACCTCGAAAGAAAAGCCTTGGGGATTTGTCAAGAGCTTGAGGATCTAGGCATGTTTCTTGGAATCGGAGACGGTAGGATCAATATCCCTAATGTCTTTCGAGTTGGATATGGCTTGGGACGTAAAGGGGGAGTAGTTCGCTGAATGTGGATTGGATAAGGAAGTTCCCGGCTAAGTCACTCCAATAAGACGCCGAAGCGCGATTTCTCCTTGCGAGGGATGTCGGTAATCACAATCGACTCTACGATAGACCTATTGCTTAGTCGGGGGTTCCGTCAATAGCGGCCCGCAGTTCCGGCGATGTCGCTGAGATGCGATAAGGACGACGAACGGACGAACATTGAACACTACTGCAGTCGCTTCACATAAACGTAGAAGGCTCCTCGTTCCACGCCGTCGAACGCAGTGAATCGCGTCTGCATCGTGGTCCTGCCTGCGGGTAGTTCGAGTGTCAGGCGCACCGATGGAGAACCCTGTTCGATGGAAGCGCTGGTCTCGGACTCTCCGACCTGCACTGTGGCGTCGACCGCTTCGATAGGGTATTCCGCCGGCCGGTCGCGCTGGAAGAGCTCGAACTCGTACGTTCCGGCCTGCGTCACGTTGATGTTCCATGTCCCGTTCAAGGCCGGCGCCTGCCGCACGTGTCCCTGATTCCACGGCACCTGCGTCGAGTCATCCGGGGGCAGCCAGTCGTGGGCCGTGATCCGGGCCGGGTTCTCGGCGTCCGATCCGACATCGAGATGGATGTGCTCCTCGAACCGGTCATCAATGCGGTCCCACCAGCCGTCGTAGGCCTCGCGAAGCGAACTGACGATCTCGGGGTGCTGTTCGGCAACATCGTCAAGCTGGCCCTGATCGACGGTGATGTCGTAGAGCTGCTCGCCGTTGACCAGGCGGTACTGCTCGGTCATGACGGCACTCTTCCTCCAGCGCTCCGGAAAACGGATCCGCTGGGAATGCACGACCAGCGTGCGGTCGCTCCAGACCTCCCCCCGCAGCAGCGGAAGCAGGCTTGTGCCGTCCCAATCGAGGTCGGCCCGTTCACCCGCCCCGGCGATGTCCGCAAATGTCGGCAGCACATCGATGTGGGCCGCCAGGGTATTGATGTCCCGCGGCTCGCCGAGCCTGCCTGCGGGCCACCGGACGAAGAACGGCACGCGGTGTCCTCCGTCGTATTCGGAACCCTTCCGTCCCCGCATCCCCGCATTGAAGCCCTGCCACGCACCGGCCTCCTCTTCCTCCAGCGCCCGATCAAGCAGCGTGCGGCCGGTCGAGCCGACCCGCTGCGTCGGGTGAGTGCCCGTCACGCCGGCAGCAGTACCGTTGTCGGTCATGAAGATCAGGAGAGTGTTGTCCGCGATGCCGTGCTCGTCCAGCTTGGCGGCCAGTCGGCCCATGTTGTCGTCGATGTTCTCGATCATGCCGTAGAACTTGGCCATCTGCGCCGGAACGCCCATCTCCTCGTACGGCTTGGAGTACGACTCGTCCACCAGGAACGGTCCATGTGGGGCGTTGGTGGACAGGTAGATGAAGAACGGGCTCTCGCCGCTCTCGACCTGCTCGTCCACGAAGCGTAGCGCGTTGTCGAAGAACACATCCGTGCAATACCCTTCGTAGGGCTTCGGATCACCGTTGTGCCAGTACGTGTCGTCGAAATAGTCGTTGCCCCAATAGTCCGGGGTTTGACCGACTCCGCCGCCACCATGGTAGACCGCTTCCTGGAACCCGCGGTCGATCGGGCGGTACGGTGACGTGTCACCGAGATGCCATTTGCCGAAGAATGCCGTGGCGTACCCCGCTCCTGCCAGCACATCGGCGAATGTCGTCTCGTCGCGATGAACGATGGAGCGGCCCATGATGGTGTGCCAGACGCCCGTCCGGGACGAGTAGCGGCCCGTGACCAGGGCGGAACGTGTTGGCGAACAGGTCGGATCCACATGGAAGTCGGTCATTCGTATGCTCTCGGCGTGCAGCGCGTCGAGGTTGGGAGTCCGGATCATCGTGTTGCCGTGGGCTCCGATGTCGCCGTAGCCCTGGTCGTCGGTGATGACCAGGATGATGTTGGGCCTGTCGTCGGCCGGCTGGCCGCATCCGGCAGTGGCCAGCACGATGGCGGCCACCAACGCCAACAGCGCGTCTTTTGTCGCAAGTCTCTTTGCACTCATTTGTTCACTCCTCTGGGCCAGCAATCCCGTCGTCGAACACTGTACTGAGCCCGCCATGTTGGAGCCGTGTTCGGACCTCTCACTCCCATGGCTGGTCCTTCCGAAACGCCGCATGTTCCACCAACGGAAGCTCAGTCCGGAAGTGCTTCCTGTAAGCGGCGACCCAATCCCGGGCAATCTCTGCCTGTGCGTTCCGTAGTGAGATCTCCCCGCTGCAGGTCATGCGAACGAGCCGTTCCTCGAGCGCGTCCTTCGCATTGGCGTCCCAGACCGTACCCTCGTAAGCCTGCGGCCACAGGTTGTTGGGAGCGGTGAGCCCTCCGAGCTCGCGCGGTACCAGATGATCGAGTTCGTACGCCAGAGGCTGGGGTCTCTTGATGCCGTGTGCCCGGAATACCGTCAGCGCGAGTCGACGGTCAATCGTCGCTGGCCCCATCGTACTGTCGGACGCGCATACGTCGGCCCGGCTGGCCGGCCCGCTACTGCCAGGTGTCAGCCGCGGGTCCGGTACCGCGCCGGTGGCGGCCAACCGGCCGCTGCGTGCATGGCTGGAGTACCACGAGATCCCTCCCGCGACCGAGACGAGCAGCAGAGCCACGCCGGCGAACGTAGCGGAGAGTCTCCACAGTGACGGCTTCGCTCTCACCTGGCCGTCCGCGGCGGCCCGGGCGAGTGCGCCACGCAGCCGATGTCGTGCCGACTCGGGCTGTGGCACGATCTCGTCTAGGATCCGCCGCCGTGCAGAGAAGTACTCTCGAAGCGGGGTCTGCAGCTGCCGGAGTCGAGTTCGGCAGTCCTCGCATCGTGCCAGGTGCTGCCGGCATCGACGTGCGCGTGCTTCCTCCGGTCCGTCTTCCAGGAGGAGGATCAGATCCGCATCGGACAGATGCTGGTCATGCCTCCACATCATCGACTTCACGCTCGCACGTTCCGGAGTCTCAACGCAGCCCGGCGCATGGAATTCGAGACTGTTCCTAGCGAAACCCCGAGCACCTGGGCGATCTCACGATACCGCAATCCCTCGGCCCGCAGGCTCAGGCAGCAGCGGTCTCTTTGGGGCAGCGCCTGTAGTACTGCGTTCATTCGCTCGTACCGCTCGATCATGCACAGCCGTTGCTCCGGGTTGGGGGCCTTGTCGGCCAGTGGCTCGGTGCATTGCGTGGACACAGTCCTTCTTCGTGTTCGCCCGGTCATGCTGCGACGTTTCAGGCCAAGATTGTGCCCGGTCCGGAAGATCCACCCCCTCAGGTTGGTCCGGGGGCGATCCCGCTGCAGATGGCGAAACAGCGCAAGAAATGTCTCCTGAACCAGGTCCTCGCTGTCGCTGACGTTCAGCCCCATGGACAGCAGGTATCGGAGCAGTGGTGCTCGGTGTGCGTCAAACAGGGCCGTGACCTCGTCGCGAATCGCGCCGTCGCGGTTCGCCAACTCGACCCGGTCGACGCCTCCGAAGACCGGCAGCCTCGCAACCGCCCTGTCCGCCGAAGGGACGGGCCCGCACCATGCATCGCTGAGACTCATGCCCGGTTCCCGCCCGATGCCGCCCCCATTGTTTCCGGTGCGGCGACAAAAATGTTGAACGAAACCGGGCGATTCGGAATGTACAAGTGTAGCCCGTGTCTGTTTCTGGTCTGGCCCGCCTGGGCATTGTTGCCATGGCGATGGCTGCTCTTACCTGTTCCGTCCCGTCGGCCTGGTCCCGGGTCATGGACGGGCGTCTCGACGTGCGTGTTGTCGATCCCGGCGGGCAGGGCGTGCCGGCCACACTGACGTTGGAGTCCAGGAGTCCCCAGTTTGTGGCCAATGCGGTTGCAGACGCCGACGGGCGAGCGGTCCTGCACCGAATCCCGCCCGGCACCTATCTGCTGACCGTACACCATCAGGGCTTCGAGCCCGCGGAACGTCACGTCGAACTGCACTCCGCCGTTCCTCGGGTTGTCGAGGTCGCGCTGGTGGTGGCCACCGTCCGGGAGGAACTCACCGTGCGCGCCGTCGCGCCGTTGTTCGAGCCGTTCCGGCCTTCCCAGGGCACCCATTCCGGACGCGTGGAACTCGAGCAGGCATTGGGAACCACTCTCGGACGGAGCACCATTGACATGATCACCGCGATGCCCGGGTGGTTGCTGGAAGCCAACGCCGTGCTCCACCCGAGGGGGTCCGAGTACGACACCCAGTACGTGATTGACGGGATGCCCCTGTACGACAACCGGTCAATCGCTTTCGCACCCGCCTTCGAGAACTCCGAGTTCGAGGCTGTCACGGTACTGACTGCCGGTATCCCGGCGGAGTACGGACGACGGTTGGGAGGCGTGATCGCTCTCGACACCAGACGCAGTGGCATCACGGGACACCGGACATCGCTCGACCTGCAGGCTGGAGGGTACGCGACCCGGATGGGTGCGTTCTCCCATCACTACGCCCGGAACGGTACGGAGCTGGCCGTCGGAATCCAGGGGGGCGCGACCGACCGCTATCTGGACCCGCCATCGCTGGAGAACTTCACCAATCGCGGTAACTCCGGCGGCAGCAACTTGCGGATCGCCCGCGATCTCTCGGACCGCCATCGGCTCACCGGGTATGCCCGCTTCAATCGCACCGGTTTCCTGGCGCCGAATGATCTTGTCCAGCAGGCGGCCGGGCAGCGGCAGGATCGCCGCTCCAGCGAAATGGCAGGGCAGGTGCACTATCAGGGCACGCTATCGCGCCGAACCCTGATATCGGTCCGGGGAATGCTACGGGATCTGACGAGCGAACTCTGGAGCAACGAGCGGTCGACACCGGTCCATGTTCTGCAGGATCGCGGTTTTAGCGAAGGCGTCGTGATGGCTGACGTGACACTCGAAGCGGAGCGTCATACCTTCAGGATCGGCGGGGATGTCCGGTCCAGTGAGCTTCGGGAGCGGTTCCTGATGGCGGAGCCTGACGAGCTCCCGGAGTTCGATCTCGACTTTCGGGATACGCAGCGCAGCACAGAGGTCAGTTTCTTCGCCTACGACCAGTTGCGGGCCGGCAACTTCGCCGCCAGTATCGGCTTCCGGTTTGACGAGTATCGCCTGTTGATTTCGGATCGGGCGTTCAGCCCGCGGCTGGCCGCCAGCTACTTCGTCTCTGGAACGGGTCTCCAGCTGTATGCCTCCTACGACCGGATCTTCCAGCCGCCTCCGACGGAGAACCTGCTCCTGAGCACGGCTGCGACCGGCTTCGGGCTGGATGCTGTGGACGAGGTTCTGGCAGTGCCGGCCAACAGGGCGCATTTCGGCGAAGTCGGCATGCGGAAGCCGATCGGGGACGCACTGCGGATCGACGTCAGACACTACTGGCGGAGTTTCCGGAATTACATCGACGACGATGTCTTCCTCAATACCGGTCTGTCGTTCCCGATCACGTTCGATTCGGCGGCGATCGAGGGGTCCGAGGTCCGGCTCGAAGTTCCACGATGGAAGGGAATTTCGGCGGTCGCCAGCTATTCCAACATGCTGGGAACGGCGATGTCGCCGGTCACGGGCGGACTGTTCGTCGAAGGTGGCGAGGCCGAGGAACTCCGGGATGTGGTCGAGGAGTTTCCCATCAGCCAGGATCAGCGCAACACCCTGGCGGCAACCGTGCGTTTCCAGATCCATCCGCGTGTCTGGACATCGTTCGGGATTCGGTACGGAAGTGGGTTGCCTGTCGAACTGGAAGATGACGACGACGATGAGAACGGGGGAGACGACGACGATGATGGTGACGATGAGGACGATGGCGATGATGACCGGCACGAAGACGAAGGGCAGGCGGTTCCGGAAGCCATCCTGCGGAAGGTGAACTTCGCCCGTTCGCGCGTGCTTCCCAACCTCAGCCTCGACTTCTCCTTCGGCTCCCGTGTCTGGCAGCAGGGGAGCCGTTCCGCGACGCTCCAGTTCGACCTGCGCAATGCCACGAACCGCCTTAACGTCATCAATTTCAGTGGACTCTTTTCGGGCACGGCGCTTGCCCCGGGGCGTCAGGCGACCATTCAGCTGCGAGTCCGATTCTGAAGGCGTCAGGGACTCCCTTCCATCGGGACCGGTGGTCCGCCGTTCGGAGTGGCCGACTCGGGCGGGCAGCAGGCCCACTCACGTCAGGGGGGGTGTCGACCGGACCGTGCTGTGGCGGGAACATGCACACCCCGTTCCGGATCGTCCGGATCCCGTCGGACGTTCCGCCGGCGCAAACGGGGATGCTTGCACGACCGTTCCCGTCGGGTCTGATCGACACCGTCGGGACCGGGCTGTATATTGAGGGAGCCTGTCCCTATTGCGATGACCCCGAGAGCCCGAGTCGCCGTGCTCGCCGCGATCTGTTGTGCCGCCGCCCTCAGCGCGGAGGATTCTGCGATCTTTCTCACCGATGGTACCCGCATTGCTGTCACCGAGTACGAAGCCGCAGGCAGCCGTGTTCGGTATTTCAGCCGAGAGCGCGGCCAGTGGGAGGTCCTGCCCGAAGAGATCGTTGACTGGGAGCGCACCAGGGCTCACAACGAACGGGTCCAGGAAGCGGCCGACAAGCGATTCGCCGAGGAGCGCCGCGAGCGGCTTGTGGCGAGGCGGGCCCGTACGGAACTGCATTCCGTTCCTCTGGATGACGGTGTCTACTACCTGCGGAACAGTGAGCCGGTCGGGCTCGAACAGTCCACGCTGGAGTTCGGCAAGAGCAAGAAGCGGACGGTGTTGAACGTACTCGCGCCCATGCCGGTCATTCCCGGAAAACAGACCCGCTGGATCGAGGGAGTCTCCTCGGATTTCGTGACGACTGACGACAAGCCGGTGTTCTATATCCGTCTGGACCGGTTCTCGAGATTCGGGATCGCAAGAACCAGTGTCGAGTCGGGACGGCAGCGGAGGATCGTCCAGCAGATCTACACCGTCCCGAAAGCGGACGAGCAGTACGAGGAGGAGGACCAGGTTGACGTATTCCGGCAGCAGTTGGCCCCGCTGGTGTACAAGATCTGGCCGGTCGAGGTGCTGGAGCCCGGCGAGTACGCGATCGTGGAGTACACGCCCGGCGAGTCGAATCTGCGAGCATGGGACTTCTCGCACAGGCCGGTAGCCAGCGAGGAAGTACAGTAGCGAACCGCTGTGTCGGCGTCCTGTATCACTGCTAGTGCTTCGATTCTGCTGATTGCTCTCGCATGTGCGGATCCTGAGATCGAGGTCAACGCGACGACACTCGTCCTGAGGGATATCGATGACGTGCTCGTAACCAATGGGCGGATCGAGGCCACCGAGCGGGTCGCGGTGCATGCTGCGGTGTCCGGCAGAATCGAGCGGGTCCTTGTTCGCCGAGGCGACAGCGTCGAGAGAGGGCAGGAGTTGGTCCGGCTCGCCGATGCGGGCCAGCGGGAACTGCAGCGACAGGCCGATGCGCGCCTTGCGGCGGCAAGGGCGCGGCTGGCCGTGCTGCATGCCGGCCTGCCTGCCGGGCGCCGCGCCGAACTGGAGGCGGAGCGGTCGAGACTGATGAACGCCAGGGAGGCCGCCTCCGAGAACCGGGAACGACTGGAGAGGCTTGTGCGTCGCGCGGCGGCCCCGCGGGTCGATCTCGACGCTGCGAAGCGTCTTCTGGACGAGCACACGATTTCGATCACGGCATTGGATGTGCAACTGGCGACACCCTCGAACGATGCCCGGAGAGCAGAACTGGAAGCGGCGGTTCGGGAGGCGGAGTCAGCGCTGGCTGCGGCCAATGATGCCGTTGCGGGGTTGACCGTACGGGCTCCGGGGTCGGGAACTCTCTATTCGTTGCCGGTCGCGCGAGGCGATCACGTCAATGCGGGCGGGCTGATTGCCCGCCTCGGTCATCTGGACACCGTCCAGGCCCGCATCTTCGTGGACGAGCCGGATCTCGGCCGCGTACGGAATCGTTGCCTGGTGAGCATCGCTACGGATGCCTATCCGGATCGGACGTGGACCTGCCGAGTGGACCGCCTCGCTGCGGAGATCGTTCAGATGGGCACCCGCAGGGTAGGGGAGGTCCAGTGCACAGTCCAAAACCCGGACGGCCGGCTGCTGCCGAATCTGGCGGTCGGCATTCGGATCGTGACGGAGAGCGTGCGGGCCACCCCCTCCGTTCCCCGGCTGGCGGTTCAGCGGAGCGCCGGGCGCGCGTACGTCTGGACGGTCGAAGACTCCATGGCTTCGCGGCGGGAGATCGTCACTGGCGTCGAAGGTCCAGTGCATGTCGAGGTCCTGAGCGGCCTCGGCGAATCCGATCCTGTGCTGCTGCCCGCCCCGGACTCGGTAGCCCCGGGGCAGAGTGTCAGGGTACGCTGGCAAGGGGAGGGTGAATGACCAACCGATTCCTGCCGCTTCTCCTGCTCTGCGCGGTGGCGCATGCGACTGACCGACCCGGCATGGCGGACTGGGAGCGTGGAGTAGCACTCTACCGGGACGAAGAGTACCGGAAGGCCCAGGATCTGTTCAAGCAAGCGGTCAGCGAGGATCCGGACAGTTCCAGGTTCCATCTCTGGCTCGGCCTCGCGATCGGGCGCCGTGCCGAGCAGATGTCCGGGCTGCGTCGACTCTCGGCCATGTCATTGGCCAAGCAGGTTCGGGTCGAGTTCGAGACGGCCGTCGAACTGGATCCCACAAACCTGGAAGCGCTCGACGCGTTCCAGGGGTTCCACCTGACCGCACCCGGCATCGTCGGTGGCGACAAGGCGCGAGCGAGGAGCATCGCCGGCAGGATCGAGAAGATCGACCCGGCCTGGGGCGCTGCCGCGTGGGCGGCCTATCACGAAGACGTGGGAGATTTCGGGAAGGCGGGTGAGTACCATGCCCGTGCACGGGAACTCGCCCCGGACGAGATTCGGTACCTGCTGGCGCATGCCGGGTTCCTGTCTCGACAGGGCCAGCAGGCCGAGAGCGACCGCTGGTTCGATGCGGCCTTCGATCGAGAGCCGGACAATCCCGATGTCTGGCTGGCAGCAGCCCGGGCCTGGATCAAGGCGAAGCGCCGGTCCAGATATCCGCGGGCAAGGGAGTTGCTGGAACGATATATCGACAGCCCTGAGCGGAGGCTGAACTCCGATCCGCCCTCCCTCGTCCGCAAGCTGTCGAAGCAGTTATGAAGGGCCTCGGGCGAGCTCGCCTGTCCGACGTGGCACGGCTTGCCTGCGAAGCGCTGCGGGGGCAGCCGCTACGTTCTGCGCTTGCGGTAGCCAGCATGGCCGCGGCCGTCACCGCCGTGATTCTCGTCGCCACGGTGGCAGCGACCGGCAGCGAGTTCGTAGTGGGCCAGATCGAGGGAGTCGGATCGAACCTCGTGTATGCGTATTACGAGGCCGGCGGCAATGTCTCCGGCGCCGAATCGGACTACGTGAACCGGGCGGATGTCGCCGCAGTTCGCGCCCGCCTGGGGTCCTTGGCTTCCGCGATCGCCGGCGTTACCACTTCCTGGGATTCGGTCACGGTCTCTGGCATCCCGATGCAGATCCGGATTCTGGGATCGGACGAGGAGTATCGAGCCGTTCGCAACCTGCACCTTCATGCGGGGCGGTTTCTGGATCGGGCCGACCTCGAGTCGCATGCCAAGGTCTGTCTGGTAACGCCGGAACTGGCCCGCGCGCTGTTTGGCACCCGAGCCGATCCGGTTGGCCGGAATCTGAAGGTGCACGGACTCGATTTTCTGGTCATCGGCGTGTTCTCGGAGGGCGTGGAGACCTTCGGGCAGTCCGAGGTCTCGGACAATTCCGTCCTTGTCCCCTACACGGTGCTCCGGTACTTCCAGGAAGTGGAGCGTGTGGATCCGCTCTACGTGGCGGTCCGTTCCCGCGAGAACGTGGAAGAAACTGCTCGGCTGGTCCGGAACATCCTGGAGTCCCGGCACCGCCGTGGGGCCCTGTACCGCGTCGACACGCTGGCGAGCGTTCTTGCAACGGCCCGGCGGATTCTGCTGGCCATGAGCGTGGCCATGATCCTCGTCGCATCGATCACGCTGGCCGTGAGCGGCGTGTTCATCATGAACATGATGCTCATGGCCGTATCCGAGCGGACGGTGGAAATCGGGGTTCGCAAGGCGGTGGGAGCGACGCTCCCTGCGATCCGCATGCAGTTCCTTGCCGAGTCGGTCCTGATTGCGGTCTTGGGCGGGGCGTGCGGAGTCGCTGTGGGACTGGGGTTGCCGGGGCTTGTTTCCCGGGCGTGGCCCGAACTGACGGTACGGGTCCCGGTCCTGTGGGTGGGTCTTGCCGGAATCGCCGCTCCCTGTACGGGAGCACTGTTCGGGCTGCTGCCGGCAGTGCGAGCATCGCGGCTCGCCCCGGCCGAGGCTCTTCGCCACGAATGACCGGCCTGATTGCCTCTTCGTGTCTCACGGGTAATGAAGCGCCGGTGGTCTGCCAACAGGGGGCTGCGCCACGATGGCCACGGAAGCCTTGATGGCCGTGGAATCTGTACCATGAGTTGACGGGAGCGAACGTGCGACGGTCAGGCATGGACTTCCGGGTTGCCGACTACGCCTTGATTCTCAAGGAGGCGCTTGACGACACCGAGCGGTATCGGGCACTCATGCATGACCTGCCACGCCGGTTCCATCAGCTGCCACCGGATCGGCAGTCCGGCGCATTGAGGGATTCGGCACCCCTTACGGATACGGACTGGGACGCGTTCCTCGCGGCTGTGGTCGAGCACATAGCGCGACTGCACGGTCATTCGATCCCGGACTGGACCGAGGAGCCGGAGCGGTTTCTTGATCCCCCGTGGGTCGTCTGCTCGTGTCCTTCGGCGGCCCGGGAGTCGGTGTTGTTTGCGCCGGCAGCGTTCATCCGCCACGGCGTGTTTCCGGACCTGGCGGACCTGGACGAACGCGGCGGCGAACGCTACACTTGGGCGCCGAGCCGCGAAGGGTGCGGCTGGCCGTACCCGCCTTCGGCCGGGGAACACCGACCGGCTTGCGGGGGCGGGGACGATGGGGACCGATTCACGGGTTGATCGGGTGCAGGGGCACCTCGACAGAGAGGTTCTCGTGCAGGCTCTGGAGGCACTCTCGCAGCGTCTTCGAAGTCAAGGTCTCCGTGCCAACGTGCACATCGCCGGTGGCGCTTGCATGATCCTGGTCCATCAGCGCACACGCGCCACGGTCGATGTCGATGCACTCTTCATCAGCGAGCGGGAAGCGGTCCTGTGTGCCGCTCGCGAGGTTGCCGAGGAACAGGGGCTGTCCGACGAGTGGCTCAACGACGATGTGCGGGACCTCTACTTCCAGTCTTCGATGTGCCTGGGTGCGGAGCCGGGCCCTGCTCTGTACGAGTCTCCGGCCTTGGTGGTCACCGGCGCATCGTCGAGCCACCTGCTGGCCATGAAGGCGCAAGCCTGTCGCAGCTCGGATGCGGATGACATCGCTTTGCTGATGCGTGATCTGAACGTGACGAACATGGATGAAGTGCGTGACATCCACGAGTCCGTGTTCCCTCACGAGAATCTCTCGTCACGGAAGGAGAGACTTATCGAGTCGATCCTGCAACAGGTTCTGGCCGCTGGCGGGGTCGATCAGCGTGTTCGGTCCCACTCGATCCGCCACGGGCCGCAAGGGCGGGGGGAGTAAGGACCGACCATAGCGCTCTTCGGCGTCCGCTCGGCCCGATTGCGGTTGGTTGGGAACGTGGTGTGCGCCTGCCAGTTCGCTCACGTACTTTGGGGCGGAGCGAACGGCCCGCCCTCGGGCGGCGACGCCGCGGGCGGTTGTCTCAAGTGTGACGTTTCCAGTCCCGCGAAAATCTGTCCCGATGATGCCTGAGACGGACAGTTCACGTAGTCCCATAGATCCCTCGGCAACCATCCCTGAACGGAACTGCCTCTGAGCTCCGTTACCATGAACCACACCCCCGGCAGCCGCTCCCGAAGAACGGCGGCGAGGTCGTTCACACTGTGGTCGGAAACGACAATGGCCGCAAACGGGAATGGGGTTATCCACGTCGAGACCGCCCGCATGTCGTTGAGCTGGTGTTGCACGTGCTGAGGCGTGCAAGCCTGACTGTACGCAAGGAGATAGGCCTTCATGGGAACCGTCCTCAGCCGCTTGCCGAATCCGTGCCGTCACTATCCACGTGCTCTACAGGATTCTCGGCGTCCTCCGCCAACGGGAGTCTGTTGGCGGGCATGGGCCGCCGCAATTCCTTGGCGTCAATCATCTGCATCCGCTGAGTCTCGAATCGGTACTTCTCCGACTGCAGTCGATCCGGATCATGCTTGGCAAACCACGCATAGTGTCCATGATAGCTCCAAACGATAGCCAGTGCCGCGAACACGAACAGAGCACTGAACAGCGGTACGCCAGAGACTACCGCTACGGATTGGAACCCCCAGGCAACGAAGATGAAGAATGGGACCACCAAGAGCAGCGATGGGACCAATGGTCCCATCGCGGTGCCTCTCTTAACCAGCAAGCCAACGACATCCTGAACGGCTGCAATACCACTGCGAACCCAAGCCGTCATTGGTCATCCTCCCCGATCCGCCGAGTCACTGCCGAACAGGACCACGTCCTCGCCACGGGTCCAGCGGATGACCGAGGCGTGGATGTCGGCCGAGTTGTCCGAGAGTTGTCACGGACCTACAGCGGCTCGGCGCGCCCGGCGGCCGGTCCGCGGGAAGACCGCATCGACTTGATGCATGGTCGCCCCACCTGATCGAGCCACCTCTCGGTGTAGACCGGCGTCCCTGTCTCGTGGCAATCGACCCGCTTGAGGCGGGGGGATGTCGAGCAGGACGCTCGTGCCGGCGGGCCAACTTCTGTACATCTTCCCATTGTGCAGGAAGTGGAATGGAGCGTCGATGTGGCTCGGCAGTAGCCGCAGTACGAGACCTCGAGGGTGTCCGACCGCAGCGTCTCCGACATGGTGTGGTTGAACACCGAGTCGGGGTTGTCGCGGTGGACACCCGGCAGCGGGTTGTGCGACAGCGACACCGTCCGGCTGCACGTCGTCAGGGCCGCGAGCACCGTTGCCGTCGCGAACCAACTGCCCCTGCTTCCCGGTCCGGCAGTCGATTCTCCGGCGATGTGCCTGTCGAGCGCTCATCGGCGGGCGTGTCGCGGGACCACGAGGAAGGTTGCCGATCTCCCCTGAATCGGATCGCAGGCAGCGGCATCCATACTCAAATGTTTGCAAAAAATTACTGAGCATATTGACATATGTAGTTTCGTGTAGAATAATGTTCCTGAGGAGTTGCAGGTGGCCCCGTCGGCCACCTCTGAACCGAGTTTCCCGAATTCCCGAACGGCGGAGTCGTTCGGCAGTAAACGACAAGAAGGAGAGCATGAACATGCAACGCAACGTGAAGAAACTGTCGGGAGGGGTATTCCTCCTGGTGGCGCTCCTGGCCGTCGGACTGGCTGGTTGCGGAGGCGATGAACCCACACCGATAGCAAGACCGGTCACACCGGCACCCCCACCGTTCCAGCCGCAGCCGGTGGAGATCACGCTGGGGACGAGCGGTGACACGGTCACCCTGATGACCACCGAGGGTGGTGGATTCACCCTGAACGGGGAAGCGTTCGCGAGTGGCGGGAACGTGACGGCCGGGAACGGCGGGCAGTACACGCTGACGCTGGCGGAGGGGGCCTGGACGGCGCAGTTCGACGCCGTCGAGATCATGGTCCCGCTCGGGATGAGCGAGGAGACGGTGACGATCACGCAGGCCGAGGACGGCAGCTACTGGCTGGGGGAGATGGCCGTCCGGAGCGGCGAGACCATCCACACCGCCGCGAACGGCAACGAGTACGTGCTGCGGATCACGACCGACGAGAGCGGAGCGGTCACCTGGATGGCCGACTACCGGATGCCGATGATCGCGGTGATGCTGGGCCTGTCGGGCGACACGGTGACGCTGGAGAGGCGGGAGGACGGCAGTTACTGGCTGGAAGAGATGGCGGTGACGAGCGGGGAGACGACCGCGCATGCGGGGAACGGGAACACCTACACGCTGACGCTGGGCGAGGACGGCATGTGGATGGCCGAGTACCGGGAGATGGTGGTCGACGTGACGCTGGGGATGTCGGGGGAGACGGTGACGTTGCGCAAGGCCGAGGACGGCGGCTACTGGCTGGGGGAGATGCAGGTCGAGGACGGGGTGACGGTCGCGACGGCGTCGAACGGGAACCGGTACCAGTTGCGGATGGATGCGGACGGGATGTGGATGGCGGAGTACATGCCGCAGACCGGCACGGTGACGGTGGGGAGCCTGGGGGTGACGCTGGAGACCGTGCGGGCGGAAGACGGGAGTTGGACAGTGGTGAGCCCGGTGACGGGGGAGACCGAGACGCTGGCCGACGGTGCCACGTTCGTGGTGGGTGGCAACACCTACACGCTGTCAGGTGACGGTGAGGGGAACTGGATGGCGACCTATCGCGAAGAGACGGTCACGGTGATGCTGGGGACCTCGGGCGAGACGGTGCTGCTGACGAAGAGGGAGGACGGCAGCTATTGGTTGGGGGAGATGCGGGTCGAGGACGGGGCGACGATGGTCACCGTGGCCAACGGCAACACCTACACGCTGACGCTGGGAGCGGACGGGATGTGGACGGCCATGCATGACGCGCCGGAGACGCAGGTGGCGTTGGGCACGAGCGGGACGACGGTGACGATCGCGCAGGAGGAAGACGGCACCTACACGCTGAACGGGGAGACGTTCACGAGCGGCGGACAGGTGACGGCGGGCAACGGGAACATCTACGCGGTGACGCTGGAGGACGGGGCCTGGATGGCGGAGTACAGGCCTCGGAGCATGGAGATTCAGGGCACGGGCGGTCTGCTGGCGGTGGCGCGCGAGGACGGTCGGGGCTACGACGTGGATGGGGCGATGCTGCCGAGCAGCGGCATGGGCGACATCGATACGGACACCTTGGGGAGCTACCGGGTGCGGATGGAGGACGGAATGCTGCTGGGCACCCGTCTGGACAATGTCAAGATCGACGGCGATGCGAAGTTCAAGACGGTCGGACTGAGCGCGCACCCGGCGATGCGGGGGGACGACAAGTCGACGAAGGCTGTCAACGAGGCGAACACGGCGCTGGTGGTGGCGGGGGAGAACTATTCGTTCGCGGACCTGCTGGTGGACGGGGTGTCGCAGACGAAGGGGAAGAACTTCGTGGCGGACGCACGGACGAAGCTGGCGGGGATCCGGGAGAAGATCGTCCAGATCCTGGACGTGTTCGATACGGACTCGCAGCGGGACACGCAGATCACCCGGCAGTGGGGCACGGGTACGGCCAAGGCGAAGACGAACGTCAAGGCGGTGCTGGAGTCGGTGTTCGGGACGAAGTTCAGTGAGCTGGCGGCGCCGGACGACGACAAGGCGCTAGGAGAGATCGACGACCTGATCGAGGCGCTGTCGAGCGCGGAGGAACTGGCGGCGGCGCTGGGGGATGACGGGGTCTTGGAAGATGTCGCCGATGCGGACGATGCGGCGAAGATCCTGGCGGCGACGGAGACGGAATCGACGGTGACGTACTGGCTGCACGGGAACACGCGGTTCGGGACGATCACGCGCAAGAAGCGGGCGAATGCGGTTACGGCGGCGAAGTACGACGCGGATCCGAAGACCGGAGAGCGGGGAGCGTTCGGGTTCGGGGTGACGGAGGAGACGGCGGCGCGGTCGCGGTACGTGCAGACGGCGGGGACGGCGCGCTACGAGGGGCAGACGCTGGCGGTGAGCGGAGCGGGCGAACAGTACGCGGGGGACATCGAGATCAGCATCAACTTCCAGTCGGAGAAGGTGGACGGTCTGGTCACGAACCTGCTGACGACGGAGGGGGAGAGGTGGGAGTACCTGTTCGGGGAGGTGGACAGCATCGTGCTGCCGACGGCGGACCTGAACTCGCAGGGGATCTGGAAGCAGGGGACCAGGGACGACGCGACGATCGACTTCGGTCGGCGGGCGGGAACCTACCGACCGCAGATGGTGGACAGCACGTTCGAGGGGCGGTTGCTGGGAGGGAACCGTGAGCCGGAGGCGGGCAGCGAGGTGGTGGGCGTGTGGTCGGTCGGAGCCAATGCGGCCAGCCTGGCGGGGACCGAGAGCAACAGCTATCTGGCGGGGGGCTTCGGGGCCAGCCGCGTGGCGGACGGACCCGTACGGCGGCCGTCGGTGGACGACGGGACGCAGGTGAACGCCATGCTGGTGAGCGACGAAGCCAGGACGGTGATCGAGAACGGCCAGTTGACAGCCAAGCCACAGGATTGGGGTTGGTTTCTTGAAGCGCTGACCCAGCAGCAGGTGCGGGACTTCGAGGCCGGTCACTGGACTTCGAATGACGTCTTGTGGCTGTATTTCCGCAGGAAGACCGAGAATCTGAATGCGGAGATCTCGCTGGCGTCACTCCTCGCCGGGGAAGGTGCCGAGTTCAACCGCAACAGTCCGAAGACCTATCTGCAGAACACGCGGGAGTTGATCCAGGCACGCCGGGACAAGATCGCCGGGATGCTGGAGATTGGTGGCCTCCAGAACCAGATCAATTTCGAATGGTCCTATGCGCAAATGCACCTGCTGACCGGTCTGTTCTGGGATGTCTCGAACGACGGCAACCGGGAAACGCGAGAGAACCGCCTCGCACCTGCCCCTCCCACCGGTCTCTTTCAACAACTGCCCACGAAGGTTGTCAACGTGGATGCCTCCGGGAGGCCGGTTGTGGATGCACGGGGGTGGACGATGGCACCGGACGACGTGCTGGACCGCACCGACGCGATTCTGGATGCACTGAGTTCAGTGGAGGGTCTGGAGGCGGCGTTCGATCCGGGACAGGACGGCCTGTTCGTCATTGAGGACCCGGACGACGACGACAAGGAGAAGTCGTTCCTGGTAGTGCATGGTGGCGACGGCGAACTGTTCGACAGCGCCGGCACAGGCACCACCGCGGCAGCCAGCTACAAGCAGATCTGGAACACGACGGCGTCGGCGCTCTTCAATCAGCGGATGTGGCAGATCAAGGCGACGGCGGGGACGACGGACTACACGCGGTTCGGGGTGTGGCGGGTTCAGCACGCACGGAACGCACTGCGGGGCAAGAACTGGTTCCACCGGGAGGTGGAGTCGTTCGCCTGGAGTCCGCTGCCGGTGGCGACGGCCCAGAGGCGGGACCAGTTGCCGGCGGGGGGTCGGGCGACGTACGAGGGCAAGACGGTGGCGTACGTGGGTTCGATGACATCGCACACGGATGGGCCCAACGAGGGCAGTCAGGCGGCCTACGAGGGTACGGCGAGCGTCGAGGTGGAATGGTACGGGACCGACGAGGACATCGGTAGCGTCTTCGGTACGGTCCGGCGGAGCGCAGTGGGCGCGCATGTCACGACGGTGCTGAGCGACCTGCAGTCGGTGTCTAGCGGCGACTACCTCTACCATGACAACAAGGAAGTGCGGCGGCTGATCTTCGGGAAGGTCACCTTCGGCACGGATGGCAGCCTTAGTGGCCATTGGACCAGCTTGGATGCGAACGACCACGATCTGGACATGATCGGCCCCATCGGTAACCGGAACATCTCGATTGATTACCGGGATTCGTCGGTGGCGCGGGCGACGAAGAAGTGGGACAACAATCGAACGGGGTACAGTTTCAAGTTCGTGGGGAGTTCGCCGGACGGGCCGCTGGGAGTGGTCGGGATCTACGGGTTGACGGGGCAGGGATTCGGCACGAAGATGGCGGACACGGCCCAGGACCTGACCCTCAAGGGAGCCTTCGGCGCGGACCTGCCATAGAGCAGGACAGTCTCGGGCAACGCAGAGTCCACGGGGGAGCGGGCAACCGCTCCCCCTCTTGTGTGCCAGTTGCGCTTGCTGGTCCAATTGACACGATGATCTTTCTGATCACCAAGACCCCGCTTCCTCGGTGAATGACATGCTGTGTGGGACGATGAAATCCGAGTGTGTCTTGGTGAAGTCGGTGGACGCCAGTCCATCGACACCTCTTCGTTGGCCGGTTCTCATGCGATCCCTCAGAGACTTCAGCATCCGTGTTCATTTCGCCGTCCCGGTTCTGGCTCCATGGCTGGGGCTGTTGCCTGCTCCGGTGTTTGCCGGGACTGGCCCTCCCCAGCAAACGATCAGTATTCGCGAGGTGGTGCAACTTGCGATGCAACACGCTCCGGATGCCCAGTTCGCTCGTCTCGAAATCGAGAAGGCCGCCAGCGAACTCGCTGCGGTGCGCGACGAGGACTCTCTCCACGTCCGAGCTGGGTCAGGGCTGGGGGCCACATACGGCATTCCGCAGAGCATTCAGGGCGCCGTGCCGTCCGTCGTTCAGATGACGCTCAGGCAGCCTCTCTTGGACCGGGGCCGCCCACGTCGTGCCGACGCTGCACGGGAAACGGTACGATCCAGCGAGTTCGCTTCCGAGTCGGTGGCCGAGGAATCCGCCTACCGCGCCGCTTTGCTGTTCCTGGATTTCTCCCTCTCGACAGCTGAGGTCGGCCGGCTCCGACGGGAACTGGAGAGCTTCGAGAGAATCGAACAGATGATCGCGGATCGCGTGGCCGAAGGGATTGATGTGCCTCTAGCGGTCAGCCGGTCCCGGCTGGATGCGGCGCGTGCTGTGGAACGATTGGCATCGAGCAAGGACCGGACGGTGCTGCTGGAATCCGAATTGAAGACCGTCCTGGGTCTGGGCGCGGATGTCAGCCTCCGCCCCGAGGGCGATCCGCAGGACATCGGCGGGCTCATCAATGGTGTCGCCGAGAGAATGACTGACCCTTCCTCCGGCGAGCATCCCGATATTGCGGCTCTTGACGCTCGCATTCGGGCTGCGCGCTCCCGGGCTAAGGGTGCCAGGACGGATGTCCTGCCGAGGCTCGACCTGGTCGGGCAGTATGCTCTGCTGGGTCGTTTCAACAACTACGACGAGTTCTTCCGTCGTTTTCAGCGACACAACTGGCAGGCCGGAGTTGCCCTTGAGATTCCGCTGTTCCAGGGTCGTGGCGTTGCCGAGAGGGTAGCCCGAGCGAGAATCGAGGAGCGCGAGCTCGAGTTGCGGCAGAGCGCCCGGAGGGCAGCCATCCTGCTCGAAGGCGAGAAAGCCGAGGCAGCGCTCCGCCAGGCCGAACGGCTGAGCGTGCTTGCGCAACAGGAACTGGAGTTTGCCCGGGAGAGACTGGACATGCTGCTGGCCCAGTTCGACGAAGGTGTGATTTCGCTGGATGAACTGGAGCGGGCACGTGTTTTGGAGTCGACGGCCTGGGGAGGACTGATCAAGTCCCGGTACGACATGGCCAAGGCCCGTCTTGCGGTCCTCAACGCGACTGGCAGTATCGGCCATGCCTTTACGGATTGAGTCGCTCCGCAGGTGTGGATGTTCGGCCCCGAACCGCCACGGGCCTTCGTCTCGGGAAGTGTGGGCGCGGCAACTGTAACGAGTCGCCACGGTACTACAGCCGCTCTGTCGAACTCGCCCCGTCGATAGCAGATGCGCACTACGATCACGATGTAGCGCACCGTTTCGCGGAAGGCTACCATGCTGCGGCTGCCGCATTCGAGAGGGCGTTCGCACGCAATCCGCTGATTCTGAAAGGCGTGATCTGGACCACGCAAACCGCATTCAGCAGGAGCTTGCTCCGCAATCGGTCTTTCCCGGAATCGGCTACGATCCGGCTGGTCGGGCGTCCGGAGGGACTTCAGGAGGTACAGGCTCGACCTTCAGCATCATTCCGTCGCACCCGGTGACGCGCACAGGGTCATGTGCCCGGACAGGCATCGCACTCTCGCCGCGCCAGAGTTCCGGTCCGATCTTCACCAATCCCCTTGGCGACAGATCCTCGGTAGCCGTGCCGACCGCTCCCATCATGGATTCCGGTCCACTCGGCTTGGAACCCTCGTAGGCGATGCTCACGAACCGGTAGAGCAGTAGGTCCTTCAGGATCCACGACACGACCACGAGAGGAACCAGCCAGAGGGGAAGTCGAAACCAGAGGGCCGCCATGGCGCTCGCGCCTGCGATGATGACGATTCCCGGTAGCTGAAACAGCCAGTAGCGCTGCCACGTGGATAGGGGCCCGTTCCGGGGACGGGACCTTGCTTGCGAGTGCGGTGTTCCGTGGGTCAAGTCACGCCTTGATGCAGGGTGGACGAGTTGCCGTTGCGCTGACTTGTGATCGTCGGTGCTCCGTCGATCGCCAGGTGCGGCGAAGCCCGCATGTGCCCCGCCCTTGTATGGTCGCAGGTCGGCTCAGCTGCCGGACCATGTTGGCAGCCCATCCGGGCGATCGTGCTAGATTTGGGCTGCATCCATGATCGTCCGAATCAAGCTGTCAGGAGTCGCGTTCGCATGCCTGCTGGGATGCGGTTCCACGTATGGCGGTGAACTCGCCGCACTCATTGTTGACGGTCAGAACAACCACAGGATCTGGCCGACATCGACACAGTACCTCAAGGGTTATCTGGAAGAGACGGGCCTGTTCACTGTCGATATCGCGACCACACCTCCCAAAGGTGAGCCATTGGACTCGTTCCGACCTCGTTTCTCCGACTATGATCTGATCGTGTCCAACTACAACGGCGAGCCTTGGGCCGATGGAGCGATGGCAGACTTCGAGGAGTTTGTCGGTGCGGGCGGCGGTTTCGTGACAGTCCACGCCGCCAACAACGCATTCCCCGAATGGAGCGCGTACAACCGGATGATCGGCATCGGAGGATGGCGAGGTCGGACCGAGCGGCACGGTCCGTACATTCGGTTCCGCGACGGCACCCTCGTTCGCGACCATTCGCCCGGCATCGCCGGTAGCCACGGCACGCGCCACGAGTTCGGGATCGATATCCGGGATCCGGATCATCCCATCACCAAGGGGCTTCCCCTACGCTGGATGCATGCTACGGACGAGCTCTACGACCGACTCCGGGGACCGGCGGAACACCTTCACGTGCTGGCCACTGCGTTCTCGGATGTCGCAACTGGAGGGACCGGTGAGCATGAACCGATCCTGATGACCGTTCGTTTCGGGCAGGGCCGCATCTTCCACACGACGCTTGGCCACGCGCTGGTCTCGCAACAATGCACGGGATTCATCACAACCTTCCAGCGCGGGGCGGAATGGGCGGCCACCGGAACGGTAACGCAGACGGTCCCGGAGAACTTTCCATCCGCTACGGACATTCGCACGAGACCCGGGTCGGAGTAACCGGGCGGCATGGGCAGTCGATTCGTTTGGCGATGGACACTTGAAAGTTGCCGACACCCACTGCAATCTCAAGTCCGTCCACCAGAGCATCACAGCGGAACGGAGTGCCGATAGTGCCTCTACCCTACAGTGAGTCTGTGGCACGGACGATTCTCATTCTCCCGGCTCTGCTGGCGGTTCTGGCATGTTCGAGTGCGTCCGAGACTCCCCCGGACCAGTTGGCACGCGAGGAGGCATTCGAGCAATCGATGCGCGGGGTCGCCCTGGTGGGCAACTTCACCGTGTTCCAGGATCAGGAAGGGGCAGACGAAGGGTCCGGCGAGGCCCAGTCGCTGCGCTTGCGCTCGGACCGCTATGAAATCGAGAAGGTCGTCAAGAGGGCAGGCGACATCTGGACGTTCCATGCTCGCATCCGGTTCGGCGAGAACGACGTGACCGTACCTGTTCCGGTCAAGCTGGTCTGGGCGGACGACACCCCGATGGTGAGCGTGACGGATCTGGGCATTCCGGGCCTGGGGACCTACACGGCCCGTGTGATCTTCCATCGTGATTCGTACGCCGGCATGTGGTGGGGCAAGCGTCACGGTGGCAACATGTTCGGCACCATCGAGCGCCTTGGCGATCAATGATCGGCCGGCCGCTTCCGCTCGGGACGTGCGACTGCGGGGGCGGATGCGGGTCCCTTGCGGCTGGGCGATCGGCAGGCAGCCACGAGACAGACGTCCGAGCAGTCTGATGCAACCGGGATGACCGATGGTCTCTCCCCTCGACGGATCCCGGTGAGCGGCCCGGCCCAGTCTGTCCGGTCCGGACTGCTGCCATGGAGTGAACTTGCCCGGGTCTTCCAGTAGCAGTGCGAACAGGTCTGTTTCCCCACGCCGAGCGGACCGTCAGAGGAGGCGTGCAGTTTCAGTTGCTGTTCCCCTCGGGCCACAGTCGGTTGTCGCAGTGTCGCTCAGAACTTCCCGGGTGCCCACGCTGCAACACCGCGCCCGGTCGAAGATTGCTCGCCGATACGGTACATCTGGATCACTCGCACAGCGGGGCGGAGTGTGCAAGAGGCTCATGATCAATACGTCGCGATCCTGCTACTGCGACCACTCGCTGATCCTCGGATGGACTGGCCAGTGTCTCCACGTGGTCATGGGGTATCCTACTCTTCCATGACTCGACGGGAACTGATGTCTGCTGCCCTCGGGACCGCGGCCCTGCCGGCCGCCGGCCGCCAGAGGCGCCCCAATATCCTCTTCGCCATTGCCGATGACTGGGGCTGGCCCCATGCCGGCGCCTACGGATGTTCCTGGGTGGACACGCCGGCGTTCGACAGGGTCGCGCGCGAAGGCGTGCTGTTCACGAACTGCTTCACGTCCAATCCCAAGTGCTCACCGTGTCGCGCCAGCATCCTGACCGGCCGGAATACCTGGCAACTGGAGGAGGCGGTCAATCACTTCGGCGTGTTCCCGTCCAAATGGGGCGTCTTCCCGGACCTTCTGGAGAATAGCGGCTATCACGTGGGATTCACGGGAAAGGGCTGGGGCCCCGGCGATCACGAGGCGGGTGGATTCACCCGCAACCCGGCCGGGCCGCTGTACGCCCGACACAGGAAGGATCCACCGTTTCGCAGCATGTCCAGCAACGACTACGCCCGCAATTTCGAGGATTTTCTTGAACACCGCGAGCCGGACCAGCCGTTCTGCTTCTGGTTCGGGACGAGCGAACCGCATCGTGGCTTTCAGGAAGGGGCCGGTGCGCTCAGCGGCAAGCGCCATCAGGATGTTGATGTTCCGGCCTTCTATCCGGACGACGCGGTCATCCGGCGTGACCTCACCGACTATGCGGTGGAGTCGGAGTGGTTCGATACACATCTGGGCCGTATCCTCGCCAGGCTCGAGGAAGCCGGTGAACTCGACAACACGCTGGTGATCGTCACATCGGACCACGGGATGCCGTTCCCCAGGGTCAAGGGCCAGATCTACGAGTACGGCTTCCACCTGCCACTGGCTGTTCGGTTCGGCGACGGCAAGGCGGGCCGGAAGGTCGACGACTTCATCAACGTTCGCGACTTCTCGCCCACGATCCTGGAACTGGCTGGTGTCGACGTTCCCGACTCGGTCACTGGCCGCAGCTTCGTCGACATCCTCCGTTCGGACAGGGGTGGCTGGGTCGACCCGGCCAGGAACCGGATGCTCGTCGGCAAGGAACGCCATGACCTCGGCCGACCCAATGACTGGGGCTACCCCGTGCGAGCCATCCGCACACCCGAGTACCTGTATGTCCGCAACTACGAACCCGACCGCTGGCCCGCGGGCAATCCCGAGACGGGTTACAGGAACTGTGACGCCAGCCCCACCAAGACACTCCTTGTTCGCGGATTCGACGAGTACTACCGGAAGTCGTTCGGGAAGCGACCTGCGGAGGAGTTGTACAGGGTCGACACGGATCCGGAGTGCGTCGAGGATCTTGCCGGGGACCCCGCCCATGCCGAGACCAAGAAGGCGCTGCGGACCGAGATGCAGGTACTCCTCGAACGGGACGGCGACCCCCGGGCCTTGGGCCAGGCATGGGTGTTCGATACCTATGAGTACACCGGCTCCCGCCGACATGCCTACTCGACCTGGATGGAGCACAATGCACCATAGCGGGTTTTCCGTCCTATACTGTTACGGCGGGATCGGACGCGGACGCCATTCGCTTGGCCTGCGGTGTCTGATCGCCGCCTATCGAGCCTCGGATCCAGGGCGACGGTGGCGCAATCCAGCATTTCAGGAACAGACGCAATGAGAGTATATTCGCGCACCGATGTGCGCAACGTTGGCATCGTCGGCCATGGCGACTGCGGGAAGACCACGCTGGCATCAGCGATGCTCTACACGTCCGGCGGAACGAGCCGGATGACGCGTGTCGATGACGGCAACGCCGTCACCGACCATGACGAGGAAGAGGTCGCCCGTAGAATCTCGATCTCCACGGCGCTCGCCTATGCGGAATGGAACGGCACCAAGATCAATGTGCTGGACACTCCGGGATACAACATTTTCATCTCCGATGCCAAGGCAGCGCTGATTGCTGCCGATGCGGCACTCGTCATCGTCGATGCCGTGAACGGCATCGAGATCCAGACCGAGAAGGTCTGGGGCTTTGCGACGGAATACGGGATCCCGAAGATTCTGTTCGTGAACAAGATGCACAAGGAGCGGGCATCGCTGGATGCTGTCGTCGAGCAGGCCAAGGAGATCTTCGGGGTCACCGCCGTCCGGGTCCAGGTTCCGCTCGGTAGCGAGAAGGGCTTTCAGGGCGTAGTCGATCTGATCTCCGGCAAGGCCTATGAGTACGAGCTTGACGGCAACGGACGGGGGGCCGAGGTCGCCGTTCCGGACGAGATGGCCGACCGCGTGGAGGAGGCCCGGACCGCTCTCATCGAGGCCGTGGCGGAGACCGACGAAGACCTCATGAACGAGTACTTCGAAGGCGGCACGCTCGAGACCGAGAGACTCCGCGCCGGTCTCCGCAAGGCGGTCTCCGAGGGGGAGGTTGTTCCAGTCCTGTGCGGGTCGGCACTGCACAACATCGGCGTAGACCAGTTGCTGGATTTCCTGGTGGGGACTGCTCCCTCCCCGGCGGACCGGGGTGAGCTGCCGACTGAGGCCGGGGCGATTCCGATCGATGACGCTGGCCCGCTGGCCCTGTACGTCTGGAAGACGGCTTCGGACGCGTTCTCCGGGCGCGTTACCTACTTCCGCGTCGCATCCGGCGTGCTCCGCAGCGACGCCACCGTCCATAACCATCGCAGCGGCGACAGCGAGAAGTTCGCGCGGATCAGCGTCGCGCAGGGCAAGGTCCTGGACAATGTCGCGGAGCTTCATGCGGGCGACCTGGGTGTCGTGGCGAAGCTGAAAGACACGGCGACAGGGGACAGCCTTGGCGTCAAGGAAACGCCAGTCCTGTTCCCGCCCGCCCGCCTGGCGCCGCCATCGATCTCCTATGCGATCCAACCGAAGACCCGTCAGGACGAGGACCGTCTCAGCGGTGCCATCGCGCGGGTCCTTGAAGAGGACCCCTCGCTGAATTTCTATCGCGACCCCCAGACCCAGGAGTTCCTGCTCGCCGGAAACGGCCAGCAGCACCTCGATATCGTCTGCAGCAAGCTCCGGAAACGGTACAGCGTCGACGTCGACCTGAAGTCACCGAAGGTACCGTATCGGGAGACAGTTCGTGGGACTGCCGATGTGCATGGAAGGCACAAGAAGCAGACCGGCGGCCACGGGCAGTTCGGGGACTGCAAGATTCGCGTAGAACCGCTCGAGCGGGGTGAGGAGTTCGAATTCGTGGACGAGATCTTCGGTGGTGCGATCCCGAAGACCTATATTCCGGCGGTCGAGAAAGGGATCCTGGAGTCCGCCGCAAGGGGCTATCTGGCCGGCTATCCGGTGGTGGACTTCAGGGTCACGTTGTACGACGGCTCCTATCATGATGTCGACTCCTCCGAGCTGGCCTTCAAGCTGGCCGGCAGCAAGGCCTTCAAGCTGGCCATGGCGGCGGCGAAGCCGGCCATCCTCGAACCTGTCATGAAGGTCGAGATCGTGGCGCCGATGGAGTTCGCCGGTGATCTGATGGGCGACCTGAACAGTCGGCGTGGTCGGATCCAGGGCATGGATGCCAAGGGGTCCACGCAGGTGATCCGGGCGGATGTCCCGATGGCCGAGATGCTGACCTACGCGAACGACCTTACCTCGATGACGCAAGGCCGGGGCTCGTTCTCGATGGAACAGGGCTACTACGACTTCGTCCCGGCCCAGATCGCGGACAAGGTCGTGGAAGCTGCCAAACGGGAACGGGACGGGACGGACGAGGGGGACTGAGTTCGAGCCGACCTTCTGTGTCGGTTGCCAGTCTCAAGTCCAGGCAGACCGCCTCGGAATAGCGAAGGTGCGGGTTCCGCGCCGTCAGGCGCCCACAGCCAAGGGGGCGGAGATGTGGTGGCAGGAGGCCATCCGGGGGTGGGCAGTGCGCGGCTGCGGGAATTGAACGCGCGAATCAACGCCCGCTGCCGAGCCCAGGTCGGCCAGCCCTGAACGCGTGGCTCCACGCAGCACTACGCTGCGGCCACCAGTCGGGCCAGGCTCTTCGCGCAGATCGTGCTGCCCGCGAACTTGTCGCCTCCCGGCCCTGCCCAGTGCGTCTCAAGACTGACGGAGCCTTCGTAGCCTGTCTTCACGAGGGCCGCGAGTTGTTCCGACCACCCCACCTGCCCCTTGCCGATGTCGCACCAGTCGTAGCGGCCGGATGCACTGTCGACGACCAGGTCCTTCGCATGGACATGGCAGGTCCGGTTGGCGGGCAAGTGACCATAGCCGTCCGGAAAGGCGCGCTCACCACAGACGACGGCGTTGGCGGGGTCCCAGACAACCCCGTAGCTGTCCGGGTCGAGCTCGGCAACGGCGGGGCCGACCTCCGCCCCCGTTCCGAAGTGACACGCAGCCTCGTTCTCGAGGCCCAGCAGGATTCCCGAGTCTCTCGCAGCCTCGCCGCCGTCCTGAAGGATCTCGACGATCCTGTTCCGGTTCCTCTCCGGGGCGACCGTGCGCCAGAAACTGAAGACTCTCACGTAAGTGGCTTCCAGCCGGGCCGCAATCTCCAGTGCACGCGCCAGGAGTCGAGGTTGGTCATCGAACGAGAACGACGCCCGGAAGGCGTCGTGCTGGAACCGCTCGTCGACGTCACCCCCGTCCGGTAGGACGCACTTGTAGACAGGGGACGCGACCGCGACGAAACTGCGCCCGTGGTCGTCAGCGATCGTCTTCAGATCGTTGATTTCGCTGTCGGACATGTCCAGGACATTCTTGTCCCACGCCATGCGGATCTCGAGTTCGGGGACGCCCAGTTCGACGGCGGCCGCGCAGACCCGCTCGAAGTCCTGCGAGAACTCGTCCGTGATGATGCCGATCGGGAAGTTGGCCATGAGAGACCATCCTAGCTCGAGGCGGGGTCCGGGCGTCCGTTCGTTGGCCGCGCAAGGTGGTAGACACCGCCCGAGGACGCGCGCTCGAAGCTCACCACCCGCAGTCCCTCGGCGAATGCCGACTGGAACTGTTCCCGTACGGCCTCCTGGATGGCGGCGGCCTCGGGGCGTGGCACTTCGGAGATGCGCAGCGGGATTGCAATCCGCCTCTCGCCCTTTCTCGGAACTCGCCGGAGGCCCTCCACCCGCGCGATGACCGAGGTCCGGTCCAGGTGCCAGGCGGCGACCAGTCGGTCCGTCGGCAGGGCCCCGTGGAGTTCGCTGGACGTCACTCCGTAGAAGTTCGGCAGGTATGCCTCGATTTCGACCCCGAGTTTCTCGATGTTGAAGAACGCATTGCGCGACTGGAGAGGATCGAACGTCCATTCAATGAGATCGAGGCCGGCACCGAGTCCCTCCTCTCTCTGCCGCAGTTTCAGCCGGTAGCCGACCCCGAGGTTCTGGATGACCGGATCCAGCCCTGTCATGTGGCTGTGCCAGTACGGCTTGTGGTTCGCCTTGAACGCTGCGAACGCCAGCGTGTAGCCCACCATCGTGTTCCCCAGAAAAGCTCCCAGCGAGGATCCGCCGATGCGGTTGAAGACGCCGAAGAGGCGTGCCGCGACCGTGTCGCTCTCGTCGAATCCCCAGATCAGCTTCTGCAGCCGCAGTGTCTGCTCGAACTCAGGCAGCGACTCGATCCGCCGGATCGACAGCCGACCTACTCCTGCCGCTTGGCCCGCTGCCATAACGCCTCCAGTTCAGCCGGTCCGCAGTCGCCGATGTGCCGGCCGTCACGTGCCAGTTCCTTCTCCATCGCACCCACCCGGCCCCGGAATTTCGTGTTGGCCCGCTTCAGCGCCAGTTCGGGATCAACCCCGGTGAAGCGGGCCACGTTCACCGCCATGAACAGGAGGTCCCCGACCTCCTCCTCGACCCGATGCGGATCCCCGTTCGTCCGAGCTTCGCTCACTTCGCGGAACTCTTCGGCGATCTTCGCGCCCATGGCACCGAGATCCTCCCAGTCGAAGCCCGCCTTGGCCGCCCGCTGGCCCACCGCGTTGGCTTCGATCAGTGCCGGCTGATGGCGTGGTACGCCGTCGAGCACGCCGAGGCTGTCATCGGACGGCTTTTCCAGCGCCTTGATCTCATCCCACCGGCGATTCACCGCCGCGGCCGTATCCAGTGTCTCCGACCCGAATACGTGGGGATGTCGACGGACCAGCTTGTCGTTGATGCTGCGAATCACCCGCTCCATGTCGAACAGGCCCTCGCTCCGGGCGACTTCCGCGAGGAACACGACCTGCAACTGCAGGTCGCCGAGTTCCCCGGCCAGGCCGTCCCAGTCCTTGCGCTCGATCGCGTCAAGCACCTCGTAGGTCTCCTCCACCAGATAGCGCCGGAGGCTGGTCAGAGTCTGTTCCCTGTCCCATGGGCAGCCTTCGGGTGAGCGAAGCCTGCGCATGATCCCGAGAAGCTTCGAGAACTCCTGCTCCGCTGCGGCCATGACCGGAACTTCCATCCTACTGGGCCCATCGTTCCGGCCCCGACCGGCGGTCCAGCCGCGAATCCGGATGATCCGTTGCGCTCGCTGTGCTAGCGTAGTGCTCGATTCAACCATGTCCTACAGCATGCGAACGCTCTGCACGGCCGGAATCGTCGCCACCCTGGCCTTGGCTTGTGGTTCCGGCGAGCGGTCGCGCCGACCCAACATCCTGTTCATCGCCATCGACGATCTCAACGATTGGGTCGGTCCACTCAAAGGGCACCCGCAGGTTCGGACGCCGCACATGGACGCGTTGGCCGCACGCGGGACGACGTTCTTCAACGCCCACACGCAGGCCCCCCTTTGCAATCCATCCAGGACAAGCCTGCTGACCGGGCGCCGTCCGTCGAGTACCGGCATCTATGGTTTGGCTCCGTGGTTCCGCGAGGTCGAGACGCTGCAGGACATCGAGACCCTTCCGCAGTACTTTGCTCGTCACGGGTACCGGACCTATGCGACAGGGAAGATCTATCACGGCAGGTACGGCCGGGGCGATGACGACACCGAGTTCCAGGAACTCGGACCGCCTGCCGGAGTCGGGGTGCGGCCCGAGGAGAGGCTGGTGGTGGAGACTCCGGCCGGGCACCGGCTGATGGACTGGGGTACGTTCCCGCACGAGGATGAGGACAAGGGGGACTGGGCCGTCGCGAGCTGGGCGGTCGAACAGCTTGAGGGGCCCTTGAGCGGGACCCAGGAGCAGCCCTTCTTTCTTGCAGCGGGGTTCTTTCTACCCCATGTGCCGTGTTTCGTGACGCAGAAGTGGTACGACATGTATCCGAGGGATTCCTTGCAGTTGCCGGAGATCCGTCGCGACGACCGCGCGGACACGCCGCGCTTCAGCTGGTACCTGCACTGGAAGCTACCCGAACCGCGGCTCCGGTTTCTCGAGGAAGCGGACGAGTGGCACAACCTCGTCTCGTCGTATCTCGGTTCGATCAGCTTCGTGGACAGTCAGGTCGGCCGGCTCCTGACGGCACTCGATGCCAGCGGGCACGCTGACGACACGGTCGTCGTCCTGTGGTCCGATCACGGCTGGCATCTCGGGGAGAAACTCATCACCGGCAAGAACACGCTCTGGGACAGGTCGGCGCGCGTTCCCCTGATCTTCGCCGGGCCCGGTGTGGCTGAAGGGACCAGGGTCACGAGTCCGGCCGAGTTGCTGGACATCTATCCCACCCTGGCCGAACTGGCCGGTCTGCCGCCCCAGGCGGGTCTGGAAGGACACAGCCTCGTACCCCAGTTGCAGGATCCGACGGCGCCGCGGGAGTGGCCCGCGATCACCACCCACAATGCGGGGAACCACGGGGTGCGGTCCGAGAAGTGGCGCTACATCGTCTACGCCGATGGCTCCGAGGAACTGTATGACATGGAGAACGACCCGCACGAGTTCGAGAACCTTGCCGCCGACCCGCAGTATGCTGCGGTGATCGCCGAGCATCGCACCTACCTGCCCGAAGGGGATCTGCCGCCCGCTCCCGGCAGCCGGGCCCGTGTCCTGACCTACGACGACGGCCGCGTGACCTGGGAAGGAGAGGATGTCGGTGCCGACGATCCCGTGCCGGAGATGTAGGGCAGAATGAGAGTCGGTGCCTGAATCCGTCCTGGGCGTCATTCCCGCCCGTTTCGCTTCCCGTCGCTTCCAGGGAAAGCCGCTGGCCGTGTTGGGGGGCAAGCCGTTGATTCAGCATGTGTACGAACGAGCCTCCGGGTGTGCCGTGCTGAGCCGGTTGGTCGTGGCAACCGACGACGCCCGGATCCGGGCGTCGGTCGAGGCCTTTGGCGGTCAGTGCGTGATGACCTCGACGGAACACCTTTCCGGCACGGACCGCGTGGCCGAAGTCGCCGCGGCCGACAGTGCCGGGATCGTGGTCAACGTGCAGGGCGACGAGCCGTTCGTGAATGCGCGCGTGCTGGAGCAGGTCGTGAGACCTCTGCTGGAGCCGGATGGCCCGCCCATGTCGACCCTCAGCAAGCGCATCGACGATCCTGCCGCCGTGGATGATCCGAACGTTGTCAAGGTCGTCACCAATCGTGCCGGCGACGCCCTGTACTTCTCGCGCAGCCCGATCCCTTGGCCCGGGAGAGCGGACGGCGTGCGGGCGCATGAGCATGTCGGCATCTACGCCTATCGCCGGGAGTTCCTGCTGGCGTTCAGTCGGATGGAACCGACGGAACTCGAGGCGATTGAGGGTCTTGAACAGTTGCGCGCTCTCGAGCACGGGCATCGAATCGGCGTGGTTCCGACCGAGGATCATGTTGGTGTCAGCGTGGACACGCCGGACGATCTGGAACGAGCCCGACGCTTGCTGGGGGAGAGTGGAGGGGGCTAGTACAGGCCCGCCGGTACCGGGTTTGAGATGGTGCCTCTCCGTCCTCTACAATGAAGGGTCAGGCTATCGTACCCTGCGAACGCGGGGGACGGGCACTCCGGAGGGTAGCTAATGTCGGTAGATCAGGGCGCGGGATCGGCCCGCTCATCGTTCCTGAGCCGTCTCAAGGCAAGCATTGCATCCGAGCACGGCGACGAGAAACTTCGCATCAAGTCCCGGCGTTGGATGGTCGGCCTGCTGACGGGCGGATTCCTGACCGCGAATCTGTTGATGTTCCTGCGGTACTTCTTCCCGCGGACGATCTTCGAGCCGCGCACGCAGTTCCGTATCGGCCTGCCGGCCGATTACGCGATCGGTGTGGATACCCGGTTCCAGAAAAGCAAGCGAATCTGGGTTGTCCGCACGGCGGATCGACTGTTCGTGATCTTTGCCAGTTGCACCCATCTCGGGTGCACGCCGGACTGGAAACTGAGCGAGTCGAAGTTCAAGTGCCCCTGCCATGGCAGTGGGTACGATCCGGAGGGCCGCAACTACGAGGGGCCGGCACCCCGGCCGCTGGATCGGGCATACGTGGAAGTCGACCCCCAGGGCCGTATCGTCGTGGACACGAGCATCCTCTACCGGGAAGAGAAGGGACAGCCGACCCAGTTCGACAATGACGGCAGCTATATCCAGGTGTAACGCCGCGAGGTACGAGAGACGATGGCTGACACAAACGATACCGACGTGAAGACCAAGCGGTCTGCATCCGGTTCCAACGGTTCCGGTAACGGCACCCGCACCCTGCTGGGAGTGAAGGTCGATCCCGACGCTGTCAAGCAGAAAGCGCTGATGGATCTGAAATCGATCCAGGAGCCGACGAAGACCGAGGTCTACAAGTCGATCTTCCGCGTCAAGCACGATGAGACGGCGCGCAGCCGGACGCTGGGCGTGCTGAGCAACGTGTTCCTGCATCTGCACCCCGCGAAGGTCAATCGCGATGCGGTCCGGTACAGCTTCACCTGGGGCATGGGGGGCATCAGCTTCTACCTGTTCTGGGTGCTGACCTGGACCGGGGTCCTGCTGATGTTCTATTACCATCCGACCAAGGTCCAGGCTTTTCGGGACATCCTCTACCTGGAGCACGACGTGCCGTTCGGCAAGCTGTTGCGCAACATGCACCGCTGGGCCGCCCATGCGATGGTCCTGACGGTCCAGTTGCACATGTTTCGTGTGTTTCTGACCGGCTCGTACAAGAAACCTCGACAGTTCAACTGGTCGGTGGGGGTGATCCTGCTGGTCCTGACCCTGCTGCTGTCGTTCACCGGCTACCTGCTGCCGGACGACCAGCTCGGCTTCTGGGCGGTTACGGTCGGCACCAACATGGCCCGGGCCACGCCCATGCTGGGACACGAGGGGCCCTTCGGACCGCAACTGGGGATGACCCCGTTCAATGATGTGCGCTTTGCGCTGCTGGGGGGCTCGATCGTTGACGCGAACGCCCTGCTGAGGGCCTATATCTGGCACTGTATCGCCATACCCGGATTTGCGGCGACGTTCATGATCGTCCATTTCTGGCGCGTCCGCAAGGACGGCGGCATCTCGGGCCCGGCACCGGTCATGCTGGAGAAAGAGATCAAGCCGGTTCGCCGGTAGCCGGCCGAAGGACCAGGAGTCAGCACAATGGATTGGCACCAGCTCTGGACGATCGTATCCCTTCCGGACAACGTTCCGATTGTCGGAATGATCTTCATCATTCCCTTCTTCACCTGGTACGGCATGCGGCAGGCGTTCGCGAATGATCGCCTGATCGAGCAGTTGGAGACCGACAAGGACCTGGCGAAGACCCATCACCGCAAGGTCCATCCGTTCCAGAAGGGCTGGAAGCGGGAGCTCGCTGTATGGCCCTATCTGCTGCGCATGGAGTTTCTGGCAGCGATCATCGTCACGCTGATCCTGATGGTGTGGTCACTTTCGCTGGATGCCCCGCTCGAGGAGCCGGCCAACCCCTCCCTGACCATGAATCCCTCCAAGGCGCCATGGTACTTCCTGGGCCTGCAGGAGATGCTGGTCTATTTCGACCCGTGGATCGCGGGGGTCGTCATGCCGACGCTGATCATCGTCGGGCTGATCGTCATACCGTACATCGACGAGAATCCACTCGGAAACGGCTACTACACCTACAGGCAGCGGCGTTTCGCGATCTGGACGTTCATCTTCGGATTCATCATTCTCTGGTGCACGATGATCGTGATCGGCACCTTGATCCGCGGCCCGGGCTGGATGTGGTTCTGGCCGGGGATGACGTGGGACCACAATCGGCTGATCTTCGAGATCAACCGGGATTTGCACGAGATCATCGGCATCACGTCGCAACCCTGGATCGGGATTTTCGGGGCCTTGGTCGTCGGCGGTTTCGCCGTCGTGTCCGGCTATGTCTGCCATCGCATCATCACGGCCACGGAGTTCACCCGCAAGATCCTCGATCGCATGACCCTGGTCCAGTACGCCATCATGCAAGCCCTGCTGATCGTCATGCTGGCCTTGCCGGTGAAGATCGCTGCGCGGCTGCTGTTCCGGATCAAATACGTATGGGTCACGCCGTGGTTCAACGTCTAGCCGAGGCTCGCACCATCGACGACGCGTAAGTGGGGAATTACATGGCAGAAGACAACAAGGTCCAGCCGGACCCGATCGAAACGAAGTCCTACAGCGTCCACCTGCTGGTATCGATGCTGTTGCTGATGGCCTCGCTGGTGTGGGCGGTCTACGACGAAGTCGAAGTGATGCGTCCCTGGAAGGAGTACCAGGCACGCTTTCGTGCCTACTACACCGGCTTCCTGATGGATCTCCGTCCGGAACAGGCGGCGAAGGAAGAGGCCATCCGCAACACGCCCGAGTACCAGGAACTCGAGGCGGAACTGAACGCCGCCGAGAAAGAGGTCCTGGACAGGATCGCCCAGATTGATCGGGAGAGCGGTCAGGGCGTGATCCCGCGGATGACGGCGGCACGGAACGCCTTTCAGGTTCTGCGCAGCGAGATCGACGCGTTGCGCTACCTGATCGAGGTGTCGCACGACGACGCGGAGAAGGAGGGCCTCCGGGAGGACATCGCGGCGATCCGCGAGCGGGTCGTGGAGGTGGAACTGCCTCTGGCGGACGGGTCCGGGGCGACCGAAGAGATTGAACTGCAGTACGAACAGCTCGAGTCGGAGTTTCTGGGAATGCAGCAGGCCCGGGCCCGCCTCCAGGCCGAGCGTCTCGGTCTGCTGGAGGAGGCGAATCGCATCCGCGGCGAGCGCGACGAACTGATGGCCGACCGTCTGGTCGGGCTCGGTGCCGCGCAGATCGATGGACTGATCGCGAAGATGCGGGAGTACCAGATCGGCATCAAGCAGATTCACCTGATGGACATCGACCTGGTGGATCGCTGCGAATCCTGCCATCTGGGAATTCGCGAACCGGTCGAGATCGGGCGGACCGATCTCATCTACCCGGTGTTTCAGAGCCACCCCCGGCCCGAATTGCTCCAGATTCATGACCCGGAGGCCTTCGGGTGCTCCTCGTGTCACAACGGCAACGGACGCGCCACCCGCAGTGTGACCAAGGGGCATGGCCGGCACAAGTTCTGGCTATGGCCGCTGTACTATCCCGAGAACGTCGAGGCCGGCTGCCAACAGTGCCATTCCCGGGAGATCGTGACGCCGGGCGGGGAGACACTGAACCTCGGTCGCGAACTGTACATGAACAAGGGCTGCTGGGGTTGCCACCGATTCGAGGGTTTCGATGCCGAGTCCGAAGAACTGACCGCAGTCCGCCAGGACATGCGCAATCTGCTGTCCACGCGGGACACGAATGCCAAGGAGATGCGCGTCAGTCTCGATCTGGGCGACACGGCGACGGATCGCGCAGCGTCCCGACGGTACTACGCCCGGGCTGAGGAACTGCGGCTGACCAACACCCGTCTCGATGCGGAAATCCACAACCTCCGCATGGATGAGGAGAATCTTGCGAAGGAAGTCAAGAAGTTCGGCCCCAGTCTGAAGGAGATCAAGCTCAAGGATGTCAAGGAGTGGATCCCGGTCTGGATCAAGAACCCGCACGAGTTCCGACCCGGCTCGAAGATGCCGGTCTTTCGGCTGCTTGACGAGGAAGTCCGGCAGATCTCGGCGTACCTCTGGCAGAACGCGCTGGACGGGAATCTGGTGCAGCATCGGCGCGGCAACGCCGAGAACGGCAAGGAGCTGTTCGAGACCCGCGGCTGCATGGCCTGTCACGCCATCGGCGAAGGGAGCGAGGAGGTCGGTGGTGCCTTCGCCGCGAACCTGAGTCGCGTCGGGGACAAGATGAACTACGACTACATGGTTCGGTGGATCCATGACCCTGCCGAGGTCACACCCGATCCGGATGTGCCCGACGAGTTGCGGCCCCGTCCGATCATGCCGAATCTCCGGCTGACGCTGAGCGAGGCACGGGACATCGCCACGTACCTCAATGAACAGGGGACCGGCGAGGAATTCCCGGCGGCGGACTTCATGGATGATCCCGACCTTGCGGCTGCGGGACTGGAGTCGATCCGCCACTATGGCTGTGCCGGCTGCCACGAGATCTCCGGTCTGGAGGAAGAGGGCCGCATCGGAACGGATCTCACGTATGAGGGCAG
Source organism: Bryobacterales bacterium (assembly GCA_965116065.1). Classification (GTDB taxonomy): domain Bacteria; phylum Acidobacteriota; class Terriglobia; order Bryobacterales; family UBA6623; genus VXMF01. The sequence goes on from OZ220485.1 coordinate 233,471, forward strand.
CAAGCCCCTGGAGCGGCTGGATTTTGCGCTCAAGACCCACGAGGCGGAGGCGGACGGGTGGTACAGCCACAAGGGATTCTTCGAGCGGAAGCTGGAGAACCCGGCCTTCTTTGACGAGGGCAAGGAGCGTGAGCACCTTGAGCGGTTGCGCATGCCGAACTTCAATCTCAGCGAGACGGAGATCAACGCCCTGACGACCTTCCTGCTGGGAGCGGTGGAAACCACCTTCCCCGAACAGTATCGTCATGAGCCCGAGGACGCCCGGGCAGCGATCCAGGAGGGCTGGTGGATCCTGACGCGCTACAACTGCACGGGATGCCACCAGGTCCGCCCGGGCAACCGATCGGCGTTCATGTCGATCCCGCGCTACACGGATGATCCGGACTGGGCCGAGCAGTTGCCGCCACAGCTGTACACGCAAGGGGCCCGCGTGCAGCCCGACTGGTTGACGCAGTTCCTGCGCAACCCGGCACAGAGCGACACGGACATCAACCGCAACGGTGTTCGCAGTTACCTGCATGCCCGGATGCCCACGTTCTACTTTTCCGACCGGCAACTGTCGAAGCTGACGAAGTTCTTCATGGCGAGGGATTCCCAGCCGGTGCCGTACATGCCGGAGGAAATGGCCCCGCTCACCCCGGCGGAGCGTGCAATCGGACGGCAGTTGTTCACGAGCGACGCGGCGCCCTGCCTGAACTGCCACATGACGGGGATTCCGTCCCAGGACCGGGATGCGACCGCCCCGAACTTCCTGCTTGCCGCCGAGCGACTGAAGCCGAACTGGACCTATCGCTGGATGCTCGAACCGGCGTCGATTGCTCCGGGCACGGCAATGCCGTCGGAACTGTTCCGCCAGGACGACTGGGGCCGTTGGGTGTTCGAGGGTGACATACCGGCCGCTGCCAGGAACTACGATGGCGATCACGCCGAGCTGCTGACCCGCTACATGTTCCAGATGGACGCGGCCGAGTTGCGGCGGCTCCAAGCTTTACAATGAGACAAGAGAGGCCTTTTCCGGAGGTAAATCCAGTGTTCAACCGTCAACTTCCCGTTCTCCTGCTCGTTCCCGTACTGGCGATTGCCGTCAGTTGTGGCGGGGACGATTACTTCGCCGAGTATGATCGGTCGCGTGCTGATGGTGAAGGGGGCGGCGAGACCGCGGCTCCGGCAGCCGAAATGACGACAGTCGATCCCGCCACGGCGGCCACGCTCAGCGGTACGGTCTCGTTCTCGGGAGAGACACCACGGCTTCCGCCCGTCAACATGAGCGCGGAGCCGGACTGCATCAAGCTCCATGGTGGCGGCCGTGTTCCATCGGACCGCGTGCTGGTCAATGACGGCAAGCTGCAGAACGCGTTGGTGTGGGTGTCGAAGGGACTGGAAGGGAAGCGCTTTCCGGTTCGCTCGGACATGATCAACCTGGATCAGGTCGGCTGCATCTACAAGCCCCATGTCGTGGCCGTCCAGGCCGGTCAGGCCCTGAACATCACGAACTCGGATCCGACCACGCACAACGTTCACCCCCTGCCGCGGGAGAATCGCGAATGGAACAAGTCCCAGACGTCGGGCGCACCTGCGATCGACTACGCTTTCCCTCGACCCGAGAAGAGCATTGCCGTCAAGTGCAACATCCACCCTTGGATGCAGGCCTACATTCACGTCATGGAGCATCCCTATTTTGCGGTCACCGACGCCAACGGATCGTTCACGATCGAGAATCTGCCGCCGGGAACCTACACGCTGCAGGCCATGCACGAGCAGCTGGGTGAACAGGAATCGGAGATCACTGTCGGAGCCAGCGAGGGCAAGCAGGTCGACTTCTCGTTCATGGGAGGATAGAACCGCAAGGGCCGATTCCCGGCAGCATTCTTCAGGGCGGTCATGGACGGAGATCCGCAAACAACGGTACGGGTCTCTCAGGCCACAGGCATAGTTGCGGTGCTGTCGGACTACTACGAGTTGACGAAACCGTCCATCGTCTGGCTCATCCTGATGTCCACGGTCATGGGCTGCTATCTGGCGGCCGATGGCTCGCTACTGTCGACGAATCTACTGCATACGGTCCTCGCCACGGGTCTGCTGGCAGCCGGAACGGGTGCACTGAATCAGTGGTGGGAGCGGGACGGCGACGCCCGGATGAGGCGGACACTGACCAGGCCTGTCCCGGGGGGCAGAATCCAGCCATGGGCAGCGCTTGTGTATTCGGTTGGCCTGACGGTAGGTGGACTCCTGTACCTGCTGGTTGCCGTCAATTTTCTCAGCTTTCTGCTTGGTGTCTGCACGATCGTTTCGTACAACTTCCTCTACACCCCCCTGAAGACGAAGACATGGTGGTCGACCACCATTGGCGCGTTTCCCGGCGCGATTCCGCCGTTGCTCGGCTGGGCGGCGATGCGCGGAAGCCTCGGGCTGGAAGCATGGGTTCTGTACGGGGTCCTCTTTTTCTGGCAATTCCCCCACTTCTACGCGATTGCGTGGATGTATCGCGATGACTACGGCCGTGCCGGCATTCGGATGTTGCCGGTGATCGAGCCGGCGGGACGGTCCACGGCGCGACAGATTCTGATCACTGCCGGCCTGCTCGTACCGGTGTCCATGGCGCCAGCGTGGCTAGGGATGGTCGCTCCTTGGTACGCGATTCCGGCGTTCCTGCTGGGAGTCGGCTACTTCGCCGCAGGGGTTCGGCTCGCACGGTCTGGCACGGCCATGAGCGCCAAGGAACTTCTTCGTGCTTCAGTGCTGTACCTGCCGTTGCTCTACCTTTTTCTGCTGGTGGCGAAGCCCTAGCCTCGTCCCGTTTCCGCCAACACCGGTGATGGTCTTGGTAATGCCGCGGTGCAGGCTGCACGTTGTCTCTGCACCAAGTGGCAGGTTCTGTTCGAACGCAATCACCGTGCACTGGGCTCGGAAATCAGATATGCGGGTCAGAATCGGCCAAGCTGGGCCATACTGAGTTGAATTCTGGCCAACTCGCAATTCTCGGTGGTGAGCATGGATTGTCGTTCAGTGTCGAGGAATATCGCACGGGGGGCTCTGGGCCGCTCCACAACTGGCAATGTTAGGCTCCAGCAAGGCAGCATAGCACACGGGAGGACGCAGACGAAGCACTAGTGTTCCGTCAACCGCGACATTGCTGGTAGGGCGTGTCTCAAGAAGGAGTCCATCCAGACCGAGCCCCCCAGCGGGGGGCCTGTTGCCTGTAGCAGAGTGGGCTGGTCCCTTCTGCTCGACCGCTTGGAGGGGCTGCCCACAGCCTGCTTGGCCGGGTCTCTCTTCGGTACTCTCTCAACGCAAGAGGGGGAGGCGAGACCGAGATGCCAGGTCATCCTCCGCTGATGCCCGCTGCCTCCGCAGAGCCCCTCGTTCAGGCCCGTTTCTCGTTGGACGAGTGGACGGGACTGAGGAAAAATCCGGAAATCCGGTGGGGGTGCTTGACACAGGAGCGCGGAATGTGCGAACCTTAAGCCGAATCGCAGGAAGTGGTCCCTGTGGGCCACTGAAGGAGACGGTTCCCGGGCGGGAATGCCGTTCGGTCGCAACGAAGGAGTATGAGGAAATGAAGGAGAGCAGATCCATGCACAGCAAGTTGACGAGAATCCGGGGGGGGGGGGTAACTCTCTTCCTGGCAGGGCTTCTGACAGTCGGGATGGCCGGCTGCGGAGGCGATGAACCGGCCCAGACCGTAAGACAGCCGGCCCCGACGCCACCCCCGGCGTTCCAGCCGCAGCCGGTGGAGATCACGCTGGGGACGAGCGGCGACACGGTCACCCTGATGACCACCGAGGGTGGTGGCTTCACCCTGAACGGGGAAGCGTTCGAGAGTGGCGGGAACGTGACGGCCGGGAACGGCGGGCAGTACACGCTGACGCTGGCGGACGGGAGCTGGACGGCGCAGTTCGATGCGCACGAGATCATGGTCACGCTCGGTACGAGCGAGGAGATGGTGACGATCACGCAGGCCGAGGACGGCACCTACTGGCTGGGGGAGATGGCGGTCCGGAGCGGGGAGACCATCCACACGGCCGCGAACGGCAACGAGTACGTGCTGAGCATCACGACCGACGAGAACGGGGCGATCACCTGGATGGCCGACTACCGGGCGCCGATGATCCAGGTGATGCTGGGTCTGTCGGGCGACACGGTGACGCTCGAGAAGTCCGAGGACGGCAGTTACTGGCTGGAAGGCATGTCGGTCACGAGCGGGGAGACGACCGCCCATGCGGGGAACGGGAACATCTACACGCTGACGCTGGGCGAGGACGGGATGTGGATGGCCGAGTACATGGCCATGGTGGTGGAGGTGATGCTGGGGATGTCGGGCGAGACGGTGACGGTGAGCAAGTCCGAGGACGGCAGTTACCGGATGGGAGAGATGCAGGTCGAGGACGGGGTGACGCTGGCGACGGCGTCGAACGGGAACCGGTACCGTCTGATGAAGGATACGGAGGGGATGTGGATGGCGGAGTACGTGCCGATGACGGGCACGGTGACGGTGGGCAGCCTGGGGGTGACGCTGGAGACGGTGCAGGCGGAAGACGGGAGCTGGACGGTGGTGAGTCCGGTGAGTGGGGAGCCGGAGACGCTGACCGACGGAGCGACGTTCGTGAGGGGTGGCAACACCTACACGCTGATGGATGACGGTGAGGGGAACTGGATGGCGACATACCGGGAGGAGATGGTCACGGTCATGCTGGGGATGTCGGGCGAGACGGTGATGCTGACGAAGAGGGAGGACGGCAGTTACTGGCTGGGGGAGATGCAGGTCGAGGACGGGGTGACGATGGTGACGGCGGCCAACGGCAACATGTACACGCTGAGCATGGACGCGAACGGGATGTGGATGGCCATGCATGAGGCGCCACAGACGCAGGTGGCGTTGGGCACGAGCGGGACGACGGTGACGCTGGTGCGGGAGGAAGACGGCACGTACACGCTGGACGGGGATGCCTTCATGAGTGGCGGTCGGGTGACGGCGGGGAACGGGAACGTCTACACGGTGACGATGGTGGACGGAGCGTGGATGGCGGAGTACCAGCCGGAGAGCATGGCGATCGAGGGCACGGGCGGACTGCTGGCGGTATCGCGAGAGGACGGTGAGGGCTACGACGTGGACGGCGCGATGCTGCCGAGCAGCGGGATGGGCGACATCGACACGGACAGTTCGGGGAGCTACCGGGTGCGGATGGAGGACGGGATGCTGACGGGCATGCGTCTGGACAACGTCAAGATCGACACGGCGACGGACTTCAAGACGGACGGTATGGACCCGATGCCGACGATGCTGGGGGACGACAAGTCGACGGCGGACATCAACGAGGCGAACACGGCGCTGGTGGTGGCGAAGGAGAACTATCCGTTCGCGGACCTGCTGGGGGACGGTGTGTCGCAGACGAAGGGCAAGAACTTCGTGGCGGAAGCGCGGACGAAGCTGGAGGGGATCCGGGAGAAGGTCGTGCAGATCCTGGACGTGTTCGAGAAGGATTCGGAGCGGGACACGCAGATCACGAACCAGTGGGGCACGAACAGCGAGGCCAACAAGGCCAAGAACGCGAAGACGAATGTCAAGGGGGTGCTGAAGGAGGTGTTCGACGACGCCAAGGTCGACACGCTGTTGCCGAAGGACACCAAGCAGGATGACGACAAGGCGCTGGGGAAGATCGACGATCTGATCGAGGCGCTGACGAGCGCGGAGGAACTGGCGGCGGCGCTGGGGGACGACGGTGCGCTGGAGAATGTGGCCAAGGCGGGTGACGCGGCGAAGATCTTCGCGGCGACGAAGACGGAATCGACGGTGACGTACGGGATGCACGGGAACACGCGGTACGGGACGATCACGCGCAAGGAGCGCAAGGATGCGGTCGCGCCGGCGAAGTACAGCGTGAGCGACAAGCTGGGGGAGCGGGGAGCGTTCGCGTTCGGGGTGACGGACGAGACGGCGCGGGCGCGGTACGTGCAGACGAAGGGTACGGCGCGGTACGAGGGGCAGACGCTGGCGGTGAGCGGAGGGGACAAGCAGTATGCGGGGGACATCGAGATCAGCATCAACTTCACGGCGGAGAAGGTGGACGGGTTGATCACGAACCTGATGACGGCGGAAGGGGAGAGTTGGGAGTACCTGTTCGGGGAGGTGGACAGCATCGTGCTGCCGACGGCGGACCTGAGCACGCAGGGGATGTGGGCGCAGGGTTCGGACAAGAACAACGACAAGGCGACCCCGGCGACGATCAACTTCGGCCGGCGGGCGGGGTCGTATCGGCCGCAGGAGGTGGACAGCACGTTCGAGGGGCGGTTGCTGGGAGGCAACACTGCGCCGGAGGCGGGCAGCGAGGTGGTGGGAGTGTGGTCGGTCGGAGCGGGGGTGAAGACGAACACCGCGGACGGGACCGAGGATGCGAGCTATCTGGCGGGGGGCTTCGGAGCCAACCGAGTGGCGGACGAACCGGTGCGGCGACCGTCGGTGGACGACGGCACGGCGGTGAGCGGGAAGAATGAGGGTTCGGGCGCGACGACGCTCGCGAACGGGCAGTTGACGGCCAAGCCGCAGGCGTGGGCGTGGTACTACGAAACGCTCACCAGTGCGGAGACGAGCAACCTCGGGGCCGGCAAGTTCGCGGGGGGTGTGGATGCGCTGTATTTCCGGAAGGCGGATGAGGCGGGGGAGGCCAACGTGAAGAAGGGGACCGCGAAGGAGAGCGTGGAGATCGCGCTGGCGGACCTGCTGGCCAAGGAAGGCGGGGAGTACACGCACAACAGTCCGAAGACGTGGGTGCAGGATGCGCGGGAGCGGATCCAGAAGCAGCGGGACAAGATCGCGGGGCTGAAGGCGATCGGCGATCTGGAGACGCAAGAGCAGGAGGCGTGGGATGCGGTGCTGAGGCACCTCGTGACGAACGTGTTCTGGGATGTCGCGAGCGACGGGGGCAACGTCGGGGGCTCCGGCATCAGCAGGCTTCGGCTGGGAGGGACCACCAGCGGCGCCGCGAGCGAGATTCACACGGAGTTGCCGCTCAAGATCGTCGACGACGGCAACGGAACCAAGGTCAAGACCATTCCGGGTGATGCGCTGGACCGCATCGACGCGATTCTGGAAGCGCTGAGTTCGGTGGAGAGTCTGGAGACGGCGTTCGATCCGGGGCAGGACGGCCTGTTCGTGGAGGAGGACGGGGATGACGAGAAGTCGTTCCTGGACAAGAACGGGGGCGACGGGAAGCTGTTCGACAGTGCGGGCGCGAAAAGGCTGATCTGGAACACGTCGGCGTCGTCGATCTTCAATCAGCGGCAGTGGCAGATCAAGGCGACGGTGGCGAGTACGGACTACACGCGGCTCGGGGTGTGGCGGATCCAGCATGCGCGGAACGCGCTGCGGGCCAAGAACTGGTACCACCAGGAGGTGGAGGCGTTCTTGTGGAGTCCGCTGCCGGTGCCGCGGCCCCGGACCCGGGCGCAGTTGCCGGCGGGGGGCCAGGCGACGTACGAGGGCAAGACGGTGGCGTACCTGGGCGAGATGACGGCGCGCAATGATGATGCCAACAAGGGCCTTCAGGCGGCCTACGAGGGTAAGGTGAGCGTCGAGGTGAAATGGTTCGAGGTCGGCGAGACGATCGCTGGCTACACTAACCACGCCAAGACGAATGCAGTGGGCGGGCGTGTCACGACGGTGCTGAGCGACCTGCGGTCGGTGGCGAACGGCGACTACCTGTACCATTACACCGGGAGAACCGCTGACGGTGTGCAGGAAGTGCGGCGGCTGACCTTCCAGAAGATCACCTTCGCCTCGGGTGGCGGCTTTTTCGAAGATAATAAAAACAATGCGGCCTTTGCGTACTTGGAGAACGACTGGGATCTGGACTGGGGGTTTGCTTCCGGTAGCAGGACGGTCAAGATCGACTACCGGGACTCGGGGGTGGCCCAGGGGACGCAGGATCACGATAACAATGGAATCGGATACAGTTTCAAGTTCGTGGGGAACTCTGCGGACGGGCCGCTGGGGGTGATGGGGATCTACAGGTTCAGCCCGAAGGGAACCGGGGGGTTCGGTACGAAGGCCGTCGTCACCCCGGGATCCGCGATCCAGGATTTGGCCCTCGAGGGAGCCTTCGGCGCGGATCTGCCATAGAGTCGGGGCCCAAGGGCACCGCGAACAGCCGGGGGAGCGGGCAACCGCTCCCCCTTTTCTTTGGGAGTCATGTAGATGACTTGACAAAGCCATGGCAGCAGGCTGCGATCGTCATACGGTCACTGATGGGCAGTAAGTTGGTTTAAGTTCACGGCCAGCATCACTGCGTCGGTGTCTCCTGATTGGCGTGGCAGACGCCGTACTGTGGTTGGGCGGTCTCCACATTCATAGTCCTCTGTCTCGCTGTCCCGGGGAACCTTGCCTCGCGCCGATCGCATCGGAACATGCATCGCGGGTGCTCACGATGACCTCCTTCCGCAGGAGATCATCCGCAATTTCGGCCCATTGCGGGCTATCGTGCAGTGCTTGCAGACCGGACCCCGTTCAGCCCGACCACGCTACAGCATCCGCGTGGATTTCCGTAGCTTTGTCAAGCTATCTATATAACTCCCAAATCGAACATCTAAGTTTGACTCCCGTAACACCGGATCACCCAGGCGGACTGGCGTCTGCAGCAGGAGGAGACGACTCTGCGAGACGGCAGAGAGTTGTCGGTCATCAAGGCGTATACCCGCTGGACAGGGAATGGCGATACGGGCTGTCTGGCGGAGTTGGACGCACCCGTCCGTGTGATCAAGAACCAGCACCGATTTCATCGTGCGCCGCAGGGTACTGTGCGACGACCACGATGTCATCGAACAGCTAGCCTGAATTCTCAAGAGCACTGTGGCCTATGACGGATGTGAGATACCTGTATCGTTAAGTTGTTGAATTTGTGCGACTTGCCATCACATGTTTGCCTGAATTGCCATATATTATATGAACTCATGAATAGTTGGCCAATACACCATCCAGACTGATCCGGGCTGAGTATCTGACCCTTGATCCACGCCGACCTAGTGTTGCGTCAAGCAGAGATATTCAGGTAGAAGAGCTTGGGATCGCCAGCGGGGATCTGCATCTGCCGCTTGCTCTACCTGCAATGTTGACCTTGACGGAACACTAGCTTCGATTCCGCTGATTTCCCCCAGAGATTCCCGCCATCCTTGCCAATCCGGCCTCATTTCCCTCGAAAATGGTCCACTCAACCCCCATTTCTCCCTCCCGAGGGCCTTTTCCCGTCTGCCCGGAACATTTCCATATGATGTTGTGATACGATGTTCATGAGTTCACGGATCATATGACATTGACGGCCGACCGCTTCCTACAGTCCCAAGCCGAAATCGCCTTCGCTTAGCCGGAACTTCAGGAGAGAAAAAACGCTTTAAGATATTGATCTGATTGCGCTTAGGGTGAACCCAACGGCCTGTAAACTGGATATTTGTTCCCATAATATTGCGCCGAATATGGTGCTTACTACACCAGTTGACATTTGTGATACAATCATTTATGCTGAATCTGTTGTTCCCATAAGGATCGCTCCGTGGCCTTCAACATCGAACACGTCCCCAACCAGTCCGGCAAGCCCGCCGTACTCCTCCGCCAAGCCTGGCGGGAAGGTCCCTCCATCCGCAAGAAGACGATCGCCAACCTCTCCCAGCTCCCTCCCGCGATCATCGAGGGTTTCCGCACGGTCCTCAAGGGTGGCCTCGCCGTGCGCTCGGTCGACGACCTGTTCACCGTGGAACGCTCCCTGCCGCACGGCGCCGTGCTGGCTGTGCTCGGTACGGCCCGGCGACTGGGCCTCGAACGACTGCTCCATCGCTCGGCGAGCCGCTCCCGCCAACTCGCCCTGGCCGCCATCGTGGCCCGTGTGCTGGCCCCGGATTCCAAGCTGGCCACCGCCCGCCAACTCGCCCCGGAGACCGCCACCTCCAGCCTCGGCACCCTGCTCCAACTCGGCCCGGTCGACGGCAACGAACTGCTCGACATGCTCGACTGGCTGCTCGCCCGCCAGAGCTGGATCGAGCGCACGCTGGCCCGTCGTCACCTGCAGCAGGCGACCCTGATCCTCCACGATGTGTCGAGTTCCTATCTGGAGGGCCGGTGCTGTCCGCTGGCCGCCTTCGGCCACAACCGCGACGGCAAGCAAGGCAAGCAGCAGTTCGTCTTCGGCCTGCTGTGCAGTGCGGACGGCTGTCCGATCGCCGTCGAGGTGTTCGCGGGCAACACCGCGGACCCGACCACCGTGGCGACCCAGGTGAACAAGCTGCAGCAACGCTTCGGCATCGACCGCATTGCTGTGGTCGGGGACCGTGGCATGCTCACCTCGGCGCGCATCCGGGAGGATCTCCAGCCCGCCGGACTGGCCTGGATTTCCGCGCTCAAGACCAGCGACCTGCGCAAGCTGGCCCGCACCACGCTGCAGCCCGCCACGCTGGTACCCGATACGGTGGCCGAGATCACCAGCCCCGACTTCCCCGACGAACGTCTGCTGGTGTGCCTGAATCCGCGCTTGCGCCAGGAACGAAGGCGCAAGCGCGAGGATCTGCTGCAGTCCACCGAACAGATCCTGGAAGGCATCGCCACAGCCGTGCGGGCCGGCACCCTCGCGGGGGCGGCTGAGATTGGTCGTCGCATCGGTCGGGAGGTCAACCGCTACAAGGTCGCCAAGCTGTTCGCGATCGACATCACGGAGGACGCCCTGCACTGGCGGCGGGACGAGCATCGGATCGAGGACGAAGCCCGTTTCGACGGTATCCACATCGTGCGCACCAGCCTCGAGGAGGTGACGCCGGATGCCGCCGTACAGGCCTACAAGAGCCTGGCGAGCGTGGAGCGCGCCTTCCGCAGTGCCAAGTCCCATCTGCGGCTCCGCCCGGTGTACGTCTACACGGCCGATCACGTGCGTGCACATGTGTTTCTGTGCATGCTGAGCTATTACATCGAGTGGCACATGCGCCGCAGCCTGGCGCCGCTGCTGTTCGAGGATGACGACCGACCCGCGGCACAACGTCGTCGCAGCACGCCTGTCGCCAAGGCCCGGACTTCGCCCGGTGCGGAGCGCAAGGCTGCGACCAGGCAGACGCCCGATGGCCTGCCGGTCCACAGTTTCCGCACCCTGCTGGACGATCTCTCCAGCGTGGCGCTGAACACGGTGCGCCTGGCGGGCAGCGAGGCGAGCCCACTGACCATCGTGACCCGGCCCACGCCGCTGCAGCGCCGGGCATTCGCTCTCCTGGAGGTCAAACCGAATCAGAATGTTCCCATAACCGTGCCAGGTTGAGAACCACCCCTCTACGCCACAAGTGATTTACAATCAACATATTGTGGGCAAAATCTGTACGGCTTAGCCCGTGAAGTTCCGCTTAGCCCCCGTTTGTCACATCCAGATCCCCTCTTGGGAATTCAGGCTAGCCATTCTTCTCGCCTGTTGATCATGGCAGTAGGGACTTTGAAATGCTCAAGAAACTCACTAGGAGACTGTCGGACTTAGGAGACATTCTGACTCAAGAACGAACAATGCAGGAATAAATTAAAACATAAATACATAATATACAGATGAAATACAATGTTTAATACGAATTTCAATGCATAATCACGTTTGCGATACCTAAGTCCGACAGGCTCCTAGATTCGTTGATGAACCAGAAAGTTCTCTCACGAGGATTTGTCATGCGGCGTGTTCTTGTGGTTGCTGGCAGCCCTTATGCGACAATTCGCTGCCTTTCTAGTCCAAGTCTAACGTTCAAATTTGAAAGGCAGATCAAATAGAGAATGCAGATATCGAGGAGCGGCTGCTTCAGTGGCGGTGTCGGAAGCACAAGGCGAAATCGACGAAGTCATGTGCACTGCCCGAGCGAGGGGCCAAGTTCGGACCTCGGCTTGGTACGCCTGTAGCCGCTGATGGCCGGCTATACTTTGACGAAGGCAGGACCTTGACCGAAAGCCGGGGGGCTGAAGATTGGCGCTTCCGGTTTGATGAGCAGGTAGCGGAAACCTGGGCCCGCAGAATACTGAGGTGCTGGCAGGATGTCGACGCGTCACGCGCAAGCGGTCGGCAACAGCACTCCCCTCGCTACAGCGCGCGCCGCTTTCCGACTCTACGAGGACCTTTGAGCCGGCGGAATTGAGTTCGCATCTGGCATCGGCACTTGTCATTTGCGGGTTCAGTTTGCGCTGACGCACATTCATGCTCCGGCCGGATGGACTTCCTCCCGAGACACTTCACAGCCAAGACCCTTCTCCTGACCGGGAAATCAGTTGGACTCGTCTCCGGTTGCAACGTCTTTCATCGCTTCCGCCGGCTGTTGCAGTGCCGCATTGGCGCCATCCCGGATCAGACTTCCTTCCGACGGACCCTGGAAGAACATGAAGCCCTCGCGGTCACGCCAAGCCAGCGGTCCGGCCAGAATCTTGCCGGCCTTCAGTGTCTCGTTCCTGATCCTGTCGATCAGGGCCACATAGCGCGGGTCATCGCGCTCCCATCCCGTGAAACTCCCGATGTCGCCGCTGGCCGCGAAGATCACGTCCACGCCGTCGATCGCTGCCACCTTGTCCACGATCTCCACACCTGCCGGCGACTCGATCATCACCACGACCATGATGTTGTCGTTGGCTGCGGCACGGTAGCCCGGCCCCCAAATGCGACCATACTGGCCTCCGCCCTGGCTTCGCTTGCCACGCGGTGGGTATTTGGCGTACGTTACCCCATCTTCCGCCTCCTGGACGCTGTCCACCATCGGGACGATGATTCCCAGAGCACCGATATCGGTCGCCTTCTGCAGGTCTCCCTCGGTCGGAGTCGGTACCCGGATGAACGGGATGGCGGGCGCATCCCGGCAGGCCCAGATCATCTTGGCCACCTGGTCGTAACTCAAGGGGCTGTGCTGCATCTCGATCCAGAGGAAGTCGAATCCTGCGTTCGCCATTGAACAGTAGATTCCGGGGTCGGACGTGTAGATCGTCCCCCCGATCACCTGTTTCCCCTCGGCCAGCTTTTGCTTGACCGTATTGAACATGCGAGGCTCTTGAGCCCTCGTCGATGCAATGGCGAGCAGCGCCAGAACAAGGATGGAACGGAGATTCTTGCTATTCATTCGTAGGTACCTCGGTCACCCGAGCGTCCACCAGTCACGGACGGCAACAGTATACAACGCATCAAGCGCAGCCGCGCGCGTTTCGTCGACGGAGCCGGGCCTCGACTACGTGCCCGGGATACCTCGCGAAACCCGCATGCCCTGTACTGGATGCTGGATGTCGGTCTTGAACCCGCCGTTTCTCCGCAGGTGTCGCTCCCGGGCAGTTCCTGCCAGCCATGCACGACCGTGGCCGCGTTGCGATCTTCGGTCTCGACTTCGGGGGTTCACGGCCGGCTTCCGAAGGGGCATGGAGGCCAAGCCTGCTCGGAATGAGAAAAGAACCGCTGGCGATCGAACCGGAGCAACAGCGGAGATACTCTCCGCATCCGGACAGGGACGAGCCGACGGGCGGCCACTCTCAATCCGATGCCCAAGCCCATCGGTCATCTTCGCCGTTCTTGCTGCGATGATCTTCGACGAACTGGTCGACCTGCACGAGCTTGGTCGGATACTGTCCGGTGTAGCAGGAATAGCAATACTCGCCCCGCCCCGAGTCTGCCACAGATCCCTGCAATCCCTTCAGTGACAGGTACGCCAGGGAATCCGCTCCGATGTATTCCCGGATCTCCTCGACGGTCATCCGATTCGCGATCAGGTCGTTCTTGTCGGGTGTGTCCACCCCGTAGTAACAGGAAGCGATCGTGGGTGGGCACGAGATCCTGACGTGGACCTCCGTCGCCCCCGCATCTCTCACGATCCCCACGATCTTGCGGCTGGTCGTGCCCCTCACCAGCGAGTCGTCCACCAGGACGACCCTCCTTCCGGCGACGATGTGGCGGACGGGGTTCAGCTTGAGCTTGACGCCAAAATTGCGGATCGACTGCTGCGGCTCGATGAATGTGCGGCCGACGTAGTGGTTCCGGATCAAGCCCAGACTGAATGGAATGCCTGACTCTTTCGAATATCCGACCGCAGCGGACGTGCCGGAGTCCGGGATCGGCACCACGAAATCCGCCTCGACGGGGCTCTCCCGGGCGAGCCGGCGGCCCATCTCCTCCCGCGACTTCTCGACAGGCCGACCGAAGATGATCGAGTCCGGGCGCGAGAAGTAGACATGCTCGAACACACACTGCGAGCGCCGCTCGGCAGAGGCGAACCCTTGGCGGCTCAACCCGGATTCGTCCACGACGATCATCTCGCCCGGTGCCACATCTCCCTCGTAGCGAGCACCGATCAGGTCAAACGCACAGGTCTCCGAGGCAAACACGTGCACCGTGTTTCCCTTGTGTTGCATCGTGCCATACGCAAGCGGACGGAACCCTCGTGCGTCGCGCGCAACGATGATCTGATCGTTCCCCATGAGAACCAGGGAGTACGCGCCTTCCAGTCGCATGAGCGACTCGCGGAGGGCGTGTTGCAACGTTGGTTCCCGCGAGTGCGCCATCAGGTGCGGGATGACCTCCGTGTCGCTCGTGGCCTGGAAGATCGAGCCCTCCATCTCGAACTGACGTCTCAGCGACGGGCCGTTCGTCAGGTTTCCGTTGTGCGCGACAGCCAGCGATCCCTTGTTGCATTCCACGCAGAACGGCTGGGCGTTGACAGGGACGACCTCACCCGCGGTCGAATACCGGGTATGGCCGATTGCCATGTGACCCTTCAGGTCCGCGAATCCGGATGTACCGAACACGTCGTTGACGAGCCCCATGCCCTTCATGGTGCGAACCGTCTTCCCGTTGCTCGAGCAGATTCCCGCACTCTCCTGACCACGGTGCTGCAGTGCGTGCAGGCAAAGGTACGCCAGGTTGGCGGCTTCGGGATGGCCAAACACCGCGCAGACACCACACTCGTCACGAAATCCATCCACGGGCTTGGTCGCTGATGGGTGGCGCGGTGTCCGATGAATGCTCATTGGACGTCCACCGCTCTTTCGAATGCGGTGTCCCATATCTCGTACAGGTGCCCAACCGGGGCATCGAAGCACCTGCCCCCGTTCCATTCCACAGCCAGCGCTGTTCCACCGGTCGTGCCTATGACTGTCGCCTCCACACCCTGTTCGGAGGCGATTCGCGAGATCTGGCTCACGTTGGATGGGTCTGCCGCGACGAGTATGCGGGAAGGTGCCTCGTGAAACAGAGCCTCGCGCGCCTGCAGGTTTCCACGAAGGCCGATCCGCGCCCCGGTGCGTTCCGGTCCGAAGCAGCATTCCGCCAGCGCCACGGCGAGTCCGCCCGTACCAACGTCATGGGCGGCCCGGGCGAGCCCCCGCCGGACGATCTGGCGGGTCGTCTCCTGCACCGCCGATTCATGGTCCGGATCAAGCGCGGGAGGGAGACCCCAGGTCAGGCCGAGCACCGACTTGGCATACTGCGATGACCCGAATCGCTCCGCCAGCCGATCGGATGCGCCAGGCAGGATCCCTCCTATCAGCATCACGCTGTCTCCTCCGTTCGCGAAACAGGCACCAGGCGGAGGTTCGACATCGTCCAGAAGCCCCACGACACCGACCACCGGCGCAGGGTCAATGCCGCTACCAAGGGTTTCATTGTAGAGGCTCACGTTGCCTCCTGTTACTGGCGTGCCGAAGTGCCGGCAGGCTTCGCCGAGCCCCTCGATTGACTCCACCAACTGCGCCATGATGTCGGGTTTCTCGGGATTCCCGAAGTTGAGATTGTTCGTCGCGCCGATCGGGGTGGCGCCCACGGTAGCGAGGTTTCGGCAGCACTCCGCGACCATCAGCCAGGTTCCGAGTCGGGGTTCCAGGGAACAGTAGCGGGAGTTGCCATCCAAGGACATGGCCAGCGAGACTCCCGCTTCCTTGATCCGGATCACCGCGGCATCGCCGCCCGGCCCGGCGGTGGTGTTGGTCCGCACCTGATGGTCGTACTGTTCCCAGATCCACCGCTTCGAACTGAGATCGGGTGAGGCGAGCAGTTTCTCGAGCCCGGCCAACAGGTCCACTTCGGGCGGTTCCTGCAACTCCGGCCCCCGCAAGGGCGCCGAACGGCGGTGAGTCGATCGGGGGCGATCATAGAGCGGTGCGTCATCGCTGAGGAAGCTGTTCTCCAGGTCGGCCACGACGGCTCCGTGATGCCGGACCCGCAGTCTTCCGTCTCCTGTGACGGTCCCGATCGCCACGGCATCCAGTCCCCACTTGCTGAAGACATCAAGCACCTCGTCCTCCCGCCCGCGCTCGGCGACCAGCAGCATGCGCTCCTGCGATTCCGACAGCATGATCTCGTACGGCGTCATGCCATCCTCGCGTTGCGGGACGCGATCGAGTTCGATCTCGATACCAACGCCGCCCCGGTCTCCCATCTCGGCGGTCGAACAGGTCAGGCCTGCGGCGCCCATGTCCTGGATGCCAAGGATCGCCCCGGTCCGCATTGCCTCCAGGCACGCCTCGAGCAGCAGTTTCTCCAGAAACGGATCCCCGACCTGCACGTTGGGGCGCTTGGCGTCGGAGTCCTCGTCGAACTCGGCTGACGCCATCGAGGCTCCCTGGATGCCATCCCGGCCGGTCTTGGCACCGACGTAGATGACCGGATTGCCGACACCCTTGGCGGCCCCGCGAAAGATCGAGTCCTGCCGGAACACGCCGAGAGCGAAGACATTGACAAGTGGGTTGGCGCTGAAGCAGGGATCGAAAGCGCACTCGCCCCCGATGGTCGGGACGCCGATGCAGTTGCCGTAGTGCGCAATGCCCTCCACGACTCCCCTGATCACGCGGCGGTTGACCGCACCATGCGCGGGGTCATCGGGTGGTCCGAAGCGAAGGGCGTCGAGAACCGCGACGGGGCGAGCGCCCATGGTGAAGATGTCGCGGAGGATGCCGCCGACGCCCGTGGCTGCGCCCTGGAAAGGCTCGATGAAACTCGGATGATTGTGGGACTCGATCTTGAACGCCGCCGCCCATCCGCCGCCGATATCGACGATTCCGGCGTTCTCGCCGGGGCCCACCAGAATGCGCTCCCCGCTTGTCGGGAGCTTCCTGAGGTGCAGACGCGAACTCTTGTAGGAGCAGTGTTCGCTCCACATGACGCCAATGATCCCGAGTTCGGTGATCGTGGGGATCCGGCCCAGGCGTTCGGTGACCCGTCGGTACTCTTCCCGCGTGAGCCCGTGCTCCGCGGCGACGTGCTCGTTGACTTCAGGCTGCATGGCCTGCGGTCATAGCCTCGGTCGCGGCGATCATCGACTGAAATACCGCCCGGCCGTCCGTCGATCCGACGGCGGGATCGCAAGCCCTTTCCGGGTGTGGCATCATGCCCAGGACGTTCCGCCCGCTGTTCAGGATCCCTGCGATGTTGCGACGGGAGCCGTTCGGGTTGTCTCCCTGGTAGCGAAAGGCGATGCGGTCCTCTGCCTCGATCCGATCGAGTGTGGCATCGTCGGCCACATAGCACCCCTCGCCGTGCGCGATCGGGATCCGCAGGGATCTGTCGCTTCGGCAATGGGTGGTGAACGGCGATTCCTGCGTGCCGGGAACGAGATCAACGGTCCTGCAAACGAACCGCAATCCGTGATTGCGCATCAGTGCGCCTTCCAGCAGTCCGGTCTCACACAGGATCTGGAACCCGTTGCAGATGCCGATCACCATGCCGCCAGACTCGGCGAACTTGCGAACGGATCGAATCACCGGAGAGAAACGGGCAATCGCTCCGCCCCGCAGGTAGTCTCCGTACGAGAACCCGCCGGGCAGGAATACCGCATCCACGTCTCCGAGGTCTTCCGACTCGTGCCAGATCGCGATCACATCTTGCCCGAGGTTGCTCGACAGCGCATACAGCGCGTCATGATCACAGTTCGAGCCGGGGAATATGACGACGCCGAACTTCATCGCGGGCGGGAGGTTGGAACGCCTCGCTGGAATTCGTAGTTTACCACTGCGAGACGCCGTTTCCGAGCCTTTCATTCTCCCCGCTGCGCCCGGGTTGGCCGATCCGGAAATCAGGGCCGCCCACTCGTGCGGTGCAGTGGCAGCGGACCGTTGACGGGGCGAGCGAGCCCGGTTCCGGGAACAGAGATCCTCCCCATGCGAATCCTGTAGGATGGGCGCGAGTCCGGACGGCATCGTGGCCGGTCCCGTTTGTCCGCACAGGAGGTTGCATGCTGGCCATCGGAGAGATTGCGCCCGCGGTCGTCGGGCAGCCGCCACCCTGTCCCGCACTGCTCGCCTTCTTCAAGACTGACTGTCCAGCCTGCCACCTGGGCTTGCGCTGCCTGGACGGTGCCGTCCGGTACTTCGACGGGCGTGCCACCGTAGTCACGATCTCACAGGATGGTCCCGCGGAGACGGACAGACTTGTGCAATCGCTCGGTCTGCGTGTGCCCGTCGTGTTCGACCAGGGGCTCAAGGCCAGTCGGGCCTACCGGATCGAGGCTGTGCCGGCCCTCGTCCTGGTCGACGGGCGGGGACGAGTGGCAGCGATTTCGCAAGGGTTCGACAAGTCGGACCTGAATCGACTCGTCGCCGAACTCAGCGCTCGTTCTGCCGTGTCACCACCGGCTGCGATCCGTTCCGGCGACGGGACACCGGATTTTCAGCCCGGCTGCGTCTCGCGCCACCTCGAGCCCCCTTCCGAGGGCGAAGGTGTTGCGGTCGCGGGCGTGTACGCGGGAAAGGGACTGCGGGCTTCCCGGATCACAGTCCCCGCCGGCACCGAGCCTGAGGAGTTCTGCTACGAGAACGGCTTCGCAGACCCTCTTCCGGTCATTCCGCCGACGGTTGCGCGTGTCGACCGCATGCTCGCAGCGACCGGCCAGTCGCCCGATGAGGTGGTGGCCCATGTTCCGCCCAATTTTGGCCCTGCCACGGTCGAGAAGATCGCTGCCAATGCCGTCATGGCGGGCTGCTTGCCGGAGTACATGCGAGTCCTGGTACCGGCTGTGCGGGCGTTGTGTGACGAGCGGCTCGACATCCACGGGGTGCAGGGCACCACACACTTCGCTGCGCCTCTGGCCGTGATCAACGGACCGATCCGGACCGACCTCGGCTTCGCGTGCGGGAGCAACGTCTTCTCGAATACCGCACGTGCCAACTCCACGATCGGACGGGCCCTGCAACTGATTCTCCGGAATCTCGGTGGTGCAGCCCCTGGCCAGATCGACATGTCCACCATGGGCAACCCTGGGCGGTTCAGCTACGTGATCGGGGAGAACGAAGAAGCCAGTCCGTGGGAACCTCTGTCGGAGTACTTCGGAATCGGTCGTGGCACCGACGCCGTCACGTTCTTCTGCTGCGAGCCGCCACGGCCTGTCAGTGAACACAAGGCCAGAACCGCTGATGTCGTGCTGACCGCAGTCTGTCCCGTCCTCGCCAACCTGTGGAGCCGTCGGGTCTGTGGTCGCCACGAAGCGCTGGTGGTGGTCGGGCCCGAGCATGCGGCTACGATCGCTCGGAGTGGTTTCAGCAAGCACGATGTTCGTTCGTTTCTCTTCGAGAACACCGGGATACCGTTGCGAGAGTACGACACACTTGCGGGGGAGGGCTCTGCAGACGCAGGATCCTACGAGGAATGCACGATCCGCGGTGAGCGCTGCTACCGAAAGTTCCGGAGCCCGGATGCGATTCGGGTGATGGTGGCGGGAGGGCCTGCCGGCAAGTTCTCGGCCGTGCTGGGTTCCTGGTCGACTGGCCAGAAGGGCAGCCAGATGGTCTGCCATGTTGTCGAGTAGCGGAGCGGCGGGGCGGAGTTCTGTCGAAGTTGACGACCCGCCTACCTCTTCCACAAGGGCCGATCATGCCCTGCCTCGATCATCTTCTCCGCACTCATCAGCTTCTGGATGCGTTCCTTGGAGCCTGGATGAGTCCGCACGTACAGCAAGCTCAGATTCTGCTTCGGATTCTTGACGAAGCGCCGCGAGTCCAACAGACGCATGTGAGAGTGGGACGCGGCCCTAGTGTTCCGTCAGCCGCAACATTGCTGGAAGACTGACTCGCGACGGAGGTCTTGTGCCGCAAGCGCATGCGGGTGCCAGCAAGTCGTTCGAGTCCGAGGGGGAGGTGGGAGGGGGACGAGATCGAGCTGCAAGATCATCGTCCGATGATTCGCGCAGCCCCCGCAGAGCCTCGCTCAGGCTCATCTCTCGCTGGAAACAAGCCCTCCCTTCAGGCTCAGCTCTCGTTGGGAATTGAGGGGGAATTGACAGGTGCTTGACACGCGTTCGCGAGCTGTGATAGCTTCTTGGTGATCCGGTCCGAGGGTCCTTGGAGGTCTCCGGGGAACCGGGTTGCCGAGCGGTAGAGTCGTTCGGTCGAGTACGGGTACAGGAAAGAAGGAGAGCACTTCCATGCAGAGCAAGTTGAAGAAATTCGGGGGGGGGGGGGTAACTCTCTTCCTGGCAGGGCTTCTGACAGTCGGGATGGCCGGCTGCGGAGGCGATGAGCCGAAACAGGTAACCACACCACCGGCCCCGCCGGCGGCACCGTCGGCCTTCCAGCCGCAGCCGGTGGAGATCACGCTGGGGACGAGTGGCGAGACGGTCACCCTGATGACCACCGAGAGTGGTGGCTTCACCCTGAACGGGGAAGCGTTCGCGAGTGGCGGGAACGTGACGGCCGGGAACGGCGGGCAGTACACGCTGACGCTGGCGGAGGGGAGCTGGACGGCGCAGTTCGACGCGCACGAGATCATGGTCACGCTCGGGATGAGCGAGGAGACGGTGACGATCACGCAGGCCGAGGACGGCAGTTACTGGCTGGGGGAGATGGCCGTCCGGAGTGGGGAGACCGTCCACACCGCCGCGAACGGCAACGAGTACGTGCTGAGCATCACGACCGACGAGAGCGGGGCGATCACCTGGATGGCCGACTACCGGATGCCGATGATCGCGGTGATGCTGGGGCTGTCGGGCGACACGGTGACGCTGGAGAGACGGGAGGACGGCAGTTACTGGCTGGAAGAGATGGCGGTGACGAGCGGGGAGACGACGGCCCATGCGGGGAACGGGAACACCTACACGCTGACGCTGGGCGAGGACGGCATGTGGATGGCCGAGTACATGGAGATGGTGGTGGAGGTGATGCTGGGGACCTCGGGCGAGACGGTGACGGTGAGCAAGTCCGAGGACGGCAGTTACCGGATGGGAGAGATGCAGGTCGAGGACGGGGTGACGGTCGCGACGGCCTCGAACGGGAACCGGTATCGGCTGATGAAGGATACGGAGGGGATGTGGATGGCGGAGTACGTGCCGGAGACGGGCACGGTGACGGTGGGCAGCCTGGGGGTGACGCTGGAGACGGTGCAGGCGGAAGACGGGAGCTGGACGGTGGTGAGTCCGGTGAGTGGGGAGCCGGAGACGCTGACCGACGGAGCCACGTTCATGGTGGGCGGCAACAGCTACACGCTGATGGACGACGGTGAGGGGAACTGGATGGCGACGTACCGGGAGGAGACGGTCACGGTCATGCTGGGGATGTCGGGCGAGACGGTGATGCTGACGAAGAGAGAGGACGGCAGTTACTGGCTGGGGGAGATGCAGGTCGAGGACGGGGTGACGATGGTGACGGCGGCCAACGGCAACCTGTACACGCTGAGCATGGACGCGGACGGGATGTGGATGGCCATGCATGACGCGCCGCAGACGCAGGTGGCATTGGGCACGAGCGGGACGACGGTGACGCTGGTGCGGGAGGAAGACGGCACGTACACGCTGGACGGGGATGCCTTCAGCAGTGGCGGTGAGGTGACGGCGGGGAACGGGAACGTCTACACGGTGACGATGGTGGACGGGGCGTGGATGGCGGAGTACCAGCCGGAGAGCATGGCGATCGAGGGTACGGGCGGACTGCTGGCGGTAATGCGGGAGGACGGTCAGGGCTACGACGTGGACGGCGCGCTGCTGCCGAGCAGCGGGATGGGCGACATCGACACGGACACCTCGGGGAGCTACCGGGTGCGGATGGAGGACGGGATGCTGACGGGCATGCGTCTGGACAATGTCAAGATCGGCGCGGCGAAGTTCAGGACGGACGGTCTGAGCGCAAACCCGGCCATGCGGGGGGACGACAAGTCGACGGCGGACATCAACGAGGCGAACACGGCGCTGGTGGTGAAGGGGGAGAACTACCCGTTCGCGGACCTGCTGGGAGACGGGGTGTCGCAGACCAAGGGGACGAACTTCGTGGCGGAAGCGCGGACGAAGCTGGAGGGGATCCGGGAGAAGATCGTCCAGATCCTGGCGGTGTTCGAGAAGGACTCGGACCGGGACGAGCAGATCGAGAAGCAGTGGGGCACGGCCGCGAGCGGCAACGCGAAGACGAATGTCAAGGGCGTGCTGGCGGCGGTGTTGAAGGGGACCGGTACGACCAACACCGGGTTCGACAGCCTGTTCGGTGACGACGCGGAACCGGACGACGACCAGGCGTTGGGGGAGATCGACGACCTGCTCGAGGCGCTGACCAGCGCGGAGGAACTGGCGGCGGCACTGGGGGACGACGGAGTGCTGGAGGGAGCGGCCAAGACGGGAGATGCGGGGACGATCTTCGGGGCGACGAAGACGGAATCGACGGTGACGTACGGGGAGTACGGGAACACGCGGTACGGGACGATCACGCGCAGGCAGCGGGCGGATGCGCGGGGGAAGGCGGAGTACAAGGTGAGTCCGAAGACGGGGGAGCGGGGAGCGTTTGCGTTCGGGGTGACGGACAATACGGCGCGGTCGCGGTACGTGCAGACGGCGGGGACGGCGCGGTACGAGGGGGAGACGCTGGCGGTGAGCGGAGCGGACAGGCAGTACGCGGGGGACATCGAGATCAGCATCAACTTCACGTCGGAGAAGGTGGACGGGTTGATCACGAACCTGATGACGGCGGAAGGGGAGAGCTGGGAGTACCTGTTCGGGGAGGTGGACAGCATCGTGTTGCCGACGGCGGATCTGAGAACGCAGGGGAACTGGGAGAAAGGGATGGAGGACGGAGCGACGATCGACTTCGGCCGGCGGGCGGGGGTGTATCGACCGCAGAAGGTGGACAGCACGTTCGAGGGGCGGTTGCTGGGAGGCGACAGTGAGCCGGATGCGGGCGGCGAGGTGGTGGGCGTGTGGTCGGTCGGCGCGGGCGTGAAGACGGACGGTGCGGCCGGCAGTGACAGCCAGAGTTACCTGGCGGGAGGTTTCGGGGCGACCCGGGTGGCGGACGGACCGGTGCAGCGACCGTCGGTGGACGACGGGACGCAGGTGAACGCGAAGCTGGTGAGCGACGAGGCCAAGACGACGCTCGAGAACGGCCAGTTGACGGCCAAGCCGCAGGAATGGAACTGGAACTGGGCGGATCTCAGTGAGCAGCAGGTGACGGAGTCCGATGCTGGCTATAGCATCGGGCAAGCCGGGATTTACTTCCGCAAGCAGGTCGATAAGCAGGAGAGCGCGACCTTGTCGCTGGCGGGTCTGCTGGACCGGGAAGGGGCCGAGTTCACGCTCGCGAACAGTCCGAAGACCTGGGTGCAGAATCAACGGGAGCGGATTCAGAAGCAGCGGGACAAGATTGCCGGGATGCAGGCGATCGGCGGCCTGCAGAGCAATATCGATGAGGCGTGGTACGACGTGATCGAATTCCTCCTGAGCGGGGTGTTCTGGGATGTGGCGAGCGACGGCCATGCCGCGACGCGGGGCAAGCGCCTCACGCCCGACTACGATATCGATCAACTGCCCCTCAAGCCGGTCACGGACGCGGACGGGGACGCGGTCTGGACCCCCACGCCGAGCGACGTGCTGGATCGTGTGGACGCGATCCTGGAGGCACTGAGTTCGGTGGAGAGTCTGGAGGCGGCGTTCGATCCGGGGCGGGACGGTCTGTTCGTGGAGGAGGATCCGGACGACGACAACAAGGAGAAGTCGTTCCTGGCGGTGCACGGGGAGGAGGGGGAACTGTTCGACAGCGAGGCCCCGAACAAGCTGATCTGGAACACGTCGGCGTCGGCGATGTTCAATCAGCGGGAGTGGCAGATCAAGTCGGCGGTGGGGGCGACGGACTACACACGGTTCGGGGTGTGGCGGATCCAGCACGCACGGAACATGCTGCGGGGCAAGAACTGGTTCCACCAGGAGGTGGAGACGTTCGCCTACAGTCCGCTGCCGGTGGCGACGGCGCAGAGTCGGGACCAGTTGCCGGCGGGGGGTCGGGCGACGTACGAGGGCAAGACGGTGGCGTACGTGGGCACGATGACGCAACAGTCCGATGGGCCCAACAAGGGCAGTCAGGCGGCCTACGAGGGTACGGCGAGCGTCGAGGTGCGCTGGTACACGGCGGACGAGAGTGTGGCTGGTGGACTCCTCTCCAGCCGGGACATGGTGGGCGGGTATGTCACGACGGTGCTGAGCGACCTGCGGTCGGTGTCGACGGGCGACTACCTCTACCATGCCAACAAGGAAGTGCGACGGCTGATCTTCCCCCCGAAGAACAATTGGGGCACGGATAGCAGCATAGCGATCAAGTATCCCGCCCACTACGATGCGAACGACCATGATCTGGACATGATCGGCCCCCTCCCCAACCGGAGCGTCTTGATCGATTACCGGGATTCGTCGGTGGCGCGGGCGACGCAGAATTACGATAACAATCGAACGGGGTACAGTTTCAAGTTCGTGGGGAGTTCGCCGGACGGGCCGCTGGGAGTGGTCGGGATCTACGGGTTGACGGGGCAGGGATTCGGCACGAAGATGGCGGCCACGGCCCAGAACCTGGACCTCAAGGGAGCCTTCGGCGCGGACCTGCCCTAGAGTCGGTCGCCAAGGCACCGCACGCGCAAACAGCCGGGGGAGCGGGCAACCGCTCCCCCTCTTCTTTCTCGTTACGGGTGCGTCGTGTTCCGTGAGTCGCAATGTTGTGGTTGAGTGTTGCAAGCCTGTGGGCCATCCGTTCATGGGAGCAGGGCAAGGCGGCGCGACCGGACTGGCAAGCAACTGACAGCTGCCGATGTCCGTTGCCAACGCAAGATCGTATACTCGAAGATCATGTCTTCACGCAACACTAGTGTTCTGTCAAATGGAGTTTTTCTGTTGGACGGACTTGAGTTCGTGGCGTGCATCGGCACCTGCCGTTTTCCCGTTCCCTCTGCGCGGGCAGGCATATAGGCTTGGGCTGGATAGCCTCCGTCGAGAGACAAGCTCTACCAGCAATTTTGAGTTTGACGAAACACTAGTGTCGTACCTCGCATCGTGCAGGATGATCAATCCCAGATGATCAGCCTCGTTCTCCATCACCTGACTATAGACTCAGAGTTCCGAACATGGGGTGCGCCTTGCCAAGTGGGATGGCAGCGGTAAGGCACTGACTGGCAGGGCCCTGTGTGATCCGTGTGGCATTCCGAAGAGACTTGGAATCAGCAGGTCGGCTATTTCGTGTCTGTCACGATCGTGCGGGAATGCGACGGTGGTTGGCGTCTCGCGATCCCCGAAAGGTAGCCCCACAGTGCATCTGTTCGCTCTCGTGCTACCACGCATGGACGAGGAGCCAGCGGCCGGCGGGAGCGTCTGACGATGGCAGGCACGGGCCCGGTCCACGCCCGTCCGAAGTCGACCTGTCGACCCCACCGAGTCGACGACCCGCAGCGGGCTTGTATGCGCACGGGGCACGGGGAGTCCTTCCTGTTCCAGCCGAACTTGCAATGGTGGGGCCAGCGGCTGGTGGGAGTGCGATAACGAGGGTTCTGCTACGAGGAGAGGGACGCAGGGCCAGCCGACGGGTTGCGCAGTTTCGCGTTGGGTGTGAGACTTCGGGGCGAGGTCAGGCACGCACGACTATGCGGTGTGGCCGCAGGAAGCGGTCCGACGTGGCGGGATTTGCGGTCTGCAAGGCCCGAAGCCCCGAAATGACAGCAATCGGGAAGATTTCAATAAGAAAAAAAGAATAAATTGCGATATAATGAGAGCAGCGAGAGGGTTGCATCATGCAGCCGAGCGTGCTGCCACCAAGTCTCGACGGACTTCCAAGGATTCCCGACGATCGGGGTGCTAGTCTGCTGCAATGGTGTCGAACAACATCCACATGCTACATGTCCGGGAAGAATCGATCAACACCTTGCTGGCGTTCATGCTGGATGGTCAGGAGGGTATCTCCGCGACAGCGGAGAGTCGTTCCTCCGATGAAGCAATCGATATCACGGTGCGGCACGATGGCGTCGCCGAACCGGTCCCGATCCTGATCGAAGCGAAGTTCGGCGACACTCCCGCCAAGCGTCGGGAAGTCGCGGAGCAGGCCCGGTCCCGACTCGAGGGCAGACCGCGGGCCATCGCGTTCGGCCTGTGTTACCCGCAACACCTGCGGGATGGACGGGTCACCACTCAGGTCGCCAGCCAGGCCGTAACCGAAGCCAGCGTTTCCTTCGCGCCGGTGCGCCGGCTCGGTGGGGAGCCGACATGGAGGAAGGGCACCGTGCAGGACTTCATCGACAGCCTCCGCAACGTCGAGTGGTCGCGCCAGCGGGTGTCCGATGCGATCGAACAGACCGTTCGGGATGCTGCCGAGTTGCTCTTTGCAGGCGGGTGTGCTCCGGCTCTGGCTGGTGCCCTGGCTCTTCCGCGGCGCGAGGAGGATCTCAGGGCGGCCTCGCTGGTAGCCGCGCTGATGCTGTCGAACGCAGCCCTGCTGCACCACCGGCTCCGGCTGGTGGAGTCGGTCGCGGAGGTTGTCAAGCTCGAGAGTGTAAGGGACGAGGTCGAACCAGCCGAGGCACCAGGAGTCGTCACGAGGGCATGGAGGCAGATTCTTGCCGTTGATTTCAATCCGGTCTTCGCCCCGGCGCTTGCCGCACTCTCGGCCCTTGAAGACGGGCAGGCCGTGGAGCCGCTGCACCTGATTATCGAGAACTCCGTGGCTGTTGCGGACGAGCTCGCATCGCTGCGCTTCGACCATGCCGGACCGCTGTACCACCGGCTGCTGGCATCCGCGCGGTTCGACGGTTCCTTCTACACGAACCACGTCTCGGCGGTGCTGCTGGCGCGACTGGCGTTGACGCCAGACTCCTGTGACTGGTTCGATGCCGACGCCTTGGCAGAGTTGAAGATCATCGACCCTGCATGCGGCACCGGCACGCTGCTGATGGCCGCCATGCATACCATCCGCAATCGGCATGAACACGCGGCCGGCTCGCAGGCCGATTCCGACCTGCTTTACCTGGCGCTGGTGGAGGATGTGCTGCACGGCCTTGACATCAACCGCCACGGGGTGCAACTGGCCGCCTGCAACCTGACGCTCGGCAATCCGCGTGTCGACTATCGGCGCATGAACCTGTTCACGATGCGGCACGGTCCCCAGTCGGAGGGAGGCGACAAGGCCGGGTCGCTGGAACTGCTGGCAGCGGCTCGGGGTGCCGGGGATCTGGCCAGCCTGGTCTCGCCACTCCCGACGGCCGAAGGTCTGGGCGCGGAGCAGGCGCAGCAGGCGGCCCCCCCGAGCGAGGCCCTCACGGGCTGCTTCGATCTGGTCATCATGAACCCGCCGTTCACGCGCAACGACATCCGCAACCGCCAGTATGGGGAGATGGACCGCAAGTCCCTGCAGAAACGTGAGATCGTGATCGCTGACATGTTGATCAAGCGCACCGGGATACCGGCACAGACAATCGACCAGACCAGTGTGCAGACATTCTTCAACCCCTTGGCGGACATGCTGCTGAAGAGAGACTCCGGAACGTTCGCATCCGTCGTTCCCACCACTGCGCTCACCAGCACATCGGGCAGGGAGCGGCGACGGTTCCTGGCCGCCCGATTTCAGATCGAGACGATCGTCACGAGTCACGATCCGAAGCGGATCAGCTTTTCGGAGAACACCGCGATCCACGAGTCGCTGCTCATCGCCCGGCGACCGGACTCCGGCAGTGTCCGCCAGCCGACCCGATTCGTCTCGTTGGCGCGGATGCCGGACGACCCGCATGAGGCGATCCTGCTGTCCGACCTGATCACGCGCAGCGAGCCGCTGGATTCGTGGGGGATGGAATCTCAGTGGCCGTGGCCGCGCATCCGGGAGGGCGACTGGTCGGCCGCCCAGTTCTACGACGGTGAGCTGGCCGAGGCGATCCATGATCTCGAAGCCCTGGCCGGAACCCGCCTTGTGGCCGCCGGAGACTGCTGCCAGATCGGACCGGAGGGTCGGCGCATCCGGGATGCGTTCGTCAGAGACGCTCCGGACGGGGCTCCATGGACCACGCCCATTCTCTGGGACCACCGGACCGATATCGCCACGACGATGAGAACCGGGCCGGATGCCCGATCGGCACCGAAGCCGGATAGAGTTGACTACGCGAAGTCGCTGTGCACCAAGGCCAGTCGACTGCTGATCGCGTGCCGGTTGTATACGCACCAAGTCAGAGTGTCTGCGGTCCATGCGGACGAGCCAGCGCTGGGTTCAGCATGGATACCGGTCAGCATCGAGGCAGACGATACTGCGGTCGAAAAGGCCCTTTGCGCATGGTGGAACTCCACTCCTGGCGTCCTTACGCTCTTGGGTGCACGGTCCCGCAAACTGACCTACCCGAGGTTTTCCCTCGATGCCCTGCGGGCGCTGCTTGTGCCCGACCTCAGGCGAGTCAACATCACCCCACTGGTCGAGGCCTTCGAAAGGAGCAAGGACGAACCCTTGTGTCCGTGGCCGAATATGGACGAGTGCCCGACCCGAGCCGTTCTTGATCAGGCGGCGGCGCGGGTCTTGCGAATCGACGGACGTGACGTAGTTGACTGGCGCAAGCGAATCGCTCGCGAGCCGACCGTCTCGAACAGCCGCCGCTCTTAGCGGTGCCTGCCTTCCTGCATCAACACCAGCGTGATCAGTGTGCGCAGCACCATAAGAGTTAACTTGTTTCTCTGCTAGCCAAAATGGTCTGCTAGTTGTGGTTTGCGTTTCCTTGGTGGGTCGGCAAGTTGCTCAGAGATCGCGTTCCGCTGGTGCAATGTGTCCGCCAAACACAGCGACAGATCCATGGCCCGCTGCACTTGGTAACGCATGTACTGGAAGTCCCGCCAAGCGCCAGTAGGCCGTCGTCGGCGCCACCGGATAGCCCGAGGGGGAAAGAAAGCGGGCGTGGACGATCAGTTTTTGCACGAGCAGAGCCACGAGCCGCCCGGGGCGCACTGGCGGGAATGAGCGCAAACGCCGAGTGCTGGAGGATTGCGATGTGGACCTGCGAGACGAGCTGTGGCGGGACCATGAATCCGACATGAGATGCCGCGGCTCCGCGGGATTACAGTCATCCGCACGGAGTACCCGCCGGGTGCGACTGCTACACTCGCCTGTGCGGGTGCAGTTCCCGTAGTTCCGCGATGACGGATGAGAGAGTCAGCAAGCAGAGCCCGTTTCCGGTATCGGCAGAGGGCCCGCCCCCGGGCGTCGCAGAGCGCGTCTACTACCCCGACTCCGACGGACGTTTCCTGCCCGACAATCCACTGCAGGCCAACGCCATCGTGAACGTGCGTGTGAGTCTCAAGCAGCATTTCGCCAGTGCCGACCGGGTGGTACTGGAAGGCGACATGTTCATTTACCACGAGGAGGGCAATCCGCGAGCGAACATCGCGCCGAACATCTTCGTGGTGCGGGACCACGACCTGGGACAGCGCCCGGTCTACAAGGTGTGGGAGGAAGGCAAGCCGCCGGACTTCGCACTGGATGTGATCTCGCCGGAGAGCGAGGTTCGCAGCGAGGTGGACAAGCGGGACCTGTACGAGCGGTTGGGCATCCGGGAATATTTCCTGTTCCAGCCGGACCGTCGGCAGCGGGGGCGGAGGCTGGTGGGCTATCGGTTGCGGGGGCAGTCCTACCGGGAGGTGGAGCCGGAGGCGACGGGCGAGTTGCGGAGCTTGGAGTTGGGCGTGGAGTTCCGAGTGGAGGGGCAGAACCTGCGGTTGCGGAACCCCAAGAGCGGGACGGACTATTGCTGGCCCGAAGAATTTCCCGCGAAGATCGAGGCGGCCGAGTTGAGGGCAGCACAAGCCGAGTGATGGAGACGAGCCGAGGCAAAGGCAGCATCGGAGGCTGAAGGCCACCGCCAAGCTGAAGCGAGGGCAGCACGAGCCGAGGCACGTATCGCGGTACTGGAAGCTCGTCGTCGCCAAATGGGACTATAGTGTTCTGGGAATCGCAACATCGCTGGTAGAGTGTGTTGCAGGACGGAGGAGTTCCGCCCGAGCGTAGATGCGAGCCGGCGTGGAGAGAACCAGCACATGACCGTGGTCGATACCCGTGGAGAACGCAAGTCCGAGAAAGAGCGGCTGACACTGCCTGAGATGCTGGTGAATCCCCTGGACGAGCGAGTCCTGCAGAAGCGCTCTGCCGCTGCTCGGCTTACCACGCTGTCCGGGGCACGTATCGCGATGCTGAACATCAGCAAGCCCGGGGGATCGGTGTTCCTTGACCGCCTCGACACGTTGCTCCGGGAGCGATATCGCGTCGCCGATATCCTTCGATTCCGCAAGCCGACCTTCGCCAAGCCTGCCCCTGAAGCTGTACTTGCCGATATTCGCGAGCAGCAGCCGCACGCGGTTATTGAAGCGCTTGCTGATTGAGGGTCGTGCACGACGTGCAGTTTGCACGATACGGTGCGAATCGAGAACATGGGGATTCCTGCGGTGGCCATCGCCACGGACGTATTCCGATCGGCCGCCAGGGCACAGGCTGCTGCACTTGGAAGGTCGGACTTCGAGGCCGTCTACCTGCCGCATCCGATTCAGGACCAGTTGCCGGAAGAAATCCGCGGTCGGGCCGATGCAGCTGTCGAGGAGATCGTCGCAACCCTGACCGTGTCGTCCGGGTTTCCGTCCGCATGATGCGGCTGGCTGACATGGCCAAGTGAGCGTGCCGATGACCGGACCACCCCGTCTTGATGCCGCGGCTGCCCGTCACCTGCAGTCGGGTGCCGTCATCCCGGCCCACCCGCTGGCGTTGGACTCGCGGAGGCGCCTCGACGAGCGACGGCAGCGGGCGCTCACCCGCTACTATGTCGCAGCCGGGGCGGGTGGCGTGGCTGTGGGCGTCCACACCACGCAGTTCGCGATCCGTGATCCGCGGGTCGGTCTGTATGAACCCGTACTTGCCTTGGCCGCCGAGACGCTTGACGAAACTGTGAACCGGGTGGACCAGCCGATCATTCGTGTGGCAGGGATCGTGGGCTCGACCGATCAGGCGGTGGCCGAAGCGCGCATCGCGGCCGATCTTGGCTACCAGCTCGGGCTGCTCAGTTACGGGGGTTGCACGGATGCAGCGCCGGCTTCACTGCTGGATCGTGCGAGGGCCGTCTCGGAGGTGATTCCGCTCATGGGCTTCTACCTTCAGCCTGCGGTGGGAGGAATTCCCCTCTCGTACGAGTTCTGGCGGCGGTTCTGCGAGATCGAGAACGTGTGCGGGATCAAGGTCGCGCCGTTCGACCGTTACCGGACGCTCGACGTGATGCGGGCCGTCAGTGCATCGGGGCGGGCGGGAGAGATCGCGCTCTACACCGGCAACGATGACAACATCATCGGGGATCTGGTTGCCCCGCTGCCGGTTGGGGAATCCGAGATGCGGTTCGTTGGCGGCCTCCTGGGACACTGGGCGGTCTGGACCCGCCGGGCCTGCGAGTACTGGCGCGTCTGCAGGGAATTCGCGACAGGCCCGTCGCCAAAGATACCGACCGAGCTGTTGGGCCTGCACCTGCAGGTCACCGATGCGAATGCCGCCCTGTTCGATGCTCCCAACGGGTTCGCTGGCTGTATCGCGGGGATTCACGAGGTCTTGCGACGGCAAGGCCTGCTGGAGGGAATCTGGTGCTTGGACGAGGCTGAAGGACTGTCTCCCGGCCAGAGTGAGGAGATCGACAGGGTCCTGCGGTCCTATCCGCACCTGACGGACGACCGGTTCGTGGCCGAGAACCTGGATTCCTGGCTGCGTTGAGAGTGCCCGTGACGACGCTCCTGCGAGAGTCGTACCGCAGTCGGTCTGCGACGGGCGGTTCGTGCTGGCCGCTGAGGCTTCAACGCCCAGTCCCGAGCTGTCGCTGCAGGGCCGGAGTCACCTTGTCGAGCGGTGTTGCCGTGCAGCTTCGTCACGGTCATGACCATAGGGCCGAGACTGGTACGGCGGCCATGTTGTCGGAGAATGCGACCGTACGGTCGTGGTCATACAGGACGAGTCCCATCTTGAAGTTCTTCCCGCAGTCGCTTGCGAGTCGACGCAGGCCGGAGAAGTCCCCGTGGGACACGGTCGCGGACGCCTTCACGTCAATCCCGACGACCTGACCATGCCGGTCTTCGATCACGATGTCGACCTCGTTGCGGTCCTTGTCCCGAAAATGCAGGAACGTGTACCGGTTGTTGCCCCAGCCCGCCAGCTTGAGCAGCTCTCCGAGTACGAAGGTCTCCAGGAGCGGTCCGAACACCTTGCGATCGCGACGTACGCGGTCCGGCGAAATCCCTCTCAGTGCGGCCAGCAATCCGGCGTCAAGGAAGTGGAGCTTGGGTGATTTGGTGCTGCGCTTGAGCGTGTTGGCGTACCGGGGCGGCAAAGTGTGCACAAGAAACAGGCTCTCGAGGATGCCGACGTACTTCCGTGCCGTGACGTGGTTCATGCCGAGCGGAGCGCCGAAACCGGAATGGTTGACGAGCTGCGCGGAATGCTCCGCAAGGACGCGGAGCAATCGGGGCATCAGCACGAGCTGTTCGATGCTCGCGATGTCGAGCACATCCCGCTGGATGATCGCGTCGACGTAGTTCAGATGCCAGTGCTGCTTCCGTTCCCATCCGGAACGGGTCAGTGCCTCGGGGTAACCTCCTGCGAGCACGGTCTCGACGAGGTCGTCGTCCAGGACCGGGATTCTCGACGACGGAGCTTCGCCTGCAAACGCCTTGCTCAGGAAGAGCGGCCTTGTTGCCCGCAGCTCCGCTTGGGAAAGTGGCAGCAAGCGTACGACCCCCATCCGCCCGGCGAGAGAATCGGCGACGCGTGGCAGCGTCATGAGGTCGGCCGATCCGGTGAGCAGGAATCGTCCGGGACGCCGGTCGGCGTCGACGCTGGCCTTGATGGCCAGCACCAGGTCCGGCACTCGTTGAACCTCGTCGATGACCGCTCGGTCGTATCGGCGCACGAATCCGACCGGGTCGCCACGGGCAGAATCGAGAGTTGTCAGGTCGTCAAGGTCCACGTACGGAAACGCACTGCCCGCGACCCAGCGAGCGAGAGTGGTCTTCCCGGACTGACGAGGTCCGCACAGCAGCACGACCCGGGTGTCGGTCAATGCCTCGCGGATTTCCTGATCGACCAGGCGAGGAAACATCTCGGCCTGCTTCCATTATCGTCCAATTGAAAGCAGGCATGCGGCTGATTGAAAGTAATGGGCCGTCCAATTGAAAGCAGGCATGCGGCCGATTGAAACCGGCCTTGATCCACGGGCGTTTCCAGAGCCGAGAATGCCCTTGACCCGATGGTGGTGCTGACATCCGACGAACGGCTGGTCGCTCTGGTTCCTACATGACCAGGCAGGTCCAGACTGCTCAGCCAGTCGGGTCCGGGCTCAGGCCACACACCTGGGCCCCTTGAATCCGACTCCACAGCCTGTCATCGAGAACACCGTACCCCCTGCCTCCGGCTCGCGTCGATGCGATCGCCGACAAGGGCGTTCTTTCCGTGTTGCACTTCGACGTTCGATAACTCCCCGAGCTGACTATTGCGGCAGGCAGATTCTCAGGCTGGGCCCCATGTCGAACGACGGCGGACGCCGCTGTGCCAGCAGGTCCCGCTGTTCCGCCAGGGCCGACACGAGCAGCGGCATCGCGATCGTCGAGTCGCAATGGCAGTCAACCATCCTTGCGCCCTTCGCGATCTTGCCCCAACTCTGCGATTCCGCCAGCGTACAGCCGGAAAGTCCGCCCCAATGGGGCGCGTCGGTGACGACCTGGATGCCGTACCGATGGCCGCTCTTGCCCCTGTCCATCAGGATCGCAACCACCTCCGACTGCTGGGTGTAGTTCTTCGGCGTACCACCACCGAAGTAGATGACTCCCGTCGCCTTGGAGTCGGCCACCGCATTCGTGATTTCCAGAACATCCGCCATCATGTCGAACATCAGCCTGTTCTCGCCCCGATGCCGACTCTCCGCCACGCCGATTCCGATCGAGCTGTCGCCGATCGCGGGGCAGAACAGGGGTACTCCATGCCGGGCGGCCGCTGTGACGATCCCGTCCTCGTCGCAGCTTCCGCCGACCTCCAGACCCAGCTTGTACAGGAACTCCCGCGTCGTGTAGGGGCGGGTCTGGTCCAGCCTGGAGGCGAACGTACCGATCCAGAGATCGTGCTCGCGAAAGCGAACTTCATCCGCAAGGACATCGTACATGCGGTCCACCATGACTTCGCCCAGTACTTCATCGTCCATGTCGGGCGATCCCTGGTAGTGATGGAATCCCTTGGTTTCGTGGATGTCGTGGAAGAAGTTGGCACCGGTCGACGTAAGGATGTCGATGAGCCGATTCTCGATCATGAAACGCACCACGCGGCGCATGCCGGCCGGCACCATGGCCCCGGACAGGCCCATCAGGATCGTGCATTCGGGGTCGGCCAGCATCTGCCTCCAGACCTTGAACGCATCGCCCAACTGCCGACCCTGGAAGCCCGTCGCGGCCATTCTCTCGAGCAGCGACGTAGCCGAATTCGAATCCGCGACGGGGAACGGCTCCGTCGGAGTGGTCAGGAGAGACTCCCTGCTGGTGCGGTGATGCATGGAAATTCCATGCTAGCAACGTGTTAGTTGCCTTGGCTCCGCAGGGCGGATGATCTCACTGGACACCGATCATCTCCAAGGCAACCTGGAAGTCCGCTGCCTGCCGGGTCTGCACGGCGGCCAGCGCGGGCAGACCGTCCGGGAACCGCTCAGCCAGCACCGACCTCAGCTCACCGATCCTGCTGATGTCGCTCAGGTAAGCAACAACGCGAGCCACGTTCGGCAGGCCCATCGAAGCGCGCTGCAGCGCTGTTTCCTGGTTGTCGACAGCACGCAGGACTTGATCCCGGAACGAGTCCCCGCTGCCGGTCATGGCAGACGTGAATGCCGTACCTCCGCTCAACGAGACCGGACTGGAGACTGCCGTGGGCTCCTGGTCATGCATGAACAGACGGGTCACGTAGTTGTCGTCCACCGCCACGAACGTGATCTCGACAGCGATGTCGCCGGGCAGGCGCGCCAGCGGCACGTTCGAGTGGCTCGGAGCACCGCCGGCAGCGAAGATCGTCTCGAATTCGCCACTGACATCCGAGGATTCCGTGGACGGAGGGAAGTACGAGTTGGCCAGCACCACGTTCTCGTAGGTCAGGCCGGCAGCTTCGAGAATCACTCCGATCGTATGCAGGGTCTGCACGGCTTGTCCGCTGGCGGTGTCCGAGATTTCTCCGGTCTTCGGGTCGCGGCCACCTTGTCCGGACAGATAGACCGTGCTGCCAGCCCGCACGGCTGAGGAATACGGCCCCATCGCGGCGGGTATCTGGTCCGAGGAAGGGCGAATCACCGAGATTCCGGCGGGGTCCGTGAAGGCGACACATATCAGTAGCAGCCCGGCGCCGTCCGGCAAGCCTGGCATTTCCACCGTTGTCCGTGCCGGATACCGGCCCTCCTCGTAGAAGCTGCCGTAGATCGCGTTCATTTCGGCATAGTTGTCCATATCCGACAGGTTGACGTGGCAGCTCACGACATGGGAATAGTCGAGCCCTGCCATTCCCAGTACCTGGCCGAGCCGTTCCATGGCGGATCGGGTCTGGTTGGCGATCACTGCATCACGGTCTGCCGGGGTCACGCCGCTCAGAAACAGCGTCTCGCCGACCTTGACAGCAACCGTGTTGCCGTCATCATCCTGCAGGAATTCCCGAGGAGACACGTCGGATTCGAGGCCGGCGGAGGATTCCTCGGTTGCGTTGGAGCAGGCAAGGCCCGTCGCAAGAACGGCAATGGCAACTGTCGAGCATCTCACCGCCCCAACGTACCAGACTCGGGCAAAGCCCGATCGGCAGGCACTGCATCCGGCACAACGGCCTGAGCAGGGCTGGGCATTCCTCACGAGCCGCTGAACCGGTACCGGTGGTGCCGCACCTGGTCGCAGCCCGACTTGGGGTCCGGTGATACAGTGGCGGCTGTATGGACCGCATTACTCGGCGCTCATTCCTGGCCGCGAGCGGAGTGGGTGTTGCATGGGCTTGTCGGCGAGCCGGTCCGGTTGCCGCCCTGCCGCCCGTCCGGGCCATCACGAAAGGCCCGCAGCATCACTGGTTCGGTTACTACGACAAACTTGAATTCGACCCGGCCTCTCGGCGCGTGCTGGGTATGCAGGTTGGCTTCGAGCACCGGTCACCACGGCCCGACGACGAGATCCGGATCGGAATGATCGACACCGAAGACGGAGACCGCTGGATGGAACTCGGGACCAGCACTGCCTGGGGCTGGCAGCAAGGCTGCATGCTGCAGTGGATCCCCGGCTCGGACACGGACGTGATCTGGAACGAC
The DNA here is from genome assembly GCA_965116065.1 of Bryobacterales bacterium. Taxonomy (GTDB): domain Bacteria; phylum Acidobacteriota; class Terriglobia; order Bryobacterales; family UBA6623; genus VXMF01. The sequence continues at coordinate 269,992 of OZ220485.1, forward strand.
CGGGAAGGGGATGTGTACGTCAGCCGGATTCTCGACACCCGCAGCGGCGCACTGCGGACGATCCCCTCGCCGATCTACGCGCTGAGCCCGGACGGTGAATGGGCCGTTTCCACGGACTTCCGGCGACTCAATGACACGAGGCCCGGGTACGGATATGTCGGAATTCCGGATCCGCACGCAGGGCACCTGGCTCCCGACAACGAGGGTATCTGGAAAGTGGATCTCGCTACGGGCGAGAGGGAACTGCTTTTCTCGGTTGCTGCCGCTGCGGCGATTCCGAATCCGCACACCGAGACCGAAGGCATGAAGCACTACTTCAACCATCTGCTCGTGGCTCCCGACGGGTCGCGTCTGATCTTCCTGCATCGTTGGCGGGACCCGTCGGGACGGGGAGGGTTTGGCACGCGCATGTTCACTGTCGGCAGCGACGGCTCCCGGCCCTACGTGCTCGACCCCTACGGGAAGACATCCCACTTCATCTGGCGCGACCCCCTCCATGTGCTTGCCTGGGCATGGCACCCGTCCCATGGAAACAGGTTCTATCTGTACCGCGACGAGACGGACGAGGCGGCCGTCGTGGCTCCCGAAGTCATGTCACTGAACGGCCATTGCACGTATCTGCCGGGCAACGAGTGGATCCTCAACGACACCTACCCGGATGCGGATCGGTTGCAGCACCCCTATCTGTACGAGATCAGCAGTGGCCGAAGGGTGGCACTCGGACACTTCCGCTCCCCGGAAGCATACAAGGGTGAGTGGCGCTGCGACACGCATCCACGGTTCAGTCCCGACGGCAGGAAGGTGGTCATCGACTCGCCCCACGGGGGCAATGGCCGCCAACTGTACCTGATTGATATCTCCGGGATCGTGAGCGCATGAACCGCCCGAAGGCTCAGAGATCCTGACCTCGGGGTTAAGAACGTGAGCCCGAGGCCGGGTTGAGGGAGCGGTTGGGAGGGAGTTCGTAGACCAGGCGCAGGGAGGTGCCGGGGAAGCAGGTGCGGGTCTGGTTGAGTTGTTGGAGCAGGCCGGCGAGGGCGGCATCACCGGCGTCGCTGGCGGTGCCGAGAATCCGCACCCGCAGGATGCCCTGTTCGGGATCCAGAAGGATGTCGGCATCGGACTGGAAGAGCGCCTTGAGGTGCGGGCGGGGCCGGGGCTGCTGGCCCTGGGCCGCCGCCACGGCGGCCATCATGCGCGTCTCGGCGCGGTAGGCGATCATGCGCAGGATATCGAGCAACAGTCTCTCGCGGCTGGGCAGCGCATCCAGCGCCTGCTCCGCACTGAGTTCCGCGACCGCGATGTGCCGGGGCAGTTCCCCGCGTTGCCGCTGCACCTCGTCACAGCAGGCGACCAGCGCCTCGCTCTCGAGGCGGGTCTGCTCGGCCCGCTGACGGGCACTCGCGGTGGGCGTGCCGCGCAGCAGGGCGGCCTGGCGGTTGCGCAGGGTGCCGAGTTGGCTGCGCAGACGGCGGAGTTACCGGTCCTGGTCCCGCCAGGCGGGATTGACGACCCGGGCCTGCGGGTCCTGGGCGGCCAGGCCGTGCACCGGCAGGCTGTCGAGTTGGAACTCTTCCCGCATGTATTTGAAGAAGTTCTCCTGGGACCAGCGCGAGAACAGCGCTCCAGCCGCCTGCTCGCGGGACAGGGAGAAGTTGGTGGTGATCAGGGCGAGTTGCCGACCATCGTCCAGCAGCCGGCGGATCTGCCGCACCTCGGGACCTTGCGGCAGGCGCACCCGCTGCTCGGCCAGGCGCACCTCGAGCGTGCGCGTGCTCCCGGGTCCGTGCAGGGGCAAACGGGCGGTCTGGAAGTCGGCCTCCGGCCAGTCGGCGCCCCGGAAATTCTTGTGCCAGGTCAGCACGGCGACGCCCCGGCGGGCCAGCCGCCCGAACAGGGCCGGACTCCAGCCTTCCCGGTCGAAGACCAGCGTCAGGGCCGGCTCCGCCTCCGTGTCGGTGGTCAGGTCCACGGCCTGCGGTCCCACCACGCCCAACCGCTCCAGCGCCGGCAGGATGTCCTGTTCCAGCGCCTGCGTCAGACGCGGGTCCAGATCCTTGTGCAGGCACAGCAGCGGCAGCCCGCCCAGCGCGTTGACCCAGTAGCTGGTCGTCGCCGGCAGGCAGAGTTTCTGCCGCGCCACGAAGTGCTTCGGCAAGCGTCCCTTGCGACCGGTGTAGACCTTGACGTGCCCGTCCACCGCCAGGGTGGCCGCCACCTCCGCAGCGTCCGCCAGCCAGTCCTGCGCCAGCGTATCCAGCCAGGCCCGGACCTGCTGTGCATCGTCGGCCAGTGCCCGCACCTTGGCCCGCAGGGTCTTCACCTCCGGACAGCGGTCCAGTCCCAGCAGGGCTCCCCATTCTCCCGGGGCCTGATGGCGTAGCGCTTCGGCGTTGCGCACCCGCGCCAGCAACAGGAAGCTCAGCAACACCAGCATGCTCGTCACCCCGTAGTACCCCTTGGGCAGTTCCAGGAACTCGGCGGCGCGCTTGAGCAGACCCTCCCGCAGTAGCATCGGCAGAGCCGCCAGCACGCCGCCGCCGACCACCGCCGAGAGGCGTTCGGGAAAGCGCGGCTGCACGGCGGTCAGCGGACCCGTCGAGGCGGCCACCCGTCCGGCACAATCCCGGGCACCCCGGCCCATCGGCGCGCTGCGGTCCCGCTGGTCCCGCGCACTGCGATCCAGCACTTCCGAGGCGCTGGCCACAGGCGCCTCCGCCGCGTCCGTCGCACTCTCCGGTTCCGTCATGACATCATCCGTATCAGACACTTCCACAGTATTCCCGGCGGTCGTGGCCAGCGCCTCTCCACTCGCCGGCCCGATGCGCCCCTGCCGTCGATTCGCATTCACCGTCCCGACTTTCACCCCCAGCCGCCGGGCCACTTCCGCTCCGCTCAGCCCCTGCGCCAGCCGCCGGGTCGCCGCCGCCTGCCGGGCACCCACCAGCACGCGAGACCGGCGCCCTGGACGCACCTGCTGGAAACTCGCTTCCCCCTCCTGGCGCAAGCGGGTCACCGCCCGCTGCAAGGTCGCACGACCGAGACCGAAGGCCGCCTGCAGGTCCGCCCGCCGCACCCCGTTTTCCGCCAGTCGCGCCGCCCGCAGCAGCAGCGCTCCCCGATCCTCGGCGTCGTGAAAATCGAAGGGGTCCATGTGCGCGAAGTAGATCATCAGCCCGTCCTCGGTGGTGGTGAGGGAGAAACAGGACTGTCCGATCGGGACTACGGCACCGGGGGTGAGTGGCAGGGTGTTCATGGGTGTTTCCGGCGCAATTCCGGTATCACTATCCCGACTGAAATCGATACTGCCTGTCAAGCCTCCCCACCCCACCGAAAGTCCTGTATTACAATGGGATTCAGCCTATGGCGGGCCTATGACCAGCCTTCCGAGGTCAGGATGTCTGAGTCTGGGCGTGGTGGAGCCGCAAGCTCGTAGTGGGCGGGTCCGAACAGCCCGTGCCGTGGGTACGCCCGACCCGGACGCCGCCCGCAGAGACGGTGGCGCATCCGCGCCGGGCGGTCGAAGAGTACGAGCGGGCCGGCGCGACGGGAACGGCTGGATGAGAGTTGCCGATGCCCGCTGCTAACGCAAGTGCATCTGCTCGACAATCATCATTTGACGGATCACAGGGCCTTTTGTCTGTCCAGCGTGGATAGCCATCTATTGCCGAATTGGTGAGGGGTGGGAGCAGAAATGAGCTAGAGTCCTCACAGCAAGGGATTTGAGGTGGCGATCAAGGGATTCAAGCGGGGGGCGGCCGAACGGTTCTTCAACAGCGGGGATGCGCGAGGTGTCAATCCAGCGCATCGTGTTCGGCTGCGCGAGATCTTGGAAGTGCTGGACGGTCCGGAGCCGCTGCGGTTACTATCGATACCACGGTATCGACTACATCGTCTGCAAGGGGATCGCAAGGGCCAATGGAGCGTTCGGGTGTCGCATGGTTGGCGGGTGACGTTTCGGACGGACGGAGAATCCGTGTGGGGTGTACAGTATGAGGACTATCATCATTAGGAGGAAGACATGGAAGAATCGATCAAGGCGAGAGAGGATGCATGGCTACGGAGAAATCCGTTGCACCCCGGGCACGCGATACAGGACGGGTGCATCGGGCCGGAGGTTGCAGGAAGTGGAGGGGCGCGGAGCATGGGTGAAGCAGCTGAGCGACTGGGAGTGGATCGCGAGGTGCTGGCGCGAGTTATACGAGGGCAGAGTGGGATCACGCCAGAACTGGCACTGAAACTGGAAGCGGCTGGCTGGGGTAGCGCGAAATCGTGGCTCTGGCGCCAGGCTAGCTATGACTTGGCCCAGGCACGTCGACGGTCTGAGGGTAAGCGGGAAGAAGCCGAGCGCTCTGGCATGGTGCCTGTGGTGGCGACCTGAGAAGAACCAGGAATCCACCCATTCCGGCGAGGCAGGTCGGCGCGGCGCGCTGGAGGAACGACCGGGACCGCACACCGCCGTAGGCCAGCTGCTGGGTGCCCCACGATCGTTGGTGGCGGGACAATCTAAGGGCTCCAGATGGGCGCAGTGGACATTCAGCTCGGCGGCGGTGGTGGCGCAGGAGCACCAGGACTGCCCGCTGGGGACGACTGTACCAAGGGGAGAGCGGCAGCGTGTTCGCAGGAGCGTTCGGCATGATTCTGGGTTCACGATCTTATCTGAAACTCACGACCACTGCCAAGCCGTACGCCCCACCAGAAAGCCTTGTATTACAATGGTTTTCAGCTTACGATTGGCCAATGACCTGCTCCTGACGTCAGGATGTCTGAGGCTCCGGTCTCAAGTGTCTCCGTGCTCTCTCGCAATCGAAATGCGGATTGGCGGACCTGTTTCTCGTCAGGAACGGATCCAGCATGTTAGCCTGTGACTGCCAGCGTTCAGGTTGGGGCACTGGATCCGCAACCGTGAAGAGGAGGCATCCAGTATGAATCGTCGGCGCTTTCTGACGACGGGTGCGGTCGCGGCCGGGCCACTTGCGTTTCCCGCTCTTGCCGGCGTCGAGGACGATCTGCGCATCACCGGCGTCCGACTGGTCAGGATGCGGGCCAAGCGTCCCGTGCCGAGGTATGAGCCCGCCCCGGACGCATGGTCCACGAACCGGGTCGAGGTGGCCAACCCGGTTTCGATCTATCCGAAATACAAGCCGATGCGAAGCCTGTTTCGGGCCACAGGACCTCGGGCAGCCAGCTTCTGGGTCGAAGTCTCCACCAACAAGGGGCAGAAGGGATACGGTCCGGGTGGGCCGGCAGGTGGGGTCATCGTCGAGGATCACCTGTCACGGCTTCTCATGGGGGAGAATCCACTCGACATCGAACGCCTCTGGGACATCATGTGGCGCGCCACCATGTCCTACGGACGCAAGGGCAGTGTGGTCAACGCGATATCCGGGGTCGACATCGCGCTTTGGGACATCGCCGGAAAGGTCTGGGACGCGCCGGTCTGGAGACTGCTCGGCGGCCGCATTCATCCCCGCATACCGTGCTATTGCACGGGGAACGACATTGAACAGCATGTCGAGTTCGGCTACAAGCGCCTGAAATTGGCCCTGCCCCATGGCCCAGCCGACGGCCGGGAGGGAATCCGCAAGAACGTGGATCTCGTCAAGCGGGCCCGTGCCGCGGTCGGGGAAGACGGCGACATCATGATGGACTGCTGGATGGCCTTGACCGAGCGCTACACCCTCGAACTCGCAGAGGCCATTGAGCCGTACAACGTCTACTGGATCGAGGAGGCTCTGCCTCCCGACGACTACGAGGGCTTCGGGCGTCTCCGCGAGAGAATCACGTCCACACGGATCGCGACTGGCGAACATGTCTACACAAGGTACGGTTTCCGCCAGTTGCTGCGGGTGAACGGTGCCGAGATCTGGCAGCCGGATGTGCACTGGTGCGGTGGAATGAGCGAACTGGTCAAGATCGCCAACATGGCCGCGGCCTACGATATTCCGGTCATCCCGCACGGGGGTGGTCAGCGCGATGCCGTGCATTTCATCTACGCGACTCCCAATGCCCCGTGGGCTGAGATGTTCATGCCCCCGCCGGGTGGACCCGAAGTCGTCTATCGGCGGTATGAAGAGGACAACAACCTGACGCGCGGGCCTGAAGGGATCTACACGCGACCATCGGATGGCCCCGGCTTCGGTTGGCAGGTTGAGCCCGAGGCATGAATCACGGGAGTCGCGCTGAGTGGCTCCTTGCCCTTGGCGAGAATCCGCTGATGGCGTCGACCGCTTCGGCCGTCTGGACGCCCCTGTCGATGCCCAGGTCTCCGTCGGGCGTTTGCCGCGAGAGTGCCTCCGGACGTTCCTGGGGATGGGGGAGACCGGGCCCTTTCGGTGCCGACTCAAGTCCCGCTGACCCATGTGCGGGCAGTTTCCTATCCTCAATCACAACAGTCACCGTCCGTTCGGGCACAGCGTCCCCACCAGTCGCTGACGAGCACGAGGGGACCGGAGCGAGCGATCGTTGCCACGCTCGTGCGCAGCCCTTGTCCCACCGGCAACCGGGAATCCTCCATGGCGGGGTGCGACAATGGACCGGATGACGCCTTCAGAACTGCGTGACCGCCTTGAAGGAGTGATCGCTTTCCCGGTGACCAACTTCAAGGCCGACTATTCCCTGGATATCGATGGCTATCGCACCAACGTTGCCGAGATGACCAAGTTTCCGCTCTGCGCGATCGTCGCGGCAGGAGGGACCGGTGAACTCTATTCGCTCACTCCGGAGGAACACCTGCAGCTTGTCGAGGCGACAGTGGCTGAGGCGGGTGGCAAGACTGCCGTCATTGCTGGTGTCGGGTTCGGCGGAGGACTAGCCGTGGAGCTTGCCAGGAAGGCCCAGGATGCTGGCGCGGATGGAATCCTGATGTTCCCGCCGTACTACCCGAATGCAGACTTCGAAGGATTGCTGGGCTACTACAAGGCCATCGCCGCAGCCGTTGACCTGGGTCTCTTCGTATACTCCCGCGACACCGTCAATCTCTCGCCATCGCAGGTGTTTCGACTTGCGCAGGAGATTCCCAACCTGATCGCCCTCAAGGAGGGGCAAGGCGATATCCGCAACTACCAGCGCGTGATGGAGCGCTGTCGCGACAGACTGCACTGGATCGGCGGGATCGGCGACGACATGGTGCCCGGGTACTATTCGATCGGAATCCGGACCTACACGTCCAGCATCGCGACCATCGCGCCTCGCCTCTCGCTTCAGTTGCACGAGCGGGCGTCCATGCTGGATGCCCCGAGCCTGAGCCGTCTGATGCGGAACTACGTGCTGCCGCTGTACGCCCTTCGCTCCCGCCGCAAGGGCTATGAAGTGAGCGTCATGAAGAAGGCAATGGAGATTCTTGGCAAGCCGGCCGGTCCTGTGCGTCCGCCGCTTCCGGATGTGCGTCCGGAGGAAGTCAAGGAACTCGAGTCCCTGATGGCTCGTTACGAACCAGTGCTCTGATCCGCCCCGGGCGGCCTGGCAGGTCCGGGCGGCGCCACACGACGCTCCCTGAGCGGATCAGGTTCAAGCCGATGCCGGCAACGGTCCGGCCTTCACCGGAAAGCGCCCGGGCGTAGGCGTTGAGTTGTGGCTCATATCTCTGGAATGCCGTGGCAGGGTCAGTGATGCGGTCCGACTTGTGGTCCAGCACCCACGTCCCGTCCGGCGTCTCGATGATCAGGTCCGCCTCGCCCGAGACGACAGTACCGTTCTCGTCCAGCATCAGGACGGGCCATTCGCGCAGGATGGAGTCGATCGCGAACTGCCCCTGGAGCCAGGCCTCGAACTGTGCCACGGCATTCACGATCCGGGCCTTGATCTCCGGCGGCACGGCAACTCCGGTCAGGGCCTCCATCTGCCGGGCCAGGGCCGGTCGGCCTCCGAGAATCTCGAAGCACCGGTGGAGGAAGGTTCCCAAGTCCCTACTGGAGAGGTCCAGTTCGATGTCCAGGCCTGGGCCGTACGTCCAAGAGCGAAGATCCCCGGGCGGGTCGCGTACATCCTGGCCAGCCAGGGCCGATGCGGCAACGCTTTCGGGCGTGCATTCCGCCGGAGGCGTCGCCTTGCGAATAGCCCTCCTTCCCACGGTTGGTAGCGAGACACTCGGATTGCCGCGGTGGAAGTCCGAGTCGGAATCGAACCTCCCCAGTTTGGGATCGAACCCCGAGGGGAAGTCTGTATTGCCCGCGATCGAGTTGCACGGGAAACGCTGATCCCTGATCACGATTTCGTTCCTCGAGGAAGACAGTCGCCAAGAGTCTCGCAGCAGTTTCCAATACGAGTATGTCCGTTTTTTCCCTTTTTCCGGTCGCGCCTGGAACGCCGGCCATTCCAGCAGGAGCTTGTCTCTGGCGCGGGTCAGCGCCACGTACAGCAGCCGCCTTGCTTCCGTGAGCTGTCCCTCCCGCAGCCTGGACTCCATCTCTTCCCGTTTCTCCGCCGCCGCGTACCTGGGCGAGTAGCTGATGCGGGATCCCTCCAGAATGGTTCCGAGATCATCGAACGAGTCGCACTCGATATCAAGGCTCGGAAGGTGTGGCCGCAGTGCCCGGTCCAGATTGCAGACCGCCACGACCGGCCATTCCAGCCCTTTGGCGGAGTGCCAGGTCCGCAAGGTGATCGCGTCTTCCTGGAGCACCGATCTTTCCGGCTGTTCGTCCTCGTCCTGCCGGAAGGCGAGCCAGCTCAGGAGTGTTTCCACTCCCTGTCCGTGGTAGCCGCTGTGGGCCAGGGCTTCCCGATTGGCGTCCATGAACTGCCCGGCCTCGTCCAGCAGCCGGACGAGGTTGGCACGCGCCTGCTCGCTGTCCGGCCACGACGAGACCTCGTCGAAGAGTTCCGCAACCCGCAGTGTCTCAGCCACGACCGCATAGACCGTTCGGTCTGCGACACCCTCCGACAGTGCCTCCAGCTTGTGCAGGATCGGGTCCTTGATGCGGCCGGTCTCGATGAGCTGCCGTACCCCCTCCTCGAGCGTCAGCGAACCGAGTTCCGTCGAGCACAGCAACAGTGCTGCGTGACGGTCCCCCGGATTCGCCACATACGCCAGCGCGTTCCACGCGAGCCTCACCGGAGCCGAGGACAGCCAGCCGGCGGCCTGGTGGTTAACCCGCAGACCGATGGACTGGAACACACCTGCGTAGGTCTCGACGACCTCGTTGGTCGGACAGAGCACCGCGATGTCGCCGCCGCGCAGCCTGCGCCACGACCCGGTTCTGTGGTCGGATACCTCCTGGGACGAATCCTTGAGAAGGCGTTTGAGATGGGTACCCACGGACCAGGCCCGGATCGCATGCCAGTCCTTCTTGGTTCTCTTGACGAAGTGCATGACTTCGAGCGGCTCCATCCGGGCCGGCTGTCGTTGTGGCTCAAGTTGCACGTAGCCTGTTCCGAACAGCTCCGTCCCGACCGCATTCACGAAGTCCATCAGCGGTGGCGAGGATCGCCAGTTCCTTGTCAGGGGGCGCGACACAGACCGGTGGTTCCGCTCCAGAGCCGCGAAGAGCCGCGGGTCGGCACCTTGGAACCCCATGATGGCCTGTTTCACGTCGCCGACCACCAGCGTGGGGACCTTGGTCTGCTTGATCCTCCACAGCAGGTCGAACTGCAGTGGATTCGTGTCCTGGAACTCGTCCACCACAAGGCAGTCGATCTGGCTGGCGAGCGTCTGCAGGACATCGGGCCGGTCCCTGAGAAGCCGGCCGGCCCCAGCGATCATGTCCGTGTAGTCCACGAGGCCGGCTTCCCGCTTGGCCTGGTTGTAGGACGCGATGACATCCCGGGCCGCGGACAGGAGTTGTTCGATGTGGTCCTCGGCCAGCCGGAGGGGTCCCTCGTGGTCCACCAGCGCATCGGCGACCCTCCGTATCTCTCCCAAGAGTACGAGATAGCGCCCGGGCAGTGAGTCACCGGGTTTGGCTCTGAGGTTTCGGAGTCGTTCCCAGAGATCCCAGTCGGACTCCAGACTGCCCGGCCGCGCTGCCCGGACCAGACAGTGGAAATCGGCCCGGAACTCTTTGATGGCGGTCTTGCTGTACATCGACTGCCAGCCGAGCGGGTGCGGGAACAGGTCCAGGAGTGCACGGACCAGCCGCCTGAGTTCCCCGGTCTGGCCTTTATCCCGACGAGCCGGGCCGTACTCTACCACGAGTTGACGCTTGGCCTGCCGGACGATGTGCCCCATTCGTCGCGGTGCCGTGATGTCGATTGACCGCAGCAATCTCACGACCCTCAGCAGGTCGTCGCGGAAGGCTTGCTCTCCGCTTGTGCCGGTGCCCGCGTTGAATGAATAGCCGTAGATCCGCAGATTGGCGACGATACGGTCGGCCTTGTCCGTCCGCTCCAGGGCTCTCGCTATCAGGGCGTTCTCCTCGTCTTGGTTCAGGAGACGCGGGCTCGGTGAACTTCCCGCTTCGAACCCGAACTCGGTCAGGATGCGGAGGCCGAGTGAGTGGATCGTGGAAATGTAGGCCTGCGACAGCCGCAGGGCTGCCTCGACCTTGCCGGATTCCAGCAGGGCGCCGCTGATTCTCTCCCGCAGTTCGGCAGCGGCGGCCTTCGTGTAGGTCACCGCGAGGATCCGTTCGGGCTGCACCGCACCGCTACCGACCCAGGTGCGCAACTGGTCCTGGATCATGTGGGTCTTGCCGGAGCCCGCGCCGGCCGTCACGATGCACAGGGGATCGATCATGCTGGCGATCCCTTCGATTGCCTGGGGCGGGAAAACAGCTCCACCAGCGGGCTCGCCTCCAGAGCGTGTGTCGGTACTCCCATCTTGTCGAAAGTCTCCCGATCGGTGGTGCGGTTCATCTCCACGACGCCGGCTTGGACATCCGGGATGCGGACCTCGAGCATGGACGTGGCACTGCCGGCGACATCGTCGGCGACGCACTGCCAGCCGCGGAGAGTGTGTCCGGGCAGCTCCCGATCGGCCAGGAATGCGCAGTCGCGCATCGTGAAGTACACGATGCCGATCCGTCTCGCGCGCTGCAGCATCTCGGCAAGCTTCCGTGATTCGGGTCTCATCTGCCCGTACGGGTCGCGCTTGGGGCCTCCGGTCTTCGCCATGGCTCGGTAGATTTCCGCTTGTGTGTCGTAACCGGTGCTCATCCGCTCAACGCGCCTGTCGGCCGTGGACCACTTGTAGTCGACGATCAACAGGCTGTCCTCGTCGAGCTTGAGGATAAGGTCGGCTTGGCCGTGCACGGCGATTTCCGACCAGACACCCTCGAGCCACTGCTCGCCGGCGATCATCTCGGCTCCGATCTGATCCAGTGCGTCGCGCCACGTCTCAGCCGCAAGGGCCGCCTGTTCGGCAAGGTGCAGGCGTTCCACCCGCCACTGCGGGCTGCGCATGAACGGTGCCTGCTGGACGGTCACCTCGTCCAGAACCCTGTTGGCCACCGTCCGGACTTCGTGGCGGGCCGGCAGTACGTGCCCGGGCCGGAACATCCGCTCGAACATCCCGTGTACCAGCGATCCCAGTACGTTCGGACTGGGCCTCTCCGGCGACCAGAGAATCGGCTCTGCACCGATTCGTCGCAGCAGCCAGGCCAGAGGCGACACGAGCAGCATCTCGAGGCTGCCCGGTGATTCGGGACGCGGTCGGCCGTCCCTGTCCGATCGGAGTCCGAACAGGTCCATCTCCAGGCAGAGCGGTTCGGAGCGGAACTCGCGAGGCTCGCGAGCCTTGGCCGGAGGGGCCATCGCGAGGTGATGCATCTGCGCCCGGTCCGCGGCCGCATCCAGTTCGAGGACGAGGTGCCTGCCATTGCCGTCCTTGGAGAACAGGCGCTTGATGAAGACCAGGCTGGTGGATGGAGTCTGCACTCCGCCCTCAGCGTCGCGATGGGACATGAGAAAAGTGACCGAGTCCGATGCCGCCTGGAGCTGTCGCCGGAAGAGATCCCGGCGGAACTGCGTGTCCTCGCCGCCGCTGGTCAGATCGATGCCCAGTTCCTCCTCGATCGCGTGGAGCTCGTCCAGCGGGAACACGGGCGACATGCGCGACTCCCTCGGATGATGTCCATGGTGGAACCCGAGAACGAAGAGATGCCGGACATCGCGCCACGGGATGTGCTGGTCGCGCAGCACCGTGATGCCCTCGATGCTGAAGCGGGGGCGGTCCCCCGTTGCGATGTACCGCGGTGTGGTGGCCCTGCGGACGGTAGGCCAGTCGGTCTCGCTGGCCTCTGCAAGGACCTCGCTGGCGCGCTGCGCTGCCTCGCTGGCGCGGGCGCGGTGCAGTTCGAATTCGTCCTCCGCGGCCAGCAGATCGACGAATCGCCGGAGTGCCTCCGCGAGGTCGCTCGGTTTGGAGTCCCCACTGCGGATCAGGTCGATCATCTCGATCGACTGCGGTCCGGCCTCCGCCGGCGGGCGCAGGTCGTATCGGCCATCCATGACACGCTTGGCGAGTGCAGCCCCATCCCCGGTGGTCCACGGCATGAGCGGGGACGTCAGGCACGCAGCCAACGCCATGGCCGGTGCCGGCTTCTGCCGGCAGAACAGGAAGTGAAATACGACTTCGGAGCCGAGATCCCTGCGCCACCGCTCGGACAGCTGTCCCGAGAGCGACAGCCCGGCCAGACCGAACGCATCCTCCACGGCGATCGTGTAGCCGAAGTCATCCGGTACCAGGAGCCCGATGTCCGCCGGTTTGAGACTCTCATCCGCTGCCAGCATGTTCTGGACCATGCCCGCTGCCGTCTCGGCCTCCTGGTAGAAGTCGCGGACGCCGATGCACTGCACGGTCTCGTCGACTGCCGTTGGCGTCGATTCATGCTCGAACAGATGGCTCTGGAGCACTTCGAGCGACGATCCAGGACGGGCCCGGACCCGCCTTGCAAGTCCGCGCTGTGCCAGCGACTCCAGTCCGGGCGTGGCGGGCACTCCCATCGCGTTGGCGTCGCGGTTGAGCTTGGTCACCAGTGCCCGCTGCCAGACTGTCAGAGGAATCGAGTTCTCCGTGACGTTGACTCGAATCGGGTGCAGGGCTGCTGCGATAGGTGCATCCAGCAGCCTTCGTATGGGGCCGAGGTCGCCAGGCAGGCTGTCGGCGAGCCGTCCCGCGAGTTCGACGAGATGCCCGACGACTTGCCTGGGTCGACCGTCAAGCCGGGCGATGGCCTGTTCGTCGATGCCAAGGTCCGGGTCCGTCGCGCCAACGAGGTCGATCAGTGCGCGCCGCACTGTGGCGCCCGTCTCCTCCGGTGCCGCCTGCAGACTGTCGTTCCAGAACGCCCCGGACATCCCCGCGAGTCTCTTCCGGAAACGATCCTCTGCCGCTTCCCTGTCATCACGGATGAGATACGCCCGTAGCGCACGATTCAGGAGGTCGTACCACGGTCCGACGACAATTCCGGTTCGCGCTCGGTCCGAGGCCAACAGGCGTCGCACCCGCCGGGCGGCGCTTGCGTCCGGAACCAGCAGGAACTCCACAGCGCGGATCTGCGGGTCCCCGTCCGTTGCGGATGCTGGGATGCTCCCCTCCGCTTGCGCGCCGGCAGCCCGATTCATGTCTGCGAACATTTTATGGACTGATACATATTATATACGATAAGATTCCGAAATCGGTTCGAACCGGTCATTCGATCGGTTCTCCGTTCTCGATTGCCCACCTGGCGTGGAGCATCTGCAGTCGCGCAGTAACCGGTCCCCTGGTCCCATCGCCGATGCGCCGGCCATCCACCGCCAGAACCGGTGCCAGGGCCCCCATCGTCCCGGTCGTGAAGACCTCCTCGGCCGTGTACACCTCCGTCAGCGACAGGTTCTTCTCGGCGACTTCGATCCCGTCCGTCCGGGCCGCATCCATCACCGTTGCCCGGGTGATTCCCGGCAGGCAGCTGTCCGCATGCGGTGTGAGGAGTCTGCCGGCGCGCAGCACGAACACGTTCGTGGCATTGGTCTCGGCAACGAATCCGCTCGTATCGAGCATGAGGGCGTCGTCGGCACCCGCGTGATTCGCCTCGATCTTCGCCAGGATGTTGTTGATCAGGTTGTTGTGGTGGATCTTGGAGTCGATGCACTGTGGATTGTTCCGGCGTACCGAGGACGTGATCAGCCGAATCCCCTCCGGGTCGTAGACGAGATCCTTCCATTCCGCCAGCACGATCAGCGTGCAGCCCGATCGGTTCCAGTGCGGGCTCATTCCGGATGTCACTTTCTCGCCACGAGTGAGTGTGAGGCGGACATGGGCACCATCCTCCATCCCGTTTGCCCGAAGCGTCTCGAAGAGGGCGCTGCGGATGTGCTCCCGCGTCGGGATGCAGGCAAACGCCATCGCGTGTGCCGACGCCACGAGCCGGTCCAGGTGCAGCCCGAGGTCCGCGACCCTCCCGCGATACACGCGAAGCCCTTCCCAGACGGCGTCGCCGCCCTGCACGACGCTGTCGAAGACGGAGACCTTGGCTTCTGATCGTGGGCGGAGTCGGTCGCCAACGTAGATGAGGATGTCGGCGTTCCTGGGGTCGGGGAGTTGCATCGTGTTCAGGGGGTACCGCGAATTGTACGGCAGTTGCAGGGCACCCACCGGGTCGGCTGCCGATGCCACCTGTCTCCGGGGAGCCGTCAAGGCCCGGCGAACCGTACCCGGTCCGATATAATTGCCGGGCGATGCGACAGTCGGCCATGCTCCTGCCGGTTCTCGTCGCGGTACTGGGTGCGCAACCCCAGTCTGTCACGGTCTACATGAGCCTCGGTGAGGACGCCCGGTCCGTGGAGGCCTGGGATGGGTCCGTGCGGGTCACCGGCGGGACGCTCATGCACCTTGAAGGCCGGCATTTCATGCGATCGGACCGTCTCCGGGGCGTGTCCGGATGGGAGGCGTCGACACGGCGGGAGCAGATCGAGGGCTTCCCCAGGGTCAACTACAACGAGATGAGTCCCGCCGCACTGCCCCCCACGCAGTATTCGCCCATTGGCGTATTCGCGGTGGTGGCGGACCCGGAATCGGCGGGCCTGCGCGTCCGCACCGAGCAGGGATCCTTCGCATTCCGCATCGCTGAACTCGCGAGCGGTCCGAAGCGGTTTCTCGGCGGACGCGCGGTGGTCGGGCTGACGCCGACGGTCGAGAGGCTCTCCACCGAGGAGTACGAGGATGACGAGCCCGCATTGGCGGAACTGAGGGACGGGTCTCCGGCCGTGGCCTGGGTGGCGTACAGGGAGCGGGGAGACCGGGTCCTTGTGCGGGTTCGGCGGGATGGCACCTGGGAGGATGCACAGGAAGTCACGCTGGGCCCGGCCGACGTCTGGCGGGCCTCGGCCGCCGCCGACGGACATGGCCGTCTCTGGGTTTTCTGGAGCCAGCGCTCCGGCACACGCTGGGATATCTGGGGCCGGATGCTGGAGGGCGCCTCATGGGGAGAACCACGGCGAATCAGTACGGCGGGTTCGAACACGTTTCATCGTGCCGCCCCGACGGACGATGGCAGCGTGGTGGTGGTATGGCAGAGCGCGCAAGGACCCGCTGGACAGGCCCGGACAGACATCTGGATGCGTCGGTGGAACGGGACGGACTGGAGCGATCCGATGCGTGTCAGCGAGTCCCCGGCCAACGACTGGGAACCGCAGGTCGCGGGCGGGCCGGGCAGCCAGGCGCACATCGTCTGGGACAGCTACCACGACGGCAACTATGACATCTTCTATCGGTCCTATGCCGACGGAGGGCTGGGCGACATCGAACAGGTGACCAGCAGCCCGCGCTTCCAGGCCCACGCGAATGTCGCGGTGGCTCCTGACGGCACGCCGTGGCTGGCGTGGGACGAATCCGGTACGAACTGGGGCAAGGACCAGGGCTACCTCGTCACGCCGCCCCTGTCCGTACCCCTGCATCAGGAACGGTCGATCCGGATCGTGAAGCGCTCGGGGGGCTCCTGGTCGGAGCCGGTGGCCGAACTGGAGCCGTTCTATGTCTACCGGCTGTACCCGAACTTCGAGAATCCGCAACTGGCGTTCGACCGGAACGGTACGCTGACGATGCTGTTTCGGCACTGGACCCGCCAGAAGGCTCACAGCATCGGCTCCCGCATGATGTGGGAGACCTTCCTGACGCGTTTCGATGGTGCGGCATGGACGCTGCCGCTGCCGCTGGCCCACAGCCAGGGCTCGATCGAGAAACGGCCCTCGGTCGCGATGATCGGGTCCGACCTCATGGCAGCGTGGATGACCGACAACCGGATGTTCTCGAATGCCGCGCCGCGCAATGCCGAGGTCTACGTGGCCGATCTCGGCGTTTCGCCGCTTCCGCCGGACTATGCGGAAGGTCGCTTCACGAGATACGTCGAACCGTTCGCCGAGGAGGTTCCGGTCCATCCGTTCGAGAAGCGGAACGTCGCCACAATCCGCGCCTACACCATCGAAGCGGGCGAGCGGACCTTCCGGATCCATCGGGGCGACATGCACCGGCATACCGATGTTTCACAGGACTTCAAGTACGACGGCTCGCTGATCGAGGTGTATCGCTACGCGCTCGATGCCGCCGCCATGGACTATGTCGTCCCGACCGACCACCAGCTCGGTTACGACCAGGAGTTCACCTGGTGGCAGGACGAGAAGCTGGCGGATCTGTTCCATGTGCCTGGCACCTTCGTTCCGCTGTTCGGATACGAGCGTTCGCTGACGTATCCGAACGGGCACCGCAACATCATCTTCGCCAGACGCGGTACGCGGACCCTGCCGATTCCTCCCGAGGAGCAGCGGGGTGAGCAGCGCGCCGAACGCCTGTATGCCTACCTGCATGAGAACGATGGCATCTCGATGCCCCACAGTTCGGGCACCGCACAGGGCACGGACTGGTTCAACAACGACCCGGAAGTCGAGCCCCTGTTGGAGATCTTCCAGGGCTACAGGGCGAGCTACGAGTACATGGGGGCGCCGCTGGCGGCTTCGCCGCAGAAGCTGCGGGAGCAGCGTTCCGGGTTCAACCCGATCGGCTACTGGTGGGATGCCCTGCGCAAAGGCTACAAGATCGGTGTGCAGGCATCGTCCGACCACTGGTCGACCCACATCTCGTTCGCGATGATCCTGGCGGAGGACTTCACCCGCGAGTCGATGTTCGCCGCGCTCAAGGCGCGCCATGCCTACGGCGCGACCGACAACATCGTGCTGGACTTCCAAGCCGAGGACGAGATGGGTCGGCGGTACATCATGGGCGACATCGTCGATTCCGGCCACGCCCCGAGACTGTTCATTCGGGCCATCGGAACGGATCGAATCAAGCAGTTCGTGATCGTGAAGAACCAGGAGATCATCTATACCGGTCACCCGAATCAGGACGAGTTCACGGCCGAGTACACCGACAGGAACTTTGAGCCGGGCGCCAACTACTACTACATCCGCGTTGTCCAGAACGATGGGCAGGTCGCATGGAGTTCGCCGATCTGGGTCGAGCAGTGAACGCTCGTGTCGACTGCGGACCGAAGTTCGGTCCATGCGGACCTTGCGCGACCAGCAGCCGTTCCACCCCGAAGACAGAGCGACAGTTGGCGACTCGCCGGAGAATCACACCTGATCGGGTACCACGTATGGATCCCTGTACTCCCGCGTGAGAAGACGGTTGGCTTCGTCATCGCCCGGGAATGTCTCGGTGTCCGGGTCGAAGTCGAGCTTGCGGCCGACCTTGTAGGAAACGTTGGCCAGGTGGCACAGGGACGTCGAAAGATGGCCCTCCTCGATCTCGCATCGCAGATCCTCCCGCTTGCGGGAGCGGATACAGTCGATGAAGTTCTGGAAATGGCTGACTTCGGGCTCGTCCAGGTTCGGAATCTCGGTCCCGGGGTGGTAGGCGATTTCCGGAAAGCTCAGGTTGTTCGCACGGTTCGAGACGCCCGTGGGCGAGTCGGGACGGTTGCGGGGGGTGAACTCGCCCCGGACCGCCGTCCAGTTGTCCGCCGATCCGATGTAGCCCCTGTCCGTGAAGAAGAACCCGCCGACCCGGACTCCCCCGAACGGGGGGCTGTACAGTGTCGTCGCTTCGATCTCGACGAGGGTCCCGTCAGCGTACTCGAAGGTGCCGACCTGCACGTTCGGGACTTCGGAATCCGAGTCCTCGACGAACTGGCCGCCCGTGCAGTGGATCCGGACCGGGTGGGTCTGCCTGTCCAGCCCCCAGCGCAGAACATCAAGGTGGTGCACCCCGTTGTTGCCGACCTCGGACGTGGACATGTCCCAGAAGAAATGCCAGCCGTAGTGGAAGCGGTTCAGGTCGAAGGCGCGGTAGGGTGCCGGGCCCAGGTACAGGTCCCAGTTCACGCCATCGGGGACGGAGGACTCCTGGACCTTGCCGATGCTGACCCGTCCGCGGTAGATCACGGCCTTGGCCCGATAGGCCTTGCCGAACCCGCCGTCGCGCACGAACTGCGTCACGGACCGTACCCTGCGGCTGCTTCGCCGCTGGAGGCCCACCTGGACGATCCGGTCGTACTTGCGGGCGGCCTCGACCATCTTGCGGCCTTCCCAGAGCGTGTAGGAACACGGTTTCTCACAGTAGACATCCTTGCCTGCCTGGCAGCCCCAGATGGTCATCAGTGCATGCCAGTGGTCCGGGGTGGCGATCGAGATCGCATCAAGGTCATCCCGTTCGACAAGGCGGCGGATGTCCGTTTCGGTCCGGGGCCGGTACCCTGCGAGTTCCTCCATTTCGGCCACGGCCGGGTCGAAGAGCCGCTCGTCGACATCGCAAAGGTAGCCCACGCGCACACCAGGAATCCCGGCGAATTCGTGCATGTGGGAGCGCCCCCGGCCTCTGATTCCTACGACACCGACGGTGATCGTGTCACTGGGACTTGCCTGACCGGATGCCCTGCCGGTGGCGGCCGCCAGCCCCGCTCCGATCGTGGCGTTGGTTACGAAGTTCCTGCGTGTCGATGTCATGGCCGGGTCGGCGGGGAAGTGATCCCCATGGCCGACCCGCATTCTACCAATGCCCGGTCGGGCGCTCGGTGAACCGAACGCCTCGATCCACTGCCGAATCCGTCCGCGCCCGGAAACCGGGAGGATGCTGACCACCTGCTCCCCAGCTCTTCGTTGCACCGGCCAGGGCCATTGGCAGATTCAGATCCTCCCGTCACTCTGCCCCAATGCTCCACCTCATGCCGATTCGCAACGTCCGACCAGGGTCGGCCCGGTAGTATGTGGGACTGGGCCCGTCGAGATTCGAGTCGACCGAGTCGAACAGGTTGTCGACCGCTCCGTAGATCTCGATACCGGAGCCTGCCGGCTTGGCCACGTACCAGTCCCAGATCTGGTAACTGTCGGCGATGAGCGTGGAACGCGAGCCGACGATCGGCCACTTGCCCAGATACGTGCCGCGAAAGTTCGTGCGCAACCCGCCCCAGCGGTCCGTCGACCACCAGACGCGGAAGTTGCCATGGTGTTTGTGGCGCTGGCTCAGGAACTGCCCCGTTTCCCGGTCACGTGCGTCAAGGTAGGTGTACCCGGTCGAGACAACGAGGTCGGCCGTCAATCGCAGTTGTGCCTTCCCTTCGACGCCGGTGGTGTAGACGTTCTCAACGTTGCGGTAGAGGTAGAACAGGCGGTTGACGCCAGGGCTGAAGGCGGAATCGACGTTGAACTCACGGAGTATTCCAGCAAGCTGCTCCGGTGTGCTCGGTCGACCCAGCAGTTCCGTCTGGATGAGATTCTTGATGCCGTTGTGGAAGTAGGTGGCGTTGAACTGCAGTCGTCCCACCGTGCTGTCGAACCCGAGTTGCGTTGTCGTGGAGGACTCCGGCCCAAGGCCAGGATTGCCGATGATCTGATAGAGACCGGAAGGCCTGAGAAACCGGTAGTACAGCTGGCCGAGATCCGGTGCCCTGAAGCCCTGACCGTACGATGCCCTCACGCGAAGCCTCCGGTCGGCACGGAACAGGAGTCCGACCCGCGGCACGATGCGCGCGCCATAGGACGAGTGGCTGTTGAGGCGCCCGCCTACCGTCAGGCTGAGCCGGGGATGGGCTTGAATCCGATCCTGCAACCAGGCATCCGCCATTCGGATGAACACGCCCTCGTTATCGCCGAGCAGACGATTGTACCCACGGTACTCGTTGCGGAACCAGTCGAGTCCGCCCTGGAGCAACTGGCGATGACCCAGCAGATGCGAAGCGGCGGTGTCGAAGCGATACAGCCGCTCGTTGAGATTGGCCGTCGCATCGATTGCGCCCGGAACCGCGTAGAGATCGACAGCAGAGCTCTCGTCGTACTTGCCGTAGTAGGTCCGGACCTGCATCTGCGTCTGCTGCGAGAGCCCGGCACTCAATGTCAGGCCGTAATTCTGCGCACTGTCGTTGGTGGTTGTGGACTGTCCACCACCAGTTCCGGCATAGACGCTGATCTCGCGGTTGTCGAAGGCGTTGGCCAGCAGGCTGAGTTTCAGATTCTCGGAGAAGTCGCGATTCAGCTTGGCCAGGTAGTCGTACCTGCGAAAGCCCGGCCCCGTGGTGTCAAAATCCTGTGGGGTCAGATCATAGGGGTTCCTCTTGTGGCGCTCGGCCCCGAAGAATCCGGACCAGCGGTCGTGGAGGAACCCCGCGTCGGCACGCAGGTCGACGGCCCCGAACGTTCCGGTGGACGCTGTGACGTTGGCATCGAACCGTTCGCGCGGCTCGCGAGTGATCATGTTGATGACGCCGCCAATGGCGTCGGACCCGTAGAGAGCCGATGCGGCTCCCTTGACGATCTCCACACGGTCGAGTCGATTCGTGGATTGGCGATTCATGTTGAGGATGCCGCTCTTGACGCCGCGGGCACCGACAACTGGAAATCCGTCGAGCAGTATGAGCGACTGTCGAGAGTCGATGCCGTGGATCTGAGTGCCACCGCTGCTGCCCGGCGACCTGCTGGAACGTGTCACCACACCAGGTTCTTCGGACAGGATGTCGGTGACGCTCTCATAGCCGGAATCCCGCAATTCCGTGCGTCCGATAAGCGCCACTGTAGCGACAGAGGCCTCGCGCAGTTCCTCCTCGCGAGACCCTGTCACGACGATGGACTGGGTCAGGAGCCCGGGGGCCAGCCTCAGGACGACGGGCTCCGACGAGCCTTCCGCCACTTCGACGGTTGCGGAAGCGGTCTGAAAGTCGTTCATCGCCGCTGTCACGAGATACCGCCCCCTTCGCACATGCAGTTCGAACTCGCCTCTGGAGTCCACCGGTTGGGGTGTCTCCAGCCCGGTGCCAAGGTCGCGGACGAAGACCGCAGCGTCTGGAATCGGTGCGCCCGACATGTCCAGAACCCGCCCCTCGATCGCTCCCCGATCTTGGGCCAGCCCGCCAGTAGCGCCGACCAGGAGCAGGACCAATGTGCCCAAGTGCCGGGCAACGTGTTCGGTTCCCGGCACGCGTCAGTCTCCTCCTGTCGGGCGGGAACCGCTAGCAGAAGCCTTGGTGTGCACCGCGGTCTGCCTGTCGGCGGCCTCCGCCTTCGGTTCCAGGATCTCCATGTCGCTCCACTCGATCCGCAGAACACTCGTTTCTCCGCCTTCACTCCGGACCACGTGCCGGGACAGGGGCAGATATTCGCCATCGACCTTCTGAAACCGGTTGGTGTAGGTCCAGGCTTCCTGCACGACACCGGTTGCGTTCTCGAAGACGGCCACGAAGACATGTCGGGGCAGGTATCTGCCGGAATCGGTGGTTTCGGTCTCGAGGACGGTGATCACCTGGCGAAAATCGCTCAGCCCGCGATCAACCTGCAAGATGCGCCGGTCCCGAATGCGGTAGACGGACCGGTAGCTGTCGGCCAGCACGATCTTTCTGCCAAGGACGTGATCGTCCGGCTCTCCGTAGGCAACGGTCGTGCTCGTGTCCGAGGACGACCGCACGCGATGCGTGAGCATCGAGAGCGCGGTTGATCGAACGGCCTCCGGCAACTCGCCGTCCGCGATCTCGATTTCGAGTTCGTCCGGTGGCCGGAAACTGCTGGTGCCCTGATATACGCTGCCATCAAGGTGCACGACCACCTTGCTCCGGAATCCGGGGAAGTTCTTCGCGAAGACTTCTCGGCTATCGCGAGTCTGTTGCAGCAGTTCCGCAGCACTGACGGCATCGGAAGCCCGACTGGCAGCAGTGATGAACAGCGGCAAGCTGGCCGTTATCAATAGGAAAATGAATATGGTGACCGCTATGCGCCCGAGTGCCGAAGAGGCATCGGAGTCATAGCGATGGCTCACCAGTGATTTCCATTGTTGCAAAAGGTTTGCAGAACTTGACATCTTTTTCCTCCTGTCGATAGATGCTTGTTTCCCAATGTTTATTGCTGTCCGGCGGTCTTGGCCGGATTGCTCGCAGTATACGTATATATGCAACTAGATGTCAACTAAAATCTTTCGCAAGAAGCTGCACTGCATGATGGTTTCTTAATATATGTATTAAAATCAATGATTTATGAGCATTTCAAGCTGGCCTGTTCGATTGATGGGGCAGGTGCGTATCCCGCAATACATGCAACACAGAATCATTACTGGGATGCATGTGCCAGATTGCGGAGGACGGCTGCCGACTCTTCTGCACACCGCCAGCCAGCCTGCAACCTGCCGTCGAGATCCCGAGACTCCGTGGTGGCCACTGCAACGGACAAGGCCCTCTCGCCCGAACCACCGAGAGCCTGCTAGGTCCGGAGTCACCCCGTGCAGGTCGCGCTTGCATGCAGGGAGGGGAGGCTGTGTGCTGTCCGCGACGGACTGGGGTGCACAGTTAGTAGGGGGGTGTCCGACAGGCCGTTCCCTGTCTCACGTCAATACACCGGAGAGGCGGATGCGAACCGATGAGCAGTCAAGCCTGTGTGATGCAGTACCGACAGCGGTCTCGGTTTGTCGGCGGCTAAAGGGCGGCAATCGCGGAGAATCGAGAGATGTCGTGGAAGTCGGGTCTTCGGAGGGTTTCGTGTTGCGGTCCGTAGCCTTGGGCGGCTAGATCCCGACTCCTGCACGCAGGCGGCCGTACCGCCCGGACCGTCCGGCGGTTGCTGGACCGACCCGAGATCCGTCGCATCTCGGCATCACGTCCTGATGTTCAACGGGCGTCCTTCCGGACGTTCTCCATGCCTCGGCCAAGGCCTATTGCCAGATCATCATCGATCGGTTCCTGTGCGAGATCTCCGTGGCGGCGCCTGGCCGGTCGACCATCTCAGGATGGACGTCACCGCCGATCAGATTCCCGCCAGTTGGCGTAGCGCCTTTCGGTCCGCCGCGATAGCCTTCATGTTCTCGGTCTTCTTCGATGGGTCGCGGTGGTCGATGTACTCCATGTGCAGTGAGAGGGGTGTGCCCGCAGCAACCTCCGTGGTCGCCATGCGCAGCAGATCGGGGTCGACCTGGCCCTTGCCCAGTGGAACGTTGACCGGCTTCCGCCCGCTCCAGCGAAAGTCCTTCACGTACACGCACCCGACCCGATCCCGCATCAGCCGCCACAGCAGCGGCCAGACCTGCCCGCCTTCGACGGTCGCATGCCGGACATCGAACGCGGCAGCGAGCCGCCCGCCCGGGACCCCGTCCAGCAGTCGATGCAGATCCCACAGCGATGCGCCGAGCATGTTCGCGCCGGCGTGGTTCTGGTACAGCCCCCTGATCCGGAAGTCCTGAAGGTACTCGGCCAGCCGGAACGCCGTCCGGCGGTGGGCCTGGAGTTGCCCGATGACCGGCTGATCAAGGTCGTATCGGTAATAGGCCATGCGGAAGAAAGGGATGCCCAGACGGTCTGCGGTGGCGATCACCCGCCTTGCGAGCGGGTCCTCGGCGTTGTTGATGTCGGATGCCATCACCACGGCCCTGCGGTCCCTCTTCTCCAAAGCCTCGACAAGGCGAGGCAGGTCCCTTTCCACGTTCTCAGGTTCCACCTGTCCCCCCCTGCGGACAGTCGCCTCGATACCGTCGAGATCCTGCTCCTCCAGAAATGCCGCGACCTCCTCGTAGGACAGCCACTGCAGGTGCTTTCCGAACGTGATCACCGGACCGATGCGTCGGTCCGACCCCCCAGCGGCGCCGGCCAGTACGGCACCGTTGCCCATCGCGAGGATCTGTCTCCGGTTCATGCGGCAGTGTTCCCGGCTCGTCGTACCCCACTATAGTCGAATTCGCGATTTGCGGCGGTGGTTTGCGCACCCGCTCCGAATCCGGGCCGGGCTTCGACAACCTGGGCGGCTATGCTAGAAGAACGATGACTGCCCGACAGTTGCGCCTTCTCATTGCTGCGCTGGTTCTTGTCCTCCTTCTGGGAAGCGCGCGAGGCATCGCGGACTTCGCGGTCGAGTACCTCTGGTGGTCGGAGGTTGGCCAGCTTGATACCTGGTTCACCAGTCTGGCCTACAAGATCGTTCCCACCGTGCTTGCTTCGCTGCTTGCCTGGGCGGCGTTGCTGTGGGCCCATCGCCGGGGCACCGCGTTCGCGGGAGCGGAAATATCGCAGTATCCGGCCTATCGAATGATCGTACCGGCGGTCGCGCTGGTCCTGGCCGTCGTCTTCATCGGTTCACAGGTCGACTCGCAGGTGGTCATGAAGTACGCGGGCTCGCGGGGTGTGGCGGCCGGCGCGAGTCAGTGGGCAGACCCGATCTTCGGCCGGGACCTCGGGTTCTACCTGTTCGACCTGCCGTTACTCAAGCTCCTGGTCAAGTACCTGTTCCTGCTGGCTCTCTTCGGCACTCTCGTGTTCTGGGCCTCGGCCCGGGGCTGGCAGATCTTCCGGCAGTTCCGGCGGTTCCGCTCCGAAGGTGGCAATCTCGAGGAATTCGACCTCGGACCGCAGCCACTACTGCTGCCGGGGGCCACGAAGACCAATTTCGCCAAGATCATCGCCTGTATCGGGCTGACCGGAGCGGCTGCCTGGTTCTATCTGGGCCAGTTCGGTCTCCTCCTTTCGGATCACTCGTTCATGGTCGGCATGGACTACCTGGACGAAGTGTGGCGGCTCCCCCTGCGCTGGCTGGTCGTGATCGCCCTGGCCCTGTCGATTCCGCTCGTGGCGACATCGCGATTCAAGATCATGGCCTATATGCTGGGCACCGCGTTCGTTCTGCATGCCGCCCTGCCCCTCGCCATACAGACGCTGTATGTCAGTCCCAACGAACTCAAGCTGCAGCGCGACTATATCGAGCGGCACATCCAGGCAACGCGGCAGGCTTATGCGATCAACTCCGGCAAGGAAGAGCAGTTGACGTTGAGCGAGAACCCCATGCTGGATGTCGAGGCGAATGCAACGCTGGTCGACAATATCCGGCTCTGGGACGAGCAGGCCTATACCGACACGATCACCCAGATCCAGGCCCTGCGCCTCTACTACCGCTTCGCGGACATGGATATCGACCGCTATCAGATCGACGGCAAGGTCAAGCAGGTGCTGCTCTCTCCGCGGGAGATCGACGTGGACGCCCTGTCCGCTGAAGCCCGCAACTGGATCAACCGCCACTGGGTCTACACGCACGGCTACGGCGTGGTCATGTCGGAGGTCAACCGCACCACCCCCGAGGGCCTTCCGGTGCTCCTCGTCCAGGATGCCCCGCCGGTCATCAAGATTTCCGACATCCGGATCGAGCAGCCGGAAATCTACTACGGCGAACTGACCCATGACCCGGTCTTCGTCGCCACCGACCAGGAGGAGTTCGATTACCCCAAGGAGAACCAGAACGTGACCTCGCACTATGCGGGGGACGGAGGTTTCCCCGTGCACTCGATCGCGACGCGCTTGGTCGCGGCCATTCGCGAGAGTGAATACAACATCCTGTTCACCGGGCTGACGAATGAAGAAAGCCGGATGATGATCTATCGCAACGTCAGTGCTCGGCTCGAGCATCTGGCGGACTTCATCGAATGGGATCCGGATCCGTACCTCATGGTCACCGCTGACGGGCGTCTGGTGTGGATCCTGGATGGCTACACGATATCGGACGCTCATCCGTACTCGAATCCGATCCGGGTGGGCGAGTTCGGCGCCGATGTCAATTACATCCGCAATGCCGTCAAGGCCACTGTGGACGCCTACCACGGAACCACCACGATCTACCTCTACGACACCGACGACCCGATCATCCAGGCTTACGGGAACCTCTTTCCCGAACTGTTCCAGCCGATGGACGCCATGCCGGCCTTGATCCGTTCCCACCTGCGCTATCCCGAGTTGATCTTCAACATCCAGGCCGAGATCTACCGCACGTTCCACATGCGCGATCCGACCGTGTTCTACAACAAGGAGGACATCTGGGATGTCGCCAAGAGTCTGGCCGGGGCCACGGACCAGGCGGACCGCATGCAGCCGACGTACATCGTGGCCACGCTGCCCGGCATGAGCGAGCCGGAGTTTCTCCTGATCCTCCCCTTCACGCCGAGCAACAAAGACAACCTGATCGGGTGGATGGCGGCCCGCTGTGACGGCGAGTATCTGGGAGACCTGGCGTTCTACAAGATGTCGAAGCAGCAGCTGGTGTACGGCCCCAACCAGATCGAGGCCCGGATCAACCAGGAGCAGCAGATCGCCCGCGACCTGACCCTGTGGAACCAGCAGGGGTCCCGCGTGCTCCGCGGAGAGATGATCGCCCTGCCGGTCGGAGAGAATTTCCTGTATGTCGAATCGATCTACATCAAGGCCGAGTCGGCCCGCATGCCACAGTTGCGGAAGGTGGTTCTGGCGATGGGCGACCGCCTGGTCTACGAAGACTCGTTCGAACAGGCCCTGGCCCGGCTCGAAGGGTTGGAAGCCGAAAGCCTGATGGCCGCGTCGGCCGCCGAACGGGGAGCGGCGGAGTCGGTCTCCAGCGGGTCCGGTGTTCCCGTCCCGACGCTTGCCGAGAGGCTGTCGATCCTGCGCCGGCAGGCCCGCCAGCTGGCCGACGAGTTGGCGGAGATCGAGCGCGAACTCGATCAGTGACCGGGCCGAGCTCGTTCAGGGCAGCCGTCCGGGGCCTTTCCAGTCCGCCACGAAGATGTTGAATTCGTAGCGGGACGTCGCATTCCGGTCCGAGGCGAAGACGATGCGCGAACCGTCCGGCGAGAATTCGGCGAACGAGGTGAATCCGCCGAAATCGGTCACCTGCTGCAGTTCCGTGCCGTCCGTGCGCATCAGGAAGAGATCGAATTCCCGGCTGTCGCAGTTGTTCCTGTTCGAGGAGAAGATGACATGCGATCCGTCGGGAGTGAACTGTGGCGCGAAGCTGGCGCAGCCGAAGTCGGTGAGTCGGGTCATTCCGGTGCCGTCGGCGTTGCCCACGAAGATCTCCATCTTCATCGGGGCCGTCAGGTTGTTTGCCAGCAGGCTGGCATAACGGTCGGCTTCGGCTCCTGGGGTGGGGTGGTTGGCCCTCATCACCAGTCTCGATCCGTCGCGGGAGAAGAAGGCTCCGCCGTCATAGCCCAAACCTCTCGTCAGGCGGGTCTTGTCGGAGCCGTCCGGCTCCATTGACCACAAGTCCAGATCACCGGACGCGACCGAGGTGTAGACGATCCGTCCGGTCTTCCAGTTCACGGTCGCTTCCGCGTCGTAGCCGTTCGCATCGGTCAGCCTGCGGGGCTCTTCCGTGCCGTCCAGATCGGTCACGAAGATGTCATAGCCTGCGTGGACCGGCCACACATACCCCTTGCTGCGGTCGGGTCTGGGCGGGCATCCCGCTCCGGCCAGGTGTGTCGAGGCGTAGACGATGCTCTTGCCGTCCGCGAGGAAGTACCCGCAGGTTGTCACGCCACGACCTGTCGACACCATCCGCTGGTCGGACCCGTCCGCGTTCATCACGTAGATCTGATCACACGTGGCGCCGTCTCGCGTGGACTGGAACACGAGCCGTTCGCCGTCTGACGACCAGTACGCCTCCGCGTTCTGTCCGCCGTCCGTCAACTGCCGGATTCCGGAGAGCCAGGTTTCCGGGGAGGAAGCGCTCGGCTGGGCCCGAACGAGACCTGTCCACACAAGGAGTGAGAGTGCCACGAACGTCGTGGCTGATCGAGCTATCCGCACGGCACCAGTACCGCCGAAGAATCGATGCTCGCGAATCCTGAGGAGGATATCCGGGCTAGTCGTCGCATTGAGGGCTGTCGATACCACTGGCCGCTTAACTCGAAGGTCTCGCACCGCATTTTCAACTTCACATGCGTGAATTCCTATTCTTGTCCTGCACCCCAATATTCCGCGATTCTCTGGAAGTTCTCAGGGAGATCATCATTACCTTTAGCGTAAACGTTCGAGTGGGCAGTGGAGCGGGGACGGGGCCAGCCGGAGGAGCGGCGTGCGGAGAGGTGGGAGTGGAAGCGGCAGGCGAGGCACTGGAAGAGCCAGCACGGTCGGGCGAAGGAATGCGGGGAGCAGTTGCGGGCCGAGCAGGCGCAGCACCGTGTGACGCAGCAGAAGTTGGTCCGGGCGCAGGCCGAGTGCGGGGCACTGCAACGGAAGGCGGTGGTGGGGGAGCAGTTGCGGGAGGCCCTGCAGCAGCAGGTGGCGGCCGGACAGCCCGAGCGGGACTGGCAGCACCAGTCGGCGCGGTGGCAGGCGCTGCAGGAGCAGTTCAGCGCCGCGATGAGCCGGTTCTTAGCCGACATCGCCAGCGGGCAGCAGAGCGTGGCAGCGGGCGACCCGCGCCTGGGACCATTGACCTCCTTGCTGCACTATCGCACGGGCCTGTCGGTCTGCGTGCAGCAGCCGTGCGTGCCGATGGACAACAACCGTGTCGAGCGCGCCCTGCGGCGGGTGGTGATCGGGCGCCAGCTCAGCCACGGTTCGCACAGTCCGACCGGGGCCGAGTTGCAGGGTCTGCTGTTGTCGGTGTGCAGCACGCTCGACATGGCCGGCATCGATCTGGGGCGCTGGCTGGAGGCATTCCTGTGCGAGTGCGCGGCAGGGTCCCGGCGCGACCGTTCCGCAGCCGCAGGAGTGGCTGCCGTGGGGCATGTCCCCGGACCGCCGCCAGGCGCTGCTCCGGCCCGACGAACCCCGGCGACCTTCCCGCCGCTCGGGTGGCCCGGCCCAGCACGCTTTGGGCAGCCTCTAACCGACAGGACCCTGTGTTTCCGTGTTGCCCGTGGTGTTGATCGTAGCGTCGCATTGCACAATCCTGTTCCCACGAGCACGGAAACCCGAAAACGAACCGCAAGGGTGCGCACGACACTCTTCAAGCGAACCATCGATGCACTCGAGCCCGCCGACAAGTCCTGGATCGACTGGGACGTCAGGATCACCGGCTTCGGAGTGCGCATCCACCCCTCCGGGATCAAGGCCGTGGTGCATACCCCCTCGAATTGATGCTGCCGCCCTCGCTGACCAAGCGTCTCGTCAACCACGCCCGGCCCAACGATGTTATCGAGGGACATGCCGCCGACTGGATCGTTACCCATCTGCGCGAGCCCGGGCAGAGGATTACCGGTCGCATCGAAGCCTTGATGGACGATCCGGGGGCGGCTGCCGCCGCCGCGTGAGTTAACGCCGCGAACCACTCCGGTGGCGGCACCAACCCTGCCTCGCCTCGGCCCGCACTTCACAGCGACCCCGAGGTCATCTCCTGCTTCCACGAAACCATATCAGGAGCTTTGTTTTGTTACAGTGGATGATCGACGATGCTACTCACCCTTGATACGTTGTTCGTCAAACAGCTGCTTCTCGGGTTTCGCGTCGAGGATGACCATGACCTTCGCCACGCGCTCGCTCTCACCTCGGGAAAGCCGCATCGTCCTCGGCATGGCCGAGCACGGCAACAAGGAAATCGAGCGCAGGGAGATCATCGATAGGCTCGGTGTGAGCCCGCAAGCTGCGGACCACGTGATCCGCTCGCTGCGCCGAAAGGGATGGCTGGAGCGGGCCTGCTGGGGCCGCTACCTGCTCATTCCTCCCGAAATGGGGCCCGACGCTCTTGGAGAAAGCAATGTTCTGGCGCTCGCCAGCCGAATCGCCGAACCCTACTACTTCGGCTACGGGACGGCCGCCAGGCACTACGGCTTTACGACCCAGCACCGGCAGGTCCTTCGACTGGTCACGCCGATGCGCAAACGCAACCGGAGCGTGCTTGATACCGACGTTCGCATCGTCAATCCGGTTCCGCGGAAATTCTTCGGCTTCGGTCCGGTCGATGTCCTGGGTCATGCTGTCATGATGTCCGATCGCGAAAAGACCGCCATCGACTGCGTCGACCGGCCCGACCTTGCCGGCGGCTATGGAGAAGCGGCGATCATCCTGGCGACGGCTTGCCGCTGCATCGACTGGCACAAGGCGGTCAGCTGTCTGGAGCGGGTGTCCTCCCGGACGCTCACGCGACGCTTCGGATGGCTGACGGAGCATGCCGGCGCAGCGATCCCCGCCGATGTGCTCACCCATCTCCACAACCTTGCCAAGGGACATGGCCGAGCCTGTTTCGGCCCGAACATTCCCGTGCCCGGTGCCATCGGCTATCAGGACAGCTGGCGACTCACCATCAACGTTCCGAGGCACGAATTGAACGCCAGCGCCGCCATCGCACATCGGCGACCGATTGCACGGGAGCGCTGAGCCATACTCACCCGTCCCCAGGTTCAGCGCTACTCTGTCGAAGCTCGATTGCGTGACATCATGATCGCCGAGAACGAGATCGTGCTCACCTACCTGCTCCAGCTGATGGCGGAGCGAGGCCTTCTGGGCAAGCTCGCCTTCAAGGGCGGAACCTGCCGTCGCAAGATGTTCATCGGCAGCGGGGGACGTTTCTCGACCGATCTGGATTTCACGCGGATGGAGGAACAGGACCACGAAGATGCGACTCTCGCCATGATGGGAGGCCTTTGAGCGGCCGTTTCACGGAGTTCGCTTCGGCATATCCGACGACAGCTACTACGAAGCCTGCGACGGCCTGTCTTGGGGCATCAGTCCCGTCTACGCCCACGACTGGAACCCGGACGGGCAGAGCCGGATCAGGCTCCAGGTCAGCCGCCGCGAGGTGCCAGCCCTTCCCTTGTCGCGGAACGCGCAATGCGTTCAGAGCTACTTCCGGCACCTGCCATTCGATCCGGCAGACATTGCGTGCTTGGCTCTGCCCGAGATCATCGCCGAGAAAATCCGGGCCTGCTACCAGCGCAGCAAGGCGCGTGACATCTACGATCTCAGCAGGTTTGCGACGCGCCCCCTGAACCAACCGTTCATCCGTCGGCTCGTCGTGCTCAAGCTCTGGCAGGCAGGCGACCTGTTCGATCCGCAAGTCCTGATGGCGAAATTCGACGCTGCCACCGCATTCGACTGGGAGGATCTTCGGCAGTTGGTTCGGCGAACGCAGGCGATCGACCCTGGCCGGATCACGACCGCCTGCCGGAAGGGATTCGCGTTTCTCGCAGAGTTTGATTCCGTGGAAGCGGAACTTGCGATCGACCCCCACAAGCGCAAACAGGCGTTGTGGAGACAGCTTCGAGCCGATCTTCGATCAGCCGACATTGCGGTCCACCATGATCCGCAGGTCGGTGCAAGCAGGCGTTGAGAGATGGCAAGCGAATGCGGAGAGATTGCGGGAGCAGGTTGCAAGTCGACGCCTGCTAGCCCGACCGGACCCGCTCATGCTAGCGAGCGACCATTGGGTCATCCTCCTCCCGGAGCCCTGGAATCGGCCGCCGGTCGAGCCGGAAAACGCTCGCTTCCCCCTCTTCGACAACCCACACCACATATCTTCGGCTAGAATGGAACCACGCCACACTTGATTGTTGTGTACTTGTCCGATCATCGACGACTCCTGCCGAAGACACTGGCGTCCAGCGTTGGAGTCCGGTTCACCCTGTTTCCGGATGCCCCGGGTCCCAGCGGCTCGGAGCCACCCCGACCGACGAGGGAGACTTTCCCGTGCTGAGGCTCAAGCAAATCGACCTGCACGGGTTCAAGTCCTTCTGCAACCGCGAGCGCCTGCGGTTCTCGGGCCGCGGCATCGCGGCCGTGGTCGGGCCGAACGGCTGTGGAAAGTCCAACATCTGCGATGCCGTCAACTGGGTCCTTGGCGAGCAGTCGGCCAAGTCCCTGCGGGGTTCCCGCATGCACGACGTCATATTCGGTGGCACGCGCAATCGTGCCCCGGCCGGTTTGGCGACCGTCACACTGACGCTGCAGGACTCGGACGGTGTCCTCGACAAGCTACGGGACAGCGCGGTGCGGACGGGCCCGCACAAGCTGCCTGCCAGCACCGGGAATGACGAGATTGCCGTCACACGCAAGCTCTTCAGCAACGGTGGCAGCCAGTATCTCCTGAACGGCAAGGTCGTCCGCCTGCGGGATGTCCAGGAACTCTTCCTCGGCACCGGCCTTGGTCCGAATCACTACGCGATCATCGAGCAGGGACGGATCGGTCAGCTTCTCACCGCTCGGTCCGCGGACCGCCGGGCCTTCCTCGACGAAGCGGCCGGAGTGACGCGCTTCAAGGCCCGCCGGAGACTGGCGGAACTCAAGCTCGCGAATGCGGGACTGAACCTCGAGCGCGTCCACGACATTCTGCAGGAAGTGCAGCGTCAGGCAGGGTCTCTCAAGCGCCAGGCCGAGAAGACGGAGCGCTACGAACGCTACAAGAACGAACTCCGGGATGCGCTCGGGCTGCTGCTTGCGAATCGCTTCCGTCACGCAGATGGCGAGCGCGTGCGGCTCGAGTCGAAGGTGGAGGTGGCTTCGGCCGATCTGCAGGAAGCGGTGGCGACCGCCAAGCAACTGGATTCCGAGTTTTCTGAGAAACGGGCTCACGAACAGGAACTGGAGGCCCAGCTCGAATCGGACCGGGACGAGCTGTCCGGCCTGCGGGTGGACGTGGAACGGATGCGCGAGCGTATCGCCCAGCAGGGCGCTACCCTGTCGGCGAACGCCGGCCGGATCGAACGGGCGGAAGGCGATCTCAAGACTGGCATTGCCCGTGTCGAGAACCTACGCCGGCAGGCCGCCGACGAACGCACGAACATCGCTGCGCTGGAACGTGACATCGCCGCACGGCGACGGCACCTGTCCGCGCGGGAGTCCGAACGCGCGGCTCATGAAGCTGCGATGGTAGAGCATCGTGCCGAGCAGGAGGAGTGTCGCAAGAACGTTCTCAGTGCGCTGGCAGAGGTCTCCGCCGCCAAGTCGGCGCTGGAGCGGCTGAACGTGACACTGGCCGACCAGCAGCGGCGAATGGAGCTTCTCCGCGAGCAGGTGAAGACGGACAGGGACAACCTCGCTGCAACTGGAGACCGCCGCAATGGACTGCTGCAGCATGCGTCGACGCTGAAGGAAGGCGTCAAGCGGGCGGCTGCCCGCTGCGAGGCGCTGCGAGTGGCCGTGGACGAGCGCGGCCGGAAGCTGGTGGAATTGCGCAAGTCCGTGCACGACGGAGCCGCCGAAGCTTCCCGACTGGCATCCCGACGGGACTCGCTGCAAGAGATGCTGGACCACCGGGCCTATACGAGCGAGGCGGTCAAGGACATCCTCGAAACACTGGAGGGGACGGCGCAGGACGGGTTCCGCCCACTGGGGATCCTTGCCGATTTCCTGGACGTCGATGCTGGTTTCGAGAAGGCTGTCGAGCAGTTCCTGGGCGAGGATCTTGAGCATGTTGTGGTCGCCGACTGGGCCCAGGCCAACCACGGCGTGCGGCTGGTCCGTGAGGAGATCGGTGCCCGTGTCGCGTTCTTCGTGCGTCCCGCCTCCGGCACGGCAGCGGACGAGACTGCCGAGTCGATTGAGGGGGCGGTCCCGCTCACCGCCCATGTGCGCTTGGCTCCGGGCGAGGGGGGTTGGTGCGCTGCCGCACTGCCGAAGCTCCGGAACGGCTACCTGGTCGGCGATGCTGCTACAGCGGAGCGCTTGGCGTCGCAGCACCCAGGACGGTATTTCGTGTTGCCGGAGGGGACCTGGTACCGGGCTAGCACCGTTCAGGTCGGGCGCAAGGCATCAAGCGGACCGTTGGTCCTGAAGCAGCAGTTGCGTGAACTCTCTCCCGAGCTCAAGGAGACCGAACGGACTCTGAAGGATCTGCGGAAGGAACTGCAAGCCAACGAGACTGCCCTGCGCACGGAATCGCAGGAACTGGATGCCGCTCGCGGACAGCACCAGAAGCTGGAAAAGGACCTCGTAGCGGTCGAACATGACCTGCGGGAGACCGACCGGCAGGTGCGCGAACTGGAGCGTACGATTGCAAACGCCGACGGCGAACTGGACCGGATTGAGGTAGAACGCACACAAGCATCTGCGCATCGTGACGAGCAATTGGCCGCCACCAAGGAGTTCGAGGCAGAGTGTGAGGAACAGGAGGTTCGCCTGGCGAAGCTGGCCGAAAGCAGCCGCACGGAGCAGGAGGCCCTGGTGGCATCCCAGGAAGCCTGTGCGGCACTGCGAGCCGAAGTCGCGACGCTTGCCGAGAGGCATCGATCGCGTGGCGAGACTCTGCGGCAGATCGAGTTGCAGGAAACCGAACAGGTTCGGATGGTGGAAGAAACTCGGCGGCAGATCTCGGCGTGGCGAGATGAAAACGGGCAACTGGAAGCGGGCAACGCCGAACTTGGGAGAAGTGTCGAGGTCGCCGTTGCCCGCCAGGGCGACCTGCGGGCCGAGGTCGACGCCAGGGCTGGCGACCTGCGCGACCTGCGACTCGGCACCGCGGGCCTCATCGACGAGATTCGCGACAAGCGGGAGCTTGTCGAGCAGGCCCGTCAGGACCGCTCATCATTGGAGGTGCAACTCGCCCGGGTTCAGTCGGACCTTGAGCACCTCGTCCACACCTGCTCCGCCGAGATGGGTGAAGACATCAAGCAGGTCATCGAGCACGCACCGTCGGATCCCTCGCCGGAAGCCCTGCAGGATGCCGAGGAGCGCCACCGGTTGATCAAGGAGAAGATCGATCGGCTCGGGCCGGTCAACGTGCTGGCTCGGGAGGAATTCGAGCAGGTTGACCAGAGACGTGTTTTCCTCGAGACGCAGGAACAGGATCTGCTCGACTCGATCCGGGACACGCAACAGGCCATCGAGGAAATCGAGGTTGCAACGCGGGAGAGATTCCAGTCGGCGTTCGATGCGATCAACAAGCAGTTCCGCCAGGTGTTCTCGACGCTGTTCGGTGGTGGCATTGGTGAATTGCGCCTGAGCGAACCCGACAACAAGGGTGAATCGGGGATCGACATCGTTGCCCAGCCTCCCGGCAAGCGTCTCCAGAGCGTTGCCCTGCTGTCCGGTGGCGAAAAGTCGCTGACGGTGATGGCGCTGCTGATGGCAACTTTTCGGTACAAGCCGAGTCCGTTCTGCATATTGGACGAGGTTGACTCCCAGCTTGACGAGTCCAATACGGTTCGTCTGCGACGACTGCTGCAGGAGATGGCCCCGGAGACCCAGTTCATCGTGATCACTCACTCGAAGAGCACGATGGAAGTTGCGGAGACGCTGTACGGCGTGACCATGGGCGAGGCCGGTGTATCGAAGTTGGTGTCGGTCCGCATGCACGAGGCCGTATCCAGCGCAGAACCAGCCGATCGCCGGGCTGTGCCGGAAGTGGCCGTCGGTGCCTGAGTGACATGCCGCCCGCGGCGGCCTTGCGGACCTTTCCGCTACCCTATGCTGAGGGGCGGAGCCGGTCTTCCGGGTTCTGCCGTGACAGAGACCGGAAGAGATGTCGACGGGCAGGACCAGAGTCGCCTTCCAGGGTGCACGTGGTGCCTTCAGCGAGCAGGCGTCAAGAGGGATTCTGCTTGGCCACGATCTGGAATTCGT
This sequence comes from Bryobacterales bacterium, assembly GCA_965116065.1. Lineage (GTDB taxonomy): Bacteria > Acidobacteriota > Terriglobia > Bryobacterales > UBA6623 > VXMF01. The sequence goes on from OZ220485.1 coordinate 305,601, forward strand.
GCCCCGGGAACGCTTCTACGATGTCTTCGAGACGCTGTCGTCAGGGGCTGTCGACTATGCGGTGATACCGATCGAGAACACCCTGCACGGGTCCGTCCACGAAAACTACGATCATCTTCTGCAGTTCAAGCCGTGCATTCTGGCCGAGACGCAAATCCGTATCGTGCATAACCTGATCGGACGCCCGGGGGCGACACTGGAAGGGATTCGGCGCGCGATTTCGCATCCAGTGGCGCTTGCACAGTGTCTCGAGTTCTTCCGCCGGCATCCCGGTATCCGGGCCGAGACCCACTACGATACCGGCGGTAGCGTCAAGACCGTGATGGAAGGTGCCGACGACAGCCTCGGGGCCGTGGCCTCCGCGGTTGCGGCGAACTACTACGGTGCCCAGATCCTGCAGGCATCGATCGAGGACGACCGCGAGAACTACACGCGCTTCTTTCTGCTGGGCCCGCAGGCTCCCTGCACCCCAGTCGAGGGCGGGGACCGGAAGACAACGGTCGTGTTCGTGACCAGGAATCTGCCCGGCTCCCTCTTCAAGTGCTTGAGTGCATTCGCACTTCGCGACATCAGCATGACCAAGATCGAGTCACGGCCACTCAAGGGGCGCCCGTTCGAGTACCGTTTCTACGTGGACATCCTTGCCGCGCCTAGCGAGCGGCACTGCGCAAACGCCCTTCGGCACCTGGAGGAGATGACCGAGTTCCTGGCCGTGCTGGGTACGTATCCGCCGGGAGGCCTGAGCCGTTCCGCCAACGAGGAGTGAGTTCCGAGGGCGACTCGCCGACCGGTACGATCACGGCGACGTGACAGGTGCTTCGTACTCGGCGGTCCGGGGATAGGGCCGCGCCGGCGGTGTGTAGCCCGGCTTGCGTGCCGGTCGTCCCGGCAGGACATTCCGCTTCTTGGCCCAGTCCGTGTACATTTCGATCATTCGGCGGCCGGTCTCCGGGTAGCGTGACAGAATGTCCTCCGTCTCCGTCCGGTCGGCCTCCATGTCGTAGAGTTCCCAGGGTCCCCTGTATTCCGCCACGAGCTTCCACTTGCCGAGGCGGACTGCTCGATTGCCTTCGTGCTCCCAGTACAGGGCTTCGCGTTCCAGGGATCGGCCGGCAAAGGCCGGGACCAGCGAGACGCCCTCCAGCGGCGCGATCCGATTGCCGCCGAATTCCGTGGGGTACGACGCCTCGCCAACGTCGAGTGCCGTGGCCATGAGATCGATCAGATGGGTCGGCTGACTGCGGAGTTCACCCTTGGCGGCAATGCCTGCCGGCCAGTGGATCACCAGGGGTGACGCGATACCGCCTTCGTGGACCCAGTGCTTGTAGGTCCGGAAGGGCGTATTGGAGGCGTTTGCCCAAGCCTGCCCGTAGGACTGGCTGTATCCGTCCTTGGTCGTGAGGATCGCGAGCGGTCCTCGTCCGAGCATGCCGCCTTCGGCGCAGCCGCCGTTGTCGGACAGGAAGAACACCAGCGTGTCGTCCAGTTCTCCGAGATCCTCGAGCGCCTTGACGACCTTCCCGACGTTCTGGTCCATTCTGTCGACCTGCGCAGCGTAGATGGCCATCCGCAGGTCCATCTCGTCCTGCTTGGTGCGGCTCAGCGTCTCCCATGCGACGGCGTCCCTGACGGTGAGTTTCCAGCTGTCATCGACGATCCCCATGGATTGCAGGCGCCGGAGCCGAGCTTCCCGGACCCCGTCCCATCCGATCATGTACTTTCCCCTGTACTTCTGAACGTCTTCGGGCCAGGCGTGCAGCGGCCAGTGCGGGGCGGTATACGCGAGATACAGGAGGAACGGCTGGTCGTCATTGCGCTCCGCCGCCTGGATGAACTCGACTGCGTGCTCCGTAAAGGCATCGGTCGTGTAGTAGTCCGCCCCGGGGACGACTCGCTCGCGATTGCGAACGAGCAGCTTGCGCGGCGCCGGTCGGAAGAAGTTGGAGGCGCCCCTGATGATCCCGTAGTACTCGTCAAAGCCTCGGTCTACCGGCCACATGCCTTTGAAAGTGCCCACGTGCCACTTGCCGGCCATCAGCGTCCTGTAGCCGACCGGCTTCAGTGCCTCGGCCAAGGTGACGCAGCTTCGGTTGAGGAACCCGCGATAGGCCGGGTAGCCGAGATCGAAGCGCTGTCGCTCATCCTCGCTGGTCATATGCCCGATTCCTGTCTGGTGTGCGTACAGACCAGTCAGCAGCGATGCCCGGGTCGGGCAACAGCGGGCTGCGTTGTAGAACTGTGTGAACCGGAGTCCGTTCGTGGCCAGACGGTCGATGTTCGGTGTGTGGATCTCACCGCCGTAACACCCGATATCGGAGAAGCCCATGTCGTCGGCCATCACGATCACGATGTTGGGCCTGGCGGACACTCCGGGGCTCACGGCCATCGAAGCGGCCATGCAGCATAGTGTGAGGAACTTCGGACCGGGGTTCATCAAGATGTTGATCGTACTGCGGTCGGGGCCTGTTTGTCGAGCACGGCAGCAGATTGCACGAATGCGGAGGCTTCGCGATGCAGGGACACTAACGGACCTTTCCAGCATGCGGGGTTCGCACCAGTTCTGCGAACCCCGCTGCCACCGGAAGGTCAAGCCAGTCTGGCCCGCGCGCATCCGTCCGTCACGGGATATACTTCCTTTCTGTCGCATACGAGCTTCTCCGACAAGTCCGGACCGGATTGCGTAGATCGAGCCGGTGCGGGACTCGGCCTACGTCGCCAGCCATCGTGACATGCACCCTTGCAAATATGCAATAATCGAGCGGAGTTCACGGCTTGAGCGAGTAGTCTGTCGGCAAGCGGCCCGGCGGGTTGGGGGTATCTAGGTCGTCACGGCAAAGGGGAGAACTGCAGTATGAATCGCCATCGAATCACGTCGGGCAAGTTTCTCGGGATGACACTTGCACTCTCGACATTCGGCATGACCATGTGGGGTGCGGACGGGGAGGGGGGGGGGGATAATTTAGCGGATTCCAGCGTTGGACGTCAAGAGACGACGCTGGCGGACCCGGCCTGGAACGCCCGGTTCGACGCACATGAGGTCGCGATCCGGCTCGGCCGCCTCGACGAGGTCGTCACATTGGTGCGTGGCGAGGACGGCCGATTCCGGCTCGGGGACGAACCGGTGCACAGTGGCGTGACACGGGTGAGCGCCGCCAACGGCAACGAGTACGTGCTGCGGATCACGACCGACGAGGGTGGAGCCCTGATCTGGACGGCCAGTTACCAGCCGAGAATGATCAACCTGCTGCTGGGGCAATCGGGCGACACGGTGCTGCTGGAGCAGGCGGAGGATGGCGGCTACTGGCTCGATGGACGGGCGGTCACGAGCGGAGAGACGACTGCCCATGCGGGGAACGGGAACACCTACACGCTGCGGATGGGCGAGGACGGGATGTGGATGGCGGAGTACCGCGAGATGGTGGTCGAGGTGATGCTGGGGACCTCGGGCGGGACGGTAGCAGTGAGCAAGTCCGAGGACGGCGGCTACTGGCTGGGGGAGCTGGAAGTGGAGAGCGGCGTGACGGTCGCGACGGCGTCGAACGGGAACCGGTACCGGCTAATGAAGGATGCGGACGGGATGTGGATGGCGGAGTACGTGCCGGAGACGGGCACGGTGACGGTGGGCAGCCTGGGGGTGACGCTGGAGACCGTGCAGGCGGAAGACGGGAGCTGGACGGTGGTGAGTCCGCTGACGGGAGAGAGGGAGACACTGGAGGACGGAGCCACGTTCATGGTGGGTGGCAACACCTACACGCTGGCGGGCGACGGTGCCGGGAACTGGATGGCGACGTACCGGGAAGCGATGGTCACGGTGATGCTGGGGATGTCGGGCGAGACGGTGCTGCTGACGAAGAGGGAGGACGGCAGTTACTGGATGGGGGAGATGCAGGTCGAGGACGGGGTGACGATGGTCACGGCGACCAACGGCAACATGTACACGCTGAGGATGGGAGCGGACGGGATGTGGATGACGCAGCACGACGCGCCGCAGACGCAGGTGGCGTTGGGCACGAGCGGGACGACGGTGACGCTGGTGCGGGAGGAAGACGGCACGTACACGCTGGACGGGGAGATGTTCCGCAGTGGCGGTGAGGTGACGGCGGGGAACGGGAACGTCTACACGGTGACGATGGTGGACGGGGCGTGGATGGTGGAGTACCAGCCGGAGAGCCTGGAGATCGAAGGCACGGGCGGTCTGACGGCGGTGTCGCGGGAGGACGGTGAGGGCTACGATGTGGACGGTGCGCTGCTGCCCGGCAGCGGCATGGGCGACATCGAGACGACCACCTCGGGGAGCTACCGGGTGCGGATGGAGGACGGGATGCTGGTGGGCATGCGTCTGGACACCGTGAAGATCGACGGCCAGGCGAAGTTCAAGACATCCGGGCTAAGCGTGCACCCGTCGATACGGGGGGACGACAAGTCGACGGCGGAGATCAACGAGGCGAACACGGCGCTGGTGGTGGCGGGGGAGAACTATTCGTTCGCGGACCTGCTGGGGGACGGGGTGTCGCAGACGGAGGGGAAGAACTTCGTGGCGGACGCGCGGACGAAGCTGGCGGGGATCCGCGAGAAGATCGTCCAGATTCTGGAGGTGTTCGACACCGACTCGCAGCGGGACACGCAGATCGGGCGGCAGTGGGGCACGGACAGCACGGCCCGCAACAACGCGAAGGCGAACGTCAAGAACGTGCTGCAGTCGGTGTTCGGGAATACGAAGTTCACTGGCCTGGTCCGCCCGGACGACGACAGGGCACTGGCGGCGATCGACGACCTGATCAAGGCGCTCTCGAGCGCTGACGAACTGGCGGCGGCACTGGGGGAGGACGGTGTATTGAAGGATGCGGGAGCGGAAGCGGACGAGGCGGGGACGATCTTCGCGGCGACGGAGACGGCCTCGACGGTGACGTACGGATTGGGGAGGAACACGCGGTTCGGGACGGTGGCGCGGACGAAGCGGTCGGATGCGGTTTCGGAGGCGCAGTACGATTTCAGCGAGAAGACCGGCGAGCGGGGAGCGTTCGGGTTCGGGGTGACCGACGAGACAACGCGGATGTGGCACGTGCAGACGGAGGCGGGCACGGCGCGCTACCGGGGCGGGACGCTGGCGTTGAGCGGAGCGGGCGAGCACTACGAAGGCGACATCGAGGTCGCAGTCAACTTCCGATCCCGGAAGGTGGACGGTCTGATCACGAACCTGACCACGGCGGAGGGAGAGCCGTGGGAGTATCTGTTCGGCGCGGTGGACAGCATCGTGCTGCCCAAGGCGGACATGAACTGGCAGGGGATCTGGAAGCAGGTTTCTGGCGATGACCGGAACGAAGCGTCGATCGGTTTCGGGAGCCGGGCGGGAGCCTACCGTGCCCAGAACGTGGTCAGCACGTTCGAGGGTCGTCTGCTGGGCGGCAACAGCGCCCCCGACGCGGGCAGCGAGGTGGTCGGCGTCTGGTCGCTGGGATCTGACACCGAGAGCAAGAGCTACCTGGCGGGCGGCTTCGGAGCGCAACGCATCGCGGACGACATGAGACTGCCGGGCAGTAACGGCAGGTTCGCCCGAATGCAAGTTGTATATCCAATCCCTGTCCAGCCGGGAGTCTTGGGCGGCACACAGTTCGACGGCGGTAAGGCGACGGTCGTCGCATACAAGTGGGACTGGGTTCCGAGCGACGGCGACATGTTCTACGGCCCTGATCCGAAGAGCGGGACCGGACTGCCGGTCGTCGGCAGCAAGACAATGACGATCAATTTCGAGATGGAACCGCTGTTGGCCGCGGGGACCGAGGAGCGGCTTGCCGCCGTGGGTACCCGGCACATCCACAACGCGAAGACGGCCATCGAGAAAGCCCGGAACAAACTCGGTGCACTGATCGACCTCGAGTTACCCGAGGCGGAGCAGGCGAAACAGTGGAAGGCGGTCCAGAACACGGTGCGGTCCATCCTGTTCAGCGACGGTTCCGAGGATGCGCTCGCCGACACCCGACTGGGTGGCGCGTACGCAGAGGGTACGTCGCTGGCGTTGATCGACGAAGTCCTGGCAGGGTTGGATAGTCAGGATGCGCTCAAGGAGGCCCTCGGCGAGGGGGGCATCTTCACGTACAGCAGCGACCCGGACGGTGCGAAGGCCGCAGGCGACCCGCTCACCGACAAGTCGGTGCGCGATCTTTGGAACGAACCGAAGTGGGAGCTCTTGGCCGCCCTGGACCACACGACCTACACCGGTTTCGGGGTCTGGCGCCTGCGGTTCAGCAAGAACGCCGAACGCAACGGCGGCTGGCAGGGCGAGGCGGTCACTTCAAGGTCGGTCTTCTCGTACTCGCAGCTGGATGCTTCGCAACCGGCCAGCTGGGATGCGCCGGAAGCCCCGAGCAAAGGCACCGTAACGTATCTGGGAAAGACCGTCGCTTATTTCTCGAACCCGGATTCTCGAACGGGACGGGCACCGGGCGTGGTCAACGAACCACTGACACTCTACACGGGAAACATCGAGGTGCGTGTGGCCTGGAATCCGGTTTCCGACGGCAACTTCGGGAAGATGTCCTTTTCCATTACCGACTTGATGACGGCGGAAGGAAAGTACTTCAGGCACGACGATGGGGCCGCCGGTGATGGCCGGGAGGTTCGCAGCATCGAGTTTGCCGGGATTGGTGTCGGGCTTCTCAATTCCGATCTTGCATTCCCTGAGCCCTTTGTGGACCCTGTCGTGCACATCCATTACCAGGATTCCAGTCAGACGCCGTACCGGGCTCCCTCCAGCCCAGTGACGTTCTCCCAAGGGTTCTTCCAGGGGTCTACGCCCGACTATCCGCTCACCGTGGCGGGCGTTTGGAACGTGCACATCCAGGAAGAGGGTGTCAGCGGAACAGGGACGTTCGATGGAGGGTTCGGCGCGGAAGTGCCCTGAGGATCAGGCGGAGGGTGGCCCATGTATCTTCTCCGCGTGCGTTCCGTCTGCCACGTCACCCCCCCCCCCTCAACCGCCACGCCCAGCCCGTGCAGTGGACCGTCCTGAATCCACTCAGCAACTCCTTCCCGCCGCCACTCCGGCCAGGACTCCCTGTGCGCCTCGGAGTCCGAGATCCGGCAGGCCCCTATCAACCGCGTTACCGAGCGCTCCGGGAGCAATGGCCAGCACGACCGCTCGGACATCCCTACCGGTATCTACCTGCTGTCCACCCGATACGCTGACCGGGACAGCGAAACCGTTCCGCGGATCGGCAACTTGCCGGAGTCCAGTCCATCTTCCGCCACCTGCAAGTGGATGTCGGCCTGCGGACGATCGGGCACGTGGGCTGGGATCGCATCCCGCCGCACCGGTTCATCGCCGTGCTCGCCTGCCATGTCGGTGAGCCGCCCCGTTGCCTGCGGGAGCAGTGCGCTGCCGACAGTTGGACGAGGATCCGCCGCATGTCGGCGACCTGTAATCGGCTCTCCCAGCACGATCCTGTAGTAACACGCATGAGGCATGAGTACTCATGCCTCATGCATCGTGAATGACTGCCGCATCGAAGAAACTGCGAGATGACGAACTGGGACTCGGGATAGTCCCGAAGAGGATCTGGATCATGCGATCCGGCAGTTGGTCGAGAACGGCACGGAAGAACGTGGTCATCGACTGAATGCACCGGGAGAACGTCCGCGCCGACCTCCGGCGGGCGGAAAGCCGTGGCGCCGAACGGATAGGCGAGCCCAACTCTACGGAACTTCCTCGTCGCTTGGGTCTGACGTAGCGCCCCTCCCTGATATTGGCGATTCCACGTGTCCTGCACCAGCCCTCTCGATGTTCGCTTGATGGGACCGACGCTCTCGCCACGCCACGTTGCACTTCGAGCTTCAATCGACGGGTCGTTTTGGAGGGATCGGCGCCGGACACCCCGGACACGCTGTCGGCTGGGAGGCCCGGTACTGCAAGCCTACGGTTGGTGCACTGTCTGGGCACTGCCACTCCGCCACCGAAGGTCTCCGCTACCTGATGGCCGAGTCAACGTGGCTACCCGCAACGTTGCAGTTGGAGCAGCCCTAGTACTGGCAGTCGCTCGGTTCCGACTTCACGTGGTAGCTCTTGTACGTAGACGCCTTCGGGTCCATGCATCCGGCCAGATCGAGCAGTTCGACCTTCCGAAACTCCACCGGATGGCTTTCGCTCTGCAGCGAGATGTAGCCACTCTCAAGCAGTTCCCCGTCCCGCTTGTACGCCGGGTCGTGGCCTTCGACGTTCTGACCGCCCATCTGAGGCATCTCGTAGGCCAGTACGGGTTCACCCTCCAGGAAGTGCCGGACCACCGAACTGCCCAGCACGAGCACTTCCGCCCGTACCCACTGGTCGCCGTGATAGGTCTTCGAACTGGACTGGATGCAATGCCGAGTGATCAGCTTGCCGTCCATGACCACGTTCGTCCCAGGGGTACAGAGATTCATCGTCGGACGGTCCTTCTGGCCGTCACCGCCCAGCAACTGTACTTCGATCGATATCGGAAAGTTCTGGTCCTTGCCCATGCTCTGGGGTGCCGGCGAGTGTAGCATGATGCCGCTGTTGCGCACGGCCCATCCCGGTCCCTCCGGGGCCTGCTCGCCGATGAAGCGGTACTCGACTGCCAGCCGGTAGTAGGCGAACGGATGCTGGTAGAAGATGTGCCCGAAGCGCTCGCCGAACGCTTCTCCGTAACCCTCGTAACCGACCTGCATCTTGCCGTCGACGACACGAAATGTGTTCCCGAAGTTGACTCCCGTCTCGTGTCCGCGGATCTTCGGGATCCAGCCGTTCAGATCGTTGCCGTTGAACAGTTGAAGCCACTCCGCCCGCTCCGGGGCCTGCGCCCCCAGAGAAACGGCCGCGACAAGTAGCACGAACAACCATCGAGATGCCATGACCTCACCGAGTATAGCCGTGAACGCATGCCGTCGCCTGGGCTCCCTGCTCACAGCAACCGTCGGTCATGCCCGGTGCTCCGGGGACTGGTATTCTGCTGTAGTTCAATCTCGTCACGGAAAGCAGGAAAACGACATGACCGATCAGGACAATCAACGTCTGTTCCAGACCCTGAACTCGAGGGCCGACCCAGCCGCGCAGGCCTCGGCGTTGCGAGAGCACTTCTCAGCGGATGCACTCCGGAACGGTTCCGCCGTCGCTGCCTTTGGCCCCGAGTTCGTTTGGGCTCTGGAGTCCGGGGCCAGGCCGCATCTCTATATCGATGACGAGCCGGCACCGCCCATGCGGCAGTTGCCCGACGGGATCTGGGCTCATTCCTCGCGCCTCCGGACCGGAACCTCCCACGCACACCACTATCGCGTGGACCGGGAAATCCTGGGCGGCAAGCGTTTCGACACGCCAGCGTACGGAGAGGATTCGTATCCGCAGGACGGCGTGCCCAAGGGCGAGCTCTCCGAGGAATTGTTGCACGAGAGTGCAACCTATCGTGGCTGGAAAGTCTCCTATTGGGTCTATGCATCACCGGGTGTTGACCCGTCGAAACCGTCGGCAGTGATGGTGTGGCAGGACGGGCACCGCTTCCTCGAACGCGAGCGACGATCCCGAATCATGACGGTCGTCGAGAACCTTGAGCGCAAAAAGAGACTCCCGCCCATGGTGCTGGTGCTGATTGCGCCCGGCTACATCGGCTCCCACGACAATGATGCCTCCTACGCCCCGCGGGCGATCGGACACATGCGCAGTCTGCTCTACGACACGTTCAACGATGACTACAACAAGATGGTCGTTGACGAGATCTTCCCGAAGGTCGACCAGACCTACCGCCTTCGGGGCGATGGTTACAGCCGGGCGATCGGAGGCCAATCCTCCGGCGGGATCTGTTCTCTGAACGCGGCCTGGTTCCGGCCGCACGCATTCAGTCGCGTCCTGTCGAGAATTGGAAGCTATGCCAGCATCCAGTGGCGCTGGGGCCAGGAGAATCCGTTCGGCGAGTATCCGCTGGGCCGGTACGGTGCCAGTGATCCATCCGAAGTGCTGGATGGCGGCAACATCTGGCCGTTTCTCATCCGCAAGCGTGACCGCAGGAACATCCGGGTATGGCTTGAGGACGGAAGCTACGATCTGGAGAACATCCACGGCAGTTGGCCATTGCAGAACATTCAGCTGGCAAACTCGCTGAAGATGAAGGAGTATGACTTCTACTTCAGCTTCGGCAACGCCCAGCACAGTACGACCTACGGTGATGCGGAGTTGCCCGAGGCCATGAGTTGGCTCTGGCGGGACTATGATCCGATGAGGACCCACCAGGAGTATGTGATGGATCCTGCCGAGAAGGACAAGCCGTTCTACCGGGTGAAGATCTTCAATCGCTGAAGCTCTGGTCGGACAGCATCCAACCATTCAGTGTCAGACGTGATACGGGTGTTATCGGGGCTTGGGGCCTTGGCGGACGCGCAGGGGGGCGCAGACCGCTCACGCGCGAGACGGCAGGGTCTCCGGCGACATGGATCAGCGGTCCGTTCTCCGACTTTCCGAGGTAGAGCAGGGTTGACGAATCAACAGTGTCGGTCGACTGTTGGCAGCCGCCTCGGGTGTTGGGGCCTGACAGCGGCCTGCCTGTTGTTCGTTAACGCGCAGAATCCACTGTTCGCTCAGGATATGGCGAGCGACGGAAGATACCTGGGTGCCAGCACCTGCGGCACCTGTCATCCGAGCCAGTTCGAGACGCAGTCCCGGAGCGGCCATGCAAGGACTCTCCACCCCGCACCCGACCATCCGCTTGCGGATCGATTCGTTGCTGACCGGCCACTGGAGCGCCCACCGCACTATCGGTTCCGTTACCGGCAGAGCAAGGACCAACTGATCGTGCAGGCGGATGACAACGAGTACATCATGGAGCTGCCGGTCGAATGGGCCTTCGGGGCGGGGGATCACGGTGTTACGTTCGTCAGTCGATTGAACCGGCAGGCCTATCTCGAGCATGCCTTCAGCTACTATTCCGCCGCAGGCTCGCTGGACATCACGACCGGACATGAGTCGGTCCGCCCCCAGACGCTGCTGCAGGCGATGGGGCTGCGCTACACGGTTCGAGGGACTGGCAACGCGATCTCGAACTGCTTCCAATGCCACTCCACGGGGCCGCTTTCGTACTCCCCGCAACAGGAGGTGCAAGTCAACGAACTCGGGGTGCGTTGCGAGAGTTGTCATGGGCCTGGAGAAGGCCATGTGCAGGCGATCTCGGCCGGGCAGGCGAGTCGGGCACGTTCGCAGATCAGGAATCCGGCTCGACTGCCCGCTGACGAGTTGCTGCGATTCTGCGGGGACTGTCATCGCGACCCGCGCGGTGGCTCCGAAGAGTTTGATTTCGAACTCGCTTGGAACGTCCGGCACCAGCCGCCGTATTTTCGGCAGAGCCAGTGCTTTCAGCGCAGCGGTGAAAGGCTCACCTGCTTTACCTGCCATGAGCCGCATGAACCCCTCCGTCGGAACGATCCGGCCTACTACCGGGGAGTGTGCGTGTCCTGTCACCACGGCGAGGCGCGAGTGCCGGCAGATGCTTGCGGTCGCGATCGGTCTTCAGACTGCACGGACTGTCACATGCCTACGGTATCCGTGAGTCCACATCTCGAGTTCAAGAACCACTGGGTCGGCATCTACTCCGGTGGAGACCGGCTGAAGCCGGCACGGTAGCCGGAGTGCGGACAGCGGCGGCCACGAGCAGGGGTCCGCATCAACAGAATCCAGATACCAGCACCGGGGATGCCTCAGGATTCAGGTGCGTTGCTCACCGGCCCAGTGTGGCGTGGATTCCGGTACACTCGAACTGTCGCGAGGTGATCTTGGCGCTATCGTGGCTGGGTCTGCAATGGTCTTCCGGAGAGCAGTGCTCGCAGCACTTGCGGTGGTCGGTCTGGCTTTCGCGCAGCCTGCGCACGGTCCTGCTCGAACCGAGAGGGAAGCTTACGGTTCGTACCACTCGGGCGACTACGAGACCGCATCGGCCCAGTTCCGGGAGATTCTGAGCGTCGACCCCGATAACGCCCGCGTTCGGAATGACCTGGGTTCGGCCCTGCTGCGTCTGAAGAGATACGACGAGGCCGTGCAGGCCTTTCAGCGCGCGGCCGATCTCCTGCCAGACGTCAAGGAGATACAGAAGAACATCGGCCAGGCGTATTTTCAGGCGGGGCAGTACCCGCAGGCTCAGGAAGCCCTTGCGGCCTACCTGAAGGCCCGGCCAGAGGACGCCGATGCTCGGCAACTCCTGGCCCTGAGTTGCATGCTGCAGGGGCAGACCGAACAGGCCGTCGGGCAGCTGGAGGCACTACGGTCAGCGGGACATCGCGGGGTCGGGGTTCTCTACACGCTGGCGTCAGCGTACCTGCAGATGGGCGAGTCGACCAGGGCCGAGGACGTTCTCAATGAACTGTTCCGTTCAAACCCGGATTCGCCGGAACTGCAAGTGCTGCTGGCACAGGCCCTGGAGAGGGAGGAAGACTATCCGGGTGCGCTGGCAGCGCTCGACCGTGCACTCGAATTGCGCCCCGACACGCCCCTGGCCCTCTTCCACAAAGGCAGGATTCTCTGGCGGCAGGCTCAAGGGAACGAGGCCGAAGTGGCTCTCAGCCAAGCAATCCGCCAGGATGCAGGGCACGCCGAGAGCTACTTCTATCGCGGAGTCGTTCGCTCACGGCTCCGTCGGCCGGACGAAGCCGAAGCTGACCTGCGACGATGCCTGGCAATTGATCCGCAGCACGCCCTGGCCCACTACCACCTCGGCAAGATGCTCTCGGAGGCGGGAAGCCCTGAAGAGGCGCTGCCGTTCCTCGAGACGGCCGTTGCGCTGCAGCCCGATCATACCGAGAGCCACTATCTGTTGGGCCGGACACTCCTCAAACTCGGGCGCGCCGACGAGGCGCGGGAGTACTTGGGGGTGGTTCGCAAGATGCAGGACGAGGAGCGACAGGAATTGGAGGAGGAACTCTCAGTTAGGCGAGAAGCCCAACGTGAGCGTTGAACCCCGCGAAGACCGATCCTGTGGGGGCGTTTCCGAATTCCCGAGTGCTGACCCAGCGTGGGGCCGGGCCAGCGGTCACACGGGAAGGACTCAGAAGCTGATCTTGAGGCCCATCTGCATGATACGAGGATCGTGGGCGCTCGTGACCCGCCCGAAGATGCTGTTGTTGAAGCCCAGCGCCACTCCGTTCCATTGCGGGTGGTTGAAGGCGTTGAAGAACTCCGCCCGTAGTTGCATCCGCACACGTTCATTGAACTGGGTGTTCTTGGCGAGCGTCAGGTCGAAGTTCGCCAGTCCGGGCAGACGGATGGGGGCGCGGGGCGCATTGCCGAACGTCCCGACCGCCGGCTGCTCGAACGCGTTCGTATTGAACCACTGCTCCAACGTCTGCGGGCCGGAGTTCGGCTCTCCCACCAGGTTTGGGCGCTGTGGTCCACCGCCACCCACACGGCCGTTGTCACCGGCAAGGGTTGCCCCGCCGGCCCGACCGCTCTGGAACGAGATGATTCCCGCGATGCTCCAGCCCCCGAAGACCTTCTTCAGCGGGGTGTTCTGCTGCTTGAGGAACGGGAGTTCGTACAGGAAGTTGGTCATGGAAATGTGAGTGCGGTCGAAGTCGGCCAAGCTCCACTCGGCGGTGAGGTTGCGTGGGTCCTGCACGGTGTCGCCGACATTGTCTCCGTGACTCCATGTCCGGGAGAGAGTGTAGGCGCTCTGGAACATGAATCCACTCGAGAAACGGCGGCGCAGCGTGATCTCCAGACCGTTGTACGTGGAACTCGCCGCCGGCTGCTGATACAGGATGTTCCCGAATCCCGGATAGGGACGGTGGGCGTTGATGCTCCCCTGTCGATCCGGGTCGGGTGCTGGCCGGTTGAGATTGGGCCGGATACCCAGATGCACACCCCGATTGCCGACGTAGGTGATATCGATCGAGGTCTGCCGGAGAATCTCCTGCTGGACCCCGAAGCTCCACTGGTAGCTGGTGGCTGCGTAGCCCTCGGGATCGTGTCCGGAGACATTGCTGGGCAGGATGATGTCGGTTGTGCCGCCGGCCGGGTCGCTCAGTCTGGTGTCGAATATCAGCGGCTGCTGGACGATCGGTGGCTGGTTGGTCGTTCGCCCGATATGGCCCGGACCGTAGTACACGCCCGCTCCGGCTCGCAGCACGGACCGGTCGGAGATCCTGTAGGCGAGTCCGAGGCGGGGCCCGAAGTTGGTGAAGTGCTGCCTGTACAGATCCGCACCGCCGAATTGCTCGGCCTTGGGGTCGTCGGGTGTCAGGATTCCGTTCAGCAGCAGCCCGCTTCCCGGAACGATCCTCCCGTTCGACATGACCGACACGGCCTGGGAGGAATCGTAGATCTCCGGCATGAACGCTGAGACCATGCCATTGGTCTCTTCCCCGAGCACGCCTTGGAAGATGGACCAGCGGACACCGTAATTGAGGGTGAGATTCTGGTTGACCTTCCAGTCGTCCTGCGCGTAGAAGTCCCTCTGCCACGCAATGAAGTTCGAGTAGAGGTTGCCGCCCTCCTGCTCCTGATAGGTACGCGCCCGCCCCAGGACGAAGTCGGCCACCGCATGGCCCGTGGCACCTCCATTGAAGTTGAAACTGCCCTGAGGTCTCGTGGAACTGTCAGTCCACTTCCGGATCCAGAGGATCTCCGTGCCGAACTTCAGGCTGTGGTTGCCGACCTGCTTGCTCAGGTCATCGCGAAACGTGAGCATCGGGTTGCCGTTGTCGTAGGGCACGTTGGAGGCGCTGATGTTGCCCCAGCCTTGGCCCAGGATGATGTCGGGAATCTTGTTGCCCGGGTTCTCGGAAAACAGCTCCGGAATGTTCAGGCCACTTGGACGCTGTTCCATGTCGAGCATTGGACGATGGATGGTGTTCCAAGAGAATCCGAACGTGAATTCGTTCACCATGGTCGGCGAGACGACATTCGTGAGGCTCGCGACGAGGTTCTTGCCCGGTTTCGAATAGGACGAGTGGATCGTGTCGAACGAATGAGCGGACCACAGGGCCTTGTGCTGCATCTGGGACCAATCATCCTGGATGTACCGCGCCATCAACCGGACACTGTCGCTGAAATTGTGATCGATGCGCACGAGTTCCTCGTGCTGGTCGGTGGGCTGGCTGGGCTGCGCGATCCAGTTCTGGCCTCCGTCCCGGTTCGGCAGTGGATAGAAGCTGTCCAGGAGAATCTTCGCGTTGGGGTCGATGCGATCCGCTGGAATCATGTTGTCCGGGAACGGCTCGCCGGTGTCCGGGTCCTTGATCTCCCGCTCGCCGGTGAAGTCGCCCGTCCGCATGGCCTGTGTCGGTGTCCGGGCAAGGAACGTTGCTCCTCGCATCGACGGACCGCGCCGCTTGTACTGGGAAATGGACGTGAAGAAGAAGGTCCTGGTCCTGTCCGTGTTGTAGCCTCCGAACGAGATCGGGCCCCCGAGCGTGAACCCGAAGTGATTCTGCTTGAGCGGAGCCGCCTCGTCGGCGAAGAAGTTCGCCGAATCCATCACGTTGTTCCTGAAGAAGTTGTAGATGTCGCCGTGGAACTGCTGACCGCCCCCCTTGATCACGATGTTGCCGACACCTCCACCGTAGCTTCCGGATTCGGCATTGAAGTTGCTGGTCAGGAACTTGACCTCCGCGATCGCTTCGGGCGGCGGGAAGTTGTTGATGCCCCGTTGTCCGCCGGTATCCATGTTCTGGATGCCGTCGATCGCGTAGCGGACCTTGTCCGTCCGGGTACCGTGGACGGCCAGCAACGGATTGCCTTCCTGTCCGATACCACGCTGATCGGTCGACTCGGCGGCCACGCCGGCGGCGAGCCGTCCGAACTGCGACCAGTTGCGTCCGTTGATGGGCATCTCCGCGACCTGGACGCTGCTGATGAGCGCCGAGACCTCGCCGCTCTCCGTATCCAGAACCGGAGCCGCTCCCGAGACCTCCACCGTGGTGGTGACTTCGCCGACCTGCAGTTCCAGGTCAATGCCCAATCGCTGCTCGGCCTCCAGGGAGATGCCACGCAGCACCTGGCGCTGGAAGCCTGCCAGTTCGGCGGTGATGTCATAGGTGCCAGCCGGTATGGCGCTGACCACGTAAACACCGCTCTCATTCGATTCGACCACGCGAACTTCTCCCGTGGCATCGTTCGTCACGGTGACCTGAACACCGGGGACGACTGCGCCGGTCGCGTCGGCAACCGATCCGGTGATCGTGCCACGGCTGATGCCCTGCCCGTAGGCGACTGGGTTCGTCCCGACCAGTAGCGGCACGGCCAAGACCGCACCGACGATGGTTCTCACGTAACGCATGGAATCCGTTCCTCCTGTCGGTGACGCGACATCGCCACCGGTGTGCGAGATTATACGGTCTGCCGGGAGGTTGCGTCAACTTCGGGCCGGGAGCCTGCTGACGGCTCCTGATCGTTGTACTCCCAATGCGCCGGTTCGATTCCCGCCTCTCCTGGGCCACGAGGAGGACCTGTGGCGAGGTCTCGCAGACAGCGAGGAGTCTCTCCGTCCTGAGCGTCGCGGAATCCGGACGCTCGCCCCGCGCGGGCACAATGGACTGTCCTTGCCAGTTGCACTAGCAAGTGCTGCCGAAGACGCTATGGTCACCAACCCTTGGGTGTCGGTGGCAGCGGGACCGCAGCAGATGTGCGTCGTCCGGGCCTAGAACAGGTCCCCCGCCCAGAGTTGGCGTGTGAACATCGTTGCGGGCAGAACGCTGATGCCGTCCCTGGTCCTCCAGGGTTTCGATTCCAGGCAAACGACGATGCGTCGCTCCACTCCGGTATGCTCCTCCGAAATGCTTCGGAGCCCCTTCAGGTGCTGTGTGGCGATCTTCTTCGCTGCCTTGGCCTCGATCGCAACCTGCATGTCGCCGACCACGAAATCGACTTCGATGCCGCTAGGCAGCCTCCAGTGCGACAGGTCCAGGTCGACACTGCAGTAACTGGTGTAACTGGAGAGTTCGTGGAAGACCCAGTTCTCGAACGCCTGTCCGTACGGTGCCGACCCGGATTCCACGGTCCCCCGCTTGGCCAGCCGGTTCACCACGCCGACATCGGCAAAGTAGAATTTCGGAGAGCCAATGACCCTGCGCTTGACGCGTTTGCGATAGGCAGGAAGCCACCGCCCCAGCAGCGTGTCTTCCAGGATCTGAAAGTACCCTTTTGCAGTAGGCATTGAAACGCTGCACTCACGTGCGATGTTCGAGAAGTTGATGAGTGAACCGTCGCTGAGGGAAGCGGCCTCCAGGAATCCTGAGAATCGGGGAAGACTCCGGATGAGCCCTTCCGCCAGGATTTCCTGCTGGAGATAGTCACTTACGTAGGCGTCAAGGAGCCTCCTGTGCTGGCTGGAAGTGTAGATTCTTGGCAGGTAGCCTCGATTGAGCGTTCGGTCCAGGTCGAAATCGATTCCGAGTTCTCCGGCTGTCATGCCCTGTAGTTCGTATCGCAGGGCCCTTCCGCCCAGCAGATTGGCTGCTCCCCGACGGACACGTCTAGCGCTGGAGCCGCAAAGTGCGAAGCTGATCCCTCGATTCTCCATCAGCCAGTGGATCTCGTCGAGCAGCGCGGGGATCTTCTGGACCTCGTCGATGACTACCTGCTGCCCGGGTCGTGGCGGCTCTTCCTCCATCTCGAGCCGCAGGAGTTCCGGACGAGTTGCGTATCGCATGAAGACGTCGCTCTTCAGCAGGTCGATCCAGCGGGCATCCGGATAGGTTCGTCGAAGCAGCGTGCTCTTGCCCGTCTGACGCGGGCCCCAAAGGAAGAACGTCTCGGTCCCCGGCTGCGGCAGTTCGAGTAGTCGCTTGAACATTCACTTTAATCTATCATGATGATTCAAAGCTCAGATTGAGAAATGAGGCAGACCGGCACTTGCGATGCCGCGCCTGTCCGCGCAACGCTCCCGCACCACCCATCTATAGTGACGGCATGTTGAACAGGACCCCACCGAACAGCAGCCACGCGATGACGAGTGTCCAGGCGATATTGATCGCCTGTGCGAGCAGGAAGGCCGCTGCAGGTCGCCCCTCGTCCATCGACACCAGCTCGCGGAACCGGGTCTCAAGTCCGATGCAGACGAAGGCAAGGGCGAACCACCAGGTGCGCAGCCCCTTCATCAGTGCCTTGCTCGAGTCCACGAACTCCGGCTTCAGGGCGAAGGAGAACAGCAGGGAAGCGACGACGAAACCGAGCACGAATTTCGGAAACCGCTCCCAGATGATCGACAGCGACGGCTTCTCGCCGCCCGCGGCTCCCGACCGGAAGGTCCACCAGACGGACAGTGCGAACGCCGCAAGCCCCAACATCGCGTTCTGGGAGAACTTGACGATCACGGCGGCAGTCATCGCCGAGTCTCCGATGATCTCGCCGGCAGCGACGACTGCTCCGGACGTGTCGATGGTCCCTCCCAGCCATGCGCCTCCGACAATCGGCGGGATTCCGAACTGACGGATGATCCACGGCATGACCAGCATCATCGGGATTGCCACGATCAGCACGAGCGACGTTACGTACGACAGCTTCTTCCGGTCGCCCTGTATCGCGCCGCAGGCGGCGATCGCGGCGGATACCCCGCAGATGGACACCGCCGTCGCCAGCATGGCGGAGAATTCATCATCGACCCGCAACTTCCGGGCGATCCAGAAGCACGCATACCAGATCACGAGGATGACCAGGAGTGCTTGTCCGACTCCGAGCATTCCGGCCTGGAGAATGTCGCTGATCAGGATATTCGTTCCGAGAATCACGAGTCCGGTCTTGATGTAGTACTCCGTCCGAACGGCCTGCCGGATCCAGCCTGGAACCGAGAACACGTTCGAAATCAGCAGTCCGAGCAGCAGCCCCGTGATCACGTAGCTGAGTCCCCATGCCTTCATCGCGGAGTGGCCCGCGATGACTTGCGACAGCCAGGCCAGCGCGAAGACGGCCGGGAAACCGAGTCCGAATGCACGCACCGAGCCACCCATGAGCAGAATCCCTGCCAGCGAGAGGATCAGGAACAGTGCACCGAGGATGGCCGCAGACAGCAGGCTGTCCTGGGCGAGGATCGTGTCGGTTGCGGTTCCTTCCCACGACAAGTCCGGCAACACCGGCTGCACGCCGGCTAGTACAAGCGCGATGAGTGCGAATCCCAGCCAGCAAGTGACCCAGTCTTCTGAAGAGAAGATGCCGAGAACGGAAGGCCGATTCGTGGGTGTGGTCATGACCGTTTCACCCGGCCATACGTGGCGACGTGTGCAGGGCTTCGGCCGTAGTATTCAGCCAAGTTCATGAGGCCTTCTCCGCTCCCAGTCCGGTATTCGCTCGCACGGTCAGTTCGATGTACTTGCTCTCCGTTGACGGCTCCTTCGACAGCATGGAGCCCAGATAGGCGGCGAGGAATCCAAACGGAATGCTGACGATACCGGGGTTCTTGAGCGGGTACAGGGCCTGTGCCTGGATCATCCTTCGGGCGCTGTCCGCAACCTCGGGCCCGTCAATGCCCATGAAGCTGGGGCTGACCAGTATCAGGCCGACAGAGGACACCAGTCCGACGGCCATGCCCCAGACGGCTCCGCTGGTCGTGAACCGCCGCCAATAGAGGGACAGCAGGATCACCGGGAGGTTGGCCGAGGCGGCGACCGCGAAGGCGAGACCCACGAGGAACGCCACATTGGCCTCCGGCCCGAGACCGATGGCGATCAGGATCGAAACGGCCCCCACCACGAAAGCGGTCCAACGCGCGACATGCACCTCTTCGCCTGGCTCGCACTTCCTGTCGTGGTGCAGGACGTTCGAATAGAAATCGTGGGCGAAGGATGTCGACGCGCTGATCGTCAGACCGGCGACCACGGCCAGGATGGTTGCAAACGCGACGGCGGAAATGAAGGCGAAGAAGACATCGCCGGCCAACGCCTGGGCGAGCAGTGGAGCGCTCATGTTGGTGCCGCCGTTCGCTGCGATCTCGGCCGGTCCCAGGATGGTTGCCGCCCCGAATCCCAGAAACGTCGTGAGGATGTAGAAGGTGCCGATCAGGATCATCGCCCAGAACACGCTGACCCGGGCTGTCTTGCCGTCCGGGACGGTGTAGAACCGGATCAGGATGTGCGGCAGACCGGCGGTCCCGAAGATGAGGGCCATGCCGAGCGAAATCAAGTCGAGGGCGCCGTACGGCGGTCTGTAATAGCGTCCGGGCGTCATGAAGTCCTGCGTCGTCTCGTTGCCCGCGACCTGGACCTTGACGTTGCCGGCAGCGTCAAACAGGGAATCGAGACTGAATCCGAAGTGCGCTAGGACAAGAATGCTCAGCAGAAGCGTGCCGCTCATCAGCAGTACCGCCTTCACGATCTGTACCCAGGTCGTGGCCAGCATGCCGCCAAACACCACGTAGACGATCATGAGGATGCCGACCCCGGTGACGGCTGCGGTGTAGCCGATCCCGGAATCCGCCAGGAGCAGGCTGACGAGGGCTCCGGCTCCGACCATCTGGGCAATCATGTAGAGTGTCGAGACCGTAACGGTGCTCAGCGAGGCCCAGGCCCGGACCGGGCGCTCCCGAAGCCGGAATGCCAGCACATCCGCCATCGTGTATTTTCCGGTATTGCGTAGCGGTTCCGCGACAACCAGCAGCACTGTCAGGTACGCGACCAGGAAGCCGACCGAATACATGAAACCGTCGTAGCCGTAGAACGCGATGAGGCCCGCGATGCCCAGGAACGACGCAGCACTCATGTAGTCCCCGGAAATGGCCAGACCGTTCTGCCACCCGGTAATGCGACGCCCGGCCGCGAAGTACGCGCTGGCTCCGGTGGAACGGCCTGCTGCCCAATAGGTGATTCCCAGAGTTGCGACGATGAAGATGAGGAACATCAACAGCGGAAGCGGCATCTCAGTGGGGCTCCATTTCGTGTCCGGTCGCACCGGCCTCGACAAGGATCTCCTCAGACGCTCTGTCGAACTGGCCCGCATATCGCATGTAGAGATACGCGATCCCCCAGGTCATCAGGAATTGGGAGAACGCAAACAGGTACGCCCAGTTCACGGAGCCCCATACCTTGCGAGCCATCACCTCGGGCCAGTACCCCACCGAGATGGGCAGGGCGAAGTAGTACGCGATGAAGAAAACTGCCATCGAGACGACGGCCCAGGTCTTGCGGGCAATCATCTTCCGGTACGACGGGAGGTTGTGGATGCGAGTCCAGTCCGTCATGATCAGGGTCTCGGGATTATAGTGCGCCAGGGCATGTCTTGGCAAGGAGGATGCGATGAGATGAAGCACTGCAGCATGCGCCTGGAGAATCCTGGACATGCGTGGCGATGACCCGGCCAGTCTACAGGAAGCGAGTATAGCGAGTATAGTGTCGCGGCTGCTAACGACTTGCCACGAAGAGTTCCCGGAGAACAACGAGATGGACGGGTGAAGGACGGCGCCAGGATATTCCCGGAGAGCAATGGGGGGCGATTGAACTGGCCTGTATCCCGCAAGATTTCGGGCAGTAGCAGTCAGCATGCGGTACCCCGCAGGAACCAAGCCCGGCGTCGACATGACCATGGCCTCACCGGTAACTGCTACATCGGCCGGCTCAGAAGTTCAGGATCTTTCGCCGGTAGCCTTCCTCCGATCGGTCCGACCAGCTCAGTCCCTACGTTTCCGGCGTTCGACTGGTCGGATTCCCATCGTTCGTAGACCGGCGAAGTGGGTCACCCTGTTCCTTGGCAGTAATGGCTGGCGGGAATTGGACACTCCGCCGACTGGGGCCGCACTCCGGGATCCTGGAGAACGCCGTGTCTGTCGACAGATCGCGTCCGTACAGATAGGCTAGAGGTGTGAGCGCCAGAGTCGGTTCCACGGACGGCTGGAACGTGTCCACTCCTCCGTCACTCGACGCCTTGGTGCCAGAGCCGTTCAGGACGTTGAACGATCCAGCTCGCGACCTGCCACGGATTGCGAAGGACCCGTCGAGCATGGCGATGATCTCCGCCGCCGTCGAGCAGATCCCGACCCAACATGACTTGCTGCTCGGAGATGCGCGACGGGCGGACCTGCCCACGGGATCGGTTCACCTAGTGCTCACTTCTCCACCGTACTGGACACTCAAGGAATACCGCCGAAGTGCAGGCCAACTGGGTTGGATTGCCGACTATGAGGAATTCCTCGACCAGTTGGACGAGGTCTGGCGCGGCTGCCATCGGGCGCTCGTGCCCGGTGGTCGACTGATCTGTGTCGTGGGCGATGTCTGCCTGTCCCGGCGGAAGAACGGAGGCCGCCAAACCGTGGTGCCTCTCCACGCCTCCATTCAGGATCGCTGTCGGGCACTCGGATCCGACAACCTGGCGCCGATCATCTGGCACAAGATCGCGAACGTGGCCCATGAAGTGGAGCGTGGTGCCGGTGGATTCCTGGGCAAGCCCTACGAGCCCAACGCCGTGATCAAGAACGACATCGAGTTCATTCTCATGCAGAGAAAGCCAGGCGGCTACCGAACGCCCACTGTGGCTGCCCGCACGCTTAGCCTGCTGCCCGAAGCTCGCTTCAAGACGCACTTTCGACAGATACTCACGGACATCCCCGGAGCATCGACCCGCGAACACCCGGCTCCGTATCCGGTTGCCCTTGCTGATCGACTGATCCGGATGTTCAGCTTCGTGGGGGACACCGTGCTGGACCCCTTCACCGGCACTGCCTCTACCCAAGTTGCCGCAGCTGCCTGCGGCCGTAGTAGTGTTGGCATTGAAGTCGACCCCGTCTACCACAGGATGGCCCAGAATAGGTTGCTGGGCGAGGCTACCAGCCTCTTGCGGACGGTTGACGTGCGGATCGGCAGGATCGAGGCAACGAGCGGCTTGCCTGTAATGACGTAGCGTCACGCTTCCTGACGAGCCGCTTCCGCCGCGATATGCCCAGCCAGAGTGGTCACGAAGGCTTTCAGCCCCGTCATCTCCGATTGGCTCCTGTACGCGCCCGTACGGACGGCCGACCTGGGCGATGAGATCACGGAGGCTGTGCTGTAGAGTTGCTCGGTCACAAGTCGCCGGCAGAGGATGTCGTACCGCTTCAGATACGAGGCACCATCAAAGGCGCGCGACGCGGGGAAATGCGGGGAGCGAATCCGCACAGGCCGTTGCGAGTCCGGTGCATCCTCCACCAGGATCAACCATCCGACGCAGGGCCGGGCCTGATCGGCGAATGCACCCTCCCTGTAAGCAGTCCACAGATCGCGTGCGCTTCCAATGGACTCCTCCGCCCGGTTGTTGAAGTTGTTTCCGAATGACGGCCCGACCTGACTCTTGAGTGCAATGGCTGCTACCAACCGGCCCTCGTTGAGTACCAGCAGATCCCAGAGTTTGGTCGGGCGGAAGTGGCCCGGTAACGCTAGGAGCGGCCGTTCTCGGTGAATCGTGGCACCCCCCAGTCCATTGGCCCTCACCAACTCAACGATGAGGTCGATGAAGCCGTCCATGTTCTTCCCGACCGTAACGCTCGCCCGTCCTCCTCGGTCCGGTAGAGCGCCTTCGCGGGCTTGCTTCTGCCGGGCCCTGTCTCGGCTATTCCAGAAAACCCTTACAGCGTCCCGGGCTCTCTCCTCGAAGTTGGCCAGATCAAGCGACATCAATTCTCATCGGCCGACTCCATCATTGTCGACCGGGTCGTGGTCGAACCCGGTCGACCACAGTCTCGGTATCCGTGCGGACTGGCCACCTGATGCGCCGAGAAGCGTGCTTGATGGCGACTCAAGGCCGCTTGCTAGGGTCGGCACCAGGGTCAGGAGATCCCGGTGTGTATTCACCGCGCGGTTCTACGTCTAACCCTAGTGTCGCGAGCAGACCGAGCAGACCGCTATTTGAGAAGAGACCGAAGACACCGGTACTCGGCAGGCCGAAGGGCAGGAAATTCTCGGGTGCACCCCCTGGCTCTCCGATAAGGTTGGTCTGGTACGCCTCCTGCGCTGCGGGCAGTGCGTCAAAGACTTTCTCGAGTCGGGCAAGTGCCGCAATCTGATGTGAACTCAAGACGGCGTGTGAAGCTGCCCTGTGGCGGGAGTTGACGCCCTGCACGTCACTGTAGATCCGCTGCAGTTCCTCTTCAAGCATCTTGACACTGGCTTCGTCAGGCTCGTCGGCGCGCCAAGCCTGGCGAAGTGCCCAGTCATTCTCGAACCAGTCGCGAGCGAGCGGGAAAATCTCATCCTCTCGTGCATGGCCGATTTCCCTGAGCCTCTCGATCTGTCGTTCGTTGAGGGCAAGCTCCCGTTGGAGTGCCTCTCCGCCCCAGACAGGCTTGTAACTGCCGTCGACCTGATTGCTGTCGGCAGGAGTGTCTTGGCCGAAAGCGCCTCCGCAAAGCAGAAGCATTGCGACTAAGGTTTGAATGGTGTTCATGATCGTTCCTTTCTTCTCTTCTCGGGCGAGGCCATGGCTG
This sequence comes from Bryobacterales bacterium, assembly GCA_965116065.1. Lineage (GTDB taxonomy): Bacteria > Acidobacteriota > Terriglobia > Bryobacterales > UBA6623 > VXMF01. The sequence continues at coordinate 329,963 of OZ220485.1, forward strand.
TCTCGATGCCGCCTAGCACTGGATGCCGTTTATCTTGCTGGCATTGGCCGCGAAGCAGCATGACTTCTGCCGTTTCAGTATAGGTACATCTATGACCGGCAGAGCGTGAAGCATTGTAAGGTTTGTGTTTGGAACAGTTTGGTTGATTTTCCCTGACTCCGCGCCGGTACTGGCGTCAAGTTCCTCGGCACACCCGAGATCCCTTGGCAGTCCGGATCAATGGGACACGGACGCAACAGGTCAGTCAGACCCAACCGAAGTGATCGCACGCCGGAGGTGCCCTCATCGGTCGGGTCCACCACTGTCGACCGGTCGTGATCGAACCCGGTCGACCGCAGTCTCGGTATCCGTGCGGACTGGCCACCGGATGCGTCGAGAAGCGTGCTTGATGGCGAGTCAAGGTCGCTCGCCAGGGTCAGGAGACCCCGGTGTGTATTCACCGCGCGGTTCTTCATCTGATCTTGGCGGAGACATGTCTATGCGTGGTATCGCGAAGAGACCGAGCAGGCCGAGCAGACCGCCATTTGAGAAGGCATCGACTACACCGGCACTCGGCAGGCCGAAGGGCAGGAAATTCACGGGTGCACCCGCTGGCTCTCCGATAAGGTTGGTCTGGTACGCCTCCTGCGCTGCGGGCAGTGCATCAAAGGCTCTCTCGAGTCGGGCAAGTGCCGCGATCTGATGTGAACTCAAGACTGCGTGTGAAGCTGCCCTGTGGCGGGAGTTAACGCCCTGCACGTCACTGTAGATCCGCTGCAGGTCCTCTTCGAGCATCTTGACCGTGGCTTCGTCAGGCTCGTCGGCGCGCCACGCCCGCCGAAGTGCCCAGTCCTTCTCGAACCACTCGCGAGCAAGCGGGAAAATCTCATCCTCTCGTGCATGGTCGATTTCCGTGAGCCTCTCGATCTGTCGTTCGTTGAGGGCAAGCTCCCGTTGGAGTGCCTCTCCGCCCCAGACAGGCTTGTCGATGCCGTCGACCTGATCGCTGTCTGCAGGAGCGTCCTGACCGAAGGCGCCTCCGCAAACCAGAAGCATCGTGACTAAGGTTCGAATGGTGCTCATGATCATTCCTTTCCTCTCTTCTTGGGCGAGGCCATGGCTGTCTCGATGCCTCCTCGCGCTGGATGCTGTCTATCCTGCTGGCATTGGCTCCGAAGCAGCATGACTTCTGCCGTTTCAGTATAGGTACACCTATGACCGGCAGAGCGGGAAGCACTGTAAGATTTGTGTTTGGAACAATTTGGGTGATTCTCCCTGGCTCCGCGCCGGTACTGGCGTCAAGTCCCTCGGCATGCCCGAGGTCCCTTGGCAGTCTGGATTGATGGGAGACGGATGCAACAGGTCAATCAGACCCAACCGAAGTGATCGCATGCCGGAGGTGCCAGCCCACCTGGGTCTGCTGCGGCTGCATACCCCCGGCAGTTGGTACAGATCCGGCGCCCCGATTCTGCGGTTGATCCCGTGTCGCCGCGTCCCGAATTCCCGCAGTGTCCCGTGCTGATGTCCTTGTCAGACTGCCCGCATCTGGTGGCTGTCCGTTCCGCCGATCGTTGTCTTCAGCGCGTTCACGGGAAGCCGATTTTCCGGACAGGTGGTCCAGCTCGACCGTGTTGACGGTGAACTGGACTGGCACCGACGGTACGCACCCCGTCTTGGATCGGACATCCGGGCGGACATGAGGTCGACACTCGGGATCCGGTGCAGCGGTCGCTGCCCGGTGGAACCCGCTCGGTGGACAGCACCGGAAAGACGCCCAGACCTGTGGTCTGGTCGGCCACGAAGCCAGCGGCCCGGCCCCACGGATCGCCCCGGAACGCCAGCCTTGCCGTTACTTGCCGTTCGGGGCGGGCGGTGCATCGTCTGGGAGGCTGCTCTCCGCGTGCTGGACGGGTCGCGGGCGGCGGATCCTGGCGTGCAGCCACCGGGCCGCCTGCCCTGGCGATTCGCCACCGGCCTCGACTCTCAGGTTGGCGGCTGCCATTGTTGCATCATTAACCCGGTTCACGAGACCGGACAGTGTGCTCAGCAGGGCCGCATCCTGCGACGCTTCCGGGGACACCAGCAGGATCGCATCGTAGGGCGGAAATGCCTGCCGTGGGTCGTCCAGCAGGACGAGCCCTCCTTCCGATAGCCTTCCGTCTGTCGTGTATGCCGTGATCACGTCGACCTGGCCGCTCCCGACCGCGTCGAACATGTAGATTGCCTGCATGGGCCGCGTGACCAGAGCGTCGAGGCCGTACATTCTCCGTACCCTCTTCCATTCCGGGCGGCCGAAGACCTCCGGGTCCCCGCCAACCTCGAGCGTCCGTCCGGACAGGTCCGCGATGGAACGAATTTCCAGCTTCCGGGCACGATCCTCCGTCATTGCCAGCGCGTAGTCGTTCCGGAATCCCAAGGGGCCAGCCGATACGATCCCGTACTCTTCTGAGAGGAAACTGGCGACCCCGATCCGAGTTCGCCAACGGGATGTCGGTGCCGTCCGCTTCATCAGCGTGGACCAGATCGTACCGGTGTAGTCGACATAGGTATCCACGGAATTCCTGCGGAGAGCGTCGAACAGGATTGTCGAGCCCATGCTCGGCCGGTTGACGACTTCCGCACCCGCCTCTTCGAGGGACAGTCCGATCAGTTCGGCCAGCACATGGCTCTCGACGAACGACTTTGATCCCGTGACATAGCGCTTTCCGAACAGCGGTCCGGGCTGGGTGACGCCCTCGTCTGCTTGGGGCCGGGACTCGGTCGAGTGCGCTGTTGCCGGTGCGGATGAGCTTGTCCAGAAGATTCCGGCCATGGTCGCCAGCAGGGCAGCGGTCAACGCCGCTCCGGTCGCTGCGGCCTGGCGATGGCGACGCAGCTTCACGGCGACCTCCACGGACCGCAGGACCTGGTCCAACACGACGGCAAGCAGCGCGGCGAAAAAGCATCCGAACAGGGTCGTCGCGTGATTGCGTGTCTGGAGTCCCGTGAAGATGTACGAACCCAGCCCCTTGGCGCCCACCGCGGTCGCCAGCGTCGCTGTGCCCACGGTCCATACGGTCGATGTACGAAGGCCGGCCACGATCACCGGCAATGCCAGCGGGAAACGAACGCGGAGCAGGATCTGACGCTCCGTCATGCCGAGGCCGCGTGCCGCCTCAATGAGTTGCGGGTCCGTTGCCGCGAGCCCCGTCACCGTGTTCTGGAGCAGTGGCAGGAGGGCGTATACGGTCATCGCGACGAATGCGGGGGCGAAACCGATCGCTCCGCCTAGCAGCGGAACCATCAGGGCAAGCAGGGCCAGGCTCGGGACAGTCTGCAGGATTCCGACGACGGCGAGGATCGTGTTCTGGAGCCGGGAGCGATTGCTGGCAAGCAGAGCGGCCGATACGGCCACGACGGACGCCGAGCCGACGGCGCAGACGGCAAGCAGAACATGGCCCGCCAGGATTGAGGGTAGGTCGTGGAAGTTCTGCAGCAGGAAATTCACGGCGTCAGCAGATCCTTCCAGGCTTCTGCCTGCCTCCGCGGTGTCGTGAGGAGTTCTTCGACATCGTCGGTGGCAGGGTTGTTCAGGATGTCACGGGGCGTGCCTCTCTGCACGACACGTCCCAGCGAGAGGATCGCTATGGTGTCGGCGAGCCGCAGGGCCTCGGCGATGTCGTGTGTTACCAGCACGACGGTGAAGCCGAGGCTGCGCTGCAACTGCTGCAGGTCCGCCTGCAGAGTCTCCTTCGTCAATGCGTCCAGTGCGCCGAACGGCTCGTCCATCAGTACCAGTGCCGGCTCGACCGCCAGAGCACGGGCCACGCCGACGCGCTGCCGTTGCCCTCCTGACAGCGTTTCCGGAAACCGGCAGCGGAATTCGGATGGGTCCATGCGGACGAGTTTCAGCAACTCGTCCACCCGACGGGCGATGCGGGCCGGACTCCAGCCGAGCAGCTTCGGTACGGTGGCGATGTTCTCGGCGACCGTCCAGTGCGGGAACAGCGCTGCACCCTGCAGGACATAACCGGTCGAGAGCCGCAACTCGACCGGGTCGAGCGTGGAGATGTCCCGGCCCGCAATCCGGATCCTGCCGGCTTCCAATCGCGCCAGTCCATTGATGCTCCTCAGAAGCGTCGTCTTGCCGGAGCCGGATGTTCCCAGCAGCACGAGGACTTCGCCGGTTTTCGCCTCCAGCGTGATGTCGTGCAGGATCCGGGTCGGTGGCGTGCCAAGGCTCACCCGAATGCCCTCGATCCGCAGGCTGCTCATCGCTGACCTCGGAGCAATGGTGACAGACCACGAGAACCACGGCCCGGGCTTGGTCCAGGTCGTGGTCGACGCCCCTCGCAAGTGTCTGGGGCCGACCGTTCAGGCAAAATAGACCAGCATGAATACTGTGGAGGCTCCCAGCAGCCAGCCCCATGGTCGCTCGCTTCGCCAGAAACGGGAGGAAGGCTCACCGGTCGCGGTTGCAAGGGCGTTCCAAGTGTATTGTGCTACATCGGGTCGGACCGAACGCTGCGTCCGGCCGACCCCTACGAGGACGACCAGGGCGAATGCCGCCGTCAGAGCCGTTCTGTGCAGGAAATTGAGTTGCGGGCCGAGTGTCTCCGCAAGACCCGATCCGGGACCCACCCAGGCCCCGTAGGCCCATTCGATTGCGAACGAGAAGACCGGTGACGCGAGCATGGCCCAGAACGCGCCCGTGGCCGATGCCCGCTGCCGGAGCACGCCAGCCAGGAAGGCCACCGCCATCCCCGGAACGACATGGCCGATCTGGGCAGGTACCTTGAGGAAGAAGTTGTCGGTAGCGTCCTCGGTGTAGATGGCTCCCGCGATGCCGGCGGCGATGACCACGAAGACGAGGATCGCGACCCGTCCGACGAGGATCAGTCTTCGTTCCGAAGCCGCGGGGGCGACGAACCGCCGGTAGAAATCGAAGGTGAACAGCGTGGCCCCCGAGTTCATCATCGAATCGATGCTGGAGAGGATCGCCCCGATCAGTCCGGCCGTGATGATGCCCACCAGACCGTGGCCCGCCGGGACGATCAGCTGGACCAGCAGGGGGAAGGCGTCGTCGGGAAGCGGCAAGGTGGCAATCTCGCCGCTGGCCAGGCGGGATTCGAACAGGAACCCGGCCGCCACACCGGTGGCGATGGACACGAACGGGATCACCAGCTTGAGGAAACCGGCGGCCAGGATGCCCATCTTCGCGTCGAAGTCCGATCGGGCTGCCAGTGCCCGCTGGGCGATGAACTGGTTCGTCGACCAATAGAAGATGTGGATGATCAGCAGGCCGGTGAAAACCCCGGTCCACGGCAGTTGCGGATGGTCCGGTGGCAGGTAGAGATGGAACTTCTGGTCTGCGACGGGGAGTGCCGCGTCCTTTGCCAGCAGGCCGCCCAGACCGCCGATCTCCGGCTGTGCGAACACCAGTACCGCCACGAAGATCCCGGCCAGCAGCAAGAGCACGGACTGCATGAAATCCGTCCAGATGACCGCCTTGAGACCGCCCACGATCGTGTAGGTCGCGGTGACCACGGCAAAGATCAGGATCCCGGAGTTGTAGCCGATAGCGAGTGGTGTTCCTTCCAGCAGGAAGCTCAGTGCCCGGGCTCCGATGTAGAAACCGAGGGCCATCCGCACTCCCACGATGGTGACGATGTTGAACGCCGAGTACAGCAGGCTGCTGCGCTCGTCGTAACGCCTGGCAAGATACTCCGAGAGGGTGTACAGGCCCATCTTCCGGTACAGGGGCAGAAAGATGAAGGCCAGCAGGAGCAGGCCTGCGATCGCGCCGTACTCGAAATGCGCCTGGGCGAACCCGATTGAATAGCCGATCCCGAGCATGCCCACCAGATGCTCGGCACTGACGTTGGTTCCGAAGATCGAGCCCGCTACGCCCCACCATGGCACGGTCTTTCCTGCGAGATAGAAGTCCTCGCTCGTCTCTTCCTTTCGCCCCGCCCACAGGCCGATGGCCAGGATCGCAAGGATGCTGGCAAGGAAGATGCCGATATCGGTCGTTGTCAGTGGAATCGGCACGAGTTGGAACCGTCCGACAGGGCCCTACCAGATGCCCAGCAGATGCCACCAGAGGCTGCCGACGGAGCACCAGACCAGTATGTTCCATAAACCCACCAGGAAGCCAGCCAGCCACCATTGCCGGAAACTGGCGTATCCCTGCGAATAGAAGATCGGGGACGGGACCGTTCCATAGTGCGTGAGGCCTGCCGAGAGGTTGCCGAGGCAAGCGAACAGGTATACGGCAAGGCCCGCGGGGGCGCCCTGTTCGATCAGCATCAGCAGGAAGACGGGCAGCATGGTCAGGAAGTGCATCGTGATGCTCGCCAGGCCGTAGTGGGCGAAGAAATAGATCGGGACGGCGATGGCGAGCATGGGCAGCCAGGGTGTATCCCCCAGCGTGGCGCCGATATGGTCCGTGATCGCTTGCGGCAGACCTGCATCGCCCAGAGCGCGGCCGAGGGTGATCACCCCGCCGTACCAGATCATGATGTCCCACACCGTGTGCTGCCGGACCACGTCCCGCCAGCGGAGGATTCCGCCCAGCAACAGAGCGGATGCCCCGGAGACCGATGCCAGGGCGACCGGAATCGCGTGCAGACTGGAGGTCGCCCAGAGGCCGCAGACGACACTGACGATGGCGATCGTCGTCCACTCGCGGCCGCCCATGCGGCCGAGCCTGCGGAGTTCGTCGCGGGCGAACTCCCGGGCGTGGGGTGTCTGGCGGATTTCAGGTGGCAGCAGCTTCGATACGATCCAGACCAGACCCACGATGCTGGCGAGGGCCGGGACGATGCCGGCCACCGCCCAACCCGTCCAGGTGAGTTCGTAGTCCGCGATGCTGGCGGCGATCTCCACCGCGATGAAATTGCCGGCCTGTCCGGTCAGGAAGGCCGCCGTCGCGACCGCCTCGCCCTGGTAAACGGCCACCATCAGGAAAGTTCCGAGCAGCTTGGCGGTGGGCCCCGGCTTGGAGCCATAGAGGTCGGCCAGGCTGCGGGTGATCGGCAGGATCACGCCCCCGGCCCGTGACGTGTTCGACGGGATCACGGTGGCGAGGGACAGGTCGCTGAGAATCAGGGCATAGGCGACTCCGTTCGAGCTTGCGCCGAAGAAGAGCACGAAGAGCAGCGCCACCCGCCGGGCGAGGGACGTTTCGATCAGGACATGAGCGATCAGCAGAGCGCCAACCACCAGCCAGACCGCGGGAGTCGCAAAGCCCGAGAGAGCCCGTTCCAGCGTCATCGAGCCGGTCCAGACCGCAGCCACCAGCGATAACAGGAGCACGGCCCCGCCCGGCATGGGGCGCAGCATCAGGCCGGCGATTGCCGCTGAGAAGACAGCCGTCAGTCGCCAGCCCGGGTCCGCAATCGTCGCCGGCCTGGGCAGCAACCAGTAGACCGCCAGTCCGATTGCGAGAACTGCCAGCAGACGGCGGAAATCGGGTAGCCCGGTTGGCGCTGTGTTCCCGGACATAAGCGAGTATTGTACTCGGCGACTGGAGTGGAAGGTGTCTCCGGACGCCCTGGCTACGTCTCAGACGACGGACAACGAGTCCACCTGCCATCCGACCTTGCGGGCTTCCCGGATGGAGATGTTGTTGGCGAGCCGGACGATCAGTGCGGCCCCGGTCGAGGAGAGAAAGAACGTTCGACGGTTCACTGCACCGTGAGTTCTCGCATAGCGAGTGGGCCCCTGCTCTCGAGTTCGATCAGGGCCGTCCTGTCGGCGTTGCGTTCTACACTGTTCTCTGGTTCCGGGCTCGCAGCGGGGAACGATGCCGGGCCCTGGAGGGCATTGCGTGCTGACCAGGCTGACAATCCGGAGCTGCAAGCGCTTCGATCAGGTCGAAGTCGAACTCGGGAATCCGGTGGTGTTCCTAGGTCCCAACGATTCGGGCAAGTCGTCCGTGATGCAGGCGCTCTCGCTCTGGGAGATCGATCTCAGACGATGGTTGGAGAGGCGGTCTCGAACAAGGGGAGCCGAGAGTCGTCCGGGGGTGACTCTCAACAGGCACGACCTGATCCCGATGCCCGTCCCCGCGCAAACCTCCTGTGGAGGGATCTGCACCTGCGGGACGTGAGCCGGGAGGACGGCTGGCAGGCCACCGCCAATGTGCGAATCGAGATCGTTGTCTGCGGACGGAGCGGTGGCGAAGCCTGGGAATGCGGACTGGAATTCGACTATGCAAACGAGGAGTCGATCTATTGCCGACCGCTCAGGACCGGAGACGGTTCGGAACCTCCAAGGATGCCGATTCCCGAACAGGCCGGTAGGGTTCGGACTGCCTTCGATTGCAGGGCTTGCCTCGAACGAAATGCTGCTGGCTCCCGGTGCGGTCGCCGTGAGGATTGGCGAGGGAAGGACTGCCGAAGTGCTTCGGAATCTCTGCCTGTCGGTGTACGAGGAAGGTCGGGAGGATTGGGACCGGCTGGTGGGGCACATCCATGAACTGTTCGGCGTCGACATCGCCCCGCCCCGTTACCGGACCGATCGCGGAGAAATCACGATGGCCTATCGGAACGGTGATCTTGTCCTCGATATCTCGTCGGCTGGGCGAGGGTTGCATCAGGCTCTCCTGCTGCTTTCGTTCATGTACGGTCGTCCCGGTTCGGTCCTGCTGCTTGACGAGCCGGACGCGCACCTCGAGCCGCTTCGCCAGCGACAGGTATACCGCATGATCCGCGAGGTCGCTCGTGAGAGCGGCAGTCAGGTCGTTATGGCCACTCATTCGGAGATCTTTCTCAACGAGGCGGCCGGTGAGGATCTTGCGGTGGCCTTCGTGGGGAGACCGCACCGGATCGGACGGAAGGATCGCAAGCGGGCGATTCAGGCCCTCCGGGAAATCGGCCTTGAGCACTGCGTGCACGCGGAACAGACTGGTTCGGTGCTGTACCTGAACGGTCCAGCCGACCTCGCGACGCTGCAGGCGTTCGCCAGCCGGCTTGGGCACAGGGAAGCGATCAAGGCACTCCGGCGGCCGTTCGTACGGTACGTTTCGAATTCCGTATCAGCTTGCGAACGCCATTTCGTGGCTTTGGCTGCCGTGGTCCCGGAGATTCGTGGTTGTGCGCTCCTTGATTGCCCTTCCGCCAGCGCCAGGGACGCCCCCGGCGTGTTGGGCATCACGATCCTTCGGTGGAGCAAGGGGACGGTCAACGACTATGTGCTGAATCAGGGGACGCTGGAAGCGTATGCGGCCAGGGATGACCGTGCAAAGGCAGCCGGGCCGCTGTTTGCGGCGGACCGGGCAGATATGCGTGTCCGGGCCATGCGGAAGGCGATCGCAGCGGTCGAACCGCTGCCGGGTCGGCAGCCCGATGGATTGCAGCGTTCGGATGGTCGCTGGATCGCGCTCGATTCAGTCTTCCACCGCTATCGGGAAGACGTGGTGGTCGAAGACGGCACTCCGCAGCCGACCGCTGGCGATCTCGTGGCCGTGCTGCCGGAGAGCGAAATCGACCAGGAGATCCGGGAAAAGCTGGATGTCGTTGCTGCTCTCGGAGTCCGCGACGCACAAGTGGGCCCTCGGTAGGGCCGACATCGCTGCTTGCCCGTCCCGCCGCCGACCCTCGTTGCGGTCCATGAGGAGACAGGAACACGTTGGCGTGGGGAACTCTGTCTCCTTGGTCGACTTGCATAAGCTCGGCGCCTGCGAACCAGGTCAATCAAGACACCAGGTGTCGGACATCCTCTGGACCTTCGAGGCACCCAGAGTTCCGCTGCGTGTACGGTGGGCGGTGCAGGCTGCTGTGGGTGAACTCGTCGAATGGCGTCCGAGGTGTGGATGTGCTGGGGATCTTGGAAGTGGTACCGGTTGTTTGGACGCTTGCACCAAGAACGCACTTGAGTTCGAAGATCTCGCCACAGCGCCGTGTCAAGTGGAGAGACTCGGATAGACAGACTTGAGTCTGCAGCGAAGATCTGTACCTGCCGTTTGCCAGTTGGCGATACCAGACGCCGCCAACGCCCCTCACCTCCCCGCCAGTGCTTCTTGGCGCTGTTCCCGGCCGTTAGCGGCCCCGGCGGCTCCCGACTACTGTTGGCCGGCCCATCATCGGTGCAGCCACGGACGGTCTTCTGGATTGGGCGCCTGATACTCCTCGGAATCGCCCGCAGTCTGCCGCATCGGCTCGGGGCCGGTATCCACTTGTGGCAGCCGGTATCCACTCGTTGCCGCCTAAATCCGAGGCAGTCTACCGTGTACGGCGAGATGACTGGTGACGTACGGGTTCGGAGGCCCAGTTGTCGACACGCGGTCTTCCGACCAACTCGCCATGGCGCAGTCGATGGCACGGTGCATGTTCCGCTTGTCCTTTTGGACGGCCGTCCGTGGTCGGCAAGCGGGCGGCTTCGGCCTGCCCAGACAGGTTTTTTGTCGGCGTGTCAATAAACCAGCCCTTTCGAGGTACTACACAAGTGACAGGGTTTGCTCGCCGCTACCCCGCGAACAAAGCGGCAGAGTTCTGGAGGGAAGACAAGTGATGACCGCAGGAAACGCCACGCCATATTCCGCTCGCGTCGCCTTGGCTTTGCTTGCGCTAGTGATGTTGAGCGCGAGTGGGCTGCGGGCGCAGACAGCGACCGGGCAGGTCCACGGTTCGGCCATTGACCCGATTGGTGCGGCCGTACCCGACGCTAGTGTGGTGCTCTCGAACTCCGGTACCGGCATCGAGATCTCGTCCCAGTCCGACGAGCGTGGGTTCTTCGTGTTCAGGAATCTGCAGCCAGGGCTGTACACGCTGGAGGTGGCCGCCGCCGGATTCAAGACGGCGGCGGTGCCCGAGTTTCTGATCGAAGTCAATCAGACGGTGTCCAAGGCCGTGACACTTGAGATCGGAGTCGTGACGGAGAGCGTCGAAGTCGTGGCGGGGGCCGAGATGGTCCAGCAGTCCAGCGCGGAACTGGGTGAGGTGATCAGCGAGGGTGCGGTCAGGGATCTCCCCCTCAACGGACGGAACTTCACACAGTTGATGACCCTGACCCCCGGCGCAACTCCGGTGAGCACCGCTCAGGGATCAGGCGTGGGTGCGGGCGACGGCTCCAATACCGGCGTACCAGGCTCGACATTCATCAAGCCGTCCTTCAATGGACAGCAGAACAGGTCGTTCATCATCTACCAGGACGGCATCATCAACATGGATTTTCGCAGCCATGGTTACGCAACACTGCCCAATGTCGACTTGATCCAGGAATTCAAGGTCCAGTCCCACAACGACAAGGTTGAATGGGGCGGAGTGACAGGCGGTGTGGTGAATCTCGTTTCCAAGTCGGGAACGAACGAGTTTCGTGGCTCGGCATTCTGGTTTGTCCGCAACAACGCCTTTGACGCCCGCAACCCGTTTACGGACGCTACCAGCGACGGTCCGGCCCCCTTCCGTCAAAACCAGTTCGGAGCCACGTATGGTGGCCCCATCGTCCGCAACCGGACTTTCTTTTCGGGCGGCTACGAGGCATGGAGGTACCGCAAGCCGACCCAGTCACAGGAGCGAGTTCCCACTACGGATGAACTGGCTGGCGATTTCTCGAACTCGATCATTGATCAGCAGCTCTTCGATCCGTTCTCGACGCGCCTCGACGAAGACCGGAACTATCACCGGACGGCGTTCCCTGGAAATCGAATCCCCCAGTCGCTGCTCTCCAGCAAGATGACGGGCTTCTTCGAGGCTTTCGAAGAACGCCCGAACCTGACCGATCCGGTGTTCAACTTCATCAACAGCGTTTCGTCGGCTGATGATGCGGGCACCTTTCAGGTCAAGATCGATCATTTCCTGTCGACAAAGGACAGCATTTTCGGACGCTGGACCTACCTAACGCGCGATTCGGTCACGCCACGAGGCCAGAAACTCGTTACGGGAGCGCAGACCGTATCCCACAACATCGGTGGCGGCTGGACTCGCTCGTTCGCACCCACCGTGATCTTCAGTGTTCGAGGTGGTATCGCTCGGCGCGACATCTCTTCGGTCCAGGACCACGTGGCCGGCGTGGCAGGTCTGACGCAGTTGGGGTTTCGCGACGCAGAGAGGTTCGGCGGCCTGCAGGTGGCGCTGACCAGCCCATGGGGCACGTCGGGATTCCGGGGGGCCGCGCCGCGCGAGAACCCGACCTTCAACATCGCGGGCGACCTGACGGTCGTGCGGGGCGGCCACACCCTCAAGTTCGGTGGGCAGTGGATGGCCGTCGAACGCCTCCAGGGCAACACGTTCCAGGTCTTCCGCTTCGCCGACCAGGTCACCGGCGATCCACGGAATCCGGGCGTGACCGGTGCCTCGCTGGCCTCCGCCCTGTTGGGCCTCCCCTCGAGCTTCGACGGCTTCCTGCCCGACGACGGGACGATCCACTTCCGGGTCCCGACCTACTCGGCCTATGTCCAGGACGAGTGGCGGGCCAGTTCGCGGCTGACCCTCAACTACGGGGTGCGGTTCGACTACAGCCAGCCGGCCTCGATCCTCAACGACGGCCTGATGGGGGGCATCGACATCGACCGGCAGGTCTGGCTGATCGGCGCTTCGTCGCTGCCCGGGGACTGCAGCGAGACGGGCCGCGCCCCCTGCATTCCCGACGAGGTGCCGCACCGGGACCGCATCAAGCTGGCGGAGTCTCCGAACTTCCTGCCGAACCCGGTGCGCGACAACTGGGGGCCGCGGATCGGGGCCGCCTACCGGGTGGATGACGGCACGGTGCTGCGGGGCGGATACGGGCTGTACTGGGATGCGCTGACGAGCAACAGTCAGTACACGCAGCACAACGTCAACACGTGGCCGGTATCGAGCGGGTTCAACGGCAAGGCCAACGGGCTGGGGGAGTCGTTGCAGTCCATCGGGAATCTGGAGGGGAATTTTCCGGCGGTGCTGCCGGCGGCCAGTCCGTGGGTGCTGGACACGTGGAGCAACGATCCGGAGCGCAAGAACGGGTATTCGCACCAGTGGCATGTGGAGTTGCAGCGGCAGGTGACGGAGCAGTTGATGGTGTCGGCGGCATACGTGGGCAGCGCGAACCGGCGCGGGGAGTACTCGGGGCTGGGGAACAGCGCGACGCTCGCGGGGGCGGGGACACCGGAGGAGGTGAATGCCCGGCGACCGTTCCCGGAGGCGGGCGGGGGGACGTTCTACAGCCGGAGCATCGGGGAGTCGAGCTATCACGCGCTGCAGACGAAGGTGCGGCGGCGGTTTGCGGACGGGTTGCAGATGCTGTTGTCGTACACGTGGTCGAAGTCGATGGACAACGGGTCGAGCGGGTGGTTCGGGGCGGAGAACGGGCCCGGGGGGAGTGCGGCGGCGCAGAACTATCACGATCCGGATTCGAATCGGAGCGTGTCGAGTTACAACATTCCGCATTTCCTGAGTTTCTATTCGGTGTACGAGTTGCCGTTGGGGAGGGGGAAGCGGTACCTGAGCCGGGGGCCGGGAGCGTGGGTGTTGGGGAACTGGCAGGCGAACGTGATTCTGCAGTGGCGGTCGGGGCAGCCGTACAACCTGGAGGTGCCGGGGGATGTGGCGAACATCGGGAACGCGGTGGCGTGGTGGAACTACGCGCGGCCGAATCTGGTGGGGGATCCGCGGGCGGGAGCGGGGACGGTGGAGCGATTCCACAATCCGGCGGCGTTCGAGGTGCCGAGTCAGTCGTACGGGAATCTGGGGCGGAACGTGCTGTCGTCCGACACGGTGTTCAACGCGGACTTCTCGCTGTTCAAGCTGGTGCCGCTGACGGATCGGCGGCGGCTGGAGATCCGCGTGGAGGCGTTCAACGTGTTCAATCACATTGACTGGGCACCGCCGGCGACCTTGGTGGGCCGGGCCGGAGCCGGGCGGGTGTCGGCCACGGCGCACCCGCCCCGCATTCTCCAGCTCGGCCTCAAGCTGCACTTCTGAGAAACGCATTCGCGGGGCCTTGGACTGTGCACTCCCTGTAACAGCAACTCTCATGCAACACGATCGGGACCGGACGGGAGCAGCCGACCGAACACTCCCGATCGACTGAGGCGATGGCGGGGCTCAGACTCGTGCTCGCTGTTGGGGCGCTCCTACCTCCCACTCTTGGACAGGGGCTTGAGGAGTTCTTCGGTGCTTCCGGGGACATCGTCCGGGCGACCGCTCCAGAAACACGTCTCTACTGGCAACCACACATGACGAGGAGTCGCGAACGCATTCTCCAGTCTGCAGATCTAGCCGACGGGACCGGTATAGCCACGGTGCTGGGGGCCGGACTTGGCATGGAGATCCCGCTGGCTGAGCTCGCCCGTGGTTTCGAAAGACTGATCCTGGTGGACCTGGATGGGCGCAGCATGTTGCAGAGTCTCCACCAGGTTCCGAGCGAACTCCGTGTGAAAGTCGACCTGAAGGTGATTGACGTGACCTCCTTTGTCGGCCCCCTCATCGCACAGATTGAGCAGGCCGTCGAGATGAGCTCGACACCTACCGAAGTCTTCGGGCGCTTCGGGTTGATTCTGGATGGGCTTGGAGCAGGCGATCCGCTGAGCCTGCCCAAGTCAGACTTCGTCGTTTCGTCACTGCTGCTCTCGGAGATCCCGAGGTATCCGTTCAGCTATGCAGCCCAAGCCGTCGAGTCTCGCTTTGGGGTGACGCTACAGACCTGGGACAGGTCGGACCAGTTCTTCCGGCGGCTAGTAGAGATCTCGATTGATGACCACGTACGACTTCTTGCTGATCTGGTCAGGCCCGGAGGCGTGGTTTACTTCAGCGACACAATAGCCCGCGGCTTGGTCGAAAGGCCTCTGGCCGAAGCCATCCGACACAGGGTCGAATCCCAAGCTGCTCCGGAGTTGATCGAGCTCGGAATCGCCGATTCGGCTCTGGGCGTCACCTCCGCGGTGAATGACCTCTGCCGGGCCAAGTACTTGCCGGCCAAGGAAGCCGAGGCGTTCGAGCGACTGCTGTCCCGATACCGCGAGGCGGACGGCCGCTTCTTCGAGTCCTTGCTTCCCGTTGGCGAGCTTGCGGAACAATGCTCGAAGCGGGGTCTCGAACTCCGGAGCGACCCTGCGTCGTGGTGGTGGCTCGCGTATCCATGCAAGATTCTCAGAGAGTCAGGAGCCTTCCTTGTCAGCAGCTGGGTACTCGGACTTCGGAACTAGTTCGTGACCGCAAGCAATCGAGGTGGCTCAGGGGCCAGCCAGTTCGTATTGCTCCTGGTGTTGGCTTGGCTCGACTGCGGGACATGCGTCGCGGAGGATCCGCAGTTCGAGTTCGTCGATGTCCCACCAGGGGAGTTCCTGATGGGATGCGGTTCGGATGCTGCCGATTGTGGCGACGACGAGAAGCCTGTCCACCGCGTAGAACTCCCTGGAGGATTCGAGATTGGAAAGTACGAGGTCACACAGGCTCAGTGGATGTCGGTCATGGGCAACAACCCGAGCTATTTCGTCGGGGCGGCGCACCCCGTCGAGAACGTCAGCTGGAACGCAGTTCACGAGTTCGTTTCGCGACTGAATCGGAAGGGAGACCCTTACCTCTATCGGCTACCTACCGAAGCGGAATGGGAGTATGCGGCGCGGGCCGGTGAACCACGCCAGTACGCCGACGATCTCAACGACCGCGCTTGGCACTGGGCAAATGCCAGGAACGGAACTCACGAAGTCGGGACCAAGCAACCGAATGCTTGGGGATTACACGACATGCTGGGAAACGTATGGGAGTGGTGCAGTGACAGGTACGCATCGGACTACTACAGCCAAAGCCCGGTCTCGGACCCGCAGGGGCCGTCCAGTGGGAACCATAGGGTGATGCGAGGAGGGTCGTGGTACAGATACGCGTGGTTCCTTCGCTGTTCCGCCCGGTTCAGGGACCGACCGGACGCCGCTTATCGTCACGTGGGATTCCGGTGCGTGCGTACAAGGCGGTGACCCGTTGCTGTGCTGGATTAAGGCGCGGGCGGGCCGCCTGCCACCAGAGCCCGATCAAGGCGTCTCAATTCCGGAGGATCGCACAGGATGCAGGATCGGAACGCCGCGCTGCTGCCGATGGATCCAGTGAGACCGATTCCAGCCGTCCGCCCAACCGACTGCGCGATACCGTGCTGTACAATGAGCGCCGAGAACAAGTTCCTGGAATCGTCGGACCGCAGTTCCGATGCTTCCGAAGAGCCGAGATGGATCGCCAAGACGCCGAGCGAACTATCAATGAACTGTTCACGTCCGTCTATTCTGCAACGGTTCGATATGCGGCTTCCAAGTGTGGGTCTCTGGATCTTGCCGAGGACCTGGTGCAAGAGGCGTTTGGAGCACTGTATGCCCGTCTCCGGGAGGGTGCTGTCATTCAGGATCCCCGCGCTTGGGTCATGAAGGCAGTCCAGAATCAGATCTGCAAGGCTTGGCGGAAGGCTGAGAACCGACCGGAGCGAGTTGTGTCGCGGCACGAGATCGAGGCGATCGCTTCGCCGTCCGATGGCTTGGGTGGTTTCGTCGACCCGGATCGTCCGCATTTGGAGGGTTTTCTTGCAGGCCTGGCTCCTCGTGAGAGGGAGGTCATCCTGCTTCGGGCCCAAGGCCTGAAGTACCGGGAGATCGCGTCCCGGCTCGGCATCAGTAGCAGTTCGGTCGGTACGCTGCTGTTGCGGGCAGCGCGCAAGATGCGCGTGGCGCGGGCAGAGACGATCCTGAGTTCGGTGCGGGATCCGGCACGATCATCGTGAACGCGGACTTCGTAAACGACTGTTCTGACGAACAGGTGCTCCTAGACTATCTGGCGGGGGAGTTGCACCCGGACATCGCACTGGATGTCGGGCAGCACTTGAAGACCTGCACTGACTGCGCACTCAGGGCCGATCAGCTTTGCGAGGACTTGGCCGATATCGAGAGGTCGATGACGGTTGAGCTTCCACTGCCGCCTTTGCGGCTTGCGGCGGCGCGGGCCCGAATACAGGAACAGCAGGAAGCCTATGAAGCCCGCCGTCTCGATCGAGTGCCTCGTTTCCCACTCGTCGGGGCGCCGGCAAGATTCGCGTATGTGTCTGCGGCTGCCGTCCTTACGATAGGTGCCTTGTCCACGCTGTATCTTCTCCGAGACGACCGACTCCTAACTGCGAGGGCCGTCTTGGTGCGGGCTGAGGAGTCGATGCCGATGTTCAGCATGCAGCCCTCAATGACGCGTTACGAGGTGCAGTTGGCGCAGTTGGAGCCCGAACTGGTCAGGCGCAGACATCAACTCGTCATCTGGACAGACCCCAGCAGCGGCCGCTATGTGTCGAGACTGGAGGATCCGGACGGATCTCTACGTCACGCAGTTTGGCGACCTGGGTCGAGCGGGCCGGCCTTCACCTTCAACCGGGCTTCTGGTGCGGAACTGATGCGAATCGATGCACCGAGGCAACGCGGTCAACCCACCCTGCTTGCCTTGATGGGGAATGGAGTTGACACCGAAGCCCTCGTCACCGGCTTCGTCCGGTGGCTCGAACGTAGGGACTGGCGTCCCTTAAGAGTGTCGAGCGATTTCGCCGCGATGGTGGCGAGGGATACGACCGTGGAACTCGAACGGGCTGGTGACGCAATCCATGTCATTGCGCGCAAGCAGGAGGGCGACGTGAGCAAGGAAGTCACCCTGACGTTGAGCGCGCAGTCTTACGAAGCTCGGTCGTTGCTGATCCGTTTCCGGGGCCCGCAAGGAGAAGCGATGTTCAGACTTGTTCAGAGCGAGGTCCGATTCGTCGCGGCCTCCAATCTCGACCCCTCTGTTTTTGAAGCTCGTATTCCTCTGTCACGGCCGTCGAGGGCCTCCACATCGGTCGTGACACGGTCCCAGCCGCAGCCGCAGGAATCCGCCAGCCGCGATATCCGAACGGCGGAAACGAGGTTGCGTCACGCGCTGCACCAAGCCGGTGCCTGCTTGGGTGAGCCGGTCGAGGTCGAGCGGAACGACGACAGTGCACTTGCGGTCCGCGGCATTGTCGGAACTACCGACATGAAGGAAGCGATTCTGGCGGAGCTAGAGCGTGCGGAAACGCCCGACTGGGTCGCTGTGGATATCCGGACCCGGGAGGAGGCAATCGCAGCAGCAGGTTCACGAGTAGATATTGATGAGTCCCCCGTCCAGGCCAGAGGCGAAACGTCGGGTCCAATGGAAGGTGCCATCCGTGCGCTTCCACTCTTTGCGGACTTGACCGCCCACTTCCGGATGGACGCCCCGTTCCGGTCGACGGAGTCGGTTGGCAGCCATCTCACCCAGTTTGCGAGAGAAGCAGTTGAACGGGTCGATGTTCTCTTGCGAAGCGCTTGGGCTCTCAAGAGGCTCGTCGAGCACTATGGGCCGGCCACCGGGGAAGTCCTTTCCCCGGAAGGAAGGGAGTTGGTGGAAGCAATGATCCGGGACCATCTCGATGGACTCGGGACGGCGGCACGCCGGAGTGCGGATTGGATGCTGCCCGTATTGGACGCTATCGCCGCATCAAGGGGAGTCGAAACTGTGAGAGAGCGAGAGATCTCGGGCGCAATCGAAGTAGCTTCCCTGTTCGAGACCGCTAGCGGTATCCACAAGGACACGCTAGCACTGCTCACGGTCCGCTTGGCGGTCAACGACGGTTCCGCGAACGGGAGCGGCCAAGTTGTTCCTGGGGACGCTGATGGCGTAGACCGCACACTACGGCGCCTCCTTGCAGCCTCTCGTTCGTTCGGGGCGGAGGTGAAACGAACTGCGGATTCGTTTGCTGAGGGTGCGAGTCAATCGCTTGTAGCGCCACAAGGACAGGGGGCGCAGTAATCGAGGCATCGGGAACCGGAGATGAAGCGAGTTCGCACGCACGCACTGGCTTGGACGCTCTGGGTGCTGACCGGAGTGCAGGCTTCGAGCGCTTCCGAGATTTTCGGTATTATCCTGGACTCCACCGGGTCCGCACTTCCGCATGCGGAGATCACGGCATCGAACACCGAGACGGGAATCGAGCATCGGACTGAGTCCAGCGAAACAGGTCGCTACAGTGTTCCATTCCTGAAACCCGGCTCGTACAGTCTCTCGGTCCGAAGTTCCGGTTTCATGATCAGCACTGTCCCGCACATAGGACTCGCTGCAGGCAAGCAGTTGCGGATCGACATCACTCTGCTGTTGGCGGCCGTTGCGGAGTCCGTACATGTCACGGACATGACACTCCTGGACACCACTTCTTCGGAGGTGGGCGAGACGGTTTCAAGCAACGTGATCCGCCACCTTCCGCTGAACGGCAGGAACTTCACGGAACTTCTGACTCTCTCCCCCGGGGTTACGCCGGTCAGCAGCGCTCAAGGTGCGTTGCCCGGCACTACGGATTCCGAGCCGACCGGGATCCCGGGGTCCCGGGTGCTCAAGCCTTCGTTTCATGGCCAACAGAATCGGTCGGTGATCTACTACCTTGACGGGATCGTCAATACCGATTTCCGCGTGACGACCTACGGCTACCTGCCCAGTATCGACCTGCTGGACTCGATGCGTGTTCATTCCCATTCGGACAAGGTCGAGTGGGGCGGCGTAACCGGCGGCGTGATCAGCTTGGCGTCGAAGTCGGGGACGAACGAGTTTCACGGCACGATATTCTCGTTCGTCCGCAACAGCGCCTTCGATGCACGCGATCCGTTCAAGGATGCCAGCAGTGATGGACCAGCGCCTTTCCGCCAGAACCAGTTCGGCGTGACCTACAGCGGTCCGATCGTTCGCAACAAGAGCTTTTTCTCAGCGGGCTATGAAGCTTGGCGGTACCGCAAGCCCACGCAGTCGCTGGGGAGGGTTCCTACGGCGACGGAGCTCGCCGGCGACTTCTCAGACTCGGTAATCGGGCAGCCTATCTTCGATCCGTTCTCCACGCGGCTGGACGCCAGCGGTAGTTACGTCAGGACAAGATTCCTTGGCAACCGCATCCCTAGATCTCTGCTTTCCCAGCGAATGACCGGCTTCTTCGATCTGTACGAGGAGCGCCCGAACCGTGTCGATCCCGTTTCGAATTTCATCAACAGCGCTTCGTCAGCCGATGACGCGGATTCGCTGCAGGTCAAGATCGACCACAGGTTCTCAGACGAGGACAGCATCTTCGGCCGCTGGAGCCGGCTGGCCCGTCGTTCGATGGAACACATAGGCCGGAAATCCAGCGAAGGCAGCAATATGGTCGCGAGGAACATCGGCGGCGGCTGGCTCCATGTGTTCGATCCGACGGTTGCTCTGAGTCTGCGCGGTGGAGTCGCGCGAAGGGACTTTCTGTTTGGTGTGCAGAACCACGTCGGGGGACTGCACGGTCTGACGCAGTTGGGGTTTCGCGACGCAGAGAGGTTCGGCGGCCTGCAGGTGGCGCTGACCAGCCCATGGGGCACGTCGGGATTCCGGGGGGCCGCGCCGCGCGAGAACCCGACCTTCAACATCGCGGGCGACCTGACGGTCGTGCGGGGCGGCCACACCCTCAAGTTCGGTGGGCAGTGGATGGCCGTCGAACGCCTCCAGGGCAACACGTTCCAGGTCTTCCGCTTCGCCGACCAGGTCACCGGCGATCCACGGAATCCGGGCGTGACCGGTGCCTCGCTGGCCTCCGCCCTGTTGGGCCTCCCCTCGAGCTTCGACGGCTTCCTGCCCGACGACGGGACGATCCACTTCCGGGTCCCGACCTACTCGGCCTATGTCCAGGACGAGTGGCGGGCCAGTTCGCGGCTGACCCTCAACTACGGGGTGCGGTTCGACTACAGCCAGCCGGCCTCGATCCTCAACGACGGCCTGATGGGGGGCATCGACATCGACCGGCAGGTCTGGCTGATCGGCGCTTCGTCGCTGCCCGGGGACTGCAGCGAGACGGGCCGTGCCCCCTGCATTCCCGACGAGGTGCCGCACCGGGACCGCATCAAGCTGGCGGAGTCTCCGAACTTCCTGCCGAACCCGGTGCGCGACAACTGGGGGCCGCGGATCGGGGCCGCCTACCGGGTGGATGACGGCACGGTGCTGCGGGGCGGATACGGGCTGTACTGGGATGCGCTGACGAGCAACAGTCAGTACACGCAGCACAACGTCAACACGTGGCCGGTATCGAGCGGGTTCAACGGCAAGGCCAACGGGCTGGGGGAGTCGTTGCAGTCCATCGGGAATCTGGAGGGGAATTTTCCGGCGGTGCTGCCGGCGGCCAGTCCGTGGGTGCTGGACACGTGGAGCAACGATCCGGAGCGCAAGAACGGGTATTCGCACCAGTGGCATGTGGAGTTGCAGCGGCAGGTGACGGAGCAGTTGATGGTGTCGGCGGCATACGTGGGCAGCGCGAACCGGCGCGGGGAGTACTCGGGGCTGGGGAACAGCGCGACGCTCGCGGGGGCGGGGACACCGGAGGAGGTGAATGCCCGGCGACCGTTCCCGGAGGCGGGCGGGGGGACGTTCTACAGCCGGAGCATCGGGGAGTCGAGCTATCACGCGCTGCAGACGAAGGTGCGGCGGCGGTTTGCGGACGGGTTGCAGATGCTGTTGTCGTACACGTGGTCGAAGTCGATGGACAACGGGTCGAGCGGGTGGTTCGGGGCGGAGAACGGGCCCGGGGGGAGTGCGGCGGCGCAGAACTATCACGATCCGGATTCGAATCGGAGCGTGTCGAGTTACAACATTCCGCATTTCCTGAGTTTCTATTCGGTGTACGAGTTGCCGTTGGGGAGGGGGAAGCGGTACCTGAGCCGGGGGCCGGGAGCGTGGGTGTTGGGGAACTGGCAGGCGAACGTGATTCTGCAGTGGCGGTCGGGGCAGCCGTACAACCTGGAGGTGCCGGGGGATGTGGCGAACATCGGGAACGCGGTGGCGTGGTGGAACTACGCGCGGCCGAATCTGGTGGGGGATCCGCGGGCGGGAGCGGGGACGGTGGAGCGATTCCACAATCCGGCGGCGTTCGAGGTGCCGAGTCAGTCGTACGGGAATCTGGGGCGGAACGTGCTGTCGTCCGACACGGTGTTCAACGCGGACTTCTCGCTGTTCAAGCTGGTGCCGCTGACGGATCGGCGGCGGCTGGAGATCCGCGTGGAGGCGTTCAACGTGTTCAATCACATTGACTGGGCACCGCCGGCGACCTTGGTGGGCCGGGCCGGAGCCGGGCGGGTGTCGGCCACGGCGCACCCGCCCCGCATTCTCCAGCTCGGCCTCAAGCTGCACTTCTGAGCAATCAATTTCAAGTCGGTCGAGGAGGAGCAGCGTTCCTCGCGATCCATACTGCCGTGGGAAACGGATTCTAGGTTGCATGTCATCGTCCCTAGGTCTCGCCACCTCTTGGCCGGAGTTGCGAGGCCGGGATTTCCTTAGTCGAAATCCCTGGGGAGATGGGGCGGATTTCCCGTCGCGGGCGCGTTTTGGTGTCTCCACCCAGCAAGTTGTCACGGCGGTGTTCCGGATCACCGCGCTTCCGAGCAGTTCGTTCTGGATCGGTACTGGAGGGGCTCTCGGGATCGCTGGTCTTTTGTCGCGGTATGTGCTCTGGCCGCCGGAGAGGGAATGCAATTCATTGGCTCATGCTTCGCTCGACAGTCATGTGCCAAGGTGGACTGATTCGTTACCGTAGTCCACAAGCCTCACAATGAGAGCATGGCGGCGACTAACCAGTCTTCCGGCGACGCCTTCGTATCCCGCAAGGCCACACTGCTGATCACTCTGGTGGCTGTCGCCAGCATCGTGATCCCGTTCTGGTTCTGGATGGATACCTGGTTCGGCAAGGGACTGACCGACGAACGGATCGGCGAGTATCTGGCGGATACGGAGCGGCCCCGGCGCGCGCAGCACGCACTGGCACAGATCTCGCAGCGAATCACATCCGGCGACGAGTCCGTCAGGAGCTGGTACCCCCGGATTCTGGACCTCGTGCAGCATGACTTGGCGGAAATCCGCGTCACGGTGGCGTGGCTGATGGGCGATGACCCTTCGAGCGACGAGTTTCACGATGCGCTCCTTGTACTCGTCAACGACCCTCACCCCATGGTTCGTCGCAATGCCGCGCTGGCGCTGGCACGGTTCGGGGATGCCTCCGGACGCAAGGAAATGCGGGCCATGTTGCAGCCGTACCGGCTGACCTCCGAACACGCCGGGATCATCACGAACCGGCTAGAATCCGGGGACACGTTCGAGGCAGGAGCCCTCTTGGTGCGGGTCCAGTCGGACGGCAACGGGGACCCCCTGGAAGTGCGCGCTCCGCTACCCGGGATCGTGGATCGACAGTTGCACGCTGATGGCGATCGGGTTGCCGGCGGGGATGAGGTTAGCGTGGTCCGTCCCGAATCGACGCACATTCTCCAGGCTCTCGCCGGCCTCTACCTCGTCGGAACGTCCGAGGACATCGGTCTTGTCCAGCCCTACCAGCGGCCGCGGCACGGTTTGAGTGCGCAGATTCCCCAGCAGGCTGCGCAGACCTTGGCGGGGATCCGGGAACGCTCCTCTCGCGCTGTTCCCGAGTAGGAGCCGGACGGTCCGTTCTAGGGCAGCGGCGCAATCTCGTAGCTCTCGGGGTTTTTCATGATCCGGTCGACGAGAGCGACGTGCATTGCGTGTCCGGTCCGTGAGGCGACGACCTTTCCCAGGACCGAGTGACCGAGCAGCGCCAGATCCCCGATCAGGTCGAGCACCTTGTGCCGGCAGGGCTCGTTCTCGTATCGCAGCCCTTCCTCGTTCCGTACCGTACCGTCCTCACGGAAGCAGACCGCATTGTCGAGACTTGCGCCGCGGATGAGTCCCATGTCCTGCATGGCGGGCAACTCGTTTTCGAAGCCGAAGGTCCGTGCGGGGCCGATCTCGCGGATGTACGATTCCGGGGTGATCTGGATCTGGACCTGCTGCTCCGCGACGCCGGGCTTGTTGTAGTCTGTCCGGCAATCCACATCGAACGCTTCCGATGGCTCGACCGAGATCCTCTTGCCGTTCTCGGCGATCTCGACCTTCTTGCGGATCCGCATGTACCGCCTGCGTCGCCTCTGCCTACGGATGCCGGCTTGGTGGATGAGTTCGGCGAAGGGCCGGGCACTCCCGTCCAGAATGGGCACTTCCAGGTTGTCGATCTCGACCCGGACGTTGTCAATGCCAAGGGCCCGCAAGACGCTCAGCAGATGCTCCGTCGTGGAGAGCAGCACCCCCTGTCGCATCAGGCTCGTCGCATACGAGACTCTTGCAACGTGCCGCCAACTGGCTGGAATCTCGAATCCGGCCAAGTCGGTGCGAGCGAAGATCACTCCTTTTCCGGACGGCGATGGCAGCAGCCGGAGGTTCACCGGAGCGCCACTGTGCAATCCGACGCCGCGGACCGACACCGGACTGCGAATCGTATGCTCGTGGACTGCCGAGGCGTTGTCGGGTGAGCGCATGCCCTGAATCGTGATCGCTGTCCCGGTCGACCGCGTGGCGAGTACCGGTCAAAGTAATTATAAATCAGTGTCTTCGACACGCGCTAACGTGTCAATTCTGCAACTGTTGAGCGCTAGATCCTGCCGTACAGGCGGCCCGGGTTCAGCAGCATGAGCGGGTCGAAGTCCGCTTTGAGCCGTTGCATCAACTGGAACTCGCTGCCCCCGATGTCCCATTGGACAAGCTTGCCCTTGACATCGTCCTGGGCGGCCTCCAGGGTGGCGTGGAAGCCATCGCCACGCAGCGCGTCGAGCGCCGCTCCCGCGGTCTCGCCGTCCGGGGCCAGACAGAGGCCTTGTGCGTTGCCGGCCCGCAGGGCCGTGGCGCAACCGACACGACCAGTCAGATCAAGGAGTCTGCCCAGGCGCGAATGCACTGTCGAGACACGAATCAGCGCCCCGGCAGGGTGGCGTTGCAGCCACCTCGGTCCGCACTCCCCGACCCGATCCCATGTGTCCTGCGACAGCAATTCGGATTCGACCCCGGACCAGCTTGCCAGGGAGCGGTACGTCTCCTCGTAGCGACGCATCACCGCTGGACTGCCGGACACCTCGATTAGCATCGCATGGGTCGGCGGCAGGCCCGCCAGTTCCGCGGCGGCCGGGTCCAGCCAGTCGATGGCATCCGGCTGCAGGGCCGAACCGAGAATGTCCCGGCGCACTGCGAGGAGCGTCTCGACAGACCCTGAATGGAAGACGAAGGAAACCCGGGACTCCGGCCTCGGGAAGACCTTGAAATTGGCCGAGACGATGACTGCGAGTGTCCCGAACGACCCGATCATGAGCTTGCCCATGTCGAGGCCGGTCACGTTCTTCACGACCATTCCCCCGGAACTTACCAGTCTGCCGTCCAATGTGGCGAAACGCATGCCGATCACCATGTCTCGTGCGGTTCCGTAGCGTCTCCGTCGGGGCCCGCTTGCGTTGGCGGCAAGGATTCCGCCGATCGTCGCGGTCTCCAGGAAGGGAGGGTCGAGCGGTAGGAACTGATTGCTCTTGGCCAGCGTTCGTGCCAGTTCGGAGTACCGCATCCCTGCTTGGACGCTGACCGTCAGGTCGGCGGGCTCGTAGGCGAGCAGCCTGTCCAGCCTGGTCGTCTCCAGCCGACACGGTGCTGCGGCGATCGGTCCTCCGGCGAGTCGCTTCGAAAAGGACCCGCCCGTCTCGATCCGCGTCTGCTCCGCACTGCAGTGGCGCAGTGCTTCCCGCAGCTCCTCGGGTGTGGCTGGCGCGACCGGCTCAGGCATGGATGTCGTGCGTATCCTGTCCAGAGCGTTCATGCGCTGCTGGCGTGGTCCGGAACCGAGGCCAGCTGCCCAAGGGGCGGCTCGTCCGGGAGCGGGATGTCCTCACAGGACTTGCTCAAAGACCGCAAAGTCCCCCGGGTTCCATGCCTGCGCGATCACGTAGAGCTTGCCGTTCGCGCGGTGCAGGACCGCATTGTGGACATGCTGGAAGTTGTCCAGTCCGAGTTCGGCCTTCGGCAGGATCGTCGAGACGAGTTCGTCGTCCTCGAGGATGTAGATCGGTGCACCCTGTGGGCGGTCCGGGCCATGCAGCGCCCCGACGACACCCAGGTTGCCGAGATAGTCCACATCGCAGGGATACGAGCCCAGCGGGAGCTTCAGGGTCGAAATGTACTGACCGTGGCGGGTGAAGCGGTCGATCTCGGCGTTCGGGCGGTCGGCGACATCGATCCGATTGGTTCCCATCGGCACCGTGATGCCGTGCCCCGTGCCGAACTGGCCTGGTCCGCTGCCCTTGCCGCCGAAGGCCAGGTCGTACCAGGAGACCTTGAAGGGCTTCGTGCTCTCGACCTTGGCCGTCAGTACGAAGTCGAGCGGGGAGTATCCGGTGGCGACATACAGGAGGCTGCCGAGTTTCTCCACGTCCGTGGGCACGAAGTTGCCGCGTCCGAAGAAGTATCGGTTGGCTGTCGGGAAGCCCAGGTCCCTGGTGCCGTCAGGGGCTTGCAGGGTGTGTTCGAGCTTGCCGCTGAGATCCGTCGTGTAGACTGCGGACGAACCGTTGCCGGGAAACGAGAGATGGGCGGCGCCCTCCGGGTCGTACCAGATCGTGGTGTTGTGCATGTTGTGGGGCTTCATCGCCTCGTCGGTTGGGAGCATCATGGCTTCCGACAGGTCCGAACTGAGCCGGATGATCCCTGCGCCGGGCAACGAGAAATAGACTTCGCCCCGGCCGTCGCGGCGGTCCACGGCGAAGCCACCATGTGCGTCCTTGAGGACGGTCTGTGCTTCCGGGGGCAAGTGACTGCCCTTGTAGGCGACCTTGAACCTGTATTGCCCCTGTCCGCTGACCAGGTGGTTGTCGGCGGACGTGGTGTTCGGTGGAAATCCTGCAGTCCAGGCAAGGAGAAGCAGCGCAGAGAAGAGCGCCACCATGGCTGTGCGGTACATGGTTTCGGGCCTCGCCAATACTGTACACGAATCAGGTGGCCAGTGTCCGTCCGGCAGATGGATGCCGGCGATGTTGACCGACTCGTGGTCCACACGAGGGCTCGCTGCCGAACTGCTGGACGGATAACCACCTGGTTTCTGACAAGCCCCTTCCTGCGGATAGCGCTGCCGGCGCGACCGCGGAGTGCCGGAAATCCGGTCCCGCGTTAGACTGGCTCCAATGAGGAATCCCTGACGGCGGCACCAAGCAGACGGGCATCATTGCACCATTGTCGACCACCGGCCCATCGGCTCTCCACCATTCGAGTGCTGGTTGGGTCCGGTGAACATCCCTTCGGTGTATCTGGCAGGCAGAACAGCCTCGCTGTTCGCGGTGTCCCTGCGCAGGGTGTTGCAGCGGTCCTCCGGATTGGCAAGGTGTGCCTGTGAATGTTCGTGACGCCGAGACCTCGTCCGTGGCTGCGGTGGCGGGCGAGCGTCGGGATCCGGGGCTCGGGCATGACCGACTCGAGTTCCTGCTCCGCCATCACCCGGGCTGGCGCCTGCTCCGGGCGGACAACGTGACGCTGGTCGTCGGCTTCTTGCACGCAACGTTCATTGCCCCGAACAATCGGGTCGTGCCGGAGAGCGACCTGGCGGAAGCCTTGCAGGATCACCTGGTCCAGGAGCGCGAGCGGGCGGGTGAAGGCGCGTTTCCGAAGAGCGCGCACGATTACCTCGACGACTGGGCCCACCCGGACCGCGAATGGCTGCGCAAGTTCTACGTCGATGGATCCGATGAGCCCCACTATGATCTCACCCCCTCGACCGAGAAGGCGATCGCATGGCTTGCCTCGCTGGCGGACCGCGCCTTCATCGGCACGGAGTCCCGGCTGCTCACCCTGTTCGAGTTGCTGCGGCAGATGAGTGTGGGCTCCGAGGCCGATCCCGAAGTGCGGGTCAGGGAACTGGAGTGCCGGAAACAGGAGATCGAGAGCGAGATCGAGCGGGTGCGGCAGGGCGATGTGCCGCTTCTCGACGACACCGCCCTGAAGGACCGATTCCAGCAGTTCATGCAGATATCCCGGGATCTTCTGGGCGACTTCCGGGAAATCGAGCAGAACTTCCGCTCGCTGGATCGCGAGATTCGCGAGCGCATGACCCTGACCGAAGTATCGAAGCAGTATCTGCTGGACGAGGTCCTCGGCAAGCGGGACCGGATCGCCGACTCGGACCAGGGGCGGAGCTTCCGTGCGTTCTGGGACTTCCTGATGTCCGAGGATCATCGTGTCGAGTTCACTTCGCTCCTCGACCGCGTCCTCGACCTGGAGCCCATCCGGTCTACGAAACCGGACCGCAGGACCAGACGCGTCCATCACGATTGGCTGGATGCCGGCGGACATGCACAGAAGACGGTCCGGGATTTGTCCCGCCAACTGCGTCGGTTCCTCGACGACCGCGCCCAACTCGAGAACCGGCGGATCATGGATCTGCTGCGTGGCATCGAGAAGTCCGCTCTGGCACTCCGGGACAACCCTCCAATCGGGCCGGTCGCCGAGATCGCGGCGACGGCTGTCGATGTGAACCTGCCGATGGAGCGACCGCTCTTCAGACCCCGGAGCCAGCAGGTTCTCGGTGACGTCCAGTGCGAGAGCGGCGACGAGGATCTGGACACCTCATCGCTCTACGACCAGCCCGTGGTCGACAAGTCGCGGCTTCTCGATCACATTCACCGCGCCTTGCAGGATCGGTCCCAGGTCACGCTCGCAGAGGTCTGCGAAGTCATGCCGTTGCGCCATGGACTGGCCGAACTGCTGGCCTATCTGCAGTTGGCGACCGAGTCTGCGCATGCGGCCATCGATGATGACGCGACGGAGCTCCTGTTCTGGCGTGCCGTGACCGTGAGCGGCCAGCCGGTCGTGAAGGCGGCGCGCGTGCCGCGCGTGATCTTCCGGAAAGTAGGGGGGAGAGGTTGTGCCACAAGTTGACGACTCGCCGACCACCGACCCGCTTCCCCGCCTGGTCATCCCGCTTCTGAAGGGGGTCGTCCATCGTGGCGACGACGAAGCGAGGTGGCAGCGGCTCCTCGAGATGCAGGCGCGCGTGAGCGACTACGTCAGTGTGCTGAACCTTCTGCTGATCATCGACGATACCGAAGGCTACGCCTATCTCCGGTCCCGTCCCGCGCTGGAGGATGCCCCGGAGGAGCCTCTCCCGCAGCTGGTCACGCGACACCAGCTTTCCTATCAGGTCAGCTTGATTCTTGCCCTCCTGCGCAAGCGCCTGGTCGAATTCGACGCTGCCGGCGGGGAGGTCCGACTCGTCATGACACGGGACGAAATCCTGGACATGGTGAGGGTCTTTTTCCCGGCGACGAGCAACGAGGTCCGACTCAGGAAGCGACTGAACGAGAACCTGAGCCGGATCGTCGGTCTCGGGTTCTTGCGGCGCATGGCAGCCGGGGCTCCAGGCGCTCAGCATCGATACGAGGTCCAGCGAATCATCAAGGAGTTCGTGAATGGCGAGTGGCTCGCCGAATTCGGTGATAAGCTTGCGGAGCAGTTTCCGGTCGACGAGGATCGGCAGCAGGACACGGATGGCTGAATCCCAACTCGGTCTGGACTACTTCGGTGAAGACCGCCGCGCCGGATTCCGCCTGGACCGCCTGGAGATCCTGAACTGGGGCACATTCCACCAGCATGTCTGGACCCTGCGGCTCAACGGCGAG
Source organism: Bryobacterales bacterium (assembly GCA_965116065.1). GTDB lineage: Bacteria > Acidobacteriota > Terriglobia > Bryobacterales > UBA6623 > VXMF01. The sequence continues at coordinate 359,385 of OZ220485.1, forward strand.
AACGGCCTGCTCACCGGGGACATCGGCACCGGCAAATCCACCCTGGTGGACGCGGTGACCACCTTGCTCGTACCGGCGCACCAAGTGACGTACAACAAGGCCGCCGGTGCCGCGAGCCGTGAGCGGACCCTGCGGTCCTACGTCATGGGGCACTACAAGTCCGAGCGCGCCGATCTCTCCGACTCGTCCGGCCGTCCAGTCTCCTTGCGGGATAAGAGCAGTTACAGCGTGATCCTTGGCGTCTTCCAGAACGCCGGGTACTCGCAGTCCGTGACGCTGGCGCAGGTTTTCTGGATGGATGACCGGTTCAACCAGCCCAGACGGTTCTATGCTGCTGCCGAGCGGGACATGTCGATCGAGGGCGAGTTCTCCCGGTTCGGGACCGAAGTCGCGAAGCTGCGAAAGCGCCTTCGGCACGGGGATGTGCAGGTGTGGGACAGCTTCCCTCCCTACGGGGCGTGGTTCCGGCGGCGGCTCGGCATTCACAACGAACAGGCTCTCGAACTGTTCCACCAGACCGTTTCCATGAAGTCGGTAGGGAACCTCACGGATTTCGTGCGGAGTCACATGCTCGAGCCGTTCGATGCCTCGAAGGGAATCGAAGCGCTGATGGGGCATTTCGACGATCTGAACCAAGCCTACAAAACGGTTCTCAGGGCCAAGCGTCAGATCGAGTTGCTCAGCCCCCTCGTCGAGGACTGCGACCAGCACGCGGACCTCTCCCGGACGATCATCCGGCTGGAGAGGACGCAGGCTGCGCTGACGCCCTACTTCGCGACGCACAAGCTCCGCCTGGTGACGGAGCGCATCAATGCCATTCGCAATCAGCGCAGCCGGCAGGAAGAGGCGGTCCGCCGCTGCGAGGAGCGGAAGGCCAGCCTCGCGGCCAAGAAGGACAGCCTGAACCGCGACATCGCCAGCCACGGTGGCGACCGGCTCAATGCGATTGATGCCAAGGTCAAGGAACTGGTGGCTGAGCGCCGCCGTCGCGAACGCAGGTCCGATGAGTACGCCCAGCTGCTGGAAGCCGTCGATGAACGCAAGCCGTCCGACAGCGAGACCTACGAGACGCAGCGCCGGACCATCGCCGAACTTGCCGAACAGGCTCGGGTGGACCGGGATCGTGTGCAGCACGACCTGACGGAACGCACCGTATCGTTGCGCAAACAACAGTCCGAGCACGACAGGATCGCCGGGGAGCTTGAGAGTCTGCGGGCCCGCACCACGAACATTCCGAGAGAGCAGGTTGAGATGCGGCAGAAGCTCTGTCACGCCCTGCAGGTCGAGGAGGATGCACTGCCATTCGTGGGGGAACTGCTGGGTGTCAGCGAGGATTCGGCGGACTGGGAGGGGGCCGCCGAGAGAGTTCTCCGGAATTTCGGCCTCTCGCTGCTGGTTTCCGACAGGCTCTATCCGTACGTGGCGGCTTGGGTCGACAAGACCCACCTTCATGGGCGCCTGGTCTATTACCGCGCCCGTGAACAGCGAGGCGCTCTGCCGGAACTGCATCCGGAATCCCTTGTGCGCAAGCTGTCGATCCGGCCGGACTCGGACTTTCGCGACTGGCTGCGCCGGGAACTTGCGCTTCGTTTCGATCTGGCCTGCTGCGCGACGCAGGAGGCGTTCCGGCAGGAACCGCAGGCAATCACCAGGTCCGGCCAGGTCAAGTTGCGGGGTGAACGTCACGAAAAAGATGACCGATTCCGGATCGACGACCGGGCGCGTTTCGTGCTCGGGTGGGAGAATGCGGCCAAGATCAGGGCGATTGAGGCCCAGGTCCGGTTGATGGCAACGAATCTGGCCGACGCGGAACGCGAGATCGAGGAACTGGAGTCGCAGCGGAATCGTGGCCATGCGCGCGCCGACACCCTGTCGAGACTCGAGTCGTTTCCCGGCTATCGTGAGATCGACTGGGAATCGGTAGCGGCCGAGATCGCGGGTCTGACGGCCGAACGACAGCAGATCGAATCGGCCTCGGACATGTTGCAGGTGCTGAGGAACCAGCTGGAACAGACCAGGCGATCCTTCGACACGGTGGAGCGCGAATTGACAGAGAATCACAAGGCTCTGGGGCGCATCGACGAGAACCTGCGGCGCGATCAGCAGATCGAGCAAGAGGTTCAGGCATCCCTGGCGGATTCCGATCTGGATGCGGCGAGGCCCTATTTCGAGAGACTCGGGAAGTTGCTGGATGACTCGCTCGGGGCGGAGACCCTGTGTGTCAGGTCGTGCGACACGTATGAGAGACGGCTGCGCCAGTCACTGAAGGGGAAAAGCGATGCCGCCGCCAGGGCCCAGTCCAAGTTGCAGGACAGGATCACCCAGGCGATGACAAGGTTCAGCGAGGAGTATCTGACAGAGACGAGAGATTTCGAGCCGAGCATCGAATCGGCATCGGAATATCGGGATCTGCTGGTCCGGCTGCGCGACGACGGCCTGCCCCACTTCGAGGCTCAGTTCAAGGAGTTGCTGAACGAGAACACGATTCGCGAAGTCGCCAGTTTCCAGTCGCTGCTGGACCGGGAACGGGAGACGATCAAGGGCCGCATCGAGCAGATCAACGATTCCCTTGCCGAGATCGACTACAACCCCGGTCGCTACATCAAGCTGCTGAGTCAGGCCTCGACGGATCAGGAAATCAGGGAATTCCGTCGGAGTCTGAAGGAATGTACGGAGGGGTCGATGAGCGGGTCCGACAGCGATCAGTATTCGGAGTGGAAGTTCCTGCGCGTCCAAGCTGTCATCGAACGCTTGCGGGGGCGTGACAAGCTGGCGGAACTGGATCGCCGCTGGGTTGCGAAGGTCACGGATGTGCGCAACTGGTTCGTCTTCGGAGTCAGTGAACGTTGGCGGGAGGGGGACTCGGAGTACGAGCATTATTCGGATTCTGGCGGCAAATCGGGCGGTCAGAAGGAAAAGCTGGCCTACACGGTGCTCGCCGCGAGTCTCTCGTATCAGTTCGGTCTGGAGTCGGGAGCCGTCCGCTCGCGGTCGTTTCGATTCGTGGTCATCGACGAAGCCTTCGGTCGCGGTTCCGACGAGTCCACCCGGTACGCCCTTTCGCTGTTTTCCAAGCTGAGGCTGCAACTGCTGATCGTCACGCCCCTGCAGAAAATCCACATCATCGAGCCGTACGTCGAGAGCGTTGGATTCGTGCAGATCAAGGACAACCGCAATTCGAGATTGCGGAACCTGTCGATCAGTGAGTACCGTCAGGAGAAGCAGCGGATCGAAGAGGCCGCAGGGGTGCGGCCAGTGATGGACGCACTGCGGTCCGCAACCGAGGCCGCGGCTCCAACGGTCTGAGTCCGACTTCGACCCATGCGGAAGCGCTGATCGGGCATGGCTGCAGCGAGTGCAGGACGGAACTGGACGACCGCAGGCGATCTCCGCAAACAGGTCCAGCGGCTCTGGGAGCGGGGCACGATCCTGGCCGATGTGGCTGCCGGTGCGGACCTGTTTCCCAAGCGCCTCGTCCTCAAGAAGCCGACATCGACCGAATTTCGCGACCACCTCGGCGATGTCCGGGACTGGAGCACTTCGTTGCGGGCTGTTCCGCACATCCGCCTGGAGATTCGGGATGTGCGTCACCGTGTGCTGGGCACCAACGCGCTGCCCCACGAAGCGTGGGTCGACACGGCCGACGACGCGGCCGCCCTGATCGGGAGGCAACGCGACCTGGAACGTTTCCGCAAGTTGCTGGGCCTGGTTGGACGGAGGCGGGCGGCACTGCTTCCGTGGCTCGCACGCAGGCCTCTGCGTGCCTTGGATCTCGGTGCGGACTGGGATCGACTGCTGGATGTCGTGGACTGGCTCCACGAGCATCCCCGTCCCGGCATCTACATACGCCAGATGGACGTTGTGGGTGTCGATACGAAGTTCGTCGACTCGAACCGTGGGGCCTTTGGCGAACTGCTGGATATGTCGCTGCCCCCGGAATCGGTTGACACGTCCCAGAAGGGGGCGGCCCGGTTCGAGCCCCGTTACGGCTTCAAGAGCAAGCCCGGGCGAGTGCGGATCCGTGTTCTGGATCCCGGCTGCGTCCGGCTGCCCTGGCGCGAAGACGACGGGTGTTGCGACCTGACGCTCACCGCGAGGGCTTTCTCGAAATTGCGGAACAGCGCGTCCAGGGTGATTGTCACGGAGAACGAGATCAACTTCCTCGCGCTTCCGCCCATGCAGGGGACGATCGCGATCTTCGGTGCGGGTTACGGATTCGAAGACCTGGTCCTGGCCCGCTGGATCGAGCACTGCAGGCTGCATTACTGGGGCGACATCGACACCCACGGTTTCGCGATTCTCGACGAGTTCCGGAGCCACTTCGCCAGTGTGCAGTCGTTCCTGATGGATCGGGAGACGTTCCTGACGTTCCGACCGCTCTGGGTGTCGGAGCCTTCGCCCACTTGCCGTAGCCTCGACCGGCTCGATCGGACGGAGGGTCTCCTCTATGAGGATCTTCGGAACGACACCTACGGCCGGAGCTTGCGACTGGAGCAGGAGCGCATCGCTTTCGGTTGGATCAGGGAAGCGCTGTCCGCGCTGTGAAGTCCCCTTGCACCGCTGCGACGAGCGGAACCGCGTACCAGCCATCCGTTCGGGTCGGTATGCCGGCGAACCCGGCGGCATCGGCCACCGGACGTGATCGGGTCGAGACTGCGGAATTCCAGATCAGCCGCCCGGAGGATGAGGAGCGCAGGGGGTGCTACTATCGCATTTGGCGACAGCATTTGGCGACGGGTGGACCCCATCCGCTTGGATCGGGGGTGCAGGTCGTTGCTTGCCAGTTCGTTAGGATCGGGATTTCCGTACCGTGAGCGCTTCCCAGTCAATACCGGTTGACAGCAGTTCGGAGTGGGGTCATCTGCCTCCGGACATCCGCGAGGAGATTGATGTCTTCGAAACCGAACTGCGCCGGGTCCAGGCGGGCCTGATCGACGACAAGCTGTTCACGGAGTTCCGCTTGCGTCATGGTGTGTACGGCCAGCGTCAGGACCGGGTCCAGATGCAGCGGATCAAGATCCCGATGGGGCGGCTGACCGCGGACCAGTTGGTGGCGCTTGCCGACATCGCGGAAGAATATGCAGTCGGCGTCCTTCACGTGACGACCCGACAGGACTTCCAGTGCCATTTCGTCGACATCAACGACACGCCGAATCTGATGCGGCGACTGGCAGCGGTCGGCATCACCACCCGCGAGGCTTGCGGCAACGTGATCCGGAATGTCACCTGCTGCCCGGACGCGGGCGTCTGCGGCGACGAGCCCTTCGATGTCACGCCCCACGCCCATGCGATGGCGTATTTCATGCTGCGCCATTCGGATGCGCAGAACTTCGGGCGCAAGTTCAAGATCTCCTATTCGGGTTGCGAGGGGCATGCCTGCGGACTTGGTCGCATCCACGATATCGGTGCCGTCGCCCGGGTTCGGGATGGTGTCGAGGGCTTCCAGGTCCTGGTGGGCGGCGGCTTGGGCTCGCTTCCGCACCAGGCGAAGGTGTACAGCGAGTTCGAGCCGGCCGACCAGATGCTCCCGTTGGCCCAGGCGATCGCGAGGGTCTTCGCCCAGTTCGGCGAAAAGAAGAACCGTGCCAAGGCCCGGATGAAGTTCCTGATCGTCAAGCAGGGCCTCGACGAGTTCCGTCGACTTGTCGAAGCGGAGCGTGCACGCCTTCCGCAGGATCCACGCTGGGAGGCGGAACTCCGGGCTGCGGTCGAGAGTCTTCACGACACGCCGCTGAAGCCCCCGTCGGACTTGGACTTGTCTCCGGGTCCGGCCCCTGACCTGGTCGAATGGCTGGATCGCAATGTCCGGCCGCAACGGCAGCCGGGCTATTCGATGGTCGACATCTTCCTGCCCCTCGGTGATATCACCTCCCAGCAGGCCCGACAACTCGCGGAGCTTTCACGCGGGTTCGTCCATGACACGCTGCGGACAACCGTGGACCAGAACTTGCTGCTGCAGTGGATCTCGAATGCCGACCTGCCCGATCTCTACCGAGGGCTCAAGTCCATCGGCCTGGCCGAGTCCGGAGCAGGGCGTCTCAAGGATGTCGTGGCATGTCCGGGTACGGATTCCTGCAAGCTCGGAATCACCTCGTCGCGCGGGCTGGCCGCTCACCTGCACAAGCAGTTCGCCAACGGCATGAGCGGCATCGCGCACCGCTCCGACCTCAAGATCAAGATCAGTGGCTGCTTCAATTCCTGCGGGCAGCACCATATCGCCGACATCGGGTTCTTCGGGTCGGTGCAGCGCAAGAAAAATGACACAGCCCCCGTCTTTCAGCTCACTCTGGGAGGCTCGACGCGCAACAACGCCGAGTCCTACGGCTTGGCACTGGGCAAGATTCCATCCCAGAACGTGGACAAGGCCATAGCCAGGGTGAGCGAGTTCTACACCCGCGAGAAACGTGCCGGGGAGACCCTCAGCGACGTGGTCGCCCGTCTGGGCAAGACGCGCGTCAAGGAGGAATTGAGCGAGTTCATGGTACTGCCGTCCTTCGAGGAGGCCCCGGAGTACTACAAGGACATCCGGCAGCCTTGGCAGTACAAGCGGTCGATCGGCGTCGGCGAGTGCGCGGGAGAGGTCGTCGACCAGGCCGAGTTCATGCTCGAGGACGCGGACCGGATTCACTTCGAGTCCACGCTCGACCTTGAGGCCGAACGTTTCGATGCGGCTTCCGCCAAGGCGTTCGATGCCTGCCGCAAGGCGGCCGACGCGCTCCTGTTCACGAAGGGGCTCTGGCTGTCGGACAAGTACGATACCGTCGAGGAGTTCCGCAAGCACTTCTACGAATCCGACGGCTTCTACAGGCCCTTCGCCGAGAACTTCCTGCGCACGGCGCGAGAGGGCCCCAGTAACGACCCGGAACGGGTTCGGCTGCGGGTCGAGGAAGCGACACTATTCATTGAGGCGGCCCAGGGCGTGTATTCCCAGACGGCAGGCTTCTAGCCGCCGATTCCTCAGCATGGACGATACCCTGCAGCGCATCGACGTCAAGCAACTGCTTGCCGCACCGCCGGAACCGGACCTCGATCCCTTCCTCGTGATCTTCGACCGGTGGCGACAGCAGTCGGAGAACCCGGCGGACTGGGTGGATCTGGCCGACTATGCCCACATGCCGACGGGGCCGGGGATCCTGATTGCCGGCAAGCGGGACACTTTCTCGCTGAATCTGAATCCGCCGGGACCGGGCCTGCTCACAAGCGTGCGTGCAGGACTGGAAGGCACCTTGCGCGATCGTTTCCGCGAGTCGCTGCGGCGCGCCCGCGCATTGAATGCAGCCATCCTGTCCGAGCCGGAGTTTCCGTCCGCCTTTCGTGTCCTGGAGGGGGCCTGGGAGATTTTCGTCAATGACCGCCTCCGCTATCCGAACTCCGCAGAGTCCGACAGTCACATCCGGCCCGCCTTGGCGGGGGCATTGGGGGTGGGTGTCGAGGCCCTTGCCAGACACTCGGATTCCCGGGGGCGCCTGGGGTACTCGATTCGTCTCGACGGCTCGCCCTGAATCGCGGGCGGCGCCGCCAAGGGCGGTGCTATTCTCAAGGTTTCGGCCCTGACATACGCGATAAAGGACCGTTTCGGGCCCTATCCGGCAGGTGTGCAGGGCCCTTCCTTACTCTCATGCTGACCTTCCAGGACATCGTGATGCGGCTCAAGTCCTATTGGGCGCGTCAGGGGTGCATCATTCAGGAGCCTTTCGATTGCGAAGTCGGGGCCGGGACGATGTGTCCGGAGACGTTCCTGCGGGTACTGGGTCCGGATCCGTATCGAGTCGCGTACGTGCAGCCGAGTCGTCGACCGGCGGATGGCCGCTACGGCGAGAATCCCAACCGGCTCTACAAGCACATGCAACTGCAGGTGATTCTCAAGCCGGCTCCCGAAGATGTCGTCGAACTCTATCTCAGAAGCCTCGAGGAGATCGGAATCGACTTGGCCAGACATGACTGCAAGCTGGAGGAAGACAACTGGGAATCACCGACTCTTGGAGCTTGGGGTGTCGGCTGGCAGGTGATGCTGGATGGACTCGAGATCACCCAGTTCACCTACTTTCAGCAGTGCGGAGGACTGGACCTGGAAGTCGTTCCGGCCGAACTGACCTACGGTCTGGAGCGTCTGTCCGCGTTCATCCAGAACGTGGAGAGCGTCTATGACATTCGGTGGAACGACCGCTGGTCCTACGGTGACGTCAGGCTGACCGACGAGGAGCAGTACTCCACATACAACTTCGAGGAAGCCGATGTGGAGTCCGTCTGGAAGGAGTTCCACCTGCACGAGACGGAATGCCAGCGCCTGCTCGATCGTTATGCGGATCGATCGGACTGCACGGAGAAGCGGCGGTTCCCCTTGCTTGCGGCCTTCGACCAGACGCTGAAGTGCTCGCATCTGTTCAACACCCTGCAGGCGCGCGGGGCGATCAGCGTCACCGAGCGGGCCCAGGTTATCCAGCGCGTGAGGAATCTGGCAGTCGGCGTTGCTGCTGCCTGGGTGGACCAGCAGGGCAGCGCAACGGAGACAGTCTCGTGAGCGACTTCTTGCTGGAAGTAGGGACCGAGGAGATTCCCGCTCGCATGATCGAGCGGGCGCGGGTTGAACTGGAGGGGCGGTTTCTCGAGTCGCTGCGATCAGCGGGGCTGGATGGCGGTGTCCGAGTGAAGGTCGATGCGACGCCGCGCCGCTTGGCCCTGTTTGCCGAGAATGTCCTGCCGAGGCAGGCGGACCGGACCGAAACGTTGACCGGGCCCACCCGTAAGGTCGCGTTCGATGTCGACGGGAACCCGACCCGCGCCGCTCTCGGGTTTGCCCGCAAGGCCGGTGTCCCGGTCGAAGACCTTGCGGTCGATTCGGATGAGAAGCTGAGCGTGAAGCGGACCATTGCCGGGCGCCCGGCCACAGAACTCCTGGCGGAACGTCTTCCGGGCGTTGTCCTGGGTCTGCGATTTCCCCGTGCCATGCACTGGACGACGAAGGGGATCCCCCGGTTCATCCGCCCGATCCGTTGGGTCCTCGCGCTGCTGGACGGGGAAATCGTGCGATTCGAGATCGCCGGTGTGCGCTCCGGTCGCCGCACCTGGGGCCATCGCCGCCTCGGGCCGGGGCCTCATGAGGTCGGCGGGGCGGAGGACTACGTCAGGAAACTCCGCGACAACGCCGTGATCCTGTCTCCCGAGGAGCGGGGCCGGAAGATCGTCACCGAGTCGGAGGCACTGCTTCCGCCACATTGCCGAGTCCGCCACAACGAGCGGCTGCTGGAGACTCTTGTTCACGAGACCGAGTTTCCGACCGCGCTGTTGGGCAACTTCGACCGCAGCTATCTCTCGCTGCCGGACGAAGTCCTCGAGACGGTAATGCTCGTGCATCAGAAGTATTTCGCAGTCGAGGCCGAGACGGGAAAGCTGACCAACCATTTCATCGCCGTCGCCAATTCCGGAGGGGACGACGACGACACCATCCGGTCTGGCCACGAACGGGTGCTGCGTGCACGATTCAACGACGCCCGGTTTTTCTGGGACTTTGACCAGCGGAGTTCTCTGCAGGAGCGGGTCGACGACCTGAAGTCGGTCACGTTCCAGGCGTCATTGGGCAGCTACTGGGACAAGACGGAGGCGAACATGGTGGCAGCATCGGCGATAGCGGATGCGCTCGGGCTGGATGCGGAGACAGCCTCGGCCGCGACCCGCGCCGTGCAACTCGCCAAATGCGATCTGACAACGGAAATGGTGGGTGAGTTCCCCGAACTGCAGGGCCGGATCGGCGGTCTGTATGCCGTCGACCAGGGAGAGTCGCAAGCTGTGGCCGACGCAATCTACGACCACTACCTGCCGTTGGGTGGCGTGGGGAGCATCCCGCGTTCCCAAGTCGGTTGCGTGGTGTCGCTTGCCGACAAGCTGGCCACCCTCGGGGGCATGTTCGGTCTCGGGCTGATTCCAACGGGATCGAAGGATCCACTGGCACTGCGACGTGCGGCCTTCAGCGCGGTCCGGATCGTGATGGAAGCCGGGATGGCCCTTTCCTTGGACGCGATGGTTGCGATAGCAGGCGCCGGTGATCGCGCAAGCGACCTTCGCGGATTCCTGCTCGATCGTCTGCGTTACTGGCTCAAGGATTCTGCCGGGCTGGCCTCCGATGTGGTGCAGGCTGTTCTGGCAGCTTCCGACGCGGTGCCGCTCGATATTCTGGCGCGTGCGCGTGCGCTGGAAGAAGTTCGGGAGACGGACAACCTCGAATCCCTGGCCGTCAGTTTCAAGAGGATCGGGAACATTCTTGATCAGGCGGGCGGAACAGAGTCCTTTGCGCCGTGCGTCGTCGATGTCGGCCTGCTGGCGGACGGAGCGGAGAAGGCACTCCACGAAGCGCTGCAGAGCGTTGCCCGCAAGGCGGACGGCCTACAGGCTACGGGCAATCATGTATCGTCGCTGCAGTCGATCGCCGAACTGCGGCCCGCACTGGACCGCTATTTTGATGAAGTTCTGGTGATGACCGGGGACGAGTCCATACGACGGAACCGCCTTTCGTTTCTGGCCGGCATGCTCCAGCGCCTGTCGACGATCGCCGATTTCTCGGCGATCGCTCCGTCCGCGACGGCTGGCAATGGCCGCTGATCGTTGGCGCCTACAGGCCTGCTCGCTCCGGAACAAACTGCCGCAGGAATCGCGCGCTCTGGCGCAACGACAGCTTGCGCGATTCGAGTGAGCCCTCGAAAGCGCGATCCTCAATCTCCACGCAGACAGGACCATCGTATCCGGTTGACGTCAGGACCGAGAAAAACCGACCCCAGTCCATGTCGCCAAGTCCGGGAAGTTTCGGCGTATGAAACTGGAGAGGATAGGCGAGGATGCCGACCTTGTCCAGTGATCGGCGGTCGACTCGCACGTCCTTGGCGTGAACGTGAAAGATCCGCTCCCGAAAGTCCACGAGCGGCGCGATCGCATCCATCTGCATCCATGTCGGATGGGATGGGTCGTAGTTCAGCCCGAAGGAGCCGCTCGGAATGTCCTCGAACATCCGCTTCCAGATCGCCGGCGAGCAAGCCAGGTTCTTGCCGCCGGGCCACTCGTCGTGGGTGAAGATCATGGGGCAGTTCTCGATCCCGATTCGGACCCCGTGATCCTCCGCGAAGGCGATCAGTGGGCGCCAGATCTCAAGAAAGCGCGGCCAGTTGTCCTCAATGGATCGCGTCCAGTCCCTGCCCACGAAGGTGTTGACGGTCCGCAGGTCCAACTTCTGCGCTGCCTGAATGACCCGCCGGGTGTGGTTGACGGCCACCCGTGCCTCCTCGGGGGCCGGGGAAAGTGCATTCGGATAGTAGCCGAGTGCACTGATCTCGATCGAGTGCCGGGCCAGCGACTCCTGGATATCGGCGATCGCAGCCTCATCAAGACTTGAGACATCGATGTGCGTCACGCCCGCGTAGCGGCGTTCGGCCTTGCCGGGGGGCCAGCACATCACTTCGATGCAGTCATACCCTTCCGCTGCGCCGATCCGGCAGAGTTCATCGAACCGGGTCTCTGGCAGAATCGCACTTACGAAGCCTAGTTGCATGCCTTTCCCAGCGTACTGCACCAGCAGCCGGGGTTTGCCAAGAGGTACTTGTAGCCGGCGCCATGCGAGCCGGAACAGTGGTTCCGTGTTTCCCCGCGAAGGCTCCCGGATTCCGTCCGCCGCTGTACGCTGGACCTTGTCAGTATTCTCCGTACAGGCGACGCCGGTGCTGGCAGTTGCAGTGCCGCAAGTGACCCAGAGTGTTCCGCTCCCGTTTGCATTGTTCGGCAACTATCACATCTCTAGCAACGACCAGAGCGACCGTCAGGGTCGAGGTGCACGGCCGCGTTGCCACGCTGGTACCAGGATCGCAATGCGGCCCGGCCTTGGCTGCCTGCCCATCGACCTGAGTTGCATCCCACTCGATCCGTCCTGGTCGGCGAGGATCCTGATTGCCGCCAGCCACTGTACAACCGGCCCAGGGACTCAATGGTGGAGTTCAGTGGCGCGCCGGCGAGCATCAGATCAAGCGGCACTGCCTACGCTGGAAGAACTGGCGACATCCGTGTCACGACACCTTTTTTCGACTGGGCAGGTAACAGCCGACAGTGTGGAGTCGATCGCACTGCTCCGACTGGCGCTCTAGAAGATCTAGGACGAGGTGCAGGTGGCATTCCGAGTTTCAGCTCTGCGTGGAGAGAGGCCCGCGCAGAGGATGTGCGCTCCAAGATGCGAGTACTGCAAGGGACAATGCAAACATGCGAACGTCTACCGGCTATCGACCGGAGCCGGTTTCTCCCTTGCCATGACCTTGATCGGGATTGCCTGTCGATTGATCCTCGGACCACAGGTCGGCAAAAAATTCCTGAACGACCTGGAGCGATTCCTCTGACAATGGCTGATCGGGGAACACTTGATCATGGATATCAAAAACATCTTTCACCGATCCCAGATCAAGGTGTCGCACCAACCTTCTGATATCGTCTAGGTCCTTCCCCCGAGCGGCGCGGACTTTCATGGCCAACAAGTGTTCGGCCGAGGCTGCAGTCACCATCAGGTTTGCACCACCATAGACCGTTCGAGCCTTGAAGTCTCGAGCGCGAGGTATGGCGGAGACGGCTTCCTCGTTGAGCCAAGTCTCCGGCCAGTCGTGGCGGCATGCGATCCCGCGGACTGCGTCGGTGACCGGTCCGTGCCCGGCCAGTATCCTGCCATCGATATTCATCGTGAATCGACTGTTATCAAATGCCACCGACATGGCAGCGCCGCCAATGATGTAAATGTGGGCTTTGATCTTGGATCACCGCAATGCGAGGGAGATCTCTCGAAGCGCTTCCATCAGGTCCTTCCTAGAGAAGACAGCCATAGTCTCGCTCTCCGCCCCGACTGTCCAAGTCGCGAGGATCGATAAAGGTGCCGTGTCGAACGAAAGCGCCGGGCGAATCTACCCAGGCCCGGACCAAGCCTTTGCCCCCAATGAGGATGGGGTGCCAAGGAATCCGCAGAAACCGCTCCGGCTCGTCGCACCAGTCTGGAATAGGATGATCGTGGATGATCGCGATGTGTTCGGCGACGGCCGCCAGCAGCGCATCCCATTTTGTGCCGGTCAATGGTGGCGGTTCCGTCAGCGAGTAGATCTGCCGGGTGCGACTGGCTGCGTGGAATCGGCGTGGTAGTCCGGCAACTAGAATCCGATAGCGCTCGTGATCTGTCCAGTCGCTTGCTGTTGCCACGGACGAGTAATCGCTGATTCGCCAGAACTTCCGCGAAGGCGGGTTGCCCGCAACAGTCTCCATATTCCGGTTCATCGAGAGAGCCGTCTCCTTCATGGTAGCGCCGGACCCAGCTTGTGGGGTGGATGGAAGCGTCCTGGCGAACTCGAATGGATGCTTGTGGGATGTGGGTTTGCGGGTGAAATTGCGGTCCCTTCTGAGGGTGGCAGCGATCTGTTACAGGGACTGGCGACAGTGCAGATGATGGCCGATGATGACAGGCCGGTCGGCCTGCAGTCCGGGAAGATGGGAGGGTATCCATCAGTCTGCAGTATTGCGGTCATGATTCTGCTTGCGACCCTCCTCGGTGGCGGTCGGCCCCGGTGTGTAGAGGGCTTGTCGAGCAAGCAGGAAGAAGGCCCCTGCTGCTTGAAACACCCCGGACGCCATCTGAAGAGGCTGGTGACAACTGCGTCGTATGATACCGGTACGTCCTTTGATAACAGTATCTTATCCTAACGCTCGTCTCCACGTCGGGAACTCGATCTACCCACGCATGCCCAACCGCAATCGCTCGACGATTGATGCGTGGGAAAGGTCTAATAGCCCGCTGTGGCTCGACGGACTCTGGTATAAGGAGCAGAATGCGCTGGTGACCGCCGGCGACGACGGTCGCCGTGAGCATCGCATGGAAGAACTGATTGGTCTCCTTCGCACCGACATTGCAAATGGAACAGGATACGAGATGCGGACCTTGTAGGAGCGCTGGAGTGGAATGCTGTCAGGGCCCTCAACACTCGACAGTCGAGGTCTTGAATTGCCGCGAGAGATCTGTATTCGGGGAAGGTACCGAGGCAGTTGGTGAAGAGCCGACGAAGGTCATCGCGGATGTTGGTGGCATGCGCACAGTGTCGAGTAGGCCCGAGGCATGCGGTCGCTGGCCGTCGGGGACCAATAGATTCAGACATCCTGACCTCGAGGGTGAGATTGTGAACCCGTGCTAGCGGTATGGTGTCCGCTGCGAAGGGCGCCGCAAGGTGGAGGAGGGGCTACTGGCCCTGTGCCGTCGCGCCACAGTAGGCCGTCCTGTGCAGGATATCGAGGAGCAGTTTGCCGGGCAGCCAGCGCCTGATCCGCTATTGATGTGCACGACAGGGATGTGCCGGGGCAGTGCACTGCATTGCCGCTGGACTGCACACGCTGGGCCACCCGATCTTGACGGCCGTACCAAGGGAGAGTGGCAGCGTGTTCGCAGGAGCGCCCGGCCTCATTTCGGGTTCACTATCTTATCTGAAAATCATATTTTCTGCCGGGCCCTCGGATCCACCGAAAGCCTTGTGTTTCAATGGTTTTCAGGCTACGATCGGCCTATGACCTGCCCCCGAAGTCAGGATGTCTGAGATTGTAGGCACGGAGTGCTCGACTTCCTTGACGTCGGCCGTCAACCTCACCATCTGGCCACTAGCAACCGCCGGCCTCTACTGGCGGTTGCTATCCGCCTCCGAGCCGCGCTCGGCTTGCGCCAAGCGCTGGTCCACGGTTCCGATCTGAACCTGCCACAGGGTGCTGACAGCGTGGACCGGCCGTCATGGAGAGTTTGGACCTCAAGGGCGACGGGGATGCCGGCTGGGCGGACGATACTCCGGTTCATTGTGACAGGCCCAAGATCGTCACGCCTCGGATGTTCCGCCTGTTCGCGCCGTCGCACGAATCTCCCAAGGCGCTGCCAGTCAGCGTGTTGCCGCTGGGATCCTAGCGGGAGGCGCACTTCCAACGCTCCGAAGTCTGAGCATAGCCCAGCCCTCTGCGATACATCTCGACTACGCTAAAGGGGAAGTTGTCCCTATCGGCCACTCGGAAGTTGCACGGAGAGTTATCCAGCACTGGACAAGATGTCGGAATGATCCATGACTAGGAGGTGCTTGTGCGCCGGAGGAATGTCACACATGCGGATAAGCAGAATTGAGATCGAGAATTTCCGGTCGATCCGGCATCTGACCGTCGACCTTGGTGACACAACCGTGTTTGTGGGTCCGAACAATGCTGGCAAGTCAGCGATTCTCGAGGGAATTCGCATAGCCCTTACGCGACGGTGGGGGCAGCGTGGTACTGGCTTCAGCGAGTACGACGTACATATGATCGACGAGGCGGCCGACCCGAAGCGTTCGAGCGGTGTCACCATCGAGCTGAAGTCGGAGGAGCAGGAGCCCGGCGAATGGCCCGAGGCCATCATTCAAGACCTCCGCGACATCGTGCAGTTGGACCTGAACACAGACCGTCGCTCCGTCTCTCTGCGTACACGCTGCAGGTGGAACGCGGACACAGACAGCTTCGAACCGAGTTGGGAGTTTCTTGCTGCCGACCGCGAGCCGCTGGTCGGACAGGGCGCCCGTCGCGTGAATCTTGAACGGTTCTGGCGCTATTTGCCCGTGTTCTATCTTGGGGCATTGCGTGACGTAGGCGATGAGTTCTCAGCGCGGTCATCTCAATTCTGGACGCGACTGCTCAAGGACCTACACATTCCAAGGGACCTCGAATGTGACGCCTTGCAAATCTTGGAGCTACTCAATCAACGATTATTGCATGCCGACCCGCGCTTGGGAAAGATTGCGGAGACTCTATCCGGTGCGACCAAGATCGCGGCACGCGATCGGGATGGAGGTCTCGACCTGCAGATGGTACCCCTTAGGACTTGGGATCTGCTGTCTAGAGCCGAGATTGTCCTGCAAAACGAACCGGACCTGCCGTGGCTCCCGTTGAGGCGCCAGGGCCAAGGTGTCCAGAGCCTCTCGGTGATTTTCCTGTTCGAAGCATTCGTGAACCATCTGCTAGCTGAATTGTACGAACAGGCCAGCGAACCGGTGCTAGCCTTGGAAGAGCCGGAAACGCATCTGCACCCGCAAGCCGTCCGCACGCTTTGGAGCCACATCGACGCTCTCCCTGGCCAGAAAATTGTGACCACGCACTCGCCATATTTCGTTCAGCACGTTCCTTTTCGAGATCTGCGATTGGTGCGCCTGAGCACGGAAGGGACCACGGTACGATCTCTTCCGGCCAATTTTTCCGAACTAATCCCGCCTTTGGATGGTCTCAAGTCCTTAGTGGAGAACTCGGAGGGTTTACTGACTTACAAAGATGCATCAGGAACTTTGACTGTCCATGGATCGCTCAGAAAAATCCACTATCGTGGTCTGCTCAAGTGTTGTCAGAACGAAGAGAATCGCTCCGAAATTGAGGCTCGACTTCGTAGACTGATGGATCGATCTTCCCGATATGTGACCGATGAAGAACTGCAGTCTCTGGAAACCTATGTTCAGCGTATGCGTGGAGAGATCTTTTTCACTGATCGTTGGCTGATTGTCGAAGGTCAGGCTGATTATCTCCTCGTGCATGCCACTGCTCATGCACTGGATTACGACCTCGACCAGCATGGAGTCTCGGTGATTGATGCGAAGAACAACGGCAGCCCTGGCACCTTCGCTGCCTTGGCTCGAGCGCTAGACATACCTTGGCTTGCAGTCTTCGACGGTGACCACGAAGGCAAGAGATATGTCGAATCCTTGAAGGCACGAGGCTTTGGCGAGGAAGAGCTTGCTAAACGCTGTCGTCGGCATTCAAAAGGTAATATCGAAGAACAACTTGTTGCAGACGGCATGAAGTCTGAACTGTGCGAGGTATTGGAAGAACTCGGAGTTCAAGGTGCGGATTGTCTGGATGTAAACGTTCGAGCGGGCAGTGGAGCGGGGAGGTGGCCGGCCGGGGGGTGAAGAGGGAGGAAGGTTGCATAGAACGTTGGAGAGTTGATATGTTTTGATGGCGGGAGCAGGAAGGTGGCGGTGGGGAGGCAGTCGGAGGAGCGGGGAGGGGGAGAGCGGGAGTGTGGGAAGCGGTCGGCGGAGAGGTGGGAGTGGAAGCGGCAGGCGAGGTACTGGAAGAGTCAGCACGGTCGGGCGAAGGAACGCGAGGAGCGGTTGCGGGAGCGGTTGCGGGCCGAGCAGGCGCAGCACCGAGTGACGCAGCAGAAGTTGGTCCGGGCGCAGGCCGAGTGCGGGGCACTGCAACGGAAGGTGGTGGCCGGGGAGCAGTTGCGGGAGGCCCTGCAGGAGCAGGGGGCGGAGTGGCAGCAGGGGGCGGACGGACAGCCACCGAATCGGGCGGATCTGCTGCGGGCGGCCTTTGGTACCCGGAGTGAGAAGCGATCGTCGGAGTCGGAGCCGGGCGAGGCGGGTCCGGGGTCGGGTCGGCGGACGCGGGGCGGGCAACCGGGAGCGAGGTCCCATGCGCGGGTGGCGCGGCCTGAGTTGGAAGAGCGGACCGAGGAGCGGGACCTGTCGGCGGAGAGGCGGGTGTGCGGGGACTGCGGGCGGCCCTTCGGGCGGCACGGGGTGGCGGTCAGCGAGCGGGTCGAGGTGGAGGTGCGCAGCTACCGGCGGCGCATCCGGCGGCCGCGCTATCGGGCGACCTGCGAGTGCGCGCAGGCCCGCGGCCAGCGGACGCCCACGGTGCAGGCGGGGTTGCCGCCGACGCTGTTCCGGGGGACCTGCTACGGGCTGAGCGTGTGGGTGGAGTTCCTGCTGCAGGTGTACTGGCAACGGCGCCCGGTGCGGGCCTTCGAGCGGGAGTGGGCCGAGCGGGGGCTGGCGCTGCCGGCCAGCAGCCTGCTGGGGCATCAACAGGATTTCGTGCGCTGGTTCGCACCGCTGGAGCAGGCCATCGGGGTGCATCAGCAGCAGGCGCTGCTGGTGCACGGGGACGAGACGTCGTGGAGGGTGCAGGAGCGGGGCGAGCAGGGGCACAATCCGCGCTGCTGGCTGTGGGCCTGTCTGACGGCCGACGCGGTGCGGTTCCGGGTCGATCCGGCGCGCAGCGCGGCGGCGGCGAAGGTCCTGTTCGGGCCACTCGGACAGAGCGGGCGGGCGGTGCTGGTGTGCGACCGCTATGCGGCCTACGACAAGCTGGTGCGGGACCACGCCGGCCAGTTCGAGTTGGCCATCTGCTGGGCCCATGCCCGGCGGGATTTCGTGCGGTTGGCCGACCGTCATCCGCCCTGGCAGAACTGGGCGGACGAGATCGTGCGGCGCATCGGGGAGTTGTACCGGCTGCACCGCGAGCGGCACCGGCACTGGCAGCCCGAGCGGGACTGTGAGCACCAGTCGGCGCAGTGGCAGGCGCTGCAGGAGCAGTTCAGCGCCGCGATGAGCCGGTTCTTCGCGTACGTGGAAAGCGAGCGGCAGAGCGTGGTGGCGAGCGCCCCGGCCGCGGGCGACCCGCGCCTGGGACCGTTGGCCTCGCTGCTGCGCTATCGCACGGGCCTGTCGGTCTGCGTGCAGCAGCCGTTGGTGCCCATGGACAACAACCGTGTCGAGCGCGCCCTGCGGCGGGTGGTGATCGGGCGCCAGCTCAGCCACGGTTCGCACAGTCCGACCGGGGCGGAGTTGCAGGGTCTGCTGCTGTCGGTGTGCAGCACGCTCGCCATGGCCGGCATCGATCTGGGGCGCTGGCTGGAGGCCTTCCTGGGCGAGTGCGCCCGACAGGGCCCGGGCGCGACCGTGCCGGAGCCGCAGGAGTGGCTGCCGTGGGGCATGCCCCCGGACCGCCGCCAAGTGCTGCTCCGGCCCGGCTAGCCCCGGCGACCTTCCCGCCGCTCGGGTGGCCCGGCCCAGCACGCTGTGGGCCGCCGCCCACCCCTGTGTCTGCAGCGGCTGGCCAGCCTCCGGCGCTCCCCCTCACTGCCTGCCTTCCACGGCCCGCTCGAACGTTTACGTCTGGATAACAATGAACTCATAGGACAACTGAAGAACTATAAGACTGCCTATGCAGTGCGGTTAGCGACGAAGATCCGTTCGGAACCTTGTTTAGCCGACTGTATGCCGGAGTCTTTCCGCGACGCAATTGTCCAACTGAAGGGGTTGAAATAATGGCGCAAAACCTTGCAGATGTAATCGAAACAATGACGGATATTCAGCGCAAAGCGGTCAATTGGGATGACGGACCTCTGCTAATACTCGCGGGTCCCGGTTCCGGCAAAACACGGGTGCTAACCTGCCGGATCGCCCGATTGCTGGAGACCTATTCCGACGATCGATTCCGAATCCTCGGGTTGACATTTACGAACAAGGCGGCTCATGAGATGAGAATGCGGGTAGCCGAACTGGTGGCTGATGCCGACGACCGTGCAGAGATCAATACGTTTCATGGATTCTGCGCTCAACTTCTTCGCCAGCATGGTGTTCACTGTGGTATCAATCCGAACTTTGAGATTTATTCGCGGACCGCCGACAGGCAGGCGGTACTGGAAGATGCCTTGCGACGCACATCTAATCCCCCTGAGAGTGATAACAGTTGGCTCCTCCGCCGTATCGATTATCTCAAGGAACGTATGGTGGAGCCGGAAGAGTGTACATCATTCCTGCAGAACACTGCCCGTCTGAATGACGATGTTGTGGAGCAAATCAGAGTTGCCTATCGGCTATATGAAGAAGAGTTAGCTAGATCCAACGCACTTGATTTCAATTCATTGATCTTCCATGCTTTCAAATTGCTCGATTTTCCGGCACTATCTCGGCACTATCGGGCAATCTATAGGTACTGGCTTATCGATGAGTTTCAGGATATGAATGGACCTCAATACAAACTCATTCGGCGGATGGCGGGGGACAACTTTCGCCAATTGTTCGCTGTGGCTGACGACGACCAGACCATTCACGAGTGGCGCGGAGCCAATGTGCGCCGCATTCGTACTCTAGTAGACGACTTTGGATGCAGCGTCATTCAGTTCACAGACAACTTTCGCTGTCCACCGGGAGTTGTGGATGCCGCGAATCGACTCGTGGTGTACAACGTTCAGCGAATCCCATCCAAGAGAGCGGCGACGGCTGTTGCACAGCACGTCAAGAACGAGAACGAAATCGTATGTTATGAGTTCTCTGATGATAGATCTGAAGCTTCGTATATTGCTACTGAAATTGCCAAAATTAATGCAAGTGATCGAGAGAAAACTGCTGTTCTTGGACGAAGTCATGCGATTCTGAAGCCCATGCAAAAAGAACTAGATCGGATGGAAATACCGATGACACTTTTGGGTCGACGTGACGATTTTTCTTCGCCGCAGATGCGGTGTATTTTTGCATTATTTCGACAAGTAAATCGACCATTAGATCGACGTAACTTGGTTGCATTGACTGAGGCATTTGCGGACTTATCTAACATTCCGATTGAGATAGAAGATGTCATCATGCGTTCGGAAGTGGGCCAAATCACGTTGCTGTCTGCTTGGATCAATCTTGTACGAGAAGTCGCTTCTGCCCCAGTTCCCATTGTCGAGGAGGTCGTCGGACTCGCCTCAGCAAGCGCGCGCTTTACCGAGGTTGTGGACAATGCCGTAGAGTGCTTCAGGTCTGATCATGGGAATAGCGATCTGAAAGACAACTTGAGTGTGTGGCGCCGGATCAAGAGTGATATTCGACAATCTCGAGGACCCATGCCCTTCGATCAGTTCCTCCAAGAGATGCAATTGCGTTCGAAGGAACTGCTTCCCGCGCCGGGCTCGGTTTCCATGGGTACGGTTCACGCAGCGAAGGGGTCGGAGTTCGACAGCGTCTATCTGATCGGTCTCGCGGAGGAGATCTTTCCCTCCTGGCACAGCGTAAAGAACGATAACAGTGCGGCCATTGAGGAAGATCGCCGCAGTTGCTTTGTCGCCATTACACGAACCAGGCACCGCCTGATCCTGTCAAGGGCGCGTTCATACGAAGGATGGACGAAGGAGCCCTCTCGATTTCTTGTCGAGATGGGGTTGCTTGGCCGAACGATCTCGCCTCAAGACGTCAAACCATGGCGATGAAGTTCGGTTGGTCGGATCCTGATCGAGACCTGCCGGCCCTTGGTCTCTCACTCCATCGCATCGACTGAGCAAGTGCGTCCTGGCACCATGTCGAATTGGCCCGTTTCCGACGGCCCGGCGGTCCGACCACGGGTCCGCTTGCGGCGGCCAGTCGGTGCTTGCCACGAGGATGTCGGATCACAGCCTCGCAGCCAGTTCTGGGGTAGCACCGGGCCCAGCCCTCAGTATCGATAGCTCGTAATCAAGGTCCACTCGGGGTCAGCGGGCCGTGAGGGTTGTGTCCGAAGCGGTACGCCACGTGTCCGGGAACCGTGACTGGGCCTCGTTGGTCCGTGCTGCCGACCCGTCGACATCGAGCTCGTCCGACGGCACTGGTGGTGCGGAGTGAACGCAATACGTGACGGGGCCCTGTCGGACACGCTAATATGGGAGTTCTGCTCGCAGAACTTGCGGCTCTCCGGCGCTCGTCCATACAACTCCTCAATCCGCTTCCCGCTTGGGCGACTACTCTTCCATGGTCTCCAGGTGCGATCGAGAATTTTCTCCCGAGTGAGCGACCGGTGATTCGACGAAGAGGGTGAACATCACGATGAACAAGCACGTTTTCTCATTTGGCGGCACTCGAACCGAAGGTGACCGGACCATGCGCGACACGCTGGGCGGCAAGGGGGCCAACCTGGCCGAAATGGCGCGGGCGGGCGTCCCGGTGCCGCCTGGCTTCACTGTTTCCACGCAGGTCTGCAACATGTATCTGGCGGGTGGGAACCGCGTCCCCGATCATGTCGAGGACGAGATGGGCGCGGCCTTGGCCCATCTCGAATCCGAGATGGGCAAGAAGCTGGGCGACGCCTCGGACCCTCTGCTGCTGTCCGTCCGTTCCGGGTCCAAATTCTCGATGCCCGGCATGATGGACACGATCCTCAACTTGGGCCTCAACGACAAGGCGACTGAGGGGCTGGCGGCTCTCAGCGGCAAGGAAGAGTTCGCCCTCGACTGCTATCGCCGGTTCATCATGATGTTCGCTGATGTTGTCATGGAGGTATCCAAGCGACAGTTCGAGGAGATTCTTGAGGGCATCAAGCAGGAAGCTGGTGCACAGAACGATATGGACCTTGATGCCGCTCAGCTTCGCCGTGTCGTCGAAGCCTTCAAGGCGCACTACAAGGCATCGCTTGGGGAGGACTTTCCTCAGGACGCTCACCAGCAGCTCACGATGGCCCGCGATGCCGTCTTCCGCTCCTGGGACAATCCGCGCGCCAACCACTACCGCCGGATGAACGACATCCCGCATGATCTGGGCACGGCAGTGAATGTCCAGGCGATGGTGTTCGGGAATCTCGGGGAGACTTCGGCGACGGGGGTGGGCTTCACGCGCGATCCCGCTACCGGTGCGAACGAGTTCTATGGCGAGTTCCTGACCAACGCCCAGGGCGAGGATGTCGTGGCCGGAATCCGCACGCCTCGCCCGATCGAGGAACTGAAGGCCGTTCTCCCCGAAGCCTATGAGGAACTGCGGTCCATCACGGCGCAGCTCGAGAAGCACTACCGGGACGTGCAGGACTTCGAATTCACCGTGCAGGAGCGCAAGCTGTACATGCTCCAGACGCGCAACGGTAAGCGAACCGGGGCCGCCGCAGTCAAGTTCGCCGTGGACATGGTGGCGGAGGGACTGATTGATGATCGCGAAGCGGTGATGCGAGTCGAGCCCCAACACCTGGACCAACTCCTGCATCCCGTCATCGAGCCATCCTCCAAGGAAGAGCTTACGACCCTGACGGTCGGATTGCCCGCCTCGCCCGGAGCCGCCGTCGGGCGGATCGTCTTCAGCGCCGACGATGCTGTCACGGAAGCCGACAAGGGCAACCCGGTTGTCCTTGTCCGCGCAGAGACGACTCCCGAGGACATTCACGGGATGGAGGCCGCCAAGGGAATCCTTACCTCTCGTGGCGGCATGACGTCCCATGCGGCTGTCGTTGCCCGCGGCATGGGATCGCCTTGCGTGGCCGGTGCCGGCGAGGTGAGCGTGGATGCCGGGGCGGGCCGTATCTCCTGCAACGGCCATGACCTCGCGGCGGGTGACTGGATCTCGATTGACGGGTCAACAGGTGAGATCTTTGCCGGACAAGCCGCGACCATTGATCCGGACCCTACCTCAGGCGATTTCGCACAGTTCATGTCGTTCGTGGACAAGTACCGCAAGGCCAGGGTCCGAGCCAATGCCGAGACGCCGCGTGACGCCCGGATGGCGCGGGAGTTCGGTGCCGAGGGCATCGGCCTGTGCCGGACCGAGCATATGTTCTTCGAGCCGGACCGGATCGCGCATGTCCGACAGATGATCCTGGCCGATGACGATATGGCGAGAGCCGATGCACTCGCCAAGCTGCTTCCGATGCAGAGGCAGGACTTCGTGGAGTTGTTCACGGTCATGGACGGCTTTCCGGTGATCGTGCGGACTCTGGATCCCCCGCTGCACGAGTTCCTGCCCAAGCGGGAGGAACTCATGGTCGAAATGGCCCGCCTCCGCGGTTCCACCGAGGATCATGGGCGGCAGCGTGAAGTGGCCGAACTGCTCGAACGTGTGGAGGAACTGCACGAGTTCAACCCGATGCTGGGCCACCGTGGTTGCCGGCTCGGCATCACGTTCCCGGAGATCACGGTGATGCAGGCCAGAGCGATCTTCGAAGCGGCGGTCGAATGTTCGAAGAAGGGCATCAACGCCATTCCGGAGGTGATGATTCCGCTAGTGGGGAATCACAGGGAACTGGAGAATCAGAAGAAGCTGGTCGTCGATACGGCCGAGCAGGTCTTCACGGAGTCGGACCACAGGGTGCACTACAAGGTCGGCACCATGATCGAAGTGCCGCGGGGCGCACTGACCGCCGATGAGATTGCGCACCATGCCGAGTTCTTCAGCTTCGGGACGAACGATCTGACGCAGACCACATTCGGTTTCAGTCGGGACGATTCCGGCAATTTCATCAAGCCGTACATGGACAAGGGCATCATCGAGGACGATCCCTTCCAGGTGCTGGACGTTACCGGCGTGGGTCAACTCATCAAGATCGCCCTGGAGAAAGGTCGCGCCACGCGTCCGGATCTCGAGATCGGCATCTGTGGCGAGCATGGTGGCGAGCCGAAGTCCGTCGCCTTCTGTGTGCGAACCGGGCTCGACTACGTCAGTTGTTCGCCCTACCGTGTGCCCATTGCGCGGCTGTCGGCGGCGCAGGCCACCATCGCCGCTGCGTAGCTGCCAGCGATCCTGACGCGGCTTTCCCGCGAAGCCGCATCAGCTGGTCATCGATGCGAGGAACTCGTCGTTGTTTCGGGTCTTCGCCATGCGGTCAAGCAACAACTCCGCTGCCTCGACCGTCTGAAGCCCGCTAAGCACGCGCCGCAGGACCCAGACCTTGTTCAGGGTTTCCTGCGGAAGCAGGACTTCTTCCTTGCGCGTTCCGCTGCGGTTAGTGTCGATGGCCGGGAAGATCCTCTTGTCGACCAGCTTCCTGTCGAGGTGGGTCTCCATGTTGCCCGTGCCCTTGAATTCCTCGAAGATCACTTCGTCCATGCGACTGCCGGTCTCCACCAGGGCGGTTGCGACGATCGTCAGGGAGCCCCCCTCCTCAATGTTGCGGGCAGCGCCGAAGAAGCGCTTCGGGCGCTGGAGGGCGTTGGAGTCCACGCCTCCTGACAGGACCTTGCCGGACGGTGGGGCGATCGTGTTGTAGGCGCGTGCCAGGCGAGTGATGGAGTCCAGCAGAATCACCACGTCCCGCTGGTGCTCGACCAGCCGCTTGGCCTTCTCGATCACCATCTCCGCGATGTGTACGTGGCGTGATGCGGGCTCGTCGAACGTCGAGCTGATCACCTCGCCCCGCACGGAGCGCTGCATGTCGGTCACTTCCTCGGGTCTTTCGTCGATCAGCAGAACGATCAGGAACACGTCCGGCTGGTTGGTCATGATGGAGTTGGCGATGGCCTGCAGCAGCATTGTCTTGCCGGTGCGTGGCGGAGCCACGATCAGCCCTCGCTGCCCCTTTCCGATCGGGACGAGCAGGTCCATGACTCGGCCGCTGAGGTTGTTCTTGTTGGTCTCGAGCCGAAACCGGCCCTCGGGATAGAGCGGAGTCAGGTTCTCGAACAGGATCTTGGTCTTGGCCACCTCCGGCGGTTCGAAATTGATCGCGTGCACCTTGATCAGGGTGAAGTAGCGCTCGCCCTCGCGGGGAGCCCGTACGTGCCCGGTGACGGTGTCTCCGGTGCGCAGGTGGTGCCGCCGGATCTGGCCGGGTGACACATAGATGTCGTCCGGCCCGGCCAGGTAGTTGTATTGCGGCGAGCGCAGGAAGCCATAGCCTTCCTGCATCAACTCCACCACCCCCTCGGAGAGAACCAGTCCGGTGCCTTCCGACTGCGCCTGCAGGATCTGGAAGACCAGTTCCTGCTTGTGCAGTCCCGCGGTCGTACTCAGTCCGAGTTCGTTGGCCTTTTCGTGCAGTTGGGTGATGTTGAGGTTCCGGAGCGATGCGAGGTCCAGGGGCTCGATTCCGGCCTGGGCCATGGCTTCCATCGCTGCTTGGTACTCGGCATCCTCGTCGACATCCTCGTGCCGCGGCATGTCCCTTGGTCGCCGTTTCGGTCGCTCTCGCCGGAGCCGCTGCCGGCGCGGCCCGCGGCGGCCCTGCCGATCCTCGGCGCCTTCCTCCGGTGATCCCGCTTCCGCGGCCCTGGCCGGCCGGCGTTCTGGTGCCGGATCGCTGTCCCGGAATCTGCTGCGACGGCGGGAACGACCGCTCTGGGCGTTCGCGTTTCCGCCTGGACCGCCTTCGCTGGCGGCTTTCTCCTCGGTTCCGCGGCCTTGCGGATGCTCTCCGGACGGCCCCTCGCCGTCGTTCGCCGGTCCGCGCGACCGCCGGGAACGCGACGCTGGTTCCCGGTCCGGCTTCGACGGTTGCGGGTCGGTCCCGGTACGTTCGGTGACGTCCGGTCCCGAGGTCTGTGGTTCGGTGGTATCGGAATGCATGACTGATTTCGCAAGCACCACGCATCGTCCCGGCGTGGGGAAACTATGCGACGAGCGCCGCGTTGATGGCCCGCCAGAGTTGCTGTACGCCCTCTCCCGACACGGCAGAGAACGGAATGGGTGTGGCGAAGCTCTCCTCGATTGCGCGCAGAGAGCGCACTCGCGCTGTTCGCTTTAGCTTATCCGATTTGGAGGCCGCAACGCAGTGCCTTTGCGATCGGGCTGCCAGCCACTGCTTCATTTGCCGGTCCAGATCGGTGGGACCGTGCCGGATGTCGATGATGAGAACCACCAGCTTCAACCGGTCGCGGGCTTCCAGATACGATTCCGCCAGAATCCTCCAGCGCTCCTGCTCGGCCTGCGAGGCCCTTGCGTAACCGTATCCCGGCAGGTCCACGAAGTACATCCTGTGATGGATGCGGAAGAAGTTGATCGCCCGGGTACGCCCGGGTGTCTGGCTGGTCCGGGCCAACGTGGTTCGACCGGGCGACTGGCCACCCCGTTGCCGGTCGCCCGTGCTGAGCAGGAGAGCATTGAGCAGGCTCGACTTGCCGACATTGCTGCGTCCGACGAAGGCGACTTCCGGGAGCCGGTCCCCGGGGAACTGGTCAGCCCCGTGTGCACTGACCGCGAACTCGATCGGCATCGCCTGCCGTCGGCCCCTCGGGTCCTAGTTCGCCGGTCGGTCGGCCTGCTGGATGACCTTCACGCCACCGGGAGTGAAGGGATGCTTGGCCAATCCGTCGAGCGGCTCTTCCATCGCCAGAGCGAGGACATCGTCCATCGTGTCGATGAAGTGCAGCTTCAGGCTCTCGCGGACGTTCTCGGGGACATCCGGCAGGTCCTTCCTGTTGTCCTTCGGCAGGATCACTTCCTGAATGCCGTGTCGGCTGGCCGCCAGCAGTTTCTCCTTCAGTCCGCCGATCGGCAGTACCTTCCCGCGCAGGGTGACCTCTCCGGTCATGGCCACATCGCCCCGGACCTTGATCTTGGTCAGGGCACTGGCGAGCGCCGTCGTCAGGGTGATCCCCGCCGACGGGCCATCCTTGGGGATCGCGCCTTCCGGTACGTGCACGTGGACATCCAGGTTCTGGTAGAAGTCCTTGGGTAGCCCGAAGGCGCCCGACCGCGACCGGATGTAGCTCATCGCAGCCTGGGCCGATTCCTGCATCACATCACCGAGCTTACCGGTGAGCGTGAGCCTGCCCTTGCCGTCCATCAGGGTCGCCTCGATACTGAGCATGCTGCCACCCAGTTCCGTCCATGCCAGCCCCACGGCAGTTCCGATCTCGTTGTGCAACTCCGCTCCAGGTGTCTTGTACTTCGGTACTCGCAGGAACTTGCTCACGTTGCCTGAAGTGACCGTTGTCTGGACCGCCTTCTTGCCATCCTTGCCGCGAACGACACTGAGGGCGACCTTCCTGCAGACGTTTCCGATTTCACGCTCGAGATTGCGGACACCCGCCTCGCGGGTGTAGTGCTCGATGATCGTGCGGATCGCATCATCCTCGAAGCGGATGTAGCCGCCTTTGCCCAGTCCGACCTTGTCGATCTGCTTGCGGACCAGGTAGCGCTTGGCGATCTCGGTCTTCTCCGCCTCCGTGTAGCCACTGATGCGGATTACTTCCATGCGGTCCAGCAGGGGGGACGGCAGCGTGTGGAGAACGTTCGCAGTTGCGATGAAGAACACCTGACTCAGGTCGAACTCCACATCCAGATAGTGATCCTGAAAGGCCGAGTTCTGCTCCGGGTCGAGGACTTCCATCAGGGCCGCCGAGGGGTCCCCGCGGAAGTCCGTCGACATCTTGTCGATCTCGTCCAGCATGAAGACCGGATTTCTGGTGCCCGCCTTCTTCATCATCTGGATGATCTGGCCCGGAAGCGCGCCGATGTAGGTGCGCCGGTGTCCCCGGATCTCGGCCTCGTCCCGTACGCCGCCTAGCGACAGGCGCACGAACTTGCGTCCCGTCGACTGCGCGATCGACCGGCCCAGCGATGTCTTGCCCACGCCGGGAGGGCCCACGAAGCACAGGATCGAGCCTTGCGGACGTGTGACCAGGCGCCGGACGGCCAGGAATTCCAGGATGCGTTCCTTGACGCGCTCCAGCCCGTAGTGGTCACTGTCAAGGACCCGCTCGGCCGCGCCCAGATTCCGGATTTCCCGGGACTTGGTCTTCCAGGGTACCGAGAGCAGCCAGTCGATGTAGTTGGTCGAGACCGTGGACTCGGCCGACATCTGCGGCATGTTCTCGAGCTTCTGGACTTCATCCAGCGCCTTCTTCCGGGCGTCCTTCGGCATTCCGGACTCCTCGATCCGCTGGCGGAGCTTGTCGTATTCGCTCTTCTCGCCGCGACCGAGCTCTTTCTGGATGGCCTTGATCTTCTCGTTGAGGTAGTACTCCTTCTGGGCCTTTTCCATCTGCTTCTTCACGCGGCCCTGGATCGTGCGGTCTAGGCCGAGCTTCTCGATCTCGATGTCGAGCAGTTCCGCAATGCGGGTGAGACGCCGCGCCGGGTCGAAGATCTCCAGCAGTTCCTGTTTCTCGGGGACCGAGATCTGGAGGTTTGCGGCAATGACGTCAGCCAGTTTGCCGACGGCGTCGACCCGCACCGCAGCGATCATCGTTTCGTAGTTGACGTTCTGGCCCTGCTTGACGTACTGCTCGAACAGGGACGTGACGCGAGTCGTCAGTTCCTCGGCCGCCGCGCCACTCGGGGCATCGTGGTGTACGGTCTCGATCGTGGCCTGCATGAAGCCGTCCTCGATACGGACCTTCTTGAGCGTGGCTCGCTCCAGTCCCTCGACCAGGACCTTGACGTTCCCGTCCGGCAGTTTCAGCGCCTGCACGATGCTGACGATCGTGCCGACCTGGTAGACCTCCTCGGGTTTGGGATCGTCTTTCGATGCGTCGTGCTGCGTGGTCAGGAAGATCTTCTTGTCGTGGGCCAGGGCGGCGTCGAGCGCCCGCACACTCGTGGGCCGGCCCACGACGAAGGGGGACATCATGTGCGGGAAGATCACGACGTCCCGGATCGGCATCATTGGCAGCCGCATGCTCGTACGACTCCCGCTCTTGCTAGGCATGTCTTTATTCTAGAACGGGTCGTCGGAACTGTGGCTGGAACTGCCTGCGACTGCCGGATTCGCGTCCGCGTCGCGGTGCCGGGGAACCCGCTGTCCCCTAGCCGGCCTTGTCCAGCAGCCGGGCCCGGAAGGTCCGCTGGTCCTCGATGACCATCTGTTCGGTGACCACGAATTTCTTGATGCGCTTCGGCTGACCCGGCAGGTAGTACATCAGGTCCAGCATCAGCTCTTCCATGATCATTCGCAGGCCCCGAGCACCGACATCGCGCTCCAGCGCCAGCTTGGCGATCGCTTGCAAGGCGTCTTCCTCCAGTGACAGTTCGATGTTCTCGTATTCGAAAAGCTTCTGATACTGTTTCAGCAGGGAGTTCCTGGGCGTGGTCAGGATCTCCACGAGGCCTTCCTCGTCGAGGCTGCCGAGAGTGGCCGTCACCGGCAGGCGGCCCACGAATTCCGGTATGAACCCGAACCGGATCAGGTCCTGTGGCTGCATCTGGCCCAGCAGCCCGAGATCCTCCTCGTTGGAGTTCGCCCGCGTGGTGGGGCCCTCGGCGGTGTCCGGACCACGGAATCCGACGACTCGCGCGTCGACACGCTTGGCCACGATCTTCTCCAGTCCTACGAACGACCCTCCGCAGATGAACAGGATGTTCGTGGTGTCAACCGGCGTGAACTCCTGATGGGGATGCTTGCGACCGCCCTGCGGCGGCACGTTGGCCACGGTTCCCTCGAGGACTTTCAGCAGGGCCTGTTGCACGCCCTCGCCCGAGACATCCCGGGTGATCGAGGGATTCTCGTCCCGACGGCTCAGTTTGTCGATCTCGTCGATGTAGATGATGCCCTTCTGTGCGCGGTGGACATCACCGTTGGCCGCCTGGAGCAGCTTGAGGATGATGTTCTCGACATCCTCACCAACGTATCCGGCTTCGGTCAGGGTCGTCGCGTCGGTGATGGCGAACGGCACATCGAGAATCCGTGCCAGCGTCTGAGCTAACAGCGTCTTGCCCGTGCCCGTCGGTCCGATCAGCAGGATGTTCGACTTCTGGACCTCGACATCGCCTTCCGCTCGGCTCGTCCGTGGTGGCCCCTGCTGGATGAAGATGCGCTTGTAGTGGTTGTAGACAGCGACCGAGAGCCTCTTCTTCG
This sequence comes from Bryobacterales bacterium, assembly GCA_965116065.1. Lineage (GTDB taxonomy): Bacteria > Acidobacteriota > Terriglobia > Bryobacterales > UBA6623 > VXMF01. Next base: position 389,667 of record OZ220485.1, read on the forward strand.
CATCGTGCTGGCCGATGACGTATTCGTCCAGCCGATCCTTGATCTCGGTCGGCTTCAGTAGGCTGCTTCCATGCCTCTCCTCGGGAGGGGACTTCTCGTCAAGGAGGATGGCGCTGCAGATCTGGACACATTCATCGCAGATGTAGCATTTGGGGTAGTCGCCCGCTGTGGCGATCAGCCTGTTGACGACATCCTTGCTCTTTCTGCAAAAAGAGCAGCGAAGCGATCCATCGTGGGATGACCGCCTCACCAAACCCTCCGTTCGAAGCGATCAGGATGCACGGGTCACGGGTTTGAGTTCGTCATCTCGAACTGTTTCCATGATATCAAACCCGCCTCGGGCCTCCGCCTCGACCCCGATCGGGAACTGGCGCCAGCCCATGGAGCGCAACTGCTTGCGATCGGGTTGCTGAATGTCGGTCCCGTTCTCATCCAACCGGCGCGTGACGTTCTCGTCGAGGTGGAGACCTTAGACACTGGTGGGTCATCGCCGACCCTCCTGCATCTGCGAGCCCGTTCCGAGGTCCCCGGATTCCGGCCAACGTCAGAAACAAGCCCGGTAGACGACCGGTGAGAGCCGGACATGGTTGTCCAGCGGAGGCCGCAGCCGGAAGGCGCGGGCCCGATGTTGGAAGCTGTGCAGCCGCACCAGCCGATACAGCATCGGGTGTCGGCAGGACACGCGAAGTTCGTTGCTGGTGAGGAAGAAGGGTGTCGTGACGGATCCGGTCGTCGTCTTGACTTCGAGCCAGCGCTCTTCCTCCGGCCTCTCGCCCTGGCCTGCGAACGAGCGTATGTCGTAGCCGAATCCGTCGCCGTCGTCTCGTGCGATCCAGCGCACCCTGTCAGAGAGGTCGGCCCGGTCCGCAGCGGCCAGTCGGGCCCGTTCCGATTCGAACACGAGTTCCTCGCCAGCCCGGCCGAGCCTCCGGTTCCTCGCGTCTCTCACTTCAGGCGCTTCGAACTGGCGGACGAGCGTCCGGATCTCCTCGGGAACTGCCCTCTCTCGGATGGGACTGGTGGGCGGTTCCTCGAAGTCCAGTGTTCTCGAGGAACCTGTGTTCGAGGGCGGAAGACCATGGGCTGCAACCACGCATTCTCCGGCCAGGAAGTCCCGGAGGTCTCGATGTTCCGCCAAGTATGCCTGTACTGCCTCGAACAGCGCCTGCTGGTAGTTCTTCCCTGGCAGGTAGCCGGCAATGTAGGGAAGCCCGATCAAGTCGAGCACGGCGCTGATGTTCTGATGCTTCCACTCGATCGAGCCCTCGGAGCGATCGATCGTGCCCATCAGTGCCCGTCGATGTTCACTCTTGTTGATGGGGTGCCCCTCCTGCTCCGTCTTGAGCATCGCGAAGTAGTCACGAACGATCGCTTCGATCTCACGCTCCGACCAGGTTCCTGACACGTCCCGACCGCGGCTCCCCCCGGCAGTCGGCCGCTCAGAGATTCTCGCACTTCCCTACCGTGTCTCATTACGCTGTCTCAAGGTGTGCCGATTCGTCACGATCGAGCGACATCCAGAACGCGGACCAGTGATTCACCGACTTGGCACGGATCGGCTACCCGGTAGCGGGCCACAGTGGACCGGGAGTCCGGTCCGACGAAGACCGTGATGGCCGGTGGAGGGAGTGCGCCGAAGGCGCTCTCGTCGGTTGTGTCGTCGCCGAAGTAGAGTGGAGTGCCCCCGGTTTCCCGCGCCATGGCCAGGGCCGCGGTGCCCTTGTCGACCCCGTCCGCCGGTGTGATGTCGTACACCATCTTCCCCGCGGCGATCCGCAGCGACGGCACGGAAGCGACAGCTTCGTGCACGACGGTCGCGATCCGAGAGCGGTCTTCCGGTCGAGTGTTCCTGTAGTGCACGGCTGCCGACACGGACTTGTCCTCGATATCGAGTCCCTCCACGCCCGCCAGAAGTCTGGCCATCTGCTCGCAAATCGAGCGAATCGCCGCGCGTCCCCGTTCGTCGACCTGGATGGCAGGACTGCCGCTGCGAATGCGCTCCCTTCCGTGGCTTCCGAAGTAGTGGACCCCGCTGAGGCCGAGGAGCCGCTGCACATCCCTGGCCCCCCGACCACTGATGATCGCCAGCACGACTCGTGGACAGTTCCGCAGTGCCTGCAGCGTCGACATCGTTGCGGCTGGAACGCGTGCGTCTTCCGGACGCGGCACGATCGGTGCCAGGGTTCCGTCGAAGTCGAGCATCAGAGGGATCCGTGGGGATTGCCGGAGGAGTGGGTCGATGTCGTCCCAGGCGTCGAACAGATGAGTCATGTGCTGGTTCGCGACGGTGGAATCGCGCCCAGAATGTTGCCGATCCAGCCGTAGATGTTGTGTTCGCGAACGTGTTCCCGGAGATGGCGGGTCCGCTCGACGGATCCGGCACGGTCTCCTTGGCTCATCGCGAAGAGCCGGTCGGCAAGGTCCTCGGTCGCGAAGGGGTTGAAGCAGTCGGCCCCGGGCAGCTCCCAGGCGGCGCCCGTGAACTCGCTCAATAGCAGATGTCCTCCGCCGTCGACGCGCGCAGCGAGAAACTCCTTTGCCACCAGGTTCATGCCGTCTCCCAGGGAACTCACCACGCACACGTCGGCCAAGCGGTAGAGCGCCAGTACCTCGCTCTCCTGCAGGTGCTGCCTGATCGAGACGACCGGGCCGTTTCCGTTGACGCCGTAGGCCCCGTTGATGTGATTGACACTGCGGTCGAGCGCGGCATTCAGATCCCGATAGGCCGGGATGTCGGACCGGCTGGGGGCGCCGGCCTGAATGTAGGCCAGCTTGCCGCGGATCTCCGGGTGTCGCCAGAGCAGACTCTCGACCGCCTGCAGTCGCTCGATCACTCCCTTGGTGTAGTCGATCCGGTCCAGCCCCAGAACGACGAACTTCCCGGCGAGCCCGTAGCGTTTGCGAAGCTGCTCCACTGCAGCGTCGCAGTCCGCACTACCAGCCTGCGACGCGATCCTGTCGAAGTCGATCGAAATCGGGAAGGCGTCCACCAGCGTCCGATTCCCTCGCAGCCCGACCGACCTGGCGTCCGTCCGCACGGCCCCCTGCAACTCGCTGGCGGCCGCGAGAAAGTGACTGGCGTACTGCGGCGTGTGGAATCCCAGGACATCGTTGCCCAGCATGGCGGACAGCAGGTCCTTCCGCCAGGGGCAGATGCGGAGGATGTCCGGAACCGGCCACGGAATGTGCCAGAAGTGCAGGCAGGTCGCTTGCGGGCAGCGCTGCCGGACCATGATCGGCAGCAGCGCGAAATGGTAGTCCTGGATGAAGACGATGGCCTCATGGTCCCCGATGACCCGCGCGACCTGATCGGCGAACTTCGCGTTGGCGCTCCGGTATGCGGCCCAGTGGGCTTGGCGGAAGACCGGCTTCACGTAGGCGTTGTGGCAGAGCGGCCACAACGCCTGGTTGGCGAAGCCGCTGTAGTATCCCTCCTGCTCGTCCTGGCTGAGCCAGATCCTCTGCAGTTCGTATGCCGGTTGATCGGGTGGGACGGCCACTCTTCCCCTGGAGTCCGCCGCCTCCCTGTCCGCGTTTCCGGTGGCCAGCGCCACCCACACTCCGCCGACCGCCTGCATGGCCGCGTTCAGTGCCACGGTCAATCCTCCGACCGGTGCGCGGGCCCGGATCAAGCCGTCGGGTCCCCTTTCGTGGACATAGGGTTCCCGGTTGGAAACGCTCACCAGGAGCCGATCCCCGATCAGCTTGCGGGCCCGGTCCTGCAGTTCGGGCAGTGTCCGGACACGTGTCGAATCGATTGCCGTCTCAGTCGCGTTCAAGTCCATAGTCGGGAGCGTCTGCTCCTCGGATTCGCCTCGGTCCACCTACCGTAGCAGCGATTCCAGTTCCACGCGTGCGTCGGTCTTCTCGTCCCGGTACTTGACGATCACGGGAGCGTAGAGCGAGAGTCCCATTTCCCGGCCGGGTCCGGAAGTGATCGGGCGTGACCCCGGCACGACCACGGCGCCCTCCGGAATGACAAGGGGGTGATCGTCATCTGCCCGATGCACAGTGTCGCGGACGATGTCATAGACCGGTGTCGAGCGAGTCAGGATGGTGCCGGCCCCCAGTACGGCCGACCGTTTCACGATCGTGCCTTCGTAGACCCCGCAATTGCCGCCGACAAGCACGTTGTCCTCGATGATGACGGGCAGTGCTCCGACGGGCTCGAGGACCCCGCCGACCTGCGCCGCGGCGCTCAGGTGGCAGTGCTTGCCAACCTGCGCGCAACTGCCGACCAGGGCATGGGAATCGACCATCGTTCCGTCGTCGATGTACGCGCCGACGTTCACGTACATGGGCGGCATGCACGTCACGCTCTGTCCTACATGGCAGCCATCCCGGAGGCTGGATCCTCCGGGCACCACCCGGACGCTGTCTTCCAGGGAGAGATGGCGAGGCGGATACGTGGACTTGTCGATGAACCGGAAGCGGCTGCCGGCGTCCGACATGTCCGTGCTGCGGCCCATGCGGAACCCGAGCAGGATTCCGCGCTTCACCCAGGCATTCACCCGCCAGCCGTGCGGTGCAGCGGACGGGTCGGGTTCGGCCGCCCGCACGATGCCGCGGTTCAGGCCGGCCTTGAACTCCCGGAACGTCTCGAGATCCTGATGGGAGTACGATTCCGGGTTCCGTTTGAACAGCGCATCGATTCGCGACTCCAGCATCCCTCCAATCCTACTAGCTTGCGGCTCTGCCGGTGCGGGGACCGTCCGGACCGCCTTTCGCGGAGGGTCCTGCACAGCCTGCGGACCGGCCAGTGGGAATCGACGCCCATCTGATCCGCCGCTCCGGGTGGTACAGTGAAAGCTCCCCACGAGCCTTGCAATTCCGACCGAACCAGTATCCGGGCAAGCTGATCATCGTTGAAGGCATTGATGGGTCCGGCAAGTCCACCCAACTGGCACTGCTCCGCCAGTGGCTGTCGTCGAAGCGGCTGGCCGTGTCGTTCAGCGAGTGGAATTCCTCTCCGATGGTGCGTCAGAGCACTCGGCAGGGCAAGAAGAAGCAGATGTTCACGCCGACGACATTCAGTCTGATCCATGCGACCGACTTCGCGGACCGACTGGAGCGCAACATCATCCCGATGCTTGGCGCGGGGGCGGTCGTGTGCGCGGACCGCTACGCGTATACCGCCTTCGCCAGGGATGTCGCGCGGGGCGTTCGGCCCGCGTGGGTGCGGAACCTGTACCGCATGGCCGTCAAGCCGGACATCGCCTTCTATTTCCGCGTGCCACTCGAAGTGGCCCTTGAGCGCATTCTGGGAGGTCGTGCGTCGCTCAAGTACTACGAGGCAGGCATGGACCTCCATCTCAGCGCGGACATCGAGAAGAGTTTCGGCCTGTTCCAGGCGCGCATCCTCAAGGAATACGAGGACATGGCCGAGGAGATGGGGTTCGCCGTGATCGACGCCACGCGCACCATTCAGGAACAGCAGAAACAGATCCGGGCCATCGTCACGGAGCGCCTCGGCGAGGCGCTCAGCCGGGACATCCTGCGGCTGCCCGCTCCGGAGGAGCCGGCGCTCTCATGACCGCGACACCCAAGGCGCTGGAGTTCTACAACGATCCCCTGCCGGGCGTCGATACGGAGAGCCTGATCGGCAAGCTGATCGCCATCGAGGGTCCGGATGCAGTGGGGCGCAGCACCCAGGTGCAGCTCTTGCGGGGTTGGCTGGAGGAGCGGGGCCATGCCGTGGTCGATACGGGCATGGCGCGGTCGGCTCTGACGAAAGAGGGCATCCGGCACGCGAAGAGCGGGCACACCCTCGGTCCGCTGACGATGGCGCTGTTCTACATGGCCGATTTCGCTGACCGGCTGGAGAACGTTGTCATCCCCGCGTTAAGGGCTGGATTCGTCGTGCTCACGGATCGCTATCTGTATTCGGTCGCTGCCAGGGCGGCTGCGCGACACCAGGACTCGGAGTGGCTCGAGCGTGTCGCCGGGTTTGCGCTGGTCCCGCACGCCACGTTCTATCTGCGGGCACCTGCCGAGGAGCTTCTGGGCCGGGTCGTCCGAAGCCAGCAGTACTTCGACTACTGGGAAAGCGGCATGGACGTGCCGTACGGTCGGGACCGATGCGAGAGCTTCGTCGGCTACCAGTCGAAGCTCATCGATGTTCTGGACGGAATGAGCGAGCGGTACGGCTTCGTCACGGTGGACGCGACAAAGTCCCCGCAGGACATCTTCCTGCAGTTGAAGCCGAGGATCGAAGTCCTGCTCAACGAGTGACGGGCGGTCGCCACGGTGGATTCCAGGTTCGGACTGATCGTCTTCGATCTCGACGGGACGCTCGTCGATTCGTCGGAGGATCTGGCGCTCGCCGTCAACGCGACCCGCCAGCGGTTCGGTCTGGCACCGTTGTCGATGGAGACGGTCGCATCGTACGTCGGCAACGGCGCCGAGATGCTGATCCGCAGGTCGCTTGGACTGGTGGAGGCTCCGGACGCTGCGGTCCAGGACGGCCTGGCCTTCTTCCTGGGCTACTACCGCGACAACATGCTTGTCCACACCAAGCCGTACCCTGGGGTTCGGGAGGCCCTCGCGAGTTGGCAGCGTGCGGACACTGCCATGGCTGTGCTCACGAACAAGCCGGTGCGATTCAGTCGCGAAATGATGACGGGCCTCGGAATGCACCATCACTTCCGGTGCGTGTATGGCGGCAACAGCTTCGCGACCAGGAAGCCCGCCCCGTACGGTCTCCTACGAATCATGCGCGAGACGGGATTCACGCCCCAGCGGACCTTGATGGTGGGGGACAGTTCGGTCGATGTGCTGACAGCCAGGAATGCCGGCGTACCCTGCGCCGGCGTCACGTTCGGACTCCGGCCGGAGGACTTCCGGATCCATCCGCCCGATTTCCTGGTCGATGACCTGAGGGAGCTTGTCGCGATCTCGTGTGCCGAATCCGTTCCGGCGGGCCGCCCGTGCTCCGTCACTCGGTGACGAGTCCGTCGACCCAAAGATCTCCGCCTGACGCAATACTGGCGTCAGGGCGCCGTCCCGGGTGCCGGGTCACTTGAACGCCTGAATCCCGGTCACGTGCGAACCGAGGACCAGCGTGTGGATGTTGTGCGTGCCTTCGTAGGTCTTGACGGTCTCGAGGTTGCACATGTGCCGGAAGACAGGGTACTCGTCGGTGATGCCGTTCGCCCCGAGCAGATCCCGCGCCCGCCGGGCCACTTCCAGTGCCATCTCGGCGTTGTTGCGCTTGATCATCGAGATGTGAACATGTGTCGACCGCTCCGCATCCCTGAGCCGCGTCGCATGCAGGGTGATCAGCTGGGCCTTGGTGATCTCGGTGATCATCCAGGCGAGTTCGTTCTGCACCAACTGGTGGGACGCGATGGGCCGGTTGTCGAACTGGGTGCGCAGGACCGTGTACTGCCGGGCACAATCGTAGCAGGCCATCGCCGCCCCGATCGCGCCCCACGCGATCCCCATGCGGGCGTTCGTCAAGCAGCCCAAGGCCGCCTTGAGTCCCTTGGCTCCGGGCAGCATGTTCTCCGCCGGGACCCGGACGTTGCTCAGCCCCACGCTCGACGTGACCGAGGCGCGCATCGAGAGCTTGTTGTGGAGGTCGACGGTCGTGAAGCCCGGACGGTCGGTCTCGACCAGAAAACCCTGGATTCTGTCGGTGTCGCCGAGCTTCGCCCAGACAACCGCCACGTCCGCGATGCTGCCGTTGGTAATCCAGGTCTTCTCACCGTTCAGCCGGAAACCGTCGCCGTCCCGTACCGCCCGCGTCAGCATGCCGCCGGGGTTGGACCCGAAGTTGGGCTCGGTCAGCGCAAAGCAGCCCATCGCCTTGCCCTGCTGCATGCTGGAGAGCCAGCGCTGCTTCTGCGGCTCCGAGCCGTAGGCATGAATCGCGAACATCGAAAGGCTGCCCTGAACCGACACGAAACTGCGCAATCCGGAATCGCCCCGTTCGAGTTCCTGCAGCACCAGACCGTACTCGACGTTGCTAAGCCCGGGGCAGCCATAGCCGTCGAGGTTCGCGCCGAAGAACCCGAGGTCCGCAATGGGCTCGGTCAGCTCGTGCGGGAACGTGCCGGCACGGTAGTGTTGCCGGACCACGGGCAGGAAGCGGTCTTCCACGAACTGACGCGCCGTCTGCCGTGCCAGAAGCTCCTCCTCGCTCAGCAGCGAGTCAAACTCCATGAAATCAACGCCTCGGAACTCGAACATGGCTGTCCCCGCAAGGCCATCGTAGCGCGATGCCGGCCCTCGCTTGCGGGCGGCGTGCTAGGATGCGCGGAATGAGTCTGCGAACGGTGCGGGAATGGGTCGCACAGGCGTCGCGGATCGTCGGGTTCACCGGAGCCGGGATCTCCACCGAGTCCGGCATTCCCGACTTCCGAGGCACGGGCGGTGTCTGGGAGCGGAACCGCATTGTCGATTTCCGGGAGTTCATGACGAGCCTGGAGGGACGGATCGAGTACTGGCGACAGAAGGTCGAGGCGTGGCCGGCCATGCGCGATGCGAAGCCGAACGCAGGTCACCGGGCATTCGTGCGGTTGCAGGAGTCCGGGAAGCTGGAGGCGCTGATCACGCAGAATATCGACGGACTCCATCAGAAATCCGGTCTGCCGCGCGAGAAAGTGCTGGAACTGCACGGCACCACGACGGAAATCGAGTGCCTTTCGTGTGGGGACCGGATCAGTTCTGATGAAGGCTGCAAGCGGGTCCACGCCGGCGAAAACGCCCCGCGTTGCCGCGAGTGTGGCGGGTTTCTCAAGCCGGCCACGGTGTCCTTCGGCCAGTCCATGCCGGAGGATGTCCTCGAGCGTGCTGTTGTGGCGGCCCAGAACTGCGACCTGCTTCTGGCAGTCGGATCCTCGCTGCTGGTCGAGCCCGCAGCCTCGATTCCCCGATTCGCCAAACAAGCGGGGGCTCGCCTGGTGATCGTGAACCGGGACCAGACACCACTTGACCCCATCGCAGACTGGGTCGAGCACGGCGAGATCGGCTTGATTCTGCCCGATATGGTGAGTGTGGCCGCCTGATCTCCGGCCTTGCGGTTGAACAACGATGCCTGAACTTCCCGAGGTCGAGACCATCCGGCGCAGCCTGGCACCCGCGGTCCAGGGCCGGACGATCGAGTCCGTCCTGTTTCACTGGCCGCGAACCTGCGTGGGCGATCTGCGCGAGACCGAGGCTGCGCTGCGGGGGCAGCGCATCGAACGTATCGACCGCCACGGAAAGTACCTGCTGTTCCGGCTCTGCCGGGACGAGTGCAATTCGGTGCTGGTCGTGCACCTCCGGATGACGGGCAACATCCTGTTGGATGGACCGACGGGGCCCTACACGCGGGTCGAGGTGTTCCTGGACGGAGGGCATCGGCTGGTCTACCACGACATCCGCAAGTTCGGACGCTGGCAGTGGTCCGAGGTTCTGCCGCCACGCCTCGCAGAACTCGGGCCGGAACCGCTGGAGATCTCGCCGGACGATTTCGCTGCGCGGCTTGCCCGTCGCGGGGCAAGACTGAAGGCGCTGCTGCTGGATCAGGAGTTCCTGCGGGGTCTGGGCAACATCTATGCCGACGAGGCGCTGTACCGCGCCCGGCTGCATCCGCAAAGGGCCGCTGCCAACGTCGGTCGCCGCAGGGCCCACGACCTGCACCGTGCGATCCAGGAGGTGCTCAGGGACGCGATCGACGCGGGAGGAACCAGCATCAACAACTACGTTGACAGCAACGGAACGCAGGGATACTTCCAGCTGCAGACGCAAGTCTATGGCAAGACTGGAAGGCCCTGTTCGGAGTGCGGAACGCCGGTCCGGCGCATTCTGGTGGCACAACGGAGCACGCACTTCTGTCCACGCTGCCAGAGGCGATAGGGAGAATCACGGCATGCGGTTGGCCCGAATTACCCTGCGCCAGATCCGAATGCGTCTCGTGCGGCCATTCGAGACCAGCTTTGGCCGCACTGACGAGCGGTGCATTCTGCTGGTCGAGGCGGAGGACGCAGATGGTGCGATCGGCTGGGGGGAGGTTACCTGTGGAGAGCGGCCCTTCTACAACGAGGAATGGGTTGATGCGGCTTGGCTGGTGCTCCGGCACTTCGTGGCCCCGGTGGTGCTCGGTCGGGAGGTCCGGACTGCTGCCGAAATCGGTTCACTGACAGGTGCGATCCGGGGCCATCGCATGGCACGAGGAGGTCTTGAGTCGGCCTGCTGGGATCTGGAGGCCCGGCGGTTGGGCCGGCCGCTCTGGCAGCATATCGGAGGCACACAGGACGAGATCGGCTGTGGAGTGTCGATCGGGATCCAGGAGTCGACGGAGGCGTTGCTCGACCTGATCGAACGGGAGGTCAATGCCGGTTACCAGCGGATCAAGATCAAGATCAAGCCGGGTCGGGACATCCACGTGATCAAGGCTGTCCGGCGACGTTTCCCGAACATCCCACTGATGGTCGACGCCAACTCGGCCTACACCTTGGACGACACCGAGCACCTCAAGGCAATGGATGACTTCGGGCTCATGATGATCGAGCAGCCCCTTGGCCACGACGACATCGTCGACCACGCCACCCTGCAGAACGCCCTGCGTACGCCGATCTGCCTCGACGAGTGCATCGTCAGCGCCCATCATGCCGAACAGGCGATCCGGCTCGGGGCGTGCCGGATCATCAACATCAAGCTCGGCCGGGTCGGAGGTTTTGCCGCAGCGAAACGCGTCCATGACATCTGCCACGCGGCAGGAGTACCGGTCTGGTGCGGGGGCATGCTGGAGGCCGGTATCGGGAGGGCGCACAACATCGCCCTTTCCACGCTGCCGAACTTCATCCTCCCAGGGGACGTGTCGGCGTCAAGACGCTACTGGAGCCGAGACATCGTGGTACCGCCGGTCGACGTGACCGCGTCGGGGTCGATCCGTGCTCCGACTGGCCCGGGCCACGGATTCGGTCTGGATCTGGACCAGATCGAAGCGCTGATGGAACGTCGCGAGGATCTCACGTAGCCGGACAGGCCGGAGCCGATCGACGACGAATGGCTTGGCGTTGGTCCGTGTGACGGGGCAGAGCCTATGAATGCCGGACCACGACAACGGTCACGTTGTCGGGCGCTCCCCGGTCGATTGCGGCGTTTATCAGCCCCTGCGCAACATCCTGGACCGCAGAGTCGGCTCCCAAGCACTTGGCGATCTCGTCAGCGGGCACGACACCGTGAAGCCCGTCGCTGCAAAGCAGCAGGATGTCTCCGGTCGCGAACGGAGCCTGCACGGTGTCGGCCGACACGGACTCCTCAGCCCCTACGGCCCGTGTCAGGACATGTCTGTAGGGGTGGTTCTTGAGGCTCTCCGGGCTCATGTCGGTCGCCGCTGCGAGATCATGGACCCAAGTGTGGTCCTCGGTGAGGCACTCGAGTCTTCCCGCCGAGAGCCGGTAGGCGCGACTGTCACCCACGTTCACGATCTCGACCGTTTCGTTCCGCGCGACGGCGGCCGTGATCGTGGTTGCCATCCCCTGCAACGTCGGGTCACACTCGGCCGCCAGGCGAATCCGTCCGTTCGCCAGACTGACAGCGTCGGTCACGATACTAGCCGTCAGGGAAGCTCCGGCCTCATCCGCAGCGGACGCGAGCACCTGGACCGCCAACTCGCTGGCCCGCTCTCCTGCAGCTTCGCCACCAAGGCCATCAGCCACGACGAAGAACCCGAGTTCCGGACAGGTATGGAAGGAATCCTCGTTGCTGCGTCGGACCTGACCGACATGAGTCTTGCCGCAGGATTCCATCGTCAATGATGCACTGGCACTAGGATAGGACTTGGTCTTCGAATGGGCGTGTCACTGGTGGGATGTGTCCAATACGTGACCGGCAGACTGGCCGGCCTTGATGGGGGTTCCAGGCCTCGCGGCCTCGTTCCGAATGATCGCGAAACCGCGGACCAGTCCGTTCGGTGCCGTATAGGGAGTGGGCGACGTCATCGTGCCGACAGCCTTTCCGTCGTGGTAGACCGTCAGGTCCTCAGGCACGGTCCTGGATTCCAGCGCGAGGCCCACCAGCGAACGCCTGACCTGGCCCTGCGAGCGTACTCTCTCCACGATCTCCTGGCCGGTATAGCAGCCCTTCGTGAAGGAAACTGCGTTCATCTGCCGGGTCTCGTGGGGTATGTTCCGAGGTCCGAAGTCCTTTCCGAACCGCGGAATCAGGTTCTCCACCCGGAGGATCTCCAGATCGGCTTCACTGGCGGCGACAGCGCCAGCCAACTCGAGGTCCGCTGTCATCTGCCGGGTCTCTGCATGTGGTGCCTCGATCCAGTAGCTGTCGACATCCCCGATCGGCACCCGGAATACACGGATCGTCCCGGCGCGGACGAAATCCAGTGCACCAATCGGAACCGTGCCGAGGGATGACGAAACAGCTTCGCGGGATGTCGGTCCGCAGACGGCGAGCAGTGCGGTCGATGCAGTGATGTCCTCCACAACGACATCATCCATGATGATGTAGTTCTCGATGTGGTCCCTTAGAGCGGTCTCGGTTCCTGGTTCGCAGTCAATCAGGATCTGGTCGACATCAACGAAGATCCGACCGTCGGACTGGATGTGGCCCTGTGCGTCCAGGAAGAAGGCGTAAGTGCCTCTTCCTGCCGCTAGTCCCTCGACGATGTTGCTGGAGATAGCATGGAGTAGGCGGGCCCGATCCTCCCCGGTAGCCCGCAGCCTACCTCGGGAGGAGATGTTCACCCAGCCCGTTCCGCGCCGCAACCACTGGAGTCCACTCACGGCAGAGTTGTTAGGATACCAGCGATGATCCTGGAGATTCTGCCGGTCGGACCGTTACAGTGCAACTGTCTGGTCTTCGGGGACGAGACGACTCGCGAGGCGATCGTTGTCGATCCGGGGGATGAGATCAGCCGGATACAGGCCGTCCTGCAACATCACGGGCTGACTGTCAGCTGCATCGTGGTCACGCATGCCCATATCGACCACGTAGGGGGAGCCGGGAAGTTGCGCCAGCTTACGGGCGCGCCGGTGTACATGAACGACAGCGATCTAGCGCTGGTTGACCGGTTGGCTGATCAGGCTGCCTGGCTCGGCATGGAAGAGCCGCAGGACGTCGAGATCGATTCCAACCTGAGGGACGGAGATGTTCTGGATCTGGCGGGCAAGACGTTCTCCGTGCTGCACACGCCCGGGCACACCCAAGGCAGTGTCAGTCTGCTGGTTCCCTCGGAGAACAAGCTTGTGGCGGGGGACACTCTGTTTCGGAACTCGATCGGTCGGACGGACCTTCCCGGTGGGAATCACCGCCAGCTGCTGAGTTCCATCAAGACCAAACTGCTCGGCCTTGACGACGATGTGGAAGTCATTTGCGGTCACGGTCCTGGAACCACGATCGGTCGGGAACGGGTGGGGAACATCTTTCTGCGGGGTCTGTAGGTGCAGTCTGTGCAACCCAATCCACACTAGCGAGGGCAGGGCTTCGATGCCCCAATGGTTATTTCCCCAACGAATAACCGGGACGAGCCACAACGGAGCAGATTTCGCCCGCAACGGGCGGTCAACGCCTCGATCTTCCCCATATAAACGTTCGAGTGGGCAGTGGAAGGCAGGCAGTGAGGGGGAGCGCCGGAGGCTGGCCAGCCGCTGCGGGCTGAGGGGTGGGCGGCGGCCCACAGCGTGCTGGGCCGGGCCACCCGAGCGGCGGGAAGGTCGTCGGGGTCAGCCGGGCCGGAGCAGCACCTGGCGGCGGTCCGGGGGCATGCCCCACGGCAGCCACTCCTGCGGCTGCGGCACGGTCGCGCCCGGGCCCTGCCGGGCGCACTCGCCCAGGAAGGCCTCCAGCCAGCGCCCCAGATCGATGCCGGCCATGGCGAGCGTGCTGCACACCGACAGCAGCAGACCCTGCAACTCCGCCCCGGTCGGACTGTGCGAACCGTGGCTGAGCTGGCGCCCGATCACCACCCGCCGCAGGGCGCGCTCGACACGGTTGTTGTCCATCGGCACGCACGGCTGCTGCACGCAGACCGACAGGCCCGTGCGATAGCGCAGCAGCGAGGCCAAGGGTCCCAGGCGCGGGTCGCCCGCGGCCGGGGCGCTCGCCGCTACGCTCTGCCGCTCGCTTTCCACGTACGCGAAGAACCGGCTCATCGCGGCGCTGAACTGCTCCTGCAGCGCCTGCCACTGCGCCGACTGGTGCTCGCAGTCCCGCTCGGGCTGCCAGTGCCGGTGCCGCTCGCGGTGCAGCCGGTACAACTCCCCGATGCGCCGCACGATCGCGTCCGCCCAGCTCTGCCAGGGCGGATGACGGTCGGCCAGCCGCACGAAATCGCGCCGGGCGTGGGCCCAGCAGATGGCCAACTCGAACTGGCCGGCGTGGTCCCGCACCAGCTTGTCGTAGGCCGCATAGCGGTCGCACACCAGCACCGCCCGCCCGCTCTGTCCGAGGGGCCCGAACAGGACCTTCGCCGCCGCCGCGCTGCGCGCCGGATCGACCCGGAACCGCACCGCGTCGGCCGTCAGGCAGGCCCACAGCCAGCAGCGCGGATTGTGCCCCTGCTCGCCCCGCGCCTGCACCCTCCACGACGTTTCGTCCCCGTGCACCAGCAGCGCCTGCTGCTGATGCACCCCGATGGCCTGCTCCAGCGGTGCGAACCAGTGCACGAAATCCTGTTGATGCCCCAGCAGGCTGCTGGCCGGCAGCGCCAGTCCCCGCTCGGCCCACTCCCGCTCGAAGGCCCGCACCGGGCGCCGTTGCCAGTCCACCTGCAGCAGGAACTCCACCCACACGCTCAGACCGTAGCAGGTCCCCCGGAACAGCGTCGGTGGCAACCCCGCCTGCACCGTGGGCGTCCGCTGGCCGCGGGCCTGCGCGCACTCGCAGGTCGCCCGATAGCGCGGCCGCCGGATGCGCCGCCGGTAGCTGCGCACCTCCACCTCGACCCGCTCGCCGACCGCCACCCCGTGCCGCCCGAAGGGCCGCCCGCAGTCCCCGCACACCCGCCTCTCCGCCGACAGGTCCCGCTCCTCGGTCCGCTCTTCCAACTCAGGCCGCGCTACCCGCGGATGGGACCTCGCTCCCGGTTGCCCGCCCCGCCTCCGCCGGCCCGACCGACCCGCCTCGCCCGCGTCCGGCTCCGGCGTCCGCTTCTCACTCCGCGTACCAAAGGCCGCCCGCAGCAGATCCGCCCGATTCGGTGGCTGTCCGACCGCCCCCTGCTGTAACTCCGCCACCTGCTGCTCCCCGGCCACCACCTGCCGTTGCAGTGCCCCGCACTCGGCCTGCGCCCGGACCAACTTCTGCTGCGTCTCTCGGTGCTGCGCCTGCTCGGCCCGCAACCGCTCCCGCAGCCGCTCCTCGCGTTCCTTCGCCCGACCGTGCTGACTCTTCCCCTACCTCGCCTGCCGCTTCCACTCCCACCTCTCCGCCGACCGCTTCCCACACTCCCGCTCTCCCCGCTCCTCCGACTGCCTCCCCACCGCCACCTTCCTGCTCCCGCCATCAAAACATATCAACTCTCCAACGTTCTATGCAACCTTCCTCCCTCTTCACCCCCCGGCCGGCCACCTCCCCGCTCCACTGCCCGCTCGAACGTTTACTTCCCCATTGCCGCGCGGTTCGCCATCCTCGACCACAGCCCATCGGGGAGAGGAGGCTCAAGGGTGCTGGCTAAGCGGACGACCGTTGCCCTGGCGGCGAGCACCGTCGTCTGGTACTGGTGCACCCGGCACCTGCCCTGGCCCGTACCCGGCACGGTTCCGGTTCTCGACCCCGTCGAACTCCGCAACCCCGTCGCCTGGACACTCTTTCGGCTCTGGTGGTGGCTGGCCCCCTTCGCCGCCCGATCCGTGCTGGCCGCCGCTGTTCTCAACGCCTGGCACGTCTGGGGCCCTCCGGCCCGCCGGGGGCGCCTCCCGCCCGATCCCTTCCAGGCCGCCGCCCCAGAGATCGCGCACACCGTCGGCGAACTCCACCATCCCCTCGAACCCCGCGAGGACCCCAGCCCCTGCTGGCTCTCCCTGCCCGCCCGCAGCCTCTACACCGGCGTCTGCGCCATCGGCTCCGGCAAGACCTCCGCCTGCCTGCACCCCTTCGCCCAGCAACTGCTCGGCTGGCAGGCCCGCGACCCCAAGCGGCGCGCCAGCCCCCTCGCGCTCGATGTCAAGGGCGACTTCTGCTTCGCGGTCCGCCGGGTCCTCGCCGACCACGACCGGGAAAAGGACTACCTTGAACTCAGCCTGAACGGGGACTGGGCCTGGAATCCCCTGCACGAACCGCAGATCGATTCCTAACTTGCTGGCGCACTCGATCGGCTCGCTGCTGAACCAGCTCTTCGGCAAGGGCAAGGACCCCTTCTGGCGGCAGGCCTACACGGCCATCGAACTGCACCGGCTGGAGGCCGACCCGTGTTTCACCCTGCAGGACGTGTACCGGCTGGCGATCGCCCCAGACGGCTTCCGCGACCGGCTGGAGGCGCTCCAGCGCTGGCACCGTCTCGATCCCAAGCTTCGCACCTCGGTGGTCGAAGGTCTCTCCTCGTTCCTGAGCCTGTTCGACCAGCCCGAGGTGGCCCAAGCCTTCTGTCCGCCCCGCGACCGACCGCACGGCGGTCGCCGGCTCCTACCCCCGATGGAGGAACTGGTCGCGTGCTGGCCCTGAACCTGCCCGCCGGCACCAACGCGGCCCTGGCCCGCGTGCTCGGCGCCCTGCTCAAGCAGTGCTGGCTGCGGGCCCTGCTGCGACGCGCACCGGACGTCATGCGCCGGGCGCGGAGATCGTTGCTCAAGCAGTGCTGGCTGCGGGCCCTGCTGCGACGCCCGGCCAAGATGACCGATCCCGCCCACTGCACCACGATCTGGCGCCCGGCCCTGTTCCTGTGCGACGAACACCGCAGCTTCGCCACCGTCTGCGGCGACGATCTCGGTGGCGACGAACGCGCCTTCGCCCTCTCCCGCCAGTTGCTGTGCATCCCGCTGATCGCCACCCAGTCGCTGAGTTCGCTGCGCTCGGCGACTAGCGGTCGCGACGACTGGCGCACGCTCCTGCAGACCCTGCGCACCAAGATCTTCCTCTCCCTCGAGGACGGGTTCTGCCGGCAGAAGGCATCCCGGCTGTGCGGGCAGAGCGAGTTCCTCAAGCCCAACTACTCGTTCTCCGAGAGCGCGAACCGGGCCGGCGTGTTGCTGCTGAGCGGCAGCCTGAGTGCCTCCCGCAGTTACGGCCCGCGTCTGGAGGCGAAGTTCAAGCCGCGCGAGTTCCGGGAACTCGACAACGCCCAGGCCACCGTCCTGCCGTTCCTGGAACCGATCGAGGCCCCGCTGGCCGATCCGGAGGTGGCCGAGATCATGGTCAACGCGGTCGACGATGTGCATGTCGAGCGGCGAGGCCAGCTGGAGCGGGTGGAGGTCGGGCACTGGACCGACCGGGACTTGGAGCGGGCGCTGGTGCAGATCGCCCGCAGTCTCCATGCCGACATCTCGGCGGCCGAACCGGAACTCGACGCGCGCCTGCCGGACGGTTCGCGGGTGGCGGCGATGCTGCCGCCCATCGCCGAATACCCGGCGCTGCTGCACGACCTGGAGCCGGGCGAACGCTTCGTGGTGATCGAGGACACGGCCGAGATCAACCTGCAGCAACCGCACAAGGTGCGCCTCGAGGCGCGCCGGACCGCCCGGCGCTGACGATTCGGGATCTGGTGCGGGCCTCGCTGCGGCACCGACCGGACCGGCTGGTGGTGGGCGAGGTGCGGGAACCGGAGGCGTGGGACCCGATCCAGGCCCTGAACACCGGCCATGGCAGGGCGATCTCGACGATCCACGCCAACACGGCCCGGGACGCCCTGATGCGGCTGGCCACCTGCGCGCTGATGCAGGAGGGGGCGGCCGGGATGCCCTGGCCGGCGCTGGCGGCCATGATCGGGGCGGTCACCGACCTGGTGATCCACGTGGTGCGCTGGCAGGGGGTGCGCGGTGGGCGAGGCCGTGCGGGTGCAGGGCTACGATCCGGCCGTGGGGGACTGGCGGACCGAGACGGTCTGGCCGCCAGCGGAGGGTGGTCCGCGATGAGGCGCGACGACGTGGGCGCCTATCTGCGCTCGCGCTTCGCGCTCGGGGAGCGCCTGGCGGTGGTGCTGATCGCCCAGCAGGGACCGGACGCGGGCAAGGTGGAACAGAAGTTCTGGAACATTGAGCAGGCCGCCTCGGAGCGGGTGCAGGCCTTCCTGCGCTACCGCAATGTGCACGGCTGGGACATTCACGCCAGCGCGAATCCGCTCAGGCCGGGTGCCCGGTAGCGCAGCAAGGCGGACGTGCTGGGGGCCCGCTGGCTGTATCTAGACGCCGCCGAGGACGGGGACCGCGTTCTCAAACGCGTGGACACCGATGCGGCGGCGGGCCGGATTCCGCCACTCACGGCGGTGGTCAACACGAGTCCGGGCCGCTACCAGCTGCTGTGGCGGATCGAACCCAGTGCCACCGACGTCGCCGAACGCCATCTGCGGGCCTTGGCCCGCCGGTACGGCACGGACCGTGCCGCGACGGACTGCAACCGCGTGCTGCGCCTGCCCGGTTTCCGCAGCCGCAGGCGCGACTGCGAGGTCCGCCTGATCCGCCACGGTCCGGGCCCCCCGGCCCGGCTGCAGGACTTCCCCCACCTGCCGGAACCCGAGCGGCCGGTCATCGACCCGCCCCGCGACGGGTTCGCCCGGAACGGACCACAGGAGCCGGGAGACCGCAGTCCCGGCGGGGATCGCACGCTGTCGGGCCAGGACTGGGCCTGGACCCGCGACCAGCTGCGCCGGGGACGTCCCTCCGCCGCCATCGAGGCGGAACTGGCCGGGCGCCGTCCGGACAAGGCCAATCCGGACTACTATGCGCGAAGGACCGTGCCAACGCGCAGCGTTCGCTGGCCCGCGACGGGCCCGTGCGGGAGGGACCGTCGCGATGAAGGGTCCGCTCCTGCTGCCCGTGCTGGTCCCGACGCTGTCCGGGCAGGAGCCGGACCCGTGTCGTGCGGTGCCGGATCCCCTGCGCCGGATCGACTGCTATGCGGATCGTTCCGTCGCCGAGCCGCGACCCGTCTGGCGGCTCGGGGAGGAGACCGATCCGATCACCGACCGCACCTCGGTGGTGCTGCGCCGCCGGGCGAACGAGCCGTCCGGACGGCTCCTGCGACCGGCCCTGACGCTGGTCTGCTGGCAGGGGCGGGAAATCCTGCTGAGTCTGGAGGCCGGCGAACCGCTGGCACCGGGCGGCGGGGAGGGCCCCGCCGAAGTCGGGTTGACGGTGCGGATCGGGACGGACACCCCCGCCCGACGGGCCTGGATGGCGTCGGGACCGCCATGCGGGAGCGCTGATCCTGGCCCGGGCCCTGTCCGAGGAGGATTCCGGCGAAGCACTGTTCCGCTACCGCACGGCGACCGGCGTCACGCGCACGGCCAGCTTCGGACTGGAGAGTCTCGACGACCTGCTGCCACGTCTGGAACGGGCCTGCGGGGCGGGCTGACGGCAGGGAGTTCTTCCTGTCGGAGCGCAGCGACGGCAGCCTGTGGTCTGATGAGGGAGGTTGACCGATGGCGATGCGACCGGTGAGCGACAGCGAGGTGCGAAGGCACCTGAAGATCGTCTCGGACACGCTGGCGGACCAGGTGGAGGGTGGCTACGCGCCGTGGATGCGGTCGTTCGACGGGACGGAAACGCCCCTGCCGATCGGAATGAAGACGAATGATCGGGTCCGCGGTCACGGCGCCGTGTGGCTGGCGGCGGTGGCGACCGAGAACGGCTGGCGGGATCCGCGCTGGGGCACCTTCGATACGGTGCGGGAGCGGGGCGGGACCGTCCGGCGGGGCCAGAAGGCCACAGTGGTCCCGTTCTGGAGTGCGAAGACCCGGCAGATTCGCGTCTCCCGGGTGTTCAACGCGCAGCAGTGCCGGGGCCTCGACGACTGGATTCCGGATGCCTCCCAGCGGCACTGGGGCTTGCACATGGACTGGGCCGACCGGGCGCTGGCCACCTCCGGTGCCGAACTCGTGGAATCCCCGCAGCGGAATGCCCGCTATGATCCGCACGCCGACCGGATCGAACTGCCACCGGAGCGGGAGTTCGCGGGTCCGGAGGCGTACCTGCGGACGGCCCTGCACGAACTCGGGCACTGGACCGGCCATCCGGACCGGCTGGCCCGCCGGACTCATCACAGCGGCACCCGCGAGGGCGTCGGCTCGGAGGCATGGGCGCGGGAGGAACTGCGGGCGGAGATCGCCTCGATGCTGATCGGCGACCGGCTGCAACTGGGCCACGACCCGGAGCGCCATGCGGGCTACCGGCCGGCTTGGGTCCGGATCCTCCGGGACCGGCCGCGGGAAATCGCAGCGGCGACGCACGAGGCGCAGACGATCTGCGACTGCGTGGCGATGCTGGCGCGCAAGCGCATGCCGGTCTGGCCCCGCCGCCGGGAGCAGAGCCGGGACGATCCGTTCCGGGACCGCATCCAGGGGCCTTCGCGGTAGCGCTATGATAAGGCCGTGAACAACGCCCACACCGTCATCGAATGCACTACGGTCGAGGAGGCTGATCGGGCCCTGTACTTGGGGCACTCGGTTCGCTGCTCGGAGGAACTGGCCCTCCAACTGGGGATAGAGGTTGATCCCGACATACCGCAGGCTTGGACTCAGGAGGAGCTGGAGGAGTCTGTCGAGCGTCCGTACGGCGACGAGGAGCCGCCCCCGCCCGGCAGCGAGTATGAGGAGATCCTGCGCATTTCCGGGACGGCCCGGAAGCGCGGGCTCCTGGCCGGCGAGAAGCTGCTTCCGGAGCACCACGACCCGTCGATCCCGATGGAACCCGGCCCGGCGGTCCCGTTGCGGTCCGCAGCGGCGGGCGCCCGTCCGGAGACAGGTCCGCCGAACCCGAGGTCCCTGGCGACTGCAGCAGCGGCGCGGAGGTAGGCCGGGCCTTCGCTCGCGGGCTGGCCGTGATCGCGATCCCGGTGGCGGTCGCCGCCTGCGGGGCCGAACCGGGTGATCCCGACGAGTTCGAGGATGTGCTCGAGTCCCACCTGCATCCGCACTGGACTCCCGCTGCGGAGGCGCCGGACCGATTCCGGCAGATTCGGGAACCGGGCGGTCACGCGCACCGTGGCGGGCAGGGCCCGAAGATGGTGCATCGGCACGCTCGTTCTTCCTGTCGGCGAGCACGGCGACGGCAGCCTGTGGTCTGATGATGGAGACGGACGGATGGCGATGCGACCGATGAGCGACAGCGAGGTGCAGGACCACTACGAGGCGGTCGCGGAGGTGCTGGCCCGCCAGGTGGAGCGGGGCCGTGCGCCATGGATGCGGTCGTTCGACGGGACGGAGACGCCCCTGCCGATCGGGATGCGGACGCGGGAGTGGGTCCGCAACGACACCTGCGTCTGGCTGACGGCGGTCGCACTGGAGCGGGGCTGGCGGGATCCGCACTAGGGCACATGCGAGACCGTGCGCGAGCGGGGCGGGACCGTCGGGCGGGGAGAGTCGGCCACCGTGATCCCGAAGTGGAACCCGGCCCGGCACCGGATCGAGGCCCTGCGCGTGTTCAATGCGCAGCAGTGCCGCGGTCTCGACGAGTGGATTCCGTCCGGTCGGCGGCGACTCCGGGCCTGCACCTGGCTCTGGCCGAACATGTCCTGACCATCTCCGGTGCCGAACTCGCGGAGTCCGCGCACCGGACCGTCCGCCATGATCCGCGCACCGACCGGATCGAACTGCCACCGCCGCTGGAGAGTGGGGATCCGGAGGCGTACCTGCGGACGGCCCTGCACGAACTCGGGCACTGGACGGGGCATCCGGACCGCCGGACACTGCAGCCCGGGCGCGCGAGGAACTGCAGGTGGAGATCGACTCGATGCTGATCGGGGACCGGCTGGAGCTGGGCCACGATCCGGAACGCCACGCGGGCTATCGGCCCGCTTGGGTCCGGATCCTCCGGGCCGATCCGTCGGAAGTCGCAACCGCAGCGCACGAGGCGCAGACGATCTGCGACTGCGTGGCAATGCTGGCGCGCAAGCGCATACCGGTCTGCCCCCGCAGCCGGGAGCAGAGCCGGGACAGTCCGTTCCGGGACCGGATGCACGGGCCTTCGCGGTAGCGCTATGGTAGGGCCGTGAACAACGCCCACACCGTCATCGAATGCACCACGGCCAAGGAGGTCGGCCGGGCCCTGTACCAAGGGTATTCCGTCCGCTGCTCGGAGGAATTGGCCCGCCAACTGGGAATGGAGATCGATCCGACCGAGCCCCAGCCCTGGACTCAGGAAGAGCTTGAGGGGTCTGTCGAGCGTCCGTACGGCGACGAGGAGCCACCCCCGCCCGGCAGCGAGTACGAAGAGATCCTGCGCATCGCCGGGAAGGCGCGCGAACGCGGGATCCTGCCCGCCGAAGATCCGCTCCCGGAGCATGCGGAACCGGTCCCGGTGCGGTCCGGAGCGTCGGGCGCCCGTCCGGAGACAGGTCCGCCGAACCCGAGTTCCCTGTCGACTACAGCAGCGGCGAGGAGGTAGGCCGGGCCTTCGCTCGCGGGCTGGCCGTGATCCCGGTCCCGGTGGCGGTCGCCGTCTGCGGGGCCGAACCGGGTGATCCCGACGAGTTCGAGGATGTGCTCGAGTCCCACCTGCATCCGCACGGGACTCCCGCTGCGGAGGTGCCGGACTGATGGCCCGCCGCCCGGATCGAGGATCACTACCGCACGGTGGCGGAGAAGCTGATCCGGCGGATGCGGGAAGGCACCGCGCCGTGGACCGAGGCTTGGCAGCCGCGCTGGGGCCCGTTCCGGCAGGTCCGGGACCTGGGCGGTCATGTGCGGCGTGGCGAGCAGTGCACGAAGATCGTGTACTGGCAGTTCGAGCGGCGCTGCCGGGCGGCCGCGGTGCCGTTCTTCTTCAGGGAACGGGTGTAGTGACCGCCCGACGATTCGGGCATTGAACGCATCAGATGAGTGGCCGAATGGTCGAGACGCCCCGCTCTGTTGGAATCGTGCGCATTGCCGGACTCCATGCAGACTCTGATAGCCATCTCTGGCAGGTGATTCGTAAGTGAACAGTGGTCCAGAGACAGGACCTCGCTGCTGCACTACCAATTGCGCCGGTTCTTGTTGCGGACACTCTCGGCGGAATCTCTCGAACGGGTGGTGTCACCTTGATCTATCGTAGGCGGGCGGTCGCTTCAGATAGGTCTGTCATGTCTGCCGAGGCGCCTTCCACAGGCGAACCACGAAGCGATGATCCTCCTCGACCAGATCCGGCTCCGTGCAGTTGTGATGCTGCATGGATTCGATGATCCGGTTGCGGACGCCCATTCCGTAGTGCTCGATGTAGCCGTAGTCGCGGAGAATCTCCTTGAGTAGTTCGTTACGCGCGACCCGTACGACTCCCTCCCTCATCTTCGCCACCGTAACGCCGTTCGGCAGTCGCCCCGGAGAGATCACTTCGAGTCGATCTGCGTAGAGCGAGACTTCGATGTCGGTCCCTTCGCGTGTATAGTCCCGATGAACCACCGCGTTTACGACAGCCCCTCGCACCGCATCAAGCGGGAATGCCATCTTGCGGCGCCGGCGGCCCCCGTCGAGCCATGCAGTGCTTCCCATGTTGCGCCTCACGAAGTCGATTGTGCGGTCGATGACACCCTTGTCCACAGTTACACCGCGCCGTGACACCTGCGAAGCCATAGCAGTCCATTGACGGGGAGCGGGCCCTTGTCTCGCCACCGCTGTAGCACGCCGCGACACTCGCGGAGTCAGTGGGCCTCGAATCCGCTCTTCGTCGATCGTGTTGTAATCCTTCTCGATCCCAGGAAACGCCACCGCAGTTACACCAGCCTGTGGCAGACGGCGGTTTGGATTCTCGCCGAACAGCAGAAGCCCGGCGACTGATGCGCATACTCTGTCTTTCGCCACAACCAAGAGGTCCGAGTTGAGCAGGAGCCGTCGCCATCCGTCGAGGTCGACAGAAGCCGGTGCACGGCGTTTCCGGATGTCCCGGTAGTAGTTCGCGATTCGATCCATGTCGAGAGAGTTCGGGCTGGTGTCTGGCACGGCCTTGATCTCGTACCGGACGATCCGGGCTGCTTGGTAGAGTCTGGCCTCTTCATCCCGGGTAGGTTCGCGCGAAGTACTTCCGACTCGAATGAACGTGACCCACGCACTTCCGCGCTTGGCCTTGTGCGGTTTGCTTGGACTGTCTACCGGAAGTTCCACCACTCCGAAAACGGTCTCGTCGGGCATGGCGATTGTGCTCCACACCGGAACGATGGGAGGCTGAAGGTTCTCTTGGGCGATGCTCATCACCCACTCTTCGGCGTCTTCCCGGGGCCTTGTCAGTCCGGTGTCCGCCCATATGCGTTAACTTGTTTCACTTCGTTAGTCGAAGTAACCTGCCAGTTGTGGTTTGCGTTTCCTGGGTGGGTCGGCAAGTTGCTCTGAGAGAGCGTTCCACTGGTCCAACGTCTCGGCCAAGGACAGGGAAGGCTCCACGGCCCGCTGCACCTGATGGTGCATGAACCGAAAGTCCCGCCAGGCGCTAGCCGGTCGACGCCGTTTCCAATGGGTAGCCCCAGGGAGAAACAGAGCCGGCGTGGCCGATCAGTTTCTCCACGAGCAGAGCCACGAACAACTTGCCGTACAGCCAAGCCTTGGCGCTGCTTTCATCGTGTTTGGGCAGGTGGCCCAACCCGGCGAGGGACTTGAAGCGCTGGAAGACCAACTCGACCTGCCAGCGTGTCCGGTACCACTCCAGCACCTCCGCAGCGCTGAACCGGGCCGCCGGGAAGGTCGTGAAGACGATCACGTACTGGGCGTACTCGAGCGTCTCCGGTCGCAACTGCTGCCCCTTGCGGGACGCCTGCTGCCGCAGATGCCGGTGGGCCACTCGGATGGCCTCGCGGGTCTTGCGCAGGGCGCAGACGCGCCCGCTCGCGGCGGGACCCGCCACATCCACGACCTGCACCTCCCAGGACCCGCAGGCACCGGCGCGGCGCAGAGTCTGCACGCCAGCCAGCAGGTCGAACGGTTGCCCCTCGATCGTCTGCAGCTGCAGCGCTCCGATGTTCACACGCACCGTCACCCGTCCACCCGCCTGTACGACATGGCGCAACCCCGACGCGGTCGCATAGCCCCGGTCCGCCAACAGGTAATCCCCGTCCACGACCGGAAACTGGCGGAAACTCTCGCCCGTGCCAGCCCCCTGGGTGGCCGTCAGACGGAAGCAATCACACGCCAGCGAAGGCAGGCACACGCTGTAGTGCAAGCGCCACAGGGAGCCGGTCCTGCCCGGCTCCCTGACGGTCGTCGCATCCAGGGCCCGCACCTGCAGACCCCCGGCGCTCGACAATTCCACCCCCTGCTCCCGGAACAACTCCACGCACAGGGCCTGCAACCACCTCTGCGATTTCCGCAGTCGCTTCCACAGCGCCACCGCGGACAATTCTGCCAAGCCTTCCTGCCGCGCCCGTACGCTCGTCTTCAGCAAGGAGTGCCCACAGCCCAGATGCAGCAGCAGCACCCGCAGCAGACTCTCCGCCGACTTGTTCTTGCGCAGCCCCTTCAAGGCTCCGGTCTCGACTGCCAGCCCCTGCCAGTTGGCCGGCAGAAACGACAGCAGCAACTTCCAGTCCTCTTGTAGCCCAGGGCCGCTCTCTGCATCGCTCATGTCTTCAACGATACCACGATCTACTCAAACAAGTTAACGCATATGCCGGTGACCCCCTGGTCCTCCTCGACTCCAAGCAGGACGACGCCTCCCTCGCCAGGGACTCCGGACGGATGTCGTCGCGCTTGAACTCGACGCGCGAATTTTCACCGTTGGCGATCAGTTTGCGCAGTTCTGTCCTCTTGATCATTCAGAAACCGCCCTTCCACTGTCACATCTTGGACTTCTGGCTTCCATCCATGATGGTAGTCGGCCATGATCGGCAGGTTCGGCACCTCTGTGATCGTACTCGTCGCGGTAGCAATTGAGATCGCTTGTAGCGGGCGGAGCATACAGGATCGGTAGTTTGTCGTTACCTCGCTTCCGTTTCGACCCTGCACTCACGACTGCAACTGAAGTTCCGAAGCAACGTGGGAGGATCTTCCAGAGACTGCCGCCTTGCGATGCTGCCATGCTCGCAGGAGCGCCGCCTCTCGAACACCCATCGAGTGTGCACCTCGGATCCCTTCTCTCCGATATAATCCCCACGTATGCCACGGAAGATCCTGCTGATCACCGGCGATTCGGGAGAAAGCTACGAGGCCCTGTACGCACTGCATCGATTCCAGGAGGCCGGATACGAGGCCGTCGTGGCGTCCACGTCAGTCCGCCGCCTGCACCTGGTCATGCATGACTTCGAGCCCGGATGGGATACCTATGTTGAGCGGCAGGGATACGGACTTGCGGCGGATGTCGCATTCGACGATGTCCGTGTTGAGGATTACGAGGCTGTGCTGCTGCTGGGAGGACGTGCGCCGGAGTTCCTTCGGCACATTCCCCGCGTTGTCGGAATCGTCCGCCAGTTCGCCGAGCAGGGCAAGCCGATCTTCTCGATCTGCCACGGAATCCAGATTCTCGTGGCCGCGGATCTGTTGAACGGGCGCACGGTGACCTGCTACGTGCACGTGCGTTCGGAGGCGGAGCGAGCGGGTGCCACGTACTCCGAAGCCCAGGCGGTCAGGGATGGACACATGATCACGGCTCAGACCTGGGAGTCCCATCCGGAGTTCTACCGGAAGATCTTCGAGTGCCTGAACCCTTGAGTGCTCCTGCCGCGGGTGTGCGTCCCGCTGTGCCGACAGCGAAGACCTGTCGCTGGCAGCAGGGTGCCGGATCGGTCCTGAACCAGGCGTTCACTTCGTCCCGGACTCGATGATCCGGAACTTCCGGTAGATCACGGGTCTCTTCTCCGAACTCGTTGGCACCAATGCGGCAACAAGGTACTCCCCGGCCGAAAGATCGTCCGTGGAGAGAGCGGCCAGGTATCGGAGCCGTCGCGACGACTGTTCCGGCACGGCCTGATAGCCTTGCACGGGTAGCGGAGAGACGAGGGCGCGTCCGTG
Source organism: Bryobacterales bacterium (assembly GCA_965116065.1). Classification (GTDB taxonomy): domain Bacteria; phylum Acidobacteriota; class Terriglobia; order Bryobacterales; family UBA6623; genus VXMF01. The sequence goes on from OZ220485.1 coordinate 416,668, forward strand.
ATACAGGGCCATCATCGGCCCTGGTGGCGATTCCAGCGAATCCGGAGTGACGTTGTAGATGTCGTAGAGCGCGTAGATCACATCGCCGCGACGGAACTCCTTCACTGCTGCGGCAAAGAACCGGCTACCTTCGACCGTCAGCACATCCTCGTCTCTCTTCTTCTTCCTGGATGTTCGGTCCCTGGCTTCGCCCACCCTTCCGATCTTTCCGGTCAGCAGGAGGGAACTGGCACCAACGCTTGCCGCGAAGTCCGGGATTCGTATCGTGGTCTGGTAGGTGCCAAGGAGACCGGAGACGTTCTCCCGCACGACGACCTTCCAGTCATACTGACCGGGGCGAAGGTGCATCTGGGAGCCGTAGTGGAGCCATGCATTCGGATCCTCAACGGCTTTGCGTAGTGTCGATTCGTTGACCGTCAACACGAATTGGCGTTCGTCGATAGTAGGCGGCGTCTTGCTCTTCTCACCGTCCGGCCCAAGCGCCGATGCTTGGGCCACCACCGTGAGTTTGAGCGTCTCGCCTTTCTTGGTCGTGTCGGCCGGAATGTCGGCAACATGCAGGCCGACGCTGTAGACGAGCGTGGGATCTCCGGCAGAATCCTGGAAGAACTCGTGGTCCACCCGCAGGGGAAGGTCGGTGTAGGGGGTGTCGAAGGTCAGGGCCTGATGCAGTCGCAGGTTCCTTTCTGTCTTCGATGTCATCTGGAACGGCCGTTCCTCGTAGTAGCGACTCTGGTGGTTGACACGCAGACCCTTGCCCTGCACTCGCACCCGAATACGGCGCAGCCGACCTCGCTGCTCGGTGTCGTCTGGGTAATAGCCCAGCAGGTAGTAGTCGCTTGTCTCGCGGTTGACGACATCGAAGACCTCCCCGAAGTCGTTGCTGTTCAGTACGGCCCGACCGCCGGTTCGGGCCGCGAGTTCGTACAGTCCGTCCTGGTTGTCCTGCCGGCTTGCGGACTGGCGTCCAAAGCCATTGCTCAGGGGATTCCCGAAGTACGCGTTCGCGTTGACGGAGCGTTCGGCGTCGCCACCCGGCGGCGTCGCTGTCAGTCGGCCTACATCCGCGACGAAGAAACGCACCCGAGCCCTAGTCGCCTCGTCCTCCAGAACCTTCATGATGTCCGTGTTGTCCTCATCGACCGGAAGTCCCGTGGCGAACAGCACCACGAGCTTCCGTCCCGGATACACGCTCAAAGCCCGGATCAGGTCGATGTACTCGTACATGCGCAGGCGACGGTAGAACGCGGCGCGGTCGGCGATTTCCTCGACCTGCTCATCAAACTCCTCGTTCACCTCGCTGAGAAGTTCCTCGAAGCTGTCGCTGTACTCGATATCGCGTGCGAGGTCGACCGCGAGCCTGTCGACGAGTCCACCCGTTCCCTGCCGCATCAGATCCTCGAGCGTCTCGTAGAGTTCGCTCCGTTTCGACGTGAAGGCGGACCCCTCCAGGGAGACGAGCACGCCCGGAGCCAGGTGCTCGTCGAGAAATTCCTTCACGGCGGCGTGAATGAGTGGGCGGTCCTCGCGTCGTCCGCGGGTTGCGATATAGATGAACGTGCTGCGACGGAGATTCTCGGCGGGGTCAACTTCCGTCGGAGGTCGGGGCTGGGACTCCCCAGCGACTGCATCCGGGGCATCCGGGCCCGGCACGAACTCGATCGTCGCGATGCGCTGGGGGCTGCCGTTCTCGAACAATTCGAAGTCATCCCGGGTCAAGTCCTTGACCGGCTGTCCCTTGCCGTCGGTAACGCGGACCTCGATCTCCATCAGGGTGGTCTCCGACCGGAAAGTGGGCACTTGCTGGGCGAGTGAGGGTGGACAGAGACCGGGGAGACCGATGAGGATTGGCACCCCCACCAGACGATTCGGTCGCGATCGTGGGTAAGGCTGAATATGGCGCCACGACCGCAGGATGGAGCATTGCTGGTCTGCTGGTCGGTCCTTGCGTCGGCTTGGCATCACGTATGCGGTCAGAACCTGATACCGGTCACGGAGTGCACTGTGGAGGTTCAGCACCGAGATGAAGGGACGGAAGATCGACCGCTCGTTCGTGCTTTCCGTGGGCGTCGCTGTCGTGGATACATGGGCCGCACCGGGATCGTTGTCGTCTGGCATCATTCGGGACTTGGGGCAATGGTTCATCTGATGCCAGCACCATTCCAAGGATAGAGTAAATCGTGGGTGGAGCAACGTTCAGAAAGGTCACGGCGAGAGTCCGGATGGGGCAATGGTCTCCATCTGAGTCCGAAGCTCACTCTGACCATGTTCCGGTGCGTGCAACGGGCCTGGTTGCTCGGCTCAAGGGCGTACAGTCGAGATGACGCAGGGCATTTCTCAGGATGGCGACGGGGACCGGGGCTCTGAGAGGACAGGGGATCGTCTCCAATCGAAGCCACAGGACAGGCTGGACTCTCCTAGAATCAGCTGATTTCCTCTCGAGTTCCGCCAAGCGGAGTCTCTGAGTTGATGGACCTGCGTTTGTGGTGGGCATCGACAACGGCATTTTGCCGGTTCAACGCACGCTGACACGCCCTTGCGCCCGGTCTGAATGGCCCCTTGCTCGCTACGCGGAGCATCGGCAAGGGGTTCCGGGTGAAGACATGCCAGCCCGGATACGGTGAAATCGATCTCGTTGCGGAGCACCGGCTTGGTATACCCGGAACCGCTCCGTCCGGCGCGATTCTGCGCCGGACGGAAATCCTCCGGGTTGGGTTGCCGCTACCCGGGCGCCCTGCCACGCACCCGACCGCGCACCTCCTGTATGGTGGCTGCCATCATTCGGTGGACAGGCACCTTCCCCGGGTTGGCCATGTTCCACTCACGACTATCATGCCCGTTCCTCACAGCGAACCAGACGATGGTATCCACCAGCCGCAGGATCGTCTCTTTCGGGCCATCGTCGAGAGCGCCAATCGCTCGCAGGACCTGATCGAAACGCATGTCGGGTCCCGCTTTCTCGGGCTCCTCGCCCCCGTTCCGCCCGTCGCTCTCGACGGCACTTTCGTGGACGAGAACCTGCGTCTATCCCAGGTCGACAAGCTCTTTGCGGTGAAGCTGTGCAATGGCGACTTGGCCTTCGTCCATGTCCTGCTGGAACACAAGTCGACGTCGGATCCCGCCATCGCCCTGCAGTTGGCCCGTTACAGGATCCGCATCTGGGAGGCGTACGCCGACGGGAAGCTGTCGGTCCACTGGCCGGGAGGCGATGGCGGGGCATCGGGGGCCACGACGCGGGTGGATCGGCTGTGGGCGCTGCCGGCGATCATCCCGGTAGAGTTCTATCACGGGGGGGAGCCCTGGACCTAGCGCTAGGACACATTTGAACCGCGGATGGGTGGCGGGGCCGCGGGAGGAGATGCTCGTTGGGCTTCCAGCAGACGGACCATGGTCTGGAGTTGCACGTACGCGCGCCACAGCACCTCGTTGCCCGGCAGCGGCCGGCGCCGCGACGGCTGCCAGCCCGTCATGCGCGCCAGCATCACCACCCAACTGCGGATGTCGGGCGGGGGTGGACGGTTCCGCTCGGCCGGTGGCCGCAGGCCCTCCGCCTGCACCACCCGGGCAATCACCTCCCGCTCCGTCGCGGTCAGCACCTGCTCGGCCGGCGTGTCCGGGCGGTCCCGCGCATAGCGGTCCAGACTGAACACCCGCCAGGCCGTGATCGCATCGAACGCCAGACACTTCTCCAGGGCGGCGGCCGTCTGCAAGCGCCGGTCCTCGATGCGCGTACCCGACTTGAGCAGCCGGAAGAACTCCTCGATGCTCCAGCGGGCCTCGTACCAGCCCACGATCCGCTCCGCCCACTCGGCGCTCGCGCCCCCTTCGCTCGACAGCAGCAGCCACTCCAGCGGCTCCTCGCCCGGGGGTGGCTGCGGTTCCCGCACCTGCACCACCCAGACCGGCACCGGTCCGTCCTGCGGACGGCTTTTCGGCGGCTGCAGATCCACCTGCGCGATGCGCAGTTCCGTCTCCGCGGTGCGTGCCGCCCGCGCCCGTTTCCCGCCCTGTGAGTCGATGAACACCTTGCGCCCGGTCAACACCGGCTGCTCGAAATCGGGCTGTTCCTGCAGCTTGCGCACGATGGCCGCCTGCGTGGTCGGGTCCTGCACCTGCACCTTGCGCTGCCGCCCCGCGTGCACCCGCACCACCAGGCCGGCTTCCTCTCGGTGCCGATGCTGGCTCGCCAGCAGTTCGTAGATGTCACTCTCACGGTCGCCCACCACGATCACCCGCGTGGACGGACTCCGCCGCCCCAGTTCCCGCCCTTGTTCGAAACCCCGCAACCAGCGTTGACTTTCCCGTTCCTTTTCCGCTGGCGGTGCCTGCTCCGCTCGCGCCCAACTCTCCAGACCGCTCACGCCCAGCGGGCGCCGGCCCTCGGTGAACGCCACCGCCGCGTGCACGAACAGTCCCCGCGCCGTGTCCGAACGCTTCTGCAGCGGCCCCAGTCCTTCCGTACTGTCCTTCAAACCCGTATAATTCAAGGTGGTGGTGTCCTGGACCAGCAGCACGGTCGACTCCTGCCGGACCCGTTCCAGCAGGGCTTCCTGGTGCGGTTGCAGGATGTCGGCGCCGGTCACCTTGTCATTGTGCAGGAAGCGGTAGGCCGCGCGCTGCTCGGCGGGATGCGGAAAGATGGACGGAAGGGGACGGCCGCCCTGGCGTTCCCAGTTCCGGCCCATGCGCACCAGTCGCTCGCGCAAGCGCCCGTCGGGCAGGTCCGAGCGCTGGAACTCGCGTTCGGCCCAACTCGCTTCCTCGGGCAGTTCCAGGGCCGGAAAGCGACCCAGGGAGCGGTCGGGCGGATCGAGCAGGGTCGTGCGCCAGTCGTTGGTCAGGCCCAGCCACCACACGGTCTTGACCGGCACCGGCTTGTCCACCCCCGGCGGGCGGCCCTGGGTGCGGCCCACGCGCTGCCAGCCGGCGGCCTTGTAACTGGTGCCCTTGCGCGCGGGTGCGACACAGGTCTCGAGCAGGACCGGAGCGACGCCATGGAGCTCTTGCCAGTCGGCGGCCACCCGCCGCTGGGCCTGGCCCAGCACGTGCGAGGCCAGGTGCGGCACGACCACCTGGGGACCCACCAGGAAGCGGTCGTTGTGCAACACGAGCGGGATCCGCGCGCCGCGGGTGCGGTCGTCCCAGCCCAGTTCCTGGTCGCGGGGCCCGAGCCGGAAGGGGGCGGCCACGAAACTCAGCACGCCCACCGGGCCGCACTTGGCCCGGACCAGATAGCTCAGGCGGCAGCCCGGAGCGCTGCCGCGACCGCACGGATGCTCGCTGGCCAGCAGTTGTGCGCACTGGCGGCGCTGGGCGGCGGTCCGGGCCAGTTCCAGTTGCACGGGGCCCAACTCCTGCAGGCTGCCGCGGAAGGTCGCCAGCGGCGTTGCGGGGCGGGCCGAGTGGGCGGCGGGCAGCCGCTGCCCCTGCGAGGCGGGCAGTGCCAGTCCCAACTCCTCGGCCAGTCGCGGCAGGGCCTTGCGGGCCGACGACTCGCAGTACCGCCCGCGCTGGTTGCGCCACCCGTCCTGCTCGCACAGGCCACGCGCCAGCGCGGTCCGCGTCAGCACCCCCTCCTGCAAGGCCCCTCGCAGCCATTTCACGGTGGTGGGTTGCAAAACCCGCAGTCCGACTCGCATCCCTCCCTTCTACACTCTTCCACCCCTCCGTGTCAAGTCTGTCCTAGCGCTAGGCCCTGGACGGCGCCGTTCTCGATCGCCGAGATGGTCCTGCACAAGGAGTTGGGGGAGTTCGAGTCGAGGTTCGGGTACATTCTGCGGCACTTGGGAGAGTTGGCCGACAGGGAGTTGCCGGGAGTGTTGGCGGACCAGTCGGACGGGACCAGGTACGCGAAGCAGGTGATGATGTACCTTATGAGAGTCTGGTCGGTGTCGAGGCAGACACTGGCGGAGGAAGCGGAGAGAGTCAAGCCGGGAAGAGGGGAGAGTCGCGTGGGAGACATCGTACAGGAACTGATTGATCAGGGGAGGGCCGAGGGTTTCAAGCAGGGCTTCCAGCAGGGGTTCAAGCTGGGTTTTGTGCAGGGGTTCAAGCTGGGCATGGAGCAGCGGAAGGTGCAAGAGAGAGCCCGGATTCTGACCCGCCAGCCGAAGCATCGTTGCGGTTCAGTTCCGCCTAGGATTCGGCAACGGATCCGAACAGCCACCCCGGAAGAGTTGGATGCGAAGCTGACACCGCACTGGACGTCCCGTCCCTGCCCGAGGTCTTCGGCGATATCGACCCGGACTGAGCGGTGCGCGGATTCACGCGTCGACGGGCCTGTGGAGAGACCGGTGAAATAGAGTTGTGCGCCAGACGATGCGCATTGGCTAGACGGACTTGTGTTGCCAACGGCCATCGGCCACTCTCATGCGCCGGTTCCCTTTGCGCATCGACCCACATCGACCATGCGGTCCCTACGGCCAGCAACTCGTGGAGAACTCCGAATCGCGACACCCGCAGGCACTGCCACGTCCGACAATTCCGTTCACGCTCGGCCACGTTCCACCAACTGCCGAGCCTTGGCGTGCACCGGTAGTCAATCGCTCTGCGCCCGTTCTGGCTCGCAGGCATCGTACAGTGCTTCCTACGTGTGCGAATCGCGATGGTCCAGCACCGAAAGGGACCGGCTCCCTTGGACGTGGCGACCGGCCAGCATGGCGTTGGCCGGCAGTGGGTTCATCCCGGACTGCAACTGGAGCCACGAGATACCGTTTCCCGACACCGTCCGCTCGGATGCCTGCCGACCGTTCAGCCGCCGGGGCCCGGTCAACGGGGCGGAGACCCGTTCGCACTCCTCCTGCACGCAGTGTTGGCACACCCTCCTGACGGAGCGCACCCGGCAACCGAGGGTTTCCGCTACCGGGTCGTCCGGCCTGTCGGATCCACCGGCAGCATAACGCGCGCCCTGCGTGTCTTCTGCCTGCTACCCTTCCGCTTCTTGATGGCCTGCTGGTAGGCTCTCGGTTCCGCCTCCGGCAGTAGCACGATGTACTTCTTCAGGTTCTCTCTTCTTGTCTGTAACAAGAGAGCTCGGGCCAAAGTGTCCTCTTTCTCGAAGCAGATTCCACCGGAAATGTTGCCCTCGGCGGAACACTATTGCAACGCCATGCAACTCGAGGCCGACGAGTCGCAGACTGGCTGGGCCGAGTTGGTTGTACTGTCACCTCTTCACGTCTCGACCAGGCCGTCGTCGGTGATTCTCTCAGAAATATGGCGTCTCGGCATCACGCAAAAGGGCCGTTCCCGACGCGGGGCGTTCCTTGCGCAGACCACATTCGCAAGTGCGAGCAGGGGGATCAAATGTCGGCAAGCCGCCGGTCCGTGTCACCGAAGCGGTCGAGCCGGACTCCCATCCGGTCCATCAATGACAGGTACAGACTGCAAGCCCGTCGGTTGTCGTCGCCGGTGTCCAGATAGTTCAGCACCTGTCCAGGCCGGAGACCCCCGCCTCTGCCCGCCAGCAGGATCGGCATCTCGTCAGCCTGGTGCTTGTCCCCATCGAAGAGATTCGAGCAGCCGATCAACATTGACGAGTCGAGCAGTGATTTCCCGCCCTCGTCGATGGCACTCAGTCTGCGCACCAAGTACGCGAACTGCTCCATGTGGAACTGATTCGTCCGCAGGTACATCGCCTCGAGTTCGGGATCCCGGCCGTTATGCGTCAAGTCCAGATGCAAGGCGCCTTCGACGCCGTCGAGGAAGCCGAAATTCATCTGTGATAGATCGTTATTGAGCATCAGGGTTGCGATTCGCGTCTTGTCCATCTGAAACGCCAGCACGATGATGTCGAGCATCAGCCGCATGTGCTCGGGGACCTCTTGGGGCAACTCGGTCGCGGGTCGTTCCAGGTTGGGCTCATCCAGGGTCGGACGCCAGCCCTCAAGGCGCTCCTCCTTGGAGGCGAGATCAATGCGGCGCTCGATGTCGCGGATCGATTCGAGATACTCTTCGAGCTTCGGCCGGTCGCCATGACTGACCCGGTTCTGAAGACTGCGGGCCTGGTCGAGCAGTGTGTCGAGAATGCTGCGGTCCAATTCGCGTCCCTGTCCGTTCCCCACCAGTCGGTCGAAGGCCCTGGCCGGGTAGATTTCTTTGGTGGCGGGCTTGCTGTCGGAGGCCCACGAGATCGCTGAGCCGTAGATCATGGATACGCCATCTTCGAGGCGCAGTTCATTCGGCTCGATTCCCAGTACCAGGCTCGGAACCTCCGTTTGGTTCCCGACACGCTGGGCGAGGACCTGATCCATCGTCTTGCCGACACGGATGACGGCTGGGTCGAGGCTGACCGCCGCTCCAGAGAGCAGATTCGGCATGGCTCCCAAGTGTGCGCTTGTGGTTTCGGCGGCTTTCTGGTTGTACAGTCCGCGCAGGAAGGTGAAATGCTCGGTCAGCGACTGCATCGGCGCGAGCCCCGGGCCAACCTGCATGGACACTCCCTCGCCCTTCGCCCACCAATGTGCCGGTTCCACACCGTTCGAGAAGTAGACCAGTCCGAAGCGAGTCGGCGGTTCGCTGGTTGCCGCGTGCAGGGACTCCAGCCATGGCAACGTCAGTGCGAATCCTGTCCCACGCAGGAACTGTCTGCGGTTCATTGCTTCAATCTCCCTTGGCTAGTTGGACCGGCACCCGATCTTCGGTTCCGCGGCGATAGCGGAACTGACGGCTCGTCACGACCTGAAGAGCAAGCTCTTCGAACGTCGCATCAAGACCGCTGGAGACCATTTCGTCGAGCAAAGGCTGATCCGATGCAATGATTGTACGCCCCAAGGCGTAGCCGAGCAGTTTCTCCGAGAAATTCAGCAGAACCTGGCGCTCGCGGCTGTTGATGTAGTCGAGCATGGACTCGATGCCCGTGATCGGCGTTCCGTCGGCCAGTGCGCTCGACGCGTCGACAGGCCTGCCGTTTGCGTAGGTCTCGCGCCAGCGTCCGACCGCATCGTAGTGTTCGAGCGAGAAGCCCAGCGGGTCGATCCGTGAGTGGCACGATGAACAGGCCGCGTTGGCCCGATGGGCCTCCAGCCGATCACGAACGGTCATCGCGCCGAAGCTCTTCTCGTCGCCGGGAAGGGAGCCGGCATCGGGCGGCGGGGGCGGAGTCGGCGTCCCCAGCACACGCCGCAGGATCCAGTCGCCGCGCTTCACTGGGCTCGTTCGCAATGGTGCGGATGTCGCGGTCAGCACGGCCCCCAGTCGCATCAGTCCTCCACGCCGGAACTCGTTCACGCCCTCGATGAGTCGGACGTCACGGCTGGCTTCGACTTCGACATCGTAGTGGGCGGCGAGAACATCGTTCAGGAAGGTGTAGTCGGCCGAGAAGACCTCGTGCATCGGGCGCCTGGCAACGATGAGGTGCTCAAAGAACGAGACAGCTTCGTCGTACATCGCCGACTGGAGTTCCCCGGTGTACTCGGGAAAGCGCTTGGTGTCGACGCCGGTGTATCTGTCGAATCGGTAGAACCCGAGCCATTGTCCGAAGAACTCCGTTGCGAGACGCCGGGCCTTGGAGTCACTCAGCATGCGCCGGACCTGCTCGACGATTTTTTGCTCTTCATGCAAGGTGCCTGCTTCCGCGGCACGCCGAAGGTCGGCGTCCGGTGCGGACGCCCACAGAAAGTAACTCAGGCGACTCGCCAACTCCCATGACGCGAGGGGCGCGAGGCCTTCGTCTCGTTCCGGGCGCTCCAGACGGTAGAGGAAATCCGGCGCTACGAGGACCTGTATCAGCACAGCTCGTATCGCCGAGCGGTGATCGAGCCCACGCTCCTCACGCACGAGGCTGTAGAGTCGTCGCAGGCTATCGGACTCCTCGTGCGTCAGGGGGCGACGCCAGGCTCTTGCGGCAAACTTGAGTGTGTCGTCGATATGCCCCGGCCGGGCCGCGAGCTGGGCGGATCGAACTTCGTCGAACTCCCTGCGCAGGACGGTGGCGTAGCCGCGCGGCTTGGCGGGCAAGGTAGCGATCTCGCGTGGACCGAGTTCGCTCAGCCTCTTCCCCGTAGCCAGGCCGAACTTGCTGGCTGTGAACTGGAAGAACTCATCGTGATATTCGAACGAGTCCATCAGGTCGGTCCAGGCCTGATCGAGTCGCACGCGAGCTTCGTCGTCCAGGATGTTCTCGACGAGGAAATCATCTTGACGAAAATACTTGATGCGAGCATGAAACAGGTTCCGCTCCGGCTCGTTGTAGGTATTGTCGAACGGGTCGGGAATCGGGTCGCGATCCGATGGGGTCGGCTCTCCGTGGGAAGCCTGTGGCAACGAGGCGACATGGTAGAGCACGCCGGACTTGAACTGGGCGAATCCCGAACTCTCGGGATGTGCCAACAGTGTTGTCGCATCCCGACTGGTAGGGCCATCTTCCTCATTGCTGACAACCACTCGCAGGACTGAATCGTCTTCCCGGGGGAGGTCGACTTCGATGTTGACCCGGAACACGAGGCCCTTCGCATCGTCGGGAACCGATACCCGCACCTGCAGACTCGTGTTACCGATCGTCGAGAAATCGCCGGGAGCCAGCGCTTCGCCCTTCCCGAACCCGAGTTCCGCAGCCATCTCGGCAGGCAGCAGGTTGACCAACGGCTGCTCAGGGAGCGGGCCTCTTTCCGTGCGGACCTCGACACTCGCGTCGCGCCACTGGACTACCGGCCGGGACTTCGCTTCGGGGTTGACCTGGGTTACGGACAGGTAGAGGATTGGCGGGCCTGCATCTCGGTCTCTCAGGGTGAACTTCAGCCCGGCGCGGGTTCGGCCCACGAGTGACTCCGCGTTGATCACGGTTGCCAGTTCGTCCCCGCCGTCGGTCAGCAACCCGCTTGTGGCGAGAAGCCAATGGGGCCAATTGATGGCGAATCGCTGGATCTCGGTGCACTGCGAACGGATGGTCTCCTCGTCGCCAGCAGCGGTCAGCGCGCGCCACCTGGCGATCACTTCCGAGGTGGGGTAAGGGGCGTTGTCTTGCTGGAGTACCGACCAAATGTGGGCCAGGAATCGCTGACTGACGCCTTCGCGCATGGCCAGTTCGTCGAGGGTGAGGCCGTCCGCACGGTGACGATACAGCCAGGCGACATAGAATGCATCGGCATATTTCTCAAGTCCGAACGCCTTGCCGCCCTCGGAGGCTACGGCCCGAAAGCCGTGCTTCCGGTAAAGATCGTGAATGCGGTGAATGGCGGAGAGTTCATATCCACTCTGCCCCGGGTGGGCACCAAACTGCAGCGGTCCCGATCCGATCACGGCATGGTCGGCGACAAGTCTGGCAACTTCGAGATACCGTTCCAGATGCGCATCGGTCATGAACTGCACATTGCCGAAGTTCGAAAACCCCTCGCCTCCGACCGCGTCGCCCGCGAAGTGGTGGTCGAGGTCGAGTTCGACACCGGTCAGGTCGCGAATGGTATTCGCATACTCGGCGCTGGTCAGCCGCCGGACCGGGACCCGACCCGGGTCGCCCGCATGTTCGGCCGCATAGTCGGAGAGCGACGCCTGAATCCAGCGGGCAGCTTCCTTACGATCCTGCTCGCTGGGGGCCGGCATTCCTGCTGGCGGCATGGCGTTCTGCTCCAGCGCTGCACCCACCTTTCGCCATTGCTTGAAGCTATCGGCGACCGATGGCTCGGCGACGAGGCGTTCGAGGTTGATACCGGCGTTTGCGGCAGCATCGCCGTGGCACCCGAAACAGTACCGGCGGAACGTCTGCGGCACTTCAGCGCCGGTTGCGACGGCAGCAACAAGAATCAGTCCTGTGGCGCGACGAATCAAGATCCCTCCCGGGACCAGTGTAGCCAAGATCACTGGAACTGGCGGAGTCTGTCGGATGGAGAGACGGACGTGATGTTGCTGTCGAGCAACCTTCCCGATCTGGTGGATGTATGGATTTCGCGTAGGTGACAGGGGCGGAAATCCGATTCCAGCCGGACTTCCGCAAGCCTCCGCGGCGACTCCTGACCGTCCGGTGCGGGTAAGCGTGAGCGCGGTCCCGATCTCAAGGTTCTTGCCAGAGCAGTGCTGAGGAGATGATGCGCGAGATGATCGCGCTCGTCAAACCTCCGACCGACCCTGACCCTCGGGAATCAGCCACGCCAAGCATCCGAGCCGTGAATCTACTGGCGGAGAGGGAGGGATTCGAACCCTCGGTAGGGCTCTTTAACCCTACGACGGTTTAGCAAACCGCTGCCTTCAGCCGCTCGGCCACCTCTCCGCTTGCAGCATCGCTAGATTCATATTATCAGATGCGTCAGCGCGAGAACGTATCGTTGCGATCATTGGCCGTCTGCCCCAGTGTGGTCTGGAGTCCGAGCACGCTCAATGCCTGGAACCTTCACTCTCGTTTCGCCAGATCCGGGTAGGCTCCGTCAGATCCCACACTGTTGCGTGCCGAACTCCATCGCGGCTACCGTGACATCCGAACCGTCCTGCGGAAGTGGATGGCTGCCGGGCTCCAGCGAGACACCGCACCGCCAACGGATGCGGCCAGACTCTGGTCGCCGAACTGGTAGTCTGAACTTGGTGAATCCAGTGGCAGGACATGGGGCGGTGACTGCACCTCTGTTTCCCGAACCGGTTGGTCTACCGGAACGGGCCATCTCTCCTTACAGGGAAATGGGGGCGTACGAAGCGCTCTGGACTCGCGCCGGCACCACGTTTCGGTCACTGTCGAAGCGGTTCGCCCAGCATCCCGGCAAACTCCCGTCGGACTTTGTGTCACGGGAAGAGGCAGTCTGTCGCGCAGAATTTGTCGAGAAGCGATTTCTCGAGGCATCGGTGACTCCGTTCGGTGTGCGTGTGCACGGAGCAGCGGAGTACCCATCGAAGCTGCGGGATGCCTCTCATCCGGTCGAGGTTCTCTACTATCACGGGTGGTGGGACCTCGTGGCATCGCGGTCGGTAGCTGTAGTGGGGACCAGAAATCCATCACAAGAAGGGCTGTGCCGCACGCAGCAGTTAGTACGGGAACTCGTTCGAGACGACTTCACGGTCGTCTCGGGATTGGCAGCCGGAATTGATCGAATGGCTCATGAGACAGCGATCAAGCTCCAAGGTCGTACCATCGCAGTTCTCGGAACACCCCTGTGTCACGTGTACCCAAAGGCACACGCACGGCTTCAGCGTGAGATCGCAGATCGCTTCCTGGTTGTCACTCCGGTTCCCCTGATTCGATACGAATCGCAAGATTACCGACTGAACCGGCTGTTCTTCCCCGAGCGGAATATCGTGATGGCTGCGCTTACAGAAGCTACAGTCATCGTCGAAGCAGGTCCGACATCTGGTACACTGATCCAAGCACGAGCAGCGCTAACACAAGGGCGTAAGGTATTCATCCTCAATAGCTGCTTTGAGAATCCAAATCTAACTTGGCCAGAGCGTCTGGAATCGAAGGGTGCAATTCGAGTCACGGACTACAATGACTTACGAAGCGTACTTGCCTAATCGCTTTACCAAGATCGATCGATTTACGTACAAACATCACCGTTGGTTGGAGAAATCTGACGAATGTTATTTCTTAGGGGAGTACACTGCCAGATCAGGATATGCCTATAGTCCGACTAATGATGTGATCTTGAATTTCAAGACCCCCCCCCGATAGGAAGGGGAAGCCCGAGTGGAAATACAAGCGGAAAGCAATAGATCAGATATCAACTGCTTTTCGCAATGCATTGGGTGCCAATCTATCTCCCTCCGATTTGTCGACTGTAGTATTCGTCCCTGTGCCACCCTCAAGCGCACGAGAAGATCCCTTGTATGACAATCGCATAGCAAGCATGGTTCATGCGATTTGGCCTGATAATCGGGCAAATGTCAAGGAAATGATCGTCCAGATAGGGAGTTTTGAGCCCTCACATACGAGCCATAATCGCCCAGAACCAAAGGAAATTGAGTCAAGATATGAAATCGACGAGGATCTAGTGCATCCGCCTCCGAATACCATCGCTAATGTCGATGATATCTTGACTACTGGTGCCCATTTTCGGGCGGTTAAGTCATTGCTTGAAAAACGATTTCCGAATGCTGGGATCTTGGGATTGTTCGTAGCGAGGACGGTTCAGAGGTCGAGTCTTTGATCACGATTCGCTTCCTGAGATTCCGATTTCGCTAGTTCTCTTTCACTGCGTGGGTGCAAGGTCGGGACGATTTGAGCTTGCAGCGGTGTCGGCAACTGCTAGTTGCCAGTTCACGCCGTGCTGTGGCGACCCGGTACGTCACCTCGCCAGCCAGACCAACGCGCGTTGCCTTCATCCGCTTCCAAGGCGGCTTCGATGAGATGTCGGCCTGCAATGTCGTCTCACCCCTCGCTCGGAGGATGCACTCGACCCGCTGTGCAGCCCGCCGAGATGCCAGATCCAACTGCCCGTCCGAGGGCCGTCTCGTCGAACGCATCGTATCTGCGGCCGTCACCACCAATGAAACCGCCCGCCCGAACCCGTATGGACACCCCTTCCCGCTCTGCTTGGCGATAGCTCAGAGCGGCGAAGCGGAGTGCGACCTCTCCAAGACCGACCCAATCAGGAGAATAGAGCACTGATAGGATTGCGATGCTGTACGATGATGCTGGGCCAGTTTGGCCGAGGAGATTGACCGACATGGCACTTGATGCGACTCGACGCACGTTCTTCCAGGGAATGTTCGGTGGCACTGCTGCGGCTGCCATCGCGCAGCAGGCAATCGCCCAGCAGGACAGTCCCGACGGACTGCCCACGCGACGGCTCGGCCGGACGGACGAGCAGGTCTCCATCCTTTGTCTTGGGGGTTGGCATATCGGTGCGGTTCAGGACAAGGGGGAAGCGATCCGGATGATGCACGCCGCGGTCGATGAGGGCATGACGTTCTTCGACAACGCCTGGGACTACCACGACGGCGGTTCCGAGGAGATCATGGGGCGAGCGCTGGCGGAAGGCGGCAAGCGGGATCGGGTCTTCCTCATGACCAAGAATTGCGAGCGGGACTACGAGGGGTCCATGCGCAACCTCGAGGACAGTCTGCGCCGTCTGAAGACGGACCGGATCGACCTCTGGCAGTTTCACGAGATGGTCTATGATTCGGATCCGGACTGGGTGTTTGACAAGGGCGGACTCAAGGCCGCGCTGGAGGCACAGAAGGCCGGCAAGGTGCGCTACATCGGCTTCACCGGTCACAAGGATCCCAGTATTCACGTCAGGATGCTCAACAAGCCCTACGACTGGGACGCTGCCCAAATGCCCGTCAACGTTGTGGATGCGCACTACCGGAGCTTCCAGAAGGACGCCATACCCGTATGTCTCGCCCGGGATGTTGGTGTCGTGGGCATGAAGAGCCTGGGAGGAGGGATGCCGAAGGGAGAACTTCCCTCCAAGACCAGCCTCAGCCACGAGGAGTGTCGGCGCTACGCCCTGAGCCTGCCGATTTCCACTCTGGTCGTCGGTGTCCTGTCCATGGAGGAACTGATGGCGGAGATCCGAATCGGGAGGGGCTTCAAGCCGATGAGCGATGAGGCGAAGGCCGTCCTGGTGTCTCGCGTTGCCGATGTTGCGGGAGACGGGCGCCACGAACTGTTCAAGTCCACACAGCGCTACGACGGTGCCCATCACCGCCGTCAGCACGGCTTCGCCGCCTAATGAGGTCCGCGGATCGGACGCAGGTCGAGCCTCGTTACTTGGCGTTTACCCAGATGGGGGAGCTCCACGCGACCTGCTGGTCTCGGTCGGACTGGCGAACGCGCACGTAGTAGAAATCCGCTTCCTCGCCGGGTGCATCGCTGTCCCTGTATGCGAAGTCGATCACCTTCGCATTGGGGGTCTGACGGTAGACCCGGGTGTTGTTCTTCACGATCTCGACTTCGGCGATGTCGTCCGTTCCCTCGACGTGCACGCGGAAGGTCGGTGTTCCCTCGATCGCCGCCTCCGACCCCATCAGGTGCTGACGGCCGTTTTCCTCCAACCGGAAGTCCACGATGATGTTGTCGGTCGCACCGTAGGTCCGCCGGGCCCGGATTGCGCTCACGAGACCGTCCCGCGAGTTTTCCTCCGCCAGCAGCATCGAGTATGAAGTATGTGTGGCGAGGTGGTCGGAACTGGCCTGAACCCCGAGCCGGTAGCCCTTGGCCCATGCCACCGAGACCATGCCGTCAGGCCTGTAGCCACCGAACTGCTTCTTGATCTCGTCGTCGGGAGCCGACCGCCAGCACCCCTCGCATTCGTAGCTGTTACGGTCGCTCTGGTAGATCTCCACGATCGGCTCCACCTCCGGGTCGTAGTCGGCCCAGTCCGTTCCCATGTCCGTGCCGGACGTGTGGGCCATGGCGATCCCCTTGTACTTGCGCAGATACGCAAAGAACCGCTCTGGACCTTGTCTCGCATAGCTCGGGTTCGGAGCCCATTCGTAATGCTGGTAGTCGAGGATCGGTGCCCCGCGGTAGGGAAAGACCACGTTCCGGTGACCGTTCGGGTACTTGATGGAGCGCTCGTACGCGAACAGCGGAACGAATGCCGATCCCACGCGGAAGATATCCGCGTATTTCTGGCTACGGAACCAGTCGTATTCGTCGGCCACACCGAAGTTGTGCTCGGTGACGGCCAGGAAGTCCAGAGCACCGGGATCGATCGCGTACCGGTAGGTGTCCTCGGTGGAGCCGTCGTTGTATCCGTCCCAGGAGATTTCGGTATGGCGGTGCATGTCGCCGCGATAGATCTTGTAGCGCCTGTTGCCGAGGTCGTAGACGTAGTCTCGGATTCTGGCGACATCCTCCTCATCGTTGGGGTGAACCGGTTCGTCGGCGGCCATCTCGCGTCGCGGTCGATTCGGGGGCTGCCGAGCCGCCTCCACCGGCGGCAGGCGGAAGTCCTTCAGGCTGTGCGAGACGGCCTCACCCGCTGGTACTGGCAGTCGCGTGGCGAACACATCAAGCATCGCGTTGACGAAATCCCGGAAGCTGCGCCGGTCGGTGGGATAGGCGGCGATCAACTGGCCCGAGGAGTCGGTTTGCGCTTCGACCCGCATGTCGGTGCGCCCGGTCGAGTGTGGCAGCAGCGTAGGTGGGGACCACTTGTCGCCGTCGTAGTAGCTGGCGTAGATTTCCCACAGGGCGTGATGCGACGGGGTGCGCCAGTACACGTTGTGCTGCATCGGACGTCGGTGGCGGAACAGTGCCCAGATCCGGTTCTCTCCGTCCGTGGCGAGTTGCGGGTACTCATAGAAGTTGTTGCCTGGACCGGGGTCCGGTAACGACGAGGCCAGGCTCTGGGAAGGCGCGCGGAGAGTTCCGCCGTCGTACACCGCCATGCGAATCTGGCGAGAGTTGTAGAGTCCGGTGGCGTTCGCTTGGATGTCGAACGGATAGCCCCAGTCCTTGCCCCAGTTGATCCCCGACTCGTGCCATGCCATCCAGATGCGATCCTGCCGGTCGGCTGTCAGCGTGGGGTAGGCTTCGAAGCGTTTCGTGGTTGCTACTGCGGTCGGAGTGTCCCACGAGGTACCGGCCATCCTCGTCAGGTACACGTCGTAGCCGGTCGCTTCGCTGTACTGGTCCCAAGCCACGTACACGGAGCCCCTGCTGTCGACGGTCACCGACGGCTCCCAGCAGTTCCCTGCATCCGCAGGGCTCACTCGCACCGGATCGCTCCAGCCTGAACTGACGGTGTGGCTCAGGTGAAAAATGCCAAAGCGGTTCTGGCGGGCTCCCTGCCAGACGAGGTGGATTCGCCCTGCCGGGTCCCGCACCGCCCTGTGATGGATATCCGGCTGGGATGCGGATGTGAGCCGTACGATCCCGCCCCAGACCTGGCCGTCAAACGCGCGGGCGTAGAGGTCCCAGTTGCCGTCCACCTGTTCGGACCACACGACCCAGATCTTGCCCTCCGCATCTTCGGCCACGGCAGTGCGATAGACATCGCCTCCAGTTCGGCTCACCCCATGAGACCGGTCGCCGGCCATGGTCTGCCCGGGCAGGACGCGGTCGGCGTAGACGCGGTCCGCTTCACCGGAAAAGCCGGTATACGCTACCCAGATGGTGTCGTCGGATGCAACCTCAAGGGAAACGAAGTCGTTGTCGGTCAAGCGTTGGTGGGGGCCTCCGGTGTCGGCACGGCCGATCAGCATGGCCAGCGGAGCTCGGGCTACGCTGGCTCGTCCGTCCAGGAATCTCATCGCGCCGCCAGCGGGCAGGTCGGCCAACCGGACCGAGAAGTCTCCCTGCTCGGTATCGAAAGAGACTTCCGTTGCCGCTGATCCTTGCAGGTACACGTGAAAACGCGGGGTCAGGTAGGTGGTGTCGGGAAGATCCACCAGGATGTCCTCGTCGTGGTTCCTCCGACCGAAGGGGAAGGCCTTGCGTGTCGACAGTTCCCAGCGGCGCGGTGGGTGAATGAGATCCCCGATGCCCATCTCGTAGCCGATCAGTTCGACCAGTTCCCCATTCCGCACGGTCAGGCTGCCGTCCCACTCTGTCTCGGTTGTGTCTCCGATGCCAACTGTCACCAGCAATGCGTGGCTTGCGTCACTCGGTGGATTGCGTAACGTGGTTTGCGTCGAGGACTGGCTCCAGCCCAACGTGGTGGCGAGGAACGACGCAACGAGTAGATGTGAAAGGAGCCTCATGTCCGTACTTGGAAAGCGCCTATGAGAATAGCAAGGGCCAGCGAAGATCTGCCTGGCCTCACCCACTGCACGGGTAGCTCCCGGGTCGCCGGTCTGTACGGTCAGTTCGCGTCCCGCCCCGCAATCACGACAGGCACCGTCAGTGCGAGGATGCGCAGATCCAGCAGCAGGGACCAGTTGTCGATGTACTCGAGGTCCATCTGCATCCAGCTGTCGAAATCGACGTTGTCCCGACCGCGGATTGCCCACAGGCAGGTGAGTCCCGGTCGCATGCGCAGCCTGCGGCGCTGCCAGGTCTCGTACCGGCTCACCTCGGACGGGACGGCCGGACGGGGGCCGACGATGGACATGTCCCCCCGCAGGACATTCCAGAACTGCGGCCACTCATCGATCGAGAATCGTCGGAGAAGCCCTCCGACCGGGGTCAGACGGGGGTCGGCCTGCAGCTTGAAAGCCGGGCCGTCCTTCTCATTGAGGTGCTCGACGTCCTGCCGTAGGGACTCGGCGTCCTCCACCATCGAACGGAACTTGTAGCACGTGAACGTCCGCCCGTTCAGCCCGCACCGAGTCTGCCGGAAGAACACGGGCCCCTTCGAGGTGAGCTTCACGAGGACGGCCACCAGCGCCATCGGCAGGCTCAGCGCCACCAGACTCGCCACTGCAAAGCCGGCGTCCAGGCAGCGCTTGAACAGCAACTGCATCTCGTCCGTCGGTGCGATCGAGAATGTCAGCAAAGGACGTTCTCCGAGTCGGTCGAAATGGACACGACTGTGGACATGCGGAAAGAAATCAGCCGCCACCCGTGTCTTGACACCGTGCTCGTCGCAGAGCACGAACATGTCCTCGAGTTCCCGGAGTCGCTCGCCAGAGACCGCGAACAGCACCTCGTCGATGGCCTCGTCGGTGAGCATTGCCGGCAGGTCGTCCAGGCTGCGGACGGGGTGGTTGCGGACCAGCCGGACCTCGGGGCCCAGTCCTTCCCCGCAGCCCACGATCGACAGTAGCCGGAGTCCGTGTCGTTCCAACTGCTCCAGTTCCCCGGCAATCTCGATGGCCCGCTTGCCGTCCCCGATCACCACGACCGAGGTCACGGCCCCGAGGATCTTCCGCATCCAGCCGCGGAAGCCCTCGGCTGCCGTTCTCTGCACCATCTGCAGCGCTGCCAAGCATGCGAAGAACAGTGCCAGAAAGAGGCGGCTGACCGGCACGTCCAGATTCAACAGGTACAACAGAGCCAGCATCGACAGGGAGGCGGCTCCGGCCTGCTGGATGGTGCTTCCCACGACCCGGGACCGATCACCGGCGTAGAGCCGGGAGTAGGTCCCGGTCCATCGTCCTGCTGCGATGACCGCGACTACCGAGGCGGTGATCAGGAGCGTCCTGGTGGGAGGGTCAATCACGAATTCCCGCATCGGGAGTGCGGACCGGGCCGCGTGTGCCACACCGAACGAGACGATGGTCAGGATCGCGTCAGTGGTGGCGAACAGCACCAACGCCCTCTGCTGGTGTCGTTGGAACATGCGGCCCCCAACTTACCAGAGCGCTGGCCCGACATCTTGGTGGACCGGCGCTCGCATGATTCGTCTTGGTGCTGACGTGCGTTACGACCCATGTGCTCGCTGGGAGTCTCTCAGCGAGGGAAGCACTCGAGTCTCGGAGTGTGTCGGGCTGGGCCAACGGGTGCAGATGTCATCCTGAAGGTCGGCATTCAGGCGGATATAGTTCTTCCGTCTAGCAGTTGGTACTACAGCCAGAATCACAACCAAATCCGAAACAAGAAAGTGAATATGGATCCATTATTTCCATGAATTAAACAATATTTGCAGCAATATGGCAAGAACTGCGCCAAGTATCAATAAGCCCAGTCTTAGCCATGCCTGCCGCCAGAACTTCTCCCTGTCTTCATTTTCTTTTCCTCTTGCGGCGGCGTCGTCTCTTGTTTTCTGATCAAATGCCTCCCGCAGATCACGAGTAAAATCCTGAAGACGATCTGCAAAATTCGCGTGTAGCTTCACGGTTTCAGTGACATTTTCGTCAGTACAACCTTGGTCATATAGGACTTTCAAGCTACGTTCAAATTCCTCCAAGAGATTCTGGACTCTGTTTAGGTTCTTGTGGTTTTCTTCATAAAGTGTCTTTTGGGTGAAGTACGAATAATCGTCCTTTATACTGGAAGAACTTTTCGGAATGATAGTCATATCCGGATTCCAGCGCGTTGAGCACCGCCGAGTCACAGTGCTTCTGCGCATCTTTGAATTTGTTTTCGTTGTCTTCTACCAACCCCTCAAGGAGACATATACTGATGGGCAATAGTTTCCGCCTTGAGTTAGAAACTATATCGTCTCGTGTCTCGTCAGAGTGCTTTTCAACTTCTTCAAAAGCTAATTTCACTCTGTCGAAAGCGGCCTTGATTGATGCGAAGTCATGGCGAGCGAAGCTCATCGACACTTGCACCTTCTTCTACTTGATCTTTGTCGCATCCACTATGCCCACAGTGGTCGAGATCTTCGACATCTTTACTTCTGCGTCTGTCGACAACGATCCGCGCCGCCCTCATCTCGATGGACTCGTAGTCCCGGGGTGCTTTCGGTTTATAAACTGTCCCTCGGGGCTCCGAGCGGACAGATCTGGCTTTTCGGAAGTTGAACATTGCGAGTCTTCGAAGCTCCTCTCGTGTTGTTTCTCGACCAAGATAAGGATAACATGTGACATGTCATTCGTCAATCGAGACTCTTTAGGCTGAGTGTACGGCGCAGGTAGTCGTTTGTCAAGTCATGACTTTCCTGGGTAGGCGGATCGTGCCGGGGCTGTTCGTCCCTGCACACCACGGGCCGCTTCCCTTCCTGCGGCTCGTTGCCGAGCACTGAGGGTCCTTTCGACACACCCCAGAACGCAGCGTTCGCGCCCGCTCCCGACGGTGCCCACCCAGCGATCGAAGGCCTCTCCACCATCTGTCGGTCGAGCCCGTCGGGTCGGTCCGCAGACACCTGCAGCAAGATGCGCCTCCTGCGCGTTTTCTGGCTGCTGTCCTTCAATTTCTGGAAGGCCTACTCGCAGGCCCTGCGTTTCGCATCCGTCAGTCGCACGACGTATTCCTGGGCGTCCGTGCAATACCGCCCTCGGCCTGTCGCGTGTCTTCCGGATGCAGTCCGTGCCATGGTTCCAAGCCCCTCCACGGCATGTCGCGACCTGACCTGGGCCGGCCCAAGACTGGTTCCGGTGGCTGCCCGAGGAACCCGGCGGCCGAATTTAGGATAATGCAACCATGGCAAAGCAGACCGGCACCGGAGTTGCCCCGCAGGCTCAGGAGCCCGAACAGGTCCGGGTCGAACGCCGGGACGATTACCGGGAGGAGTACGCGAACAGCGTTCAGGTCAACGTGAGTATCTGGGACTTCTTCCTGCAGTTCGGAACCCTCAAGGTGGCTGGTGGCAACGATGTCACCTTCTCCTCGTTCCAGGGCGTCTACATGAGCCCTCAGCAGGCGAAAGCCCTGCACCTTGTCCTGGCGCAGAACATCGCCCAGTACGAATCGACGTTCGGCGAGATCCGCATCGAGAATCCCCAGGAGGAGAAAATGACCAGTCCGCGCACCGGGCTTGTGCAGTAGATTCCCGTTTGGGGATCGGCTACGCTCAGCCGCTCTGGTGCAGGGCCTCAAGGGCCAGGTCGAGGAAGGGATCGCCCACTTTCTCCTCTTCGGTGCGCTGGACATCGGGCGAATCGAAGACACGCCGCTGTACGTCCCGGTAGCGTCGCAGGTTGCGAGGCGTGACCTCGCGGTCCGGCGTCACACCTTCCTTGTGGATGAGGGTGCCGTCCGGGCCGTGGTAGTTCGCCACGGACAGGATGAGCGCGGCTCCGTCATCGAGAGCGAGCGTTTCCTGGTGGGCCGTCAGGCCGGCCGAAGTCTCGCCGACTACCTCGCCCCGACCGGACTGCTGGATCGCTGCCGCGGCGATCTCCGCTGCTCCGGCAGTCGGCCGGTCGACGATGACTGCGATGGGTAGTGAAGTCACCGTCGTCTCGGCAGTCGCGATCGACGACTGCTCCGAGAAGTTCTGTCCCTTCAGAATCGTGATCACGCCGTCGCTGATGAGCAGATTCGCCAGCGCGATCCCGTCCTCGGGTTTGCCGACCGCGTTCTCGCGAAGGTCCAGGATGAACTTCGTCGCTCCCTCTTCCTCCAGCGTTCGGAAAGCCCGGGCAATCTGGTTGACCTGCTCTGGCCCCAGCACATCGGCGTCCACATAGCCGATGCCGTCCGCACGGAGCTGCGACTTGACGGCGGGTAGCACGGGGGTGTAGCGCGTCAGTGTGTGTTCGACCGGGGATTCGTAGTCGGACGAGGATCGGATCATCACCGTCACCGTGCTGCCAGGCTCGCCGCTCAGCTTGGCCAGCAGGTGCGCTGGCGGCATGACCCGTGTACTGAGGTTGTCGACCGCATCGATCAGATCGTCGGTACGGATACCGGCCTCGGCCGCGGGCGAGCCTGGCAGCACGGCGAGGACGCTCGTGTAGGCTCCCTGCTTGCGGATCACCATCCCCGTCGAAAGGCCCGTGCCGCCATCGACGGTGTTCAGCGCCGCCTTGTATTCTTCGTACTGCTCTTGAACCAGGTAGCTTGACGATGGATCGAGATACTCGACCAAGCCCTGCAGGGCTCCCTGGGTGACCTTGGGGATGTCAGGTTCCTCGACATAGTCGCTCTTGATGCGTGCGAGCACTTCCGTATAGACGGCCAGCGGGCGGTACGCCCCCTCCTGTTCCTCGCTCT
Source organism: Bryobacterales bacterium (assembly GCA_965116065.1). GTDB lineage: Bacteria > Acidobacteriota > Terriglobia > Bryobacterales > UBA6623 > VXMF01. The sequence continues at coordinate 440,015 of OZ220485.1, forward strand.
TGCCGAGCACGGCACCGACCACGAGCAGGATCGTGATCAGGAAGGAAGTGCAGATGACGCTGAACCTAAAGCGGGAATCCATGAGACACGCTTTCTAATGATACAATCTCGCCCCGAGTGTCCGTGGTAGTAGCCAGTTTCGAGCGCCGCCCCCCGCGACACCGGTTCCGGCGCTAGCCGCCGGCGGGCCAGATCAATCGCACGATTGCCACCGTGATGGCGATCCCCCCGGCAGGCGGATCAACGTGCGTGTCGCCGTGTTGGTGGAAGAGGCGGGAGAACACCTCGCCGGCGAGTGCTCCCACCACGCCAAATGCGGCTCCGACCGCCAGGTTGCCCGGTGCCAGGGCCGCCGCGGCCGCCGGAAGGGCCATGTGATGGGTCACCGGTACCTTGAGTCCGAATTGTGCGAACACCAGGCTGGCTGCCGCGATTCCGAAGCCCAGCACATCGCCGCCCCTGTCCGCCCCGATCTCCAGCGCCATGTAGGCCGAGACAAGTCCCACACCCGCCCCGATGCAGGTCCACTGCGCCGGGCGCTCTTGGTGCCGTACCCAGTGCGCGTCGTCGGACGGGCGAAATCGCTTGCTGGCGAGCCCGCTGTGTCCGAAGCAGCCGCGCGCCAGCATTCCCGAGACCACCACCGTCAGGGCGATGGTGTCCGTACGGTTGCCCAGGCCGGCAAGAAGCCAGACATGGTTCAGCAGGTAGCCGAGCATTCCGAAGCAGCCTCCGACAAGCAGCACGTCGGGGCGCTCGAGCCCCATCAGGGGCAGCGTGACCTCGCGTCCGCTCGGGATCAGCCCTCGTCGATACGCATAGGCCGTCGCGGCAGCGCCGCCGCCGAACGCGATGTGGGGTCCGAAGACAGGGCCGAAGGCGACGGACGTGAGCACCTCGGGCCCCCCGCCTGCCGCTGCGACGCACACGCCGGCCAGCACAAGGAGTCCCGTGAACACGAACGAGGGGAGCGTACCGATCGCGGCCGCGAAGAGGCCGCCGCCGAATGCTGCGATCAGTGTGGTCGAGTCGATAGGCATGGGTCGGGAGGGTGTTTCCTCGGAGTGAGTCTCGGTGCCAGCCGGCCTACGAGCCCAGCGGCAGGAAGAACTGCGTCCCCACCACGGGCTTGCTGAGTTCGTCGAGGAGCTGACGGAGATCGTCTCTGTTGTTCAGGATGTCGGTCTGGGCCGAGTCCACGACCAGGACATCGGCAGCCGTGTACCGGTTGAAGAAGTGGTCAAAGGCCTGCACTGCAGCCTGCAGGTACGAGTCGGAGATCCTCGCCGTGATCCCCATCCGGTCCCCGGTCAGGCGTTCCCGGATAAACTCCGGTCCGGCCTTCACGTAGACCGTGAGATCGGGTTTCGGCAGTTGGTTCTTGAAGTGCGTGTAGTACGGGTCGTAGATCGCGACTTCGTCATCGTCCAGATTGAGATAGGCGAACAGCTTGTCCTTCTCGAAGAGAAAGTCCGTCACGACGGGCATGTGCGATTGCTGGATGCCGGCCTCTGCCAACTGGTGGAATCTCCTGACGAGGAAGTGCATCTGGGTGCGGAACGCGGCCCCGGGTCGTCCCCGATAGAAGCTCTCAAGATGGGGGTTGTTGCGGGCGTCCAAGACGGCGCGCCCATGAAGGTGGCTGGCAAGCTCTTTCGCCAGCATGGTCTTGCCCACCAGCGGTGGTCCCTCGATGGCGATGTAGTGCGGGGCTTTCCTCACAGTCCGATGTCCAGGCCTAGAATTCCAGTGCCGGCTGCTGTCCGCTGGGTGGTTTCAGGTTGAAGTGCTCGAAGGCCAGCAGCGTACCGACCCTTCCGCGGTGCGTACGGTCCAGGAAACCCAACTGCAGCAGGTACGGCTCGTAGACCTCCTCGATCGTGCTGGAGTCCTCGCCGACCGAAGCGGAGATCGTCCCGAGCCCCACAGGGCCGCCCCGGTACTTGCCCAGGATCGTCTCCATGATCTTCCGGTCGATCTCATCCAGTCCCAGCGGATCCACTTCCAGCATATCGAGAGCGGTACTGGCTATCTCCTGATTGATGCGCCCGTCCGCCCGGACCTCGGAATAGTCCCGGACCCGGCGTAGCAGTCGATTCGCGATGCGGGGTGTACCACGCGACCTGCGGGCGATTTCCTCGGCCGCCTCGTCATTGACATCCACGCCCAGCAGGTCGGCCGAGCGGAAAACGATCCGGGTCAGGTCCACGTTGTCGTATGGGTTGATGCGCAAGGTGATGCCGAACCGTGCCCGCAGCGGAGCGCTGATCAGTCCCTGCCGGGTCGTTGCGCCGATGGCCGTGAACGGTGCCACCGGTATCGAGTGCATGCGGGCTCCGGGACCTGCGCCGACCACCAGGTCGACGCGGAAGTCCTCCAGCGCGGAGTAGAGCATCTCTTCTACGTCCGGAATCAGCCGGTGGATCTCGTCGATGAAGAAAATCTGGCGTTCCTGCATGGTCGTGAGGATGCCGGTCAGGTCGAGCTTCTTCTGCAGGACAGGTCCTGACGTGTAGTCGGGCCGCACCCCCAGCTCGTTGGCGATGATCGTCGCCAGGGTTGTCTTCCCGAGGCCCGGAGGTCCGTACAGCAGCACATGGTCGAGGGACTCCCCGCGCCTGGTCGCAGCCTCGATCGCGATCGACAGGTTCTCCTTCAAGGCGGTCTGCCCGACGAACTCGTCGAGCTTCTGTGGCCGCAGCTTCAGATCCGACTGCCGATCCTCCTCGGACCGGTCCGGGCTGACGATGCGCTTCTTCGCCATGGCGTCGGCTAGCGCTTCACCGAGTCCATCGCCTGGCGGAACAGCGGGTCGAATTCCGCCGGAACTCCTTTCCGCCTCGCCGCCTGCACGGCCCGAGTGGCGGCGTCCTGGTTCAGTCCGAGATTGACCAGCACCGAGATGACGTCTTCCTCGACGGCGGATCCGCTGTCGGGCGTGCCGTCCTCGTCGGTGACGAACTCCCCGATCTTGTCCCTCAGTTCGAGGATGATCCGCTCACCGGTCCGCTTGCCCACGCCGGGGATCCGGGTCAGTCGCTTCGAGTCGCCCGAGCGGATGGCCTGCAGCAGATCCGTTGTCGAGAGTCCCGACAACAGGGTGAGGGCCAGGCGTGGGCCGACGCCACTGACTTCGATGAACTTCTCGAACAGACCCTTGTCCCGTCTGCCGTGGAAGCCGTACAACGCCAGAACGTTCTCCCTCATGTGGGTATGGATATGCAAGGAAATCTCCTCGCCGATCTCCCCGATACGACTGTAGGTGTCGACAGGGATCGCGACTTCGTACCCCACACCGCCCACATCAAGAACGATCTTTCCGGCCTGCTTCTCGGCCAGTTTCCCACGCAAGGCAGCGATCATCGCCAGACCGGAATTATAGCGAGATCCGACCCGGGCCTGACACTGACGGTCCCCCGGCCCGAACGACTCGGGCGTCGTCCCCGTCGTACTCGATCCGCACCTCGATCCGTTCGCCGGGCAACTCACCGTCGAACTTCTCGCCCCATTCCACGATCACGACGGCGCGTTCGTTCCAGATGTCCTCCAGTCCCAGGGTCTCGAGTTCCGGGACGGTGTCCAGTCGGTACAGGTCCAGGTGATAGACCTTCGGGTCCCCACCGTACTCATGGACCAGGGAGAAGGTCGGGCTCAGGACATCTTCCGAGGGAGCCGCACCCAACGCGGCGACGATCCCCTTGGCCATCGTGGTCTTGCCCACGCCGAGGTCTCCGATCAGCATGACAACGGCCGGCGGTTCCAGAAGGGATGCGATCCTGGCACCGACCGCGGCCGTCTCTTCCGCCGATGTCGTTCGGAACGTCACGCTGTCACGGCCCTCCGGGCCTGCTCGAGGAACCGGCTGATGTCCGTCGCCAGCATGCCCTGTTCGCCCCGGTCTTCCGCGGCCAGTTCGCCGGCCAGTCCATGCAGATATACCGCTGCGGCCACGGTTTCAAGGACAGGCCGATCCGGAAACTGCGCGAGCAGCGCGGCGATGATCCCGGTCAGGATGTCGCCGGAACCGGCTGTCCCCATGCCTGGCGATCCGGTCGGGTTGACGGTGGTATCCCCGTCGGGTGCCGCGACGAGAGTTCGATGGCCCTTCAGAACCACCCAGGCCCCGGTCCGTTCCGCTACTGCGCGTACTGTCCGGAGCCGGTCACGCTGTACCTCCGCAGTGCTCATGCCGGCCAGGCGTGCCATCTCCCCGGGATGGGGTGTCAGCACGGTCGGGGCCCGTCGTGGGGGTGAGGCAGAGACTTCGACAGCTGCCAGGCCGTCCGCGTCGACGACCAGCGGAAGCGGGCACTCCTCATAGAGCTTGCGTCCCAGGGCCCTGTTGGCCGGCGCATCGCCCAAGCCCGGACCGAGGGCAACGACGGATTTCGCATCGCACAGGCCGGGCCCGAATGCGTCCGGGCCGAGCGAACCGTCCTCCAGTTCGAGGCCCGGTTCCAGCATCAGTTCGGGGGCCGCGGCGATCACCGTCTCCGCGGCCCCTGCGGCGGTGGCGACCGTGACCAGACCCGCCCCGGCCCGCAATGCTGCGACGCCCGTCATCAGAATCGCTCCGGGCTTCGACCGGGAGCCGCCGATGGCGAGTACGTGACCGTAGCTGCCCTTGTGACCGGAACGGTCCCTGGGGAGCGAGAATCGGGCCGCGTCGACTGCTTCACTGAGCAGGAGCCGTGGACCGGGCAGGGTGGCCAGCACCGAATCGGGGGTGCCGATCCGGGCGACGACCAGTTCTCCGACCTGGTCACAGGACGGAGGCAGCACTTGGCCGACCTTGGGGGCCGTGAACGTGACCGTGCAGTCCGTCCGCATGCAGTCTCCCGCTGGTTCGCCGGAATCGCTGCCGAGTCCCGAGGGCATGTCCACCGCGATGATCGACGAATTCCGGAACCCGGTATTCAGGTCTGCGATGACCTGGCTGGCCAGGCAGCGGGCCGGACCGTCCAGGCCCGTCCCGAGCACAGCGTCCACCACGATGGTCGAATCGGCAATGCCGGGAAGCAGGTTCCGCCAGGCGTCCGGGTTCGAGGCGACCAGCGGAACGTGGTCCTGAGCCTTGAGCATCCTCCAGTTGACAGCGGCGTCGCCCGAGAGCGTTTCCGGCTCCGCCAGCAGGATCACCTGCAGGTCGAATTCCGGATTCAGTTGCAGCAGTTGCCGGCCGACGGCCAACCCGTCCCCTCCATTGTTGCCCTTTCCGCAGAGGACGAGGATCTTCTCGGCATCCAGATCCTCGCAGAACATGGAGAGCAGGCGAGTCACCGCCGCGGCTGCGCCCTCCATCAGGATCAGTCCCGGGATACCGTGTTCCTCGATCGTTGCGCGGTCCACCTCGCGCATTTCCCTGGCGGTAAGAACGCGGAGCATCAGGATTCGATCTCTTGCTTGATCCGGTTCAGCGTCCCACGATGGCCCATCATGATGATCGTGTCGCCCGGTGCGAGCGGGGTCTCGTCCGACGGGTTGAATTCGGTCGTCGCGTCGTGCTTGGCGACCGCCAGGAGAATGGCGTCCGCCTGGTTCCGCAATCCGGAGCTCGCGACCGTGCCACCCGCGCAGCTGGTTCGGGCGGTGATCGGGTACTCCTCGATATCGATCCCGAATTCCGGGCGCTCAACCGCCGAAGCCATGTCGAGGAAATTCGAGACCTGGGGTCGGAGCAGCGACTGTGCGATCCGGTAGCCGGTGAACTTGTACGGTGAGAAGACGGTGTTTGCGCCGGCCTGCACGAGTTTCTTGGCGGACTCCTCGTCGCTTGCCCGGGCACCGATCCGCAGGTCGGGATTGAGCACGCGCGCCGACAGGGTGATATACACGTTGACTGCATCACTGCTCGTGGCGGCGACCAGTCCAGTGGCCCGGTTGGCACCCGCGTGGGCCAGTGTCACGTCGAGGGTGGCGTCTTCGATCAGCAGCGGGACGCCGTGTTCGTTGGCCCACGCTTCCTGCTCGGGATCACTGTCGATCGCCACGATGGTCGCGCCACTTTGCTGGAGCCAGTGGATCACGCCCCGACCGACGCGGCCGAGGCCGCAGACGATGTAGTGATTGGACGTACCGTTGATCATGTTTCGCGTCCTCCTGCGATCGAAGTAGGCGTGAAGTTCGAGCTGGAGCAGTGCGTTCACCATCAGACCGATGGCACAGAAGACGGTGGTGTATCCCGCCAGTATCAGGACCGCGTTGAAGTAGCGTCCGTGCTCGGTGAGTTCGAAGATCTCCTCGTATCCGATGGTAGTCAAGGTGATCAGCGTCATGTAGAAGCTGTCGAAGAGGGGCTGTCCTTCGATGAGGACGAAGCCGATGGTGCCGGCGACCGCCACGCTGCTCAGGAGCATCAGCATGGTGACGATCTGCCAGACAGGCAGCCGGGATCGCGGGAACGGCCTCATCCCTTCCTCAGCACCAGCATCGTCATGTCATCCTGGAGTGTCGGTCGGCCCGTCCAGGCTATGACCTCGTCCATCGCACTGTCGATGAGTGGGCCCAGTGGCATCTCTCCCCGCATGGCCACCGCCGCGCACAGCCGCTCTTCCCCAAACGGTTCGCCGGAGCCATCCTCGGGTTCGGTCAGACCGTCAGTGAAGGCCACAAGGCTGTCGCCAGACTCGATCCTGAGGGTCGAAGCCCCGAACTCGACGGCTGGGAACGCCCCGATGATCGGGCCAGTCACCTCGAGCGGTTGCATCCTGCCGTTGCGGAGCAGGAGCGGCGGCAGATGCCCCGCATTCGCATATGCGAGTGTCCCGCTCGCGGCATCGAAGACGCCGAAGAACAGGGTGGCGAACTTGTTCGAGTCGGTGCTGGAGTGCAACTGCTCGTTCGCCTGCCGGACAAGCCTGGCCGCCGATTCCTGCAGGGACCGTGTGTCCCCGCCACGCAGTTGCGCGCACTGGGCACGCATGATCGAGTGCAGGGAGGCCATCAGGAGCGCCGCCGAGATCCCCTTCCCGCAAACGTCCCCGAGGCTGATCGCCACCCGCCGACCTCCCAGGTCCATGTAATCGTAGAGGTCGCCAGATACCGACTGCGCCGGGCGGCAGGCGCCCAGTATCTCCAGTCCTGTCGTCACCGGAGCCGCGGCCGGGAACAGTCTTGTCTGTACGGCCCGGGCGATCTCCAGTTCGGCTTCCATCTGTTGGCGCTGCTTCGACTCCTCGATCAGTCGCTCGAGTGAATCCGTCATGGAGTTGAAGGAACGTGAAAGGTCGCTGATCTGGTCATGTCCCGCGACCGGGATGCGGTAGCTGAAGTCCCCTTCGTTGATGCGCTGTGTACCGACATGCAGGCTGTGCACCGCCTTGGTGAGCGTCAGCGTCAGGGACGTGGCAACGAACACGGAGATGAGCACGCTGACCACGAATGCGGCCGCGAGACCGTAGCCGAGGAAGGCGAACAGGCTGAACGAGAACTCCGGCAGGGCTCCGAAGATCTGGCTCCAGAGTGCATAGGGGCGAGTCTGCAGCTCGAATATCCTGGATTCCGTTTCGCCGGTGTCCAGGTTGAGGACATGGGACTGGTGGGGCCAGCGGATCATCCAGGACGACGGGTGCCATGCGGGCCTCGGACCGGTGTCCCCGGACGGTGTCTCGATCCGCACCACCGGCACCACCGGCGGTCGGCCGATCGTGTCCGCCCCTCCAGCCGAGTCGTTCAGCTGATACTCGATGATTCCGAGGCCCGGCATTGCCGTCTGCAGCAGATTCGATGTCATCGGGACGGCCAGCAGCAGTTGTCCGGCCGGTCGGGATGTCTCGCGCATGGCTGCGAGCAGCATCTCGCTCCCGCTCTGGACGATGCCCTGTGAATCGCTCAGGTCCGGTGGGATCGCGGTCTGGAGCCTCGACTCGGGAAGGGTCATCCGCGTCCCGCCGTACTGGGCCTGGATGATGAGGTCCGGAAACCGGGCCTCGGTGTGCCTGCGAAAGTCCTCGAGCCACGAGCTTCGCTCGTTCTCGGGAATCTCGCGCGACTGCCAGGCAAGCGATGCGACGGCCGCATCCAGTTCTCCGCCGACCTGTTCCAGTTCGGAGGTCAGTACGTAGGCCGTCAGCGGACCGAACAGGAACAGCATGCCCAGCAGGAGCAGGAACACGCTCAGGGTGACTGGCAGCACTCCGACAAAGAAGAAGACGCCGATCATCCGGTGACGGACTCTCCAGAGCATCGCCCCCGCGATTCGTCGACCCAGTGCTATGAGGCGGGACGTGACGACCGCGATGCCAAGGATGACGCACAGCACGAGTGCGACGCCTTGGGCCAGGCCCACGGATGCATCGCCCGGGCCGATCAACCATAGGATCCCCGCAGCAAGCACACACGCTGCGAGTAGTTTTTCCGACTTGCGTAGAGTTGCCACCAGCTGCGTGGTTCGAGTTCTCCATTCTAGTCAAGGTGCTGGTTCGAATCGGTGGCTTGAATCGCGAAGGCGGACCACTCCGGGGGACAGTAGGCTTGTCAGGTTCCGGGGCGTTCCGGTGATGCCGGCGCGGAGCCAGTCCGAACTGCCGGCGCCATTCTGCTCTAGACTGAGGGTGGAATGCGGGCCATCGGGCTATCGAGATCCCTCGCACGATGCGGCTTGTGTGCGGTTGCGGCTCTGACCGTTCTGCTGGGGATCGTCTCTCGTGCGGAAGCGCGACGGGTCCTTGTCATCGACCTTGGCACCGTGGTGCATCCGTTGACGCTGGAGATCGTTGGCGAGGGCCTGCGAGAGGCCGCCGAAGCTGGTGACGCCGCCGTTGTGCTGACGATCAACACGCCGGGAGGGCTGCTGGAATCGACCAACGAGATCGTGCAGGCGATTCTGGCTTCGCCGGTACCGGTGATCACCTTCGTGACGCCGAGCGGCGGACGGGCCGCCTCGGCCGGCTTCATCATCCTGGTTTCTGCGGACATCGCCGCGATGTCTCCGGGAACGAACACCGGTGCGGCCAATCCGGTGCTGGCCTTGGGCGGCGAACTCAAGGGGACCATGAAGCAGAAGATCGAGAACGACACGGCGGCATCGCTTCGCGCAGTCACGGACATGCGAGGCAGGAACAGCGAACTCGCTGTCAAGGCTGTCCTCGAGAGTGAGTCCTTCACGGAACAGGATGCACTGGAGGCGAGTCTGATCGAGGTGGTGGCCCAGGACGTCAACGATCTGCTGGACCAGGTCGATGGACGTACGATAGTCCGCTTCGACGGCACGGAACAGATGTTGCAGTTGTCGGGAGCGGTCCCGTACGACTATGTCCCCAACCTCCGGCAGCGGGTCCTCATCCCCCTGATCAGCCCCAGCGTCGCCCTGATGGTGCTCGTCGTCGGGCTGATCGGGGTCTACATCGAGTTCTCGAATCCCGGTCTCATCGTGCCGGGTGTGGCGGGCGGAATCCTGGTCATCGTCGGCCTCATGGCGCTCTCGCTGTTGCCGATCAGCTTTGCCGGTGCCGCCCTGATCCTCCTGGCGGTCACCTTCTTCGTCGTGGAGGCAATGACACCAGTCAACGGAATCCTGGCGTCCGGCGGCGTGATCGCCATGATCCTCGGCATCGTCATCCTCGTCGATACGGACATACCGGAACTCCAGATCGGGTGGGGGCCAGCCGTCGCGATCACGCTCCCGTTCGCTGCGATCAGTGTCTTCCTCCTGCAGTTGGCCATCCGTTCCTTCCGCTACAAGGTCGTCACCGGCACCGAGGCCATGGTCGGCGAACTCGGCGAGGCGCGGACAGCGCTCGACCCGGATGGCACGGTATTCGTCCATGGTGAGTACTGGAGTGCCCGATCCCTCTCGCCGGTCTCCGCTGGCGAGAGAGTGCGTGTCGTGGCCGTCGACGGCATGACGCTCGAAGTCGACACTCCGATGTCCGACGCACCGGCCGCCCGTCCGGACCCGCCTGCGACTGCCATCGGCTAGAATTCGATTAGCAGCCTGGAGTCAAGCTGCGACAATCGGCCGTATTGCAAGGTCGGCGGATCGCTGCCATTCCGGGAGTGACCGCCGTCAAGGAGTGTTGCATGGATTTTTCACTGATCATCCCGATCGTCATTGCCCTGTATCTGGTCAACAGCATCAAGATCCTCACCGAGTACGAACGCGGTGTGATCTTCCGGCTGGGACGGCTCCTGTCGAGAGCCAAGGGGCCCGGCCTCATCTTCGTCTTCCGTCCCATCGACCGCATCGTGCGCATCCCGCTGCGCGTCGAGACACTCGAGGTGCCTTCGCAGGATGTCGTCACCAGGGACAACGTGACCGTCAAGGTCAGTGCGGTCGTGTTCTTCCGGGTACTGGACCCCGCCAAGGCGGTGGTCGAGGTCAAGCACTACATCCACGCCACGTCCCAACTCGCCCAGACGCGCCTCCGCTCCGTCCTCGGAGAGGCCGACCTCGACGAACTGTTGAGCCAGAGGGAGAAGCTCAATGCCCGGCTGCAGACGACGCTCGACGAACAGACCGGCGCCTGGGGGATCAAGGTGCAGGCCGTGGAGGTCAAGCATGTCGACCTGCCCGAGCAGATGATCCGCGCGATCGCCCGTCAGGCCGAGGCCGAGCGGGAGCGACGGGCCAAGGTGATCCACGCCGACGGTGAGCTCGAGGCGTCCGCGAAGCTCACCCAAGCCGCCGAGCAGTTGAGCCGTCAGCCTACATCCGTCACGCTCCGCTACCTGCAGACGCTGACCGAAATCGGCGCAGAAAAGAACACGACCGTCGTTCTACCTCTGCCGGTGGACCTGTTTCGGGGACTTTCAAAGTGGGCCGACCAGCAGGAAGACCCGGGATCCGGCAACAACTCCTAGAACTCCTGTTTTGTTGCGATAGAATGAAGCATGCCGAGGAAGTCGGCATCCAAGGATGAAGTCGAGGTTGTCTTCGGCTTCAAGCAGGTGCTTGGCACCGCGGTTCTGGCGATCATCCTGCTGGGATGTGCCTACTTGATGGGCTACGAGCGAGGGCACGCACGGGCCTCACAGGGCAAGCCAAGTCTGCTGGCCGTCCTGGAAGGCAACTCTGAGGTGCCTGCGGAGGAACTCGCGGTTCCGCTGAGTCCGCGCGAGCCGGTTGGCGGCAGGCCCGGGCCGGCGCCCACCGCGGAGTCGACAGAGGTGCCGGACCCGACGGCGAAGCCTGCAGCGGAGGTTCCCGGTGAGCCCCGGACGGATCGCCAGGCGATCAAGCGGGCCAAGCCCACGCCTGGAATCAAGCAGGGGACTCCGAGCGTGAAGGTGCCTGCGCCGCAAGGTCACGCTCCGGCAGCCCCGCCAAGTCAACCGCGACGTGCGGACCCCGTGCGCCCGGCCGCCGGTGTCGGCCAGGCCGGGGATCTCCATTACCAGGTTGCGGCGATGAGTCGGCGCACGAACGCCAAGGAACTCGTGGATTGGCTGCGGACCGAAGGCTTCCCGGCGAGGATCCTGCCGGCTTCCTCCAATGGGCTCTTCCGGGTCGTCGTGGGCCCGTTCAAGGATGACCAGGATGCCAGGCTTGCCCGGGACCGCCTCGGCAAGCATGGATTCCAGCTGATGACCCGGCGGTTCTGATACCGGCGATGGGAATCTCCGTCCGTGGGGCGCAGCCCTCCGCCCCATCGCGGAATACGATCGAACCCGGCCACCCGCGGTCGTTGCGAGTCGGCACTTCACTCTGGTTCCAGCGCCTGTGACCGCCTCGCGACTCCGGACCTCGTTCTGATCGTGGGGTTGCCCCTGTCGGGCCGGGTGGGGCTGATCTGGCGTGCCTGTCGTTTCGTCCGCAGAAGAATCGTGCCCGGTTCCGCCAGCGGGTCGATGAACGCACCGTCGACTCGCATCCCGGAATGCCACCTGTTCTGCTGACGCGCATGGTTGCGAAGGACTGGCCCATACCTCTATGACTGCAGGAAATCGAAAAAAGTCTGTGATGAAACGCTCCGTTGTCCGTCTTGGTTAGTAGGAATGGAGCAATGGAGACCGCGCGAACACGCATTTCCGGTTATCGAGTCCGGGGTGTCCGGCTTGCCGGGGCTGCCATCCTCGCCCTGGTGACCAGTGAATTCTCCGCCAGTGCCAATGCGCAACCGTACTGCCGGGTCGAATACACGACCTGGAACGCCGACCGCCAGGTCTCTGGCCCGGTTGGCGCAGAGTGTCAGGCAGGTTTCCATGACCCGGCTCTTGGCAGATGGGGAGTGAAGACCGAGTCGGCCCCGAAAATGGACGGCGATCCGTTCGAAGGATGGTGCCGCAATGACATCGTTCAGGATCCCGAAGATGACAGGCCATCAAGGACAGTCTGCACGGATGGAGGGTACGAGTGGAATTCGTGCGCCTCCCACAGCCGGTCTCCGCCCACCAGGGCGCTCTACAACCACAACAACTACCAGCAGCAGAAATCGACGACAGGCCGTTCGATTGGCCACGGAGGTGGTGTCGTCCGGATAACTGCCCGCATGGATGACGATTCTTCGCGAGCCGCCGAAGACGGGAATCGAGACGCACGACACTGCGGACGACGGGAGCTTCTTCATTGCGACATCGCGCGAAGGAATCCAGGCCGTGAGGGCAGGCGCAAGAGGGTACGCCGGTGCCGAGGCAATGGTGTCGCCGATCTGTCCGCTGATCGTGTTGAACTTCCGGCTGGCCGAACTGCGTCTCGTGGAAGGAACCGTTCTGAGCGATACAGGAGGAGCTCTGGAAGGTGTTCCTGTGAGGATTCGGTACATTGACCGCTTCCTGCAAATGCAAATGGACGACGGCGCGGATGACATTACCGATGCGAATGGCGCGTTCACTCTCCTTGCGGCGGGCGACGGTGGTGGCCGATTCGCCTTGGATGCGCTTCCGGACGATTGGGTGCCAACATCGTCCGCGATCCTCGGGACAGGGGCTCCGGGCCGTTCCGGTACCGTCAGCCGCGAAGACGCGGCCATTCGGAACGTCCTGATCGAGTTACATTCGCGCGGCGCCCGGATATCCGGAACCGTGACCTCGACGGCGGGTCATCCGCTGGCAGGCGTCTTCATTCGAGTCGTGATCCGTACCGCTCCGGACCGAGACGATGACGGTGGCGGACCAGAACCAGGGACCTCGGCTGCGCCCGGCATCTGGGCGACCAGGCCCTACGGACGCTCGTTCACCCGGGTTGTCACGACCGACCGGAGTGGGAGCTACGAGATCCGAGGGCTACCGCCGGGGTCGCTGGCGGTAGCCGCGAGGATCATCGGCGAGAGGCCCGCCGTTCGTAGAATGCAGCTGCTTGACGGCGACACGGTAACCGTGGATTTCACCCTCCAGGAGCCAGCCGTGACGACTTCGCCGGAGCGCGTGTCCCCCGGACCACCGCCACCGCCAGGGCCTTAGAGCAGTATGTCGCTGCGGACTCGGGTACGGAGGCCGGGGCAATGGCGGACCGAGCGCGGGTACGGTCCTTGCCGCCGGGAGACGGGAGAGTCGACTCGCCCGATCCTCTTCCAGGTCAGGACTTCGCCTCTTGAGTGAAGACGCAGGGGTGCCTTCCATGGGGCCGCGGATTCGTCCGTTACGATCCTGCACCACAGCGGCGAGACGCGGACGATTGACCGCTAGGCGCTCTGCGTCGTGTGAGTCTGCCGCTCGGCCCCGAAGCGATACGCCTGGATTGAGTGAGCCGCGAACCGACCCGCTGATGGCATCGACGGTTCATATGGATAGCCGCACGTACGGGATCGCGGTCGGTTTCGACCTGTCTCGATAGGGGCACAACGGTCCGATGCTCAGGCAGCGTGGACCTTCGTTCAACGCGTCGCCGGAGGCGTTCCGGATCATTCCGTCTTCGGAACCCCGATCCTTTCCCACCGACTCGCGTGAGTTGGCGGGGATGTAATCGGCGCATTATAATCTCGGCAGGGAAATGTTGCCGGTGGAAGCAACCATTGATACGCGGACTGTCCCGAAGAGGCTGTCTGACGGTGCGTCACTCTATGACAAAGACCTCTGGAGTTGGGCACGGGAACAGTCCCGGGCATTGCGCGAGGGCGATCTTGCGTCCGTGGATTGGGAGAATCTCATTGAGGAGATCGACGACATGGCGAAGAGGGATGAGGGATCCTGGCTCTCGTTCTGCCGGAACACGATCTCCCATCTCCTGAAGATCGAACACATGCCGGATGACCCCAGCATCGGCCATTCGAAGGGCGAAATCGAAGACTGGCGTCAACAGATGCTGGACAAGCTCGATGAATGTCCCGGGATGCAGTCGAGACTCGATGAAATGTTGACGCAGGCGTGGAGCAAGGGACGAAATGATGGCATTCGGATCCTGGCCAGACTCGAAGCCCGACAATCATCTCTCCCGTTGGCGACGCTGCGGCGAAACTGGAACAGGGCCATTCCTGCTGAGTGTCCCTACGCTGCCAACGAGATCGTGGGCTATGACATCCTGGCTCCAAACCCCTTGGGAGAAGTCGATACCTGCTGGCCACCCTCGGTTGCCGATATCCTCAAGCGCCTCCCGGATTCCAGCGGTCAGGACGTGTAACTCCTTACCGACCATGCCCGCTGTGGCCGCCAACCGTCCACAACGGACCGCGCGATTCCATTTGCAGCACTCTCCGTTCGCCGTTGCGGGTCAGGTCTTCGTCATGTCCATCCCGCGCGCCAGATCCTCCTGTTCTTTCCGCAGTTCGAGGTAACTGTCCCGCTTGTCGGCCTCGACCCGCCCTTCGTCGACAGCCGCGCCAACCGCGCATCCGGGCTCGCCCTGGTGCCGACAGTCTCTGTAGTAGCAGTTTGCTGCCAGCGCCGACAGATCGCCGAAGACGGCGTCGACGGTTGCAGTCCGGCTCCAGGGATAGAGTTCGCGGATGCCGGGAATGTCCATCAGCAGCCAGCCGCGCGGATGCACGATCAGTTCTCGACGCGTGGTTGTGTGTTTCCCCCGCCGGTCGCGGTCCCGGACCGCTCCGACCGTCAGGTGGTCGGTCTCCAGGAGCGCGTTGACCAGCGACGACTTGCCGGCGCCGGATGGCCCCGCGAGGGCCACGGTTCCGTTCGTCGGCAAGTGGCGCTCCAGTTCAGCCAGGCCCGATCCGTCAACCGTGCTGGTGGCAATTGCAGGAATGTCCGGGTGTCGAGTCCGGCACGCAGCAACCGCACTGGCAACATCCGCGCACAGATCCGTCTTGTTCAGAACGATCAGGGGGCTGGCCCCGCTCTCGATCACACAGACCAGGTAGCGATCGATCTGCCGGAGGCTTGGTGGCCGGTCCAGGGCATTGACGACCAGGACGGCGTCGATGTTCGCGGCCAGAATCTGCCGTTTCGCCGTCTGGCCCGGTCGGTTGCGGGCCAGTGCGTTGCGTCTGGGCAGCACGCGTGTGGCGATCCGTTTCTCGGGAGCGAACAGCAACCAGTCTCCGACTGCAACCGGGCCGAGGTTCCGGGGCAGGTTGATGTCGGACGTGCCGTCCGCGGTGTAGACCTGGGCCTTCCTGACGGTGGCAAGCCGCACCCGTCCCGGTACGGCGGACGCAGGCCCCGAAGAAGGCTGCTGGAAGTCCGGGGTCCAGCCGTATCGCTCGAGACTCATGCCGACCCGCGGCTGTTGTCGGGCAAACGTCGGCGTGCAGCCTCGACCGTATTGGACATCAGCATCGCGATTGTCAGTGGGCCGACGCCGCCGGGGACCGGCGTGTAGGCGGCGGCGACATCGCGGACATCCCCGGGGTGAACATCACCGATCAGGGCACTGCCATTCTTCCTGAAGCGTGCCAGGCGCTCGGGAGCGTGCGCTAGCAGCCGCTCGGCCAGCGGTGCGTCTTCCACTCGATTGATGCCGACATCAAGGACGACCGCGCCTTCCCGGATGTGCTCCCGGGTCAGCATCGCCGGTCGGCCCACCGCAGCGACCAGAATGTCGGCCTGCCGACATATCGCGGGAAGGTCCGGAGTGCGGGAATGGCAGACGGTGACCGTGGCGTGCTCCGCCAGCAGCAACAGTGCTGCCGGCTTTCCCACGATGTTGCTCCGTCCCACAACGACGGCGTGGCGGCCAGCCATCGCAATGTCGCTGCGTCGGAGGATCTCGATCAGGCCCTGTGGCGTGCAAGGCTTCAGGCAGATCTGTCCCAGAGCCAGTCTGCCGGCGTTCACCGGATGAAATCCGTCCACATCCTTGTCCGGCGATACGGCGGAGAGTACCCGCGTGGAGTCAATGTGCGCGGGCAGCGGGAGCTGGACCAGGATCCCATCGATATCGTTGCGGTGATTGAGCTGGTGCACTACCGCCAGCAGCTCGTCTGTCGTGGTTTCTGCCGGAAGGCGGATCGCGTCCGAGTACGCTCCGATCCGGCTGCACGCACGGATCTTATTCCGGACGTAGACCCCGGAAGCCGGATTGTCGCCCACCAGCACCGCCGCCAGTCCGGGCCGGACGCCCAGTTCCACGGCGCGCCCGATCCGGGCTGCAACTTCCGCCAGGATGCTGTCGCGGATTGCCTTTCCGTCGAGTAAGCGAGCGGACATTCCGGAGACGATCGCGCGACTGGCTGTCCCAACCAGCGAACTGCCATCGTACTACGTTCGATCGGTACGGCGAGAACGCCGTGCGGGAGCGATCCGATGACAGGAGGGACCGGATTGCTCTGTAAGCTCGGATGGCGCACCGACGGCGGAATCCGCATCCGGCCTGCGCCTGCGATAGTCTTCATAGGGGGGCTCCGGTTCGCAGGGGCCGGCCGGGAATCCGCCGCAAGTGTCCGAATCCGCGCTCTTTCCAGAGCTTTCTCCCGAGGAGGAGGTCCTGTCCGGATCGATCGAACGAGTGGTCTTCCACAGCGAAGACAGCGGATTCAGTGTCCTCAGGGTCCGGGCCCGGGGACATCGGGACATCGAGACGGTCGTTGGCCGTGTCGGCTCGATCCGGCCGGGCGAATGGATCAAGGCAGCCGGTCGATGGGTCAAGGATCCCTCGCACGGGCTCCAGTTCCAGGCGGCCTACATCAGCGTGTCCGAGCCCGACTCTGCGGAGGGTCTGCAGAAGTACCTGGCGTCCGGGGCGATTCCGGGAATCGGACAGGTCTATGCCAAAAAGCTTGTCAACGCATTCGGCGCGAAGGTATTCGACGTAATCGAGAACCAGAGAGAGCGCCTCACGGAGGTCCCCGGTATCGGGCCCGTGCGGGCCGACAGGATCATCCGGGCCTGGGAAGCGCAGAAACCCGTGCGAGAGATCATGCTCTTCCTGCGCAGTCACCGGATCGGGGCGGCTCGCGCGGCCAAGATTCACAAACTCTACGGGGCCGATGCGCTCCGGATCATGTCCGAGAACCCTTACCGGCTTGCCCGCGATATCCGCGGCATCGGCTTTGCAGTGGCGGACGGAATCGCCACCGCCGTCGGCATCCGGAAGGATGCGCCGGTTCGTGTCCGGGCAGGGATCAGCCACACGCTCGCCGAGGCTACCAAGGAGGGGCATTGCGCGCTGCCCCGCGACGGGTTGATGGCCCGCGCCCGGGAACTGCTGGATGTTCGGTCCGAAGTCGTCGAGGAGGCGCTGGCTCACGAGATCGAGAGTGGCAGCGTGGTACCGGACGAGATCGACTCGAAGGCCTGCGTCTTCCTACCGCACTTGCAACGAGCCGAAAGGAATATCGCCGAGGCGCTGGCGAAGCTGATCGGCGGTCGAGCTCCCTGGCCCCGGATCGACGCAGTCCGGGCGCTGCCTTGGGCCGAAGGTCGGATGGGTCTCGTCCTGGCACCGAGCCAGGCCGCAGCGGTGCAGATGGCGCTCAGATCGAAGGTCATGGTGATGACTGGCGGTCCCGGAGTCGGCAAGACGACCATCGTGAACGCGATCCTGACGATCCTCGCGACCAAGCGAATCGCCATCGAGTTGGCAGCCTCCACCGGGCGTGCCGCGAAGCGGCTCAGTGAGGCGACGAAGATGGACGCCCGCACCATCCACCGTTTGCTGGAGTTCGACCCGGTCCAGGGAGGCTTCCGACGCAACAGGAAGACACCGCTCGATTGCGACCTGCTTGTGATCGACGAAGCGTCGATGGTCGATCTGTCGTTGATGGACGCCGTCCTGAAGGCCCTGCCTCGCAAGGCTGGCCTCCTGCTGGTCGGAGATGTCGACCAGTTGCCATCCGTCGGGCCCGGGCATGTGCTGGCCGACCTGATCGCAAGCGAGGTGGTGCCGGTGGCGAAACTCGTCGAGGTGTTCCGTCAGGCCGCCGAGAGTCGGATCGTCGTCAACGCTCACCGCGTGAATCGGGGCGAAATGCCGGAAACGGCCAAGCCCGAAGGACGGACGGACTTCTACTTCGTTCCCGCGGATTCACCGGAAATCGCCATCCGCAGGACCATCGAGATGGTGCGGGATCGCATCCCGAGGAGATTCGGCTTCGATCCGGTCCGCGATATCCAGGTTCTGTGCCCGATGAATCGGGGTGCCATCGGCACCAAGGTGCTGAACGCCGAATTGCAGGCTGCCCTCAACCCGGGTGTCGTCGAGCGCATGGAACGGCATGGCTGGGTCTTCTGCCAGGGCGACAAGGTGATGCAGACCGAGAACGACTACGACAAGGAGGTCTACAACGGCGATATCGGCTTCGTGGTGCATCTCGACGTCGAGAAGGGCCGGATCGAGGTCGACTTCGACGGCCAGCGAGTCGTGTACTCCCAGAGCGAACTCGACTCACTTGTACCCGCCTACGCAACGACCATTCACAAGAGCCAGGGGTCCGAGTACCCAGCGGTCGTGATCCCGATCATGAACAGCCACTTCGTCATGCTCCAGCGGAATCTCATCTATACCGGGATCACCCGGGGCAAGCGGCTGGTCGTGCTGCTGGGACAACCATCTGCGATCCGCCGGGCCGTCCAGACGGCTTCGTCTTCCCAGCGGTACTCCAAGCTCCGCGAGCGGATTCGGGAGACTGCCCGAGACGCCGGCCCCGGGCCGGTTCCGGGGCTGATCGAGGAAGAGGCTTCCGCTGCTAGCCGGCCGCCTGCCGCAGCCGACCGTGCTCGAACCTGAAGATCCGGTCGCAGAGTGCGGCGAAGGCCGGGTTATGCGTCGCGATCAGGATCGCGAGGCCCTCCTCGCGAACCAGCCGCAGCAGCATCCGCATGACGGACTCGCCCGTCCGCTCGTCCAGGTTGCCAGTCGGTTCGTCGGCCAGCAGCAGCTTGGGTTCCGCGACCAGCGACCGGGCGATTGCCACACGTTGCTGCTCGCCGCCGGAGAGTTCCCCGGACTGGTGATCCAGACGATCCTCCAGGCCGACCCGTCTGAGCAGCAGGGTGGCTCGCTGCAGGCTCGTTCCCTCCGGTGTTCCGTGAATCCGCAACGGTAATGCCACGTTCTCGAGAGCAGTGAACTCCGGCAGGAGGTGGCAATTCTGCCACACATATCCGATCTCCCGGTTGCGGTAGCGGGCAAGTTGCCGCTCGTTCAAGGCCGCCAGGGAGGAGCCCTCGAAATGGATCGTCCCGGATGTCGGCTTCTCCAGTGCTCCCAGCAGGTGCAGGAGCGTGGACTTGCCGGCTCCGGACTCGCCGACCAGGGCGATGCACTCCCCCGGGTCGATCTCGAATGTCAATCCGGAGAAGATCGTCAGGGACTGCTCTCCGGTTCGGAAGGTCTTTCCGAGCCCTTGAGCCCGCACGATCGGATCAGGCATCCCGTTGCAGGTCCTTTACCCATCCTAGCGAGAGAATCCGATTGGTCACTTGAGTGGGTGCGTCCGAACCGTCGATACGGAAATCCGCCAAGGCATACGACTCCCGACGATCTTCATGAAGCCGTTCGAATCGATCGCGGTCGCGGGCCAGTGGCCGGTGGGAGCTGTGATGGACCCGGTTCCAGAGAGTCGCAGCATCGGCGTCGAGCCAGATCGTCGGGCCGATGCTGCGCAGCAGGGTGCGGTTGCGGTCGAACGCGTAGGTGCCGCCGCCCAGGGCCAGTACTAGCCTCGTCCCAGCGACGGCCCGCCCCGCCTGCGCTCGGAGTGCATCGTGTTCCTGGCGCCGGAAGGCCGATTCACCGTGGAGGTCGAAGGTCTCGGAGATGCCCATGCCGGCAGCCCGCTCGATCTCTGCGTCGAGATCCACGAATGTCCAGCCCAGCTGTTCCGCAACTGCATGGCCAATGGTGGATTTCCCGGAACCCATGAATCCCGCAAAGGAGATTGCCAACGGCATGCCCGTTGCCGTCATCATTCGCTGCGCCGAGACAGGTGGCGGGCCATGACGCCGTGAACCGTGGCGGGGAAGAGCCGTTCGGCCACGATCAGCGCCCATCCGAGCCGCGGCACGACAACGGTCCGCTTGCGCTTCCGGATACCGTCCAGCACCGCCTCTGCGCACTGTTCGGCCGTGATGCCGAATCGGCTTCGACCTGGCAGCGCGGTCGGCGAGGCTCCCTGCAGCATGTTGCGGATGAAGGGCGTGGAGACATAGCCGGGGCAGACACTGAGGACATGGATCCCGCGATCCGCCGTTTCCATGCGCAGGATATCGGCGTAGGCATTCAGGGCATGCTTGGAAGCGGAATAGACGCCCATTCCGGGGATCGGAACCTGCCCGGCGATCGAACTGATCGTGACGATGGAGCCGCCCGGACGGATCAGGGGCAGCAGTCTGCGCGTGATCTCGACGGGTGCCAGGAAATTCAGGGCCATCAGTTGCGTGGTGAGGTTCGGGTCGGTCTCGAACGATGCAGCCTGGATGCCCACACCGGCATTGTGAATGAGGACATCGATAGCCGGCGTTTCGTCCAGCACTTGCTGGTGGAACAGCGCAAGACCCTCAGGTGTTGCCAGATCCGCCACGATGATCGAACCGCCACCAGCCACGGATGATGTCTCCGCAAGGGCGTCGCTCCGCCGCCCCGCGAGCACCAGCCGGGCACCCTCGCGGGCGAGCAGGATCGCGCACGCACGGCCGATTCCGGAGGACGCTCCCGTGATGATCACGGTTCTGTCGCGAAGCTGCAATTGCCGCTGACCGGACTCGCCGCCGCCGGAATTGCATACTGTAGCATGGCGGAGAAAACGCTTCTTCCCCTGTTTCCGCTCGACCTGGTCCTCGTGCCGTGGGAGGTCGTTCCGCTGCATGTCTTCGAGCCGCGGTACCGATCGATGATCTCCCGGGCCTTCGAGGATCAAAGTGAATTCGGCGTCGTGAGACAGACCGATGACGGACTGGAAAGCGTCGGATGCGCTGCCAAGGTTCGCGAGATCAAGGAACGCCGCGAGGATGGCCGTTTCAATGCCGATGCGATGGGAACGAGACGGTTCGAGATTCGCTCGCTGGACTCCTCCGAGGAGTGCGTGCAGGCGGGTGTCGAGTTCTTCGGCGATGACGACCCGGCGCAGGCCAGTGCCTTCACGGTGCAGCGTCTCCTGGACGCGGCGACAAAGGTCCTGGACAATGTCAACGCAACCGCAGAGAACTGGAATCCCAACCATCCATGGCTCTCGTTTCGCATCGCGGGTGACCTGCCTCTCTCTGCGTCCGCCAAGCAGGCTCTGCTCGAGACACGCAGTGAAGTGAAACGGACACAGATGCTCACCCAGTACCTGCACGCCGTGATCGCCAATCGCGGCCGCCGCGAGGAGTGGCAGCGACTGGGGCGCAGCAACGGCAAGTTGCGTGACTAGTGTTCCGTCAATCGCAGCGAATGGAGTGACTCACGACGGAGGTCTTCTGTCCGGAGCGTATGGGGGAGCCGACAAGTCGTTCCGGCTCGGGGGGGGCGACGTCGAGATGCCAGATCAGCCTCCGCTGATGTCCGCTGCCCCGCAGAGCCTCGCTCAGGCTTAGCTCTCGTTGGGAAGAGACAGGAATTTGCAGACCATTACAGACTGTGATAGCTTGATACCGATCCGGTCCGATGGCCCTTGGAGGTCTCCGGGAAACCGGGTTGCGGAGCGGGAAAGTCGTTCGGTCGCGTACGGGTACAGGAAAGAAGGAGAGAACTTCGATGCAGAGCAAGTTGAAGAAATTCGGGGGGGGGGGGTAACTCTCTTCCTGGCAGGGCTTCTGACAGTCGGGATGGCCGGCTGTGGAGGCGATGAACCCGCACCGATAGCGAGGCCGGTCACACCCCCACCGGCACCAATGGCATTGACTTAGTGATTTGGGCCTGTTGACTTAGCAGTTTGGGGGGCTATTGCGGGTTCGAGGGCGGCGCACGGCCGCGACAGTCAGGCTTGGGTCTGGGTTTTCTTCGATTTGCGGCGGGACCATTTCGAGGCGGGTTGCTGGGACTCGCGGGGGACCGAGCGGTCCGGTCGCGGGCGTTGCCGACCCACGCCAACGTACTCGGCGATGGTGGCGAGGGTGCTGTGCAGGAACTGGGAGTGGCTCAGCAGGAGCGCTTCCAGATGCCGTGCCAGGGTGTGCAGGCTGTGCTTGAAGTTGGCCTGTGGCACCGGCTGGTCGGGACTCTCCTGGGCCGCCGCACACAGGGCGGCATCGCGATTGGTGAAGGTGCGGGTCATCGCGATCAGGTTGAAGTGCGCCCACAACTCCTGGAGCACGAGGCGTTCACTGCGACCGTGGAACTGTTCGACTTCGAGGAACTGCTTGCTGATTTTGAATCCTTCCTCGACCGCCCATCTGGAGTGATACAGGTCGGAGAGGGCGGCGATGGGGTAGCGGCGGGCATCGAGCAGGGTGGTGCCGAGCAGGTAGGTGGTGCTGGCATGGGTGTACTTGACGAGCCGCAGGGACAGGGGCTGAAAGACGGTGTCGGGGTAACGGGCGGCGAGTTTGCGCAGGGTGCCGGGACCGGGGTCGATGGTGACGCAGGAGTCGGTGAGCGGGGAGGCGAGGAAGGCGGCGATGGGGGTGCCGCTGTTGGACTGCAGGCGGAAGACGGCCGGGAGTTGGCGGTCGTGGTGGGCGGCGAGCAGTTCGAAGCAGTAGTAGCCGCGGTCGTAGACGACGAGGTCGGAGCCGGAGAGGGCCTTCAGATGGGCCAGAGCGGCCTGGCGTTCGTTGCCGTGGGCGTGGAGGTCGAAGTCGACGGGCAGGCGGGAGTGCAGGCGGTACAGGCAACTCAGCAGGCCCTGCGGATAGTGGGACTGGGGATGGGGCAGCGGGTAGCCGGCTTCGAGCAAGGGGTGCGGCAGGGTGAGTTTGGAGCCGTCGATGGCGAAGACGCGGTGACCGCGCCAGAGGTGGTCGGGGGGCTGGGGGCAGCGGCGCAGGATGGCGGCATGGAACTGGCGGAAGACCTGCGGATCGACCTTGTGGCGGGCGCGGGTGATGGCGGCGGCCGAGACCGGGTGGGGTTGGGGCAGCGGCACCTCGAGGTGGCGACAGTGGTCCCAGAGTTCGGCCAGAGTGGCGGTGTAGCCCAGGCGGCGGGGTGCGAACACCAGCCGGAAGACGAACAGCATCACGAGCAGGGTGTCGAGGACACGGCGGCGCTGCTGCCACTGCCGATCATGCTGACTGGCCAGGCTACTGAGCGCATCGATCAACTCCCGCCAGGTCTGCACGAAGGCCGCATCGGGGGTGACCTCCACGGCGGTTTGCGACGGCGCGGAACGCCGCTGGGACTTGGGGGGGCCCGCGCACAGGATCTGCCGGCAGTCCTTGGTCAACGGATAGAGATACACGTCCTTGGGAGGGTGGTCGGTGCGGCCCTGGGTCTGGCCGATGGCGAGCCAGTTGGCGGCGCGATAGCAGGTGCCGACGAAACGCTGCGGGTCGACGAAGGTCTCGATCAGGACGGGCTGGTAGCGATACTGTTGGTGCCAGTCAGAGGGCAGTTGGCGGACCGCCAGGGCCAGGGCGTGAGAGGCCAGATGCTCGACGCGGACCCAGGGCAGGAGCAGGAAGCGCGCCTGCGAGACGACCCGATGCAGCTGGTGTCTGTACTGGTCGGGTTCCCAGCCGATCCAGCGGTCGCGGCAGGCCAGCGTGAGGGTGCCCTGCTGGAACAGCATCGCGCCGAGCGGTCGCTGCTGGCGGTCGTAGAGCAGGTAGCGCAGATGGGGACCGACGGGCTGGCGGTAGCCCAGGTAGTGGTAGCGGTCGATGAACTCCTTGCACAGGGCGAGCTGCTCGGCGCTGGCGACCGGTAGCAGGCGCAGGGGAGTCAGAGCGGCCAGCGGGCCGGTGAGCGGGGGTTGGGGGTCGCTGCGCGGGGTGTGCGGGACCGGCTTGCGGGGGCGGGGGACATCCGGATGGCGTTTGGGAGGCAGGGTGAGGATGCCGAACTGTTCGAGGTCTTCGAGCAGTTGCAGGGCGGCCTTGATGCGGTACTGGCCGGCGGGTGTGGACCAGTTCCGTTGTTCGCAGAGGGTCTGGGCCAGTTCGCGGCGGCTCAGGGCCGGGAAGGTGCCGACGAGGTCCTGGACCTGGGCGAGTTGGCGGCGGGTGAAGCGCCGACCGCCGAAGGTGGTGGTCTTGAGGTTCTGAATGAGAGGGTCGATCGCAGCCACGGGGGAACGGCTCCAGATTCACCATCGCAAAGGTGAACCTGCAATGTCAAGCACTTTCGGCAGATTTTTTCAGATTTCCGTAAGTGATTTGCCAACAGTGGATTACGGGATTCTATCGGCCGCTCGTATCCTAGCCAAAACACTATCCTAATGCCATTGCCACCGGCACCCCCGGCGTTCCAGCCGCAGCCGGTCGAGATCACGCTGGGGACGAGCGGTGACACGGTCACCCTGATGACCACCGAGGGTGGTGGCTTCACGCTGAACGGGGAAGCGTTCGAGAGTGGCGGGAACGTGACGGCCGGGAACGGCGGGCAGTACACGCTGACGCTGGCGGAGGGGGCCTGGACGGCGCAGTTCGACGCACACGAGATCATGGTCCCGCTCGGGATGAGCGAGGAGACGGTGACGATCACGCAGGCCGAGGACGGCAGCTACTGGCTGGGGGAGATGGCGGTCCGGAGTGGCGAGACCATCCACACCGCCGCGAACGGCAACGAGTACGTGCTGCGGATCACGACCGACGAGAGCGGAGCGGTCACCTGGATGGCCGACTACCGGATGCCGATGATCGCGGTGATGCTGGGCCTGTCGGGCGACACGGTGACGCTGGAGAGGCGGGAGGACGGCAGTTACTGGCTGGACGAGATGGCGGTGACGAGCGGGGAGACGACCGCGCATGCGGGGAACGGGAACACCTACACGCTGACGATGGGCGAGGACGGCATGTGGATGGCCGAGTACAGGGCCATGGTGGTGGAGGTGATGCTGGGGATGTCGGGCGAGACGGTGACGGTGAGCAAGGCCGAGGACGGCGGCTACTGGCTGGGAGAGATGGAAGTGGAGAGCGGAGTGACGGTCGCGACGGCGTCGAACGGGAACCGGTATCGGTTGCGGATGGATACGGAGGGGATGTGGATGGCGGAGTACGTGCCGGAGACGGGCACGATGACGGTGGGCAGCCTGGGGGTGACGCTGGAGACGGTGCAGGCGGAAGACGGGAGCTGGACGGTGGTGAGTCCGGTGAGTGGGGAGCCGGAGACGCTGACCGACGGAGCCACGTTCATGGTGGGTGGCAACAGCTACACGCTGATGGATGACGGTGAGGGGAACTGGATGGCGACGTACCGGGAAGAGATGGTCACGGTCATGCTGGGGATGTCGGGCGAGACGGTGATGCTGACGAAGAGAGAGGACGGCAGTTACTGGCTGGGGGAGATGCAGGTCGAGGACGGGGTGACGATGGTGACGGCGGCCAACGGCAACCTGTACACGCTGAGCATGGACGCGGACGGGATGTGGATGGCCATGCATGAGGCGCCACAGACGCAGGTGGCGTTGGGCACGAGCGGGACGACGGTGACGCTGGTGCGGGAGGAAGACGGCACGTACACGCTGGACGGGGAGATGTTCCGCAGTGGCGGTCGGGTGACGGCTGGGAACGGGAACGTCTACACGGTGACGATGGTGGACGGGGCGTGGATGGCGGAGTACCAGCCGGAGAGCATGGCGATCGAGGGTACGGGCGGACTGCTGGCGGTAATGCGGGAGGACGGTCAGGGCTACGACGTGGACGGCGCGCTGCTGCCGAGCAGCGGGATGGGCGACATCGACACGGACACCTCGGGGAGCTACCGGGTGCGGATGGAGGACGGGATGCTGACGGGCATGCGTCTGGACAACGTCAAGATCGGCGCGGCGAAGTTCAGGACGGACGGTCTGAGCGCAAACCCGGCGATGCGGGGGGACGACAAGTCGACGGCGGACATCAACGAGGCGAACACGGCGCTGGTGGTGAAGGGGGAGAACTATCCGTTCGCGGACCTGCTGGGAGACGGGGTGTCGCAGACGAAGGGGACGAACTTCGTGGCGGAAGCACGGACGAAGCTGGAAGGGGTCCGGGAGAAGATCGTCCAGATCCTGGCGGTGTTCGAGAAGGACTCGGACCGGGACGAGCAGATCGAGAAGCAGTGGGGCACGGCCGCGAGCGGCAACGCGAAGACGAATGTCAAGGGCGTGCTGGCGGCGGTGTTGAAGGGGACCGGTACGACCAACACCGGGTTCGACAGCCTGTTCGGTGACGACGCGGAACCGGACGACGACCAGGCGCTGGGGGAGATCGACGACCTGCTCGAGGCACTGACCAGCGCGGAGGAACTGGCGGCGGCACTGGGGGACGACGGAGTGCTGGAGGGAGCGGCCAAGACGGGAGATGCGGAGACGATCTTCGGGGCGACGAAGACGGAATCGACGGTGACGTACGGGGAGCAGGGGAACACGCGGTACGGGACGATCACGCGCAGGCAGCGTGCGGATGCGCGGGGGAAGGCGGAGTACAAGGTGAGTCCGAAGACGGGGGAGCGGGGAGCGTTTGCGTTCGGGGTGACGGACAATACGGCGCGGTCGCGGTACGTGCAGACGGCGGGGACGGCGCGGTACGAGGGGGAGACGCTGGCGGTGAGCGGAGCGGACAGGCAGTACGCGGGGGACATCGAGATCAGCATCAACTTCACGGCGGAGAAGGTGGACGGATTGATCACGAACCTGATGACGGCGGAGGGGGAGAGTTGGGAGTACCTGTTCGGGGAGGTGGACAGCATCGTTTTGCCGAAGGCGGACCTGAAGACGCAGGGGAACTGGGAACTGGCGAAAGAGGAGGGAGCGACGATCGACTTCGGCCGGCGCGCCGGGGTGTATCGACCGCAGAAGGTGGACAGCACGTTCGAGGGACGGTTGCTGGGAGGCGACAGTGAGCCGGAGGCGGGCAGCGAGGTGGTGGGGGTGTGGTCGGTCGGTGACGGCGTGAAGACGGACAGTGCGGCCGGCAGCGACAACCAGAGTTACCTGGCGGGAGGATTCGGGGCGACGCGTGTGGCGGACGGGCCGGTGCAGCGACCGTCGGTGGACGACGGGACGCAGGTGGGGGCCATGATGGTGAGCGACACCGCCAGGACGACGCTCGCGAACGGCCAGTTGACGGCCAAGCCGCAGGCGTGGGCCTGGTACTACGAGAATCTGGGTTCGACGGTGTATCCTTTCTTTCCCGATGGGGAAGCGGATCTGAGCCAGGAGGAGGCCGTGGCTCTCGGGGTGCAGGGCAACTACGCAGGATCGTTTTTCCGCAAGGCCGACAAGCCGGGGGACGCCAACAAGTACAAGGGGGAGCAGATGCTGGACGTGCAGATCTCGCTGGCGGACCTGCTGGCGAGCGAAGGAGGTGGTGAGTTCAGCCGGAACAGTCCCAAGACCTGGGTGCAGATGGCGCGGGAGCGGATCGAGAAGGGCCGCGACAAGATCGCCGGGCTGCAGTCGATCGGGGGCCTGAAGGAGCAGGTCGATGCGGAGTGGAAGCAGGTCAATCAGGCCCTGCTGCACTACGTGTTCTGGGAGTCCAACATGGAAAACGACTCGGAAAAACGCATCCGCTACAGCTACACGCGACCGGCAGGCATCACGACAGACGAGTGGCGCAAGCTCAGAGGCTGGGCATGGCAACTGCCCAGCAAGACCGTCAACGAGGTCAGCGTGCAGCAGAGCGACGGCGTGACCCGGAAGACGCGGGATAGTCGGTTCCCGGCAGCGCCGTCGGATGCGCTGGACCGCATTGATGCGATGATCGAGGCGCTGAGTTCGGTGGAGGGACTGGAGGCGGCGTTCGATCCGGGACGGGACGGTCTGTTCGTGGACGAGGATGAGGACGGCACGGAGAAATCGTTCCTGACGATCCACGGCGACGACGGGGAACTGTTCGACAGCGCGGGTGCGAACAAGCGGATCTGGAACACGTCGGCGTCGGCGATGTTCAATCAGCGGCAGTGGCAGATCAAGGCGACGGCGGGGAGTACGGACTACACGCGGTTCGGGGTGTGGCGGATCCAGTGGGCGCGGAACATGCTGCGGGCCAAGAACTGGACCCACCTGGAGGTGGAGTCGTTCGCCTACAGTCCGCTGCCGGTGGCGACGGCGCAGAGGCGGGACCAGTTGCCGCTGGGCGGTCGGGCGACGTACGAGGGCAAGACAGTGGCGTACGTGGGCAAGATGGCGCTGGCGGGAAGCCCGTCCAGCGCCATCGCGGACCTGGGCAGTCAGGCGGCCTACGAGGGCACTGCGAGCGTTGAGGTGCGCTGGTACACGGCCGACGAGCCCTCCACCACGGAGCTGGTGGGCGGTTGGGTCACGACGGTGCTGAGCGACCTGCGGTCGGTGTCGACGGGCGACTACCTCTACCATGCCAACAAGGAAGTGCGGCGGATGATCTTCACGAAGCGCGAAATGAGCACGACCGACAGCGTCGAAGCCAGCGTCGACGACCTGCGCTCGGGTGACCACAAGCTGGATTGGATCATGAATCCCGTAGCCGCAAGTCTGGCTCCGGTGGCCATCGACTACCGGGATTCGTCGCAGGCCCGGGGCACGGCGAGCACCACGACGGATGCCGCCGGTTACAGCATTGCGTTCGTGGGGAGTTCACCGGACGGGCCGCTGGGGGTGATCGGGCTGTATGGGTTTGCCGGCGGCAGTTCGGGTTCGGGCTTCGGCACGTCCCCGACGAAGACCCAGAATCTGGCCCTCAAGGGAGCCTTCGGCGCGGACCTGCCGTAGAGACAGGACAGTCTCTGGCAACGCAGAGTCCATGGGGGCGCGGGCAACCGCTCCCCCTTTCTTCCTTGTAGCGACGGGCATGGTGTTCCGTGAGTCGCAATGTTGTGGCGGCCGCAGCCCTACTCTCAGAGCTAACCATGCGATTGCCAGCACGGCCACTCCCCCTTGCGGTGTTGCAAGACTCCAATAGGCGGCCGTCCGTTGGTAAGGAAAGTGCGGGCATCGCGTCGCTCCCTCCGATCTGGGTCCCGATGTGCCGGTCGGCCGCTCTCCGAGTATGCGTGATGTTGATGTTCCGGGACTTCCGCCAGTTCGCGTTTACGGAGCGGGAAGCATGTTGCGGATGGCGGCGATTCTCCATCCATCGACTGTCCGGAGGCAAAGGAACGTGCTCCACATCCTTCGCTCGGACTGTCCGTCCGTTCCCTTGATGACGTACCTGGTATCGGCCACGGCAAGGTCCGAAGACGGGAACCGAACAGTCTCCACCGTCAGCGTCCGGGAGCCGGGGTTGCGCCGGGAACTCCCCAGCATGCCCTTCACAAGGGCCGTACGACCTTTGCGCCAGACACCCGACGACACCAGTTGGTCTGCATCTTCCGTGAGGAGAGACCGGATCGCTGCGGGATTCCTCGAATCGCGCGCCGTCGCATAGCGTGCGATCAGATCCTTGATGGCCTCATCCTCAGCGGCAGCGCAGGGTATGGCCGACATGACGGCGGCCATGGCGAATCCAAGCAATGCCAAGTTCCTCCGCTGCATCGTCTTCCTTCCCCACCGGGAATCAGTAGACACCTACGGTGACCGAACCACTCTTGGGGTCCTGGAATGGCCGAACGTTGCGGACTCCGTCCCAAGGGTACAGGTCGATCGGAGCTTCCCGTTCGCAACTGTCCCGTTCCGGGAATCGCGGCACGAAGAACTCCTTGGTCAGGGTGGTAAGGACGGCTCTGCCGGTTTCGCCGTAGCCGACTGTCTGGTCGAGATCCTCCGGATCGCAGACCTCCAGCACTGCGCGGGGTTGCGGGGGGTAGTAGATGATCGCGTAGTTGTCCGCCGGGTCGAACGGCTTGTGGCACGCGAGACCCATCAGAGTGTTGCCGTAGGTGGCGGCAAAGTAGGCCCCCTCCAGCAGTTCCTCCCGGGCAAAGCGGTGAAACTCCGGCGTCATTTCCGTGCCCCCGCAGAAGACCCCGGTAATCCCGAACTTGCGCAGCGACGTCCGTTCGCAGAGTCCCTCGAGCAGCTTCGGTGTAGCGAACAGGCACTGGATGTTCGGGTGAGCCTTCAGGATCGTCAGCGCCTGGTCCAGACAGTGCTGCTTGTAGCGTTCCGCTTCCTCGTAGTGGCCCCGTTTGAGGAGTTTGACCACCCAGCGGGGGTCAAGGTCCACGCAGAAGCAGATGCCACCCCGAACCTGCGCGAGGTACTCGACGGCCAGTCGCAACCGCCTCGGTCCACTTGGGCCGAGATGCAGCCAGTCAGCGCCTGGCGGGAAGTGCTCGTCCGGCAGTGTCTTCGAGAAATCCGCATAGTCCGTGCGGAAGTCGTCCACGTTGATGCGGGACTTGGGCACACCCGTCGTTCCTCCCGTCTCGAACACGTAGACAGGCTGGTCCGCCAGTCCCTTGGGAACCCATCGCCGTACCGGGCCACCCCGGAGCCACTCATCCTCGAACTTCGGTAAGAGTTTCAGGTCCTCGAAACTGCCGATGCGGTCGCGAGGATCCCAGGCCAGCCGGGCCTTGGCGAATTCCAGCCAGAACGGGCAGCCCGTGGCGGGATCGAAGTGCCAGGCAATCGTCTCCCGGACATGCGCATCCAGAGTGCTACGGGCCGCTTCGATCCTCTCGTTAAGGTCGGGCATGGGGTGCGTCTCAGTCGGCCGCGATCGCGTAGAGATGCGACCGGGTCATGATGTATAGCGTGCCGTTCGCTGCTATGGGCGTGGAGTAGATCACGTTGCCGAACCCGATCTCCGACAAGACCTCCATCTCCCTGCCGGTCTTGAGCACGGTCAAATCCCCGTCCTCGTCGCCGAGCATCACCTTGCCGTCCACCACATACGGTGATCCCCAGACTGCTGCCAGCATGTCGTACTCCCAGAGGAGTTCGCCGGTCTGCAGGTCCAGTGCATGGAAGAAGCCGGAGAAGTTCGGTACGTACAGGATGCCGTCTTCGATGGCGACCGTCGAGATCGTGCGACGGAACGGATGGTGCCACACGACGTGGCTGGTCGTGACATCGCCTTCTCCCGATGCATCGACGGCCCACAGGTGCCCGACGCCCTCACCGTGTTCAGGGTCCTGCCCTACGGCGATGTAGACAGTTCCCTCGTGCAGGACAGGTGTCGCAATGATGTTGTTGCGATCCCCGCGCCCCTGCTTCCACTCGGACTCCTTGGGGTTGGCATCGAACTTCCAGATCAGGTCTCCCGTTTCCGGCACGAAACTGTAGATCCAGCCGTCCCCGCCGGCAAAGATCACCTGCGCCCTACCGCCGGCTTCCCCGTAGGCCGGCGACGACCATTGTCCGTGCAGGATGTTGCGGCCCGGTGAACGATCTTCCCAGACGATCGCTCCTGTGTGGCGGTTGAGCGCCAGGAAACTCGGGCTGCGGGGCGACGGAATGTTGATGTGGCTCTCGTCGACGCCGTTCGACGTGTTGACGAACAGGAGGTCCCCGGCGACCAGCGGGGAGGTTGCGGCCATGTTGTGGGGAAACACGCCGAGGTCGTTGTACATGTCCACGACCCACATGACGTCAGCATCGTTTTCCGAGGTGTACTTCTCGTCCTGGACCACCCCGTCGTTCTCGCCGTCACGGAAGCCCTCGGTATCCACGGCCATCACTTCGGCTCGATTGGAGACGTAGTAGGCGACACCGTCCACTACAGCGGGTGACGAGCAGACTCCCTGCTCTGGCCAGTCGTTCACTCTTCCCGATGCCAGCTTCTCGTGTGTCATCTGCCACAGGAATTCGCCGGTCTCCTCGTCAAATGCCATCACGACGCCCCGGTCGCCGTCCTGCTCGGGGTCGCGCAGCCGTTCATTGTTGGTGCCCAGGAAGACCTTCCCTCCGGCGACAACCGGGTTGCCGTACGATTGCGAGCCGATCTCGGCAACCCACTTGATGCCGGTTCCCTTCCGGATATCCCACGTTCGCGGGATTCCGGTTTCGGACGAGGTCATGTTCCGCGAAGGATCACCTCCCCACATGGGCCAGTCGGCGGCGGAAACGGACAGCGCGCCCGCAGTCGCGGTCATCACGGCGAGCCAGATTGTCGGTAAGGGACGAGCAAACATGCGAAACTCCGGTGGGGTCAATGGCCGAACGGCGTGACCCGCAGGTTGTCATAGTAGATGTCGGCCGACGAGTAGCCGTAGATTCCGGGACTCCCGTGGTCGTGACCGATTGCGTCGGCCGCCTCGATCGACCATTCGTCCGGCTCGCTGCCATCCTTCGGCCACACCTTGCCGAGGATCGTGGTGCGGCCGTCCTCGCCAGGCTCGACACGCAGCTTCATCCGGTACCAGACTTCCGGATCCCATTCGAACGGGATCTCCTTGGAGAACCGTTCGAGCTCCGACATCCATGTGCGGACCATCAGCGTCTGGGCGTTGCCCATCAGGGCCAACGTGTAGCGGTGCGATACCAGGCCCATGTCCGCCATGCGACGTCGTTGCTCCATGGACATCAGTTCGGCATCGATCTCGTAGCCCGTCTGCGTGGGCGTACCGACATACACGGTCGTTCTCCAGCTGCGAGGGTTGCCGGACGGTTTCTTGAGCAGCTTCTGGCCGTCGACTTCGACGATCTGGAACCGCCCGCGGGCCGCCGACCAGCCGTCCGGCACGGCATCGACGGCATAGCGCTCGAAATCGTCCGCGAAGCCGCTGGCGGATCGGACGGCGACTCTCGCATTGCCAGTCAGACCGCCCGCCGTGGCCGTCAAGAGCCCTCCCTGGGGGAATAGTGAGCTGGCCTTGAACTCTCCGTCTGCAGTCACCTCCCCGTTCAGCGCCCCTTCGATCGACCACTCCGCCTCGGTCTCGCGGATCATTCGGCCGCTGGCGTCGAACAGGCGGGCCACGAACCTGGCCGTCGCGCCCGGCACCATGTTGATCTCCCCCGGCACCACCTGCAGGTGCGCCGGACTGGCTCCGGCCGGTGCGGACGCGGCATCGCCCAGGATCGCGCCGGGCCGGGGCGACTTCCCGTCCGGCGTGCCGATGCAATAGAGCATGTTGTTGGTGATGAAGTAGATCCGGCCGTTGGCAATCGCGGGTGAACCGTTGATCTGGGTCGCGCTGCCGTCCTCGTTCTCAAATTCGTCCTGGTCGGTTCTTTCAGGCGCTTCGCGGCCTGCCAGCTTGAAGATGTGGAACTTGCCGTCGACGTCGGAGACATAGAGCTTGCCATCACCGATCACCGGCGAGGCCCGCTGAGCGATGCCTATGTTCTCGATCCAGAGTTGCGTGCCGTCGGTGGCATCGAACGCGACGACATTGGCCGAGTTGTCCACCGCATAGAGAATGCCATCGTGGATCGCGGGAGACGCGTAGCCGGCCGCAAAGCCGTCGACCGCCCAGACCTGTGCGGGCTTGCCATCCTCGACCCGGCTCGCGTCCAATGCCACGAGCCGCCCCATCGATGTGCTCTGGTCGACGTTTTCCTCGCTATGGGATGCGTATACCATCGACCCGTCCACCACGATGGAGGAGTTGATTCCCCGCTTCGAAAGCGGAAACTCCCACACCTTCAGTCCGGTTCGGGCCTGCATCGCGTAGATGCCACCATCGCCGTTGCCGGTGATCAGCAGCCTCTGGCCGCCGATCTCGCGGATGACGGGCACCGTGTAGGTTGTGTCGTACGGCGCCTGGCCGGGTGTCGAGAGCCACACGGTCTCGCCGGTTCGCTTGTCCAGGGCGTAGAACCGATGCCGCGGGATGAATGTCGATCCCCATCCGGCTGACAGAAAGCTCACGATCAGCAGATCCTCGTCGAGGATCGGAGTCGCCGTCCGGCCGCCGAAGCCTGAGATCCTGCCGATTTCCTCTCCGGTCGATCTCCACCACAGGACGTTGCCTTGCGGATCGAACGCGAGCACCATGCCCTCGACGCCGTGCGCGAATACGTGGCCCGTGTCCGGATCGGCAACAAGGCTCGCCCATCCGACACGGTGGTGGGGAATGTCGGTCTGGAAGACGTTGTAGCGGTACTCCCACACCAACTCGCCCGTATCCGCGTCCAGGCACACGATCTGCTCCTGCCACTCCTGAACGGTCTCGGGCTCGGCGAGCCGGATCATGCAGACCCGGCCGTCCACCACGACCGGGGCTGAGCGGCCACCGTACGGGGCTTTCCACAGCAGGTTCTCGCCGGCTGGTGACCAGGTCTCCGGAAGGCCCGTGTCGGCGGAAAACCCGTCCGAATTCACGCCTCGCCACGACGCCCATGGGGCGGCAGCCGACAACTGCGCGGCCGCCGGGAGCGAAACGAGCAGGAGAATGACTGCGAATCGGGGAAGGGGGGGCGTGGCTCTCATCGCGTTGAATTTGATCATGCCGCCCTGTCCCCTATTCTATCAACTAGATATGGTGAATCCGAACATCCCATGGTTTCCCGGACGGCACGAATCCGTCACGTCGGCCCTGCCACCGGATACGAATTTCCGGTGAGCGGGTACCACGACCGGGGCGTTGTCTCCATGCCGACCAGTTCATTGGCTCCGCCGATCCGGGTCCTGGTTGCCAAGCCGGGGCTCGATGGTCATGACCGCGGAGCCAAGGTCATCGCGAGGGCCTTGCGGGATGCCGGGATGGAAGTGATTTACACCGGTCTGCGCCAGACGCCCGAGCGGATCGTGGCCGCAGCCCTGCAGGAGGATGTGGAGTTCATCGGCCTTTCGATTCTCTCGGGGGCGCACATGGCCATCGTTCCGCGCGTCCTGGACCTGCTGGATGAGCAGGGTGCCAGCGATATCCGAACGATCGTTGGCGGGATCATTCCTGATGCCGACATCCCGGTCCTCAAGGAGAAGGGTGTTGCCGCCGTGTTCCAGCCCGGCACCGCGCTGGCGTCGATTGCCGACTTCATCCGGCAGAACCGGCCTCGGCGTTCGTACGCCTGACCCCATCCATGCAGCAGATTTCCGCAATCTCCTCCGCTGGGCAATCTCCTCGCGGGGCATGGAGTGTCCCTACAATATCGAGAGGGGGAAGGGGCGCTGCCTGAGCGAGACTCGAATCGGTCCTGCCGTGCGTCATCGCCAGTAGGGCATCGCCTGTACTGGCACTTCCTGCCCGTCAGGTTCGGACATCAGCGCGAGATGACTGTCCGACCGGGATGGATCGGGCGGACCCGCCTGCCAAGCCGCGGTCCTGGGGAAGGGGAATAGGGTGCGCCGTTCCGATCAAGCCGTTACCGTCCCCGGGCTGCTGCGAATGAAGACTGCCGGTGAGCGGATCGCCATGCTCACCGCCTACGATTTCACGATGGCCCGTCTCCTCGACCGGGCCGGCGTGGATGTCCTGCTCGTCGGCGATTCGCTCGGGATGGTCATGCTCGGCCACGAGAACACCCTGCCGGTAACCGTTGACATGGTTGCGCATCACTCGGCCGCCGTGTCGAGAGGCGCGGCGCGGGCCCTTGTCGTTGGCGACATGCCGTTCCTCAGTTGCCACACGGGGGTGAGCGACGCGATCCGGGCGGCTGGACGGCTCGTACAGGAAGGCGGTGTACAGGCGGTGAAGATCGAAGGCGGCCACGCCGCACTCAAGGCGGTGCAGGGCATCGCGGAAGCCGGCATTCCGGTGATGGGCCATCTGGGTCTGACACCGCAGTCTGTCCACCAGATTGGCGGATTTCGCAAGCAGGGGCGCAGCCCGGGCGAAGCCGCGAAGTTGCTTGCCAGTGCTCGCGACCTGCAATCCGCCGGAGCGTTCGCAGTCGTGCTCGAGTCGATTCCCGAGGATGTGGCCAGGAGGATCACGTCGGCGCTCGACATTCCCACCATCGGTATCGGCGCCGGCCCGCACTGCGACGGGCAGGTACTGGTTGTCCACGACGTACTGGGTCTTTACGACGAATTCGTGCCCAGCTTCGTCAAGCGCTACGCCGACCTCGGTCGGGAGGTGACTTCCGCTGCCGAACAGTACGTTCGGGAGGTGCGCGACGGGGCGTTTCCAGATCCCGTCGGCGACGGCTGAGCGGCGAATCTTCCTGCAGGTTTCATGCCGACCGAAGTCATCACGGATATCCCGATCCTTCGGGACCGGATCCAGCGGGCCAGGGCCGGGGGCCTGCGTGTCGGATGCGTACCGACTATGGGGGCGTTTCACGCGGGGCATGCGGCGCTGTTCGACCGGGCCCGCGCGGATTGCGATCTGCTCGTCGCGACACTCTTCGTGAATCCGCTGCAGTTCGACCGGGCGGATGACCTGGCGCGTTATCCGCGGGACATCGATGCTGATCTCCGCACGTGCGGGGACCACGGTGTGGACATGCTGTTCGCTCCGCCGGTCGACGCAATGTACCCACGCCCGATCGTGACGACCATCCAGATCGACGGTCTGGCCTCGACCTTGTGCGGGGCAAGTCGCCCCGGGCACTTCCAGGGTGTGGCGATCGTAGTGCTGAAGCTCCTGAATATCGTGCAGGCTGATTATGTCTGCTTCGGCGAGAAGGACTATCAGCAGCTCGCGATCATCCGGCGACTGGTCGAGGACATGAACGTGCCGGTCCGGATCGTCGGTGTCGAGACGGTCCGCGAACCGGACGGACTGGCACTGAGTTCGCGCAACTTGCTGCTGAACGCCGCCGAGAGGGCAGCTGCTCCGGTGCTGGCACGGACCCTTCGCGTCGTGTGCGCCGCCATCGGGGACGGGCATCTGGATGCGGCGCAACTCGGGCGGGAGGGCCGGCAACTGCTGGCGGCGGAGCCTCTGCTGCGACTCGACTACTTCGAAATCGTCGATCCGGACTCTCTGCAGCCTGTTGATCGGATCCAGGGACCAGTGCGGATTGCGGTTGCGGCGTATTTCGGATCGACGCGCCTGATCGACAATGTGGCGGCCCATCCACCGCAGGCGCGATAATGGCGCTCATGCGTGGAGTCCTGTTCCTCATCCTCAGTATGACGATGCTGTGGCCCTCCGCGGGCACGGCTGCACCGAACATCCTGCTCCTGTTTGCGGATGACCTCGGCTACGGTGACCTCGGGGTGTTCGGGAACCCGGTGATCCGCACCCCGCATCTCGACCGGCTCGCATCTGACGGCTTGCGCATGACGTCGTTCTACTCGGCGCCTTCGTGTGTTCCGGCTCGCGTGCAGCTCCTCCTGGGCCGTTATCCGAGCCGGGCCGCCGTCAGCCGTACCAGTGTGGGTGGGGACGGTGGCATCCCGTCTCATCTGACCACCCTGCCACAGGCCCTGAAGGCGGCGGGCTATCGGACCGCGATGGCCGGCAAGTGGCATCTCGGGTATGCCCGCAAGGAGTTCCTGCCCGTGGGCAAGGGCTTCGACCGGTGGTTCGGCCTGCCATACTCCAACGACATGATCAAGCCCTGGGTGCAGACCGACGAGCCGCTTTGGCTGTACCGGAATGCGGAGCAGGTCGAGCATCCGGTTGATCAGGACCAACTCACGATGCGGTACACCGCGGAGATCATCGAGGTGATCCGTGAGGAATCCGACAGGCCGTTCTTCGCGTACCTGGCGTACAGCATGCCTCACCTGCCCTTACGGACAGCGGGACGGTTCCGCGGGAAATCGCGGGGAGGACTGTACGGCGACGTGATCGAGGCGATCGACTGGTCGGCCGGGGAACTTCTGGGCGCACTGGAAGAGACCGGCAAGACGGATGACACCATCGTCGTCTTTACCAGCGATAACGGGCCGTGGCTCGATCTGCCCGACCGCATGCTGTCGGGGGGCGTTGTGCCCTGGCATGCGGGCTCGCCGGGAATGTTGCGGGGAGCCAAGCACACCACCTACGAAGGGGGAGTCCGGGTACCGTTCATCGTGCGCTGGCCAGGCACGGTACCCGCCGGAACGGTGTCGGCGGAGATCGGGGCGACCGTTGATCTCTACGCGACGCTCATCGCCGCGGCCGGGGGCGAACTGCCAGCGGGCAGTGACGGCCACGATCTCGCCGGTCATTGGGCCGGCAGGACCGGACAGTCTCCGCGCAGGGAGTACATGTACCACCGCGGCAATCAGGTGCAGGCGGTCCGGGCCGGTCCGTGGAAGTTGCGTACGGTGGAAGGCGAAGAACTCTTCCATCTGGACACGGACCCGTCCGAGCGCTACAACGTGGCTGCTGAGCAGCCCGAGATCGTGGCGGCCCTTCAGGAGCGGTTGCGCAGATACCGAACCCGAGTCGAGGCGGAAGGTGCAGGTGGGGCTTCGGCGTCCTCCCGTTGAGCGCAGTAGAGCACCCTCACCGCCATCGCCGAGTGTGTCGGAGTGGGCCGGCAACGCCCACGACCGGGCCGCTCGTCACCTCGCGAATCGAGGCAACCCGCCTCGAAATGGTCCCGCCGTAGGTCGAAGAAAGCCTGACTGCTGCGTCCTTCCGCCGCCCCCGAACCCGCAATAGGCCCCACCGCTAAGTCGACAGGCCCAAAGTACAAGAACCGGGCGCAGGACGCCTGCGATATGAGCGTAGGCCTCTGGTCGAGGTGGTACCCGGATGGTCTCGTCCGGGTTGCTCTCCAGGAAGGTCCGCAAGTCAACCAGGTGGGGGTGGGTGGCTAGATCGAATTGCGAGATTATCCTCCGAGGATTCCCGCTGCCCCCGCAGAGTCCTGCTCAGGCTCATCTCTCATTGGAAGAGACTAATCTCTCAACACTTTCTGATTTCGTGCTATCATGGAGGCCTTCCGGTACGGAGGTGTCGATCATGGCAAACGACACTTACAAGTATCACTTCAAGCAGGGCCACAGGATCGTTCATACCGGCATCACGAACGATCTCGAGCGCCGGGAAGTCGAGCATAAACAGGATTTTGGCAAGAACGGTCATATTGTGAAGGTCGGGCGCATGACGACCAGAGATGGCGCCCTCGAATGGGAACGCGAACAGGCTGCGAAAGGCCGCCCTACTCGGCGCCGCCGGTGACCGAACAATGTGCGAAGGCCTTCCTGTCGGGTTGTAACTGCAAGTCGTATCCCTGCTGGTCGGGATCGTCGCTGTTCTTATTCCAGTTGCTATAACGGTGGTCGGATATTACGCTTCTCTACGATTTTCCAATCGGCTGGACAGTCTCGCGGCAGATATCGACGAAGCTCTCGACCGGATCAACGATCTGGAAACCCGCGATCTAGGCGTTGTGAACGAACACAACTAGTCTGAAGTTCCCCGAAGGTTTTACATCGCCCATTACACAATGAAGTGCGACAGATAGTGGGCAGAGTGGAGGTGCGAAGGCTGAATTCCAGTAGAGTGTAGGGCAGCAGTAGAGGGGCCCGGCAATGGCATTAATTCAGTTGCGATGGTGGGTCTGGAGTGATTTCTCCGTGGGCGTGATCGCCCCCCGGCATTGAGAACCTCAAGACCACCACCTTCGGTGGCAGGCGCTTCACGCGGTGCCAACTCGCCCAGAACCAGGACCTGCTAGCCACCTTCCCGGGTCCGGCGCTCGACATGGGCTACCGATGGCCCATCCACAGGCCCACTATCCACAGGGTCTGCGGCCTTACGCCGCCCTCGAACCCGCAATACCCCCCCCCACTAAGTCAATGCCCATGGGTCCGTCGCTAGGCGG
Organism: Bryobacterales bacterium; assembly: GCA_965116065.1. Lineage (GTDB taxonomy): Bacteria > Acidobacteriota > Terriglobia > Bryobacterales > UBA6623 > VXMF01. The sequence continues at coordinate 479,806 of OZ220485.1, forward strand.
GTTCACCATGCTGCCGTTGGCCGCATGCGCTGACCAGCTAAGGCTGGTTGGAATGTGCGTTGAGCGGGAGCGACACCACACTGCCTCGCTTGGCGGATAGTTTCGCCGCTTCGAGAATCTGAACCGCGTCGACGTTGAGGTTGAGCGCCACGATGTGCTCCAGGGGCTTGTTGCCGGTTACGCGGTCGATCATGTAGCGGACCGGGTGGCTGGTAGCGGGTGTGAGCGATGCCGGATCGAGTTCGATGGCGGTCCCTCGGCCGGCTCGGAACGCAACCGAGTCCCTCTTCATGGCGAGGCTGCCTTCGCGCCCGAAGATCTCCAGTTGCTGGAATCCGCGTGGCAGGTTCCAGCTTCCCTCGAAGATTCCCACGGCTTCCGGATAGGACAGTACCAGCACTGCGTTGTCCTCGACCCTGGGGAATCGCTCGGGCTGCAGGCTGTGCACCGTGGCGGACACCTGGCTCGGCAAACCGAGGTGCCAAGCCGCCCAAGTGGCGCTGTAGATCCCGAAATCGACGAGGGCTCCCGCTCCGTTGGCCTCCGGGTCCGTCAGCCAGTCGAAGAACACCTTGCGCCGCAGATCCCTGGGCGACGGGCCTCCATTGCCAACGACGCCGTGCAGCCGCCATACCTTACCGACCTTCCCGGATGTCGCCTGCCTCTTCAACTCGTGGTTGGTCGGCCACCAGGCCATCTGGTAGTTCGTCATCACCTTGATGTTGTGCTGCCGCGCGAGTTTCTGGATCCGTGCGGCGTCCGCATAGCTTCCGGCCAGCGGCTTCTCGAAAATCACGTGGATGCCGAGCGGTGCGAGGAACTCGACGATCTCCAGGTGGCGGTTGTTCTCGACGAACGCCCAGACGATCTCCGGTTTTCTGGAGTGCACGAATTCCCGGTAGTCCGATGCGAAGTGAGCGTTCGGCTGAAGTTTCCGGGCCTCGTCGACCAACCCGCCGATCGACTCGGCCACGCCAACGAAGTCCACTTCCTGAATCTCCGTGATTTCGGCCAGTTGGCGCCAACTGTGGCCGTGTCGCAGGCCGATGAAGCCGATCTTCACGCCTGCCGCCAGCATCTCGGCGGCCACGAAGAGAACGAGCACGGCGCAACGACTGAGGTGTGTGAGCGGGATTCCAAGCATATGCGTCATTGTCACAAACTGCGTCCGGCGTGTCGCCGGCAGGTCGTGCGCATTCGGCCTCCCGGCCCCGAAGCCTCGCTGCGGTGCTCCGGTGTAATAATTGTGCATGGTCACGGAGCCGCTGTCCCTCGCTCTCACGTTCGACGACGTACTGTTGCTGCCAGCCTACAGTGACGTGCTGCCGACCGAGGTCAACACTCGCACCCGTGTTACTCGTGGACTCTCGATCAGGATTCCCGTGCTCAGTGCGGCGATGGACACGGTCACCGAGTCCAGGCTCGCGGTGGCCCTTGCCCGCCAGGGCGGCATCGGGATCATTCACCGCAACATGTCCATCGAGCGACAGGCCGAAGAGGTCGACCGGGTGAAGCGAAGCGAGTCGGGAATGATCGTGGACCCGATCACGATCTCCCCGGACCGGAAGATCCAGGATGCGCTTGACCTGATGGCCCGGTACCGCATCTCCGGCGTACCGGTCACTGTGAACAGCAGACTGGTGGGAATTCTCACCAACCGCGACCTTCGCTTCGAGAAGCGACTCGATCTGCAGGTTGGCGAGGTGATGACCAAGGAGAACCTCGTGACCGTTCCGGTTGGCACCACACTTGAGGAAGCCGAGAATCTGCTGCACGAGCATCGGATCGAGAAGTTGCTGGTCATTGATGCGGATGGGAATCTGAAGGGTCTGATCACCGTCAAGGACATTCAGAAAAAGCGTGAATACCCCGATGCCGCGAAGGACACCCAAGGACGACTGCTCGTGGGTGCTGCGGTCGGGGCCAAGGGGGACTACCTGGAGCGAGCCCAGGAACTGGCGAAGAGAAAGGCAGATGTCATCGTGATCGATACCGCACACGGTCATTCAAGCCGGGTTCGGGAAGCCACGAAACAACTGCGGAAGGTGATGCCCGACATTCAACTCGTTGTCGGCAATGTTGCCACCGCGGATGCTACCCGAGATCTGATTCGCCTCGAAGTTGACGCCGTGAAGGTCGGGATCGGGCCGGGGTCGATCTGCACCACAAGGATCGTGTCCGGTGCGGGCGTGCCCCAGATCACGGCCGTGGCCGAATGTGCCAGGGCTGCGGAGGGGTCCGGCGTGCCGATCATTTCTGACGGTGGCATCAAGTACTCCGGCGATGTTTCGAAGGCGATCGCTGCCGGAGCGCACTCCGTCATGCTCGGAAGCCTGTTCGCCGGCACCGAGGAGAGTCCCGGACAGACCGTCCTGTACCAGGGCCGTACATACAAGACCTACCGAGGCATGGGCTCGATCGGTGCGATGCAGGAAGGCAGTGACCGATACGAGGCCTCGACCGGAGCCGGCAAGCTTGTGCCAGAAGGTATCGAAGGGCGAGTGCCCCACAAGGGCCTTCTTGGGGACCTGGTGCACCAGCTGGTTGGCGGGCTGCGCGCGGGAATGGGCTATTGCGGATGCAAGGATATTGAGCAGATGCGGACGGCCACTCGTTTCGTCCAGATTTCGTCAGCAGGCCTACGCGAGGCCCATGTCCATGATGTGCTGATCACCACGGAGGCTCCGAACTACCAGGTCGAGCACCGCTAGGATCGGGGGATGTCGCGGGTAACGTGCCCGTTTCCGTGGCCCGGCGGGCCTTCACAGTGCCAGAGGTGGCGTCGGAAGGTCGTTTCTTGACGCACCTTGCGGTCGCGGGGATTCACGACGGCTCCAAACGTGAGGATACTTGTGGTCGATACCATTGGTCGGCGGGAGTTTGACCGACAGTAAGAGTCGGAGTGCATGTGCGGAAATTTCAAGAGAGAAAAGAGCTACCATGCATCGAAACACCATTACCATCCAAGTGCTGGATTTGGTCGGAAGACCATATTGTGTTTCATCCAAGGATGGCCAGAGTCTCTTCGACAAGATGGTGCCGCTGATAGAGAATGGCAAGACAGTCCACCTTTCATTCAAGGGCGTAGATGTCATTATAGGTGCATTCCTTAATGTTGCAATTGGTCAACTCTTCAGTCGATTTTCAGAAGAGAAAATTGTTCATCAATTATCTTGGAGTGGATTGACGCCATATGACGATGATCTTATCAATCATGTGATCGAGAATGCAAAGATATTCTTCGCCAGAAAAAAAGAGGAATACGACCCGATTTGGGATGAAATCCTTGACGACGAATATGATGAATAAAGTGCCTTACATCAAGGAAGTGATGCCTGTTTTGGCAATCAGTTCATTCGAAGTCTGCCGGCGGAGCTGGGGGAATATTCGGAAGATCCGTATAGGGGAATGGGCTGCAGGAACCGAGCATGTGTGATTGAGGTTTGACGAGTTCGCTGGGCTGCCTCGTACAAATCGTATATCCGTCAGGCATGCCGCCGTTGCGGTTCCCTCGATCCTGTTCGGACGAGGGCCGGCGCTGCGAAGCCTCCGCCTAGCTTCACCGGTGCGCCAGTGGCTCGCAGTGATCGTGGTGATGATTGGCACGCCCCTCGGAGTCATCGCAACCGTGTCTGACTTCCTCGCGCACGGGAGCGAGCCTGCGGCTCGCAACGCTCTTATCGTCCAAGCTATTGTCGCTGGCGTTGGAACTGATCTCGGGCAGTGTCATCGCCACTGCACGGACATCGAGCTTGCCAGTCACGACATCGGCGATGAGGCGAGTGCGGTACTCGCGGAGCAACTCGATTTCCATTTGCAATTGAGTCCGTCTTTTCTGCAGGTTCCCGGTCATTCTATCGAGAAATCGCACGATGGCGGCTTGTTCTTCAGGTGGCGGGCACAATAGCCGAATGCGCAGGAAATCCTCTGGATACAACCTCAGCCGTGAAGACCGAATTCCCATAGAACGGCACACGAACTCGTTCCGGTATGTCGTCGTGCGTAGCAACCGCTCGGCATACTCAGCGGTCAGCCCGGACGACAAGCGTGGGCGATAGACGGCATATGATGGACTGACGATCCCCGCTTGCCCCGCGATCCCCAAAGCAGCCATCCATGCCCACATCGTATTGACCACCATGTCGCCCGGTTCACATCGTTTATGGCCGATGTTGGACTCCGCCTTGAACATCGTGACGTTCTGCTTCTCGCGGCGCGGTGTTACGCCGGTAACGTGTGACACCGACAAGAGTTCTTCAGAACCGGTTATTGAACGGTCGTCAGCTTCCTGGAAGCACCACTTCGCGGCGCGCACCTCCCAATGCGCCGGTACCTCCTTGATCCACTTGATGCCAGAGGGTTTGTAGGCCGGATAGGGCTTGCCGGTGCGGATGTCGATCCGGCCTGTCACGGCGTCGCTGACAAGCACCTGCTGATACTCTTGCAGTAGCGCGACCAGCTTCTCCTTGGCCCGGATGTAGCGCCGGATGTGCTGGTCGGTGTGGTCGAGGAAGCGGGCGATGGCGGCTTGCTCGGAGGGAGGCGGAACGCTAGCCTTGATAGCCGCAAGCCTTGTATCGGCGATGGCGGGATATGCAATTCCCACTGACTCTGCTGTGACGCCATTCGTGAATGGGTCACTCTGGCAGAAGTAGTTCACAAACTTGGGGTGTGTTCTTGGTCCCGGCGTGAGCACTGCGAAGCCGGTTGACGCGATGAGATCACCGCTGGTTCCTTCGACATGCCAGACGGCCTTCAGATAGGTCCTCACGGTCGACACAATCGTGTCGCCTGATCTGATGACACGCCTTGCCCGAGATGGGGAGTGCCCGAACTGCATCCGCTCCGGTATGCGATTTAGTCGGCCGGCTTCGACCGACCCAATGTCTACATATGCGAACGTGTACTCTGGATCGGTGTCCTCTGACAACACGAGTTCATTGATGCCCAACCAATTCTTGAGCCGCTGTACCTCCCAGTGCACGGGTACGTCCCCCAACCACTCCACCCCTGAGGGTTTGTAGTCCGGATAGGGTTTGAGTTCGCCGCCCATCCCGTTAAGCGAACAGTGTGTTGCGCACGACCTGCCGGGGCAAGTCGGCCAGGGCCGCCTCGTCGGCGAGGGCTACTGCAAGGGGCCTGACACGGCCGTTCCGATGCTGCAGTAGCGTCCCCCGATGTTCATCGACTCTCATCGGCAACATCATCGTCATGGGCCTGCCGCGGTTCCGCGTGACGCGGTAGCAGTGGTGGCGGCCAAGCCGCTTGGCGACCTCGGTGCCGGAGATGTCACGAGGCGGTCGACTGCCTGCAAGGTCTCATCGCGGACGAGATGCAGCCGGATCACACGTGGGGCCTCCGCCGCGTCGAAGTGACAGAGCACGGCGTCTCGTACCATCTCCTTCAGGTCGTCCCAGTCCTTCCCCTGCGTGTAAACGCTGTGCCCGACTGCCCGGGCGTCGTACCCGCCTTCGACCGCTTCCGTGACCTCGAAGATGACCTCCGGCGACCGCACGCGAACCACCGGAACTGGATCGGCACTCATTGTTCGCTCCATCTGTACATTGTCGTCATTCTGTCGGCGCCGGTTCACCGTGGCCCAGGATCTCGGCCAGCAGCCCTTCTGACTCTCCCTCCAGTGCCAGAATGTCCGCCCGAATCTCGGACAGTGTCCGCATCGGTTTCGGCTTGTAGAAGTAGCGGGTGAAGCTGATCTCGTAACCGACCTTCACGCTGTCGGGCCGGTACCAGGCGTCGGCGGCATACGGCAGCACCTCGCGTCGGAGAAACGCTTCAATCCCTCCCCTTCAGTCAATGGAACCTGCTCCGTATCACGCAGAGCCGTATCGGGCTCGTACTCCACCACGACCGGGCGGTTCTTGATGGTTGCCGGGAACAGGCCCTTCAGAGGGTCAGCTTCCGTGCCTTGCTTGTGTACCTTCCGGATGATGGCCGGTGCGTCCTCATTCCTCTCGCCAGTCTCTCTCAGCTTCTTGATTTCCGACGCCTTGTAGACCCGGTCGGGGTCCACTCCCTTGATGCGCAGAGGACGCTCGACCGTTACCCTCCAGTAGCCGAAGTCGGCATTGTCGAAGATCCTGCTGTGTTCGGTTTCCTCGAACGCCAGAGAGGTGTCGCAGACGCGCGCAATGTCGTCCTCGCCGAGTTCGCAGTTCTTCCTGCCACGGTTCTTGCGGAGCGCCTGGTTCCAGCCCGTGGCGTCGATCAACTGCACCTTGCCGCGCCTTTGCTCCGACTTGCGGTTGGTGAGCACCCACACGTAGGTGGCGATGCCGGTGCTGTAGAACAGGTTCAGTGGCAAGGCCACGATCGCTTCCAGCCAGTCGTTCTCGATGATCCAGCGCCGGATGTTGCTTTCGCCCTGCCCGGCGTCGCCGGTGAACAGCGAACTGCCGTTGTGGACCTCGGCGAAATGGCTCCCGAGCGAGTTCCTTGACCTCGCGTGGAGCCGGCTCTTGCGTTCTTCAATGCTGCCCGGCGCTCGCCTTGCCCCTGCTGTGACGGTGTCCGTCTCCAACCAGCCACGATCGTTCATGTAGCAGTGCGCTTGGCCATTGGAAGTGATCTCCGGCAGGTACCGCAGTGGGCGCACGTGATGGGCCTGCGCTCGGTGTGGATAGACTCCCGATAGACCCGTTCAACGGCAAGGATCACACAGAGCGACGAAGGGCTTTCCTTGGAAGGACTTGACTGGCACCGCCGTTCCGGCTCCACATCGTCATGCCATACTCAGGGTTAGCCCCGTGCGGGGCGAACTCCTGCAGAGTGTGCACTCCGCACGCTCGGCCACATCCTCTCTCAGACCACCGGTTGCTCATGGAACTTGCCATACAATTCAAATCCGTTTCTTGCCACGCACTGGCACTCGGCTGCCTCGCTGGCCTCTTCGCTGCCTCGCTGGCGGCGCAGATCGAGATTCCGTACGAGAAGTACGTGCTCGACAATGGCCTGACCCTCTTGGTGCATGAGGACCGCAAGGCCCCGATCGTCTCGGTCAACGTCTGGTACCACGTCGGATCGAAGAACGAGAGACCCGGCAAGACGGGTTTCGCACACCTTTTCGAGCACCTGATGTTCAACGGTTCGGAGAACTTCAACGACGACTACTTCCAGGCGCTGGAGCGCGTTGGCGCGACCAACCTCAATGGCACCACCAGCCAGGACCGCACGAACTACTTCCAGGACGTGCCCCGGCCAGCGCTGGAACTGGTGCTGTGGATGGAGTCCGACCGCATGGGGCACATGTTGGGGGCGGTCGACCAGGCCAAGCTCGACGAGCAGCGGGGTGTGGTCCAGAACGAGAAACGGCAGGGCGAGAACCAGCCCTACGCCATCGCCTACGAACTGATTACCAAGAACACGTTTCCGAAGGGGCACCCGTATTCCTGGACCGTGATCGGCGAGATGGAGGACCTTGATGCGGCTTCCCTGGACGATGTCCACGAGTGGTTCAAGACCTACTACGGTGCCGCCAACGCCGTGATCTCGATCGCTGGCGACATCGCACCCGAAGAGGCCCGCGACCTGGTGGAGCGGTATTTCGGGAGCATCCCGGCCGGCCCGCCGGTCGCTCGCCATCGCGCCTGGATCGCCCGGCGTACCGGTGAACAGCGCCAGGTCGCCGAAGACCGTGTGCCACAAGCCAGGGTCATGAAGGTCTGGAATGTGCCGCAATGGGGAACGCAGGAGGCGGTCCTGCTGGACCTTGCTACCGACATGCTGGCCGCCGGCAAGAGTTCGCGGCTGTACAAGCGGCTTGTCTACGAAGACCAGATCGCCACCGATGCGACCGCCTACATCAGCGCCAGCGAGATCGCGGGACAGGTCGTGATGCAGGGCTCCGCACAGCCCGGAGGGGATCTGGCCGCTGTTGAGACGGCGCTGGATGAGGAACTCGCCAGATTCATCAAGGAGGGACCGACGGAGTCCGAACTCGAGCGTGTCAAGACAGCCTACAAGGCACGCTTCATCCGCGGAGTGGAGAGAATCGGAGGGTTCGGTGGAAAGTCGGACATCCTCGCGCGCAACGAGGTCTTCACGGGGAACCCCGCCCACTACCAGAAGATGCTGGCGTGGGCCCAGGAGGCGACGGCGGACGAGATCCGCGGCGTCGTATCCGAGTACCTCTCGGACGGTGTGTACGTCCTGGAGATTCACCCGGCCCCGGAACGCAGCGTGTCCGAGAGCAGGATCGACCGGTCCCGCCTTCCGTCGTCCGAGGGCTTCCCTGTCTTCCGGTTTCCGGAGGCTTCGGAGGTCACGCTGTCGAACGGACTCCGGGTCGTGCATGCCGTCGTCAGTTCGATTCCAACCGTAGAGATGTCCTTGCTTCTCAAAGCGGGGTTCGCAGCCGACCATGGCAGTATTCCGGGCTTGGCGAACATGACCGCCGAGATGCTGGACGAAGGGACGGAGAAGTACGATTCTCTGGAGTTCGGTGACGAGGCGGCCCGGCTGGGTGCCCGAATCGGTGCATCGGCATCCCTCGACACGGCGAGGGTCTCGCTCTCCGCCCTCACGGAGAATCTCGCCGAGTCCTTGGATCTCTACGCCGAGGTGATCCTGCGGCCGTCGTTCCCGGAACAGGAGCTGGAGCGCCTCAAGCGTCTTGGCATTGCTGGCATCCAGCAGGAGATGTCGCAGCCTGCGACGACCGGAATGCGGCTTCTTCCCGGCCTGCTCTACCCGTCCGACCATCCGTACTCCGGGCCCCTGACCGGCAGCGGGACCATCGAGTCGGTCACTTCGATGACCAAGGACGATGTTGTCGGCTTCCACGGCAAGTGGTACCGGCCGGACACGGCGACCCTGCTCGTGGTCGGCGATCTGCCCCTGGAGCAGTTGCAGCCGATGCTGGAAGAGCGGTTCGGGGGTTGGCGTGGCCAGGGCGCCCCACCCGAACTGAACTTGGCGGACATTCCGATGCGGCCGGGGCGTTCGGTGTATCTGGTGGACAAGCCGGGGGCTTTGCAGTCCGTGATCTTTGCAGGACTGCCCGCACCCCCGACGAACAATCCCGACGAGATCGCGATCGAGACCATGAATGCCATCCTGGGCGGTAGCTTCACTTCGCGCATCAACATGAACCTGCGCGAGGACAAGCACTGGAGCTACGGCGCCCGCAGCATGCTGCTGGATGCGATTGGGCCACGGATGTTCATGGCCTACTCCCCGGTCCAGACCGACAAGACCAAGGAGTCAATGATCGAGATCGATCGAGAACTTCGCGACATCCTGGGACCACGTCCGCCCGAGGAGGAGGAACTGTCGAAGGCGCAGAAGAACCGGACGCTTCGTCTGCCCGGCCAGTACGAGACCAAACGGTCCGTCCTGGGTGCCCTGAGCGAGATCCGGACCTACGGTCTCCCCGACGACTATTTCGAGACGTATGCGGGCAAGGTGCGAGCGCTGGAACTTCCGGATATCGAACGGGCGGCGAAGGCCATCGTTCATCCCGACAACCTGGTCTGGGTGGTGGTTGGAGACCTCTCCGCGATTGAAGCAGGCATCCGCGAACTCGGATTCGGCGAGATCCATCGGCTCAGCCCCGATGGCGAGGTCCAGGATTGAGGTCTACTTCGTGGGCGACGCGCCACTGATGCTGCCAAGTTCGGTTGACCCGAGGTTCATCAGTGGCAGACCCAGACCGCTGCCGATGGCGGACAGCGCCTCGAAGTCGACCGGCCCCATGATCTTCACCAGCGTGACCTCGCCGGCGTCACTGGAAACGACCGAAATCCCGGTGACTTCCTCGTCCGAATAGTACGAGTACACCGAGAGAGACTCGAGCTTCTTGCGATCCTCGGTCTCGATGAGGGGAACCCAGCCGTCCTCGGTGAGGCGCCTGTGGACGGGCGCGAGGTCATCCTCGCTGGGAGTTGAGCCACGAAACCGGTATGTACGGCGATAGACTGCTGTCAGACCGCTCATGAAGCTCTTGACGGGGCCCGTGACGTTCTTTCGGAGGGACAGCAGTCTCTTTGCCTGATCGAGCGAACGCCCCCACAGATTGACCTTCACTACTTCGTCTGCCTTGTCCTCCAACTCCACGAACTCCAGGGGCACCTCCGTGGATCCGGGCTGTGCCCGCAACGGGTCGACGGTCCCGATTGCCAGCAGGGCGACCAGCAGGCTGGCCGGAATGTGGAGATACGTTCCTTTATTCATTGGGGTCCCCCTGAATGGGCGACAGTGCTGCTTCCTGCGCCTTGTTCCATTTGTGGCCAGCAAGCTGCAAGGCCTCTGCCAGTTCGAGTTCGGCTCCGCCAAGCGATGCCACCTCGGTGCCAACCCGATCCTGTCTCGACGGTCCGACCAGCAGGACCAGTGCAGCAGCAGCGATGGCCGCGTAGGCGCCCAATGCCCAACTGGAGCGCGATGGCAGCCAGGCAAACGCGCTTGATGGAGCCTGTCGCATCCTCTGGCCGGTTTGCGCCGTGCGCACCGCCGCCATCACCTTGCCTTGCAGGCCAGGAGGTACTCGGCGCCGGCTCATGGCCTGCCGGAGCGAAGACTCGAGCAGAATGTCATCTTCCGGCGGGCGCATAGCAGACCTCCGTCTTCAAGTGGGCGACCTTGGGGCACAACCGAATGAGTGCACGGCGTAGCAGTGTCTTCACGGTGTTGACCGGGATATTCAGCGTGTCGGCAATCTCGCTCAGCTTCAGGTCTTCCTGGAATCGGAGAATGACGACCATCTGCATCTTCGTTGGCAGTTCCGCAACCCGTTGCTCCAACTCCTCCTTCAGCATGGGATCCGGCTGTGCGGCTTCGACCTCCGGTTCCGGCACCGACTCGAGATCAAGGTGTGGACGGAATTTCTTCCTCCTCGACCGATCAATGCACTTGCGAGTGACCGTCTGGCGGAGCCAGTTCACCAGGTGCATGTCCGACTCGAGCTTGTGCAGGTTGCGGAACAGTTCGAGATAGGCGTCTTGCGCGATATCTTCCGCGATCGCACGATTGCGGAAGAAGTTGAATCCCAGGCTGAACACCATGCCTTCCGTCTGCGCAATGATCGACGCGAATGCCTCGCTGTCAGCGAGCGCGGCATCCAGAAGCTTGCGCGGGTCCTCGTCCATCGAATTGCCTGGCGCCTGCTCGCGATCCGGCTTCGCCGATCAACAGATCCTCACGATATGTTACGCCGGGCAGTGTCGACAGGGTTCAGGTTCGGTTTGCCACGGCCCCGGATCCGGGATGGAGTTCTCCCTCTCTGGCCTGGTCCGCCTCAGTCGGGCGGCCAGACCACGCCCTGCTGCCTCTTGGTGACCGGCGCCTCGCCCCTGTAGATGAAGCGCTGCACCCGCCGACCATGGTACGTCTCGGTGGTATAGATGTTGCCGGCCGAATCGGTGGCGATACTGTGGACTGCGTAGAACTGCCCGGGCTGTCGTCCGCCGTCGCCGAAACTCGTGAGGATCTCCAGGGACTGGCGGTCGAGGACATGCACCCTCTGGTTCGAGCCGTCGGCGACGTATATGTATTTCTGGGCCGGATCCCGGGACAGGGTCACGTCGAACGTGGACCCGTCACCCAGCGTGTTCGGCTCGATCCAGGTCTCGTTGATGTAGGTCCCGTCGGTCTTGAAGACCTGGATCCGGTCGTTGGTCCTGTCGCAGACATAGACGAGGCCGTCGTCGGACAGCGCGATGCCGTGCACCGGAGTCCGGAACTGGTCCGGCTTGTCGCCCGGCTTGTAGGCCGGCAGTTGCGTATCGTCCGGCTCATTGCCGTACGCTCCCCAGTGCCGCTTGTACTCGCCCGTGTCGGCGTCCAGGACGATCACCCGACGATTCCCGTAGCCATCCGCCACGTACAATTCGTTCGTCTTCGGGTCGACCAACGTCTTGGCCGGGAGCTTGAAGTTCTCGAAGTCCTGGCTGCCCGCGCCCATGAACGGCTTGCCAATCTGCAGCAGGAACTCACCGCTCCGGGTGAACTTCAGGACCATGCTGTCATGGACGCGACCGGCTCCCATGGCACTCTCGTCGTGGGGAAGGGCCGCTTGCGCTCGCCCGCGGCCGCGCCCGTTGCCTCCGATCCACACGTTGCCCTTGTGATCGACATCGATTCCGTGATTCGATGCCGGCCAGTCGAACCCCTCGCCGGGACCGCCCCAGTGCAGGAGCAGTTCCCCGGACTGGCTGAACACCAGAACCGGTGGGGCGGGGAAACAGCAGGACGAAGCCGGCGGATCCCATGTGGCATAGACTTCCTTCGGATCCAGCGAACTGCCGCGGTGTACGATCCAGACGTTGTCCTCGTCATCGACATCGACCCCGATCACAGTGCCCAGCAGCCAGTGGTTCGGCAACGGTTTGGGCCACAGGGGATCGACTTCGAACACCGGGGCCATCACCGTATCCGGTTCCGGAACGGCGGATGTTCTCTCCGATGGGGGCGCGCAGCTGAGGAGCAGGATGGATGCGGTCCCGGCTGCAACAGCCAGACGACCGGAGCGGAAGAGAAGGCGTCGCGTGTTCACGCGACATATCATACTCGCTTAGCTTAGGAAACAGCAATCGGTTTCTTCGTGTCGGCAAAGAATCTCTCCCAGTTCGTGATGACGCGTCCCTGTGCACGCTCTGCCCTGATCGCAGGCCTGTTGGCGGTGCCGGCCGTGGCGCACGAGATTCCCGTCGAGGTTGTCGTGCGGATGATGGCCCGGGCAGAAGCCGAGACGTTTCAGGTCGTCGTTCGGGTGCCGCTCCGGTCAATGCGAGACATCGATGTCCCCGAATTCGGGGCGGGTTACCTCGACATCGAGGCCCTGTCGCCGCGTTTGGACGACATCGCGAACCAGTGGATCGTGCCGTTCGTCAAGATTCACGAGAATGGCGAGCCGACCGGAATGCCAAGCGTCGCTGCCACCCAGGTCGCGCTCCCATCGGACCGGTCCCTGGAGTCGTTCGAGAAGGTGCTCGGCCACTTCGCGGCACCGAAGCCCGGCAACGACATGCGTCTTGTCTGGGAGCAGGTGCTGTTCGATGTGCTGCTCGAGTACCCCATCGACTCCCATGCAGCCGAATTCTCCCTGCACTCGCGACTCGCGCACTTGGCGAGCAAGGTCGTGACCACCCTGCGGTTCGAACTGCCCGGCGGTTCGGTCCGTGCCTACCAGTTCACGGGGGATCCCGGAGTGGTCCATCTGGACCCGAACTGGCCGCAGTCGGTCTGGCGCTTCGTCCAACTCGGGTTCGCGCACATTCTGGACGGGCCTGACCACCTGCTGTTCCTGGCCTGCCTGGTGATCCCGCTGCGGCGGGTGCGGCCACTGATCCTGATCGTTTCGGCCTTCACCGTGGCACACTCGGTCACGCTGCTCGGCAGCGCATTCGGTCTGGTACCGGCCGTCTCCTGGTTTCCGCCACTGGTCGAGGTGCTGATCGCGGTCTCGGTTCTGTACATGGCGCTCGAGAACATCGTCGGTACGGCGTCGCGGCGCTGGGCCTATGCACTTGTCTTCGGGCTGGTGCACGGCTTCGGGTTTTCGTGGGCCGTTCGCGAGACACTCCAGTTCGCAGGCTCCCACCTGCTGACCGCGCTGCTGTCGTTCAACGTCGGGGTCGAATTGGGCCAGATCGGCGTCCTGCTGTTGCTCGTGCCCGTTCTCGAATGCCTGTTTCGATACGTGACAGCGGAAAGGGTCGGCACGATCATACTGTCCGCGCTGGCCGCACACCAGGCCTGGCACTGGACGCTTGAGCGGGCTGAAGTGCTGGCCCTGTTTCAGGCCGGACCGGGAGGTTCCGTTCCGGGTTCCTGGCAGCAACCTCTGTCGCTGGCAGGCGGTGCCGTGCTGGCCGGGATTGCATGGTGGTTGGCGATCATCGCACGGCGCCGGGACGCGGCTGCCGCCCGTCCGCAACCTAGTGTTCCGTCAGCCGCAACATTGCTGGAAGACTGACTCGCGACGGAGGTCTTGTGCCGCAAGCGCATGCGGGTGCCAGCAAGTCGTTCGAGTCCGAGGGGGAGGGGGGAGGGGGACGAGATCGAGCTGCAAGATCATCGTCCGATGATTCGCGCAGCCCCCGCAGAGCCTCGCTCAGGCTCATCTCTCGCTGGAAACAAGCCCTCCCTTCAGGCTCAGCTCTCGTTGGGAATTGAGGGGGAATTGACAGGTGCTTGACACGCGTTTGCGAGCTGTGATAGCTTCTTGGTGATCCGGTCCGAGGGTCCTTGGAGGTCTCCGGGGAACCGGGTTGCCGAGCGGTAGAGTCGTTCGGTCGCGTACGAGTACAGGAAAGAAGGAGAGCACTTCCATGCAGAACAAGTTGAAGAAATTCGGGGGGGGGGGGTAACTCTCTTCCTGGCAGGGCTTCTGACAGTCGGGATGGCCGGCTGCGGAGGCGATGAGCCGAAACAGGTAACCACACCACCGGCCCCGCCGGCGGCACCGTCGGCCTTCCAGCCGCAGCCGGTGGAGATCACGCTGGGGACGAGTGGCGAGACGGTCACCCTGATGACCACCGAGAGTGGTGGCTTCACCCTGAACGGGGAAGCGTTCGCGAGTGGCGGGAACGTGACGGCCGGGAACGGCGGGCAGTACACGCTGACGCTGGCGGAGGGGACCTGGACGGCGCAGTTCGACGCGCACGAGATCATGGTCCCGCTCGGTACGAGCGAGGAGACGGTGACGATCACGCAGGCCGAGGACGGCAGCTACTGGCTGGGGGAGATGGCGGTCCGGAGTGGGGAGACCGTCCACACCGCCGCGAACGGCAACGAGTACGTGCTGCGGATCACGACCGACGAGAGCGGAGCGGTCACCTGGATGGCCGACTACCGGATGCCGATGATCGCGGTGATGCTGGGCCTGTCGGGCGACACGGTGACGCTGGAGAGGCGGGAGGACGGCAGTTACTGGCTGGACGAGATGGCGGTGACGAGCGGGGAGACGACCGCCCATGCGGGGAACGGGAACACCTACACGCTGACGCTGGGCGAGGACGGCATGTGGATGGCCGAGTACATGGAGATGGTGGTGGAGGTGATGCTGGGGACCTCGGGCGAGACGGTGACGGTGAGCAAGTCCGAGGACGGCAGTTACCGGATGGGAGAGATGCAGGTCGAGGACGGGGTGACGGTCGCGACGGCGTCGAACGGGAACCGGTATCGGCTGATGAAGGATACGGAGGGGATGTGGATGGCGGAGTACGTGCCGCTGACGGGCACGGTGACGGTGGGCAGCTTGGGGGTGACGCTGGAGACGGTGCAGGCCGAAGACGGGAGCTGGACGGTGGTGAGTCCGGTCACCGGGGAGCCGGAGACGCTGACCGACGGAGCCACGTTGATGGTGGGTGGCAACAGCTACACGCTAATGGACGACGGGGAGGGGAACTGGATGGCGACATACCGGGAGGAGACGGTCTCGGTGATGCTGGGGATGTCGGGCGAGACGGTGGTGCTGACGAAGAGGGAGGACGGCAGCTATTGGCTGGGGGAGATGCGGGTCGAGGACGGGGTGACGATGGTGACGGCGACCAACGGCAACCTGTACACGCTGAGCATGGACGCGGACGGGATGTGGATGGCCATGCATGAGGCGCCACAGACGCAGGTGGCATTGGGCACGAGCGGGACGACGGTGACGCTGGTGCGGGAGGAAGACGGCACGTACACGCTGGACGGGGATGCCTTCAGCAGTGGCGGTGAGGTGACGGCGGGGAACGGGAACGTCTACACGGTGACGATGGTGGACGGGGCGTGGATGGCGGAGTACCAGCCGGAGAGCATGGAGATCGAGGGCACGGGCGGTCTGATGGCGGTATCGCGAGAGGACGGTGAGGGCTACGACGTGGACGGAGCGATGCTGCCGAACAGCGGGATGGGAGACATCGACACGGACACCTCGGGGAGCTACCGGGTGCGGATGGAGGACGGGATGCTGACGGGCATGCGTCTGGACAACGTCAAGATCGGCGCGGCGAAGTTCAGGACGGACGGTCTGAGCGCAAACCCGGCCATGCTCGGGGACGACAAGTCGACGGCGGACATCAACGAGGCGAACACGGCACTGGTGGTGAAGGGCGAGAACTATTCGTTCGCGGACCTGCTGGGAGACGGGGTGTCGCAGACGAAGGGGACGAACTTCGTGGCGGAAGCACGGACGAAGCTGGAAGGGATCCGGGAGAAGATCGTCCAGATCCTGGAGGTGTTCGAGAAGGACTCGGACCGGGACGAGCAGATCGAGAAGCAGTGGGGGACGGCCGCGAGCGGCAACGCGAAGACGAACGTCAAGGGCGTGCTGGCGGCGGTGTTCAAGGGGACCGGTACGACCAATGCCGGGTTCGACAGCCTGTTCGGAGACGACGCCGAACCGGACGACGACCAGGCGTTGGGGGAGATCGACGACCTGCTCGAGGCACTGACCAGCGCGGAGGAACTGGCGGCGGCACTGGGGGACGACGGAGTGCTGGAGGGAGCGGCCAAGACGGGAGATGCGGGGACGATTTTCGGGGCGACGAAGACGGAATCGACGGTGACGTACGGGGAGCAGGGGAACACGCGGTACGGGACGATCACGCGCAGGCAGCGTGCGGATGCTACGGGGAAGGCGGAGTACAAGGTGAGTCCGAAGACGGGGGAGCGGGGAGCGTTTGCGTTCGGGGTGACGGACAATACGGCGCGGTCGCGGTACGTGCAGACGGCGGGGACGGCGCGGTACGAGGGGGAGACGCTGGCGGTGAGCGGGGCGGACAAGCAGTATGCGGGGGACATCGAGATCAGCATCAACTTCACGTCGGAGAAGGTGGACGGGTTGATCACGAACCTGATGACGGCGGAGGGGGAGAGCTGGGAGTACCTGTTCGGGGAGGTGGACAGCATCGTGCTGCCGACGGCGGACCTGACGTTGCAGGGGAACTGGGAGAAAGGGATGGAGGACGGAGCGACGATCGACTTCGGCCGGCGGGCGGGGGTGTATCGACCGCAGAAGGTGGACAGCACGTTCGAGGGGCGGTTGCTGGGAGGCGACAGTGAGCCGGAGGCGGGCGGCGAGGTGGTGGGCGTGTGGTCGGTCGGCGCGGGCGTGAAGACGGACAGTGCGGCTGGCAGTGACAGCCAGAGCTACCTGGCGGGGGGCTTCGGGGCGACCCGTGTGGCGGATGGGCCGGTGCAGCGACCGTCGGTGGACGACGGGGCGCAGGTGAACGCGAAGCTGGTGAGCGACACCGCCAAGACGACGCTCGAGAACGGTCAGTTGACGGCCAAGCCGCAGGAATGGATCTGGTACTACGGTCCGCTGACCGCCCAGCAGGTGACGAACTTCGAGGCTGGCAATCGGGTCGGGAGTGACTCCGCATTCTACTACCGCAAGAACGGTGACAAGCAGGAGAGCGCGACCTTGTCGCTGGCGGGCCTGCTGGACCGGGAAGGGGCCGAGTTCACGCTCGCGAACAGTCCGAAGACCTGGGTGCAGAGCCGGCGGGAGCTCATCCAGAAGAGCCGGGACAAGATCGCCGGGATGCAGGCGATCGGGGGCTTGGGGGGCAAGGTCGACGAGCAGTGGCAGAACGTGATCATCTACCTCCTGGCCGGGGTGTTCTGGGAGGTGGAGAGCGACGGCCATGCCGGGACGCGGGGCAAGCGCCTCACGCCCGCCTACGCGATTGATCAACTACCTCTCAAGCCGGTCACGGACGCGGATGGGGAAGCGGTCTGGACCACGCCGAGCGATGTGCTGGATCGCGTGGACGCGATCCTGGAGGCACTGAGTTCGGTGGAGAGTCTGGAGGCGGCGTTCGATCCGGCCCGGGACGGTCTGTTCGTGGAGGAGGATCCGGACGACGACAACACGGAGAAGTCGTTCCTGGCGGTGCACGGGGAGGACGGGGAGCTGTTCGACAGCGAGGCCCCGAACAAGTTGATCTGGAACACGTCGGCGTCGGCGATGTTCAATCAGCGGGAGTGGCAGATCAAGTCGGCGGTGGGGGCGACGGACTACACGCGGTTCGGGGTGTGGCGGATCCAGCACGCACGGAACATGCTGCGGGGCAAGAACTGGTTCCACCAGGACGTGGAGTCGTTCGCCTACAGTCCGCTGCCGGTGGCGACGGCGCAGAGGCGGGACCAGTTGCCGGCGGGGGGTCGGGCGACGTACGAGGGCAAGACGGTGGCGTACGTGGGCACGATGACAGCGCACACGGATGGGCCCAACAAGGGCAGTCAGGCGGCCTACGAGGGCATGGCGAGCGTCGAGGTGCAGTGGTTCGGGACCGACGAGATGATCGCTGGCTGGGAGACCCACGTCAAGGCGAACGGAGTGGGCGCGCATGTCACGACGGTGCTGAGCGACCTGCGGTCGGTGTCGACGGGGGACTACCTGTACCACAACAACCAGGAAGTGCGGCGGCTGATCTTCCCGAAGAGCAGCTTCGCTACGGATAACAGCTGGATCGTCGATTATCCCGGCAACGCTTGCTGCACTCCGGGCGACCATGACCTGGACATGATCGGCGCCCTCCCCAACCGGAGCGTCTCGATCGATTACCGGGATTCGTCGGTGGCGCGGGCGACGCGGAATTACGACAACAATCGAACGGGGTACAGTTTCAAGTTCGTGGGGAGTTCGCCGGACGGGCCGCTGGGAGTGGTCGGGATCTACGGGCTCAGCGGGCAGGGATTCGGCACGAAGATGGCGGATACGGCCCAGAACCTGGACCTCAAGGGAGCCTTCGGCGCGGACCTGCCATAGAGTCGGTGCCCAAGGGCACCGCGCAAACAGCCGGGGGAGCGGGCAACCGCTCCCCCTTTCTTTCTCGTTACGGGTGCGTCGTGATTCCGTGAGTCGCAATGTTGTGTTTGTGGTTGTGTGTTGCAAGCCCGTGGGCCATCCGCTCATGGGAGCAGGGCAAGGCGGCGCGACCGGACTGGCAAGCAACTGACAGTTGCCGATGTCCGTTGCCAACGCAAGATCGTCTACTCGAAGATCATGTCTTCACGCAACACTAGTGTTCTGTCAAATGGAGTTCTTCTGTTGGACGGACTTGAGTTCGTGGCGTGCATCGGCACCTGCCGTTTTCCAGTTCCCTCTGCGCGGGCAGGCATATACGCTTGGGCCGGATAGCCTCCGTCGAGAGACAAACTCTACCAGCAATTTTGAGTTTGACGAAACACTAGGAGACTGTCGGACTTAGGAGACATTCTGACTTAAAAACGAACAATACAGGAATAAATTAAAATATAAATACATAATATACAGATGAAATACATTGTTTAATACGACTTTCAATGCATAATCACGCTTGCGATACCTGAGTCCGACAGGCTCCTAGGCCTTGATCCCGGCTCCCGAGCCAGTCGTCCGGGAGAGAGTGTAGTACCGGCTGAGGCTGGACCAGATCTCGTCCGTAACGTCGAGCATCTGGTGATCCGTGTCCAGCCACTGAACGGACACGTTCGGACGGTCTCGTGCGAACGCCGCCGTGAGTGCCGGAGCCACCACCGCATCACCCCGCCCATGCAGGACGCGAGTCGGTATCGTCACGTCCGGAAACGGCTCGTAGCCCACTGCATCCCGGTAGAAGCCGTAGCCGAGGAGTGCCTCGCGCTGCTCCCGGTAATGGAAGAACGCTCGCTGACCTTCCGTCTGCCATTGGCGCATGGCTGGCCCGAGGCTCGCCCTCAGCCTGTTTGCGAAATCGAAGGCCGGGGCCATCAACGCGATCGCCGGCACGACATGCGGGTTGCGGGCTGCGTACAGCGCGGCAAGATAGCCGCCGAGACTGGAACCGACCAACAGGGCGGGCTTCGTCTCTCTTGCCAGTTCGTCTACGAATGCCATCTGTCCTGACAATGTCGTGTTCAGGAAATCGCCCTGATCAAGATCAGGCAAGACGACATCAACCCCCAGGTTGCGGAACCGACGGGAAAGAAACACCCCCTTCTGCGACCTCGAACTGGAACAGAAGCCGTGCAGGTACAGCACCCCTAGCATGCGAATCGACCATTCTGGCACGCCATGCGGAGCAGATACATTCTTGGTCTCGGGTGAGGGCATATTGGAGGGCTTGAGTCGGGATTTCCGGTCGGGAGCAGGCAGCGGGCGAGGTTCCGGGGGGCGGGTCGGCTACGGCCCGCGCGGCGCGTGGGGCGGTCGACACACCACGTCCGCTCAGAGCGACACAGGGAAGCCGTGCGCCGGGTCCGGCGCCAAGGACGAGGCGGGCAGGGAGCGGCGGCGGGCCTCGGTCCGAGGGTGGGTGCGGCAGCAGGTCCAGGGCGGACCGCGACCCGACAGCGATCCTCGTCGTAGGTGAAGTCCCGCACGGAATGCAGGCGGTTCTCGATGTGCCAGTGCTGGCAGATCAGGACCGCCAACTGCGCTGGCGTGGCCTCCGCGGCGGACAGCGAGGTCAGCGCGTGACATACGGCGACCGTGGTCTGGCCGGTCTTGCTATGGCAAGTCCGGCGTTCGATGCGGATGGACTGCCGCCCACCGTGGAGATCGGCGTAGCCGTTCCACGCCGGATCCGACAGGTCCTGCACCCGGTAGCGGCTCCGTTCGATCCGACCGTGTTCCCCGTCGAGCGACTCGCAGGCGGGGGACCCGGCAAAGGCCATGTGCTGGAGGTCGTCAAGGATGGTCGGCTGGTTCCCCATTACCCACGTGACGAGGTAGTGGGCCTTGGACTCTTTACGCAACAGTCGGGTGGTCGCCTGCCGGGCCTCGCAGGTGACGAACCGCCCCTGCAACTCCAGTCGCCCGGCCAACTCGCGCACAGCGGGAATCTCGTTGGGCCTGCTGCCCACCTCGACCTGTCCCAGCACCAGACCGCCACCAGCATGCGCCGTCCCTCCGCGGTCGGCCGGGACGCTCCCCGCACATCCTTGCCGTTCATCGCGATGCCGGTAAGCAGCGGCGGCAGAGCCGGCACGCTGCGTCGATGCGGCCACGGCGAAGTGCGATACCGAGCGTCGAACGCATCGGGCCACATCTCGCGAATCGAACACTCGGTACAGTCAGGTACCGGGAGAATCGACATGACGAACCGAGCGCCGCAGTCGACCTAGCGGGCGGCGGATAGGCGCCCGTTGACCGCATCCAATGGAATCCCTGCCGCGACTCGGATGCCAAGGCGCACTCGCGCTTCGCCATGTACCGGCACCTCTTCGCCTGCTTCGATCGTCACGGCCATTTCCTAGCGAATACTCCTAATCCAGCGCCCCGGCCGGCTCGCGGTAGTACTGGCCGTGGCGGTTACGGGCTCGCAAGCTCCGCAGCCGCCCGGGCGGAGGTCGGTTGCCCATTCGTCGTATCGCCGAATCGGACCACTCCAGCCGTCACGCTCCCCGGGGCGTCCTCGACGGGGTCCGGCGCAGCGGCACGCGCATGCCGTAGGTGAGCGACCGCCACGCCCATTCGGCCGGCCCGAGGCGGAACCACCGCAGCCAGAGCGGCGAGGCGACGAGCTGTATCGCCCATACCCCGGCCATCACACCGACCTGCCCCGCTCGGTCCACCGATCCGAACCAGCCGAGGCCGTGCCCGTAGAAGAGGGTCGTGCACAGGATCGTCTGTAGCAGGTAGTTGGTGAGGGCGGTCCGTCCGACGGCTGCGAACGGACGGGTCAGGGTGCGCAGTGCTGCCGTCCGGCACGCGAGCATGACCAAGCCCACGTAGCCCAGACCGACCGCAATGCTCGGCCAGTAGTTGAGCTGCGCCCCGACGAAGAACGACCAGAGCGGCCACCCGCGCGCAGAGTCGATGGCGATACCCCAGGCCACCAGCGGCAGTCCGATCGCGAGCGCCACCCCGATCAGGACCGCATGGAAGCGGGTCGAGCGCTCCGCGCCGAAGACCCCGCTCCGGAAGAGCGCCATCCCGATCAGCATCAGCCCGCCCGCCCGCCACAGGCCCCAGGTAATCAGGACATCGGTCTCGATCTCCAGTGCGCTCGCCGACCGGACGGGCTGCTGGTCGAGCCATGCGCCCCGGTAGGCGGCGAGCTCGCCCGCGATCACCTCCGGCGCCGGCTGCCAGACCTCCCGGATGAGGCTGGATCTCACCTCTTCCGGCCAGTACGGAAGTGTCAGCCCCATCCAGACGGAATAGGCGGATGCGATGGCGAGCATCGCGACCCCGAGTCCGATCAACCGTCCGGGCGGCTGCCGGCGCAACGGATACACCAGCATCCCGCACACGGCGAAGAGGAACAGGATGTCACCAGACCAGAGCAGGTGGGCGTGGAGGAGACCGATGACGAGGAGCCACCCCATCCGACGGTAGTGCAACCGGTGGGCGTCGCCGCGCGCCTCGGCCCGTTCCGCCATCAGAACGATGCTGGCGCCGAACAGCATCGAGAAGATGGTCATGTACTTCTGGTCGGCGAGCATCCGACCTACCACCCAAATACAGAGATTCGCGCCTTCGAGGTCCCCGTACGCGGTGGGGTTGAAGTAGGCCGCCCCAGGCATCGCGAACGATTGGATGTTCATCACCAGGATGCCGAGCACCGCTACGCCGCGCAGGATGTCAATCGCGTCGATACGCCCGACCCCGGTCGGAGGGGCGGCATGTAGATGGGAAATGGAACTCGTCATGGGACCAGCGGTGACGGGTGACCGCACCTGGCGGTTTGACCCGGATTTCTGACAGTGAGTATCTTCTGTCTAGGTTCAGACATCCTGACCTCGGGGGCCGGCCATAAGGTAGGCCCATCGTAGGCTGAATGGCATTGTGATTCAAGGCTCTTGGTGGGGCGGAGGGCTTGACAAGGAGTATCGTTCTCATGTCAGTTGCACTCGCAAGTGCGACACCAGATATGGGGGCAGGTGTTAAGGGTGGCCTATCATCTGGGAGAAACCACCCTGGCACAGACCTACCGCCAGCCTAGCGCTAGGACACAGTTAAGCCGCGGATGGGTGGTGGGGCCTCGTGAGGAGATGCTCGTTGGGCCTCCAGCAGGCGGACCATGGTCTGGAGTCCCACGTACGCGCGCCACGGCACCTCAGTGCCCGGCAGCGTCCGGCGCAGATTCTCGCCCTCCCAGGGCGATTTCCCTGGATCCGGGCTTGACAAGCAACACGGAAGCTCTGCCAGAAAATCACCGTGCCATGCGGAGCCCCTTGCGAGAATGGAATTTGTCGGCGCCCGCAGTCTTCGTGGCGAGTCCGCACCGGACTCTCCTGGCGCTTAGCGTCCCGATTCTCGGCTCGCTGATTGCCGAACCCCTTGCGGGGTTGGTGGATACGGCCTTCGTGGCCCGACTCGGAGCGGAGCCGCTGGCTGCGCTCGGAGTGGGAACGATGGTCCTCTCGGCTCTGTTCTGGGCCTTCAGTTTCCTGGGGGTCGCCACCCAGACCCGCGTAGCGACACTCTATGGTGCAGGGTCGCAGGATGGGGCGCCCCAGCCGGGAGCCGCCCGAATGTGCCGGGTGGCCATCACGCTGGCTGCGCTGGTGGGCGTGGCTCTGGCGGTGATCGGGACTCCGCTGTGCCAGCCGGCGGCCACGGCGATGGGGGCTTCGGGACCGATAGCCGGTCTTGCCACGGAGTATCTCCGGTATCGACTCCTTGGATCTCCGGCCATGTTGGTCAGTTTCGCGGCGTTCGGGGCTCTGCGTGGTGCCCACGACATGAAGACCCCGTTGTGGGTTGCTGGCGGGATGAATGCTCTCAATGTCGTTCTGGACCCGATTCTCATCTTCGGATTCTGGGGTCTACCGGCGCTGGGTGTGGCGGGTGCCGCTGTCGCCAGTTCGATCAGCCAGTGGATCGGGGCGGTGTGGGCTGTTGCGATTGCCGTAAGGAGGCTCGGAAATGCGGATGGGTTCGACTGGCGGCTCGCCAGCGGTCTCTTGACGTCGGGCATCGACCTGTTTCTGCGCGCCGCCAGCCTGAACGCATTCCTGCTGCTCGGAACGCGCAAGGCAACACTCATCGGCGCGGGGGCCGGCGCCGTCCATCAGGTCGTTCGCAGTACGTGGTTCTTCAACGCACTCTTCCTGGATTCGTTCGCCATCTCCGCGCAGAGCCTTGTGGCCTTCTTTCTCGGGACCGGCGACCGGGACAAGGCCCTGCAGGCGGCCCGAGTGGTCTGTCTCTGGTCGTGCGGAACTGGAGCGGCACTTGGCATCGCGATGATCATCGTGGAGCCGTGGGTGAGTGCTCTCTACATCCCCCCGTCCGCCTCGGCGCTATTCGCGGTCCCTTGGCGCCTCGCTGGTGCGAGCCAGCCGGTCAGCGGCTTGACCTTCGGGACGGACGGGGTTCACTTCGGCTCCTCCGACTTCGTCTACCTGAGGAATGCGGTCCTGCTCGCCCTCGTGGTTGGCGGTTTCCTGATCATGCAGGTTGACCCCGGGTCGTCATCCGCATTGAACTGGGTATGGGGTGCGTTCACGGTCTGGACCGGGGTGCGTGCGGCGCTGGGTCTGTTGCGCATCTGGCCCGGGGTCGGATCCGCACCGCTTCGTGATGCCGCAACCCCGGCACCGTGACACGGG
The DNA here is from genome assembly GCA_965116065.1 of Bryobacterales bacterium. Classification (GTDB taxonomy): domain Bacteria; phylum Acidobacteriota; class Terriglobia; order Bryobacterales; family UBA6623; genus VXMF01. Next base: position 504,277 of record OZ220485.1, read on the forward strand.
CTTGACGGGCAGCAGTGCAGGGTCGAAGCGTTCGCTCGTGAGTGGCCGGAAGCAGCATTTCCCGTCCGTCCGATACCGATACGGGGGTGGCCGACGAGGTCGAGGTCATGGCAGAGCACGGGTGATCGTGCGTCCGAGACTGGTCTTGTGTGGGTCCGGTGCGAGGGCTGGCAGCGGTCAGTGACGCCTAGTCCTGTTGCCTTAACCCTAGTGCTTCGTCAAACTCAGAATTGCTGGTAGAGTGTGTCTCTCGACAGAGGCTATCCAGCCCAAGCGTATATGCCTGCCGACGGAGCGGGAACGGGAGAACGGCAGGTGCCGATGCACGCAACGAACTCAACCCTAGTTCGCCATTTTACAAATCTTATAACAAGCAAGTCACTGCAAATGAATGATATACGGGTTGAAGCAGTGCCATTATGGCATTACAGGATTGTGCACGGTGCGCCGCTTTCAGGCGGCCGGCGTACGTGAGCGAATGCGGTACAGACCCGGCGTCACGCCCGCCGCGGGCGGGTCCGGTCGGCTGTCCTGCCGACACACGATCCGTTCGCCGGTGTTCGTCTCCAGGGTCGTCGTGATCCGTTCCCAGCCGGCCAGCTTGTGCCGGATCGTCGTCCAACTGTCGTGGATCCCATGGTCCCGCAGACGCCGGCGCAACAGATGCACGCCGTGATACGCCAGCACTGCGATGAATAGGTGCGAGCGGATGCGGTCCTTGCGGGTGTGCCAGATCGGTCGCAGACCGATCTCCGACTTCAGACTGCGGAACGTGGCTTCGATGTCGGTGAGTTGCCAGTAGGTCCGCACGATCCGTTCCAGGTCCCAGTCGGTGTGGCTGGTGCGCAGCACGTAGGTCCCGGTCCGGGCGTCCTTGCGGGCGTGCTGCTCGTTGCGCTCGAAGCGCACCGCCGTGGACCGCTCCGGCTGGTGCGCACCACCGCCGCCCTGCCCCTTCGTGGTCGACTTCCCCCTGGCGCTGGCGACGGTGTCGGGTCCGGCGCGCTCGACCGTGAGCGTGTACTGTCCGGCGACGCGACGGTAGCGTTCCTTCAGGCGCCCCAGCCGCTCGACGACCTTGTCGTAACGCTTCGTGCAGCCCTTCTTCGTCAGACCCGCATCCAGCGCCTGCAACTCCCGCTCGAAGCGCTCCCGCTGCTGTCCCAGGATCGCCTCGTCCTTCGCCTGCCGCTCCTCGCTCCAGATGCACAGTTCGCTCTCTCCCTCACTCTCCCTCTCTTCCTCTGTCTCCCTCTCCCCCTCGGCGCGGCGCAGTCGCCAGACCCGCGCCTGCGTCCCCTTGCGGGTCGAAAACTCCAACTCCGGGGCCTCGACGGGGGGATCCTGCTGGCCCCGCCGCACGCTGATCCAGTCGTAGCCTTGCTCCCGCAGCCAGGCCAGCGTCGCCTGCGTCGACAGTCCCGCATCCATCACCACCGTCGGCAGCGGTCGGTCCCCCCGCAACGCATCAAGGCGCTCGATCGCCGCGGCTAGCGTGGCTGGTTCGGAGACGTTGCCGGGCAGGATCTCGCTGTGGCAGGGAAACCCGGTCTCGTCCTGGCTCAGCGCCAGCGTGACGAGCGGGCAGTCGCTGCGCTTCTGTTCCGAGCGACCATGCCGCAGATCGTCGCGGGGACGTGAGTGTTCGAGTGGGCTGTGGAAGGCAGGCAGTGAGGAGCAGTTTCGGAGGTTGGCTGTCCACAGCTTGCTTGGCCTGGCCTCTCTCTGGCACTCTCTCAACATAAAAGGAACTGCAGGCCGTGCCCGACTTCCGCCGCGCCCAGGGTCGCAAGCACACGATCGCCTCGGTGCTGACCATCCACCTGCTCGCCCGGCTGGCCGGCCTGCACGGTGGACGGGCGAGCGCCGATTATGCCAAGTCACTGAGCCAGGACGAATTGCAGGCAGTGGGTGCCTGGCGGAACCCGCAGACCCAGCGGTATGAACCGCCGTCGAAGTCGGTCATCTACCGGGTCCTGAACCAGGCCGATCCGGCGGCCCTGGAGGCCGTCCTGCAACGCTATGCCCTGCCCCGACTCCAGATCGGTGCGGCCGTGGCGGCGGATGGCAAGCGGATTCGCGGTGCGAACCGCAACGGGCCCGACCGCAACGAGACCGTGACGCTGGTCGTCCACGGGTCGGGCCTGCCCCTGGCGAGCCTCGGCTTCCACGACGAAAACGGCGAGATCGCCGCCGTGCAGACCGTCCTGGAAACGGTCCCCCTGCACGGTCGGGTGATCACCATCGATGCCCTGCACACCGTCCGCCATACCGCCCGGCTGATCGTGGAGACCCATGCTGCCCACTACCTGATGACGGTCAAGGCCAATGCCGAAAAGACCTACGCCATTCTCACCGGCCTCGATTGGGACCAGTTGGCCACGGGTTGCCACGCCGATCCCGAGGAAAAGGCCCATGGCCGGATCGAGCGGCGCCGCATCCAGACCCTGACCCCGCCCCCGGGCACCGTCAACTATCCGCACCTCCAGCAGATCTTCCGCATCCAGCGCGAACGGCGCAACGTCAAGACCTCCCAGGCCAGTCGGGAGACCGTCTACGGCATCACCTCGGTCCCGGCCTCCCAAGCGAGTCCACAACAGTTGCTGGCCTGGAATCGCGGCCATTGGACCGTCGAGAATCAGAATCATCGCACGCGCGATGTGCATTTCGACGAGGATGCCTGCCTCGCGCGCACGGGACACGCGCTCCAAGCAGGCCGTCTTGCCAGGGGAACCTGCATGCCTGCCTCGCGCGCACGGGACACGCACCGTGCCCAGCAGGGATGACGTGCGCACGCTCATGCCTGCCTCGCGCGCACGGGACACGCTCCGGTCAACAACGCGCTGTGCAACTGTCTGGCGATCGCGGTCCTGCTGCAGAGCGGTCGTGGCGTCGCGGAGGGCAAGCGGCACTTCCAGCTGTATCGCAAGGCCGCGTTCCAGGCCGTGCTCGATGCACGCGGAGCGTCCGACACCCCCGCCGGGGCGGTCCGAGGGGGCTAGGCTCCTGGCGACCACAGCCGCCGCCCGCTACGGGTAAGTGACTGGATGAAAGGATGTTGCGGAGTCCGGTGACGCCTTCATCCGACGCGTGGTGGTCCCGGCAGGGGCCCTTGGCCGTGGGGTCGATCCGCAGGCTCTGCGGAGGATCCGGCGTCCGCCGGGGGTTGCCAACGACACCGGAGTCGCGGGGCCTGTCCGAGTCCACCCGGAGCGACTGGCGCCGTCATCCGGGCCCCGGCAGCCGCTCTCCGTTCCACCCCTCCGAGCGGGTCTCCCCAGCCTGCGTCCCCGCCACCGAAACTCGATCAAACCCCTCCAATCCATCCACAATCGCTCGACGCCCTAGCGTGGGAAAGGCCTGCCCCTCCGCCCCCGTCGACACATACGCATCCACCCCGTCCGCCTCCACCTTCTCCACCTCCGCTCCGTTCGCATAGCCGTTGTCCGCCAACACCGCCTCCGGACTCCCCAGTTCCTCCGGAATCGCTGCCACCCCAGCCGCCAACTCCTGCTTGTCATTGCAGTTCTGACTCACTCCCTGCCCCACCACCAACTGACTCCCCTCCGCGTCCACCGTCGCCTGCGCGTTGTAGGACTGCTCGAAATCCGCCCGCTGGTTCTTCTTCATCCCCCGACTGTCCGCATCCGTCAGGTTGCTCTGGTCCTTCCCCGCCGGTTCCTCGCTCGGTGGCTTCGGTGCCCGTCCCGCTCCCTTGCGCGCCTGCCGCGCCGCCACCTTCCGCTCGTACTCCGCCTGCTCCTTCTTTGCCTGCTCCCCCGCCCGCTGCTCCAGTTTCTCCCGCGCCGCCTTCAGCCGCTTCTGCAACTCCTCCCGCTTCCGGATCTCCTTCGGCAGCGACTGCGTGTCCTCCTCTTCCTGCCGGTCCGCCGACTCCGCCTTCCCCAGCAACTCCTTGATCTCCAACTCCAACTGCTCCACCAACTCCCCCGCCCGCTGGTACGTCACCCACCGGTACCTGCTGGCCGACGCCCGCACCTTCGTCCCGTCCACGCTCACCGTCCCCAACTTCAGTATCTTCCGTTCTTTCGCCAACAACAGCACCTGCAGGAAACACTCCCCCACCGCCGCGAAGTTCTCCCGCCGGAACTTCGCGATCGTCGCGTGATCGGGGTGCACATTGGCCGCCACGTAGCGCACTCCCAGGTCGCGCCAGGTGGCCCGCTCGATGCGCCGGGACGAGAAGATGCCATGCGCATGGCAGTAGATCAGCAGGGCCAGCATCATGCGCGGCTCGTACTGCGCCGAGCCCGTTCCGCGCTGATTGACCTGGAACTGGTCCAGCTTCACCAGTTCCACGGACTCGAGCACGAAATGCGCCAGATCCTTTTCGGAGATCCACTCCCGCATGTCCTGGGGCAGCAGGTAGGGCTGATTGCGTTCGCAGGGGACGAACTTGGCCATGGACCCAGGATACGACTTTGCTGGTAACCCGCGCTCTCTCCTGCACTTCCGTGCTCTATTACGCCCCGACGGCCTAAGTCCGACAGGCTCCTAGCAAGTGTGACATCAAATATGGGGGTGGGTGTTAAGGGTGACCTATCATTTGGGGGAAACCGCCATGGCACAGACCTACCACCAACTGCGGTACGACGAGCGCTGCCAGATCCAAGCCCTGCACCGACAGGGAGCCTCGGCCCACGCCATCGCGGCCCAGCTCCAGCGCCACGTGAAGCGGCCGTCTTCGAACCGACCGGGTGCTACCACTGGAGCCTGTATGAGCGGTCGGCCGCCACGGTCGTGGAGACGGTGGTGGTCCATGCCCTGTACTCAGGATCCTTCGCCAAAGCCCTCGGCCAGTGTGCCAGGAATGACGGTGTTGATGTGCCATGCTGGCTTGCTTCCCCGAACCTCGACAGTCTCTCTCCACGGTCCGAGCACCGAAAACCGCTCCATGACTTGCTGGCCCTCCGCACGATGCTCATCCAGCAGCGCGGAGACCGGCAGAGACGCCTTGCCGTAAGGTGGCGGTGCTGCTGGGCTTGACACCCTTCCACCGCGACTCCGACCAGCACCACGGCGGTCGCCAGAGTCGAAGGGGAAGGGTACGACCCGCCACGTCCTGTACATGGCCGTCACCCCCCGATTCGCTCGCACTCGGACTCGCAGGCCTGCCATCACCACCTGACCACGCGCCGCAAGACTGCACAGGTGGCTCTGTTGACCGTCATGAGCAAGCTAGTGTTCTGTCAAATGGAGTTCTTCTGTTGGACGGACTTGAGTTCGTGGCGTGCATCGGCACCTGCCGTTTTCCCGTTCCCGCTGCGCGGGCAGGCATATACGCTTGGGCTGGATAGCCTCTGTCGAGAGGCAAACTCTACCAGCAATTTTGAGTTTGACGAAACACTAGTCAGCGTCCTCACACGCTGCCGTGGCGACTCCCTGTGAGCCCACTTGATGGATATGGCCCCTTGAACACCCTGCCCCGCCCCTTGCGGAGCCGGTCTCGCCCCCACTCGAGACCGGCTCCGGACCCGGCCAGCCAAGGCCAGTTATTCCCGGGGGCTGGGCTTGGCGGCTCACACGGATGGTACAGCGACCACTAGGGCCTCTTCGCCGTCCTACGCGCCTGGCACATCGTATTCGGCTTAGCCGTTCTGTGGCAGTGGCTTGCTGCAGATCTCGTCTGTGCTACCTTTTCGTATCCATCGGGAGTTGTCATCCTTATAACAGGAGCAGGCTTTATCGGTACCTTCTACTACCCCTTTCCCCGTAAGTCTGCTCATCCCAGTCTGGGGATCCCGTTCAACATCCCATATTAGACAGACTTCCGATTTCTGGTCCAGGACACACTGGTCGAATTTGCTCTGGCAGGCGGCCTCTCCCCCGCTTCTGATTGTGCTGACGAAATCGTAGAACGTCACCACGTATTGCTGCTTGGTGCACTCCGCTCCTTCCACGGGTTGGAAGGATGTCCACAACCCGCGGACGGGCAGGATGATCCCCTCCTCGTCCAATCCATTGACTAATCCATTGACAAGGGACGTCGACGCCGGACGTTCTCCTCGACAAGCATAGTATGTTATCGTCTTCTGTCGGGGGACCAGTTCGTCCCGGATCGGCTCGAGGGCAGCCCGACATTTCCCCAACGCAGTTCCACAGTCCCCGGACGCCGGATTCGTTGGCTTGATATTGGAGAGCAAGGTCTTTGCTGCGTCCAGGTCGCTCCCCTGACCGTACGCCGGACTCGTGTGCGCCCCGACCAGCACCGTTCCCGCCAGTAACACCAGCCGCAGAACCGCTGCCCGCTTCCGGACTGCGGAGGCCGATCGGTCTCTGCCGGAACGGTTTCGTTTCCCGGCAGTATCCTGCCGGTTCATGTTCGTCATGTTTGTCATGTTCGTCTTGCAACCTTTCTTTGCTTTGCACTTGTCTACTGGGCATCCTGCAGACTCGCCGATACCCGAACCATGTACTCCCTCGCGGACTCGCCGGGGGCGACCGGTGTGGTCAGCAGGACCCGTTCCAGGCGCTCCCGGATCTGCCGCCAGCCTGCCAGTTCCTCGAGCCGACCCTGCTCACTCAGGGTCTGCTCCGTTGCGCGCGACAGCGCCTCCAGCCCCATCTGCGTCGCCGTCCTGACGTCGCCGGAAGCGGTCGCCCGCACCCGCTCGGCCGCCCGGTACAGCGCGCCCGAGAGTTCCAGTTCGCGCCGCAGTTCCGGGGCCAGCTCGGCTGCGCCGTGAGCCCGCAGCAGATCCGCGATCCGGTTCCGTCCCCGGCGGTAGGCCAGGTGCAGGGGCGTGACACCCCCTTGTTCCGGGGGCGGGTCCGTAGCGTCGGCTTCCGCACCGAGCACGGCATCGACCTCCGCACCGAACAGCAGCAGCGCCTCGACGACGGCATAGTTGCCGGCGGCGGCGGCATGGTGCAGGGGCGTGTAGCCCAGCCGGTCCGGCACGTTCGGATCGGCCCCGTAGGTGAGCAGCAGGGGTTTGACCATGTCGATCGCATCCGCGGAGGTGTCCTTGGCGGCGAGGCCGAGCGGAGTGAGGCCGTAGACCGCATCGACGCGGTCGATGTCCGTCTCGTGCGGCATCAGGGTGAGGGCGCGGTCGTACTCGCGGCGGTGCAGGGCGGCATGCAGCGGCGCACTCTGGGCGAAGTCGGCCAGCCGTTTCCGGCGCGCGTCGGTTGCCGCGGGGGCTTCCTGGGGTAGCGCTGACGGCGGAGCGAGCAGGGCGGCTGCCACCAGTCCCAGTCCGGCCCGGCGCCAGTGCTGGCCCGGGGCCGTCCCGACAGTTACGAGTTCGTTAGGCATGTGTCGTGTTCCGCCGCCCGTGGGCGACCGAACCACCACCCTATAACCTGAGATAACTGCATTTCCATTAGGTTATAATCGGACCTTCCGGGCCGTTTCCGGGGTCGCACGGCCCGATGACGGCCCTTTTCGCCACCCGTCGGGCCCCTCGTCGGCAGAAAACCCGCCGGACGCGACCGGATTTCCTCGATATTTTCTCGACAAGGCACTTGACATGCAGTTATCTCAGGTAGAATCACCCGCCGTCACGGGGTTCCGGCTGGTCGCCGGCACCTCCGAACTCGCCCGGGCGGCCCTCGCCCCGGCCACCCGCCGTGCCTACCTGGGTGCGCTGCAGCGGTTCACCGACTGGCTCGGACCCCGGCCTCTCGCCGACGACACTCTCGAGGCCTATCTCGAACATGTCCATGCGGAGGGGCGCTCGTCGGCGTCCGCCAGCCTGATCCTGGCCGCCCTGCGCGCTGCCGCCCGCGCCCAGGGGCATCGCCTTCACCTGCCGCGCTCGGAAGCGGCCCTGGCCGGCTTCCGCCGTACCGCTGCGGCCCGCGGACGCGGTCAGGCCCACGGTCTCCAGTGGCACGAAGCCGATGCCATGGCCGCCACCGCAGAGGCCGACGGTTCCCTCGCGGGTCTCCGCGACGCGGCAATCATTGCCGTCATGTCCGACGCCCTGCTGCGGGTCTCCGAACTCGCCGCGCTCGTCTGCGAGGACCTGACCAGGGCCGATGACGGCAGTGCCATCCTCACCATCCGCCGTTCCAAGACCGATCCCGTCGGCGAGGGCGCCGATCTCTTCCTCGGTCCGCCCACTCTGGACCGCCTCGACCGCTGGACCGCCGCGGCGGCCATCAAGGAGGGACCGCTCTTCCGGCGCATCCGGCGCGGCGGCCATCCCGGCAGCGCTTCCCTGCACCCTGCCAGCGTCGCCGGCATCGTCGCCGGGCGGTCCCGCGACGCCGGGTTCGACGAGGCCGTCCGCGGCCATTCGCTCCGCGTCGGCTCCGCGCAGTCGCTGCTGCTCGCCGGCGCCTCGCTGCCCGAGATCCAGCTTGACGGACGCTGGTCTTCCTCCCGCATGCCCGCCCGCTACACGCGCCATCTGGCCGCCTCGCGTCGCGGCACGGCCCGGCTCCGTTACTCCGCCGCCGACTGAGTCCCGAAGGTGCTCTCGCGGGACCACCGCCGAGCCGGACATAGGCAGGATGCGAACGGTCTTCGCCTCCCATCACCCACCGCCCCCACCTGTGGTCCTACCGGGCGTCGCGCGCCACTCGGGAGCGAGAGGTCCGCTCCCGCCTTTCCGGCCGGCCAATTCCCGCCAGGAGCCCCTTGATACTCCCCTACATCCTGCTCACCGCCAGCCATCGCATCGGCACCTCCGGCCCGCAGGACCGTCTCTGCTGCCAGTTCGCGCAACTCCATCCTCGGCGACCCGTGGGACCTCTCTCACCGACTGTTGGGTTCCCCCGCTTGCGGGGACCATGGCGAGGTGGCCCTCGCGGTTGCCCAAGATCTGCTCGCATCCCGGCCCGACGCACTCGAACGCGCCCGGCGAGGCTGCAACCGACAGAAACGCAATGCCGCCCGGTTCGGAAGCTCTCCGCTCCACGGGATTGGCATGCCGAGCGGAGCCGGTGTCATCGGATCGGGTGCTGGCTGCGCCCGAACGGCGTGGCAGAGGTGCGGGCCCGCGAGTCGCAGCGAACGAAGGACCGCCGTCGGGAGTTGCGCTTCGCCGTGCGCCGCGGACGCTTGGCAACGCCTACTGACGGAATGTCTCTTCTGCAGATGGGTTGTGATGGCGATCCTCGCCGGTGGCGGACAGACCATCGCGGACGATGAACACCGCTCTTCGCTGAGCGCCGCGGGCTGTGGAACGGCTCGGCACCGGTGGTTGCCGGCCGGTTGATGTCTGGTAGTGGTTCGCCCGCCTCCGAGTCGACTAGGACGTAAACGTTCGAGTGGGCAGTGGAAGGCAGGCGGTGAGGAGGAGTGCCGGAGGCTGGCCAGCCGCTGCAGACACAGGGGTGGGCGGCCCACAGCGTGCTGGGTCGGGCCACCCGAGCGGCGGGAAGGTCGCCGGGGTCAGTCGGGCCGGAGCAGCACTTGGCGGCGGTCCGGGGGCATGGCCCACGGCAGCCACTCCTGCGGCACGGTCGCGCCCGGCCCCTGCCGGGCGCACTCGCCCAGGAAGGCCTCCGTCCAGCGCCCCAGATGGATGCCGGCCATGTCGAGCGTGCTGCACACCGACAGCAGCAGACCCTGCAACTCCGCCCCGGTCGGACTGTGCGAACCGTGGCTGAGCTGGCACCCGATCACCACCCGCCGCAGGGCGCGCTCCACACGGTTGTTGTCCATGTGCACGCACGGCTGCTGCACGCAGACCGACAGGCCCGTGCGATAGCGCAGCAGCGAGGCCAACGGTCCGAGGCGCGGGTCGCCCGCTGCCGGGGTGCTCGCCGCCACACTCTGCTGCTCGCTGTCGATGTCGGCGAAGGACCGGCTCATCGCGGCGGTGAACTGCTCCTGCAGCGCCTGCCACCGCGCCGACTGGTGCCCACAGTCCCGCTCGCGGTGCAGCCGGTACAGCTCCCCGATGCACCGCACGATCTCTTCCGCCCAGCTCTGCCAGGGCGGATGACGGTCGGCCAGCCGCACGAAATCGCGCCGGGCGTGGGCCCAGCAGATGGCCAACTCGAACTGGCCGGCGTGCTCCCGCACCAGCTTGTCGTAGGCCGCATGGCGATCGCACACCAGCACCGCCCGCCCGCTCTGTCCGAGGGGCCCAAACAGGACCTTCGCCGCAGCCGCGCTGCGCGCCGGATCGACCCGGAACCGCACCGCGTCGGCCGTCATGCAGGCCCACAGCCAGCAGCGCGGATGGTGCCCCTGCTTGCCCCGCGCCTGCACCCTCCACGACGTCTCGTTCCCGTGCATCAGCAGCGCCTGCTGCTGATGCACCCCGATGGCCTGCTCCAGCGGTGCGAACCAGTGCACGAAATCCTGCTGATGCCCCAGCAGACTGCTGGCCGGCAATGCCAGCCCCCGCTCGGCCCACTCCCGCTCGAAGGCCCGCACCGGTCGCCGTTGCCAGTCCACCTGCAGCAGGAACTCCACCCACACGCTCAGCCCGCCCGATAGCGCGGCCGCCGGATGCGCCGCCGGTAGCTGCGCACCTCCACCTCGACCCGCTCGCTGACCGCCACCCCGTGCCGCCCGAAGGGCCGCCCGCAGTCCCCGCACCCCCGCCTCTCCGCCGGCAGGTCCCGCTCCTCGGTCCGCTCTTCCAACTCGGGCCGCGCCACCCGCGCATGGGACCTCGCTCCCGGTTGCCCGCCCCGCATCCCGCCTCGCCCGCCTCTGGCTCCGGCGTCCGCTTCTCACTCCGCGCACCAAAGGCCGCCCGTAGCAGGTCCGCCCGATTCGGTGGCTGTCCGGCCGCCGCCTGCTGCCACTCCGCCACCTTCCGTTGCAGTGCACCGCACTCGGCCTGCGCCCGGACCAACTTCTGCTGCGTCACACGGTGCTGCGCCTGCTCGGCCCGCAACGGCTCCCGCAGCCGCTCCCCGCGTTCCTGCGCCCCGCAGTGCTGGCTCTTCCAGTACCTCGCCTGCCGCTTCCCACACTCCCGCTCTCCCCCACGCCGCTCCTCCGGCTGCCTCCCCACCGCCACCTTCCTGCACTTGCCATCAAAACACATCACCTCTCCAACGTTCTATGCAACCTGGCTCCCTCTTCACCCACCCGCTGGCCCCGTCCCCGCTCTACGCATCAGAATGTTCCCATAACCGTGCCAGGTTGAGATCCGTCCGTCTACGCCACAAGTGATTTACAATCAACATATTGTCGGCAAACTCTGTACGGCTTAGGCCGTGAAGTTCCGGCTAGGAGACTGTCGGACTTAGGAGACTTTCTGACTCAAAAACGAACAATACAAGAATAAATTGAACTATAAATACATAATACACAGATTAAATACAAATTTTAATGCGATTTTCAGCGCATAATCATGCTTATTATGCCTAAGTCCGACAGTCTCCTAGTCCGGGAGATGAAACACGATCACCCTGGCCATGAAACTCCCCGGGTTGTACTTGTTGCCGCCGCCGACGGCGAGCGCGATGTACTGCTTGCCGTCAACCATGTAAGTCATCGGCGTGGCATGTGCGCTGGCCGGTAGGCGGTATTCCCAGACGAGTTCGCCGCTCTCCTTGTCGAAGGCACGAAATCGCTTGTCGTTGGTGGCCGCGATGAACACCAGCCCGCCCTTCGTCACCATCGGTCCGCCAAGGTTGGAGGCGCCGGTAGGGGGGATTCCTCGCTCCGTGAGTTCGTCGTACTCGCCAAGCACGGAGCGCCAGCGGAACTCTCCGGTATTGAGGTCGATTGCGGTGAGGTGGCCCCAGGGAGGCTGCTGGCAGGGATACATGTTCGAGTCCCAGAATCGACCCCGAGGACCGGAGCGGCTTCGCCAAGAGACTGCCGCGTCCTCGCCCCTCGGCACCATCATGGCGATGGACCCCACATCCATGGAGTTGATGTAGAACGTGTCGGTTTCGGGGTCGAACGCTCCGCCCCCGTAGTTTGATCCGCCGTTGGTGCCGGGGAAGAAGACGGTCCACTGCCTCAACCGGGGGCGGAACAGGGGCCCCTCGATCGAGGCGCCTTCCAGCATCGCGAGGCATTCGACGCGTGATTCCGGAGTGACGGTCGTGACTTCGTCCTCTCGCATGGACTGCCGGATGAACGGTTTCGGCAGGACAGGCCTCGGCTGGGTCGGATGGTAGTACTCGCCAGGCAGATCCCCGGCGGGAACCGGATGCTCTTCGATGTCGAAGAGCGGGGCGCCAGTGGCCCGGTCGAAGACGAACAGGAAACCGGTCTTGGTCGCGATCGTCACGGCCTTGACCGGCTTGCCGTCGCGGACAACTTCGACAAGGGAAGGCTGGGAGGGGAGGTCCCAGTCCCAGATGTCGTGATGAATCGTCTGGAAATGCCAACGCCGGCTGCCGGTGCGGCAGTCGAGTGCCACGAGGCTGTTACCGAACAGGTTCGCGCCGGGCCGGTCCCCTCCGTAGTAGTCGTATGACGGGGAACCAAGGGGAATGTAGACCAGTCCGAGATCTTCATCGACGCTTGCGATGGACCAGAGGTTGGTTCCGCCCCGCAGTCTCCACGAGCCTCCGTGCCAGGTTTCGTGGCCGAATTCGCCCGGTCCTGGAACTGTGTGAAATCGCCAGCGGAGCTGGCCGGTATGGATGTCGTAACCGCGAACGTCCCCGCTGGGTCCCTGTGGAAGTCCGTCCGACACGCGTGCGCCTACGATCAAGGTGCCTGCACACTGCGAGACGGGCGAGGTCAGGCCGTATTGCCCTTCGACCCCGCCACTCATGGCGGACACGGATGTGTCGATGACCCCGTTGTTCCCGAACGCCGGGTCGAGTTTGCCCGTGAGTCGATCGATCGAGTAGACCCTTCCGGTCTGACTGCTCAGGACCAGGCGCTCCTTGTTGGTGTGCTTCCAGTACCCGACGCCGCGATTCACGAAGAGATTGAAGCGGAGGCTTCTGTCGAGCTGCGGGTCGAATTCCCATTGCAACTCGCCCGTGACCGCGTCCAGTGCCAGAAGCCGGTCCAGCGGAGTGGGGACGTAGAGGGTTCGCCCGATCATCAGCGGTGTAGCCTCGAACGCCGAACGTGTTGGGCTGCCGCTCTGCCCGTCGGCGAAGTCGGGCGAGTCGTACTCCCAAGCCACTCCAAGGCGGTCGACGTTACTGCGGTCGATCTGATTGAGCGGTGAGTAGCGGGTGCCTCCCGGGTCGTTGCCGTAGTGCCTCCATTCCTCGGCGCCGACGGGTATGGTCGCCAGTGCAAGGAGAAGAACTGCGTTCCGCAAGGAGAAATTGTATCGCGGTGAAGGCCCTCTCCCGCACACCGTACCCACGAGTTGATGCTGACTGGCCCAGCCTTGAGATGGGGACGTTGGCACCTGGGCGGACGGTCACAACGTTCCGGCACAGGCAAGGCGGCTGCCTCGGAGTGCACTGGATCGGAACTCGGGAGGAGTCGAATTCAATCCGAACTGCGGAAACGGGTGGATGCCAGTTTTTTTGATGACAACTGTCGTCGCAGGGGCAGGGCGTTCGCACGAAGGAAGATCGGGGAAGACCGTACCTGTGCGATTACTGTCGAAATGGCTCTCCGCCAGACCAAGAGGTCCTGCCACGACTCATGCCACCAGATTTACTGTCCATGCATCAATGACAACAAGGATTCCTTACCTGTGGATCGTTTGGAGAACCTATCCGTTAGCCGTGGTTGACTTCGGAGCGGTTCCCACCGGCGACGGAACTTCGGCGTCACGCTCACCTGACGTAGCCGAAGGAGCTCGGCCTGCTTCCGCAACTCGTTCTCCCGAAGTTGCCGAATCGTTGGTGGTTGCATGCTGTTCTCCTATAGTATCTTGACACGCTGGATATAGGTGTGCCAATTGTACCGGCAAGTGCGACAACAGTATAAGGGCCGGTGTCCGGGATGGCCTTGGCGAGACTCTCGGAAAGAACCGGGTCGCTGTGTCGGCGCGGGGCGGCGATCAGAGCATCGAGAGCGGTGCACGGCGAGAATGAGGGGGATGGCAGCAGATCCGCAACCGCGGCGGGCCGAGTGGTCGTGGCTTGACGCCGCCATCGCCGAAAGCCGGGAAACGTCGGGACCACGAGGTGACAAATGACGGTTTGGGACAAGAACATACGGCAACGGCTGGAGCTAGGTGAAGACAGCCGGTGGGAGTTCAAGAGCATCCAGTTTACGGGTAGCCGCCCGACCAGCCCTGCGCGCAGCGACCTGGCGGACGAGATGATTGCGTTTGCCAATGCGCGTGGCGGCACACTTCTGTTGGGCGTGTCGGATGAAGGAATCGTCCAGGGAATGTCCCGGGAGCAGATGGCGGCACTCAGTGACCTGGTGGTCGAGGTAAGCACCGACAGCATCGAACCCGCCTTGCGTATCGACGTCAACCATAGGGAAATTGACGGCAAGGCTCTCGTGGTTGTCGATGTGCCGCGGGGTGACTCACTTCACGAGCGTGGGGGCCGCAGCTGGATTCGGGTCGGTCCCGGCAAGCGCCAATTGACGAGCGACGAGCGGATGCGCTTGGCGCAACGACGGGCACAGGCTCGTTATCGCTGGTTCGACGGCCAGACCGTGCCCAACACCGGACTCGAGACGCTGAACGACCGGCTCTGGGGGCCGCTGTTGAGCGTTTCCGCTGCCAGCGACGCAGTTCGCGGTCTCGAGAACATGCGGCTGCTCTCCCGCGATGACGCTGATGTGGTCCGCGCCACGGTCGCCGGCGTGCTGCTGTGCTCCCCGATGCCTCAGAAATGGCTGCCGCACGCAATGATCACGGCCACTCACTATCGGAGAAGGGATCGTGCCTCCGAACAGCTCGACGCGCAGGAGATCGATGGACCGCTCCAGACTCAGATCGCTGATGCGGTGAAGTTCGTTGTCAGAAACATGCGGGTGGCTGCCCGCAAGTCACCGGCCCGTGAGAATGTACCGCAATACAGCGCGAGAGCCGTCTTCGAGGCCATTGTCAATGCCGTAGTGCACCGCGACTACTCCATCACCTCGCGACGGATCAGGCTGTCGATGTTCGCGGATCGACTGGAGATCGACACCCCCGGACAACTACCCAATGGAATGACCATTGAGAGCATGTCCGCGAGTCAGTCAACACGCAACGAGGTGATTGCCTCCGTGTTCGGGAGAGTCCCGGTCGGGGATGTGCCCGGCTCGGAACGTCGACAGTTCCTGATGGAGCGACGTGGAGATGGCGTTGCCATCATCCTGCAGCAGACGATAGAGACTGCTGGAGCGCGTCCGGAGTACAGCCTCGTGGGCGAGTCGAATCTGGTTCTGCGAGTTCCCGCGGCAAAGCTCGATCTCACCCCGGGAGAGGCCACCATAGGGGTCCATATTGACGGAGAGCCGCTCCCTGGAGTCCATGTTCTGGCGATCTTTCCCAACAAGACATGGAGAGAGGGCAAGACGGACGAAGGCGGTGAGGTGGCGTTCGATCTGCACAGCACGCATCTTCCAATGACCGTATACGCCGCAGCGCCGGAGTTCACAGCCGGAATTCGGCACGAGTGGATCCCGCAGCAAGGCGGCCTTCTGCTTGCTCTTGAGCGCCTGTCGGACGGCGGCTCCGTCATCTTCCCTGAAGGAACCGGGCATCTTCCCGGGCTGACAGGACAGTTGCATCCGATCCGAGATCATCTCGACAGAACCTACCTGTACACACGGAACATCACTATCGATCAGGGGCGACAGCCACCAGTGGACTTCCGCCCTGGCCGGCCGCTGCGACTCACGGATGCCTTCGGGATCGATTTGTCGGTGAACATTGTCGACATCGTCGGGGAATCGGCGCTGATCGAGTACCGACCCTTCCTGCCTGTCGACGCGGGTTGATCGTGTTGGCACCATTATGTCCACTGTGCCCATGCCACACCTGCGTTCAGCAGGGGTTCATGCGTGGACTGACAACATCAGGGCCGACCTCTTCGCTGGAGCGGGGGGACTGGGCGAAATCAACCCGTTGGTAGCGAACAGGCCAGAAACAACAGTACCTACAAGGACAAGCCCCCGGCTCCCGTGCGGTTCCCGTCTACTTGGTCGCGAAACAGTAGAAGTAGCCGTTGCTCCCCCTGCGCTCCGGTGTTGGAAGCTGGACCAGTCCATTGGGGATGAGATTCTGCAAGGACGAGGTGCGTCGAGTCGCGGTCAGGTCAAGCCCCTTGGGGTGAAGCGCAAGATGAACAGATTCAAGCTTCGCCATCGTGGCCCGTTGTCACGGCAGACCCACGACTGGCTACCTCAAATCATCACGCCAACCCCTGAAAGCAACAGTATTGCGCCTAATCCGGGAGATGAAACACGATTACCTTAGCCATGAAACTCTCTGGGTTGTACTTGTTGCCACCACCAACGGCGCGGGCAATCGACGTTGCTGCGGTAGGTCTGATCAAGCGGTGAGTAGCACGTGCCTCCCGGATCGCTGCCGTAGTGCCTCCATTCCTCGGCGCCGACGGGCACGGTCGTCAGTGCAAGGAGAAACTGGATTGCGGTGCAGACCCTCTTCTGCATACCGTACCCTTGGGTTAGTGCTGTTTGTCTCTGCCTTCCGGTGAAGTGGTACCGGTTGTTTGGACAGTTAGTCGGCAATCTTAAGGTGGACTCTGCAACTTCTGTTGAACTACCGACTACCGAGATTATAACAGAACGAGAGATCATCATCCTCCCGTCTCCCTGTCGGGCGAGTCTGCCTCAGAGGCTGGCCTCGGGCTCCCCTTGCCGGGCCTTGCCGGTGCCAAATCTGAACCGGCAGACCCCGGCGCGAGTTCGGGCCGCTCCCGCCAGCACTGCTCGCAATGGGCGAGATGGCGCTCCAGGTGCTCCCCGTAGGCGAGCGGGAAGGGATGCTCCCGCAGTTCCTCGAGCAGGTTGCGGAAGTAGGCCAGCGAGCGCACCGGCTCGCCGTCCGGGTCCTCGAGCAGCGCCAGCGACTTGCGCACGCTACCCAACAGGATGGCCTGCTCGACCCGCTCCAGGTCCACGCCCGCACGGTACCACTGTGCCGCCAAGCGCTCATCCACCGTGCGGAATGTCGCCTGCACGCAGGTCGGTTGCAGGAAGAGCTCGCGCACGCGAGCCACATAGCTCATCAGATCCGGGTTCGGCTGCGAGGCGCCGGGCACCTCCTCGTCGCCGGGCTGCGCTTCATACGGCCAATACTCGGCACACACGCGCAGACGCGAACGACGGTGCTGGTTCGGAGCCGCCTCCAGAGTACAGATGCCCTGCGCCACCAGTTCGCGCAGACAGCGGCCCAGCGTCGACCGACTCTGGCCCAGTTCCCGAGCCAGGCTGCCCCGTTCGAACTCCAGACAACCACTGCCGCGTTCCGCCCGCAGACAGATGTAACTGAAGACCTTGAAGGCCGGATCACCGAGGCGATGCAGGGCCCGCTCGAAGCCCGCTCCTGCGGCGAACCAGCCACCCGCTGCCGACTTCACTCGCACGGCTCCCCACCGCTCTCCAGCACTTCCCACGGTGTCCGGCCCCCCAGTGCCGAGTGAGGCCTCTCATGGTTGTAGAACCTCAGCCATGACCCGATCTGTTCCCGGGCCACGAAACCGTCCGTGAATTCCTGCAAATACACGGTTTCATACTTCAGGGAACGCCACAGACGCTCGATGAACACGTTGTCGATGCAGCGGCCCCGACCATCCATGGAGGGCCGGATCCCGGCGCCTTCCAGGCAGTTCTGGAAGGCGGTCCCCGTGAACTGGCTGCCCTGGTCCGTGTTGAAGATCTCCGGGGCCGGGTGCTGCGCCAGGGCCGCCTCCACCGCGGTCACGCAGAATTCGCTGTCCAGCGTGTTGGACAATTCCCAGGCCAGCACGCAGCGACTGGCCCAGTCCATCACGGCCATCAGGTACAGATAGCCCTGCTGCAGCGGGATGTAGGTGATGTCGGCACACCACACGTGGTGCGCCCGCTGCACCTGCAGGTGGCGCAGCAGGTAGGGGTGGACCCGGTGCCCCGGATGCGGCTCGCTGCAGCGCGGACGACAGTAGATCGCTGCCAGCCCCATCTGGCGCATCAGACGCCGCACCCGGCGCCGACCGACCGACCAGCCCTCCCGCTGCAGGTGCCGACTCAACTGCCGACTCCCGTAGAACGGATGCGCAATATACAACTCGTCCACACGACGCATCAGCGCCAACTCGGCCGCGTCCGGCTCGCGCGGCTGGTAGTACAGGGCCGACCGACTCAGCCCCAGCCACCGACACTGCTGGCTCAGGCTGGCCCGGGGATGGTCCCGCTGGACCAGCGTCCGGCGCGTGGCACGATCTAGCGTTCCCACGCGCTCTGCAAAAAATCCCGTTCGACGACCAACTGCCCGATCTTCGCGTGCAGCTTCTGGATCTCGGCCTCGAGGACCTGCCGCTCGTTGTGCGGCTGCTTCTCGAACAGCCCGATCAAACCTTCACTCGCCGTGCGCTTCCACTGGCTCACCTGGTTCGGATGCACCTCATGGTGCGCCGCGATCTGCTGGATCGTCTGATCCCCCCGCAACGCTTGCTTCGCTACCCGTGCCTTGAAACTGGCCGTGAACCGCCGTCGTTTCGCCATGTTGAACTCCTTTCACCCCGCGCAGAGTCCACCTTAACGCACTGTCCGAAATTCCGGTACCACCTCACGGTGAGGATGGGGTGTACCCGGCTGACGGTGACGATGTTCTGGCACGAGCAAGGTGGCTGACTCAGAGTGCACGGGATCAGACCTCAAGAGGAATCGAATTCAGTCTGAGCAGCGGAAGCGGATGGATGCTGGTTTGATAACACCTGCCGTCCCAGGGGCAGCGCCTCGGCACGAAGAACCATCGGGGGAAGCGTACCTGTACGATTACAGTCGAAGTGGTTCTCCTCGAGACCCAGCAATCCTGCCACGACTCCTGCCACCAGGTTTACTGTCCGTGCATCAGCAGCAACAAGGGGTCCTTACTTGCGGATCGCTTGGAGAACCGATCCGTTAGCTGAGGTTGAATGCGGGACGGTTCCGACCGGCGAGGGAACTTGGGGCTCACGCTCTCCCGGCGTAGACGAAGGATCTCGGCCTGCTTCCGCAACTCGTTCTCCCGAAGTTGCCGAATCGTTGGTGGTTGCATGTTGTTCTCCTACAGCTTCTTGAGATGCTGGACATAGATATGTTACAGCCTCATGGCTCGGTGGGTCAAAAACCTGATCACCCAAGAATGTGATCAGTGCCTCTTCCTCTTCGCCAAGCTCTGTTACATTGTGGAACAGCTTGCGGGCCTCGTCTCGGTCTATTTCGAAGTTATGGGACGGATAGCCTGCGACGAGGCTCTGAACCGCTTCTGGTCGTGCGTTCTTGCCGTGCTCGGCGAGACGCTCCCCGTACTCCACCATGATTCTCGTGGAGCGCCCGTCTTCACCGAGTCTCAGTGGATCGATCTGAGAAAATAGCGGGCCTAACATCCCGATGGTCAAGTTCGTGGCGGTTTCCATGGCAGTCCTAAGGGTGATCCGCCCATTGCTGCCTGTCTTCAGGTCGAATAGGATTTTGCGGAACATTATCTGTGATTGTTCGCGCAACGCAGTGAGCGTTGCCTCTACCGTGAGGCCAGATGTCCACTCGAACAACTCATCCGATTTTTGGATCTGTATATCGAGTGGACCCAAGATCCCGAATTCTGACATCGTCAGGGTGTGTGCGCCAAGCACGATTAGAGTACCGCCACTCGTACATCGACCTGGCACGCAAGCAATGATCTTCTCGTAGTATCGCTGAAGCGTACGACCAAGTCGATACGCTGCGTGGGGGTCAC
The DNA here is from genome assembly GCA_965116065.1 of Bryobacterales bacterium. GTDB lineage: Bacteria > Acidobacteriota > Terriglobia > Bryobacterales > UBA6623 > VXMF01. The sequence continues at coordinate 523,980 of OZ220485.1, forward strand.
CCCCGTAGGTGGCGATAAGCAGGAACGCTGTGTCTGCAGAACGATGGTCGCGACACTTCGTCATCATCCTTCGGGTTCCCGGCGCATCAATGGGACCCATGTAGACGATTACGTCTGCAGTGTGCTTCCTTGAGACCTCCTGTACGAGTTGCTCTGCAGAGGACGATTGCTGCCTGCTCTCTTCGGCCACGACTGTATGATCTACTCTAGCATGTCCAATCCTGACTGCGTTACTGCTGCAATCACATACCCTTAGGCTCTGCCCGCAATGCTGTGCTGTCTCGTGGCTTACTCGGTCGCGAAACAGTAGAAGTAGCCGTTTCCGCCCGTGGCCACCAGGTTCGCTTGGCTGCAGCCGCGGGAACCATGGGCGGCATTCCAGGATGACGGAACTTGCCCTCCGCCGGTCCGGTCATGGTGTCCGACCTGGGCGCTGCCTTCCCCGTTCTTCGTCCAGTTGCCGCAGGTGTGATCGGCGCTGTCCGTGAATGCCGAGCCGTCGAGCTGCGAACCGGTGAGGATGTCGTGCTGGTTCGGGGAGTCCCCGCGCCCGTTCACCACTTGACCGGTCTCGGTCAGGGAGTGCTCCTTGCCGAGATTGACGTTCGAGTAATGCAGTTCATCGATGTTGGCGGCAACCTGCACACCCTTGGCGTTGAACCACGGTCCGCTGCCGATGCGGTCCCGCGCGTTCACTGCCGATTCGCCGTTGGCAGCCGAAGCGCTCAAGTATGCCCGCCAAGTCTTGCCACCGGCACCAGCGGCTTCAGCGAGTTTCTGGCAGTGGGCATCGGCCCCGTCCAGCCCGCCGAGATTGGCTCCGTCACCCGGACCCTTGCTCGTGATGAAGAAGCTCATTTCCTGGGCGGCGGCCGGCAGTGCGAAGCAGGCCAGTGCCACCATGCACGCGATTGCGGTTGAGAGTTTCATGGTTTCCTTCCTCTTCCTGTCGCCTCGGGCCGTGGCCCAAGACATTGACGCAGGATGACCGTGTCTTGGAATTCTACCAGACTGGTACCGTTGGCAGTCGCTTTGGTGCCGATGGAGTGGGAATTGGTCCCGGACAACTCAGACGCTGTCGGGATGTGGGTGCTGCCAGGGTTGGCGGTACGGCCTTGCGAGCCGACTGTTGGCTTCCTCGTCGTTGCGGATTTCTCCGCGCTCCGCGTCCCATTCGAGCGGGCGGCCCAACTGCATGGACATGTTTGCAAGAATGCAGGCCGTCGTCGAAATGTGGCCCTCCTCGATGTCCGCCACGGGTCTTGACCGCTCGGCAACGGCCCGGAGCCAGTCCTGCATGTGGTAGCGGACGGCATGGGCGGAATGCAGTTCCAGATCGGCTTCGGTCCTGTCTTCCGGATACTGGTCGACTTCCAGCTTGTTCCTGCCCTGCATCGCCTGACCGCCCTTGCCGACAGGCACGAAGTCCCATCGATGGACGCTTCCCTTCAGCGTTCCCCTCGATCCGTAGATGAAGAACGCCCATGGATAGTCGGGGTCGGGGGGTGTGCCCCAACTCCGGTGGGTCCAGACTACCGGGAACTTCTCGAATTCGAACGTCGCGACCTGGGAGTCTGACGTATTCGCCCTGCTGTCCTTCTGTACCAGGATCCCCCCAGTCGAAGAGACGCGCCGGGGCCACCGGATGCCAAGCATCCAGCGCACCGCATCAAGCATGTGCACGCACATGTCCCCCATGATGCCGTTGCTGTATTCCATGAAGGCCCTCCAGCGTCGGGGGTGGCGAAGTTCGTTGTAGGGGCGCATCGGGGCGGGCCCGGTCCAGAAGTCGTAGTCGAGATGCGCAGGAGGCTGCTTGTCAGGCGGGTTGCTGTTTGCCCGCATGTGGTAGTAGCAGCAAACCTCCACATGTCCGATTTCGCCGAGCAGGCCCTCTTCCACGACCCGCTTTCTGGCGTCGATCAGGTGTGGCGTGGAGCGACGTTGCAGGCCGATCTGGACAACCCGTTCGTACTTGCGGGCAGCGGCCAGCATCGACTGGCCCTCACGGATGTCCACGCCGATCGGCTTCTGACAGTACACGTCGGCACCGGCCTTGCATGCGGCGATCATCGGCAGGGCATGCCAATGGTCCGGTGTGGCGACCAGCACCAGATCGAGCTCTTCCTGCTTGAGCATCTCCCGATAGTCGCCGTAGGTGCGGGGTGTCTTCGCGGACTTCTGGCGGGTAGCGGTCAGCCCGGCGGCGGCCTTGAGCATCTCGCTGTCCACGTCACACAGCGCGGTCACCTCCACGGGCTCGACCTGGAGCAGGCGGAAGAGGTCGATCTTCCCGTACCAGCCTGGTCCGATGACCCCTACCTTGCGCGTCCTGCTGGTCGGCCTCGCGCCCGGTACGAGAAGCAGGCCGCTCGCAGCGGCTCCGATGAAATTGCGGCGATTCGTGAGCATTGTCGACATTCGGGTTCCCCTCGGCAGGTTCCAGTATGATACCGACTCTACCGTTCCTTGCCGGAGCCGGAGAACAGATGCCATGCCCGTGACCCGACCGAACGTGATCCTGATCGTTGCCGACGACATGGGCTACGGGGATTTCGGCTGTTTCGGGGACGGAACTGTGCAGACTCCGAACCTGGACCGGCTTGCGAGCGAGGGCTCGTGCTTTCGCCAGCACTATTCGGCATCCCCGATCTGCGCTCCCGCCAGGGCGGCGCTGCTGACGGGGCGTTACCCGCATCGCACGGGGGCCATCACGCAGCATGAGATTCACGGACTGGACCGCATCGGGCTTCGCGAGGTGACCATCGCGGATGCGTTCCGGGCAGCGGGGTACACGACGAGCCTGGTGGGCAAATGGCACAACGGCACGTTCGACCGCCGATTCGAGCCGAATGCCCGAGGCTTCGAGGAATTCACCGGGTTCTGCGGCGGGTGGTCCGACTATTACGAGTACCACTTGCGCCGGAACGACTCCAGTTCACCCTCGGATGGACGCTATTTGACCGATGTGCTGACCGCGGAAGCAGTGCGGTTCATCCGGCGCAGCCGAGATCGTCCGTTCTTCCTGTATGTGCCCTACAGTGCTCCCCACTCCCCGTTTCAGGCACGCGAGGAATGGATCGCACCGTACCGCGACCGAGGTCTGAATCGCATCGTCGCGACGACCTACGCAATGATAGAACGGATGGATGCCGGCATCGGGCAAATCCTCGACACCCTAGATCTGCACGGACTGGCCGACAACACGATTGTTGCGTTCACGAGCGACAACGGCCCCGCCTTCTTCAATCCCCCCTACATGATCGAGGAAGGCGAACAGACGTTCAACGAGCGGTACAACGCCGGATTGCGCGGTAGCAAGGGCTGGGTGCACGAGGGCGGAATTCGGGTCCCGATGGTGCTGCGGTGGCGCGGGTATTTGCCTGGCGGTCGCCTTCTGGACGACCTGGTGCACTTCACCGACTGGATGCCGACGCTCCTTGCCTTGACCGGAGTGGCGAGACCGGCGGGGCCCCCGATGGATGGCCAGGACCTCTCCCCACTTCTTGCTGGCCATCCGTTCCAGGTGGAGCCCCGCCGATGCTGGCAGTGGAACTTCTACTGGCCGGATGTCGGTACGAACGCCGCTGTCCGTGACGGCGACTGGAAACTCGTGCGACCGATGATCCGCGAAACGAGGTTCTTCAGCGACGAATCGTGCGTCTCCGACGAGGACCGCCTGCGCACGGCGGCCTTCATCGAAGCCGACATGAAACACAAGGAGAACCCAGCGGCCGTCCGGAAGACGCTACCCGTACCTCGCCTCAAGCCCCGCGAACCGGAGCCCCCAGAGTTGTACAACCTTGCGACGGACCCGGGAGAGCAGCACGATCTGGCGGCAGGTCATCCGGACCGGGTTCGCAAGATGCTCGGCGACCTGGAAGACTGGTTCGAGGAGATCGAGGCCGACCGGCGCAGCATCCGGTGGGCCGATGGTGCCTGATTCCGGGCTGGTCTGTCGGGCTGTCAGCCGTGACCGGATCCCCGCAATCCCGCGAGGGTCCTGGACAGGTACGCACCGGCATCTTCCGGATTCGAGCCCGTCAGGCGGCGGATATCGTCGGTGACTCGCTCGAACTCCCCGTTGTCCACCGCCCGGTACATCGATTCGAGCACGGCGATCTCCGGATCGGGGATGCCGTCGGCTCGGCAAGTCGCGGCGAACTCGCTCTCTTCCACGGACTCGAACTGAATCGCGCGACCCGTGGCGGCACTCAGTGCTGCAGCGAGCTCGGTCATCGACAGGGCGGCAGGACCGGTCAGTTCGTACGCATGTCCGGCATGTGCACTGTCAAGGCACGCCGCCGCGCTGGCGCGGGCCAGGTCGTCCCGGGAGATGTAGGCGACACGACCGTGGCGCACCGGATACGGGAGCCGCCCCGTCCGGGCGAGTGTTGGCGCCCAATCCGAGAGCGGGTCGAGATAGATGCCGTTGCGCAGGATCGTCCACTCCATTCCGCTCAGGCGCAGTTTCGACTCGGCGTAGAGGTAGAACGGTGCCATCAGGAATCTCGAGTCCACGCTTGTCGCCGCGAAGCTGGTCAGGACGATCCGACGGACGCCAGCGGCCGAGGCGGCCGCAAGGATGTTGGCGTGCTGAGTGATGCGTGCCTCGACGCCGTCCATGCTCGGCACCAGCATGAGGACCTCGGTGCCGGCCAAGGCGTCGGCCAGCGTACACGGATGAAGGTAGTCGATCCGCCGCGTGATGACATCAAGTGCGGTCAGCGTCTCCAGGCGCCTGACGTTCCTGCCACAGGCGATCAGCCCGTCGGCCGGGAGTCCCAGGTCCAGGAGCGAGCGAACGATCCGGGACCCCAACTGTCCAGTGGCACCGAAGACGTTGATCTTCATCGGTCAGCTTGCCGTTCGAATCCGTCGCACCCGCTTGGTAGCGGGGAATCCGTCTGTTCGTCGGAAAGGTGCCGTGTTGCGCCGTCGGGACACTCTCTCTGCCACGAGAAAGGGCCGTACCCACGCCACCCCGCGGAAGAGCGGCACGGTACGGCCCTGCATGTCGAATTCGACTAGAAGTCGTGGTCAGGAGGAGCTGCCGGAGTGGCGGACTCCTTTTCCGGGATCTCGTGCACGGTCGCCTCGGTCGTGAGCATCAGGCCTGCAATCGAGGCTGCGTTCTGCAGGGCCGTCCGGGAAACCTTGGCGGGATCGATGATCCCTGCGCCGACGAGGTCGCAATAGCGATCCTCCTGTGCGTCGTATCCGTGGTTCCCGCTGCTGTTGCGCACTTTCTCGACGACGATCGCACCTTCCTGGCCCGCGTTCTGCGCGATCCAGCGCAGCGGCGCCTCCAGCGCACGCCGGACGATGTTCACACCGGTCTGTTCGTCGTCGTCATCCACGCGGTACTCCTCCAGGCTGGCTCCTGCCCGTACCAAGGCGATTCCGCCACCGGGGACGATGCCCTCCTCGACGGCCGCACGGGTTGCGTGCATCGCATCCTCCACGCGTGCCTTCTTTTCCTTCATCTCGGTCTCCGTCGCCGCGCCGACCTTGATCACCGCCACGCCACCGACCAGCTTCGCCAGCCGCTCCTGCAGCTTCTCCCGGTCGTAGTCCGACGTGGTCTCCTCGATCTGGGCCCGCAACTGCTTCACCCGACCCGCGATCGCCTCGGAACTGCCCGCCCCTTCCACGATCGTCGTGTTGTCCTTGTCGATCACAACCCGGCTGGCCTGCCCCAGATCGGCCGGCTGCACGCCCTCGAGCTTGATGCCGGTCTCTTCCATGATGGCCCGCCCGCCGGTCAGGATCGCGATGTCCTCCAGCATGGCCTTGCGACGGTCCCCGAAGCCCGGTGCCTTCACCGCCGCCACGTTCAGCGTGCCGCGCAGCTTGTTGACCACGAGCGTGGCGAGCGCCTCGCCCTCGGTCTCCTCGGAGATGATCAGCAGGGGCCGGCCCTCGCGCGAGACGGTCTCGAGCACGGGCAGGAGGTCCTTCATGCTGCTGATCTTCTTCTCATGGATCAGGATGTAGGCGTTTTCGAGGACGCACTCCATGGAGTCCTGATCGGTGACGAAGTAGGGGGAGGCGTAGCCGCGGTCGAACTGCATGCCCTCGACGACATCGAGTTCGGTGGCGATGGTCTTGCCTTCCTCGACGGTGATCACGCCGTCCTTGCCGACCTTCTCCATCGCCTCGGCGATGATGTTGCCGATGTCGGGATCGTTGTTGGCCGAGATCGCCGCGACCTGCGAGACGGCATTGCCCTCGACGGGACGCGCCATGGCGTGAATCGCGTCCACGACCATGCCGGTGGCCTTGTCGATGCCGCGCTTGATCGCCATCGGGTTGGCGCCTGCTGCCACGCTCTTCACCCCTGCGGTGAAGATGGCCTGGGCCAGGACGGTTGCTGTCGTCGTGCCGTCGCCGGCCACGTCGGAGGTCTTCGATGCCACCTCGCGGACCATCTGGGCCCCCATGTTCTCTGCGGGATCGGTCACCTCGATTTCCTTGGCGACGGTCACGCCGTCCTTGGTCACGGTCGGCCCGCCGAACTTCTTCTCGAGGACGACGTTGCGGCCCTTCGGACCGAGAGTCACCTTGACGGTGTTGGCGAGCTGGTTCACGCCCGACAGGATCGACTGACGGGCGTCTTCGCCGTAAACGATGTTCTTGGCTGCCATAGCTGTACTCCTTCTGATCGCTTCTGTCTGTTTCCGGCCTAGTCCTCGATCACCCCGAGGATCTCGTCCTCTGTCAGGATCACCAGTTCTTCACCGTCGACAGTGATCTCGTTGCCGCTGTACTTGCCGATCAGGACGGTATCGTCCGCCTTCACGTCCAGAGGCACGATGCTGCCGTCATCGGCCTTGGAGCCGGGACCGGCAGCGACGACTCTCGCCGTCTGTCCCTTCTCTTTGGCAGAGTCGGGAATGATGATGCTGCCCGCGACCTGCTCTTCCTTCTCGATTCGCTTTGCAACCACGCGGTTGCCAAGGGGTTGAATTGCCATGTTGTTGTGCTTCCTCCGATTTCACTAAGGGCCCCACGCGGTTGCGGTCAACGCTGCCGACATGGAAAGTGACGAAAATCTCCGGCCTGTATGGTGGTGGTCGCAGGCAGGAACAATTCGTCCGACTGCCCGCTCGACCGGTGGGTATGGGGCGCAGACCCCACGTAACCAGTATGGACCAGTATGGGACCCGATTGCAAGTGGGCGCCAGGCCGGGCCCGATGCCAGTCGTGCGGTTGCTCTGGACCGGGACGGCAGCGCGTGCCGAGCGTTCCGGCCGCCTCTCGGACACGGGCGCCATCCGGGCCTGTAAGGGCAAGAAACGAAAGAATATACGCTGGACGGAAAGGGCCGTCGACCACAACCGTGCCGGGTCCCGCTCCGGTCTTGAACCGCCCGGCCGGTTGGGGCGGGGAACCGCGAATCGCGGGACTCGGCTAGACTGGAAGCTTCAGAGCGATTCGTGCCGGACGTGGTTCCGAACCCGTTCGGGCCGTTGAAGGCGCGGGGAATGGAGAGAATCGCCGTACTCGATTCGGGCGGACAGTACGCGCACCTGATCGCCCGCAAGATCCGCGAGTTGGGTGTCTTTGCGGAGATCCTCCCCGTCTCTGTGGTCCCGGACCGACTCCGCCAGCACGACGGGATCATCCTGTCGGGGGGGCCGGCCAGCGTTTTCGGTGCGGACAGCCCGCACCCCGACCCCGGTCTGTTCGACTTGGGCAAGCCGATTCTGGGCATCTGCTATGGGCACCAGCTCCTCGCACGATATCTCGGTGGACAGGTGGAGCGCGGGACGCGGCAGGAATTCGGCAGCGCGACCCTGCGCGTGCGTCTTGAAGCGGGCCTGTTCTCCGGACTTCCCCGGGAGCAGCGGGTCTGGATGAGTCACGGCGACCATGTGGTCCGGCTGCCCGAGGGGTTCTCCGTCCTAGGCGACACGAGCGAGTGCGAGGTTGCCGCGATGGGCCATGAAGCGAAGGGGCTGTACGGCCTACAGTTTCATCCGGAGGTCATCCATACGCCCAGCGGGCCCGGGATTCTCGGGAACTTTCTTCGCAATGCCTGTGGTTGCGGGATGGACTGGCGTCCATCGGATCGAGTGGACAGTGTCGTTCGGGATGTGTGCAGCCAGGTGGATGGTGGCGAGCCTCGTGTTGCTCATCCAGCGCAGCCCGGAGTGCCAGCAGGCCGTCGGGTACTCTTCTTCCTCAGTGGCGGGGTGGATTCCACGGTTGCGTATGCCCTGACGGTGCGTGCGTTGGGCGTGGGGAGAGTGGCGGCGGTGTATGTCGACACTGGCTTCATGCGCGCTGGCGAGACGCAGGAGATCGAGACGGCATTCGACAAGCTGGATCTGGGCCATCTGCGGGTCGTCGATGCGTCCGACCTGTTCATGGACAGGCTTGCCGCTGTCTCCGATCCCGAACGGAAGCGGGCGATCATCGGACAGGCATTCGTTGACGTCCAGGACGAAATCCTCCGCGAGGACCGGTATGCAGGTCAGGCCTGGATGCTCGGCCAGGGCACGATCTATCCCGACACCATCGAGTCCGGAGGCACCCAGTCAGCCGATGTCATCAAGACGCACCACAATCGCGTACCACGGATACAGGAGCTGATGGAGCAGGGTCATGTGCTGGAGCCGTTGGACCAGTTCTACAAGGACGAGGTTCGCGCACTGGGCCGCGCACTGGGTTTGCCGGACGGACTCATGGACCGGCATCCGTTCCCCGGTCCAGGCCTGGCGATCCGCTGTCTGTGTGCAACGGAACCGCAGGGAGCGGAACTTCACCGGGGTATCTCCGAGCTCGCCGGCAGAGCCGGATATTCCGCGTTCCTGCTGCCGCTTCGCAGCGTGGGGGTGCAGGGAGACAGCCGGAGCTACGCCCGCCTGACCGTCCTGCACGGCGGCGATCTGGACTATGATCGGCTGCTGCCGCTCTCGACCGCAATCACCAATGAGTACCGGTGCACGAATCGTGTCGCCGTTTCGCTCGCGCCCCGCGACATCGATCCGGCGGAGTGGTGCCTGCGTCCCGCAAGCCTGATCCGTGACCGGATTCGGTTGCTGCAGCACGTGGACCGGGCCGTGACCGCGTATCTGCATCGCGACGGCCTGTACGGGCAGGTGTGGCAGTGTCCCGTGATGCTGCTGCCGTGGGGACGGCATGGCGGCGAGACCGTAGCCCTCCGCCCCGTCACATCCGTCGATGGAATGACCGCGGATGTCGGCAGGCTGCCGCCGTGCGGTCTCGGTGAACTGGCTGCCGGCCTGATGGCTATCGAAGGAGTCGATTCCGTGGTCTACGACGTTTCCAGCAAACCGCCCTCGACGATTGAGTGGGAATGACCGACAGCCGTTCTCCGGGGTCAGGTCGAGACATCGCGAAGCCACTCCTCGATGAGTGCGCGAATCTCGGTCCGCCCGAGCCTGGATTCGATCCGGATCGCATCCCCGGCTTCCAGCGTCCCGTAAGCGTCGAATGCCCAATCGATCTCGGTCCGCACCCGTTCGGATTCGATCGCGGCGCCCCTCGCATCCACGGGATTCACGACCAGTAGCGGTCTCGGCGCGACAGATGCGTAGAGATCCTTGACCTCGTATGCGCCCAGCACGCCGGGCAGCAGGCAGCTTACCGGGTGGGTGGCACGGGGATCGTCGAGGATCGCCCTGTACGACAGCGGGGCCTGGATGCTCACGACCCCCGTGATCCGTGGATCCAGCACGGCGGCATGCACCGCCAGCAGCCCTCCGATGCCAATCCCGATGATGGTCCACTCCCTGCGTCTGGTAAGCGTCGGGGCGGTTGCAAGCAGGTCCTTCAAGCGCTGGCCGAACAGAGGTCTGCCGAGCTCGAGACTGCGGTAGGCGAGAAAATCGTCCCAGTCGAAGCGGACGTCCAGTCCGGGCAGTCGGGGTTCGGTGGCACCCCACCCCCGCACGTCGAGGCCGTAGATGCTGTGGTTCGCGGCCACCACTGCGTCGATGCAGTAGCGTTGGACGAGCGGATGGTCCTTGCCCTGTTCGGCGACCAGGAACACGGTCCCCTTGGCATACACGCCGGCGTCCAGGAAGCGTGTCGGGACCTCCACGCCCCACTCGGGCTTGTACGCTCCGACGCGAGTGATCTCGCGAATCCGCTGCGCGATACCACTCTGGTACACGGCGAATTCGCTCTTGGTGCGCGGCACCTCGAAACGTGGCCGGATCGCGTCGGCCTTTCGTGCGTACAGGTCGGCCACGTTGCTTGCACCCGCCAGGTTGCCGACCTGGCCCGAATCCGAGCTGCGCAGTTCCTCGGCCGGGGGCAGTGGATCCCGGTCTTCCCGGACGGTCGCCTCCCGCCCGCCCAACGAGCGGAGAAAGAACGCTGCTGCGGCTTCCCGGAGTTCCCGGTTCAAGCCGTGCGGCGCGTCCGCCTCGGTCAGCTGCAGGTTCTCGGGCCGACCGAGCTTGGTGTATACGGACTGCAGTTCCCGCCAGGTCCTTCGCGTGCCCTCGATCGGGACGTAGTCCCGCAGCGCCGCACCGATGGCGAGCGGTCGGGGCGCGAAGGCGGCCAGCAGTTCGGGATGGTCGATTCCCTCCCGGAGTGTCCCGTACAGGATCTGTTCCGGGTCCGCGATCAGCAGCGCTTCGGTCTTGGCCCGAAAGCTGGCGATTGCGCAGCTGATGAATGCGGCGCGGATCCGGTCATCAAGGCCGGCGCACTGCAGGGCGGTCATCCCGCCGCCGGACTGCCCGGCGAGGCCGATCCGCTGCGAGTCGATGTCGGTCCGCGATTCCAGGTAGTCGAGTCCGCGGATGAGGTCCCACGCCCGATACTGCATGAGGTTCTCACCGACCAGATAGCATCGGTCTCCCAGAATCCGGTGCTCCCCGGTTCCGGGGCGGAATTCCGAGTCCCCGGTTGTGCTGTCGAGAAACTGGATGCGCTCGCCTTGGCTGACCGGGTCCCAGGTCAGGACCGCGAATCCGTTGCGGGCCATCAGCCGGCAGAAGCGCTGGTAGGACTCGGCGAGCTTTCCCTCGGCGGAGTGGCCGCAGGGGAATACGATCGCCGGGACCGGTGCCCTGGCTCCGGCGGGTCGGTAGAGATTGGCGCTGACGTGGAAGGACGGTCGGCTCTCGAACAGGATCCGCTCGATCCGATGGTCGATCCTCTCGACGGTTCCCAGTACCCGCGGGTGCAGCGGTGTCCGCTGGGGGAACTCGCCCCACATCCGTGCCAATGCGGAACGCACCCGGCCCCTGAGGGCCTGAAAATCGTCTTCGGATTCAAGCTTGGCGAGTTGACCGGCTCGGAACTCGTCCAGTGTGCGCAGGTACTCCCGGACGAAGTCCCAGAGCATGGAACCGAAGTTCGACTGTCCCGGAGACGGCGCCAGGACGCCCGACAGGGCGACGGCGGCGGCCTGTCGCCTCGTCATCCGGCTGCCTCGCACGTTCATTGGATTGTAACCGGGTGCGACCTCGGCGCCGAGGTGGATCGGAGCTTTCAGGCTCGTGTCTTGATGTCCTGGCCGCCGTGCACGAGGGCTGCGACGGCTCCCACGGCCTCCACGGGATCATCGTGCTGCCAGATCTGGCGGCCGAAGATCACGCCCGATGCGCCTGCCTCCAGGATCTCGCCGACCGTCTCGAGCGTCCCTCCGAGGCCATCGCCACGGCGGGGCCCTCCGGCCACGAGCACCTTGGTTCCGCAAGCCTCGATGCTCCGTCGGAACTCGTCGACATTGCCGGAATAGCGGGTCTTGATCAGGTCCGAGCCGAGTTCCGCACCCATGCGGCAAGCCATCGTGATGTCGTCCGCGATGTTGCCGGGAAGGCTCGCACTGCCGGTTCCCGCCATGTCCATGTGGTTCGCCATCATCCGCTGACTCAGGATCTCCGCGACCACGGGCATTCCCCACGTACGCCCTTCACTCGCGATGCGGCCCACTTTCTCAAGTTCATCCCCCTCGAAGGGGGCGCCAAGAGTGGCGTTCATCACCACGGCATCCACGCCCATGGCAGCCGCCTGCCTGACATCGACGAAGAGGCGCATGGGCCCTCCGACCAGCGGACTCACGCAGCCGTCGATACGCAGCAGGATCGCCAGGTCTCCCACGTGCTCGCAGACCTGTGCAAGGATGCCGGGCGTGACGAGGACTGCGTCCGCGCCAGCGGGTGCGAGCTTCCCGACCAGGTCGGCGGGCTGCTCCAGGCCCCGGACCGCCCCCGCGGCGTTCCCGTGGTCCATGGCGACGACGACGGCGCGGCCGTTGCGGAGAATGCGGCGAATCCGAAGGCTCTTTCCGATTGATCGTGTTGGCATGTGCACTCCTTCTGGCCCGCCGCACATGACATGCGGAATTCCAGTATCGGCCATTCTCTGGACGCGTTGGCCTACGGCGCCGTGAGTGTCGGCTCCAACGGGAGAGCGAGAGGCTCGTCGACCAGAAAGTCCAATCCGCGCATCTCCTCAAGGGCTGCCTCGAGCCCTTCACGCCGGGCCGGCTCAAGGGTGGTGACGAACGGAAGGTCCGACCTGTCGGGATGCGGCTCCTGCAGGACGGCCTCGATGCTGACACCATGGCGGGCCAGTATCGTCGCAAGGGCGGCGAGGATGCCGGGGCGGTCGTGAACCCGGAATCGCAGGTAGTACTGGCGTTCCTCCGAGCCGGCGTCCACGGGTGCGTGGTGTTGAAGCACCGCGTGTGCGAACGGCGGAACCGGGCTCTGCCGAACGGCTCGCAGGGAGCGTGCCGCGGCCATGAGATCGCTCACCACGGCCACGGCGGTCGGGGCCGGTCCTGCACCTTTTCCGTAGTAGAACGTGTCTCCACCCTGGCCGTGAACCCAGAGTGCGTTGTAGGAGCCGACCACACCCGCGAGGATCGTGTCCTTCGCCACCAGGGCCGGGCGCACTGCCAGTCGGAGGCCACTGGCGCCGTTGCGGGCCGTAGCCAGCAGGCGGATCGTATGCCCCAGCCGGTCAGCGTACGCGAAGTCGATCGGCCGGATGCGGCGAATCCCCTCCATGGGGATCGCGTCCGGCGATACCCGGACGCCGAAGGCGAGGCCGGCCAGGATCGCCAGCTTGGACCGGGCGTCGAACCCGTCGATGTCCGCGCTGGGGTCGGACTCGGCGTATCCGAGTTCCTGCGCTTCCCGCAAGACCTTGTCCAATGGGGCGCCCGTGCGCCCGATCTCCGTGAGGATGTAGTTCGAGGTGCCGTTCAGAATGCCGACCAGTGCATCGATCCGGTCCCCGGCGATGCCCTCGCGGAGGGCGGACAGGACCGGGATCCCACCGGCCACCGCCGCTTCCATGCCCAGGCTCGCGCCGTTTGCACGGGCCTGTTCCCAGAGATCGACGCCGTGCTCGGCGAGCAGTTCCTTGTTGGCCGTGACCACCGGCTTGCCAGCCGCGAACGCGGTCTCGAGAATCTCCCTCGCAGTACCCGTACCGCCAATCAGCTCGGCCACGATATCGACATCCGGCCGGCTGACGAGCTCGCGCCAGTCGCTGGTCCGGGCGGCGTGCGGATGCAGGTTGACGGCTTCGCCCGGTTCTCGCAGGACCCGACGGGAACAGACAGCGGTCACCGCCAGCGGAACACCGAGCTTGCGCTCGATCTGACCGGAGTTGGCGTGCAGCAGCCGGAGCGTCCCGCTGCCCACGTTGCCAAGGCCGATGATGCCGACTCGGGTTGGATGCACGAAACTCTCATTCTACTGAGGGATCGCCCGCTGCTGGTTTCTGCAGTCCGGGCGCTGGTTCGGATGGTCGTGGCGCAACTACCCGGAGTTCGCAGACCACCGCCGCAGGCGGAGGCTGTTCGCGACTACGGACAGGCTCGAAAGGGCCATTGCCGCCGACGCGATGATCGGAGAGAGCAGGATGCCGGACCACGGGTACAGGACTCCGGCCGCCACCGGGACTCCCAGTACGTTGTAACCGAAGGCCCACCAGTAGTTCTGCCGGATGGTCCGCTGGATTCTCCGGGCCAGTTCGATCGACCGGACCACGTCGCGCGGGTCGTTCCTCGCCAGGATGATGCTCGCCGACTCGGCCGCGGTGTCCGTCCCGGCCCCGATGGCGATCCCGAGATCGGATTGCGTGATCGCGGCCGCGTCGTTGATGCCATCGCCGACCATCGCGACCGTGCACCCTTCGGCCTGCAACTTGCGGATGGCCTGTGCCTTCTCGACCGGCATCACCGGTGCGCGAACCTCGCGGATACCCGCTTCCGCTGCAACGGCCCTCGCCGCTTCCTCCCGGTCGCCGCTGATGATCAGGGTCCTGATCCGGAGGTCGTGCAGGGCGGCCACCGCTACCGCCGCTTCGGGGCGGACCGTGTCGCGAAGCGCGATTGCGCCCGTCAGTGCCCCGTCCCTGGCGACCAGGACAACGGTCTTGCCTTCCCGTGAACGCATCTCCAGCTTCGCCTGAGCGGCGGAAACGTCCGTACCGTGTTCTGCGAGCAGATCCGGCTTGCCGATCAGCCAGCGGTGTCCGTCGAGCAGTGCGGTCGCGCCGGCTCCCGGTAGTGTCCGATAGTCCTCGACCTTTCCGCCCGAGCCGGTGCGGGCCGCCGCTATGGCTGCGGCGATGGGATGTTCGCTGAGGCTCTCGATCGTGCCGCACGCCTGGAGCAGGCGGTCCTTATCCAGTGGTCCGTACGTCTCCACGTCGGTGACTTCCAACTGCCCGAGGGTCAGCGTTCCCGTCTTGTCGAACACGACGGTGTCGACCTTCCTTGCCGATTCGAGTGTCCCTCCGTCGCGGATCAGAATGCCCTTCTCGGCGGCCCGTCCGATGCCGACGGCCAATGCGGTCGGTGTCGCGAGCCCCAGTGCGCAGGGACAGGCAATGATCAGCACGCTGACGGCGTTGTTGAGTGCCATCCGCAGCCGGTCGTCCGGCGGACCGGCCGCCATCCAGGCGCCAAAGGTCAGGGCGGCTGCGGCGATGATCGCGGGCACGAAGACGCCCGCGATGCGGTCCGCCAGGCGGGCGGCAGGGGCCTTGGAGGCCTGCGCCTGTCGCACGAACTCAATGAGTCGGGCGAGTGCCGTCTCCGAACCGACGCTTTCCGCACGGAACACGAGAAACCCGTCCCTGTTGAGCGAGCCGCTGATGAGAGGCAGCCCCGGAGCCTTGTCAGCCGGGACGCTCTCCCCCGTGATCGGGGACTCGTCGACCGCTCCCGTTCCCTCGAGTACGGTCCCGTCCAGCGGGATCCTCTCTCCCGGGCGGACGAGCACCTCGTCTCCGACGGTTACGGTCTCCAGCGGAACCGCCGATTCCTGGCCGTTCCTCCGCACCCGCACAAGCGAAGCTTGCATCGAGAGGAGCTTGCGGATCGAAGCCGAGGTTCGGTGCCGTGCCCGCTCCTCGAGGACCCGCCCCAGGAGCACCAGGGACAGAATCGTCGCCGAGGTCTCGAAGTAGACCCCTGGAACACCCCCGGCAGCGACCCGGGACGGTGCCACCGTTGCAACGAAGCTGTACAGGAATGCAGTCCCCGTACCGACCGCCACCAGTGTGTTCATGTCACTGCGTCCGTGGAGCAACGCCTTCCAGGCTGCCTTGTAGAAGGGGGCTCCCCCGTAGACCACGACAGGCAGTGCGAGAGCGAGATGCACCCAGTGCGAACCGTCGAAGTCGATCGTGCCGTGGGACATTGCCAGAACAAGCAGCGGGCCCGTGAATGCCGCGGACACGACCAGCCGGCGCAACAGTTGATCCGACTCCAGCGTTCGGGCATGCGAACCGATGCCCGGACTCGCCTCTTGTGCGCCGTAGCCTGCCGACCGGATCGACGCAAGCACGTCATCAAGGTTGACCCGGGATGGGTCGAATCGAACATCGGCACTGGATTCCGTGAGACTTGCTGTGCACGAATGCACGCCGTCGACCTGTAGCGCAGCCTGTTCGACGGACTGCACGCAACTTGCGCAGGTCATGCCTTCAAGGACCAGCCGCCGACTCGAGCGAGCCGGTCCGGGCTCTGTGGCGGGAGGCGGCCCTGCGGCCCGTGCTGGCGCTGTCGGCCGGAGCGAGACCAGGCCGTCGGCCGCTTGCGGGGCGTACCCGGCAGCGGCGACCGCCCGCTCCATTTTCGACACATCCGTCGACGACGGGTCGAATGTCACCAGTGCCGATTGCGAGGACAGGTCTGCGGAGGCGGAACGCACGCCACCCAGCGACAGCAGTGCCCTCTCGACCGTGCTGACGCAGTGTCCGCACGTCATCCCTCCCAGTGGAAGTTTCACTGTCGCAACTGCCGTGCCGGCCATGATGATCGCCTGCGTCTCTGCCTCCCGACAACGCCGACGATTCTCAGGCTACACCACAAGCACCGACCCGGTGAGCGGGGTTCTCTCGGTGGCGTCGGCGCCTCCGGATCGTCATGGAGATGCACCGTGTTTCGGCATTGAGTGGACGGGGGAACGGGTGGCGTGCTAGATTGAGTCTTCAACTGGATCCCGTCCGTTTCATGCCCGACAATGCGGGCAGTCAGACGGTGGCCGCGCGGTACCTGAGAGTTACTCCAGTTCGAGACCATCCGAGACTGGCCCGCGGTGCGTAGGCAGAGGGACATCTGGTAGCATTCCAAGTCCGAAGGTACGGTCATGATAATTTCAATGAAACCGGGTGCGACTCGTGAGCAGATCGATCGCGTCTGCGCCCGGATCGAGGAGATGGACTTCGCGGTCCGCTCGATCCAGGGAGACGAGCGCGTCGTCATAGCTGCCGTCGGCCTGGGCGATGTCATCAGTGCGATCGAGGTCTTGCGATCGGTGGAGGGAGTGGAGAACGGCGTGCCGATCAGTGCTCCGTACAAGCTCGTCAGCAAGCAGGTGAAGAGCCACCCCACCGTGGTGCAAGTGGGGTCCGAGTCGATCGGCGGCGACGAATTCGCCGTGATCGCCGGCCCTTGCTCGGTGGAAACCGAGACGCAGATCATGGCTTGCGCGGAGGCCGTCGCCAAGGCGGGCGCGCGCTTCCTGCGAGGTGGTGCCTACAAGCCCAGGACGAGCCCCTACAGCTTCCAGGGATTGGAGGAGGAAGGGCTCGAACTGCTGCGCAAGGCGGCCGACGCTCACGGTCTCAAGGTTGTCACCGAGGTGATGACCGTGAGGAACGTGGAACTCGTTGCGCACTACGCTGACGTGCTGCAGATCGGTGCGCGCAACGTCCAGAACTTCCCCCTGCTCCAGGAAGTCGGTGCGAAGACCAGCATTCCGGTGATGCTCAAGAGAGGCCAGAGTGCGACGATCACGGAATTCCTGCTGTCCGCCGAGTACATCGTCACGAACGGCAACCCGAGTGTCGTCCTCTGCGAGCGTGGGATTCGCACGTTCGAGTCCGCCACGCGCAACACGCTCGATATCAATGCCGTACCCGTGCTGAACCAGCTCACACATTTGCCGGTGATTCTTGATCCGGCCCATGCGACGGGCAAGCGAGCGCTGATTCGGCCTCTCGTGCGGGCGACCGTGGCCGTGGGTGCCGACGGTGTCATGGTCGAGGTCCATCCCGATCCGGAGCGGGCCTGGAGCGATGGGGCGCAATCCATGACCTTCGAGGAGTTCGGGCGGGTCATGACCGAGATTGAGCCGTACGTCGAACTCTGGAAGGCGCAAAGGACCGCTGCGGCTTGCGCACCGGTTTGAGGCCGTGTAGTCGTTGGCAGCCCCGGACGGTGAAATCCTGGCGGAGTCGGGCGAGTTGCGGCTGGCCATGCCGAGTTGTGACCGGGGTGTCGGAACGGTCGTGCTCCATCCGGACTCCCCGGACCTGATCCACGGTGTTCGGATTAAGCCGGTCCGGCTGTGGCCGGATGATCGCGGGTATTTCCTCGAGGTCAGCCGGATGGGCGAGGGACTGGTCCGGAGATTCCCGCCCGGTTCGACCCAGGTCTCGGCTGCGCTGAGCTATCCGGGGACCATCAAGGCGTTTCACTACCACAAGGTGCAGACCGATCTGTGGGTGCCATGTCAGGGGATGTTCCAGGTGGCACTTGTGGACCTGCGGGAAGGGTCGTCGACGTTCGGCTGCCGCAACACGCTGTATGTCGGCACGCTGCGCCCATGGCGGATTCTCATCCCCCCGGGGGTTGCGCATGGGTACAAGGTGATCGGCGAGTCAACAGCGATGCTCGTCTACCTTACCGACAGGCACTATGATCCGTCGGACGAGGGGCGCCTGCCTCATGACGCACCGGCACTGGCCTACGACTGGGAGACGCAGTTCCAGTGAGAGTGCTCGTGACGGGCGGTGCCGGCTTTATCGGGTCGGCGTATGTGCGGTCGGTGCTCGCGAGGCGGGAGGCAGAAGTCGTAGTACTCGATGCGCTCACGTATGCGGGCAATCTCGACAATCTCAAGCCCGTCGAGTGCTTGCCAGGTCTTCGGTTCGAGCAGGCCGACATTCGTGACAGGGAGGCGGTTCGCAGGATCGTCGATCAATTCCGCCCGGAGACCGTGGTGCATTTCGCGGCCGAGTCCCATGTGGACCGGAGCATTCTCCTGCCCGGCGACAGCACATCCACCAACATCCAGGGAACGGCGGTGCTGCTGGAAGTTGCCCGGGAGTTTCCTCCGAAGATCTTCCTGCACGTATCCACCGATGAGGTGTACGGCAGCATCGAGAGGTCCGGTTGCGCGGATGAGTCCTGCCCGGTGCGCCCATCCAATCCCTACTCGGCATCCAAGGCGGGGGCCGACCTCCTGGTGCTGGCCTACGGAAGAACGTTCTCGCTTCCGGTGATCGTAACGCGGGCATCGAACAACTACGGGCCGTACCAGTTTCCAGAGAAGCTCATCCCGCTGATGATTGCCAATGCGCTTGAGAACGTCCCGCTTCCCGTTTACGGCGACGGACTGCAGGTGCGCGACTGGCTGCATGTCGATGACCACTGTCGGGCGATCGGGGCCGTGATCGAATACGGCCGACCGGGCGAGATCTACAACGTGAGCGGCCGCCACTCCATGCACAATCTGGATGTCGTTCGCAGCATACTGCGGCTTTGCGGTCGGCCCGAGTCGCTGATCCGGCATGTTCAGGACCGTCCCGCTCATGACCGGCGGTACGCGATGGCGAGTTCGAAGATCGAGACCGAGACAGGGTGGAAGCCACGGATCGAATTCGGGGCCGGTCTTCGCGACACCATTCGCTGGTACCAGGACCACCCGGAGTGGGTCTCGCGCGTGCGGACAGGCGAATACCGTGACTACTATGAGCGCAACTACGCTCGACGCGGGCACCTGCCGGTTGGCTAGAGTGACTGTGTCCAGCGCCTGTCCAACTTCGTCTATTCAATTGATTACAAACAGCATGATAGGAGTATTCCTGATTCGGAAGGTGGCAATCGATGGCAGTCAACAGGGATAAGCCGGACCGGTGGAAGCAGGACATCGCGCAATCGGTGGATATGTATAACAACTGGTTCGTCCACTTTGCACCGAATGCCTACCGTTCGACACGGGAACGGACCACGGAAGATGTCAGGGTCGCGCTTGCTGCGACGAAGTACCTGACGGACGTCAGTGCAGACCGGTTGAAGGCGATGCCCTCAATGTTGCGGGCACTGCGGATGTGTACTTGTCCTCCCTTAGCCGCCGACCGACTGGTCGGCTTGGCCGGCGTCTCCGGGAATCTGGTCAAGACGATGGAGAAAGCCAACAGGCTCCCTTCCCGCAGGTCGAGGCAGGACCTAGACAACGACATCGAGAAAATCGTCATTGCGAAAATGGCGGACGCCGATATCCTAGTTTGGTTGAAGCGCGGAGATGTCCCTTCTGAACGAGAATTGTACCGAGCAGCCTCGATCATGGCGGACCGCCTGTGCGGGACCACATCCAATCCGATCATCCGCAACGCGCAGGAACAACGTCAACTCACTGCAGTCGGGGACTGGCTGACAGTTCGGGGGTATGACAAGATACCGGCAGGCAGGGGCACGAAGTATGACGAACTGAAGCCTGGAACGTACTCGTTTCGGCTCAACGTGCCGGTTGAGATGGAAGGGACCGACGGGAGGATCATGATCCCAGTGGATGCAGTCGTGAAGCCCAAATCCGCGACGGCCAATGAGTTGCCGCTGTTGATCGAGGCAAAGTCGGCGGGAGATTTCACCAACGTCAACAAGCGACGGAAGGAAGAGGCGACGAAGATGAACCAGTTGCGCCGAACCTACGGGCAGAAGGTGCGTTATGTCCTGTTGCTCTGTGGATACTTCAACGCTGGCTACCTCGGCTATGAGGCGGCCGAAGGCATCGACTGGGTCCGGGAGCACCGTATCAGCGACCTCGGCGAGCTGGGACTGTAGATGATGACGAGAGTAGCCAGAGATCTGGAGGCGTGCCGACTGGCGCTGCAGGAAGAGCTCGACGCGAAGAGGGAGGCGGCTGTTCGGAATCGCATGGGGCAGTTCGCCACACCTACGAGACTGGCTCTCGACATCCAGCGATTTGCAAAGGCGCATCTCGGCAGGGCTGACCGGATTCGCTTCATGGACCCAGCGATTGGTACTGGTTCCTTCTATTCGGCGTTTCTGGATGTATTTTCTCCCACTAACATTGCAGCATCCGTCGGCTATGAAGTCGACCCGCACTATGGCGAGCCAGCAGATAGGTTGTGGCGTGGAACGGGACTGGAGCTCCGCTTGGAGGACTTTACGAAGGCCGAAACACCCACAGGCCCCGATAAGTTCGACTTGTTGATCTGTAATCCACCGTATGTCCGACATCATCACATTCACAATCGAGAAAAACAGCGGTTGAACCTGCGTGTACAGGCTGCATGTGGGATATCAATCAGTGGGCTTTCCGGGCTGTATTGCTACTTCCTGGGCCTCAGTCATGCCTGGATGGCTGAGGGTGCCTTGGCAGGATGGCTGATCCCCAGCGAATTCATGGACGTTAATTACGGGGCTTCGGTAAAGCGATACCTCCTTGACAAGGTGACTCTTCTACACATTCACCGATTCGATCCGAAGGACGTACAGTTCGGTGACGCACTTGTCTCGTCGGCCGTAGTGTGGCTTCGCAACGAACCGCCTCAATCTGGACATGAAGTGCGGTTTACGTATGGCGGGACGCTGGCACGGCCCAAACTGGAACGGATGGTCCCAGCCGAGACGTTGCGACGTGATCCGAAATGGACTCGATATCCGATGAAAGAGTGCCATGAAACGAGCAAAGGACTGGTATTGGGCGATTTCTTCAAGATTAAGCGGGGCATAGTTACAGGCAGCAACGACTTCTTCATTCTGTCGGAATCGGAAATCCATCAGCGTGGTCTCCCAATAAGTGCATTCAGACCGATCTTGCCCAGTCCTCGGCATTTGATGGACGATGAGATCGTGTGTGAAAACAATGGAAATCCCACTCTGAGAATGCGTCTGTTCCTACTTGATCCGCCTTGGAATCAAGACGAGATCAGGAAGGACTACCCTAAACTGTGGGCGTATCTCGATGAAGGCAAGAATGCTGGAATCGCTGATCGTTATATCTGTCGGCACCGGACACCGTGGTACTGTCAGGAACAGCGACCTCCGGCTCCGTTTGTCTGTACCTATCTTGGCAGAATTGACAACAAGCGGGGTAAGCCTTTTCGCTTTATCTTGAACCATTCGAGGGCAACGGCTGCTAATGTGTACTTGATGATGTACCCCAAGGGACTCGTAGAGAATGTCTTGGATGATCAACCGGAACTGAAACGGCGAGTATGGGAGTTCCTGAACACCATTCGCCCAGAGTCGATACTGGGAGAGGGATGCGTCTATGGTGGAGGTCTGTACAAGTTGGAACCCAAGGAACTGGGTAATGTGCAGGCTGATTTTCTTGCCGATATCTTGCCAGAAGCGGCCCGGCCAAGAGAGCAGATTGATTTATTCAATGACTCGGTAAAATAGAAAATTTCGGAGAATATAATCCCGTTAATTCTTTGAATAAATGCGACATTAATTGCAATCTTCATCGTTACACCGTCATATTGATGACTATGTTGATAGCGCGAGCGCGTCTTTCAAGTCGGGATGTTCGAATGCACTGGCCATACGGTCGATCTCGCGAACGGGAGCAGCTCTTCGCTTTGCTGCGACTCGCCAGGTGCGGGTAACCTTTGCTACCTGCCCGATGATCGTTTCGGCGAATGCGAGATCCAACGTGAAGTCCTGTGCCACGGACCGGAGCAGGTCGATCGAACAGGTGCCGTCGTCGAAGTCGATTGCCGTTGACAGGATCCGTGCCTGCATGTCGCCCGGACTCGGATTGATGTCGAAGGCTGGAGAGAGCGTCCAGCCGCAGGGGCTCTTCCGGAGGAATCCGTGGTTGCGCAAGTGGTCGTCCGTATTCGAAATCAGGATTGAGAACGCGACCCTCCTGAAGAGCTCAAGACGATCACGTATTGGCCTTGCGCCGTGCGCCGACAGGGCATCGACAATCTCCAGGTAGCTTCCCGGTTCCCCATCCCTGTGCTGGGTCATTGTCATTGCCGAGAGGTACGGGATCCTGATGTCCCCGTGTCGGTCGAATCGTCGTGACAGGAATACGGGTCTGTCCTGAACGTTGATGAGGGTATGCGGTGCCTTGCGGATACCTGCGTTCAGTGCCAGGTTCAAGGCGATGGCTTCCCAACGCTCGACGGAGTAGTCGTCCGTGGCACGCGGGAACTTCGCGATGGCGAGGCTCCCGTCGTTATCGGTGACCGATGCTTTCGGTCTTGCTCCGCCGAGGGATGCGCCTGGGGCCAGTAGCAGTCTGAGATCGTCATCCGATTCCTCCTCAGTCTGTATGCGCCGGGTGCTGTCCATGAGCGACCCGAGCGCGAGGATGCGAGGAACGCCCGTTGCAGCCGGAGACTGGAATTCGTCTTGGTGAGGTCGCTTGAATCGTAGCGCTCCGAGCCGTGCCCAATCCGCTACACCAAGCAAGAAATCAGATTCCTGCAGTGTGCGGGCTGCTCGGCCCGCAAGCTTGGCCGACCGCCGTTCCTGCCTTCTCAGCAGGCTTCGGCCCCAAGTGTCCGGGCCGTGTCTCCCCGTGCGCCGAACATCTTTGGGTTGCCGGCCGGGCGGTAGATCCCAGGTAGGACCGGCAGTGACGGCTCGATCGCGAAACGGTCCCGCGCGGAAGCCCAAGCCACATCGTACTCAAAGGTCACGCTCTCTGTACCTTGCCTTGGATAGGTCCTGAGCAGGCCGATTCGTGGGCAGCCGCCCTCTGTGTCCAGATGCACCCCGATCTCAGCCACCACCGCTGAACATCCTTCTGCTCGGCAACCTCGCACGCTCGGGCAGCTCTTCGAGTGCGATGTCACGTCCGATCTTGTCGTGGCTTGGGTCGGCCAACTCTTCGAAACGCTCCAAGAGGTTGAGTGCTTGGAGAACGGAGGCAACGATTCCCCAGCCGACGCCAGGATCTCCCCTCTCGACCCGCGCGACCGTCAGGCGGGATGTTGCGGCTCGCTGGGCAACGATATCCATCGGCAGTCGCCGGCGCAATCGCGCCGCTCGGATGTCCGCGCCAAGCTTGCGGACCGCACGTCGGGACGCAGGAGGGGGATTGTGTCGTTTCGGCATAATGTTATCATAATATATCATTAAAAGGCTGAAAAGCATGGTCTATCGATCATAATCTGACCGCTTCCATGTGATGCTAGGCACCATCTGGACCGTGGAACACCGAACGGTCCGGTGGTCCGGGTCGACGGGCGACGACCTTCACCATGCGAACCTGGAAGTGTGGCGGCTGACGTTCCCGAAGAGCGGCTTCGGCACGGGGCACAGCTTTGCGGACGCCTATCCCTACATCGACGGTTTGAAGAACGACCGTGATCTGGACCACCAGTGGAACTCGAGACCTCCAAAGAGATTGACTACCGGGATTCTTCGGAGCTGCCGGTGGCGCTGGATCTCTCGGGGTACCGGTTCCCGTTCGTGGGGAGTGCGCCGGACGGTCCGCAGGGGGTGATCGGACTGAACACGTTGACCAAGAAGGGATTCGGCATGAAGATGGTCGGCACGGCCCGGAACCTCGACCTCGAGGGAGGCTTCGGTGCGGACCCGCCGTAGACGTCATCGAGTCGGTGGACCGGGGCACCGCGCGAACAGCCGGGGGGGCGCACGCAACCGCTCCCTTCCTTCCTCTCGCTTGCAGCGGAGGGCGTCGTGTTCCGTAAGTCGCAATGTTGCAGACCACCCGGCCGCAGGAGCAATGCAGCGCGACCGAACTGGCAAACGACAAATGCCGACGTCCACTGCCAGCGCAAGGCCGCCTACCCGAATCTCTTCGTTTGACGCGACACTAGAACCAGCGGCGCTTGTCCACGACGTTCCTGAGTGGCTGTCCGTTCACGAATCGCGAGACGTTGTCGAGCACCACCTGGAGGTGTCTCCCCGCGATCAGGGGCGAGTGCCCAGCGATGTGCGGCGTGAGGATGACGTTCTCGAACGCCCAGAGAGGATGGTCGGCCGGTAGAGGCTCGACTTCGTATACATCCAGTGCCGCACCGGCGATTTCGCCGGCTTCCAGGGCTCCGGTCAGGTCGTTGAGATTCACGATCACCCCACGCCCGATATTGATCAGCACGCTTGATGATTTCATGCAACGGAACTTGGGTGCATCGAAGAGGCCTTCCGTCTCCGGTGTGTGGGGTGCCGCGATCACCACGTAGTCGCTTTGCGCGAGAAGCTGATCCAGTCTGTCTGCCGGCCACGGTCCCTCAATACCGCTCGGAGCGGGCCGCGGGTCGCTGTCGATGGCGATGACGCGCATGCCGAAGCAGACTCCACGTCGAGCGATCTCCGCCCCGATCGATCCCAGTCCGATCACGCCCAAGGTTGCTGCCGTCAGGGTAGTGTGGGCCAGGTCGACGTCCGTTGTCACGGCCGGGCCGCTGCGGAACGACTGGCCCTCCTTCGAGCCGCCGGCCGGCTTCCACTCGGCCCGCTGCTGCTGGCGGATGTAGACATGCAGGTTCCGGGCGAAACAGAGCATGCATCCGAACACGTGATCGGCGATGTTGTCGTGGAACAGTCCCCGCATGTTCGTCAACTGTGCCGGATGTTCCACGAGCTCCGGGAAGATGTAGTGCTCGAGGCTGGCCGTCGGGGATTGTACCCAGCGGAGGCGGCGGGCTGCCGACAGCATTGCGGGAGTCAGTTTGCCAAAGAAGGCGTCCGCGTCGGCGATCTCGCGAACGGCCTCGTCTTCGCTGCGGCAGTTCGCAACTCGCATTGGACCGCTCGCCGATGCGATGCGGGCGAGCCTGTCTGCATCGACTTCCGGGTATGTGACCAGCTTCACCGCGTCTCCTCGCTGACGACATGGCCGTCGATTACCACGCCTGTACAGTGCGAAGTGTACTCGAAAGGATCCCCATCGTACAGGGCCAGGTCACCGTCCTTGTCCACTTCGATTGAGCCGACTCGGTCGTCGATCCCGAGGATGCGCGCGGCGTTGATCGTGATGCTCCGCAGGGCGTTCTCGAATCCCAAGCCATGCGCGGCCGCGACTCCGGCCTCAAACAGCACGAGGCGGCTCTTGGGCACGTAGGCTTCATAGCCCCCTTGGATGGCCGCCGGGATGCCGGCGGCGTAGAGCTTCGCGGCTGTCTCGAAACTGAGATTCTCCGTTTCGCCCCGAGCGCGCATCATGGTGGGGTGGACGATTACCGGGACTCCGGAATCGCGGATCCGGTCCAGGATCTCGGGAGCCTCGGCAACCCCGTCGAGCACGATCGGGATATCGAATTCGTCCCGGATCCGCAGGGCGGTCGCGATGTCCTGGGCGCGTTGGGCGGTGATCAGGAGCGGCACGGTTCCCTGGATGACCAGTCCGAGCGCCTCCATGCGGAGGCTCCGTTCCTGCTCCTCACCGTCTTCCGAGGAACGTTTCGCTACGTACTCCCTGGCCTTCAGCAGTTCGGTTCGCAGCATCGATGCCATCTTCGCTCTTGTGCCCGGCGATTTCCGCTCATCCTCACGCGCCCCCTCGCCAAGTGTCGCAGCGATCATCGCGACCGGCTTGACCAGGCCCTCCTCGACTGTTCCTCCACGGAGCTTGATGATGGCGGTCTGGCCGCTGACAAGCGACTGCGGGGAATGTCCAGTGTGGACAGTCGTCACCCCATAGGCCCGGGCCCACGCCACCAGGGCCTCGCGGGGATTGTAGGCGTCGATCGCGCGCAGTTCCGGCTGTATCGGCTCCGATCCCTCGGTCTGATCCTGATCGTGGGACTGGTTGAGGTAGCCGCTCAGGCCGATCGTGCAATGGGCATCAATCAGCCCGGGCGTCACGACCTGGGCACGCAGCGTGCGGAATCCATCCGGGATCGCGATCTCGGAGGCTGGTCCGATACGGGTGATCTTCCCATCCTCGACGACGACCGTGGCGTCGGTTAGAGGCGGACCGACTGCCGTGTGGACGGTCTCGCCACGTACAGCCAGCTGGGCCGGAGCTGACCCGGCTGCCACGGCGAGTGCCACAGCGACGGTGAAGCAGGAGGTGTGCGTCATTGATGTTCTCCCTTGGCAATCTCGTGGTGACTTCCGTGCTGGTCGTGGCTGGCTCCGAATCCTCCCTCCGCATAGAGCCTGTCCGTGGGATCGGATCGGTCGAATACCCGACTGCCATCGACCCAGGTCTCGAGGATCTGGGTGTAGACGCTCAGGGGATCCCCGGACAGGACGATGATGTCGGCATCCTTGCCGACATCCAGGGAGCCGACACGGTCCTCGAGCCCTAGCATGATCGCCCCCGCCATCGTCAGACCGTACAGGGCCCGGTCCCGAGGCATTCCTGCTCGGACCGCCAGCGCTGCCATGCGGTTGAAGAGCCGGGAATCGGTAATCGAATCATCCGAATGAAAGCCCGTCACGACCCCGGCCCGATCCAGGATCGCCGCCGTTGCGAACTGGTTGTCCTTGGCCTCGATCTTCCCGCCCGGACTGTCGATGAGGATCAGCGAGGCCCCGACCACGTGCCGGGATGCCGCGATCCGCTCCGGTACCGCCCATCCGTCGCTGACGTGCTGCAGCACGACCTGCAGCCCGAACTCCTCGGCCAGCCGAAGGATCGTGACGATGTCGTCGTGCCGGTGAGTATGGAAGTGGACGACCCGGTTGCCGTCGAGAATGTCCACCAGTGTCTCGAGACCGAGATCGCGGGCGGGCCTGTTCTCGGGGGCGTCATCGGCCTGTGTGAGCTTGTCACGATACTCCATGGCCGTGACGAGCTGTTCCCGGACGATGGCGGCCGACTTGGCCCTGGTGCCGGGGAACGGGGGTGCTTTGCGGGAGTTCGTCCCGTTGGCCATCTTGATGCCGTATGCCAGAGCACCGTCCGGTCGCCGGATGAACATTTCATCGATCGTGGTGGCCTCCCGGTGCTTGACGTAAAGGGTCTGTCCGCTGAGCAGATGGCCCGAGCCCGGCATGATGTTGGCGGTTGTGATGCCCCCGGCCTGCGCTTTCTGAAATCTCGCGTCCCGCACGTTGATCGAGTCCAGGGCCCGTGCTTCCGGGTGCATCGGCCCGCCACCGTCGCCACCGTCGACACTGCCGACATGGCTGTGCGTGTCGACGAAGCCGGGCATGATCACCTTGCCGCTCACATCGTGCCGGATCGCGCCCTTCGGGATCTTCGTGCTGGCCTTGCTGCCGACCGCGACGATACGTCCGCGGTGAATGACGACAGTGCCGTTGTCGATTTCCACCCCGGTGATGGGAATGACACGCCCCCCGACGAATGCCTGGGGAACATCCTGCGCTCCAAGGACAAGTGACGCTGCGAGGACTGCCAGTGGACCACGGACCATGGCATTGATTCTACCTGCCCCGTCCGTTTGCCGGATTCCACCCTCAAGTACCCTGGACGCAGCCGCTTCGGGCCAACCCGTATCCTCTCTCGCTACGCTGGAAGCAACCGGTGATGAAGAAGTTGCTCGTACGCGCGACGAACTGGCTCGGAGATGCCGTGATGTCGCTTCCGGCCTTGCGCGAGATCGGGCGGGTGCATGAAGGCTGGCATATCACCATCCTGGCCGTGCCTTGGGTGGCTGCACTCTATGCCGGGGAGCCCTTTTGCGACGAGATCGTAGCCTACCAGCGCGACGGCGAGCATCGCGGTTTGATCGGTCGGGAGCGCCTCGCGCGCACACTGCGAGGCCGGGGATTCGACCGGGCGATCCTTCTCCAGAACGCGTTCGATGCGGCCTGGATTGCCTGGAGGGCGGCGATCCCGGAGAGAATCGGCTACGCCACCGATCGCCGCAGGCTACTTCTCAGTGAGCGTGTAGCAAGCCCGACCCCCGGTGAGACTCCGCAGCACCAGCGCTTCTACTATCTCGACCTGCTCCGTCGGGCGGGGTTGATCGATCGACTGCCGGACGACACCCAAGCGCGGCTCGCGCGCCTGCCGGACCTCCAGCGTCAGGGCCGGGACCAGTGGGCTCGACGTGGACTCCCGCAGGGGCCCTGGATCGGAGTCAGCCCGGGTGCGGCGTTCGGATCCGCGAAACGCTGGTATCCGGAGCGTTTCGCGGAGGCGGCGCGGGAACTGTCCCGCGAATCGGGCTCGCACATCGCCGTGTTCGGTTCGAAGGCCGAGGCGACGTTGGCCGCCGACGTTGCACGACGCGCCGGCGGCCGATCAACGTCGCTTGCGGGCGCTACGACACTGTCGGAATTCCTCCAACTGGCGTCTACGTGCGACCTGTACCTGACCAACGACTCTGGTTCCATGCATGTCGCCGCAGCCTTGGGCGTACCGACCGTTGCCGTGTTCGGGGCGACGGACTCCGCGGCGACCGGACCGGCAGCCCCATGGAGCGTGGTGGTGCAGGAACCCGTGGACTGCGCGCCCTGCCTGCTGCGCGAGTGTCCACTCGAGGGTCACCCGTGCATGACGGGGGTCCCGTCGGCGAGGGTCGTGTCCGCCGCTCGCATGCTGCTGCAGGATCGGGGACCGATGCCGGGAACCGCCCGTAGAATGGGATGAATGGACGGTGCCGTCATCCTGGACAAACCCTCCGGCATCACGTCCTTCATGGCCGTGCGCAAGCTACGCCGGCTTCTCGATGGCGCGAAGGTCGGGCATGTCGGAACGCTGGATCCACTGGGTACCGGGGTGCTACCGATGCTGGTCGGGAGGGCGACTCGCTTGGCGCAGTTCTACCTCGGCCACAAGCGCGAGTATGTCGCCGATATCCGCTTCGGGTGGGCGACAAACACCTATGACAGGGACGGGGAGCCTCTGGAGGAGCCGGTCGAAATCCGCCTTGCCGCGTCCGATCTGGAGGAGCCGCTGTCCCGTTTCCGGGGTGTCATCACTCAGGTGCCTCCTCCGGTCTCCGCGAAGAAGATCGATGGGGTCCGCGCGTACAAGCTTGCCCGGAGCCAGAAACCCGTTGCGCCGAATCCGATCCAGGTCGAGATCCACGAGCTTGAACTGGTGGCGGTCGACGGGGCCATGGCGCGGGTCCGATGCTTCTGCTCGACCGGCACGTATATCCGATCGCTGGCGCACGAACTGGGGCGCATCATGGGATGTGGCGCGCACGTCGCAGAACTGAGGCGGACTCGGGTCGGAGAGTTTTCGCTCGAAGATGCGTGGACCCTGCAGGAGTTGGAGGAGCTGCGGGACGACGGATGTCTTGACCAGGCAGTCCTCTCTCCGCTCGATCTGCTGCCCGAGATACCGATCCACCGGGTCGGGTATGACGAGGCTGCGCGGATCCGCCAAGGCCGGAACTTTCGCGTCAGCCCCTTCGGGCAGTGCCGCGACGCCCAGATCGTCAAGGCCGTCACGCATGACGGACGACTGGTGTGCCTGGGGAAGGCGGTAACTCCCCGCTTCTATCATCCGTTCGTTGTCTTCAGCTGAGTTGCTCGTGCCCCCGCTGTGGTCGCTTGGACGCCCGGATCATCGACAGCCGGCAGGGCCGTTCCCGGACTGCCGCCGGCTCCTGCGCGTTGCGCTCAGAGGAGATCCGTCAGGGCCTGCGCCACTTCCCCAGCGTCCGGTCGGACGAAGGCGCTGGCAATGACCAGGCATGCGATGCCGAACAGGTAGGTGGCGAACCGCCTGCGCATCGTTGTGCCATTCGACCGGAGGTTGAGCCGGGGGCCGATCTGGGATCCCGCCAGCACGAATGCACTCAGCAAGAC
Organism: Bryobacterales bacterium; assembly: GCA_965116065.1. GTDB lineage: Bacteria > Acidobacteriota > Terriglobia > Bryobacterales > UBA6623 > VXMF01. The sequence continues at coordinate 554,128 of OZ220485.1, forward strand.
CGGATCCTGCCAGGCCGCCTCGGTGGTCGCGAGATGCCCCAGCAGCCCCCCGGCAGCGGTCAGTGTCACCATGAATGCCGACGTGCCGAAGGCAACGTTGATGGGCACTCCGAACAGACGGACCATCATCGGAATCTTGAGGAACCCGCCAGCTGCTCCGGTCAGTCCGGACGCAATGCCGATCAGAAACGACAGAGGCAACGCCTTGCCGAGGTGGATCCGGTAGTGCGCTCCGCCCATCGCGCGCTCCCACTCCAGCCGCGACCGCTTCGGCTGCATCGTGCGCGGTCCCAGCTTCAGCAGCATGGAGATGCCCGCACCACACACCAGAATCGCAAGCAGGGCCGTCAGCAGTTGCCGGGGCAGGTGGTTGGCGAAGTAGCCGCTCAGGAACGCCCCCACGAAGCTGCTGGATTCGAGAACCCCCGCCATGGCCCAGTCAACCTGGTTCGACTTGCGGAAGAAGAAGGTGGCAGGCAGTGCCGTCAGGATCGTGAACCAGAGGCTCTGGAACACCGCCGTGTGGAAGTCCACGCCGAACAGAACCTGAATCGGCGTGTACAGCACTCCGCCTCCTTGGCCAAGCATGGAAAACCCCACGGCACCGGTGCCGAGGATAAGAGCCAGGCTGAGGACATGCGGACTCACGATAAGGACGGCTTCTCTCTTTCTTGCGGGCCCGGAGCCTTGAGGGAGCAAGGCGGACCCGGATCTGTCGATGGAGAGGAGAAGCGGCGCCGGCCAGCCGAAGGGCCGCTCCTCCTCCGGATATGGTCAGAGGGTCGGGCGGAAGCAGCCTCGTGCAAACGATTCCGCCGGTACGTCCAAATAGGCGGTGTCGCCGTCCGGCGGCCCGGTGCCGGGAGGGTATTCGCCCGAAAGGGCTTCCAGGAACGCAATCAGGTCGGCCCGTTCGGTGGCGCTGAGGTGGTCGAGTTCCTTGATCTCCTCGTCGCGGTGATCGTTCGAGTTGCCGGCTCCGATGTAGAAATCGAGCACTTCCTTGAGTGTCTTGAGGTGCCCGTCGTGCATGTAGGGCCCGCTGTCGGCGATGTTCCGCAGGTGCGGCGTCTTGAACGCCCCCTGGTCGCCCTCCGCCTCGGTCTGTTCGAACCGTCCGATGTCAGCCAGCGAACCATCGATCTCGGCACCGACCCCCAGGTTGTGGAACTTGTTGTCCATGAAGAGAGCGTATCCCTCTTCCTCGTTGATGGTGTGGCAGACCTCGCAGTTGCCCTTCTCTGGATCGCGGAAGACCTCCAGTCCACGGACTGCCGCGGGACTCATCGCTTCCTTGTCATCCCCGAACAGGTAGCGGTCGAACGGCGAGTTGCCGACGAGGACGGTCCGCTCGAAGCTTGCGATGGACTTGGCGACCATCTCGAAGGCGATCGGCCTGTCTCCCCACGCCGCTCGGAACCTCTCGACGTAGACCGGATCCTCGGAAAGGCGCTCCACGACGCCTTCATGCGTGAAGGCCATCTCGATCGGATTCTCGACCGGGCCTCCGGCCTGTTCCTCGAGGCTGGCAGCGCGACCGTCCCAGAACTGGGTCGTGAAGTAGGCAGCGTTCATCACCGGCGGTGCCTGGCGTCCACCGAGCTTTCCGCCGACGCCCTTGGAGAGCTTGTCGGGGTCCGCGAAGCCGGCTTCGGGCCGGTGACAGCTGGCGCAGGCGATCGTGTTGTCCACCGAAAGCCCCTTGTCGAAATAGAGATGGCGGCCCAGCGCGACTGTCTCTGCGGTGGGCGGATTGTCCTCCGGGATGGGGACCGCCGGCAGGCCGAGCGGTGGCGGGATCGTGATCGTCTCACCGATGGGCATCAGGGGCTCGGACGGTGCTTCGGACCCAGTCGGTCCGCAGCCCGCGGCGACCAGCAGGACGGTAGCTGGCAGTGCCAGCCAACAGGGGTATTTCATCGTGTGCTTCTTCCTCGGCTATCACGTGGGCTGGAAACATGGCCCGGCGGCGAATTGCAGTCCGGTGCCGGCGTTGGGACGGTCGGGAACGAGATCCGGACCGTGCATCGGTTTCCTGTTTCAGGATAGGGGAATCACCCCCTCGACTGCAACCCGACGGGTGTGATCCTGCGGGACATAAGGGACACCATCCATCAGCGATGACGGCAACCGCCGCCGCCTCGGACGCTTCGGCTTCGCAAGCCGGAGTCAGTGTCCCTGCCCGGCTGGCGTTCATCAACTCACACCCGGGCCGCAGTTTCCGGGTTTCGTCGACAGCAACCGCGCACCTGTCCGCTTCGCGGACGACAGGTTCACCGGTGGAACAGCGTACTCCACGATCCGTCCGGGAAGCCGGTCGATGCCCGGTACACACCGCTCTCCGCGGCATTCGCCACGGAATTTCAGGTCGACCCGGCAGATCGGATGCGTTCGATCGGTCCCGAATGGGAGAGAATACAGCCTATGGGACGCATTGTGCTTGTCGGTGCCCTTGGCCTGCTGCTTCTCGGCGGCTGCGGACGCACTCCCCAGGACAGGGCCGAGGACTTTCTCTCGACCTATGACAGTGTTGTCCAGAAGATGTACAAGATCACAGCGGAGGCCTACTGGAAGTCAGCGACCGATGTGACGGAACTGCATGTTGGGGAGCGCATCGGTGCCGAGAAGGTCATGGGCTCGTTCAGCGGGAATCCGTGGGTGATCGAGACGGTCAGGAGTCTCCTCGCCGAAACGGCAAACCTCGACGACCTCACGGTACGCCAGCTCCAGAGCATTCTGCTGGCGGCCGCCGAGCATCCGGGCACGATTCCCGATGTCGTGGATGCGAGAGTCACCGAGGAGGCCAGGCAGGGGGCGGTCCTCGACTCGTTCGAGTTCTGCATGGAACGCTCGAACGGCCAGTGCCGCCAGGTGGTCACCCCGAACCAGATCGACCAGGTTCTCGTGACGTCACGGGACGAAGCCGAGCGACGCAAGGCGTGGGAGGTCTCGAAGCAGACGGGGCCCGCTCTCAAGAAGGGAATCGAGCGCCTGCGGGACTTGCGCAACGAGGTGGCAGGCGAGATGGGATACGACTCGTTCTTCGCTCTCCAGGTCGCCGACTACGGGATGACCGTTGACGAGATGATGGCCATGATGGAGAGCTTCAATGCGGATCTCCGCCCCCTGTACGAGTAGCTCCACACGTGGACCAAGTACCGCTTGGCGGAACGCTACGGACAGGAGCCGCCCGACCTGATTCCTGCGCACTGGATCGGGAACCGCTGGGCCCAGGCCTGGCCCGGGCTGAGCGAAGGCGTCGATCTGGACCGACTGGTGAAGGACAGGGAGCCGGAGTGGATCGTGAAACAGGCCGAGGCCTTCTACACCTCGCTGGGCATGCCGCCACTGCCCGACTCGTTCTATGCCAGGTCCGACCTGTATCCGCTTCCACCGGGTGCCCAGCGCAAGAAGAACACCCATGCCTCGGCCTGGCATGTCGACCTGGAGAACGATGTCCGGTCTCTGATGAGCGTCGAGAACAACTGGCGCTGGTTCGAGACATCCCACCACGAACTCGGCCACATCTACTACTACCTCGCCTACACGAGCGCGGGTGTCCCCCTGACCCTGCGCGGAGGGGCCAACCGGGCGTTCCACGAAGCGGTCGGCGACCTGATCGGAATCGCCGCCAGGCAGCCCGCCTACCTGAACGAGATCGGACTGCTCGACGAGGATGCTGCGATCGACAGGACGGCCTGGCTGCTCGACGAGGCCCTGGACCAGGCCATCGTCTTCATCCCGTTCTCCGCCGGAACGATGTCGTTCTTCGAACACGACCTGTACGAGCAGCGGCTGCCGGTCGACGAGTTCAACCGACGCTGGTGGGAGCACGCAGGCCGGTTCCAGGGCATCGCGCCGCCCACAGCGAGGGGCGAGGAGTTCTGCGACGCCTGCACCAAGACCCACATCACGGACGACCCGGCCCAGTATTACGACTACGCCATGGCGTTCGTCATCAAGTACCAGTTGCATACCTACATCGCGAGGAACATCCTCCGGCAGGATCCGCGCGACTGCAACTACTACGGCAACAAGGAGGTCGGCGCGTTCCTCTGGGAACTGCTCAGCCTCGGGGCGACGCGCGACTGGCGGGAGGTCATCCGGGAGAAGACGGGCAGTCCGATCTCGACCAAGGCGATGCTGGAGTACTTCGAACCGCTCGTCGGGTATCTCGAGGAGCAGAACGCCGGCCGGAAGATCGGCTGGTAGCAGGGCTCCGCCGACATGTTCGGCGGGTTACGCTGAAGACAGTGACCGGTGCTCTCGTCGCAGTGGCCATGAGCGGCGGGGTGGATTCCTCCGTTGTTGCAGGGCTGCTGTGTCGGCAGTCCCGCGCGGTCGTCGGGATGACCATGCAACTCTGGGACCAGCGCCGCATGCCGGAACTGATCCCGGAGGGCGGCGCGTCCGGCCGGTGCTGCTCGCTGGACGATGTCCACGACGCTCGCTGGGTCGCGCAGCGACTGGGGATTCCCTACTACGTCGTCAACTACGAAGAGGGCTTCGAGCAGCAGGTCGTCAAGCCCTTTGTTGCGGATTACCTGGCTGGCCGGACGCCGATTCCCTGCACACTCTGCAACAACTTCCTCAAGTTCGACCGCTTCATCGAGACTGCCCGCAAGGTTGGTGCCGAGACCATCGCGACTGGCCATTACGCGCGGGTCGTCCACGATCCGGACAGCGGTCGGCACCTCCTCCTGCGTGGCAAGGACGAGTCCCGCGACCAGTCGTACTTCCTTTTCGGCCTCACGCAGGACCAACTCGCCCGGAGCCGGTTCCCGCTTGGAGAAATGCGGAAGGCGGAGGTCCGGCAGCTGGCCGTCGAGTTCGGCCTGGATGTTGCCGGCAAGCCGGAGAGCCGGGAGATCTGCTTCGTGCCGAATGGCGACTATGCAGCGTTCGTGGATGCCTACCGGCAGCAGACGGGCACCGGGGACGAGGTCGGCCCCGGAGATGTCGTCACCGAGGATGGCGAAGTGGTCGGTACCCATGCCGGAATCCACCGCTACACCGTCGGTCAGCGCCGGGGCCTTGGTGTGGCCGCCGGCAAGCCTGTCTACGTGACCGCGATCCGGGCGGCCGACCGCCAGGTGGTGGTCGGATCGGCGGATGCACTGCTACGGGACGAGTTCCAGATTCGCGACGCGAACTGGATCCGGTTCGCGTCGCTCGAACGCCCTGTGCGGGCCCGCGTCAGGATTCGCTACCGTGCAGTTCCCGCCTGGGCCGAGATCCGCCCCGTCGAGGGATCGCCGGACCGCGCATTCGTTCAGCTCGAGGAGTCCCAGCGAGCCGTGACGCCCGGCCAGGCCGCGGTCTTCTATGACGGCGACATCGTGCTGGGTGGTGGCTGGATCTGCTGACGGGTGGAACGCGAACGCGTCACTTTCTCCTTTCGCATGCGTCCAAACAACCAGGGAGATCCCGGCGACATGGACCTCGCCAAGACGCAACCTATTCCATTCGGCCTTGAAACGGCCTCACCTGACGAATCCGAGCGACGGCTTGTCGAAGCCGCCCAGCAGGGCGACCAGGCCGCGTTTGCGGAACTCGTGCGGCTCTACGACCGCAGTGTGCTGCGGATCGCCCTGCGCATCCTGCGCTCCCCGGACGAAGCGCAGGATGCGTACCAGGAGGCGTTCCTGAAGGTCTATCGCAAGCTGGGGACCTTCCGGTTCCAGTGCCGCTTGCATACGTGGATCTACCGCATTGCAACCAACGCCTGCCTGGACCAGTTGCGGCGGCGCAAGTCCCGGCCGGAATTCACGACCCTCGAGTCGGCCGATGAGATCGGTCGGTCGCCTCTGGATCTTGCGGCCGACACGAGTCCTTCCAGCTATCCCGACCGCATGACCGCCAGCTCCGAGAAACGGCAGCGCCTGGAACGGGCTCTGGAGAAACTGTCCGATCGAGAGCGCGTCGTCTTCACCCTTCGTCACCACGGAGGCATGCGCTTGCGCGAGATCGGCGATGCCAACTCGATGAGCGAGGAGTCGGTCAAGCAGTGCCTCTTCCGGGCGACCAGGAAGCTGCGCAAGGAGTTGGTCGATGTCCGGGACTGAAGGCCACGCCCCCCTGGAGAGCGATCTCCTGCGGCAGAGAATCCGGCTCTACATCTACGGAGAACTCGCGTTGACCGAGCGGCTCGAGGTCGAGCGCTGTCTTGACGAGGACCCCGCGTTTCGGGCGCTGTTCGAGGACGAAAAGGCGTTTCTCGGCTCGCTTGGCGGCCCGGAGCCGGATACCGACGTGGACGCCCTGCTCACCGAATGTCGGGGCCGGCTGGACCGAGCCATTGCCCGGGAACCCCGTACCGCTGGTCGGCGCCCCATGGTGTCCCGTGTGCTCTCGGGGCTTCGAGATTTCGCCAATGTGCTGTCCGGACGCCCGCTTGCCTGGCAGCCCGTCACGGCCGTCCTGCTGGTTGCGACCGGCTTCGCCATCGGTCGCGGACTGGAGCGGGCTCCCGTCCAGACGGCGGAGCGCGCGCCAGGAGTGTTTCCTGTCCAGTCGATCTCCACTGTGGCCGCCCCCCCGCTGGCCGGGGTCGAGGCTGTCCGTCTGGATCCGGCCAGCGGTCAGGTCCAGATCGTTGTCGAGGAGCGCAGGGTGCTCAGCGGGGACTCCTCCGACCCGGTCATCCGCGGAATGCTCCTTGCGACGGTCCAGGGGGCTCACACGGGAGCCAGGCTGACGTCCCTCGATGCACTGCGCGGACACGCTTCCGAGCACGACATCCGGGCGGCGCTGCTGCGCACCATGCGCGAGGACGATGATGTGGGCGTACGGCTGAAGGCGCTGGAGGCGGTGCAGGCGCAGGCTCGGCATCCCGATGTGCGCGCGGCACTGGTGGAGATGCTGCAACGGGACCCCAATCCCGGGATGCGGGCGCACGCCATCGAGATCCTGCGCGAGCACGCTGATCGGGACATGGCCGGTCCCCTGCAGGAACTCGTCGAGCGCGAGTCGAACGCATACGTGCTCCAGGAAACCGAGCGGATTCTCGAGTCGCTCGGTGCCTCGATGGAGCGCTACTAGTGACGATGGGTCCGGAATGCGGGTCGGCAACTTGGCGACGGTGGCTTGCCGCCGCCGGTGCGGTGACCGCCCTCTGCTCCCTGGCTGGCGGATTGGCCGCCCAGGAACCTTCCGCCGGCGAAGGCCGCTGGATCCAGGATCGCCGGGGTGAACTGCCATCGGCGAGCCGGCTGGCGGTCCACGTCCCTGGCGACATCACTCTCTACGGCACCCCCGAGGCAGGGATCCGGTATGCTGCGCAACTCCGGGTCCGGACACCCGGTGTCGGCAACGAGTGGGTGCAGGTTGCACTGAACCGCACGGGGTTCGAGTCGCGGGAAGCGGACGACGGAACCGTGGAACTCTCGTTGCGTGAACCGGACTGTGCCGGGTGCCGAGTCGTCGCAAGCGTCGAGGTTGCGGTGCCCGAGCACATCAAGGAGGTGGACCTCCGCTCGCGTGGCGGGGTGATCCGGGTTCGGGACATTAGGGGGTCGGTCCGGGCGGCGGCTGATGGTGGCTCCGTCCATCTGGATTCGATCGGCGCGGCGGTCACCGTGACTGCCGCCGGCAGCATCCGCCTTGGGACGGTCGGGGGCCCGGTCGACTGCGAGACCGCAGCGGGGCGGATTGATCTGGGTAGCGCCTCGGGTCCCGTCCGTCTCCGGACGAGGGTCGGTAGCGTGCGGGTGGAGAGCGTTGAAGGGAACCTGGATGCCGAGACGGGTGCCGGGAGCATCCAGATCGGGCATGTTGGCGGTACGGTCCGCCTTGCCACTTCCAGCGGGTCCATCCACGTGCAGGAAGCCCGTAATGGCGTCGTGGCCCATGCGGGGGCTGGTGACATCCGGATTCGCCGGACCTCCGGAGCCCTGGATGTGACCACCGGTGCGGGGAACGTTGCTGTCGACCTGCGCGAGGACGCGCGCCTGCGTGATTCCGTCCTGTCGACTGCGGTCGGTTCGGTCGTCATCCGGCTCCCCGAGTCGATCGCACTGACCATTGCAGCTTCCGTGCGGATGATCCAGGGCCGTCAGGGCATCGTCAGCGACTTTCCGACCATTCGCGTTCGCCGGGAGCCGGGACTGCTTGGAGGGGCCGAGGCGACCGGATCGATCAATGGTGGCGGTGCGGTGCTGCGCTCCGGCACCGGCCTTGGACAGATTGAGATTCGGAGGTTGCGATGAGGCTGTCCGCCTTGCGCACAACGGCAACATGACATGGCAAATCACACGTAGATTCGCACTGGCCGGAGTTCTCTCGGTCGGCCTGCCGGTCGCCAGCGCACAAGTGCCCGGTGTTTTCGGTCTGCTGGCCACGGCAAGCTACCTGGGGGTCGGGATCATGGAAGTGAGCCCGGACAGGGCCCAGGAAATCGGCTTGGTCGACCCGCACGGTGTCGAGATCAGCAGCGTCGGGGAGGACAGTCCGGCCCTGCGGGCCGGGCTGGAACGGGGAGACATCGTCTTGACCTACCGGGACGAGCGGGTGAATGGGATCGAGCACTTCGCCCGGCTTGTCCGTGAGACCCCCGTCGGCGGGAACGTGGAACTTGGTGTGGTTCGTGCCCAGGATCGACTGACCGTCGATGTCGAGGTCGGCCGGCGGGATCGAGGTGCATCCGCGCAGGAGACGATCCGGGCCGTCACGGACGGACTGGTGCTGGATGACCGGCACGTGGACTCCCTCCGGGAGCATCTGGACTCGGTCCGGCAGCACCTGGACTCGGTCCGTCAACGGTTCCACAGCGGCGATTGGGGGGCCGGTGCGGACGTCGGTCTCCCGATGCGCCGCATTGCCGACCGTCGGGTCGGCCTCGAACTCATGGATGTGGAAGGCCAGCTGGCACGATTCTTCGATGTCGAGAGCGGTGCGCTGGTTCGCAGCGTCTTGGAGGGATCTCCGGCTGAAGCAGCCGGAATCCGCGCTGGCGACGTCATCGTCGGCGTCGACGGGACGGCCGTCCGTGGTATCGCGGATGTCCGGGAGACGATCCGGTCCATCGGTGCTGGCGGCAGCGCAGAGTTCGACTTGGTGCGCGACGGCGAGACGCTGAGCTTGCGGGTCGAAGTCGGACGCCGACGGCAAAGGCCTCTGGTCCGTCCGGTGTCCGAATGAACCTCCGGGTGCCTATGCCCGTGGTCCGGGCTCGGCGCCCTCCCAGAGCCCCCGGAGCGCTTCCAGGCCGCGGAGCGGGCTCTCGAGTTGGGCCTGGGTTTGCTGTAGCAGGAATCTCTGGAGCGCGAACGCATCGACGGCCGGCCATTCGGACTTGTCGAGAAGACCGGGTCGGTTCTTCAGCATCCATCCGGCCAGTGCACGCGCGGTCGGAGAGAGAGTCCACGAGTCCCCGTCCCGGAATCCAGCCCGGAACAGCCCTTCCCGGTGCGGACTGAAATAGCTCGGTTCCCCCTCGGCGAATGGTACGTCGGACGCCATGCAGCGATCCAGTGGCGGCAGCCAGCCACCCAGGCGTGCCGACCAGAGCAGGAAATACACCAGGGTCCGGTGAGCCCAGGCCGGCACCGCGTCATCGGAATCGCCGTCAGCGATGCCGCGGTCGAACTCCTCCACGACCAGTGTCAGCAGCCGAAAGAAGGCATCCTGCGGTTCCTGCTCGGGTAGCGTCTGGTCGGCCGTTTCAGCGATGATGTCCAGGATCACGCTGGCGGAGTAGCCGACCTTCCAGAAATTCGCCGGCCCGACCAGCTCGGCCCGCTGCAGGCTGACGAGTTCGGCATTCTCCTTCTGCGTATAGTGCAGGCGTGCATGTGCCAGCCGCTCGAGGGCCACGCCGAACTTGTTCTTCGGGCGCCGGACGCCGTTGGCGATTCCGCGGAGTTTGCCCCGGTCGCGTGTGAAGAAACTCACGACGAGATCCGCATCGCGGTACGGATAGGTGCGGAGCACGAGCGCTTCGCTTTCCCTCAATGGCATCGAAAGCCCGCCCGGCCTGCAGGGGGGTTCCGTCCGGACGCCGGAACCGTTGCTAGAATACTCGCGTCATGATACCGCACAACCCCACCCGGCGAGAGGTATTGGGCGGCCTGGCCGCAACGGGCGCATCGGCCAGGGGCGCGCAGCGTTCCGCGCCGCCGAATGTGCTGTTCGTGTTCAGTGACCAGCATCGGGCCTGCTCCATGCCGGGCGAGCCCTACAACGAAGCCGCGGCACCCGCTCTTGCGACACTGGCGTCGCAGGGGACCACGTTCACGCACTGCATCTCGAACTACCCGGTCTGTTCACCCTACCGGGGAATCCTGCTGACCGGCCGCTGGCCCCGCCAGACCGGCATCATCGACAACTCCTATCCACTGCGCCGCAGCGAGTACAGCCTCGGTGAGGCCTTTCGTGATGCTGGTTATCATACCGGGTACGTCGGCAAGTGGCATCTCGACGCGCGCGGGTCCGAAGGGCACGCACTGAAGCCCGAGGGAGAGGCTCGCCACGGCTTCAACGAGTGGCGGGCCTGGTACAACACGAACCCGCACTTCGACCGTTCGCACACGTACGATCCGGTGACCGGACGCCAGGTGGTCCCGGACGGCTACAACGCGACGCTCATGGCGGACGATGCGATCCGGTTCATCGAGGGCAACAGGGCGCGCCCGTGGATGCTGACCCTGTCCCTGAACCCGCCCCATCCCCCGTTTCACGACGCCCCGCCAGAACTTCTCAGGAACTACCCTGCCGGTGAACTCCAGTTGCGGCCGAACACCGTCAGGCGCGTTACCCGCGGCGTCGGAGGGCGGGGGCGTGACGTGAGGAGAGACCTTGCCGGCTACAACGCCCACATCGAGGGGGTGGATCGCGAGATTGGGAGGCTGATGGAGTGCCTCGATCAGAACGGTCTGGCCGATCGCACGATCGTCGTGTACACGTCGGACCATGGCGAGATGCTGGGTGCCCAGAATCGGACCGGCAAGCGGCTGCCCCACGACGAGTCCTGCCGAGTACCCTTCATCGTGCGTGCGCCCGGCATGCCGACAGGCATCCGCACGGATGTCCTGCTGGGTGCCATCGACCTCTACCCGACCCTGTGCGGGCTGGCCGGGATTCCCGTTCCCGCCAGCTGTGTCGGACAGGATCTCTCCGCGGCGGTGCGCGGCGAGAGCGTGGACGGGCCGGAACACCAGTTCCTGATGCACATTTCGAAGTCGCATGCCAGTGGTGGGATCGATCACACCGCACCTCTGTTTCGCGGCATCCGGACGCCTCGCTACACCTACGCCTGCGGGGAGATCGGGCGCTGGTGCCTCTACGACCATCAGGAAGACCCCTACCAGCAGCGCAATCTGGCCGATGACTCCGCGCGGGTCCGGCTGATGAGCGAACTCGACGGGGAGGTGTTGGAGTACCTGCGCCAGGCCAGGGACCGCTACCCCTACCGCGTACAGCGTACTTGACCGGCCGGGCGGCGATGCCGGCCGGTCAGACTCGCGTGATGTAGTCCTGCCGTCCGCCGTCCGCGAGCAGGTACTGTCCGGTCATGAACCCGCTGGATGGTGAGCAGAGAAATCCCGTTACGCTGGCGATATCGTCCGGCTCCCCGGTCCGTCCGACGAGCGAGCGGCCGGCAATGTCCGCGAGCAGGCGCTCGACCTGCTCGGGTGTCTTCCCGGCCAGCACCATGTCCGTCTTGGTGAAGCCGGGCAGGACGGCGTTCACCGTGATGCCGCTGGGGGAGAGTTCGTAGGCCATCCGCTTGGTCAGGGTGAGCACGGCTCCCTTCGTGACGGCATACAGGGTTGTACCGGGCATGGCGGTGCCGATGGCCGCGTTGGAGGCAAGGTTCACGATGCGCCCCCATCCGCGGTCGATCATTCCGGGTGCGACGGCTTCGGAGCAGTACAGGACGCCCTTGACGTTCGTGCGCCACATGCGGTCGAATTCGTCCTCGCGATAGTCCAGCAGTTTTCCGGGGAACAGCAGGCCTGCGTTGTTCACGAGGATATCCGGCGCGTCCAGTTTCCGGGTGACCGTCCGCACCATGGCGGTCACGTCGGCACGATTCGACACGTCGGCGCGAACCGTCACGGCCCTGACGCCGTTCTCGCTTGCGCTTTCGGCGACGGCCTCGGCCGCCTCGGCCCGGTTCACGAAGTTGACGGCCACGCTGGCCCCACGACGCGCAAGTTCCAGGCAGATCGCACGCCCGATTCCGCGAGAGCCGCCCGTGATCAGCGCGGTTCTGCCGTCGAGATCGTCTGACACAGTCACCCTATGTCGCGCAGCAGCGACGGCCTATCGACCGCGCCGACCCCAGCCGCCACCCTGTCGACCACCACCACCTCCGCGATAGGATCCGCCACGGGGTTGGTAGTCGCCTTCGTCCCGCGGGTAGGACCGGGGTTCCGGGCGGAACGAGTCGGCATCACGGCCGCCGTAACGGTCTTGCTGATGACGCCCGTAGGACGGCTGCTCGTAGCGGGGTCTCGGTCGGTCGCGTGGAGGTCGGACATCCGGTCCCCGGCCCCGGCCCCGTGCTCCCCGCGCCTTCGATTCGGCTTCCCGCATGCGGCTCTCCATGATCTTGTTCTCTTCGGTGAGCCACTGCTGGATCAGCAGGGACAATCGCAGTTCCTGCCGCAGGATGCCCATCTGCTTCTCGGAGGCGGCCAGCCGCTCCGAGTCGCTCGCCCCGCTCTCGGCCAGTCGGGCCGTCTCGATCTCGAAGGAAGGGATCAGCACCGATGTGAACGGAACCACATCCTGCTCCAGGCGCAGCCTCCGCAGACTCTCCCGTGCGGCCATCCACCGCAGCAGGGATCCGAGCTTGGCCGCGTTCTCGGGCGTTTCCATCCGGTGGGGCATGAAGATGTCGTGCCCGCCTTCGGGATCGGCGTGTTCCGAGAATCCTGGCAGGTACACCCGCATCGCACCCCGATAGACCGACAGGCGCTTGCCGAATCGATTCGTGAGCGTCCAGGTGAAGTCCGCCGGAAGCACGATGACCTTGGCGATGCCCACGGTGTCGGCCTGCAGCGGGCCTGGGTCCAGCAGGGGCTCGTTGGGATCCTCGGAATCCTCCGGGACCGTCAGCACGAATGCAGGTATCTGCCGCTTGGGGTCGGCCAGGAATTCCGTCATCTCACCGGCATCGTATTCGGAGGCGACGACCCAGGGGGCCTCTTCTGTCTTCTTGCCACCTTGCTGGAGGCCGCACTCGCTGACGATGTGCTTCATGAACTTGGGAACTGTTGGCTGGACCCGCACCTTGACTTCGTCGGAGTTCACGAGGGTCCTGACGCTGAACAGGGATGGCGTGCCCGGACGGACGCGGAGCGCCACCTCGGTTGTCCACTCCCGTGGCGCGCCGTCCGGATCGGGCCCGGTGCAGCGCAGTGCCCAGGTGTCCTGATGCTCCTCCTTGGCATGAATTCCGGTAAAGGACCGGTCTCCCGACTGGTGCTGGAAAGCGCGCCCCTTCCACGCATCCTCGGGCAGTTCCGTGCCAGCCTCGTTCTCGATCCACTCGAGCAGGATCTCCCGGGCGACATCCAGCTTGTCGACAGTCGCCGAGATTCGCAGAACCTCCCGCAAGCGGGCGGGCTGCCGCGGTCGGTTGCTATCGTATTCTGCAGTATCGTGTGCCATTACCTGTTCCTCTTCTATTCGCCTGCCAAGGCAGGATTCTCGCCGGGTGACGGGTCTGTCGTCACGGCCGGGGGCACCCAGCGACACCCGACGGACATGGACTCAGCCATAACTTTCGGTTCCCACCGTCGCGTTCCGTCGGGCCTGCGACCCTTCGTCCGCGCTGGAACCTCTTCGTGATCCGCTACAGGAGTTCCGTAGTATCAACTCGAAAGTTCATGCAATACCGACATTATAGGCTACCATGGCTACAGGCAGGGAACATCCAATGTCTGCAACAAGATCAGTGGCAGATTGCGAATCAGCGAGTACCGGCGGCGGAGAGCGTTCCGGGATGTGGTTCGCGGAACCGGACGGCCGACCATACGGTGTTCAGGAAGTTGAACCACGATGAAGCGCCGCGACCGTTCGCGGGCATCCGTACGATAGAATCCGTCCATGCCTGAGAAGAGACTCCGTACGTGAACGAATCGAAACCCGGTGCCAAGTGGCATCAGCAACTGCATTGGCGCATCGCGGTCGCCATGCTGTTCGGCGTCCTGGTCGGTCTGCTGGGCGGGGAGACGGCGGCCGATGCGGTCGGCTGGATCGGGACCCTCTTCATCCGGCTGCTCAAGATGATCATCGTTCCGCTCGTCCTCACTTCGATCGTGACGGGCGTCGCGTCGGTCGGCTCCGGGGCCGGCCTGGGGCGCCTGTTCGGGAAGACCCTGGGCTACTACATGCTGACCAGTCTTCTGGCGAGCATCGTCGGACTGGTCATGGTGAATGCCATACAGCCCGGTGTCGGAGCGGACCTCGTGTCGGCCGACACGGAGCAGGTGCCCGAACTCCGGACGACGCAGTCCCCGATCGAGATCATTCTCGACATCGTGCCCGAGAACTTCATTGCGGCGGCGGCGGCGGCGGACATGCTCCCGGTCATCTTCTTTGCCATTGTCCTCGGGATCTCGATCGCGTCGCTCAAGCCGCCGCATGGCCAGACACTGCGGTCCGTGTTCGATGCGGGTTTCGAGGCCATGATGCGGCTGACGGGGGGGATCATCCACTATGTCGCCCCCATCGGCGTGTTCGCCCTGATCACGAGGTTGATGGGGACCACGGGCCTCGGTGCCTTCAGGACCCTGGGGCTATACGCCCTGGTTCTGGTCTGCGGCCTGACGGTGCACTTGCTGATCACGATGCCCCTCGTGTTGCGGTTCCTTGGCGGGATCAACCCGGTCGTCCATTTCCGCAACATGATCGAGCCGATCGTGATGGCGTTCTCGACCAGTTCATCCGGCGCGACCTTGCCGGTCACCATCAATGCGGTCGAGAACAAGGTCGGCGCGTCGAACCGCGTGACATCGTTCGTCCTGCCCATGGGAGCCACGATCAACATGGACGGAACGGCTCTGTACGAGTGCGTCGGCGTGTTGTTCATCGCGCAGGTGATGAACGTGCCGCTCGGACTGGAGCAGCAGATTCTTGTGGTCTTCACCGCCCTGCTGGCGTCCATCGGCGCCGCCGCGGTGCCGTCTGCCGGGCTTGTGGTGATCTTCATCGTCCTTGAGGCCGTCAACCTGACCGGGCCAGAGGTCGAGTTGATCGTCGGTGCCATGCTCGCGGTCGACCGACCGCTCGACATGTATCGCACCGTGGTGAACATCTTCAGCGACTCGTGCGGCGCGGCGATCATCGCCAAGTCGGAAGGCGAGACGGGAATCGACGAATAGCGACGATTCCGGGGAACCGGGGGCAGGGGAGCATGACGCCAATGCAGCAAGGATCCAGGGCACAGTGGAATTCGCGGGCAGGGTTCATTCTGGCCGCTGCCGGCTCGGCCGTCGGGCTGGGCAATATCTGGCGGTTTCCGTATGTCACCGGAGAGAACGGCGGCGGAGCCTTCGTTCTCGTCTACCTGTCCTGCATCCTGCTGGTGGGTGTGCCGGTGATGGTCGGCGAACTCATGTTGGGACGTGCCAGCCGGTCGTCGCCCGTGAATGCGTTCCGTTCGCTGAGCCCCAAGGGAGAACCGTGGGTCGGCTTCGGGATCCTGGGGGTCCTGACGGGTTTCGCGCTGCTGTCGTACTACTCCACGGTTGCGGCCTGGACCATGCACTACACGTACCTGTCCTTGACCAACAGGATCGCCGGAAACTCCCCGGATGTGGTGGCTGGCCTGTTCAGTGAACTGACGGACAACACATCCCTGTCCGTCGGTTGGCAGATGGCGTTCCTCCTCCTTACGGCCGCCGTGGTATCGGGTGGTGTGACCAAAGGGATCGAGCGCTGTTCCAAGGTCATGATCCCGGCACTCTTTGCGCTGCTGCTGGTTCTGTGCGTCAATTCGATGACTCTCGACGGATGGGGGCAGGGATTCAATTTCCTGTTCGGGATGCGTTTCGGGAGCGTCAGTGCAGAGAGCGTGCTGGAAGCGATCGGCCAGGGATTCTTCACGCTCAGCCTGGGCATGGGGGCCATGATCACGTATGGCAGTTACCTGAACAGCAGGGACGATCTGGTGTCGGCCTCCCTGATCACCGCCGGGGCTGACACGCTCGTGGCGATTCTCTCGGCCGTGCTGCTGTTCCCGATCGTGTTCACGTTCGGTCTCGAGCCCGGCCAGGGACCGACACTGCTCTTCGTGACGCTACCGACGGCCCTGTCCCAGATTCCCGGCGGAACGGTTCTCTCGATCCTGTTCTTCGTCATGCTGGTGTTCGCGGCCTTGACCAGTGCCATCGCGATGTTCGAAGTGACGGTCGCCTACCTGCAGGAGAACGCCGGCGTGAACCGCCGGAAGGCCTGCCTGATCGGAGTGCTATGCGTTGCGGCTCTCGGGGTTCCGGCTACCGTCAGCGAGGCATGGTTCGGGTTGGCCGACCATATCGTCAGCAACTGGGCACTGCCCCTGGGCGGGGTGGGCGTGGCGCTGTTCGTGGCCTGGAGAATGGATGGAGCGCTGCGACGGGGCGAGTTCGAGGCGGGGAGCAGCCTGACCGGATTCTACAGGGCCTGGCTGTGGATGCTGCGGTACCCGGTGCCGGTCTGCATCGTCCTGGTACTCCTGCACGCCCTGAACGTGCTGTAGTCGCGGCCGTCGGAAGCGAGGCCGTCAACTGTCCAGGATTTCCGGCTCGTCGCTGTCTGCGGCTGCCGGCTTGCGATGCTGAGGTGACACCCGTCCCCGGAAGGGGATCAGGGCGTTGGAGAGCGGATCCTCCTCTTCGCCGTCGGCCCATTCCATGGAGTTGTTGACGTACTTGACGAACTCGCGCATCTGACGCTGCATGGCATCCATCTTGCTCCGCATGTTGAGGATGATCTCGACGCCGGCGAGATTCACCCCCAGATCCCTCGTGAGCGACAGGATCACGTCCAGCCGGTCCAGGTCTGCCTCGGTGTAGAGTCTCGTGTTGCCTTCGGTGCGGGAGGGCTTGAGCAGGCCTTCGCGCTCATAGAGTCGCAGCGTCTGGGGATGAACGCCGAAACGGTCGGCCACGACGGAAATGGTGTACAGTCCCTTGATCTCGCGCTGTCTTGCCATGGTCAGGCTGCTTCCAGGATCGTCTTGCGTGGATTCTCGGGATTCCGCTCCGAGTACTCCCGCATCAGATCCTTGGTCGCTTCGTCCGGGATCTCCGGTACGACAATGGTGATTCTAACGAACTGGTCGCCACGCTCTCCGCTCCGCGGATTCTTCACGCCGCGTCCGCGCACACGGAACGTCTTGCCCGAGTTCGTCGCGGGCGGAACGCGCAGGAAGGCCTTGCCGTCGATCGTCGGGACATCGATCTTCGCGCCCAGAATGGCCTCGGCCGGTGTCACCGGCACCTGGATGTAGATGTCGTCTCCCTTCCGCTCGAAGAAGGGATGCTTGCCGACCCGCACCACCACGTAGAGATCGCCCGGCTTGCCGCCCCTGACACCGGCGTTACCCTTGCCGGGAAGTCGCAGACGTGCGTTCTCTCTCGTTCCTGCGGGGATCCTGGCGTCCACCGTGCTGGCTTCACTGATCCGGCCTTCGCCGCCACAGGCGGTGCAGGGCGTGCGGATCACTCCCTCGCCCCTGCATCCCGGGCAGGGCACGTTGAATCGCATGTTGCCCATCGTGGCCTGCGACTGTCCGCTGCCGCCGCAGCGGGTGCACTGATGGGGTGGTGCGGCCGCGGATGAGCCGGTGGCGCTGCAGGACTTGCACGGACGGAAAAGTCCGATGTTCAGGCGTACTTCCGCCCCTCGGATTGCCGCATCGAAGCCGACATCCAGTGTGTAGTCGAGATCCTCTCCCGGCCGTTTCTCGGTGGAAGGGGCCTTGCGGCGTTGGTTGCCGAGGATCGAATCGAACAGCGAGCCGAGATCCGGCGCCTCCTGACCGGCGAACTCGTTGAAGTCGAAACCATCGAAACCGAATCCCCCCTCGGAGGACGATCCGCTCCGGCTTCCGGTAGTGTAGGCCTGATCCGAATAGAACCCGTGCCGGTCGTAGAATTCGCGTTTCTTCTCGTCGCCCAGGACGCCGTAGGCCTCCTGCACTTCCTTGAACCGTTCCTCGGCAGTGCTATCCCCGGGGTTGACGTCGGGGTGCAGCTTCCGCGCGAGATGACGATAGGACTTGCGGATGTCGTCGGGCTTGGCGTTTCGGGCAACTCCCAGCGTCGAGTAGTAGTCCTTCTTGCTGTGTCCGAACGCCATCGTGCGCCGCCGGCCCGCCCGGCTGCCTCAAGTCTATGCCTTGGGCTTGTCCTCGGCGTCGACGAACTCGGCGTCGACGACATCCTCCGTCGAGTCGTCCCCGGCGTCGGACTGGTTGCCGTCGCCGGACGCCGGCGATTCCGCTGTGCCAGGTTCGGAGGCATACATGGCCTCGGCCAGTTTGTGGCTGGCCTGCGTGAGTTCCTCGACGGCCTGTCGGATCTCCTCGGCGGACCCGGACTTGACGGCCTCGCGGGCCTTGCCGATCGCCTGTTCGATCCTCTCGGCATCCGCTGCGTCGAGCTTGCTGCGGTTCTCGTTCAGGGTTTTCTCCGTCGAGTAGATGACGGTGTCGGCCTGGTTGCGGGCATCCACCTGGGCCCTGCGCTCGCTGTCTTCCGCCGCATGCTCCTCGGCTTCCCGGGCCATCTTGTCGATCTCTTCCTGGGACAGGCCCGACGAACTGGTGATCGTGATCTGCTGCTCCTTGTTGGTGGACTTGTCCTTGGCGGACACGTTGAGGATGCCGTTGGCGTCGATGTCGAACGTGACGTCGATCTGCGGTACGCCTCGCGGAGCCGGGGGAATACCCACCAGGTGGAACACGCCCAGTTGCCGGTTGTCGCCGGCCATCGAACGTTCGCCCTGGAAGACCTTGACCTCGACGGATGTCTGACTGTCAGCGGCGGTCGAGAATGTCTCCGACTTGCGCGTCGGGATCGTGGTATTGCGGTCGATCAGTTTCGTGAAGACGCCGCCGAGCGTCTCGATCCCCAGCGAGAGCGGGGTGACGTCCAGCAGCAGCACGTCCTTGACCTCGCCGCCCAGCACACCGCCTTGCACGGCTGCACCGATGGCGACCACCTCGTCGGCATTCACGCCCTTGTGCGGCTCCTTGCCGAAGAGTTCCTGGACGAGCTTCTGCACGCGAGGGATCCGGGTCGAGCCGCCGACCAGCACGACCTCGTTGATCTGTCCCGGGCTGAGTCCGGCGTCGGTGAGGGCCTTCTTGCAGGGTTCCAGTGTCCGGCGGATCAGGGGCTCGACCATCTGCTCGAAGTGCGCCCGCGTCAGCTTGAGCTGGAGGTGCTTCGGACCGCTCGCATCGGCCGTGATGAACGGCAGGTTGATCTCGCTCTCCATGAGCGTCGAGAGGTCCATCTTGGCCTTCTCCGCCGCCTCGCGCAGCCGCTGGAGGGCCATCGCGTCCTTGGACAGGTCGATCTGCTGCTCCTTGCGGAATTCGTCGACGATCCACTCGATGATGCGGGAGTCGAGGTTGTCACCGCCGAGGTGGGTGTCGCCGTTGGTGGCCTTCACCTCCACGACACCGTCCCCCACCTCGAGGATCGAGATGTCGAACGTGCCACCACCGAAGTCGTACACGGCGATGACCTCGTTGTCCTTCTTGTCCAGACCGTAGGCAAGGGCCGCCGCCGTCGGCTCATTGATGATACGCAGGACCTCAAGTCCGGCGATCTTGCCTGCGTCCTTCGTGGCCTGCCGCTGGGAATCGTTGAAATAGGCGGGAACGGTGATCACGGCTTGGGTGACCTTCTCGCCCAGGTACGATTCGGCCGCTTCCTTGAGCTTGCCCAGCACCATCGCCGAGATTTCCTGCGGGGAGTACTCTTCGTCGCCCGCAATGACCTTGAGGATGTCGCCCGAGGACGACGTCTTGTAGGGAACGAGCCTCGTTTCCTCGGCGACTTCCGACGGGCGGCGTCCCATGAAGCGCTTGATGGAGTAGATCGTTGCTTCGGGATTCGTGACCGCCTGCCGTTTCGCGGTCTGGCCGACAAGCCGCTCACCACCCTTCGTGAACGCGACCACGGACGGGGTCGTGCGCCCGCCTTCCTGATTCGCCACCACGGTCGGCTGGCCTGCCTGCATCGCGGCCACCACGGAATTGGTGGTTCCCAGATCGATTCCGATGACCTTGCCCATCTCGGTTCCCTTTCCCTGCTCGGCCCGCTGTCCTGGACCTGTTCAACCGGCCCGAACGCCGTATGCGCACGGCACCTGGCTGAATTCTTAGTATATACTCATGACGTAATTTGAGTCAAGCGTTATCAACATTGCAGCGGGCCGAGCGCGGTCGGCGTTCCGGGGCGGCCCAATGAGAGAATATTACATCACCGACCGTCGGCGATGCCCGGTCGATCTGCTGGACTGCATCGAGGCGAACGCCCGTCGAGGCGTGGACTGGATCCAGGTTCGCGAGAAGGACCTGCCAACCCGGGATCTGCTGGAACTTGCAAGGGCCGCGAGTGCCTGCGTTCGCCCGTACGGGACCCGGCTTCTGGTGAACGCCCGCCTCGACGTGGCCCTGGCGGCCGGGGCGCACGGCGTCCACCTGCCCGCCGACGCGCCTTCCGTGACGTGCCTGCGGCGGGTTGTGCCGGCGGGATTCCTGATCGCGGTTTCCACGCACGAGGTCAGCGAGGTCGTCCGGGCCGAGCGGGAGGGAGCGGACCTTGCCGTCTTCGGTCCGGTATTTCCGACTGCGTCCAAGTCCGGCCTGGAACGGATTCCGGGACTGGACGGGCTGCGGGCTGCGTGTGCGGCGGTAGCGATGCCGGTTGCGGCACTGGGCGGCGTGACGGGCACGCTGGCATCCGAATGCCGCAGTGCCGGTGCTGCGGCCGTCGCAGGCATCGGCATGTTTCAGGCCATCGGGGACCACGCACCGTGATCCGGGATTCCCCGACGATCCTACCTGGAGCGTCGTCGGGGGTCGCCGAGCCAGCGGAGCGGGGGAACGGCGACTTCCTGCCGGCACGATTCCAGCAGGGTCTCCAGACGGCGCAGGCGGGTCTCCTCCTTGCGAGCGGACATGATCCACGCCGCGACCTGCCGCCGGTACGACGGACGGGTGTTCTGGAAGTACCGCCACGCGTCCGGGGCCTCGCGAATCCTTGCCAAGTGGTCTGCAGGCAGTTCGGTGGCGGATGGTTGGGTGTCCGGGTCTACGGGTGGCCTCGCCCGATAGGCGACCACTCCGGCATCCTCGGCCAGTCCCTCGGCGATCAGGGCTTCCATCCTGGCCACGTTCCGAGCGCTCCAGTGGCTGGCGGGCCGGCGTGGAGTGAATCGCACCATGTAACTGTGCTCGTCGTGCCGCTTCCGGAGGCCGTCGATCCATCCGAAACACAGTGCCACGTCAACGGACTGCGGCCAGTCGATGCTCGGGATCCCCGTTGCTTTCCTGTAGTAGCCGATCCACTGCTCGTCAAGCTGGCGGTGGTATTGGCGAAACCAGTCCCTGAGATCGTCGACGTTGGCGAAGAATCGGGGTTGCATGTACGAGGATGTCTCGATTGTAGTCCGCCCGCCGAGCGGACAATCCCTACCTTGTTGACAGGGAATGGGGTGATTGCTAGCATCAAAGGGCGGGACGATCATGGCGTCGATACTGATTCCCACGCCGCTTCGGCAGTTCGCAGGCGGTCTCGACACGGTCGAGACTTCCGGTAGCACTGTCGGTGAGGCCCTTGCGCAACTGGTGGCGGAGCACCCGCAGATCCAGCGGAACCTGTTCAACGAGCAGGGGCGGCTGCGGAGTTTCGTCAACGTGTACGTGGACGACGAGGACATCCGGTACCTCGACCGCGAGGAGACCCCGCTGGAGGCAGACAGCACGATCAGCATCGTGCCCTCCATCGCTGGCGGTGCGACGGACGCGGCGAGAGATCTGCCGGTTCTCTCGAATCAGGAAATCCTGCGCTACAGCCGCCACCTGATCCTGCCCGAAGTGGGTCTTGAGGGCCAGCGCAAGCTGAAGGGCGCGAGCGTCCTGATGGTGGGCACGGGTGGTCTGGGCGCTCCGCTGGGACTGTATCTGGCCGCCGCCGGAATCGGACGGATCGGAATCGTCGATTTCGATGTTGTCGACGAGACCAACCTGCAGCGGCAGGTGATCCATGGCTCCAAGGATATCGGGCGTCCCAAGATCGACTCGGCCTCCGAGAAGATGCTGGACATCAACCCCCGCCTGCGGATCGACAAGTATGAGACGGCCCTGACCAGTGCGAACGCTCTGGAAATCCTGTCCGACTATGACGTCGTGGTTGACGGCACGGACAATTTTCCGACCCGCTACCTTGTCAACGACGCCTGTGTGCTGCTGGGCAAGCCGAACGTCTACGGATCGATATTCCGTTTCGAGGGCCAGGTGACGGTCTTCAACCACGAGGGCGGTCCCTGCTACCGGTGCCTCTATCCGGAGCCCCCGCCGCCCGGACTGGTTCCCAGTTGCGCGGAGGGCGGCGTGCTGGGGATCCTGCCGGCAGTCATCGGCAGCATCCAGGCGACCGAGGCTGTCAAGATCATTCTCGGCAAGGGCGAGTCGCTCAGTGGTCGGCTATTGCTGTACGATGCCTTGTCGATGCGCTTCCGGGAACTGAAGCTTCGCCGCAACCCGGACTGTCCGGTCTGCGGAGACCACCCGACCATCCGTGAACTGATCGACTACCAGGAGTTCTGCGGGATCCCGCAGCAGGCCCGGGAGGAAGCCGAGCAGGAGCGGCTGCCCGAGATGACGCCAGCGAATCTGAAGGCACGTCTCGACCAGGGCGAGAAGCTGTTCGTCCTGGATGTGCGCGAACCGCACGAGTTCGAGATTGCCAGCATCCCGGGTTCGACGCTGATTCCCCTGGGGACGCTGCCCCAGCACGTGCATGAGCTCGATTCCACTGCGGACATCGTGGTGCACTGCAAGAGCGGGGTGCGGAGCGGCAAGGCGCAGCGGCTTCTCAAGGAGATGGGGTTCAGCCGGGTGACGAACCTGAACGGGGGCATCCTGCGCTGGAGTGACGAGGTCGACCCGGCCGTTCCGAAGTACTGACCCTCCCCCATCCGGACCGCGGGTGTGGCATCAATAGGTGCGTTCCTTGGGTCTGGGCCGACGATACGGGCTCGCCAAGTACCGGCTGGCCTCGTCCTGGGCGTTCTGCGTGTTGTCCCGCGTCCGCACCGCCAACTGGTACTCGTTCACCGCCCTGTCGCGCTGGCCGGTGATGTCGAAGATCTTGCCGAGGTTGATGTGAGACCAGACCTCCGTCCACTCGGGATCCCTGTCGCCGTTGAGGGACTCCCGGAACTCGTTGGCCGCTCCCTGATAGTTGTTCATCAGGAACATGGCTTCGCCCATCCGGTAGTGCGCCAGCGAACTGAACCGATTGATATCCAGCGCCTGCTGGTACTCGATCAGTGCGTCGGAGTAGTAGCCCAGCTCGATCAACTGCTCGCCACGTCGGATCGCGACACGGACGCGCGTGGCGTCGTCCAGGCGGAGGATGCGGTGGTTCGGGTCCAGCACGACCTGCCGGGGCTTCCCGAAGGTCTCCAATGCGAAGTCTGCCGCAGTGCCGGTCACCTCGACCACATGGAACTCCGGCTCGCCCTCCGTCTCGACCTTCAGTTCGACCGGCATGCTGAACGTGTCCATGTCCTGGTTGATCTTGCCGATCACGCGGAAACCCTCGTTGCCGCCCAGGCGGTAGATGGTGTATTCCTGCGTGAACTCCGGCGTGATGTTGGTCTCCGTCCACTGCATGAAGAAGCCATCCAGGTCCGTTCCGGTCGAGTCCTCAAACAGCACGCGGAACGAGTCCGTCGTCAACGTCTGCCAGGTATGGTCCGTTGTCAGCTTCCGCAGCGTGGAGAAGAAGGCTTCGTCGCCGACATCCCAGCGCAGCATGTGCAGGACCATCGCGCCACGGGCTGCGGACAGCGCATCCATTTGCGGTGAGAAGTCGGCGACCCGGCTGGACTGGGTGAGGGGCACATCGTCGAATGTCAACGCATTCACGCGGGTGTCGCCGAGTGCTTCGACGAATGCAGCCTCGCCCTCTGCCTCCTCGATTGCGAGCAGGGCGGAATAGGTTGCGAGACCGTCTGTCAGCCAGAGGTGGTTCCGATTGCCCGGGCCGACCAGTGTTCCCCACCACTGGTTCGCCACCAGTCTGCCGAGCAATTGGCGGTTGAGGGTCTCGCGGCGGCCGTACGGGCTCATCAGGATCAATCCCGGTGCCCAGTAGCCGTTCGGGGCGAACTCGCCCGTCTCGATGATCGCCAGCGACTTCGAGTAGGGGGCCCCGAAGAGATTGGAATAGAACTCGACCATCTCCGCTGCGGTCTCGCCGTACTCCTGTGCCAGGGACTCGCTGGCCGACGGCATGTAGACCGAGATCGAAGCGTCGCCGCTGCCGGTCCGCAGGGGGTCTTCGCGGACCATGGCGATGGTTCCCGGGAAGGACGGATAGCTGAACTCAAACCGGTGGTCGGTCCCTTCCAGGGACTCGGTGCGTAGGCCGATGCCGCTGCCGAGAACGTTGACACCGTCCGGTGCGGTAATGCGGATCTCGGACGTGAAGCGGTCCGCGCCATATCCGTTCACAGGGAACCAGCGCCCTGCGTACAGCAGGATGGCCCGATCGGGCTCGATCTCCGCCAGGGCGTATCCCTCGGCCGGAGAGTTCTCGTAGCCGCTCAATCGGCCTCCGTAGCGGAACCGGACGACTTGGGCGACATCCACGGCGAGAGGCTCGGGAAAGCTGACTTCGATGCTGGAGTCGGCGAAGCCACGCGCATGGAACAGGCTCTCGCCGTCCTCGGTTTCGACGGCGTCGACGTTGAGTCCCCGATGCAACTCGAACGTCACGACGGCGGCCGGGTCGAGCGGGACGAAGTGCACCTCGGCGGTGGCTTCCAGCAGCCGGGCCTCCATGTTGACCTGGGCTTCGATGCTGTAGTGCTCGACATTGATCAGCGGCGCCGCTGCGGGTTCCTGGGCCTGCGCGGGGAGCACGGTCGCGCCGACCAGCAGGACGACCGGGAACAGGGTTCTCAGGCTCATGGCAGGCGAAAATGGTCCGCGACGGCACGAGCGGCTCGTTCCGCAGCCGGCACATCGGTTCGGAGCGCTGCGCGCACCCCGGCAAGTTCCTTGATCATGCGACATCGTTCGTTCTCTGAACAGAGGAGACGCATCGCCTCCTCCGCTAGTTTCGCACCGTTGCATTCCTGCTGGATGCACTCGGTGATCACGGGTCTGCCGGCCAGCAGATTGACCATGCTGTAGAATGGGACGTCAACGAGCAGACGCGCCAGCCAGTAGCTCGGCCAGGTCAGCCTGTAGAAGGTCACCAGCGGCGTCCCGAGGATTGCGGTCTCCACCGTGGCCGTGCCGCTGGCCACCAGTGCCACGTCCGCGTGCCCGACGCAGTCGCGTGTGCCCCCGTTCATGATGTGGACGGGTGGTCCGCTCCAGCGGGCCTCGAAGAAGGCCCTGCCGGTCGTGACTGAGGCTGGCAGGACGAACTGCCGTACGCCGTTCGCGGTCAACCGTTCGGCGGCTTCCTGCAATGCGGGGATGTGCCGACCCGACTCGTTCTTTCGGCTGCCGGGCAGCAGTGCGATCAACTTCTGTGAAGGATCCAGGTCGTGCTGCCGGAAGAAGTGCTCCCGCGTGTGATCGGGCGTGGCGAGATCGCTGAGGGGATGCCCGACGAAAAGGGCGTTGACACCGTGCCGGCGAAAATACTCCTCTTCAAACGGGAAGATCACCAGCAACTGATCGACCAGTTGGCGAATCCTTCGGATACGGTGACGCCGCCAGGCCCACACCTGTGGTGCCACGTAGTAGACGATCGGCACCCCCATTTCCCGCAGCCGCATTGCCAGCCGGAGGTGGAAGTCCGGGGCGTCAGTCAGGATCGCGAGATCCGGCTTGAGGTTCTCGGCGGCCGCAACCAGTTTTCGGAAGAGGCCGTGGATGCGCGGGATGTGGCACGCGACTTCGAACAGACCGACGACGGCGAGGTCCTCCGCATGAACCACAGCGTCGACCCCGGCAGCCCGCATGCAGGGACCGCCACAGCCCGCAAAGAGGGCATCGGGGACTGTCTTCTTCAGCGCGGTGATCATTGCTGCCGCGTATCGGTCGCCGGAGGCCTCGCCAGCGGATACCAGGACCCTCATTGGAGCTTCCGTGCCACTAGGCCAGCCAGTGTGGGCTGTGCTGGGGAGAATGTCTGCATCGTGTATCGGCAACTGCAGTCTCCACTCTACCGGGGACGCGGAGTGCTTGCATGGAGCCGAAAGCGATGGCGATCCGGATCGGCCGAACCGCAACTCTCCCACCGAACATCGAGTGTCCACACGGATGGAGAGTCTGTCCTGGCAATCGAATCGACAAGCTCGGAAGGCGGAGGTCCATTCACTGCCGAAGCCAACCCTGAGAACGGACCGCCGGTCCCAAGCGTGGGTCCACTGCCATCGGGATGGTGGCAGCCGCTTTGGCGGTCGTATCGCGTGCAGCACCGCGGACTTCAATCCGTGATCCACGGAGCCGCTTCTCCGGTGAGCATCGTAGTGTTGCGTGAAGACATGATCTTCGAGTAGACGATCATGCGTTGGCAACGGACATCGGCAACTGTCAGTTGCTTGCCAGTCCGGTCGCGCTGCCTTGCCCTGCTCCCATGAGCGGATGGCCCACAGGCTTGCAACACACAACCACAACACTGCGGCTCACGGAATCACGACGCACCCGTAACGAGAAAGAAAGGGGGGAGCGGTTGCCCGCTCCCCCTGGCTGTTTATGCGTGCGGTGCCTTGGCGACCGACTCTAGGGCAGGTCCGCGCCGAAGGCTCCCTTGAGGGTCAGGTTCTGGGCCGTGGCCGCCTTCTTCGTGCCGAATCCCTGCCCCGTCAACCCGTAGATCCCGACCACTCCCAGCGGCCCGTCCGGCGAACTCCCCACGAACTTGAAACTGTACCCCGTTCGATTGTTGTCCCACTTCTTCGTCGCCCGCGCCACCGACGAATCCCGGTAATCAATCGAGATGTTCCGGCTACCGATGGGACCGATCATGTCCAGATCGTGGTTGCCAGCCGAGCTGGGATAAGCGTACCCCCAGGTGTCATCCGTGCCGAAGGTGACCTTCCCGAAGATCAACCGGCGCACCTCCTTGTTGTCATGGTAGAGGTAGTCGCCGCTAGACACCGACTGCAGGTCGCTCAGCACCGTCGTGACATGCCCGCCCACGCCGGTCTTTCTGGCGTTCTCGCTAGTGCTAGTCCAAATGCTGGCCGGGACTTCGTAGTCGCTCGCGAACCATTCCACCTCGACGCTCGCCGTACCCTCGTAGGCCGCCTGACTGCCCTTGTTGGGACCGTCGGACTGTTGCGTCATCGTGCCCACGTACGCCACCGTCTTGCCCTCGTACGTCGCCCGACCGCCCAGCGGCAACTGGTCCCGACTCTGCGCCGTCGCCACCGGCAGCGGACTGTAGGCGAACGACTCCACCTCCCGGTGGAACCAGTTCTTGCCCCGCAGCATGTTCCGTGCGTGCTGGATCCGCCACACCCCGAACCGCGTGTAGTCCGTCGCCCCCACCGCCGACTTGATCTGCCACTCCCGCTGATTGAACATCGCCGACGCCGACGTGTTCCAGATCAGCTTGTTCGGGGCCTCGCTGTCGAACAGTTCCCCCTCCTCCCCGTGCACCGCCAGGAACGACTTCTCCTTGTTGTCGTCGTCCGGATCCTCCTCCACGAACAGACCGTCCCGCCCCGGATCGAACGCCGCCTCCAGACTCTCCACCGAACTCAGTGCCTCCAGGATCGCGTCCACACGATCCAGCACATCGCTCGGCGTGGGGGTCCAGACCGCGTCCCCGTCCGCGTCCGTGACCGGCTTGAGGGGCAGTTGATCGATATCGTAGTCGGGCGTGAGGCGCTTGCCCCGCGTCGCGGCATGGCCGTCGCTCGCCACATCCCAGAACACCCCGCTCAGGAGGAATTCGATCACGTCGTACCACGCCTCATCGATATTGCTCTGCAGGCCGCCGATCGCCTGCATCCCGGCAATCTTGTCCCGCTGCTTCTGAATCCGCTCCCGTTGATTCTGCACCCAGGTCTTCGGACTGTTCGCGAGCGTGAACTCGGCCCCTTCCCGGTCCAGCAGACCCGCCAGCGACAAGGTCGCGCTCTCCTGCTTATCGACCTGCTTGCGGAAGTAAATCCCGGCTTGCCCGATGCTATAGCCAGCATCGGACTCCGTCACCTGCTGCGCAGTGAGATCCGCCCAGTTCCAGTTCCATTCCTGCGGCTTGGCCGTCAACTGGCCGTTCTCGAGCGTCGTCTTGGCCTCGTCGCTCACCAGCTTCGCGTTCACCTGCGTCCCGTCGTCCACCGACGGTCGCTGCACCGGTCCGTCCGCCACACGGGTCGCCCCGAAACCTCCCGCCAGGTAGCTCTGGCTGTCACTGCCGGCCGCACCGTCCGTCTTCACGCCCGCGCCGACCGACCACACGCCCACCACCTCGCCGCCCGCTTCCGGCTCACTGTCACCTCCCAGCAACCGCCCCTCGAACGTGCTGTCCACCTTCTGCGGTCGATACACCCCGGCGCGCCGTCCGAAGTCGATCGTCGCACCCTCCTCCATCCCCTCTTCCCAGTTCCCCTGCAACGTCAGGTCCGCCGTCGGCAGCACGATGCTGTCCACCTCCCCGAACAGGTACTCCCAGCTCTCCCCCTCCGCCGTCATCAGGTTCGTGATCAGCCCGTCCACCTTCTCCGCCGTGAAGTTGATGCTGATCTCGATGTCCCCCGCGTACTGCCTGTCCGCCCCGCTCACCGCCAGCGTCTCCCCCTCGTACCGCGCCGTCCCCGCCGTCTGCACGTACCGCGACCGCGCCGTATTGTCCGTCACCCCGAACGCAAACGCTCCCCTCTCCCCCGTCTTCGGACTCACCTTGTACTCCGCCTTCTCCGTCGCATCCGCCCGCTGCCTGCGCGTGATCGTCCCGTACCGCGTGTTCCCGTACTCTCCGTACGTCACCGTCGATTCCGTCTTCGTCGCCCCGAAGATCGTCCCCGCGTCATCCGCATCCTCCTTGGCCACCTTCAGGTCCTCGTTGTCCTTCAGCCCCGCCGTCAGTTCCTCCACGCTCGTCAGCGCCTCGATCAGATCGTCGATCCGCCCCAGCGCCTTGTCGTCGTCCGGTTCCGTCAGATCCGCGAACTTCTTGTTGGTAGAGGTCCCGGCCCCGAACACCGTCTCCAGCACGCCCTTGACGTTCGTCTTCGCGTTGCCGCTTGCGGCAGTCCCCCACTGCTTCTCGATCTGTTCGTCCCGCTGCGTGTCCGTGTCGAACACCTCCAGGATCTGGACGATCTTCTCCCGGACCCCTTCCAGCTTCGTCCGTGCTTCCGCCACGAAGTTCGTCCCCTTCGTCTGCGACACCCCGTCTCCCAGCAGGTCCGCGAACGGGTAGTTCTCCCCCTTCACCACCAGCGCCGTGTTCGCCTCGTTGATGTCCGCCGTCGACTTGTCGTCCCCCCGCATCGCCGGGTTTGCGCTCAGACCGTCCGTCCTGAACTTCGCCGCGCCGATCTTGACATTGTCCAGACGCATGCCCGTCAGCATCCCGTCCTCCATCCGCACCCGGTAGCTCCCCGAGCTGTCCGTGTCGATGTCGCCCATCCCGCTGTTCGGCAGCAGCGCTCCGTCCACGTCGTAGCCCTCACCGTCCTCTCGCGATACCGCCATCAGACCGCCCGTGCCCTCGATCGCCATGCTCTCCGGCTGGTACTCCGCCATCCACGCTCCGTCCACCATCGTCACCGTGTAGACGTTCCCGTTCCCCGCCGTCACCTCACCGCCACTCATGAAGGCATCCCCGTCCAGCGTGTACGTGCCGTCTTCCTCCCGCACCAGCGTCACCGTCGTCCCGCTCGTGCCCAACGCCACCTGCGTCTGTGGCGCCTCATGCATGGCCATCCACATCCCGTCCGCGTCCATGCTCAGCGTGTACATGTTGCCGTTGGTCGCCGTCACCATCGTCACCCCGTCCTCGACCTGCATCTCCCCCAGCCAGTAACTGCCGTCCTCCCTCTTCGTCAGCATCACCGTCTCGCCCGACATCCCCAGCATGACCGAGACCGTCTCCTCCCGGTACGTCGCCATCCAATTCCCCTCACCGTCATCCATCAGCGTGTAGCTGTTGCCGCCCACCATGAACGTGGCTCCGTCGGTCAGCGTCTCCGGCTCCCCCGTCACCGGACTCACCACCGTCCAGCTCCCGTCTTCCGCCCGCACCGTCTCCAGCGTCACCCCCAGGCTGCCCACCGTCACCGTGCCCGTCAGCGGCACGTACTCCGCCATCCACATCCCCTCCGTATCCATCATCAGACGGTACCGGTTCCCGTTCGAGGCCGTCGCGACCGTCACGCCGCTCTCGACCTGCATCTCTCCCATCCGGTAGCTGCCGTCCTCGGACTTGCTCACCGTCACCGTCTCGCCCGAGGTCCCCAGCATCACCTCCACCACCATCTCCATGTACTCGGCCATCCACATCCCGTCCTCGCCCAGCGTCAGCGTGTAGGTGTTCCCGTTCCCCGCATGGGCGGTCGTCTCCCCGCTCGTCACCGCCATCTCGTCCAGCCAGTAACTGCCGTCCTCCCGCCTCTCCAGCGTCACCGTGTCGCCCGACAGGCCCAGCATCACCGCGATCATCGGCATCCGGTAGCCGGCCATCCAGGTGACCGCCCCGCTCTCGTCGGTCGTGATCCGCAGCACGTACTCGTTGCCGTTCGCGGCGGTGTGGACGGTCTCCCCACTCCGGACGGCCATCTCCCCCAGCCAGTAACTGCCGTCCTCGGCCTGCGTGATCGTCACCGTCTCCTCGCTCATCCCGAGCGGGATCATGATCTCGTGCGCGTCGAACTGCGCCGTCCAAGTCCCCTCTGCCAGCGTCAGCGTGTACTGCCCGCCGTTCCCGGCCGTCACGCTCCCTCCGCTCGCGAACGCTTCCCCGTTCAGGGTGAAGCCACCACCCTCGGTGGTCATCAGGGTGACCGTCTCGCCACTCGTCCCCAGCGTGATCTCCACCGGCTGCGGCTGGAAGGCCGGCGGTGCCGCCGGCGGTGCCGGTGGTGTGGTTACCTGTTTGGGTTCATCGCCTCCGCAGCCGGCCATCCCGACTGTCAGAAGCCCTGCCAGGAAGAGAGTTACCCCCCCCCCCCCCGAATTTCTTCAACTTGCTCTGCATGGAAGTGCTCTCCTTCTTGTTTGTACTCGTACGCGACCGAACGACTCTACCGCTCGGCAACCCGGTTTCCCGGAGACCTCCAAGGGCCATCGGACCGGATCACCAAGAAGCTATCACAGCTCGCAAACGCGTGTCAAGCACCTGTCAATTCCTCAATTCCTCGATTCCCAACGAGAGCTAGGCCTGAGAGAGTCTCTGTGTGGCCAGCGGAGAACACCGGGGGATGATCTGACATCTCACCTCGCCCCCCTCGAACCCGAACGACTTGCCGGCACCGCATGCGCTTGCGGCACAAGACCTCCGTCGTGAGTCAATCTGCCAGCAATGTTGCGGCTCACCGCGCAGTAGCCTTTAGACAACTTCGGACCACGGGGACGCCCCTCTCAGCTTGCCGCCTGTACGGACCAGGGTTGAGGCGCGCTACGATCTCTTGAAGAATCCCGGTGCAACTGGTAGGGCTTGCTGCGATCGTCGTTGCCGTTAGCGGACTGCTGGGTGCCTATTTCCGCTCCGCACGCCGGTCCCGGTTCGGTGTCTCGGGCTGGATTGGCTTGACTGCGGTGGTCGGCAGCACTGCGTATCTTGCGAGTCCCCTTGATGATCCCGCTGGGCTCGTACCACTCGCCTGGACCGGATATGTGCTCGCTGTCGACGCAGCGGTATTCGCAACTCGGGGTCAGTCCCTGATCCGCTCTCGGCCGGAGAGCTTCGTCTGGCTGGTGGTCCTGTCGGTGTTCCTGTGGATACCGTTCGAGTGGTACAACCTGCGCTTGGCCGGCTGGTACCGGGCGGGTCTTCCGAACGGACTCGTGCGCTACCTGTTCCTCGGATGGGCCTTTGCCTGTGCCTGGCCAGCCCTGTTCGAGACTGCCGATCTCCTCCTGTCGACGAGTCGTCCCGCCACCACGCGGCACCGCTGTCCATGCACGGTGTCGTTTCGTGCGGCGGGGGTTCCCATGATGGCCGGCACGGCCTGTCTCGCTGTACCCCTGATGGTTCCGAGGCTGGACCTGGGCGAGCACCTGCTGGCCCTCGCCGGCGTGGGGTTCCTGCTTGTGCTTGATCCCTGGAACGCGGTCCGGGGCCACCCGAGTCTCTGGCGGGACTGTCTTCGCGGCCGACCGGCCCGACTGACGGCTCTCGCAACGTCCGGACTGGTCTGCGGGCTCCTCATGGACGGCCTGAACGGGCTGACGCTGTCGGGCTGGCATTGCCTCTGGAGTCCCGGCCCCTCGTTCAGGATGTTCGAATTGCCGGTCGCAGCCTATGTCCTGCTGCCATTCTTCGGGGCGCAGGCCTTTGCGATGCATGTCTTCGCGACGCGAATGCTGGGTCTGCCCACAGCGCAACTGCCGTCTTGTCGGACCGGTGGCGAGTGGAGTGCGCCCGTCTCGGGCGGCTTTACCTGAGGCTACCTCGACACCTCGAAGACGGCCGTGGGCTCGTCCTGTGCGGCCACACAGATGCTGGTGGCGTGGGCCCTGGCGTCGTCCAGAGCGCCCTGTGCGTCAACCTCCGCTATGGCCGGATGGTTGTTGTTGGCGCTTAGATGGGCGAGCACGATCTGCCGGGCTTGACGATCCCAGTCCCGTGACAGGTACTCCGCCACGGCGGTGTTCGAGAGGTGTCCGGCCCTGCTCATGACCCGCTGCTTCAGTTCCCAGGGATAGGGACCGGATTTCAGCATGTCCAGGTCGTGGTTCGACTCCAGGACCAGCAGGTCCGACGCCCGGAGGTGGTGCCGGACGGAGTCCGTCACGTAGCCCAGATCCGTCGCGATCGAGACCTTCTTCCCGCCGTGGCTGATACAGAAGCCGACGGGATCGATCGCATCGTGAGAGACCGTGAATGTCTCGATGTCGAGATCTCCGATCGAGAAGCCGCTACCCGCCTCGAATGGCACGATCTCCGCGTCACGGAGATCGTCGGACATCGCGCCCAGTGTCTGTCGAGTCATGTGGACCTTGGCATCGGTCCTGCGCGACAGCACCGCCAGTCCCTTGACGTGGTCCGCATGCTCATGCGAGATGACGACGGCGTCGAGTGCGCGCAGATCCTCTCCGATCGCTTCGAGGCGCAACTGGATCTGGCGGCAACTGAAGCCCACGTCGAAGAGCACCCGGACGCGGTCTGTCGCGACGAACGTCGCATTGCCTCTTGAGCCACTACCGAGGACGCAGGCGCGCAGAGTCAACCGGTCTCCCATCACCTGCACCGCGACCATGTGCCGCCCGTAGGGCAGCAAGGGTGCGAGACCAGGATTTCACCAACGATAGCAGACACCGATGCGATGGCCGTCGGTCAGGATTCGCTCCGGAGCCGTTCCACGACCAGAGGCCAGGCATCGGGATTCAGGAGATGTTGCGGCTGTACTCCGTTCACGACCTTGCGGATGTTGTCGATCGCCATGGAGAGAATCCTCCGCTTGCCGGCTGCGCTGGCGGATCCGACATGGGGAGTCACGATGACGTCATTGCGGTGCAGCAACGGATTCTCCGGGGCGGCCGGTTCCGGGTCCGTGACATCCAGACCCGCCCCGCGGATATGCCCACTGTCCAGTGCCTCGATCAGGGCCTCTTCGTCGACCAGCCCACCGCGCGACACGTTGACCAGAATCGAGCCTGCCTTCATCCTCGCCAGCGCCGCGGAACCGATCAGGTGACGTGTGGACGGACTCAGTGGCAGGTGCAGGGACACGATGTCGCAGCTGCCCAGCAGGCTGTCGAGCGATTCGGCGCGCTCCGCTCCGAGTGCCGTGACCCTGTCCTCGTCGACGTGGGGATCGAAGGCGACGACCCGAGCGCCGGCCGCCAGCAGAATCGTCGCGGCCCGCGAGCCGATCCGTCCGAGACCGACGAGCCCGATCCGCGAACCGAAGATCTCGACAGCGGAATGCCGTGCATAGTGATCGGGGTTCGGGTTGTGGACTAGATCGTCGGCAGCTTTCTTGAGATCCTTCGCCAGTGCGAGGATCAGTGCCACCGCGTGCTCGGCCGTCGCGATCGTCGGGCCGTCGGGTGTGTAGGTCACCGCGATGCCGCGCGCGGATGCGGCCCGTACGTCGACATTCTCGTAACCGATGCCCATGCGGGAGATCACTCGCAGGTTGGGGGCCCGATCCATGGTCGGCCCGTCGTAGTGCATACCCCCGGCCAGGACACAGTCAGCCCTAGGGAACGCAGACAGGAAATCGTCGGGCGTTGCTGCGCCGGGGCCGATCGGCTCGGCCACACCGGCAAGGAGAGGCACGCAGTCGGCCAGGATCGCCCTTTCGCTCCAGACTCGGTACATGAATCGAGTCTACTGGAGATCCCTCCGTGGTGCCGCGGAGCCGCCCAGCACGATGTCTGGCGGGGCGAACCGCTACAATCATCAAGGTGAGACAGGCAACCGCAACCGTGAAGCCGATACCCGACGGATACCGCTCCATCACGGCGTACCTGATCGTCGACGACGGACCTGCCGCCCTGGAATTCTACAAACGTGCATTCGGCGCCAGGGAGCGAATGCGAATGGACTCGCCTGACGGCCGCCTGGGGCACGCCGAACTGGAGATCGGCGACTCGGTGGTGATGCTGGCAAGCGAGCATCCCGAGATCGGTGCCGTTTCGCCCAGGACCATCGGCGGGACGGCGGTGTCCCTGCTGCTGTACACCGACGATGTGGACATGGTCTTCGCGAGGGCCGTCGACAACGGAGCGACGGCGGTGCGTCCAGTCCAGAACCAGTTCTATGGAGACCGCTCCGGCACGGTCCAGGACCCGTTCGGCCATCACTGGTCGATTGCCACTCACATCGAGGATGTCTCGCCGGAGCAGATCGCGGAACGGATGTCCAAGGCTTCCTCCTAGTCGGGACACTCCTTGCCCGGCCATGGGCCGACCCGAAGCGATGCACGGATGTCGTTCGCAGCCTGCAGGGAGCGAGGGAGCACGATCCGTCGCGGGAGAGCTGTGGAAGGGAGATGAAAAAGCGACGCGTTCTTGCACCCGGGCCGCTGGTTCGCTACTCTAAGGGCTGCAAGGTTCGCTTGGCCCTGAAAAGGACGACCGAGCGACGGACGCCGACACGGATATCGCGGCCCATTCGATCAAGAGGGCATCCAGTTTCAGATTCATCCGCACGAGGCAGTTCCGGACACCCGCTCGCAAGAGCGCAACAATCGATACGAACCTATCTGGCGCGGCGTGTCGCCGTGTCGGACGCTGGTGGTTCGTTACATGGTATGCGAAAGGCGGTAGTGAGATGGAGCAGTTCGATGATTCGATAGGCGTGGCGAAGGGAACCCTCCCGAGGGCGGTCGAGGATGCCCCGGCGGCGTTCCTCGGAACGGGCTCTGCCGGTGACGATGCCGACGAGTCGACGCAGGCGAATGAGGTAGAGGAGGCGGTCTACACCGACGACCCGGTTCGCGTGTACCTGCGCGAGATGGGGACCGTGCCCCTTCTCAACCGCGAGGGCGAGGTCGACCTGGCGCGCCGCATGGAGCGTGGGAAGTTCCGCATGTGGAAGGCGATCTCGCGCAACCGCGCGACGATCGACCGGCTGCTGGATCACTATGAAGCCATCAAGCAGGGCGATTGCAAGATCACTGCGGTTGTCGAGATCCCGTTGGGAGATGACGGCGAGGACACCATGGCGAATCGCGTGAAGAACGTGAGGAACCAGTTCGTGCAGGTTCTGCGGGCCCAGAACCAGCTCCGCAGGATCGAGACAGAGCAGGAGAGGGTTCCGAAACCCAATCAGCGGTTCCGCAAGGAGTACAGGGCCCTGGAGTGGCGCCGCAAGCGTCAGATCATCAAGGTTTCCCAGTCGATGCAGCGGATTCGCCTGAAGCAGCACATCTGGGACGAGTGCTGCGATTATCTCCTGGACGGACACAAACGGCTGCGCAGGCTTGCCAAACGCTGTGAAGCCCTCAAGAAGGAAGATCCCAGGCCCGACAACTACCTGTCGCAAATCCGCCAGTTGAACAAGGAACTGCGGCAAGCCGAGGAGGACATCGGCATGACGCCCGAGGATGCCCGGAACTGCGTCCAGATGATCAAGGCCGGGCAGCACGAGGCGGAACAGGCCAAGCGGGCGCTGGTCGAAGCGAATCTCCGGCTGGTGGTTTCGGTTGCCAAGAAATACGTGAACCGAGGACTGCACCTGCTGGATCTGATCCAGGAGGGCAACATCGGACTGATGCGTGCGGCCGAGAAGTTCGAGTACCGACGTGGCTACAAGTTCTCGACCTACGCGACATGGTGGATTCGACAGGCCATCACGCGTGCGATCGCCGACCAGTCGCGCACGATCCGCATTCCCGTGCACATGAACGAATCGATGAACAAGTTCCTGCGGGCTTCGCGCGAGCTGGAGAAGGAGTTCGGTCGGGCGCCCACGAACGAGGAGATTGGTGAGCGGATGGAGATCGCGTCCGATAAAGTGCAGAAACTGAAGAGCATTTCCCGGGATCCGGTCTCACTCGAGACCCCCGTCGGACGTGACGGCGAGTCGGCGCTGGGAGATCTGATCGAGGACAAGTGGGTGGAGTCGCCCATGGACCTGGTCATTGACTCGAACGTGAAGGGCGAGACCGGCGACGTGCTGAAGACCCTTTCTCCGAAAGAAGAGCGGGTAGTCCGGATGCGGTTCGGCATTGATTGCGAGCGGGAGCACACCCTCGAGGAGATCGGCCAGGAATTCTCCGTGACGCGCGAACGCATCCGCCAGATCGAGGCGAAGGCGCTCCGGGTGCTTCGCAATCCCGAGCGTATGAAACGCCTGCGGTCGCTGACGCTGTCCAGGACGTAGGGCGGGAGTCTCGCTCCAGAGGCCCGTCACGGGCAGCGTTTCCGGCGCAACGTGCAGGGGGGCACTGAGGACGGGAAGTGGTGCGTCAGCGTGTGCTGAACCGGCAACCGACCGTTGTCGATGCCGCGTGCGACCGTGATTCCGTCTACTGCAGAGACATCTGGCCTGACGCTCCACTAGCCGCCGATGCAATAGAGATGCTCGGCGGTGCGCAACACCAGTCTGCCCTGGGCCATGGCGGGCGTAGCCATGCAGAGTTCCCCCAAGGAGTTGTTGCGAATGAGCCGGTACTCGGGGCCATGTTCCACCACGAAGCAGTCGCCGTCCTCGCTAAGGCAGAAAATCCGGTTGTTGTAGGCCCAAGGTGAGGCGGTAAAGGCGTTCGCGCCTGCCTCAAGACGCTGCTTGCCGTAGACTTCCTGGCCCGTGGTCGCATCGTGGCACGTCAGGAAGCCCCGGTCGTACAGCGTGTAGTACAGATCCCTGTACAGGAGTGGCGAGGGGTTGTAGGGAGCGGCCTGTGGCTGGAACCAGGCAATGTGCTCGTCCGTCGGCTGTCCGTCCCGAAGGCTGATGTCGCCCTTCGCGCCGGGTCGGACGGCGAACACGGGTCGTTTCTCGTCGCCAACATACCCGGACGCCAGGTAGAGCATTCCGTGGCCAGCGAACGGCATCGGGACCACGATCGAGGACATGCCGCCGAGCTCCCACAGCAGCTTTCCGTCCTGGTCGTACGAGCGCACCCTGTCTGTTCCGGTGGTCACGATCTCCGTCCGCAAGTCGTTGTCCCAGACAAAGGGGGTCGACCAGTTGCTACCCTCTTCACGCTCCACTTCCCAGATGGTGACGCCGGTCAGCTTGTCGAGGCATGTCAGCGTCGACCGCTCCTCGTTGTCGTTGACCAGGTACAGTCTTCCCCGGTGCAGGGCGGGGGAAGCGGCCGTTCCCCAGCCATGGCGGACGGGGAGCGGCCGCCACGAACGCTTCCAGAGGATCTTTCCGTCGGAATCCAGGCACCACGTGCCGAGGTAGCCGAAGTGCGCATACACCCGCTCGCCATCGGTTACCGGTGTCTCCGACGCATAGGAGTTCTTCCGATGGCGCGGAGCGGGTGGGATGCCATGGTGCAGTCTCGTTTCCCACACGAGCTTGCCGGAACTGAAATCGATGCCGTATGCGAGCCAGCTGTGCGGGTCCTGCGGGATGTCCGGCCGATTCCCGCCGCCATAGAGGCCTTTCTTGACCGCCTCCACCGCGCCCTCGCTGACAACGTTCGTGAGGAAGATCCGGTCGCCCCACACGACCGGTGAAGCCCACGCCATGCCGGGCAGGGGCGTCTTCCAGCGCACGTTCTCCGTCGCGCTCCAGGTTTCCGGCAGCCGGGGATCGTCGTCCGAGGTCCCGAGTGAGCCGGAGCCACGCAACTGCGGCCAGTGCGTGGGCGAAGCGGCCTGGAGCGAGCTCGCAGAGGCAAGAAATGTCAGGAACTGGCGGCGCGATGTCACCGTTCCATTCTACGCAGCGGATCGGCCAGATGCCGACCGGCAACGGTCAGGTTCGGTACAGGCCCTTTTCCCAGATGTACGAGCACACTGCCGGCGGCGCAAGGTCGGCCAGCGTGCCACCGATCTTGACGCGATGCCGGAGCAGGCTGGCCGAGGCCGGGTTGGCGCACTCGATGAACCGTGCGCGGGCCCCATCCGGAACTTCCGGAAGCGCGTGCCGGCAACCGGGCCGTGCGACGACAAGGAACTCCACGGCCGCCAGAATCCGCCCCACGGCCCGCCAAGAGCTCACCTCGGCGAATGCGTCGGCTCCGATGACGAATCGCAGCGGGTCCTGGAACGCGAAGCTCTCGCGGATGCGTTCGATGGTGTCGATCGAGTAGTGCGGTCCCTCGCCGCTCCGTGGGTCCTCGAGCCTGCTCGGCTCGAGCCGACGGTCCGCCACGCACGCCAGTTCGACCATCCGGAAGCGATCTTCGAACGGTGCCCGGCACGCGGTCGCCTTGTGCGGGGGAACTCCGCTTGGCACAACCAGGACTCGATCCAGCGAGAAGGAGTCGGCAGCCGACACGGCAGCATCCACGTGCCCTTGGTGAATGGGGTCGAACGTTCCCCCGAACACGGCGAGCCTCACGGCAGCACCTCCGGGCCGGTGCCGTGCTGCGGCCCGGACCGACCGGCTTGCTCGGCAGCCTCCCTGGCGGTCACAGCGCGAGAGCCCAGATCCCGGACGAGGCCGTCGATGCCTTCCCCCGTCACTGCGGAAATGGCGCGAAACGGCATTTCGATCGCTTTGCAATGCTGATGCAGCGATTCCAGACGCTTCCTGGACTGCATGGCGTCCAGCTTCGTGCCGACCACGATGCAGGACTTGCCAGCCAGGGTTCGCGAGAATTTCGCGAGTTCGTTGGCGATGATCTCGAAGTCCCGTACCGGGTCCGAGTCGGAGATGTCGCTGAGGTCGACAAGATGGGCCAGAATCTTGGTGCGTTCGATGTGGCGGAGAAAGCGGTCCCCGAGCCCGTGCCCTTCATGTGCCCCCTCGATCAGTCCCGGTATGTCGGCGACCAGGAAGCTGTCGAAGTTGTCCAGGTTGACGACGCCCAGATTCGGTTGGAGGGTCGTGAACGGGTAATCGGCGATCTTGGGCCGGGCCGACGAGATCCGGGCGATGAGGGTCGACTTTCCGGCATTGGGGAGTCCGACAAGCCCCACATCGGCAAGGAGCTTGAGTTGGAGCCTGAGGGTGGCCGATTGGCCCTCCGTACCGTCTTCGGCGAACCGCGGGGCCCGGTTGGTGGACGACTTGAAGTGGCTGTTGCCGCGGCCACCGCGACCACCCTGTGCGGCGATGAACTGCTGGCCCGGCCCGTCGAAGTCACGGAGAAGCTCACCGGTCTCCGCATCGTATACCAGCGTGCCGGCCGGCACTGCCACCAGCAGGTCCCGGCCCGTCCTGCCGGTGCAGTTGCTGCCCTCGCCGTGCCGTCCGTTCTCCGCCTTCTGCTCCGGCTGGAAGCGGAATCGCGTCAGGGTGTTGATGCGATTCGTCGACTGCAGCACCACGCTGCCGCCATTCCCCCCGTCACCGCCTGCCGGGCCGCCACGAGGCACGAACTTCTCTCTCCGGAAGGCCACGCAGCCGTTACCGCCCTTTCCGGCCGTGATCCGGATGACCGCCTCGTCAACGAACATCGTCTGCCCTATCTTCGCAACTCCACGGAAATCGTCGAACCGACCGTGCTGATCGCACAGGCTACCATCGAATCATGAGCCTGCGAATCGTAGACAAGGAATTCGAGTCCCGACTCATCGTGGGGACCGGCAAGTATGCCTCTTTCGAGCAGATGCAGCAGTGCCACCGTGCTTCCGGCGCGGACATGGTCACCGTTGCGGTCCGGCGGGTCAATCTGGGCGATCGGTCCAGGGAGTCCCTGCTCGACCATATCGACCGGGACGAGATCTTCATCCTCCCGAACACGGCCGGATGCTTCACCGTGGACGATGCCGTCAGGACGGCCCGCCTGGCCCGCGAGGTCGGGCTGTCCAACTGGATCAAGCTGGAAGTCATCGGCGACCCGC
The DNA here is from genome assembly GCA_965116065.1 of Bryobacterales bacterium. Taxonomy (GTDB): domain Bacteria; phylum Acidobacteriota; class Terriglobia; order Bryobacterales; family UBA6623; genus VXMF01. Next base: position 594,866 of record OZ220485.1, read on the forward strand.
ATACGCTCTTTCCGGATACACAGGGTCTGCTGGAAGCGACGACGCAGCTCGTCAAGGAGGGCTTCGTCGTGCTCCCCTACACCAGCGACGACCTGATCGTGGCCAGACGACTCGTGGATGCGGGGGCCGCTGCAGTGATGCCCCTGGCGGCCCCGATCGGCTCCGGTCTGGGTGTGCAGAATCCGGGCAACCTGCAGATTCTGCGCGAGAAGATCACATCGGTGCCGCTCATTGTCGACGCCGGTGTGGGTACCGCTTCGGACGCTGTCGGTGCCATGGAACTGGGCGTGGACGGAGTGCTGCTGAATTCCGCCATCGCCGAAGCCAATGACCCGGTCAAGATGGCGGGTTCCATGAAGCTCGCCGTCCAGTCCGGTCGACTCGCCTTCGAGTCCGGGCGCATGGCCAAGAGGGCCTACGCGAGCGCCAGCTCGCCGCCGGAGGGCACGATCGGCTGAACGGTCTCCGGCCACCCGCCGTTACACCGGCTCTGCCGCCGGTTCGGTCCACGGGCGGTCGATCTCCCATGCCTCGAGGTTGTCGATCCATCTCTCACGCCTCGCACGCAGGTCCGCAAGGGTCCCGGCGTGATCGGCGGAACCGACCAGGTTGACCGTTTCCTGCGGATCCACGGCCAGGTGGTACAGCTCCTCATGGACCGGTGTTAACTCGGGAAACACGAAGTACTTCCAGTCACCGCTATGGACCCCCTCGCTCTTGGGTACCGCCGGGTGCTCGAACAGGTGCTCGTAGAACCACTCGCTTCGCCACGCCGGAGACTCCCCTCGGGCAAGCGGCATCAAGTCCCGACCGTTCATGCAGTCGGGGATGTCGAGACCTGCGGCGGAGAGGATCGTGGGGCAGACATCGATGTTCAGTGTCATCTCCCGCCGTCGGGTCCCGGCCGTGCGGGGCAGCCGGGGATCGCGGACGATCATCGGCGTGCGAATCGATTCCTCGTGCATGTACCACTTTCCGGCCCAGCCTCGCTCTCCCAGGAAGAATCCGTTGTCGCCCGTGAAGATCACCACGGTATTCTCGAGTTGGCCCATCGACGCAAGCGTCTCCAGCATCCGGCCGATCTGGATGTCGATGCCGTGGATCAGGGCGTAGTAGCGCTTCACGGATTCCTCCCACTTCTCGGGTGTGCCGAACCGCCGCACCCAGCGAATCCGGCTCTCGGTGCTGTCCTGAAGGAATGTGGGCAGTGAGTCGTAGTAGGCCCCGTCCATGTGCGGGAACGGCTGGAGCCGGACCCCGTCGTACATGCCATCAAGGACCGGATCGCTGATGAAGTACGGGTCGACCCCGTCCTGCACGTGCGGAGCCTTGAAACTCACCGAGAGGTTCCAGGGTTCGCTGGAGCGGGAGTCCTGGAGGAATTCCAGGGCCTGGTTGCCGAGGTGTTCCGTCATGTGGGCTCGCCCCGGCACGAGATACTGTCCCTGGCCCGGCCAGCCCTCGAAGTAGTCGAACCTGGACGCGGCATCCTCGATATGCGCTGCACCTCCCAGTCCGTACTTCCCGATGAACCCCGTGCGATAGCCGGCCTCGTGGAGACGGACCGGATAACTGAGGGCATGCTGTTCCTCGCTCAACGGGGAACGGAACCCGTGTATGCCGTGACAGCGGGCGTACAGGCCCGTGAAGAACGAGGCGCGCGATGTCGCACAGATCGAGGTCGTGACGTAGTTGTTCGTGAACATCACGCCCTCGCTGGCCAACCGGTCCATGCTGGGCGTGCGGATGATCCGGTTCCCGCCCGCACCGAACATGTCGAACCGCTGGTCATCCGTGAGCAGGAACAGGATATTCGGTGGTCTGTCGCCGCTGGCCTCCTGTCCGCAGCTCATGCTCGCCGCAGCCGCTGCACCCAGCGTTCCAAGGAGTTCCCGGCGTGTCTGTTGCATCGAGAAGCAAGGATAACAGAGACGATCCGGGGCCGGTCGATGGGGAATCCCGGGCGGGTGACAATGAAGACTGGATGCGCCGGGCCCGTTGCTTTGACTGTTCGCGGACGCTGCTGATGGGGGTGCTGAACGTGACGCCCGACTCGTTCTCCGATGGCGGGCGGTACCTGGACCGGCAGCGTGCGGTGGAGCGGGGGCTGCAGATGATTGCGGAGGGGGCGGACCTGGTGGATGTTGGCGGGGAAAGCACCCGTCCCGGGGCTGACCCCGTCGACGAGTGCACGGAACTCGGGCGGGTCCTTCCCGTGGTCGAGTCGCTCTCCGCCGCGACCGAGGTGCCGATCTCGATTGATACACAAAAGGCCACCGTGGCGAAACGCTGCCTGCAGGCGGGCGCTGTGGTGCTCAACGATGTCGGCGGGTTGCGGGATCCTGCCATGCTTGCAGTCGCGGCGGAAACCGGGGCGAGCGTGGTCGTCATGCACATGCGGGGTACGCCGCCAACCATGCAGCGCGATACCGCCTATCGGGACGTCGTGGCGGAGGTCCGTGACTACCTGGAGTCCCAGGCATCGGACGCAGAGCGTGCTGGCATCGAAGAGTTAGCCGTCGATCCCGGATTGGGGTTTGGCAAGTCCCCGCGGCAGAACTTCGAGATCCTGGCGCGACTGCCGGAGATCGTTGAGGTCGGGTACCCCGTGCTCATCGGTCCGTCCCGAAAGTCGTTTCTGGGCAGCCTTCCCAGTCGTCTGCCGACGCAGGAGCGGGTGGAGGGAACGCTGGCGGCCGTCGCGGTCGCTGTCATGAACGGTGCCAAGCTCGTGCGGGTTCACGACGTCCGGCAGTGCCGCCGGGTTCTTGATGTCCTGGATGCAGTCAGGGAGGTGTCCGTTGCGGGATAGGATCCTGATTCCCGGCATACCGCTGCAGGCCCGGGTCGGCTGCACCGAGGACGAGCGGCGAGAATCGCAGGAGATTCTCGTCGATATCGAGCTGCGGTGCGATGTCGTTGCCGCCGCGCTGTCCGACACCCTGGAGGACGCCATCGACTATGTTGCCGTGCGGTCCGATGCCGAAGCGGTCGTCAGCCGCCAGCCGTATGCCTTGATCGAAACGCTGGCAGATGCGGTCGCGACCACGCTCGTGGCGAATCACCCCGTGGGTGAAGCCTTGGTCCGCGTGCGAAAGCCATCGGCGCTGGCCAGTTTCGGCGTACCGTGGGCGGGTGTCGAGGTGGTCCGCCAGAGGGATGGCTAGGTTCTATCTCGGACTCGGCTCGAACATCGGCGACAGGGCCCGCCACCTCGAGTACGCGCTCCGCGCACTGTCCCGGCACGGGACCGTGCTCGCCCGGTCTCCGCTGGTTGAAACCGAGCCAGTCGACTGTCCGGCAGGGGGCCTGTTCCTCAATGCCTGCCTGTGTCTGGCAACTCGACAGGATCCCGAGGAGGTGTTGGCAGCGGCCATGCGGATCGAGAGCGACCGCGGGCGCCGCCGGAGCGTTCGAAACGAACCCCGATCCCTGGATATCGACATCCTGCTGGTCGACGACCGGACGATAGACAGTCCGCGGCTTGTGGTCCCCCATCCGAGAATGTGCCAACGTCGATTCGTCCTGCAGCCGCTGGCCGCCATTGCTCCCGGCGTTGTCCATCCCGAGCGAATGCTGACGATTCGGGAACTGCTCGATCAGTGCCCGGTCGGGACACGACAGGACGGCAACGGTTCTTGCGACAGGAGGAAGATGGTCGACTGACTTCGGCGAGCCTGCCGGTCTGCGGCATTGGCCCTCCGTTCTCCGGACCCTCGCCACACAGGAACCTCGGGCCGGTTCCGATGCCGTGAGGAGCGCGCTCCATCTCGTTCGGTGTCTCGGCCTCGGAGCTAGCGAACTTCGAAACGGAGTCGACGTCGCTGCTCATGACGGGCAATGGCGTGGTCGACCAGTCGATTCAGAAGGACCGGGTACGGCAACCCGCTTGCTTCCCACATCCTCGGATACATGCTGATCGACGTGAAGCCCGGCATCGTGTTCACTTCGTTGATCAGCACCCGTCCCGAATCTCTTTCCAGGAAGAAATCGACTCGTGCCAGGCCGGCGCACTCCAGTGCGTCGAACGCCTCGATCGCCATGGACTGGATCCACAGCTCATCATCGGTACTGATGTCTGCCGGCACGTGGAGTTCCGCTGTGTCTGCCAGGTACTTCGTCTCGTAGTCGTAGAAGCCCTCTGACGTGACGATCTCTCCCGGTACCGACGCCTGGAGTCCCTCCCATTCCAGAACCCCACACTCGATCTCGCGGGCATCAATCTCCGGTTCCACCAGGAGCTTGTCATCGAATTCCCCGGCGTATCCCAGTGCGGACACAAGGCCGGGACGGTCCGCAACCCTTCTGACGCCTACGGATGAACCCAGGTTCGCTGGCTTTACGAATGCCGGGTAGCCAATTTCTTTCTCGATATCCTTGATCCTCTCGTTGTGCTCGCCCCATCGAACGGTCACGTGATCCAAGGTCGGGATTCCGTGGTCGTGCAGTACCCGCTTTGCCATGTCCTTGTCCATGGCGCAAGCGGACCCGAGTGTGCCGGACCCCACGTACGGCACATCGGCAAGGTCCAGGAGCCCCTGTATTCGTCCGTCTTCCCCGTACGGCCCATGGAGCACCGGGAACACCACGTCGAATCCTCTCGACCGGCCCGGCTCGTGGTGGATCTCGACGGCATCCAGGCTGCACCGTGCGGCAGCTTCGTCAGGAAGGAGCGCAACCGAGCGGGCTGGGTCCAGCCAGCGCCCGCTGCGCTCGATGGCCAACGGTATGGCGACGTACCTGGATGCGTCCAGACCCGTGATCACCGATGCGGCGGAACGGATGGAAATCTCGTGTTCGCTGGAGCGTCCACCGAAGAGGATGACCGCCCGGGTCTTGTCAGATGTCATGTCGAGATGTTGCCGGGCCTTACGGAAGCGTCGTGCAGTGGGCGACGGAGCGTTGCAGAGGTTCCGCCCGTCTCGGAGACCTGCCGATCCGGCAAGCCGAATGAGAATCACCCTACGCTAGCGAAGTCGCTGGTCCAATGCCTGATCATATCCAACCGCGGCCGTTGCCGGCCCTTAACGCTCCCGGGCTGTAGGGTGGCGACACCCGCTCTCTCCGTTACGTTGCTCCGGTTCCGGCTGTTCGCGACGGTTCTTGCCGCCGGATGCGTGCCACGACAGCTTGCTGGCTCCTGACCATCTGGCTGCGCTGAACCGCAGACGAGGGATGGCAGTGGACTCGATGATTCGAGTCTGGCACGTCATGGTGGACTCCTCGCAATCTAGAGATCGGAGTCTTCGGTACGATCCACGCCAGCCAAAACACGTCTTGCCACGAACAGCCCTAACACCGGCACACATGGAAACTGCTGCTCTAGCAAGGTCTGCAATGTCCTGAAGTGCGCTGCAGTGTTCAATGCGTCGTCGATAGCCACCACCGTCTCGAACGGCTCATCCGGGCGGACCGACCTGATGGCCTTGCTCATTCGGTCGTCATGATCGGCTCTCGTCAAGCATCATGAGACGGGAGGGGAAGGTTTGCTTGAATATCGCCATACTCCTTGACCCGGATTGCTCCTCGCGCCTCCAGATCCTCGGGCCATTGAAGTCCCCGTTGGAAGCAACTGTCGAGAACGAACAGAGCACGTCGCTGCTGAAGTGCATGGCGTCCTTGAATGAGTGCGCCCGAAGTCTCTCCCGCCTCGATAATCACGGTAGCAGCGCTCAGCGCCGACATCGTCGCGTTCCGTTCTGGGAAAAACGCCCTGTTCCAACGGAAATCCCGCTTGTGGTAGCGTTCCACCGGTACCTGACTGATCAGCAGGTGCTCCTTCGCGACGCGGCGCTGAAGGTTTGCGTTCTCCTTGGGGTATGTCACCGACAGTGGGGTCCCGATCACCGTTAACGTGTGGCCGCCGGCTGCCATCGCGGTCTCGTGCGCAACTGTGTCGATGCCTGACGCAAGCCCCGAGGCGATCGTGAACCCGTCTGTCACGAGTGCCCGTACCAGCTTTCTGGTGCGGGCGAGGCCCGCAATGCTGGCCCGACGCGACCCGACGACCGCCACCGATCTCGTCCACACGAGATCCCAGCGCCCGGCAAAGTAGAGTAGTTCGACTGGATGCGCAGCATCTCGAAGCCGTTCAGGGTACTCCGCCTCCCCGAATACGCGAACGCCGAATCTTCCCACGCCCGCCTCGTGGAACCGGCTGCACACCATCCGCGCGTACTTCTCTGCGTCATCCGCCGACACCAAGTCCGACGGCAACCTACCAGGTTCTTGCGCAAAACGATCCGCAAGTCGTTTGAAGGTGGTCCCTTCTCGGTCCCACAGTGCCTCGTACGCGCCCATTTCCCGGTACGGTGAAGCCGTCCGTGCGAACGAGTCCCACTCACTCCGGCTGTCGGGCGACAGATTGGTAGCGGTCATTGCGCTTGTGGTTGTCAGGGAGTGAACGAGCCGCTCTGCGCTAGTTGCCAGAGCGGACGAGCGCGCCAAGCAACGCCACGGCAGATACAATCATCCAAATCAGCATCCACCACCGTGATTTCTGGGCCGCAGATAGCGCGTCCAGCTTGGCATTCAGGGCATCCAGCTTGGCGTTCTGGGTCTGGACACTGGCTTCGAAGCGGGCGTTCTGGCCCTCAATGGCGGCGATCACGTTCTGGCCGGACATGTTGCGGAGTCCTCCTAGAGCATTGTAGATGTTTTTCACGCTAAGCCCCTCCCGGGCCGGGGTATGGAGCACCGCCAAGGAGTCTGGATCGGTGGGATGCGTCGTTGTTCCCATGACACCAAGCTACCCTGAGCCGACGTTCAGTAATCGCAGTGGGTCAATGCGGTGTCGACAATAGCCATCTGTGCTGAGTATGACCTGTGATGACTGCAGTTGGCAGTTACGCACCAGCGAGAACAGGTGCAAGGGCAGCGAATCGAAGGGGCTCGGGTCGCTCCTCAACGGTGGTCAGGGATTGGACTGGCCGGAGCGCGCGACGCCGCTCCGCGCTAGTTCCCAAGACGGACAAGGATGCCAATTACCGCCACGGCAGCACCGATCATCCACATCAGCATCCGCAACCGCGATTCCTGGGCTGCAGATAGCGCGTCAAACTTGGCATTCTGGGCTTCAAACTTGGCATCGAAGCGGGCGTTCAGGGCCTCAATGGCGGCGATCACGTTCTGGCCGGACATGTTGCGGAGTCCTCCTAGAGCATTTTAAACGTCATTCGCGCTGAGTCCCTCCCGGGTCAGGGCATGGAGCACCGCCAAGGAGTCGGGATCGGTGGGAGGAGTCGCCGTTGCCATGACACCAAGCTATCTTGAGCCCACCTGCGGTAACCGCAGCGTACCACAGCGGCACCGCCAGCTGCTACCTGTGCCGAGTATGACCTGGGATGACTGCAGTTGGCAGTTACGCACCAGCGAGAACAGGAGCAAGGGCAGCGAATCGAAGGGGCTCGGGTTGCTCCTCAACGGTGGTCAGAGATTGGACTGGCCGGAGCGCGCGACGCCGCTCCGCGCTAGTTCCCAAGACGGACAAGGATGCCAATTACCGCCACGGCAGCCCCGATCATCCACATCAGCATCCGCAACCGCGATTCTTGGGCTGCAGACAGCGATTCTTGGGCTGCAGACAGCGATTCTTGGGCTGCAGATAGCGCGTCCAGCTTGGCATTCTGAGCTTCAAACTTGGCTTCGAAGCGGGCGTTCAGGACCTCAATGGCGGCGATCACATTCTGGCCAGACATGTTGCGGAGTCCTCCTAAAGCATTGTAGACGTCATTCGCGCTGAGTCCCTCCCGGGTCAGGGCATGGAGCACCGCCAAGGAGTCGGGATCGGTGGGAGGAGTCGTCGTTGCCATGACACCAAGCTATCTTGAGCCGACCTCTAGTAACCGCAGCGTACCACAGCGGCACCGCCAGCAGCTACCTGTGCCCAGTATAGACTTCGATGAACGCAATCAACTGAACTTGGTTGGAGCACGGACTGAGTTGGGGGGCAAGGCAATGCAGGCGGGGCGTAGAGCTGTGCAAATCGAGGATCATGGCGGCGGCGTTGGCAAGCGCCAATGCGCATCAGCGCGGTGTACGGACGAATGAGAGTCGTCGATGCCTGCTGCGAACTCAATTCCGTGGACACGAGAGCGTCCCATCACGAAACGCCAGTTCTCGTGATGTTGACGAGCACGGACATGTCCCGACCGCATGGTGGGTCCTTCTCGGCGTGACAGACGTAGTGGAGGGGACGTCCTTGGGATAGCAGGAGCGGATGCCGCCGGCATGTCGGCATTCGTTGGAGTATTCCTGTCGTGAGCCGTGATCGGAACGCAAAGCCATCTGTCGTCGGGAAGGCCCTCTGAGTGTCAGTGCAGCGACTCGCTCCTCTGTCTGCTCGATACCAGGGGCGCGCCCGGACCACCTCAACGCATCCACGTTGCACGCATTGACCACAGAGTCTGATGATCCTCCAAACTAGGTTGTATGGCAAAGCACACGATTGCCGATCTGCTGAGCGGTGGCTTGGCGACGGGAGGAGCCGTCACCGTTCAGGGGTGGGTCCGCACCCGACGCGACTCCAAGGCAGGGTTCTCGTTCATCCAGATCAGTGACGGTTCCTGCTTCGCAACCTTGCAGGTCGTGGCCGGGAGCGAACTTCCCAACTACGCTGATGAGATCCTCCATCTGGGCAGCGGGTGTTCCGTGACGGTCGACGGCCGCCTTGTGGAGTCGAGGGGGCGTGGTCAGTCCGTCGAACTGCAGGCCGCCTCGGTCCGTGTTGAGGGTTGGGTCGACGATCCGGACACCTATCCGATCGCACCCAAGCGGCACAGCTTCGAGTTTCTCCGCGAGGTTGCCCATCTGCGACCCCGGACGAATACGTTCGGTGCCGTCACTCGCGTGCGGCACTGTCTGGCCAAGGCGACTCACGATTTCTTCGATTCTCGCGGCTATCTCTGGATCCACACTCCGATCGTTACGGCGTCCGATACCGAGGGGGCGGGCGAGCTGTTCCGTGTCAGCACGCTCGACCTGGCGAACCTGCCGCGCGATGGAAGCGGGCGTCCCGACTTTTCGAAGGACTTCTTCGGTCGCGAGGCGTTCCTCACCGTCTCGGGCCAGCTGAATGTCGAGGCCTATTGCCTGGCGCTGACCAGCGTGTACACCTTTGGGCCGACGTTCCGTGCCGAAAACTCCAACACGAGTCGGCACTTGGCCGAATTCTGGATGATCGAGCCCGAAACAGCCTTCGCGAACCTGGATGACAATGCCACTCTCGCGGAGGATCTGCTGCGGCATCTGTTCCGGACCGTGCTGGAGAAGCGGCCCGACGACATGGAGTTCTTCGAGAAACGGATCGACCCGCAGGCGATCCGACGGTTGCGAGCGGTGGTGGACCAGTCCTTTGAGCGAATGACCTATACGCAGGCCGTACAGGTGCTCGAGAAGGCCCCGCGCAAGTTCCAGTACCCCATTGCATGGGGGGCCGACCTGCAGTCGGAACACGAACGCTACCTGACGGAGGACTACCTGCAACGTCCGGTCATCGTGACCAACTATCCGAAGGGCATCAAGGCCTTCTATATGCGGCTCGACGAGGGAGGAGAGACCGTTGCGGCCATGGATGTCCTGGCCCCGGGGATCGGCGAGATCATCGGTGGTAGCCAGCGCGAAGAGAGGCTCGATGTACTCGACCGCCGTTTCGCCGAATGCGACATCGACCCGGCGCAGTACGGCTGGTACCGGGACCTGCGGCGCTATGGGACGGTCCCGCACGCCGGGTTCGGCCTCGGCCTGGAACGAACCATCAGCTACGTCACCGGGATGGGAAACGTACGGGACGTTATCCCGTTTCCCCGCACGCCGGGGAACGTCGATTTCTGAGGGTTTCCTGCGGCGAGCCGGCAGCGGCAGGAGTCAGGTCCTGGCCGCCGCGGCCATTTCGCGCTCGCGCAGAGCGCGCTTGAGTTCCCGGGGGAAGATCTTCCGGAAGTTCGGCACCATGGATTCCCAGTGCTCGATCACCCATTGCCCCTTGGGACTGCGGGTATGGGCCACATGCTGCTCGATCAACCCCCTGACCAGCTCCAGATCAGCCTCCGGTTCCAGTGGCTCCACGTCGACATCCGCGTTCTGCAGACAGCGTTCCTCGAAGTTGCCCCCTTCGTCCAGGATGTATGCCATGCCACCGGACATCCCTGCAGCGAAGTTCCGGCCGCACTCGCCGAGAATCACGACGCAGCCATTGGTCATGTACTCGCAACCGTGGTCTCCGACACCTTCGACCACCACCTGTGCGCCGGAGTTGCGGATGCAGAACCGTTCGCCGGCCATGCCGTTCACGAAGGCCTGCCCGTCCGTCGCCCCATAGAAGGACACGTTGCCAATGATGATGTTCTCCTCGAACACGAACGTCGAGCCCGGTGGCGGCGAGATGATCAGCCGACCGCCAGAGAGCCCCTTGCCGAAGTAGTCGTTCGCGTCGCCCCGGACCTGGAGGGTCATGCCCCTGCTGGCCCAGGCCCCGAAGCTCTGGCCGGCGCTGCCCGAGAAATGGATCTTGATGCAGTCCTCGGGGAGGCCTTCGGAGCCGTAGCGACTCGCGATCTGGTGCGACAGCATCGTGCCGACCGTGCGGTCGGTGTTGCGGATGTCGTAGGCGAACTCGACCGGAGTGCGCTCATCAAGCGCTGGTCGGCAGAGCTCGATCAGCTGATTGTCGATCTGGCGCTCGATGCCGTGATCTTGCTGGCCGCAGTGGTGGCGTGCGGTCGAGCGATCCACCGGGGGATCGAAAAAGACCTTCGCGAAGTCAAGCCCCCTGCTCTTGTAGTGGTTGACGGCCTCGCGCACGTCCAGGCAATCCACCTTGCCGATCATTTCGTCGAACGTGCGGAACCCGAGTTCCGACATGTACTGGCGGACCTCCTCGGCGATGAAGAAGAAGAAGTTCACCACGTTCTCGGGCGTGCCCTCGAACTTCTTGCGCAGTTCCTTGTTCTGTGTCGCGATTCCGACGGGGCAGGTGTTGAGGTGGCACTTGCGCATCATGATGCAGCCCATCGCCACCAGCGGCATGGTCGAGAAGCCGAACTCGTCCGCACCCAGCAGGGCGCCGATGACCACGTCGCGCCCCGTTTGCAGCTTGCCGTCCACCTGTACGCGGATCCGGCCCCGCAGGTCGTTCATGACGAGCACCTGCTGGGTCTCCGACAAGCCCAGTTCCCAGGGCGTCCCGGCATGTCGGATCGAACTGACCGGCGAGGCCCCCGTGCCACCGTCGTGGCCGGAAATCAGGACAAGGTCGGCGTGCCCCTTGGAGACCCCGGCGGCCACCGTGCCGACCCCGACCTCGGAAACGAGCTTCACGGAGACGTTGGCGTTGCGATTGGCGTTCTTGAGGTCGAAGATCAGTTGTGCCAGATCCTCGATCGAGTATATGTCGTGATGGGGGGGCGGCGAGATCAGGCCCACTCCCGGCGTCGAATGCCGCAGCCGGGCGATTGTCTCGTCGACCTTGTGGCCGGGCAACTGGCCGCCCTCGCCGGGCTTGGCGCCTTGGGCGATCTTGATCTGCAGTTCGTCCGCGTTGGCCAGGTAGTGGGCCGTCACCCCGAAGCGTCCCGAGGCCACCTGCTTGATCTTCGACCGGCGGTCATCCTCGAAACGTGCGGGATCCTCGCCACCTTCGCCCGTGTTCGACCGGCCACCGATGCGGTTCATGGCCATGGCCAGCGTCTCGTGGGCCTCCGCCGAAATCGAGCCGAAGCTCATGGCCCCAGTGCAGAAACGCTTGACGATCTCGGATGCCGGTTCCACTTCATCGAGAGGCACGGGCGTGGTGGCCTTCCTGAAGTCGAACAGACCGCGAAGGGTGCACAACTGCCGGCTGAGGTCGTTGATCGTGCGCGAGTATTCCTCGTAGGTTGCCCAACTGTTCGTCCGGACCGCTTGCTGCAACTGGGCCACGGTGTCCGGGTTCAGCAGGTGCTGCTCGCCTCGCAGGCGGAACTGGTACTCGCCACCGACCGGCAGTCTGGTGCTGTCCTCGGATACGGGCAGGTATGCGTAGCGATGCTTCTCGATCGCTTCCTGGGCCAGGGTCTCGAGTCCTACACCCTGGACTTGCGTGGTCGTGCCAGTAAAGTACCTGTCGACGACTTCGCGCTGCAGGCCGATCGCCTCGAAAATCTGGGCGCCGTGGTACGACTGTACCGTCGAGATCCCCATCTTCGACATGACCTTGTGGATGCCCTTGCGGAGCGCTTTCTCGAAGTTCGCGTGAGCCTGCTCCACGCACAGCTCCGGATTCTCGAGTTCGCCCGACGCGTGCAGTTCCTCGATCGTCTCGTAGGCGAGATAGCCGTTGACGGCGTTGGCGCCATAGCCGATCAGCAGGCAGTAGTGCATCACCTCCCGGGGCTCTCCCGATTCGATCACGATGCCCACCCTGCTGCGTTTGGCGGTCCGGATCAGGTGATGATGCACTGCCGCGCAGGCCAGCAGTGAGGGTATGGGAACGTGGTCCCTGTCCACTGCCCGGTCCGAGAGGATCAGTGCTCCACAGCCACGGTCGGCCGCTGCTTCAGCGTCGCGGCAGAGTCGATCGAGCGCCGGGCGCAGTCCGTCCTGCCCTGCGGCTGCCGGGAACATGGTCGGCAGCGTCGCGGCATCGAACCGGACGCCGTTGCCGAGATGGCGGAGCTTTTCGAGTCTCGCGTTGTCGATGACCGGCGAGTGGACCTTGACGACATGGGCATGGTCCGGCCGCTCGTCGAGCAGGTTGCCCTGTGGCCCGACATAGGTGACGGTTGACATCACCAGTTCCTCCCGGATCGGATCGATCGCGGGGTTCGTCACCTGTGCGAACAACTGCTTGAAATAGTTGAACAGCAATTGGGGCCGCTCCGAGAGGCATGCCAGGGGAATGTCGATACCCATCGAGCCGACCGGCTCCACCCCGTTGCAGGCCATCGGGGCGAGCAGCATTCTCTGGTGCTCGATCGTGTAGCCGAACGTCCGCTGACGTTGCAGCAGCGTCTCGCGGTCTGTCGACTGGACCGCTGGAGGTTCGGGCAGATCGTTCAGGTCGATGAGGTTCGTCCGTAGCCACTGGCCGTACGGCCGCCGCCTCGAGATGGTCTCCTTGATCTCCTCGTCGCGGATGATCCGCCCCTCCTGCATGTCCACCAGGAACATGCGGCCCGGCTGCAACCGCCCTTTCATGCGGACGTTGGATGGCTTGATGTCGGGGATCACGCCGGTCTCTGACGCCATCACCACGAGGTCGTCGTACGTCACGCAGTAACGTGACGGGCGCAGGCCGTTCCGGTCGAGCGATCCCCCAACGAATCGTCCGTCGGTGAAGACGACCGAGGCGGGTCCGTCCCAGGGTTCCATCATCGTGGCGTGATATTCGTAGAAGGCCGTCTTGTACGCCTCCATGTGCTCGTGAGAGGACCACGCCTCCGGGATCAGCATCATGAACGAGTGCGCGATCGAACGGCCGGACTGGATCAGCAGTTCCAGTGCGTTGTCGATCTGCGTGGAATCGGAACCGGACGGATCGATGATCGGCTTGATCTTGTCGACGTCCTCACCGAACATTTCGCTCTGCAGGGTCGCTTCCCGCGCCCGCATCCAGTTGGCGTTGCCCCGTACCGTATTGATCTCCCCGTTGTGGGCCAGGTACCGGAACGGCTGGGCACGCTCCCAGGTCGGAAACGTGTTGGTGGAGAACCGCTGGTGGATCAGGGCCACTGCGGACTGGAAATCGGAGTCGCCCAGGTCCGGATAGTAGCCGAAGATCTGCGGGGCCAGCAGCAGGCCCTTGTAACAGATCGTCCGCGAGGACATCGTCACCGGGTAGTACCGGGGGATCTCCCGGCGGAGCGCTTCCTGTTCCGTGAGCTTGCGCAGCACGAAGAGCTTTCGTTCGAAAGCGTCCCCGCTTGACTGTGCGTCCTCGCGCGCACCAAGGAAGACCTGATAGACATGGGGCTCGCTCTCGCGGGCGAGCCACCCGATCGATTTGGAACTTGTCGGGACCCGTCGCCAACCGAGTACGTCGAACCGTTGGGACGCGGCCAGTTCCTCGACCATCTGCCGGGCATCCAGGCTTGCTCGTTCGTCCGGCGAGACGAAGATCATCCCGACGCCGTAACGGCCGGCCGGAGGCAGGGTGAAGCCGACTGCTGCGGCCTGCCTGCGGAAGAAACCGTCGGGAATCTGCAGCAGGAGCCCGGCACCGTCGCCGGTTTCCGGATCACACCCGCATGCGCCCCTGTGGGTGAGGTTGACCAGAACCTCGACGCCCTGCTCGATGATGCGATGGCTGGGGCGTCCCTGGATATCCGCGACGAACCCGATGCCACAGGCATCGTGCTCGAAGCGGGGGTCGTAGAGCCCCTGAGACGAGGGTAGTCCGTACTTCTTCATTGCAGACCTGTCTGCCCCGCGACGGCCGCCAGCCATCCCCCGGGGCACCCGCGGGGCCTTGTCGAAGAGGGGACTGGAAGCACGCCGGACCCGTCATGCCTGATGGCGGCATCGGGGCAGCCTGTCGATTATAGCACCGTAGCCCGGCATGGTACGCTTGAACGCTTCGAAGCGGAACCATGGGCATTGCCAATCGTCCCCATCTCCAGATCGAGAATGATCGTCTCCGATTGACGCTGCTGCCGGGCGGAGGGCATATTGCTGCGGTCACCCTCAAGGAAAATGGAATGAACCCGTTGTGGGACCCGCCATGGGAGACCGTCGACCCGTCCGATTACGATCCGGACGTGCATCCCGGCTTCGGCGACGGGGTTGACGCTCGCCTGCTGGCCGGAATCGCCGGGCACAACCTCTGCTTTGACATCTTCGGCGTGCCGTCGGACGAGGAAGCCGCTGCCGGACTCGGTGTGCACGGTGAGGCATCGTCCGTCGACTGGGAGGTCGAATCCGGCGGCACGTGGCTGGAGGCGCGGGCGGACCTCCCGCTGACGGGCATGCGGTTCTCCCGCCGACTGGAGCTGGCCGACGGACACGATACCGTTGCGGTCGCCGAGACGGCCGCCAACCTGACCGGAATCGACCGTCCGGTCGGATGGACGCAGCACGCGACGCTTGGACCGCCGTTTCTCGAGAAGGGGCAGACCCTGATCGAGATGTCCGCGACGCGGTCGAAGGTGATGGAAGGCGAATTCGCACCGGGAGCCGACCGGTTCGTGCCCGGAGCGGAATTCGATTGGCCGGCAGCCCCACTTATTGGTGGTGGGACCGACGACATGCGGCGCACCGTCGAGACGGAGGTGTCGGGGGCCTTCACGGCCCACCTGATGGACCCCGATCTTGATGAGGCTTTCTTCGCCGCCTACCATCCGCGTAGCGAGACGCTCTTCGGTTACATCTGGCGCCGCGACGACTTCCCTTGGCTCGGAATCTGGGAGGAGAACTTCTCCCGGACCCATGCTCCGTGGAACGGAAGGACCCTGACGAGAGGGATGGAGTTCGGAGTGTCGCCGTTTCCGGAGACCCGCCGGGCAGCGATCGGGCGTGGTCCGCTCTTCGGAGAACGTACGATCGGCTGGATCCCCGCCCGCTCTGCAGTGCGCGTGGAGTACATCCTGTTCCTGTGCCGGATCCCGGCCGCGGAACTGCACGGTTTCGGGACCGGCATGCCGCTGGATGAACTGCGACGGCATGTGGATGGCGGTCTCTAGTTCCCGGACCTGCCGGAATGTCACAGGGCCGACCGGATACCCTACAATGGTGGTTGATGCTCGGCACGCCGTCGACGTTCCGAGTCATCCCCGTCCAGTGCGCAAGTGGCGGAATTGGCAGACGCGCTAGGTTCAGGTCCTAGTGGGAGTTAAATCCCGTGGAGGTTCAAGTCCTCTCTTGCGCACCATGATTTGTAGGCTCTTGGCGGCGGGCAGATTGATGGTCTCCCAACCGGTTCGGTTCATTGCACTATCATGGTGAATCCCGAGGTGAGGAGATGGAAGAGCCGGGATCCGAGACACCGAACGCAACACACGAACTGGCGAGCCTCGAAGCACTGGAACGCCGCGTTCTCGGCATGGCGGAGTCGCTCCGGGACGAGCGCAAGGCCCGCAGTGAAGCCGAGTCGGAAGCCCGTGTGCTCCGTGAGCGCGTTCGCGAGCGGGATCTCCAGATCGTCCTGCTGAAGAAACAGATCGAGGGCGACGACCTCCGCACCACGATTCGGACGCGCGTGGAAGCGCTCCTGCAGCGCATCGACGAACTGGAGCGGGAAGGCTGAGTGCCGTGGCCGAGACTGGGCGGACGCAAGTCGTCATTCACGGGCGTACCTACCACCTTGCCGGTGCCGACCCGGAGCACACCCGGGCCATCGCGCGCGAGGTGGACGAGGCGATTGCCAGGTTCGCTGATGCGCTGCCCGGGGTGGAGCGGTATCAACTCGCGATCCTTGCCGCCCTCCACCTTGCCGACGAGTTCCTCCGATCCAGGCAGGAACTGACGGCGTTTCGGAATGGCATCGACGCGTCGGTCCAGCGTATCCTGCAAGGCATCGAGTCCGCGAACCAGCAGGACGGAGCCCACGAAGAGGACCAAGGACCGGCCACTTCGCCTCATGAGCTCCCTTCGGATGCGGACGTTGCCCGGATGCCCGTCGATGGCCACGAGGCCAGCCCCGCGCAATCGGACTGACCGGGCTTTCGATGTGGACGGAGATGCTACCGGTTGATGTAACCGAGGCTCTCCAGGATCTCGGCGTCGCGCTTGGAGAGTCGCGCCTCGCTCTCCGCAAGATTGGTTGAATCGAACCAGCGCTCGAAGGCCGCCCTCTCGAACTTGTAGCGCCGGTCTCCTCCGTCGATGATCGTCGAGTCGAGTTCGAACGGGTCGCTGGCCAGGTCGAACGACTCGAACCGCTTCTCCTCCGGCGTCCAGATGAGCTTCGCCGTCCCGTCCAGCTTGCCCATGCGGAACGGAAGTCCCGAGTTCGGCCGCCAGACCCATGAAATCCATGATGGGATGAAGCCCTTCTTGCCTTCGAAGGAAACGAAGCGGATGGAGCGTGGTTGGGCCCGCCCGCCCTGTGTGATTGCCGGCACCTGGCTGCGACCGGCAAAGGAAATCGAGAGTTCGGTGCTGTTGCGGAACTCGGGGACCACCAGGTCGAGCAGCGTCGGGGCCAGGTCCATCGTCGAGACATTGTGCGTGATCACCGTTCCTGGCGCTATCCGGTCAGGCAGGCGCATGATCCAGGGTACATGCAAGGTGCTCTGGTACAGCCAGCGCCCATGCCCGACGAAGCCCTGCTCGCCGAGGCCCTCGCCATGGTCCGACAGCAGGACGATGAGGGTGTTGTCCCGCATGCCGAGTTTGTCGATCCTGTCCAGCAGGATACCGATGTGCTTGTCTGCGTATCCGATTTCCGAGTCGTAGCGTCGCATGCGCTCCCGCACGGTCTGCGAGTACTCGGGAAGTCCTGATGGGGGTTCACCTACCTGCTCCGGGTCCGCGAACTCCTCCCGCAGGTTGTACGGCTCGTGGGGGTCGAAGTAGTGCACCCACAAGAACAGGTTCTCTTCGCGCTGGTGCTCCTCGATCCAGCGGAGGGCCGGGCGGGTCACGTCCTCGGCCCAGCGCATGGAATGAAACACCTGGTAGGTGCGCTCGAGATCCTCGTCGTACTCGTCGAAGTCGCGGTCCAGGTGGGTGAGCCGACCGATCAGCGGCCACGCGCTGACGAAGGCCCCTGATGTATATCCGAACCGACGGAGCACTTGCGGAATGGTCAGGAACTTCGAATCGTCCGGAACCGAGACTCCGTTGATCCGTGCGCCGTGCTCCTGCGGGTACCGCCCCGTGAACATCGAGAAATGGGACGGCCCGGTCATCGGGATCGCGGCATAGGCTTGATCGAAGCGCACGCCCTCTTCCGCCAGACGGTCGATTGCAGGACTGGTCCTGAGGTGATAGCCGTACGTCGAGAGATGATCCGCCCGCAGCGTGTCGACCGTGATCAGCACCACGTTCGGGCGTTCAGGCTGGTTGGACTCAGAAGGACTCGGCGACTCGTCCGCCATGACGGCCATCAATGCGCCCATGGCGAGCAGGACAACACAAGCAGTGCGTCGAGAAACGGGCGACTCGAGCATACGTTCTAGAGTGTACCGCTCAGGGCGTCGGTCCGGCAATCGTCTGTGATCGGAACGGCAGTCAAGCAAGTACATCAGGGATATTCTCTCAGGATCGTGGGACATCGGATCGGGGGCTACGACATGACCGTTCCAGGAGGGAGTCGGCTGCCGGTGTGTCCGTGTGCAGCCGGTCCACATCGCTACCGGGCCGGACGGTTAGCGATGTCCCACCCTTCTCCCTGTGCGTGCGTCAGATCTCGGCCCACAGTCGGAGCAGGTTGTGATAGACGCCCGTCAGCTGAACGGCTGCCGGATGGTCCGGCGCATCCTGGTTGAGGTGCTGGATGGCGGCATCCATGTTGAACAGGAGCGTACGGTGTCCGTTGTCACGCACCATGCTCTGCACCCAGAAGAACGAAGCGACGCGAACGCCGGCCGCGATCGGCTGGACCCGGTGCAGACTTGATGCCGGATAGAGGACCAGGTGTCCCGCAGGCAGCTTGACGCTATGGGCGCCGTAGGTGTCATCGACAAGCAACTCACCGCCCTCATACTCGTCCGGGGCCGAGAGAAACAGTGTGGCGGACAGATCCGTCCGCACGCGGTGCCCGGTCCCGGCTACCTGGCGGATCGAGTTGTCAACATGCGAGCCGAAGCTGTCCCCCGGCTCGTACCGGTTGAACAGCGGCGGGAAGACCCGGTACGGGAGGGCGGCCGACAGAAAGAGTGCGTTCCCCTGGAGCGCTTCGAGGATCCGCTCGCCCAACCGCGCCGCGACCTCCGACTCCTCCGGAAGCTGGCGGTTCCGCTTCACGCGGGAGGACTGGGCACCGGCAGTGATCCGCCCGTCCACCCAACCGGCGTCGTCAAGTTGGCGACGCCAGTCGGATGCCTCGGCGGGTTCGAGAAGGTCCGGAATCTGGATCAGCATGCTGGTGTCCCTAGAACCGGAAGTCGAGGCCGGCCATCAGGGATCGTGCTGGTCCCGGAATGACGTGGCCGCCGCCGACTCGGTCGAAATAGTATTCGTTGGTCAGGTTGAACGCGTTGAGCCGCAGGCGAAGGCGCTCGTGCAGCGGGAACTCCGCCATCAGATCGGCGGTCCAGTAGCCGCCGACTCGGCGGACGTTCGAGACGTTGTTGAATCTCTCCCCGACAAATCTTGCTCCGCCACCGACCGTCACCGAACCGGGCAGGTCGAGCGTGGTCCACAGGTTCATGGACTGGCGGGGTGTCTGCGGGAACCGGTTCCCGACTTGGGACTCGTCGTTCGATTCGGCGATCACGCTGTCCATGAAGGTGTAGCCCGCGAAGACCATCCAGGATGGGGTCACGCGCCCGGTCGCGCCCAGTTCCACGCCCTGGACGGTCTGCAGTCCATCCAGAATGATGGGCGGGTCGTCGGGCAGCAAGCCGGGTGTCCGCGCGTTCGTCTTGCGCACGTCGAACAGTGCACCCGTAATCAGCAGGCGGTCGTCGAACAGGTCCCATTTCGAGCCCCCCTCGACGATGTGCGTTCTCTCCGGCTCGAGGCCAAGATTGTTCGGACTGAAGCCGTAGGACAGCCCTTCGATCGAGGGATTGAGTGACGACCCGTACGAGACGTACAGGGAGCCCGCGTCGACGGGGTTGAACACGAGACCACCCCGGAGGCTGAGCATGCTGTCTTCCTGTTCGAAAGGCGTGGGGACTCGGCTGCGGCCCACGATCGCGATACCTGCCGCGTTGAAACTGTCGAGACGTGCCCCTCCACTGGCCTGCCAGCGGCGTCCGAGCCGGAGCGTGTCGAATGCGTAGACTGATCGCGTGTCGCCCGTGAGATCCGCACGGTCGGGACTCACCGTGAATGCGCCGAGATACGGCTCGTCCGGGTCCGGGTTCAACAGCGAGGTTACCTGGGCCGGGGCTGAGCGATAACCGCGGACATTGGCTTCCCGCGTGAGAGCGAAGCCCGTGACGACCGAGTGCCGGATCGAGACGGTCCGAAACGTCGCCGTCAGATCGGCCCGGTTGTCGTGGATCTTGTCCCCGGTGATCCACGACCGCATGTTCCGATTGATGTCCGTGCCGTCGGGGCTGGCGAAGCGCGGAGGGGTGGCGATCGAATCCCGCATGGAATCGCCGTATCGGAACTGATTCCGTACGCTGAGCCGGTCAGAGAAGTCGTGCTCGAACCGGACCGTGAGCGAATCCGAGCCCATGATCTCGTGATCCCGGTCGCGGAATCCGTAGAACGTGTTTCGGGGCACTGGGGCCGGCTGGTTGCGGTATGCCGCGAGGGCGTTGTTGCTGCCGGGTACCCAGGGAATACCGTAGTCGGAGATGTTGTCCTGCTCCAGCTTTGCGAATCCAAACGTCCACCGTGTTGGCGATCCCAGCCCCAGAGACAGGGTCGGTGCGACACCCCAGCGCCGGAAGCGGACCACATCCCGTCCGGCCACTCCGGAATCGTGCCCCATCAGGTTGAGCCGGAAGCCGGTCCGTTCGCCCAACAGGCCGAGCGGGGCGTTGATGTCCGCCGTCCCGCGCTTCGTCCTGTCCGTACCGGCCAGCGTCGTGAGCCGGACGAACGGTGCCAGACTGGCGGTCTTGCTGGAGAGATTGATCGATCCTCCGGCCGACCCTCGTCCGGTGAACGTGGACTGTGGCCCCTTGACGACCTCGACCTGTTCCACGTTGTAGGGATCCCGTGCCTGGGGCCCCAGGTCCCGTGAGCCGTCCACGAAGATGTCGTTTCGGGCGCTGAATCCTCGGAGGACGAGGTTGTCACCGGCGGGTTGTCCGCCCTCACCGGCGTTGACCGTCAACCCGGTCACATTCCGGAGCACATCGCGGAGCGTGGTGGCCGCCTGGCTCGCGATCGTCTCCTCGCCGATGACCGTGAATGTCTGGGGCGTCTCCCGCACCGGTGCCGTATAGAGCGGGCCGGAGGGAGCCGGAGTGCCGACCACGTCGATGCGTGCGGATACCGGTTGCAGTTCGATGCGGATGGACTCGTCGGACAGGAGGATGAACCGGGTCTGTGTGCCACGCAGCGCACGTTCGAGGGCGGACTGCCAGCCGAGCAACCCCGTCACCCCCGGCGATTGGACCTCCCGGAGTTCCGCTGTCGCAACCTCGATACGCAAACCGGTTGCATTCGAGATACCTTCCAGCACTTCGACGAGCGGGCCGGGGCCGACCTTGAACTGCCAGCGATGATGGTCCTGCGAGGTGCGGGACTGTTCCGGTTGCAGCGGAGGGGGCTCCTGAGCGCGAGCCGTCACAAGGGTCTCGGTGCCGATGGGGGAGTAGGCGGCCAGCGCGCTGGTGGCGACCAACCTGTACAGGGCAGGCCAGCGCCTGTTTTCCCTTGTGAATGCACGCCTTCGCGCTTTGTCGCTCAGCTGGGCGGCAGGCCGTCGTCCCGTCATCCGGGAATTCTGGTTGTTGGTCATCTTGAGGTGGATTCTCCTTCCATGAAGTGCCGCACGATCGCGGTGGTGTCGCTCGCCCGCTCCTTCGCTCGAGACGTTCGGCGAATGCCACGGACAAGACCATTGTGCGCAATATGCAACTTAATTGCAAATAAAATTTTATGAAGTTGTCTTCGGGGGTGGTGAATTCTCGACGCTCTGCAATGCTGATCTCTTTTTAACTATTTAATATAAAAAGATTTATTGCTTTACTCGACCAGCCAGCGTGGCTCGCGATCGGCCACTGTCCTGGTTCGCACAAGTCTGCCTAGCACGATCCAGGTGAAAGCCGGTATCATATAATGTCGTTCAGAGGGGGCAGGGCCGAATGCTCCCATGCGTTCATCAAATCTTGCAATACGTGGAGGTTTGCTCTCATGTCCAGTTTCAGGACCACCTTGTTCTGGTTGCATCTCGTTTGCGGTGTAGTCACCGGACTCGTCATCTTCATCATGTCCGCTACCGGGGTTGCACTGACCTACGAGAAGCAGATGCTTCGATGGGCCGACGGTTTCGATGCCCAGGCGGCGTGTGCCGGGGCAGAACCCCTGCGTGTCGATGCGCTTGTCGCCAGGGTCGGTGCCGAAAAGGGCAAGCCGCCTACCGCCGTGCTGTTTCGGGCGGACCCGTCCCAACCGGTCCGGGTGTCGTTCGGACGGGAGTCCGTCGAGGTGAATCCGTGTACCGGTAGCCCGATGGAGTCCGGCTCGACCGGGTTGCGGGATTTCATGCGGGCGATGATCGTCTGGCACCGCTGGCTCGGCCAGGAGGGTGATGGCCGTGCAGTCGGCAAGGCGATCACCGGTGTGTCCAATCTGGCGTTTCTGTTCATCATCGTTTCGGGTGTGTATCTCTGGTGGCCCAAGGAGTGGACTTGGAAGCATCTCAAGCCCATCGTCCTGTTCCGGGGTGGGCTTCGCGGCAAGGCGCGCGACTTCAACTGGCATAACGTGTTCGGACTCTGGTGCGCCGTTCCGTTGTTCCTGGTCGCCGGCACGGCGGTGTTCTTCTCGTATTCGTGGAGCACGGATCTGCTCTACGCCGTCACGGGCGAGGAAAGGCCGGCGGGGCGCGGTGGTCCTGCGGCCCCCGGGCGGGCTCCGGGTCAGCCCGAGCCGACTGCCGGCCTGGCCAGTCTCGATTCCCTCTGGCTTCGAGCGACCCGGACCACTCCGGACTGGAGGAGCGTCACGATGCGTTTTCCCGGAGATCCGGCGGGGCCATTGTCATTCACCATCGATCGTGGCAACGGCTTTCGCCCCGACCTGCGGTCGACCCTGTTGCTGAACCGGGTTACGGGTGAGGTGATCCGGGAGTCCACTTACTCCGACAACTCGACCGCCCAGAACGCACGATCCTGGATTCGCTGGATCCACACGGGTGAAGCTGGCGGTCTGGCTGGTCAGACAGTGGCCGGAGTCGTGTCTGTCGCTGCCTGCTTCCTCGTCTATACCGGTTGGATGCTGAGTTGGCGGCGTTTTCGTGCTTGGCGCCAGCGTTCCTGATGGAGGTCGATGGCTACGGCCTGGGTTCACTCGATTTCCGGACAGGCTCCGAACCCTCCCGAAAGGCCGGGAGCAGGCGTGTAGTGGCCGATCCTTGGCAGTGTGGGCTTGCAGAAGCTGTCGGTGCACTTGCGGAACGACTTGCGCAGGGTGTCGGAAGCGGGTCTCGAGTCACAACCCGATCGAACGCCGACCTTGCGAGTTCGTACGGCCTCGTACCGGCCACGCCACTTGCCGAGCAGCGGCGGCGGAACGCTGGCGGCAGTCAGCCACTTGGCGCCGAAGCACGGGCACTTGATGTCCGACGGCCCAGCGAAGAGAGGCGCAACGGATCATCAGCACCTCGGCACTCGACAGGCGTAGAGTGGATCATCTCGGGTCAGTTGATTGCGATGCTCTCGCTCGAATGAACGAACAGCACGTCGTTGGCGCCCCGGAAGCGCATGAGCGCTTGCCCAGCCTGTTCCGGTTCGAGGTCGGCTGCCTGCATCCCGGCGATGACCAGGTCGGCCCCGCTGGACCGCCGGGCCACCTCGCGCTCGAGAGCGTCACCGGTGCTGCACTGCACCGCGGTCAGGTTCTGCGCCGAGATCGGGAGTCTCCCCTCGGTCATCAACTGCGAGAGCTTGTCGGTCTCCCGTTCGGCATCTTCGGATTCGAAGCATGCGAACAGGCGGATGCGGGCCTTCCTCCACTCCGGGTGCCCGACAACGATATACGCGAGCAGCAGCATCATCGCCGCGCATTCCCGGGACTCCTGCGTGACCCATACGTGGATCGAGGACTTGTAGCCGAAACGGAACTGCGTGGAGCGGAGGATCAGGATATTGAACAGGGACTCCGACACCATCCGGGCCCCCCGTGCGATCTCGTCCACCTCCCCCGGATGGTCCCGGTCGAATTCAAAGAGGAGGCAGTTGTTCGGAAGACCGGAAATGCCGGGCAGCTGGAGTGTCTGACTCAATGCCATCTCGAACGATGGGCAGATCAGCGAATCCACGAAAATCCCGGCCCTGCTCACCTCCGTTCGCTCGATGAGCGAACTCACCTGCGTGCGGGCCTCGATCTCCGCGGCGAACGAATAGTCACCCTCGACGAACTGGATGAAGTGTCCGAAGCCGTGGCGGTGGCAGATCCAGCGCAGCAGGTCGAACTGGCCCAGTCTGCCGCCGGCGTGGCGTGTCAGCGCAACGATTGACGGACGCCATCCCCCCACCGAACCCTTCGTGCGGGTCTTCTGCAGCGCGATCTGGAGACGTCGAGTGAGCTGGAACATCGTTCCCTGGAACATCGCGGTCAAGTCCCTCTCGCCGCGTCGCGAGCGGCGCAGGCCGGCATAGACGAGCCCCATCAGTGATAGGGAGACGAACGTGTACATCGCGCTCATCTGGAGCATCATCACCCCGCACATCACCGCGCCCAGAAGGGACAGGTACCACCGGGAATGAAACGTGGGCCGGTAGGAGGGATTGCCGGCGAAGTACTCGAGGAACGACACCGCGCACAGTGCACCGTACGTCACCATGAAGAACATGCTGAGAATCTGGGCGATGAAGTCGATTCCTCCGGACAGCACGAAGACGAATGCGATCAGACTCGAGATCAGGGTTGCCGTCACCGGTTCCTGGGCTTCCCCGCCGCCCCGTTCCAGAAAGCGATTCAGTTGGGGAATGGGCAGGACGTCGTCACGGGCCAGCGCCTGCAGGGTCCGCGGGGCCACAAGGATCGAGCCCAGGGCCGACGACAGGGCGGCAGCACCCAGGCCGATGTAGATCGACGGTCCCCACAGCGCGATCTGCACCATGACGAACTGGTCGGCGTTCAGCGTCTCGGGGGAGGCGTGTCGGGCCAGCTTGATCGCCACGAACGTGTAGACGACCATGCCGGCCAGCGTTGCCGCGATCGTTCCGAATGGAATGCTGCGCTGGGGATTCCTGAGGTCACCCGAGAGGCCGAGGCCCGCGATCATCCCGGTGAAGGCAGGGAAGCATGTCGCGAAGACCGTGCCGAACCCATCGGCTCCCTCGACCCTGTCCGTGACGTTAAGCCCGTCCGGACGGATTGCTTCCGGGCCTTCTCCCATCAGGAACACCCCAATGGACGCGGCGAGGAGGAAGCTGACCGCCCATAGCGCCCGGACCCCGGAGTTGGCACCCTTGGTCAGCATGAGGATGGCAATCAATGCGGTACACGGTGCACTGATCCAGCGCGGATCCGGCTGGATCCCATAGGTGGCGTTCAGCCAATCGTAGGCTGGCGAGAACGCTTCCGCGAAAGCCACGAGGTAGAACGCGATCGAGATCGCCTGGGACAGGTAGAGCGCGATCCCGATCGTGCCGCCGATACTGGTGCCGAAGGAGCGGCTGATGATGAAGTACGCTCCTCCTCCGGCGACCCGCCGGTTGGTCGCGATTTCCGACACGGCGAGGACGGTCGGTATGGTGACGAGGTGGCCCAGTAGAACGATGACAAGTGTGCCCCAGAGGCCCGCATGAGCGACGGCGTAACCCATCCGCAGGAACAGGATCGCGCCAAGGATCGTACTGATCGAGGCAAGGAAGACCGGGGCCGTGCCGAAACCGTGCCCCGTACCACGATCGGGGGCAGGCTGCTCTACCGAGGAAGTAAACAGGGACACAAGCGGCGGGAGATGCGGCCGAGCGCTCGCTCGACACGCCCAATTCTACCGACTTGCAGTGCGTCCCTCGCCTGGCCGGTCGAGTCTGTGCCCGCGACGATCTTCCTGTCGTGATGGATCGTCCATGGCTGCCCACCTGCTGGCGCCGGATCCGATGCCGCGGTCGAGTTGCCCGCAGCCGGGATGATCACTCGCCCACCGGGACTGTCAACATCGCGTCAATGCCGCCCCGGCCTGCGGACTGCAGCGATAGCAGGTACGTCAGGAGATTGAAGGTGGATTTCGAGTTCAGATCATCGTCCGCGATGTAGAACCAGTGGCCACGGTAGCGGATCCGCACGAATGCCTCTGGTGGCGTGGCCTCCGTCGCCGCGACTTTCAGCAGGTTCCCCGAAACGGTGTCCCAGTCCGGTTTGTCGGATGCGCTGTGCGCCATGACTGTCACCAGACCTCTCTTCTCGTGCGTGTCGGGCGGGTCCACGCTGTGCGACAGGAAAAACAAGGCCCCCAGCAGCGACCGACCTGTCAGCACGATCTCGTCCGGGCTCAGTTGGGCACTCCGGTCCGTGAGGCGAAATGTCTCGTGGGCGTCATCCAGATTCAGGATGGCTCGAACCCGGGACAGGGTCTCGGCCAGCTCGGGAGCCGATGCGGGTTTCCGGATCCGGATGGATGTCTCGCCGGACTCCCGGTCCAGAGACAGCATGAAATCGAGCACTCCGCCCACCTGCAGCTCGCGCAAGATCCGGGAAACCTCCCTGAACAGGCTGTTGTCGGGGATCTTGGTGGGCGTCGGTCCGCTTGCGACTGGTGCATTCGTCACGCCGTTAATGCTGTCCACGCAACACATCAGGAGACGTTCGATGCTCCAGCCCGACTGGGAGAGCAGGATGATCGTCTCCGGTGGCAGCGGCGTGAGCAGCCGGCGCGTGAACTCCGCTCCCGAAATGGGCTGGTAGGTGATGGTTGGTTGCTCGCTGTACCGTCCGCCGAGGTCGACCCCGATTTCGGTACTGCCGGATGCCTCGACGTTCGCAGTGGGCAGCACGCCGACGCGGGCGTCCAGCGTGTACTGGGCGATGACTGTGCCGATGTCCAGAAAGACCGGCGGGTCCCGGTAGCGGAGCCGAACCAGATTGAGCAGTAGCTGCTCGTTCTGGGAGCGTGCAATGCGCTGGTTGTAGTCGAACCGAGCTCCGGGGATCGTCTTCGGTCCCAGTCGGGCTCCGCAGGCCGAGATGGTGATGATGCCGCAAAGGCAGGCCACGCACGCAAGGAGCGGTCCTGACCGGAGTCTCCGGTGTGATCGTTGCCGTCGGCGAGGCTGTGGCTGAGTGGGTCCAGACTGCATGATCTGGCGGATTACCGCAGCAATCATCGGTCCACATCGGTGATCAAGGGGCCGACGGTGTGGCGAAATTCCCATCATAGAGCCGACGCACCGCTCGTTCATGGTCCTCGCCACGGTGCCGCGCCGACAGGAACCGACTCGTCCGGTTCAGTTGGATGAGCCGAACCACCGGTTGTAGATTCGCGCGTACTCGCCGGACTCCTGGAGTCTGAGCAGCGAGCGGTTTACCGTCTCGCGCAGTTCGCTTCCTGCCGGGAACGCGATGCCGTACGACTGCGGCTCGATCAGGGGTCCCACCAGAGTCATTTCCGAGGAACTGCGCTCGCGCACGTACTGCATCAGTGGAGCGGCGTCGAACAGGATCGCGTCCACCGCTCCGGATTCGAGCAGGTCGTAGCCACTCTCGATATCGTTGACCTCCCTGAGGTTGGCGTTGTACCGGAGCGCCACCTGTGTGCTCGTCGTACCCGTTACGGTGGCCACGGGTCGGCCTTCGAGATCGCCCGGGCCCCCGATGTCGTGATCGGCCTCGGCAAGCATCAGGCCCGCGGACAACTGGGCGATGGCAACGCCGAAGAGTGCGATCCCGATCACCATCACCACCAGCGAGACCACGCGACCGATCCATCGTTGCGGAGTCACGTCTCCGTAACCGACGGTCGTGATGGTTGCGAGCACGCACCAAGCTGCTTCGAAGATGCCCGGGAAGTACCGGTCATTGATGCCTGAGCGTCCATGTTCCGCGAAATAGAGAATGTGAGAGCAGATGACCACGAAGGCCACGAGGGCGCCTAGAGCGCTCAGCTCCGTCTCTGCCAGCAGGGAACGGAAGACATGGATGATGGTCGACTCGTGGCCGACATTCGTGAGGATTCTCAGTCCGCTCTCCATGTACGGGTGGCTGAAGTCCATCTCGGCCTCGCGGGCACTCGTGATACTCATGCCCGCGACGGCTGCATCGACCTTGCCACTCTGCACCGACTTGATGAGGTCGCCGAAGGGCATGAGCCGAAACGTGGATTCGCGACCAAGTGACTGCGCCACTTCGTTCCAGATGTCGATATCGAACCCGCGAACGCCCTCGGGGGTCTCCACCACGTGGGGTGGAAACGCTGCGACACCGACCACCAGCGGCGATTCTGCGGCCAGCACCGTCGCCATGGGCAGGGATGCCAGGAACCACAGCGGTCCCAGGCGCACAAGAAGACTCCAGAGCTTCGTCGTCCGGGAAGAGCGGCATCGGACCCTGAAACGGGCGCTCATGTGCAAGATTGTCTGCCCGAACCGCAAGTGAAGTCCATTTTGCCATGTCGTCGGGTCCGGGTGGCTTGTCGGACCCGGTCCATCCGGCAGATCTCCAACCTCCGGGCGGGAGAATCGGCGGATCCGGATCTTGCTGAGCAGTGTGAGCCATACCGCGAAACCCGCCGTTAACTGCTTGGCTTGGTGTTGACCGGTCAGCCGCGAAGCGCCGCACGGATGCCCGTCTCCTGGAATGCGGAACCTGCCATCCGTGACTGCCATGTTCGAGCGTTTGAACCGCGGTACTGCCGGAGCTATCACTATCTGGGACCGCTTCCATTGGAAGCAAGAGCGCCGGGGGACTGTCGGGAAAGTGGAGACCGGCCTATTGCGGAGAGGGCGCTGAAGCCCAGGAAGATCCGGGGTTGCGCCGTGGCAACCGGCTGTCGAGCGGGGTGCTGCTCATTCGGTGCCGATGTCACCGAGAACTTCGGGCAGCGTGCCGGCCTTGAGCGCGGCACTGAACCGAGCGTTGAGTTCGTCCGGGGTGGAGCCTTCGATCCTGTGCCGTATCCCTTGCGGAATGGGCCCGAAGCGATGCTCCAACAGTTGGATCAGAGTGGTGGCCATCCCTTGGGCCATCCCCTGAGCCTTGCCTGCGATCAGGCCTTCGGCCTTGCCCTGATCAACGAGTTGCTGAAGAACCTCTCCCACGAGACGCGTCCCTTTCCCGGGCTTGGCGGTCTCCGCCACCCGTCGCAGCGTTGCCACCGACACCGCCCATATCTCTATAACATACAGCATGATCTGCTGCTCGAGTTCGGAGTGGTCGGGCAATCCGGCCAACATCTCGGGCAGCACGCGCAGTTTTTCCTCCATCGCGTCGGGGCCGCTGTGGGAATAGCGCAGGGCGGCGAGACCGGCGCGTGCAGCGGGGTGTGTGGCCAACTGATGGAAGGGGATGGTGCGCAGGTTGCGCAGGTAGTAGCCGAAGGTGGGTTCGAGCAGGCGGAAGGGGGGATCGACGACCATGGCGGCGAGGGAGAGGGGAGCGGACCAGGGGTCGGGGCCGTGATAGAAGATGATGGGGATGATGCCGGGCAGGGCCCGGTAGCGGTTGGGTCGGTTGCGGGCATAGGCTTGCCAGATGCGGATTTTGTAGCGAGCGATCTGGAGGGCGGTGGCGGGGTCGGAATAGGATTTGTGTTCGAGGAGGACGTAGACGAAGGCGAAGTTGCCGCTGCGGAGCTTCATGCGGAAGAGTTTGTCGACCTGCTGGGAGCGGAGGTTGGCGTCGATGAAGGTGCCTTCGAGGGGTGTGGGCGGGTCGGAAGTGAACAGTTCGAGGAAGTTGGGGGGAATGTGGGTGCGCAGCACATCGTTGGCCAGGTCGATATCGGAGAGAGTGGCCTTGAACATGAGGTCATGGGGGTTGTTGATTTCGTCGGAATCGTGGGCCGTGTTGCTGTGGCTGGACATGGTGGTGGTCGGTGGGGGGCGGTATGGGCGGACCCGTTGGCCAGTGTAGCGAGAATGGACGACTATCGTTCGGAGCCATGCTTGTACGGGCGTCCGAGTGTGCGGGGCTGGCGGTTGGGTCGGTCGCGATGGCGTCGAGGACGCCTTCGCGCAGTTCCGTCCACGGCGGACCGGTGGTCCGCTGGGCGGTCACGAATGAAGGTGGGCCGGTCGGGAAGAGGCGACGGGCCCATTGCGGAGTCGGCTCGGGCGACCGGAGAAATCCGGGGTTGTGCCGTGGGCGGGCTGTCGAAGGGAGGCCGTTGATTCGGTGCCGATGTCACCGAAGACGTCGGGCAGAACGCTGGCCGTCAACGCAGCGCCGAACTGTGCGTTGAGTTGGTTGAGGGTGGAGGTTTCGATCCTGTGCCGTATCGCTTGCGGAAGGCGTCCGAAGCAATGCTCCAACAGAGTTGGATCAGGGAGGCGGCCATCCCGTCGGCCTTGCCCTGATCAACCAGCTGCTGTAGAACCTCTCCCACGAGACGCGTCCCTTTCCCGGGCTTGGCAGTCTCCGCCGCCCGCCGCAGCGTCGGCACTAACACCGTAACGTTCCTCGATCGTGTATAGCTGTCGTGTACCATCTGGATTTGCATTCTGGATATCAAGTGCAATGGACTGAGATCGTCACAGTACTGGACATTGGCGCTGAACCATCTGAGTTGCGCACTCGGCGACAGGCTGCAAAGAGTGGGTGGAGGGAAGAGAGACTGATGCCAGGCGCACGGCTGGCTGGGCCTACCAATGTTGAAGCCGTGCACCGCGAACCTCCGGACCGAATCAGTGCTCCGCGACAGATCTTCCCGACGAACCAAGGTCTCTCCGTCCGATTGTCCCGGTCGTGATCGGTCCTTTCCCGAATGAGCGGAGAGGCCGACCGGAATCTCGTTCAGGATTCGTCGCCAGCCGGTATGGCAAGCTGTACCCGATGGTGCGGTCGGATGCAGTGCGGACCGGTCCTCCTTGCCGTTCCATGGTGCCGGTCGCGGTCCTGCATCTGCTTGGCTTGCTGCTGTTCGGTGCCGCCCTGACCGGTCAGACAGCGGGTACCGTGCGGCAGGTCGTGCTGCGCAGCGATCCGCCGGACGCCCGGGTTCGGCCGTACGAGAGCGTGGCAATCCGTGTGGCGCCCATGGGTACTGCTCCGGACGACCCGACAGGTTTCGGCAGAGTGCGACTGCGGCGTGGCCCGGCCGTGTTTCGGTTGCGAGACGCGGGCGCGGGTTGGTTGTCGAAGCCGTTCCGCTATCAGGGAATCGATGCTCCAACGCTGGGCCGGAGGGACCGGGAGGGCTTTCGACAACGGCCGTTCGACCTAGCAAACCAGCAGTCGTTCCGGCAGGAAGCGGTTCTGTTCACGGCGTCCGGAAGGGAAGGCGAAGCTCACGTGTCCGCCACCATCGAAGGTGTGACCGGCTCGATCCGGATCCGGATCGATTCGGAGGCCCGGCGGTTCGCGCCGAGGGAAGCGGTCACGTTCGGCGAGCAGCCGCACTCGCACGAACCCTATCGGTGGCTCGCTGCGCACCATGCGCCATTCGTCGCCCAGGAGACCTGGTTCGACCCGAAGTCGGATTACCTCGCCCGGTTCGATGCGGACGGGGACTGGCGGGGCGACAACAACTGGGACAATGCGCTGCAAGCGAGTTCCCAGGCGTACGTGTACTACGCCGTCATCGAGACCGACACGCACTGGTTTCTCCTGTACAACTTCTTCCACCTGCGGGACTACTCGGACAAGTGCGTCGCCAGTGCCTGCCACGAGAACGACAACGAGGGAATCGTACTTACCGTGGTCAGGGACGGTTCCCGTGCCGGGCGGGCGCTCGTGATGGAGACGCTCGCTCACAACAAGATCTACTCCTACCGGGCCGATCCGCGCGTGGACGGCAACTTCCACGACATTGACGGCGAGATGGAGTTCTACGGGGAATCCCACCCGGTCGTGTTCGTGCACTCCGGAGGGCACGGCGTCTACGGTCCGGGCAGCCACGCCGGCTATTCCTTGGCAGACAACCGCTTTCACTCCGGGACTGGCGTTACGTACATCTTCAAGGGAGTGGCCGAGAGGCCCCGCCACGCTGCGGACCAGGAAGTCGGCTACGACCTCCTTCCGATCCACGACCATTTCTGGCTCCGGGCTCACGCAACGGGGGAGCCTGGCGCGGCGTTCAGCAGCTACTTCCGGTACCGTCCGGCAGGTGGGCGTCCCTTCGCTCGCTTCGATCGGCTTGCCGGTGCCTTCCATGGCCGGCATCATGGCGTGGACCGGGCCAAGCCGTTCTGGGGTTGGCATGACAACGAGACCCGCAAGCACGGGATCCTGTCGACTGGCCAGTGGTGTCTGGATCCCGCATACGCGGTGACCCGCAACCTGCGGCTGCCCGGACCGGTGTCCCTCCGCTACACCTTCAACCCGTTCCTGCGGGATATCGAGGATTCTCCGGAGCCGGACTGACGGGAGGCGTCAGGTTCCGAGTGCGAAAGCGAGGAACTGGTCGCCGGAGCGTGTCCGGTTCTTGCCAGCGCCTCCCGCCGCAACCGCCACGTACTGCTTCCCTCCGACAGCGTAACTGCAGGGGTTCGCATAGGCGCCGGCCTCGAGCTGATACTCCCACAGGAGTTCGCCGGTGTCGGAGTCGAAGGCGCGGAACTTCTCGTCCCTCGTCGAGCCCACGAAGGTCACGCCGCCGGCAGTCGCGAGAGGTCCGCCCACACAGAGAGTGCCGCTTCCGGGCAGGCCCTCGTGCTCGCCCAGCGGCACTCTCCAGGCGAACTCGCCCGTATCCACCCGGATTGCGGTGAGGTGGCCCCACGGCGGCCTTGCGGCCGGAAAGCCGTCGGTGTCCAGGAACCGGACCCATCCTTCGTGCTCGTACCGGTACGGCTTGTCCGGTCCCGCCTCGCGCAGACGGAGCAGGTTGGAGTTCTCGCTGCTGTTGACGATCAGGATGTTGCGTTCGGGATCGTAACTGCCGCCGCCCCACAGCACACCGCCGTTGAAGCCGGGCCGAACGATGGTTCCCTGCAGGCTCGGCGGTGTGAAGATTCCGTCGGCTCGCCATGCGGCGAGAATCCGTTGCACTTCCTCCGCGGCAGCGGGCGTCCGCTCCGTGGCATCATTGGGGGAGAAGCCGTGCACGCTGAGCGGAGCCGGCCGGACGGGAAACGGCTGGGTTGGCCACAACTTCTCGCCAGGCACCCCGTCCTGTAGCACGGGCCGCTCCTCGACGTCGAACAGGGGCTCGCCGGTTTCCCGGTCCAACAGGAACAGCATGCCGGTCTTGGTGAACTGTCCGACCGCAGCCACCTGCTTTCCGTTGACGTTTCCCGAGAACAGCATCGGCGGGCAGGGGAGATCGTAGTCCCATACGTCGTGGTGCACCGTCTGGAAGTGCCAGACTCGCTTCCCGGTGGCGATGTCGAGCGCGAGCACGCAATTGCCGAACAGGTTCTGGCCGACCCGGTCCCCACCGTAGAAGTCGAAGGACGGCGAACCGGTCGATGCGTAGACGATGCCGCGCTCCCGGTCGAGGCTCATTCCAGACCAGTCGTTGGTGCCACCGACCCGACGGTAGGCGTCCTCTGGCCAGGTCTCATAGCCGAATTCTCCCGGGTGCGGCACGGTGTGGAAAATCCAGCGTCGCTTGCCCGTGCGGGCGTCCCATGCGCGGATGTGCCCGGGTGCCTGCCGGGTCGGCCCTTCGCCACCACCACCACCCGTGATCACCAGGTCGTCGTGGATCACGACCGGGGACGTGTGCTGCAGCGAGAGGCCGGTCATGTCCCGGTCGAAGTCCTCCCTGAGATCAATCGACCCGTGTTCGCCGAATCTCTCGTCCGGCTCTCCGGACTCCGCATCGATGGAGTACAGCCGTTCCCTGGCGGCTGCGAAGATCCGCCGTCTTCGACCGTCATCCCAGTAGGCCAATCCGCGGCACACGCCCCGCGCCCGCCCGGCTCGCTGTTCCCAGAACGGGTCGAACGTCCACAGTGGGCTGCCGTCTGCCGCATCCAGCGCGCGGACCTTGATCTGGGCCGTCGTGACGTACATTGCCCTGCCCACGACAAGTGGTTCGGCCTCGATGGTGGTCGCGGGACGATCCATGCTGTCCCCGCAGTTGTGGATCCATGCCGGTCGTAGCCGAGTGACGTTGTCCTTGCGGATCTGCCCGAGTGGGGAATAGCGGGTGACGCCGGGGTCACCGCCGTACGCCGGCCAGTCGGCATCGGACGGCGGCGATTCGGCGGCCATGGCCGCAACTGCCATCGACTGTAGGAAGCCCCGACGACCCAAGGCGTGCTGCATGCGTCTAGTCTATCGGTCGGCGGGTCCGCCGAACCAGTACAGGCACACTGGGCTCACTCTCGTTTCCGGCCGTGTCGATGGCAATGACGGTGTATTCGTAATTCGCATCCGGGAGGGCGGCGCTGTCGCTGAAGGTTGTTGTCGTCAAGTGCCCGGACAGCGTCTCGCCGTCCCTGAGCAGGTAGTACCCGGATACGTCGCTTTCCGGACTCGGCAGCCAGGACAGCTCGACGGACGACCGGGTGCGGACCGCCCGCAGACCTGGAGGCGGGGCGGGCGGGAACCTGTCCGTGAGTGTGATTTCGGACTCAGCGGAAGGCGGTCCCTCGACCCACCCCGCCGCTGACATCCGGTACGGTCGCAGCCGGTACCGGTACGTGCGATTCCGGATCGCACCACGGTCCAGGAAGGATGTAATGCCGAGGCGGCCCAAGGGGCGGAAGGGCCCGTCGGGGACATCCGTCCTTTCAATGGAGTACTCTTCTGCCTGTTGCGCCGGCTCCCAGGCCAGCGACACGCCGTCCGGAGCCGACTCGACCTTGACCCATTGCGGCTCGGCAGGCGGCTCCAGCGGCTGCAGACGGACCTGGTTGGAGTATCCGGCGTCCTGGCCGGCACGATTCGCACCGACGACAACCACGATCACCGGTTGGCCCAGTTGCCAGTCCGATAGTGGCGACTGCAAGCGGAGCCGACTGCCGGGTCCGGGATCGGTGATATCGGCGGCATCCACGGTGCGGACCAGTCGTCTGTAGCCGTCGATCGTCTCGGATGTCAGGTCACTCCGCAAGTCGGGCACCTCCACGGCCCACAGGGTAAAACCACCAACCTCGCGGGCAACCGTGCCCTCGGTGGTGAACAGTGGCCAGGTCCACTCGAATTCGATGTTGTGACCGATCTGGCGGGCCGTCAGATCACTGACCGGCTGCGGAAGGTTCCGGAGTGGAGGGAGGGGATCCCCCACTGCGCCACACGCACCCAGGACAACGGCCAGAGGACATGCGGTCCAGACTGCGAGACCTCCTCGCTCCCATCCGGGCATGAATCACAGGATGTAGCGGCTCAGATCCTGATCCTTGACGATCGAGGACAGCTGATCCTTGACGTAGTTGGCGTCGATCTTGACCGATCGCTCCTGCATGTCGGGAGCATCGAACGAGATCTGGTCCAGCAGTTTCTCCATGATCGTGTGCAGGCGACGGGCGCCGATGTCCTCGGTCTGTTCGTTGACCAGCATCGCGGTGCGGGCGATTTCATCGATGGCGTCGCTGGTGAACTCGAGTTGAACGCCCTCAGTCTCCAGCAGGGCCACGTACTGCTTGGTCAACGCGTTCTTCGGTTCGGTGAGGATGCGAACGAAGTCATCTTTCGTCAGGGGCCTGAGTTCCACTCGGATCGGGAAACGCCCCTGCAACTCGGGAATCATGTCGCTCGGCTTGGCGACATGGAACGCACCCGCGGCGATGAAGAGGATGTGATCCGTCCGGATCATGCCGTGACGGGTATTGACGGTCGTGCCCTCGACGATCGGAAGCAGGTCACGCTGGACACCCTCCCGACTCACTTCGGGTCCGCGACCTCCTTCGCGCCCGGCGATCTTGTCCATTTCATCCAGGAACACGATGCCCGCCTGTTCTGCGCGTTCGACAGCCTGCCTCGTGATCTGTTCCATGTCGATGAGCTTCTGCTCCTCTTCTTGGGCCAGTGTGTCGAGTGCGTCAAGGACGCTCATCTTGCGGTGCTTTTTCTGCCCGCCGAAGATTCCGGGAAGCATCTCCTTGATGTTGATGTCCATTTCCTCGACGCCCTGGTTGGTGATGATCTCGATCGGGTTGTTGCGACCCTGGGTCTCGATCTCGACCATGCGGTCGTCCAGTTTCCCGTCCCGCAACTGCTTCCGCAGTTTCTCGCGGGTTCTCGCCGTCGTGTCCTCGCCACCGTCTTTCTGGGGTGGCATGAGAACCTCGAGAAGCCTCTCCTCCGCGTTCTGCTCCGCCCGCTCCGCGACCAGTTCGATCTTCTCTTCGCGGATCATGTCGATTGCCATCTCGATCAGATCCCGGATCATCGAGTCCACGTCGCGGCCCACGTAGCCCACTTCCGTGAACTTGGTGGCCTCGATCTTGACGAAGGGGGAACTGGAGAGCCGTGCCAGTCTCCTGGCGACCTCCGTCTTGCCCACGCCCGTCGGCCCCATCATCAGGATGTTCTTGGGCATGACCTCTTCGGCCATCTCGGGATCAAGGCGCTGCCGCCGGACCCGGTTGCGCAGCGCGACTGCCACGGCCCGCTTGGCATCCTTCTGCCCGACAACATGCTTGTCGAGTTGCTCGACGATCTCGCGCGGGGTAAGTTCGTCCAGGGCTAGGTTCTCCCCGTCCGAGTTGCCTGGAAGGTAGATGACCATGAATTATGCGAGTTCCTCGTAGACGATGTTTGCGTTGGTGTAGATGCAGATCCCGGCAGCGACCTTCATGGCCGCTTCGGCCACCTCCCGGGCTCCCATTTCGGTGTGCTCGAGCAATGCCGTGGCCGCTGCGACCGCGTAGTGCCCGCCCGACCCGACCGCTGCAACGCGGTCGTCAGGTTCGATCACGTCTCCGGTGCCGCTGAGCAGCAGGATGGAGTTCCTGTCGGCAACGAGCAGGAGTGCCTCGAGATGGCGGAGGCTCTTGTCCAGGCGCCAGTCCTTGGAGAGTTCGACTGCAGCGCGGCTCAGGTTTCCGCCGTAGGCCTGGAGCTTCTCCTCGAAGCGCGTGAACAGTGAGATCGCGTCCGCCGTCGAACCGGCGAAGCCGGCCAGGATCTGCTCGTTGTGGAGGCGGCGGATCTTCCGGGCCGACATCTTGACGACCTCGGATCCCATCGTGACCTGGCCATCCCCGGCGATGATGACCTTGCCTTCGCGACGTACGCACAGGACGGTCGTGGAGCGTATTTTCGGATGCAAGGCGATTGCCGACCCAGACAAGGGCGGAAGATCCCATTATACCGATATGCCGATTGCCCGAGACATGGCCGCCCGGACTTGCGTGCCCGCCCGGTTCTGGTTGGGGGTGATCACGAACGAGGTCCCGGACTGGTGGGCGCAGGCGCTCCGTCCCTTCGCGGGGAACTGCCTGCGACCTCCCGGGCGATTCACAGCGGACCGTGAAGGGGCTCTGCGGTACGATGGAGTGGCTTCATGGCCGAAGTGGGCGATGCCAACAGACAGGATGTCGTGATACCGGATCGTGTGTTCTTCCGGATCGGCGACGTTAGCCAGATCGCGGGCGTGGAGACCCATGTGCTGCGCTTCTGGGAGAGCGAATTTCCGACGCTGAATCCGCGCAAGACCAAGAGTGGTCAGCGACAGTACCGCCGCAAGGATGTGGCGACCGTCCTCAAGATCAAGCGGTTGCTGTATGAGGACGGGTACACCATTGCGGGTGCCCGCAAGGCACTGCGGAAGCCCCCCAAATCCGAGCCCGAGGGGCGCTGCACGGAAGCCGTTGGTGACGGCACCGCTCTGAGCGGTGGCGGGAGGATTCCGTCAGAAGCACTGCAGGAGATCCGGTCAAGACTCCAGCAGATCCTCGCGCTGCTTTCGCCGTGAGCCGGCGAGGCGGATTCACACCGCCAAGGTGAGCATTGCGTCGTTCCGCGAGACTTCACGGTAGAGCGTGTCGCGCTCGGTCGGCTCGCGTCCGGCCTCGCGGATGAGGCGCAGAAGCTGGCTCCGTCGCAGTGCCTGGGGGGTCCGGGCCCCGGCGTCATGGTAGATCTTCTCCTCGACCACGGTCCCGTCGATGTCGTCGGCCCCGAATCGCTGTGCCACCTGTGCGATCTTCGGCGTCATCATGATCCAGTAGGCCTTGATGTGAGCGAAGTTGTCCAGCAGCAGCCGCGCCACGGCGATGGCCTTGATGTCCTGGAAGCCCGAGGTCATCGGCAGGTGGTGCATCGGCGTGTTCTGTGGGTGGAAGGCCAGCGGAATGTACGTCTGGAATCCGCCGGTCTCGTCCTGGAGATCTCTTAGCCGCAACAGGTGATCCACCCTGTCCTCGTCGGTCTCGATGTGCCCATAGAGCATGGTCGCGTTCGACCTGAGTCCCAGCTGGTGCGCCGTACGGGCCGTGTCGATCCACTCGTCCCCGTCGATCTTGTGGTCGCAGATGATTCGACGGACGCGCTGGTGAAAGACCTCCGCTCCGCCACCGGGCAGCGAGTCGACGCCAGATTGGCGCAGTCGCTCGAGGGTCTCGCGTATCGAGAGCTTCTCGCGACGGGCCAGGTAGCCGATCTCGACCATCGTGAGTGCCTTCAGGTGGACCCGCGGGAAGCGGTCCTTCAGACCGCGGAACATCCGGCAGAACCAGTCCAGCCCGAGCTCCGGGTGCAATCCGCCGACCACGTGAAACTCGGAAATCTCCTCGCTGTAGCCGATCCCGGCGGTGTGCCAGACCTGCTCAAGGGACATCGTGTAGGAACTCGGGTCCCGCTTCTGCTTGCCGAACGCGCACAGCTTGCACGCAGCTACGCAGACATCGGTCGGGTTGAGGTGTCGGTTGACATTGAAGTATGTCTTGTTGCCGTTGAGGCGCTCCCGGACCGAGTTCGCCAGGTGCCCGATGGCCAGCAGATCCGGGGACTGGTAGAGCGTGACGCCGTCCTCGAAGGACAGTCGTTCGCCGCCGAGCACTCTTTCGGCGACCGGCACGAGCCGTCTGTCGGTGATGCGAGGTAGCAAGGGACTGCTCCGAGTTCCAAAATACCATGCGGTGGTGTCTCACCGGGGCGTCCGGCTACCGGCGCTCCCGCTTGATCTGCTGGAGATACAGGGCTTCCAGGCGCTCGACCGCCGTAAGAAATCCCTCCGGATCGACAAAGGTGTCGGGGCTGTACGCCTCGCCTGGACGGTACTTGCGGTGCAGGGCGTACTGAGAGCCATGGGCTGCGACCCAGACATCAACGTCCATTCCCTTCTGCCGACGGAAGGTCCTCGCGAAATCGTCGGCTACACCCGGGTAGGTCGGGTCGACCACCAGACGCTTGCCCGGGTTGATGGTGCCCATGTTCGCGATCACCACGCTGTACGACCTCCCGTCCTCCCGAACCGTCATTGTGTAGCTCACGCTGCCAGTGGTATGTCCGGGGGACTCGATGACTGTCAGGCGCGTGTCACCCAGCCGGATCACCTCGCCGTCCGTCAGAACCTTGTCGACCGGGACAGGACGAAACGATACCTTCCCGCCGAAGTGGGGATCACTGAACCCGCCATCCTCCAGGATCGGCCCGTCCCCGGCCGTGGCCCACATCTGTGCTCCAGTGATCTCCTTGATCTCCGCGAGTGCCGCTGTGTGATCCCAATGTGCCTGCATGGTCAACAGGATCTTGACATCTTCCAACTGATGGCCGACCGACTCGATGTTCCTGCGGATCATCGGCACCGAGTCTTCCAGCGCCGAATTGATGAGGATGTGCCCTTCGTCCGAGGTGATGAGAAAGACGCCGAGGTCGTAGGTGCCCACTGCATACAGGTTCCCGATGACGCGGTGTCCGGGGAACGGACGAGACCAGTTTTCGCGCTGGGCCTGAAGTGGAGCTGCTGGCAGGAGGAGCAGGCCGAGAATCGCGAGGCGACGCATGCCATATGGTATCGCCGTCGCTTCCGTCTCTCGTGGCCCACATTGGTGCGGACGGCTCCGATCGTTTCGGGATCGTCACGAAGGCGGTGCTGCCCGTTCCGGTAGTGACGTGTGGAACGATGCTGCCACCGAACTGCCGGACGCCAGTGGCGGATTGAGAATCCACACGGTCGGATGGACACTTCCGACGATGCGGAAGCCATCCGAGGGTTCAGTCGGCGATTGGGGGCTGTACCGATCATTCCCAGCAGCCCACGCCGGGATGCGGAGAGGAGGGCGGAGCGGAAGCCGTAGGCACAGGTCCAGGGAAGTAGTGGGCGATCACGCCGCAGGCACGACGGTATCGGGAACGATCGACCGTGGAGCGGAGCCACGGTCGGCTCAAGGGCGAGTTCGGCGGTCGAAATGTGTGCGTGCGGGGGCATCCGAACGTCCTGTGCCATCTGCTGTTCGGGATCATTGCGCTAACGGTCTACCCGATCATGCCCGTCGAGCACCCGTTGGACTCCTGCAAGGCTCCCCGAAGTCGTCTTTCCTATTCGTAGACTGCTCCTCGCCCCTCATTGGCGAGTGCGGCAGTGAGAGATCGCGTATCGTTCCGGGGCAGGTGCATCAGCCCGGCTCGACCGGATATCCGTGGCCGGACGCCTGATCATGCGCGCAGCGTCCTCGATTGCCGCCCCGCGGTCGTCCGGTCGTTGCGCGCCTGCGCAAGCTCGTAGCTCGCCTGCATTCGCATCCAGTGATCGGCGGTTCCCCATCCGATTTCCTCCAGCGCCAGTGCCATGTTTGCAGACACGTCCGCCTTGCCGTTCAGCAGTTGCGACAATGTACCGCGTTCGCACCCGAGATGCGCGGCCGTCTCGGTCACGCTCCAGCCCTCGGCGTCCATGCTCTCGCGGATCAGTTCGCCCAGGTGCGGCGGATTCCGCATCGGGCCAACGCGTTCGCTCGCAATGTCGTTCATGGTAGGCACTCCCTCCGGTCCGTGATAGTCGATCAGGCCCACATCGACGGCGTCACCGTCCTCAAAGCGAAACGCCACGCGCCAGTCTCCCGAAACGCGAACGCTCCACTGGCCCGCGCGACTGCCTTTCAGAGGATGCGCAGGCGGAAGCCCTGCGCATCGGCGCGGCGCGGATGTGCGGCCACTTGCAAGCGGAACAGGATGCGTCGCAGTCGAGGCGCCAGACCAGCAGGCACTCGCGCCGGACCGTCTCGCTCGTGTAGTGCCCGCAATCCTCTGTGCCTGATCCTCACGCTTCAACGTAACTTGGTGCGCCATGCGTTGCAAGCGTGCATCGTGCCGTCACGACTGCCGATACGTGGCGGCAACATGTGTTGTCCGTTGCAACGGCGAGGTCGGGGGAGATGCTGGCGCGGGCTTCGAGCGATACGTGGCGGCAACATGTGTTGTCCGTTGCAACGGCAAGTGCGACCCCAGAAATGGGGCCGGTGGTGTCCAGGTTGGCCTGTCATTTTGGGGAAACACAATGGCACAGACCCACCACCACCTGCAGCACGACGAGCGTCAACCGATCCACGCCCTCCGAACTTCCAGGCGCGGCGTCTGGCAAGGGCATCCGGCCTCCGACGGGTGCGCGACGAGCCTCCCCCCTTTTTCGGCCAGGCGGTCTGAAACTAGCGGCCGGCCAGCCAGATATCGACTGCCCAGAATGCGAAGAAGAGCACGCTGACCCAGCCGTTGACCGCAAAGAACGCCGCATTCACGCGGGACAGGTCGTCGGCCTTCACCAGCGACTGTTCGTAGGCGAGAAGGAGCGCGATAATTCCGATGCCGCCCAGTGCGGAGAGTCCCATCCCCAGGCTTGTCCAGGCCATGAGCAGCAGCACGACCATCCCTGCGTGCAGGAATCTCGAGATCAGCAACGCCTTGGCAATCCCGATCCTGGCCGGCAGGGAATGAAGACCTGACGAGCGGTCGAACGCAATATCCTGGCAGGAGTAGATGATGTCGAACCCTGCCGCCCAAAAGGCCACCGCTGCCGAGATCAGGAGGATGGGAGCGTCGAAGGATCCGCGGACCCCAATCCAGGCCGCTGCGGGCGCAATGCCCAGGACGGCACCGAGGACAAGGTGTGAGAGCGACGTGAAGCGTTTTGTATACGAGTAGCCTAGAGCAGCGGCCAGCGCGAGCGGACTGAGCGCTAGACACAGGGGGTTGAGTTGGCTTGCCGCGAGGATGAGAAGCGCACTGGACAATGCCACAAACCCGGCGGCGAACTGCTTCGAGAGCCTTCCAGCGGGCAGTGCTCGCGTAGCCGTCCGAGGGTTGCGGGCGTCGATCGATGCATCAGCCAGCCGGTTGAAGCCCATCGCGGCGGAACGTGCGGCCACCATGGCGACGATGATCCATCCGAACTTGCCAGCTAGCTCGCCGACCTCGAACCCCGCGCCACGGGCCCCCAGCAAGGCGCCCGTCATGGCGAACGGCAGGGCGAAGATCGAGTGCTGGAACTTGATCGTTGCGAGAACCTCGGAGACCTGGCGGAAGAACCCGGTCATCCGTCGGTCCCGAGCAGGCTTGCCAGCGCCCTTCCCTGATCGGACTGCCTCATCAGGCTCTCCCCGACCAGGAAGCCCTGGTAGTCGGCTTCCAGCAGCCGCTTGAGATCATCCGCAGTCCGGATGCCGCTCTCACTGATGCGCAGAACATTCTCCGGGAACCTCCCCGCCAAATCCAGGGAGGTCTGCAAGGAGACCTGCATGGTCTTGAGATTGCGGTTGTTGACGCCGATGAAATCCGCCCCGGCCACCAAGGCCCGCTCGAGCTCGCTCGCGTCATGCACTTCCACCAGCGCATCAAGGCGAAGGCCGCGGGCGGCGGCGAGCAGCTCGCGCAGTTCTCCGTCTTCCAGCACCGCCACGATGAGCAGCACACAGTCCGCCGCACTGGCGGACGCCTGAAGGATGTGATAGCGGTCCAGCGTGAAGTCCTTCCGCAGCACGGGCAGGGATGTTGCCGACCGCACGGCGACAAGGTCGTCCATGGAGCCCTGGAAGAACTGCCGATCCGTCAGCACGGACAACGCGGCGGCGCCGGCACCTTCGTAGGCGCGCGCAATCTCGGCCGGCTCGAACCGCTCGGCGATCACGCCCGCCGAAGGCGAAGCCTTCTTGATTTCAGCGATCACAGCCGGACGTCTTGCCCTCACGGCCGCCCGAAAGCCGCGGCGCACCGGCACTGCCCTGGACTCCAGGTCCGCCTGTTTGACCATCGAACGGTCGACGACGAGTTCCGCACGCTTGCGGACGACGATCTGATCCAGGACCGACAGATCCCGTGCTTCGGGGGCCGTCATTACATGTACAGGCCGCCGCTGACATTGAGAACGTGGCCGGTCACGTAGCCGGCGTCCTCACTGGCGAGAAAGCAGACGGCTGCCGCGATCTCCTCGAGAGTTCCCATTCTGCCCAGCGGAACCTGCGCGAGGATCTTGGACTTTGCGGCGTCGTCCATGGCCCTTGTCATGGCCGTGTCGACGAAACCCGGCGCCACTGCATTCACTGTCACGCTGCGTCCCGCCAACTCCAGCGCCAGGGACTTCGTGAGGCCCACAAGTCCAGCCTTCGATGCTGCGTAGTTCGCCTGGCCCGGATTTCCGGACAGGCCCACCACGGACGTGACGTTGATGATGCGGCCCCATCGTTTTCGGGCCATGTTGCGCATCAAGGCCCGCGCACATCGGAAGCTTCCGGTGAGATTCGTGTCGATGACGCCCTGCCAGTCTTCGTCCCGCATCCGCATTGCGAGGCCGTCGCGGGCGATGCCGGCGTTGTTCACGAGAATCTCGATCGACTTCCCGTACACGGCCGCCATGGCCTCGATCGACGCCTGGTCCTGCACATCCAACGCCACGGCTTCGGCACTGCCGCCATCGGCCCGGATCTCCTCCACGAGGGCCGCCAGCTTCTCCGCCTGCCGAGCTCCGACGATGACCGTTGCTCCCTTCGTGGCGAGGGCCTTGGCGCAGGCCCTTCCGATGCCTTGGCTGGCGCCCGTGACGAGCGCGATGCGACTCTTCATGTTGTGATGGCCTCCACAGCGGCCAGGTCGTGGGTGCTTCGGCAGTGAACCGACCGATCGATGCTCCGCATCAGGCCGGTCAGAACCCGTCCGGGCCCGACCTCGACGAAACGTTCGACGTTGCGCGAAATGAGATGCCGAACGCTGCGCTCCCACAGGACCGGATTCGGGATCTGCTGCCGGAGCCCTTCACGGGCCTCGTCGGCGGACAGGATCGTGCGGGCCTGCCAGTTGTTGACCAACGGCATGCTCAGATCGGTGAATCGAACTTTCGACAAGGCCGGCGCAAGGGCTCGCCCCGCCGGCGCCATCAACTCGCAATGGAATGGAGCGCTGACGTCGAGAATGACAGCGCGCCTTGCGCCGACCTCTCTGGCCCGTTCGACGGCCCTTCCGACCGCGTCCGCATGACCCGCGATCACGATCTGCGATGCG
This sequence comes from Bryobacterales bacterium, assembly GCA_965116065.1. GTDB lineage: Bacteria > Acidobacteriota > Terriglobia > Bryobacterales > UBA6623 > VXMF01. The sequence goes on from OZ220485.1 coordinate 639,059, forward strand.
GAGTTCAGGTTTGCGGGCGAGACCACCTGCCCGTCCGCCACCTCCGTGCACACGCTCTGTGCGGTCTTGGCGTCGATGCCCATCAGTGCCGCCATCGCCCCGACACCGTCCGGCACCGCCTCTTGCATCAACCGGCCCCTGAGGCGGACCAGCCGGAGGGCGTCCTCGAACCGGACCGCACCTGCGCACACAAGTGCGGAATACTCCCCCAGGCTGTGCCCGGCCACGAAGCCGGGCTGGAGGCCCCGTGCACGCAGCACCGCAAGTGTTGCCACGGAAGTCGTGAGGATCGCGGCCTGCGTGTTCTCGGTTCGCCTGAGATCCTCCGCCGGTCCTTCGAAACAGAGGCGCGAAAGCGGGAACCCCAAGGTCCCGTCCGCCATCTCGAAGATGGCGCTTGCTTCGGGGAACCGGTCAGCCAAATCGCGTCCCATTCCCGGCGATTGGGAGCCTTGACCGGGGAATAGCAACGCAGTGACAGACATACAGTGATCGTCAGAACCCGAGTTTAGCAAGCCACCCGATCCGCGAGCATCGCTACCAGGCAACCATGTCGAGACCAAATCTGCCGCCGTCGGAAACAGACCCTCACCTTGCTCCATGGCCGTAGACATTCGCCACATGTCGGCCCACTGCGTGTCCTTCACCGGAGCCGGGATGTCGGATAACCTTGTCGGCAGGACTCCGCAAGGTGGCGTGACCATGATCATGACCGCTGTCCGGGCGCCGCAGGGGGCCGCTCACCGGTGCTGCTGCCGTTGCTGCGTACGGTGTCCAAGGTCCTCCCGCAACGGCCCCGCATCGGCGGGATGCGAGAATCAAGCACGTGCGCACCAGGATTCGCGTGGAGAAGCTTGTCTACGGCGGTGCCGGATTGGCGCGGCAGGGGAGCGACACGCTGCTCGTCCCGTTCGTGTTGCCGGGGGAAGAGGTCGAGGTCGAACTCGGGAAGCGGACAAGTGGGGTCCGGCATGCCTCGGTCATCGGCCGCTTCGAGCCGTCCGCTGCCCGGTCCGAGGCTTCGTGTCCGGTATTCGAAAGGTGTGGAGGCTGCCACTACCAGCACATCCAGTACGAGCACGAGTGCCGGTTCAAGGCGGAGATCGTGAGGGAGACGCTGCGGCGAATCGGCGGACTGGACTGGGATGGTGACATCAAGGTTGTCAGCGCGCAGCCTTGGGGATACCGCAACCGGACCCAGTTGCATCTCGGTGCGAGCAACGGCGAACGCCGCCCCGGATTCCTGGGTTCCGCTTCCCATGTCCACGTGCCGACAGCCGAGTGTCCGATCAACCGCCCCAGGCTGAGCGAACTGCACCGGAAGCTTGTGGAGATGGCTGCCGAGCCCCGCTTTCCCAAGTCCCTGCGGTGCGTGGAGTTCTTCACGAACGGACGACAGATCCAGATGAACCTGCCACGACGTCCGGGTCCGCTACCCAATCGGTTCTGGGCGTGGTGCGCGGATCGCCTCGGTGTTGGCGGCCCGGGAATTCCCCTGGACTATGCGTGTGGCGACGACGTGTTCCGCGTTAGCGGTCGATCCTTCTTCCAGGTCAATCGGTTCCTGGCCGGAAAGCTGGCGGAGATCGCCCTCGCCGACATCTCGGGCGGCCTCGCCGTGGATCTGTATTCCGGAGTCGGACTGCTGACCCTCCCGCTAGCGCGCAGGTGCGAGACCGTGATCGGCGTCGATACCGCCGAATCCGCCGTGCGGGACCTTCAGAGCAACGCAGCGCGGGCCGGGCTGGCCATCCGGGCCGTGCATGCCGGGGTGTCGGATTTTCTCCAGGGTCTCCAGGACCGCCCCGGTGTTGTCGTGGCGGATCCTCCGAGAGCTGGCCTGGGAGCCGGGGTTGTGGAACAGATCGTGCGTCTGGCGCCCCCGGACCTGCGTCTGGTTACCTGTGATCCCTCGACGCTGGCCCGCGACATCAAGTTGCTCCGCGCCGGGGGCTATCACGTGCAGCGGGTGCAGGTGGTCGACATGTTCCCGCAGACGTATCACATTGAGACGGTGGTTTTTCTCCGCCACGGTTGAGGCTCCGGCTTTGGGGATTCTGCCCCCGGGTCTGGTTCGTGATACGACCGGCTCGCCTGGAGAATTGCATGATGGCCCGCGAGGATCACGACGAGGCGCTCGGTCGACAGTGACCGGTACCACCGGCTGATGGTATTGTTGGCCGCCATCAAGCACCGGTCGCGTCGACGGCGGGGGCGTTCAGTACGGATCGTGGTCTCCAGTCCCTTGTTGCTAAGCACCGTCCAATCGGCCTTGGAAATCCTGCATCTGGACCCTAGGACCACATGCCGCAGCCAACCTCTGGACCGATAGACAACCCGAGAGATCAAGGATGCGACACGCTTGACCATTCATTCTGCCCCCGATCAAGCGAACGATACAAGTTGCTCATCATCAGTCATTTGTGATCAATCGACCGCGTCCAAATGGAGAGTCCGAAAGTGTGCCCCCAGACCGTGGACTTCTTCGACGGTCTGGGCAGGTGCTGGCTGGTGTGACCTGGATTTCCGATGTCCCTGGCAATTTCTTGCAAGAAGCAGGCCATGGAGAAGATCCTGTGCTACCCTCTGAAATATGGTCGAAGGACCTTCGAAGGGGTCTCCAGACACCTTCGTGCGTTTGGTTGTGAGAACAGAAGAGGAGTATGCAGGATGCTGAATCTGAGAAATTCGCTGTTGATCGCCTGCGCGATCCTGGTGTTCGTTCCGGTCGATGCGGGAGCGCAGTCACAGGCGACCCTCGTCGGTACCGTTACGGATCCGACAGGAGCCGCGGTTCCGGGGGCGGCGGTCACCGTATCCAGTCTTGATACGGGGCAGGAACGTGTCGTCGAGACCAACGAGGTCGGGAACTTCAGGGTGTTCCCCCTGAATCCCGGTGCCTACACCGTGATGGCCGCCACGGCCGGCTTCAAGACGCAGATTCGCGACAATGTCGTGCTGCAGGTGTCCGATGTGATCGAAGTGGACTTCGTGATGGAACTGGGAGAAGTCACGGAGACGATCGAGGTCACCGGGGCGGCGCCCATCATGCAGACACAGGAAGCGTCTGTCGGCAATGTCGTGAACACCCGGGAACTCGAGAGGCTTCCCGTCAACCAGCGGAACTTCACCCGCCTGATCCTCCTGATGCCGGGAACCAGTTCGAGACGGCGCAGCCAGTCTCGAGGGACCGGAGAATCGGGGACGCAACTCTATTCGGTCAATGGTGGCCGGCCGCAGGACAACAACTACATTCTCGACAACGTCGATTCGAACATGCAGATGATGAACTCGCCCGGCATCTCGCCACCGATGGATGCCATCCAGGAGTTCAAGATCGCCACGAACACCGGTTCCGAGTTCGCCCGTTCGGCGGGAGCGAACGTGAACATGGTCATCAAGTCCGGCACCAGGGAACTGCACGGGACCCTGTACGAGTACTTCCGCAATGACGAACTGGACGCCAACGAGTTCTTCTTCAACAGGACCAGGACGGCGACCTCGCCGGAGAAGGTGCCCTTCAACCTGAATCAGTACGGCGTGGCCATCGGCGGGCCGATTCCCGGGTTGTCCGACAAGATGTTCTGGTTCGTCTCGTGGGAGGGTTTCCGCCGCCGCAGGGGCAGCACACAGACCTATTCGACGCCTCCGGCCGACTTTCGCGCCGGTGACTTCTCCAGGGTGGTATCGAGCGTGACGCGCCCCGTGGCCGGATCCATCATCGATCCCCTGACGGGCGATCCCTTCCCGAACGGCATCATCCCCAAGGATCGCCAGAACCCGTCGATCCCGACGGCCATCGAACTGACGCACCCGAGCGGGCCCAACCGTGCGGGCGACACCAACAACTTCATCGGGAACCGCAGTCAGGCGAACGACCGCGACCAGCTGCACTGGCGCTGGGATTACAACATGAGTTCGAAGGACACGGTCTACTTCCGGTTCAGCAACCAGAACGCGGACCTGCTCCAGCCCAACTCCAACCCCAACTTCACGCGAGAAGGCGAGTTCGACGTGTTCAACTACGGCGGCACCTGGAACCATATCTTCGGGCCGACGACCGTCCTGCAACTCACCTTCGGGACGAACCAGCCCAACAATCCCGGTATCGGCAAGCATGAAGGCGGACTGACCCGGGCCGACTTCATCGACCGCACCGGCTTGCAGATGTATCAGCGGGAAGTCTTCGGCGATCCCCTCGTCAGCATGGGGTTCGGCGCCTACAACGCCGGTGGTGGCGCCGGCGGAACGGTGACGGGTGACGAGGTCTACCAGACATCCAGCAACCTCTCCACCGTGTGGGGGCGTCACAGCCTCAAGTTCGGAGCGCAGTACCACTGGCGACGCTTCTACACGAACACATCGAATCCCATGAATGGAAACGGAACATTCAACGGGCAGTTGAGCGGCTTTCCGATGGCCGATGCCCTGTTGGGCTATCCGTCGGAAATCCGTCGCGGGCAGGGAAACACCCTGACCAACGGAATCGGGCATTTCCTGATCGGGTTCATGCAGGACGACTGGAGGGTTTCCTCGCGGCTGACCGTCAACCTGGGGCTGATGTACCAGTTCGGAAGCCGACCCTACGACACGACCGATCGTCTTGGAAACCTGTGGGTGCGCCGGGACGAGTCGTCAGGAGAGTATTTCGGCACCCTGCTCTGGGCGGCCGAGAATCCGCAGCCGGCACCGCCGGACGGCCGGGTCCCCACCGACGCCGAATTCACGCGCGGCCTGCCCGCCAACACCGGAGGCTGGGGCCGGGCCCTCGTGGGTTCCGACTACAACGATTTCGCTCCCCGTCTGGGCATCGCCTACCAGGCGGACGACAAGACCGTCATACGTTCCGGCTTCGGCATCTTCTACAACTCCACGTTCGTGCAGGAACTGCAGGATCTCAGGAAGTTCTGGCCGTTCACGGTCCAGCAGGTCTTCAGCCCGAACCGGGGCGGGATCGACCTGGACATCAACGACCAGGGTCCGCCGTTCTCCTCGACCGCCGCGATCGGCGGCTGGCCGCAACAGCCGACGAACCGCTCGCCGTACTCGATGCAGTGGAACCTCTTCATCCAGCGGCAGGTGATGAACGACATGACTCTGGACGTCGGATACGTCGGGTCCGGCACGCGGAAGCAGATCGGCTACTCCCCCTTCAACAATGCGCTGACCCCCGGGGCCGGTGCCGTGCAGCCGAGGCGCCTGCTGCCCTCGTTCGGGGATCTCGACGGCGGCTCCAACCAGTACAACGGCTCCTACAACGCGCTGCAGGTCAAGATGCAGAAGCGGTTCTCCGACGGTCTTCAGTTCAATCTGAACTACACATGGCAGAAGGCCCTTGACGGGCAGTCCTCGCTGGCCGAAGTCAAGGTGCAGGACCCGTTCAACCGGCGCCTGGACTATTCCCGGTCGAGCTGGGATACCCGGCAGGTGTTCAACTTCTCCTATGTCTACGAACTGCCGTTCGGCAAGGGCAGGAAGTTCGGGGGCGGGATGAGCAGCGCGGCCGATGCGATCGTCGGCGGTTGGGCGCTGGAAGGCATCACGCGCCTGGAGACGGGACCACCGCTCAACATCCAGCTGGGGCAGGACATCGCCAACACGGGGCGTTCACGACAGCGACCCAACCTGGTGGGCAATCCGAACAACGGCCCGAAGACGCCGGACGCGTGGTTCAATGCTGGAGCCTTCGAGGAGCCGGCCGACTACACGTTCGGGACCGCCGGTGCGTACATCACGGACGCCGACGGCATCGTGTCGTTCGATGTCACGCTGGCAAAGACGTTCCGGGTCGCCGAGAGCCAGAGACTGGAGTTCCGCGTGGAGTTCTTCAACCTCCCGAATCACGTGAACTTCAACCTGCCACAGGAGCGGATGAACCGGGGCAACTTCAACAAGATCACGAGTCAGAGCACCAACCCGCGTCAGATCCAGGTGGCGTTGCGCTACTCGTTCTGATCGAATCCGGTCCGAGGACCTGCAAGGCCCGCCGGGATTTCCGGCGGGCCTTTTTCATTGATGGGTAGGCGTGGCCAAGCACCACGCGACGCCGCTGGGCCCCGCCGGAAAGGGATGCTGTCAGCGTGCCAGCAGGCGCGCAAGGTTGCCGCCCAGAATCCCTCTCGCGACATCGTCCGGCAGGCCGAGCTGGCGGAGAGACTCACACTGTTCCTCGAACACGGACCGTCGCCAGCCTCGCGGAAAGAACGACGAATCCGAACCGAACAGCAGGCGGTCCGGTCCAAGCACGTCCAGGGCCCGCGCGAACACGTCTGTGAGCGTGGGGCGCGGCGTCAGGAATCTTGTCCAGCTGTTGCTGCTCGAGGTATCGACATGGACGTTCGGGGCCAGACTCGCGAGCATGAGCGTCTCGCGGAAGTACCCGGCACCGAAGTGCGGGATGACGAAGTTCGTCGAGGGATGATCGAGAGCCACGCGGTGCAGGTCGATCGGGTTCGAGTAGCTCATGTCGAACCTTGACGGCAGGCCGAGCCGGGCCCTGACGCCGACCGAGAGGACTCCCGAGTGCACGAAGACCACTCGCCCGGGTCCTCTTGCCGCCAGCGCATAGAAGGGATCGAGTCGATTGTCCTTGACGGAGAAACCGAGCATTGCCGGAAACAGGCAGAGTCCCTGGAGACCGAACTCATCGAAGGCCTGTGCGGCCTGGCGTTCGGCATCGGCAGCCAGCGGGTCGAGCATGAAGTAGCCGTGGAACCGGTCCGGGAAGGCACGGACGGCGTCGGCGGCCGATGCCTGGTCTCCGGGCAAGCTGGCCATCAGGACGGACCTCGCCACTCCGTGCCGGTCGAGTTCTCCGACCCAGCGAGAGGCCAGTGCGGCGTTGTCGTGCGGAGGAGCTTCCCACCCCAGGGAAGCGACCATCGCATCGATGTCGGTCGTGCCCTTCTGCCGTGCGAGTGCGGCGAAGAAAGAGTGCGAGAACAGGTGCGCGTGCGCGTCGAGAACCTCGACCTCACCCCAGGGTGTCTGCATGGAATCGCTGCCGTCCTCCTGCAATCGCCGGAATGAAGTGGACTTCGGATTCGTCCTCCACGCTGTCCATCATTCCCATCGTGCTGACCTCGCCATCGATGGCGACCGAGATGTTCCCCCGCAGGTCCCGGCCATCCAGCAAGTGTCCGGCAAGGCCCGGGTAGACCGCGATCAGACCATCCACGATCTCCCGCACGGTACAGCCGCCGACCGCGACCGTCTCGCACTCGTCCGCGAACTGGCGCAGCATGCTGGGAATGAACACGGTCGCCATGGATAGTCCGATCATAGTCCAGCCGACGCCCGTGCCGATGGGCCTAGCCGAACGCACGGGTGATGGACCACCAGCAGCCGGTGGCGGCGATGACCACCGAGCAGGGGATCACGACGAACTTCCGGTAGCCCGCCAGGTGCCGAAAGCGTCCGAGTACACCGAAGGCGACGGCAACCACACCGACCTGCCCGAGCTCCACTCCCACGTTGAACGCCAGCAGAGCGGTCAGGAAGCGGTCTTCCGGCATGCCCAGTTCGCTCAGGACGCCGGCGAACCCCAGCCCGTGCAGCAGTCCGAAGCAGAAGACCAATGCGACGCGCCACGGCTTCAGCACGGATGTCGCAATGTTCTCGATCGCGACCCAGCTGATCGACAGCGCGATGAGGGTCTCGACAAGCCGTTCAGGCAGGGAGACGATCCCCTGCATCGAGAGGGCCAGCGTGACGGAATGAGCGACGGTGAAGGCCGTGACCTGGTACAGCAACGGCCGCCAGCGGATGCTCAGCAGGAACAGTCCCAGGACGAACAGGATGTGATCGAGGCCCTTCGGGAGGATGTGCGTGAAGCCGAGCTCGAGGTACGTGAGGAACACGCCCTGGTTCCACTTCGGCTGCCGGTCCGGTGCGAGCTGGAAACCGGGGCTGGGTTGACCCGGTCGCAGCATTGCGACGGACGGTTCCTCGATGTCGGGCAGAAGAACCTGTATCGATACGGTCTTGTAGCGGACGGGGGCCTGGAAGGACACCTCCTGCGCACCGTCCGGTACCGGCCCTTCAAGCCGTGCCAGCGTGCCGAGGACCGTCGGTGGGTCCGCCTCTTCCGCTGCCGGCGTGCCACGGTGAGGGAACGTGATGTCGAAGGAAGCACCGACTCCATCAAAGGCGATGCAAAGGTCATGACGGATGGACGAGCGGGCCCTTTCCATCGCTGCATGGAGGGAGTCGGCCCGGAGTTGGCGCATACCTCGTAAGACTTCCTCCGAATCCGATTCGAGTGGGAGACCCAGTGCCAGGGCATCGACGTCAAGGCCGATGTCTGCCTGGAACCTGCCGTCCCCCGCGATCACGATGGTCACGGGCGTGATGCTGAACTCGTGGGCGAAGGCACCCGCGAGAGGTGTCAGGACAGTGGCGAGGATCCGAACCGCCAGGGCGCCGCCGGAGATGCCGTGCGCCAGCCGCCGGGCGATCGGGGATGAGAATGGCGCAATGGCCTCGCTCATTGCTGCGTCGACTTGGTCAGGACCGCGACGACATTCTCGTGTCCGTTGCTCCGGGCGAACGATTCGGCAGATTCCCCGTCGATATCCGTGAGTCGGGGATCGGCCCCCTTGTCGAGGAGCATCCGGACGATGTCCGAGTGCCCCTCTGCCGCTGCGAACATGAGGGCTGTCCAGCCCTCCTCGCCATCCGCAACGTTGACTTCCGCACCGTGGGCCAACAGAATCTCGACGGTCGAGGAGTTGGGGCCCGACGAGGCGTACATCAGGGCCGTCCGGCGGTTGGCGTCCCGCAGGTTCGGGTCCGCCTTGTTCTCGCAAAGCAAGCGGACCGTTGTTGCGTGGCCGTCATAGGCGGCCAGCATGAGCATCGTCCGGCCTTGGGGGTCGGTCGCGTTGACACTGACGTGCGGCAGGAAGGCTTCGACCGCCTTCCGATTGCCTGTCATCGCCGCCTGTGTCATGCGGTCGCTGAGGACGTTGCCGCCACCAGCGGTTCCGGTTCCGCTCAGGAACTCGCTGGATGCGGGTGGTCCGGCATCGCACGAGAGATACACCAGCAAGACTGCCGGAACACAGGCTGCCAAGAGGAAACGCCGCACCGTCCTCGGAGTCTATCAGACGCACCGGTCATTCGAGTTCCAAACGGTTGCCGGCCGTGAGCCCCCCGTCGACGGCGTGGACCGTGCCGGTTACCCAGCGAGACTCGTCCGATGCCAGAAACAGAACGTAATCGGCGATGTCGTCCGGCTCTCCGATCCGCCCGAGCGGATACATCCTCCGCAGGGCATCGAAGCCCTTCGGATACCGGCTCCAGTAGCCCAGTGATGCCGATGTGGCAATGGTCCCGGGACAGATCACGTTGGAGCGAATGTTCCACTCGGCGTAGTCCGCGGCCACGAGCCGCATCATCGAGATCAGACCTCCCTTCGCGGCCGTATAGGCCGTCTCGCTGATGGCCCGCAGCGCATTGACGCTTGAGACCGACACGATGCTGCCGCCGTTGCGATCCTGCATCAGGGGCACGGCATGCTTGGTGCACAGGTACGGGCCCTTGAGACAGGCGTCCAGAGTGCGGTTCCAGTCCGATTCCCGGAGCTCGACGATGTTGGTGTCGTTGAAGGAAGCGAAGGCATTGTTGACGAGAACATCGAGTCCGCCGTACGACTGCCGGACCGAATCCATCATCTTGGCGACCTCGGCCTCGTTCGCGTGATCACAGAGATGAGCGACTACCTGTCCCCTGCCGTCGCTCACCAGGTCGGCCAGCGCCGTGTCGGCTGCTCCTCCAATGTCGTTTGCAACGACTGCCGCACCCTCACGCACGAACTTGCGGACGATTGCGGATCCGATGCCGCCCCCAGCTCCCGTCACCACGGCAACCCGTCCGTCCAGCCTTCCCGGCATCAGGTTGCAGGTTACACGATTCCGTTCCTGCCGGTGAGATGATGCTTGGGCCAGTGACTCCTATGGGGTAGCCGGCGGCTGGCTGCTAGGCTGAGAGCAACGGAGGAATGGCCGAGTGGTTGAAGGCGGCGGTCTTGAAAACCGCAAGACTCGAAAGGGTCTCGGGGGTTCGAATCCCTCTTCCTCCGCCATCCCAGGACAAGCGTGCGAACGCGGTGGATTGGTGATTCTGCGCCATTCCGGGACATGGTTACCTGGACCGGTTCGTTGCGCGATCGCATGATTCGCGCATGGTGCTCCGCGCCCCCGACCGGCTGCGTTAGAACCCGCGGGTGGTCGTGGCTGAGATCCACCGTCGAATCCATGCATCCTACGCTGAGTGGAACCCGCCAGGCGCTGAAGGTCTGCGGCGTCAGTTAGTGTTGGCCGCTCGTATCGTGAGTTCGTCGTGTGCCGGCTGTGCGCGTAGCGCTGCTCCCGACCGTTGCGATGCGCAGCGAGGAGACACTCCAGTCGTTTCGCATTGAGCGGCCGCTCTTCCAGATTCTCCATCCTGCGCACGAGAATTATCAAGCCTGTCCACCTGGGTCATCCGGTTCTTTGGCCCGGTCTTGGCGTCGTGCGGGGTGGCCGTCGAGCAGGTGTAGTGGCGATAGTGCTTGGCCCTGCCGGAGGTGCGCAACGTCATCGCACCGCTACAGGAACAGATGCCATTCTGCGCGATCGGCCGCTGATGAACCGTCCGGGCCCGGATGCTCCTCGCCGCGCGCGATGCGCAGCGTGCGGGCTTTCATTTCCCTATAGTCGGCGATTCCGACTTTCAATGTCGTCATGACGAGAGCCCTCTCTCCTTCAATATCGCGTCCACCATCTCCCGGAAATCGGCGAGCACGGTCGCCGCATCCTGATAGCCGTAGGTGTGCACGGTCTGGAGCCGGGCCGCAGTTACACTCTCCGAGATCCGGCTCGTCGTACCAGTCTTCTCCTCACTTCCTGTCGTACCGTCGATGTGCGATGGGCGTTCCACGCCCGGACGGCTGCGAGCGTCCTGTCTCTTGAGTGTGCGCATTCCGTCACTGGATCCACTGCGGAGTCCTCTGCCTCGTGGCCCTGCCTTGGGTCCTGTCCGCGGCCTCCGCCGACGACCTGTTCCGCAAGGGGTTCCGTGCGCAGCGGCATGGGCGTATGGTCGAGGCATACCTCCTGTACAGCCAGGCAAGGGCCCTTGAACCTGCGAACACCAAGTATGCACGGGCGGCGAGTCGCGTCCGCGGGAGTGCGGCTCGGCTGCTGGCCCGGGCCGGTCAGTACGGAGCGGCCGTCGAAATGGCTGCAGACTCCTGGGAGTACTCGAGCCACCCCGACGAAGACGCCCCCCGCCGTGCAACTCCCGATGTTCGCGCCACGCACTCCGGCCCGTCGCCCACCCGGCCAGCGCGGCTGATCTACGCCGACCACGAGGCCTCGTTTCGGTTTCGGGGGACGCTTCGCGAGGCGTACGAGGATGTGGCGAATGAATTCGGCGTGCGGGTGGTCTTCCGCGCCGAGTTTGATGGGGAGCGCGACTTCCATGGCGATCTGGACGAATGTGACTTCCCCTGCGTCATGCGGGTTCTCTCCCAAGTGGGCAAGGCGTTCGCCGTGCCTCTTGATGACACTGCCATGCTCGTTGCCGACTACGGCCCGCTTGTTCCCGGGGAACTGGAGCCTGTCGGCTTGGCATCCATTCCGCTCGACCGGGTGCTGAGAGCTGAGGATGTGGCCGAAGTGTCCCAGACGATCCAGCAGGTCCTCGACATCCCGCAGGTGCAGGCTCTAGTCTCGGCCGATGCCCTCGTCCTGCGGACGCCGATCCAGAAGATCGAGATGGCCCGGACGCTTGCCGAGGATCTGCTCCGCGTGGCGCCTTCCGTGCATCTGGAGATCCGGATGTTGACCGTGGCCCAAGGCCGCAGGATTCGGGCTGGCATTGATGTCCCCGGTACGTTTCCAGTCACGAATCTCAGTACGCTGTTCGGCGCGATGCCGAATACGGATGGCGTCGAGCGACTGGTCGGTTTGGGTGGAGGCAAGACCGTTCTCGGTGTAGCCGTGGGGGATGCCACCGTGGAAGCGAGGCTCAATTCGTCGTCATCACAGTCGGTGCACTCCAGCCACCTCCGTGGCCAGCACGGGATGGAGGCCACGTTCAAGGTGGGGGAGAGCTACCCGATTGCGACAGCCCAGTTTTCTGCCGGACCCCTGGACGGCCCGCGTCCCGGCAGCCCCGGCTATGTGCAGCCGCCTCCGTCCGTCCGGTTCGAGGATCTGGGGCTGAGCCTCGTGGTCACGCCCCTGATCCACCGTGCGAGGGAGGTCTCGCTGGCCCTGGAGGTAACGTTCAAGTTTCTGGCCGGGGCTGCCGTGAACGGGGTTCCGATCCTCTCCAACCGCGAGTTCCAATCGCAGGTCCGCTTGCGCGAGAACGAGTTCGCGATCGTCTCGGGAGCATCTGTCTACGAGCGTCGGCGGACGGGCGCCGGCTTTGCGGGTCTGGCCAGTCTCCCGTTCATCGGGAATCTGTTTCGCCGGAACGAATACCGTTGGGACCAGCGGGATCTGCTGATTCTCATCCGTCCCCGGATCCTGAGGCTGCCACCATCCGAACTGGCCGTTGGATCAACCTTCCTGTATGGTTCCGAGCAGCGACCGGTGCCGGCGCTATGACCGGAATTACCCCGCAGCCGATCAAGGAGTCACGTTCCATCGGACATGGTCGAGGGTCAGGTCGCGCTGACCGGCAGGTGGCAGCCTGCCCGCGGCGCCGACGCCTGGTAGGGGTGCTGACTGATCCACCGATTCTGCTCTGCAGTTTCCGATGTCCGATTGAATAGCACCCGCCTCCTTCACATCTCCCAGCTTCCGGACCGGAGTCCTGCCCTGAGCGACGGCCTCATCCGGCGCGGACTGCGTCACTGTAATCGTTCGGTTGACCAGCATCAGTATAATGGCTCCGAGCGTGGCAGTTTGCCACGAATGGCCTTGCCTGGAGGCAAGGGACAACGCTTGCGGCCAAAGTCGAGGAGACCACAAAATGCTGAAACGGAACGTACCCCTGATGCTAGCCCTTGGGTTGCTGCTGCACTGCGGCGGTGGCGTCGAGGAACCAGCAGAGATCGAATCCATCGCTTGGCCGGAAATTGCCGGTTACGAGAAAATGGTGGTGCCAGCCGACAATCCGATGACCGTCGAGAAGGTTGCGTTGGGCAAGCAGCTTTACTACGACCAGCGCCTCAGCGGCGACGGCCAGCGCTCGTGCTACGGATGCCATCTCAAGGAGCACGGCCTTACGGACGGGCGCGCCACTGCCCTTGGGGCGTTCGACAAGACTCTGACACGTGCCGCTCCCACGATGTGGAACATCGGCTACTACGACGCACTGTACTGGGACGGCCGGGCGCCAGCGCTTGAGAATCAGGTCAAGGGTGCATGGGGTGGCGGAAACATGGGTGCCTCCGGCAACGACGGTGCACCGTCGGTCGACGACATCGTTGCCCAACTCAATGGGATTCCGGGCTACGCGGAGCAGTTCGAGGCCGTGTTCGGCGGGCCCGCCACCGCTGACCGTGTCGCGCAGGCCATTGCCTCGTTCATGCGCACGATCGTGACTACCAGGGAGAATTCCCGCTTCATCGACTTCATGGCCGGCAACGAGGAAGCCCTGAATGAGCAGGAGCGGAGGGGTTGGACGGTCTTCTCCGAAAAGGCCAAGTGCACGAACTGTCACGACGGCCGCCTGTTGGCGGACAAGCAATATCACAACGTCGGAATCGGCATGGATGCGGAGAATCCGGATATCGGTCGCGGAAAAATCTCCGGCGCCGAGGAGGACACCGGCGCGTTCAAGACGCCGACGCTGTTCGACATCTCGAAGTCCGCACCGTACTTCCATGATGGCAGCGTGGAGACGCTGGAGGAGGCCGTGGATCTGATGCTCAGCGGCGGCAAGGAGAACGAGTGGCTGGATACGGACAATCTTGCGGACGCAAAGAACGCGAACCTGTCCGACCAGGAAAGGGACGATCTCATGGCGTTCCTCAAGGCCCTTGATGTCGAGTACGCGATCGAGGATCCTGTCCTGCCGTAAGCCGACAGGTTGCGCGAGTTGCCGCCGCATGACCGCGATTTCCTGATCGAACTGTCACGGGGTCCGGTTCGCGCAGGGGATTTTCGACAGGAGTGACGCGACTGTGTCGAACGCCCAGTCGCGTTGCGTCGCACCACCGGGCTGAACCCCACCGCTGTGCGGGCCATCAGTGAGGTTCCACCACTTCAGTGTTTCCGGGCGGGTGCAGGTGGAAGCGAGTATGTCGTCGAACTCGTCGGGATCATTCCCGGAAGCCGCTTCTCGTCGGCAGGATCCCGCGCTGCCGTGCAGTTCCGGCGATGCACAGGATCTCCACATCCTCGGTGCCGGGCGAGGGCGGCTCCTCATCGACATAGAGGCGATCAAGGGGTGCATCGAGCTCCTCCTGGGTCCAGGGTCAGGGCTCGTTCGGATCGACCACCGTCCAGAGTTGACGGGCCAGCTCCTCCGAGCGTCGGCCCGAGTGCCTCCGATACAGGGCCCGACCGGCCGCCTCGGCGGTTGTGCATTCGACAATTGTGTGGGTGTACTTCACGGCTTCACCATCGTGCTACCGCGAATGCCCCTATGTCCGGTCCCGGAACGGATTGTCCGGCCCCGCTCCCGCACGTCGCCCAGAGACTGCGTTTCCGCATATGCGGTCCTTCCGACAGGGGCAGGGACGGATCCATGGCCCGCCGCACTCGGTGATGCACTGACGGGAAGTCATGCCAAGTGCTGCGAGACGGTCGGCACCCCCGATGGGTAGCCCCAGGGGGCAAGGGAGCGGGCGTGGCCGATCAGTTTCTCCACGAGCAGAGCCGCGAACAACTTCCCGTACCACCATGCCTTGGCGCCGTCTTCGTCACCTTTGGGCAGGTGGCCCAACTCGGCCAGCGACTTGAAGCGCTGGAAGACCAACTCGACCTGCCAACGCATCCGGTACCACTCCAACACATCCACGGTGCTGAACTGCTCCGCCGGGAAGGTCGTGAAGACGACCACGTACTTGGCGAACTCCGGGGTTTCGGGTCGCAACGGCCGCCCTTCCCGGGATGCCTGCTGGTGCCGATTCCGGCGGGCCAGTCGGACTGCCTCGCGGGTCTTGCGCAGGGCGCAGACGCGACCGCCCGCCACGGGACCCGCTGCGTCCACGACCTTGACGTCCCAGGACTCCGGTTGACCGGCGCGGCGCAGAGTCTGCACGGTGCCCAGCAGGTCGAATGGTTGCCCCTGCACCGTCTGCAGCTTCAGCGCCCCGGTGTTCAGTCGTACGGTCACCAGCCCGCCCGCCTGCGCGATATAGCGCAGCCCCGATGCTGTCGCATGGCTCTGGTCCGCCAAGAGGTGGTCTCCGTGCGCGACCGGAAACTGGCGGAAGCTCTCTCGCATTCCGTCCCCCTCCGTGGCAGAAAAACGCAGGAAGTCACACGATAGCGAAGGCAGGCGCACGCTGTAGTGAACGCGCCACAGGGAGCCCGTCTTGCCCGGCTCCTTGACGGTGGTCGCATCCAGTACCCGCACCTGCAGTCCCGCAGCTTGCGACAGCTCCACTCCGCGCTCCCGGAACATCTCCACGCACAGGGACTGCAACCACCTCTGCGATTTCCGCAGCCGCTTCCACAGGGCCACCGAGGACAGTTCTGCCAGGCCCTCCTGCCGTGCCCGCACTGTCGTCTCGAGCAGGGAGTGTCCGCAGCCGAGATGCAGCAGCAGAACCCGCAGCAGGTTCTCGGCGGACTTGTTCTTGCGCAGCCCCTTCAAGGCTCCGGTCTCTACGGCCAGCCTCTGCCAGTTCGCCGGCAGGAACGACACCAGCAGCTTCCAGTCTTCCTGCAGCGCGGGGTTGCTCTCCTTCGATTGCACGATGATCTCCTCCAACAAGTTGACGCTTGTCGGGGTTGGCCCGCGGGCAGATACTAGTTCTCGACGGCAACGGTGCGACTGGCCTGGTAACCCAGGCGCGACGCTATGGCATGGAGGGTCTGCCCCTGTTTCAAGACGACCTTGCCCGTGTAGAGCCGCCAGCCTTCCTGCGGGCCCGTGCTGCCGGCGCTGATCTGGTAGCCCAGCGAGGATCCTTCGGTCTGCGGCCGGATCTCGATCTCGATCGAGCCGTCGCTCCGCCGACTCCGGGTGAGTCTCGGCGGTTCCGTGCGCTGCTCCGATTCGTTGTCGAACATGCGACGGTACAACTCGGGTTCGGGTACCAGTCCCTTGTCGTCCATGCGTCGCATCCAGTCCGTCAGGACGCCTCGCAACTCTCCCAGCGTGTTCGCGAAGCGATGGTCCGCGGCGAGGTTGACCACCTGATGAGGGTCCGCGATCACGTCGTACAGTTCTTCCAATGGCTTCGTGTCCTGCATGAACGGTGCGACGAACGGGCCCAGTCCTCCATCTGCCTTGAGCCGGGCCAGTTCCTGATAGATCGGTCCTTGGCTGGGGGTCCGCATGAACTGGACCCAAGGCCGGTGCGACTCGAAGTTGCGCAGATACAGGTACCGGCGGTTGCGTACCCCGCGAATCATGTCATAGCGCTCATCCATGCGATCCCTGCCGTGATAGAGATACTCCGGCTCGACTCCCCGGCTGTCACCGAGGATCACGCGACCATGGAGGTGGGAAGGAGGCTCTCCACCGGCCGCCTGAATCATGGTGGGGGCGAGATCAAGGAACTGCACGAAATCCGACCGAATCGATCCCGGCTCGATGTGGCCCGGCCAGCGCATGATCAGCGGTACCTTCAGACCCGAGTCGTAGATCCAGCGCTTCGCTCGTGCCAGTCCAGCTCCATGGTCGCCCCAGAACACCACGAGGGTATCGTCGGCAAGACCGGCATCCTCGAGTTCCTGCAGCATCTCGCCGATCGTGCGGTCGGTGATCGTGACAACGTCATAGTAGGCGGCCCAGGCCTGACGTGTCTTTGGCGTGTCCGGATAGTACGGAGGCAGCGGGAGGCGCTCCGCATCGTGGATTCCCGCCCGCGGATCCTTCGTTCGGGCCTGGTGCTGTCGCCGGACCGAGCCCTCGTGCGAACTGCCGAAGTTGAAGACGGCGAAGAACGGCTGGTCCGGGTCCGGTCGGTTCCGCCAATGAGCCGTCCGCCCCGAATCGTCCCAGGCCGTGACCGGTACGGGGAAGTTGTAATCGGTCTTGGAGTTGTTGGTCGTGTAGTAGCCCATTTCCCGCAGATACTCGGGGAAGGCCCGCACATGCGCCGGCGGTGCCATCCGCGAGCGCATGTGGTGGGTGCCGATCGAGGTCGGGTACATGCCGGTGATGATGCCGGAGCGCGTCGGTGCGCAGACCGGCGAGTGCGAATATGCCTCGAGGAAGGTCACTCCCTCGCGCGCCAGGCGTGCAATGTTCGGCGTCTGGGCGTAGCGGTCGTAGGGCTCCACCTGCTGACCCGTGTCCTCGATCGAGAGCCACAGGATATTGGGAGGGCTGGCGGTTGCCACAGCCTGCGACACCATGATCGCGAAAGCGGCGGTTGCGGCGTTCCTGGAGTGTCTGCCGATTCTCATTCCCGTTCGGTTCATTCGCACTCCTGGTATGGGCATGGTCTTTCACCGAGCGTCCAGAGCGCATGTCTGGCGACACGGCGTACGTAGTCGAATTCGTCGTCCATGGCCAAACGCAACTCATTGGCCGCAGGCGCTGCGCGGGCGCCAATGGCATCCAGAGCGTGGGCTGCCTGCAGCCGCACGCCGCGATTGTCATGGGAGAGCAGGCCGGACAGGGTCTCGAGCGCCGGTGATTCCTCCCCGGCTTCGATCAGTGCGTGTGCCGCCTGCACCTGCACCTCCGGGACTTTGTCCGTAAGGGCATTTCTCAGGCCCGCCATGAGGTCAAGCTTCAGGGAGGGGATGTGGACAGCGGCTGTGGCGGCCCAGTATCGCACCGAACTGTCGGCATGCACCAGCGCTGACAGGAGTACGGCAGAGGATCCGGAGTGGCCCGCAACGGCCATCTCCCCGATCGATCGAATCGCCAGGAGTCGGTCAATCCCTGTCGGTGCGTTCAGGTCCTCCTGCCAGGCCCTGAGTGGCTTGCCGAGATGCTGCTGTGACTGGGCGGCTGCGGGGAGGAGCGTTGCCAGGGCGATGACGGGAAGAAAGCGCATCTGCAGTCCGATTGTACAGCGGGGCCGAGAGGCATTCATCGACTCTCCCGCCTATCGGGGCGACGACGGGGCGCCGTCCATCTTGCCGAACGTGACGGTCGAGTTCGCGGTGAAGCGCTTGTAGTCCGAGTATTCGATCAGGATCTTCACGCGTTGACTGCCGGACGGAAACGGCAGGATGTCGTCTCCCGCAGTACGGACCGGGAACCAGTGCTCCCCATCGACGGGCTCGTACCGAGTCTCGAACCGGGGAAACAGGTTGGAGTCTTGCAAGCGGTGAATCTGGGGTACCGGCCGTCCAGCCACGCGGACGACCTGACCGTGTTCGACGGCGACCCAGATCAGGCCATCGAAGAACCTCTGGCCGTAGAGGATCTGCCGGGGCCGTACCTGCAGGACGTGGCACGGGGTGTCGTCGACCGGCTCGACACCCTTGTAGCGGACACGGTAAAGGCGGAGGGTGTCCGTTGTCAGCACGAACGGGTTGACGTCCCGCAGATCGCGGAAGTCCTCTTCTGTCAGGCGCATTCGAGCCAGCCGCATCAGTGGTGGCTTGCGATGGCGTTCTAGGCGCTCGCCCGTTCCTGTGAAAGTGATGTCCCGGACCTCCTCGTAGCGCCCGGGTCGCGCACCTCTCCTGATTTCGTGGAACCTGAAGGTCTGCGTGTACGTGTAGTGATCGCGCTCCTTCACCAGTCGACTGCCCGCTTCCGCGACACTCCGGACCAGCCCGTCCGGCATCTGGCCCGTCAGCGGCGGAAAGGACAGGGGTACGGCTACGATGAGTAGCTTGACCGTCGCCGAGATCACTGCAAGGCCCTCCCTGCGTTCGTTCGTTCTGTGCTCAGTGGGGCTTGGCGCCGTGCTTGCCATCGCCGGTTTCATTCTTGCACGGCGGTTCGGTTTCGCAGCGTCGATAGCCGTCCCGGTCGTGGCAGCGTTCTGCTGGCAGAGCCTGCTGTACTGCGCAGCCGTATCGAGCGCCGCCAGGACGGCAATCCAGCAGGCGCTGCGGCCGCGGACCCTTGCTGGTGTCCTGGTAGCCGTGTCCGTTGCACCGTACCTCATCTATGCGGTGCCCACCGGAATCGCGTCCGTAGGTTCGGTCCTGAAGCTGGTGGTGCTCTGTGCGATCGTGGCCTTCACGTATCCCGTCTTTCCCGTGCGCAAGCGCGGATTTGCGTGGCAGGACCTCCTGGTGGCGGGCGCGCTTGCCTTTCCGATGATCAGCGGGCTGAGTCCGTTGTTCCGGGACATCTATCAAGGCTTCGAGCCTCCCGCCCACCGACTCGACTCGCTCGGCAAGCTGATGCTGATTCCCCTGGGACTGTACGTGTTCCTGGTCCTGCGGCGCCTGCAGGGGGTGGGGTTTCGCCTGCTGCCGATCCGTAAGGACTGGGAGATCGGATTGCGGAACTCGGCTCACGCGATGCCCTGGCTGGTGGTGGTGGGTCTTTTGACCGGGTTCCTGGAGTGGGATCCTCCACTGGATGAGCTGCTTGCGAGACTGGCCGGTGCGGCCGGCAAACTCATCGGAATCTACTGCACCACGGCCCTCGCGGAGGAGTTTCTGCTGCGGGGTGTCATCCAGAACCTGGCGGCGGTCTCCACGGGAAGGCCCTTGCTAGCGCGGAGCGTTTCGACGATCCTCTTCGGGGCGGTCCATCTGGGGCGGGGTGCGTTTCCGAACCTCCCGCATGCAGCGACCGCGGCCGTGCTGGGCTGGTTCTGTGGCGGGGCGTACTCCCAGGCGGGAAGTGTCGCGGCGGCCATGATCGCTCACGCCCTGGCGGTAGCCGGCCAGGAACTCTTCTTCCGTTGAGGCCGTTCCCAGCCCGCAATGCCATCAAGCACCAGCAAGCCCTCCTCGTCTGGCACCTGCACGGTACCGACCGTGCTGGCCGATCCGTATCCGGCCTCGCGAAGCGCTGTCAGGCAGGACTCCACGCGTTCCTGGGGGATGCCGGCCAGCAGGCCGCCAGCTGTCTGCGGATCGAACAGCAGGGCGAAGGCGGAGTGCTCGGGCAGTTCGGCCCCATTGCCCACACGGTGCCAGACCTGCAGGTTCTCCGGAAAGAGCGAACTGCGGATGCCCGCGTCGATGCACTCCGTCGCTCCCGGGAGCACCGGCAGCGTCGCCAGGTCGATCACGGCGCCAGCTTGCGATGCTTCCAACATTTCGACAAGGTGGCCCGCCAGGCCGAATCCGGTCACGTCAGTACAGGCAGTTGCACCGTGCGCACGGAGGATCTCGGCGGCCCGCTGGCTGGACTGCAGCATCGACTCGATCGCAGAATCGATCCAGCGGCCCTTGGCGGCAAGGCGCATTTCGGCGGCGAAGATGACCCCGGTCCCGAGGGGCTTGGTCAGTATCAGGGCGTCATCAGGGTGAAGCCCACCCTTGCGGAGTGCCGCCCCTTTTTCGGTCAGCCCGTTGATCACGAACCCCAGGGCCAGTTCGGGGCACTCGCTGGTGTGGCCGCCGGCCAGGTTCGTGTGCGCGGCGAGAAACGTCTCATTGGCTCCGAGCAGCATCTGCCGCAGCAGGTCTTCCGATTTCCTCGCCGTCGCGAACGGAATGCCCGCGATCGCAAGTGCCGACTGGGGCGTGGCCCCCATCGCGAAGATGTCGCTCAACGCATGGTTGGCCGCGATCTGACCGAACAGGTACGGGTCGTCGACAATGGCCGGAAAGAAGTCCACGGACTGCACGAGTGACCTGCCATCCGGCACTTCGATGATGGCGGCGTCGTCGCGCGTCGACAGGCCGGCTGGAACATCCTCGCGCCAGAACGGTTCGATTGCAGCGAGGGCTCCCGTGAGCGTCGTTGCACCGATCTTCGACGCGCATCCGCGGCAGCGCATGTCCCGTTCTGCGAGTCCCGGAGAACCGTCCACCGCCGCAGCCGGTTCGTCTTTCGAATCTGTCTCCGTCATCGCCGGAAGCTCCTGGAACTTCCCCATGAACCTGCGGTCGATCCAGTCCTTCCAGGTCCACACCCAACCCCCTTCCAGCGACCATCTCCCCCGCGAAGCAACCGCGTACCGGTCGCCTGTGGAGATCAGGCTCAGGAATCGCCGTTGTGGTCGAAACGGGCGGGTGGCCCTGCCGGAGAGGGCCAACCGGAGGTTCTTCTCCAGGGGACGTCCCTGTCGGACCGCAAACACGCCGGCCTTTTCCCTGGAATGCGCCTCGACCGTCGCAACGTCTCCGGCTGCGTAGACGTTCGGGCAGGAGATCGAGCGCAGTGATTCGTCGACCCGGACGAATCCGCGACCGTTCACAGCCAATCCGGACCGTGAGAGCCAGTCGGCGGCCGATGCGTTCGTTACCCAGACAACTTCATCGAACGTTCCCTGCCATCCGTCGCTCGTGGTCACACCGTCGGCGGTCACTTCCGTGACTACCGAATTCCGATGTACGGTGACCCCCCGATCCGCGAGGATGCGCCCGAACCTGCCACGCACCCCAGCGCTGTGGGTGGGCAGGATGCAGGCTTCCGCTCCGAACAGGTGCATCTCGGGAGCAGTGGACTTACCCAGCGAGGCGAAGCGGGACCGGAGCCGGTACTGGATGGCGAGCGTCAGTTCCACGCCCCCCGCGCCCGCGCCCACCACGGCGATCCGGGGGGAGCCAGCGGTCGACTGGACCCGCTCCAGAAGGGCCTGCCATCGCGGCAGGAACTCGCTGATGGGCTTGACGGGAACGGCATGCTTGGCGGCCCCCGGCACGTCCTGCATCCCGGGTGTCGAGCCGATGTTCAGGGACAGCAAGTCATAGGGAATCGCCGGCCGGTTGCGGAATCGGAGTTCCTGTCGGAGTGGATCGAGGCTGATGACCTCGTCGTGAATGAACCGGGCTCGGGCGAACGTGGACAGCTTGCGCAGATCGATATGCGCCTCGTCGTAGGAGTAGTGGCCGGCAATCAGGCCCGGCAGCATGCCGGAGTACGGAGTGTGAACATCGCGGCAGACGAGGGTGAGTTGTACCCCCGGCATCGGGTTCATGCCGAAACGCTTCAGAACGGTGATGTGGCTGTGTCCGCCCCCCACCAGAACCAGGTCCCTGACGATAGGGGTGGGACGGTTCTGCATGCCGTTGCGCTAGGGGCGCCTCACTTCATGGTACGGAACGGCGATGCGGGAAGTCCCGCCGAGTTGAAGAGGTTGACATCGGGGGCGGCTGCCCACCCGTAACGGGCCCTGCTCGGCGCGGATACTTCCGGGTGGGACAGTACCACCGTGCCGCCATCAATTCTTGCCGTGGCCACCCGGAATTCGCCCGTCGGGCCGGCCACTTCGAAGCCGCGCAACGAACCGTCACGGGCCTCCAGTCCGGCCGCCGTGTGGTCGAACCAGAGTCGGACCTGCGGTCCTTCCCATGTTGCCTGCCGGAAGATGGGTCCGGAGTGGTCCAGATCATTCTCTCCATAGGCGACCGCCCTTGCGGCAAGTGCCAGGCGCCTACCGACATCCTGCTTGTTCCGGGGGTGAATGTCGGTCGGGTTCCCGATATCGATCGTCACGGCCATACCCGTGTGAGCCAAGCCGAGGGCCATCGACTGGGCTTCCCGGAGTTCGGGCCAGGTGGCGGTCGCCGGGACCTTGCCGTAGTTGGCGAGTTGCACGAAGAGGAACGGGAAGTTCCCGAGAGCCCAGGCGTGTCGCCAGTCCTCGATCATCGTCCGGAACAGCCTCCGGTAGAGAACGCCCTGACCGCGGTTGCCATTGTTCTCGCCCTGGTACCAGATCGCACCCCGGATCGAGTAGCTGGTCAGCGGAGCGATCATGGCGTTGAAAAGCGCCGTCGGTTCGTGCTGCGGACGAGGTTCCCGCTGCCGGCTCTCCGGGGCCGTGGCGGCCCTGTCGTAGGCGGTGATCAGTTCTGCCAGCAAAGGGTCTTCCGACAACGATGCCCTGCTGGTCCATGCCTCGGCAGGGGTCCCGCCCCAGGCGGACTGGATGATGCCGACGGGAACCTCCAGCGTGCCATTGAGGTGGCGGGCGAAGAAGTAGCCGACACCCGAGAATTCAGCCGCGGTATCGGGTGACACCACCTGCCACTCGCCGCTCACGTCATCCTGGGGTTCGTCCGCAGTTTCCAGGTCGACCTTGAAATAGCGGATGCCCGGGTGCCGGGCGGCCGCGATCTCGGCTTCGGCGTCGTCGGATCTCGATAGGGGCCAGACCATGTTCGATTGGCCCGATGCGATCCACACTTCGCCGACGAACACATCCCGGATCGTGACCCTGTTGTTTCCCTGTACCGCAAGAGTGAACGGGCCTCCCGCCCTGGATGGCGGCAGGTAGGCGGACCAGTTGCCGCTCTCGGACGTGGCAATCTTCAAGTTCCGGTTGCGGAAGCTGATACTGACTTCCTCGCCCGGTTCCGCTGAGCCCCACACGTGGACTGGCTGGTCGGCCTGCAGGACCATGTGATCGCCAAAGAGCGTCGGCAGCTGGACATCGGCGCGAAGGCCGGTGGCTAGCAGAAGACAGAAGAGGGTTGGTGCGAAGTGCCTCATGGCAAGGTCATTATTCCATAGAGAACGGCTGGCGGGAAACGGTGGGTGCTGGAGTGCCGAACCTGTCTTGGGCGTTGACCGGCAGTTGCGTCCTCACATCCCGCACCCGTGGTTGCGCTTCGGTGCTACGCCAGTCGAGCGCTGCATCCACAACGGTCTGCCCTTCGACCACAGCGGGCGCCCACCCGGGGATGTCGTGCGTCCAGTGTGGCGAAGGGTGGTTCGCATGGCCTTCGCGATACATACATCTCCGACATGGTGTATCGTATTGGAAGATGTAGGTCAGCCCGACCACGAAACGGGATGGCGAGATTGGTGTAGTCCGAGCGGAGTGGCTCGGACTACACGGATCCGCTGCCGGGTAAACGGACCACAGGAGGAATCCTGCACCGCAAGACGTTAAGTATTGGCATGTGCCAGGACATACCGTGATGAAGGCTAGCATCGACTGGATGGAACTGACGTACGATGCGGAGTTCTCCGTTCCGCTGTTCGACCTAGCGACATACAATGTTGAAATTCTGCGGTCATTGCATCAGCAGATCCATCCATTGTTTCCGCTTCGGGCGAAAGACCTGCACGCATTCGGTGGGAACGCGCTCTCGGATGTTCGCGTACGTGCAACTGTGCTGGAAGGAAATGGAACGGTTGAGGTTTCGGCAGAGAGGGTGTCGCTACGCCTTGGCGGACTGAGAGGTGTACAGGACATCGCGGTCGGCAAGGACTGCTTCAAACGGGTCGAGAAGGCGCTGCGGACAGTGCTCCCGAAGGTTGAAATTGCTGGGGTCACGGCTAGATCATCGCTGTCGCTCCAACTCGGTGACGGGTCTGTCGTGGCGCGTGATTTTCTGCGGCAGGTCGTGCACTCTGGCATCGTCGTGGATCTGACTGGCCTAGGCAACGCAGTGTTGTGTCCATGCATCAACCTTGAAGTTCGGAATGAAGATGAAGGTTGGCGTGCAGTCTTGCACGCATACGACAACACGGTAGTGCAGTCGTCGATCATTGCTTCATGTTCGATCACGAATCGGTTCCGACCGGACAGGCATCCATATGAGGAGGATATCGATCGATTGCGACGACTACTCCAAGCACTACTGGAAGGTCTGGACATCAAGATGGTGCCCATTCCCACCAACTCGGGAATGTCATGAGCCTTGGTGCTGTCGAGGAGGCGATGACGATGTGGACGACTTTCCGTCTACTGGGTAGCAGCGGAGGGACGGGTGGCCACGTCCAAGAGCTTGGCGATGTACTCGAATCGCAGATCTGGGGTATGCGACCGGACAAAAGCGCGGGCAGTATTGGGCAAGCTCAACGTCACTCGTATGAGTGGATAGGGGGAGTTCTGCCGCAAGGAAGGTCGGGAGCGTATCTAGGCAGTCGCGAGTCGCCCGGCGTCTTCGGAGGATCCGGCCAGGCCGAATATCCTGGCAGAGTCAGACCGAGATTCGATGCACCAACTTCGGCATTCGTAGCACGCCTGACGGGACCGGTCCAGTTCTTCAAGAATCTCCTTGCCACATGGAAACTGAACTCGACGGATGCGACCATTCTGCTCGGAATGGACCCCGATAACCAATCATTCGTCCGGGACCTGCTGGCCGGGTTGGCCACCCTCAGCGGGCGCGATGTCAAGGACAGGATCGTATACCTCTATCAGATCCGCAAGACATTGTCGGCACTGTTTCGGAACGAAGATGTCGAAAATCAGTGGCTTCGGGAGCCGCACTCGACGCTGGGCGAGCGCTCGCCCATGGAACTGATGCTGGACGGGTCGATGGAGAATCTGCTGCTTGTGAAAGAGTACGTCGAAGCGGCGGCAGGACGATGAAGGTGCTCAACGAGGTTGTCGGCGGACATCGCGAGGAGGTTGTGTTTCGATTTGTGAGCCATCAAACAGATGAGGACTTCCTTCATGACCAAGGGATGAGTCTGGGACAGAATTCCGAGATGATCGAACTGCTGAATTCGTGTGGAATGTCCGATTCTCTCGAAGGACTCGTCGAGGCACCGTTCAGGCCGAAGCGGCACCTCTATGCCCGCAAGTATCCCATGTCGCGTTTTTCCGACGGCTCCTTCCCTGTGGGGTACTTCTCCCTTGAAGCGGAGACGGCAGAGGCGGAGGTACGCTATTGGTTCTGCAAGAGATTTGCCGGTAAGCCGAGCGAACATCGAACTGCATGGTACTCGCGATTTACGTGCGATTTCCGGGGGCATGCGAAGGATCTGCGCCCACTACAAACGATGTGGCCGGACTTGATGCACCGGGACGACTACACGTTCTGCAACCGATTGGGAGCCGAAGCTGCCACCGAGGGTCTGGATGGACTACTGGTTCCTTCAGTTCGCAGATCAAGTGGTACGAACGTGCCAGTATTCGCAAGGCGAGCGTTAAGCAACGCTCGCGAACATTCGCTAGTCGAGGTCCGATGCCACGTGTCCCACGGCAGTGACCAAGACTAATCGACGTCGCTCAGTCCTTACGGAAGCAACACCAGTCAGAGGCTGTGTGGGGTGTTGCGGGTTGTGTGGATGGCCAGTCGGCGAATTCAAGGTGGATTCTGTAACTCCTCTGAGCGAGCAACTGCCGTTGCACAAGTGCCAGCCGCTCGGGTCAACCTGAACGACCCGTATCGGTCTGCCACGGGTTGCGGGCCCGGTGTGTTTTCCGAACGCAGTCCTCCGACCTTTGGGGCGACTTCGCCAGTCGGGCCAAGGGAGTCTTCACGGTTCCTTCTCCCGGTGCCGGAGGACACCTCTCCTTGCGACATGTCGCACCAGCGATGTTGCGCTGACGGAAGGGCTACAGTGCGGTCCAGCCTCCATCAATCGCCATCATGGCCCCATGCACGAACTCCGCCTCGTCCGAGCACAGATAGAGCACTAGGTGGGCAATCTCGTCCGGCCGGCCCAATCTGCCGACCGGCTGGCGAGCGTCCAGTTGCTGGCGAACCTGGTCTTTCTCGTGGCTGTGGTACTTCTCCAGATACGCTTCTACGAAGGGAGTGTCCACGGTTCCCGGGCAGACGCAATTCACGCGTAGCCGCCCCGCATAGTCAGCGGCGAGTGAGCGCGTCATGCTGACCACGGCTCCCTTGGAAGCGCAGTAAGCGAAACGCCGCTTAACCCCGACCAGTCCCGCCACGGAGCCGATGTTGACGATGCAGGGACGTACTGACTCCAGGAGCAGCGGCAACGCCGCACTCGTAACCAGGAACATGCCCTCTACGTTGACCTGCATGACCCTGCGCCAGTCGTCGAGAGCACACTCCTCCACAGTGCCGACATGGCCAATTCCGGCATTGTTTACAAGGATGTCCAGCGAGTCCAGCGAGTCCAGCGCTGTTGTGATGGTGTCCGGGTCGGTCACGTCGAGGAGCAGCGGGGCTGCGTTTGGCACGGTGGTGGCCAGCGACCGGGCCGTGCTCTCGTCGATATCGCCGATCAGCACACGGGCACCACTGTTGGCCAAGGCGAGTACGGTCTCCTTGCCGATGCCGCTAGCACCACCGGTCACCAGGGCAGTCCTTCCGTCCAAGCGGAAAGGGGTTCTTTCAGTATCCAAGCCACGATTGTACTCGCTGAACACGTCACGTACATCGGTCCCATCTGCGGTGTGGAGACATTGGCGTGGAAGTCAGCGGTCTGGCGTGCTGTGCTGATGTAGGGTCAATCTCGAACGAGCGGGTGGTCGGTCGGGGCCTTTCCCCATGCGCCAGGAGTGGGTGGTCCTGGAAATCGCAGTTCGATGGTTGCTCCCCAAGTCGTGACGGACTGCCGAGTCCACATCGCCGTCGGCAGTTTGCGAGTGCAGCGCTGTGCCGGTTCGGTTAATGCAGGATCCTTTCGGAGCCCTCTTGGGTCATGGCTTGTCATCTGTGGTGATATGACACCGACCAGCCGGAGAAGCCTATGACCAGAGCGCATCAGCAGGTCGGCTAGAACGCGCTGGTTGAGGACAGTGCGATGTGGGTTCCGTGGCGGCGGGAGATTTCGCTGGCGACAGGCTCGGGCCGCGTTTGTGCCGTGGCAACCGGCTGCCAATGGATGTGAAGTTCATTCGGTGCCGATGTCACCGAAGACATCGGGCAGGGCGCCGGCCTTGAGCGCGGCACTGAACCGAGCGTTGAGTTCGTCCGGGGTGGAGCGTTCGATCCTGTGCCGTGTCCCTTGCGGAATGGGTCCGAAGCGATGCTCCAGCAGTTGGATCAAAGTGGTGGCCATCCCCTGAGCCTTGCCCGCGATCAGGCCTTCGGCCTTGCCCTGATCAACGAGTTGCTGAAGAACCTCTCCCACGAGACGCGTCCCCTTCCCGGGCTTGGCGGTCTCCGCCGCCCGTCGCAGCGTTGCCACCGACACCGCCCATATCTCTATAACATACAGCATGATCTGCTGCTCGAGTTCGGAGTGGTCGGGCAATCCGGCCAACATCTCGGGCAGCACGCGCAGTTTTTCCTCCATCGCGTCGGGGCCGCTGTGGGAATAGCGCAGGGCGGCGAGACCGGCGCGGTCGGCGGGGTGTGTGGCCAACAGCTGGAAGGGGATGGTGCGCAGGTTGCGCAGGTAGTAGCCGAAGGTGGGTTCGAGCAGGCGGAAGGGGGGATCGACGACCATGGCGGCGAGGGAGAGGGGAGCGGACCAGGGGTCGGGGCCGTGATAGAAGATGATGGGGATGATGCCGGGCAGGGCCCGGTAGCGGTTGGGTCGGTTGCGGGCATAGGCTTGCCAGATGCGGATTTTGTAGCGAGCGATCTGGAGGGCGGTGGCGGGGTCGGAATAGGATTTGTGTTCGAGGAGGACGTAGACGAAGGCGAAGTTGCCGCTGCGGAGCTTCATGCGGAAGAGTTTGTCGACCTGCTGGGAGCGGAGGTTGGCGTCGATGAAGGTGCCTTCGAGGGGTGTGGACGGGTCGGAAGTGAACAGTTCGAGGAAGTTGGGGGGAATGTGGGTGCGCAGCACATCGTTGGCCAGGTCGATATCGGAGAGAGTGGCCTTGAACATGAGGTCATGGGGGTTGTTGATTTCGTCGGAATCGTGGGCCGTGTTGCTGTGGCTGGACATGGTGGTGGTCGGTGGGGGTCGGTATGGGCGGACCCGTTGGCCAGTGTAGCGAGAATGGACGATTGCCGTTCGGGGCCGGGGGTTCGGAGCCATGCCTGTAGGGGCGTCCGAGTGTGCGGGGCTGGCGGTTGGGTCGGTCGCGATGGCGTCGAGGACGCCTTCGCGCAGTTCCGTCCACGGCGGACCGGTGGTCCGCTGGGCGGTCACGAACGAGGGTGGGCCGGTCGGGAAGAGGCGACGGGCCCATTGCGGAGTCGGCTCGGGCGACCCGAGGGATCCGGGGTTGTGCCGTGGGCGGGCTGTCGAAGGGAGGCCGTTGATTCGGTGTTGATGTCACTGAGTACATTGGGCAGGACGCCGTCCGTGAGCGCGGAAGGGAATCGCGCACTGATGTCTTTCGCAGTGGACCCCAAGAACCGTTCCTGGAGTCCAGGCGGATGGTATCCGAAGCAATGCTCCAACAGACGTGTGAGAGTTGCGTAGCTCCGAGCCGTGGCCGTCGCCGCGATCAACCCAGCGGGGTTCAGTTCGATGGAAAAGGTTGCGTCACTGTCAGTGTCATATTGTCACGACACCTGCGTCTACCGGACCTCCCAGCACCATGATTCTCGCCGCAATCGGATCGCCTTCCGCAGTGCGCACACTGCCGCGCAGGATCCCTCCCTGTGCAATCTCGCCCGCCAGCAAGACGGTCAGCAAGGCGATGATTCCGTGTTTCCTGTTCATGGTTGTTCCTCCGGCTCCTTGCCTTGTTCCACGACGAACCGAATGGCAACCCGATCCATATTCCGGGCATGACGATACACGAGATAGGGCACACCGACCGCCAGGCCGAGATGACCGGGCATTCGGCGTGCTGGCGTGTCCAGGCAAACATCCATGGTCGGGCAGGTCAGCATGAGCGCCCCCAGCAACGAACCCACCCCGATGGGCACAGCCAGAATGGCCGCAATCGTCCGGTTCCGCCGCATGCCCGGACGGCGTGGCACCAAGCGAATCGAATGCACCTCGGACTGCTGGATGAATTGTCCAGCGTCCTTCCTCTCGATGGTCAGGCCGGTTGCGTTGACTTCGATCAATCTGCCGCGGACCCGGTTCCTGCCGTCCGCTCCAGTCCATACCCTTGTCTTGGGAAGAAACTCCGCATGCGCTACGACCGTCCTCAGGTCGTCCCATGCAATCTGCACTGAGACCTCACGGCCGCGGGCTTCTGGCACGGCCATCTGGCATGCGGAGAGGATCACAATCACGCGCCATGCGTTCATTGTCGGCATCCTAGATCTGCAAGTGGACCGCGGCACTGGCCCAGTGCGTCGGTATAGACCGCTCCAGTGATTCGGATGGCCGCGCTGGCCGATACGTTGGTTGTGCCGCCGAATTTCCTGGCCTTGAACGGCCCCTCCTGACTGCTATCCGTGCAGTCATATAGATGGCACGTGACACCCGTCGTAGACGCGTTGAGAGTCGGGAAGAACAGCGTCCCGAGCTTGTCATCATCATTCAGGATCCGTAGCCCTAGTGTTGCGTCAATCGTAACATTTCCTGTGTAATGTGTTTCAAGGCGAGGGCCCTGTGGTCCGAGCCGTCGTTCCAGAGCAAGGGAGAAGGAACCATGAAGAAGTACATTGTGCGCTTGTTGGAGGCGGAAAGCAAGCCCTGTCAGGAGGTCATCCAGAAACTCTAGGGCAGCAGCCAGAAAGCGCACCGGGCGCGCATCCTGCTGCAGGTCGATGCGGACGGGCCGGACTGGTGCGATCACCAGGTCGCGGAGGCTTTCGACTGCCGGGAGCGCACCGTCGCGAACATGCGCAAACGCTGCGTGCTGGACGACTTCGAGTCGGCCCTCCCATCTGGCCGCCGAAGCGCCTGGACGGGCGGCAGGAAGTCGCGCTGATCGCGGTGCGGCTGGGTCCCCCGCCGACCGGCCACGGCCGATGGTCGCTGCGCCTGCTAGCCCGCGAGGCGGTCGAGATCGGCATCCGTGACACGATCAACCACGAAACCGTCGATCAGACACTCGATAAAATGGCAGGGCGCTACCTGCAGTACCGGGTGATTCCGCCACAGGTGGACGGGGAGTGTGTGGCGGCCATGGAAGATGTTCTGTCCACGTACGGGAGCCGTACGACGAGCGGCGACCGGTGGTCTGCAGGGACGAACAGCCGGTCCGGATGGTGCGGGAGCGGCGCACCAGGCTGGACGGGGCCGAGGAGGTCGCGGCCCTGCGGGAGAGCCGCCATGCGAACGGCGAGAAGGTCACGCTGGTGCTGGACAATCCCGACACGCACACGCGGGGAGCGCTGTACGAGGCGTTCGAGCCGGAGCGGGCGCGGGGATTGCGGCAGCGCATCGAGTTCCAGTACACTCCGCAGCACGGGAGTTGGCTGAATGTCGCGGAGTGTGAGTCGGATTGCCGGACGCGGCAGTGTCTGAGTGGTCGTCGGATCGGGGACCTGGACCAGTTGCGGGCCGAGGTGACAGCATCGTCGCAATGCGTCAACACGCGCCAGCGTGGAGTGAATCGGCCTATGTCGGGCGGATGTCGATTGCCAAAACTCGCTGTCGACTCAAGTCCGCCTACCCGAAAATCATTGCCTGACGGAACACTGGGTAACCGTAACGAGAAGGAAAAGGGGGAGCGGTTGCCCGCTCCCCCGGCTGTTCGCGCGGTGCCCCTGGCACCGATCTCTAGGGCAGGTCCGCGCCGAAGGCTCCCTTGAGGCTCAAGTTCTGGGCCGGTTTGTCCGCCGGGGCGAACTTCGGACTGGAACCGGAGTCCGCGGGGATCGAGTAGTACCCGATCACCCCCAGAGGGCCGTCCGCAGAGTTCCCCACGAAGTCGAAAGCGTACCCGGTTGTATTGTTCTCGTGATTCGCCGTCGTCCGGGTCTCCGCCGAATCCCGGTAGTCGATCGTGACCGTCCTTGAAAAGAGGGCGTTCCACCGGTAGTCCAGCTTGTGGTCGCTGCTACCGCCGAAGCTGGCATCCGTGCCGAAGGTGATCTTCGGAAAGGTCAGTCGCCGCACCGCCTTGTTGGCATGGTACAGGTAGTCGCCGTTCGACACCGACCGCAGGTCGCTCAGCACCGTCGTGACACGCCCGCCCACTCCCTTCGCCGCGGCGTTGGCAGGCCAGCCGCCGCCGATTGTCTCGGTGGTCGTGAACCATTGCACCTCGACACTCACCGTACCCTCGTAGGCCAACTGAAGGCCCTCGTTGGGCGCATCGTTGTGCATCGTCGGCCAGCCCAGGTATGCCACCGTCTTGCCCTCGTACGTCGCCCGAGCGCCCGCCGGCAACTGCGCTCGGGTCCGGGCCGTCGCCACCGGCAGCGGACTCCAGGCGAACGCATCCACCTCCTGGTGGTACCAGTTCTTGCCCCGCAGCGCGTTCCGCGCATGCTGGATCCGCCATACCCCGAACCGCGTGTAGTCCGTACTCCCCGCCGTCGCCTTGATCTGCCACTGCCGCTGATTGAAGATCGCCGACGCCGACGTGTTCCAGATCTGCTTGTAGCTAGCTGCCGCGGTAGTGCCTGTGCCGGCGCTGTCGAACAGTTCCCCGTCATCCCCGTGCACCTTCAGGAACGACTTCTCCTCGTCCCCGTCCTCCACCACGAACAGTCCGTCCTGCCCCGGATCGAACGCCGCCTCCAGACTCTCCACCGAACTCAGCGCCTCCAGCACCGCGTCGATGCGATCCAGCGCATCGTCCGGGATGTCCTTCAGCGGGTTGTCGTCGTTGTCCACCTTGACGATCTTGAGCGGCAACTGCCCGTGCACCTCGCTCGGCGACAGCCGATTCCCGCGCGTTTCGTTGTTCCCGTCCGTCTGGACATCCCAGAACACGTTGGTCGTGAGCCGCAACAGCACCTCCTCCCATGCCTCCTGCTCTTGCGTCTCCAGATCGCCGATCGCCTTCAGTCCCGCGATCTTGTCCCGCTGCTTCTGGACCCGCTCCCGCGCATCCTGCACCCATGTCTTCGGACTGTTGAGGGTGTACTCCCCCCCTTCCGTGGCCAGCAGATCCGCCAGTCCGATCTCCACGTTCTCCTTTTTGTCGCCCAACTGGCTGAGGGTCCCATCATCCGCCAGCTTCGCATCCGCCATGCGGAAATAGGTCGCATCCACACCCCCCGCGAAATAACCCGCCTTGAGGTTATCCTTCTGGGTCGAGGTGAGCGTTTCCCGGTACCACGCCCACGCCTGCGGCGTGGCCATCAACTTGCCATCCGCCAGCGTCGTCTTGGCCGAACTCCTCATCATCGCGCTCACCGCCGTCCCGTCATCCACCGACGGTCGCCGCACCGGTTCGTCCGCCACACGGTTGGCCCCGAAACCCCCTGCCAGGTAGCTCGCATCCTCGGTCCCGGCATTGCTGTTCGTCTTCACCCCTGCGCCGACCGACCACACTCCCACCACCTCGCTGCCCGCCTCCGGCGCAGTGTTGCCTCCCAGCAACCGCCCCTCGAACGTGCTGGCCACCTCCTGTGGCCGATACGACCCCGCCCGCCGGCCGAAGTTGATGTCCGCCTTCCCCGCCAGCGCCCACATCCCCTGCGTGTTCAGGTCCGCCTTCGGCAGCACGATGCTGTCCACCTCCCCGAACAGGTACTCCCAACTCTCCCCTTCCGCCGTCATCAGGTTCGTGATCAACCCGTCCACCTTCTCCGCCGTGAAGTTGATGCTGATCTCGATGTCCCCCGCATACTGCTTGTCCCCTCCGCTCACCGCCAGCGTCTGCCCCTCGTACCGCGCCGTACCCTTCGTCTGCACGTACCGCGCCCGCGCCGTCTCGTCCGTCACCCCGAACGCGAACGCTCCCCGCTCCCCCAGCTTGTCGCTCACGCTGTACTTCGCCGGCGCGACCGCATCCTTGCGCTCCTTGCGCGTGATCGTCCCGTACCGCGTGTTCCCGTGCATCCCGTACGTCACCGTCGATTCCGTCTTCGTCGCCGCGAAGATCTTCGCCGCGTCACCCGCCTTGGCCACATTCTCCAGCGCACCGTCGTCCCCCAGCGCCGCCGCCAGTTCCTCCGCGCTCGTCAGCGCCTCGATCAGATCGTCGATCTTCCCCAGCGCCTTGTCGTCATCCTGCTTGGTGTCCTTCGGCAACAGCGTGTCGACCTTGGCGTCGTCGAACACCTCCTTCAGCACCCCCTTGACATTCGTCTTCGCGTTCTTGGCCTTGTTGGCCTCGCTGTTCGTGCCCCACTGGTTCGTGATCTGCGTGTCCCGCTCCGAATCCTTCTCGAACACGTCCAGGATCTGGACGATCTTCTCCCGGATCCCTTCCAGCTTCGTCCGCGCTTCCGCCACGAAGTTCTTCCCTTTCGTCTGCGACACCCCGTCCCCCAGCAGGTCCGCGAACGGATAGTTCTCCCCCGCCACCACCAGCGCCGTGTTCGCCTCGTTGATGTCCGCCGTCGACTTGTCGTCCCCCCGCATCGTCGGCATCGCACTCAGACCGTCCGTCTTGTAGTCCGTCGCCGTGTCGATCTTGACGTTGTCCAGACGCATGCCCGTCAGCATCCCGTCCTCCATCCGCACCCGGTAGCTCCCCGAACTTTCCGTGTCGATGTCGCCCATCCCGCTGCTCGGCAGCATCGCGCCGTCCACGTCGTAGCCCTCACCGTCCTCTCGCGATACCGCCATCAGACCGCCCGTGCCCTCGATCGCCATGCTCTCCGGCTGGTACTCCGCCATCCACGCCCCGTCCACCATCGTCACCGTGTAGACGTTCCCGTTCCCCGCCGTCACCCGACCGCCACTCATGAAGGCATCCCCGTCCAGCGTGTAGCTGCCGTCTTCCTCCCGCACCAGCGTCACCGTCGTCCCGCTCGTGCCCAACGCCACCTGCGTCTGTGGCGCCTCATGCATCGCCATCCACATCCCGTCCGCGTCCATGCTCAGCGTGTACAGGTTGCCGTTGGTCGCCGTCACCATCGTCACCCCGTCCTCGACCTGCATCTCCCCCAGCCAGTAACTGCCGTCCTCCCTCTTCGTCAGCATCACCGTCTCGCCCGACATCCCCAGCATGACCGAGACCGTCTCCTCCTGGTACGTCGCCATCCAGTTCCCCTCCCCGTCGTCCATCAGCGTGTAGCTGTTGCCACCCACCATGAACGTGGCTCCGTCGGTCAGCGTCTCCGGCTCCCCACTCACCGGACTCACCACCGTCCAGCTCCCGTCTTCCGCCCGCACCGTCTCCAGCGTCACCCCCAGGCTGCCCACCGTCACCGTGCCCGTCATCGGCACGTACTCCGCCATCCACATCCCCTCCGTATCCTTCATCAGCCGATACCGGTTCCCGTTCGACGCCGTCGCGACCGTCACGCCGCTCTCGACCTGCATCTCCCCCAGCCAGTAGCCGCCGTCCTCGGCCTTGCTCACCGTCACCGTCTCGCCCGAGGTCCCCAGCATCACCTCCACCACCATGGCCATGTACTCGGCCATCCACATCCCGTCCTCACCCATCGTCAGCGTGTAGGTGTTGCCGTTCCCCGCATGCGCGGTCGTCTCCCCACTCGTGACCGACATGCCGTCCAGCCAGTAGCTGCCGTCCTCGGACTTGCTCACCGTCACCGTGTCGCCCGACAGTCCCAGCATCACCGGGATCATCGGCGCCCGGTAGCTGGCCATCCAGTGGATCGACCCGTTCTCGTCGGTCGTGATGCTCAGCACGTACTCGTTGCCGTTCGCGGCCGTGTGGATGGTCTCCCCGCTCCGGACCGCCATCTCCCCCAGCCAGTAGGTGCCGTCCTCGGCCTGCGTGATCGTCACCATCTCCTCGCTCGTACCGAGCGTGACCATGATCTCGTGCGCATCGAACTGCGCCGTCCAGCTCCCCTCCGCCAGCGTCAGCGTGTACTGCCCGCCGTTCCCGGCCGTCACGTTCCCGCCACTCGCGAACGCTTCCCCGTTCAGCGTGAAGCCACCACCCTCGGTGGTCATCAGGGTGACCGTGTCCCCGCTCGTCCCCAGCGTGATCTCGACCGGCTGCGGCTGGAAGGGCGGCGGGGCCGCCGGCGGGGCCGGTGGTGTGGTTACCTGTCGGGGTTCATCGCCTCCGCAGCCGGCCATCCCGACTGTCAGAAGCCCTGCCAGGAAGAGAATTACCCCCCCCCCCCCCGAATTTCTTCAACTTGCTCTGCATGGAACTTCTCTCCTTCTCTCTCTTGTACTCGTATTCCACCGAACGCATTCCCCGCTCGGCAACCCGGTTCTCCGGAAGCCTCCCTGGACCCTCGGACCGGATCATCACGAAGCTACCACAGCTCGCAAACGCGTGTCAACCTCCCCGAGAGAATCCGGAATCTTGCAAGCAGTGTCCCGCTCACAATCGGGCCGCACCCGGATCAATCCGGCTCCTTCACCCCTCCGCCTTCGTGCAGACCCGCATACCGCATCCCTCACCCTGCCTCACCAGGGGCCACGATGCCTCGTGGAACGACTGGAGCACGGATCCCCATCGCTACGCTGCCCGAGAGCGCACCGTTCCTCACGACACCACAACGGATGCCCCCCCGCTCTTCCGCCAGCAGCGCTCTCCCCGGCCGCACGCCCAGTGCGACTTCCGCCGCCAACCACCATCCCCTGCACCCGAAAGATCTCCGTTGACAGAGCACTAGCCATCCGTCCAACTCGTAGAGGTCCGCTATGAAGAGTGCCGTCTTCGGTGCCCGCCAGATCGTCGGTCGTGCCTCCGACGCTCCATCCCGCATGGTGTCCATCTCGCTGCCTCTGTCCACTAAGACAGATCTCGGGGTCGATTCATCACCAGAATCTCCAGTTGCTTGCACAGGATTGACTGGCCCGGCCGCCAGACCACCTCTTCCACCGATGGGAAGATCCAGATGCGGGCCATGCGCGGCTTCACGTTCTGAGATTGGATTCCATGCGGCCCAAGCGTTGGGCAAGGCGTTCCTGGATCAACTTCACTGCACGGTTGAGACGACTCGAGACCGCCGTGGGTGAGATGCCGAGGTGGCGGGCGGTCTCGCGTTCGGAACACTCTTGCCGATAGCGCAGGATATAGACCTCCCGGTAGGTGGCCGGCAGGGCTTCGACGATCGATTGCAGCAGGGCCAGCATCTCGCGCTCCAGCACTTGGGATTCGGGACTCGAGGTGCCCGCAACGAGGTTGTCGCTCAGGTGGGCATCTTGCCGCAGCCGGTCTCCGCGCGAGCCGACGCGCACGTCGTGCGCACAATTGGCCACGATCTTCCCGACCCAGCCACAGGCCGGTGCAGCACCTCGGTACCGGCAGACCTGCGTCAGGATCCGGCTCCAGCTTTCCTGCAGCGCGTCCTCGGCCAAGGCGTTGTCACCGGCCAGGCGCCGCGCCAAGGGCAGAAACCGCTGCGTGCAGCAGACGACCCACGCTTCGCGGCTGGCCTGGTCATCCAGCAACGGGCAGGTCTTGGCGCGCCGCTCAAGACTTGGTGACCCTACGATCTGGAACGGCTCGGACACACTGCCAGCAAATGCGAGCATCATTGTGACATTCCTTGGCTCGACTTCACGAGCAGCCGTGACCCCGGGCGTGGACATGCGCGAGGAATGCCTCGAGGTTTGCGACGGAGAGAACTGACCAGCATCCGGCGCGGAGCACCGGATTCCTGCCCGGGTGCGGCAGCCGCCCGAACGGGCCGCAGCCGTTGGATCATGACCTGAGATAAATGCAGGTTCGGCACAGCCAGTCAGCCAGACCGCCGGAGATTGACACTGGCTGACGACAAGCGTCCACAACAAGCACACAAAGTGGCCACGGACGCTCGGTGCATTGGCAGGTCGAGGGTGGGGATATGTGGTTGGGAGCGCATGACCACAGACCCGGTAACGCCCCAAATCCACCGCACCTTGGCGGCCTGACCCGCTCGGCTTCGGGGTGGCGTCGATACACTCGACACTCGCGGACTTCGGAGAGTGACGGCTTCCCACCGCCGACTAACGCCTTGAGAGCGGGGAGCATCAGCGACTGGAAATCACGGATGGGCATCGGCCGCCGCACTTGTTGCCGACACCTGCCGCGGCGTCACGCATTGCGCGATCTCGCGGCCCGCTGCGATCTCCGCTTGGCGAAGCTCCCAGGTCTTCTGCAAGTTCATCCAGAGTTGCGGTGTCGTCCCGAAGTACCGCGCGAGCCGCAGCGCCGTGTCTGCGCTCACGCCCCGCTGACCGTTCAGGATCATCGTCACCCGGTTCACCGGCACGCCCAGCGCCTTCGACAGCGCATAGGCCGACAGGCCCAGTGCTTCGATTTCGTCGCGTAGTATTTCGCCGGGATGTACCGGCCTCATGCCGTTCCTCGTGTTCATGTTCGGCCCCTCAACGATGGTCCACGATCTCGACCGCGCATGGCCCTTCGTCGGTCCAGCGGAAGCCTACGCGACATTGCGCGTTGATCCGAATGCCGTACTGCCCGACACGGTCGACTCCCAGCGCCTCCAGCCGGTTGCTCGGCAATGCAGCAAGGTCTCCGAGCGTCTCTGCGCTGTCCAGCAGGGGCGCACCGCCTGATTGGCGAAGCCTTGAAACGCCGCGCCGCGTCGACCCTCGAAGAAGTGCCGCATCTCCCGATCCTTGAAGCTCCGAATCATGCGCACCGATCGTAACTCATCCTACGTTTTCCGTAAACGATGCTGCGGACCAGCTCATGCTCGCGCTCTTGCCGGTGTAGCGGCCGGCGTCCGTGCCCTTCGACGGCCCAGACCGGGCAAATGACGCTGACGCTGAACGGGAGTTATTGAACATATTATGTTGGTTGGCTGGCACCAACGGCCCGGATTCGGGCCCCGTGCCCTCTGGAGCGGCCAAATGGATGTTCTCACGCACTCTGCTCCCCCGGAACACGATTTTCTCGGAATCTCTGGGATTTCGCCCCAGTTGGCGTTTGACATGTGGATATCGCGCGCACAATGGACGGAGTCTCGCTGGACGGTCTGTCCATGACCGACCAAGACCGGGTGAGCCAGGCCCTGGACCCATCACTCGCGGAGAACACGCGCCGCGCCTACCTCGGCCATTGGAAAGCCTTTGCGGCCTGGGCCCAGCAGCACGAACATGTCCCCCTCCCCGCCGAACCCGGTATTGTGGCCGCACACTTGACCAACCTCGCTCCCACCGCCAGCGCCTCGACCTTGCCTGCCCGACCCCACCGTCACCGAACTTGTCAAACGCACCCTGACCGGTCTCGTCCAACAGATCGGCACCGCCAGGAACCAACCCGCCCCACTCACGGCCGAGGCCTTGGCCGAGATCCGTGCGTCCGCCTGCCTGCCACGCTCGGGCGGTGGTCCCGTGCGCTTTCGCTGCGAGAGTTCCCGCAGGGCCTCCCGCCGCGGACGGGTTGACATCGCTCTCTGCTCCGTCATGCGTGACGCCCTACTCCGTCGCTCCGAAGCCGCTTCCCTGACTTGGGCCGACATCACACCTCAGCACGATGGATCCGGTCTCTTGCGACTACGCCACTCCAACACCGATCAGAATGCCGCCGGCTCCCCGCTCTATCTCGGCTCCCAGTCCATGCGCGATCTCGCTGCCATCAGACCTCCCGACGCCGATCCCGACTCCCGCGTGTTACCGCTGTCCGCCACCCAAATCAGCTGTCGCATCACCGCAGCCGCCCGCGCCGCCGGGCTGGGGGACGGCTTCAGCGGCCATAGCCCCCGTATCGGCATGGCCCTGGATCTCGCCGCCGCCGGTGCCTCCCTGTCCGAACTCATGCACGCCGGCCGCTGGGCCTCCCGTTCCATGCCCGCCCTCTACACCCGCTCCGTAACCGCCAGCGCCGTCGCCGTCGCCAAATACTATGCGACCTCCGGACAGGATCACGACTGACCTGTTTTGTCGTTGGCGAAGCTCGCGATCGCTTGACATCGCAAGGGAGCTGCCTCTTTGTCAAGAAACATCTCGCAGGGTCGCAGGGAAAGCCTTCCGGCGCAGCCTGAACGATCCTGCCCCCTATCCCTATAGGGATAGGCGTTAAAGGCGTAGACACTAGCCAACTGAATCTAAATAACATACGAGACAAGAATTAGCCGGTTGTCGTTCAGTTCGTACTTGCAGCGACACAGGCGAAGTCACGGCAGTTCGGTCAAGATCATGCGCCTGCGGCTCTTGCTTTGCTCGGATACACCTTGGGAGCACTCACGTTCGATCTTCACCATGCCGCTTGCAGCCATCTTTGGCAGAGCTGCCTTTGGGCGAGTGACGGACATGCGTGCGGACCGAACGCCCAACTGACGTAGTGTAGGGCGGTCGACCATTGGCCCTCGGCCTGATCCACTCGGCAGTTCTTCATCGACCACAACGTTATCTGTTGGCGAACTGGGCAGATTGGTTGGCGATACAGACGCCAGCATCCGCCAACCCACGAGATCCGTGCCTGGTCGATCTGATGGAGCGCAAGTCCCAGTCGCGGTCCGACCCGTTTGAGCGAGTGCCAGCCGTTCGGCCAGGGAAAGCGAATCATTCTGGTAGTGGAAGTTCCTGTCGTGTCCGGCAGCCTCTTTGGTCGAGTGCTACGGGCCAGAACAATTTCAACAAACAGTCTTAGAGCCGGCGGAGCACCTTGTCCCTTGCCCGGCGATGCACCTCCGGCCCCGTCGTAGAACACGAGAGGAAGTGATGGCACCAACGCAGATGGTGACGGCTCCATGCTGGGCAGATAGCCCTACCCATCTGATCTCCGACCGAGTGGCTGATCAAGGGACAACACACCGATGTCGTGGTTGCTGGATTCACTGCGAACCAAAACGGTGGGCCGTATCGCTTGGACCTGTCCGGGCAGGATTCCTGTTTCTCGTCGGTCCGGTTCCACGGGGACACCCTGCGAGAGTTGCCATGCCTCCACTAATGTTCCGTCAAGCAGAGATTTTCAGGTAGGCCGAATTGAGTCTGCCAGTTGTACTAGCAAGTGCGACACCAAATATGGGGGTGGGTGTCAAGGGTGGCCTATCATTTGGGGGAAACCACCATGGCACAGACCTACCACCAACTGCAGCACGACGAACGCTGCCAGATCCAGGCCCTGCACCGACAGGGAGCCTCGGCCGACGCCATCGCGGCCCAGCTCCAGCGCCACCGATCCACCATCTACCGCGAACTCCGCCGCAATGCCGACTCCTCCGGCTACTGCCACCAGCAGGCCCAGGCCCGCTCCGAACAGCGCCGCCGACAGGCCGCCTCCGGCCCCCGCAAGCTCCATCCTCCCGTCTGGGACCGCATCTGCGACATGCTCCGGAGGCACTGGAGCCCCGAGCAGATCGCCGGTCGCCTGCGACTCGCCGGTGACGTCTCCGTCAGCTTCTCCTGGCTCTACCGCCGCATTCACCAGGACCGCGCCGACGGCGGCCAACTCCATGCCTGCCTCCGCCACCGCGGCAAACCCCGCCGCTGCAAGGCCACCAGGGGCTCCGCCGGTCGCGGCTGCATCCCCGGTCGCACGGACATCAGCGAACGACCGGCCATCGTCGATGACAAACGGCGCACCGGCGACTGGGAAGGCGACACGATCATCGGCAAGGCCCATTCCGGCGCCGTCGTCACGCTCGTCGACCGGCGCTCCAAGTACACGTTGACACAGCGAGTTGCCAACAGGACCGCCGCCCTGGTCGGCGGTGCCGTCCAGGACCTGCTCGCTCCCTTCACCTCCCTCGTGCACACCCTCACCTTCGACAACGGCAAGGAGTTCGCCGGCCACCGCAGCATCGCCACCTCCCTCGCCACCGCCGTCTTCTTCGCCCGCCCCTACCACTCCTGGGAACGCGGCCTCAACGAACACACCAACGGCCTGCTCCGCCAGTTCGTCCCCAAATCCTCGAATCTCCGCACCCTCGATCCCGGCATCCTCCAGGACGCCACCGACCGTCTCAACCACCGCCCCCGCAAGGTGCTCGGCTATCGCACCCCGCACGAGGTCTTCAGCGCCGCCTGCCTCGCAGCCGGCATTCCCCCACCTCCGGCCAGCCCCGCTCCCGGCCCGCTCTGAGCCTCTCCCTCGCGGCGCCCTGTGGTCCCGCCCACTGCACCCTCGCTGCGCCTGCCTCCCGGTTCCGGCCCACTCCCGGTCCCCGCGAACCGGCTCTCCCGGCCCTCACTCCCCCTCTCCCGGCCCGCCACAAGGGTCCCAGCGGCTCCAGCCCCCCCTTGACACACCCACCCCCGCTGCCCTACACTCTCCCTGTACCCAGCCTTCTCACCTCCCTCCAGCCATCCACCCCTGTCGCACTTCGTTGTTCAATGGGCGGTCTGCGGCGGGGAGCTGCACCGGCGGTTTGCCAGTCTGTGTCGCACTGGCACGCACTTGGCGGCGGGCTGGATAGCCTCCGTCTTGCGACACACTCTACCGGAAATCTGGCAGTTGAGGGCACATCAG
Source organism: Bryobacterales bacterium (assembly GCA_965116065.1). Classification (GTDB taxonomy): domain Bacteria; phylum Acidobacteriota; class Terriglobia; order Bryobacterales; family UBA6623; genus VXMF01. Next base: position 681,153 of record OZ220485.1, read on the forward strand.
TGGCACAACTCCGGGATTCGGAACACCAGGCCCAGGATCGGCCGGGCAGGGACTCGGACCACCGTTACTCGGTCGGGAGGAGCGATTGCGCCGCTGTCTGCAGTATCGGGCTCGACCGCGGAACCAATGCCTCTTCGATGCGCGTAGTCCGCTCGGCCAACCCCGTCAGTTTGTCGGACAGTTCACGGTGGTCCTCGCGTTGCTGTGCGGCAAGTGCCCGAATTTCCTCGCGCTGCTCCTGACGAAAGCTCTGCATCTCCTGACGAAAGCTCTGCATCTCGCTGCGAAACTCCGCGCGAAGCTGGGTGGAGACAGAACGAATGAAGACCGCAAGAGACACCACAACGGCAATCGCCGTCAGGGCAACACCAACCCACTGTGCATCCATTGCACGTAGGGTAGCACAGGTCCGCTCACGAGAGCAGGACTGGCCGAACCGTATGTCCACTGGCAAACGGCAGTTCTCGATGTCCGCCGCGCACTCGAGTCCTTCCACCCCGAGATCCGCGGTTGACGCAACGCCGGGAACAGGAGCCATTCGGTACGGCTACGATCCTCCTGTATTGCGAGAGGCAGGCGGACTGCCGGACACCTCCGGTCAGCGACCGGAGGGAGGCCAGACGCTTGCGCGAGGACCGGCGCAGCGCCGCGTTCCGAACAACCCGCACACAACAGCCACCCGGGGATCTCCGGCTGCAGCCGGCGGGATGGCTATCTCCGGGGTGCGGCGTAGATCAGCTTGTGGGACAGATCGATAGTCGCCACGATCCACACAGGAACCGCGATGATCCCCATGGCCAGCTGGGGCCTCCCTGATCCCCACCATCCACCCAAGGTGTTGGGATCATGCAACAGCAGGTGGAACAACGCCGTTCCGAATGCAGCCAAGGCGGTCACGCCCCAAGCCTTGGGACGCTGCAGGAATGCCCGTTTGACCGAGACTCTTCTTATCTCGTTCCGCCGCCACATCCGCGCGGTTCCATCCTCCAGGACAATCGTCAGACTGTCTGCGGTTGCCGCAGTGAAGAATCCGCTGAGCTTGCGCCGGCCCCGGGGTGCTTTGTCGTCGTGCAGCACGATCCGGACCTGTCGAGTGGTCTCCACGTCCTGAACACGGGACCAGTCCCGACCGGGTTTGGCCTAGCTTACCGATGCGAGTGCCAGAACTGCGCCACCCGCCACCAGCACGCATCTAATCGTTGCGAATCTCATGCCACTCTTCCTCACCGGACCACATGGCCCGGGCCAGGGAACTGCCATCTGAATCTCCACGATCTGGGTTTCAGCAACCGCTCCCCGGAACCTCGCTTCACCATCCGGTATTACAGCATGGATGCGAATGCGTCCGTGGGGCACTCCTGCAAACCGGGCGATCCCGGACGGGCTGGTATTCGTACGCTGGTGGAACGCCCGGTCATGCAGCAAGGATCCTCGCTCTTGCGGCCGGTATCCGGCAGGGTCGGTTTGCGGCACCACAAGCGCCCCCGGAACGGCTTCCCCGTTCCGGTCATGCAACTGGACGACAACAGTGCGTTCCTCCTCTTTCCGCACCAGATTCCCCATGTCCGTATGCCCGTTCTCTCGTACCATGGGCCCGAATGATACCGGGCGGTGCCCTACGACATGGGTATCCACGAAGAACGGAACCCCAACGCCAACGTCACTCAACTGGAAGTAGCCGTCCCGGTCCGTCTGTTGGAACACATGGAAAGCTGCCCGGCGCACCGACTGACCCGGCGCGTGGTAGCGAACATGAACCGTGGCATCGGCAATGCCCCGTCCAGCCGCATCCAGGATCCTTCCCGAGAGTTGCTGGGCCTCAGGGAACTTGATGTCCAGTAACAGTTGACCGATTGTCCCGGGTGGCAGGAGTCGCTCGAACGGAGGCCGGCCCTCAGTAGAAACGTGGACCAGTATGCCGTGCTGCGTGGGAGCGGAAATGCGGAAGTCCTCGCAACACTCAACGATATGGGTTGTGACAACCAGCTCTGCTCCCTCCACGGAGATGTCAACAGTTCCGGCAAGAGACTCGCCATCCGTGCTGCGGAGACTTCCGGCTATCCCCACCGACTGGCCCGAGACGACCATAGTCGTGCAAGAAGCCACAACTACCTGCTCGGTCGGGTCGATGACTCCCAAGCCCCGGCGAGTGCCACAGAAGGCTCTCTGAAGATCTTGGCCGACAAGGCAAGGAGCAGGGATCGGGAGGAGCAAGGAACGAAGAAGCCCGACCGGTACTGGCCAACTGCATGCTGTGTGGAACGGATCGTCAGGGACCATGCCATCGGGACGCTTCCGGTGGACCCGATTGCGCTCGCGAAAGCCGTTGACATTTAGGTGGAAGCCAAGCCAGTGCACGCACAAGGCGTTTCAGGCCTGCTCCTGCGGCACGGCAACACGTTCGGGATCGTCTACGCGACGCACATCAACAGCATCGGATTCCGGCATTTCAGTGTTGCCCACGAACTGGGACGCTACTTCCTGCCCGGCCACATCGATGCCGTGCTTGCCGACGATGCAGACCCTCACGCATCGCACGCCGGCTTTGCTTCGCAGGATCACTACGAGCTGAAGGCGGACCATCTCGCGGCCACACTCTTGATACCGCGGCGGCTGTTCACGGCCGCCCAGCGCACGGCCGGAGAGGGCCTCCCTGCCATCGAGAAACTTGCGACCCGGTGTCGCACCTCCCTGACGGCAACGGCCATCTGCTACACAAGATGCACCCGTGACCCCGTGGCCGTCGCTCTCAGCTGTGGCGGCCGAATCGACTGCTGCTTCCTGTCGGATGCACTGAAAGACATGGAGGGCATCTCCTGGATTCGCAAGGGAGCAGGACTTTCCCGCGACACGGTCACTTTCACGTTCAACCAGGACCCCGGATTCATCTGCGGTGCGGACCGCGACGAGGGGGGTTTCTGACGTGCTGGACTGGTTCGGTGGCGACCTTCGCCTCTCCGTCACGGAACAGGTTGTCGGCCTGGGTCGCCATGGCAAGACACTCACGGTGCTCACTGCGCCCGACGTCCACGAGCAAATCGAAGCCCTTGATGAGGAAGAGGAACTCGCCGACTCGTGGAGGCCCCGATTTTGGCGGCACTGAACACACCGCGGGTGCTGCACCCCTTGTTTGGTCTACCAATCAGTGAAGATCATCACTAAAGTTGCGGATAACATGGCGGCAAATATTACTTTCGAAAACGTATTGAAACCGGTTTCGCCCAAAGGAATCCCATGAGACCGCCGCTCAAGATATGCTTTCTGCCCTTTGGGATGCAACACCCAGAACATGAGCAGACTTACGAATACAGCAAGCGTATAATTATCCTTAATGAACACATTACGTGCAATCATTAGGATAATTATCATTGCAGATAGTGCTACTATCGCTTTTTTACACGAGTCTTTGCGCTAACAAGACTCGCATTCATTTTCGCAGTTCGTGAGGTCATTGTCACAATTCTCCTCGCATCCAGAGTCCACCCATATGCAGGTCATAAGAGTCACGGCAACGCAAGTGATTGTAGTCACTGGCTCGCCTCCAGCGACGCCAATTTACCGTGCAAATGTATGCTGTGTGAATTTTCATCTGTGTTCTCCCTCAGCATGCTTCCCTTGCGCTGGTACCATCTTGGCTGCACATCGCGTGATCAGCATCGTCGGACCATCCGCTCCCGTTGTCCTTGAAACGACCATCGCCGCTGCCTCTACCTTCTATGACGGACGAAGACCGCAACGCTAACAGGTTTTCTGCAGAAAGTTCGATACGGGACAGGACTTGCTCCGAGGGCGAGCCAGGCACGTTGCCCATCATTCGTTCCGAGCGTCTCGAAGCCGCTGCCAGCACTTGTCCCTTGATCGACCGGGACCCGGAGGCATGGGTGGCGTGCTGCTCCAAGCGGTTCCTCCCTCTGGCACGGCGCATCGCCCGCGATAACGATCTCGCCCTGGAGATCCTGCAGGAGAGCTGGGTGAAGATCATCGAAGCGGTGCACACCTACCGGGGCGGTTCTCCGGCCTGTGCCTGGGTACGCACAATCGTTGCCAACAGCGCCATTGATGCCCACCGCCCGCGGACGCACCCGTCCGAGGACCAGGATATCGACGTGTTGGAGGATCCGGGACGGTCTCCAGAGGCCTGGGCGGCCCAAAGGGAACTGGTCAACCTGCTCTCCGCGATGATCTCCGAGCTTCCGGAAATCTATCGCCAGATATTGAACTTGCGTTACACCCAAGGTCTTAGTACCGAGGAAGCTGCCACTCAGCTGCGGATCAGCCGTGCCAATGTCTCGGTTCGCCTGAACCGTGCCATCTCGATGCTGCGCAAGAGATTCGAGGAACGTCTGTCGAGGAAACTCCTAGCGGGTGATGGTGATTGAATCCGGGAGATGCCCGCCCATCAGATCAAGGTGTCATATCAGGCCGAATGAGCAGCGTTGTTGACAGACTCTGAAGCCAGCGCGCTCCCCCTGTCCACGGATCCGGAAGCGCGGGGGGCGCGCGACACTACCATGGATGAATCCGACGGGTCCCGTCTTGGGGCCGGAAGCGCAGCCAGGAGTCTGGCCCTGGGCACGCGGGAGGAACGAGGGTATTGCTTAGCGAAAGGGAGAGTTGCACGCTGGCAGGGGACCTGCTGGCCGGCGGGCCACTTTTGCCATTCTGCCTGTCTCCCTTCCGGCACCCGCGACTGCACCGGCGAGGTCCGGGGCGGATCCTGCATGCCTAATGGTAGCCTCATTGATGACTGGGAAGGGCAGTTTCAATGGTCATCCGGGCTGCCAAGATCCAGGATCGGGTGATCGGGGGAGTCGTTGCGCGGTTGTGAAACCGTGATCTATGGAGTCGCATGCCTGCAAGAAAACCACAACTAGGACAGTTTGCTCCCGGGGCGAGAATCGTCGTGCGAGACGCGGAGTGGGTGATCCGGCGAGTGGATCACTCCTCCGACGGCGAGCTGCAGTTGGTCTGTGACGGCATCTCGGAACTGGTCCGGAACCAGGAAGGCGTTTTCCTGACGGGTCGGGACAAGAGGATCGACGTACTGGAAGCCAATCGCACAGGGCTCGTACAGGACGATTCACCGGGGTTCGTCCAGAGCCGACTCTTCATGGAGAGCCAACTGCGGCGAGCCGTGCCAAGCGACGCCCGGATCCGGGTTGGTCACAAGGCCGCGATGCGACAGGTGCCGTACCAGCTGGTACCAGCTGCGCAATCCCTCCAGCAGGTTCGGCAGAGGATTCTGATCGCCGATGCGGTGGGTCTCGGCAAGACGCTTGAGGCGGGCATTCTGGTGAGCGAACTGATCGCGCGTGGGCGGGGACGACGGATCCTGGTGCTGGCCGTCAAGAGCATGTTGACGCAGTTCCAGAAGGAGTTCTGGAACCGTTTCACGATTCCACTGACGAGGCTCGACAGCGAAGGGCTGCGGAGAGTGCGGAATCGGATCCCGACCAACCACAATCCCTTCCACTACTACGACAGGGCCATCATTTCGATCGACACACTGAAGCGGGAACGGGAATACAAGTCCTACCTGGAGTCGGCTCACTGGGACATCATCGTGATCGACGAAGCCCACAACGTCGCGGACCGCGGTACAGGGTCGCTGCGCAGTAAACTCGCCAAGCTGCTGGCCAAGTGCTCCGACACCCTGATCATGCTCTCTGCGACCCCGCACGACGGCAGAGCGCGGAGTTTCGCCAGTCTGGTGAACATGCTCGATCCAACTGCGATAACCGACCCGGATGACTATGGGAAGCAGGACTTCCGGGACAAGGGTCTCGTTATCCGGCGCTTCAAGAAGGACATTCGGGATCAGGTGACGGAAGCCTTCCGGGACCGCGAGACGCACAGTCTGACGGTTCAGGCAGGTGCTTTGGAGGAGGCTGCCTACGATGCCTTGCTGGCGGTGACGGTGGCTGGCAAGCGGTCCCGGCAGGGGATGCGGGACCTGTTCGTGGTCGGGCTCGAGAAGGCTCTGTTCTCGAGCCCCGCAGCTTGTGCGGAGAGCGTGGACAAGAGAATCAGGAACCGGCAGCGCGAGTTGTCACGCCAGGTGGATGACTCGGTGCGCCGGGATATCGAGGCCGAGATTGACTCGCTCACAGAACTGCGAAGGGCTGTGGCAGAGATCGACCGGACTGCGGATTCCCGATACCAGCGACTGCTGAAGGCCATCCGGAAGGGGCAGCCGTTCCGCTGGCGAGGCACCGATCCGAATGACCGTCTCGTGATCTTCACGGAGAGGATCGCGACCATGAACTGGCTCGCGGAGGGGCTGCAACAGGATCTGGGGCTGAAGTCGGGCCAAATCGCGATGCTGCACGGCGGCATGAGCGACATGGATCAACAGAAGGTCGTCGAGGGCTTTGGCAACGAGGATTCCAAGGTGCGCCTGCTGGTGTGTTCGGATGTCGCTGCGGAGGGCATCAATCTGCACTACCGATGTCATCGGCTCATTCACTACGACATGCCCTGGTCGCTGATGGTCTTCCAACAGCGGAACGGGCGCATTGACAGGTACGGACAGGACCAGACGCCAGAGATCGTCTACTTGGTGTCGGAGAGCAGCAATGACACGATACGCGGGGACCAGCGCATTCTGGAGGTGCTGCGCGAAAAGGACGCTCAGGCTTACCAGAACATCGGTGACCCTTCCGCTTTTTCTCGGGTCCATTCGATCGAGGCTGAGGAGGAGGTCACCAAGGATGCGATTGCAGCGGGCAAGGATGCCGAAGCGTTTGACAGGCAGTTGTGTCCAGAGGACAGTGAGGGCGACGAACTGATGGCCCTGTTTCTTGGCACGCCGTCCGGCGAGAACGGCGATTCACCGCCATCCGGCGAAACATCGGCGAATTACCCGGCGGCTCCTCCCCAACCGACGGTGCAACTCTCGATGTTCCCCGATGACCTTGCGTATGGCGAAGCGGCGCTGCACTACCTTCGGCGGGACAATCAGAAGCTGGAATTCGAGGTCGATCGGCAGACCCGTTCGTTGAGCCTTGATGCACCGAATGATCTGGAGCATCGCTTTGGGTACCTGCCGTCCGAGATCTGGCCAGACCAAGGGCGATTCGATCTAACGGCGGACACGGAGGCTGTCGAGGCGGCTGTCATCGAGAGTCGAAAATCGGAGAGTACATGGCCACGCAAGCAGTACCTGTGGCGCCAACACCCGGTCATCGAGTGGCTGAATGATCGCATGCTGGCCACCTTCGGTCGCCATCAGGCTCCGGTGCTGGCCGGAATTCCGGGCCTAGAGGACGGAGAGACTGCGTACGCGTTCGCGGGAACGGCGCTGAACCGCAAGAGTCATCCACTGGTCTCGGTCTGGGGAGCTGCGCTCTTTCGGAACGGGAGTTTCAGCCAGTGCGTGTCTCTGGACAGTTTGCTGGAGCGAACGGCCCTTCGTTCGGGGGGAGTGCCGAATCGTGGATTCGAGCCGGACATACGGGTACTGCGGAACCTGCTCCCGGAGGCCGTCGAGTGGGCGGAGATCTGGGTGCAGGAAAAGCGGGATGCGTGCAACAACGAGAACGACCGGAAGCTGCAGGCTGCCCTGGAGCGTCTGGAGGCACTCAAGAAGCGACAACTGCAACATGTCCGGCAGACCGTTGCGCGACAGCAGTCGTGGGAGGCGGTGAAGCGTAGCCAGATCAAGAAACGGAGTGATGGGATTGAGGAAGTGTTCACGGAGTATCTGCACTGGGTGGAAGACTCCATGACACTCGACGGAAAGCCCTGGATCCAGGTGTTGTGCGTGATGACCGGCGAGAAGTAGGCGAGTCGTGGTTCTTTCAGTGGGTTGGGATTCGTGCTGGCGAACGACCGCGACTGTCGCACCCCCAAGGACCAGCCGCAGTCCGGACATCGGGTTGCGATCTGTTTTTTCTAACTGCGGGAGCCATGCGGTTCGGAGATGGAGATACTCCGCGCAATGCCTGAAGTGGTACCGGTTGTTTGGACAGTTAGTCGGCAATCTTAAGGTGGACTCTGCAACTTCTGTTGAACTACCGACTACCGAGATTATAACAGAACGAGAGATCATCATCCTCCCGTCTCCCTGTCGGGTGAGTCTGCCTCAGAGGCTGGCCTCGGGCTCCCCTTGCCGGGCCTTGCCGGTGCCAAATCTGAACCGGCAGACCCCGGCGCGAGTTCGGGCCGCTCCCGCCAGCACTGCTCGCAATGGGCGAGATGGCGCTCCAGGTGCTCCCCGTAGGCGAGCGGGAAGGGATGCTCCCGCAGTTCCTCGAGCAGGTTGCGGAAGTAGGCCAGCGAGCGCACCGGCTCGCCGTCCGGGTCCTCGAGCAGCGCCAGCGACTTGCGCACGCTACCCAACAGGATGGCCTGCTCGACCCGCTCCAGGTCCACGCCCGCACGGTACCACTGTGCCGCCAAGCGCTCATCCACCGTGCGGAATGTCGCCTGCACGCAGGTCGGTTGCAGGAAGAGCTCGCGCACGCGAGCCACATAGCTCATCAGATCCGGGTTCGGCTGCGAGGCGCCGGGCACCTCCTCGTCGCCGGGCTGCGCTTCATACGGCCAATACTCGGCACACACGCGCAGACGCGAACGACGGTGCTGGTTCGGAGCCGCCTCCAGAGTACAGATGCCCTGCGCCACCAGTTCGCGCAGACAGCGGCCCAGCGTCGACCGACTCTGGCCCAGTTCCCGAGCCAGGCTGCCCCGTTCGAACTCCAGACAACCACTGCCGCGTTCCGCCCGCAGACAGATGTAACTGAAGACCTTGAAGGCCGGATCACCGAGGCGATGCAGGGCCCGCTCGAAGCCCGCTCCTGCGGCGAACCAGCCACCCGCTGCCGACTTCACTCGCACGGCTCCCCACCGCTCTCCAGCACTTCCCACGGTGTCCGGCCCCCCAGTGCCGAGTGAGGCCTCTCATGGTTGTAGAACCTCAGCCATGACCCGATCTGTTCCCGGGCCACGAAACCGTCTGTAAATTCCTGCAAATACACGGTTTCATACTTCAGGGAACGCCACAGACGCTCGATGAACACGTTGTCGATGCAGCGGCCCCGACCATCCATGGAGGGCCGGATCCCGGCGCCTTCCAGGCAGTTCTGGAAGGCGGTCCCCGTGAACTGGCTGCCCTGGTCCGTGTTGAAGATCTCCGGGGCCGGGTGCTGCGCCAGGGCCGCCTCCACCGCGGTCACGCAGAATTCGCTGTCCAGCGTGTTGGACAATTCCCAGGCCAGCACGCAGCGACTGGCCCAGTCCATCACGGCCATCAGGTACAGATAGCCCTGCTGCAGCGGGATGTAGGTGATGTCGGCACACCACACGTGGTGCGCCCGCTGCACCTGCAGGTGGCGCAGCAGGTAGGGGTGGACCCGGTGCCCCGGATGCGGCTCGCTGCAGCGCGGACGACAGTAGATCGCTGCCAGCCCCATCTGGCGCATCAGACGCCGCACCCGGCGCCGACCGACCGACCAGCCCTCCCGCTGCAGGTGCCGACTCAACTGCCGACTCCCGTAGAACGGATGCGCAATATACAACTCGTCCACACGACGCATCAGCGCCAACTCGGCCGCGTCCGGCTCGCGCGGCTGGTAGTACAGGGCCGACCGACTCAGCCCCAGCCACCGACACTGCTGGCTCAGGCTGGCCCGGGGATGGTCCCGCTGGACCAGCGTCCGGCGCGTGGCACGATCTAGCGTTCCCACGCGCTCTGCAAAAAATCCCGTTCGACGACCAACTGCCCGATCTTCGCGTGCAGCTTCTGGATCTCGGCCTCGAGGACCTGCCGCTCGTTGTGCGGCTGCTTCTCGAACAGCCCGATCAAACCTTCACTCGCCGTGCGCTTCCACTGGCTCACCTGGTTCGGATGCACCTCATGGTGCGCCGCGATCTGCTGGATCGTCTGATCCCCCCGCAACGCTTGCTTCGCTACCCGTGCCTTGAAACTGGCCGTGAACCGCCGTCGTTTCGCCATGTTGAACTCCTTTCACCCCGCGCAGAGTCCACCTTAACGCACTGTCCGAAATTCCGGTACCACCTCAGCCTGCACTCGAGGGCGAAGAAGATGGTGAGCGGAATTGGCGAGGACTGAGACGGCTCCGACATTGGTCGGCATCCACAACGAGCAGGAGTTCTTCAGCGACCATTACCTGGCGGAGATCCTGGAGCGCGACCTCCAGTCGACCCTGCGTCACTGGCGGGAGCGGGCCTCGTCCGCCAAGCAGGAGCCGACCCCGGATGCGGGGCTGCGAGCCCTCTGGAAGCCGTACAGGGAGTTTCGCGAGAGTTTCCGGCAGCCGGCTGTGGAGAGGGCCTCCGACAGGGAACGGGTGGATCTGCAGAGGGTCTGGTTCCGGCGTCTGCTGCGAGTGCTGGGATACGGGTGGGATGCCCGCAACCTCGTGCTGGACGATGGCGGGGAACTGCCGGTCCTGAGCGTCGCGGAAGCGGCGGGCGGGCAGCGCGTGGTGGTGCTGGGGGCGCTGGACCGGGAGGTCGATGACGCGGACCCGTTGTCGCTGCGGCCGGTCCGGGCGCAGTTTCACGGTGAGGCGCCGCCGGTACCGGAACTGCTGGAGGCGAGTTGGGAGGAAGTCATCGGTCGCCATGTCTTCGGAGCGGACCGACCGGCGCGGTGGGTGCTGCTGCTGGCGTGCGGGCAGGCGGTGCTGCTGGAGCGGGGCAAGTGGGCGCATCAACGGCTGCTGCGGTTCGATCTCGACACGATCCTGGACCGGCGGGAGGATGCGACGCTGAAGGCGACGGCGGCGCTGCTGCACCGGGAATCGCTGGCGCCGGGAGCGGGTCGGGCCCTGCTGGAGACGCTGGACGAGAACAGCCACCGGCATGCGTTCGGGGTTTCCACGGACCTCAAGTACGCGTTGCGCGAGGCGGTCGAGCTGCTGGGCAACGAGGTGCTGCGATCATCGCCGGTGGAGGAGTGGAGGGAAGAGGGGGTGGATCCGGCGGCGCGGCTGGGGCTGGAATGCCTGCGCTACCTGTACCGGCTGCTGTTCCTGTTCTATATCGAGGCGCGGCCGGAACTGGGGTACATCCCGGTGCGGTCGACGGCCTATCGCAAGGGGTACAGCCTGGAGCGGCTGCGGGACATGGAGCTGGCGCGGCTGACGGAAGCAGGATCGTTGCAGCGCTGTCATCTGCAGCAGAGTCTGAAGGAACTGTTCCGGCTGGTGCGGGAGGGATTCGAACCGCCGGAGCATCGCGGCATCACAACGCTGCACGACACGTTCCGGATGGAGCGGCTCGACAGTCGGCTGTTCGATGAGAGCCGGACGCCGCTGCTGGAGGAGGCGCGGCTGGGAGACGCGGTCCTGCAGAAGGTCATCCGGCTGCTGTCCCTGACGCGGCCCGGGCGTGGGGCACGCCAGCGGCGGGGGCGGATCTCTTACGGGCAACTGGGGATCAACCAGTTGGGAGCGGTGTACGAGTCGCTGCTGTCGTTCGAGGGCTTCTTTGCGACGGATGACCTGTACGAGGTGAAGAAGGCGAAGGAGGAGCGGGACGAGCTCGAGCAGGGCTGGTTCGTGACGGCGGAGGATCTGGAGCGTTACACGGAACAGGAGCGGGTCTACCGGAAGGACGAGCGCGGCTACCGGAAGCTGCTGCGGCATGACAGGGGCAGTTTCCTGTACCGGCGACGGGGTCGGGGCCGGGAGCGGTCGGGGAGCTACTACACGCCGGAGTCGCTGACCCGGCTGGTGGTGAAGTATGCGCTGAAGGAACGGATTCCGGCCGACATGCCGGCCCGGCAGATTCTGGACCTGACGGTGTGCGAGCCGGCCATGGGCTCGGCGGCGTTCCTGAACGAGGCGGTCAACCAGCTGGCGGCGAAGTACCTGGACCGGCGCCAGAAGGAGAGGAACAAACGGATCGACCCCTCGGAGTATGCGGAGCGGCTGCAGGAGGTGAAGCACTACATCGCGGACCGGAACGTGTTCGGGGTGGACCTGAATCCGCTGGCGATGCAGTTGGCGGAGGTGTCGTTGTGGCTGAACTGCATCGTTCGGCAGGGGCATGTGCCCTGGTTCGGCTTCCAGTTGTATGCGGGCAATTCGCTGGTGGGTGCGCGGCGGCAGGTGTACCGGAGCGGGGATCTGACGGCGAAGACGCCTGCGGACAGCCGGTGGTACCGGAAGGCGCCGGAGGCGGTGGAGCGGAGTGCGGATCCGCAACGCCCGGCCGGGAGTGTCTATCACTTCCTGCTGCCGGATCCGGGCATGGCGAACTACAGCGACAAGTATGTGAAGAGTCTGCTGCCGGATGAGATGGCCGCTCTCCGGCAGTGGAGGAAGGAGTTCTGCCGGCCGCTGGAGGACGAGGACCGGCAGCAGTTGCTGCAACTCTCCGATGCGGTGGATCGGCTCTGGCGCCTGCACACAAAGCAGCTGGTGCAGGATCGTCGGGAGACCGAGGATTTCATCGGCGTGTGGGGTCTGGAGCGGCCGCAACGGAGCACGGAGAACCAGAGGAAGGACGCGATCCGGGAGCAGGGGATCGTCGGCACGAAGGCGCGCACGGCGAGTCCGTATCGTCGGCTGAAGCTGGTGATGGACTACTGGTGCGCGCTGTGGTTCTGGCCGCTGGAGGCGGAGGTCGCACTGCCGGACCGCGACGAGTTCCTGAACGAGGTCCACCTGGTGCTGACCGGGGACGTGCGGCCGGTGGGAGTCAGTCCGACGCAGATGGAGCTCCTGTTCGGTGAGGAGTACGTGGAGCACGGGGCCGACCTGGCGAACCGGATCGTGACAGAGACGGGTCTGCTGGATCTGGAGCAGGTGGTGGAGCTGTTTCCCCGGCTGCGTTTCGTCGAGCAGGTCGCACGGGAGCACCGTTTTTTCCACTGGGAGCTCGAGTTTGCGGATGTCTTCCACGGCAAGAGGCAGGACGGGACCGACCGCGGCGGCTTCGACCTGGTACTGGGTAACCCGCCCTGGATCAAGGTGGAGTGGGACGAGCAGGGGGTGATCGGGGACTACGACCCGTTGGTGACCATCCGGAAGTTGACGGCTCCGCAACTCCGACAGGAACGTGCCGCCGCCGTCAAGGGCAGGGATGGGCTGCGTTCGGCCTACCTGGGAGAGTACGTGCAGTCGGAAGCGACCCAGAACTACCTGACTTCGGTGCAGAACTACCCTGTACTGCGCGGGGTTCAGAGCAACCTGTACAAGTGTTTCCTGCCGCAGGCGTGGGGCGTGCTGAACAGAAGTGGGGTCGCCGGTCTCCTGCACCCGGAAGGCGTCTACGACGACCCGAAGGGAGGGCCGCTGCGGGCGGCGCTCTATGCGCGGCTACGGGCGCATTTCCAGTTCTCGAACGAACTGAAACTGTTTCCGGATCCTGGCAATCGTACGCGCTTCAGCGTGAACGTCTACGGGCCGGTCCGTGCCACTCCGGCCTTCGATCACATCGCGAACCTGTTCACGCCGGCGACAGTGGACGCCTGCTTCGATGATCCGGGTGATGGTCCCGTCCCGGGCATCAAGAACAGCGATGGAGAGTGGGACAAGACAGGTCACGCCCGGCGGATCGTGCGGATCGGGTTGAGGGAACTGGGGACGTTCGCCGCAGCCCTGGACAAGGCTGGTACGCCCGCGACACATGCTCGCATGCCAGCCGTGCATTCCGAGGAGATGATGTCCGTCATGCGGAAGTTCGCCGGGCAGGAGCGCCGACTGCGGGACCTGGAGGGGGAGTTCTTCTGTACTCGGATGTGGGACGAAACCAACGCGCAGCGCAATGGCATCATCCGCCGGGAGACGCGGTTCCCGTCCGGCACGGAAGAGTGGATCCTGTCCGGACCCCATTTCTCCGTCGGCAATCCACTGGCCAAGACACCGCGTGAGGGCTGTAAGTCAAACAAGGACTACGACCCCATCGACCTGACGGTGATTCCCGACGACTACCTGCCGAGGAGCAACTATGTGCCGGACTGTGAGATGGCGGATTACCGGGAACGGATTCAGGAGGTTCCCTGGAGTGACCAGTCCGGTGACAAGCTAGGCGAAAAGGTCACGGAGTATTTTCGACACATCAATAGAAAGATGGTTGGACCAGCAAACGAAAGGACGCTAAGCACCGCGATTGTCCCCGTTCATTGTTGCCACATCATTACGAGCGTTGCGACAGCAATGAGCGATATCAACTCGCTTCTATACTATCATTCAATTACTTTATCGGTACCAATGGATGGCTTTGTCAAGATGATTGCTGTGAGTGACTTGATTCAATCAGTGATTCGTAACTTTCCGATTCCAGCAACATCATCGAAGATTCAATCAATGCTCTATGTCAGGGCATTGGCACTAAACTGCCTAACGACCCATTATCGGAGTCTGTGGGAGTCCACTTGGGAAGGGTCATTTCGAACGGATGGTTGGAGCCACTCCGACGAGCGGCTCCAGTCACACTTCTTCCAGTCACTGGAGCCGAACTGGAAACGTTCTAGTTCATTGCGAACGGACTACATGCGGCGCCAAGCGCTGGTCGAAATCGATGTTCTCGTATCCATGGCATTGGGATTGACTCTCGATGAGTTGCTCACGCTATACCGCGTGCAGTTTCCCGTCTTGCGGCAAAACGAGGCTGATACTTGGTATGACCGTAACGGGCGGATCGTGTTTACGATATCGAAGGGACTGCCCGGTGTCGGCATGCCGCGAAAGGCGATCAAGTACGATTCGAACTATGGTCTCGTGACGCCCACCGAGACACGATCCAATATTGCTCTGGGCTGGGAAGATGTCAAGGATTTAGAGACAGGTGAAATTACTCGCCGCATCATGGATGACACGATGCCGGGAGGCCCTCACGAGAGGACGATTCGGTATCTTGCGCCCTTCGATAAGTGTGACAGAGAAAAGGAGTATCGTATCGCTTGGAGAGTGTTTTCCGATCGAATATCAATAGAGGAATAAGACGGATATATTAATTGAATTTTTGGTTTTAGATACTCGATATATTATGTCGATTTAACCGACGATAGTTTACCCAAATTTCTTCTCCTTATGTAGCACTCGATCTATGGCTCAGATCGCCATTCATTATTCAGTCATTCCGCCAGTTCAAGTTCAACTTTTTTGTGCTGCCAAACCGCTCCGAGAATGACGGACAAACTCAGTTTCCGGTTGTACCAATAAATACAGCACCAGATATAGTGGCAGGGACTATGTTGACCTCTCATATGAGAAAAATTGCTATCCCTCGAGTCTATTGCCGTCTGTAGTACGACAGGCACTGTCGAATCTGTGCCATGTGCCAGCAATGCCTCTCGCTCAACACCGTCGCGAACCAACGCCAGTGCTATCAGTCAACGGTCTGCTGCAAGTTCCAGCGCCATGCAGACGCGTCTGGCTACTGCCATCCGCAAGCCCGGTGCTAGGCCGGCCGATATCAAGCGCTATGCCTCATGGTTGCGGGTGGTCGGCCCTCAATGCGATTCAGATGCTGACACCATGAACTGCTTCAGATCCACGCTATCGTCAGAATTCTCAGACCTTGCTGGGTGAATGTTGTTCTTGAGTGAATCTACTCAATACAGTAGTATGGCTCAATGGCAGCATATGAACGGTCCCAGATTCCCACGTTACTCAGCCGCCTGCGTGAGAAGCCCCACCGGCTTACGGTCGTGATCGGTCCACGTCAAACGGGTAAGACTACACTTGTTCAGCAGGCACTTGGGAAGCTCGACCGACCATCTCGCTATGTGTCCGTCGATGCACCGGATTCCGCCATCCTCCCCTCGCTCCAGATTTGGATGGACTGATATCTGACGTTGTGGAGCAGCCAATCGCTCCGCTCGACGGCTCGAGAGACACAAGATGGCTGGTCCGAAATTGGGAACTGGCACGGATGGCCTCCGAACGGTCCGACCGGGGCTTCGTCCTGGCGATAGACGAGATTCAGCAAATCCCGAACTGGTCAGAGGTAGTCAAAGGCTTATGGGATGCGGACCGACTGCGTGACCGCCCCCTTCATGTGATTCTGTTGGTCTCGACCCCGTTGCAGATGCAGCAGGGGCTCAGGGAGAGCCTCGCGGGAAGGTACGAAACCGTCCGTGTCGTTCATTGGTCGTTCACCGAAGTGTCGGCGGCATTCGGTTTCGATCTCCAGCGTTACCTCTATTTCGGAGGGTATCCGGGGAGTGCCGCTCCCATTCCGGAGCAGAGTCGATGGCGTGCGTACATCGATGAGGTGCGGGTAGAGCCCACTATCGAGCGTGACATACTCGCGATGCAGCGGGTCGATAAACCCGCGCTCCTGAAGCGACTGTTCCGACTTGGCGCCGAGTATTCCGGACAGGTCCTTTCCTTCAACAGGATGCTTGGCCACCTTCAGGACGCTGGCAATACGACGACCCTGGCACGGTATATGGACCTGCTCTCGAACGTGGGTCTGCTTGCCGGTCTCCCCAAGTACGCCGCCGGCATCCCGCCACGCAGGTCTTCCAGCCCTAAGCTCAACGTACTCAACCCCGCACTCATGACCGTGGCGTCAGGATACACGTTCGAAGAGGCAAGGGCCGACCGGACTCATTGGGGACGCCTTGTCGAAAGCGCGGTGGGCGCCCACCTCTTCAACACGGGCACGCCCGAGCACCGCCTGCACTATTGGCGCGAGAACAGGTCCGAAGTGGATTTCGTTCTGACACGCGGACGAAGAACCGTTGTCATCGAAGTGAAGAGCGGTGCACGCAAAGCACGGACAAGCGGACTTGAACGATTCGCAGAGCGCTTCGATTCCCGGGCCGCCATCGTCGTCGGCGACGGAGGCGGCCCCCTGTCGGGTTTTCTGTCAGCACCTGCCAGCGAGTGGTTCGATTGTCCATGACGTGCATCGTTCAACGGACATGTCAAGAAATCGACGGGTACGACTGTCGTGACCGTTGGCACTGCCGCCGTAGCTTCTAGTGTTCGGTCAATCAATGACTGTCGGGTAGACGGACTTGAGTCGACAGCGGGCTTTGGCAATCGACATCCGCCAAACTGGGCCGTCACCTCGGCCCGCAACTTGTCCAGGTCCCTGATCCGGCGACCCTTCAGACACTGCCGTGTCAGGCAACTCAATTCGCACTCTGCGACATTCAGCTAACTCCCGTGCTTCGGAGTGTACTGGAACTCGATGCGGCTGCCTCAACCCCCGCGCCCGCTCCGCCTCAAAAGCCTCGTACAGCGCTCCCCGCGTGTGCGTGTTGAGATTGTCCAGCACCAGCGTGATCTTCTCGCCGTTCGGATAGCGGCTCTCCAGCAGCGCCGCCACCTCCTCGGCCCAGTCCAGCTTGGTGCGCCGCTCCCGCACCGTCACCGTCCGCCAACCCACCAGCGGTTCGCAGAACCCCGAACGCCGAAGCCATGCCCGCCCGCCGATACTCGTAGTCCACCCGGCGCGGATGCTTCGTGGTGGCGGGCAGTGGCTGGCGGGTCTCCTGCACCATCCGGATCGGCTGGTCGTCCCTGCAGACCACCGGTCGCCGCTCGTCGTAAGGCCTTTCGTAGGTGGACAGAACGTCTTCCATGGCCGCCACATACTCCCCGTCCGCCTTCGGCGGAATCACCCAGTACCGCAGGTAGTGCCCCACCATCCCGTCTTTTAAATGTCTGATTGACGGTTTCGTGGCTGATCGTGTCACAGCTGCCGATCTCGACCGCCTCGCGGGCTAGCAGGCGCAGGGACCATTGGCCGAAGCCGGTCGGCAGGGGCCCCAGCCGCAGTGCGATCAGCGCGACTTCCTGTCGCCCGTCCAGGCGCTTCGGCGGCCAGGTGGACGGGTCCCGTTGTCGCCCGTCGAGGACCAGCTCGAAACCTTCCAGCAAGCAACGTTTGCGCATGTTCGCGACGGTGCGCTTGCGGCGGCCGTAGGCCTCCGCGACCTGCTGGTCGTACCAGTCCGGCCGTCCGCATCGACCTGCAGCAGGCTGCGCGCCCGGCGCGCTTTCCGGCTGCTGCCCTTGAGTTTCTGGATGACCTCCTCACAGGTCTTGCGTTCCGCCTCCGACAGGCGCACAATGTACTTCTTCAGGGTTCCTGCTCCCTTGCTGTGGAAAGACGGCTCGGACCACCGGGCCCTCACCTTGCAACACATTGTACAGGAAATATTGCCATTGACCGAACACTAGTGTTGCGTCAAGCAGAGCTCTTCTGGTAGACCGAATTGAGTCTGCGGAGGGGATCTGCACCGGCCGTTTGCCAGTTTGTGGCGCACCGGCACGCACTTGGCTGCGGGTTGGATAGCCTCCTTCCTGCGACACACTCTACCGGGAATGTGGCAGTTGAGGGAACATCAGTGGCACAACTCCGGGATTCGGAACACCACGCCCAGGATCGGCCGGGCGGGGATTCGGACCACCGTCACTTGGTCGGGGGAAGCGATTGCGCCGCTTTCTGCAGTATCGGGGTCGACCGCGGCACCAATGCCTCTTCGATGCGGGTAGTCCGCTCGGCCAACGCCGTCAGTTTGTCGGACAGTTCCCGATGGTCCTCGCGTTGCTGTGCGGCAAGTGCCTGAATTTGTGCGGCAAGTGCCTGATTGTCCTCGCGTTGCTGTGCGGCAAGTGTCCGATTGTCCTCGCGCTGCTGTGCGGCAAGTGTCCGATTGTCCTCGCGTTGCTGTGTGGCAAGAACTCGAATCTCCTCGCGCTGCTCCTGACGAAAGCTCTGCATCTCGCTGCGAAACTCCTCGCGTAGCTGCGAGGCAAGTGCCTGATTGTCCTCGCGCTGCTCCTGACGAGATCTCTGCATCTCGCTGCGAAACTCCTCGCGTAGCTGGGTGGAGACAGAACGAACGAAGACCGCAAAAGACACCGTGACGGTAATCACCGTCAGGGCAACACCAACCCACTGTGCATCCATCAGACGTAACATAGCACAGGTCCGCTCACGAGAGCAGGACTGGCCGAACCGTCTGTCCACTGGCCAACGGCAGGTCTTGATGCCCGCCGCGGACTCCCGTCCTTCCACCCCGAGATCCGCGGTGGACGCACCACCAGGAACGGGAGCCATTCGGTACGGCTACGAGCCTCCTGTTCGGCGAGCAGCAGGCGGACTGCCGGACATGGACACCAGGGAGGCACAGCGCATCGAGTTGGATGGTGGGCAAGGGGGTGTCGACGCTGGTGGTGGGTCGCCCGCCCCCCAGCAAGGCAGGCGGGTTGATGCTGGACAGACACGGGCCGCCCCTGCGGGGAGCGTGAGGCCCAGTGCGGGCGGAAGGATCGGACGGGGTCGGCGGGTCGGGGATCGGAGCGAGTGGGGTTCGACAGCAGGGTCGTGGGCGACGAGCGACAGGGTGTCGACAAGGCGTGAACGCGCGCATCACGATTGCCGACGCCCGCGGCCAGCGCAACTTCATCCACCAGAAACTCATCCCTTGACGGAACACTAGACGAATGCGAGGATAAGGCCGTCTACGTGTTGCTCGGCTCCCAAGGCTCCCGCAAGATGACGGTTCTTGAACCGAACTCCTTCAACTGCATTGGGTCCCCGAGCCGCCCGGCTTGAGCGTTCTGCACAGGTTGCCATCAGTTACTTGTGGCGCTACCAGCGCATCTGCCACGATCGCGTCGACGGTGATCAACGGTATACCTTCTGCCGTCAGAGTGGCCAGTTCCATCATCACAAGGTCGACACCGGCACCGCCGGGCGCGGCTGTATCGCCTACTGCCGGGGTGACAGTGAGGGCCACTCAATCGTCGACACTAAACGGCGTGTCGATGATGCGTCTGATTTCCCAAGCGGCATCCCGTGTCCGTTAGCCAGGTTCAGTATGGATACGTGCGGACCAGACGGTATCACTAGACTTCATGGTGATACTATCGATCAGGGCTTTATGAAATCGGCGAACGTGCAACCGAAGTCGGGACACTTCGTCCTTCGCATGCCCGCTGCACTGCATTCTGCCTTGGATACCGCGGCACGGACCAGTGGTACGTCGCTCAATACGTTCTGCGTGCGGCACCTTGCCACAGCGGACCTTGGTGTTTTCGGTAATGCGGACGTCACTTCCTTTCTTGTACGCGCGCACGAATACGCGCGCACGAAATAGTTGGTGATGCGTTGTCCGCGATTGTGCTCCATCGCTCTTGGGTTCGTGGCGAAGCCACTCCCGCATCGGACGTTGATGCCCTCATCGTTGTGGACCGCCAAGTTACACTGAACCGATCTTTGTACCGCGCTTGGGACGAGGCTCCCGCCATCACATGGCGAGGCGTTCCCTTGGATCCGCACTTCGTAAACTTGCCGAAAGACAGCGAGTTCAGTGGTCTTTGGGCAGAGGTAGCGCTCGACGGAATCGTGGTTCTCGACGGTGAGTGGAGAGTCTCTGCTCACCTCTCTTGTGTGAGGCGTGCCATCGCCGCCGGTCGGCTGGTACGTCGTGTTGTGCACGGATACCCGTACTGGAAGGTTGTCCACCCGGAGGCAACGAATCCCACCCTCGCTGCGGATCCTCTGAATCGTGCTTCGGCACGCCTGCAAGCGATTGATGTGCTGTTTGAAGCAGGTAGCTGGGCTGATGTGGTTCGTGAAGCCCAGGAGGTCGTCGAACTCGCCCTGAAAGGCCTGCTCCATGCTGCCGGCGTCGATCCGCCACGCCTGCATGATGTTGGGGATGTCCTCAATTCGGAGCAGAGTCGGCTGCCCGCCGGCATTAGGTCGGATGTCGACGAACTGGCTGAGATATCGCGGACTCTGCGACGTGACCGCGAACTCGCGTTCTATGGTGCGGAGGACGTGACCCCGGGCGACTTCTTTCGCGCGGAAGATGCCGATAGGGCACGCTCAGGAGCAAGGCTCGTTGTTGACCGGGTCCGTCTGCATGTCCTGCCCAAGTCATCAGGTTAGTCCGGCGTCCGCAATGCGCCCGCGCTGGCTCCGGCGCACTATAATCCCTTCTTGCACGAGGAGCGTCCGCTGGGATGCTCGCTTCTTGCGGACGGGCATGGTCGCTGCTCCGCCAGCGCACGACCTGCTTCCGATTGCCAGATGATCCCCTCCGTCATAGCCTCCGAGGTGGAGGAAGCCCTGGTCAGCTTCCTCGCCACCCAGTTTCAGCCATCGAACGCAGCGCTCTCTGGCGTGATCGACGAGTTCCTCGTGGAGCGCGACAACGTGATCAAGGGGCCGTATCTCTCGATCGCGCTGCCGTTCCTTCACGATACCGACGAAGACGACCCGTTTCCGGGCTTGCCTCTGGGATTCGTGCCGTACCGCCACCAGCGGACGGCGTTCAGGCGGCTTGCGAAATGTGAATCGACCGTCATTGCGACAGGAACCGGATCGGGCAAGACCGAATGTTTCCTCTTTCCCATCCTCGACGCTTGCCGCAGGCGTTCGGGCGAAGCCGGAATCAAGGCCATCCTGATCTACCCGATGAACGCCCTTGCCACCGATCAGGCCGGCCGCATCGCCCGGATCATCCATCAGTCCGATGCACTGCGGGGCAAGGTTACCGCCGGGATCTACGTCGGACAGGACGGACCCTCGCCTTATGCGCAGATGTCCGCGACCCAGATCATCTCGAACCACCAGACTCTCGTTGAACACCCCCCGGACATCCTCCTCACCAACTACAAGATGCTGGACTACCTGCTGAGCCGGCCCACCGACCAGCGGCTCTGGCGACACAACCAGCCGGACACCCTGTCTTGGCTGGTCGTCGACGAACTGCATACGTTCGATGGTGCCCAAGGCACCGACCTGGCCTGCCTCATTCGTCGACTCAAGTCCCGGCTCGGCGTGACCGGTGACTCCCTTACCTGCGTTGGCACTTCGGCAACGCTCGGAGAGGCCGGCAAGGACCGTCTGCGTGATTACGTGAGCAGAATCTTCGATACGTCCTTCGGTCCCGGGTCGATCGTCGGCGAGACCAGGGAATCGATCGATGGGTTTCTGGGGAGTGCGATCATCTCCGATGTTCTGGTGCCGACCCCTGCACTCGGCAACCTCGTCGACCACCGCAGGTTCGACTCGACGGAGGCCTACATCCGAGCCCAGTTCGAACTCTTCTTCGGCGAGACTCCCGGTGATGACTTCCTGACGGATGAGTGGAGGTGTGCGTTGTCCGGGCGCCTTCGTTCGCATGTCGCGTTCGTCAATCTCCTCCGCATCCTGCACGCAGGCCCCAGAAGCCTTGATGATGTGCTCACCGAGCTATGCCGTGGACTGCCGTCTCGTAACGATACGGAAGCGACCGGCATCCTCAATGGTCTCTGCGCGCTCATCGCCGTTGCGCGCACCAGGGACGGAGCCGGAGACTCGGCCCGCCTGATCCCCTTCCTGCGGCTCTCCTTCCACCTCTGGGCCCGGGAGTTGAAACGCATGGTGTGCCGGGTGGATATGGGCGCGGATCTCGTTCGCTACGACGCTGCGGTGATCGCGAACGCCAACGCGTCTGGCGGTGACCGTGCTGAGTCGCGGTGCCGGTTGAAGCACTCTGACGACCTGGGGCCTCACGACCGTGGCATCCACCTGCCCTTGGTGCAGTGCAATTCCTGTCGAGTCACCGGATGGGGCGCCACGCTCAACGGGGCTGCCGACCGTGTCGAGACGGACCTCCGGCAGTTCTACAACCAGTTCTTCGCACGGCAGACCGATGTACAGGTCCTGTTTCCCGAGAACCCTCCCGGACGGCAACAGAACCGGGTGGCCACCTTGTGCGGGGAATGCGGCCGCTTCGCTCCCGGGTCACACATCCAGACCTGTGATGCGTGTGGCTCCACCAAGACGCTGCAGGTGTTCTTTCCGGACCTGGTCGTTGAGCGTCGACACGAAGGCCGGACCTGGCGGGAGCTGCAACTGGATTGTCCGTACTGTCTGGCCGAGAACTCCCTGTTCATCTTCGGGGCCCGTTCCTCGTCGCTCCTGAGCGTCGCCCTCGGCCAGACGTTCGTGTCCCGCCACAACGACGACCGCAAGGTGATTGCGTTTTCCGACAATGTCCAGGATGCCGCCTACCGCGCCGGGTTCCTGGCCCATCGGACCTGGCGGAACTGCAAGCGGACCGCGATCACGCAGGCGTTGCCGGAGTCGGGCAGCATCAGGCTGGACGCTCTTCCGGACGCCGTGCTCCGGCGTTGGTCCTCCCACGACGAGAAGGGAGCGTTGGATCCGAACACATTCGTCGAGCGGTTCATTGCGCCGGATCGCACCTGGCGGCGGTCGTTCAAGGACTTCCAGCAGTCCGGCCAACTGGGTCCGGACTCCGAACTGGCGGAGATCGTCAGGGAGAGACTCGAATGGGAATCTCTGGCGGAAGTCGGCTATTCCGCATCCATCGCCCACTCCCTGGAACGGGCCCGGGTAGTCGCTGTCGGCCCATCCCTCGACAGCCTCGAAGCAGCCTGTGTCCAGGCCCGGGATCGCATCAGCGAAGAACTCGGCGAACTCGAGAGCATCGACCTGCGGCAGGTGCGCTGGCTGGCCCTGGGCATCCTCCGGCGCATGAAGGACCGTGGCGCGATCTTCGGCGATCAGGTAAACCCGCTCCGGCGGTACGTCGCCGATGGTGCCAGTCTCTGGGCACTCACCAGCAACCCCGCGCTACCGGAATTCGGACCGGCCACGCCTCATCCCCGATTCCCGGGGGAACGGCCTGCCAGGCAGAGCTTCGTGGGCATCGACCCGCTCGTGACGTCAAGCGGCAAGACGAGCTGGTACATGGGATGGACCGAAAAGGTTCTCCGGCAGAAGTTCAGACTGCGTTCCCAAGATCATCCTCCCGCTGTCCTGGAGATTGTTCTGGACTGCATGAATCGACAGGATCTGATCCGTCTCCTGTCCGAGTTGCCGGCATGGGCGATCGCTCCGGACGCCTTCCATGTGACCCGCGAGCTCGCCGCCGTGCGTGCCTCGAACCCTGCACGGACCCTGGTCGTACCCCGTGACGAGGCCCCGCTGTGGCTCGGAGCCCCCTGCCTGGAACAGGGCGTCGGGGAGCAGTACGAAGCCATCGAGGATCAGAATCTGGTCCCCACCTGGGCCGGTCGCATGTACCAGGCCGGAGAGATTCACCGCATCGTGGCGGAGGAGCACACCGCCCTGCTGACTCGCGAGCTTCGCGAGAGGCTCCAGACCCGCTTTGCGGCATCGCAACGGCGCCCCTGCGACCCCAACATGCTCTCCGCCACGCCCACGCTCGAACTCGGCATCGATGTCGGCGACCTCTCCATGGTGGCGCTCTGCTCCGTACCACCGGCGCAGGCGAACTACATCCAGCGGGCGGGCCGCGCCGGTCGGCGTGATGGCAACGCCTTCATCCTGTCGTTGGCCTCCGCCACACCTCATGACCAGTACTTCTACGCGAAACCGCTGGACATGCTGGCCGGTGACGTTCAGCCGCCCGACATGTTTCTCAATGCGCCGGCAGTCCTCGAACGCCAGCTCACGTCCTTCTGCCTCGACAACTGGGCCGCCACCTGCAGAAACCCCGATGCCGTACCGCAGAAACTGCGCGGGGTTCTCGACAATGTCGAGGGGCGGTCGGAAGGGAGTTTCCCCTATACCTTCTTCTCGTATACCGCCAAGCATGCGAAAAGCCTCCTGCGCAGGTTTCTGGAACTGTTCGAGGAGTCGCTGACGGAAGACTCCCGGCTGGCTCTCAGGATCTTCCTGCAGGGTGAGCCCGGGAAACTCCCGCAACTTGAGGTGCGGATGCTCGAGCGATTCGACCAGAAGGTCCAGGAAAGGGACTCCTACAGCCGGGAGAGGGAACGACTTCGCCGGCAAATCCGGAAGCTGGAGTCCAACCCGCAGGACGAGGGTGGGCAGGTCGACAGGAGCGAGGCGGTGCGTGAACGCAACGGTCTCCAGAAACTCGTTCGCGATATCAACGACCGGGACACCTTCGGATTCCTGACCGACGAGGGCCTGATTCCGAACTACGCATTCCCGGAGGAAGGCGTGACCCTGAGATCGGTCATCTTGCGGCGCCCTGCTAGCAAGGAGATTTCACAGTCCACCGCCAGGGATGCGAGTCAGGGCCAGGATCTGGAAGTCTACGAGTATCTCCGTCCGGCCGCCGCCGCGCTCAGCGAGCTTGCTCCGTCGAGCCGCTTCTACGCCGGCGGACATCGTGTCACGATCGACCGGGTCGACCTTGGTCTCACGAAGCCGGAGACATGGCGACTCTGTCCTTCCTGCACCTACTGCGAGAGGATCGATCCCGGCAGGGACGAGCACTCCGCGTGTCCGCGCTGCGGCGATTCCATGTGGGCGGATTCGGGCCAGGTGCGAACGATGCTGCCCCTCCGCCTCGTCCACGCGACTACGCCCGCCAAGAGGGCCCAGATCATGGACGACCGGGATGACCGCGAGTCCGCCTTCTTCAACCGTCACCTCGTGGCGGACTTCGACCCCACTGCCGAGCGGCGCACGTTCTCGGTTCCTCCACCCGACCCGCCGTTTGCGTTCGAGTATGCGGTCGGCACCACCTTCCGGGAAATGAACTTCGGTCGAGTCAGCCGCAACGGCCAGCCGACGAGGTATGCGGGCAGGGAAATCCCGCGCGACGGCTTTCGCGTCTGCCAGTACTGCGGCAAGGTGCAGTCGCGCCGCACGGCCGGCCCCGAACACACCCTGTCATGTCCCCGCAGGGATTTCCATTACCACGCGAGGCTCCCGGACACTTCCGGTTTCGGGGATACCGACGCGCGACAGCCTGCCGACAAGGACATGCTGGATTGCCTCTACCTCTACCGGGAATTCGTCTCCGAGTCTCTCCGCATGCTGGTCCCCGTTGTCGAGGAATTCGGATCCGGCCCGCGCGTACAGTCGTTCATCGCCGCGGTGGAACTGGGCCTTCGCGAGAAGTTCGGAGGTCGTATCGACCACATCCGTGCGATGAACAGCCGGAGCCCCGGGGTCGGGGATGAGCCGGCCTGCAGCTACGTCACCCTCTACGACACCGTTCCGGGGGGCACTGGCTATCTCAAGCAGCTGACGGAGTCTCCGGCGGAAGTGATGGATGTCTTCGAGGCGGCACGCAGACGATTGCGTGCCTGCGACTGCGTGGACGGGTGCTATTCCTGCGTGTTCGCGTACCGCCGGGGGCAGGAAATGAAGTCGACATCCAAGCGCCTCGCCATCGATCTGATGGATCAGGTTCTCGAGCACGCGAATCGACTGCAACCGGTACCCAGCATCGACCAGGTGTCCGTGCGCGGACTCATGGAGAGCCAGCTCGAAGCCCGCTTCATCAGTGCATTGGAGCAACGCTCACGAACCGACAAGCGAGTGAGTGTTAAGCAGGAGATCGTCCGTGGCAAGGCAGGCTTCGTCGTGCAGGTCGGCACCGAGACATGGTATGTCGAGCCCCAGGCGGATCTGACCCGGGCCGACGGCGTAGCCGTCAGGTCACGGCCGGATTTCCTGTTTCGACCGGCCAGGGAAGGGGACCGCAAGCGGCCGGTTGCGGTCTTCCTGGACGGTTTCAGGTATCACAAGAAGCCGTCGGCGGACGACGCTATCAAGCGGACTTCGATCGTTCGAGCGGGTTACGTGCAATGGTCCCTCTCGTGGCATGATCTGGATGTGGCGTTCGGGCCGGGCGCTGCATTCTCCGACCTGTTGCGGGAGACGGGCGGTGGGCCGTTGGCAGCGGGCCAGAAGATGCGACCACTCCAGGAAAGGCTGGATGCGAAGTGGAGCACGGGGCCATTGCGGTCCGGGCTGCGGGAGCCTTCGTTCGTGTTGCTGTTGCGGTACTTGGGGGAGCCCGACACCGGAAGCTGGGGGCGGGCCGTGTTCACCGAGATGCTCAGCACCTTCGATCAATCGACCATGCGCGATGCCGAGTTCGGGAGTCGGTTTCGGGAGGCGGCGGGCGATACCCTGCCGGGCCCGGCGCTGGATGTCCTCGGTGGGCTCGACGAGCCCGTCTATCGCGCCGGTCGCGGGCGCTGGCTCGGGGCCGGGGACCGGTTCGTGGACCTCTTCGTCGCCCTGTCGAACACCGGAATCCAGCAGACCGATGTCGGCAGCATGTTCGCCGCAGTGCACCTGCATGACCGTGAACCCGACAGCGAAGGGTACAGGGACGAGTGGAACTGCACCCTGCGAACCTTCAACCTGCTCCAGTTCCTGCCCCATGCATGGTGGTCGACAAGCCGGGCCGTCAGTTCCGGAGGGTATCCTGAGTTCACGCCGGTCGACACCGTCGGTACCGCCGTCAGTGATGGATGGAGGGACGCTGTTGCACTGGTCGATCCCGATGTGCAGGAGCTGGCCGAACGCATGGCTCGACTGGGGATCGCCGTGCCGGAGATCGGGTTCGATCTGACAGGAGGGGGTGGCGCTGTCATGGGGACGGCCGAAATGGCCTGGCCGGCCCGAAAGCTGGCCGTGCTGACAGCGGACGAACCGGCCGGAGCGTTCGAGACGCTGGGCTGGCGAGTCTGGACGACGGATGTCCGTCCGGAAGAGGTGCAGACGGCCCTCGCGGCCGGAGTCGACGGAGGAACGTGAAGTGAATACACCCGCCAAGATGGCAATGTCGTCGGATTTCCTGGAGGCGTTCGCCAACCTGCCATCCGCCCAGCAGAAGTCCGTCAGGGCGCTGATATCGAAGTTCGAGAAGAACTCACGTGCTCCCAAACTGCACTACGAGGGGATTCGTCAAGCGGGTGACGCAAGGATGAGGTCACTGCGGGTGGACAGGGACTATCGGGCCATCATTCTCAGTCCGACCAGCGGCGATACGCATGTCCTCCTCTGGGCCGCCAAGCACGATGATGCCTACAGCTGGGCCCGTCGGCACAAGTGCGGGATCAATCCGGAAACCGGCGTGTTGCAGATCTATTCTCCATCCACGGTCGACACTCTCGACGACCGCGCGGTGCAACAGTCCAGGCCGCCAACACCGACCGGTCCGTACGCCGGCCTCAAGGACCGCGAACTTGTGCGGCTCGGTGTTCCAAGAGAGATGATCGCCGAGGTGCGAGCGATGCAGGACGAAGCGGATCTGGAGTACATCAAGGCCCGTCTTCCCCTCGAGGCCTACGAGGGACTCTTCTACTATCTGGCCGGCACATCCTACGAGCAGATCCTTGTGGAGCGCGAATCGCCACCGGAAGAACCGGTCGATACGGACGACTTCTCGAAGGCCCTGCTGCGCGACGGGTCGCGCTCGCGGTTCGTACTGATCAATGATCAGCAGGAACTGAGGGACATGCTCGATTCGCCACTGGAGAAATGGAGGACGTTCCTGCATCCGTCCCAGCGTCGGATCGTCGAGCATGACTGGAACGGGCCCGTCCGCGTTCTCGGAGCGGCCGGCACCGGCAAGACCGTCGTGGCGATGCACCGCGCCGAGTTGCTGGCCGGCAGGTGCGGGGCGGCCGGCAAGGTGCTCTTCGTCACGTTCAACCGGAACCTCGCGACCGATATCCGGCAGAACCTCCGCGACCTTTGCACGGCGGACCGGTATCGCCGGATCGAAGTGATCAACCTGGACGCCTGGGTCTATCGGTTCCTGCGCAGCCGGGACTACGAATTCGGGATCGTGTACGGACGCCACGAGCAGTCCTGGAAACGGGCCCTGGACTGCCGGCCTCGTGACCTCGACCTGCCCGACGGGTTCTACGAAGCGGAGTGGGAGCATGTCGTGCAGGCCAATGGGATCACGACCGAGACGGAGTACAAGCGAGCGTCCCGGATCGGCCGCGGCGTCCCTTTGAACCGGGCCGGCCGCGTCAAGGTGTGGAAGGTGTTCGAGGAGTACAGGTTTCAGCTTGCCGAGCAGGAGCTCAAGGAGATCGACGACGCGTATCGCGATGCGGTCCACCTGATCCAGGTGGGCAGTCTCGAATTGCCGTATTCCAATGTTGTCGTCGACGAGGCGCAGGATCTCTCTGCCCAGGCCTTCCGCCTGCTGCGGGCGATCGTGCCGCAGGCGACGAACGATCTGTTCATCACCGGGGACTGCCACCAGCGGATCTACGGCCGCAAGGCCGTGTTGGGCAAGTGCGGTATCGACATCCGTGGACGCTCCCGGAAACTGCGGTTGAACTACCGGACGACCGAACAGACACGAGCCTGGGCAGCGAGCCTGCTCGCAGGGCGCTCCATCGACGACCTCGACGGCGGTGCGGACGACAACAAGGGGATTCGTTCACTGACCCAGGGGCCCGAGCCGTTGATTCGGAACTTCGAGAATCTTGACCAGCAGGTCGGCGCCGTCGTCGAGTATCTGAAGAATATCGAGGAGGCGGACGGACAGATCAAGGATGTGTGTCTGGTCACGCGCACCGTCAAGGAGCGGGACGCCATCCGGGGGCTCATCGCAGATGCGGGACTTGCGTCGGTGGTCATCGACAAGGGTGGAGACGATCGCGAGGCGGACGGAGTCCGGGTCGCGACGATGCATCGCATCAAGGGACTCGAGTTCGAGCGGATGATCCTCGCCAGCGTCAATGCCGACCTGGTGCCGCTTCCGGCCCGTAAGAAGTCGGCGAGTGACGATACGGAGAGTGCTGCGTACGAGACCCAGGAGAGAGCTCTCGTCTATGTCGCGGCATCGCGGGCCAAGCAGGAACTTCTGGTGCTCAGCTACGGGAAGCCCAGTCGCTTTCTCGCCCCGCCTCCGGCGGCTTCCAGTGCGTAGCCCGTGGACTGCATGCCTTCCGGTCCGCTGGATTTGGTCCCTCGGGAGCGTGTCGTGCGGTCGACCCGTCAGGAGCCAGGCACCGGCACCGACATGGTCCGGTCGGCCGATTGGTGATATCGTGGGCGCACACGGGCAACCCGATGGTGTCGACCTGGACCCGTTCGTGCCCGAACGGCTGCCCGGCACCAGACGGTGCCGTATGAAGTGAAGGACTCAACAAGTGCAACGTCGACAAGCTCCCGAGCTACAGACTGCCGACTGGCTCAACACGGACCAGCCCGTCACGCTGGAGGCGCTGCGTGGCAGGGTCGTGCTGATCGAGGCCTTCCAGATGCTCTGCCCTGGATGCGTATCTCATGCGCTGCCGCAGGCGAAGCGCGTGCATCAGGCATTCCGCCACGAGGATGTCGCTGTCATCGGTCTGCATACGGTGTTCGAGCACCATGCGGCCCAGGGCACGCGCGAGGCGCTGTCCGCCTTCCTCCATGAATACAGAATCCCCTTTCCCGTAGGCATCGATGCACCTTCGGATGGTGGTGGTCCACCGAAGACGATGACCCGCTACGCCATGCAGGGCACCCCCACCATGCTCCTCATCGATCGGGAGGGATACCTGCGAAAACAGGCGTTCGGGGGCATCGATGACCTAACCCTGGGTGCAGAGATCATGTCCGTTGTCAAGGACGGCACGGGCAGTTCGTCGAACTGACCCCTGATTCCGAAGTCTCATCGTCCCTCCGCCCGGAGCACGTGACGGTCGGATGGCCTCCACTGCGAGATCTGCCAGATCTACGACCGAAACGACCGTGATGCCATGGTCTCCGGCTCACCTGTCTCGATCGGTTCCGTACGGGGGAGTCAACAGTCTGATCTGTCCGGCAACACGCGGACTGGACTGGAGTTGCAGTGGACGCGGTGGTTGGTGGAGTTGACTGGGTGCAGATGCACGTGGCCACGGGCGTACATCCCGCTGCAACGGTGCTGTTCCTTGACCGGACCTGCCGACGGCTCTGCATGCCGGGACCGCGCAGGGACGGGGGTTATTGCGCCATGAAATATCTGTATAGTGATAATATGATCGATATATGGAAGTCTCGGCGTTCGCGCGAGTCCAGTGCTCCGGGGCCTTGTATGCAATCGTGTCGTCGCGACCATGGGGCGGGTCCAGCGGTGGTGCCCGTCCGTTGGTGGCAGCCCACCTCCCTCCAGCCCCGCCCGGCGGGTCCTGCGGGAAATCGCGTATGACGCAGGCGCTCGCGCTGTGCGCGGCCGCAATGGGCGTCGCGCTCTGGCGCGGGGTCGCTCCATGGCCGGCGGCCGACCCGGTACTGTCGCTGATCGAGATTCGGTCTCCGGTTGCCTACGAGTTGCTCCGATGGGGTTACGCTCTGTGCTGGGTGGTGACTCCACCCTGTGTCGTCCTTGTCCTGGGTACGGTTGGAAGCCTTCTGATCGAAAGGCGGAAGCAGGACGGCGGAGAAACGGAAGTGCCGCCCTGGCCACTGAGCAGGGAGCCCCAGATCGTGGTCGGGGAGACCCACCGAAGGACACGGCCGGGCCGCAGCCAACGGCCCGGTTGGCTGGCAGTTCCTCGCCGGGGACTGTATGCGGGGACGGCGGTGTTCGGCGCCATCGGATCGGGCAAGACGTCCTGTTGCATGTATCCGTTTGCGCAGCAGGTGCTTGGATGGCACGCGGACCGTCCTGCACTCCAGCCGGGGGGTCTCGTACTGGAGGTGAAGGGAGACTTCTGTCATCAGGTGCGGCGGATCCTGGAACAGGCTGGTCGCAGCGACGATTACGTGGAACTGGGCCTGGACGGGGCGTGGTGCTACAACCCTCTGGAGTCCGACCTGGACCCCTACTCGCTGGCCTACCAGGTGGCTTCCCTGTTGAATCAGCTCTTCGGCAAGGGCAAGGAGCCCTTCTGGCAGCAGGCCTACACGAACCTGGTGAAGTTCGTGATCCTGCTGCACCGTATCGCAGACGACTACGTCACCCTCCGGGACGTGTACAGGACGGTTCTTGAGGAGGAACGCCTCGAACAGAAGATCGCCAAGACCCGCGCAGCACTCGGATTCGAGCCCGAGGTGCGCCTCAGCGTGCAGGAATACACCCGCCTGAAGCCCACGTTGCCGGATCGGGACTGGAACTACGACCAGACGGTCGGAGAGATGCACGTTCGGGCGGACGAGGAACTGGTGAAGGCGCTCAATGAGCAGGAGGCGGTCCACACACTCGTGGAACCCGAGCCCGTCGGGGACGACCAGCGCCTTCTCGGCACGGTCGTGACCTGGTACCGCCACGACTGGAGTCGGCTTGACAATCGATTGCGCAGCTCGATCGTCGAAGGCATCAGCGTGTTCCTGTCGCTCTTCGATCAACCGGATGTTGCCGATGTGTTCTGCCCTCCGCGGGAGGCATACCGGGACGGCCGACCCCACCGGGGCCGGTGGGCGCTGCCTCCGATCACCGAGAGTCTGGAAGCGGGGAAGGTGCTGGCCCTCAACCTCCCGATTGGCGCCAATCCGGCGCTGGGTCGCGCTGTTGGCGTGATGCTCAAGCAGGATTTCCAGCGTGCGGTTCTGGCCAGGATTCCGCAAATGGCGGCCGAACCGGACCGTGAGTGGCGCGACATCGTCTTCATCTGCGACGAGTACCAGAACTTCGCCACCGCAGGTGAGAGCGACCCGGGTGGCGATGAGAAGTTCTTCAGCCTGTCCCGACAGGCGCAGTTGGTGGCACTCGTGGCGACGCAGTCGATCAGTTCGTTGCGGTCGGCGCTGCCGGGCGAGTCGTGGCGTACCCTGCTGCAGACGTTCCGGACCAGGATCTTCCTCACCTTGGCCGACGAATCCTCCTGCAAGCAGGCCGCGGAAGCCTGCGGGCAGGCCGAGCGACTCAAGGAACAGTACTCGATCTCGGAGTCGTCGCAATCGGGTGTCGGCCTTCTGAGCGGCCGGGCTGGCGGAGGAAAGGGAACCTTCGGCGTCACGAAGTCCTATGCACCGCGCCGTGAACCGGTATTTCCGCCGTCGGCGTTCGCAGAACTGCGCAATGCCCAGGCGATCGTGACGGCCTACGATGGCCGGAACCCGCTCCCGCCTACGTACTGCTATCTGAAGCCTTGGTACCTGCCATCGGATCTCAGTTACTTCGAGGCGATGGACACTGGCCAGATCTGAATTGGTTCGAGGCTGCTCACCAGGCCGAGTATTGTGCAATGCTCGTTAGACTGCGTGGATTTCTCGGATCTACCGGATCGGACGAGGGCCGTTGGTATGAGCCACATTCTTCCCGTCAACGTTGAGGCCCTGCTGAGCGGTAGCAGTGTCGAGTCGCAGCGCATCGAGTTCAAGGCGAACTGGGACGCTGACCATGTCGGCAGCCAGGTCCTCAAGACCATCTGCGCATTCGCGAACGACTACCAGAACATCAACGGGGGATACATCGTCATCGGCGTCGAGGAGGATGGCGGCCATGCAGTACTGCCGCCGAGTGGGATCGACCCATCCAGGATCGAGACGATTCAACAGTGGATTCGTGACCAATGCAACCGCTTCGACTCGGTCTACCAGCCGACCATGGCTCCGGAGGTGATTGACGGTCGCCACCTGCTCGTCATCTGGGCATTCGCCAGCGACAGTCGGCCCCATCGCGCCCCCGACCGGTGCGAAGGGCGAGTTCAGGTACTGGATTCGAGTTGGTGCTGAGAGCGTCGATGCCGATCAGAGCGACATGCTCGATGCCTTGATGCATCAGTCGGCCACGGTTCCGTGGGATGACCGGCGAGCCTTGGATGCGTCCCTTCTCGACTTGAGGGAATCGAAGGTGCGAGAGTACATTCGCGATGTCGGGAGCGGACTCGCTGATCAGCCGGAGCTTCCGGAGGTCTGCAGGCGCATGCAGATCACGAGACGTGTGAACGGGCACGAAGTGCCGAGGAATGTCGGACTCATCTTCTTCTCGAAGGATCCCGGGAGATGGTTTCACGGTGCACGGATCGAGGTCGTCCAGTTCGCGGACGGCCCGGACGGCAATGTGCAGGAAGAGAGGGT
Source organism: Bryobacterales bacterium (assembly GCA_965116065.1). Lineage (GTDB taxonomy): Bacteria > Acidobacteriota > Terriglobia > Bryobacterales > UBA6623 > VXMF01. The sequence goes on from OZ220485.1 coordinate 714,804, forward strand.
CTTCTCAGGAGCCATGCAGGACCAGCTGCGTGACAGCCTTCGACACCTACAGGGTCTTTCGGTGACCCACCTCACCAAGGCGGGTGACCGTCCCCAGGTTCAGGGCTGGGTGAGCTATCCCCTCCGCGCTGTACGGGAGACACTTGTCAACGCCGCCTATCATCGCAGCTACCAGCCGGATTCCCCGGAACCGACGAAGGTTCACCTGTACCCCGACCGAATGGAGATCATCAGCTACCCGGGTCCCGTGCCCGGCGTTGAACTGGAGCATCTCAGGCTGGGCGCAAGCGTTCCCCCCGCACCGGCCCGCAACAGGAGGATTGGGGAGTTCCTGAAGGAACTTGGTCTTGCCGAAGGTCGACTTACCGGAATACCGAAGGTGTTCCGCGACCTGCGGGAAAACGGTTCTCCGGAGCCGACATTCGACTTCGAACCCGGCAGGTCGTATTTCCGAGCGACGCTGCCTGCACACCCGGAATATGCGGTGATTGCCGCGGTACGCGACGCGGCGCATCTGCGGGCGCTCGGAGATGAACTCGGCGCGAATCGGCGTATCGCGGCAGCATGGGAGGCCAACCCCGGATCGGGTGTCCTGGCAACTGAACGGATACGCATGCTCGGGAAGCAGGGTGATCTCGCCCAGGCGGAAGAAGTCTATGAGAAGTATCGTGAGCACGGAGACGATTCGGCTGTTCCTCGTGTCACGAACACGCTGGCGGAAGTGCTCTCCAAAGCAGGTTCCACAAGAAAGGCTGAACGGCTGCTTGATCGTCTGCCGATGGCCATCTCCGGTCAGGACGCGATCGACGCAGCGATCCTGGCACGCCGACTGCGGGATACACGACGGGCCCATCGGTACTTCGAACTCGCTGGAGCGGCTGTGAACGCTGACCCAAGGGCGCTGTACGAATTCGCACAGGCGAAGTTGGATGCGTCCAGAAAGGCGCACCGAGACCGGCAGCGAGACGTGAACCGCAGATTGCTGGTCGAGGCACGACAACTCCTGGAACGGGTGCTGCAGATGGATGCTCCACCGACCCGTCACGCGTGGGCATGGCGAGACTTGGCAAGAATTCTTGACTGGTTGCGGGAGCCCGTTCACGAAGTCGAGGAGGCATATGGCCACGCGATTCGTCTCCATCCGGACGCGACACAGTTCGGACACGAGTTGGAACGTTTCAAGTCGCGACAGTCGCGTCCCCGCGGGCGCGTCTACCCACGGGCATCAAAGGTCGACCGGTCCCCGTCTTGAGTCCTCACAACGAACTTGTGCCGAAGTCGTCGGTCTGCAGGTCCAATCAAGTCTGACGGCCATCGGTCATGACGGTACCGACTGGAATGTCGGATTGAGCGGCGACTTGGTGTCCCGATCCGTGCCGAGCGGCCTGTATCGTCCTCAGCGATTGCATTGGGCTGGATCCACGTCCAGCACCTTGACCGAAACCAGGTCCTGCTCTGTCCCGTCGACGGCGATGGGCACGCAAGCGAGCGCAGCGCCGGGGTACTGGCTCGCATATGCTGCCCCCAGGTCGATCCAGCGCATGTTGCCAATCATGTTCGGCTGCCGTAGCGGGGTATGCCCGTGGAAACTGCGCCAGATGTCTGGAACGCCTTGGTCGTTGCCGACCTCTTGGGCGATCCTGGACCGTGACCATAGGCACCGCAGCCCGGAGTCCCGATCACCCTCCTCGATCCATGCCTTCAGTGCCCACCAAGGCGTCGTTGCGGGAATCTCGGCGTGAACAAGTACAAAGGTCCCTTCTGCTCCCTCAACTTCCGTTGCCAGCGGCATCTTGCGCAAGACAGCGTGCCACTCGCCGCGATCGTGGTCGGAGAGGGCCTTTGACCATCCGCCGCCGTTGCCCTCAATCCAGAGCTGTTCGGTCTCTCTGTCGCCGTTCAGGGAATCGAGCATGAGTTGCTCGTGGTTGCCCCGGATGCAGTTCACGCCCGGACGCTTGATCCACTGCAGCATCCCTGCCGAGTCTGGCCCCCGGTCGATCACGTCACCCAGCAGGAGCAGGCGGTCACCGTCCGCTTCGCTGTAGGCCACCTCTTCCAGCAGGCGCTCGAATGTTGCCAACTGGCCGTGAACGTCACCGATCACGAGGTCGCGGCCACGCTCGTTGCGAGGCAGACAGCGGACAGGTGGCCCATCAACGGCAGGAGTCGGCAGATGATGGAAGTCCCAGCCGACAGGGTCAGGCCGGGGCCGGCTCGCACGGTCCGGGTGCACACTATGCGGGGCTGTCGACATGTCCGAAGAGGAGGACATGGATCCAGAACCGTTCTCAGGGTTCCCGCGTCCAGACCGCTCCATGTCCCTCATCGCATTCTACGTGCTCTGTCGAGTCCCGATCGGTGTTGATGCCTGGCCCGGATCGTCTCACGATCCAGACACTCCTTCCGCGCTTCCTGAAGCGACACTGGCGTGCACGAGTGCCGTACCGGTGCTTTGGCTTGGGCCGGGGCAGCATTTTCTGAGAACTCGCCCTTTGCCTCGTCAATCCGATTCCAGCGCACTCATCGTCCCTGCAGATATCGGGTAGGTCGGGTCCAGCATGTCCACGGCAGGGATCCTGCTTCGTGGATCGTCGAGAATCATCTGAGAACCCTCAGCCCTTCCACGCGGCGCATGCAAGATCAAGAGCAGGCCCTTCTCTAAGGCATGACCATGGACTGTCTCGATATTGATAGCCTTGAAGACCTGCGAAACTCAGGGCTTCTGCAAGAAACTGTCGCACAATACAGGACATTGGCAGTATATCGAGAACGGCAGTTCGCCCCATCGATTCAAGTGATGATCTCGCTATGTAATCCAGCACTACTGACCCAATTGGATAGTCTCACGCGTATCTCAGGTCCTTGAATCGGCTTCATCGGATCGATCAGCCAAGTCCACAAGGTGCACCCGCTCTTGGTGCAGTTTCACCATCTCGCGGAAGGGATGGACAACTTCCGCTTCGCCGGGCTGCTGGTGGCGCCGAGAAGGATCGACATTACGGGATCTCTTGGTGTCGGTCGTCGCGTTTCCTCCAACTGGCCTCGAACCTGGAGACGATCTCATACCGGGTGATCCGTATAATTGATCCTGATGTCCATTCCTTCAGTTCGTTCTCGTTCAATCTCCACCGACGGGATGTAGGCTCATGATTCGACAAGGTCGGGCGGTATGTGGTCTGTGCCTCATGGCCACCACTGCAGTGGCACAGGCGCCCAAGGTGCCAACAGTCGAGGAGACGGACTTTGTCATTATCACCGAGTCCAACCTGGTGGTCGTACCTTTGCATGTCTACCACAGGAAGAGATCCATCAACGGCTTGAGCAAAGAGGCCTTCGAGTTGCGGGAGGACGGAGTCGTTCAGGACATCGCCTTTGTCGAGGGTCCCGGGAACGAGGGAGAGGAGGCCTCCGAGAGGGCAGTTCCGACAGAAATCATCCTCTTGGTGGATTTCAGTCACAGCGTGATGCGGCCCGGACTGCTGGATCTCACGACAGTCCGCGCCACGATGCTGGAAGGGCTGCGAGACGACTTGATGATCTCGATTTACGGTTTCGCCAGGAATCTCAAGCGGTTCACTGGACCCACACGGGACATCGACAAGCTGCAGTGGGCGCTTGATCAAGCCTATGAATCGGAAGCGGGAGGGAGCCGGGTATATGAAGCGATCATCCAGACTGCTCGCGATGCCTCCCAGCGGGGTGGCAACGTATCCAGGATGATGGTCGTGTTTTCGGATGGTCTCAGTACGACAAAACTCAGTCCCGATGTGGTTGTCCATGCGGCAAGGGCATTTGGCATACCGATTTACCCGGTGATACTCGGTCACGAACGCATTGCGGAGAAGTCGCGGAGGCGATCACCGAATCTTGGTCCGGCCAGACGGCCGGCACGAGCACGTGGGGGCTCACAGGGGCGCCAACAGGAAAACCGTATGCGGGTCTTTGCCGATCTCGGTCCCAAGACCGGCGGGCGGAGCTATGACTTGACGATCATCAACAACAAGGTGATACGCAAGATCCTTGGATCACTCTCTCAGTTGGCCGCAACAGAGTACGTGGTCGGCTACTATCCGAGTGTGTTGGACGAAGAACTGACGGCCCACGAAGTTCGGGTCAACCTGACAGACGCTCGGATCGGGAAGCTGTTCGGAGGCCATCGACTCGTAGTCCACTGACTCTTGGCTCGTTCAGGATCTTCGCTCACACCACTTGGCGATGAACAAGAACTTGATGAACCCACTTGGTTTTGATTGTCAGGGGTGGCTCACTCTACCGTCGAACAGCCAAGACGCCGGCCAATCCACCAACGGCGGCTGAACAGATTGCCGTAAGTCCATACCCGATAGGACTGCGATCCCGACCACGGCCAAGATCACTGCAGAGGCGAGTGTAGATGCCACAATCCGATAGAACCACTCATCACCCTCATAGGACGGCCGCCCAGCTTCGACAGTTGGCAGATTCTTCTTGGTATCAGTATCGAATTTCGCCCATTTGATTACCCCGCTTTCGGAATGTTGGCCTGTGTCGTCCACCTGTATTGCCATTACTCTTGCCTTCTTATGGTTACACGGCGTGAAAAGCCATCTTTGCCACGCACATATAGTCCCTCTACGTACTCATCAATGAGATCGACTAGTCCGGCAGAAATCGACAACGCGCTGCTCACCGCTCCTGCGTTGGTCTCCGCCTTGAACGCCTTCTTTACCTTCTCGACGTTAGAAATGTCACGGTCGCTGAGACTCATCTCAACTCTCTTCAACGACATCGTTGTGTTCCTCCGCGGGCAAGTATGCCTCAAGTGTACCTCATAAGGCCAGTTCGAACCCAGTACTGCTGTCAAGGTTGATTCCAAGATGGTCGAGTACGTTGAGGTCGACCGTGATGCGGTATGGGCGCTCTCAGTCTTCCGGGCTTAATGGTGGGGCAACCACGCCCTGCTTCATGTCAGTCAACGATGCACCTTCCATATTCCATACTCCGGAATCGTGAATGCTGGCCGCAACTAGCTTTTCGCAGACTAACAAGTCACTATCGTTGACTTTGAGCGTCGCTTCTGAGCGTGCATCGCTGCTGATGACGTTCTTCCTTGATGGGTACGATGACTCAGCCAGCAATTGGTTCCCGCCCAGTCGATGCCATCTACGATCGCGAAGATGTGCCTGTCCTCTGCGCCCCCGGTCTCCGCAAGGCGGCCTGCCTCTTCGGTCGCGACTCCGGGCCAGTGCCCCGCTGGCCGCCCCACTCCAGTGGCCACGATCACACTCCCGCTACTCGTTGTAGATTGTGGCCTTGGAGGGGACTCGCTTCTCGACGTGGGAAACGATGCTCTCGCCGATTGCTCTTCCCAAGTTGACGGGTACGGCGTTGCCGACTAGTCGACCGATCGTTTTGCGGGAAACAGGCGCACTTCTGGGGACGAATCTGTAGGTATTCGAGAAACTCTGAAGGACTGCGCCCTCACGGAGTGAGATTGCCCGATCTTGTTCAGGGTGTCCGAACCGTCCATTTCCGAAACCATAGTACTGGGTCGTCATCGTCGGGGACGGATCGTCCCAAGTCATCCGACCGTAGACGCTGGGATACGTCTTGCCCGACCGTTTTCTGTGGCAACTGGCTCGAAGAGTCTCGTCCCAGTCACGCCAAGTCCCTCCGGGTTTGGAGGCACGGATCCGTTTTAGATTGAGCGGTGAAAGCTCGCATGCTTGGTGGAGCGGATCAACCTCGCAGCGTCCTCCTGCCTTCAACGGAGGCAAGTCGCCTATTGCCTTCCTGACCGTTGGTCGATGACCCTCTGGAGTCGTCGGATTGATCAGTTCTATCGGACCAAGATTTGAGGCCAACAGGACAAGCCGATGTCGCATTTGCGGCACCCCGTAGTCGGCGCAATTGACGACATCGTAGAAGACTTCAAATCCCTCTTTCTGGAGTACGGTGACGAAGTATTTAAACACTCTTTCTCGAGCCAAGCGGGGCACATTTTCCGTGGTAACGAGATGTGGACGTGTTTCCACTACGAGGCGTGAGAACTGCTCCAGAAGGCTCCATCGCTCGTCCGATGGATAAGACCATTTTCGGCTATAAGTGGAGAACGGCTGACAGGGTGCGCATCCTGCTAGCAGTCTGAACTGGGCGTTATCAAAGGAGTTAGAGATGTCGTTAACCGTGACTTCGTCCACACGCTTCAAGAGAAATGATGCGGCGTTGTTTTCAGTATAAGGGTATTCGCAGGCTGGGTCGATATCAATGCCGAGCTGGACATCTATACCGGCCATTTCCAATCCGCGAGTGAGGCCTCCCACGCCACAGAAAAGATCGACACCGCAGATCGCTGTTGTAGTTTTCCGCGATGTATTCTTACCCTGCTGCCGACGTACAGGCGTCATGGATCTTCTGTTCGCTCGCAGACCTGTCTCCGCCGTGTTAGGGCTCCGTGGGGGCTGGCATCCATCAGATTCGGTGCCGACGGATCGGTGTTCTGTCACCCATCCTCGCATGACCTCCTGCATTGCGTCAGGGTGTCGGTGGCTGAACGGGCCTCGATGCAGGCACACTCGAGGCGTTTGGTCGTCGCTGAACTTGACTCCGGCTAGCACCACGGCGGGTGCAGGACTCGCGGGAGGCTATCCCGCCACGTGCTCCACACGACTGCCATCAAGGCGTTCCCGCGGCCTGAAGTGGTGGCGTACGCCCGCGACCCGCGTGGTACTAGTGTTCGGTCAATCAATGATTTTTGGGTAGACGGACTTGAGGCGACAGCGAGCTTTGGCAATCGACATGCGCCAATTCACTCCACGCTGGCGCGCATTGACCCGTTGTGACCAGGCTGTCACCTCGGCCCGCAACTTGTCCAGATCCCCGATCCGGCGACCCTTCAGACACTGTCGCGTCAGGCAACTCAACTCGCACTCCGCCACGTTCAGCCAACTCCCGTGCTGCGGCGTGTACTGGAACTCGATGCGCTGCCTCAACCCCCGCGCCCGCTCCGCCTCGAAGGCCTCGTACAGCGCTCCCCGCGTGTGCGTGTTGAGATTGTCCAGCACCAGCGTGATCTTCTCGCCGTTCGGATAGCGGCTCTCCAGCAGCGCCGCCACCTCCTCGGCCCAGTCCAGCTTGGTGCGCCGCTCCCGCACCGTCACCGTCCGCCAACCCACCAGCGGTTCGCAGAACCCCGAACGCCGAAGCCATGCCCGCCCGCCGATACTCGTAGTCCACCCGGCGCGGATGCTTCATGGTGGCGGGCAGTGGCTGGCGGGTCTCCTGCACCATCTCGATCGGCTGTTCGTCCATGCAGACCACCGGTCGCTGCTCGTCGTAAGGCCTTTCGTACGTGGACATTACATCTTCCATGGCGGCCACATACTCCCCGTCCACCTGCGGCGGAATCACCCAGTACTGCAGGTAGCGCCCCACGATACCGTTTTTTCAGTGTCTGATTGACGGTCTCGTGGCTGATCGTGTCACAGATGCCGATCTCGACCGCCTCGCGGGCTAGCAGGCGCAGGGACCATTGGCCGAAGCCGGTCGGCGGGGGACCCAACCGCAGTGCGATCAGCGCGACTTCCTGCCGCCCGTCCAGGAGCTTCGGCGGCCAGGTGGACGGGTCCCGTTACCGCCCGTCGAGGGCCAACTCGAAACCTTCCAGCACGCAGCGCTTGCGCACGTTCGCGACCGTGCGATCGCGGCAATCGAAGGGGGATTATATACTTCGTTGCCCAAGCCGGACGTTGAACGAGCCGCAGTGCGGGCACCACCGCCTGCCGCCCCATCGCTGCTCTTCGAGCCATTCCTGCGCCACCTGGTCATGCGAGAACATCTGGAACAACTCGACGAGGCTGATGCCTTCGCGGTGGGCTTTGCCGGAGACCTTCTTCGTCATCTCGATGTCCTCAGTTAGGATTCGGATGACATCATATCACGATTTGGGCAATCAAGTATATAATCCCCAATCGAAGGCCTCCGCGACCTGCTGGTCGCACCAATCCGGCCCGTCCGCATCGACCTTCAGCAGAATGCGCGCCCGGCGCGCTTTCTGGCTGCTGCCCTTGAGTTTCTTGACGACCTCCTCACAGGTCTTGCGTTCCGCCTCCGACAGGCGCACAATGTACTTCTTCATGGTTCCCTCTCCCTTGCTGTGGCAAGACGGCTCGGGCCACGGGGCCCTCACCTTGGAACACATTGTACAGGAAATGTTGCCATTGACCGAACACTAGGCCGACAGCGTGAAGACCGGCTACAAGATCAGTTTCACGCGCTGTTTCCACAAGTCGATGCGGACGCTGGCGGAGACCCGGGCTTGATACAATGGCGTTGGAGCGAGAGACCAGAGAGTTGTGGGGGAGATTCTGGGCCATGGTGACCCGACCGCGACGCGATGAAGACGAGCACAACAGGAGAGTGGGCAGTGACTCGCGATCCATCGGCGGAGCGCCCCGCGGAGATCATCTTCGAGGTTACCGAAGCAGTCGAAGGCGGGTACGACGCCAAGGCACTCGGATACTGCATCTACACGCAGGGATAGAGAACCGAGCAGCATCCGTGTCGCAGCATCGGGACATGCGGGTCGGCACGTTGGACGCGATCATCGCCGATATGAGGGTGTTCCTCGACCTGCCCATGGCAGGCAGTACTGGACACTTTCTTCAGTTTATATGATAGCCGCTGAACTCAAGCCGTATCGGGCATACAAGGACTCTGGCGTGAAGTGGCTGGGAGCAGAACCTGCGGACTGGGAGGTACGGCACCTCAGCTGCTTGGGCGGGTTCTTCAAGGGGGGCGGTGGCACGCAGCAGGACGAGCGAGACATCGCCGGCTTTCTCGACCACGCTGACCGGCCACATTCAGTGCTGCATCCGAGCCAGGCAGACGCTGATCGGTGCGGCGAATCGAGTGGACCAGGGTGCATCTCTCATCGGCGCATACCGCACGCGCCTGATCGTGGATGTCACCATGACCGAGCCAGTATCCGACGGCCGGTGACGAGATGATGGCACCAAGCGTCCCCGAGCCACGGCGGCAAGATGGCCATATAGAGTCTGGAGGGTGCGGGCGCGTCGCCTTCCGCTTCCACGCTCGGGCGTTGGCGGCGCTCGGGCGTGACCTCGTGACCGACGATGTCGTCGCGATCATGGAGTTAGTGAAGAATGCGTATGACGCGCTCGCGACCCGAGTGGACGTGCGGATTCGGTCTGGGGACGGGATTGGAGGGGACGGCTACATCGAAGTTGTCGATGACGGTCATGGTATGGACTACATCACCGTCCGCGATGTCTGGTTCACGATAGGGACCCCGTTTAGACAGAAAGGATCTGCCCCGGCGACCGGTGCGCTGTCGCGGGTGGCAACGGGTGAGAAAGGTCTCGGGAGGCTGTCTGCCGCTCGGCTCGGTCGGGAGATCCGTTTGACCACGAAGACGAAGGGATGCACCGTCTGCGATTTTTCTTTGAATTGGGATGATCTGTTGCAAGGTGAGGATGTGTCGGGCGCGGAATTTGAAGTGACAGAGTTGCCGCCCGCGGCGTTCGAGAAGTCTCACGGGACGCGGGTCAGGATCGGTGGTCTCCGCAGTCACTGGGACGAGCACAAGATCAATGATCTGCGGGAGAGCTTGGGTAGATTGATATCACCGTTCGCGGAGGTGAAGGACTTCACACTGCATCTTGATGTCACAGATGATCAAGGAGGATCGGACATTCAGAGTATCGCGCCTCCGCAGTTTATGTTGCAGCCGAAGTACGCGATACAGGGCAGTGTCGAAGTCGACGGGACTATTCGAGCGACGTACCGTCACAGTCCGATCGATGGTCGCGGCCGTCGCGAACGCGAGTTTCAGGAGCCGTGGAAAGCGTCTCGCGATGCTCTTCGAGAAGAAAATCATGTTGGTGTCGAGGGAGGGAGGCTAGAATGTGGTCCGTTCGTGTTCGAGATCCGGGCTTGGGATCTTACCAAGGATGATACGCGGGACATAGCCGAGCATTTCAGTGAGAAGCGGCGTCACGTCCGCGCCGCAATCGCCTCGCAGAAGGGTGTGGCAGTTTATCGTGACGATGTGCTCGCTTTGCCGAAGTCGGACGGCGCTCGCGACTGGATCGGCTTGGATGTACGAAGAATCAGCCGCGTCGGGAATCGTCTCAGCACGAACCAGATCGTCGGGTACGTTCGGATAACGAAGGCCGGCAATCCCGAGTTGAGAGACACCAGCGACCGGGAAGGCCTAATGTTGAATCCGGCCGCGGTGGCGTTCCGCAATCTAGTGAAGCGGATTGTAGAGTTGCTGGAAATCGAGCGGCATAAGGATCGAATGGAGGCGAAGGACAAGGGAACGGCAACGGAACTGTTCTCCGATCTGAGTGCGGAGCCGTTGCTTGCTAGGTTGGAGGAACTGCGAGACTCGGGGGCCGACATGGCGGATGCAGTGGAGGCCGCCAAGGAATTCGGGGACAAGCTGGAGCAAACGCGCACCGTCATCGAGAAGCGTTTCGGGTACTACAGCCGCTTGGCGGTGATTGGCATTATCGCCCAGTTGGTCATCCACGAGATTCTAAGCCGTACAACAGTGATCGGCCGGGGGCTGCGAAAGGCCGGCAAGTTGGCCAAGCGCGTTCGGGACGAAGTGACGGTGCAGGCACTCGATATGGCAAGGGGTTCGGTGACGGCGCTAGAGGCGCTTGCCGACCGGTTCGCTCCCTTGGCGAGCCGAAGTTACCGACCCGGTCACCGTATTTCGGTGGTGGAGGAGTCCGTTGGTCGCTGTATCGACATGCTGTCGCCGGAGATTCGATCGGGCCGGATTGCTGTCGAGACGGAGTTCGATATGCGCACGGCGGTCCGCATTGATCCCGCGGAGCTCGATACGATCCTGTTGAATCTACTCACGAACGCACTGTACTGGCTGCGGAGACGCGACGACGGGGAGCGTCGGCTCCGCTTTAGGTTGACGCCGGGACCGACGACCGAACGCGTGACTATCTCATTGGACGATTCGGGTCCTGGAGTCGATCCCGATGAACGGAATCGTGTGTTCTGGCCGGGCGTGACGCATAAGCCGGACGGCATCGGTATGGGCCTGACCGTTGCGTCGGAACTCGTTGACGGCCATGGCGGACGCATGCGGACCATCGTGCCGGGAAGCTTGGGGGGCGGGACGTTCGAGTTCGATCTGCCACTTGCTGAGAATACTGCTGAAAGGGGCCGCTCGTGAAGGTGCTCATCATCGACGACGACGAACAGCTGAGAAGGACACTGTGCGACGAGCTTCTTCACCGGAACGACGATTGGAAAGTTGAGCATTTAGGATTCGAGAGTGCTGACGAAACACTCACGAGGTCTCGGCCGGACATGATGGTGCTCGACATCGTGGAAGGCGAAGCTTCGGATAATAGTCAGGCCACAGGGACAACGTGGTTCAATCGGGTTCGCGAGACTTGGTTCTGCCCGGTCGTGGTATATTCCGCCTTCCCGGACCGGTGGAACTTCCCACAGCATCCATTCGTCGAAGAGATCAAGAAGGGTGCCGATACAGACGAGAAGGTACTGGCTAAACTGGAAGAGTTCGCACCGACTGCGAAGGCGATCCGAGCCGTTCACCAGGATTTCGATGCGCGCGTCCGCGAGGCGCTGAGGGATTCGGTGCATGCTCTGAATGGCCAGATTGAGGCGTCGGCGGCCGAACAGGCGAGAGGCTTGACGCTTGTCCGTGTGGTGCGGCGCATCGTCGCCGCCCGCGTCGACGTAGGCGCAGCGGGAGATGCGAGGCTTCACCCGTGGGAGCGGTACGTGATTCCTCCGCTGGGACCTCACTTGCTCACCGCCGATCTGCTGATGCGAACGGACGCGGAGTGGAGGGACGCGGACGCCTTTCGACTCGTGCTCACGCCGTCCTGCGACTTGGTGCCACGGGGTGCCTCGACGAACGTTGGGAGAATCCTCGTCGCGCGTTGTGAGCGGCTCAACAAACTCGGGAACATCGAACTGAAGTACGGGGAGGATCTGCCGTCAAAGCAGCAAGGGAAGTTGCGGCCACTCTTAACGGAGGGAATGGCCGGAAGCCGTGTGCCGATCCCGGAGTTCGAGAACCACTTGCCTTTGATGGCAGCCGATCTCAAGAAGCTTGAGCTTCTGAAATGGAGTCAAGTGCAATTGAGACCGACCGATGAAGCCTCTTGCAGTCAAGATCCCTTGTATCGGCGGGTCGCGTCGACCGACAGCCCCTTTCGTGAAATGGTGACTTGGGCGTACGTGCGCGTTGCTGGGCGCCCCGGGATCCCCGAGATTGATGTCGATCGTTGGATCGAGGACATCTCCAGCCACTTGAAGGTCACAGAGCATGAAGGCGATTGATCTCTTCTGCGGTGCTGGCGGGCTGACCCGGGGATTGCGGAGTGCAGGTTGGCAAGTCGTTGCAGGTATTGATGCGGACGGAGTTGTCGCCGAGACGTACCGGCGGAACAACCCTGGATCACGTTTCATTCACGCCGACCTGCGGTGCGTCGATGACGACAGCGTTCGAGACGTGGCGCGGACGATCCCTCGCGGCGAACTGCTGGTGGCGGGCTGTGCCCCCTGTCAGCCCTTCAGCAAGCAACGCGGTACGACCGGGCTCGCTAAACGTTCAGATGCGGTTCTACTTAACGAGTTTACACGGCTCGTTACGGCTCTGCGCCCCGGCGTTGTGCTTATGGAGAACGTTCCGGGCATCACCTCGGTTCCCGGTTTCAGTGCTTTCCGACGTTTCACGAAGAGGCTTCGATGTCTCGGCTATGGTTACGTCCATGGCATCCTCAACGCGCGCGACTTCGATGTTCCTCAACACCGCCGACGATTCGTGTTGCTGGCGGCGGTCAACGGAGGGGCGCGGCTTCCAGAACCGCGGCGCGACCGCGGCGGTGCGGATCCACTCTCGGTACGTCGAGCCATCGAGTGGTTTCCGAGGATCCGGGCGGGAGAGACCCACCCCTGCATTCCGAATCACTGCTCGGCGAGTCTTGCTCCTCGGAACATGGCTCGAATCAAGGCGACGCCGCCAGATGGCGGAAGCCGCCGCGACTGGCCGGAACACTTAATGCTGGGGTTGCCCTGCCACGACGCAAAGGGGGTGGGATTCAGCGATGTTTACGGCCGGATGTGGTGGGACCGCGTCGCACCGACGTTGACGAGTAGGTGCAACAGTCTCTCGAACGGACGATTCGGCCATCCAGAGCAGGATCGGGCGATCAGTCTGCGGGAGGCGGCCTCGCTCCAGACATTCCCGGACGACTACGAGTTCTTCGGAACGAAGAATGGAATCGCTCGCTGGATCGGAAACGCGGTACCAGTGTCGTTCGCCGCCGCGCTAGGAAGGGCGGCACTGACCGCGGCGAGTTGAGGCATGGCGGATCGAAACGTACGAGGGTGGTTGGCCCGGGCTCGGCGCGAAGAGGCTGAGGCTCGACAGTTCCGCGGGAAGTCTCGTACCGCGCCCAAGACTGCACCCCACTCCTGCGCGAACATCACGCGTGTCGGCGCGAAAGACACTCGTTCAGAGAGTACCCCTTTTTGGGCGGCCTAGGATCTTAGGCCGCCCCCCCCCCCCGCAGCAGCGTCGGACGGGCGGCCAGGACGCCTCCGCCGGCCACCGCCGAGAGGCGCGCTCGGGAAAGCGGGGCAGAACGGGAGTCAGCGTGCCCGTCGGCACGGCTACCCGCCCGGCACAATCCTTGACGCCCCGCCATCGCACCCTCCGGTTCATTCTTAACCTAATCTGAACTAGGCACTTCCGCAGACCTCTCGCCGGCCGTTGCCAGCGCCTCTTCGCTCGCCGGCCTGATGCGGCCCTGCCTCCGATTGGCATTCACCGTCCCGACTTTCCACCCAAACTGCCGGTCCACCTCCGTCCCGATCAGCCCTTGGCCAAGCAACCGGGTCACCGCCTACTGGGTACCATTGACAGCATCAATCTATGCAAGCATATCGCCGAGTTATGGTTACGATTTAAGTGGAATAATCTCCGTATACCCCTCACGTTGTAGCTTGCCCAGAACCTCAATGACCTTGGATGATTGCCGATGCGTAGGAACACGCCCTCGCGCACCCGTCGCCACTTCCAAAATTCCCGCTTCGGTTGGCGTTAGAAGCTGCCGATCCTTTCCCCATGCAAGAGCGTTTGACCAGAACTGACCACCAGCCTCTACAACAGCAATCTGTGCTTCAATTCCATTAAGTTCGCGCTGTTCCTTTCGAGCAGATCGAGTCATCTCTCCCAGTTCCTGTTCCGAAACAAGTTCCTTGAGAAGTTCATCAGTCCAACAAGTTTCAAGTCTCTGTACACGTGCCCAACAAGCTTGCTTCTTTGCCCATTCAGTAACGTTGTTCACGCCACTTGGCGGATCAACAAGAACCTGATGAACCTCCTTGGCGCTGATTGCTAAAGCGCTAGCCAGAATGTTTCCAAGCGACTGCCGGCGCCAGACGGCGTCGAAATCGACTACATAATCCCGTTCTTCCACATCGTGTGCGATCTTGGCGATAGAGTAGGCAACAATGTTTGCGCGATATCCGCCTTCGTACCAAGGCTGTGCAGAGACGAGGCGCTCAGTAGACTTGAAGATAATCGCCTTAGCCACGGCTACACGATACCAAGATTCACTGAAATCATCGGACGATTTTTTCCATGCTTGACCAATGCGTTGTGCAAAGGCGGCAAAGTTCTTCTGTGCTCCCAGACTCACCTCATGCGGCCGCCCCTCCCAGACGTTCAAGAATTTGGCCAAGTCTGTCTTCGTGAAGACTTGCTTTCTTGGATTCTCTAGGTCGAACTTTTTGCGTTGAGCTCGGGTTAGATTGGCACGTGCATCAGCATACTGACCGCGAGCCCGTTCATAAAACCACTTGCTTTGTCGGAACGTTCCATCTGCTGACGGAACATATATACGTCGCGAAAAAGCTTCAACTCGAATATGAAATGGGTGATTTGCGAAAAAATCAGCCGCATTGACACGGTTTTGACTATTGGCATACTCCGAAATACGTGGCACTATCTTCGCAGTCTTTTCCGGGGTCACAACGCATAGTTTCATCTGAACAAATGCTTGACTAAGATCGATCTTTCTTAACTTCGCCGCGTGAATTGAGGCCGTCGTTTGTCCTCCATTAACAATCTGAAAATTCCTGAGCCTGCGCAAGATCGAATGGCCTGATTGATCTTCAGTATCGACATACTCAGCTGTAGCCGTGATGCCGTTATTGTATGCGAAAAACATTGAAGGGTCAGATTCGATTGTCGTCCGAATCCCCTTGTTCACCTTTCCACGTGCTTGAAGAAATACCCGTACATTCTGCTCAAGAAGTCGCGCTCCCCATCGGTCAAAAATGTCCGCAAGCATCTTTCCAGGCACGACAGCCAGATAAGACTCGTGATCACCTTCAGACTGTTGAGCCCGCAAAATAGGTAAAGCTCCTCCGAAGTCCTTCACTAGGTCGATCTCAATTGCCTCGTGCCCTAGTCCGGTGATTGCTAATGCGTGGAATCGCCGAATATCCCAGACACTGTATGTGACTTGTTTCCCCTTGATTTCGCCAGCAGGACGTCCATCGACTCTTTCACTCAGTGCCCTGTTGCTTATCAGCAAGAGGCGCACCTTGGTCGTTCTGTTCCATCGGTTTGCGATCAGGTCGGCCAGGCCGAATGCTGGACTGGTCTCTTCCAGTGCACTGCGCCACCGTTCGTCAAGCGCCCGTCGTAAGAAATTCGACAGCCGCCGGAAAGCGGCGTCCATTTCTTTTCCCGTGAGTCGACCAGCCTCTGGCATGGCGTGGAAATCAAGAATGATCAAATTGAGCGTTCCCGCTGTGTCGGCGGGATCGCCTCCGTAGCCATCAACCCGAATTCCCCTGCTCGGAGAATGGTAGAAAGCCCGGTCTGCCACCTCGAGTTCTCCAGTCTCCATTAGATGGTCGCAGGATTTCTGGAAAAAGATATCTTCTACGAACTGCCCGTCCGCATCGGATTCCGTCAGAATATCCTGCATAAACTCGTTAGAAAATTCTTCAAGATTCATCGGATCCTCCAGATATAGCTTGAGATAAAGCCGTCATATCGACACGAAACTTCTCGCACTTAGACAACATGATTGAGTATGTTACATTCTGAACACCCGAACAACACATTGCTGGTGTGATCCGTGGAAAGCCATCGATAATTTCGAACAACGAGGCCCTTCCAACCGAGACCGGAGAATCAGAATAGTCATCACTCCAGTCGAAGCCAACTGCATTCAAGCGTTCCTCGAATTGGATCAATGCCGACATATCTCGTGAGCTAATAGCTTCCCGAACTTGCGATGCAACATCTGTGACTGTGACAGATGTTGATAAGGTCGAGGCTTCAGATATATCAAGCACGTGAAGAAACAAGCGCGCGGTCCCTGCAGAGTCGAGCTGATCTGCTGAGGAGACACGCACTGTGGGGATGTGAGGAGACCGGGTCTTGGCTTCAATGCCGACCCATCCAACCAGAAAGTCCTTCGGCGCGTCGAGTGGGCCTATCCATGCTTGCACAGCCCCCACTGGGCCGACTACCGGAAGTAGGTGGTGCTCTAGGACACAGAGTTCGCCGATCAGGCCTTTCTGTTCCTCCACCGTGAGGCGATCATCGCTGCGACTCTGCAACAGGCGGTGCCAGCGATAGGTTCGACTCAGGAAACGTTCAACCGCTTCCTCGTCGGTCAGTGACGGACAAGTGGCCTCGACGAGGTCTCTGCAGAAACGATGGAACACCTCTCTCTGACTGGAATCTGTCAGGCGGATGATCAGTCGTTCTCCCGAACTGTCCTCCGCTGGGTGGCTCTCGATCCGGAGCCCGCGCAGTCTAGGTAGACGTCGGGAATGAGAATGCTCGGAGTGATGCTGGAGAACGAGTAGGCACTGATGTTGTGTGTCCAACGCCCAGTAGAGCCCCCAACTCGGTGTCCCGACATCCGCCACGCGTCGAGCGCTGATTCTGGAGTTCTCGGCAGGCGGGACGACATCCAACCATGGGTCTTCAGTAGCCATCGTTGCCGACCTCGTCGTCATCTGTGTCGTCGTCGCCAACGTGCTCTCGAAACCAAGTCGTGTTGACAATATATTCTACAGTCTGTTCAGGTAGCTTGGTACGGGGGAAACTGATGCTCCACGCTGCTACCGGGTCTTGCTCACTCAGATCTTCGCCTTCCGCACCGATTGCCAAGAGATGGACGACAAGCAGCGGTTTGCTGCGGACCTTACCATAGATCCAATCTGGATAGTTCCGAGGTTCACCGATAGATGACATCTTGGTTGCATTGTAACCGCCCTCTGCTTGCTTGACTTGTGACTCGGTCAGGCAGGCCTTCGCAACTCCTCGGGAACTGACTCTCTGCTTGTTGGACACCATCAGCGTAGAATTGTCACTGCGCTTACCGGGTGAACGACGCTGGCAGACAATCTGAAATCCCAGACTTCGGTCGATGAGAGACCCGGAAACTGACTTCCGTACGCCTGTAAACAGCACATCCCACTTGCTCAACTCACCTTTGGACCTAGGTGAGATATAGCTTCGCACAGGCTCGCTCTCGGTAAGGGGAGAGCCTGGATGATTCTTGAAGTCCCTCAGAAACCCGTCAATTAGATCCACTGGAACATCCCGAACTAGGCGTCCGCCCTGCCACGGCTCCCCCTCTTCTGGCCCTCGCTGTCTTGCTCGCATAGCGTCCGCTAGTCGCACAGCGGCATGCAGGTTCGCAGCAAGTGTTTCTCTGTCCCGATGTAAGGTTGCAGTTTCCACGAAGCAATTTGCAAGACCGATTAAAACAGTGTGGTGTTGGCTGGATCCCATTTTGTTGCGTGCTGTCACCATCAGTGCATCAGGATGGTTGCGAACCTTGAGTCCAAAATCTCTCGGGGTTGCGTTTACGCTCTGCATGCGCGCTAGTTCGTCACGGAGTTCATCGATAGATTCAGCTATGTGCTCGTACCAACCTTGGGCGTCCTCAGGCATCCAGACCCGACAGAGGTCGTCGTATCCATCACGATATCCGAACCATCTTCCCATTTGGAATAGTGTGTCATACATTATTGACCTGCGTAGGACATAGCTGATGGTCAAGCCCTCCAGTGTGAGTCCACGCGAAAGTGAAAGACCACCGACGGCGATCACATTGAGACCCGATTCCTGATGCTCAGAATAACTGAGTGAGCCGGTGGACTGGCTGTTCACCTCGACAACACTGATGGCGCTAATACTCTCATGCAGATATCGCTTTACTTTCTCCCAATCGGTGCCACAGGATTCTTCATAGTGCTTTCGATACACCTGATAGAGTGAGTCAATTTCCGGATCAGAAAAAGCACCTCTGCGAATGTGTGAACCATTGATCCTGATGCTAGACGCGACCCGCTCCACAAAGCCTTGTATCTCGTCTCGAACTTGTCGCTGCACTGCGACGAACCTCGAGACATTCACGAGCATCGAGTTGTGTGAACGATCTTGTCCCCTAGCCAGCTTGATCGCTCTTGCCAAGACAAAACACCGAATTGCTTCGTTGAGACTTGTTGGCAATCCAACCAGCACATGATGGATAGGATGTGAAGTTGGGAGTATCTCCTCATGATCGTCGATATCTTGCAGAATCGGATGAGTCGACTCTCCGAAGACTCTTGAAGCCCCGAAATAGTTGCTGGGCGGATCGAGGCTGACGATGAAGTCGCGCGGAAACAGGTCATGTCCAGCCATCTGATCCTCTGAGTCTGGGTCGATGAAGATATTTGCAAATGGTGTGGCGGTGTAGCCAACATAGTTGCTCCGAGCGAATAGACCTAGAAGTTCACGGATCTGCCCATTGATTCGTGAAATCTCGTCGATACTCTGCTTGATGTTGATGGAAGCGTTGTCTGCTTCGTCATCAATGAGAAGCATCGGCTCTAGAATTGTCTCCGTACCAAGCTGAGAGTTATGGACCCGCAGCCAGTCGATAAGGTTACGAAGCGTGCTCGGATTCTTCTTGATTACAAAGACGGCAGGCTGGTGAAGATTCTGTAGTCGGACGTTAAGGCTTTCTGCGATTCCCTTGTGAAAATCCCTGTATGAAGTCGTGAACGCATTCGGTTGGTTACGAGAGTCATAGCGACCGACTCCCAAGATTGAGTGACCGGAGAACTGGCGTCGTGGTCCGGCTGTTCGACTGAATCCGATGAAGCCTTCGTCGACCCGCTGCTGAGTCTGGTCACGCAGCTTGTTCTGTAATCCAGCGATGATGATGATCACCCGGTATCCGGCGTCAGCAGCCTTATTTACCAAACCAATGTAATTTGCGGTCTTTCCGGACTGGACATGACCCATGACCATGCCTCTTCGATCCCATCGACCGGGCTTTCTTGGATCCTCAAGGAGGCCAAGAATCCTGTCGGTTACGTTGCTGAGACTACCCAGAACTTGACCTGATAGGCCCTTTTCGACCAAGAATCGGCGATAGCGATTCCAATAGTAGAAGTCAATCTCGGAACGTGTGCCTTCTAACCAAGGCTTGAATCCGCGGTCCTGCAAAGTCGCTCCGTCGGTCATCCAGACACCGTGCACAGTCTCGAACCTCAGCGCGAGATCTTCGGCATCGGCATCGGATACTCCAGGAAACGAGCGCCGTGTTGTAGCGATGACCTCACGGATTCGTGACTGCGTGGGTAGACCCTGAGCTAAGACACCTTCGGCCATTAGCCTCATTACGTCGATTTCTTTCATGAATTTTCAGTCTTTCATATCTTCTGTCGCATGTCCGCCAACACTTTCAAAGTCTCTGACCATTGAGACCGAAAGGGCTCGGTTGTGCGCATCCATCCCTCAATCACGGTCGCGGACTGGCCCTGAGACCGAAGGAATTTCCAAATTGAGGGCGCAATCGCTTGCAGATCCTCCGATCCAATCTTGGGAGGACCAACTTGCTCCGGATTGGCACTGACATCGACATGAAGTGACTCAAGCGGAAAGGAAGAAGCAAGCAGGCGTAGAATTCGTTCGAACCTGCTCACGCCACTGGTGTCAAGGGTCGCCTTGAATTCGTTCAGAATTGGGTGTTTCTCGTCGATCTTGTAGAATATCTGATTCTTGTCCTGCACCCTTCTCCATACTGGCAGCCGGTTGTCTTCGGTTAGCCTAGCGCCGCGTCGCGAGTAGGCTTGACGCGATGGGATGCCGATACGCTCTATGATTCTACGTAGACGTTCCCGAACGATTGCCGGTGGCTGTGCCGATGCTTTCTTTACGTCGATCTTCCATTCGGTATCAAGAGTGTTGGGAATGTCGATCCCAACGCGTGAGAGCTTCGTGAGCTCAATTTGACGGGCGAGGCGAAACCACGTCCCATGAACAATCAAACGACGGTTGCGATACAGGTAGAACCCCTGATTGCTCAGATACCCTTCGGGCCCAGCGAACATTCTCCATTCATTGGCAGTGACCTTTTCATGGTGAGGCAGTGTTATTGGCCAGATTCTTATCTCTGCCCCGTTGAGGCGAATTACTTCCTGCGGATGGTGTTGGGTTGCAGGATGACCCGAATGAAAGGGGTCGAAGGCATGTAGTCTACGGCCGTTTATCGAGATCGTTAGACGCTGACGACCTCGACTGGACAAGAAACGGTGGAAGACGAATTCGATGTGGGTTGCTGCTTCGGCCAGTTGGCGCACGAGATCACTGCGGTCGTCTTGGCGTCCAGGACGGACGAGTCGATCGAGCTTTTCCCAGATTACAAGGGTGCCGTCCCGTTTCAGTTCGCTTGCCCAGCGGACCCGGTCAGGACTAGAGGGAATCTCAATTACCCATTTGTCGCGCATCGCCACTGTATCAAGGTCCCATGTCGCGCAGGAGATAGCAGTATCCTTTCTCGTCAACACGGTAAGGCGCCGGCATTGGGAAAATGAAGCGGTCTTGAGGCCGAGCCCGAAACGTCCGAGATCGGTGGCCGGCCGCGTTTCGAGAGGACTCTTCGTTCCGGGACGCATGGCCGTCATTAACTCATTGTTGCTCATGCCGGTCCCGTCGTCCAGTACTCCAATTGCCGGAAATGCATTATGTGTGTCGGCGAGCACTTGGATATCTTGGGCGCCAGCGGTGATGGAGTTGTCAATGATGTCTGCCAAGGCTGTTCGCAACGAGTAGCCCATGTCGCGGAGACTCTCCACCAAGGAAGATGCACGTGGAGGAAGTTCGATTTCTTGTTGCGGAAGTTCTTGGCTCATAAGGCACTCTCACTTGCACTCGGTTCGAGGCTTGTCGGGCGTGTTCGCTTCGAGAATTCTGTTGGCTGATGGGCCGTAACTTCGCATCTCTGTTGATGAAGATCGAGGGCAGCCCAGATTTCTCGTGCGATCTGCCATGCGAGATAAGGTGGAACAGCATTGCCGACCTGTACGTACTGCTGTGTGCGACAACCATGGAAAAAATAGTTGTCGGGGAATGTCTGAAGGCGTGCAGCTTCTCGCACCGTTAGACTGCGGCACTGAGCCGGATCAGGATGAATAAAATAGTGACCGTCTTTCGAAATATGACTTGTGATTGTGGTCGAGGGATAATCACGAACCTGCACGCGGAAACGGTCTTCAAACTTGCCGTCATTCCAGCTTCTGTGCCTAGCAGCTAGTGCAGGTGGAAAATCAGGGATACGAGGAGATTTGCCGGATGCTAGAGCATATGCAGCAGCATATAGATAGCGGGTAATGTCATCGCCAATATGTCCCCTAGTCTCGTGGTTGGTAAGGCGCGTCAGTCTGAAGTCGAAGAGCCAGTTACGGAGGTCGGGAGGGCACGCTACTGGGTAATCAGTGTCTCCATGGGTGTCACGATAAGGAAGTGTATTTCCCATTGTCGACTCCTTTGCACAATCGAGTGCATGTCGGAATTTCTGAATGCGATCTGACGGCATGTCTGGCATGTGTTCTAATACCAGTTTATGCCCGTTCTTTAGGACATGCTGCCATGAAGCGTCATCGTCGTTATAACTGAGGCGACTTCGAAGCTTGGGCATTGCCCCGATGACATCATGCAGCGATGCCGTGGCTTCAGTTCGACTAAGGGTGGGCAGGACATCACCGTTCAACGTAGCGGCGATGTCGCTGCGAATGCAAATGATGAAGACTCTGTGGCGTTTCTGTGGTATGCCGTGCTCTTCGGCTCGGACGAGGAAATCCTTGGGGTTCAATCCATCATTCCATGATCGGCGCGGATTGTCGTAGACGAGCGAATGGAGACAGTATCGGTGTTCGCCCCCTGCGTGTGTGAGGGAGTTCATGATCTCGGGAAATATCAGTTGGCCGCCATGTCGGGCGGAGAGCATGCCCCGAACGTTCTCCATAACGGCGATTGCAGGTTGAAGCTGGGTGAGCACTCTCGCGTATTCTCGGTATAGGGACTGGCGTCTGTCGGTGGCAGGGTTGTAGTCGGCGTTCCCGACGTTGCGTCCTCTGCCTGCCAGTGAATAGGACTGGCAAGGAGGTCCGCCCAAGAGAACAGTTCTGGACCCATGTGTAGTACGAATCTCCACTATCCGCTCTTTGACTAGGGAAGTCGCCTTGGGTGCGCCCAGCGTGAGACACTGAGTCTCGTAGCGGGCCTCCTCCCATTCGGCCGTGTACAAGGCGGCCCAGTCGGCCTCTTGTGGAGTGTCTCCGTTCAGGAAGTTATAGTATTCCGGTGGGAAGCCCGACGGGAACTTGCGCAAGAAGTTGCGCAACAGCAGGGTGCGATGAGCTATAGGGTCCTTTTCTATCGAGAGAACGACCTTGAAGCCTGGTCGACCGAGGGGGGAGTTGAATGCGGCGAAACCCTCGGCCATGCCTCCGGGTCCTGAGAAGAGGTCGACAACAGGTATTGGGTCGGTCATCGCCGGCGAGACCCCCTGCAACTGGGTACATGCAGCTTGCGTGGTGGGTCGGTAGTGCACCATGAACGAAGTACAGTAGAGTACGAGATTGGATGGTGTCGATGGGCTTGATCGATGGTTCTGCTCTCAGATACCCGGCTAGGTGTCTTCGAGTTGCGGGTTTGGGTGTTACGCGTCGAACTTAGGAAGACTGCGATCTCCGTACTTGGCTCGACCCGGTACTGCTCACCGGATGCGAGGTCCAGTCTTCCCCATGTATTGCAGATCCTGTCATGACTGACATCGTTGATCAGGCGGTCCGTTCGCGAATAATGGCAAGGATCCGCGGAAGGAATACGAAACCGGAACTGATCCTTCGTCGTGCACTGCATGCTCGCGGCCTCAGATACCGGCTTCACGCCCGGGACCTCCCGGGGACGCCGGATCTGATATTTCGGCGGTTCGGAGCTGTCTGTTTCGTGCATGGCTGCTTCTGGCATCGGCATAAGGGATGTCCCAATGCAAGTGACCCGTCAACACGGGCCGACTTCTGGCGAGCGAAGTTCAAGGCCAACGTCATTCGGGACCGTCGGGTAAGGAAAGATCTACTGGCGGCAGGGTGGCGGGTGGCGATTGTGTGGGAGTGTGCATTGAGGGGTCCTCGTTTGCAGCGCACCGCAGCAGATCTAGCGCTAGGACACATTTGAACCGCGGATGGGTGGCGGGGCCGCGGGAGGAGATGCTCGTTGGGCTTCCAGCAGACGGACCATGGTCTGGAGTTGCACGTACGCGCGCCACAGCACCTCGTTGCCCGGCAGCGGCCGGCGCCGCGACGGCTGCCAGCCCGTCATGCGCGCCAGCATCACCACCCAACTGCGGATGTCGGGCGGGGGTGGACGGTTCCGCTCGGCCGGTGGCCGCAGGCCCTCCGCCTGCACCACCCGGGCAATCACCTCCCGCTCCGTCGCGGTCAGCACCTGCTCGGCCGGCGTGTCCGGGCGGTCCCGCGCATAGCGGTCCAGACTGAACACCCGCCAGGCCGTGATCGCATCGAACGCCAGACACTTCTCCAGGGCGGCGGCCGTCTGCAAGCGCCGGTCCTCGATGCGCGTACCCGACTTGAGCAGCCGGAAGAACTCCTCGATGCTCCAGCGGGCCTCGTACCAGCCCACGATCCGCTCCGCCCACTCGGCGCTCGCGCCCCCTTCGCTCGACAGCAGCAGCCACTCCAGCGGCTCCTCGCCCGGGGGTGGCTGCGGTTCCCGCACCTGCACCACCCAGACCGGCACCGGTCCGTCCTGCGGACGGCTTTTCGGCGGCTGCAGATCCACCTGCGCGATGCGCAGTTCCGTCTCCGCGGTGCGTGCCGCCCGCGCCCGTTTCCCGCCCTGTGAGTCGATGAACACCTTGCGCCCGGTCAACACCGGCTGCTCGAAATCGGGCTGTTCCTGCAGCTTGCGCACGATGGCCGCCTGCGTGGTCGGGTCCTGCACCTGCACCTTGCGCTGCCGCCCCGCGTGCACCCGCACCACCAGGCCGGCTTCCTCTCGGTGCCGATGCTGGCTCGCCAGCAGTTCGTAGATGTCACTCTCACGGTCGCCCACCACGATCACCCGCGTGGACGGACTCCGCCGCCCCAGTTCCCGCCCTTGTTCGAAACCCCGCAACCAGCGTTGACTTTCCCGTTCCTTTTCCGCTGGCGGTGCCTGCTCCGCTCGCGCCCAACTCTCCAGACCGCTCACGCCCAGCGGGCGCCGGCCCTCGGTGAACGCCACCGCCGCGTGCACGAACAGTCCCCGCGCCGTGTCCGAACGCTTCTGCAGCGGCCCCAGTCCTTCCGTACTGTCCTTCAAACCCGTATAATTCAAGGTGGTGGTGTCCTGGACCAGCAGCACGGTCGACTCCTGCCGGACCCGTTCCAGCAGGGCTTCCTGGTGCGGTTGCAGGATGTCGGCGCCGGTCACCTTGTCATTGTGCAGGAAGCGGTAGGCCGCGCGCTGCTCGGCGGGATGCGGAAAGATGGACGGAAGGGGACGGCCGCCCTGGCGTTCCCAGTTCCGGCCCATGCGCACCAGTCGCTCGCGCAAGCGCCCGTCGGGCAGGTCCGAGCGCTGGAACTCGCGTTCGGCCCAACTCGCTTCCTCGGGCAGTTCCAGGGCCGGAAAGCGACCCAGGGAGCGGTCGGGCGGATCGAGCAGGGTCGTGCGCCAGTCGTTGGTCAGGCCCAGCCACCACACGGTCTTGACCGGCACCGGCTTGTCCACCCCCGGCGGGCGGCCCTGGGTGCGGCCCACGCGCTGCCAGCCGGCGGCCTTGTAACTGGTGCCCTTGCGCGCGGGTGCGACACAGGTCTCGAGCAGGACCGGAGCGACGCCATGGAGCTCTTGCCAGTCGGCGGCCACCCGCCGCTGGGCCTGGCCCAGCACGTGCGAGGCCAGGTGCGGCACGACCACCTGGGGACCCACCAGGAAGCGGTCGTTGTGCAACACGAGCGGGATCCGCGCGCCGCGGGTGCGGTCGTCCCAGCCCAGTTCCTGGTCGCGGGGCCCGAGCCGGAAGGGGGCGGCCACGAAACTCAGCACGCCCACCGGGCCGCACTTGGCCCGGACCAGATAGCTCAGGCGGCAGCCCGGAGCGCTGCCGCGACCGCACGGATGCTCGCTGGCCAGCAGTTGTGCGCACTGGCGGCGCTGGGCGGCGGTCCGGGCCAGTTCCAGTTGCACGGGGCCCAACTCCTGCAGGCTGCCGCGGAAGGTCGCCAGCGGCGTTGCGGGGCGGGCCGAGTGGGCGGCGGGCAGCCGCTGCCCCTGCGAGGCGGGCAGTGCCAGTCCCAACTCCTCGGCCAGTCGCGGCAGGGCCTTGCGGGCCGACGACTCGCAGTACCGCCCGCGCTGGTTGCGCCACCCGTCCTGCTCGCACAGGCCACGCGCCAGCGCGGTCCGCGTCAGCACCCCCTCCTGCAAGGCCCCTCGCAGCCATTTCACGGTGGTGGGTTGCAAAACCCGCAGTCCGACTCGCATCCCTCCCTTCTACACTCTTCCACCCCTCCGTGTCAAGTCTGTCCTAGCGCTAGGCAGCAGATCTCCACCAATGGCTTCTTGGCGCTGAATGCGAGTTCCAGACGCAACTCGAAGACCACAACCCCGAACAACGCTAGGGCCTGCGCGGCTGATTCTGACATGGGTGGGTCGTCTTGACCTCACATGAGTAGCGACAACGACACTGCCGAGTACCCCATTGCCGCTGAACAGAGACCCCGTAGCGTCGGCGAATCTCTCGACCCGATGGATCGCATCATCCATTCCGGTCCGCTGAACATTGTTGGTCGTGACGACGGACGTTCGTGCTTGTCCATCGTGATGCACTGATGGTCTGGTGCCGATGGACTGAATGCGCCCAGCAACCTGCTCTGCCTTGGTCTGTCTCTGCACTCTCGATGTCCGGTCGCGGGCAGCAAGGGATATCAGCGGAAAGCGGAACGCATGATCCCTCGACATTCGACTACATGTACGGGTGTCTGGACGACTTCCACTTGCGCGAAGCGTGGCGACCGAATCGTGCGCCCCATCGAGAGACGCTCAGGAGCGTGACGATGCACCGGTACGGCGTGACCAGAGTCCGCAACTTCTATTCTTACCTTATACCGTCATCGCCTTGGCCGAGTTGCCGGTGTCGGCGCGAGGCGACCGCTCCCCTCATCGACTTCTGTCCGCGAAGGACTACGACGTGGGCGTTTCGCCGTAGTCCGCAGT
Organism: Bryobacterales bacterium; assembly: GCA_965116065.1. Classification (GTDB taxonomy): domain Bacteria; phylum Acidobacteriota; class Terriglobia; order Bryobacterales; family UBA6623; genus VXMF01. The sequence goes on from OZ220485.1 coordinate 741,403, forward strand.
GTCCCGGAAACAGCATCCCTGTCCGCTGTAGTCAACCGCCATGGCCAGGCGGCACAGGAGCGACTCCCGATCCCTTGGCGGGAACAGGCTCGATCGTCGTGAAGCCCCGAGCAGAACGATGTCGGCTGGTCTGATCAGATCAATGGGAAGCATCTGATCGATGAGGTGGATGACCTGGCCAGCGGGAGTCACGAATGGGATGCAGTCCACTCGGGAGAAGCGCATATGGAATGCGATACCGTGACTGGTCCCGCGCCATTCGTGCCAAGCTCCGGGTCCTAGGGCGGCGGGAAGACGGGGCTTGATTCTTGGAGCCTGTTCCGTCGGATGACTCGGATCAGACCCGGGCAGGTCCGGCGCCTCCCGGGATGGAATGGTCCGACCGGCACGCAATCAGCCCGCAGTCCCGCTCAATGGTCCTGGGCGGACCGCGATTCTGCAACTTTTCCCGCCCTGCGGTGTTCTTTCTGTAGAAGGCTAGCGTCCACGTGGGCGGGATGACGGACTCGGGGACGTTCGAAGACTTTGTCAGGAGGTACCAGGACATGGTATATGGCACGGCCGTCCGACTGCTTGGCGATCCGGGCGAAGCCGAGGATATCGCCCAGACGGTGTTCCTGCGGGCCTTCGAACGGTTCGACAGCCTGCGAACCAGTCCGTCTGCCGCGGGCTGGTTGCGCACTGTCGCCACCAACCTCTGCCTCAATCACCTCAAGAGGTTTCGTGCCCGGTTTCACCTGTTCAGTCAGCGCAGGGAGACGGCTCCGGGCGAGTCTCGCCCGATTGAGGAGTCTGTCGTCGATGCGGACTCCCCGGCAGACCGTTTCGAGCGAGGGGAACGGCATGCACGTCTTGAGCAGGCCCTGCGCCGGCTTCCGGAAGCACAGCGCGTCCCGCTGGTACTCTTCCATTTTCAGCAACTCAGCTATCGGGATATCGCCACGATGAGGGGCGTCTCCTTGGCCAAGGTCAAGACCGACATCCACAGGGGCCGCGAGTCGCTCCGGTCTCTCCTGGAGGACAGCCATGACCCCTGCTGAACTGGAGTCGCTGGCCCATCGTCGCCTCCGTGGTCTGCCCGAGCCCAAGGCCCCCGCGACGTTGTTGCCTCGTGTACTTCGCGAAGTCGAGCAGGTAGCGCGTAGACCCTGGTATCGGCGGGCCTGGCGGAGATGGCCGGTCGGCTGGCAAGCGATTTCGACCGTTGCGGTCGTTGCGGTCGTTGCGATGGTCACGTTCGGCGGGACTGGCATCGCGCGAGTCGATGTTCCCGTAGCGCCGATGGTCACGGTCGCGGGCGTTCTTTGGCGTCTGGTTCTCGAACCGAATGCCCCCTATCTGGCACTCCTGGCCTGCTCGATGGCCGTGGCGGGAACCGTGTATTGCGCGGCTATCTCCCGCCTCCTATGGGAAGGAATCTCGAAACGATGAAGCGTAACAAGCATCTACTGGCTGTGGTCGCATTCACGATCACCTCGTTCGGTACCGGTACCTGGGCCCAGGTGCCGCCCGATCCGGATTCCCCGCCACCGACGGAGACCGCGGACGGGACTGCGTCTGGAACCGGACAAGGCCGCAAACGTGCCGAGCAGATACAGCGTATCGGCTCCGACTACCGGCTCGAGGCGGGCGAGACGGCTCGCGAAGTCGTCGTGATCCTGGGCGAGGCCACGATCAACGGGACCGTTGCGCGGGATGTCGTGTCGATCCTGGGCGGTGCCAACCTGGGCAGCACCGCGGAAATCCGCGGAGATCTCGTGGTCCTGCTGGGACCGCTCCGGATTCAGCCTGGTGCACGGGTCGATGGCGATCTGGTTGTTCTCGGGGGGGATATCGACGCGCCCGTGACGTTCCAGCCGGGGGGCGAAATGGTGTCGGTCGGGAGGATCGCGGCACTCGATCCTGTTGCGTCCGTGCAGCCCTGGCTTGCCAGGGGCTTCCTGTGGGTGCGTCCTGTCGTTCCGGAACTGCCGTGGGTCTGGGCTGTCCTGCTCGTGGTCGCCTTGATCTATCTGGCCGTCAATTTCGTGTTCGAGCGGCCTGTCCGCGATTGTGCGGATGCCCTGGACGACAAGCCTCTGACGACTTGCATTGTCGGGATCCTGGTTCTGGCCTTGATCGTTCCGGTGACGGGCGTCCTCATCATGTCGATCATCGGAGTGCCACTGGTGCCGTTCCTCTGGCTGGCCGTGGTCTTGGTGGGCCTGTTCGGCAGACTGAGTGTGTTTCGCTGGATAGGCTCCCGGATCATGCCGGAGACAGAGCCGGGAAACCAGGCCCAGGCGGCCCGCTCACTCGCCATCGGGATGGCGGTCATCTGCTTGGCGTACGCGGTGCCCGTGCTCGGATTCCTGTCATGGACGACCGTCGGCGTGTTCGGTCTTGGTGCCGCCGCAACCACCGTGTTCGCCGCCCTGCGGCGCGAACACGCTCCTGCCCACGTTGCCGACCGGTCCGGGCCCGTAGGGCCTTACACCGAAGGGGCTGTCGAGATGGCTCCTGCCGCTGACTTCCCGGTTGCCGACTTCGGTCCCCGCCTCGGGGCGGTCTTGATTGACCTTGTCGTGCTCGCGCTCCTCATCGCGGTCCTGGACCCGAACTGGGTCCCGCTCATCGTGCTCGCCTATCACATTGTCCTGTGGGGCTGGAAGACCACGACGATCGGAGGCATCGTCTGTCGCGTTCGGATCGTGCGAACGGACGGCAAGCGCCTGCAGTTCTCGGATGCCTTCGTTCGAGGCCTCTCCTGCGTCATCTCGGTGGTCGTCGCGGGATTGGGCTGGCTGTGGATTCTCTGGGATCCGAAGAACCAGGCTTGGCACGACAGGATCGCCGGTACGTACGTGGTCAGAGTGCCGTCCGATGTGCCGCTACCGTGATGCGGGAGTGTATGGCTGCCCATGCGATGCGGGGCAGGCGCCTACCACGCCGGCGTGAACAGACCGCGGACCAGGGCGCGCCCGAACGGCCGCAGGGTCACGACCGGTTCGATGCCCGCCCCGAACCGGTCGGCGGCATCACGCAGGCGTTCCACGACCTCCGGGTGGGCCGCAGCGACATCCGTGCTTTCGGTCGGGTCGTCGTCCAGTCGGTACAGTAGCGGGGCTGGAAGGTTCCGGGGGCGTCTGGCTCGGCCCTTCTTGTCGAGTGCCCGCTCCCGCAGATGCAGCTTCCACTGGCCCGATCGCACGGCGTTCACCTGCCGACGATTGCTGAACACGAGCAGCCGATCCGTCATAGCGACAGTTCCCGCCAGCAACGGCAGGATGTTGTTCCCGTCGTAGCGTCGGTCGGTTGGCATCGGCATCCCGGCCAGGGCGCTGATCGTCGGGAACAGGTCGAGCAGTGTCGCCGGACCGGACCGGTCCTCGCCAGCCGGCAGTCGGCCTGGTGCGCGGGCGAGGAAGGGAATCCGGAGACCGCCCTCCCATGTCGTGCCCTTCTGCCCCCGCAGCCCTCCCGTCGAACCACCCTTGGTATCCCCGTCACCGGTCCACGGACCGTTGTCGCTCGTGAAGAGCACGACGGTGTCCTCGTCCAGGTCCAGCTCCACCAGCTTTGCCAGCAACTGACCGACGCTGGCATCGATCTCCTCGACGACGTCCCCGTACACGCCGTAGCCCGACCGTCCGGCGAACTCCCTGGATGCGGCGAGCGGCAGATGCGGCATCGAGTAGGACACGTACAGGAAGAACGGCTTTTCCTGATGTCGATCGAGAAACTCCAGTGAACGGCCCGTATAGCGCCGTGTGAGAAGGCTGTGGTCGGCCGGTGACTCGATCACCCTGCCGCCGTCGAACAACTCGAAGCGTGGCCACTGGACCCGCTTCAGCCAGACCATGTTGTTGCTGTAGAGGACGCCGAAGAACTCGTCGAACCCGTGGCGCGACGGCCGATACCGCTTGCGTCCGCCCAAGTGCCATTTCCCGATGCAGGCCGTGGTGTACCCGGCTTCACGCAGATGCTCCGCCAGGGTGATTTCGGACGCTGGCAGGCCCTGCACTTCCTTCGGTATGAATACTCTTGTCAAGCCGGTCCGAAGAGGATGGCGCCCGGTCAGCATCGCCGCCCGTGCCGGCGAGCAGGTGGGTGCCGGCGTATAGAACTCCGTCATCCGGACGCCCTCGGCCGCCATCCGGTCCAATGCGGGAGTCCGGATGTCCGGGTTGCCGTAACAGCCCAGGTCGCCGTAACCCAGATCGTCGGCGACGATCACCACGAAATTGGGTCGATCGGACGTGCCGGCTGCCGCTGCCACCGAGGATGGCTGGCTGACCAGCAGTGCGACTAGGCCGAGCCAGTGCCGCGGACGGCGGAGCCGGCCAAAGCCGCTGCCAAGACCGCAGGCCCCTCTCATCGACTCACGCGCGGAGATCCCGGAACCGTTTGGCCTTCGCCTGCCAGCGTGGCAGGCTCTCGTGGGGAACGGACCGAACCTGGACACGTACCCCGAACGAGTCTCGCACCTGCTCGGCGATGGCCACGCATTGGGTCGTCGAGGCCTCGACCTCGATCTCGGCTTCGTCCATGGCCCCCTTGCGGACCACCGTGATGCGGAACTCCGCCGTCGCCGCCTGCTGTCGCACCACGGACTCGATTGCGGACGGGTGCAGGTTGACACCGCGGACCAGCATCATCTGGTCGGCTCGCCCCAGGATGCCTCCCTCGAGCAGGAGACCGTCCTTGCGGCGCACCGGACGGACCAGATCCCCTGTCCGGTAGCGAATGACCGGGGACCCCCACCGGCCGAGATTCGTAAGCACGAGTTCTCCGGTCTGTCCCTCTGCGACCGGACGGTCGTCGCCGAGCGCGAGCACCTCGGCAATGAACTCGCTTTCGTTGACAAGCACGCCGCTCCCTGCGGGGCAGGGAATTCCGTACGCGCCGATCTCGCTGGCTCCGGCATGGTCGAACACCCTTGCGTCCCACGCCTTCTCCAGTCGCTGCCGGACGGGTGGCAGGCTTCCGCCGGGTTCCCCTGCCAAGATCAGCTTGCGGATGGACGTTCCGGCAAGGTCGATACCCTCGCGCTCGGCGACTTCCGTCATGTGCAATGCGTACGTCGGCGTGCCAAGCAGGACCGTGCAACCGGTTCGCGCCAGTACTCCGATGCGTCGTGATGTTCCGGCCCCGCCCCCTGGCACGGTGAGAACCCCCCGACGTGTGGCGGCATCGTACGCCGACCAGAACCCGATGAACGGACCGAACGAGAACGCAAAGAACGCCCGGTCGTCGGCGGTGACCCCACTGCTGTCGAATACCGCGTCCCAGCAGTCGCACCACCAAGCCCAGCTCTCCGGAGTGTCGAGCACGATCAGCGGATTTCCGATCGTCCCGGATGTCTGGTGGAACTTGGTGTACCGCTCGATGGGATAGGTGAGGTTGGACCCGAACGGCGGATGCTGGCTCGCATCGTCGGACAGGTCGCGGTTCGACGTCAGGGGGATGCGGCGGAACTCCTCGCTGTCGCGCGGGATCGGCGCACCGGACAGCCGGCTGCGCCAGAACGGGTTGCTCGCCAGAATGGCGGATAGCATTTCCTGTAGCCGCGCCAGGTGGTCCTTCCGGTCGGATCCGGCGAAACCGGGTGGGCCATCGGTCCGTGATTCCTGCATCAGAATGGCAGCCGCCCCACCTGTGCCGTAGCGAAGCAGACCGCGAAGGCGATCGCCAGCGGCATCAGGGCGCCGAGGGTCGTCCAACGCGCGCTCCGGGTCTCCTTCCAGATCGTCAGGATGGTCGTTGCACAGGGGTTGTGCAGCAGGGAAAAGAGCATCAGGTTGACTGCCGTCAGCAGTGTCCAGCCGTGCTGGTCGACCAGCACCGCACGGATCTGATCGTAGGTCGTTATGTCCATCATCATACTTCCGCCCAGGTAGCACATCAGCATCGTTGGCACCACGATCTCGTTGGCGGGGATCGCGATGATGTACGCCAGCAGGATCACTCCGTCCAGGCCGATTGCGTTCCCGAGGGGCTCCAGCCAGTCGATCGCGAGCGAGGCGAGGCTGGTGCCGCCCGCATCCACGTTGGCCAGGATCCAGATCAGGGCACCGGCGGGAGCCGCCGTCAGCATGGCCCGCCCCAGGATGAAGATCGTCCTGTCGATCAGGGATGTGTACAGGATGCGCAGGATGCTCGGACGGCGGTACGGCGGCAACTCGAGCGTGAACGCCGAGGCCTCTCCGGACAGGACGCTCCGCGAAAGGGCCCACGAGACGGCCAGCGTGAAACCGACTCCGAGCAGCACCACACCCACCACCGCTCCGGCCGCAGCCAGGGAGGCGAAAGCGGACGGGAACGATGCGGCGACGAAGATCACCGCCAGCATGATCAGCGTCGGGAAGCGTCCGTTGCAGGGGACGAAGTTGTTCGTCAGGATCGCCAGCAACCGTTCGCGCGGGGAGTCGATGATCCGGGTCGACGTCACGCCGGCGGCGTTGCAGCCGAATCCCATGGCCATGGTCAAGGCCTGTTTGCCGTGTGCGCCCGCCTTGCGGAACAGCCAGTCCAGGTTGAACGCGACACGTGGAAGGTAGCCGAGATCCTCGAGGATCGTGAACAAAGGGAAGAAGATCGCCATGGGCGGCAACATGACGCTGACGACCCACGCCAGCCCGCGGAAGACGCCGTGCCAGATGAGCCCGGTCAACCACCACGGCATCCCGAGGCGTTCGAACCAGGCGGCCGCGACATCCTCGACAACGAAGAGACCGCTTGCGAGCAGCTGGGACGGTACGTTCGCTCCCAGGATGGTGAGCCAGAACACCACTCCCAGGAGCGCCGCCATGACCGGCAGTCCCAGCCAGCGCGATGTCACCAGCCGGTCGATTCGCTGGTCGAGGTGCCATTTGCCCGCCCCCACGTCGCGGACCGAGCGAGTTGCGATGCGGCGGGCGTTGTCGTACAGGGCGGTCACCATGCGGTCGCGGAACTGGTCACCGATCGACCGCCGCAGGCTGTCGCTGCGGTCGAGAATTGCCTGGGGGTCCGCGGACATGGCGCTCTACTGGGCTCCCGCCACCGCAGTGATGCGACTGATCTGGGCCGGCGCTTCGGTCAGGTGGTGACTGGCCAGACCGGCGAGTTCCCCGGACACGAGTGCCTCGCGGACACGATGGTCTCCGTCCAGAAGGCGCAGCGCGACCCACCGTGCATTCGCGATTCCGGGTGCCGCCCGCTCGATGAGGGGAACGAGGTCGCTGATTGCCGTCTGGACATCGGCCGTGGGGGCGAATCGCAGTGGATCGGTCCGGATTTCGCCCTCGATGACCCCGGCTACCGTCGATACCAGTTCTGCCATGCCTTGGCCGTTGCGAGCGACGGTCGGTACGGCCGGAACGCCCAAGTCCCGTGCCAGACTCCTCACGTCGATCTCCAGACCCTTGCGCTCGGCTTCGTCGATGAGGTTCACGCAGACGACCGCCCGGTCGGTGATCTCGAGCACCTGCAGAACCAGGTTCAGATTGCGCTCCAGTGCGGTGGCGTCCACGACGACGACCGTGCAGTCGGGTTGCCCGAAGAGCAGGAAGTTGCGGCTGATCTCCTCATCCTGCGATGCGGACAGCAGGGAGTACGTGCCGGGGAGATCGACCAACTTGTATCGCTTGCCGCCAAAGCCGAAGGCACCCTCCGCCCGCATGACCGTCTTGCCCGTCCAGTTGCCGACATGCTGGCGGAGGCCGGTCAGGGCGTTGAATACTGACGACTTGCCGGTATTGGGATTGCCGGCGAGGGCGACCACGTGATCGTGGTTCGTGACATCGACGCCCATCTTGGTGAGCTGGGCATGCGCCGGGCAGCCTTGGCAGTTGGTTGGATTCATGGCAGAGTTCCTTCGCTGGCCTGCGGGCGGACCCACACGTGGGCTGCCTGCTCGTCGCGAAGCGCGATCGCGGTGCCCCGGATGCGGAAGGCCCGAGGATCGCCGAACGTGTTGTCCAGGGCGACTTCCACACGAGCGCCCGGCGTGAGGCCAAGGTCAAGTAGGCGTCGACGGGTGAGGCCCGTGCAGGTTGCGCCGAGTTCGATGACTTCGCCCCTCGCGCCCATGCGCAGTTCCGAGAGCCGCAGGGCGTCCGCCGGGAGCATGTCCCCCTTGCGGACCGCTCTCACGTGCACGTTGGCAGCCACGGTATGCTCGATCCGGCGCTCGGTTCCTTCACACTCCACGATCAGGCCGGGGAGGTCCGATCGCAGAATCCGGATGGTCATGGACGGGCGCAGCCCGACGGAGAGGACCTGCTGGAAGACCTCGTCGGGTTCGTCCTCGATGTGGGCGATCGATGCGGGCTCGTCGAGGGGCCACTCGTTCAGGCTGACGGCGTCGACGTCCGAGACACTTCCATCCGCACCGGGAATGGGGTCGCCATGGGGGTCGTGCTGGGGGTGCCCTAGGTGTGCGTCGAGTTCGTCGAGATCCTGTCGACTCAGGGTGTGTTCGGCACGTTCCGCGGCTTGATGGAGCCGCCCGAGCGGCATGTTGGCGTCGTCGGAGAGGTGCCGTTCCCACAGCCGATGTGCGCGGACCACCCGCAGGGCCTTCCGCCTGCCCGTCGGGCTGAGGCGGATACCAGCGGCCCCGCACTCGATCCATCCGGCGGATTCAAGGCGCTTGGCAAGCTGAAGTGCGACCGCCGGCGTCAGCCCGAGGCTGCCGGTCAGTGATTCGAGGCTGGCCGGGCTCTCTTTCTGCTCCCAGGCCAGAATGTGCTTCAGTGCGTCCTCGGATCGCGTCCGGTCGCGATGGGCCCGGACCCTCCGCCAGACCGCGATTGCACCGACCCGGGGAGCGAACAGTACCAGGGCAGCAAGCCCCACGCTTGCCAGCACAGCCAGGACGGTCATGAATCGACGCCATCCGCCAGCCGGACGCGGATTGCCGCCGCAAGCCGCGGGCCGAACGCGTATACCGTGGGATCGGTGGCCACCCGGAGCATCAGGGGACCGTCGAACGGGCCTCTCTCGATGAGGTGGAGCCGCACGCCCGGCATCACCCCGATGCGCGAGAGATACTGGAGCATTTCCGGATCCTGATCCGACACTCGCGAGACTTTGGCGCTGGTACCGGGTTCCATGTGCACCAGGCTAGTGTCGGAGCGTTTCGGCAGCGTGCCGTCCCGCCGGGGAATGGGATGCCCATGGGGGTCGAACTCGGGGTCGCCGAGCACTCTCGCGATTCGATCCTCGAACTGCTCGGAGATCGCGTGCTCGAGGCGCTCGGCCTCGGCATGAACCTCGTCCCAGCTGTAGCCCAGGACGGAATGCAGGAACAGCTCGATCAGCCGGTGATGGCGGATGATCTCCAGGGCGCGGGTGCGACCGCGCCCGGTCAGGCGCGCGCCGTGGTGTTTCTGGTACTCAATCCAGGGCGGGTCGGCCTCGGAGAGTTTCTTCAGCATGCCACTCACTGATGCCGGAGCCACGGAGAGTTGCTCGGCCAGCGCCGCAGTGGAGGCCCGCTCGGAGCTTCCAGCTAGCCGGTAAATCGCCTTCAGGTAGTCGTCGACCGCTTCACTGGCCATATTTAGGCCCGCCTAAACTTATTTTGCGACGTTCTCAAATCCTTGTCAACGGGTCAGCATGAAGGGCTGTTGGCCCTGTATGTTGGCATCGCACGCATCCGTCCGGCCCGGATCGCCGAGGGTGGGGCCCGGTCCGTCACTACGTTCCCGGTGCAATCAATGGCCAGCAGAGGCCATCTGGCGGCGTGTCCATGCGCGATGGAGCGGCGGGAACGAGGGATGAGAATCGCCGCCGCCCGCCGCGGGCGCAAGTCCATCCACTGGACGGACCGGTTCGTGGCTCCGTCTTCAACCGAGCCGAGCCATGGTTTCGAGCGCTGCTGTCGCGAATGCTCGAAAGACCGTGTCTCCGAACAGCACGAACGTCACCTCGCGGACCCGGGTGTCGCCGGAGGTGAGCGCTTCGCTAGTCGTTCGGACGGCGATTTCGGCGGCTTCCTCGAACGGATAGCCGTAGACGCCGGTGCTGATGGCCGGAAGCGTGAGTGACCGTGCTCCGTGCTCGTCGGCCAGCGCCAGGCATTGCCGGTAGCACGAGGTCAGGGTGCGGGCCTCCCCGCTGTCACCTCCCTTGTACCGGGGGCCCACCGCGTGGAAAACCCAACGGGCTGGCAGGTCGCCGGCGCCCGTGGCCACGGCGGCTCCGGGGGGACAGCGCCCGATTCTGGCCCGGATGGACTCGAGTTCCCGCATGATGGACGGTCCACCGGCACGATGGATTGCTCCGTCGACACCGCCTCCGCCCACCAGTTCGGAGTTGGCCGCATTGCCGATGGCGTCGGCCCTGACCTTGGTGATGTCCCCTGTCTGCAGGGCGAACGTCGCTGCCCCGAAGTTGATCTCGAGCCTGGCCTGGATCATGACTGCGCGCCTCCTGTGGCCGGTTGGCCGATGAGTTCTACAATGGTAGTCGTCATGGCGGAACGGATGGTGCAGTGCGTAAAGCTGAAGAAGAGTCTGCCGGGACTTGACGAAGTGCCGTTTGACTCGGACCTCGGCCGGAAGATCTACGACAACGTCTCCAAGGTGGCCTGGGCGCAGTGGGCCGAGCACCTGAAGATGATCATCAACGAGTACCGTCTGAATCCCGCCACGCTGCAGGCCCAGGAGCTGATCGTCAGCCAGATGGAGGCCTACTTCTTCGGCGAAGGTACCGCCCCGCCTCCGGAATACGTCCCGCCCGGATCATGAGCCGGTGGGCCCTGATCCTGTGCTTCCTGCTGGGAGCGTGGAGTTCGGCGACCGTCTTCATGTGGCAGACCGCCATCCGGAACTTTGCGGTCGCGGCGGACGTGATCTCGTCGGATGATGAGGGATTGCGCACGATAGTCGGCGATCTCCCGGACGAGAATCTTCGGTCCGTTCTCAGGTACCAGGCATCCGAGGTCAACCGGCTTTTCTTCCGGGGCTGGGGTTGGGTGCAGTTGCCCTTGGCGGTAGCTGTGTGTGGGCTAGCGTGGGTGCGTCCCGGCGGACGAGTCGTGCGGTGGGCAAGCGGCATCATGTTCGTGATCGTGGTGATCCTCGGGGTGTATATCGTACCGGAGACCGTCCGCCTGGGACGAGTCATGGATTTCTTGGCGGAAGGCGAGTTGCCGGAGATCGAGAGTGCATTCTGGCGCCTGCACCACGCCTACACGGGCCTGGACATGGTGAAGTTCGGTTTGGGTCTGCTCGCATTCGGTCGAGTCTGCTTCCGGCCGGCTCCGTAGGTAACGAGCGCCTTCTCCTGAAGGTGGTCCCGGACCCCGGTTTGCCATGAGCATGGGCAATCCGGACCAACAGCTTTCCACGCTCGCCCGCGATGCAGTACGCTGTGCGGATGCGCAACATACCCCGCGAATGGCGGGACTGTCTCGACCGTGATGACGTGCTGATCATCGCTACCCAGACTACCGGCGTTGCGGCTGATTCGGAGATCGTGCAGATCGCGATCCTGAACACGAAGCATGACTTGCTGCTCGATACCCTCGTGAGGCCCGAGGGACGGATTCCCGACGAAGCCTCCGAGATCCACGGGATCACGGAGGACTTGCTCAACGAAGATGACGCGCGTCCTTGGCCGGCGCACCACCAGGAGGTGCAGGCCCTGCTCGCCTCAGCCAGCGAGGTGATCTTCTACAACGCCGAGTTCGGCCTCGCCATGCTCCACCAAACGGCTCACAGGTACGGGCTCAGTCTGGACCTGCCCGACGAAAGGGTCCGTTGCGCCATGCTCGACTACGCACGGTTTCGTGGGGAGGTCTGGCCGTCCGGGGAATTCCGCTGGCACCGACTCCTCCACGCCTACAGGCGCGAGACCGGGCTGGAAGGACTAAAGGGAATCGACGTGCATGTCGCACGAGCCGATTGCAGCATGGTACTGGCACTCATGTGGGGCGTTTCCATCAAGGAGCAGCCTCAAAGCAGTCTCGATACGGACACGGACACGGATACGAGTGATGCGCAGGGCGGATGTCTCACTGTTGGGATCGCTGCTGCCTTGATGGTCTTGGTCTTGGCTGCGTTGAGCGACTGTTAGTGTTCCGTCAAGGAATGGGTTTCCGGTGGATGAACTTGCGCTGGCAGCGGGTGTCGGCAACTGTGATGCGCGCGTTCGCGCTTCGTCGACACCCCGTCGCTCGTCGCCCACGACGCTGCTGTCGAACCCCACCCGCTCCGGTCCCCGACCCGCCGACCCCGTTCGATCATTCCGACCGCACTTGGCCTCACGCTCCCCGCAGGGGCGCCTCGTGTCTGTCCAGCACCAACGTGGCTGCCTTGCTTGGGGTCGGGCGGCCAACCACCAGAGTCGACACCCCCTTGCCCACCATCCAACTCGATGCGCTGTGCCTCCATTGTGTCCTGTGTCCGGCAGTCCGCCTGCTTCTCGCCGAACAGTAAGGTCGTAGCCGTACCGAGTGGCTCCCATTCCGGGTGTTGCGTCGACCGCAGATCTCCAAGTGGAAGGACGCGAGTCCGCGGCGGGCATCGAGACCTGCCGTTTGCCAGTGGACATGCGGTTCGGCCAGTCCTGCTCTCGTGAGCGGACCCGTGCTACCCTACGCTCGATGGATGCACAGTGGGTTGGTGTTGCCCTGGCGGCGATTGCCGTTGTGGTGTCTCTTGCGGTCTTCATTCGTTCTGTCTCCACCCAGCTTCGCGCGGAGTTTCGCAGCGAGATGCAGAGCTTTCGTCAGGAGCAGCGCGAGGAAGTTCGATCTCTTGCCGCACGGCAGCGCGAGGACAGTCAAGCTCTTGCCGCACGGCAGCGCGAGGACAATCAAGCTCTTGCCGCACGGCTACGCGAGGACAATCAAGTTCTTGCCGCACAGCTACGCGAAGACAATCAAGTTCTTGCTGCACAGCTACGCGAGGACAATCAAGCTCTTGCCGCGCAGCTACGCGAGGACAATCGGGCACTTGCCGCGCAGCTTCGCGAGGACAATCGGGCACTTGGCGCACAGCTTCGCGAGGAGTTTCGCAGCGAGATGCAGAGCTTTCGTCAGGAGCAGCGCGAGGAAATTCGAGTTCTTGCCGCACAGCAGCGCGAGGACCATCGTGAACTGTCCGACAAACTGACGGCGTTGGCCGAGCGGACTACGCGCATCGAAGAGGCATTGGTGCCGCGGTCGACTCCGATACTGCAGACCGCGGCGCAATCGCTTCCCCCGACCGAGTAACGGTGGTCCGAGTCCCCGTCCGGCCGATCCCGGGCGTGGTGTTCCGAATCCCGGAGTTGTGCCACTGATGTTCCCTCAACTGCGACATTTCCGGTAGAGTGTGTCGCAAGAAGGAGGCTATCCAGTCCGCAGCCAAGTGCTTGCCAGTGCGACACAAACTGGCAAACGGCCGGTGCAGTTCCCCGCCGCAGACTCAATTCGGTCTACCTCGAAGATCCCTGCTTGACGCAACACTAGTGCCGCAGCCGACTACTGCCGCGCTACCCGGGTGCCGTCCCGTCGCGACCGGTGGGAGCCGTCGTGTGCTCACGTCGTCGACAGGGCCCGGCACTGCTTGACCAGTCCTTGCTTGAACGTGGTGACCGCATTCTGGTCACGTCGGCTCGATAGCCCACGCGATCCCTGCCCCGGCACCGTATGCGACGATGGCCACGATCACCCCGAGCACCAGCATTTCCAGCCCGCTCGCCCACCATCGGCCCGCCGTCACCAGGGAGCGCAGTGCACCAACGCCGAACTGTGTGGTCAGCGCAAGAAGCGAGGCGATGGCGAATCGATCTTCGATTCCGGGAATGAGGTACGGAGCGAGCGGAATCGCACCGGCGACCGCAAACGCGACGAACGTGGCGGCTCCGTGCTTGGCTGGAGACGCTTCCTGCTCCGGCAGGCCCTGGGCCTCCAGGGCATCTTCACGTGCTCGGATGCTGAGATAGTTCCCCACTCCCATCGACAGACCGTCCGCGAACAGATTGGCGATACCCACGATCAGGACCGTGTTCGCGGAGAGGTGACCTCCGGATACACCGGCAACGACCGCGAAGGTAGTCAGGATTCCATCGTTGGTTCCGTAGATCACGTCGGCGATGTAGTGCTGGATCGTTCCGTGGAGTCCGTGAGGCACCTGATGGACGGAAGGCCGACTTCGAGATCGTCGCATGGGTGGATTCGCGACGATCAGGGTACATCACTTCCAGCACCCATCGCTCACAAGCCGAGTTCTGGCGACGAGCGACGCTGGCATGATGAGGCTCCGGCTGATCCGTTCTGCACCCGCAGCGGAGCAGCCCGGTCCAGCGGAACGTCGATGGGGTGTGCATTGGTGGTTGCCGGCATGATTCAGCGATGCAGGAGTTCCTGAACGGCGGTCAAGACTCACGACGCCCCTATGTCGACCCAGCGGCCCGCCTCGCGGGCCGATCGGGCCGCGGCATGAACGACCGCCAGCGTCCGCACGCCATCCTTGCCTGTCGGGTACCACGTCGAAGCGGGATCCGGGTCCCGCTCTTCCGCAAAGGCCCGGATTCCCTCCGCGAGGTCGGCGTAGATGTTGCCGAAGGCCCCGATCATGCCCTCCACGTGGCCCACCGTGATCCGGGATGATCGAGTCGCTTCCGCAGACAGATTGCCATCACCGCGTTCCAGCGTCCGGGTCGGCTTCCCCAGGGGCGTCCAGTACAACTGGTTCGGCTGCTCCTGCGACCAGCGAAGGCCGCCACGCTCACCGAATACACGCAGCGTCAGACCGTGCTGCTGTCCGACCGCCACGGCGCTGGACCATAGCCGGCCTACCACTTCTCCGGAGAAGCGGAGCGATACCATCGCGTCGTCTTCAAGCATGCGCCCGGGGACCGTCGACGCGAAATCGGCCGCAACTCTCGTGACATCGCGACCGATCACGAAGCACGCCATGTGCAGGGCATGGATTCCCGTGTCTGCCAGCACGGAACTGATTCCGGCCTGCGCTGGATCGTACCGCCAGCGCACCCGCGGGTTGTCGGTATCGTCGGCATCGGCATGCGACCCGTGCGCGAACTCTGCCACCACCACCCGGAGACGGCCCAACTGCCCGTCGCGGACCATCGCTCGGGCCTGTCGAACCATCGGGTATCCGCTGTAGCCGTAGTTCACCGCCAGGATCCGGTTGGCCGCACGGGCGGCTTCCACCAAGTCTTCCCCGTCGCTCACCGTTGTCGTGATCGGCTTTTCGCACAGGACATGGAAGCCGCATTCCAGCAGGGCCTTCGAGATCCGGTGGTGTGTCGAGTTCGGGGTGGCTACCGTCACCAGGTCGAGCCGCTGATCAGGGCCGAGACCGGACTCCCGCCGAACCATTTCCTGCCAGTCACCATAGGCCCGGGCGGGCGGAACCCCGCCACGAATCGCGGAGTCCCGCCCCCGCTCCGGATCGATGTCCAGTGCCCCCGCAACCCACTCGAACTCACCGTCGATCGTTGCTCCGACACGGTGGGCCGTCCCGATCTGGCTGCCCTCGCCACCACCGACCAGGCCCCAGCGGAGTTTCCGTCCCATTCCCATCTGAAGCCTCGCTGTCCGGCAGCCGCGATCCGGAGATAGCAACCTCGTCAGCCCGCCGTAAGGAGCGAGTCCATGACGAGAATCCCCAGCAGAGTGTAGATGATGTCGAAACCGATCAGCAATCGGACCCAGGGGCCGATCTCGGTGACCGACGAGGGGTCGAAGATCCCCCATGTCACGCTCATGCACGCCACCAGCGCCGGCAGGCATGTGGGAAACAGCAGGAGCGGTAGCATCAGTTCCCGGAGCCGGTTGTTCGCGGTTACCGCCCCGAACGTGGTGCCGACCGCGGCGAACGACCAGCTGCCCAGCACCAGGACCGGCAGCAACTGGTGGATTTTGGGGAGCCACGCGACATCGAAGAAGATCCCGAATACCGGAAGGCAGATCAACTCCACCGCCAGGATCAGGACGCAGTTCGACAGCGTCTTGCCAAGGAAGAGCGAGTCGCCGGACAAGGGCGACGCCACGAGCCCCATCAGGCAGTCGTTCGCCGTCTCCCGGGCAAAGCTGCGGTTGAGCACCAGCACGCCCGCGAAGAGATAGACCGCCCAGAGCAGTCCGCCCGAGAGGTTCCGGATCTCGACGTTGGTGTTCGGGTCGAAGGTGAAGCTGAACATCAGCAGCACCGTCAGGGCGAACGAGACCGTCGCATTGAGCACCTGGCGCTCACGCAGCTCGCAGCGCAGATCCTTGGCCGCGACGGTCCAGGCATCTCCCAGAAAACGCTTCATCCGATCCGTGCGTACAGGGATTGCGGATCCCTGCGCAGCTCCTCATCGACCGGGCCCCGGTAGGCAATTCGTCCGCGATGCAGCAACGCCACGTCGTCCGCCACACCCATTGCTTCGCGGATCTGGTGGGAGCAGATGATCACGCACCGGTCGCGCTCGCGGGCGTCCCGGATCAGCGCTGTCAGCAGTTCCATGGCCCGGTCGTCCAGCGCGGTCCACGGCTCGTCCAGCAGCAGGATCATGGGCTCGTGCAGGAAGGCTCTGGCCAGCGTCAGGCGCTGGCGCATGCCGCGCGAGAACTCGCTCGTCCGCACCTGCCGGAATCGTTCCAGTCCGACCCGCCCGAGCCATGTCGAGACCAGCATGTCGGTGCCCGCGACGCCGTATAGCCGGCAGAAGAAACGCAGGTTCTCCTCGGCCGTGAGGTCGTCGTAGATCCAGGCCCCGTGGCCCACCATCCCGATCGCACGCTGTCGGTCCCGTCCGTCCTGTCCCGCCAGCGGAAACGCGATCTCGCCGTTGCTGGGTGCCGAGAGCCCGGCCAGAATGCGCAGCATCGTGGTCTTGCCGGCACCGTTGCGGCCCAGCAAGGCCAAGACCCGCCCCGGGCTTGCCTCGAGGTCGATCTGTCGCAGGGCGGGAAAGTCACCGAAGTACTTGGAAACGCCCTTGACGGCGATGGCCGGCTCGTTCATTCGCCGGGAGCTAGCCTTTCCCGCCTGGACCCGCCCCGCGGTCGGCGGGAAGCCTGGACCGCAGCAGGTGCAGATAACCCGTGCTCAGGATCAGGACTGCCAGCACGCTCAGCCAGAGCAACTCCCGGGCGACGGGTGCCGGCTCGATGCTGATTTCGGACTGCCCGGACGAAGCCCCCGACGCGCCGGAACGCAGGCGCCCCTGGCCCGAGATCGCCAATGCAACGTCTTCTGTACTGCTGAGCAGGTAGGTCGATGCCTTCGTTGTCGGCTCCTGCCCCATGTCCGTCAGGCCCTCTCCCCCGATCTGGACTCCCGCGGGGGCTGCCACGCGCGTCTGCATCGTCGGGTAGAGCGACCGCACCGTGAAAGTTCCGCCATCTTCGTGCGGGACGCGGTAGGAGATGTCAATGCGATTCTCGCCCGGCTTGATCGGGAAGTCCACCTTGTAGATGTCCGGGTCGTCCGTCGGTAGCGCGCTGCTGCGCAACGGCATCCCGGCGGGCCCGGTGGCGGACACCTCGGCTTCGCCTCCCGCCTCGGCTGGCAGATGGAATCGCAGGGAGCCGTCCTCGCTGCTGTACGTGACCGGTCTGTCCGAGTCGTTGACGAACTGGTAGAGCTCGTGGACTTCAAGCTGGCTGCCGTCCGGTTGGAACAGCAGGACTCTCACCTCCGGCGGAGGAATGTCCTCGGACTGGACCGAATACACCGTGATGCGGATGTTGTCATGGGCGGAGTCACTTCCGAGGATCTCGGTATAGCCGATGCCCTCGTACTCGGCCCGGATCGCCCCCTGGAACGGCTGGCCGGCGGCGACGGACGGCAGTTCCTTGGTGAACGTGAAGGAACCGTCGGCCCCGGACTGCACCTCCTTGATGGGCCGCATTCCGCCGCTGAACGTCGAGAGCGTAAGCGCCACGCCAACTGCCGGCTGGCCCGTGGTGGCGTTCACGACCGTTCCTCGGACCTCGGCCGACAGCGGCGCGATGAGCGTCGCAAGGACGATCCAGCCGATCAGCCGGTCCACTGCCCTCTGGCGGGTCCTATGAACTGGCATGGGCCCCGGTCTCTTCGATCGCGTTCATCACGCCGGCGAGTTCCTTCTGCAGGACCCGCTTGCTCTCGGCGTAGTCGGCTGCGGACATCTTCCCCATCTGGAATTCGCTGCGCAGATCCCGCAGATTCTCGTAGATGGCGGCCCTGCGATCCTCCAGGTGCTGGGTCGGCGACACGGATTCCTCCAGCGGGATGTGGTCGTCGCGCACCACGAGCGGCAACCCGAAGGCAATCAGGATCATCAGGATGGCGGCTGCGATCAACATGGTGTGCCGGTCCGCAGGACGCCCTCGCTCCCGCCGGGCCCGGATCGCGGAAATCTAGTCCCAGTCCTCGAGGTCGTCCTCAATCTGCGGGCCGTACCGGTCAACGACCTCGTCGGGGACGGAATCCCCGTGCGAGTCCGCCCGGGTGTTCGCGCGCCACCGGCGCAGGATCCACGGGATGGCGGCAAGCCCGCACAGCAACGCGGCGAACGGGGCGATCCAGCCGACCATCCCGAACCCCTTGGCTCTCGGTTCCACCCTCGTTGCACTGCCGTACGTGGCGTACACTTCCTCGAGCACGGCCGCTTCCGACTTGCCGGCCTCGAGTCCCTCCTCGATCTGCCGCAGAACCGGATCCCGGAAATGGCAGTTCAGCATGTTGCAGCTGCCCACCGTGTAGGAACAGCCGCACTGGCAGGACACCTGTTCGCCGACCTCGCGCAACTTCACGTACGGCACGGCGCCGTACGCGGCCATTGCCGTCGCCACCACCAGCAGCACGCTAGTCGCCGGATGCAGCAACGGGATGCTCCTTGAGGGGGGTCTGGACCGCGCTCCGCACGCGCCGGGCCTTCCGGCTCGGAATCAACGCCACCAGGGTTCCGAACACCAGTACCAGGGCTCCGATCCAGATCCAGTTCACCAAGGGGTTGATGTAGACCTGGATCACGGGGTTCGCGCCGTCGTTCGACTGGCCGGCGTAGACCACGTAGACATCTTCGCGCAGGCGGTTCCGTACGTCCACCCTGCTCGTGGGCTGCTGCGAGGCGTGGTAGAACCGCCGTTCGGGCAGCAAGGTCTCCAGGTACTCCCCGTTCCTGCTGACGTCGATCGACGCCACCGCCCGGAAGAAGTTGGGGCTGTCCATCTCCGAGACGTTCTGCAGGCGGAAGGAGTAGGGCCCGACATCGACCGCGTCGCCGACCGCCATCTCCTGCTGGTGGACCACGTTGAACGCCGCCCCGGCGAAGCCGACGAACATCAGCACGATCGCCATGTGGACGAGGTAGCCGCCGTAGCGCCGCGTGTTGCGGTGCGTGAGCTCGATCAGGGCCGCAGCAAGGCCTGTTCCGCGCTTGCGCTGGATGACCCGGCCGCCCCGGTAGAACTCCATCAGGATGGTGAACGTGACGAATGCGCACAGACCGAAGCAGACGGTCGCGTACAGGTGGCGCATGCCGACCGCCACCAGAATTCCCATGCAGGCCAGTGCCACGACGCTCGGCAACAGGAAGTTCCGGCGCAGCGACTCGACGGAGGTGCGCCGCCACGCGAACAGCGGGCCGACACCGGTAAGAAACAGCAGGATCAGTCCGATCGGGACGTTGACCTTGTTGAAGAACGGAGCCCCCACCGTGATCTTGTCGCCCGTGAAGTACTCGCTGATGACCGGGAACAGCGTGCCCCACAGGACCGCGAAGCAGCTCGCGAGCAGGACCACGTTGTTGAAGAGGAAGCTGGACTCGCGCGAGACCAGGGAGTCGAGTTCCGCCTCGCTGCGCAGATATTCGAGGCGGCTGACGATCAGGTAGGTGGTGATGCCGATACCGATCAGGAGGTACCAGACGAAGTAGATGCCGATGTTCGATTCCGCGAAGGCGTGGACCGAGCTCACCAGCCCTCCGCGCGTCATCATCGTCCCGAAGATGCAGAGGAAGAATGTCGCCGAGATCAGGACGATGTTCCAGACCTTCATCATGCCCTTCTTCTCCTGCATCATCACCGAGTGCAGGAAGGCCGTGCCCGTGATCCACGGCAGCAGCGAGGCGTTCTCGACCGGGTCCCAGCCCCAGTAGCCACCCCACCCGAGCACGACATACGCCCAACGGGCTCCCAGCAGGATGCCGATCGACTGGAACAGCCACGTCACCATCGTCCAGACCCGGGTGGTGTGGATCCAGCGCTCCCCGGGCTGCTTCGTGATCAGGGACGCCAGCGCGAAGGCGAACGGTACGGTGAAGCCGACATAGCCCAGGTACAGCATGGGCGGATGGATCGCCATCATCGGGTGCTGGAGCAGCGGATTGAGCCCTTGGCCGTCCGGCACCGACGTGATCTGGGGACCGGACATGATGACCTGGAAGGGATTCGCCGTGAACGTGACCAGCCCGAGAAAGAACGCCTGCGTGGCGGCCATCACGACCACCACGTACGAGATCATGTTCCGGTGCCGCCGCCGGCCGGTATGGACCGCGACGAACGTGTAACTGGCCGCGATCCAGCTCCAGAAGAGCAGGGATCCCTCCTGGCCGCCCCACCATGCCGCCACCTTGTATAGAAGGTCGAGATCGGCGTTGGATCGCGAGGCGACGTAACTGAAGCTGAAGTTGTCGGTCAGGATGGCGTGCAGGAGGATCGCGGATGCCGATGTGGTCATCAGCCAGGCACCGAGAACGGCGCGCTGGGCGCTCACCTCAAGGAACGGGTTGCGACGAAGCCTGCCACCCAGCGCAGCGGCCGCTGCGTATGCGGACAGGATGAATGCGAGCAGGACCGCCAGATAGCCGAGGTTCTCCATCGCGTCGCTGTCCTTTCGTCCGCCCTAGCCCGGTGGGTCCGGGGCCGTGGTCCGGGCAGGCCTAGTCTGTCGCGCCGGACGGCTCACTTCCGTATACCGGAGCAGCGGCTTCGCCGGGGGCTGCTTCGTACTTCGATGCACACTTGGCCTGGACCTTGGTCGCCTCGAACCGGCCGTCGGATCGCAGGTAACCGTCGCACAGGGCCTGCGCCTTGTCGCGAAAGGTGTCAGGGAGAGGGTCGCTCCCCGTGTAGACCACGTTGAGCACCTTGGCGGTCTGCATGTGCTCGTCCTGCTGGTGCAGCGTGAATTCCACCCGGTCGGAATGCCGGACGATCGAGCCGTCCGCAACGTCGCCCCCCACGCGAATCCGTTTCGAACTCGCATTGTCGAGATCCGCCAGTTCCTCGAGAGTCACGTAGTACGTGGCGCTCTCCTTGACGCCGCTGACACCCATCCACGCGAGCGTGACCACGATGGCGGCGATGATGAAGACGAACTTCGCTTGGCGTTTCACGATCAGATCGAGCCCCTCATTGATTATATGCGCTTGCCCCGACGGCCGAGGTTCCGTCCCGGCGACCCGCTCGCAGTCAGGGCGGAAGGCTCCTGTTCGGAGACCGCAGCGGAAGCCCGCGGCGTCTTGCATTCCCGGTCGCTTGGTGGCAGCCGGGTGCTTGCCATCGACGTATCGGCCGGCAGCGCAAGGCGTTGCAGGGAACCTTGTGTTCCGGGGCGTGCTGGTATACTCCGTCTTAGGGATTCCGGGGCAGTACATCGCCCCGGTACATGCCTGTGAAGTTCCTTCCGATGCAACCCAGTGCGCGGTGGCCGGGATTGTTCCTGTTTGCCACGATTCTCCTCACGGCCAGCCTGTTCTGGTCGAAGTCCTGGGTGCATGCAGCGTCCGGGTCGGAAGATTCCCAGATTCAGCAGAGTGTCGAGAAGTTCTCGAAGCTGCTGGCACTGGTCGAGGAAAACTACGCGAGCGACCTCGACGCGGCGGATGTCCTGTACCACGGGGCCATCCCCCACATGCTGCGGACGCTGGATCCGCATTCGTCCTTCTTCAGTCCCGATGCCTTCAAGCAGCTTCGCGAGGACCAGAAGGGGCACTATGCCGGTGTCGGCATGCAGATCGGTTCGCGCAACGGCGCCACAGTCGTGATCGCGCCGTTTCCCCGCACGCCGGCCTACAGGGCCGGCCTCCGCCCGGGCGACGTGATCGTCAAGGTGAACGACCAGGATGTCGAGGGGCTTGAACTGAACGAGGTCGCGAGCCGCCTGCGCGGGCCGGTGAACACGCCGGTCGACATCAGTATCGACCGCCGGGGTTCCGAGCAGTTGCTCGAGTTCACCGTCACGCGCGCGCGGATTCCCCGGCCGAGCATCCCCACGGCCTTCGAGATCGAACCGCGGGTCGGTTTCATCCGTATCGACACCTTCAACGAGAACACCGGCAAGGAGCTGGATGATGCTCTCAAGAAGCTTCGTGTCGCCAGCCTTGATGGCCTGATTCTGGATCTGCGCTCGAATCGGGGCGGCCTGCTCAGCGAGGGGGTCCGGGTTTCGGACCGTTTCCTCAAGAAGGGGCAGACGATCGTGTCCCACCACGGGCGTTCTTCCAGCGAGCGCATGTACGCCGTGCGGCGCGGGAACGGTGGCCGGACGTATCCGATGGTCGTGCTGGTCGACTGCAACTCGGCCTCGGCTTCCGAGATCGTCGCCGGAGCCCTGCAGGACCACGACCGGGCGCTGATCGTCGGGCACAGCACGTTCGGCAAGGGACTGGTGCAGACGGTGTTCACACTGTCCCAGGAATCGGGTCTCGCCTTGACGACCGCCCGGTACTACACCCCGAGCGGTCGGTTGATTCAGCGCCGCTACGACGGCGTCTCGATGATCGAGTACTACAACAACCCCTGCAGTGAGGGCTACCGCCCGCTGCGCGAGGGCGTTCGCCTGACGGACAGGGGTCGCAAGGTGTTCGCCGGTGGCGGCATCACTCCGGACATCGATCTGGAGGAGAAGCGGGGCAACGACTTCCAGTGGCTGCTTGCGAGGCGTTACGCGATCGACACGTTCGCCCAGGACTACACCCGCGAGAACGCCGATCTTCCCCAGGGTTGGGAGGTGACCGGCGAGGTGCTCGAGGAATTCCGGCAGTTCCTGATCGGGGAACAGATCGAGTTCGAACAGGCCGACTTCGAGGCGAACGAGGAGTACTTGCGGCGCATCATCACTCGCGAGGTCTATGTCTCCGCCTTCGACATCGAGGAGGGGCAGAGGGTGTACTACGTGCTGGACCCGGACGTGCAGCAGGCCCTCAGCCTGCTTCCGCGTGCACGGCGGCTCCTGGATGAGTCTTCCAGCCTGGTGGCATTCCGTGGGTCCGCCCCCTAGACGGCGCGCCGCGTTATGCGCATCTTGTCCGGGATCTGCTAGAGTGAACCGGCGGCGGGTCGGCGCGAGACGATGCGCCATGCGTGAGACCGCATGACAGGGAGCGTTCCAGGCGTACGGGAGGGTATTCGATGACAACTTCGAACGAGGCCGAGCGGGCTGCGGAAATGATGAGTTCCAGCGAGGAGTTCCGGAAACTGAGGCGTCAGCATGCAGAGTACGAACGCAGGCTCAACGAACTGAACGAGCGCCGGTTTCCGTCCCAGGAGGAGCAGGTCGAGGAGGCCCGTCTCAAGAAGTTGAAGCTGCGTACGAAGGATCAGATGGCCGCCATGCTGGCGCAGCAAGAAGACCAGTCCGGGTGAAGCCGGACCGCCGATCACCTGGCACGGAAGGCTGGCTGGCAGTGGAGAGAGACGGCCTGTACTATGCGACCGCCATGCTGGCTGCGGCGGTTGCCTGCGGGTTCGCTCTCGCTGTGTGGATCGCCGTACCGTGGCTGGTCCTGGCGCTGTTCTGCCTGTACTTCTTTCGCGACCCCGAGCGACCGATCCCGGAGGGCCCTGTGTGCGTTTCCCCCGCGGACGGCAAGGTGGTGGCCGTGCAGGGCCAGGGGGACGGGCGGACGCGAATCAGCATCTTTCTGAACATCTTCGATGTCCACGTGAATCGGAGTCCGGTGGCTGGCCGCATCCGTTCGATCCGCTACCGGCAGGGGACGTTCCGGATGGCGCACAGGGAAGTCGCCTCGGTCGAGAACGAACAGAACACCCTGATCATCGATGAGTCGGACGGAGGCACAGGCGTGGAGGTCCGGCAGATCGCGGGACTGATTGCCCGGCGGATCGTGTGCCGCAAGCAGGAGGGCGACATGGTCGAGAAGGGCGAGCGCTTCGGGCTGATCAAGTTCGGTTCACGCGTGGATGTGCTGCTGGGGGACGAATGGGAGATCGTGGTGGACGGCGGGATGCGGGTTACCGGCGGCAGTTCCGTATTGGCACGGCGAAAGTGAGGGATTCGCGATGAGACTTCGGAGAGTTCGGAAGAGGGGGAGAGGCAGGCCCCAGATTGCGTTGCCGACTGCGTTCACGGTCGGGACGATGTTCTGCGGGTACTACACGCTCGTGCAGACGGTTCGTGCGATTGCGCTACCGCCGGAACTTGTCCACGAGGCGGCCAGGCTCTTTGACCATGCGGCCATTGCGATCGGAATCGCGATGTTGACAGATGGTCTGGACGGTCGGATCGCACGCCTGACGAAGTCGACGAGCGAGTTCGGCGGGGAACTCGATTCCCTGGCGGACGTCGTGACGTTCGGGGCCGCCCCGGCGCTGCTGGCCTACGCCTGGGGCATGCGCGGTGACGTTCCCGCCGGGGGGGCAGGCCTGTTCGAGCTGCTGCCCAGGCTGGGCTACTTCTGCACGTTCCTCTACCTGACCTGTGGCGCACTGCGGTTGGCCCGCTTCAACGTGACGAAGGAGCCGATTCCCAAGAATCCGGGACTGGCGCACCGCCGGTATTTCGTGGGTCTCCCGATCCCTCCGTCGGCCGGCCTGCTGGGGGCCGTCGTCCATTTCCGCGGCGGATACCCGATCGGGCACTGGTGGCCTGGTGGCATCCTCTGGTGCGCTGGACTGGCCACCATCGGATTCCTGATGATCTCCGGCTGGCGCTACCGCAGTTTCAAGGAACTCAACTTCATGCGGCGACCCGCGCTCGGCGTCGTCTTCTTCGCTTCGTTGATCTTCCTTGTCTGGAACTTCTCCCAACCGGTCCTGCTCACGATGGCAGCCTCGTTCGCCTGCAGCGGCATCCTGACACGCGTGGTTAGCCTGTTCCGCATGCCGGCTCGCGAAGAGAAGGGTGAGGAAACGGTCGAAGAGCCACGTCCGCTCGGCTAGGGAACATGTCGGGCCGGCCACGACCGATGCTGCGGTCCGCTGCGGCGGGGCTTGTGCTCCTGGTGGGCTGGGCCGTGTCGGCCGGATGCGGCTATCGGCTGGCCGGCCGGGTCGACATGCTGCCCGACCGGATCCGGACGATCGCGGTTCCGGCGTTCAAGAACGTCACCTCGGAGTTCAAGATCGAACAGTACGTGACGGATGCGGTCGTCCGGGAAATGCTGGCACGAACGCGTTACGGGATCGTCAACAGCGACGACGGTGCCGATGCAACCCTCGTCGGTACTGTCATGCTGTTCGACACGATTCCGCAGAACTTCGATCCGCTGACGGGCCGCGCGACCAGTGTCATGACGATCACCAGGGTCCACGTGACCTTGTACGACCGGCAGGACGGATCTCAGCTGTACAGCAATCCGGACTTGATGCATCGCGAGACGTACGAGGTCAGCGCGGACCCGGAGGCCTATGTGAACGAGTTGGACGCCGCGATGCAGCGGGCAAGCCGGACGCTGGCGTCCACGCTGGTATCGGCCGTGCTGTCCGGATTCTGAACCGCATCCCGGACCGGCACGCCGGTCTTCCTGACGGCCAGATCCGTGCGGGCCCGTCACTCGACTCCGGGTTGCCGCGCAGGTGGCTTCCGGGCAAGGTGGAGCGGGCCGGACGGAGGGATGGGGCGAGCAACTCACGGTACCCGGCATGGGGCGGTCGCCGTTGCGGTGCCTGCGGGCATGCAGGCGTGACGCCCGAACTGGGTGTTCGAACCGCTTCTGGTAGGATGAACACCCGTAGAGTATGGGCGTGGCGCAGCAGACTTCAGCGACGGTGCAGGCCGACATCGACCACTTCATGCACGGCTTGCGTCGCCGGAATCCGGGAGAGACCGAATTCCACCAGGCGGTTGCGGAGTTCGCGGAATCCGTGATTCCGTTCTGCCACCAGCATCCGGAATACGGACGGGACCAGATCCTCGAGCGGATGACCGAACCGGATCGGATCATCATCTTCCGCGTGACCTGGGAGGATCGACACGGCAATTTCCGGGCGAACCGTGCTTGGCGTGTGCAGTTCAACAATGCGATCGGTCCCTACAAGGGCGGGATGCGGTTGCATCCAGCGGTAACGCTGAGTGTCCTGAAGTTCCTGGGATTCGAGCAGGTCTTCAAGAACAGCCTGACAACGTTGCCGATGGGCGGTGGCAAGGGAGGCTCGAACTTCAATCCCAAGGGCAAGACGGACCGCGAAGTGATGCGTTTCTGTCACTCGCTGATGGTGGAACTCTCCCGACATATCAGCGAGGACACCGATGTCCCGGCCGGTGATATCGGAGTCGGCGAGCGCGAGATCAGCTACATGTTCGGAATGTACAAGCGACTCGCGAACCGCTTCACGGGAACGCTGACCGGCAAGGGCCTTGCATTCGGAGGAAGCCAGATTCGGACGGAGGCGACCGGATTCGGCAGTGTCTATTTCATGCGCGAGATGCTCGCCCAGCGCGGCGATGGCATCCGGGGCAAGACTGCGGTTGTGTCGGGCTCGGGAAACGTCGCCCTGCATACCATCGAGATGCTCAATCAGTTAGGTGCCACGGTGGTGACCGCGTCCGATTCGGGAGGGTTCGTGCACGACCCGGACGGCATCGGTCCGGAGAAGCTCGAGTGGCTGAAGGAACTCAAGGACATCCGACGCGGAAGGATCAGCGAGTACGCCGAGAAATTCGGCTGTACCTTCCACGAGCGCAAGTCTCCGTGGAGCGTCCCGTGTGATCTGGCGTTTCCTTCCGCGACACAGAACGAGATCGGGGAAACAGACGCGAAGACACTCCTCGGGAATGGCGTCATCGGGGTCTGCGAAGGCGCGAACATGCCAACCGTCCTGGATGGCGTCCATCAGTTTCTGGAGGCCCGGATCCTGTTCGGACCGGCCAAGGCGGCCAACGCAGGGGGTGTCGCGGTGTCCGGCCTCGAGCAGAGCCAGAATGCCCTGCGGATCTCATGGTCCAGAGAGCAGGTCAATGAACATCTCGAACGCATCATGAAGAGTATCCACGATCAGTGCGTACAGTACGGTCAGGCAGATGGCTGGGTGGACTATGTCCGGGGAGCGAATGTTGCGGGCTTCGTGAAGGTCGCCGACGCGATGCTCGCCTACGGAGCCGTCTAGGAGTGCGGTTTGGGAGTGTGCCTGCGGCCCGATCCTGCCCGGTCCGTCATCTCACTCTTCTGATCGCAGGCCAGGACTGCCCCACGTTCCGCCGAACACGAACTCGTCCAGCGGACGCCGCTCCCGGGGCCGTTGGTCCCGGGCGAGCAGAGCCGGGTCTGCTCGCCCGGGCTGTGCCCGGAATCCGAGCGCGAGGGCGGTCACAGCTTCGAACTCCGCTGGAATGGCGAAGATCTCTCGTGCCCGATCGGGCATCAGCCCTGCCATCTGATGCACGTCGATCCCCCGGCTCGTAGCCTCCAATGTCAGGCTCGCGGACGCCAGGCCGAGATCGTGCTGGGCAACACGGTTGGGCCTGTCGTTCCGCGAGAACGTCAGGCGGATGCATCCAAGGGCGAGCACCGGGGCTTCTTTCGCCCATGCCCGATTGCCGTCGAGCAGGCAACGCAGAATCCTGTCAAAGTCCGCCCTGCTGTCACGCATCGCAACGATATAGCGCCATGGCTGCTCGTTGAACGAAGAAGCGGACCACCGAGCTGCTTCGAAGATGGACAGCAAGTCCCCTTGCGGCACCGGATCATTGCTGTAACTGTAGGGACTCCAGCGTTTCGAGATCAGTTCGTGGATCGGAAAGTCCGGAGAAGCAGCCTGCGACACTTCCCGAGTCTACAGTAGCGACCAATCCGGATCGCGTCGATCCTGCCTCACTCATTGGAGTCCGACTGCGAGCCTTCCGTCAACTGCCGTCTCTCCGGTGCAATGATCTCCGATCCGGGTGCTCTCTCCCTCCGGCAGGAGTCTCCGGGACTGGTTGTCGAACCCCGGTGCCGACCGACCGCGGATGGACAGCAGGGAGCCGTCGGTAGCGCGAAGGGCGCAGGGCGGCGCTGGCGGGCTATGCGGACAAGCAGCGTGATGCACTGACGCGGGGGGGGCCGTATGGCTCGGTGAGTTCGGATGGACCAGCGGTGGGAGATCGGGTGAGCCTTCGTTGCGGGACCGCGGGGAATCGTCCGTCTTGATGCAGTCCGTGGCGGTGGGCCGTGCTACCGGCGTGACACGAGCTATCGTGCACCACTCCACTCGAGAGGCAAGGTGATGTGTGCAGGATGCGGGTGGACGACAGGAGCGTGGGATGCGGATCGATTTCGCGCAGTGCACACACATCCTTCCACGTCCTTTCGGGGTTGACAGGCGTTGACGGCCTGTGCGAACCTGACAGTGGATCTGGATCGCAGGCTTACGGGAGGGCCCGGAGAACTGAGTTGCGGAGTGGCATGATCGTTCCGGCCAAGTACGAGTACTGACAATTAAGGAGAACACGAGTATGCAACGCACAGCAATGAGATTATGGATTGGTTGGGGGGGGGGGGGGGAATTCTGTTTTTGCAGGATTTCTGACAGCGGCGATGGCCGGCCGTGGGGGCAACACGCCAGCCCAGACCACAAGAAAGCCAGCCCCGACACCGCTCCCGATGTACCAGCCGCAGCCGGTCGAGTTCATGCCGGCGACGAGCCGGGGGACGGTGCCAATCGAGAGAGCGGAGGATGGCGGGCATTTTCTCTCAAGCCCTTCGAGCCATCTAGAAAGCCCTTTATTCAAGGTCACTTAGATCTTGATCTGCTCATGGCCGGCCCCGAGGGTCGGATGTCTGAGCATGGAGACACCCTGAAACGGAATGACTGGTACTGTTCTGCCAGGTGATGCTACCGTCCCCGGTGGCGGGACATCTGGGTCGATGCCGAATCGACTGTTGGTCGTCGAAGATGAGGCAGGCATCCGTATCGCCTTGGAAGACCGGCTGCGGATGCTCGGATACGAAGTGGAGTCTGTCGCTGACGGGTCGGAGGGGTTCACCCGGGCGACGCGGGGCGGTATCGACTTGATCGTTCTGGACCTGATCCTGCCGGGCAAGGATGGATTCAATGTCTGTCAGGATTTGCGGCGGATGGGGATCGACACACCCGTGATCATGCTGAGCGCTCGTGACCAGCTGGACGACAAGCTGAGGGGTTTCGAGGT
Organism: Bryobacterales bacterium; assembly: GCA_965116065.1. Taxonomy (GTDB): domain Bacteria; phylum Acidobacteriota; class Terriglobia; order Bryobacterales; family UBA6623; genus VXMF01. The sequence continues at coordinate 770,670 of OZ220485.1, forward strand.
CGGGGCGGACGACTATGTTCTCAAGCCCTTCGATATCGGCGAACTGATCGCGCGCATCAAGGCGCTGCTGCGACGCAGCACGGCTGGAATCAACACGGCTGGAGTGCCCGTCCTGCGATTCGGGAATGTCCGGATTGATCCGCGGACGGCTACGGTCTGGGTGGGCCAAGAGAAGGTGCGCCTCTCGGTGAAGGAGTATGACCTGCTCCACTGCTTCGTCACCCACCCCAATTCCACGTTGACGAGGAGCCAGATCCTGGACCACGTGTGGAACGCCCCGAAGAAGTCGGATACGCGGACGGTTGACGTGCATGTCGGCTGGTTGCGCCGCAAGTTGAACGACGATTCCCGGAATCCCCGCTGGATACGCACGGTTCACGGCCGCGGGTACCGTTTCGTGCCCGACTACTAGCATGTCGTTGACCCGTTCCTTGCGGTGTGGGTACAATCAAGAGAGACGGTCTCTGTTGCAGGGATCGGGTGAAGTGCGCCATGCCAGTCCAGCCTCCATGTCGGCGAGGGTCCTGCGCTACCCGCGGGTCCCGTCTGCAGCCTGTCGAGCCGTACAGCGCTGCAGTTCCGGACGGCTCGACGATACATCAGAGTGAGGGCTTGGCCGACAGGTCCTTCGCCATCATCCGTATTGGCAGCGTCATTATTCTCGTCGCTGTACCGGGCCCCGGCTGAGCCCGTCACCGCTGGATGCGGACAGGGTCGCCGGCTGGGGCCAGCATTCAAGGCCGGGGGCTGGCGGTATCTCACCTCCGGGTTCAAGCATGATGGGTACGAGGGGACAAGAAAGCGAGAGAATCCAGCCATGGCGTTGCTGAGCGGAGCGCAAATCCTGATCGAGAGCCTGGCCCGCGAGGGGGCGGAGGCCATTTTCGGATACCCGGGCGGTGTGACGCTGCCCGTCTACGACGTACTGTATGGCCATCCTTTGCGCCATGTGCTCGTCCGTCACGAGCAGAATGCCGCCTTTGCGGCCCAGGGATATGCCCGTGCGACGGGCAAGGCAGGCGTCTGCATGGCGACTTCCGGGCCGGGAGCCACCAATCTGACCACGGCCCTCGTCGATGCCCTGCTGGACTCCATCCCGGTGGTTGCGATCACGGGCCAGGTGCCCCAGTCGCTGATCGGTCGCGACGCATTCCAGGAGGCCGATACGTTCGGCATCTCCCGGTCCGCCACCAAGCACAACTACCTGGTCAAGGACATCGGCGAACTCGGGCAGACGATTCACGAGGCGTTCTACATCGCCACGAGCGGCCGTCCCGGGCCGGTGCTGGTGGACATCACCAAGGACGTGCTGCTGGCCGAGGCGCACTACAGCAGTACACAGGAAATGCAGCCGTTGCGGGGGTACATGCTGGACAAAGAGCCGGACGAAGAGGCCATCGATCGTGTCGTCGAATTCCTCTGGAGCGCCGAGCGTCCGTACATCTATGCTGGTGGCGGCATCATCTCCTCATGCGCAAGCGAGGAGCTGGTGCGGTTCTCCGAACTGCTTGATGCGCCCCTCGCCCACACCGTGATGGGCCTGGGTGCCATGCCGTCCGGACATCGCAACTTCATCTCGATGCTCGGCATGCACGGCAGTTATGCCGCCAACATCGGCGTGACGGAGTGTGATGCGCTGATCGGGCTGGGTGTCCGGTTTGATGACCGGGTGACAGGCCGGCTGGATCGGTTCGCGCCCAACGCCAAGGTCCTGCATGTTGACATCGATCCCGCGGAGATCAACAAGAACCGCAGGGCGGACATCGGCCTCGTGGGTGACGCAAGGCTCGTCCTGCAGCGCCTCAATGCGAGGCTCGAGGCAACACGCTCCCAGGCGGGTGCGGTCCGGCGCGCGGCCCGCCTCGCCTGGATGGACCACATTCGCACCCTGAAGAGCGAGCATCCCTTCACGTACCAGCAATCCCGTGACGACATCAAGCCCCAGCACCTGATGCAGAGGCTGGATGCGATCTCCGGCGGAGAGGCGATCGTCACGGTGGATGTGGGACAGCATCAGATGTGGGCCGCGCAGTACCTGCGGTTCAACCGCCCCCGCCTGTGGCAGTCGTCCAGCGGTCTCGGTTCGATGGGCTTCGGACTTCCCGCCGCCATGGGAGCCAAGATCGCCTGCCCCGACCAGACCGTCATCAGCATCGTCGGCGACGGGGGTTTCATGATGTCGCTGCCGGAACTGGGCACGATCGCCGCGAACCGGATTCCGGTGAAGATCGTCGTGATGAACAACAACACTCTCGGGATGGTGCGGCAGTGGCAGCAGCTGTTCTACGAGAAACGCTACAGCGAAGTGTCCATCGACGCGTTCCCCGACGCTTCGTTGCTGGCGGCCGCATTCGGCATCGGCGGCGGTTCGGTGAGCCGGCCGGAGGACCTCGACAATGCCCTGGAGCACGCCTTCGCCGAGGCCGGACCGTACCTGCTGAACGTACAGGTCACCCCAGAAGAGTGCGTGTACCCGATGGTGCCCTCTGGTGGAGCGGTCGACGAGATGATCCTGCACGCCGAGCCCGAGCCCGCCGAGCAGGTGTCGGGCGACTAGGGCGGGACCGATCATGCAGCAGTTGATTTCCCTCCTCCTCGAGAACAAGCCCGGTGCGCTCATGCGCGTCGCCGGTGTTCTGACCTCACGTGGCTACAACATCCAGAGCCTGACCGTGGCAAAGACCCTCGACCCCACGCTCTCCAGCATGACGATCGTCGCCGACGTGGGCGACCAGGGCGCCGAGCTGCTCATCAAGCAGATCTCGCGCCTTGTCAACGTCATCAAGGTCGTGGACCTGACGGATTCCCGGGCGGTGCGCCGGGAGCTGGCGCTTGTCAAGGTCTATGTCAGCGAGGACCGGCGCGGCGCCCTGCTGAAGGAGGTCGAGGTCTTTCGCGCTCGTGTCGTGGATGCCTCCCCGAAGGCGTTCACGTTCGAGGTGACCGGTTCGTCCGAGAAGCTCAACGCCATGGTCTCCCTGCTGCACGTGTACGGCCCGATCGAGATGATCCGGTCCGGGACCATGGCGATGGCCCGGGCGAAGCAGAACAAGCTTCCCGTCCCGCGATACACGGCCGACTCCCTGTCCGAACCCTAGCTTCGTGCCGGGAGAACGCTCTTCGATAACCACCAATCACGGAAAGGAATCCTCAAGAACTCCATGCCTGCAACCATCTATTACGAGCCAGACGGTGACCTCGATCTCCTGAAAGGCAAGAAGATCGCCATCATCGGGTACGGCAGCCAAGGACATGCTCACGCTCTCAATCTTCAGGAGAGCGGTCTGGACGTCGTGGTCGGACTCTACGAGGGGTCAAGGTCATGGCCCAAGGCGGAGCGTGCCGGCCTTGACGTGCGCACGGTCGCCGAAGCCACCCGATCCGCGCAGGTGGTCATGATCCTGCTTCCCGACCACATCCAGCCCGATCTCTACAGGAGCGAGATCCAGCCGAACCTCTCGCCCGGTGACACCCTGATGTTCGCCCATGGTTTCGCGATCCACTGGAAGGAGATCGAGCCGCCAGCGGGAGTCGACGTCTCGATGATCGCACCGAAGGCCCCCGGCCACCGCGTGCGGGAACTCTTCGTCGAGGGCGTCGGTGTCCCGGGGCTGGTCGCCGTGGCGCAGGACGCGTCGGGCCGGGCCCGGGAGCAGGCACTGGCGTACGCGCTGGGCCTGGGCTGTCTCAAGGCGGGCGTGATCGAGACCACGTTCAAGGAAGAGACCGAAAGCGACCTGTTCGGCGAGCAGTCGGTCCTGTGCGGCGGCTGTTCGGAACTGATCCGGGCGGGCTTCCAGACGCTCGTCGACGCGGGCTACCAGCCCGAGATCGCATACTTCGAGTGTCTGCATGAACTGAAGCTGATCGTCGATCTGATCTACGAGGGCGGTCTCAACTACATGCGCTACTCGGTGTCCGACACGGCCGAGTACGGCGACTACACGCGGGGCGACCGCGTCATCGACGATACGGTGCGGGAGCGGATGCGGGAGATTCTGGCCGAAATCCAGTCGGGCGAGTTCGCCAGGGAGTGGATGGCGGAGAACCGTTCCGGACGGGAGAAGTTCCTGTCCACGAGACAGGCGCAGGAGAACCAGCTGATCGAGCAGGTGGGGGGCAGGCTGCGGGCCATGATGCCCTTCCTCCGGAAGGAGAAGCCGGATTCGACACCGCTCGCTCCTTCCGAGAACGCTTGATCTGCACGGGAGGATTCGGGTGCAAGTTGTTGCCTACGACACGACCCTGCGGGATGGTACGCAGGGAGAGAACGTAGCGTTCTCGGTCACCGACAAGCTGGCGATCGCGCGCCGGCTCGACGAGATCGGGATTCACTACATCGAAGGCGGCTGGCCCGGTTCGAACCCCCGCGACGCGGAGTTCTTCGAGCGCGCGAAGACGGATCTGCAGCTCTCCAGGGCGCGGCTCGTCGCGTTCGGCTCCACGCGCCATGTCTCGAACAGCGTCCGGGATGATCCCAACGTCGGGATGCTCGTCGAGTCCGGCACGCCGGTCGTGGCGGTCTTCGGCAAGAGCTGGAACCTGCATACCGAGCGGGCGCTGCGGGTCTCGGAGCAGGACAACCTGGCGATGATCCGATCCACTGTCGCCCACCTGAAGGATCTGGACAAGGAAGTGATCTACGATGCGGAGCACTTCTTCGACGGTTACCAGTCCAGCCGGGACTTTGCGTTCCGTACACTCGAAGCGGCCCGCGAAGCCGGGGCCGACTGTCTGGTGCTCTGCGACACCAACGGAGGGACGTTGACCGCCCGTCTGGCGGAGATCGTGGAAGACGTGTCCCGGCAGTTCGGGGGCGTCATCGGGATCCATACGCATAACGACTCCGAGTTGGCGGTTGCGAACGCGATCGCCGCCATCGAGCGTGGCGCGACCCACGTGCAGGGGACGATCAACGGCTACGGCGAGCGATGTGGCAACTGCAATCTGGTTTCGACGATCTGCAATCTCGAGCTCAAGCTCGGTCACACGGTTGTCGGCCCGGACAATGTTGCCCGGATGACATCCCTGGCCAAGTATGTCGCTGATACGGCCAACCTGCATCTGGCCAACGGGGCCGCCTTTGTCGGCAAGAGTGCATTCGCGCACAAGGGCGGGATTCACGTCAGCGCGGTTCTGCGGGAAGCCGGAACGTACGAGCATGTCGAACCCGAGACCGTCGGCAACGTCCGGCGCGTGCTCGTCAGCGACCTGGCCGGCCGCAGCAACATCACGTTCAAGCTGCAGGAGAAGGGCTGGGACAGCAAGCTCACGCCCGAGGCCCGCAGGAGAGTGCTGGAGCGGATCAAGGACCTCGAGTTCGAAGGCTATGAACTCGAGTCCGCGGACGGCTCGTTCGAACTCCTGATCCGGCAGGCGCTCGGTGACGAACAGGATCTCTTCCGCCTGCAGACCATGGACATGTCGATCCGCAAGCTCGGGCGCGAACAATCCTTGTGTCAGGTGAACATGCGCGTGTCGACACCGAAAGGGGAACGCACCGCCGAGGTCTCGGCATCCGGTCCGTTCGATGCCATGGCGGGTGCGCTGCGCCAATGCCTCTCGTCGGTGTATCCGTCGGTCGCGGACATTCGCCTGGTGGACTACAAGGTCCGCGTGCTGAATCCCGGACGGGGAACGGCCGCCAAGGTACGGGTTCTCATCAACTGGACGGACCATGAGACCCACTGGGCGACGGTAGGCGTTTCCGATGACGTGCTTGAAGCCAGCTGGATCGCCCTGCGAGACTCCGTGCGGCTTGAGCTGCTGCGGTTGGAGCAGCTCCTCCCTGCCGCCGTGGCCTAGCCGCCACCGTCGACAGAAGCGCCCTTGGCACGGGCGGCCCGCAGGGCTTCGAGACGTTTCGCGATGCGTTCCTCGATCTCTCGTCGTGTCGGGTGATAGTAGCGCCTGCCCTCCATTCCGGCCGGCAGGCAGGACATTCCCACAATGGCGTCATCGGTGTCGTGGGCATGCTCGTACCCGCTCGAATAACCGAGATCCCGCATGAGCCTGGTCGGCGCGTTCCGTAGTTGAAGAGGGACGATCGGAGCCGGCCCGGATCGCACATCCTTCCTCGCGCCGCTCAGGGCCTTGTAGACGGCGTCCGATTTGGGTGCCAGTGCCAGGTACACCGTCGCTTGGGCCAGGAACAGGTCTCCTTCCGGTTCCCCGAGAAACCGGAAGGCCTCGACGGCGGTCATTGCCATCTCCACGGCCCGCGGGTCGGCCAGACCGATGTCCTCGGCGGCCATGCGGACCAGCCTGCGTCCGATGTAGAGGCGGTCCTCACCGCCCTCCAGCATGCAGGCCAGCCAGTACAGAGCGGCATCGGCATCGCTGGAGCGGACCGATTTGTGCAGGGCCGAGATCAGGTCGAAATGCGCGTCGCCCCTCTTGTCGTGGCGCGGCACCCTGCGCTGCAGGACATCCTCGAGCAGACCCCCGGTTGCGGTTCCACCTTGGGCGGCCTGTGCCAGCGCCTCGAGAGTTAGCAGGGCCGTGCGAGCGTCTCCTCCAGAGAGGACGGCGATCCGTTCCATCAGCGCCACCGGGACTTCGGCGCAGCCGGCCAGTCCGCACGATTCGTCGAGCAGTGCCTTCTGCTGGAGCCGGACAAGCTGATCCACGGAGAGGGACTCGAGCGTATAGACCTTGGCTCTCGACAGCAGCGCCGGTATCACCTCGAATGACGGATTCTCGGTGGTCGCGCCGATCAGGATGATGTCGCCTCGCTCCACGTACGGCAGGAATGCGTCCTGCTGGGCCTTGTTGAAGCGGTGGATCTCGTCGACGAACACGATCGTGCGAGTGCCGGCGCGGCGCAGGTGCTCCGCGTTCGACAGGACTGCCCGGACATCCTTGATGCTGCTCATCACGCCGCTGAACGCGACGAATTCACAGTTCGTCACAGTGGCCACGATGCGGGCCAGGGATGTCTTGCCGGACCCCGGAGGGCCCCACAGGATCATCGAGCCGAGGGTGTCCGATTCAATCTGCTGCCGCAGGGGCCTTCCCTCTCCCAACAGCCGGTCCTGACCGACGAGTTCCCCGAGGGACCGGGGCCGCATGCGCTCGGGGAGGGGCCTGGTCCGGTCGCTGTCACTGTCCGGGTTCGCGAGCAGGCTCACTGTCTGGCGGACCTTCGTGCGACTTCATGGAGGATGATCGACGCTGCGACCGAAGCGTTCAGGGACTCGACACCCCTGGTCGCTATCGCGATCCCGGTCGCCGCCGCCGCAAGGGTCGGACTGATGCCGTGGGTCTCCGATCCGACAACCAGAGCAGCGTCGGATGACAGGTCCGCGCTCTCCAGCGGCACGCCTCCGCGAGCCTTGGCACAGTAGATCGTCTTCCCCCAGTCCTTCGCGAGTGCAAGGAACTGGTCGGCGCTGATCCGCTCCATGAACGGCACACGGAACAGCGAACCGGCGGAAGCGCGCAGCGCCTTGGGGTTCATGGGGGCGGCCGAGCCTTGGAGGAACACGATCCCGGAGGCACCGAAGGCCTCGGCGGACCGCACGATCGTGCCCGTGTTGCCGGGATCCTGCACACCGTCCAGCGCGACGGTGAACCCGCTGTAGACGGTCTTCGGGCCCCAATCCGGCAGTTGCACGAGGGCCAGCACTCCTTGGCTGCGGGACGTGGTCGCAATCTGCCCGAAGATGCGGTCCGACACCGGATGCAGGGGAATGTGACGGTGCGGCGGAAGAGTAGCCGCGACGGACTCTTGCATGCGGTCAATCACGAAGACCCGCTCGATCTTGATTCCGGATCGGATCGCTTCGTGCAGCAGATGGGGGGATTCGGCGATCGCGAAGCCGCCCGGTAGCGGTGTTCCGCGCGAACCCGCATGGCGCAGGGACCTGACCCAGGGATTGCTCGTGCTCGTGATGGTGTCAAGGATAGGCGGCATGCTCCTTCGGGCGGGTGAGAAACGACCCGATTCCCAGCGTAGTATGAAAATGAGTTGCTGTGTGCATGCGGGTGCCGGTGAACCATTTCTGTCCCCAGGTCGGAGTGGTGAGAGCCGCTGCGCGTTTGATCCGATGCGGTGAAGTGATCGCTGCCAGGACCGATACGCTATACGGACTTTTCGCTGATGCGCGCCGTGACCGGTCCATCAGGTCGCTGTTTCGCCTCAAGGGGCGGCCGGAGACCAAGCCGGTCCTCGTGCTGATCGACAGCTTGGCGCGAGTCCGCGAGATCGCCTGTGACATACCCGGCGAATTCGATGTGGTTGCGCAGTCGTTCTGGCCGGGGCCCCTGACGATCGTGCTGACGGCCAAGCCCGACTTCCGTGGCATCCTGACAGCCGGCAGGGACACGGTGGCGATACGCTTGCCCCGCTCTGCGCTGGTGAGGGCTCTCGTGCGGCAAGCCGGGTGCCCGTTGACGGGCACCAGCGCCAATCTATCGGGACGGAAGGGCGCCAGATCGGCTGATGAGGTGTACCGGCAGATGGGAAGGAGGTTGCCGTTGCTCCTGGATTCCGGTTCCGTCGAGCGACCTCAGGGATCGACGATCCTAGACCTTTCTTCCGGGAATCCCCGCATACTCCGTACTGGTCGCATCAGCTCGGTCGCGGTTGGCCGCGTGCTGCCCGGGCTGCGTCGCAGGATCTGATCGGGCGTCCATGCGGGGGACGAGCCGCTGCTAGCCCGGCCTTTGCCGGAAACCTGCCCATCTGCCCGTGCCAGACCGCCAGATACTCCGCTATGCCGTACCGATTGAACTACGAGGTCATTCACAGACCACGCCATCGCCGTCGCTGTCTCGCATGTACCGGTATGCTGCGTCGCCACGGCGCACTGGTGCTATTCCGTGTTGGCGGGCCTCGCTGCATGTGACCCGGCCGTCACGGTTGTCATCCCAGGGTATGGATTCGTCGGATGAGGTCGTCTCCACCTCGGCAGCCCCGACCCGCTTCGGATCGGCCGGCTCTGTTCCGGGTCGTGGTGAGCCGGTAGACGCCGGCGACTGCTCCCTCATCTCGTCGGCATAACCGAGACGGATGATCTCGCTGTTGATGTTCGTTCCGTCGTCAGTGACGAGGTATCCGAGCACGCGGCCGTAGACGTCGACGCCAACCGGTCGCAGAGTGACCCCGCGGTCCGTGAACCTGGATGTGGCCCAGTCCCTTGCGCGGTCCCCGTTCGCGGTGCCCAGCTCCGGCGCGTCCACGCCCTTGAGGCGGACCCGGAACCGCCGGCACAGGCTTGCGAGTACGTAGGTGTCTCCGTCCACCACCCTCATGATTCTGCCGGGGACGGTGGTCGCGGGAGCCGCCATCCGTGAGGCGTCCGGAGCGGGCGGGTACGCCCGACCGGCCAGTGTGAGCAGGAGTATCAGTACCGTGGCCAGTGCACCGCACTGGACCGTGAGCGGGCGCAGGGCGGGATAGCGGGCCGTTAGCCGGTGCGAATTGCTGACCAGCCGGTAGGCCAGCGTCGCTCCGGCTGCTGCACCCACCACCTTGAGCAGCATGCCCACCACCGAACCCGAGGCGACGAGAGGCGCTGTCTTGTACCCGATCGAGAACACGTCGACAACCTCTCCCTGGTATCCCGAGAAATAGAGCATGGTGGGGAGGAGAAAGAAGCCCATCGACTGGGCCCGTCGAACGTTGAACAGTAGTGGTATCAGACCGACCGCGGTCGCGCAGATCAGAATTGCCAGTCCGCCGACACGCAGGAACAGGACGGTCAGGACCGTCAGAAAGGCGATCACGCTTACGTTCAGGCTGACACTGTCAAAGGACTGTACCCACCGGGAAAGCAGCCCCCCCAAGCGCCACAGGATCGCCGATGCCATCCCGCCCGCCGCGATCATGACGACGGCGATCAGCCAGATGTCGGATTCCCGGATGTTGCCTCCCAGAATCTGTTCCACTGCGATGGAAGCGCCGCTGCGACTCCGCCCGATCAGATAGAGTGCGGCGATCGCGAACAGGGCCTCGGCGGTGTTCAGCGACGATGTCGTGACAAGGTACGAGCGATCCTCCTCGTCCCTTGTGGACTTGCGTCGCTCCAGCAGCAGGAGCAGCGTGGCAGCGTTTGCGCCGCCGAGCCCTGGCAGCAAGCCAACCAGGAGGCCGGCGAAACCGCCACGGAGGCCCGGCCACCCTACATGGCGTGCGCGGAGCGGCATCGGCTTGCCGGATGGTGCCGGCTCTGCCGAGGTGGTGGTCGTGGCGATGGAATAGAGGAGTCCAGCCACACCGAAGAGCCCTGACAGGCTCGGAAACAGGGCATTGACGGGAGCATCGGAACCCCCGGCGACCAACGGCGACCCGAAGACTGCCACCCCGAGCAATCCGCTCGCAAGGAATGCGAACAGTGACCGGACGCGGTAGCGTTCACTCAGGATCAGGATGACGGCCACCACGAGGAGGATCCAGAACATCGCCGGATTGATCAGGCGTTCCGCTTCTCCGACGAAGTTGCCGAACCACAGTTGTGCGGCCAGTGCGGTGACGCCCAGGGCAAGGCCGATCGCACTACCTGCGACGGAGAGCTGCACTGCGGCCTGTCCCTCTCCACGCCGGACCATCCGATGACCGGGCAGGAGGGCGAACGTTTCGTCTCCAGGTACGCCCAGGAAAAGCCCTGGCACCACGTCGAAGAACGTATGGGAGATCGCGAGGGCGCCAGTGAAGGCAAGCAGGCTGGAATACTCGATGCCGAGCGGAGCACAGACGGTGCTGCCGGCGAGCAACAGGGCTGTCACCGTGTTGACGTGAATGCCCGGAGTGAGTCCTGTGAGGACCCCTGCCAGCGTGCCCGCGATAGCTCCAAGGATCATCGCTTACTCCGCGGCCGCTACGCGCCTCACGACCAATGACGGCTTGTCCTGGTAGGTGTCGATTTTCGCGTCCACCACTACTGTCCGGCCGGATCGCAACAGCTTGAGGTCGCAGTGACTCCAGTCACCCTCGAACATGATTCCCCCCACGGACTCGTGCTGCTGTGTGTCGGCTGGCGCAAGCCGCAGACGAAGGTGCTTCAGGTTCGCTCGGCTCGTGAATTTCGTCACGCTGACGACCCGGAGGGGACCGACACGAAGGCTGGCATCCGCTCTGACCACTGCCTGTTCCAGAGGAATCGGAAGGTCCACATCGCCCCGAGTCAGGATCTCGACATGCGTGGCGGACAGCGGGTTGATCTGCGGCTGTCCGCCGTATGAGCCCAGGTTGCCCGTCACGCGGACTGTATCGCGTGGGCGCGGCTTGACCGGGAGGCAGCCCAGAGATGGAAACACGGAGGCATCAAGGTAGATGTCCTCGACGGGATCATGCAGTTCCATGAAGGTGATCCCCTTGGACGTGACATACACGCTCCTGGCGGTCCCGACAACCGAGAACGTGGTTCCGGAGAATTGCGGATCGACGACATGTCTGGACGTCAGGCGGGGCAGACCAGCCGTTGATGCCGGATAGACATAGCGGATGTTGGCCGCGAACAGAACGGCCAGTACGATCAGGCTGGTCAACAGTGCTCGGAGCTGCATCTTCGGATTCGTCTCGAGGCCGGTTCCTGATTCCCGGCAGGGTACCTAGGCGGTGCTGACCTCCGGGAGTCGATGGCCGGAAACCAGGCTCGTTCGACTCCGCGCCAGCACGTCTGTGGTGAGACGTTGCGTGAAACGGTTCATCGATAGTACCGGCATATTCACACATCCGAGTCTGTCACCATTGTCGTCAAGCCGAGGGAGCGCTGGTTGGAGTTGTCCGTGTGTTGTGATTTGCCTCCATGACTTGTTCCCGACAACGTCACGACCTCCGCCTTCAGTCGGTATCGATTCGCTCGCTCAGACAGGCTTTCCTCCTGTGTTACACATCAAGGTTCAATCGGCGGAAATACTCCGCCGTTCAAGTTGCCCTGCCAGCCGAACAGACTGCGATCGGGAGATGCGCAGTCTATGCTGACGAGAATCCTAATGTCGTTGCCGCCAAGTAATGAGCACACTCCTGAGTTCCTCGACCAAGGGCTGCAGATCGCTCCGCAGGAATCTAGTTTCCACTCTTGCGACCAGTCGAACGATCTGTGGGGTGGTCTGTTGTAGTTCATCGGCGAGATCGTGCAGCTTGTTCTTGGCGATTACCGCCGGTCCGTCGGAAACTGAATCGTATATCGCGTCCAGCCGACCGATGGCTTCGCCAAGATGCTCGGTAGAAATCCCCAATTCCCCCGAAAATTCACCAGGGCGTTGCTGGATCACGGACCAGATCCAAGCCTCCGGAGAGTCCGAACCGGGAAGAAACAGGATAGGTACATCAATGCCGGCCTTGCTTCGGATTCTGGTTGCGATGTCTTGATCCCGCATGTCGCCATCAAGAACGAATACGAAACCATGAATCTGTCCGAATTTCTTGAAGGCGGCTGCGTGTGTCGGAAATTCACTGGCTCCCGTATCGCGGCCGATCTGAACGGATTCGATACGGATCCCTTCCTGGGGGAGTAGAATATCAAAGATGCCACGCAAAATGCTCTCTGCCGTTTCATCTTCACATAGCAAGCTCAATGAATCTCTGGAGCGACCATAGAGTGCATTCTGGATCACATCGCGATACGCCGGACATACGGACACCCGGCCCTCCGAATCCCGGTCCAGGAAGATCCTCCCGTGAGGGGGCACCGAGTCGAGTACGGACTGGCTATGAGTCGTGACGATCACCTGCAGGTCATTGCGTAAGGCGACCTCCTGCAAGCGGAGCATCAGTAGCTGTTGTACCCACGGATGCAGACCAGCTTCTACTTCATCAATCAACACCAACGCCCCTTTTAGCTGTGCAATTTCCTGAGATAGCCGCAAAATTGTGCGCTCTCCAGCCGCCATATGCAGTTCCGAATACTTCACGCCGATGGCTTGTCTGGCAAAGAGCAGATTCCTTTTGCCACTCGACAAGTCAACTACTTCTTTATATGTGAAAGGCAGAATCTGCTGTGCAAGGTGAATCTGCAGCGCTGTCATGGGTGTTTCTTCGGGAGGCATCCTGAGATGGGACATGCTCAGAACACCTCGAACTTCCGCGGGATTACTGAGATTGCTGAGCGTCCTGAGATAGACTTGCCGGCTAGGTTGCTTCGCCTTTTTCCGTCCAAGAAAGCTGCGGTTCCAGCCTTGTCTTCGTTTCCACAGCATTGCCATTCGACCCGTCGGTGTCGCGTAGTCGAACTGTATGGATGATTCCCCTCTCTCGTCTCGTCGTTGGCCATGTTGGGGGCGGTAATCCGGAAAAAGGTTCGACGGGACAAAGTCCCGCACCCCGGCGTTCGGCACATTGTATGCACAGGCAGCGGCGAACAGGACGGTTGTTTTTCCGGCCCCATTAGCGCCAGCGATGACGCTGACCGGATAGTCGAATGCAATGCGGAGAATATCGATTCCACGGATTCCTTTCAACTCAACCTCAGAAAGAAAGTCGGGAAAATGCGGCTTCTTGCCTTGCAGATTTTCCCAGATCCTACGGAACTGTCGGTCAATCGCCATGAATGTCCACCAAGGAGCGGTTGCGCCCGTATCGATCCTAACATGTCTCGAATATGTCGGGTCGTTCCGCCATTTCGAAGATCGCCTAGGGCGTGAGTCGATCCGGGACAGCCTTGGCAGTAGCACCGAGTGTGCCAGGGCCGCTCCCCTGCTAGAAATTGAACGTCACCGACGCCTGCAGAATCCGGGGGGCTCGTGCGTTGACGATCAGCCCTGCCTGTATGGAATCGAACTGCGCGGCCAGCCCGCTGACATTGCCGAGCCGCGTGAAGTTCGGCGCGTTGAAAGCGTCGATGCGGACCCGCAGACGGCGGCGTCCTTCGAACGCGAAGTTCTTCTGCAGGCTCACGTTCAGATTGAATTCCCCGGGCATGTCGAGAATGTTGCGGCCCGAGTTGCCCGCCTGGAAGGGCGAAAAGCCGTGAGCGCTCTGAAAGCACTCCACGCCGCTGTTGTTCTCCGTCCCGAGGCACGGTACCCGCTCGAACGCCGTCAGGTCGTACCACGGAAAGTCGACGCCCTTCATGCCCGGCGCCGCGTCCGAGGGAAGGTAGCCGTGACCGATCCGGTTCGGGCGCACCGACTCGCCCGCATTCAGGTCCACGTTCGCCGTCCGCACGGTGAAGGGCCTTCCCGAGTATGTCCGCAGCGTGGTCGACAACTGCCAGCCGCCGAGAACGGCCTGTGCCGGTCCCCGCAGGAAGCGCAGGAAGCGCCGACCCCGGCCGATGGGCACCTGGTAGCGGGTGGCGAGCGTGACGCTGTGCCGCTGATCGAAGTTCGACCGGCCCCGGTCCAGCTTCAGGTTGAACGTGTCGAGGGCGCCCGCTCCGCCCGTGCCGGAGTTGTCGAGCGCCGAGGAGGCGTCGTCGATCGACTTGCCGAACGTGTAGTTGACGCGGTAGAAGAGGCCCCTCCGGCTCCGGCGGCGGAGTGACACCTGCAGGGCGTGATACGTCGAGTTCGAGCCGAACGAGGTGTACTGGAGATTGTTGAATTCCTGGATCGGGCGGGGAAAGACCAGGGTGCCGTTGGCGGACTCGGTGGCCAGTTCCGGATTGCGGATGGGCTGGTTGAGGTTGTAGCGGCGCTGCAGGTGGGTGCCCTTGGCACCGACATACCCGACTTCCAGGGCCTGGCCGTTGCCGAGGTCGCGTTCGATGGTGAGGTTCCACTGCTGCATGTAGGCCGTCGGCGGGTCCGGATCGAAGCCGTTGACGTTCTGGATGCCGGACCCGCCGGTGCTCGCCCGCCCCTCGGGAAACGGGTTCCGCAGCGTCGGGGACGGCAGGTCGGCTCGCCTCGTCGAATTGAAGGTCTGATTGAACGTGAACGGGAAGGTGCCGGCCAGTTGACCGCGTACCGGTCCCAGCAGGTAGCCCTGGTAGAAGATCCCGTATCCGCCGCGGAACACCGTCCGGCTGCCGCCGAGGGGTCGCCAGGCGAAGCCCATGCGCGGTGCGAGGTTGTTCGCGTCGATGTCGAGGAGTCGGCGTGTCATGCCGATGTCGCGGGCCAGCACCGTGCGGTCCGCGAGTCCCTGCTCGGTGAGGAGCCGGTCGAGAGCGGGCAGGCTGGTGTCGCCGGCGAGCACCACCTTGTTGAGTGCCGGCAGGTAGGTGGACAGGCGGTCGCCGACATCGTAGGGTGGCAGTTCGAGTTCGTAGCGCAGGCCGAGGTTCAGGGTCAGGCTGCGGGTGACCTTCCAGTCGTCGTTGAGGAACATCCCGCCGCCGGTGGCGCGCAACTGGTTGAAGGTGGTCTGGACGCGGCGGTTGACGGATTGGAGACGGCCCAGCAGCAGATCGCCCACGGCATGCCGCGTGAAGCGCCGTCCGAACCGGAACGTGCCCCGCACGTTGTTGTACTGGGGCTGGTCGTAGAGTGTCCGGGAGAGGTCGAAGCCGGCCTTGATGGTGTGAGCCTGCCGGACCCAGGACACCTTGCCGGACCCCTGAAGGTCCCAGATGGACTGCTCGCGCGGCGTGTTGGCGCCCTGTCCGAGTGGCCAGTAGCCCTGCACGATCACGCGCGGGAGACCCCGCAGTTGCGGATCGAGACCCTGAGGCAGGGGCAGCCCGAGCGTGGCCGGATCGAAGTCGGCCGCGATCGAGTTGGCATGGTTCGAGCGGCGGCTGAAACCGCCCGTGAATTCGATCACGAGTGTCGGGGTCACGGTGTGCGTGTGCCGCAGGGAGACCAGTTCGCGGCGGTTCCGGGTCTGGTCGCCCCAGATTGCAAGGGCGCTGCCCGCGAAGGGGTTCTCGAGGTTGTTGAACCGTTTCTGATAGCTGGCGGAGAACGTGTCGCGGGCCGAGAAGTTGTGGTCGAACTTGAACACGGCCTGATACCACACGTCGTCATCCGTAGCGGTCGAGATGCTGTTGAGTCGGATGTGGTCCCGGTTCGGCAGCGGGTAGAAGTCGGCCAGTCCGACGGCGGCCGGATCGATCCGTGCCGCGGGAATCGTGTTGTTCGGGAAGCACCCCTCTTGGGTGCTTCGGTTGCATGCGCCGTCTCGTGCGGGGTCGTTCAGGTACACGGGGGGCGGCTGACCGTCGACCGGGGCGCGGGCCCGGTCGAGGGACTGCGAGAAATCCCCGGCCCGCTCAAGAGCCGTCGGGACGTTCCCGAGCCGCGTCCGGGCGATCGACTGGTAGCGGCCCTCGAAACTGCCCAGGAAGAAGCTCCGGTTGCGCACGATCGGCCCGCCGATCGTGCCGCCGTACTGGTGGCGGCGGAGCCGCAGGCGTTCCTCGTCGAAGAACCCGCGTGCGTCAAGGGCCTCGTTGCGCAGGTACTCGAAGACGGAACCGTGGATCCTGTTGGTGCCCGACCGCATGGTGATGCCGATGATGCCCCCGGAAAATCCTCCGTATTCGGCCGAGAAACCGGAGGTCTCGACACGGAATTCCTCGACCGCATCAAGCGGGGGGCGCACTTGTGCGCCCCCACCGACCGGGTTGCGGTTGCTGACGCCGTCGACGTAGAAGTTCGTCTGGTCGCTACGGGCTCCGTTGATGGAGGCGAACGAGCCCGGCCCGCCGCCACCGGGCATGACGCCCGGGACGAGGAAGGCGAGTTCGGTGAAATCGCGGCCGAGAAGCGGCAGGTCCTGGATCTCCTCGTACACGATCACGTCGCCCTTGACCGCACCTCGTTCGAGGTTGATGGTCGGTGCGGCGGACGTCACCGTGACCGATTCGGTGACGGCGCCGAGTTCGAGTGCCATGTCGAGGCGCAGGTTCTGGCCGGTCTCGAGTTCAAGATTGGTTCGCAGGAAGCGACGGAATCCGGCGGCCTGCGTGTCCAGTGTGTAACTGCCGGGGACCAGGCTGACCAGCGTGTAGTGGCCCGTCGCGTTGGTCTGGACCTCCGTCTTCACACCCGTGTCGATGTTGGAGATGGTGACGACGGCGCCGGGAATCACGGCGTTCGCCGAATCCGTGACGACACCCGTGACTGTGGCCAGGCTCGATTGAGCCGCTGCCGGAACGCCGAGGCCCAGCATCAGCGCGACGGCGAACCCCAGACTCCAGTCCTGCTTCGTCATTTCCCCCTCCTCGCATGCCAAGTGCCGGAGGGTGGCATGCACGGGACTCGGATCCGCATGGTCACACAGTACCGCGATTCTCCTTGCAATGCACTGCAATATTGCGCTTCTTGGCGCCATTGAGACCATATCCGAAGTTCGCCTCCCGGTCGATAGGTTCCTGAGAACGGTGCGCAGGGTGCCAGGGGACGGCGGCCACGCATTGACCATCCGTACGTTCACTCGCCGGGAGCTTGGCCAACGCTCCCGAGGTCTCGGTGCGCGACCCGGTTTGGGTCGACCTCGGCCACCGCCCGGACCCGACCGTGCTGAGCGAGGTGCCGGGTGGCGAGACTTGGGACCTGCTGCAGTCCCTCGGTGCCGGCCACGACGAGTCCTTCTGTACACGCCTTGCCAGTTTGGCCTACAATGCGCTGGAGCGCTGTGCATCGTGTGTGCCGCAGTCCGGCGTCAGCCTGCCGCTCGCTCCCGGTCCCGGCGGTGGCTGCCGGCCCCACAAGGGAGTATCGGGAATGAGGCCCATCGACACCATCGTGGCGGTTCCGGGCGGCGGTTCCGCTGTGTTGCGATGGGTGACGAGTCCCGCCGAGGTGGGACGGTACCTCGACGCTGGCGTGATCGTCGAGACCGAACTTGAAACGGCCCGGGCCTGTGGGGCCTGGTTCGACGATCCGGACGACGCGGAAGAGGCGTTCGAGGCGGCCGAGGACCCGGCAGTCTTCGGCGCAGCGGAGGGGGCGAACCGTGCCCCGTCGTGATGCACTCGCGTTGGCCGATGACGACTTCCGGCCGGTGGCGGACGAACTGATCGGGCCGATCAGGAGCGGAATCGCTCCCGGGACGGAGGCATGGCGGCCGGTATTCGTTACGGTTCCGGTTTCGGGTGCGTCCAATCCTGTAGCGGCGCACTTGGGTATCAGTTAGCCTTGGCTTCCTGAACCCGAACCGGACGGCTCGCACTCCTACGGTCGTGCTGGCCAGGAAGACGGTGTTCCGTGCCGGGGGGCGGGAGAGTCGCCCTGCAGCGCATCTCCGCCCCGGGCTATAGTAGTAACTGTCAGCGGATCATCTGAATCTGGAAGTCGTGTTAGGGGTAGGAGCCTGCCAGCGGTAGCCAGAGTCATCCTTGAAGGAGAAGGACTCATGCACAGCGATCTTGGCGCATCGGCTGGCCCGATGCGCAGAGGAGGGGCGTTGGCATAGCGTTTCGGAACTGCGGCGTCGCAGTACCGAACCCAGGACCAGCAATACCACCTGTCCATGCTCAAGACATCACTGAATGCCTCGAAGGCTACGGCCGCGCAAGATTCAGGCGCTGTCGGCAGTCGGCCAGCGATCCTGGATCCCGACCGTCTTGGCCCTTTTTCCATCAGGGCTGGAGTCCGTTTCGCGCTGATTTTCACACTTGCTGCGCTGCTCCTGCCTCTACTGGGCTGGTCGAACGAACGTAACCCCAATGCACCGACTGATGCGCAGGTACTGGCTGCCCTGAACGCAACGGAACGGTTGCTGGATCAGGACAAGGCTCATGAGGCCGTCTCGATCATTCGGCCGGTCGCGCAAGCCAGGCCCGACATGCCACAAGCCACGTTCTCGCTCGGTCTCGCTTCCCTGGCTGCTGCGGAGGCGTCCCTCCGCTTTGGCGCACCGCGCAAGGACGAGGAGGTTCGGAACAACTTCAATCTGGCGGTCCGATCGTTCCGGGGCATGCTCGTCAAGGAACCCAACCAGATCCGCGTGCGGCTGGAACTCGCCCGGGCACTGTTCTCGCGCGGTAACTGCGTGGCACCACCCACCAACCTGATCCGGCACATTCTTGGTGACGATTGCTGGGCGGCGGAGCAGCACTTCCTGCGGGTCATCGACAAGGACATCCCGCCCCAGGTCATGTTCAATGTACGGCGGTTCATCCAGATCTGCCGGGCCCGCAAGCGGGCATCCGGTAGTCTGACGCTCGCTCTGGCCCCCGACACGAACGTCAACACGTCCACGTCGGCCCAGACCGTCAACATCTTCGGTCTGCCGTTTCAACTCGACGATCAGGCACGCGCCCGAAGTGGTATCGGAGTGGTCGGCACGGTGGGTGGCGAATTCCAGCGCCCGTTGCGCTGGCTGAAGTTGATTCCCCGCTCCAACGCGCTCTTGCGGGTGGGCGGGACGATTCATCGACGCGAGTACTCCGGTGGCGAATTCGACGACTCGAACTACAGCATCTATGCTGGCCCGCGGTTCGTCAACCGGACCGGTCAGTACAGCGTGCTCTTCCAAGCGGATCGGCGCGCCGTCAACGGACGGCCCTACAGCCGTCAGTACGGCATCCGCTTCGAGGGTATGCGAGTGCTCACCCGGCGCGTTGCGGTTGGGGGGTCCATCGAGGCATCGGCACAGACAGCCCTCAATCTGGAAGGGGCTGTCGGGGGGCCTGGACTGAGCTGGAATGGCCAGTCGTTTGTCAACTACGCCGTGTTGCCGGTACTGAACCTCCGTTTCATGGGTGGTGCCGGACGCGAAAAGACGGACCGTCTCGGAACCAGGCACCGGTCGCGGTGGGCGGGGTTGATGGCGACCTATGACCTGCCGTTGGGCTTCTCCTTTACGGCCGCCCAGCAGTTCTTCAATACCAACTTCGAACAGCCCAATACGCTCTTCAGCCCGGACCCGCCGACCACGGACCTATGGTTCTCGAGGGTAGCCATTCACAATCGTCTGATCCAGATCGGAGGATTCTCCCCGTCGCTATCGATCATCCGCGAAGATCGCGACTCGAACCTGACGCTGTACGGTTACAGGCGCTTCCGCGTTGAAGGCGGGTTCGTTCGGGTCTTCTGACACGGACTTGCTGCACGGGCGCAGCGTGGAGAAGCACAGAGTGGAGTTCCGTGCGGCATCGCTTTCCGCACGGACCGGCGAACACGGCGGATCTTGCCCCGATCCGGTGCCGGACCGCCCGGAAGTGGCCGGATTCACGGGATCGGAGTCGGTGTTTGCGGATCCCCAACGATCATCGACACGACCGAGACCGTGTGCTCCGGGATCTGGTACAGGGCCATGTTGACACTCTGGGCAAGCGTCGATGATCACCGCAGACGCAAGCCCGTCTACCGGAATGTTCCGGCCGGCCGCAGTGCAGTCCTGAGTGGGAAACTGGCGCCAGTGGCACGAGCAGACGGAGATGGTGCACACACTGTCCCAGACGGTCCGGCCGACACGTTGTGCGAAGAAGCATCTGGAGCGCGCTGGGATCCACTCGATTGTCTTCCGGGGACCGGCCGCCCGGGCCGACGGCAGCCCGGCTGTGCAGGGGATGGTGAGTGTCGCCAAGTTGAGCTTCCATGAAATCGAAGGGAATTATACAGACAACTTGGCAAAGCCATGACAGCAGGCTGCGATCGTCATACGGTCACTGATGGGCGGTAACTTGGTTTAGGTTCACGGCCAGGATCACTGCGTCGGTGTCTCCTGATTGGCAGGGCAGACGCCGTATCGTCGTTGGGCGGTCTCCGCATTCATCGTCCTCTGTCTCCCTGTCCCGGGGAACCTTGCCTCGCGCCGATCGCATCGGAATCTGCATCGCGGGTGCTCACGATGACCTCCTTCCGCAAGAGATCATCCGCAGTTTCGGCCCATTGCGGGCTATCGTGTAGTGCTTGCAGACCGGACCCCGTTCAGCCTGGCACGAACAGCATCCGCGTGGATTTCCGTAGCTTTGTCAAGTTGAGCCTTTTGCAAAATTGCCTGCGATGGGGGAATTCGGGGATGGGAGAGTTCGTGCGCGGGTCAGGGTAGCAACCGGTGCGGGCCATAGGGGACAATGGGCCGTCAGCCAACTGGGCCAAGGAGAGAGCTCGTGTCCCTGCATGGAACCGTATCGACATACTGGTTCACCTTTCAGAAATCCCTGTTTCCGTGGTTGAACGAGGAACTGGGCGCACTCAGCGAGCGGCACCAGCAGTTCGTGCAGGTGCTGGAGTTCGCCCGGGTGGAAAGCCTGCTGGCCTGCTCCGCCGGCAGGGGGCCGGGCCGCCCTCGCACGCGCCTTCCTGGCCAAGGCCGTGTTCGACCTGCCCACGACCCGCGCGCTGGTCGAGCGGCTGCGCTGCGATGCCCAACTACGCCAACTCTGTGGGTGGGAACGGGCCGAGCAGTTGCCCAGTGCAGCGACATTCTCGCGGGCCTTTGCCGGTTTCGCCCACAACGAAGTGGACTCGGCGCTGCCTGCAGCGATCGTCGAGCGGACGCTGGGGGAGCACTTGGCGGAGTCGGTCGCGCGGGACGCGACGGCCATTCCGGCGCGGGAGCGACGGGCTCGCAAGTCCAAGCCGGTCAAGAAGCAACGAAAACCGGGGCGACCGCGCAAGGGGGAAGAGCGAGCGGAGTCGGAGCGCAAGCGGCTGGAACGGCAGCCGGGGATGTCGCTCGGGGAGATGCTGCAGGACCTGCCCACGGTGTGTGACACCGGAGCGAAGCGGAATGCGAAGGGCTACAAGGAGACCTGGAACGGGTACAAGTTGCCTATCGACGCCATCGATGGAGGGATTCCGGTGAGTTGTCTGCTCACGTCGGCGTCGGTGCATGACCGTCAGGTGGCCATCCCGCTGGCGCACCTGACGGCGGGACGGATCGAGAACCTGTACGATCTGATGGACAGTTCCTACGATGCGGAAGCCATCCGGGAGTACAGTCGGGGACTGGGGCATGTGCCGATCATCGCCGTCAATCCGCGGCGGGATGCGCAGAAGAAAGCGGAGTTGCAGCGGGAGGCGCTGGCGCAGAGGAGCATCGGGCAGGTTCCGCCGCAGACGCGCCGGTATCGGGACCGGTCGACGGTGGAGCGGAGCAACGGTCGGCTCAAGGACGAGTTCGGCGGTCGGCATGTGCGCGTGCGGGGACATCGGAAGGTCCTGTGCCGTCTGATGTTCGGGATCATCGCGCTGACGGTCGACCAGCTCATGCGGTTGCAGTTCTGAGCGAGAGTCACGTCCCGCGTCCAGCTCTGGAAAGGGTCGGCCAACAAGGTCGCGAGGGGAGCACTGTAGCGAGAAACGCAGGGGAGCCTGTCCGATTCGCGATCTGGCCGTCACGGCCCCCGAAATCCGCACCAACCACACTCACATTCAAACATAATCATCCTATATTGATTTATTCTGTGGCGCACCTGTTGGAATTTTGCAAGATCCTCAAGTTATCTATATAAGGGCTCTCGCCAAAATAACCTCGTCTTTTGAGGTGAAGTTTGGTAGGCTGGGTGGGATGAGTGCCTTGGAAGAGAGCATCAAGGTTCGGTTCGAGGCGCTGTTACCGGTGCTGGACGAGAGGACGCGGAGGGTGTGGGCCGGGGCGGAAGCCAAGGCGATCGGACGGGGAGGGATCGCGCGGGTGGCGGCCGCGACGGGGTTGGCGCGGGACACGGTCCGGGCGAGGCGGCGGTCGGGCAGGGAGGGGAACGCAGGCGGCGGAGCGGGGGTGGGCGCAAGGCCCTCGAGGAGCGGGACCCGGAACTGCAAGGGGCCTTGGAGAGGCTGCTGGATCCGGTCACGCGGGGCGCTCCGGGGAGTCCGCTGTGCTGGACCTGCCTGAGTGCGGCACGGCTGGCGGAGGCCCTGCGCGCCGAGGGTCATCGGGTGAGTGAACGGAGCGTGAACCGCCTGTTGCATGTGCTGGGTTACAGCCTGCAGGCGAATCGCAAGACGCTGGAGGGGCGCCAGCACCCGGACCGGGATGCCCAGTTCCGGTACATCGACGAGCGGGTACGGGAGTTCCAGGCAGCGGGCCAGCCGTTGGTGTCGGTGGATACCAGGAAGAAGGAGTTGCTGGGTCGGTACCGGAACGAGGGCCGGGAATGGCATCCTCGGGCGCAGCCGGAAGAGGTGCAGGTGCACGACTTCCCCGACCAGCAGCAGGGCAAGGCGATTCCCTACGGCGTGTACGATGTGGCGGCCAACGTGGGGTGGGTCAGCGTGGGAGTCGACCACGACACGGCGGAATTCGCAGTCGAGACGCTCCGGCGCTGGTGGCGGAAGATGGGGCAGGCGGCCTATCCGCAGGCACGGAAGCTGCTGGTCACGTGCGACGGTGGCGGCTCGAACAGCAGTCGCAGTCGGCTCTGGAAATGGGAGTTGCAGGGACTGGCGGACGAATTGGCGATACGGGTTTCGGTCTGCCATTTTCCGCCCGGGACGAGCAAATGGAACCGGATCGAGCATCGGATGTGCAGTCACATCACGCAGAACTGGAGGGGGTGTCCACTGGTGTGCCGGGAGGTCGTGGTGCATCTGATCGGGTCGGTGACAACGCAGGAAGGACTGCGGATCCAATCCGAGTTGGATGCCAATGCCTACGAGACGGGGCGGACGGTCACGGACGAGGAGATGGAGCATCTCGCCCTGGACCGGGCGGCCTTCCACGGCGAGTGGAACTACACATTGGCACCACGCCAGTAAACGACGATGTTATTTTGGCGAGAGACCTAATTCCCGTTCCACTGCGGTCCTGCATGTCCTCTCCCGCGAAGACGTCAGTGCCGCAGACACCTACAATGCGCTTGAGGGCGTCCGCAACATGGCTGGTCGCAATGTATCCGCCACGATCGAGGCCAACAATGCCCGCTTCGACGCCAAGTTCGATGCACTTAGCGCACAGCAGGACGCCAAGCTGGCCAGTCTCGACACAAAGCTCCGCATGCTGCTCTGGATGGTACCCGTGGCTGTTGCGATCCTCGGCATCCTCGTCCGACTCTGGGACTAGTGTTCCGTCAACCGCAACATTGCTGGTAGGGCGTGCCTCAAGAAGGAGTCCATCCAGACCGAGCCCCCCAGCGGGGGGCCTGTTGCCTGTAGCAGAGTGGGTTGGTCCCTTCTGCTCGACCGCTTGGAGGGGCTGCCCACAGCCTGCTTGGCCGGGTCTCTCTTCGGTACTCTCTCAACGCAAGAGGGGGAGGCGAGACCGAGATGCCAGGTCATCCTCCGCTGATGTCCGCTGCCTCCGCAGAGCCCCTCGTTCAGGCCCGTTTCTCGTTGGACGAGTGGACGGGACTGAGGAAAAATCCGGAAAATCCGGCAGGTACATTTTTTAGTCCCGGGTGAGGGCGTATTGGAGGGCTTGAGTCGGGATTTCCGGTCGGGAGCAGGCCACAGGCGCGGTTTCGAGGGCGGGCCGGCTACGGCCCGCGCGGCAGGTGGGGCGGTCGACACACCCCGGCCGCTGGGAGCGACACAGGGAGGCTGGGCGCCGGGTGCGGCGCCACGGACAAGGCGGGCTGGGAGCGGTGGCGGGGTTCAGTCCGCGGGCGGGTGCAGCAGCAGGTCCAAGGCGGACTGCGAACGGGCCGCGTAGTAGCGGTTGGCGGTCGGAATGCCCTCGAATGGCGACTGGCAGCGGATGAGCGAGATCGCGACGTTGGTCAGGCAGGCCAGGTTGCGCGGCAGATGGCGCACCGCGACCCGACAGCGGTCCTCGTCGTAGGTGAAGTCCCGCACGTAATGCAGGCGGTTCTCGATGTGCCAGTGCTGGCGGATCAGGGCCGCCAACTGCGCCGGCGTGGCCTGCTCCGCCGACAGCGAGGTCAGCGCGTAGCACACGGCGAGAGTGGTCTTGTCCGTCTTGCGATTCCAGGTCTGGCGTTCGATGCGGATGGCCTGCCGCCGACCGTGCAGGTCGGCATAGCCGTTCCAGGCCGGGTCCGCCAGGTCCTGCACCCAGTAGCGGCGTCGTTCGATCCGCCCGTGGTCCCCGTCGAGCGTCTCGTGGTCGGGGAACGCGCCAAAGTGGATGTGCTGGAGGTCGTCGAGGATGGTCGGCTGGTTGCCCTTGACCGACGTGACGAGGTAGTGGGCCTTGGACTCCTGGCGTAACAGGCGGGTGGTCGCCTGCTGGGCGTGCAGGGCGTCGAAGGTGACGACCCGGCCCTGCAACTCCAGCTGCCCGGCCAACTCGCGCACGGCGGGAATCTCGTTGGTCTTGCTGCCCACCTCGACCTGTCCCAGCACCAGACCACTGCCATGCTCCACGGCCGCCACCATCATCCGCCGTCCCTGCGCGGTCTGCCGGGAGGCGCCCCGCACATCCTTGCCGTCCATCGCGATGCCGGCCAGCAGCGGCTCCTGCGCGGGCGTCTCGCCCGCCGCCGACGGTGCCGGCGCGTCCTCGACCGCAGCCTGCAATGGTTTCGTATCTCCCTTTTGTGTCAGGACTTGACTCTTCTGCTGCTGGGCCCATGCCATGATCGCCCGCTCGAGCGTCTCCGGCGGCAGGCGCGCCAGAATGGTGTGCAAGGTGGTGATCGAGGGCGTCGTGTAGCACTGCTGGCTGGGGCTGAAGAAACAGCCCACCGTCCGCCGCTGCTGTTGATCCAGCAACGCCGCAAACTCGGCGAACGCGGTCACGCCCCGGTACCCCGCCAGACGCGCGGCGATGGCCAGCGTCAACACCGTGCACAGCGGATAGCGCTGCCCCCGCGCACAGCGATAGTCCTCCACCTCGCCCAGAAAATTGAACAGGCTGCGCAACTGCGCGGCCGGTGGGGGTGCCTCCCGGGCCGGTCCCTGCCAGTTCGGATCCTCCTCTTGCTGACTCAGCGCCGCCCGCGCTCCCGCTTCCAACTCGTACACCAGAACCTCCTTGGGTTGTCCGTGGGGCCGCCACCTCACCGGCGGTCCCGGCTCGCGGGCGTAGCCGCCCGTAGAGCCCAGCGAACGCCAGTTCGCGGCCCGGTAACAGGTGCCCGCGAACCGCGCCCGGTCCACGAACGATTCCGCCAGCAGCACCCGGTAGCCATGCTCCCGCTGCATGTCCTGCGCCAGCCGCTGCAGGCTCAGCCCCAGCACCCGCGAGGCCAGATTGGGGAGGCCCTGGAACGCCGGCAGGATCACGAACCGGGAGTTCTGGGCCACCAGATGCAGACGCCGCAACTGCTGCTCGAGCGTCCAGCCCAGCCAGCGGTCCCGGGCCGTGACCTGCAACGCCGCCGCCTGCCAGCCCACCAGCGCGACCCAGGCCGAGTCCAGCGTGGCCACCTGCCGCAGACCCTTGCCGAACAGGGCGCCGAAGCCCAGGTAATGGTGCGCGGCGACCAGCCGGTCCCAGAGCCTGTGTTCCTGCGCTCCGCAGGTCGCGCGCACCTGCACCGCCTGCAGGTCCACGCTGTCCGGCAACCCCAATGACGACTCCATGGCCTCCACCCTGACAGATCCCGCACGGAATGTCCAGCCCCGTCCGCCCGCACCCTCCCCGTCCGTCCCGTCGTTCCTGGCCTCCTACCCCTGCCTCACACTCTCAACTACCCCCAACTCCGAAAAAAGAATCACCGTGGAAAATCCGGTCGGGGTGCTTGACACAGGAGCGCGGAATGTGCGAACCTGAAGCCGAATCGCAGGAAGTGGTCCCTGTGGGCCACTGAAGGAGACGGTTCCCGGGCGGGCTTGCCGTTCGGTCGCAACGAAGGAGTATGAGGAAATGAAGGAGAGCAGATCCATGCACAGCAAGTTGACGAGAATCCGGGGGGGGGGGGGTAACTCTCTTCCTGGCAGGGCTTCTGACAGTCGGGATGGCCGGCTGCGGAGGCGATGAACCGGCCCAGACCGTAAGACAGCCGGCCCCGACGCCACCCCCGGCGTTCCAGCCGCAGCCGGTGGAGATCACGCTGGGGACGAGCGGCGACACGGTCACCCTGATGACCACCGAGGGTGGTGGCTTCACGCTGAACGGCGAGCCGTTCGAGAGTGGCGGAAACGTGACGGCCGGGAACGGCGGGCAGTACACGCTGACGCTGGCGGACGGGAGTTGGACGGCGCAGTTCGATGCGCACGAGATCATGGTCACGCTCGGTACGAGCGAGGAGATGGTGACGATCACGCAGGCCGAGGACGGTACCTACTGGCTGGGGGAGATGGCGGTCCGGAGTGGGGAGACCATCCACACGGCCGCGAACGGCAACGAGTACGTGCTGAGCATCACGACCGACGAGAACGGGGCGATCACCTGGATGGCCGACTACCGGGCGCCGATGATCCAGGTGATGCTGGGTCTGTCGGGCGACACGGTGACGCTCGAGAAGTCCGAGGACGGCAGTTACTGGCTGGAAGGCATGTCGGTCACGAGCGGGGAGACGACCGCCCATGCGGGGAACGGGAACACCTACACGCTGACGCTGGGCGAGGACGGGATGTGGATGGCCGAGTACATGGAGATGGTGGTGGAGGTGATGCTGGGGACCTCGGGCGAGACGGTGACGGTGAGCAAGTCCGAGGACGGCAGTTACCGGATGGGAGAGATGCAGGTCGAGGACGGGGTGACGGTCGCGACGGCGTCGAACGGGAACCGGTATCGGCTGATGAAGGATACGGAGGGGATGTGGATGGCGGAGTACGTGCCGATGACGGGTACGGTGACGGTGGGCAGCCTGGGGGTGACGCTGGAGACGGTGCAGGCGGAAGACGGGAGCTGGACGGTGGTGAGTCCGGTGAGTGGGGAGCCGGAGACGCTGACCGACGGAGCGACGTTCGTGAGGGGTGGCAACACCTACACGCTGATGGATGACGGTGCGGGGAACTGGATGGCGACATACCGGGAGGAGATGGTCACGGTCATGTTGGGGATGTCGGGCGAGACGGTGATGCTGACGAAGAGGGAGGACGGCAGTTACTGGATGGGGGAGATGCAGGTCGAGGACGGGGTGACGATGGTGACGGCGGCCAACGGCAACATGTACACGCTGAGCATGGACGCGGACGGGATGTGGATGGCGATGCATGAGGCGCCACAGACGCAGGTGGCGTTGGGCACGAGCGGGACGACGGTGACGCTGGTGCGGGAGGAAGACGGCACGTACACGCTGGACGGGGATGCCTTCAGCAGTGGCGGTGAGGTGACGGCGGGGAACGGGAACGTCTACACGGTGACGATGGTGGACGGAGCGTGGATGGCGGAGTACCAGCCGGAGAGCATGGCGATCGAGGGCACGGGCGGTCTGATGGCGGTATCGCGAGAGGACGGTGAGGGCTACGACGTGGACGGAGCGATGCTGCCGAACAGCGGGATGGGCGACATCGACACGGACACCTCCGGGAGCTACCGGGTGCGGATGGAGGACGGGATGCTGACGGGCATGCGTCTGGACAACGTCAAGATCGACACGGCGACGGACTTCAAGACGGATGGTCTGAGTGCGATGCCGACGATGCGGGGGGACGACAAGTCGACGGCGGACATCAACGAGGCGAACACGGCGCTGGTGGTGGCGAAGGAGAACTATCCGTTCGCGGACCTGCTGGGGGACGGGGTGTCGCAGACGAAGGGGACGAACTTCGTGGCGGAAGCGCGGACGAAGCTGGAGGGGATCCGGGAGAAGGTCGTCCAGATCCTGGACGTGTTCGAGAAGGATTCGGAGCGGGACACGCAGATCACGCGGCAGTGGGGGACGGACACGGCCAAGGCGAAGACGAACGTCAAGGCGGTGCTGCAGGCGGTGTTCGGGAGCACGAAGTTCAGTGATCTGGAGGCGCCGGACGACGACAAGGCACTGGGGACGATCGACGACCTGATCGAGGCGCTGACCAGCGCGGAGGAACTGGCGGCGGCGCTGGGGGACGACGGTGCGCTGGAGGGAGCGGCCAAGGCGGGTGACGCGACGAAGATCTTCGGAGCGACGGAGACGGAATCGACGGTGACGTACGGGATGCACGGGAACACGCGATTCGGGACGATCACGCGCAAGAAGCGCAAGGATGCGGTGACGGGAGCGAAGTACAGCGTGAGCGACAAGCTGGGGGAGCGGGGAGCGTTCGGGTTCGGGGTGACGGACGAGACGGCGCGGGCGCGGTACGTGCAGACGAAGGGTACGGCGCGGTACGAGGGGCAGACGCTGGCGGTGAGCGGAGGCGACAAGCAGTATGCGGGGGACATCGAGATCAGCATCAACTTCACGGCGGAGAAGGTGGACGGGTTGATCACGAACCTGATGACGGCGGAGGGGGAGAGTTGGGAGTACCTGTTCGGGGAGGTGGACAGCATCGTGCTGCCGACGGCGGACCTGAGCACGCAGGGGATGTGGGCGCAGGGTTCGGACAAGAACAACGACAAGGCGACCCCGGCGACGATCAACTTCGGACGGCGGGCGGGGTCGTATCGGCCGCAGGAGGTGGCCAGCACGTTCGAGGGGCGGTTGCTGGGAGGCAACACTGCGCCGGAGGCGGGCAGCGAGGTGGTGGGAGTGTGGTCGGTCGGCGCGGGGGTGAAGACGAACAGCAATGCCGGGACCGAGGATGCGAGCTACCTGGCGGGCGGTTTCGGGGCCAACCGTGTGGCGGACGAACCGGTGCGGCGACCGTCGGTGGACGACGGGACGGCGGTGAGCGGGAAGAATGAGGGTTCGGGCGCGACGACGCTCGCGAACGGGCAGTTGACGGCCAAGCCGCAGGCGTGGGCGTGGTACTACGAAACGCTCACCAGTGCGGAGACGAGCAACCTCGGGGCCGGCAAGTTCGCGGGGGGTGTGGATGCGCTGTATTTCCGGAAGGCGGATGAGGCGGGGGACGCCAACGTGAAGAAGGGGACCGCGAAGGAGAGCGTGGAGATCGCGCTGGCGGACCTGCTGGCCAAGGAAGGCGGGGAGTACACGCACAACAGTCCGAAGACATGGGTGCAGGATGCGCGGGAGCGGATCCAGAAGCAGCGGGACAAGATCGCGGGGCTGAAGGCGATCGGCGATCTGGAGACGCAAGAGCAGGAGGCGTGGGATGCGGTGCTGAGGCACCTCGTGACGAACGTGTTCTGGGATGTCGCGAGCGACGGGGGCAATGTCGGGGGCTCCGGCATCAGCAGGCTTCGGCTGGGAGGGACCACCAGCGGCGCCGCGAGCGAGATTCACACGGAGTTGCCGCTCAAGATCGTCGACGACGGCAACGGAACCAAGGTCAAGACCATCCCGGGTGATGCGCTGGACCGCATCGACGCGATTCTGGAAGCGCTGAGTTCGGTGGAGAGTCTGGAGGCGGCGTTCGATCCGGGGCAGGACGGCCTGTTCGTGGTGGAGGACGGGGACGAGGAGAAGTCGTTCCTGGATGCGAACGGGGACGACGGGGAGCTGTTCGACAGTGCGGGCGGTAAGAGGCTGATCTGGAACACGTCGGCGTCGGCGATCTTCAATCAGCGGCAGTGGCAGATCAAGGCGACGGTGGCGAGTACGGACTACACGCGGTTCGGGGTGTGGCGGATCCAGCATGCGCGGAACGCGTTGCGGGCCAAGAACTGGTACCACCAGGAGGTGGAGGCGTTCTTGTGGAGTCCGCTGCCGGTGGCGACGGCCCGGACCCGGGCGCAGTTGCCGGCGGGGGGCCAGGCGACGTACGAGGGCAAGACAGTGGCGTACTTGGGCGAGATGACGGCGCGCAATGATGATGCCAACAAGGGCCTTCAGGCGGCCTACGAGGGTAAGGTGAGCGTCGAGGTGCAATGGTACGAGGTCGGCGAATCAGTTCCAGCCTTCGCCTCCTCCACTAACGCCCGAACGGCTGCAGTGGGCGGGTATGTCACGACGGTGCTGAGCGACCTGCGGTCGGTGTCGAACGGCGACTACCTGTACCATTACACTGGGAGAACCGCTGACGGTGTGCAGGAAGTGCGGCGGCTGACCTTCCAGAAGATCTCCTTCGCCTCGGGTGACGGCTTCAAGCTCGATAGGCCCGACTTAAAGAATCTTGTGGGCGACTATGCTATGGACTGGGGGTATGCTGCCGGTAGCAGGACGGTCAAGATCGACTACCGGGACTCGGGGGTGGACCAGGGGACGCAGGATCACGATAACAATGGAATCGGATACAGTTTCAAGTTCGTGGGGAACTCTGCGGACGGGCCGCTGGGGGTGATGGGGATCTACAGGTTCAGCCCGAAGGGAACCGGGGGGTTCGGTACGAAGGCCGTCGTCACCCCGGGATCCGCGATCCAGGATTTGGCCCTCGAGGGAGCCTTCGGCGCGGATCTGCCATAGAGTCGGGGCCCAAGGGCACCGCGAACAGCCGGGGGAGCGGGTAACCGCTCCCCCTTTTCTTTGGGAGTCATGTAGATGACTTGACAAAGCCATGGCAGCAGGCTGCGATCGTCATACGGTCACCGATGGGCAGTAAGTTTGACTCCCGTAACACCGGATCATCCAGACGGGCTGGCGTCTGCAGCAGGAGGAGACGACTCTGCGAGACGACAGAGAGTTGTCGGTCATCAAGGCGTATGCCCGCTGGACAGGGAATGGCGATACGGGCTGTCTGGCGGAGTTGGACGCGCCCGTCCGTGTGATCAAGAACCAGCACCGATTTCATCGTGCGCCGCAGGGTACTGTGCGACGACCACGATGTCATCGAACATCTAGCGTTTCGTCAAACTCAAAATTGCTGGTAGAGTTTGTCTCTCGACGGAGGCTATCCAGCCCAAGCGTATATGCCTGCCCGCGCAGCGGGAACGGGAAAACGGCAGCTGCCGATGCACGCCACGAACTCAAGTCCGTTCACCAAAAAACTTCATCTGACAGAGCACTAGGCTGATCGAGGAATGTCGGGGGGGGGGGGGGGCGGGCAACCGCTTCCCCGTTTTCTTGCAGCGAGGGGAGTATCTGCGCGGAACAGCGGACGGTCTGTCGGATCCACCGTGACGACACGACTCCGACCTGCTTCATACCCTGTCCTTGCAGGAATCGATGTCGGCAGGAAATGGCTCTCGTCCGATTGCGGGGATAAGGGTGAACCAAGGCCCCAGCCTTGGTTCTGGTCCGTACTCGGACAGCCAAGCGCGGCGATCACACGGCAACCACTTGGCGGGTACCCGGGATAGCAATTGGGTCCCAAAAAGGAAAGCGCCTGCGGAACAGGAGTCCCGCAGGCGCTGTGGCTGTGCCGCCTCCGAAGTGGTAGGCGGCGGTGTTGATCAACTACCGCCCTAGTCGTCCTAGGGCTTGGATCCCGGCTCGGCAACCTCGCTGATCTCGTCGGTGCCTGCATCTCCGAACGACCCTAGCGACGCCATCGACTGATCCTTGATCGTCACCAGGTTCAACTCGGCCGCCTCGAAGGCAACCCCGATCCGCTTGGCGGCTTCTTCGATCGGGACGAGTTCCTTGCGCTGCGCGGCCGTCAGCACCGCCCGCGCTGACGCCTGGAACCGGCTCTGCACGGCTTCGAGCTGCTTCCGGATTGCGTCCACCTCAACCGTGATCTTGCCGATCAGGGCTTCGTTGGGCGCGTCCGATGTCCGCTCCCGCATGAGTTCCACTTCCTTGTCGTACAGGTTCTTCGCCAGGGGGTCCACCTCCGCGAACATTGCGGTGACGTTCTTGCGGAGTCGGTCGATCTGGTCGTCGTTCAGGTTGAGGGCCTCCCGGAGTTCGACCGGGTTGATGTCAGCCATCAGGCTCACCCCCTCCTGTCCGAACGCCGAGCCGATGGTCAAGATCGCCGCCAGGACGATCCTTGCTGTGTTGGTCATGGTTGTTGTCTCCTTGTTGTCTGTGTTCTCTTGACGGCCGATGTGAATCCCGGTCGCCATCTTGTTGGACGCAGCGGACGACGAATGGTTAGTCCGATTCTGCGTTCGGCAACCAGCATGGGACGTTCCACCAACCACGTTTCTCACCCCTCCTGTCCGGTCCGGAGCACCCGCTCGGGAACGACTGGCGCAGCCTGCGCTTGCCGGATAGCCCGTGTGCCCGGATCGATCGGCGGCGGCGTTCGCTGGTAGGATTGAAGGGCCGATGATGCGGACGGTCCGTCCTTGCCTGGAGATTGTCGCCGTCCCGCTCCTGGCCGCTTTGGTGTCCGGAATCAGCGCTGCGCAGGAGGCGTCCGGGAATCCGGTCCACTCGGACCAGGCTGCCACCGTTGAGGAGTCCGAGCGCCCTCCTGCAACTGCGGGCCAGACGGGTACCCAGCGGACGAGCATCAACCTGCTGGGGGAGACATCGTCCGAATCGGGCGAGAGTCGGCGCAATGAGAATGTCCAGTTCAATCTGGTCGACAACAATGCCCTCAAGGAACTCAACATCCGACTCGGCACCACGGCCACTCTGGTCGGCGCGTTCAAGGTGGACCACGGCTATTTCGGATCGGAGTACGGCAAGCCTCCGACCCCACCCGTGCACGCTACGCCAGGACGGGAAGACGGATTCCACGGGGATGCGTTCTGGCGGCACAACAACAGCATCTTCTCCGCCCGCTCGTTCTTTCAGGTCGGGGGCGTGCAGCCGGCCCGGGAGAACTTCGCCGGGGTGAACCTGGTCTCCCCGATCGGACCGTTCGGAGCGGTCACGGTGGGCGTGTCGCAGAACAGGATTCGTGGCAACGTGAACGGCAATGTCCTGATTCCGCTCCCGGAAGAGCGCACGCCACTCACAACCGACCCGACCACGCGAGCCGCCGTCCAGCGGATTCTGGACGGTTATCCGCAGGGGCCGCCGAACCGGCCCGACATAGCCGCCCGTGCACACAACACCAATAGCCTGCAGAGGATCGACACGGACTTGGCCCGGCTCCAGCTCGACCGTGACGGCGTCGCCAATGGCAAGCTCACCCTCCGATACATATGGACCGCTCAGAATGTTGATGCGTTCCAGTTGGTCAAGGGCCAGAATCCGGACACGGACACCAGGTCCCACTCTGCCCGCCTGACCTGGAGCCGTTCATTCTCGCCTGCCACCGTCCTGCAACTGTCCTCCGGATTCGACCGGCTCGGGTCGTTGCTGCTGCCAGCCGCGGGAGCACTCGGCCCCATCATCATGGGCGGGCGGGATCTCACGACTCTGGGGCCATTCCCCAATATCCCGATCGACCGGGCCCAGAATCGATTCCGCCAGGCCGCCACTCTGCGTCATGGCAGGGGCCGGCATGAGTTGACCGCCGGCTTGGCCCTGACCCGCCTGCAGTACAACGGCGAGGAGCCCGACGGTGGCCGCGGCATCCTGCTGTTCAACGCGAATTTCGGCAACGACCTGATCACGAACCTCCGGATGGGGCTCCCAGACCGCCTGATCGTGTCGCTCGGCTCAACCTATCGCGGGTTCCGCAACTGGTCCAACCGATTCTTCCTCGGCGACCGCTGGACCGCGACGGACCGGTTGAGCTTGCATCTGGGTTTTCGTTACGAGCCGTTCACGCGCCCGGTCGATGTCACCGGCCGGACTGAACTGAGCATGGATTCCGACCTGAACAACTTCGCCGGATCGCTCGGGTTCGTCTACCGTCTCTCGCGCGGGGCGGGTGTGCTCCGGGGCAATTTCGGCACGCACTACGGAGACCTCTTTCCGGTCACGTACGGACAGTCCCGCCTGAACGCCCCGCACACCGTCACCTCGATCCTGATCCGGCCTGAACTCTCGACATATCGCTCCCTCATCGACCATTCCAGGCGCGACCCGACCGCCCGGTCCAGTCTGATCGAACCGGGGCCGGATCTGACAGTGCCTTACGCCCACCAGTACAACTTCAGTTGGGAACGAGAGATCGGCCGAGACTGGCGCCTGCAGCTCGGGTACGTTGGCAGCCGCGCCCACAAGCTGATCATCACCTACTTCCTCAATCGCGGCCGAGAAGTTCCGGGCGTCGTGTCAACGGTCAGGAATCTCAATGAACGACGGCCCAACCAGGGCCTTTTCGAGCACCTGCTCGTCCACAATGGCTCCCGCGGGTACTTCGATGCCGGGCGCGTGACGTTCGCTGCACCGAACTGGCGGAACCTCTCCCTGTCCGCATCCTATTGGCTCAGCAAGTCCCTCGATATCGGCGGTTCCTATACGAATACGGCGTCCGGCCCCGACGCCCGGGTCGCGGTCTCCCAGACCGAGGGGGAATCGCACCGGGATCTGAAGGCGCTCAGCGACTTCGATCAGCCGCACTCATTCCTGCTGCAGGCCGGCTATACCCTCCCGCGGGGAGTGGCTCCGGGATGGCTGGGCAAGCTGCTGCGGAACTGGAGCGTCTCGACGGTCACCCTACTCAAGTCCGGGACACCGTTCACGGTCGAATCCGGTTCCGACGGGCCGGGACTGGGCAACATCGACGGCCGTCGGGGAGACCGGCCGATGCTGTTGGATCCCGCGATCCTGGGCCGCATCGTCGGTTCCCCGGACACTTCGGAGTCACAGATACCCCGGGATGCGTTCCGCTTCATCAACGCGCCTGACGAGCAGGCTGGCAGCCTCGGCCGCAACACCTTCCGCAAGGGCAAGATCGCGAACATCAACGCGTCGCTGTCGCGCCGCTTTCCCATGGGCTCGGAATGGGCGTTGGAATTCCGGGCCGAGTCGATCAATTTCTTCAACACGCCGCAGTTCGCTGAGCCGGGCCGGAATCTGACATCGCCCAATTTCGGTCAGATCAACAACACCCTCAACGACGGCCGCACCCACCGCTTCCAACTCAAGTTCCTGTGGTAGGCGCTCTCCGTGACGGGTTTCACTCGTCGAGTTGCATTGAGAAGATATCCCCGCCAAGCTCGACGCGAAACAGGAGTGGGGTGCGGTTCTCGTCCTGTCCCACGAAGAACGAGAATTCGTGCCGCGAGGCCGGGCCATCGACAACCGCCCGGAACTCGTCAGCCGCACGTTGCTCGGCGCCAATCAGCAGCCGACGCGTCCGGGTGAACCACACCTGGATGCGATAGGCTGCTCCGAAGAAGATCGTTCCCGGGGACGGAAGCCTGCCTGCCGCCAGATCCTGGCGCAGATAGTACAGGAATGTCAGCGCGTCCCGAGCACAGTCGCCGGTCGCGTTTCGGCCCGGTGGTTCGCGGTCAGTCGACTCAAGATTGAACCGTTCCACGAGTCCGGGTCCGAATCGCAGGGACTCGTGCGCCCACCTGTCGCCGTGCCGGACATGCTTCTCGAACACTTCGGAACATAACTTGCTGTCGGTCCTCGACGCGAACATGTCGTCGATTTCCATTGAGGGCAGCGTTGCCTGAAGTGTCATCTCATGGCGCCAGCCGGGGTCCAGCGCCCGTGCCCGCAGGCTGGCGTGTCCAACCGGCAGGCCGCTCGGCCATGCGATGGTGTAGTTCAGTTGCTCGCTGTCTGGACGCTGCAAGGGGGGCGCTTGTGCCAGTGCCAGGAGTACGATCGTGGCTGACGCCGACAGGACCAAGGCTACGCCTGTGAATGCTTGCATCCGTTCTCGGAGCGCCGGGACTGAAGACGCGCTCGCGGAAGGCCGTTCTGCAAGTCTCTGACCGCCCCCGTCCGTCAGGCTTCGGTCTGGACCAGGACTGTGCCGTCGGAATCCAGATCCTTCGCGGCCGGCGTCACGATCGTGCTCTTTGCAATATAGATCTTCGCACCCGAGTGAATCGCCTTGCGCATATCGCCCTCGCAGACGAAACTGACAGGGCGAACCCGTGGGGCGGGTGGCGGCGGTTCCACCGGCTCCGGAACTGGCTGGGAAGGACTCGTTGCGCCCTGCTTCGTCTCCAGGAACCGGTCCACCACTCCCGCCACGGCGGACCCGGCGGGATGGGGCGCAGGTGCTGGTGGGTCGGCCATCCCTCGCCGGGCCAGATACTTGTCGACGCGAGCGGCTACCCCGCCTGAAGACCCGTTGGCTGCGTTCGGTGTGCTGCTGGAACCCGAACGGAAGTCGACCCCTTCGGAGACGGCCTGGAAGTAGCGCTTGCCCTCTTCGCTGATGAAAGCCTCCTCGGGAGAACGCATGTACCGCGCAATCCGCTTGACGTGCAGCAGGTGCATCGGTCCGATGTTGTCGCCCGTGGAATTGCCGGCGATCGCCCCGCAGCCCAGTGTCATGGAAGGGAAGACCCCTGTCGTGATGCCGGTCGATCCCTGGGGTGCGGAGGTGTTGACGAGGACGCGGAAGGCTGGCGCACGACGGCCGTACTCGAGTATGTGATCTTCGTCCTTGCTGTAAATCACGCAGGTATGACCCCGTCCGCCGAAATTCAGCACGGAGACGCAGGCATCGACGGCGGCACCGAAGTTGTCCACGAAATACACCGACAGCACAGGGGACAACTTCTCCGCGGACAATGGGTGATCTCGGCCCACGCCCCGGATCTCAACCGCCAGGATGCGTGCATCGTCGGGTATCGTGAAGCCGGCCAGGGATGCGATCCTCTGCGGCGACTGTCCCACGCAGTCGGCCTGGATGCGGAAGTTCTCGGTGAACAGCTTGGCCTGCAGCTGTTCACCTTGTTCCGGACTGCACAGGTAGGCGCCGTTGGCCTTCAGGGCGGCCCACACCCGCTCCCGGTACTGCCGGTCGACCACGATCGTCTGCTCACTCGAACAGACCGTCCCGAAATCGAACGACTTGCCATCCACTACCGATGCGATGGCCGCTTCAATGTCGGCGGAGTCATCGATGAGAACCGGCACGTTGCCTGCCCCTACGCCGAGTGCAGGCTTGCCGCTGGCGTAGGCTGCCTTGACGATCCCGGCACCACCGGTCGAGAGGATGATTCCGGTCCGTCGGTGCCTCATCAGTTCGTTGGTCCCGGCGATGGTGGCCTCGTTGATGCACTGGATCAGGCCTTTCGGCGCTCCGGCCTTCTCCGCCGCTGCGGCGAGCAGGCGTGCGGATTCACAAGTGCAGCGACGGGCTCGCGGATGGGGACTGATAACGATCGCGTTGCCTGCCTTCAGGGCGATCAGGCACTTGAAGTAGGCCGTCGAGGTCGGATTGGTCGTAGGCAGGACAGCGGCTACCACACCAACGGGCACGGCGATTTCGGTAATGCCCTGTTCGGGATCCTCCCGCAGCATGCCGATCGTCTTGAGTGGGGCGATCTTCTGATGCAGGAGGTCGGAGTTGAGGAGATTCTTCGCAATCTTGTCACGGACGTTCCCGTAGCCGGTCTCCTCGACCGCCATTCTGGCGAGAGACTCGGCGTGGGCGCGAGCCGTTGCTGCCATGCTCGCGACGATGGCGTCCACCTGCTCCTGGCCGAAGCCGCGAAATGCCTCAAATGCCTCGTACGCAGCCTGGACCTTGGTGCGGACCTCCTGGATGGATCGCAGATCCTTGTCGACCAGCATCGTCCAGGATCAGTCGTCCGGTCCTTCGGGAAGAACGGATGCAGTGTCTTGATACGGGGCCGGAATGACGTGCACGCTGATCAATTCGCCGATGCGCCGGGCTGCTGCCGCCCCGGCATCCGTCGCAGCCTTGACGGCTCCGATGTCGCCCCGGCAGGTTATCGTCACGTGTCCCGCACCGATCATCCGCCGTCCTTCCAGTGAGACGCTGGCGGCCTTGACCATGGCATCGGATGCCTCGATCGAGCCCACCAAGCCCAAGGTCTCGATCATTCCGAGTGCCTGCATTGGAAATGCCGGGGAGCACCCCGAAGAATCAAGGTATCATATCCGCCCGGACCGCTTCAATCCCCGCTCGGGACCGGACCAACTGGTCGGTGGAGACCACCTGTACTCGCTTCGGACGCCGCGACTGGTTGCCCGTGGACCACCGGCTGCTTCCGAGGCGATCACCGGCGGAGCGGTGGACAAGCCTGCGCCGAATTCGCGCCGTATCGTCGCAAGCACCAACCACACAGTCTGGTGTGGCGCCGGGGCCGAGAGGAGGCTTGGTGGACCCCAATCGATCCTCCGCATCCGTCTCCAATTCAGGAGCCCCGACGCGACGGACTGGCCTGCCGTTGTGGTGCCGAGTCGCTCGTCCCGAAACCTGAAGGCCCCAAATGGCAGATCGGTTGGCCGGCGATGCAGTCGATTCCGCCGTGGTGGGGCGATCCACATGCAACTTGGAAGTGTCTTAACTGACGCAGCACTAGATTCGAATGGGGAGGCGGGATCGAGATGCCAGATCATCCTCCGCTGCTGTCCGCTGCCGCCGCAGAGCCCCCTCGTTCCGGCCCGTTTCTCGTCGGACGAGTGAACTGGACGGAGGAGAAACTCGGAAAATCCGGTCGGGGTGCTTGACACAGGAGCGCGGAGTGTGCAAATCTGAGCCTGAATCGCAGGAAGTGGTCCGTGCGGGCCACTCGAGGAGACGGTTCCCGGGCGGGAATGCCGTTCGGTCGCAACGAAGCAGTATGAGGAAATGAAGGAGAGCACTTCCATGCAGAGCAAGTTGAAGAAATTCTGGGGGGGGGGGTAACTCTCTTCCTGGCAGGGCTTCTGACAGTCGGGATGGCCGGCTGCGGAGGCGATGAGCCCAGACAGGTAACCACACCACCGGCCCCGCCGGCGGCACCGCCGCCCTTCCAGCCGCAGCCGGTGGAGATCACACTGGGGACGAGCGGGGACACGGTCACGCTGATGACCACCGAGGGTGGTGGATTCACCCTGAACGGGGAAGCGTTCGAGAGCGGTGGGAGCGTGACGGCCGGGAACGGCGGGCAGTACACGCTGACGCTGGCGGAGGGGAGCTGGACGGCGCAGTTCGATGCGCACGAGATCATGGTCACGCTCGGTACGAGCGAGGAGACGGTGACGATCACGCAGGCCGAGGACGGCACCTACTGGCTGGGGGAGATGGCGGTCCGGAGTGGGGAGACGGTCCATGTGGCGGCGAACGGCAACGAATACGTGCTGAGCATCACGACCGACGAGAGCGGGGCGATCCACTGGATGGCCAGCTACCGGGCACCGATGATCCAGGTGATGCTGGGACTGTCGGGCGACACGGTGACGCTCGAGAAGGCGGAGGACGGCAGCTACTGGCTGGACGAGATGGTGGTGACGAGCGGGGAGACGACGGCCCATGCGGGGAACGGGAACACCTACACGCTGACCATGGGCGAGGACGGCATGTGGATGGCCGAGTACATGGAGATGGTGGTGGAGGTGATGCTGGGGATGTCGGGCGAGACGGTGACGGTGAGCAAGTCCGAGGACGGCAGTTACCGGATGGGAGAGATGCAGGTCGAGGACGGAGTGACGGTCGCGACGGCGTCGAACGGGAACCGGTATCGTCTGATGAAGGATACGGAGGGGATGTGGATGGCGGAGTACGTGCCGGAGACGGGCACGGTGACGGTGGGCAGCTTGGGGGTGACGCTGGAGACGGTGCAGGCGGAAGACGGGAGCTGGACGGTGGTGAGTCCGGTGAGTGGGGAGCCGGAGACGCTGACCGACGGAGCCACGTTGATGGTGGGTGGCAACAGCTACACGCTGATGGATGACGGGGAGGGGAACTGGATGGCGACGTACCGGGAAGAGATGGTCACGGTGATGTTGGGGATGTCGGGCGAGACGGTGGTGCTGACGAAGAGGGAGGACGGCAGCTATTGGATGGGGGAGATGCGGGTCGAGGACGGGGTGACGATGGTCACGGCGGCCAACGGCAACCTGTACACGCTGAGCATGGACGCGGACGGGATGTGGATGGCCATGCATGAGGCGCCACAGACGCAGGTGGCGTTGGGCACGAGCGGGACGACGGTGACGCTGGTGCGGGAGGAAGACGGCACGTACACGCTGGACGGGGAGATGTTCCGCAGTGGCGGTCGGGTGACGGCTGGGAACGGGAACGTCTACACGGTGACGATGGTGGACGGAGCGTGGATGGCGGAGTACCAGCCGGAGAGCATGGAGATCAAGGGCACCGGCGGTCTGCTGGCAGTATCGCGGGAGGACGGCCAGGGCTACGACGTGGACGGCGCGATGCTGCCGGCCAGCGGGATGGGTGACATCGACACGGACAGTTCGGGGAGCTACCGGGTACGGATGGAGGACGGGATGCTGACGGGCATGCGTCTGGACAACGTCAAGATCGACACGGCGACGGACTACAAGACGGACGGTCTGAGTGCGATGCCGACGATGCGGGGGGACGACAAGTCGACGGCGGACATCAACGAGGCGAACACGGCGCTGGTGGTGGCGGGGGAGAACTACCCGTTCGCGGACCTGCTGGGGGACGGGGTGTCGCAGACGAAGGGAAAGAACTTCGTGGCGGAAGCGCGGACGAAGCTGGAAGGGATCCGGGAGAAGGTCGTCCAGATCCTGGATGTGTTCGAGAAGGATTCGGAGCGGGACACGCAGATCACGCGGCAGTGGGGCACGGACACGACCAAGGCGAAGACGAACGTCAAGGCGGTGCTGCAGGCGGTGTTCGGGAGTACGAAGTTCAGTGAGTTGGCGGCGCCGGACGACGACAAGGCACTGGGGACGATCGACGACCTGCTCGAGGCGCTGACCAGCGCGGAGGAACTGGCGGCGGCGCTGGGGGACGACGGTGCGCTGGAGGGAGCGGCCAAGGCGGGTGACGCGGCGAAGATCTTCGCGGCGACGGAGACGGAATCGACGGTGACGTACGGGATGCACGGGAACACGCGATTCGGGACGATCACGCGCAAGAAGCGCAAGGATGCGGTGACGGGAGCGAAGTACAGCGTGAGCGACAAGCTGGGGGAGCGGGGAGCGTTCGGGTTCGGGGTGACGGACGAGACGGCGCGGGCGCGGTACGTGCAGACGAAGGGTACGGCGCGGTACGAGGGGCAGACGCTGGCGGTGAGCGGAGGGGACAAGCAGTATGCGGGGGACATCGAGATCAGCATCAACTTCACGGCGGAGAAGGTGGACGGCTTGATCACGAACCTGATGACGGCGGAAGGGGAGAGCTGGGAGTACCTGTTCGGGGAGGTGGACAGCATCGTGCTGCCGAAGGCGGACCTGAGCACGCAGGGGATGTGGGCGCTGGCGGGGAAGGCGGACATCAACTTCGGCCGGCGGGCGGGGTCGTATCGGCCGCAGGAGGTGGAC
Organism: Bryobacterales bacterium; assembly: GCA_965116065.1. GTDB lineage: Bacteria > Acidobacteriota > Terriglobia > Bryobacterales > UBA6623 > VXMF01. The sequence goes on from OZ220485.1 coordinate 812,420, forward strand.
AGCACGTTCGAGGGGCGGTTGCTGGGAGGCAACACTGCGCCGGAGGCGGGCAGCGAGGTGGTGGGAGTGTGGTCGGTCGGCGCAGGGGTGAAGACGAACAGCAATGCCGGGACCGAGGATGCGAGCTACCTGGCGGGTGGTTTCGGGGCCAACCGTGTGGCGGATGAACCGGTGCGGCGACCGTCGGTGGACGACGGGACGCAGGTGAGCGCGTCGCTGAGCGGCAGGATGGTTGGTGCAGCCGAAGGGACCTTCGCGACGACGTTGGCGGATGGTCAGTTGACGGCCAAGCCGCAGGCGTGGGCGTGGTACCGGGAGACGCTCGCGGACGTTGCCAAGAAGAATGCGCTCAAGGCGGGTCTTTTTGCGGGGGGTGTGGAGGCGACCTATTTCCGCATGGCGGATGCGAAGCTGGCGGATGATGGGACCCTCAGCCAGTTGGGCGACAAGAAGGAGAACGTGGAGATCGCGCTGGCGGACCTGCTGGCCAAGGAAGGCGGGGAGTACACGCTGAAGAGTCCGAAGACGTGGGTGCAGGATGCGCGGGAGCGGATCCAGAAGCAGCGGGACAAGATCGCGGGCCTGAAGGCGATCGGCGATCTGGAGACGCAAGAGCAGGAGGCATGGGACGAGGTGCTGTTGCGGCTCACGACCAACGTGTTCTGGGATGTCGGGACCGAGACGGGCACCGGCGTGCGCTCGAATCGGATCGGACACGGCACAGCGCCGAATTCGCAGGTGATTCACACGCAGTTGCCGCTCAAGATCGTCGACGACGGCAGCGGAACGGCAACAGGGAACATACCGGACGATGCGCTGGACCGGATCGACGCGATTCTGGAGGCGCTGAGTTCGGCGGAGAGTCTGGAGGCGGCGTTCGATCCGGGGCAGGACGGACTGTTCGTGGTGGAGGACGGGGACGAGGAGAAGTCGTTCCTGAAGGTGCACGGGGATGACGGGGAACTGTTCGACAGTGCCGGCACAGGCAGTACGACGGCCAACAGCTACAAGCAGATCTGGAACACGTCGGGGTCGGCGATGTTCAATCAGCGGCAGTGGGAGATCAAGGCGCTGGCGGGGACGACGGACTACACGCGGTTCGGGGTGTGGCGGATCCAGCATGCGCGGAACGCGCTGCGGGGCAAGAACTGGTACCACCAGGAGGTGGAGCCGTTCGCGTACAGTCCGCTGCCGGTGGCGACGGCGCAGAGGCGGGATCAGTTGCCGGCGGGCGCCCGGGTGACGTACGAGGGCAAGACGGTGGCGTACCTGGGCTGGCCGACGATGCGCAACGATGACTCCGACCAAGGCCATCAGACAGCCTACGAGGGTACGGTGAGTGTCGAGGTGGAATGGTACGGGACCGACCACGACCTCGGTGGTAGCTGGGGTACAGTCAGAAAGACCGCAGTAGGCTCATATGTCACGACGGTGCTGAGCGACCTGCGGCAGGTGTCGAACGGTGACTACCTGTACCATAACGCCAACGGCGTTGTGGAAGAAGTGCGGCGGGTGACCTTTCCGAAGGTGTTCTACGGCACGGACGGCAGCCTGAGTCCCTACTGGACCAGCTTGGATGCGAACGACCACAAGCTGGACTTCAGGGCGAGGGTGGCGGACAAAAAGTATGTGCGGACGAATCGGGAAATGACGATCGACTACCGGGATTCGGGAGTGGCTCAGGTGAAGCAGACCTACTCGGCGTTCTACGAGTTCATGTTCGTGGGGAACTCGCCGGACGGGCCGCTGGGAGTGATCGGATGGTACGAGTTGAGCGACGATGGCGGCATTGGGCGTTTCAGCACCGACAAGACGGCCAACAACCTGACCCTCAAGGGAGCCTTCGGCGCGGACCTGCCCTAGAGTCGGTGGCCGGGGCACCGCGCGAGCAGCCGGGGGGAGCGGGCAACCGCTCCCCCCTTTTTGTTCTTGCTTCGTCAGCAGGGCACTCAGATAGCGCCGCTGATTTCACGAAGAAGTCCGACGGCTTCCATGTTGCCTGTCAAGCCCGGGTCCGGGGAAATTGGCCTTGGATGGGAGCGACTTCGCGCCGTTCTCGCATGGGGGTTGGATCGACCCCCGAAGTAGTGGGCAGGATGTACATGCGGCTGCGTCGAGTGAGAGTACCGGAGATTGCCGGAGGCGGTCTTCGCGCAGGAGCGGGTCGAGCAGGCTGAAGTGGTACCGGTTGTTTGGACAGGCAGTCGGCCTGTCCGCAGGCGTGGAAGCTGCTGGTCAAGTGGACGGAGGCGGCTCGGACAGGAATCACGGTCGGCGCCGGAGCGGGGAGTTGCAGGGACTTGCGGACGAATCGGAGGTACGGATTTCCGTTTGCCACTTTCTGCCCGGGACGAGCGGATGGAACAGGATCGAGCATTGGATGTGCAGTCATATCATGCAGAACGGTAGTGGGTGTCCGCCGGTTTGCCGGCAGGTCGTGGTGCATCTGATCGGGTCGATGACGACGAAAGAGGGACTGCGGACCCAATCCGGGTTAGATGCCAACGCCTGCGAGACGGGGCGGACGGTCACGGACGAGGAGATGGAGCATCTCGCCCCGGACCGGGCGGCCTTCCACCGTGAGTGGACCTACAAATGGGCAGCCCGCCAGTAACCGACGATCTTGTCATGGCGATTGACTCTTACCCGCCACTTCACCAACGATCAGCAGGTCTGCCGCGTTCTACGCAGCAGGCCGCTCCAGCACCACGTGAAGCGCGCCGTCTTCGAACCGACCGGGTGCTACCACTGACGAGCCTGTATGAGCGGTCGGCCGCCACGGTCGTGGAGACGGTGGTGGTCCATGCCCTGTACTCAGGATCCTTAGCCAAAGCGCTTGGCCAGTATGCTAGGAATGACGGTGTCGATGTGCCATGCTGACCACTTCCCCGAATCTCGACAGTGTCCCTCCACGGTCCGAGAACGGAAGACCACTCCATGACTTGCTGTCTCTCCGCAGTCGAAGAGGACGGGCACGACCCGCCATGTCCTGTACATGGCCGTCACCACTGCGATTCGCTGGCACTCGGACTCGCAGGCCTGCCATGACCGCCTGACCACGCGCCGCAAGACTGTAAAGGTGGCTCTGTTGACCGTCATGAGCAAGCTGGTCGGCGTCCGCACACGCTCCTGTGGCGATTCCCTGTGGTCTCACTCGATGGATATGCCCCACCCCTTGTGGAGCCGATCTCGCCCCCGCTCGAGACCGGCTCCAGATTCCGGTCGTCAAAGACCGATTTCCCCCGGACCCGGGCTTGACAGCCTTCACGGAAGGCCAATCGACCACTAGGGCCTCTTCGCCGTCCTCGTCTCCGGTGCCTGTCGCGTCGTCTTCCACTTAGCCGACAGGTGGAGGGGGCTGTCGTTCACAAACTTCGTCTGTGGAACCGCGTCTTATCCATTGGGAGTTGTCATTCTGATAACATACGCAGGCTTTATCGGTACCTTTTAATTTCCCTTCCCCATTCCACGTGAATCTCATTATCCCGTTCGAATCTGGGCGTCCCCCAGACAATGCGACTTCACAGACTTCCGATTTCTGGTCCAGGACACACTGGTCGAATTTGCTCTGGCAGGCGGCCTCTCCCCCACTTCTGATTGTGCTGACGAAATCGTAGAACGTCACCACGTATTGCTGCTTGGTGCACTCCGCTCCTTCCACGGGTTGGAAGGATGCCCACAACCCGCGGACGGGCAGGATGATCCCCTCCTCGTCTAGTCCATTGACAAGGGTAAGGGACGTCGACGCCGGACGTTCTCCTCGACAAGCATAGTATGTTATCGTCTCCTGTCGGGGGACCAGTTCGTCCCGGATCGGCTCGAGGGCAGCCCGACATTTCCTCAACGCAGTTCCACAGTCCCCGGACACCGGATTCGTTGGTTTGATATTGGAGAGCAAGGTCTTTGCTGCGTCCAGGTCGCTCCCCTGACCGTACGCCGGACTCGTGTGCGCCCCGACCAGCACCGTTCCTGCCAGTAACACCAGCCGCAGCACCGATCCCCGCTTCCGGATCGCGGAGGCCGATCGGTCTCCGCCGGAGCGGTCTCGCTTCCCGGCAGTATCCTGCCTGTTCATGTTTGTCATGTTCGTCTTGCAACCTTTCTTTGCTTTGCACTTGTCTACTGGGCATCCTGCAGACTCGCCGATACCCGAACCATGTACTCCCTCGCGGACTCGCCGGGGGCGACCGGTGTGGTCAGCAGGACCCGTTCCAGGCGCTCCCGGATCTGCCGCCAGCCTTCCAGTTCCTCGAGCCGACCCTGCTCACTCAGGGTCTGCTCCGTTGCGCGCGACAGCGCCTCCAGCCCCATCTGCGTCGCCGTCCTGACGTCGCCGGAAGCGGTCGCCCGCACCCGCTCGGCCGCCTGGTACAGCGCGCCCGAGAGTTCCAGTTCGCGCCGCAGTTCCGGGGCCAGCTCGGCTGCGCCGTGGGCCCGCAGCAGATCCGCGATCCGGTTGCGGCCCCGGCGGTAGGCCAGATGCAGCGGCGTGACACCCCCTTGTTCCGGGGGCGGGTCCGTCGCGTCGGTTGCCGGTCTCAGGACCGCATCGACCTCCGCCCCGAACCGCAGCAGCGCCTCGACGACGGCGTAGTTGCCGGCGGCGGCCGCATGGTGCAGGGGCGTGTAGCCCAGCCGGTCCGGCACGTTCGGATCGGCCCCGTAGGTGAGCAGCAGGGGTTTGACCATGTCGATCGCATCCGCGGAGGTGTCCTTGGCGGCGAGGCCGAGCGGAGTGAGGCCGTAGACCGCATCGACGCGGTCGATGTCCGTCTCGTGCGGCATCAGGGTGAGGGCGCGGTCGTACTCGCGGCGGTGCAGGGCGGCATGTAGCGGCGCACTCTGGGCGAAGGCGGCCAGCCGTTTCCGGCGCGCGTCGGTTGCCGCGGGGGCTTCCTGGGGTAGCGCTGGCGGCGGAGCGAGCAGGGCGGCTGCCACCAGCCCCAGTCCGGCCCGGCGCCAGTGCTGGCCCGGGGCCGTCCCGACAGTTACGAGTTCGTTAGGCATGTGTCGTGTTCCGCCGCCCGTGGGCGACCGAACCACCACCCTATAACCTGAAATAACTGCATTTCCTTTAGGTTATAATCGGACCTTCCGGGCCGTTTCCGGGTTCGCACGGCCCGATGACGGCCCTTTTCGCCACCTGTCGGGCCCCTCATCGGCAGAAAACCCGCCGGACGCGACCGGATTTCCTCGATATTTTCTCGACAAGGCACTTGACATGCAGTTATCTCAGGTAGAATCACCCGCCGTCACAGGTTTCCGGTTGGTCGCCGGCACCTCCGAACTCGCCCGGGCGGCCCTCGCCCCGGCCACCCGCCGTGCCTACCTGGGTGCGCTGCAGCGGTTCACCGACTGGCTCGGACCCCGGCCCCTCGCCGACGACACTCTCGAGGCCTATCTCGAACATGTCCATGCGGAGGGGCGCTCGTCGGCGTCCGCCAGCCTGATCCTGGCCGCCCTGCGCGCTGCCGCCCGCGCCCAGGGGCATCGCCTTCACCTGCCACGCTCGGAAGCGGCCCTGGCCGGCTTCCGCCGTACCGCTGCGGCCCGCGGACGCGGTCAGGCCCACGGTCTCCAGTGGCACGAAGCCGATGCCATGGCCGCCACCGCAGAGGCCGACGGTTCCCTCGCGGGTCTCCGCGACGCGGCAATCATTGCCGTCATGTCCGACGCCCTGCTGCGGGTCTCCGAACTCGCCGCGCTCGTCTGCGAGGACCTGACCAGGGCCGATGACGGCAGTGCCATCCTCACCATCCGCCGTTCCAAGACCGATCCCGTCGGCGAGGGCGCCGATCTCTTCCTCCGTCCGCCCACCCTCGACCGCATCGACCGCTGGACCGCCGCGGCGGCCATCAAGGAGGGACCGCTCTTCCGGCGCATCCGGCGCGGCGGCCATCCCGGCAGCGCTTCCCTGCACCCTGCCAGCGTCGCCGGCATCGTCGCCGGGCGGTCCCGCGACGCCGGGTTCGACGAGGCCGTCCGCGGCCATTCACTCCGCGTCGGCTCCGCGCAGTCGCTGCTGCTCGCCGGCGCCTCGCTGCCCGAGATCCAGCTTGACGGACGCTGGTCTTCCTCCCGCATGCCCGCCCGCTACACGCGCCATCTGGTCACCTCACGGCGCGGCACGGCCCGGCTCCGTTACTCCGCCGCCGACTGAGTCCCGAAGGTGCTCTCGCGGGACCACAGCCGGGAGGACATGGAGCAGGATGCGAACGGTCTTCGCCTCCCATCACCCACCGCCCCCACCTGTGGTCCTACCGGGCGTCGCGCGCCACTCGGGAGCGCGAGGTCCGCTCCCGCCTTTCCGACCGGCCAGCTCCCGCCAGGAGCCCCTTGATACTCCCCTACATCCTGCTCACCGTCAGCCATCGCATCGGCGCCTCCGGCCCGCAGGACCGTCTCTGCTGCCAGTTCGCGCAACTCCATCCTCGGCGACCCGTGGGACCTCTCTCACCGACTGTTACGTTCCCCCGCTTGCGGGGACCATGGCGAGGTGGCCCTCGCGGTTGCCCAAGATCTACTCGCATCCCGGCCCGACGCACTCGAACGCGCCCACTGGACTCTCCTGCCGGACTGCCGCGCCCGACAGCGGGGCAGCGGTCCTGTACGGGCCGACGGCACCACCAGTTCCCCCACCTGTGCCACCGCCATCAACGCCCCGCGGTCACCGCGCCCGGCGAGGCTGCAACCGACAGAGACGCAATGCCGCCCGGTTCGGAAGCTCTCCGCTCCACGGGATTGGCATGCAGAGCGGAGCTGTTGCCGTCGGATCGGGTGCTGGCTGCGCCCGAACGGCGTGGCAGAGGTGCGGGCCCGCGAGTCGCAGCTAACGAAGGACCGCCGTCGGGAGTTGCGCTTTGCCGTGCGCCGCGGACGCCTGGCAACGCCTACTGACGGAATGTCTCGTCTGCAGATGGGTAGCGATGGCGATCCTCGTCGGTGGCGGACAGACCATCGCGGACGAAGAACACCGCTCTTCGCTGAACGCCGCGGGCTGTGGAACTGCTCGGCACCGGTGGTTGCCGGCCGGTTGATGTCTGGTAGTGGTTCGCCCGCCTCCGAGTCGACCGGGACTACGTTCCTCCATTCAGGAGAAAGAAGATTGACGGGAACTTCATGGAATGCAGGAACTTCCGACCAAACCACCCTCGAGAATGCCCAGATCTCACAATAATGTCGTACACCCAATCCGGTCGGGGTGCTTGACACAGGAGCGCGGAGTGTGCCAATCTGAGCCTGAATCGCAGGAGGTGGTCCCTGTGGGCCACTCGAGGAGACGGTTCACGGGCGGGAATGCCGTTCGGTCGCAACGAAGGAGTATGAGGAAATGAAGGGGAGCACTTCCATGCAGAGCAGGTTGAAGAAATTCGGGGGGGGGGGGTAACTCTCTTCCTGGCAGGGCTTCTGACAGTCGGGATGGCCGGCTGCGGAGGCGATGAACCCAAACAGGTAACCACACCACCGGCCCCACCGGCGGCACCGCCGCCCTTCCAGCCGCAGCCGGTGGAGATCACGCTGGGGACGAGCGGTGACACGGTCACGCTGATGACTACCGAGGGTGGTGGATTCACCCTGAACGGGGAAGCGTTCGAGAGTGGAGGGAGCGTGACGGCCGGGAATGGCGGGCAGTACACGCTGACGCTGGCGGAGGGGAGTTGGACGGCGCAGTTCGATTCGCACGAGATCATGGTCACACTCGGGACGAGCGAGGAGATGGTGACGATCACGCAGGCCGAGGACGGCAGCTACTGGCTGGGGGAGATGGCGGTCCGGAGTGGCGAGACCGTCCACACCGCCGCGAACGGCAACGAGTACGTGCTGCGGATCACGACCGACGAGAGCGGGGCGGTCACCTGGATGGCCGGCTACCGGGCGCCGATGATCCAGGTGATGCTGGGCCTGTCGGGCGACACGGTGACGCTCGAGAAGGCGGAGGACGGCAGCTACTGGCTGGACGAGATGTCGGTCATGAGCGGGGAGATGACCACCATGGCGGGGAACGGGAACATCTACACGCTGCGGATGGGCGAGGACGGGATGTGGATGGCCGAGTACAGGGCCATGGTGGTGGAGGTGATGCTGGGGACCTCAGGCGAGACGGTGACGGTGAGCAAGGCCGAGGACGGCGGCTACTGGCTGGGGGAGATGGAAGTGGAGAGCGGAGTGACGGTCGCGACGGCCTCGAACGGGAACCGGTATCGGCTGATGAAGGATACGGAGGGGATGTGGATGGCGGAGTACGTGCCGGAGACGGGCACGGTGACGGTGGGCAGCCTGGGGGTGACGCTGGAGACGGTGCAGGCGGAAGACGGGAGCTGGACGGTGGTGAGTCCGGTGACCGGGGAGCCGGAGACGCTGACCGACGGAGCCACGTTCATGGTGGGTGGCAACAGCTACACGCTGATGGATGACGGGGAGGGGAACTGGATGGCGACATACCGGGAAGAGACGGTCTCGGTGATGCTGGGGATGTCGGGCGAGACGGTGATGCTGACGAAGAGAGAGGACGGCAGCTACTGGCTGGGGGAGATGCGGGTCGAGGACGGGGTGACGATGGTGACGGCGGCCAACGGCAACATGTACACGCTGAGCATGGATGCGGACGGGATGTGGATGGCCATGCATGAGGCGCCACAGACGCAGGTGACATTGGGCACGAGCGGGACGACGGTGACGCTGGTGCGGGAGGAAGACGGCACGTACACGCTGGACGGGGATGCCTTCATGAGTGGCGGTGAGGTGACGGCGGGGAACGGGAACATCTACACGGTGACGATGGTGGACGGAGCGTGGATGGCGGAGTACCAGCCGGAGAGCATGGCGATCGAGGGCACGGGCGGACTGCTGGCGGTGATGCGGGAGGACGGTCAGGGCTACGACGTGGACGGAGCGCTGCTGCCGAGCAGCGGGATGGGCGACATCGACACGGACACCTCGGGGAGCTACCGGGTGCGGATGGAGGACGGGATGCTGACGGGCATGCGTCTGGACAACGTCAAGATCGACACGGCGACGGACTTCAAGACGGATGGTCTGAGTGCGCTGCCGACGATGCTCGGGGATGACAAGTCGACGGCGGACATCAACGAGGCGAACACGGCGTTGGTGGTGGCGGGGGAGAACTATCCATTCGCGGACCTGCTGGGGGACGGGGTGTCGCAGACGAAAGGGAAGAACTTCGTGGCGGAGGCGCGGACGAAGCTGGAGGGGATCCGGGAGAAGATCGTCCAGATCCTGGCGGTGTTCGAGAAGGACTCGGACCGGGACACGCAGATCACGAAGCAGTGGGGCACGGCCGCGAGCGACAACGCGAAGACGAACGTCAAGGGGGTGCTGAAGGAGGTGTTCGACGACGCCAAGGTCGACGTGCTGTTGCCCGCTGGCACCCAGGATGACGACAAGGCGCTGGGGAAGATCGACGACCTGATCGAGGCGCTGACGAGCGCGGAGGAACTGGCGGCGGCGCTGGGGGACGACGGTGCGCTGGAGAATGTGGCCAAGGCGGGTGACGCGGCGAAGATCTTCGCGGCGACGAAGACGGAATCGACGGTGACGTACGGGATGCACGGGAACACGCGGTACGGGACGATCACGCGCAAGGAGCGCAAGGATGCGGTCGCGCCGGCGAAGTACAGCGTGAGCGACAAGCTGGGGGAGCGGGGAGCGTTCGGGTTCGGTGTGACGGACGAGACGGCGCGGGCGCGGTACGTGCAGACGAAGGGTACGGCGCGGTACGAGGGGCAGACGCTGGCGGTGAGCGGAGGGGACAAGCAGTATGCGGGGGACATCGAGATCAGCATCAACTTCACGGCGGAGAAGGTGGACGGGTTGATCACGAACCTGATGACGGCGGAAGGGGAGAGCTGGGAGTACCTGTTCGGGGAGGTGGACAGCATCGTGCTGCCGAAGGCGGACCTAAGCACGCAGGGGATGTGGGCGCTGGCGGGGAAGGCGGACATCAACTTCGGCCGGCGGGCGGGGTCGTATCGGCCGCAGGAGGTGGACAGCACGTTCGAGGGGCGGTTGCTGGGAGGTAACACTGCGCCGGAGGCGGGCAGCGAGGTGGTGGGAGTGTGGTCGGTCGGAGCGGGGGTGAAGACGAACAGCAATGCCGGGACCGAGGATGCGAGCTACCTGGCGGGTGGTTTCGGGGCCAACCGTGTGGCGGACGAACCGGTGCGGCGACCGTCGGTGGACGACGGGACGCAGGTGAGCGCGTCGCTGAGGGGCAAGATGGTTGGTGCAGCCGAAGGGACCTTCGCGACGACGTTGGCGGATGGTCAGTTGACGGCCAAGCCGCAGGCGTGGGCGTGGTACCGGGAGACGCTCGCGGACGTTGCCAAGAAGAATGCGCTCAAGGCGGGTCTTTTTGCGGGGGGTGTGGAGGCGACCTATTTCCGCATGGCGGATGCGAAGCTGGCGGATGATGGGACCCTCAGCCAGTTGGGCGACAAGAAGGAGAACGTGGAGATCGCGCTGGCGGACCTGCTGGCCAAGGAAGGCGGGGAGTACACGCTGAAGAGTCCGAAGACGTGGGTGCAGGATGCGCGGGAGCGGATCCAGAAGCAGCGGGACAAGATCGCGGGCCTGAAGGCGATCGGCGATCTGGAGACGCAAGAGCAGGAGGCGTGGGACGAGGTGCTGTTGCGGCTCACGACCAACGTGTTCTGGGATGTCGGGACCGAGACGGGCACCGGCGTGCGCTCGAATCGGATCGGACACGGCACAGCGCCGAATTCGCAGGTGATTCACACGCAGTTGCCGCTCAAGATCGTCGACGACGGCAGCGGAACGGCAACAGGGAACATACCGGACGATGCGCTGGACCGGATCGACGCGATTCTGGAGGCGCTGAGTTCGGCGGAGAGTCTGGAGGCGGCGTTCGATCCGGGGCAGGACGGACTGTTCGTGGTGGAGGACGGGGACGAGGAGAAGTCGTTCCTGAAGGTGCACGGGGATGACGGGGAACTGTTCGACAGTGCCGGCACAGGCAGTACGACGGCCAACAGCTACAAGCAGATCTGGAACACGTCGGGGTCGGCGATGTTCAATCAGCGGCAGTGGGAGATCAAGGCGCTGGCGGGGACGACGGACTACACGCGGTTCGGGGTGTGGCGGATCCAGCATGCGCGGAACGCGCTGCGGGGCAAGAACTGGTACCACCAGGAGGTGGAGCCGTTCGCGTACAGTCCGCTGCCGGTGGCGACGGCGCAGAGGCGGGATCAGTTGCCGGCGGGCGCCCGGGTGACGTACGAGGGCAAGACGGTGGCGTACCTGGGCTGGCCGACGATGCGCAACGATGACTCCGACCAAGGCCATCAGACGGCCTACGAGGGTACGGTGAGTGTCGAGGTGGAATGGTACGGGACCGACCACGACCTCGGTGGTAGCTGGGGTACAGTCAGAAAGACCGCAGTAGGCTCATATGTCACGACGGTGCTGAGCGACCTGCGGCAGGTGTCGAACGGCGACTACCTGTACCATTTCACCGGCGGCGTTGCGCAGGAAGTGCGGCGGGTGACCTTTCCGAAGGTGTTCTACGGCACGGACGGCAGCCTGAGTCCCTACTGGACCAGCTTGGATGCGAACGACCACAAGCTGGACTTCAGGGCGAGGGTGGCGGACAAAAAGTATGTGCGGACGAATCGGGAAATGACGATCGACTACCGGGATTCGGGAGTGGCTCAGGTGAAGCAGACCTACTCGGCGTTCTACGAGTTCATGTTCGTGGGGAACTCGCCGGACGGTCCGCTGGGAGTGATCGGATGGTACGAGTTGAGCGACGATGGCGGCTTCGCGCGTTTCAGCACGGACAAGACGGCCAACAATCTGACCCTCGAGGGAGCCTTCGGCGCGGACCTGCCCTAGAGGCGGTGCCAGGGGCACCGCGCAAGCAGTCGGGGGAGCGGGCAACCGCTCCCCCCTTTTTCGTTTGCCAGTTGCACTAGCGGGTGCGACAGGCTCCTAGAACAGGAGGCAGACCGGCGCGTCAATCGCAAGATCGGTGCCAGTCGGCCGCAGCGCGCCCGTTGTATCGTTGATCCGGTACACGACGATGTTGTCGGAGTTCTGGTTTGCCGCGAGAAGGAACTGTCCTGTCGGGTCGAATGTGAAATTGCGGGGCCACTCTCCGCGAGTCGAGACATGCCCCCTCGCGTCCAGTCGGCCGTTCTCGGCATTGACGCCGACGACGGCAATCGAGTGATGGCCGCGATTCGACCCGTATAGGAACTCTCCGGAGGGATGCACGTGGATTTCTGCCGTGTAGTTCTCCCCCTCGAATCCGCTTGGAAGGGTCGAAATGGTCTGGGCCACCTCTAGGGCTCCCGATTCCCGGTCGAATGCGTAGGCGGTCACAGTCGACGACAGCTCGTTGATGCCATATGCGAAACGCCCCGAGGGATGCAGTGCGAAATGCCGGGGCCCGGACCCCGGTTCCACTGCCACGAAGGGAGGGTCATTCGGTTCGATCGTAGCGGTTTCCGGATCGGCCCTGTATATTCTCACCTGGTCGATTCCGAGGTCGGAGAAGAACGCGAACCGGTCGTCGGAAGCGAAGTCGGCCGAATGGGCATGCGCCTGTTCCTGTCGACTGTGCACACTGCTGCCTTCGTGTTGGTAGAACGATGTGGCTTCGCCCAGCGTGCCGTCTTCGCGGATCGGGAATGAGGCTACGTTTCCGCCCTTGTAGTTGGCGACGATCAGCATCCGTCCGCTGCTGTCGATGTCCAGGTGGCAGGGCCAGCCACCTCTTGACGAGACTTCATTGATCCGGCGGAGTCCGAACGAATCCGTGTCGATCGCGAACGATGAGATCGACCCACTGCCAGCGCTATCGAAGTCGTCGATCTCGTTCACTGCGTACAGGTACCGTCCGTTAGGGTGGCGTGCCAGAAACGATGGGTCCCGGGTCTCCGCGAGCAGACCAAGAGCTTCCGCAGCACCTGTTGACGAGTCGAATCGGTACCCGTAGATGCCCGCGCTGGTTTCGCGTGTGTAGGTTCCCACATACAGCAGGTGCTCGGATTCGGACAAGGGACGTCGCATCGGTTCTTTGGTCGCGCAGCTCGCGAACAGGGTGGCAACGGCCATGGATGCGGCAGCCTTGCGAACCAGCATGTTCCTATCAGAACTCAATCCACCCCTGCAGGGCAATCCCCGGTCACCGCTCCCGGTCCCGTCAATCCCGTGGTGATCTCTGCGTCGACCACGGTCCCACGAGACTGAGGTGCCCACAGTCCGGAGCATCGTACGCAGTTGGAAGGAGTCCGGCATCCAACACGGCTGTGGTCCTCCGCGGGGCGTCGCTGGAGCGAAAGGGCAACACGGTCCTATGCTGCGACGCGCGATTCGTCGAGCCATTCGGCCCCGTAGGCTGGCGGTAGCAGGAGTGGAAGGGTTTCGGCGACGAGCGACACCTGTGCCGGCAGACTTCCCGCGACTTCTCCGTCGACCTGCACCTGGACTGTCGAGTCTTCGTGCGGTTCGATCCGAATCGTCTCGCACCGGCTGTGCCGGATACCCGGCCACCAGCTCGTCTGGGCGCTGATGGCCGCCAGCAGGTACCCGCAGAACCGCGCGCGACTCGTGCCCGTGAAGTCAGCCACCACCAGCCGGTCGGCGAGCAGATTCGCTTCTGGCGTGAGAACCAGGCCCCCGCCGTACACTCGGCTCTTGGATACCACGACAAGGCTGCTGGCACATCCCCGCGTGCTGCCGTTCGCGTCCGTCGCGACATGCAGTCGAGGAAAGCGCTGCACGACCTTCCTGGTGCCCCGGAGCCAGAAGGCGCCGAGTCCCAGCCGGTTCTTCAGGTCGGATGGCGTGATCGCAGCGATCTCTGCGTCGAGGCCAGCCCCGCACATCACCAGGAAGAACCGGCTCCTGCCGTCCTCGAACGTCACCCGACCAAGAGGCACCGGTCTTGTCATGAGAGTCGGCAGTAACGCGATCACGCCGAAGGGGTCCGCTGGCAGACCGACTTCGTTCACCAGGACGTTGGCAGTCCCGCCGGGCAATACCAGCAGAGCCGGGGACTCCTGTCCTGCAAGGCCCTGTACCGCCTCGTTGACGGTGCCGTCGCCGCCCTGGACCACCAGCAGATCGTAGCCGTCCTCCGAAGCCCGTCGGGCCAGATCTGCCGCATGATGCGGCCATTCAGTCGGCCATAACTCGACTGCGGGTACTTCGCGCAGCAGGCGGTCACGGACTGCGCCGACGGTGGTGTTTCCGGTGCCCGCGCCGGCGACGGGGTTGAAGATGCATGCCGCGCGCCGAAACTGCACTTGCATCCTATAGTAGAGGTGATGAGTGCGGAGGCCGTTCCGGAGCGGTCGGTGGTATCAGCACGAGAACGGGCGGACCAGCTGCGTGTGGAAATCACGCACCACGAACGACTCTATTTCGTCGAGGACAAGCCAGCAATCAGCGATGCCGAGTTTGATCGGCTGATGCGGGAACTGCAGGAGATCGAGAGACAGTTCCCGGACCTGATCCAGCCCGATTCTCCGACCCAGCGGGTGGGCGGGGCTCCCCGCGACGGTGTCGAGAAGGCTGCCCATTCATCGGCACTCCTCAGTCTTGACAACGCTTTCAATGATGCGGAACTGCGCGACTTCGACCGCCGGGCACGGGAACTGCTCGACCTCGGGCCGGATGAGATCGAATACGTCGGAGAGTTCAAGTTCGACGGTGTATCCATGGCGGTCCGCTACACGGACTGCCACCTGTCGCTGGCACTTACCCGGGGCGACGGCCAGCAGGGAGAGGTGATCACCCCGAATGCGCGCACGATCCGGTCGTTGCCTCTTTCGGTCGACGCGGAAGCCGTCCGGCGGGCCGGTCTCCCGGTGGATTTCGAGGTGCGTGGCGAAGTCGTCATGCCCAAGGCATCCTTTGCCAAGTTGAACGCCGAGCGACTGCGCGCCGGTGAACCCTTGTTCGCGAATCCGCGAAATGCTGCTGCAGGTTCCCTGCGCATGCTCGACGCGTCGGTCACTGCAGGCCGTCGCTTGGACTTCTTCGTCTACATGCTGGTTGCGGGGGGCGCTGACTATTTCCCCACCCACTGGCAGTCTCTGGACGTAGCGCAGGCTCTCGGATTCAAGGTCAACCCCCAGCGCGCACGAG
This sequence comes from Bryobacterales bacterium, assembly GCA_965116065.1. Taxonomy (GTDB): domain Bacteria; phylum Acidobacteriota; class Terriglobia; order Bryobacterales; family UBA6623; genus VXMF01. The sequence goes on from OZ220485.1 coordinate 827,552, forward strand.
TGCTGGGTTTGCCCGCGCTGATCGAATACCGCGATGCTCGCATGCGGGAGAGGGATGCCCTCCCGTACGAGATCGATGGCCTGGTCTTCAAGGTGAACGACCGCGAGCAGCGGGCCCGGCTCGGTTCCACGGCCAAGGCACCGCGCTGGTCGATTGCCTGCAAGCCGGTGGCGCAGCAGGTCGAGACAGTCGTCAATGACATTGATGTCCAGGTCGGACGCACCGGAGCGATCACTCCGAGGGCGCGGCTCCAGCCAGTGGAGGTTGGCGGGGTGACCGTCTCCCGGGCGACCCTCCACAATGAGGACGAAATCGCCCGGCTCGGCCTGCAGATCGGCGATCGTGTCCTGCTGGAGCGGAGTGGAGATGTGATTCCCAAGATCGTGCGGGTGATCGCCCCGGGGGAGTCTCGTCGGGCGTTCGTCATGCCGGCACAATGCCCGTTTTGTGGCACCGATGTCGTGCGCCCGGAATGCGAAGTGGTCGTACGCTGCGTCAATAACAGTTGCAAGGCCCGCCTGAAACAGTCGATCGAACACTTCGCCCATCGGTCCGCGATGAACATCGACGGGGTGGGCGAGCGCGTGGTGGAGCAGCTCGTCGAGAATGGCCATGTCGGTGACATAGCCGACCTGTATCGGCTGGAGTCGGAAACGTTGGCGATTCTGGAGAAGGACTCCGCCATGACCGAGGAAGCGGCAGCGGACGTCATCGATTCCATCGCAGACTGGAAGCGGAACGCCAGTTGGGGCGCGCGACTGCACGCCCTCGGCGTCGCGGGAGTCGGCCGAGTCACGGCGGACGCAATCGCTGGGAAGTTCCCTGATCGCGAAACCCTGCAGTCCGCCACCGTCGAGGATATCGCAGCGGTCAGGGGCGTTAGTGCTCAGGTCGCTGCCAACATCCACGCGTTCGTTCATGATCCGGCTGGCTCGCTTCTGCTCGACGAACTTGGAGCGGTTGAAGTTGCCGGGTCCGGGAGGCCTTCCCGACCGGCAGGAGTCGACACCGCCTCGCCGGTTCCTGCTGCCGAGACCGACAGGAAGGCGATATCCCGGTTCGTCCAGGCCATGGGCATCAAGAGGCTCGGCCCCCTGCTGGTCGAAGAGCTGGTCGATGCCGGCTTGGTTTCCGTTCCGATCGATGTTCTTTCCCTGGAACCCCGGGACCTGGTCGGGAAGGGCAGCGTCCGCCTGGGAATGAAGTCGGCGCGAAAGATCATTGCCAGTCTGGCCCGGTCGAAACAGGCACCTCTCGGATCACTCCTCTTCGGTCTCGGAATCCGGCACGTGGGGGAGCGTACGGCAGAACTGCTGGCCGCACACTTCCGCAGTCTCCGCCGGATCGGGGAAGCTACCACCGAGCAGCTGGAGGAGGTCGAGGAGGTCGGGCCGGAGATCGCCAGATCGATCCGGCAGTTCTTCGATGCCGAGAGCAACAGGGATCTGATCCGTCGGCTCGGGGAGGCTGGCCTGAACTTTGAGGACGATCAGCCGGTGCAGGCCCTGCCGCAGCCCTTGGCCGGCAAGGTCATCGTCATCACGGGTACGTTTCAGAACTGGACCCGGGATCAGGCCAAGGCCATGGTGCGGCGACTGGGAGGCAAGGTGACCGGTTCGGTCAGTGCCAGGACCGATCTCCTGCTGGCGGGCGAGAAAGCCGGTTCCAAGCTTGACAAGGCGCGGCGCTTGGACGTGGATGTGCAGGGCGAAGAATGGCTTGATGCGAAACTGGCCGATGTACAGGCATAGTTTCCGGGGAAGAGATCAGCAAGCGTGACACCAGCGGTCGAGATCATCTTCGTCTGGGCCCCCATGATCGGCTCGGTTGCCCTCGTGTTGTGGTTCGCCTATCGCTGTCGCTGTCAGGGCATGTCGCTGACCGAGATCGTGATTGATCGGCGATTCCTGATGGTCTTCCTCTATACCGGGGCCCTGTTGGCGATCTACCTGTCGACGTTCCACTTCTTCTATTTCGGCATCTTCGGGTGCGTCGGGTCCGGGCCAGTCTCCCGGGCCAGACGGCCGCCGGCCCCCCGGACACGCTACTTGTAGCGGCGATGGACGGCCAGGAGCCGACCCTGGATCTCGACATCCTGGGCCGGAACGATGATCGGGTCCATTTCCATGTTGGCCGGCTGCAGGCGCACCATCGTGCCCTCCCGGAAGAAGCGCTTCAGCGTGGTTTCGGCACCACGGACCAGCGCCACGACGATTTCCCCGTTCTGGGCTCGTCGCGTCTTCTCGATCAGCACGTAGTCCCCGTCGAGGATGTGATCTTCGATCATCGACTGGCCATGCACCTGGAGAGCGAAGACATCGTCCGAGTTCAGGAAGGGCTGGAAGGACAGGCTTTCCTGGTCTTCGAACGTTTCCAGGGGCTGACCGGCGGCAATCGCCCCGACGAGTGGCGTGGCGAACTGGTCCACATCACTGTGGAATCCACGGAGCCGCTCGCGATTGTGCTGGATCTCGGCGTAGTACTTCGGCGTGATCTCCAGGGCCCGGCTGCGATTGAATGCACGGTTCAGGTATCCCTTCTGCTGGAGAACCTTGAGATGCCGGTGCACGGAGGACACCGAGGCAAGTTCGAGGTGCCGGGCGATCTCCTCGAAGCTTGGGCCGTAGTGATTCTCCGCGATGAACTCCGTGACGAAATCGAGAACCTGTTTCTGGCGTTTGGTGAGAGACAAGGCTTCAGCCCCCTTTCTTTACTGCCTATTCTACACACAGGGGAATTGATTTGCAAGATTATTGATCAAAGTTCCGGTTTTTTTCGTACAGGATCCGGGACTCCTTGGCTGTGGCGGTAGAATCGGACCTATGCAACTTGGCCTGATCCAGGAACAGCTTCGATCGCAACGTTTGGATGGCTGGCTCCTGTTCGATCACCATGTTCGCGACCCGATCGCCTACCGCGTCCTGGGGCTTGATGCTGCCAGCCATGTGTCCCGGCGCTGGTACTACTGGATTCCTGCGACCGGGGATCCGTGCAAGCTGGTGCACTCGATCGAGGGTGCCCGTCTGGACGGTCTGCCGGGCACCAAGCGTATCTACTCGAGCTGGCAGTCCCACCACTCCCACCTGCGGGCGATCCTCAGGGACACGTCGCGTGTCGCCATGCAGTTCTCCCCGCAGTGCATGATCCCGGTGCTCTCGCTGGTGGATGCCGGCACGGTGGACCTTGTGCGGTCGCTGGGTCCGGACGTGGTTTCCTCGGGGGCCCTGGTGCAGTATTTCGAGGCACGCTGGGACGAGAACCAGCATGCCTCGCACCTGGAGGCGGGGCGCCGCGTGGATGCGGTGCTGCAGGAGGCGTTTCACCGGATCCGGGCGGACATCGACGCCAGTGGACAATCCGGCGAATGGCAGATCGCCGAGTTCATCCGCACTCGTTTCCGGGAACTCGACATGGTCGCCACGGACGGACCGATCGTGGCGGTCAACGAAAGCAGTGGCGACCCGCATTACGGTCCGGCCCCGGAGCGGTCCCGGGCCATCCGGGAAGGCGACTTCGTGCTGATCGACCTTTGGGCGCGACTGGACCAGCCCGGAGCGGTTTACTACGACATCACGTGGACCGGATACTGCGGGACACATCCGCCGGAGAGGATCCAGAACGTGTTCGAGGTCGTGGTCGGTGCGCGGGACAAGGCACTGGCGGCTGTGGATGCGGCGATGCGCGAAGGGCGGGAGATACAGGGCTGGGAAGTCGACGAGGAGGCCCGCGGCTTCATAACCGACGCAGGGTTCGGTGATGCCTTCGTGCATCGTACCGGACATTCGATCGGCGAGGAGGTCCACGGCAACGGCGCCAACATGGACAATCTCGAGATGCGCGACGAACGACCGGTGATCCCGGGCACCTGTTTTTCGATCGAGCCGGGGATCTACTTGTCCGAGTTCGGAGTGCGCAGTGAGATCGACTGCTATGTCGAGCCAACGCGCGCCCGCGCGACCGGTGCAGTGCAGACCGAGATCATCAGCATCTAGCGGCGACCTGAGCAGGATTGACCGTTTCCGTACCCTATGTGCCGAAGACCGGCAACCGGAACTGGCAGCATGCATCTGCCATCCGGAGCGGTCGGGTGTGGATGCGGTGAGCCAACCCGGGTAGCAGCCCTGCCGGTGCTACTGCCGTTCCAGCGGCTTCCGGTCGCGGTCACATTGGGCGTCACTGGGTGCAACGGGTTCGAGCTGGAACGGGCGACGGCGTGAGCACCATCTGCCGTTCGCTGCTCTCGCTTCAATACCTGCGTGACCGTTCATCGCCGATCCCTACTCGGCTCCGGTCGGCACCCAGTTGCCCGTCCTGCCCGACTCGATCACCGCATCGCAGACTCTCTGTGTCTGCAGCGCGCAGCGGAAGTCCGGCTGCGTCGGATTCCCCGATTCCACGCCGGCGACGAAGTCCGCCAGGGCGTTCAGGAAGGTGTGCTCGTAACCGATGCACGTTCCGGGCACCCAGTACTTGTCCATGTACGGGTGCTCCGAGTTGGTCACGTGGATCTTTCGCCAACCGGTGAGGTGGTCTTCCACTTTCAGGCCCGACTGTTTCTGGGAGTACTCGAAGAACTGGAGGTACTCGGGCTCCTCCAGGTCAAAGAAGACGGACCCGTCCGCCCCGTTGAGTTCCAGCGTGTTGTAGTTCTTTCGGCCCCGAGCGTACCGCGTCGATTCGAATGTGCCCATCGAGCCATTCGCGAACTCGGCCAGAAACATGCAGGCATCGTCGATACCGACCGGTTGCACCCTGCCCGTAACCGCATGCATGCGCTCTTTCACGAATGTTCGCGTCGAGGCGACCACGCGCTCGATCGGGCCGTTGAGCCACATCGCAGTGTCGATCGAATGGGCCAGCAGATCGCCGGTTACCCCGGAACCGGCCACGTCGACATCCAGTCGCCACGTAGCTGCACCACCCTGCGGCACGTTCTCGTTGATCGTCCAGTCCTGCAGGTATGTCGCGCGATAGTGAAACGGCTTGCCGATCCGGCCCTCCCCTACGATCTGCTTCGCCAGGGAAATCGACGGTACGCGGCGGTAGTTGTACCAGACCATGTTCGGCACGCCGGCCTTCTCCACCGCCTCGGTCATCGCCTCCGCCTCCCGGACATTCATCGCCAGTGGCTTCTCGCAGCAGATCATCTTGCCCGCCTCGGCTGCGGCCAACACGATGTCCCTGTGCAGATGGTTCGGGGCGCACACGTCGATCAGGTCCACGTCGCTGGCGGTCACGACGCGCCGCCAATCCGATTCGATCCGCTCGTAGCCCCAGTTGTCGGCGAACCCCTTGGCTTTCGCGACGTCACGTGCGGCAACCACCTTCAGCACAGGTCGGTGCTCGACGGAGAAGAAGTCGTTCAGCCGCTTGTAGGCGTTGGAGTGGGCGCGGCCCATGAAGCCGTAGCCGATCATTCCGATGCGAAGTTCCTTGGCCATGTTGTTGCGATTCCTCCAAGACAGTAAGCCTAGCCGTGCATGGGGCCGAACGTCAAGTGATCCGGGTACCGCTGCTCCGGTCATCACTCTCGTCGCATGCAGGCGCTACAGAGAGTCTTGCACGGAGGCTGTCTGGCGGCGCGATGAGAGACTTCCCGCGCGGCCCTTCGACGGTTCCGTGCCTTGACAGCCGCTGCCATGGATGGAGGCCAACGCGAGTCGGTGCCGAACATGATTCCGGGCGGTACGGGCTCGTCTGCGAACGCGGGTCTCGTGCGGCTCCCGACGGTCACGACCGATAGTAGAATGTTCTCAGTCCAATCCAGTGTTCTCGACTCCAGTGTGTGAACCGGTGATCGACCGAGCCCGGCGCCCGATTCCGAGGCCGCCTGTGCCTGCCATCGGGGCATCCACTGGAGCCGTATCGATCCGGACCGAGTTGGCGGATGCGCCTGGCCAATGCTGTCGGTCGAGTTGTGGCGTATCCTCCAGAACTGGAGTTGCCGATCCGATTCTTCCATCATCGTGTAACAAGAGGAGGTTTCCGTGAGAAGTACCACGATTGCGATTGTCTTGCTATTCGGAATCTTGACGACTGGAGCTGCCCCGCAGACGGGTAGCTCGGACGATGGACCCGACCCCGCGTTGGTGGAGAAGATCCAGGAACTGGGCGGGCAGATCATGCGGGTCGCTGCCAACGATCCCGGAGTCGAGGTTGCGTTCCATCTGGGCCGGAACCAGAACGGTCTTCGCCAGTTGGATGCGACGAACTCCGATGGCACGCCGACGGCATCCCTGGACGACGAACTCGCCGTGCTCCAGGGGCTGGAGCCATTGGTGTCTCTCCACCTGGGCGGGACCGACGTTACGGATGAGGGCCTCAGGCACTTGACCGGCTTGAAGTCACTGGCTCGCCTGCACCTGGAGAAGACGAAGGTGTCGGACGCGGGCCTGGCGCATCTCGCCGCTCTGGAGAACCTCTCGTACCTGAACCTGTATCAGACCGACGTCACCGATGCCGGGCTCGCTCATCTGGAAGGCCTCAAGAGTCTGAGGAGTCTGTACCTGTGGCAATCGAAAGTCACACCCGAGGGAGCCGAGAGGCTGCGAGCGGCGCTGCCGGACTGTGTAGTCGATCTTGGCTGGGTGGTTCCCGACGAACCGGAGGAATCCGAGGACGAGGCAACAGGCGAGAACTGAGCCCGTCCGGCGGAACCGGTTCGACGGCGACATGGACCGTCATCCGCAGGGCCCGTCTTGCTGTGCCGTGGCCGCGCTCGGGATTTGCCACACTGGAAGTTGCCAGTTGCGTCTCTGGAAATCCTCAATCCGCAGGCCGACGCCTCTGGCGCACGTGTCGGCCTCTTCGACTTCGACGGTACCCTCTCCCTCATCCGTGCCGGCTGGTTCGACGTCATGGTTCCGATGATGGTCGAGGAACTTCTCGCACTCCGCACGGGCGAGTCCGAGCAGGACCTCACGGCGATGGTCGAGGAGTACGTGGGGCGGCTGACGGGCCGCCAGACGATCTACCAGATGATCGAGTTCGCCGACCAGATTCGCCGGAGGGGAGGTTCGCCGAAGGAACCGCTCCAGTACAAGCACGTCTATCTGGATCTCCTGATGGACAAGATCCGGCACCGGCGCGAGGATCTTCGGACTGGCCGTATCGAGCCCGACGGGATGATGGTGCCGGGCGGCCGGCGCATGCTGGAGGCGCTCTCGCAGAGGGGGCTGACCCTGTATCTGGCCAGTGGCACCGACCAGCCCTTCATGCGCGAGGAGGCCCGGTTGCTCCGAATCGACTCGTACTTCGAGGGTGGCATGTACGGTGCCCGTGACGACTACAAGCACTTCTCGAAGAAAATCCTCGTCGAGGAGATCATTCGCGAGAGCAGCTTCAAGGGCGGCGAGTTCCTCGGTTTCGGCGACGGATTCGTGGAGATCGAGGTGGTGAAGTCCATTGGCGGGCACGCTCTGGGGCTCGCCACCGATGAGCCGGAGTGCGTGACGGTCGATCCCGTGAAGCGTGAGCGACTGGCCGGTGTCGGGGCGGACTGGATCGCCCCGAGCTTCAGCGCGCACAATGAACTGATGGCAGCCATGTTCCGGGCCGATTGATCAGGTCCGGCCCGGGCTGTCGTAACGGGAGTACCGCTCGATGCAATCCAAGTACCCGGTCTTCGACCGTTCCCGGTTGCGCGTCCGCCCACTGGCAGAGCGCACCCATGACATGGACCTCGGCCACCTGCTCGGTCTGGATGAACAGGTGGAGGAAGCCAGCCCGGACCTGCAGCAGTCGCTGGCCCTGGTCGCCCCGAGACTGTCCGGCGAGAGTTCCTCCGCGCGGATCCTGATGATGGGAGCGCACGTCATCAAGTCCGGCGTGTCCCGTCAGGTCATCGACCTGCTGCGGCGCGGGGCTTTCACCCACGTTGCCATGAACGGCGCGGGCGGGATCCATGACTTCGAGCTCGCGCGGATCGGAGCGACGACGGAGAGCGTGGCGCGCTATATCCGGACCGGTGAATTCGGTCTGTGGGATGAGACGGGCATACTCAATGACTGGGCGGTCGCCGCCGCCGGCGAGGGGCTGGGGTTGGGGGAGTACTTCGGCTACCGCATCGCGAAGGAGCGATTTCCGCATCGTGACGTGAGCATTCTGGCGGCGGCCTACGAGCTCGGCATTCCTGCCACCCTTCACGTGGGGGTCGGTTACGACATCACCCACGAGCATCCGAACTGTGACGGTGCGGCTTACGGTGCCGGCAGCTACCGGGATTTTCTCGTTTACACCAATTCCGTCGAGTCCCTTGAAGGCGGGACCATGGTGAGCCTTGGCTCGGCGATCATGGGGCCGGAAGTCTATCTCAAGGCCCTGTCGATGGCTCGCAATGTGGCCCGTCAGGAAGGGCGGAGGATCGCCGACTTCATGACGGCGGTCTTCGACCTGGTCCCGATCCGGGGTGACGTGCATCACGAGCTTCCCAAGGATGATCCGGGCTACTACTTCCGACCGCACAAGACGATCCTGGTCCGGACAGTGGCGGATGGTGGCAGGAGCCTTTACGTGTGCGGTGACCACCGCGTCACGGTTCCGGCCTTGCGACGGGCGGTCAAGGAGCACGGTTCGCGTACCGCGCAATGACGTGTGCCGATGTCCTTGATGCCGCTCGTGCGGCGAGCGTGCTGGTCGTCGGGGACATCTGTCTTGATCGCTGGTGCCGGTACGATCCCGATCTGTCGGAGCCGTCGCGGGAGACCGGGATACCGCGCATCGCCGTGACCGACACCTTGCTCACGCCCGGTGCGGGCGGGACGGTCGCGGGTAACCTGTCGGCACTCGGGACCGGGCGGGTCAGCGTCGCCGGTGTCATCGGGCAGGACGGCAACGGTCACGACCTGAGGGAAGTGCTGCAAGCCAAGGGTGTCGAAAGCGAACTGCTGGTCGAGGCCAGCCAGGTCAGCACGTTCACCTACACCAAGCTCATCAATGCTCGTACCGGTCAAGAGGATCGTTCACGGGTGGATGTGGTCAATTCCAGCCCGCTTGCGGAGGATGTCGAGAGGCGCCTGATTGAAAGGGTGCTCGCAGCGATCAGCGCATTCGATGCGGTGATCGTTGCCGACCAGGCCGAGACCGCTTTGGGCGGCGTGGTCACAGCGCGTGTTCGTGACGCACTCTGCCGCGAGGCGCGCCGTCGCCCCGGACGAGTGTTCGTCACGGACTCGCGGCGCCGAGTGCGGCATTTCCGGGACATGATCGCGACTCCGAACGAGGCGGAAGCCAAGGCAGCCTGCCACGAGGCCTTTGGGGGAGTCGACTACCGACGGTTACACGAGACCATCGGTGGACTGGCCCTGGTCGTGACCGCGGGCGAGCGGGGCGCCCAGCTGGTACGCCGGAGCGGTGTTCAGGAACTCGGCCCGTGCTCCGCGGGCGAACCTGTCGATACCTGCGGGGCCGGGGACAGCCTGGCGGCCGGGTTGGCTCTCGCGCTGGTGGCGGGTGCCCCGATCGAGGTCGCGCTGCGCTTCGGGATCGTTGTCGCGGGCATTACGGTGACCAAGCCCGGAACCGGAGAGGCGAGTCCCTCCGAGGTCCTGTCGCTCGGGCAGACACTAGCCCGGATATCTCACCAAAGGGGTGAAAATCAGGCATATCGGTATGATAACATGTTTGCTATCAGGATCTTGAAGCGGTCCTGAAGCATCATGCCCAAATCCACACCCTGTACCAGCCTCTCCCTCGCCAACCATGGCCGCCGTCAAGTCTGCCTGGGCTTCGATGGCGGACGCATGACGTCCGATGGCGGCGCTCTCCTGCTCCGCGCCGCCGATCACCATGTCCACCTCACCCGGCGCCTCGCCCGCTGCTTCCACGACCACCGCGATCCCCGCCGCTGCGAACACCCCCTCCAGCACCTGATCTCCCAGCGCCTGTTCGGCCTCGTGCTGGGCTACGAGGACATCAACGACCACGACCAACTCCGCTCCGACAGCGTCCTCGCCCTGGCCGTCGGCACCCCCGACATCCACGGGGAACACCGGGCCCGCCAACGCGATCGCGGCCATCCGCTGGCGGGCTCCAGTACCCTCAATCGCATGGAGTTGGGCGATCCCGAACACGCGGCCGACGACCGCTACAAGCGCATCGTGGCCGATACCGCCCAGTTGGATCAGCTGCTGGTCGAGCTGTTCCTCGACAGCTACAAGCAACCGCCGAAGGAACTCATCCTGGACGTGGATGCCACCGACGATCCGGTGCATGGAGAACAGGAAGGCCGCTTCTTCCACGCCTACTACGACGAGTACTGCTATCTGCCGCTGTATGTGACCTGTGGGTCCTATGTGCTGTGCGGGCGGTTGCGGACGGCCAACCGGGATGCGGCGGACGGTGCCCTGGAGGAGTTGCAGCGGATCGTGGCGCAGATCCGGGAGCGCTGGCCTCAGGTGCGGTTGATCGTGCGGGGGGATGCGGGGTTCTGTCGGGAGCCGCTGATGGCGTGGTGTGAGGCACAGGAGCGGGTGGACTACGTGTTCGGGCTGGCGGGCAACAAGCGGTTGGCGGAGGAGGTGGCACGGCAGCAGAATCGGGCGGGGAGCCGGTGCGTGACGAGCGGCAAGGCGGCGCGGCGGTACCGGAGTTTCCGGTATCGGACGCGGGAGAGTTGGAGTCGGAAGCGGCGGGTGGTGGCGAAGGCGGAATGGCTGCCGGGGCCGCGGGGGCGGAACCAACGCTTCGTGGTGACGAGCATGAGTCGCAAGGAGTGGAAACCCAAGGAGTTGTACGAGAAGCTGTACTGCGCGCGGGGGGACATGGAGAACCGGATCAAGGAACAGCAGTTGCACCTGTTCGCGGACCGGACCTCGGCGGGTTCGATGCGGGCGAACCAGTTGCGAATGTACTGGGCGCTGTTCGGAGCGATGCTGCTGGAGGTGCTCCGGCGGGTGGCGCTGGTGGGGACGAAGTTGGCGAAGGCGCAGTACGGGACGATGCGGGCGCTGCTGCTGAAGGTGGCCGGGGAGGTGCGGATGAGCGTGCGGAGGGTGCGGGTCCGGATCTCGTCGGTGTTTCCGCGCCGGGAGTTGTTCGCGCAGTGCCTGGCGCGGTTCCAGGAGGCCCTGGCGAGCTGAGGTCGGCGCGGGACAGGACATTGGGGAGAGCGGCCGCAAGGCGGTCGGTGGGAGAGGTGTGTCTACGGGGAGGAGCGAGCAGGCGTGGAGGAGCCGGACAAGGCCGGCGAGGAGGTCGGTGGAGCGATCCGGGGCGGAGGAACCCGGAAATCATGGCCCTGTTTATGGATCCACCCTGCAAATCGATGCTTTTTTGCCCAGTGACAGGTCCAATACCGCCGAAAAATCGATGCTCGCGCGACTTGGTGAGATATCCGGGCTAGGGGACTGAGAGGGATGCATGGCATTCGCTAGCGAGTACAAGCAGCGGCTGATGGCTGCGCTCGACACGGTCGATCTCGACCGCGTCGAACAACTGATCGAGGTCTTTCGCCGCGCCCGTGCCGAGGAGCGGCAGATTTTCGTTTTCGGAAACGGCGGCAGCGCCGCGACCGCGAATCACTTTGCGTGTGACATCGTCAAGGGTGCCAGTTACGGGAGGGAGAACCGGTTCCGGATTCTCTCGCTCAGCGAGCAGATCCCGACGATGACGGCCTATTCGAATGACGTGGGCTACGAGAGCGTCTTCGTCGAACCACTGAAGAACTTCGCCCGGCCCGGCGACCTCGTGATGGCGATCAGCGGGAGCGGGAACTCGGAGAACGTCATTCGGGCGATCGACTACGCCAAGTCCATCGGATGCTATACGGTCGGTCTGAGCGGGATCAGCGGCGGTCGTCTACGACCGAGCGTGGATCTCAGCCTGCATGTGTCCGACGATCACATGGGCCGCGTCGAGGATGCACACTTCTTCATCTGCCACATGGTCTGTTATCACTTCATGGATACCGAGCCTTAGTGTCAGCTGTCGTTACATGACGGACTGGAGTTGGCACATCGCGGATTCGAGCCAGTGCGGAGCCCGTTTGAGGCGGTGTGCGGGATTTCATGGCCCCGGCGTACGAGACTGGTGACGGTCCTCCAGATTCACGAGCTTGAGTTGAGCCCTCTGCGGTAGCGCTTCTGCCAGAGTCGGACCCGTTACGGTCTCCGCGTCCCTGCGGCCGGTGCCCTGGTGGAGGGCGCTTGGCCGGATGGGGAACTCCCACGTTCGGATGTCGGAGCCTCGACGGCTTGCCCATCGCGGAACGGTCGCGCAGGCATCGTGATCAGAGTGCGCTTACAGCGGGAAGCGCCGTCCGACCGGTACGCGACCAATCCCTCCGATTCCCCGGTTTCCCTCATCCCGTCTGCTGCGGTTCCGATCGGGTCCACGTCCGACACTACCCGTTCGCCCCGGCTTGAAGGAATCGTCGAACCGGATCTCGTCCTCCGTGAACCGAAGGTCGACTTCAAGGAGCATTTCAACGTGCGTTCCCCGATCAAGCATCGCGTCCGGTCCGCGGGTGAGCAGGACTCTGGCGGTGCCGGCTACGGCTCCACCGATCGCTCCGACACCCACACCCCTTCCGGCGCTCCCGCCGATCGCTCCTGCAATCGATCCTATCGAAGCGCCTGCTGCCGTTGCCGTGGCAATGTCGGTCGCATCCTCCCCCTTGGTGCCCTGTGACTTGATTTCCCCCGTCTCACGGTCGAAGCTGTCGGGTGAACGTCCGTCGAGTCCTCCCGGCCGGCCCCTGAGGTCGCGGATCACGCCGTTCGGCAGGATCATCTGCTCAACACCGACCTGGAGCTTGCCCCGTCCCTTGATCCTTCCGGGACGTTTCGACAGCGTTACGCTGCCCGAGACGTGAGTCCCGGCAGGTAGCACGATCCGGCCGTCCACGACCACCGGGTATACGCTTTCCAGGTAGATCGGGTCACCGTCCCTGGAGTGCTTGGAGCTGACGCTGTTGATCATCACCAGAGGTACGCGGGTTCCGGCTGGCACCGTGACGTAGGGGGCCGGGTCGGCTTCCGATGTCGTCGCAGCATCAGGATCGGCCGATCCTGCCGCCAGCGGGCGGGCAGCCAGACCGACTACGACGATGGACCAGCTTGCGATCGTGAGGATACGGAACATGGTGCGTCCATGGACAGCCCGGCCGGCTCGATCTGAATCGCCCGGCTCACCCGCCTGCTATTCCGACGCAAATGAGCCGCTTCTGGTTTCACCCCCGTGAGTTGGGCGATCATGGGCGGAATCCACAGAGGACATTCGTCCGTGGTTGCGTCAGATTCCGCCGGGCAACGGGCAGGGATTGGCCGATGAGTTCGGTCGCTCCTGCGGCGGCAAGTGAGTGAAGACGTTGGAGGTGGCGTCGCCCAGGGTGCATGACAGTGTCCCGTGGGCAGTCCGATCCTTGGCGAGCTTGTGGGTGAGAATGCCAGCGAGCAACTCGGATGACGGGCATGCCCGGAATTCCGCGCCCACTGTCAAGCTGCTAGGATCAAGAAGGTTATCTGGTCGGATGCGTATCTGACCAGTCGCGGCCAAGATGGCCGGGATAGGTAGGCCAATGCCCCTTTACGAGTACGAATGTGTCACGTGCGGCGAGCGTTTCGAACTGATCCAGAAGTTCTCCGACGATCCGCTGAAGGTTCATGCAGAGCATGCCGGGTCGACGTGCGACGGGGCGGTGCGCAAGCTCCTGTCCGCCCCTGCCATCCAGTTCAAGGGAAGTGGCTGGTACGTGACCGACTATGGCAAGGGCGGTACCAAGCCCCCCACGGAAACGGGGGATGCGGCAAGCAAGGCCGAGACCAAGTCCTCGGACAGCAAGGACAGTTCCACGACGAAGGACAGTTCCTCCGCCAAGTCCACCAAGCCGCCTGTCACCAGTGGTGCGTCAGCCAGCGTGTCAGCGGCATCCTGATGCCGATCGGACCAATTCCGTGACTCCGGTATAGCGACTGCACGTGGTGCGGCCGTGTGGAGCGCTCCATCCTCCTGCAGGTCTCGTCCATGGGATGGTTAGCACAGATGTTCCTTCCCGGTCACGGTCCGAGGTTCAACGGATGTCGGATGTCTGTTTCCGCTAGCGGGCGGTTCCTGGCGAGGCCAGTGACAGGAACTCCTCGCGCGTCTTGGGGTTCTCCCGGAAGACGCCCAGCATGCTGCTCGTGATGGTCGAGGAGTGCTGTTTTTCCACGCCCCGCATCATCATGCAGAGATGCTGGGCCTCGCAGACCACGCCCACTCCCTCGGGCCGAATCGCCGTCTGAATCGTCTCTGCGACCTGCTGTGTCAGCCGTTCCTGGATCTGCAGACGCCGTGCGAAAATCTCCACCAGCCGCGCCGTCTTGCTCAAGCCGATCACCTTCTTGCGAGGAATGTAGGCGATGTGCATCTTGCCGAAGAACGGCAGGAGGTGGTGCTCGCAGAGCGAGAACACCTCAATGTCCTTCACGATCACCATCTCATCGTAGGCAACGTCGAACATCGCGGACTTCAGGACCTCGTGCGGGTCCTGCGTATATCCGCGAGTCAGATCACGCCAGGCCTTGGCGACCCTCTTGGGTGTATTGCGCAGACCATCGCGGGTGGGATCCTCTCCCAGGAGCGTGAGGGCTTCATGCACCAGCGGTGCCAAGTCATCCACCGGCTCTCCGTCGCGCTGAATCTCCTCTGCATCCAGCAGGTCGTGTTGCGTCGCGTTCACTCTATGCATGGGGGGCCGCGTCCTGCTTGACGTTCAGGCGGAAGCTATTGCGCGGTGTCTCCTCGAGTCTCAGCCGTTCCAGTTGTGCGGGGCGCCGCGGGAAGTGTCGGGCCCAGGCTTCCTCCAGCCACTGCTTGACGGCAATGAGGATGTTCTCGGATGTGGGAACGAGCGTGCCGGGATGCGGCATCCGACCGTTCAGGTCTGCGTAGTCGAGACGTTCCAGGACCGATTCCTCGACCCATCGATCCATCAGGTGGCGCTCCAGGGCAAGGCCGCTGTCGGGATCAGGATCGCCGCTGATGCTCACCTCAAGGAGATAGTCGTGGCCATGCCCGAACGGATTCGCGCACTTTCCGAAGACTCTGCGGTTCTCTTCTTCGTTCAGGGCGTCGGAGCAAAGCCGGTGCGATGCAGAGAAGCGGTACCGCCTGG
Organism: Bryobacterales bacterium; assembly: GCA_965116065.1. Lineage (GTDB taxonomy): Bacteria > Acidobacteriota > Terriglobia > Bryobacterales > UBA6623 > VXMF01. The sequence goes on from OZ220485.1 coordinate 842,646, forward strand.
TTACGGTCGTCACGGGGCTTCGGACTCGCTGTACTCCACGAACAGGTCCTTGCTTTCGTGCAGCCGGATGGAGTGGAGCACGCCACCGATGAACGCCAGTGGGCTGTGCAGGCGCCGCCAGATGTCCCGCGCGATGTTCTCCGGCGTCGGCACGACCGTATCGAAAGGAGGCACTTCCCGGTTCAGGAACCGATGGTCGTACGTCTCGATCACGTTCTTGCGGATGATCTCGGTGAGTGTCTTCAGATCCAGAACCATGCCGTTCACCGGGTCCACTTCACCGTGCAACGTGACCTCGATCACGAAGTTGTGGCCGTGTGGACGGCTCTCCTTGCCGTACAGTCGCTCATTCTTCTCGGGTGAGAATTGCGGGTTGGAGCAGACATGCGATGCTGAAAACTCAGCTATTCGTGTAATCAGCATCCCGGAGATTGTTGCGTTCGCCGCTAGCGGGGAATAGAGTGAGACTGTATACCCATGATTATGACACGAGTGAGCAGGGAGTTGGTCGTCTATGGTCTGGCGTTGGTGCTGGCTGGCGTCATGGTGTACCGGGTGCAGGGTTACCTGCGTGTGTACGACATTCAGGTCGGTGATCACGCGCCCGGATTCGAACTGTCGGATGATCAAGGACTTGGCGTCAGCCTGGCCGACTACGAAGGCAAGGTGGTCCTGCTGAATTTCTGGGCCACGTGGTGCCCACCCTGCATCCAGGAGATGCCATCCCTCAATCGGACCTACGAGCGTTTCCGGGAGAACGGCCTCGTGGTGCTGGGCGTCAGTGTCGACGAGGATGCGGACGAGTACTCGCGCTTCCTGCAGGACGCCGCCGTGACGTTCCCGACGGTTCGCGATCCGGACCGCCGGGTCAGCACCCGTTACGGAACGATGAAATATCCCGAGTCGTACCTGATCTCAAGGCGTGGCCGCGTGCTGCGCAAGTACATCGGGCCCGAGGATTGGGGCCGCCCAGAGATTGCCAACTACCTCCGTTCGGTTCTGTAGCGACACCGGTGCTGATGACCATCGTTCGGTCCGGTTACAATGGAGGGGCTTGAGATGCCACTCCGCCTCATTCTTGCGCTGGCGGTTGCCGTTCCATTTGCAATCGCACAGCAGAAGACCATCAGTTCCAGCACCCGCCCCGGGGTCAACGACAACGCCTCGGGTGCTCTCGAGGGCACCCGCCCCGAGGCGGTCCTGAAAATCGTCAAGGCGAAAGGGTCGGTGAAGAGTGTCGACATCCAGGGGCGTCGCGTCCTGCTCGCACTTGGCCGGCATGGTGAACTCGATCTGACGTTCTCGCAGCCCGAGGGCCGCGAACAGATCAAGTTGGGCAAGAAGGCGGCCAAGAGGCTCGGAACAACCCGCATCCGCCTTGACGAACTGCGGCCCGGGAGCAAGGTCCGCGTGCAGTACTATCCGCAGTTAGCCCAGCTGCTTGAGGTCGTTGTGGACTAGTGTTGCGTCAAGCAGAGATCTTCAGGTAGACCGAACTGAGTCTGCGGCGGGGATCTGCACCGGCCGTTTGCCAGTTTGTGTCGCACCGGCACGCACTTGGCCGCGGGCTGGATAGCCTCCTTCTTGCGGCACACTCTACCGGAAGTGTGGCCGTTGAGGGAACACTCAGTGGCACAACTCCGGGATTCGGAACACCACGCCCGGGATTGGCCAGGCGTGCACTCGGACCACCGTTACTCGGTCGGGGGAAGCGATTGCGCCGCAGCCTGCAGTATCGGGGTCGACCGCGGCACCAATGCCTCTTTGATGCGCGTAGTCCGCTCGGCCAACGCCGTCAGCTTGTCGGACAGTTCACGATGGTCCTCGCGCAGCTGTGCAGCAAGAGCCCGGTTGTCCTCGCGCTGCTGTGCGGCAAGAGCTCGAATATCCTCGCGATGCTCCTGACGAAAGCTCTGCAGTTCACTGCCAAACTCCCCGCGAAGCTGGGTGGAGCCAGAACGAACGAAGACCGCAAGAGACACCGTGACGGCAATCACCGTCAGGGCAACACCAATCCACTGTGCATCCATCGAACGTACCGTAGCACAGGGCCGCTCACGATCGTTAGGACTGGCGAAACCGCATGTCCACTGGCAAACGGCAGGTCTCGATGCTCGCCGCGGACTCCCGTCCTTCCACCCGGAGATCGGCGGTTGACGCAACACCGGGAACAGGAGCCATTCGGTACGGCTACGATCTTACTGTTCGGCGAGAAGCAGGCGGACTGCCGGACACAGGGGAGGCACAGCGCATCGAGTTGGATGGTGGGCAAGGGATGTCGACTCCGGTGGTGGGCCGCCCGACCCCAAGCAAGGCAGCCAGGTTGGTGCTGGACAGACACGGCCACCCCTGCGGGGAGCGTGAGGCCCAGTGCGGTCGGAATGATCGGACGGGGTCGGCGGTTCGGGGACCGGAGCGAGTGGGGTTCGACAGCAGCGTCGTGGGCGACGAGCGACAGGGTGTCGACGAGGCGTGAACGCGCGCATCACGATTGCCGACGCCCGCTGCCAGCACAGGTTCATCCACCAGAGACCCATACCTTGCCGGAACACTAGCCCGCGGCAGCTGGATCATCGCCAAGTTGCTGGGCCAGGTAGATTCCGAGGCCCATGTCCTTGATCATCTGCAACTGCGATTCGAGCCAGTCCACATGCTCCTCCTCGTCCTTCAGGACGGTCTCGAACAGTTCGCGGGAGGCGTTGTCGCCCGCCGCGACGGAGTCCCTGATCGCAGCGTTGAGAAGTCCCACCGCCTCGTGTTCGAGTTGCAGGTCGTTGAAAATCTGTTCCTTGACGTTTCCGCCCACGTTCAGGGGCTGGAGTTCGCCCATGCCCGGTACACCCTCCAGGAACAGAATCCGTTCGATGAAGCGCTCGGCGTGTCCCATCTCGTCGATCGCCTGCCGCTTGATGAACGCGCCCAGTTTCGTATAGCCCCAGTCGTTGCACATCTCGGCATGAACGATGTACTGGTGGATCGCCGTGAACTCGCCCTTGAGAGCCCTGTTGAGATGCTTGATGACTGTCGGATCGCCCTTCATGTTCACATCTTAACCGCATCGTTCCGACGGTCGCCCGGCTGGCAGCGAGATCAACCGCCATTTCGACGCGAAGGGTGCTCGCGCAACCGGTGCGGTTCAGAGCGACATCATCGACATCCAGCGTTGACGTGAGCGGGAGTGAGGGCCTCCGTGCCGTGAATTGTGAGGACCGGCAACTCGTGAGTGTGGCAGGGTTCAGATTGTCGTTGTGTCGGTCCGAGTCAGTGCGGCCCACTCGCCGCATCGCCGGTTCGACCTGACCTGCTAGAATCTTGGAGGTTCCGACGAACCGCCAAGGAGTATTCCCGGCCATGACTTCTCCGACCAGACGTTCATTCCTGAGCACAGCCGCGGCGGTGCCGGCTGCGGCCTCCGCCACGGCCCAGTCCGTCAGCAGTTCGAACCCGCATCGCTGGGATGATGTGAAACTCGCGGTCGCGACCTACTCCCTGCGGAAGTTCAGCCGAACCGCCGCGATCGGGATCATGAAGGAACTCGGGATCAAGTACGCCAACGTCAAGGCGTTTCACATGCCGTACTACCTCTCCGAGGAGGAACTCAGGCGGGCGCGAGCCGAGTTCGAGAAGGCTGGCATCGAGATCGTCGCCGGCGGCAACATCTCGCTCAAGGACGATACCGAAGCCGAATTGGAACCTTACTTCAGATACGCGGTGGCAGCCGGCATGCCGGTGATGGTGTGTGCGCCGAAGCACTCCAATCTGGGCGTCATCGAGAAACTCGCGATCAAGTACGACCGCAAGATGGCCATCCACAATCACGGGCCCGAGGATCGCTTCTATCCTGCGCCAAGCGACGTGATCCGGCACGTCAAGGACATGGACCCGCGCATGGGCCTGTGCATCGATGTGGGCCACACGGTCCGCACTGGAGCCGACATCCTTGATGAGATCGACGGAGCTTGGGACCGCGTGTACGACTTCCACGTGAAGGATCTCACGGACTTCAGCAACAAGAGCAGCCAGGTTGCCGTCGGCGACGGCCGGATGCCTGTCGCCGCGATTTTCAAGAAGCTGAAGGACCGGGGCTATACCGGCGTTGTCGGCCTTGAGTACGAGGTCTTTGCGGACCACCCGCAGATGGGCATGGCGAAGTCGTTCTCCTACATGCGCGGTGTCCTTGACGGTCAGGTCTCCTAGTGTTGCGTCAGGAGCAGTCCTTGCCGGTGCAGAGGGTGCGGACTGGGCCGGAGGCGTCGGAGACCGGTAGTGGGGCCGCTGTATTGGACGGGCTCGGCGGGCTGGCACTCGTCCGGGACCGCAAGGAAACGTCCGTCCCTATGCCGTGTATGGACGGGACCGGTGTCGCAAGCAGGGCGCGAGGCATCGTGTCGCACTTGACTGGAGAGACAAGGTGATGGGCGCAGGATGCGGGTGGACGACAGGATATTTGGATGCGGACCGGTAGCGTTCCAGGCACATCGTAAAGGCTCTTGGGCTTGCGGGGGTTGAACGCGTTCGGGATCTGTGTCATCTTGATGGCGAAGCTGGTCCGAGGGCCCGACGAGGCTTCCGGAGCCCGGGTTGCCGAGCGGGGAAATTCGTTCGGTGGCGTACGAGTACCAGCAAGAAGGAGAGAACTTCCATGCAGAGCAAGTTGAAGAAATTCCGGGGGGGGGGGGTAACTCTCTTCCTGGCAGGGCTTCTGACAGTCGGGATGGCCGGTTGTGGAGGCGATGAACCCGCACCGATAGCAAGACCGGTCACACCGCCACCGGCACCGCCGCCCTTCCAGCCGCAGCCGGTCGAGATCACGCTGGGGACGAGCGGCGAGACGGTCACCCTGATGACCACCGAGGGTGGTGGCTTCACGCTGAACGGGGAAGCGTTCGAGAGCGGCGGGAACGTGACGGCCGGGAACGGCGGGCAGTACACGCTGACGCTGGCAGAGGGGACCTGGACAGCGCAGTTCGACGCGCACGAGATCATGATCCCGCTCGGTACGAGCGAGGAGACGGTGACGATCACCCGGGCCGAGGACGGCAGCTACTGGCTGGGGGAGATGGCGGTCCGGAGCGGCGAGACCATCCACACGGCCGCGAACGGCAACGAGTACGTGCTGAGCATCACGACCGACGAGAACGGAGCGGTCACCTGGATGGCCGGCTACCGGATGCCGATGATCCCGGTGATGCTGGGTCTGTCGGGCGACACGGTGACGCTGGAGAGGCGGGAGGACGGCAGTTACTGGCTGGAAGAGATGGCGGTGACGAGCGGGGAGACGACCGCGCATGCGGGGAACGGGAACACCTACACGCTGACGCTGGGCGAGGACGGCATGTGGATGGCGGAGTACATGGAGATGGTGGTGGAGGTGATGCTGGGGACCTCGGGCGAGACGGTGACGGTGAGCAGGGCCGAGGACGGCGGCTACTGGCTGGGGGAGATGGAAGTGGAGAGCGGCGTGACGGTCGCGACGGCATCGAACGGGAACCGGTATCGGCTGATGAAGGATACGGAGGGGATGTGGATGGCGGAGTACGTGCCGGAGACGGGCACGGTGACGGTGGGCACCTTGGGGGTGACGCTGGAGACGGTGCAGGCGGAAGACGGGAGCTGGACGGTGGTGAGTCCGGTGAGTGGGGAGCCGGAGACGCTGACCGACGGAGCCACGTTGATGGTGGGTGGCAACAGCTACACGCTGATGGATGACGGTGAGGGGAACTGGATGGCGACGTACCGGGAAGAGACGGTCACGGTCATGTTGGGGATGTCGGGCGAGACGGTGATGCTGACGAAGAGAGAGGACGGCAGCTACTGGCTGGGGGAGATGCGGGTCGAGGACGGGGTGACGATGGTGACGGCGACCAACGGCAACCTGTACACGCTGAGCATGGACGCGGACGGGATGTGGATGGCCATGCATGAGGCGCCACAGACGCAGGTGACATTGGGCACGAGCGGGACGACGGTGACGCTGGTGCGGGAGGAAGACGGCAGCTACACGCTGGACGGGGAGATGTTCCGCAGTGGCGGTCGGGTGACGGCCGGGAACGGGAACATCTACACGGTGACGATGGTGGACGGAGCGTGGATGGCGGAGTACCAGCCGGAGAGCATGGCGATCAAGGGCACGGGCGGTCTGCTGGCGGTGATGCGCGAGGACGGTGAGGGCTACGACGTGGACGGAGCGCTGCTGCCGAGCAGCGGGATGGGCGACATCGACACGGACACCTCCGGGAGTTACCGGGTGCGGATGGAGGACGGGATGCTGACGGGCATGCGTCTGGACAACGTCAAGATCGGTGCGGCGAAGTTCAGGACGGACGGTCTGAGCGCAGACCCGGCCATGCGGGGGGACGACAGGTCGACGGCGGACATCAACGAGGCGAACACGGCGCTGGTGGTGAAGGGGGAGAACTACCCGTTCGCGGACCTGCTGGGGGACGGGGTGTCGCAGACGAAGGGGACGAACTTCGTGGCGGAAGCACGGACGAAGCTGGAGGGGATCCGGGAGAAGATCGTCCAGATCCTGGAGGTGTTCGAGAAGGACTCGGACCGGGACGAGCAGATCGAGAAGCAGTGGGGGACGGCCGCGAGCGGCAATGCGAAGACGAACGTCAAGGGCGTGCTGGAGACGGTGTTGAAGGGGACCGGTACGACCAACACCGGGTTCGACAGCCTGTTCGGAGACGAGGCGGAACCGGACGACGACCGGGCGTTGGGGGAGATCGACGACCTGCTCGAGGCGCTGACCAGCGCGGAGGAACTGGCGGCGGCACTGGGGGACGACGGAGTGCTGGAGGGAGCGGCCAAGGAGGGAGATGCGGGGACGATCTTCGGGGCGACGAAGACGGAATCGACGGTGACGTACGGGGAGTACGGGAACACGCGGTACGGGACGATCACGCGCAGGCAGCGGGCGGATGCGACGGAGAAGGCGGAGTACAAGGTGAGTCCGAAGACGGGGGAGCGGGGAGCGTTTGCGTTCGGGGTGACGGACAATACGGCGCGGTCGCGGTACGTGCAGACGGCGGGGACGGCGCGGTACGAGGGGGAGACGCTGGCGGTGAGCGGAGCGGACAAGCAGTATGCGGGGGACATCGAGATCAGCATCAACTTCACGGCGGAGAAGGTGGACGGCTTGATCACGAACCTGATGACGGCGGAGGGGGAGAGCTGGGAGTACCTGTTCGGGGAGGTGGACAGCATCGTGCTGCCGAAGGCGGACCTGAGAACGCAGGGGAACTGGGAGAAGGGGATGGAGGAGGGTGCGACGATCGACTTCGGACGGCGCGCCGGGGTGTATCGACCGCAGAAGGTGGACGGCACGTTCGAGGGGCGGTTGCTGGGAGGCGACAGTGAGCCGGAGGCGGGCAGCGAGGTGGTGGGCGTGTGGTCGGTCGGTGACGGCGTGAAGACGGACAGTGCGGCCGGCAGTGACAACCGGAGTTACCTGGCGGGAGGTTTCGGGGCGACCCGGGTGGCGGACGGGCCGGTGCAGCGACCGTCGGTGGACGACGGGACGCAGGGGAACGCCATGCTGGTGAGCGACGAGGCCAAGACGGTGATCGCGAACGGCCAGTTGACGGCCAAGCCGCAGGCCTGGACCTGGTACAACGAGAATCTGGGTTCGACGGTGTATGCTTTCTTTCCCGATGGGGAAGCAGGTCTGACCCAGGATGAGGCCCAGGCCCTCGGGGTGCAGGGCAACTACCGGGGATCGTTTTTCCGCAAGGCCGACAAGCCGGGGGACGCCAACAAGTACAAGGGTGAACAGATGCTGGATGTGCAGCTCTCGCTGGCGGACCTGCTGGCGAGCGAAGGAGGTGGTGAGTTCAACCGGAACAGTCCCAAGACCTGGGTGCAGGTGGCTCGGGAGCGGATCGAGAAGGGCCGCGACAAGATCGCCGGGCTGCAGTTGATCGGGGGACTGAAGGAGCAGGTCGATGCGGAGTGGAAGCAGGTCAATCTGGCCCTGCTGCACTATGTGTTCTGGGATTCCAACATGGAAAGCGACTCAACAAAGCGCATCCGCTCCAGCTACACGCGGCCGGCAGGCATCACGACAGACGAGTGGCGCAAGCTCAGAGGCTGGTCCTGGCAACTGCCCAGCAAGACGGTCAACGAGGTCAGCGTGCAGCAGAGCGACGGCGTGACCCGGAAGACGCGGGATAGTCGGTTCCCGGCAGCGCCGTCGGATGCGCTGGACCGCATCGATGCGATGATCGAGGCGCTGAGTTCGGTGGAGAGCCTGGAGGCGGCGTTCGATCCGGGGCGGGACGGTCTGTTCGTGGACGAGGATGAGGACGGCACGGAGAAATCGTTCCTGACGATCCACGGCGACGACGGGGAACTGTTCGACAGCGCGGGTGCGAACAAGTGGATCTGGAACACGTCGGCGTCGTCGATCTTCAATCAGCGGCAGTGGCAGATCAAGGCGACGGCGGGGAGTACGGACTACACACGGTTCGGGGTGTGGCGGATCCAGTGGGCGAAGAACGCGCTGCGGGGCAGGAACTGGATCCATCAGGAGGTGGAGTCGTTCGCCTACAGTCCGCTGCCGGTGGCGACGGCGCAGAGGCGGGACCAGTTGCCGCAGGGTGGCCGGGCGACCTATACGGGCAAGACGGTGGCCTATCTGGGCGTCATGGCGGATTTGTTGAACAGAGGCGAGGATTACGACTACATGGGTCTTCAGGCGGCCTACGAGGGGGAAGCGAGCGTGGATGTGGAATGGTTCGGGACGGACCCGATCCCCGCGGCCACATGGAGCGGCCAGAGCCTCAGCATCCGATCGAACGGAGTGGGCGGACATGTCACGACGGTGCTGAGCGACCTGCGGTCGGTGGCGAACGGCGACTACCTGTACCATGCCAACAAGGAAGTGCGGCGGCTGATCTTTCCGAAGATCACGTTCGGCACGGATGCGAGCTTCGGCAGTGGCAACCACGAGCTGGACTACCAGTGGGATGCCAGCTCCAGCTTAAACGATTCAAGGACGGTCAAGATCGACTACCGGGATTCGGCGGAGGCCCGGGGGGAGCAGGATCACGATGACAGTGCACGGGGGTACAGTTTCGAGTTCGTGGGGAGTTCGCCGGACGGGCCGCTGGGAGTGATCGGGATCTACGAGTTTCCGGGCCAGTTTGGCGAGGGAGTAATACCCCTCGGTTTCAGCACGGATGCGAAGACCACCCCGGAGAATCACCAGCACCTGGGCCTCAAGGGAGCCTTCGGCGCGGACCTGCCGTAGGGTTGGTGGCCGAGAAGGACTACGTGAACAGCCAAGGGGAGCGGGCAACCGCTCCCCTATTTTCTTGCCTGTGACGGGGTCTGTGTACCGTGAGTCGCTATGTTGCGGGCGTAGTTTGCCGCAATGATGCGGACCATCCGGCACTGGGAGAAAGAACCAAGCGATGCGGCGCGACCAGACTGGCAAGTGGCAGGTCCCGATGCCGTTGCCAACGCAAGACCGTCTTCCCGAAGACTGTCGCTTGACGCAATACGATTCACTCGGAGGCGTTTCGCATCGCTTCCGTCGCGCCTGCCGCTCGGCCCGATCAGGCTGGCGAGGCCTCGTAGGCTTCGTCCAGCAACTCCACGACATGCATGACTGGCAACGGACGAGGGAGTTGACGTGTGCCGGCCTGCAACTGGAGCATGCAACCGGGATTCGCCGTGACGATGGTGTCGGCTGCGGTCGACTCGACCATCCGCATCTTGTCCTCCAGCAGTGACATGGATATGTCGGTGTGCTCGATGTTGTACACGCCCGCAGACCCGCAGCAGATCTCGCTGAACGGAAGCTCCCGCAAGGTGATGCCGGGAATCGACTGGATCAGGGTTCTGGGCGCTTTCTGGATTTTCTGCCCGTGCAGTAGATGACACGAGTCCTGGTAGGTCACCGTGCGCTCGACCCGCCCGAATGCCGTGTTGAGATCGATCGAGGCGAGAAACTCGCTGACGTCGCGCATCCTGTTCGAGAATGCCTTGGCCCGTTCGTGCCACTCCGGATCGTGTTCGAAGAGGTCGGGGTATTCCTTGAGGACCGACCCGCAGCCAGCCGTGTTGGTGATGACTGCGTCGAAGTCCTGCGCCTCCAGTGCGACGATGTTCTTCCGGGCCTGTTCGCGGCCGATGTCGCGCAGTCCGGCATGGACCTGCAGAGCACCGCAGCAGGTCTGCTCCGCCGGAACAGTGACCTCGCAGCCGTTCTTGCAGAGCACCCGCACGGTTGCTTCGTTGAGCCGACTGAAGAAGATGTTCTGCATGCAACCCGCGAGCAGCGCCACGCGGTGCTTCGTCGCTCCGACGGCGGGAAACACCGTGCCAAGGCTGGAGAAAAAGAAAGGCGCCTGTGCTCGGGGTGCCAGTCCGGCCAGTTCGCCGAGGCGGCCCATCCCGTCCAGGAATCCGGTGGACTTCATCATCGCTTCCAGTCCACTGCGCTGGTAGAACAATAGCCCCGCACCGACCGCCTTGAGCAACATGGGACTGCGCAGGAGCCGGTCGTATGCCATCCAGCGCAGCAACCGCTGTGCGAGCGGCCGCCGGACGGACCGTTCCACTTGCGCAAGTGCGCCTTCGATGAGCCGGCCGTACTGCACGCCGGACGGGCAGGCCGTTTCACAGGCTCGACATGCCAGGCAGAGTTCGATGTGCTCGACGTAGTGTGGTGAGACCGCACTGCGTCCCTCCGCCACTTCGATCATCTGGTAGATTCGCCCACGGGGCGAGTCCATTTCGACGCCCAGTTCCCGATACGTCGGACAGGCGTTCAGGCAGAGGCCGCAGTGAACGCATTTGCGAAGGTCACTGTCCTGTGGAGCGTCGACCGGGACGGTTTCGAGGGCCTGCAACGAGATTCACCCAACTTTCCTGGGGGGATGTGACGAGTTGGCGAGGCCAGCCGCCACAATCGCATCGACATGGCTGTTCGGCGAATCACCCCAGGAAGGTGAACCGTTCCCAAGCCGTCCCATCGGTCATTATACGGCCCCAAGTGGCAGGTGCTGGCCCTCGGGAGCGGGAAGCGAACTGTCCGATGTCAGGGGCGACTGCTGTCGATCGGAGCCTCTTGGCCGGACTCCGAGTCCCGCCTCGGACAAGACCCCACGATGGCAAGGCCGGAACGGCCTCCGGCGTCGGCTCCCGCACGCCACGGCCATCGCCGCCGACTAACCCGAGGCCGCCGGTCCTTTGCCGGTCCGCAGTGCACGAATGCTCGGAATGCCCCTTCAATCGCAGTCGCGTCACAGTTGACGGATCAGGCGAGGATCTCGTTGTGAACGAGGCCGGCTACATCGGTGAGGCGGAAGTCACGCCCCGAAAAACGGTATGTCAGTTTCTCGTGGTCCATGCCGAGCAGGTGCAGCAGAGTGGCATGAAAGTCATGGATATGCATGCGGTTTTCCGCAGCGTGGTACCCGATCTCATCGGTGGCGCCATACTGAAAGCCCTTCTTGACTCCCGCACCTGCCATCCAGATGGTGTAGCCGTATGGGTTGTGGTCGCGGCCGTCGCCGCCTTGGCTGACCGGTGTGCGTCCGAATTCCCCGGCCCAGACGACCAGCGTGTCCTCCAGCATCCCACTGGATTTCAGGTCCTTGAGCAGCCCTGCGATCGGCCTGTCCACTTCTGCCGCATTCTTGCTGTGCAGATTGAACAGGTCGGCGTGCTGGTCCCACTTGTAGGAATGCGTGCATTGAACAAACCGCACGTTGCGCTCGCTCAGGCGCCTCGCCAGCAGGCACTGCCAGCCGAAGTCGGCCGTGACCGGATCGTCCAGTCCGTACAGTTTTCGTGTAGCCTCGGATTCCTTCTCGACCTCGAACGCCTCCGGTGCCTGCACCTGCATGCGGAAGGCCAGCTCGAATGACTGGATCCGGGCTTCCAGCCGGGGATCGTTCCGCCGCATCTCCGCGTGCCGGCGATTGACGTTGCGTAGCATGTCGAGTTCGTAGCGCTGCCGCTCCGCAGACAGACCCTTGTTGACCAGGTACTCGATCGGCTCGCCCTGCACGTCCGCCACGTTCAGGCCGGCATGACCGATGGGTGTGCCCTGGAAGGACCCCGGCAGGAACGCGGACGACCAGTTCTTGGCGCCGCCGTGTGAGAGTGCCGGCTTGATCGTGATATACCCCGGCAGGTTCCGATTCTCCGTTCCGAGCCCGTAGACCACCCATGACCCCAGGCTCGGGCGGGTGAACGTGCTGGAGCCTGTAAACGTCTGCAGGAGGGCTGCGCCGTGATCGACGCCTTCGCCGACCATCGAGTGTACGAAGCACATGTCGTCCACGCACTCGCGAACGTGCGGGAAGAGGTCACTCACCTGGATGCCGCTCTGTCCGCCCGGCCTGAAGTCCCACAAGGGTTTCATCAGCGGGCCGGGTTCTTCGTCGTCGAACGCGAGGGGGCGCTCGATGGGCAGCGGCTTGCCGTGATTCTTGCTCAGATAGGGTTTGTACTCGAATGTGTCGACCGACGAGGGGCCACCGTGCATGAACAGGAAGATGACCCGCTGAACGCGGGGTTCGAAGTGCGGCTTGCGGACGGAGAGCGGATTGGCCGGATCGAACGGAACGTTTGCAGCGCCAGCCCGGTTCTGTTCAAACAGACCGGCCAGCGCCAGCATCCCGAAGCCGCAGGCTGCATCCCGCAGCATGCCCCGCCGGGACATGGGCTGCACGGCGTTCATGTGCTCGATCATCTTCTGGTATGTCATCGCTTGCCCCCTGGATGGTCGCTCGTTGCTCCCAGTCGGTCCCTCACCTCAGTCCACATAGATGAAGTCGTTCGAGGCGAGCAGAATGCGGCAGTAACTCTGCCAGGCTTCCTGTGATGTCGCTCCGTCGAACCGCGACGCATAGGCACTTACGTACGAAACCGCTCCGTCGATTTCGTCCGGATCGGGGTCGCGTGTCAGGATCCGCAGATAAGCCCGCCGTGCACGGTCGGAATCTGTCCAAGCCTCATGCGCAAGCAGTTGCTCGGCCAGATTGCTCGCTCGGTCCTGTACGAAATCGCTGTTCATCATGAAGAGGGCCTGGGGGGCCACGTTGGTGACCGGACGCTTGCCAAGGGATGTGACGGCGTCGCCGAAGTCGAAGAGGTTCAGCAGCGTGGGCAGGTTCGCCCGTCGCAGGGGCAGGTAGACCATCCGCCGGACCGATGTGGTGGGGTCGATACTGAGTCGGTCGTTCGAGTTCTCCCGATCCGTTCCGAATCCGGACTGCAACGTGCCGCCCATCGCGCGGTCAATCGATTGGTCGATGGCGAGCATGCCGTCCCGCAACTCCTCGACATCAAGCCGCCTGCGGTTGTAACGCGAGAGCCACTGGTTGGATGGATCCCGCATCGCCGCATCGCCGCTGACGACGCTGCTCATCCGGTAGGCGTTCGAGAGCATGATGCGCCGATGCATCTCCTTGACGGACCACCCGTGCTCCACGAATCTCGTAGCCAGCCAGTCCAGCAACTCGGGGTGGGTGGGAGGCGTGCCCAGCTTGCCGAAATTGCTCGGCGTACGCACGATTCCCTCGCCGAAGTGCTTCTGCCAGATCCGGTTGACCATCACTCGCGCCGTGAGGGGGTTGTCAGGGGAGGCGATCCAGTTGGCCAGTTCCAGCCGGCCGCTGCCGGTGGAGACGGGATCCTGATCGAAGCCCGCGATGATCGCCGGGAACACCTTGGGTGCCGGTTCTCCTTCGGCGCTGTAGTCACCTCGGACGAACACCCGCTGCTCAACGACCGGGCCCTCCTCGACTGCATTCGCCATCGGGGGCTCTTTCATGGCGTTCGCCTTGAGTTCCTTGATTTCGACCTTGAGTGTGGCAATGGTCTGTACGGTCTCCGGCCGCAGGAGCCGCTCGCGTACCATGCCGTCAAAGCGCAGAGGTCCACCCTTGACACCGTAGACATCGTGGAAGAACCGGTCCCTCCCCGGCACGAAGTTCGGTTTCGGAGGGGGCGGCATCGAGCCGTTCCGGATGAGATCGATCGCGCTCTCGCGCCAGCGACGAATCGTGTGGTGCCACTCCTTCAGAGTCGTCTCGAACCGCTTCTGGTAGGTGTCGGCCACGGTCTCGCGTTGTGAAGCCATGGCATCTCTCCATGCGGCAAGCTGCCTGCGGGGTTCTCCGGTGGGCTGCAGGTACGCGATCCATTTCTCCAGCAGGGGTGGACTCAGATTTCTTTCAGTGGCGATTTCCGCCGGGTCCCTGTCATCTTCGTAGACTTCGCGAGCGCCAAGCATGTAGTCGGCCGTGCGATTCGCGATGGAGTCGATGAATGTCTCGATTTCCATGTCGGCAAGGTTGTCGAGTTCGATCTGCCTGTTCTTGATGGCGCGCTGCTGCGCTTCATAGCGTTCGAACTCCTGCCGGGGCACAAGCGGCCTGTACAGAAGCTTCGAGACATGCAGGCTGGGGTCCTGAAAGCTGCGCGTTGACGCGAAGATCCCCGCCAGGGAATAGTAGTCCCTCGTGAGGATCGGGTCGAACTTGTGGTCGTGGCAGCGGGCGCAGGCCACCGTCAGGCCCAGCATCGCCTTCGAGACCACCTCGATCTGCTCGTCGTAGACGTCGTACAGCATCCGCTGCTTGTCCTGCTGCGCGACGGCCTTGGGGCCCAGTGCGAGGAAGCCGGTAGCAACGATTCCGCGGCGGTTGATTCCGTCCGGAGCCGAGGTCGGCAGCAGGTCTCCCGCAATCTGCTCGCGCACGAACTGGTCGTACGGCAGGTCGTTGTTGAACGACTCTATGACGTAGTCACGATACTTCCAGGCATACGGATAGCGGTGGTCCTCGTCATTGCCGGTCGAATCCGCGTACCTGGCCACGTCAAGCCAGTGGCGGCCCCAGCGCTCACCGTAGGCTGGCGAGGTAAGCAGTCGTTCCACCACGCGCGCATGCGCCTCTGGAGACTCATCCATCAGAAACGCCCTGGATGCAGCCGGCGTCGGCGGGAGCCCTGTCAGGTCGAATGTCGCACGACGCAGCCACGTGAGCTTGTCGGTGGGAGGTGCGGGCTCGATCTCCTGCTCCTCGAGCTTTGCGAGCACGAAGCGGTCGACGGGCTCCAGAACCCAGTCAGCATTCCGTACCGTGGGCAGGGCCGGATCCGTAACAGGCTGAAAAGCCCAGTAGTTCTTCTGCTCTTCGGTAAAGACGCCTGTTTCGCCTGGTGCGAGCATCGCTTCCCGATGTTCGGCGCCCGGCCACGGAGCGCCTTGGCGGAGCCAGTCGCGGAATATCGCAATCTCTGCCTCGGGGAGTTTTCCTCCCGGGGGCATCTTGACCCGGTGCTCGTACCCTACGATGGCGAGGAGTCGGCTGGAATCGGGATCCTCGGCGGACACCAAGGCTGCTTCGTCGCGGGCCTTGAGGAAGCCCTCGACGCTCGAGAGGTCGATGTTGCCGCTTTTCATCTGGGTGTTGTGGCAGACCTGGCACTTGGCCACCAGCAGCGGCCGTACCTTCGTTTCGAAGTACTCGAAGTCCTGTGGTTCAGCGGCGGACAGGGAGCCTGTCGAGGTGGCCGCCAGGAGCGCCGCAGTGAGCACCGGATTCTCGTTTCTGAACAAACACATCGGTACTCTACGTCCCTGTCTCCATCATATCGGACAGAGGGATTTGCCGGTCGGGCAGCCCGGCTCGATGTAGTTCACTCGTCGCGCCACTCACCGTAAGTCTTGCCAGAGCCCTGTACCTTCCATTCCCTCGGACCGCTGGCCGAACCTCCACCTATGACTGATGCTGCGCCAGATGGGCTCCCGAATGAAACATCACGGGCGAAGCGGTAGCGCCGACTATCGGGATCCTTGACCAGCGCACCGTCGTCGATCAATTGCTTACGCTGGGTCTTGATGCTGTCGTGGCAAGAATCAATCTCCTCAGCACGGGCCATGGAGTCGGCCAGTACGACAAACTTGTCACCGATCTGTTTTGCTAGCGCACTAATGTCATCGGAGGATCTGGTGAATTCAAAGATCGGGTCTCTCCCCGATTGCTCCGGCACACCACGTTCTGAGTTGTATCCTCCTTCAAACAACTGGAATCCGAGTACGGGCAGGATTAACTTGATTTTCGCCAAGCCCCTCTCCATCTTCACCTTTTCGCCCTCCGACAAGCCCCGGGAGTCAGGCATCGTGTTATTTACGATATTCCCCCGTCCTGCTTCCTTGATACAGCGCAGGATGCGACTTTCCAGATATAGCACATGTGCCTTGTTGAAATCATCCGAGACGACTACGTATACGCGGGTGAAGAACTGCATGCCCTCGCCGCGGTCATGAGTCGACAGCCGGTTCTTGACCGCATCACCTTCGCCGACATAGACGTCAGTGTGCCCGTGATCTGGACCAGCGCCCGTCAGCAGGTACACACCTGTCCGGTTGGTTTCTGTACGCCTGATCAAATCGGGGAGTTTGGAACGTGATGCAGCGAGAACCTTGCCGGACCATTGGTCAAGGCTAGCAACAATCACCCCGGTAAGTGAACCGTCAACCAATAAGAGATTCAGTTCTCGACCATGGGTCTCCATTATCGCAAGAATAGCAGAAGAAGAACTTTCAAGTCCCGACTCCAGGACAAGGAGCACCATGGTAGCGTCGAGTCCCTCGCCCAGTCAGGGCTTCGGCCATGGAGGCGCGGGTGGGAATCGAACCCACGAATAAAGGTTTTGCAGACCTCTGCCTTACCACTTGGCTACCGCGCCGCCTCAGAGGGCCACTCGGGTCCCTCGGTAGCCTGGAGCGGGAGACGGGACTCGAACCCGCGACATCGACCTTGGCAAGGTCGCACTCTACCAACTGAGTTACTCCCGCTTCTCGACTACCTAGTTTACCGTAGCACGGGCCGCCCCTACGGGAAGCGGACGGTTTCAAGAATCTCTGTGACCGGGGCTCTCCCGCCCGCCGTCGGGAACTCACCGGACGCCACTGCCATGCGGCTATACTTGGAATCGGTACTCTGGCTCAGGGTGCCGGGCCGTGCCTCCGGGCCCTGTCCCGCAGGATGTTCCTGATGCCTCGACTAGGCTTTCGCACCAAGTTGCGTCGTACCCTGCTCGGTTTCCATCGCGGGGTGCGGGAAGCCCGAATGATCTTCAAGGCCCTCGTCGACACCGATCATCCGGTGTTGGCGCACCTGATCCCGACCCGGCGCTGCAACATCGCGTGCGCCTACTGCAACGAATATGATGACTTCTCGCGGCCAGTACCGATCAATGAACTGAAGGTCCGGACAGACCTGCTGGCGGACCTTGGTGTCAGCATCGTGACTCTCAGCGGGGGCGAACCCATGCTCCACCCGCAACTGGACGACCTGATTCGCCATATCCGGTCGCGCCGAATGATAGCTGGCATGATCACGAACGGGTATCTGCTGGGCCCCGACCGCATCGAACAACTCAACAAGGCGGGACTGGAGTACCTGCAGATCAGCATCGACAACGTGGAGCCGGATGCCGCCTCGATGAAGAGCCTTCGGGTGCTGGACCGCAAGCTTGCAATGCTGGCGGAACATGCCGACTTCGACGTCAACATCAATTCGGTCGTCGGAGCCAGCATTCCCAATCCCCAGGATGCCTATACCGTTGCGCGGCGGGCGTTGGACCTGGGCTTCTCGAGTACGGTTGGCGTGATCCACGACGGGGACGGGCAACTCAAGCCCTTGGGGCGCACCGAGCGGCGCGTTTACGACCAGGTCAAGGCGTTGTCGAAGCGAGGCTACAGCCGCCTGACCTACTTTCAGGACAACTTGGTGGAAGGCCGCACCAACAAGTGGAGTTGCCGGGCCGGAGCCCGCTACCTCTACATCTGCGAGGACGGGCTTGTCCATTACTGTTCGCAGCAGCGCGGGACGCCTGGGGTTCCCTTGGAAGGCTACTCCGTCGACGATATCCGGGAACACTACATGAAGCCGAAGTCCTGTGCTCCTGCCTGCACCGTATCTTGCGTCCACAAGGCTTCGGCTGTGGACTTCTGGCGAGATCCCCACCGCCCGAGTGCAGATTCACCACGAACGGGAAGTCATTCCAGCGTCACTGTGTGACGCCGCTACCGAGCGATCAGTCCTGGTCGAGCCAGTTGCAGCTGCCATCATCACGGCACAGGAAGACCCGGCTGTCCGGCACAGGATGGGCTCGGGCCCAGGTCTCGCCGTTCACGAACAGCGCAGTGGACCAAGCTTCGGTGTCAATCGTGCGCGGAGCAATCACCGAGACGGCGGTCAGTCCTGAAGCTGGACGTCCCGTCCTTGGATCGAGGATGTGTCCGTAGCGTCTCCCGCCGTCCTCGAAGAACTTCTCGTACGAGCCGGATGTCGAAAGGGCTTCGTTCCTGAGCGTCACCGTGACGGCTCGTTCGCCGTCGCCATCCGGTTCCCGCACGTCCAGGTTCCATCCTGCGCCGCCGTCTGGCGGTGCGCCAAGCGCGAAGATGCTGCTGGCCCCCGCGCTGATCAGGGCCCGCTCGATGCCGTATTCCCGGAGCGTCGCTGCTGCCCGGTCCACCGCGTATCCCTTGCCGATGCCGCCGGGGTCCAGCAGGAGACCGGAGCGCAGGAATCGGATCGTCCCGCGCGTCGGCTCGAGCTGCAGGTGCTGGTAGCCGCTGTTGCGTCTGGCCCGCCACAGTGTCCAGGGCATCGGCATCTTGCCGGTGCCCTTGTAGAACCCCCATGCCTTGACGAGTGCGCCGACGGATATGTCGAAGGCACCCTCACTCGCAGCCGAGTAGGCCAGGCACTGCTCAAGTAAGTCGGAAACCTCGACGGAGATCGACACTGGCCGCCTGGCGGCCTCTGCGTTGATGCGGCTCAGTTCGCTGTCCCGCTTGTAGTTGCTCAGCAAGGCATCGATTCGTCGGACCTCGTCGAACGCCGCGGTCACTGCGCCCGCCGCCAGTCTTCGTGTCTCCGCGTAACAGGCGATGCGGAACTCGCTTCCCATGACGACCGCGGAGGACTCGAATCGATCCAGCCCCGACGCAGATGCGGGCAACTGCAAGACCGCCGCCGCCAGTATCGCCAGACTTCCCTTGCGGGCGCGTTTGTGGATGCGTTGCAGGAGCGAGTCGATCCGTTGACTGTATTCCTCGCTGCGATCGTGGTCGAACTGCAGATCGGGAACGTGTCGCATTCGCAGCGAGCGTGCCAGGGCCTTCCGTATGAACGGCGTCGACCTCGCCAGTGCCTGGAGCGGCTTGGCGTCCGGCTCCTGATTCGGCGGCGGGGTCGCCCATGGAGCCACCAGGACCTTTGCATTCCGCTTGTCCGCCGACAGGGATACCTTGGTAACTCGCACGGCGGATACTGCGGGATCTCTGACTTCCTGGGAGATGATCCGGCTGAGTTCCCGGTGGAGTGTGCTCTCGGCTCTCTCGTGCCGGTGCGACTTCATTGCTGCTGCTCATCATGGCACAGGCTCCTCGGTTGCCCTCCTTCCGCACGAAATAACTACATAGTGTGCTATCCTACGCATAAGCGCCGGGTCGGCTTGGGAACATATGGCGTTGCCAGGCCAGCCTCCGCGGGGGCCGCTGTAACGGCCCTCGCGGGCTTCTTCGGTGTGAATTCCGGCAGGATCGGATCCTGCCGGTGAACTTCTCGCACAAGCTTGGATAGGCGGTGACGCCTTGCTTGGTTCCAAGGGGCGTAGTGCTGCTCCGTGGTCTGGACGCTGCTGTGGCCCAGCAGTGTGCTGACGTCCTGGATCGACACTCCCGCCAGCAGCAGTTCGACGGCGAACGTGTCCCGGAGCCGATGCGGGTGGAATCCCTTGACGCCAGCCGCAGTGGCGACCGCTTTCAGGCGTCTCCTCCAGTACTTCGTGGCGGTCGTCGCCTCGCCCTGACCAGTCCAGAAGAAGTGCCGACGCGGTGGATCAGCGACGGCCTCCAGCGCGAGGATCACCTCTTCGGGCAGGACCACCGTCACCAGTTCGCCGCTCTTCGCGCGCCGGAGCACCAGCTCGCCATCCGACTGGATGGCGGTCCGCTCCAGCGTGACCGCGTCCCGGATCGCCAGCCCGGAGTAGCGCAGCAGGAGGAGCAGCGCCTGCTCACGCGGCTTCTGGTTGGCGGCGTGCAGCAGGTCGCGCACCTCGTCCACCGAGAGAGGCATCGTCGGCACCGCGTCCGACTTCGGCTGCTTGATACCTCGTGCCGGTGATTCGGCAATCCAGCCTTCGGACTGGGCGAACCCGAAGAACGCCTTCAGTTGCCCCAAGTACTGGCGCTGTGTGCTGGCGGTCCATGTCCACCCCTCCCGCCAAGTTCGCAGTGCAGCGCGATTGAGGTCCCCCAGCGACTCGATGCCCTCCTGCGCGGCAAACGCCTGCAACTTCCGGAACAGTGAGCGGTAGCCGTCGCAGGTCGACCTGCTCAGGTTGCGGGCCTCCAGGTCCCGCAGGTAGGCCTCGCAGGCTTCGTCCACCCTCACGGCTGCCGGCCCCGCTGCCGGTGGTCCGTGCCGTCGTAGGCGTCCGGATCACCGCCCGGGAACCACGCATAGATCACGTTCCGGGCCACCCCGAAGCGTCGGGCGATCTCGGATCGCGAGAGCGTCCGGTCCGCCAGCAGGGCCTTGGCAAGGCGGACAGTCTCCGGATCATGGAACTGACTTCGTCGGCCCCAGCGTACGCCGGCCGCCTGCTTGACCCGGTAGGCCTCCCGGGTCCGCTCACTGTTGAGATCGGATTCGAACTGCGCCATGGCCGCGAACACCGTGAAGATCAGCTTGCCACCCGGCGTGGACGTGTCGATCGCCTCGGTCAGCGAGACCAGCTGGCAGCCGCGCTGATCGAGCTGCACCCCGAGTTCGATCAGGTGTCGCAGGTCGCGCGCCAGCCGGTCGAACTTCCAGACCGCAAGGGTGTCGGCGGCCCGCAGGAACTCGAGAGCGGCGAGCAGTTGGGGCCGGGTGGCCTTGCGCCCGGTGCAGTGGTCAGTGAAGATCTTCTCGCAGCCGTGTTCCCGGAGGGCCCTGAGCTGGTACTCCGGGTCCTGGTCGACGGTGGAGACGCGGGCGTAACCGACGAGCACAAAAACAATCCTCGCGGACTATGATACCAGCCGCCAGGGATGACGGTTTCGAGTACAGTGCGGGGGCGCCGACAGCGGGTTGACGGAGTGGTGGAAGAGGTGTAGCCGAAAGGATCCTTTTGCGGGCAGGGGTGGAGTGAGTGTCGACCCTCGGTGCCTCAAGGCTAACCGGGATGTTGTCGCCCGCGCGCTGCCGGGTTGCGGGCCAGTGGGGCGGTTCCGGTTGTTACTCGCGCCGCGCCAGGTTCTCACGATCGCCGAAAACGTGCAGCATCGTGCTGCCGAGGCGCCACAGGCAGCACAGGCAGAAGACCAGGACCACGGACCATGCCGCGGCGAACAGCGGCGCACGAGAGACATCCAGGAACAGGCCCACGATACCCGTCAGCGACAGGGCGATGCCGGCGATGAGAGCCCAGCCGAGGTAGGCCTGCAGGATCGTTCGGTACGAGGTCGCCCGGATTCTGCGCATGATCGGCGTGTCGAGGCTGGTCAGGATCGAGAGCGAAGTGCCGACGAAGCCAGAGACCACGGCGCCGAAGGTGACGGTGGCGGCCAGCAGTTGCGGTGCATTCGGCTCCATGTCCAGACCCAGGCACCAGATCGCCACTCCGATGCACACGCCGACCAGGAAGGGGTACCGCTTTTCCCACCGGAGCGACTTCATGCGATACCTGTGGCGGTCGCCGTTCGTTGTGCGAGCCACGGCTCGAACCGGTTGCGGATCGCCCCGACACGGCTCGAATACGTGTATCTCCTGCCTGCAGTCAGGGTAAGTTCATTGTCTGGCACATCGGCTGTCTCCCTGTGTTCCAGCAGGTCAAGCACCTCTGCCACGGTGTCGAGATCCTCCTTGATGGTGACTTTGAGCTTCGACAGGTGCTTGTCGTACCGAAGTAGCGATCGCACCATCTTCACGATGTCGCGCAGCGGGCCACCCCGCTTACCCGTCCCATAGGACAGCGCGATCTCCACCTTGCCTGCGGATGTCTGGTTGTACAGTTGCAGAGCCGTTTGCAGCGACATGTCGCCGCTTGCCGAATCCTCGGTGAGCGCATCGACAGCAATCGCGCATTCGAGGCGCGACTGTCGGCGGCTTCGCTCCAACCTTGCGAAGACTCCCTGATCGATGACGGGGTCGAGGACCACCGTGGGTGGAGTGTTCGTCGAGGGGTGGTAGTCGCGCAAGAATCTCTCCAGGTAGGCGCGGATCCCGGACGGCCGGACGCCATGGTGATTGTATTGCACGGCGAGGAATCCGTGTGGGGACCAGATCGCAGCCGATTGCTCGCCGAAGCCCGCCCCTTGAGCGAGACGGAAGTCGGTCGTGGGTTTTCCTCTCATGGAATAGCCGGGCCCATTGTGGGTTCGTCGCTGCGTGAATTCCATCTCCCACAGCCCGTTCGTCGCCGAACACTGCTCCAGGAACACATCTTTGTCGAGGATCCGTCGTTCCCGCTGATGTTGTGGCTGGTTGCGAAGGCGGTCAAGCAGATTCGACACGGTGAGCGGGCTCTGCTCAAGCCTGATTTCGTAGTAGTGTATCTTCACATCGGACCATTGTAGTGGCCGAGGGCGCATGGTAACCTGTTCTGTGGGAATGTCATGGGGCTCGTGGCGGGAGTCGTTACGGCCGCGACACAACGGTTGACCAAAGCCCCTTTGCGTTTCGCCCGGAAGAGGTCGGATGGCGCCTGATGGCTATTCTTGACGCCCTTAGCCACCCAAGGGACGGGAGACCCCTGCAGGTCTGGAAGGCACTGCGGGAGGCGCGTGTCCGGTCGCTGTATTTCAGGGAACTGGCGGAGCGTTACGGTCGGCGCCAGCAATGGGTGCAGGGCCTGTCGCTAGGGTTCGTGACGCTGGCCTACGTCACGCTGGTGCACGACTCCTGGCTGCTCGTGGGGGCCGGGTGTGCGGCGGTCGCAGCGGGTGCGAACGTCTGGGCCGCGGCCACGAATCTGGCGCAGACCCACGCCACGCTGGTCCGGTTGCGGACCGAGTGGGAGTATCTGCGGCTGGCGTATGGCGAGTTGTGGTCGGGTGGGTCCGCGGACGGGGTCGAGGTCCGGTTCACGGCCCTGCAGCGGCGGGCGAGCGATCTGGAAGTGATCGCCAGCGCGGGCGTCCCGCGGGACCGGAAGGCGGTCACCCGCTGGGAGGAATTCGTCGATCCCGAGGGGAGCGGGAAGGATGCGGTGAGGCCCGGCAACGCCAACGTGATCAGCGGCAGTTGGCCCCCGGTCCGGGGGTGCCTCGGCCCCCCCCCCCCCCCCCCCCCCCCCCCCCCCCGGCACCCCGGCCATGGCCGGAGGCCCTGAACACACTCCGAGGGGCTGAGCGAGCGGGCCCGGCCGGGTCACGGCCTTGTTCGCATGGGCGAACAAAGTCAGACTCCGGAGAGCGGCTCAGCGGCGGAATCGTGCCGGGATCTTGCCGAGCGTATGGCGACCGTTTCGGGAAACATTCGGTTCCGACGCATTGACGCCTATGCGGCAAGACACATTGCCACATAGGCACATCGACACAGAAACGTCAGGGCGGCCTGCGCTGTGATCCGCGACCACAAGGTCGTGCCTTTGGCACGGAGACCCGGAGCGGGCCGGCATCAGCCCCCCCCCCCCCCCCCCCCCGAGCAGTCCGGACGGAACCGGAGTACCCCTTCAGTCCCGGACCGCAGGGACGCCCCGACCCTCGGATCCCAGCAGTTTCAGCAGGGACTCGTTCTGGCGACGAACCGCGTCGAGTTCCCCGTTCAGTCGAGCGGCGGCACCGCGCGCCTCCGCCACCGCGCCGCGAGCTTCCTCCAGCAGACTGCGGGTCTCGGTCAACTGCTCGCCGACCGCTGCGGCGCGGGCCCGGGTGGCGGCATGTTCCTGTTCGGCACTCGCGAGCGCCGTGGTGGCATCGGTCAGCTGCTGACGGGTGGTCTCCAGGTCCGCGCTCAGGCGGTCGGCGATCCCGGCGGCTTCGTCGCGTTCCGCCTCGAGTTCGGTCTGTGCCTGCTGATGGGCGCTGCGTTCGCCGGCGAACTGCTCGTCGGCCTTGCGACGGGCCAGTCCCCACAGTTCGGCCAGCAGGACCTGGCCCCGTTCGGCGACATCCGACGGGGGAGCGACGGCCTGCTGTTCGCGCTGGGCCCGGGTTGCCTTCCAGGCCCGCAGGGCGGGTCCGAGGTCGCGGTAGCTGCCGCCACCGAGTTCGGCCCGCAGGGCCGCGAAGGTGGGGTGGTCGCCGCGGTCGGCGATGCGGTCCGCGAGGGCGAAGATCCGCTGGTGCGTGTCGTTGTGCTGTTCGTTCGAATTGGAAGGCATGGACATGAGTGACTCCTGCATATGGTGATAGGACGCATGGTAGCGACGGTAGGGTACATTGGTAAAACGGTAAATGGTAATTTTACCATGTTACCCTACCAATCCGCATCCGGACGGCTGCCTCGGGCCGTGCTGACGGGATGGTCGTGTTCGCGGGGACGAACATCGTGACTGGACAGGACCGACCTTGTCCCCCATACTGGGAGGTGCAGACGCATTGACGCCGATGTGGCAGGACGCATCGCCACATTGCCGCATTGCCACATATCCGCATGAGCACGTCGCCGCCGAACCGCACGGCCGTCATCGCCGTCCTCAACCAGAAGGGCGGCAGTGGCAAGACCACGCTGGCCCTCCACCTGGCAGCGGCGATGGCGGAGCGGCACCGGGTCCTGCTCGTGGATGCCGATCCGCAGGGGTCCGCCCTGGACTGGACCCAGCAGCGCGAGAGTGCGCCGCCGTTCGCGACTCTCGCCCTGCCACGCCCCACGCTCCACCGGGATCTGCCGGCCGTCGCGAGCGACTACGACCGGGTCTTCATCGACGGACCACCCCAATCCGGAGCGCTGGCCCGCTCGGCAGCCACGGTGGCGGATCTCGTGCTGGTCCCGGTGCAGCCCTCGCCGCTGGACCTGTGGGCGGCCCACGACATGCTGGAGATCCTCGAAGAGGCCGACGCGGTCCGCGACCAGCCGCTGCGGGTGCGGCTGGTCATCAACCGCCTGTTCCCGCGCACGCGTCTCGGGCGGGAGATTCGGACGATCCTGGACGAGCTCGGGGTGGCGGCCCTGCCCACCGCGATCCGCAACCGGACCGAGTACGCCGCCGCCTTCCGGGCCGGCCTCACGGCCCTGGAGAGTGCTTCGTCCGGACCGGCCGCGCGCGACATGCGGACACTCGCCGATGAAGTACTGGAGGCCCTCGATGGCCGCTAAGCCGAAGGAATCGAAGGGTTGGGGCGGCAAGCCGGGGCGGAAGCCGACGGTCGGAGACAGTGTCGATGCCTTCGTGCGGCAGTCCGGAGAAGAGGGGTCCACCGCGCGCCTGCATGCACGGATTCCGGTCGACCTGCACCGGCGCTGCAAGGCCGGCTGCGCCCTGGAGGGACGGACCCTCTCGGACGTGCTGATCGAACTGCTGGAAGCGCGCTTTCCGGCGCCACCGCAACCGCATCGAACTCTTTCTCTGCAGGGCACGCGCCGCCAGGAGGAGTTCCTGTCCACACGCAAGAGCAAGGGTCCGGGCACGGCGTCAGGGCACGGCGGGTAGTGTCGGCGGTCGGTCGGTCGGCCCGCACGGACAGGCCTGGGTGCAGGAGGCGGTCACGCGGGCGGCGGACTGCAGGACGCCATGGACGATCACGCCCATCGCGAGCAGGACGATGGCCATGGTCAGCGGCAGGAAGTCGGTCGTGCGGGAGCGGGAACTCGGTGACGGGACCATGCCCCGAGGCTAGGCCGGATCGGCGGGGGCGGCAAGCCGGGAGGCGGAGGGTTCGGGGGAGTCGATCGGGTGGTCGGGGAAGCGGTCGATCTGCCCGCACTCGGGGCAGGGGGTGCCGGGTTCCCAGGTGGCGGGCCGGCGGCAGACCGAGCAGGTCTCGCCCTCGATGCCGGGCGGGAGCTCCTCGATGCCGGCGGCGACGGGAAACCGCAGGGCCAGCCAGCGGAACACGTAGTCGACGACGGAATGGGCGTAGCCGATCTCGGGGTTCGGGGTCCAGCCGGCGGGTTCGAAGCGCGCCAGGGCCAGGGCGTCGACATAGGTGGACAGCGGGATGCCGCGCCGGAGTCCGAGCGAGACGCTGACGGCCAGCGAGTCGAGCAGTCCCCGCAGGACGCCGCCGGCCTTCGCCATGCGGATCTCGAGCAGGATGGGGCGCCCGTCCTCGATCACGACCGTGAGATAGCCCTTGTGGCCCTCGACGAGGAAGCGGTGCGTGATCGAGGGCCACTCGAGGGTCTCGGAGGCGGTCGGGATGGGGGGTGGATCCGGCAGGTACGCTCCTTCAGATCTGGGCCAGGGCGAGTCCGACCGCCGCTGCGGCCAGCCAGCCGATGGCGGTGACCACGCTGGCGAGCAGCAGATCGGGCCGGGAGGGACGGCGTCCCCGCAGCAGGAACGTGCTGACGGCGGGGGCGGCCAGCGGGAGCAGGGCCGGGAACAGGATGCCGAACGAGAGGCCCGCCGCGATCGCGGCGAGGGCCATCGCGGACAGCACCGTGCCGAGCGGACCGAACAGGGCGAGCCAGCCGGGCAGCGGGAGGGCCCAGCCGGCGATGCCGGCGACAAGGGAGCCAGTGAGGATCGCCAGGACCGTGCCGGCGGCGTAGATGCTCAGGAAGTGCTCGTGCGGATCGGCACTGCGGAAGCGGCCCCGGAGCCAGACCCGCACCCCCAGCAGGGCGAGCAGCAGCCAGGGCCAGCCGGCGGCGGTGACGAGAGCGGCGGCCAGTTCGGAATCCGGGTGCCACCAGACCGTCACGAGGCTGATCCAGCCCAGGACCACACAGGCGGCTGTCGCCGCGCGAAGACGACGGGGGTTCACCGGGGCCTCCGCCACTGCAGCAGGTACCAGACCAGCAGGCCGGCGGCGAAGGCACCCGCCCCGATCCAGGGCGGTTCGGTGGCGGCCAGCCAGGCCACACCCGCCACGTAGCCGGCGGCGGCCAGCGCCAGTGCTGCCGCCAGGGTGTCGCCCCGCAGGGCCTGCCGACGCCGCTCCTCGCGGGCGTCCAGGGCCGTCTGCCTGCGTTCCTCGAGCACGTCGGCCAGCAGCGACTTCGCCATCTCCGCATCGACGGCGCTGTAGCGCGCCAGCAGGTCCGGATCCGGCAGCACCGGCAGGGATGTCTCCGGGCGCGAGTCCGGCTGTGGTCGGGGCGTCACGGACGGCTGCCTCCGCGGAGCAGCCCCCGGTCCAGGTCGGCCCGGGGCACGGCGTCGGAGTAGACCGCCCGGTCCCCGTCGAGGTCGCTCGACCGGCAGCGGAACAGCAGGTTGCGGGGTGTGGAGGCGGTGGCATGCCAGCCGGTGCCGGGCGGCAGACCGGCGGCCCGCATGGTGCAGTCGGCGAAGACGCTGCGCAGGGTCCGTTCGGCGCGGGTGAGGAAGAGTTGTTCGCCGGGGTAGGCCACGTGGTTGACGTACAGCGAACCGCCGGGCGCGAGGTGTTCCCGGGCCCGACGATAGAACTCCACCGTCAGCAGATGGCGGGGGATCGAGCGCCAGTTCGAGAAGGCGTCGGCGACGATCGCGTCCCAGCCGCCGGGATCGTCGCGCAGGAAGGCGCGGGCGTCGCGCGGATGGAAGGGCGGAGCGGCGGAGGTCGGGAGCCCCAGGAAGTCGGCGGCGATCTGCGCCTGAGCCGGATCGACGTCGACGAAGGTCGGATCGAGGGCACAGGGAGCGCCCTGGCCGATGGTCATGCCGGCGGCTCCCAGGACCAGCACCCGCGTCTCTCCGGCGTCACACAGGGTCGCTTCGAGCAGTTCGGCATAGGCCCAGCCGCGACCCTCGGCGTCATGGCGGGAGGCGGGCTGACCGCTGACCTCCAGCACGCGGGCCCCGTCGGCGAGCGGGACCACGCGGTAGTCGGCGTAGGCGTTGCGTTCGACGTAGACGACCGCTTCGGCCCACAGGTCGAGGCTCGCGGTCAGCGCGATGAGGCCGCAGGCCGCCATGGGCACGCTGCGGGGACAGGCCAGCAGCGCGGCTCCCAGCAGGGCCGCACACAGCACGATGGTGGCCGCAGCCGTGCCGAGGAAGCGCAGCAGGACGAAGGTGGTGACGAGCGCGCCGACCACGTTGCCCGCCGTGGACAGGGACCACACGCCACCGGCAGCTGCGGATCGCTCCCGCATCCGGAAGCCGACGTGCGCCAGCAGGACGCATTCGGCCAGCAGCCAGCCGATCGGGGCGATGCCGACGACGGCGTAGACCGCCGCCTGCAACAGCGGGGGCAGGGGCAGTCCCGAGACGGTCAGCACGCCGGCTTCGGAGAGCCAGAAGGCGGCCAGTGCAGCCGCCCCCGCCAGCCGGAAGGCCAGTCGGGGGCGCGGATCGCCCTGCCGGGCCAGACGGCCTCCCCGGTGGTAGCCGCCCGCCAGGGCGGCCAGATAGGCGGCCAGCAGGATCGTCGTCACGTCCACCGACGTGCCGGCCCAGGGCGCCATGCGCCGCAGCGCCAGAATCTCGGTGCCCAGCGACGCATAGCCCTCCGCCAGCAGCACCACCCCCACGACCGGGGCGGACAGCGTCGGGAGCGGTTCCGTTGTCACCGTTCGATCCCGACCGTCCGCTGGGGCTCGTCCGGAGCCCGGGCCGGAAGGTCTCCACGCCCCAGGTACACCTCGAGCGTCGCGTGGTCACGGGCGTCCTTGTGCGCGGTCGCCGACAACGCGATGCGATCCTCGTCGACGCGGACCAGCCCGTACAGGTCCCACTCGAGCATGACCCGCGACAGGGCACCGGACGAACCGTGGCGGGCCTGCACCGTGCCCTGCCGGAGCGGAACCTCCTTGCCGGTCCCTCCGCAGCGGCGGGCCACCACGTCGTAGCCCCGTGCCCGCCGCGTGCGGCCGCGGGCCTGATCGGCCAGCACCGCGGCGATCGACCACTCCAGCAGGGCCCGCCTGTCCGGCAGGGGTTGCCGCGTCCCCACCAGCCCGCGGTCCCGATCGTACAGTTCGGCCAGACCCTCGTCGACGCGCACGGACAGCCGGTAGCGCTGCCCGTGCCGCGGCAGGCCGTCGGGGCCGACCGGTGTCAGATGCTGTTCCTTGATCGTCTCCACGGACCCGACATGGACATCGACGGGCAGGTGGTCCGGTCCGGGTTCAATGCGGTGTGCCATCGTCACCTCCCGCGGCCGGTCCAGCGTCCTCGAGACCTGCGTCCCGGTCCGGTCGTGCCACCACGATCACGTCGCGGGCGTGGCAGACCACTTCCGTCCGCCAGCGCGGCTGCCCCTCCCGGTCCTCCCAGGAACGCGTCCGCAGACGACCGGTCAGGTGCACCCGCGCGCCCTTCACCAGCACGGCGGCCGCCGCCTTCGGCTCCTGGATGCGCACGGTGTGCCATTCGGTCACCGTCTCCCACTTCCCGTCGGCACCCTTGCGGGCGTACTCGGTCGCCAGCGACACCTCGCCCACCGAACCGCCACCGTCGAAGGCCTGCAGCTTCACGTCGCGACCCAGCCAGCCCAGCAGGTCGACGCGGTTGAGACTTCTTGCCATGCCGCCCATGATCCCCCGCATCCGCCATTCCGGCAAGGGTGACGACCACAGGTGCGCCGCTCTGCGAGCGCCGGAGAGAGGCCCTGACGGGCGGTCACCCGACGGCGGGCAGTTCGTCCCAGGTGCGGCCATCGAGGCGGCGCCCCGACCGCTTCCGGTTGGTTCCGCCCCACTGCTTGAAGAAGAACGGGACGCCTCTCTCCCGGCACTCCTCGCGCAGCGCCCGCACCCACCGCACGTCCGGGGGACGGGTGCCGGGGCCGCTCTCGCCCCCGACCACCACCCAGTCGAGGCCCGTGTCCGCCTCCCGGACCGCACCCCGGCCGTCGCTACCGAACAGCGTGACCGCCGCCAGCAGCGGCTCGACCGAAAGCCAGCGGATGGCAGCCGGCGTGGACAGCAGGGCGGGAACGCGCTCGTCGACCGCGGGCTGGTCCTCGACGCTGACGCCCAGCCACACCTGCGGCAGCGGCCAGCCCGGATCCTCCCTCCGCTCGGTCCAGACGGGGGGATCGTTGATCCCGTCGTGCCAGTCCGCCAGCAGGGCCTGCACCCGGTCGCGGGCCGGGCCGCTCAGGTAGTCCCGCATGCGGTGGGGCCGCTTCGTCAGCACCTGGTACTGGTGCCACCCGGCCAGGGCCATCACGGCGAAGACCCGGTCGATCCACGCCTCCGGCACCGCCTCGTGGAACAGGTCCGCATGCGCACAGACGAACACCCGACGCGGGCGCTGCCAACGCAGCGGCTGGGGTCCAGCCAGTCCCGGTTGAAACGCACCTCCCCCGTCCAGCGACCCCTCTCATCCACCAGTCCCGCCCGCGACGGATGTCTCCGCAACCGCGTGGCCGCCAGCCGCTCCGCATAGCAGTGCCGACAGCCCGACGAGATGCGGCTGCAGCCGGTCAGGACGTTCCACGTCGCATCGGTCCACTCGATCGTCGAGTTCGCCGCCATCGCCGTCTCCCGGGCCGCCTAGCGGGTCGGTGCCGTGCGCTGGAGCGGGCGGTACTGCCCGCCGGCCTCCGGCTCCGGGGGACGTGGCAGCGGCGGCAGGGCCGGTGTCGACCCAACCGGACGGTCCGGTTCCGGAGCCCGCACCGGAGCCGCCTCCCGACCGACCGGTGCGCGGGTCTCCTCCCGCTCCCGGGAGCGGTCCAGCACCCAGTCGCTCATCTGCTGCGCGTCCTGCGCCGCCCGGTAGATCTCGCGCGGATCGTCGTGCAGCGCCTTCACCCAGCTCTCCACATACGAGGCGTGCCGGGCCGGATCGTGCCCCAGTTGCAACCGCTCGCCCAGCATCATCGAGGCGATCTCCGCCCGCAGTTCCTCCCGCGCATACTCCTGCGAGAGTTCCCCGTACTCCATGCCCTTCATCAGCGTCGGGCGGTTCAGCCGGTCCGGATGGCCGGTCCAGTGCCCCAGCTCGTGCAGCGCCGTCTGGTAGTAGTGCACCGCCGTCGGGAACTGGTCGCGGAACGGCAGCACGATCCGGTCCCGGGCCAGATCGTAATAGGCCCGGTTCGCCGCGCTGTGCTCGAGGGTCGCTCCCGCGTCGACCAGCGTCCGTTCGGCTTCCTCGATCGGGCTCCAGCGGGCCTGCGCCACCACCGGTTCCCGTCGCGGCAGACCGTTGCACTGTTCGGCGTTGAACACCGTGTGGGTGTAGCCCCGCGGTGACGCCAGGGGTTGCGTCTCGTAGACCGGCTTCCCCTGTCCATCCACGCGGGGGCGACCGGCGGCGTCGCGGGCGCGCCAGCGCCGCTCGAACTGCCAGTACACGATCTTCGTGCCCTGCTCGCCGCGCCGCACGTGACCGCCGAGTTCCCGGACCTGCCGGAACGTGCCCCAGCGCGGATCGGCCCAGCCCCGCTGCCGGGCCGTGCTGGCCAGCCACAGCGAGTTGCCGCCCCGGTAGGTGCGCCCCGTGTGCACGTTCGTCGGCAGTTCCCGCCGCTCACCCGGCTGCCAGGCCTCGGTCCACGGCGCGGTGCCTTCCCGCATCCGCCGGATCAGCTCCTCGGCCACCGTGCGGTAGTGATCCTCGATCCGTCCGGCGGGGTTGGTCCCCGCCGCCCGACGGGCCATCAGTCCGGCTCCTCCGCAGCGGGATTCCCGTGCGGATGCAGGTGGGACTCGAGCACGTCCTCGAACTCGTCGGGATCACCCGGTTCGGCCCCGCAGGCGGCGGCCGCCGCCGGAGTGGCCATCACGGCCAGCCCGCGCGCGAAGGCCCGACCGACCTCCTCGGCAGTGGTGCATTCGACGAAGAACTCGGGTTCGGCGGACATGTCTCCAGACTAGCGCCCGTCGCTCCGGACGGCAACACGCCCCTCGGGCCGGCTTCCACTCGATCCGGTTCCGCGGGCCATCCGTCCGCCTTCATCTCCGGACCACAGGCTGCCTCGCTGCGCTTCGACAGGAGGAACGGTCTGCCAGTACACGATCTTCGTGCCCTGCTCGCCACGGTCCACGTGACCGCCCGGTTCCCGGATCTGCCGGAATCAGTCCGGCGCCTCCACACCGGGGTTCCCGTGCGGATCCAAGTGGGGCTCGAGCACGTCCTCGAACTCGTCGGGATCACCCGGTTCGGCCCCGCAGACGGCGACCGCCGCCGGGATCGCGATCACGGCCAGCCCGCGCGCGAAGGCCCGGCCTACCTCCGCGCCGCTGCTGCCCTCGACAAGGACCTCGGGTGCGGCGGACCTGTCTCCGGACGGGCGCCCGACGCTTCGGACCGCATCGGGACCACCGGGCCGGGTTTCATCGGGATCGATGGATCGTGGTACTCGGGAAGCAGCTTCTCGCCGGTCAGGAGCCCCCGCTTCCGGGCCGTTCCGGCGATGCGCAGAATCTCTCTGCACTCCGTGCCCGGGGGAGGTGGCTCCTCGTCGCCGTACGGGCGTTCGACGGACTCCCTGATCTCCTCCACGGTCCAGGGCTGGGGCTCGTCCGGATCGACCTCCACTCCCAGTTGGCGGGCCAGATCCTCCGAACAGCGGACCGAGTGCCCAAGGTACAAGGCCCGACCAGCCTCCTCGGCGGTGGTGCATTCGACGATGGTGTGCTTGTACTTCACGGCCTTATCATAGCGCTACCGCGACGGCCCCTGCATCCGGTCCCGGAACGGACTGTTCCGGCTCTGCTCCCGGCGACGGGACCAGACCGGCATGCGCCCACGCGCCAGCATTGTCACGCAGTCGCAGATCGTCTGCGCCTCGTGCGCTGCGGTTGCGACTTCCGACGGATCGGCCCGGAGGATTCGGACCCAGGCGGGCCGGTAGCCCGCGTGGCGTTCCGGATCGTGGCCCAGTTCCAGCCGGTCCCCGACCAGCATCGAGGCGATCTCCGCCCGCAGTTCCTCCCGCGCCCAAGCCTCCGAGCCGAAGCCCTCGTGCGTGCCGCTACGGCGCAGCCGGTCCGGATGTCCGGTCCAGTGCCCGAGTTCATGCAGGGCCGTCCGCAGGTACGCTTCCGGGCCCGCGAACTCCCGCTCCGGTGGCAGTTCGATCCGGTCGGTCTGCGGATCATAGCGGGCGCTGTCGTGCGGGGACTCCACGAGTTCGGCACCGGAGGTGGCCAGGGCCCGGTCGGCCCGCTTCATGTGCAGGCCCCAATGCCGCTGCGAGGCATCCGGAATCCAGTCGTCGAGACCGCGACACTGCTGCGCGTTGAACACCCTAGCGGGGAGGAGGTCCCTCCGGGATGGATCCCAAGTCAGGACCAGCGTGGCCTTCTGGCCCCGCCGGACGGCACCGCCCTGCTTCCGCACCGTATCGAAGGTGCCCCAGCGCGGATCACGCCAGCCTTCGTCGGTCGCCACCGCAGCCAGCCAGACGCTACCGTGACCGCGGACCGGATCATTCTTCCGCATCCCGATCGGCAAGGGCGTTTCCGTCCCGTCGAACGACCGCATCCACGGCGCGTAGCCACCCTCCACCTGCTTCGCCAGCGCCTCCGAGGCGGTCTGGAAGTAGTCCCATAACTCGCTGTCGCTCCTCGGTCGCA
Source organism: Bryobacterales bacterium (assembly GCA_965116065.1). Classification (GTDB taxonomy): domain Bacteria; phylum Acidobacteriota; class Terriglobia; order Bryobacterales; family UBA6623; genus VXMF01. The sequence goes on from OZ220485.1 coordinate 876,245, forward strand.
TCGCCATCGGTCAACCTCCCTCATCAGACCACAGGCTGCCGTCGCTGCGCTCCGACAGGAAGAACCCCCTGCCGCTAGCCCGCCCCGCAGGCCCGTTCCAGACGCGGCAGCAGGTCGTCGAGACCCTCCAGTCCGAAGCGGGCCGTGCGCGTGACGCCGGTCGCCGTGCGGTAGCGGAACAGCGCTTCGCCGGAATCCTCCTCGGACAGGGCCCGGGCCAGGATCAGCGCTCCCGCATGCCGGTCCAGCCAGGCCGCATCGCGATCCGGTCCCGACGCCATCCAGGCCCGTCGGGCGGGAGTGTCCGTCCCGATCCGCACCGTCAACCCGACTTCGGCGGGGCCCTCCCCGCCGCCCGGTGTCAGCGGTTCGCCGGCCTCCAGACTCAGCAGGATCTCCCGCCCCTGCCAGCAGACCAGCGTCAGGGCCGGTCGCAGGAGCCGTCCGGACGGTCCCTCGAACGGCTCGTTCGCCCGGCGGCGCAGCACCACCGAGGTGCGGTCGGTGATCGGGTCGGTCTCCTCCCCGAGCCGCCAGACGGGTCGCGGCTCGGCGACGGAACGATCCGCATAGCAGTCGATCCGGCGGAGGGGGTCCGGCACCGAACGACACGGATCCGGCTCCTGTCCGGACAGCGTCGGGGTCAGCATGAGCAGCAGGAGCGGACCCTTCATCGCGACGGTCCCTCCCGCACGGGCCCGTCGCGGGCCAGCGAACGCTGCGCGTTGGCCACGGTCCTTCGTGCGTAGTAGTCCGGATTGGCCTTGTCCGGACGGCGCCCGGCCAGTTCCGCCTCGATGGCGGCGGAGGGACGTCCCCGGCGCAGCTGGTCGCGGGTCCAGGCCCAGTCCTGGCCCGACAGCGTGCGATCCCCGCCGGGACTGCGGTCTCCCGGCTCCTGTGGTCCGTTCCGGGCGAACCCGTCGCGGGGCGGGCTGATGGCCGGCCGCTCCGGTTCCGGCTGGTAGGGGAAGTCCTGCAGCCGGGCCGGGGGGCCCGGACTGTGGCGGATCAGGCGGACCTCGCAGTCGCGCTTGCGGCTGCGGAAGCCGGGCAGGCGCAGCACGCGGTTGCAGTCCGTCGCGGCACGGTCCGTCCCGTAGTGGCGGGCCAGGGCCCGCAGATGGCGTTCGGCGACGTCGGTGGCACTGGGTTCGATCCGCCACAGCAGCTGGTAGCGGCCCGGACTCGTGTTGACCACCGCCGTGGGCGGCGGAAGCCGGCCCGCCGCCGCATCGGTGTCCACGCGCTTGAGAATGCGGTCCCCGTCCTCGTCGGCGTCCAGGTACAGCCAGCGGGCCTCCAGCACGTCCGCCTTGCTACGCCGCCGGGCACCCGGCCTGAGCGGATTCGCGCTGGCGTGGATGTCCCAGCCGTGCGCATTGCGGTAGCGCAGGAAGGCCTGCACCCGCTCCGAGGCGGCCTGCTCGATGGTCCAGAACTTCTGTTCCACCTTGCCCGCGTCCGGTCCCTGCTGGGCGATCAGCACCACCGCCAGGCGCTCCCCGGGCGCGAAGCGCGAGCGCAGATAGGCGCCCACGTCGTCGCGCCTCATCGCGGACCACCCTCCGCCGGCGGCCAGACCGTCTCGGTCCGCCAGTCCCCCACGGCCGGATCGTAGCCCCGCACCCGCACGGCCTCGCCCACCGCGCGCACCCCCTGCCAGCGCACCACGTGGATCACCAGGTCGGTGACCGCCCCGATCATGGCCGCCAGCGCCGGCCAGGGCATCCCGGCCGCCCCCTCCTGCATCAGCGCACAGGTGGCCAGCCGCATCAGGGCGTCCCGGGCCGTGTTGGCGTGGATCGTCGAGATCGCCCCGCCATGGCCGGTGTTCAGGGCCTGGATCAGGTCCCACGCTTCCGGTCCCCGCACCTCGCCCACCACCAGCCGGTCCGGACGGTGCCGCAGCGAGGCCCGCACCAGATCCCGGATCGTCACCGCCGGTCGGTCCGCCGCCGCCCGGCGCGCCTCGAAGCGCACCTTGTGCGGATGCTGCAGGTTGATCTCGGCCGTGTCCTCGATCACGATGAAGCGTTCGCCCGGCTCCAGGTCGTGCAGCAGGGCGCGCAGCAGCGTCGTCTTGCCCGAACCCGTCGAGCCGGCCAGCAGGATGTTGCCGTGGCCCGCCAGCACCCCCCGGGCCAGTTCCAGCACCTCTTCCGGCAGCGAACCCAGCCCCACCAGTTCCGCCGCCGTGAAGGCCCGCGCCGCATGCTTGCGGATCGTCAGCGTCGGGTATTCGGCGATGGGCGGCAGCATCGCCGCCACCCGCGAACCGTCCGGCAGGCGCGCGTCGAGTTCCGGTTCGGCCGCCGAGATGTCGGCATCGAGGCTGCGGGCGATCTGCACCAGCGCCCGTTCCAGTTCCCGGTCGGTCCAGGGCCCGACCTCCACCCGCTCCAGCTGGCCGCGCCGCTCGACGTGCACGTCGTCGGCCGCGTTGACCATGATCTCGGTCACCTCCGGATCGGCCAGCAGGGCCGCGATCGGTGCCAGGAACGGCAGCAGCGCGGCCAGTTCCTCGCGGGCCCGTTCCGTGCGGGTCGAGGTCACAGCCGGCCCTCCTCGCGCTGGCGGAACCAGTTCTCATCGCGCGGGAGATACCAGGGCTTGAGGTACGCGCGGGTGGCCGGCAGCGGGCGCACCCCGTCGAACGGCAGCACGATCGCCTGGGCGTTGTCGAGTTCGCGGAACTCGCGCGGCTTGAACTTCGCCTCCAGGCGCGGGCCGTAGCTGCGGGAGGCGCTGAGGCTGCCGCGGTCCCCGCCGGCCCTGCCGCTCAGCAGCGACACGCCGGCCCGGTTCGCGCTCTCGGAGAACGAGTAGTTGGGCTTGAGGAACTCGCTCTGCCCGCACAGCCGGGAGGCCTCCTGCTGGGAGAACTCGTCCTCGAGGGAGAGGAAGATCTTGGTGCGCAGGGTCTGCAGGAGCGTGCGCCAGTCGTCGCGACCGCCGGTCGCCGAGCGCAGCGAACTCAGCGACTGGGTGGCGACCAGCGGGATGCACAGCGACTGGCGCGAGAGGGCGAAAGCGCGTTCGTCGCCGCCGGGATCGTCGCCGCCGACGGTGGCGAAGCTGTGGTATTCGTCGCACAGGAACAGGGCCGGGCGCCAGATGGTGCTGCGGTGGGCGGGATCGGCCATCTTGGCCGGGCGGCGCAGCAGGGCCTGCAGCCAGCACTGCTTGAGCAGGGCGCCGAGCACGCGGGCCAGCGCCGCGTTGGTGCCGGCGGGCAGGTTCAGGGCCAGCACGCGACCGCCCTCGACCAGTTCCTCCATGGCGGGCAGGACCCGGCGACCGCCATGCGGTCGGTCGCGGGGCGGGCAGAAGGCGTCGGCCACCTCGGGCTGGTCGAACAGGCTCAGGAACGAGGAGAGGCCCTCGACCACCGAGGTGCGCAGCTTGGGATCGAGTCGTTCCCAGTCGTCGCGGTACCAGCGCTGGAGCGCCTCCAGCCGCAGCCGCAGGCGGCGACGTTCCTCCGGATCGGCGGGTCCGGTGTCGGGTCCCAGGGTCGCCGCCGGCTGGATGCACGCCGGTCGGTGCCCCAGGATGCGTTCGAGGGCATCAAGGTCGGCCGGTCCGGCCGGCGTCTCGAGATCGCCGTCGACCCGCTGCCACTCGCGGTCGGAGAGCGCGTCGATGTGGGCCGCGAAGGCGTCGGCCCCGATGCGGGCCCGGGTGACGGGAGCGGGCGGAGCGTGGCCACCGGCCCACTCGCTCGGGATGCGCTCCTCCGCCGCTTCCAGCCGGTCGCGGAAGCCGTCCGGGGCGATCGCCAGCCGGTACACGTCCTGCAGGGTGAACCAGGGTTCGGCCTCCAGCCGGTGCAGCTCGATGGCCGCGCGCACGACCGCCGTGTAGGCCTGCTGCCAGAAGGGGTCCTTGCCTTTGCCGAAGAGCTGGTTCAGCAGCGAGCCGATCGAGTGCGCCAGCGAGTAGGAATCGATCTGCGGTTCGTGCAGGGGATTCCAGGCCCAGTCCCCGTCCAGGCTGAGTTCGAGGTAGTCCTCTTCCCGGTCGTGGTCGGCGAGGATCTTCCGGACCGCGAAGCAGAAGTCGCCCTTGACCTCGAGCACGAGGGCGCTGGCGCGCCGGGCGGGATCGCGGGCCTGCCAGCCGAGCAGTTGCTGGGCGAAGGGGTGCAGGCAGGCGGAGGTCTTGCCGGAGCCGATGGCGCCGACGACGCAGACGCCGGTGTAGAGGCCGCGGGCGGGCAGGGAGAGCCAGCGGGGGCTGGGGTCCTCGCGGGGTTCGAGGGGATGGTGGAGTTCGCCGACGGTGAGCGAGATCTCGGGGGCGTCAGCCTGGAAGGGATCGGGCGGGAGTCGCCCCTTGCGGGCGGCCTGGCGGCGGGCCGGAGGGCCCCAGACGTGCCAGGCGTTGAGAATTGCGGCGGCCAGCACGGAGCCGGCGGCGAGGGGGGCCAGCCACCACCAGAGCCGAAAAAGTGTCCAGGCGACGGGGTTGCGGAGTTCGACGAGGTCGAGGACCGGAACCGTGCCGGGGGCGGGCCAGGGCAGGTGCCGGGTGCACCAGTACCAGACGACGGTGCCCGCCGCCAGGGCCACGGTCGTGCGCTTCGTCAGCACCCTTCAGCCTCCTCTCCCGAAGGGCTGTGGTCGAGGTTCGGAGGCTGCCCGCCAATGCGGACGATCAGGGTGCTGACCGCCCGTTGGGGGCGAAATCTGCCCCGTTGTGGCTCGTCCCGGGCGTTGCCTCGGGGAAATTGCCCAAGCGAGGCACGAACTTGGCCCAAGCGAGGCAGGAATCTGCCGCAGGCGAGGCGTAGGAAACGTCCTCAATCTGCTTTCTGCCAGCCACTTGTCGCACGTGCCGGGGCGGCTCGCACGAAAACGCCCACACATGGGCGGGGCGGGAGCGACCCCCCCGAAAACGGCCAGATTCTGTTGAATCCGGCCTCTCGGAGAGGTCGCTCCCGGGATTTTTCCTTGCAGGAAGGCGGGGCGGCCCGTTCGGGCCGCAGGGACCGGCGGCGAAGGCGCCGGGGCCGTCATTTCGCCTGCTCCGAGGCGGGTTGGATGCGATCGGAGGTCCAGGCCTCCGTCGTCACCTCGACCGGCCGGGGCGAGTTCTTCTCGAAACCCTTGCCGCGGCGGGCGTAGATCTCGCGGGCCGTCTTCAACGCCTCCTGGAATCCCCCGAACGGCGCGTACGCCTCATCGGTGTTGGTGCGAGCGGCGGCTTGGATCCGGCGGATCGTCGCCACGTCCCTGTCTTCGGCTTCGGCGCCGAACGAGGCGGCGGCCCGGGCCAGCAGCTTCCCGGCCTGCTCCGAGAGTGGCCGGCGGAACGTGATGTGGACCAGCTGCACGGAGAAACCCTTGGCTCCGAATGCGCGCACGAGGGAATCCCAGTCGCGCAGCCAGTTCCGGATCCGGTAATCGGTCGAGCCCGGGCTCACGCAGCTCAGCAGGGCCCGCCTGCCGACCGGATCGATGGCCATGGGCCACTTCTCGACGAAGGTCCTGGTCGTGGCGGCGGCGCTGTCCCTGGCCACGTAGTCGGTGCTCGACCAGGCCTCCTTCGGAATCCCGGCCGCGTGCAGGGCGTCGGTCTTGGCCCGTTCGGTCGGGAGCCAGCCATCGTCCGGGTGGTCCAGGACGTAGTCCAGGGCTAGCAGACGTTCCAGCGCTTTCTCTCGCGACGGCTTGCGGCGGTGCCGGTTGTCGGCCTCGCCCAAGGCCCGGTAGATGGCCTTGCCGTGGATGTGGACAGACCTAACGCCGACCACGTCGTCCTCTTTGGCTAGATTCCTTTCTCGCAGGTCTGCAATGATCCGAGATGCATCACGGCGGCCACCGTCGTCGCTGGCGGCGGCCCACCAAGTTCGTAATTGCGCACGGGTGAACACGCCTGCATGCAGGGCGGCCAGCGCCACCCACTCCGCGGGTCGGGGCGAGAGCCCGGTCGCCTCCGCGACCTTCTCCGCATCGCTTGGCTGGCTCGGCTCCGTCATCTAGATCTCGAACTCCTCTTCCTGCCGAGCGATCCCGCCACGACCGTCCGTCTCGCCGAGTTCCATCCGGTCCCCACCGGCCCGGCCAGCCGGTGCGACCTGCCTCCGGCTCCCGGATGGAGATCGTCCCAGCGCCGCGTTCATCCGCCGTGTGGCCGCACTGCCGCTCGCCGACAACTGGAAACCCAGTGCCGCCTTCGTCCGGATCGCGTCCTCCTTGTAGGAGGCCGTCACCACCTCGATGTTGGCCCTCCCGGGGTCGCGCTCCGGACCCTCGGTCCGCTCGGTGTCCTCGCGCAGTTCGTACTCGATCTGCACGTCCGGCACGTGCACCTTGCCGCCCTTCACCGGCAGACCCAGTTCCCCGGCCTTTGCATGCTGTGCCGCCCGGGCCGCCCGCTCCCCGCCGCTGACACGGGCGGTCTCGGACGCCCGGGCCAGTTCGCCCTTGAGTTCCGCATCGATGCGGATGCGGCGGACCCGGAACCCGTCCGCCTCCAGCGCCGCGATGCGCTCGCGGGCGGCGCGGTACACCGCCGTGTCGTGATGCGATTCGGCCGGTTTCACCAGCCCGCTCCAGCGCCGCTGGTCGGGGTTGCCAGGAGCGGTGGCCGTACGGGCGCCGGACGGCGTCGCCGCCAGCACGAGGAAGGGCTTGCCTTTCGGGCCCCAGCCCTGTCCCCGGACCACAAGGCCCGCTGCCTGCAGCTGGGAGACGGCCCGTCGGGCCGCGAAGTCGTTGCCGCCGAAGCGGGCGTCGCACAGGTCGCGGAAGCTCACCGTGCGGTAGACCGCCAGGTCCTCGAGGGCCCCGCGCTTGCGGTCGGCGAAGGAGACTCGCCGCTCGTGCGGGTCCCGTTCCCGGTCCCGACGGGTGCGCGACCGCTGGCGGTCGGGCTCCCGCTGCCGGGTTCGTCGAGCGGGCCGCCGCGGGTCCGCGGAGCGCTCCGGGATCGTCCGGTCCCGATCGCGCGCATCGTGCCAGCGCGGCATCCCTACAGACCCTCCCCGCGGTGCTGGCGGGCCAGCGCCGCCGCCAGGTCCGGATCGTGCGGCGCGTCCCGCCGCAGCCCGTCCTCCAGGACATCCATCTTGCGACCCAGGTCCCCGATCCCCAGTCGGCGGGCCAGTGCGTAGAGACCGGCATACAGCGTCAGGGCCGCGGCCAGCAGGTAGGCCGCGAGCACGGTTCCGTAGGCGTCCAGCACCAGCCCCATGTGCGGTCGCAGCCAGACCATGCGCTCCATGGCGGTGAACAGGACCAGGCTCCAGATCACGATCGACACGCCCAGCGCGATGCGGTTCGGGGTCACTGCGCCTCCCGCAGGTCCAGTGCCCTGGCGGTCTCCAGCGAGACGATGAACAGCCCCAGCGGATTGGTCGCGATCAGTTCCGGGCCGACCTCGGCGAAGATGAACATCAGGTGCGCGGTCCAGCGTTCCCGACCGCGGACCGTGCCGCGTTCGTAGTCGACGAGTTCGTAGTCGGCGACCGCCCGGAAGGGCGGTTCCGGGGCGGGTTCGATGCGCAGCACGACATTCTCCACGCGGGTGGATTCGGTCACCGGGCTGCGGGCCACAAGGGCGATCTCGGGGGTGTCGCGCTCGATGAGGGGATAGGCGGTCTCGGGGGAGAGGAAGGTCAGGCTGCGGGACCATTTCTCGCGCACGGTGGCGGGGTTGCGGGAGAAATGGTCGTCGAGGAAGGCGTGCAGGAAGTACTGCACGGCCGGATCGGTGGACTGGGGGTTGGCCTCGAGGGGTTCGTAGCGGACGGCTTCGGCGCGACCGACCTCGTCGACGCGGATGACGATCGGCTTGAGGGTGCGGGAGGCGGAGGAGCACCAGCCGGTGACGAGACCGAGGCAGAGCACGGCCAGGGCGACACAGGTGAGGCGCAGGTGGCGGGCGGTCACCTGTGCCTCACCCCAGATGGCGGCGAACTGTTCGGCGGCGGATGCCTTGTCGGCGACCTCGGCGGGCCTGTCGACCGGGGCGGATGCGGTCTCGGAACCGGGCGGGGGTGCGGGCGGGTCCGGGGGCGGTTGCGGGCGGCGGAAGGGATTTCTCACGTCATGCTCCTGGGGGTTGCCGGGTCAGCGGCAGTTGCCGCCCAGCGAGACCCGAGACGATCTGCCCGGTCGCGGCAGCGGCGCCACCGGCCGCACGGATGCCGGCCGATGCCACGCGACTGCCGCCGATGCCCAGTGGTGCACCGCCGACCAGGGAGGGCTGGGGCATGCCCGCCGAACCGAGTGCACCTCCGGCGGCCTGCATGGAGGGGCCCATGGTGGCGGCGGCGGCACCGGCCGTGCCCTGGGTGACGGCTTCGGCGATGCCGCTGCCGGCGGCTCCCGAGCCCGACACCAGCCCGTTGGCCAGCGCGGGAACCTTGATCATCGCCATCAGGGCGGTGATTCCCAGCAGGAAGGCGGTCAGGGCGGAGGCGATGACCTGTCCACCGCCCTGCGCCCAGCCGTCGGTCAGCACGACCGCTTCCACCTGCACCAGCAGGGCGTCCATGAAGGTGCGGATCACGGCGACGGCCACGGCGCCGTACAGCGAGTAGGTGATGACGGTCTTGAGCCAGCCCCAGAACAGGAACTCCATGGGACGCCACAGCAGCCAGGGCACCAGCACCGGCCCGATCATGATGCAGATCGAGATCGCGGCACCGGCCCAGACGACCTGCGCCATGCCGGCGGCCAGCGCGCCGACCGCCAGGGCGACCAGCGAGACGACCACCGCCGGTCCGAGGAACGTGTACAGCACGACCGCGCCACTGCCCGTCAGCACGCCGGCCAGCACGCTCCAGACCTGGCCCGACAACTCTGCGTTGATGAACCGTTCCCAGATGTTCAGGAGGGTCACCTGCATGTGGTCGAGGGAATCGCCGAGCAGGACATCGATCAGCCAGGCACCCTGCCCGGCGATCAGCTGCGGGATGCTGGCACCCGCACCGGGCAGTTCCTGATCCCAGAACGTCAGCAGGCCCAGCACGAAGGCCACCTTCAGCAAGTGGTTCAGCAGGCCCGAGGCATCGGCCCGCCCCGCCAGCGCCCAGCCCGCCCCGCGCTGCACGGTCGTGATCACGGCCAGCCCGACGAAGATCGTCATCCCGGCCCGCGCTACCGGGGGCGCGGCCGCCGCGAAGAAGCCCGCGGCGGCCTGGTCGAACACCCCCACGATGTCGCCGGGGTTGTTGCGCAGGTAGTCCGCGATGCCCGCCGGGGCGTGGGGCAGCGGGGCCGCCATCTAGGGCGTCTCCCCGCGTCGACCTGTCAGCCAGCCCAGTCCGTAGAGCCGGTGCACGCCGTTTTGGGTCCACTCCGGATCGCGCAGGTTCGCCAGCCGGAGCCGTTCGGCCTCGAGATCCCGGCGCGACTCCGTCATCTCCTGCGCGTAGGCGTTGCGCCGCCGCTGGCGTTCCTCCGTCTCCAGGGTCCCGGCGGCCGCCGTGAGGGCCTCGACCTGGGCCAGGGCGCCCAGCAGTTCGTTGGTCGTCAGCATCGTGGCGATCAGCTTCTGCAGCAGGGCCGTCTGCGAGGCCTTCTCCAGGTTGGTCTCCTGCCGGTGCTGCGCGTTCGCCGTGCGGGCGCTCTGCACGGTCGCGTTCGCCGCCCGGGCCGCCTGCCGCGTCGAGGTGCCCAGGGTCTCGGCCCGCTGCAGGGCGGCCAGCGAGGCCTCCAGCGTGCGGGCGGCCCGGCTGCCGGGCGTCACTCCCAGGGCCGTCATCAGCGTGCCGGCCGGCACCGGGGTTCCCGCGTAGGCGCGCCACTCGTCCACGGGAGACTCCGAACCCGGGAGCGCCGTCAGCGAGTCGAACAGGTCGCCGTGGACCGCGCGCAGGTCCGCCGGCAGGTTCGCCGTGTCGCGCACCAGCGCCGTCGCGTCCGCGTACAGGCCCTGCCAGCCCGTCCCCAGCTGGCGGGTCATGTTGCCGACCGCCTGCACGTCCCCGGACAGGCGGTCCCGCACGCTCTCGAGTTCGTCGAGCGAGTCCGTCAACTGGTCGAAGCGCTTCTCGGCCTCGGCCAGCAGGCTGGCCGTGTTCGAGACCAGCGTGCCCATCTGGGCCACCTGCAGGAGCGAGCCGATGACGGCCGGCAGCGGCGAGGCCGCCACTCCCAACGCCAGCAGGAGGGCGAGACCTCCCGCCCAGCGGTTCCTGATTGTCTGCATCTCCGTCTCCTTCCGTTGCTTCCCGCACCCGCTCAGGGTGCCTTCGAGGGCCTCGGCACGAGCACGTCCGAGGCGAACCAGACCCGCACGCGGTGGCCCGCCCGGATCGTCACCGTGGGCAGGCGGTTGAGGAAACGCTCCATGATCGCCATGCCCTGCTGGGCCAGTCCCGCCCCGGTCCCGGCCCGGATACGCTCCCCGGCCGGACCGAACACCGTGGTGTTCTGCATCGCCAGCCCGCTCAGCAGACCCACCGCCGCCGCGGCCCCGAACACCGATCCGTAGTGGTGGTTGACGCGATCCTTCAGGCCCGTCTCGCCGACCTGGTTGAGGCCCTCGAACTGCTCCAGGCTGGCGTGGCGCCCGTCCGGCAGGATCAGCCGGTGGAAGGCCACCGCCAGCCGGGCCTGTCCCCATTGCGCCACGGACGTGGCACTGCCCAGCACGCGGCTGCCGCGCGGAATCAGCAGGCGCTGCCGGTCCCGCGAATGGAAATCGACCGCGACCATCACGGCGACCGGACCGGCGAAGTCGCCGCGCAGTTGGGTCAGCAGCACGCATTCGAGGAACGAGCCCTCGTAGATCCGTTCCCAGCCCTCCGGGTCCTGCGGGCTGACCAGCGCCGTGGTGGTGTCGCCGGTCGGCGGTGCGGTCGGTTCCGCCGCTGGCGGGACCGTCGCTCCGGGGGGTGACGCGGGCGGGGGCGTCGCGCCGAACAGCGGTGCGTAGCGTTCCGGCTCCTCCAGCACGCGCCGCAGCAGTTCGTCGGTCGGATCGGGGGGCGGCTCCCCGGACCGCTCCGGGGGCGGTGCGGTCTCCTCGCTCACGGGCCGGGCGGGGACCGCCGGTGCTTCCCGCTGTTCGGTCTCCCGCACGATCTGCGGTGCCCGCAGCGACTCGTAGCGGCGGCGGGCCTCCAGCTGGCGGATCTCCTCCGCCACGATGTCATCGACCGGATATTCGCCCGCCGGCAGGATCTCGTGCGGCGGTGGACCCGCCGCCGGATCGTCCAGGTGGGTCCGGACCGTCGTCTGCAGTGCCCGCTGCCGCTTCTGTTCCTCCAGCCGGCGTTCGGCGTCCTGCAGCGCCCGGCGCTGCTCGTCGGCGTCGAGTTCCCGCACTGTCGACTGCACCGAACCCCGGGCCCGCACCTGCACCTCGGGGACCGGCGGTGCCTGCGCCGCGGCCGGATTGGGCTCCGGCGGGGGCGTGGCCGTCTCCTCCTCCCAGGTCGACCAGCCCACGGCCAGGACCAGCGCCCCGCCGCCGCCCCACACCAGCAGGCGCCGCAGATGCGGCGGCACCGCCCCCGCCGGCTCCCGCATGCGATCCACCCACTTCACGGCAGCTCCGGGGGCGGATCGTAGCGCCACTTCAGACGCTTGCGGCCCACCTGCAGCCAGCCGGACTGCAGCACGTGGCGCGCCACGTACAGTCCGTCCTGGTAGTCGAACGCCACCAGGGCCGGCTTGCCGTCCTTCTCCTCGTACAGGGCCGGGGCCTCGGGGGCCGTGCACAGCAGGTACGTGAAGCGCTGGTCGTGCCACATCGCCCGCACGTGCCACGGACTCGCGGCGGCTTCCGGCGGCAGCCGGTAGTCGAACCGCAGCGTGGAGGGATAGCGTTGCCGGAACGTCTCCACGCCCGTCTCGACCAGCTCCTGTGCCGTCCGCTTGGCGTCCCGCGCCTCCCGTGTCGCCCGCTCCGCCTGCAGGCGCCAGCCCTCCAGTTCCGCCGCCGCCACGAAGGCCAGCGGCTGCAGGGGTGTGCCGACCGGACCGGCGTCGGTCGCCGGCTCCTGTGCCGGTCGGTGCAGGAACACCTTCAGGTCCGGGTGGGCCTCGCCCTCCCGGGCGGTCAGCGTGTAGATGCTGCCCCGGTCGGTGATCAGCGCCACGTTGGTCGACACGTCCTGCTTCATCGGCTTCAGCAGCGCGATGTTGGCCGTGCCCTCCAGGGCCCAGTACTCGCTGTCCCCGCACACGAAGGTCAGGATCTGCTCGTCGGCCGGCACCACGATCACCGTCGTGTAGCGCACCTTCGTCGCCACCCGCACCACCGTGTCGGGAGTCACCTCCACGTGCCGGGCCGGCTGCGCCGCCGCCGGCGGCACGGTCGCCAACCCGGTCCACAGCAGTGCGGTCAGGACCGCACCCGAGAGTCTTCGCTGCATGTCGTTCACGCCCTGTCCCTTCATGCCCTGTTCCTTCCGTAGCCGTTCGCCAGCGCGGTCAGCGCCGCGTCGAGATCGCCGTCGTGGGCCTCCAGGGCCCGCTGCCGCATCGCCTCCTCGGTCGGGTTCGACGTGTACAGCCAGTAGCTCCGCTCATCCACGTGCAGTTGCAGCACCTCCGCCTCCTGCGGGCGCCGCAGATACAGTTCCCGCTTCGGCTGCAACTCGCGGATCGTGGTGGTCTCCGAGGGGCTGAGGGCGAACACCCGCTCGTAGCGTTCGGCGTCCATCGAGGGATTCGCCAGGAAGATCCGCGTCGGACAGCTCTCCAGCAGCGCGGCCGCTTCCGAACCCTCCGTCACGTCCACGCTCGACTGCGTCGCCAGCACCAGGGCCGCGTTCCGCTTCCGCCAGGTCTTGGCCGCCTCCAGCACGTAGTTCGCCACCTCCGGATCGCGCAGGAACCGCCAGGCCTCGTCCACCACCAGAATCTTGGGCCGCTCCCGCTCGCCCGGGTCCTCGATCCCCGCCGTGAGCCGCTCCAGCGCATAGCGCAACGCCGCCGCCGCCAGGTCGGGATGCTGGCCCGCTCCGGCCAGATCCACCGCCTGCCAGTCCGCGACCTCCTGCAGTGCATCCGCCGGTGCGTCGAACACCCGCGCCCACGGCCCGTCTCCGTGCCAGCGTTCCAGTGCCCCTCGCATCGCCAGCGGCAGCGAACCGACCAGCCGTCCCAGTCGGCGGCTCGCGGGGGGCAGACGGTAGAGGTCCTCGACGCAGCGGCGGATCTCGGAGGCGTCGTTGCCGGTGGCCCGATAGCCGCCGATCTGCAGCAGACCGGCCGTCCAGCCGGTCAGGAAGCGCAGCGAGCGCTCGGAGGGTTCCAGGGCGAACGGATTGAGGGCCGTGCCGCCCTCGGGAGCCAGGGCCAGGAAACCGCCTCCGGCCAGGCGCGTGAGCCAGCGGTAGGACCCGCCCAGGTCCAGGATCGCGATGCGCGCCCCGTAGCGCAGCGCGTGCACCAGCAGGAAGTTGAGCAGGAAGCTCTTGCCCGCACCCGTGCTGCCCAGCACCAGGGTGTGGCCCACGTCCCCGCCCGCGAACAGGTCCAGGTGGTAGGGCGTGCCCGCGCGGGTCTCCAGCACCGCCAGCGACGGGGCGTCCAGGTGCCGGCAGTGGGGATGCCCCCGCGAGGGACCGAACAGGGGTGCCAGCGTCGCCGCCACTCCCGCGCTGACGAACACCTTGCGCAACTGCCGGGGTCGCGGCTGGCCCGGCTGCCGGGCGAACCAGGCCCCCAGCTGCCAGTAGCGCTCGCGGATCAGCTTCGCGTCGATCGAGCCGAAGATGCGGCGCAGTTCCGCCTGCGCGTTCTCGGCCACCTCCGGGTCCGCTCCGTGCAGGGCGAGCGAGAGCGAGAGGTCCCCGTAGGCCACTCCCGCACTGCCCAGTTCGGCCCCCGCAGCGGCGATGCGGTCGGCCTCGGTCGCCGCCGCCTGATCGACCATGCCGCCGCCGCCCATCATCTGGGAGGTCGCCGAGTAGCGCTTCTGCCAGAAGTGCTTCTGGGCCCGACGCAGCCGCGCCCGCGCGTCCTGCTGGGCCGCCGGCGCCCACTCCCAGGCCAGTTCCAGCGTGCGGCACTCCAGCCGCAGCAGATCCTCGAGCTGGTTCGCCCGGGCCTCGTGAGGTGGTGCCAGCAGCGAGTGCAGCACCACCGCCTCCCCGTCCACCCGCAGGTGATCGGCATGGGCCTCGATCTCCGACAGGGCCAGCCGCCAGGCCAGCGGGGGTTCGGCCCCGAAGTGCATCCCGGCGGCCCGCCCGGGTGCGTTGACCAGTTCCGAGAGCACCTGCGTGGCCGCCTCGGGAGCCAGGATCGCGAGCGGGGTCAGGTCCGCCACCAGACCCGCCGCCGCATCCACCTGGTCGGCGAACTCGCGGGCCTCGCGCTCGATGGCCGCGACCGACCAGATGCGCGAGCGGGCCGGGGGACCGAAGACCGCCCCCAGCTTCTTCCGCAGCGAAGCCTGCTCGCCCTGCGCCTTCAGCCGCGCGTCGCGCGCGAAGGCCACGAACACCTCCAGCGACTGCAGTCGCGGGCGCAGGAAACGATTCCGTTCCCGCAGTGCCTGCCGGGCCAGTTCCGCCCGGGATCCCGTGGCCGCCACCGCCACGGGCTGTTCCGCCAGCGGACGACGCAGCAGGTACAGGTAGACCCGCGTCCGGGCGTCGGCCGCCGACAGCAGCCGCACCCAGCGGCCCAGCACGTAGTCGAGGTAGTCCCCGGGCCGACCACTCGCCTCGTAGGGCTCCAGCCGGGCCAGGGTCACCAGTTCGCCGCCTGTCGTCAGCAGGGTCCGACCGTCCGCCAGCCAGCCCCAGTGCGGAATCTCGTCCTCGAGCGCACCGGCCCGCTCGAAGGGAGCCCTCTCGGCTGCCAGGGCCGTGGGCATCAGCTCGCCCGCACCTCCACCGTGCGGGGCTGCTCCGGTCGCTTGCCCGGATCGTAGCGGGTCCGGAAACGGGCCGAGGAGAAGAGGATCTTCCCCATCTGCGGGTCCCGCCAGTGCGCCAGCAGGCCCAGCACGTGCAGGGCCGCGAACAGCAGGACCGGTCCGAAGAAGGCGCTGAACAGGTTCATGGCCGAGACCGCGGTCACCAGCGAGAGCAGGAACATGGAGCGCTCGACGCCCAGGATCGTCAGGGGTGCGGACAGGGCCGGCACCGCCGACCAGGTCTGGTTGCCGAGAGCGGGCGTCATGGGCAGGGTCCGCGGGCGCGCGCTAGAAGGTGACTCCGAAGATCCAGGTCAGGAACTGGGCCGCCAGCAGGGCCAGGCCGCAGCCGAAGATCAGCGCGGCCACCCGCTTCTTCGAGCCGCCCCCCTCGTCGAAGGCGTACATCAGGCCGCCGAGCACGGTCGCGATCAGGCTGAGGCCCCTCGCGAAGACGCCCGTGAAGAACGTCTGCATGACGTTCACGCCCCGGGTCCAGGGGTCGGCGGCGGCGGTGGTCGCCAGCAGCGGCGCCGCATGCAGGACCAGCAGGACCAGCAGGGGCAAGGCGAAACCGAGTCTCCCGGACGCGGGCCGATGGCGATGTCGTGCACGGAACATGGCGATCCTCCTCGGCGTCTTGCGGCGCCTCTTCAAGGTTCGCCGGGAAGTGCTGGGCTGTCCACGTCGATACGACCACAGGCGCTGCGCGACGTTGCCGCTGGCGGGAGAGTCGGGATGGCGGGAGGATGTGCAACCGCGAGGGTGTCGGGACCGTCTATCCTGTGACCATGCGCACGATCCGGATCACGACGTTCCTCTGCCTCGCCCTGCTGGGAGTGGGGGGCTGTACCAGCGAGGAGGATCGGGAGAAGGCCCGGCTGACCGCCGAGATCGAGGAAGGGCTGGTCGAGTACCGACGGCTGCTAGAGCGGTCGAACGAGTTGAAGGTCGCGCTGGACCCGAACTGGCCGGGGGCGCCTGACAGCACCACCAAGGCCTATCAGCACTTCCTGTCGAGCGATCCGGACACGCGGCTGATCGAGGCGCATGTTCAGCAACTCCGAGGCCAGCTTGAGAACA
Organism: Bryobacterales bacterium; assembly: GCA_965116065.1. Lineage (GTDB taxonomy): Bacteria > Acidobacteriota > Terriglobia > Bryobacterales > UBA6623 > VXMF01. The sequence continues at coordinate 892,163 of OZ220485.1, forward strand.
TGCGCGGTTGGATCGCTCGCGACGAGGAGCGGCTGGCCAAGCGGGAGGCGGGCGAGCAGGACTCGACCGGGGCGGCTGTTAGGCGGCTCTATGACCTCGAATGGTCGAGAACGGATACGGAGTAGAGCCTCTCTCGCGCCGGCAGGGGCGCGCAGCTTGTGGTCCGGACGGGACAGCAGGTGTGGGCCTCGCGCCCGCGCATCCTACAGGCTGACTACAGGGAGCTATAGGTACCTACAGGATATATAAGGAGCGGTGTCACAGAACCTGCGCAAGACTGTCACAGAACCTGCGCAAATGGCGTCACAGAACCTGCGCAGAAGTGTCACAGAACCTGCGCAGAGGCGTCACAGAACCTGCGCAAACTGAGGCATTCGAAAAAGCGTCACAGAACCTGCGCAAATGGTGTCGGCTTACCCTCTCTTCGCGTTCGACCGCTCGGTTCGAGTGCCGACCGAGGACGGTCCGGGGTGGAGCAGCAGGCGGCGGTCATCGACATCGACCTGCAGGCCTGCGGGCCACGCATTCTTCAGTTGTTCAAGGGATTGGCGGAACCGCCACCGGAACTGTCTGGGATTCTTGTAGTCAGCCCCGAACTGCTTCTCCAGGCTCCGCCACGGGATGGCCGTCGGTTCCTGCAGAGTCGACAGCCGGTACGTGATCCAGCCGTAGATATCGATCGCGAGGGGGGACCGGCGATGTGCTCGCAGTACCACTGGGTCCAGCGGTACGGACGACTGTCTGACTTGCGCAAAGAACCGCTCCGAAAGATCCACTCGAATGCCTGCGGGCGTCTTCTGGGGCCAGCTGTCGGTGAAGTCGATCTGGTGCGGGCCGGCCGGAGAGAGGTGCGAGGTGATGAACCTCGTGGCGCAGAGCCGGTCGAGCTGGTCGCGGGCGAGTTTCGAGGGGCCGTTCTTGCCGCCGGAGTTTGGGATCCGCATCCGTGCCAGGAGTTCATTGATCGAGCGGCCGACGAGCAGCTTGCGGCTGCGGGCCCGGATCGCGCCCGTTGCCAGGTGGACCGCGATCAAGCGCGGATAGACACCGAACGGCAGGCCCCGCCGGCGGATCGACTGGAGGGTGGTGACCACGTTGCCGTTCACGCGCTCGAACTCGTGCGTCTTCGGATCGGTGTGAGGCAATGTGGTCTTGACTAGGAAGGATGGCAGGAAGACGGGGCCGCGCTCCCAGGGAGACCGCTCGCGACGGCGGCCCTCGCCGGAATCCTCGGTGGCTTCGTCCGCGGGGGTGGCGTTTCCGTCTCCGTTGCAGGCAAACGTGTGGACGCCGGCGGCCAGCTGCTCGGCACGGAGTACGTGGCCGAGACGCACCATCGCCTCGTGCGCGGCGGCGACACGGGCGTCCGTATCGCTCGGATAGGGAATCAGGATCCAGCCGTCGTCGTTCATCGCCACGGGTTGTTGCCGCCGCAGCCAGTGGATGTGAGCCGGTTGGGCCCCGGGTTGACGCGGCAGCGCCTCAATGCCCTGCCGGAACGCGAGTTGGGCGCGGGTCCGGGTCGGGTCGTGCTCCGGATCGAATCCGGGCGCTGTCTTCAGTGGGTTTTCCGGTACGACTCCGGATGTTGCATGCAGTAGCAAGGCAGCCTCCACGGCTGCCTGACAGACTCCTGCTCCTGATCCCTCCCGGCGGGGGCGTACAACATGTAGTTATTTCCGCACGAAAGGGATTGTCGGACCCACGACCGGGCCATTGTGCAATTCTGGAACTAGGGCTACGGTCATGGACCAGGCAGGGACAGACGAGACGCTCGCGCTCACGATCGAAGTGGCCGGAGATGGTGTGGCGTTGCGTCCGATCACCGACGTGGTGGCGGCCGCAGGGGCCCGGATCGCGTGGGTATCCATCCTTGATGCGCAGAAGCCGGTCGAGACGATCTGTGTCGAACTTGTGGACGTGAAGGACCGAGCAGGCCTTGTGCACTCGCTGGAGGGGATTCACACTGTCCAGTCCGTGGCTGAAAAACACACGCTGCGCCACGTCTTCGGGAAACGCATCGTCATCATCGGAGGCGGGTCACAGGTAGGGCAGGTCGTTCTGGGTGCGGTGTCGGAGGCGGATCGCCACAACCTGCGGGGCGAGCGCATCTCGATCGACACGATTCCCCTCGTCGGTGAAGCGGTGATCGCGGAGGCCGTGCGGGCGACCGCCCGGCTGCCGCGTGTGGAGGCCGTGGTCTTGGCTGGGGCCCTGATGGGTGGAGAGATCGAACAGGCCGTGCGCGAGGTGCAGTCCAAGGGGCTGCTAGTGATCTCACTCAACATGGCTGGTTCGGTGCGTGACGCCGCGGACCTGGTGGTCACGGATCCCGTGCAGGCAGGTGTAATGGCCGTGATGTCGGTTGCTCACACGGCTGCCTTCGACATTCGCCGGCTGGGTACGAAGCGGTTCTAGGAGCCTGTCGGACGTAGGCATAGCAAGCGTGATGATGCGCTGAAATTCGTATTAAGTCTTGTGTTTAATCTACGCATTATGTATTTATATTTTAATTTATTCTTGCATTGTTCGTTTAGGGGTCAGAATGTCTCCTAAATCCGACAGTCTCCTAGTGTAGTGGCAGTCCGGACTTTTCTCGTAGGCGGAATCGCAGTTCATGCAATGTAGGGTCTGTGTCGAAGAAGACGCTGGTACAGGAGGCGGAGAGAGCCAAGCCGGGAAGATGGGTAGAGGCTCGTGCGAGAAGTCGTACAGGAACTGATTGATCAGGGCATCAAGACAGGGCGTAGAGCAGGGGAAGGTGCAGAAGAGGGCCCAGATTCTGACCTGCCTGCTGGAGCATCGTTTCGGTCCTGTTCTGCGCGACATCCGGCAACGGATCCGAACAGCCACCCTGGAAGAGCTGTAGGCGAAGCTTGATACGACACTGGACGTCACGTCCCTTCCGGAGGTCTTCCGGAGATATCGCCCGGAATGAGCGGCGTGCGGATGCACGCATCGACAGCCCTGCGGGGAGACTGGTGTTGCGTTAGGCAGAGATTCTCTGGTAGACGGACTTGATTTCGCAGCGAGGGCTGCACCTGCCGTTTGCCAGTTCGTGTTGCGCTGGCGCACACGTGCGCTCGCGCCAGACAGTCTCCTTCTCGAGACACACTCTACCCGCAATCGTGCAGTTGATGAGCCCCAGGGGCGGAACCCTGTGGCACCGCGGGTCTACTTCCACCAGCACGAGTCCTTTCCAATGCCCAGATGAGCCTGAAGGAAGGCCGAGGGGAGTGACTGCTATACTCAGTTGCACGGGTGCAGCTCCCGTCGCTCCGACATGGCGGATGAGCGAATCATCAAGCAGAGCCCGTTTCCGGCCGTGGCCGAGGTTCCGCCCCCGGCCATCGAAGAGACCGTTCACTACCCTGACTCCGACGGACATTTCTTGCCCGACAATCCACTCCAGGCCGACGCCATCGTGAACGTGCGTGCGAGCCTCAAGCAGCATTTCGCCAAGACCGACCGGGTGGTGCTGGAAGGCGACATGTTCATCTACCACGAGGAGGGCAATCCGCGCGAGAGCATCGCGCCGGACATCTTCGTGGTGCGGGACCACGATCTGGGCGACAGGCGGGTCTACAAGCTGTGGGAGGAAGGCAAGCCGCCGCATTTCGCGTTGGAGGTGATCTCGCCGGAGAGCAAGGTGCGCAACGAGGTGGACAAGCGGGATCTGTACGAGCGGTTGGGCATCCTGGAGTATTTTCTGTTCCAGCCGGACCCGCAGCAGCGGGGGCGGCGGCTGGTGGGCTATCGGCTGCGGGGGCGGTCCTACCGGGAGGTGGAGCCGGAGGCAACGGGGGAGTTGCGGAGCCTGGTGTTGGAAGTGGAGTTCCGGGTGGAGGGGCGGCACCTGCGGTTGCAGAACGTGAAGAGCAGGAAGGACTATTGCTGGCCCGAGGAATTCCCCGAGAAGCTCGAGGTCGCCGAGGCGAAGGCAGCATTCGAGGCCGAGGGACGGAGACAGGCCGAGGCGAAGGCAGCACAAGCGGAGACGAAGGCGGCACGAGCCGAAGCTCGAATAGCGGAGCTGGAAGCCCGTCTTCGCCAACACGGACTCTAGTGTTCGGTCATGTGATGATATTCGGGCAGAAAGACTTGAGTCTCCAGCGAGAATTGGCAAGCCGACATACGCCAATTCACTCCACGCTGGCGCGTGTTGATGCGTTGCGAACACGCTGCATCTTGGCCCGCAACTCGTCTTGGTAGTCGATAGCTGCGCCGGCTCTGGATCGAAGGAATCGTACAATGCGCCCTGCTTGAGCGTATTGCGATGGTCGCGCACCAAACGGGACCTTCTCCCGGTGCTCGTAGCGGCCGGCCAGCAGAGCCGCCACATCCCGTGGCCCATCCAGCTTCGTGCGCCGAGTTTCTCGCACATCGGCCGAACTTCTTCCCGGACCGCCCCATGTTCCGCGCCGCCCCGCAGCGGGATCATCCCGTACTGCAGCTGGCGCCACGAAGTGCCGCTTCCTGTATCGTCTGGTTGCCGGTCTCGTGGCGGGGCGTCCCACCGTTCGACGGAGCGCATCCGGCAACCGAGGGCTGCCGTTGCTTGACGGTCCGGCCCGCCCGAATCCACCTGCGGCAGAATGCGCACCCCGCATGTTCTGACTGTTGCTCTTTGGTTTCTGGATGGAGTCCCGATAGGTCTTTGGTTCCGGTTCCGTATCCCGGACCGTGAATTTCTTCAGGGCTCCGTTGCCTCGCGTCGGATGGCCCTCGTTCTTGCGGCACGTTCCACCGGCAACATCGCGGTAGACGCAGCACCGGCCGCTCTCACGCTTCTTGGTACACTCGCTAGTTACCGTGAATCGACGAATCGTACTCGCTGCCCGTCCAGTCGGTGTGCCGAAACCGTCCGACTTTCGCTTCGAGGAGAGTCCGATGCCTGTGCCCGGGGCGGGACAGTGTCTCGTAAGGGTTGCCTACCTCTCCGTCGATCCGTACATGCGCGGGCGCATCAGCGGCCGAAAGTCATATGCTGCCCCGGTGGAAATCGGTCAGATCATGGTCGGCAGCGTCGTGGGGCGGGTCATCAAGTCGAACTCGGACGAAGTCACGGCGGGTGACTATGTCGTCGGGAACCTCGGTTGGCAGGAGTACGCCGTTGCATCGGCTTCCGAGTTGCGGCGCATTGATCGGGCCATCGCCCCCCTGTCAGTTCATCTTGGCGTGCTCGGTATGCCGGGGCTGACAGCCTATCACGGCCTCCTCCGGGTCGCGGGCGTGAATTCCGGTGAGACGGTCTGCGTTTCGGGGGCGGCCGGGGCGGTCGGTTCCGCAGCCGGCCAGATCGCCCGCATCAAGGGTTGCCGGGTCGTGGGCATTGCTGGCGGCCCGCGAAAGTGTGGCTGGGTCAGGGATGAATTGGGGTTTGATGCAGCGATCGACTACAAGAGCGAAGATGTCGGGGACATGCTCGATACGGCTTGTCCCGATGGAATTGACGTGTACTTCGACAACGTTGGAGGCCCCATCACCGATGCCGTGTTTCCGCGCCTGAACGTGCGTTCGCGCGTTGCCATCTGCGGTCAGATTTCGCAATACAATGCCGTCAAGCCGCCCCTCGGTCCGCGACTCCTGTGGCACTTCATCGTCAAGCGCATCCGCGCCGAGGGCTTTCTGGTGTTCGATTTCCAGGAGCACCACGAGGAAGCGCTCGTCGAAATGGCTGCGTGGGTACGCTCGGGCCAACTGAAATACGCCGAGACCGTGGCGGACGGCATCGAGTACGCCGCGGCTGCGTTCATCGGGATGTTCGGTGGCGCTAATATGGGAAAGCAGGTCGTGAAGGTATCCGATGCCTGACCTCGCCGATGACAACCATTGAGGTGAACGAATGACCAAGTTTCTGAGTGCAGTGCTCGCAGTGCTTTTTCTGGTAATGCCAGGCGTGCCCGCCGACAGCCAGCAGAGTGGCACCCGCGTGTTCGAATTGCGGATCTACACGGCGGCCGACGGCAAGTTGCCAGACCTGCTGGCGCGGTTTCGCAACCACACCAACCACCTGTTCGTGAAGCACGGGATGGATCTGATCGGTTACTGGACCCCGACCGAGGGTGAAGGTGCCAACAGCACACTGATCTATCTGTTGGCCCACGACAGCCGCGAGGCCGCCAAGGAATCCTGGGCTGCCTTTGGTGCCGATCCGGCGTGGAAGGCGGCGGCCGCCGAATCACGTAAGGACGGCAGACTGGTGGCGAAGGTCGAGAACCAGTGGCTGAAGGCCACCGACTTTTCGCCCATCCGGTAGGGATCCGCCGACTCCGGACGGAGAATCCGCATGGAAGCCGGAACGGAGTTCGTCCGCCTCGCTCGCAAGGAACTGCGGCAGCACTGCGACCGAATCCGGGTCTGCCTGGGAGAACTCTCGCCCGAACAGATCTGGCACCGCGACAGCGAGGTCGAGAACTCGGTCGGCAACCTGGTCCTGCACCTTGCCGGCAACATCCGGCAGTGGATCATCAGCGGTCTCGGCGGTGCCGATGACATCCGGGACCGGGATGGGGAGTTTGCGATGCGTGATCCGCTCCCGCCTGCGGAGTTGCTGGAACGTCTGGAGAGTGCAGTGGATGCTGCGGACGAAGTGTTGGCCACCCTGTCTCCCGATCGCTTGCTGGAGACCCGCCGGATTCAGGTGTACGAGGTGACGGTCCTTCACGCCGTTCTCCATGTGGTTGCCCATTTCGCGGGCCACGCCGGCCAGATCATCGGGGCCACGAAACGGTTCACGAAGAGGGATCTCGGGTTCTATGCCCATCTCAGGAAGGGTGTCCTGCGTCCGGACGTTTCCCTCTCTCCCTGAGGCACTGCCTGCGGGAACAAGGGCAGGGTTCGGAAGGTCTCCGGGGCTACAATGGTGGAAGGCGGTCTGCCTTCCTGCGACTAGATGCTCGATACCCTGTTAGCCAGAATTTTCGGGACCAAGCACCAGCGTGAGGTCAAGCGGTTGGTCCCGCTCGTCCAGAGAATCAACGAACTCCGCGAGCAAACGGAGGCGCTGGACGACGAGAGCCTGAAGGCCAAGACGGCGGAATTCCAGCGTCGTCATGCGGATGGCGAGTCCCTCGACGATCTGCTTCCGGAAGCGTTTGCCGTCTGTCGCGAGGCCTCGTGGCGCGTGCTCGGCATGCGCCACTTCGACGTGCAGCTGATCGGCGGCAAGGTCCTGCACGACGGAAAGATCGCCGAAATGAAGACCGGCGAAGGCAAGACCCTCACCGCCACGCTGGCAGTCTACCTGAATGCGATTCACGGTCAGGGCGTCCACGTCGTGACGGTCAATGACTACCTCGCCCGACGCGATGCCGAGTGGATGGGGCAGATCTATCGCTGGCTGGGCCTCACGGTGGGCGTGATCGTTCACGGACTGACCGACCAGCAGCGCCGCGAGAGCTACGCCTGCGACATAACCTACGGCACGAACAACGAGTTCGGTTTCGATTATCTGCGCGACAACATGAAGTTCGAGGCCCGCGAGCATGTCCAGCGCGGGCACTCCTTCGCGATCGTCGACGAGGTGGACTCGATCCTGGTCGACGAGGCGCGCACGCCCCTGATCATCTCCGGACCGTCCGAGATCTCAACCGACAAGTACTACCAGGCGAACAAGGTCATTCCGAAGCTGGAAAAGGGTGAGACCATCGAAGGGGATGAGCCCGGACAGCGCACCTACACCGGTGATTACATTCTTGAGGAGAAGCACCGCTCCGCCTGGCTGACCGAACAGGGTGAGGCCAAGGTCGAGGCTGCGCTCGGCATCGGCAACATCAACGAGCTCGTCCACTACGACGTCAAGCACGCGATCGAGCAGGCCCTCAAGGCGCACGTCGTGTTCCAGCGCGACAAGGACTACGTCGTCAAGGACGGCAAGGTGGTGATCGTCGACGAGTTCACGGGCCGGTTGATGCCCGGACGGCGCTGGTCGGACGGCCTGCACCAGGCGGTGGAGGCCAAGGAGGGTGTCCAGATCGAGCGTGAGAACCAGACCCTCGCGACGGTGACCTTCCAGAACTACTTCCGGATGTACTCGAAGCTGGCCGGCATGACCGGTACCGCCGACACCGAAGCCGCCGAGTTCAGCAAGACATACGACCTGGAGGTCGTGGTGATCCCCACCAACCGGCCGATGGTCCGGAGTGAGCACGAGGACATCGTCTACCGGACGGCCGAGGAGAAGTGGCGCAACGCTGCACTGGATATCAAGGAATGTCAGGAACGGGGCCAGCCCGTGCTCGTCGGTACCGTCTCGATCGAGAAATCGGAACTGCTCTCGAAACGCCTCAAGCGCATGGGTGTCCCTCACGAGGTGCTCAACGCGAAGCACCACGAGCGGGAGGCTCGCATCATCGCCCAGGCGGGCCGCAAGGGGGCCGTCACCGTGTCGACCAACATGGCGGGCCGCGGAACGGACATCCTGCTGGGCGGCAACCCGGATTTCCTTGCCCGCGACTCCCTGCGCCGGAAAGGCGTTGATCCGGATCACCCGGACAACCGGTCGACATGGGAGACGGCCCTGAAGGAGTTCAGCGCCGAAACCGGGACGGAGCATGATGAAGTCGTGGAACTGGGCGGACTGTACGTGCTGGGTACCGAACGGCATGAGTCGCGCCGCATCGACAACCAGTTGCGCGGTCGGGCCGGTCGGCAGGGAGATCCCGGGGCGTCCCGCTTCTATCTGTCCCTGGAAGACGACCTGATGCGGATCTTCGGGGGCCATCGCATGCAGGCGCTCATGCTCAAGCTGGGCATGGAAGAGGATGTGCCCATCGAGTCGCGGCTGATCACCAAGCGGATCGAAGCTGCACAACAGGCTGTCGAAACCCAGCACTTCGAATCGCGGAAGCACGTGCTGGAGTACGACGACGTCATGAACAAGCAGCGCGATGCGGTCTACGGCCTGCGACGGGAGATGCTGCAAGGCGAGGATCAGCGTGGCCGGATTCTGGAATGGGTCGGCGATGCAGTCGGAGGGTTCGTGGAGAACCGGTGTCCGGAACGCGCCCATCCTGACACGTATGACATTGCAGGCCTGCGGGCCGACATCACAGGCCTTTTCGGCCTGAAACTCGACGAGGGCACGGTCGAGGGCCTGGACAGGCAGGGGATAGCGGACGAATTCACCGAGCAGGTCTGCAAGAGCTACGAGGCCAAGGCGGAGACGGTCGGTGTTGAGCGCATGCGCTACAGCGAGCGGATGATCATGCTTCACCTGCTGGACCAGCAGTGGAAGGATCACCTGCTGTCGATGGACCACTTGAAGGAGGGCATCGGACTCCGTGGCTATGGGCAGAAGGACCCGTTGGTGGAGTACAAGAAGGAGTCGTTCCACATCTTCCAGCAGATGATGGCAACATTCGAGGAGGAGACGCTGAAGGTCCTGTTCCACCTCGGTGTCGCCAGCCCGAGTGAACAGGCCGATGGCACTTCCGTGGAAACCACGCAGTCATCCTCCCAGTCGTCTCGGGCGGACAACGGTGCCGGTCCGGCTGCGGCGGTTGACGCCACGGATCGGATCGATGACTACATGGTGGAGGCGCGCCGGGAAAGTCGGAGTCGGATGGCGCAGGCCCGGGCCGCTGGCGCCGGAGACGGCGGGGGCACTGCCGTCAAGCAGGTCGTGCGGGGCAGGAAGGTCGGTCGTAACGATCCCTGTTCGTGCGGCAGTGGCCGGAAGTACAAGAAGTGCTGTGGCAAGCTGGCCTGATCGGCAGGGCATGACCCACGTCGTCTCCCGGCTCGCCGTGGTGCTTTGCCTGGCATTCCAGTCGACATCCGCGACACTTCTCCACGAGGCACTGGGGCCCTTCGTAAGGTCCGCCCCCCGTTCCTATGAGCCGCCCGAGCCGGGTATCATGGCCGAGTTCGGCCTCGAGGAAGCCGAAGAAGCCGAATTCCGGACCGAAGACGGTCGCTCGGTGACGGTCCGCGCGATGCAGTTCTATGACGATACGGGGGCCATCTCGGCCTACTCGTGGCTGCGTCCGTCCGGTGCGACCGCCACTGAGCGCGGCGAGCGAGCCGCGGAGAAGGACGGCGAGATCCTGATTCACTTCGCCAACTACCTGGTGTTGCTGGAGGGGGATGTCCCGGACGACGAGGACATCGAGTTGGCGCTCGCCTATCTGCCGAGGCCCAAGCCCACCGCCGACCCGCCGGTTCTGCGATATGTGCCCGAGGACATCCTGGTCCCCGATAGTGGCCGCCACATTCTGGGGCCGGTCTCGCTGGAGCGGCTCGCTCCGGAACTGGCCCCGTCCGTCGTGGGATTTCATTTCGGGACCGAGGGCCACTATGGCCGCTACGTGACTCCGAGCGGGGAAATGCGCATGATCATCTGGACCTATCCCTCCAACCCCATCGCCCGCGGTCAGGTCGAAGGGTTTCACGGAGTTTCGTCGGTCGTGGCGAAGCAGGACGGCCCCCTTATCGCCTCCGTGCTGGACCCCGCTTCGCCCGACGATGCGCAGAGGCTCCTGGCGAGCGTCCGGTATCGGGCCGAGGTCACGCAGCATGTCGAGGAGCCGCGGCGCCACGACAGCCTGCGCAACATCATTCTCGACACCTTCATCCTGTGTGGGCTGCTGGCCGGCCTGATGGTCCTCGGCGGCGTACTTGTCGCCATGACCAGACGCATCGCCGGGCGCTTTGTGCCGGAGTCGATTCTTGCGGCGCCACACGACTCGGGCATGCAGCAACTGGGTATCGATTTGCGGACGGAAGTTCCCGCGCTGGATGAAGAGAGCGGGCCACCTGCGTCTCCGCAGGGGCCGGACTAGGACACCGAACTGCCTCCACCTCTCTGTACCCCAGCCTGGCCGGAGCGCGTCCGGGGCTGGCGGCGCATCGCTTCGAGCGCTGCGGGCGAGACGGAGTGTAACGCCATCCGCCCGTAGGCATAGCCCGACCAGAGCACCATCGACGTGATAGTGAACATCATCGGTCCAAGCAGGGCTGGGGTGATGCGGAGAAGAATCGCGGCCAGCAGGACGGCGAGGCCTGCATCGGTGGACTTGCCCAGGAGATTCGGTCGAAGTCTGATGCGGTAGAGTCTGAATACCGTCATCCAGCCGAGGATGATTGCCGCATCACGTACGACCACCAATGCCCCGAACCAGACTGGGAATTGATCGGTGACTGCCAGTGTGATGTAGCCGGCACCGATGTACATCTTGTCGGCGATCGGATCGATGATCTCGCCGAAGCGGTTGGGTGTCGCCAGCCGTTGGGTCCCGATCCGCGCGAGATAGCCGTCCAGTATGTCGCCGACCTGGAGGAAGACAACCAGCCAGCAGGCCGTATAGCGGGAGGAGTCCACAACCGGCGTCCGCCAGATCAGGAACACGATCAGCGGCACGGACAACAGCCGCAGCAGACTCAGCCCGTTCGCGAGGGAGACCAGTAGGAATGCGGAATGCCTCGACACAGGTCTGCGATTTCAGTTTACGACAGGGGGGAGGACTGCTCATCGAACGGACCCTGGTATCGCAGGCTCCTGTTCACTCCGGTCGTGCAGCCCGGGTCCTGTCCATGTTGGTGGATTCTCCCTCCGGCTGGTTGCCGGACTGACTTCTTGCCGCGGCCTTCGCAATCTGATCGCAGCGGTTGTTGTCCCTGTGATTCGCGTGTCCCTTGACCCAGACCCAGGTCACGGAGTGGCCCGTCATCACGGACAGGATCTCCTGCCAGAGGTCCTTGTTCTTGACAAGGTCGCCAGATGCAGTCTTCCAGTTCCGCCGGGACCAGTTCCGGATCCACCGGGTGATCCCATCCTTGACGTACTGCGAGTCGAGCTCGATCGAGACCTCGCACGGTTCTCGCAACGCCCTGAGCCCCTCGATCACGGCCGTCATCTCCATGCGGTTGTTGGTCGTTCTCGGCTCGCCACCGCTCAGTTCCTTCTTGTGGTCGCCGTAGCGTAGGATTGCCGCCCATCCCCCTGGCCCGGGGTTGCCGATGCAGGATCCGTCGGTGATCAGTTTGACCTGTTTCCGGGACAAATTTCGATTGTACGGCAACCTGCGGTCTCGTCCGTAGGTCCGCCCAAGGGCGGACCTGGACGGGATGTTCGTCAGGCCGACGCCGCCGCATTCCCATGCCAGGACATGCCTTCGTCCGCTGTTCTCCACGGCATGGGTGACTGCTGCGGGTGCGGTGCAGTTCCGGTCCGTGTCCCTGCTGCCAGCCAGTTCGACCGGCGGGGATGTTCGGGAGCGGTGGATCACATCCTTTGCATGTGATGCGAACCTCATGCGCCGGTGTGGATCTTCCGGTACCCTGTTGGGTTGCGCTGGTCCCGAAGAGAGTTGCTGGGAGGTTCGATCGCGCTTTCGGCGTTAGCATCTCCGCGGGAGCCCGTAGGCGTCTTCGCGGAACGCCGACGACGGCTAGCCCGCGAAATCGGCAGTGGCGTCATCGCGCTCCAGGGCCACGACGAGATGTCGGGTCACTCCGGGTTCACGGGCTTTCGCCAAGAGAGCAACTTCTACTACCTGACAGGCCATGAGGAGCCTGGTGCCGCGCTGCTGATCGCTCCGGCGAGCGGGAAGGACCCGTATCGCGACATCCTGTTCCTGCCAGGCAGGGAGAGAGCCGGTGTGCCCTGGTCCGCACCCCGGAGAACGCCGGCCAACGCGGGCAACTTGGCCTTCGGGGACGCTCTCGATCAGGACAGGTTCCTTCCGGTGCTCCGGTCGATGCTGCGGACTCGAAGGAGACTCTTCACGCTTCGGTCCCGAACTGTCGGGGATCTCGGCAGCCGTCTCCGCCAACGGGTCGAGAGTATCGCCAGCGAACGGGACTTTCGCGAGCTGGATGCACCCTTGGCCCGGATGCGAAGCATCAAGTCTCCAGAGGAGATCGAGCTCATCGAGCAAGCCGCTCGCTCAACCGTGCTGGCGCACCGGGCCGCCTGGAGGACGGTGTCTGCCGGGATGTCCGAGCAGGCCCTAGTGGCGGAATTCGTGGGCACAGCGTTCCGCGCGGGCTGCAAGCGGTTGGCGTTTCCACCCATGGCAGGCTCCGGCCCCAACGCTGCGATACTGCACTACCAGCGCAATGACGCCGTGCTGCGCGCCGGGCAACTGGTCCTGATCGATGCTGGTGCCGAATACTCGCGGTACGCCGCCGATGTCGCGCGCACGATCCCGGTGGACGGCAGCTTCCGTGCGGAGCAGCAGCGCCTCTACGAACTCGTCCTGGGAGCAAGATCGGAAGTGATCCGGGAAGCCGGGCCCGGGAGCACGCTGGGCGGGACGGGCGCACGGAGCCTGCTGGCTCTCGCTGAACGCTACATGCGAGAGCGGGCCCCGAAGGGCGTCGATGTCAATCTTCCGCATGCTCTTGGCCATCACGTCGGGCTCGATGTGCACGATCCAGCCCCGTTCCGGGCCCCCTTGAAGGCGGGCATGGTGGTCGCGGTTGAGCCGGGAGTCTATCTTCCCGACCGTGGTCTCGGAATCCGGATCGAGGACATGATCGCGATTACCGACGACGGTTGCCGGGTGTTGACGGATGAACTGCCCGCTGCACCGGACGAGGTTGAGAAGGCTCTTGCTACCACCTAGTGTTCCGTCACTCACCATTTTGAGGATCGGCAGGAGTGCCAGTGAGGTCGGCGAACATCATGGCATGCGTCAATGAGCGCTAGCGTGGCGTGAACTGGCACATGACCGTGGACGATGCCCGCTGCAAACTCAAGTCTCTCTATCCCAAAATCACCGAATGACGGAACACTAGTGTTCCGTCACTCCACTGCGCTGCAGATGTTCCCGCGTCGCCGGCAGCGGAGTGCGGGTCTCCCGCACCAACTGCACCGGCTGTTCATCCATGCAGACCACCGGTCGCTGCGGGTCCAACGGTCGTTCACAAGTCCGCAGCACCCGCTCCATCGCCACCGCATGCTCCGCGTTCGCCTCGGGCGGAATCACCCAGTACTGCAGTTTCCGGTTGGTAAAACCGTTTTTTATGCACGGTGGACCGTTTCATGGCTGATCGTGTCACAGATCCCCAACTCGACCGCCTGATGCGCCAGCAGGCGCAGCGACCATTGCGCGTGCCCTTCCGGCGGTGGACCGAGTCGCAGGGCGATCACTTGGGCTTCCTGCTGACCGTCCAGCAGCCGCGGCGGGTAACTGCTCGGGTCACGGGGACGCCCGTTCAGGGCCACCTCGAAGCTCTCGAGCACGCAGCGCTTGCGGATGTTCTCGACGATGTTCGTCCGACAGCGGTAGGCCTCTGCGACCTGCCGGTCGGGCCAGCCCGGCCCGTCCACATCCACCTGGAGCAGGATGCGCGCCCGGCGCGCCTTCTGACAGCGCCCGGACAGCTTGTCGATCGCTGCCTGACAGAGTTGGCGTTCCTCCTCGGTCAGTCGCACAATGTACTTCTTCTGCATGGTTGCTGCTCCTCTCGCGGCGGGCCGACGGGCCCGTCTTCTGGAAACACACTGTAGCTATCATGTTTTCGATGACAGCCGTTCGGTGGCGGTCCCGGGACGGGCTGGGGGGATCGAGCGGAGTACGAGCGGAAGGTGGCGGCCCGGCAGGCGCGTGGAGGAGCCGGACCGGCACCGAAGCCATCGAGCAAGGAACCGGTGGCGAAGGACCAGAGCAATCTGACGGACCCGGACAGTCGGCTGATGAAGAAGAACCAGCGGGCGGATTGCGAGCAGTCCTGTAACGCGCAGGCGACGGTGGAAGCGGAGGGGAGTCAGTTGATCGTGGGGCAGGGAGTGAGTCAGAACTGCAACGACAAGCAGGAGTTAGCGGCGGGGGTGGCGTCGATTCCGGAGGAACTGGGGAGTTCATGGGCGGTGTTGGCGGACAATGGCTATGCGAACGGAGCGGAAGTGGAGAAGGTGAAGGCGGACTGGCTGCGGAAGATGGCGGAGAAGCTGCAGACGGAGGAGGGGAAGCAGTTGTATGCGTTGCGCAAGCAGACGGTGGAACCGGTGTTCGGGGTGATCAAGTCGGCGTTGGGGTTCCGGATGTTCTCACTACGGGGGATCGAGTTGGTGCGAGGGGAGTGGAATCTGGTGACGTTGGTGTACAACTGCAAGCGGATTCACACCCTCCGTCTGGCCGAACGACACTAGATATGGCATCTTATGCATCCGGTGTGGATATATGGTGGCATGAGCGGCCGTCCATGTTGTCAGGACGGGCCTGCGCGTCAGGTCGCGGGCCGGGGAGGCCCCCGGAATTCCTCCTCCGCCCCCACTGCATGCGTCTCAGGCAGCGAAACTGCCGCAGATCCTCTCAGCGTCCCCCACACCCCCATATCCGCCACCCTCTAAGTCCGACAAACTCCTAACCTCGCTCTCCGGAGTCTGACTTTGTTCGCCTATGCGACCAGGGACGCGGATCAGTGTGACGAAGGCCGCCGTCGCGAACCCCGGCGACAGGCCCTGCACCCATTGCTGGCGCTGGCTGTAACGCTCCGCCATTTCCCCGAAGTACAGGGACTGGAAACGCGCCTTTCGATGCGTCAATGCGGCAGGCCGTCTGGAACGGCAGGTTCTGCACTGTTGCGGACCGCATCTCCCATCCTTCAGCGCCGCCGCCTGAAGGGCGATTTGCGGCTGCCATCTCGCTGCGAAGGAAACAGGTATCGGGCCACTACATACAAGGATGCCAGCACGTTCCCTGTCGTCGTCGTCAACAGGGTGATCAGAACTGCGTCAGAAAGACCGAGGATGCCCATGCCTTGCAAGAACACGACCCGGCCGACAAAGTACACCCAGGCCACCGAGACACCGAACAGGAGATACGCATAGACACCCCTCCATATCCGATCTGTCTTGCGCTGCCGCAACTCCTCTTCCTCGAACTCCTTCCCCAGGTACATCGGGAACTCCGCGTTGAGTTCCGACTCATCGAAGGAGATGACGGGCCCCGACAATGACGATTCCACCACTGGTCCTGCCGGGAGCCGGACATCCCGGTCGCCACGCTCCGCACTGTCGCGCGAACTGGGTCGGAGGCCCTGAATATCGATGTCCTCCAGGGACTCGATCGGTAGTGCCCGCCCGTCCGAGTCGACGTCAGTCGACATTCCGGCCCTCTCGGGCTTGCCGGTTCTGCTCGGCCTCCCGCTGAAAGTGGTCCGCCAGCAGCTCGTCCGGGATTTCAATCCGCCCCCAATGCGACCTCCCGCCGGTCACGGCGGTCCAGGGAGAATCGGCTTCGTGGGTCAGTCTCGAGAGTTCCACGGCGGTCCGCGGACCATAGATCTTCGACACCCTCTCGAGAATCGCCCGCACGTTCGTGTCGTCAGGGTCCACCGTCGGAACGCGGGCCCGACCGGCCACCTGGCGGGTCGCGAAGCTGTCGATCGGCTCCGCCCCGAACCACTTGAATTCCTCCCAGAGCGAAGGGACCACCGGCCCGTACCGCCAAGCCTGCACCCTCTCGGTCAGGAGCGGTTCGCCCAGCAGGCCCAAGTGCCAACCGTGCGCAAAATACACCAACTTGTGCAGCTTCATCTGCGTGAGCCGACCCTTCCCCAGGAAGAAGTTGGCAACGGCTTTTGCTTCGTACGGTGCGGGCAAGGGGTCTTCCTCGACTCTGGGCGAATTGTAATACGAACCTGAGTGCATTGGCAACCCCTCCCGTACGAGGCGGAGGGACTGGGTCCCCGCGCGACTGCGCCCGGAAAAGCATCCTTTTCCGGGCGCCCGCCTCCGCAGCCGACCGGTGCATCCGAATCCGCCCGTACCCGCCCGCCAAGCTGCACAGTGGCGCAACCTGCTACACTGGCCGCCGGAGTTGTTTTCACGTGCTCGTCGGATACGCCCGCGTCTCCACCGTCGACCAGGCCCCGGAATACCAGTTCCAGGCCCTCCGGGAACACGGCTGCGAGAGGATCTTCGAGGATCGCTGCCGGGGGTCCAGCGGGACCGGCCCCAGCTCCAGGCCGCCCTCGACCTGCTGCGCCGCGAGGATGCGCTCGTGGTCTGGAAGTTCGACCGCCTGGCCCGCTCCCTGCGCAACCTGGTCGAGCTGGGACTGGAACTGGAACAGCGCGGCTGCCAACTCGTGTCCCTCACCGAGAACGTGGACACCGCCACGCCTGGCGGGCGGCTCGTGTTCGCGATCTTCGGGGCCATGGCGCAGTTCGAGGCGGACCTGACTTCGGAACGCACCCGCGAAGCCTACAAGGCCCGCAAGGGCGTGCAGAACGCCTGGGGCCGGCCCAGCCCGTTCCGCGACGCGGAGAACGTGCGCATCGCCAAGTCCCTGCTGGCGGATCTGTCGATCCCCCGCACGGAGATCGCCAAGCGCTTCGGGGTCCATCGCAACACGCTTTATTCCTGGTTCCCGGGCGGTGATCCGGACGGCTACACCGGACGGGCCCACCGGAGGGCGCCGTGACGGTCATCGAAGCCTGCGAGGCATACCTGCGGGAACTGGCGGCGCGCAATATACGCAAGTCGACCCGCCAGAACTACGCCTCGGTTTTCCGGCAGATGCAGGCGTTCGCCGCGAAGGAGGGAGTCGAGTCGCTGGCGGAATTCGACCGGTCCACGCTGCGAGCGTGGCGGGAAGGGTGGACATGGAGTGCCGGCACCCAGCGCCGGGTACTCGACCAGTTGTGAGCGTTCTTTGGGTTTGCCCAGTCCGAGGGCTGGGTTGCCGAGTCGCCAGCACGCGGCATCAAGCAGCCAAAGTCGGACGCAAAGCCGACGATGCCCCCCTCGGTGGACGAGGTGCGCGCCCTGTTGCGATCTGCGAATCAGAAGCCGCGCGAGCAGGCGCTGCTCCTGCTACTGCGCTACTCCGGCTTGGGATTGCGGGATGCGGTCACGTTGGAGCGGACTGCCATCCAAGTTAGTGGTGAGTCGATACTCAGGCGGGCGAAGAGCGGCGAACTGGTGACCGTCCTGTTGCCTGTCGAGGTGCTCACGGCACTGCATGCCGTCACAGACCCATTCTAGACCGCATTTCTTCTGGACCGGCAAGAGCGCGCCTGAGACCGCCACAAACTACTGGCGGGAACGTCTGAAAGCGATGGCCGTCGAGGCTGGCGTGGTGTCGTTTCGGCCCCATCGGCTCCGGGACACGTTCGCGGTTGAACTGCTCTTGGCGGGGGTGTCCATGGCTGATGTCAGCACTCTGCTAGGCCACAGTAGCGTCCAGACCACCGAGAAGTACTATGCCCCGTGGAATCAGGCGAGACGCAGTCGACTGGTCTCGATCGTCAAAGATATTCATCGGCAGGACCCGATCCTGCCGGAAGTTGTAACGAAGAAGCCCGCGAGGACCGCACCAACGGCCCTCGCGGAGGCTGGCTTGGCAACCTCACACGTTCCCAAGCCGACCCGGAGCTTATGCATAGGGTAGCACAAGATGATGGTTAGTTGGCGGACAATGGCCATGCGAGCGGAGCGGAAGTGGAGAAGGTGGAGACGGACGGGGTGAAGGCGAATATGTCGACAGGGGCGGAGGGGCGTCGGAGGCTGCATGACTTCCGACCGCCGAAGGACAAGCTGGAGAAGGATCTGAAGGCGGACTGGCTGCGGAAGGTACAGGAGCACTCAGCCGAAGTGCCTGTCGGAGAGGTCCTTCTTCGGAGGGTGTGCCTGCAGGGCGTCTTCGTCCGGTTCCGTTCCCCAGCCCGGCGTGTCCGGTACCACAAGCTGCCCCTGCCGGATCAGTGGTTCTGTCGTGAACAGGTCGCTGTCCCAGGGAATCCGGTCGACATCAATCTCCATCACGCGAAGGTTCGGAACTGCCGCGGCGAAGTGACAGTTCATCATCGTGGCCAGGTGCCCGTAGAAGTTGTGCGGTGCCACGTTGACTTCGTAGGCCTGCGCGCAGGCGGCAATCTTGAGTCCCTGCCAAACACCGTTCCAGACAGCGTCGACGATGGCGACATCCACGGCCTCCGCAGCGAAGTAGGGAAGAAAGGCGGGGAGGCCGACAAGGGTCTCACACGAACTGATCGGCTTTGCTGCCTGCTGACGGACATGTGCCAGCGCACGGGGATTGCGCGTATCGATCTCGACCCAGAACAGATCGAAATCCGACAGTTCACGGAGGATCTTCAGGTAGCCTTCCGTCGTGCAATTGAAGTTGAGGTCGAGCAGGATGTCGACCTCCGCGCCGGCTCCTCCCCGCAGTGCCTCTAGGTGCGCACGCAGCTGGCGCAGGATCGGTCGCTCGACATTGCGGGCGGGCTCGAACGGCGTGCCGAATCCGGGCCGCCATCCCCTTGGTGCGCCTTCTCCATGCTCGAAGATGTTGGTCTTGAGGCCGGTGAAACCTCGTGTGCGGACCTCTGCACCGATCTCGCGGACACCGGCGAGGTCCCGGATCGGGGGCTTGTAGAACTCCGGGTGGTTGATGCGCCAGGTTGCGCAGTGGGACCAGTACAGACGGACGGTGTCCCGGATCTTTCCGCCGAGCAGGGCATGGCACGGAATTCCCAAGGTCTTTGCCTTGGCATCAAGCAGGGCATTCTCGATCGCTCCCAGTGCCTGGCCGATCACGCCGCCAGCCGCCGGCCTCGTCGCGCAGAACAGGTCCGCATGGACCCGCTCGTGAGCGCTGCCGTCCTGGCCCTCCACCCGCGGGGCGAGGCGGTGGATCGCCGCCGTCACGCCAGGTGAGCCAAAGTCCTCGTCGTACTCGCTCCATCCGGTTACGCCGTCACCGGTGGTGATCTTGACAAAGTTGTAGTTCCGCCAGCCGGCGTCGCAGTGCCGGGTCTCAAGGGATACGATCCTCATCGGGCGTCCATCCTAGCAATCCGGCCGTTCCCTGCACGGGTCGGCCATCCCCGACCCGCGCAGCGGCTGCCCGAGCCTGTTCCACGGGTAGGGATCGTGGTGGGCCGCCGGGTCTGGTGGGATGCAGCCTGACAACAATCCTCCGTCCGATCGAACTGATCAAGGAACCACAGCCGCCCGACACGGGTGTGCTTGTGTTCGCTACGGTCGACCAGAGTGCCTTGCGGGTGTTCGCCCGCAGCACTTCGCACTGCGTCTGCCATGCGTGCTCGGCGGAGCCGGTCGGCTCCGCATTCAAGACCCGCTTCGAATCACTCTTACGCCGAGAGCGTCAGCGACTCGAACCCGGCGGGCGCCCGCTGCATCTCGACATGCCGTGGTCCAATCCACGCCCGACGGCACTAGGCGGGTGTCGGAGGTCCCATCTCGAAGGCCCGTTCCAGGCACGAAATCGCCAGGTCCACATGTTCCTGCTCGATGATGTAGGGGGGGAGGAGGCGGAGAATGTTGCCGGCCGTGCAGTTGATCAGCAGCCCGAGTCTCTGTGCACGCAGAACGAACTCTCCGCCCGGAACATTGAGTTCGAGTCCGAGCATCAGGCCTCTTCCACGCAGCCCGGTCGCGAACTCTCCCCTGTCCACGATCGACTGGAGCCTCTCGGCGAAATAGCGACCGGTCTCGCGGACATGGGGGAGGAGATCGGGCACGATATCAAGAAACTCCCTGGCGGTGCGGCAGGCCATTGCTCCACCACCGAACGTGGAGCCATGCATCCCCGGCGACAGGACCGCCGCGGCGGTTTCAGTGCATAGCACCGCGCCGATCGGGAGTCCGGCTGCCAGCGGCTTGGCAACAGTGACGATATCCGGACGGATGGTCTCCCAGGACTGGTAGGCGAACATCTGTCCGGTCCGCCCCAGGCCGCATTGAATTTCGTCCAGGATCAGCAGTGCATCGTGCGTGTCGGCCAACTGCCGTGCCTGCTCGGCGAACTCCCGCGATATCTCGACGATCCCGCCTTCGCCCTGGATGGGCTCGATGATGATGGCGGCTGTGTGGGCGTCAACGGCCGCCCCCAGTGCCGCCACGTCGTTGGGAGTGACGAAGCGGACACCCGGAATCAGGGGCGCAAAGGGCTCGGTGTACTTGGGCTGTCCGGTCACGGACATCGACCCGAGGGTTCGTCCGCCAAAGGAGTTCTCCAGCGCCACGATGCCGTGCTTCTCGGGGGCCTTGGCGCGCCCGTAACCCTTGGCGATCTTCAGGGCCGCTTCTACCGCCTCGGTGCCGCTATTGCAGAAGAAGACCCGGTCCAGGCCGCTGAACCGGATCAGTCGCTGTGCCACCTCTCCCTGGCCGATGTGGTAGTACAGGTTGGAACAATGCACCAGCGTGCGCGCCTGGTCCGCGATCGCTGCCACGATGTCCGGATGGGAGTGTCCCAGCGCCATCACGCCGATCCCGGACATGAAGTCCAGATAGCGACGGCCGTCGTTGCCATGCACGTATACTCCCTCGGCCCGGCGGACGATCAACGGATAGCGCCCGTAGTTGCGAACGACATTCCGTTGATCCCGAACGACGATCGGTTCCTGCTCGAAGCCGGAACGGGATGGTGCTGACATTCTCACAGGCTAGCACCGACAGAAACCTGATGCGTGTGGGCACTGTTTCGGGCCCAGGTCAATCGGATACTCTGGAATCACGTGTCCGGTCCCCTCATCCTCATTACCAATGACGACGGCATCGAAGCGCCCGGGATTCGAGCTCTCGAGGCTGCGCTGGCGCCTCTGGGCCGTGTCCGTACCGTTGCGCCGCTGATCGAGCAGAGTGCTTCCAGCCGGCGGATCACGCTCCGCCGACCGCTGCGGCACGAGTCGCGCGGCCAGGGCCGGTTCGGGGTCGACGGCACCCCCTGCGACGCCGTGATGATGGCGATCACCCTCCTGCTGGAGGAGCGTCCGGCGCTCGTCGTGTCCGGCATCAACAACGGGCCGAACCTCGGGGAGAACATCTACTATTCCGGGACAGTTGCGGCGGCGGCCGAAGGCGCCAAGTACGGGATACCCGCCATGGCCGTCTCCCTCGATCAAAGGGTCGATATCGACTACAGGGCCGCCGCGGGGGTTGCGGCAGCACTGGCGACCAGACTGCTCGACAACGGACTGCATCCCGGGATCGTACTGAACGTGAATGTTCCGGCTGGCCGGATCAAGGGGGAGGAAGTGACCCGTCAGTGCCACAAGATCTCCCGTAACCTCATGGTGGAGACGCGCGATCCGTGGGATCGCCCCTACTACTGGATGCACGAGGAAGTGCCGCTGCAGGCGGCGGAGAGCGGAAGCGACTACGCGGCGGTCCGTGACGGGCGCGTTTCCATCACGCCCCTGCATTTCGACCTCACGGCCGACGACCAACTTGAGGTCCTCCGACGCGAATTCCTGGACGTGGCTACCGTGCGTGGCTGAAGGCTCCCTGGCGTTGCAGGGATGCGACGTCAGGCCAGCAGTGGTTGCACGATGTTGCCGTGGACATCCGTGAGACGGAATCGCCGGCCTTGGAACCTGTACGTCAGCTTCGTATGGTCGATCCCCAGCAGGTGCAGCATCGTTGCGTGCAGGTCGTGGACATCGACCGGGTTCTCCGTGATGTTGTAACTGAACTCGTCCGTGGACCCGAAGGTCTGTCCGGCGCGGATGCCTCCACCCGCCATCCAGATCGTGAAACAGCGCGGGTGATGGTCGCGTCCGTATTCCGATGCGGTCAGCGTGCCCTGGCAATACACCGTCCGACCGAATTCTCCGCCCCAGATGACGAGGGTGTCCTCGAGCAGGCCGCGCTGCTTGAGGTCGAGCACCAGAGCCGCTGACGCCTGGTCGGTGGACTTGGTCTGCCTGCGGATGCCGTTCGGCAGGTTCCCGTGCTGATCCCAGCCACGGTGGTACAACTGGATGAACCGCACACCGCGTTCGGCGAGCCGTCGCGCCAGCAGGCAGTTGTAGGCGTACGTGCCCGGTCGGCGGGCATCCTGTCCGTACAGGTCGAATATCGCGGCGGGCTCCGAGGAGAGATCGGTCAGTTCCGGCACCGAGGTCTGCATCCGGAATGCCATCTCGTACTGTGTGATCCGCGTGACGATCTCGGGATCCCCGTACTCTTCATACTGCATGCGGTTCAGCTTGGCGACGGTGTCAAGGAACTCGCGTCGCTGGTCCCGCGAGAATCCACCCGGGTCCGACAGATACAGTACCGGGTCCCCGACAGATCGGAATTTCACGCCCTGATAGTGCGTCGGCAGGAACCCCGAACCCCAGAGCCGGTCGTACAGCGGCTGGCCACCCGTTCCCTGGGTCACCATCACCACGAAACTCGGCAGGTCCTTCGACTCGTTGCCCAGACCGTAACTGAGCCATGCCCCCATGCTGGGACGGCCTGCGATCGGGGAGCCAGTCTGCAGGAATGTCACGGCCGGGTCGTGGTTGATCGCGTCGGTGTGCATCGAGCGCACGATGCAGATGTCGTCGGCGATCTTGGCCGTGTGGGGCAGGAGTTCGCTCATCCAGGCCCCCGCCGAGCCGTGCTGCCGGAACGCGAAGGTCGACTCGACCAGCGGGAAGCTCGCCTGCGAAGCCGTCATTGTTGTGAGTCGCTGGCCCTTGCGGACAGACTCCGGAAGATCCTGACCGCGCAGTTTCGCAAGTCCTGGCTTCGGATCGAACGTCTCGATCTGGGAAGGTCCGCCCGATTGGAAGAGCCAGATGACCCTCTTGGCCTTGGGGGCGAAATGGGGAAGTCCCCCGAGCCCGCCGCGAGATCGCTCGCCAGCCTCGCTTCCGGACAGATCCGCGCCCAGCAGGTGTGCCAGGGCGATCGAGCCGATGCCCTTGGCCGATCTCCCCAGGAGGTGGCGCCGGGTCTCGATCCGGGACACGAGTGCGCTGGTGTTCATTGCTTCGTGATGACCTCGTCCAGGTTGAGCACCGCGCTGGCAACGCCCGTGTAGGCGGCGAGTGCGATCGGATCGCCCCGGCCGCGCCACTGCGAGTGTCCTGCATCGAGAAAGCGTTCCGCAGCTTCCAGGTTGTCAGCATATCGCGCGAGATACGAATCCAGCAGTGCCAGAAGGAGTCGCGATTCCGTTTTGCGAGGATTCCGTCCGACCAGGCGCTGAAAGAACTGCCTGATTCTGGCGGCGGGATCCGGCGGTGCAGTCTGCAGCACCAGTGCCGCGAGGTTCCGGGCGCTTTCGACGAACGTCGGGTCGTTCATCATGTTGAGCGCCTGCAGGGGCGTGTTCGTCCGCTTCACGCCAACCGTGCATGTCTCGCGGTCCGACGCGTCGAAGTTCATCATCGATGGAGGGGCCACTGTCCGCTTCCAGTAGGTGTAGAGACTGCGCCGGTACAGGTCCGCTCCTGTTCCGGCCTCGTAGGCCGTCCCCGAGAGTTCCTTCCAGATCCCCGGGGGCTGGTACGGGCGGACGGATGGTCCTCCGAGGCGCTCCACGAGCAGGCCCGATGCGGCCAGGGCCTGGTCGCGGATGGCGGCGGCGGGCAAGCGAAAGCGGGGTCCCCGCGCAAGAAGTCGGTTCTCCGGATCGCGCTCGATGAGATCCGGGTCCACCCGGGATGACTGCTGGTATGTCGCGCTGGCCATGATCGTCTTCAGCAGGCGCTTGGTGTCCCAGCCCGACTCCATGAACTCGACAGCCAGCCAGTCCAGTACTGCCTGGTTGGAAGGAGCCTCCCCCTGCGATCCGAAGTCCTCGACAGTCTTGACGAGGCCGGTGCCGAACAGCATCTGCCAGAAGCGGTTCACTGTCACCCTCGCCGTGAGGGGATTCGACCGGCTCACGATCCAGCGGGCCAGATCGAGCCGGTTCCCGGGCGGTGCGGCCCGGGACGTGCGGAGGGCGTCCGGCGTTCCTGCCTCGACGGGCTCGCCGTGGGCATCGTAGCGCCCTCGATCGAGTACGTACGCCTGGCGTTGCGGACCTTCCTGCATGACCATCACGGTCGGGATCTCCGCCAGGAACGTCCGGTGCCTTCGCCGGGCCTCCTCGAGTCGGCGCAACGCCGACTGGACGTCGTCCGAGGCCCCGGTCGCCAGGAACGCGAGCCGGAGCTTGTCGCGTTGAGCCTCGGTGCGGGCTTCGGCGGGGATTGCGGCCAGATCCGGGAGCGCGTCCGGTACCGCCAGCGAACGGGCTTCGGCCGGAGTCAGCTCGCGACCGTAGACCCTGACGTCGTCGATGCGACCGCGAAAGCGGTTCTCGATCCCGCCTCCGCCTCCGATCTTCAGCGTGGCATTGCTGCGGGACGGCCAGTCAAGGTTGTCGAAGAGCACATGCGTTTCCTGCTTCTCGCCATTGATGAACATGCGGATGCCCTTGGCCTTCCGCCGGCCGTCGTACGTCAGCAGCACATGCTGCCAGCGCCCGGGTTCGATGCTGCGTTTCGTCTCGATCCGGACACTGAGGTCCGTCCAGCGTTGGGACATGTGCCACCAGAGCTTGCCGCCACGTACGAACAGCCCCCATCCGCTGCCGATCGGGTTCTCTCCCATCGAGGCGACGATCGCGCCGTCGGCCACCGTCTCCGGGCGGATCCATGCCGAGACCGATACCGGATCCAGATAGCTGAAGTTCCCGACCGTGCCCAGGTCCGCGTATCTTGTGCCGTCGAAGACGCCGGCCTGGCCGAGCCGGCCGGTGCTGACTTCGGTCTTCGTCGGAAACGGCTCGTTGCCAGCCTCGATCGAGCCGCCGGCCATCGATGTGACTTCGAGCGGACCGTCGAACGATTCGTGTGCCACCAGGGCCCGCGACGGACTCCAGTCCGTTCGGACCTCGGTCGCCAGGCCGGTTTCCCAGTCCGCCTGTTCGCTCTGCATGCGGTTCGCCATGGCGGTCCACGCCATGGCAGCTGCGTCCAACTCCCTCTCGAGACCCGCAAGACGGATTTCCTGGGCGGCTGTAGGGGCCCGGATCAGAGGGTCCTCGTTGCCGAAATTCCAGACCATCCCTTTCTCCGGAACATTGTTGAAGTAGGCGAAGAACTGGTAGTACTCCTTCTGGGAGAGCGGGTCGTACTTGTGATCGTGACACCTCGCGCAGCCGAGCGTCAGGCCCAACCACACTGTCGCGGTGGTTTCCGCCCGGTCCGCGACGTACTCCACCCGGAACTCCTCGTTGACGGAACCGCCCTCCGCAGTCGTGCGGTGGTTGCGGTTGAAACCGGAGGCCACCACCTGTTCCCGGGTTGCGTCCGGAAGCATGTCGCCAGCCAGTTGCTCGATCGTGAACTGATCGAACGGCATGTTGCTGTTGAAGGCATCGATGACCCAGTCCCGCCACCGCCACATGAAGCGTGTACCGTCGGTCTGATAGCCGTTCGTGTCCGCATAGCGAGCCGCATCCAGCCAGATCGCCGCCATGTGCTCTCCGAACCGAGGGGCGGCCAGCAGCCCGTCCAGGAAGTGCTCGTACGCCTTGGGCCCGGTGTCCTTCATGAAGGCGTCGATCGATCCCGGTGGGACCGGCAGACCGGTCAGATCCAGCGCCGCCCGGCGGGCAAGTTCCCGGCGGCCGGCGGGCCTGGACAGTTGCAGGCCTTCGCCTTCGAGGGTGTGCAGAACCAGGGTGTCGATCGGGTTGCGCGCCCGATGCCGTTCATCGATCCGTGGTGTGGCCGGCCGGACCGGTGGAAGGAACGACCAATGTCCCTCCCACTCAGCGCCTTGGCGGATCCATGTCCGAAGAATCTCGATCTCCCGGCCAGTGAGCGGCTCGTGTCCCTGGTAGGCTGGTGGCATCCTCCGTACCGGGTCGGAAGTCGAAACCCGCTGCAGCAGAGCGCTTTCGTCCGGGTTACCGGGCACGACTGCACGGCTGCCACTGAGCAGTTCTGCCATTGCGCCGTCCCGGCGGTCCAGCCGCAGACTGGCCTGGCGCTGGCCTGCGTCCGGACCGTGGCACGCGTAGCAACGGTCTGACAGAATGGGACGCACATCGTCGTTGTAGCCGATGCGATGAGAGGTCCCTGGCTCGGAGTGCACAATGCTCGCCGTCAATGGCCAGATCAGCGATATGACCGCGATGCGCAGCACGATGTCATTTTAGCAGGGTTCTGCCGCCGGCCGGCTTGCAAGTGACAGGTTTGCAACATCTTGTGTCGGTCGGGGGTGGGGTCTTCCTATAATGTAGGAGACCCTCTTGGCGGAATCCCAGCGTCGGGACCCTCAGAACGGCGTCCGTGTGGCGATTCGTGTCCGGTTTCCCGCAAGGACAGGCGAGCTTGATCGAACCGAGAGGGGCATTGAACGGTACGAAGCATGAGCAACCGAAAGTCCAATTTGCGTTGGGGTGTCGAACAGCGGCTGGAGTTCATCGAATTTCGCCTCTATTGGGAAGGGCGAATCAACCGCGGTCACCTGATGAGCACGTTCGGGGTTTCGGTCAATCAGGCTTCCACGGACCTGAATCGATACCTCGACCTGGCCCCCGAGAACATGGTCTACGACAAGAGCGCCAGGGCCTACATCCGCAGCACTGTCTTCTCGCCGCTGTTCCTGAAGCTTGATTCGGAACGCTACCTCCGCCTGATGCGGGCACTCCGGGACCCGTCGCCGGGAAGTGACGCCGGCAGGGAACGGAATCAGGAGGAATCGTGGCTGCTGACCTGTCCCGAGTTCGATGTGGTGCCGTCACTGGTCCGCACGGTGAACTCGGAGACGCTACGGCTCGTGGTCGAAGCCTGTCGGGGACAACAGTCGATCGAGATTCTGTATCAGTCGCTCACGCGACCCGAGGCTCGCTGGCGGTGGGTCGCTCCGCACGCTCTCGGTTACGACGGGTCTCGGTGGCATGTTCGCGCGTTCTGCGAGCAGGAACGGGAATTCAGGGACTTCGTGCTGGCCCGGATTCTCGAGACCGGAACGATGCGGCCCCGGCAGTCTGATCCGGTCGAGGACGTGGACTGGTCGCAGTCCATCGAACTGGAGATCGGCCCGCATCCCGGTCTCACCGAATCCCAGCGGCAGATCGTGATTCGGGACTATCGGATGGAGGGAGGGAAGGTCACGCTCAAGGTGCGCAAGGCCTTGCTGTTCTACATGTTGCGGCGCCTCGGCCTGGACCGGGACCCGTCGGCCGAGTCTCCTCGGGTCCAGCAGATCGTCCTGTTGAATCCGGAGGTTCTGGATACCAGCCGCGATATCGCCTCCTATCGGGACGAAGCCTGATCTGCCCCGATATCGATCGTGGCGTTGACGCCCAGAGCACGGTCTGCTCGCACGACCGTCCCGGCGCGTTTCCGATCGGTCTGTAGGTCCACGCATCCCTTTTCCAGCCCGAGGGGATCCGGCAGTTGCCCGCTCCGGACGGGCCGGGGCCGCACTCGCTGTCTGCGTCCGCCATGCGAGCGTGCCTGGACGCGCCGCTGCCGGGCAGATTCGGCGATTCCGGCGAAGTTCCTTGCGTCCTGGCGGCGTAGGGCAGTCCTGCTGCTACAATGCGAATGCAGCGATGAGGCTTCACGAGGCGGCGTTATGAGTGCAGGCGTCTTCCATGTCCAGTAGTCTGCCCGAGCCCGTTCTCCCGGATCCGGGGGGCCCGACGCCCGCGCCGGTTCCGCCATCCCCCTCGCGACCGAGCAAGCTGCCGCCCGGGCCCGGGCGGCCACTGACGTTGGGCCTGTGTGTCGTGACGTCCGTCGCCACTGCACTGTTGCTGTGGAACCTGTCCAACCCGACGCTGACGCAGAGACCGACCGGCCGGGCCGGTATCGCGCGTTCGGCTGTCGCGGCTGTCGGCGAGTTCGGCAGGACACTGCGGATCGGCGGCACCCTCGAGACCATGGACTTCGCCTCGGTTCGCGCACCCAAGTTGCGGGGACCTCGCGATGCCGGCCAGGCGAGCCTGACATTGGTCATGCTGGCCGATGCGGGTACGGTCATGTCCGCGGGCGAGATCGTCGCAGAGTTCGAACTCAAGTGGCTTGAGGACCACATCGTCGACCGACAGTCGGTGGTGACGACAGCCGAGGCAAACCTGAAGAAGCGCGAAGCGGACATCCTGATCCTAAAGGAAACCGAGCGACAGGGGCGGGTCAACGCGCGGGCTGCGTACGACAAGGCCATGCTGGACAGCCGGAAGGCGGAAGTTCTCTCGGAGATCGAGTCCGAGATTCTCAAGAACACGGCGCTCGAAGCCCTCGCCTCATCGAAACAACTCGAAGAGGAGGGAAGGCTCATGGAATCGGTCCATGCGGCGGATCTGCGGGCCGAGGAACTGACCGTCCGCGAACATGTGCTGCATGTCGAGCGGCACCAGCGGGATTATGAGCGGCTCCAGGTGCGGACTCCGATTGCGGGGATGGCGGTCCTGGAGTCGACGTTCAACAGGAGCGGGCAGTTCGCACAGTTCAAGCCGGGCGATCAGGTCTATCCGGGGGCGATGATCATGCGGGTAGTCGACGTGTCCAGAATGGTCGTCAGCGCCGTCGTGAATCAGGTCGACGCCCAGATGATCCGTCTCGGCAACGAAGCGGTGGTGGAACTGGATGCGTATCCGGGCGAACGCTTCCAGGGGCGGGTGGTCGATATCGGGGCTGTGGCATCGTCGGGCGGAGGTGGTTCCAGATTCAGCCGGGGCGGTAACAGCGAGTTCGTCAAGCACATTCGGGTCCGGGTCCTGATCGAAGACCAGGACGAGCGCATTCTGCCGGATCTGACAGCCAGCGCTGACGTGCAGGTCTCCGACCGCACCACTGGCCTGATCGTTCCTCGTGAAGCGGTCCGTTCGGATTCGAAGACCGACCATGTCCTCGTCAAGGATGGTGAGACCTATCGGCACCAACCGGTCGTCGTGCAGGACCGCAGCGACACGGATGTCCTGATTGCCGATGGCCTGCAGGCCGGTGACGAGGTTCTGTTGGGCAGCCTGCTGCCGGACGGGACCAGCATCCAGTGATGGCGCCTTGCCGACCGGACCGTTCGGCCTCCTGCGGACTCCGTGCTATTCTGGCCATACGGACCGATGGCCGGTCGTCTAATGGTAGGACACGGGCCTTTGGAGCCCGCTGTGGAGGTTCGAGTCCTCCCCGGCCAGCCAGGCCTTGGTGCCGAGTTCGGGACTGATGCTGAAGGTCGGTCTGACCGGCGGACTGGCAAGCGGAAAGAGCCTCATCGCCGAAGAGCTTGACCGCTTGGGCTGCGTTGTTCTTCAGGCCGACCGGATCGGACATCAGGTTCTTTCCGAGGATGCGGAAGCCGGCGGTGAAGTGGTGCGGGCGTTCGGGGCGAACGTGCTGGCCCCGGACGGAACGGTGGACCGCAGTGTTCTGGGAGGTCTGGTCTTCGCGGACGAGAAGCTGCTGGCGAAGCTCAATGCCATCGTTCATCCGAGGGTGTTCGAACGGCTGGATCTCCTCCTCTCGTCGCTTGCCGGACGCGACCCGGATGCCATTGCCGTGGTCGAAGCTGCGATCATGATCGAGAGTGGCAGTTACAGGCGGTATGACCGGCTGGTGCTGGCTGCCTGTCCCCGCGGACTGCAGATCGAGCGATTCATGGCGCGTGGCGGTAGCAGCCGGGAAGAGGCGGAGGCGCGGATTGATCGGCAACTCTCCCTGGAGGACAAGCGCCAGTATGCCGACTACGTGATCGACACGGCGGGCACCCGGCAGGACACGCTCCGACAGGTTCGCGAAGTCTACCGGCGGTTGCTCGCAGATGTTCCCTCGCACACTGCAGGAAGGAGCGTCTGACTCACCATGCGCGACCTTGCTGATGCACTGGTTCGTTCCCTTGCTGTGGCGGCCCTCCTGCTGGCGGGACTGCTCGTGTGGAGTGTCTGGCCCTTCGGTGCACGTGATCGGCAGCAGGTGGCGTTCGACCAGCCATTCTGGACCGAGGCCGATTCGACGCTCACCGCCGACGAGGTTTCGAACATCGATATCTACGAGCGGGCCAGTCCGGCCACGGTCCATATCACCAGCACGGTCCTGCACAGGAACTGGTTTCTCGAGGTCTACCCCAGTGAGTCGACGGGCTCCGGGTTCCTGATCGATTCCGATGGGCACATCCTCACCAACTACCACGTCATCAAGGGCAGCGCAGAACTCGAGGTCACGTTGCTGGCGGATGTCGAGAGCGGGGTCCACTACAGGGCCCGCGTGCTCGCGACGGATCCCGCCAACGACCTCGCGCTCGTCAAGATCGAATCCGAGCAGCCGCTTCCCTATCTGGCGCTGGGGGAATCGGAGGCTGTTCAGGTGGGGCAGAAGGTGCTGGCGATCGGCAATCCGTTCGGCCTGCACGGGACCCTGACAACGGGAATCGTCAGCTCGACGGGACGCTCGATCCAGGACCGCAACGGGGTCCTGAGGGATCTCATACAGACCGATGCCGCCATCAATCCCGGCAACAGCGGGGGTCCACTGCTGGATTCGAGTGGCAACGTGATCGGGGTGAATACGGCGATCTACGGGCCGAGCGGCAACATCGGCATCGGCTTCGCAATGCCAGTGAGTCGGGCGAAGGCGCTCCTTCGGTTCGTGAAGGGGGGCGCCGAACCGCCCGAGGATCTCGGTGTTGTAGGGTTCTTCCTGACACGGCGCTGGGCGCGTACACTGCGACTGCCGTCGACCGGTTATCTGATCACCGAAGTCGAAGACGGTTCGGCGGCTGCTGCGGCCGGTCTGCTCGGCGCTAGCCGCGAAGTGGTCCTGGGCAACTATCGGATTCCGTGGGGAGGTGACCTGATCGTCGCGATCGACGACCTCCGGGTGACGGACAGGAACAAGATGCGAGAGGCTTTGGCGCTGAAGCTTGCCGGCGACACGGTACGTCTCCAACTGATCCGGCAGAATCGGGAGATCGAGGTCGAGGTGACGTTGCGAGGCCGCGATATGGGTGTCCGGTTGTAGGTCGGGCCACTGGCCTGGCTGGTCCGACGGAGAGGGGCATTCGTGATTGCCGGCGGGTCGGCGCAGCGCTCCGGCGATGTTGGCGGGACAGATGCGCGATCAGTTGGTGTTC
The DNA here is from genome assembly GCA_965116065.1 of Bryobacterales bacterium. GTDB lineage: Bacteria > Acidobacteriota > Terriglobia > Bryobacterales > UBA6623 > VXMF01. Next base: position 923,937 of record OZ220485.1, read on the forward strand.
ACGGGCACCCAGCCCGAACCGCGATGCCCGAAATCGAAGTGGTCCGGGTGCAGGATCTCCGCAAGGATCTCCAGTGACTCGGCCAGTCGTGGACCCGGGCGGTTGAAGAACTGATTCCCATCGGCTGCGAAGACCCGGCCCTCCTGGACCGCTCGCAGCGAGGACCAGCCCGGCATGGCGGCGAGAATCGGTACGTCTTCCAGGGCGCGCGGAATGTCGAATCCGCAAGGGCTGATCAGAATCGTCTCGGGGTCTGCGGCAGCCAGTTGCTGAAAGTCCATCGCGGGGGAATGCTCGCCGGCTTGTCCGAACAGGGCGACGCCTCCGGCCATCTCGACCAGCTCCGGCATCCAGTTGCCACCCGCCATCAGTGGATCGACCCACTCGATCAGGGCTACGCCTGGTGTCTTCGGGATGGCTCGCGCCGATGTTGCGATCGAACTCATCCGGTCCTGCAGCGATGCCACCAGTCGAACACCTGGATCCGTTGCGCCCAGTGCGGATGCCACCCGCATGATATCCTCCCAGACATCGGCCAGCGCGAATGGACGGAGAGAGACAATCTCGGGATCGAGCCCGGCCAGCCGCCCGACCGCGGCGACCACGTCCCGCTCGCTGACCGCGCAGACATCGCACTGGGACTGCGTGACGATATGAGTCGGGCGCAGGCGTTGCAGCATGTCCGCGCGCACTTCGTAGACGCCCAGTGCCTCCAGAGGATCACCCTTGTCCACCAGTGACTTGACCTGTTCGTCGATCTTGGCGCTGGATGTGCCGGGATCCAGTCTGGGCACGGTCACTTGTGGCAGCGTACCGACAGCGGGCGGGTAATCGCACTCGTGGGATCGGCCCACAAGATGTTCACGGAATCCAAGCGCACAGACGATCTCCGTAGCGCTTGCGATCAGGGAAAGGACGCGTAACGAACCGGGCTCGGGCAACCTCCGAGTCTATCGAGACTCGGCAGCGGATTTCCCAGGCTTCGCCGGGTTAAGATCCTCTTGATGGACCGTTCCGAATTTCTCCGGCTGTTGCTCGCTGGCGCTGGAGCCTCCGCGGGAATCTCGCGGGCTTTCCCCGAGGTCGGGGATCCGCGCAAGCTTGTCCTGATCGCCGGCAGCCCCAGTCATCCTCCCGGCATGCATGAGTTTCGTGCCGGCACGCTCCTGCTCGAGAAGAGGCTGGCACAGATACCCGGCCTTGTCGTGGAGCGTCACGACAACGGATGGGTGGGCGACGAATCCACATTCGACGATGCGTCCGCCGTCGTGATCTACTCGGACGGTGGACGCAAGCACCCGCTCGCGGATCAGGACCGCCTCTCCCTGATGGCCCGGCTCATCCAGCGCGGTGTCGGACTGGGCTGCATGCACTATGGCGTGGAGGTGCTCAAGGATGACGCCGGCGAGGAACTGCTGCAATGGCTGGGGGGATATTACGAGCACGAATGGTCCTGCAACCCCATCTGGACACCGTCGTTCGAGCGGTTCCCCGACCATCCGGTCGCCAACGGCGTCCGGCCGTTTTCCGTCGAGGACGAATGGTACTTCAACATGCGCTTCCGGGACGGGTTCGACGCATCGGCTCCCCGTCAGGTGGCAGGGGCCAGCTTCACGCCCATTCTTGTCGCGACGCCCAGTGACGCGGTGCGGGATGGCCCCTACGTGCATCCCAAGGGGCCCTATCCGCACATTCAGGCTGCCAGGGGTCGCGAGGAAGCGATGCTATGGACACTCGACCGCGTTGACGGGGGGCGCGGTTTCGGGTTCACTGGCGGCCACTTCCACAAGAACTGGCAGAACGACGAGTATCGCAAGGTCGTGATGAATGCGATCTGCTGGGTCACGGGCCTGCGGGTGCCCCGCTTCGGGGTCGGGTCCTCCACGGTCAGGGACGAGGAAATCCGGCAGAACCTGGACCCCAAGCCACCCCGGAAAGGCTGAGGCCTTCCGAGCGCCTCCGGTACAGCCTGCGACGATCCTCCGGGTTGCCGGTCATTCAGAAACGGCTGCCGCTCCCGCTCCCGGAATGGTCGGGGCGGAGGGATTCGAACCCCCGACTTCCTGCTCCCAAAGCAGGCGCGCTACCAGGCTGCGCCACGCCCCGCTACCTCCATTCTATGGCCCTTCGACCGGACGCTACCGGAATTCGACCTGGATTCCGCGCTCCCTGAGCAGTTCTCCGGTCGACTGCAGCAGGGTCACGATCGCCTGGCGGTAGCCGATCGACTCCTGGAGCAGATCCGCCTGGCTCTGCACCAGATCGTCCTGCGCGTCCAGCACGATGAACGCCGTACTGACGCCGAGGTCGTACTTCTTCTGCTCGGCATCCAGGCGCTTCTGCGAGAAATCCAGGGCTACGGTCGCCTGCTGGATCGCCACCTTGCTCAGTTCGACGCCCGTGATGGCATTCAGGACATTCATCCGGATGTCCTGTTCGAGGGAGCGAAGTTCATACATGTCGCGTTTCTTCTGGATGACGGAGTTCGCGAGATCCACCGCAGCCCTGCGGTTGCGCAGGGGCAACTCCAGTGTCACCCCCACGCTGTAGGTCGGGAACGCGAACTGCAGCAGCTGGTTCATTGCCGTCGGGAACCCGCCGGCCTGGAGCAGCCGGGCCGACCCGCCCAGCAGGGAGTTCTCGTAGAGGTTGCCACCCAGTCCAGTGGCGCTGTAGGAGGCGTTGACGCTCAGATCCGGTCGGAGCTGGTTGGTGTCGCGCTTGATGTTGAAGTCGTCGATCGCGAGGTTGTTCCTCCGCTGCGCCACATCCGGACGGAAAGTCATGGCCTTCCGGATCGTCTCCTCGGGTTCGAACGTCGGCATGTAGATCGGAGGATCGGCAGACTCGGTCAGCACCAGAGGCAGGTTGCGGATGTCGGGATGGAGATCCGCTCCGATCTGTCGACGGACGCGATCCTCGGTCTGTTCCAGCCGGAATCGCGCTCGCGTGACGCTGACCTGCGCGTTCGCGAAGTTCTGCTCGGGCTGATAGATGTCAAGCGGGGAGATCGCGCCCAGTTCCAGTTCCCGTCGCGACCTCTCGAGGAACTGGCGGCGCAGCTCGAGATTGTTCTCCTGCACGGTCAGCGATTCGCGGTTCGAGACGACCTGCCAGTAGGTGTTCTCCGCCTGCGCCACCAGCGTGATGATGCGAGCAAGTGCCAGTGACTGCGTGACCCCGTAACGAGCCCGTGCGATCAGGATCGGGATGCGCTGGATCCCTCGGCCCCGATTCCGCAGGAGCGGCTGCGTGATGCGGAACTGCAAGGTGTCCTGGATGGACGGATTGAACGTGCGGAAGGCACTGCTGCTGGCGGTCTTCGCACCCGTGAACTGCACCTGGTAGTTGAGGCCGGTATCGAGAGTCTGCCGGTAGGTGAACCCGCCGTTCTGCCGCAGGGTGCTGATGACGGAGCCGCCCTGCAGGACATCCTGGGACGGGTTGGTCCCTCGGTTCGCGTTGAAGTTCAGCGAGAGATTGGGGTCGAACGGGCTGAATGCGCTCTGGATCGAGTTCTCGCTCTCCAGCACGTTCAGGATCTGGATCTGGATGCCCGGATGGTTCAGCATCACCAGTTCCAGGTAGTCGCGGAGGGACAGCTCCAGCCTGCCGTCGACAACGTAGTCCTCCAGTTCGGATGCCGCATTGATCTCGACGTCGTATGGAGCCGGCTGCCACACTTCCCGAAAGTACGTAGTGTCCGGAAACGTCGAGAACTGCGCACTGCCCGTCACCGCAGTGAGCAGGACCGCACCGATCAACCGTAGTCGGTGTGATGAGAAATCTGGCGAGGTGGAAGCGTCATTCATAGCGGATTGCCTCAATGGGATCAAGCTTGGCCGCCTGCATCGCGGGGTAGATGCCGAACAGCAGGCCGATGAAAACGGATACTCCGAACGAGACGACGATCGAGATCAGGGTCACGACGGTTGCCCAGCCGGCGATGGCGGCGATCACCCTTGATCCGCCGAACCCGGCCGCAATGCCGATGAGGCCGCCAAGGATCGAGATCATCACGGCCTCGATCAGGAACTGCCGAACGATATCTCTCTGCCGGGCTCCGATGGCCCGCCGGATGCCGATCTCGCGGGTTCTCTCCAGCACGGTGGCCAGCATGATGTTCATGATGCCGATCCCTCCCACGAGCAATGAAATGCCGGCGATGCAGATCATAACGATCTGGAACACGAGCTGTTGCTGTTCACGTTGCGCCAGGAGATCGGCCGGCACGAGCACGGAAAAATCGCTGGCTCCGTTGTGTGTCGTGTTCAGGATGGCCCGGACGATCTGCGATGTCTCGATCGGGTCGGCATCCGCCTCGACCCGGACGAAGATCCCGTCGATTTCGTCCTTGAGGTAGCTGTTGTTGTCCTCGAACCTGCGCATCACCGAATTCAGCGGAGCGATGATCACATTGCTGCGAGTGTCCGCTTCCAGTCCCTCGACCTCTGCTTCCGCCGTTGCCTGTGGAGCCGTGACACCGATCACGCGCAGCCAGACCTCGTTGACCTTGACGTACCGACCGACAGCGCTTCCGTACCCGAGGATGTTGATCTTCGCCCGTTCGCCGAGCACGCAGACTGGCGCGGAACGCAGTTGCTCCTCGTCCGTGAAGAAGCGGCCCTCGATCAGCGACATGCTGTAGATGCTGGTGTAATTGGGGCGAACGCCGATCAGCTGCGGCAGGTCGGCGTCCGTCGTCGGCAGGACACTGGTGGGCTCGAAGGTCTTGCGCTCGGACAGGTGCGCGATCTGCGGGGTATTGGCGGCTATCGCGCGGGCGTCGCGAAAGGTCAGGCCGGGAGAGACCTGCCGGACCTCGATCAGCGTGTCGCGGTCCGGCGCCTCGGTTGCCTCGACCACGATGTTGTTGACGCCCAGCAGGTCGATGTAGCGGATCATCTCCTGGCGAGCGCCCTCGGTGATCGACAGCATCGCGACAACGGCTCCGACCCCGAAGATCATGCCGAGCATCGTGAGCAGCGTACGGAGCTTGTGAGCGAGTAGGCTCCCGATCCCCATCTGGAGTTCGGGCAGTACGTTGGGAATCTGCATCGGTTAGTTCACTCCGCCCGGGAATGAGGGGCCGGACGGCTGATCTGCTTCCTGTTGTCCTTGGGCAGCCGGAGCGGAATCCGGGCGGTACAGCGAAACGAAATCGCCTTCTAGCAGGCCGTCGATGACGGCAACCTGGGATTCTGATCGTCGGCCGAGCTGAATGCGACGAGGCCGCAGGCGGTTGCCCTCGAGTACGTAGGCGATTGTCTGTGCGCCCTCCTCGAACACGGCCTGATAGGGGATGTAGAGGGTGTCCGTGATCTCCTCGACCGTCACCTCCGCATCAGCGAGAAGCCCCGGCCGGAGCAGGACTTCGACATCCGATCCCTCCTCGGGTGGGCGAGGCAACTGTGCGGCAGCACGCTCGGCCTCGGAGAATTCCGAACCGGCACTGGGAGCCGTTGCAGTCGGTTGCCCGGCGGCCCGGCCGCCCGGTCCGCCGCCTCCGAGCCCGCCGGGTCCACCACCGCCGAACCCGCCGGGTCCGCCGCCACCGGGTCCACCGAATCCGCCTTGACGACCACCTGGTCCGCCACCTTGGCGACCGCCCTGGCCTCCGCTGAACGCCGACTGCATGATCTGGCGGAACTGCTGTCGTTCTTCATTGGTCAGCTCTTGGGGGCTACGACCCTTCAGGAGTGCTTCAGCCTGCTTGCGTCCTTCCTCTGGCAGACGGGCCAGCATCGCGGATGGATCACGGGCACCGCCCCGCTGCCCCCCGCTCTGCTGCCCTGTGGTTCGACGTTGACCGCCCTGCTGGTCGCCGCCTTGGCGTTGACCACTGCCGGCCCTCTGCTGTCGGTCCTGGGATTGCCGCCCGGCCTGCTGGCCGGGCCCGCTGCCACCGTCCCGGGGCCCCGCCTGGGCCCGGCCTTGGCCGGGAGCCTCGCCGGAGTTGGTCCGCCCCCCTCTCGCTGGGCTCCCGGCCTGTGATCCGTACCCGAGTTCGCTGTTCTGCCGCGCCGTTGTCAGGATCCTCTCGATGCGCTCCGGGTCCGCCCCGACCTTCTCCAGGAGTCCGCGCATGTTGATCGCAATGAGGCACTCGAACTTCTTGACGGCCTCGCCAGCGAAGATGTTCGCCGCAGCCGTATTGCCCAGTCGCTTGATCGTACCCGGTACGGTGTGCTCTGGGATGGCATCGAGACGAATCAGGACTTCCTGTCCTTCGCGGAGATTGGCCCGCTCCGACTCTTCCACGCGCGTGAGGAGCTCCATTTCGGAAAGATCCAGCAACTGCGCCACCGACATGCCGGCGGAGACCTGGTCGCCCTCGCGAATCTCGGGAAGCGCCTGGCCGAAACCGCCACGGCCTCCCGATCGGTTCTGCTGGATCGCCACCAGTCCGGTCAGTGGTGCCAGGACCCTCGATTCGGCGATCCTGCGGCGATCCCGGGCTACATCCAGCTCGGCCTTGTTCAACTGCTCCCGCAGGACTGCCAGTTCCGCCTCTCGTTGCTGCAGCCGGTTCTTGATGTCCTGTTCGAGCTTCTGCTTCCGCCGAATCGCCTCCTCCAGTGTGAGCTCGTTCTTGCGAGCGTCGATCGCAGCCAGGAGTTCGTTGCGGCGAACCTCCAGCTCGGCCCGGCGGACCTGAAAATTCGCCTGGACGATCTCCACCTCGTCCTGGCTCTTGCGGATCTCCAGCTCCGCTTCCGCCTTCTTGAGATTCTCCTGAATCTGCTCGACCGTCAGCAGACTGTCCTCGAGCGCCGCCACCCGTTCCGAGTCGTCCAGTTCGAAGATCAGGTCGCCCCGGTGGGCCAGGGAACCGGTCGGGGCCAGTTGGGTTACCTGCGACATCGTTCCGATATTGGGCGCGACCAGCGTCAGCGATCGAACCGCACGCAACTCCCCGCGCAGGTGGGTCTTCACGACGAGGTCGCCTCGCTGGACCTCCGCCAGAGCATAGTCGCTTTCATCCTGAGGAATCTGCCGCAGGGCGTAGTATCCACCACCAGCGAACGCCACCAGGCCCAGGATGATTGCGGTCCGAATCAGGACTTTCGTCATGGCTGGCCTCCTTTCTCCCTTACAGGGTCCTGGCCTGGGCGGCCAGTTCCGGATTCTCCAGTGCGATCACGTCCCCTTCATCGAGGCCGGACTCGACGACGATATCGGTGCCGTTCGTCGCCGAAATCTCGATTGGCTGGCGACGGAAGCCCGTACCGTCCTTGACGAACACGGTCGGTCGCCCATCGATCTGGGTGGATGCCTTGGCAGGGATCACCAGCACATCCGCGATGCGCTGTACGACGACCTCCACGGTCGTGCTCATGCCGGGCCGCAGCCGTTCGTCGATGTCGGAGATGTTCGAGAACGCCGGGAAGTTCTTCTCCGGTGGCAGCCGGTTGAACACCAGTGTCGCGATGGGGCTCAGCCAGCTGACGGTTCCACCGAGGATGGCGTCGGGTACCGCATCCACGCGGATGCGGGTCTCCTGCCCCTCCTCCACCCGGCCGCGGTCGACCTCGTCGACCCGGAACTCGACGCGCAGGGATGCCAGATTCGGGATTTCGGCAATGGTGGCACCGGTCCAGACCGTGTCGCCTTCCTGGAAGGGAGGCCGTGCCGTGCCGAAGGAGCCTTGGGCACGGTTGTTGGGCAGGATGTGGACGATGCCGTCGGCCGGAGCCCGCAGGACCATGCTGCCGAGGTAGGTCCTGGACAAATCCAGGTCGCGCTGGGCCTTGCTCTTGCGCTCCATCAGGCGCTCGATATCCGCTGCCTGCGACATGTCGCTGGCCGTGGCGTTCGTCTCGGATTTCGTGAGCTCGCCATTGGCGATCGTGACATCGATCTTGGCCTTCTCCGCCTCGATCTCCGCCAGGATCTCCTGCTTGCTGGCCTCCAGTTCGGCCCGCTCGAGGTTGTACGTCGCCTGCATCACCAGCATCTCGTTGCGCTCGTCGGTGATCGCGTGCTGCGCCTCGGCCTGCTTGATCTCGCTGTCGACCTGACGGACCTGCGTCTCCCGCTCGACCAGCAGATCCTCCTGTGCCGATTCGTCGAAACGGACGACGATTTCACCGGCCCGGATCGGCTTTCCGCTCTCGGCCAACTGGACGATCTTCAGGTCGGGCGTCTGCGGAGTGACGATCTGCTCCGATTCCGCGCTCTTGAGCTCGCCACGGCTGGTCACCGTCCGCAGGAAATCGCGCCGCTCGACAGTCGCCGTGGGCAACTCGGGTGGCGCCGGCCCGTAGATCATCATGGCGCCAGCGGTGATGGCCGCTGTCCCTAGGACAACCAGACCGGAACGCAGCCAAGGGGAACTCCAGATTGCCATTGCTCCAATACCCCCACGGAACCGCTTCTGTCGCGGTAGTAGAACGTAATGACGCGATTTCGCGCAGCTTGGTTATTGGTATGTACCCATATGAGTGGACCGGTCGTCACTCCCGGAACAGCAGGGGCGCGAGCCTCGCGAGGTAGTCCCTCCATACCGGCCAACTGTGTCCGCCGTCTGTCAGCAGGTACGTGTGCTTGATCCCGGCAGCATCCAGGGCTGCCTTGAACGTTCGGTTCCGATCGAGGAGGAAGTCATCCCGTCCGATTCCGATCCATAGCAGTTTCAGATCGCGATTGGCCCGTCCCGGTTCCTTCAGAAACGCGGCGGTCACGGCATCCTCGACCGGATCCGGTGCAGCGGACGAGAAGGCACCGACCCAGGCGAACCGGTCCAGCCGGCCAGTCCCGCAATGTAGGGCCTGGCCTCCTCCCATCGAGAGGCCCGCGATCGCGCGTTCGATGCGGTCGCTGCGGACGCGGTACAGCGACTCCACCAGCGGGATCGCGGAGTCCAGGAGATCCTGGCGGAACGCTTCCATGTTGCCCGATTGCAGCCCCCTGCGGCGCCTGCTCCAGCGGATGGGGTGTCCGTTCGGCATCACGACCAGCATGGGCTGCGCCTTGCCGTCCGCGATCAGGTTGTCCAGGATCAGATTGGCCTTGCCGACCTCTGTCCAGGTCGTCTCGTTGTCTCCTGACCCGTGCAGCAGGTACAGGACTGGATAATCCCGGTCCGCTTCCTGTTCGTACCCGGGCGGGGTGTACACGACCAGTCTTCGGTTGGCTCCCCCCGCCGGCGAGGCGTAGTAGTGAACGTGCAGGGAGCCGTGCGGCACCTCCCGAAGGTCGTAGGGAAGGGGTCGCTCGGAGTGGACTTCCACAAGGCTGGCGTTCCCGCCGCTCCATTGCTTCATGGCCGTGTTGTGGGGATCCAGGACCCGCACTCCGTCCAGTTGGAACGTGTAGCTGTAGATCGCGGGCGGAACGGGCCCGACCGTCAGGGACCAGATTCCGTCGGTTCCCTTCGAGAGTTCCCGGGTCTCACCGGCCCATGGGGCGTTCAGCACGACCGACCGGGCCTGGGGAGCCTGGAGGCGGAAGGTGATCCGGCCATCGTCCGTCACCCCGGGCGACTCGATCGCTGTCCCGCGGGGCTGCGCGACCAGAGCGCCGGTCGCGAGTGTGGCGCAGAGCACGCTAGGAAGTGCGCAACGGATCGACAGGTTCCTGTCAGCCAAACTTCCCACCCAGAGCCTTTCGCAGGTTGTCTCCGCACTGTGCCAGCAGTTGCCGAGCCTCGGGCCGGCCGATCCTGCGGATGCGCATCAGGATAGCAAGCCGCACGTCCTGGTTCGCTTCGGCGAGAACGTTGCGGGCCTCCGCCAGGCTGCAGCCCGTGACGTCCTTGATGATCCGCTCCGCCCTGCGCGCGAGCTTCTCGTTGCGGACCTGCACGTTGACCATCAGGTTGCCGAGCACGCAGCCCGTCCGGATCATGAGCCCGGTCGAGAGCATGTTGAGCACCAGTTTCTGGGCCGTTCCGCTCTTCATGCGCGTGGATCCCGTGACCACTTCGGGCCCTACCACCGGCGTGATCGGATACTGTACCGACCGCTCCAGGTCCGAGTCCGGACTGCAACTGAGGCCGATCGTGACGGCACCGATCCCGTTGGCGTACTCGACCGCTCCCAGAACATAGGGTGTGCGGCCGCTCGCCGCGATTCCCACGAGCGCGTCGCCCGAGGCGAATGAGCGCTCCTGCAGGTCCCTGCGGCCTGCGTTCCGGCTGTCCTCGGCCCGCTCGACCGACTGCAGGAGGGCCTCCGGCCCTCCTGCGATCAAGGCCTGGACCCGGTCCGGCGCCGTTCCGAAGGTCGGAGGGCATTCGGCTGCGTCCAGCACGCCGAGCCTGCCGCTCGTCCCGGCTCCGGCATAGTAGAGTCGCCCGCCCGCTTCCCACCTCTCGACGATCGCGTCGAGAGCCTTGGCGATGCGCGGGATCTGCTCGTGAACCGCGTCAGCCACCCGCCGGTCCTCGGCGTTGAGAATCTCCAGCATCTCTTGGGTCGATGCGCGGTCGATCGTCGTGGACCGGGGATTCCGGGTCTCCGTGAGGGATAGCGCTTCGTGCATCGTGGCTGGTCTGCCGAGTCCGGTTCTCGGCAGCGGACGGACAGTCGACTGACAGTCTGGCGGAACGGGTGTCCCCGAATGCTAAGCTGACTATCCAGCCGGAAATAGACCGGAAATAGAAGAGTACCCCAATCCGTCCATGGAATTTCGCAAACTAGGCCAGACCGATCTGAAGGTCTCCGTCCTCGGCTACGGTGCCTCCCCTCTCGGCAACGAGTTCGAGGAGATCGATGTCCGTGAGGGCGAGCGTGCCGTGCACCAGGCCATTGACCATGGCATCAACTTCTTCGACACGTCCCCCTACTACGGGCGTACGCTTTCCGAAGAACGCCTCGGCCAGGCCCTTGGGTCGAAGCGCAAGAACATCGTGCTGGCGACCAAGTGCGGACGGTATGATCTCGACCGGTTCGACTTCTCGGCGGCAGGGGTGCGCTCCAGCATCGACGAGTCCCTTCGTCGACTGCGTACCGACTATGTCGACATCTATCAGATGCATGACATCGAGTTCGTCGACCGTCAACAGGTACTCGAGGAAGCCCTTCCGGTGGCGCGCGAACTGCAGCAGGCCGGCAAGTGTCGCTATGTCGGCATCACCGGGCTGCCGCTTGGCATCCTCGGAGATGTCGCCAGGCGTGCCCCGGTCGACAGCATCCTCTCCTATGCGCGCTACAACCTGCTGGTCGACGACCTTGACACGCTCCTGCGGCCGATCTGCGAGGAGCGAAAGGTCGGACTGATCAACGCCTCGCCCCTGCATCTGCGGATCCTGACCGAGCGGGGTGCTCCGCCGTGGCACCGGGCCTCCGCCGACGTCAAGGCGGTCGGCGCCCGGGTGGCCGACCACTGCCGCACACGGGGCGTCGACGTGTCCCAGGTCGCGCTGAAGTTCTGCTACGACTATCCGCATACCGCGAGCGTCCTGGTAGGCATGTCCAAGACCCGTCACGTCGAACAGAACCTGCGGGCATTCGACCTGCAGGTGCCAGACGGACTGCTCGACGAGATCGGCGACATGGTCGATCCCGTCCGAAACCGGATCTGGGAATCCGGCCTCCCGGAGAACCAGGATCGGCAGTAACTGGCCATTCTCCGTGATTGTCGACTCCCACCACCATTTCTGGCGGTACAACCCGCAGGAGTTCGGCTGGATATCAGACGAAATGCGGAGCCTGCGCCGGGACTTTCTCCCGACGGACCTCCGGCGTGAGATTGCCCGTGCGAACGTGTCCGGGGTCGTCTCCGTGCAGGCTCGCCAGTGCGTCGAGGAGACGCGTTTCCTGCTCGACATCGCGGAACGCACCGATTGGGTCCTCGGAGTCGTTGGCTGGGTGCCGCTCGCCGATCCGGATGTCGGTGACATCCTTGGAGAATGCACGGCCGCGCCGGACTTCAAGGGGTGTCGGCATGTCCTGCAGGACGAACCCGACGATGACTACATGCTCGGAGCCCGCTTCAACGAGGGCATCCGGGCCGTGACCGCCGCCGGCCTTGTGTACGACATTCTCGTCTTCGAGCGCCATTTGCCCCAGACCCTGCAGTTCGTCGACCGGCACCCGATGCAGCCGTTCGTGCTCGACCACATCGGCAAGCCCCGCATCCGGGACGGGTCATTCGCGACCTGGGACCGTCTGATTCGTGAGCTCGCCCGTCGCCCGAACGTCTACTGCAAGGTCTCGGGGATGGTCACCGAGGCCGACTGGCAGCAATGGGAGGAGGCGCAGTTGAAGCCCTATTTCGATACCGTGCTCGAGTCGTTCGGCCCGCAACGGATGATGTTCGGGTCGGACTGGCCGGTCAACCTGCTGGCAACCCGGTACCGTCGCTGGCTGGAAATCGTCCGGACCTTCGTGACCCCGCTTGCAGAATCCGAGCGAGCCAGGATCATGGGCGGCACAGCGGTGGAGGTCTACGGGCTGGAGCCGGGCACGGCGCTAGAATAGGGAATTCACCGGGCGCCTCGTGGCATTCAAGCTCTTCAACAGCCTGAGTCGGCGCGTCGAGACGTTCGAGCCTGCCGACGGCAAAGTCGCAAGGATGTACTCCTGCGGACCAACGGTGTACAACTACGTCCATATCGGCAACCTTCGCACGTTCGCCTTTCAGGACATCCTGCGGCGGCACCTCCGGGAGTCGGGGTGGGGTCTGCTGCACGTGATGAACGTCACCGACGTGGAGGACAAGATCATCGCTGCTGCGGGTCGGGATGGTCTGGAGATTGGCGAGTATACCCGCCAGTACGTGGATGCGTTCTTCGAGGATTGCCGTCTCCTGCGTCTGGAGCGGCCGGAGCACGTGCCCGCGGCCACGGCCCACATTCCGGAGATGCTGAAGCTGGTGGAGCGCATCAAGAAGGCCGGTCACACCTACGAGAACGCCGGGTCCACGTACTTCCGCATTGCCAGCTGGCCCGACTACGGCAGGCTCAGCCAGCTGGACTCCATCGGCATCCGGACCGGTGCGCGCGTGGACGCGGACGAATACGGCAAGGACGATGCCCGCGATTTCGTGCTCTGGAAGGCCGCCCGTCCTGGCGAGCCGAGCTGGGATGCACCGTTCGGCCCCGGCCGGCCTGGCTGGCATCTGGAATGTTCGGCCATGGCGATGGCGTATCTGGGTGAGAGTTTCGATATCCACACCGGGGGCGTCGACCTGCAGTTTCCTCATCATGAGAACGAGATCGCCCAGTCCGAGAGCGCGACCGGCCGGCCGTTCGCACGATTCTGGGTGCATGCCGAGCATTTGCTGGTGGACGGCAAGAAGATGTCGAAGTCCATGGGGAACTTCCACACCTTGCGGGATCTGGTCGCCAAGGGCTACGCGCCGGACGCAATCCGCTATCTGCTCGTCGCTACGCCTTACCGCAAGCAGCTCAACTTCACTTTCGACGGGCTACGGGCAGCCTCCGCCGCGATCGAGAGGCTGCGCAACTTCCTGCGGCGGCTGGACGCAGCCCCTTCGGGTCCCGACAGTGCTGCCGCCAGCCGTGCTGCCCGGGAGGCTCAGCATGACTTCCGCGAGGCACTGGATGACGACCTCAACTCGGCGGGTGCCATCGGGGCCGTCTTCGAGTATGTCCGCCACGCCAACTCCATGATGGATGAGGGGATGTTCGGGCCCGGCAATGCCATGGAAGGGCGGGCTCTGCTGAAGAGCTTCGACGCCATATTCGATGTGCTCCGTCCACCGGAATCAGAGCGCGTTCCGGTTGCCGAGATCGAAGATCTGATACGCGAGCGGACGGCTGCCCGCAAGGCGCGTGACTTTGCCCGCGCGGATGCCATCCGAGACGGTCTCGGCGCCCGGGGCGTGACGCTCCGTGACGCGCCGGGCGCCACGGACTGGCACTACTCCGACTGAGTCGATGCTGCCAGGATTGCGTGGTTGTGGTTGACATGGCTCGCCAGCCAGTGTGATGCTAGCCCCGATGATCAACCGAAGGACGTTTCTTGCAGCCGCCACGGGGACCGCTGCGGCATCTTGCGGACGGCCTGCGTTGCCGGCCCCGAACATCCTGGTCCTGATGCCGGACCAGTGGCGAGGGATGGATCTCCGTGCGATGGGCAACGCCGAGGTCAGGACCCCCAACATGGATGCCCTCGCCAACGACGGTGCACTGCTGAGGAACGTGACGGCCAACTGCCCGGTCTGCTGTCCGGCCCGGGGCACGCTGCTGACGGGTCGATTCGGCCATGAGCACGGTGTTGACGTCAACGATGCACCACTGGCGGACGAGCAGGTCACCATTGCGGAGATCGCACGGGAGCAAGGTTACCGGACCGGGTTCGTCGGCAAGTGGCATCTGGAGGGCGGGAAACGCCAGCCGGGCTACGTCAAGCCGGAGCGCAGGCAGGGCTTCGACTTCTGGGCAGCCAACATCTGTTCACATCGCTACTGGGACATGCACTACTTCCGCGACTCTCCGGAACCGATCCAGATCGACGGCTACTCCGCGACGGCCTTCACGGACGCCGCGATCGAGTTCATCCGCAGTGAGGACGAGGCGCCGTTCCTGGCGTACGTCCAGTGGGGACCTCCTCACAATCCGTACGTCGCCCCTCCGGAATACATGAACATGTATCACCCGGACATGCTCACGATGCGGGAAAACTGGAGCGGGCCGATTCAGAGGGAACGCGGACAGGCCCTGGGTAGTCGTTCGGACATTGCGGGCTACTACGCCGCCATCACGTTCATCGACGATGAGGTCGGACGGATCGTTGCGGCACTCAAGCAGGCCGGACGCTTCGAGAACACCCTCATCCTCATCACGTCCGATCACGGTGACATGCTCGGTTCCCACGGCACCGTCCTGAAGCGCAAGCCCTGGGCCGAGTCGCTCCAGGTACCGGGTGTCGTGCACTATCCGACGGTCGTACCGGCCGGTCAGGAACTGTCGGTTCCCTTCTCGCACGTGGATGTCGTCCCCACGCTGTTGGGGCTGGCTGGAATGGATGGCGCGGGAAGCATGTCCGGGACCGACCTGTCGGCTCACCTGCTCGCACCGGAGCACGGCGGCATGTCGGACGCTTCACCGCCGGAATCGGTCTATGCGCAGAGTTACACGCGCACGGAGCAGGATGAGTTCGAGCCGTGGAGGGGCGTGCGCACGGAGCGCTACACGTACGCCCGTCACAAGGACAGGCCATGGCTGCTCTACGACAACGAGTCGGATCCTTTCCAGATGGAGAACCTCGCCGGCCAGCCCGCGTACTCCCGGCTGCAGGCAGAACTCGATGCGCTCACCATGGAGTGGTTCGAACGCACCGGAGATGACTGGAGGGAGCGGGCGGACCGGCCTTTCCGGTAGCCCGCACCGGATTCGGCAACCGACCGTCCCACGCTCAGATCTCAGTTCGGGCGCAGGTTCGGAGGCTCGTACCCGAACTCGTCGATGATCTTGCGCCTGTCCGAATAGCCTTCCTGCGACGAGTGCCACCACTCGATCCTGGACTCGCCGAGCTTCCAGCACAGGTAGACCTCGACACCGTTCAGCAGGGCCGGGAAGTCCAGCAGCCCCACGTCCAGGTCCTTGACGAGGCATCCGCTGCTCTGGATCGTGTTGACGGACTCCTCGATGGACTTCACCAGGGCGGACCGTTCCAGGCGGCGATGGGCCACGTAGTCGGGGTCGATCTCCATTCCGCCCAGCATGCAGATCCGGGCCGAGAGATCCTGCATTTCAACGTCAATCTCGCTGACTACCGCCTTGGCGTCAATGGCAGCTTCCAGGCATTCCTTGACATAGGGGATGAGACTCTCGGCTTCCTTCAGTGTGAAATATCTTGACAATGTCCTAACGCCTCCTTCCCGCTGGATACAGTCCGTACCGCTGGCAACAGGCCCGCAAAGCGGATTCACAGTTACTTCTAGCATACCAATGAGGAGCGGAGATGTTCTTGGCCGTCCCGTCCGTCGTCGATTTGGCCGGGGCTGGCGGGATGCTGTGCGGTCGGGCGTGTCGGAGTGTGTCAGTTGGGGGACCATGAGGTCTGCACGGGCTGCGGACAGGCTGTACGGATGCCGGTGGCGCTGGGCCACGTCGCTGCCTGGTGGGTGGAGGTGGTGTCCAGAGTCGCCGTTGGCGGCGGGGCAACCCCTTGGACGGAAGTCCGATGACAACCGGATGTGGCCGGATGGGCTGGTCTTCGCCAAGGCATGTCCGGCGGGTGCAGTTCTCCTTACATGGTCACGAATTCGTCTGTCCGGTTGGAGATGTACCGGCGCGAGACTCGGTCATCCGTTGCCGCGGGAGCGTGGAGGCA
This sequence comes from Bryobacterales bacterium, assembly GCA_965116065.1. GTDB lineage: Bacteria > Acidobacteriota > Terriglobia > Bryobacterales > UBA6623 > VXMF01. The sequence goes on from OZ220485.1 coordinate 940,184, forward strand.
ACAATCCAGGGTGCGCGGTCTTGGGTTTGCTGTGACAACCGGTTGTGATGAAGAGTCTTGGCGTTGAGCAGGGTCCTACGATCGAACTCGCCGTTGCGGTATCGGCCCACATCTTTGCGAAGCGCCATGTTCACATTCCAGGAGACCAAACGGGGCCAGACGGCTCCCATGATCGTGCTAGGTTGAAATCACCATCATTACACTGACAATGACGGAAATCTAGCACTGAATGGTACTTAGGCCGTGATGTTCCAGTTAGGGCTTGATGAGACTTCTTGCCTAGAATTTTGATCAGCAAAGATCCTCAGTCAGGCGGACTTAAGTTCACAGCGGAGGCGGCATCTGCCGTTTGCCAGTCCGCATCTATATGGAGCACACTTGATCCCAGGTTGGACAGCCTCCTTCTTGAGACACTCTCTACCCGTAATCTTGCAGTTGACGAAACACTGGTCAGGACTTTGCAATAGCGAGAAATTCATTCAATCGCTCGGTGATGCGCCGACGTCGCTCACCTAGGAACGAACTGTAGCTATCGACATCAAGGATGTCGCTCTCGGTCGGGATGCACTGTGCGCGAAACGCCTCAGGTCCCGACACTTTAACGAACTGTGGAAGATACTGATTTGGTGGCTTATCACTGATTCGAAGATTGGTCTTCCCGCTTATGAAGGCGAGATTGGCGATGTCATCGGCTTCGCGACTGGTGTAGCGTCCTTTCAAGACCGCCTTCGGGAATATGTGGTGAAATTGGAGCCGATCCTGCACTCCTCGGTGATCCATTGCGATACCTAGGTTTGACTGCCAGTCGCGGGCTCCAGCATCTCGGAATGCGAGGAACATTGTCTTGAAGATGGCACTGCGTTGGTTCCTGCCTCGAAGTTCCTCGGGGTCGATGGTGAGACGCCCGACCTGCAAGCGCAAGCGTTCGACGAGGTCGGCTACGCCACCACCTTGGCGGAGAGTTGAAAGATCCTGATCCAGAATCGTCTCGCTAGATCCCCGTGAGTAGCGTCCCTTGGCATTCGCCATGAGCAACCACTGTCGCAACCTATGCGAGTCCTCGGCCCCAATCTCATAGCGCATTAGGTGTCCGAAGTAGCCGAGCGTGATGAGCAGGTATGGAGACGATAGCAGGACCGGACTTTGAGCGATCCGCGCATTGCTCTGCAGGAAATTGAGTGCGAAGTCCATTCCCCGTACGCATTCTCTCCAAGCCTCCTGCAGTGTCTCCACCGAGAGGTTGCCTACGGTGCGAAAGCGTGACTGTCCCGTTGCAAACGCAACCATATTCTTGAGATGGACGCTGAGGTCAAGTGGGAAATTTCTATCCTTGCACTTCGCTTCGTACTCCTGAAATACTGCTAGGGCTCCTCGCCATTTGGCTGTGATCTGAGCCATGGCCAAGTCGGAACTGCGCAACTTCGTGCCCAGTGAGTTGACACGCACGAAGATCTCCGTGACTTCGTCGTACGACAGAGTTCGCTCAAGGATGTCGATTCGATAGCTGTAGTTCTTGACAGCGCGAAGACGCCCAATGCGTTGGAGGTACTTGTCAGCGCGCGCATCGTCAAGGCTGGTAATGCCGGCCCGCTTCAGGATCAGTGTTTCGTTGTCAGTCTTGAAGACTTCAGAAACTCTGATCCATTGAGGAAGCTGCTCAAGTTTTCTGGTCGCCACCACGAATGTCATCCGGTTCATCCGGCCTTGCAGCTCGTCGTCGCTGGAGTCAACTTCGTCCTCGATTCGCTCCTGCTCCTCCTCTCCGTCTTCATTAACCTCTGTGACGACCTCTAGTGCCTCGGGGTGCTCGATATTAAAGAGAATATCGATGGCCCGTCGGCGGCCTCGGACATGGACAGGCTCACCTCGGATCAGTGCAGAGAGGGCCGTCAGCCGCTGCTGTCCATCAAGAAGCAACCGCGTGCTACGGTAAGGATTGCGTGCCTGAGCCACTGCGAAGTCCTGCAGGGGAACATCTTCGTCTGTTTCCCAGATGAGGATTGCGCCAGATGGATAGCCACGATAGAGTGAATCAAGGAGATCCCGGACGCGAGCTGCACGCCAGACATAGCGTCGCTGCATCTCGGGCAGCCTCAGCTCGCCCCGTTCGATCATCTCGACCAACTCGTTGACTGTGGCGTCAGACTTCGGCATGAAGGGGACAGAGTATCACGGCTCGACGCCGGCCGTGCCGAAGTGAGCCATCCCGTCACGTGGACGCAGTATCTGCGCCGTTAGACATCGAATTGCAGTGCGGAAGACTGAAGGATGTCAATGGCATCAATCGAATACTGAAAGGACGGGCAGGAGAACAGATCGAACAGTCGATGGCTTGCAGGTCGTTGGCATGATCGATCCAAGCTGAAGAGGGCTACTGTCGGCGGAACTTGGACTCATGTGCTGAAGGCCGCGCCGCCTCGCGACTAGAAGGGCTCGCGTTACGAATATCAGTTCAGTCGCTAAACGACCAATGCTCCGGCATCACCATCAGACGTGAGCGACTGGTTGCCCGGCTCATGCCGGTCGTGCGTCCAAGGCCGACTGCATCGCCGTTCGTACGCGTCTCATCACCTCCATCCGATCCGCGGCCGTCAGGTTCTCCGTTGGAACGGGATCGTGGAAGTGAAGTGTCATGTCGCCGGGGCGCATGTGCGAGGTCCCCCTCGGCATCAGCACCGTGGCACCGTGAACGGTGACCGGGATGACAGGCACCTGAGCCTCGATCGCCATCTGGAACGGACCGGGCCGGAATGGCAGGAGCTTCGGCATCGGGTTGCGGGTGCCCTCGGGGAAGACCAGCATCGAGATTCCAGACCGCAGCATTCTTACCGCTTGTTCCAGTGCCTGTTTGCGGGAGTCCCGGGCCTTTCGGTCCACACAGATGAATCCGCCTAGCCGCATCGCATAGCCAAGCAGGGGAATCCGTCCTAGCGATGCCTTCATGATCACCGAGATGCGCGGGAGGATCTGGAACAGGGCGGGGGCTTCGAGGTTGCTGGCATGATTGGCCACGAACACGCAACAGGGGTACGCGAACGCGCGTTCGGGATGTTCCAGGCGCACCCTTATGCCCGCGAGTCCGAATGCGATGCGGCAACCTTGGCGGGCCAGCCAGTACAGCAGGTCAATCGAGCCCGTGATCTTGGCAATCGGCACAAACACGGGTACGACCACGGCAACGTACAGAGCGAGAAAGGGGTATGTGAGTAGGTACGAGCGCAGCATTGCCCGTCAACGCATCCTAGCATTGATGCGGGAACCGGTCTCTGGGCGCATCTGTCGGTGTTCGCAACTTGTTCCGATTACGGATGTTAACTCGCTGCTATACTTGCACTAGGAAAGTACTCACGGTTGTGTTGGACGATCTGGTGCACCTGATGGCATGGTGGCGGAACTCCGGCGGGAGCCGTCGGCCATGCCGGCAACGCGGTCGTTCCCGTCTGATACGCTTTCCGGTGAATTCGAGATGAAGGTTGTTTACTCAGGCCGGGAGTCATGGCTGTCCGAGCGCGAGCGGGCCAAGTTGCACCGGCGACTGGACAAGATCCAGCGGATCCTGACCCGGCGTGGGGGGCTGGAGGCACACGTCACGCTATCCAGGCAGCGCCACCTGTACGAGGCCGAGGTGACGTTGCGAGCGTTGCGACACACCCTGGTCGTTTCCGGTTCGGGCGTCTCTGCGTTCAGGGCCATGCATGCGGCCCTCGAGAAACTCGAGAAGCAAGCGGTCCGCAACAAGCACAAGATCATCGACACCCGTCGGCCCGGTCGACAGCGGGACCAGCCTTCCGCCGTTGTGGAGGACTCCATCCAGAGGAGCCTTCCTGAACTGCCGACAGTCTCCGAAGCCTCCCCGTCCGGACCACGGATCGTCCCCGGGCGGACGGTTGCGGCCAAGCCGATGACCGCTGAGGAAGCACTGCTGGAACTGGAGTCCGATGATCGCCAGTACATTCCCTATGAGGACGCAGATACCGGTCGAATGAACGTGCTCGTCCGGCGCGAGGACGGGACGGCCGAACTGATCGAGGGCCGTTAACCATGCCCGAGCCGCCGTCTGGCTTCGAACGGGCGGCCAACACACGCTTGGTTGTCGTGACCGGGCTCAGCGGATCTGGCAAGGGGACCGTCCTGCGGGCTCTGGAAGACGCCGGGTACGAGACCGTCGACAACCTGCCCAGCGAACTCATCCGTCCGTTTCTGAAGTCCGGCCGACTCGCTGGCCCCTCCGACCGTGCGGCGATCGTCGTTGACATCCGTGAAGGCGAGGCGCTCGGCAGGTTCCCGGAAACCTACCGGGAAATCCGCTCCCTGGTGCCGACGTTTCTCGTTTTCCTTGATGCGTCCGACGAGGCGCTGCAGAGGCGCTTCAGCGAAACCCGCCGTCCGCATCCTGCAGGAGCTGAGACGGTCGCGAACAGCATCGCCGCCGAGCGCGTGCTGCTCGAGCCGATCCGGGCGCTGGCTGACGTGGAGTTCGATACCAGTTCGTTCAACGTCCACGATCTTCGCCGGAAGATGCTGCAGGTGTTCATGGGGGAGGATGCCTCGACCGACCTGCGGGTGACGGTGGGCAGTTTCGGATTCAAGTACGGACCGCCGCTTGACGGTGATCTCGTGCTGGATGTCCGGTTCCTCCCTAACCCGAACTATGAGCCGGGCTGTCGGAACCTGACGGGTCAGGACGAGCGCGTCCGCGAATTCCTGGAAGGCTACGAGCAGACCCGCGAGTTTCTCGCCCGTACGATGAGCCTGCTGGACTACGTCGTGCCGCGTTATGCGGGGGCGGGGAAGAGCTATCTCTCCATCTACTTCGGATGCACTGGTGGGCGGCATCGGTCCGTCTACCTGGCGGACGCCGTTGCTGCGCGCATGGCAGATGGCAAGCGTATCGTCCGTGTGCAGCACCGGGACATCGACAAGGACCACTGACACCGGAGCTTCGGAGCGAGTCAGATCTCTTCGATGTCCGCGCTGATCTCGATCTCGATCGAGTCGCGGACACTCACGGCGGCGGGACACTTTGCGGGATGTGTGTCCAGTGCACGCTCGGCCCTCTCTCGTGTGCCTTCCGGAATCCGAAGGTGGTAATGCACGCGGATCCGGGTGATCCGAATGATGCCGTCAACGTTCTCGATGTCACCCTGGACATCACTGGAGACGCGATCCGGGTGATTGGGAATCTTGCGAACTGCCAGGGCCCCTGACAGAGTGCCGGTCAGTCAACCGCCGACCGCAGCGATCATGTGGTCGAGGGTCGCTGGAAGGTCCCGCTTCGGCTCCATCCGGTAGAAGTGCTTGATACCCCCGTGAACGCCGAATTCCAGAGGCTCGTCGAATCCTTCAATGTAGGCCCGCCTCTCGGGCGGCTCGTCCTGGACAATCCGGATCTTCGAGGTGTGGACTACATCACGCATGAGGACATTGTATCCGCTGGGCCTTGGTTGGGCGGGGACCATGCCGTCAGCGTCCGTCGCCGGCCCGTCCTTGCCTCCAGGCCTCGACATCCGCGATGTTGCGTTCCAGGATGTCCTTCTGGGCACCTTCCTGGCCACGCCGGTAGACCGCCATGTCGGAACCGTACTCCTCGGCTGTCTCGAAATCCTGACCGCGGTCGCCGGACTCGGCGATCCAGTCCTCAAGGATCCCCCGCATGGAAGCCAAGGTGTCACGATGGTCCTCCACTTCGACCAGGTTCCGCAACTCCCAGGGGTCGGCCTCCAGGTCGTAGAGTTCCTCCTCCGGGCGCGGTTGGAAGAACATCGCGTCCGCCTGGTCTGGCAGCGAGCCGTCCGCCCGCATCTGGCGCAGCGCCCGGATCACGGCCTTCCCGTCCTTGTAGCGGTTCGGCTGGAGGTGTGGACGCTCGGGCACGAAGTTCCGGATGTACTTGTAGCGCGTGGTGCGCACGCTGCGAATGCGGTCCACGGTCTCGTCGCACCGGTCACGGGCCGAGACCACGTACTCGCGTGGACTCGCGTCCGGTCCGAACAGCGGGCGTCCTTCCATCCAGCCCGGGATCCCGATTCCGGCGAATGCCAGCGTCGAAGCCGCAACGTCGATGTGAGCGACCAGATCCTCGCGCACCATCCCGCCTTCGATACGGCCGGGTGCCCGCACGATGAGGGGCACCTTGATGCCTTCCTCGGTGAGGAACTGCTTGCCGCGGGCATGACTCACGCCATGGTCCGTGAGGAAGAACACCACCGTGTTGCCGGCAACACCTTCGTCATCCAGACGCTTGAGAACCTCGCCCACCTCCCAGTCCACGTGTTCGATGGACTCGAGGTACTGCGCCCAGTCGGTCCGCAAATCGGGGTGGTCCGGATAGTACGGCGGCAGTTTCACCTTCTCAGGCGAAACGCCGTTGGTTTGGACTCCCTGCATCTTGGCCAGCGTCCGCTGGTTGCGCCGCTTTCCGCCACGCAACTGGATCTGGGCAAAGAACGGCTGGTCGTCGGACCGGCCCGACCAGTCGGCCCCGTCGTAGAGATCCTCGTCGAATTCGAAGTTGTAGTCCGTCTTGCCCCTGGTGAGCTTGCCTGGCTCCCGGTAGGCGCCATTCGTCACGTAGTAGCCCGCCTCGCGGAGTATCTCCGGTATGGGCACAACGTCATCGGGAAGGTGGATCTTGCGCTCTCCTCGTCCACTGCGATGGTTGTGCACTCCGACCGTCGTCTGGTACATCCCGGTGATCAGTGCGGACCTTGACGGCGAGCACACCGGAGCCGTGACGAACGCCCGCGTGAACATCGCGCCTTCCGACGCCATCCGATCGATATTCGGTGTCTTGGCAAGCGTCTCGCCATAGGGGCCGTAATGGTCGGACTGGTCCTCCGATACGATCCAGACGATGTTGGGCGGTTCTTTGGGGGGCTGGGCGCACCCGGGAAGGGCAACCAGAGCAACGAGGAGGAGTGCGAGTCGTGTCACGAATCCGGAACCTTCCCGCCATGATATCCAAGGAGCGGGGTCGACGCAGCCCGTCAGCGCTCAGTCGCGGGGGGCGCTGCGGGCATGCAGTGCATCCTGGTCGATCGTCGCGAGCAGGTTCTCGAGGGCCCGACTGAAGTCCTGCGGACGGGTGACCGTGAATTGCGTCAGTCCCAAGGGCCGCAGCGCGGTTTCTATCGCGCCCGGCCACGGGTAACTGCGAGGACTTCGGTTGAAGGCCATCTGGAAGACGGGCGCCGGTGCGGCACCGACCGCAATCGCTCCGGCTGACAGACGGGCCTCCCGGTCGACTTTCGGGCCGAGGAAGACCACGGCGTCGCGGGGACCGGGTTCCGGGCCCAGGGCCGCATTCAGGATGTCCGTGAGGAACTCCTGGTCCCCGTCTTCCTGCTGGAGTTCGTCGATTCCGACCACGCCCGCCCGCATTGTCCGGATCGCATCGCCGATACTGGCAAAGTCCAGACGGGACTGCCTCATGGTCGAATATGCGACATGGCGATCATAGGGATGGAACGCGACCAGGCTGAACAGGCCGATGCTCGGCTCGCGGTGCAGCGACCTCAGCATCCCCATGATGGAGTTGATCTCGTAGTCGCTCAGTCGGAACCGGGTGCGTTCCAGCGGAGCGAGATTCACCAGCAGCGAGAGGTGCAGGCCCGCATGCGGGCCTGCCCTGCGGACTACGGGAGGCTCGTCGATGAACGTGTCCGTGCGGAAGGGGGCGATCAGGTTGGCGGGGGCTGCTGCTGCCAGCCTCCCGGTGTAGCCAGGAGTCGGGACTCGGGACCGCCAGTGCGCCGAACACACTCTGCCTTCGATGTTGCGCATGAGCCAGTCGATCTCGTAGCGGCCCGGGCCGAGCACGAAGCGACCGGCAAACGTTCCGGTGCCGCCACTCTCGGTCGAGTTCGATCCGAGCGAAAAGCTCTGCCGGAAGTACACGGGTTCCGTGCGTTCGGAGCCGATGGCCCGTACGCGGAACAGCACGCGCAGGCGTTCCCCGGACGACGATACGTCACCGGCTGGCACCTGGACAACGTATCCCGCGGTGTACCTGAGGTCGAATCCCAGGCGTGGGGCCTGCGGTTCGACCCGGCAATCGATGTCGGTGCGGTCATCGTTGGAGGCAAGGATCGCACTGTCGCTGGCGTGGAACCGGATGGGGCTGCCCGGCGTAGCGTCGAAGAGTTGCTGTGCCCACAAGCTGTTCGGCAAGGCAAGGACCGCGCAACCAAGCGAGCCAAGGAACCTCATCGCATCCTCACTGCATCCCGTCCGGGCGGACGCAAGCCCTGCGGACCGCATCGGCGGCCGCCTGGCAGTCCACTCGGAACAGATCCTGGTGCGTGACCATGCGAATGCGCCCTGGACCGAGTCCGAGCGCCAGGATCCCGGACTCTCTCAGCGCGCCCAGGAACTGCTCGTTCGAGAGTCCCGTTCCCGCAATGTCGAAGACCACGATGTTGGTCTCCACCTGCTCGGGGTCAATCGCGATACCGGGCACGGCTGCCAGTTCCCGGGCCAGGAAGCGTGCATCGGCATGGACTCTGGAGATGTTGGGGAGGCTCTCCTTCAGCGCCACGATACCGGCGGCGGCGAGCACGCCCGCCTGGCGCATGCCGCCGCCGAGCGCCTTGCGGATCAGCCTGGCTTCCCGGATGAACGCTTCCGTGCCGGTCAGCACGGACCCGACCGGGGCGCCGAGCCCCTTGGAGAGACAGAACATGAGCGAATCCGTATGAGCCGCGACCTCGCGCACGGGCACTTGCAGAGCGGCACTGGCGTGAAAGACTCTCGCACCGTCCATATGCACGGGGATGCCCTTCTCCCGTGCATGGGCGAAGATGGAGCGAAGCGTCTCCAAGGGGTAGACCCGCCCGCCCGCGTAGTTGTGCGTGTTCTCGATTTCGATCAGGCCCGTGCCGCGAAAGTGATTGGAGGATCCGCGGACCAGTGGGGCGATGCTCTCCCAGTCGAGGATGCCATCGGATGTCGCGATGGAACGTGCCACGCATCCAGAGAATCGGGCGAGCATGCCCATCTCGTAGAGCATCACGTGGGAGTGTTGCTCACAGATCAGTTCGTGGCCAGGAGAGGTATGCACCGCGATGGCGATCTGGTTGCCCATCGTCCCCGAAGGGACGAAGACTGCGGCTTCCTTGTCGGCGATAGAGGCGGCCCGCTCCTCAAGGTCCATGACCGTGGGGTCCTCGCCGAATACATCGTCTCCGACTTCGGCGGTGTGCATGGCCTGGCGCATGGACGCCGTAGGCTGCGTGACCGTGTCGCTGCGCAGATCCACCTGCTTCATGGCGTTTCGGGGGCCTCTCTCGGCCTTCCTAGATCCGGAAGTTCCATTCTCGCACCACCTCCGGCTGAACCCACTTCCGGATGCCGGGAATCTGGCACTGCCGCCAGTACTGCGGCCAGTCAATCGATGCCGGATCCCACGGCAGAGCTTCCCTGTCGACAGGCGCCAGGTCGGCGTACAGGTCGCGGATGTTGACCGACTCGAACACGTAACGATTGTCGAGGGTGAACGGGGTGTACTGGCGGAACGTCTCTTCGTGGAACTGCAACTGCAGTTCCAGAATCCGTAGCCTTGACAGTGCGTTGTGACGCCCTGTCCGCTCCAGAACGCGGCGGGCCCAGGTGATCCGGTGCCGCAGTGTCCGGCGACGCTGGTCGGCCCCTCGCGCGTCGAGGATGCGGACCCGCGGGATGGGATCAAGCCATAACGGCAACCCCGACGGGCGGTTGCCGTTGGAGCGAGCCTCGCGGCAGAGGAGGCTGATGAGATCCTGCAAAGGGTAGGGATTTCTGTCCGAACTGGCCAACTGGTACACGTTGCGGGTCTCGCCCGCGAGGAGCTTCCCGGAAACCGCCAGCGTTGCTGCCGCGATCAGGTCCACCGGGACTACCTCAAGCGACAGATCGGGACGGGCCGGCCAGTCCAGCAGACCTCCCATCGCCATCAGCACCAGCGGTGCAGCCGTGCGCCCTCCCTCGACCCAGCCGGGGAACGGGTACCGGATCGCGCTCTCCACGATCGCGGGCCGGACGATCGAGTAGGGTATGTCCCGCTGTGCTGCGAGGATCTGTTCGCCCAGGCTCTTCGCATAGGTGTAGGTATTGACCCATCCCCACCGGGCGGCCCGGACCCGCCCGAGTTCGGTCAGTGCTTCCCTGCGTTCCGCCCCTTCCAGTCCGTCCGCCACGGACGCGGCGGCGGCCCAACTGTCCCGGAACTCCCGGTCCGCCTGGAACGATCGGTCGTCCGGACCGGATCTCCGGGGAAAGAACCCCTCGATCGGCTCGGTTTCCTCGATCAGTCCGTCGGCTTCTCCTGCCACGTAGCACGTGGAGACATGCACGAGCTTGGCGTCAAGGTGGCGGCACAGGTCCAGCATGCGCTCCACTGCGGTGACATTGGCCCGCAGCGACAGGTCAGCTGGTGGAAAGAACTCCACCAGACCGGCACAGTTGATGATCAGTCGGACCCGCCCCGACAGTTCCTGCACCTGGTCCTCTCGAAGACCAGCCAGTGGTTCGGACGTGTCGCCGGACAGGACGTTGACGCGACTGGCTACTTGCTCCCGTCCCTGCTTCTCGATCAGCGAGCGGAGGGGCGGCGAGTCGAGCACTTCCCGCTGGAAGCGCTCCCCGGCGGACATGTCCGGGCGGTCGCGCACCAGCACGCTGACCCGAGCTGCCGCCGGGTATCTGTCCAGCAGCATGGCGAGGATCACCTTGCCAAGGAAGCCGTTCGCCCCCGTCAGCAGGATCTCGTTGTCACGGAATATGGGGGCGAGTCCAGCCAAGGCCCAAGAGTTCAAGCTAACGATGCGTCCGCCCCGTGTCAAGCCGTCCGGGCAACCCGGTGGCGCCGGGAACGGCAGTTCGGGCATGGCAGGAGTGTGTCGGGAACGGTGGAACAGGTTGGGATTTGTTAGCACTATTGAAGCATATCAATGATGGGTGCGAAGACGATGAATCCGAGGAAGATCGCGTCCAGTTTCTCCAAGGACCGACGCGGTTGCCAGGTGGCGGCACGACGGGCTCACACCCAAGCGCCACGGCCAGCTCCCGAGTCTCGTCACCTTTGTGCAACCGGTCCATGATGAGCGAGCGACGGGCATCTGGCTGATCCATTTAATTCAGCAACTTACGGTCTTGCGGGGCGTCGTGGGCCTAGTCGGGCGAGAGTGAGAAGAGGAGGGCCGAGTGAGCATCCGCGGCAACCCTATGGAGCTTGGGGGTCCAGCCACCGCGGGACTTGCTGATGGACTGGGGCCCGTTCTTGCAATCGCTCCCGTTCCGTTAGGATGGACCTTGATGCTGGTGCTGTCGAGCGACAGGGTTCCCAACTTGACGCGCACGATCTGTTCGCGTTGCAACTGCTCGAGGACCCGGTCGAACGTGCCGTCCTTAGACCAGCGGTTTATCCGGGTGTAGACCGTGTTCCAGTTGCCGAACCGTGCCGGTAAACCGCTCCATTGCAGCCATCAAGATGGCGTTGAGCACTTGGCGCTTGGACAGGCTGAGACGGCCGCGCTGCACCGGTAGATGGGGCACGGTACTTTCGTCTCTAGCTTGGATGAGTCCCATATCACCGAGGATACGATGATCGCGCTCAATAGTGTTAATACAACCTGGTCGCGGATCAGGTGAGGTTCGGACGTAACGCAGAGTCGGCGCGGGGCGTTGGGCAAGCTACGCCGGTGCGAGGTGGCCCGACCACGGAATTGACCGAATACTACTCTGCCCAGGTCCGTTTGGGACAAGATCAGATGCAGTGCAAGAGTCTCAGAGAATATCGCGAAGTAGGGACAGACCGACCGGAATGGATGGCTGGCCATCATGCAGCCGTGCGTACGGCTGCCAGCGCTTCGTTCACCCAGGTACGGACATCTTGGAATCGGCTGCCTTGAGCCTCGTCATCCGCAGATTCGAATCCCGCCGCAGCGAGTTCGACGATGCGCAGACGGTCGATGACCAGCCCGAGGCTTTGCTCTAGCCTCCAAGCGTTCTCGTACGCAGCGTCTTCGAACGGCTTGCCTTCTCCGGTTGTACATTCGTGATGGAGAGGAAAAGGGATAAACAAAGATGGGATGAAGTGCTCGAATGGCTTTGGGCTAAACCAATTGAGGAACCTGTTTGGGTCGTACTTGACGCTCTTCGTGGTCCAGTTTCTGCCGGATGCCACTTGCCCCAGTATCACGGGCCTTGCTGGCCAGCCATCCCGGAAATCCCTCCACGCGACGATGTCGATGCCCGCATCTTTTTCTTGTCCGGAGGCCCCATAGGGAGGTGTTCCGGAGTTTCCGCGCAAGCACATCTTGCTGCTCACTTCATGGAGAGCCTGACGGAACCCTGAACTGTCCGGTCGCAGCCAGCCAAACCAAATCGCCTGCCCATCCAAGATCTTCCTCGCGGCGGCTGTGGCTACGGCTTGGAACCTATGTGGCATCGGTTGGTTCAAATGAACGACATCGTCTGGACTAATTCTGCCGTCCCGGATCACACTGATGCACAAGCACAGCAAATAGCACGTATGAGCAATTTCGGTTCGTCCTTCGGTATTTATCTCGGGACAGACCCACCACTGCTCCCCCAATCGACTCAATTTGAACGGATAATCGGAATCGAGAACGGTTGAACGATAGTCGATCTCTTCCAGTATATCGTCGGCGATGCGCACCCGGTCCTGATCGAGAATCTCGGGTTCGCCCTCGGAGTTCGTCGGTGAGTACACTTGTGGATCTGCTGGCCGATCCTCCAGAAACCTGTATAGTCTCAGAATATCGCCGCGTGCTGCACCTTGGTCGGGCCGTGTCACGGACAACAACTCAACCCAGTCGGCCATCTGACTGCGCGTCTCATCCAGAGACGGCGGGCTAATCGTCATCGGGACTCTCTCCGGATTCAGCCATGTCCCGTGCTTCCCGCATCGCTGCACGAAGCAGCCACACCGTGCGGAAGAGCTTCTGGCCCGAACTCATCCAATCGGCACGACCATCGAAGTTGCCGACTAGCTTGAGCGTTTCCTCTGCATGCAGGATCGTGTCTGTCAGGGTCAGATAGAACTTCCGTTCCTTGTCCTCGATCAAGTCGTATGCTGCATTGAGATTGCGGGTCTCTGTCAGCTTTTCCAGTGCCTGTTCGTTGCCCAGCACTTCGACGATCCTGTTCAAGTCCGGGTTCTGACTGCGGAGTACCGCAGGCTCAGGGTCTTGGCCGTACAGCCACGACATTAGGTGCAGCAGGTTCTCTTGGTGCTCTGGTGGGACCGGGTCGGGTTTCAGGGCATCCGAGATACTATAGGTCGACAGTCCGAGATAGCTCCGAACGCTTGGGCGAGAGAGAGCGGTGTAGAGATGGGACAGCGGAAACGAGGCTCGTGTCGTTTTCTTCCGGTCAAAGCCGTTCTTCTCGCTCTGCTCCAAGACCCGCCAACCGTTTACCAACCGCACAACTGTGTTGTGGCTGTCACCGAGCCGCTGACTGATCCGCTTGATATCATGTCCATCCTCGAACCATTCAGCTGCATATTTCGCCTTTGCTAATGGGTCCCATTTAAAGGCTCCATTTATGTGCTTGAAACCAATGTAGTCTCGTGCGTCTTTCCGTGAGGCAACCCGTCGCACCCGCACCTGTTGAGGTAGAGCGCCGTTCCCGGACTCTTTGGACAGTTTAATTTTCAACCGAGACCGCACTTCTGGGCTGCTGAGGATGCGGAGGGCTGCGAGTCGACGATTTCCCTCAAGTACGACAGTCTTTCCCTGCTCTTTCATCACGATCAGTGGTTCGTAATCCAACCATCCGGAAGCGCGGATGGACTGGACGAGTTCGTCGATGTCCGCATTGGTGACAAGATACTCGAGCATTTTGTCCTCATTTGCGAACTTCACGCTGCCCACACGCGGGTTGTTCAGGTCGAGCGACAAGTTGCTCGGATTCTCGAATTCGCCCGGTTCATACAGTTGCTTCGGATTCGACACCATCAGGACACCCCCGTCCTTGCAAATGTTGCTGGATCCCAACGTCTAGGTCTTGGCGTGCCGATTGGCAAGGAGTAAACGCACCAGCTAACATTACCAATCTACGCTACACCCTCCGGCGTACCGTAAGCAAGCCCTGTCGAGCAGTCGCTGGGTGTCGCAACTGCTGCCATGGTACGCTCGGCCGTTGCACGAAGCTCCGTCCGTTACGATTTCTAGGGGCATCAAGATGCTCGACATCTACCACTTCGGTGGAGTTCGCCAAAGCCCGTGAACGAGAAGAGCCGAGCCGGACAGGATCAGTTGCCCGGTGTGCTTGCCACCAGGTCGTCGACGGGCATCGCGTAGAGGGCCGGCAAGCCCTCGCGGTCCGTCACGAAGTACAACCAAGAACTGTCATCGGACAAGGCCGGATCCGGGAATGCGGCATCCGAGTCCATCCGGTCTGTTCCGGCGACCGGATATGCCTGCAGGCTGCTGGCATGCTCGCACAGCGTGATCTCCCGCTGGATCTTCGGGAACAGCACGTACATGTTCGGACCCGACGGGCGCCGGCTTCCACCCACGATTGCCGAACCGTCCGCGTTTTCCTCGAGCCAGCCGAACGCCGAGCACGGTGTTTCCGTCACTTCGTGGCGCGTTTCCGGCACCACCGTGCGGATACTCGCCTTCCAGCCGTCTCCGTCCGGAAAATGGACGAATCGAAGACGCGAACCGTCAGCCACCCAGTAGGCCCGCTCCACGCGCTCCTTTCCCTTCGTTGGCCGCACGCTTCGCTTGCCGGAACCGTCCAGGCCCACGACCTGAAGCCTCTGGCGGACTCGTTGCCACGGGCCTTCCCGGGCATACAGGAGTTGCGCGTGCCAAGGGCGGAACCTCGGAGACGACAGCCAGCGTCGCTCCTCTGCGACGACCTGGGCCCGGCCCTGGCGGGCGGACTTGCGGTGGATGTCCACCACCTGCACGCGGCAGAGCGGCTCCCTCTCGAACTGGCTGGCGGGGTCGGGCCTTCTGTCGGACTCGCGCATCTCGACCAAGGCCGCATAGCGCTCCCCAAGTGAGATGTCCATGTCTCCGGTCGGAGTCCATCCGGAGGGGCATTCGTACAGAATTCTCCGGCTGGCTCCACCGAGGTCGGCCAGGACCAGCGTCTGTCCCTGCAGGAAGTAGAACCCTCGGTCATTGTTCCGCAGGTGAACGGCATACGGCTGGACTCCCTCCCCGTCGGTAACCTGCGTCATCCGCTGCCGCTGCAGGTCGAGCCGGTAGATCTGGCGAGTTTCCCCGTGCTCAGCTGCCAGCAGGAGAAACGAGTTGTTGCGGGCGATGAAGCGGTGATGGTGGCCAGGCAAGTGATGCAGGACCGAGAGATCCGAGAGGCGGAACATCTCGCGCTCCGTGAGGGCGTCCCGAAACGCGTGTCGTGGGGAACGGAGCCGCGTGCCCCTGCCCGCTGCTCGAACGCTACCCGCCGAGATTGTCGCGGCAAGGTACTGCCGACGGCTTACCCGCCGCATCAACCGTCATGGTACCAGCGCCCCGGGTACAGGTCAGGGGCTCGGTGTGTTCCACTCGACCTCGTCCACGATGGCGATGATGGCGGCGTCAATCGGTGCCCTCCGCCGTCGAACGGCGGTCATTGCGGCCCATCCGTCGAGCGTTAGCAGGATGTTGTCACCGACCCCGGCATCCAGCGTGTCCACCGCGATGAACGGTGCGCCCCGTTCATTGCCTTCCGCGTCCGTCTCGCGGACGAGCAGGAGCTTGATCGCCTCGTGCGTCGGGTGCTTGCTGGTGGCGACGACATCGCCGATCACTCTTCCGAGAATCACGGTCTCGTCCCGGCCACTGTATCGACGATTCCTGTGACACTGGCATCGGAAGGGACCGGGGGATCGAATGCCAAGCTCGCCTCGCGCCGGCCGGACCAGTACACGGTTTCCCCGTAGCCGGCCCCGACCGCATCCAGGGCGACGAGCGGTACGCCAGTCTCTGCTCCGTCCGCACTGATCGGTTGGATCAGGAGCAGCTTGACACCTGCAAGCTGGGGATCCTTGACAGTCGAGCAGACGTTCCCCAGTACGCGCGCCAAGCGCATCAGTCCCCTCCGGGCAGCATGCTGACCCCGTCCACGATGCCGACGATTGCCGTGTCGACCGGGGTGTCCTTCATGCCCGATGCCATGCGAGCGGAACTGCCGGACACGCAGAGCACCGTCTCCTGAGCCCCGGCACCGACGGTGTCGAGTGCGACAACGAAGTTCTCGCGTGGCGTTCCATCCGGCTTGACGTGCTGCAGGATCAGCAACTTCTTGCCCTCAAGTCTGGGGTCCTTGCGTGTGGCAACGACATTGCCCACCACCCTCGCAAGAATCATGGCTTGGGGTTCCCCGCCTCAGCGCTTCGAACGGTCGGGCCTAGTCCGACGGCGCAATGGAGAAGATCCGGTCCAGGTTGCCGTGTGGCCTCGGAATGACGTGGACTGAGATCAGTTCACCCACTCTCCGAGCGGCGGCCGCTCCTGCGTCGGTAGCGGCCTTGACTGCGGCCACATCCCCGCGCATCAGCACGGTGACGTATCCGGAGCCGATCTTCTCCCACCCGACAAGGGTGACATTCGCCGCCTTGACGGCGGCGTCGGCAGACTCCACAAGGGAGACAAATCCGCGTGTTTCGATTAATCCGAGGGCTTCGCCCATGAATCCTCTAACCTCCTCTGACCCGGATGGCTTCCTCCAACAGTTGGATCAACTCGTTCCGGGTAATGTAGAAACCACCATTGTCGCCCATTTGATCGGTCTGTGCTGCAGACATCGTGTCTTCGGCCGAAACCGGGCAGCCGGGCTGTTGGGTGGACTTGGAAGCGACGCCGTAACGTCCCCGCGACTCGAACAGCTTGTCCACTTCGACTCGGGGCAGCGCGCGGGCCCCGCCCAGCATCTCCGCGACGAAGTTGATCCGGGCGAAGTGCTCGACCGTTTCCATCCGAAAGTACGCCTGCAGGACGTCCTTGCCGTAACTGACCGCCCCATGGTTGCCGAGCAGCAGCGCATCGTACTTGGGAATCAGCGGCAGCATCGGCTCCGTCAGAGCGTCCGTGCCGGGTAAACCGTAGTCTGCGAGTGGCACGCAGCCCAGTCCGATCACGACCTCCGGCAACAGTGCTGTATCAAGGGCTCGACCGGCGGCCGCGAATCCGGTTGCGACGGGAGGGTGGGCATGGACCACTGAATCGATGTCGTCGCGCAGCTCGTAGATCTTGAGATGCATCTTGATCTCCGACGTGCGTTCGAGACGTCCGGAGATCTTGTCGCCAGCGTAGTCGACGATGATGATGTCATCGACATGCATCATGCCCTTCGATACACCTGTGGGCGTGCACATGATCCTTTCGTCGTCCAGACGGACCGAGATGTTGCCGTCATTGGCGGCTACCCAGCCCTTGTCGAAGACCAGCTTGCCGACACGGACGATGTCGGCAGCAAGTTCACGCTCGGTCTTAACCATGCCGAATCTCTAGCCTATCGTCATCAGCAGTGGCCTGCAACAGTGCTCTGCGAGCGCCGACACAGAACCTGCTGTCGGACTGGCTGACCGGGAGCGCATTCGGGTGGGGTCGGCTGGCTGGCGGCGGACTGACATCGGTCGTCTGCGTCCACGGGCACGATGCAACTACAATCTATAGGGAGTGGGGCGGTAGAGTGTTCCCGCTCACTTCAACTGTCATGCAGAGTCGATTCATCGGAAGAAATGTATTGGTGACGGGCGGGTCGGCCGGTATCGGGTCGGCCGTCGCGGTGCGTCTCGCCCAGGAAGGAGCCAGTGTTGCAATCAACTACAGTCGCAACGATGCCGGAGCGGCCGGAACGGTCGACCTGATCCGCAAGGTCTACGCTGCCGGCGGCTACGATGACGCCAGCGTCCTGACCCACAAGGCCGATGTGGCGGATGAGGCCGCGGTGCAGGGCATGTTCGAGTCGGTTCTCGGAGAGTGGGGGCGTCTGGACGTGCTGATCAACAATGCAGGCATCCAGAAGCCGGCCGAGAGCGACAAGAGTCTCACCGCCGACTTCGACAGAATTCTCGGCGTGAACCTGCGTGGCTGCTACCTGTGCAGTCGCGCAGCGATCCAGCACTTCCTGTCGCGGCCGGGTGGTGGCGTCATCGTCAACAACTCCAGCGTTCACGAGATCATTCCCAAGCCCCAGTACCTGTCGTATTCGATTTCCAAGGGGGGTATGGAGAACCTCACCAAGACGCTCGCACTCGAGTATGCCGATCGGGGCATCCGCGTCAATGCGGTGGGTCCTGGTGCCATCGTCACGCCGATCAACCTGAACTGGATCAATGATCCTGTCGCCCGGGATGCCGTGGAGTCCCACATTCCCATGGGAAGGGCCGGCGAGCCCACAGAGATCGCGGCTGTCTTCGCCTTTCTGGCGTCCGACGAGGCTTCCTACATCACCGGGCAGACCCTGTTCGCCTGTGGCGGGCTTACGTTGTTCCCCGAATTCCGCACTACCTGGTCTTCCTAGACTCCGTTGCAGTTCGCCAGGAAATCGTCCGGAGAGCCGGACCGATGAGGCACGTCACTCCTGTTGCGACAGTGATCGTCTGCGTGGTGGCTGTCTTCTGGCGTCTGGATGGCGTGCCCCTCTGGCGCGACGAGGCGACGACGGCCGTTTGGGGCCGGTTGATGGCAGAATCCGGCAGTGTCCTGCCGTCCGCATTCGATGCCAGGGATGGCCAGTTGCTGGTCCAGGATGACGACGGCCATGACATCAACTCGCAGCTGCAGCCAGCCATGCAGAGCTACCTGCAGATCTACCTGTCCGCTGCGGGTCATAGGCTGCTGGGTGAAGGGACATTCCGGGCGCGGTTGCCGTTCGCGCTGGTCGGGTTGGGGACCCTTGCATTGCTGTTCGTCTTAGGGAGACAGCTTCGTGGCCCTCCCTGGCTGCCCTACGCACTACCGTTATCGGCCAGCGTCTCGATCTACTTCCTGCATGCCGCTCGCCAGGGCAGGTATTACATCATCCTGGTGTTTGCCACGGTTCTGCTGTTCGTGCAGGTTGCTCGATACCTCCGCGAGCCGGCGTTGGGCACTCGGTGGTCCTTCCATCTGCAGATGTGTCTGGTGGGGTGTCTGCTATACGGCAGCAACTACCTCAGTTTCGCCGCAACGTGGCTTGCTCTGGGGCTGTTCCTGCTCCTGACGGACCGACCTGCGCTGGTCCGGCTCTGCGGAGCGTCGGCGGTTCTCGCGGTTGTTCTGGGTGTTGAATTCTGGCTGCTGCATGCGGAGTACCTGACCGAGTGGAGGCCGGGCAGTGAGAACACGGTCTGGGAGAATCTCCGATACGTCGTGGCGCGCCGCGGCGCAGACTACTGGCGCTGGGTGCCGTTCGTGTTTCTGGCCCCGGCCGCGGCACTGGTGGCTTGGCATGCCCGTCCGTGGAAGTCGTTCCCCAAGAGCGTTCTGATCGGGTCTGCCGCTGCGGTTCCCCTGATCGGTTTCGCTCTGTCGGAATCGGCGGTGCGGAACATGTCGGATGCTGTGTTCGTTGGGTTCTGCCTCATGTGTTTGGGTGTTCCGGGTGTTGTGCTGTACCTGTGGACGCAGATCAGTAGCCCGGGTATCGGCGCGCGCATGGCACTCCTTGCTGGCCTCGTGCTGACAGTGTGTCCGCTTTTCACGGTGGCTGTTGCGGGCCGGGCCACATTGCCCCGGTACTACTACCAGACCTGCCCGGCGGCCATCGTGCTGATCGGTCTTGCGGCGGCCGGGCTGTCCGCCAGCGGTCGGTCTCGGCTCGGTCTCGCCTGTCTGGTCGGAGCCAGTCTCTGGCCCAACCTTGATCTGGCTGGCGGAGGAACCGAGCAGGTCGTGCTGCGGCAGCTTGTTCGATACGACGCCCACAATCGACCGCTCCTCGACTATCTGTCCGCCAGTTCGCGTCCGGGAGACACCATCGCCTATTTCCGGAATGTCAAGGGCATGGTGGCCAAATACTACCTCCCGGACCGCCGCTGGGTGAATCTCCTGGATGCGGACCTCCCCTACAACCAGAGGTTTCGCGGCAGGGTTCCGGACGATCAGTTCGATGATTCTCCGGCACCGGACTGGTTCGTGCTGTGGGATACGAAGGATCGAGTTCCGAAGGCGCTCGACGAGCGCTATGAGCGGGTGTGGACACACTCCTACGGCGAATTGCGAAGCGTCTGGAGACTCGACTCAGAGCCGCGGGTGCGGAAGTTCGAGGTCTATCGCCGCCGATGATCGGTGCTTGGAGCGGCTAGGACGTGGCCAGGTGACGGCGAGGGGAGGCGGTGGAGAGGCGGTCGATGGAGCGGTCCGGGGGAGAGCGGTGGTGGCGGCGGGGATCCGCGGAGAGGTGGGAGCGGAAGCGGAAGGAGGGGTGTCGGAAGAGCCAGCACGGTCGGGCGAAGGAACGCGGGGAGCGGCTGCGGGAGCAGTTGCGGGCCGAGAGGGCGCAGCATTGGATCACGCGGGAGAAGTTGGCCGCCCGGGTGCAGACCGACTACTGGGCACTCCAGCGCCAGGCCGTGGCCGGGGAGCAGGCGCGGGAGGCGTTGCAGCGACAGGTGGCGGAGTGGCAGCATGCGGTGGCCGGACAGCCGCCGAATCGGGCCGATCTGGTGGGGGCGGTCCTTGGTGCGAGGAGCGGACGCCGGAGCCGGTCGCGGGCGAGGTGGGTCCGGGGTCGGGTCGATCGGGTTGGCGGTCGCGGGGCGGGCAACCGGGAGCGACAGCCCCTCCGCGGGTTGCACAGCCCGAGCTGGAAGTACGGATCAAAGAACGGGGCCTGCCGGCGGAGAGGCGGGTGTCCGGGGACTGCGGACAGCCCTATCGGCGGCACGGCGTGCTGCTCAACGAGCGGTTCGAGGTGGACATGCGGAGCCACAGACGGTGCATCCGGCGAACCTGCTGGCGGCCGGCCTGCGAGTACGCGCGGGCCCGTGGCGGGAAGGCGCCCACCGTGCAGGCGGCGTTGGCTCCGCATCTGTTCCAGTGGACGCCGTACGGGATGAGCGTGTGGGTGGAGTTCCTGCTACAGGTGGACTGGCAACGGCGTCCCGTACGGGTCTTCAAGCGGGACTGGGCCGGGCGGCGGCTGGTGCTGCCGGCGAGCAGCCTGTTGGGGGATCAGCAGGATTTCGTGAACTGGTTCGCACCGCTGGAGCACACCATCGGGGTGCATCAGCTGCAGGCGCTGCTGGTGCATGGGGACGAGATGTCGAGGTTGGCGCAGGGGCGGGGCCGAGTAGCGTCACAATTCGCGCTGCTGGCTGTGGGCCTGCTTGACGTCCGATGCGGTATGGTTCCGGGTCGGTCCGTCGCGTAGCGCGGCCACCGCGGCGGCCCTGTTCGGGCAACTTGGACAGCCCCGGCGGGCGGTGCTGGTGTGCGACCGCTACGCGGCCTATGACAAGCTGGTGCGGGACCACTCCGGCCAGTTCGAGTTGGCCATCTGCTGGGCCCGCGCCCGGCGCGACTGCGAGCGCTTGGCCCACCGCCATCCGCCATGGCTAACCTAGGGTTCCGTCAGCCACAACATTATTGGTAGAGAGACTGATGGAGAAGGTCCTCTGACCCAAGCGAATGCGGGTGCCAGCAAGTCATTCAGGTTGGGGTGAGTGGCAAGATCGAGATGCCAGATCATCCTTTGATGATTCGCTGCTCCCGCAGGGACCCGCTCAGGCTCGTTTCTCGTTGGAGGAGACGGAATCCTTTACAGAAATTTGCGAACTATTGCAAACTGTGATATCTTGATACTGATTTGGTCCGAGGGCCCAAGGGGCCTCCGGAGTACGGGTTGCCGAGCGGGGAAATTCGTTCGGTGGCGTACGACTGAGACGAAGAAGGAGAGCACTTTCATGCAGGGCAAGGCGAAAAGAATCTGGGGGGGGGGGGGTAACTCTCTTCCTGGCAGGGCTTCTGACAGTCGGGATGGCCGGCTGTGGAGGCGATGAACCCGCACCGATAGCGAGGCCGGTCACACCCCCACCGGCACCGCCGGCCTTCCAGCCGCAGCCGGTGGAGATCACGCTGGGGACGAGCGGCGAGACGGTCACCCTGATGACCACCGAGAGTGGTGGCTTCACCCTGAACGGGGAGGCGTTCGCGAGTGGCGGGAACGTGACGGCCGGGAGCGGCGGGCAGTACACGCTGACGCTGGCAGAGGGGACCTGGACAGCGCAGTTCGACGCCGTCGAGATCATGGTCACGCTCGGGATGAGCGAGGAGACGGTGACGATCACCCAGGCCGAGGACGGCAGCTACTGGCTGGGGGAGATGGCCGTCCGGAGTGGGGAGACCGTCCACACCGCCGCGAACGGCAACGAGTACGTGCTGCGGATCACGACCGACGAGAGCGGGGCGGTCACCTGGATGGCCGACTACCGGATGCCGATGATCGCGGTGATGCTGGGCCTGTCGGGCGACACGGTGACGCTGGAGAGGCGGGAGGACGGCAGTTACTGGCTGAAGGACATGGCGGTCATGAGCGGGGAGACGACCACCATGGCGGGGAACGGGAACACCTACACGCTGACGCTGGGCGAGGACGGGATGTGGATGGCCGAGTACATGGCCATGGTGGTGGAGGTGATGCTGGGGACCTCGGGCGAGACGGTGACGGTGAGCAGGGCCGAGGACGGCGGCTACTGGCTGGGAGAGATGGAAGTGGAGAGCGGAGTGACGCTGGCGACGGCGTCGAACGGGAACCGGTACCGGTTGATGATGGATACGGAGGGGATGTGGATGGCGGAGTACGTGCCGATGACGGGCACGGTGACGGTGGGCAGCCTGGGGGTGACGCTGGAGACGGTGCAGGCGGAAGACGGGAGCTGGACGGTGGTGAGTCCGGTGAGTGGGGAGCCGGAGACGCTGACCGACGGAGCCACGTTGATGGTGGGTGGCAACAGCTACACGCTGATGGACGACGGCGAGGGGAACTGGATGGCGACGTACCGGGAAGAGATGGTCACGGTCATGTTGGGGATGTCGGGGGAGACGGTGATGCTGACGAAGAGGGAGGACGGCAGTTACTGGCTGGGGGAGATGCGGGTCGAGGACGGGGTGACGATGGTCACGGTGACCAACGGCAACATGTACACGCTGAGCATGGACGCGGACGGGATGTGGATGGCCATGCATGAGGCGCCACAGACGCAGGTGGCGTTGGGCACGAGCGGGACGACGGTGACGCTGGTGCGGGAGGAAGACGGCACGTACACGCTGGACGGGGATGCCTTCATGAGTGGCGGTCGGGTGACGGCGGGGAACGGGAACGTCTACACGGTGACGATGGTGGACGGAGCGTGGATGGCGGAGTACCAGCCGGAGAGCATGGCGATCGAGGGCACGGGCGGACTGCTGGCGGTATTGCGGGAGGACGGTGAGGGCTACGACGTGGACGGAGCGCTGCTGCCGAGCAGCGGGATGGGCGACATCGACACGGACACCTCCGGGAGCTACCGGGTGCGGAGGCAGGACGGGATGCTGACGGGCATGCGTCTGGACAACGTCAAGATCGGCGCGGCGAAGTTCAGGACGGACGGTCTGAGCGCAAACCCGGCGATGCGGGGGGACGACAAGTCGACGGCGGACATCAACGAGGCGAACACGGCGCTGGTGGTGAAGGGGGAGAACTACCCGTTCGCGGACCTGCTGGGGGACGGGGTGTCGCAGACGAAGGGGACGAACTTCGTGGCGGAAGCACGGACGAAGCTGGAGGGGATCCGGGAGAAGATCGTCCAGATCCTGGAGGTGTTCGAGAAGGACTCGGACCGGGACGAGCAGATCGAGAAGCAGTGGGGCACGGCCGCGAGCGGCAACGCGAAGACGAACGTCAAGGGCGTGCTGGCGGCGGTGTTCAAGGGGACCGGTACGACCAATGCCGGGTTCGACAGCCTGTTCGGAGACGACGCGGAACCGGACGACGACCGGGCGTTGGGGGAGATCGACGACCTGCTCGAGGCGCTGACCAGCGCGGAGGAACTGGCGGCGGCACTGGGGGACGACGGAGTGCTGGAGGGAGCGGCCAAGGAGGGAGATGCGGGGACAATCTTCGGGGCGACGAAGACGGAATCGACGGTGACGTACGGGGAGTACGGGAACACGCGGTACGGGACGATCACGCGCAGGCAGCGTGCGGATGCGACGGAGAAGGCGGAGTACAAGGTGAGTCCGACGACGGGCAAGCCGACGGCGGGGGAGCGGGGAGCGTTTGCGTTCGGGGTGACGGACAATACGGCGCGGTCGCGGTACGTGCAGACGGCGGGGACGGCGCGGTACGAGGGGGAGACGCTGGCGGTGAGCGGGGCGGACAAGCAGTATGCGGGGGACATCGAGATCAGCATCAACTTCACGGCGGAGAAGGTGGACGGATTGATCACGAACCTGATGACGGCGGAGGGGGAGAGGTGGGAGTACCTGTTCGGGGAGGTGGACAGCATCGTGTTGCCGACGGCAGATCTGAGAACGCAGGGGAACTGGGAACTGGTGAAAGAGGACGGAGCGACGATCGACTTCGGACGGCGCGCCGGGGTGTATCGACCGCAGAAGGTGGACAGCACGTTCGAGGGGCGGTTGCTGGGAGGCGACAGTGAGCCGGAGGCGGGCAGCGAGGTGGTGGGGGTGTGGTCGGTCGGCGCGGGCGTGAAGACGGACACCGCGGCCGGCAGTGACAACCGGAGTTACCTGGCGGGAGGATTCGGGGCGACCCGGGTGGCGGACGGGCCGGTGCGGCGACCGTCGGTGGACGACGGGACGCAGGGGAACGCGAAGCTGGTGAGCGACGACACCAAGACGATGATCGAGAACGGCCAGTTGACGGTCAAGCCGCAGGCGTGGGCCTGGTACTTCGAGAATCTGGGCTCGACGGCGAATGCCGAATTCCCTGATGGGGAGGCGGGTCTGACCACTGAGGAGGCCCAGGCGCTGGGAGCGGGGATTGGCGCCTTGCGGGGATCACATTTCCGCCATGCCGACAAGCCGGGGGACGCCAACAAGTACAAGGGTGAGCAGATGCTGGACGTGCAACTATCGCTGGCGGACCTGCTGGCGAGCGAAGGAGGTGGCGAGTTCAGCCGGAACAGTCCCAAGACTTGGGTGCAGATGGCGCGGGAGCGGATCGAGAAGGGCCGGGACAAGATCGCCGGGCTGCAGTCGATCGGAGGCTTGGCCGACCAGGTCAATGCGGAGTGGAGGGAGGTCAATCTGGCCCTGCTGCACTACGTGTTCTGGGATGCCAACATGGAACGCAGTCCGGCCGCCCAGAAGCGCATCCGCCGCAACTTCCTGAACCCCGCGCCGGCAGCCATCGCAGCCCTGACTCGAGAACAGAAAGGCGAGTTCGTCGGCTGGCCCTGGCAACTGCCCGTCAAGACCGTCCGCGTGGTGTCCAAGGAGTACAACGGCGTGACATATGAGGTACGGGAGCGGAACGCGACCGCAACGGCGCCGTCCGATGCGCTGGACCGCATTGATGCGATGATCGAGGCGCTGAGTTCGGTGGAGGGACTGGAGGCGGCGTTCGATCCGGGCCGGGACGGTCTGTTCGTGGACGAGGATGAGGACGGCACGGAGAAATCGTTCCTGGCGATCCACGGCGACGACGGGGAACTGTTCGACAGCGATGACACGGACACGGCAGGTAGCCAGCATATCTGGAACACGTCGGCGTCGGCGATGTTCAATCAGCGGCAGTGGCAGATCAAGGCGACGGCGAGGAGTACGGACTACACGCGGTTCGGGGTGTGGCGGATCCAGTGGGCGAAGAACACGCTGCGGGCTAGGAACTGGATCCACCAGGAGGTGGAGTCGTTCGCCTACAGTCCGCTGCCGGTGGCGACGGCGCAGAGGCGGGACCAGTTGCCGCAGGGTGGCCGGGCGACCTATACGGGTAAGACGGTGGCCTATCTGGGCGTCATGGCGGATCTGACGAACGGCGGGAGGGACTACAGATACGAGGGTCTTCAGGCGGCCTACGAGGGCGAAGCGAGCGTGGAGGTGGAATGGTTCGGGACGGACCCGATCCCCGAGGCCACATGGAGCGGCCAGAGCCTCAGCATCCGATCGAACGCAGTGGGCGGGCATGTCACGACGGTGCTGAGCGACCTGCGGTCGGTGGCGAACGGCGACTACCTGCACCATGCCAACAAGGAAGTGCGGCGGCTGATCTTTCCGAAGATCACGTTCGGCACGGATGCGAGCTTCGGCAGTGGCGACCACGAGCTGGACTACCAGTGGGATGCCAGCTCCAGCTTAAACGATTCAAGGACGGTCAAGATCGATTACCGGGATTCGGCGGAGACCCGGGGGGAGCAGGATCACGATGACAGTGCAATGGGGTACAGTTTCGAGTTCGTGGGGAGTTCGCCGGACGGGCCGCTGGGAGTGATCGGGATCTACGAGTTTGCCGGTGAATTCGACGGGCCTACACAGAAGCTCGGCTTCAGCACGGATGCGAAGACCACCCCGGAGAATCACCAGCACCTGGGCCTCAAGGGAGCCTTCGGTGCGGATCTTCCGTAGGGTCGGTGGCCGAGAAGGACTACGTGAACAGCCAAGGGGAGCGGGCAACCGCTCCCCTATTTCGTGCTTGTAGCGGGAAGCATCGTGTTCCGTGAGTTGCCATGTTGCTGCGGTGCATCGGACCGTGGGAGAAGGAACAAGGCAGCGCGACCAAACCGGCTAGCGGCAGGCGCCGATGCCTCTCGCCATGGCAAGACCGCCTATCCCAAAATCACCTAATGACGGAACACTAGGCGGAAGGGGTCGTGCGGGGCATCGGGGAGTTGTTCCGGCTGCACTGGCAGCGGCACCAGCACTGGCAGCCCGCGTGGGACTGTCAACACCAGTCGGCGCGGTGGAAGGCGCTGCCGGATCAGTTCGCCGCCGCGATGCGCTGGTTCTTCGCGAATATTGAAAGCGAGCAGCGGAGCGTGGCCGCGACCGTCTCGGAAGCGGGCGACCCGCGACTGGGACCGCTGACCTTGCTGTTGCGCTATCGCGCGGGCCTGTCGGTCTGCTTGCAGCATCCGTTCGCACGCTGGACAACAACCACTTCGGAGTGCGACCGGCGCGGATGTGCCGCAGCCGCAGGAGTGACTCCTGTCGGGCATGCCCCCGGACCGCCACCGGGCGCTGCTCCGGCCAGGATGACCCGCCCCGACCGCACCCGGAGCCCTGCCTGCCGCTCGGGCCGATATCGCTGGTGGCCCGGCGCTCGGCCGTGCCTGGACGCTGGCCGCGGTGCGCACCTCCCGTCATGGGCCCCTTCGGCCGACCAGCCTCCGACACTCCTCCTCACTGCCAGCCTTTCACAGCCCACCCGAACACTTACATCTTTCCGATGATCCCCCTGCCGCCGGTCGACGGGAATTTCGCGGAGAGCCTGCCCTCCGGACTCACGCCGGTCACGCTGCAGGAAGAGGGGCCGACACCATATGTCCAGCAGTGAAACTTCTCGATCCAACGCACCCTCAGCGCGAACGACATGTTCGAGCTCAGCTACATCGGCAACAGTGCCCACCGTCAACAGGACCGGTACGACAACAACCAGTGTGTCGTCGGACCGGACATCCGGTACGACTGCGCGACCCGGCTTTACCTCCGGTATCGTTCCATCCTGCAGGCCAACTTCAACGGAAAATCGAGCTACAACGCGCTCATTGCCCGCTATCACCACCGGATGTCGCATGGCCTCGACTTCCGCGCCGAGTACACGTTCGGCAAGGCCCTGTACGACGGACGGGAACTCGGTGGCGCGACCAACAACCAGATCTCGAACAACCGTGCCTTGGACAAGGGGCCGACCTCGTTTGACGTACGGCATCGCGGCGTGGTCAGTGCATTATGGGAACTGTCGATCGGGCGGAACCGGAGGTTCGGTGTTGGCATGCCGAGAGCCCTCGATCATCGGATGGGAAGCTGGGTCGTTACGACGATCGCGACGTTCTCGAACGGCTTGCCGGTGTTCATCACGGTCCCCAATCGCACAGGTAGTCCGTTCTGGAGGGCGCGGATCTGCGTTCCAGTCTTCTGTTCACCGACAGGAGTTGCTTCCATGACAAGGAGGTTGGCTTCTTCGGAGACTCCGCACGGGCACCGATCAGCGGACCGGGTTGGAACAACTTCGACATCGGCATGCAGAAGGAGTTCCGGGTCTCGGAGTCGCAACACGCCGAACTCCGGGTGGAGCTGTTCAATGCCTTCAATCACACGCAGTTTCTCAACCCCAACGGGGCTGTGGACAACCGCAACTTCGGTCTCGTCGGCGGTGTCCGTCAGCCGCGGCTGGTCCAGATGAGCCTGAAATTTGTCTTCTAGGACCGCATGCAGGATGCAGATTCTCGGTATCGAGACGCAACCGTCCTCCCCGAACCCCTGGAACGTGGCGGTCGGCTGCAACGGCGACGAGCCATCCTCGTTGGAAGCCATCCGGCCCGAAATGGCAGGAAGGACGCCGACATTGGGGAGCATGTTCGAGGAAGGATCGACAGCGAGTGGTCGCTTGGCCGCACCCGGACGGCTACTGGGTCGAGGAATGCAGCAAAGACGACGGGACCGCGACCGCCGGAGGTCCTGCCCGTCTACTCGTCGGGCCGATGTTGACGTGTCTCTTTCCGGATGATCGGTACACCGTCCGGGGGCGGATCTGACGTGAATACAGTGCAATCAGAAGGATCTCCGCGTAGTGCTGGAGTCATTTGATGTTCGATAGCCGACCTATCGTCTAGGGCCGGTCAATTCATCCGGGTCCGAGTCTGACAATGGACCCCGACGCTACTGTGCCAGTACGGTCGACACCGAGCTCAGGATCCCATCTTCGGTCGTTTGCAGCTTCTTGTCCTGTCCCTCCACACCCTTGAAATCGTCAATATGCTGCTTGAGCAGCGTTCGGTTACGTTGTAATGACTGCGCGGTAGCCTGCAGCGAACTTATCTGTGCATTAACCTCACTTAGCCGTCTGGTGATCTCATCGGCATCATCCTCTTCTGGATCCGGTGCAGCAACAAGGGGGGCTGCGCCTTGCGTGGTACTATGGATCCAATCGGCATAGCTCGAGACTCTCGCGAAGATCCCACCAATATAGTCATTAAGCGAGGGCGAGGCGGCGGAAATCGCCACCCTGTTGCTCACGCCTACCTGTAACCATCGCTTATTCCCGCCCACAGAATACGATACGATCAACGGGCCTCCACTATCACCGAAGCTTACACGCTTTGTGGCGGTACCTGAACAGATGGAGTTATTATCAATTCGGAATTCTTCGAAGATATTCTGCCGATCGCGACAGTCCTTGGCGTGATACAAGTTCTCCGTGATAAAATTCGGATGGAGCGTACTTCCTCCGCTATCTCTTATGCGCCCAAAGCCCACCGTGACAGCCGAAGTACCGGAAGGAGCATATTCCTCTTCCGCTGATCGGCGAGGAAGGTCAAGACCGGCTGAAAACGATGCAGGATATGGTCGCGACAATTCGACGAGTCCGATATCATAATAAGTGAGGTTATCCCTGTATCTAGGGTGCAGAATGATCCGTTTCGAAGTCCTAGGGTTCCAATAGAACTTCTCTCCCCGACTATGGTAGAATCCGACACGATTATGTACATTTCCGTTTTGGTCTACCAGGCAGTGGGCTGCTGTCAATACCCAACTGGGTGCGATGAGGCTGCCCGTGCAGCCTCCATGGTCTGGCTTGAATAGATACAGTACAAAGGGATAGTCTGCTACGAACGCTTGTTTGCCACCAATGATCAAGCGCGGAATCCGACTCTCCTCTTCTTTGGCGCCGGAGCCGAGCACGGGGAGCAGCAACAGGATCCCGACTCCCCGTGCTGGACCGCGGACTCTGCAGAATGGCCAGCGAGACAAGCATGCCAGAAGAGACATAGACCCTAACCTCTGCCAGCATTGAACCAGACGACTAGCGTCGTGTCAAGCGCAACGTCCAGGTTTCCAAGTTTCCGCGATAGTTCTCTAGTCGGAGATTGGAGTGGTTGCGACTGTGAGGCCGGGTAGGATGTGAGAAACGACGGGCCGGACGGGGCTGGATACTCCGTGCGGGATCTGCCAGGGTGGATGCCATGGAGTAGCCATCCCGGTTGCCGGACAGCGTGGACCTGCGGAGCGCAGGAACGCCGGCTCCGGGACCGGCTGGTCGCCGCGCACCACTACCTTGGATTCGGCACCCTGTTCGGCAAGGGTCTGCGGCAGGTGTCCACGCTGGACTCGGCCTGGGTGGCGCTGGTGGGCTGGCAGGCGGCGGCCCTGCAGGTCACGGCCCGGGACCGTTGGCTGGGCCGGGCGCTAGAGCAGCAGTTGCGGCGTCTGCATCTGGTGGTGCAGAACGCCCAGTTCGTGATCCTGCCCGCCTTCCAGTGCATCCCCTATCTGGCCTCGCGGGCGCTGGCCCAGGACCAGCAGAGGGACTACGGCTACCGGGTGCTGCTGGCGGAATCGTTCGTGGACCGGGCGCTTTTCCCGGGCGCCGGTGAATGGGCCGCGAGCTGGCGTTCGCTGGGCTATACGGGCGGCTACGCCCGCGAGCCGGGACCGCCTCCGAGATGGCGGCCCCACGGACAACCGAAGGAGCAGTGCTACGCGACTCCCTGAATCACCACCTTTCACAACATCCTCA
Organism: Bryobacterales bacterium; assembly: GCA_965116065.1. Taxonomy (GTDB): domain Bacteria; phylum Acidobacteriota; class Terriglobia; order Bryobacterales; family UBA6623; genus VXMF01. The sequence goes on from OZ220485.1 coordinate 970,811, forward strand.
GAGTTCCGGACATGGGGAACGCCTTGCCGGATGGGATGGCAGCGGTAAGGCACTGACTGACAGGGCCTTGTGGGATCTGTGCTGCATTCCGAAGAGGCTTGGTAGCGGCAGGGTGACTATTCTGGAACTGTCACTATCGATCGGGACCGTGAGGGCCGGTTGGCGACTCACGGTCGGCGGAACGTAGCCCCACAGTGCATCGGGTCGTTCCCGGCTACCGCGCATCGACGGGGAGCCAGCGGCCGGCGAGAGCGGCTGACGATGGCCGGCAGGAACCCGGTCCACCCCCAGCCGAAGGCGACCGGTCGACCCCACCGCGTCGTCAACTCGCTGCGGGCTGCTCGCCCAGGTTGCCCGCATCGGCATGGACTCGAGACGGCACCACCCCGGCCCATCCACTGCGCAGCAGCGGCCCGGCGCGGCCTGGCGAGCCTCCTGACGACGGCGGCCCATCGACAGGCCCAAGGCGCGCCCGCTCCACACGGCCCGCCAGTACACGGACACCGGCTAGTCGGCGATGGCCCCATCGGAGCCTTCGAATCGCCCGGGCAGTCTGCCGGTAAACCCTTGCTGAAAAGCCACTTGTGAGACCCGCAGGGCCGCCTGACCGCAGCCGACGGCCACGATTGACTATTTTATGATGTCACGATCTGCCGGGTTGCGGGTGCCGCGTTACGGGCTTGCGTGTCCCCTGCTCGGCCCCGTCGCACCGACTCGCGGACCGCCCGCTGGCCGTGCGCCCGGGATGCCCGACCGCTCCACCGGTGCAGCCGCACTGCCGCACCGCATGGGCCGAGTTCCGCAAGATCCAACCTCTCCATCGACCCACACCCTCAGTCCACTCCGGGTGGCGGCCCTCCTGCAACCCCACCTGTCCGCGCCAACACGCCTCTTGCCGGTCGCTGGCAGCGGCTTCCGGCTGAACCTCAGACGCCTCTCCTGCACGGCCTGGCAGACCCCCGCCACCCGGCCGCAGATCTTCCAGCCCTGCTACGCGACCCGTCAAGGACCGCCCGCCCAGCCTCCAGAACGGCCCCCGCATCCCTCGCCAACCCTGCCATCCACCCTACCGCGTGACATCTCAAATTAGTCCCATGTCCGGAACTCTGATCTTGGCGCGCCTGCCGCCAGAGACGTTCGAGCGGACAATCCCGGCAGTCCACCCCACCGCGTGACATTCCGAATTAGTCCCATGTCCGGAATCTGAGTCTCAACAGGCACACACGAGGGGGCGTGGTGCGATACCGTCGAACAAGAGCGGGCGAATCGCTTGCTGCAACACATTGAGTTTCGCCATGTGTCCTAGCAGAGCCGTTGCCTAACTGTGGCTGAGTGCAACGAAGTTGTGTGACACGTCAGAACCAACGGGGCCGACGAGTCGTGAATTTGAACGAGTCAGGCCCCGGATCGACAGCGTATTTTCAGACCTTCAAAGCTTGCCAATTTGGCGTAAGCCAGCTCATTTCAATAGCCGATTCACGCTCCAGAATGAGGTCTATCCACCCAGAGATCACAACTTGACGAGACGCTAACTGCGCAGTTCGATGCCCAGCCTGCCTTTGAGCGAGAAGGCCAGGGTCTGCGCGAATTCGTTGACAGCGGTGTCGGTCAGGCTCTCGTCCATCCGCTGCCAGAATGCCCGCAGCAGAAGGCTGTAGCATCCCTTCGGCACGTTCCTGCCACGAAAGATCTCGACGGGCTCGATGCTGGCAAGGTCGGGCATGTCCCCGATGACCTCCGCGATCTGCCCGAAGGTCACCGACTCCGGTACGAGCAGCGAGAAATCCCGGCTGACGGCCGGCACACGTGGCAGGACCTGATGACTTGGCCTTCGCAAGCCGAGCGCGTACAGGTGATCAAGGTGGACCTCGGCGATCCATACTGGCTGGCGCAGCTTTCGCTGCCGTGCGAGCGACGGGTCCAGTTCACCGAATGACGCGAGAAGCTTGCCTTGGACACGAATTGTCGCAGCATGTCCGGTGCGGAAATGGGCGGGGGTGTCGCGCGAGTCGAATGCAAGCGGTCCAGTCGCGAACGGCCGGAGCAAGGCGGAGACATCGGCCTTGAGGTCGTAGAAGCTGAACGGGCGTTCTCGCTCGACCCACGATCGCGGCCGGGCCGGGCCGCTTGCTCCGAGCGTGAGGATCTGGGGCTCTTCGAAGGAGTCTCCTGCACGGTGGTACAGACGACCGAACTCGGCCAGGCGTATTTGCTGCTGATTGCGCTTCAGGTTCCACTCCAGAGCCCGCACCATCGTCGGGACGGCACTGTTGCGCATCACGCCCCAATGATGCGAGACTGGATTCCGCAGGTTCACCGCCGTGGCGCCTCCGAAGGTGTCTGCCTCCTCGGAGGAAATGAAGCTGAACCCGATCATCTCGTCGTACCCCAGACCGCTTACCGCTGCTCGCAGTCGGCCCTCCGCGGCCTCGTTGGGCGTCTCGGCGGGGGCCCTGCCGACTGGAGGCAATGTGGGGGGCACTTTTTCGAAGCCGTGGATACGCCCGATCTCCTCGATCAGGTCGATCTCGCGTTCGACATCCAGACGGTGGCTGACCGCTGGAACCGTCCATCCGAACTCCTCCGGTCGTGGCGCAAACCCCAACGACCGGAGAATCGCTTCGGTTTCCGATTCCGGCACCGCAATCCCCAGATGAGACTGGATCTTGTCGCGGTTGAGCCGAATTGACGGCAACGGACGATTGCCGGGATGACAGTCGATGCAGCCGGGTAGTACCGTTGCGGAACCGTCCAGCAGCGAGGCGATACGGTCGGCTGCCCAGGTTGTCGCGTTCCAGTCCGCGCCACGTTCGAACCGGTGCGATGCCTCGGTGAACAGCTTGAAGCGCCTCGAGGCGTTCCGGACCATCGCGGGCCGGAACCATGCGGCTTCCAGCAGCACGTTTCTCGTCTGTTCGGTGATCTCGGTCTCGGCACCGCCCATCACGCCAGCCAGTGCCACGGGCTTCTCTGCATCGCAGATCACCAGTTGGTCGGCGGACAGTTGCCGCAGTTCGCCATCCAGCGTGACTAGGGTCTCGTTCGCACGCGCGCGCCGGACCACAATCCGCCGGCCGGCGAGGGTGTCCAGATCGAATGCGTGCGTCGGTTGACCGATCTCCAGCAGGACATAGTTGGTCAGATCGGCGAGATTGTTGATCGAACGGATGCCGCACAGTTCCAGACGTGTTCGCATCCAGTCCGGCGATGGCCGGATACGTACATCCGTGAACACCTTTCCCACATAGCGTGGGCAGGCGTCTGCATCCTCTATGGCCACGGCTGCCTGCTCTTCCGCTGGCCCCCCGCATGTATCGAAAGAAACCGGCGGCCGTTGAAGGGGCCTCCCGTAGATCGCGCCGATTTCGCGTGCCATTCCGAAGTGATTCATCGCATCGGGACGATTGCTGGTGATGTCGAACTCGAAGACGGTCTCCCCGTTCTCCTGCTCGATGGCGTCCACCGCCATTCCGGCCATCGTCAGCGCGTGAGCGAGGTCGCGAGGTGACTCGTCGATCCTGACGAAGTCCTGGAGCCAACTGAGCAGAATTCGCATGGGTCTAGCGGAACTGACGGAGGAACCGGGCATCGCCCTGATACATCATGAGGATGTCGTCGATGCCGTACTTGAGCATGGCAAACCGGTCCAGGCCCAGGCCGGCGGCGAAGCCCTGATAGCGCTCGGGATCAAGACCGGCACTTCGCAGGACATTGGGGTCGATCATGCCGCACCCGAGCACTTCGATGAATCCGGTCTGCTTGCAGATCCGGCAGCCATCCCCGCCGCAGAACGGACACGTGATGTCGACCTCGGCACTGGGTTCGGTGAACGGGAAGTAGCTTGGACGGAATCGTGCCTTGGTGCGCGGTCCGAAGAATCGCCGGACGAAATGCTCCAGCGTTCCCTTGAGGTCGCCGAGCGTGAGGCCCGTATCCACCGCGAACACCTCGAGCTGATGAAACATGGGGCTGTGCGTGGCGTCCGGGGTGTCGTTGCGATAGACCTTGCCGTGAACGACGTAGCGCAGAGGTGGGGACTGGGACTCCATGATCCGGACCTGGCACGGGGACGTGTGCGTGCGGAGCAGGTCATTGTCCCGCACGAACAGCGTGTCCATCTCGTCCACCGCAGGATGGTCCGGAGGGAAGTTCAGGGCCTCGAAGTTGTAGAAGAACGTCTCGATCTCCGGTCCTTCCGCGACGCTGTAGCCGAGCGGGCGGAAGATTCCCAGCATTTCCTCCAGCGTCATGCGGACGGGATGGACCGCCCCGATGACGCGTTCCGGGCCGGGCAGTGTCGGGTCGAGACCCGGGTCCGCCGCCGTTTCGGAATCGAACTTGCTGACCGTTTCACGGATGCCGGTCTCGAGTTCCCTGCGCAGGAGATTCTGCAGTCGGCCGACAGTTGGCTTGCGGTCGCGGGGGGCTGTCTTCAGCCAGTGATCGTTGGTGGCCGCTAGCAGCCCGCTCTTGCGGCCAAGCCAGCGGTCTCGCAGCGACCTCGCTCCCTGCTGGTCCTTGACCCGTCCAAGCTCCGTCTCGAATGCCTCGCGGAGATCCGCATAGAGGCTGTCGGGAGTCTCGCCCGCTTCGATCAGTTCGGCGATGTGTCGCCCGGTCTTGTCTTTAATCGACACGCTCGCGCCTGCGGCTTCCGCCGCGTCGCTCCTAGGCAGCAGACTCGCCGTTCGGACTCTCTAGCGCTTCCCTGGCCTTGACGGCGATCTGGCTGAATCCTTCCGGATCCCGCACGGCGATCTCCGCCAGCATCTTGCGGTTCAGATCGATTCCTGCGTCCTTCACGCCGCGGATGAAGCGGCTGTAGGACAGGCCGTGCGATCTTGCCGCGGCACTGATGCGGCTGATCCAGAGCGTCCGGAAATCCCGTTTCTTGAGTTTGCGCCCGATGTAGGCGAACTGGTCCGCCCGGTTGACGGCTTCCTTGGCATACCGGTAGAGAGTGCTCTTTCCGAGATAGTATCCCTTGGCCTTGGCAAGCACGCGCTTGCGCTTCTGGAGCCGGTGATTGCCTCGTTTGACTCGTGGCACGGTTTCCTCCTCGCGGACCGCTCGCGGAGCGGCTGATGACTGTCGTATTTCGGGCTGGACGAACGAATCTGTCGACTAACTGGCGATCATCCGGCGAACGGCCTTCTCGAAGGCAGGACTGACTTCCGCTCCCTTGCGCAGGTGACGCTTCCGCTTGCGGGTCTTCTTGGTCAGAATGTGATTCCTCAAGGCATGCCGCCGTCGGACCTTGCCGGTCCCGGTCAGGTGAAAGCGCTTGGCGGCACCTCGATGTGTCTTCAGCTTTGGCACGATTCGTCTCTCCGGAAACGGCCCCGAGGGTGCGAGCCAGCCGAACGCTCTCGGCTATGCACCATGGCCACGTGGTTGATCGGGCGGGTGTCGCTGCGCCCTTCCTGTTCCATTATGTCACGAACGGCAGCAGGTGCGTGCTGGCTGCCCTTCGGCCCTCGCCCTTGCGGAGGTTACTCTCCCTCTCCTCCGCCACTGTCGCCACTGAGGTTCAGGCGGCCCCTGGCGTCGCTGACCGCATAAGAGAACTCCGTCAGCGGCATCGCGCCGGTGCGGAGCGCCTTCCCGTGAAACGACGTGAGGCTGAAGTCCTGGGTGGTCTCCTGGTAGTGGGCTCGCAGCTGCTGCCATCCCAGCCAGCCGAGGTAGGCCGTAGCCGACTGCGTGGGATTGACCTGGATCGCACGGACGAGCGCCCGGGCTGCGCTGCTCTCCATGTACGCTCGTCGCGTCAGGAACTCCACTGCATCGACAGGGTCCAGATCCCCCGCGTGCATCTGCATGTCGATCAGGGCAGCGCCAATCGTCTGCAGCTTGTACTTGCGCCAGATGAAATCCACGTCGCCGGTGTAGGCTGTCCCCACGGTCGTCTCCATGATGTAGAGCGGCCAACCGTCGACGAATCCCGGTAGTGGGTCCACGAGGTGCGTCAGTTTCTTCTCGTCCGATTCCATGTCCGAGGCGAGCGAGCCGATCAGCGCGTAGCCCGGGATCCCGTACCGCAGGGCCTGCAGTTTCAGTTGGTAGACGTTGTTGGTCGTCAGCCGGTCCCGCAGTTCTGCCCTCGAAGCGTCGGCCGGGGCCGGGGTGAGCCAGACGATGGCCGTGTTGTCGCTCTTGGCCGCCGTGGGGCCGAGTCCGCCGCCTAGGGGAACCGAGATGCGCATGAACTCCGGAGTCTCCACGACGCGCAATTCGAGGGCTTCCGGGACTGGTGCGATCTCCTCGTCGTTGCACAGCTTGCGCGCCTCGTCGGCGTCCCGGGTCATCGCGTCCATCATGCCCTGATTGTTGCGGGCTCGGTTCTCTCCCTCCAGCACTTCGAGTACATCATTGATCAGACGGAAGTCATCGCGTGGACGGCTGCCACCGTAGATGCGGCGGTTGATCGGTTCCGCTGCGCTCACCAGTGAGCTGTGGGCCTCCTCGAAGGCCTCTTCGGTGGTGGCGATCAGATCGTCGAGTGGGGCCAGTGGCTGTCCCGTATCGAGTTCGAGCTTGCGGTGCACGAGAGTCGCGCCGGCACGCCAGTCATTGCTGGAGGGGAGGCTCCCTAGTGCTTCACGATACTGTTCGAGGGCGGACACCGCCCGCTCGGCTGCATCGTCGAAATCGGCCTTCATGCTCGCGGGCATGCGATCGGCGATGTCGTTGCGGATCAGGTTGACAACACCCTGCGTCGATTCCCGGGCGGCCGCGATGAACACCTCGGACGAGGACTGCAGGTTGGACTGCGCAACCTGCAGGTAACCCGGGGTCTTGTCCAGGCGCTGGATGATCGCGGCAAAGCGGTCGTTCTGCGGAGCGTAGTTCAACTCCAGCGAGCTGTAGAGAAGCAGGCCCAGTTGCTCGATGTAGGCCAGAGGGTTGTTCGCATGCCTCTTTTCGTCCCGCAGCCGGAGCAGTCCGCGCTCTGCCTTGTTGAGGAGGGTTCCGTGCTCGGTCCACAGCGCCGGCGGAAGCTTCGAACTGTCGAAGCCTTCCTCGGAATCCGGGGGGGCCGTGAAGGGCCGCACCACCGACTCGTAGAGCGTCTCGCGCTTGGCTAGTGCCTCGGAACTGTTGTCGGGCAGGGCACTGATCATCTGCACTTCGGAGCCGCCCTCGAGTGCCTCGTCGGACAGGTTGAAGACCTGGTTCTCGTGAACGGCCGTGCTGCCAGCCATCAGGACGCCCAACGGGTCCGTGGCGGCACTGTCGTGAATGAACGGTTTCGCCACGACCTTGTGTTCATCCGGCGGGTACTTCCCCACCGTGCAGGACGATGTTGCCAATGTGGCGACCGTGACGATGGCCAGTGCCATCCTGGATCTGTGAGGGATCTTCATTTCGAACCTTTCACCCTGTGCGGGCAAGCGCTCTCGACTGGTCCGTAACCGGATCTCGTTGCGCCCACCCTGAGCCCGATTGCCGGACATCCGACCACCATCACTTCCTATTCAATACCGACCGAGTCGATGAGTGCCCAGATGTCAGTATGCGTGAGCGTCCGGGACTCCTCGGTCTCGGTCGTGATGCGGGCGTCGTAACTCTCGCCGAGCACCTCCTGGAACAGTTCCGGATAGTGGAGCTCGTCCATGGACTGCAGCGAAGGGAATTCCGTTACCGTGACGTATTGGTAGCCCACGTCTCCGCCGGGGAAGTGGTGCCCGTAGAGTCTCCAGGACGTGATGTAGCCCTTGTCGACGCGAGCCTGATGCACGGGCTTCCATAGCTCGGTTTCCAGCTGACGGTACCGCAGGGTCTGCCCCGGCGGTATCTTCATGTAGTCGATCCGCAGGAAGTGCCGCTTCTGCGACTGAGACTCCACCGCCGGCACCGTGGTGCCCGCCAGGAATGCCACAGCCAGGGCCAGTGTGAAGCCGAATGCTCGAAGGATCATCGATAGTTCTCCCTCCAGAGAATATAGCCCAAATGGAGGTCGCGAACCAACCGGGGCCGGATCCTCGATGCAGTTGTAGCATGGAGACATGACTTGGGCCCGGCGTTCGCTGCTCTCGTTGGCGACGATCCCCATTCTCGCCCTGCGGGCTGGGGGGCAGCGCCGCAGGCCCGTTTTCCGATCGAATCCCTTCACGCTCGGCGTTGCATCCGGCGACCCCGACCCCGGCGGATTCGTGCTCTGGACCCGGTTGGCTCCCGAGCCTCTCGCTGGTGGCGCCCTTCCGGACGAGGAGATCGATGTGCGTTGGGAAGTGGCTTCGGACGAAGGCTTCCGACATGTCGTGCAGTCCGGTGTTGCCGTGGCGGACCCGCGGCTCGCCCATTCCGTTCATGTCGAGGTGCATGGACTCGCCCCGGACCGGTGGTACTGGTATCGGTTCTCGGCCGGCGATGACGAGAGTGCGGTCGGTCGAGCCCGTACGACGCCGTCACGAGGTGCGGCGCTGGATCGGCTGCGATTCGCCTTCGCTTCCTGTCAGCATTTCGAGACCGGCTACTACACGGCTTACGAGCACATGGCTGCCGAGAGCCCGGACATCGTTTTCCACCTCGGCGACTACATCTACGAAGGTGCGGCCAATCCTCGCGTCCGTGCCCATCAAGGTGCCGAACTGGCTTCCATCAGGGACTATCGCAACCGATATGCCCTCTACAAGTCCGATGCCGATCTCCAGCGTGCGCATGCCGCCTGCCCGTGGGTGGTGACATGGGACGATCACGAGTTCGACAACAACTACGCCGCGGACGTGTCGGAGGAGCCCGGTGTTTCACGGAGGGAGTTTCTCGAGCGGCGAGCGTCTGCCTATCAGGCGTACTACGAGCACATGCCACTGAGGGCTGCCCAACTCCCGGACGGCTCCTCGATGCAGCTGTACCGCAGTCTCAATTTCGGGCAGCTTGTCCGGTTCGCGGTGCTCGACACCCGCCAGTATCGGACGGACCAGCCCTGTGGAGATCGAACCAGGCCCGTATGCGAGGGCACTTCGAACCCCCACGCTACGTTACTCGGAGGCCGACAGGAGTCATGGCTCCTTGAAGGGCTGAAGTCGTCCCCGTCGACCTGGAACGTACTCCCGCAGCAGATCATGATGGCTCGTGTGGATCGCCAACCCGGCGAGGGTGTCACCCGCAGCATGGACCAGTGGTCCGGCTATGACGAGGCGCGCGATCGACTGATCCGGTTCCTCGGTGACAGCCGCATTCGCAACCCGGTCGTCCTCACGGGCGACATCCATAGCAACTGGGTCAACGACCTGCTCGCGGACTTCGACGACCCGACTTCCGCGACCGTCGCCACCGAGTTTGTGGGAACCTCGATCAGTTCGGGCGGTGATGGTGGCCCGAACCGGGAATATGGTGATGGTGTGATGCGGGACAACCCGTTCGTCCGGCTGTACAACGCCCAGCGCGGATACGTCACATGCGACCTGACCCCGACGCTCTTCACCGCACGATACCGGGTGCTTGAGTCCGTGACCCGGAGAGGCATGCCGCGCCGGACACTTGCCGAGTTCGTCGTGGAGGACGGCCGTCCAGGGGCCCAGCGCAGCTGAGACAGCGGCTCCGAAGCTGTTGGGAGATCGGTGTTTCTCGTTATGCCTGGTGTCGTCCAAAGGTCGGTGCCGGCCCGGAACGTCGTGTCCATCCGCACTGTATCACTGGCAGCCGACGACCGTGCGCTGAAGCATCGAGCCTGACCGGCCATTCGGTATATCGGGCCGAGCGACCTCCAGGAAGAGGATCCCGCGTTGCGCCCCGCGGTCTGACGATCGGGACCGGCTGTGCTCGCGTCAGGCGACGGCGGTCGGCACACCGGCGCAGTGAGACGCGTATGCCTCCTGCAGTGACCGCGCGATCGCGGAAGCTTCGTGCCCCTCGATCTGGTGCCGGTGCATCATGAAGACCGGATCGCCATCCCGGAACAGCGCGAACGACGGCGATGACGGCGGATACTCCGACAGCTTCTCGCGCAGGTGCGCGGTAGCTTCCAGATCCGCGCCGGCAAACACGGTCGCTACGGTGTCCGGGCGGATCTCGCCCTTGAGTGAAAGCACGACCCCTGGACGGGCGCAGCCGGCAGCACAACCGCAGACCGAGTTGACCACCATCAGGACAGTCCCGCTGCCGGGAGCGAGTATCCGGTCCACATCCTCCGGCGTGCGGGCCTCCTGGACTCCATGCTTGGTAAGTTCCTCTCGCATGGGAATGATCAATGGCTCGGGATAACGCATCGCTGCACTTGCCTCCTGCTATTCACACAGTAGCAGCCCGCGGGTCCCCGTCTCCGCGCTACGTTCGGGAGCCGGATCCCAGTGCGGATGAACTGCGGCAGGTTCGGAGTTTCTCAATCCCCATCAGGTCCGAAGGCGAGCAGGACATTCCCTGCCATTGACCCGAACTGGCCGTACCCCGAATTGACGAAGACCATGCCATCGACGACAACGGGCCCGGGCCCGTTCAGCGAGCCTCCCTTGGCCGGGACGCCGTTTATCGTGTTCGGGAACTCGCGGGCCGTATCGAAGTCCCAGATGATCCGTCCGCCGCCCGTCGAATAGGCTCGGAGATGACCGTCGAGGGAGCCAGCAAAGACCACGCCCGGTATGACCGTGACTGCTGCCGAGTGCGCCGGTGAGCAGCCCTTGCGGCCCGGCGGGCAGCGGACTCCCGGTCGGTGCCATGCCCGTTCGCCGTCGGAGAGCCGCAGGGCCGTGATGCCGCCGACCGAGTCGGGCCTGGCACCCCTGAAATCCGATATGGCGACATACGCATGGATGGCGTCGGCGGCCGGGCCGAACTGGATGCCACCCAGCTTGCCGCCCTTTCCTGTACGCCGTTGCCAGACGATCTCGCCGTTCCGGTCCGGGTCCATGGCGTGCACCATGCCGGACTTCTGACCGGCAATGAGGAGCCGGTCCGCCCTTTCCGTTTCCACCAGCATGGCGGACGATCCGAAATCGAAGTCCGGGCCGTCCACAGCGGGGCAGTTCACGTTGTCGGCGCGGGAGTTGCAACTCATGTTGTAGGCGTCATTCCGGGTGAACTGCCGGGACCAGAGGCGCTTCCCGGTGTCGAGATCGTAGGCGATCACGGCGTCGCTGTCGTCAGTCGGCGGGTCCGAATAGTTGTCACCGGTCGCGACGTAGATGCGGCGCAGCTTGGCATCGATGGTCGGAGCCGACCAGATCGCGGCGCCGGACGGGCCGTGCTGCATGGTGTCGCGTGCGTTGGCACGGCGGGGCTCGGGCCGTTCCGGTATCGTGTGCGCCTTCCAGAGGAGTCTGCCATCGGATGCGTCAACGGCCAGAACGCTGCCCCGGAAGGTGCAGCACGGATAGGCTCCGAAACTCGCGGTGAACTCCTCGATCGAGCTAACCCCCGTATAAAGGCGTCCTTCGAAGAGCACCGGAGATCCCGTCAGAGTTGCCGCCTCGTGATCATCTGCCTTCGCCGTCCAGAGGACTTCTCCGTCAGCCGCATCGATGGCGTACAGGTTGGCCTTCGTGTCGCCGAAGTAGATCGCGTAGTGGCCGTCCGTCCCGATCCGGTCCAGCAGGATCGCCGTCCGTACTTCCGCCTGCGCGGTGAACTTCCAGATCGTGCATCCCGACCTCGCGTCCAACGCATAGACCACTCCGTTCCTCCCCCCGACGAACAGACGGCCGCCCACGACAGAGGGCTGTCCGCGAGCACGGTCCGCGTTCGGGAGACCGAAGGCCCAGACCAGGCGGAGCCGGGACACGGAATCAGCCGTCAGGCCCGCAGACTCCGCCGACTGGAAGCGCGTGTTCGAGACATCGGGGCTCCAGCCGATCCACCGGGGACCATCCAGGCGTGGCACCCAGGGTGCGTCCGGGCAGTTGCCCTTTGCGCCAATGGACAACTCGTCGGTACCACCGCCCAGATACTCGGCGACGGCTCTTGCCTGTCCCGGCGCGAGTGTCGCGCCGACATACGCCATCGTTCCATGCTCGAGCGATGAGAGGACCGCCTCGGCCGAGAGCCGCCGCAACGCCTCGATGCTCGGTGCGCGATTCTCGCCGCTTGCGTGGCAGGCGGCGCAGGACTGCCGGTACACGGTTTCCCCGTCGGGGGCCGCAGCCGTGCCGGACAATCCCGCCACGTGCAACACCAGGAGGCAGCCCATCGGGAGGAGACGTCGCTTGTCGCGCGAGGACATTCCTGACGATGCTGTACATGCCTGCCGCATGGGTCAGGTCGCCGACAGTATGGCAGATCATCCGGCGCATCGGAAGCCAGCTACCGAACCGTCGAGTGACCGTGCTCGTCACTCTGCACTGCGAGGTCCTTTTCGCAGCGCCGGAATCGGTCCGTCGCGAGACAAAGTGCATGTCTCGATGCAGTGAGAGTCTTGATTCTCGGACGAGCGTTGCATGCCGGGAAATCCTGTCCGTCACATGCCACTTCCATGGATGAACAGAGGCAGGCGGTCGGGACCCTCTCCGGGGGAATGACTGCCGAATGACAGTGCACAGGAACCTCCTGGTCGCACAATGGATAGCGCAATAAATGTAAGATATTTGTAATATAAATTGGGCGGTTTGGCGTTCAACTCCGCATGCACAAGTTGGGCCAATGAGGCTTGGTATTATCATATTGAGGGACTGCCTGATGCGGGTGACGGAATGCAATTCCCCCCCCCCCCCCTCATGTCAATCTAGGCCTGCTTCGGAACATCGCTGTGCAGCTTGGCGGTCATTGCAGGGGCTCAGGCTAGCGCAATGGTCCGACGATTCACCCGCCGGGTTGCCCTTGTCATAGCCTTCCTCATGCCAGCTGCCTTTGCGCAGGCCATTGACCACACGGTTTCCGAGAGCGGTACGGACGATTCCACCACGGGGCCAACCCGTGCACTGATGGATGACCACGACGCGTACGAGTTTGATGTCGTACTTGGTCGCAGCGGGGAAACGGTGACCATCGTGCGGGCGGAGGACGGCTCGTACCGTGTGAACGGAGAGGTCGTCAGCCCCGGCACGACCGTAGTGGCTACCAATGGCAGCATCTATACCTTGGTCGTTGGGGTCGACGAGGCCGGCAAGCTCGTGTGGACGGCCAGCCACGAAGCCGCTACCGAGACCGTGGCGCTCGGTATGTCAGGTGATACCGCACTGATCATGAAGAGGGAGGATGGCACCTACTGGCTGGACGACGATGCAGTGGTTTCCGGGGAGCGTACGACCAAGGCGGGCAACGGCAATCGGTACACGCTGACAAGGAGTGAGGAAGGCACGTGGTCGGCGACATACGTGCCGGCGGTCACGACAGTGACAGTCGGCACGCGGGACGTGCTCCCGCCGCTGCCGGCAACGCAAGCCGAGGACGGCACCTGGACGGCGGTGCATCCGGTGACCGGCGAGAGCATCGTCCTTGAAGAGGGCGGAATCGTCATGGCGAGTGGACATGCCTACACGCTGTCGAGCGACGATGCGGGCATGTGGAATGCCTCGTTCGTGCCCGTGCGGAAGCGGGTGCGACTGGGGGCCAGTGGTACGACGATCATGCTGGCGATGATGGAGGACGGTACGTGGTGGTATGAAAGCGAGCCGGTCACGGACGGCGCGGCCGCGATGGCAGCCAATGGCAACCCGTACATCCTGAGGTTGGAGGATGACGGGACGTGGACGGCGATGTACGACACGTCTGACAGGATCGAGACACTGCAGCTGGGTAGCAGTGGAACCTCGGTCAGCGTGAGGTGGGAAGAGGACGGCACCTACAGTTACACGATGCGGGATGACGAGCGAATGCCGCTGGAAACCGGGATGACGTTGGAGTCTGCGACCGGCAACGCCTACAGACTGGTGCTTGATGATGGGGTCTGGTCGGCCGCATACGTCCCGGTGACAAGGGAGATCCAAGGTACAGGTGGGCTGATCGCCGTGGCACGGGAGGATGGCACTGGCTACGATGTCGGCGGCTCGATACTGAGCGCCGATGGCACCGGCCGTATTGATGAAGACGGGGCGAAGTATCACGTCAAGATGGTCGATGGCATGCTTGTGGGCACGCGATTCGAGGAGCCGATAGACACCCACACGCACTTCCAGACCAACGGCCTGTCGGAGCCCGCGATCAGCAGGGACGACCCTAGCACGGTGGAGTCCGAGAATGGGACGCACTTTACCATCACGGGTGACGTGGATGTTGGCGAGGGTACATTCCCGATCGGCGACCTGCTCGGCACCGGACTGGCGAGTTCGGAAGGAGTCCGGTTCGTCGACGAAGCGGTGGAGACGATCACGAAGGCCCGCTCCGACGTAGAGATCCTGCTCTCCCTCGACGTGGAGGACCAGTACCTTCAGCAGCAGTGGCGCAAGATCACCGGCGTACTCGACACCATCTTCGTGACCGACAGCGACGCCGTGAGCGTATCCGAGCGCTCGTCGGCGGTCAGTCTGACGGCTCCCCGGAAGGGCAGGATTCTGGACGAGATCGACGAGATTCTGGACGCGCTGTCCAGCGAGGATGCATTCGTGGAAGCAACGAGAGAGGAGGGAGATGGGCCTTTCGCGAACCAAAGACTCAAGGCGACCACGGCAAGGAGTGCCTTTGATCGGGTGAAATGGGCAGCCGTGGCCACGATGAGCGCGACTGGGAGCACGCGTTACGGCGCCGCAATCCGGGAGTCGACCGAGCATGCGCAGGATGAGCTGAAGACAACGGAGTACGGGGCGTATTCCTATTCGACGATGGATGAAACGCTGCGGACTTCGAATGTGGTCGCTCCGGCGGGTGTGGCGAACTACGCAGGTGGGACCGAGGCGATCAGCCGTGCCGGCACGACCTACTCGGGCAGGATGGAACTGCAGCTGCGATTCGCCACGGAAGTGGTCAGCGCCGTGATCAAGGATCTGGTCGACTCGAACGGACGTGCATGGCAGTATAGCTTCGCGGACGTTGACACGATCGTTCTGGACGACGCAACCCTCCTGACGAACGGTCGCTGGCGGAACAGGAGCGGGACGAATGCAGTGTTGCACTACGCGACCGATTCGGATCTGCTACGGCCCACTGGAGGCATCCGCAACACGTTTGAAGGCCAACTGCTCGGCAGAGGTGCTGACGCGGGCAGCGAGGCGAGCGGTGCCTGGTCGGTTGGGAATGCCACGGCGAGTTCGATCTACCTCACGGGCGGATTCGGCGTGCAACGCACCGATGACGATTCCCGGTCAGGGCTGGATAGTTCCGGTTCCGCGCCGAATGCGGTCCTCATCAGCACACCGCTTGATGATCGAGATCTCTACGAAGTGACGGGTGTGGACATCAAGGATGGCAAGCTCGCAGTGAGGCTCCCGAAGTATGGCTGGAACCGGAGTACCATCAGCACCGCCACGAGGCAGAGCAACCCCGGAGCGGTCACAGCCTCGACCTACGGATTGCTCACTGCGGAGGACGGGGAGCCGCCCCCATCCATCACCGCCGAGTTCGACCTCGCCACGCTGGTCACCGAAGGACCGATGGGAGCAACCAGTGTCAGTGGTCCGAAGCATGTCGATCAGCTCATCGACACCCTGCTGACGCAGCGAAAGAGGCTGACAGCGCTGCAAGACCTGGAGCCCCTCAACGAGGCCACGATGGCCGTTGCGAAGGACGCCTGGGAGATAGCCGTACACGCAGTGGTAACGCAACTGTTCGGTGACCTTCGTACTGCCGGTCAGAGACGGGCATGGGACAATCTCCTTGTCGGACCGTATGAACTGGCCGGCGACTATGCCAGCGACACCCGCCTGCAGGAGGGCGCTCTGGACCTGATCGACCAAGTTCTCGTCGCACTCTCCAGCAGCGAAAACCTGCACGCAGCCCTCTATCCGGATGGCATCGGTATCTTCGACCACTACGACAAGGACATCACAACAACCGAGATCGAAGAGGGCGACTTCATCTGGAGTGACCGTGCCACGATTCCCAGGTGGCGGACCATAGTCAGGACCTTCCCCGTTTCCGAGACTCTGGCCGTTCGGGAGTACGAGGTGTTTGCGCGTATCGGAACGACGAACTACACTCGCTTCGGCGCCTGGAGGCGTCAGAGCAGCCAGAGCGCCTTCCGAACACCCGACCGCATAGTGGCGGGTGGCCATGGTGGGCCTGGCGCGTTCGGCTACAGCCCGCTGGCCCCGACACGGGCTGACAGCGATCCGAAAGCGAAGTTCCTGGGAGGTGGCTCGGCCCGCTACTCCGGCAAGACCGTCGCGATCATGCGCTCCTACGATCTTGCTGGCGAAGTCACGGTTGACGTTAGCTGGGATGCGAATCCCGACATCACGGCTGGTGGTAGCAGAGTTGGAACCATGAGCCTGGCGATCAGCAACCTGGTGGACATTACAGGTAGGGGGATCGGGTTCGGGGCAGACCGAACCAGTCCAAGTGACAGGATCGACACCATCGTGCTTCGTGGTCTGGAGATCAAGAAGGGCATGCCCGGCGCGAACTCCGGCCATCTGATCGTTGGCGACCAGGGTACCCCGACCGCCGGTAGGTACGACTATGGAGAAATCCCGGTGAGCGCCCCCAATGTATGGTACCGGTTTGCCAGTGTGACGGCGGCCAACACGGGCAGAAGCACGCATAGCAGCAGTTCCAGTTCGGCCATGGCGCTCTTCGTGGGTCATGGCGTGGAAGGTCCGCTTGGCGTGATCGGCACGTGGACGCTGAAGGATCCCAACGTCGGACGGATCCACGCCAATGGAACCATCCTTCAAGGCATGGGACTCGAGATCCGCGGCGCATTCGGAGCTGACCTTCCGTAACCGATCAACCAGTACGTGCGGGAGAGCAGGGAATCGCCCGGAACGCTCTGTACGGAGCCGTTGTCTGGTCCGATTCATGCCATCCTTCCAAGTTTGATGCCGAACCTCTGGTCCGGCATGGTTTGAGGGGCTGGCTCCGACACATGCGACTGAACCAGCCGTACCCCGAACTCGGCATCTGGTCGCGATAGAGTGACCGCAGAGTGACCGCGATGAACGGAAGACAGACCGCCCGGCTCGTCCGGGACAAGGTTTCACTGGGTAAGGGATCTGACTCCTCCGCCGGCGTGGGCCATTGGCGCAAGATCCCGTTCGGCAGACCGTCTCGCCATGAGCCGTCCGGACCGAATTGCGGGACTCCGGTTGAACGCGCCGGTTTCGGGCTTCAGAAGGCCCGGCACGACTCCGACACTGCTGAGGCTTGACTCCGCAACCGGATCCACTCGAAGAACCAGATCGAGTGATGGCACCGAACATGCTCACCGGCCCGCAAGTGTTGCGAACTGCTACTGGGAAGCCGATCGGGGTCCAGGAATCTGCAGGCAAGCGGAACTTCACGGATCCGCGCTGGCATGGCTGGTGCGAACGGGGAGACTCGAACTCCCACGGGTTGCCCCACTAGAACCTAAATCTAGCGCGTCTACCAATTCCGCCACGTTCGCCAATCCGCGGTCCTTGACACGTCTGCCGTGCCCATCCGAGTCGGGACTCCTGCCACCGCTTGATCGTTCGGCGACTCTTCCATCCTAGCCACTCTGGGCCAGCCGGAGGGCGTTCCCCGAAGTCAAGTGCGAGAATCCAGTGTTCCGTCAAGCGATGGATTTCTGGTGGATGGCCCCGCGCTGGCAGCGGGCGGCGGCGAGGGTGATGCGCCCGTTCACACCTCATTGACGCACAGTTCCTCTTCGTCCACGCGCCACCGCTGTGGACGCCAACTCGCTCCGGTCTCCGATCCACCGCCGCCGCCCACACGACCGCATCCGATCGCTCGGAGGGTGCTTGGCCTCGCGCTCGCTACAGGGGCGGCCTGTGTCTGTCCGGCACAACCTGTCCGCCTTGCCTCACTGGGGCGCCAATCAGAAGAGTTGATGTTTCCTGCGCGCCATCCAGATCTGGGGGCGCTGTGCCTCTGGTCCGGCCGCCCACCCGCCTGCGTCTCACTGGACCAGAGGATCGGGGCCGTGCCGGCTCTCTCGTAGTGCTGGTGGTCTGTCAACGGCAAGACTGCGGGTAGGGCGTGTCTCAGGAGGGAGGCCGTCCAGTCCCGCGCGCAAGTTCGCGTCAGATTGCTACGAACTGGCAAGCGACAGTTGCCGATGCCCGTTGCCAACGCAGACCGTCTATCTGAAGATCGTCGCTTGACGCAACAATAGCCCGCCTTTGCCAGAGTGTCTCTGCCAGAAGCGGGTGCGTTTCCGGACCGACGGTACCGGCTGCAGTGCCGCGACTGAAGAAATCCTCGGCACGTACAAGGTCGATCCATAAATCCTGGATGCGACCGACAAGAGTTCGCCGTGCGAACGAATGTCAGTGGACGTAAGGCTCCGCCAGTCCTGCTCATGATCGGATCTGTGCTACAGCGCATTCAATGGATGCACAATGAGTTGGTCTCGCCTTGACGGCGATTGCTGTTTCGGTGTCTCTGTGGGCATTCGTTCGTTCTGGCCTTGTTCAACTTCGCGGGGAGTTTCGCAGTGAGCTTCAGAGCGTTCGCGAGGAGCATCGCGAGGATAGAGGATACTCGAGCTCTTGCGGCGCAGCAACGCGAGGACAATCGGGCGCTCGCCGCGCAGTTGAGCGAGGATATTCGAGCCGTCGCCAAACGGCAGCACGAGGACCATCGCGAGTTGTCCGACAAGCTGATGGCAATGGCTGAACGGACTGCGCGTATTGAAGAGGCATCGGTTCCGCAGGCGGCACCTAGGCTGAAGACAGCGGCGCAATCACTTCCCCCGTCGGAGTAGTGGCACGAGTCCCTGCCTGGCCGATCCCAGGTTTGGTGCTCCGGATCCCGGAGTTCCGCCACAGCCAGACCGGGGTCGCCCCCGAGTACTCTCGGTACGGTCGCCTCGTCCGTGTCGGGCCGGGGCTGCCGGCCGGAGAGTACGCAACGTCGCTTCGACCGCCATTGGGTCCACTTGTCGGTAGGCCGGGAACGGTGTCGGCAATGCGTTGCGCGGGCGGGTTCCGCCGAACGCAACATCGTGGATGCGGTTCGGCGGCAGGGGATGGGCTGTCCGGTCCGAAGAGCAGGTAGACGCCGGCCAGCTCAACACTGCGCACCTGTGCGGTGTGCATCGGCAACCCACAGCTCCCGATTCCAGATCCGGTCCGTTCACCGGACAGTCATTGGTCGACGGACCGCCGAGGTCCGCTCCGTACTCTTGCTGTCATTCAGGTGCCGGTTGCTTCGCTGGAGGACGGAGTTCCCACTGATGGCGCACCATTGCAGTATCATGGCCTTCATGTCCGATCGAACAAGACTGCTGAGGAATGCACTCAGGGCAGGCGAGGGAATCGTGCGCCTGGCACCGTGCTGGGTGCCCCGGTCCTTCCTGATGCCTGGTGGACGACTCAAACTCCATCCCGGTGACATCTACGCTCTCGGGGCCCATCGCGGGGGAATTGACGAACGCTGGTTCTCATCCACCACCAGGGCCGACAACGGTCCCGGAACACCGGAGGATGAGGGCTTGAGCTACATCGTCGTGGGAAACGGGAGCGCCGAACCCCGCAAGGTTCTGCTGAAGGAGGGGATGGACGAACTGGGTGACGAATTCCTGGGCAAGGATGTCATGACGTCACAAGGCGGGTGGAACGTGCTCTGCAAGTTCTTCGACAATCTCGGTCCGATCCCGCATCACATGCATCAGACCGAAGAGGCGGCAGCCCGGGTCGGACGCCGTGGCAAGCCCGAAGCGTACTACTTCCCGCCACAGTTCAACTACAAGGAGAACAACTTCGCATATACATTCATGGGCCTGGAACCGGGAACCACGAAGGACGATGTCCGGCGCTGCCTGGAACGCTGGAACGAGGGCGACAACGGCATCCTGTACCACTCCAGGGCCTACAAGCTGAAACCCGGCACGGGCTGGCAGATTCCGGCCGGGGTCCTGCATGCACCCGGTTCGGCGGTGACCTATGAGCCGCAGGTCAATTCGGATGTGTTCGGCATGTTCCAGTCGATGGTCGAAGGGCGCGCCGTGCCATGGGACCTGCTGGTCAAGGACGTGCCGCTCGATCACCACCAGGATCTCGACTACATCATCGGAATGCTGGATTGGGAAGCGAACGTCGATCCGTATTTCATGAAGAACCGTCATTTCGATCCCCTGGCCGTCCGGGATTCCGCGGCGATGGCAGCGGACGGATACAGCGAGTCATGGGTCACGTACTCGACCGAAAAATACTCGGCCAAGGAACTGACCGTGTTTCCGGGCCGTACCGTCACGGTCACTGATGCTGCTGCGTATGGCCTCATTCTCACCCAGGGCAGGGGGCGGATCGGCCCCTGGGAGGCCCATACTCCGGCCATGATCCGCTACGGCGAACTGACGGCCGACGAGTATTTCGTCAGCGCCGCCGCCGCTGCGGAAGGTGTCCGGATCACCAATGCGAGCGATGACGAGAAGCTGGTCATGCTGAAGCACTTCGGTCCGGACAATCCCGATGCCCGGCCGCTGGTTCGCGAGGGCGGATAAGGCGGGCAGCACTGCCGAAACGGGAAGTTCACCCGAGCACGGTGAAATCCGATCGGTCCTTGT
Source organism: Bryobacterales bacterium (assembly GCA_965116065.1). Taxonomy (GTDB): domain Bacteria; phylum Acidobacteriota; class Terriglobia; order Bryobacterales; family UBA6623; genus VXMF01. The sequence goes on from OZ220485.1 coordinate 991,329, forward strand.
GGGCCCGGGCGCCCCATCAATAGTTCTTATCGACTCCAGAACCAGTGCTGGCCGAAACCGGACCTGTGATAACATCAAGTTTCTCTGGACGGCTGGCCGGTCCACGATCTGCGCCAGATTCTCATTTCCCATTCTCAGACGAGCTACCTAGGAGGAATATATGGGTACAGCACGAACTCCCCAAGAGGTCTTGGCATATGCCAAGGAGAACGATGTCAAGATCCTGGACCTGCGGTTTGCGGACCTCCCCGGCATCTGGCAGCATGTTTCCTACCCGATCAGCATGCTGGAGGAGGACAGCTTTCAGGACGGCTTCGGGTTCGATGGTTCCTCGATCCGCGGCTGGCAGGCGATCAGCGAATCCGACATGCTGATCATCCCGGATCCCAACACGGCCTTCGTCGATCCGTTCGCGGAACTGCCGACCCTCTGCATCGTCTGCAACATCGTGGACCCGATCACGAGGCAGCATTACGAGCGCGACCCGCGCTGGATTGCACAGAAGGCAGAGAAGTACCTGCAATACACGGGTTTCGGTGACACGGCGTTCTTCGGTGCCGAGGCGGAGTTCTTCCTCTTCGACAATGTCAGCTACGACTCTTCGCATCACTTCGGGTTCTATCGGATCGATTCCGAGGAGGGTCGCTGGAATTCGGGTCGGCCCGACAACAACCTGGGCTACCGTCCGCGTTACAAGGAGGGATACTTCCCCGTGCCCCCGACCGACCACATGCAGGACATCCGCTCCGAGATGGTCCAGGTTATGGAGGAGTGTGGTCTCAAGATCGAGTGTCACCACCACGAGGTCGCCACGGGCGGCCAGTGCGAGATTGACCAGAAATACGACACGCTGGTCCTTTCGGCGGACAACATGATGCTGTACAAGTATGTTGTTCGGAACGTGGCCTACCAGCAGGGCAAGAGTGCGACCTTCATGCCCAAGCCGCTGTGGAACGACAACGGATCCGGCATGCACACCCACCAGTCCATCTGGAAGGGTGGCGAACCGACGTTCGCGGGGGACGGGTATGCGGGTTTGAGCGACACCGCCCTTTACTACATCGGCGGCCTGCTGAAGCACTCGCCGGCATTGGCGGCGATCGTGGCCCCGACCACCAACAGTTACAAGCGGCTGGTTCCCGGATTCGAAGCTCCAGTCAGCTTGGCATACTCGCGACGCAACCGGTCGGCGGCTTGCCGCATCCCGATGTACTCGGCGAGTCCGAAGAGCAAGCGGGTCGAACTCCGCTACCCGGATCCGTCCTGCAATCCCTACCTTGCCTTCTCGGCCTGCCTGATGGCCGGCTTGGATGGCATCCAGAACCAGATCCACCCTGGCGAAGCGCTCGACAAGGACATCTACGACCTCACTCCCGAAGAGGCCGCGAGCGTCCCCGCGTTACCAGAGGATCTTGCCGGTGCCCTGCAGGCCCTCGAACGGGACCACGACTTCCTGACCGAGAATGATGTGTTCACGGAGGAGTTGATCGCGAGCTATATCGACTACAAGCGCTCCGCCGAGGTCGATGAGGTTCGCCAGCGACCGCATCCGTACGAATTCTCCCTCTATTACGACATCTGATCCATCAACACCCAGTTGTCTGGCGCTTTCGCGGCCGGAGGTTCTTCACCGGAGCCTCCGGCCGCTTCAGTTGGTGCGGCTTGACCGGCGCTCCCGGCCGACATCCAGGGCGGCCTGCTAGGCTTGGACGCGCACCCATCGCGAGGGATTCGTGTCATGACAACACCACAACGACCCCGCGACGACTCCGGCGCAGGTCTTGTCCGCGGCTTGGGCCTGAAGGAGTCCATCTCGGCGAACGTGGTCGAGATGCTGGGAATCGGGCCGTTCGTCACGATTCCCATCCTGGTCGCGGCCATGGGTGGACCCCACTCCATGCTGGGATGGCTTCTCGGAGCGGTCCTTGCCGTTTGCGACGGTCTGGTCTGGGCCGAACTGGGAGCCGCGATGCCCGGTGCCGGGGGCTCGTACATCTACTTGCGGGAAGCGTACGGGCCCAACAGGATGGGTCAGATGATGTCGTTCCTCTTCGTCTGGATGATCTTCTTCACGGCGCCGTTGTCAGTCGCCACTGGCGCCGTGGGATTCGCACAGTACGCTCGCTACCTGAAGCCGGACCTGTCCGAATCGGGAACGCAACTTCTGGCCGTCGGGATCTGCCTGCTCATCACGTTCTCGCTGTACCGGGGCATCCGCACCATCGGCCGTCTGTCGTTCGTGCTCATGCTGGCGGCTGTGGGCACGATCCTCTGGGTGATCGCATCCGGTCTCTTCCATGTCCGGACCGATCTGCTCCTTGATGTTCCCGATGGAGCGTTCTCCTGGTCCTGGGACTTCGTGTCCGGGCTGGGAGGTGCAGCACTGATCGGTATCTACGGGTACGGGGGATACAACAACATCTGCTTCCTGGGAGGAGAGGTCCGGAATCCCTCCCGGAACATACCGTTTGCGGTCATCGCGTCCATCGCCATCGTGGCCCTGCTCTACATCTTCCTGAACACCACGATCCTGGGTGTCGTGCCGTGGCGGGAAGCGATGGAATCGCAGCACGTGGTGTCCGACTTCATGGAGATCGTCTACGGCCCCTGGGCGGCTCAGCTCCTGACCGGTCTCGTGTTGGTGGCGTCTGCCGGATCCGTGTTCGCCCTGCTCCTCGGGTACTCGCGTATTCCGTTTGCGGCCGCCCGCGACGGCCGGTTCTTCTCGGTCTTCGGCCGGCTTCACCCGGTACAGCGGTTCCCCCATGTTTCACTCCTGACACTGGGCCTGTCTTCGACAGTGTTCTGCTTTCTTGAACTCGGCGACATCATTCAGACGCTTATCGTCATCCAGATCGTCATTCAGGTACTGGGGCAGATCGTGGCCGTCACCCTGATCCGGAAGTATCGGCGCGACATTCACCGGCCGTTCCAGATGTGGGGGTATCCAATCCCCAGCCTCGTGGCGATGTCCCTATGGCTGCTGGTGCTGGCCTCCACGGGCCGCACGATCGCAGGCATGGCGCTGCTGGTGCTGGCCGTGGGGATCTGCCTGTACATGCTAAGAGCCATCCGGGTGCAGGACTGGCCGTTCCGTCCGCCACCGACTGCCGGATAGTGGTTTGCGGTATCGCTGCGGTCGGCTGGGCGCCTGTTCCGGGGGACATCCGACTGGCATGGCGACCGTCCGCTCTGATGCGGAATCCCGGGATCGATCGGCAGGAGCCGTTTCCGTTGGGCGGTCGGCGGGCGTGTCGAGGTGTCGAACCTGGTTCCAATCGCAGACGACAGGACCGCTGCGGTTGATGGTCCACCCGAGCAGGAATCGCCCGCATCGGGAGCACGGCACGACCCGGGTGAGCGGCGCCGGAACGTTGCTCTGGATGGATCTTCCCTTGATCCGGAGCGGCAGGATATCCTACAAGGGACTCGGAACGCAGACTGCCGGTGTCCAGGCGAGTCGGCGTACGGCGGATTCTCCGGGAACGTTGTGAACTCAACTTCCAGCAGCCAAACGAGGTCGACCTGCGAGGCATCGCGATCTGGCGCGCAGTCCGGGCGCGACACCGGACGGATGGACTCGAGCCCGCGTGACACCCTCGCCTGTGCCGGGGAGGTCTTCACGGACCTGGTTTTCTTCGGGCTGGACCGACTTCCGCGCCTCGGGGAGGAGATCAAGACGCACAACCTCAGGATCAGCCCGGGCGGGGGTGCGGCGATCACGGCGGTGGCCGCGGCGCTGCTGGGACGTTCAACCCAACTGGTGTCGACGTGGGGCCGGTCAAGCATGGATGCCGAGACCCGTGCCGGGATCGAGAGCATGGGGGTTTCCTGCTCGTGGTCGTACCGTGGTGCCGGGGCGGCTGCGGGGGTCACGGTCGCGCTCGGAACGGCGGACGACCGCTGCTTCGTGACCAACCCTGGTTGCGGTTCGGTTCTTGAGACCCATCTGCTTGCCGGGAAGACACTGCATCGTCTCGGCGCCACCGGTCATGTTCACCTGGCCTTGGCGCCCACGCGCTTGGCCGAGTTCCGGGCTGCGATCCTGCGTCTTCGCGACGGTGGTGCGACGGTGTCATGGGATCTTGGCTGGAACCCATCCATCGGGCGGTCGAGCGAGTTTCATGAGTTATGTCGGGCGCTGGATCTCCTGTTCCTGAATGAGACGGAGGCTTGCTCCTATGCGGATGCGTCGTCCGCCACCGAGGCTCTCGAAGTGTTCTCTCACCCGAGCAACACGGTTGTCGTCAAGCTTGGCGCTGCGGGAGCGCTTGCTTCGCAGGGTGGAAGAACGCCCGTCCATGTCGAGGGTATCGGGGTCGAAGCCGTTGATACCACGGGCGCAGGGGACGCCTTCGACGGGGGTTTCCTGCACGCGTGGATGGATGGCTGCACTCTGGAGAGGGCGCTCATGGCGGGAAACGTCTGCGGAGGCCTGTCGACGCGGGCCCCGGGAGGCTGCGCCGCCCTCCCGCCTCCAACCGAGTTTCGGGCTTCCCTCGCTGCCTACGGCACGAGCAGGGGTACGCAGGGAGGCTCGCCATGAAGATGGCCATCATCGGAGGCGCGGGAGTTCGTGTTCCACTCGTCACGAACGGCTTGCTGCGGCACGGCTCGTCGCTGTCGATTGACGAGCTGGCACTGTTCGACACCGATGCACACCGGCTCGAGATCGTGGCCCGAATCACGGAAGCCATGATCGGGCGACTGGGTGGCTCGCTACGTGTGACACGGCCGCGAGCGCTGGAGGAGGCAGTGGACGGCTGCCATTTCGTGGTCAGCAGTGTCCGGGTCGGCGGTCTCGCAGGAAGGATCGCCGACGAGCGGATCGCGCTTGGGCAGGGAGTGCCGGGGCAGGAGACCGTCGGCCCTGGCGGGTTCGCCCTGGCGCTGCGCACGATTCCGTCTCTCGTGGAGTACGTCCGCCGGATCCGCCAGGCGGCCCCCCGTGCATGGATCATCAACTTCACCAATCCTGTCGGGATCATGGCCGAAGCCTTCATCCAGGAGGGGATCTCGGACCGCTGCATCGGAGTGTGCGACACCCCGCGAGAGCAGTACCTGCATATCGCCGATGCGCTCGGGATTCCCTTGGAAACGGCCAGTTTCGACTACATCGGACTCAATCACCTCGGATGGATACGGTCGGTTCTCGTGGACGGACTGGACAGGATGGGAGCCCTTCTGGCTTCGGACGAGGCACTGGACCGGGCCTATCCGAGACCTCTTTTCCCGAAGCACTTTCTCCGGGAACTGGGTCTGCTGCCGACGGAGTACCTGTACTACTACTACTACCCGGGCGAAGCCGTCAGGAGAACCGAGGCTTCGGCCAATACGCGGGGACTGCTGATCCAGCAGTTGACCCGCCGGTTGCTGCAGAGCGTAGCGGAGGCCGGGACCGACCAGGCCCGGATCATGTCAGCCTACGATTCCTATCTCGCACACAGGAATGCGTCGTACATGGCAATCGAGACTGACGGTGCCAGTGACGCCGTCCGCCTGGAAGCGGCCAGAGACAGTCTCTATCAGAGTGCTGTAGGCTACGAGAGGATCGCTCTGGATGTCATGACGGCAATGCATGCGAACGAACCGAAGGTGATGCCGCTGAACGTGCCCAACTGCGGGGCCGTCCGGGATCTCTCGCCGGAGACTGCTGTCGAGGTGCCGTGCGTGATCGATGGCAACGGACCCCGTCCGCTGGCTACCGGGTCGTTGCCCGGGTCGATCCGGACCCTGCTCGTCCAGGTCAAGGAATACGAGCGCTTGACGGTAAGGGCCGCCCTGGGCGGCTCCCGAGCGCTCGCCCTGGACGCCTTGGCCGCGAACCCCCTGGTGCGGAGTCGCGAACTCGCCGCAACGCTCCTGGACGAGTACCGCAATGCCCATTCTCCCGGGTTGGACTACCTTGTCTGACCGTATTCGGACTGCCGTGGGGTCGACGCTTCGGTGCCCCCATCCGGGACATCAGGCGGGACGGGGTCGGCTTCAGATCCAGTCCCGAGGACTCTCGAAGCGACCGGTTCTCCGGCGGACATCTTCGTCGGCTACCGGCCCGCAACGCCGTTCTTCGAGCCGGAGAGCGTCCGGACCGGCGTCTTGAGGTGATCACCATGGCACTGCCACTTCGTTCTCGGCTCCTTGCTCCACTCCTTTCCTCGGGACTGTTCGCGGGTATCCTGACCACCCTCGCTGGATCCGCTTGGGCCGCGCCGCAGCCTGATCTCGACAGGGTCCTGATGTTGGACGAGTCCAAGGCCGGACCTCGCTCGCTGGTCGTCGATCGAGGTGCAGTCGGCGTTTGGCAGGATCTCCTGCGGCTCCAGACGACCGGCAGCGTGCTCTATACCGTGGCGCACCCGGATGACGAGCAAGGCGGCACACTGACGTATCTGAGTCGCGGTCAGGGGGTCCGAACATCCCTCCTGTCGCTCAATCGCGGTGAGGCGGGGGCCAACGCCATTGGTCCTGAACTCTTCGACGCGCTGGGACTGATTCGAACCGAGGAAATGCTGGCAGCCGGCCGGCACTACGGCCTGGATGACCTGTACTTCACAACATTGGTCGACTACGGCTATTCGAAGAACCTGAGCGAAGCACTCCGCCAGTGGGGTAGAGAGAACGTGCTGCGAGATGTCGTCCGGGTGATCCGGATCAACCGCCCGTTGGTGCTGGTCTCGCGGTTCTACGGCGATTCAAGGGACGGACACGGCAATCACGAAGTGGCGGGAGTCGTCACGAGAGAGGCATTTCTGGCGGCCGGGGAGGCCGAACGATTCCCGGAGCAGATCCACGAAGAAGGCCTCAGGCCCTGGCAGCCTCTCAAGCTCTATCGGAGCAATCTTCGGACGCGGCGCACCACGGTGTCCCGGCCGCCTGACCACCCATGGCACGTTCGGCTGAATCCTGGAACGTTCAGCCCCTGGCTGGGCCAGAGCTACAGCGAACTAGCGGCGCTGGGACTCAGTCTGCAGCGATCGCAGACGAGTGGGCGGCTCCGGGAGCGGACCGGGGTCGAGCATCACTACTTTGAACGGCTGCGGACAATGGTCGAGGTTCCCGACAGGGAGAACGGGTTCCTTGACGGGATCGATACGTCACTGGGCGGAATGTTCAGCCTGATTGCCAGCGAACCGCCCGAAGGGGTGCTGCCTCTGCTCGCCCGCATCGAAAGCAGAGTCCGCGAAGCGGTTGCGGCTTACCGCATCAGCGACCCCGCCGCGGTCGTACCGTTCCTCGTCCAAGGACTGGAACTGACCCGGGAGGCGGTTCGGCTGGTCTCCGGGGACCAGGAGGCCCGCTTCCTGCTCTCCATCAAGGAACGCCAGTTCCAGGATGCCATCAACACGGCACTGGGTCTCCGGTTGCGAGCGGTGGCGGTTCCCGTGGGCTCGGAACGCTCCATCCCCCCGTTCACTGCGCCTGCGACGATGGGCGAGGTTGTTCCGGGCCAGCACTTCCAGGTCGTGACCACGCTGGTCAACCCCAGCAGCCTGGCGGTTCATTCCCCGCGTTTCAGACTGGATGGCGTCGGGAACTGGCAGGTCGGCGCTGCTCCTCCGGCTCAGGGCCCGCTGCGGGCGGGAGAGCCGGTGACGGCCCGCTTCGATGTCACGGTCCCCATGGATGCCGCGTTGGCACGGCGCTACTTCGGCCGCCGATCGGTTCGCGAGAGCCGATACGAAGTTCGGGAACCGCGATTTCTGCACTTGGCGGGACGGGAACCAGCACTGACTGCATCCGTCGACCATACGATCGGTGGCCAGCAGATTCGCATGAGCGCGACCGTGTACAGACGGGAGGCCAACCTTCCGTATGGTTACGAGTACCGCGAACTCAAGGTGGCACCAGCGGTTGCCGTCAACGTCTCACCGGCCAATCTTGTCGTGCCCCTGAGTGCGAATCCGGCCAGTCTGTCCCTTGAAGTCGAGGTCCTCAGCAATCAGCCCGAGGGCGCTGAGGGCGAGTTGCTGCTGGAGTTGCCCGAGGGCTGGAGTGCCGAGCCGCCACGTCACGGGTTTCGATTTTCCCAGTCCAATGCCCGCCAACGGTTCGGTTTCTCGGTCACGGCCCCGGGCATCGGCAGGGGGACGTACCGGTTGGTGGCGGTCGCGCGGGCTGGCGGACGAGAGTACCGGCAGGGCTACCAGTCCATCCGCCACCGAGACCTCGATACCCGCTACCTGTATAGCGACGCAACCACCACCGTGACGGCGGTGGATGTGAGGATCGCTCCGGACATGCGGGTCGGTTACGTCATGGGTGTGGGAGACGACGTGCCGGGCGGCATCGAGCAGATGGGGACGGAGGTCACTCTGCTGGATGCCGGACATCTCGCCGGTGGGGACTTGAGCGGGTATGACGCGATTGTCGTGGGGACTCGTGCCTACGCCGTGCGCGAGGACCTGATCAGCTACAACGATCGACTGCTGGAGTACGCCCGGCAAGGGGGGAATCTGATCGTCCTCTACCAGACCCAGGAATTCGTCCCTGACAAGTGGGCAGCGTACCCGGCCGACCTTCCCCGCAGGGCCGAGGAAGTCTCGGAAGAGGATTCGCCGGTGCGAGTCCTCGCACCGGATCACCCGGTCTTCCATGTGCCCAACAGGATCTCGGCAGCCGACTTCGACGACTGGGTTGAGCAGCGGGGATCAAAGTTCCTTGCCGCTTGGGATGACGCCTACGTCCCGTTGATCGAGACCCAAGACGAGGGGCAGGCCCCCCAGCGGGGCGGGTGGGTGACGGCGCCGTACGGGAACGGCCATTACACCTACTTCGCCTACGCTGTGCATCGTCAGTTCCCGTACGGAGTCTCCGGTGCCTATCGGATATTCGCCAACGTTCTCTCACTGGGACGCTGACATCACCGCTTCATCCGTTGCGGATGCGCCTTTGTTTCCGGCGGGTTCAGCCTCGAAACGCGATACGGAGCGGGCAATTCCACCCGGGATCGCTGGAGGCAGGGCTTGCAGAACTGTCAACCACCAGCGGACCCCGGGGTTTGGGGGCCAAGTCGGCGAACGACTGCCGGACGGACATGGACTGCTGCACCGGTGGCCGTAGCCGCCGGGAGCGAGGCCGCAGTCCGGTCTCGGCACGGTGCGGCATGCAGAGCGTCCGGTTCCCGGTATCCTGCGTTGCGATTGCTGGTTCCGTCGGCACTATTCCCGGACCAGCTTCTCGCGTCCCTGCCACTCGCTGTTGCGAAGGAGGAACTTCTGGATCTTGCCGGTTGCGGTCTTGGGTAGATCGCCGAACTGGACATGCTTCGGACACTTGAAATGAGCGATGCGCTCTCGCGTGAACTGGATGATCTCGTCCACACTGACATCGGCACCGGGCGTCGGGACGACGAAGGCCTTGGGGACCTCGCCCCACTTGTCGTCAGGGACGCCGACGACACAGACCTCAAGGACGCCGGGGTGCTCCATGACCACTTTCTCGACCTCCTGGCTCGAGATGTTCTCGCCGCCCGAGATGATGATGTCCTTGGAGCGGTCCTTGAGCTCGATGTACCCGTCGGCATGCCACACGGCCAGATCGCCGGAGTGGAACCAGCCTCCGCGGAACGCCTTGGCGGTCGCCTCCGGATCATCGAAGTAGCCTGTCATGACGATGTTGCCGCGCATCACCACTTCGCCCATCGTGGTGCCGTCGCGCGGAATGTCGTTCATGTCCTGGTCCACGACGCGAAGCCCGTCTCCGGCCACGGCGTAGGGCACCCCTTGGCGAGCCTTGAGTTGCCCCCGCCGGCCCGCTTCCAGATCACTCCATCCCGGCTGGTCGGCACAGATCGTGTAGGGACCATAGGTTTCGGTCAGACCGTACAGATGATGAACTTGCGCACCCATTGCCTCCATCGTGCGGATGACGTGGGGAGCCGGCGGTGCGCCAGCTGTCGCGACCGTCACGCCACCGAGATCCTGTCCCTCGGCCTCAGGACTTGAATACAGCGACGTCAGGACCGTGGGAGCGCAGCACATGTGTGTCACGCCGTGCTGGCGGATCAGCCGGAACACATCCGCTGGAACGACCTTGCGCAGGCAGATGTTGGTTGCGCCTACAGCAGCGACGGCCCACGGGAAGCACCAGCCGTTGCAATGAAACAGGGGCAGGGTCCAGAGATAGACAGAGCGCCAGTTCATACCGGTTTCCATCACCTCGCCGACCGCGTTGATCCAAGCTCCGCGGGCATGGAACACGACACCCTTGGGGAAGCCGGTTGTGCCAGACGTATAGTTGATGCAGATGGCATCCCTTTCGTCGATCGTCTCGACAGGCACAGGTGTGGCGGGGGCGTTGGCGAGGAATTCCTCGTATTCCGGACCGGGGATATCGTCTGCCGCCGGAGCTGCGTCCGCGACCTGGATGTAGGTCTTCACGGTCCGGACATCCTCCCGGAATCCTCGCACCAGGTCGGCGAACTCCGAGTCGAAGATCAGGACCGTCGAGCCCGAATGGTTCAGGATGTAGGCGATTTCCCGGGACGACAGCCGGATATTGATCGGCACCAGAACCGCTCCGATGAGCATAGGGCCGAATTTGGCTTCGAGCATGGCAGGAATGTTGGGCGCAATGATTGCCACCCGGTCGCCACGACCCACTCCGCATTGTTGCAGCGCCGCCGCGAGTCGATGGATCCGGTCGCGATGTTGCGCATAGCTGTACACGGTGTCGCCATGGATGACCGCAGGCTTGTCGGGATAGACAAGAGCACTTCGATCCAGGAACGACAGCGGCGTGAGCGGGGAGTAGCTGACGGACGAGTCTTCCACGATCAGACAAGGGTACAAGACGAGAAAGCACACGCGGCATGGTCTCGGAATCCGACGCTCGCCCTGAGTCCGGGTGAGAGCATGATGTCATGCTTGGTCGGACCCGCGGCATGCCCCGGCCGGTCTTCCGGCGCGCTGCGGGTTGCGTTTAATATCTCGGGTCGCCAGATGCGGCCGCGCAGGGCGGCTTGGTCCCTCTGGAAGTGGACCGGTGTCCTGGTCGATTCTTGGGAGCCCCGTTTCGGACATCCGGTCAAGTCGATCGTATGCTGCGGGCCCGGGACCGTCCGGGCGAAGTTCGATCCAGGTCTTGCCGTCCATCGCGGTCGGATGACCGCAAACGAACTGGCGAGTGAGCGTTCGCGGCTTAGTAGGCAGTGCTTCAAGTGCGCCAGAGTCGCGGTCCATTGCTGGAAAGCTATTGTTTAGCAATAGGTTGCAGTGGGATCACCAAGAGTCGAACCGGGGAATGCGGGTCGTTCTACCGGATGTCGCCGACCTGGGAGTCCGCAGGCGTTGGAGCGGGGCAGGTGTACCCCGGGGCGTTGCGGGCCACACTGTGCTGTCAGCGGACCGACGGGAAGCCTCGATATTCGGATTCGGTCACCAGTCAATGCGGGAGTCTTCTGACGCGATGCCCGAGTGACTGAGGCCGCGCCGACGCGGCCCGATGGACAGGCTGAATGGCCGTACGGAAGCCGGGAGTGGACACAGGATCAGGTGCGACGGGCATCCGCCAAGGCTTCGGCCTGCCGCATGACGCGAACTACGTTCCCACCCATCACCTTGGCGATATCCTCCTCGGAGAATCCGCGGTTGGCCAAGGCGGACATCAGATTCGGGGTCTTGCCGATGTGCTCAAGGTCTTTCGGGAGCTTCAGTCCGACGCTGTCATAGTCCGAGCCGATGGCGACATGGTCGACCCCTGCCACTGTTACCGCGTGTTCGATATGATCCACCAGACGGCTGAGCGGAGGCGCTCCGATCTCCTCCACCTCGGCCACGTTGAGTTTCCAGAGTTCCTTGGAGAGCCGCCTCGGGTCGCCGGCGAACTCTCCGCGTACCGCTGCTCGCCGGCGACCGATTCCCCGCAATGCAGGGAATCGTGCCCGGTAGTCGTCGTCCAGCATGCCAGCGTAGTAGGCCACTCCCAGCACACCGCCGTTCTGAGCGAGAGCCCTGAGCATGTCATCCGTCAGGTTCCGAGGATGGTTCGCAAGTGCCTTGCATGCCGCGTGCGTGTTGAGGATGGGTGCCGAGGACGCTGCGACCGTGTCGTAGAAGGCTCGCTCGGACGCATGGGACAGGTCGACCATCATCCCGAGTCGGTTCATTTCCCGTACGATCTCCCTGCCGAAATCGGTCAGCCCCTCGGGACCGTCATCGGGATACTCGGCTGCACCGACCCACGGGGTATTGCCGCTGTGGGTCAGTCCGAGGTAACGGGCACCGAGCCGGTACAACTGGCGCAGGACCTCGATGCTGGAGTCGATCATGTGCCCGCCCTCGACACCGAGAAACACCGCGATGCGGTCCTCTCTCTGGGCTCTGGCTGCATCGTCGGACGTTATCCCCAGGAACAGTTCGTCGGAGTTTTGGTTGATCGTCTCGACGACTACGTCCGTGATTCGCAGGGCATCCTTGACGGATTCGATCGGTTCCCTGTTCCGGGCCGAACTGAAGACAGCGAAGAAGCCGGCATTGAGCCCGCCTTGGCGCATCTTGGGGATGTCGACCTGACTGTATTCCGGGCTCTCGGCCAAGTCGAGCCCTTCGGCAACAAGCCGGCTTGGGGTATCGATGTGCAAGTCGAAATAGAGTGGGCGGGCCGGCTGCCCATCCTCACCGGATGGCCGTTCCGGAGCCGATCCGCATCCCCCGAGGATGCTGGCTGCCGCGATTCCCAGTTCCCGCCGATTCATCAGGACGCCCCAATTCTAGCCGATCCCATTCCGGGCCCCATGCTCCCGACGCAAGCGCCCGGTGTCTCGCACCTCCTATTCGCATTCTCCTGTCACGGCAAGGACATGAACCGAGATGCAGGAACAGCGCTTAGGTCTATCGCGCGGAAGGAGGCCGGAACAATGACCGGTCTCACGCAACCCTCTCTAGAGGTTTCCGATTCGGCGTCACGGTTCCTGCTACGAAGCCAGAAGAGGAATTGGTGGATCCGCACCATTGCGCGGCCAAGCCGTTCGGACGCATGTATGAACGGGCGGACACCCGGCTGCTACACGGAATGCGCGACCAGCACGGCACGCTGGAGAGATCGGGGGCTTCCATCCGCCAATATCGTACCGAGGGAAACCGCTCGTCGCTTGTCTGCTCCGCGTCTTTCCTGCGTATCCGTTGGGGACCGTAGTGCGCCGGCTGCCGGGCTCCGGGTCTCCGGCCCTCAGACACCATCTACCACGTGGGATGTGGTCACGGTTGCGATCCGGAAGCATGAACGAGAGCCGGGTCGCTCCGGTCTGTCATCCGACCGCTCCGACATCCCTGGCGGCCACCCGAGGATGTCGCTTCCCTGGAACCGCCAGGACGGATCCTTGCAGCGTGATATCTTGCAGGGCGTGAAGCTGCTGCCGATCCTCCTCGGATGTCTGTTCTCGGTCACAGCCGTTGCCAGGCCGAACATCGTGCTGATCATGGCGGATGACCTGGGGTACGGGCATCTGGGCTCCTACGGCCAACAGAAGATCGGAACTCCGAGTATCGACATGCTGGCTGCCCAAGGGATGCGATTCACCCAGGCCTATGCCGGTTCCACAGTCTGCGCCCCTTCTCGCAGTGTACTGCTCACCGGCCTGCATGGTGGTCACACGTCCGTTCGGGGCAATCTCGGGGATGCGCACATCCGGGACCGGGACATCACGCTGGCCGAGATGCTCAAGTCCGCAGGCTATGCGACAGGAGCCTACGGCAAGTGGGGTCTGGGTCTGGCCGACAGCCCCGGCCATCCGCTGCGGCAGGGCTTCGACGATTTCCTGGGCTATCTGCACCAGGTGCATGCGCACTTCTTCTACCCGTTCTGGCTCACGTTCAATCACGGACGCATGAATCTGCGCTTGAACGAGAATGGCGGAAGGGGCCAGTATTCCCACGATGTGATCTTCGAACGTGCACTGGAGTTCATCCGCGACAACCGTGACGGCCCCTTTTTCTGCTACCTGCCGGTTACGATTCCTCACGTGGAACTGGCTGTTCCCGCCGACTCTCTGGCGGAGTACCTGGGTCGTTTTCCCGAGGTTGGAGGCGGGCAGGAGAGACGGACCGGGTATATCGTCTCGCCCAACCCGAGGGCGACCTATGCGGCGATGGTGTCCCGTCTGGACCGGGATGTTGGGCGGCTGGTTGCACTGCTCCGGTCCCTCGGAATCGACCGCAACACGGTCGTGATCTTCAACTCCGACAACGGTGCTCAGTCGCGTTTCGACGTGAACGAGGATTTCTTCGAGGCGACCGCCGGTCTCCGGGGGTACAAGGGTTCGATGTACGAGGGCGGCCTGAGAGTTCCCCAGATCGTGAGTTGGCCCGGTAGAGTGCCGGCCGGGAGCGTGTCGGACCACGTTACCTACTTCCCGGACATGATGGCGACCTTCGCGGAACTCGCGGGTGTGGAATCGCCTCCGACGGACGGGATCTCGTTCGTGCCGACCATCGTCGGGGAGGGTGGGCAGGACGAGCATGAGTGGTTGTACTGGGAACTTGTGACCAACGGCAATCGACTGCACAGCCAGGCGGCCCGCAGGGGGCGCTGGAAATTCGTGCGGGGACCGGGCGATGGCTCCGTGGAAGTCTATGACCTTGCGGTCGACAGGTCCGAGACAACTGACCTGGCTGCGCAGCGTCCCGATCTTGTCCGCGATTTCGAGGACTGGGTCGGAGACAACCGAACCGATCCTCCGGACCAGCCGGCCCGGTCGGCGGTGAGTTTCAGGGACTATGTCCAGTTGTCACCTGTTCCTGCAGCGGCGCTTGGTAGCCGGAACCGGCCCGGGGAGTGAGACTCCTGGAGCAAGTCTAGTCCGGGGGCATCGCACGAGCTCTCGTTATCGGGTCGATAGCGAAGTTCACGAAGGCGGTGGGCAAGCGAATACGTTGCGTTCGGACGCCCGAAGCGGGTACGGCCCTTCACACCGGAGCGACTTCATACGAGACTTGTAGCGAGAATCTCCAGTCGACCCGAAGACCACGGCTCGAACTGATTCCGGATCATATCGATCCGACTCAGGAGCATATGTATTTTCCTGCTTGGCTTTGCTGTACTGTGGTAGCGCGATGACGAGACCACACTCGCTCCTATGCCCAAGCTCGCGTCGCGGTATGCAGGGCATCTCCAGCGGCTACGAAATCCGCCCGACGAGCGTGACGCCAACGCCATCCGCTACATCTCTCCCCTGTGCATTGGACTCCCCTCGGGACCCGACACCCGTGAGTCGTTCCGGTACCTTGGTGAACGGCTGCTTATGGCCCTCGCCGGGCACGGGCATAGTGAGCGCGATGGCCGAGAGGCCTATCGCAACACGTTCTTCACTAGCCCGACTGGGATCGACACAACGTGGAAGCGGTCGCGAGAGCGGGACGGGAGTGTCTGTGTGTACCGCCAGCCCCGCTACGCCCCGATCGACACACTCCATCAGGCTCAACCGCCCCGCCAATGCCACTCCAGCCCCGTCTGATCTGCCATTCTGAGTACTGCTGAGCGATACTGCTTGCGGATCAAGTATGCTCTAAGTAAGGAGGTCGTGTGTCGCATAATTGCTTGTGACGCACGGAAGCAGGAAAATGACAACGCAACTGGAGGTCCATCCGAAGTTCAAGGCACTGGTTCATTTCGTTATCCACAAATGCGCGGAACCGGATCGTCTGGGGGCAGTTCGATTGAACAAGACACTGTGGTTCGCGGATGTGCTGGCGTACAAGGACCGCGGAGTCTCGATTTCGGGGACGACGTACATCAAGAAACAACATGGCCCGGTTCCGAAGTTCATGCCGGCGTGTATTGAAGCGCTCGCTGACGAGGGTTCCATTACTGTGGAGGAGCCATCGTTTGCCTATGAGACACGGAAGTTCCGGTCAATGGCTCCCCCGGACACTAGTTGCCTCGACACATACGAAAAGGACTTGACGCTCTACGTGTTGAACACCCTATTCGGGCACACGGCGTCGGATGTCAGCGAGATGAGCCACGATAGGATCTGGGGCATGGCGAGTGACGGCGAAGAGATCCCGATCTTCGCCACTCTCGGTTCCGTGAGGGGGCAGGTCACGCCTGAGGTCATCGACTGGGCGAAGAGCCAGTATTAACGCCAATGGAGATTCCCGGATTTCCGACAGGCCCCAAGAACATCGTTCGCGGGGACAAGGTTCAGGACTGGCTTGCGAAGCATCTAGCGGGAAATAAGATGCTTGCGGATGCGTTCCATAGTCTTGAGTGGAGTCTGTCTCATGACCCATACGACGGAATGTGCATCGAAGGCGGAAAGATGGCATATGTGCAACTCTCAGGTAACGTGAAGCATGTACCGACTCTCTGGGTGACGTACACAATTCACGACAATCACGTTTACCTTGTCAGCATCAAGGCTGTCTGACTCCAGGAGAAGTGGAATCGGGATCACTTCGCCTCGGAACTCTCGGAACTGCTTGAGATCAGATGCGTTGGGTTCTGGATAGTGGCGATGGGATGCCTGTGTGTGGAAAAGTCTGCCTTGCTGTGAAACACCCTTGGCAGGGAGACAGACCGGGGGTGCGGACGCTCAGGGGATAGGGACTGGCGTCAGCAAGGATTGACAATCACCCGTCACTGGCGGAGAGCGGTTCTCTGGCCGTCGTCCCGAGGCAGCCCCGCTCTATGGCGACGGGCGCGACGCGCTGAGGAACCGGTGTGGCACAGGACAGGGGAGGCGCTGCGGTGAGGCCGCCGGCAGGAGTTCCTCCAACAGATCGTGCTTGCGGAGCATGCGAATCCAGCGCGGTCCGTTGCGCTGGGCGAGCAGTTGCTCGTAGTCGACCTGTGGGTCCTGATAGGGATGATCGTCCCGCAGCACCACATAGACCGTACGTAACAGGTTGTGGGCGGTCGCCAGAATGGCGCGCTCGTAGCCGTGACGGGCGGTCATGGTCGCGTGGAAGCCATGGAACTGGCTGTCCTTGGTGCGGGTCGCCCCGTGGGCACACTCGGTGAGCGTGGCCCGCAGCGTCGGGTTGCCTGCCCGTATCCGGCCGGAGCGGCGCTTGCCGGCACTCTCGTTGTTGCCCGGACAGACCCCGGCCCAGGCCGCCAGCCGGGCGGCAGTGCCGAACACCTGCGTCGGTTCCGGCCCCAACTCGGCCAGGATGGCGTGCGCGCTGCTGCGGGCGATGCCCGGAATGGTCTCCAGCAGGTCCAGGGAACGCCGCCAGTCGGCGATGGTCGCTTCCACCCGCTCGTCGAGTTCCACGATGCGCCCGGTCACCGTGTCGAAGTCATCCAGTTGACCGGCCAGCATCCACAGCGATGTGGATGACAGGTTGGCCTCCAGCGTCTGTGCCAGCAGTTGCAGCTTGGCCCGCACATGGCGAGTTAGCCCCGCCAGGATCGACTCGATCGACTGGCCCTGCGCCAGACCGTCCAGCACGTGGCGCCCGTTCACCCCGAACAGGTTCGTCAGCACGCCACCCAGCCGCAATCCGTCCTGGTCGAGCGTCTTCTGCAGATGGTTGCGGACCCGGGCACGGTTGGCCACCAACTGGCGCCGGTACCGACACTGCTGGCGCAATTCCGCAAACGCACGGGGTGGCACGTGACTGGGCCGGGCCAGACCGAACTGGCACACCCGCGCCAGCCAGATGCTGTCCTGACAGTCCGTCTTGCGCCCCTTGATCTGCTGCACATGCTGCGCATGCACCAACGTGGGCCGGATCCCGGCCTCTTCCAGCGCCCGGAGGGGCGCGATCCAGTAGATGCCCGTCCCCTCTCCATCGTCGCGGCCTCGACCCGCTGGGCGTGCAGCCAGTCCGTCAGGTCCCGCAGGGCGGACGGATGCGTGCCGAACGTGCGCGTCGCCATGCTGGCGTCCGGTTGGCCCGGCTCGCAGAGGCGCACGCTGGCGGTGACTTCCATCTTGTGCACGTCGATGCCCGCTGCTCGTGGTACGGCCACGTGCATCGCATCGATCGTGAAATGGTCTTCCTGCATGTGATATGCTCCTTTCCGGCGGAAGCGGGCAGGCGATGCCGAACAGGGACACCTGCCACGAAAGCAGGACTCGTTTTGCTGCTCGTCCGGACACTCCCGGGGGAGGTCGGAACAATGCGGGGCTCGATACGGGATCGCCGGGCCAGTTTGGAGTCGGGGATACAACCACCGATTGGACGTTGCGACCATGACCCGCTTCCGCTCCATATTCCAGCACGGGTGTGGCCTCTGCCGGGTCAACCCGTAGCAGAGTGTTTCATGGCGTCGGGGTGATCGCCTCGATCATGAGTGTTGAGTGCAATGTGTTTCGAGGCGAGGGCCCAGTGTAGGATCAGACATCCTGAACTCGAGGGTAAGATGGTGAACCCGTGCTAGCGGTATGGTGAAGTGGTACCGGTTGTTTGGACCGGCAGTCGGCAATCTTAAGGTGGAGGCGGGGCTACTAGCCCTGTGCCGTCGCGGCACAGTAGGCCATCCTGCGCAGGATGAGCGGTTTGCAGGGCAGCCAGCGCCTGATCCGCTATTGAGGTGCACTACAGGGATGTGCCGGGCAGTGCACTGCGTTGCCGTTGGACTGCACACGCTGGGCGACCCGATCGAGACGGTCGCACCAAGGGAGAGTGGCAGCGTGTTCGCAGGAGCGCTCGTCCTAACTTGAGGTTCACGATCTTATCTGAAACTGATATCTCCTGCCAAGCCTCGGCTCCACTGAAAGCCTTGTATTTCAATGGTTTTCAGGCTACGATGGGCCTATGACCTGCCCCCGAGTTCAGGATGTCTGAGGATGATCTTATTGTCGGCGATTGGTGCAGTTGAGACTGTGAGTCTACCCACAGCGTGCTTGGCTTGGCATCTCTTCAGTACTTTTCCAACATAGAGGGGTGCGATCTGACGGGGCTGAACATTTCGTGTTGGATCTGTCAGGGTGGAGGCAATGGAATCGCCATCGCGGTTGCTGGACAGCGTGGACCTCTAGGCGGTGCAGGTGCGCGCGACCTGCGGAGTCCAGGAACATCGGCTCTGGGACCGGCTGGTCGCCGCGCACCATGAGCCAGTACCGGGATTTGGCACCCTGTTCGGCAAGGGCTTGCGGCAGGTGTGGCTACGGTGAACTCGCCGTGGGTGGTGCTGGTTGGCTGGAAGACAGCAGTCCTGCAGGTCACGGCCCGGGGGACCGCCGGCTGGGCTGGACGCTCGAGCAGCCATTGTGGCGTCTGTATCTGGTAGCTCAGAACGCACGTGGCGTGATCCTGCCCGTGCTCGCATCGAACGGCAGACTTGGTTGGCATCGCAAGACATGCAAGACCACTATCGCGGTGTGTTACACACTCACCTCGCGTGCTGTCCGCAGGGGAGTCCATGCCCGCGCAGTTGGCGGCCCTGATCCGCCAGCACTGGCACATCGAGAATTGGGCTACCTACTTCCGGGACATGATGGCGACCTTCGCGGAAGTCGCGGGCGTGGAATCGCCTCCGACGGACGGGATCTCGTTCGTGCCGACCATGGTCGGGGAGGGTGGGCAGGACGAGCATGAGTGGTTGTACTGGGAACTTGTGACCAACGGCAATCGACTGCACAGCCAGGCGGCCCGCCGGGGGCGCTGGAAATTCGTGCGGGACCGGCCGATGGCTCCGTGGAAGTCTATGACCTTGCTGCACAGCGTCCCGATCTTGTCCGCGATTTCGAGGACTGGGTCCGAGACAACCGCACCGATCCTCCGGATCAGCCAGCCCGGTCGGCGGCCAGTTTCAGGGATTATGTCCAGTTGTCGTCTGTTCCTACATCGGCGCTTGGTAGCCGGAACCGACCCGGGGAGTGAAATCGCCGGCACAGCTTCTCCCGGCCGGCCAGCAGTTGCCGCCATTCTTCCCCCTTCCGCATCTCCCGCAGCAGGGGCCGTGAGTCCACCTCCTCCTCTCGCTGCGGCGGTTCGTCAAGATGACACCGTCTGTGCGGGTACCGGCAGTGAACGCCAAGGTGGTCCGATTCCATGACCCACACAGTTGCGGGAGTACCCACGTTCAAGGTATACTTGCATCGTCATGCGAATCTTGGAACGTGTCCGTGGACGATTCGAATGCCGAGTCCGGCGTCCAGTATGGTGCATCGGGCTTCTGTTCCTGCTCCCGGTGCTTGGCTCCGGTGCTGAAGAGCATCAGGTTCCCCGCACGATCGTTGGAGGCCAAGCCAGATCTGTGCGAGACTACCCGTTCGTAGTGTATGTGTACAAGGCATATCAGCAGGCCTGCACGGGTACTCTTATCGCACGGAATTGGGTATTGACAGCCGGCCATTGTGTTTTCAATTGGTACGGTACTTCCTTGCCGGAGAACATCTGGATCATGCATGGTTCTGACGGCAGATACCAGAGTGCCAAGCGGGTCATTCCACACCCGCAGCATAGGAAGCTGTCCAATGCTGCGGACATCGCACTTGTTGAGTTATCCCGGCCGTTATCGAAGTCGTTCGTAACCCCACTCGGTATTGCTCAGCGATCAGCTGAAGAGCAATATGCTCCGTCCGGTACTTTAGCTACCATGATGGGCTATGGTCTCATGGATGGTTGGACAAGAATACAATCTGTCGATAGGATACAATCTGTCGATGAGAACCTGTACTATGCTGCTGATTGTCGCAACCGGCTGGACTTTGTCGATGAAGAACTTCGAGCTCGTGAGGACACGATATGTGCCGGATCGAGCACAAAACGGACGAATCCCGGTGATAGTGGTGGTCCATTAGTGGTTCCGTATACCGGGACCAAAGGCATGCAGTGGTTACAGGTAGGTGTGTCCAGTGAGGTTGTTGTTGACCGACAGGGTCGGGTTGTAACCTCTATCTTTACGAGGATATCAAGTTTCGCAGATTGGATCGAGGAGACCACTGAAGGCGCAGCTTCACTGATTGAATATCCCACTGCTCAGCAAAGTAAGAGGCAGAAAAAGATCCTGTCTCAGTTAACTCGGGTGCAGAAGAGGATACGGTCGGTGCGATCCGAAGTGGAGTCGCTGAAAAGCAGCAAGGAGCAGCTCAAGCAGAGCATTGATCAGTTCAGGGATTTGGAGGTAAAGGACAAGCGACTGCAAGCCACCGAGGACGGAATCCTGACTTCAGCAGTCTCCACTCTGTTTGCACAGTAGCGCTCGATCTGTTTGTCCAGATGCTCCAGAATGACTGGCCTCGATTGCATCCCTGAGATGAAACCACATTGGAACACTGACGGGTCACAACGGACTGATTGGCTTCGGATGTACTGCGTTCGGCAAGTCGAGTAAATATGTGGTTCATTTCTGCGGGCGTCGCGATTCCGTGTGCTCGGATTACTCCAAGGCCGACAAATTGTCAGTTCATCGCTTGGGCGAAGCAACAGTGGTAACTGCAATGGAGATAGCCTGATTTCCGACTCGCTTCAAGGACTTCGTTCGCGGGGGCAAAATCCGGACTGGCTTGCCAGGCACGGAGCGGAAGGTCCGAGGATCGCGGATGCGTTCCGTTGTGTCGCATAGGGACTGCCCATGCTTCATACTGCGCATCGAAGAAGGAAGAGCGGAATCAGGTCCACTTGGCCCTCGGAACGATGTGAAATCAGGGTAGGTTGGATTTTCGCAACGATACCGCTCGGACGCCTGTGTCTGGTAGCCTCGAAGGGCGGTCGATGCTCACCATCAATCGCGCTTACGGTGTCTCCATGTCCACCATGCGTGGTCGGAGCCATGCAGGCATTGGGCTCAACAGGATGGTGCGCCTGACCTGCACGATGACGTGCCGTTGCGGCTTCCGATTGAACTCGCAAGTACAGCGCCAGATGCAGAACTCCGCGTACAGGAGAAAGTCGGCCCGTATGCCCCGATCCGTAGAAGCCAGGCCAGTCGACGGCAAGGCGGCTTGGGCTGCCAGATCGCAGGCCGGGCGCCGGCACCACTACCGGTTTCTTGGGACCGTCAGGTGTGCCGGCTCGTCCACTCTTGCTGAGCCGAACTGCAACCTTGAGAGTAGCTGCGGAACCGCTTCTATGTTGACGGATTGGCAGTGCCTGTCTCAACGTGTTCGCGAAGGCAGGCGAAGAACTTTCCCGTGATCGTCTTCGCTGTGCCGATCAGCAGTCGCTGGCCCACCCGAGCCACCGCCCCGCCGACCTTCGCATTAACCCGCACAGTGACCGAACTTCCCGTGTCGGACTCGGATATCTCGATCCGGGCTTCACCGTTTGCAAAGCCTGCACTCCCCCTGCCTGCGACCTGCAGCACGAACGAAGCCGGGCGGATCTGCTCGCGGAGTGCCACGGTCCCCTGAAACTTTCCCTTGATCGCCCCGATGCCAAGTGCCATGGTTGCCTGGTAGCGGTCGTTGCCCAGTGGATCGAGGCCTTCGCAGCCAGGGATGCAGCCTGCGACCGCGCTCGGGTTGGTGAGAGCATCGAAGACCAGCTCGGCCGGTGCCGCGAATTCGTACGTTCCCTGGAACTGCATCGCGCAATCGCCTCTCGCCAGCCTACCAGACCTCGCTGGAATCCGGTGCCTCCGGCCGGCACCAGCGTGATGGGGAGGCGGTCGGCAGCCTGTTCAGATGGGCAGCCAGTCGTTCAAGGCTCGCCAGGTTGTGTACTGGCAGAAAGTCGTCGACGTATGGCAGGGCAGCTTGCAGCCCTCGGGTCAACGGTCGGTACTCGGGTGAACCGAGTAGGGGGCTCAGCCACACCAGCCTATGGCAGGACCGCTGGAGTCGTGACACTTCGCACCGCATGCGATCGGGGTTACCACGGTCCCATCCGTCCGAGATGATAAGGACAACGGCCCCGTGTCCGAGACATCTGCGTGCCCAATGCACGTTGAACGCTCGCAGCGATTCGCCGATACGGGTGCCTCCCGACCAGTCGGGAACGAGCCGGCCGATCTCACGAAGCGGGTTACCCGCAGGGTTGCTGCGGAGCTTCTTGGTGATTCGCGTGAGTCGCGTCGCGAACACGAAGGACTCGATAGGACCCAGATTTCCCGAGAGGCAGCAGGCGAACCACAGGAGCATGCGCGTGTAACGTTCCATGGAGCCGCTGATGTCACAGAGCAGCACCAGTCGACGCCGTTGCCGCTTTCTCGTTCTGGTTGGCGGCGGGGCCGTATCGGCCTCACGGCGGGCGAGTCTTTCGAGCAGTCTCCGCATGTCCGGAGAAGACCCCTTGCCCGAAGCCCATCGCTTGGTCCTGCGGGGTGCCGGTCGCCAGCGAAGCTCCTGCAGCAGGCGGACTGCCTGCGCCGTCTCCTCCGGATTCAGCGTCTTGAAGTCCTTCTCACGGAGAGTCTCGAGGTCGCTGTATGTCGCAATCCGGACCGGTTCGGGCAGGTCCTGTCCGGTCTCGTCGGACGATGCCGTCAGTGACTCCATCTCGACGATGGGGTCTCCGAACCGTCGCTCGCTGCCGAGCGGCCAAAGATCCAGTCTCGTGCTGGTGCCGGACGGCTTCCTCCAGAACGCAGCAAAGGCCCTGTCGAATAGCTGCAGATCTTCTGCCCTGCAGACGAGAACCGTGCGCAGGGCGAGACGGAACTCCTCCTTTCGGCCAAGATCGATGCACTGGACTGCCCGTGCCGCTTCGATGGTGCTCCCGGCAGGGATGGACAACCCCAGGGAGCGGAGCAATCCCGCGAACTGCGTGAGGTTCTCTAGGAGGTGACCCATCCCGCGCCCGGCTCCTGATCGGCGGCGCTCCTCCGTACTCCTCGGTTCCGCGCCCTGTCCAGCATCGCTCGCACCGGCTCGCCACGAACGGCGTGAATGTCCTCCTGATTCTTGAGGAGCATGCCGAGCGTCTCGTCGATTCTCTCCGCCGTGAGGCGGTCTTCGTCAAGTGCGACCAGGGCCGACACCCAGTCCAGGGTTTCCGAGACCCCGGCGGTCTTGTAGAGTTCGGTTTGCCGCAACTCCTGGACGAACGCCGTTGCCTGTTCGCTGAGGCGTCTCGAAGCTTCGGGAACCTTGACCGTCACGATCTTCAGTTCCTTGCCGAAGTCCGGATAGTCGATCCAGCAGTAGAGGCACCTGCGTTTCAGCGCATCGTGCAGTTCCCGGGTCCGGTTCGATGTGATCAGGACGATCGGGGGTTGCGGAGCCTTGACGGTGCCGAGTTCCGGAATCGTGACCTGGTAGTCCGACAGCATCTCGAGCAGGTACCCCTCGAACTCTTCGTCGGCCCTGTCGAGTTCGTCGATCAGCAGGACCGGAGGGACTCCCTTGTGCTCCAGGGCCTGCAACAGGGGACGTTCGATCAGGAACTCCCTGCGGAACAGGTCTCTCGCCGCTGCCTGTCGGTCCAGGCTTCCGTTCTGGCGCATCAGCTGGATCTCGAGGATCTGACGCGGGTAGTTCCACTCGTAGACGGCGTGATGGACATCCAGTCCTTCGTAGCACTGCAACCGGATCAGGGGACGACCGAGTGCCGCGGCAAGAGCATTCGCCACGGCTGTCTTGCCGACGCCCGCATCCCCTTCGAGCAGGAGTGGCCTCCGGAGTCGCAGTGCCAGATACAGGGAGGTCGACAGAGCGCGGTCGGAAACGTACTCCTCCCGCCCCAACATCGACTGCAGTTCACCGATCGAACTGGGAGTCGGGCACGAATCGGTCATGGACGCTCGTAGGCGCTTAGCTGCACCGAGCGGCGGCCGCAGTCAGCGCGCGACGGACCCAAACGTGGGCAACGGCCTTGCGATACGCCGCAGAAGCGTAGACATCTCCCAGAACTTCATCGTCGACGAGGCAGTCGGCTGTCGCACGCGAAGCCTCTGCAATGCACTCTTCCGTGAGCGGACGGCCGACCAGAGCCTGCTCGACTGCGCTTGCACGTACCGGTGCCGGTACGACTCCGCCCAGTGTCACGCTTGCGGTTCCGCATCTGCCGTCATGCTGAGACAGCTTGGCTGCGGCTCCGATCACGGCGTACCGCGAGGCGGGCTGCGCGAACTTGGCGTATGCCGAGTTCGCGCCGGCACCGGCTGCTGGCAGTTCGATCGCGGTGAGAACCTCATGCTCGCCCAAGGCGGTCGTCATGAGCCCTTCGAAGAACTCGGGTGCCGCGACCCTGCGCTCTCCGCCGGGGCCTTCCATGATGAACTCGGCACCGAGGCATGTCAGTACGGCAGGGAGGTCGGAAGCCGGATCCGCGTGGGCGACATTGCCACCGATCGTGCCGCGGTTGCGTACGGACGGGTCCCCGATCATTCCGGCCGCTTCCGAGAGCGCCGCTGCAGCCTCGGAGAGTCCGGCGGACGAGGCGATCTGGGTGTGAGTCGTGAGTGCTCCGATCCGGATCGTCCCTGCATCCGTGCTGATCCCGCGCAGGCCGTCGATCCGGCCGATGTCGATCAGCGCACTCGGTGCTGCGAGTCGGAGCTTCAGCGCCGGGATCAGGCTGTGTCCGCCCGCCAGGAGCTTCGAGTCGGGGTGTTCGGCGAGCAGTGCCGTTGCCTCGGCCACCGAACTCGCTCGGTAGTACCTGAATTCAGGTGCGTACATCTCTCAGTTCCTCCCCTGCGCCTCTTGAATGGACCGCCAGATTCGCTCGGGCGTCAATGGCATGTTGACGCTTGTCACCCCCAGCGGCCGCAGTGCGTCAATCACCGCGTTGTAGACGGCCGCCGTCGATGCGATCGTGCCAGCCTCCCCGATACCCTTGACACCCAAAGGATGGTGAGGCGAAGGTGTTACCGTCGAGTGCACCTCGATGTTCGGCAGCCTGTCGGCCCGCGGAAGTGCATAGTCGAGCATCGTGCCGGTCACGAGTTGGCCGTCCTCGTCGTATACGCCCTCTTCCCATAGCGCTTGGCCAATGCCCTGCACGACGCCACCATGCACCTGGCCCTCGACAATGACCGGATTGATCTGCGGCCCGCAGTCGTCCACCGCAATGTACCGCTTCAGGTCGACCGTTCCGGTTTCGGGATCAATCTCCACGACCGCCAGGTGGGCACCGTACGGAAACACGAAATTCGGCGGGTCGTAGAACGACGTGGCCTCAAGCCCGGCTTCCACGCCTTCCGGCATGTTCCAGGCAACATTCGCCATCAAGGCGATTTCCTGGATGGTCTTGCTCGAATCGGGGGACCCTTTGACAAAGAACTTCCCGTTCTCGTACTCCATGTCCTCGACGGCAGCCTCCAGCAGGTGGGCGGCAATGATCTTCGCCTTGTCGCGGATCTTGCGTGCCGCGAGCGCCAGGGCCGCGCCACCGACCGCGGTGGTGCGGCTACCGTACGTGCCCCACCCCATGGGAGTGTTGTCCGTGTCGCCGTGAATCACTTTCACGTCGTCCGGTGACACGCCGAGTTCGCCCGCGACAATCTGGGCGAACGTTGTTTCCTCCCCCTGTCCGTGCGGGGATGCACCGATCATCACGTTGACCTTGCCACTGGGGTGGAAGCGCAGGATCGCGCTTTCCCACAGACCGCCCTGGAAACCGATCGCGCCGGCCACCTGGGATGGACCCAGTCCGCAGATTTCCACGTAGGTCGAGAGACCGAGGCCGATGTAGCGTCCTTCGTTTCGGGCCGTGGACTGCTCGGCGCGCAACGCCTCGTAGTCCCCTTCGGTGAGCAGTTTGGTCAGTGCACCGTCATAATCGCCACTGTCGTAGGTCAGGCCGGTCGCCACGTCGTGGCCGTTGTCGAACTTGGGAATGAAGTTCCGCCGCCGGACATCCGCCGGGTCCATTCCCAGTCGGGTCGCCAGCAGGTCCACCAGGCGCTCGACCATGAAGGTTGCCTCGGGGCGGCCCGCTCCTCGGTAGGCTTCCACCGGGGTCGTGTTGGTGTACAGGCCATACACATCCTCATGGATGGCAGGAATGTCGTACACCCCGGACAGCATCAGCCCGTGCAGAATCGTTGGAATCCCGGGGGCGGCGGTCGAAAGATAGGCTCCCATTCCGGCCCAGACCGTTGCCCGCAGGCCCGTGATCCGGCCGTCGTTCGTGGCCGCCAGCTCGATTTCCTGGACATGGTCCCGTCCGTGCGTGGTGGCCTGGTAGTTTTCGCTGCGAGTCTCTGCCCACTTGACCGGCACGCCCAGTTTCTTGGAGCAGAAGACCGTGATGAAATCGGCCGGGTAGACGGCGATCTTGCTGCCGAAGCCTCCGCCCACCTCAGGCGCGATGACCCTGAGCCTGTCTTCGGGTACACCGTTCACCAGGGAACAGAGGAATCGCACGATGTGGGGATTCTGCGTCGTGTTCCATAGCGTCAACTCGCCGGTTGCGGACACGTAGCTGGCGAGGGCCGCGCGGGGCTCCATGGCGTTGGGGATCAGTCGTTGCTGGATGATCCTCTCCTTGACGACGACATCGGCGCCACGGAAGGCCTCGTCGATATCACCGCCTCCGGTCACCGTCCAATGGAATGCCTGATTGCCTTCGATCTCCGCATGAAGCTGCGGTGCCTGCTTGTCGGCCGCCGACTTGGGAGTGACAACGGCTTCCAGTGGCTCGTAGTCGACGTCGACGAGGTCCAGTGCGTCATGGGCTTGGGCGCGAGTCTCGGCCACGACCACGGCCACGATGTCGCCGACGTAGCGGACGGTGTCCTTTGCGATGCAGTGGTATTCAGCGATGCTCAGTCCGGAGTTCGGAAGGAGCCACGCACATGGCGCGGGCGCAATCTCGTCGACGGTGTCGGCGTGTGTGTAGACCGCCACGACTCCCGCTGCTGCGGTGGCGGCGGAGGTGTCAATGCCGCTGATGCGGGCATGGGGATACGGGCTGCGTAGCATCGCCGCATGCAGCATGCCCGGCAGGACGATGTCGTCCGTGTACTTGGCGGTGCCGGTGATCAGCCGGGGGTCTTCCCGGCGCCGGATTCCGGAACCGAATGTCGAGGCACTCATCGGGCACCTCCCGATGCGGCGTCGCGAACAGCCCGGACGATGTTCTGGTATCCCGTACATCGGCACAGGTTCCCCTCCAGCCCGTGGCGGATCTCGGCGTCCGACGGGTCCGGGTTGCGGCGCAGCAACTCGTGGGATGCCAGGATCATCCCGGGCGTACAGAAGCCGCACTGCAGGCCGTGCTTGTTCCAGAAGGACTCCTGCAGGGCATGCAGGTCGCCGTCGGCGGCCAGCCCCTCGATCGTGGTGATCGAGGCGCCGTCGGCCTGGACGGCCAGACAGGTGCAGGATTTGGCCGAGACACCGTCGATCAGGATGGTGCAGGACCCGCATTGACTCGTATCGCACCCCACCTTGGTGCCTGTCAGTCCGAGTACGTCGCGGATGAAGTGGACCAGCAGTAGCCGTGGTTCGACATCCCTGTCGTAGCGGCGCCCGTTGATCGTGATGCTAACGGGAATCTTCACCGAATTGTCTCCTTTCCGTCCAGCGGAGGCGCGGCTGAGGGCCGCGCGGGAACTTCCAGCGAGATTGTATACCACTCCCGAACGCAGTGTCCTCAATCGCCGTTCAGCAGTTCCCAGGGTCCGATGATCGGGCGATCCACCCGATGCCATGAAACGCATCTTCGCGAGCCAATGCGGAATCGTCAGCGGTAGCGCTCGAGTGGACGCAGGTGATCCATCAAGGAGCCCCGATTCCAGTGCGAGCCAGTGCTAGCCCGGCGTAGCCGGCCGCGCCGATTCTCGTCCGCGTAGCGCCCGTGTTCATTGATCCTGTCTGCCTGCGGGCCGGTTCCCCCACATCGACGGTTCATGGCTGGAATTCGCTCCAACCATGATATAACTCATTTCATATCAATGTCTTATTGTTGACGATCGGAGTATTGCAGACGAGTGATATACTCCTAAGCATGTTGTGGCGCATCGGCTCCATCCTGACTGTGTTCGCATTGTCGACCGTAGTGGCGAACGCCGACGTCGACCGGAAACTCTGCAGCGACCGCGATATAGCGGCGCAGAATGTCCGGACCCGGAGCGACGTCAAGGCGTTCGTGGAGTGCGCCCACGAACTCGTTGCTACACTTGGCGCCGACAAAGCCTACCAGCGGTTCCACCTCGATTCCCGGTGGATGCATGATGAAATCTACCTGTTCGTCTTCGGGCTGAATCCCGACCCTGATCAAGCATGGAGCTTCCTGAACACCAGGGATCCCGAGACGGAAGGCCGTCCGGTGGGCCAGCTATACGACGACTATGGCGGTGAGATCATTCGAGCGGGTGTTCGGGTCATTGAGGCCAACCGCAGCGGCTGGTTCTACTACCAGTTCGTCAATCCGGACACGGGACAGATCGAGTTGAAGTCGTCGTATGCCATGGCACTCGAGTGGAACGGCAGGTCGGCGTGGATCGGTGCGGGAGGCTATTTCAGCGACCTGCCGGGATCATGCAAGGAGCGCCACGTTTCCTCTGCCATGGTGCACAGCGCACAGAGCGAGGACCTGCTTCGGGAATTCGTGCGGTGCGCCTCCTACCTGGTCGAGCTGGAGGGCTATTCTGCCGTGAACAAGTTCCGGAACACGCAGCAATGGAACGACGGATTGGTCTACATCTTCGGTCTTGACCTGACGGGGAACCAGGTGTTCACGGGAAACCGGATCAGCGTGAACGGCGTTGCACGGCACGAGTGGGGCGAAGGAGGGCATCTCTCGGAGCAATTCAACGGACGGGACATCGTCACGATGGCAGACACCTTCGGCGAGGCGTTCATCTACTATCGTTCGCCTAGTCCGGTCACGGGAGACGAGCAGAAGAAGGTGGGATTCCTCAAGCGCACCGTATCGTACGGGGTACCCCTGCTGATCGGTGCGAGCTACTTCGTGGAGCCGCTTCCTTGAGGATCGCATTGACGAGTTCTCTCCTTGGCGTTAGGTAGGTCATGACACGAAAATTCGCCGACAGGCCGGTCACTTGGCTCCATGCTCCGATGTCGGTCCTGCGGCGTTGCCTTGACGGAGTACGGTTGGGGGAACACCATGAATGATATGAAGCGCTGTCTCATCGTCCTGCCAGTGACACTGGCTGTCGGAGTCCTGGCCGCCGGCCAGGCAAGAGCAAGTTGTGTCGACAACTACATCACCGCCGACGCGGTTCGCACGCGGGAGGATGTCGAGGTCTTCGTACGGTGTGCAGCCGAGTACCTGGAGGAGCACGGAGAGGCGGAGGCTGCACGAGCCTTTCACGAGGATGACCGGTGGATGTCGACAGGCAGCGAAATCTATGTCTTTGCAGACAGCCTTGCGGTTTCGGGGGACAAGTCGATAGCCCTTCTGTACCCCCCTGATCGAAGCAGGGAAGGGATGAGTTGGGGGGACCTTACGGATGCGTTCGGCAGTGACCTGATCGGCGAGTTTCATCGAGTTCTCTCCGATCACCCGGCCGGTTGGGTGCATTACGCCTTCACCAACCCGGCGACCGGAATCACGGAGCCCAAGGCCTCCTACGTGGTGCGTGTGAACTGGAACGGCGAGGCGGCAGCCTTGGGTGCCGGCATTTACGAGAGCGACCTGCCGGGGACCTGTCCGAGCAGTCAGGTGAACGCGGCGGCATTGGATGCCGCCCCCAGCGATGAGGCACTGATGGCTTTCGTCCGTTGCGCAGCCCGTGCAGTCGAGCGGTCAGGACTGTTCGCCAGTCGGGAACTCTCCAGGGATCCGCGCTGGCGAAGCGGTTCGATCTACGTGTTCGGGATCGACCCGGAAACGGAGAAGATCCTCTTCAGCGGCAGCCAGTCGAGTTTCGCCGTGTCGGGACGCATCAGCGACACGCTCTTCGAGGGGAGGCGTACTCCGCTACTGGGGAGGGACTTCGGTGAGACATTCTGGTATTACGTATTCAACGACCCGTCGACCGGTGCGCCAACTCGAAAGGTCTCTTTCGGGAAACGGGTCGTAGCTCAGGGGAAAGCCATCGTTGTAGGTTCGGGTTATTATCAGCCCGCGCCCTAGCGTTGTCCCCAGCGACGATCTCCGGGTAAGCGAACCCGAGTCTGCAGCGGGCATCGGTACGCTTCGTTTCCCGGGGCCAGATCGCCGGTGTTCGTGCAACACACCACTTCCACGAACTCGCGGACAGGCAGCAGACCGACATGGTCTGCAACCTTGATGCGTACCGGCCGGGCCGGAACTGGCATAGGGTGCGGCCCGCCGCCACTTGTGGACGACCGCCCCGCGGCGTCCTGCCCGAGCGAGCGATCCCTGTTTCTGATAAGCTGGCTTGGTGCCGCACATGCTCAAGGCGAATGGCACCGTTGCGACGGGCGGCCTGCTGCGGCTACTCCGACCGTTATCCGCACGGCGGACACACGGAGTCCGCCGTGCCTTCCGACATTCTCGTCATGAGCACTCAGGATTCGCTGCTGCATTTTGTACTTTGATGCTTGTAGCATCGAGCATTGGACTGGCGCAGGAGCAGGAGGAAGTCGTCGGTGCCGTCCAGGCATCTCCAGTGCGCGGCCAACATCTGCAACAGAGCAGCGAACGGTGGAGGAACATCACCGCCGTCGACCTGCAACCGAGTTGGAACCACCCAACCGTCATGGTGAAATCGGCAAGTCTCAGTCTGCTGACGACGGAGCAAGCCAAGGAGCGAATGAGCACTTTCGAGCGGTTGCGGGCTCCCCACGCCAGCACCGACGGGCCGAAAGTGGCATTACACACGGTTCCTGCTGATTCCATGACTGTAGTCGGTGAGCGCGGGGGTATCACCTACGCCGCCTGGAAAGGTGGTCCTGCCGGAACCATGCCGATCCGGCACTACTATGAATCACACGACACTGACGCCACGGTTTCCGCAGACTTCGCGGCTGTTCTACGCCGCTCGTCGAAGATCTGGTCCAAGCGATTGGTGGACGACGGACTACGCCACGACATTACACTCTTGGATGGCAAGATAGCCACCGATGTCTCCGGGATCGTTCTTCAGACCCGACTGAACAACTATCATGCGAATGGTGCCAGTGTGCTCGGATACAACAGTGACAAGAACGGCGGTGGTTACAGATCCTATAATGGGAGAATCAGAATCTCTCTGTCAGTGCACGACAACGTTCATGACGGAACAGCCCGTGTGCTAGCCCACGAGATTGGACATGTGCTCGGAGTCGCGGTAGGAGGTACACAAACCTTCAAGGATACATACTACGACGCTGAATCCCACACTTGGAGCGGGCCGAATTCACTGCGTGAGAACGATGGAGATCCTGTCAACTTGCAATGGGTGGGCACGAATCAGTGGTGGCGTGTAATGGAACCCCATGCCCCGGGCGCTGTGCGCGACATAAGCCATCTCGGAGACTGCACGGCCCTGATGGCGTACTGCTCCAATCCAAGTGTATCGCCGTCTGAACTGGATTTCGCCTTCCTTGCGGACATCGGCTACACGCTGGTTGACGCCGATGTCGCAGCCGAGACCGAACGTTACGGACGCGCCTCGTGGGGGCAATGGGCGGTATGGGGTGCCAGCATAGAACGCGACCTGCAGGATAACTTTCAGGGGAATCCCAAGAAACCTCATGACTTCGTGCGGGCACACGCCGATGTTTTCGGCATTGACCCCGACATGCCCCTTTCCAGGAACAGCGCACTCACGCACATGGTCGGTTGGAGGGACGGCTTGGAGTCGAACACGTCTGGCAATCTGATCGGGACGGGGAATCTCACGGGCCAAGTCAGCTGGGAGGGCAGTCTGCATGGCATTGACATGCGCGACGGACGCCTGTTTCCGGTCATCGGCAAGGCGGCGCTGCGCGTTGATCTCTTTACGCTAGTCGGCACCGTCCGCTTCAGCGATATCAAGGTCTATGTGGACAGTAACAAACTGTTTTCCGAAGGGCGTAGCGAGGCCTTTCGCAAATCCGCACTCAGTTATGCGATCAAAGTTACCGACAACAGCTTTACAGATGGCAAGAAGAAGATACATGGCAGGTTCTTCGGGCCGAGCCATCAAGAAATGGCCGGTACAATCAATGACACTTCGTCCTCGGTCGAGTTGCTCGGAGGTTTCGGTGGTATCCGGGCTACTCCGTAACGGTCGCGCATCGCAGTGACGAAGCGGCCGGGAGAGATTCCTGACCACCTCGCTCGTTCAGAACTGCGGATCCTGTACTCTCAGCACCGATTGACGGGATCGACGTCGGATCAGGAGGCCCGCTTCGAGTCTCCGAGACGGACTGCTCATTCTCTGGATGTTCGCCGTTCTGCTCGATTGGAATCCTCCTGCCAACGAGCGGATTCATGACAGCAGGGGAGGTCGATCCGACAACGGTCTGTCACTGCACATCATCCTTGTGCCGATGTCGGCCGGCAGGCGGTCGCGGAATTTCCGCCTCCGCCCGCCATGGGATTCGTGCGGAGTGTCGAAGGTGCATGATGAATGATCGGGAGCCGAACTCGGGCTCCCCGGCTTCCCCTGTCGGCAACACTTCGATCATGTTCCAGGTGGGCCGCCGCCAAGCGGCCCACCGGCATGGTCGCGAAGCTGTGAGGTGTCGGCCCAGTGGGAGGCAAACGCTCCGTTCTTCATCCTCGGAAGTCCGAGGACTCCGCTGCCGGGCGTGCTGTACCGAAGACTCCGTGACTTGCTCTGTTCTCCATGCTGGCCCTCCGGAAACCGGCTAGAACCGTAAGGAAAGGCGTGTGTAATAGAAACCGCCATTGAATCCGAAGGGTGCCGATCGGCGCGAGTAGTGGAAAACCCCGGGAGAGTCGATGATGACTCTCCCGCTCGAGTCCTCAAGCCGACCGTTTCGGGTCTGACCGACATGGTTCTGGTCCGGAACGGTGTTGAGAAGGTTCTGTGCGCCCACGGTCAACTCTGCGTGCTTGAAGAGCTTGAAGCCCACATGCAGGTCCGTGACCAGCTTGCCGCAGAATTCCTGTCGCGACCCACCCACCAAGCTCTCCGAGAAGCTGGATGCTCCACAAGGTCTCTCGCCGAGACTCCCGCCTTCCTGTACCCAGTAACTGCCGAAGTAACGTAGCGCGCCACCGACCCTGAACCGTCCGATGCTGTATTCCGCCAGACCCTGGATGCGGGTTCTCGGCTGCCACTCGGTGAGGATTGAGCGGTCCTGGCCTCCGAAGATCGTATCCTCAAGGCCCGCCAGCAACATCGGGGCGTTGACGCCACCGACCAAGTCGGTGTTCGCGAGCATGCCCGAAACGCCGAAGTCCAGCATGGACCCGTTGCGCCAGGCATGCAAGCTGTTGAAGCCAAATTCCACACCCGACGTGACGGTTTCGGCA
Source organism: Bryobacterales bacterium (assembly GCA_965116065.1). GTDB lineage: Bacteria > Acidobacteriota > Terriglobia > Bryobacterales > UBA6623 > VXMF01. The sequence continues at coordinate 1,025,450 of OZ220485.1, forward strand.
GCATTCGTGAAGAACTGCGCTGCGGTCGCGTTGACGGCTTCCAATCCGCGAATGGCTTCAGGGACGTCAGCGAGATTGCCGGCCGTGAACGAGCCGCTGATGACGATACGATCCTGCACCGCGACCCGGAACATGTCGGCTGTGAACGAGGTGGTCGGGCTGATCCGGGCGACAACGCCCCCGCTGAAGTTCACGGACCGTTCCTGCTTGAGATCCGGGATGCCCATTGCCTTGGCGACCGAACTGTTGTTCGGGTAGGTGCCACGCTCCTGCGCGACGGTCTCGCCGTCAGCGTTCGTGACGAACTGCGTGCTCACGTTCGTGAAGTGGAGCTGGTGGAGCGAAGGGGCCCGGAAGCCGGTATTGACGCTCCCACGAACCGCGAAGACGGGTGTCAGGTCCTTGCGGAGCGAGAGTTTTCCGGTCAGCGAGTTGCCGAAATCGCTGTAGCGTTCGAAGCGCCCAGCCATGCCGATCTTGAATCCGTTCTCGAAAGCGAACTCCACATCACCGTAGACGCCCGTGTTCGTCCGGTGCTCGTTGACGTCCCTCTGGAACCCGGGGAACACCTGGATACCCGCCGGTGCCGAGACGCAGATCGACTTGTCCTCGACATGGGGGTCGTCCTTGCAGTTCAGGTAGGAAAACGGCTCTCCCGCCCGGATGCCGTACTGGTCGCGACGCAGCTCGGCGCCGAAGGCGACGTTGGTGGCGCGACCGTTCCCCTCGAAGCCACGCGACACATCGAAGTTGAGCGTGGTCTGGTCGAATCGTGGACCGCCGGAGTCCGCCTGGCGGGGGCTCGCGCTGCCGTAGGTGGCGTTGTTGGAGTTCGTGATCAGGAAGTCGAACGTGTTGCGACCGTGCCCGAGACTCAGATCGAAGTTCCAGCCGGTGGTCGAAGTGAAGTCGATTCCCGCGACCACCGAGATATCGGAAATATCCGTATTGATTTCCGGGAGGAATCCGTCGGGGTAGAATTCCAGCACGGTGTTGCTGACGTTGGCTCGTCGGTAGAATCCTGCGCTCTGGTTGTCGCGCTGCGTCCAGCCGCCGAACGAATAGAAGTTGGCCCTCTTGCCGATGGGGATTCCCGCGTTGTAGTACGTGCTGTACTGGTCGCTGTCCGCATCACCGATCCGGAAGTTCCTGCGTTGGAAGCTGTATTCGCGGGGGTCGAAGCACCTTCCGGGAGTGCCTGCGCCCGGGTTGCCGGCTCCTGTGCCCATCGCGTAGGGCGCGTCGAGGGGGCAGTCCACGAGGGGGTACTGGGTACGGGCGGACAGGCCTGCCCGGTTGGTCCGGTCGCGGTTGCGGAACTCGAAGGTGAGGTTCACGAACCCGCCGTTTTCCGAAGCCCAGCCTCCGTGCATGCTGTGCATCAGGCTGTCACCGTCGCCGGCGTAGGTCTGTCCCCAGGCGGTATCCATGCTGAAGCCAGGGCTGTCCTTGAGTACGATGTTGATCACCCCGGCGATCGCGTCCGAACCGTACTGGGCGGCCGCACCGTCACGGAGTACCTCGATGCGTTCGATTGCCGCGATGGGAATCGCGTTCATGTCGGTTCCGGCTGTGCCGCGACCGACAGAGGTGTTGACATGGAGCAGCGCGCTGTTGTGTCGACGCTTGCCGTTCACCAGTACCAGTGTCTGATCGGGACCCAACCCTCGCAGCGTGGCCGGGCGCAGCGCGTCCGTGCCGTCACTGATCGTCGAACTGGAGAAATTGAAGGAAGGTGCCTGCATCTGGAGTGCACGTCCCGTCTCCATCTGGCCCGTACTCCGCAAGCGCTCTCCCAGCACCAGTTCGACCGGTACTGCGGACTCAAGCGGTTGCACGCCTTGGGATCGCGTGCCGACATTGGCTTCGACATCAATGACTTCGCTCACCGCGAGGAGTTGCAGTGTGATCGTGACCGAGCCGTCGGCCGTGGATATTTCCTGTGCGGTTGTAGCGAAGCCGGGTGCGGCGACAACAACGGAGTGAGGTCCGGCACCGAGACCGGCAAAGACGGCGACGCCTGAGCTGTCCGTCGGAACTTCCGAGTTGCCGATCGTGACGGAGGCATTGGGGACAGGATCGGAGAATGGGTCAACGACACTGACGTTGAGTGTCTGGCCAATGAGCGGGGCAGCCCAAAGCACACAAGCGAGGAAAGATGCTGACAGGACCGACTGGGTCCGGTGCCGGAGGCCCTGACGGACCTCCTTGCTGCGTTGCGTTGACATGGAGTTTCACCTCTCGTGAATAAGACCGAATGGCCGGGATGGGTGGAGGCGGCTGCTAACTCAGGCCATGAGGAAGATCATCCGACTTCCGGACTGTCGGCGAACCGCTGAGGAACTCCGAAAGGCTCCAGAGTTCATACCTGCATTCTCTCAGATCCCGGGGGAGCGCTTGTGCGGCCCTCGCAGCCGTCCTGACGCCACACCGAGGGGAGTCGGGCTTCGTTGTTGGGGGGTGGGGAGGGGACCTGGCGAACGGGCACCGGCAACGCAACACAGCGCTCCAAGGCTGGCCGATTCAGTGGCGGTGCCCACGGTGTGGCGCCCACCGGTCAGACCCTGACTGCGCCGGACGGTACCGACGAGGGATCATGAATCACATCTCGTCCGAGGACATAGCAATAGAGACTGGTCGGCAAGATGTTCAGCGAGCCGGAACCCCGCCATTGTGGCAAGGACCGGGCCACGGTTCGGCTGGTCACGAGCACCTCGGAATCGGGGTGTTTGCGCGCGAAGTCCCCAAGGCTCGTCAGTTCTTCCGGATTACGGCCAGGTCGATCTGACCACTTCACGTCGACGCACCAGATCGGCTTCTGTCTCCTGTCGAGGTGGACGATGTCCACCTCGCCTTTCGGCCAGCGCGCGTAGTGCAGGGCGAGACTGGCGTGGAACAACTGGGCGAACACCGCCGTTTCGGCCAGTGCCCCCGTCGCATCGTCATTCTCCGTCGCGGGTCCGAATAGGGCGCAGTGCAGCGCCGGGGTGGTCACGTAGACCTTGAATCGCGTGGCGCGCTGGAAGCGGCGCGCTGTGTCGTTGATGCGATGGACCGCCTTAACCAGGAACGCCGCCTCCAGATACTCCAGATAGCGCCTCAGTGTCGGCTTGGTCACGCCAGAGTTCCGGGACAGGAATTCCAGCGACACTTCACCTGCCGTATTGAAGGCGAGTGTCATGAACAGGGCGTTGAGTTTCTGGATGTCCTGGATGCCGTACAGGCTTGGGATGTCGCGCAGGAGAACCTTCTCGACGACATCGGAACCGATGTAGCGGCCGATGTCGGACTGCACGGTGCTGGACAGTGCTGCTTCCGGATAGCCGCCGAAGTTGACGTACTTGACGAAGTGCGTGTTCAACTCGGCGATACTTTCATCGTCGTCATCGAATGCAACCTCTCTCGTCGATGGGTTGTAGTTCACGAGACCGTCGTGGCCCTGCAGGTCGAGGTACTCGCAGAACGTCAGCGGTGGCAATGAGAATTCGGTAAAGCGGCCGGCACCGGATTCGATGCTCTTGAGGCGTAGTGCGGCGGCTGCCGAACCGGACACCACGCAACGCACATCGGGATGCGTGTCGACAAATGCCTTCAGATGCCGCTCCCAGTCGGCCAAGTACTGGATCTCGTCCAGAAACAGGATCCTGGGAAGCTGGTGTGTCCTGCTCGCTGCACGGAGGCCCGCAGCGATTCTCTCGATGGACAGTCGTGCATAGAGCGGCTGATCGAGTGAGACGTATCCAATCTCTCGATTCTCGTACTGGTCGCTGCTCAGCAGGTCCCGGATCAGGTGGTGCAGTAGTACCGTCTTGCCGACACGGCGTGGTCCCATGAGGATCACGGCTCGGTTCACGCCCGTCTGCGTCACTAGGTTCCTGAATCGATCGAAGTACGCACGGTGCTTCATCGCCGCATAGTCGCTGCGGATTCCATTGCCCTCCCACCAAGGATTCTCGGCCCTCATCCGGACGCGTACCTGCTCTTCCGGGACTTGCCGCATGCATCAAGGGTACCAGCGCTCCCCAACCGGAAGCAAATAGAGAAAGTCAACTTTCCTTAAATACAAGTATAGGCAGAAAATCTTTTATATCAATAATTTATAGGTTAATCAAAAGTGCGTGGAAGGGGCTTCAGGTCGATCGAGGATTGGTGGAAGCATGTTCACTCGGATATCTTTGGGGTGTTGGGCACATCGGCTCCGGGGTGGTTCGGTGAGATTCGGGGCAGTCGAATGCGATTCTGGACTGCCAGCATTATACGGAGCTTGATGCGGCCTCAGCATGAACCGACAGGCTTTCAGGTTGATTCGAGCTTCGAGTTGTTGTGGTACATCACGTGATCCGTCGCACCTCGAATACGCAGCCGACATGATCTGCCTGTCCGGCTTGAATGTCGCTCGCCTGGGAGGAGCGGGGCGGGCCGATATAATCGGCCTCTGCGTGCGACCCGCGGTCGTCGTCATCGCGGGCGGGACGGCCCCGGGATGGGCACGTCATGCCGAACGAACAGGTGGAGACGAGAGAACCGATGACCGGTGGATTCCAGCAGGTGGTCGACCAGATCCGGGCAGATGCCCGTTCGCACTCCGCACGAGGGATGATCTTCGAGCGTCTCATGAAGCGGTATTTCCAGCAGGACCCGCTGTACACGGACCGGTTCGCGGATGTCTGGCTGTGGACGGAGTGGGCGAGTCAGCGCCCCGGCTTCTCCGGCCAGGACACAGGGGTGGACCTGGTCGCCGAGGAACGGTCCGGCGGCTACTGCGCGATCCAGTGCAAGTTCCATGCACCGCAGACCCGCATCCAGAAGGCGGCCCTCGACTCCTTCATCAGCGCATCCTCCCGGCAGCCCTTCACTGCCCGCATGGTGATTGACACGGGCCACTCGTGGGGGCACACGGCGCTGCACACCATCGAATCGCTTGATCCGCCCTGCCGGGTGCTGCAGTTCAACGATCTCGCGGACCGTCCCATCGATTGGCCCAGTCTGGCGACGCAAGCTCCGGAAGAGCTGCGCTGGCGCCCTGGTCGGTTCCATCTGCGATCCCACCAGGAGAGTGCCGTCGAGGATGTCGTGCGGGGCTTCGAGGAGGACGATCGCGGCAAGCTCATCATGGCTTGCGGCACCGGCAAGACCTTCACCGCCATGGCCGTCGCCGAGAGGATGGTGGGCGTCGGGGGACGGGTTCTCTACCTGGTGCCCTCGATTTCGCTGCTGCAGCAGTCCATGCGGGCGTGGGCCGACCAGAGGATCTGTTCCCACCGGTACATCGGTATCTGTTCTGACAGCAGTGCCGGGCGCAACGACGAGGATGCTTCACTCCTGGAACTGGAAATACCGGTGACGACCGACCCGGCGGAAATCGGCGAGGAATTGCGGAGAACGACACCGGATGCAATGAAGGTCGTGTTCTGCACCTACCAGTCCCTCGGCCGCATCGAGCAGGCGCAGGACGATGGCGCACCAGCGTTCGACCTGGTGTTGTGTGACGAAGCGCACCGGACCACGGGCGTTGATCGCCCGGATGATCGGACCACCTCGCCGTTCGTTCTGATTCACGACGCAGAGCGGATTCGCGCCGCCAGACGGCTGTATATGACGGCGACGCCCCGCATCTACACGGAGGGAGCCAAGACGAAGGCCGCGAGCCACAGCGTCGAGGTTTTCTCGATGGATGACGAGGACACCTACGGACCTGAGTTCCACCGGCTGCCGTTCTCCCGGGCCGTGGCCCAGGATTTGCTGGCCGACTACAAGGTGGTGGTGCTGGCCCTCTCCGAGCGCCACGCCAATGCGGCGCTGCAGGCCCACCTGGCCGGGGAGGGGGAAGAGATCAACCTCGACGACGCGGCGAAGATCATCGGCTGCTGGTGCGCGTTGCAGAATCCGGAGAATCTGTCGACCGGAAACGGTCCGATCCGGCCCCTCAACCGTGCGATCGCGTTCACGAACACGATCAGGTCGTCCAAGCGTCTGGCCGCACACTGGGGCGGACTGATCGCCCAGGCCGTCGCGCAACTGCCGGACGGGGAACGCGACGACGCGCTGCGGTGTGAGACGGAGCATGTCGATGGAAAGCTCCACGCGCTTGACCGCAAGAAGCGGATCGAATGGCTGAAGGGCGAGTCGGCAGGGGCCTGCCGGGTGCTGTCGAATGCCCGGTGCCTCTCGGAGGGTATCGATGTGCCGGCGCTCGACGCGGTGCTGTTCATGAGTCCGCGCAACAGTCAGGTGGACATCGTGCAGGCCGTCGGCCGGGTGATGCGGAAGGCGGAAGGCAAGACTCACGGCTACATCGTGTTACCCGTTGCGGTGGCGAAGGGTGTGGACCCGGCGGCTGCACTGGACGACAACAAGCGGTTCGCGACGGTCTGGGGGGTGCTCCGGGCCCTGCGTTCGCACGACGACCGGTTCGACGCCGAGATCAACCAGCTCGACCTGAACCGGACACCGACGGACCGCATCATCTTCACCGGCGATGGAATCGACGAGGGCGATGACACCGGTCTACAGGGGCACCTGCCGTTCCCGCCACTGGCGCTGCCGCCGGACATCCTGTACGCGAAGATCGTCGACAAGTGCGGGGACCGCAGGTACTGGGAGAGTTGGGCGAAGGACGTGGCGGCCATCTTTGCGCGCCTGGTCCTGCGGATCACGGAGCTGCTCGACAGACCCGAGAATGCTGCGTTGCAGGAGTGGTTCGCTGCGTTCCACGGTGAGTTGACGGTCTCGATCAACGAGTCGGTCACGCGCGAGAGCGCCATCGACATGATGGCGCAGCACATCCTGACGCGACCGGTCTTCGATGCACTGTTCGAGGGATACGACTTCGCCCGGACCAACCCGGTGGCGAACGCGCTGGATGGGCTGCGGCGGGACTTCGGGGAGTTCGGGCTCGAGAACGAGACCCGCGATCTGAAGGGCTTCTACGAGAGCGTCCAGGTGCGGGCGCGGGGTCTGGACAACAGCGCCGCGCGGCAGCGCGTGCTCATGGAACTGTACGAGAAGTTCTTTGCGACCGCGATGAAGAGGGAAGCCGACCGGCTTGGCATCGTCTATACGCCGGTCGAAGTCGTTGATTTCATTCTGCATAGCGCCGACCACGTGCTGAGGACCGAATTCGGGCGTTCGCTGAGCGACACGGGCGTGCACGTACTGGATCCGTTCACTGGGACCGGCATTTTCCCGGTCCGGCTGCTGGAGTCCGGGCTGATCCGCAACGAGGACCTGCCGCGCAAGTACCACGAGGAGTTGCACGCCAACGAGATCGTGCTGCTGTCGTACTACATCGCAGCGGTGCATATCGAGGAGGCCTACCATGCCCGACGTGGAGGCGGCACCGGCTACGAGCCGTTCGCTGGCATCGTGCTGACCGACACCTTCAACCTGCAGACTCGTCAAGAAGGATTTCCGAAGGACTGGCTGCCGGAAAACAGCGAACGTGCCGAGTGCCAGCAGAAGTTGCCGATCCAGGCCATCGTCGGCAACCCACCCTGGTCAGCGGGGCAAAGGAGCTCGGCGGATGACAACCCGAACGTGGACTATCCGGAGATGGAACAGCGGGTGGCGGAGACCTACGCCGCCCGATCGAGAACGACGAACAAGAACAGCCTGTACGACAGCTACAAGATGGCGATCCGCTGGGCGTCGGATCGCATCGGGGAACGGGGCGTGGTGGCCTTCGTGACGAACGGGTCGTGGATCGACGGTAACGTGGATGCGGGGGTGCGGGCGTGTCTGGCGGAAGAGTTCGACTTGATCAACGTGCTGAACCTGCGGGGCAATCAGCGAACCCAGGGTGAGCGTTCACGCCGGGAGGGCGGAAAGGTATTTGGTTCAGGGTCACGGGCACCGGTGGCGATCACGATCCTGGTGAAGAATCCGGAGCGGGCGGATGAGGACTGTCGCATCCTGTACCGGGACATCGGTGACTACCTGAAGCGCGAGGACAAGCTCGGGATGCTGCGGGAGTGGGGTTCCATCGATGGCATCGAAGACTGGGAGGAAATCGTTCCCGACCGGCACGACGACTGGATCGGTCAGCGCGACGAGGCGTACGAGGCACTCTATCCGCTGGGCTCGAAGGCAGCGAAGGCGGGCGGGTCGGACGAGACCGTGTTCCGGCTGTTCAGCAGAGGCTACGAGACTACCCGCGATGCCTATCTGTACAACTTCTCGAGGCAGGCATGCGCGGAGAATGCCGGACGAGCAGTAGAAGAGTATCGGGACGCAATGGAAGATCGACGAGCGCATCCTGAACGTTCAGAGGGTGAAGTGATCCGCGGTCGCTCCAAGCATCTCAGGTGGAGCTCCGAACTGCTCATCAAGATGCAAAGAGGCCAACAGATAGCGTATTCAGAGGATCTGATCCGTACGGCTTCATATCGTCCCTTCGTCCAGCAGTATCTTTATGGCGAGCCGACGTTGGCACAACGGCCTGGAATCATGAAACTCATGTTCCCGATGGCAAGATCTGAAGATTGCGCCAAACTCGGGGGGAGGAGGGAGGTAAATCGAGCCATCGGCATTCCCACGATCGGCGACACCAAGACATTCTCATGCCTGATGCTGGACACTCTGCCGGATCTCAATATCATGACAGGCAGCCAGTGGTTCTCGAGATATCGTTACGAGCGGACAATCGCGTCGTCCGCCTCCCCGGAATCGGGGCCGGCAAGCCCTTCTCGGTCCTCATCGCGGACCGCATGCCCGAAATTCAGTTGCCGTCAAACGGCCAGTATGTCCCCCAATGGTCCTACTCCCGTTACCCACGGGGGTGTCTTTGACGGTACCGATCTGTTCGAGACGGAACTGCAATGCGTCGACAACATCACTGACACGGCTCTGCGCGCCTTCTGGGAGCGGTATACGGATGGGGACATCACGAAGGACTCGATCTTCGACTATGTCTACGGCGTGCTCCACGCACCCACGTACCGCGAGCGTTTCGCGAACGACCTGGCCAAGGCGCTGCCGAGGATCCCGATGGCTCCGGATTTTCACGCCTTCGCCGAGGCCGGGTCCGAGCTTGCAACCCTGCATCTCGGCTACGAGACCTGCGCCGAGTATCCGCTGAAGATCGTTGCCGAACAGCCCGGCGGACTGCAAACCCACCATTTCCGCATCGGAACCCGGGCCATGCGGTTCGCTGACGAGGCCCGGAGCGTTCTGATCGTCAACGACCATGTCCGGCTCAAGGGCGTTCCTGCGGAGGCCCACCAGTACATGGTCAACGGACGGACGCCGCTGGAGTGGTTCATCGACCGCTACCGGGTGGCAACGGACTCCAGGAGCGGCATCGAGAACGACCCGAACGGCTGGTTCGCGAAACCCGAGGATCTCATCGCGGCGATTCGTCGTATCGTGCACGTCAGTGTCGAGACCGTCCGCATCGTTACTGCGTTACCCGACCCGTGTCTCGAACCGGGATTGTCACACAAATTGAAGTTATCACGTTGACGATCCGGCGATCCAGAAGGTGGACTCGAGGGCCGTCACACTTGTGACCAAATAAACGAACTCCGTCTGCCCTGGTCGGAGGCCCGGCCGCAGGAAGTTCAGCGTATCCCGGTAGATGTCCATCCTCCTTCATCGACTCCCCTCCAGCTACAGATAGTCAACTGAAGGGTTCATTGCTGATGCCTGCAGCATCAGCACGTTACCCCGAGAGAACGACGCCATCCACAAGTGCTGCGTCCGAGGTGCTCTGCCGACAGCCCATTCGAAATTGAGGCACAGGATCTAACTGGACCCGGACTCCACAGGTTCGGGAACGAATGGACAGAGAATACCAGTAGATATGCAATACTGAGACTGTCGAGATCGTATGCGGTGCGTCCGCGAGTAGGCTAACCAGAATGCCACCTGATAAGCGCGACCAGGCTCTAGAAGATGACCCACCATTATCAGATTCGAGTGACAGTGGGTACCTCCACGTCTAGGTGGGAGAGACTCACTTCGATGGCAGAGATCTTCGCAAGTGCTACTGCTGAAGAACAAGAGTCAAGGGGTGCTCGGGCAGTGGTAGATATGGTGCCGGAAAGTGCCGAACCGGATCTGTGGATCAGAATCTGTGGTATAGTCTTACTAGTGGTCGGTACAGTCTCTGCGCAATCCTATTTCTATTGGAGTCGTCTTGGAGTTCTCCCTACCTGAGTGTCATGTATTCGTTACCTCTATTATCCCCAGTTTCCACGATCCTTCTCGCCTTGAGCGTTGCCTACCTTAGGCTCGCCCCGCTCCAATACTGGGAGCGGATTCGTGCACATGCATCTGACGCACACAACAAGCTGATGAGTTACATCAGAGAACGACCCGGGAAGGAACAAGGTAGCTGCCGTCAAGAGTTTGCACAACTAACTCAACTAAAGTGCAGTAAGAATTTTATCACTATCGAGTATTTCGCCGACAAGATTGATGATACAGCAGATCATTGGTCGACTGTTCTCGAAAACTGGAGCAAAAACGATCGTAGAATCCGCTTCTATCGGAGTGTTTTTACTCGCGGTAAAGAGAGGATTTTCTGTGAGTTTGCAATCTATTTATCATTAGCTGTAGTGATACTTGAATCGATATTATCGCCTGTAATAGTGAATGGTATAGTTCACTGGTTATTATCTGCTATCGTATCTATATTCTCTATTATTTCGGTCTTGCTAGTAACTCTCGGCGATCGATTTGTACAGAATGTATGTGAGAAAATAGACATCGCATTGTCTGACTTGAAAAGGCAGATAAATCCCACAAAAGATGCTAAGCTGGGGGAGCGAACAGCATCTTCGACAGTTTCTATTGATTGAGACCACCATCGGATTCCCATTCCCGCCAGTCCTCAGGCAGTGACTTGCAGGTCTCCCAAAGTTCCGAGTGAATCGATCTCAGATTGCTTGCACCGGTTTCGTCTCCGAATGCCACGACAGCTTGGGGTTGACTTTTGTCTTCCTCAAAGCGGTAACTGTCGCTGTCAACTAGGACGAAATGGAAATTGTATCGGTTCTGTACTTCCGGTGGGACCAGTTTTACTTGGAGATTTTTATAACCGGAGCAAGCCCTGAATAACGAGTGCCTACCTAATGACTCACTGAAAGTTTTTTCCAAAATGATTCGAATTTTGTTCTGATCCGAGTCGCCCAAGAATAACTTTGCCTCCCGGACCACCTCATCCCGTCCGTACACATCCTCGTTGAACTCGCCGGAGAGTACGTCGATGCTCTTCATCGCCGTCCCGAACAGGTGCTCAATGACGACAGACGCATGTTCGATCGATTCGTTGGACACTAGTTGGCCGTCGTGTGCGAAGGCCAGCGAGCGCACCAACTTCCGATACTCTTCCAAGCTCATGCCATTACTATACACGGTTCGGCAGCCCCGGCAACCCATCGGCGACACAGGCGCCTGGCCATGCTCGAGATGTCGATTCGGACAGGAGAGTAGGTGTAAGAGCGAATCGGTCACGGTCCACTGAGGGCAGTACTGGGCGGAGAGACGCCGTCGGCGGCTTGACGAGGCGCTCGGAAGGGAATGGTCGTGGCAGCTAGCAATAGTGGCTCGGCCCGAACCTGCGCTAACTGGAGGCTGTATGAACGCATTGCAGGCACACTCCGGTGCTGGTCCCGTCCCAACTCGAGACAGTCGCGAAGTTTGCTCCTTCAAGGCCAGTCTCCCCAGACATAGCTTGCCAGTCAACACGGAAGCTCTCGCGCGATCGCAGACCGGAGTCGTGTGATCCTGAAGGACTCGGGCGGTTGATTCTCGGATCACGAGGACCTCGTTGTGGCGTTTCGCCACATGGGACACGTCAATATCGATACTCTCCGCATATCTTGTTCCTACTCCGCCGGTTATCCGAGAGCAAACCGTCTCAGGTGTCGCGGCAGCCGTAGCACTGGCGATACGGGATCCGATCCTGCCTTCTCAAGGTTCTTCGCACGCAAGACAGGGGCCAGCAGCGAGAATCTGTATTCGGGTGTCTTGGAGATCTTGATTCGGCACCGGACTGACGCTTGGCGAGACGGCTCTGGTCGCTGCTCGTGGTTCGGAAGAGACTGAGAATGGGAATCGGGATGCCGGAGCCCGAGACCGACTCACTATCGAGCCGTCTGGCACGATCGGAGCGTGATGTCTCGGCATGAGCGAGTTTGACGTCTAGCTGGTCGACCAATCTGCATACTGCTACGTGATCTGGACGCCCGAAGCAGATCTGAGCCAGGCCAAGGCCGTTCTTGCCACGCGTACATTCGCAACACTGGATGGATGCGGACACTCGGCGCGAAGGTCCACCGATTTGACCTGCTACGCAGATCTCGATCGCTTCTCGCCGGATCGACTGATGAAGATGCTGGTAGTACTTGATGGATGATTACTTGACGTTGCTGCGCAGTCATCGCCCCGTATCGAGATCGGAGATAAGCCTGCGCCGACCATTGAGCAGCCAAGTCGGAGATCATGAGGCTATCGGAGTAGCGGCGGATCCGTCCCGACGGCCTACTCGCACCCAGCGCAGTCGCTGCCTGTGGTACAAGGTCAGGGTCACGTTTATCGCCAGAGCGCGATTTTCCCTCTGGAGCCGACAAGCTCATCGCGAGGTGAACGAAGTCCATCAATGCAGGCAAGGCACTTCGCATCCCGCGGGACTATGATGCTGGCCATGCTCGGCATGGCGGTCGGTACGGGTAATATCTGGCGATTCCCGCGCATCGCTGCCAAGAACGGTGGCGGCGAGTTCCTTGTCGCCTGGATTGTCTTCCTGTTCCTCTGGTCCGTCCCGCTGATCCTCGTCGAGTTCGGCATGGGCCGCAAGACGCGTTCCGGACCGGTCAAGGCGTTCGTCAGCTTGGCCGGCCCCGGCTGGGCATGGGCCGGAGCGATGGTGGTCTGCGTCTGTGCAGGAATCCTCTGCTACTACTCCGTCGTGGCGGGTTGGACGGTCCGATATGCAGTGGCTGCACTTGGTGGCGGGCTGTCTTCTCCAGTTCCAGGATCGTTCTGGGCCGACTTCACATCGTCAGCTTTGCCAGCCTTTTGCCATGCCGTGATGCTCGGCATGGCAGTGCTGGTGGTTGCGAAGGGTGTTTCTGCGATCGAGAGGGTCGCGAAGGTGCTGATGCCCACCCTGATTGTCTTGGTCCTGGTGCTGGTTGGGCGTGCCGTGACGCTTCCCGGGTCGTCTGATGGTATCGCGTACCTGTTCGGGATCGATTGGGGAGAACTCACGAGGGCTCGCATCTGGGTCGAAGCCCTGACGCAGAACGCTTGGGACACCGGTGCCGGTTGGGGGCTGGTGATCTGTTACGCCGCCTATCAGCGGGTGGAGGACGATACTGCGCTGAATAGCTTCATCCTCCCCGCTGCCAACAACGTGATTAGCCTGCTGGCTGGAATCATGGTCTTCTCCACCGTATTCTCGGCCGTGCCTGCGCTGATCGACCGCGCCGCCTCGGACCCGACGCAACTGCGGGGTCTCGGCTCCCTGGAGCAGGCCGTTCGTGATGGACAGCCATTCTCTGCGCAGTTGCTGCAGGACACTGTGTTCGCGGAGGGCAATACCGGTATTACGTTCATCTGGATGCCCGAGCTGTTCCGCTCAATGCCGCATGGCGGTGTCTTCATGGCGCTGTTCTTTGCGGCCCTTGCGTTCGCTGCATTCACCAGTCTCATCGCCATGGTCGAGGTGGTGACCCGCACGTTCGAAGATGCCGGCTTCGACCGTCACAAGGTGCTCTACGGCATCGCCATCGCTGGATTTCTCATCGGCCTGCCATCGGCGTTCAGCATGAACGTTCTCGACAATCAGGACTGGGTCTGGGGTGTGGCACTGATCCTGTCGGGCCTGTTCTTCGCCTTGGCAGTGGGGAGATACGGAGCCAGAAGGTTCCGGGAGGAGGGCCTCAATCACGAGCACTCTGACATCAGGATCGGCTCGTGGTGGGATTTCGTGATCCGCGCTGTAGTGCCGTTCGAGGCGGTCTCCCTGACCCTCTGGCTGCTCTACCAGTCATGGCGGGACAGTCCTGGGGGCTGGCTGATTCCCTTTGGTGCGGACCATGTCTTCAGTGTTGGTACCGTACTCGTTCAGGTCGGCGCCGTCGCGCTTGTGCTCTTCCTGTGTAACGGACGGATCGGCGATTCGATGCGACCGAAAGGTCCGGTTACATGAGAGTCTTCGGTCCGAGTGAGGTCGTCAGTGCGCTTCCGATGGCTGAGGCCATTCATGCGATGCGCGAGGCGTTCGCCGCCCACGCATCGGGAGCGCTCGTCTCCCCAGCTAGGACGGTCCTGCGATCCGGGACGGAGTCCGGCGCAACCCTGGTCATGCCGGCTGCGTTGGACGTGGCAGATACACCGCTCCTGGTTGTAAAGGTCGTATCGGTCTTTCCGTCGAACCGAAGAAGGGAGATTCCGGCGATTCACGGAACCGTGCTCGCGGTTGATGCAGACACCGGCGTTCCCAGAGCTTTGCTGGATGGGGCATCCCTCACCGCAATTCGAACTGCCGCCACATGCGGGCTGGCGACGGACTTCTTGGCCCGGCCCGATAGCCGAGTGCTTGCAGTGTTCGGCAGCGGAGTGCATGCCCGAACTCAGATCGACGCCGTGCAAGTGGTCCGACCCATTGAGGAGATTCGGATCTTCAACCCGAACGCCGAATCGGCGCGGTCGATGGCTCGGGAACTGTCTGACTCGGGTTCGATGCAGGGGCGGATTGTCGTCGCGGACTCGTCGTCGGCAGCATTGAACGGTGCGGATATCGCCTGTTGTGCGACCACTTCCGTTGTCTCAGTGTTCCAGGACCGTGATGTCCCGGACGGCATTCATATCAACGCGATCGGCTCGTTCAAGCCCGAGGACAGGGAGGTCCCCTCAGAGACAGTTGCGAGATCCCGGCTTGTCGTCGATGATCGGGAATCAGCGTTGGCAGAGGCAGGGGATCTGCTGATTCCGATCAGCGAAGGCCTCGTTGGCGCCGACCATATCCACTGTGCGTTAGGAGACTTGGTCTTGCAGCGCCGCGAGGGGCGCTCCTCGGCGTCACAGGTAACACTCTTCAAGTCGGTGGGACTGGCTACTCAGGACCTGTTCGCCACCCGCGCGATGCTGCGGAAGGCCGAACCGCTCCAGATCGGTGACCTTCTCCGTTGGTAGGACTCAGACGTTTCGACGCCAGGGGTGAGAATGGCGTGACCGCCGTACCCTTCAGCATGCGGTTCGGAAGACAGTTCGCCTTCATGTCAGATGCCAACCCTCTGGTACGGCGTTCCAGTGTTCCATCAAGGGCGGCATTGCTGATAGAGCATGTCTCACGGCAGGATCGATCCGGCCGCGCCGTGTACACGGGTGCCAACGCTGCGGGAGTGGGAGAACGGCCGGTGCCGATACCCGCCACGATCGCAAGTCTGTCCACCCGGGAAATTCCCGTTTGATGTAGACGCCCGTGCGGTGTCTTCGGAAGTTCTTCACCACGACGGATTCTCAGGCGAAGGCCAACCCGGGCCGGAACATCTCCCGCGAACCGAACTTGCCATAGCAGGAGCCGATGGCCACCGTTCCGGTCTATCGAGAACGGGGCATGTGCATCCGTACGCCCGACGATCCGCCCCGTCGTGTCGCCCCGGTCGCGCACGCTGGGTTCGATCGTCCTGTACGTCCTCGCACGGGGGTGTCAATGCAGCCGGATGCCGGTGCGCTGCCCGCGTGGACTGCCCCACGGATGAATCCCGCCTGATCGGAGTCGGTTGATCGAACCTCCACCTCACCATCTGGCGTTGATAATGCCGAGCCTGTACACTCTTTGGGCCGACACGCCCTCCCCGCTGGGCCCAGCCTCATTCCTCGTCTCGCAGACGGGCCTGCAGTCTGGTGAGGCGCTCCTGTACCAACTGGCGGGCTTGCCGCTCCCGTTCGAGTTCCTGCTCGGCCTGCGCACGCTCCTGCTCCGCCCTGTCCCGTTTCTGATCCGAGATGCGGCGAGCGTTAGCCTCGGCCTCGCGGGCCTGTCGCTCCTGCTCCCGTTGCCGTTCCGCCTGTTCCCGCTTCTGGTCCGAGATGCGGCGAGCGTTCGCTTCAGCCTCGCGGGCCTGCCGCTCCTGCTCGCGTTCCCGTTCCGCCTGCTCCCGCTCCTGTTCGGCGATGCGACGGGCTCTCGCATCCGCCTTGCGGCCTTTCTCCACCTCCTCGAACCACTCCAGGTCCAGACCGGTCTCCAGATCCCGCACCCGCACCCGGTTGCCTTCCGCCCGGAATCCCACCCCCAGCAACTCGCTCGCGTGCTCCGGCTCGCCCCCGACCGCACTCTCCGGATCCGCCTCCACCTCCACCAACCCCTCTCCCCACCGCCGGAAGGCCCACATCCGCCCGCCTCGCGCCCTCTCGCCATAGTCGGGAACGTACAGGAAATACTCCCGGACCCCCATCTCCCCGTAGATCCTCAGCTTCTCCTCCCGGTCCCGCTGGGCCGAAGTCCGCGAACTGACCTCCACCACCACGTCCGGCGGCCGGCCTTCCTCCCACACCTGGTAGCTGAGTCGTTCGTGACGCGAGGTCCCCAGCACCACCATCACGTCCGGTGCGAGCGACTTCGATGTGTCGTAGCGCTGGTAGTACAGCAGCAGGTCGCCGGTCACGTAGACGTCATGGTGGTCGCGATAGCGCGACTCCAACGGGACCCGGACCGACTGGATCGCGCGGTAGTGTCGGTCACTCTCGGCCATGGGTAGCCCGTCGCTGTCGGGGTAGTGTTCGATCACCAGCGCGGGCAGGCCCTGCTGGATGATGCGGCTGTCCTGCATGGTGCCTGTCGTGGCCCGCAAGCCGTGCCTGCACAGTATACAGCACGGGAACCGCGTTGCGGGCTTGCTTCCGCTCGCTACGGGCGGTCCCAGCCGGCAGGGTCAGAGTGCCGGACATGGGGCTGATCGGAATCTTACGACCTGGAGTGGACGGCCGGGGTTGGCGAAGGAATCCGGAGCCCTTACGGGCGGGAGTTCGTCGACCAGTGCTCCGTCATTCGCCGCAATCTCGATTCCACAGAACGCTCGGCAAGTGAACCGGAAGCAGGGCAGAAGGATCGGGACAGCAGTGCGGGAGGACTTCGAAGGCGGGTTCATGCGCACGTGCCAGGGCGATTCCGGATTGGCCCGTCGTTCCCATTCGCAACATCCTCCATCAGGCCGTCCGAGCCACCATGAGCCTTGCAGGTCGAGGACGCCCAGCCGCCGCCGGATTCATGACCGGCACTCCATGGCAGGAGGTCTTCGGTTCACTCGACGACCAGGACAGGATCACCAAGTACCTCCAGCCTCGGCTCGAGCCCCAGGCCGGACCCTGTTGGGGCCGCGAGCCGTCCGCGGCTTCGTCGCACCGGGTTCGATGCGGTGCTGACTGTGACATAGCTGTTGAAGTCCGTCGACGTGAACAGGAAGCGTGGCGGCGTGCTGTGCGCCAGATGAGCGATCGCCGCAGTCGTGAAGTCCCCTCCCCATGTATCCTCGATGGTCATGGCGATGCCGAGGGAAATACAGAGGTCTCGCACCTGCCGGGCCCGAGTCAGGCCCCCGACCTTGCTGATCTTGAGGTTGATCACGTCCATCGCCCCGTCTCGGCTCGCTCGTAGCAGCGTGCCCACACCGTCGATCGACTCGTCGAGCACGAACGGATGGCGGGTGTGACGGCGGACGGACAGGCATTCCTCGTACGAAAGACAGGGCTGCTCGATGTACACGTCCAGATCCTGCACGGCTTGCACCACCCGCATCGCGTCGTGCATCAGCCACCCCGTGTTGGCATCGGCGATGAGCCGGTCGTCCGGCCCGACAATCGCGGCCGCCGCACGAATCCGCTCGATATCCTCGGCGGGACTGGCGCCGACCTTCAACTGGAAGCGGGAATAGCCGTCTGCACGGTGCCGTGTGACCAGCTCCGCCATCTTGTCCGGGGTTTCCTGGGAAATCGCGCGATACAGCACGAAGTCGTCTCCATGGGGGCCGCCCAAGAGGTGGCAGACCGGCAGCCCCGCGACCTTGCCCAGAATGTCCCAGCAGGCGACATCGATCGGCGACTTGACATAGGGATGCCCCCTCAACGCCGCGTCCATCGCATCGTTGAGGACGCCGACCTGTGTCGGGTCCAGTCCCAGCAGACTCGGCCCGATCTCGGCTATGCCGGATCGAGCACCTTCGGCGTAGGCCGGCAAGTAGGCCGGGCCCAGTGGACAGACTTCCCCGCAGCCGGTGATCCCTTCGTCGGTATCCACCCGGACCAGCGTGCTGTCGAAGACGGAGACCGTGTTGCCGCCGGACCAGTTGTAAGGCCCTTCCACGAGGGGCAGATTCACCTGGTAGGCGCTGATTCTCTCGATCCGCAAGCGTCGATTCCCTCTAACTGCCCGCTCGGACACTCATCCTGCGCTCCCGTAGCGTGAAGAAGACGGTACCCGCCACGAAGTACACCAGTGTCGGAACCGTCAACTGCGAGTGAAACGCGTCCAGCGCCACCCCGTAGCTGTCCGCGGGCGCCTGCAGGACGCGAAGTCCGAGCCAGAGACAGATCCCGAGGGCGATTGCCGCGAGACAGCCGGCCGTTGGTTCGGCCCAAGTCGCAGAGTTCGGGGTCACGGCCGATACGGTTGTCGTTCCTGGAGTGCTCTCGGGTTGCGGTGTCTCTGCGAGGCTCGTGTCTCCCGCCCCCATCGCTCGTGCGAGCAGCCAGTATGCCAGCATGGCAAACCCGTAGACGGGAAGAAACAGGTAGAAGAGGTGGAGGGTCCCGGTTCGTTCGAGGCCCAGCGCAAGAATCACGGAAAGGCCCCAGGTCAGTAGAGCGGCATGGTTCAGCGTCAGCCCCTTGGCGCTTGCCCAGTACTGCCTCAGCCCTGTTCGGGGGAAGATCCAGTGCTCCGTGACGACGATTGCGCCGATCGGCGAGATCAGTAAGCCGTAGATGGCGACGTAGTCGAGGAGTCCGGTGAACACGAACGGGAAGCACGCTATCACGGTGGTCACGACTCCGGCCACCAGGGTAACTTTTGCCCGCGACCAGTTTGGAGTGACTGCCTGCAACGCGAGCCCCACGCGGTACAGCGTCGGGTTCGAGGTTGTCCATCCGGCAATCACCACCGCCAGGGCCCCGACCCACCCCAAGGCCTGGTAGCCGACCGCGCCGGCGTCAAGTTCCACCAGCTGCCGATCCATCAGTAGCGCGGCTCCAGCCCCCATCAAGCCGGCACAGATCCAGGCAAGGTAGTGTCCGAGGAACATGCCGAACGAAGAGAACAGCCCATACGAGGGTCGGCGGGCGAAGCGGAAGACGGCCATGTCGGACAGCGCTCCGTGCATGCCTAGGTTGCAGATCCAGGCGAAGGCGGCAACCTTCCAGAACCCCATCGGCTCGCTGCCGTCCGGTGTCTCTCCCGTCCACACGGTGCGTCCGGCCATTTCGAAGAAACTCCCGCCTCCCGCCGCCGCGAACAGTTCGGGTAGCACCGCGATCGCCCCTACGATGAACATCAGGAACATCCACGGTGAGCAGACCGTTGCGAAGGTGGCGAGTTTGCGGAAGCCAAGGACTGCGAGTGTGACCACTACGGCACCGACACCGAGCACAACGAGCACGAAGCGGAAGTCGGTCGGGTACCAATCGAGTTGGGGTGGAATGCCGAAGGGTATCCGTACCGCCGAGGCGGATACCGTGATCATGCAGCCCGCCATGATCGAGTACAGCAGCGCGTTGACGACATTGTTGATTGAAGTCAGTTGCGGCCCGCCGATCTTGCGAAGGTACCAGTACAGGGTGAGGCGAGTGTCGACGGCGATCGGTGCGCAGATGCATGTCCAGGTGAGTACCGCCATCAGGTTCCCGAGCACAAGGCCGAAGAAGATGTCCTGGACGCTGGCGCCCCAGTTGACGAACGTCACACCGATCACGAACTCCGTGGCCGCGACATGCTCGCCGGCGTACGCCCCCGCGAAGTAGCCGGGGCCGAGCAGCCGGGACTTCGGCACCGGTTCCCGGTCGAACTCGTAGAGGAAATCCGGATCGTGAGTGGCCGTGTCGGCCTGCGACATGTCCATGAAATGACGTTCCTTCCTGGCGAAATTCCTACCGCCGGGCAAGAACTTCTCGCTCGTACGTGCGTACTTCACTCATCCAGGCCGACTCGCTCGGGACGCCATGTGTTTCACAGTGCTGGTCCCATACGGCACCGAACGGCAGGGTGAGGAGTTGTTCGAACAGGGCGAGACGACCTGTGTAGTCTCCCTCCAGTTCCATTCGGCGCAGCATCGGAGTGGGCTCCAGCAATGCCATGAGCAGGGCCTTCAGCACCGCCCGGGAGCCGATGACCCATGCGGCGACCCGGTTGATGCTGGCATCGAAGAAATCCAGCCCGATGTGCACCCTTGGCAGGTACGCCCCCCTTACCAGTTCCTTCGCGGTCTCCCGCAGTTCGTCGGAGAGGATCACGACGTGGTCGCTGTCCCAGCGGACTCCCCGGCTGACATGCAGGAGAAGTCGATCCACCCACAGCAGTACGGACGAGATCTTGTCGGAGACCACCTCCGTGGGGTGAAAATGGCCGGCATCCAGGCAGAGGACCGTGCCCCGCGATATTGCATAGCCCAGATAGAACTCGTGCGAACCGACCACATAGCTCTCGGATCCCAGTCCGAAGAGCTTGCACTCGACGGCATCCAGGCTGTGCCGCTTGTCCAGCGGCTCCCCGAAGAGCTCGTCCAGTGACTGGACCAGTCGCTCTCTCGGTGCAAGCCGGTCTGCCGGTAAGTCCTTGAAGCCATCAGGGATCCAGATGTTGGTGACACACGGAGTCCCGAGCGCGGACCCGAACGACGCCCCGATGCGGCGACAGGCCTTGCCATGCTCGATCCAGAATCGTCGGACAGCGGGGTCCGCATGGGCAAGAGTGAGTCCATCATCCGCCATGGCGTGTGCGAAGAACGTGGGATTGAAGTCCAGCCCCAATGCCCGTTCACGGGCCCAATCCCTCCAGCGATCGAAGTGTTCCGGCTCCAAGGCATCGCGTTCGACGGATCGACCGCCGGTCTCGGCGTAGATGGCGTGCAGGTTCAACCGATGGTTGCCAGGGACGAGCGACATGGCCTTGTCGAAATCCGCCCGCAACTCGGGCCCCGACCGTGCGCGGCCGGGGTGATTGCCCGTGACTGCCAGTCCACCGCCGATATCCTCGTTTCCACCCCCGAACCCGCGGATATCGTCGCCTTGCCAGCAATGGACGGAGAGAGGCACCGACGAGAGGGCTTGCAGGGCGGAGTCGCAGTCAACCCCGAGACTGGCGTACCGCTCCTTGGCAAGGGCATAGGCCGACACTGTTGACAAGATGCCCACAAGAATAACCGATTGTGATCCTCAACCTTGGTTGAATTGCTCCGGAGTGAACTGGCCTTCATCAGGTGCCTCAGGTGACCGTGCCGCCGTGTGGCACCAGCGACGGACCGAAGGCCAGTTGGGGTCTCGCCAGCGGTTGTCCTTTCGCTGGACCCCGTCTGGGGACTGGACGACCTCGTTCTACCGGGAATGTTGCGGTTCACGGAGCACAAGTCTGGTGTCGCAGGAACGCTGACGTATTTGAGTGGCTTGATCGGTTGTGCGGTCGCGAGGTGCCAGGAAACGACAGTCATCAATGACCAGACTCGAAACGACAGGGAATGTCAGTTGCACTGGCAAGTGTGACACCAGGAATGGGGGCGGGTATTCGAAGACCGCGTGTTCGGGCCCAATCTGCTGACAGCCCGCGACACTCACGCAACCGATCTTGTAGCTTGCGATGGTCTCGCCCCGCAGTACCGCAGCCGTGCCGTCGCGATCACCGGCGTCGGGCAGTGCAAGTTCCATGGCGGCGCCTCGCCCCGCAGTACCGCAGCCGTGCCGTCGCGATCTGCACCTGGTAGGCATCATCGAGACCCGGGCAGAGGTCGGGCTCCGCGAAGGCGGCCGTCTGCCGGACGGCCAAGGTCAGGACTTCGGAATCGGTCATCCCGTTGCGGGCCTGTATGTGCTCCATGCCGTTCCAGGAATCCGTACACCTTGACGTGTTCACCACGGTCTCTTCCCATTCGCATTGTCGAGACCAGACAATGGCAACGGCTCACCGCCGTTGGTGCCGATTTCCCGGATCTGCAGCAGCATGGACACTACAGTCGACCGTGGCACATTGATGAGTCGATACGGCTTTCCGGATATGTGCTTGAGGCTGGACACCCCAAGTGAGATGGACAACCAACCCGAAAGCTACTGTGCAAGCACGGTCGAGACGGAACCCAGGAGTCCGTCCTCCGCGGTTTGCTGGCGCTTGTCCTTCCCCTCCGCATCCTTGAGTTGGTCAATGCTGAGCTTGAGTTGATTCCTCACACTTTGCAGTGACTGCACGTTGGCCTGCACAGACTCTATCTGCTTCTGAACCTGAGACAACCGGATCGTGAGCCGTTCACGACTTTCTGGATCGGGTGCATCATCAGTGGCAGGAACCCTGAGGGGCACGGCTGCACCGTTGGTAGTCTTCTGAATCCAATCGGCATAGCTCGAAACCCTTGCATAGACGACAGTTACATGTGGCGTTTCCGAATTGTGAGACTGTGAGGTGCCTCTGTTGGCCACCCCTACCTGCAACCATCGCTTGCCCCCGTCTCCAGAATATCCAACGATCAACGGCCCTCCGCTATCGCCATAGTGCCCCCGTTTGGTAGTCGTACCTGCACATACCGTATCTTTATGCGCTACTTGGGCTTCATTCGGAAACTCGAACTGATCGTGGCAGGCGGAAGGATAATACAGGGGCGTACTGGCAGATCGCATGCCTCGACTCGGTTGCGTGTTCGTCATCCACCCATAGCCGACTATGACGGCTGACGTGCCAGAGGGTGCATGTCTCGTTTCGGCGGACGTCCGAGCGAGGCTGAGAGGGGCTGAATACGATACAGGGAACGGCTTGGCTACCTCAATGAGTGCGATATCGTACGGACGACTGACTGCAGTCGTGAATGCGTACTTGTATTTAGGGTGCGGGATGATCCGCTTCGAATCCACGTAAGTGACCGTGAAATCGGCCCCATAGCCGTGCCAGATCCGCATGCTGGCATGTGTCCCGGACGGACCAACAACACAGTGGGCGGCTGTCAAGACCCAACTGGGGGCGATGATGCTACCCGTGCAGTTGCGATTGTCTGGCAACTGCACATAGACCACGAAGGGATAGCTCTGCACGGTGGCAGCTTGACCGCCGATGATGGAACGAGGGGCCGGACCCTGTTCCTCGGCACCATAGCCAAGCACCGGCAACAGCAGCAGGACCCCAATTCTCCAAGCCGGCGCTCTGACGCCAGCGGAGGGCTGGTCAGACAAGCGGACTGGCGATCGCATGGTCGTCACCTGCAACGAGGATTCTACCACAGTCAGGGGGCTATCCCGGTGTTATCGAACACGGTGTCAAGGTCCTGAAATACTCCAGTGGGTGCGTCACCGAATCCGCCAACGTTGATTGCGGGGATGTATGGGACCGTCCGCGGCGAGTGCGCCGCCCGGCGCCGTAGTCAAGAGGACGATCAGGAGGCGGGTCATGGGCATGAGGGTGTTACGAGTCGGGTGCAGGATTTCGTCCGAGCCGGAGGTGTTTGCTCAATGCTCAGTGCAGACACGCCTCCCGTGACCGTCCGGAGCCAGTCCGGCTGGCACTCCGGCCTGTCCCAAGAGCACGGCGGGGAACCCTCAGTAGCGCCACTTCCGGCATCTGCTGGCATCCCGACCCATCAAGCCTGCGCTCAGCGCCTCACCGCCCGCGACAAGTCCCCGAAGGTTGCCCGCGGCGGTGGCCCTGCGCAAGCTGGACGACCTGCTGGACACTCTCCTGTGCACGGAACTCTGGTGACAGTTGGCCGCCGCTCGTTGGTCGGGCCGTCGAGTCTGTCCAGAACTGACCGCAGCACGACGCACTCCCGGTGCGCCTTCCGACCGCTACCCTTCCGCTTCTTGATGCCTTCTGGCAAGCCCTCGGCTCCGACTCCGGCAGCCGCAAATAGGCCGGTCGCCAGGACATCCAGCCAGCCGAGCGGTGTCTCGCTCCACGATCCGGCCAGGTCTACCGGTGCCGTCAACAGCCAGACCAGCAGCATCTGGCCGAAACTGATGAAGGTGATGTTGAGGGCCGCAAAGCCCAGTGGCTCCAGCTTTTCGCGGATGACCGCCCACCGGTAGTCCCCGTTGCCCGGTCGGAATCCTCCCTTGCGCGCCAGATTGAAGGTCAGGTGCACGGACCAGAGCACAACGAGGGCCGTCATGATTTTGACGCCGCTTGCGTTGAATTCCAACGCGGCTGCGACGAGCATGCAGTACACCGGCGGACACAGCGACCACAGGCGGTCCACTCAGGAGTATTCACGGGTGACGACCGACAGCAGCCACGCCAGCGCGGACAGGATCAGGCACAGGTCGAGAGCGTCCCCGAAGGGCGTGCCGTGCAGTGCGTGAGGAATGATGTTGATGGTCGGCACTGTCTGTCAGCTTCGGCTACGTTGTCCCAACTGGTTCGCGACACAACGTGACACGGAATCCGGACTCGATTACAGGGAAGATGTCCGGACGGGGGAGACACTCTAAGGTTGCGTCGCGCCGCCCCGTTGATGTAGTGCGAACACGAAAATGCCGTTCTTCGAGACGATGGCAATGTACTGCCGGTCCATGTAGGCATACGTCATGGGCGAGGCTCGGATGGTGCCACCAGTGTTGAAGTGCCACAGCACGTTGCCCGTACGGGCATCGGCCGCCATGAAATTGCCGACCCTGCTGGAGAAGAACACCAGACCGCCACCTGTTGTCATCGTTCCGGCGTGGTTGATCTCCTGTGCTTCGTCGCCGAGAAATGGGATTTCCCAGCGCGTTGTTCCGCTTTGGATATCGATGGCCCGTACGAATTGTCGAGCAGGGCGCAACTCGTGGTCGATGCTGTGGCCCGTCCGGTAGTACATCCCGCACCCGTCGCGAGCGGAAACGTACAGCAGACCGGTTCCGGGATTGAACGACGGGGCATGCCAGTTCGTCCCGCCATGAATGTCGGGGCAGGCCAAGGCCCCGAGCAAGGTTGGTATCGCCTCCCGGTTCAGGATCGGTCGGCCGTTCGCAGAGAGGCTCTTCGCCCAGGTCTGGTGGGCGAACGGCTCTCCGAGCAGGAACTGGCCGTCAGTGCGGTCGAGCACGTAGAAGAAGGCGTTCCGGTTGGCCTGCACGAGCAACTTCCGCGGCTGTCCCTGCCAGTCGGCATCGACCAGGACCGGAGTCTCGTTGGCGTCCCAGTCATGCTCGTCGTGGGGCGTGAACTGGAAATGCCAGACGAGGCGGCCATCGCCGGGCCGGATGGCCAGCACGGATGCTGCGTACTGGTTGTCGCCCTCCCGGTTCCTCCCGTCGAAATCCTTGGGCCCCGGATTGCCGGTCGGCCAAAACAGCAGGTCCAATTCCGGGTCGTAGGTCCCGGTTGTCCATGTGGCGGCACCTCCGCCCTTCCATGCGTCCGTACCCGGCCATGTATCCGACCCCGGTTCGCCGGGTGCCGGCACGGTGTAGAACCGCCAGGCGCGCTCGCCGGTCTCTGCATCGAAGGCGTCCAGAAACCCTCGGAGGCGCCCGCTGTCCCCGCCACGCACCCCGATCAGGACTCGATTCCGGACGACAAGCGGAGCGGACGTGGCGGCGAAGCAGGGCTGCTCTTCCGTGATCAGGGATTTCCAGAGCAGGCTGCCGGTGCGGGCGTCAAGCGCCAGTAGATGACAGTCGACGGTCCCCATGTACAGCCGGTGACCGGAAATCGCGAAGCCGCGGTTCCAGTTGGGGGCCGGCCTGCCGTCTTGGGTCTCGAATGGATAGTCGAAGCGCCAGAGTGCCCGTCCGGTCGTTGCATCCAGGGCAAACGCCAAGGTCCCGCCGGCCGTGGAGTACATCACGCCGTCGCGGACGATCGGCGTGGACTCGGAGCGCAAGGGAACGGGCTGGAACTGGTACACCCACTCTACGACCAGATCGCCAACACTGGATCTGTTGATCTGATCCAGTGGGCTGAATCGCTGCCCAGTGTTGTCGCGATCGTAGCTCAGCCAGTTTTCTGGTGTTCGGTGCCGGTCCTCACGCGCTGTCCGGTCGAAGTCAGCCGCTTGGGAAACCTGGCATGCGCACCCGAGAGCCACCAGGCCCGCTGTCACGATCCCGCCGATCGGACGCATGGCAGTCATCGTTGACGGCGCTTTCGGCCTTCGCCAGTCTAGCAGTGCTCGCCTACGGGCGAACCGAGTGTCGACACGGCCGCCCGCGTCCGTCGGATGATCAGTCCCGCATCTGGCGGGACAGGTAGAGTCCAAGACCCGCGTCGTGAATGACCTGCAACTGGGATTCGAGCCAATCGATCTTGGCCTCTTCCTCCTTGAGAATGCTCTCGATCAGTTCCCGGGAGGTGTCATCGTCATGCCGAATGCAGGCTTCAATACCCTTGTTAGCGCTGTCAGCCGTCTCGAGCGAGAGACTCCGGTCGTGACTGTGCATCTTGCCGACATCCGTTCCGATCCGCAGGGCGAAGGTATCCCGCAGGCTCGGCATACCCTCGAGGAACAGGATCCGGTCCACGATCTGCTCGGCATGGATCATGTGCTTGATCGACATCTTGCGGATTCGCTCGGCGATTTCCTCGTACCCCCAGTCGAGGCACATGCGGGCATGCAGGAATGACTGGTTGATCGAAGTGAGTTCGTACTTCAGGAGGCTGCGGAGCGCCTCCAGGACTCTTGGGTTACCCTTCATGGTGTTGCTGTCTCCTCCTCTAATATCGCCTAAATTTCACCGAAGAACGGAATCCGCTCAACATCCTGGCAGAATCTAGTGCGCCGTCACTCGGTGATTTGAGGATAGACGGACCGGAGTTCACGACGCGCATCCTCCACGGTCATCTGATCGGGCAGGGGAAAGCGTTACCGCCCCTCAAAGTCGCGAGCGGGCGCGGGTAGCACACTCGGTTCTCGCGAAGACACCCCATATTGGATGTCGCACTGGATTCTGAAGACGGCAGTCCGCCTGACAGTTTCGTGCCTGATCGATACACGAATGCCGCACTCGACCGCCTCCCGCGCCAGCAGGCACAGCGACCCTGGGCCGTGGCCGGTCGGCAGCGGACGTCCAGTCGCAGGGCGATCAGTGCGGCCTACTGGTGCCCGTCCAGACGCTTTGGCCGTCCCGTTGACGGACCCCGTTGCCGACTGTTGCGGGCCAGCCCGAAGCCATCCCGCATGCAGCGTTGGCGCACGCTCGCGACCGTGCGATTCCGGCAGCCATGGGCCTCGGCGCCCTAACGGCCGCATCGGCTTGCAGTTGGACGCGCGCCCGGCGCGCTTTCTGGATGATGTCCTGGCCTGGGCCATGGGTCGCTCGCCAAGTCGTACAGGAAATAATGCGATTGACGGAACACCAGTCGACAGGCATCATCTGACGAATCGTCCCCTTCGTTCCCCCTGCATCCTCGCAAGGCTGTCGACGCTTGCCTCCGCGCACCGCTCATTCCGGATCGATATCGCCGAAGACCTCAGGCAGGGACATGGCATCAAACGCAGTGCTCAGCTTCGCATCCAACTCTTCCGGAGTGGCTGTTCGGATCCGTTGCCGAATGCCAGGCGGAACAGGACCGAAACGATGTTCCAGCAGGCGGGTCAGAATCTGGACCCTCTCTTGCACCTTCCCCTGCTCCATGCCCTGGGCCATGCCCTGCTTGAGGCCCTCGGCCATGCCCTGATCAATCAGTTCCTGTACGACTTCTCCCACGCGACTCTCCCCTCTGCCCGGCTTGACTCTCTCCGCTGCCTGGGCCAGCGTCTGCCTCGACACCGACCAGACACCCATAAGATACACTATCACCTGCTTCTCGTACCGGGTCCCGTCCGGCAGGTCCGCCAGCACTCCCGGCAGCGCTTCCCGTCTCTGCTCCGCCGTCCCCCGATGCGAATACCGCAGCGCGATCAGACCCGCTCGCGTCGCCGGGTCCCCCGCCAACTCCCTGTCGACCAACTCTCCCAGGTTCCGCAGAACGTACCCGAACCGTGACTCGAACTCCCCCAACTCCTTGTGCAGGATCATCTCCGCGATCGAGAACGGAGCCGTCCAGGGATCCCCTCCGTGATAGAACACCACCGGGATGATGGCGGGCAGCGCCCACAGCCGATCCACCCGCGTCGTGGACCCCGATGGCCCGCCAGCGCCTCCCGGCCAGTGGACCGACAACTTCCCGTCGGCGTACGCCTCCCAGATGCGGCTCTTGTAGCGGGCCAACTGCAGGGCGATGGCGGGATCCGACGTCGACTTGTGTTCCAGCAGGACATGGACGAAGGCCGGGGCGCCATCGCGCAGCTGCACCGCGAAGAGCTTGTCGACCTGGGACATACGCAGGTTCTCGTCCACGAAAGTGCCGTCCAGAGCGACGGGCGGAACGGGGGCGAGGAGCCCGGGAAAGTGGGACCCGACATGCGTTTCGATCAGGTCCTGCGCGCGCCTGGCGTTCTCGACGATGGCCCGAAAGAGACGATCGTGCGGATGGCCGATACGGTCGTGTGGTTCGCTGAAGGGAACGGTCATGGTAGTCGTGAGTGGAGCATGGCCAACCCGGGGAAGGCTCACCTGTCCACTGAGTATGGCAGCCATCATGCAGGAGGTGCGTGGCAGGGCACCGGGCGGTGGCGGAGCCATGCGGCCCGGTTGCGAACTGAACTGCCTGACGCGACAGTGCCTGCGGGGTCGGCGGATCGGGGAACGGGACCCGTTGCGCCGGGAAACGGCCGCCTGGGCGGCAGGCGTCAATCAGAGCCAGTGCGGCGTGAACTGGCAGATGACCGTGGACGATGCCCGCTGCAGACTCAAGTCCGTCTATCCTAAAATCACCGAGTGACGGAACACTCGGTGGATCGGTGCACCCCGTCAGCGAGGCTTCCCGCTCTTGCTCGGAATACCGGGAACCGAGAGTTCACGGAACCTCCGCATTGCAGCGGCCGAACGTTCCCCGAGGCCCAGTTGCCGGTAGACCCCGGCAAGGGCGTACTGAATTGTTGCGTCAGTTGGAGCGAGTCGAGAGGCGATTTCCAGAGCATCCGAGGATGCGCGTAGCCTGGCGGCCTTTCGCAGCACGATCCCCAGTTCC
Organism: Bryobacterales bacterium; assembly: GCA_965116065.1. Classification (GTDB taxonomy): domain Bacteria; phylum Acidobacteriota; class Terriglobia; order Bryobacterales; family UBA6623; genus VXMF01. Next base: position 1,054,632 of record OZ220485.1, read on the forward strand.
TTGTAGGCTGGTCCGTTTTCCGGATCAATCGCCGTGGCGGCCCGGAGGGCCTCCTCCGCCGATTCCAGGTCTCCGTTGTCGTGCAGCAGACTGCCGAGGTGGAAGTGCGGCCACGGGGATGATGCCTTGCCGATCCTGATCGACTTCCGGTATGCTTGGGCCGCCTGTTCGTGCAGGCCCAGGCCCTCCAGACATTGGCCGAGCAGGTCGTGGGCTTCGATCGAGCCACCATGCTCCTCGATTCCCCGGCTGAGAAGCTCCACCCCCTGTCGGAACCGCTGCTGATCGTAGTGGATTCGCGCCAGTGCGAGTCGGTATCGCTCGTGGTCCGCATGACGCTCGACCAGGTGTTCGAGTTCGGCCCTGGCCCAGTGCTGCCGCTCAAGGCGCAAAAACGCAGTGGACAGCAGAAAGCGGGTCTCGGCGTCCAGCGGGGACAGGTTGTCGGCCCGCTTCAGGGCCGCCGCGGCCGCATAGATCCGACCCGCCTGGAAGTGGCTGATCCCCAGTGCCCGCTGCCTGGCCGGGTCGCCGGGATCTACGGCCGTGGCTTCCAGGAGAATCGACTCCGCCTCCGCCCAGGACGCGGAGTCGATGGCATCGTCGAGAGCCGCCGCCTCGGACGCCGCGAGACCAAGGCCATGGGGTGCCAGCGAGATGCTCTGTCCGTTCGCAGGCAGACAGGCCAAGGACAATGCCGCAATCGGTAGCGCCGATCGTGCCCTACCCGTCCCCATCGTCACGAGCCGTTCAGTGCCGACCACAGTCCGGAGCCACGGCCGGATTGATCCGACGCAGACCCTGGCAGACCTGGTCGGCACCGGTCACCTCGCCTGTCGCCCTCAGCAGCAGGATCAGCGGCCGGTAGGGACTCACGAACCATGGATCCGCGCGGACCGCGTTCCGGAACGTTCGGACCGCAGCGGAAACGTCTTCGCGAGCCAGACTCACTCGACCGAGCTCGAACCATGCCTGCGCATAGCCTGGGTATCGCCGGACTGCCGCACGCAGATGCGCGACGGCGGCGTCAAGATCGCCCACCGGTTGCGCCCGGAGTTCTCGCACGGCAGCATGGAACTCTCGCACGGCGTCCTCGGGCGCTGCAAGATGCGACACGCTGATGGCCTCTCCTTGGTTCGCGCCAAGGCGATGAAGAACGATGGCGGGGATCCGCCGGTCCGTCGGCAGTCCGTCCGCCGACACCGTCTGTCGGCGGTATCCAGGTGCGGTCGCATCCAGATCGCATCCAGATCGCACGGCCGAGTCCTCGAAAGCGAAGCCACCCTCGGAATCGATCGCAGTCGTCGACAGCACCGTGTTGTCGCAGATCAGTCGCACGGTCGCGCTGGACGGCAACGGCATTCCGTCATCCGCCAGTATCCGTCCCCGGAGGGCATCGGCGCCAAGGGAGGATACTGCAAGCAGTCCCGCACAGGCCAGTCGGACATGCACGCGCTTCATCATCAGAGTTCCGAACACGGGGATCGCCTTGCCAGATAGGATGGCAGCGGCAAAGGCCCTGACTGGCAGGGTCTTGTGTGATCCGTGCGGCATCCCGAAGAGGCTTGGTGTCAGCAGAGCGACTATTTTAGATCTGTCACTACCGATCGGGATCGCGAAGGCCGGTTGGCGTCTCGCGATCTGCGAAAGGTAGCCCCACAGTGCATCTGCTCGCTCCCGGCTACCGCGCATGGACGAGGTGCCAGTGGCTGGCGGGAGCGGCTGACGATCGCCGGCATGGACCCGGTCCACTCCACCACCTCGGGCCATCGACTTCGCAGTGGCCCACCGGCATGCCCAAGGCGCGCCCGCTACACCTAGCCTGCCAGTGCACTGACACCGGCCGGTCGGCCGTGGCCCCACGCGAGCCTTCAGATCGCGAGGGTAGTCTGCCAGTAAACCCTTGCTGAAAAGCCACTTATGCGATCTGCATGGCGGCCTGATCGCAGCGGACGGCGGCGATGGACTATTTTATGATGTCACGATCTACAGAGTTGCGGGTGCGGCGTTACGGGCGGGTGTCCCCTGCTCGGCCCAGTCGCACCGGCTCGCGCGAACTCACGGACCGTCCACTGACCGTGCGCCCCGGGGAGGACGACGGCGCCGCTGGTGGGGCCGTGCTGCCGCACCGCGTTGGCCGAGTTCAGCAAGGTCCAACCTCTCCATCACCCCACGCCATCAGCCTACTCCGGGCGGCCCCGCCGCAACCCCAACTGTCCGCTCCAGCACGCTTCTTGCCAACCGCTGGCACCGGCTTCCGGCGGACCTCGCTCCCGTCTCCTGCCCGCCTTGGCAGACCGTTCGGACGCGACACGCCAACCGCTCCGCTGGGCGCGGAGATGGACGCCGACGATCCGTGTGGTGGCCAACGGAACGCTGCGGTCCGGCGGCGCCACAAGCCGTCAGGAATCCGGCGCCCGTCGCCGTACCGCCCGGCGGGCTTGGATGCGGCGCAGCGACACTGATATTCCCGGCTGCTCCGCCCACGGTCAGGGCCTCGCCTCGATGCCCTGTCGGGACGCCCGCCACCCGCCCCGCAGTTCTCCAGGCACTGCTACTCGACCAGTCCACGAATGACCACCCAGCGTCCAGAACGGACCCCGCATTCCTCGCCAACCCCAGCAGTCCACCCCACCGCGTGACATTCCAGATTAGTCTCATGTCCGGAACTCTGATCATACTGAGAAGACCATGCTGAGCCGACGGCCACTTCTGGCTGCCCTGGCTGCCGTTCTTGTCCTGGGGCATGTCGCGCGCGCCCAGCATTTCGAGGATGTCACCGCCCGATCCGGTATCGACTTCCGGCATGCCGCCTCGAAGACTCCTCGCAAGTACCTGCCGGAAACCATGGGTGGGGGTGTCGCGATTCTGGACGCGAACGTCGATGGCCGGATGGATGTCTTCTTCGTCAATGGGGCCCATCTTCGTGTTCCTCACCCGCAGGGAGCCGAGCCGGAGAAGTCGATCCCCCGGTTCTGGAATCGACTGTACCTGAACGAGGACGACATGCGTTTCGTGGACGCGACCGCACTCTACGGGCTCCAGGGCAGCGGTTACGGAATGGGAGTCGCTGTCGGTGACTACGACAACGACGGGGATCCGGATCTTCTCGTCACGATGGCCGGGACGGGTGACGTGCCGGCCGCCACGCTCTACAGGAACGAGCGCGGTCGCTCGTATACCGACGTGACGGAAGACGCCGGGATCAATGTTCGTGGTTGGGCGACCAGTGCGGGATTCTTCGATGCCGACAACGATGGGGACCTGGACCTGTTGATCCTCCGATACATGAAGTGGCGCTTCGATCAGGACAACCGTTGCGGCATGGAGGCCAGCTACGGACGGTCGTACTGTCATCCGGATCTGTTTCCGGCCGAATCCAACGTGTTCTACCGCAACGACGGTGACGGCACGTTCTCCGACGAGAGCGCGCGCTCCGGGATTGCCACTCATGCGGGAAAGGGCCTTGGCCTCGCGTTCGCCGACTACGACTCCGACGGGTGGACGGACATAGCGGTCGCGAACGACTCGCATCCGCAGTTCCTGTTCCGCAATCAGAGTGATGGCACTTTCTCGGAAGAAGCACTGGTTGCCGGGACGGCCTACGACGACCACGGCAACGAATTCGCCGGGATGGGCATCTTGTTCCAGGACCTGGATGGTGACGGACTTCCCGACGTGTTGACCACGACGCTGTCGCAGGAACGTTACGCGCTGTTCTACAACGCCGGCAACGGCCTGTTCGAGTACTCGACCGCGCGGTCCGGACTGGGCACCGCTACCCAACTGCTCGCCGGCTGGGGACTTGCGGTGTTGGACGCGGACGCAGGCGGGACTGTGGAGATCTTCTTCGCCAACGGCCATGTCATGGACAACATCGCGCTGTCCCAGCCCCACGTGAGCTACCGGCAGCGTCCACTCCTCCTGTCGGTGCGGGAGCGCCGGATGAGGGATGTCTCCAAGGCCGCTGGGGACATCTTCGAAACCGAACGGTCCAGTCGCGGAGCGGCCGTCGGGGACCTGGACAACGATGGGCACGCCGACCTTGTTGTGACGAACCTTGACGGTGCCCCGTATATCGCCCGGAACCTACCCTCGCTGACGCACGGCTGGCTGGGGGTGCGGCTTCGGGGGTGCGAGAGCAATCGAGACGGACTCGGGGCGCGGCTCGTTCTGGAACGGCCTTCCGGCGCGATCCAGCACCGGACCGTCACCCGGAGTGGCAGTTATCTCTCGGCCAGGGATCCACGTGTGCTGTTCGGGACTGGTGACGACAGGAAGGCAACCCGTTTGCGCGTTATCTGGCCCAGCGGAACCAGCGATGTCCTGGATGATCTCGCGACCGGTCAGGTCCACACGGTTGTCGAGGGCGGGGCGTGTGCTGGCGGTTCCTGATCGGGGTCCGGACTGCTCGACTCGGTTCCTGTGGAGGGTGCCAGGCGGAGTTCCGATGTCCTTGCGGTTATGCGGGCGCAAGGAGCTTTTTCCTCCGAGCACATGACACCGGCGACGTTGCACTTGACGGAACCAAGGGGAGTGCAGGGTGCGCACTGCAACTTGATCGCGATAAGGCCCGACATCCGATCTTGCACGGGTTGCCGTTGCCAGCGCAGGTTAGCTTGCTGCCAGCCCCGCCGGTCCTCCTCTTGTCGGCGGAGCTGTGCTAGAGTGCACTCGATGGAAACACGGTGGGTCGGCGTTTCCGTGACGGCCGTTGCCGTCATGGTGTCCGTTGCCCCGTTCATTCGGTCCGGCCCTGTCCGGATCCGGATTCGCGGGTAGGCTCAGAGTGTTCGCGAGGAATTTCACAGTGTTGCCACGCAGTACAGCGAGGACCACGGCAAGCTCTGCGACAAGCTGCCTGCAAGGGCTGCGCTGCGGCGCGGCCGTGCGTCGATTTCCCATGCGTCTCGCCTTGCTGATCTCCATCCTTGTCGCCGTGGCGGCTGGCCCAGGCCGTTCCGACACGCCGCCACCCAATATCGTTGTCGTCCTGGTGGACGACCTGGGGTGGATGGATCTCGGCTGCCAGGGATCGGACTTCTATCGCACGCCGAACATCGACAGACTCGCGGCGACCGGCATGCGGTTTACGCATGGCTACGCCTCCTGCGCCGTGTGTTCTCCGACTCGGGCGGCCTTGATGACGGGGCGCGCGCCGGCCCGATTGGGCATTACCGACTGGATCCGGGCCGAATTCCAGCTGGGCAACCGGCAATGGCCCAATGTCCGCAACAGGTTCGGATTGCACCGGCCGGACGGTGAAGGGCGGAAGCTGATGACACCCGTCAACGAGCAGCGGCTGCCCCATGACGAGATCACGATCGCCGAACTGCTCAAGCCGATCGGGTACGCGAGCGCCTTCATCGGCAAGTGGCACCTCGGGGGTCGGGGTCACCTGCCCGTCGATCAGGGGTTCGACGAGAACCATGGTGGCTGGGACTACGGCCAGCCGCCTTCGTATTTCGATCCCTTCGTTGCGATGCCCCGACTGCCCATGGGCATACCCACGCTGTCGCCGCGGGAGAAGGGCGAGTACCTGACGGACCGGGAAGCCGATGAGGCCGTGGCGTTCGTCCAGCGCAACCGGAACAGGCCCTTCCTTCTCTACCTTTCGCACTACGCCGTGCATACGCCGATCCAGGCCAAGCGCGATCTGATCGACACCTACGAGGCTGCGCGTGACGGTGATGGACAGGACGATCCTGTCTATGCCGCCATGGTCCACAGCGTTGACGACGCGATGGGACGGCTCCTCGATACCCTTGACAGGACGGGCCTTGCCGATCGTACGCTGATCGTCTTCACCGGTGACAACGGGGGCTTGGACCGGAACGGACGCCCGACCGAGAATGCGCCACTGCGAAGCGGCAAGGGATATGCATATGAAGGTGGCTTGAGAACTCCATGGATCGTGAGATGGCCCGGAGTCACCACGCCCGGCTCCACCTCGGATCAGCCTGTCGCCAGCATCGATCTGCTGCCCACGATTGCGGCTGCGGTGGGTACCAGGCCGCCGGCCGACCGCCCGATCGACGGACTGGATCTGGGACCGGCGCTTCGGGGTGGCGAGCTTCCCGAGCGCACGCTGCATTGGCATTTTCCCCACTACCGGCACGGTCCGGGGCATGACCCGTACTCGGTTGCGCGCAACGGCAACTGGAAGCTGATTCGCTTCTACGACCCGCCCACACTCGAGTTGTACGACCTGGCATCGGACCTCAGGGAGGAACATGACCTTGCCGGCTCGGACCCGACCAGGGTCGCCGCGATGGAAGCGGCGCTGGACGAGGCCCTGCGTTCGGTCGGAGCACGCATGCCGGTCGCGGCTCCGTGACCGTCGATCAACGGTTCGATTCGTTGCTCAGCAGCTGCAGGAACCGCCCGGTCGAGGCGATGCCGAGATGGAAGTTCTTGCGGGAGAATTTCTCGTTCGGAGCGTGCAGGTTGTCGTCCGGCAGACCGTAGCCCATGAGAACGGTCGGGATTCCGAGGTGCTGCTTGAAATCACCCACCACGGGGATCGAGCCTCCCGAACGAATGAACACGGTCTCGCGCTTCCAGACCTCCTCCAGCGCCCGCGCGGCTGTCCTGACGATCGGATGGTCCGGCGGGGCCAGGGCGGCCGGAGCACTGTGGACCAGGCGGACTTCGACCGGGATGCCGGACGGGGCATTCGCCACCGCGAACTCACGCATCTTGCGCAATATGTCGGCGGGATCCTGGTCGGGTACGAGACGCACGCTCACCTTGGCACTGGCAGACGCAGGAATGACGGTCTTGGCACCATCGCCGGTGAAGCCCCCTCGAATACCGTGGACCTCGAACGTCGGTCTGGATCCGGTCCGCTCGAAGACGCTGAAGCCCGATTCGCCCATCAGGACCGGTGCCCGTACTTCCTCCTCCCGGTACGTCTGCTCGTCGAACGGGATCTGCTCCCAACTGGTACGCTCGGCCTCGGACGGCTCGCAAACGGCATCGTAGAAGCCGGGTATCGTCACGCGGCCGTCCTCGTCCTTGCACTTGGCCAGTAGCGTGGCCAGCTCGAACAAGGCGTTCGGTGCCACCCCTCCGTACAGGCCGGAATGCAGGTCGCTCTTCGCTCCCTGGAGACGCCATTCGGTGTACACCAGGCCTCGAACGCCGGTGCAGATCGTTGGCGTGTCGGGTGCGTACATGGCCGTGTCCGAAATCAGTGCGGCGTCCGATGCGAGCAGTTCGCGGTTCGATGCCACGAACTCCGCGACGGACTCTCCTCCGACCTCTTCCTCGCCCTCGACCAGGACCTTGATGTTGACTGGGAACTTGCCGGACTCCTGATGGAGGCACTCCAGGGCCTTCAGGTTGGCCATCAACTGGCCCTTGTCGTCCGAAGCACCGCGCGCATAGATGTTCCCGTCCCGGATTTCCGGTTCGAACGGGGTGGAGATCCATGCCTTCAACGGATCCACCGGCTGTACGTCATAGTGGCCGTACAGCAGGATCGTGGGTTTCCCCGGTGCGCCACACCACTCTCCGTACACGAGGGGATGCCCCTTGCCCGTGATGATCCGCACCGACTCCAACCCGCACTGGTGCAACTGCTTTTCGGTGAACTCTGCGGCCTTGAAAGTGTCCTCGTCGAGAGTGGGCTCGGTGCTGACGCTCCGTATCTCCAGGAAGGCAAACAGCTCTTCCTCGAATCGTTTGCGGTTCTGGTCAGCGAATGCGGAAAACGTCGCCATGACTCTTCATGGTACGGGTTGGTCGAGGACGGATGGGGATCGGAACCGCGGTGCCTTGGGGAGCGCGGATGGAGCACAATGATCTGTTCCCGACAGCCGGCCGTGCTGTTGTGGGAATTCACTCTCCATGACTGTCGGCAGTGGAAGCCGTTGTCCCGGCAGGTAGCAGGTTGGCCGTTCTCCGATCGGAGCTGCGCGTGCCAAGATGGGAGTCAGCCCAACATGAAGACCGCGATCATCGGACTGCCGCAGGTCGGCAAGACATCGCTTTTCACGATCCTGACCGGCACGGCATCCGAACGCCGGATCGGTGCGACGAAGGTGCAGCTCGGGATGGCGAAGGTGCCGGATCGGCGCCTGGATGCGCTGGCACAGTTGTTCAAGCCCCCGAAGGTAACGCCGGCGACCGTCGAGTATGCTGACATGCCCGGCCTGTCACGCGCGGCCCTGCGGGAATCGAGTTATATCGGGAGCCTCCGCATGGTCGATGCGTTCGCCCACGTCCTGAGGCTGTTCGAGGACGAGACGGTCATGCATGTGGATGGTTCCCTCGACCCCGGGCGGGACTGGGAGAACATCGACCTGGAACTGATCCTCAACGATCTGCAGGTCGTGGAGAACCGCCTGGAGCGGCTGGAAAAAGACCTCAAACGCATCAAGGACCCTTCGCTGGTGGCCGAACGGGATCTGCTTGTCGAATGCCGGTCCTGTCTGGAGCAGGAGCGGCCCCTGCGGGAACTCGATCTGACCCCGGTGCAGGCCAAGCAACTCAAGGGGTTCCAGTTCCTGTCCGAGAAGCCGATGCTGCTGGTTCTGAATGTCGGGGAGCACCAGACTGCGGAGATCCCCGCGATCGAAGCCCGTTACCGGGCCGACCTGACCCATGGGCGCAGGAACCTCGCCGTCACTGCCGTCTGCGGGAGTGTCGAGTCCGAACTGGTGGAACTGGCTCCGGCGGACAGGGCGGATTACCTCGACAGTTACGGCCTGCAGGAGTCCGGCATCGAGCGATTCGTGTCGGCGACCTACGACCTGCTCGGACTGATGTCGTTTCTCACGGCGGGTGAGACCGAGTGCCGTGCCTGGACCGTCCGGCGGGGTTGTACCGCAGTGGACGCCGCGGGTGCCATTCATACCGACTTCGCGAAGAAGTTCATCCGAGCCGAGACCATCCACTGGAAGACACTGATTGATCGGGGGGGATACCCGCAGGCCCGTGAGCACGGCGACCTGCGGCTGGAGGGCAGGGAATACACCGTCCGTGACGGAGACGTGCTGGTGATCCGCCACGGCTGACCGCCTGGCGGTCGGTCGGACGGGTCAGGGCCGACGATTCGGTCTCGGATCCCGGACGAAGCCTTCGCGGTTCGGCATGACGACCTGCGGCAGGGATTCCCTGTCCATGACGGTGTCTTCGCCGACGATGCCGTTCAGATACAGGATGTACGCGGTCACCGCATATACCTGATCCGACGAGAGGCTGCCAGGCTCCTCGAACGGCATGGCCCGGCGAGTGTAGTCGAACAGGGTCGTTGCGAAGGGCCAGAAGCTCCCCACGGTCTTGACCGGTGGCGCCTGCTGCAGTTGCTCCGGGGTGCCGACCAGGGACGCCTGATCGCCGCCGACGCCCTGATCCCCATGGCACTCCTTGCAGCGCACCTCGTAGACCCGGGCTCCCTCGACGGCCGTCCCCCTGCCCTCCGGCAACTCGAGTCCCTTCGGGCCGATCGTGATGTCCCAGGCCGCGACTTCGTCCGGAGTCGCCTCGTGCCCCAGTCCGTAGCTCTGCCCCGGAATCGGCGTCCCGATCACGCTCATCAGAATCGCGACCACCGTGAATCTACGCATCGGCATTGGAGACACTCCCGTCCGTGGCAACCAGCCAGCCCTTGATCCGGTTGCAGTGATAGGCCGAGTAGCGGCCTCGCTCGGCAAGCAGTTCGTCCCGCGTAGGCTGCTGGTAGCCCGTCTCGTCCCGGCACCGCGACAGCAGCACGCACTCCGTACCGTCCCACTTCCAGTCAAGCCGGAACCGTGTGAACGCCTTGGGAAGCACGGGTGCCTGCAGCCGGGCCTCCGTCCAGGTCGAGCCGCCGTCGGTGGAGACTTCCACGGACGTGATCTTGCCATGTCCCGACCAGGCCAGGCCGGTGATCTCGTGGAATCCCGGACCCCGGATGGAATGTCCTCCGGACGGCGCCGTGATCACCGACTTGGCGTCCATCTCGAAGGTGAAGATCCAGGCCGTGCCGTCTTTCATGAGTTCGGTGTACTTCGATGTCTCGTCCTTGGTGTACTGGGGCTCATCGGTGACCTTGATCCGTCGCAGCCACTTGACGTTGGTGTTCCCTTCCCATCCGGGCAGGATCAACCGCAAGGGGTAGCCCTGCTCGGGACGCAACGCTTCGCCGTTCTGGCCATAGGCGACGAGGCCCTCCGCCAGTGCGTGCTGGATGGTGACGCTCCGCTGCATGTGGCAGGCGTCGCCTCCCTCGGCGAGAAGCCACTTCGCCGCCGGTTGGATGCCTGCTGCTTCCAGCAGCAGGCGCAGCGGCACCCCCGTCCACTCGCTGCAGCTAGCCAGACCGTGACTCTGCGCGACGGAAGGTGCCCCTTTCGAGCTCCACTCGCCACCGCTGTTGCCGGAGCACTCGACGAAGTGGATCCGGGAGACGGATGGCATGCGCTTCAGGTCGTCCAGCGTGAAGAGCATCGGGCTGTCCACCAGCCCGTGGATCAGGAGCCGGTGCTGGACCGGATCGATCACGGGAACGCCCGCATGGTGTCGTTCGAAGTGCAGGGCGGAAGGGGTGATGATCCCGAACGTCTGATCCAACGGCGTGCGGGAGGATGCAGCCTCCGGTGTCTGAGTCTCCCGCACGCCCCGGGTCGCCGTCTCGTGCGGGCTCCGCACGCCGTACCGGCGGACGCCTGCGCCGAGCTGGCTCGGTCCGTCCCCGTCTTTGTCAGCGACGGTCTCGGGTGGTTGACATGCGGTCAGTGCAGCTCCGGCCAGTGCCCCGGTTCCCAGGAAGGCCCTCCGGCTCGAGTGTTTGGTGTTCATCGGTGGGTTCATGGTACCGCGCCCGCGGTTTGTCATGCGGGGAGTCGGTGGGCTGCCGGGTATCCGGCATCTCGACCGATCACTGCGAACTGCATGTCGGCGGCTACCATATGGATAAGTTCCCATGCGTTTTTCACCTGCGTTTCTGATCTGTCTTGCGCTGGCCGTTTCGGTGTCTGCGCCTGTGGTATTCGGAGCTGGCACACGCCCCTACGTGATGGGCACTCGCGGAGTCGTCGTGTCCGGCCATCACAAGGCCAGCGACGCCGGTCTGGACATGCTCAAGGCGGGTGGGAACGCGGTGGACGCCGGAGTGGCGACCGTCTTCGCGCAGGCCGTCACGGAGTTCGATCGCTTCGGGCTGGGGGGCGAAGTTCCCATCCTCATCTACAGCGCCGAGGCCGACCGCGTGGTTGCGATCAATGGCCAGGGGCAGGCCCCACGGAAGGCAACGATCGAGTGGTTCCGCAGCAACGGGATCGAGGCGATTCCAGGGGACTGCTTTCTGTCCGCTCCGGTGCCGGCGGTCGTCGGATCGCTCATTCTCGCGCTCGAGGAATTCGGCACGATGACCCTGAGGCAGGTGCTGGCGCCCGCGATCCGGCTCGCCGACGAGGGTTTTGCGGTGTTTCCCTCGTATCGCGACAACCTTCGCGGAGTTGCCGATCGGATGAGGTCCGAATGGCCCTCCTCGGCTGCAGTGTTCCTGCCCGGGGGTCGGCTTCCGGATGTCGGGCAGGTGCTCGTGCAGAAGGATCTGGCGCGGACCCTCCGGCGCTTGGTGGCAGCGGAGGAAGCGGCATCGGGCCAGGGACGTGCCGCCGGTCTGCGTGCGGCCCATGACCTGTTCTACAAGGGTGAGATCGCAGCCGAGATCGTGAAGTTCCAGAAGAGCTTCCGCTGTACGGATGCCAACGACTTCACATCGACCGGGCTGTTCGAGATCGATGACTTCGCGGCGTTCCGTCCGCTCGTCGAGGATGCGGTGCACACGTCGTACCGGGGAATCGACGTCTACAAGGTGGGATTCTGGTCGCAGGGACCGGTACTGCTCCAGTCCCTGAACATCCTCGAGGGTTTCGATGTCGGCTCCCTGGGCCACAACACGGCGGACTATCTGCATCTGCTGGCCGAAGCGATGAAGCTGGCCTTCGCGGATCGCGAGTGGTACTACGCCGACCCGGAATTCGTCGGCGTGCCGGCCAGAGGGCTGCTGTCCAAGGAGTATGCTGCCGAACGGCGCGAATGGATCGACCTGGCGAGTCCTTCGCTGAAGCTCCGCCCGGGTAATCCGTACCCGTTCCACCAGGAGAACATCGCCCACGCTCCGGTCCCCGACAGCGTTCCGTTCCGCCCCGATCCTCCGGGAACCACCGGCACGCGAGTTGCCGATGCATCCGGAAACGTGTTCTCCGCCACGCCGAGCGGAGGATGGTTCACAGCCTCGCCGATCCTGCCGGACCTGGGATTCGTCCTGGGCACCCGGTGCCAGAGCTTCTTCCTGGATGAGGACCGTGCCAACAGCCTGCAGCCCGGCAAGCGGCCACGCACCACGTTGACGCCCACGCTGGCCCTCAAGGATGGCAAGCCGTTCATGGCGTGGGGCACGCCCGGTGGCGATGCCCAGGACCAGGTCAACCTGCAGTTTCTGCTCAATGTCGTGGAATTCGGCATGGATGTCCAGGTTGCTCTGGATGCACCGCTGATGCAGATCCTCGACTTTCCGCCCTCGTTCTTTCCCCGCGAGATCCATCCCGGCGCAATGCGGCTCGAATCGCGCATGCCGGTCGAAACGGTCCGGCGACTGGAGGAGATGGGTCACCGGGTGCTGCCGGCCGGCGACTGGTCGATCGGTGATGCGACTGCCGTGATGATCGACGGCGAGCGGGGTGTTCTGTACGGTGCGGCCGGGCCGCGGAGGGACAAATCCTATGCCTTGGCGTGGTGATCGTTGATTCTCGGATCTTCCTGACTGCCCATTGAATCGTCAAGTGCGACACCGATGGGATGCCCGGTGTCGGCGATCGACACCGGTAGGGAGCGGGCCGGTGTTGCTCTCCCAGATGTCCTGTCTTGGGTCGTGCTTCGTCGTTCAGTTCGAGAGGTTCGGTCGGTCGCGGTCCGGATCCGTGTTTCAGCGGTTGGTGGCGGTCTCTCTTCCCTGCGTGACGTACCTTCGGACCCTCTCGTCACGGATGACCCCTTTCCAGTCGAGCCCGAATCCGAAGTCATAGGCGTTGCCACTGGTGTCGACATGGGGCCGCATGTCGTGAGGCGTGTCTTCGGACTGCTCTTCAACGGTCTGCATGTCGGCGGGCATCTGCAGCGGCAACAGCCCTGATGGCTCCGCCTTGCCACTCAGGACTGCGAGCACCGCTTCGTCCTGAACGCCGAAGCTCACCAGGATCGCATCGACACTCGGTTCGAATTCCGACACGATGGTTGGCCTGGACATCCTCAGAACGACGATCACGGGCCGTCCTTTCATCTGTCTGCGGACATCCAGCACCGCTTCCAGGTCCGTGACGTTGGATGTGGTCACGCTCTTCCCCCGATAGGAACGGTTGGTGGAGGCCTCGAGCGGGTCACCTCCAGCGATGCTCGTCGCACGGGCGTGGGTGGCCGTGTACGGACCGTATTGCAGGGAGATCGGCCGGTATCCGTTCAAGCCCTCCGCCACATCCGACGCAGCGTAACCGACGCCGGATTCCGGACTCTCGATCACCACAAGACCCACATCCGCCTCGTCCGCGCTGTCGGTCAGCGTGAAGTAGTTCCCTGCTGTCTCACGGTCGAGCGGATCCTCGGAGTGTGCCGGGATCACGGGTCCGAGGCCAAAGAACGTATGCATTGTGGGAACGTGACGCTGAGGGACGTAGACTCTGGCATCCTGCGGCAGGGGCAAGGTATTGCCCTGGTTCTTGACGAGCACCAGGGACTTGATCTGCGCTTCATGACCGGCAGCCATGTATTCGGGCTTTCCGACGGAGGCAACGGTCTCCTCGACATCCAGATACGGATTGTCGAATAGGCCAGTGCGGAAGATGTTCCTGAGCAGGCGTACCGCCGAAGTCTCGAAGCGGTCTCGCATGAACTGCTCGCCGTGTTCCTGCACTCCCATCTCATACGCCGCAAGCAAAGGTCCCGCATTGTCGTTGCCGCCGAACTGGTCCACGCCGGCCATCAGGGCCCTGTAGTGCTTCTCCACCTCGGTAAGTTCCTCGACACCCCAGGGAATTCCGCCGAACCGACCGACTCCGGCATAGTCCCTGGTAACGTTCCAGTCCGTGCAAACCACGCCGTCGTAGCCGAATTCTCCCCGCAACAGGTCGCCGATCATGTGCTGGCTGAAGGCGTTGCCCACGTTCTCTCCATGCACCGGATCCTGCGCGTACGAGATCCTGTAGGACGGCATGATCGCCGATGCTGCGCCTGTTCCGCCCGTCAGAGCGAAGGCCCCCTCCCGGAACGGCAGCAGATGCAGGCCGAGGTTGCCACCCGGATACACCGCATACTTGCCGTAACTGAAGTGCGAGTCGCGGCCAGCCTCCCCCGGACCGCCCCCGGGCCAGTGCTTGGCCATGGCGTTCACGCTTCGGAATCCCCAACCACCCTCGATCGCCGTGTCGGCCGTGGACGACTGGAATCCGTCGACATACGCGCGAGCCATGTCGGTTGCGAGGTCAGGATCCTCTCCGAACGTGCCGCTGATCCGGGACCATCGGGGTTCGGTTGCGATATCGGCCTGGGGAGAAAGAGCGGTTGCGATACCAAGCGCACGGTACTCGTTCGAGGCGATTTCCCCGAACCGCAGCACGAGATTCGGGTCGAATGTCGCCGCCAGACCGATCGCATCCGGCCACCGCGAGATCCGTCCACCTGCACCGGCATTGAAGACGGCATCAGCCCGAGCCCGATGCCGCGGATCCGAACTGGTGTTGACCGGGATCCCGAGCCCGATGCCCTCCACCAGCGCTTGCATGGCGTTGTTCCAACGTGCCGCGACCTCCGGGCTCTCCACTGTGGTGATCAGTACATGCCGAACGCCGTCGCGGGTCAGGAACTTCTTCTGTCCGTCCGAGAGGTCCCAGGTGTTTGCGTCGCTTGCACCGAACGGCTTGCCGTCATACGTCGGTGTCCCGAACGGACCGGGAGTCCCCGGGATCGCCTGATGGGGACTGTAGAGCATCAGACCCGCAATCTGGTCCACGGTCATCTTCGAAGCCAGGTCCCTGGCCCGCTCCTCGGACGGAAGACGCCAGTCTTCGTAGGAATCCAAGGTCCCGTTTCGATTCAGGTCCTTGAAGGCGAGCCTGTCGGCTGCAAGCAGACTGATGCCGGAAGCATTCGAGTACCCGAGAGTGCGCCCACCCCGGTTGGTGACGGTCCGGACCATTCCGGTCTCCGTTTCGCTCCATTTCTGGCCGCAGCCGGTCAGGATAGCCACTGCCAGCACGGCAGAAGAGGCGAGGCTCGGGAACGAACGCTGGAAATAGTCCTGTTGCATGGGCAGTCCTCCCTTGGACGAGAGCTTGCGCCGGATCATCACGTTTACGGCTCCACCACCGTCCACATAGAGCATACATCGTCGCCAGCAGCCTCCGTGCTCTCGACGCGAAGTTGAACTGGCGACGGCCTTTTCCCCGACTCCTCCGCCATCTGACCGGCACCGCGAATGCGTGCTTGCCGCACTCCCGCCCCAACGGCCCGACCTGCCGGTCGCAATCCCGGAGAATCTCCCGTACACGAAACCACCCAGTGTGGACTGTCTTGTGGCTCCGGAACGTGGACCCCTTGCGTGGCTGCACCGGAAGCGTGCTGCCGGAGACGGTCAGACTACCCGTCATGATCTCCGAATCGCCGAGCTCTCACTGCTGCCATTCGCCTCTCGTCGGCCGTCCTGTTGCGAATGCGAGTGAGGTGTCTGGAACGGGGGGCAAGCGCCCCGGTGATACGATGGCCGTAGGGGCTGTTGACGGCCGAGGGGCCGCGGGCTGGGCCCTCCTCCATGCGCTGGAGTTCCCTTCACATACCCACCCTGCGCGACGACCCCGCCGAGGCCGAGGTCCCAAGCCACAAGCTTCTCCTGCGAGCCGGTTACCTCCGTCAGGTTTCTGCCGGCCTGTACTGCTATCTGTACTTGGCCAAGCGCTCCCTGCGGAAGGTCGAGCGGATCGTGCGCGAAGAAATGGACGCGATCGGCGCCCAGGAAATCTACACGCCGGAATTGCATCCTGCAGGGATCTGGAAGGAGAGCGGCCGCTGGGATGCAATCGGCGAAGACATGTTCCGGCTGAAGGACCGCTGGGGCAGGGAACACTGCCTCGGCATGACCGAGGAGGAGGTGGTCACCTTCATCGCCCGCGGCGAGCTCCGCAGCTACAAGCAGTTGCCGCAGATCTGGTACCAGATCCAGGCCAAGTTCCGGGACGAACCGCGTCCCAAGGCCGGTCTGATGCGAGTACGCCGTTTCACGATGAAGGACTCGTATACGTTCGACATGGACCAGGCCGGACTTGACGCTGCGTACGACAAGCACCATGACGCGTACTGCCGCATCTTCGACCGCTGTGGACTGGAGTACCTGGCCGTCGAAGCCCATTCAGGCGCCATGGGTGGCAGCGAGTCGTGCGAATTCATGGTACCTTCGCCCGCTGGCGAGGACTGGGTGGTCGAGTGCCCGGAATCGGGGTACCGGGCCAACCTTGAGAAGGCCGTCACCAATCCGAGCCGCCCGCCCGTTCCGGATCCGGATCTCGACGCCGAGCCCGAGGAGTTCCGGACGCCCGGCAGGAAGACCATCGAGGAGGTGTCGGAGTTCGACGGCTTCCCATCCTCCTCGCACATCAAGGCGCTTCTGCTCGTTGCCGACAAGCGTCCGCTGATGGTGCTTCTACGGGGTGACCACCACCTCAACGACGTCAAGCTCGGTGCGGCGACCGGAGCGGGCGAGATCCGCCCCGCTCACCCCAACGAGATCCAGCAGTGGCTCGGGGCGGGTGCCGGATTCATTGGTCCGGTCGGGGCCAGCGGGATCGATGTGCTGGCCGACAGGGCGATCGAAGGTCGCCGGAACATGATTGCCGGTGCGAACAAGGAGGACTTCCACCTCCGCAATGTAACGCCCGGCCGGGACTTCCACGCCCGGTTCGCGGACTTGCGAGAGGCCCAGGACGGCGACCTGGACGTCGTCTCGGGCGCGCCGGTCCGCTGCCGCAAGGCCATAGAGGTCGGTCATATCTTCAAGCTGGGGTACAAATACTCGGAATCCATGGGATTGACTGTACTGGATGAGGCGGGTAAGTCCGTCACACCCATCATGGGCTCGTACGGAATCGGCATCGAGCGGATCCTGACGGGCGCGATCGAGCAGAACCATGATGAGGCCGGCATGATTCTGCCGGTCTCGATCGCTCCGTTCGAAGCGGTCGTGACGATCGTGAACGGCAAGAACGACAGGCAAAGGGAAACCGGCGAGTCACTGTATGCCGAACTCCGCCGCGCCGGTGTGGACGTGCTGCTGGATGACCGTGCCGAACGGGCCGGCGTCAAGTTCAAGGATGCGGACCTGATCGGAATTCCGTATCGCGTCACGGTGGGGCGGAGCGTCACGGACGGCATGGTGGAACTGACCGAGCGGAAGACAAAAACAGCCGATAATGTTACAATCGAGACGTTGACAGATGTGCTGCGGCGCCGGATTACAGCGGCGATGCCGGAGTCGACGACGGTCCAGGCGTTGCGGTTGGGATAGGGACTTCGCGATGGCGCGACGAGGGCAGCGTTAGTCAGACATGGGCACAGTAAAGCAGCGGGCTCGTCCGAGGATGCAGCGCGGAAATCAGGGACGCACGGTCCGGCTCCGGCTCGGGCTGGTGTCGCGGCTGCTCCGTTTCCTGCGGACGCCGGCCGGGCTGGTCGTGCTCGGGATCGCCCTGACCGGGACGGTCGTGGGCGGGGTCATCTACAACCATTACTACTGGGAATTCAGCAGGATCATCGACCTGCGACTGGAAGGTGGGGCGTTCGACCGCACTGCCCGGTTTCTTGCCATACCCCGCGTCATTTCCGTTGGCGACCCGGCCGAGATCGGGGCGATTGCGCGCAATCTCCGCTCGGCCGGCTACACGACCGAGCGGGACAACCCTGTCGGGTGGTACGACCAGGGGGTCGGCAGCATCCAGATCCATCCCGGTGATCTGTCCCACTTCGCGCCGGTGCCGGCCCGGATCGATGTCGAGCAGAACCGGGTGGTCCAGATCATCGAGCTTGACACGAACAGTCCCCTGAATGCATACCGGACCGAACCCGAACTGATCACGAACCAGTTCGACAGGGAGAGGACCAAGCGCCGACTGTTCCGGTACTCCGACTATCCGCAGCATGTGATCGATGCGGTGATCGCGATCGAGGATCATCGGTTCTTCTCCCACCATGGCATCGACTTCATTCGGACGACGCGGGCTGCGCTCGACGGGCTCCTTGCGTGGAAGAAGCCGCGTGGTACGTCCACGCTGTCCCAGCAACTTGCCCGGAACTTCTTCCTGACCCGTCAGAGCACCTGGAGTCGGAAACTTGCCGAAGCGATGATCGCCATCCAGCTGGAGGGTCGTCTCACCAAGGAGCAGATCTTCGAGAACTACGCGAACCAGGTCTTCATGGGGCGGCTCGGCAGTTTCAACGTGCACGGATTCGGGGAAGCCGCCAGAGGCTTCTTCGACAAGGACGTGCGCGACATCACCCTGGCGGAAGCGGCGTTGTTGGCCGGGCTTCCGCAGGGGCCGAGCTACCTGAATCCGTACCGTTATCCGGACCGTGCGAAGCGGCGCCGCAACCAGGTCCTGGCGGCGATGCAGCGCGAGGGCTTCATCAATCAGGAACAACGCGATGCTGCTGCTGGCGCGGAGATCGTGCTGTCCCGTGGGCACCGGGAATCGCGGGACGCTCCCTACTACATCGACCTTGTCAGCAAGAGCCTCCAGCCGCATTTCGACACGGATGATCTGGTGACCAAGAACTACTGGGTCTACACCACGCTAGACAAGCAGCTCCAGGAATTCGCCGTTGAGGCGGTACGCGAGGGCATGAAGCTGGTTGACGAGAAGGTTGCCAATCAGCGCAGATACCGGGGAAAGGAAGCTCCTGTCGCACAGGTGGCTCTTGTGGCGCTCGATCCACGCACCGGCGAGGTCAAGGCGATTGTCGGCGGCCGCGACTACGGTGGCAGCCAGTTGAATCGTGCCCTTGCCAAGCGTCAGCCCGGCTCGACCTTCAAGCCCTTCGTGTACGCAGCGGCGATCGACAGCGCACTGGACCGTGAGCGGACCCAGATCATCGAACGTGGATACGGGGACTCCCTGCCGGCCTACGCAAGGGTGCGGTATCCGCCGCCACCCGGCATACTCACGACCAGCACACTTGTCAACGACGAGCCGACCAGCTTCGACTTCGACGAGCACCAGCCGCCGTACGCGCCGTCCAATCACCTGGACAAGTTCTTCGGCCAGATCAGCCTGCGATTCGCGCTGATGAAGTCGCTCAACGTGGCCACGGTCAAGGTTGCCCAGATGGCCGGTTACCGGCGGGTCGCGGACATGGCGAACCGTGCCGGCATGGGCACGGATGTCCTTCCGCTGCCGTCGATGGCTCTTGGTTCGTACGAAGCCACGCCCCTGGAGGTGGCGGGCGCGTACGCCGCGATGGCGAACAAGGGAGTTCGCGTGGAACCGCATTTCGTGCGATATGTACGCGATGACCAGGGGAACACGCTCTTCGAGACCGAGCCTGAGAAACGCGAGGTCATGGACACCCGTGTCGCCTACATCGTCACCCACATGATGTCGGATGTGATCCGGCACGGGTCGGGTGTTCGGGCGCGCTATACGTACGGGATCACCAATGCCGCGGGCAAGACAGGGACGGATGACGACGGATGGTTCGCGGGCTTCACGAACCACCTGGTCTGCGTCGTCTGGGTCGGGTTCGATGACAACACGAATCTCGGTCTGGAAGGGGCGCACTCGGCCCTGCCGATCTGGGCCATGTTCATGAAGAAGGCGCACGAGTTGGCGATCTACGCCGAGCCCGGACCGTTCGAACGCCCGGAAGGTGTCGTTCGGCTACCCGTGGAGCCGATGCAACTGGCGTTCGCCGACAATGTCTGCACGGGATGTCGGGAAGAGGTCTATCTCGCTGGCACACAGCCGTCTTCAGCGGATCTCGGCGGATTCCTGACTCTGCGTCAGCGCGAGGCTGCAGCTGCAGAGAGAGCCGCGAAGCAGCGGGCGGGAAGCAGCTTCATCAGGAAAGTGCGCCGAGCCCCTCGCGTCGTCCGTCGGGGACCGGCAGTTGCGCAGGACTAGTGTTCCGTCAGCCGCAACATTGCTGGTAGAGAGACTCACGACGGAGGTCTGCTGGCCAAAGCCTATGTGAGTGCCAGCAGGTCATCCAGGTGGGAGCTTACTTGGCTTGGCCTCTCTCCGGCATGCTCTCAAGGCAAGAGCGGGGAGGCGGGATCGAGATGCCAGATCATCCTCCGCCAATGTCCGCTGCCGCCGCAGAGCCCCCTCGTTCCGGCCCGTTTCTCGTCGGACAAGTGAACTGGACGGAGGAGAAACTCGGAAAATCCGGTCGGGGTGCTTGACACAGGAGCGCGGAGTGTGCCAGCCTGAACGGAGAATCGCAGGAAGTGGTCCGTGCGGGCCACTCGAGGAGACGGTTCCCGGGCGGGAATGCCGTTCGGTCGCAACGAAGGAGTATGAGGAAATGAAGGAGAGAACTTCGATGCAGAGCAAGTTGAAGAAATTCGGGGGGGGGGGGTAACTCTCTTCCTGGCAGGGCTTCTGACAGTCGGGATGGCCGGCTGCGGAGGCGATGAGCCGAAACAGGTAACCACACCACCGGCCCCGCCGGCGGCACCGCCGCCCTTCCAGCCGCAGCCGGTGGAGATCACGCTGGGGACGAGCGGTGACACGGTCACGCTGATGACCACCGAGGGTGGTGGCTTCACGCTGAACGGGGAAGCGTTCGAGAGCGGGGGGAACGTGACGGCCGGGAACGGCGGGCAGTACACGCTGACGCTGGCGGAGGGGAGCTGGACGGCGCAGTTCGATGCGCACGAGATCATGGTCACGCTCGGTACGAGCGAGGAGATGGTGACGATCACGCAGGCCGAGGACGGCACCTACTGGCTGGGGGAGATGGCGGTCCGGAGCGGGGAGACCATCCACACGGCCGCGAACGGCAACGAGTACGTGCTGAGCATCACGACCGACGAGAACGGGTCGATCCACTGGATGGCCAGCTACCGGGCGCCGATGATCCAGGTGATGCTGGGTCTGTCGGGCGACACGGTGAAGCTCGAGAAGTCCGAGGACGGCAGCTACTGGCTGGACGAGATGGTGGTGACGAGCGGGGAGACGACCGCGCATGCGGGGAACGGGAACACCTACACGCTGCGGATGGGCGAGGACGGGATGTGGATGGCCGAGTACATGGCCATGGTGGTGGAGGTGATGCTGGGGACCTCGGGCGAGACGGTGACGGTGAGCAAGGCCGAGGACGGCAGCTACCGGATGGGAGAGATGCAGGTCGAGGACGGGGTGACGCTGGCGACGGCATCGAATGGGAACCGGTATCGGCTGATGATGGATACGGAGGGGATGTGGATGGCGGAGTACGTGCCGATGACGGGCACGGTGACGGTGGGCAGCCTGGGGGTGACGCTGGAGACGGTGCAGGCGGAAGACGGGAGCTGGACGGTGGTGAGTCCGGTGAGTGGGGAGCCGGAGACGCTGACCGACGGAGCCACGTTGATGGTGGGTGGCAACAGCTACACGCTGATGGATGACGGTGAGGGGAACTGGATGGCGACGTACCGGGAGGAGATGGTCACGGTCATGCTGGGGATGTCGGGCGAGACGGTGATGCTGACGAAGAGGGAGGACGGCAGTTACTGGCTGGGGGAGATGCGGGTCGAGGACGGGGTGACGATGGTGACGGCGACCAACGGCAACATGTACACGCTGAGCATGGGTGCGGACGGGATGTGGATGGCCATGCATGAGGCGCCACAGACGCAGGTGGCGTTGGGCACGAGCGGGACGACGGTGACGCTGGTGCGGGAGGAAGACGGCACGTACACGCTGGACGGGGATGCCTTCATGAGTGGCGGTCGGGTGACGGCGGGGAACGGGAACGTCTACACGGTGACGCTGGTGGACGGAGCGTGGATGGCGGAGTACCAGCCGGAGAGCATGGCGATCGAGGGCACAGGCGGTCTGATGGCGGTATCGCGAGAGGACGGTGAGGGCTACGACGTGGACGGAGCGCTGCTGCCGAGCAGCGGGATGGGAGACATCGACACGGACAGCTCGGGGAGCTACCGGGTGCGGATGGAGGACGGGATGCTGACGGGCATGCGTCTGGACAACGTCAAGATCGACACGGCGACGGACTTCAAGACGGACGGTATGGACCCGATGCCGACGATGCTCGGGGACGACAAGTCGACGGCGGACATCAACGAGGCGAACACGGCGCTGGTGGTGGCGGGGGAGAACTATCCGTTCGCGGACCTGCTGGGGGACGGTGTGTCGCAGACGAAAGGGAAGAACTTCGTGGCGGAGGCGCGGACGAAGCTGGAAGGGATCCGGGAGAAGATCGTCCAGATCCTGGACGTGTTCGACAAGGACTCGGACCGGGACACGCAGATCACGAAGCAGTGGGGCACGGCCGCGAGCGCCAACGCGAAGACGAACGTCAAGGGGGTGCTGAAGGAGGTGTTCGATGACGCCAAGGTCGACACGCTGTTGCCCGCTGGCACCCAGGATGACGACAAGGCGCTAGGGAAGATCGACGACCTGATCGAGGCGCTGACGAGCGCGGAGGAACTTGCGGCGGCGCTGGGGGACGACGGTGCGCTGGAGAATGTGGCCAAGGCGGGTGACGCGGCGAAGATCTTCGCGGCGACGAAGACGGAATCGACGGTGACGTACGGGACGCACGGGAACACGCGATTCGGGACGATCATCCGCAAGGAGCGCAAGGATGCGGTGACGGGAGCGAAGTACAGCGTGAGCGACAAGCTGGGGGAGCGGGGAGCGTTCGGGTTCGGGGTGACGGACGAGACGGCGCGGGCGCGGTACGTGCAGACGAAGGGTACGGCGCGGTACGAGGGGCAGACGCTGGCGGTGAGCGGAGGGGACAAGCAGTATGCGGGAGACATCGAGATCAGCATCAACTTCACGGCGGAGAAGGTGGACGGGTTGATCACGAACCTGATGACGGCGGAAGGGGAGAGTTGGGAGTACCTGTTCGGGGAGGTGGACAGCATCGTGCTGCCGAAGGCGGACCTGAGCACGCAGGGGATGTGGGCGCTCACGGGGAAGGCGGACATCAACTTCGGCCGGCGGGCGGGGTCGTATCGGCCGCAGGAGGTGGACAGCACGTTCGAGGGGCGGTTGCTGGGAGGCAACACTGCGCCGGAGGCGGGCAGCGAGGTGGTGGGAGTGTGGTCGGTCGGAGCGGGGGTGAAGACGAACAGCAATGCCGGGACCGAGGATGCGAGCTACCTGGCGGGGGGCTTCGGAGCCAACCGAGTGGCGGACGAACCGGTGCGGCGACCGTCGGTGGACGACGGGACGCAGGTGAGCGCGAAGCTGCATGACGATGCCGCGACGATGATCGAGAACGGGCAGTTGACGGCCAAGCCGCAGGCGTGGGCGTGGTACCGGGAGACGCTCACCACCACCCAGAAGAATGACCTCGAGGCGGGTTATTTCGCGGGGGGTGTGGATGCGACCTATTTCCGCAAGGCGGATGAGGCGGGTGCCGACAACGTGAGGAAGGGCACCGCGAAGGAGAGCGTGGAGATCGGACTGGCGGACCTGCTGGCCAAGGAAGGTGGGGAGTACACCCACAACAGTCCGAAGACGTGGGTGCAGGATGCGCGGGAGCGGATCCAGAAGCAGCGGGACAAGATCGCGGGACTGAAGGCGATCGGGGATCTGGAGACGCAAGAGCAGGACGCATGGGACGAGGTGCTGTTGCGGCTCACGACCAACGTGTTCTGGGATGTCCAGACGGACGGGAACAACGAAACGCGCGCGAATCGGTTGTCGCCGAGCGAGGTGCACGGGCAGTTGCCGCTCAAGATCGTCAAGGTGGACAACGACGATAACCCGCTGAAGGACATCCCGGACGATGCGCTGGATCGCATCGACGCGGTGCTGGAGGCGCTGAGTTCGGTGGAGAGTCTGGAGGAGGCGTTCGATCCGGGGCAGGACGGACTGTTCGTGATTGAGGACGACACCGAGAAGGAGGACTCGTTCCTGAAGGTGCACGGGGATGACGGGGAACTGTTCGACAGCGCCGGCACAGGCACTACCGCGGCAGCTAGCTACAAGCAGATCTGGAACACGTCGGCGTCGGCGATCTTCAATCAGCGGCAGTGGCAGATCAAGGCGACGGCGGGGACGACGGACTACACGCGGTTCGGGGTGTGGCGGATCCAGCATGCGCGGAACGCGCTGCGGGGCAAGAACTGGTACCACCAGGAAGTGGAGTCGTTCGCGTACAGTCCCCTGCCGGTGGCGACGGCGCAGAGGCGGGATCAGTTGCCGGCGGGCGCGCGGGCGACGTACGAGGGCAAGACGGTGGCGTACCTGGGCTGGCCGACGGTCGACGCGGAGCCCAACAAGGGCCTTCAGGTGGCCTACGAGGGTACAGCGACCGTCGAGGTGCAATGGCACGGGACCGACGAGACAATCGCTGCCTATAATCCTTGGGGCGTCGGCAAGACCGGAGTGGGCGCGCATGTCACGCTGGTGCTGAGCGATCTGCGGTCGGTGTCGAACGGCGACTACCTGTACCATAACGCCAGCGGCGTCATCGAAGAGGTGCGGCGGGTGACCTTCCCGAAGACAGTCTTCGGCACGGAGGACTCCTACAAGGCCAGTTTTCCTTCCTGGGCGGGCGACTACAAGCTGGACTTCGTGGGGGGTAAGGCTGACAGGAACATCACGATCGACTACCGGGATTCGGGGGTGGCGCAGGTGAAGCAGAGTTTTTCGAGTCTGCTCAATTTCATGTTCGTGGGGAACTCGGCGGACGGGCCGCTGGGAGTGATCGGACGGTACGAGTTGACCGACACCGGAAGCGTAGGGCGTTTCAGCACGGACGACACGGCCAACAACCTGACCCTCAAGGGAGCCTTCGGCGCGGACCTGCCCTAGAGTCGGTGGCCGGGGCACCGCGCGAGCAGCCGGGGGGAGCGGGCAACCGCTCCCCCCTTTCTTTCTCGTTACGGGTGCGTAGTGTTCCGTGAGTCGCAGTGTTGTGAGGGTGTGTTGCAAGAACACGGGTCATTCGGACATGGGAGCAAGAGCACGGCAGAGCGACCGAACTGGCAATTGAGAGCTGCCGATGTCCGTTGCCAACTCAAGGCCGTCTATCTGAGAATCATCTCTTGACGCAACACAATTGGGACAAGCCGGCTGGGCAGCCGGGCGGGCTCCTCGGCGGGACCGTTGACGTGTTCCGCCAGATGGGCGTCGATTCCTGGCCGTTCTACCAGTTGGGCGGCCGGACGTAGCCTGTCGGGGTCTTTGTGTTCGTGACCTTCGTCCGAACCGGGGGCTCGTGGGCGTCCGCTCCCTCCAGTCCGTGTCGCGGGATCAACAGTTGCGGTTCCCTGTCGATTCTCCCGACCGGGCGTGCTGTCGCGGGTAGGGAGATACCCGGTTCGATCGGCCATACCGGCCCATCGCCGAGGCTGGTGCGCCCCTCGTCCAGCAAGGCCTCCAGGCGGGCGACGGTCTGAGGGTTGTCGACGGCCACGTCCGTCGTCTCGCCGATGTCGGCTCTGATGTCGTACAGTGTCCCGTCGGTGTGCAGTTTCCAGTTACCACTGCGGACTGCGCGCAGTTCGTAGCCGCGGTAGTAGTAGAGCGCATCGTACCGTGTTGGGCTCTCTGTATCGCCTTTGAGGATGGCGGAGATGTCGTGCCCGTCAAGCTGCGCCATCCGGGTCTCTGCACCAGCCAACGCAGCGAATGTTGGCAGGATGTCCATTGTGGTTGTGATATCGCGGTAGAATGATCCGGGCGGAATGGTGTCAGGCCAACAGGCGATCGCAGGAACCCGCATGCCGCCCTCGTAGGTGCTACCCTTGCGCCCGCGGAGAGGTCCGGCGCTTCCCAGTCGGGCGGGACCGTTGTCCGATGTGAAGAGGAGCAGCGTGTTCCTGTCGATGGCGTGCTCCTCCAGCCTGCGGCGGATCTCGCCGACTCCCCAGTCGATCTCCTCGATGCAGTCCCCGAGCAGTCCGTTGTTCGACCGGCCCCGGAAGTTCTCGCCCGCCCAACGTGGGAAATGCACCATCGAATGCGGCAGATACAGGAAGAACGGCTCCTCGTGATGCCGGTCGATGAACGCAAGGGCCTCCTCCGTATAGGCAGCGGTCAGGAACGACTGATCCTCCGGCACCTCCCGAATGACCTCGCCGTTGCGCAGGAGTGGCAGCGGAGGATGGTTCCTCGGGTTGAGCGGCATGAACGGGCTCATGTCGTTCGAGTAGGGAAGACCAAAGTGATAGTCGAAGCCGTGGCGGTTCGGCAGGAACTCCGGCTGGTCGCCCAGGTGCCACTTCCCGATGATCCCCGTGGCGTATCCACGCTCCTTCAGCATTTCGGCGACGGTGAACTCGTCGTTGTGGATGCCCGTGGGGTCGCCGGGCATGAGAACAGGGTGCCAGAATCCTGTTTGCAGCCCATTGCGGATCGGGTAGGAACCGGTCAGCAGAGCGGCGCGAGACGGCGTGCAGACAGGCTGGGCATAGAAGCTGGTGAGCATCATGCCCGCCTCGGCCATTGCATCGATGTGAGGCGTGCGGTTCTTCTCCGAGCCGAATGCCCCGATGTCACCGTAGCCCAGGTCATCCACGAAGACGACGATGAAATTCGGTCGGTCGGACGACCGCCGATGTCCTCCCTGCCGGGAGTCCGAGCACGAAAGGCACAAACCGGACAGGGCGATACCGGCGATGGCCGGAAGCAGGCGTGACATAGACCGGATATGATGCCACGGCCCCAGCATCCGCGCAACCGGTGACGCTGGAGCGGTCCGCAGACTTGCCGCGGCACCGCGCCTGGCAGGACCAGCGGCGTTGGCGTGTCGCTCGATCCTCTGACTATTCGTCCGGTTCGAGTGCCTTGATCAGTGCCGGCATGACTTCGAACAGATCTCCGACGATCCCGTAGTCGGCGATCTCGAAGATCGGTGCGCCAGGGTCCTTGTTCACGGCGACGATCGTCTTGGCTCCCTTCATGCCGACCACATGCTGGATGGCACCCGAGATGCCCAGCGCAAGATAGAGATTCGGGCTCACCGTCTGGCCCGAACTGCCGACCTGCCGGTCGAGCGGAAGCCAGCCGCTATCGCAGATGGGGCGCGAAGCGGCCAGTCTCCCGCCCAGTGCCGATGCCAGGGCTTCGGCTTGCGGGATGTTGTCCGGACCCTGAATGCCGCGGCCCACCGAGACGATGATGTCGGCCGAACTGAGGTCGACGGCTTCGCCGGCTTCCTTATACGGTGGTTCCGACACGGTCCGCTTTGCCACCGAATCGAGCGCAGGATCAAGATTGCGGATCGGAGCTGGGGCGCTCCTGAGAGATAGCGAGTCGGAGGCGTATGCCCCGGACTGGATCGATACGAAATAGGGGGCATCGCCCTCGACCTCCACATCGCCGTGCAGCTTGCCTTGGAAGAACTGTCGTACGAAGATCGGTCGGCCGTCTTCGAACTTGAGGCGGACCGCGTCACTGACGAGAGACCGACCCAAGGATGCGGCGAGTTTCGGCGCGAGATCCCTGACCTGGTACGTGTGGGGGAGGATGACCAGTTGCGGAGCGAGTCCGGTCACAACGTGGCGGAGCGCTGCGACAAAGCTGTCGGGGCTGTATGCGGCCAGCGTCGGGTCGTCCACAACGACGACCTCCGCAACATCCTTGGAGGCGACATCTTGGGCCAGCAGTCCCACGTCCGCTCCGGCAACCACGACAACGAGCGGCAGGTCCATTGCCTTGGCTGCCACCTGGCCCGCCACTACCGCTTCGAACGACATGCGGTGCCATTCGCCGGAGTGCTGCTCGGTCACGACCAGAACACTCATAGCACCCGGGCCTCGAAGCGGAGCTTGGCCAGCAATTGCTCCGCCATCTCCTGACTGGTCCCCTTCAGGAACTCGGTCTCCTTGGACTGCTCCGGCTGGTAGAGCCTTGTCACTCTCTGGCGAACCGACACGTCGATCCCCAGATCGTCCGGCGTGTATCGCTGCAACGGCTTCCTGCGCGCACGCTTGATGCCCATGAGCGTCGCGTAGCGCACCTTGTTGATCCCGCTCTGGATCGTGAGGAGTGCCGGGCGGGGAATCGTCACGGTCTGGAACCAGCCCGCTTCCAGTTCGCGTTTGCAGCGCAGGTTCTCGCCGGACGCGTCAATCTCCATGATGATCGTCGCATGGGGCAATCCCAGCAGCTCGGCCAGCACCACACCGGTCTGGCCAAACCCTGCATCGTCCGATTGCAGCCCGGTCAGGATCAGGTCGTGCCGTTCGCGGCCGATTGCCGCCGCCAGGGCCGTGGCAGTTGCGAACGAGTCGGCCTCCGCGTAGCGATCATCCTCGATGTGGATTCCCCGGTCCGCCCCCTTCGCCAGTGCCTCGCGGATCGTCGATGCCGCCCGTTGCGGGCCGGCCGTCACCGCCACCACTTCGCCGCCGTGTTGCTCCTTCAGGCGAAGGCCCTCCTCGAGGGCGAACGTGTCCGGCTCGTTCATCTCGAACGAGCCGCTCTCGTCACGGACCCATGTCCCGGTTCCGGTCAGCTGCAGCACGGAGTCCCGCGCCATCACCTGCTTGACACAGACGAAGATGTTCATCGTGCCTGGTACTCGCCGCGTGCGAACCCGCCTGGCTCAGCCGCCATTGAACCGTCGGAAAAGGAGAGCTCCATTGGTGCCTCCGAACCCGAACGAGTTGCTGAGCGCGTATTCGACCTCCAGTTTCCTCGCAGTGTGAGGAACGTAATCCAGGTTGCAACCAGGTCCGGGCTCGTCGAGATTGACCGTCGGAGGTGCAATCTGGTCACGGATCGCCAAGGTCGCGATCCCTGCCTCCAATCCGCCAGCGCCTCCGAGCAGATGCCCCGTCATCGACTTGGTGGAACTCACGGCGATGCTCCGCGCGCGCGAACCGAACAGGCTCTCCACGGCACGCGACTCGATGACGTCACCGACAGGCGTGGAGGTGCCGTGCGAATTGATGTAGTTGACATCCGCCACGGAAATGCCGGCGTCATCAATGGCGTTGCGCATGACCCGCACCGCCCCGTCGCCGTTCTCGGCGGGCGACGTGATGTGGTACGCATCGCCGCTCATCCCGTACCCGACCACTTCCGCCAGGATCGGAGCGTCGCGTCGCAGTGCCGACTCCAGGTCTTCGAGAACGAGGATGCCCGCACCCTCCCCGATCACGAATCCGTCGCGGTCGACGTCCCAGGGGCGGCAGGCACCGGCCGGGTTGTCGTTGCGGGTCGAGAGTGCCTTCATTGCCCCGAAGCCCGCAATGCTCATGGGCGTGATCGCCGCTTCCGCCCCGCCGCAGATCATCGCATCCGCATAACCGTTCTGGATCAGGCGGAACGAATCCCCCACCGCATGTGCTCCGCTCGTGCAGGCCGTCGAGGTTGCCGAGTTGGGCCCTTTCGCGCTCCACCGGATCGAGACGTGTCCGGAGGCCAGGTTGGCGATGGTTGCCGGAATGAAGAACGGCGAGACCCGGCGGGGACCCGCTTGCAGGAGTTTCGCGTGCTCCCGCTCGATGACGTCAAACCCCCCGATTCCGCTCCCGACGTACACACCGACCCGCGGGGACAGTTCCTGTGTCACCGTCAGGCCGGACATCTGCATCGCGAATTCGCTCGCTGCGATCGCGAAGAAGATGAACCGTCCCATCTTGCGGCGGTCCTTGGCCGACACGAAATCGAGCGGATCGAAGTTGCACACCTCACCGGCAATCTGGCACGAGAAGTTGCTGGCGTCGAAGTGCGTGATGGGTCCGATGCCGTTGCGACCTTCGCGAAGTGCACTCCAGCACGCTTCCGTCCCGACTCCGACCGGAGACACGAGACCGACGCCAGTGACGACAACTCTTCTGGCCAAGGCAGGTCTCGCTATCCGTCCGTCTGTGTCGCCTCGATGTATCGAATCGCGTCACCCACCGTGCGGATCTTCTCGGCGTCGTCATCGGGAATCTCGATGCCGAAATTCTCCTCCAACGCCATGACGAGCTCCACGATGTCGAGTGAATCGGCGTTCAGGGATTCCTGGAACGATGCGTCAGGCGTCACTTGGGACTCCTCGACGCTGAGTTGTTCGCAGATGATCTGGGTGACCTTTTCTTTAATGTCCATACTTGCTCCTGCTTGAGTTCAGACTGCGTGGTGCGTCGAACTGTCGCGAAAACGATGCTGTGTGAAGCAACCGCAGTTTCAACGGAAACGGGCGCTACAGCGTTAGCACGTAGGCAACAATGTCCGTCTTTTCTTCCTCGCTGAGCATCTGCTCGAAGGCCGGCATGCCGTTTCCGCCCTTGTTCAGGTTCTCCAGGAGGGCTTCTCTCGTGCTGTCCTTGCCACTCGGCAGCTTGCCGTCCTTGATCCCCGCCAGTCCGGGGCCGATCTTCTTGTCGGTACTGTCCTCGAAGTGACACATCAGGCAACGCTGCTGGAAGGCTTCCTTGCCCTTGGCGACATCGCCGGTATCGGCCCCTGCTGGAACCGTCCCCAAGAGAACCGCCGCAAAGCATGCGGCACGAATGCGAGACATCCCTGTCCGTACCTCCAGTTCCAGTCTATCGCAGATTGCGGTGCGGCCGGACCCGCATGGGCCCTTCGTCCCGACTGTGTGTCCAGACCGGCTCGGATCCAGTGTATAACAGTTGACTGGACATGATGGTTCGAAGCTCCCTGATCCTCGCCGCTCTGCTCGCCGGTACCCCGTTGATGGCCCGGACGCTGGACATCTACTGGATTGATGTCGAGGGAGGGGCTGCCACGCTCGTCGTTACTCCGGACAGGGAGACGGTGCTCATGGATGCTGGCTGGCCCGGGTTCGATGACCGGGATCCGCTGCGGATCGTCAAGGTCCTGGAAGACGAGGTCGGCAGGAGGGAACTGGACTATTTCATCGCCTCACATTTTCACCGCGACCACACCGGTGGTGTCGCGGCCTTGGCGGCGATGGTTCCGGTCGGGCGGTTCGTCGACCATGGAGACAGTGTCGAGATCGGATGGAACGAGCGGGCGGATGCGCTCTGGCAGAGCTACGCTGACACCGCTGGTGACCGTCGCATGCGGGCCGTGCCCGGCAAGAGGTTGCCGCTCAAGAACACGGATTTCCTGTTCGTGGCAGCCCGCAGCCGGTTTCTGGACCGCCCCTTGGTCGACCAAGGCCCCAACCCGGCCTGCCGTGACAGCACGCCCAAGGCCGTGGACCGGGGAGAGAACGGAAAGAGCGTCGGGTTTCTCGTGCGCTTCGGCGCGTTCGAATTCCTCGACCTGGGGGATCTGAGCTGGAACTACGAGATCGAGACCGCGTGCCCGTCGAATCTCTTCGGGGAGGTCGACCTGTATCAGGTCACCCATCACGGCATGCACATGTCGGGCGCACCTGCTCACATCCTGGGGATCCGCCCGCTTGTTGCCGTCATGAACAACGGGCCCAGAAAGGGTGGAAGTCCCGCCACCTACGACGCGCTGACGGCCACCCCTTCACTCGTCGATCTCTGGCAGGTACATCGGGCCGTGACCAGCGATGCGGCGCACAATCCCGACGAGGATTTCATGGCCAACCTGGGCGAGACCGAGGGCTGCCAGGGGCACTGGATCAAGGCATCCGTGCAGCCTGACGGTCGATTCACGGTTACGAACTCCCGCAACGGGTTCAGCAAGGAATACGATCCGCGTTAGGCTGCGGACCTGCGACTCGCCAGCGGACTCGACCTCACGAGATTCCGTCGCTCCCGGAATCACCGTCCATCAACAGGGCCGCCTGCCCGAACAGTGCGCGTGCTTGCAGCACCAGTGGATCGTAGGTTGCCTGCACCCGCATGCCTTCGTCGAAGTCGAAATACGAGATGTGCATCTGCGTGGCGAGGGCGCGGAGAAGGTATTGTCGATCCTCCGGCCCCACGGCCGAGTTCGGGATTCCTTGGCCCACCATGAACGACAGCAGATCCTCCAGCATCGCCGGTGAAGGTGGTTCGTCACGTAGCATGACGTATCCTTGCGACCGCAGACGGGTGACGAATCGCTCCACGAGTCGCTGGCGCTGGACCCTGGTCTGCAGGTATGTAGGCTGCTGTTCCCGGATCTCCACGTCCGGCGTGATGCCGCCGTACTCGTACACTCTTCTCCCGCTGTCGGTCCGGTGCTCGGCGCCCTGCTGGGGTGGACGGAAGTGCTCGCTGCATGGTTCGTTGAAATAGTCGTTGGCGGTGACCTGCCGGTACGGGCGCTGGATCAGGCGGCCGCTCGGGGAGTAGTACCGTGCCGTTGTCAGCACGACCCCGCTGGACTCGGGCAATGCAAAGACCGATTGGACCAACCCCTTCCCGAAGGTGTTGGAACCGGCGATGAGGGCACGGTCGTGGTCTTGCAGCGCACCGGCCACGATCTCCGAAGCTGACGCCGACCTGCAGTTGACGAGGATGACGATCGGGTAATCCAGATCCGGGGACTCTTTCTGGGCGTTGTACCGGCGCTCCTCGGATGACCGTCCCCTGTGCGACACCACGCCCTGTCCCTTCTCCAGAAATCGGCTTGCCACATTGACACCTGCGGAAAGCAGCCCCCCCTTGTTATCGCGCAGGTCGAGCAACAACCCCTCCATACCGTTGGCGGTGAGATAGTCCAGAGCCTGCTCGAGTTCCTCTCCGGTCTTCTCTCCGAAGCTGGTAACGCGAGCGTATCCGATGCCATCTTCGAATACCGTACGGACCGGGACGGTCGACCGCGGAATGACGTTGCGGACCAGCGCGACGTCGATCCACTCCGATGTTCCTTCCCGGGAGAGACTCAGT
Organism: Bryobacterales bacterium; assembly: GCA_965116065.1. Classification (GTDB taxonomy): domain Bacteria; phylum Acidobacteriota; class Terriglobia; order Bryobacterales; family UBA6623; genus VXMF01. The sequence continues at coordinate 1,087,558 of OZ220485.1, forward strand.
CGGACCTGCGTGCCGGGTGGACCCTTGACACGGTTGGCCACTTCACCCAGTCCGATACCTTCCACCGGTTCGCCGTCCACCATTTCGATGGCGTCACCCGGCAGGACTCCGCCTTCGAAGGCCGGCGTCTTCGGGAACGGGTAGTCGACCAGTGTCTTGCTGCCGAACGAGACGATCTGCACCCCTACGCCCACGTAACTGCCCCGTTCCTGTTCGCGCATGCGACGGAAGTCCTCGGGAGTGAGGAACGTGGAATGCGGATCCAGGGTCCCGAGCATGGCCGGGATCGCCCCATGAAACATGGCTTCGTCCCAGTTGATCGGGTCCGGGTAGTTCCGATCGAGCACGCGGGTCAACTCGACGGCCTGCCGCACGTGGCGATTCAGCGGGGCGATCTGGATCAGGTTGCCGTTCGTTCCGACTCGCAGTCCGTAGATTCCCCCCAGCAGGCTGGAAACCGCGATCACCCCGCACCAAGCCACCACGGTACGAAGCCTGCGGGTCATGCCGGTCCTTCCGCCTGCGACAGGCACTCGTCGACACCTGAAATCGTCATCGGATCTGGGTGGAATCCAGTCGGTCGATTTTCGCCGCCAGGACGAAGTCGGACTCCGTCAGCCCGTCAATCTTGTGGGTCCAGATCTTGATGCCGACCTTGCCCCATGCAAGGTGGATGTCCGGATGGTGTCCTTCGCGTTCGGCGAGCGCACCGACCCGGTTGGTGAAATCGAGGGCAGTCTGGAAGTCGGGGAACGCTATTTCCCGCTCGATGTGGTGATCGTCCACAACATCCCATGCAGGGATCTGCGCAGCGAGCGTTGTCAGTTCCCGTCCCTGAAGTGGCGGGACTCCACCGTGGCACGGAACGCATGTCTTGTGTGCTAGATCGGACACTGCGTCAGCCTTACCGGTATGCTAGCACAGCCCTGGACCGTGCCGTCCCGGAGTATCCGGTCGGGTCTGGTCGTCGATCCATCAAGGGAATGTCTGACGCTCCAGTGAGGCAGCGGGGTAGACGAATCTGAAGTGGTGCCGGTTGTTCCGACAGGCAGTCGGCGCGCCGGATCGGGACTCTCGGGATTCTGCTTGATGGGGGGCTCATTCCCTCTTGATCTCGTTGCGGGTCCTCCTCGTCGGGATTCGGCATTGCTGCTGGCCTGCCTGCTGTTGATGGTGGGGCATCCTCCTGGCCGTACTGGGGCATCGCGCGGCCCCCGGCCAGCGCTCCGCAGGCACGAACCGCTCCGACTCCTGGACTCTCTCAAGGTTACGCCCGTTCCGTGTGGCAACTGGCGGTACGCGAACGCAATGGCTTGACGCCGACCCCGTGCGTTGGCCAGGCGTCTGGAATGCCGATGCGACCGGGCGAAGGGAACTCATGCCTCCCGTTCTTGAGTCAGGAGTTAGCCGTGTCCAACACATCAGTCACGGTACGAGGCTCTGATGTTGCGGTTCTCCAGCCCGGGCACGATAGTGAAGATCCAGGCTCCACGCCGTCGCAGGAGCGGAACGAACAGTGGAGAGACGGGCTGGAACGCACTCCGCCGGGAATGGTCTGTCGTGTAGACTGACGAGAAGGGCATGCCTTCTCCGAATGCGCGCGCCACGAACCGCATCGCGACCGGGTCGCGGCTGGCCGAACGAAGTCCAGCACTGAGCCGGCGGGCGCTCGTGGCGGGAATCTCGGCGATTGTCATCCTGGACTGGCTGACGAAACTGGCGATTGCCCGGTCCATGAGCCACGGCTCGTCCGAAGCAGTTGTGGCCGGTTTCTTCAACATCGTTCACGTCCGCAACACGGGCATTGCATTCAGTCTATTCGCCGATTCGGCCCCCTGGTTCCGCGAGTTCGTGCTTCCCGGATTCGCTCTCGTCGCGGTGACGATCCTGGCAGTGATGCTTCGCCGATTGCAGGATCTGTCCGGCAGCAGTGGAGTGGCTCTTGCCCTGGTACTGGCCGGTGCGATCGGCAATCTCTCCGAACGCCTCCTGCACGGTTACGTAACGGACTTCCTCGACTTCTATGTGGGGACGTATCACTGGCCTGCATTCAATGTGGCTGACAGTGCGATCACCGTCGGTGCTGCCGTGCTGATCCTGGATTCGCTGCTGGGCCGGCACATGGCGGTTCGGCTTCGTTCGGCGACCTAGCCGAGGGCACTTCCCATGTTTCCCAGGCTTATTCAGATCGGTTCCTTGTCCGTCCCGACGTATGGCGTGCTGATCGCCATCGGATTCCTTGTCGGCATCACGGTCTCGGCGCGTCTTGCGCGACGTTCCGGGACGGACCCGGAGCGCATCACCAACCTGGGCATCATTCTGTTGCTGTCGGCGATCGTCGGGGCGAAGGTGTTCCTCATCGTCGACAACTGGAACTACTACGCTGACGATCTGGGGCGACTGTTCTCGCTGTCATCCCTGCGCTCGGGCGGTGTCTTCTATGGGGGACTCCTGACTGCCCTTGCCGTTGCCTACTACTACACCCGCCGGAACCGGATGCCGTGGCTCACGACGGCCGATATCATGGTGCCCGGTTTGGCCTTCGGCCATGCCATCGGTCGGCTGGGCTGCTTTGCGGCGGGCTGCTGTTGGGGGCGGGAGACCCATTCGGTCTGGGGCGTGACGTTCACCGATCCCGTCGCCCACGCTTTCACCGGGGTGCCGCTCAACGTGCTGCTGCATCCGACGCAGCTCTACGAAGCGACCGGAACCGCCTTGATCGGAGTCTTCCTGCTTTGGCGCTTTACCCGCCCCCATGTGGTCGGTACGATCCTCGGAGCCTACCTCGTACTCTATTCGAGCTTTCGATTCGGGGTGGAGTTCTTCAGGGACGACGGTGCCCGGACACTGCTGATCGGCGACACCATCAGCACGACGCAAGCCGTCGCGCTCGCCTTGGTGGCTGTCGGGACATGGCTGCTGGTGCGCTCCCCGTCCGGTTCGGCTGCCAGGCAGCAGCACCCTGCAAGACGGTCGAGAGCCTAGGCTCTCGTGTCGAAGCCGCCGAGGGACCGGCCCTCGTACGCCGTGATGGCCGCCATGCGATGTTGGATGTAGCTGAGTTGGTCTCCACCCTCCAGCAGGCACTGTCTCGAGAATGCGTCCACAGGGAACGTCACCGTCTGTCCATCGGGGAGGCCCAGTGAGCGGGCTGCGAGGTCGACCGTGAGTTCGAGGTTATCGTCCTCATCCGCCGCCGCGAACAGCTTCTCCAGCATCGCCCTCTCCACGATGATGGGGATCAAGCCGTTCTTCAGGCAGTTGTTGCGGAAGATCTCCGCAAACGAGGTGCTGATGACGGCCCTGAAACCGTAGCCCAACAACGCCCATGGGGCATGTTCACGGGAACTGCCGCACCCGAAGTTGTCCCCCGCCAGAAGGATGCTCGCGTTCCGGGCGCGGGGCTGGTTCAGTACGAAATCGGGGTGGGGGGTGCCGTCGGCCAAGTACCGCCAGTCGTTGAACAGGTTGTCGCCCAGGCCCAGCTTTTCGATGGTCTTGAGAAATCGGGCCGGAATGATCTGGTCTGTGTCGATGTCGGCAATCCCGAGCGGAACAACCTTGCCAGTGAATGCGGTGATCGGCTCCATTGTCTTTTCCTATCGCGGCTCGAGATACGGGCGCGGGTCCGCTACCCGACCCTCCAGGGCGGATGCGGCCGCCGTCAGAGGGCTCGCGAGGAAGGTCCTGCCGCCCTTGCCTTGGCGTCCTTCGAAATTGCGGTTGCTGGTGGAAACGCAGTACTGGCCGCTGTCGAGTTGATCGCCGTTCATGGCGATGCACATGCTGCAGCCAGCCGCACGCCAATCTGCACCGGCCTTGCGGAAGATGTCCGACAGGCCCTCGTCCACTGCCTGTGCGCGGACCCGTTCGGAGCCCGGAACCACGATCATGCGGACGCCGGGGTTGACCTTCCGGCCCTTGAGCAATCGTGCGGCCTCCCGCAGGTCCGAGATCCGGGAATTCGTACAACTGCCGATGAACACGACATCCACAGGCTGTCCGCGCAGTGGTTTGCCGGGCTCAAGTTGCATGTACTCCAATGCCTTGCGGACACTGGCGTTGCCATTGGGCTCCGGTATCGGCTGACTGATGCCAACACCCATTCCGGGGTTGGTCCCCCATGTGATCATGGGTTCCAACGCCGCAGCGTCGATGGTGATCGTGCGGTCGTAGGTAGCTCCATCGTCGGTCGGAAGGCTTCGCCAGCGCTCCACGGCGGTCTCCCAAGCCGCGCCCCGGGGGGCGGCCGGCCTGTCAGACAGGTACTCGTAGGTGGTGTCGTCCGGAGCGATCATGCCTGCCCGGGCCCCACCTTCGATCGACATGTTGCAGACGGTCATGCGACCTTCCATGGAGAGTGACCGGATGGCCGGCCCCGTGTACTCAAGAACGTAGCCGGTCCCTCCGCCGACACCGATCTCGGCGATCAGAGCCAGGATCAGATCCTTGGCGCCGATGCCGCTCGGCGACCGGCCCTCGAAGCGAACTTCACATGTACGAGACGGATTCTGCAGAACGCACTGGGTCGCAAGGACATGCTCCACTTCCGTTGTCCCGATGCCGAACGCCAGTGCACCGAATGCTCCGTGTGTCGAAGTGTGGCTGTCCCCGCAAACGACCGTGATTCCCGGCCGCGTCAGGCCCAGTTCGGGTCCGATGACATGCACGATGCCCTGGGCGGAATCACCCAGGTCCTTCAGCGGAACGCCGAACTCCTGGCAATTCGTGCGGAGCTGCTGCACCTGCCTGGCCGCATGCGTGTCGACAATCGGAAGCGCCTGATTGCGGGTCGGAATGCTGTGATCCATGGTTGCCAGCGTTCGGTCCGGACGCCGAACGCCGATTCCCCGGTCCCGCAGGCCCTGGAACGCCTGCGGTGAGGTGACTTCGTGGACGAGGTGCAGGTCGATGTAGAGGATCGCCGGAGCGCCGTCTGCCTGCACCACGACATGGGAATCCCAGACTTTCTCGTAGAGAGTACGGGTTCTGCTCACACCTTGAGTCTATCTCACGGGGACTCGCTTCGGAAGCGAGCACTCTCGTGCGAGTCCACTGCGGGAGGACCGTGCTGGACGGGCGCGCTTCACCCGGGTCACATGCATCAAGTCGAAGCACGCTGCCGGCTACGACGATTCGATGGGGGGCAGCCCTGACAGCGGTGCGGTGTTGACCGGAATCGCGAGAGCGGATGTTGCAGGGCCGACAGATCCGAAGTCCACGTTTTCGCCGGGAGCTGGCGTTGACAGGAAGAGCATCAAGTCCCTACCATTACACCTACGCCGTGCAGCAGGAGTGCCGTGCCCGGATCCACGGTATGCGGGCGGGTTGAAGATGGACCGCAAGCGTTTGAGTACATTCCGGCGGAGGCTGGAACAGAAGCGCGTCGAGCTCAGCCAGTTGGTGGTGAAGACCGAGACTGCGAGCCGCGGTCTGACCGACCGGAAGAGCGGCGACGAGGGCGAGCAGGCTGCACGCTCGTACAGCCGGGATCTCCTGAATTCCCAGAGTGACAGCGGACGGATGCAATTGCGTCTCATCGGTGATGCCTTGGCACGAATGGACTCCGGAGAGTTTGGTATATGTGAAGAGTGTGGGCAATCGATCAGTTTCAAGCGCCTTCAAGCGGTTCCGTGGACTCCCAATTGCCGGGACTGCCAGGAAGAGCTTGAGAACCAGGAACCGGATGCCTGACGAGAGGTGAGATTTCCCGAACTCTTGGCCTAGCCCGTCGTACTCACAGCTTTTCCCCGCGCACCGACCACACGGGAATCGTATGTGTTCCCTTGCCCGGATCGGGGTGGCTGCGGAGGTGCGTGCGCATCGCAACAGGAATCAGGTAGCTCCTTGCGGAGGTGTGCGATGAATGCGGAGTTCCCGCGATCCGGTACGCTGCGCAAACCCGTGCTCGTGCTCAACGCCAGTTACGAGCCGATTCACGTCTGCGCCGTCCGTCGAGCCTTGGTGCTGCTCGTCAAGGGTGTGGCATCCACCGAGGAAGCGGGCGAAGAACGGGTGCATTCGCCGTCCCAGAGCCTCGCGGTTCCGTCCGTGATCCGCCTCCTGGAGTACCGGCGGATTCCCCGCCAGATGAGGGCCATCTCGCGGAAGAACATCCTGATTCGGGACCAGCACACCTGCCAGTACTGCAATCAGAAGTTCGGGCCCGGCGAATTGACACTGGACCATGTCGTGCCCCGGTCCAGAGGTGGCAGCAACACTTGGGAGAATCTGGTCGCCTGCTGCCTGCGCTGCAACAACCGCAAGGGTGACCGGCTTCCCGGTGAGGCCGCCATGAAGCTTGGCCGTCCACCGAAACCGTTCAACCTGCATACGAGCCGAAGCCTGATGCGTCAACTCAGCGACCAGCAGGAAGACTGGCGCAAGTACCTGTTCTTCTGATTCTCAGGACGGGGAGTCCTGCTGGCAAGGTAGCAGACCAGCGTTCCTGTTCCCGTCAGCAGTTTCCCGGGCCGCCCTGTCTGCTGTCGGATGACCATGCCGACGCCGTCAGGTCCGTTCGATGCGGTGTTCCATACTGGACCCATGGCCCCTTCCGACTGGCTGCTTTGCGATGCTGACGACACACTCTGGGAGAACAATATCCATTTCGAGCAGGTCATCAAGGAGTTCATCGAGTACGTGGAACATCCGTTTCTGTCCCCGTTTGACGTGCGTGCATGTCTGGACGAGATCGAGATGCGCAATGTCAAGGTTCACGGATACGGCGTCAAGAACTTCACCCGCAATCTCAAGGAATGCTACGAGACCGTGAAGTCGCGGACTGCGGATGATGAGGAGATCGCACAGCTTCGCGACATGACCGTGAAGATCGTGGAGGGCGATGTCGAGGTCATTCCGGGGGTGGCCGAGACGCTCCGTGAACTCGCCACGCGGTACCGGTTGGCACTGATCACCAAGGGCGACCAGTCGGAACAGCTCCGCAAGTTGGCACGGTCCGGTCTCGGGAGATGGTTCACGTTCGTGAAGACGGTCCCGGAGAAGGATGCGGACTGCTACCGGACCGTGGTTTGTGCCCTCCAGGCGGACCCCAGCCGGACATGGATGATCGGGAACAGTCCGAAGTCCGACATCAATCCGGCCCTCGCGGCAGGTCTGGGCGCGGTGCTCGTGCCCAACGACAACACCTGGCGGCTTGAAGTGCAGGACATACCGCGAGACCATGAGCGCTTTCGCGCCGTGGACCGCTTCAGCGACCTGACGTCGATATTCTGAGTGTTCGGGCGGGACAGGTCACGGCCGGCCTGGCGGGACAGATCCCCACAGGTGTTCGTAGATGCGGTAGGTGTCCGATGCCATGCGATCGACATGGAACCGATCAATGATGGCCGCTCTTCCCCGTTTCCCCATCGCGGAGGCCGCTTCCGGGTCCGTTGCAAGCTGTTCCAGTTTGGTCGCAAGTTCCGAACTGTCGTGCGGTTCGCACAGGAGGCCCCCTCCGGTTGCCGCGATGATCTCCGGAAAGATGCCGATTCGTGGCTGTACCACCGGCACTTCCGCCGCCAGCGCCTCCAGCACATACAGCCCCTTCGCTGCCGGATAGCAGGTCGGCACGGAAAACGCGTCGATACCGCCCAGGAACCCGATCTTGTCCTCGCGGGAAAGATAGCCCCGATCGGTGAAACCGAATCGCTCCCTCAGTCGGTCCACGTATTTCTGGGTCCTCGTGTTGCGCCAGCCCGCCACACGCAGGTCCACAGGGAGGCGGGGTTGTCGTCGCCGCAACTGCTCGATCGCTTCGGCCAGCGTCTCCAGTCCCTTCGTCTCGGCGATCCTGGCCAGGAATCCGACAACGAACCGGTCCCTCCGCTGGCGGGGACGGTCTCGATAGCCATCAAGCGTGATGCCCGGCAGGATCGTCGACGTGCGGTCCGCGATGTTGTTCAGGATGCGAGCCATGGATCGGACCTGGTCGTCGCACGAGCCGATGAACCAGTCGATGTGGCGGGCGTCTTCGCGAAGGAGTTCTTGACATGCGGAGCGGTACGGCTCGGACAGTCCGGCAAGGAACTCCGCCTCGCCCGACAGCGAGCAGACCACCGGGACTCCGAAGTGCCTCTTGATCGGCTCGGCCATGCATGCCAGCATCGAGTTCGTCAGGTGCACGATCGCCGGGCGGATCTCCCGCAGGACAGTCACCAGCTTCTCGAGTTCGCGGCGGTACGGGCCCCGCATGCCGAGAAACGTATCCCGCGTCATCGCGCCCAACTTGGCGGGGTCGGTGTCGACGGCCAGGCCCGATGCCCACCGCAGCAGGCCGGGATGATCCAGAATCCGGTCGAAGAGTCCGCTGCTGCGGAAGAAGGCGTACTTGCTCTGCAGGTAGAGATTGATCCCGCTGAAGACGACCCGGCGTTCGCTCACGTCCCGCTCGTCCGTCAGCAGCGGAGTGTAGGCCGGCAGCAGGACGACATCATGGCCCTGCCGCCGCAGTGCAGCCGCGAGTGCATTGTCCTTGAGGCAGTTGGCACAGATCGTGCCGGCCGCACCGGCCCCGATGTACGCGATTGTCCGGTCCGCAGCGGCTTGGGCCGTTTCTGTCGCGGTCCACGGCATCAGGGTTTCCTCACCAGGTGCGCTCCGGGAAGAACTTCCCGAGCGTGGTGCCCGATGGTGGCTTCGTCAAGAGCGAGACGACGACCAGCGCGGCGGTTGATGCAGCCACCATCGTGGCCGCCGGCACCATGCCGAGGAACAGGTAGGACGGATCGCTGCCGTAGCCACTGGCCCGGAACAACGTCAATCCGAGACCGATGGTAACGACAACCGATGCAATCGCTCCGGGCGCGGTCGCTCGCGGCCAGTAGATCGCTCCGACCGCGATCGGGAACAGGGCGGAGTATCCGCTGAAGCACCAGACGCCGAGCGAGAAGACGCTGCGCGGCTCGGTGAGAGAGAACAGGTAGGCTGTTCCGGCCACTACGGCCACGACCAGGCGGCCAAGGACAACCCGGCGGGCGCCTCCCAGTGCGGTCTTGCCAAGCATCTGCGGTGCCACATCGTTCGCGAACATCGATCCGATCGCCAGGAACTGCGAATCGAGCGATGACATGATCGCGGCCAGAATGCCCGCTCCCAGGATTCCGGCAAGCATAGGGGTGGTCAGCCGCTGCACCATGATCGCAAGTTCGCTGTTGACCGGGGATCCGGGAGGAACGACGGCAGAACCGTCGGGCAGCACCGCAGCCGTCGCCCACAGGCCGATCAGCACGCAGGGTAGCCAGACCAGCAACATGCAGAGCGGGTGCAGGACCAGCATCGGACGGAAGGAAGCTGCCGACCTGGCCGTCAGCCAGTGCTGGTAGACATGCGGAAACATGCCGATCGAGAGGGGGATGAAGCAGTAGCTGAAGAAATGGAGCTGGCCCAGTGTCTCTCCCCGCACCAGCTTCTCCGGGTGGACCGCGGCGACGGCCTGGGTTGCAGCTGTCACGCCTCCCAACTTGGCCGAGATGACGAGAAACGCCCCGATACCGGTTACCAGAAAGACCGATGCTTGCAGCGCATTCGCCCACGCAGCGGCCCGGACACCTCCGGCAAAGACGTATAGAAGGACCACTGCAGTTACGCCCAGGCCGGTGAGCCACGGCGGGACGCCGCCTCCGGTTGCCGGAAACGCTGCAGGGAAAGCCCCGGTCGTCAGTGTCTGCACGACGCTCCCGGCACCCAGCAGCCCGATCAGAACGTACGGAATCACGAGCCCCACCAGGACCGGAAACAGCAGCAGGCCCAGGCTGCGGCTCTCGTAGCGGTCCCGGAAGAACTGGATTTGCGTCGTGTAGCCGTGCCGCTTGCCGAGGGCCCACAGTCGCACGCCTGCGAAGTGGAAGACCGCCGAGTGCACCAGTCCGGACCACGAGGCCATCAGACCGTACACGCCGATGCCGATCCGATACGACTCTCCGGTGCTCCCCACCAGTGAGAACGCGGTCATCGCCGTGCCGAACACGGAGAGCATCAGGACCGCTGGACCGATGGAGCGGCTTGCCAGGAAGAAGTCCTCGGCGGTTCGACGGAAGGCGCGTCGGCTGAGGAGGCCAAGACCGACCAGGATCGCGAGATAGAAGCAGATGATGACGAACTGCGTCACTGCGGGCCCTGCCTTGTCGCGTCGGATGGCGGTTCGGCAGCCTCACTCCCTACGGACCCGTCGTAGCGGGTTGCCAGTGCCCATAGGCCCGCTGTGGCGATCGAGTATGCCGCGTGGTACGCGAGGCCCGCTGGCAGGAATCCGAGGATCAGACTCGCGTCGCTCCATAACCAGGCATCCTGGTGGAGAACAACGAACACCGCCAGCGCGATATGGAACGACTTCCTTGTCATGGGCGGATTTCTGGTGGCGGACCGAGGCGTTATGCCAGCGCTTTCGACACCAGTTCGCCGTGTACGTCGGTCAGGCGGAAGTTCCGCCCCTGGTACTTGAACGTCAGCTTTTCGTGATCGATGCCGAGCAGGTGCAGGATCGTCGCGTGCAGGTCATGTACGTGCACGGGATCTTCCGTGATGTTGTAGCTGAAGTCATCGGTCCGGCCAATGCTGGTTCCAGGGTTGATGCCGGCACCGGCCAGCCACATCGTGAAGCACCGCGGATGGTGGTCGCGGCCGTAGTTGTCGGCGGTCAGCTTGCCTTGGCTGTAGACGGTGCGTCCGAATTCGCCACCCCAGACGACCAGCGTGTCTGCGAGAAGACCTCGTTGTGCCAAGTCGATGACGAGGGCCGCCGATCCCTGGTCCGTGTCGGCACACTGCTTCCGGATCTGTGTCGGCAGATCGGTGTGCTGATCCCATCCGCGATGGAACAACTGCACGAATCGGACATCCCGCTCCAGTAGTCTCCGTGCCAACAGGCAGTTGGCTGCGTACGTGCCTGGTGTCCTCGAGTCAGGCCCGTAGAGATCGAACGTCGAGGCCGGCTCGTCGGACAGGTCCGTCAGCTCGGGCACGGAAGACTGCATCCGGAAGGCCATCTCGTACTGTGAAATGCGCGTCAGGATCTCGGGGTCGGCGAAATCGCGGTACCGGAAGCGATTCATCTGGCTGAGGTCGTCAAGGAATCTCCGGCGTGCCGTGCGATCGACGCCATCCGGATTGGAAAGGTACAGGACTGGGTCGCCCGTGGAGCGGAACTTCACGCCTTGATAGCGGGTGGGCAGGAACCCGCTGCCCCAGAGACGGTCGTACAGAGGCTGACCGTTCCTCCCGCTCCCCGAGGACACCATGACCACGAATCCCGGCAGGTCGCTGTTCTCGCTGCCCAGCCCGTACGAAATCCAGGCTCCGATGGAAGGGCGGCCGGCGAGTTGCGCCCCGGTCTGGAAGAAAGTGACTGCCGGGTCGTGATTGATGGCGTCGGTGTGCATCGACCTGATGATGCAGAGGCGGTCGACGATCCCGGCGGTATGCGGAAGGAGTTCGCTGATCCAGGCGCCGGATCTCCCGTGCCGGCGAAAGCCGAACAGGGACGGGGCGATCGGAAAGGACGATTGTGTCGCAGTCATCGCCGTCAGTCTCTGGCCCTGCCGTACCGAATCCGGAAGGTTCTCGCCTCGGAGTCCGTCCAGCCCGGGCTTGTGATCGAACATGTCGATCTGCGAGGGTGCTCCGGACTGAAACAGATAGACGACCCGCTTCGCCTTTGCTGCGAAGTGCGGCGCACCGGTCGGGCCGTCGGGAGACGATTCCTGGCCCATCAGGTTCGCCAGTGCGGCGACTCCCAGGCCGTAGGCGCTCTTGCCGAAGAAATGTCGGCGCGTGCCGTGTCTGCACCAACTGTGCATCATCGCGATTCGCGGGGCTTCGCGTCCCATTATAGGAACATGGATTCCTGAACGGCGGCTTCCGGCAGGTCCCGATCACTCTCTGGTGATGGTCTCGTCCAGGTTCAGCACCAGGCTTGCCAGCATGGTGAATGCCGCGAGTTCGGGACCGGACACGCCCGCCTCTGTCGCCCGCGTGCCCGGTCCCAGCAGTGCAGCGGTAGAATTCGGATCGCTGCGGAACCGATCAAGGTGGTACCCGAATCCCGATGCAAGCACGTCCCGTTCAGCGTCGCTCGGGTATCTTGATGTAGCCAGCCGGAAGATGTGGTCCAAACGGGCCTGCCTCTCCGGGCTGGCCTCGCGGAGGGTCCTGGCGGCGAGTTCCCTCGAGACCTGCATGTTCGACTCGTCGTTCATCCGGTTCAATGCCTGCAGGGGGGTGTTGGTCCTGATGCTTCGAACGGTGCAAGCTTCCCGTCCCGCCGAATCGAAGATCATCATGGACGGTGGAGGCACGGCCCGCTTCCAGAAGGTGTACAGGCTCCTGCGATACAGATCCGCTCCCGACCCGACCGTGTAGTCGTCGCCACCTGCGAGTTCCGTCCACAGGCCTGCCGGCTGGTACGGACGAACCGACGGACCACCCACCCTGTTGGCCAGCAGGCCGGACGCCGCAAGACCGAGGTCGCGGACGGCCTCGGCGGGCAGCCGCAATCGGGACCCGCGGGCGAAGAGGCGGTTGTCGGCGTCAAGCTCCGCCACGTCCGGACGGAAGCGTGACGATTGCCGGTACGCGGCGCTCATCACGATCGTCTTCACCAGGGCCTTCAGGTCCCAGCCTGAATCCATGAACTCGACCGCCAGCCAATCAAGAAGGTCCGGGTGTGTCGGCCATTCGCCCTGTGAGCCGAAATCCTCCACCGTCTTGACGATTCCGGTCCCCCAGAGCATCTGCCAGACGCGGTTGACGGTCACCCGCGCCGTCAGCGGGTTGTCACGAAAGACCAGCCAATTGGCGAAGTCCAGCCGGGTCGGAGGATCGCTATGCGACAGGGCTGCGGGGAGTCCCGGCCGCACCTCCTCGGCCGGGGCATCGTAGGCACCGCGATCGAGTCGGAACGTCCTGCGCCGCGGCGCCATCTCCTGCATCACCATGACTGTCGGGACCGAGTCGACGTACGCTTGACGCTCCTCTTCCAGGTTGCGCAGCCGTGCAGTCAGGTCCCTCACGTCCTGCGGTCCATGAGCGTTGGCGTAGGCCCAGGTGAGTTTGTGGATCTCGGGTCCGGTTCGGTCCCGTCGGGAGATGGCGGCGATTTCGTCGAGCCGCCGCGACACCGCGGCCACTTCCACCTGCTCAGCGGTCAGGGCCCGGTCGTAGACGAGGAGCCGACGAATCTCTCCTTCATAGTTCAGTCCGAGGCCTCGACCAATCCGCAGGGGTTCCTTCGACTTGATCTCCTGGTTCATCTCGTCACGGATGACGGTGAGCTCGACCGGCTTTCCGTTCAGGAAGACCTTCACGCCGGACGCAAGACGGGTCCCGTCGTACGTGAACGCAACGTGTTGCCATTTCCCGACGGCAACGGACACCTGGCTCTCCAGACGCAGGCAGTCGTCGAGCCAACGATTGACGAGATTGACTTGCAGCTTGCCATCCTGCAGGTAGAGTCCCCACCCCGGGTTGCCTTGGGTATCGTCTTCCGGAGCGATGTGCCCTGTCTTCGACACGATCGCCCCGTCCGCACTCTCGGGGCGGATCCAGGCCGTTACGCTGAACCGGTCGTAGAATCCGAACCCGGCCTCCTGCCCAAGATCGACGAAGTCGTCGGTCTTCAGGGTGACCGCGGGCGACTCGGGCTGCGCGTAGGTCTCCGGAAACCCTACCACCAGGTCCCTGGGATCGACCCAGTCGATGGGCGCCAGTCGTTCCTCCCAGTGCCGCTGTCGCTTGGCGTTCGCGTGCATCACCCGTTCATGGCGCTCCCGGAGGTCTGCGAGTTCCGCATCCAGTTCGCGCAGCCGCTGTTCCTGGATGGTGGTCGGGGCCTTGACGAAGGGTGGGGAGTTGCCGTACTTGAATGCCTTGCCCTTCTCCGGAATGTTGTTGAAGTAGGCGAACAGTTCGTAATATTCCTTCTGCGTCACCGGATCGTACTTGTGGTCGTGGCAGCGCGCGCAGCCCAATGTCAGGCCCAGCCAGACAGTCGATGTCGTGTCGACTCGATCCACGACGTATTCCACCGCATACTCGGCATCGACAATGCCGCCCTCCCCGTTTCCACGATGGTTTCGGTTGAAGCCGGTGGCGATCACCTGCTCACGGCTTGCCCGCGGCAGCATGTCTCCTGCCAACTGCTCCACGGTGAATTCGTCGAACGGCTTGTTGGACGAGAACGCGTCGATCACCCAGTCGCGCCACCTCCACATGTCCCGCTCTGCATCGGTCTGATAGCCGTTGGTGTCGGCGTAGCGCGCGGCGTCCAGCCAGCGGATGGCCATCCGTTCTCCGTACTGTGGGGACGACAGGAGACGCTCAACGACGGTCTCATACGCGCTCTCGGACGTATCGGAAAGGAACGCATCAACGGCGGCCAGATCGGGGGGAGTCCCCGTCAGATCCAGGCTCAGCCGCCGGATCAGGGTCTCGCGGGATGCCTCGGGAGACGGTTCGAGACCCTCGCGGTTCAGGCGGCGGAGGATGAAACTGTCGATGGCGTTCATCGGCCACCCGGGTCTTCGGTCTGGCGGCACCTCTGGCCGCCGTGGCGCAATGAATGCCCAGTGCCCCTGCCATTGCGCACCGCCCTTGATCCAACGCCGTATCACGTCGATGTCCCGACCGGGCAAGGGGTCGTGACCCAATGCTGCGGGCGGCATCCGCATGGCGGGGTCGGCGGTTGCGATCCGTGTGAACAGTTCGCTGCGATCAGGGTCGCCCGGTTCGATGAGTCGTCGTCCGTTGCCGAGCACGTCCGACCAGGTCTGAGGCGTGTCCAGCCGCAGGCTCGTCATGCGGGTCGCCTTGTCCGGCCCGTGGCAGGCGAAGCAGGACTCCGACAGGATCGGACGGATATCACGATTGAACCGGATGTCGGTGTTAGCCCGGGCAGGCACGACGACGAGGATCGTCAGAGCCAGAAATGATGCCGGGGTTGAAGCTCGCATGTCCGCTTGAATTATAAGGACTCCATGCCTGTCCGCGCTGACCTTGCGACGACCGGGGGCATCGGCAGTGCGTGTCCGATCTACATCAATTGCTTGGTACCACTGCCCTTGATGAGAGCAACCGCATGCGCCACGGCCAGTTCGCCCGTGCCGACGGGGCCGATCCCTTCCCCGGTCTTGGCCTTGAGTCCGACCGACATCGCTTCGATACCCATCATGGAAGCCACGTTTTCACGGATGCGGTCCCGATAGGGAAGGATCCGGGGTTCTTCCAGCAGGATCACGGCGTCGATGTTCACGATGCTCCAGCCGTAGCTGTAGAGAAGCTCTGTGGCGTGTCGTACGAAGATGCTGCTGTCGGCACCCTTCCACTGGGGCTCCGAGGGAGGGAACAGTTCGCCAATGTCGCCCTGTCCGGCGGCTCCAAGGATCGCATCCGTCAGGGCATGCAGCAGGATATCGGCGTCGGAGTGGCCGGCCAGTCCCTTCTCGGACGGGATGCGCACGCCTCCGAGAATGAGCGGACGACCAGTGACCAGGCGGTGGGAATCATACCCGATTCCGACGCGGACATCGTTAGGCTCGAAGCTGACGATTGGAGGCGGCTTCACGATTCTCCAGTTCAAAGTAGAGTTGGGCGATGTCCATGTGGTGCGGACGCGTGATCTTGATGTTCCGCTCGCTCCCTCGCATGACATAGACATCCTCGTTGAGGTGCTCGATCAGGCTCGCCTCGTCCGTTCCGACGAAACTGTCCCGCCGGGCGGTCTCGAACGCTCTCCGCAGCAGCTTCAAGTCGAAGACCTGGGGAGTCTGGACCAGCATGATGCGCTCCCGGGGCAAGGTTGTTCGAACGACCTCCTGACTCACCTGCTTGACGGTGTCCTCTGCCGGCATGCCGAGAATGACCGCCCGTCGCGTGGACGCCTGCCGGATCGCCTCTTCGATCAGGTGGACGGGGACCAGTGGCCGAACACCGTCGTGGACCGCGACCAGGTCGATGTCGTCCGACACCGCGTCCAGGCAGTGGCCCACCGATTCCTGCCGATTCCGTCCGCCGGTCAGGACACGTACCCGGTTGGCATTGCCGGTCTCTGCCAACATGGACTGGACGGTCTCCTCACTGCCGTCGGGAACGGCAACCAGGATCTCCCGGACGCTGGGAACGGCGAGGAACTTGCGAGTGGAGAGAGACAGGATCGGAGTTCCGCCCAGCATCATGAACTGCTTGCGGTTGCTGCCATACAGCGTCGCGGCATCCTTGCCCATGCGGGTGCCGTGGCCGGCGGCCGGCAAGATCGCGGCGACATTCATGCACTTGAATTATCGCCCATTGGCATCACGAGGTGAAAATCGATGACTTCTCGGCGGCCCCGGACGACAGCCACCCTGACGCCTTCCACTATCAGCGGGTGGAGGCGTCTGATACTTGTCGCCGAGCGGGTTGGCGCCGCCTGCGACCGCTTGGAGGGGTTGCTCACAGCTTGTGTGGACTGGCATCTCTCCGGCACTCTCTCGACATAAGACGGGATTTGAGATCAGAGATGTCAGATCATCCCCCGATGATCTCCGCTGCCCCGCAGAGCCTCCCATCAGGCTCATCTCTCGTTGGAAGAGACTCGGAC
The DNA here is from genome assembly GCA_965116065.1 of Bryobacterales bacterium. Taxonomy (GTDB): domain Bacteria; phylum Acidobacteriota; class Terriglobia; order Bryobacterales; family UBA6623; genus VXMF01. The sequence continues at coordinate 1,104,131 of OZ220485.1, forward strand.
TTGACGTGCATTCGTGCGCTGTGATACATTCATAATAATCCGGCCCGAGGGCCCTTGGGGGTCTCCGGCGAACCGGGTTGCCGAGCGGGAACATCGTTCGGTCACGTACGAGAACAGGAAAGAAGGAGAGCACTTTCATGCAAAGCAAGGCGAAGAGAATCTGGTCGGGGGGGGGGGTAACTCTCTTCCTGGCAGGGCTTCTGGCAGTCGGGATGGCCGGCTGTGGAGGCGGTGAACCCGCACCGATAGCGAGGCCGGTCACACCACCACCGGCACCCCCGGCGTTCCAGCCACAGCCGGTCGAGATCACGCTGGGGACGAGCGGCGACACGGTCACCCTGATGACCACCGAGAGTGGTGGCTTCACGCTGAACGGGGAAGCGTTCGCGAGTGGCGGGAACGTGACGGCCGGGAACGGCGGGCAGTACACGCTGACGCTGGCGGAGGGGAGTTGGACAGCGCAGTTCGATGCGCACGAGATCATGGTCACGCTCGGTACGAGCGAGGAGATGGTGACGATCACGCAGGCCGAGGACGGCAGTTACTGGCTGGGGGAGATGGCGGTCCGGAGTGGGGAGACCATCCACACGGCCGCGAACGGCAACGAGTACGTGCTGAGCATCACGACCGACGAGAGCGGGGCGGTCACCTGGATGGCCGACTACCGGATGCCGATGATCCCGGTGATGCTGGGCCTGTCGGGCGACACGGTGACGCTGGAGAGGCGGGAGGACGGCAGTTACTGGCTGGACGAGATGGCGGTGACGAGCGGGGAGACGACCGCGCATGCGGGGAACGGGAACACCTACACGCTGACGCTGGGTGAGGACGGGATGTGGATGGCCGAGTACATGGAGATGGTGGTGGAGGTGATGCTGGGGATGTCGGGCGAGACGGTGACGGTGAGCAAGGCCGAGGACGGCGGCTACTGGCTGGGAGAGATGGAAGTCGAGAGCGGAGTGACGGTCGCGACGGCCTCGAACGGGAACCGGTATCGGTTGCGGATGGATACGGAGGGGATGTGGATGGCGGAGTACGTGCCGATGACGGGCACGGTGACGGTGGGCAGCCTGGGGGTGACGCTGGAGACGGTGCAGGCCGAAGACGGGAGCTGGACGGTGGTGAGTCCGGTGAGTGGGGAGCCGGAGACGCTGACCGACGGAGCCACGTTCATGGTGGGTGGCAACAGCTACACGCTGATGGACGACGGTGAGGGGAACTGGATGGCGACATACCGGGAGGAGATGGTCACGGTGATGCTGGGGATGTCGGGGGAGACGGTGGTGCTGACGAAGAGGGAGGACGGCAGTTACTGGCTGGGGGAGATGCGGGTCGAGGACGGGGTGACGATGGTCACGGTGACCAACGGCAACATGTACACGCTGAGCATGGGTGCGGACGGGATGTGGATGGCCATGCATGAGGCGCCACAGACGCAGGTGGCGTTGGGCACGAGCGGGACGACGGTGACGCTGGTGCGGGAGGAAGACGGCACGTACACGCTGGACGGGGAGATGTTCATGAGTGGCGGTGAGGTGACGGCGGGGAACGGGAACGTCTACACGGTGACGATGGTGGACGGGGCGTGGATGGCGGAGTACCAGCCGGAGAGCATGGCGATCGAGGGCACGGGCGGTCTGATGGCAGTGATGCGGGAGGACGGTCAGGGCTACGATGTGGACGGAGCGCTGCTGCCGAGCAGCGGGATGGGCGACATCGACACGGACAGTTCGGGGAGTTACCGGGTGCGGATGGAGGACGGGATGCTGACGGGCATGCGTCTGGACAACGTCAAGATCGGTGCGGCGAAGTTCAAGACGGACGGTCTGAGCGCAAACCCGGCGATGCGGGGGGACGACAAGTCGACGGCGGACATCAACGAGGCGAACACGGCGCTGGTGGTGAAGGGGGAGAACTACCCGTTCGCGGACCTGCTGGGAGACGGGGTGTCGCAGACCAAGGGGACGAACTTCGTGGCGGAAGCACGGACGAAGCTGGAAGGGGTCCGGGAGAAGATCGTCCAGATCCTGGCGGTGTTCGACACGGACACGCAGCGGGACGAACAGATCGAGAAGCAGTGGGGGACTGCCGCAAGCGGCAACGCGAAGACGAACGTCAAGGGCGTGCTGGAGACGGTGTTCGGGGCCGGGACCTCTACCAACAAGAAGTTCGCGGATCTGACGGAACCGGACGACGACAAGGCGCTGGGGCGGATCGACGATCTGATTGAGGCGCTGACGAGCGTGGAGGAACTGACGGCGGGGCTGAAGGACAACGAGGACCTGAAGGTGGCCAAGGAGGATGCGGATGACGCAGGGACGATCTTCGGGGCGACGAAGACGGAATCGACGGTGACGTACGGGGAGTACGGGAACACGCGGTACGGGACGATCACGCGCAGGCAGCGGGCGGATGCGACGGGGAAGGCGGAGTACAAGGTGAGTCCGAAGACGGGGGAGCGGGGAGCGTTTGCGTTCGGGGTGACGGACAATACGGCGCGGTCGCGGTACGTGCAGACGGCGGGGACGGCGCGGTACGAGGGGGAGACGCTGGCGGTGAGCGGGGCGGACAAGCAGTACGCGGGGGACATCGAGATCAGCATCAACTTCACGGCGGAGAAGGTGGACGGACTGATCACGAACCTGATGACGGCGGAGGGGGAGAGTTGGGAGTACCTGTTCGGGGAGGTGGACAGCATCGTGCTGCCGAAGGCGGACCTGAAGACGCAGGGGAACTGGGAACTGGCGAAAGAGGACGGAGCGACGATCGACTTCGGCCGGCGCGCCGGGGTGTATCGACCGCAGAAGGTGGACAGCACGTTCGAGGGACGGTTGCTGGGAGGCGACAGTGAGCCGGAGGCGGGCAGCGAGGTGGTGGGGGTGTGGTCGGTCGGTGACGGCGTGAAGACGGACAGTGCGGCCGGCAGCGACAACCAGAGTTACCTGGCGGGAGGATTCGGGGCGACGCGTGTGGCGGACGGGCCGGTGCAGCGACCGTCGGTGGACGACGGGACGCAGGTGGGGGCCATGATGGTGAGCGACACCGCCAGGACGACGCTCGCGAACGGCCAGTTGACGGCCAAGCCGCAGGCGTGGGCCTGGTACTACGAGAATCTGGGTTCGACGGTGTATCCTTTCTTTCCCGATGGGGAAGCGGATCTGAGCCAGGAGGAGGCCGTGGCTCTCGGGGTGCAGGGCAACTACGCAGGATCGTTTTTCCGCAAGGCCGACAAGCCGGGGGACGCCAACAAGTACAAGGGGGAGCAGATGCTGGACGTGCAGATCTCGCTGGCGGACCTGCTGGCGAGCGAAGGAGGTGGTGAGTTCAGCCGGAACAGTCCCAAGACCTGGGTGCAGATGGCGCGGGAGCGGATCGAGAAGGGCCGCGACAAGATCGCCGGGCTGCAGTCGATCGGGGGCCTGAAGGAGCAGGTCGATGCGGAGTGGAAGCAGGTCAATCAGGCCCTGCTGCACTACGTGTTCTGGGAGTCCAACATGGAAAACGACTCGGAAAAACGCATCCGCTACAGCTACACGCGACCGGCAGGCATCACGACAGACGAGTGGCGCAAGCTCAGAGGCTGGGCATGGCAACTGCCCAGCAAGACCGTCAACGAGGTCAGCGTGCAGCAGAGCGACGGCGTGACCCGGAAGACGCGGGATAGTCGGTTCCCGGCAGCGCCGTCGGATGCGCTGGACCGCATTGATGCGATGATCGAGGCGCTGAGTTCGGTGGAGGGACTGGAGGCGGCGTTCGATCCGGGACGGGACGGTCTGTTCGTGGACGAGGATGAGGACGGCACGGAGAAATCGTTCCTGACGATCCACGGCGACGACGGGGAACTGTTCGACAGCGCGGGTGCGAACAAGCGGATCTGGAACACGTCGGCGTCGGCGATGTTCAATCAGCGGCAGTGGCAGATCAAGGCGACGGCGGGGAGTACGGACTACACGCGGTTCGGGGTGTGGCGGATCCAGTGGGCGCGGAACATGCTGCGGGCCAAGAACTGGACCCACCTGGAGGTGGAGTCGTTCGCCTACAGTCCGCTGCCGGTGGCGACGGCGCAGAGGCGGGACCAGTTGCCGCTGGGCGGTCGGGCGACGTACGAGGGCAAGACAGTGGCGTACGTGGGCAAGATGGCGCTGGCGGGAAGCCCGTCCAGCGCCGTCTCCGACCTGGGCAGTCAGGCGGCCTACGAGGGTACGGCGAGCGTCGAGGTGCAATGGTACGGGACCGACGAGGCAGTCGACACCGCCAACCTGAATGCAGCCCAACAGAAGGCCATCGTGGGCGGGTATGTCACGACGGTGCTGAGCGACCTGCGGTCGGTGTCGACGGGGGACTACCTGTACCACGACAACAAGGAAGTGCGGCGGATCATCTTCGCCAAGCGGAATGTCGGCACGGATGCCAGCCTGAGAGTCCAGTACCCCTCCCTGAACGCGGACGACCACAAGCTGGACTGGTACAGCTGGAGTTCGGGCCAGCCCAGTCTGGCCGTGGCGGCGAACATCGACTACCGGGATTCGGCGGCGACCCGGGGCACGCAGAGCACTGCGGGCGGGACTGACAAGGGCGGTTATGGTTTCGAGTTCGTGGGGAGTTCGCCGGACGGACCGCTGGGAGTGATGGGGGTGTACCGGTTCAACCCGAAGGACGACGGTGGTGGATTCGGCACGAAGATGGCGGACACGGTGCAGAACCTGGCCCTCAAGGGAGCCTTCGGCGCGGACCTGCCATAGAGTCGGTGGTCAAGGGCACCGCGCAAACAGCCGGGGGGAGCGGGCAACCGCTCCCCCTTTCTTTCTCGTTACGGGGGCGTCGCGTTCCACGAGTAGTACGTTGAGAGAACATGGACCATTCGGACATGCGAGAAAGAGCACGGTGACGCGACCAAACTGGCAAACGACAGGTATCGATTCTCACTGCCAATGCAAGGCCGCTTACCCGAAGATTCTCGCTTGACGCAGCACTGGATGGCGTGGTACTGACGTGGACGCTCTGGCAGATGGTTGCAATTCTCGACATTGCCAATCCATCCATGCTCGGAAATCCAAGGCTATTGAAAGGTCTCGTTTGTGCCAGCAAACCCGCTACGCCCCTTGGATGGATGGCTCGGTGCATAGCAGCTTCCTGACAAGGGGTGCGGAGATTCTTGTTTCGTCACCGATTGATGCACTCGACCCCATGGGGCCCTGCAGTATTATCGAGTGGCTTCTGTGAGATTCCAGGATATCTATGACCGCATCATCAATCTGTATCCGGACAGGATCCTTGTCTGCATCTTTGGCGGGCAATAGAACCTGATCCGCCAACGCGTCGAATCGTTCAGATGCCAGATCAAGCGCAGCATTGGCGAGTGTGTCCAGGCGAGGGCAGGGAATGTTCTTCAGAGCACCAATCTGCGTGGTTGATCGTCCGCTCTGTGTGCGCTGACCTTGTGTCCAGTGCACAACCAGTCCCAGCGTCGAATTCCACCATAAGGCAGCAGCCTTGAGTACGCGTACATCTGCATGCCCCAGCGCGGTCCATGCTCTTCCACCCAGTGCAGGCTGTGCCGTTGTTGCTGCCAGCAGGGCTTGGCTCGTCCATCGGAGATTTCGCGCGTAGAATAGCGTCGAAGCTGTCGCACGCATCTTCTCTTGCCGGTCCCGCATCTCTGCCGAATCCGAACCGGGCGGTGTCAGCCCCTTGTGGGTTGGCAGCACTCGTAGCGAACGCTGCTTTTTGGAATCAGCTCGCCACATGGCGCGGTCCTTTCCGATCGCGTCGGTCTCGTTTCTCACACGGTGGAATTCAAATGCCCCGATCGGGTCGCTACCCTGCAGATGCCCAAGCAGGTGGTGCGTCGATCCTACGCGGAAGATGCCGCCAATCGTTCCCATTTCGACGCCCAGCGGGATGGGCGAGTCGACAATATGGTCGATCCTGCCTTCTGTCAGCGCATCAGCGGCCAGCGCGAAGGCACCGTGTGTCACTCCAACCATGTTCCACGGGGCCCCATTTCCCCGCGGTCGCATCGCTGTGATGCAGCCGACCTCACCGTCTCCCACGGTGATCGGATGGGTCGTGCCCACTGCGACACAACGTGCCTTCGCCACAGTGATTGCTCGCGCCAGTTCCCGGGCTTCACCGTTTCGCGTGCATGGTTCATAGAGTGTCACACAATACAGCACAGACCGGGATCCCTTGCCCCCGTTCTCTCGCCGTGTCGCAACCAGCAGCATCTCTTCCATCCCCGTGTCGGCCGAAAATCCAGCATGCCGAAGTGATGCCCCGCTTGCCGTCGCGATCAGGAGGATGTCCGTGAACTCACACTCGACCATTGCCCGCGTTTTTGCCCACGTCACGGCGAACGCACTCGTGAGCGGCAAGACAAAACCGATCCTTCCTGTCCCGCGCTTGGCCTTGTGTCTTGCGATGACCAGGAACGATGCAGCCATCCCTGCTCTCAGGTCCACCGGTTCATCCTTCATGAGACGCTTCCAGCGCTTCTGACAGCGCTTGCGGTCCGCCTCCGTCAGCCCCGCCAGATCAAAGGCACTCTGTCCGCCACGTGTCCTCGAATACGGCGGATTCATCAGAATCCAGTCCACACTGTGATGCGGAGCCTCCACGACCGACTTCGCCGCCTTTTCGTCACGGACCCCGGTCGTCTTGCCGTGACTCCGGCCGAACAGGTCCTGCGCCACTTCACTCGCCACATATTCAAGCGCTCCGGTCCGGGATAGTGCTCCGCCAACCTTGACCCAGCCGACCTGCGTATCGCCGTAACTTTCGCCGTGTCCGATACTGGCCAGCGTCGAAGACGTCAGATGGGCCGCGATCGGACTGATGTCAGTACCGCGCAGCCCGGACTCCATCGCTCCACGATGCAGCTTCGAGAGGGATTCCTTCGTAGCCCCCGCCCATGCATGCAGGTCCTGTATTCGCAGATAGCCCGCTCTCAGCAACGTGCCCGTTCCACAGGCGAAGTCCGCGATGACGGACTGGCGCAGCAGACCCGGATCGGCCCATTGAGACTTCTCTCGGTCGGATCGCTGGATCGTCAGACATGCGAGCAGTTCGGCTGTTGCTGGCTGCGTATAGAATGCTGCGCTCTCCTTCCGGTCGGATGCCAGCCTGGGGAACAGCTCCGCGCCCAGGTTGATGTGCTGTCCCAGATCGGCGTTCTCGATAACCTCAACCGCCTCTGTCAGACGAATCAGGGCCTCTGCCGTCATCTGAATCTGCCAATCACCACAAGTGCCAAGTGCCCTCACTGCGGGCTCGAAGATGGACCTCCAATTGACTTCGAGAATCCGCTTCCAGGCCTTGACCTGCACCGAGGGCATCGGACGGCTGCCGGATATTCCTTGCAACGGAGGAATACCTTTCACGCCTTGGGAATGCAGCCGTTGCTGCGTCAGGAGTGCGTTCAGCCAGAGCACCATTGTGGTTCGCAATCCCTCCAAGGGAGAGTGCTGTCCCACGACTTTCACCACCGCTCGTTGCGCGCGCGCATGAAGATTGCTGTGCAGCAAGTACGCGGCCTGCTTGACCAGTGTTGCGACTCTTTCTGCGTGAGACTTCACCACCTCTTCAGGCATTGAAGCCGCCGAAATCAAGCGGCCGATGTCATCGACTGTGCCTCGAATGAATCCTTCCCGTGGCCATCGACGGAACGTCTCGTTATGGACATGTTTCTGATGTAGAGCATATCCGATGCAGTACATTCCATTCTTGAGGTGTTCTGCCACAGTGTCTGAAGAAAGGCCCCGATATTCTTCGGGAACATGCACCGCAAAAGCCGACAGTACTTCCTTGCCATCCTCGATCGTCCTGCTGCCGATTCGACTCCGTGCATCCTTGTCTGCATCGGCAGGATCAAAAGAAATCTCAACCGCAACGACCGGCATCTTTGGGGCATCAATCAGGACATCAGCCCGTCCACGGTCCAAGACACCGGTCCGCTCGGTCAGAATGTACTCGTTCGCATGAGACCGCCAGCTGGCATCGGCGTCTGCCAGTGCCTTTCCGAACCCAATGTTGAACGAATGCTCGTGGAGTCTGCCGTGCGATTGTGTCATTCCCTGTGCGATGATTTGACCCTCAAGAACAAAAACCGGCTTGGCCCAGAAGACGTATCACAAGAAAGCCAATAACTCTTGCTCTGCTTCCATTCTAGCGGATGCAGTTGGTTCCGTGCAAGTGTGTCCTCCGGGACAATGCCGCCATAAAGATTGGTCCCGACCGAATCCGGTGGCCGAGCCGTCCCTTGCGGTTACGACTCCAAGGCCTGCTTGCAGTACGCAAAGCACCGCCGCACTTCCTCGACCGAGTCGTTGCCCTTGTATTCGTACTCGATATTCGCGGGTATGTCGTAGGCATTGTCCCTGAGCATCTGCAGTGTCTCTCTGATCGGCGTGTCGCCATCGCCGAAGGACACGTTGTCCCCCTGATTCGCTTCCCTGTCCTTGATGTGCAGGGCGACGATCCGGCCGTGGTTCTTCCTGATGTAGTCGATCGGGTCGAAGCCGGCCGCCACGAAGTGCCCGATATCGAGGTTGACCGCGATGTTGTCGTGACCCTCTGATGCGGCGGCGAAATCCGCCGGAGTCGCGAACTCGTTTTCCCTGATTCTGGAATGATTGTGCATGCCCACGAGCATTTCATAGCGCTTTGCCACCGGGTTGACCCGTTTCGCGACGCTGATGGTCCCCGATGCGGTGATCGCCTTGGCGCCCATCGCCTTCGCCATCTCGAACCCGCGTACGATCTCCGCGTCCGTGAAATCGTCTCGGAAGCTGTAGTTCAGTGCGCCGAGTTCGATGCCCGCCCCGTGAAACTTCGTCCCGATCTCCTCGTACTTCGAAAGAGGGGTCTCCAGCCTGTAGGCCCTCAGCTTCTTCCTGCCATCTTCCTGCCCGCGCAACTCGCGCAGCGGCTCGATATGGCCGCTCCAGAGTTCGCAGGAGCCGATGCCGACTGCCTTGATGGCTTGGATCGCCTCGTCCAGTGGACGGTCCCGGAAGCTGTAGCTTTGGACGCCGATCGTGACGCCACGGACCGTCGAGTCGATTCGCTCGTGTCCGAAGGCGCGGTTTCCGCTGGCGGCCGCAGCGCTCGCGGCCAGAAATGTTCTTGCGAATGTCCGCCGGGTGGTTGCTCTCTGCATGGATCCTCCGAAACGCCCATTCTGCCATAGTCGCACCCTGTCCGTATACTTCGCCCGACCGGTTGTGGCAAGGTGTCGCATGCTGCGCCGGGACGGCGCTCCGGGGCTGCTGTACAGTAGTCGGATGGATAGGGCTCCGGCATTCAGGCTCTCGGTCTGCAACGAGTTGTACGGGGATATGGACTTCGCCGAATCGTGCCGTTCGATCCGGCGAGCCGGCTGGGACGGCATTGAGATCGCGCCGTTCACCCTCATGCAGGACGCGACACTGCTTCCAGCGACCCGTCGGCACGAGGTCCGGGACATCATCGAGTCGGAAGGTCTGGGCTTTGTCGGCCTGCACTGGCTCACCGTTGGGCCAGAGGGGCTGCAGGTTACGACTCCCGACGACGGCGTGAGGCGCAAGAGCTGGGACTATGTACGTGGACTGGTCGAGTTGTGCGCTGATCTGAGACCGTCCGGAGTGTCGGGCGGAGTCATGGTCTTCGGTTCGCCCCTGCAGCGGCGCACGACCGGAGGACTCACCCGGGAGCAGGCCGAAGCCAACTACGTCGATGGGGTGCGGTCCATCGTTCCCGACCTGGAGGCGGCCGGGGTGACCCTATGTGTCGAGGCGCTGCCGGTCGGCCAGTGCGATGTGATCGTTACGCTGGACCGGGCTGCCGAGATCGTCGACGAGATCGGCAACCCGATGGTGCAGACCATGTTCGACTCCCACAATGCGATTGACGAGACTGCGCCGCACGACCAACTGGTCGCCCGGCATTGGGCCAAGCTCCGCCATATCCACGTGAACGAACTGGACGGGAGCTACCCGCGACCAGATGGGGGATACGATTTCAAACCGATCCTGCAGGTTGCCAAGGATCGCTCCTACGATGGCTGGGTTTCCATGGAAGTGTTCGACTTCACACCCGGAGCCGAGCGGATCGTCAATGAGTCGATCAACTACCTGAAGAGCGAAATCGCGGCGCTGCAATGAGGTGCGAATGGAGGCTTGCGCAGCCTCTCGACGCTCAGTAGACCGAGAAGGTGAATACGGCATTGCTGCCGTCGGGAGTGAGTCCATACTCGCCCGGTGCCAGGCTGGCCCCCGTTCTGATGTGTACGACTCTGGCCTCGATGCCGTCCAGTTGCAGAAAGTACGGTTCGGCCACGGTCTTCCGCTTCTTGCGGAACAGCAGTACGCGTCTCCCCTTGACGACCTCGAATCCGTATAGTCGGAGGTCTCGCGGGTCGATGTCCTTGGAGTCGAACAGGAACTCTGGAGCCGCCAAAGGGGTCTTGACCGAGGCCGCTGTTCCCGGAAGCCAGTATCGAAGTTGGTTCTTGGCCTCTTCCTCCCGGGCCTCGGAGCGCTCCAGTTCGACGATCTCGCTGCCGTGAATCAGGTACGGGACATCCTGCTGCGGAGGGTTCGACAATCCGAGGCGGTTCCTGGAATCACCGTCCTGTGCCGGCAACGCCAGGACGCTCAGTGCAAGGAGGGCTCCTAAACGCCTCATATGCTTACGAGTGTAACCCGCAGAGCGTCGCTTATGATCGGTGCATGGAGATCCGCGCAGCCGAACTGTCCGATATCGAGACGGTCGTCAGTTTCAATGTCCGTCTGGCGGAAGAGTCGGAGGGCCTGAGCCTGAACATGGAGCGCTTGCGCGCCGGAGTGAGCGCCGTGTTGCGCGATGAATCGCTGGGCTTCTACCTGCTCGCCGAATCAGGTGGGAATGCGCTCGGGCAACTGGCAATCACCTACGAGTGGAGCGACTGGCGGAACGGCACGTTCTGGTGGCTCCAGAGCGTGTATGTCCGCTCTGAGTACCGTCGGAAGGGAGTGCTCCGGGCCTTGTACGACGACATCCTGCAACGAGCCAGGCAGCGAGGGGTTTGCGGGGTTCGTCTGTATGTCGAGCGGCACAACGTGAAGGCGCAGCAGGCCTACCGGCGCCTCGGCCTCAATCAGGCTGTATTCGACATGTACGAGAACGACTTCGTGATTTGCCGCGACCGCCAGTGACCGTCTCCCTACCAGGCCAGGAAACGGAGACCGTTGACCTGTGGCGCCAGCTTCGACCGCATCGTCTCCACCCAGGCAGAGCGAGCTTGCCTGTCGGCGCCGAACACTCCCGGTGCGTCATTCTGGATGCATGCAGGTAGGCATCCAATGGCAGTGACCGCTCTTCTGGAGACGATCCGTACGCGGTCGGCGCGAGTTGGAGTGATCGGGATCGGGTATGTCGGCTTGCCCTTGATCGTCGAACTGGTCAAGGCCGGCTTTGATGTGGTCGGTGTCGACATCGATCAGCAGCGGGTCCGTTCACTGGGCCGCGGCCAATCCTATGTCACGGATGTCGGCGACGCGGAACTGCAGACAGCCTGCGCCACGGGCCGCTTCGCCGCAACGTCCGATTTCGGTGCGCTGTCTCGTGTGGAAACCGTCAATATCTGCGTACCCACCCCCTTGCGCAAGACACGGGACCCCGATCTCAGTCACGTTTCTGCCGCCATCGATGAGGTTGCCCGCCACCTGCGTCCGGGTCAACTCATCATCCTGGAGTCCACGATGTGGCCCGGCGCACTGGAGGAGTTCGTGCAACCTCGACTTGAGCGAGGGGGGCTGCAGGCCGGGCGCGACTTCTACCTGGCCTCTTCGCCCGAGCGTGTTGACCCCGGCAATCGGGAATGGAATCTGCGGAACATCCCCAAGATCGTCGGCGGCGTCAACAGCAAATCCACCCGCGTTGCAGCCGCGTTCTACGAGCAGATCGTCGACACCGTCGTACCGGTCTCGGCACCCCGCGTAGCCGAGATGGCCAAGTTGATCGAGAACACGTTCCGCGCCGTGAACATCGGCCTTGCGAACGAGATCGCGCTTATGAGTCGCAGACTCGACGTTGACGTCTGGGAAGCCGTCGAGGCGGCACGCACCAAGCCGTTCGGATTCATGCCCTTCTATCCCGGCCCCGGCCTCGGTGGACACTGCCTGCCGGTGGACCCGTACTATCTGAGCTGGAAGGCCCGCGAGGGCGGGTTCGAGAGCCGGTTCATCGAACTGGCGGGACATGTCAACAGGGCCATGCCGCACTATGTCCTGCAGCGGGTCTCAGATGCGCTCAACAGCGCAGCAAAGGCCGTCAACGGCTCTCGCGTCCACCTGTTGGGTATCGCCTACAAGCCGGACGTCGGCGATACCCGTGAATCGCCAGCGCTTGATATCGCATCCATGCTGATCGACCGGGGTGCAGTGGTCAGCTACAGCGACCCGTTCGCCGCAGACCCACGGCTGCCGGGCCTGGACTGCCGCTCGCTGGAGGATGTGCTGGCGGTTGGAATCGATTGTGTCGTGATCACGACACACCATCGGGACGTGAACTACAGCGCCGTCGTGCGGAGGGCTCCACTCGTCGTTGACACCCGCAATGCACTGCAGGGTGTCAAGGCCGAGCATGTATTCCGCATCTGAACGAGGCCGCTCCCATTGGCGGACTGGCTTGGTCTCTCGACGGACCCGGACTGCTTTCCGCCGCCCGGTCTGGCCGATCGGAAATGGCCAGCCGGATGCCCGGCCGTTCGTCCTACAATGACGACAGTATGGGTTTGCTGAGCGGCAGGACCGCCATCGTCACCGGTTCGGGCCGCAGCATCGGCAAGGCAGTGGCCAAGCTCCTCTCCCAGCACGGTGCACGGGTCGTGGTCAACGATCTGGACCCGCGACCGGCAGAGGAGACGGCTGCGGAGATTCGAGCCGCCGGAGGCGAGGTGGCCGTCTGCAACGGGAGCGTGACCGATCCGCAGATGCCCGATCAGATCGTCGAGGCCGCGCTCGATGCCTTCGGCACGGTTGACGTGCTCGTCAACAATGCCGGCTATACATGGGACGGGGTCATCCACAGGATGAGTGACGAGCAGTTCGATGCGATGCTGGACATCCACCTCCGTGCGCCCTTCCGGATGGTGCGGGCCGCGGCGCCTTTCCTGAGGGATTCGGCCAAGGCCGATATCGCCGCCGGGCGAACGCCTCCATGTCGCAAGATCGTGAACGTGAGTTCAACGTCAGGCGTGGCCGGTAACGCTGGCCAGATCAATTACGCGGCCGGCAAGATGGGCGTCGTCGGGATGACCAAGACGATCGCGAAGGAATGGGGCCGCTTCAATGTATGTTGCAACGCCGTGGCCTATGGCTTCATCGAGTCGCGTCTCACCCAGTCGAAGGAACGCGGGGAGACGACCTCGACCGGTGTGCCGCTCGGGATTCCCCGGAGTCAGCGTGAGGCGGCCGTCCGCCACATACCCCTGCAACGCTACGGAACGCCTCAGGATGCAGCGGGTCCGGTCCTGTTCCTGGCCTCGCCGCTCTCCGATTACGTGACGGGTTCGGTTGTCCTCGTGACCGGTGGCAGCGTGGTCTGATCGTCCACTTCGTCGTTGCGCGGGCAGGCTCCGCATCGCAGTGACTCGCCGTTTGCGTCGAGCACATCCGGTCCCCCGCAGGAACCGCGCAGGCAGCGGTTGCGCGAGAGCAGTCCGACCGCCATGATGGCCATCGCGATGGCGACAGCTCCCAGTGCCAGCAAGAATGTCGTCAGCATTGCCCGCTACCGCTTCATTCTTGCACGAAATCGACTCGAAGGCACTTCCCGCAGGCGCGTCTCCCCGTCGCGGATGATCAGCAGTACCGGGAGATTCTCCTGCTCTGCCAGCAGCAGACCGTCCGTCTCGCCCAGGACCAGCATTGCGGTCGCCAGCGCATCGGCCCGCGCCGCACTCGGATCCAGGACCGTTGCGGATGCGACACGGCTGGCCGCCGGCCGTCCGGTCCGGGGATCGATGACATGGCTGTACCGCTCGCCATCGACCCGCCGGAAGTTCCTGTAGTCTCCCGAGGTGGCAACGCCGCTCTCATGGAGCGACAGGATTCGCTGGACCAGGCGTCCGGTCTCGTCCGGGCGCTCGACTCCCAGTCGCCATGGCCTCCCGCGCGGATTCGATCCCATGGCGCGGACTTCACCGCCGATCTCGACGAGATGGTCCGTGCATCCGACCCTGGACAGGCTGTCGGCGATCCGGTCGACCGCATATCCCTTGGCGATGCCGGACAGGTCACACTGCAGGTCCGGGGCGAGCTTCACCACGGATCTGCTGAGCCCGTCCAGGACGAGTTTCCTCCATCCGGTTGTGATGCGGAGCCGTTCCACGTCCTCCCGCGACGGCGGACCGGGGATGTCGCGAGGCCCGAACCCCCAGGCATTGACAAGCGGGCCGACCGTGATGTCGAAGGCACCGCCCGTGGTCTCGCTGATCGACCGGGCCAGATGCAGCACTTCGACCGTCTCTCCGGAAAGCGGGAACGGGGCGGTCGAGCGGTGCCGGTTCAGGCGCGAGATCTCCGATTCCGGCCTGTATGTCGACATCCGCGAGTCCACCAGCTCGAGTTCGTCCAGCACGACGCTCTCGATTGCTTCCGCCGTGGCGGAACAGCCTCCGGGGACCGTGACCCGGTACGAGGTGCCCATCGTGACGCCGTCCAGTACGACGGGCCCGCGAACCTGCTTCCCGGATGTGCAGCAAAGGCCGACCGCGAGTGCGATGGCCGGGAGCGGTGCCGTCCTGGACAGCAGGACCGCAAACTGTCTCAACGTGTCGCTAGCCACCGAAGTCGTCGAACATGATGTTCTCCGGTTCGACGCCCAGGCTGTCCAGCATTCCGAAGCAGGCCGTCATCATCGGCGGGGGGCCGCAGATGTAGTACTCGCAGTCTTCGGGGGCTGGATGATCCTTCAGGTAGTTGTCGTACAGGACCTGATGGATGAAACCCGTGTGACCGGTCCAGTTGTCCTCTTCCAGTGGGTCCGACAGGGCGAGGTGCCACCTGAAGTTCGGGTTCTCGCGCTGGATCATGTCGAAGTCCTCCTGGTAGAAGGCCTCGCGCAGGCTGCGGGCCCCGTACCAGAACGTCACCTTGCGTCTGGTGCTGACCCTGCGGAACTGGTCGAAGATGTGCGAGCGCATGGGGGCCATGCCCGCCCCGCCGCCGATGAAGACCATCTCCGCATCGGTCTCCCGGGCGAAGAACTCTCCGAAGGGGCCCGCGATCTCCACGCTGTCGCCGGGCTTGAGGTTGAAGATGTAGGAGGACATCTTCCCGGGTGGAATTCCCTCCGGCGCACGCGGAGGCGGGGACGCCACCCGCACGTTCAGCATGATGATTCCCAGTTCCTCCGGGTAGTTCGCCATCGAGTACGCCCGCTCCACCGGCTCCTCGACCGTCGAGACATACCGCCAGAGATTGAACCTGTCCCAGTCCGGGCGGTATTCCTCGCCAACCTCGAAGTCATTGTAGTTGACGGTGTGCGGAGGGCAGCCGATCTGGATGTACCCGCCGGCCCGAAACGGGACCGATTCGCCTTCGGGCAGTTCGAGCACGAGTTCCTTGATGAACGTTGCCACGTTGTCGTTGGACCGCACCCGGCAGTTCCACCGGCGCACCGAGAAGACCTCGTCCGGCACCCGGATCTCCATGTCCTGCTTGACCTTCACCTGGCACGAAAGTCGCACGCCCTCGCGAGCCTCTCCCTTCGTGACGTGGCTCGTCTCGGTCGGCAGCATCGCACCGCCACCGTCGCAGACCGTGACCTTGCAGACCCCGCAACTGCCCTTTCCGCCGCATGCGGAAGCGACGAAGATCCGGTTGTCGGCCAGCGTGTTGAGCAGCGTTCCGCCGGCGGGCACGGTCAATGCGTTCGCCGCGTCGCCGTTGATGCCGATCCGGACCTCGCCGCCGGCGACCAGCTTGTTCTTGGCCACCATCAGGATGGCGACCAGGGACACAATGACGCCGGTGAACATCGCGACGCCGAGCAGAACGGTGATCATCGTGGTTCCTTGCTTGCTGCCGGGGATCGCCTAGAGCTGGATGCCGCCAAACGCCATGAAACCGATGGCCATGAGTCCCGACAGGATGAATGTCATGCCCAGTCCGCGCAGACCCAGCGGAATGTTGCTGTACTGGAGTCGCTCGCGGATGGAAGCCAGTGCAACGATGGCCAGCGCCCAGCCGATGCCCGAGCCGACTCCGAACACGGCGCTCTCGGCGAGGGTGTACGTGCGCTCCACCATGAGCAGGGAGCCCCCGAGGATCGCACAGTTCACGGCGATCAGAGGCAGGAATACGCCAAGAGCCGCATACAGGGCGGGGAAGAACCGGTCCAGTGTCATCTCGACGATCTGCACCATCGCCGCGATGGTGCCGATATAGCAGAGGAAGCCGACAAACGACAGGTCGTACTCGGCCAGTTCCGGCGAGATCCAGGCCAAGGCCCCTTCCTTGAGGAAGCGGTTGTAGATGATGTTGTTCACCGGCATCGTCACCGACTGGACGAAGATAACGGCGGCGCCGAGACCGAGGGCGGTATTGACCTTCTTCGAGCACGCGAGAAAGGAGCACATGCCAAGGAAGAAGGCCAGGGCGAGATTCTCGACGAAGATGACCTTGATGGCAAGGTTCAGATAATGTTCCATGCCGTTAGCCCTCCACCTCGACCTGATCGGTCTTCCAGCTCCGGAGAGCCCAGATGAAGAAGCCGATCAGGAAGAAGGCTCCCGCGGAGAGGCCCAGGATGCCGTTCGGGTTGTACCACCCGCCGTCGCTGACCTTGGGCAGGATCACCGTGCCGAATACCGTTCCCTGCGCCAGGAGTTCGCGCAGGAATGCCGTTGCCATCAGCACCACGCTGTATCCCAGACCGTTGCCGATGCCGTCCAGCAGGCTGTCGAGGGGGCCGTTCTGCATCGCGTAGGCCTCGGCCCGGCCCATGATGATGCAGTTCGTGATGATCAGCCCGACGAACACCGAGAGTTGCTTGCTGATTTCGTAGACGTACGCCTTCAGTACCTGGTCCGTGATGATGACCAGCGACGCGATGATCGTCAGCTGGACGATGATCCGGACATTGCCGGGAATGAAGTGCCGCAGCACACTGATCGAGAGATTCGACAGCGCGAGCACGCTGATCACGGCAGCGCACATCACGACGGCCGTCTCCATCTTCGACGTCACCGCCAGTGCCGAACAGATGCCCAGCACCTGAAGGGCGATCGGGTTGCTCTCGAACAGCGGGTCGAGCAGCGTCTTGGTAGGTTGCACGCTCATTCGGCGGGGCCCTCCTCGAATCGACGCAGGTAGTTGTCGAATCCGTGCTCGCCCAGCCAGAAAGCAAGCATGGATGTCACGCCATTGCTGGTGATGGTCGCCCCGGTCAGGCCGTCCACCTCGTGGGGTGACCGCTCAGCCGGGCCCGCGGTTCCCTTGATCACGCGAATGACCGGCCGGCCGTCCCGGTCGTAGATCCTGCGGCCCACCCAAGCGGCCTTCCACTTCGGATTGTCCACCTCGCCGCCCAGCCCCGGTGTCTCTCCGTGCTGGTAGTAGGTGATGCCCCGGACCGTGGTGGCATCGCGGTCGACGGCCAGGAACCCGTACAGCGTGGACCACAGGCCGTACCCCTCGATCGGCACGATCGTCATGGCAGGCTCCCCATCCTCCAGCACCTCGTAGACCAGCGCGTGATCCGGCACTCGTCGCACCAGAGCCTGGTTCGGCGGTGCCTCGCGGCTCGTGTCCGGATCGCTCGCGGCCTTGATCTGGTCGAACGTCGCCGGATCAATGTCGGTGTCCTCGCCGGTCTCCAGGTCGATCACCACGGAACGTATGCCCTCGAAGAGGCGTTGGACCCGGTCCGCGTCCAGGTCGTCGCCGGGGCTGGCAAGTCCCGCAGCGAACAGGACGTTGCGCTGCTTGTCGAGTGCCGCGTTCCGCAACTGATGTTCCTTCAGCGATACCGCTGCAGACGAGACGAGAACGGCACACACGACGCAGACCGCTCCGGAGAACAGGATCGTATACCGGGCGTCATGCCGCATAGCGCGCTCTCCTCTGCTTGATGTTGGCCTGAATCACGAAGTGGTCGATCAGCGAGGCGA
The DNA here is from genome assembly GCA_965116065.1 of Bryobacterales bacterium. Lineage (GTDB taxonomy): Bacteria > Acidobacteriota > Terriglobia > Bryobacterales > UBA6623 > VXMF01. The sequence continues at coordinate 1,122,264 of OZ220485.1, forward strand.
ACATGTTCATGAACAGGATCGCCAACATCATCCCCTCCGGAAAGGCGGGGTTGATGACGCGGATCAGGATGGCCAGCACTCCGATCAGGAAACCATAGATGTAGCGGCCCTTGTTGGTATGGGCTGCTGAAACGGGGTCGGTTGCCATGAAGACCAGTCCGAAGGCCCAGCCGCCAAGGACAAGATGCCACTCGAACGGGACGTCCAGCAGGGGGTTGGTCGTCGATCCAACCGTGTTCAGGATCTGCACCATCAGGAACGATCCAACCGTTCCCGCGAGCATGATGCGCCAGGACCCGATCCCCGAAGCGATGAGGATGGCCGCCCCGATCAGGCAGGCCAGTGTCGACGTCTCCCCCATGGAGCCGGGAACGAGACCCAGGAATGCGTCCATCCAGGAGAGCGTTCCGCCCGTCAGTGCCTCCGGGCCGGCCACGGCCGCATTCGCGAGCCAGGTCGCGCCGCTCGTCCCGTCGATACTGGTGTCGGCGGCGATCCAGACCTGGTCGCCGGATATCTGTGCGGGATAGGCAAAGAACAGGAACGCGCGCGACATCAGGGCAGGATTGAAGATGTTCATCCCCGTGCCGCCGAAAATCTCCTTGCCGACAATGACGCCGAACGCGATACCCACTGCGACCTGCCACAACGGAATCGTGGGGGGGAGCACCAGGGGAAACAGCATTCCGGTGACCAGGAATCCCTCGTTGATCTCGTGCTTGCGGACGATCGAGAACAGCGCTTCGCAGTTTCCGCCCACTGCGAACGTGACCAGCAGCACTGGCAGGTAGTACAGCGCTCCATGCAGCACGCATCCCAGGATGTCGGACGGATCAAACGAACCGAATCCGGCCTGCCGGAGCAGTGTCGTCTGCCATGTGTCGAGCGGCTGGGCGCCCATCGAGATGGCCAGGTTGGCCTGGTAGCCGGTGTTGTAAAGGGCCATGGCGACGCACGGAAGCAGTGCGACCACCACTGTCACCATCATCCGCTTCACATCGAGTCCGTCGCGAACATGGGACGCGTCACGGGTCGAGGTGCCGGGAGTGTAGAGGAACGTGTCCGCTGCCTCGTACAGCGGATACAGGCGCTCGAGCCGCCCGCCAGGCTTGAAGTGCTGTTCCAGCTTGTCCAGGATCGCGCGCATGAGATCAGTCGCTCGTACCGTTCGGTTCCGGTTCGGCTAGCCTTCCTTCTCGAGTGTGGTCAGCACGTTCCGCAGCAGGGCCCCGAACTCTGCCTTCTCGGGGGACACGAACGAGCACAGGGCCAGGTCATCCTCGAGCAGTTCCAGTGCGCCGAGTTCCTCCGCCCTGTCCGGGTTCGCGATGAGCAGAGACCGCAGCAGGGGGGCCGGAAGGATATTCATCGGCATCACCTTCTCGTAGGCGCCTACCGGCACCATGGCCCGTACGGAACCGTTGGTCGACGTTGTGAACCGGTAGTTGCTCACCGGGAGCCATCGGCTGAGGAACACGCGCATCACGGAGAAGGTGCCGACGCCGGGTGCCAGCCATCCCAGCAGCTGGCGTTCGGTGTCCTCCACAAGAACACTCACCTGATGGTGGAAGCGGCCGAGATATCCGAACACATCGCCTTCGGCTCGCCGCCCCGACAGGACCGAGCCCGAGATCGTTCGGGTCGAGCCCTCGTTCAGTTCGAGATGTGTCAGGGCCTGCATGGATGCCCCGAGGCGCGTACGGAGCAGTCGCGGGTTCCGAACCCCGGGGCCCGCCAGCGCGATGACCCGGTCGACCGCCAACCTGCCGGAACCGAACAGTTCCCCGATCGCGATGGTGTCCTGGTAGCTGATCTGCCAGACCTCCTTGCTGCGGTCGACCGGGTCCAGGATGTGAATGTGCAGACCGGCGGTTCCACTGGGATGAGGGCCGTCGAATTCCTCGAGGCGGATCCCGTCCTCCTGAGGGGCCTCCACGCCGGAGTCCCTCGTCTTGCAGACGTAGACCGGTGCCGTTCCGGCCAGTTGACGAAGCGCGATCACGCCACGGGCGAAGTGCTCTTGCCGCCCCTGCAGCACGACGTCGACCGACGGGGCCAGCGGCTCGGTGTCCGACGCGGTGACAAAGACGGAATGGGGTGTGGAATCGGTTCTCGGCACCCGCCCGAACGGCCTGGCGCGCAACGCCGTCCACAGCCCGGACTCGACCAGCAATGCACGCACGGAGTCAGCGTCCAGTTCCGATGGGTGCTTGCCGGTGAACGACGCAAACTGAACGCCGTCATCGCCTCCCGCCAGTTCCGTGGTGTCCAGTTCCAGGACGACCGATTGCAGCGCACGCCTGTCCCCCCGGTTGATCGCCGATACGGTGCCGCCGGCCGGGGCCGTGTACAGCACACCCGGCGTCTTCTTGTCCTCGAACAGCGCTTGGCCGCGCCGGACGGAATCGCCCGCTGCCACGAACATCGTCGGCTTCATGCCGATATAGTCGTCGGCGAGCAGCGCCACGTGACCGGGGGCCGCGGCCCGGAAAATCTCCTGGGCGGGGCGGCCCCGGATGGGCAGGTCCAACCCTTGGCGAATCCTGTGAAGGCCCATGCGTGTCTCGCTCCCTAACGGATTCGATGCCAGTCCCCGGTGAGACGCCAGTGATGGCGGACTGCGGTCGCCACCCCGGGTACTGCTGCTTCTGCCGGGTTCATGCTCGTTGCTGCTGACCACATCGCTGCAGCTCTCCCTGTTGACTGCACGGTTCTGGGACCAACGCTGCCACGAGGGCCGAATCGCCAGCGGGCGGAATCTCCTGAGTGGATCAGATGCATGCAGCCCAAGGGCCGCGATGCAGGGGAAACTCTCCTCTGCGACGAAACCCCATTGTAGCCCTATCCGGACATCGGAACCGAATGCCGCCGGCCGGCTGCCCACGATCGGGGGTGCTGTCCTTGCCAAGACCGTTCGTTCCGCATCGGCCCGCGAATTGGGTATAATCCTTCAGTTCGGCCCGATGACGCAACCGGTGCGGTTTTCCTTGAACGGTGAGCAGCGGACATTGCCGGCTTCGACCTCGATTCGCGGTTTGATCGAGCATCTCGGATTGAGTGGAGACGCGGTTGCGGTCGAGCGGAATCGCGAGATCGTTCGCCGGAGCGCGTGGCTGAATACCCTTCTGCGGGAGGGGGACCGAATCGAGATCGTGCACTTCGTGGGTGGTGGGTAGCGGTTCGTGTATTCTGTGCTTGGATGGGGCCATGCGGTTGGTAGGCCTGGTGATTCATTAAAACGTTTCGGAGTAGAATTGTGATAGGATCGACGAGCAGTGGCGAGAGCATGACGGGAGAACCGGTGTACAGCAGCCTGGACGTGACCAGTCTGACTGGCGTGAGTCTGCGCCAGTTGCAGTGGTGGGATGAGCAAGGCGTCGTCACGCCGATGCAGAGGGGGCATCGACGGCTCTACAAGTCGTTCGAGGTCCTGCAGGTGGCGATGATCATGGGTCTGCGGGCCAAGGGTATGTCCCTGCAGAAGATCCGCCGCGTCCTCGGACAACTCGGAGCCGAGGACAGCGGACAGTTGCTGGAAATGCACGGGAACGGCGGCGATGTCTTTCTCCTCACGGACGGTGAGTCAGTCCATGTGGAGAACTCGGCGCAGCGGATCGTGGAGCGACTCAAGCAGGCCGTGCTCCCGATCATCGTCTTGAGCGTATCGGACCTGATCCGGGAACTCGAGCCCCTCTCCGAGCGACGCAAGCCCGTGCACGGTGCGGAGACCAGTTCCGGGTCGGGTTACGAGCGGGCATCGAAAGCGTCCTGAGTCCCGGTTCGATCCGGGTTCCGCGCGTATGCCGGGGCTCTATCTGCGTCTGCGGGCTCGGGATTGCACGACGATGGGCGTTCCATCGAACCCGAACCGGGAGCGGATCTGGTTGATCAGATAGCGTTCCAGACCGAAGTGGAACGGCCTTCGGAGGTTGCCGAAGAACAGGAACGTCGGAGGTCGCGTGCGGACTTGTGTGACGTAGGAGAGCTTCGGCTTCCGCGACCCTGGCACGGTTACGCGCTCCATGTCGAGTTCCGCAAGAAATCGATTCAGTTCACTGGTCGGGATTCGCTTGGCCGCGGAGCGGTCCACGGTCCTGATCAAGGGCAACAGGCTTGCCACGCCCTGACCGGTACGGGCTGACGCGAACGCCACCGGAGCGTATTGGAGCATCTTGAGTTCCTCGCGGATGTGTCGCCGGCAGTCCGCCTTGGACTCCGAGGCCAGGTCCCACTTGTTGACCACCACGATCGTGGCCTTGCCGGCCTCGTGCGCGTAGCCGGCGATATGCGTGTCCTGGGCGGTGACCCCCTCGCCGGGGTCGACGAGCAGCAGCGCGACATCCGCCATGCGCAGGTGGCGCTGGGCCATCACGACACTCAGCTTCTCGGCCATCTCGCGAGTCCTGCCCTTGCGCCGGATGCCTGCCGTGTCGACAAACAGGAACCGCTGACCCCGATGCTGGACGAGTGCGTCCACCGCGTCCCGTGTCGTGCCGGGTACGGACGACACGATGGCGTGCTCTTCGCCCGTGATGCGGTTCAGGAGAGTCGATTTTCCCACATTGGGACGTCCGAGGATCGCGATGCGGATCGGTCGGTCGACTGGTCCCGCTGGCGAGTCTCCAGTCGACTCGAATCCGGCCGTGACATGTCGCAGGAGTCCGTCGATTCCGCGATCGTGCTCGGCCGAGATGCCGACTGCGGTCTCGAATCCCAGCTCCCCGAATGCGGTGGGGAGCGAGTCGAGCGCCGGGGTGTCGCACTTGTTGACCGCGAGTGTCACCGTGCAGTCGGCTCGGTGCAGCAGTTGTGCCAGTTCGTGGTCCGTCGGGGTGAGTTCGTTGCGTCCGTCGACGACGAACACGACATGATCTGCCGTTTCGATCGCGGACGCAACCTGCTCGCCCACCAGGACGGAGATGCCCTCCTTGGCGAAGAAGGTCATCCCGCCCGTATCGGTGACTTCGAAATGCCGACCCTTCCATTCCGCCGGCATCCGGATTCGATCCCGGGTCAGGCCGGGATAGTCCCCGACGATCGAACGACGGGACTTGGTGATCCGGTTGAAAAGGGTTGACTTGCCGACGTTCTGGCGCCCGACGATGACGAGTTGCGGAGGCCCTGCGGTCTCCATCTTCGGACTATACCAACCACACGTCGGTTGTGTTCCGACGCGTCGAACGGGCCGTCGATCCGTGCCCTGTGGCACGGTGTGCGGGCCGGCAGCGACTTCTTCCGGCGTGTGGACGTGCCGGTCAGGGCATTGGTGTCTCGACACCGATGTCGTTGCCGTCCATATTGGCTGGCGGGGTGTATCCGAACAACCGCATGGCGGTAGGGGCCATGTCCTCGATACCCGGGTCCTCGGCCTGGAAGTCCCGGTTGCAGAACACGACCCCGGGGATCAGGGGTGGGTCCACGCAGTGGTCGCCGCTCCAGGCCTTCGTGTTGTCCTCGAACACCTTGTCGCCCACCTTGCCGATGGCGACACCCCAGGAACTGCGGTAGCCCGGGCTGTACCCCACGACGATGTCCGGGGCGGCCGAGACGTAGGGTCCGCTGTAGACAGCCTCCTTGGGGTAACCGCGATTGACTGCTAGCGCGTCACGGTCAGGGTCGACGAGACCGGTGATCTTGGAAGCGATTTCCTCGGACAGCTGTTTCGCTTCCTGTTGCGAGACGATGCCATGCCTCTCCCGGCCGGCGAGGTTGAGGTAGATCCCGGCCAGGCCGAAGCTGTACGCACGAGTGCGGCTCCAATCGATTCCACGCAAGTACCCTTCGTTCCGGGCTGGCTCATTCACGTGCAGGAAGCCCTCCCGTTCCAACCACGCATTCAGGTTGACTCCACGCTGGAAGGACTTGAAGCCATGATCCGACAGCACGAAGAGCACGGTCCGTTCGTCGACGTGACTCATCGCCTTGCCCACGATTCCATCCATGCGCGCGTAGAGCCGTTCGATGGTCGGGGCATGGCGCTCGAAGGATGTTCGGTTCGCCGTATGAGCCGGGTGCGCGGGCTCCAGGTAACGATAGAACATGTGCTGGACTCGGTCCGGGGTGTCGAACACGCAAGCGATCACGCCCTTGTTGAAACGCTCCAGGGCGGATTCGAACATCGCTTCGCGCTCCGCGCAGATCTGTTCGGCCTGTTCCAGGAACGAGTCCTCGTCGATAATCCGTTCGTTGAGGGCCCAGGTATCCTCGGCGAGTCCCAGTGTCGAGAAATCACCCAGTAGTTTCGCCAGATAGGGCGCGTAGAAGGGAGGGTGGGAGATCGGCAGAGCCGGACTCTCGGGATCGATCGCGATCGGCGAGAGGTAGAGCCGAACGTGAGGGGCTACCGATGCGAGCCGGAACTGGGCGATTCCGCGGACCTTGACCCCCAGGCCCGCCCGGAACGTGAGCCGAATCCATGGTGTGAATCGGTCCGAATGCACCTCGTGCGTCTGTCCACCAATCTCGAGACGCCCGCCCTGCGATGGCCCCAGGATTGTCAGCCGGAACGGGATACGCAGGTCGCCGGCACCGTCTCGCATGGTGTTGTGCGGTCCATGGATCTCTCCGACGAGAGCATCGCCCTCCCTCCGCAACGGGTAGGACATGCCGGCCTCGTCAAACTCCGTGTGCGCCGGCGCGTCCGTGAAGACCTGGAAACTGCCTTGTGTCCCGAGCAGATCGGGTGTGCACATGGCCGACAGAAGCCGACCATCGAAGGGTTCCGGCGGGAACGTGATCGGCACGCGAATGACGGTGGACGTGATGTGATGCTCACCAAGCAACGCCCAGAAGGGCCTGCTCTTGCGGCGCATCTCGACAGACGGGCGGGAGAACGGGATGCACCAGCGCCCGACCTTGAGTACCCGTGCAGGTGGATTCACGCGGGACGACGAGAGTTCCGGCAGGTAGGAGCCGAGATTGCGATTGAGGAAATCGAAGAGATTGTGTTTGCCGGGGTTGGAGCCCGTGGCAAACGTGGCCCAGGCGACGGGTGACAGGGCCGGGAAGGTGGTTCGCAGTCGACGGTAGCGGCCCTGTTCGCGGAGCCTTGCAAGGTTCGGCAGCTTGCCCTCCCGCAGGAATTTCTCGACCAGATCCGGTTCCAGACCGTCCAGCCCAAGGAAGATCAGTTTGCGGACTCTTGCCTTGCGATATCCCTGAGCGCCCCGCAACGCCCGCCAGGTCATGCGGAACGGCAGGGCGAGCAGGGCAATGCCGCCAGCGACGAAGGCGGCGAGCAAGCTGAACAGCGAGCCGACGAACGCAAAGCCGGCTCCGGGGCCGACATAGGCCTCGAGATGTGAGGCCGCTACCAACAGGGTGGCGAGGGCGGAAGGCCGCTGCCATCGCATAACGTTCATGGTAGAGGTTTGATGGCCTGGTGGTCCGTGGATTGGATTTTCCGAGTTCCGGTGAGGGAGGACCGTCTGGACGGAGCTTCGGGTCCGGGTGTTGAACCCCGGTGCGAGCGGACCACTGCTTGAGCAAGGGTCCGTGTGGATTTCTGCGACGGACGGGATCGTGGTTGGATGTGATGGTGGAATCGGGGCCTGTTGCGGGGCGGATTCTCGGGTCGTTCTGCCGGCAATCGGACAGGCGGAAGAGAGCGAGGGCCGAGTGAGGTGGTCGGCACGGGTTGTGCCCGTGGCTGTGCCGGACGCATCAGGGAAAGTTGGGGAAGTCCGTGTACCCGAGCGAGTGGCTGAGGTCGGCTCCCCGACGCATGTGTCCGCCACGTCGGATGGCCGGCCTTGCGTGGATGGAGGCATGGTCCCGACTGCGGGCCCGATGCCGGGAATCGGCATGTCCGATTCGACGAGTGGGGAGCGGAAACGTGGACGCGCAAGGGACTGCGACGCCTTCTGGACATCAGGGCGTCCCGCTCCAGCGGTCGGCAACTGCCACTCCCGCTCGCGCGACTCCACGGTGGATTCACTCCTTGAAGCAGGTCGCATCGGCGACGCTGCGCCTGTCGGAACACAACACTAGCGTGATGTGTCGGGTCTCCCGGTGAAGCGCGTCTTCCGGATCAGGCGAGCCAGATGGACCTTTGCCGCAAAGCCCAGCAGAATGGTCAGGGACACCGGCAGGGCCGCCACATGGGCGGCTTTGCGCAAGAAATCGGGGTTCAGGACACCGCTTCGGGAGACCGCGATGCGGACAACCTGGCGCCAGTGCGTCCGGTCCATCCAGACCAGGCCCTCGCGCTGGTCAACCAGCAGGATCTTGGCCGGCAGCAGCCCCGCCAGGGCAAACTTCCATGTCCGTAGCAGTGGGCTTTCTCCCACAAGGATCGCCGCCGCAGCGTGCCGTTCCCGGCGCAGGGACCGGAAGAGACTCCACCGCTCCGCGTTGTTGCTGGCGTCGTAGGAACGCCACGTCTGGCTGCCTTCCCCCAGTCCTGCCGGCTCGCCCGCCAGGCAGGTGAACAGATCGATCGGCACGTTTCCACACACGGACTCACGCAGCAGGGACACCAGGTGTTCGGCTTCCGAACGCGGCCCACTTTCGACGAGCAGGAGCCGCTTGATCGGAGGTGCGCTCGGCCGCAGGAACCATTTCACGACCTGTTAGGATACCGCGCTACGATGGCAGGATGCCACTGATTCGCTTCTTTCACAAACCCGGTTGAACCAGTTGCAGGAAGGCCCGGAGTTTCCTGGTCGAACGTGGCGGCGACTTGGATCTTGTCAATCTGGACAAGGGACTTACCGTCGGCCAACTGGACGAACTGATCGGTTCTCGGGATCATCTGACGTTCCTGAATCCGAGAAACGCCAGATACCGTGAAATGGGACTGAAGTCCAATCCTCCGTCCCGCGAGGAGGCACTCCGTCTGATGGCGGAGACCCCGAACCTGATCAGGCGGCCGCTCTCGGTCCATGGCCAATCGATCGTCCTGGGCTACTCTCCAGACGACCTGGACGCGCTGTGCAGCGACCGGGAACCGGCTGGAGCCGACGACGGGACTTGAACCCGTGACCTCGTCCTTACCAAGGACGCGCTCTACCGACTGAGCTACGTCGGCCCAAGGCCGGGAATGGAGCGGGAGACGGGAATCGAACCCGCAACCAACAGCTTGGAAGGCTGTGACTCTACCATTGAGTTACTCCCGCCATCCTGCGCAGTGCCTGACCGACAACGAGACCATCATCCGTTCAGAGCCAAGCCCGGCAACTGGAGCCGGCGAGAGGATTCGAACCCCCGACCGTCTGATTACAAATCAGATGCTCTACCAACTGAGCTACGCCGGCTCAGGCAGACCTACTCACCTGATGATAGCACCGACCGTGTTCTCGGGCTGTTCCTGCACGGAACTCTCCTGACAGGAGAGGCTGCTTGCGGTGCCGGTGAATCCGGCTGGCTGGGAGGCAGGGATTCGAACCCCGATAAACAGATCCAGAGTCTGCCGTGTTACCGTTACACCACCTCCCAGCAGAAGCAGATCCACGCCTTCTCGCAGTATACCGCTCCACAATGAAACGTGACCCGTTGCCGAGTTGCGCGTGTGTTGTCGCCCCGCAAGACCCGGCTGCGCCAGTACCTGCGTTCGGCCTTGCCCGGGCCTTCGGCCGTGGGTGCGGGCCAGTGCCAGTAACAGACTGCGGGCCGTGGTTCTGTGCGCGACCGACTTGTGTCCGGTCATCGGAGCATGCAAAACTGGCTCTCATGGCACAGTCACAGCCGCAGCCCGCCGCCTCCAGCGGAGGCTCTGCCAGAGGGGTGTTCATGTCATGAGAATCGTGTTCGTTGGAGCCGGTGCGGTTGGTGGCTACTTCGGGGGGCGCATGGTCGAAGCGGGTCTCGATGTCTCGTTTCTGCTGCGGCCCGATAGTGCGGCGCGACTGCGGCAGAGCGGGCTTCACATCGACAGCCCGAACGGAGACTTCACCTGTCCGAATCCCTGCGTGATCGATGCAGGCTCGCAGGTGCCGACGCCGGATGTGGTGTTTGTTGCCTGCAAGGCCGAGCATGTGGCTCAGGCTGCGGAACTTGCCAAGCCTCATGTCGGTGCCGGGACAGTCACGATACCCCTGCAGAATGGCGTGGATGCGCCCGATGTGCTCGTTCGTGTCCTTGGGCCGGAGGGTGTAGTCGGAGGACTAAGTCGGATCTTCGCCGAACGAGTGGCTCCGGGACGAATCCTCCACAGGGGTCTTCCCGAGCCTTCGATCACGTGCGGTGAGCGGGATGGCGGCCTGTCCAGCCGCGTTGGGGCGATTGTCGAGCATCTGGCCGCGGTCCCCGGGATGGCGATCGACGAGTCCGCGGATATCTGGTCGGAGATGTGGAAGAAGCTGGTCATGGTCTGCTCCCTCGGCGCGGTGGGCGCGGTCGCTCGAGCGCCATTGGCCGTGCTGCTCGGAGTGCCCGAGACTCGCGGCCTTCTGGAGGCATGCGCCAACGAGATGATTGCGGTTGCGCAGGCTTCCGGCGCGGCCGTCAACGAGATGTTCGCGGTGGAGCAGCTTGCCCGATACAGGAATCTGCCGCCGGATACGACCACTTCGATGCACCGGGATCTGGAGCGTAGGCATGAATCCGAACTGGGTGAGCAACTGGGGGCGGCATGCCGCTACGGCCGGCTAGCCGGTATCGACACCCCTGTCCTTGATGCCTTGCATGGTGCGCTGCTTCCGGGCGAACTACGGGCCCGTGGCCGGATCAAGTACCCGGTCGTTACCTACGAACGGGCCGGTTGAGCGCATCAGTCTCGCAGGAGCCTGGCCACTTCGGCCAGTCTTGCCCCCAGCGAACGGGCCTCCTCGAGCTCGTGCTCTCCCACACCCTCTTCGTGTTCGGGTATGCCCGTCGTGGCGGAAGCTCCCAGTCCACCGTACGGGGTGACGAGCACCATTCCGTATTGCACGAGTCCGAGAGCCATGCTCAGCATCGTGAACTCCTTCCCGTTCGACGGTGCGCCACCGGTAGTGAACACGGCGCAAGCCTTGTTCTGCAGACCGCGGCTCTTCCAGAAACCCTTGCCGTAGGCCCAGTCGACCAGTGCGGTTCTCACCTCGACGGCGACATCTCCCATATGGACCGGAGAACCCAGCGCAACCGCGTCCGCCCCTTCCAGATCCTCCGTCGAGACGTCGCCGATCCGCTTGACCATGGCATCGGCTCCATTGCTCCGAACGCCTTCCGCGAGGGCTTCGGCCATCGATTCGGTGTTGCCGGATTGCGAGTGATAGGCCACCAGAACCGTCAGGTCTCCAGCCACAGTGGCTGGAATGACAAGACAGGCTGCGAACAGCAGAACGGCGGCTCTGGACGTCATGGTTTTCGGAATGCGCACAACGGCGGTCCGACGGTTGCGCCCAGTGTATCTCGAAACTTGCGTTGTAGGAGGCTTTACCTTCGGCGCCAGTTCTCATTTCCGCCTGTGTCGGACTCAGACCGCCGATGCCCAGGCCCCGGGCCACTGCTCCCTCATAGACACTCAGGCGTTGCGAGGGATCCATCTGCGTACGAACAGTCTGGGTATTCCACCGGGATTGATGGGTGCCTCCGGCGACTCGTATGGCGAGCGGGTGGCGTCGCCCATTGGCGCTTCGAGGGAACCGGATGGGGCCAAGTCTGTCCGCCGTTGAGTTCAGCCACTCCGATCTTCGGTGCTTGTCGGAAACTGACGAGCCGGCCGACCGCCCCGTTCGTGCTTCAGTGCAGCGGCCCGCAGTCGGCAGCGCCTGGCGTATATGTTCGGAGTTGCTTTCGGCTTGTGCGGCCCATGCGGTCCGGATGCGTCCATTGCGCTGTATGCAGGAAGTTCCCAGCGTGCTGGATAGCTATCACTGCGGGCTGGCATTCTCCGCTCCATCGCCAGCCGACCACGATTCTGTCGGCACTGCGGTTGCCGTAAGCTCTCCACAATCGACACAGGCCCGTTGAGCACTGGAGTCGACTCACGACGTCCATGGGGGGATCTCGGTCATGGCTAGCCGAGCAAGGACCTGATTCCGACCCCGAGGATCGCCAGAGTACTGGCCCAGAGCAGGATATCGTAGACGAGGGAAGGTTGCAGCGATGGTTCCAGACGTTGGTACCGGAAGTGGTACGCAGCGAAGACGACAACCAACAGTAGTGCAGCGACCGCAATCCCTCCCGCCGTGACCATGAACAAGGGAGCCTTCACGAAGAGGAAGAGCATCGTCCAGACGAGGGGGAGCAACCAGGCCAGGACGGCGAACCAGCGCTTTCGTGCCGCTTCGTCGTCGTAGCGGAGCAGGCCGAACTGTGCGAACGCATCCGTGAACATCCTGGTGCCGGATGCGCAGGCCACGAAGAGGGTGGAGAACAGCGTTGTCGCTGATCCGACCAGGAAGAGCGCCATCGCCTCTCGCCCGAGTACCTCCGTGTACATCGCGGACAGTGTTGCAATGATCCCCGGACCATCGGGGACGGCTCCGCCCCCATGAAGCACGGCAGCTCCCAGCAGGTAGAATGCCGCCGTGGTCAGTGTGTACACCAGCATCGAGGCGACCGCATCCACGTACATTACCCGGATCCAGCCACGTGCACGCCGTGTCCATCCGACCGTCCCGTCACGGGGGCCCGTACGAACTGCATACCCTTTCTCGATGCCCCAGTAGGGGTAGGAGATGATCTCGTCCGCGCTAACTCCGGTGAGTCCGAAGGCAGCCACGGCCACGCCAATCGAAGCCGCGGGCAGATCGAAGGACAAGCCGCTCGCCAGCATCGAGCCCGTGATCCGGTAGGGCGTCCACTGTAACAGGAAGGCACACGCCACAGTGATGAGCGAGAACATGGCCGTAAGCCCGATTGCCGCTTTCTCGATCGACCGGTATCCGCCCCGCCAGACCAACCCGGCCGCCGCGGCTCCGCAGACCCAGGCCCATGCTTCCACGGATAACTCGGATATGGCCAGGTGCAGGGTGGCGGCAACAGCCCCGACGATTCCGCCGTACTGCACCAGTTGGATGAGCTTCACGGCCAGCCAGACCCACAGCGACCACGAGCGACCCCGGAGCCGAGGCCCCGGCAGACGGTTGAACGCGAAGAGCGTCGTCTCTCCGCAAGTGATGGCATGTTTACCGAATTCCAGTTGCACCGCGACCTTGACGGCGCAACTGACAAGGATGACCCATAACGCCACGAACCCGGCGGTCGCACCCAGTGCCGTGGTCATGATGAGTTCTCCGGAACCGACGATATTGGCCGTGAGAATCAGCGAGGGTCCGATGTTGGCCAGAATGCGAGTCAGGCCTCTCGGGGGCTCGCTGGTCTTGGGTGGACTCAATGTGGTGAACCTTGATGTGGAAGCTGTACCTGAGGAGTTCCTCGGTACGAGCGTCCCTGACACGGTAGCGCGAATGGGGCTTGTCCGTCGGCCACGGGTCCTCCAATCGTCGGTTTCGGAGCGTCCCCAGGGCCTGCTCCAACTCCCAGCATTTTCGGGAACAACGCATTCGAGGGGCTCGCGCTGTTTGTTGTTTCGGTGATGGGGAATCCTCTGGTGTCAGTGGAATTCCTGCACCCGGCAGTGTTCGATCGGGGTCCGGCCCCGCTCTTGTGGGGAAGGTGATCGAAGGGGGACGTTGAGCAGCGCCCGTCCGGCGCCCGAGTCCACTGACACTACAATGAACCATGGTGCGGTGTTGGTCGGGCACTCTTGCTTGATCAATGCTGCATGGAGTCCGCGGATTTGAAGGTTCTGAAGCTGACGAGTAGGATTCGGTTGGAGCGTCCGCTGCGTGACGTCTTCCCGTTCTTTGCCGATGCTCGTAATCTGGAAGTGCTAACGCCCCCTTGGCTCAAGTTCGAACTGCGCTCGTCGGGGCCGATCGAGATGTTTGCGGGCAGGAAAATCGACTATCGCCTGCGGCTTCGCGGCATTCCGATCCGATGGCAGAGCGAGATCACGAAATGGGATCCTCCCGCAGTCTTTGTGGACGAGCAGCGGAAGGGGCCCTATAGGCTGTGGGTGCATGAGCACCGATTCGAGGAACACGATGGCGGGACAGTTGCGGAGGACCATGTGCAGTACGCAGTGCCAGGCGGGTGGCTGGCGGACCGTCTGTTCGTTCGAGGGGACCTGCGTCGGATCTTTCAATACCGGCGCGAGAAGCTTGCTGAGCTGTTCGGGGGCGTGACGTAGCTGCCGGCGCTGTTGCCCAAGTTGCCCGAGGTTCGTTTCTACATCCGGTTTGCCAGCATCAGTTCTTTGCACTCTGCGGCATGCGGGTCCCTCGCCGCCGTCTTGATTTGCCCTGCTGTGCAGATTCCAGGGGTGCGCGGAGATTCTCGTAGAGCTTGAACAGATGTTCGACACGTTCGCGTTCGGAAGCGAATCCCGAGCGCCGGTACAGCCGATCCACGGCGCGGTCGAGTGCCCGATGAGCACGGCGGAGGTTCGGCGGCATCAGGTCCGGATCATAGAGATCGGCCAACATCGCCTCCGGGTGCGCGGCACGGGCGTCGAGCACGGCCTGTGCCAGCGGTTCCAGCTTCGACAGAGCCGCGTCCTTCGGTGGTGGCGGGAAGGTGTTGTACACCAAGCCGATCGAATAGCGGTAGCGGCTCTCAAGCCGACCGCCGATCTGGCGCAGCCACGTCATGTGCATCGTAGAAGTCAGCAGCGCAAAGTCTGTCAGCGTGGCGTCCAGGAGGACTCGGGCCAGATTGCTCGGGATCACCGGCGGTTCCAGCCAGCCGATCGGGACGTATTCCCGCCGCTCGGAACTGACTTCGGGAATCACCAGGAACGGCGCGTCCGGGATGACGTTTACCTGCCAGAGAGTAGGCGTCTCGGCCAGTTTCAGTGTCGATTGGCGTTCGCTCTTCTGTCGATAGGCTCGAACGGCAGCGATGCGCTCCCGTACCCCCGACAGGCGGGCCAGGACAGCGGGTGACGCGTCCTGCAGTGCCAGAATCCAGCGTTCGTCGCCGTGCAGGTATTCCCGTGTCCCGATGAACGGCCGGAACCACTCCGCGGCCTCCGGTTCCGCTTCCAGGAAGGCTGCACGTTCCGCCGCGTCGAAGATGTAGTGTCCATCGTCAATCGGCTGTGAGCCGGTGAGCATCGGCACCAGCCCGTTGATCGGCCGACTCTCTTCCCGCACCGTGAGATGCGGGTCGGACAGCCCGCCCGCGTCGAACAGGTAGGGTGACAGGGCCCGGTGGACACTCTCTTCCGGGTCGCCATTGAGGTCCGCATAGCGGAACAGCCGCTTCTCCGCCAGGGCGGCATCCCGACGGTCCAGGCCCACAATGACGACATGCACGTGTGCCTTGCCGCGTGCGTCCGAACCCCAGGCGAAGGTCCGGTGCGCGAAGGCGATCTCCAGACCGCAGCGTCCGAACAGGATCGGCCAGAGTTGTGCGACCTGCTCGCCCTGCGTGATCGAGTTGGTGGCGACGAAGCCGATCCGGGCCTCGCTGCCCTGCAGGTACTCCCCGGCCCGGATGAACCAGGCACCGACGTAATCCAGAGTGCCGCCGTTCCTGCCGAGCGCGGCGATCCCCTGCACCTGGGCGCGCTGCTGTTCGCTCTGGTACTTGGCACCGACGAACGGCGGATTGCCCATCACGAAGGAGCACTCGTCCGGACGGAGCAGTTCCGACCAGTCCGTTTCCAGTGCGTCGGCGTGGAGGATGTGCGGTGATTTCTTCAGCGGGATGCGCAGGAACGACTGACCGAATTCCCGACTCAGCCGGTTGTTCATGATGTGGTCCATCATCCACAGGGCGGTCTCGGCGATGCGCACGGCGAACTCGCCGATCTCGATGCCGTAGAACTGGTCCACATCCACTTCGGACTTCCACTCGACATCGAGTTCGCCCTGTCCGGCGGTGGCGGTGGCGGTCCGGATCTCGCGGAGCACCTTGATTTCCAGGATGCGGAGTTCGCGATAGGCAATGATGAGGAAGTTGCCGCAGCCACAGGCGGGATCGAAGAGGGTCAGGTCGCCGAGTTGCGCGTGGAACCGCCGGAGTGCGGCGAGTCGGCCTCGGTCCCGCCGCCCTTTCAGCCGATCGAATTCGGAGTGCAGATCGTCGAGCAGCAGGGGCTCGAGGACCTTGAGGATGTTCTTCTCGGTGGTGTAGTGGGCGCCGCGGGCGCGGCGCTGGGCGGGGTCCATCACGGACTGGAAGAGGGCTCCGAAGATGGCGGGCGAGATGTTGGACCAGTCGAATCGGCAGGCATCGAGCAGTGCCAGTCGCATGGTGGTGTTGAACGAGAGGGTGCGCAAGTGGCCCTGGAAGAGGTCGCCATCGACATGGGGGAACCGTGCCAGGTCTTCGTCCAGCGTTGCGGGGCGCTCGGCTTCCGGCGTATCGAGGACATCGAACAGGTGGGTGAGCCATGGTCCGAGATCGGCACCGTCGGTGCCGGTGCGGGATTCGATGAAATCGAGGAAGATGCCGCGGGGTTCGAACACGCCGGTGTTGTCGGCGAACATGCAGAAGACGAGGCGGACGAGGAAGCGTTCGAGGTCGTGAGATCGGTGGCCGGCAGCGGCGAGCAGGTCGTGCAGTCGACCGACGAGTTCGGCGGCCTCGATGTTGGCCGGGTCCTGATCGCGGAAGGTTCGGCGCTGGACGCCAAGGATGAACCCGAAGGCGTCCACATGCGCGGGCAGGTCCGCGAGCGGGAAGTCGATGACGGTGCGTTCGTCGAGATCGTGAAGTTCGAAGGACTGGAAGTCGCTGACGAGGATGTAGCGCGGGCGGTCGCGTTCAGGGAGTGCGTCGAAGTACTCCCCGGCCTGCGCGTAGGCGGCCTTGAGGTTGCGACCGGCACTCTTCTGCTCGACGATGAGGACGCCCGGCCAGAACAGATCGATGAACCCCGATCGGTTGTCCAGCTTCGCGACATGCGTTTCGTAACGCGCGACGGTCCGCCGTCGCACGCCGAACACTTCGAAGAAGGCGTTGTAGAAACTCTGCGTCTCGCCTTTCTCGTACGCCGCATCCCGCCACTCCTTGGCGAAGGTGGCTGCACGGGCACGCACTTCGTTCCATGACAGTCGCACGGTTTATGTCACCTCCCAGTTGATGTGATCTTTGTCGGATCTCTCGATACCGGTTCGAAGAGCTCGCTGAGTTGTTCGGGGGCGTGACGTAGTTGCCATGCCTTACTGCCAGCGCTGTTTTCCAAGTTGCCCGAGATCCGTTCCTGCATCCGGCTTGCCGATATCAGTTCTTTGCACTCTGCGGCATGCGGGTCCCTCGCCGCCGTCTTGATTTGCCCTGCTGTGCAGATTCCAGGGGTGCGCGGAGATTCTCGTAGAGCTTGAACAGATGTTCGACACGTTCGCGTTCGGAAGCGAATCCCGAGCGCCGGTACAGCCGATCCACGGCGCGGTCGAGTGCCCGATGAGCACGGCGGAGGTTCGGCGGCATCAGGTCCGGATCATAGAGATCGGCCAACATCGCATCCGGGTGCGTGGCGCGGGCGTCGAGCACGGCCTGCGCCAGCGGTTCCAGCTTCGACAGATCCGCGTCCTTCGGTGGCGGCGGAAAGGTGTTGTACACCAAGCCGATCGAATAGCGGTAATCACTCTTCAACCGACCGCCGATCTGGCGTAGCCACGTCATGTGCATCGTAGAAGTCAGCAGCGCAAAGTCTGTCAGCGTGGCGTTCGGGAGGACTCGGACCAGATTGCTCGGGATCACAGGCGGTTCCAGCCAGCCGATCGGGACGTATTCCCGCCGCTCGGAACTGACTTCGGGAATCACCAGGAACGGCGCGTCCGGGATGACGTTCACCTGCCAGAGAGTCGGTGTCTCGGCCAGTCTCAGTGTCGATTGGCGTTCGCTCTTCCGCCGATAGCCCCGCACGGCAGCGATGCGCTCCCGTACCCCCGACAGGCGGGCCAGGATCGCGGGTGACGCGTCCTGCAGTGCCAGAATCCAGCGTTCGTCGCCGTGCAGGTATTCCCGTGTCCCGATGAACGGTCGGAACCACTCCGCGGCCTCCGGTTCCGCTTCCAGGAAGGCTGCACGTTCCGCCGCGTCGAAGATGTAGTGTCCATCGTCAATCGGCTGTGAACCGGTGAGCATCGGCTCCAGCCCGTTGATCGGCCGACTCTCTTCCCGCACCGTGAGATGCGGGTCGGACAGCCCACCCGCGTCGAACAGGTAGGGTGACAGGGCCCGGTGGACACTCTCTTCCGGGTCGCCATTGAGGTCCGCATAGCGGAACAGCCGCTTCTCCGCCCGGGCGGCCTCCCGATTGTCCAGGCCCACAATGACGACATGCACGTGGGCCTTGCCGCGTGCGTCCGAGCCCCAGGCGAAGGTCCGGTGCGCGAAGGCGATCTCCAGACCGCAGCGTCCGAACAGGATCGGCCAGAGCTGTGCGACCTGTTCGCCCTGCGTGATCGAGTTGGTGGCGACGAAGCCGATCCGGGCCTCGCTGCCCTGCAGGTACTCCCCGGCCCGGATGAACCAGGCACCGACGTAATCCAGAGTGCCGCCGTTCCTGCCGAGCGCGGCGATCCCCTGCACCTGGGCGCGCTGCTGTTCGCTCTGGTACTTGGCACCGACGAACGGCGGATTGCCCATCACGAAGGAGCACTCGTCCGGACGGAGCAGTTCCGACCAGTCCGTTTCCAGTGCGTCGGCGTGGAGGATGTGCGGTGATTTCTTCAGCGGGATGCGCAGGAACGACTGACCGAATTCCCGACTCAGCCGGTTGTTCATGATGTGGTCCATCATCCACAGGGCGGTCTCGGCGATGCGCACGGCGAACTCGCCGATCTCGATGCCGTAGAACTGGTCCACGTCCACTTCGGACTTCCACTCGACATCGAGTTCGCCCTGTCCGGCGGTGGCGGTGGCGGTCCGGATCTCGCGGAGCACCTTGATTTCCAGGATGCGGAGTTCGCGATAGGCAATGATGAGGAAGTTGCCGCAGCCACAGGCGGGATCGAAGAGGGTCAGGTCGCCGAGTTGCGCGTGGAACCGCCGGAGTGCGGCGAGTCGGCCTCGGTCCCGACGCCCTTTCAGCCGATCGAATTCGGAGTGCAGATCGTCGAGCAGCAGGGGTTCGAGGACCTTGAGGATGTTCTTCTCGGTGGTGTAGTGGGCGCCGCGGGCGCGGCGCTGGGCGGGGTCCATCACGGACTGGAAGAGGGCGCCGAAGATGGCGGGCGAGATGTTGGACCAGTCGAATCGGCAGGCATCGAGCAGCGCGACCCGCATGGTGGTGTTGAACGAGAGGGTGCGCAAGTGTCCCTGGAAGAGGTCGCCGTCGACATGGGGGAACCGTGCCAGGTCTTCGTCCAGCGTGGCGGGACGCTCGGCTTCCGGCGTATCGAGGACATCGAACAGGTGGGTGAGCCATGGTCCGAGATCGGCACCGTCGGCGCCGGTGCGGGATTCGATGAAATCGAGGAAGATGCCGCGGGGTTCGAACACGCCGGTGTTGTCGGCGAACATGCAGAAGACGAGGCGGACGAGGAAGCGTTCGAGGTCGTGAGATCGGTGGCCGGCAGCGGCGAGCAGGTCGTGCAGTCGACCGACGAGTTCGGCGGCCTCGATGTTGGCCGGGTCCTGATCGCGGAAGGTTCGGCGCTGGACGCCGAGGATGAACCCGAAGGCGTCCACATGCGCGGGCAGGTCCGCGAGCGGGAAGGCGATGACGGTGCGTTCGTCAAGATCGTGAAGTTCGAAGGACTGGAAGTCGCTGACGAGGATGTAGCGCGGGCGGTCGCGTTCGGGGAGTGCGTCGAAGTACTCCCCGGCCTGCGCGTAGGCGGCCTTGAGGTCGCGACCGGCACTCTTCTGCTCGACGATGAGGACGCCCGGCCAGAACAGATCGATGAACCCCGATCGGTTGTCCAGCTTCGCGACATGCGTCTCGTAACGCGCGACGGTCCGCCGTCGCACGCCGAACACTTCGAAGAAGGCGTTGTAGAAACTCTGCGTCTCGCCTTTCTCGTACGCCGCATCCCGCCACTCCTTGGCGAAGGTGGCTGCGCGGGCGCGCACTTCGTTCCATGACAGTCGCACGGCTTATGTCAATCCCCCATCAAGGTAGTCTCTGTTAATCCGCTTGACACCCTTACGGAAGTGCATTGATTCGCTGCTCCTCTGCCAGACATTCCGGGGAGGAAGGTCCCGGTGGACGACCGGACCGGTCGGCTGCGGATCTTGCTTTACATGTTCCATGGACTCACACGCATCCCTGCCTCGGTCGTACCAGTGAACTTGCGCAGGGCGACCGCACCTTCGTTATTGCCGTCGGGTGCCAACTGATGGACGTATCGCTGAGTCCGTCCAGGAAGTCCGACGAGTTCTCTGTGCATCGGCGCCCGACCCACGGGGGTGGCGGGAACCGATGATCTCCCGCCCTGCAGCTTCTCCGGAACTTCTCCCGGGTGGAGCAACTTCAGATCAGCCAGCTGATTCCGAGGATCGCAGACCGGAGCCTTGCATCCGCCTTCGAGTGCCTCAAGGCAGGGTGGCATCGGCGTCAGAGGACCGGGAACTCGCATTGAAGATCTCCCCATTATGGCGCTGA
Source organism: Bryobacterales bacterium (assembly GCA_965116065.1). Taxonomy (GTDB): domain Bacteria; phylum Acidobacteriota; class Terriglobia; order Bryobacterales; family UBA6623; genus VXMF01. The sequence continues at coordinate 1,142,755 of OZ220485.1, forward strand.
CCGCCACGGACTCACCGTGTCTCGATCACGCGCTGCACCTCGCCATGTGAGAGTCGGAGCCCTTCACTCCGCTCCATCCCGTCGACGATGCTGACGGCGGTTCGGTCGTCTGCCTGGCCGTTGTGACCAGGACCCGGAAGACCGGCAGTCAGGAGACCTTGATGCGCAGCGAATGGGCGTGGTCGTCCGGCAAGGGACTGGCGAGCGTGACGGCGAGCCTTCCGTCTGCATACTTCGCACCTACCCCGATGCTCTCGCCGACCACCGTGACCTCGGCGTTGCTTCCCGGCACTCCGAGATCAAGTGCAAACTCCTGCGAAGTCGGCTGGCCGAGGAGAATGGCATGGATGGTGTCGTCGCTTGCCGTGAAGCGGACAGGGATGCCGTCGGTGGTCTCCCCCGTTGCCCTCTCCCAGGGTCGTGTTCCGTAGATCGTTTCGCCGTTCTTGTGCAGCCATGACCCCAGAGTTCGTAGCCGGCTGGCCTGCAGTTCGGGGATCGTGCCGTTTGCCATCGGGCCCGCATTGAGCAGCAGGTTTCCGTTCTTGCTGACGATGTCCGCAAGCAGATGGATCAGTTCCGCTTCTCCGATCGTGTGCTCCTCTGTTTCGACCCGGTTGTAGCCGAACGAGAAGCCAAGGCCTCGACAGGATTCCCACTTGTAGTCCGTCTTGGTGTCCATCTTGGCGTACTCGGGGGTCTCGAAATCGTGGTGCCGTTTCGGTGCGTCCTCCTTGCCGATCTCGAAACGGTTGTTGATGAGACCGTCCGGATTGGCGTTGTAGAAGTCCGCCACGATCTGGGCGAGGTCGCTTGGCTCGGGATAGCCGATGTCGTTCCACAGGATGACGGGATCATACCGTCGGACGAGCTCCCGCCAGTGGGCGTCGGCGTAGTTGGCGTAGTCCTGCGAGTGAATGATCGTTCCCCAAACCTCATCGACTTCGTCGATGGGTTCGCTGTTGAAGCTCCAATCGAGTCCACCGGAATAGTAGAAGCCCATGCGCATCCCCGCCTTCCTGACGGCAGATGTCAACTCGCCGACGATGTCGCGAGCACTGCAGCGGCGGTCCGGCGGCAGGTGCGGGTTCTCGACCTCGCTCGGCCACAGCGTGAATCCGTCGTGGTGCTTCGTGGTCAGCACGACGTACCTCGCTCCGGCTTCGGCGAACAGGGACGACATCACCGATGGGTCCCAGGACCTGACGGCCTCATTGAACGGCGGCACGAAGTCCATGTACTTGAAGTCGTCGCCATAGGTTTCGCGATGATGCCGTTGGGTCGGTGATCCGTCGATCCGCAAGGAGTTCAGGTACCATTCGGCGTACGGATTGTTGGTGAACCAACGGTCCCAGTCAACAGAGCCGAGTTCTCCCACCGGAGTGGCCCACGCCGGCACCGAGTAGAGCCCCCAGTGCACGAAGATCCCGAGCTTTGCGTCGTGATACCACTCCGGCACCTCGTGGGTCCGGATCGACTCCCAGTTCGGCTGGAACCCCTCTCCTGCACCTGTCGCACCGTCACGTCGGCCGCAATGCGGCAACATCACTGATGCACCGGCGGATGTCAGGAAGGCTCGTCGGTTCAATCTGTTGTGCATGGGGTTCCTCCTGTGATTCCGGAATCGATTCCCCTGATTCGGTGGTGCCGGCTACCCGGTCTCGGGGAAGTCACTGGACTGTCCGGGCGAGACCCATGACCAACGTCAGGTGAGTGGCAAATGAAGGTCTGGAATCGCACAGGCAGTGGACTGTCCTCACCGTACCGCATTCCTTGGCTATGCGAGCAAGCCATCCACGACCTCGCCGTGCACGTCCGTCAGACGGAAGTGCCTGCCCTGGTACTTGAACGTCAGCCGCTTGTGGTCGATTCCCATGCAGTGCAATGCGGTGGCCTGCAGGTCGTAGACATGCACCGGATCCTCGACCACGTTGTAGCAATAATCGTCCGTCTGCCCGTAACTGATGCCGGACTTGATCCCGCCCCCGGCCAGCCACATCGTGAAGCAGCGGGGATGATGGTCGCGGCCGTAGTTGGTTTCGCTGAGCTTGCCCTGGCAATAGACCGTGCGCCCGAACTCCCCGCCCCAGATCACCAGGGTCGAGTCCAGCAGACCCCGTTCCTTGAGATCCTGGATCAGTGCTGCCGACGGCTGGTCGGTGTCGCGTGCCTGCAGTGCGATGTCACGTGGCAGGTCCAGATGCTGGTCCCAACCTCGATGGAATAGCTGGACGAAACGGACATCCCGCTCCACGAGACGCCGGGCCAGGAGACAGTTGGCCGCATAGGTGCCGGGTACGCGCGAGTCCGGTCCATAACGCTCGAAGACCGAATCGGGTTCATCCGACAGGTTCATCAGTTCCGGGACGGAGGACTGCATGCGATAGGCCATTTCGTACTGGGCAATACGAGTCTCGATCTCAGGGTCGCCGAACTCCTGGGAGCGAAGCCGATTGATCTCCGCCACCACGTCCAGCATGCTGCGCCGGGTGGATGCATCAATGCCGTTCGGGTTCGAGAGGTACAGCACGGGGTCGCTGCCGGAACGGAACTTGACGCCCTGGTAACGCGACGGCAGGAAGCCCGAACCCCAGAGACGGGAAAACAGGGGCTGGGACTGGTTCAGGTTGCTGCCTTGGGAAATCAGCACGACGAACCCCGGGAGATCCCGGTTTTCGCTGCCCAACCCGTAGCTGACCCAGGACCCCATGGACGGCCGTCCAGGTTGCTGGAATCCGCTCTGGATGAAGGTGATTGCTGGGTCATGATTGATGGCGTCGGTATGGACCGTCTTTACCAGGGCGATGTCGTCAACGACGCTTCCGATGCAGGGCAGGAGTTCGCTGAGTTCCGTGCCGGACTGCCCATGCCTCTGGAACTGGAAAGCCGAGGCTGCCACCGGAAGCCGGTCCTGCCCGGCCGTCATCCCGGTGATCCGCTGTCCCTTGCGGACGGTGTCAGGGAGATTCTGCCCGTGAAACTTGCGGAGCTGCGGCTTGTGATCGAAGAGGTCGATCTGCGATGGCGCTCCGGACTGAAACATGTAGATCACCCGTTTCGCCTTCGCGACGAAGTGCGGGAGGCCCGGCAGACCGCCGGCTGCGGCGGTGTTGTCCCCGGGGGCTGCATAGCCGTCCCTGCCGAGCAGGTTCACCAGGGCCAGCGGACCGATGCCGGCCGCCGTGCGGCCGAAGAACTGGCGTCTGGTGGTCAGGAGAGCTCGCTCGAGCACGGGGTCCATGTCGGTGTCACTCCTTGCTGATGGTCTCGTCGAGATTCAGGATGCTGCTGGCCACGATGGTCCAGGCGGCAAGTTCCGCTGCGGGCATGTCCTCGGTCGTGGGCCGTTCTCCGACCCGCAGCAGGTTCTCGGCCAAGTCCGGCTCCGATCGGAATTTCTCGGCCTGTTCCCGGGCTAGGTCTCCGAGGAGCCGGGATTCGACAGCGGTTGGCGTCCGGGCCAAGGTCCGCTCGTAGGCGAACCGAACCCTGCTCGCGGGGTCCGGTCCTCCGGTCCGGATCATGCGCTCGGCCAGTGCGCGGGAAGCTTCCACGTACGTCGGATCATTCAGCAGGACCAGCGCCTGGAGAGGGGTGTTCGTGCGGGAACGTCGTGCAATGCACTTCTCCCTGTCCGGGGCGTCGAAGACCGCCAGTGAAGGAGGTGGAATCGTTCGCTTCCAGAACGTGTACATGCTTCGCCGGTACAGATCCCCGCCCGAGCCCGGGCGGTAGACCTGCGCGGTGAACATGTCCCCGTAGGCCATCTCCCGCCAAAGACCCTCAGGCTGGTAGGGGAATACACTCGGGCCTCCGATGCGAACGTCGAGCAGTCCGGATGCCGCCAAAGCGTTGTCTCGCACCGATTCCGCCGGCAAGCGGTACCGCGGCCCCCGGGCGAGCAGCCGGTTCCCGGGGTCCTGCGCCAGGTGTGAGGGCGTGATCTTGGAGCGCTGGCGGTAGGTCGCAGACATGACGATCTTCTTCTGGATGGCCTTGATGTCCCAGCCGCTCTCGATGAACTCGACCGCGAGCCAGTCCAGCAGTTCCGGATGGCTGGGCGGCTCGCCCTGCAGGCCGAAGTCCTCTGCCGTTCGCACTAGGCCCTCGCCGAAGTGCATCTGCCAGTAGTGGTTGACTGCGACACGGGCCGTAAGAGGGTGGTCCGGCCTGACCAGCCAGCGGGCCAGGCCGAGGCGGTTCCTGGGGACCCTTCCGGAAACGGAGGCAGCCAATCGGGAGTAGCCGGCATCACTTTCTCGGTGCGATTCCTGTAGTCGCCCCGCCCCAGCATGAAGGTCTCGCGCGGCTGCGGGAGCTCCTGCATCACCATGACGTTGGGTACCGAAGCGGCGAGCCGGGCCCTTTCCCTGCGCAGGTCCAGCAGCCGCTTGAAGAGGAGCCTGTCCGTGTCCGGGGCTGCGTGGGTCAGGTAGTAGCTCTTGAGCGTGCTCGCTCGGCTTCGGCATCGCGACACGTCCGTGTCCGGCTTGGGTGAGTAGATGTCATCCGCACCCGGCTCGGGTGCTTCGGCAAGCACGCTCTGACAGTCGATGTAGGGCTGTCCGAGTATGGCCTTCACTGGCTCGTGCAGGTGCAGCACCCCGATGTCTGTGGAGTCCAGGGCGCGTGAGTAGATCCGCAGATCGTCCAGAGTTCCGGTGAACCGGTTGCCGAATCGGCCCGCTCCGATCTCGAAGGGCATTTCGTTGGCCGGATCTCCCGCCAGGTCGTCCGAGAGGATCGTAGCCGGGACCGGCTTGCCATTCACATGCAGGCGCAGACCTGCCGCTTGACCCGAGCCGTCGTAGGTGATGGCGATGTGGTAATTCCTGTCCTCGCCCCGGGCGTCCCTCAGCGGCACCTCGGTCTTGACGGTGATTGCGGTGTCGGAACTTGACGAAAGCTGGACCATCAGGTCGTACTCCCGTCGCAGAGTGTCGGGAATCGGTACGGGTCGGCTGAGCGTCAGGGCCAGGCCGCGCTGCTCGTCCGGTCCCGTCATCTTGTGCAGGACGCCCTTCTCGACCAGCCCGGATGGCAGCATCCAGAACGCCACCGTGAACGGGGTGGAGAGATCGATGGCACCCGTACCGGGAAAAGCGACATGGGTGTCCACATCGAATCTTGCGCCTTGCCCGGCCTTGGAACTTCCGAACAGGGGCTCGCCCCGCATGATGCGCCCGTGACGGTAGTTTCCGGAGGAATCCGCGAATCCGCCCTCCAGTTCATAGTGGGCTTCGAGTCCCTGGCGGCTTGCGTGAGGAATCGTCGCGGTCGCAGTGCGCTCCCACGCATCGACCTGGCGCTGGATGCGTCCGTCCGGAAGATCGGCCTGGACAGATCGGATCGCGTCGTCGAGTTCCGCAAGGTCGGTCTGCTGGTCCGGATCCGGCAGTGGCAGCATCGGTACCGCGTTTCCGTCGACTCCATCCAGACCCAGCTCGTCAACCGAGTTGAAGAAGGCATAGAACTCGTAGAACTCCCTCTGCTTGATCGGGTCGTACTTGTGGTCGTGGCAGCGGGCGCAGCCCATCGTCATCGCCATCCAGACGGTCGAGACCGTCTCGACGCGATCCACGACGTATTCGGTGTGGTACTCGGCCGGAATCGCACCGCCCTCATGGTTGATCATGTGATTGCGGTTGAAGCCTGTCGCGATCTTCTGCTCCAACGTGGCCGCCGGCAGCAGGTCGCCGGCAATCTGCTCGACTGTGAACTCATCGAACGGCTTGTTGTCGTTGAACGACCCGATGACCCAGTCGCGCCACTGCCACATGTCACGCCGACCGTCGATGTGGAACCCATGTGTGTCGGCGTAGCGGGCCAGATCGAGCCAGTGCATTGCCATGCGTTCGCCGAAATGCGGGGAATGCAGCAGACGGTCGACTTGCCTCTCGTAGGCAGCAGTGCCCTCGTCGCTGACGAAGCGGGCGACATCCGTTGGGCTCGGCGGCAGGCCCGTCAGATCCAGGCTCAACCTGCGCAGCAGGGTTCGCCGGTCTGCCTCGGGGGCAAGGCCGAGACCTTCCCGTTCCAGGCCAGCCAGGACGAACGCGTCGATCTCGTTGACGACGGACCGAGGTGCTCGGACCGCCGGAATGTCCGGCCGAACCGGCGGCTCGTAGGCCCAGTGGGAACTCCATTCGGCACCCTGCTCAATCCAGAGCCGGATCGTCTCGATCTGTTCCGGTGACGGGAAGCGCTCCGCACCGGGAGGCGGCATGCGGGCGATTGCCCGGGAGTGGCTCATGCGCTGGTAGAGGCGACTCTCCGCCGCACTGCCGGGCACGATGACCTGGTATCCGTCGCGGTCAGCGAATGCCCCTTCGCGCGTGTCGAGGCGCAGGTCGGCTTGACGTGCGTTCCCGTCCGGACCGTGGCACGCGTAGCAAGTATCTGCCAGGATCGGGCGGACATGCTCCTGGAAGTTGATGGAGGAAGCCCCGCCGCTGGTCGACTCCGCCTGGTTCACGGTGACGGAGAGCCCGAGTACCAGGATCCACAAGCCGCGCATCATCATTCCTCCCGAGTCCAGTGTACTGCCTTGACGTCAGGATCGGGAGTACCACCTTGCCGCCCGAACCCGGGACAAGTCAGTCGATCGTGAGCCTCGGAACCGCCCGCTGTTCCGTTCCGTTGCGCGATACCCGGATCCGTTCCGTTGCGCGATACCCGGAGATCCTGCCTGGATCGTTGAGCCGGTCGGTGCTGCAGGACGGCTGGCCGGAAAGGCCCGTAGGCAGTCTACATCGTGAGGTCGCTCTGTGCAGGAGCGGAGTCTGGGTCCGCGCTGACTCTGACTGCAAGATCGACTCCGAGTCCCGCGCCGTTTCGGAGGATCGGGACGGTACTGCATCAAGGTTCGAGCGTGACGGATTCGACAGCGCCTTGTCCCGCAGTGATCCGGACGCGACGGTTGGCTGGAATTCCGTTGATCGTCTCGTCGGAACCGTCAGGCCAACGCACGTTGATCGAGACTCGCTCCCCTGCGCCCAGTCCGAAGTGGACCCGCATGTCGCCTTGGGATACATGGAAACCGCCGCTTCGGACTTCGTCGATCTGCGTCCAGTCGGACGTCTCGACCTGAATGCGGGCGCCGATCGCTGCTCGTCCGGAAGGAAGCCTTGCATCCACCAGCAGGGCACTGCCAACGGGTGCGACCTGCTTCAGAAGGGACGGGGCTTCGTGCAGATTGACGGTCACGATTTCCAGCGTCCCGTCATTGTCGAGATCACCGGTCGCGAGACCTCGGGAAGAATGTCGTGCGGTGACGCCTGGCCCGGCCATTTCGCTCAGGTCGTGGAACCTACCCCCGCCATAGTTCCAGTACACCAGTCGGCGTTGGCGGAAACTCTCTCCGATTCCGGCCCTGTCGATGGCCGGGTACACATGCCCGTTCGCGACGAACAGGTCCCTGCGGCCGTCCTGGTCGATGTCCACGAACGCCGTTCCCCATCCGAGAAACTTGGTGTTCACGGCGAGTCCGGTCGTAACCGTCTCGTCCATGAACATCTGCATGCCTTCGTTCAGGTACAGGGTGTGAGTGTCGTTCGAGAAATTGGTCTTGAAGATGTCGAGGTCGCCGTCCAGGTCGAAATCGCCGGCCGTCACTCCCATGCCGGCCTGCTCCTGGCCGTCCATGTTATAGGCCGTGCCGGAAATGACGCCGATCTCCTTGAACGTGCCGTCGCCGTTGTTGTGGAAGAACAGGCTGGCCGTCGAGTCGCACGATACGTAGACATCAATCCATCCGTCGTTGTCGAAGTCGCCGGTGAGCGGCGTGAAGCCGTAGTAGAGCTTGTCGGTCTCCACGCCTGCCTGGACGGACACATCGGTGAACTCTCCATGGCCGTTGTTCCGATACAGTGACATGGACTCCCCGGGCAACCCCCGCGGACCACACAGCACCGGCATTCCTTTCCAACGACACTCGGCTCCTTCCCCCGGCTTCGGGGTCTTCTCCGGGACGAACCGCAGGTAGTTGGCGATGAAGAGGTCCAGATCGCCGTCCCGGTCGAAGTCAAGGAACGCACAGCCCGTGCCCCATCTTCGGGATGGCTCCGTAAGGCCGCGGTCACTCGTCTCGTCCCGAAATGTCCCGTCGCCCTGGTTGCGGAAAAGGCGGTTCTCTCCCCAGTGAGGGATGAAGATGTCCTCGAATCCGTCGTTGTCGATGTCGCCCGCGCACACGCCCTGTGCCCACCCCGTATGCCGAATTCCGGCTTCCGCGGTGACATCCTCGAACTGAAGCCCGCCAAGGTTCCTGTACAGGTAGTGTCGTGGTTCCGGGCCTTCGTCCTCGAAGCTGTCGGCACTGATCAACAGGATGTCCGGTAGTTCGTCGCGGTTATAGTCGATGATCGCGACTCCGGTTCCCGTCGACTCGAGGATATAGTTCTTTGCCGTCGGAGAACCGGAAACGGCCACGCCCACCAGCCCGGCGTCGGCCGCGATGTCGCGATACTCGATCCGCGGCGGATTGACACCCTCGGGGAGTGGTTGCCTGGGTTGGGGGGAAGCTCCTCTGCTGGCTGAACCCTGGCCGTGGAGTGAAGCACCACAGGCGACTGCTCCGACCAGTACCAGGAGCCATGTCGATGATCCAAGCCTGCTACTCTTCACCGCCCCCTAAGGATATCGAGATTGCCGTTTCTCGATTGCGGAGCCACGAGGTGAATCAGGCAAGGGGAGGGGACCTTGCGATCTGACCAATTCCAGTTGCGGCCGACCTCGCCATCTGGCAGCGCCTGTCCGGGCGCTGCGATGGCCTAGTCCGCCCCCTGAAATGCGTAGCAGGCGCAACCTCATCAACCATTGGGCCCTGCAAGTGAGCGCTGGATCGGTTTCATCAGACCTCGGGATCAAGTTGGGTTTTCAGGCCCGATCACACGTCGTGTCATGTTGCGGTACGCGGGCGTTCGACGCAGACACATCAGTCGGGATAGACTGTGACCTGCTGGGAGAGCCTTGCCATGCGCGTTCGCGTGACTACCGCCGCAGTCCTCCTGCCGCTCGCACTGTTCTCAACGGAGTCGATCGTTGCGTCCTGCACCGGGGCAGAGGCCGGTTTGGCCGCAGCGCAGCAGGAACTGCAACAAGGGCGCGTCAATGCAGGTCTGGACAGGCTCTCGTCGCTTGCTGCAAGCCACCCTGACTGCGTTCCGGTCATCCTCATGCAGGCGCAGGTCCATGCCATGCGTGGCGAGGACGGGCAGGCAGAGGCAATGTTCGTCCGGGCCTGCGGGGTTGCGCCGGATCGGCCCGAGCCGCATTTCCAGTTGGGAGTCTTCTATGACGGTCGGCAGCAGCACGGAAGGGCTGCGGAGCAGTTCCGCCGGGTCTTGTCAATCACGCCCTCGGATCCCCAGGCCTACGACTATCTCGGACTGAGTCTGGAGGCCCTTGGGGAGTTCGCCGGAGCGGAGTCGGCCTACGTCATGGGATTGGCCAGGAACAGCGGTCCTCGTTTCGACCCGATGTTGCACTACAACTACGGTCGGTACCTCGTGAAGCAGGGCCGGTCGGACGATGCCAAGCGCCATCTGGATGAGGCGGTTCGGCTTGTGCCGAACGTACGGGCCGTACACTACGAACGGGCGAAGCTGGCCGAGCAGCTCGGCGACCTGACCGATGCGAGGAAGCACGGTGAAAGGGCCTTGGGCCTTGCGGACCCCGGTGGCGTCATTCTTGACATGCAGGTCCACTACCTCCTGTCACGGATCTATCGTGCGCTCGGGGAGGACGCGCTCGCGGCCAAGTTCACGGCGCTCAGCCAGAAGGCCGAGATTCCGCTCAGCGCGAGACGCCGCTCCGCCCGCTAGGAGCCTGTCGGACTTCGACAGGCGGAGCGTATCAGAGCACGGAAGTGTGCAAGAGAGCAGGGTTTACCAGCAAAGTAGCATCATAGGGCTGTGGTGCCGTTCGTACACTGCGAAGGCAAACAGCCTTATGTGCTGTCACAGGACATGCAGTCTTCGTTGTCAAGGCGGTGGAACTGGTGGATGTGGTGTCCATTTCCAGGCAGATCAGCCTGGACTGTACAAGCTGCACATGATTATATGGCACTTGATTGAACGTCTATAATGGGTGATATCGAGATTCATCGAACAAGAGATTTCCGATCTTGTCGAGTATGCTGAATAGTCGTTTCTTGCAGAAATATCGTGCTCGAACTGGGGAACGACGGAGTTCTACAAGCGAGCGACAATTGAGGGCATCTCTCGCTGCATAAATGCGGGGGCGGAGGTGAATCGCCGGAACGAGGCTGGATCAACGCCCGTGCATGAGGCTGCGGCTTGGAGCGAAAGCCCCGAAATGGTGAACCTGCTGCTCGACACAGGCGCAGATTCGGCGGCGAAAAACGTCCATGAAAATCTTCCATAGTACTATGCGGATAGAAACGATGATCTCAAGAAAGCTAGTGACTATTGGCGCCTGAAAGACCTCCGATTCTGATAGCTTTATAGCATGAATTTTGGGCTTTAATTAATGGAGAAGTGTCGGATAAACCCCATTCCATATTTGGACTATCTGGGCCAAGATCCGGCGGAATTCTAGGTCAAACCGAATGTCCAATATCGTGCGGACTCCCCGAAGGCCTCCGCTCTCCGGTTTCCGAATCTGCGGGCAAGGGTGGTGCTTCGGGGACGGGCTGCAAGTGACGAAGGGCCGGAACCGGTCCCGTCCTCTCCGCGCGACCGGATGATAAATTGGTCTTGGCGCAGTCGTACGGTCAGTCCACGGTCGCATCGACGAGGCTCGGGCTGGCAAGTTCCGTGTCAGCGGCCGTCGCGACCACCCGCTGGTGTCGCAGATGAGCAGCAGGAATCGCATGTCGAGGGCGCGGAAGAGACGCCACAAGCGAGTTGCCGCAGCGAGGGTCGTCGAAGCCGCCTCCCCGAAGCGGGCCCGGCGACGGGTCATTCTCGCCCTGCTGGTGGGATCGGCCGTTGCGGTCGGCTTCTGGTTCCGGTCCGGCCCCGCGGACAACCGGTCGCCCGGACCGGTCGACCCGGTATCCCCCATCCGATTCGAGGCCGGGGACGGCGTCGATTTCGTCCTGAACAACGGATCGATCCCGGACAAGCCCGTTCCGGATTCGACCCTCGGTGGCGTCGGGGTCTTCGACTGTGACAACGATGGACTGCTCGACATCTATTTCGCGAACGGAGCGCACTTGCCGACGCTCGAAAAGGCGAACCCGTCCTTCCATAACCGCCTGTACCGCAACCTGGGAGGACGACGATTCGCCGATGTCACCGCCGATGCGGGAGTTGCCGGAGCCGGCTACAGCATGGGGGTTGCGGCCGGGGACTACGACAACGATGGCTGGGTCGACATCTACGTTGCCGGTGTCCGTCGGAACCTCCTGTACCGGAACCTCGGCGCGTGCAGGTTCGAGGATGTCACGGAGGCGGCCGGGGTCTCGGCCCGCCAGTCAGGCACCAAGCCGTGGTCCGTGGCAGCCTCGTGGCTGGACTACGACAATGACGGCAGCCTGGATCTCTTCGTCGTCAACTACCTGGACTGGTCGTGGGCCAACAATCGGGTCTGCGGGGACGAAGGTCGACGGTTGGCGTGTTCGCCGGCTCATTACGAGGGGCTTCCCAACATCCTCTACCGGAATCGGGGAGACGGAACCTTCGAGGACGCCAGCAGGTCCACCGGCATCGCCGCTCATGTCGGCAAGGGCATGAGCGCGGCAGTGGCGGACTACGACCGTGACGGATTCAGCGATGTCTTCGTGACGAATGACTCCGTCCGTGATTTCCTCTTCCACAATCGAGGCGGCGAACGGTTCGAGGAAGTTGGTGTGCAGGCGGGCGTCGCTTTCACGGGTGACGGAATCCCTGTCTCCAGCATGGGAGTCGATTTCCGCGACCTGAACAATGACGGAGCCCCGGATATCACGATCACAGCGCTTGCGGGCGAGACGTTCCCGCTGTTTCTCAACCGGGGGCGTCTCGGATTCTCGGACGGTACGTATGCGAGCCGCATCGGCCTGGAATCGTCCACCATGTCCGGCTGGAGCAACGGCGCCTTCGATTTCGACAACGACGGCGACAAGGACATCTTCACGGCGAACTCCCACGTCAGCGAGAATGTCGAACTCTACCGCAGTGTCAAGTACCGGCTCAGGAATGCGGTCTTCCAGGCGCAGGCTGACGGCTCCTATCGGGATGTCGCTGAGGACTCGGGTCCGGCCATGCAGATGCCGGGTGCGCACCGGGGCGCGGCCTTTGGTGATCTCGACAATGATGGACGCATCGATGCGGTCGTCTCGGCGATCGGTTCCCTGGCCGGGGTGTTTTTCAATGACTCGCTGGCGGGCAACTGGCTGATTCTCGATCTGGAGGGTACGCGGAGCAATCGCTCTGGAATCGGGGCTCGGGTAACAGTCACGGACGCGTCCGGGCGCGTCCAGCACAATCACGCTTCAACATCGGTCGGCTACGCGAGTTCATCGGACAGTCGCGTGCATTTCGGAACGGGTGCGAGTCGAATCGCCTCACGAATCGAGATCAGGTGGCCGAGCGGTGTTTCCCAGGCCTTGGAAGGTGTCGAAACGGGACAGGTAGTTAGCGTGAAGGAGCCGATGGACGGTTCCTCCCGAAAATCGGCGTTCGGTAATGGGGATCCCCGCCGGTCAGCAGACAGCACGGAGTGAATGGACACGGGGGCCTTGGTGCCTGTTGAAGCGCCCGTCCGTCTTCTGGGCCAATGGCCGACCGGCTCCCGATTCTGCCTCGCGCGGGATGACACCCACTGAGCCTCAAAGGGCAATGCGCAGGCGTGAATGCGCAGGGGTGAGGGAAGTCGGCGCTCACCAATGCCGGAAGGACTCGGGCCGATGTGTTGACAGGCGGCAGGAGCATGGGCCAGAAGGCCCGTGCTGCAACGGCGATGGCCGAGAATATCGACTCCCATGGCAGCTGGTGACGAGGCGGTGCGCGGCACTACATCCGGCTTGGTCCCTGCCGGATGCAGGATGCTGACCACCGGTTCCGCCAGAATATTCCAGAATATCCTGCATCGCACTTGCTTTTGCGATCGGAGTACGCTAACGTGCGGTCGGTAATGTTGGAGTGAACCTCCTGGTCGCTTCGTGTCGTGTTTGTGACCGGGGTTGGCTCCGGTCGGTTTAGTTCTGTGGGAACAGCGGTTCGGCCTCGTTCCCCGAAGGAGTTCACGTATGAGAGTCTCACTTGCTTTGCGGTTCGCATTGGTGTTCGTGGCCGTCCTGTTGCTGGCAGGCGGCAACGCGTCCGGACAGACGGCCTACGGGTCGATCAACGGAACCGTCACAGACGCCAGTCAATCGGTCATCCCGGCAGCGGTCGTCACGCTGACGAATGTCGGGACACAGGTCCAGTCCGAGGTCGAGACGAATGCGAGCGGCTACTACGTCTTCGTCAATGTCGTGCCTGGAGCGTATTCGTTGAGTGTTACGGCTGAGGGATTCAACCGCGCAGTGGAACAGCAGTTCGAGGTCAACGTCAACCAGACGCGCACGCACGACTTCGCTCTGGCGGTTGGTGCGGTGACGGAAACAATCGAGGTGGTGGCCGAAGCGGCCCTCTTGCAGCAGTCCACCTCGGAACTCGGTACGGCCATCACCGAGGAAGCGGTCAAGGACCTGCCGCTGAACGGACGCAACTACTCCCAGCTTCTCACGCTTACGCCAGGGGCTACGCCGGTCAGCACCGCCCAGGGCAATTCCGGTGGAACGAGCTTCAACGCGCCCGTGGCCCTGCCCGGGTCGTCGTTCGCACTGCCCTCGATCAACGGAGCCTGGAATCGCAGCAACATGAACCTCCTGGACGGCGTGATCAACCACTGGTTCTTTGGACAGAGTTGGGCGGTCCTGCCGATCGTGGATGCAGTACAGGAGTTCAAGGTGCAGTCCCACAACGACAAGGCGGAATACGGCGGTGTCCTCGGCGGCGTCATCAACCTGGTCTCGAAGTCCGGCACCAACGATTTCCACGGCGCGCTGTGGGAATTTCTGCGCAATGACGCGTTCGACTCCCGCAACCCTTTCCTCGACTCCACCAGGGATGGCCCGACCCCGTTCCGGCAGAACCAGTACGGTGTCGCGGTGGGCGGCCCGATCGTGTCCAACCGGACCTTCTTCCACTTCGCGTGGGAAGGCTGGAAGTACCGTCGTTCCCAGCAGCAGTCCTACTTCCACCCCACGTCCGACGAACTCAAAGGAGACTTCCGGAACTCGATTCTCGACCAGGGAATCTACGATCCGGCCACGACGCGCGTGAATCCGGACGATGCGGCGTCCTTCCTGCGGGACCCGTTTCCCAACAACATGATTCCAGGCGCTCGTATCGATCCGCTGACAGGCAACTACTTCGAGAACTACTACGACCGTCCGAACATCGACAATCCCGCTTTCAACGTGATCAACACGCGTCCGCAGCAGAGCGACAACAACACCATGCAGATCAAGGTGGACCACCGCTTGGGGAATGCGGACAGCGCGTGGTTCCGCTACAGCCAGTTGAACAACCCGCAGACACTGCCGGCCACGGTCAAGAACGGTCGCATCTTCAGCAACCGTCCACGCAACATCGCCGGTGGATGGGTGCACCTGGTCGGCACGAATGTAGTGTTCGACACCAAGTTCGGCTGGGTGCGGGAGGCACTCAACACCGAGGCGGACCTCGCGGCAGGCCTCGGGCCGCTGGATGCGGACGGTTGGACCGGTCTGAGTGAATTCGGTGCTCCCGGGCTTGGCCTCCAGGCTCCCTATGGTGGGCCCGGCGTCAGCACTCCGCGCCCCGAGACGGACTGGCAGTGGATGTTCAGCGAGGGCGTTAGCTGGATCAAGGGGAATCACAACTTCAAGTTCGGCGGGATGTACATCTGGCAGGAGCGGGATGCGCTCACAACCCAGCACAGTATCCCGTTCAACAATGCGCAGACCGCCGACCCGTTGAATCCGGGCACCACCGGAAACTCCGTTGCCTCGGCGCTGCTCGGACTCCCGGCCCAATACACGATCCGCAATCAGAACTACAACACCACCTGGCCGACACTGGGCCTGTATGTACAGGACGAATGGAAGGCATCCAGCCGCATCACCGTGAACTTGGGACTGCGTTACGACACGTACTGGGTCGGACGGATGAATCGCGGAATGCAGAACGGGTTCGACTGGGACACGGGGTACTGGCTCATCGGCGGAGGCACGCTGCCTGGGCCCTGCTCCGAGGTGGGGATCGCTCCCTGCATCCCGGGCTCTGGAAACTTGGATGACCTGCCGAATGGGCAGTACATCCGCCTTGCAAGCGACCCCAACATGTACGAGCCGGCCCATGACGGCTACCAGCCTCGCGTGGGTATCGCATGGCGACTTCGAGAAACGACGGTACTGCGAGCCGGCTATGGCGTGAACTATGACAGCCTCACCGGTGTGATGCAGGGCTTTCAGCAGTCAATCGGCACTTGGCCGGACAAGCAGTTCGCGCAGCCCGCTTACAACGCTGTCGGAGAGCCTCTCACAAGCGTGGGCCGGGCCAACCAGCTGGGTGGTGCTCCGCTGCCCGACCCGTCGCCATTCGGAAGCGCCGGCTGGTATGCCAATCCCCGCACGAAGCCTGCGTACTCGCATCAGTGGAATGTCGAGGTCCAGGAGCAGTTGAGCAACAACCTTACCTTCTCGGTCGCCTACGTTGGCAGTCGGACGAAACGACTTGAGCACAACGGTGCGGCGAACACGGCAACATCTGCGGGAGCCGGTTCTCCGGAAGAGGTCCGCCAGCGACGGCCGTTCCCCTACCAGACGACGATGTTCTATGGGAACTTCTACGGCCAGGGATGGTACGACTCCCTGCAGATGAAGCTCAACCGCCGTTTCACGAACGGACTCCAGGCATTGATCAGCTACACCTGGTCGAAGACCCTGGACACCCAGAGCGGATGGTTCGGAGCGGAGAACGGCATCGGTGGCAGTTCCGCCGTCCAGGATTACTACGATCCGCTTGGCAGCAAGGGACCCTCCGGGTACAACATTCCCCATTTCGTCTCGATTTCCGCTGTCTGGGAGCTTCCGTTCGGGCCGGGAAAGCGCATGCTGAATTCGGGGCCACTCGCTCAAGTCCTGGGAGGTTGGCAATTGAACACGATTGCCCAGTTCCGTTCGGGCCAGCCAGCGAACCTCACCGTGACGGGGGATGTCGCGAATATCGGGAATGAGGTGGCCTGGTGGAACTACGCGCGACCGAATCTGGTCGGAGATCCATTCTCCGGTGGTCAGACCGAGGAGCGGTGGTTCAATACCAGCGCATTCGACACGCCGGTGCTTTCGTACGGCAATTTCGGGAAGAACGTGATCTACACCGAGAGCGTGGAGAACGTCGACATATCACTCTTCAAGCGGGTCCAGGTCGGTGAGCGATACAGTGTCGAACTTCGCATCGAATCGTTCAACGCATTCAATATCCAGAATCTTGGAGATCCCGACATTACCGTCGGGAATCCCAATTTCGGGCGCGTAGCGAGTCTGGCGGGCGGTACGAAGCCGCGGGTATTTCAGTTCGGTCTGAAATTCATATTCTGAATCGGGCGGCACCGGAGACGGGCCGGTGCCGCTGTTCCCATTTCCGCGTCTCGTGCGACTCTGTGCGGCCTGCCTTGGGGCGGGCCGTACCGCATGGGCGAGGGCCGCCCAACCCGCACGTGGGTCCCTGCGGGCCTTGCCATCTGGCCTCGGCTGGATCTGTCGGTACGGCCGGCAGTGATCCGATTCGCGGGTTGTAAACTATGGGAGGATTGTCCAGAGGACTCCAGCCGAAGACCATCAGACCTAGCCTCCGACTGAAGGTCCTCGCCAGCTTCACCGCCGTTGCGTTCGTGCTGGCAGCGCAGCACGACGACTCGCTCCTGCGCGCCAGTCAGGCGCTGTCGGAAGGTTCCGTGCGCGTGGCGGTCGAGACACTGACCGCGTTTGTGGAACAGCACCCAAGGAATGCAGAAGGGTACCGGCTGCTGGGAATCGCGTTGTCCCTGTCGGGTCGTCGGTCGTCGGCGATGGAAGCACTGGAGCGGTCCGTCGCTCTCGGTCCGGAACACCCTGCCAACCACCTGGCCTTGGGACAGGTACTCTCCCGGTTCGGTTCCAATGAGAGGGCGGAACAGGCGTTCGGGAAGGCCCTCCATCTCGACCCCGCCTTGGGGCCTGCCCATGAAGGACTTGCCCTTCTATTGGCACTGCGGGGCGCGGTCGAGGATTCCCTGATGCACTTCACATCGGCGCTGGCACTCTCCGGCCAGCCGCAGACCAGGGCCAGACTGCACTATCTTCGTGGCAAGGCCTACGCCCAGATGGATCGTCTCCCGTCCGCCTCTCGGGACTTCGAGGAGGCGATCAGATGGCATCCCGGACACGGGCCGGCGCACCTGGAGCTTGGCCGGACTCTTGCGGGTATCGCGGATTCGGAAGAGGCCGTGGCCGTCTTGCGGACGGCGGTCGAACTGAACAGTGACAGTTTCGAAGCGCATTACTTGCTGGGGGCCCAGCTCCTGCGCAGTGGTGAGGCTGCGGATGCCGTTGCCGCACTGCGACGGGCCGTCGCGCTGGACCCGTCCGACCAGCCTGCGGCATATGCACTGGGCCGGGCGCTGCGTGCATCCGGGCGCAACGAGGAGGCTCGGCGTCATCTGGCGAGTATCGCCAAGGCCGGTGCCCGGCGTGCGTTGGATGAGGCAAGGGTCACCGAAGCCGGTCGGCTCAATGACCTTGGATTGGCGGACGAAGCGTCGGGTGACTTTTCCCGGGCACTGGCCAACTACGAGGCGGCAATCGAGATCGCCCCCGACAACATTCTCTTTCATCGGAACGCCGCTCTTGTGCTGTGCCGACTGGAGCGTTGGGACGAGGCGAAGGAGCGCCTCCGTGCAGTGCTGCGCATGGCACCCGGAGACATCGACGCAACGACGGCACTTCACATTGCACTCGATCATGCTCCGGACGGGCCATGATTGAGCGTCTGCAGTGCAGCCTGCTCGTGGCGGCTCTCGCTGCTGTTCCGGCCGGTACGGCGGGTGAACCGGCGATACGGTTCATCCATCGGGACGTGGATTTCGTGCTGGAGCATTCCGAGTCGGAGAACCGCTTCGCGCCGGAGACGATGGCCGGCGGACTCGCCGTTCTTGACTACGACGGTGACGGGGACCTCGATCTGTTCTTCACGAACGGCGCCGAACTGCCTGCAAACAGGAAGTCATCGGAACGGTATGGCAATCGGCTACTCAGGAATGACGGTACCGGCAAGTTCACCGATGTGACGGAGTCAGCCGGGTTGTTCGGGGAGCGATTCGGGTTTGGCGCGGCCGTTGCGGATTTCGACAACGACGGCGACCAGGACCTCTTCGTCGCCGGCCTGCACCACGTGTCCCTGTATCGGAACGCGGGCAACGGACGCTTCGTCGACATTACGGACCTGTCGGGGATCACCGCCGCCGACCCCGACCATGGCCCACTCTGGGCGATCACGGGGGCATGGTTCGACTACGACGGCGACGGCCTCCTCGACCTGTTCGTCGTGAACTATCTCGATTGGGAGCCTGGTGCAGACCCGGTGTGCGACGAGACGGGCGTGCGCGACTACTGCCATCCGAAGTACTACAGGGGGACGCCCAACCGGCTGTACCGCAATGAAGGCGATGGCCGGTTTCGGGATGTCTCCGATATCACGGGCATTCGTTCACACGTCGGGAAGGGAATGGGTGCCGCGGTGGCCGACTTCGACCGTGATGGCACGCAGGATGTGTTCGTGACCAATGACAAGCTGCCGAATTTCCTGTTCAGGGGGACGGGCAGGGGGGCCTTCGAGGAAATCGGGTTCGAGGCGACCATCGCTCTGCCGGAGCATGGGCGTGACGTGTCCGGAATGGGTCTTGATGCCCGCGACATTGATGGTGACGGTCTGGCCGACGTGGTGTACGCAGCCCTTCCGGGCGAGACGTTTCCCCTGATGAAGAACACGCCGGACGGGTACTTCATCGACAGTAGTCGGCCCAGTGGATTGGCCGCCCAGACGCGCGACATGGCAGGCTATGCGGCCGTGATTGCCGATTTCGACAATGATGGACTAAAGGACATCTTCTTCTCGAGGGGGGATGTCCAGTCCCGCCCCACGTATCCGGGGGGACAAGCCCGCCAGCCGAACAGCGTCTTTCGCAATCGTGGTGATGGCACGTTTGCGGCGATGACCGAAGAGGCCGGCTTCGCGTCAGCCCCTCCGCAGCGGCACCGGGGGGCGGCCCCCGGCGACTTCAATGGGGACGGGAAACTGGATGTTGTCGTGACCGCGCTGGGCGTGTCGGCCGGGATCTGGTTCAACGAGAGTCCGGGTGAGAATCACTGGCTTGCCGTCGAGCTTGAAGGCTCGGTCTCGAACCGGGACGGAATCGGTGCCGAGGTTCGTGTGAAGACCGAGAATCGGATGCAGTTCAACCTTGCAACCAGCAGCGTGGGTTACGCCTCCAGCTTTGCCGGTCCGATTCACTTCGGCCTCGGGGAGGGCGAAGTCGTCGAGTCGGTCCAGGTCCGCTGGCCGTCCGGCAAGGTTCAGACCGTCGTCGACGTGGAGGTGGACACGGTGCTCTTCCTGCGGGAGACGGACAGCCCGTAGGCACAGTCTGCTGGGGCGACGACGCGCACGATCGGGGCTGGTCTGCATATGAGCCGGCGGGTCGCCTGGTCATGGGGCGGAGCCGTCACTCTGCTGTGGACCGTTATCGGGTTGCGAGACCGGGCACCGGGTGTTCCGCCTGCCGCCCGACCCTGGTGGAGTAGGCGCTCGTCACGTACTGTGCAACCATTCGCTGCGTATTGAAGTGCGACCCGTTCAAGGCGATTGCGGAACGCCGGACCCGCGCATAAGACTCCGGCTGGTCGTGGAAAAGTGGCAGGATGACGCGCTCAATCTTGTCGTACAGGGCGTGAGCCACGCTAACATCGTCGTCGGGGGCGCCGACATAGGTGGCGGCCGACCACCCGGTCACACCCTCCACGTGTCCTTCCAGCCACCAGCCGTCCAGTACGCTCAGACTCGGCACGCCATTCAAGGCGGCCTTCATGCCACTGGTGCCCGAAGCTTCGCGCGTCTTCTCGGGGGCGTTGAGCCACAGGTCGGTTCCGCTGGTGAGAATCAGGCCAAGGTCCATTTCGTAGTTCTCGACATATACGCACTTGATGATCCCCTTGAGTGCACTGGCGGCTTCATGGAACTTGCGGATCATGTCCTTGCCACCGCCATCGCGGGGGTGCGCCTTCCCGCCGAACACGAGTTGGAACGGCCCGACATTCTCGGCGATCCAGCGCAGCCTGTCCAGGTTCAGGAACGGTAGGTGACCACGCTTGTATGGAGTGGCGCGACGTGCGAATCCCACCGTGAAGACATCCTCGTCCAGCGTCTCTCCGGTCTGTATCGCCACCACTTCGATCAGCCTGCGCTTGGCTTCCAGATGCGCAGAGGACAGGTCTTGAAGCGGGATGTCGCTCGCATTGCGCAGGTACGCATTGTCCCGCCGCCACTCGGGAATGAACCGGTCGAACACACTCTGGATGGACGGTGCCGTCCAGGTGGTGGCGTGCACACCGTTGGTCACTCCGTGAATCGTGTGCTGGGGGAACATCTCCTGGGAGACCTTTTGATGGATCCTTGCTACGCCGTTGACGTATCGCGAGCACTCCAGCGCGAGCTTTGTCATGTTCAGCGTGTCGCCATCAAGCAGCCGATTCGCCCGCAGTCGTTCTCTCCGTTCCGCTCCGAGAACCTGCTCCACCAGGCTGATGTGAAAACGGTCATGTCCGGCCGGTACCGGTGTGTGGGTCGTGAACACGCACTGTGCGCGTACCGTAGCGAGGTCGTTCTTGGTGGCGGGCTTGCCGTTGCGCTCTCCCAGCCTGAGTTCGAGGAGGGACAGGGCGAGCAGGGACGAGTGGCCTTCGTTCATGTGGTACGTCTCGATGTCGGTATGTCCGAGCCGCTGCAGGATTCGCTGTCCCGCGATGCCGAGGATCGTCTCCTGGCACAACCGGTATCGCTCGTCTCCTCCGTAGAGATGGTGTGTCAGCGCCCGGTCGCCGTCCGAATTCTCCTCCAGATCACTGTCCAGCAGGTAGACCGGAACCGTGTGCCCTCCGATGCCCCGGATCCGATACAGCCAGCACCCGATCGTGACATCCCGGCCCTCGATGGTGACAGAGACCTTGGTGGGTAGACGCTGCAGGGAGTCTTCCGGAGACCACTCCACAGGGGACTCGATCTGATCGCCGCCAACGCTGATCCGCTGTCGAAAGTAGCCCTTGCGGTACAGCAAGGTCACTCCGGCCATCTCCAGCCCCAGATCCGCAGCCGAGCGCAGCGTATCGCCGGCCAGCACGCCCAGTCCCCCCGAGTAGGTCGGGATCCCGGAAGCAAGTCCGATCTCCATGGAGAAATACACGATTCTGACTGACGCTCCCGCCGTTACGGGAGCCTCGGAGGGCCTGATTTCGGTTCGAGTCAGGGTCGGCCCGGCATTGCCGAACCGGCTCCGACGAGGCTGTCCATCGAGACTGGTGACAGTTCGTTCGGTCATGGATTCACGGGTACTTTCGCCATCAACTTCGATGTCGAGGGAGCGGACACTCTCGCTCGCCGGGTCGGTCTCACGCTCGTGCCGTAGAGCGGCGCATAGTTGGCAAGCACCGACTTCCACGCATATCGAGTACGGACCTGGTGGCTCGCGACGGCTTGCATGCGAGCGTGCCGATCCGGGGCGTCGAGCAGATCGATCGCCCGCCGCATCGACCGCACCAGTCCTCGCAGGTTGTTCCGGTCATCGGCGGCGAAGTAGCCGATTCCGGTAACGTCGTCGATCACCTTCGCAAGTCCCCCGACCTGGTTGACGATCGGCAGGTTTCCGTTCAGTTGGGCGATCATGTCGATTAACCCGCACGGTTCGAATCGCGACGGAACCAGGAAGAAGTCCCCCGCCGCATAGAAGCTGGCGGCGAGCGAATCACTGAACCCCTTGACCACGACCACGCGGCCCGGGAATTCCTCTGTGAGTTGCAGCAGGCCCCGGAACACGAAGGGCTGACTTCCCGATCCCAGGACGCATAGTCCGGTTGCGGGGTGTTGTGCCAGGACTTCCTGGGCGGCGCGCACCAGAATGCCGACGCCCTTCTGGTAGGTCCAGCGTCCCACGAAGGAGAAGAGGCAGCCGTTGGACGGCAGGGCCTTCAGGTTGCCGTAACGGTCTGCCCCGTCGATGCCCCATCTGGGCATCATTTCGCGCCGGGAGATGCGCTGGATGAACCGTTTGCGGAACGCTGGCTTCCAGGCGAAATCCTCGACGCTTCGATACCCCTTGCCGATGTCGCTCCGGATCGCTTCAGGCCCCTTCAGATCGGCCGCAACGCCGTTCGTGATCCCCTGGATGGGCACGGAGTTGCGTGCGAGGAATGCCGAGAAGCCGCGTAGATCCGCATCACCCCCCGAGGCGGGGAGCCACGCTCCCTGCACCTCCCATGCGTAGCCGTCGCTGACGGTCGTCAAATGGTCCGCGTACAGCGCCGCAGCGGCGAACGGGTCGAATTCTCCGTCGATCACGCACTGTTCGATCGCAGACCGCGCCAGGCCGCCGACGGCGGACACGAAGTCCAGATCCCCGCACCGCTGGCGGTATGCCGCCCCGCAGTTGTGGGCAGTGACCACGTAGCGGTAGTCGGCACACGTCCGTTCGGACGCCCCCAGCTTGGCCATCATCGGCAGCATCGCGGTATGCGCATCGTGACAGTGCACCGCGATGCCAGGGTCCGGATTCCTCTCCAGCCACAACAGAGCGGCTTTCTGGAGCAGGACATTCATCGCGAAGAAGTCGAAATGGCCCGTACCTTCACCAACCTCGAAATGGTGTGGCGGCAACTCGGCGCCACAGACGCGACCGCTCTCCGGATCGGCCTCCAGAATCGCCTTGGCTTCGCTGGCCGTGTAGACGTAGGGTCTCTCCTTGCCCACGAAGCGATCGGCCACCACGAACACCACGGTGAGGGGTGTTGCGCCTTGGAACTCGACCGTCTGTATCGTGGCCGATTCGGTTCGCTCCGGATGGTGAGCGTAGCCCATCGGCAACTTGATGACAAAGGACGGCGCGAAGTGCAGCCGATGCCGATACAGCCGGAGCATCAACCGCATCCGCCCGGCGGTGGATGCGAGCCTCTCCTGGCTGAAGCGTCCGTAGTGCGGGAGAACGATCGTGGTTCGGATGCCCTCCCGGACGCTTGCTGCCGCCAGTTGCAGGACGACGTCTCCGACACCTCCAGCGGATGCCACGCCGGAACACTCCCGGGCGACATGGACGACATGAACCGGGACGGCCCGATCCTGGGTCATGTTTCGTTGCATTGCGGGATTACCCTTGCAGCTTGAAATCGCTGGCGAGCAAGCGGCCGATGACCGACGCTCATGAAGCGGTGCGGAGGGACCGCGGGAACGACAGTTCCGATCCCAACGCTGATGATCGCACCTTCACCACGGGCGTTGGCCGTCGTTCCTCGAAGCAAGTCTGACCCATCCGGATCGCCGCGGATGGAGGACCAGATACCCCCATCATAGACTGGTCTGCCGGGGTGGTCGATCCGGAGCTCTTCCAACGAGAGCTGAGCCTGAAGGGAGGGGTTGTTTCGTGAACAGCCAGGCTAACTGGTGAAGGACAGGGAGTGAAAGTCTCCTGAGACAAAGGATGAGCCAATCCATGTTTCTCCGCGAGTCATGCGCGGGCGGTCGTGAGGCCGTCGGTGAAGCGTTGACAGCGGCGCGTGTGGGCAGAGCATTGAGCATCGAAACCCCAGTACGGAGTGCCGAGACTGTGCGAATGGTCGAAGGCAACACAGGGCGGACCGCTAGCGGCAAGGGACGTCCCGGCTCCGCGGTGTCCAAGACCTCAAGGCACGCACGTACGTCCGACAGCGGGACCTGGGAGGTCTGCGGACCGCCCCGACAGGTTGTGGTCGGGGCCGGAAGAGGGAAGGCAGTGAGCCGAAGCCGAGGATGCACGGACCGCAGAAGTCAGACCCGGGCATAGTACCGAAGGGACCGCGCGCCAGTGCGGGGACCGGGAAGGCGGCGAACAAAGGGGCGATGGTCCCGGCGGAGTCGTCGGAGGGAAGGGCCGGGATCAAGAGGAAGCCGGGAGGGACCCGCACGGACCACACGCAGAGGTGGGAACCTGTGTCACCGGGAACTGAACGGATACGGCAATACGTGAAGAGGGAACCACGGAAGAAGTTGACGGCGCTGCTGCACCACATTACACCGGAAGCTCTGGGTACCGCCTACAGGGGCCTGCAGCCCCGGTCGGCGCCGGGAGTGGACGGGGTGACGTGGAAGGCGTATGGGGAGGGGCTGGAAGAGCGATTGCAGGACCTGCACCGCCGCGTACAGACAGGAGCGTACCGGGCGACACCGAGCCGGCGGGTGAAGATCCCGAAACCGGACGGGGGCACACGACCGCTGGGAGTGGCTGCACTGGAGGACAAGATCGTTCAGAAGGCCGTTGTCGACAATCTGCTGACGCCGATTTATGAGGCGGAGTTCCTGGGATGCAGTTACGGATTCCGACCCGGGCGCGGTGCGCACGATGCACTGGATGCGCTGGTGGTCGGGATGGAACAGCGCAAGATCAACTGGATACTGGACGCGGACGTGAGGCAGTCCATCGACAGCATCGACCGGGAGCGGCTCATGGAGTTGCTGGGAGAGCGGATCGGAGACCGACGGCTGCTGCGGCTGATCCGGAAGTGGTTGAACGCCGGAGTGATGGAGGAAGGGCAATGGCAGGACAGCGGGCAGGGAACACCGCAAGGAGCGGTCATCTCGCCGGTGTTGGCCAACGTGATGCTGCACTACGTACTGGACGCATGGGTGCAACGGACCTGGCGCCCACAAGAGGCCCGGGGCGAGATGATCATCGTGCGGTATGCCGATGATTGCGTGCTCGGCTTCCAGTACCGCAGTGACGCGGAGCGCTTCCTGCAAGAGGCAACAGCACGATTCGCCGCGTACGGATTGAGCCTGCACCCGGAGAAGACCCGACTGATCGAGTTCGGACGGTTCGCAGTGACGAGGCGGCGGCAACGCGGCCAGAGTCGTCCGGAGACGTTCGACTTTCTCGGCTTCACGCACTGTTGCGGGCAGACGAGGGGCGGGAAGTACCAGATCGGGCGCAAGCCGATCGCGCAGCGGATGAATCGCACGCTGAAGCGAGTGAAGCAGGAGTTGAGGAAGCGGCAACACGAGGATATCGTGACGACCGCGCAGTGGCTGGGGCAAGTGCTGAACGGCTGGCTGAACTACTATGCCGTGCCGAACAGCTACCCGACGCTGCGACAATTTCACCATCATGTACAGAGACACTGGATGAGGAGCCTACGTCGTCGCTCACAGAAGGCAGGATTCCCATGGGGACGACTGCGGAAGATGAGCGAGCGGTACTGGCCACCGCTCCGGGTCCGCCATCCGTGGCCGCAGCAGCGATTTGCCGTCAGGCACTCGAGATAGGAGCCGTATGCCTTAGCGGGCACGTACGGATCTGCGCGGGGGGAGCCGCGAAAGCGGTTTCCCTACCGCAATGGGAGAAGACTGTGCCAGTCAGGCGGTTTCAACCGCTCGGCGAGGGCCGCGCAGCTTCGCCTGCAGTAGTGTCCAGGTATCAGCGAAGACCTCGCGGGTAAGCGCAACCCTGGAGTTGCTCTCCACCAGGATCGCGCCTTGCGTCTCCGGCGGTAACACGTCCCAGATCCGCATGGCTGCGATCCCCGTGTACGTGATTCCGCCGATCACTGCCACCGGTACAAGTACTGTGCCGCTTACGGTGATGCCGACGGCGGCTCCCACCTGCAGCGCGGCCGCCCCGGCGGCGCTAGTCGCGCTCACGGCCGCGATCGTTGCCACGCCGTCTCTGATGGCCTTGGCCCCGGTCTTGCCCCTGTACTTGCAGTGCAGCAACTGCTCGATGGCGGTTACCGGCAACTCGGCGATTGCTCCGAACATGGCGCCCCTGCCCGCGGCTGCGAAGATCGCCGGCCTTGCCGCGGAGAGACTCGTCGCGGCATTGCGGAGCCGCAGCATCGTGCTCTCGATCAGGGTCATGTTCCGCGATCCGCGGGCCAAGTTCGATGCACTGATCTCGAAGAGCACGTTCCGGGGGTCGGCCGCAAGGGCGGGATGGTTCCGCACCGATTTGATGTGGCTGACGTGGTGCGAGTCCAGGAACACGCGGACGGCCTCGTCTCCTTGTCGTCGTACTCCGGTCGGGATCTTCCGCAACAGGTCGTGACCAGTCAGATTCCCGCCAATGGCCCGCGTGTTCACGTTCCGGGCCAGCCTCGCCAGCCGGTTCCAGATCGGCGACGTTACCGGCGGCAGGCCGGTCTGGGCCGCCCGCACCGCGCTTGCCATGCCGAGCGTCAGCTTCTCTTCAGCAAGCGCCCACTCGGACTTCAAGCGGACTGTTCCGCCGGTCACGGCGGGGGTGAATTTGTGTGGTCTGATGGGACCTAGCCCTCTCGGCCGTCGTTCCAGCAAGACAAGCATATCATCTGTCCATCGGAAGAGACTGGATTTCCAGCGTGGGAAGTTCTGATCCACTGCCGATCCGCATGCTCATGAACGACCTCGAAACCGGGCATTGAGTTACCCGGGGCGGACTGGTGTAGGATTCCAGATTCGGCACGGATCATACATGGGCAGACCTGTTTCTCCCGGTGTTCCGGGCCCGCTCGGCGCGACCGTCCAGCCGGACGGTACGAATTTCGCGCTCTTTTCAGCGCACGCTGAAGCCGTCGAACTGTGCCTGTTCGACACGGCCGAGGCCACCGCTCCCTGCGAGGTGCTGGAACTGCCGGGGCGGACAGGAGAGGTATTCCACGGGCATGTCGAGAGGGTATTGTCCGGGCAGGTCTACGGATACCGTGTAAGGGGGCCATGGGAGCCGCATGCGGGTCACCGATTCGATGCGTCCAAAGTGCTGCTCGACCCGTATGCACGCGCGGTCGCCCGCGTGCCGCGCTGGGATGCTTCCGTGTACTCGTACGTTGCCGACTCCTATCCGAATCCGTCCGCTCTCGATCGGGGAAGGAACCCGACCGACAGCGCAGCCTGTTGCCCACTAGGGGTTGTCGTGGATACGTCGATGATCCCGGCCCCCGCAAAGCGCCCCGCAACTCCGTGGTCCGACTCGATCATTTACGAACTCCATGTCCGAGGATTCACCCGGCTCCATTCGAGAATTCCGCAGGCGCAGCGCGGAACCTATGCCGGTCTGGGGTCGGAGCCGGTTCTCGAACACCTTGTCGATCTGGGCATCACCGCTGTCGAACTCCTTCCGGTCCACCACCACGTCGACGACCACTGGCTCGAGAACAGGGGGCTGACGAACTATTGGGGGTACCAACCCCTGTCGTATTTCGCTCCGGAGTCCTCGTACTCCTCTGCGGTGGGGGCGGGGGCCGTGCGCGAGTTTCGGGAAATGGTGGACCGGTTCCACGAGTGCGGAATCGAGGTGATTCTGGATGTTGTCTTCAATCACACGGGCGAGGGCGACCATTCCGGCCCCACTCTCTCGTTCCGTGGCATTGACAACGCTTCCTACTATCGACTCGACCCCGTCGACAAGCGCAAGTATCTCGACTTCACGGGTTGTGGCAACACCCTGAATACCCATCACCCCACCGTTGTCCGGCTCGTGCTGGACAGCCTGCGGTACTGGGTCGAGACGATGGGTGTGGACGGATTCCGATTCGACCTCGCCGTTTCTCTTGGCCGTGTCAGCGATCGTTTCGATCGATTCGCTCCGCTGCTGACGGCCATCGAGCAGGACCCCGTCCTGCGCTCGGTGAAGCGGATCGCCGAACCGTGGGATCTGGGACTCCACGACGGGGATCAGCTTGGCAGTTTCCCATCCGGGTGGGCCGAGTGGAACCGAGCGTTTCGTGTCGACACACGGCGTTTCTGGCGTGGGGACGCAAGCATGACGCCGTGGCTGGCTTCGCGGATCGCGGGCAGTTCCGACATCTTCGGGCCCCGGTCCCGGCCGCCCCAGGCGAGTCTCAACCTCGTCACGGCGCACGACGGGTTCACGCTTGCCGATCTCGTCAGCTATTCCGAACGGAAGAATCTCGGGAACGGGGAGAGTGGCTGCGACGGCGAGCGGGAGAATCACAGCTGGAACTGCGGGCAGGAAGGCCGGACCGCGGATCCGGTCGTCCTTGCGATGAGAGACCGGCAGCGGCGGAATCTGATGGCGACGCTGTTGCTTGCGCAGGGTGTGCCGATGCTGGTGGCCGGGGATGAATTCGGACGCACACAACAGGGCAACAACAATGCGTATTGTCAGGACAACGAGATTTCCTGGATCGACTGGACGCTTGCCGAGACCGATCCCCTGTTGGCCTTCACCCGGAATCTGATCCGATTGCGGGCGTCGGCCCCCGCCTTTCGACGGACTTCGTTCTTCGACGGAAACGCCGACCCATCCACGGGGATCAGGGATGTCGTCTGGCTGCGGACCGACGGCAACGAGATGTCGCCAGCGGACTGGTCCGACGCAACCGGGGGCCGGTTCGGCATGCTGCTGGCCGAGGCGAACCGGCCGCCTTGGCTGATGCTGTTCAACGGCTCGGCACATGCCACGCCATTCACGCTGCCGCCGGGAGACTGGATCGTCTGTTTCGATACCCGATCACCCCGCTTCGACCGGGTCCGGATCAGCAGGGCCTGCTACCAGTTGGAATCTCGCGGCCTGACTCTGCTCCAATCGGCAGACGTACCGGTCCTGTCTCCCGTGCAGGGGCCAGCAGGCAAGTGACTCGTATGGTGATTCCAGGAATCCTGCGGGATGTCGGCATTGTCGAATGACATCGCCGGAGCTACAGAAACTGGCCAGGTTGCATGGGGTTCTGCCGGCCTATCGGGACGGTTTCCATCAGGACCGCCGACCGGATGACGATGCGTTGCGCGCGGTATTGAAGGATCTTGGCGCGGAGATCGACGATCGGACCGATGCCAGCGAAGTTGTCCGGGCAACTGTCGCCCATCGCTGGTCCCAGCTCTGTGAGCCGGTGATCGCATCGTGGGCCAACAGGCCTATCGAGTGCCTGATTCGCGTTCCGGCCCCTCACGTTTCGGAGAGGGTCCATGCATCATTGCGGACCGAGTCCGGTGAGTATCGTGAATGGTCCGAGCCCGTCTCATCGCTTCCTGTCAGACGGTTGGTGACAGTCGACGGGCGCCGGTTTGCCGTCCTGCGATTTCCGGTGGCGCGCTCGCTGTCCCTGGGGTACCACCACCTTGGTCTTCGGGTGCGCGACATCACGGCGAGCGCGCTGGTGATCAGGGCCCCGCTCCGCTGTCCTGGACTGGCCCGGACCTGGGGCGTGTTCATGCCGCTGTATGCGCTGCATTCACAGGACTCTCCGGCCGTCGGGACATTCCGCGAACTGGGGTCCCTGATCGAGTGGGTGCAGGATCTCGGAGGCGGGCTGGTCAGTACGCTGCCCCTGCTGGCGTCGTTTCTCGACAAGCCCTTCGCCCCAAGTCCGTACACGCCGGTAAGCCGACGGTTCTGGAACGAGTTCTACCTGGATTTGCGGCAGGTGCCCGAGTGGCTGCCGGAAATGGGTGGCATCCAGGAGATGCCGACTGGATCGCACGTAGATTACCGAACGCTGATGTGCACCAAGCGTCTTGCCCTGGAGCGGGCCGCTTCCCGTCTGGAGGGTGAGCGGCAGGCGAGATTCCACGAATTTCTCGACACGAAGCCGGAGTTGCGAGACTATGCGGCGTTCCGGGCCGGTGTCGAAAGGGGCGAGCGGGGGGATGGTCCCTTCAACGGCGAAGACCCGGCGTGTCGTTACCATGCATTTGCCCAGTGGCTTGCCGAAGAGCAGATTGCCAAGCTTGGACGGGCGGCTTCCCGGCGTGGGCCTGGACTCTACCTGGATCTGCCGCTCGGCACCCACCCGCGAGGGTTCGACAGCTTTCGTCACCCGGCGGTATTCGCCCCGACCGCGACTGGCGGTGCACCGCCCGACCGGTTCTTCAGCAGGGGCCAGGACTGGGGCTTCGCTCCCGTCAACCCCTGGCGGTCCCGGGAATCCGGCCATGCGTATTTCATCTCCTGTGTTCGCCATCACCTGGAACATGCCGGCGTCCTCCGAATCGACCATATGATGGGCCTGCATCGGATGTACTGGATCCCGCGGGGATTTGATGGAGACCAAGGGACCTATGTCCGTTATCCTGCGGATGAACTCTACGCGATCGTCTGCCTGGAGTCCGCGCGACACGGAACTGCAGTGGTAGGCGAGGACCTTGGCACGGTGCCAGCCTATGTCCGCCAGTGCATGGCGGCTCACGGCATCCGGAGAACGTATGTTGCCCAGTTCGAGTTCCGCAGCGACCGCGACGCGCCTTTCACGCCGCCGCCGGCGGATGCGGTCGTTTCCGTGAACACGCACGACACGGCGACGTTCTCGGCGTTCTGGTCGGGAAAGGATATCGACGATCAGGAGATGCTCGGACTCCTTGACGAACCGCATGCTTCCGATGCACGGCAGCGTCGGCACGAAGTCAGGAAGGCGCTGGCCGTCCACTTCGATGCGGCGGGATCGGGAGAGCGCTTCACTGGACACGAGAGGGCGGTACTGGGAGAGTGTCTCCAGAGCCTATCGGCCTCCGATGCCGACTGTGTCATAGTGACGTTAGAGGATCTTTGGGGTGAGATTCTGCCCCAGAACACTCCCGGGACCAGTGTGGAACGGCCGAACTGGACTCGGAGGGGGCGAATAGCCTTGGAAGAGATCCGGACGAGCCCGTCGGTTCTGGCGATTCTGCACAGGGTCAATCAAGTTCGCAGCCGCAGACATCCCGACCGCAGTGGCAAGCATGGAGCGGATTCATGAATCCTTGCCTTCCGCGGGCGTCAGGAGCAGCGGATACGAGTGTCGTTCCATGCCCTGTGATCCGGCCTGTCCGAGCCGCCACCGGACCGCTCCGCATGCGGTTCAGCTAACGGTGTGCGGGCACCGTTCTCCCACCGCCATCCTTCTTTCTGGTACGGTGCCCCGGTTCGTACCCCTTGGACCTTGCTATGCCGTCTCGCACGGCGGGTTTGCCTCGGACCGCAATGTCGCATGACCAGTCCCCGACGACCCGCGTGCCAGCCGCGTCTTCGGTCGCGCCCGCAGCCTCGGACCGCAATGTCGCATGACCAGTCCCCGACGACTGGACATCTCAATTTGCATCAGGACGCAGTTCGATGATCGACAATACCCCGCAGTGCTTTCTGAGTGAATGGGATCTGGAGCGGCTCCGACACGGGGTGCATGTCTGGAGTTATGAGAGCCTCGGGGCCCATTCTGCTGTTCGCGAAGGTCGGATCGGCACCCGCTTCGCCGTCTGGGCACCGAATGCGGAGAGTGTCTCCGTCGTCGGCGACTTCAACGACTGGAACCGGGACTGTCATCCCATGTGGAATCGGGGAGCGTCGGGCATCTGGGAGGGATTCGTGGAAGCGGCCGGTGAGGGCGCCAACTACAAGTACAGCATCGTGTCGAGGACATCCGGCCAGCGACTGGAAAAAGCCGACCCGTTTGCATTCTGGGCCGAACCCCCGCCCGCGACGGCGTCCAGGGTGTACGACCTCGAATCACATCAATGGCGCGATGACGCCTGGATGGAACGGCGGCGGGCCAAGAACGGGTGGGATGCACCGATCGCCATCTACGAAGTGCATCTGGGATCCTGGATGCGCGTACCGGAAGAGGACAATCGTTGGCTGACCTACGCCGAACTGGCGGATCGCATCGCGGACTATGCCACCCGTAACGGATTCACGCATGTCGAACTGATGCCCGTTACCGAACATCCGTTCGGAGGCTCGTGGGGTTACCAGACTACCGGCTATTTCGCTCCCACGAGTCGGTATGGCTCTCCGGGCGAGTTCATGGGATTCGTGGACACACTGCATCGGTGCGGAATCGGCGTCATTCTTGATTGGGCTCCGGCTCACTTTCCCGACGACCCGCACGGCCTGGCTCTATTCGATGGCACACATCTGTACGATCACATGGATGCGAGACTTGGCCGTCATCCGCACTGGAATAGCTGCGTGTTCAACCTCGGGCGGTACGAGGTCGCGAATTTCCTGCTCGCGAGCGCGCTGTTCTGGTTCGACAAGTACCATGTGGACGGGATCCGGGTGGATGCCGTGAGTTCGATGCTCTACCGCGACTACGGCCGCGAGAATGGCGAATGGGTGCCGAATGAATACGGGGGGAAGGAGAACATCGAAGCGATCAGGTTCTTGCGACGCCTCAACGAGCAGGTCCACTCGCAGTTTCCTGACGTCATGACGATCGCGGAGGAATCGACAGCCTGGCCACTGGTATCGCGACCTGAATCGATTGGTGGTCTGGGGTTTGATTTCAAGTGGAACATGGGCTGGATGCACGACATGCTCGAGTACATGAGCAAGGATCCCGTACATCGCAAGTACCACCATGACAGGCTGACATTCAGTCTCCTCTATGCATTCAGCGAGAACTACGTGTTGCCGTTGTCCCACGACGAAGTCGTGCACGGCAAGGGATCGCTACTCGGGAAGATGCCGGGTGATGACTGGCAGAAGTTCGCGAACCTCAGGCTCCTGTATGGCTACATGTACTGTCATCCGGGCAAGAAACTCCTGTTCATGGGTGGCGAAATCGCACAGCGTGCCGAGTGGAACCACCAGAGCAGCATCGATTGGCATGTGCTGTCATCAGAGCAGCACAGGGGTGTGCAGCGCCTCGTCGCGGACCTGAACGAACTGTATCGTCGCAAGCGCCCGCTGCATGCGACAGATGCCGAACACCGGGGCTTTGCCTGGGTGGATTGTGCTGACCGGGACGCGAGTGTCGTCAGTTTCCTGAGGAAGGGTGCCAACCCGGAACAGTCATTGCTCGTCGTTTGTCACTTCACCCCGGTCGTTCGGAAAGGATACCGTCTAGGTGTGCCGAGCCGGGGTGTCTGGAAGGAACTCGTCAATACCGATTCGAGTCACTATGGCGGATCGAATGTCGGGAACCGTGGGTACTTGGAGGCGGAGGAGGTGCCGTTTCACGGCCATCCCTATTCGATCCAGTTGACACTCGCCCCTCTGTCGACAGTCGTTTTCGAGCCAGCGGAAATTATCGGAGACTCGAGGTGAACCTTCGACCTTGGACGCCCGCTCGCTGAATCTCGACAGTTCCGTTCCTGTCCTTCGATCTTGGTTCGCCAGTTGCACGAGCAGGTGCGGCACCGGACATGTGCGCAGGAGGGGAGTTTGGGTGCGTCAGCCGGAAGCGAGTGTGGAAGGGCGTACGGCAAAGACCGTCCTGGTGCATGCACAGTGGGTGGTGGAGCGGTGCCATTGAGCCCCGCCATCCTGCCTGTCCATGTTCACGTCGTCGGCCTGGAGGGGGCTGCACCGGAAGCGAGGTCAAGACGAGGCGTCAGGGGATGGAGATCGCATGTGCAGCCACAGGTAGGCGGCCCGGGAGAACCGGGAGACCCCGCCCCATCCAGATCCGGGAACCGGAACCGTGACACCCGGTACCGCCAGGGATCAGTGCCAACTCATGTCTGCGACGGATGGAAAGCGAAAAGCCCGGCGAGCACTGCTCGACCTGCGGTTCTGTGGTTCAGGGAGCGAGTCCTTGAGCGAAACCGCAATATCCGTCACTGGGACGGGGGCGAACACTCCATCACCACCCCGCAACGTGCGCACAGCCCACGAACTCTCGCGAGCCTGTCGTCAAGTTGCCGGCTCGCAGTACGAATCCGTCTGCACTGCCTCCGGAGTCCCGGTGTCCGATACTGTGGCATCTTCACCCAACTCGCGCCCGGGCGGCCTGGGACCATGGACCACCAGTTACGCTTCCGGTCCCGGATTGCGCCTTCACCTGTGACAGTGAGGCTTGACACAACGTCTGTCGTTTGATACCGTTGATACCGTAATGCGTAGTCCAGTTGCTCGTGCGGCTGCTCGTACTTCGCCTGCATGGGGAACTGTTGCAGTCCACTCGGAGATCGTGTCGATACGATGGCTCAAGCGCTCGTCTTGTCGGCCTCGGTGTCCATCCGGTGGTCCGGCATGGATCATCTCTCTCCTGTTCCTGCTCCCAGTGCTTGGCCTCGGTGCTGACGAAGAGAGCCCGAAACCTCGCTCGATCCTTGGTGGTGCTGCCGTTTCTGCGCAAGACTATCCGTTCATGGTGTGGGTCCGGACGTACGCGCCCCACAAGAGCGACTGCTCGGGTACTCTGGTCGCACCCACCTGGGTCTTGACAGCTGCCCATTGTGTGAATGACCTCCTGGTTCCTACTTGCTACGTAACCAGCGACGGTTCCCTCTCGTGCTTCAGGGGCGAACAAGCTTCTGTATATTATCCGACATGGCATCGGTTTGAGCGGAGGTCCAAGAGGGTTATCGTACATCCCGACTACAGGCTCGCGTATCCTTGGGGGCGAGGGCTCCCGCCTCGGACTGGCTATGAGCACGACCCTGGTGACGTTGCACTCATTGAACTCGAGTCAGCATTCCCTGCATCGGTCTCGGCTAGCCCGATCGGCATTGCTAGTCTATCGGCTGAGAAGAAATATGCTCCTTCCGACGTGACAGCTGGCCTTCTGGGTTTTTCGGGAGCAGACATCGAATTTATCAGCTTTCAACATGTCACTACGACGTTGTATAGTGCTGCCGACTGCCGCGCTCGGCTAGATCTGGACAACGAAATTCTTGTTCATGATGATACGATCTGCGCAGGAAGGGATCTAAAGAGGGCCGAACGCGGCGACAGTGGAGGTGCATTGATCGTCACATATTCCGCCGACGGGGTTGCGAAGAACTTACAGGTCGGCGTAATCAGCCATGTCGGAGTGGCTGCACGAACGGATTCTGCACCGACCATAGCTGATTCTGTAACGACCATCAGTGCGAGGATTTCGAGTTATGCGGATTGGATTCGGACGACTACCGGAGGTGCCGTTTCACCCATCGTGTTTACGTCACCTGCCGAACCCGAGCCAGACGAGACGGAGCAGCTGACAACGCGGCTGAGTACAGTTAACACACAGATTCGATCGCTGCAGGATACCGTCCAAGCGCTGCAAGGCAACAGGGCTCTTCTCAAGCAACGGATTGACGAGTTCAAGGGCGCTGATGGAAAGGACAAGAAGTTGCAAACCACTGAGGACGGGATCCTGAGCTCGGCCTCGGCGCTCCTTCCACAGTAGTGTCTGACTTGGCTGCCAACTCCTTCCGCGCCAGTCGTCAAGTTGCCGGCTCACACTACGACTCCGTCTGCACTGCCTCCCGAGTCCCGGTGTCCGATACTGTGGCATCTCCATCCAACTCGCGCCCGGTTGGACTGGGACTATGGACCACCAGTTACGCTTCAGGGGCCCGGACCGCGTCTTCACCTGTGACAGTGAGACTTGACGCAACGTCTGTCGTTCCATACCGTAATGCGTAGTCCAGTTGCCCGTGCGGCTGCTCGTACTTCGCCTGCATGGGGAACTGCTGCAGTCCACTCGGAGATCGTGTCCATACGATGGCTCAAGCGCTCGTCTTGTCGGCCTTGGTGTCCATCCGGTGGTCCGGCATGGATCATCTCTCTCCTGTTCCTGCTCCCAGTGCTTGGCCTCGGTGCTGACGAGGAGAGCCCGAAACCTCGCTCGATCCTTGGTGGTGCCGCCGTTTCCCAACAAGACTATCCGTTCATGGTGTGGGTCCGGACGTACGCGCCCTACAAGGTCGACTGCTCGGGCACTCTGGTCGCACCCACCTGGGTCTTGACAGCTGCCCATTGTGTGCATGACGTTAACATTCCTCGCTGCGAGATACTCAGCGATGGTTCTCTCAAGTGCAGCACGAGCCGAGCTAGCGTATATTACCCTACATCGCACCGGTTTGAGAGGAGATCCAAGAGGGTAATCGTACATCCTGACTACAAGCGCGCGTTCCCTTGGGGGTGGGTGGTCAGGAGTCCCCAGCCTGGCTATGAGCACGAACCTGGTGACATTGCACTCATTGAGATGGAGTCAGCATTCCCTGCATCGGTCTCGGCTAGCCCGATCGGCATTGCTGGTCTATCGGCTGAGAGGAGATATGCTCCTTCCGATGCAGCAGCTGCCCTCATGGGTTTCTCGGGAGCAGATGTCGAAGCTATCGTATTTCAACATGTCACTACCACGTTGTATAGTGCTGCCGATTGTCGCGCTCGGCTGCAACTGCTCGGCGAATTTCTTGTTCATGATGATACGATATGCGCAGGCAGTGCTCTAAAGAGGGCCCAACACGGCGATAGTGGAGGCGCATTGACCGTCACATATTCTGCGGAAGGAGCTACGAGTACCTTGCAGATCGGCGTGATAACCCACATTGGTTTGGAGGCAGAAGATCGTCCTGTAACGACAATAAATGCGAGAATTTCGAGTTACGCTGATTGGATTCAGACCACTACCGGAGGTGCTGTTTCACCCATCGTGTTTATACCACCTGCCGAACCCGAGCCAGACGAGACGGAGCAGTTGACAACGCGGCTGAGTACAGTTAACACGCAGATACGGTCGCTGCAGGATACCGTCCAGGATCTGCAAAGTAACAGGGCTCTTCTCAAGCAACGGATTGACGAGTTCAAGGGCGCGGATGGACAGGACAAGAAGTTGCAAACCACCGAGGACGGGATTCTGAGCTCAGCCTCGGCGATCCTTGCAAAGTAGCGTCCGTCCTGGCTGCCAAGTTCAGATCAGGGCGAATCGGCCCCGGACGGGTTGCCGATCCTGCACATCGTCAAGATCACGAACGGACGCCTCTGATACTGCTTGTCCGGGTCGGGGCGACCAAGCGGATGTGGCTTCACGTTCACTGTCCCCCTGGCTGGCCGGACCTGTTCAACATCTTTGAACGCAAGTTCGTCGATCGACTGCGATGCGTCGTGCATCAGCGTGTCCAAGGGCTGGAGCCGGATGCCCTCGGCTCCGAGCGTACACCGTCGAGACGGGGAGCGGGTTTGCCCCGCAATGGAATCTCAGTTCGTTCCGTGAACACACTCTCGGATCAATCTGGTGGCAACAGGGCAGGGCGCTCTTGACTATCGCGGATGGGCGAACATCGCTTGGATGGCGCCATCACCATCTACCAGCAGGACGGATGCAGAATGGCGATGCGCTCGCCACCAGGCGCAGTTGGTGAGCGGATCAGATAGCCACTGACGGACTTCCTCAGGCAAGTCCGGGCAAGCATCGGCAGGCTTGTCGGAATAACGCTGCGTGACTGCCCCTACGTCACGTTCGATTCCAGAAGATGCTCATTGCCAATCACTAGTGATGAGGGATTGGCTCCTCAGGTAGGACTCGAACCTACAACCCTCCGGTTAACAGCCGGATGCTCTACCATTGAGCTACTGAGGAGCAGCAACATCCATACTGTCCATTATTGCAGGGCCTTGGCGGACTGTCAATTTCGAGACGTTCTGCGACGCCGAGGCCTCAGCCCCGGACAGTCTCACACAACGCTCAGCACTGCTGCGCGACCCGTCCACGAACGCCCGGCCAGCGTCCAGAACGGACCCCCGCATCCCTCGCCAACCCCAGCCGTCGACCCCACCGCGTGACGTTCCGAATCAGTCCCATCTCCGGAACTCTGAGGCTACGGTGTGGTGACAGGTTCCTCTGCCACAAGTGGAAGAATCCGGTGATGTACCTCGCGCCGGACGTGTCCGTGATGCTGGATCATCGCCCCCGTAGTATCTGGGCTGGTGTATAGCGCGTGGGATACGGACCGGGATACCGGCTTTGCATGGATGTACTCTCGGACCCAAGCCGGATCGGGAGGGTGTACGGCAAGCGGACCTACATGCGAACGGGACACGGGGAGTCCTTCCTGTCCCAGCCGGACTTGTAATGACTTGCAATAGCGGGGCCGGCGGCCGCTGGGAGTGCGACAACGAGGGTTCTGTCGAGAGGAGGGGGAAGCAGGGCCTGCCGACGGGTTGCGCAGTTTCGCGTTGGGTGTGAGACTCCGGGTAGAGGTCAGGCACGTACGACGATGCGGTGTGGTCGCAGGAAGCGGTCCGACATGGCGGGATTCGCGAATCGCAATGCCCGAATCCCGAAATGACGGCAATCGGGGTAAATTCTAATAAGAAAAGAAGAACAAGTTGCGATATAATGAGAGCAGCGAGAGATTTGCACCATGCGGTCGAGCGTGCCGCCACCAAGGCTCGACAGACTCCTGGGTGGACGGAGGGTTACGCAGGACCAGCAATGGCCACTTGTGATCCCCGACGATCAGGGCGATAGTCTGCTGCAATGGTGTCGAACAACATCCACATGCCACATGTCCGGGAAGAATCGATCAACACCTTGCTGGCGTTCATGCTGGATGGTCAGGAGGGTATCTCCGCGCTAGCGGAGAGTCGTTCCTCCGATGAAGCAATCGATATCACGGTGCGGCACGACGGCGTCGCCGAACCTGTCCCGATCCTGATCGAAGCGAAGTTCGGCGACACTCCCGCCAAGCGTCGGGAAGTCGCGGAGCAGGCCCGGTCCCGACTCGAGGGCAGACCGCGGGCCATTGCCTTCGGCCTGTGTTACCCGCAACACCTGCGGGATGGACGGGTCACCACTCAGGTCGCCAGCCAGGCCGTAACCGAAGCCAGCGTTTCCTTCGCGCCGGTGCGCCGGCTCGGTGGCGAGCCGACATGGAGGAAGGGCACCGTGCAGGACTTCATCGACAGCCTTCGCAATGTCGAGTGGTCGCGCCAGCGGGTGTCCGATGCGATCGAACAGACCGTTCGGGATGCTGCCGAGTTGCTCTTTGCAGGCGGGTGTGCTCCGGCTCTGGCTGGTGCCCTGGCTCTTCCGCGTCGCGAGGAGGATCTCAGGGCGGCCTCGCTGGTAGCCGCGCTGATGCTGTCGAACGCAGCCCTGCTGCACCACCGGCTCCGGCTGGTGGAGTCGGTCGCGGAGGTTGTCAAGCTCGAGAGTGTAAGGGACGAGGTCGAACCAGCCGAGGCACCAGGAGTCGTCACGAGGGCGTGGACGCAGATTCTCGCCGTTGATTTCAATCCGGTCTTCGCCCCGGCGCTTGCCGCACTCTCGGCCCTTGAAGACGGGCAGGCCGTGGAGCCGCTGCGCCGGATCATCGAGAACTCCGTGGCCGTCGCCGACGAGCTCGCATCGCTGCGCTTCGACCATGCCGGACCGCTGTACCACCGGCTGCTGGCATCTGCGCGGTTCGACGGTTCCTTCTACACGAACCACGTCTCGGCGGTGCTGCTGGCGCGACTGGCGTTGACGCCAGACTCCTGTGACTGGTTCGATGCCGACGCCTTGGCAGAGTTGAAGATCATCGACCCTGCATGCGGCACCGGCACGCTGCTGATGGCCGCCATGCATACCATCCGCAATCGGCATGAACACGCGGCCGGCTCGCAGGCCGATTCCGACCTGCTGTACCTGGCGCTGGTGGAGGATGTGCTGTATGGACTCGACATCAACCGCCACGGGGTGCAGCTGGCCGCCTGCAACCTGACGCTTGGCAATCCGCGTGTCGACTACCGACGCATGAACCTGTTCACGATGCGGCACGGTCCCCAGTCGGAGGGAGGCGACAAGGCCGGGTCGCTGGAACTGCTGGCAGCGGCTCGGGGTGCCGGGGATCTGGCCAGCCTGGTCTCGCCACTCCCGACGGCCGAAGGTCTGGGCGCGGAGCAGGCGCAGCAGGCGGCCCCCCCGAGCGAGGCCCTCACGGGCTGCTTCGATCTGGTCATCATGAACCCGCCGTTCACGCGCAACGACATCCGCAACCGTCAGTATGGGGAGACGGACCGCAAGTCACTGCAGAAACGTGAGATCGTGATCGCTGACATGTTGATCAAGCGCACCGGGATACCGGCACAGACAATCGACCAGACCAGTGTGCAGACATTCTTCAACCCCTTGGCGGACATGCTGCTGAAGAGAGACTCCGGAACGTTCGCATCCGTCGTTCCCACCACTGCGCTCACCAGCACATCGGGCAGGGAGCGGCGACGGTTCCTGGCCGCCCGATTTCAGATCGAGACGATCGTCACGAGTCACGATCCGAAGCGGATCAGCTTTTCGGAGAACACCGCGATCCACGAGTCGCTGCTCATCGCCCGGCGACCGGACTCCGGCAGTGTCCGCCAGCCGACCCGATTCGTCTCGTTGGCGCGGATGCCGGACGACCCGCATGAGGCGATCCTGCTATCCGACCTGATCACGCGCGGCGAGCCGCTGGATTCGTGGGGGATGGAATCTCAGTGGCCGTGGCCGCGCGTGCGGGAGGGCGACTGGTCGGCCGCCCAGTTCTACGACGGCGAGCTGGCCGAGGCGATCCATGATCTCGAAGCCCTGGCCGGAACCCGCCTTGTGGCCGCTGGAGACCGCTGCCAGATCGGACCGGAGGGTCGGCGCATCCGGGATGCGTTCGTCAGGGAACCTCCGGACGGGGCTCCATGGACCACGCCCATTCTCTGGGACCACCGGACCGATATCGCCACGACGATGAGAACCGGGCCGGATTCCCGATCGGCACCGAAGCCGGAAAGGACCGACTACGCCCGGTCTCTGCTACCGCGAGCCAGTCGCCTGCTGATCGTGAACAGGCTGCGCACCAACACCGTCCGCGTGACCGCCTGTCGTGCCACCGAACCGCTCCTGGGGTCCGCCTGGACTCCGGTGCGTCTGACGGTTCCGAGCAGTGAACATGAACAAGCACTTTGCGCCTGGTGGAACTCGACACCGGGGATTCTGACGTTCCTGAATGTTCGGGCCAAGTCGCTGAACTACTCCCGGTTCAGCCTGCAGTCCCTCCGGTCTCTTCTAGTGCCCGACCCGGCAGGCGTGAGCATCGAACCGCTCGTGGAAGCGTTCCGGTCCACCGGTTCGGAGACACTGCGTCCGTTACCGGAGATGACGGACTGTCCGACTCGAGCGGTCCTGGACGAAGCGGCCGCGCAATGCCTGCGCATCGATGGCCGAAGAGTGGCAGGCTGGCGTCAGCGAATTGCTCGTGAGCCGACAGTTGCGAACCAGAGCCGTTCGTAGCAGTGCCTCCCTTCCTGCATCAACACCAGTGTTATCAGTGTACGCAGCACCTTTCGCATCGTGGCTATCCTGGAGTGTTGCGGGGCTGTCATGCTCATGCCGGACAGGTTCGGAACGTGCCTTGCGCGCTTGCTCTTCCCTGGATCGGTGGCGACGCTCCCCGAGTGCGAACTCCTGGCGAAGGCGGTGCCTGTTGCGGATATCCTGCCAAGACTGGTCAGAATCACGGTTGCAGGAACCGCCGTCATGGAGCGCTCAACTCAGCCGCTTCAAGTACTCCCACCTGCCAGCAATGCGCTTCGCTCCAATGGTGCGTCGCAGGCATGCTCTACCAGTCGATCGACTTTCCGTTAGGGAGCACTCTCGCAGCTCCGCCCCGCAGCAGACCCCGGACGACCACGCCTCGATGGATCTCCGACGTACCGTCATAAATCCGCATGACGCGGCAGTCGCGATAGATCCGCTCGATCGGAAGGTCCTTGCAATACCCGAGTCCGCCATGGACCTGGACCGCCCGATCGGCGACTCTGCCGAGCGTCTCGGATGAGCAGACCTTGACCATCGAGACCTTTTCACGGGGGTCCAGTCCCTGGTCGGTTTCCCACGCGGCCTCCAGGCACAGGAGTCGCGCCGCCGCGATCTCGATCGCACTGTCGGCCAGTTGGGACTGGATCATCTGGAACTCCCCGATGGGCACGCCGAACTGCCTGCGGTCCCTGGCATGCCGCGTCATCATTTCCAGCAGCAGGGTCGCCGTGCCGACAGCACGGGCTCCGATGTCGAAGAGTCGCACCCGCCCGATCGTGCCGAGAATCAGCCGCAGGCCCTTGCCCGGCTCACCAAGAAGGTGCTCGGGGCCCAGCTGCACCTTGTTGAACGAGAGTTCGATATGGCTGCCGCCCCGCAGGCCCATCATCGACTGGTTGCGCCCGACTGTGACGCCGGGCATCGTCTTGTCCACCAGGAAGACCGAGATCCCGCGGGCTCCGGCGTCCGGGTCGGTCCGCGCAGTGACGGCGAAGAAGTCGGAGAACGCTCCGTCGCTCACGAAGTGCTTGGTTCCGTCGAGGATCCATCCCGTCCCGTCGGACCGCGCCGTGGTCCGGATGCCGGCGGCGTCTGATCCGGCTCCGGGTTCCGTCATCGCGATGGCGCATGTGCGGTCTCCGCGGACGGCCGGAAGCAGCCACTCGTCCCTCTGTCCGCCCTGGCACTCAAGGAGCAGTTCGTACACGGTTCCGAACGCGCGGCGAACGAGGATATCGCTGGTCCGGCCCATTTCCTGAGCGGCCAGGCACATGTCCACGGCACTGAGTCCACCACCACCCACATCTTCGGGCATGTTCATTGCGTAGAAGCCCAGTTGTCGTGACTTGACGAGGATGTCCCGTGCCTTGTCGGGATCGAGTACACCCGTGGCTTCCACCTCCGCTTCCAGCGGCCGCAGTTCCTCTTCCACGAACCGCCGTACGGAAGTGGCCAGTAGCCGGAATTCATCCGGGATGTTGAAGTTCATGCTGATTACCTGCGGAGTGATGGAGGACCGGACAAGCTGTCGCGGAGGGAGGTTCCGGTTTCGCCTGCTCGGAAACGGCTGCGGATTAGCCACCAGACCCTTGGCGAGGACGCATTGATCACGAGCAGAACGTGCACTGGCCCGTCGCAGCAGTGCCGAGCCGGCTGTGTTGCCGGACCGTCTGCCAGCCGGCGAGAGCCCTCAGGCAGCGTGAGGAAGCGCGAACTGTCGTGAGCGGGCGCCTGTCTGTTGGGGCATTGTACGATACCGATTCAACGGTCGGTGCTTGGCGGGACTTCCACCGCAACAGCATGTGAGCATGAACGCGCGCTCTGCCTTGGTGCGGCGCTTCAGTGGCGTCGCGAACAGGCTCGGAGTCCCGAACATGGGGAGCGCCTTGCCAAATCGGATGGCAGCGGTAGGACACTGACTGACAGGGCCTTGTTTGATCCGTGCGGCATCCCGAAGAGGCTGGGTATCAGCACGGCGACCATTCTGGTCTGTCCCGATCGATCAGGAGTGCGAGGGACGGTTGGCGTCTCGCGATCGGCGAAGCGTAGCCCTACAGTGCATCTGCTCGCTCCCGACTATCGCGCATGGACGTGGTGCCACCGGCCGGCCCAAGGCGCGCCCGCTACGCCCAGCCCGCCAGTGCCCTGACACTGGCTGGTCGGTGAGGGACTCACGCCAGCCTTCGAATCGTGCGGGTAGTCTGCCAGTGAACCTTGGCGGAGAATTCACTCGTGCGATCTGCAGGACCGCCTGATCGCAGCGGACGGCGGCGCTTGACTGTTTTGGGATTTCACGATCCTCAGGGTTGCCGGTGCGGCGTTACGGGCGTGAGTGCCCCCTTCTCGCGCCCGGGCGCACCGGCACTCGCGAACTCACAGAAACTCCCCTGACCGTGCGATCCGGAGCGCACGACGGCACCGCATTGGCCAAGTTCGGCACGGTCCAACCTCTCCATCGACCCAAGCCCAGTGGCCCTGTCCGGAAACCCGCCACTCTACCTGCACGGCCACCCGACCAGTCCACCCACCCCCGCCCAGAGTCCAGAACGGACCCCGCATCCGGCGACAACCCCAGCAGTCCATCTAACCGCGTGACGTTCCGAATCAGTCCCATCTCCGGAACTTCGATTCTACGCAGGTCCACCAAGTACCCCTACGGGCTATGCCGCGTCATCCCGTAGCAGGCCGTTTCATGGCGACACGGTGAGCGCGACGATCATGAGGAATTGGTCCTGCACGTGCCGGGGTCTCGTCAATCGCAACACTTCCGGTCATGTGCGTGCCACGACAGAACGCCATTCCGACGGTTCGCATCACCGTGGTGCTCCCGTC
Source organism: Bryobacterales bacterium (assembly GCA_965116065.1). Lineage (GTDB taxonomy): Bacteria > Acidobacteriota > Terriglobia > Bryobacterales > UBA6623 > VXMF01. The sequence continues at coordinate 1,186,784 of OZ220485.1, forward strand.
CGACTGATTGCTACTCGTCGCGCAATATCTCGAACGGCTTGGCGCCCATGACCCGGATGCTCGCTCCCCACCCGGCAATCGTCGCGATCAGGGAACTTGCGATAACCGTCGTCAGTATCGCTGGCCACTCGATGACTGCATCAAGGTCGAGAATGTCCTGGGTGAGCAGTGCTGAATAGCAGACGGCCAGCAAGCTGCCGGCGGATCCCGCCACACCTCCCAAGATCAGGAACTCGATCGAGAAGATCGTGGTCAGTCGGCTTCTTGTGGCTCCGAGCGTCTTCAGGATCGCTACCTCTCTCATGCGCCGAAACCGCGTCGCCGCCACGCTCGAAACCAGAATGAGTACACCGGCAAGGATCGAGAACCCCGACACGAACCGGATCACGAATGCGATCTGGTCGACGACCTGTTGTACCGTCTCGAAGAAATCGACCGCACTGACGTACAGGACCGAAGGAAACGCCTGGAATGCCTTGCGCGAGACTTCGAGGCTGGATTCCGGACGTACACGGATTCCGCCGATGTAGGTCGCCGGGATTCCGCTGAGCGCGAATTCGTTCAGAACGAAGTCGTATATCCAGTCGGGCATGCCTTCGAAGCTGTGAACTGCGACGACTCGGGCCGAGATGTCACGCCCGCCTGCGCTCCACCGGATCGTCGATCCCAGGTCGATCTTCAGCCAGTCGGCCAGACGGTCCCGGACCGACACGACCGCCTCGTGGTCGGAGGCGTCCCACCACTCGCCTCGCTGGATGGCGAGACCCTCTGGCGGATGTGTCGTCCAGGTGATGTCCCGGGTCCGTCGGAAACGGGAACTCCGGTCACCGTCTCCGCGGGAGCCTGCGCCAAGGCGGTATGCGGATTCCGATGGTCGTACGATCGATTGCAGGCGGGCTGATACCACCGGTAGCAGGGTCACGCTTCCTTCGATGCCGCGCTGCGCGCGCAGCAGGTCCTCAAGGGGTCCACGCTGCTCGGGTGTGATATTGCTCAGGTACACGTTCGGCATATCGGGAGGCGCACTCTGAACCAGTTGCGCCAGTACCGTCGTCTGGAGCAGATAGACGGTCAACGTGAACGTTGTGCCAATGCCGAGTGCGATGAGTACAACCTCGGAGTGCATCCCCGGACGGTGCAGGTTGGCGATTCCATGTCGCAATCCGACTGGGAGACGGACCGGCAAATATCGCGGCGTAGCCTTCAGCACGCGCAGCAAACCACCTGCAGTAAGGGCGAGGGCCGCGAGGCTGACGCCCAGTCCACCGGCGAACCAAATCCCAAGCCGCAACGAATCGCCTAGCCAGACCGCCAGCAGGCCCGTGCACCCTAGCGCAATTGCGGCCCGCGCAACCTGCTTGACCACTGCATGGCGTCGTTCCGCGCTCGTCTGCTCGAACCGGCTGGCCATTTCCCGACGCAGTATCAGGGCTGGCGGAACGTTCCGGACGCCGAGCAGGGACGGTAGCGAGAACATGATCACGGTCAGGACTCCAGTCCCCGCCGACTGGAGCGCCGGCCAGATCTGCCAGTCGAACGACGGAGCTTGGGGGAAGTAGTCGACGACAAACGATGGCGCGACCCCCTGCGCAAGGAGTCCGATTCCCACTCCAAGGGCGCTTCCGAGGACGCCGAGTGCGACGGTTTGCAGCAGGAACACGCGCAGGATCAGGCCGGATTTCGCGCCGTAGCACTTCATGATCGCGATCGTGTCGAGCCGCTGCTGGAGATGCGAGTAGATCACCATCGCCACGCCCAGCCCCCCAACGACCATCGCCAGCAGGCTGACCAGACTCAGGAAACTGGTGGTGCGATCCAGCCCCCTCCGGATTCGCGGGCTGGTCTCCCGATAGTCGGTCAGCCGACTGCCCGCAATGCCCGCCTCGATGGCCGCCCGCGCCTCATCGACGGAGATGTTCCCGTCCGGAAGCCTGAGCAGGAATCTGCGCATGGCACGGCTGCCGAACTGTACCAGCCCGGTTCGAGCCAGTGCATCCTGCGAAATCATGGCCCTTGGGCCGAAACTCATCGCTCCCGTCATCCGGTCGGGCTCGACACGAACGATGGCGGCAATGCGGAAATCCGCTGCGCCCAACCGCACCCGGTCACCGATCTCGGCCCCCAGCCGGACCAGCAGGTCTTCGGACGCCAGCACGGCATCGCCAGTCAGCGCTTCGCGCAGGGACGTGGGTGGAGACAGCTCGACCTGGCCGTAGAAGGGATACGCCGACGGGTCCACTGCCTTGAGGTTGACGGCCAGCGGCCGAGTGAGGGCGTGTCCACCCATCATGGTCATCAGTTCCGTGACCTTCGTGATCGCTGCGCCTTGCCCCTCGAGACGGTCCAGTACGGCCTGGTCCTCCGGGACCGGATCGTGGCTGATGGATGCGCTCAGGTCTGCTGCGAGAAGGGTGCGAGCGTCACGCAGGAGCATCTCCTGAAACGCGGCGCAGTACCCCCGCACACCGCTCAGGGCAGCCACTCCCACGCTTATGGACAGAACGCCGAAGAAGAGCTTGATCCGAGCTGCGCTCAGGTCCCGCCAGGCCAGCTTGGCGGCAAGCAGCCATTTGTTCTGCAGCAGCAAGGATTCAGCGTAGCGGAATGGGAAGGGCCCCGCCCGCTCGTGGCGGACGGGGCCCGGATTCGGGCTCGTGCCCGGGGTTGCTAGAACTCGCCGCCACCGTGACCGTGCGGGTCGGGCGGGGGTGGGGGCGTCTTCTCCGGAATCTCGTGAACCGTGGCCTCCGTGGTGAGCATGAGGCTCGAGATCGACGCTGCGTTCTGCAGCGCGGTCCGGGTCACCTTGACCGGGTCGATCACCCCGGCATCCACGAGGTTGCCGTAGGTGTCCGTGGCAGCGTTGTAGCCGTAGGAGTTGTCGTCGACGCTGCGGATCCGCTCGACGACGATGGCACCTTCCTGCCCCGCGTTCTGTGCGATCCAGCGCAGGGGCGCCTCGATCGCGCGGCGAACGATGTTGATGCCGATCTGCTCGTCATCGCCGCCCGCTGTGAGGTCGTCAAGAGCAGCGCCGGCCCGGAGAATCGCGACGCCGCCACCGGGGACGATGCCCTCCTCGACGGCCGCACGGGTTGCGTGCATCGCATCCTCCACGCGTGCCTTCTTTTCCTTCATCTCGGTCTCCGTCGCCGCGCCGACCTTGATCACCGCCACGCCGCCGACCAGCTTCGCCAGCCGCTCCTGCAGCTTCTCCCGGTCGTAGTCCGATGTCGTCTCCTCGATCTGGGCCCGCAACTGCTTCACCCGACCCGCGATCGCCTCGGAACTGCCCGCCCCTTCCACGATCGTCGTGTTGTCCTTGTCGATCACCACCCGGCTGGCCTGCCCCAGATCGGCCGGCTGCACACCCTCGAGCTTGATGCCGGTCTCTTCCATGATGGCCCGCCCGCCGGTCAGGATCGCGATGTCCTCCAGCATGGCCTTGCGACGGTCCCCGAAGCCCGGTGCCTTCACCGCCGCCACGTTCAGCGTGCCGCGCAGCTTGTTGACCACGAGCGTGGCGAGCGCCTCGCCCTCGGTCTCCTCGGAGATGATCAGCAGGGGCCGACCCTCGCGCGAGACGGTCTCGAGCACGGGCAGGAGGTCCTTCATGCTGCTGATCTTCTTCTCATGGATCAGGATGTAGGCGTTTTCGAGGACGCACTCCATGGAGTCCTGATCGGTGACGAAGTAGGGGGAGGCGTAGCCGCGGTCGAACTGCATGCCCTCGACGACATCGAGTTCGGTGGCGATGGTCTTGCCTTCCTCGACGGTGATCACGCCGTCCTTGCCGACCTTCTCCATCGCCTCGGCGATGATGTTGCCGATGTCGGGGTCGTTGTTGGCCGAGATCGCCGCGACCTGGGCCACCGCATCGCCCTCGACCGGCTTCGCCATCTCGTGCAGCTTGTCGGCGAGAGCCGCCGTCGCGTTCTCGATGCCGCGCTTGATCGCCATCGGGTTGGCGCCTGCGGCGACGCTCTTGAGCCCGTCCCGGTAGATGGCCTGGGCGAGGATCGTGGCCGTGGTCGTGCCGTCTCCGGCCACGTCGGACGTCTTCGATGCGACTTCACGGACCATCTGTGCGCCCAGGTTCTCGAGCTTGTCCTCCAGCTCGATCTCCTTGGCGACGGTCACTCCGTCCTTCGTTACGTTCGGACCGCCGAACTTTTTTTCCAGGACGACGTTCCGGCCCTTGGGGCCGAGGGTAACCCGCACCGTGTCGGCGAGTTTGTTGACGCCGGTCAGGATTGCCTGCCGGCAGTCCTCTCCGTAGACAATCTTCTTTCCTGCCATATCTTTACTCCTTCCAACTTGTTGATCAGCTGATGATGGCGAGGGCTTCGTCCTCGCGCATGATCAGGTATTCCTGGTCGTCGACAGTAACTTCGCTGCCGGAGTACTTTCCGAACAAGATCCTGTCGCCGGCCTTCACGTCAAGGGCGACGAGTGTTCCGTCGTCCTTCTTCTTGCCGTTACCCACGGCGATCACCTTCCCCTGTTGCGGCTTCTCTTTCGCCGAGTCGGGAATGATGATCCCTCCACTCGACTGCTGTTGCCCCTCGTCAAGCCGCTCGACGAGGATGCGGTCGTGCAATGGTCGCAGACTCATTGTGATTGGGTCCTCCTGAGAATTCTGATTGTAGTGACTCGAACCAGTTGTAGATAACCGTCTGCTCATGAAACTTGATGCAGTTGCTATCAAGTTCTTGTCTTCTACAGTGTACGAATTCCTGAATGGGCTGTCAACAATGGGGCCGATGGAATCCACTGGATACGGGCATCGCAACGGCCGGGGGCCGGAAAGTGACAGAATGGGGGGACCCAGCCATGTTCCGGTTCGAGTCGCCTTGGCTGTTCCTCCTGCTGGTGCCCTTGGCCGCGCTGATCATCTGGCGGCGCGGGGACCGGGTTCGCCTCCGTTTCTCGTCCACTGCGGATGCGCAGGGGCTCGGCCGTTCCTGGCGGTCCCGGCTGGCCCGACTTCCGCTCCTGTTCCGGACGCTGGCCCTTGTCGCCCTCGTGGTGGCACTCGCACGTCCCCAGCATGGCACGGAGCGCGTTCGCGACATCACGCAGGGCGTGGCGATCGGAATGGTTGTCGATCGTTCTTCCAGTATGGGCGAACGCATGCTTTTCGGCGGAAAGTCCCTTACCCGCCTCGAAGCCGTCAAGCAGGTCTTCCGTGAGTTCGTCGATCCGGCCGCCGGCGAACTGGGCGGACGTCCGAATGACCTGATCGGCATGACCACCTTCGCACAGTATGCGGACTCCGTCTGTCCTCTTACTCTATCGCACCGGCCGCTCCTCGGCTTGCTCGGAACGATCCGGCTCGTCGAGGACCGTCGGGAAGACGGCACGGCCATCGGGGACGCGGTTGCCTTGGCCGCGGCGCGGCTCGGAAAGGCCGAAGAACGGATCCGGCGCGGCGAGGAAACCGATCCCTCCTATGAGATCAGGAGCAAGATTATCATCCTGCTCACGGACGGAGAGAACAATGCCGGAGATCGCAGCGTCCGCGACGCCGCGGAACTGTGCAAGCAGTGGGGGATCAAGGTATATGCGATCGGTGTCGGCGCCGAGCGCGGTCTGCGGACCCCATTCGGTCGCCTGAGTGCCCCGAAACGCCCTGGATTCGACGATCGTGCGTTGCGGGACCTTGCCGACATCACCGGTGGTAAGTACTGGCTCGCGACCAATGCAGAGACGCTGCGATCGGTGCATGCAGAGATCGACCAACTGGAGAAGAGCGAGTTCGAAGTCGTGCGGTACTTCGACTACCGCGAGGCTTTCGCCCCGTGGGCGCTCCTGGCTCTGGCAATGCTATCTCTCGAGATTCTCTTGCGTCAAACCGTGTTGAGGACAGTCCCGTGAACGAGTTCCAGTTCGGTAATGTCGAGATGCTGAATGCGCTTTGGCTGCTGCCTGTACTGGCAGCGCTGATGGCGTATGCGGCGCGCCGGAGGCGGGAGAGTCTCTCGCGATTCGTGGAGACCGCCCTCCTGGAGCGTCTGGGGGCATCTTCGCTTCCGGACCCGTCTAGGCGGTTCCTCAAGGCAGCTCTGGTATTGGCGTCTGTCGGACTGCTTGTCGTCGCCCTCGCACGGCCGGCGTGGGACCGTGTGCGGGAGGACGTCACGGAGCGGGGCCGCGATGTGATTTTCCTGCTTGATGTATCGCGGAGCATGCTGGCGGCCGACATCCCGCCCAACCGCCTCGAACGGGCGAAGCTGGCGATACAGGATGCGGTCGACCGGCTGGAGGGCGACCGCGTGGCCTTGGCCGTCTTCGCTGGCGCGACGGTCGTCAAGTGTCCGTTGACTCTGGATTACGGTTTCTTTCGAATGGCACTCGAAGATGTCTCGCCCGAGAGCGTGGCGCGGGGAGGCAGCCTCATCGGTGATGCGCTCCGCACGATCGTGCGAGACGTGTTTGACGGCAAGCGCAGCAATTTCCGGGACATCGTCCTGATCACCGACGGTGAGGACCATGAGAGCTTTCCGGTGGAGGCCGCGGCGGAAGCTGGAGGACTGGGTGCGAGGCTGATCGCGATCGGGCTCGGCGATGAACGCGTCGGACAGCGCATTCCGGTACCCGTGCCCGGGCAGGGCGGACCAGCGGGTTACTCACAACGCACGTTTCTCCTGCATCAGGGACAGGAGGTCTGGTCCAGGCTTGACGCCGACACGCTTCGGCAGATGGCGGAGTCGACGCCTGGGGGCATCTACCTCAACGTCGCCACCGGCACGGTCGACCTCGGTGAGGTGTACAGCCGCCTGATCGCGTCCGCCGAACGTGCGGAGGTCGGGACGCGGACTCTGGACAGGCTTGATGAGAAGTTCCAGGTGTTCCTGACGGCCTGCATCCTGCTGCTGGCCCTCGAGATCGGTCTCCGCGAGCGGCGCCGTCCCGCTGGCCGGCTCGCAACCTGGCTCATGGCCGCCACGATGATGTCCGCCGTCTTGCCGGCGGCCACGGTGCGGGGCTTGGTGAACGAAGGCAATGAGGCATTGCGTTCGGAGGAGTACGACCGTGCGCTGGAAGCCTATGACGAAGCGCTGGAGAAGGACCCCGCGTCGCCGTACGCGTCGTTCAATCGCGCCAACGCCCTGTACGGGAGCGGGCAGTTCGCCGAGGCGGCCGAGGGGTACGTGGAAGCTGTCCGACAGAGCCTCGACCGCAGCCTCCCGGAACTGGAGGTTGCCGGTCTCCACAACCTCGGCAATGCCCTCTACCGGAGGGCCGAGGAGGTGGCTTCAACGAATCCGGGGCAGGCACTGGAGTTCCTCGTGCCAGCGGCCCGGTCCTATCTGGACGCTCTCCGCGCGGATCGACGGCGGGCGGATTCCGCACAGAATCTGGAACTGACGCGTCGTCTGATCCAGCAACTGCGGGATCAGGCCCGACAGGAGGCTGGAGGACAAGATCCGCAGGGCCAGGACCCGTCATCCTCTGCGGATGAGAACCAGGGTGAGTCGCTGCGGCGAACTGCCGAGGAACAGCAGGAGTTGGCTGATGAGAGTGAACAGCTTGCATCGGACCGCCAGCAACAGCGGGATTCCGATGCACGGGAGGAGCAGCGCCAAAGGGCCCGGGAATTGGCTCGGAGACAGAAGGACCTGGGGGAGCGGACCGAACAGTTGGGCCGGAACGCCGATTCCGACACCCGCGGGAGGATCCAGGACGCGGCTCGTCATCAGGAGCAGGCCGGTCAGGAGTTGGCCGAGGACCACCCTGGCGCCGCCAGCGAGTCGCAGCAAGCGGCCGCCGATGCCTTGCGGGAGGCCGCTGCACAGGCGAGCGACGGGCAGGATGAACCGCCCCAGCAGGCTGGCATCGACGCCGCTGACGCTCCTGCGGAACGTCCCGGCGAGCAGGGACAGGCCCAGCAGTCGATGACCATGGATCAGATTCTGGCCAAGGAGGAACAGGATCGCCGTCGGCGCCAGCTTCTTCAGGCAATCGGCAGGGTCGCTGTCGAAAGGGACTGGTAAGTGCTGCAACGAACTCTCAGTTGTGTGCTCGCGGTAGGCTGCATGATGGGTCCGGCAAGCGGCCGGGCCCAGACCGAACCGTTCACGGCCGTGGCAGCCGTTCAGAGTGGTCGCGTCTATGTCGGACAGCAGTTCCTGCTGCAAATCCAGGTGCAGGGGACCGACCAGCCCGACCCGATCGACATGAGGGCGCTGGAACGCGATTTTTCGGTCACGGAGGCCGGGGGAGGGTCCAGTAACAGCACATCCGTCAGCATCGTGAACGGGCGGGTGACCCGGCAGGTGCAACGGGGCTACAACTTCAACTACCGCTTGGCAGCGAGAGAGCCCGGGGAAGCAGTGATTCCGTCGCTTACGGTGAGATCGGACGGTCGTTCGGTCAGTACACGTCCGGTCCGTGTGCGGGTACTGCCCCCGCAGGAGAACGACGACTTCAAGCTGAGGCTGTCGCTGTCCGAGGATCGCGCCTACGTCGGTCAGCCGCTGCGGCTGACAGTGACATGGTACATCCGCCGGGAAGTGCAGGACTTTTCCTTCACCATGCCCTTGCTGGAGGACCACAGGCTCGAGATCCTGGAACCGCTCGCCGATTCCGTGCCCGTACAGGGCCAGAGTGACCTGATCGAGATCCGACTCGGTGATCGCCGGGCGACAGCGCGTCGCGGAACGAGGAACCTTGATGGGCTCGGGTACACAGTACTGGAATTCGAGAAGATGATCATTCCGCGATCTGCGGGAACCCTTGTTCTGCCCGCAGCCACAGTGACGTTCTCCACGCCCGGCCGAGGATCAACCGGTCGCAGGAGCCTGTTCGACGATTTCTTCGGTGGGAGTGCGTTCTCGGGAGTGTTCGGTACCGGCCGGATGGAGACCTTGGCGATTCCGTCGAATCAACCCTCGTTGGAAGTCCTCGCACTTCCCACCCGGGACCGTCCGGCGCGGTTCAACGGTTGGATCGGAGAATTCGACCTCGCCACGCAAGCGACCCCCGACTCCGTGTCCGTGGGCGAGCCGATCACCCTGACCTTGACGGTCCAGGGTTCCCTGATGGTGCCTTCGGCCCGATTCCCGGCGCTTGATGGGCAACCCGACCTTGCCAGTTCGTTCAACGTGCCCAAGGAAATCGGTGCAGCGGAAGGCAAGGGTAACCGGATGGTGTTCACGCAGACACTGCGGGCCCGGAGCGATCGCGTGGACCGGATACCGGCGATCGAACTGCCGTACTTCGATCCACGGCAACGCGAGTATCGGATCGCACGCAGCGAGCCGATCGACATCGCTGTCGAGGCTGCCCGGATCATAACCGCTGACGATGCGGAGGGGCGTGGTCCGTCCGCGTCGCGCCAACTCGAAGTGGAGTCCAGCGAGCTTGGTATCGTCCACAATTACGTCGATCCGTCGGCTCTCTTGCCCAACCCGACGGGTCTGGCCGGTGTGCTCCGACCTTTGGGACCGCTGCCGGTCGCGGTGATCGTTCTGATCCTGCCGCCGTTGCTGCTGGCCGTCGTTCATGCCGCGCGGTTCGGGGTTCGATTGGGGCGTCCTTCCGAGTGGCTAGTGGCAACGCACCGGCGACGCTGGAAACAAGCCGTACAGCGCATCGACATCGAGGGTGGTTCCGGGGAGGCAGTGGCCAAGTCCGTGCTGGCCGGGCTGCGCGAGTATCTGGGCGGGAGGCTCGGAAACGGCCGCGCGGGAGCGGCTGCGTGGACCTACGGCGATGTCGAGCGCCGCTTGGGCATGCTGGAGCGGAATGGCAGGCGCAACCTGGCCAGCCCGGACACTCTCGCGCTGCTGCGGAGCGTGTTCGAACGATGTGAGGCTGGTACCTATGCCGGCATCGAGCATCTGGATCAGGACGGTCGGCACCGCCTTGTCGAAGACGCCACAACGGTCGTGGATCAAATCGAGGAGGGTTGGCGGTGAGGCTGGCCCGCATGGTCCTCGTGGTGGCAGTTGCCGCCGCCGGCGGCCAAGCCCTGGCTCAAGATTCGGCGGAATCGGTGTTTTCCGAAGCCAACGACTACTTTCGGATGGCCAACGAGATCCGGGCGAACGAGCCGGAGGAGGCCCGGTCCCTGTATCGGCGGGCTGCCCTCCGATACCAGAGACTCGTGGGTGAAATGGAGGTGCCCAGCAGCAAGCTGCACTACAATCTGGCCAACGCCTACCTGCAGATGGACGATGTCGGACGCGCCATCCTGAACTACCGGATTGCCCGGAAACTGGACCCTTCCGATCCCAATGTCCAGAGTAATCTTGCGTTCGCACGATCGATGCGCGCCGACAAGTTGGACGGGGCTGCATCACGTCCGGTGCTCAAGACGCTCCTGTTCTGGCATTACGAGTTGTCCCGCCCGGTGCGACTGCGAATCTTCGCGATTGTCTGGATCGCCTCGTGGGGGCTGTTGCTGCTCCGTCAGGCCGGCAAGGCATGGGTGCCGCGCGAAATCGCCCTGATCGGCCTGTTGGTCGCTGCCCTGCTGCTGGGGTCGTTTGCCCAAGAGACGATCAGCGAAGCTCGCTCCGTAGCGGGTGTAGTCGTTGCGGCAGAGAGTGTTGCCCGCCAGGGGGACGGCCTGAGCTATGACACTGCGTTCGAAGATCCACTGCATGCCGGAGCCGAGTTCCGGGTGCTGGAGCAACGCCCGGGATGGCACAGGATCGAGTTGCCCGATGGGCGACGCTGCTGGCTCGCCGATCGCGACATTGATCTCGTTCCGTAACGACAGCCGGGCTGCGGGCCGTCGACGCATCAGTCCTTGACGGGATCCCTGGCCCCGAAGATCGCTGTACCGACCCGTACGTGTGTGGCTCCCTCCTCGATGGCGACTTCGAGATCGTGGCTCATCCCCATCGACAGACCGGCGAGACCGTATCGCTCGGCCAGCTTGCGGAGTTGGCGGAAGTATGGGCGTGACCGGATCGAGTCCGGGTTCCACGGTGGCATCGTCATGAGTCCGACGACGCGGAGGTTCGTAGCACTCTCGGTGGCTTCCATCACTGCATCGATGGAGGTGGGATCCATGCCCGACTTCGATTCCTCCTCGCTCAGCTTGATTTCGAGAAAGACGTCAAGGCTGATTTCGTATCGGTCCAGCCGCTTGGCCAGCCTGATGCTGTCGAGAGTGTGAATCGTCGTGAACAGGCCCGCGGCCCGTTTGGCCTTGTTGCTCTGCAGCCTGCCGATCAAGTGGAATCGCGCTTCTGGAAGTGGGGGCAGAAGGGACGATTTGGCCTCGAACTCCTGAATGTAGCTCTCCCCGAAGTCCCTCTGGCCGGCCCCGTAGGCGGTCACCACATCGTCGGCCGGTTTGCGCTTCGATACCGCTACCAGCGTGATCGTCCTCACGTCGCGCCCTGCCCGGTCGGCAGCCTCCGTGATCCGTCCGCGGACCGCCTGCAGGCGTTCGGGAATGCTCGTAGGCGAGCGGTGGGAGTCCACATCCTAAGTTTGGGGGACCCCGTTCCCCAGCGCAAGGGGCGGGCAGGCACCTGCTATCACTTGTCGTACTGCCGTTGGCGGAAGGTGTCCGTGCCACGGCGGTTCGCGCTCCGGGCGGCGTGCCAGCCTTGACGTAACCCCATATCCGGTCTCGCACTTGCTAGTGCAACCGGCACCCGATCTGACGAAACATTGGTGTGCCGTCAGCCGCCACGCTATTGGTAGAGAGACTCACGGCAGAGGTCTTCTGGCCCGAGCGTATGTGGGTGCCAGGAAAGTCGTCCAGTGTGGAGTGGGTGGCGAATCGGGCTGCAAGGTCATCCTCCGATGATTCACTCGAGCACGAAATGCGCCAGATCCTTTTCGGAAATCCACTCCCGCATGTCCTGGGGCAGCAGGTAGGGCTGATTGCGTTCGCAGGGGACGAACTTGGCCATGGACCCAGGATACGACTTTGCTGGTAACCCGTGCTCTCTCCTGCACTTCCGTGCTCTACTACGCCCCGACGGCCTAAGTCCGACAGGCTCCTAGGCGACGGGGTTACCGCCGTCAAGCCGATATGGCACTCTCGTATATAATTCCCAATCCTTTACAGGAATTTGCGAACCATTGCGAACTGTGATAGCTTGATATCGATCCGGTCCGAGGGTCCAGCGAGGCCTCGGGAGAACGGGTTGCCGAGCGGGGAATTCGTTCGGTCGCGTACGAGTACAAGCAAGAAGGAGAGAACTTCGATGCAGAACAAGTTGAAGAAATTCGGGGGGGGGGGGGTAACTCTCTTCTTGGCAGGGCTTCTGACAGTCGGGATGGCCGGCTGTGGAGGCGATGAACCCGCACCGATAGCGAGGCCGGTCACACCCCCACCGGCACCGCCGCCCTTCCAGCCGCAGCCGGTGGAGATCACGCTGGGGACGAGCGGTGACGCGGTCACCCTGATGACCACCGAGAGTGGTGGCTTCACCCTGAACGGGGAAGCGTTCGCGAGTGGCGGGAGCGTGACGGCCGGGAACGGCGGGCAGTACACGCTGACGCTGGCGGAGGGGACCTGGACGGCGCAGTTCGACGCGCACGAGATCATGATCCCGCTCGGTACGAGCGAGGAGACGGTGACGATCACGCAGGCCGAGGACGGCAGCTACTGGCTGGGGGAGATGGCCGTCCGGAGCGGCGAGACCATCCACACCGCCGCGAACGGCAACGAGTACGTGCTGCGGATCACGACCGACGAGAGCGGAGCGGTCACCTGGATGGCCGGCTACCGGATGCCGATGATCGCGGTGATGCTGGGCCTGTCGGGCGACACGGTGACGCTCGGGAGGCGAGAGGACGGCAGTTACTGGCTGGAAGAGATGGCGGTGACGAGCGGGGAGACGACCGTCCATGCGGGGAACGGGAACACCTACACGCTGACGCTGGGTGAGGACGGGATGTGGATGGCCGAGTACATGGAGATGGTGGTGGAGGTGATGCTGGGGACCTCGGGCGAGACGGTGACGGTGAGCAAGTCCGAGGACGGCGGCTACTGGCTGGGAGAGATGGAAGTGGAGAGCGGAGTGACGCTGGCGACGGCGTCGAACGGGAACCGGTACCGGTTGATGATGGATACGGAGGGGATGTGGATGGCGGAGTACGTGCCGATGACGGGCACGGTGACGGTGGGCAGCCTGGGGGTGACGCTGGAGACGGTGCAGGCGGAAGACGGGAGCTGGACGGTGGTGAGTCCGGTGAGTGGGGAGCCGGAGACGCTGACCGACGGAGCCACGTTCATGGTGGGTGGCAACACCTACACGCTGATGGACGACGGTGAGGGGAACTGGATGGCGACATACCGGGAGGAGATGGTCACGGTGATGCTGGGGATGTCGGGGGAGACGGTGGTGCTGACGAAGAGGGAGGACGGCAGTTACTGGCTGGGGGAGATGCGGGTCGAGGACGGGGTGACGATGGTCACGGTGACCAACGGCAACATGTACACGCTGAGCATGGGTGCGGACGGGATGTGGATGGCCATGCATGAGGCGCCACAGACGCAGGTGGCGTTGGGCACGAGCGGGACGACGGTGACGCTGGTGCGGGAGGAAGACGGCACGTACACGCTGGACGGGGATGCCTTCATGAGTGGCGGTCGGGTGACGGCGGGGAACGGGAACGTCTACACGGTGACGCTGGTGGACGGAGCGTGGATGGCGGAGTACCAGCCGGAGAGCATGGCGATCGAGGGCACGGGCGGACTGCTGGCAGTATCGCGGGAGGACGGTGAGGGCTACGACGTGGACGGCGCGCTGCTGCCGAGCAGCGGCATGGGCGACATCGACACGGACAGATCGGGGAGTTACCGGGTGCGGAGGCAGGACGGGATGCTGACGGGCATGCGTCTGGACAACGTCAAGATCGGCGCGGCGAAGTTCAGGACGGACGGTCTGAGCGCAAACCCGGCGATGCGGGGGGACGACAAGTCGACGGCGGACATCAACGAGGCGAACACGGCGCTGGTGGTGAAGGGGGAGAACTACCCGTTCGCGGACCTGCTGGGGGACGGGGTGTCGCAGACCAAGGGGACGAACTTCGTGGCGGAAGCACGGACGAAGCTGGAAGGGATCCGCGAGAAGATCGTCCAGATCCTGGCGGTGTTCGACACGGACTCGCAGCGGGACGAGCAGATCGAGAAGCAGTGGGGGACCGCCGCGAGCGGCAACGCGAAGACGAACGTCAAGGGCGTGCTGGCGGCGGTGTTCAAGGGGACCGGTACGACCAACACCGGGTTCGACAGCCTGTTCGGAGACGAGGCGGAACCGGACGACGACCGGGCGTTGGGGGAGATCGACGACCTGCTCGAGGCGCTGACCAGCGCGGAGGAACTGGCGGCGGCACTGGGGGACGACGGAGTGCTGGAGGGAGCGGCCAAGGCGGGAGATGCGGGGACGATCTTCGGGGCGACGAAGACGGAATCGACGGTGACGTACGGGGAGTACGGGAACACGCGGTACGGGACGATCACGCGCAGGCAGCGGGCGGATGCGACGGAGAAGGCGGAGTACAAGGTGAGTCCGAAGACGGGGGAGCGGGGAGCGTTTGCGTTCGGGGTGACGGACAATACGGCGCGGTCGCGGTACGTGCAGACGGCGGGGACGGCGCGGTACGAGGGGGAGACGCTGGCGGTGAGCGGGGCGGACAGGCAGTATGCGGGGGACATCGAGATCAGCATCAACTTCACGGCGGAGAAGGTGGACGGGTTGATCACGAACCTGATGACGGCGGAGGGGGAGAGGTGGGAGTACCTGTTCGGGGAGGTGGACAGCATCGTGCTGCCGAAGGCGGATCTGACGTTGCAGGGGAACTGGGAAGAGGGGATGGAGGAGGGTGCGACGATCGACTTCGGCCGGCGGGCGGGGGTGTATCGACCGCAGAAGGTGGACAGCACGTTCGAGGGGCGGTTGCTGGGAGGCGACAGTGAGCCGGAGGCGGGCGGCGAGGTGGTGGGGGTGTGGTCGGTCGGCGCGGGCGTGAAGACGGACAGTGCGGCCGGCAGTGACAACCGGAGTTACCTGGCGGGAGGTTTCGGGGCGACCCGGGTGGCGGACGGACCGGTGCAGCGTCCGTCGGTGGACGACGGGACGGCGGTGAACGCCATGCTGGTAAGCGGCACCGCCAGGACGACGCTTGAGAACGGCCAGTTGACGGTCAAGCCGCAGGCCTGGGCCTGGTACAACGAGAATCTGAGTTCGACGGCGAATGCTGACTTCGCTGATGGAGAAGCGAGTCTGACCACTGAGGAGGCGGAGGCTCTCGGAGCGAATGGTGCCTACCCAGGATCGCACTTCCGCAAGGCCGACAAGCCGGGGGACGCCAACAAGTACAAGGGCGAACAGATGTTGGACGTACAGTTCTCGCTGGCGGCCCTGCTGGCCAGCGAAGGGGATGGCGAGTTCAACCGGAATAGTCCCAAGACCTGGGTGCAGATCGCACTGGAACGGATCCGGCAGAGCCGAGACAAGATCGCTGGGCTTCAGTCGATCGGGGGCCTGAGCGAGCAGGTCAATGCGGAGTGGAAACAGGTCAATCTGGCCCTGCTGCACTACGTGTTCTGGGATCCCAGCATGAATGCGGACTCCCCGACCGCGCAAAGCCAAGTCCGCTATAGCTACGCAGTGTCGCTAAGCAGTACGAGCCTGACGCCTGCGGAGCAAATCAGTCTCACTGGCTGGCCCTGGCAACTGCCCAGCAAGACGGTTAGCGCGGTCACCAAGCAGCAAAGCGACGGCGAGACGCGGGAGACACGGAATCGGACACCGGCAGCACCATCTGATGTGCTGGACCGCATCGACGCAATGATCGAGGCGCTGAGTTCGGTGGAGGGTCTGGCGGCGGCGTACGATCCGGACCGGGACGGTCTGTTCGTGGAAGAGGATGCGGATGGCACGGAGAAATCGTTCCTGACGATCCACGGCGACGACGGGGAACTGTTCGACAGCGCGGGTGCGAACAAGCGGATCTGGAACACGTCGGCGTCGGCGATCTTCAATCAGCGGCAGTGGCAGATCAAGGCGACGGCGGGGACGACGGACTACACGCGCTTCGGAGTGTGGCGGATCCAGTGGGCGCAGAACGCGCTGCGGGCCCAGAACTGGCTCCAGCGGGACGTGGAGTCGTTCGTCTACAGCCCGCTGCCGGTGTCGACGGCCGAGAGGCGGGACCAGTTGCCGCAAGGTGGCCGGGCGACCTATACGGGCAAGACGGTGGCGTACGTGGGTACGACAGCGTGGTTCACCGGTTCCGACGGCGACTCCGACAACCCGGGCAGTCAGGCGGCCTACGAGGGGGAAGCGAGCGTGGAGGTGGAATGGTTCGGGACGGACCCGATCCCCGCGGCCACATGGAGCGGCCAGAGCCTCAGCATCCGATCGAACGGAGTGGGCGGACATGTCACGACGGTGCTGAGCGACCTGCGGTCGGTGGCGAACGGCGACTATCTGTACCATGCCAACAAGGAAGTGCGACGGCTGATCTTTCCGAAGATCACGTTCGGCACGGATGCCAGCTTCGGCAGTGGCAACCACGAGCTGGACTACCAGTGGAATACCAGCTTTTCAAGGACGGTCAAGATCGACTACCGGGATTCGGCGGAGACCCGGGGGGAGGAAGATCACAATAACAGTGCACGGGGGTACAGTTTCGAGTTCGTGGGGAGTTCGCCGGACGGGCCGCTGGGAGTGCTCGGGATCTACGAGTTTGCGGGTCGCAGGAATTTGCAGGATTCGGATTCGGCGAGCTTCAGCACGTCCCCGACGACGAGGGAGAAGCTGGACCTCAAGGGAGCCTTCGGTGCGGACCTGCCGTAGGGTTGGTGGCCGAGAAGGACTACGTGAACAGCGAAGGGGAGCGGGCAACCGCTCCCCTGTTTTCTTGCTTGCCAGTTGTACTAGCAAGTGCGACACCAGATATGGGGGTGGGTGTCAGGGATGGCCTATCATTTGGGAGAAACCACCATGGCACAGACCTACCACCAACTGCGGCGCGACGAACGCTGCCAGATCCACGCCCTGCACCGGCAGGGAGCCTCAGCCCGCACCATCGCGCACCAACTCCACCGCCACCGATCCACCATCTACCGCGAACTCCGCCGCAATGCCGATCCCTCCGGCTACTGCCACCAGCAGGCCCAGACACGCTCCGAACAGCGCCGCCGACAGGCCGCCTCCGGCCCCCGCAAGCTCCATCCACCCCTCTGGGACCGCATCTGCGACCTGCTCCGCATGCACTGGAGCCCCGAGCAGATCGCCGGGCGCCTGCGACTCGCCGGTGACACCTCCGTCAGCTTCTCCTGGCTCTACCGCCGCATCCATCAGGACCGCGCCGACGGCGGCCAGCTCCATACCTGCGTCGAGGACAAACGGCGCACCGGCGACTGGGAAGGCGACACGATCATCGGCAAGGCCCATTCCGGCGCCGTCGTCACGCTCGTCGACCGGCGCTCCAAGTACACGTTGACTCAGGCAGTTACCAACAAGACCGCCGCCCTGGTCGGCGGCGCCGTCCAGGACCTGCTCGCTCCCTTCACCCCCCTCGTGCACACCCTCACCTTCGACAACGGCAAGGAGTTCGCCGGCCACCGCAGCATCGCCACCTCCCTCGCCACCGCCATCTTCTTCGCCCGCCCCTACCACTCCTGGGAACGCGGCCTCAACGAACACACCAACGGCCTGCTCCGCCAGTTCGTCCCCAAATCCGAGAATCTCCGCACCCTCGATCCCCGGACTCTCCAGGACGCCACCGACCGCCCGACCACCGCCCCCGCAAGGTGCTCGCCTACCGCACCCCCCATGAGGTCTTCAGCGCCGCCTGCCTCGCAGCCGGCATCGCCCCACCTCCGGCGGTCCCCGCGAACCGGCCCTCCCGACCCGCACTCCCCACCTCCCCACCTCCACAAGGCTCCGGGCGGCTCCAGCCTCCCCTTGACACTCCCACCCCGGCTGCCCTACACTCTCCCTCTACCCAGCCTTCACACCTCCGCCCAGCCAACCATCCCTGTCGCACTTCGTTGTTCAATGGGCGGCTTGTAACGGGGTCTGTGTACCGTGAGTCGCTATGTTGCGGGCGTAGTTTGCCGCAATGATGCGGACCATCCGGCACTGGGAGAAAGAACCAAGCGATGCGGCGCGACCAGACTGGCGAGCGGCAGGTCCCGATGCCGTTGCCAACGCAAGACCGTCTTCCCGAAGACTGTCGCTTGACGCAATACGATTCAGTCGGAGGCGTTTCGCATCGCTTCCGTCGCGCCTGCCGCTCGGCCCGATCAGGCTGGCGAGGCCTCGTAGGCTTCGTCCAGCAACTCCACGACATGCATGACTGGCAACGGACGAGGGAGTTGACGTGTGCCGGCCTGCAACTGGAGCATGCAACCGGGATTCGCCGTGACGATGGTGTCGGCTGCGGTCGACTCGACCATCCGCATCTTGTCCTCCAGCAGTGACATGGATATGTCGGTGTGCTCGATGTTGTACACGCCCGCAGACCCGCAGCAGATCTCGCTGAACGGAAGCTCCCGCAAGGTGATGCCGGGAATCGACTGGATCAGGGTTCTGGGCGCTTTCTGGATTTTCTGCCCGTGCAGCAGATGACACGAGTCCTGGTAGGTCACCGTGCGCTCGACCCGCCCGAATGCCGTGTTGAGATCGATCGAGGCGAGAAACTCGCTGACGTCGCGCATCCTGTTCTGAGGGGAGTTTGGACTACTCCTTCAGCACGGATGCGAAGATCACCCCGGTGACGCTGCAGAAGCTGGCTCTCAAGGGCGCCTTCGGCGCGGATCTTCCGTAGTGTAGGTGGCCGAGAAGGACTACGTGAACAGCCCCGGGGAGCGGCAATACCGCTCCCTCCCCTTTCTTCTTGGCAGCGGGGGGGGGGGGGCGTGTTCCGCGAGTTGCAATGTTGCTGAGAGTCATCGGACCGTGGGATAAGGAGAAAAACAACGTAACCAAACTGGCAAGCGAAAGGTGCCGACGCAAGACGGCCTGCCCGGAAATCGTCGCTTGACGCAACACTACGCCGTGTTCCAGCAAGGAACGCGGGCACATCCCAGCAAGGTGTCCACGGCAATATCCAGTTCCAGCGTCGCGGCAACATCCTCGAGAGCCTTGTCGACCGCAGCTGCATGGTTGAGCGAGGGATCCGGCTTGGCGCCGAGTCGATGCAGCCACTCGCGCCGGTACCTGTCGTTTGCCAGCAATCCATGCAGATAGGTGCCCTCGATGCGTCCATCCGCGCTACGAGCCCCGTCGGGTCCGCTCTCCAGGTTGAGCAGCGGGTTCTGCACTTGCGGCCCGGTCGTCCGCCCCGCATGGATTTCGTAGCCACAGACCGGAGTTCCCGTGATCGCGCAGCGGCCAGTGACACGTCGCACGCTCTTCTGTCGCACCATCGTCGTGGTGATATCGAGTAGGCCCAAACCGCGTGACGAGGTTGGCGGGCCCTCCATGCCATCAGGGTCGCGGACATGTTGCCCCAGCATCTGGAACCCGCCGCATATGCCCAGGACATAGCCGCCAGCCCGGGCATGCGCGATCAGGTCGTGGTGCCAGCCTTGAGAGCGCAGGAAATCGAGTTCCGAGACGGTCGACTTGGTGCCGCACAGCACAATGGCATCGGCGTTGCGCGGGATCGCATCCCCCGGACGGACCAACGAGAAATCGACATCGGGTTCCAGTCGCAGTGCATCCAGATCGTCGAAATTGGAAATTCGCGAGAGCAACAGGGAGACGACCCGTAGTCGTCCGCCGGAACGAGCAGGTTCAAGCCTCGCTGACATCGCATCCTCGGCGGGCAGGACGGCAGCCGCCGGCATCCAGCGGACGACGCCAAGACAGGGCCAGCCCGTTCGCTGGTGCACCTCCGCCACCCCGTCTTCGAACAGGATGGGGTCTCCGCGGAACTTGTTGACGATGAATCCGCAGATCCGGTCCCGGTCCCCCTCCGGGAGGACGGTGTGAGTGCCGACGAGCGCTGCGATCACGCCTCCGCGGTTGATGTCCCCTACGATGCAGACTGGTACGCCTGCCCGGGTTGCGAAACCCATGTTGGCGATGTCCGCCGAGCGGAGGTTGACTTCTGCTGGACTGCCAGCACCTTCCACGACCAGGAGTTCGTACTCACTGGCCAGCCGTTCCAGCGACTTGTGGATGGCCGGGAGAAGCGTTCGTGTATGACGGCGAAAGTCACACGCGCTGACCGAGCCGGACTTCTGCCCATGAACGATGACCTGCGACTCACGGTCTCCTTGCGGTTTCAGGAGGACGGGGTTGAAGTCCGTACAGGGCTCCACTCCAGCGGCCATCGCCTGAAGTGCCTGCGCCCTCCCGATCTCGCCGCCTCCCGGACAGACGGCGGCCTGATTGGACATGTTCTGGGGTTTGAACGGGGCCACGCGGATGCCCCGGTTACGGGCAAGTCGGCACAGCCCTGCCACGATCAGGGACTTGCCGACATCGCTGCCGGTCCCTTGGATCATGATGGACCGCATCGCCATGGTCAGACGAGCACAGTCCTACCCGAGCCGTAGCGCTGAACGCTCGTGATCGACATCGACGTTCAAGTTCCCGTGCGGTCCTTGCGGCGGTGGAAGACCAGGGTTTCCCCACCGGTTGCCAGGCGAACGCGCTCGACTCTCACACCAAACACCGGCTCGACCTGACTGTCCCGCACGACATCCTCGACCGGCCCGAATGCTACCAGTCGGCCACCGTTCAACAGGGCCACATGGTTGGCCCACCGCACCACAGCGTTCAGGTCATGCAGTGCCACTGCGACAGCCTTGCCATCGCGGGCAAGTTCCTGCAGCAGCTCAAGCGTCTCAAGGCAGTGATCGATGTCCAGACTCGCCGTCGGCTCGTCCAGCAGCAGGACTTTGGCCTCGGTGGCCAGACTCCGTGCGATCAGTACCCTCTGTCGCTCACCACCCGACAGCTCGTTCACCGGACGATGCTCCAGGTGGGCCACATCCGCGCGCACCAGGGCGGCGTCGACGGCCTCGACATCGGCGGGTCCGAGCGGATCGAATCGTCCGACATGCGGATTGCGTCCCATGCCGACAACATCGCGAACCGTGAATGCGTAGTCGATGCGGGTGTCCTGTGGAACAAACGTGATCTGTCGCGCCATTGCCCTGCGAGGAACATGGGCGAGGCAGTTGCCGTTCAACTCCGCACGCCCGCTGGTGGGTTGCCACAGGCCTGCCAGCAGGCGTAGTACCGTCGATTTTCCGGAACCGTTCGGTCCCACCACGGCAGTGATCCGCTCCGACTCGACCGTGAGCGAGATATTACGGATCAGGTCGCGGCCGTCGATTTCGATACCAGCATTGCGCAGCGAGAGGTTCAAAAGTAGCTGATCTCCTTGCGACGCTGCCGCAGCAGGTAGAGAAAGAACGGAGCGCCGAAGGCTGCGGTGACGATGCCCAAGCGAATTTCTCCGGGAGGATGCGCGATCCGTGCCAGCAGGTCACACGCAATCACGAATGCTCCCCCGGCCAGGGCACTCGCCATCAGCAGCGGTCGATGTGCCGGGCCAAGCACCAGCCGCAGCGCGTGCGGCACGATCAGGCCGACAAAGCCGACCACTCCGCTCACTGCAACCGCTGACGCCGTAAGTAGCGCTGCGGCGACGAGAACTGCCCGTCGCAGGGACTCCACTTCAACACCAAGTGAAGAGGCGGTCTCCTCCCCCAGCAGCAGCAGGTCGAGATCGCGCGAGTACCACAACGCGACCAGCAGTCCCACGGTAGTGAACGGGGCGCAGATCAGAACGTGGGTCCAGGTCCGGTTGTCGAGCCCGCCCATCAGCCAGAATACGATTTCGGAAGCGATCTGCCAGTCAACGAAAGTGAGCGAGATGAGCAGGGACGAGCATGCGGTGATCATGGATCCCAGCGCAATACCTGCAAGCAGTAGAGTCGCCACCGGTGCGCGGCCTGACCGGCTCGCGATCAGGTACACCGCAAACAATGCCAGAAAGGCACCCACGAACGCGGCCAGTGGCAGCCACAGAGACGAACTTGCCGTCAATCCGGTAATGAATGCGATCACGGCACCCAACGCCGCTCCCTGGCTTACGCCGATGATGCTGGATTCGGCCAGGGGGTTGCGGAACACGCCCTGCAGTTGGGTTCCGGCCATGGCCAGACCGGCGCCGACCAGCCCCGCTACGACGACGCGTGGCGTGCGGATCAACCAGATGATCGCTTGGTCGGCATCGGACAGGGAGCCGATGTCGATCCAGCCGGCCGGTAGGAGCTTGGCCCCGATCACGCGGACCACCACGCCCCAAGCCACTGTGGTGCTACCGATCGCCACTCCCGCTGCGGCCGCGACGATGAGCAAGGCGGTGAGGACAGGAAATATGACCAGTGTCCGGCCCGGCCCGGCCCGGCTGCGACCCGGGGCTGGGACACGACAGCTATCCGGCGATGAAGGATCTGCAGTCACTTGCCCTGCCCATAGAGTCCGGCGGCGATGGCTTCCATCAGACCGACCGCATGCTGCGACATGGTCGTGAACTGGCGGCTGTCGACCAGCAGAATCTGGCCAGTGCGGCCCGCCGTTGTGACAGCGATGCCGGCATCGGCCAGCAACTGATTCCAGACTCGGCTCGGGTCGCCACGCTCGGACGAAGCCACGATCCAGTCCGGATTCCATGCGGCCACCTGCTCGCTACTGATGTCGGCGTATGGACCGATGCCCTGTTCCGAGGCAACGTTGACGGCACCGAGTTCAGTCAGGATGTGATCAACCAGCGAACCCTTGCCGAGCGTGCTGCCGAATGTCGAATAGGGCAGCACACGTGGGGCCGGGGCCGCTGGCGGCCGGCGCTGCTTGGCCCGTTCAATCCTCTCGATCAGACGGTCGATCTCCAGAGCGGCGGCGGTGTCGTCGCCGGTCACGAAACCAACGGCAGCGATTCCGGCAGCGATCTGTTCAAAGTCCGAAGAAACCGTGCGCACACGGAAGGTGGGAATGTCGGCATAGCGCAGAATGTCCTCGAAATCGGCTCTGGCCCGGTGGGAGAGCAGCATCAGATCGGGGTTCGTAAGGAGCATCGCTTCCAGGTCGGCAGAACTCGCCAAGGAGAGCGCGGAGACGGTTTCGTGGACAAAGCTGTAGTCCGGGTCCATGGCATAGGGGCTTACGGCTACAATTCGCTCGTGATCCGTGACCGCGAACAGGATGTGGTCGATCGTAAGGGCCTGGGAAGCGATGGCCTGGGGTGCCGCTTCGACCACCAGTTCCTGTCCACTGGCGTCGACGGCACGTCGCGGGAAGTCGCCCCCGGGGCCCAAAGACGCCAAGCGTGCCCCGGACATGGCTTTGCCGGGCAGGCCATCGTCGAACCGTAGGGCTGCCGCGAAGAGAACGGCGCAGATGGCGGCGCCCGAGACGGCCACCGTGCGGGCTGACAGAGTCATGCGAGATCCCTGACGGCAGTAGCGGCGGCGCGCCGGTCTGGCTCGCCCACCGGATGGCGGGCGGGCCAGACCGAGCGGGATCCCGGACCGCTCGTGGCACCTGCAGCCGTCTCAGTGACCGGGATGTGCGGTCGTGAGGTTCCGGTCGACCGATCCGACTGACCGCATCGGGCTTGCAGGGAAGGGGGAATCAACCACATTCTTGGCCACCGCGTTTCAGAAGTTGAGCCGCACGCCGCCGATAGCCCACAAGCCGGGCGAGCCGAAGCCGTTCTCGTAGTATTCCTGGTTGAACACGTTCTCTGCCTTCCCGTAGATTTCCAGCGTCTTGAACTCGGAGAGCGGAAGATCATAGCGTACGACCAGATCGGCCTTGACCGGCCCGGTGAAAACCATCTTTCGCCCTTTGGCCCCGTACGGCGACAGGATATAGTCGCTCAATGCAAGAAGGTCGAACGTGACGTTGACGCACTTGCGCAGCCATTGCGTGGCGGTCAGGGAGAGCAAGTGATCGGAGACTCCCGGTACCTGGAAGTAGTCGTTTCCGATCCGGGGAGTGCGCGAATCCGAGTTGGTGAACGTATACGCGGCCCGCACACTGGTGCTCGACGTGGGAGCCAGCTGCGTGTCGAACTCGAATCCGCGGGCGATCCCGCCACCCGCCGTTCGATATCCGCCGCTGCGACCGAAGATGTCGTTCGGAGGGAAGTTCGCGAAGTCGAATATGAGGTTCTGCTGCAGGTTGGTGTAGAAGAGCGTTCCGCTCAGGCGCACCTTCGAACCGTACAGCCATTGGTCGAGTCCGGCGTCGACGGCAACAGACCGTTCCGGGGCGAGACGTGGGTCGCCCCAGTAGCTGAAACTGCCGGAAAAAGAGGAGAACGATCCGCCGAAGCGTTCGTACATGGATGGAGCGCGGAACGCATTGCCGGCATGGGCCCGCAGCTTGGTGTTGGATGCCTCGACGAAGTACGCTGCTGCGATATCGCCGGTGTAGGCATTGCCGGGACTGGCGACGGCGACTGTTTCGTACGGACTGGTCGCGCCTGTGAACCGTGGCGAGCCCGGGTTGAAGCTCTGCAGCCGCCCCGAGATCGAGACAAGCAGCCTGCCATCCATCATGCGGATCTGGTCCTGTCCGAAGACCGCATGGCTGAGTTGATCAATCTGGACCTGGCTGGTCGCAGGTTGCGGGCTCTCGTCCGTGTTGAACGTGTCGAACCTCTCGGCTTCCAGTTCATACCCCAGGCTCAGCAGGTTGTGACCACCGACCTGTTGGTCCGCCCGCGCCTGCAGCAGATGGGTCTGACCATGAATCCGACTGTCGTTGCTGAAGTCCGGATCGAATCGCCCGGGACCTGCCGGTCCATCCTGATAGCGACGCCTGGTCTCGACATGCTGGTAAGCGATCCGGTAGGACGTGTTCACGCTGAGTTCGTGCTGAAGCGTGACCGCCGAGGCCACGAATCGCGATGAGCGCCGGTTGTCGGGATCGATCTGGCCGGGAATGAAGGTCGCCGTGCCGGCCGTGAACGGCAGGCCCTGCTCGAAGAGGTCGAGTTGATCGATGGGCAGCGCGCGGGCCTGCACGTTGCCCATGTCGGGGAAATTCGCCACGATCTCGTCGGGGAAGGCTGGACTCTCGGTCAGGCCGAGGAATGCGTCCGATCCCCATGCGCGACCGCTAAGCGACAGGTTCGGTCGGAGTGCATACTTGCCAAAGCCCCTCACGGTCGAGTTGCGATAGGGACTGCGCCCGCGGTAACCGCCCGTCACGTTCAGGTGTGATACGCCGCCACTGTAGACCAGACGGTCTGCGTCGAGGCCACCTCCAACCCTCGCAACGCCACGAAGCATGCCCAGACCGCCCCCTTCGGCGCGCATTTCGCCATGTGTGCGTCCACCGCCCTGGGCCGAGGTAACGTTCATCACGCCGGCGATGGCATGGGAGCCATACAGGGACGATCCCGAGCCCCGCACGAACTCGACTCGTTCCGTGCCCACCAGATTCATGTCGCTGTAGAACGCAGTCGCATCTCCCTGGGTGCTGGCTGCATCGCGAAATCGCAAGCCGTCGATCAGGACGGATGTGTCGTGATTGCGCAAGCCTCGCGTCTGCACTTTGGTAAGACTCCCCGGCCCCCGCAGTTGCTGTACTCGGACGCCCGGGATCACGCGGAGGGCCTCTGACAGCGCAAACTCGTTGCGATCCGCGATCTCAACCGCGCTGAACGCACCCAGGGCCTTCGCCACCTCGCGTTGCGTTAGCGGGGTGCTCGAGGCCGTTACGACGACTTCGACACGCCCACCCGAGATGGCAAGCCGCAGATCCTGCCGGGTATCGCCCTCAACAGCGATCCCGGTGGAGCCCGCCAGGGCCTGATCGGCGGACTCCCCTTCCAGCAGATAGTCTCCCGCCGGCACGCTCTGGAAGAAGTAGCGACCATCGCCGCCACCCACGACACTGTGCGACTGACTGCTGTGGCGGTCGAACAGACGTACTTGCGCGCCCGGCACGGCGCTGCCATCCGGGGCGGAGATGAAGCCCCTGAGGCTCGCCGCTGTGAGGATACCGACAGGCATGGTCAGGCAAAGGACCAGTGCCGCGGCTGTCAACCGCAACGGCGCAGCCAGGCTCGGCTCAGAAATGTCGTTGCCACGAGCCGGCCAATGGCGGCGTATGCGGCAAGCTGCCGGCTCGGCGCCGACGCGATGCACTCTTGGAGAAGTCACTGGGTTGCCTCCTGATCCGTCTGCGCGGACACGAATGGGAATCAGGCACATCGAGCCGCGCAAGCCCGCAATCGCGGGCTCTGCACTTGGGCCGATACTGGCGTGAGGTTCGCTGGGAGGACTTGATGGGGTCCGGAGCCGGCAGAGTAAGGCCGAACTCCAGCAGCAAGAGTGTTTCCAGATCGCTCATCCGTACCTCGCGGAAGTGTGCGTTTGACAGGCTCGGGGGAAGGTCTCCTGACTCACGACTTCACACGCAAGAACTGCGCACGCCGAACCTACCTTCCCAAGGCGGTTGCCTCAGTGGTGTCTTGGAACGGCTTGTCGCTCACAGTGGCGGGACCGTGCCGGAATTGCACCGGACTTCCCTGTTATGCCCAAGCGGGCTCCCCAGAGCAGTTCTAACGATAGCACACCGGAACAGGAGTGGTGCGGCGCTCTGCCATCCGGCTGGTGAGAATGAACACCGTGTGACGCGGCAGTGCAGGGTATTAGAACCGTCGCTGGCGGTGCGTCTGACTGTGCCGGGAAGACGTGCGGGTGGCCGCATGCTGACAACACTGTGCGCTCGCTGGTAGAGCCAGGAGCAGCTGATGGAGACCGGGCCGGAGTAGACCAGTCGGTAGTCCGGCGACGAGCCGAGCCCGTGCGGAATTTACCCTGCAGATCCTGAGAACGAACGGCCGGGCCAGGACTCACTTCGAGTCGTCGGGGACTCGATTGGCGGAATCGCCCCATCCACTGCAGTCCGTCGCCCCGCAGCGTCGACAGCGGGAGTATGGAGTTACAGCGTGGCGGTGGACGCCCGGTAGATCGTTGTGGCCACGTGGCAGTCGGCCAAGGCGTTGACCGACTCGTAGCGGGCAGCCGCCGCAGCCACCTCCCGCTGGTTGACCACGAACAGGGTCGAGTCTCCGAATCGGAAGCGCTCGACCTCGGCCTCCGCCAGACGCATGGCGAGGTCGTACTCCGCACGGGCCAGCACCAGTCGCTGAAGAGCCAGGCTGAGTGCTCCAGCGGCATCCCTGATCTCGACCGCCACGCTGTCACGGAGGTACATCAGTTCATACAGGAGCCGTTCCTGTTCCGCATTCTGGACCGCCACTTCACCCCTTGCCTTGCGGCGCTGGAACGGCGACTCGATAGTGATTCCGGCGATCAGCTCATTGCCCCTCTTGCTGTAGGGTCCGACGCCCGAGTCGCGCCCGAACTTGGCCGTGACGTCGACCCTTGGAAGTAGCCGGTTCCGGGCCAGTTCGAGGGCCACTCCGTTCTGATCCAGCGTGACCAGCACGCCGGCTATCTTCGGATGCCGATCCATCGCGGTTCGCAGGTCCTGCTCGACCCGTTCCGCCGCGACGCTCCGGGGCTCCGGAAATTCGGGAAGGCGATCCTCGCTGGCCTGCTGGGGTTTACCCTCCGCGTCCCGGAGATACAGCGAGAGGTCGAATCGGGCAGCCTGCAGTTCCCGTTCCGCCGTCAGCGTAGCTGACCGGCGCCGCAGCACCGCCCGCTCGTTCTCGGCGATCTCGATCTCGGCCACCTGTCCTGCACGGACCAGTTGTTCGACTTGTTCCCGTCGGTCTTCGGCTAGGGATAGCAGGTCCCTCGCAATCTGCAGCTTCGCTCCCGCGGCCACCCATTTCCAGTACGTCGTTGCCGCCGCCCTCATCAGGACCAGGCGCTGGGTCTGGATGGAAGTGTCGGCGAGTTCCACCGCGAGGCTTGCAAACTGCAGGTCGGCCCGGCGTTCGTCGATGGCACGGTTCCGCAGGATCGGGAGCTTGATGCCTCCGCTCCATTCACCCTCCGAGAGGGTGAGACCGTACTCCTTCCAGGGCTCGAAGTTGCCCAGGCCACGCTTGTATCCGCCGAACACCTCGCCACCCAACTCGCGCAGCGGCTGGTGGAGTACTCCGCTCCCGGTCCGGGTCTTGTAGTATCCGAACTGGTTCGATCCGGTTTCAACCTTGAGCTTCGTGTCGAACGCTCCGCGCGTTCCAAGAGCTATTCCTGCGGCAGCGGCACGTTTCGAGATCGCCGCCAGCAGGAGCGGATGAGAGCGCTCGGTTGTCTCCAGGACTTCTAACAGTGTCAGCGGAGCGCCGACCCCGCTGATCCCCGAGACAAGCAGAACCCCCAGAACGGCCAGCCACCTCATCCGGTCTTGTCCTTCGCTGCAGTGGGTCGAGTCCCGACCGGTGCGGTCGTGGCCGGCGGGAATCCATTGAACTGACGCCAGATTTCGAACCCCAGCGAGACCCGATCCAGGAGGATCCAGCCATTCGCCCGGACTCCCTGGCGCAGGTAACGCTGCTCGGGCCAAGGAGGGCTATCGATGTCCGGCTGAATCAGCGCTCGGAAGTCCCCGCGCCCGTTGTCCGATGCATCGACGACCAGGACTTCGCCCCCGAACGTGCCGACTGCCACCGACGGCCAGCCGATGAACTGGAGCGCTGGCCAGCCCTCGAACTGCAGACGCACCTTGCGTCCGGGAGCAACCAGGGGCGCGTCGTTGCCGTCGACCCAGAGCTCGACGACGTTGCGCTCGGACTCGGGAACAAGTTCCATCAGGATGTCGCCTGCCTTCACCATCTCCGTGCCCTGGCGCGCTACCACTCGCAGCACGAACCCGTTAGCCGGTGCCCGCACCACTTGCGTGGCTTGGCGCGCAAGTCGCACGTCAATCTTGATCAATTCGCCCGCGGCCTTACGCTCGTCGGATACGGCCTGTTGCAGGGATGCCCGCGCATCGGCCACCTTTGCCTGTGCGTCGGCCCTCACCTTCTCGCGTTCGGCTTCGGCAGCGATCTGGCTGTTGCGGGCCGCACTCAGACCCGCTCGGGCCTCGTTGACCGCCGCCACGGTCTGGAGCTCCTTCAGTTGTGCGAGTTCGAAGTTGCGGCGGGACGAGAGACCTTTCTCGTTGAGAGTGGACTGTCGTTCGAAGTTCAGCTTGGCGGTCTGCTCGGCCGCCTCGTTCGCCTCCAGTGTCCGGGCTGCCACGACGACCTTGTCGCGCGCTACCTGCACTTTCGACTGGGCCGCTGCGATCGCCCGGTCCCGGGTGAGTTCCAGCTGCTCGATCTTGCGACGTAACGATGCGGCCTTCTCGAGGGCAGCCTCGCGCACGCCAACGATCGCCTCGCGCTCCAGCTCCATCCGATCGACGAGCAGGGCGTCGTTGTCGGAGATCTCGACCAGCATCGCGCCGGCCTCGACGCGGGATCCTTCAACCACTCCCCATCGCACGATCCGCCCCTCGATCGGTGCTTCCACGAACTGCCGGCGCTGCACGGGATCGAAGGCAACCACCTGACCGGATGCCGGAACTGCCTGTTGCCACGGCACGAACACCAGAGCGGCCGCTATCGTGACGATCAGCAGCGCGAGCAGTCGTGCCAGAATGCGCATGTTCTCGATCGATCCGACTTGCTCCAGGGCGTCGAACTCTCCCTCGAACCACCTGCCGCGGCTTCGTGGGCTACCGGTGGACTCATGGCTGGACGGCAAGGGATGCTCCTCAGGTTCGGTCGGTATCGGCATTCCGGTAGCGCTGTGCCCACGCCATCGCCTGATCGACCGGTGTTTCTGCAAGTGCGCGATCCTTGAGAATGTAGGCGCGGTCACATCGAGCGATGATGTCAGGGCGGCCGGTGACGCAGACCAGCGTCCAGGGCGCGCCGGTTGCAAACAGGTCCTGGCAGACCGCCTCGAATACGGTCTGGTCGTCAATGCGATCAAGGATGCCGTCGAGGACCAGGAGTCGAGGAGCGCCTGCGACTGCGCGTGCCAGGACCACCTGTTCCGCCTGTGCGCGTGTCAGCGGGCCGCCATTCCTCAGCATCGTCTGCAGCCCGTCCGGAAGTGCCAGAACGGCTCGCAGCAACTGCATGCGCTCCAGCGCCGCATGCACTCGCTCGATTCCGACGGTGGGCCGATCGAGAGATATGTTCCGTTCGACGGTGTCGCTGAAGATGTCCGGGCCCTTGGCGATCGCGGCGATCTCCCGATAAGCGACAGGTGCCAAGTCCTTGGAGTCGAGTCCATCCACGAGGAGGATGCCCGTGTCAGGCTGACGAATCCCTGCGAGAACCTGCGCCAGTGTCGACTTGCCCGCACCGCGCGGACCGCAGATTGCGATCCGCTCGCCGGGACGGATGTGCAGTGAAACGCCATCCAGGCCCTGCTCCCCGCCGGACTGGCCCACGCCCAGATCTGCCAGTTCGATCGAAGCCGGGTGGTCCTGCAGAACCGGCGGCCGCGAGCCGCCCTGCTCCAAGGGCAGGTCGATCACCTGACCGAGCTTGTCCAGTGCGGCCAACATGTCGTAGTAGGTCTCGAGCTTCTTGCCGAATTCCGCGAATGCGCTCACGACCATGGTGATCACCACCTCCGCAGCGACGAGTTGGCCCAGCGTCATCTGGCCGCGCATCACCAGGATCCCGCCCAGGCCCAGCAGCAGCGAAATCGAGAGCGTCTTGACGACCAGTGAACTCACGATCTGGCGCATGACCACCCGGAAGTGCAGTTTCCTGCGCTCGATGTACTCCTTGGTCAACGCGTTGAGCCGGCCGAGTGAGTAGCCGACACCGGAAGCCGATTTCAGTACAGGGACATGGCCAGCAATCTCCTCCAGCCACGCTGCAATGGCGTACTTGCCTTCCGACTCCTTGATGGCTGAACGCACGGCGCCCCGGCCGGCCCCGAAGACGACCCAGCCCATCACCACCAGCAGCACGGCGTCATAGGCCAGCAGCCAAGGGTGATAGACCGCCAGCAGCAGCATGCCGACCAAGGTCTGCATGGCCAGCGAGATACCGTTGATCAACAGTTCGGCGGCACTCTTCTGGACAGTGACGACATCAAAGAAGCGGTTGACCAGTTCCGGGCCGTAGAATCGCTGAAAGGCATCCGTCTTCACGCGTACCAGCCGCACACCGAAGTCGGTGGCGACACGGACCAGGAACCGTCGCTGGATGACCTCCACCGTATAGGCTCGAAAGGCCTCCAGTACCGTCGCGAACCCCAGGGCCACCAACAGGAACAGCGTCAGGATCACGAGTGGCTGCAGCAGCGATTCGAAGGCGATGATGTTGACCAGGACCTGGATCGCGACCGGTCCGACCAGCGTGAGTAGGCCGATCCCGGCCGAATAGATGAAGACGACCCAGAATTCGCGCTGCTCGATGTCGAGCAGTGCCAGCAACCGATAGCCGGGTCGGCCCTTGTAGGATTGTCCGCGTTCCGAGGGCGAACGCAGCAGCTCGAGGGCAGGCTCGGTGGAATTCATCGGAACTCGCACTGCCCTTGCAATTCCTTATTTTATCGCTACGGATCGGATCAGCAAATGCTGTGCAGGATGCTGACGATCCCGTGGTCGGCAGCACCATCTCGCAGGAATCGTTCCGGACATTGTCTCGTCATCACCTGCCACTGCCGTCGGCTGCGGAACCGGCATGCTGCTGGCGGTAGCCCTCTTCAGCATCCGCCGCCAGGGCCGACTCCTGCTGCCCATTGACAGTTCCAACCCAAGCCCGCCGGCGTGCGATCGGTCGTTCCGACGTCACGCAGCCAGCTGCGGCGCATGTCGCTATTAGCTCCGGCAGGAGCCTTCCGAGGCCCCCTAGCGCTTGTCCGGCATGTGGATCACGATTTCGCCCGGCATCGACCAGCCAAGCTGCTCCCGGGCCCGTTTCTCGATTCCGAACTCCCCGGGCTTGAGCGTGTCGACCTGATCCTGCAGGGCAACGTTCTCGCTTTGGATCTCACGGATGGTCGTCTTCAGGTCCGCTTCCTTCTGGAGCGTCGCTTCGAGGGACTGGAATGGCCCGATACCGTTGACATGCAGGATCCCGCCGAGCACGGCGGCGGCTGGAAGGCCATAGATCCAGATCGTCCAGGGAGACACCTGTCTCGGGCTGGCCCCGGCCCGCTCCTGAATGTCGTTGTGGCGCCTGATGAAGGTCCTGTCCGTCATCTACTGATCTCCGCCGCCATCTTACAACATTCCACCCGAGCCTTGTTGATCCGGTCGGAGTGCAGCTGCGGCCGGCGGCGGACAGCCGCCAGAGTCACTGTCCGCTGACCCTTGCGTGACCGACGGTCCGTGCGCCCGGCGCGGTTGGGTATCCCCATCCTCGATGCGACCTCCATGGGAACCGATCGGTCCCAGTTGCTATGATCTCGGATGCCATGAGAGCGGAGCATCCTATCCGGCCATCGAAGCTGGGACGGCGGGGGTTCATGGGGCTGGCAGCAGCCGGTCTGCATCGTGGATCGGCCCGAGCCGCTCCATCGTCGCGCCAGTTCTTCAGCGCATTCGTTCCGGGCAGTCTCGGCGTGAAGGCCGATCAGGCACAAGCGATCGAACTGGCCGCCAGGCACGGGTTCGAATCCGTCCAGCCGTTTCCGCTCGACCTGCTCCGTGACGGTGTTCAGCGCCATGCGGATGCCTTGCAGAAGCACGGCCTCCGGTGGGCCGCTGCTGGCCTTCCCGTCGAGTTTCGCAAGGATCAGGCGGTCTTCGATACGGGCATGGCTTCGCTACCCCGCGCGGCGGATACATTGCAGGAGGCGGGGGCCGACCGTGTAGGCACCTGGCTCTCGCCCGCGAGTGACACCCTGAGCTATGTGCAGAACCTGCGGCAGACCGCAGCCCGCCTTCGACGGGTGGGCGAGGTGCTTCAGGATCGCGGTCTCCGCCTCGGGCTGGAGTACGTCGGCACGAAGCGAAACTGGACGGCCCGGCGTCACTCGTTCGTGCACACCATGGCCGGCACCAAGGACCTGATCGCCGAGATCGGTCTCCCCAATGTCGGTTTCGTACTCGATTCATGGCACTGGTGGACATCTCGCGAATCCGGTGACGACATCAGGACGCTTGCGAATCGGGACATCATCTCCGCGGATCTGAATGACGCTCCGGGCGGAATACCGAGGGACGAACAGTACGACAATCAGCGGGAGTTGCCTCTTGCCACGGGAGTCATCGATCTCCGGGAGTTCCTGGAGGCACTGCTGGATGTCGGATATGACGGGCCCATCAGGGCTGAACCCTTCAATCGCAAGCTGAACGAGATGGAGGACGAGCCGGCCTGTCGCATCACGGGCGATTCCATGCGAAAGGCGTTTCAACTGGTCGCCTGATCCTTGCATGGCCCGGTCACTGTACCCCGTTGGCGAGTTGGCTGGCCGGGCATTGGCCGTTGTCGTTCCTGGCTTCCGCATCTGCACGGCAGCCCCGATCTGGCGCCGGTATGGCAACATTACAGTCAGGGGGCAGATTGGAGCCATTTCGGGTATCGGCCCTCGGCGGGCTGGCTGTGGCCCTGTTGGGTGGCCCCGCACTTGCCCAACCGGCGCCCCCCGTCCATTGCACGGCGTCCGCCCTCGCGGGTCCGGTATATTCGGACGGGATCACCGAAGAGGTGGCGGACATTGCGATCAACTGTGCGGCGGAATCGTCCGGCGCACAGCCTGAAGTGGCTGCCATTCGCCTTTCGATCGCGGTCTCGCTGAACACGAGCGTGACCAACTCCGTCGACCTCGTCCAGCAGGAGAATCTCTCCGATGCCGTGCTCGTTGTGCACGGCAACGACTGTCCGGCACCCAGTCGGCAGGGGGGCACGTTCGACACATGTGGCGCGCCTTCCCGGACGGTGCAGGATCCGCAGTTCGGGAGACTGATTTCCGTCACCACGCTCGAATGGACGGATGTCGTGCTTCCGCTGCGGGCCGTCGGGCCATCCGTGGCGGCGACGAGCCATCGGGTGCAGGCGCCAACGATTCGCATTCGCGGAATCCGTGCCAACGCCTCCCAGCTTCGCCTTGCAGATCGTGCCGCAGGAGCGGCTCTTCCCATCCGGGCGGCGATTGCCGTCCGCTCGAGTTCCGCCGTCACGCTGCAGAACGGGATGCTTGATGTTGCCTATCCCCGGCAGGCCCTGACCATCGAGTCCGCGGAACGAGTGTCGGAATCGACCTCGTCCGGTGTTCGTAGCGTGCAGGCATCCATCCACATCCGGGAAGGATTCTCGAACGCCTTGCGGGGCGGGCCCGCTGCGGATGACGCGGCCGTTTCCACGCGAGTTCTGCTGGAATTCGGCGGCGTGCCGGACGATGTCGCCGTCAGTGTCCCGTTGGCCGTGGGCTGTCAGCAGCCCGTCATCGATGGCGTTGATCCGGAAGTTGCTCACACTCTGGTGCTCGGCCTGGTGACCGGACATCGACTCGACGGATCCAGTGGGGCTGCCAGCCTGGGTTCCCTGCAGTCCGAGCCCAGTGTCCCCGTCGAGATTGCGACGGGCGCCGGGTTGGCCGTATTCGAGGTCCAGGCACAGGATCCGGCGCTGTTGGAGGATTGCCACGTCCCGGTCCGATTCGACATTCCGTCGGGCCAGTCGAGCGGCCTGCGCATCTGGGTCGCTGCCGGCCTGGCTCCTCGCAGTGTCACAGTCGTCGCCAGCTCGAGTGCGCCGGTCCCCCGATTCGCTGCACCGCCGCGCAGCGACCGACGGCAGATCGACCTGGTTCCCGATGACACCACCCTCCTGTTCCCGTTCGTTTCCAATCAAGTGGGCTTCACGACCGGGCTGGTCGTCACCCACGGCTCCAGGGAGGCTCTTGTCGGGACGGAGTCCGGCTCGGCCGGAGCCTGCGACCTGCACTACTACGGCGAGACATCGGAGGAAAACGACTTCTTCCTCGTGCAACATACCACTGAACTCGAACCCGGTGAACAGATCGTCTTCACGCTGTCGGGGGGGAATCTGGATCGCAACATCGTGGGAATCGAGGAATTCCAAGGCTACCTGATGGTGGTTTGCGGTTTTCCGGGTGCGCGCGGTTACGCATTCATTACCGACGGCTTCCGGGGTGTTGCCGACCTTGCCATGGGATACCTTGCTCGCGTGGTGTCCGTCCAGACCAACGGCAAGCGAGCCGTGATTGCCAGGGAGCCCCAGTGATTTGGAGCCTCTCCACTACCCGGGCAGGAGCAGTCTGATGCCACGAGTTGCTCGCATGCTGTCACGGTCTTGTCTGTTCGGTTGCGCCAGTGCGCTGGTCGGCGCTTCGACTGCCACTGCCCAGAACGCTCCTTCCACTTCCGGTGCCGTCCCCGGTGAGATCCACTGTTCTGCCACGGCGATGGTGCCGATCGTGCGCATCGAGGGAACCAGCGAGCTCGTCGGGGACGTGGTGATCACCTGTCATGACGCAGGCGCTGCAGGCCGGAGTGAACCGGGAGGATCGATCCGTGTCGATGTGAGCCTCTCTATGAACGTCAGTGTCGGAAACCGCGCCGACTTCGGCTTCGGATCCGATGTGGTGGATGCCGTCCTCGTGGTGAACGAGAAGCACTGCCCTGCGGTGAGTGCGAGCAGCTCGTTCGACGGTTGCGGGCTGGAGGGGGCGACCGTGCAGAATCCGATGCTGGCGCACCTCGCGACGGGGACAACGGGCACCCTCAGTTGGTCGGGAGTGGCTATGCCGATTCCCGGCGCCGCAACTGGCGGAGCGGGCCTCGTCACCGGCGGGTTCGATGGCTGCCGTGGGCGCTTCGGTGTGGCGGAGGGCTGCCATCCGCCCACCACCACGATGCGTCTCACGAATATCCGCGTGAACGCGTCCCAGCTCGGCGCCAGTGGACGTACGACCGGAGCAAGTGTCCCGGTCCAGGCTACGCTTGCGGTGAGGTCGACGGGCCGACGGGTCCGACTGAGCGGGAGCCCGCTGCGGCTCGCGGATGCCGCCACCGGTCTTTCCGTTCGTGCCGACGAACTGGACTTCGATCGGCTGTGCTCACATGGTGAGGCCAGTGCTGAGATTGCCTTGTCGGAAGGGTTCGCCTCGGCATTCAAGGCGGTTGGAGAGGCTTCTCTCTACCCCGGACAGACCGGCTGGCAGGATGCCTTCTATCCTCACTCGGACGACGATGCCGGACCCTCGTACCTGTCCTCGGGAACACGCATCCGGGTCGGGCTCTCCGGTATTCCGGCCGGAGTCTCCGTTTCGGTGCCTTCGAGCCTGGCTTGCGAGTCCGGTGCCGGTGGCGTTGCGGAACTGGCGCTGGTGGAGGGTTCCTCGCCGTCCGGGCTCGGTGGCACGGTTCTTTCGGGCCCGCCCCGGGATCGCACCTTGCGCGTGACGGAAGATTCAGAGGCGCGGGCAGTCTATGAAGTTCGCAGCACCGATCCGCTCGGTCGCGAGACCTGCTCCATCCCCGTCCGTTTTTCCCGGCCCACCCCGGCGACAGGGCGGTTCGAGGGCGGGACGATGACTGCATCGGCGAGCCTTGCCCCGTTCGGACTCGATGGAGCCAGCCCGCCGCGCAACGACCGGTTGCGATTCGCCAGGGTGAAGGTCCGGGCCGACCGCAGGCTGCGACTGGCACGTTGCGGCACCACCCTGTTCTTCCCCTTCGTCACGAATCGGAGCAGTTTCGACACGGCCATCGTGATCGCGAACACCTCGGCGGACCCACTCGGGACCAGGCACCAGTCCGGGCAGTGCATCCTGCGATATCACGGGTCGGGCATCAAGGACCAGGCGGAACCCTCGATCCAGCGGTCGGCCGTGATCGACGCGGGCGAACATCTGGCGTTCACTCTGTTGAACGGGCGACCCGATCGTGGTCTGGTACCACTGACGGACTTTCAGGGTTTTCTGGTGGCTGAATGCGGATTCCAGCATGCGTACGGTTTCGCGTTCGTCACCGAGCAGGTCAACGGAACCCCGATCCTGGCCCAGGGCTATTTCGCCGAGGTGATCGAGGACTCGGCCCCGTCGGGGCCTGTTGTCGCCCCGCCGTGATCTCGGCCGGCGAGCCGGGGAATCCACGGCCCGCATCGGGTTCGGAGAGCGGCGCAGGAAAGCGCCCGTGTAGAGGTGCCCGGCCGTCCTGTCCAACCAGCGCTCCCGGTCGGTTTGTCGGCGTCAGCGGCGAATGAAAGACGTCGGTCCGAATTGGTAGATTGAGGGGAACGATGGAAGTTCTGGCACGCGATACCCGGGAGAGTGATGGCCCGCCACAGGCCGCGGACGTGCGGGAGATCGGTCGGCTGGTACAGGAGGAAGCGTCGGTGCTGGCGGCGGTCCGGCGAGAGGTCGGTCAGGTCATTGTTGGCCAGCAGGCGCTCGTCGACGGTCTTGTCCTGGCCCTCCTCTGCAACAACCACGTCTTGATCGAAGGTGTTCCCGGCCTGGCCAAGACGCTTTCCGTGACCACCCTTGCCAGGGCCATCCAGGCTTCGTTCCGGCGCATCCAGTTCACTCCCGACCTGCTGCCGGCCGACTTGATCGGCACCATGATCTACTCGCCGGCTGATGGCGGCTTCAGCACGAAGATGGGGCCCATCTTCGCCAATATCGTACTCGCCGACGAGATCAACCGGGCACCGGCGAAGGTGCAGAGTGCACTGCTCGAGTCGATGCAGGAGCGACAGGTGACGATCGGCGAATCGACGTATCCCCTCGAGGATCCGTTTCTGGTCCTGGCGACCCAGAATCCGATTGAGCAGGAAGGCACATACCCCTTGCCGGAAGCGCAGGTGGACCGCTTCATGCTGAAACTCCGGGTCAGCTATCCGTCGAGAGAGCAGGAACTCGAGATCCTTCGTCGCATGGCGAAGTCCCGGGTCGAGCACGACGTCTCTCCGGTACTCGAGCCGGACGACATCGTGCGGCTGCGACGCCTTGCCGACTCCGTGTACATGGATTCCAAGGTCGAGGAGTACATCGTGGACCTGGTCGAAGCGACCCGGCACCCGGCTGCGTACAAGCTGGAGCTGCAGGACTGGATACGGCATGGCGCGTCGCCGCGCGCCACGATCTACCTTGCCATGGCCGCGAGAGGGCAGGCCATGATGCAGGGCCGCGGCTACGTTGTGCCACAGGATGTGAAGTCCATTGCCCACGACGTGCTCCGGCATCGGGTCATGGTGACGTACGAAGCGGAGGCGGAAGAACTGACCTCGGAGGACATCGTGCAGCGCGTCCTCGACGGCGTCGAGGTGCCGTAGCGGGCTTGTGACGGGCGGCTGGCAACGCGCCGGGCCCGGGCTGTCGATGCGGAACGGATCCCTCAATCAATCAATGCCTATGGATGTCAAGGAATTCACGCGAAGCGTAGCACGGAAGATCCGGCTGATCGAGATCCAGACGAACAAGGCGGTTGACGATGTGCTGGCGGGCGAGTACAGCAGCGTCTTCAAGGGCAGCGGCATCGAATTCGAGGAAGTCCGCGAGTATGCGCCCGGCGACGAGATTCGCAGCATCGACTGGAACGTCACGGCCCGGATGGGCCGGCCGTTCGTCAAGAGGTATGTCGAGGAACGCGAACTGACGGTGTGGCTGCTGGTCGACCTGTCGGCTTCCGGTGCATTCGGGAGCCGGAGCCAGCTCAAGAACGAGGCTGCCGCCGAGTTCTGTGCCCTGCTCGCCTTTGCTGCCATCCGGAACAACGACAAGGTGGGACTGCTTGTCTTCACGGACCATGTGGAGCTTGCGATCGCACCCGGCAAGGGCCGGACTCATGTCCTGCGGCTCATCCGCGATCTGCTCCGGTTCGTTCCGACGGGGCGTGGAACGGAACTGTCCGCCGTGCTCGAGTATCTGGGCCGCGTGACACACAAGCGGGCCGTGGTGTTCCTCCTTTCGGACTTCCTGGGGCCGGGCGTACTGGAGGCCGGACACGGCAAGCAGTTCGGCATTCTCGCGCGGCGGCATGACCTCATCGCGATCACCGTGGGGGACGAGCGCGAGCAGGAACTTCCGGATGTGGGGCTCATCGAGCTCGAGGATGCGGAGACCGGCGATTGCGTGCTCGTCGACACGTCAAGTCCCCGGGTGCGCCGCGAGTACGTCGCCGCGGCCCGGGCACGCCGTGCCAGACGGCAGGAGTTCTTCCGTTCCGTGGGGGTTGACGAAGTGGAGGTGAGAACCGGCCAAGATTACGTGCGCGACCTCCGCAGGCTGTTCCGGAAGCGGGGCCGGCGGCGGTGAGGTTTGCCGCTCCGGTCGGGATGCCAGTCCGAGTTGCGGGTCGTCGCGGCTGGATTGGATTGGGGGCCCTCCTCGCGTTGGGTGGATGTGATGCTGACGGGCCGGACCCGGTACCACCGGCCCCGGCCGTCGTCAGCGAGATCGAGGGCGGTGGGGCGGACCTGACCCTGACCGTTGACCGGGACAAGCTGACGATCGTCGAGACGGTCGCTCTCGGCATCGAGGTGGAGAGCAGCGAGACCGACACGGTCGAGTTTCCCGACTCGACCGATGGATTCGGACAGTTCGCCGCGGTTCTCGACGAGTCCGTCGGTGACCGGCTCCTCGAAGATGGCCGGATCGTGCGGCGGCGCGAGTACATCCTGCAGCCCTTCCTTCCCGGCGATTACGAGATCCCATCCCTGACTGTGATCGTGAACCAGACCACCGAACTCTCGACCAGCCCGATCAGCGTCAGAGTCGAGAGCGTGCTGGAGGACCCGCAGGACGCGGATCTGAGAGACATTTCCGCGCCCGTCGACATACCGGTTCCGCGATGGTGGTGGGGAACTGCGACGATGGCGCTTGCCGCGTTGCTGGCTGCGCTGGCTTGGTGGCGTCGTCGCCGGATCGCGGCCCGATCGATACCGAGGGTCGTCCCACCGCACGAATCGGCCCTGGCCGCCCTGGCCGCACTGCTTGAGGCGGGTCTGCCCGGCCCGG
This sequence comes from Bryobacterales bacterium, assembly GCA_965116065.1. GTDB lineage: Bacteria > Acidobacteriota > Terriglobia > Bryobacterales > UBA6623 > VXMF01. The sequence goes on from OZ220485.1 coordinate 1,226,619, forward strand.
AAGGGATCGAGGACTTCTTCCTGCGCCTGTCCGACATCGTCCGGCGGTATGTCGAGGACCGGTTCGGCGTGCGGGCTCCCGAGCAGACCACGGAGGAGTTCCTGACCGCGATGGCAGATGAGTCGGCGGTCGCGGCCGAACACCAGCGGCTGTTGCGCAGCTTCCTCGAGGAGGCGGACCTGGTGAAATTCGCAAGGCTCGTTCCGGGACGGGAAGCTGTGGAAGGTGCCGTTGAAGCAGCGCGGAACTTCGTGCGGCAGACCGTGCCGGACGAGCTCATTGCTCCGGAAGATCAACGCGAATAAGGCCTCCACGACGGCGCCTACAGCAGTCGGCGGAGGATCTTTCCGGCCGGTGACCGAGGTATCTCCTTCACGAATTCAACATCGCGTACCTGCTTGTATCCGGCGACCTGCGTGCGGACATACTCGCGGATCTGGTCCGCGCCTAGGGACCGGCCGGGATGCAGCATCACGAAGGCCTTCGGTGCCTCGGCCCCGTGCTCGTCCTGAACGCCGACCACGGCGACATCGCGGACCGAGGGCAGTTCCAGGATGACCGACTCGAGTTCAGCCGGAAGAACCTGAAATCCCTTGTACTTGATCATCTCCCTCTTGCGGTCGACCAGGTGCACCCGGCCGAGTTCATCGATACGTCCGATGTCCCCGGTGTAGAACCATCCGTTGCGGAGGGCCCGTCTGTTTTCCTCGTTGGCGCCGTGGTAGCCACGCATGACGTTCGGTCCCCGCAGCGCGAGTTCTCCGGTCTCGCCGTGGGGCAGCATCCGGTCCCCGGTCTCGATGTCGAAGATCGCCGCATCCATTCCCCGGACGGGCGTGCCGGCCGTCTCGGCCGGATCCCAGACCGCCTCGGCGGGATTGGTGGTCGCAATTCCGGCGGTCTCGGTCATGCCGTAGCCCTGTCGCACCGTGACGCCGGTAATGTCCACGAAGCGGTGCACGGCGGGAACCGGGACCGGCGCCGCGCCGATGTTGATCCACCGCAACGACGAGAAGTCCCGGTCCGAGAGATCGTCTCGGGACAGCATTGCCAGCAATACCGGCGGTACGAGCGGCAGGCTTGTGATGCGCTCGCGTTCGATCGTGTTCAGGCAGTCGTCCATGTCGAAACGGACCCGCAGGTGCATCGTGCTCCCCGAAGCGAGCAGCACATTCATCACGACGTTGAATCCGTAAATGTGGTAGAGCGGCAGGAACACGTAACAGCGGCCGTCCTGCTCGAACATCGAGTGCTTGGAGAAGATCAGCTGCCGGATCGCCGCGACCAGGTTGGCGTGGGTCAGTTCGATGCCCTTGGAGAAGCCGGTCGTTCCGCTGGAGTAGGGCAGGAAGACGATGTCGCGTTCCCGGTCGAAGGCCACTCCGGGATCGGAGTCCGGCGCGTCCTCCCAGAGTTCCGGCGAAAGCTCGATGATCCGACAGTTCGGGATGTGGTCCCGGCATTCCTCCAGGCGCGGCCGCAGGCTGCGCTCGACGAACACGGCGCAGGCACCGGAAGTCAGGATCTGATGGACCAGTTCCCTCCGCTTGTAGCTCGAGTTGAACGGTGTGAACACCGCTCCGCTCGACAGGATGCCGTAGCCGGCCGTGACGAAGTCCAGAGAGTTCGGGCTGAAGACCCCGAGCACCGATCCCTTCCCGAGCCCTTTCGCCAGCAGTGCATTCGCGAAGCGACAGGCACGCCGATAGTTGGCCCCGAACGTCAGTGCCCGCCCCTCGCCGTCGACGATGAAGGTCCTGTCGCCGTAGACCGCCGCGGCCTGGCGGAGGATGGAAGGGACAGTCGCACACTCGGATGCGATCGCAGTCAGGGGGACATCGGGGGACTGCGGTTCCCTGGACACGCCCAATCCTACCGCAGCGATCCTGGTGGGTGGCGGACTGTCACGATGTCGACTCCGCTGCGAGGCGCCCGAGCCAATCGTCGAACCAGTCGAGAAACCGTCGCTTCGATCGTTCCTGGGCCGGACTCAGGGGGAAGGGCAGGGAAGGGTGGCCGAGCCCTCTCCGTTCCGCGACCCATTTCAGCGCCCATGGGTAGGGAAAGCGGTTCAACTGGTCGAGGAACTCGGCATTGAATCGGGTCGCGCGCGCGAAGGCCGGACCGTCTTCCGCGGTCTGGAACAGGGCCGCACTCATCTCGGGCACGACGCCGGCCGGACCCGAGATGGCCCCGTCCAGAAGACCTTCCCGAAGGGACTCGGCGACGCGGGCGTCGTGTCCCTGGATGCGGATGCAGTCCACGCGGTCGCGGGTCAGCCGACGGAGAATGTCCAGGGAGCCGCTCGAGTCCTTCATGCCGACGATCCACGGTTCGGTCTCCAGCAGTTCGGAGGCTGCGTCTTCCTGAATGGGACTCACGAAGCCGGCGAGGTTATAGAGGATCACCGGCCCCCTGATGGACCGGGCTGCGGCCCGAAAATACTGGCGGAGTTCATCGTCTCCGTAGCGGTAGAAGTGCGGTCCCGGCAGGAGCACGGCATCGGCTCCCGCGCCGAGGGCGTGCCGCGCCAGATCCACGGCCTGTGTCATCGTTGCAGCCCCGACACCCACGATCAGCGACCCGCGTCCCCGGACAACGGGAGCGAGATGCTCGACGATGGACATGCGCTGTCCGGGGGTGAGGTCGAAGTACTCCCCGGTTCCGCCTGTCGGGACGACGGCCGTGGCGCCCCGTGCCAGCACGAACTCGGCATTGGTGCTCAGAGCGGCAAGGTCCACGGTGCCGTCCGCACTGCGTGGAGTGAGAAGGGCTGCGGCCATGCCATGGAGTTCGAACGGCATGCAGGGAGATTCTAGCGAAATCGTACGATTCCGCCGGGTGGACTTCCACGAACGGTCTCAGCTTCGCGAGGCATTGGACGCTGGCGTCGTGCCGAGACGAATCGTGCCATGCTCGGGTGGTGAGGCCGTCCGCACGGGCTAGAATCGTAACTTGGACGCTGCTTCGAGATGAGACCGACCCGAAGGGACTGGATCCGTACAGGCTTGCAGGCCGCAGTTGCCCCCACCATAATGATGCCGCACGCACGCGCTTACGATATCCACGAGATCGAGACCAGACTGGCGGCGGGTGCCGGCATCGAAGGCGTCACGAAGCAGGATCTGCCGACTCCGTCGCTGCTGCTGGATCTGGATGCGTTCGAGACCAACGTGCGCCGCATGGCAGAGCACGCCGCGAGCGCGGGTCTCGAACTGCGTCCGCACGCCAAGACGCACAAGTGCTCGCAGATCGCCAAAAGACAGGTCGGGGCGGGGGCCGTGGGGGTGTGCGTTGCCACGATCCGGGAGGCCGAAGCCATGGCGGCGGCCGGCATGGGCGGACTGCTCCTTACGTCCGAGTCCGTGGGCGTCAACAAGATCCACCGCTTGGTGCGGCTGTGTCGACGGAAGCCGGACACGATGGCGGTCGTCGATCACCCGGAAAACGCATCCGATCTCGATGAAGCGGCTGGGGCCGCCGGTGTGAGGCTCCCGGTCCTGATCGATGTCGATCCGCTCGGACGGCGCACGGGCATTCCGCCCGGACCCGGTGCAGTTGCGCTGGCGGAGACCGTCGACCGGCTTCCGAACCTCCGTTTGCGAGGCGTGCACGGGTATTGTGGAGCTTCCTCGCACGTACGAGGCTTCGAGAGGCGCAAGCAGCACTCCGAGACCTACATGCTCCCGGTGTTGGAGACGTTCGAGTCCATGCGCAAGAAGGGATTGCCGGTCGAGATCATGTCCGGAGCTAGCACCGGCACCTACAACATCGATTCCTCGCTGGCGGGAATGACCGAACTCCAGGTCGGATCCTACGCGCTCATGGATGTGGACTACCGCATCATCGGCGGTCGTGGCGGAGAGACCTATGACGACTTCCAGAATGCACTGCATGTGCTTGCAACGGTCATCAGCAAGAACCATGACGACATCGCCACTGTCGATGCCGGTCTGAAGGCGTTTGCCACGGACCGGGACTTCGGACCGGATGTAGCCCGCCCGAGAGGCCTGACCTATGCGTTTCGGGGGGACGAGCACGGCGCATTGACGCTGGCCAATGCCGAACGGGAGATCAGGCTGGGCGACAAGGTCGAGTTGGTCGTGCCGCACTGTGACCCGAACGTCAACCTTTACGATCGGATGTACTGTGTCCGTGGCGACCACGTACGGCAGGTCTGGAGAATCGATGCCAGAGGCCACGTTTAGGCCGGGACGAGGCCCCTCCCGATGCGTCAGGTAGACCTGCCGGGGATCCGGCCGCTGTTCGCTGACCTGCTGTGCAACTTTCCGGAAGTCAGCCGCTTCTACGCCCGGCCGCCTTCGATGGACGCTGCAACCGCTGCTGCGTCCGAGATTCGCATGGGTCCGGTTCATCGACGGAGACTGGTTGACGAGCTTGCGGCACAGAACCCGGATGGTGGTGCCCCCTGTGCGGCCAATCTAGACCTGCTATCCCGGGACGGGACCGTTGTCGTTGCGACGGGACAGCAGGTCGGGGTGCTGGGGGGCCCCGTGTTCACTCTCTACAAGGCTCTCACCGCCGTTCGCTGTGCCGAGGAACTCACGGCAAAGGGGACACCGGCCGTTCCGGTGTTCTGGCTTGCGACGGAAGACCACGACCTGGATGAGGTCGATCATGTATGGGCTTTCGGTCCCTCCTCCGCTCCCGTCAGGATTCAGGCCGTCACAGAAGGTCGTCCGGGGGCCGCGGTCGGGGCGATGCGAGTGTCCAATGCCGGCATCGACGAACTCGAGGCTACGTGCGACGGTCTTCCCTTCGCCACTGATGCCGTACGGATGGCTCGGGATGCCTACGGTGGTGCGCCCGGATTCGGGGAGGGATTTCGGGCGTTCTACCGCCAACTGCTGGAACGAACCGGCATCATCTTTCTTTGTCCCATGAGCGAGGGCATCCGCACTCTGTCGGTTCCCTTGGTCCGAGAGGCCATCGAGCAGGCGCCGGAGCTGTCGAACGCCTTGCTGCGCAGGGGATCCCGTCTGCTGGCTTCGGGCTACCACCAGCAGGTCCATTTCCGGGATTCCAGTGCACTGGTCATGCTGTTCGAGGAGTCGGCACGTGTGGCGCTGAAGCGCAGGAACGGGCTGTATTGGGCGAATTCCCGCGGTTACACCCGGGAGGATCTGCTGGAGCGGCTCGACCGGTCTCCACTTGACGTTTCTCCCAGCGCCCTGCTGCGCCCGGTCATGCAGGACTACCTGCTCCCGACTGCGGTGCTTGTCGCGGGGCCGTCCGAAGCTTCGTATCTCGCCCAGTCTTCGGTGCTGTACGACGAACTGCTAGGGCGTATGCCAGTGGTGCTGCCGAGGGCCAGCTTCACCGTGCTTGATGCTGGCGCCAGCAAACTGCTTCGGAAATACGACCTTGGTGTTCCGGACTGCCTCGTGGCGCTTCAGGAACTGGAATCGGCGATTGCGGGGCATGTCGTACCGCCACGGCTGCGGGATGTGATTGCGGACCGCCGCATTCAGATCGACACCGCTCTCAGGGAGGTCGAGACGGCGTTGCGCGGTTTCGACCCCACGCTGGCCTCGAGCTGCGAAGTCTCGCAGCGGAAGGTCCGGTACCAACTCGAGAAGATCGATGCGAAGGTTTCGCGGGAAGCGCTGCGCCGTGACGCAATGGCCCGGCTACACGCTCGTTCGCTGGCCGACTGGATCTATCCGACGGGAAACATGCAGGAACGGGTGCATTCGGTGCTTCCGTTCGTGGCGAAGTTCGGCACATCGTTTGTGGAGCGTGTCAAGAAGGCTATCCGGCCCGGCAGCGGTGAGCACGTGGTGCTCGATTTGTGAGCGGAGCGGACGGGGCCGAGTTCTCGAGTGACCGCCAGTGTTCCGTCAAGGGCGGCATTGCTGGCCGAGCATGTCTCACGACGGAGACGATCCGTCCGCGGCGTGCGCGCGTGCCAACCAGGGTAGTTTCTAGTCGGAGGGGGGTAGTGGGCTAGGAACGGCGGGGCTGGACATTTCATGCGGGATCTGTCAGGGTGGAGCCATGGAGTCGCCCTCGCGGTTGCCGGACAGCGTGGACCTGCAGGCGGTGCAGGTGCGCGCGACCTACGGCGCGCAGGAACACCGGCTCTGGGACCAGCTGGTCGCCGCGCACCATTACCTGAGATTCGGCTCCCTGTTCGAAAAGGGTCTGCGACAGGTGTCCACGCTGGACTCGGCCTGGGTGACGCTGGTGGGCTGGCAGGCGGCGGCGCTGAAGGTCACCGCCCGGGACCGCTGGCTGGGCTGGACGCTCGAGCAGCGGTTGCGGCGTCTGCATCTGGTGGACCAGAACGCCCGGTTCGTGATCCTGCCGGCGTTCCAGGACATTCCCAATCTGGCGTCGCGGGTGTTGGGACTGAGCCTGCAACGGCTAGCGCAGGACATGCAGCGGGAGCACGGCTGCCGGGTGCTGCTGGCGGAATCGTTCGTGGACCGGGCGCGTTTCGCGAACAGCCAGGCTAACTGGTGAAGGACAGGGAGTGAAAGTCTCCTGAGACAAAGGATGAGCCAATCCATGTTTCTCCGCGAGTCATGCGCGGGCGGTCGTGAGGCCGTCGGTGAAGCGTTGACAGCGGCGCGTGTGGGCAGAGCATTGAGCATCGAAACCCCAGTTCGGAGTGCCGAGACTGTGCGAATGGTCGAAGGCAACACAGGGCGGACCGCTAGCGGCAAGGGACGTCCCGGCTCCGCGGTGTCCAAGACCTCAAGGCACGTACGTACGTCCAACATCGGGACCTGGGAGGTCTGCGGACCGCCCCGACAGGTTGTGGTCGGGGCCGGAAGAGGGAAGGCAGTAAGCCGAAGCCGAGGATGCACGGACCGCAGAAGTCAGACCCGGGCATAGTACCGAAGGGACCGCGCGCCAGTGCGGGGACCGGGAAGGCGGCGAACAAAGGGGCGATGGCCCCGGCGGAGTCGTCGGAGGGAAGGGCCGGGATCAAGAGGAAGCCGGGAGGGACCCGCACGGACCATACGCAGAGGTGGGAACCTGTGTCACCGGGAACTGAACGGATACGGCAATACGTGAAGAGGGAACCACGGAAGAAGTTGACGGCGTTGCTGCATCACATCACACCGGAAGCTCTGGGCACCGCCTACAGGGGCCTGCAGCCCCGGTCGGCGCCGGGAGTGGACGGGGTGACGTGGAAGGCGTATGGGGAGGGGCTGGAAGAGCGATTGCAGGACCTGCACCGCCGCGTACAGACAGGAGCGTACCGGGCGACACCGAGCCGGCGGGTGAAGATCCCGAAACCGGACGGGGGCACACGACCGCTGGGAGTGGCTGCACTGGAGGACAAGATCGTTCAGAAGGCCGTTGTCGACAATCTGCTGACGCCGATTTATGAGGCGGAGTTCCTGGGATGCAGTTACGGATTCCGACCCGGGCGCGGTGCGCACGATGCACTGGATGCGCTGGTGGTCGGGATGGAACGGCGCAAGATCAACTGGATACTGGACGCGGACGTGAGGCAGTCCATCGACAGCATCGACCGGGAGCGGCTCATGGAGTTGCTGGGAGAGCGGATCGGAGACCGACGGCTGCTGCGGCTGATCCGGAAGTGGTTGAACGCCGGAGTGATGGAGGAAGGGCAATGGCAGGACAGCGGGCAGGGAACACCGCAAGGAGCGGTCATCTCGCCGGTGTTGGCCAACGTGATGCTGCACTACGTACTGGACGCATGGGTGCAACGGACCTGGCGCCCACAAGAGGCCCGGGGCGAGATGATCATCGTGCGGTATGCCGATGATTTTGTGCTCGGCTTCCAGTACCGCAGTGATGCGGAGCGCTTCCTGCGAGAGGCAACAGCACGATTCGCCACATACGGATTGAGCCTGCACCCGGAGAAGACCCGGCTGATCGAGTTCGGACGGTTTGCAGCGACGAGGCGGCGGCAACGCGGCCAGAGTCGACCGGAGACGTTCGACTTTCTCGGCTTCACGCACGATTGCGGGCAGACGAGGGGCGGGAAGTACCCGATCGGGCGCAAGCCGATCGCGCAGCGGATGAATCGCACGCTGAAGCGAGTGAAGCAGGAGTTGAGGAAGCGGCAACACGAGGATATCGTGACGACCGCGCAGTGGCTGGGGCAAGTGCTGAACGGCTGGCTGAACTACTATGCCGTACCGAACAGCTACCCGACGTTGCGACAATTTCACCATCATGTACAGAGACACTGGATGAGGAGCCTACGTCGTCGCTCACAGAAGGCAGGATTCCCATGGGGACGACTGCGGAAGTTGAGCGAGCGGTACTGGCCACCGCTCCGGGTCCGCCATCCGTGGCCGCAGCAGCGATTTGCCGTCAGGCACTCGAGATAGGAGCCGTATGCCTTAGCGGGCACGTACGGATCTGCGCGGGGGGAGCCGCGAAAGCGGTTTCCCTACCGCAATGGGCACCTTTTACAGGGCGGCGAACTGGCGTTCGCTGGGGTCCACGGGCGGCTACGCCCGCGAGCCGGTGCCGCCGGTGAGGTGGCGGTCCCACGGACAACCGAAGGAGGTACTGGTGTACGAGTTGGAAGCGGGAGCCCGAGCGGCGCTGAGCCAGGAAGAGGAGGATCCGGGCTGGCAGGGACCGGCCCGGGAGGCGCCCCCACCGGCGGTGCAGTTGCGCAGCCTGTTCGACTGTCTGGGCGAGGTGGAGGACTACCGCTGTGCGCGGGGGCAGCGCTATCCCCTGCGCACGGTGCTAACGCTGGCGATCGCCGCGCGTCTGGTGGGCTACCGAGGCGTGACCGCGTTCGCCGAGTTCGCGGCGTTAGCAGAAGGGGCAAGTCCCGACGGAAGAGGGGGATACGAAACCCTCGAAGGTCGTGGACAAGGACTCGTCGGCAGCGCCGACGGCGGGCGAGACGCCCGCGCAGCCGCCCCTGCTGGCCGGCATCGCGATGGACGGCCACGATGTGCGGGGAGCCTCCCGGCAGACTGCCCAAGGACGGCGCATGATGGTGGCGGCCGTCAAGCATGGCAGTGGTCTGGTGCTGGGACAGGTCGAGGTGGGTAGCAAGACCAACGAGATTCCCGCCGTGCGCGAGTTGGCGGGGCGGCTGGAGTTGCAGGGGCGGGTCGTCACCTTCGACGCCCTGCACGCCCAGCAGGCCACCACCCGCCTGTTGCGTATAGAATTCAACGCCCACTACCTCGTCACGTCGGTCAAGGGCAACCAGGAGACTGTCGGACTTAGGAGACATACTGACTCAAAAACGAACAATATAGGAATAAATTAAAATATAAATACATAATATATAGATTAAATACAAGATCTAATGCGAATTTCAGCACATAATCACGCTTGCAACGCCTAAGTCCGACAGGCTCCCAGCCGACCATCCTCGACGACCTCCAGCACATGGCCTTTGGCGGGCCCCCGCCCACGAGACGCTCGACGGGGACCACGGTCGGATCGAACGGCGCCACTACTAGGTGCAGGACTTGGCGGACCCGGCCTGGAACGGCTATGCCGACCTGCACGGTCGACGGCAGGCCATCCGCATCGAACGGCAGACTTGACATGGCAAGACGGACAAGACCACTCTCGCCGTGTGCTACGCGCTGACCTCGCTGTCCGCAGCGGAGGCCACGCCGGCGCAGTTGGCGGCCCTGATCCGCCAGCACTGGCACATCGAGAACCGCCTGCATTACGTGCGGGACTTCATCTACGACGAGGACCGCTGTCGGGTCGCGGTGCGCCATCTGCCACGCAACTTGGTCTGTCTGACCAACGTCGCGGTCTCGCTCATCCGCTGCCAGTCGCCGTTCGAGGGTATCCCGACCGCCAACTGCTATTATGCAGCCCGTTCGCAGTCCGCCCTGGACCTGCTGCTGCAACCGCCCTCGGACTGAACCCCGCCACCGCTCCCAGCCCGACTTGTCCGTGGCGCTGCACCCGGCGCCCAGCCTCCCTTTTATGTTGAGAGTGTGCAGGAGAGAGGCTAGGCCAAACAAGCTGTGGGCAGCCTCTCCCGGCGGTCGCAGAGGGTGCCCACCCACTCTGCGACCGGTGACAGGAACCGTCCGTGGATGCCGTCTGCGTAGACCAAAAGAGCGGTCTTCCTCAACTCCTACATCACTAACGCCTTCAACGCCTCGGCGCGGAATGCGCCGGGCCAACCACCGTGCGCTTCGATTACTTGGTCGATCTCCGCCATCAGGAAAATGGTCTCGTTCAGGGCAACAACAATCTTCTGATACTGGCCGATCTCCTCTTTACAAAGCACGCGACCTTTCCGGTCCTTAAGCCACTTGTGACAGACTTGGTAGCCGCCAATGCGGAAATCCCAAACTTCCTCAGGGACTCCGCAGAAGCCGATGGTGCCCGGCTTGATCGCGCGCTGGCCCGCACGAGCGTCAGTTTTGCCGGCGTCGAGCCAAACGGTGTTCTCTGACCAACCGACCCGGCCGACTTCTGGCTTCCCGATGCCGACGTAGGAAGTGATTTGCGAATCCAGCTTTGGCGATTCGGCCAAGTGTAGAGCCAACAGTTGGTGACCGGCCGCTACCAGATCCCGGAAGAGTTTGGCACTTGCGGATTGCGGTACGCGAGGGAAGTCGAGCTTAAGCTGGGGCTCGTAGCGTTCCCGATAGCCTGGGCTGTGAAACACTGCGTAGATCCAAGCGAGGGCGTCCTCGGGACCAAAGGTCCCTTCAAGATCGCCAGAACCATCACTGACGAACCTGAGTTGCGTTCCCAATGCAAGTTTCCTGATAAATTCTGATTTCAAATTTGGCGTGCGACCCCTCGACCCCTGGTCGAGCATAAAGCTATTCGTCTTACCGACCCCGGGGTAAAGATAAAGCGGGAATAGGTAATTTATTTCGCGAGTTACGTTTGATATTGAACCGCTCTCCGCTATTCGAGAAGTGACGAACGCCTGTGTCCATTTATCCTCGGTTCTTGCTTGCTGTCTGCAAGAAATCAGCGCTATATTGTCTCCGGCACTCATATGTGGCATGACCTTAGCCCGGGGCCTCCATACTACGGACGGATGCCAGAGGATAAATCGTTCGTCGAAAGGCCGATAAAGTATCGTAGTGACCAATTCTTCTAGGCACGTACGTTTCGTGGCTGCGCGGAGTTTGTGCCGAGCCGAAGCAACTCGCCAAGCATAGTTCTCTTTCAAACCGAGAACTCTCTTGACAACAGCGTCTGTCAGTCGACTATCAAGGAATGTGTTAATGCGGTCTAATAGGTCCCCTACCTTAAGGTCAATAACAAAACTGTCGCGTGCCGTTACAACACCGGTCACGTTGGTGGGCATCACTTCATTGATTGCAGGCCAGTCGTAATAGGCGCCGGCTTCCGAATCATCGAATGGCTTAAACAGGTAGAATGGTGATCTTGGCTGCAATTGTATCCAGTTGGTGTTGATATAGCAATGCTGATCTAGCCAACGGTACTTCTTCTGGCGCTCGCCCCATAGATCCACGTGAAAAATGGAATCTTCAGCAATATTCTTCGCAAAAATCCCAATCGACACTCCCTGTTGGATGTCAAACACGTTGACGTCGGGACCGTCCATTGGCGGAGTTTCCCTCCTTTTGAAGTTCCCGTGAAGATCAAACACACGGATTCGCTGAAAGGACTGCATGAGCGACCGGCGCATCCCTCGAAATGTAGGGTTGTCAAGGTAGCCATGGTTGCTGATGTATCCGTGGACGCCGGCACCTGTACTGTCGAGCAGCCACTGCGAGAGACGGATGAACTTCACGTAGTCGTCCTGAAGCCACACCTTTCGTTCACCGAGCGGGGCATCGTCGATATGGTAGTAACTCGCCGTTGCGGTTCCGTCGGGGAGCAGTCCCTTTAGGAGGCCATCGATCCACGGATCCTTGTTCGAAGAGACGCCTGAGTAGGGCGGATTCCCAATCACCACAGTGAACCGACGCTTCTGCTTGATCTCATTGACGGCCTTCGCCTCGTGCGCAAGTGCGGGCAGGAAGGCGAGCGTTAACTGCTTGTCTCCCGGAGGCTCAAGCGCATTGGTCAGGAACACACGCGCCCGCTCGTCGCTTTCGAAGCGGTAACCTGTCTCGTAGAGCTTGAGGCCGATCTTGAGGTGCGCGATAGCATAGGGCGCCATCAACAGTTCGTAACCATGCAGACGAGGCAGCAGGTGCATGAGAACGTAATCGTTCCATAGCGTCTCGATCTGTCTCTCGCCGTGGCCTTGGGCCATCCACTCTTCGGTCATGGTCCTGTGAATGAGGTCGATGATCTCAACAAGGAACGTCCCGGTACCTGTGGCCGGGTCGAGTATCTGAACAAAGGCTTGGTCGGGCGAAGTGCCGTCCGGAATCTTCAATTTCTCTTGGCGCTTCGTGATCTCGCCCCAAGTCGTGGTATCGGCCAGACCGAAGGTGAGGCCGAACTCGCTGCGCAGAAGCTCATGCACGGAACGCACGATGTAGGACACCACCGGACGCGGCGTATAAAAGACGCCACGGGCCACTTTCTGCTTGTTGTCGTACGCCGCGAGGAAATGCTCATAAAAGTGGATTACCGGATCTTCCAGGGGGTTCTGGTCCCCGAAGTCGCGGACAACGGCTTCCATGTTGGCGTGGTCGAGCAGTTCAACGACCTCGGAAGCTCCCAGTTCATCGAAGTCAATCCCGGGCCCGCCTGCCCTGCCGCGGCGCCCGCCGACATGGAGGAAGGTCTCCATCAGGTCGCGTAGGAACGGGTTGGTGCGCATGTGCTCGGCGAGGTCGTCGGCCGTGCGGCGACTGGGATCCGTAATTCGAGCCGAGAGCAGGCCGTAGGCGATGGTCTGCGCATACATGTCGGCGAAACCGGCCTTGTCCAAGTCGTGGACCAAGGCTGTCCGAAACGCCTCCATGAGCTGGGTCAGAGGTCCCTTCTCGGTCTCGATGTCCAGCGCCGCCTGGGCCCGGTCGCGAATCGCGCGGGCGAGACTGGCCAGATGCTCGGAGAGTTCCTTCGAGGTCGATATGACCTCTCGGTAGCGTAGCTTGAAGGCACCCCGCCAGTGTTCACGCCAGGCATCGGGGTCATTTTCGTCTTCGGGCCAAGATAGGTGGTCGGTCAGTTCGCGAGCGACAGCTTCGAGGTGAAGGGGCGTGTCCTGGTTGTCCCAACCCAACACCTTGAGGGTCGGCAAATCTCGACTGTCCTGGGGTATCGAGAAGTGTGCAAATGCAATGCGGCGCTCGTCTCCATCGCCGTAATTCGAGACGAACAGCAGGTCGTCGGCAGCCCAGGCCCGCTGCTCCGATGGGTTGGCCGAGGCGCGTTTCCTGAGTGCCACCTGGCTGAGGATACGGCGCAGAGCTACGACCGGCAGGCGTTTCGGCTCGAACTTGACGAAGAAGATGCCCCAAGGCTGACCCGGGGCCAGCGGACGCAGGCGTTTGATTTCCTGGATCTTGGCTGCGTTCTTGGCGTCGATGCCAAGCTCCTCCGGCGTGAACTCGAAGGTCAATTCCTCGAAGTCGTCCGATGCGATCGGCCAGCCGAGTTCGTCACGCAGATAACAGACAAGCTGGTCGAAACGCCGAATACGGGCCAGGCGTTCGCGGCGGTTTGTTGGCATCGGCTCAGCCCTCGTTCAGTTCCATCCAGCAGAGCAGCCGGGGTTTTACGCCGACCGGGGCGTCCACGCGCTTGAGGTATGTGTTCTTGATGTGCCTGTCGATCCGCTTGCGGGTGTCGAGAAGCACGGACTCTTCCGTAAGGCAACGCCGGGGAGTTTCGGGCGTCGAACGGATGCTCGCCACGATTTCGCCCGCCTCCTCCAGAATAACCTCCTCGCGGTCGAGGTCGTAAAGATACCAGCGTGTGGTGCCGGCCTCCTCGGTGAACTCGTTCTTCTGCTTGTCGAGCGCCGGGAGCGCGTAACAGAAGAAGACCCCGCGAAAGCCGTTAGCGAGACGTTCTCGGCCGCTGAATATCGCGCCGGGAAAGCGCGACAGGCGGGCTTCCAGCTCCGGGTCGGCTTGAAGCAGCGCCTGATATTCGAGGTGCATGTCTTCCACAGCCGTGCGGGCGCCCTCATAGGCTTGGTTGAATTCCCTCAACGCCTCGTAATCGTCCTCGGGCGTGAGGAGTTTCCGCCCCTCGATGCCGAGCGTGCTCGAAATGAGAAGGGTTTTCTGCGTGACCCTGCGGTAGAGCGAAAGGATTTCGTTGAGCTCGTCGGGAGGCAGGAAGTTCCAGAACCAGACCTTGCCCCGGGACCGACGCACCTCCGGGTGGTCGGCCTTCAGCTTTTTCTCGATCTCCGGACTCAGACGCCTATCCACTCGCCCGATGCGCTGCATGAGCCGCACCGGGTTCCAGTGGATGTCGTAGTTCATCATCCGCGACGCATCCTGGAGGTTGAGGCCCTCGGAGAGAACGTCCGTGGAGATCAGGATGCGGATTTCCTCGCGGCCCTTGTCGGCAAGAGCCGAGGACGAGAGTCCATTGTAGTAAGGCGCGAAGCCCTGGATAACGTCGGCACGGTTCTTCCCGGAGGCGCTGTCCACCTGCTCGATACCTTCGATTCCTGCCTCGTCCAGATGACGCTTGAGGTAGCGGGCCGTATCGGCAAATTCTGTGAAGATCAGGATCTTCTGACCGGCCAAGGCCCTAGACTTGAGGAGGCGGATGAGCTTCTGGAGCTTGTCGTCATGCCTCGGCTCGAACCTCCGGGCCTCCTTCAAGAATTGCGCAATCTGATCCAGATCGAGAAATGTCTCGGACATCATCTCGGGAACGTCATAATGATCTCGATCCAGACGAACGACGGCATCAAGCATCTCTTGGGGCACTACGTCATCATCGTCCGCCTCCTTGCCTTCCTCGCCCCACAGGGCAAGTTCGCGCTGGGAAACATCGTGCAGAACCCCAGCGTTCTGCGCCTTCCATCTATCGAGGCGGTTCTGTTCCGCCCTAGTTTCACTGTGAACTTCCAGCAAGGCAAGCAGCTTCTGGAGAAGGCGGTTGCAGGAAAGCTCAAAGGCGGCGACAGAACTCTCGAAGCGCTTGAGGAAATTGGTACGGATCAGCCCGACGACCTGTTTCTGGCGGTTCTCTTCGAACGGGTCGATGTCTTGGTTCGGCCCCTTGTACCAATGGAACGGATAGTACATCGGCAACGTAAAGAGTGGGTTTTCCTTCGCAAAGGCCGTCTCGAACAGGTTAAGCATTTCCCCGTAGGTCCTGCGGATAGAATATTCCGCGACCTGTGGATCCTGCCGCTCCGGAAATGAAGCCGCCTTGCCATGCTCCCGAATCTGGCTCTCGCGAGCGTAGGCCCGGCTCCGTTGGACGACGAGGTGACGAAATATCTCGTCGGTGGAGAGGATATCCTGAGCTTCGGCCGCATGCTCTGCAGCGTCCGCCGTGTCCCGTCCGACGCGGTCGCGGAGCGTTCTTTCCATCTGGTTGAAATGGGCTCGCAAGTTGTTCACACCGAGCGTCCGCGCGAAGTAGGCGTCGTCTTGACGGGTGAAGAGTTCCGTCATGTGTCGGAAGTCGCTCAGCCGGTTGTTGATGGGGGTTGCTGTCAGCATGAACACGGTCTTTGGCCGGTCGAGATTGTCGAGCAGATCGAACAGGCGGTAATAGCGCGATGGCTCGATCTCCATGTCGGGATCGCCCCGGCGTCCCGGATTGCGGAAGTGGTGGGCCTCGTCGATGACGACGACATCGGCCAGTTCGGCGATCCGCCGGAACCGCTCGGGGAACCCTACTTTGCGCCCCAGGTCCGTATGGCTGAAAATGGCGAGATTGCTGAAGTCCGTGCCACCGCCGATATGCGAAAGCCATTGACGAAGGTGGGGCTCCCATACCCCCTCCCTGGCCGCCTTGGGGGCGAACAGGACAACGCGCCTGCCTTCGTGCAGGACAAGCCGCTCGATCAGCATCAGGCCGACGAAGGTCTTGCCGAGACCCACGCCGTCGCAGAGGAACGCCCCGCCATGCTGCCGGGCAATCTTCATGAGCGCCCAGTACGCCTCCTTCTGGTAGCGGTCGAGCTGCGGGAACATGCGCGACCGTGTCTCGTCCCACTCGGTCGACGTCAACTCGTGCCCCCGGAAGAACTCCTGCAGGGCCTTTGCATACACGTCGAACGGTGAATAGAGCTGCGTATGGCGCGAGATCGTCTCGACCACATCCGGGGTGACATCGGACGCTTCGTTCCAGTGCTCCTCGAACCAGTCCTGAAGCTGCGTAACCTCACGCGCGCTTTGGACCTGCACGTTAAGTTCGATGTTCTTGGTCAGACCAGGCCGCGTGAAGTTGCTGGAGCCGACCAGCGCTTGGGCGCCCACGACTTCGAGCTTCGAATGGGTGATGTAGGCCTTGGCGTGGAATTTGTTCTTGTCATAGACACGACACTCGATCTGGCCGGAGCGGAGCGCATCGAGGATCGCGGGAACTCCATGCAGGAAGGGATTGGGATCCTTGTCGTCCTCTATGCTGTCGTTGAGCCGGTCGAGGGCTCGCATCCGTACCGCTTCGAGAATGGCCCTGCGGGTTCGTTGTGTGGTCTCGGCACCCATCAGGATCCTGATCTTGTCGAGTCCTTGCCAGTGCGTGTCGAGGGAGAGCAGGGCTCCGATCTCGAAATATCCCGTCGCGATGTCGAACGATTTCGCGATGCCGGACCATTCTTCCAGATACCGGAGCCCGGTCCAGCCGGAGACGCTGTTGTCGACGATGAAGAGTTCGCGACCCTTAGAAGTTGCGGTCATCGCGTTCCTGTTTCTTTCGCCAGCGGCGAGGAAAGATCTTACTCACGACAAAATAGCGTCTTGACGATGCCTGTTCCTACCGAGGGATTCCCGTTTCCCCAAGAAAATTCCCCTGTGGCATCCCCGCGTGCAATCCTGACTGGCAGGCGGACCCGCGAAGTGCAGTCCTCCGCCTCAAGCCGCCGCCCGGTCCCCGATCGGCTTGCCGTCAGCGTATTTCCCAAGCATGTCGATGAAGGTGTCGCCGACCCAGTGCGGAGGGAAGACATCCTCGCCGGCAAGCCACTCCATCGCCTGTGCATGCGGTTCGTCCAGAAGCAGGCCCAAGTCGTCCGCCGTCAGCGCCTCCTTGTTGGCGCCGTCCACGCAGTAGAGTTCCCGCAGCTTGTGGGCGATCTCGGCCATATCCTCAGACATCCTGACCTCGGGGGGGGGGGGGGCTGATCATAAGCCCGCCGTATGCTGAATCCCATTGTAATACAGGGCTTTCGGTGGTGTGGGGAGGCAGTCCTTTCCAATGCACAGATGAGCCTGAAGAGAGGCCGAGGGGGAGGAAGTGGGAACTAGGGCCTGTTAACTCTAATGGGCAGGATCGTGGTATCCTTGGTGAATGGAACTCACCCCCGCTCAATACGAACGGATCGCGCCCCTTCTACCGGTGCAGCGCGGCAATGTCAGCCTGTCCAATCTCCAGGTGCTCAACGCCATCCTGCATGTCGCCGAGCATGGTTGCAAGTGGCGCGGGTTGCCGGCACATTTCGGCAACTGGCACACCATCTACACCCGGATGAACCGCTGGTCGAAGAGCGGTGTGCTCGACCGGGTCTTCGAGCACCTGCAACGCGAGCAGATCGTGCGGGTCAAGCTGGAGCCTCTCTCGCTCGACAGCACCAGCATCAAGGTCCATCCCGACGGGACGGGAGCGTCAAGAAAAACGGTCCCCAGGCCATCGGCAAGTCCCGCGGTGGCTGGACCACCAAGCTTCATATGGTTGCCGCAGATGCTCGTACGGCCGTCGCCTTCTCGCTCTCGCCCGGACAGGCCCACGACGCACCGGAAGGCCGCAAGTTACTGAAACGAATGGATCGGCCGGACACACCTCGGGCACTCATCATGGATCGTGCGTACGAAGGCGACAAGACACGGGAACAGGCCGTGGCGCTGGGGTATGAGCCCGTCGTGCCGCCCAAGCGCAACCGCGTCGATCCCTGGGAGTATGACCGGGAACTGTACAAGCGCCGTAACGAAGTCGAGCGGTTGTTTCGTCGCTTGAAGGGATTCCGTCGCGTCTCCTC
The DNA here is from genome assembly GCA_965116065.1 of Bryobacterales bacterium. GTDB lineage: Bacteria > Acidobacteriota > Terriglobia > Bryobacterales > UBA6623 > VXMF01. The sequence goes on from OZ220485.1 coordinate 1,244,629, forward strand.
GCGATTTGAGAAACTCGACGTAATCTTCCTCGGATTCATCGTCTTCGCACTCATCATTGATGCGTTGCGATAGTGTTAACAGGCCCTAGTTGATCATACACCCCTCGGAGAGGGGGCGGAGTAGAGAAGGCCGGGGGAGCGTGCTGGGGGCGGCCCGACTGGCGGAAAGCGGGGTGCCGTGGGCGGACCTGCAGGCCGCCTTCGGTCTCGGTCGTGCGACCTTGCAGCGGGCGGTGACCCGCTTGCGCCAGGAGGGGGAAGCAAGTTTCCAGCAGGTGCGTCCAGGGCGCGGTGCCGGTGTGCTGGTGGGGGCGAAGCAGGCGGAGGCGACCCGGCTGCTGGCGCAGGGGCGGAGCGGAGGTGGCGCGGCGGTTGGGCGTGAAAGTCGGGACGGTGAATGCGAATCGGCGGCAGGGGCGCATCGGTCCGACGGGCGGAGAGGCGCTGGTCACGACCGTCGGAAGTACTGTGGAAGTATGTGATAAAGATGATGTTATGACTGAATCGAAGAATGCGGCGGAGGCGCCTGCGGCGAGCGCCTCGGAAGTGTTGGATCGCAGTGCGCGGGACGAGCCGGACCGCAGCGCGCCGATGGGCCGGGGTGCCCGCGATTGTGCCGGCCGGGTGGCCGCCTCGACGGGTCCGCTGACCGCCGTGCCGCCGCGCTTTCGCGAGCGCCTCTCGGCGGCGGCGTGCTGGCGGCCCTGCCGATGCTGCTGCGGGAGGGGCTGCTCAAGCGCGCCGCCGAGTTCCTGGAACTGCCCAAGGGGTGCTACGGGGTGACGAGCATGCTGGTGTTGCTGAGCTTCCTGTTGCTGGCGCGGGTGCGCAACGCCGAAGCGCTGCAGCATCAGGCCCCGGGAGAATGGGGAGCCTTGCTGGGACTGGACCGTTGTCCGGAGGTGAAGACCCTGCGGGCCAAGGTGCGGGCACTGGCCGACAATGCGCAGCGGGTTCGGGCCTGGCTGGATGCGCTGGCACAGGACTGGCTGGCGGACGCTCCGGAGGTGGCCGCTACCCTGGCGGTGGACGGGCACGTCAAGGTCTACACCGGTCGCAAGGGACGCTTGCCGAAGCACTTCGTGGCGCGGCAGAAACTCTGTCTGCCGGCGACGACCAGCTACTGGGTCAACGCGCTGGGCGGGCTGCCACTGCTGTGCCTGCACAAGGATCTGGACCCGCGTCTGACGCAGGCGCTGGAACAGGACATCCTGCCGACGCTGGAGCGGTTGGGCGTGGTGGGGCCACAGGCCGTGGACCTCTGACCACCGACACGGAGGTGGAGTCGGCCCTCACACTGGTCTTCGACCGGGAAGGCTGGAGTCCGGCCCTGTTCGGGCGGCTGGCCCGCCGGGGCGTCGCCGTGCTGACCTGGCACAAGAACTTCCGGGGTGCCGACTGGCCGGAGGCCGACTTCCGGACCGCCCGGCTGCCCCTGCGCTGGCCCGGGAGCACACGCACGCTTGAGGTGCGCCTGGCCGAGCAGCGGCTCCGCCTGCCGCAAGGTCCCGAGGTGCGGCAGATCCGCCGGCTGCTGGACGATGGTCGGCAACTCGCCCTGATCACCACTAACTTCCGCCTGTCCCGCGAGCAGGCCGCCGGCGCGCTGTATCTCGCGCTGGTCGCAGGAGAATTTCTTCAAGTACATGCGGGAAGAGTTCCAGATCGACAGCCTGCCGGTGCATGGTCTGGCCGCCCAGGACCCGCAGGCCCGGGTCGTCAATCCCGCCTGGCGGGACCAGGACCGGGAACTCCGCCGGTTGCGCACGGTGATTCTTTTTTCGGAGTTGGGGGTAGTTGAGAGTGTGAGGCAGGGGTAGGAGGCCAGGAACGACGGGACGGACGGGGAGGGTGCGGGCGGACGGGGCTGGACATTCCGTGCGGGATCTGTCAGGGTGGAGGCCATGGAGTCGTCATTGGGGTTGCCGGACAGCGTGGACCTGCAGGCGGTGCAGGTGCGCGCGACCTGCGGAGCGCAGGAACACAGGCTCTGGGACCGGCTGGTCGCCGCGCACCATTACCTGGGCTTCGGCGCCCTGTTCGGCAAGGGTCTGCGGCAGGTGGCCACGCTGGACTCGGCCTGGGTCGCGCTGGTGGGCTGGCAGGCGGCGGCGTTGCAGGTCACGGCCCGGGACCGCTGGCTGGGCTGGACGCTCGAGCAGCAGTTGCGGCGTCTGCATCTGGTGGCCCAGAACTCCCGGTTCGTGATCCTGCCGGCGTTCCAGGGCCTCCCCAATCTGGCCTCGCGGGTGCTGGGGCTGAGCCTGCAGCGGCTGGCGCAGGACATGCAGCGGGAGCATGGCTACCGGGTGCTGCTGGCGGAATCGTTCGTGGACCGGGCGCGGTTCGCGGGCACCTGTTACCGGGCCGCGAACTGGCGTTCGCTGGGCTATACGGGCGGCTACGCCCGCGAGCCGGGACCGCCGGTGAGGTGGCGGCCCCACGGACAACCCAAGGAGGTTCTGGTGTACGAGTTGGAAGCGGGAGCGCGGGCGGCGCTGAGTCAGCAAGAGGAGGATCCGAACTGGCAGGGACCGGCCCGGGAGGCACCCCCACCGGCCGCGCAGTTGCGCAGCCTGTTCAATTTTCTGGGCGAGGTGGAGGACTATCGCTGTGCGCGGGGGCAGCGCTATCCGCTGTGCACGGTGTTGACGCTGGCCATCGCCGCGCGTCTGGCGGGGTACCGGGGCGTGACCGCGTTCGCCGAGTTTGCGGCGTTGCTGGATCAACAGCAGCGGCGGACGGTGGGCTGTTTCTTCAGCCCCAGCCAGCAGTGCTACACGACGCCCTCGATCACCACCTTGCACACCATTCTGGCGCGCCTGCCGCCGGAGACGCTCGAGCGGGCGATCATGGCATGGGCCCAGCAGCAGAAGAGTCCAGTCCTTACACAACAGGGAGATACGAAACCATTGCAGGCTGCGGTCGAGGACGCGCCGGCACCGTCGGCGGCGGGCGAGACGCCCGCGCAGGAGCCGCTGCTGGCCGGCATCGCGATGGACGGCAAGGATGTGCGGGGCGCCTCCCGGCAGACCGCGCAGGGACGGCGGATGATGGTGGCGGCCGTGGAGCATGGCAGTGGTCTGGTGCTGGGACAGGTCGAGGTGGGCAGCAAGACCAACGAGATTCCCGCCGTGCGCGAGTTGGCCGGGCAGCTGGAGTTGCAGGGCCGGGTCGTCACCTTCGACGCCCTGCACGCCCAGCAGGCGACCACCCGCCTGTTACGCCAGGAGTCCAAGGCCCACTACCTGGTCACGTCGGTCAAGGGCAACCAGCCGACCATCCTCGACGACCTCCAGCACATCCACTTTGGCGCGTTCCCCGACCACGAGACGCTCGACGGGGACCACGGGCGGATCGAACGACGCCGCTACTGGGTGCAGGACCTGGCGGACCCGGCCTGGAACGGCTATGCCGACCTGCACGGTCGGCGGCAGGCCATCCGCATCGAACGCCAGACCTGGCATCGCAAGACGGACAAGACCACTCTCGCCGTGTGCTACGCGCTGACCTCGCTGTCGGCGGAGCAGGCCACGCCGGCGCAGTTGGCGGCCCTGATCCGCCAGCACTGGCACATCGAGAACCGCCTGCATTACGTGCGGGACTTCACCTACGACGAGGACCGCTGTCGGGTCGCGGTGCGCCATCTGCCGCGCAACCTGGCCTGCCTGACCAACGTCGCGATCTCGCTCATCCGCTGCCAGTCGCCATTCGAGGGCATTCCGACCGCCAACCGCTACTACGCGGCGCGTTCGCAGTCCGCCCTGGACCTGCTGCTGCACCCGCCCGCGGACTGAACCCCGCCACCGCTCCCAGCCCGCCTTGTCCGTGGCGCCGCACCCGGCGCCCAGCCTCCCTGTGTCGCTCCCAGCGGCCGGGGTGTGTCGACCGCCCCACCTGCCGCGCGGGCCGTAGCCGGCCCGCCCTCGAAACCGCGCCTGCGGCCTGCTCCCGACCGGAAATCCCGACTCAAGCCCTCCAATACGCCCTCACCCGGGACTAAAAAATGTACCTGACCGGTTGCGCAACCAACTCGACACCCTCTTATATTGAGAAAGTGCCAGAGAGAGGCCAGGCCAAGCAAGCTGTGGGCAGCCTCTCCCGGCGGTCGCAGGTGGCCAACCCACTCTGCGATCGGTGACAGATTCCTCCCCCCGCTGGTGGGGGGAGGGCGCCCAAGGGGCCAGGCCTGGCCCCGACCGCACCTCAGGGCGCTCTTCCAGTCCGACGCCGACATCCTGCCGGAGCCCGAGCGGAGTATCCTGCGGGTGCGGATCCTCGGCACCGCCTGCAACGCCAGCGATGCTGCCCTCGCCGGCCTGCTCGTACAACTCAACCAGACCCGCACCTGCTTCCCCGGCACCTCCCTGCGCCTGGTCTACGAACTCCCTCCCAACCCCTCCCTCAACCCGGCCTCGGGTTCACCTTCTTCACCCCGAGGTCAGGATGTCTGAGCCTCGCAGGAGGGTGTCGATGCGCTGCCCGCGTGGAATGCTCGCACGGATGAATCCCGCTTGATCGGAGTCGGCCGATCGAGTCTCGACCTCAATAACGCCGAGTCTCATTCCTCGTCTCGCAGATGTGCCTGCAGTCTGGCGAGGCGCTCCTCTACCAACTTGCGGGCCTCCCGATCCTGCTCGCGCTCACGCTCCGCGATGCGGCGAGCGTTCGCTTCGGCCTCGCGGGCTTCCTCCGATTCCTCCGGCCTCGGCAAATCCAGACCCGTCTCCATATCCCGCACCCGGTTGCCTTCGGCCCGGAATCCGACCCCCAGCAACTCGCTCGCGTGCTCCGGCTCGCCCCCGACCACACTCTCCGGATCCGCCTCCACCTCCACCAACCCCTCGCCCCACCGCAGGAAGGCCCACATCCGCCCGCCTCTCGCCGGCTCGCCATATTCGGGAACGTACAGGAAATACTCCCGGACCCCCATCTCCCCATAGATCTTCGGCTTCTCCTCCCGGTCCCGCTGGACCGAAGTCGGCGAACTGACCTCCACCATCACGTCGGGCGGCGTGCGTTCCTCCCACAGCCGGCAGCTGTGCCGTTCGTGGCGCGAGGTCCCCCTCACCACCATCACGTCCGGTGCGAGCGACTTCGATGCGTCGAAGCGCTGGTAGTACAGCAGCAGGTCGCCGGTCACGTAGACGTCATCGTGGTGGCGATAGCGCGTCTCCAACGGGCCCGGATCGACTGGATCGCACGGTAGTGTCGGTCATTGTCGGCCATCGGTTGCCCGTCGCTATCGGGTTACCCGCAATGTTGCGGTTGGTGGAACACTAGTGTTCCGTCACTCGCAATTTTGAGGATTGACAGGGGCGCCGGCATGGTCGGCGAGCATCCTTGTGCACCTGTGCGGTGCGACCCGGTCCAGGGCGGGTGCCACGGCCCGCTTCCAACTCCGCTTGAGCCCCCAGCCCGTCGCGGGACCGCCACCGAACAGCCGTCATCGAAAACATGATTACTACAATGTGTTTCCAGAAGACGGGCCCGTCGGCCCGCCGCGAGAGGAGCAGCAACCATGCAGAAGAAGTACATCGTGCGACTGACCGAGGAGGAACGCCAGCTCTGTCAGGAAGCGGTCGACAAGTTGTCCGGTCGCAGTCAGAAAGCGCGCCGGGCGCGCATCCTGCTGCAGGTGGATGTGGACGGGCCGGGCTGGCCCGACCGGCAGGTCGCAGAGGCCTACCGCTGTCGGACGAACACCGTCGAGAACATCCGCAAACGCTGCGTGCTGGAGGGCTTCGAGGTGGCTCTCAACGGGCGTACACGCGATCCGGGCAGTTACCCGCCGAAGCGGCTGGACGGTCATCAGGAAGCCCAGGTGATCGCCTTGCGACTCGGTCCACCGCCGGAAGGCCACGCGCAATGGTCGCTGCGCCTGCTGGCGCATCAGGTGGTCGAGTTGGGGATCTGTGACACGATCAGCCATGAAACGGTCCACCGTACGTTAAAAAAAGGGATTTATATACTTAACTCCACCTGACTCACCAGACCAGCGGAATTGAGACCTTGGCTGACCGACGGCAATCAAAATAGCTGTACATGATCCACTGCTGGAACACCATGTCCGGCAATGCGACCAGCCGCTGCAGGGTGTACGCTGTCACGGTTCTCGCGTTGAGCCGCAAGGTGGTCTCGTTGAAGTGACTGGCCAAGTGCTCGCGCGAGCAATGGTGCTAGGTACGATACAGATTCTGCTTGCAGACAGCACCCTTGCAGATCTCGAAAGTACTTGCCGCAGAACGGCTTGCCATGAATGGCGATTGGCGCCGGCACCAGTATCGCATAGTGTTCGGGTGGAGTTAAGTATATAAATCCCTAAAAAAAGGTTTTACCAGCCGGAAGTTACTGAGGTGGTACCGGAATTTCGGACAGTGCGTTAAGGTGGACTCTGCGCGGGGTGAAAGGAGTTCAACATGGCGAAACGACGGCGGTTCACGGCCAGTTTCAAGGCACGGGTAGCGAAGCAAGCGTTGCGGGGGGATCAGACGATCCAGCAGATCGCGGCGCACCATGAGGTGCATCCGAACCAGGTGAGCCAGTGGAAGCGCACGGCGAGTGAAGGTTTGATCGGGCTGTTCGAGAAGCAGCCGCACAACGAGCGGCAGGTCCTCGAGGCCGAGATCCAGAAGCTGCACGCGAAGATCGGGCAGTTGGTCGTCGAACGGGATTTTTTGCAGAGCGCGTGGGAACGCTAGATCGTGCCACGCGCCGGACGCTGGTCCAGCGGGACCATCCCCGGGCCAGCCTGAGCCAGCAGTGTCGGTGGCTGGGGCTGAGTCGGTCGGCCCTGTACTACCAGCCGCGCGAGCCGGACGCGGCCGAGTTGGCGCTGATGCGTCGTGTGGACGAGTTGTATATTGCGCATCCGTTCTACGGGAGTCGGCAGTTGAGTCGGCACCTGCAGCGGGAGGGCTGGTCGGTCGGTCGGCGCCGGGTGCGGCGTCTGATGCGCCAGATGGGGCTGGCAGCGATCTACTGTCGTCCGCGCTGCAGCGAGCCGCATCCGGGGCACCGGGTCCACCCCTACCTGCTGCGCCACCTGCAGGTGCAGCGGGCGCACCACGTGTGGTGTGCCGACATCACCTACATCCCGCTGCAGCAGGGCTATCTGTACCTGATGGCCGTGATGGACTGGGCCAGTCGCTGCGTGCTGGCCTGGGAATTGTCCAACACGCTGGACAGCGAATTCTGCGTGACCGCGGTGGAGGCGGCCCTGGCGCAGCACCCGGCCCCGGAGATCTTCAACACGGACCAGGGCAGCCAGTTCACGGGGACCGCCTTCCAGAACTGCCTGGAAGGCGCCGGGATCCGGCCCTCCATGGATGGTCGGGGCCGCTGCATCGACAACGTGTTCATCGAGCGTCTGTGGCGTTCCCTGAAGTATGAAACCGTGTATTTGCAGGAATTTACAGACGGTTTCGTGGCCCGGGAACAGATCGGGTCATGGCTGAGGTTCTACAACCATGAGAGGCCTCACTCGGCACTGGGGGGCCGGACACCGTGGGAAGTGCTGGAGAGCGGTGGGGAGCCGTGCGAGTGAAGTCGGCAGCGGGTGGCTGGTTCGCCGCAGGAGCGGGCTTCGAGCGGGCCCTGCATCGCCTCGGTGATCCGGCCTTCAAGGTCTTCAGTTACATCTGTCTGCGGGCGGAACGCGGCAGTGGTTGTCTGGAGTTCGAACGGGGCAGCCTGGCTCGGGAACTGGGCCAGAGTCGGTCGACGCTGGGCCGCTGTCTGCGCGAACTGGTGGCGCAGGGCATCTGTACTCTGGAGGCGGCTCCGAACCAGCACCGTCGTTCGCGTCTGCGCGTGTGTGCCGAGTATTGGCCGTATGAAGCGCAGCCCGGCGACGAGGAGGTGCCCGGCGCCTCGCAGCCGAACCCGGATCTGATGAGCTATGTGGCTCGCGTGCGCGAGCTCTTCCTGCAACCGACCTGCGTGCAGGCGACATTCCGCACGGTGGATGAGCGCTTGGCGGCACAGTGGTACCGTGCGGGCGTGGACCTGGAGCGGGTCGAGCAGGCCATCCTGTTGGGTAGCGTGCGCAAGTCGCTGGCGCTGCTCGAGGACCCGGACGGCGAGCCGGTGCGCTCGCTGGCCTACTTCCGCAACCTGCTCGAGGAACTGCGGGAGCATCCCTTCCCGCTCGCCTACGGGGAGCACCTGGAGCGCCATCTCGCCCATTGCGAGCAGTGCTGGCGGGAGCGGCCCGAACTCGCGCCGGGGTCTGCCGGTTCAGATTTGGCACCGGCAAGGCCCGGCAAGGGGAGCCCGAGGCCAGCCTCTGAGGCAGACTCACCCGACAGGGAGACGGGAGGATGATGATCTCTCGTTCTGTTATAATCTCGGTAGTCGGTAGTTCAACAGAAGTTGCAGAGTCCACCTTAAGATTGCCGACTAACTGTCCAAACAACCGGTACCACTTCATACAGTACTGGGTGATTCCGCCCGAGGCGAACGCGGAGTATGCGGTGGCAATGGAGCGGGTGCTGCGGACTTACGAACGCCCGTTGGACCCGCAGCGAACGGTGGTCTGCATGGATGAACAGCCGGTGCAGTTGGTGCGGGAGACCCGCACTCCGCTGCCGGCGACGCGGACACATCCGCAGCGTGGCGGTGCGGGAACGGCGCACGAAGCGGGATTGGGCGCAGGAAGTGGCGGCTCTGCTGGACGGCCGTTATGCGGGTTGCGAGCAGGTGACGCTGGTGCTGGACAACCTCAACACGCATGTACCGGCGGCCCTGTACGAGGCCTTCGGGGCGAAGCGGGGGGAGCAGTTGCTGGACCGCATCGAGTTCCGCTACACGCCGAAGCACGGGAGTTGGCTGAACGTGGCGGAGTGTGAGTTGAGTTGCCTGACACGGCAGTGCCTGCGGGGTCGGCGGATCGGGGAACTGGAGAAGTTGCGCAGCGAAACGGCCGCTTGGGCGGCGGGCGTCAACCAGCGCCAGCGCGGCGTGAACTGGCACATGACCGTGGACGATGCCCGCTGCAAACTCAAGTCCGTCTATCCTAAAATCACCGGGTGACGGAACACTAGTTCGGGATCAGGCCGTGTCTGGCAAGGAACGTCCTGATCGTCTTGTCGATCCTCGTGACCTCGTCCTGCGAGAAGCCTCCGTGGCCGCCACCCGGGATCGTCAGGAGCTCGTTCTCGACGCCGGCATCATCAAGCCTCTTGTGAAGTTCAGTCGCATGTGAGTACGGCACGATCTTGTCGGCGTCGCCGTGGATCGTCAGAATTGGCGGCAGGTTCTGGCGGACATGGTGGATGGGTGAGACGGAGTCGGCGATCTCCTTGCGGTCCCGCTGGCTGCCCAGCCAGGAGACGGCATACGACTTCTCGTTCGGCTGTCCCGCCATCAGATCCGCGACATCGGTAATGCCTGAAGTGGTACCGGTTGTTTGGACAGTTAGTCGGCAATCTTAAGGTGGACTCTGCAACTTCTGTTGAACTACCGACTACCGAGATTATAACAGAACGAGAGATCATCATCCTCCCGTCTCCCTGTCGGGTGAGTCTGCCTCAGAGGCTGGCCTCGGGCTCCCCTTGCCGGGCCTTGCCGGTGCCAAATCTGAACCGGCAGACCCCGGCGCGAGTTCGGGCCGCTCCCGCCAGCACTGCTCGCAATGGGCGAGATGGCGCTCCAGGTGCTCCCCGTAGGCGAGCGGGAAGGGATGCTCCCGCAGTTCCTCGAGCAGGTTGCGGAAGTAGGCCAGCGAGCGCACCGGCTCGCCGTCCGGGTCCTCGAGCAGCGCCAGCGACTTGCGCACGCTACCCAACAGGATGGCCTGCTCGACCCGCTCCAGGTCCACGCCCGCACGGTACCACTGTGCCGCCAAGCGCTCATCCACCGTGCGGAATGTCGCCTGCACGCAGGTCGGTTGCAGGAAGAGCTCGCGCACGCGAGCCACATAGCTCATCAGATCCGGGTTCGGCTGCGAGGCGCCGGGCACCTCCTCGTCGCCGGGCTGCGCTTCATACGGCCAATACTCGGCACACACGCGCAGACGCGAACGACGGTGCTGGTTCGGAGCCGCCTCCAGAGTACAGATGCCCTGCGCCACCAGTTCGCGCAGACAGCGGCCCAGCGTCGACCGACTCTGGCCCAGTTCCCGAGCCAGGCTGCCCCGTTCGAACTCCAGACAACCACTGCCGCGTTCCGCCCGCAGACAGATGTAACTGAAGACCTTGAAGGCCGGATCACCGAGGCGATGCAGGGCCCGCTCGAAGCCCGCTCCTGCGGCGAACCAGCCACCCGCTGCCGACTTCACTCGCACGGCTCCCCACCGCTCTCCAGCACTTCCCACGGTGTCCGGCCCCCCAGTGCCGAGTGAGGCCTCTCATGGTTGTAGAACCTCAGCCATGACCCGATCTGTTCCCGGGCCACGAAACCGTCCGTGAATTCCTGCAAATACACGGTTTCATACTTCAGGGAACGCCACAGACGCTCGATGAACACGTTGTCGATGCAGCGGCCCCGACCATCCATGGAGGGCCGGATCCCGGCGCCTTCCAGGCAGTTCTGGAAGGCGGTCCCCGTGAACTGGCTGCCCTGGTCCGTGTTGAAGATCTCCGGGGCCGGGTGCTGCGCCAGGGCCGCCTCCACCGCGGTCACGCAGAATTCGCTGTCCAGCGTGTTGGACAATTCCCAGGCCAGCACGCAGCGACTGGCCCAGTCCATCACGGCCATCAGGTACAGATAGCCCTGCTGCAGCGGGATGTAGGTGATGTCGGCACACCACACGTGGTGCGCCCGCTGCACCTGCAGGTGGCGCAGCAGGTAGGGGTGGACCCGGTGCCCCGGATGCGGCTCGCTGCAGCGCGGACGACAGTAGATCGCTGCCAGCCCCATCTGGCGCATCAGACGCCGCACCCGGCGCCGACCGACCGACCAGCCCTCCCGCTGCAGGTGCCGACTCAACTGCCGACTCCCGTAGAACGGATGCGCAATATACAACTCGTCCACACGACGCATCAGCGCCAACTCGGCCGCGTCCGGCTCGCGCGGCTGGTAGTACAGGGCCGACCGACTCAGCCCCAGCCACCGACACTGCTGGCTCAGGCTGGCCCGGGGATGGTCCCGCTGGACCAGCGTCCGGCGCGTGGCACGATCTAGCGTTCCCACGCGCTCTGCAAAAAATCCCGTTCGACGACCAACTGCCCGATCTTCGCGTGCAGCTTCTGGATCTCGGCCTCGAGGACCTGCCGCTCGTTGTGCGGCTGCTTCTCGAACAGCCCGATCAAACCTTCACTCGCCGTGCGCTTCCACTGGCTCACCTGGTTCGGATGCACCTCATGGTGCGCCGCGATCTGCTGGATCGTCTGATCCCCCCGCAACGCTTGCTTCGCTACCCGTGCCTTGAAACTGGCCGTGAACCGCCGTCGTTTCGCCATGTTGAACTCCTTTCACCCCGCGCAGAGTCCACCTTAACGCACTGTCCGAAATTCCGGTACCACCTCAGCCATAGAAGTTGATCACGGCCGCCACCTTGGGCTGCACCGCCGAGATGCACTCGGCGTCGAACCCGGCGGAGATTGGCAGCATGCCGGTTGCCAATGAGAGGTGGCCTCCGGCCGAGCGGCCTGTCAACACGAGTCTTGCGGTGTCGAATCCGTATTCCCGGGCGTTGCCGATGACCCATCGCAGCGCGCAGCGGCAGTCTTCGACCGCAGCCGGAGCCCGCGCAACGCGCCCGAGACGGTACTCGACGTTGACGACGTTGAAACCCATCTCCAGATAGGGTGCGATCCTCAGGACGCTGCTTTCCTTCGAACCACCGACCCACCCACCGCCGTGGATGTAGATCACGGTCGGTCTCGGCGAGGACTGGTCGCGTCTGTAGTAGACATCAAGCTTCTGGTCCGCATTGCTGGCGACCTTGTAGGTGAGGTTCGGGCTGACCCGGTACTCGTTCCCGACCCAGGCAGTGAAACTGGCCGCATCCTCTGCAGAAGATGGGCCAGTGAGTACCAAGGCCAGGGTGAGGCTTGCTATTGTGCGCATGAGAGGGCTCCTTGGGATGCGTGAATCGGCGAATGCTACGGTGTGGACGTGAAGCCCGCCGATCTCATCATGGACCTACGGAAGGGAACCAAGCCCGCTTCGGGCTATCTCTTCCTTGGTGCCGAGCCATTCTACCGTGGCCGGTGCCGGCAGGCGATCCGCACAGCAGCGCTCGGAGCAGACCCCGATGAGACGGCGATCGAAGAGGTCGATCTGGGCGATCGGTCCCTGGTCGAACTGGTCGATGAAGCCCGCACCATGTCGCTGTTCGCCGGGGAACGCATCGTGATCGCCCGCAACGCGGAGCAGGCCCTCCCCCGGACCTCTTCCACGCAAGGCAAGGCTGCGCAGAAAGCCCTGGCAAACTATTTCTCGGATCCGACCTCGGGAACGGTTGTGGTGATCGAGGTGGTCAAGTTCGACTCGCAGGATCGAGACGGCAAGGCCAAGCTTGAGCGGGCGCGGAAGTACTTCGCGTCCGTACCTGTGCAGGTGGAGTTTGACAGCCTCTCGGAGGCCGATGCTCGGTACGTGGCCAAAGTGCTGGCTGGACGGATGAAACTCCGTTTCGCCAAGGGTGTGCTCGCGAGCTTGGTCGATATGCTGGCTGCTGACGCGTTTCGCATCGAGACCGAATTGGAGAAGCTCTCGGTGTTCGTCGGGAACGACAGGGCGGTGACGGGAAAGGACCTGGAATTGCTGGTCCCCGAGGCGCGTCAGAGTGGATTGTTCGATTTTTCGCAGGCCGTCGCCGAGCGCGACCGGGCGCGTGCGCTCGGGCTGATCGACACCATTGCGAAAGCGGGCATGCACTGGCCGATGCAGTTGAACCTGATAGCCGGTCTTTTCCGGCATGCGCTGGCCGCCAGGGAACTGGGTCTGCGGGATGCGCGGGCGATCGGTGCGAAGCTTGGCCCCTACGGATTGAAGGTCTGGCCGGCCCGGGCCCGGCAGATCGCGGGAATCGTGGAGAAGTTCGAACTACACGAATTGCGCAAGGCGCTGATCGCACTGTTCGAGGCAGACCGGCAACTGCGCAGTTCGCAGCCTGACGAACGGCTCGTGGTCGAGATGCTGGTGATGAAGCTGACGAGCTGAGCGGCGCCTATGCCGTTTTCGCCTTGTTGGCGGCTCGTGCCAGGGATGACTTGATGCGGTTGGCCTTGTTGCGGTGCAGGATACCCTTCTGCACGGATTTGTCGACCAGGCTGAGCGAGGGGCCGAGAAGGTCGGCTGCATCCTCCCCGGACCGCTCCGCTGCGGCATTGAAGTCCTTCAGTTGGCTTCGCAGACGGCTCCGGGCTCCCCGATTCCGCTCATAGCGCCGTGCGGTCTGGCGGATGCGCTTGATGGCTGACTTGTGGTTTGCCATAGTTTCTTTCTCTGACAATAGCGATAAGCTACGGTACATGTCAACATGTCGATTCGAACCGGGCCCGAGTGAGGCGGTCCCGGCCGGGTGACAGAACGTGACGGACGCTTCTCCCATGCCGACAACACGTGCCATGCAACGAGTGGCTGATCTCCTCTTCGCAAATCTGTATGCGGTCGCAACGTTGCTGACGGCTCTCGTCTGTGCCTGGCTCCTGTTGTCCTTGACCGACAATGCCCTTGTTCTCAACACGATGCCCCTGTGTGCGGGGGGGCTGGCAGTGACCGTCGCGGCGGTTGCAGTCCATCCGGAGGTGAACTGGGAGAAGCTGGGCCTTGCGCACACCGCCCTGCCGGGTCTTTTCTGGGGTGCCCTTCTCGGATGCGGTGCGGTCGCGGTGCTCGTCGGAGGGATGATGGCACTGGAGTTGGCGGCCTGGGTGCCATGGGAGCCATCCGGGATTCGGTCCGACTGGCGAGCCATGCCGGTGACAGGGCTTGTTGTGCTCGCGACGGGTGCCGCTGGCGAGGAACTGTTCCTGCGGGGCCTGCTGTTGCAGTTCCTGGCTCGCTCCATCACGCCCGCCGGGGCTGTCGCCGCGACGTCACTTGTGTTCGCACTGTTGCACGGCGCGAATCCCGATGTGACCGTTCTGGCGCAGATCAACACCGCGCTGTTCGGTGCACTCTTCTGCATCGCCGTCCTGCGCCAGCGGTCGCTCTGGCTCGCCATGGGACTCCACTTCGGCTGGAACGCTGCCCAAGTGGTGCTGGGGTCCAACAATTCAGGGATTACAATAAGGCTGACTGGCCTGAATCTGGAACTGCGCGGTGCCGAATGGCTGAGCGGAGGTGATTATGGACTGGAAGGTGGTGCAATGGCGAGTTGTGCTGCGCTGCTGCTCGGCGGCTGCGTCTGGATTCTTCGCGGTCGTGATGCGCCCGCAAGAACACTCTGGGAACCGACCGCAGCGACCGGTGCAGGCGCTGGGCGTGCTGCTGCTCGCGACTCTCCCGACCGCACCCATGGTCATGGAGGCCAGCACCCCGAGGCTGACGGCGACGCAACGGGCTGAACTCATACGAGAGCTCAACGCCGAGTACGGCACGGCCAAGGTACAGATTCCGCGGTCCAAGAAGCCGCTCCAGCTCAAGCCCACTGGCCAGTACGATGCGGACCAGTGGTCGGAGGCGATGATCAAGTTCGGCCCGGCTGCCAGGTTGGGTGACCTGGTGCAGATCACGGCTGTCAAGTTCGAGGGGCGCAGGCTGATCGTCCAGATCAACCACGGCATCAGTGGCGGCCGCAAGTGGTGGCACCGGATCCAGGTGTCCGGTGCAGCGAGCCGCGGCACGACACTCGGTGCGAGCCAGAACGTACACGCTCCGGGCGGGACCACGTTGGCAGTCGTCTTTCCCGGCGCCATTCCCCCGAAGACGGCCGACGAATTCAGGGAGATTCTCAAGCCGGTTCTCGATTTCGAGCGGCGAACGGCTACGGAACTCTATCTGGAGACCATCGATCCCAAGTACCGTGAGGCCATCGAGAACAAGAAAGTGATCGAGGGGATGGACAAGGAGATGGTCCTGCTTGCCAAGGGGCGGCCCTCCGGGAAGTACCGGGACTTCGAAGACGGCCTCGAGACCGAGGACTGGATCTATGGTGAGCCTCCCGGCGAGATCGTCTTCGTCACGTTCATGGATGGCGACGTGATCCGGATCAAGGCAAGCGTTGCGGAGATCGGTGGCTGGGTCAAGGAAGCCGCCGACCTTGATCCCTGATGGGAAACAGGTCGGCTTGGGCGATCATCGGGGACAGGGCGACAACTGTTCGGTACATCTGCCAATTGCGGGGTCGGAGGGTGCGTCGCATGAAGATGCGTAGCAGTTGTGCATGGCGAGCGTCAGGAACCTCCAGGCGAGTACTGGCCGGGTTTTTCTCGCAGGGCATGTGATAGACTCATCTGTGGTAGTTGCGGGAGTAGTTCAGAGGTAGAACGTCAGCTTCCCAAGCTGAATGCCGCGGGTTCGATTCCCGCCTCCCGCTCCATGTTTCGTGCGATGGGCAGCCAGCGTCGGAAATCGTCCCGCGCCAGTTCATGCTGCGTTAGGGCGCATGGATGCCGCCCCGTGCGGGTGGGTCGAGGGCCGCAACGACAGCATTCAGGTTGGATCCACGCCGGAAGGCAGGGGTGGCCAGAACCTCCGGGCCTCTTGGTGAGCCCTCGACAGGGACACAGGGACATCGTGCCGAAGTCGAATTCGGCCACGGCGGAATTGAGCGCTCAGAGACAGGGCTTGTGGTTCGGATGCACGGGTCGTGAAATCTGCATCGATCAGTTCGGCCCGTCCAGACAGGAGGAGTCCGACGGCGGGCAGAGCAAGGCGGCGTCCGTGGACTGAACTGCGGCGACAACGCGCTCGACCTCCACATAGTAGGCGCCAGCCAGCAGTTCGCCGGCCTCGTCCAGGAACCAGCTTTGGATCTCCGTTTCGCCACCCTCGAGTTCGGCATCGAAGACCACCTCCCGATCATCGGAGTGCACTCGCTTGCGGAACTCCGAATCGCCCACCCGCAGCCGTGCGTGCGTGACCGGCAACGCTCTGCCCGCGATCAGATCCCCATATTCTCCCTGCAGGGGTGCCGCCGGGTCGCGCACGGCAAGTCCGGATTCCTGCGGCCACCGACGCAGCGCAATGCGGTAGCGCCCGGGCCTCTCGACGCGAACCGTCCAGGGCCCCGAGAGCTTCTGGCCGCCTCGCACACAGCGCGGGTTGTCGCAATAGACGCCGTTCCAGTCTGATGCGTTGAGTCGGACGGGATTCTCCGCCTTCGCGCCGACCACGATCGGCTGGTACGCTTCGGCTGCCGGCATCAACTCGTTCCACCACTCGTTGTAGTGCGCCCGCATCGTGGCGACCGTGTCCGGATAGTCCCCGGCAACATCGTTCCGCTGCCCCGGATCCGTGCTCAGGTCGTACAGTTCCGTGCCGTTGACCAGCCGCCACCGGTTCCACATCACTGCGGTGTCCCGCTCCTTCTCGAAGACTCCGCCGTATTGGACGACCAGCATACGCTCGCTCAGGTCCTGTGGCCTTCCATGGAGCAACGGTGCGAGGCTGGTGCCGTCGAATGCAGCCTGTGGCGGGGCCGGGACCCGGCTGAGGTCGAGGAGCGTCGGCAGGACGTCCTGCACATGCGTCAGGGCGTCGATGTCCCGGGGCGGACCAAGGTTGCCTGCAGGCCAGCGAACGAACAGCGGCACGCGGTGTCCTCCCTCGTAGAGCGAGCGCTTCTTTCCACGCATGCCGGCGTTGAAGACGGACTCGCCCTGGGCCGTCCCGTTGTCGGCGAGGAACACGAAGATTGTCTGTTCGGCGATTCCCAGCTCGTCCAGCATCCGGATGAGCCGTCCCATGTTCTCGTCGATGTTGGCGATCATCCCGAAGAACTTCGCGATGCGGGAGGGGACCCTGCCCAGGTACGGTTCGATGTACTTCCGGGGAACCCACAAGGGCACGTGCGGAGCGTTCGTGGGCAGGTAGACCAGGAACGGCTGCTCCGCTCCGGCCTGCCGGCGAATCCAGGACATCGCTTCTTCGAACCAGACATCCGTGCAGTAGCCCGTGTATTGTTCGATACGACCGTTGTGACGGTAGTGGTCATTGAAGTAGTCGTTGCCGAAATAGTCGGCGAGCGACGTGATGCCCCAGGCCCCATGGTGGATCGTCTCCTGGAAGCCGCGGTCCTGCGGACGGAACGGGTAGTTGTCGCCCAGATGCCACTTTCCGAAGTGCCCGGTCGCATAGCCGGCGTCCTGGAAGATGTCGGCCATGGTCGGCAGTTCTTCCCGGATCAGGGACCGCCCCATGCAGACGAACGAGGCACCGTTGTCGATCGCGTCACGTCCAGTGAGGAGTTGGCCGCGTGTAGGCGTACACATGGGCGCGACGTGAAAGTCGGTGAACCGGATGCTCTGCGAGTGGAGTCTGTCCAGGTTCGGTATCTGGAGCACGGGATTGTCGTGGGCGGACAGATCGCCGTAGCCCTGATCGTCCGTCAGAACGACGATCACGTTCGGATGCGGCTGCGCCGCACAGAGAGTGGCGAGGGCCGCCAGTGCGACGAGTGCGCGAATTGAGGGAGCAATACGGGATCGATGGCCTTGCAGCACGAGTTCCTTCTCTTTCAGCGGCGTTCCGGTACGGCCTCGAAGTCGTCGACGCCCATGAGTTCTCGCAGTCTGGGGAGGTCGGATGGCGCCGGGATGAGGGGGCGCGCCGTGTCGCTCGCGCCTGGCGGTCTCCTGTTGGCGGCGATGTCCGCGGCGTGCTCCGCGAGCAGGCCCCGCAGTTCCTTCACGCGCGCCGGGTGCGTTGCTGAAAGATCGTTCGTTTCCCCGACATCGACATGGATGTCGTACAACTCGAATCTCCCCGGGGCTCCACGGACCAGCTTCCACCGGCCGCGGCGAATGCCCTCGTCCTCATAGAACAGGAGTTCGTGCGGTGAGCGCGCGTTTGGCTGGCCCAGCAGAACGTCCAGTGCGTTCTTGCCGTCGATTTGGCGGGCGGGAGGCACGGCCCCTGCGAGAGATGCCAGCGATGGCAGGATATCGACCGTCGAGACGATCTCGTCCGTCGTCCGTCCGTCCGGGATCGTCCCCGGCCACCACGTGATCGTCGGTACGCGCATGTGGCCCTCGTACTTGGGTCCGCCCTTGCCGCCGCGCAGAGGTCCCATGCTCATGCCGCTGGCGCCTCCGTTGTCCGACGTGAAGAGGACCAGGGTCTTGTCCGCGAGATCAAGCGTCCGCAGGAGATCGAGAATGCGGCCGACGCTGTCGTCGACCTCCTCGACGACCGCCCGGTTCACGTCGCCTGCGGCCCGCTCCGCAAGCTCCGGGCGCACGTATCGCGGCCGATGTACGTACGGGTGGGGGACATAGAGAAAGAACGGTTCGGATTGATGATCTCGAATGAACGCCGTTGCCGCCTCGGTGACGGCCTCGGCGAGCAGCGCTTGGTCCGTGCCGTCAGCGACATAGGCTACCACCTGATCGTTCCGGAGGACGGGCAGAGGCGTATAGGGATCCTTGGTATGCCGATGGCCCTTGTGGTTTCCCGGCCACATGTCGTTCGAATAGGGAATCCCGAAATACTCGTCGAAGCCCTGCGCCAGGGGCAGATGCTCGGGTTGATCGCCGAGATGCCACTTGCCGAAGGCACCGGTCGTGTATCCGACTCCCTGCAGGACCTCCGCGATTGTCGTCTCATTCGGGTTGAGCCCGCGTCGCTCGCCCGGAAAGAGCACGTCCCCGTCCATGCCGATGCGATGAGCGTATGTTCCGGTAAGCAGGGCAGCGCGCGACGGCGTGCAATTGGTGTTCGCGACGTAGAAGTGGCGAAGCGTGAGTCCCTCCGCCGCCATCCGATCGATATGCGGAGTGCTGTTGGTGGTCGAACCGAAAGGACCGATGTCACCATAGCCCAGATCGTCGATGAAGAAGAGGATGATGTTGGGCTTCGACCCGACGGCTGCAGCAAGAAGTACCGTCGGGAACAGCAGCGTCGCAGCCAGCACCAGGCCGGGACCTGCGCGAGGAACGGGTCGTCGGATTCGCTTGCGGCTCATGCGGCGCTCACAGGTTGCGCTTCCGGTGGTCCGTCAAGTACTGGTTGTAGTCGTACGCCGACTGCGCTGACCACGGCGCGTTGATCTTGGGCAGATGAGCGGCCAGGCGCTTCCTGGTTGCCTTGTGGGCCGGGTCGCTGGCGATGTTCTTCCACTCGT
The DNA here is from genome assembly GCA_965116065.1 of Bryobacterales bacterium. GTDB lineage: Bacteria > Acidobacteriota > Terriglobia > Bryobacterales > UBA6623 > VXMF01. The sequence continues at coordinate 1,263,806 of OZ220485.1, forward strand.
GGGTATCGTCTTCGTGATCATAGAGCTCTTCGGCCCCGTCCTCGTAGCGGATGTACCGGTAGCGCTCATCGCGGACACCATGGTTGTTGCGGCCGTAAGTCGTCAGGGCCACATGGGGCCAGTCGGCCGATGCCGGGGATTCGAGGACGGGCCTGAGTCCATGGCCCTCGTTGGCCGGGTTCGCGGGCAGTCCGCAGAGATCCAGCAGCGTCGGGTAGAGGTCGATCAGCCCGGCAGGCTTGCCGGTTGTTCCCGCCACGATCCCGGGACCGGCGATCAGCAAGGGTGTTCTCGTCGCCTCTTCCCAGACGGAGTGTTTGCCGAACCGGTTCTTCTCGCCGATGTGATAGCCGTGGTCGCCCCAAAGCACGACGTAGGTGTTGTCGACATGGGGGCTCGCATCCAGCGCATCCAGCACCTTGCCGATCTGTGCATCCACGAACGCGACGCACGCCAGGTAGGCCTGAACGATCTTCTTCCACTGGTTCGACTCGATCGCCCACTCCGTGGTCGGCATCATCGGCAAGGCATGAAGTCGACGAGAGATTTCCGGAACGTCGTCCTGGTCGCCGGGTTGGTAGGGCGGCATCTGGAGTTCGTCCGGTGGGAACATGTCGAACCATTTCTTCGGCACATGCCAGGGGACGTGGGGGCGCAGGAATCCGGCGCCGAGAAAGAACGGTCTGTCGTGTCGGCGCCGGAGCCGCTCCGCCGCCCACTTCGCTGTCGCGAAGTCCGCCATCTCCTCGTCGGCTTCCGGGTACGCTCCCCAATCCGTGCTGGTCCGGTCGCGATCCCAGTTCAGGCGTCGTGGCGGCCGCGGACCGAAGCCGGCAACGCGGCCGCCCGACTCGGCGAACACACCGTCCGGGGCGTGTTGGTGGAAGAGTTTGCCGACCCCCATCGTGTGGTAGCCGTTGTTGCCGAACCACTCGGGAAGGAATGGCGTCGAACCCGTTTCGGGCGAAGCCCTGCGCAGGTCCCTGTCCTGAATCTGACCGTAGATTCCCGTGGTGGATGGGAGAAACCCGGACATCAGACTGGCCCGTGACGGTCCACAGATCGGCGCCTGGCAGTGTGCGTTGTGAAACACGACCGAGCGGATGGCCAGTCGATCGATGTTGGGAGTCCTTGCTTGAGGGTGCCCGCCCATGCAGCCCAGCCAGGTATTGAGATCGTCGACGGCCAGGAAGAGCACGTTCGGCCGCGCGGCGGCAGTAGTGGATGCGGTATGCGGCCGGCAAGCCTGTGACGCCATTGCGGACACGGACAGCCCCAGGAAGCGCCGACGATCCAGCCTGGATCGGGTTACCGCTTGCCGTTTGCTGTCGTTCCGATGCAATCCGGGTCCCGTTGGCGTTATAACCGATTGGACGGGATGCGACTGGTCTCCAGCACACTGGTTCCCGGCGCTTGCTGGTGCGACCGAGAACCTGGACGCCGTATCTCCGGCAGGTTCGGCTGGCAACCTCTCGTGGACCATCGGGCGGAGCATTCTCGGAAGGGGCGGGACGGCAGCGGTCTTCTCGGCTGAGTCGTGCAGCCGCCGTCGGGACTTGCTGATTCTACCCGAAGTCGCGTGCATCCCTGCAGTGACCCACCAGTTGCATCCGGATCGCGATCCTGGTGAGTTCGGGCGCTGGCCAGAAGATGTCGCTTCAGCCGACTTTACTCCCGCTCTGCGAAACCAGGGTGACTTGTAGTCCGGACTGATTCTGTGGCAGAGTATTCAGCATAGAGATCCGACGGGTGCGGTTCGTATACCGTCCCGTCGACGTGGAAGAGAGGAATTCGAATGCAACGCAGCCTCATTGTCTTTCTGGGAATCGTACTGGTGCTCGTTCCCACTTGTCTGGGCCAGGCCAACTTGGCCACGCTTACCGGCATCGTGTCCGACACGGCCGGAGGGGTCATTCCCGGAGCCGATGTCACCCTGATCAACGTCGGAACGGGTATCACCCGCGAACTGTCATCGAATGAGGTGGGCAGTTACACCTTTACGGCCCTGATTCCGGGCGACTACGAGTTGATCATCACGTCCGAGGGCTTCCAGCAGCACGTGGAGCAGGGGATCGTCCTGAGCACCGGGGACAACCGGCGAATCGATGTGGCCCTGCAGATCGGCTCCCTGACGGAATCCGTCACCGTGGACGCGCAGATGGTCGCGCTCAACACCGAGAGCGGCACGATCAAGGGTGATGTCATCGTCATGGAGGAGATTCAGGAACTGCCGCTTGCCGGGCGCGATTTCACGGATCTCGCGTTCTTCATTCCCGGCGTGGTTCCCAAGGCGGAGGGGGGACAGGGGTCTGGCATGAGCATCAATGGGGCCCGTGCTTCCAACACCAACTTCTACGTGGATGGATTCGACAACCGGAATGCGCGCGGGGCGGCCGCCCAGGTGCGTCCGAATATCGACGCGCTCCAGGAGTTCAAGATGGAAGTGTCCGGCTATTCGGCCGAGTACGGGCGCATGGCGGGCGGCATTCTCAACATGTCGCTCCGCTCGGGCACCAATGCGCTGCATGGGAACTTGAACTACTTTCTGCGCAATGATGTCCTTGACGCCCGCGGGTTCTTCGAAGCGGAGAAGAACAAGCTCCGCCGCAACCAGTTCGCCGCGACCGCTGCCGGTCCCATCGTGAAGAACAGGACGTTCTTCATGGCCAGTTTCGAGGGCCTGCGGCAGATCCAGGACTTCACGAAGCTGAACCGCGTCCCGACCCTGCTCGAGAGAACCGGTGACTTCTCCGAGTCCCTGAACTGGTCCAACAATCCGCTCTACCTGCGAGACCGGCTTGCGACGGGACCGTGCAACGCCAACAACCAGCGCTCATGCTTCCCGAACAACATGTTGCCCTCCTCGCGCATGGACCCCATCGGGCGCAAGATCCAGGGCTACTTCCCGGACCCCAATATCGGCGGAGGTCCGACGGGTTTCAATTATCGAGTCAGCCCGCCGGACCAGGACACGTGGAACAGCTTCATCGTCAAGGTCGACCACAAGCTCGATGTGAACTCGCTGGCGTTTCGCTACCAGAAGCGCTACAACGACGTGCAGAACCGTTTCGCGGGCGGAAGCGACCTGGGTTCCTACGGTGCCCAGAACAACGATGACCGGTCCCTGGGCGGCATTGATTACACCCATATGTTCTCGCCCATGTTCCTGATGGAGTTGCGGGGTGGGTTCAGCCGCAATTCCGCATACAACACGGGGTACTTCCCGGGTCAGAACGTCGCGAGCGAACTGGGTCTGCCGAACCTGATTCCCGATGAGCAGTCGGCCAATCTTCCGGAACTGCTCGACTGGCCGCGCATCGTGTTCACGAACTTCGCCCAGATCGGCACGGGCGCGAACCAGCCCGTGCAGTACCACGTCACCGACTGGCAGGTCGGAGCCAAGTTCACGTGGATCGTCCAGAACCACACGGTCAAGTTCGGGTTCAACAGCAACCTCGTGCAGTTCAACCAGCCGTTCTTCAACAATCAGCGCGGTTCCTACTTCTTCCGGGGACGAAGAAGCATGAATCCGATTGCGGACCTGCAGCTGGGCTGGCTGCACAACGTCAACCGCCAGCTGGGTTTCAACCGCAACTACTGGCGTCAGCACGCGATGGGTGGCTTCGTCAACGACGACTGGAAGGCCACGCGCAACCTCACTCTCAACCTCGGCGTCCGCTGGGAGGTCAACCAGGCACCGGTCGACAAGTACGACCGTCTCGGCGTCTATGACCCCGGCATCCGCAAGCTGATCCTGGCCAGCGACGCCAACACACCGGACAACTACCCGGACCTGCTCGCCGAGACCGGCCTGGCGGACGTGATCACGACGGCCGCAGCGGAAGGGTTGCCGCGGTCCGTGGTCAAGACGGACTGGAACAATCTCTCGCCACGCATGGGCTTCGCATACCGGGTGAACGACAGTACGGTCATGCGCGGTGGATACGGCATTTTCCTCGCCGGCGACATCCTGAACAACCTGCGGAACAACCTCTCGAACCAGTTTCCGTTCGCCGTCGTGCAGAACTTCCCCGGCGTCAACGTGAGGCCGAACGAGGTTTCTCTGCAGACGCCGTTTCCGACGACCAGGGAGCGGCTCGCGGGAACGACCTCCGTCCGCGGCTACAACATCACCCCGCAGACAGGGTACTTGCAGTCGTGGAACTTCACCCTCGAACGGGTGCTGTTCGGGAGCACTACGCTCGAGGTCGACTACCGGGGGTCGAAGGGTACGCACCTGATCCGACGGTACGACTTCAACCAGCCGTACCGTACGGTCGAGGCCCTGATCGCGGGGGAGGGCTTCGCTCGTCCGTACTCGGAGTGGAACGCCATCCAGATGTTCGGCACGAGCGCCAATTCGGTGTACAACGCCTTCAACGCCTCGTGGCGCAAGCGGAGCCGAGGAGGGCTGTTCTGGAGGCTCAACTACTCGTTCTCGAAGTCAATCGACGATGCTTCCCAGGCGAACGGCCAGTCTGAGGGCGGCTTCCCCCAGGCCCTCGACTCTCGCAACCTGCGGCTGGACCGGGGCCGCTCGGATTGGGACCGGCGGCACGTGTTCACGATGGTCGGCAACTACACGCTGCCGTTCGGACGAGGCAGACGCTGGGGCCGGAGCATGCGGGGAGTCGCCCAGGGTGTGCTCGGAGGCTGGCAGTTGTCCGGGACCGGTTCGGCCTATTCCGGGTCCCCCTTGACCGTCACGACGGCCAACCCCGACCTGAACCGGGGCGAGTCGCAACGGCCGAACCGGGTTGCGACGGGCTGGGTGGACCCGAAGAGCCAGCCCGGGATCAAGGGCGTGGACTTTCCCTGGTACGACCTGGATGCCTTTCGGTCGGTGCCGACCTGTGAGGAGCAGGAGACGGGTGTCTTCGACTGCAGCGGCGTCGGCGACGGCTTCACGCCCTTCGCCTTCGGCAACTCGGGGAGGAACATTCTCGACGGACCCGGGCTGATCGCGTTCAACGTGGCCCTTTCGAAGAACTTCCGCATTAAGGAAGGTCATCGACTGCAACTGCGTTTCGAGACATTCAACATCGCCAACCGAACGAACTTCATCATCCAGCGCGAGATGAAACCGTTCAACGCGCCGACGGCCGGCCTGCTCAGCGCGGTCGGCAACGTGGGCCGAGGTGGCGGCCCCAGAGTGTGGCAGTACGCGATCAAGTACACGTTCTGACGGGTGGAGACGGCTTCCGGCCCGGCTGTGCCTGACGGTGCATGGCCGGGCTTCGTCGCAGGACGGTCTTAGCGGTCGACTGGCGGGACATCGTTCCGGCGTACGGCGGTCCCTCCGAATATCTGTCCACTCGAACCGGTATCGTCGACTCCCTCGCCGCGGAATACTGATATGCGTCGGGGCTGACCTTCGCCAACCCTCTGAGGAAGAACCACTTCACGCTGCGGCGGACATACTAGAATGTTGGCACGCTGATGATTCTCCGACACAGGATCACCCAGGATCACTGGACCAGCACCAGCCTGGGCCGTGCCGTTGCGCTCACCGTGACCGGGATCGGATTCTGCGCGATCTTTGCCGCGTCTGCACAAGATACCTCTTCCGTCGAGTCCGTCTCTGTCCGCACGAATCCCTTCTCGAGGGATGCGGCGGCCGTACAAGCGGGGCGCGGGCTCTATCTGGAGCGCTGTGCCGTGTGTCACGGGCAGGATGCCAAGGGCAGCATGGCCGCGAATCTGGTTCGGAGCCGCCGGGTCGTCCGTGGATCGGATTCGGCACTGTTCCGTCTTCTCAGGCGGGGCATTCCTGGTACTGAGATGCCGCCTCAGCTGGATCTCAGGGCCAATCAGGTGTGGCAGATCGTTTCTTATCTGCACAACCTCGCCCGTCCGGGGTTGCAGCCGCCTGTTTCCGGGAACGTGGATGCCGGCCGGGAACTGTTCCGGATCGCAGGCTGTGCCCGATGCCATCGGGCTGAGGGTGACGGCGGCTTCTGGGGGCCGGCACTCGACAGCATCGCCACCAGAAAGACCAGCGCACAGATCCGCTCCGATGTTCTCGACCCGGATTCCGTCGTTGTCGAGGGCTTCCGTGCGGTCGTGGCGAGTACCACCGACGGACGGCGAATCGAAGGCTTGCTCAAGAACCAGGACACGTTCTCGGTGCAGATCCTCGCACGGGACGGCTCCTACGTCTTCCTTGCGCGTGATGATATCCGGGGACTGGAGATGCGGGCTGTCTCGGACATGCCCGACGACTATCGGACCACCCTGAGTGACGAGGACCTACAGCACCTGCTGGCCTTCCTTGACCGGCAGCGGGATCCCTTCGTGCCCTTCGATCGCGGGTTTCAGAACTACTGAATCCCGAACGTCCCGACTGAGGACCTCGCCCGACCGATGGCATCCGTGCCGAGTCTCCGCACGCAATCCCCGTCTGCGCAATGAGACTTGGCATGCGCCGGGTATGGCACGAGAATGACGGAAAGGGGAGTGAGCGCGGAATCCAACGCCCCGGCGAAGCGATTGATGGAAGGTTGTGGGCCGGTCGGGACCACGTGCCACGCCGTTGATCCGGTCCCGTCCCAGCCGCATCTAGCTCGGGTACTCCAGCGTCAGCGGATCCGGCAGAGGGATGGAGCGGATTCCGGCGTCGCCAGCCAACTTCTCGAACGAGTATTCCGGCCGGTCGGGATTGCCCTTCAGCAATTCGTCCCGGTTGCCGACGGCGAGGATCACGAGATCATCCGGATGCAGGTGCCGCTGCGCGACCGTCAGAATGTCGTCGGCCGTGACGCCCATGGCTTCCTCGTGGAAGTGCTGCCAGTAGTTGGCTGACCTGCCGACGAGTTCGTCGAGCGCGAACCGGCTTGCGACCTGGCGCCTGTCCTCAAAGAACCCGGCAATGCCGTTGATCGTCTGGCTCCGCATTTTGACTAGCTCCTCCGGCGAGAGACTGTCGTTCTGCATGCGCCGGATCTCCTCGATGATGATCGTTGCCGCTTGGGCGCATGTCGCGTTCCCGGACTGAAAGACCGAACGGAACAGACCGGGGTAGTGCGTGCCCGGCCGGAATAGGGAGTAGGCCGAGTAGGCCAGGCCTTCGTCCAGGCGCACGCGTGTGCTGATGCGCGAAGAGAGCGCCACGTTCATCAACTGGACCTTTCCGGCGTCCGGGTGCGTTTCTGCAATTCCGACATGCCCCAGGGCCACTTGCGACTGATTGATGTCCCGGCTGCTCTTGTCGACCACGTAGACACCCGGGACAGGCCGGTGGGTCGGTGCGGGAACATCTGGGGTTGCCGGCGGGTTTCCCGGCCAGCCGGATGCCAGTGTGGAGTTCAGACGCCTTGTCATCGTGTCCGTGTCGAAGTCTCCCGATACGGCGAAGTACATCCGTCTCGGATCGTAGTTCTCGGCGTGGTAGCGGCGCATTGCATCCGGCGTGATCGACTGGACCGACTCTTGGGTCGGCCCGTTTACGCTGAAGTGGGTGCCGCGGAGAAGCCGGTCGAACTCCCGTTGCAGAATCTCATCGAGTCCGTCGTTCCTGCGGGCGAAGTGCAGGATCGCGGCCGACTTGGAGATCTCGAGTCGGCCCGGATCGAATGCAGGGTTCTTCAGACTGTCGAAGAACAGGTCCAGGGACTCGTCGAGGCTGGTTGTCAGGCAGGTTACTGTCGCACTCAGGGTGGTGTCCTTCGCCTCCGCATACATTGCGGATGCAAGGAACGCGACCGAGTCATCGAATTCCTGCGCGCTCCGCGAGGTCGTGCCTCCCGAGCGGAGCTGGCTCGCTGTCAGTTCCGCAAGGCCTTCGCTCCCGGCCGGCACGACGTATTTCCCTCCGAGCAGGTTCACGGAGACGGTGACGAGCGGAATGTCGTGGGACTCGGCGAAGTAGCCGGTGGCGCCGGAGCTGAGGGCCTTGCGGAACGATTCCCGATCCGGGATCTCGATCTTCGGTTCGTCGAAGACCAGGTCCCGCGGGTGGGCTGGTATGGACTGCTGTCCCCGGGAGGAAGCCGTCAGTGCGGCTCCCGCGATTGCCTTGAATGCGTCTCGTCTTCTCAATGTCATTGCATGGCTCCTTGCCGCAGTTCGGGTGTTCCGCCCTGCTGTTGCGTGCGGTATACGGCGACCGAGCGGTTGGTCCTGTTGAAGTACTGGTTCGCGACTCGCAGAACGTCTTGCGGAGTGACCCACTTCACCAGGGCGGAGTCGGTGTTGATGCTGCGCCACTCTCCTTGTGCTTCGCGTACGAGCAGGTCGAGGAGCAGGGAATCCTTGGAAAGCAGGTTCCGATAGTCTCGGAACAGTTGCTGGTTCTTGACCGTTTGCAGCTCGCGGTAGCCTACGGGTTCGCGCGCCAGCCGGTCCACCTCTGCCAGCAGGGCTTCTTCCAGCTTGTCCAGTGTCGTTCCCTGTGCTGCTACCGCATGCAGCCCGAACGCACCGTCATACTTGCGGGCATCGGTCCAGGCGAATGCTCCGCTGGAGACCCTCTGGTCGAATACGAGTGACTTCTGAAGCCGGCCGGTGTTGCCGCTCAGCAGGGCCGCCATCACCTGCAGTGCAGGTTCATCCACATGCCCGCGAGGGACGGCGTGATACATGATCTTCACCTGCGGTGCCGATTCGGCTTCGCCGATCAGCCGCTGCTCGGCCTGCTGGGGAACCTCGCGCGTCCGGACCGGCGTTGGCAGCTCCTTGTCGGAAGCGAGTCTTCCGAAGTACCGGCGTGCAAGCGATTGGACATCCTCGGTCTCGAAGTCCCCGACGAGCGCCGCGACGAGGTTGCCCGGAGCGTAGTAACTGCTGTAGTACTCGGAAGCCTCTTCCCGGGTGATCGACTGGATGTCGCTCGGCCAGCCGATCACCGGCCAGCCGTAGGGGGATGACTGCCAGAACATTGCCTCGAACTGCTGGTCGAGCTTACCAGTCGGCGTGGACTCCACTGCCAGCCGACGTTCCTCCAGCACCACGTCGCGCTCGGTGTAGAATTCACGGAACACGGGGTTTGCCAGGCGGTCGGATTCCATCCAAAACCACAGCTCCAGCTTGTGGGCCGGCACGGTCACGAAGTACGACGTGAAGTCGTGGCCCGTTGCGGCGTTCATTCCCACGGCACCGTGCGACGCGTAGGTGTTGATGAAGGCGTTCTTGTCGAGCAGGCTGCGCTGCTCCCGGAGCAGGTCGCGGAAGCGGGTCAGCAGCGTTGCATGGTTCTCGCTGCGGTGCGCAGGATCGTCCGGATCGTCGATGAGTCCCAGTCGGTACCTCGTCAGGAGCGTCTCGCGTTCGGTGCGGATCTGGCTTTGCACGGCGTCGATCTCCTTGATCAACTGGAGATCCCGATCAATGTCCGTTGTCCCGATCGTGGTGGTTCCCTTGAACATCATGTGTTCGAACAGATGAGCCACACCCGTAACGCCGGGCCGCTCGTTCACGGATCCGAATTTCGAGACCCAGCCGGCCGCGACGGTCACGGCTCCCGGCTTGTGGACAAGCAGGAACTTCATTCCGTTGTCAAGGCGGAATTCCTCGACATCCAGGCGTGGGGCTGCCAACGAGCTCGTGATGAGGAGGGCCAAGCCGAGCGCGCAGCGCAGTAGGGTAGCTGGAACGGGCATTTCCTACATTGGATGCTCGTGAACCGGGTTAGGTAACGAAAATTCTCGGTTTTTATCAAAAATTCGTTAAATTCAGAGAATGCTGTGTGATCAAGAGATCGGGGTCGTGTCGGCCCGGACCGTTCACCACGGCTGACTGACATGGAGTGTGCAACCGCAGCAGGACACTGACTTTCAGGATCCTGTCAACTGCCTGCATCACACGCCCTCGACGCGCCCGGCCGACTTCGCGTGTTGCACCGGCAGGGCGTCTCGACCAGTTCTGTGTCGGCCCACTTCGAGCGCCGCGATCCCATGAGGTCGGCCGCCATCCCCTCCACTCAGTTCCGACCGAACCGAGGTTGGTGGTACAGCAGGGCGTTGCTGTGCCGAGAGCCGAGGCCTACGAGCGTGGGATGCGGCGAACTTGGGTGATGTCGATCGCTGCCGGCGTGTAGGTATAATCAATAAATCACGACTTGCTCCGATTCTAATCAATTTCGAGACTCCGTAATCGTTTTCGTGGTCGGGTCCCCGGAGAATGCCCGAAACTGCAGGTCCCGCTCTCAGGGGAATGAACACGGCTCTTGGGAGCAAGACACTCACTGCCTTTCCATGTCCGCCACCCGTGGCCGAAGCAGGGACATGCCGCTACCCGCCCACGTACGGGGCCGGGCGATGGGTGCGGGACGTCAGTTGTCCCGCCGCAATCGTGTCCATCGAGCGTGCTTCCGTCCGTTCGTTGCGGCCCGTGCCGGGATGTTCCTACTGCTCCCGAATGTCTCGCATCAACGGATTGGCTTGCCGATGAACGCTGTGCAGTTCTGTACGGCTATAGTCAATACAGACAACCTCAGTACAACTTCATCAAGCCGCGACCCGACCAGTGTTCTCCCGTTGCGTACGAGTTCGAGCACCTGCAGCGCGCCGTCCTGCGATCCGTCATGGCATCCATACAGCAGCCGCTAGGCCAAGCTTGGCTCCGACAGGAACTGGGCCTGAAGGTGCCAATGCCGGCCGTCGAGAGTTTCCTGGGTACAGGCACAAGGCGAACCGAACTGGATGGCGGCCACATCCTGGAGTTCTACCCCCGACAGCATGGAACGGCCAACACGCCGTCGTCGCACTTGCGCTTCATGCTGCGCAACGAGGCATTCGACCTCGGGCTTGTGGTCGCTGCGCTGGGGGCGATCGCGCCAACCGACCTGGAAACATGGGTTCGAAGTCAACCCACGGGCCGGTACGGCCGCCGCGCGTGGTACCTGTACGAGAGCTTCACGGGCAAGACCCTGGATCTGGATGATGTCCGCATGGGGAACTATGTTCCCCTGCTGGACGCCAGGAAACACCTCGTAGGCCTGGAGCGGCGTTCACCGCGTCACCGGGTCCTGGACAACCTCCTGGGCACCGCTGGTTTCTGCCCGACGGTCCGCCGCACGCGGCGTCTGGTGGAACGGATGGCCGAGCGCCTTGACAAGGACGCCCGGAGTCTTGTCGAGGGCGTGGATGCGGCGGTCCTCATGCGAGCGGTCAATTTCCTCTACTCGAAGGAGACGCGCTCGACCTTCGAGATCGAAGGCGAGCACGCTACGGCCTCGCGGGCCAAGCGATTCGTGGCCGCTCTCAGCACGGCGGCCGAGTTGGATCCGACGGACCGTTCGGCCTTGGTCGAGCTGCAGGGGTCGATCGTCGAGCCGCGTTATGCGGCGCGGGGCTGGCGGGACAATCAGGTGTTTGTCGGGCAGATTCTGGGGGGCTACCGCGAGCATGTCGAATTCGTGTGTCCGCGCCCGCAGGACGTTCCGGAACTGATGGAAGCATGGACCGCGATGACACGGCGGTTGCTGGAAGGCGGTGTCCATGCCGTGATCGCGGCGGCCGTGATCTCCTTCTCGTTCGTGTTCATCCACCCGTTTGCGGATGGCAACGGACGCATCCACAGATTCCTGCTCCATCATGTGCTGTCAAGGCTCGGTTACAGTCCGCGAGGAGCCATATTTCCGGTTTCCGCCTCCATCGTGCGCAATCTTCCCGAGTACGACAGGGTGCTCCAGTCCTTCTCGAAGCCGCTGTTGCCGTACATTGATTGGCACTGGACACCCGGCCGGGAGCTGGTTGTTGACAATGACACCGTCAACCACTATCGCTACTTCGACGCAACCCGGTTCGCCGAGTATCTCTTCGATCGAGTCGAGGACACCCTGCTTGTGGACCTGTCCGACGAACTCAGTTTCGTGGCGATCTTTGACAGGGCTCTTGATGCCGCCCGCCAAGTCGTCGAGATGCCCGATCGCCGGGCCTCCCTGTTCGTGCGCCTGTGCATGCAGAACGGCGGTCGTCTTGCGGCACGCAAGCGGGAGCAGTTCGGTGAGTTGAGTGATGACGAGGTGAGTGCCATGGAAGAAGGCGTGCGCCGAGCGATGGAGAGCGTGGAGCGGCGCGCTCCGGGCCGGCAGGTCGAGTAGGCGAGCGATGTCGTGCCCCTGCGGTCTGGGGAGGATGAGGTGCGACCAGGGATGCCAGTCACACAGGCTCCCACCTGCCGGAGTGCGGAGCCGGATGTCCGGTTGCTGCCTGGTTCGCGTGGATCTGTCGCCACAGTAAGATGAGGCTTGACATGACGTTTCAACGGAGGGTCGTCGCTTTGGCCGCTGTGCTGCTTGCCGGTGGCGCGATTTGGTGGGGGATGGCGCAGGCGCCCGTAACTGCACCCCGTCCGGGACTCTTGCAGGAGGTTCGCAATCTGGGCAAGGCGTTCTACGAGACCCCCGGTTCCTCGCGTCTGGCGGTCGAGCAGCTCAAGCAGGCACTGGACCTGAATCCCGCGTCCGCGCGCGAGCACCTCAACTACGGACTGGCCCTGTTGCGGGCGGGTGAACGCGAGGAGGGAATCGCTCAGCTCGTCGTGGCCCAGAAGATGGACCGTGCTCTTCCGCACACGTACTTCAACCTTGGTGTCGAGTACAAGAAATCCGGTGAAGTCGAGAAGGCACTGGATCAATTCCTGCAGATGGAACGGCTGGTGCCGGACGAGGCCAAGACACAGTACAACCTAGGTGCCCTGTACAAGCAGATCGGCAATACCCGCCGTGCCATCGAGAAGTTCGAACGGACCATCGATCTGGACCCATCGCTGGCTGCCCCGCATTTCCAGCTCTTCGGAATGCTCCGCCGGACGGATCCGGAACGGGCAACACGAGAACTCGAGATTTTCAAGCGACTCAAGGAAGCCACTGAGGATGCGGCCGTCGGGGAGGACGTGGACTGGAGTTTCTATGCGGAGTTGTACGATCCGTCCCTGGCGACCGGAGCGGCGGCCCCTGCGCGTCCTTTCGGGCTGGTGGCGGAGCCGCTCGCCGAGCTGGCCGGCACGCCCCTAGGTGCGCTGGTCTGGGACATGGACTCCGACGGCACGGCCGACATGCTCACATGGTCCGAGCAGCGTGCCCTCGCCCTCCAAGGGCGCTCTGCGGGTCCTGAAGATGCCTCTGCAGGGCTTCGTGGGGCCCGCTACTACGGAGCCGGTGATTTCGATGGTGACGGCATGGCCGACCTCTGCCGGGTCAGCGACGATACCGTGGAGGTGGTCGTGAACCGCTCGGGCCAGTCCTTTGCGACCGCGTTCTCAGCGGACGGTGACTTCGACCTCTGCCTGTTCGCCGATTACGATCACGACAACGACTTCGATCTGTTCGCGCTCGGGACGGAAAAGCGCCTGTATCAGAACGATGGCGAGGGATCCCTCGCCGATGTCAGCGACCAGTTTCCGTTCGGCACCGGACGTATCCGGGCTGCTGGAACGGCCGAACTCTTCGAGGATAACGGTCACGACTTCGTGGCGGTCTATGACGATTTCGTGGCCGTTCACCAGGACCGCAAGCTCGGCGTATACGGCCCGGCTGTTCCGGTGGAGGGCGCGGCAGTGTCTGCCGGGCCGGCCCGCATCGATGTGGTGGACATCGACCATGACGGCTATCTCGATGTTGCTGTCACGACGCCGGAGAGCACGATCGCTCTCGAGAATCGTGACGGCACGCTCCATGCGGGCCCTTCGCTTGCAAGGATCGAGGTTTGGGCGGACTTCCAGCTCCGGGGGCGGCTGGACGCGGCATCGTCAGGCGGATTCCTCGCGAATGGTGGATCCTTCACATTCGAGCCGGTGACGGGAAGTGCGGCCATTCCCGGGGGCCCGGCAGCGGCCGGTGACTTCAACGCCGACGGGTATCCGGACATGGTCGTCGCGGGACAGGACGGGGCAGTGACATTCCTGGCTGGCGCGGCCGATCGCTCGTACCGAGGGCTCACGGTGCGACTGGAAGGGGTCAAGAGCCCGGCCATTGCCACCGGTGCCCGGGTGGAGGTCAAGTCCGGACTCGGATACGCCAAGAGCAACTACTACGGGGTGCCGCTGCATTTCGGGTTGGGGATGAACGAGACCGTCGACACCATCCGCGTGACCTGGGCGAACGGTCTGATCCAGAACGAGCTGCCGGAGGAGCCAGTCCGCGAGGTCACCATCAAGGAGGCCCCCCGGCTGTCCGGTTCGTGTCCCATGGTCTTCACCTGGAACGGAAGCGGGTTCGAGTACATCGGAGAGGTGCTGGGCGTCGCTCCGCTCGGTGCCAGCCTGGCTCGCGGTGTCTACTTTCCCGTCGACCATGACGAGTATGTCTCGATCCGCGGCGATCAGCTCCGGCCGGTTGACGGATTTCTCGATGTCCGCCTGACCGAGGAACTCCGGGAGACTGCGTACGTGGACAAGATCCGGCTCATTGCGATCGACCATCCGGAGGACATCCGCATCATCAGTAGCGAGAAAGCCAAGGGGCCGCCCTTCCCGGAGTTCCGGCTCTACGGGCTCCGCTCCAGGGTGCTTCCAGCAGCCGCGACCAACGACCGGGCCGAGGACATGCTCGAGACCATTTCGGTCAGCGACCGGCGCTATGCAACGTTCAGCCGCGATACGAGCGGGCGCGCGGAGATGCATTCGCTCACCCTGCGGTTCCCGCCGTTTTCCGACCGGGATGCCGTTCTCTTCCTGGATGGATGGGTGGACTGGTCCTCGGCCAGCAGCATCGTTGCCGCATCCCAGACCAGGGCCTCCGCCATCCAGCCGCCCTATTTGGAGGTCTTGGACGAGCGCGGCGAATGGGTCAAGGTGATTCCCGACATGGGACTTCCCGGCGGAACCCTGCGGACGATTGCCGTTGATCTGAGCGGCAAGTTCTTGTCCGAATCGCGACAGGTTCGCATCGTGAGCAACATGAGCGTGTACTGGGATGCGGCCTATGTGGGTCTCGGCACGAGCAGTCCCGAGGTGCGGCTGACCGAGTTGGAGGCGGCGACCGCTGACCTGCAGTTCCGAGGATTCTCGCGCAACTTCGTCCCGCACGGCCGGACACAACCGGAGCGCTTCGACTACCAGCAGGTCTCGACCACATCGAACTGGAATCCGACACCGGGGCTCTACACCCGCTTCGGAGACGTTCGCGGGTTGCTCGGTGACGAAGACGACCGGTTCGTCATCATGGGGGCGGGAGACGAGATCAAGTTGCGGTTCTCCGGTGACGGCCTGCCGATCCTGCCGTCCGGCTGGGACCGGGACTACCTGCTGTTCGTGGACGGCTGGGCGAAGGAGAATGAAGCGAACACCGCGTTCGGCGACTCGGTCACGCCGCTGCCGTTCCATTCCATGAGTGCCTATCCCTACGGGAACGACGAGCACTATCCTCGGACGCCGGAGCATCAGGCGGACCTCGAGCGCTTGCATACGCGGCCAGCCATGCGCCTGCTGCGGCCGCTGGTGACGGGGAGCACCGCCCGGTGAATTCGGAACCGGGGATGTCCGGGCAAGACTGGTCGGGCCCGGCCGGGACGCCGACCGTCTCCGGCAGGGGCGGGCACAGTCGGCTGGTCTCGATCGCGTTTCTCTTCCTGCTGGTCAATGCCGGGTGGTTGTGGGCGTTTCCCTCGGCGAACCTCTTCTACGTTGCCAACGTGCTGCTGCATGTCCTCGTGGGCGTCGCCTTGGCTGGAGGCCTGTGGCTGGCTGGCCTGGATGTCTTCCGCCGACTCCGCCGTGACCCGGGAGCGCTGGTGCTCCTCTCAGCCTGCAGCCTGCTGGGACTCGTGCTCTGCGTGATCGGTGCAACGAACCGCAACCTGGCGGTCGTTGCGATACACGCCGCCTGCGGTTTCGCGGCTGCGGCACTGATCGCGTACCGTCGAAAGGACCTGATGATCGCCGGAACCCTCGCCGCAGCCTTGCTGCTGCCGGCGTATTCGTCGGTTCGGGATGCCTGGTTCCCCGATCGCCTCGACCGGATTCTCAATCCGGTCGAGGCTCCGCTCTCGATGGATCACGAAGGCGGCGGTGTCGGGAGTCCGTTCTTCCCGTCGGCCTCGCAGACCGCGAGCGGTGGCAAGGTGCCGTCGGACTACTTCCTGGAATCCTCCGCCTGCGGTGAGTGTCACAAGGACGTCTATGAGCAGTGGAGTTCGTCCGTCCACCGATTCTCTTCCTTCAACAACCAGTTCTATCGGAAGTCGATCGAATACATGCAGGAGGTGGCGGGAGTGGAGGCGTCGAAGTGGTGTGCGGGCTGTCACGACCACGCCATGCTGTTCAACGGGATGTTCGAGGAGCCGGTCGTCGGCCAGTTGGACACGCCCGAAGCCCACGCCGGACTCGCCTGTGTCTCATGTCACTCGATCGTGCATGTTCCGGACACGATGGGCAATGGTGGTTTCGTCATCGAGTATCCGGCGCTGCACGGTCTGGCATCCAGCCGCTTCCGGCTTCTGCGGACCGCACACAACTACGTCACGAACACCGCTCCCGCAGCGCACCGGCGAGCGTTCATGAAACCGTTCATGCAGGAGGACGGGTCCGAGTTCTGCTCTTCCTGCCACAAGGTGCACATGGACGTGCCGGTCAACAGGTACCGCTGGGTGCGAGGCTTCAACTCTTATGACAACTGGCAGGCGAGCGGCGTGTCCAGGCAGGGTGCGCGGTCGTTCTACTATCCCGAGCAGGCCATGAGTTGCGCGGACTGTCACATGCCCTTGGTGAACTCGGACGATCCCGGTAGTGACGGGGGCAAGATCCGTTCACACCGCTTCGCGGCTGCCAATACCGCGGTTCCGTACGTCAACGGCGACAAGAAGCAGCTTGAAGAGGTCCAGCGGTTCCTGCGTGACGGTATAGTCACTCTGGACGTGTTCGCAGTGTCCCCGATCATTGAGGACTCGTCGTCTCCGCAGATGTTGCGACAGGCCGATCAGATGACCCTCGCCACCGGATTCGCGGTCGGTGAGGAGGGCGGTGGCCGCCGCAGACCGGCTCTCCTGCGGGAGGTCGGCAACCTAGCCGCACCGATCGACAGATCCGCTCCGGTTGTCCGGCCTGGTGAGACCGTGCGGGTTGATGTTGTCGTTCGTACTCGCAAGGTGGGACACTTCTTTCCGAGCGGTACGGTGGACGCTTTCGATGTCTGGGTGGAGTTCCAGGTCCTGGGGCCTGACGGCGAGGTGGTCTTCTGGAGCGGCTTGGTCGAGGACGAGGGGGCTGGCCCAGTCGATCCCGGTGCGCACTTCTACAGGGCGCTTCAGGTCGACGCCCATGGGAATCCCATCGACAAGCGCAACGCATTCAACATGAGGGGTCTGCTCTATGCTCGGCTGATTCCCCCGGGGGCGGCCGACACCGTCCATTACCGCGTGACCATTCCGAAGGACGCGAAGGGTCCGCTGACTTTACGTGCCAGGTTGAACCACCGCAAGTTCTCGCACGCATACACCCGGTTTGCCTATGCGGGAAGGGCCGGTGCGGGGAAATTCGGCGAGGGTTTCGACGACCGCGAATTCACGTACGACCCGGCGGACATTCCTGCCAACGTCCCCGGAACCATCAAGGACCGGATTCCCGTGCTGCCGATCACCGAGATCGCTTCTGCGGAGGCGCGGCTTGATGTTGGCGAGCGTGGAGCCGACTGGGAGCCGACCGTGATTCCGGGCGACTGGGAGCGTTGGAACGACTACGGAATCGGCCTGCTTATGCAAGGGGACCTAAAAGGAGCCGAGCATGCGTTCCTGCGCGCTACCGAGGCGGATCCGGCCCACCCGGACGGCTGGCTGAACGTGGCGCGGTCCATGATCGAGGAAGGGCGGGTGCATGAAGCTGAGCCGTTCCTTGCGAAGGCGCTCGCACTCTCGCCGGACCTGCCCAGGGCGCTCTATTTCCGGGCGCTTGCCCGTCGCGCCAAGGGGGACTACGGCGCGGCTCTTGCGGATCTCATGCTCGCGGCCGAGGAGTACCCCCGCGACCGGGTCGTTCTGAACGACATCGCCAACATTCTCTTTCTGCAGCGGGAGTACCGGGAGGCGATCAGGATTCTCGACCGGGTTGCCAGGATCGATCCTGAGGATCTGCAGATGCACTACACGAGAATGCGGTGCTTCCGGGGGCTGGGGGACCTGGAAGCGGCCGAGCGGGAGGAGTCTCTATTCCTCCGGTACAAGGCGGACGAGTTGGCCCAGACCCGGACGGCCGAACTGCGCCGGGCCAGTCCCGAGGACAACAACGAGCGCCAGTCGATCCACGAACATGTTTCCGCACCGCTGTAAGATCTGCCTGGTGGCGGCCCTCGTCGCTTCGCTTGGATGCGGGTCGTCCGGCGAGACTGACGAACCTGCCCGTGGAGTCTCGCCTCGCGTCCCCGTCGAGTTCACGGACGTGACCGCCGAGGCGGGTATCGATTTCGAACACCATAACGGTCGGTCCGGCAAGAAGTACCTGCCGGAAACGCTCGGGTCCGGCTGCGCGTTCTTCGATTTCGACAATGACGGCCACCCCGATATCTTCCTGGTCAATTCGAGGCCATGGTCCGGTGGCGCAGGGATCACATCGAAGCTCTACCGCAATCTCGGGGATGGCCGGTTCGAGGATGTCACGAAGGCAGCGGGGCTTGCCATCCCGATGTATGGTCTGGGGGTGGCTGCCGCGGACTATGACAACGACAGTTTCACCGACCTGTACATCACTGTCCTCGACGGCGACCGGTTGTTCCGGAATCGTGGGGACGGGACGTTCGAGGATGTCACGCAGTCAGCCGGCATTGACAATGCCCGGTTCGGCACGAGCGCCGCATGGCTCGACTATGACCTGGACGGACACACCGACATCTTCGTGGCGAACTACGTGCAATGGTCGATCGAGAACGATCTGTGGTGCTCCATGGACGGCTCCAAGAAGACCTACTGCACTCCCGAGTCGTATTCGGGGCAGCCATCCGTCCTCTACCGCAACCGCGGAGACGGAACGTTCGAGGACGTGAGCGCTCGAGCGGGAGTTGACGACCCGACAGCCAAGGCACTCGGCATTGCGGTGTTCGACTATGATTCCGACGGTCTCCCGGACATCTTCCAGGCCAACGACACGCAGCCTAACAAGCTGTACCGGAATGAAGGAGACGGCACGTTCAGCGAACACGGGGTATCGGCCGGAATCGCGTACGCGGAAGACGGGAAGGCCCGGGGTGCGATGGGTGTCGATGCGGCTGACTACGACCGCAGTGGGCGTTATCACCTGCTGGTTGGCAATTTTGCGAACGAGATGCTGAACCTGTTCCACAATGAGGGAAACGGACTGTTCGTTGACGAGGCACCGACGAGCGCAATCGGCCGGGACAGTCTGCTCTCGTTGACGTTCGGGGCCTTTTTCCTTGACTACGATCTGGACGGGTATCCAGACATCTTCTGTGCGAACGGGCATCTGGACGAGGAGATCGAGATCGTTCAGCCGACGGTCCGGTTCGCACAGGCTCCTTCGCTGTTCCGCAACGACGGACGGGGACGTTTCGAACTGGCAACTTCGGAAGTCGGTGCCGATTTCGCCGTTCCGGTCGTGGGGCGGGGGGCCGCCTACGCCGACTATGACGGTGACGGAGACCTGGACATCCTGATTACGACGAATGACGGGCCCGCCAGGCTGCTTCGCAATGACGGCGCCAATGCCAACAACTACCTGCGGGTGCGGCTCCGCGGTAGCAAGTCGAACCGCGATGGTCTCGGGGCCGAGGTAGCGCTCGTCAGTGCATCCGGCAAGCAGGTGCAGGTGGTGCGAGGAGGATCGAGCTACTGCTCGCAGAGTGAGATCGTGGCGACGTTCGGCCTAGGCCGTGACGACCTCGTGGAATCGCTGGAAGTGCAATGGCCCAGCGGAACAGCGGACGTGTTCACTGACCTTGAACCGAATCGGGAGATCATGGTGGCGGAGGGGAAGCTGCTGGAATAGACGAGGAGCGGGCTCTGTGGTGGCCATCGTGGTTTGCGCGTTACAGAGGTCGTGTGTGATGCGCTGCGCTTGTTGCTACAGGTTGCATCGCTTGGCGCGGGGCGTCCTCCGTTAAACACCGGACGTGAGAACCGAAGGTGGCGGGAGCTATTGGGAGAATTGTGGTAGGACTGTTCAAGGACCCTGGGTTCGAGTGACCGGATCACCGAATCGACTGGGCAAAGAACGCTGATGCTTCCAGCGATCCGCTTGTAAGTCATTGTACAGTCGCCACTTGCTCGCCAATGGCCTCGCGATACTCGCCGGAAGTGATCGGGCGTTGCGAACGGAATCGTCCAGTAGTTGACAGTATGTGTTCGAATCAGGTATGATCCTCTCATGAAGTTTCTTACCCCCCCCCCATCTTGAGGGGTCTTAGCGCTCTTGCCGTAGTGATTACCATTGTGGCTCTGCCGTTGAGCGCCGGTGACCTCGAAACAAACCGATCCCGCAGCCGAGGACCATCCTCGACGGATCTCTCCGAACTAGGCGTACCTGTCCGCCAGTACCAAGATCTCTCACCACGGTCAAGAGTCAATCCGGCGTTGACTAATATCACGCCCCTGCATTGGGCGTCCAAAGAAGATCGTCCAGAAGTGGTCCAAGCCTTGCTTGAATCGGGATCTGATCCGAATGCTCGGGAACAGTTGTACGGAGGTGAGACTCCAATCCACTGGGCTGCCAGCGCCGACTCTTCATCTGCAATTCGCATTCTACACGCTAACGGTGCGAATATAAATGCCCAAAACGGTTCTGGTCACACGGCGGTACATGCGTCACTACGTCGATCTGATGCCCAGTGGCTTGCCCTGAGCGCTCTACTAACACTGGGAGCAAACCCAAACCTATCGACCCGCGAAGGATGGACACCATTGATGGAGGCTCTGACCCTTGACCGGCAGGATTCAAGACACCCAGTGTGGCTATTGGTCCAGTTCGGTGCAAACGTGAATGCAAGGGTTTTGGGCGGCCTTACTATTCTCCATATCGCAACCGAACTTGAACACCTACACGAGAGTATCCGCAGCATCCGAGTGGCGGGTGCCAATCCGAACGTTACCGCAGGTAAATATGCGCATACACCACTCCATCAAGCAGTCTACCATGGATCAATTGACGCCGTATATGCATTATTGGACGGTAGTAGCGCCAGTCTCGGACCTCCGGCAAGGATTGATGCCACGGACAATCGAGGCACCACGGCGATACACTGGCTTGCCGGATTTATCGTTGGTGCAGCGGAACATCCAGATGCAATCAAAGTGCTACGTGTACTGCTCAACGCAGGGGCAGATATCAACAAGCGAACACCGGATGGAATGACTGCGCTGGGGATCGCTCGAGCCAACGGATACACTGATATTGTTGAGCAACTCGAAGACTCGGGTGGAATTCTATGAGCAAGCTAAGGCTGCACCACATTGTCAGGACTTGCTGGACTCTGATTGTAGCTCTCACTGTTTGTCTGCCCTCTGCATTTGGTCTACGCAATGCCTATGCAGATCAAGCTCAAGTAGACCTCTACTTCCCATATGCAATACTGGGCGGACCAGAATCCGATCAATGGACCGCTGAGGTCGTGGTGTCGAATACTGGATATACCGATACATCAGTGGATCTTGAGTTCATTTCTGACACTGGATCGAGGCACTCTCAGATTATATTTGTACCGTCATCTCAAGGCATCTTTAGTCCGGTCATTCCTACGGGCCAAACACGCCGATTTGTTGCGAAGGGATATAATTCGACTAGGCATCTGAGGGGATGGATTCGTGGAGAAACCACTGTGCCAGTAGTTTCTAAACTCATCCTGAAAAAGACTAGTAACGGATTACTTTCTCAGACTGTAAATGTACCTGCAATACGGCCAGCTGGTGGCTCAATTTTTCAGCTTATAAATCCGACTAAAGTGTTTCTTGTGAATCGAGATGATACAATTTCACTCCAAGTGGTTATTCAAGTCGTATCGACTTCTGGTCAGTCCATCGAAAATCGAACAGTCATTGTACCTCCGAATTCTGCTAGAAACTATGTTTACGAAGGTACTCACACAGGGACAGTCGACCTATCGCCATCGTCGTCCAGCGGAATATACACTCTTGTGGCAGGTGCGATTCCAGTTATAGAGTCAAGTACTCCTTTTTCAGTGGCTATGTCTGATGGAGGTTACATGCGATCTATAGCACACAAAGAGCAACTCAATTATCAGTATAGGGTTATAGAGGATACCGCAAGAAACATGGCAGCTTATTTTTCTGAGTCTTACCGCGAAGAGGGTGACATCTACAACGCAAATCGATGGCGTTATGTATTTGATGACATTCACTTGGAAATACCAAAAGACGTAACGGTAAACGCCTATGCACGACACGCATCAACAGTTGGAGTATCGCTCGGACTAGTCGAACTCCTGTCAGATTCACCGGGCGAGCTTGCCTTTGTTATCGGTCATGAATTCGGGCATATCTTTCAGCAACGGACCCATCGTCTAGAGAATGATCCCTACAACATCGAAGCTGATGCTGACATTTGGGGAGCATGGTTCTCGCTTCTATCAGGGCATGACGTCTACGCATCAGCAGGTGCTCTGTCCAAACTAGCAATGGTCACGGGTAATTCATCATTAGCAAATCAGATATTTGAGGATGTGCCTTATTTTGAGGCGCATCGATCGATCAATACTCGTATGACTTCGGTCTTTGATATGCTTGTTCGTCTTTGTGGTGATCCGAGTGTGGCGCAGACATGTGCAGAATATAAGCGAGTTTTACACCCAAATTTGCCGTCAATAGCGCCGCTAGATGACGACCTTAATTTGCTCGGTCTTGAGTGAGTCAAAGAGTAGTTGTTAAGGCGTTCGTTCGCTATGCGTTAGCATGCCGGCGAGTGTCAGTGTTGACCAGACGGAATCATCGGATCTGGTTCGATCGACAGCAGCGCGGGATTCTCCACGTTCCTTGGAACGCTCAGGTATCCCGGTCCCGTTGCCGCCTATCTGGTTGCCCGTAACATCAGTCGAACTTGCGCAATTCCAGTTTCGCGATCGCCTCTCGGTGGACCTCGTCCGGTCCATCCGCCAGGCGCAGTGTCCGCTGATTCGCCCATGCCGCGGGCAGGAATGTGTCCTGACAGACGCCCAGTGCACCGTGAGCCTGGATCGCCCGATCCAGAACGCGCAGGGCAAGGTTCGGAGCGACGACCTTGATCTGCGCGATCTCCTGCCGGGCCGCCTTGTTCCCGACGGTATCCATCATGTAGGCGGCCTTGAACACCAGAAGGCGTGCCTGCTCGATTTCCGTTCGCGAATCCGCAATGTCCTTCCGGAGAGCGCCGTGTTCGGCAATCGGCTTCCCGAAGGCCACGCGCTCCTTCGCTCTCCGGCACATCGCCTCCAGTGCTCGCTCGGCGATGCCGATCGACCGCATGCAGTGATGGATGCGGCCCGGCCCCAACCGTCCCTGGGCGATCTCGAAACCCCGCCCTTCACCCAGCAGCATGTTCGAACACGGGACACGGACATTGTCGAAGTCGACTTCCGCATGGCCATGCGGAGCATGGTCATAGCCGAACACATGCAGTAACCGCTCAATCCGGACTCCCGGTGTGTCCAGCGGAACGAGGACCATGGACTGCTGCTTGTGACGAGGGGCATCCGGATCCGTCTTCCCCATGAAGATCGCGAGCTTGCACCGGCTCTCCCCGGCACCGGACGACCACCATTTGCGCCCGTTGATGACGTACTCGTCTCCATCACGCACGATCGTCGAGCGGATGTTCGTGGCATCGCTTGATGCCACGTCGGGCTCGGTCATCGAGAAGCATGACCGGATCTCTCCCGCCAGCAGCGGCTTGAGCCAGCGTTGCTTCTGCTCATCGGTACCGTACCGTACCAGCACTTCCATGTTGCCAGTGTCCGGGGCGGAACAGTTGAATACCTCGGCAGCCATCGGTGACCGGCCCATGATCTCGCACAGCGGTGCATATTCGAGGTTGGTCAGTCCTGCTCCATATTCGCTGTCGGGGAGAAACAGATTCCATAGGCCTTGGGCGCGGGCCTTGGGTTTCAACTCGCCCAGGATGGGCGGAGGGGACCACCGGTCGCCCTCCCCGATCTGCTGGAGGAACAGTTCCTCGTTGGGGTAGATGTGTTCGTCCATGAAGGCGAACAGCCGCGAGCGAAGCTCCTTGACCTTGGGGGAGAATGCGAAATCCATACGAGCGGGGTGCGTTGCAGCAGCCTGCCATTGTACAGGCCGGTCCGGTCCGGGCAAGCCTGCGTACCTTGGGAATTCTCCCCTCGTGGATTCCGGTTGTCCGGGCACTCTTGCCGATGTCCGGTCCTCTGTTTAGCGTCGGTGGCCGAACTTCCGTCGCTCCGCTGCCTGCACCTCGCGTTCGTTCATGCCGATGTGGTGGGCGAGCTCATGCCACAGTGTCTCGTAGATCGCTTGCCGGACATCACCGCCGCATCGCTCGATCGGACCTTGGAACAACGTAATGCGATCCGGCAGTGCCATCTGGTAGTACCATCCACGTCGGTCGAGCGGAACGCCCTCGTACAACCCCAGCAAGGTTCCGTTCTCCGGAACGCGCCCGGCTTCGAGATGCTCATCGCTTGGCTCGTCCTCTACCGTGATCACCAGGTTCGAGAACTCGGACCGCAACCGTTCCGGAATGTTCTCCCAGGCTTCGGCGACCCAGGACTCGAACTGTCGTGTGGAGTAGCGCACTTGCGGCCACCTCAGGTCGCGTGGCCTATCGGTCGCCCCCCTGCAACCAGGCGGCATACTTGGCGCCCAAGTCCAGGTCGGCGGTTCGTCCGGGATGCACGAGGATGCGATATCGGAAACGCAGAGTGTTCCCCTTCGCGAGAGTAATGCTGCCGTCCAGGCTCTCGTCAGCGTGAAAATCGTGCTCTCCAAAGATGTTCGCTGCGAATAGTCCATACCCCCGGACATGCCAGTAGGTCGGGTGTTTCGGGTTCTCGGGATGGTCGAAGATCGCGATGCCGATCGGTTTGCCGCCGATGCTTCCGGAATAGTCCACCCACGCCGAGCGCTTCCCCCACGTGTTTGCCTCGGTGGAGAGCCCCTCGGCGTTCACGATCTTGCCCGTCCGTGGAATACCCTTCGCCCGAAAATGCTGCTCCTCCAGTTCCGTCGCCATACGGACGGCGAACGTACCCTCCTTCGTGTCACCGAAATGGACCGAATCCTCCTCCGCCGTCAGACGGATGTCGAAGTCGACGAAATTGTCTTCCCCGGACCGTCCGAAGATCATCGTGCGTCCCTCCGTCAAGAGGTGGTTGCCCGTGAGGTCTTTCCAGAAGAAGCTGGCCTTGATGTGTCCTTCTGGTCCACCCGACTCCATCGCGATGATCCTGTCGAGGATGATGACCCCCTTCTTGTTCCTTGAGCGCTGTTCCCGTTCATTCGCCCAGAAGTCGATGCCGTTGACCGCACCGTGGCTGAACCATACCCCGCGGTGGTGCGGGTGGTCCCGTTGCTCACCTTCGATGGTCTCCATGGGGTATCCCCGTGTGACGACCGTTCCGTCCGCCGTGCGAAGGGGGTGCAGGTACGGTTTAGTGGCATCCGTCCCGAAATGGAACGTTGTGAACGGCTGTCCGCCGATCGAGACTTCGATCCGGTCCGCCATGCGGTCAAAGAGCACTTCGTCGACAGGAAGTGCGGGCATGACGGCCAGGAGGCCAGCCATCAGGATTCGATGCATGGCTCTATTGTGGAACACGAACGGAGGTGTATCTCACCGCAGTTGCGGGGTAGCCGAGGCGGCTGCCCCGCTCGTTGAACGGGATCGGCGGGCTAGAACCCGTAGCGAAGACCAAGCTGGAAGATGCGGCCCGAGGCCCCGACGGTAAGTCCGGTGATGTTGCCGAACGCCCTGTTCTGGACGTTGCCCTGCGGTAGCCCGAAGTTCGCGCGGTTCGGCAAGTTGATCACCTCACCGCGGAACTGGAGGCTGTGTCCTTCCCACGGCATGCCGAAGTTCTTGATCAGAGACAGGTCGGCGCGAAGAGCTCCGGGGCCGATGAATGCGTTCCGCCCGACGTTTCCGAAGGTAAACCGGGCCGGGCGCGCAAAGGCAGACGTGTTGAAGAATGTCTCGCCCCGTACGTTGTCGCGCCATGCGGCACTCGGCTGGTACGGTGCCGTGGCATCCGCGCGGACACGCGCCGCCGTCGGGTAGACCTGGCTGGCGTTGCCCCAGAACAGTGAGAACGGCGGTCCCGTCCGGGCCTCGATGATGGTTCCGATTGACCAGCCGCCCACGATCTGGTTCAGCACTGCATTGCTGAGTGCGACCCGTCGACCCTGGCCGACAGGAATGTCGTAGACGAAGCTGCCGATGATGCGGTGAGCGATATGGCTGCCACCGACTGACCACGCCTGACGGCGGTCGTACTGGTTGGCGAACGGCACGTTGCCGGCTTCCCCACCGAGTTCGTTGCGCCCCTCCACGTTGTCCATCGCCTTCGACCACGTGTAGTTGGTCTGGAACTGGAGCCCGTTCGAGTAGCGTTTCTCGAGCTTGAAGTTCACGCCGTGGTACTCGGAGTCGCCGAATGTCGGGGACATCATCACCACGTTCGAGAACTGGGGAAACGGGCGGAGCACCTGGGGGGCGACACCCTCACTGTCCACGAGCCCGATCTGCGAGGGATGGACCTGGTTCTGGGTAGCGGACCCGGGAATCGTCAGCTTGTGGCCAAGCGTGGAAAGATAACCCACCTCGAACAGCATATCCCCGGGCAAAAGGCGCTGGATGTTGAGGTTGTAGGTGATCAGGTACGGATTCGGCCGGTCCTCCGGCTGAAAGAACTGCGGGGAGAAGGTCGGTTTCTCGCCGATCGCCACGGCTCCGAATCCCGGTATCAGGTCTGCCTCGGTCGGTTCGACGATGGGAGGCAGCCCGTCCTTGAGAAGAAATGCGGCATCCTCCGGGCGAAGCGTGCCGAACGAACTCTGGATCGAGAACCCGGCGTTCGTCACGATCGGTGTCGCTTGGTCGTACTGGCCCGTGTATACGATCGAGGCTCCGGCGCGAATGACCCAGTCGTCGGACGCTCGGTACGAGAGTCCGATCCGGGGTCCGATGTTGCCGTACACGAAGTTGTGGGCGTACCTGCTGCCGCCCCGGGCGTCACGTCCCGACCAGGTGATCAGCCCCGGACAGTCGCAGGCCGGGTTGTTGGCGCTTACGTCGAACGAGTTCTGTCGATTGTCGATGGCCTCGAATCGGGGCGTGTCGAGATCCCAGCGGAGTCCCAGGTTCATGGAGAGATTGGGACTGATCTTCCAGTCGTCCTGAACGTACATGCCCATGGCGTTCGCCCTGCTCCGAATCAGGAAGGTCTCCGTCCGGCTCCCGCCCGCGACCCAACCGTACAGCAGGGCGGCGACGGAATCGCCCGTCGCGTTCTGGTTGAAGTTCATGGAGCCACCCGCGGATGGCAGGTTGACATCGTCGTTGGATGACCAGCGGAACTCTCCACCCCATTTGATGGTGTGCTTGCCGCTGATGAAGGTCCAGTTCGAGACGATGTGGTTGTCGCGGATGGGGAACTGTCGCCTCTCCTGCCCGCCTCCGCGTCCGATGCGCTGAATTCCTCCAGCGAATCCGAAGCCGGGGAAGAACTCCGGGTTGTTGCCGGTGAATCCGATCTGTTCGGACAGTCCCAGGCCCTTCGCCGCGATCTTCGGATGCCACTTGCGCTTGTTCCATGTGAAGCGGTTCTCGCTGACGAGTTTGGTGGTCAGGTTCGAGATTGCCGTAACCGACCAGTTGAAGTAATGGAAATCATTGATTCTCTGATTGTTATGGACTGGCTGTGGCCAGAACCCCTTGAAGAGCTCGGACTGTCCAACGTTGTGGACATAGCGGCCATAGATCCGATGGCGCTCGCTCAGGGTGTGGTCCACACGGACCGAGAGCGTGTTGCTGTCGTTGATATTGCGACCATTGTTCTGGAAGTTGCGGCTGCGGGACGCTCGGTCGGGGATGTTGGGTGTGGGCCAGAACTTCGCCACGGCCGCGCCCACCGGGTCCTGCTCGCTCGTGGGAATGATATTGTTGGGCACGGGGTCACCCGTCACGGGGTTGCTGATGGCCGTTCCCAGCCCGGAGAAGTCGCCCCGGGTTTCGGCCGGGTCCGGGATGTTCTCGATGCGCGGGGTCGCCGTCCTCTGGTTGGTGAACTCCTGGCTGGCGAAGAAGAAACTCCGGTCCTTCGCGATCGGCCCACCCAACGCCCAGCCGTACTGGTTGCGGCGGAGGACCTGCTTGTTGGCGCCCGAGAAGAAATGCCGCGAATCCATGGCGTCGTTGCGGAGGAAGTCGTACAGCGCTCCGTGGAAGCTGTTCGTGCCGGACTTGGTGGTCATCTGGATGAATCCACCACCGGACCGGCCCATCTCCGCCTTGTAGTTCGAGACCTCGACATTCATCTCTTCGAGGGCCTCGATGGGAGGATCGTAATTCAGCGAAGCGACACCCAGCAGGATGTTCTGGGTCGAGCCGCCGTCCAGCGTCCACATCGCGTTGTTGCTGCGACCACCTGCGATCTGGAACTGCGAACCGTTCCCTCTCTGTACCACGAAGCCGCTCAGTCGCACAAGCTGTGCCGCGCGGCGCCCGAGCAGTGGCATGTTGGCGATCGACGTGTTCTTGATCACCGCCCCGACAGATGAGTTCTCCGTCTTCAGCAGGGGAACGTCCGCTTCGACGGTCACCGACTCGGTGACCTCACCGACCTCGAGTACGGCATCCGCCCTCACGTTCGAGGCGGTGTCGAGCAGGATTCCCGGCCGCGTGAACTGCTTGAAGCCCGGGCTGGTGACGATGAGCTCGAACGTGCCGGGTTTGATGAACGGGATCGTGAATGTACCCGTGGTATTGGTGGTCGTCTCATACGCCTCGCCCGTCGACATGTTCATGATCACGATTTCCGCGGCGGGAATCACTGCCCCGGATGAATCGCTGACGGTTCCCGTCAGGGTTGCGTTGGTCTGGGCGAGTCCTGGCGCGCCGGCAAGGAGCGCAACCAAGAATATGGCCGACAGGTTTCTGAATGTCACATGTACCTCCTGGATTCGTAAATGGGTTGGCAGTCAAGCGTGACGCAGGACACCGCAGTCGTTCCAGCAAGCGCTTGGCAACCGCAAACAGCCTAGCAGATGCTCCACCAGGGGGCCTCGGCATCACCGTCCGGCCCCCCCCCAGGCGTCGACTCCAAGGTCGACGGCCGAATGACGAGCGCTATGCCAATGCAGTGGCACCGGATCGAAGGGCGTCATGGCCTGCACCAATCCTCAGAATTCCGAACAGGGGAGTGCGGTGCTGGCCAGGATCACAGCGTCAAGACACTGGCCGGCAGGGCTTTGCTGGATTCGTGTGGTGTCCCGAAGTGGCTCGGTATCGGCGTTGCGTCCAACCGGGATGTCAAGCTTGACGGGCTTGCACTTGCAGTGAGTGGCGGCACCTGCCGTTTGCCGGTTCCCGCCACGTTGTAGCGCATTTACGTTCGGGCGGGGAGACCTCCGTCTTGAGACACTCTGTACACGCGGATTGCATCTGGCGGTAGACTATGATAATATTTAGGCTTGACTAAATATATTCTTGGGGCCTATGCGAATCCGATTCTTGGCGATGCTAATATTGTTGATGGCCTCGCAGGCCGGAATGGCGCAGGTGTCGGCGACGCTTGCGGGTACGGTTCTGGATCCCACCGAAGCCGCGGTGCCGAATGCACAGGTACAGATCGCTCATCCCCTGTCGGGCCTGCGCAAGAGGACCGTTACGGACGGCAATGGGCAGTTCCGCTTCTCCAATCTCCCCTTCGGTCCTTATCGTGTCGAGATACGGAGCGAGGGCTTCCGCAGGCTTGTCACCGATGTGCAGTTGCGGACGAACCTTCCCTTGTCCGTGCACTTCCGTCTGGAACTCATGACGCGGACGGAGACCGTGCTGGTCGAGGATTCGGTGCGCACAAGCCTGCTCGACACCCGCGCGAGCGGGACCAGGACCCAGCTCAGCGCAAGGGCCATCGAGAAGCTCCCCGTTGGTCCAGGGGCCCGTGGACTCGAAGCCATTCTGCTCGGTTTCCCGGGCTTCGCGGCCAACGCCAACGGTGCGATCCATCCCCGTGGCGCTCACAACCAATTGACGTACGTCATCGACGGCATGCCAGTCAGCGATCAGTTCACCGGACTGTTCGCGACATCGATCGATCCGAATCAGGTGCAATCGCTCGAACTGTTCACGGGGAACATCCCGCCGGAATACGGGTCGAAGGTATCCGGCGTCATCAACGTCACGACGCGGTCGGGATTCGACCGGGGTGGGCGTGGCTTCGGGCAGGCCGAAATCGGTGGAGGTGCATTCGACGCGATGACGCAAGCCGTGCAGATGGGCGGCTCCCGAGGCCGGCTTGGCTGGTTCGGCTCCGCATCCGGGTTCAAGAGCAACCGTTTTCTCGACCCACCCTCGTTCGACAACCTGCACAACGGCGGCAACGCCCAGCGGGGCTCGACCCGCATGGATCTGCGGCTCACCCCGCGGGACCTGTTTCGCGTGACCGCCATCGGCGGCCGGTCGTCCTTTCAACTGGCCAATCTGCGCAGCCAGCATCGTAACGGGCAACAGCAGCGTCGGCTGCTCCAGGACAGGGCGGTTTCCGTGGGATATGTCCGCGTGCTGTCTCCGGGCGCCACGTTCGATTCGACGACATCCTACCGGACCACCTCGGCCCGGCTTGTGCCGAGCCCGGGGGACACACCCGTGACGGCCGGTCTCTCGCGGTCGCTGTCGACTTTCTCCGCATTGAACCGCGTCAACTGGCAGCGCGGGCGCCACCAACTGCGGGCAGGAACCGACTGGCAGCGATTCTCTCTCGGCGAGGAGTTCGCATTCGGCCTGACCGATCCCTCGCTGAACATGCCTGAGGATCCCGAGTTCAACCCGAATCTGATGCCCTTCGACCTATCTCGTGGTGGGTCGTGGTTCCGGTTCCGCGACCGCGGCAGCGGACACCTGCTCGGCCTCTTTGTGCAGGATCGGATCAGTTGGCACGGCCTCATGCTGGATCTCGGTGTCCGCTTCGACCGGTACTCGATGCTGGTGCGGGCAAGCGAATTCCAACCGAGACTGGGACTTGCCTACCACCTGACTCCCACCCGTACCGTCCTGCGAGCCTCCTACAACCGCAATTTCCAGACACCTCCCAACGAGAATCTCCTGCTGGCGAATTCACGCGATTCCGCCGCGTTGGCCCCGCCCCAGGTCCGGCGAGAGATCAACGGAGGACTCATCCCGATCCGCCCGGAGTACCAGCACGTCTATGAGGTCGGCCTGCAGCAGGACCTTGGTGGGCGGGCGTCGATCGACCTGGCCGCCTATCACAAGGATTCCGTCAACACGCAGGACAATGACAACTTCCTCAATACCGGGATCATCTTCCCGACATCGCTGGCGTCCTCGCGGATCAACGGATTCGAGGCCCGGCTCGTGGTACCCGAGGCACGCAGATTCTCCGGATCGCTCACACTCACGCATTTCCGCGCGATCATGAACCCACCGTTCACAGGCGGACTCTTCCTAGGCTCGGCCGCCGTCGATGCGCTCTCTTCCGGCCCGTTCTACGCGGATCATGACCAGGTCCTGGGCCTCAGCGGCAACCTCGTCTACCGGCCCGCGAAGCGCTGGTGGGCCAGTTGGCAGGCACGCCACGACAGCGGCCTGGTGTCGAATCCCTCGAATCCCGATCAGGTCGCGATGGATCCGGACTACTTCGACCAGTTGCCTTACGTCGATCTGGTGTCCCGCCCTCCCCGGATTCACCCACGGACCATCCTCGACGCCTCGGTCGGTTACGAGCACTATCGTGACGACCGGCGCGACTGGGAAGTCGTGCTACAGGTTTCCAACCTTACAAACCGGAAAGGATTGTACAACTTCCAGTCGATATTCGTGGGTACACGGGTCATCCAGCCGTTTGCTGCCAGTTTGCGGCTGCGTCTCTTCTGGTAGTTCGGATGACTGTGAGGCATCACGCAATCGGACCACTACGTCCCGGGGAACCCACGAGCATGAAGTTCTGGATCTGTCGATCAGGGTGGCCACGGTCGGCCTCGGGATCAGCAGTACCGTTCCATGACGGAACAGGGGGACTTGCCCGCATCGTCGTCGAAGTCTCGCGATCCTGGCGCGCCTTGATTGCAGGGCGTCCGCCGCACCCCGATCCGGATGGCGAGGAAGTCGGCTCTCCTCGCCTGCATCTTTGTAGAGTGGGGCTTGGCGAAGAGTGGGCCGTTCCGGTCCAGCCCGCCAACTTCTCGAATTTCAGTGAATGGTGGCTCAGGACCGAGGACTTCATGCGGTCCTGCAACATCTACGAACCACCCTTCATCAGACGGAGGCTGTCTTCATGATCCGGGATATACAGGCACTGGTGGAACATTATTCGATCTGGCTGAAGGAGACGACGAACCTTCGCCAGATGGGCGATTGTGTCGAGATCACCACACCGTATGTGGATCGGCACAACGACTATCTCCAGATTTACGTCCGCCGCGAGAACAGCGGTTTCGTATTGACGGACGACGGACATGTACTCGACGATCTGGAACTCTCCGGGTGCAAGGTCGACAGTCCGGAGTGTCAGCGCCTGTTCCGGATGATACTGTGCGGATTCGGTGTGCAGGCGAATGGAAGGGCGCTTGAAGTCAAGGTGTCGCCGGACAATTTTCCCAGCAGGAAGCACAACCTCGTGCAGGCGATGCTGGCGGTGAACGACCTCTTCCACATAGCCTCACCGTCCGTCGCGAGTCTGTTTCACGAGTATGTGGCGGCGTGGCTCGATCGCTCCGATATTCGCTACACGCCGAGCGTCCGCTTCACTGGCAAGAGCGGATACGATCATTGTTTCGATTTCGTGATACCAAAGTCGAAGACGCAACCAGAGCGGGTTCTGCGGGCCATCAATCGACCAGACCGTGATACCGCGCAGTCGATGGCCTTTTCCTGGATCGACACCAAGGACCTGCGGTCTTCCGCGACTCGTGCCTACGCGATCCTGAACGACTCCGAACAGGGAGTCTCCGGGGATGTCGCGGATGCGATGCGCCGATACGAGGTGTCTCCGATTGCGTGGTCGAACCGTGGCAGGGTGCAGGAAGAGTTGACTGCGTAGTCCGCATCGTGGCTTCCACTGATGGTGCAGGATGCACTGGTTCCCGTCGTCCATGATGAAGGCCCGGAAACAACTCCGTCCAGCCGGGCCCTGGCCGACTGCCATCCGATTCACGGTGATTCTTTTTTCGGAGTTGGGGGTAGTTGAGAGTGTGAGGCAGGGGTAGGAGGCCAGGAACGACGGGACGGACGGGGAGGGTGCGGGCGGACGGGGCTGGACATTCCGTGCGGGATCTGTCAGGGTGGAGGCCATGGAGTCGTCATTGGGGTTGCCGGACAGCGTGGACCTGCAGGCGGTGCAGGTGCGCGCGACCTGCGGAGCGCAGGAACACCGGCTCTGGGACCGGCTGGTCGCCGCGCACCATTACCTGGGCTTCGGCGCCCTGTTCGGCAAGGGTCTGCGGCAGGTGGCCACGCTGGACTCGGCCTGGGTCGCGCTGGTGGGCTGGCAGGCGGCGGCGTTGCAGGTCACGGCCCGGGACCGCTGGCTGGGCTGGACGCTCGAGCAGCAGTTGCGGCGTCTGCATCTGGTGGCCCAGAACTCCCGGTTCGTGATCCTGCCGGCGTTCCAGGGCCTCCCCAATCTGGCCTCGCGGGTGCTGGGGCTGAGCCTGCAGCGGCTGGCGCAGGACATGCAGCGGGAGCATGGCTACCGGGTGCTGCTGGCGGAATCGTTCGTGGACCGGGCGCGGTTCGCGGGCACCTGTTACCGGGCCGCGAACTGGCGTTCGCTGGGCTATACGGGCGGCTACGCCCGCGAGCCGGGACCGCCGGTGAGGTGGCGGCCCCACGGACAACCCAAGGAGGTTCTGGTGTACGAGTTGGAAGCGGGAGCGCGGGCGGCGCTGAGTCAGCAAGAGGAGGATCCGAACTGGCAGGGACCGGCCCGGGAGGCACCCCCACCGGCCGCGCAGTTGCGCAGCCTGTTCAATTTTCTGGGCGAGGTGGAGGACTATCGCTGTGCGCGGGGGCAGCGCTATCCGCTGTGCACGGTGTTGACGCTGGCCATCGCCGCGCGTCTGGCGGGGTACCGGGGCGTGACCGCGTTCGCCGAGTTTGCGGCGTTGCTGGATCAACAGCAGCGGCGGACGGTGGGCTGTTTCTTCAGCCCCAGCCAGCAGTGCTACACGACGCCCTCGATCACCACCTTGCACACCATTCTGGCGCGCCTGCCGCCGGAGACGCTCGAGCGGGCGATCATGGCATGGGCCCAGCAGCAGAAGAGTCAAGTCCTGACGCAACAGGGAGATACGAAACCATTGCAGGCTGCGGTCGAGGACGCGCCGGCACCGTCGGCGGCGGGCGAGACGCCCGCGCAGGAGCCGCTGCTGGCCGGCATCGCGATGGACGGCAAGGATGTGCGGGGCGCCTCCCGGCAGACCGCGCAGGGACGGCGGATGATGGTGGCGGCCGTGGAGCATGGCAGTGGTCTGGTGCTGGGACAGGTCGAGGTGGGCAGCAAGACCAACGAGATTCCCGCCGTGCGCGAGTTGGCCGGGCAGCTGGAGTTGCAGGGCCGGGTCGTCACCTTCGACGCCCTGCACGCCCAGCAGGCGACCACCCGCCTGTTACGCCAGGAGTCCAAGGCCCACTACCTCGTCACGTCGGTCAAGGGCAACCAGCCGACCATCCTCGACGACCTCCAGCACATCCATTTTGGCGCGTTCCCCGACCACGAGACGCTCGACGGGGACCACGGGCGGATCGAACGACGCCGCTACTGGGTGCAGGACCTGGCGGACCCGGCCTGGAACGGCTATGCCGACCTGCACGGTCGGCGGCAGGCCATCCGCATCGAACGCCAGACCTGGCATCGCAAGACGGACAAGACCACTCTCGCCGTGTGCTACGCGCTGACCTCGCTGTCGGCGGAGCAGGCCACGCCGGCGCAGTTGGCGGCCCTGATCCGCCAGCACTGGCACATCGAGAACCGCCTGCATTACGTGCGGGACTTCACCTACGACGAGGACCGCTGTCGGGTCGCGGTGCGCCATCTGCCGCGCAACCTGGCCTGCCTGACCAACGTCGCGATCTCGCTCATCCGCTGCCAGTCGCCATTCGAGGGCATTCCGACCGCCAACCGCTACTACGCGGCGCGTTCGCAGTCCGCCTTGGACCTGCTGCTGCACCCGCCCGCGGACTGAACCCCGCCACCGCTCCCAGCCCGCCTTGTCCGTGGCGCCGCACCCGGCGCCCAGCCTCCCTGTGTCGCTCCCAGCGGCCGGGGTGTGTCGACCGCCCCACCTGCCGCGCGGGCCGTAGCCGGCCCGCCCTCGAAACCGCGCCTGCGGCCTGCTCCCGACCGGAAATCCCGACTCAAGCCCTCCAATACGCCCTCACCCGGGACTAAAAAATGTACCTGCCATCCGATTGCACGGCTTGCGGTGAGGTTGGGCCTGTCCATGCAGTCCCGCATCAGTCGACCCGACCGTTCTCGTGCGCGCTCGAGTCCGGGAGGGCCAATAACAACCCCTGATCGATCAGGCCATTGAAGTGAGCCAGTGCAGTCTGCGCGATCGTGCGGTCTCGCAGCAGGATGCCCAACTCGATGTTGCGGTCCAGTGCCGCCTCGGTCAGATTGGCCGACGTGACGAACAGTGATTCGCCGTCGGCCACGACGGCCTTCGCATGCAGCACCCCGCTCGGTCCTCCCGAATCCAGCGAGCGGGGGTCGTAGTACACGGCTGGTCGAGCCTCTCCAGGCCAGTCCGTTCCCCAGAAGCGGCTGGCGAATCGCAGGGCCAGATCGCTGGCCTTCGTTGATGAGTGTCTGCCTCGCTCGATGTTGAGGAGCAGTGTCACCCGCAACTCAGGGTCCCTGTCCATGCGATTCGCGAGCATTCTGAATCGTTCCGGTCCATCGAAGTACGCGAACGTGCTGACGAGGAGTGATCGCTTCGCGGTCGCGACCAACTCCTCATAGACCTGGCGTGTATCACGAGAGTGCAGGCCGACGGCCTCCGGGCCCGTCCAGACCAGGCTTGCCGGTGCGACAGCGGACCTTGCGTGCTCAAGGCTTCGCAGCCAGGCGGCACCGGCGGGACCCGAAACACCGAGACGTTCCCATTCGCGTAACGAAGCGACAACAGCCTCGCTTGACAACCCGACCGTGGAGCGAAGGCGGGTGACGCTGAACGGAGGGGCAAGGAGACCCAATTCCAAGGCCTGCGCCAGTCGTCGGCGAAGATGTGACGGAAGATCAATGAGGGCGTCAATCATGCAGGCCGCTCGAAGAATGCCGCATCCGAGACATCCACGGTTGGAACGACCAGCGCCCGGTCCAGGTACACGTTGCGCATCTCGCACGACGTTTCGGCGATCAAACAGCAGCTGTGGCAGGCGGCACCGTGCAGCCAGCGTTCATCCAGGCTCTCGCCGGGGGAATGCTGCGCACAGATTGGATCACTCGAGCAGAGCTCCGCCATGCTCAGCGCCATCGAGAGGTGCTCCTCCAAATGACGCGCCTGCTGGACCAAGCCTCCCAAGGTGCCGTCGGCGTCCGGGCTGGCCGTGTACAGCAGAATGCCGTATTGATGCAGTTCGGTGTCGAGATAGATCCGCTCCCGAATCGAAGTTGCGGGATAGCCACACCGGAGAGCAAGGGCCTGCATCAATAGATGCGCGAGGGTGTGGAGAAGTACATACGGTCCTCCGGGGAACTCCGGTTCCGTCTTCCTTCGACTTTCCAGCCACTTGGAGTGTCCCGTTCGAAGACTCTCGATCCTCTTCTCCACTCCGGAGCGTCCGAGCCACTCGGCGACGAGGCCCGGGGAGAGCGAGAGGAAGATCCCCTCGCCCCGGTTCTCGGTCGCAGGAAACCATGAGGGGTTCTCGTCCAGCACGGCCCTTGTGACGTCCGATTCGTATTCTCCATCAACGCCGGGCAATGCCGCATCGAGCCGTGTAAACCCGACGAGAGCGGCGACCTCTCGCAGTCGGTGCAGTTGCACCACGGCATCAATGCCGTCCGAGAGGGAACTCTGCTTCCATTTCCGTCGAGGAAGTCGTCGAGCGTGGTAGTCCGGGCCGACCGGCACATCGTCCCCCGATCCTTCAGGAGCGGCGAGAAAGGCATCGAGCTCTACCTGCTTGGCCGGTCGATTGTCGGCAGTACCGGTACGCCTGGCCTGAATTGACTGAAGGATTTTCTGATCGGCGAACTTGTTCCTGACGGACTGGACCGTATCGACCAGGTCACCGAGAGTCTCGAGATCGTGAACCTCCTTCACTTTCTTGAGGATGTCCCAGTGCTGCTCCACGGTCTCATTGACGGGTGCGTCGGACTCAGGGATCGACAGAACGCGAACAACCTGAGAGAAGTAGGCGTTGCTCGCTGTTCGGATGAGCAGCCGATTCCACTGGTCGCAGTCTTCACGGGCGTTTGGCTTCAGCCAAGGACGCTTGCCTTCGCAGCGTCCGAGAGGCTTGTCGTCCCATTTGACTGCGTCGGAAAGGACTCGCTCTTCGCCGCACCCGCAGCGTACGGTCAGGTCGCCCAAGTCGCCGCTCTGACCGCGCTCGTCGAGCCATAGTGGCTGACGGCAACCGGTTGGGCCAGAATGGACGAAATACCACCAGTCCAGATCGTCGACATGGCCGTTCGGGCAGGCTCGCACGAATCTTGTCGCGACGACTTTCCTGCCTTCGAATCGTTCCTTCTCGAGTTCACGGAGATGCACCAGTCTCCGAGAGGTTCCTGTCGAGTCACCGCCCGCCGCATTGTCACTGGTGTCCGGGCCTTGCACTACGAACCACTTCGGGAATCGGCGCACTCCAATGTGGCTCCCGCCCGAACCCGATCTCAGCCAAGGCATGCTGTCGTCCGGTGGGGGCGCGTAGAGGAGAGGTGACCGAATCCCCGTCATTCGCTGGACCTTGGATGTGAGTCGGGGCTCGACAATCTGTCGTAGGCCTTTGGGCGGCTTGACGTCTGTGGATGGCCAAGTGTCGAGTCCGGCGATGATCACGGAGCAGTCTGGAAGATCGACCAGGGCACCCGGCCCATACGTGGTGATGACCTGACTTGCGCGAACCGTTCCAACCTTGGATTTGTTCATGACGAGTGACCAGTTGCGTGGAACCACGTTCGTTACGTTGGGGAATCCAGCAGTGAGAGGCGGACTTCCGGTTCTACATCGCGAAGCGACCTGTTGGCTCGGAATTTCCGGTGTACCGCGTTCTGGATATCTTCGTCCATCATCTCCCGCAGGAGTGGCTGGCCCGGCCCGCCACCCTCATGTTTCTGGTAATGCAGACGCTGACCGATTTCCCTGGCTTCCGATTCAATGCTGCACCATGCGTCGAGCAGGTCATCGATGCGATTGCGCACACTCTGCAGTTGCTCCTGTCGTTCCGACTCGTCATCCGCAGTGCCCGGCTGGTCCAGGACGCGGTCGCAGAACTCGGTCTTGAGGAGCTTCTCCAGTTCGGCGCGGGACTGCTGGATCGATGCGGCACCCTGTGGAGGTGTCATGGTTGCCAGGGCTTGTCGAGCCAAGCCCACGAGGGCCCCTGCGAATCCGCGGTCCAGAGCCCGTGCGGCGAACGGCGTAACGCTTGCCACCTCCACGGCGCGATAGAAGGTCTCGTGGAAATGCCGGAATCTCTCGTAGTGAGACCTATCTCGCGGCTTGTAGATGTTGAGGAGTGTCACGACAAGACCAGGGCGTGAACCGTCACGCCCCACGCGACTTGTCGCCTGGATGTACTCGGCAGCCGTCTTCGGCTGGCCGACGACCGTCATCAGTCCCAATCTCTGGATATCGAGCCCAACCGAGATCATGTTGGTCGCGATCGCGCAGTCGACGGACCTCCTGTCGCGGTCCGCGCGCATCCGGAACGGATTCCCGAGCAGACGACGAGCCTCCGCGACCTCGTCCGTCCGCACCCGTGACGTGAGTTCGACCACTTCGGAGAACCTTAGACGGTCTCGGAAGAGGCCGCGAGTTTCCCCGTAGCGTTTCCTGCGACCGACCTGTTTGATCGTGTTCTGCACTTCTTCCTCGAGGATTCGCCGTCCTCCCCCGAGTTCCCGGAGGGCATTGAAATAGCCCAGAACCGTCATGTAGGGGTCGGCGGGATTGTTCTCGTTCCTGTCGCCCCCTGCGTCTAGGTAGGCCCGCATGGCGCCTCCCATCAGCGCCACGATCACACGCCGCGTCACGACCTTCGCACTGCGCCCTTGGGCGGAGATGCCAAGGTACAGCCTGGCCGGTCTCGTCGAAGCCGGCATCGTTCGGGCGAAGAACGAATCACGTCGGTCCGGTCCGGGCGGCGGGAAGATCTGGGTCTGGGGGCGACCGAACAGTGCCTGAATCTGGTTCTGTGCCCTGCGTACCGTCGCAGTGGAAGCAACGATCTTCGGACGGACCGACGGGTTGCCGGCCTTGCTCTTGCAGAGTGCCTCGATCGCGGTCTCGTAGAGCCCGGCCATGGTCCCCAACGGGCCGGAGATGAGGTGCAGCTCGTCCTGAATGATCAGGTCAGGAGGTGGCAGCGGCGAGTCCAGCTTTCTTCCGATTCCCGGACGGGAGGCACCATAGAACCCCTCCTTGTCATAGCGGTCCGCACCTCCCAGCAGTGTGCCCGACTCCGCTGTCCAGGGCAGTGCCGCAAACTTGTCGACGGTGGCGACCAGGAACGCCGGCAGGCGTCGATAGAGAGGTTCGTCGACCGCGACGATCGGAAGGTGCTCGCCCACGAAGTCGCATTCGAAGTTCGTGCAGACGATGCGCAGGTCGGTCGGCTTGTCCGTGTTCGGGGAAAGTACGAATGACTCGGGCTCGAATTTCTCGAGGCACCATGGGCATTCTTCGAGAGGGATCGGCGAAGGATTGTGCCTGGGGTCGCTCTTGAACTGCATGACCTTGCTCCGGGCCGTCTCGTACATCTTGCTCCCCTTGGCGCCCATGCGGTTTGGCGTGGCGGCCGAACCGACCCACAGGCCGATCTCGAACGGCCAGGAGCCGTATCGTCCCGGATCCTTCTTTCGCTCAAGTTCCAGTCCGCAGATCAGTCCACTGGCTCGCGAGAGCTGGTCCAGCGTGAGCAGGCGGAGCGTGTAACGCATGATCACGGAGACTCCGCCGGCTGCGTGGTGGTGCGAACCGGGGTTCCTCAGTCTGCGGAGCACCATGGCCATCGCTGCCAGTCCGAGGTACGCTTCGGTCTTGCCGCCTCCGGTGGGAAAGAAGAGAAGGTCGACGGTGGTTCGATGGCTGTCCGTTGGGTCGGCGAGTCCGGACAGATTGAGCAGGATGAATGCCAGTTGGAAGGTTCTCCAGGCTGGATTCTCGATCTGGAGGCGGCGCTCCAGCGCTCTTGCCACGGCCCGATTGGCTACACGAAAGGCGTCCAGCGCGTCCGCATCCGAGGCGAGGACATCGATTCCTCTTTCGATGCGACCTGCGGCGACCTCAGCGAGCCGGAGAAGCTCGTCAGCCGTTTCCTGGTGGCGTCCCGGGGTGTCCTGAATCTGACGGGTCTGGTCGTGAATCCAATTCCGGTAGTGGTCTGCAATCGGCTGCAGTGCCGCTCTGACTTCGGTGGCGTCGCGGAGGGCCCCGAGGTATTGCATGGACAGTGACGATTCCAGTTCTGCGATCTTCGCGGTGGCGGTGACCTCGACCGCGGCACGACCGATCCATGCGGTGCGGACGACCCTGCACTGGCCGTTAACGACATCCCAATCGGCCGAGATGCCGTGGCCTGCGGCATATTCGGGAGTGTCGGTGTAGTGCAGTTCGGCGATGTCATCATCCCAATCGTCGGACCGGATGGAACGTGCCATTGGCCTTGATGGGAGCGGAACGCTGCTCCTGACTTCGATCTGGGGCTGAAAGGCGAAGAGGGTATCCTCGTCGCCCTGGCTGCCGGGAGCCTGCCGTCGCCGATTCATCAGGAAAACGGAGACAGAAACGGTGTCGTTGCCGTGTTTTCCCCGTATTTCCGGCGAGACCGACCTCACGATTATGCGGAGCACCAGTCCCCGGGAACGCGGTATCTCCCAGTTTTCAGGACTTCCGGAGGCGGGGACGCGCATCGTAGTGGATTCTTCGCGGGGAATTCGGCTCCATACCGAGACCTTGTCAATGTCCTTCGGCGCGTAATCGCCCCACCTGACGGTGACCGCGAGTTCGCGGACGCCGGGGTCGACGAGGAAGCTCAAGCCGATCGTGGACGGGAAATAGCCCCTTCGAGCCGGCTTGTCATCATCGCCGGACTCTTCTGTCGCTCCCATCCGATCGGGCGTCTCGTCCAAGTCTTCGCTGGCTTGCACCTCGCGGTCCGCGGAGGCCAGCGAGTCCGGAGGAACGATGAAGCCCGTGAGATACCAGTTGG
This sequence comes from Bryobacterales bacterium, assembly GCA_965116065.1. Lineage (GTDB taxonomy): Bacteria > Acidobacteriota > Terriglobia > Bryobacterales > UBA6623 > VXMF01. Next base: position 1,305,263 of record OZ220485.1, read on the forward strand.
ACGGGCGCACCCGACCCGGGAATCTCTGGAGTCTCTCCGTTTCGAGGGCATGGCCCGGCCATGGTCCGACAAGGTCGAGTTCAAGAGCTTCGATGAGAGCATCCCGAACCTCGACGGACGAGGCCACTCCCCTGGGGCCGGCAGTGGTGGGTGCCTCAGTCAAAGCAGATCCTCATTCTCATATGGTAAGCAGAAAACCGGACGTTACAGAGTAGTTCACACATGGTGTCCGGGCCTGCGACCTGGTGGCGATTGAGTGGACGCTCTGTCTACTCTCGGGACTCAGGACATCAGAGTCGAGCAAATCAGGTTGCTAGGCCAGTAGGCATCCAAGTTGCCAGGCATCGGGGCGAGAGATCCAGTGTCCTTCGAAGTGTGTTTGCCCGGATGTCCGTTCTCGGAAATTGGACGCGCCTATGATGTTCCCGGGCGAAACGAACGTAGTGGATCGATCAACGGCAAGATCGAGTTGAAGATCGAATCGGATCAATTCGTGATCGAGTTGGGCCCCCAGTAGTTGTGTTACTGCGATAGGAGGCAATCTTCTGTCGAGAGCGAATCCGCAGTACCTGGGTGCCTCCCGTACGGTCAGGGGCCGACGCATGCAATTCCATAACTTGACAACCAGGTGCATACCGGTACTTAGATCGGCCAGCACTCATCGTGCGGTGGGCCAAGGCAGTACTGTCGAGTCTCCCGAGAATCAACACCCTCCCAACGAATGAGGTCTGCCAAGGGTTCCGTGGAGCGAGCGAGAGCGAGATGGTTGGACTTGGTCTCCGGGCCGCCCTTCACCACTGTCGATTCGACATCGCAAGATCCTCCCTCGTGGGTGTACGACATGATTGTGAGATCTGCGCTGATTTTCTCGCTTGGGACTCAGACGGAAGGGGTTAGCTCCGGATCTCTTTCCCTGATATCATGGGAAAACAAGGAGACCCTTCATGACCGACACCCCTCCCCTCACCGCTCTGCAGCGCGACCGCTATCGCATCCTGGGCGAGATCGCAGCGCTGGGCGACCTGCGTCCCGGCCGGGGCCAGGAGCGCTACGTGCGCTGTGGCAGGCCGTCGTGTCATTGCCAGCAGGAGGGGGACCCCGGCCACGGTCCCTACCGCCTGCTGCAGTTCCGCCGGGACGGGCGCCAGACCAGCCGCTCGCTGTCGGACGAGCAGGTCCCGACCATCAAGGCCCAGTTGGCCGAGTACCAGCGGTTCCAGGGCCTGCAGCGCGAACTGCTCGCTGTCAGCGAGCAGTTGTGCGAGGCGCGCCTGGCGGAGCCCGAGGGGGAGGACAACGTAAAAAAAAGTCTGCGCGCCGGTCTTCGCAGCGGCGCTCGAAGCCGAACTCGACCGCTTCCCAGGTCCTGGCGGCTCGGACGACCCGCTGGACTGGGAAGCGCTGGAGACGGCGGTGCGCCGGGAGGCGTTGGCCATCGCGGCCCAATTGGTGGCGCGGCGGCTGAACGCCAATCAGGACGATTACGCAGGGCCGACGCGAGCCTGTCGCTGCGGGCGGACCGCCCGTTATGCCGGACGGCACCGCAAGACGGTCCGCAGTGTGCTCGGCCCGTTCGTACTGGAGCGGGCCTACTACCATTGCACGGCTTGCCACCACGGGAGTTGTCCGCGTGACGAGGCTTGGGGACTCGCCGGCACGAGCCTGTCTCCCGCCGTGCAGCGGATGACTTCCGACCGCCGCCGCTCTGGTGAGCTTCGCGGAGGCTTCCGGTCTGTTGGACGATCTCGCCGGTGTGTCGGTCTCCAGCAAGCAGGTGGAACGGACCGCCGAGGCGGTCGGACGGGCGGTGGCCCGGGCGGAAGTGCAGGAGAATCTTACGGAACCGGCTCCCCCCGCCGCTTCCACCGTCTATCTCGGTGTCGATGGTACGGGCGTTCCGGTGCGGCCCTCCGAGACCGCTGGACGGCCCGGCAAGCAGCCCGACGGCTCGGCCCGGACCCGCGAGGCCAAGCTGGTCGTGGTCTGGACCGCCACCAGCCGCGATGCCCAGGGCCTACCCGTCCGCGACCCGGGCTCACTCTCCTACTCGGCGGCCATCGAGAGCGCGGCCACTCGCGACACCGACCCGCAATCGTCGGACTTCGACCGTCGCGTCCGACGCGAAGCCGACCGCCGGGGCTTCTCCCGGGCCGACCGCCAGGTCGTCCTCGGCGATGGTGCCGCCTGGATCTGGCGCCTCGCTCAAGAGCAGTTCCCCCACGCCATCCAGATCGTCGATCTCTTCCACGCCCGCGAGAAACTCCCCGGATCTCGCCAAGGTCCTCTTCCCCCACGCATCCTCCCGTCGCACCCTGTGGGCCGAACAACGCTGCACCGAACTCGGCGACGGCCACTTCCACGCCCTGCTCACCGCCCTGGCGGCACAACCCCGGGACTGCCCCGAGGTCGAACTCTGCCTCTCGTATTTCCGCACCCATCGCGAGCGCATGCGCTATCCCGAGTTCCGGGCCCAAGGCCTGTGTGTCGGTTCCGGGGTGGTCGAAGCCGGCTGCAAGAGCATCGTCGGCAGCCGCCTGAAGCGCTCCGGCATGCGCTGGTCGGTCGCTGGTGCCAATGCCATGCTGGCGTTACGCTGCAGCACGCACTCCGGCAACCGCTTCGAGGACTTCTGGGCCGACCGGGCCACCACGGGCGTGCCACCGCCCGCCACTGCCTGCACCACCTGACCCACTGCTCGGTCGCCGCTGCGCGCTACTTTCCGCCATCCAATGGAAAAGAGGATCGACGGGAACTTCATGGAATGCAGGAACTTCCGACCAAACCACCCTCGAAAATGCCAAGATCTCACAATTATGTCGTACACCCCTCCCTCGTGGGCTGGTTGCACATGGCGAGCGGTTCTGCTATCCTTCGGACGAGGAGAAGCCACAATGGACATCCGCAGTGAAATCCACGAAGAAATCGACCGCATGCCTGACAAAGAGGTTATTGGCCTCAAGAAATTCCTGAAGACGTATCCGACTCCACTGGATGCGGCTCTGCGGAACGCACCGCCCGCCGAAGAGCCGCTGACGGAGGAAGAGATGCGTCTTGTCGAGGAAGCCGAAGAATGGCTCAAGCACAACGAGGGCATACCACATGAAGAAGTCCTCCGACAACACGGGCTCAGCTGGTGACCGCGCATCTGTTCGAATCCAGTGGACCAGACAGGGTAAGTCGGACTTCGCGAAGTTAGGAAAGCAGGACTCCGCCCGAATCACACGGGTGCTTAAACGATATGTCGAGGCCGGACTTGGGGACTGCGAGTCTTTGCGTGGTGTCGGCTCGCCACGATATAGGCTGCGAGTCGGCAACTGGCGAGTGATCTTCAAGCGAGAGAATGAAGATCTCGAGGTTGTTCGAGTTCTGCACAGGAGGGAAGCGTATCGGAAGTCCTCGCGGATCCGGCAGGGAGTACCCGAAGCCGATGCGTCCGAGATGCAAGAGGTGAGCGTTGGTTCCGGTGTTCAGGGTTCTGATGTCACGGTAGATGCCGACGCAACGTAGAACATCCTTGATTATCAACTGGACAGATCTCTTTTCCCAGTGGTCGCGGTGGGCGTTGCGCCGTAGCAGAGTCAGTCATTGACGTTTGCGAAGAGTGTCGGGGATTCCTCTGCCGAGTGCCACTCTGGCTAGACTTCAACGTGAGGCTGAGGCTCAGTTGGTGGAGTGTTGCAGGTGTCAGCTTCGGAGGCTGCTTTCTTGCGTTCGGCGTGGACTCCGATCCATCGACCGAGTACCCTATCGCTGGCTTCCTCCGGCCACTCTCAAGGAAGGATGTACGGCACGGATCAACGGCAACGTCTAGCTGAAGACCGAATCGGGACGATTCGCAATCGACTTGGGGGCCATCGGTAGTGTGTCGTGTAGTGATGAGGAGTCCGTTTTCTGCCGATCGACTGCCAAATGTGATGTCGAGTCGGCGAGAAGGCAGGACTTGGCCTCAGGGCCGCCCTTCACCAATGTACAAGGTCCTCTATCTTCGCCTGCTGCATGGAGCGAGCAAAACAGCTATCCTGAGGTAGAGGAGAAGCCATGACGGACAGTCGCAGGGAAATCCACGAAGAGATCGATCGCATGCCCGACGACGAGGTTGTCGGTCTGAAGAAACTCCTGAAGACGTATCCGACGCCACTGGATGCGGCTCTGCGCAACACACCGCCCGCCGAAGAGCCACTCACGGAGGAAGAGATGCGTCTCATTGAGGAAGGCGAAGAGTGGCTCAAGCATAATAAGGGTATACCCCATGAAGAAGTCTTCGGACTGCACGGACTCGGGCAGTCCGCGGACAACAAAACGAACATCTGAAGGAATCCATGGCAGGCAAGCGAAATCTCACGCCGTAGAACTTCCAGAGGAAGACGCGGACCGAATCGAATGTGCACTCAATCTCTGTGTTGAAACTCGACTTGGAGACTGCGAGTCTTTGCGTAGTTTCGAACAATCACGATACAGGTTGTGAATCGGCAGCTGGTCAGTGATCTTCAAGCGACAGAATGGACATGTCGAGGTTCTTTGAGTTGTCCACCGGACGGAAGCGTATCGGAAGTCCTTACGAATCCACCAAGGAGTGCCCGACACATCTGGGTCACATCGGACCGTCCTTTTTGTAATGTCCGCTTCCAGGGAAGGTGCCGCACCGATGATGAGGCCGTACAGCACCTATCAACGGTAGGATCGAGTTGAAGATCGAATCGGACCGATACCCAATCGAGTTGGGACTCTCAGCAGCGTGTGTTGGTGTGATGAGGATCCCACGCTCTGTCGAGAGCGAACCCGCAACGGCTGGATGTCTCCCTGGCGGTCAGGGACGACTCGTCCGATTCCGGGACTGGGTAACTGAGTTCAGATGGGCGCGTGGCTCGGCCTGCACTCATTGCGTGGTCGTCCAACGCGGTTCTGTCGAGTCCCTGGGGAATCGGCGCCGTTCATGCGAATGAGCGTCCGCAAAGGGTTCGGATTCAGTGAGATTGGCGGACTTGGTCTCCGGCCACCCTCCGCGATATCGTGTCGACATCGTGAGATTCTCCATTTTCGGCTGGCTGCAGGTGACGAACTAAACTGCTATTCTGAAGCAGGGGAGAAGTCACAATGGACATCCGCAGGGAAATCCACGAAGAAATCGATCGCATGCCCGACAAAGAGGTTATTGGACTCAAGAGATTCCTGAAGACGTATCCGACTCCTCTGGATGCGGCTCTCCGTAATGCCCCGCCCGACGACGAGCCACTCACGGAGGAAGACAGGATTCTCGTCGAGGAAGCGGAAGAGTGGCTCAAGCATAACGAGGCCATACCGCATGAAGAAATCCTCCGACGGCACGGACTCGAATAGCCACCGCGCACCTGCTCGAATCCGATGGACCAGGCAAGGTGGCTCGGATTTCGCGAAACTCGGAAAGCAGGACTCTGCCCGGGTTATACGGGCGCTTAGACGATATGCTGAGACTGGGCTTGGGGACTGCGAGTCACTTCGTAGTATTGATTCGCCACGATACAGGCCACGAGTCGGCAACTGGCGAGTGATCCTCAAGCGAGAGAATGGGCATGTCGAGGTTCTTCGAGTTCACCATCGGCGGGAAGTAAATCAGAAATCCTTGCGAATCCGCAAAGAACTGCCCGAAGCCGAAGTGTCCGAGATGCAAGATGTGAACGATGGTTCCAATGGGCCGAGTTTCGATGTCGCGGCAGATGCTGAGGCCCCACGGTCGATTCTCCATGATCAATCGGAGGATTCCGTTGTTCCAATGGTCGGAGCGGGCGTTGGGCCGCTATAGAGTCAGTCGTTGATGCCCGCGAATAGTGGCGGGGGTTCCTTGTCCGAATGCTGTTCTGGCTCGACCTCAACTTGAGGCTGAAGCTCAGTCAGTGGAGTATCGCAGCCATCAGCTTCGGACTCTGCTTCCTTCCGTTCGGCGTTAAGTTCGATCAATCGGCCAAGTACTTTATCGCTTACCTCGTCTGGCCATCGATAGCGCCAGAACCTCTTCGGGACATCGACATCTCCTTCGGATCCGTAGTCTCGAAAGAAGTCGCACTCACAAGGGATGTCATCCCAGCCGTATGCGGTAAGAACTGCACGGTCCATTTCCGCGTGTAGTTCACGAAGGCGAACGATGTCTGGATTGTTCTCGTAGCGATCATGAAAGCGGTTGTAGGTCTTGGTGAGGCCTTCATTATTTTGGACCATTAGATCCGACCGATGCCTAAAGTACAGGCTTCCAATACCTTCTAGATTTGAATTGATTCGCCAATTCAAAGGAAAAGGATAGTTCTCAAAGCAGTCGGAAGGAGTATAGCAGATGTCATCCTTCAGAGTTGATCCAAAGTGACTCGCCCAGATCTCATGAATTCGACACTGTAGTGCAGAAAATGAGGCGTATGTGTCAACAGGAAAAATAATTAGCCGATTCGCAAATACTCTATCATTCGATAAGAATGAGAATGCGTGGTGTTGTCCGACTATCGAGGTTGCCAAGACTCTGTCCATCCCCTTGATTGATCGATATAAGCCAGGGCATTTCTCCGCGTATTGCCACCAGCGTTCCCGAACCGCTTTCCGATTCTTCTGGATTCTTTCCGGTCGCACCTTAGCTTTGACGATCCCTAAGATTTCAGGCCAGTCTTCGGCCACAGGTTTAGGGTAGTTGAATGGAACTACCCCCACACTTAGCCATTTCTTCCGCTGTTTTTCCGTTGCTTTGAACCACGATTGTCTGAGTTTCGGGTCACGTTTCAGTGGATAGTCATAGAAATTTATGACGTACCTATGATGCGCATGAGTGGGATCTGTGTTCAGTTCTTCTCCACCGATGTACGGCATGATAGCTTGTTCATTGTTCGGATCGTGATCGATGATCCGGCGCATCTCAGCTAGTGAAGATGCAATACCCTTCTTGTCCGTGTCGTCGAACGTGAAGCCCATCCCTAAGACAAAGCTACCTACAAAACTCTGGTTCTCATTCTCGATCAATTTGGCTGGATCCTCATGTACTGTGCCTTGGACCAGGAACGCAGAGATCGCAGCGAGGATCTGCCCATCCAGTTTCGTCGGCCCTGTCCATCGACCGCGGTGGATGTGAACGACACTGACGACCACAGCTGCAAGTCCGGGCCATTGCAATCGTCTGGTCGCATCGTAGATCTCACCGCCGTTTGTGCAGATCCAGCGCAAGCCCGTTGATCGCGTGTCTCCTTGAGCTATGGTATTCGTGGCGATCAGTCCGAGATTCCCTCCTTCACGCAGGAGAGAAAAGCTTCTCCGAAAGAAGTGTGCAGCAAGGTCGGAGTTGCCGTGGCTTTGTGGGTGCATTGCCCTTAACCAGCTTGTGTAGCCAGCCATATTCGCTGCTATTATCGAATTTTTTCCTGCAAATGGTGGGTTGCCAACGATGCAGTCAAATCCAGATGAATGTCGCTCGAACACCTCAGGAAACTCGATTTGCCAGTGAAACGATGCGAGTGGCTTCTCGGCAATCCGCAAGGCATCTAACGGATTTTCAGTCCCTAGTATGTCGCCCGCGAGAATCGATTTGCCGTATTTTCGTAAGGCCACCTCTCGTGCTCGATCGCTTGATCTTGTGAAGTGTACTTCGAGGACAATGTCTCCGATTAGTTTTATATCGGTAAGAGCTGATGTGACGCTTTTCCAATACCCCTTTAGTTTCTTCTGATCAGTGCTGATTGATGCCTCTCGTATTTTCTCCCGGTTATCCTTGATCTCTTGTAGACACCTTCTAATTCGCTCTGAAACGAGATCAACGGCAAACAGTTTTTCACCGCCTCGCCAGTGGAAGGCCCAAATCTGTTCACGGGTCAACCCGAGCAGGGAGTCGCCGTGCCTCAGTGCATGGTCTACGAACGTCAGTGGCTCGTTTTTTGACAGCGTTACCAGCCACAATGACATCTTGGCAAGGTCAACCGCGACAACGTTCCTGTCAACTCCGTAGAGGCACTGTTGTGCAACCATCCGTCGAGCAGCAATGACCAGATCCTCGTCAGCGACATCAACTGGCTGGGATTTATTCGCCTTCCAAACATCGACAAGCGCATCCCCGAGTTGTCGACAGGCTTCTACTAGGAATGCTCCCGAGCCCATCGCGGGGTCGCATACCTTGAGCTCCAGAATCTGATCGGCTGTGAGTTGCCCACCACAGCGTTCCCTGATTCCGTCCAGGATTGGACCCAGTGTCTTCCTCACGATTGGCTCGGTGAGCGCTCTCGGAGTGTAGTGCGAACCTGACCGTCGTCGCTCTTCGCTCGGTTGGAGGATCATTGATCCACCCGGTACACGGTCGGGCGTCGCATGCTTGTCGACGACCGGTTCGAGTGCGGCGTAGACGCCATCAATATTCACGGCCTCACATACGGCCCTGTTCACCCGGTCGGTGATCTTCCGAGCGGTTCTGTCCTGGATCCACTTTCTCCTCCGCTGCGGTGCCTCAGCCAGCAGTTGCTCGATATCGACTGTTGATGGCGCCCCGCCCTTCTTCGGCGCCTTGATGGCAATGGAGATTCCTGTCGCAATTTCAAGACGGAACCCCATCATCGTCTCGTAGACGGAGCCGATCTGTTCTACATCCAGCGCCCGGTACGAGATCCTCTCACCATCAAGGACCAGCAGTTTCTCGAGGACTCTGTAAACGGTTCCGTCAGGAACCCTCGGGATTACTGGCGGATTATCAGAGTCCTCACCATCGCTGCACTCTGCATTCGGGGGGGCTATCTGTAAGAATAAAAAGAGGTTAGGGTCGAAGAGAGCACCGTGCCGGGGCGGCAGGTACATGTTTCCCGACTTGCCTCCGCTATGGATCATCTTGAACAGGACGATCAGTTGTGCCCATGCCCCGTACCGCTCGTCCATGGTGTCCGGGTTCTGGGCGGCATCTTCCCTGAGCCGATCATGCAGGCCGGCGAGCGAGTAGTACCGGACGAATGTCTCATCGCTCGGCAGAAGATCGCGCTGCTCGGCATACAGCAGAAATACCAGTCGCAGGATCACCGTCAGAAGTGCACGGTATACGGTGTTCGGCGACTGCTCCAGTTCGTCCCGCAGCAGTGTTCCGTCGGTCTTCTCGTTGGCAGCCTGGAAGCCCCTGAGGAGTTCGTAGAGGGCATGCAGCACCTGCTCCGCCAGCCGCTCGCTCACCACATTCTGGTAGTCCCTGCTCTTCGCAAGCAGAGCCGGCAGCCGTTCCTCGACCGGTAGCGTCAGTAGCCGGTTCTGTCCCAGCAGGAGGCGCAGGGCCGCGACAATCGGCCGTCCCGGAGTCTGCAGCATGTCGGCCACTCGGAAGTCCATCCACCCGGAACTTTCTCCGTGAGGAGCCGATAGCAGCCTGATCGCCTTCCCGTTGAAGATCACGCCGGCACTCGCTCGGGTTGCCCGTACCAGCCGCTCCATCTTGCTGTGGGTGGATGCCTCCAGCACACCTTCCCCCGATTCCAGAGCGTCGAACTCCTGTGCCGGAGCTACGACTCGTACCAGGAGTTGCCATGCTGGCTCCCCGTTCGTTCGAGGTGGCCAGTGTCGGATGGCGTAGTCAGGCCGCAGAATCTCGTCGTGTTCTGGCAGCCTTACGACCAACTCGGAAGGTGCGCTTGCCGAATCCGTGACCCGTTCGAACGCTCTTGGTGCGAACTGCCAACCCAGCACGCTCCTCGCGAAGGACTCGAAGTCCGGAATCCACGGTTCAGTGTCCTCGCCTTCCTTGACGACCCGTTCCTCGACGCAATCCCTGAGTAGGCCCTGCCCCTCGATGTCGTTTCGGTTCAGGATTGCGCCGGCATGGGCCAGTGCAGGTGCCGAAACCACGAGGCCGTGCGGTTGCACGAATCCCAACCAGTCGAGATGGGCCTGTATGGCGGGGTCGATCTTTGCCATCAGTGCCCTTCCGGCCAGAGGTAGACAAGTCCGAGAGGCTCCACTCGATACGTCTTGACCCTGTAGACTTCTCGGACCCGTTCGGGCTCGGTCTCGATTTCCCGTTCAAATGTTGCAATCCGGCTGCGCCAGGCACGAACGTTGGCTTCAAGTGCCTTCTTCTCCTCAGGGCTGAATGCCAGACGGAGCTGTTCACCAGCCTCGGTTTCTTCCTTGAGTCTGGCACGTACCCGCTCCCGCTGGTTGCGGAGGGTAGCGTCCAGCAACCGCCCTTCGGTCTCTCCCCTGACGGCAAGCTGTTGTTCTGCGACCGCTCTGGACTGCTCGGCTTTCTGCTCAAGCTGAGGTAGCAGTTCCCTGATGTCCCGAGGCGCTGACCGCAGCAGTTGTTGCTGGATCACTTGGTCGGGCATCCTGGATTCCCGCTGCGTGAGCGCTTGGTCCAGCAATTCCAGCGTCTTCGCTTGTGCCTCGGCGCCGTAGACTGCCAGTGCACGAACGCGATTGACAGGCTCGATCCAGCGCGCGGCTACGGGAACGATCTCCTCGTGCAGTCTCTCGGCCCTTCGCCCGAACAGCAGCAGTCGACCAAGCAGTACGAGGCGAGGCACTGCGTCGGCCGTCTGTGCAAGGCAGGCTCGCGAGAGGTCATGATGAACGAAACCCTGCGACCGGAATCGGGCTAGCAGGCGCTGGGCCAGCCGTTGCTCGAGGTGCAGGTGAACGGTCCGGTCGCTGAGTATGCCCTCGTCCTCGAACACGACCGGTCGGATCGGAGCCTCCTTCCGCCAGTCGGTGATCTTCTGGTCCCGCTTCCGCGGCACCCGCAAGCTGTCGAGCGTTGCTGTCCAGCTCGGGTCTGCCGCCGCTCTCTGCTCCAGCGGGGGAATCGTCCAGGTTCCCGGTCGACTGGGATCGTCAAGTTCCTGCAGTGGGCGGGCCTTCATCAGTTCCAGCGAGCACGAAAGCGCTCTCCGAAACTGCTCCGGATCGAACCGCACGTGCTTGCCGGAACGTTCCAGAACCCGATTGCAGGTTGTGATCTGGCGCTCAAGATCCTCATGCCGCTCGCGGGCTTCATCCAAGTCGTCCTTCGACTGCCGCCTTCGGGGCGTGTCGACATCCGCACCGCTGATCTCCCGGGCCAGCGACTCCGCATCCGCATGTCGGATGCCATGCCGTAGCAGTCTTCGCTCGATCGAATCGTCCAGTACGTTGGAGAGGCTGCCGAGCTCCTTCCGGATCGTCTCGGTCTTGCGTACCAGCACCTCCAGAACACGGTCCTCCGCCCGTTGGGGCAGGACGAAATATCGGCAGTGAACGACAGGAGAGGCCTGTAGTTTCCGGTCGATGCGGCCGTTGCGCTGCTCGATCCGCCCGGGATTCCACGGGAGGTCGAAGTGAAACAGGTCGGCGCAGTGTGCCTGAAAGTTGAGCCCTTCGCGGGCTGCGTCGGTCGCCAGCAGGATCCGTACTGGATCCTGGCTCGGTGGGGTGTTGAACCGTCTCTGGATCTCCCGCCGACGGGCCCTGCTGGTCAGTCCGTCAATGACCTCGATGCGGTCATGGCATTGATCCGTACCCTCGATTGCCCGCTCGAGCATTTCCCGCAGATAGCGCTTCGTGCCTTGCCGGTTCTCTGTGAAGATGAGAATTCTGCGTTCATTCCATTCCGCCGGGCGTCCGCTGTTGTTCGGGGCCCCGGTCCCGATCGGACAAATGTTCTCCCGAATCCAGTTCAGAAGCCATCGGACCTTGGCATCCGGAATTCCGCGGGCCTTGCCCGCGATTCTCTGCATTCTCTCGATCAGCTCGAACTCTCGATCCCACCGGAAGCTTTCGTCGGCGGAACCCGGACCGTGAGCTTCGCTATCCAGCGTCACGGCCTCGAACTGGCGATCCTCTTCGGCCTGAAGCGTCTCGTCGCTCTCTGTTTCGCCCTCGTGATCCGACCCGTGCGAGCGGACGAGGACCGAATCGTCGACCCTTCTTCCTCCTCCGGTTCCGACACTCTCAGCTCGCTGGCGTTCGACTGTTCTTCGGTGAACCTCCAGGCTCCGGGCAAACGCCTCGATCGATGACAGCAGCCGCTGTTGCAGCCCGATCACCAGTAGGGCGGCGCTGGCGCGGGCTCCCTTCGAACGGTTCTTGAGGCGCTCTTCGCGAGCCCGCCGGTATTCATCCAGCAGCTTGGACAGAACCAGTTCCGGCGAGTCCGGTGGCAGGTCGCAAACCCGAATCGGCTCGACGACCCGCTCCGGAAATCCCCCCTGCATTTGACGGATATCGTCCTTCAGCCGCCGCACCATGACCTCTTTGAGTTCCTTCTTGCCGACCGGAACACCCCGGGTGAATCGGTGAGGGTCCAGCAATTCGAGAAGCGTCGAGAAGCTGTTCGAGTGACCGTTGTGAGGGGTGGCCGACAGAAACAGTCGATGCTCGAACCGGTAGGCTATGTCTCTGATGGCGCGAGTGAACTTGGTTTCGATGCCATAGCGACCGCCGCTGGATGGTGCTGCGTGATGGGCTTCGTCAAGGATCAGCAGGCTGCCGTGCAGCCTGTCTCCGAGCCGTTCCCGCAAGGGGTCTGTGTAGGTCGCATCCGTCAACAGGTTGTGCGACACAAGGAACCGGCTGTGCGTACGCCATGGATTCACTCCGAATCCCCGGTCACGCCGCATCCGGGCCAGATATTGCCTGTCGAGAATCTCGAAGACCAGTCCGAAGCGCTCCTCGAACTCCGCCTTCCACTGATCGAGCACGGAAGGGGGCGCCGACACCAGGATCAGACATCCTGACCTCGAGGGTGAGATTGTGAACCCGTGCTAGCGGTATGGTGTCCGCTGCGAAGGGCGCCGCAAGGTGGAGGAGGGGCTACTGGCCCTGTGCCGTCGCGCCACAGTAGGCCGTCCTGTGCAGGATATCGAGGAGCAGTTTGCCGGGCAGCCAGCGCCTGATCCGCTATTGATGTGCACGACAGGGATGTGCCGGGGCAGTGCACTGCATTGCCGCTGGACTGCACACGCTGGGCCACCCGATCTTGACGGCCGTACCAAGGGAGAGTGGCAGCGTGTTCGCAGGAGCGCCCGGCCTCATTTCGGGTTCACTATCTTATCTGAAAATCATATTTTCTGCCGGGCCCTCGGCTCCACCGAAAGCCTTGTGTTTCAATGGTTTTCAGGCTACGATCGGCCTATGACCTGCCCCCGAGGTCAGGATGTCTGAGGATGGTCTCGACCTTCTTGCGAAGAAGAAGCTCTCTCGCGATCAGTCCTGCCTCGATCGTCTTGCCCAGACCCGTGTCGTCCGCGATGAAGAGGTTGACGAGCGGCAGTTGCAGAGCCTTCCGAAGTGGCTCGATCTGATAGGCATCGATCTTGATGCCAGCCCGAAACGGGGCTTGCACGAGCTTCGCGTCCGTGGACGTTACGCAATTCCAGCGGAGGGTGTGCAGGAAGGCCGAGAAGTGGCGGGGCTGGTCGAACTTGTCTCGGCCCAGCCGGGTCCAGTCCTCCGCCTTGAGGATCTTCCTGTCGATCTCGTAGTCCCAATAGACCGCGAGTTGCTGGCCTTGCGCATCGTCATCCGCACACGCCAGTCGCACGACCGGCGATTCCTTCTTGCCTTGCTCCAGGACCTCTTCAACGAGCCACTGCCTTGACCTTACGCGCACCAACTGGCCGGATACTGGCCTTTCGATGACCTCATTTCTCTGGTGTGTTTCGTGGTGTTGGTCATCCAACCGTTCTGCGTGCCCGGTCTCGACCATGGATTCTTATGTCCCCGCACAGCGACGACACTTGGAACGGCGCATCGTCTCGGCTCGCATCTCAAGCCAAAGACCATTGATTATGACATAAACCCATACTGCAAACCGGTTCGGGATTGCGCGAAGTCGCATCGGTCCGCCCGTTGTGCGACGGGCTGCTATACTCGCTTCGTGCCCGAAACCGCAGTCTACCCCGGAGTCGAGTCGCCAGCGACGGTCGAGTACCCCTGTTCCGACGGTCGGATCATGGCCGAGACTCGGCCGCATGTCGAGGCGATCGTCGCTGCGCTGACGACGCTGGAGAACTGCTTCAGGAACGACCGATGGGTGCATGTGGGAGCCAACATGTTCGTGTATTACCAGGAGGGGGATCCGAGCAAGCGGTTGACGCCGGACCTGTTCGTGGTGCGGGGACTGCCGGCGCCACCGCAGAAGTCGTACAGGATCTGGGAACTGGGCCGGCCGCCGACATTCGTGCTGGAAGTGGCGTCGCCGTCGACGCAGGCGCGGGACGGCGCGGAGAAGCAGGCGCTGTACGCGTCGATGGGAGTGCCGGAGTATTGGCGGTTCGACCCGAATGGCCGGCTGGTGGGAGCGAGACGTGCTGGAGCACGGTTGGAGGGTGGTCGGCTGCAGGGTTTCGACTACGAGTCGTTGGAAGAGAGGCCAGATGGATCGATCCGTAGCGAGGTCCTGGAGTTGGATGTGCGGGTGGACGACCGGCCCGGGAAGACCCACCTGCTGCGCTTCCGCGATCCGCTGACGGACATGGATCTGCTGACATTCTGGGAATCGGAGGAGTGTCGGTTAGCGGCCGAGGAGGGTCGGCAGGCAGCCGAGAAGGGTCGGCAGGTGGCCGAAGAGGGACGCCGTCAAGAAAAGCAGATGAGGCTTGCCGCGGAGCAGATGAGGCTTGCCGTGGAGAAGAAGTTCCGCGAGTCGGAACAGAACCATCGTCAAGAGGTCGCTCGGCTGCGAGATCAGATCGCCAGCCTTGCGGCCACCCGCAACGGAGGGCCACCGGACGACCGATCCTGACCAGTACGTTCTGTCTGTGCGGTTCACGATGTGCGGCGTCTCGTGATCTTCACTGTTAGTGACCCCGTTGAGGAAGACGATCACGAGTTGAAGCAACGGCCGCTGCGTGTTGTGAGAAAACCAGATCAGTCCCCTGTGAAATGCCCGGTCCTCTTGAAGCGGGTTGATGCCCGGTCAGTTTCCCTCCGGAGCTGCCGGACGACACGTCGAGGCTCCTGACTCGGCCACACTCACTGCAGAGACTGTACCGGCGGTATCGCCCAACGAGACCCCATGCAGATTTCAGCAGGCAGTCCATGTTCGCAACGCTGATCACGGGCGGACACATCCATTCGCAGGCCTTTCGTGGGCGCTGTGACCGTACCATTCCTGGAGTTTCATGGCATGAATGCGACTGACAGTGAAGCACGCCTGGGCGCGCTGCGGAGGCGTCTCCGCAGTACTGCGATCTATGTCTCCGCCCTGCCGAGCATTCGCTACCTGACCGGATTTGCTGGCAGCGCGGGCCACCTGCTGGTAACTCCGAAAGAAGCTGTCCTGTTCACCGATGGTCGCTACCGGACCCAGGCCAGTGAACAGGCGGAAGGCGTTGAGGTGGAGGTTTCTTCGCGGGATTCTCAAGCCGCGTTTGCGGCGGCCGTCCGTCGACGAGGACTCCGCCGCCTCGCGTTCGAGGAAGTCAGCCTTAGCTACGCCGATTACAGTCGCCTGTGCCGACAGGTCCCCGAGTGCAAGCTCACTCCTTTCGAGCCTGTCGTCGAACGGCTCCGTGGCCGCAAGAGCTCCGCCGAGATCGACGCTCTTCGGCGTTCTGCGGCGCTTGCTTCCAGGGCGTTCGAGGATGTGTGCGGCCGGCTGGAGCCCGGCTGGACGGAAGTGCGCTTCGCGGCCGAACTGGAGTTCTCCATGCGGCGACTGGGGGCCGAGGGCATGGCCTTCCCGACAATCGTGGCGAGCGGCGCTCACGGCGCTCTGCCCCATGCCGAACCGAGAGATGTGCCCATTGAGCCGAACTCGCTCGTCGTGGTGGACCACGGCGCTATACTGGAAGGCTATTGCAGCGACATGACCCGGATGATTGCACTCGGTCGTCCGGACGCAACCCGGCAGGCGCTTTTTGGCGCCGTGCTAGAAGCCCAGGCCGCAGCAATTGATGCGGTACGTGCAGGCGTCGAATGCCGGACAGTGGACAATAGGGCCCGCTCAGTACTGCGGAAGACGATCATCGGAGGAATTCGGCTGGACAAGGCATTCATCCATTCCACTGGACATGGATTGGGGCTCGAGGTTCACGAAGCCCCCCTGCTCGGGCGACGGCAGTCGAAGCGATTGCAGGCCGGCATGGTCATCACGGTTGAACCGGGTGTGTATCTGGAGGGATTCGGGGGCGTGCGGATTGAGGACATGGTTGCGGTCACGGAGACGGGCTGTGAAGTCCTGACCTCGACTCCCCGGGAACTCCGTATTCTGTAAGGTCGGAAACAATTGACAATGGCAATGTCCGAAGCAGACCGGGAATCGATCAGGGTCTTGGCGGATCTCCTTGACGAGAAGGAACTTTCCGAGATCGAGTTCGAGCACAACGGACTCCGGGTGCGGGTCGCCAGGTCGGTGACGGCCGCGCAGACCGAGGCCGTTCCAACTACCAGCCGGCCCCCGTCGGTGGAGTCGGTTCCGCCAGCCACACCCTCCGACGAGGCGGACGATGCCACCCGGTCCATCCTGTCCCCGATGGTGGGCACCTTCTATGCGGCTCCGTCGCCGGAGTCGCCCGCTTTCGTGCAGGTCGGCGACCGTGTGCGGAAGGGGCAGGTGGTGTGCATCATCGAAGCGATGAAGCTGATGAACGAGATCGAATCGGAGCACGACGGCGTTGTCGTCCAGCGGCTGGTCGAGGACGCCCAAGGGGTGGAATTCGGTCAGGCGCTGCTCGAAGTCAAGGTCGACTAGTGCGCTGCCACCGACTAGTGCGCTGCCACCCATGTTTGACAAGGTCCTGATTGCGAACCGCGGGGAGATCGCCCTGCGTGTGATTGCGGCTTGCCGGGACTTGGGGGTCAAGACGGTCGCAGTCTATTCGACAGTCGACAGCGATTCCCTGCATGTTCTCCATGCGGACGAAGCGATCTGCATCGGAAATGCCGCCAGCGCGGAGAGTTATCTCAGCGTACCCTCGATCATCAGTGCCGCTGAGATCGCCGATGTGGACGCGGTCCATCCCGGCTACGGGTTTCTGGCGGAAGACGCCAACTTCGCCGAGATCTGCCGGGACTGTGGAATCCGCTTCATCGGGCCCAGCCCGGAAGCGATTCGACTCATGGGCGACAAGGCCCAGGCGCTGAAGGCGGCTGCCGATGCCGGCATTCCGGTCTTGCCCGGTTCGGCCAAGCCCCTCCATTCGGTCTCAGACGCCCTGAGCCTCGCCGCCGAGATCGGATATCCCGTCATTCTGAAAGCGTCCATGGGCGGCGGAGGGCGTGGCATGCGGGTCGTCCGCACGCCGGACGATCTGGAGGACGCATTCCGGCAGGCCCGAGCCGAGGCGGATGCGGCCTTCGGAAGTGGCGAGGTGTACCTGGAGAAATTCGTCGAGCGGCCTCGACACATCGAATTCCAGGTTCTCGGTGACGAACACGGCAATGTGGTCTCGCTGGGAGAGAGGGAGTGCTCGATCCAGCGTCGCCACCAGAAACTCCTGGAAGAGGCTCCGGCCAACGGATTCGATCCGGGGTTGCGAGCGCGAATGGGCGCGACGCTCTCCAGGGCCTTGGGCGAGATCGGGTATTCGAATGCCGGTACCGCCGAGTTCCTCATGGACGAGGATGGGTCCCTGCACTTCATCGAAATGAACGCTCGCATCCAGGTTGAACATCCTGTGACCGAGGCGGTCTGCGGAGTCGATCTGGTCAAGAGTCAGATTCTGCTGGCAGCCGGAGAGCCGCTCGCCGTGGTCGTGCCCGGGCCAGTGGAGATCGCCGGGTCCGCCATCGAGTGCCGGGTCAATGCGGAGCATCCCGAGACGTTCCTGCCCTCCGCTGGCCGGATCACGCAGTATGCTCCACCCGGAGGACCGGGCATTCGCGTTGACAGTGCCGCCTACTCGGGATGGACCGTTCACCCCCACTACGACTCTCTGGTCGCCAAGGTCACGGCCTTCGCCGGTACCCGCGCCGAAACCGTCTGCCGCATGGAGCGGGCCCTCTCCATGTTCGTCCTTGACGGGATCCAGACTTCCATTCCCCTCCATCGGCGAATCCTCAAGGACCCGCGGTTTCTGGAGGGTCGCTACGACACCAGCTTCATCGAAGGGCTGGGGTCCTGAGCCACGCCCTCATCGGTCCGCCGAACGAGACTCCAACACCGCAGTTCGCATTCCCGCTGATTCGCCGCAACCGCTCCCATCAGTCCCGCTTGCGGTTCGAGATGGTGAAACGTCCAGTTCGGGTCCGGTTCCCCGTTCACTTCTTGCAGTGCCGGCTCCGAGGACGGGTCGATGACGACCGAGAAGCCGGGCAGCGTGTTGGCGATTCCGGTTCCCAGAGCCTTCACGTACGCCTCTTTCCGGGTCCAGCAGGCGAAGAACGCACGCTGCCTGGTGCTCGGATGCAGTGCTGCCAGCATCTGTGTCTCCCGTTCGGAGAAAAACCGCTTGGCCACGGCATCCGGATCCCGTAACGGACGTATCACTTCGAGGTCGACTCCGACCCGGTTGCCGCCGAAGGCGAACAGTGCCCGGCTGCCGGCATGCGACAGATTGAAGTGGAGTCCGCCCGCCCGCCCGGCCAGTCTCGGCTTCCCGTGCGTACCGTATGAAAATGCAACAGTGCCCGCTTCGCTTCCCAGATAGGACGCCAGCAACTGTCGAAGCAGGGCCCTTGCGGCAACGAATCGCCGCCTTGGGGTGGGTGCCATCGTGGACGCTCGCTGGAGTTCGTCTTCCGAGAGAGTCGAGAGTGCCGCAGGGGAGGGTTCCCGATCCAGGTCGAGAGGGGCATACCAGACATCGACGTGTGAGTCGTCAGTGAATTTGCACCCTTTTCCGCCCAGCACCTCTCTTGGGACGAACGCCGGTCTCATTCGCCAACTATAGGACACGGCAGTCGATCCCTTCAGCGCCGGTGCGACCGGGCTCCATCGTCGGCGAACGCCGAGCTTGGCGAGATGTAGAGGGTGGACATGGAGAGCCGTTACTGAGCCTGGTGTTCTGTCCCATGAACGCAGGGGCTCGGCCCGCATGCCAGTTGATATACTCCTTGTGTGCCCGGAATCGCAGCACCAAGCGCCCATCTGTCGTTCCCGGTCGAGTACCCCTGTTCTGATGGTCGGATCATGGCCGAGACTGGTCTGCATGTAAACGCGATCGTCAATGCGTTCATAACACTGGAAATCCGGTTTGCGAAAGACCGCTGGACGCACGTGGGGGCCAACATGTTCTTGTATTACCAGGAGGGGGATCCGAGCAAGCGGTTCACACCGCATCTGTTCGTGGTCCGGGGCTTGGAGACGATGCCGGAAGAGTCGTACAGGATCTGGGAAACGGGCCGTCCGCCAACGCTTTACATGGAGATGGCGTCGCTGTCGACGGAGAAGCTGGATTGCGGGGCCAAGCAGGCGATGTTTGCGTCGATGGGCGTGCGGGAGTACTGGCGGTTCAATCCGGAGGAGCGGCTGGAGGGTGCGAGACGCCCCGGAGTGCGGCTGGAGGGCGGCCGGTTGCAGGGGCTCGGCTACGAGCCGTTGCCAGAGGGGCCGGACGGATCAATCCGCAGCGAGGTCCTGGAGTTGGATGTGCGGACGGACAGGCGGCTAGGGCAGACGCACTTGTTACGATTCCGGGATCCGCAGACCGGCTCTGATCTGCTCACGTTCCGAGAAGTGGAGGAGCGTCGCATTGCTGCAGAGGCGGATCGTCGCGCTGCCGAGGAGCGTCGCCTCCTTGCGGAGGTGGAACAGGTTCAGCGGGACCGCGAGGCTGAGATCGCGCAACTGCAGGATCAGATCGCCAAACTCGAAGCTGCCAGGAGCAGCATCGGAGCGGACAGCAGGCCCTGACGGCGTAGGGCGTCCGTTCCCGATTCGCCTTGCGAACGGTTGTCGATCGACTTCGGGGTCAGGCCGTGAGCGGTTGCCTGCCGGAACGACTTCCCGTTGCGGGACCGATGGCTTCGCTGAGGAAATCGTTCATCGCTCTCCATGCCCGACGGTCGGCCTTCGCGCCGTAGACCGTTCCCTTGGCAGGATCGTTCGCGGCTGGGTTCGTGAAGGCGTGCATCGTGTGCCCGTAGGTATGAATCTGCCAGTCGGCCCGAGCTTCTGTCAGTTCTGTCGCGAGGCCCGCCAGCGCCGTGGGCGTGGCCATCGGATCGTCCCACCCGTGCAGCACGAGCACCTTGGGCACGATGGTGCCGGTTGCGGGGTTGCCGCGCGGGTCGAGGAGCCCATGGACGCTGATCGCTCCCTGGAATTCCGCCCCTGACCTTGCCAGGTCCAGCACGCACAGGCCCCCGAAGCAGAACCCGATGGCCGCCGTCCGGTTCGGGTCCACACCATCCACTGACTGCAGGGCGTTGAGTCCACTGCGAACCCGACGCTGCAGCAGTCGTCGATCCTTCATCAGCGGGGCCATAAGGCTTGCGTTCTCGTCCGGGCCACTGCCGATGATGCCGTCGCCGTACATGTCGGCCGCAAGCGCTCCGTAGCCCAATCGGGCCAGCTCGACAGCCTTGCGCTGCTCGAACTGGCCGCAGCCGGCCCAAGTGTGAACAACCAGCACACCGGGCGCTGGGACAGTCGTTGATGTGTCTCGGGCCAGTTGTCCACGGAGGATCGTGTCGCCCTCTGTGTACGTGAGTGGTGTCGTCTGGATCGCCATGCTCGCTTCCGGTGCGGGAGGGCCACCTCTCATGGTCGATTCCTATTGTCGGAACAGCCCGGCCCGCTTGGCAACCGGCGTACTGGATCTCTTTCACGGTAAAGTAACTACATAGTGTGCTATCCTACGCATAAGCGCCGGGTCGGCTTGGGAACGTGGTGTGTTGCCAGGCCAGCCTCCGTGGGGGTCGCTCGAACGGCCCCCGCGGGCTTCTTCGGTGTGAATTCCGGCAGGATCGGATCCTGCCGGTGAACTTCTCGTACAAGCTTGGACAGACGGTTGCGTCTTGCTTGATTCCACGGAGCATAGTGTCGCTCGGTGGTCTGGACGCTGCTGTGACCGAGCAGTGTGCTGACGTCCTGGATCGCCACTCCCGCCAGCAGCAGCTCGACGGCGAACGTGTCCCGCATCCGGTGCGGGTGGAATCCCTTGACGCCAGCCATGTCGGCCACTGCTTGCAGTCGTTTCCTCCAGTACTTCACCGCGGTCTCCGCCAAGCTCTCTCCGGTCCAGAAGAAGTGCCTACGCGGTGGATCAGCAACGGCATCCAAGGCGAGGATCACCTCGCCGGGCAGGACCACCGTCACCAGTTCGCCGCTCTTCGCGCGCCGGAGCACCAGCTCGCCATCCGACTGGATGGCGGTCCGCTCCAGCGTGACCGCGTCCCGGATCGCCAGCCCGGAGTAGCGCAGCAGGAGGAGCAGCGCCTGCTCACGCGGCTTCTGGTTGGCGGCGTGCAGCAGGTCGCGCACCTCGTCCACCGAGAGAGGCATCGTCGGCACCGCGTCCGACTTCGGCTGCTTGATACCTCGTGCCGGTGATTCGGCAATCCAGCCTTCGGACTGGGCGAACCCGAAGAACGCCTTCAGTTGCCCCAAGTACTGGCGCTGTGTGCTGGCGGTCCATGTCCACCCCTCCCGCCAAGTTCGCAGTGCAGCGCGATTGAGGTCCCCTAGCGACTCGATGCCCTCCTGCGCGGCAAACGCCTGCAACTTCCGGAACAGTGAGCGGTAGCCCTCGCAGGTCGACCTGCTCAGGTTGCGGGCCTCCAGGTCCCGCAGGTAGGCCTCGCAGGCTTCGTCCACCCTCACGGCTGCCGGCCCCGCTGCCGGTGGTCCGTGCCGTCGTAGGCGTCCGGATCACCGCCCGGGAACCACGCATAGATCACGTTGCGGGCCACCCCGAAACGCCGGGCGATCTCGGATCGCGAGAGCGTCCGGTCCGCCAGCAGGGTCTTGGCAAGGCGGACAGTCTCCGGATCATGGAACTGACTTCGTCGGCCCCAGCGTACGCCGGCCGCCTGCTTGACCCGGTAGGCCTCCCGGGTCCGCTCACTGTTGAGATCGGATTCGAACTGCGCCATGGCCGCGAACACCGTGAAGATCAGCTTGCCGCCCGGCGTGGACGTGTCGATCGCCTCGGTCAGCGAGACCAGCTGGCAGCCGCGCTGCTCGAGCTGCACCCCGAGTTCGATCAGGTGTCGCAGGTCGCGCGCCAGCCGGTCGAACTTCCAGACCGCAAGGGTGTCGGCGGCCCGCAGGAACTCGAGAGCGGCGAGCAGTTGGGGTCGGGTGGCCTTGCGCCCGGTGCAGTGGTCAGTGAAGATCTTCTCGCAGCCGTGTTCCCGGAGGGCCCTGAGCTGGTACTCCGGGTCCTGGTCGACGGTGGAGACGCGGGCGTAACCGACGAGCACAAAAACAATCCTCGCGGACTATGATACCAGCCGCCAGGGATGACGGTTTCGAGTACAGTGCGGGGGCGCCGACAGCGGGTTGACGGAGTGGTGGGAGAGGTGTAGCCGAAAGGATCCTTTTGCGGACAGGGGTGGGGCGAGTATCCACCCCTCGGCGCCTCAAGATCAGCCGGGGTGTTGTCGTCGACCTTGTGCTGCCGGGTTGCGGGCCGGTGGGGCGTTCCGGTTGTTACTCACGTGGCGCCAGGTTCTCGCGATCGCCGAAAACGTGCAGCATCGTGCTGCCGAGGCGCCACAGGCAGCACAGGCAGAAGACCAGGACCAGGGACCATGTCGCGGCGAACAGCGGCGCACGAGAGAAATCCAGGAACAGGCCCACGATACCCGTCAGTGCCAGGGCGATGCCGGCGAAGAGAGCCCAGCCGAGGTAGGCCTGCAGGATCACTCGGTACGAAGTCGCCCGGATTCTACGCATGATCGGCGTGTCGAGGCTGGTCAGGATCGAGAGCGAAGTGCCGACGAAGCCGGAGACCACGGCACCGAAGGTGACGGTGGCCGCCAGCAGTTGCGGTGCATTCGGCTCCATGTCCAGCCCCAAGCACCAGATCGCCACTCCGATGCACCCGCCGACCAGGAACGGGTACCGCTTTTCCCACCGGAGCGACTTCATGGGATACCTGCGGCGGTGACCGCCGTTCGTTGCGCGAGCCACGGCTCGAACCGGTTCCGGATCGCCTCGACCCGACTCGAGTACGTGTATCTCATCCCCGACGTTACGGTCAGTTCACTGTCTGGCACCAGGGCCGTCTCCCGGTGTTCCAGGAGGTCCAGCACCTCGGACACGGCGTCAAGGTCTTCCTTGACGGTGGCTTTGAGCTTCGACAGGTGATTCTCGCACCGAAGCAGCGACTGCACTGTCTTCAGGATGTTGTCCAGCGGGCCGCCCCTCTTGCCCTGCCCGTAGGACAACGCGATCTCCACCTTGCCGGCGGATGTCTGGTTGCGCAGTTGCAGAAACGCTTGCAGCGACACGTCTCCGCTTGCCAGATCCTCGGTGAGCGCATCGACAGCAATCGTGCACTCGAGGCGCAAATGGCGCTGGCTTCTAATCAACCTTGCGAAGGCTTCTTGGTCGATGACGGGGTTGAGGGCCACTTTGGGTGGAGTGTTCGTCGAGGGGTGGTAGTCGCGCAAGAATCTCTCCAGGTAGGCGCGGATCCCGGACGGTCGGACGCCATGGTGATTGTATTGCACGGCGAGGAATCCGCGGGGGGACCAGATCGCGGCCGCCTGCTCGCCGAAGCCCGCCCCTTGGGCGAGGTTGAAGTCAGTCGTTGGCTTTCCTTTCACGGAGTAGCCGGGCCCGTTGTGGATCCTTCGCTGCGTGAATTCCAACTCCCACAGCCCGTCCTTCGACGAACCCTGCTCCAGAAACACGTCCTTGTCGTGGATCCGCCGTTCCCGCTGAACTTGCGGCTGGCGGCGCAGGCTGTCGAGCAGATTCGACACGGTGAGGGAGCTTCGCTCAAGCTTGATTTCGTAGTAGTGAATCTTCACATCCGACTATTGTAGGGGCCGCCGGCACCGGATCGTCCGTGTCGATTTCCGACCGGGCGGGTGGAGATTCCGGCGGTGGCGAGGAAGCGCTTGAGCGAAGCCTGCACGAGCCCGAAAGCGGGAGATTTCAAGAGCATCCTGTTTCCTTCACCGCGAGATGGCAGCCGCAGATTGCTCTTCAGTCGGCGGAGCGGAAGGATGGCAGATGCGATCTGCAATGGTGCGGATCCGGTCGTTCCGGACGGCGTGCCACATTGACACATAACCACATCGACGCATTGCCACATATGCACATGAGCATATCGCCACAGAAACGCCAGGCGGCCTGCGCTGTGATCCGCGACCACAAGGTCGTGCCACTTGGCACGGAGACCCGGAATGGGCCGGCATCAGCCCCCCGCCGTGCAGTCCGGACGGAACCGGAGTACCCCTTCAGTCCCGGACCGCAGGGACGCCCCGACCCTCGGATCCCAGCAGGGACAGCAGGGACTCGTTCTGGCGACGAACCGCGTCGAGTTCCCCGTTCAGTCGAGCGGCGGCACCGCGCGCCTCCGCCACCGCGCCGCGAGCTTCCTCCAGCAGACTGCGGGTCTCGGTCAACTGCTCGCCGACCGCTGCGGCGCGGGCCCGGGTGGCGGCATGTTCCTGTTCGGCACTCGCGAGCGCCGTGGTGGCATCGGTCAGCTGCTGCCGGGTGGTCTCCAGGTCCGCGCTCAGGCGGTCGGCGATCCCGGCGGCTTCGTCGCGTTCCGCCTCGAGTTCGGTCTGTGCCTGCTGGTGGGCGCTGCGTTCGCCGGCGAACTGCTCGTCGGCCTTGCGACGGGCCAGTCCCCACAGTTCAGCCAGCAGCACCTGGCCCCGTTCGGCGACATCCGACGGGGGAGCGACGGCCTGCTGTTCGCGCTGGGCCCGGGTCGTCTTCCAGGCCCGCAGGGCGGGTCCGAGGTCGCGGTAGCTGCCCCCACCGAGTTCGGCCCGCAGGGCCGCGAGGGTGGGGTGGTCGCCGCGGTCGGCGATGCGGTCCGCGATGGCGAAGATCCTCGGGTGCGTGTCGTTGTGCTGTTCGTTCGAATTGGAAGGCATGGACATGAGTGACTCCTGCATATGGTGATAGGACGCATGGTAGCGAAGGTAGGTTACATTGGTAAAATGGTAAATGGTAATTCTACCATATTACCCTACCAATCCGCATCCGGACGGCTGCCTCGGGCCGCGCTGACGGGATGGTCGTGTTCGCGGGGACGAACATCGTGACTGGACAGGATCGACCTTGTCCCCCATACTGGGAGGTGCAGACGCATTGACGCCGATGTGGCAAGACGCATCGCCACATCGCCACATGGACGCATGAGCACGTCGCCGAACCGCACGGCCGTCATCGCCGTCCTCAACCAGAAGGGCGGCAGTGGCAAGACCACGCTGGCCCTCCACCTTGCAGCGGCGATGGCGGAGCGGCACCGGGTCCTGCTCGTGGATGCGGACCCGCAGGGGTCCGCCCTGGACTGGACCCAGCAGCGCGAGAGTGCACCGCCGTTCGCGGCTCTCGCCCTGCCACGCCCCACGCTCCACCGGGATCTGCCAGCCGTGGCGAGCGACTACGACCTGGCCTTCATCGACGGACCACCCCAGTCCGGAGCGCTGGCCCGCTCGGCGGCCACCGTCGCGGATCTCGTGCTGGTCCCGGTGCAGCCCTCGCCGCTGGACCTGTGGGCGGCCCACGACATGCTGGAGATCCTCGCCGAGGCCGACGCGGTCCGCGAACAGCCGCTGCGGGTGCGCCTGGTCATCAACCGCCTGTTCCCGCGCACACGTCTCGGGCGGGAGATCCGGACGATCCTGGACGAGATCGGGGTGGCGGCCCTGCCCACCGCGATCCGCAACCGGACCGAGTACGCCGCCGCCTTCCGGGCCGGGCTCACGGCCCTGGAGAGTGCTTCGTCCGGACCGGCGGCGCGCGACGTGCGGACGCTCGCCGACGAAGTGCTGGAGGTCCTCGATGGCCGCTAAGCCGAGGGAATCGAAGGGTTGGGGCGGCAAGCCGGGGCGGAAGCCGACGGTCGGAGCCAGTGTCGATGCCTTCGTGCGGCAGTCCGGAGCGGAGGGGTCCACCGCGCGCCTGCATGCACGGATTCCGGTCGACCTGCACCGGCGCTGCAAGGCCGGCTGCGCCCTGGAGGGACGGACCCTTACGGAGGTGCTGATCGAACTGCTGGAAGCGCGCTTTCCGGCGCCCCCGCAACCGCATCGAACTCTCCCCCTGCAGGGCACGCGCAGTCAGGCGGAGTTCCTGTCCACACGCAAGAGCAAGGGTCCAGGCACGGCGTCAGGGCACCGCGGGTAGTGTCGACGGTCGGTCGGTCTTCGCACACGGACAGGCCTGGGCACAGGAGGCGGTCACGCGGGTGGCGGACTGCAGGACGCCATGGACGATGACGGCCATCGCGAGCAGGACGACGGCCAGGGTCACCGGCAGGAAGTCGGTGGTGCGGGAGCGGGAACTTGGTGACGGAACCATGCCCCGAAGCTAGCCGGGATCGGCGGGGGCGGCAAGCCGGGATGCGGGCGGTTCCCGGGCGCCGAGCGGGTGGTCGGGGAAGCGGTCGATCTGCCCGCACTCGGGGCAGGGGGTGCCGGGTTCCCAGGTGGCGGGGCGACGGCAGACCGAGCAGGTCTCGCCCTCGATGCCGGGCGGGAGCTCCTCGATGCCGGCGGCGACGGGAAACCGCAGGGCCAGCCAGCGGAACACGTAGTCGACGACGGAATGGGCGTAGCCGATCTCGGGGTTGGGCGTCCAGCCGGCGGGTTCGAAGCGTGCCAGGGCCAGGGCGTCGACATAGTTGGACAGCGGGATGCCGCGCTGGAGTCCGAGCGAGACGCTGACGGCCAGCGAGTCGAGCAGTCCCCGCAGGACGCCGCCGGCCTTCGCCATGCGGATCTCGAGCAGGATGGGGCGCCCGTCCTCGATTACGACCGTGAGATAGCCCTTGTGGCCCTCGACGAGGAAGCGGTGCGTGATCGAGGGCCACTCGAGGGTCTCGGAGGCGGGCGGGATGGGGGGTGGATCCGGCAGGTGCGCTCCTTCAGACCTGGGCCAGGGCCAGTCCGACCGCCGCTGCGGCCAGCCAGCCGGTGGCAGTGACCACGCCGGCGACCCCCAGATGGGCCCGGGAGGGCTGGCGTCCCCGCAGCAGGAACGCGCTGACGGCTGCCGCCGCCAGCGGGAGCAGGGCCGGGAACAGGATGCCGAACGAGAGGCCCGCCGCGATCGCGGCGAGGGCCATCGCGGTCAGCACCGTGCCGAGCGGACCGAACGGGGCGAGCGAGCCGGGCAGCGGGAGGGTCCAGCCGGCGATTCCCGCGACGAGGGAGCCGGTGAGGATCGCCAGAACCGTGCCGGCGGCGTAGACGCTCAGGAAGTGCTCGTGCGGATCGGCACTGCGGCCCCGGAACCAGACCCGCACCCCCAGCAGGGCGAGCAGCAGCCAGGGCCAGCCGGCGGCGGTGACGAGAGCTCCGGCCAGTTCGGAATCCGGATGCCACCAGGCCGTCACGAGGCTGATCCAGCCCAGGACCACACAGGCGGCTGTCGCCGCGCGAAGACGACGGGGGTTCACCGTGGCCTCCGCCACTGCAGCAGGTACCAGACCAGCAGGCCCGCGGCGAAGGCACCCGCCCCGATCCAGGGCGGTTCGGTGGCGGCCAGCCAGGCCACACCCGCCACGTAGCCGGCGGCGGCCAGCGCGAGTGCTGCCGCCAGGGTGTCGCCCCGCAGGGCCTGCCGACGCCGCTCCTCGCGGGCGTCCAGGGCCGTCTGCCTGCGTTCCTCGAGCACGTCGGCCAGCAGCGACTTCGCCATCTCCGCATCGACGGCGCTGTAGCGCGCCAGCAGGTCCGGATCCGGCAGGTCCTGCGGGGATGTCTCCGGGCGCGAGTCCGGCTGTGGTCGGGGCGTCACGGACGGCTGCCTCCCCGGAGCAGCCCCCGGTCCAGGTCGGCCCGGGGCACGGCGTCGGAGTAGACCGCCCGGTCCCCGTCGAGGTCGCTCGACCGGCAGCGGAACAGCAGGTTGCGGGGTGTGGAGGCGGTGGCATGCCAGCCGGTGCCGGGCGGCAGACCGGTGGCCCGCATGGTGCAGTCGGCGAAGACGCTGCGCAGGGTCCGTTCGGCGCGGGTGAGGAAGAGTTGTTCGCCGGGGTAGGCCACGTGGTTGACGTACAGCGAACCGCCGGGCGCGAGGTGTTCCCGGGCCAGACGATAGAACTCCACCGTCAGCAGATGGCGGGGGATCGAGCGCCAGTTCGAGAAGGCGTCGGCGACGATCGCGTTCCAGCTGCCGGGATCGTCGCGCAGGAAGGCGCGGGCGTCGCGCGGATGGAAGGGCGGAGCGGCGGAGGTCGGAATCCCCAGGAAGTCGGTCGCGATCCGGGCCTGGGCCGGATCGACATCGACGAAGGTCGGATCGAGGGCGCAGGGAGCGCCCTGTCCGATGGTCATGCCGGCGGCTCCCAGGACCAGCACCCGCGTCTCGGCGGCGTCGCACAGGGTCGCTTCGAGCAGTTCGGCATAGGCCCAGCCGCGACCCTCGGCGTCATGGCGGGAGGCGGGCTGACCGCTGACCTCCAGCACGCGGGCCCCGTCGGCGAGCGGGACCACGCGGTAGTCGGCGTAGGCGTTGCGTTCGACGTAGACGACCGCTTCGGCCCACAGGTCGAGGCTCGCGGTCAGCGCGACGATGCCGCAGGCCGCCATGGGCACGCTGCGGGGACAGGCCAGCAGCGCGGCTCCCAGCAGGGCCGCACACAGCACGATGGTGGACGCAGCCGTGCCGAGGAAGCGCAACAGGACGAAGGTGGTGACGAGCGCGCCGACCACGTTGCCCGCCGTGGACAGGGACCACACGCCACCGGCGGCGGCGGATCGCTCCCGCATCCGGAAGTCGGCATGCGCCAGCAGGACGCATTCGGCCAGCAGCCAGCCGATCGGGGCGATGCCGACGAGGGCGTAGACCGCCGCCTGCAGCAGCGGGGGCAGGGGCAGTCCGGAGACGGTCAGCACACCCGCTTCCGAGAGCCAGAAGGCGGCCAGGGCGGAGGCCCCCGCCAGCCGGAAGGCCAGTCGGGGGCGCGGATCGCCCTGCCGGGCCAGACGGCCTCCCCGGTGGTAGCCGCCCGCAAGGGCGGCCAGATAGGCGGCCAGCAGGATCGTGGTCACGTCCACCGACGTGCCGGCCCAGGGCGCCATGCGTCGCAACGCCAGAATCTCGGTGCCCAGCGACGCATAACCCTCCGCCAGCAGCACCACCGCCAGGACCGGGGCGGACAGCGGCGGGAGCGGGGACGGTTCCGTCGTCACCGTTCGATCCCGACCGTCCGCTCAGGCTCGTCGGGAGCCCGGGCCGGCAGGCGGCCGTCCGCCACGTGAAACTCGCGCGTCGAGTGGTCGGCGGCGTCCCTGTGAGCGGTCGCCGCCAGCGCGATGCGATGCTCGTTGACGCGGGTCAGCCCGGGCAGGTTCCACTTCCACTCGGCCAGCTCCAGGGCCTCGGCCGCATCGCGGGCCCGCACCGTGCCCTGCCGACGGGGAGCTTCCTGGCCGGTCGCTCCGGAGGGGCGGACGACCACGTCGTAGCCCCGTGTCCGCCGCCTGCGGCCGCGGGCCAGATCGGCCAGCACGAAGGCGGTCGCCCACTCCCGCAATGCCCGCTCGTCCGGCACGGGTTGCCGCGTCGACACCAGCCGGTCCTCCGTGTCGTACAGCTCGGCCAGACCCTCGTCGACGCGCACGGACAGCCGATAGCGGTGCACCCACCGCAGCTCGCCGTCGGAGCCGAGCGGGATCAGCTTCTGTTCCCTGACCGTCTCCGGGGGCCCGAAATCGACATCGACGGGCGGCGGGGAGGGTGTCGGGATCCTGACATCGAGATCGACGGGCGGGCCGCCCGGTCCGGGTTCAGTGCGGTGTGCCATCGTCACCTCCCGCGGCCGGTGCGGCGTTCTCCGGACCTGCGTCCCGGTCCGGTCGGGCCACCACGATCACGTCGCGGGCGTGGCAGACCACTTCCGTGCGCTGTCGCGGCTGCCCCTCCCGATCCTCCCAGGCGCGCGTCCGCAGACGACCGGTCAGGTGCACCCGAGCGCCCTTCACCAGCACGGCGGCCGCCGCCTTCGGCTCCTGGATGCGCACGGTGTGCCATTCGGTCACCGTCTCCCACTTCCCGTCGGCACCCTTGCGGGCGTACTCGGTCGCCAGCGACACCTCGCCCACCGAACCGCCACCGTCGAAGGCCTGCAGCTTCACGTCGCGACCCAGCCAGCCCAGCAGGTCGACGCGGTTGAGACTTCTTGCCATGCCGCCCATGATCCCCCGCATCCGCCATTCCGGCAAGGGTGACGACCACAGGTGCGCCGCTCTGCGCGTCGGAGAGAGGCCCTGGCGGGCCTTACGGGACGGCGGGCAGTTCGTCCCAGGTCCGGCCATCGAGGCGGCGTCCCGACCGCTTCCGGTTGGTTCCGCCCCACTGCTTGAAGAAGAACGGGACGCCTCTCTCCCGGCACTCCTCGCGCAGCGCCCGCACCCACCGCACGTCCGGGGGACGGGTGCCGGGGCCGCTCTCGCCCCCGACCACCACCCAGTCCAGGCCCGCGTCCGCCTCCCGGACCGCACCCGGACCGTCGCTCCCGAACAGCGTGACCGCCGCCAGCAGCGGCTCGACCGAAAGCCAGCGGATGGCAGCCGGCGTGGACAGCAGGGCGGGAACGCGCTCGTCGACCGCGGGCTGGTCCTCGACGCTGACTCCCAGCCACACCTGCGGCAGCGGCCAGCCCGGATCCTCCCTCCGCCCGGGTCGGACGGGGGGATCGTTGATCCCGTCGTGCCAGTCCGCCAGCAGGGCCTGCACCCGGTCGCGGGCCGGGCCTCTCAGGTAGTCCCGCATCCGGTGAGGGCGCTTCGTCAGCACCTGGTACTGGTGCCACCCGGCCAGGGCCATCACGGCGAAGACCCGGTCGATCCACGCCTCCGGCACCGCCTCGTGGAACAGGTCCGCATGCGCACAGACGAACACCCGCCGCGGGCGCTGCCAACGCAGCGGCTGGTCCAGCCAGTCCCGGTTGAAACGCACCTCCCCCGTCCAGCGACCCCTCTCATCCACCAGTCCCGCCCGCGACGGATGTCTCCGCAACCGCGTGGCCGCCAGCCGCTCCGCATAGCAGTGCCGACAGCCCGACGAGATGCGGCTGCAGCCGGTCAGGACGTTCCACGTCGCATCGGTCCACTCGATCGTCGAGTTCGCCGCCATCGCCGTCTCCCGGGCCGCCTAGCGGGTCGGTGCCGTGCGCTGGAGCGGGCGGTACTGCCCGCCGGCCTCCGGCTCCGGGGGACGTGGCAGCGGTGGCAGGGCCGGTGTCGCCCCGACCGGACGGTCCGGTTCCGGAGCCCGCACCGGAGCCGCCTCCCGACCGACCGGTGCGCGTGTCTCCTCCCGCTCCCGGGAGCGGTCCAGCACCCAGTCGCTCATCTGCTGCGCGTCCTGCGCCGCCCGGTAGATCTCGCGCGGATCGTCGTGCAGCGCCTTCACCCAGCTCTCCACATACGAGGCGTGCCGGGCCGGATCGTGCCCCAGTTGCAACCGCTCGCCCAGCATCATCGAGGCGATCTCCGCCCGCAGTTCCTCGCGCGCATACTCCTGCGAGAGTTCCCCGTACTCCATGCCCTTCATCAGCGTCGGACGGTTCAGCCGGTCCGGATGGCCGGTCCAGTGCCCCAGCTCGTGCAGCGCCGTCTGGTAGTAGTGCACCGCCGTCGGGAACTGGTCGCGGAACGGCAGCACGATCCGGTCCCGGGCCAGATCGTAATAGGCCCGGTTCGCCGCGCTGTGCTCGAGGGTCGCTCCCGCGTCGACCAGCGTCCGTTCGGCTTCCTCGATCGGGCTCCAGCGCGCCTGCGCCACCACCGGTTCCCGTCGCGGCAGACCGCTGCACTGTTCGGCGTTGAACACCGTGTGGGTGTAGCCCCGCGGTGACGCCAGGGGTTGCGTCTCGTAGACCGGCTTCCCCTGTGCATCCACGCGGGGGCGACCGGCGGCGTCGCGGGCGCGCCAGCGCCGCTCGAACTGCCAGTACACGATCTTCGTGCCCTGCTCGCCGCGCCGCACGTGACCGCCGAGTTCCCGGACCTGCCGGAACGTGCCCCAGCGCGGGTCGGCCCAACCCCTCTGCCGGGCCGTGCTGGCCAGCCACAGCGAGTTGCCGCCCCGGTAGGTGCGCCCCGTGTGCACGTTCGTCGGCAGTTCCCGCCGCTCACCCGGCTGCCAGGCCTCGGTCCACGGCGCGGTGCCTTCCCGCATCCGCCGGATCAGCTCCTCGGCCACCGTGCGGTAGTGATCCTCGATCCGTCCGGCAGGGTTGGTCCCCGCCGCCCGACGGGCCATCAGTCCGGCTCCTCCGCAGCGGGATTCCCGTGCGGATGCAGGTGGGACTCGAGCACGTCCTCGAACTCGTCGGGATCACCCGGTTCGGCCCCGCAGGCGGCGGCCGCCGCCGGAGTGGCCATCACGGCCAGCCCGCGCGCGAAGGCCCGACCGACCTCCTCGGCAGTGGTGCATTCGACGAAGAACTCGGGTTCGGCGGACATGTCTCCAGACTAGCGCCCGACGCTCCGGACGGCAACACGACCCTCGGGCCGGCTTCCACTCGAGCCGGTTCCGCGGGCCATCCGTCCGCCTTCATCTCCGGACCACAGGCTGCCTCGCTGCGCTTCGACAGGAAGAACGGTCTGCCGGTACCCGATCTTCGTGCCCTGCTCGCCACCATGCACGTGACCGCCCGGTTCCCGGACCTGCCGGAATCAGTCCGGCGCCTCCACACCGGGGTTCCCGTGCGGATCCAGGTGGGGATCGAGCACGGCCTCGAACTCGTCGGGATCACCCGGTTCGGCCCAGCAGATGGCGACCGCCACCGGGACCGCGATCACGGCCAGCCTCCGCGCGAAGGCCCGGCCTACCTCCGCGCCGCTGCTGCCCTCGACAAGGACCTCGGGTGCGGCGGACCTGTCTCCGGACGGGCGCCCGACGCTTCGGACCGCATCGGGACCACCGGGCCGGGTTTCATCGGGATCGATGGATCGTGGTGCTCCGGAAGCAGCTTCTCGCCGGCCAGGAGCCCCCGCTTCCGGGCCGTTCCGGCGATGCGCAGAATCTCTCTGCACTCCGTGCCCGGGGGAGGTGGCTCCTCGTCGCCGTAGGGACGATCCAGGGAGGCATCAAGCTCCTCTTGGGTCCAGGGCTGGGGCTCGTCCGGATCAAGCACCGTCCCGAGTTGACGGGCCAGCTCCTCCGAGCAGCGGACCGAGTGCCCCAGATACAGGGCCCGACCAGCCTCCTCGGCGGTGGTGCATTCGACGATGGTGCGCTTGTACTTCACGGCCTTATCATAGCGCTACCGCGAAGGCCCCTGCATCCGGTCCCGGAACGGACTGTCCCGGCTCTGCTCCCGGCTGCGGGGCCAGACCGGCATGCGCCCACGCGCCAGCGTTGCCACGCAGTCACAGATCGTCTGCGCCTCGTGCGCTGCGGTTACGACTTCCAGAGGATCGGACCGGAGGATCCGGACCCAAGCGGGCCGGTAGCCCGCATGACGTTCCGTGTCGTGGCCCAGTTCCAGCCGGTCCCCGATCAGCATCGAGGCGATCTCCGCCCGCAGTTCCTCGCGCGCCCAGGCCTCCGAGCCGAAGCCCTCGTGGGTGCCGCGGCGGCGCAGCCGGTCCGGATGTCCGGTCCAGTGCCCGAGTTCGTGCAGGGCCGTCCGCAGGTACGCCTCCGGGCCCGCGAACTCCCGCTCCGGTGGCAGTTCGATCCGGTCGGTCTGCGGATCATAGCGGGCGCTGTCGTGCGGGGACTCCACGAGTTCGGCGCCGGAGGTGGCCAGGGCCCGGTCGGCCCGCTTCATGTGCAGGCCCCAGTGCCGCTGCGAGGCATCCGGAATCCAGTCGTCGAGCCCGCGACACTGCTGCGCGTTGAACACCCGATAGGCGTGAATCTGTCGGTCGCTGCGTCTCCAGTACGTGACCAGCGTGGCGCGCTGGCCCCGCCGGACGGTGCCGCCCTGCTCCCGCACCGTATTGAAGGTGCCCCAGCGCGGATCCCGCCAGCCTTCCTCTGTCGCCACCGCAGCCAGCCACACGGCGCCGTGACCGCGGACCTGATCATCCCTCAGCATCCCGATCGGCAGGGGCGTTTCCGTCCCGTCGAACGACCGCATCCACGGCGCGTAGCCATCCTGCACCTGTTTCGCCAGCGCCTCCGAGACGGTCTGGAAGTAGTCCCATACCTCGCTGTCGCTCATCGGTCGTGTCGCCATTTGTCCGCCCCCATCATCAGACCACAGGCTGCCGTCGCTCCGCTTCGACAGGAAGAACGAGCCTGCCGTCAGCCCGCCCCGCAGGCCCGTTCCAGACGCGGCAGCAGGTCGTCGAGACCCTCCAGTCCGAAGCGGGCCGTGCGCGTGACGCCGGTCGCCGTGCGGTAGCGGAACAGCGCTTCGCCGGAATCCTCCTCGGACAGGGCCCGGGCCAGGATCAGCGCTCCCGCATGGCGGTCCAGCCAGGCCGCATCGCGATCCGGTCCCGACGCCATCCAGGCCCGTCGGGCCGGGGTGTCCGTCCCGATCCGCACCGTCAGCCCGACTTCGGCGGAGCCCTCCCCGCCGCCCGGTGCCAGCGGTTCGCCGGCCTCCAGACTCAGCAGGATCTCCCGCCCCTGCCAGCAGACCAGCGTCAGGGCCGGTCGCAGGAGCCGTCCGGACGGTCCCTCGAACGGCTCGTTCGCCCGGCGGCGCAGCACCACCGAGGTGCGGTCGGTGATCGGGTCGGTCTCCTCCCCGATCCGCCAGACGGGTCGCGGCTCGGCGACGGAACGATCCGCATAGCAGTCGATCCGGCGCAGGGGATCCGGCACCGCACGACACGGGTCCGGCTCCTGCCCCCACAGCGTCGGGACCAGCACCAGCAGCAGGAGCGGACCCCTCATCGCGACGGTCCCTCCCGCACGGGCCCGTCGCGGGCCAGCGAACGCTGCGCGTTGGCCACGGTCCTTCGCGCATAGTAGTCCGGATTGGCCTTGTCCGGACGGCGCCCGGCCAGTTCCGCCTCGATGGCGGCGGAGGGACGTCCCCGGCGCAGCTGGTCGCGGGTCCAGGCCCAGTCCTGGCCCGACAGCGTGCGATCCCCGCCGGGACTGCGGTCTCCCGGCTCCTGTGGTCCGTTCCGGGCGAACCCGTCGCGGGGCGGGTCGATGACCGGCCGCTCGGGTTCCGGCAGGTGGGGGAAGTCCTGCAGCCGGGCAGGGGGACCCGGACTGTGGCGGATCAGGCGGACCTCGCAGTCGCGCTTGCGGCTGCGGAAGCCGGGCAGGCGCAGCACGCGGTTGCAGTCCGTCGCGGCACGGTCCGTCCCGTAGTGGCGGGCCAGGGCCCGCAGATGGCGTTCGGCGACGTCGGTGGCACTGGGTTCGATCCGCCACAGCAGCTGGTAGCGGCCCGGACTCGTGTTGACCACCGCCGTGGGCGGCGGAATCCGGCCCGCCGCCGCATCGGTGTCCACGCGTTTGAGAATGCGATCCCCGTCCTCGTCGGCATCCAGGTACAGCCAGCGCGCCTCCAGCACGTCCGCCTTGCTGCGCCGCCGGGCGCCCGGCCTGAGCGGATTCGCGCTGGCGTGGATGTCCCAGCCGTGCGCGTTGCGGTAGCGCAGGAAGGTCTGCACCCGCTCCGAGGCGGCCTGCTCGAGGGTCCAGAACTTCTGTTCCACCTTGCCCGCGTCCGGTCCCTGCTGGGCGATCAGCACCACCGCCAGGCGCTCCCCGGGCGCGAAGCGCGAGCGCAGGTAGGCGCCCACATCGTCGCGCCTCATCGCGAACCACCCTCCGCCGGCGGCCAGACCGTCTCGGTCCGCCAGTCCCCCACGGCCGGATCGTAGCCCCGCACCCGCACGGCCTCGCCCACCGCGCGCACCCCCTGCCAGCGCACCACGTGGATCACCAGGTCGGTGACCGCCCCGATCATGGCCGCCAGCGCCGGCCAGGGCATCCCGGCCGCCCCCTCCTGCATCAGCGCACAGGTGGCCAGCCGCATCAGGGCGTCCCGGGCCGTGTTGGCGTGGATCGTCGAGATCGCCCCGCCATGGCCGGTGTTCAGGGCCTGGATCAGGTCCCACGCTTCCGGTCCCCGCACCTCGCCCACCACCAGCCGGTCCGGACGGTGCCGCAGCGAGGCCCGCACCAGATCCCGGATCGTCACCGCCGGGCGGTCCGCCGCCGCCCGGCGCGCCTCGAAGCGCACCTTGTGCGGATGCTGCAGGTTGATCTCGGCCGTGTCCTCGATCACGATGAAGCGTTCGCCCGGCTCCAGGTCGTGCAGCAGGGCGCGCAGCAGCGTCGTCTTGCCCGAACCCGTCGAGCCGGCCAGCAGGATGTTGCCGTGGCCCGCCAGCACCCCCCGGGCCAGTTCCAGCACCTCTTCCGGCAGCGAACCCAGCCCCACCAGTTCGGCCGCCGTGAAGGCCCGCGCCGCATGCTTGCGGATCGTCAGCGTCGGGTATTCGGCGATGGGCGGCAGCATCGCCGCCACCCGCGAACCGTCCGGCAGGCGCGCGTCGAGTTCCGGTTCGGCCGCCGAGATGTCGGCATCGAGACTGCGGGCGATCTGCACCAGCGCCCGTTCCAGTTCCCGGTCGGTCCAGGGCCCGACCTCCACCCGCTCCAGCTGGCCGCGCCGCTCGACGTGCACGTCGTCGGCCGCGTTGACCATGATCTCGGTCACCTCCGGATCGGCCAGCAGGGCCGCGATCGGTGCCAGGAACGGCAGCAGCGCGGCCAGTTCCTCGCGGGCCCGTTCCGTGCGGGTCGAGGTCACAGCCGGCCCTCCTCGCGCTGGCGGAACCAGTTCTCATCGCGCGGGAGATACCAGGGCTTGAGGTACGCGCGGGTGGCCGGCAGCGGGCGCACCCCGTCGAACGGCAGCACGATCGCCTGGGCGTTGTCGAGTTCGCGGAACTCGCGCGGCTTGAACTTCGCCTCCAGGCGCGGGCCGTAGCTGCGGGAGGCGCTGAGGCTGCCGCGGTCCCCGCCGGCCCTGCCGCTCAGCAGCGACACGCCGGCCCGGTTCGCGCTCTCGGAGAACGAGTAGTTGGGCTTGAGGAACTCGCTCTGCCCGCACAGCCGGGAGGCCTCCTGCTGGGAGAACTCGTCCTCGAGGGAGAGGAAGATCTTGGTGCGCAGGGTCTGCAGGAGCGTGCGCCAGTCGTCGCGACCGCCGGTCGCCGAGCGCAGCGAACTCAGCGACTGGGTGGCGACCAGCGGGATGCACAGCGACTGGCGCGAGAGGGCGAAGGCGCGTTCGTCGCCCCCCGGATCGTCGCCGCCGACGGTGGCGAAGCTGTGGTATTCGTCGCACAGGAACAGGGCCGGGCGCCAGATGGTGCTGCGGTGGGCGGGATCGGCCATCTTGGCCGGGCGGCGCAGCAGGGCCTGCAGCCAGCACTGCTTGAGCAGGGCGCCGAGCACGCGGGCCAGCGCCGCGTTGGTGCCGGCGGGCAGGTTCAGGGCCAGCACGCGACCGCCCTCGACCAGTTCCTCCATGGCGGGCAGGAGCCGGCGACCGCCATGCGGTCGGTCGCGGGGCGGACAGAAGGCGTCGGCCACCTCGGGCTGGTCGAACAGGCTCAGGAACGAGGAGAGGCCCTCGACCACCGAGGTGCGCAGCTTGGGATCGAGTCGTTCCCAGTCGTCGCGGTGCCAGCGCTGGAGCGCCTCCAGCCGCAGCCGCAGGCGGCGACGTTCCTCCGGATCGGCGGGTCCGGCGTCGGGTCCCAGTGTCGCCGCCGGCTGGATGCACGCCGGTCGGTGGCCCAGGATGCGTTCGAGGGCATCGAAGTCGGCCGGTCCGGCCGGCGTCTCGAGATCGCCGTCGACCCGCTGCCACTCGCGGTCGGAGAGCGCGTCGATGTGGGCCGCGAAGGCGTCGGCCCCGATGCGGGCCCGGGTGACGGGGGCGGGCGGAGCATGGCCGCCGGCCCACTCGCTCGGGATGCGCTCCTCGGCCGCCTCCAGCCGGTCGCGGAAGCCGTCCGGAGCGATCGCCAGCCGGTACACGTCCTGCAGGGTGAACCAGGGTTCGGCCTCCAGCCGGTGCAGCTCGATGGCCGCGCGCACGACCGCCGTGTAGGCCTGCTGCCAGAAAGGGTCCTTGCCCTTGCCGAAGAGCTGGTTCAGCAGCGAGCCGATCGAGTGCGCCAGCGAGTAGGAATCGATCTGCGGTTCGTGCAGGGGATTCCAGGCCCAGTCCCCGTCCAGGCTGAGTTCGAGGTAGTCCTCGTCCCGGTCGTGGTCGGCGAGGATCCTCCGGACGGCGAAGCAGAAGTCGCCCTTGACCTCGAGCACGAGGGCGCTGGCGCGCCGGGCGGGATCGCGGGCCTGCCAGCCGAGCAGTTGCTGGGCGAAGGGGTGCAGGCAGGCGGAGGTCTTGCCGGAGCCGATGGCGCCGACGACGCAGATGCCGGTGTAGAGGCCGCGGGCGGGCAGGGAGAGCCAGCGGGGGCTGGGGTCCTCGCGGGGTTCGAGGGGATGGTGGAGTTCGCCGACGGTGAGCGAGATCTCGGGGGCGTCGGCCTGGAAGGGATCGGGCGGGAGTCGACCCTTGCGGGCGGCCTGGCGGCGGGCCGGAGGGCCCCAGACATGCCAGGCGTTGAGAATTGCGGCGGCCAGCACGGAGCCGGAGGCAAAGGGGGCCAGCCACCACCAGAGCCGAAAGAGTGTCCAGGCGACGGGGTTGCGGAGTTCGACGAGGTCGAGGACCGGAACCGTGCCCGGGGCGGGCCAGGGCAAGTGCCGGGTGCACCAGTACCAGACGACGGTGCCCGCCGCCAGGGCCACGGTCGTGCGCTTCGTCAGCACCCTTCAGCCTCCTCTCCCGAAGGGCTGTGGTCGCGCTTCGTGAACCGCCCGCAATGCGGAAGATCGGGGCGCTGACCGCCCGTCGCGCGCGAAATCTGCCCTGCTGTGGCTTGTCCCGGTCGTTGTCCCGTGGAAATCGCGTGTTTGGGACACCGATTCGGGTAATTCGGGACACGATTCTGCCGATTCTTGGACACTGTGAGTGTCTTCAAATGCCGGCTGGTCAGCCACTTGCCACCCCGTGCCGGGGCGGCCCGCACGAAAGAGCCCACACGTGGGCGGGGCGGGAGCGACCCCCCCGAGAACGGCCAGATTCTGTCGAATCCGGCCTCTCGGAGAGGTCGCTCCCGGGATTTTTCCTTGCAGGAAGGCGGGGCGGCCCGTTCGGGCCGCAGGAGCTGGCGACGAAGGCGCCGGGGCCGTCATTTCGCCTTCTCCGAGGCGGGCCGGATGCGCTCGGAGGTCCAGGCCTCCGTTGTCACCTCGACCGGCTGGGGCGCGTTCTTCTCGAAACCCTTGCCGCGCCGGGCGTAGATCTCGCGGGCCGTCTTCAACGCCTCCTGGAATCCCCCGAACGGCGCGTACGCCTCATCGGTGTTGGTGCGAGCGGCCGCCTGGATGCGGCGGACCGTCGCCACGTCCCTGTCTTCGGCTTCGGCGCCGAACGAGGCGGCGGCGCGGGCCAGCAGCTTTTCGGCCTTCTCCGCGAGTGGCTGGCGGAACGTGATGTGGACCAGCCGCACGGAGAAACCCTTGGCTCCGAATGCGCGCACGAGGGGCTCCCAGTCACGCAGCCAGTTCCGGATCCGGTAATCGGTCGAGCCCGGGCTCACGCAGGTCAGCCGGGCCCTCTTGCCGACCGGATCGATGGCCATGGGCCACTTCTCGACGAAGGTCCGGGTCGTGGTGGTGGCGCTGTCCCTTGCCACATAGTCGGTGCTGGACCAGGCCTCCTTCGGAATCCCGGCCGCATGCAGTGCGTCGGTCTTGGCCCGCTCGGTCGGGAGCCAGTCATCGTCCGGGTGGTCCAGGACGTAGTCCAGGGCTAGCAGGCGTTCCAGCGCCTTCTCGCGCGACGGCTTGCGACGGTTCCGGTTGTCGGGCTCGCCCAGGGCCCGGTAGATGGCCTTGCCGTGGATGTGGATTTCGGCGATGCCGGCCACATTCACTTCCTCGACAAGTCGCTGGTTTCGGAGTTCTGTGACGATTCTCGATGTGATCCGGCGGGAGCTTTCGGGTGTCGCAGCTACCCAAACCTGCAATTGTGCTCGTGTGAACAGGCCTGCATGCAGGGAGGCAAACGCCACCCACTCCGCGGTCCGGCCCGAGAGTCCGGTCACCTCCGCGACCTTCTCCGCATCGCTTGGCCGGATCGGCTCCGCCATCTAGAGTTCGAACTCCTCTTCCTGTCGAGCGATCCCGCCACGACCGTCCGTCTCGCCGAGTTCCATCCGGTCCCCACCGGCCCGGCCAGCCGGTGCGACCTGCCTCCGGCTCCCGGATGGAGATCGTCCCAGCGCCGCGTTCATCCGCCGTGTGGCCGCACTGCCGCTCGCCGACAACTGGAAGCCCAGTGCCGCCTTCGTCCGGATCGCGTCCTCCTTGTAGGAGGCCGTCACCACCTCGATGTTGGCCCTCCCGGGGTCGCGCTCCGGACCCTCGGTCCGCTCGGTGTCCTCGCGCAGTTCGTACTCGATCTGCACGTCCGGCACGTGCACCTTGCCGCCCTTCACCGGCAGACCCAGTTCCCGGGCCTTTGCATGCTGTGCCGCCCGGGCCGCCCGCTCCCCGCCGCTGACACGGGCGGTCTCGGACGCCCGGGCCAGTTCGCCCTTGAGTTCCGCATCGATGCGGATGCGGCGGACCCGGAACCCGTCCGCCTCCAGCGCCGCGATGCGCTCGCGGGCGGCGCGGTACACCGCCGTGTCGTGATGCGATTCGGCCGGTTTCACCAGCCCGCTCCAGCGCCGCTGGTCGGGGTTGCCAGGAGCGGTGGCCGTACGGGCGCCGGACGGCGTCGCCGCCAGCACGAGGAAGGGCTTGCCTTTCGGGCCCCAGCCCTGTCCCCGGACCACAAGACCCCCTGCCTGCAGCTGGGAGACGGCCCGCCGGGCCGCGAAGTCGTTGCCGCCGAAGCGGGCGTCGCACAGGTCGCGGAAGCTCACCGTGCGGTAGACCGCCAGGTCCTCGAGGGCCCCGCGCTTGCGGTCGGCGAAGGAGACTCGCCGCTCCTGCGGGTCCCGTTTCCGGTCCCGACGGGTGCGCGACCGCTGGCGGTCGGGCTCCCGCTGCCGGGTTCGTCGAGCGGGCCGTCGCGGGTCCGCAGAGCGCTCCGGGATCGTCCGGTCCCGATCGCGCGCATCGTGCCAGCGCGGCATCCCTACAGACCCTCCCCGCGGTGCTGGCGGGCCAGCGCCGCCGCCAGGTCCGGATCGTGCGGCGCGTCCCGCCGCAGCCCGTCCTCCAGGACATCCATCTTGCGACCCAGGTCCCCGATCCCCAGCCGGCGGGCGAGGGCGTAGAGACCGGCATACAGCGTCAGAGCCGCGGCCAGCAGGTAGGCTGCGAGCACGGTTCCGTAGGCGTCCAGCACCAGCCCCATGTGCGGTCGCAGCCAGACCATGCGCTCCATGGCGGTGAACAGGACCAGGCTCCAGATCACGATCGACACGCCCAGCGCGATGCGGTTCGGGGTCACTGCGCCTCCCGCAGGTCCAGTGCCCTGGCGGTCTCCAGCGAGACGATGAACAGCCCCAGCGGATTGGTCGCGATCAGTTCCGGGCCGACCTCGGCGAAGATGAACATCAGGTGCGCGGTCCAGCGTTCCCGACCGCGTACCGAGCTGCGTTCGTAGTCGACGAGTTCGTAGTCGGCGACCGCCCGGAAGGGCGGTTCCGGGGCGGGTTCGATGCGCAGCACGACATTCTCCACGCGGGTGGATTCGGTCACCGGGCTGCGGGCCACAAGGGCGATCTCGGGGGTGTCGCGCTCGATGAGGGGATAGGCGGTCTCGGGGGAGAGGAAGGTCAGGCTGCGGGACCATTTCTCGCGCACGGTGGCGGGGTTGCGGGAGAAATGGTCGTCGAGGAAGGCGTGCAGGAAGTACTGCACGGCCGGATCGGTGGACTGGGGGTTGGCCTCGAGGGGTTCGTAGCGGACGGCTTCGGCGCGACCGACCTCGTCGACGCGGATGACGATCGGCTTGAGGGTGCGGGAGGCGGAGGAGCACCAGCCGGTGACGAGACCGAGGCAGAGCACGGCCAGGGCGACACAGGTGAGGCGCAGGTGGCGGGCGGTCACCTGTGCCTCACCCCAGATGGCGGCGAACTGTTCGGTGGCGGATGCCTTGTCGGCGACCTCGGCGGGCCTGTCGACCGGGGCGGATGCGGTCTCGGAACCGGTCGAGGGTGCGGGCGGATCCGGGGGCGGTTGCTGGCGGCGGAAGGGATTTCTCACGTCATGCTCCTGGGGGTTGCCGGGTCAGCGGCAGTTGCCGCCCGGCGAGACCCGAGACGATCTGCCCGGTCGCGGCGGCGGCGCCACCGGCCGCACGGATGCCGGCCGATGCCACGCGACTGCCGCCGATGCCCAGTGGTGCACCGCCGACCAGGGAGGGTTGGGGCATGCCCGCCGAACCGAGTGCACCTCCGGCGGCCTGCATGGAGGGGCCCATGGTGGCGGCGGCGGCACCGGCAGTGCCCTGGGTGACGGCTTCGGCGATGCCACTGCCGGCGGCTCCCGAGCCCGACACCAGCCCGTTGGCCAGCGCGGGGACCTTGATCATCGCCATCAGGGCGGTGAATCCCAGCAGGAAGGCGGTCAGGGCGGAGGCCAGCACCTGGCCACCGCCCTGCGCCCAGCCGTCGGTCAGCACGACCGCTTCCACCTGCACCAGCAGGGCGTCCATGAAGGTGCGGATCACAGCGACGGCCACGGCGCCGTACAGCGAGTAGGTGATGACGGTCTTGAGCCAGCCCCAGAACAGGAACTCCATGGGACGCCACAGCAGCCAGGGCACCAGCACCGGCCCGATCATGATGCAGATCGAGATCGCGGCACCGGCCCAGACGACCTGCGCCATGCCCGCTGCGAGCGCACCGACCGCCAGGGCGACCAGCGAGACGACCACCGCCGGTCCGAGGAACGTGTACAGTGCGACCGCACTGCCGCCGCTGAGCAGCCCGGCCAACACGCTCCAGACCTGCCCGGAGAGACGGGCGTTGATGAACCGTTCCCAGATGTTCAGGAGGGTCACCTGCATGTGGTCGAGGGAATCGCCGAGCAGGACATCGATCAGCCAGGCACCCTGCCCGGCGATCAGCTGCGGGATGCTGGCACCCACAGCGGGCAGTTCCTGATCCCAGAACGTCAGCAGGCCCAGCACGAAGGCCACCTTCAGCAGGTGGTTCAGCAGGCCCGAGGCGTCGGCCCTCCCCGCCAGCGCCCAGCCCGCCCCGCGCTGCACGGTCGTGATCACCGCCAGCCCGACGAAGATCGTCATCCCGGCCCGCGCCACCGGGGGCGCGGCCGCCG
The DNA here is from genome assembly GCA_965116065.1 of Bryobacterales bacterium. Taxonomy (GTDB): domain Bacteria; phylum Acidobacteriota; class Terriglobia; order Bryobacterales; family UBA6623; genus VXMF01. Next base: position 1,348,554 of record OZ220485.1, read on the forward strand.
CGAAGAAGCCCGCAGCGGCCTGGTCGAACACCCCCACGATGTCGCCGGGGTTGTTGCGCAGGTAGTCCGCGATGCCCGCCGGGGCGTGGGGCAGCGGGGCCGCCATCTAGGGCGTCTCCCCGCGGCGACCGGTCAGCCAGCCCAGTCCGTACAGCCGGTGCACGCCGTTTTGGGTCCACTCCGGATCACGCAGGTTCGCCAGCCGGAGCCGTTCGGCCTCGAGATCCCGGCGCGACTCCGTCATCTCCCGCGCGTAGGCGTTGCGCCGCCGCTGGCGTTCCTCCGTCTCCAGGGTCCCGGCGGCCGCCGTGAGGGCCTCGACCTGGGCCAGGGCGCCCAACAGTTCGTTGCTTGTCAGCATCGTGGCGATCAGCTTCTGCAGCAGGGCCGTCTGCGAGGCCTTCTCCAGGTTGGTCTCCTGCCGGTGCTGCGCGTTCGCCGTGCGGGCGCTCTGCACGGTCGCGTTCGCCGCCCGGGCCGCCTGCCGCGTCGAGGTGCCCAGGGTCTCGGCCCGCTGCAGGGCGGCCAGCGAAGCCTCCAACTGGCGGGCCGCCCGGCTGCCGGGCGTTACTCCCAGGGCCGTCATCAGCGTGCCGGCCGGCACCGGGGCTCCCGCATAGGCGCGCCACTCGTCCACGGGAGACTCCGAACCCGGGAGCGCCGTCAGCGAGTCGAACAGGTCGCCGTGGACCGCGCGCAGGTCCGCCGGCAGGTTCGCCGTGTCGCGCACCAGCGCCGTCGCGTCCGCATACAGGCCCTGCCAGCCCGTCCCCAGCTGGCGGGTCATGTTGCCGACTGCCTGCACGTCACCGGACAGGCGGTCCCGCACGCTCTCGAGTTCGTCGAGCGAGTCCGTCAACTGGTCGAAGCGCTTCTCGGCCTCGGCCAGCAGGCTGGCCGTGTTCGAGACCAGCGTGCCCATCTGGGCCACCTGCAGGAGCGAGCCGATGACGGCCGGCAGCGGCGAGGCCGCCACTCCCAGCGCCAGCAGGAGGGCGAGACCTCCCGCCCAGCGGTTCCTGCGGTTCCTGATTGTCTGCATCTCCGTCTCCTTCCGTTGCTTCCCGCACCCGCTCAGGGTGCCTTCGAGGGCCTCGGCACGAGCACGTCCGAGGCGAACCAGACCCGCACGCGGTGGCCCGCCCGGATCGTCACCGTGGGCAGGCGGTTGAGGAAACGCTCCATGATCGCCATGCCCTGCTGGGCCAGTCCCGCCCCGGTCCCGGCCCGGATGCGCTCCCCGGCCGGACCGAACACCGTGGTGTTCTGCATCGCCAGCCCGCTCAGCAGACCCACCGCCGCCGCGGCCCCGAACACCGATCCGTAGTGGTGGTTGACGCGATCCTTCAGGCCCGTCTCGCCGACTTGGTTGAGGCCCTCGAACTGCTCCAGGCTGGCGTGGCGCCCGTCCGGCAGGATCAGCCGGTGGAAGGCCACCGCCAGCCGGGCCTGTCCCCATTGCGCCACGGACGTGGCACTGCCCAGCACGCGGCTGCCGCGCGGAATCAGCAGGCGCTGCCGGTCCCGCGAATGGAAATCGACCGCGACCATCACGGCGACCGGACCGGCGAAGTCGCCGCGCAGTTGGGTCAGCAGCACGCATTCGAGGAACGAGCCCTCGTAGACCCGTTCCCAGCCCTCCGGGTCCTGCGGGCTGACCAGCGCCGTGGTGGTGTCGCCGGTCGGCGGTGCGGTCGGTTCCGCCGCTGGCGGGGGCGTCACTCCGGGCGGTGCCGCGGGCGGGGGTGTCGCGCCGAACAGCGGTGCGTAGCGTTCCGGCTCCTCCAGCACGCGCCGCAGCAGTTCGTCGGTCGGATCGGGGGGCGGCTCCCCGGACCGCTCCGGGGGCGGTGCGGTCTCCTCGCTCACGGGCGGGGCGGGGACCGCCGGTGCTTCCCGCTGTTCGGTCTCCCGCACGATCTGCGGCGCCCGCAGCGACTCGTAGCGGCGGCGGGCCTCCAGCTGGCGGATCTCCTCCGCCACGATGTCATCGACCGGATATTCGCCCGCCGGCAGGATCTCGTGCGGCGGTGGACCCGTCGCCGGATCGTCCAGGTGGGTCCGGACCGTCGTCTGCAGTGCCCGCTGCCGCTTCTGTTCCTCCAGCCGGCGTTCGGCGTCCTGCAGCGCCCGGCGCTGCTCGTCGGCGTCGAGTTCCCGCACTGTCGACTGCACCGAACCCCGGGCCCGCACCTGCACCTCGGGCACCGGCGGTGCCTGCGCCGCGGCCGGATTGGGCTCCGGCGGGGGCGTGGCCGTCTCCTCTTCCCAGGTCGACCAGCCCACGGCCAGGACCAGCGCCCCGCCGCCGCCCCACACCAGCAGGCGCCGCAGGTGCGGCGGCACCGCCCCCGCCGGTTCCCGCATGCGATCCACCCACTTCACGGCAGCTCCGGGGGCGGATCGTAGCGCCACTTCAGACGCTTGCGGCCCACCTGCAGCCAGCCGGACTGCAGCACGTGGCGCGCCACGTACAGTCCGTCCTCGTAGTCGAACGCCACCAGGGCCGGCTTGCCGTCCTTCTCCTCGTACAGGGCCGGGGCCTCGGGGGCCGTGCACAGCAGGTACGTGAAGCGCTGGTCGTGCCACATCGCCCGCACGTGCCACGGACTCGCGGCGGCTTCCGGCGGCAGCCGGTAGTCGAACCGCAGCGTGGAGGGATAGCGTTGCCGGAACGTCTCCACGCCCGTCTCGACCAGCTCCTGTGCCGTCCGCTTGGCGTCCCGCGCCTCCCGTGTCGCCCGCTCCGCCTGCAGGCGCCAGCCCTCCAGTTCCGCCGCCGCCACGAATGCCAGCGGCTGCAGGGGTGTGCCGACCGGACCGGCGTCGGTCGCCGGCTCCTGTGCCGGTCGGTGCAGGAACACCTTCAGGTCCGGGTGGGCCTCGCCCTCCCGGGCGGTCAGCGTGTAGATGCTGCCCCGGTCGGTGATCAGCGCCACGTTGGTCGACACGTCCTGCTTCATCGGCTTCAGCAGCGCGATGTTGGCCGTGCCCTCCAGGGCCCAGTACTCGCTGTCCCCGCACACGAAGGTCAGGATCTGCTCGTCGGCCGGCACCACGATCACCGTCGTGTAGCGCACCTTCGTCGCCACCCGCACCACCGTCTCGGGAGTCACCTCCACGTGCCGGGCCGGCTGCGCCGCCGCCGGCGGGACGGTCGCCAGACCGGTCCACAGCAGTGCGGTCAGGACCGCACCCGAGAGTCTTCGCTGCATGTCGTTCATGCCCTGTCCCTTCATGCCCTGTTCCTTCCGTAGCCGTTCGCCAGCGCGGTCAGCGCCGCGTCGAGATCGCCGTCGTGGGCCTCCAGGGCCCGCTGCCGCAACGCCTCCTCGGTCGGGTTCGACGTGTACAGCCAGTAGCTCCGCTCATCCACGTGCAGTTGCAGCACCTCCGCCTCCTGCGGCCGCCGCAGATACAGTTCCCGCTTCGGCTGCAACTCGCGGATCGTGGTGGTCTCCGAGGGGCTGAGGGCGAACACCCGCTCGTAGCGTTCGGCGTCCATCGAGGGATTCGCCAGGAAGATCCGTGTCGGACAGCTCTCCAGCAGCGCGGCCGCCTCCGAACCCTCCGTCACGTCCACGCTCGACTGCGTCGCCAGCACCAGGGCCGCGTTCCGCTTCCTCCAGGTCTTGGCCGCCTCCAGCACGTAGTTCGCCACCTCCGGATCGCGCAGGAACCGCCAGGCCTCGTCCACCACCAGAATCTTGGGCCGCTCCCGCTCGCCCGGGTCCTCGATCCCCGCCGTGAGCCGCTCCAGCGCATAGCGCAGCGCCGCCGCCGCCAGGTCGGGATGCTGGCCCGCTCCGGCCAGATCCACCGCCTGCCAGTCCGCGACCTCCTGAAGTGCATCCGCCGGTGCGTCGAACACCCGCGCCCACGGCCCGTCTCCGTACCAGCGTTCCAGTGCCCCTCGCATCGCCAGCGGCAGCGAACCGACCAGCCGTCCCAGTCGGCGGCTCGCGGGGGGCAGACGGTAGAGGTCCTCGACGCAGCGGCGGATCTCGGAGGCGTCGTTGCCGGTGGCCCGATAGCCGCCGATCTGCAGCAGACCGGCCGTCCAGCCGGTCAGGAAGCGCAGCGAGCGCTCGGAGGGTTCCAGGGCGAACGGATTGAGGGCCGTGCCGCCCTCGGGAGCCAGGGCCAGGAAACCGCCTCCGGCCAGGCGCGTGAGCCAGCGGTAGGACCCGCCCAGGTCCAGGATCGCGATGCGCGCCCCGTAGCGCAGCGCGTGCACCAGCAGGAAGTTGAGCAGGAAGCTCTTGCCCGCACCCGTGCTGCCCAGCACCAGGGTGTGGCCCACGTCCCCGCCCGCGAACAGGTCCAGGTGGTAGGGCGTGCCCGCGCGGGTCTCCAGCACCGCCAGCGACGGGGCGTCCAGGTGCCGGCAGTGGGGATGCCCCCGCGAGGGACCGAACAAGGGTGCCAGCGTCGCCGCCACTCCCGCGCTGACGAACACCTTGCGCAACTGCCGGGGTCGCGGCTGGCCCGGCTGCCGGGCGAACCAGGCCCCCAGCTGCCAGTAGCGCTCGCGGATCAGCTTCGCGTCGATCGAGCCGAAGATGCGGCGCAGTTCCGCCTGCGCGTTCTCGGCCACCTCCGGGTCCGCTCCGTGCAGGGCGAGCGAGAGCGAGAGGTCCCCGTAGGCCACTCCCGCACTGCCCAGTTCGGCCCCCGCAGCGGCGATGCGGTCGGCCTCGGTCGCCGCCGCCTGATCGACCATGCCGCCGCCGCCCATCATCTGGGAGGTCGCCGAGTAGCGCTTCTGCCAGAAGTGCTTCTGGGCCCGACGCAGCCGCGCCCGCGCGTCCTGCTGGGCCGCCGGCGCCCACTCCCAGGCCAGTTCCAGCGTGCGGCACTCCAGCCGCAGCAGATCCTCGAGCTGGTTCGCCCGGGCCTCGTGAGGTGGTGCCAGCAGCGAGTGCAGCACCACCGCCTCCCCGTCCACCCGCAGGTGATCGGCATGGGCCTCGATCTCCGACAGGGCCAGCCGCCAGGCCAGCGGGGGTTCGGCCCCGAAGTGCATCCCGGCGGCCCGCCCGGGTGCGTTGACCAGTTCCGAGAGCACCTGCGTGGCCGCCTCGGGAGCGAGGATCGCGAGCGGGGTCAGGTCCGCCACCAGACCCGCCGCCGCATCCACCTGGTCGGCGAACTCGCGGGCCTCGCGGTCGATCGCCGCGACCGACCAGATCCGCGAGCGGGCCGGGGGACCGAAGACCGCCCCCAGCTTCTTCAGCAGCGAAGCCTGCTCGCCCTGCGCCTTCAGCCGCGCATCGCGCGCGAAGGCCACGAACACCTCCAGCGACTGCAGTCGCGGACGCAGGAAGCGATTCCGTTCCCGCAGTGCCTGCCGGGCCAGTTCCGCCCGGGATCCCGTGGCCGCCACCGCCACGGGCTGTTCCGCCAGCGGACGACGCAGCAGGTACAGGTAGACCCGCGTCCGGGCATCGGCCGCCGACAGCAGCCGCACCCAGCGGCCCAGCACGTAGTCGAGGTAGTCCGCGGGCCGACCACTCGCCTCGTAGGGCTCCAGCCGGGCCAGGGTCACCAGTTCGCCACCCGTCGTCAGCAGGGTCCGACCGTCCGCCAGCCAGCCCCAGTGCGGAATCTCGTCCTCGAGCGCACCGGCCCGCTCGAAGGGGGCCCTCTCGGCTGCCAGGGCCGTGGGCATCAGCTCGCCCGCACCTCCACTGTGCGGGGCTGCTCCGGTCGCTTGCCCGGATCGTAGCGGGTCCGGAACCGGGCCGAGGAGAAGAGGATCCTCCCCATCTGCGGGTCCCGCCAGTGCGCCAGCAGGCCCAGCCCGTGCAGGGCCGCGAACAGCAGGACCGGTCCGAAGAAGGCGCTGAACAGGTTCATGGCCGAGACCGCGGTCACCAGCGAGAGCAGGAACATGGAGCGCTCGACGCCCAGGATCGTCAGGGGTGCGGACAGGGCCGGCACCGCCGACCAGGTCTGGTTGCCGAGAGCGGGCGTCATGGGCAGGGTCCGCGGGCGCGCGCTAGAAGGTGACTCCGAAGATCCAGGTCAGGAACTGGGCCGCCAGCAGGGCCAGGCCGCAGCCGAAGATCAGCGCGGCCACCCGCTTCTTCGAGCCGCCCCCCTCGTCGAAGGCGTACATCAGGCCGCCGAGCACGGTCGCGATCAGGCTGAGGCCCCTCGCGAAGACGCCCGTGAAGAACGTCTGCATGACGTTCACGCCCCGGGTCCAGGGGTCGGCGGCGGCGGTGGTCGCCAGCAGCGGCGCCGCATGCAGGACCAGCAGGACCAGCAGGGGCAAGGCGAAACCGAGTCTCCCGGACGCGGGCCGATGGCGATGTCGTGCACGGAACATGGCGATCCTCCTCGGCGTCTTGCGGCGCCTCTTCAAGGTTCGCCGGGAAGTGCTGGTCTGTCCACGTCGATACGACCACAGGCGCTGCGCTGCGTTGCCGCTGGCGGGAGAGTCGGGATGACGGGAGGATGTGCAACCGCGAGGGTGTCGGGACCGTCTATCCTGTGACCATGCGCACGATCCGGATCCCGATGTTCCTCTGCCTCGCCCTGCTGGGGGTGGGTGGCTGTGCCAGCGAGGAGGATCGGGAGAAGGCCCGGCTGACCGCCGAGATCGAGGAAGGGCTGGTCGAGTACCGGCAGTTGCTGGAGCGGTCGAACGAGTTGAAGGTCGCGCTGGACCCGAGTTGGCCGGGGGCGCCTGATGATGTGACCAGCGCCTACCGGTATGTCCTCTCGAACGATCCGGACTCCGGAATGCTGGAGTTTCAACTCCAGCAACTTGCTACATCGATCGAGACGATGCGCGGGTGGATCGCTCGCGATGAGGAGCGGCTGGCCAAGCGGGAGGCGGGCGAGCAGGACTCGACCGGGGCGGCTGTTGGGCGCCTCTATGACCTCGAATGGTCGAGAACGGATACGGAGTAGAGCCTCTCTCGCGCCGGCAGGCGCGCAGCTTGTGGTCCGGACGGGACAGCAGGCGTGGGCCTCGCGCCCGCGCATCCTACAGGCTCACTACAGGGAGCTATAGGTAGCTACAGGATATATAAGGAGCGGTGTCACCAAACCTGCGCAGAAGCGTCACCAAACCTGCGCAAACCCCGTCACCGAACCTGCGCAGGAGCGTCACCGAACCTGCGCAGAAGCGTCACCAAACCTGCGCAAACTGAGGCATTAGAAAAAGCGTCACCAAACCTGCGCAAATCACGTGTCGCTATCCCCTCTTCGCGTTCGACCGCTCGGTTCGAGTGCCGACCGAGGACGGTCCCGGGTGGAGCAGCAGGCGGCGGTCATCGACATCGACCTGTAGGCCAGTCGGCCAGGTTTCATTCAGCCGGTCGAGGCACTTGCGGAACTTCCACCGGAACTGTCTGGGATTCTGGTAGTCAGCGCCGAACTGCCTCTCCAGGCTCCGCCACGGGATGGCCGTCGGTTCCTGCAGGGTCGACAGCCGGTATGTGATCCAGCCGTAGATATCGATCGCGAGGGGGGACCGGCGATGTGCTCGCAGGACCGCCGGGTCCAGCGGTACGGACGACTGTCTGACTTGCTGGAAGAAGCGCTCGGAAAGGTCGACCCGAATGCCTGCGGGCGTCTTCTGGGGCCAGCTGTCGGTGAAGTCGATCTGGTGCGGGCCGGCCGGAGAGAGGTGCGAGGTGATGAACCTCGTGGCGCAGAGCCGGTCGAGCTGTTCGCGGGCGAGTTTCGAGGGGCCGGCCTTGCCGCCGGAGTTTGGGATCCGCATCCGTGCCAGGAGTTCATTGATGGAGCGGCCCACGAGCAGCTTGCGGCCGCGGGCCCGGATCGCGCCCGTCGCCAGGTGGATCGCGATCAGGCGCGGATAGACGCCGAACGGCAGGCCTCTCTGGCGGATCGACTGGAGGGTGGTGACGACGTTGCCGTTCACGCGCTCGAACTCGTGGGTCTTCGGATCGCTGTGTGGCAGCGTGGTCTTGACCAGGAAGGATGGCAGAAAGACGGGGCCGCGCTCCCAGGGGGACCGCTCGCGGCGGCTGCCCTCGCCGGAATCCTCGGTGGCTTCATCCCCGGGGCTGGCGTTTCCGTCTCCGTTGCAGGCAAACGTGTGGACGCCGGCGGCCAGCTGCTCGGCACGGAGTACGTGGCCGAGACGCACCATCGCCTCGTGCGCGGCGGCGACACGGGCGTCCGTATCGCTCGGATAGGGAATCAGGATCCAGCCGTCGTCGTTCATCGCGACGGGTTGTTGCCGCCGCAGCCAGTGGATGTGAGCCGGTTGGGCCCCGGGTTGACTCGGCAGCGCCTCGATGCCCTGCCGGAACGCGAGTTGGGCGCGGGTCCGGGTCGGGTCGTGCTCCGGATCGAATCCGGGCGCTGTCTTCAGTGGGTTTTCCGGTACGATTCCAGATGTTGCATGCAGTAGCAAGGCAGCCTCCACGGCTGCCTGACAGACTCCTGCTCCTGGTCCCTCCCGGCGGGGATGTACAACATGTAGTTACTTCACGGTAGAATGACCGCGATGGACTTGCGGGTCAACGGAGAAGTGGTAAGGGCCAGTGTACTCGCTCGCGAAGCGGAAGCGTTGCGGCAGCGCTTCGCGCGACTCTCGGACGAGCAGAGGCAGAAGTCGGGGCTGGAGCCCGGGGCCCTTGATCGGACCGCCGTTGAATGGGCCCGTGAGAACGTGATCGAGCAGGTTCTGCTGCGGCAGGCAGCCTGCAAGGACGCGAAGCCCTTGGACCAGGCAGAAGTGGAGAAGCAACTCTCGGGGATGATCTCCTCGTACGGAGGACGGGACAAGCTTGCCGAAGCGGGGCTCGACGAGGCCGCGGTTCGCACCGACATCGAGACCGGTCTCAGGGTGGCTGATCTGGTCCGTTCGATCACGTCTCACGTCAAGCCTCCGCGCACGAAGGAACTTGCGACGTTCTATCGGCGGAACAAGGACCGTTACCGCACGGAAGAGACCGTTCGTGCAGCTCACATCGTCAAGCATGTGGAGAAGGGTGTCAGTGAGGCCGAGGCAAGGCAGTCCGCTGAGCGACTCCATGCCCGGCTGCAAGCCGGAACCAGTTTCGAGCAGATCGCTGACGAGGAGTCGGATTGTCCCGGAAACGGTGGGGACCTGGGCTACTTCCCGCGAGGGAGGATGGTCAAGGAGTTCGAAGACGTGGTGTTCGGCCTCCCGGTTGATGCGGTCAGCGGCGTCTTCCAGACAAGATTCGGGTTCCACATCGCGAAAGTCCTGGATCGCAAGCCGAAGGGGTTGCGGCAGTTCCGGGACGTCCAGGACGAGATCCGGGAGGAACTGGTCCAGGACCGGCGGACCGAGCTGTTGGAGGACTTCGTGGATCAGCTGCGATTCGAGGCCGTCATCGAAGGCTAGGCGTCGACCGCCTTCTGCCGGGCGGGGGAGGGACGGATTTCCCGGTTGCGGCACCTGGCTCGGGAAAGGCCTGTCCGGTCTGCATGATAGAATCGACTTCGGCAGTGGCGTATTCGCACGACAGGCGAGGAGCCGAAGGGTCGTGCACCTCGGCACCGAAGATGAGCATGCCCGCGGTCATGGCCGGTCCGCATGCCTGCTGTGTGCCGAGCGTCGAGCGCGCGGAGCGTCTGGCTGAATCCGAGTTCCTGTCCGAGCGTCGGCCGGTCCGCCGGAACGGCTCGGTGGAGAACATGGTCCGGGCCGATGGCGGGCGGTTCCTGATGGGGACCGAGACCGACCTCGGGTTTCCTGCGGACGGCGAGGGGCCGGTCCGTGAGATCCTCGTGAATCCCTTCCATATCGACACGTATCCCGTGACGGTTGAGGCGTTCACGGAGTTCGTCAAGGCCACCGGCTATCGGACCGAGGCCGAGCGTTTCGGCTGGTCATTCGTATTCCATACCCAGTTGCCTGCGGACCGTTACAGCGCGCTGGTGGACGATACGGTTGCGGGCCACGAATGGTGGTGCAAGGTCCAGGGTGCCGACTGGCAGCACCCCGAGGGGCCGGGCTCCGGCGTCGGTGACCGTCCCGATCATCCGGTCACGCATGTGTCGCACTCCGATGCCGGCGCCTATTGCCGCTGGGTCGGGAAGCGGCTCCCGACCGAGGCGGAATGGGAGTATGCCGCCCGTGGCGGACTTGAGCAGAACACCTATCCCTGGGGGCAGAACCTGCATCCGGGTGGGCACCACCTGTGCAATATCTGGCAGGGCAGCTTTCCCCGGCACGATACCGGTGAGGACGGCTACCGGGGGCCGTGTCCGGTGGACGCGTTTCCCCCGAACGGTCTCGGGATCTACTCGGTGACCGGCAACGTCTGGGAATGGTGCTCGGACTGGTTTCATCCCACCTACCATGTCACTGCGACCAAGACCAATCCGGTTGGCCCCCCGGGGGGGAACGGCAAGGTGATGCGAGGGGGCTCGTTTCTCTGTCACGCCTCATACTGCAACCGCTATCGCGTTGCCGCCCGGACATCCAATACACCGGACAGTTCGACATCGAATCAGGGATTTCGCTGCGTCCGGGACGTGTGATGCACCGGAAGGAAGACCACGTTCGTCGAGGAATGTCCACTGCTAGTTGCATCACTCGATCAACCGGCCGAGCCCTTGCCGGTGTCGTGGCGCTCGCAGGCGTACTGCTGATCGTTCCAGGATCGTACCCGCAGTCCGCTGCTCGTACCGAAGAAGGGTCGGAGTCGGCCCTTCCGACTCCGGTCGAGCAGCCCCTTCCTTACAGCCACAAGGTGCATATCGCGCTGGGCCTGCAGTGCCGAGACTGTCACGAGATCGCCGACCCGGGCTTCGCGGCCGGCTTTCCGGAGGAAGCGAAGTGCATGGCCTGTCATGCGGCCATCAAGACCGAGAGCCCGCACATTCAGGCACTGGCGAAGTTCAGCGACAACAGCGAGCCCATTCCGTGGAATCGGGTCTACCGCGTGCCGGATTTCGTCTGGTTTTCGCACGCTTCGCATGTGGAGGATGCTGCAGTGGAGTGCGAGATCTGCCATGGGCCGGTCTCGCAACGGGATGTGCTGTTTCAGGAAAAGCCCACGACCATGGCGTCCTGCATGGAGTGCCATGCGCGGTACCGTGCCCCGAATGATTGTGACTTCTGCCATGATCCAGGCTAGTTCCGGGCGGTGGCGGACGGGGCGGGTGAGGAAGGTTCGCCCGAGGGGCAGTCTGCCATGAGACTGTCACTGCTGGGTTCGACCGGATCCATCGGGCGCAACACGCTCCAGGTCGTCCGGGAGATGGAGTCGCCAGTCGAAGTCGTGGCCCTCGCAGCCGGCCGCAATGTCAACGAGCTTCTTCGCCAGGCGCGGGAGTTTCGTCCGGAAATCCTGTCGGTAGCGGACGAGAAATCGCTTGCGGATCTGCGCGACGGCCTTCGCGATGGGCAGGGCTACGTCCCCAGTTGCCTCTGTGGTCCCGATGGGAACCTGGCCGTGGCGACCGCGCCCGGCGCTGACGTGTTGGTTTCGGCTGCCGTGGGTGTCGCCGGCCTCCCGGCAACCTACGAGGCCGTTCGGCTCGGACGACGCATCGCTCTCGCGAACAAGGAGGTTCTCGTGGCAGCCGGTGATGTGGTCACTGCGGCTGCCCGTGCTGCGGGAGCGGACCTGCTGCCAGTCGATAGCGAGCACAATGCGGTCCACCAGTGCTTGCGCACGGGCAGGCGGGAAGAGGTCGAGCGGATCATCCTGACTGCCTCCGGCGGCCCGTTCCGCACGCTGCCGTCCGAGGAACTGGAACAGGTCACGCCCGCCCGTGCCCTTCGCCATCCCACATGGAAGATGGGAAACCGTATCACCATCGATTCCGCGACGCTGATGAACAAGGGATTCGAGGTCATCGAGGCCTGTCACCTGTTCGACCTTGCGCCCGCCCAGGTTGACGTTGTCGTGCATCCTCAGTCTGTCGTGCATGCCATGGTGGAGTATCGGGACGGGTCCGTGATCGCGCAGCTGAGCCCCCCGGACATGAAACTGCCGATCCGGTACGCTCTCGCACATCCCGACCGGGAGACAAGTCCCCGTCGGCGCATGGATTGGACGAGTATGTCAAAATTGGACTTTGAGCCTCCCGATCGGGCGAAGTTTCCCCTCCTTGATCTCGCCTACGAGACGCTCCGGACGGGCGGCCTTGCGGGTTGTGTGGTCAATGCCGCGGACGAGGTGGCAGTGCAGGCATTTCTTGACGGGCGCATCGCTTTCCCTGACATCGCTGAGACCGTGGAGCGGACCTTGACGAACATGGCCGCAGGAAGTGCGTCCTCGATCGGCGATATTCTGGCTTGCGACAGTGAGGCCCGCATCAGGGCGGCGGAGGTCGTGAGGCGGTGCCCGCCACCTGCCTCGGGGCCAGGTGCTTGTCAAGGCTCCTGCTGACGGCATTGCAGAGCGTGGAGACATGGTCAATTTCCTCATCGTGCTGAGCATCCTCGTGCTCTTTCATGAGCTGGGGCACTACGTGGCGGCGCGGTACTTCAACGTCGAGGTCGAGAGTTTCTCGATCGGTCTCGGTCCGCGGCTTGTCGGATTCCGGCGCAACGGAACCGACTTCAAGATCTGCCTGTTCCCCTTGGGCGGCTACGTCAAGATGGCGGGTCAGGCCGTGACCGGTGAGCCCACGGGCGAACCGGGGGAGTTGCTCTCCAAGCCACGCTGGCAACGTCTGATCATCGTCGGGATGGGGCCGGTCTTCAACTTCCTGCTCGCGATCGGGCTGCTGGCGGGCCTGTACGTGTTCCAGTACGAACGGCCGCAATTCCTGGAGGAGTCGCCACGCATCGGATACGTCAACCGTGGTTCCGCTGCCGAGGCGGGGGGCATGTTGCCGGGCGATGTCGTCATGGAGCTCGATGGCGTCCCGACGGAGACCTGGAAGGACCTGTACATGGCTTCGGCTCTCGCTTCGGGGCGTACATCTGATGTGGTGGTCCGGCGGGATGGTGCGTCTCGCACGCTTCGTATCGCCGTGCCGGAGGCAGTGGCTGCGGATGACGGATTCAATGCGGGATGGGCCCCCGCCCACACTGTGGTCCTGGTCGATGTGCTGGAGGGATCTCCGGCTGCCGCAGCCGGAGTGGAACCCGGCGACCGCCTGGTCAGCATCGATGGTGTCGAGATCCTTGCGGCCCAACAGATGATCGACATGGTCACCGCATCTTCGGGGACGGAGATGGCATTCCAGGTGGATCGTGCGGGGCGCATGGAATCGCTCCGGATGAGTGCCGAGCGGGATAGCGGTGAGGGTGCATGGCGGGTCGGCGTCCGGCTGCAGTCTGACTACGAGCGAGTCTCGGACCCGCTTTCGTTCCGGCAGGCCCTGGCACAGTCGACCAGCGACAATCTGGACTTCGCGGGCCTGATCTTCCGCACGCTCGGGGCGCTGGTCGTCGGGGACCTGTCGGTCAAGGCACTGGAAGGCCCGGTCGGCATCTACCGGCACACCCAGGACGCTGCTGAGCGGGGAGTGGGCGGACTGGTCCAGTTCATGGCCATCATCAGCGTGAATCTCGGGATTCTCAACCTGCTGCCTATTCCTGTGCTGGATGGTGGACACATCCTGCTGCTGCTGGTCGAGTCAGGCCTGCGTCGAGATGTCAGTGTGGCTGCGAAGAACCGGATTACCCAGGTTGGCCTTGTGTTCATCATGGTCCTGTTCGCGATCGTTATGTATAACGATCTGGCTCGGCAGTTCTTCTCCCCGTAGCCGGGATTGGGGATGCCTGCCGGACCGATGCAGGTTTGGAGCACCGCTCCGCTGCTGTATCACGGGCAGCCCAACCCGTCGAAGTCGTTGGTGCAGGGAGGCGAGTTGGTGGAAACGGATCCGGAGGGCGCGGTCGTGGGCGGCCGGAGTACGCGAGCGATGCCGACGGTAAGGCCTGATCGTCTGGCCTGCACTCGCCATGGCATTCTCCAGTAACCAGGAATGGCATTACGGGTTACGGTGAGGCTCCAAGGCGAATCTCGAGGATAGAGAATGGTCGATACCCTGCTCGGGTGCGACGCCATCTTCACAGCTTCCCGCTGCAATCGAGAGCGGGAATCGTCAGCGACAACGATGATGTGCTCCCAGCCGCTCTCGCAGCCCATGCAACCGCCCCATCCGGCGCCGCTTCGATGCGGTCATGTGCAGTGGGTGAAGGACTCGACGATCGCGCCTTGAGCTGTTGTGGAGTAACAATCCAGTGTTCGGAGAGTCTGTCGTGATGAATGAGTATTTGCAGAACTGGAATGAGCGTATCCGGCGCGACCTGGCATCGTTCGTGGACCCCGGTACGGAGGTAGGTGTGGAGGGATCTCTCCGTAAGTTCCGCGCCACGTGGACCACGCACGGCCAACCGAGAGAGGCCATGTTCTCGGTCTCGCCGGACCAGGGCGTTCATGTCAGGGCGGGCGACGGGGATCGCACCCGGTATCGTACCTTCCTCTCCGGACCCGACATGGCGGATTTGCGTCACGTGGCACAGATGATCCATGCACGGATGATGCGATCGGCCCTGAGACCCTCACTGTTCATTTCGGCGCAAGCCAGATGCGAAGACCGTTCCGGACCGGCCATTAAGGTCCTCAACGGCCTCCTCGGTGAAGAGGAGGACACGACCCGGGTGATGATGATCACCGGTGGTGCAGGCTCCGGCAAGACCTGTGTTCTGAAGGAACTCGTGCGACAACGAGCCGCCGAGTACCTGAGTGGACGTACTTCGACGCTGCTGCTCTATGTGAACGCGCAGGGCCGACAGCTCGCACGGTTGAACGAGGCTCTGGCGACCGAACTGCAGGACCTGAAAGTCGGTCTGACTTATCATTCCGTTGCCGTTCTGGCGCAGCTTGGCGTCTTTGTGCCGGTCATCGACGGATTCGATGAGCTACTTGGTGTCAGTGGATACGACGATGCTTTCAGCTCGCTCGCGGGATTTCTCGAGCAACCGCACGGAGAGGGCCACATTCTCGCGTCGGCGCGCTCCACGTACTACGAGGAGGAGTTTCTCGAGAGGGCGCGGCGAGCGTCAGCGACTGGTGATCAGGCGTGGAGCCACGTGCCGATTCAAATCCAGGACTGGTCCGAAGCGGACCGGGATCGCTACCTGGAGAAATGGGTGAATGAGAAGCACTGGTCCTCTTCGGAGGAAAGTCGATTTCGCGAGCGCGTGAAGCTGACCTTTCAGGACCGGAACCATGCTGAACTGGCCCGAAAGCCGCTGTTCTTCACACGAGTTGTCGATCTGTTGGAGGATAACTCCTCGTTCTCGGGCGGGGACGACTTGTTGCGCACGCTCGTTCGACAGTATTCGTCGAGAGAACTGAAGGACAAGCTGCTGGATCGACACTCTCGACCGGTCTTGACAGAAGACCAGTTTGCAGACTTGATGCAGGAACTCGCCGAGGAGATGTGGAACCAGGAGACCCGTGTACTGGATGTCGGTTCGATTCGTTTCGTTGCGGAGTATTTCGTCCATGACGCAGGGCTTTCGGACGATGTAAAACAGATGATCGTAGAGCGGCTCCCGGCGATGGCGTTTCTCGGTCGGGGTGACGGGCCGGTGGAGCGCGGTGGAATCACTTTCGAACATGAGCTCTTCTTCTTCTATTTTCTCGCCAGGACGATTGCTGCGCGGATCAATGCCGAACGTACGGGCTTGGGTGTCATTCTGAGCCGTTCCGCCCTGCCGGAGGAAGTTGCCGATCGGGTGGCACTGGAGATAGCGGCGGGGGCGCAGGCTCGGCCCGCCGAGAACCGACTGCAGGAACGGCTGAACCGTCTCTCGAAGGTCGCCGAGCAGAAGAGTCGCAGGACGATGCAAGTCCGGGAGAATGCCGGACTCCTCGCCATGGCATTGCTGCGGGCACAGGCTGGCTCGGATGCGATCCAGGATTGCATCATTCGGTCGGTCGTATTCCCGGGCAGCCACCTCAAGGATGTCACCATGAGTCGCTGTCAGCCGATCGACGTAGTCGTCCGGCGCACCGACCTCACCTCGACTCGGCTCGTGGAGTGCCAAGCGCAGCGTGTGTTCCTGTATGAACCCAAGGTGAGCCGGGAGTCAACCCGTCTGGAGTTGACCGGACTCGCCGTCGTTGACGTGGTTGGTCTCCGAGTGCGTGAAGAGGAAATGGACATCTGCTATGACCCGTCGTTCATTGCGGAAACGCTGCGGTCATGTGGAGTGCCGCTCGAATCACCATCAGCACCAGAGGGTCCGGTGATACCGGCCGCAGAACTGGATCTGATGGAGCGCCTGATGCGCGCATACAATCGAACCGCGGTGGTGTGCTTGCAGGACCCCAGGGTTTCGAGGATCGTCAAGAATCCTCGATGGAGTGAACTCGAGGGCCGGTTGATCCGACACGGCATCATGACACTGGAGAATCGTGCCACGAGTGGCAAGCCGATGAAGTTCCTGCGCCCGCGGTTCCCGCCGACGCATATCATGGCGGGTCGGTTGGGGCTCCCCGACACGGATTCGCGGATCCGGTCCTTCTGGAAGGCACTCGAGAACCCGGCTGCGTAGGATCAAGCACGCAGCCAGGGGCCGGTCCAGCCGGAAGTGGGAAATGCTCGAACCTCGAAGTGTTCTGGAGATCCCGGATCGCGCTGGAATTCGATCGCCCCGGCGTGTCAAAATAGGAAAGATGCAAGCAAGAACCGTTGCAAAGGGATCAAGTTCGCTCCGGGCGAAGCTGTGGGTACTCGTTCCAGTCCTGTGGCTGTGTGCCGGCTCCATCGAGTTGATGGCCCAGACCAAGGTGGCTGTCGTCGACTTCCAGACTGCGTTGCTCAACACGGCCGACATGAAGAAGGAGTCCGCGGCCCTTGAGGCGAAGTATGCGGACCGGCAGCAGGAGCTCGAGGCGCTTTCCGCGGAGCTCGCCGAGATTCAGGCCAAGCTCCGGACGGCCCAAGGCCAGGAAGCTGCCAGCCTCCAGGCAGAGGGGCAGCGCAAGCAGCGCAGTGCACAGCGTCTCACCGAAGACCTGCAGGCCGATGTCGAGTTCGATCGCCAGAACATCCTCAGCGCGGCGAGCGGACGCATGCGCGAAGTGATTCGGGCTCTGCGTTCCGAGAAGGGTGTGGACCTGATCGTGGACATCAGTGGCGTCCTCGCAAGCGATCCACTGATCGACCTGACGGCGGAGGCCACACAGGCGTACGACGCCAAGCATCCGGCGAACTAGCCTCCGCGGAGACAGCCCCCGCCATGGAGTTCCTCACCGGCTACGCCCGACGGGGAATCCTGGCCGAACGGATCGTCAAGGGTGCGCTCATCGCGCTGGGTGCCACGATCCTGCTCGGCAGTATCTACTACGTGTTCTTCCGGAACTGGCGGGAGGAACGGCTGGCGAAACGCTTCTTCGAGACGCTGCAGGCCGAGCGTTACGAGGACGCCTACAGCATGTGGGGCTGCTCGATCCAAGCCCCCTGCCGCTACTATCCGTTCGAGGAGTTTCTCGAGGACTGGGGGCCAGAGGCACCCTACGGCACGATCGAAGCCTACGACATCGGCCGGTCATACACCCAGCCCAACGGTGTCATCGTGCGATACTCGATCAACGGCTCGGAACTCGACCCCCTGTGGGTCGAGCGCGACCCGCCCAGAATCAGTTACGCGCCGAACTGAGACAGCGGCGAAGACGTCGGCCCGCTCACCCGTTCCGGACCAGTTCGGTCCACAGGGCGCGGTAGAACTTCAGATAGCGATCCGGCTCACAGCTCTGCGCGGTTTCGGCCAGGGTGTACCGGTCGTACCCGATTGATCGGAGCAGACGGAACAGTTCCTTGTGCGGATAGTCGGGCAGGTCCCGGATATGGACGTTGCGGATGAAGCCGGAAAGCAGTTCGAAGGCCGACCGGATCGATCCGTCCCTGATGTCCGTCGGATTGGAGTTCCAGCAGATGCCGACGGACGGATGGCCGCAGGCATCCATGATCTCCCGCATGACCTCCGGTTCCCGGGTGCCGTTCCCGTGCACCTCCACCCAGATCTCGACACCATAGCCTTCCGCATGCTCTCCGCAGATCCGTAGTGCTTCACCGATCCGCCGTACCGTCAGTGCCCGGGGCACTCCTTCGGGCAGCCCGTTCGGGCGGACCTTGACACCCCAGCAGCCCAGGTCGTGCGCCAGTTCGACGAAACGGGCCGTCTCCTCGATGTTGGCGCGACGCACGGCCTCGTCGGGCGCATGGAACTCGCACGCCGACCCCAGGCTGAGCAGACGGACAGCGCTCCGCTCGAACCGTTCCCGGACCGCGGCCACAGCGTCCGGTTCGATGCCCGGTTCGACACCATGCCGATGCGTGCTCCGCAATTCGACGGCCTCGAACCGCGCCGCCGCGAGCTTCTCGATGATCGTGGCGATATCCCAGTCCCTGCCGACGTTGTAAGTGACCAGACCCAGCTTCATTGCGATCTCCTCCTGCGGATTCCCCAGTGGTCGAAATCCTCTTGTGACGACCGCCCCCATTGTCGCGAACACGGCCACGCCCGAATGCTTCTCCAAGTATTGCGGCAAGCGAAGCACAATATGTTATACCGTCTGCCCCAAAATGCACAATATATTCTAAAGTTGCGAGAATCATAATAATTCCTTGTGTAAGTGCTTGACAGGTGTCACGGATCCATCGGAGAATGTTGTGGACAGAAGTGGCCGAATCTGGTCGCATGTGTTTGAAAGTGGACCAAAGCTGCATGACGCTGTTTCGCGGAGTCCAGACGGGGAGCGTGGACGACAAGGGTCGGCTCAAGCTTCCCGCTTCCGTCAACCGCGCCATCCGGCGCAAGTGCGAGGACGCCGACCTGTTCGTGACCAGTTTGGACGGGATGTCGGTGAAGGCCTATCCGATCAGCCAATGGGAGGTTGTCGAGGAGAGGCTTGCGCGGTCGGTTTCTGGTCCGGAGCCCGACGCCGATGGCCCGCTCAAGAACAAGTTCCTGTTCTTGGCGAATCACTGGGGTGCCGAGGAATCGGTCGACGCCCAGGGGCGCTTCCTGGTGCCAGCGGAGCTTCGCGAAGCCGCCGGCATGCGTGGAACGGTGCGGATCCAGTGGCAGAAGAACCACATGCTCATCATGAACGAGTCCAAGTACAAAGAGACCGCCGAGAGATATCAGATCAGCGAAGACGAGATGAATCGTGCGCAGAGCCTGGGGCTGTGACCGGAACCATGAGTGAGCATTATCCGGTGATGGCCGACGAAATGGAGCGTTACTTGATCGACGACACCATGGATGCGGGGCCTGCCACGTACTGCGATTGCACCGTCGGCTCCGGCGGCTACGCGCGGCGGATACTGCAGCGGACCAAGGACAGCACCCTGGTCGCCATGGATCGGGACGACTCCGCCCTGGAGCGGTGCCGCCGGCGCTTGCGTGAGTTTCGCAGCCGCGTACAGTATTTCCACGGCGGCTTCTCGCAGATTGCCGAGGCTGTCGCGGGGCGCCAACCCCTGGCGGGGGTCGTCGCGGACCTGGGACTCTCGACGGAGCAGGTGCGCCATCCCGATCGTGGTTTCAGCCTCCGGGCGGACGGTCCGCTCGACATGCGCTTCGACCGGCGTCAGGAATTGCGGGCGGCGGACCTGGTGAATCGCGGCGGTGAGCGGGAGCTCGCGAATCTCCTGTTCGAACTGGCCGACGAGCGGTTCAGCCGGAGAATCGCGCGGGCGGTTGTTCGGTCCCGCCCCGTTCGGCATACGGGGCACCTCGCGCAGATCGTGGCGGGAGCTGTTCCCCGGAAGGCGCACGGACGGATTCATCCCGCCACCCGGACTTTCCAGGCATTGCGCATGGCTGTCAACGATGAACGGGGCGAACTCGCGACGCTCCTGGATGTGGCCCCGCGCCTGCTCGGATGCGGCGGCCGCTTCGTCGTGATCAGTTTTCACAGCGGCGAGGACCGCATGGTGAAGCACTCGTTCCGCCAACAGGCGAGTGACGGAACGTACGAACTCCTGACTCGCCGGGTGATTCGTCCTTCGCAAGAGGAAGTGGTCCGCAATCCCCCCAGTCGAAGCGCTCGGCTGCGGGCACTCTGCCGCACCACGACATCGACGGCTCCGTCAAAAGGGATCGGTACACATGGAGAAGAACAAGACTGAACAGAACGCGCCGCTGCCGCGGTTCCCGGGATACGGCTGGAGCAACGCCTCCACCCCATCAGCCGTACCCGGCCCAACCACGGCAAGCGGCGCCGATTGCCCTCCATTGGCCGTCAGCATGCCGATGGAGGGCGCCGTCATGTACCAGAAGGTGATCGACAACAGCTCCGTGCGCTATCGGCACGATCCAAGGGATCGTTACTCGCTCCGCAACCATATCAGTTGGGGCCTGTTCGTTGTCCTGCTCCTGCTACTGGTGTCGGGGCCGCGGCTGTGGGTCCGGCACTCCGGATATCGGCAGGCTCAGCTGGCCGAGAGCATCGACGATCTGATTGCTGTTCGAGAACACCTGAAGGTCGAGAAAGGGCGACTGGAGGATCTTCGGCGGGTCGCGGTGCTTGCCGAGCGGATGGGTCTGAGGGAAACCGGAGACGACAGTTACGTCTTCCCGGATCAGCATCCGCGTGAACCGGTGACCGCGACGACTGTCGCGCAACTGTTCGAACCCCGGCAGTGATGGGTGGGCTGCCCCGACCACTGGCGCCGGTGGTCCGGAGCAGGAAACCAGGCGCCCGGATAGTCTTGGAGATCTCCACACAGTGGAACGCATGGGCAAGTCGGACGATGCCTGGACGGGAGCGGGTAGCCGCGCCGATGGTCGAGGTGGACCCGTGAAGCTCCCGGCGAACGGTCTCGGTGCGCGTGGACACCTGCGTCTGCAGGTGGTTTGCCTCGTTGCCCTGCTGTGGTTCGGGATCGTTGTCCTGCGCCTGGCAGACCTGCAGCTCCTGCAGCAGGATGATCTGGCCAACCGTGCCGATCGTCAACAGATGGGACAGGTGGACATCCTGCCCAAACGGGGCGGAATTCTCGACCGGAACCTCGAAGAGCTGGCACTGAGCACTCCCGCCCAGTCCATTGGCGTGTTCTCGGACCGTATCGACAACAGGCGGAAGGTTGCCAAGGACCTGGCGGCTGCGGTGGGTGTGGACGAGCGTGACCTCTTCCGGCGGATGGAGGAGCGGGGAGGCTTTCAGTGGGTCAAACGGCTTGCGACCCTTGCGGAGTACCAGCGCATCAAGGCACTGGATCGTCCCGGAGAGGATAGCTTCCTGCACTTCGAGACGGAGAACCGACGCTACTATCCGCACGGCACCGTGGCAGCGCATGTGCTGGGTATGGTCGGCCTCGACCACAGCGGGCTCGCCGGTCTCGAACTCAAGTTCGATTCCCGACTGCGGGGCGAGCGCGGTGCACGGGTCCTGCACTACGACGGAAGCCAGCGCCGCTACGGTGCGCAGGTCATCCAGTCGGCTGTGCCCGGTGACGATATCGTGCTCGACCTGGATCTCCGCATCCAGTCGCTCGCGCACATGGAACTGGAGCGGGCTGTTCGGGAGACACGGTCCCAGGCCGGGACGATCGTCCTGATGCGGCCGGACTCCGGGGAGATCATGGCCATGTCGAGCTGGCCCCGTTTCGACCCCAACAGCCTTTCCCGCAAGTCGCAGGACCTTGAGAAGCTGCGCAACTTCGCCATCAGCCATCTCGTTGAGCCCGGTTCGACGTTCAAGGTGCTGACGGCAGCCGCAGCATTGGAAGAGGGGCTTGTCGCTCTTGATGATGTTTTCGACTGCGAGATGGGGGCCATCTGGATTCACCGTCGGCGAGTTCGCGACCACCATCCGTATGGGCTTCTCGCGATGCCGGAAGTCCTGATGAAATCGAGCAACATCGGCATCATCAAGATCGGCTACCGCGTCGGGCCAGGGAAACTGCACGAGTACATACGCCGCTTCGGATTCGGAGAGCCGACCGGAGTCCAGCTGCCCGGCGAGGTCGGCGGACTGGTCCGCCCGCTTGAACGCTGGAGCGGAGCGTCTCTCGCGTCGCTGTCGATGGGCCAGGAGATCGGGGTGTCCGCCGTGCAGATGGCGCGACTGTTCGCCGTCATGGCCAACGGGGGCATGCTGGTCGAGCCTCGGATTGTTCGGGGTCTCCGCGAGCACGGCGGGACCCTTGCGGCGTTGGAGGCAAAGCCCGGCACACGTGTCATCAGCACGGAAACAGCCGCTACCATGCAGTCGATCCTCGAGCGTGTCGTCGAGAACGGGACCGGTCGTCTCGCACGGATTCCCGGTTACAGGGTTGCCGGAAAGACTGGCACGGCGCAGATGATCAATCCGGTTTCCCGCTCCTACACCGATGGCGTGTACCTGGCCAGCTTCTGCGGATTTGCGCCCGTCGACGATCCCGCCCTCGTCGGAGTCGCCATGCTGTACGACCCACGGGGTCAGCATTACTACGGTGGCCAGATTGCGGCTCCCCTGTTTGCGGCCGTCATGAAGAAGGCCCTGCGCATCCTGGATGTCGCGCCATCGCCGTCAGTTCCGAAGATGCGGGAGTCTCCTAACCCGGTTCCTGATATGACACTGGTCGATTTCATTGAGGACCGCGCCGACGAGACGGATGACTCCGAGTTCAGTCCGATGGCCGCTGAACTGCCGGATGATCCGGACGCCTCGCTCGTCGAGACCGTCTCCGTCCACCAGCCGGCCGACCTGGAATCGTCCGGGTCCGTTGTGCAGCCAAGTGATTCTGCCGGTGGATCGGATGGTGAACTGCCCACGGCACCGGACATGCGAGGGTTGACCCTGCGCGAGGCATTGGCGCTTGGTGCGCGGCTCGGGATTCGGGTCAAGCCGGTCGGGAGCGGCATAGGGCGCTCCCAGTCGCCGGAGCCCAATGAGGTGCTCGCCGAAGGACAGGTGCTTCGAGTTCATTTCACTCATTCCCCGGAGGTTGCGACCCGTTCCGGCCGCACCGGGCAAGGGGGCGGTGGATGAGGCTGGAAGCGATGCTGGACGGCCTGTCCGTCGGTTCCGTCCCGGCCGCAGTGGTCACCGGCCTGCAGTACGACTCGAGAAAGGTCCGCCCGGGGGAGGCCTTCTTCGCGTTCCCCGGCGAACGAGTCGATGGCCACCAGTTCGTGCCCGCTGCGTTACGCGCGGGGGCTGCAGCCGTTGTCAGCGAGCGGACGCCGCCGAACGGTCTCGAATCACGCTGGGCCCGGGTGTCTCACGGGCGCAGGGCACTGGCCCATGCCAGCCTGCGATTCTATGGCCACCCGGACCGGGATCTGTCCGTGACGGCCGTGACCGGGACCAATGGCAAGACCACGACAGTGCATCTGATCGACTCGCTGCTACGCGCGGCGGGAAAGACGACTGCATTGCTCGGGACCATTCGCCACAGTGTTGGCGACGAATCCGAGAGAGCGATCAACACGACTCCCGAGTCACTGGACATTGTCCGTCTGTTCGCGCGCCTGCGCGGGATCGCGGGGACGCACGCGACGATGGAGGCGTCGTCCCATGCCTTGGCCTTGGAGCGGATTCGGGGGATGCGTTTCCACACCACCGTCTTCACGAACCTGACGCCGGAGCATCTCGATTTTCACGGGGACATGGAGGCATACGCGGCGGCCAAACGCAGGCTGTTCCAGGGAGCCGGCACCGATCCTCCCGAGTGTTCCGTCATCAACATTGATGACCCGGCCGGCCGGAGCTTCCTGGGGCTGGGGGCGAACAAGGAACTCACCTACGGACGGGATCCCTCCGCTGATATCCGGGCCCGGCGGATCCGGTCGGGATCTCGCGGACTCAGCTTCGACGCGGAGACGCGCTCTGGCTGTGTCCGCGTGGAGTCCCCTCTGGTGGGGGATTTCAATCTCTCGAACCTGCTGGCGGCTGTCGGCGCCGGGCTGTGCCATGGCTTGGCCGTTGCGGAGATCGAACGTGGGTTGCGTCTTGCGCATCCGGTTCCGGGCCGGTTCGAAGCGGTTGACTGCGGCCAGCCGTTCCTGGCGGTCGTCGACTATGCCCACACCGAAGATGCACTCCGCCGGCTGATCCAGTCAGCACGCGCCATCGCGTCCTGCGACAGTGAGTCCGGACGAGTTCTGACCCTTTTTGGCTGTGGTGGCGACCGGGACCGCGCCAAGCGGGCCCCCATGGGGAGGGTTGCCGGTCGGCTCAGTGATCTTGCAGTGCTGACGTCGGACAATCCGCGGAGCGAGGATCCGGAGCGCATCCTCGACGACATCGTCCCAGGGCTTCGTGACGGACCGGCGGAATGGATCACCGAGCCGGACCGGGCCAGGGCCATCGATGTCGTCCTGCGAGCGGCCCGGCCCGGCGATGTCGTGCTGATCGCCGGCAAGGGACACGAGACCACGCAGGCACTTGCTGACGGTACGGTTGAGTTCGATGACCGCGAGGTCGTCCGGTCGGTTCTGACCGAGATGGGTTACGACGCGCCATGAAGCTGGACCTGCGGCAAATCCGGACATGGCTTGACGCTCCCGGTCCGGAGCCCGACGGGGAAGCGCTCGGGTACTCGATCGATTCACGCACTGTCCGCGAGGGGGATCTGTTCTTCGCGATCCGCGGGGTCCGCCACGATGGCCACGACTTTGTCCCGCAGGCGCTCCAGCGGGGGGCGGTTGCCGCTGTGGTCGAGAGTTCGGCCGCAGGCAGCTTTGACGGTCCCGTGCTACCGGTCCGTGATACGGGTGCGGCCCTGCGGACCTTGGCTGCACGTGCCCGGACAGACTGGGGTGGGACCGTGATCGCTGTCACTGGAAGCGGTGGCAAGACCACGACGAAGGACGCGATTGCCGCGATGCTCGCGGAGTTCCAGCCTGTCGGCAAGTCGCAGGGAAACCTGAACAACGAGTTCGGGCTGCCACTGTCGTTGCTGCGATTGCCGGGAGAGTGCCGCGTCGCCGTTGTCGAGATCGGCATCAACCATCCCGGGGAGATGGGGCCGCTCGCCGCGATCGCGGCCCCCGATATCGGAATCGTCACCAACGTGGGACTGGCGCATGTCGGCAATTTCGTCTCGGAGGAGGAAGTGGCCAAGGAGAAGGGCCGCCTCATCGAGGCCATCGGGCCGGACGGAACCGCGATCCTCAACGCCGACGATGACCGGGTGGCCGGTTTTCGCCGACTCCACGCAGGGCCAACCGTCACGTTCGGGATCGAACAGGCTGCCGATGTCCGGGGCGAACGTGTCCGCGAACTGGGGGCGGATGGTGTCCGGTTCCTCACGGCCGGGCACGAGATGGTGTCCGCCCTTCCGGGTCGCCACAATGTCTACAACATCCTTGCTGCAGTGGCGGCCCTCGGCGTGCTGGGGATCGGCCCCGAGTCGCTCTCCGGCCCGGTGAGTCGACTGTGTCCGCCTCCCATGCGCGGCACGATCCGCAAGTCCGGCGGCGTTACGGTCATCGACGACTGTTACAACGCCAATCCCGCTGCAACCCAGGCGATGCTGGGTGTGTTGCAGCACACGACCGCCTGTCGCCGGATCGCCGTACTTGGCGAGATGCGCGAACTCGGGGATCGGTCCCGCGAACTGCATCGTCAGGTCGGATCGGCTCTCGCTTCGGCCGGGGTGGACTACCTCGTGGCCGTGGGTGGGGATGCCGAGGAGATCGTGCGGGCCGCCAGCGTGCCCGCCGACTTCCATCGGGATCCCGCGACGGCGGCCTCGTTCCTGACGAAGTTCGTCCGGGCGGGCGATGCCGTTCTGATCAAGGCATCCCGTGGCGTCGGTCTCGAACAGGTACGGGACCCCTTGCTGGAGTCGCTGGACCAGGCTGCCGGTGCGACACCGCTGGAGGTCTGAATCGTATGCTGTACCACCTCCTGATCGAGTACATCTACCCGCTGTTCAGTCCGGCCCGGGTCTTCAGCTACATCACCGTCCGCACCGCGATGGCCAGCTTGACGGCTCTGGTGATCGGTCTGCTGCTTGGTCCCTGGTTGATCCGGAAACTCGGCGAGGCCCAGATCGGTCAGTACATCCGCGAGGAAGGTCCGGAGTCTCACCAGGGCAAGGCCGGAACCCCTACCATGGGCGGTCTTCTGATCTGCCTGGCAGCGATCGTCCCCACTCTCTTGTGGGCGGACCTGGCCAACCCCTACGTCTGGACCGGCCTGGTCGCGATGGTGGGGTTCGCGGCGATCGGTTTCGTCGACGACTACAGCAAGGTGGCCCGCAAGCGGAATCTGGGCATCACGTTCCGGAGCAAGATGGCGCTGCAGTGCGCCATGACCTTGCTGATCGGGTGCCTTCTGGTGTTGATGAGTACGCGGGGAGCCTACTCGACAGCAGTCTCGCTGCCCTTCTTCAAGTCCATCCAGCCGGATCTCGTGATCTCGTCGCTGACCGGGAGCCCGTGGACGCTACCGGTAGCCTACGCGCTGTTCTTCGTGTTCCTGTTCTTCGTACTGGTGGGTTCCAGCAACGCCGTCAACCTGACGGATGGACTCGACGGACTGGCGATCGGCCTGACCATCATCTGTGTCGGGGCGCTCGCCGTGCTCGTCTATATCGCCGGGCATCGCGAGCTGTCGACGTACCTCGACGTGCCCGGAGTCCCGCTCGCCGGTGAACTGACCGTGTATTGCGGCTCCATACTCGGTGCCAGTCTGGCGTTTCTCTGGTACAACGCGTATCCAGCCCAGATTTTCATGGGTGATGTCGGCTCGCTGAGCCTCGGCGGGACGATCGGCACGGTCGCGCTGCTGGCCAAGCAGGAGATCGTGTTGCTCTTCATCGGGGGAGTCTTCGTGGTCGAGACGCTCTCCGTGATCGCTCAGGTGGGCAGCTACAAGCTCACCGGCAGGCGGATCTTCCGGATGTCCCCGCTACATCATCACTTCGAGCAGCTCGGCTGGCCCGAATCGAAGGTGATCGTGCGATTCTGGATCGCCGGCTTCGCCTGGGCGCTGCTGGCGATCAGCACCTTGAAACTGCGATGACGGTCGAAGGTAGGAAAGTACTGGTGGTCGGACTTGGGAAGTCCGGATCGGCCGCGGTCCGCTTTCTGGCCCGTCGCGGTGCCATCGTCACGGCCGCCGACAGTCGGCCCCGCGAGGATCTCGGCGCTGCCGCCGACGAGCTGGCCGGACTGGCCGCGCAGGTCCGGTTCGGAGGGCATCCCGACGAGTTGTTTCTCGGCCAGGACCTCGTTGTCCCGTCACCGGGCGTGCCGTGGGATCTGCCCGCCCTGGTCACGGCCCGCCGCCGGGGGACGCAGGTGTGCGGCGAACTCGAACTGGCTGCCGACGAACTGCGGGGCCAGGTGATCGGAGTCACCGGAACGAACGGCAAGACGACGACAGTCTCGCTCATCGACCATGCACTGCGGGCCGCCGGGGTTCCGGGAGTCGTCGCGGGGAACATCGGAACCCCTGTACTCGAGATCGTGGACGAGTCGAAGCCGGAGCACTGGCACGTGCTGGAACTGTCAAGCTTCCAACTGGAGGCGAGCCAGTCGTTCCGCAGTCATGTCGCGGTCGTCCTCAACGTCACACCCGACCATCTGGACCGCCACCACACCTTCGCCGAATATGCCAATGCCAAAGCGCGAATCCTCCGCAACCAGACTGTCACGGATGTCGCTGTCATCAACGGTGACGATGCGGCCTGCCGGGCAATGGCCAGCCGGGCTGCCGGCTCGGTGGTCCGATTCGGGATGCAATGCCAGGAGGGCCTCGATGCCTGCATCCGTTCCGGGCAGATTGTCGTTCGCGGCACCGATATCTGCGGTGCCGACCTGCCCATCAAGGGTCCGCACAACCTCGAGAATGCACTGGCCGCCGCCGCAGCGTGCTCGTTGGCGGGGATTGCTCCTGCCGCGATCGGACGCGCATTCCAGTCGTTTCGTCCCATACCGCACCGGATGGAATTCGTCGGGAACGTGCGAGGTGTCCACTTCTACGACGATTCGAAGGCAACGAACGTGGCCGCCGCCGCGAAGGCCTGCGGCACGTTCCCGTCGGGCCTTTGGCCCATCCTCGGAGGACGTGACAAGGGATCGGACTATTCCCCGCTGGCGGCAACGCTGAAGGCCCGTGCCCGCGCGGCCCTGCTCGTGGGGGAAGCAGCGCCACTGATTCACGGACAGCTCGGCGGGGCCGTCCGGACCGTTGCGGCGGGCACCATTCGCGCGGCACTGGAGTATGCGCTGCGCCACGCCCGACCTGGCGACACCGTTCTGCTCGCGCCGGCGTGCGCAAGTTTCGACCAGTATCCGAACTACATCGAGCGCGGCCTCGAGTTCCGGAGACTCGTGGCGGAGATGGGAGCCTGACATGCCACTGATGCTGCGCTGTGACCGGGCTTTGATCTGGACCATTCTGTCCCTCGCGATGTTCGGACTGATGATGGTCTACAGCACGACGGCTGCATCCCAGCAGTCCGGCACGCTTTACATCGCCAAGCAGCTTGTTGCGACCGCGATCGGTCTCGGTGCGATGTACGGTCTGATGTTCCTGGACTATCGGCGGCTGCGGAGCTCGAACGTCGTGTTCGGTGTTGTGGCTGCGTGCGTCGTCCTCCTGCTCGTTGCGGCGGCTCTCGGCACTGGCGCCAACACCCGGCGATTCCTGCGCCTCGGCGTGCTGTCGCTCCAGCCGTCGGAGTTTGCCAAGCCCGCGGTGATCCTCTTCCTGGCCTGGTACCTGGAACGCTACCGCAAGGAACTGGGCCGCTTCAGCGCCCTGATTCTTCCGGGAGCCGTGGTCGGAGCGTTCTGCGGACTCATCCTGATCGGCCGCGATTTCGGCACGATGGCCTGCGTGGTCATCCTTGCTGGCGCGATGCTCTTCGTTGCTGGAATTCCTGTCCGATACCTTTCCCTGTGTGCGCTTCCCGCCGTTCCCGCGGTGTATTTCTCTGTCTGGCTCGTCGATTACCGCCGAGCGCGCATCTTCGCGTTTCTGGATCCGTACGCCGACCCGCTCGGCAGTGGCTTCCAGATCATCCAGTCCCACATCGCGGTTGGCTCGGGGGGCTGGACGGGCCAGGGGTGGATGGCGGGCAAGCAGAAGATGTACTTCCTGCCGGAGGCCCACACCGACTTCATCTTTGCCATGGTGGGGGAGGAACTCGGACTCATCGGGGCCGTGCTACTGGTGTCCGCTTACGGTCTGTTCCTGTGGCGAGGCATTCGGGCCGCGGAGGGATCCCCCGATCTGTTCGGCGTGTACGTGGCCGCTGGCATCACGGCCATGATCGTTTCCCAAGCCATGCTCAACATGGGAGTTGTCCTCGGACTGCTGCCCACCAAGGGCATGCCGCTGCCCTTCATCAGCTATGGCGGCTCCTCCCTGATCACCACCCTGGCGTGTTCGGGAGTCTTGCTCAACGTCAGCAGGTTCAGCCGATGACTGCCGGAACTGTCCAGTCCAGGTGCGCACTGATCGCGGCTGCCGGTAGTGGCGGGCACGTGATCCCCGGTGTCGAGATCGGCAAGGAGCTGCGTGCTCGCGGCTGGGACTGCGTCTTCATCGGCACACCGCGCGGTTTCGAGAACCGGCTCGTGCCGGAGGCCGGTTTCGAACTGCTGCATGTCTCCATCGGGTCGTTCAATCGCGTTTCACTTCGTCGTCGGATCGACACCCTGCTCGCGGCACCCGCCGCGCTGGCCGCAGCCCTCCGCATCGTGCGGCAGCGCCGTCCTTCGGCGGCGTTGAGCCTCGGCGGCTACGCCGCAGGTCCACTCGTGGCAGCCTGCGCCCTGCTGGATGTGCCCCTGGTGGTGATGGAGCCCAACGCATATCCGGGCCTGTCAAACCGGCTGGCCGCTCCGGTCGCGTGCACGGTGCTGCTGGGCCAGTCCGGCGCCTCGGCCCATTTCCGGGCATCGACCTGCCGGGTGATCGGTGTTCCGGTTCGCCGTGAGTTCTTCCAGACCGCGACCAGGAAGCCCTCGGGGCCGTTCACGCTACTGATCCTCGGAGGTAGCCAGGGGGCGGCCCGCCTCAATCGGGCTGCCGTCGAGGCGGCCCGGACATGGAGTGACGGCGGCGGTGCTCCCGGCCTGATCCATCAGACCGGCGAGCGCGACCATGTTGACGTGACGGCAGCTTACCGCGACCTCGGGATCGAGGCCGCCACGGCACCGTTCTTCGATGATCTGCCGGAGCGGATCGCGATGGCCGATCTTGTCATCTGTCGAGCGGGGGCGTCGGTTGTCGCTGAACTCTGCGCCGCCCGCAAGCCCGCTGTCCTCGTGCCGTTTCCACATGCAGCGGACGATCACCAGCGGGCGAACGGCGCGGCGGTGGCTGCGGCCGGCGGAGCCCTGCTGGTCGACGATGCGGAGTGGGATGGAGAACGGATGGTTCATGAGGTCGGTCGGCTGATGACCGCCCCGGAACGTCTCGAGGCCATGGCGTCTGCCCTGGTGCCCCTGGCACCCAGGGATGCCGTCAAGCACGCCGCTGCCGCTGTCGCCGAAGCTGCGCGGATTGAAGGGGGTGTCAACTAGCCATGCTGTTCAACAGGGAAGCCTTCCGGCAACGGCGGCTTCATTTCATCGGAATCGGAGGGATCGGCATGAGCGGGATCGCCGAAATCCTGCTCAATCTCGGCTACACCGTGACCGGCTCGGACATTCGCGAATCGCCCACTACCAAGCGGTTGGCCGGTCTCGGTGCCACGATCCATGTCGGCCATGCTGCCGGACACCTTGGCGACCCGGAAGCGGTCGTGACCAGTTCCGCGATTCCGGGCAACAACCCCGAACTGTCCGAAGCCAGGCAGCGCAGGCTGCCGATCATCTCGCGTGGCGAACTGCTCTCGGAGCTCATGCGGGTCAAGTACGGTATCGCCGTGGCGGGGAGCCACGGCAAGACATCGACGGCATCGATGTGTGCCGCCGTGCTCGCGGCCGGCGGCAAGGACCCGACGGTCGTGGTCGGCGGGCGCGTCGCTTCCATCGGGTCCAACGCCCGGCTGGGCAAGAGCGACTACCTGCTGGTCGAGGCGGACGAGTCGGACGGGTCGTTCCTGGCGCTTGATCCCGTCGTGGGAGTGATCACAAATATCGACCGCGAGCACATGGAGCACTACGGGTCGGTCGGGAGGCTCTTGCAGGCCTTCGAGGGATTCGCCAACAACCTCCCGTTCTACGGTGCGGCGATCCTGTGTGCGGACGATCCGCTGACGAGACAGGCGGCCGCTGGTGTCCGCCGCCGCCACCTGACCTACGGGCTCCGGTCCATATCGCCCGGAGCGGATCTCGTTGCGGACCGGATCGAACTCGGACGGGACGACGTTGCGTTCCACCTGGAACTGTCGGCCAGGGACCTGGGTGCATTCCGCATGCACGGGGTCGGTCTTCACACCGTCCGCAATGCCATGGCCGCGGTGCTTGTCGGGATCGAACTCGAGATTCCCGTCGACCGGATCCGGGCCGGCCTGGCCGAGTTTCGCGGCGTGGACCGTCGATTCCAGGAACGGGGTGTGGAGGGTGGCATCACCGTGATCGACGACTACGGACACCACCCCACCGAGATTCGAGCAACCCTGGCAGCGGCTCGCTCCTGCGGATTCAGTTCGGTGAACGTGATCTTCCAGCCGCACCGCTACACCCGGACGAAGGACCTGCAGGACGAATTCACCGCGTGCTTCAGCGACTGTGACCGTCTCTGGGTGGTGGACATCTATTCGGCCGGCGAGGATGCCCTGCCGGGAGTCTGCAGTCCGAAACTTGTGGAGCAGATCATTGGCGCCGGACACCCCCACGCCGAATACCGCGCATCCATGGAGGAGGCGGTCGACCAGGCCCGGGCCGCACTGAGCCCGGGGGATGCGCTGATCACCTTCGGTGCAGGGAACATCTGGATGGCGGGCGAGCAACTGCTGGCCGGTCTCCGGCAAGGCTCCGCGGGCCGCGAACGCAGGAGCGTCCCGGCCAGACCGGAACCGGCGTCCCGGGATGCCAAGGAGGTAAAGCGGCAGTGAGCAATGGTGCCAACAAGACGAAACGGGCGGCCGACGAGACGACGGTCATCGCGACCGCGTCTTCCGCAGACGACACGGCGGCCTATCTTCGCGGGCCGAAGCCGCTGCGGGCGAACGGTCGTCTCAGTCTGGGGCCGGAAGCCAGGTTCTGGGTGCTTGCCGTGACAGGATTTGCCGCGGTCGGGACCGTCGCCTGGATCCTGCTGTTCGGCTTCGTGCTGCAATCGGAGCCCTTCCATCTCGACCCGGAACTGAAGCGACTGAAGATCCGCGGGACAGCCGTGATCGAGCGCGAGGAGGTGGCGGGTCTGTTCGTGGAGGACGCGGGCCGCAGCCTGGTGTCACTGGATCCCGATGCACGACTGGAGGCGCTGCGGACGTTCCCGTGGGTACGGGGGGCGCGAGTCGCCCGGCTGTGGCCCGATTCGGTCGCCGTCACCATCGAGGAGCGCCGGCCGGTCGCCTTCCTGCGGGATCCCGTGTCCAGCGTGATCCGGATGATCGATTCGGACGGCGTCATCCTTGATCTCCGCGGGGCCGCTGCGCGCTCCCTTCCGGTGCTGTCCGGGGTTGCCGACGACATGCCGCTGGCCGAGCGGCGCAAGAGAGTCGTGCTCTTCGAAGAGGTGATGGAGGCGTTTCGCGCACGGGACCAGCAGATGGGGCGGTCCGTTTCGGAAGTCGACGTTTCGGACGCAAGAAACGCGGTGGTTCTCGCGCGGCACGGCGACAGGATGATCACTCTCCAGATGGGGGACAGGCATCTGACCCACCGCCTGGACGTATACCTGAACTACATCGACGCCTGGAAGTCCGAATTCGGACCCCTGGGTGCGGTCGACCTCCGGTTCGAGAAGCAGGTTGCGATCCAGCCGGTCGAGGTCCGGGAGGAACCAGGATGACAGACAAACAAGGCACGTATGTTGGACTTGACATGAGCGGCGCGCGGACGCGCTGCCTGGTCGTGGCGGGTGACGGTCCCCGGCTGCAGTATCTCGGCTGCGGGTCGATGCCGCCCGTTCATTGGGGCGGCGTGGCGGCAACCGGAGCCCAACTGACCGCCGATTGTGTCCTCGAAGCCGTCTGCGAGGCCGAGCGCGAAGCCGGCCTGACGGTCGTTTCGGCTGTTGTCGGCCTGGGCAGTTCTCACGTGCAGAGTGGATTGGTACGGACTGCCGTGCGCTTGCCCGTGGGGCGCAACCTGATCGAGGCCAGCGATCTTGGCGATGTCGTTCGGCGTGCCGCTCGTGGCGTTCCCGGCGACAGCACGACTGTCTTGCAGATGGTGCCGCTTGAGTTTGCAGTCGACGGGCAGGGGGGGCACCGCAATCCGATCGGGCTGCCCGCGAGCCGTCTGGAGGCGCTTGTTCGCGTCATATCCATCGCGGAAGCGGATCACAAGATCGTGACCTCCCAGGTGAATCAGGCGAGCTTCCGGGTCGAGGAGACTCTCCTGTCGGCCTTCGCCGCCGCCTACTCGACGCTGACGCCATCCGAACACGCCAACGGCGTGGCTCATCTGGATTTCGGCAAGTCGTCCTCGGGACTTGTCGCATATTCCTCCGGGGCGCTGGCCCTGGCCCGGAGCATTCCGGTTGGCCATGACCATTGGGTGGATGATGTGTCGCGCGCGTTCGGGACCGATCGTGCCGTCGCGTCCTCGCTCGTTTCCGAATTCGGCAGGGCCGTTCACGCAGAGGCCATGAACGGGGTTTATGTCTTCGTTCCCCAGTCCGAACCGGGATCAGCCGGAAGGAGTGGACGGCTTTGGCCGCGGAACATGTTGGACAAGATGATCGCCCTGCGCATCGAGGAGTGCATGTCACTGGTCCGTGATTCGCTGCAGCAAGACGGTGTCCGCAAGGGAGATATTCAGTCGCTGGTCCTCACCGGGGATATGGCGGCGATTCCGGGGGTGCAGGAAATGGCCCAGCAGATTATCGGCCTCCGCTGTCGGGTTG
The DNA here is from genome assembly GCA_965116065.1 of Bryobacterales bacterium. Lineage (GTDB taxonomy): Bacteria > Acidobacteriota > Terriglobia > Bryobacterales > UBA6623 > VXMF01. The sequence continues at coordinate 1,382,414 of OZ220485.1, forward strand.
GCGTGCCAACCCGTCCGGAGAGCCTGCCTGCGACGCTGCGCGACCCGGGTTGGGCCTGCGCCGCAGGCTTGGTGATGTACGCGAACCGACTTGCCTACCGGCCGTCCGACGGGCAGTTGGAAGACAGGGACAACCGACCCATGCGACAAGAGGAGATAGCAGCATGATCGAACTCGAAACACAACAGACCGAAGCCGTGACGAACGGGGTGCCGTGCGACGGTGACCTCAAGTTCACGCTTGAAGAGGTGCCGAGCAGCGCCATCTCGATCAAGGTGATCGGGATCGGCGGCTGCGGCAGCAACATCGTCAACTACATGATCGACCACGGTGTCGGCTGCGTCGAATTCGCGGCCGTCAACACCGACGAGCAGTCGCTCGGCAAATGTCGTGCGCCGGTGAAGGTCCAATTGGGGCCCAAGGTGACCAACGGCCATGGAACCGGGTCGGACCCCGGGATCGGGCGCGAGGCTGCCCTGGAGAGTACCGAGGAGCTGACCGAGATGATCGGTGATGCCGACATGGTCTTTCTTGCCGTCGGGCTTGGTGGCGGAACGGGGACGGGTGCTGCGCCGGTCATCGCATCGCTCGCCAAGCAGATTGGCGCATTGACCGTCGCGGCTGCCATCAAGCCGTTCGATTTCGAAGGTTCCAAACGGGCCAAGAACGCATCGAAAGGCGTGACCGAACTGCTGGAACAGGCGGACACGACGGTGATCATCCCGAATGAGCGAATGCTCGACAAGGCGGATCAGGGCAGCGGGTTCTTCGACGGATTCATGCTCGGCAACGATGTCGTGACCGAGATTCTCGTGGGCATCACCGACGTCATCACCAAGACGGGCGTCATGAACTGCGACTTCGCTGATCTGCGGACAGCGCTTCACGACGCAGGCAAGGCAGTCGTGAGTACGGCCCGGGCCAGTGGACGCGATGCCGCCGTGCAAGCGGCGAAGGCAGTCATCAGCTGCCAGTCCGTGGAACACGATGGACTGACGAAGGCCAGCAAGGTGCTTGTCAACGTCACCGGATCGGAGCAGTTCGGCCTGCACGATGCGAGCGAGGCGCTCAAGACGGTCCAGAAGGAGATCGGGAGCTCGGCGGATCTGACGGTGGGCGTGGTACGCGACGACGCGCTCGGCGACGACGTGCGGGTGCTCCTGATTGCCTCCGGATTCTCCGGCAACGACGGCTTCGGTCTGCGAGTGTCGACCGAGGACAGCCCGGAGCGGGTGCAAGGCCCTGGACAGGAAGGGCCCTGGCGGTCCCAGCAGGTGATCGACCTCATGGATTCCGAGGGGAATGGACTACCCCCGGTCAATGGGCACGATCATCCTGGAGGCCATCCGGACGAGGTCTATCGGTCCGGTGACAACGTTGCCGAGGCGGTTGTCGCAAGCGAGGAGAGCAAGCCGTCCGGCTCGCAGCCGGAGCCGGCTGGCGAGAACGGCGGTTCGTTCGACTACATGCCGCCTCCGAACATCCGGATCGAGGAGGAACCGGAAGAGGAGCCGACCCTGCCACGGCCGTCGTTCTTCCGCCGTCGGGCACTGTTCCGCTAGAGCGGATGTCGCGCCCAGGGTGCACGGCGACGGTAGCGGGAATGGCGGAGTGCGATGGTGCTATAACGAGGAGCATGGATCGACGCAATTTCCTTGCCAGTTCGTCGGTTGCGGGGCTGGCTGCTGGCTCCGCAACGGCTGCTGACAGCACGAATCAGGTCTTCGAGTTGCGCTGCTACAAGCTGCGCTACTCGAAGGCCAACCAGTTCGTCCGACTGACCGAGTTCCTGGAATCGGAACACCTGCCGATGACCAAGCGACTCGGGATCGTCCAGGGCTACTTTCGCGTGACACTGGGAGAATTCACTCCTCGCGTGTATACACTCTCTGCGTACGACTCACTGGTCGACATGTCGGAGAAGCTCGAGGCACAGCGTGCCGACGAGGCATGGACAAAGGCGGATGACGAGTACGGGGCCCATGATGACGCCCCTTACGACCGTGTGGAGAGCTGGCTCCTGCGTGCGTTCGATGGCATGAAGTCGATCGAGGTGCCGGAAGTGCCCGCAACGCCGCGAGCGTTCGACCTGCGCATCTACGAGCAGGAGACCTTCCGCGATACTCGCGAGAAGATGAGGATGTTCAACGAGGAGGAGATTCAGATCTTCCGCGACTGCGGGATCAATCCGCTCTTCTTCGGTGAGACGATCGTGGGATCGCACATGCCGAGTCTCATCTACATGTCGCACTACGCCGACATGGATGCGCGAGCGGATGCCTGGTCGACGTTCGTCAAGAGTGACGACTGGAACCGGATCAAGAACCGCCCGGGATGGAGCAATGCCGACATCGTGGCGACGGTCACCAATATCCATCTGGCGGGACTGGGTTTCTCTCCCATCCGCTAGTGTTCCGTCCGCCGTATCGCTGCTGAGAAGATCATGGGCAGGAAGCAGGACTGCTGATTCGTTGGGCACGGAGAGCCGTATGCGGAACAAGTTCAGCCGCTGTCGGCTCCAGCAGGATGTTCGTCTGCTGCTCCGTTGACGCCGACAGCGACCACTACGCGGACGAAGGCGGACTCCCTGCGCCTTGGACGGAAATCGGTCAGGACGGATCCTTCAGCGCCACGACAGCCTGCGGCACGACCAGGGTGTCGGCCACCGCAGCCGTGCCGACCATGGAAGTGGGGTTCACCGGCCTACGGAGCGAGTGTGCCCGTATACTTGATGCGTTGGGTGCGTGTGACTGATGGACGCAGGACTGCGAACGATTCTCCTACTCGTCCCATCGCTGCTGGTTGTTCCGGAGGCACAGGGCCGCGAGATTGTAGTGGAGCTTGGATGGGAGGATCTACGGACGGTCGTCGACCATACCGAGTTCCTTTCCAGGACGAGCGTGTGGACCGGAACGGACGGCCGACATCGTGCTCGGGGCCGGTTGGTCCGGATCAGTGCTGACGGCGTTACCATCGCGAGGAAGCGCAGCCTGCGGTTAATCGGGCGGGAGGATGTGCATTCGATGCGACTGGTGCCACGCAAGCCGGGCACGACACGGAATCGGACGGTTGCGGCCATTCTCGCCGCGCCCATCGGGGTGGGTACCTTGATGGGGATGATCATGCTGACATGCGCGACCATCGACGCTTGCATGGATACGATGGAGAGCCACGAGCTGATCGGGAACCTCGGAGTGGCGGTCGTAGTGCCCTATCTCGTATATCGACATGCCCGGAATGCGGATCGCGGCACCATTCGATTCGTTCTGGCACGGAGCAGAAAGCCGGAGGAACAACCATGAGCAGGAACCACGGACTGTCCTGCTGCCCGGCACTCTCGCAACATAGAAAGCGCGGTGAGTAGTCGGGCCGGTGCACGGACTCGAATGGAAATGGGATCGCGCGAGCCAGTGTCAGCACACGTCAGATCTTTGCCAAGCTGCTCATTCACATCGACGACTGGCTGGCGGAGGTGACTGATGTGGCGACAGAGTCTCTCCGATCTGTCGCCAGCGGGCAGTGCCGGTTCTTCGCAGGCATCAAGGCCGGACGATAGCTACGGTCCGTCCCTGGGTGTTCTTGGGAGCGGCTCCGTGGGCCGCACGGGCACCAGTAGCGGTTCGCAGTCTTCCGTGCTGGTCTCGCAGTGATCAGTCGACGTCACTTCGCGTAGGCGGGGTGCTGCGACAGGCAGCGGCTGCAGCAACGCTGCCAATTGCGGGTGTCGCAACGGGGTAGAATGTGCCCCATGCGCCGCCGCCATTTCCTCCAACTCGGTTCCACGCTTCCCGGACTCGCTGCCACTGCGTGCTCGACCGACAGGCCGCGCCCCAATATCCTCTGGATCCTCGCGGAGGATTTCTCGCCGGACTTGGGCTGCTTCGGCAACGAACTGGTCAGTACTCCGAACCTGGATCGATTGGCTGACGAAGGCGTCCGCTACACCCAGTGCATCTGCACAGCGCCGGTTTGCTCGGCTGCTCGGTCGGCCCTGATGACCGGGATGTTCCAGACATCGATCGGGGCGCACAACCATCGCAGCCACAGGGACCGTCCCTACGAACTTCCGGACGGGGTCCGGACTGTGACGGATCTCTTCCGGGAAGGCGGCCACCATACGTCTAACTGTCGTCGTCCCGCTCCGGGGATCACCGTCGGTGGCAAGACGGACTTCAATTTCCATGTCGAGAGGCCCTTCGATGGAACGGACTGGAGTGAACGGCCCGACAGCACTCCGTTCTATGCGCAGGTCAACTTTCCCGAAACCCATCGGAAGTTCCGGCGCTTTCCGGATTCTCCGGTCGACCCGGACAGCGTTACCCTGGCACCCTACTATCCGGAGCACCCGGTCGTCCGCGAGGACATCGCGCTGTATCTGGATACTGCGCAGCATCTGGACGTGAAGGTGGGAGCCGTGATCCAGCGCCTCAAGGACGAGGGACTGTATGACCGCACGATCATCTTCTTCTTCGGAGACCATGGACAGGCACTGCACCGGGGCAAGCAGTGGCTGTACGAGCAGGGCATCCGCATCCCGTTGATCGTGCGCATCCCGGAGGCATACCGGCCGGAAGGGTTCGAGCCTGGCTCCATCGATGACCAGCTTCTCCAGCACATCGACATTACCGCCACTTCGCTGGTCTTGGCGGGCATCGAGCCCGCAATTTCGATGCAGGGGCGCGTGTTTCTTGGACCGGCGGCTGGCCCCGAACCGGAATTCGCGTTCTCGGCGAGGGACCGGTGCGACGAGACGGTGGATCGGATCCGCTGTGTGCGGGACAAGCGCTGGAAACTGATCCGGAACTTCCTTCCCGAGCGGCCGTACTCGCAGAAGAATCATTACAAGGACACGAGCTATCCCGCCCTGCAGGTCATGCGGCAACTGCACGCCGAGGGCAAGCTTGACGGGCCGCCGGCGGATTGGATGGCTCCGACGCGACCGGAGTTTGAACTGTATGATCTGCAGTCCGACCCGCACGAGGTGGACAATCTCGCGGACATACCCGGCCATGGTGCCCAGCTGGCGCGCCTTCGCGACGCCTTGGATGCCTGGATCAAGGAGTCGGACGACCATGGCCGAGTGCTTGAGGACCCGCTGCCGGCGGAGTACGATCTACGAACGGCCGTCGACGGGTGGTACACGAATGCCGGCCTGATGACCAGGTCTGGTAGCGTGCTTCGCATGGATTGGACCGGCTCGACGGCACGGCCGCCGGAGGTGGTGGTGCCCTGGGTGGCCGAAGGTGGCACCATACAGTTGTCGCTCGACCTGCGGGCGGCCTCTGGCATGGATCTGCAGATCCGCTGGGGGACGCCCCCCGAAATGGGCGGCGCCGGCAGCGAAACAGTCTCCCTGCGGAGCGGGGCGGGCTGGCAGACCCTGGACGCGGACATGGATGTACGAGGCTGGCTGACGTGGTTCTCGATCCGATTCCCCCGGGAATCGCCGGTCGTCGAGTGCCGTCGTGCCACGCTGCGACGGGCCGGATCCGGTCTCGTCCGCGAATGGCTGTTCGCCTGACCGCTTCCGAGGCCGGTACTCAGGCGATCTTCGAGATGACCGCGGAGCCGTTCTTGTCCGGCATCGGGACGGCGATCTCCGGTTTTTCCGCCAGGAACTGGTCCGTGGCCTGTCGGGCACCTTGCCAGGCGTTGTAGTCGTGGATGACGATATATCCTCCTGGCGCCACCAGAGGGTAGAAGATCTCCAGACCGGCAAGCGTCGGCTGGAACAGGTCGGCGTCGAGATGCACGAACGCGAACGAATCCCGCCGAATCGATGCGTTGCAGCTGGCAGGGAACGTTCCCGGGTGGAATACCACGTTCGAGTTGCGCGGACGGATTCGTTCTCTCACCGAATCGACCGAGGTGTCGCTGAACTGGCCGGTCGTTACGGAAGCTCCGGTGGCGGCGGCCTCCGACCTGACATCGTCGGAATCGAAGCCGGTAAACGTGTCGAAGAGGTGAAGCCTGCGATCGGGCAGAAAATGATGGAGCAGTGTCGCGGTCTCGCCTCTGTAGACACCGACCTCCGCCAGTGCTCCCCTGATGCCCCGGACTTCGATGTCGCGGAGCAGGAGCACCAGCATGTCACGCCGGACGGAATCCCCGTCGGCCATCCATTCGATGCGATGCCCCTGTGACCCGTCGGGAGGAAAGAACCCGCCCGTTTCCCGGATGAATGCAGGGTTGTACCACAGCGACTGCGGATGGATGTCCATCTGGCTCTGCAGTCGGAACGCTTGCCGTCGCAGCATGGGGCTCAGACATCGGAGCACAGATCCTGCCAGACGCATGGGAACTCGCCTACCAGTCTAGCGACGGAAAGCGGATTTCCGTCGCAGCCGGCACGGCAGGGGCAGTGGACTACCGGGATGCCTGCTCATGACCGCCCGCATGGCAGACACGCGGCTCTGACGTCTGGTGCTTTCCGCAGCCGTGCATGTCCCCTGTAAACAGGAAGGGCCGCGCCGAAGCGCGGCCCAGGGTTGGGGTCTGCGGTGAGACCGGGTTCGGTTCTACCAGCCGAAGCGCAAGCCGAAGCGGAAGAACCGCTCGTCGATGCCTTCGCGTCCGGTGTTCCGGATGCGGTTCAGGATCATGAAGTTGCCGGACGTGACGTTTCTGCCGTTCGGACGCTCGAAGTGGGGCGTGTTCGTCATGTTGAAGCCTTCCGCCCGGAGTTGCAGGTTGAGCTTCTCGGTGATCTGGAAGGTCCGGAACACACCCATGTCCAGGTTGATAAGGCCCGGGCCGCGGACATTGTTGGGCCCGCATGTGCCGAATCGGGCTCCGGTCGGCTGGGCGAACGCACCCGGGTCGATCCAGAGCTGGTTGCCACCTTGCTTGACGTAGTTGGGTTCGCTGAGGCAATCGGCGATCTGGCCTGAGCCGGCCGCGTTGAGATCGCCGGAATTCGCGGTAACCGAGAACGGCGTTCCCGTATAGGCGCTCCACAGACCGTTGAGCTGCCATCCTCCGAGGATCTTTCCGAGCGGGCTGTTGGTCAGCATGGACTTGCCAGGGCCGAAGGGCAGTTCATAGATCGCTGTCATCTGGAAGTTGTGCCGGATGTCCTGCCCAAGATCGCCGTAGCCGCGGTGGTAGTAGCTCGGGATGCGGAAGAAGCCGATGCCGGCACCCGAATCCTCGCCGGTGAACCCGCGCCCGTGCGCCCAGGTGTAGGCCAGGTTCATCTGGAACCCGTTGGAGAAGCGTCGCTGGAGCTTCGTCTGCAGCGAATCGTACTTGGCCGTACCGAGACTTCCGAACAGGGTCGTGCCGGCTGCGCGGCCAAACCGTTTGACGAGCTGCCGCCCGGCATTGCCTTCTCCGATCCCCCCCCAGTTCTGCTCGAGGCCGGCGAGCTGGTTGACCGAGCGGGTTGCCACGTAGCCGGCCGTCGCGATCCAGTCCCCGAAGCGGCGTTCGAGCGTCAGGTTCCAGGACTGGATGTACCCCCTTGTCAGGTTGTCGGTGTCCATGGTCCGCACGACCGTGTTGGACGGCATGGCCAGGACGCCATCGCCCAGGTCCGGTTCGGTGATGACGTCGATTCCCTGTCGCAGCGTCGTGGAGAATCCGTAGCTGTTCAGCAGTGGTGGACCGTCCTTCGCCATGATCGGGTAGTTCGTTCGCAGCGGACGGGCCCAGTTGAACGGGTCGACCGTGACGCCGTAGCCCACGCGCAGGACCGTATCGTCCGTGACGCGATAGGCCATTCCGACGCGGGGAACGAAGTTGTGGACACCGATATCGATGCCGCAGTTCTGCGGAACGCCTCCCACGCCGCAGGCCCAGAGCGTGTCGTTGGAGAAGTCGTAGCGTTCGAGGCCCCTGGAAGCCCGCGTCGGGAACGGGTAGTTCTCGTAGCGGACGCCGTAACTCATCGTGAGCTTCGGCGTGATCTGCCAGCGGTCGCGGGCGTAGAAGGTGTACATCCGTGTCCGCGTGAAGTACCCGTTCTCGTTGAACTGCCAGATCTTTCCGGCGTTCTGCGGGAGGCCGAGCAGCCACGCGGCATGGGAGTTGAAGTCGTTGCCGGCGTCGCCACCCCGCAGTTCCGTGGTGTTCTGGCGGAAACGGAACTCGCCGGAGGCTGCTCCCGTGCCGCCGGAGAACTCCGGCTGGTTGTGGTCGAGATCCTGCAGATAGATGTCCGTGCCGAAGCGGATGTTGTGGGTGCCCTTCGTCCAGTTCCCGTTGAACACGAACTGGTTCTGCGGGTCGGAGCGGTAGTAGGGCATGAAGCTGTTGGAAACTCCCAGCCCCTCGAAGCCGTCGATCCGGAGCCGTGGCCAGCCGCCGTCGATGAAGCGGCTCGACTGCAGTCCAGGGATGCCGAGCACGGACCAGCCCAGGTTCTCGTCCAGTCGCTGCTGCTCGACGTTGGTGTCGACCAGGGTATAGCCGTAGTATCCGTCGATCAGGAACGTTGGCGACACCACGTGCGTCAGCGAGATGGTGCCGGAGTACGTGTTCCCGAAACCCGACCCGGGGTTCGAATTCGTCGGATGCAGCCGGTTGCCGCCGAACTTCCCGAGTGTCTGGCCGTTCGTCATGCGGTAGTCCAGGAAGCTGAACCGGATGAAGCCCGTGGTGCTGTCGGACAGATTGAAGTTCGTCTTGGCATCAAGCGTATCGCGGAAGAACGTCGTCGAGCCGTCGGCGATGTAGTTCTGGGTAAGGCCCAACGAGCCGGACCCGGCCTGGTTCGGGTTCGGGAACGCCGCGTCATGAATCATGTTCCGTACGCCCGAGTCGATGCGTGACATCGGGATCATGTTGCCGGGGAACGCCGTGCGATCCATCGCATAGTCGTCGGCGTTCTGGTCCTGGTTGCCGGTAAGCGGGTCGTAGATCGGTGTCGGTGAGGCGGTCAGGTCCCCGAAGCGCATTTGCTCGGTCGGCATGTCGATGAACCGCTGTGCGAACTGCGACTCGTACGTACCCTCGTAGCTGAGGAAGTAGAACCACTTGTTCTGCTTGATGGGCCCTCCGATGGTTCCGCCGAACTGGTTGTTGATGTACTTCGGCTTGGGAGAATTCCGGTTGCTGAAGTACGGATAGGCCTTCAGTTGCTGGTTCATGTGGTACTCGAACGCCGAGCCGTGGATCTGGTTCGTGCCCGACTTGATCTGCAGGTTGATCGCGGCACCGCCCGCGAGTCCCTGTTCGGCGTCGAAGGAGTTCGTCACCACGTTGACCGTCTCGATCGACTCCAGGGCCGGGTTGTAGCCCGTCATGTGGGGCACCCAGATGTTCGTCGAGGAAGCGCCATCGATGCGGGTGTTGTTGTTCGAGCGACTCGTGCCATTGACCGAGAACCGCACGGCGCGGCTGGGATTGGTGGGCACCGAGTGTGCATTCTGCGGCGGGGAGAATCCCGGCAGGGTCACGAAGAGCATCTGATAGTTCCGTCCGAGCGGGACAGGAACGTTGCGCAGCGTCTTTTCCGTCACTTCCTGCCGCACCTCCGCGCGATCGGTCTGCAGTGTCGCGGCCGTGGCCTCCACCGTCACGACCTCCGTGAGCTGACCGATTTCCAGCCGGGCGTTCACGCGGGTCACGTTGTTCTGGGAAACCACGACGCCGGTCGTGGTCGAAGCCTGGAATCCCTCCGACCGGACGGTAACGGAGTAGGTTCCCGTGTTGACGCTCGGGAAGCTGTAGTTGCCGGCCACCCCGGTGGTGGTATTGCGGACCTGGCCGGTCGCTTCGTTGGTGATCGTCACTTCCGCGCCCACGATTGCGGCGTCGGTTGTGTCGGTCACGAGACCGTCGACACCGCCCTGGATCAGCTGAGCCTGGACGGACGGGCCGACCAGTAGCAAGGCCGCGAGCAGTCCACTCGCGACGAGGCCGGCCAGCCTGCTGGAAAGGATGTTCATGATGTTTGCCTCCTGTTGGACATATGGATACTGTGCCGCGTCACCGCTGATCTGCCCTGAAACGTCTTCTGTCCCCCACGGGTAGCCACATTGGCAACTGCGCCACTGATACTACGGCAGTCTACCCCAAGGACTGGATGTGCCGCCTGTGCGGATAGGAACTGTTCCACCCGGACTCTACGCATACCCAACCGACCTTGAGGTCAATCACACCATACTAGCAGGGATGATACCACGAATCGTGTGGACGGGCCGACGGAACGGCGCGAAGCTGTTGATGTACTCACCGTTAACCCGGACCGACATCAAGCGTTCGAAGTGTCTCGTCGATCCGGTCCACAAGCTCCTGCTGGGCCAGTCTCGCTGCCTCGGCGCGGGCCTGCTGAAACGTGCGGAGTGCGTCGTGGCGGTTGCCGGACGCCAGCAGCGCCGCAGCAAGGGAGAATCGATAGGTTGGAGTCCGGTCGGAACGTTCCCTGATCGCTTCGCGGAATGACCGGACCGCTGCGTCCGCCCGCCGCTGCCGCATCCAGAGCATGCCGATCTTGTAGTGGGACAGGCCATGCTCCGGGCGGTTCGCGATCGCAAGTCGGTAGCGGTCCATCGCTTCGTCAAGACGTCCCTCTTCCTCGAGCATCTGGCCCAGATTGTGGTTGGCGAGAGCGTGGTCGGGATTGATCTCCAGGGCTTTCCGAAACGCTTCGCGAGCCTCCTGAGTGCGACTGGCCCCGTAGGCCAGAACGCCGAAGTTGTAATGCAGTTCCGCTGTGCCTTCTCCCCCGGCCAGGGCCAGACGATACTGCTCCTCGGCCAGGGTGGACTGGTCTGACGAGCCGTACAGGATCACCAGGTTCACGCGAGCCTGGACGAGGTCGGGATCCTCCTCAAGGGCCTTGACGTGCAGCCTGATTGCGTCCTCGACGCGTCCTTGTACTTTCGCTTCGACGCCTTGCTGCAGGTACTCGGCCGCCGAGACCCGGAGTGCTCGGACGGCTGCCATGAGCGGGTCGTCAGCGTCGGAAGGCACCCCGTCCCGGTGCCGTTCGTAGAGCGCCAGGTGCCGCTCGGACTCCGTCGGAATTCCGAGCTGCCGGTAGGTCTGCGCTAGGGAATAGTGAGCCGCTCCGAACCCGGGATTGATATCGACGGCTCGGCGCAGCTCGTCCCGGGCCCCCTCCATATTGCCCGCTGCCGCTTCCGCCCGGCCCAGGCCGTATCGGAGTCGCGCATCGTGGGGTGCGCTGGCAACCAGTCGACGGTAGTGCGAGCGGCTGGCGTCGATCTCGTTCGACGCCAGCAGGGAATCCGCGAGCCGGCGCTGCGCCGGAAGAAAGCCGGGATCAATCTCGGCGCACCGGCGGAACGCATCGGCGGCTTCGGCATGCTGTCCGAGCCTTGTCAGGGAGATGCCGAGGTAGTAGTTCCAATCGCGTGCGTCGGGATCGAGCGCGCGGGCCCGCGTTAAGTACGTTATGGCCGGTCCGTGCTGCTCGTAGGCCTGCAGCAACATCCCCGCCCGGGCGGCAGCGTCGGCGTTGCGGGGCTGGGACTCGAGTGTCCGCAGTGTCGGGCCCAGCCGTTCGGCAAGGGCGGGCGCCAGTCCGTCCATGCGGATCTCGGGAAGTGGTGCCAGTTCCGGTGTCGGGCCGGAACAACCGGCCAGCAGCCCGCAAGCGAGGCCAGTCCCGCGGACCCAGCGCATGACCGCCATTCTAGTTCCACCGGGCGGTCGGGAACTCATTCGGTCTGCCCGGGCCGTGATCGGCACCATGGGGTGTTCGCGTGCGGCGCGGCGGTTGACCGCCGGTGGCAGACCGGTGCTATCATGGATCAAGCGGGTGCATTGCGTCCGGCCGTCCCTCTTCCCATGTCGACGAACACGTATGTCCCCAAAGCGTCCGAGATCACGCATCAGTGGTATGTCCTGGATGCCGACGGGAAGACACTCGGGCGTCTCGCCACGCAAGCGGCGACACTGCTCCGGGGCAAGCACAAGCCCGATTTCACTCCGTTCCTGAAGACCGGGGATTTCGTGATCGTCATCAACGCCGACAAGGTCTGTTTGACGGGCAACAAGGAGACGGACAAGGTCTATTACCGGCACTCCGGTTATCCCGGGGGGCTGAAGAAGGAGACCGTGCGTCAGGTGCGCGAGCGGCATCCGGAGCGGCTGGTGCAGCGCGCTGTTGCCGGCATGCTGCCGAAGAACAAGCTGGGCCGCCAGTTGCGGACCCGGCTCAAGGTGTACGCGGGGGCCAACCATCCGCACGAGGCCCAGCAGCCGAAGCAGTGGCGGATTTAGGCACCAGGAAAGGAATCGAATCGTTGAGCAGCCAGCAACAGTATCTGGGGACGGGCCGTCGCAAGTCGGCCGTCGCCCGCGTGTTCCTGCGGCCCGGAGCGGGCCGGATCCGGATCAACGACCAGGCGCCGGAGGAATATTTCCCGACCGAGTCGTTGAAGGCCAAGGTGCGCCAGCCCCTGCAGGCGAGCGAGACCGACGGCAAGTTCGACGCACTTGTGCTGGTGCATGGGGGTGGCAAGGCCGGACAGGCAGACGCCGTCCGGCTCGGGATCGCCCGTGCCTTGCAGAAGTACAACCTGGAACTTCGGCCGCTCCTCAAGAAGGGTGGCTATCTTACGCGGGACCCGCGCAAGCACGAACGCAAGAAGTATGGCAAGCCGGGAGCGAGGAAGCGTTTCCAGTACTCGAAGCGCTAATGGTCCTTTCCGGGACGGAACAAAACGCGGCTGGTGTCCGAATCCTGCTTGGATGGATCCGGCTGTTCGGGGTGGCCTGATTCGCGGTCGCCGCTAGACTGCGCACAGCCAGCAACGGAGGAAGAGTGTCGCAAATCACAATGAAGGAATTGCTCGAAGCCGGCGTTCATTTCGGGCACCAGACCAGGCACTGGAATCCGAAGATGAAGGACTTCATCTTCGGCGAACGCAACAACATCCACATCATCGATCTCCAGAAGACGCTTAAGCAGTTCAAGGAGGCGCTCCAGTTCGTGACCGAACAGGCAAGCCTCGGCAAGTCCATCCTGTTCGTCGGCACCAAGCGCCAGGCGCAGGAGGCCGTGGAAGAGGAAGCCAAGCGATGTGACATGTACTACATCAACCATCGCTGGCTGGGCGGACTGCTGACGAACTGGGTCACCGTGCAGAAGTCCCTCGACCGCTTCAAGGAGTTGCAGCGACTGGCCGATGAAGAAGGGTACGAGGGGCGGAGCAAGAAGGAGATCTCGCGACTGGAGCGCGAACGCAAGGCGTTGAACGCCAACATCGCCGGCATCCAGGACATGCCGGGACGGCCGGACATGATCTTCATCATCGATACGAGGAAGGAGGAGATCGCGGTTCACGAGGCCCGCAAGCTCAACATCCCGATCATCGCTGTCGTCGACACCAATTCCGACCCCGACATGGTGGACTATGTCGTTCCCGGCAACGACGATGCATTGCGGTCCATTTGGCTCTACACCAAGAAGGTGGCGGATGCGGTGCTGGAAGGCCGTGCGCAGATGCCGCCTCCCGAATCGGACGAAGAGGATGGCGAGGGCGACGAGGAAGCTGTCGAGGCCGATGGGGCGGCTGAGACCGGCGCAGCGTGACCGGTGGTGCCAGGGAACCGGTTTCTTTGCGAGTTTGGGAAAGGCGAGGTGTGTCATGGCGGAAATTAGCGCAAGGCAGGTGAAGGAACTCCGTGACAAGAGCGGCGCGGGATTCATGGAATGCAAGAAGGCTCTCGTCGAAGCCGGAGGCGACTTGGCCGCGGCCGAGGTCGAGTTGCGCAAGCGAGGTGTCGCGATCGCGCAGAAGAAGAGCGGGCGTGCCGCGAACGAGGGCGTGGTCGGCAGCTATATCCACGCCGGAGCGAAACTGGGAGTCCTCGTGGAAGTGAACTGCGAGTCGGACTTCGTTGCGCGGACGGAACAGTTCCAGAACCTGGTCAAGGACATTGCGATGCAGATCGCGGCCGCCGACCCGCGCTGCATCACCCGGGAACAGGTTCCAGCGGACCTGGTGGAGAAGGAGCGCCAGATCCAGCGCGAGCGCGCCTTGCAGGAAGGCAAGCCCGAACGGGTCGTGGACCGGATCGTGGAAGGCCGGTTGGGCAAGTTCTACGAGGAAGTCGTGCTGCTGGACCAGCCTTTCGTGAAGGATTCCTCGGTGACGGTCGGCGACCTCATCCAGACCGCCATCGCCAAACTGGGTGAGAACATGACCGTCCGGCGGTTCCAGCGGTTCAAGGTGGGCGAAGAAGCGTAGCCTGTCCGATCACCCTGCGGTCCGGACAGGATGTTGGGAACAGCCTCCGCATGCAGCAGCCGCGCCGAATCCTGCTCAAGCTGTCCGGGGAGATGCTCGGGGCGGGAGGCGGGAATGGGATCGATCCGGTTCGGCTCGAATCCGTGGCGGCGGAGATCGGGTCTGCCCGCGAACAGGGCGCACAGATTGCTGTCGTGGTCGGTGCCGGGAATTTCATCCGCGGTTCCCGGGTGACCGGATCAGGGGTCGGTCGGGTCACGGCAGACTACATGGGCATGCTCGGCACCGTCATCAACGCGATGGCCCTCGCCGATGTCCTGACAGCCCAAGGCACGCCGTCCAGGGCGATGAGCGCCATCGGGATGCAGCCGGCCATCGAGTGCTACCAGCGGGACACCGCGATCGCTGCCCTGGAGGCGGGGGTCACGACGGTCTTCGGCGGAGGTACTGGGAATCCGTACTTCACGACCGATAGTGCCGCGTCTCTCAGGGCCATGGAGGTGCAGGCGGATATTCTCGCCAAGGGAACGAAGGTTCCCGGGGTGTTCGACAAGGACCCCGCACTCCACCCGGACGCCAGGATGTACGCCACGGTGACGTATGACGAAGTGCTCGCCAATCGGCTGCATGTCATGGATGCCACCGCGGTCGCGATGTGCCGGGATCACTCCCTTCCCGTTGTCGTCTTCGCGATGGACGAGCCCGGTGCACTCTCACGCATCGCTCGCGGCGAGTCCCTGGGTACCCGGATGGCGTAACCTGTATGGTTTGCGGGAGGCGAACCTATGACACATATCCACGGAGAATCGGTCGAAGAGGTCACTGCGGAGACCGGGGAGCGCATGGAGAAGTCGGTCAACGACCTTGGCCGCGCCATGGCCTCCATCCGGACCGGTCGCGCCTCTATCGCCCTTCTCGATTCCATCGTTGTCGACTACTACGGAACACCGACCCCCCTCAACCAGATGGCGACCCTGGGGACCCCCAACTCGACGACGCTCACGATCCAGCCTTGGGACGCCTCGCAGATCGGCACGATCGAGAGAGCGATCCAGGAGTCCGATCTGGGTATCAATCCGGCGAATGACGGCAAGATGATCCGGCTGGCCATTCCGCCCCTGACACAGGAGCGTCGCCGTGAGCTGGTGAAGCAGTTGCACAATGTCATGGAACAGCACAGGGTGGCGGTGCGGAACATCCGCCGGGACGCCAACGAGGCGGTGAAGAAGCTCGAGCGGGACAAGCAGATATCCGAGGATGAAGCCAAGCGAGGACTTGAGCGGATCCAGACCGTCACCGACTCGTCGATCGACGAGATCAACGAGGCCGGCGGCGTGAAGGAGCAGGAGATCCTGGAGATCGGTTAGGTTCGCTCTCGCAACCGACACCGATTCGAGGCGGCGTCCAGGTCTGCCCATGGCGAAGGCTATCGCGGCGAAGTCTGCCCTGCTGGCCAGATTCCCGCGGGCTTACCCGATCCTGGACACCGGACATCTCGCGGCGTCCGCGACCACAGCGGTCGCGATGGCGGAGACTCTGGCATCTTCGGGCTTCCCGATGGTCCAGTACCGGCACAAGGGCAGTTATACACGCACGGTTTTCGAGGAGGCGGCTGCCGTGGGGGCGGTGTTCCGTGCGGCTGGCGTTTGCTACATCATCAACGACCGGGCCGACATCGCGCTCGCGCTACAGGCCGACGGCGTGCATGTCGGGCAGGAGGACCTGCCGCTCGATGCGGTCCGCCGGATCGTCGGCGAGCAGTTGCTCGTCGGTTATTCCACGCACAATGCGACACAACTCTCGAGCGCAGTGTGCCGGCACGCCGACTATCTGGCGGTCGGACCGGTGTTCGATACCTCCAGCAAGAGCAATCCCGATCCGGTCGTCGGCCTGGACGGTGTGCGGCAGGCACGTGCGCTGACGGTCAAGCCCCTGGTGGCGATCGGCGGAATACGAATCGAGAATGCGGGTCAGGTCTTGCGGGCGGGAGCCGACTGCGTGGCGATGATCTCCGGATTCTCCGGCGAGAACGTGTCCGAGTGGGCCCGGACCGGCCCAGCGGACTGACTGGTCCACGTTCGGGTCGGGCCGCCAGTCGCGGGATCGCCGAACGCCGTGCGGTGGCGGACCTGTCCGCCTGGTGGAGGCCGGAGAGGGCTTCTCGCCGGGCCGGCCGATTTTCGCAGTAGAATTGGAATTCTCCCTGTCGGAGCGGTCCGCCCGCCCCTCTATCTCCATGACCGGCGACCAAATCCGCGAGCAGTTCCTACGGTTCTTCGAAGACAGGGGGCATCAGCGCGTCTCCAGTTCCTCGTTGGTGCCCGCGAATGACCCGACCCTGCTGTTCGCCAACGCGGGCATGAACCAGTTCAAGGATGTCTTCCTGGGAAACGAGGTTCGTGCCTATCGGCGTGCCACCACATCCCAGAAGTGCGTGCGGGCGGGGGGCAAGCACAACGACCTCGAGAACGTGGGCCGTACCCGGAGGCATCACACGTTCTTCGAGATGCTCGGCAACTTCTCGTTCGGTGACTACTTCAAGGAAGACGCGATCCGGTTTGCCTGGGAACTGGTGACGGAGGTCTTCGCCCTCCCGAAGGACCGGCTGTACGTGACCGTGTTTCGAGACGACGATGAGGCGGCAAGGTTGTGGGCCGATGTGGCCGGCGTGTCATCCGACCGCATCCATCGTTGTGGCGAGAAGGACAATTTCTGGCAGATGGGGGACACGGGACCATGTGGTCCCTGTTCGGAGATCTTCTTCGACTACGGCCCGGGAGGCCTTGCAGCGAACGAGCCCGATGCCCCGTTTCCCGCCGACATCTCGCGTTATGTCGAGATATGGAACCTGGTCTTCATGGAGTTCGACCGGGACCCGGACGGCAACCTGCACCCGCTGCCGGAGCCTTCGATTGATACGGGGATGGGGCTTGAGCGCACTGCGGCCGTCCTGCAGGGGCAGTTGTCCAACTTCGACACCGACCTCTTCGTTCCGATCATCGAGCGGGCCGGAGAACTGCTGGGGATCGAGTACGGGGCTGCGCGGGATACCGATACGGCGTTACGGATCGTGGCGGACCATTCCCGGGCGGCGGCCTTCCTGGCCCATGACGGTGTCGTGCCTGCCAACGATGGACGTGGGTACGTGCTGCGCAAGATCATCCGCCGTGCGCTGCGTCATGCCCGGCTCGCCGGATGCGAGGAAGTCTTCCTTCACAGATTGACGAGCTTCGTCGTCGAGCGCATGCAGTCGGCGTATCCGGAACTGCAGGAGTCGGACGAACGGGTCTCGAAGATCGTCCATGAGGAGGAGCTGCGCTACGAACGCAGTTTCGTTGTCGCCGAACGGGAGTTCGAGTCGGCACTGGGCAAGGTGCAGAACGGCACCATTCCGGGATCCGCGGCGTTCCGGCTGCACGACACGTTCGGCCTGTCGCTGGACGAGCAGCAGGAACTGGCTCGTGAGCGCGGCCTTGCGATCGATCTCGACGGATTCGAAGCCGAAATGGAACGGCAGCGCGCACGGGCGCGCGCCAGTTGGAAGGGCGGTTCGGCGAGGACTGCGGCGGTTGCCCCCGTGATTGGCGGCGTTTCCGAACGAGGAGGTACGGAGTTCCTCGGTTACGACCGTACCCACGAGGATGATCTTCGGGTGGTTGCGATCCTCGAAGCTGGCGAGTCCGTCGACGCAGTACGGGCGGGTGCCAGTGCGGAGGTGATCCTCGACCGCACGCCGTTCTACGCGGAAGCTGGTGGGCAGGTAGGAGATCAGGGGTTCCTGGAGCGCTCGACGGGCAAGGTGGCCCGTGTTCTGGATGTGCAGGCTCCGGTGCGTGGAACCAGTGTCCACCGGGCGGAGATTCTTGAGGACATCGCTGTGGGAGACCGTGTCAGCGGGACCGTGGACAGGTCTCGGAGGGACGAGATTCGCAGGAACCACACAGCCACGCATCTCGTCCATGCCGCTCTCCGGGGAGTTCTTGGGCGGCATGTCAAGCAGGCGGGGAGCGTGGTCGACGCGGATCGTCTTCGCTTCGACATCACGCATTATGCAGCGATTGAAGAGGGAGAGCTTGAGGAGATCGAGCAGATCGTGAACGAGCGCATTCTGCAGGACATCGAAGTGTCGACGGAGACCAAGGATCTGGAGCAGGCTGTTCGGGAGGGCGCCATGGCACTCTTCGGCGAGAAGTATCTCGACTGGGTGCGGGTCGTGTCGGTGGGCGATTTCAGCAGGGAACTCTGTGGAGGGACGCATGTGGACCGAACGGGCGAGATCGGTGTGTTTCGGATCACAGCGGAGACGAGCAGTGCCGCCGGCATCCGGAGACTGGAGGCGGTTACGGGCCATGGAGCCATCCGGCACTATCGGGAGTCCTCTGCCGCGATCCAGCACATCTCCTCCGTGCTGCGAGTGGGGGAGGGAAGCCTGTTCGAGGCAGTGGAGAAGCTGCTGGCGGACCGGAAGCGGCTCGAACGGGACGTCAGCGAACTGAAGGCAAAGCTGGCTAGGGCGGGTGTTGCCGATCTGATGGCGCAGGCTCGTGATATCAATGGCACGAAGGTCATAGCGGCGCAGGTCCAGAACGTGGACCGCGAGCAACTCCGAACCTTGGTGGATGCCTTGCGTGTGCGGCTGGGGACTGGACTGGTGGTGCTCGGAACCGTGCAAGATGGTCGGGTTGCCCTCATCGCTGGCGCGACGAAGGACATCGCCGGCAAGGCGGTTCACGCCGGTGGTGTGATCCGGGACATCGCACGAATGGTCGGCGGTGGCGGTGGCGGCAGGCCGGACATGGCGGAAGCCGGCGGAAAAAATCCGTCCGCTCTGCCCTCCGCTCTGGAGCATGTCTATGAACTCGTCCGGGCTGGTGTCGGTGGATGACCTTCCGAAGGACTGTCCTGCGGGCGCAAGGTACCGGTCCGTTCGCACTGGTCATTGATGGCGGCGTGCGCCGCGATCCCTCGGTTGTTGACAAGGGTGCGATTCCGCCGTCGTGGCTCCGGAATCAGGTTAGTACTTGAGAGTTCACATTGGGCCATGTCGAACCGCCTGCGCCGATCTGCACTTGCCTGTGCAGATCGTGAGCGCAAACGCTGTCTGCTGGAGTGTCGCGAGATGGGCCTTGACTTGACGGTCGGCGACGAGCACGACATGACTCTACACGAGCGAGTGGACAGTTGTCAGCATCCGGTCGGATACGCTATAGCCGGATCTGTGACGCGAGTGCAATTTCCAGTGGTCGCTATTGTGGCCCACTGTGTGGTCGAACTGGGGATCGTTGATGCGATCAGTCACGAGACCGTAAGCGAACTTGAGAGAATCGGACTCACGGGCCGCAACATCCAGTGCAAAGTGATCCCGGCGAAGTCGACTGGAGGCGGGCTGTCACGGAAGGAATGCCAAGAACCATACGAGCCGACACTGGACGAAGAGATCGGTGCAGGAGATTCCCGCATCCCAAGCGGAACTCTGTGCGGGGCGAAGCGTAGTGCTAGACTCGGACTCAGCGACATTGGGAGAGCCTAGTGTTCCGTCATTCGGTGATGTTGGGATAGAGGGACTCGAGTTTGCAGCAGGCATCGTCCACGGTCATGTGCCAGTTCACACAACGCAGGCGCTCATTGACGCATGCCATGATGTCCGCCAACCACGACCGCGCCCCGGTCGATCCTCAAAATTGTGAGTGACGGAACACTAGCAATGTTGAACCGAATCCTCGCTCCCACTGCCACCGGTAGCGTTTCTGCGCAAGGCGACAAGGAATTCCGTGTCTGCTCCGTATCGGTTCCGGCGGTCGAAGCAATCATCCAGCGTTTTGATGGTCAGGTTACCATCGAAACGGACTTGAGGGAGAATACACCATGAAGGCCCCTGACGATCTCAGCACGATTGATGCCGGCAAGATTATCGAGCGGTATCGCCGAATGCAGGACAGCCTCAGTGAGGGAGTCTCCGATCTCCGGATCGAGGCCTCCTCTGGAGACGGAATGGTAACGGTCTGTGTGGACGGCAACATGCTGATACAGAGCGTCAAGATCAGTCCGGAAGCTGTCAAGGACGTCAATACGCTTCAGGACCTGCTGCAGGAGGCGATCACCGAAGCTCTGCAGCGGGCTGACGTTGAAGCGCAGAACACGGTAAACAGCGTATTGAATGGCATGTTCGGCACCAATGTCATGTCAAAGGAACCACGAGACTAGTGTTCCATCAGGTAGTGATTCTCGGGTAGATGGACTTGAGTCTGCGGCGAGCATCGGCAACCGACATTCGCCAATCCACAACACGCTGGCGCATCGTCGGCCAAGTGGACCGGGCCGGTTCGAAGCCTTCCAGCACGCAGCGTTTGCGCACGTTGTCGATGTTGCGCTCCCGGCAGCCGTAGACCTCGGCGCCTTGACGGTCGCATCCGGCCGGCCCGCATTCTGACTGCTGCCCTTGTGTTTCTCGATGGCCTGCTGACACGTCTTGCGTTCCGCCTCCGACAGGCTCCTAGCCCAGTGGCGGGTCCAATATCGACAAGAAACCGATGATCGAGCACCTTGGTGAGATATCCGGGTTAGTGTCTGTCCAGCCCTCCATCGACTCTGCCCCCCCTACCTTTTCCCATTCCGACGGTAATCCCCCATTTCCTCCCCCGGCCAAGGCTCACAGCGGCCTCCAGCCGCTCCCTCGACACAGCGTCCGCACTCTCCCTGAGTCCATCCTTCACACCTTCCTCGATCCTCTCCGCCCGTCGCATTTCGGCGTGCACTGGGCGTAACGTCGGACCTTGGCCATCCACTCCTTCCGCAGCACTGCCTTGCGGCGCTTCCACCTTCAGGGTGACGCTAGGTGTCTGCCGCCTCCATTCCTCCCCAGAATCACAGCGGTCCTCAACACCTTGGATATCGCCCGTGGACCACAGGACGTGGCTGGTCCAGACGGCCTTCACCGACTGCGAGGCGACCGCGCCAACTTCTGGGCTGTCAAGGTCTCCCACAACTAACGCGCAATTTTCCGTTGTGACAAACTCGGACACCCTCGCGACATCGACTTCGTAGACTACCGTTAGAGATTGAGGTGTCCCGCTATGTACGTCCGTTTGCATCCCGGCTCCGTGATTCGGCAACTCTGGCTGGGCCAAGAAAGCCCGGCGGCGGCGGCCCGTCGCATTGGCGTCGAGCTACAGGAGTTCTTGCTCCTACTAGATGAGTATGCTCCCATCACTACTCCTATGGCCACCAAGTTCGAAGCTGCCGGCTGGTCCACTGCCGCATTCTGGCTGCGTCTGCAGGATGCCTATGACCAAGCTCCTGAGCAGCGGCACCAGCTCCAAGACGACCACACGGCCGCTCCAATTCCGGCCACGGCGCACTGAACCAGACTTCGCAGGACCCGGCTAGGAGTTTGTCGGACTTGGAGGTAGGCGGATACGAGGGTGTGAAAGACGCTGAGGGGATCCTCGGCGGTTTCGCTGCCTGCAACGAGAGCCGTGTGGGCGGATGAGTGATTCCGGGGTCCTCCCCGTCCCTTCGCCCGCCACCCCGGCCCGTCCTGACGACGCTGACGGCCGCTCATGACGTCATATATCCACATCGTATCCATAAGGTGCCATATCTAGTGTTGCCCGGCCAAGCGGTCAGTGTGAATCCGCTTGCAGTCGTACGCCAGTGTCACCAGATTCCACTCCCCTCGCACCAACTCGATCCCCCGCAGTGAGAACATCCGGATCCCCAGCGCTGACTTGATCACCCCGAACACCGGTTCCACCGTCTGCTTGCGCAACGCATACAGCAGCTTCCCCTCGTCCGTCTGCAGCTTCTCCGTCATCTTCCGCAGCCAGTCCGCCTTCAAGTCCTTCTCCGGCTTATCCTTCGGCGGTCGGAAGTCATGCAGCCTCCGGCGCCCCTCTGCCCCCGTCGACACATACGCCTCCACCTTCTCCACTTCCGCTCCGTTCGCATGGCCGTTGTCCACCAACACCGCTTCCGGACTCCCCAGTTCCTCCAGGATCGCTGCCACACCCGCCGCCAACTCATTCTTGTCGTTGCAGTTCTGACTCACTCCCTGCCCCACCACCAACGTAAACGTTCGGTAAACGTTCGAGCGGGCAGTGGGGCTAGGACGGGGCCAGGTGACGGCAAGGAGGGCGAGGAGTTGCACAGAACACAGGAAGGATGATATGTTTTCAGTGCGGGCGCAGGCAGGTGGCGGAGCAGAGGCAGTCGGTGGAGCGGTGCGGAGGAGAGCGGGAGTGTGGGAAGCGGTCGGCGGAGAGGTGGGAGTGGAAGCGGCAGGCGGGGTACTGGAAGAGTCAGCACGGTCGGGCGAAGGAACGCGGGGAGCGGTTGCGGGCCGAGCAGGCGCAGCACCGTGTGATGCGGAAGAAGTTGGTGCAGACGCAGGCCGAGTGCGCGGCACTGCAGCGGCAGGCGGTGGTCGGGGAGCAGGAGCGGGAGGCGCTGCAGCAGCAGGTGGCGGAGTGGCGGCAGGCGGCGGCCGGACAGCCGCCGAATCGGGCCGATCTGCTGCGGGCGGCCTTTGGTGCGAGGAGTGAGAAGCGGGCGCCGGAGCCAGAGGCGGGCGAGGCGGATGCGGTGGCGGGGCGGTCGGGCCGGCGGGCGCGGGGCGGGCAACCGGGAGCGAAAGCCCATCCGCGGGTGGCCCGGCCCGAGTTGGAGGAGCGGACCGAGGAGCGGGACCTGCCGGCGGAGAGGCGGGTGTGCGGGGACTGCGGGCGGCCCTTCCAGCGGCACGGGGTGGCGGTCAGCGAGCGGGTCGAGGTGGAGGTGCGCAGCTACCGACGGCGCATCCGGCGGCCCCGCTATCGGGCGGCCTGCGAGTGCGCGCAGGCCCGCGGCCAGCAGGCGCCCACGGTGCAGGCGGGGTTGCCGCCGACGCTGTTCCGGGGAACCTGCTACGGTCTGAGCGTGTGGGTGGAGTTCCTGCTGCAGGTGTACTGGCAACGCCGGCCGGTGCGGGCCTTCGAGCGGGAGTGGGCCGAGCGGGGGCTGGCGCTGCCGGCGAGCAGTCTGCTGGGGCATCAGCAGGATTTCGTGCACTGGTTCGCACCGCTGGAGCAGGCCATCGGGGTGCAGCAACGGCAGGCGCTGCTGGTACATGGGGACGAGACGTCGTGGAGGGTGCAGGCGCGGGGCGAGCAGGGGCACAATCCGCGCTGCTGGCTGTGGGCCTGCCTGACGTCCGAGGCGGTGCGCTTCCGGGTCGATCCGGCGCGCAGCGCGGCCGCAGCGAAGGTCCTGTTCGGGCCACTCGGACAGACCGGGCCGACGGTGCTGGTGTGCGATCGCTATGCGGCCTACGACAAGCTGGCGCGGGACCACGCCGGCCAGTTGGAGTTGGCCATCTGCTGGGCCCACGCCCGGCGCGATTTCGTGCGCCTGGCCGACCGTCATCCGCCCTGGCGGACCTGGGCGGAGGGAATCGTGCGGCGCATCGGGGAGTTGTACCGGCTGCACCGCGAGCGGCACCGGCACTGGCAGCCCGAGCGGGACGGTGAGCACCAGTCGGCGCGGTGGCAGGCGCTGCAGGAGCAGTTCGCCACCGCGATGAGTGCGTTCTTCGCGTACGTCGAAAGCGAGCAGCAGAGCGTGGCGGCGAGCGCCCCGGTTGCGGGCGACCCGCGCCTGGGACCGTTGACTTCGCTGCTGCGCTATCGCACGGGCCTGTCGGTCTGCGTGCAGCAGCCGTGCGTGCCCATGGACAACAACCGTGTCGAGCGGGCCCTGCGCCCGGTCGTGATCGGGCGCCAGCTCAGCCACGGTTCGCACAGTGCGACCGGGGCGGAGTTGCAGGGCCTGCTGCTGTCGGTGTGCAGCACGCTCGACATGGCCGGCATCGATCTGGAGCGCTGGCTGGAGGCCTTCCTGGGCGAGTGCGCCCGGCAGGGGCCGGGCGCGACCGTGCCGCAGCCGCAGGAGTGGCTGCCGTGGGGCATGCCCCCGGACCGCCGCCAGGCGCTGCTCCGGCCCGGCTGACCCCGGCGACCTGCCCGCCGCTCGGGTGGCCCGGCCAAGGACGCTGTGGGCCGCCCACCCCTCAGCCCGCAGCGGCTGGCCAGCCTCCGGCGCTCCTCCTCACTGCCTGCCTTCCACTGCCCGCTCGAACGTTTACAACGTTCGAGCGGGCAGTGGAGCGGGGAGGTGGCCGGCCGGGGGGTGAAGAGGGAGGAAGGTTGCATAGAACGTTGGAGAGTTGATATGTTTTGATGGCGGGAGCAGGAAGGTGGCGGTGGGGAGGCAGTCGGAGGAGCGGGGAGGGGGAGAGCGGGAGTGTGGGAAGCGGTCGGCGGAGAGGTGGGAGTGGAAGCGGCAGGCGAGGTAGGGGAAGAGTCAGCACGGTCGGGCGAAGGAACGCGAGGAGCGGCTGCGGGAGCGGTTGCGGGCCGAGCAGGCGCAGCACCGAGAGACGCAGCAGAAGTTGGTCCGGGCGCAGGCCGAGTGCGGGGCCCTGCAACGGCAGGTGGTGGCCGGGGAGCAGCAGGTGGCGGAGTTACAGCAGGGGGCGGTCGGACAGCCACCGAATCGGGCGGATCTGCTGCGGGCGGCCTTTGGTACGCGGAGTGAGAAGCGGACGCCGGAGCCGGACGCGGGCGAGGCGGGTCGGTCGGGCCGGCGGACGCGGGGCGGGCAACCGGGAGCGAGGTCCCATCCGCGGGTGGCGCGGCCTGAGTTGGAAGAGCGGACCGAGGAGCGGGACCTGTCGGCGGAGAGGCGGGTGTGCGGGGACTGCGGGCGGCCCTTCGGGCGGCACGGGGTGGCGGTCAGCGAGCGGGTCGAGGTGGAGGTGCGCAGCTACCGGCGGCGCATCCGGCGGCCGCGCTATCGGGCGACCTGCGAGTGCGCGCAGGCCCGCGGCCAGCGGACGCCCACGGTGCAGGCGGGGTTGCCACCGACGCTGTTCCGGGGGACCTGCTACGGTCTGAGCGTGTGGGTGGAGTTCCTGCTGCAGGTGTACTGGCAACGGCGCCCGGTGCGGGCCTTCGAGCGGGAGTGGGCCGAGCGGGGACTGGCGCTGCCGGCCAGCAGCCTGCTGGGGCATCAGCAGGATTTCGTGCACTGGTTCGCACCGCTGGAGCAGGCCATCGGGGTGCATCAGCAGCAGGCGCTGCTGGTGCACGGGGACGAAACGTCGTGGAGGGTGCAGGCGCGGGGCGAGCAGGGGCACAATCCGCGCTGCTGGCTGTGGGCCTGCCTGACGGCCGACGCGGTGCGGTTCCGGGTCGATCCGGCGCGCAGCGCGGCGGCGGCGAAGGTCCTGTTCGGGCCCCTCGGACAGAGCGGGCGGGCGGTGCTGGTGTGCGACCGCTATGCGGCCTACGACAAGCTGGTGCGGGACCACGCCGGCCAGTTCGAGTTGGCCATCTGCTGGGCCCACGCCCGGCGCGATTTCGTGCGGCTGGCCGACCGTCATCCGCCCTGGCAGAGCTGGGCGGACGAGATCGTGCGGCGCATCGGGGAGTTGTACCGGCTGCACCGCGAGCGGCACCGGCACTGGCAGCCCGAGCGGGACTGCGAGCACCAGTCGGCGCAGTGGCAGGCGCTGCAGGAGCAGTTCAGCGCCGCGATGAGCCGGTTCTTCGCGTACGTGGAAAGCGAGCGGCAGAGCGTAGCGGCGAGCGCCCCGGCCGCGGGCGACCCGCGACTGGGACCGTTGGCCTCGCTGCTGCGCTATCGCACGGGCCTGTCGGTCTGCGTGCAGCAGCCGTTGGTGCCCATGGACAACAACCGTGTCGAGCGCGCCCTGCGGCGGGTGGTGATCGGGCGCCAGCTCAGCCACGGTTCGCACAGTCCGACCGGGGCCGAGTTGCAGGGTCTGCTGCTGTCGGTGTGCAGCACGCTCGCCATGGCCGGCATCGATCTGGGGCGCTGGCTGGAGGCCTTCCTGGGCGAGTGCGCCCGGCAGGGCCCGGGCGCGACCGTGCCGCAGCCGCAGGAGTGGCTGCCGTGGGGCATGCCCCCGGACCGCCGCCAGGTGCTGCTCCGGCCCGGCTGACCCCGACGACCTTCCCGCCGCTCGGGTGGCCCGGCCCAGCACGCTGTGGGCCGCCGCCCACCCCTCAGCCCGCAGCGGCTGGCCAGCCTCCGGCGCTCCCCCTCACTGCCTGCCTTCCACTGCCCACTCGAACGTTTACCCACCAACTGACTCCCCTCCGCATCCACCGTCGCCTGCGCGCTACAGGACTGCTCGCAATCCGCCCGCTGGTTCTTCTTCATCAGCCGACTGTCCGCATCCGTCAGGTTGCTCTGCTCCTTCCCCGCCGGTTCCTCGCTCGGTGGCTTCGGTGCCCGTCCGGCTCCCTTGCGCGCCTGCCGGGCCGCCACCTTCCGCTCGTACTCCGCCTGTTCCTTCCTGGCCTTCTCCTGTGCCCGCTGCTCCACCAGATCCCCTGTCCGCTGGTACCTCACCGACCGCTACTTGGTGGCCGACGCCCGCACCTTCGTCCCTTCCATGCTCACCGTCCCCAACTGCAGTATCTTCAGTTCCTTCGCCAACCGCAGCACCTGTAGGAAACACTCCCCCATGGCCGTGAACTTCTCCCGCCGGAACTGCGCGATCGTCGCGTGGTCCGGCTGCTGATTGGCCGTGATGAAGCGCATCCCAGGTCGCGCCAGGTGGACCGCTTGATACGCCGGGACGAGACGATGCCATGGGCATGGCAGTAGATCAGCAGGGCCAGCATCATGCGCGGTTCGTACTGCGCCGAGCCCGTACCGCGCTGATTGATCTCGAACTGGTCCATCTTCACCAGTTCCACGGACTCGAGCACGAAATGTGCCAGATCCTCCTTGGGAATCCGCTCGCGCATGCCCTGGGGCAGCACGTAGGGCTGATCGCGTTCACAGAGGACGAACCTGGCTATGAACCCAGGATTCCACTTTGCCGGTAACCCCTGCTTTTTCCTGCACTTCTGTGCTCTGTTGCGCCCCGACGGCCTAAGTCCGACAGGCTCCTAGCGAGAAGAAGGGTGCTCCGTCGGGTGCCATGAACCACCCGTGGTCGTCGCGCTGGCCGAGTGTGAAGAAGCCGTCGGGTGCGGCTTGGGTCGTCTTGGCCGTGACCAGCGCCACGCTGGCGACATAACTGAGGAACTGGCGTCGAGTCACTCCCATGGCTATCTGACTGCACCTCCCTGCAGCGACGCGAAACGCTGTTGCATGATCCGACGATATGCGTCCTTGATCTCAATGTAGGCGCGGTGCAGCTTCGCGATCGACGTTTCGTCCAAGGGTTCGCGAACCGAGTCGAGGATCCCCTGATTGGCGTTGCGGACCGTTGCGACAAGGCTCTGGTGCGGCTCACCGTCGATATCGAAGAAGCCTGGTTGACCGCGGTCATAGGCTCTTCGTCAATGGGACTGTGAAGTGGTACCGGATGTTTGGACAGGTAGTCGGCAATGTTAAGGTGGACTCTGCAACTTCTGTTGAACTACCGACTGCCGAAATTATAACAGAACGAGGGATCGTCATCCTCCCGTCTCTCTGTCGGCCGAGGCTGCCGCAGAGGCTGGCTTGGGGCTCCTCTTGCCGGGCCTTGCTGGTGTCAAATCTGAACCGGCAGACCCCGGCGCGAGTTCGGGCCGATCCCGCCAGCACTGCTCGCAATGGGCGAGATGGCGCTCCAAGTGCTCCCCGTAGGCGGCCGGGAACGGATGCTCCCGCAGTTCCTCGAGCAGGTTGCGGAAGTAGGCCAGCGAGCGCACCGGCTCGCCGTCGGGGTCCTCGAGCAGGGCCAGCGACTTGCGCACGCTCCCCAACAGGATGGCCTGCTCGACCCGCTCCAGGTCCACGCCCGCACGGTACCACTGTGCCGCCAAGCGCTCATCCACCGTGCGGAATGTCGCCTGCACGCAGGTCGGTTGCAGGAAGAGCTCGCGAACGCGAGCCACATAGCTCATCAGATCCGGGTTCGGCTGCGAGGCGCCGGGCACCTCCTCGTCGCCGGGCTGAGCTTCATACGGCCAATACTCGGCACACACGCGCAGACGCGAACGACGGTGCTGGTTCGGGGCCGCCTCCAGGGTGCAGATGCCCTGCGCCACCAGTTCCCGCAGACAGCGGCCCAGCGTCGACCGACTCTGGCCCAGTTCCCGAGCCAGGGTTGCCCGTTCGAACTCCAGACAGCCACTCCCTCGTTCTGCCCGCAGACAGATGTAGCTGAAGACCTTGAAGGCCGGATCACTCAGGCGGTGCAGGGCCCGCTCGAAACCCGCTCCTGCGGCGAACCAGCCACCCGCTGTCGGCTTCCCTCGCACGGCTCCCCACCGGCCTTCAGCACTTCCCATGGTGTCCGGCCTCCCAGTGCCGAGTGAGGCCTCTCTTGGTTGTAGAACCTCAGCCATGATCCGATCTGTTCCCGGGCCACGAAACCGTCCGTGAATTCCTGCAAATACACGGTTTCATACTTCAGGGAACGCCACAGCCGCTCGATGAACACATTGTCGATGCAGCGGCCCCGACCATCCATGGAGGGCCGGACCCCGGCGCCTTCCAGGCAGTTCTGGAAAGCGGTCCCCGTGAACTGGCTGCCCTGGTCCGTGTTGAAGATCTCCGGGGCCGGGTGCTGCGCCAGGGCCGCCTCCACGGCGGCCACGCAGAATTCGCTGTCCAGGGTGTTCGACAACTCCCAGGCCAACACGCAGCGACTGGCCCAGTCCATCACGGCCATCAGGTACAGATAGCCCTGCTGCAGCGGGATGTAGGTGATGTCGGCACACCACACGTGGTGCGCCCGCTGCACCTGCAGGTGGCGCAGCAGGTAGGGGTGGACCCGGTGCACCGGATGCGGCTCGCTGCAGCGCGGACGGCAGTGGATCGCCGCCAGCCCCATCTGGCGCATCAGACGCCGCACCCGGCGCCGACCGACCGACCAGCCCTCCCGCTGCAGGTGCCGACTCAACTGGCGACTCCCGTAGAACGGATGCGCGGTGTACAACTCGTCCACACGACGCATCAGCGCCAACTCGGCCGCGTCCGGTTCGCGCGCATGGTAGTACAGTGCCGACCGACTCAGCCCCAGCAACTGACACTGCAGGCTCAGGCTGGCTCGGGGATGGCCCCGCTGGGCCAGCGTCCGGCGCGTGGCACGATCTAGCGTTCCCACGCGCTCTGCAAAAAATCCCGTTCGACGACCAACTGCCCGATCTTCGCGTGCAGCTTCTGAATCTCCGCCTCGAGGACCTGCCGCTCGTTGTGCGGCTGCTTCTCGAACAACCCGATCAGACCTTCACTCGCCGTGCGTTTCCACTGGCTCACCTGGTTCGGGTGCACCTCATGGTGCGCCGCGATCTGCTGGATTGTCTGATCCCCCCGCAACGCTGCCTTTGCTACCCGTGCCTTGAAACTGGCCGTGAACCTCCGTCGTTTCGCCATGTTGAACTCCTCTCACCCCGCGCAGAGTCCACCTTAACGCACTGTCCGAAATTCCGATACCACCTCACTGATCGTAGAGCACGGCGCAGAAGGACACGCCAATGAAATCCGGATCACGAGCAATGCGGCCCGCCAGCAGATCGTACAGGACTCGGCGGTCCACATGATCCGGCACGGCGCCCGGAGCACCCGACTTGCCCTGCAGGGCGAGTCGGTACACGTTGCCGAATTCTTGATCGCTGAGCAGGGCAGGTATTCCCGTTACTGCGACGCTAGGCTTGATGGGATTCACGTCGCTGATGTCTTGCGGCCCCAGGGCGTCGATGTACGGTGCGATGCGCGTCCAGATCCGAGGCGTATAGGTCGTGTGCTTGACGTAGGAACCCAGCACCAAGTGGTTCGCGTCATGCTTGCGGATCTCAGTGTGCGCGACTTGGTGGAGCTGGTGGACGATCTCCTCAAGCAGTGCCTCCGCATCGGCGAGGATGTCGTGCGCACCCGCCCGGGCAGGCAGCGGTTGACCGGCCTTGACGGCGGAGATCCAACGCGGAAACGTCAGAGAACCATGCTGGCGTAGCTCCGAGAAGGAAGCGAAGCCCGTTCTGTGAACCGCGTTCAGCTGCGCGGTGTCGCCGCGATAGCGTTGCTCGAGAACGTCGAAGAGTCGCTCCCGGCCTGGGCTTCCCGCTGGGTAGGCAGGCGTCTGGTTTATCCACAGGTCTTCACGCATGAAGGATCCATAGCCGTAGTAGTAGCCCAGAATCCACGGATTGTCTTGGTTGGGTGCGACACGTTTGGCGACTTCCGCGCTGACGTAACGCTGATACTTGGCGCTGAAGACATCGGGCCGCTTCTCGCCAGTCCCTAGTGTTCGGTCAATGGCAACATTTCCTGTACAATGTGTTCCAAGGTGAGGGCCCCGTGACCCGAGTCGTCTTGCCACAGCAAGGGAGAAGGAACCATGAAGAAGTCCATTGTGCGCCTCTCGGAGGCCGAACGCAAGACCTGTCAGGAGGTCATCAAGAAGCTCAAGGGCAGCAGCCAGAAAGCGCGCCGGGCGCGCATTTTGCTGAAGGTCGATGCGGACGGGCCGGACTGGTGCGACCAGCAGGTCGCGGAGGCCTTCGACTGCCGCGAGCGGACCGTCGCGAACGTGCGCAAACGCCGCGTGCTGGAAGGCTTCGAGTTGGCCCTCGACGGGCGGCAACGGGACCCGTCCACCTGGCCGCCGAAGCTCCTGGACGGGCGGCAGGAAGTCGCGCCGACCGGCTTCGGCCAATGGTCCCTGCGCCTGCTAGCCCGCGAGGCGGTCGAGATCGGCATCTGTGACACGATCAGCCACGAGACCGTCAATCGGACACTAAAAAAACGGCATGGTGGGGCGCTACCTGCAGTACTGGGTGATTCCGCCGCAGGTGGACGGGGAGTATGTGGCCGCCATGGAAGATGTTCTGTCCACGTACGAAAGGCCTTACGACGAGCGGCGACCGGTGGTCTGCATGGACGAACAGCCGATCCGGATGGTGCGGGAAACCCGCGAGCCACTGCCCGCCACCAAGGAGCATCCGCGCCGGGTGGACTACGAGTATCAGCGGGCGGGCATGGCCTCGGTGTTCATGTTCTGTGAACCGCTGGTGGGTTGGCGGACGGTGACGGTGCGGGAGCGGCGCACCAAGCTGGACTGGGCCGAGGAGGTGGCGGCCCTGCTGGAGAGCCGCCATGCGAACGGCGAGAAGATCACGCTGGTGCTGGACAATCCCGACACGCACACGCGGGGAGCGCTGTACGAGGCTTTCGAGGCGGAGCGGGCGCGGGGGTTGAGGCAGCGCATCGAGTTCCAGTACACGCCGAAGCACGGGAGTTGGCTGAACGTGGCGGAGTGTGAATTGAGTTGCCTGACGCGGCAGTGTCTGAAGGGTCGTCGGATCGGGGACCTGGACAAGTTGCGGGCCGAGGTGACCGCCTGGTCGCAACGGGTCAATGATCGCCAGCGTGGAGTGAATTGGCGGATGTCGATTGCCAAAGCCCGCTGTCGACTCAAGTCCGTCTACCCGAAAATCATTGAGTGACCGAACACTAGGCGTAGGCCGAGGTGTGGGTCATGCGACGCGCTTACTGGGTAAGGAGAGTCGAGATCGAAGCATGGATACCATCTTCTGAAGTCTGCAGCCCCTTGTCCCGTTTCTCCGCAGTGTTCAGTTGGCCAACAAACCGGGCGAGCTGCTCTCTGTTGCTGCGCAGCAACAGCTCGACTTGCCGCAGTGCCTGCAGGTCTGCCTGGCTCTGCTTCAACTGACTCGTGAGCTGTTCGGGCGTGGACTGCACCGTGACGGGTACGATTGTGCCTTGGGTACTTTCCTTGATCCAGTCAGCGTATGGGGCCACCCTGCCATAGGAGGAAGCTACGGGCAATGCCAGGTCACCCTGAACATGCCTGTTGGCCACACCCACCTGTAACCACTGCAGATCTCCTTCTCCGGAATACGGGATGATCAGCGGGCCTCCACTATCTCCCAAGTCTGCGTATTTCTCGGACGAACCGACGCATACTGTGTTACCATGAACGACCTCCAGTAGTTCCAGTCGTGCATACGTAACATCGAGCTCTACGCGCTTGCGACAATCGGCGGCATGATACAAGGGCACGGTAAGAGATCGCAGTCCAGCACTCCACTGCTTGTTGTCCATGCGTCCGTATCCCAATAGAGTGGCTGACGTGCCGGATGGAGCATATTTCTGTTCGGCTGATCGGCTGAGAAGACCCAGTGGGGCGGCATATTCCTCAGGGAATGGCTGAGACAGTTCAACGAGGGCAATATCGTGAGGGCGAAACCTCAAGTGCTTAAGGTCAAACCTGTAGCCCGGGTGCGGGATGAACCGTTTGGCATCTCTGTAGATATGCCGGTTGTTGGCCCGATCCCGATGCCAGGCGCGGATCCTGGCAACTGGTCCTTCCGTACTGACCGCACAATGGGCGGCTGTCAATACCCAATTCGGCGCGATGAGGCTACCGGTACAGGTGCCAGCAGGCATCTGCATATACAGCGCAAAGGGGTAGCGTTGCACGGTGGTGGCTGCACCTCCGACGATCGAGCGTGGAATCGGGCCCTGCTCGTCAGCACCAAAGCCAAGCACGGGGAGCAGGACCAGGAGCCCGACGCCCCAAGCGGGAACGCGACCTCCACCGGATGGCCATCGGGACAACTCTTGTAGCAACCGCATGCAGATGAATCACTCCATACCCGATCAACAGACTAGCACAGCAGCATCTGTTCGTGCAACAATGCGGGTACGAGAATCGTACCCGCATTGAAACGGACCGCGAACAGGCCAAGCTTGTGTGGGGAAGGTGCAGGACGCATGCACGGGGGGCGTCATACGATGCGTTCGGGGCGGAGCGAGATCCTCAGTCGGGAAAGAGTCAAGCCTCGGCAGAGGCTGCACGGCGGGAGTTGCCGGAAGGTCGGGGCGTGGACGAGCCTCGGCCTGGTCGGCGGGTGTTGGTGCGCGGCAGATCGGTGTCACGGGGCGAACGACAGATACCAGCCACCCCCCTGTGGACTCTGGCCCTCGCGACCTGGTATTCGCAGCCTGATGCAGTGCTCGGAGTCGGCGGGAATCACGGTCGGCAAGTGCGGCCATGCGATCAACGCCTCCCGCAATTTCTGGTTTTTCGATAGACTCGGCATTTGACTCGACACGCAAGCCGTTCCTGATGAATGCGTTGCGATTCGATCGCAAGTCAGCCGCACGGGCAGGGGTCCGCTCCTGGCCGTTCATCCTTCCGATGGACCCGGACAACAGACGGATGGCGCAGACAGTGGCCGGATACCAAGTGAACCCGCGAATGCCACTGACGGGCGAATCACGCATCAAGGCGCAAATCGGACATCTGCAAGGGGCCGATCAAGGAACGCGCCGGCCGGACTACGGCAAGAGAATCTCCTCCGCCGGCATCAATGAAGACCGGTTTCGGCATCGGACGTTCCAACCGGTCCGACGGCGCCCGGTAGCGCAGGGACCGCACCCCGTCGACCACTCTGCCCCGCAGACGCTGCGAAGGGAAGGGCTGGAGCCGTTCGCCTGCTGCGGATCGTTTGGCATTGCGTACCCGCGTCTCGTTGGACCTGACCGGGCCTGTGGCCCCCTCCCTTGACAGGTATGGCCCGGGCCGGAAGCGATGAATAACCGGCGAATATCTCGCTTCTGCGATTCAACCTCGGGAGATTCCTCGTCGAGTTGGGGGGCTCAATGCTCAGTCGGCTGCTCATCCGAGGCCGACTCGCCCGGACCGGAGTTTGGCAGGCAATACGGACCCTGCTGAGGTAATGGCAGGCCTGTTGGCCACACCGATCTGCAACCATCGCGTACCTCCATTTCCCGAGTAGGCAACGATCAATGGTCCTCCACTATCCCCAAAATGTGCCCGTCTTGTAGATGTACCTGAGCAGATCGTATCATCATGAACAGCTTGCACTTCGTTCTTGATATCTAGCCGATCACGACAATCCTTGGCGTGATGCATGCTCGCACTGACGGATCGCATGTAACTACTCGTTCCAGTTGCCGTTTGTCCATAGCCTATCGTGACTGCCGAGGTTCCAGAAGGAGCATATATCCTCTCCGCTGATGGGCGAGGAAGGCCAAGAGGGGTGGCGAATGATGCAGGGAACGGCGGCGATAGTTCGATGAGCGCGATATCGTTCGGACGATGCGGTTGGTCCTTGAATTCGTACCTATAACCCGGGTGTACAAAGAGCTGCTTGGAATCTCGAAAGGACAGATCATAATCGGCTCCATAGCCATGAAAAACCCGGACACTGCCCCACTGTCCACTCGATGTGACGAGACACTAGTTCAACCTGGTACTTGATCAAGGGAACATGGATTGCGTAGGGAATCCTGGCTTCGCGGTAGACCCTCTCCGCCAAGTCGGCGTCAATGTTGCCGAAGCGAATGCGCTCAAGGCTGTAGGGGCCCGACCAGACGCAGTTAAAACCCAGTGTGCGCATCTTGCGGATACCGTCGCGCATCCACTCCGCTTGATTGCCGTCGTAAGCGAAGGTGATGGCTCCCTGCGACATGCTCGTGATCGGATGACTGATACCGACCCCGAAGAATCCGTGCCCGTCGGGAGTTACCAGCCACCAGCGATCGTTGATCCACTCGGTGTGGAAGAAACCGGTCGCTTCGCCCTGGATGTCGAGGAATCCGCCGTATGGATCGGTCTGCTGTGCACGGGTCGCCGCAGCCAACAGTACGAAGGTGAAGCTCAGGGCTACGGCCCGAATCGGATCCAGGATTTTCGTCGCGCTCACGCGGATCCTCTCTGCTCAGCGGGGGCGTTTCCGCGTTTGGGACTGACCGCCGGCCGAATGGGTGTGCTTCGGCATCCAGAATAGCGGACAAGCCAGACCAAGCGCCAGCGTTTGATGGGCGTCTTCATTCCGCCGTCCCTGTCGCACTTCGCAATGGGCGACTCCTTCTGGAGCAACCCTGAGAGGGGCCCGACAGATGGTGGCTTATCGGCTGGGCCGACTCGGCCGCATCTCCACGCGACTTGCCAGATTGCGCGCCGGCGTTCGGAACAGGTGGATCGCCATCGACGCGACTGCGTCCGGGTCGAGTTTCCATTCGGCATTCTTCGTTCCCGACCGGAACCCTGTCTGCACGCTGCCGGGCATGATCGTACTGACACGGATGTTGGCGTAGCGCAGGTCCAGCATCATCGCCTCCGTGAAGCCGGCCAGCCCGAACTTGGAGGCATTGTAGGCCGCCCCGGATGCGAACGGATGCTTCCCGGCCAAGCTCCCGATGTTGAGAATGAACCCGCCGCCCCGGTGCTTCATGCGTGGTACCGCAAGATGGGAAAAGTAGAAGGGTCCACTCAGGTTCGTGGCGATCACTTCGTCCCACTCACGAGGGCTCAGTTCGTCGACAGGGGCAAAGCGTCCCACGCCGGCATTGTTGACCAGGATGTCGACTCCGCCGAGCTCCTTGTCGATGAACTCGTAGAAGTCCTCCACGTCCCGCCATTGGGAGGCATCGCATGTGCGTCCGATGACGTGACCGGATGCACTGAGGGTCCGGATCGTTGATGTCAGTGCCGTCTTGTTGCGTCCGCAGATCGCCACGCTCGCACCTTCGTTGACCAGCGCTGCGGCTATTGCGCGCCCGATTCCCCGGCTACCACCGGTAACGATGGCCAGCTGTCCTCGTAAATCGATCATCTTTCAGGGCAGAGGATCCTGAAATTCCCCGTGACGGTTCGTTCTGGATCCTGTCTTGCGGCGTTTCCGTTAAAATAGCACCATGCATCGGGTTGGCGCCCGGGGCTGGATCGCACGAGGGTTCCGGACTGTCTTACCACGACGAAATCAAGGCAATTTGCGAGAGCGAGTCCGTTCGTCTCGTCGAGGAGATGAGTCGGGTTGTTGATTCGGCAGAGCACGCTGCCCAAGACCGTCTCGACCAGGCGATCGAAGCGGCTAGGACGGAACTGAAGGGTGTCCTCACGGAAATCTCGGGTTCGATCCGGAAGATTCGGGCCGCCGGGGAGCCGGACTCGGTCTTGACGGAACTGGTGCATGCTGCGGCACGGTGCTGTCGTCGGGCCGCGGTGCTGCTGCGGAGTGGGGAAACGGTAATCGGTTTCCGGGCTGCCGGAGGCGATCAGGAACAGGGTCGTTCCGGGTCGGTGCCGCTATCGATCCAGTTGGCTTCGGCGCCTGCCATCGCACACGCCACGGAGTCCAAGGAGACCGTCGTAACCGAGGCGACCCAGCACAATCTGTCCCAGGCCCTTTGCAAGGAGTTCGCCTATGGGCAGGACGAGCAGGTCACGTTATACCCACTCGTCTTGCGGGATACTGTCCTCGGTGTTCTGCTCGTGGATGGCAACCGCGTGCGAGAGGATGTAATCGAGGCCATGATTTTGACGGCCGAGGCCTGGATCGAGGCGCTCGGCTCGCGACCGGGGAACAAGGACGATGGAGACCGGACTACGCCGTGACGCAAGTAGCGAATCTTCGGATCAGGGAATTAGTGGGCGATGTGCTCGCAACCGGCTGCGGATCCCCCGTTCCATTGTGCTCGGGTTCGTTGCCGTTGCGTTCCTGCCTTGGTTGCAGTCCGCCCCGCTCGTATCTCCGAAGCTCAGTGAGCTGAGCCAGCAGCTCCTTGCCAGACCCACCTCCACCAGTTTTAGGGCCCTGCAGAAGTTCGCGGACCAGGCGGCAGGACGTGACCGCCACCTGGCACTGTTCGCGATCGGGATGGCCCGGTACGCCAAGAAGGAGTATCCGGACGCCGAAGATTCGTTTGCGGGGGTCGGAGAAGGGCTCGGCTGGCTCAGCGAGTATGCAGCCTATTACCGTGCCCGCTGCATTGTTCTCGACGAAGGCTTCGACCGGTCCCTGCCGCCACTGGAGGAGTTCGTCAGGCGGTTTCCTGCCAGTCGGTTCCGGCCGGCCGCTGAACGGCTCCGGATCGAGAGCCTGATTCGGTTGGGCCGTCGCGAGGAAGCCCGGACGCTGCTCCGTCCCGGCGCGGGACAACTCGAAGAACCGGTTCGCCTGTACCTGGCCGGACGCGTCGAGCACCTTGACGGGAATCACCACGAAGCTGTCAAGCTGTATCGGCGAGCCTACTATTACCACCCGTTCAGCGATCAGGCCGCGGTGGCCGAGTCCCACCTGGACAGGCTCCGCGCGAGCATGGGGCGGAACTATCCGTCCGCTCCGGCGGAATGGCGCCTAGCCAGGGCGGAGGTGCTGCTGAATGGTCGGCGGTATGACCAGGCATCCGCGGAATTCAACCGTGCGCTTGGCGCGGGTCTCTCCGGTACGGAACGTGACCGGGCAGTGATCCGGAAAGGAGCCGCCGACTACCACCTTAGGAGCGACTCTGTAGCCTACTCGGCCCTGGCCAAGGCCCGCCCCAGCGATCCCGATCTCGACGCGCAAAGGCTCTACCTGCTCTGTGCCATCGAGCGGCGCAAGGGCATGGTGCGTGCGATGCGTTCGAGTCTGGGCAAGCTCGCCGACCGGCACGCATCCTCGCCGTGGTACCAGGAAGCTCTTCTCGCTGTTGGCAACTACTACTACCTGCTGGATGATCGCCACGAGTATCCTCGCACCTTCAAGCGACTTCTGCAGGCGTTTCCGGATGGCAAACACGCCCCGTATGCACACTGGAAGATCACGTGGAGGGCGTGGTTGGACCGCTCCCCCGACAGACGCCGACTGCTCACGGAGCATCTCGGGAGGTTCGCGGACTCCGCCACCGCCGCCGGGGCCCTGTACTGGCTCGGTCGGCTGCACGAGCGCGATGGGCGAGCGGCGGAAGCCCGGGCCTGCTACGAGGTCACTGCGGATGGATTTCCGCATTATTACTACGGGTTCCTCGCCAGGGACCGTCTGGAGCAGGTTTCCGGGTCTCTCGACAGCAATCTCGCCGCCGAGCTTGCCAGCACGATCCCGGCTCCGAGGAAGCTGTCCTTTGAACCGGACGATGCGACGCGAGGCGCCCTGGACATGGGGCTGACCCTGGGTCAGTTGGGCTTGGTGGAGGAGGCCGACCGGGTCTTGTCGCACGTGGACTACCGCGAGCCAGACTCTCACCTTGCCGGTCTCCAGCTCGGCCGGCTCCACGTCAGCCGGCAAGAGCATTATCGGGCGCTGCGCGTCATGAAGAGATACGTGTTCGGCTATCTGCGAATGCCGTTCGAAGCGTTGGACGAGGAATACTGGCGCTACCTGTTCCCCCTGGGATGGGAAGACAGTCTCCGGTCCCGGTCGGAGCGGCACGGTCTCGATCCGTACTTGGTGGCCGCCCTGATTCGTCAGGAATCCGAATACAATCCCCGCGCGCGGTCCCACGCCGGGGCGTTGGGCCTGATGCAGATCATGCCGCAGACCGGGCGGGGACTGTTCCGGCGCCTCGGGATCCCGGGATTCTCGAGCCGCAAGCTGACGAACCCCGACCTGAGTCTCCGCCTCGGCACGTTCCATCTCAAGGAAGTGCTTGCGAAGTTCGACGGGCAGTTGGAGAAGGCGCTCGCGGGTTACAACGCCGGCGACGGCAGGATCCCGCAGTGGATGAAACTCGGACCCTTCCGGGAGTTAGCCGAGTTCGTCGAGACGATCCCGTTCAGTGAAACACGCGGATATGTCCAGTCGGTTCTCCGCAACCGCGGGATGTACGAGCGGGTGTACGACTGACTGATCCGCCCGCCGGCTGCGCGGTCAGCGAATCCGGCCGTCCCTCATCTGCACCACCCGGTCAGCGCAATAGTCGGCTGCCTCCGGGTTGTGCGTGATCATCAGGACGGTCTGGTCCAGTTGCTCGTTGAGCGACTTCAGTGTGTCGAGGACAGCCGTCGCGTTTTCCGAGTCGAGGTTGCCGGTCGGCTCGTCCGCCAGGAGAATCCGCGGCTTGTTCACGATCGCTCGCGCAATCGCGACGCGCTGCTGCTCACCGCCAGAAAGGGCGTAGGGCTTGTGTCCCAAGCGGTGTTCGATTCCGAGGAGGCGAACCACGTGCTCGAAATGGTCGTCATCCGCATCGAACGTTCCGGCGATATGCTGCGCGATCCGAATGTTCTCCTCCGCGGTCAATGTCGGCAGCAGGTTGAAGCGTTGGAACACGAATCCGACACTGATCTTGCGCATTTCAGTGCGTTGCGCGTCCGAGAGACTGGCCAGGTCAAGTCCCGCGACCTGGACCGTTCCGCTGGTCGGGGCGAGCATGCTGCCGACGATGTGGAACAAGGTCGACTTGCCCGATCCTGACGGTCCCAGAACGGCCAGAAACTCGCCCGTCCGGACATCCAGCGAGACACCCCGCAGGGCGGGCACGTCGACCGCTCCGAACCGGTAGACCTTCTTCAGGTCCCGGATCTGGATGATCGGCTCGTCCGGCATGGGCTGCTCTCCACTCGGCCTATTCGTAGGAAAGGACATCGCAGGGGTCCGCCTTCGCGGCCCGCCAGGCGGGGTAGCTGGCCCCGGCGATGGATCCCAGGATCGTGAGCACCGCCGCTCCTGCCATCCATTCGGGGAGCAGGAAGACCGGCACCAGTGGATACTTGAGCGCGACCACCCGCTGGCCCAGCACGCTCAGGCCGAATCCGAGCAGAATGCCGAGTACGCTGATGGCGGCGGTCTCCCGCACCACGATTGTCCAGATCAGGCTCTTCGAGGCTCCGATCGCCTTGAGAATGCCGATTTCCCGCGTGCGCTCGAGGACGGCCGTATACATGGCCAGCATCACGACGATGAAGCCGATCACCACCGCGATCGAGATGATGATGTTGACGAACTGGGACGACATCTGGCGCACGTTGGTGGCGGTGAGGGCGAGGAAGTCCTCCACGGAAATCACCGTCCGGTCGGGCATCATTGCGCGGAGCGTCTCGATGATCGCGTCGGCATCGGCGGCTTCCTCCAGTTTCAGGTAGACCTGGCTGAACCGGTTGCCCCAGCCCTGGAGTTCCGCCATCGTCTCGACGGGGATGAACACCCGTGACATCTTGCCGGTCTCCACGATGCCCACGACTTCGAAACCGTGGCCCATCAACTGGATGGACTCTCCGACCTCCACGTCCTGCTGCCGGGCGTACATCTCGTCCACCAGAGCCTCGTACGGGGCTTGGTATGCGCGGCCCTCATAGATCACGATGCCGCCGCTCATCCGCTCCAGCCCGACCCAGTCGACACCCGTGATGGTCTGCAGATTGCCGATCGTGAACACGGTGGCCCCCAGGGCCTGATCGATGCCCTCGATGTTCTCCATCAGTACCTGGGGCAATCGACCGGAGAGGTCGGCGCCACTCATGGTTGCGCCCTCGATCCTGGGGCGGATGAGGATGTCGGCTCCGACGCCCTTGGTTCGCCGCAGGGATTCCTGGAGAAGTCCCTCCGATACGCCGACCATCATGACGATCATCATGACCTCGACCGCGATCGCCAGGATCGTGAGACCGGTTCGGACGGGCCTGTGGGACAGATTGCGAAGGACAAGGCGCTGGATCATGGGTGGGATCCCGGTCAGCCGTTCGACGCCGACTGGCTGCCGATTCTCTCGATGGCAATGCCGGCAGGCAGTTCGAGCCGGAATGACTCGTCCGGTACTGCCTGGTTCAAGCCCGGATTGAGAATCTCGATTTCAAGGCGATAACCGTCCTTGGGGCGTTCGATGCGGATGAACTGCGGGTACGGCAGGCCGTTGTCCTCCATCCAGGTCCGGTACCAGGCGTCGGTGACGAGTTCCGCGCTGTCATCGAGAATCATCATGCGGGAGAGTGTCAGGTCGGCCCGGTTGAACCAGTACTTCCGTCGAATCCGCCACTCTCCGCCAGAATCCGCCTCGACCACGTGGAGAATCTGGTAGCCGGACTGGCCCAGAGAGTTGAAGTCCAGCAGGACCTGGCGGTGAGGTCCGATCGGTTCCAGCATGATCGCATCCAGCATGTGCTGCGGGCGAATATTCTCGGCGCGATTGTCCGAGATGTGCTCGAGTGCCGTTGGGCCCTCGTATACGCGATTACGCCATGGCAGGTGCACCTGGAACATCTCCCCGTTCGAGACCATGTC
The DNA here is from genome assembly GCA_965116065.1 of Bryobacterales bacterium. GTDB lineage: Bacteria > Acidobacteriota > Terriglobia > Bryobacterales > UBA6623 > VXMF01. Next base: position 1,423,547 of record OZ220485.1, read on the forward strand.
GTAGACGACGGCCAGGCCCGCGGGCGTCTCGGCGTTCGTCCGTATCAAGTTCGGGCGTCGGGTTACAAGAGCCCCTTTCACATGGCGGTACTCGGTTTCCTTGTCCCTGTCGTTGTTCTGGATGGTGAGGGTGACCTCGATCGATGCCCGCATCGACTGGATCAAGGCGATGCGCTCAATCTGGTCAACCAGTTGCTGCTTGGTCGCGGCAGTCCGATGGACCGGAGGCGGAGCTATGCGTGTGGTCGTCTTCAGTACGGCACAGGCCAGGGAAGACGCCACGCACACTGCTACTACACTGGAACGGAGGAGCACGGTGGGCTTGGCCGGGGGGCGACAAGACGGCCCCTTTCCGTAATAATTGTAACAACACGGGGCGGAATCCGTTTCGAAGCGAGTCCCTCGGGCCTCCCTCGTGGACGTGAAGCTGCCGCGTCATCATCGGTAAATTCGCATGCAACGTTCGAACCAGTTCGCAATCACGCCGGCGATGGACGATCTGGGCCGGGGCGAGCGGTTGCTGGCGTTCCATCCGGCACGCAACGAGAATCCACGATTCTTGACCTGCGAGCAGGTTTCCGAGTTCAACGCCCGGGGTTTCCTGACCGGAATCCCGGTATTCCCTGACGCCGAGATTCGTGCGATCCGAGCCCGCTTCGACCGCTTGCTCGAAGATGTGGTCGCCGGTGGAGGCGACAGCTACTCCATCAGTTCTGCCCACCTTCGTTATCCGGACGCCTATGATCTGCTCACGGACGAGCGGATCGTGGTCTGCGTCAGTGATCTGCTGGGTCGGAGTGTGGTGGGTTGGGGATGTCACTTCTTCTGCAAGATGCCCGGGGACGGCAAGCGGGTAGCGTGGCATCAGGATGCCACCTACTGGCCGTTGACCCCGACAAAGACCGTGACGGTGTGGTTGGCGATCGACGATGCAGATACGACCAATGCCTGCATGCGGTTCGTCCCGGGGTCGCATCTACGCGGCGCCGTGAGATTCGAAGTCGACGATGCCGACCCGACGAACGTGCTGAATCAGAAAGTGACGGACATCGGACGGTACGGAGAGCCGTTCGACAACCTGCTCCGGGCCGGGGAGATCTCTCTGCATTCGGACTTGCTGCTGCACGGTTCCGAGGCGAACGACTCCGATCGACGTCGGTGTGGCCTCACGCTCCGGTACTGCGCCGCGGAGGTCAGGGCCTATCTCGACTGGAACCGCAAGGGGGTCGTCGTCGCCGGCCACGATCCGGACGGCCACTGGGCCGATCCTCCCCGTCCACGTTGACCGGCTGTCCCGATCCGCCCGCATGCCCCTATACACTCGGAGAGCTTCATGGACACACTCGGATTGCGAATCCCGCTAGCCGACCTGGTCATCATCATCGCCTACATGATCGGCATTCTCGCGATCGGGATGCTGTCGGTCCGACGGCAGACAATGACCGGGGAGGCGTACTTCCTTGCCGGTCGCTCACTGGGCTGGGGGATGATCGGGGCCGCTCTCTTCGCCTCCAACATCTCGACGATCCACCTGGTCGGACTCGCCGCGTCCGGCTACAACGAAGGCCTGGTCTGGGGCAACTTCGAGTGGATGGCCGCCTTCACCCTGGTGGTGCTCTCGTTGTTCTTCGCCCCGTTCTACTTCCGCAACCGGATCGAGACGCTGCCGGAGTATCTGGAGCGGCGGTTCAACGCGGCTGCCAGATCTTTCCTGGCCTTCATGGCGATTCTGGGAGCCCTGTTCATCCATATCGGCATGAGCCTGTATGCCGGCGCAACGGTGTTCGAGCAGTTCTTCGGCGTGGACGTAATCGCTTCCATCCTCATCATCTCCGTGGTGACCGGCATCTACACCGTGCTGGGCGGGCTCAAGGCCGTCGTGGTGACGGAGACCATCCAGACCGTGCTGTTGATCGGCGGGTCCATCCTGGTCACCGTACTTGCGATCGGGGCGTTGCCCGACCAGGGGATCTCGACGATGGCCGAATTCGAGGCCCGGCTCAAGCCTCGCCAACTCAGCATGGTCTGGACCGACAATTCGGTCGGGCTTGCGTGGTACTCGATCCTGCTGGGTTACCCCGTCCTAGGCATCTGGTACTGGTGTACCGATCAGACCATCGTGCAGCGTGTCCTCGCCGCGAAGTCGGAGCACGACGCGCAGATCGGGCCACTGTTCGCCGGTTTCATCAAGGTTCTGCCGGTGTTCATCCTCGTGATGCCAGGCGTGGTCGGCTATGTTCTCTACGGAGCCGAGATCGGGGACAACGCCAACCAGGTCCTGCCCGTGCTGATCCAGGAACTGGTACCGACGGGCCTGCGGGGACTGATTTCCGCGGGGCTGCTCGCGGCGCTGATGAGCACGATCGCGGCGGCCCTCAACAGTTGCGCGACACTGTTCGCTGTCGACATCGTGGCACGGGTCCGTCCGCACACCAGCGACGAGGATCAGGTCCGGATTGGTCGTTGGAGTGCGGTTGCCGTCATGCTGCTCGCGATGTTGTGGTCGACGCAGGGGGACAAGTTCTCCAGCATTTTCGAGGCGGTGCAGGAGATCGGTGCGGCGCTCGCCCCGGCGATCACGACGGTGTTCGTATGGGGCGTGTTCTGGAATCGCGGTACGGCACCGGCCGCGGTTGCAACGTTGGTGTTCGGCTTCGTGATGGGGGCTACGGCGTTCGTGCTCGACTTCAAGGATGCCGATGGATTCAAGCTGATCACCAACGGCTGGGGTATTCCGTTCATGCTGCAGGCGTTCTTCATGACCGTGATCTGCAGCGTCGTGTTCGTCGTCGTGAGCAAGGCTACACCACCTCCGCCGAGAGAGAAGGTCGAAGGGTTGACATGGGAGAATCCGTTCGCGGCGCTGACGCGACGCTGGACGGCGGACGGAGTGGACCCCCGCAAGCTCTCGGCACTGCTGTGTCTGACGATCATGGTGTTGTACTGGGTATTCCGCTAGGGATCTGAACCTGCAAAGGGAAGGGAGAAAGAGGATGGACCTGCCACGAATCGTCGTTCCGGACGACTATCCTCCAGTTCTCGGGCCCAGCGCGGCGTTTCAATCGCTCCGCGAACGGGCCCGACTCGAGTACCACGAAAGCCTGCCAACTTCGACGGAGGTCCTGCTGGATCGCATTCGCGGCGCCGAGGCGGTGGTGAACATCCGATCCTCGGTTCCGTTCGGTCCGGATGTCTTCGCACGGGTGCCGGAGATGAAGGCACTGTCGCTTTGGGGTACCGGTACCGACCACGTCGATCTAGATGCGGCGAAGCGGAGCGGAGTGATCGTGACCAACACGCCGGGCGTCTCGGCGGTGGCGATGGCCGAGCATGCAGTTGCGCTCATGCTCGCGGTGGCCCGCGACATCCCCAGAATCGATGCCAGGACCAGGAGAGGGGCTTGGCCGCGCGGCTTCGTGACGCAACTGCATGGCAAGACACTGGGTGTGGTCGGACTTGGCGCGATCGGGCTGCAGACCGCACGGGTCGCCAAGGGAATCGGCATGCGGGTCGTAGCCTGGACGAGAACGCCCACCGACAAGCCGATCGACGAGCTGGGATTGGAGATGGTGGCTCTGGACGAGCTGTGCAGGCGGAGCGACGTCGTGAGTCTCCACGTTCGGCTGACCCCCGAGACGACGGGCATGGTAGGGCAGCGCGAGTTGGCGCTGATGAAGGACTCGGCGATCCTGGTGAACACGGCGCGTGGTGCCGTCGTCGACGAGCAGGCGCTGTTGGACGCACTGCGCGACGGATCGATTCGCGGTGCAGGCCTGGATGTCTTTGACCAGGAGCCCCTGCCGGAGAACCATCCGCTCTGCCAGCAGACGAATGTCGTCATGACCCCTCACTCGGGAGGGGTGACGGCGGAAGCCCTCGAACGGGGCCTTCAGATGGCGGTCGACAACGTATTTGCGGCGCTCGCGGGGCAACCGCAGCATTGCGTGAACTGAATGTTCGCCGGCTGAGCCGCTTGTTCCGGGAGCTTTCCGGGACTTCCATCAGTCCCTTGCGCAAGGGCCATCGGACGGGCAGAGCGGCAAAGTGGTTGTGCTGATGAGGTTTGGCCCGTTGTAGCAAGACCGACTCGTGGCGCAGCTTCTCCGTCCAAGGATGTGGCAACGGGCTGGTCCTGACGATTGCCATCAGATCGGGGTCTCCACGATCTCTCGAAGGACTGTCTGGATCGAGTCTGGCCTTCCGATGTCAACGGTCGCGACGGCGAGCGTCATTGGCGCACCACGAACCTGCCAGACCCTGCAGATTCCTGGTGCTCCCAGATCCTCGTGCCATGGATAGAGCAGCATCAGGCGCTTGGCCTTGTAGGCGTGCCCGTATGAGAGTACCTGGTAGATGTCGGACTGGTCCACTCCCAGTGTCGGTTCATCGGGCTTGAGTCGCTTCCACTTCGTGTCGATGATGATGTCGTTGTCGACCACGATATCCGGGCGCAAGGCGAACAGGCCGTTCCTGTCGTCCGCAAGGGCGTAGTGGCGGCGATCCTGGAGGTTAACCGCTCGGGGCGCCAGGGCCATCCGCATGCTCCGCCCTACGAACTCTTCGAAGAGGTCGTTCATCGGGAACAACAGCGCCATGCCCTCGCGGTTGCCTGTCGTCGTACTCTGCCAGTCTCCCGCCAGAAACAGCCGCGCTTGCCGGTGGAGTCGGTGGAATGCGATGTTGGTCCGGTCCAGTCCCACTCGCTCCCGCATCGGATGCGGACTGTCGCCGACGAGATCGAAGCGCGCCGACAACTCGGCCAGCTTACGGGCATTCTCTGCGGAGCAAGTCGCCGACGCCAGTCGGACTACCGCACTCTTGAGCACGCGGTTCAATGGTGTGTCCACGGAGAGCTCGTCGAAGCTGCACGCCAGCTGATCCGGCCGGTACGGGTGCCTCGCGAGCTGGCGCCGTATGTCAAGCTTGCCCCGCAGGAGTGGCAGCACATCGTCCTTGACGCGATATCGATGCGGAAGGCCGCGCCGGACTGCGGCAAAGAGGTTGTCGGCGAACAGCCGTACCAGTATCTCCAGCAGGTCCTTGTGCTGGGTCGACAACCATGCAGTGGCGCTATCGGTGACCGGGACATCCCACGCCACGGCGAGCATGTGCACGAGGGCTCGCCGAACGGGCCCGTCTTCTCCGTCGATCTTGGGCAGTATCTCGACACTCCAGCCGGGGACCGTCAGCACACCCACAACCTGCCCGGCGCGCAAGCTTGGCCTGGTTGTCCGAGTGAGGGCGGGCTGTGCTACCCGCAGTTGCCGGGTTGATCGTTCGGCTACGGAATGGAGCCGCTCGGCGACCTTTGGTGGAATGCCGTTCTTTCCAATGGGCAGGTGGCTCCATTCGCGAACGATCTCAGTCCTGGTCGCGCCGGTCAATTGGTGTCTTCGCCCCGGTTTGCCGGTTCGACGAGGCGCTCGTACGCGTCATCGGCAAATGGCTCCGCCTGTACTGTCCAGCGATAGCGGTCTTCTTCCAGCTCCGACCCGACTCCGGGCGGTGTGGGAAGGGTCTGCTTCTTGACGAAGTCGTCGGTTCCGCCGAGCACTGCCTGCACCTTGCTCCAGTCATCGTAGAAATACTCCGCCAGCAGCGGGATGATCTTGTGTCGCATGACAGCATCGACGTCTTCACGGCTATTCGTGCCCATGAACCAGGCGTGTCCGAGTAGGTGATCGCGGTCCGCGAGGTATTCGAGTCGTTCGTTCATCGTCCGGAGAACACGCCGCAGATCCACGCCCGTCCGTTTACTCGCCGCTGTCAACAGACCGGGGTCGGGAGATACCTCCTCGAACTGGAATCGACGGCGCAGGGCAGTGTCGAGCAGCGCGATTGACCGGTCGGCGGTGTTCATCGTTCCGAGGATGTGCAGATTCGCGGGAAGGGTGAACGCGTCGCCCGAGTACGCAAGGGTGACCTTGACTTCGTTCCGTGCGCCTTCGCGCTTGTCCTCCTCGAGCAGAGTGATCAGTTCGCCCATGACCTTGGAGATGTTGGCCCTGTTGATCTCGTCGATCACCAGGACATGTTCGGAGTCCGGAGCATCCTTCGCCCTCCCTGCTAACCGCCGCAGGACGCCCGGGACCAACTTGAGTTGCAGTCCACCGCCGGTCCCGCTGGTACCAGCGGGGCGATATCCCTCAATGAACTCCTCATAGCCGTAGGACTGATGGAACGTCACGAATTCAACGCGGCCAGCGTCGATCAGCTCGCTGTACCGCTCTCGAATCCTGCTGTCAGCTTGCGTCGCAGTACCGTCACAGATTCTGACGCAGCGTTCTGCGGTAGCGAAGGTCTTGCCCGTGCCGGGCGGTCCGCAGAGGATCGTGTTCAGTACCTGCCCCCGCTCTTGGCGATTGCCTTCCCCGACTTCCGGATGGTCTTGAGTCCCGGAGGGTGTGCTGTTTGCGGGAGTCTGTTCCTGGTGTTGCCTGATGAGATCGAGAATCTCAAACGTCTCCGGGTACGCTTGGCGAAAGGACTCTTTGATCGGACCGCTGGCGTCCCCGAATCGGGATGTGGGTGCTTCGATCAATAGTCTCTCATTTCGCTTGGCAAGCCAGACGACATGGAGTTTCGCATCTTGAGTTAACTGCTGTTGGTAGTCGTTCCGGTACACGACGCCGACACCACGACCAGTGTCGGTGAATCGGGTGAGAAGGATGTCTCCCGGTCTGGGCCGCTGCAATGGGTCCGCCTGCTCGCCACCGTCGGCCGCATAGGCCCAGTTGTTGGACGAGAAGTCGTCCCACTGGTCCTTGTTGTCGTCAAGGACATTCGTGTCGACCTGGAAGCAGCGGTCGAGGTCCACCGTCAATGAGTTCTCGGATCTTCCAAACGCATAGGCCAGGAAGTTGATCTCGTATGGCTTGCAGCCGGGAAACGCCGATCGAATCTGTTCCAGGTCGCTCCGGTAGTCTTCCCACCCCACCTTGTTCCCCGTACGCCGTTCGGTGATGCCAAGAGAGTGTGTCCATTCGTCATACGGCAGGAAACTGTCGGCGTCGACCAGGAATAGTGCCTGCGTGAGTTTCGCGATCTTCACTCTCGGAATTTCCTGGGCTCCGTTGAAGTCTTCCGCAGAAACGGAGTCGATCCCTTCGGTCGCCCCGCGGAAGAGTCTCCACAGGAGGGCCTGATTACTCTTGGTTCTGTTATTGCTTTGGAAAAGCAGGTTGAGGGAGGGAGGATGGGGGAAGATAAACGCGTCATCCAAATCGAGTTGGAGCGGGTGCTGAAGCTCAAAAACATCGGCGACACCTCGATAGACCCGCTCTCGTTTCTCTGGATACTTGGCGGCCGCCGCCAGCGCATAGATGAACGAAAATGGATCAATGTACTCGGCGCCCATCTGCATGAGTGGTGTTTCAACGCTGTCGGCCCGCAATCGAATCTGACTGATACGACTGGCCAAGGACTCTGCATTGCCCTCGGCGATTCTGCGCGACAGATCCCTGAACCACGGCACCCAACCATAGATTTCCGTCATGATCCCTCCTTCTTGAGCTTGAGCAGTCCAGAACAATTCCCCGAAGATTTGTTACTTCGCAGCGAATCAGAACCCTTCGATTCTAACCAAGCCACACAGCGCAGGAGACCGTCGGAGAACAGTCTATAAACTGGACTAGTTGATATCAATGATTAGATTATACTATAGGTGAATCATGAATGTCAGCAGTCTTGGTCAGTCCATGGCGGCGATAGAGGTCCGGAGGCGTCTGGGGCGTCAGACGAGTGCGATGGGCCGAGCCGTACGACGCAGAGATGAGTCGCCCGACGGTCACGTTCGGGTCCATGCGGAACTGCCCCATTCGACGCCGGCGGTTCCATGTGATCCGGGCCTGATGACAACCTCTCCCGTGTTCCGCCCTTGATCAGGATCTGATCCGTGTGCTCTTGCCACCGTGAACGGAGGGTTCGCCGCACCACTGTTCGCGAAGCAGGTCCAGTCCTGCCTCCAGTTCCGGGGCGAGTTCGAACACACTCGGCGGGCCAAACAACAGGCTGCGATCCAGCGCCTTGCGGGTGTCGTCGCGGTATGCTTCGTTGGCTGGCAGGAATGAGCGGTCCCTCAACTCCTCGAAGATCCCGTTGCAGCGATCCACCTGATCTGGTGACAGTGCACGCGTGTCAAGAACCGGCAAGCTGGGGACCTTGGTGATCGTGATACAGGCTCGTCCCTGTTGCTGCCTCGTCCCGTGCCACCAATAGAGCATCAGGCCCAGTGTCGAGTTGGCCCAGAGCAGGAGCGGGATCTCGTGTTCCGGCTGGTTCGGAAGCACGTTTGGCCAAGCCCTGCCTCCAAGACACTCCTTGGGTGTCAGGCACATGGCCAGACTCTGCGAGTTCAACTGGAAGTCGAGTGTGGTATGTAGTCGCGATGCGGCACGGTTCCAACGATCAATGGCTCGATCTTCGTCGCCAGGCAGAGGGTCTCCACAGGTATCCGGGTGGACCACCAGCTTTCGTTCTCTCTTGGCGTCGTGCGCCCAGAGCATTGGCCAGGTGGGTAGTTCCTCCGGGTGGATCGGACGCACGACGAACGGGCCTTGCGGGGAGCCTGTCTTGGCGGCATCCGTGGGCCTACCATTGATGTCTCGGTGCACCAGTCCCCGCCTTGCAACTGCCACCATCTCGACCACGGGTACGTCGATTGCCTGCTGTTGCCTGGGTAGGCGGAGAACCCCCGATCCCAAGGCGCGAGCCGCTCTGATGACGCTCGCGGACCGGGCACCAGCTACTCCGCCGTCAAGAACACCTCCCTGCACGGTACCGTTCCGTGCCCGCTTCGCTTCCATCGCCGCCTGGAGCAGCGAGGATGGCCTCGCCGTCAGATTGGAGTAGATGGCACCGGGTTCCTTCTTGCCCCCCTTCGTAGCAAGGACCAGACACTCGGCCATGCCGGTGTCCGCCGAGAACGCCCGTGCCGTCTGGCCGCTGCCCGCAATCGAGATCATATGCACATCGCTGTAGTGTGCCTGCAGTGCCTCCCTCGCTCGCTTCCAGGAGCTGCCCCCGACAAACGAGAACGGAATCACCAGGGCCAGTACGCCGCCCTCCTTCAGCTTCCTGTGACCCAGATCCATGAAGTTCGACGCCAGACCCGCGTGGCCGCTTCCGAACAACTTGGTGGCTCCCCTAAGCTTGCGGGCCATCTCCTGCTGTTCCTCGTTCTCCGTGCCGAAACCCGCAAACGAGGGGACCGGAACATCCCTGTGGCCCGCTTCGTGGTTCGTGGGCCTAGTGAACGGTGGATTCATGATGACCAGATCACAGGATTCATCCCTGACCGTGACGTAGTGCTCACTCTGCGTGGGGGTGGCGGTGCCCGCCATGGACTCCCCGGTGGCGAAGAGCGAATAGGAACGGTCGGACCCGAGAAGGTCCAGGGCGCCGATGTGGGTCTCGTTCTCCTGGACCCCGTACGGCATCGTGTGAATCCGGGACTGCCCATAGACCAGCGACGGATGCGCACTCGACAGCATCGAACAGGTCAGATGCGTGGCGGCCGGCATGATGTCCAGGCCGATCAGCACCCGCTCCATGAGGGTGTGATGCAGCTCCCGATCGTTGCCCCCGGCCCGCCGATGGCGGCGGTTGATGGCCCGCTGCGCCGCCGAGAGGAGCGCTCCCGTCCCACAGGCGAAATCCGCGATCCGCAGTTGTTCGATCGCCGCCCGGTCCGACCAGTTCACGTCCAGCCGCTCGATCGCCAGTTCGGCCAGCAGGCAGGCCGACTCGGGCAACGTGTAGAACGTGGCAAGGAACTTGCGGTCCGCGATCAGCGTCTGGAACATCCTTCCGGTCAGGTCGTGATAGGTGGTTGCCCCCAGGTCGCCCAGCTCGGCGATGGAGTCGGCGATCCGGTTCATCACCCGGGCCACCGTCCGGATCGGCATTTCCTCCACGAGACCACGGGCAATGCTGAAGATCGGCCAGTAGTTGACCCCCAGGATCGTGTCCCATGTGCGCAGGAGTCTGCCCTTGTCGACCGGTCCGGCTGCGGGGACCGGCGGAATGCCCTTCTGCCCTTCGATCGCCGCATGGAACACGAAGGCGGAGACGCAGATCGCCGCCGCCATGCGCTCGGTCTGCTCTCCCGCTTGCTGATGCAGTTTCGCGGCGATCCGCGCCAATGGCTCCTCTCCGGCGTAATCTGCCAGCAGGCCGGACGCATGTCGCACCACCTGTTCGAGTGCTTCCGATCCGCGCGCCAGTTGCCGTTCCGAGAGCGACAGGTACTCGATCGCGTCGGCGAGATCGTCCACACCGCCCTGCAGCCACTTCTTCGGCTCGGAAGGCCAGCGGACACTCGCGCCCCCGGCATCCAGGTAATGGGTGGCGTAGCGGAACTCCGCATTCTCGACCGCATCGAGTCCACCTGTCCTGAGGTTCTCGGGCAGGACAACGGCCAGGACGCCCTCGATGTCCCGGCCGCTACTTTGCAGGCTCGTCCCCAGTCTCGCCGTCGCGTCCTGATCGACCGTGCGGGCAGGGGCGAACTCCGTTTCCACGATGACGGGCTGGCAATACGGCGAGGCGATCAGAATGTCCGGCCGCTTGCCTGCACCGCTACCGGGCGTGGACTGCGCGATCACGCGGGTCCGCTCGGCGTGGACCGTCCTGTCGTTCCAGTCCGGATTGCGCCGTTGCAGCGCACGAGCCAACGCACCGTTCGCTTGCGGTTCGGTGTTCCGAGGGCCGCTCATACTGACATTTTCCTCATGCTGGAGTGGGATACGAACAGAGTCTGAATCACCTATTTTAAGTATAGGTCCATTATTTGGTTGCTTGCTTGGATGCTGCCATGCATCGTGGTCCACGCGTCCGAATGGGCCAACTTGGAGCGAAACGGCCAATCTGATCGATATGGTAGCCCGAAGCGATCGTGTCGATGAGAGAACCACTGAAGCTGCCGGAATCTGCGTGAACATCGGGTCTTGACGACAAGCCCGTGAGTGAGAACTCACCAGCGGCCCCGCCAGTGCTTGTGCCTGTGCGCCGGAGAATCCTGAGCTGAACGCGGCTCGACATTCCACTGGACATGGTGATTCCGTCATGTCATGGTCGGCGGGCCGATGGGCATGCGTTGCCGCGGATATCGGCAACGCTCATGCGCCCGTTCCTGCCATACGTCGTGTAGGATGTGGTGCGATGTTGTGCAAGATGCGTGCGTCGTTGCGCGTTTCCCGGACTTTCACATGCTTCGTGTTCTTGCGCTATCCTGAAGACGATCCTTGGGCTCCTGCCCATTGCGCGTGCGCTAGGTCTGGCGCGTCCGGCAAGCGTGTCCCCTAAATGGCCGCTTCTTTCCCCTCATGACTGCGGGCGAATTGCACAAGAAGGACATTCGGTCCCTCCTCCGACTGGCGAACGAACTCGAGATCGAGGATATCGGCGGGCTCCGCAAGCAGGAACTGATCTTCAAGATCCTGCGCTCGCAGTCCGGTGACGATGGACTGCTTGATGTTGAGGGCGTCCTCGAGATCCTGCCGGAGGGTTTCGGCTTCCTGCGATCATCGATCTACAACTACCTTCCCGGTAGGGATGATGTCTTCGTGCCACCGCAGGTCGTGCGTCGCAACGGCATCCGGAACGGCGATACGGTGGTTGGCCGGGCTCGTTCCCCCCAAGAGCGCGAGAACTACTTTTCGCTCGCCGATGTTGGCTCGCTCAACCGTGTGTCGCCGGAGGAGGCTGGATCACGGATTCACTTCGACAACCTCACCCCGTTCTATCCTCAGCGGCAGTTGCGCCTGGAGACAGAGACCAAGAACTTCAGCGGACGGGTCATGGACTTGATCACGCCCTTGGGCATGGGCCAGCGCGGACTGATCGTCGCGCCGCCTCGCACCGGCAAGACGATGCTCTTGCAGTCGATCGCCAATTCGGTGTCCGCGAACCATCCGGATGTCGTGCTCATCGTGCTCCTGATTGACGAGCGGCCAGAGGAAGTTACCGACATGCAGCGGTCGGTGAACGGAGAGGTGGTGAGTTCCACCTTCGACGAACCGCAGACTCGACACATCCAGGTTGCGGAGATGGCGATGGAGAAGGCGAAGAGGCTCGTCGAACACAAGCTGGACGTGGTGATCCTGCTCGACTCCATCACGAGACTTGCGCGCGCCTACAACACCGTCGTTCCCGCGTCCGGCAAGGTCCTCACGGGTGGCGTGGACGCCAACGCGCTGCAGCGACCGAAGCGCTTCTTTGGTGCGGCCCGCAACATCGAGGAAGGGGGCTCGTTGACGATCGTTGCCACCGCGCTCGTCGACACCGGCAGTCGCATGGACGAGGTGATCTTCGAAGAGTTCAAGGGGACGGGCAACATGGAACTGCACCTCGACCGCAAGCTGGTCGACAAGCGCACGTTCCCGGCCATCGACATCCATCGCAGCGGGACCCGGAAGGAGGAACTCCTGCTCGACGCCGACACGCTGCGTCGGGTGTGGGTGCTTCGCAAGGTCATGAGCAACCTGGGCACCGTGGAGAGTATGGAACTGCTGCTGGACCGGATGGGCAGGACACGGGGGAACGCGGAATTCCTCGCGGCGATGAAGAGTTAGGGGAATGCCGGCGAAGCGAGTCCGGACGAGTGTTCGCGTCCGTTATGCGGAGACCGACCAGATGGGAGTCGTCTACTACGCGAACTACCTTGTCTGGATGGAGGTCGCGCGGGTCGCCTATTGCCGCGAAGCGGGCTTCGAGTACAGGGAGATGGAGCGAAGCGGCGGCGCGTTCCTGATGGTGACCGAGGCGCACTGCAGATATCGAGCACCCGCCCACTTCGATGACGAGGTCGATCTCGTGTGCTGGGTGACCGAGTCACGCTCCCGCACTGTACGGTTCGCCTATGAGATGAGGCGCGGTACCGACATCCTGGCGACCGGTGAGACCCTCCATACGGTGACGGACACCAAGGGCAGGATGATCCGGATGCCAGAAGCCTACCGGAAGTACTTTCCGTTGGATCAATAGGACCGAGGAAGCCGCGCTGGAAGCCGGACGCCCCGGTGGTGGCGGTCGGCACGTGCTGCGGGACGCCGCAGGCTGTCATGGGCTACACTGGCAGTCGACCATGCGAACCACCATCTTCGTCATCGTGTTGGCAAGCCTCCTGATTGCCGTCTCCTGTGGAGGCCCTCCCCCGGTCCAGTCTCAGGATGCGTCCGCAGAAGCGCACCTGATTCGGTACGAGCCGAAGGACGGTGCGGGGAACGGCAGACACATCGTGCTGATCTCCGGCGACGAGGAATACCGTTCGGAGGAAGGACTTCCTGCCCTTGCGCGCCTGCTCTCGGAGCGTCATGGCTTCCGTTCCACGGTGCTGTTCGCAGTGGATCCTGACACGGGGATCGTCAACCCCCACGTGAATACGAACATACCCGGAACCCAGAACGTCGACAGCGCGGACTTGGTGTTTCTGCAGACTCGTTGGCGTGTGCTGCCGGACGAGCAGATGGCGCCCATCGATCGCTATCTGATGGCCGGCCGGCCCGTGATTGCGTTGAGAACGGCGACCCATGCGTTCAAGATGCAGGAAGACCTTCATAAGCAGGTCTTCGCCTACTTGCGGGAACTTGGTCGGGCCGAGGACCCCGACACGGTCGAGCCACCCGCCATTGCCGAAGATGCCTGGGGGCTGTACGACCACTACGGCGACGGTTATATCGGGCCCAGACAGGAGTGGCGCGACGGGTTCGGGCGGCTGGTGGTCGGAGAACGATGGATCGCCCATCACGGCCATCACAAACACGAGTCGGCCCGGGGCGTGATCGCCCCCGATGCCGCTGACCATCCCATCCTGCGCGGAGTGAACCCGGATGGTATCTGGAGCGCAGCTGACGTCTATACGGTTCGCCTGCCACTTCCGGGAGACTCGATGCCCTTGGTGCACGGCAAGGTCATGGCCCGGTCCGGAGAATACGACGAAGACGACGCTCACTACGGGATGCGGCCCAGCGACAGCGAGCCGGTCGAGGGCAAGAACGACCCGATGATGCCGGTCGCATGGACCAAGACCTACCAACTCCCGGGCGGAGAAGAGGGCAGGACGTTCTCGACAACGCTGGGAACCTCGACGGACCTGTTGCAGGACGGCGTTCGCCAGATGCTGGTCAATGCGGTCTTCTGGGCGCTTGGCGAGGAAGACACCATTCCATCGGATGGCCTGGCGTCGGAACTGGTCGGGGAATTCCATCCGACCCGGTTCAACAATCATCCGCCGGATTACTGGACGCAGCGGGCGGCAAGACCGGCCGATTTTCGTTGATCCGTCGGCGAGCGGGCCGTTGAGACCCGCTTCAGGTTCGAGACTGAAGCCCCTGAATCGCCGTGACGGCGTCCTGGCCGCTCGGAACCTGGAAGGCGCGGAGGTCGAACTGCGGAATGCGCGCAAACAGGTGATCGAAGATCTCGGACTGGATGTCCTCGTAGTTCGCCCATCTCTTGTCGGCGCTGAACGTGTAGAGTTCCAGCGGTATCCCGTGCTCGGTCGGCTGCAGCTGCCGAACGAGCAGCGTCAGTTCCTTGTTGATCTGCGGATGTGCTCTGAGATAGGCGACCACGTAGTACCGGAACACACCCAAGTTGGTGAGTTGATCGCCGTGAACGCCCGATCGCGAATCGGTTCTGCCCGGTTCGTCCCCTGTCGGCGCACCCGGCAGGAAACCTCTTGCCAGGTCGATCTCCCGGTACCGCGAGAGCATCTCCTCGGTGCAGAATCGCACACTGGATACGTCGATCAGCAGGGAGCGCTTGATGCGGCGGCCACCGGATTCAGACATGCCGCGCCAGTTCTTGAAACTGTGTGAAATCAGGGCATACGTGGGGATCGTGGTGATCGTGTTGTCGAAGTTGCGGACCTTCACGGTGTGCAACGTGATGTCCATGACGTCACCGTCGGCGCCGTACTGGGGCATCTCGATCCAGTCGCCGGTACGGACCATGTCGTTGGAGATCAGCTGAATACCTGCCAGTAGGCCTTGGATGCTGTCCTTGGAGATCAGCAGGAGCACTGCGGTCATCGCCCCCAGCCCGCTGAGCAGCAGCAATGGCGACTGGCCTGTCAGGATCGACACGCAGATCATGAGGGCGCCCGCCGACAGCAGGATCTTCATGACCTGGACGTATACCCGGATGGGAAACCTGCGCGCAATCTCGAATTCGTCGTAGATCTCGTTGGCAACCGACAGCAGCAGGCTGATCCCTGTCAGGGCGGCCAGGACCGCGTACACCCCGGACCCGCGCTGTGCCCACTGAATCAGCATCGGGGACGCGAATGCCACCGGTGCCATCACGAAGATCACGAACGCCGGGATCAGATGGGAGAATATCCGGAAGACGCCCCGTGAGACGACCCGGTCGTCCCAGTCGGTTCTCGTCGCCGACGTGACATGGCCGACGATGCGGAGCAACACCTGATTGGTGAGGTGGTACGCCAGGATGGCCGCGCACGCGACCAGAAGCACCTCGATCAGGTCCGTCAGCAATTGTGCCGACCCGGGAGACATTCCCATGTCGCCGAGCAATTCGATCAGCCACTCCGACATCGCGCCGCCCTTTCATTCTCTAACACAGGCGGCAGCACCGGAACATCGGGGGCGGAACGCCTCATCCTGCGAGGCGGAGTCGGCAGACGAGTCCGATGTCGTCGCAGTACCACATCCACTCGTCACGGATCGTCATCCCGTGGGGCAGCGGGTCGCTGTCCGCCAGCTGCAGCCTCGCATCCCACCGGCCTGTAGCGGGATCGAACCGAAAGAACGCGTTCTCGTTGGATTCGGCGCACCAGAGCCATCTGCCGTCCCATCCCAGTCCGTGCGGGCGGTTGCCGGCCGTCGGGAACTGCTTCTCGATCTCGAAAGTGGCGGGTTCGACCCGATAGATCATCCGGGACGGAGGATTCGAAATCCAGAGCTTTCCGTCGCGCCACTCCAACCCGTGTGCACCGGTGGCATTGCGGCGCGCAGGTGGGCTGGACCCCGCATCCGGCTGAACGGGCGGGGCCAGTGGACTCCGGCGGCCCACCGTCCATGCAACGACACCCGCACCCGGCGAGTCGTGGCGCGCAAGGGTCCTTCCGGTATGAGCGTCGATCTTCAGGATTTCGCGGCTGTACGTCGAGGCCGTCCAGAGGGCCTTGCCGTCGAAGGTGATGCCGCTGCCGGACTGGGTGTCGGTGTCCAACTCCCGCAGAGTCTCGCCTTTCACGTAGTCGACCAGATAAGCACGGTTGTTGCCCTGATCGAGAATCCAGAGCCCGTCGTCCGTCGCCTGCAGGCCGTTCGGCTTGGGTCCCGGCGAGTCGAACACGGTCTCGACATGCGCCGTGCGGACATCATTTTCGGCGAACAGGGTGCCTGCCGTGAGCAGGGCGGCCAGTTCTCGTCGGGAGACGCACGTCATGAATTCTCCTTCGTTCAGGGAGCAGCCGCTCCGGCCGTGGATGACCGCCCCGATTATAGTTCCGCCGGCTCCTTCATTCCAGCGATTCCTGCAGTGCAACGTGGTTGCTGGGGTCGGACTGACGGAATCGGCCGTCCTCGATGTCGGCCAGTCGACGTTCCGACTCCGGCAGGTCGGCAAAACGAATCGTGGTGCGGGCGACCGGGTCCTCGGGTAGCAGCGCTGCCAGTCGATTCCTGGTCTCGGCGTACTCCTCGGTCTCCGCCAGGTTGGTCCACTCGTGCGGGTCGTTCCGGTGGTCGTACAACTCTTCACCGTCTTCGTATCGGCTGTAGCGAAATCGCTCCGTTCTGACGCTGACCCGATTCGGAGCCAGGCTCGTGATCGCCGGCTTGCTCCAGGCCGCGTCAGGGTCGGCCAGCAGTGGTCGAAGGCTGCGTCCTTCGAGTTCCGGACGCTTCGGAAGTGCGCAGAGGTCGACAAGCGTGGGATAGATGTCGAGGAGCTCGACGGTCCGTCCGCTCTTCCGATTCCTGGCCGAGATACCCGGGCCCGCCAGCATCATCACCACCCGTGCCGAGCGCTCCCACAGCGTGAACTTGCGCCATTGTTTCTTCTCGCCGAGTTGCCAGCCGTGATCGCTCCAGACCACGATGATGGTGTTCTCGGCGTTGGGGCCCGCATCCAGTGCTCGCAGTACGCGACCGACGTTCGCATCCGCATAGTTGATGCACGCGAGATACCCGGCGACCGCTTTCCGCCATTCCCCGTGAGCTGTCACGTTCTCGTGGTCCCGAAAGTTCCTCAGGGCAGATTTCGGGACATCGTCGATGTCGCCGTCCAGCACCGCCGGCAGTTCGGTTCGTCCGGGCGGGAAGAGCGCAAAATGCTCCCGGGGTGCGTACCAGGGAAGATGCGGGCGGTAAAAGCCCACTGCGAGGAAGAACGGCCGATCGTGCCTCTGGCTCAGGTAGTCCGCCGCCCATGCGGCGAGCCTGGTGTCGGCCGTGTCGGTCGGGTCTACGTCGATCCCGCTCCAATCGAAGTGGGCCGTTCTCGGAATCCCGTTCACAGGAGTCTCCGGTGGGTGCAGGAATCCCCTGAATTGGTAATAGGCTTCCCAGGATGCAGCCTCGTTCTGCGTGCCATGGAAGGTCTTCCCGCCTCCGAGCACCTCGTAGCCGTGCCGCATGAAATGTTGTGGCAACGTGACTGCGTCGGGTACCGTTCGCCGCCATGCGTCCACATTGCCGTAGATCCCGCTCGTGGACGGGCGCAGTCCTGTCATCAGGCTGGCACGGGAAGGGTTGCAGGATGGTGCCTGGCAGTATGCGCGGGTAAACGTGACTCCGCGCTTGGCGATTTCCCGCAGGTAGGGGGTCCGTGACTGCGGGTGGCCTCCCAGCGGCTCGATCCAGTCGTTCAGGTCGTCGATGCTGATGAAGAGGACATTCGGGCTGTTGCTCCTTGATGCCTGTCCGGGCGCCCGCCACGGTACGACCATCGTCGCGATGGCTGCCGCAACTGCCAGAGCCCGCATCGCAGTGAGGGTGCAACGTAGTGCATTCGTGTCTGTAGGCATGCGCGTCGGAGCGGCTTCCTCGCCACCCGAATGCCCATAATACTGACCGGAACGTGTTCGAGAAGCAACCGAACCGGCCTGTGGTAGCGGTTACGCTGGAAGTGAGTGTGCCGGCGACTGAGTCCCACTCCTCGAGAACAGGGCCCAGTCGGTCCGTCCTTGCCGGTTCCGACATGTCTTCGAAGCTCTCCGCGCCACAACGCAGGAATCCGCAGCCAGTCGCGGGGGCGGCCCGCCGATGGCTGCTGCTGGTGTTGGGATGCGTGTGCGTCGCGCTGGCTTCTCTCGGTGTGGTCTTGCCCGGGCTTCCGACGACTCCGTTTCTGCTGCTGGCGAGCTATTTTTTCGTTCGATCCTCGCCAGCATTGCACCGCCGTCTGCTCGGCTCCAAGATCTTCGGACCACTTCTCCGCGAATGGAATGAGCATCGCGGTCTGAAACGGGGAGTCAAACGGTTCGCACTGGTCGCCTGCACCATCGCCATTTCTCTCTCGATCGCGTTCGGAGGCCTTCCCTGGCCGGCCAAGGTGCTTGTCGCGGCGGCCGGCGCGTACGGTATCTGGTTCGTCGCGCGCCTTCCCGTCGTGCTGGAACGCGGGTCGCAATAGCGCCCGACTGGCCGACTGTACAATGCATGGAATGTTCTCACGGGGGGCGGTATGGGGAGTGCTCGTATCGGCGGTGTTGAGCGCTGCAGCGTCGGCCCAGCGGCCGCCCAACTTCATTGTCATATTCGCCGACGACCTGGGGTTCGGGGACCTCGGCTGTTACGGAAATCGGCATATTCGGACACCGAACCTCGACAGGATGGCCGCCGAGGGCGTCCGATTGACCAGCTTCTACGCCCAGAATGTCTGCGGTCCGTCACGGGCGGCACTGTTGACGGGATGCTATCCGATTCGTCTTGGAGAGCCTGGCAACACCAAAGGTCCGCACACGATCCTTCACCCGGATGAGCAGACCATCGCCGAGGTCCTGAAGGCCGAGGGCTACGTAAGCGCACTGATCGGGAAGTGGCATCTGGCAGGGGACGGAGGGCGTGAACGAGGGCCGGGAACCGGTCCGTACAGGAGCGAATTGATGCCGAACGCGCAGGGCTTCGATTACTTCTACGGCACTCCGTCGCACAACGGCACCACCCGCGAGGTCGACGAAGATGGCTGGAAGACCGAATTGATGCGCAACGAGGAGGTGCTGGAGACACCGACCGATCTGGATCTGATCACAAGGCGCTACACCGAGGAAGCGGTTGGTTTTCTCCGACGGAATCGGGCGCGACCGTTCTTTCTGTATCTTTCCCACACGATGCCGCATGTCCCTCTCGGCGCATCCTCGGGCTTCCGGGGCCGGTCCCAGCGGGGCCTCTATGGGGACGTGATCGAGGAAATCGACTGGAGCGTGGGTGAAGTGCTCGACACCTTGGAGCGGCTGGGGCTTGACGGGACTACCCTTGTCGTCTTCACGTCCGACAATGGACCGTGGATCGAGGGGCACCTGGGCGACTACGGGGGGAGTGCCGGTCCGCTGCGTGGTTACAAGATGACGACATGGGAAGGGGGTTTGCGTGTACCCGGCATCTTGCGCTGGCCCGGTCGCATACCGCCCGGGCAGGTCAGTGATGAGATGGCCTCGACGCTGGATCTCCTGCCGACCTTCGCGGGTCTTGCCGGAGCGGCCCTGCCGAGCGGCAGGAAACTCGACGGGGTGGACCTGTGGTCGTGGCTTGAAGGTGGGTCTGAGAGAAGCCCACGTGATAGCTTCTTCTACTTCGGGTACACCCATCTGCAGGCGGTTCGGGAACGACGCTGGAAGCTGGTGATCAAGCGACCCGCTGACCCACCCTGGACCACTTGGTACGGACGGATGATCGATGCGGTCGAGTCCCCTGAACTGTACGATCTGCGGTTCGACTGGGGTGAGAGCCGGGACTTGGCCGCGCAGAACCCGAGGATCGTGGAGCGCTTGATGCGGACCGTTGAGCAGGTGCGTTCCGAATTCGGCGACTACAACCGCATCGGGACCGGATCCCGTTTCTTCGATCCGGGACCCCGTCGGCCGGACATGAACGCATGGCGAAGGTAGGACTTCCGGTGCTGCTTTCGCCCTCGTCGGCACGGGTGTGATCGTGCGGGAATCGATCGGGCGACTGCCGGAGATCGCCGCTGCTTTCCTGCGCCTGGGCTGCATCGCGTTCGGTGGGCCTGCCGCGCACCTGGCACTTCTGGAGGACGAGTTCGTCTCGCGTCGCGGATGGCTGTCGCGACAGCGGTTCCTGGACCTCATGGGCGCTACGAACCTCATCCCAGGGCCCAACTCGACGGAGATGACGATGCACATCGGGTATGACCGGGGCGGTGTGCCGGGGCTCCTGGCCGGAGGGTTGGGTTTCGTCTTGCCGGCAGCAGGAATCACCGCCCTGCTTGCATGGCTCTACGTGCAGGTCGGCACGGTTCCCAGTGCCGAAGCGTTCCTTCAGGGCGTGCGGCCCGCCGTTCTGGTCGTCATCTTCGGGGCCGTTCTCAAGCTCGGTCGCAAGGCGATCACGAACACTGCCCCGGGGGTGATCGCCACTGCCGTCGCTGTTGCGGTTCTTGCAGGAATCGGCGAAATCCCGGCCCTGCTGGCCGGCGGCGTACTCGGCGGTCTTGCGCTGCTGCTGCCGCGGGGTGGAATCGTGGGGATTCTTGCCGCTCTCTGCATGCCGGTCAGTGCCGTCGCCGCGGCCGGCGAGGATGCCAGTCTTGGCAAGCTGGGCCTGTTCTTCTTCAAGGTGGGGTGTGTGCTGTACGGGTCCGGCTACGTGCTCATCGCGTTTCTTGAGGGCGGGCTGGTCCAGGATTATGGCTGGGTGAGCCAGCAGCAACTGCTGGACGCGATTGCAGTCGGTCAGTTCACGCCTGGACCGGTTCTCACTGCGGCGACGTTTCTCGGATATCTGGTCGGAGGATGGGCGGGGGTCGCCGTCGCGACTGCCTGTATCTTCCTGCCCGGGTTCGGGTTCGTCTGGATTCTCAACCCGTTGGTGCGGCGGATCCGGACATCCAGCGTCAGTTCTGCGTTTCTTGATGCCGTCAATGCGGCGGCGGTGGGACTGATGGTGGCGGTTGCCGTCGATCTTGCCCGGGTCTCGCTTGTTTCGGTCCCATCCTGGCTGTTCGCCTGCGGTGCTGCTGCGGCCTTCTTCCTGGCTCGCTGGCCGGCCATGTGGATCGTTGCCGGTGCGGGTGCGGTCGGTCTGCTCTCGGCGCTTGCTGGACGGATTTGACTGCATCCGCTCGTGTCTCGGAGGCATTCGTGGCTGTGATACGTGGCGTTTCGACCGTGCATCGGACTGGTCCGGACGGCGGCTGAGGTGGTACCGGAATTTCGGACAGTGCGTTAAGGTGGACTCTGCGCGGGGTGAAAGGAGTTCAACATGGCGAAACGACGGCGGTTCACGGCCAGTTTCAAGGCACGGGTAGCGAAGCAAGCGTTGCGGGGGGATCAGACGATCCAGCAGATCGCGGCGCACCATGAGGTGCATCCGAACCAGGTGAGCCAGTGGAAGCGCACGGCGAGTGAAGGTTTGATCGGGCTGTTCGAGAAGCAGCCGCACAACGAGCGGCAGGTCCTCGAGGCCGAGATCCAGAAGCTGCACGCGAAGATCGGGCAGTTGGTCGTCGAACGGGATTTTTTGCAGAGCGCGTGGGAACGCTAGATCGTGCCACGCGCCGGACGCTGGTCCAGCGGGACCATCCCCGGGCCAGCCTGAGCCAGCAGTGTCGGTGGCTGGGGCTGAGTCGGTCGGCCCTGTACTACCAGCCGCGCGAGCCGGACGCGGCCGAGTTGGCGCTGATGCGTCGTGTGGACGAGTTGTATATTGCGCATCCGTTCTACGGGAGTCGGCAGTTGAGTCGGCACCTGCAGCGGGAGGGCTGGTCGGTCGGTCGGCGCCGGGTGCGGCGTCTGATGCGCCAGATGGGGCTGGCAGCGATCTACTGTCGTCCGCGCTGCAGCGAGCCGCATCCGGGGCACCGGGTCCACCCCTACCTGCTGCGCCACCTGCAGGTGCAGCGGGCGCACCACGTGTGGTGTGCCGACATCACCTACATCCCGCTGCAGCAGGGCTATCTGTACCTGATGGCCGTGATGGACTGGGCCAGTCGCTGCGTGCTGGCCTGGGAATTGTCCAACACGCTGGACAGCGAATTCTGCGTGACCGCGGTGGAGGCGGCCCTGGCGCAGCACCCGGCCCCGGAGATCTTCAACACGGACCAGGGCAGCCAGTTCACGGGGACCGCCTTCCAGAACTGCCTGGAAGGCGCCGGGATCCGGCCCTCCATGGATGGTCGGGGCCGCTGCATCGACAACGTGTTCATCGAGCGTCTGTGGCGTTCCCTGAAGTATGAAACCGTGTATTTGCAGGAATTCACGGACGGTTTCGTGGCCCGGGAACAGATCGGGTCATGGCTGAGGTTCTACAACCATGAGAGGCCTCACTCGGCACTGGGGGGCCGGACACCGTGGGAAGTGCTGGAGAGCGGTGGGGAGCCGTGCGAGTGAAGTCGGCAGCGGGTGGCTGGTTCGCCGCAGGAGCGGGCTTCGAGCGGGCCCTGCATCGCCTCGGTGATCCGGCCTTCAAGGTCTTCAGTTACATCTGTCTGCGGGCGGAACGCGGCAGTGGTTGTCTGGAGTTCGAACGGGGCAGCCTGGCTCGGGAACTGGGCCAGAGTCGGTCGACGCTGGGCCGCTGTCTGCGCGAACTGGTGGCGCAGGGCATCTGTACTCTGGAGGCGGCTCCGAACCAGCACCGTCGTTCGCGTCTGCGCGTGTGTGCCGAGTATTGGCCGTATGAAGCGCAGCCCGGCGACGAGGAGGTGCCCGGCGCCTCGCAGCCGAACCCGGATCTGATGAGCTATGTGGCTCGCGTGCGCGAGCTCTTCCTGCAACCGACCTGCGTGCAGGCGACATTCCGCACGGTGGATGAGCGCTTGGCGGCACAGTGGTACCGTGCGGGCGTGGACCTGGAGCGGGTCGAGCAGGCCATCCTGTTGGGTAGCGTGCGCAAGTCGCTGGCGCTGCTCGAGGACCCGGACGGCGAGCCGGTGCGCTCGCTGGCCTACTTCCGCAACCTGCTCGAGGAACTGCGGGAGCATCCCTTCCCGCTCGCCTACGGGGAGCACCTGGAGCGCCATCTCGCCCATTGCGAGCAGTGCTGGCGGGAGCGGCCCGAACTCGCGCCGGGGTCTGCCGGTTCAGATTTGGCACCGGCAAGGCCCGGCAAGGGGAGCCCGAGGCCAGCCTCTGAGGCAGACTCGCCCGACAGGGAGACGGGAGGATGATGATCTCTCGTTCTGTTATAATCTCGGTAGTCGGTAGTTCAACAGAAGTTGCAGAGTCCACCTTAAGATTGCCGACTAACTGTCCAAACAACCGGTACCACTTCAGGCGACTCAGGTAAGGTAACGTAGGAGTCAGGGCAGGGAGTCGCCGTCTTGTCGACGGCGTGAGAATCTCTCCCGGAAGGTTCGGGAAGACGTCAATGAACACCGCATCGGACGCGCCATACGGGCGCCTTGAAAGAGTTCTGGCTCGCATCGACTTCGCGTGGCGCGTCAGTGGCGCACAGTTCGACTACATCGCCCAGCAGGGGATCTGGAGCAATCGATTCCGTCCGGGAGGTCCGCACGCCTTGTGGATTGCCGGCCATCTGGCGCTCTACGAGGCTGGCGCGCTCGGGCTTTACCGGGACTTGGAGAGCGACCCGCTGAAGGGCTGGAAGGATCTGTTCGGTAACGGCAGTCCCTGTCTGGACGATCTGTCCCATTATCCGGATCCGTCCAGCGTGTACGAGCGGCTTGCGAGCGGGCGGAGAGAGGGACGCGACCTGATCGCTGGATACAGCGACGCGGACCTTGACCGGCCCGCCAGCAACGAGCGGCTCGCGATCCGTGACGTCCAGTCTCAGATCGAGTTCATGGCCTGGCACGATTCGCACCATGCGGCACAGTTGGGAGCGATCGTGAACCTGCATAAGGACAGACAGTCTGGATAGGCCCGCGATCTCCGCAGGCCAAGAGTCGGTTGCAGCCGTCCACTCAGTACGGGGGTTCGATGGCGACCCGCGCGACATGCTGAAGGCGGGCGTGGCTGTCGCGGGCCGGAGCCGTTACGGAGGGGATGCATCGGTCGGCGACACCTCTCCCTCCATGAGAGTTCTGACAACGATGGGGTCATCGTAGCTCGTGTGCGAGGACATGATGCGGATACCAGTCCCTCCGAAGATGCTTCGCTGGGCTTCGGAACGAGCCGGCTATGACATGGATGCCATCGCAATGCGCATTCCGGACTTCCCGGCATGGGTCCGATCCGAACGGCAGCCGACATTCAGGCAGTTGGAGAGGCTGGCCGAGATCACACACACGCCGTTCGGCTATTTCTTCCTACCCGAGCCTCCTGACGAGAGCCTACCTGTTGCCGATTTTCGTACCGTGACAGGTACGGACGAAGCAAGACCAAGCCCGAACTTGCTCGACACGCTCTATACCATGCAAAGCCGCCGAGATTGGCTGAGGGAATTCTTGGCGGAGAGTGGTGCGGAGCCACTTGGATTCGTGGGCAGTGCCCACTTGGAAGATGAACCGGATGCAGTGGGTCGGGAGATGCGGTTGGCTCTCGGCCTTGATCATTGTTGGGCTTCGAAGATCAGCACCTGGCAGGACGCTGTAGGGGAGTTGCGTCGGACGATTGAGCACTCCGGAGTGATGGCCGTAATCAACGGTGTGGTGGGGAATAACAACTCTCGTCGGCTGAGAGTGGAGGAGTTTCGTGGCTTTGCGCTCAGCGATCCCTACGCACCGCTGATCTTCGTGAACGGTGCGGACGCGAAGTCGGCGCAGATGTTCACGCTTGCTCACGAGTTCGCGCATGTCTGGCTCGGCGCGGAGGGGCTCTCCGGTTTTCAGACACTGTTGCCTGGTGGTTCCGATGTGGAGAACTGGTGTAGTGCGGCTGCCGCCGAACTGCTTGTGCCGGCGGAGCAGTTGGGGGCGCAGTGGAAGGAAGTCCGGCGAGAGGCTAACCCCTTTACGTCGCTCGCCCGAACGTTCAAGGTGAGTCCCGTGGTTGCCGCTCGCCGGGCTCTTGATCTGAACTTGGTGGACCGACACACGTTCGTCGAGTTCTACGAGGCATACGTGAGTCGTGAGGGTGGTGATCGTACGACAACAGCTGGGGGCGATTTCTATAACAACCAGCACTACCGAATCGGGAAGCTCTTCGGGCGCCATGTGGTGACTGCAGCGCTGGAAGGTCGTATCGGATTCAAGGAGGCTTATGACTTGACCGGACTGCGGGGAGCCACTTTCCAGAAGTATGCCAAGAGCTTGGAATCGAAATTCTCATGATGATGTCCACGTTCCATCCTTAGGACTATTTGATTTCCTTGATCTCTGATAACCGTAAGTGGCAGGTAAAAGGATCAGGCCAAGGTCTCAAAGAATGAGATATCATGATCTCGGATTTCACAATGTTTGGGATGAACGGCTGACTGACTCGGCGGTGCTGAGAACATGCAGACTGACCCTGAACCGCTGAAGACTCCAGCGACGCCGATTGTAGTAACAAAACGGCGTCTGTAAGATCTATGTGAGACGACTCCAACCATGATGCTTGATGCTGTCGGATACGCCCCATGATCATTCACCGATCTTGTGCAGCTTTCTCTGGATCTTTACGCCATGTCCGAAGTTCTGGCAGACTGTGGCGGCTAACCAACGATACGCCTTTGATCTTGGCCAAGTATAGTGCTGGAGATGTGAAACCCACCGCATTGCTGACGACCATTGGTATCGGCTTCCCAACTGCCTCATAGTCGGCAAGCGAAGCAAGCACTTGTCGAACCGCCGCAACGCCACATCTCTTGTCCCGATTCATATGTTTGCACTGCACAAAAATCGTATGCTCCTCACCAGTACCACGATAGTACGCCAAGCCGTCTGCGCCACGGTCTCCGCTGCGAGGGGTCTGTCTGCATTCGTAACCTGCCAAGCTGAGCTCATTAAGGACCCACGACTCGAAAGCTGTAGGTTCCAATAGATCTACATCGACTCGATCATCTTCTGTCACAGCATATCTGCTAGCTGATGCCTCATCAATTATGCTGCGATAAAGATCGCGGATGTCGGTGGATGTAGAGGCATAAGGCGCCAACACCCGCCGATTCATGTCTCGTTTTCGGGTTATCAAGCTGTCGAGCTTCAGGTCAAAGCTGTGGTCACCGAAACGAGGGTGCTTTGCCAAGAGAAGATACACATGAACGGTTCGATGCTGCCCGATTCTATACACTCGATCAGTACATTGATCTTCAACCGCAGGGTTCCACCATCGTGAAAGATGAATGACATGGTTGGCAGCCGTTAAAGTCAATCCAACACCACCCGCTCTCGGTGACAGAATCATCACGTCAAATCCCTTCCGATTTTGGAAACGGTCGACCCGATCTTTGCGCGCTCGGCTTGAAACTTGGCCATTTATTACAAGTACATCTTCTGGAAGCTTAAATCGTTGGCGAAGTGCACCAATCAAAAAGTCTTGCATTTCACGTGATTCTAGAAAAAGAAGTGCCTTTTCGTTCTGCGCAGCAATCTCCTCCAAGATTGTGAATGTCTCAAAGAGCCGAGCAGATTCTTTGATATAGTTGCCAAGGTTTCCGCCGTCAGGAGACCGTGGATGCAGAGAAACACTTCGAAGATGGTGAAGCACTTTAAGCATATTATGACCTTGCTCACGATCTAGGACTATTCTGGCGTATTCCTCCGCTTGGCTTGATGGCATATCCACGATACGTCTGTGGACCAATCTGTTGGGTAGATTCGGGATACGGTCTTCTTTCAGCCGGCGCAGCATCAGCGCCGGACTTGAAGTCTCATCTGGTTGGGTGAGGGCGTGGTGCAAATCAGTCAATGTGGACGCTACACCAGTCTCAGTCTCATATAGTTTGCTGAAATCCTTCAATGTCCCAAACCGCCCCGGTTCAGCACGGTCTAACAACGACCAAATGTCCGCAGGTCGATTCTCGACAGGTGTACCAGTCATCAGAAGGGCAAACTCAATATCCATCGCCAATGCTGCTTCTGTTAACCGAATGCCAGGGTTTTTTATCTTCTGTGCTTCGTCAAAAACGCCCGCTCGCCACCGAATACGTCCGAAACTGTGCTGATAATCACGGAGAGTCTCGTAGGTCGTGAGCACCCAGTCTGCTGAACAAAGAGCCTCTGTGTTCAAGAGGGGATGCCCAAGATCGAGCTCTCCGCTGCGACCCATAGCAGCAGAAGTCCGGATATGTCGCAACGTATTACCATGAGCTTGGATGCAATGACCAAGCCCGTTTCCAGCCAAATGCTTGTCATGTTCGTCTTTCCAATTGTATAGTAGACCGGTCGGAGCAACCACAAGTATTGGGCGTGATTCCATCTCTTGGAATCGCGCATATTTCTGAAGACAGGAAAGGAATGCCAATGCGGTCAACGTCTTTCCCAGTCCCATGTCATCCGCGAGAAGCGCGCCCCAACTCCCAGCATCCCAATGTGCAAACAGCCATCGAAGACCCTCTTCCTGATGTGGTAACAGTGAGGTCGAAAGAGCCGGCACCGTTTCTGTGATTCCGGCGTCACGAATTTTCCTTTTACGCTGATAACCTATCGTCTCCAAGTTGTCAATCAGTTCGAGAACTTGCATGGTATCATGCGAGTCTGTCTCGTAGCTTCGTTGTTTCTCGGCCTTCGGGCGCTGGAGTGGTTGAGACCTTCGTATGAGCTCGTCGATGGATTCCAAGGTGTTCACTTCTGCTGGGACACTAATGCTATCGCCGATCTGTACTGTTCGCTTGCCATCTTTCATTGCGGCCTCAACACGCTTGCGAATCAAAGGAAGTTCCTCATGTGAAACCCGTACAATCTGGGAACCTAATTGAAGCCCCAGTTGCTCGGGCGGAAGCCAAGGCTCTGATGCTTGCTTGATCCACGGAACTACCTTCTCCTTCCAGACACCGATTCCTCTAACACGGTCGCTCAGTCCGTCATCATTGAAGACTACATCGAGATCGATTTCTGAATCTTGACTGTCGGTATCCACTGCACCACGCAGGTATCCTGACACGTTGTGAAGAAAGTCTAAACGTTCCGACGTAGTTCCACTTTGTGCACGGCGGACCGTACTCAATACTCTCTCTACCTGTGGAGTCAAGACGACATAGTTATTATCACCTAGAGTATACCGATGCTTGACATAGGATAAACTACGAAACTTGTGAGAAAAGTTCTCTTGTCCTTTCATATTAAGGATCTTGACAAATGCTTGTTTCTCATCATCTACCGTTGTAGTCGTAGTCTCATGCCTGCCAAGAACGGGGTCAAAATCTGGTTCACCTTTCGCATTAACGAACGGGCGTAATTCGAAACTTGAAGCCACCACGATCTTCATTGAACGTAGATGGTGGTCACCTACCACTGTGCCATCTGGCAAGAGTTCAGCGATTTGCCCCCACCGGAGCATTCGACTTTCAGTGTCAGTCAACTTAGCTTTGTTAAAGTCATCAATGGCCTGGACAACCTCGTACAGTGGATTAAGGAGTACATAATTATTGCCACCAGCTTGCAGCCATGCACCCTTACGCGTAACACCTAATATCCGTCTATCTGCGGAGATATACCCGTAGAAGATTCGGAAATCAATATCAAGAATTGAGCATTTTGTAGTGATCTCTAGGGCAAAAGGCATCGCATCTGGCAGTCTCATGTGCCGTAATTCGGCGTTAGTCAGTCGGGCGATATTTTGCCAAGTAATCAGCAGTTTGTGTCCATCATCCTGCTCGACAACTTGCCCTTCGTCCCGAAGTCGAACTAGGGTACTGACGCCGATATTCTTGTCATATAATGTCCATTTTTCCACAGGAATTGGCTCATCCAATTCGAGACTGAAAAGCACACCATTCGACTTCAAATCAAGGGAGATACTGCTCATGGAAAGTTTCTCATTCAGAAGTAGGTTTAGACGATACCAGACACCCCTTGCACAACGAACTGCGACATGGAGGCGCAAAGGCTGGGTTCAGGGAGAGTGTAGGGCAGATGGGGAGGGAGTGTCAAGGGTTTGGGTGGATGCCCCATAGGCGTTAACATATTTTATTGCGTTAATCGAAGTAGTGTGCCACTTGTGGTATGCTGGCGGCGCTGCCGATGCTGCTGCGCGAGGGTCTGCTCAAGCGCGCCCAAGAGTTCCTGGAGCTGCCCAAGGGGTACTACGGGGTGACGAGCATGCTGGTGTTGCTGACCTTCCTGTTGCTGGGACGGGTGCGCAACACCGAAGCGCTGCGGCATCAGGCCCCGGGAGAATGGGGGGGCTCTGCTGGGACTGGACGGCTGTCCGGAGGTGAATACCCTGCTGGCCAGCGATGCGCAGCATGTCCGGGCTGGCTGGCTGCGCTGGCGCAGGACTGGCTGGCGGACGATCCGGAGGTGCCCACCATCCTGGCGGTGGACGGTCATGTCAAGGTCTACGCCAGTCGCAAGCGATGTTTGCCCAAGCACTTCGTGGCGCGGCAGAAACTCTGCATGCCGGCGACGACCGGTTATTGGATCAACGCACTGGGCAGGCTACCCCACCAGCACGGAGACGGAGTCGGCCCTCGCGCTGGTCGCCCGGTGTGACGAGGTGCAGCGGCAACGCGGGGCCTTACCCGGCACATCTCCGTCGCGGACCTCAGCGAGGAAGCAGGCGCTGGATGCCCAGGCCTTTCCCACGCTAAGGCGTCGAGCGATTGTGGTTGGATTGGATGGGGTTGATCGAGTTTCGGTTGCGGGGACGCAGGCTGGGGAGACCCGCTCGGAGGGGTGGAATGGAGAGCGGCTGCCGGGGCACGGATGACGGTGCCGGTCGCTCCGGGTGGACTCGGACAGGCCCCGCGACTCCGGTGTCGTTGCTAAACCCCGGCGGACTCCGGATCATCCGGAGAGCCTGCGGATCGACCCCACAGCCAAGGGCCTCTGCCGGGACCACCACGAGTTGGAGGAAGGAGTCACCGGACTTCGCAACATTCTGTCATCAAGTCACTTACCCGTAGCGGGCGGCGGCTGTGGGCGCTTCGGGCCTAGCCCCCTCGGACCGCCCCGTCGAGGGCGTCGGACGCTCCGCGCGCACCGAGCACAGCCTCGAACGCGGCCTAGCGATACAGGTGGAAGTACCGCTTCCCCTCCGCGATGCCACGACCGCTCCACAGCAGCACCGCGATCGCCAGACAGTTGCAGAGCGCGTTGTTAACCGGAGCGTGCCCCGTCCGTGCGAGGCAGGCATCCTCGTCGAAATGCACATCGCGCGAGCGGTGATTCTGATTCTCGACGGTCCAATGGCCGCGATTCCAGGCCAGCAATTGTTGCGGACCCGCCGGGGAGGCCGGGACCGGGGTGATGCCGTAGACGGTTTCCCGACTGGCCTGGCCGGTCTTGACAGAGCGCCGTTCGCTCTGGATACGGAAGATCTGCTGGAGATGTGGATAGTTGACGGTGCCCGGGGGCGGGGTCAGGGTCTGGATGCGGTGCCGTTCGATCCGGCCATGGGCCTTTTCCTCGGGATCGGCGTGGCAGCCCATGGCGAACTGGTCCCGATCCAGGCTGGCGAGGGTGGCGTAGGTCTTCTCGGCGTTGGCCTTGATCGTCATCAGGTAGTGGGCAGCATGGGTTTCGACGATCAGCCGGGCGGTATTACGGACAGTGTGCAGGGTATCGATGGTGACCACCCGACCGTGCAGGGGGACCGTTTCCAGGACGGTCTGGACGGCCGCGATCTCGTCGTTCTCGTCGTGGAAGCCGAGGTTCGCCAGGGGCAGGCCCGACCCGTGGGCGACCAGCGTCACGGTCTCGTTGCGGTCGGGCCCGTTGCGGTTGGCACCGCGAATCCGCTTGCCATCCGCCGCCACGGCGGCACCGATCCGGAGTCGGGGCAGTGCATGGCGTTGCGGGACGGCCTCCAGGTCCGCCGGATCGGCCTGGGCCAGGACCCGGTAGAGGACGGACATTGATGGCGGTTCATACCGCTGGGTCTTCGGGTTCTGCCAGGCGCCCACTGCCTGCCATTCGTCCTGGCTCAGGGACTTGGCATAATCGGCGCTCGCCCGTCCACCGTGCAGGCCGGCCAGCCGGGCGAGCAGGTAGATGGTCAGCACGGAGGCGATCGTGTGCTTGCGGCCCTGGGCGCGGCGGAAGTCGGGGACGGCCTACAGTTCCTCGTACAGGGAGCGCAGTGCGGGCGTCCGACGTGAGGAGGCTCCGCCGCCCGGGTGGGGCGCCAACGCCGCCGGCAGTGGGGCCGGGTCCCGCAGACGGCGCTGGGCATCACGGCGGAGCGGCTGGACATACAGGTCCTTGGGTTGCCCATGGGGATCGGTGTAGCGCCCGTTCGCCCGCGCGAAGCCCTTGGTCCGGCCCAGGTGCTGCCAGTCGGCCGCCTGGTACGTGTGGCCCACAAAGTGGGCCGGATTCACGAACGTCTCGGCCACCAGCAGGGGATTCCCATAGGCGGCTTCCCAGTCCGCACTCAGGCGCCGTGTCATGGCCGCAAGGGCGTGGGAGACCAGATTGGGAAACACGCCCGGTGCCCCCAGCAGCAGGAACCCGGGTGTTGTTGACGAGCAGATGCAGCCGCCGGAACTGGACCGTCCCGGTCCAGCCCACCCAACGGTCCCGGGGACGGCACTGCAACGCACCCGACTGCCAGCCCGCCCTGTCGCACTTCGTTGTTCAATGGGCGTGAAGATTCAGTAACGAACTGCTTCCACTGCTCGTAGTCTACGAGGGAAATAGAGACTGCGATTTACGCGAATGTTAGCTTTCTCTCGAAGCCAGTCTGCAATCGCATCCTGCCAACGACCGCTCGTGCTCCCGTGATGTACTTGTGAATTAGCGCTGTCTTGCACCGGATACGGAAAAGGGCGTCGAAGTCGGCTGGCATGGTACTCTTGTTCGTAGAGTGCGGGTGTGTCCGGTGAATGATCAAGCCACATGTGGCAAGATCCGTTGTGGCTCCATTCAGCAATGACCACGCCAGGCATGCTCATCAGAAGGACCGATTGGCTCGATAATGCACCTCGGAGATGGCCAGCCGGTTTGACGTGGTGCGTGTTCTGATCCACATTTTTTAGTAGTCGATCGGCGTTCCGACCGAGAACCACCCATGCACCACGGATCCAATTCTCGCTTAGGAATGCTCGCCAGAAGGCCTCCCGATACCGCCAGTGTCTGTCATGTGCTGTTTCTCTAATGAGCAAGAGAAATCGATCCAGATCACGTTTGGCTAGCCATTGAATCATCACCTGCCTTGTCTCGTCAGGTATACCGAACCATTTGGATTTGCCCGTCGGAAGTCGTGGGTCGCCATAGTGCCGGTCGAAAAAGGACTGAAGTTCGTTCATTATTTCAGAAGATGGGGTACGTTTAGAAAGAGGATTAAGCAAGTATATAGCGATTTTTTCTCGTGTCTTCTGTCCATCGAAGCGCAGACCATTTCCGATCTCAATAAGGCTTATGAGTCTCCGAAGGCGGTTGAGATTACATCTGCCAGCGCTCAACTGTTGTTGATGCTCCGAGAGTGAAGCCAAGATTCCAGAACGTAGAAACTGACAACGTGAAAGACCAGCATCGAAGCCAGCATCGTCTAGGTATTCGTCACAACTCTTGGCCGCAGTGATGTAGGACTGAACGAAACCAAGGCCGTCGTCTGCGTCAAGAATCTTGAAGTCGCTACAGCGTTGGGCCCATTTTCTGGCCGATGCAGGAAGTCTTGAATATTGCTTAGAAAGAGATCGCCGAAGAAAATCTTGTAGAGTAGAGAAGGTGAGCAAGTCGCTCGGATAGACTCGGAGAAATTCGTGGAGTAAGGCTAGCAAAGGACGAGTCCGGTGGCGGCTCTCGATCCACGGTAGATATTCGCGAAGGATAGCGGATTGTCCACCTAGCCAATCTTTGCGGGCAGATTTCGGGTTTGGTGGATAGAACAACACCCACGGAAGCTGCCTGAGTTCTTTGGGTCTTATATCCATAATGGACTGATTTCGAAATGCTTCCATGGCATGTTGATGCAGAACACTCAAATCATAGGCAGACGGCGCGACCGGCTCAAGATTTTGGAACAGCTTCGATATGTACTTCGCGGTCTTGGCAGAAAGGTGCGGTTCTGCCGGCTCCGGGAAGGACGCGGTCCACTGTGACACTGAGTTTCTCAGTGATCGGCCCTTCATCGTTACTCTTGCTCCACTCTCTCTCGGACGTCAGTCTGAATTTCAGGCTCCACCACTGCCAGTGCTCCTTGTGGTGGTTCCAACAAGAAACGTAAATCGATGCGGCGGTTAGCACTAGCTTGCATCGGTTCATTTGTCACTGGTCGTGTGTTTCCATAGCCACTTGTGCTAAGGATAGCATAACCGGCGCTACTCAGTAGGCTCTCCATGCCGGGCTCGCAGACCGCAATCATCCGATGTACGGTAGCAGCACGCATCGATGAAAGCTCTAAGTTGTCTCTGAAACGCTGACCACTGGCAACAGGCACATTATCAGTGTGCCCCTCTATCAAGAGGGTTTCTAGTAGCCAAGGATAGCGTCGTACTTGGCAATCGTATGCGGATGGATCCGCCGGTAGCTGACAGTAGTCAGGTACATTTACGCCGGCATCAGTAGGCGCACCAAGAACACGTCGGGGCGTGAAGGCACTGTCCTGAGATACGTAGCAGGGTACGACCTCGGCAATTGCTTTAGCCACAATGCCGACATTTTCCCAATGATCGGTAAGCGGAGTGTCACTTCCGGATGGGAAATTGATTGCGTGTTCCGAAAGTCGCAGAACGCCTTGGTCCAACAGTACATCCACACGGATTCCTGAAACCTCCAGACGATGCGCAATTGCAGTCAGTATTTGAGAGCGTGTGTCGTCCGCTGCTCTGAGTTCGTCGGTTACGTCGGCCTGCTCTTCCGTTACTGCAACAAGTTGGTATGCAAAGATGGACAACATGATAATAAACACGAAAATGAAGGCAGAAACCAGATCGCTGACGGTGGCCATATAATCGTGATCCCCTCCACTAGGGCCCACATCTGGTGACAATCGCCATCTGTTGATCATGATCCTTACCTGCGAATATTCTCCAATAAGTCTTCGATAGATTGGCTGAGTTCACTAGTCGCTCCGCCTAAGTCTCGGATTGCCTTCGAATTCGTGTGATCCAGCTCGATGGCAAACTCCTTAACTTGCTCACAATATCGAGCTAAGCCCTCGTCGATTTCTTTGAATACGTTGGCTAGCGATTCATCGATTCCTTCAAAGCGCTCTTGATAACGGGACCATGTATTTGCAATCTCATGTTGGTGCTGCTCTAAAGCACCAACCACGGAGTCAATTTTGTCAACCAGTAAGCTCGTTCTAGTCAATGCTAAGGCGGTTTTGTTGCTAGCCTCTCTGATCTCATCGGCCGCGCGAATGATCGGTTCTGCAACGTCCGCAATTCGACGATGGGTCGCATCAAGCGTCTCACCAAGTGCGTCAATTTGGTTAACAAAAGATGTCACGTGGTTCAGGAGTCTCTCGCTCTGCTGTGTGGAGCGGGCGAGACTTTCGGCGGCATCTTTCAGTCCCTTTACGGAACCAGAAATTCTTGATGTTGCATCGACAGCTGCGTTAGCAATTTCTTGCGTAGCTACTCCAGCAGTTTCCTGCAGTTCAGTAACTGCAGAGTTGCTCGATAATGCGAGCTGCTCCGCCATCTTCTTTGACGCCGACATGATCTCAAGATTCATATCGCTGAGTGATTGTTGCATGGTCTGCAACATCGCATTTGCGCCATCATCCATTGACGTCTTGACAGTGGATACAACCATATCAAGCACGGTGCGGATCTCATATTGCGATTTCGCCATTCCATCGGAAGCGTCCTTGATTGTGCGGTTTAGGTGAGCGATTACCTTAGCCATCTCTGCGAACTCCGTTCCGGTTCGCTCTTGCATTTCGTCTCGGAATTGTTTAAGCACCTCTGTGATCATCTCTCCGGCGTCACTTGATCGATCTGCACGGAGTCCCTGTACAGCTTCTACCAAGCGGTCGAGCTGGGGTGAGAGGCGACCAGCGATGCGCTCTTCGAGAGCTTTTTCGATTGAAAAAATCAGATCACTATTGAATCGTTCGAGCTCTTTTGTAGTACGTATTGACTGGTCAAGTTGTTTGAGCGCAACGTCCTCTACGGTAACTCGTGTGACACAGCGCTCGATCGATTTGACCCACTGATCTACCGCAAGATGGAGCTTACGAGATCTATCGCGTTCGAAGATAACGAAGGTCATAGAGCAAGCAATTCCAGCGATGGACGTAAGGAATGCTAGGGAGGCGCCGCCCAAAAGATGCCGTAGGGAATCGATGACCTGCTGTGGGTCTCCAGATGTCAATCCAGAAGCTGCTGCACCGACACCGGCCGCCAGTCCGAGAAATGTACCTAAGATTCCGGCACCTGTTAGTAGATTAGGAACGGCACGATAGAAGTCGAGTGACAGCTGAGGAAATATAATACTTGCGTCGTTTAGATGTAGTGAAACGGATTGCGTATTGCGGATTGTTGCATTGGATTCTGGAGATGGAAGAACGAGCGTCTCGACGAATTCGTTCCATGGAGTGCCAAAATGTTCCCCCATTTTTGTGCTGTATTTATCGAAGTTATTAGCGAAGTTTGCCTCTCCATCGATTTCTTTAATCCACGTAGTGCTGTATTCAAGGTTAGATATCAGGGGCTCAGATTCTCGCCAAAGGGACCTAATTAAGTATCCCCAGAAGAACACAATTATAATAATGTATATCGATACAAATATATCACTGAATAGAAAGTTAAAGTTCATCGTGATTTGCCTAGGATGGATGGCTGATTGGCGGGACCTGAATGCAGTTACGAAGAAGGTGTGCGTTGGTATGCGAAGCATCACCACAATGCGCGGACGGCCCCACATCTACGAAACGTTGGTCCCGGCCGATGATACCCTTGCCCATAGTGTCCTGCAATCACGGATTAGCTTGAGTGTGATTCGCCACGGGTCAGGTTTGTCAAGCTGTAATCGTCGCGATAGGTGCAGAGCCCGTCCTGCGCGAAGTGGGAGACTCGTTTGGCTTGTGGTGATCTCTTCTATCCTACGACGGGACTTCTCTCCCTGCAACTAAGGCGCTGAGGTAGTGAAGTAGCGTGTGTGCGACATCGTAATCTTGATCGTATCAGAACCGGCACGAGGGTGTGGTGTCTTGGTGAGGAGTCACGAACGAGGTGGCTCGGCGTCGTCAGCCCAGCGTTCGTTCTTGGTTGAGTGGTGTCGCTGTAGTTCGGGATGCCGCGAAGGCAGCAGTGTGAATGGGGGAGATCGGGTTGGCTGAGGATAGACGACTTGCCAAGGTATTCACCGAGACTTCTTGACCGAGAGGATGGTTGATGTTGAAAATCATGTGTGTTATTCCTTTTTTGTGCTGTTAATCTGCGTCAAATTGAGTCTAGTTGTACGATTCACCTGCAGTACCTACATGTCCGGCACCATCGTGCTACTTCTGCCCGTACCTTCCAGGGAGTGTTGCAGTTACCGATCAGTTCGGTCGATGCTCGGCTTCAGTCCCTGGTTCCAGTAGATTTTAAGGTTGTGTGTCGACCGCCCGGCCGCGATGATCTCCGGCCTGCCGTCGGAGTTGAGATCTGCAATGGTCAGATCCTCGGTTGCCATTCCGCCCCAGTCGACGATCTGGATATCGCCCGTCGCGGGATCGTAGACTGCGACGCCCGGGCGGTCGTAGGGCATGTTGCCCTTCAGGCGCCAGCCGAACGCCAGTTCCTCATCTCCGTCACCGTCGAGATCCCCCGTCCATAACGCGTGGCCGCCGTTGATCCGTCGGACAACCTCGGTTCGATGCCACGCTCCGCGCGGTTCCGCTGGTTCGCGGTAGATCACGATATGGTTGGCGTGCCACGGCTCGACCGTTGCGATGTAGCGCTCGCCGGAAGCGAGTGTCCCGAGCTTGACTT
Source organism: Bryobacterales bacterium (assembly GCA_965116065.1). Classification (GTDB taxonomy): domain Bacteria; phylum Acidobacteriota; class Terriglobia; order Bryobacterales; family UBA6623; genus VXMF01. The sequence goes on from OZ220485.1 coordinate 1,460,605, forward strand.
CGCCCGCTCCACGGATGAACGCTCCCTGATAGCCCGTCCCGATGCGGGTCCGTTCCCAGTTGCCGGCTTCGTCGCGGTCTAGGAGATGCACACCCTCGTACGAGGCCACCAGGAGTTCCTCTGCCGGATCTGTGTCGAAGTCAAGGACCCAGAAGTTGTGAGCGATGTGGAACGAGTCGTCGATGACTTCCTGCTGCCACGCCGCCTGCACTGGGTCCGAAGACGGGGTCAGTGCCAGCAGCCTGATGCCGTTTCCGATCCAATGCTCCGGGCCACTCGTACCCCGGCCGTGCAGGGGCGCAACGATCAGTTCCGAGCGGCCGTCGCCATCCGTGTCGGCCCAGCGCATCCGGTGTGTCGTCGGCTCGTTCCCCAAGGGATGAACCACCCACTCTGCCTGCTCGTCCGCTTGGCGGGTGATCCACTGCAGTGTTCCTCCGCCCTGTGTATCACTGGGACGCCATGCCGCACCGATCGCGAAGTCGAGCTTTCCGTCTCCCGTGATGTCGTGCGCTGCGATTGCGACATTGTCCGCCTCGGTCTCCCCATCCAGGATGACCGTCTTGTCCCAGTCCGGGTTGCTCCACCAGACCACTTGAGTCTCGTTCAATGCAACGACATCGGTGTCTCCGTCTCCGTCGACATCTTCACAAAGGACTGCGTACCCGATTCCGAGCTGAGTCTCGATGACCTGTTGCCGAAACTTGATCGCGCCTGTCGCGCTGGATGCCATGACCAAGGCGATTGCGGGACCAAGGACGAACTTCATCATGGCGATAGGTTAGCAAGGGGTGCCGAGCACCTTGCTGGGTGCTGGCAGAAACGTGCCTGTTCTGTGATAGAGTCTCAGCGTGACAGTAAACGCCAGCCGACGCGATTTTCTGGCGGCGATGGCCGGGAGCGGTCTGGCGGCCTGCTCCCCCAGCCAGACGCCTGCCGAACGAGATCGTCGAGAGTCACCGCTGGCCGGACCGCTGCCCGAGGCCAACGGGCTGAACCTGATCGTCATTTGCTGTGATACGCAACGCAGGGACCACCTCGGTTTCTATGGAGGCACCGCAGCAAGGACACCAAACCTGGACGCGTTCGCTCAGCAGTCTGTTGTGTTCGAGGACAGCTTCGCGGCGGCCCTGCCGACGTTGCCGATCAGGCGGCAGTTCTTCACCGGACGCGGAATCCTCCACGAAAAGGACGGCTGGTGGAGGGCCCTTCGCAGCCACGATGTCTCGGTCGCGCAAATCTTGGGCAAGGCCGGCTATCGCACCGGCCTGATCACCGACATTTACCACTACTTCAAGCCGGGGATGAACTTCCACGCGGGTTTCGACAGCTTCGAGTTCATCCGAGGACAGGAGAACGATCTCTGGATCAGCGGGCCGTTTGATTCCGTCGACCCGACGAAGCACTACCCGGCCCATCACGACAGCGACAGATATCGAAAGCAGATAGGCCAGTACATGCTCAACACCCGCGGCGTCGAGAGTGAGGACGACTATTTTGCGGCCAAGGTCTTCCGCGCAGCCTCGGGATGGCTGGAACGCAGCGCCCGTGACAGTCCGTTCTTCCTGTGGATCGATTGTTTCGATCCGCACGAGCCGTGGGATCCTCCGCAGGCATATGCCAGGATGTACCGCGACCAATGGGACTATGACCGTTACCTGTTCGGCTATCCCATTGACGTCACCAGCGTGCGGGAGTCGGACTATCCTGCGATTCGTGCCCTCTACGCTGGCGAAGTGACCTACACGGATCGCTGGGTGGGACACTTCTTGGACAAGATCCGCTCAATGGGGCTTGACGATGACACGGTCGTTGTCTACTGCAGCGATCATGGGACTCATCTGGGAGAGTTCGGCTGCGTTCAGAAGACACCCTCCTTGCTGACCTCGGCAATGACCCACCTGCCGCTGGCCATCCGGCACCCCGAAGCATCGCTGGCGGGAAAGCGGGTTGATGGCTTCGTGGGGCCGATGGACTACCTGCCGACGATGCTCTCTTTGCTGGGGCTCGACGGTCTCTTGGGAATCGAGGGAAAGAACTTCTGGCCGCTGGTCGACGAGCCGGGAGACCGACTCTATGAGCGCCTCTTCAGCGGATACGGCGCTTTCGGTGGTGTGCGAGACCGGAAATGGCTCTACTTCCAGAACTGGCGTGGCGACGCTCGCGGAATTGGGCCGGCACTGTTCGATCTGGAAGCCGACCCGGCCGAGGAACGCAACGTGCTTGGGGACAACCTTGCCGTGGCCGAGGAACTGCGAGGGGTTCTCTCCGACGCCATGCAGGTGCGGAACATGCCGTCCATCGGGGAAGCGGGTGCCACCGGGTAGCGAGAGCCGCCCGTCCGGTCACTGCCCCGATGCGAGCTCCAGAATCTGGCCATCAGTGGTCAGTTGCGCACGGAGTTCTTCGTAGTTGATGTCCTGAACGGGGATTCCGTGCCGGATCGCGAGCACAGCGGCTGTCGCGGCCGACTGCCCAAGGATCATGAACACAGGTTCCATGCGGATCGATCCGTATGCGATATGTGACGACGATACGCAGACCGGGACCAGCAGGTTCGTGACTTCGGCTCGCTTCGGAGTGAGTGCGCCGTAGGCGATTCCGTACGGGCGCAGTGGCTTGACGCCGATGTCCCCCTCGTTCTGCACATGGCCCTTGTCGGTAACGTAGCGCTGGACATTGTGTGAGTCCATGGCGTACGATCCCATCCCGACGGGATCAGGAACATTCCGCTTGGCGAGGCACTCGTGCTCGGTCATCACGAATTCGCCATCCAGTCTGCGGGCTTCCCGGACATAGATCTGATGAGGCCAGTTCCCGTTGTCGACGAATTCGTCGCGGGCAAGCCCCCACTGGGCGAACTCTTCGCGAACGTCAGCCGGCACACGGGAATCATTGGCCAGGAAGTAGAGCAGTCCCTTCTGGTAGTTGACGTGTTCCCGGATGATCCGGTCCCGGACTTCGTAGGAACCCTCCGGATAACTGTAGTTCATCCCGATGTTGTCGGTGCTGAACGGCCCGTGGTTGTTCGTGTCGGTCTTGGCATTCGGAATCGGGTCGAACTTCCGGAACGTCTCGCGCCAGCCCGTGTCGAGTACCCGCAGCAGGAGTTCGTACTGACGGGGGTCGTAGTTGGCTGGCTTGGCGAACGGCACGCGGTTCTCCGGCACTTGCGTCAAGCACATCCGGAAGCAGTACGCCTGGATGCGGTGATCACTCTGGCCGTTCTCTCCGGGCGGGTCCGGACTGATGCGAGGAAGCAGCCCGCTCGACGGGTCGCCCGGGACGACATGGGCGGCCACTCCATCGGGGAAGAAGTGGCCGTGATGGCGGGCATCTCTCTGCACGCCCGCCCATTCCTCGCCGAACTCCTCGGTTCCTTCTCGGCCGACTCGATACGAGACACCGGCCGCAGCCATCAGGTCCCCCTCGTAGCTTGCGTCGATGAAGACCGAGCCGACGAAGGTGGATCCGTCAACAGTGGTGATGCTTCGGATCCGGCCATCCTCAACGATCACGCCGTTCTCACGGTCCAGCCACTCGTTGCGCCGAACGTCGATGTCGTATTCCGCGACGAAATCCTCGAAGACCTCTTCCGCCACATGTGGTTCGAAGATCCACATCGTCCGCTGTGCACCGTCGACGGCGGCCGTGCCCTGCCCGCGATTGCCGTAGTCGTCGCGGTCTTGCCACCGCCACGCCTCGGGAGACTCGTAGTGTTTCCAGATTCGGTGATAGAACTCGCGGGCAAGGCCTCCGATCACGGCCTTGTTACCGGTGTCGGTCCACCCGAGACCGCCGGAGGACAGGCCGCCGAGGTGGCGCTCCGGGGTCACAAGGACAACCGACTGGCCCATTCGTTCTGCCTGGACCGCCGCTGTAACGCCAGCCGATGTTCCTCCGTACACGACCACGTCGAATTTCTCCGCAGAAGCTGTTTCAGGTACGGCATTGCAGCCGGTGAATACCACTGCCAGGAAGGCCGCGGCCCCAGCTTCAAGAAGTGAAACGAGCGGTCGGTTCGGTCTCTGCAAGTTCAGTGCGAGCATGTTGGGTGATTATGACATGTCGTTCTCACGCACGACCTTGTCATCGGTGCCACATCCCGCGATGTTCACCGCGACCACCAATCCGTCCGGATCCACTGCGTCACGATCCACACATGTGCCCTTGCTGCCAGGCTGAATGAGCCCGCGACCACGACCGGTCCGGATCGGGACTGCTCACCGAGCCGATCAGAAATGCACCACGACCGAACAGGTTGACTCCGACGGCCATGCGTTGGTCTCGGCGGAACTGTTCCGATATGCGAGCAGGCCGGACTCGTTACAGTTCCAGGATGTTGACGTCCGAATCGACAAGATCCCGGCCCAATACCCGCAGGGCACTATCGTAAACCGTGTCAAGAGCATGGCGTACACCCGAGGCCGATGTCGACACGGCTGCCGCAACCACGACGGAGTCCTGCCAACTGTCCAGATCATCGACTTCGGCGACAGAGACATTGTGGCGCTTCTTCAGTCGGTCCTTCAGGGACCGCAGCACCTGACGTTTGTCCTTGAGCGAGTGGGAACGTTCAAGGCGAAGGCGAAGCGCGATCGTACCGACGACGAATGCCACGGTGGCTGTTCTGCGCCCCCTGATCTCGTTATTCTGTCCGGACCCCATGGCCCGTTCTCGACCCGTCCTGCTCCCGCTGTCTTGCAATGCCGCCCGTTTTCGGGTGCCGGCAAGCCGGGTGGTCAGACAGGGATCAACTCGTTGATGTCCTGAGCGATCTCGACGGTCTTGAAGATCTCGATCTCGTCGCTCTTCTTGACATCGTTGTACCGCTCGATATGCATGCCGCACTCCTGCCCGGCCCGGACTTCCTTCACGTCCTGCTTGAAGCGCCTCAACGAATCCAGCCGCCCGGTATGCACGACCACGTTGTCCCGTAGCAGGCGGGCCGACGCATTGCTGTGCGCCACCCCCTCCTCCAGCAGGCAGCCGGCGACCGTTCCGACGTTGGTGATGTTGAAGACCTCGAGCACGCGTGCCCGCCCCAGGAACTCCTCCTTGCGGATCGGTTCCAGCAGGCCGGCGAGGGCGCGCTTGAGTTCGTCCACGAGTTCGTAGATCACTGTGTGCAGTCGGATGTCGATGCCTTCCCGCTCTGCCAGAGCCGCTGCCGAGCGTTCCGGCCGAACGTTGAATCCGACCACGATCGCCGAGGCGGTGATGGCCAGCAGGATGTCCGATTCCTTGATGGCGCCGACGCCGGAATGGATGACGCGAACCTTGACCTTGTCGCTGGTGAGCTTCGCAAGTGTGTCCTGGAGTACGGTGGCCGAACCCTGGAGATCGGCCTTGAGGATGATCGCCAGTTCCTTGGCGCGTCCGGCCACGAGCTGTTCCTGGAACTGCTCCAGTGACAGACGCGCGGTCTGGGCCATCTCCTGTTCGCGAGCCTTCTCTTCGCGGTACGCGACAATCTTCTTGGCCCGTTCCGTATCCGAGATGACGGACAGCTGGTCGCCCGGCTCGGCCAGATCGCCCAGTCCGAGTACGACGACGGCCGATGACGGACCCGCCTCCTTGACCTTCTTGCCACGGTCGTCCATCAGGGCTCGGACCTTGCCGAGAACCGATCCGACCACGAAGGTGTCGCCGACATGCAGGGTGCCGTTCTGGGTTAGCACGGTTGCCACCGGCCCCATGCCGCGGTCGAGCTTGGCTTCGAGTACAACGCCGACCGCGCTGCGGGCTGGATTGGACTTGAACTCCCGGATGTCGGCAACGAGGTTGATCATCTCCAGAAGGTGATCGATCCCATCGTGAGTCTTGGCGGAAACCTGGCAGAAGATCGTGTCTCCACCCCAGTCTTCCGACACGAGGCCGCGATCCGACAGTTGTTGCTGGACTCTGTCCGGCTGCGCCTTCGGAACATCGATCTTGTTCACTGCAACGATGATCGGCACGTTCGCAGCCTTGGCATGGTCGATTGCCTCGATGGTCTGTGGCATGACTCCATCATCGGCAGCGACCACGAGCACGACGATGTCTGTCACGGACGCACCGTGGGCGCGCATCTTGGTGAACGCTTCATGGCCCGGAGTGTCAATGAAGACGATGCGCTTGTCGTCCTTGACGACGTGATAGGCGCCGATGGCCTGGGTGATGCCGCCAGCTTCCCGAGCCGCGACATTGGTGGTCCGGATCGCGTCGAGCAGGGAGGTCTTTCCGTGATCGACATGTCCCATGACCGTGACGACCGGCGGACGGATCTCGATGTCCTCCAGGGTCTCTTCCTGATCGATGTCGAGGACGGCTTCCTCCTCGAGTGTCAATTCGGTGGCGGAGGAGCCGAAATAGGTTGCGATGGCCTTGATGCTCTCGAGTTCCATCGGCTGGTTGATGGTTGCGAACTGTCCCTGCTCGACCAGGTACTTGATGACCTGGCTGGCCTTGATGCCGAGCTTCTCGGAAACTTCCTTGACGGTGGTTCCGTCGGAGGCGAAGATCTCCGAGTTGACGGCCTTCGGAACCTCCACCTTGCGCTTGCGCTGGATGAGTTTGCTCTCTGCCAGCGCTTCGAGATCCCGCTTGCGCTGTTGTGCCGGTGGACGCTGGCGTCGCTGCCCGGGGCCTCCCTTGCCCGGCCCTCGCCCGGGAGGGGCTCCCGGTGGATGTCCCGGCATCGGCGGACGCATGCCGCCACCTGGCCCCGGCCGCGGCATGAACCGTGCGGGCTGCCCCGGGGTAGGTGCGGGAATACCCGGCATTGGTGCCGCCTTGACCCGACGCTGAACCAGCGGTCTGCCTGGCACCAGTACGTTCGACCGGACCGGCTGCCCGGTCCTTGCTTGGCCGCTGCCCGCATTGGGGCGTGGTCCCGTCCGTATAGGCCGTGGAGGCCGGACCGGCACGGGTGGTCGGATACTCTTCGTAAGCGGGCGTTTCGGTTGCGGTGTGCCGGGAACGGCTACGGGCTTGGCCGGTCTGCCCGGTACGGTTGGAGGTACGCGAGGCGCTACGGGGCGGGACGCCACGATGGGCTGCGTAGCCTGATCGATCTGTCTGGGGCGGAGCGCAGGCGTGGCTCCAACTGCATCTCTTGGGCCGTTCAATGGCGGGGAGACGGTGGCCGGACCTCGCTTGTTGGTCTTGGGAGGGGCTGGCGGCTTCGGCCGCATGACCGCTGGAGTCGGGATTGGTGGAGGTGGTTCTCCTGTCGGCAACTTGGCGACCTTGGGCTTACCGGGCATCCGATTCGTATCGGGACGCTCAACTTCAACGCCCGTCGTCGTGACCGGAGGCGGTTCCGGTTTTTCCAGATCCGGGGCCTGGAGATCCGATACACGGGTCGCCGCGTCGGGTTTGGGTTTCGCAGGAGGCGGCTGGGCCGGAGACGGAGTTTTACTTGCCGAGGCCGTTGGCTCGGCTGCTGCGGTTCGGGTTTCGTCCGGGACGACCTCGGGCGCTGCGGTTGGCCCCCCGACGGGCACTTTGGGTGCGACCGGAGGGCGGAACATCTTGATGGGCGGGCGGAAGTGGCCGGTGACCGGTGTCGACGGAATGGACGGCACCACCCCGGCACCACCCCGGCCAGTTCGTGGCGTGACGCGCCCCGCCGGGGCTCGGGTCCGTTTCGGCAAGGGCAGTTCGAGTTCGGCCAGAGGCGGGTCGAGCTCCGCCTTCTTCCGCTTGCGAACCCGGTCTCGAACGGCTTCTGCCTGAGCAGGCTCCACCGAACTGGAATGCGACCTGGCCTCGTCGCCGTCCACATCCTGGAGAATCTCCAGGACTTCCTTGGACTTGACTTCCAGCTCCCGTGCTAGCTCATTGATTCGAATCGTTGTTCTCCTCTACGTCCGGCTGGACTACCGCTTCCGTACCCGCTGGCACAGGAACCGAATCCGGCTCGACTGCGACGGAGGGTGCGTCAGAGGCTGATTCGGCCTCTGACCGGTCTTGCCCGTCAGGCCAGAATCCAGCTTCTGTGCTGGGACCCCTGTACCGATTTATCTTACCAAAGCCCTCGAGTTCCTCTACGTCGAACTCGACGTTGTCCTCATCCTCCTCCTCGTCGGGAGAATCGGAGTCCGGAACGCCCGGCAGGACGGCAGGCAGGACTACGACAGGCTTCTCGTCCGTTTCCGGCTCTTCGGTCCCAACAGGGGACGAGTCGGGACTCTCGTCCGGCTGTACCGCCCCCACGGTCCTAGCCAGGTGCGAGTAGCACTGGCTGACCGCCACTCGGATCCTCTCGACGAGTTCGGGACCGACTCCCGGAATTTCCATGATCTGTTCCGGCGTGCGGTCGGCCAGGGACTCCACGGTCATCGCTCCAGACTCGCTGAGCCTGTCGACAAGTCCCTCGCTGAGTCCGTAGCCCAGCAGCATGCTGATCGGTGTGCCACCGCCACTGATCGCGGCGTACGCCTCCTCGATCTCTTTCCGTTTCTCGTCTTCGCTCTTGATGTCGATGCGCCAGCCCAGCAGCTTCGCTGCGAGGCGGACGTTCTGGCCCTTCTTGCCGATCGCGAGTGAAAGCTGGCTCTCGTCCACGACGACTTCCATGTGTCGTTCGTCCGGATCGATCACGTTGACGCGCGACACCTTCGCCGGGTTTATCGCCGAGCGCACCATCTCGATCGGGTTCTCGATGTACTCGATGATGTCGATCTTCTCCCCACGCAGTTCGCGGATGATGGTCTGGACCCGCATGCCCTTCATGCCGACGCATGCTCCCACTGCGTCGACCTGACGGTCACGGGACTGGACGGCGATCTTGGTGCGTTCTCCGGCTTCGCGGGCACAAGCCTTGATCTCGACCGTCTTGTCGTAGATCTCGGGCACCTCCTGCTCGAACAGCCTCTTGACGAGTTCCTCGCTGGCACGCGAAGCGACGACCGCCGGGCCACGTCCGGCCTTTTCGACCGCCTTGATGATCACCCGCACCCGGTCTCCCGGCATGAAGCTCTCCAGCCTCGACTGCTCGCGCCGCGGCATCCGGGCCTCGGTGCGGCCCAGTTCCACAATGAGATCCTGCCCCTCGGCGCGCTTGATGGTGCATGACTCCATCGAGTTCACGCGCCCCTCGAACTCCGCGCAGATCGTCTCCCGCTCGGCTTCCCGGATCTTCTGGAAGATCACCTGCTTGGCCATCTGGGCCGCTATGTGACCCATCCCGGCCATCGACTTCTTGAAGCGGATCTCGGTTCCGACTTGAGCCTTGGGGTCGGTGCGGCGCGCTTGCGCGAGGCTCACTTCCCGCACCGGGTCTGCGACGAGGTGCGTTACCATCTTGACGGCGTATACGTCGATCCCGCCGCTCTGCGGATTGATCTCTGCGATCAGGTCTTCCTCCGTCCGGTAGTGTTTCCGCACGGCCGCGACCATGGCGTCCTTGACCGCGTCGAGGACGATTTCTGCATTGATGCCCTTGAACTGACTCAGCTGCTCGATTTCCGAGAAGATTCCCTGCGCCATGCCTGTTGCCACCTTCAGCCTTCCGTCTCCCTAGAACTCGACGACCAGCCGTGCGTGTTCGATATCATCGAACGGAATCCTTGCCGTTTCTCCGGTGCCGGTCCGCAACAGCACAGCCGCGTCCGAGGTGCCTTCAAGGCGCCCTGTCATCTGTCGGGCGCCGTGAACCGGCTCGTTGACGCGCAGCGTTGCCTTTCTGCCCGAGAAGCGGTCGAAGTCGAGCGGCTTGGACAGTTTCCGATCGAGACCTGGGGATGAGACCTCGAGGTTGTAGGAGCCGGGCACCAGATCCTCTATGTCGAGGGCGGCTGACAGTTGGTGTGACACGAGCTCGCAGTCAGCGTGTGTGATGCCGCCGGGCTTGTCGATGAAGACCCGCACGACTCCCTTGCGTGATCCACCTTTCCACTCGGCCTCGACCAACTCGAGGCCTTCGGATGCGGTGATTCTCTCCGCCGTTGCCCGGACGAACTGCACAACAGTATCCTTTTCAAACGCCATCGCCGAACTGCCACAAAAAAAGTGGGCCTAAGCCCACTTTCGGATTCCGCCGAAACTGCGACTACTCCCATTGTACTCAGGATCAGCCCCGGGGGCAAACCACACGAAACGGGTCGCGGCGCCCACGAGTGCGCGACTTCTGCCGGAGGCATGGCGGAAGACCTCCCGCCGCCCCCTATCGTGCACTGCGCTGCGGGACGCAATCGACACGCTGTATGCCGAGGCTGACGGGATTGCAACGTAAGTGACTATGGAACTGGGGTTTCGGACTTGCTCAGCCTTTCACTTGGCGCTCGCCTTGCCGCTACGATTACAGATGGGCCCGGAGGGCGAGCCCGTTGCGTTCTGCCCGTTTGGCAGGGGGTACTCCACCCCATCCGGACGGTCTCGCTGCCAGCCACGCCGCGCCGCCGCCAGAGTGCATTGATCTGGTGTCCACGATCACCGGTTCGCCGACAACTTCCGCCCGCCCCGCTTCCAGGCCCGCCGCCGGGGTTTGGTGCATCCCTTCGCTTGCTGGACGAGATCGTCGGACCCTGTGCACCAGTGAGCCTCAACCGGCCTGGTGTCCGGTCCGTCCTTCAAGCAGAACCCGGCGAGCAGCCGGGCTTCTCCTGGACCCAGGTCTGGGGCTGGGTCGGATCGACCACCTCCCCCGGCCTGCGGACCAGATCCTCCGAGCAGCGGATCGAGTGCCCCAGATATCAGGGCCCGGTCAGCCTCCTCGACCGTGGTGCATTCGACAAGTGTCCCGGCTCTGTTCAAGGTGGCGGGCCGGGCGGACTGTCGCTCGCCACGCCAGCGTTGCCACGCAGTCGCAGATTGTCTGCGCTTCGTGCGTAGCCGGCCCCCCCCCCCGCAGCAGGTGCAGGGAGGCAGCCCCGAGGAAAATCAAGCGAACACCGGAATCGCTGGACGGCAGAGTGAGCCGGATCGACTTGGGTTTGCGACGTGAGCAAGTCGACCGGAACGTTCACCGCTGCCAAATCCGGCGCGGGTCGGGCGACGCAAGAGGGCCGTACCTTGGTGGTACTTCATTCACCTTCACGGTTCGCAGCCCCGCCAGTCATTGTGGCGTCCGTACCCGGGAGTTGCACTTAGCCAGCGGTGCTATCCTAAGGTACCGATATCCTCGGGTCGAATAGATGGTCGACGCGACGGCTTGAGAACTGAGTGCGGGATCGATAGAGAACGTGAGCACCAATCGAAAGGCACGGAACGAATCATGTCCAGACGATTTCGGGATTGCAGTAAGCAGTCACTCTTGCTGGGGATCGTACTTTGCCTCGCCTTGAGCATGACTGCCAGTGGACAGCCACCCAATTTTATCCTGATCTACGTGGATGACCTTGGCTGGGAGGATGTCGGATTCAACGGGGCCGAGTTCTACGAGACACCCAATATCGACCGTATTGCGGAGGAGGGGATTATCTTCAGCGATGCTTATGCCGCTGCACCTAGTTGTTCACCTTCCCGGGCAAGTTTGCTCTCCGGTATGTACACACCACGGCATCACGGGTACCTTACAGTGGGGAAATCGACAGGTAATCTCCACAGAATGAAGTTGTTGACGCCTATTTTCGAGGACGTGTGGACGAAGAGTGAAGCTACGCGTCCGATGCCAGCGGACTTATTCAATGTATTCAAGACCAAGAGAACACTGTCGAGTAGAGTGGTCAGCATTGCAGAGATGTTGGGGGGCAGGGGGTACGTGAGCGCCAGACTGGGTAAGTGGAAAATCGGAGGGGGCAAGCAGGGATTTGACGTTAGCGTAACTTCGGGAAATCGAAAAGATGGCACCTCTGCGTTCCAGATAGGCGACAAGGCCGTTGAGTTTATTGAGAACAACAAGCAGCGATCATTTTTCCTATATATTTCACATTTTGATGTTCATAAACCATACAATTCCCGTAAATATCTGGTGAAAAAATACAAAATGAAGCAAGCCGAATGGACAGGTAATGGCGACTATAATCCGCGATATGCGGCTTCAATCGAAGCTGTTGATCTTAGTGTCGGTCAAATCCTTGACGCATTGGAAAAATCCAAGATTTCCGAGAAAACCCTCGTCATTTTAACATCGGATAATGGCTCCGAAGACGTCACGCCGAACAAGCCTTTTCGCGGATTCAAAACCATGCTCTATGAAGGAGGCATACGCGTACCGACATGCATGAGGTGGCCCGGAGTCATCTCGCCGGAATCTGAATCGTCAGTCCCAATCACGCAGGTCGATTTTCTACCGACAATTGCCCACTTGGCGGGGGTTCCCTTGCCTGTCGGGCAGCCGGTGGATGGCGAGAATATTGAACCGCTTCTCAAAGGACAAAATGCACTTGAAGAGCGTGCCATTTTCTGGCACTTGCCGCTGTACAAGGATGATCTGGTGAAGCCGGCAGGCGCCATCCGTAAAGGCGATTGGAAGCTGATCGAGTTCTTTGAAGACGGCGGTAGGTTGGAGTTGTACAATCTCCGATCAGACCCGAGCGAGTCCAGAAACATGGTGAAGGCTGAGCCCGTCAAAGCCAAGCGCCTGCATCAGGAACTCATTGCATGGCAAAAGGACACGAACGCACCGGTGCCGCGGCGTCCCAACCCATACTTTCGGGATGATTCCCTCACGCGACCCGATTCAGGCACTTCTGAGCGACTCAAGAATCGACTAAGTCAGGTCAAGGAGGAGGTGCGGATAGTGCAGGCCAGATTGCGGTTACTACAAGATAACTGGGACCGTTTAAGTCGGTTCATCGGTCAGTTGAAGGAGGCGGAAAAACAGGACAAGGCACTGCAATCCAGCGAGGACGACATCCGGGAACTGGCGTCTTCGATCGTCACAAAGTAGGTCCAGTTTGCGGGCACAGGGCAACTCTTCAGTGTCCGTTGTTCTTGAGTTGAACACCTCTCCAGAAGACTGTCGAACTCAGCTCTGTCTCGGACAATCCCACAAGGCAGGACCTTTGAACTGGGTCTTTTCAGGCACCTGCCGTCCTCATATCGCGCTTAGATCGGATCTGTTTCTTGTGCTCTTGCAGGCCCGAACATGCCCAAATCCGGTAGGCTTCTGGTTGGAAAGGCCCATTGCACTCAGCTGATTGAACGCTGCAGTGCAGAGGGGAGCGGAGATTCCATGCTGGCAAGCGGATGGATGAAGCCTGAACGCTCAGAGGCAGGAGTCGGCGAGGGCATGTCACGAAAACGGACTATGGCGTCGACGTGTGATCGACGGCCGTCGGGATATGATCCCAGGCTTGGTGTAGTGCGGCACAGTTCGTGGTGCGATCGGCGATCCCGTTCCCGGTTGCTCGCATCGGAGCTGCTGTCTTCGCCTCAGTGGATGACGGACAGTTGGCTCATCAGCAAGTTGATGGCATCCCAACCGCAGCGCTAGAATGGCGGTTCATGTCTGACTTCGCAACTGTAGGCTGCATCGAACGGTTGGATCCTTCGCTGAATGCTCTCCTCGCACCAGATGCGGCCGTGGAGCTCCTTGACGTGGGATTTGCTTGGCCGGAGGGGCCTGTTTGGGATACCCGGCGAGGCTGCCTGCTCTTTTCGGACATCCCACGCAACGCGATTCTGCGGTGGTCGGAGCAGGACGGTGCGAGCATCTGGATGCAACCCTCCGGCTATACAGGGATCGACTACTACGGCAAGGAACCTGGCTCGAACGGACTGACCCTCGACAGGGAGGGGCGCCTGTGGGCGTGCGAGCACGGCGATCGCCGTGTTTCCCGGCTCGAGCCACGGGGAGGCAAGATCACCGTCGTGGACTCGTTCGAAGGCCGGAGGCTGAATTCCCCCAACGACCTCGTGCTCAATTCGCGTGGGGACCTGTACTTCACGGATCCCGCCTACGGGTTGCACCACCGATACGACGATCCGAGCCGGGAACTGCCATTCTGCGGTGTCTATCTCGTCCGCGCCGGGACGCGGGAGGCGATCCTCGTCTGCGACGATCTGGAGAATCCGAACGGCGTGGCCCTGTCGCCGGACGAGAGATTCCTGTACGTGACCCAGTCCAACCCGGCCTGGGCTTTCGTGATGCGGTATCCACTGGTCGGGGACGGAATGCTCGGATCCGGGGATGTCCTGATCGACCTGTCGGATCGGGTTTCCGAACTACCGGGCCTGCCGGACGGGATCAAGGTGGACATCGCCGGGAACATCTTCACCACCGGTCCGGGAGGAGTGTGGGTGGCGAGTGCTGAAGGGACCCTGCATGGGCGCATTAGGACCGGTTGTCGCATCGCCAATCTCTGCTGGGGCGATGACGGCTCAATGCTCTATCTTTGCTCGGACGACTACCTGTGTCGAGTGCGGACGCTGACCCGCGGAGACCTGCCCGGACCGGTGTCCTAGTCGGCGTCGCCGAGAGCCGGCGGGAGGTCAACGGCTGGACGGATAACCCGGATGTCCAGCGTCCCGAGTGCCTCGCGAAGGATCTCGTAGTGATCCTTGTCCCGGTAGGTCCCGATAATGGCGCCGCCCGATCCGGCGAACTTGGCGGTCGCACCGGTCTCCCTGGCCACGCGAACCATCCGCAGGTTCTCCCTGCCGATTCTGTAGATACGCGCACGCAGGTCGAAGTTCGCGTCGATCAACTGCCCGAACCGCTCCGTGTCGCCGGCGAGCAGCGCATCCCGCCCCTGCTGTGCGATCGCTGCCCACTCGTGCATGGCTTCAACGACTCTCGGTTCTCCGTCGCTGAATCGGCGTCGCAGGTCGTTGTGGAAGATCTCGGTTCCTTCGCTGAGATTCGTGCGGTAGGCCACGTAGATGTTGGGCAGGAGAGAGGTCTCCAGGCGCTCGTATGCTCCGTATCCCCTGGCTTCCATGAGTTCGCGGTCGAAATCCATGTAGACCAAGCCTTCGTAAACTTGCACGACCCGATCCTGGAGGCCGGCCGCGACGCCGAGCTCCTTCGTTTCTGTCTCCAGTGCCAGATTCGCCTGAACCTGGAGCGGGAGTTCCACCTTGTAAAAATGCATCAATGCTCTCAGCGCGGACGTGATGATGGCCGATGAGCCGCCCATGCCGAGGCGAAGGGGAATGTTCGAGTCGTACTCGATCGTGAAGTTGCGGTCATGAAGGCGGATGCCTTGGCCGATGCAGTAGTCACTGAACTGCATGATGAGCGCGCGAATGATGCGGAATCCTCCGTAGTACCCGCGCCAGCGGGTGTGGGCGCGGAGTTCAGCCAGGTTCTCCCAGATCGGTATGTCCGCTGCCGACGGCTTGATCTCGAGCCGGGCGCTAGGGTAGAGCAGCGCCCGCGACCGGAAATTCTTCAGCGTCAGTGCAATCGTCTTGCCGAAGTAGCCGTCCGAGGGATTTCCCAGGACGCCCGCCCGGGCGTAGGCGACGGTTTCGATCATGCTGTCAGTCTATTTCGGAACAGCTGCCGTGCCGACATTGGTCGCTGTGTTGTGATCCGTGCCGCTTTCCGCTGGCATCAGGAGCCAGCACACGACATATGCAACTGCGCCTGGGAACAGAGGGGGGATGAGTGCCGCAAGGGTCCATACGATTCGAACCAGCGCTGGGTCCTTGTTGAAGTAGTTCGCCGTTCCGGCACAGACGCCGGCCACCATGCGTTCATTCCGACTCCGGGCACAGGACTTTCCCTTACCTCCGGGACTACCGTCTCCGATGACCGCTCCGCACATCCGGCAGAAGCGGTCGCCTTCCTCGATCTCCGCTCCACACACTTCGCAGAACATCTGCAACCCTGAGCGTATCCTACCGCATCGCAGTGGATAAGATCTAACGGGGTTCGATGACGATTGGTACGGCTGTGCTTGCGTTGATGTCCAGAGCACGACCTGTGGTGCAACGCGCTCCCCTCCGACCTCCTCCTATGTTGAGAGAGTGCCAGAGAGAGGCAAGGCCAAGCGAGCTGTGGGCAGCCTCGTCAGGCGGTCGCAGGGGATGCCAACTCACTCAGCGACGGGTAGCAGATTCCTCCCCCGGTCAGTGACGGGAGGGCGTCCGGCGGGATGGACCGTCCACCAGGAGGCTGCGAACGGCCTTCTTGTGGGTGTCTGGTCCCGGTCCGTACAGATCGGGTCAAGAAAGATGTACTGCCCATTTGGCGAATAAAATCTGTATGTATACTGAAAATAGATGATCCGGACAGGATTAGCGTGTGCCTCGACAGCGGGGAGAATGTCAGTATGAGCGGTCCACAGAACACCGAACCGCAAGCGAATGGTGCTTTGGCTCGTGCGCTGCAACGGCGCAACCCGGACTGGAACAACCGGACTGTTCATGCGGAGCGGACCCGTGTGATTGCGCAGGCCGCTCCCGGTAGCGGTGCAGGGAAGCGGCCGGACATCCTGATCGCCTCGCCCAATCGTCAACCGGTGATCGTGGAGACGGAATTCGCCCCTGCCCGCACGGTGGATCAAGATGCGACGGCGAGATTGGGGACCAGTTTGCAAGGTACTGGAGAGTCCATCGAAGGCGTCCTGTCGGTTGTCCTGCCGGAAGCTCTCAAGGCGGGTGACCTCGAGTCGGTCGAGACCGCGGAGTTCCGCTACGCCACCCATTACTTGGATGCCGGGGGTGCCAGTGTCCGCTGGCCGTCTCAGCGGAGGAGGTGGCTGCAGGGCGGTGTGGACGATCTCGCCGACGCGATCGAGTACCTGTCGCTCTCGGAACGGCAGTTGGCGCGAGGGTCGGAGGCACTCGAACGGGTGGTACGCCATGCGTCCGGATTGCTGGCGAAGTATGCCGGAGACTGGCCGTTGGCGCGGATTGCCACGAAACTGCATCAGGAAGCGGGAGAGCAGACCGAGCGCATGGCGGCGGCGATCTGCGTGTCGGCCTTCGTGTTCCATGCGGCGATCGAAGGGCAGGAGGGCATTCCGCCCATCCCCGCCGCCAGACCGGTCGACAAGGGGCGACTCCTGCGCACATGGGACGCCATCCTGGGGGTTAACTACTGGCCGATCTTCAGCATTGCCCGGGGTCTGGTGGAGGAGATGCCGATCCGGGTGGTTGCCCGGGTGATGGACCGGATCGCCGGCTCCATCGCCGAGCTGGGCGACCTGGGGGCAACCACCTATCACGACCTGACCGGCCGGATGTTCCAGACGCTGATCGCGGATCGCAAGTTCCTCGCCACGTTCTACACGTTGCCCGAGTCGGCCTGCCTGCTCGCGGAGATGGCGGTCGAACGACTGGACGTGAACTGGTCGGACCGGGCGGCGATCGGACAACTGCGGATCGCGGATTTCGCCTGCGGGACGGGAGCGCTGCTCTCGGCGGCACAGCGAGCCATCAACCGCCGCCATCGGCGGGCCGGGGGCGACGATCGGGATCTGCACCACACCCTCATGGAGCGGGTGCTGATCGGCCTGGACATCATGCCGGCCGCCACGCATCTGACCTGTTCGATGCTGTCGAGTGCGCATCCGTCGCTGGTCTACGGGCAGTCGCGGATTCACACCATGCCGTACGGGATCCAGGAGAACGAGACCCACATCGGCGCCCTGGACCTGCTCGGGGCCGACCGGTCCTATTCGCTGTTCGCGACCGGGAAGTCCATGGCGGGCATTTCCTCCGCCACGCAGGGTGAACACTACGTCACGGTCCGGGATGAATCCTGCGATCTGGTCATCATGAATCCACCGTTCACGCGGCCCACGAACCACGAGGCGGGCCACGGGAACGTTCCGGTTCCCTCGTTTGCGGGTTTCGGTACGAGGGATCTTGAACAGCAGGAGATGGCCCGCAAGCTCCGGGCAGCCCCCAAGTTGTTCGGCAGCGGCAACGCGGGTCTGGCGTCGAACTTCATGGATCTGGGTCACAGGAAGCTGAAGGAGGGCGGCGTGCTGGCCCTGGTGATTCCGTTCTCGTTTGTCGGGGGCGGGTCCTGGAAGCGAGCGCGAGAGGCACTGCGGGCTCACTACCGCGACATCAGTGTCACATCGATCGCCACAACCGGTCAGACTGCCCGGGCATTCTCTGCGGACACCGGCATGGCCGAATGCCTGGTCGTCGCGACCAAGGGGGAGAAGGGAAGCTCCCGCGTTGCGTACTCCAATCTGACGGCGAGGCCGTCGTCACTATTGGGAGCGGCGGAGGAGGCGAAGTGCGCCCCGGACCATGCAGTGCAGGGAGACAGTCTTGATGGGGGTGTGGCGGGCGTCCGGTCCACGAGCGTCATCAAGACGGTTGACGCCTTGGCGTTGGGGAAGCTGCATCTGCCGCGGCAGCGAAGATCAATCCCCCTGCCCATGGTGAAGCTCGGGACGGTAGCCGCGCGGGGGCTGGTTCATCGCGACATCAGCGGTGATTTCCCGGACCGTGACGAGACTGGCTTGGCCCGCGGGCCCTTCGTTGTGCATCCCATCCGTCCGGGCGAGGTGCCGACATGGCCGATGCTCTGGGCGCATGCCGCGGACCGCGAGCGGAAACTGGTCGTGCAGCCCGACGCGAGTGGGGAACCTCGGCCGGACGACCACGAGCGGGCGGCCGCCCGCTGGGAACGTGCAGCATCCAGACTGCATGCTTCCCTGGATTTTCGATTGAACTCGCAGAGTCTCGCCATGTGCCTGACGCCGGAGAAGTGTCTTGGAGGGACGGCATGGCCGAGCGTGAGTCCCCACGATGAACGGCATGCGATCCCCTTGCTGCTGTGGTGCAATTCCACCTTGGGATTGATTCTGTTCTGGTGGAAAGGCACCCGACAGCAAGCTGGCAGGACGAGGCTCACCATTACCAGGCTCCCGAGACTGCCTGTACTCGACCCACGTACCCTGTCCCCCGATCAGATGGATCGCTGCAACGCGATCTTCGAGGACCTGAAGGACCGCCCATTCCTGCCAGCGAACGAGGCGTACCGGGATGAGACCCGCCAAGCGTTGGACCGCCATCTGTTCTTCGGAGATTCGAGCGTGCTGCAACTCAGTACGAATCTGGAAGAACTACTCGACTTGCTGCGAAAGCAGTGGTGTGCTGAACCGTCCGTTCACGGAGGGAAAGGCACTCAGATCAGTCAATGACTCAGTCGGAAATTCCAGATGGTTGCCACGGACCTGCTCTTAAGCCGACACTCGTGAAGGGTCGGATAAGACTGTCAGAATAGAACTGTGATGGAGAATTCTCTCATTCATCAAACCATTAAGGCGGATTCAAAGACAACCGTAACTCGCCGAATAGACCCTTTTGATTTCCGATTTTATATCTGCCCAGTCTACTTCGGAATCTTCAGATAGGTTATCAATACTGTCGGAGGGTCGGCTGTGCACAGATAGTCGGGCTACTGAAGGTTCGTCGGGAGGATTCTGGGAATCCGTCCGTCCGCTACGATCAGATCATGGAGCAGGCTCGATGCCTGCTCGATCGGCCAGATGTCCGCGATCGAGATCGCCGTTCGTCCGCCCGCGTCGATGGCGTCTGCATCCGCTCCCTTGTCGGCGAGAAACCGAATCACAGCGCAAATCTCGTCCGGCGTCGAGACAAACGATGTGTAGATCACGGAGGAGTGCATGACGGTCCGGCCCGTCCTCGTCGTTGCTGTCACGTCGCTGTCCAGCGAGTGGGCGTACTCGACGATCGGGAGTTTTCCGCTGCTGGCGGCCCGCATGAGCAGTGTGGTGCCTCCCTGCGTCCGTGCCTTCGGGTCCGCACCCGCCACGATGAGCTGGTGCATCACGCCAATGTGCCCGCCCCGGGCGGCCGCCAGCAGCGGGGTGTCTTCCCCGTCCGGCGGCCGCAGACTGCGGTTCGACCCGAAGTCCTCAATTGAAGCCGTCGCACGATTGGCGTCCGCTCCGGCTGCGACCAGCTTCGAGACCGATCTGCCGTCGCCGCGGTTCGCCGCGTTGTACAGCGGTGTTCGTCCCTCCTGGTCTGCCGCCGAGACGTCCGCGCCGAAGTCGACCAACAGGCCCAGCACCTCCGTATGGCCGTAGGCGGCTGCCATGTTCACAGGTGTGGCCCCTTGCATCTCTGCGGCATTCGGGTCGGCATCCGCCTCCAGCAGCACGCGGGCGGATTCGAGGTGGTTGCCGACAACCGCAAATGCAAGCGGCGTGAAACCCTGCTGCGACGATGCGTTCACGTCCGCGCCAGCCGCTATCAGGGTGCGCACAGTCTCGGTATGCCCCTCCTCTGCCGCCCACATCAGAGCTGTCTGCCCCCGGACCGACTCCGTGTTCCCGGTCCGGGCACCGCCATCGATCAGGAGCTTCACCTCATGGGAAAGGCCTCTGCCGGCGGCCAGCATCAGGGCAGTCTCGCCGTTCCAGAGGCGAGCAGTCGGTCGAGCCCCTGCGGCCAGCAATGCCCTTACCATCGCAGCGTCTCCGTTGGCACACGCCAAGGTGAGCGGAGCGTTGCCGTACTCGTCGTTGGTGTTGACATCGGCACCGGCCGCCAGCAACCGTTCGGCTGTTTCATGGTCCTGGAGATGTATCGCCCACGCGAGGGCCGTTGTGCCGTCCGGCTGGACGGCATCCGGATCCGTGCCCTGTGACAGAAGTTCGGCAACGGCCGCCTGATCCCTGTCGAGGACTGCGTTCAGAAGGTCCGAACCCGCTCCGGAAGAGGGGCCTGCAACGACAAGGCTGAGGGCAGCCGGAAAGCAGATCGACCGCAGGATGCGCGAGCCAACTGGACGAGTGTGCACGGGGCAACCCTATCCGGTGGTCAACCCTTCGAGCCGGCCAGTACTGTCCCCCAGTCTGTCAGTGGGGACACCGACCAGGTGCAGCATGCTCAACAGCAGGTTGTTCATGGGTGTTTCTCGCGGGAAGCGCAGGTGCCGGCCTCCCCGAATGCGACCGCCTGCCCCGCCAGCCAGGACGAGCGGCAGGTCGTGGTGGGTGTGCTGGTTGCCGTCGGCGATCGAACTGCCGTACACCAGCATCGAATGATCCAGCAGGCTGCCTTCGCCGTCCTGTGTCGACCTCATCCTCTCCAGCATGTACGCGAACATCGACACGTGGTGCTGGTTGATGCGGATCGTATTCGCGATCTTCTCCGGGTCATTGGAGTGGTGCGTCATCGCATGATGAGCGTCTGGAACACCGATCTCGGGGTAACTGCGCCATGTCCCTTCGCGTCCCATCATGAATGTTGCGACGCGGGTCAAATCGGCCTGGAACGCCAGGACCTGCAGGTCGATCATGAGCTTCGCATGTTGCGAGAAGCCTCCGGGGATGCCGCCCGGTCGCTGCATCTCGGGGAGCTCCAGCGCACTCGTGGCCTCGGTTCTCGCAATGCGCCGCTCGAGATCCCGAATCGATTCGACATACTCGTCGAGCTTCCTGCGATCATTGGCTCCGAGTTCGCCTTGCAACTGGTGCAAGTCCGTTCGGACGAAATCGAGAATGGTCTTCTGTTCGGCCAGCCTGGCCAGTCGTTCGGCCCCGTTCGTGCTGTCCCCATCGCCGAAGAGCCGTTCGAAGAGCCGACGCGGGTTGACCTCGACGGGATTGGGAATCGTGGGCCCGCGCCATGAGATCGTGTTGGTGTACGCGCAACTGTACCCGGAGTCGCAGCCGCCCGCTACGCTCGCTTCCTCCACGCCGGTCTCCAGCGAACCGAACTGAGTCAACTCCCCGAGGCTGCGGGCCGCGACCTGGTCGGCCGACACGCCAGCCCGGATTCCGATGCCCTCGGTCTTGACCGGGCGAACCCCGGTGAGAAACGTCGCTCCCGCCCGGGCGTGGTCGCCGGCACCATCGGGTCCGGCCCGACCGTTGAGCTGTGCCAGACCGCTCAGGAAGGTCAGGTTTCCGCGAAACGGCTCGAGGCCCTTCGAGATCCTGCTGAATGCGAACTCAGCCCCCTCGCCTGCGGGTGTCCACTCGCCCTTGAGGTCAATGACTCCGTTCGGCACGTACACGAAGCCCATCCGGATTGGCGGTCCGCCGCCCTCGCGGCGGGCCGCGGCCATTGCGGGAACCATCGCGTCCAGAAACGGCAGCGAGACCGACACGCCAAGGCCGCGCAGGATGGTGCGGCGCGAGAGAGATTTCTTCGTCACGATCACGATTCGGGAATCCTCCTCATCTGAAAGGGTATGCTCTGAGCCACACCCACCATCAGGTCGGTCAGGCGGTAGCCCGAGCCTTCCGCCTCGCGAATGATGGAGCGGACCGTAGGTCCATCGTAGTATTCCAGCCCTCTTCCCAGCGCGTAGGTCAGCAGCTTTTCGACCACCGTTCTCACGAAATCCTCCCTCAGATGGGTGACAAGCACTCTTTTCAAGCCAGCGGGGCCTTCAAACCCGAGTCCACCGGGCAGCTCTCCTGTAGCATCGATCATCGTCGGACCGTCGTGGTCCCGCCAGCGGCCGATCGCGTCAAAGTTCTCCAACGCGAAGCCGATCGGGTCCATTCGGACATGGCAGCTTGCGCATGTCGGATTCCTGCTGTGTAGGGACATCAGTTCCCGCAAGGGGAGGTCCGTGCCTTCGGGGGCGGCCTCCTCGAGTTCCGGAATATCCGGTGGCGGCGGAGGCGGTGGCATTCCGAACAGGTTCTCCAGCACCCACTTGCCGCGAATCACGACCGATGTCCGGTTCGGATAGGACGTGACGGAGAGGATGCTCCCTTGGCCGAGCAGCCCTCCCCGCCTCGCGTCCGTAAGGAGAACCTCCCGGAACTGGGAGCCATGTACGCCGTCGATGCCGTAGTGGCTGGCCAGTCGCTCGTTCAGGAACGATCGTTCGGAGTCGAGCAACTCCAGCACACTGCGGTTGTTTCTGAGGATGTCATCGAGAAAGAGTTCGGTCTCCCGGCGCATGGCGTACCGGAGTTCGGAGTCGAACTCCGGGAACAGCTTCTCGTCGGGCTTGATTCTGGAGACCTTGCGGAGTTCGAGCCATTGCCCCGCGAAATTCTCGACCAGAGCCCGTGCTCGCGGGTCGGCCAGCATGCGTCGCACCTGGCGCCCGACCTCGGCGGGGTCCTGCAGGTGTCCCCGCTCCGCGGCTGCCAGCAACGGTTCATCCGGCAGGCTGCTCCACAGAAAGAAGGACAGTCGCGAAGCGAGTTCGTAGTCTCCGATCCGGTAGACCGTGCCCTTCTCCAGTCCCTTGGGATGCCTCTCGATGCGGAACAGGAAGCGTGGTGAGACCAGCACGGCTCGCAGGGCATGCTCGATGCCCCCCTCGAACCCGCCCGTTGCGTGGCCGGACCGGTAGACATCCATCAAGGCGGCCACCTCGCTTTCGCTGATTGGCCGTCTGTATGCCCGGCGGGCCAGCGCAGAGAGGATTCGTTCGGCGCAAGCGGTCTCCTCCGCATTCCCGGAGGGATAGCAGGTGAAGATGCGGGTGCGGCTGGCCGTATCGCCCGGCCCCGATGCGTCGAAAGGTCCCTCGATCGAGATCGAGTGGACGGCATACGGGACTGCCGTGTCCGGCATCTCGACAAGCCGGAGTCTGCGACCATCCATCCGGATGTCGAGGGGTGGATGCGTGTGCTCCACACTGTCCGGTGAGTCCGGACGGGCCGACTCGGGCCTTGCCGCCCCCCGTGGAAACGAGAAGGAGAGCGTATGGAGACCGCCATTGATGAGGAGTCGGGACTCTTCGTGTTCGTAGCCAGTGCGGGCGTTGCCCCGCGTCAGCGCGACGCCAATGGAGTATGTCCCGGTCTGCGAGAAATAGTATCGGAGCGCAGTTCCCCGGCCCGCGCCGAGCGGCAGGTCGTGAGCGGCGGTCCGGCTGTGGCCGACATCGCGGAATCCGGCCTCCCGATCCCGGACGAAAAGCTCCTTGACAGGCCGGGCCGAAGGCGCGCCGAGCGCCAGCCGTCCGATCCGTCGAGCGGCAATCATGTAGCGATCCAGGAGCGTGGGGGTCAGCGACAGTACATCCGCGATGTTGTCGAAGCCGTAGCCGGAGTCGTCCACTGGCAACCAAGGGCTCACGTCCACCTCCAGGTCGAGTAGATCCCGGACCGCGTTGGCGTACTCGGCGCGGTTCAGCCGACGCACGGGAACGTGCCCCGGATTCAGGTTCGCTGTGGCCGCTGCGTCGAGGGCGTCCTCCAGTCGACGGACGAAGTCGGCCCGGGCCGCAGGGCTCGGTGCTGGCAGGTCGGGCGGCGGCATCTCCTGCGAAGCGACCTTGCGGAGCACTTTCTCCCAGATAGCCGGATGCTTGGTCACGTCCCCTGCGTCGAGTCCCTGCAGCGAGACGCCGGCCGTGCGGGCCTGATCGCTATGGCACCCGACGCAGAATTGTTCCGTCAGTGGGGGGATGGATTCCTGTGCGCTCGCGCAGAGCGCGCACAGGATCATCCCAGCGGTCGACTGTAGAGCGTAGGCAGGGTGATCAGGCACGGACCAGACCATCCTATCGCGCAGTGGGCCGGCCGCGTTGCGCCGGTCCGCTATTGTTCCGAACCGATGCAACTGAGCCGGGTCGTATTCTGGGTCAGAATCGGGAATGGGACCTCTGGCCTCCGACTGGACACGGTTCGAGGGCCCCTCGCTGTCGTCTTTGGGGCCGCCTCCAGGGTCATTCGCAAGGATGACCTGTCCCGCAGCATCCTGCCGGTTCGAGCAGGTAGGGCGCCTTGGGCATTCGAATTAGGGGGAGAGGTCGATGATATACTCCGGTCTACTCCAAGTGCATGGAAGGACGGTGCGCATGGAACGAACGATCGATGACAGGAGGGCAAGAAAATGGGATGTTCCACGGCTGGAATCAAGCGTTCATCCGCAGTAATGCTGTCGGTATTGGCGGTTTGGACATTTCCGATGCTGTTGCAGGCGTCGGATCACTGTGGCGGACTGCCAGGCTGCGGCCAAGACAAGGTTGCATTGATCCGATGCGAGGCCAGCATCGAGGGAACCATCAGAGTGCACAGTTCGAGTGTGACAAGTGCCACTGGCGTGACTGTCCGAAAGGGAGACGAGTGTGCTGCGACGGTGGCGGCCCTGCTCAAGGCGGGTCTGAAGATATGGAACGGGTCAAGAGTGACTGCTAACTATGGCCGCTGGACGGAGTTCAACTTTCTCTTCCTAGGCTACGATCACGACGATAGGTCTGACGATGATCGCGACGACGACGATTGAATCGGAAGCAGAGCAAAGCAAAGCGCGAAATTCCTGGGCACCACGGCACACGCCCATTCATGGACTCATCAAGTCGCGATGGCACGGAACGCAGTACTGTTCCGTCGCCGCCGAGGGACGGACTCCGGTGGCCTGCGCAGTGAGGCTGAAGCGTGATCCCAGCGGTTGCGCTGAGAGCCGAGGCCGGGTGATCGGGCGCGGCCAGACCATCCGACCGCGCAGCGGTTCACCCGACTATTGCCCGTCCGCTATCATTCGGAGTCGATGCGCCTGAGCCGGATCGTATTCCTGATCGGCCTCGGTGCGTGGAGCGTCTGGGCTTCCGAGTGGAGCCGCTTCCGGGGACCGAATGGTAGCGGCGTGGCCGAGCGCGGGTCCCTCCCGGTTGCCTTCGGTCCCGATTCCAACGTGATCTGGAAGGTGGACCTTCCCCCCGGCAAGTCGTCTCCCGTATTGGGCCGGGAGCGCATCTTCCTGACCGCCCATGCTGACGGACGGCTGCTCACCATCGCCCTGGACCGGACCAGCGGGGCGGAATTGTGGAGAAGGGCCGCTCCGTCCAGACGTGTCGAGCGCCTGCACCGACTGAATGACGAGTCTGCATCGACGCCGGTCACCGACGGAAGCAACGTGTACGCGTTCTTCGGGGGGTATGGTCTGGTTGCCTATGATGCGGACGGCAACGAACTCTGGACGGTGCCGCTGGGTCCGTTCACCAACTACCACGGCATGGGAGCATCCCCGATCCTGGCAGACGGGAGGCTCATCCTCGTCTGTGATCAGGATCTCGGCGCCTATCTGATGGCGGTTGAGCCCGCGAGCGGGGAGACTCTCTGGAAGACCGCGCGTTCCGATTTCGTCCACGGCTTCGCGACCCCGATCGTTCACCGAGCCGGTGGCGGCGACACCGAGATCATCGTTCCCGGTTCCTACCACCTGGCCAGTTACTCCGTTGCCGGAAGGGAATTGTGGCGAGTGGACGGGCTCACGTACCAGGTCAAGTCCAGCCCGGTGTTGGACGGGGAACGTGTCTACGTCAACGGCTGGGCAGTTGGTGGTGAGCCGGATGCCCGTCTTGAACTACCGCCGTTCCCGCGAATGCGGGACCGGTTCGACACCAACGGTGATGACGAACTGGCCAGGGACGAAATCCCCCGGGAGTGGCTGCCGAACAGTTGGGACATGCATGACCGCAACAGGAATGGGACGATGGATGCCCGCGACTGGGCCCATTACCGGGCCCGACGGGTGTCCGAGAATTCCTGCATGGCGATCCGGCTCGGGGGGCAAGGGAATGTCACCGGGTCTCACCGGGTCTGGCGTCATCGGAAGGCTCTGCCCGAAGTGCCATCTCCAATCCTGTACCGGGGAGTCCTCTACCTGGTGCGGAACGGCGGAATCGTGACGGCACTGGAGCCCGCCTCGGGGACCGTGCACAAGCAGGGGCGGCTGCGTGACGCACTGGAGGGCTTCTACGCCTCGCCCGTGGCGGGCGATGGCAAGGTTTATATGGTGAGTGATGCCGGGACAGTGGTGGTGCTGGCGGCCGGGCCGGACTGGACCGTTCTGCAGTCCAATCGACTCGAAGAGGATGTCTACGCCACTCCCGCGATCGGTAGCGGACGGCTCTATGTCCGCACTGCCACCCGGTTGTACTGCTTCGGGCGCCACGGTGTGGACGCGGGCGGCTCCGCTAGGCAGGATTGATCCTTGCGCAGACGGGGCTCGGACTCCTTGACCGGGAATGTCGGCGAGAATGAGTGAGATGAAAGTGAGCGTCATGAACCCACCAAACCGGCGCGAGGTCCTCAAGTCATCGGGAGCCGTCCTGGCCGCTCCCCTTGCAGTCTGCACGACATCGGGACCTTCGGCCACGGACGGTGAGCGTCCGAATGTGATCCTCTGCATGGCTGATGACCAGGGCTGGGGCGATGCCGGCTACAACGGGCATCCTTTCGCGCGGACTCCGCACCTTGACGCCATGAGCCGTGCCGGCCTGCGATTCGACCGGTTCTACTCGGGTGCTCCGGTGTGTTCCCCGACAAGGGGCAGCGCACTCACCGGCCGACATCCCTATCGGTACGGGATTCCGGGTGCGAATTCTGGCCACATGCGGGATCAGGAGGTCACGCTGGCCGAACTGCTCAAGGAGCATGGCTACACCGCGGGGCATTTCGGGAAGTGGCACCTCGGAACCCTGACCAATGATCAAGAGGACGGGCGCAGAGGCGGACGCCAGCCTGAGCACTACGCACCGCCCTGGGAGCACGGATTCGATGTGTCGTTCTCTGCCGAGGTGCAGATGCCGACCTGGAACCCGATGGTGGACCAGGCGTTTCCGTCCAAGTACTGGACCGGACCGGGCGAGTTCGCGACCGAGAATCTCGAAGGCGATGACTCCCGCGTGATCATGGACCGCGCCATCCCCTTCGTTCGCAAGGCGGCCGCAAGCGGCACGCCGTTCCTGGCCGTGATCTGGTTTCACACTCCGCACAAGCCGGTTGTGGCCGGCCCGGCGCACCGTGCCATGTACGCCGATCTCAGCGAGGGAGAGCAGCACTATTTCGGCAGCATTACCGCGCTGGACGAACAGGTCGGCCGCCTCCGGGCGGAACTGCGTGATCTCGGCATTGCCGACAACACGATGCTGTGGTACTGCAGTGACAACGGACCTGAGGGCCGGGCTCCGGGATCAAGTACGGAACACGGTTCCGCCGGAGGTCTCCGGGGCCGCAAGCGGAGCCTGTTCGAGGGTGGTTTGCGGGTGCCGGGAATCCTGGAATGGCCAGAGCGATTACAGGGAGGTCGGTCCACGAGCGTGCCGTGTTCCACGAGCGACTACTTCCCGACGGTTGCCTCGGCTCTCGGACTGTCGGTCCCGGCAGCTTCGCGGCCGATGGACGGCATTGACCTGATGCCGCTGATCGAGGGCCGAATGCAGCGGCGAGGAAAGCGGATCGCGTTCCAGACGCCGACTGGCGGAGACCGGGGGACGGCGAGTCGCTTGGGATCGCCCGACCATGCGTTGATCGGTGATCGGTACAAGTTTCTTTCATATCTCGACGAGGAACGCGGTGCGGAGGATATGCTCTTCGACTTGGCCGTCGATCCCGGTGAGCGACACAATCTCGTCGACAGACTGCCGGAAATGGCCGCTTCGATGAAGGGCGAGCTCAGCGAATGGGACGCATCGTGTTCACGCAGTCACGAGGGTCGGGACTATCGGACGGGTTGATCCAGCGGATCCATGGTGGAGTCGGTGGCTGGAACCCGATTCTCGCAATCGGAATCAGGAGAATCTTGCATGTCGAAGACGGACCTCGGCATTGAAGGCCGGTTCTCGACGATTCTTGCCGACCCGCCCTGGCGGTTCGCGAATCGAACGGGAAAGATGGCGCCGGAGCACAAGCGGTTGCGTCGGTACGAGACCATGGACCTGGACGACATCTGCAACCTGGATGTCGCTTCGCTGGCCAACGAGAAGAGCCATCTGTACCTTTGGTGTCCGAACGCGCTGCTTCCTTCCGGCCTGCGCGTTATGGAGGCATGGGGTTTCGAATACAAGGCCAATGTCGTCTGGTACAAGATCCGGAAAGACGGCGGTCCGGACGGACGAGGTGTCGGGTTCTATTTTCGAAACGTGACGGAGCTTCTGCTGTTCGGTGTGCGCGGCAGTCTCCGGACGCTCGCCCCGGGGCGCCGACAGGTCAACATGATCCAGTCCCGCAAGCGGGAACACTCCCGCAAACCCACCGAAGCGTACCGGATCATCGAGGACTGCAGCCCTGGACCCTACCTGGAACTGTTCGCTCGCGACGAGCGGCAAGGCTGGGTGCAGTGGGGAGACGAGTTGGGTCAGGAAATTCCCAGCTTTTCCTCCAGCTATGCGCATGGCGAGGAATCGGAGTCCGGTCCGATGCAGGTCCGGCAAGACCGCGGACCATAGCGATCCCATCGAAGCCATGCTCTGGACATTCGCAGTGGCTCGTGGTGTTTTCGGTCGCCGCCGGCATGGCCAGCGGAACGGGCTCGCCATCAAACGGATCCTGCTGTCCGACGGGGTCCGGCCTATCGGATACCCGCTTCCATCAGCAAGAATCGGATGGCAGCCGGATGACCCTTCTTTCAGATTCACTCACTCTCGCCACGTTCGCCGCTTCCCAGTGCCGAAGCGTCCTGGCAGCGAGGTCGGAGATTCGATTGTCGTGCGTCGTTGCGCTGGCGCTCACTGCCGTGACGGCGGTGGCACAGACTCCGGGTGCTCGGCCTGACCTCGGTGCGACGACACAGGCCCACGGAAACTGGGATTGGCCGGTATACCTCGGCGACCCGGCCAGGGGCCAGTACTCGCCTCTCGCGCAGATCAACGCCACGAATGTCCACTGCCTCCGGCCAGCCTGGGAATATCGGTCGGGGGATGCTGCGGAGCGTTCCACGATGTACTCCAACCCGCTGATCGTCGATGGTGTGCTCTACGCGGTGACGCCGAGTCTGAATGCGGTGGCCCTTGATGCGGCCGCGGGGGCGCGAATCTGGATGTTCGATCTCTCGGTTCACAGCAATGGCATCGTCGTTCGTCAGCGGAATCGGGGAGTCACGTACTGGAAAAGGAGCGCAAGGCGAGAGGATCTTTCACTTCGTCCGCGACCGGGCGTATGCCCTCGATGCCAGGAACGGGGAACTGATTCCGTCATTCGGAAACGGCGGCCACATTGATCTCCGCGAGAGCCTCGGTGTCGAGCCGGACCGGGTCGCCCTGCAGATGACGACTCCGGGGGCTGTGTACAAAGACCTTCTGATTCTCGGCTGCCGCGTGAACGAGTCCTACGGTTCCTCGCCGAGGCCGATTCGGGCCTTTGATACGGTGACTGGCCGGCTTGCATGGGTATTTCATACCATTCCCGAGCCCGGGGAGTTTCGGGCACGATACCTGGTCGTGGCCCGAGGGTGAGACCTTCGGAGGCGGGAGTGCGTAGGGCGGCGTCACCATCGACGAGGAGCGTGGCTGGGTCTTCGTTGGTACGGGTGCCGTTACGGACGATTTCTACGGGGCATTCCGCAAGGAGAAGAACCTCTTCGCCAACAGCGTGATCGCTCTGGACGCCCTCACCGGCGAGCGCAAGTGGCACTATCAGATCGTTCGCCACGATCTTTGGGACTATGACCTGCCAGCGGCCCCGATCCTCGCTACGCTCAGGTCCGGCGACAGCCAGCGCGATGCGGTCGTGCAGCTGACCAAGATGGGCTTGACGTTCGTGCTCGGCAGAGACAGCGGTGGGCCGATCTTCCCGGTCCATGACTTGCCGGTGCCAAGCTCGGATGTGCCCGGAGAGGAGGCGTGGCCGACGCAGCCGTTCCCCATCCTGCCTCCGCCACTCGGGCGGATCAGGTTCACTGAAGCCGATCTGACCAACATCACCCCCGAGGCTCTCGAGTACGCCCTCCGCTAGTTCAGGAAATACCGGGCGGGATCGATCTACACACCTCCCAGCCTTCAGAGAACCCTGACCATGCCGGGGCATCTCGGCGGAGCGCAATGGAGTGGCGGGTCATTCGATCCCCACCTGAACATACTCTACGTCAACGTCAATGAGGCACCGACGTTGGGGAAGTTGCGGCCGGTATACGGAATCGGCTCGCCGGCGGAGCGGACGATGGCGCAGAAAGGTCGACAGATCTACGAGACCACCTGCATGGCCTGCCACGGTTCGGACCGGCGTGGTGCCTCCGAGCCCGGCACCAGCCTTGTCAACCTCAAGATGCCGCGGGAGGATCTCGACGCGGTGATTACCGAGGGGCGCAACACCATGCCCGCATACCCGCAGTGCGGAGTCGAGGAACTGGATGCTATCGCAGCCTTCATCAGCGGTGCGCCGGATACGGCCGCCAGTAGCGGGGGCGCAAGAGTTCACCGCTATTCGCTTGATGGCTACAAGGTCTTCACGGATTTGCAGGGTGTGCCGGCGATCGCTCCACCCTGGGGAACGCTGAATGCGGTCGACCTCCTGACCGGGGAGATCCGGTGGAAGGTTCCGCTGGGCGAGTATCCGCACCTGGTCGCGAAGGGTATCCGCAACACCGGGACCATGAACTTCGGTGGTGCGGTTGCCACGGCAGGAGGCGTGATCTTCATCGCCGCCACGGCCGACGAGAAACTTTGCGCATTCGAGAAGCACTCCGGGCGGATTCTGTGGGAGTACCAGTTGCCCGCTGGAGGCTACGCCACGCCGAGTGTGTACCAGGTGGATGGCAGGCAATATGTGGTACTCGCTGCGGGAGGCAGTGGCAAGAACGGTATCCGGGCAGGAGACTCGATCATCGCTTTCGCACTTCCCGCGACAGAGGCACCGGTTGTGACCGGTCCGGACTGGATTGATCTGTTCGACGGCGAGTCGCTGGACGGATGGGTGCACATGAATGGCTATCACAACTTCACGGTCGAGGACGGAGCGATCGTCGGTCGTACAGTGGAGGGCAGTGCCAGGATGAACTCGTTCCTGTGCTCGCTGCGGCAGTTCGACGATTTCGAACTGGAAGTCGAGACATACCTGGACCCGATCACGAACTCTGGCATCCAGATCCGGACCAAGATCCGGTCCATGCCCGCGCCAGGGGATGCGGCGTGGAGAACGGCAGGCATGGCAGGATGGGTCAACGGGCCGCAGATGGAGATCCGGCGCTACGACCCGGGCCAGCCGACAACCGGAGTCTTGTATGGTGAAGCGCTCGGAATCGGTTGGATGTCCTCCGAGGAGAAGATCGACGCCGGTCACCGCCACTACATTCCCGAGGGCTGGAACAAGTTGCGGGTCGTGGCGAAGGGTCCACGGATTCAGACTTGGGTCAACGGGCAGCTCGTCGAGGATCTTGTCGACGAAGAGGTCTACAAGACGCACAAGAGAGGATTCATCGGTCTCCAGGTACATGGGATCAATGCGAACGACCTTGCCCGGCCAGTGCACGCCGGCACGGGCATCGCGACCTGCCAGCCGCTGGTCGTGAAATGGCGCAATATCCGGGTTCGTCCGCTTGCCGGTGAGCAGTGATGTCCACCTTCCGCGCCCGCCACTTCGTCCGTACCGAGCGACCGCTTCCGGTGTCGGGGGTGTCCGCTGGAAGACCCTGATATCGTCATACGGGCAGTACACTGGAAGGAGCCCAGCAATGACCCGCGCACAGTTCCAGTCGATTCAAGGCAGACGTGATTTCCTGCGCAGCGTCGGTGGTGGGGTGGGTATGGCCGCCTTGGCGGAACTGCTCGCTGCCGACGGTCTCACTGCCGTTTCCCCTCACCCGCCCGGTCCGCATTTCGCACCCAAGGCCAAGAACGTGATCTTCATGTTCATGGAGGGCGGTCCGAGCCAGTATGAGCTGTTCGATCCGAAGCCCGCGCTTGAGCGCTGGGACGGACAGTCTCTGCCCGCGTCGGTCACCAAGGATCTCACCCTTGCGTTCATCAAGCCCACAGCGAAG
The DNA here is from genome assembly GCA_965116065.1 of Bryobacterales bacterium. GTDB lineage: Bacteria > Acidobacteriota > Terriglobia > Bryobacterales > UBA6623 > VXMF01. The sequence goes on from OZ220485.1 coordinate 1,493,095, forward strand.
GTGATGGCCAGCCAGTACCGGTTCGGCCCGTGCGGGAATTCCGGCATGGAACTGTCCGAACTGATCCCGCACCTCGGCTCCGTGGCAGACGACATCTGTCTCGTACGGTCGATGCACGGTGACGCCTTCAACCACCATCCGGGCCAGTTGCTGCTATTCACCGGGTCGACCCTCCCAGGTCGACCGACGATCGGGTCGTGGCTGCTCTACGGGCTGGGCAGCGAGTCGGAGAATCTGCCTGGCTTCGTGGTGCTGACTTCCGGCAAGGGCACATCTGGGGGCACCACCAATTTCTCGTCCGGGTTCATGCCATCCCACTACCAGGGGACCCTGTTCAGGAATCAGGGCGATCCGATTCTCTACCTGACGAACCCGCCGGGAGTGACGAACGCGATCCAGCGCGAGACGATCGATTTCGTGAACGACATGAACCGCTTCCGGCATGCCGATACCGGAGACGAGGAGATCGCGTCCCGCATCAGTGCCTACGAGCTGGCGTTCCGGATGCAGACGGAGGCCCCGGAACTGGTGGATCTCTCGGATGAGTCTCCGGAAACGCTTGCGATGTACGGTGTCGAGAGCGACAACGAGCACCGGCGGCAGTACGCCACCAACTGCCTGCTGGCCCGCCGACTGGTCGAGCGCGGAGTCCGGACTGTCCTGATGATGGACGCCTCATGGGACGACCACACCTATCTCAACCAGAAACTGCCCAAGCGGATGCAGGAGACCGACCAGCCTACGGCAGCGCTGATCAAGGACCTCAAACAAAGGGGCTTGCTGGATGAGACGCTGGTGGTCTGGGGAGGCGAGTTCGGCCGCACGCCGATGGTCGAGATCCGCAAGCCCGAGGAAGCAGCGAACGCGGGGCGCGACCACCAACCAACGGCGTATTCCATGTGGATGGCCGGCGGTGGCATCAAGCCGGGATACGTGCACGGAGCCACCGACGAGCTTTGCCTCCACATCACCAAGGATCCCGTCCATGTCCATGATCTGCAGGCAACGATCCTGCACCTGATGGGCTTCGACCACGAGAAGTTCACCTACAACTTCATGGGTCGGGACTTTCGGCTGACGGATGTCAGCGGCAAGGTGCAGAAGGGACTATTGGCGTAGGTTGGAGATCGTGTCGATGCAAGCCGCAGGCGCAGAGCGGATGGGATCGTCCTTCGCTTCTCTCAACAGATGTATTGGGGTGGTTGCTGGCGCCGGGTTACATTCACAATCACCATTTGGAGAATCACCCGCAAGAAGGGACCAGATGGCATCTGATCGCCAATTCTGGTGTGACGCGCGCGTATCAGTTCGATCCGGAACTGATGGGATGCACCACATCACAGTGAGTGCATCCATGCACCGGCCGACAAGGCGGCCTGTTGCCCGCTCAGTGGCTCAATCGCCCCCACGTAGTTCAGTCATATACCGGAAGCGCTCGCCGCCGAATAGACGACCAGTATGTCTTTGAACGAATCTGCTGTGGTGCAACGATGACCAAGCATAGCGCTACGACGAAGCCTCGGCTGACCATCAAGGCCATTCAAAGGGAAGCTGCTGCCTTTTTTGCGACACAATCTGGCCAAAGCACAGCCCAATTGTACGGTATTGCTGACGGAAAAGCAGTGGGCACTTACTTGGAACACAAGTTTGTCGATTTGCTCAATTCAAAATACACCTATACCGCTGGAAATTCATCCTATGGAATTGATTTTCCCGATCTTGATATCGACATGAAGGTGACAAGCATCAAGCAACCACAGTCATCATCTCCATTCAGATCTGCACGCCAGAAGATCCGCGGACTTGGATACTCTTTGCTCATATTTGTCTATCACAAGACGGATGATGAGCGCCAGAAAACAGCTCATCTTGACATGCTTCATACGATCTTTGTTGATAAATCACGTACCGCGGATTATCAAACCATTCGCGGAATTTTGGAGATCATCAATCGCGATGGGAATACGGATGATCTTATCGCCTTTATGAAGGATCGAAATCTCCCGATTGATGATGTCATGGCAGAAAAACTGGCGAGTGAGCTTCTCAGTGATCCACCAGTTTTAGGATATCTGACGATTTCGAATGCTCTTCAATGGCGACTTCAATATATGCGTGTCATTGAGCAGGCAGGTGAGGTTCCTGGCGTTGTTCGCGTGAGATAGATATATGAGTGCACCAAAACACGAACGCATAATATATGGAGACTTTCAGACTCCGGCCTCACTTTGTGATGACGTCTGCACGCTACTCAACAAGCTACAGGTATCGCCGCGTTCGGTGCTTGAGCCGACTTGCGGGACTGGTGCATTTCTTCGCGCTTCGGTAAGAGCATTCCCTGGCTGTCCGACATTTCTTGGGTTCGAGATAGACGACGAATACGTTCAAGTTGCCCGTACGGTGGAGAAGGCAACGGTATGCAAGAGGAATTTCTTTGACGAGAATTGGTGGCCGACACTACAGCGACTTCCGGAGCCATTCTTGATTCTCGGTAATCCTCCTTGGGTAACGAACTCGGCAGTTGGCGCGCTAAAGGGTGCCAATCGACCAACGAAGTCTAATGTGGTCAATCTAAGCGGCATGGATGCCATCACTGGCAAAAGTAATTTCGACATATCGGAGTGGATGATGACTCGACTATTGGAGAGTGCGAATGGTAGATCCGGTGTGCTTGCGATGTTATGCAAGACGGGAGTTGCTCGACGGGTCCTTCAACGTGCTTGGAGCACAAATATCACCATCGAGCAAGCGTCGATGTACCTGATTGATGCCGGCAAGCACTTTGGGGTGGCTGTCGAAGCTTGTTTATTGATTTGTAATATCGAAAAGTCCATGGGGCCAAAGCAATGCGCCGTACATGTGGAACTCAGGGCAGAGAGTCCACAATCTGGCTTTGGCTGGCACTCTGGACGGTTGGTGGCCAATCTGGCGACTGTTGAAAGACTGGGGCATCTGTATGGACCGTCACCGATCAGGTGGCGCTCAGGGATCAAGCACGATTGTGCTGCAGTAATGGAATTACGTTCGGCGGGAGATGAGCGATTCGAGAACGGATTTGGCGAAGTCGTTAGGTTGGAATCAACTTGTTTGTATCCAATGCTCAAGAGTTCTGAGTTGATGAAGGCCATCCCGGTAGCATCCCGGCATATGTTGGAGACGCAGCGGGCAGTGAAAGAGGACACTGAATGGATCAAGACTGAGGCACCCCAGACTTGGAACTATCTTATGTCACATTCCCGGCAGCTCGAAGACCGAGCAAGTTCTGTATATCGAGGACGGGCTCGGTTTTCGATATTTGGTGTTGGGTCGTACAGCTTTGCCCCGTGGAAAGTTGCAATTTCTGGATTCTATAAGCGGCTGGAGTTTCGTTGTATAGGCCCAGTTGGCCCTAAACCAGTGATGTTGGATGACACTTGCTATTTTTTGCCGTGCCAAACTGAAGATGATGCGCGGTTTCTTACGAAGTTGTTGAATTCTGAAACTGCTAAGGACTTCTTGATGACTTTTATCTTTTGGGATCTGAAGCGTCCGGTGACATCTCATATTCTAGGCAGTCTGGATATTCGGGCATTGGCGGCCGAGGGTGGCATGCAGTGGCCGGAGCATCTTGAGGAGCGGCGAAACCTGCCGTTGTTCCGTTGAGTCCATGAATGTGGGGAGAAGACCGGCGGGGTCTGGTCCGCAGTCAACAGGTGGTCCAGCATTGTGCGGTGCGTTTGCACCGAGATCATCCGGTAATGAAACGAGCATATGAGCCTGGGTTGGTGGCAGCAGATCATCGGCGAGGCGGGGAGGTGATGGTGATGAATCAGATGGGATGTCTTCGCCGGCTGGGCACTGGTCGGCGTGGTCACGGGGATCCTCCTCGCCTCGGATGATTCCATGGATGAAATGTGGATTGAGATCGGGGCCTATCCCGGCTTCCTGTGTGGCGTCGTCTTTTCCGTGGCGGTCGCGGTCATGGGAGATCGCAGGCTTGATGCAGTTTCTGTTTCGCGAGCAGGTGCCGCAGGCGTAGCGTCCGGAATCCTGGTCAGCGCGTTTCCGTCTGTTGCCATGTTCATGGGTGAACCAGGTGCGGTGCCATGGTGGCCGGTGGTTGCCCCCGTACTGGCTGCGATTACCCTGCTGAGTGCCGCTTCGGCCACTGGCTCCGTGGCGCTGGTCAAGAGGTAGAGATCAAGAGAGCGTTCCACCGCAATGGTGCCGTGACTGGATGGATGTTGGTGAAGGGAGCAATCGCGCTCGCAGCGGGTTGTTGTCTGGAAGTCTGCAGAGCCGCTGCCGACCGCGCTACGTGCGCCTGCGGTAATTTGCGGGTGACAGTTGCGGAACCATGAGCTGGCAGGGTCGCAAGGCTGGACATGCAGTACGGGATCTGCAGGTGAGCCAAGGCACCGGTAGAGCCGTATCGTTCAGCTGCGGGTGTCCAATCCCTTCCGTGCCTCGTTCGGAGTGTCGCCTGTCGAGTCGGCGCCGCGACCTCGGACACGCTGATGGCTGATTGTGAACGAGACCAATCCGTCAGGCAGTCGATCCGTTGGGAAGGTGACGGCGGGGTTCCAGGCTCCCGGCTGTGCTGTCGACTTCCGTCCCCCAGTCGGGTGTAGGCCTCAGATTGTCACAATGGATGGCGGATCCACTATGCACAGACTTGCTGCACTGCTTCTCACGGCTGTCGCGACCGCGACGGCACAATCGGAGCGTCCCAACATCCTGTTCGTGATTTCGGACGACCAGTCGGCCATGCATGCCGGCGCCTATGGTGACATCGCCACCCGAACTCCCGCGTTCGACAGGATCGCGCGCGAAGGTGTCCTCTTCGAGCATGCCTTCACGGCGGCACCGTCCTGTGCGCCCTCGCGCAGCGCGATCCTCACCGGCCGGAACATCTGGGAACTGGAGGAGGGCGGAATTCTGCTCGGAATCCTGCGTTCGAAGTTCACGGTCTTCACCCTGCTGCTGGAGAGTGCTGGCTACGAGTTGGGTGCGACTGGAAAGACATGGGGACCGGGCACGATGGAGAGCCGTGACCGCGATATCTTCGGCCAGCGGATCGCCAAGCACAAACTACCGGATGCACAGCAGCGTCCTGGACTGAATCCGCTTGACTACGCTGCCAACTTCGACGAGTTCTTCGCCGGGCGTGACAGGAACAGGCCCTTCTTCTTCTGGCTTGGTACGTCGGAACCGCACCAACGCTATGACGTTGGTGCTTGGGAGCGGGCGGGTAAGCGACTTGATGATGCTCGACTTCCCGGTGCGCTGCCAGATCATCCGGATGTGCGTGGGGAGATCCTGGACTACGGGCTCGAGATCGAGCACTTCGACCGCCATCTGGCGCGAGCCTTGGCAACGCTCGAAGCGGCTGGCGAACTCGACCGTACCCTGGTGATCGTGACAAGTGATCATGGCAATCCGCTGCCACGCTCGAAGTGCAACCTGTACGATTCGGGTACTCGCGTCCCACTGGCCATGCGTCTACCCGGGATGATACCTGCCGGTCGAACAGTCGACGACTTGGTGAGTCTGGTCGATATCGCACCGACGATCCTGGACGCGGCATCGGTCGCGGCGCCGGAAGAGATGACCGGGCGTAGTCTGTGGCAGATTGCCCGCTCGGCCAAGTCCGGGGTGGTGGACGAATCCCGGGACTTTGTCGTCACCGCTTTCGAACGCCATACCATCGCCAGGCGGGACGGGGTAGGCTATCCGATGCGGGCCATCAGAACGCACAAGTACGCGTATATCCGGAACTACGAACCGGATCGCTGGCCAGCCGGAGACCCTGACTACAACGCGCCTCCCCAAGGCTTCTTCGGAGACGTGGACCGAGGAGTCACGAAGTCCTTCCTGCTGGCGCATGCGCTTGACCCCGAGATCCGCCCTTACTATCTCCTGGCATATGGGCGCCGGCCAGCCGAGGAACTCTTCGATGTCGAGCGCGATCCTCACCAATTACGGAACGTCGCGTCTGACCCGGCCTTGACGGAGATCAAGCAGCAGTTGATCTGGCGCTTGAATGCCTATTTGCGGGCGACGGGCGATCCACGCCAGTCGGGAACTGCACCCTGGGACGAGTATCCGTTCACCGGGTCATGGCGCCTGCTGCAGAATCCGCACTGGAAGCTCGAGGGCATGCAGTCTCCGTTTCCCCGGTAGGGATGTCGCGAAGGTTCGGGCCGCGCTGCTGGCTTGGCCCGAATGGCTTGATGGGCCTTTACGATCCGTGGTAGTCAGGGACGATTCCCGGGCCTGTCGAGCTTCAAGCAGGACATGGCCAATGATGTGGCGCTAGATGATGATATGTCGGCCGGTCTGGTCGTGCGCCAGTCTGCTCGTCGGATTCGAAGTTGATGACACCCCATTCGGAGGCTTGGCGACAGGTCTCCGGAAACGGCGATGCGCAGACTGACCTGGAGTCTGCTCGACAGGGACCTGGTCATTCGTGTCGACTCCGCCCAAGGCCGACAATGGGGCTCGAGACGGCATATCGCAAGCCGGCTTACTGTATTAGGACAGGCAGGTGGTCGGCGGTACGCACAGACCACGGTTGGACACGAGTGTCCGGATCCTCTTCCCTCCTCGCCGGGATCAGCAGCACGACTTCCCGGACCCTCGCTGTCGATATCGCCACGCATGGTCGTCACTTGGACAAGCCCCGTGTTTCCGGACAGGGTATGATGCAGCAAATTCGCACTGGTTCCGTGCCCCTTCCAGTGCTGGAGCCTCTCGCTGAACACGGACCGAGCCGATGACGCCAATCCGTATCTTCATCAGCAGCGTCCAGCGTGAGTTCACAAGCGAGCGACGTCTACTGTGCGACTACGTGCACAACGATCCGCTGATGCGACGGTTCTTCGAGGTCTTCCTGTTCGAGGACGTACCGGCTTCCGACCGGCGCCCCGACGATGTCTACCTGGATGAAGTCGAGCGATGCGAGATCTATGTCGGTCTGTTCGGTATTGACTACGGGGCCGAGGATGTCGATGGAGTCTCGCCCACCGAGCGGGAATTCGATCGCGCCACAGAGAAGGACAAGCACCGCCTCATCTTCCTGAAGGACTCGGCAGGCAGGGAGCGCCACCCGAAGATGCATGCGCTCATCGACAAGGCGGAGTCCGGTCTCGTGAGGGGGCGTTTCGCCAGATCGTCGGAGTTGAGGGCCGGACTGTACGCCGCACTTGTCCAGTACCTCGAAACGAGGCAGTTGCTGCGCTTCGATCCGTTCGATTTTGCCTGCTGCTCGGGTGCCACACTTGACGATCTTGATGTCGAGGGCATGTACCGATTCATCCGCGTTGCGCGACGGTCCCGGCAGTTCCCTCTGCCGGAGGAAACGCCCCCGGCAGACCTGCTCAGGCATTTGAACCTGCTGAACAGGGGACGGCTCACGAACGCCGCCGTATTGCTGTTCGGCCGAGCCCCGCAACGCTTCCTGATCTCATCGGAGGTCAAGTGCGCCCACTTTCATGGGACCGAAGTCGCCAAGCCCATACCTTCGTATCAGGTCTACAAGGGCACGGTCTTCTCCCTGGTGGACCAGGCGGTTGACTTCGTGATGAGCAAGATTGCCCTGTCCGTTGGCACGAGGGCGGAGACTGCCCAGGCACCGACAGCCTACGAGCTGCCGAAGGATGTCGTCACCGAGGCCATCGTCAATGCGGTGGCACACCGGGACTATACCGACAACAGTAGCGTGCAGGTCATGCTCTTTGCGGATCGACTGGAAGTCGTGAATTCCGGCCAGTTGCCACCGGCGCTCACTGTGGAGAAGCTGCGTGTGCCGCACCAATCGATGCCCACCAATCCCCTGATCGCCGAATCGATGTATCTGCTTGGCTACATCGAAAAGATGGGAACCGGGACCGTGGACATGGTTCGACGCTGTGCAGAAGCGGGCCTTCCGGAGCCGGAGTTTGAGGCGTCTGCTGGGTTCACTACGCGAATCTGGCGGCCAACCGGCATTTCGCATCGGGTGGTTCCGGGTGTGACTACCCAAGAAACCGGTGTGACTACCCAAGAAACCACCCAGGAAACCGGTGTGACTACCCAAGAAACCACCCAGGAAACCGGTGTGACTACCCAAGAAACCACCCAGGAAACCGGTGTGACTACCCAAGAAGAGGTCGACGAAAAAGGTCCAATGTCCACAGAAGAACGCATCATCGCTCTGCTGCAGAGCACTCCGACGATGACTCGTACCGATCTAGCTGGTCGCATCGGGATTACACCGGCGGGAATCAAGTACCATCTCGACCGGCTCAGAAAGGCGGGCCGCCTCCGCCGTGTGGGACCGACCAAGAAAGGGCACTGGGAGGTTCTCCGGTCTAGGGAGCGAGACCGGCCATCGTAGGCTACCGTCCGTCAGGGTGATGACCTGGGCTTGGAGGCTTTCATGTCAAACACTTCCGAGCGTGCGACTTGCCGGTCCGCTCCCTTCTCCTGCCGCCCGTGCTCGGCGTTCCAGGCTGCAATCTCCCTGTCGGCGGCTCTTGCGAACCAGTTGTCGTAGAAGGGCCTTTCGGCAGTCTCCATCCAGCGGTCGAGCCTGTTCCACATCCGTTCCCTCGTCATGATGTGCTGCCGGTCGTCAAGCAGGTTCTGCTTCTGGTAGCTGTCAGAGTTCGCCCAGAGCCTGTGTTCGCCATCCTCCGTTACGGCGTAGGTATAGTCGTCCGTGACCACAGCCCTCCAGACGAGTTCATGCCTGCTGCCTCTGTTGTTCATGTTGGAAGGATGGGCGAGGAACACGGAATCAGGTCGCGGTGCATCCGGGGCGTCCCGCAACAGTCCGGAAAGATCCGTTCCGGGAAGCGATTGTACGTAAGTGGCCGATTCCCCAAGAGTTGACGGAGTCAATCCTGCGAGCGAGACCAGAGTCGGAAAGACATCGATGGTCGAGGTTGGTGCGCTCAACCGCGTGTCCTCTGGCAGGTGACCGCGCCATCGGATCAGAAATGGAATGCGTGCCGACTCGTCGTTCGGGTGCCGCTTCTGCCCGTAGGCGACTCCGTCGATCCCGGTCATGGCGCCATGATCCGATGTGTACAGCAGAACCGTCGACTCCGCAATCCGAAGCGTGTCCAGCCGCTCCATCACTTGGCCCACATCCCGGTCCATTCCGCTGACTAGTGCGTGATAGTCCCGGTGTTGCTCAAAGTCCCGGACCGTGTCCAGGGGATGGAACGGAAGCGTGCCGTGGTCCGGGTAAAGGGCCTTCATGTCTTCCGGAGCATCGTCGAAGGGGCCATGTGGCGGATTGACAGAGATGATGGCCAGGAATCTCTGCCCCTTGGTGGTCCGGTCCTCGATCCAATCCAGTGCCTGCTCCGTGGTCGCCGTCGAGTTGGAGAGCCCCTCCCAGTCCGTGTACGGGTTGCCATCGACCGAATACTGGCACTTCCTGTGATTATTGGTACCCTTCCAGACGATCGACTTGTCGAATCCGAACGGTCTGGCATCGCGACCTCCGAGATGCCACTTGCCGAAGTGTCCGGTCGCATAGCCCGCATCCCTGAAGGCCCAGGCGAGCGTTCCCCGTGCTTGCTGGCCCTCGGGCATGTCGACTCGCTGTGCCAGTGACATGTGATTGGCGATGAGGCCCTGCTGGTAGGGCCACCTGCCGGTCATGAGAAGGGCTCGAAAGGGAGTGCAAATCGGCAGATTCACATAGTGCCGGTCCAGCGAAACGCCTTGTCGTTGAAGATGTTCGAGGTTGGGGGTGTGGACGTGTGGTGTCTGGGTGAACGACATAGCACCCCAGCGGTGCGTGTCACTCACGAACACGACCACGTTCGGCCGAATCGGACCTGGTTGCTGTCGAGGGATGGAACAGGTCGCGAGAACCGGCAGGAGCAGCAGCATGTGATAAGGCACCGGGCGCATTGGTCTGCCTGCAATTGTAGTCGAGGAAGTATCCTGGATTCCGAGACATCGGAATTCTCCACTTGACGGCAACCTGGCCGGTCACGATTCCACCCCGACTTGCAGCAGTATTCCGAATTGCACGCCAGCCTGCTGGACTGGATGTCATACGCACGACATAGGAGTCGGCCAGATCTCCGTCCACTACGATTTCCTGTTGCAGTGAGTTCCGACAGGGAGAGACGGTCGGATCCGATGCAGATCAGTGAGCGAAGTCCGGTGTTGCAAGCAGGGCGCGAGGCATCGTGCCGCACTCGACTGGAAAGACAAGGTGATGGGTGCAGGAGGCGGGTGGACGACAGGGTACTTGGATGCGGATCGGTAGGGTTCCAAACATATCGTAAGAGATTTTGGGTCTGTGGGAATTGACCGCGTTCGGGATCTGTGTTATGGTGATGGTGAAGTTGGCCCGAGGGCCCGACGAGGCTTCCGGCGCCCGGGTTGCCGAGCGGGGAAATTCGTTCGGTCGCGTACGAGTAGAAGCAAGAAGGAGAGAACTTCCATGCAGAGCAAGTTGAAGAAATTCGGGGGGGGGGGGTAACTCTCTTCCTGGCAGGGCTTCTGACAGTCGGGATGGCCGGCTGTGGAGGCGATGAACCCAAACAGGTAACCACACCACCGGCACCACCGGCGGCACCGCCGGCATTCCAGCCACAGCCGGTGGAGATCACGCTGGGGACGAGCGGTGACACGGTCACCCTGATGACCACCGAGGGTGGTGGCTTCACCCTGAACGGGGAAGCGTTCGCGAGCGGAGGGAGCGTGACGGCCGGGAACGGCGGGCAGTACACGCTGACGCTGGCGGAGGGGACCTGGACGGCGCAGTTCGACGCGCACGAGATCATGGTCACGCTCGGGATGAGCGAGGAGACGGTGACGATCACGCAGGCCGAGGATGGCAGCTACTGGCTGGGGGAGATGGCCGTCCGGAGCGGCGAGACCATCCACACCGCCGCGAACGGCAACGAGTACGTGCTGCGGATCACGACCGACGAGAGCGGAGCGATCACCTGGATGGCCGACTACCGGATGCCGATGATCGCGGTGATGCTGGGCCTGTCGGGCGACACGGTGACGCTGGAGAGGCGGGAGGACGGCAGCTACTGGCTGGACGAGATGGCGGTGACGAGCGGGGAGACGACCGCCCATGCGGGGAACGGGAACACCTACACGCTGACGCTGGGCGAGGACGGCATGTGGATGGCCGAGTACAGGGCCATGGTGGTGGAGGTGATGCTGGGGGCCTCGGGCGAGACGGTGACGGTGAGCAAGTCCGAGGACGGCAGTTACCGGATGGGAGAGATGCAGGTCGAGGACGGGGTGACGGTCGCGACTGCATCGAACGGGAACCGGTATCGTCTGATGATGGATACGGAGGGGATGTGGATGGCGGAGTACGTGCCGGAGACGGGCACGGTGACGGTGGGCAGCCTGGGGGTGACGCTGGAGACGGTGCGGGCGGAAGACGGGAGCTGGACGGTGGTGAGTCCGGTGAGTGGGGAGCCGGAGACGCTGACCGACGGAGCCACGTTCATGGTGGGTGGCAACAGCTACACGCTGATGGACGACGGGGAGGGGAACTGGATGGCGACATACCGGGAGGAGACGGTCTCGGTGATGCTGGGGATGTCGGGCGAGACGGTGGTGCTGACGAAGAGGGAGGACGGCAGCTATTGGCTGGGGGAGATGCGGGTCGAGGACGGGGTGACGATGGTCACGGCGACCAACGGCAACCTGTACACGCTGAGCATGGCCGCGGACGGGATGTGGATGGCCATGCATGAGGCGCCACAGACGCAGGTGGCGTTGGGCACGAGCGGGACGACGGTGACGCTGGTGCGGGAGGAAGACGGCAGCTACACGCTGGACGGGGAGATGTTCCGCAGTGGCGGTCGGGTGACGGCGGGGAACGGGAACGTCTACACGGTGACGATGGTGGACGGAGCGTGGCTGGCGGAGTACCAGCCGGAGAGCATGGCGATCAAGGGCACGGGCGGTCTGCTGGCGGTAATGCGGGAGGACGGTGAGGGCTACGACGTGGACGGCGCGCTGCTGCCGAGCAGCGGGATGGGCGACATCGACACGGACACCTCCGGGAGCTATCGGGTGCGGATGGAGGACGGGATGCTGACGGGCATGCGTCTGGACAACGTCAAGATCGGCGCGGCGAAGTTCAGGACGGACGGTCTGAGCGCAGACCCGGCGATGCGGGGGGACGACAAGTCGACGGCGGACATCAACGAGGCGAACACGGCGCTGGTGGTGAAGGGGGAGAACTACCCGTTCGCGGACCTGCTGGGGGACGGGGTGTCGCAGACGAAGGGGACGAACTTCGTGGCGGAAGCGCGGACGAAGCTGGAAGGGATCCGGGAGAAGATCGTCCAGATCCTGGAGGTGTTCGAGAAGGACTCGGAGCGGGACACGCAGATCACGCGGCAGTGGGGCACGGACACGGCCAAGGCGAAGACGAACGTCAAGGCGGTGCTGCAGGCGGTGTTCGGGAGTACGAAGTTCAGTGATCTGGATGCCCCGGACGACGACAAGGCACTGGGGACGATCGACGACCTGATCGAGGCGCTGACCAGCGCGGAGGAACTGGCGGCGGCGCTGGGAGACGACGGGGCGCTGGAGGGAGCGGCCAAGGCGGGGGATGCGGGGACGATCTTCGGGGCGACGAAGACGGAATCGACGGTGACGTACGGAGAGTACGGGAACACGCGGTACGGGACGATCACGCGCAAGCAGCGGGCGGATGCGACGGGGAAGGCGGAGTACAAGGTTAGTCCGAAGAAGACGGGGGAGCGGGGTGCGTTTGCGTTCGGGGTGACGGACAATACGGCGCGGTCGCGGTACGTGCAGACGGCGGGGACGGCGCGGTACGAGGGGGAGACGCTGGCGGTGAGCGGAGCGGACAAGCAGTATGCGGGGGACATCGAGATCAGCATCAACTTCACGGCGGAGAAGGTGGACGGGTTGATCACGAACCTGATGACGGCGGAGGGGGAGAGGTGGGAGTACCTGTTCGGGGAGGTGGACAGCATCGTGTTGCCGAAGGCGGATCTGAGAACGCAGGGGAACTGGGAACTTGTGAAAGAGGACGGTGCGACGATCGACTTCGGACGGCGCGCCGGGGTGTATCGACCGCAGCAGGTGGACGGCACGTTCGAGGGGCGGTTGCTGGGAGGCGACAGTGAGCCGGATGCGGGCAGCGAGGTGGTGGGCGTGTGGTCGGTCGGTGACGGCGTGAAGACGGACAGTGCGGCCGGCAGTGACAACCGGAGCTACTTGTCGGGAGGTTTCGGGGCGGCCCGGGTGGCGGACGGGCCGGTGCGGCGACCGTCGGTGGACGACGGGACGGCGGTGAACGGGAACCTGACGAGTTCGGACAAGACGACGATCGAGAACGGCCAGTTGACGGTCAAGCTGCAGGCGTGGGCCTGGTACTACGAGAATCTGGGTTCGGATGCGAATGCCGACTTCCCGGACGGGGAGGCGGGTCTGACCTATGACGAGGCGGAGGCTATCGGAGCGGCTGGCAACTACTACGGATCGCATTTCCGGAAGGCCGACAAGCCGGGGGACGCCAACAAGTACAAGGGTGAACAGATGCTGGAAGTACAGCTCTCGCTGGCGGACCTGCTGGCCAGCGAAGGAGGTGGCGAGTTCAGCCGGAACAGTCCCAAGACCTGGGTGCAGATGGCACTGGAGCGGATCGAGAAGGGCCGGGACAAGATCGCCGGGCTGCAGTCGATCGGGGGCCTGAAGGACCAGGTCGATGCGGAGTGGCAGCAGGTCAATCTGGCCCTGCTGCACTACGTGTTCTGGGATTCCAACCTGGTAAAAGGCCCATCAAGGCGCATCCGCGGCGACTACACGTTTCCGTCAGGCCTGACGACAGAGGAGGAAGGCAAGCTCGTAGGCTGGCCCTGGCAACTGCCCAGCAAGACGGTCAACGAGGTCACCGAGCAGCAGAGTGATGGTCAGACGAGGAAGACACGGGCTTCGTCGCCGGCAGCGCCGTCGGATGCGCTGGACCGCATCGACGCGATGATCGAGGCGCTGAGTTCGGTGGAGAGCCTGGAGGCGGCGTTCGATCCGGGGCAGGACGGTCTGTTCGTGGACGAGGATGAGGACGGCACGGAGAAATCGTTCCTGACGATCCACGGCGACGACGGGGAACAGTTCGACAGCGCGGGTGCGAACAAGCATATCTGGAACACGTCGGCGTCGGCGATGTTCAATCAGCGGCAGTGGCAGATGAAGGCGCTGGCGGGGACGACGGACTACACGCGGTTCGGGGTGTGGCGGATCCAGTGGGCGATGAACGCGCTGCGGGGTTACAACTGGTTTCATCGGGAGGTGGAGTCGTTCGCCTACAGTCCGCTGCCGGTGGCGACGGCGCAGAGGCGGGACCAGTTGCCGCAGGGTGGTCGGGCGACCTATACGGGCAAGACGGTGGCCTATGTGGGTCTGATGCCGGATTTGTCGCGGCCCGAATCTGACTACATCTACACGGGTTATCAGGTGGCCTACGAGGGCGCGGCGAGCGTGGAGGTGGAATGGTTCGGGACGGACCCGATCCCCGCGGCCACATGGAGCGGCCAGAGCCTCAGCATCCGATCGAACGCAGTGGGCGGACATGTGACGACGGTGCTGAGCGACCTGCGGTCGGTGGCGAACGGCGACTACCTGTACCATGCCAACAAGGAAGTGCGGCGGCTGATCTTTCCGAAGATCACGTTCGGCACGGATGCGAGCTTCGGCAGTGGCGACCACGAGCTGGACTACCAGTGGAACGCCAACTTTTCCAAGACGGTCAAGATCGACTACCGGGATTCGGCGGTGGCCCGGGGGGAGCAGGATCACGATGACAGTGCAATGGGGTACAGTTTCGAGTTCGTGGGGAGTTCGCCGGACGGGCCGCTGGGAGTGATCGGGGTCTACGAGCTTCCTGGCGAATTTCTTAACGCGGGGAGTTCGGACTTCTCCTTCAGCACGGATGCGAAGACCACCCCGTTGAGGCTGCAGAAGCTGACACTCAAGGGAGCCTTCGGCGCGGACCTGCCGTAGTGTCGGTGGCCGAGAAGGACCACGTCAACAGTCAGGGGGAGCGGGCAACCGCTCCCCTATCTCTTGCATATAGCGGGAAGCATCGTGTTCCGTGAGTTGCCATGTTGCTGCGGTGCATCCGACCGTGGTAGAAGGAACAAGGCAGCGTGGCGCAAACTGGCCAGCAACAAGGGCCGACACCCCCTGCCACCTTGAGTTCGCTTCCCCAATGATCTTTGCTTGACATAACACGGATCACGTACAATCGCCGGGACGGTGACGAAGATGCAGAGCGGTGAGAACCCGGTCGCGCACATCCGAACGAGCGTAGATGTCCCAGTTCGCACGCACTGAATCGACTCGCTTCGTGCATCGAAGTGGGCACGGATGCTCTCCCCGAGCACCGTGACGGCTGCGCCGTCCGTCTCCTCGGTCCTGTCCCGAACCGCTTCCGATATGCCGTCGGCCAGCCCGGATTCGACACCAACATCAATCGATTCACCGCATGTCGGGTTCGATCAATGACCAGCCCGGACCGAGAACGGCGTTGTGTATCTGGCATCTCGGAATCAATGCCGGGCGGGGCACCAGTTTCCGGTGTCAGAGCACGATCTCTTCCAGGACTCTGCCCTCGTTCGTCGGCCCGATCAGCCGCTGGTTCAGACCTTGGTACGGGAAGTGTAGAGTGTACGGGTCAAGGCCGAGCAGGTGGAGCAGTGTCGCCTGCAGATCTCGTGGAGTTACCGGATCTTCAGCGGCATAGTAACCGATTTCGTCCGTGGCACCGTAGCTAACGCCGCCCTCAATGCCTCCACCTGCCATCCACATCGAAAATGCGAATGGATGGTGGTCCCGGCCGTAGAATTCCGTTCGGTCTCCTTGGCGGTTTTCCCGCATCGGTGTTCTTCCGAACTCGCCACCCCACACGATGAGCGTCTGCTCCAGGAGACCGCGCTGCTTGAGATCCCTGATGAGCGCGGCGATCGGGCGGTCGATGTCGCGTGCTCTCTCCGGCAGGTCGAAGCGAATGTCGGTCCGTCGCGCATTGCCGTGATGGTCCCAGCCCCAATCGAACAGCTGCACGAAACGTACCCCGTTCTCGACCAGGCGCCGTGCCAGCAGGCAGTTGTTCGCGAAAGAGAGCCTGCCGGGCTCCGTGCCGTACAGGGAATGAATGGCGTCAGGCTCCCGCGCGATGTCCATCACGTCCGGCACGGAGATCTGCATCCGGTAGGCGAGTTCGTACTGCTGGATCCGGGTGAGAGTCTCCGCAGCACCCGAACGCTCTTGTTCCAGCCGGTTCAGATCCCCGAGCGCATCAAGCGTCTTGCGGCGAAGGGAGCGACTCATGCCCTCGGGGTCGCTGAGAAACAGTACCGGGTCACCCTGCGTGCGGCACTGGATGCCCTGGTAGAGGGATGGAAGAAAGCCGCTGCCCCACAGGCTCTTGCCGGCGCTGGGAGTCTTGTTGCCGCTCACCAGCACCACGAACCCCGGCAGGTCCTGGTTCTCGGTTCCCAGACCGTATGTGGCCCATGCTCCGATTGAGGCCGAACCGAGTCGCTGGTTGCCGGTATGGAGCAGCAGTTGAGCTGGTGCGTGGTTGAACTCCGAGGTCGTCATCGACCGGATGATCGCCGTCTCATCGACGACTTCGGCAAATCGTGGCAGGAGTTCGCTCACCCATGTACCCGACTTGCCGGCTCGACTGAACTGGAACGGCGTACCGAGCAATTGTGGGACGCCCTTGATGAACGCGAAGCGCTTGCCTTCCAGCAGGTGCGGAGGGCAGTCGGTCCCGTCGTGTTTCTGCAGTTCCGGCTTGGGGTCGAAGAGTTCCAGTTGCGACGGACCGCCGGCCATGTGCAGATAGATCACGGACTTGGCCTTGGGCGATCTGGGCGGGTGCCGGGCCGCGAGGTTCGGGGCCTGCGATGCTCCCGTGCTCTTCACTGATCCCAGGAACATCGACGCCAGACCGAGCTGGCAGCCTTCCAGGAAGTGGCGGCGGGTCTGCCGGAGGGCGAGTTCGGGTCCGATTGTCATGGTTTCAGCGTCTCGTGAGCGTCTCGTCGAGGTTCAGGACGACGTTGGCTACCATCACCCACGCCGCGAGATCGACCGCCTTGCGCCCGACGGTGTCGAGTTCCGGGGGCCGCAGTGCAGTCAGCCCGACATCAATGTTGCGCGAGGCTCCGGTCAGGCCCGTGTGGATCGCGCGTACCGCCAGGACGTTTCCGCTGGGGCGCAGGGCCTTCAGTGCCGCCAAGCTTAGCGGATAGGGCGAGTGAGTACCTGAACCGTCCATGTCCCGAGCCGCCAGCACGCCATTGATGTAGGCTTCGAAGCCTCCTGAATGGCGAATCTCCAGTCGGAATCCGTCCAGGTCCGAACTGTCCGCTTCGAATGTTTGCCGCATCCAGATTTCGGAGGTGGCCCAGTCCGTCCGGATACGGGATTCGAAAGAGCCCGGGGCGACACCCTCGCCCTTCGCATGGCCGAAGGCTCCGCGTCCCTCGCTCCACGTTGAGTCGTCGAAATCTGAATTCGTCCATTCGCCAGCAGGTTCCTTCAGCGCATACTGCCAGACAGGCGCCTCCCCCCGGGTATCGTCCACGAGTGAACGCCGGCGGTTCGACGTGTACACCACCCGTTCGTAGTTGGCGAGCTTGGCAGCGTTCTCCGGCGTCCGGGCCAGCTCCTCGGCGGCCTGTCTCCGTAACCCGAGGAGTCGCTCCTGTTCGGCGATGGTGGGTTCCCGGGCTAGCACCAGTCGGACCAGACGCTTCACGATCGATTCGTCGGTCGGCCCGGCTTCGGCCGCGGCGCGGGCTGCGAGGTGCTGGGCTGCCTCCATCAGAGTCGGATCGTTCAATGTGACCAGTGCCTGGAGTGGGGTGTTCGTCCGGATTCTGCGAATCGTGCAGGTTTCCCCGGAGGGAGCGTCGAAGGTCGTCATTGACGGGTATGGAGAGGTGCGGCGCCAGAGCGTGTAGAGCGCCCTTCGGTAGCGATCTTGCCCAAGGCTCGTTTTCCACTGGATGCTGCTGTAGACGACCTCCCAGATGCCAGCCGGCTGCCATGGCATTACCGGCGGTCCTCCTACCTTGCGGCTCAGCAAGCCACTCGCGGCAAGCGCCTGGTCCCGCACTGTTTCCGCTGGCAGCCGGAACCTCGCTCCTCGTGCTAGCAGCGTGTTGCCGGGGTCCCGTTGGTGTAGCTCCGCCGATATGTCGGACCTCTGGCGGTAGGTTGCCGACTGGACGATCATCCGGATCATGGCCTTGATGTTCCAGTCGCGCCGCATGAACTCCGTGGCGAGCCAATCCAGTAACTGCGGATGGGTGGGCGGCGCTCCCTGCGTGCCGAAGTCTTCCTCCGTCGATACGATCCCCACGCCGAAGAGTCGGGCCCAGATCCGGTTGACCGCGACCCGCGCCGTCAACGGGTTCTCCTCGGAGACCAGCCATGTCGCCAGACCCAGCCGATCTGACGGAAGGCTCGTCGGAAACGGATGAAACGCCGCAGGAGTTGCCGGCTCGACCCGCTCTCCCCGATTCATGAAGTTGCCTTGCAAGTGGACGAACGTCTCCCGTAACTGGTCGTCCGGGAGTTTCGCCAGGACCGGCGTCGACACGCCTTCGGCAATCTCCAGAGTCGGGCTGTCGTCATTCTTGTCGGCATCGGCAGTGTCATTGAAGAATGCGTAGAGGGCGTAGTACTCCTTGTGCGAGACGGGATCGTACTTGTGCGTGTGGCATTGGGCGCAGCCCCACGTGATGCCCATCCACACCTGTCCGGTCGTTGCGACTCGGTCCTTGACCGCTGCATCCCGGAACTCCTCATCGTCGGTTCCGCCTTCGGTGTTGGTCATCGTGTTCCGGTGAAAACCGGTCGCCACGAGATTGTCCTGCGACGGCTCCGGGAGCAGGTCTCCGGCCATCTGGAGGATCGTGAATCGGCCAAAGGACAGGTTGTCGTTCAGCGCTTTCGTCACCCAGTCCCGATACGGCCAGATCGTGCGGAGACTGTCCTTCTCGTAGCCCATGGAGTCCGCGTAGCGGGCCAGATCGAGCCAGACTCGCGCCCAACGCTCGCCATAGGCGGGCGAGGCCAGTAGTCGGTTGACGAGGTTCTCGTAGGCGTCCACGGAATCGTCCTCAACAAACGCGTCGGCCTCCTCCGGACTCGGTGGAAGCCCGGTAATGTCCAGGGAAAGACGGCGAATCAACGTGCGGCGGTCCGCCTCCGGTGAGGGACGCAGACCTTCCGGTTCCAGGCGTGCGAGGACAAACTGATCAATGGAGTTCCGCACCCATCCCCAACCAGTGGTGGCGGGCGGATCTGGTCGGACAGGCGCTTCGAACGCCCAGTGGCGCTCATAACCGGCGCCAGCGTCGATCCATCGCCGCAGCGTCTCGATCTCCGCGGCTGTCAGTCGTTGCCCGGTTGGCGGCATGGGGTTCTGGTCCGCTTGGACTCGCTGCAGGACCCGGCTCGCGGCGCTGTTGCCCGGGATCAGGCCTGGGTAGCCGCCGTCATTCCCGGTCGCGCCAACACGAGTGTCGAGTCGCAGGTTCGCCATCCGGCTGTGATCGTCCGGTCCGTGGCAGGGCAGGCACTTCTGCAGGATCGGGCGCACTTCAGTCGTGAAGTCCGGGCTGGCTTCCGCTGGTGCCGCCAGCCACGCTACAACGAGTCCCGCGACGACCATGACGCCTGCCCTGGTTCTGATTCCTGGATTCACTCTGGTCTCGATTCCTGCTGGGGCATCGCGCTCCGTCCGGTTCCGCTCCGATTGTCGCGGGCTGTGCCAGCACCGTTGGAACGGAGTGCGTTGGCACTGAAGACCTGTCACCCTGTCGCAGTGCTTAATGCCGAGTCGGCACCTCATGTGCAATGTAAGTCTACCCAACGGGTCTCGTCAAGGTCGCGCAGATGTGGCGGCAAACTATGGCATGCCGCATCGTGCGCTACGGAGATCGGACCTTGCCGTTGAGTGCCTTGGGCTGGCGGTTGCCGGTCAACGGGAGCCGCCCCCGGACCGCTTGGCATCATGCCTCTATCCGTTCCTCGTCGATGTCGATCTTCGCGAGGAGCGGCGCAGCGCGTTCTGAATAACCCGCACACAACAGCAACTCAGGGCCCTCCGGATCGGACCACTCGTGGCCCTGCGCGGGAGTCTAGCTCCAATGGGACCCGTGTGCAGTCGATTCCACCCGGCAAACCGGTGGTAGAGTGCCTCGGCATGGCCGAGGAATTCCGCATCCTGCCATCTTCCCCGCTCGCTCAGGCCGACCAGGAAGCCTGGGTTGCCTGCTGCTCACGAACAACCTGCAAGAAAGTTGTGATGAATCCGCGGCTCAAACGTCTTAGAAGATAGACAAGCCGGATGAAGATGGCGAAGGAGAAAAACATGCAGGGCAAAACGAATGCAGTCAGAGTGCAAGCTGCAGGTCATGGATTCGCACGCGTGCGGATAGAGCCTGTCATGGTTGCTGTCAATCCCGGCATTGGCCGTTGGCGGCAATTTGCGGTCCGCACAGAACACAGAGACATGTGTGATCGTCTTCAAGGCGGAGCACGGCGATTGCACAGTAAGCGGATCCATACCTGTGGAGTGTGCGAACGTATTTTACCCTGTCCAATGGCACGATCTCCCAAATCGCGTGGATCCTGGTTGCACCACCGCTCCTTCCGGCCAAGCACATCCCCGTCGTCGTTCGGGAACGCACTGTTTGCGGGGGTGCCGCCGGGGCGCATCATCATCCGTGCGCAAGCTCCCTCGGGTGCGCTGGAAGAGCGAACAGTGGTCGTCGAGAACCAGGAGTTGCGTCTGGATCTGAGGGTGCCATGATCATCCCTGAGAGAATCGCAGCCCGGGCACGGAGCCCGATTCTGGTCGGCAGGCTGGTCCGGATAGGTGTTCTGCTGGCCTTGACCGGACCATTGGCCAGCGCCAAGGTCCGTTCCGATTGGACCCGCGTGCAGGCAATTCCACCCGGCAAGCAGGTGATAGTGCGACTTTATGACGACGATGCTCAACGAGGAGCGAGAAAGATCACCGGGCGGTTTGCTTCGGCAACAACCAACGGCGTAACGCTGCAGCTTCCCACTGGACAATCCCGAATCCTGCAGCGACGGGCCGTGCGAGAGGTCCTGACGCGCCGTCCTTTCAAGCGGCGCTGGCCCGGGTGGGCGGCACTGGTGATCTCCGCCACAACCCTTGAGCTCTTTTGCGCCCTTGGCCTGGACGCCGGCGACTGTAGCGGCGCGAGGAGGCTTGTACCCCATGTAGTAATCACCGGGCCGGTCACGGGAGGATTCTTCCTGGGTTCCAGCAATAGCGGGGTGTACAACGTTCCTCCCAAGCACAGGATTCCATAGTTGGAGATCCAAGTTCGCGGTTCTCTCCGCAGGAATCAATCGCCATGCCCGGCGGCCCGGGCGGCGGCCGCGCCGCGGTTGGTCTTGCCGATCCCGAACGCGGTTGACGGCGGGGCCGTTCAGCCCGGGCGCATGGACGTGTCAGTATGCATCGAACCGGCGAGCCACTGGTGTTGATACCCAGTGCGGCCGCAACGCCAGCTATCGAAAATGCATGGACTAGCGCTACACTGGTCCAGGTTCGGAGATCGCAACCTCGTCTGCCCTGGCAGTCGAGATCGACGTATCCTGCACTACCGATGGCGAAGATACGGACGACACCGCTGCGGCTATGACCGTGGTCTCGGACGTGCGTATGATCTACGCTCGAAATGAACTCTCTCGGCGGTCTACTGGACTCCGGCTACTGCCCGAATCAGTTGAAACGCGATGTGCGACCTGAGCCGTCGAACGCATGTCGGCCCTGCGATGCAATTGGGAAGGAGCCGCTGATAGGGGCGACTACACGGAACGGCATGCGCGTACTGCTCGGTTGGATCTGGTTGCATGTCGGCTTGGTCCTGGGACAGGTTCCCTCGACTCCGTCCGCACATCCGGCTGAAGCGCCAGCCGCGGCAGCGTTGCCCGTCACACCCACCCCTGTCGATCCAATGGACTCTTCCGACGGCCCACCACGGACATCCGAGGCCGCGCTGGACGAATGGTGGGTCGTTGACCGGATCATCGGCAGGGCCATAGCCGTTGATGGCTCGTTTCCGCCTATGGACCTGTCGGTAAGGGTGTTCTGTGGGACGGCAGAATACCGCGGCGCGTTGGTCAAGTCCACGGGCCACTTCGAGATCCGACCTGAGCCGCATCCCGATCTCGTGTCTACCCTGAAACGGAATTCCGCAGCCGATAGCGCTGACAAGGTGCGGAGTGCGATAGCACGGGGGGTGCGAGTGCAGGTCGACGATCGACAGGGCATGGTCCCGTGCTACCTGTCAGTCCAGAAGCCAGAGTACCGGCAGTCGATGGTTCTGGTTGGCTTGCTGGCACCTGACGACACCACGATCTTGGCGCGTCGGCCGTTGGCTAATGCCGGATTACTGGTCGTGCGGCGGTTCGACCGGCCGGGGGCTGGCTTGGCCAGCCGGTCAACCGCGCTCGCGCCTCCCGGAGCACGTAAGGCGTACGAGAGGGCTGTGTCCATCCTGGATCGACCGAGTCCAGACTTCGAACGAGCTATTCCGCATCTGGAAGCGGCAGTTGAAGCCTATCCAGCCTTTGCCGCGGCATGGGATTTACTCGGGGACGCACGTCTGTCCACGGGGGATGAGGGAGGCGGACTGCAAGCGCTGACTCGCGCCGTCAACGCCGATCCGACATATCTCTCGCCGTACGCGACGATGACCAGTATCATCTCGGCGAACCGCAACTGGGTGGAGCTTGCTTGGCTGTCAGAGCGCTTTCTGGAAGCCTCACCCGATGCTCCGCTTGGATTGTATATCGGTGCTGCCGCAGCCTTGCGGCTTGATGATCTTCCCCTGCTGGAGTTGCGGGCAAGCCGACTGGAGGAACTGGGTGAGATGCCTCACTGGCCGCGGACCGAGATGTTCCGGGGTCGAATTCACGAGAGCAGGGCCGAGTATGAGAAGGCGGCGGACGCATACCGGACAGTGCTCCAGACCGAGATCGACGAGGGCCTCCGGTCGATTCTCAGGCACAAACTGGAGGGATGGTCTGCCCTGCATCTGATTGAACCGCGCCAGATCAAGTCGCAACTGGACGATAGTGCTCCGACCACTGGGAGGAACCGTCCGGATGGGGCCCAGCGGCAACC
Organism: Bryobacterales bacterium; assembly: GCA_965116065.1. GTDB lineage: Bacteria > Acidobacteriota > Terriglobia > Bryobacterales > UBA6623 > VXMF01. The sequence continues at coordinate 1,516,280 of OZ220485.1, forward strand.
GGACCCTGTGCTACCGGCAGCAGCACCGTCCCCGTGATCCCGATCCGAGACGCTGATTGCCCGATGCGCTGGGTCAGCCTGCCGACGCAGGCCCGAACTCAGCCCACCGATGTACTGTAACCATAAGTCCTGGCATCACCGGCCGGACCAGGTCTGAGAGAAGAGCCCCGAGAATGATCACCTGTGACTCACTGCGTTGCCGGTTCACCGGATCCGGACCTTCCCCATCTCCAGGATATTCGTGGTTCGAGTGGGCCGTGAATGATGGCAGTGGTCAGCAGTCTGTCGGATTTGGAGGAATCCGAGCGTAGCGGGGTGAGAGACCAGGAGGAGTAGGTCAGATTTCAAGGTAGTTGAAAGTGGCAGATACCCGTCTATCCCGGAATCAACAAGTGATGGAGCATCCGTCATCGCGAGGTATCTGGACAACAAGCCCGCATGCTACCGTGCGATCAGAGTGGAGGCTGAATGCAGGATCCCTTCCTCGGTGGTTTGCAAGTGCTTGTCCTGTCGCTCCACATCCTTCAGTTGATCAATATTCAGCTTGAGCTGCTTCTTGTTGCCTTGCAGTGACAGCACCGTGGACCGCAAAGACTCTATCTGTGTCTGTATCTGAGTCAGTCGAGCAGTGATCTGCTCAGGATCGTCTAGGTCGGGCTCAGCAGTGGGGGAGTACTCAATGGGGGAGACTGCGCCCCCGGTCGATTTCTGAATCCAATCGGCGTAACTTGATACCCTCGCATAGAGACCAACCACAATCGTACCTGCCAAGTCAACAGCTATCTCACTAGCCACACCTACCTGCAACCATTTGATATCTCCATCTCTGGGATATGGAACAATCAGGGGACCTCCACTATCACCGCCACTTATCCGTTTGGTGCTTGATCCTGCACATATGTTATCCTCCCGAGTTCGAGACTCTTCACCGACAAAATCCAGCTCATTACGACATTCAACAGCATAGTACAGTTTCTCCTCTGCAACTCGCAGGCCTCGACTTCTTTGATTGTTTTCCATGAGTCCATAGCCCATCATGATGGCTGAAGTGCCGGACGGAGCATATTTCTGTTCAGCTGATCGTCGAACAAGGCCGAGTGGGGCTACATATGATTCAGGCAAGGGGCGGGATAGCTCGATGAGTACAAGATCTGCAATACTCGAGAGCCACTGATATCGTGGGTGTGCAATAATCCGCTTGGCATGCTGACTCCTGCCGTTAGAGCGGTGTATGACCTGAACCTTTTCGGGTGAGGACAGTCCATACCATTGATTCCAAACACAATGGGCGGCGGTCAATACCCAATTCGGTGCAATTAGAGTGCCTGTGCAAGCGAGCGATGATATATTGGCAACAGGTGCTTTCACCACCGACACCACGAACGGATAGCTCTGCAGGGTGGTGGGTGTGCCCCCAATGATCGTGCGAGGAATCCGATCCTCTTCAGCACTGAAGCCAAGCAACGGGAGCAGGAACAGGATCCCGATGCCCCATACTGGACGATGGACTCGGCACTCGAATCGTCGAGAGATGTACCCGGAGATTCGCATGGCTACCCAATCGTGCCGCGGGCAGGCGTGCGTGCCGTAAAATCGTTGGCACTCCTTGCAACTGCCTGCACATACAGTACCACCTGTCTTGGCGAACTGCAACTGATGGTGACGGGCGGCACGACTATTTTTTGTCAGAGCTGGGTTGCGAGTGTGAGGCAGGGGTCGAAGGTGAGCAACGACGGGCCAGACGGGACTGGATCTGTCAGGGTGGAGCCATGGAATCGCCATCGCGGCTGCAGTACAACATGGACCTGCAGGCGGTGCAGGTGCGCGCGACCTGCGGCGCGCAGGAACACCGGCTCTGGGACCGGCTGGTCGCCACGCACCATTACTTGGGATGCGGCTCCCTGTTCGGCAAGGGTCGGCGGCAGGCCGTTCGGCAAGGGTCGGCGGCAGGCCATCCGCATCGAACGCCAGATCTGGCACATCGAGAACCGACTGCATTCCGTGCGCGACTTCACCCGTGACGAGGACCGCTGTCGGGTCGCGGTGCGCCATCTGCCGCGCAACGTGGCCTGTCTGACCAACGTCGACATCTCGCTCATCCGATGCCAGTCACCGTTCGAGGGCATCCCGACCGCCAACCGTTACTACGTGGACCGTTCGCAGTCCGTCCTGGACCCGCCGCCGCTCCCAGCCCGACTTGTCCGTGGCGCCGGACCCGGCGCCCAGCCTCACTGTGCCGACCCGGGCGTCCGGGGCGTTTCGACCGGGGATTATATACTTCGTTGCCCAAGCCGGACATTGAACGAGCCGCAGTGCGGACACCACGGCTCGCCGCCCCATCGCTGCTCTTCCGGCCATTCCTGCGCCACCCGGTCATGCGGGAACATCTGGAACAACTCGACCAGGCTGATGCCTTCGCGGTGGGCTTTGCCGGAGACCTTCTTCGCCATCTCGATGTCCTCAGTCAGGATTCGGATGAGATCATATCACGATTTGGGCAATCAAGTATATAATCCCCTTTCGACCGTCCGACCCGCCGCGCGGGCCGTAGCAGACCCGCCCCCGGAACCCCGCCTGCGGCCTGCTCCCGACCGGAAATCCCGACTCAAGCTCTCCAGTACGCACTCACCAGGGGCCAAAGATGTGCCTGTGACGGGCGGGCTCGCTTCGCTGCCAGAGCGAATGCCGGAAGCCCTGCCCGAGGCTCCGCTTGGAGCTTATATCGGCGCTTTCATGCAGTAGCTCGGCGACCCGTCTCTGATCGAGCTGCGGACAAGCCGACTGGAAGGGTTGGGCGGGACACCGCTTCGGTCATGAAGCCGGACTGTCCCTGGGCCACATTCACGAGAGCAGGACTGAGTATCAGCGGTGGGCGAGGGCGTACCGAGCAACCTGGTGGTGATAGCATCCATCCGATTGAGTCCCAGCGGCGTCGACACAGAGTATCGTTGATCCCCTCTGAACGGATCGTCGGTGGAGTAAGTCGTTTCGTTGCAGTAATTCCGTTGCGGTCCGGTGACACGCAGCCGGTTGCCACACCGGTGCTCGGCGCACGGAATACGTCAGTACGGCAGTGCGTCTACACCGCATCTTGTTTCGTTCGCACTCACCGACTCACCCGCCCGATCGTGCAGAAGTCAGTTCCGAAGATGCTGGTGGAACCACTCAACGGTTGCCGCAATGTAGTCCGGGGCCCCCGAGGTCTTGCCAGGGAACAGAGCACCATGTCCGCCTCCAGGAACGGTCAGTAACTCGACAGCCACGCCAGCGCTCTCCAAATCCAGGGCGATGTTCTCAGAGTGGTCGATGGGGACGAGGGTATCCGCATCACCGTGAATCAGCAGGGTTGGTGGGGCGTCCACCGATACGTGGTGGATGGGCGACGCATCGTGGACGACTCGGTACTGCGGGGACGTCTTCGGGTCTCGCTCTATCAACCGTACCCCGAAGAGCGAGGCGAATGTGCCGTACCCGTACCGACCATTGTGTCGGATCAGGTCTGTGGGAGGAGCCCACGGGACGATCGCTTGCAGGTTTGCGCTCTCCCGGTTCACTGGGTCCGGGTCTTCGGCATCCCCCGGGGCCGGACTAAGGCCCAACATGAGTGTGAGGTGGCCGCCGGAAGAGCCTCCCACACCACCGATCTGCTTCGGGTCGAGTCCACGACTGTCTGCATGGTGACGAATGTACCGGACCGCCCGTTGCACGTCTTGGAGCTGCGCGGGGTACTTGTTGAGAGGCGCCGTGCGGTGATTCACGGCGAAGACTGTGTAGCCTGCTTGGACCAGGGGCAGACCGAAGACCTTGACCTGACGGCTCGCCTTCTGCTGCGGTGCGTTCGCGGCCAGCGGAGAGTGCCACCCGCTTCCGGTAATGTGGACAATACCGTAGCCGTTGGGTTCCTCCGGGTGGTACACATCCATCAGCAGGGCACCTCCCGAGACCATGCCGAACGGTACGTTCCGCTCGACCCCGATCTCTGCTGAAGCCTCCTTGGGCGGCAGATTGTTGGCCGGATGTCCCTTGGACAAGTGGGTCACGAAAAACTCGACCATCGCACCCAAATAGTCTGGTGGACTGGTGGCTCCAGGGAATGACGCGCCATGTCCACCGCCTTCAATCGTGAGCAGCTTCGCGACGACGCCGTTCGATGAAAGGCGGGCAGCGAATTCCTGGGATCGGGCATAGGGCACCCGGTCGTCTGCCGTACCGTGGATGAGCAAGAATGGCGGATCGTCGGGGGAGACATGCGCCGCGGGAGATGCGTCCCAGTAGGTGCGGAACTCCCGTGTGTTCGGGGCATCCGTGGTCCCGAGGCGCAGTTGCAATAACGACGCAATCGATGCGCTGGAAAAGCGACCATCGAAGCGTGTCAGGTCGGTTGGTGCAGCCCGGGCGACCACCGCCTGCAGCCTCGCGCTCTCACGCTCAACAGGGTCTGAACTGGACGAATCGCCGTTGCCATCGAGCACTCCCAGCATGCTGATCAGATGGCCGCCCGACGAGCCGCCGACGCCGCCGATACGCTCGCCGTCAATGCCGAATCGTGCGGCGTTGTAGCGGACGAAACGAACCGCCCTTTGCGAATCCTCCAACGGCATCGGATACGGATACCGCGGTGCGGCTCGATGGTTAATGACGAAGACCGTGTAGCCAGCCGATGTCAACGGCGGCACATAGAGTTTCGCGAAGCCGGATGCCTTGAGGGGCGCCGCGTCATACGAATGAGGGGCATGCCAGCCACTCCCGGGTATGAACACGATTCCGAATCCGTTCGACTGCTCCGGGTAGTGCACATCCATGAGCATCGCGAGACCGCCGCGCATGGCGTAGACCACGTTCTCGTCGATACGCGCTTGAGCTAGGCTGACCAGGAAAATGAAGGCCAGAGATCGGGCGACTGTCATGCAAGCGAGTCTAGCCCATGTTCAAGGCCCGGAGCGGATGGAGACCGACTCGTTCGGACCCGTGTGGATTCTTGGCGAGGGCCGTGGTCCGACCCGCCATCCTGGCGCGAGTCTGCAGACAGTACCGGTGCGCTCCCGGCTCGGCTCGTGAAGGTTGTGGCGGATGTCCGGTGCGGAACACTCGATTCGAGGACGAATCCCAGCGGTATTCAGTCCCCGGGCCGCAGGTGCGCATGCAGGTGGGACGGAAGGCATGATTGTTCGACAGGATCAGGGTTGCCGGTGCGGCTGCCCAGGAACAGCAGCGGCATCAAGGCATCATCCATCGGCTGCTACTGTTTTCGGACGCTAGGGCCACCCGAGTCGATCCCTCGGAACGGCCTCACTGGAAAGAGGCTGTCCGGTCGAAGCTTGTTGCTCTCGTTGCTTGTGCGAGTGTATAGAACATCGTCCAAGCCTCAGGTGTCGCTGCTCGCGACGAGCATGACCAGCATCACCTGACGGACATCAGTCAACAGTCCTGGCAGTCGGCAGACTCAGGCAGACTCAGGCAGACTCAGGCAGACTTGGAGGGAGTCCGGCAAAGCCGCCGAGACCATGATATTGGCGACCATCCGGTAAATGTTGCTGCCGTGCAGAATCTCTCGTTCTATGATTCGGCCTTATGACGGCCCGCCACCGGTACCTGGGTCAGGAAACGTCAGCCGCGACCGACGCAATCCCGGGGCAATCGACGCTGATGCGATCACCCGACTCCACTGTATACAGGGGCAGCGGGGAACCTGTCAGCAGGATCTGGCCCGCCTTGGGCATGATGTGATACACGGACAGGCGACTGGCGAGTTCATGGACCGTCTTGAGAGGATCCACTCTTGCCGTCACGTTGATTCGGTCGCTGATTGCCACGCGGATCTCCAGCGGATCGTCGGCAACGGTCCGCAACCGCGTCCTCGGTACCACGATCCCTGCCTGCAGGGCGTTGTTCGCGACCACCTCCGCGGCTGAGGGGCGAGGCCCCCGGAAGCTGTAGTGGTGGAGTTCGATGACAGGAAAGCTCTCGCGCACGAACTGCCGGGGACTCTCGCACAACTCCTGCAGGTCGTCGAGGTCTCTTTCCAATACCAGTGCCAACTCGCCTTCAATGGCGAGACGGCAGTATTCGTTACTCCTGAGCCTCGCCGGACTTGTGCGAACTTCGCTGGAGAACAGGTGTCCGAAGACTGCGTGTTCGGTCCCAAGCTGCCGGCGGACCGCGCCACTCACGCAACCGATCTTGTAGCCTGCGATGGTCTCGCCGCGCTGCACTCGCAGCCGAGCCGTCGCGATCTGCACCCGGTAGGCATCATCAAGACCCAAGCAGAGGTCGGGCTCCGCGAAGGCGGCGCCCGGTTGCAGTGCGTCATAGTCGGCCAACTGTCGGACGGCCAAGGTCAGGACTTCGGAGTCGGTCATCACACTTCGGGCCTGTGTGTCCCATACGATTCTAGGAATCCGCACACTCTGATGTGCTCACCACGGTATCGCTCCCTGCGGTCGGCAGGACACACGGTTGTGACCTCGGTGAGCGGACGTGTTGGCAGGTGAACCCGCCTTGGGGCTGCCAACGACAACTACTCACCGCAGTTCGGGCCTACTGTTCGGAACCGTCGCAGCATGGACGCTGCCGTTGACTGTGGCACATCAATGTGTCGGTATAGCTTTCGGGACATACGCTTGAGACTGGTCAACCTGAGTGAGATGGACCACCCAATCGAAAGCTACTGTGCAAGCAAGGTCGAGACTGAATTCAGGATTCCGTCCTCTGCGGTTTGCTGGCGCTTGTCCTGTCCGTCCAGATCCTTGAGTTGATCAATGCTGAGCTTGAGTTCATTCTTGACACTTTGCAGTGACTGCACGGTGGACTGCAGAGACTCAACCTGTTTCTGAATCTGAGACAATCGAGTAGTGAACTGTTCACGCTCTTCTGAATCGGGATCAGGAGGAGGGTAGTACGCAACCGGTGAAACTGCGTAGCTGGTTTCCCGCTGAATCCAATCTGCGTAACTCGATACTCTCATATAGATGGAGGTTACGGGTGCACCTGATGACGGGTGCGTTCCAAGCAGGCTTAACTCACCTACTTGTAACCATTTCGTATTTCCACCCTCGGGATATGCGACAATTAAAGGCCCCCCGCTATCGCCCCAATTTGATCGTTTTGTGCTCGGCCCTGCACATATCGCATCATCACGAACCGCATATGTTTCATCTAGAAGGTCAAACCGGTTGCGACAGTCAGCCGAATGATACAATGTCGCATCGACAGATCGCATACTTGTTGACCATTGATCGTTATCCATGAGGCCATAACCTACCAAGGTAGCAGAAGTACCGGACGAGGCATATTTCTGCTCCGCTGATCGCCGTGCAATTGGGATCACATATGATGCGGGATATGGCTCGGATATCTTGATCAGTGCGATATCTGCTGGAGTTCTTGGTGCACCCGTATACCTGATGTTCGGAACGACTCCCGTGGCATTCCGGGACTTGCCATCAGAGTCATGCCGAACGCTAACCTGATTGGGAGCAGCCGGACCCCGTGTCCACCATGGTCCGTTTCCTGCCCAAACACAATGAGCGGCTGTCAATACCCAATTGGGTGCGACGATTGAGCCTGTGCAGATGTTCCATCTTGGCCCGAGTATATACACCACGAACGGATACTTTTTCGCTACGTTGCTCAAACAATCGCGCCAGATACTCGGGGGACATGAAGCGTCGGGTACTGCCGACACGGTACAGATAGCCCCCGGGACTGCTGTGTACTAAGAGGCTGCTTGGAACGTCAATCTTGATGACGGCCACCTCTTCGCCGGCGGAATCAGGCAGCGTCAGACGTTCAATGGCAGCGGCGAGCGGTGGCTTCACATTGTCGAAACACAGCTCGTGCACGAACTCTTCCACTATGTCGAGGAGATCAAGGGGGATGCCCAGGATTTCACGCGTACCGTCCTCGACACCCAGGACCAGGATCCCTCCTCGGTCGTTGGCGAAGGCAGCCAAATCGTCGGCCAGTCGATCCCGCTTCGGTTCGGCGACGAGTCTACCGGAGAATCGAACCTCCTTGCACTCGAGAAACAAGTCCTCGCCTAACAGGATCTTGTGGAGCAATTTCCTGCGACTCTCAAACATGGGATGGCTCCTTTCCCAACCGTCGGTAGCGGCGTTGGAACACCTCGCGCCCACCCTCCATGATCCGACAGATCCCGTCCCGCATGGATGCGCTCTAAAGGGAGACTTCCTTCGCGATCAAGCACTGGCCGTGGGCGAAGTCTAGAGCGCGCAACATCTCCGCGTCGCCGTTCACACCGATGTTGGGATTGTACGTCACGTCGATGATCTGCCTCCAGACCCTGTTCTCGCGGATCTGCCGCACGATCAGGTCGTGAATCAGGTGGTTGTCCAAGTCGTCCTCCGGCTGATCCAGCACGGAGGGCTCAGCGCCGTGTACGAGCACGAATGCCAGCATCGCAGCTGGACGCTGGCCAGCCGAAGCCTGAGTGATGGGGCCAGAGCGCGTTAACGCTATCGCAAGGCATCGATGATGGGTGTGAAGACAATGAATCCGAGGAAGATCACGTCCAGTTGCTCCAATCGCTAGATGACGCGACGGAATTCCTTCAAACGACACAACAACCGTTCGATTTCGTTGCGGCGCTTGTACAGATCACGGTCCTACTCCCAAGGTTTGACACGGGTGCGCCGTGGCGGCAGGACGGGCTCATGCCCAGCGCCAAGGCCCGTTTCCCGCCTCTTGTCGCCTTTGTCCGCACGGTCCATGATGAGCGCGAACGACGGGTGTCTGGCGGATCCATCCGATTCCGCAACGTACGGCATTTCGGTGCGTCGTGGGCCGACCCGGGCGAGCGCGAGAAGTCGACGGCTGTCCGAGCATGTACGGCAACCCTATGAAGCTTGACGGTCCAGCCACCGCTGGACTTGCCGATGGTCGGGGGCCATTCTTGCAAGCGCTCCGGTTCCGTCAGAATAGACTGAGTTCCATGACACTTGGATGTCCGCCTCGTCGGGCGGACGAGCGAAGGAGGCATCAAGACAGCGGCATGGGGCAATCCGCAGTTCCCATTCATGATTCACGGGGTTTGAGCTCGCGTATCCACCGCAGTCCGGTCGGTGCCGGGCCGTGGACGCCGACCCGGTGCGAACTGCGGATGTCCTTCTGTGCGGTAGCGCCATCGCACGACCACCATGGCGTCCGCTCTTCGTCCTCTCGGCGCGAGCCGATCCCATCGATCGGGATGGCCGTTCGGACAACCGGTGGACGGACGGTCATCCGGGATGCACCTGCACCCGGGTGTCCAAGCTGCCAGAATATGGACGATACCCACCATGAATGAGGATCACTCCAACGAGACTCCCTCCAGCGCCGACCATGCTGCCCAAGCGGTCTCGACGGCTGTCGCCACTCTCCGGCAGCAGTTGCTTGATGTCGGCAAACGCAACAAACTGATCAATGCTCCGATCGGCAAGGACAGGGCCAAGCAACTCACGATTGAGGACGAACTCTCCGACGAGGTCTTCCGGACCCTCTACATCAGGAACAAGGGCATGACGTTCGAGTCGTTCCGGGGTGGCGACCTCATCCCGGAGGACGACGAGTCCGTATTCCTGCCAGCCGAAGACGACCCGGGCGAGGTAACGGCCACGCAGCAGCATCACGTTGATTCACGTCTCCAGACAAGACTCAGTGCGGAGCGTCTGCAGAAGCAACTGCTCGCCCTGTATCGCGATGCCCAGACGCTTGAGGAAGAGCAGGGTGTCAGCGTCCTCTTCCTGGCCCTCGGGTTCCTCCAGTGGTACGAGAGCGACTCCTCGCAAGTGGACCGATTTGCACCGTTGATCCTGCTGCCGGTCGACCTGGAACGCGGAAGCGCCCGGGGCCGGTTCAAGCTCGTGTTCCGGGACCAGGACATGGAACCCAACCTGTCGCTCCGAGCGCTGCTTGCATCCGATTTCGGCCTGAAACTGCCGGATTTCCCGGAGCACGACGACTGGCTGCCGACCGAGTACTATCGCTCTGTCCAGGAAGCTGTGTCTTCTCGACCGCGCTGGCGCGTTCGTCCGAATACGATCGAGTTGAGTTTCTTTTCGTTCGGCAAATTTCTGATGTGGAAGGATTTGTCTGGAGACGGATTCGCGGGCAGCGAACTGCTGACGCAGCTGCTGGTCGGAGGCTTCGGCGCGACGCCGACCATTTTCGCTCCCGACGAGAACCTGGACACGCGGTTCCCGGATCCGAAACAGCTCGGCCATATCCTGGATGCGGACACCTCACAGACGCAGGTCATCGCGGCAGCCAGCGAAGGGCGGAACCTCGTGGTGCAGGGACCGCCGGGTACCGGCAAGTCGCAGACCATTGCGAACATCATCGCTGCCGCGGTCAGGGACGGCAAGCGCGTCCTGTTCGTGGCGGAGAAGCGGGCCGCTCTTGATGTGGTCCATGACCGGTTGGACAAGAGTGGCTTGGGCCCGGTATGTCTCGAATTGCATTCGCACAAGGCCAATCGCAAGGAAATCTATGCGGAACTCAAGCGGACCTTGGAGCTTGGCCCGCCCCAGGATGTAGGCGATGCGGCCTACGAGAGTGTGCGGCAGGTCCGCGACGAATTGAATCGTCTCAGCGGGCTCTTGCACCGGGTCGACGAGTCCTGCGGCCAGACGCCGTATGGCATCATTGGCCGTCTGGCTGAACTGGATGAACGGGGATGCCGCCGACCGGGCTTCGGGATACCTGACGCGGAGTCCTGGAGTGGTCCGGAATTCGACGAGCGGGTCGCGGCTGTCGAGGGATTGGCGGCCCTGACCGCCGAGCACGGGACGGAGCATGGTCACGTTTGGCGGGGAGCGCGGTCCCGGCCCAGTCAGATCGACCGCCGGACACTGGCCGGCCTCTTCGACAGAGGGGACTCCGCGCTGCGTGATGTGCAGGCCTGGTCGGTGGAATGCGGGCGGCATGCTGGCATTGTGCGTCCGGAGAGTGCCTCCGCCATAGAGGACGCATGCAAACGACTGGAAGCTCTCGACGTGATGCCCCGCCTCGTCCAGAGTCTCATCCGGCAGGAAGTAGTGGCCGAACAGCCACAACGCCTTGTCGACCTCTGCGAAGCGATATCGGCCAACCAAGAAGCACGCTCGGGGTTGTTGGCGGAGGTGATCGAGAGTGCATTGGATGTGGATTGGGATGCGGAACGGATCGAGATCGCCCAGCGGGGTCGCTCCCTGTTCCGCTGGATGAGTGGCAGTTATCGTGCGGCGCTGGGAAGGTTGCGGGCGGTGCATCGGTCGGAACTGCCAAAGGGGTTCGAGGAACGCATCGACCTGCTGGATCGACTCATCGGGTTTCGACAGGGCCTCGCAGGGATTTCCAAGGATGCTGCATTCGGCAGGGACGCCCTGGGACGGCACTGGCGGGAAGACGAGACCGATATCGGGGACCTTCTGCCGGCTGCGCGGTGGATCGCACTCCAGTCCAATGAAGTTGGGTCCGGCATGTCCCTCAGGGCCCAGTTGGCCACGATCGATCCGGCCAGCGACTTCGCATCCGTGGCACAGGACGGGCGTCTGGCCCTGTCCGCCTGGATGGAGTGCTGGAATGCGATCTGCGCAATCGTGGACCCCGACGTACAGGTGGCCTTCGGTGCCGAGCGTGTGGAACTTGTCGGTTTCGAGACGCTCCGAAGCCGACTGCAGGCCTGGTCGGGTGCCGCGAAATCCCTGGAGGACTGGCATCGTCTGAGTGCGTCTGCCCACCATGTGGCTGAACTCGGACTGGGAGAGATTCGGGAGCGGCTTGCGGATGGTCGATTGATGCCCGCTGATGCCCAGAGCACGCTCGAATTTGTCCGTGCCGAAGCGGTATGGCACCGCATGCGGTCGGAAACAACTGATCTTGAGACCATGGACGGCTCCCAGCGCAGTCGGATGGTCGAGGAATTCAAGGCACTGGACCAGCAACTCCAGGCACTGTCCTCGCAGGAAGTTGCCATCAAGCACTTTCAATCCCTGCCGGAAGGTTCGGCGGGGCAGGTCGGTATCGTTCGAGGCGAAGCGGCCAAGAAGACACGTCACCTGCGAATCCGTCAGTTGCTGGACAAGGCGGGGGAGGCTGTGGCGCGGATCAAGCCCGTGTTCCTGATGAGTCCACTCTCGGTTGCGCAATACCTGAAACCGGGTGGCTTGACGTTCGACCTCCTGCTGATCGATGAGGCCAGTCAGGTGCGGCCGGCGGATGCAATGGGCGCAATCCTTCGCTGTCGTCAGATAGTTGTCGTGGGCGACCAGAAGCAGATGCCGCCCACGTCATTCTTCGACCGGCAGGTTGGTGAAGACGTGGAACACGCCGACGCCGAGGACGTTGAGGACATCCAGGCTGCCCAGGTTGGTGACATGGAGAGTATTCTGTCGCTCTGCGAGTCGAGAGCGATGGCCGGCGGAATGCTCCGGTGGCATTACCGCTCCCGGCACCCGTCGTTGATCGAAGTCTCCAATCATGAGTTCTACAACCACAGTCTGATCTGTCCCCCTAGCCCGGACCGGGCTGGCAAGCAGTCGGGTCTGAGCTTCGTACACGTGGAGGGGGTCTATGGCCGCGGTCGCAAGCGCAACAATCCCAGGGAAGCGGAGGTGGTTGCCCAGCAAGTCCTGGAGCACGCCCGCGAGCACCCGGACGAGACACTCGGCGTGGTGGCGCTCTCCGTGGCTCAGCGCGATACGATCCGCGACAGGCTCGAGATCATGCGCGCCGAGAATCCGGACCTGGAGGCGTTCTGCAAGGAGGGCAAGGAGGATGCCTTCTTTGTCAAGAACCTGGAGAACGTCCAGGGCGACGAGCGTGATGTGATCTTCATCTCGATCTGTTACGGCAAGGATGCCGGTGGCTACATGTCCCAGAGTTTCGGCCCAGTGTCAGCCGATGGAGGGGAGCGCCGCCTCAATGTCCTCTTCACGCGAGCCAAGAGGAGATGCCGCGTGTTCGCCTCGATTCGGCACTCGGATATCCGTGTCGACGCCACCAAGCACCGAGGGACCCTCGTCCTGAAACGGTACCTGAAATACGCAGAGACGGGCGAACTGGATGTTCCCGTGCTCACGGGCGCGGAGATGGACAGTCCCTTCGAAGAGGCCGTTGCCCAAGCTCTGCAGGGACACGGTTACCGGGTCGCGGCACAAGTCGGTTCATCCGGCTTCCGGATTGATCTCGCGGTCCACGACCCGGACGATGAAGGGCGGTTCCTGCTCGCCGTGGAGTGTGACGGTGCCCGTTACCATTCGTCGAGCTGGGCCCGTGAACGGGACCGGCTGCGGCAGATCGTGCTGGAGCAGAAGGGTTGGACCTTCCACCGGATCTGGAGTACCGACTGGTTCTACAACCGCGACGCCGAGTTGGAGAGGCTTCTCGCAGCGATCGACCGGGCGCGGGCCAGCCGCGACAACCCGGTCCGTACGGTAGCGCCCTCGAACCGGGTCGAGGTCGAACGTTCGGAGCATGTCGAGGAATCGCGAGTGACGCCTTACGAAGAGGCTGCGTTTGCGATACCCGCCGCCAAGGCTGTCGACTTGACCGAAGCCAGTCAGGCAACGCTGCTGGACTGTGTCACAAGGATCGTGGAGATCGAAGGCCCGGTCCACTTCCTCGAAGTGTGTCGGCGGCTCAGCCGTCTCTGGGGCTACAAGCGTATGGGGAGTCGCATCAAGGACTCCCTCAGACTTGCTGTCGGCGAGTGCCTCCGCACAGGTCGCATCGTGGCTGCCGACGGAAGGGACTCGGGATTCGTGGACCGAGTTGGTCGCCATGGGGACCCACCGGTGCGCGACCGCAGTGAAGTGGAGTCGGATTCACTGCGACGACTCGAGATGCTTCCACCGAACGAGATCCAGGCTGCGATCATGGTGGCTGTGGAACGGAACATCGGGATCGGGCCCGGTGACTGTGCGCGGGAGGCCACGCGCATGTTGGGCCTGAAGTCGGCTCGGTCCGAGATGCGGGAGTCCTTCGAGCGTCTTGCCAGTCAACTCGTATCCGAGGGTCGCCTGGTCCGGGCCGGCGATGAACTGCGGCTTCCTTAGGAATCCGTGATCGCAGGGCCTCGGCAGAGTCTCCTCACCCCACAGTGGCATCGTTCCAGCTTCGCCGTCGCTGGCTCGCCAGAACGTCCGCCGCATCCGCCATGGCCACGGCAATCCGCCGAGGATCGTGCCGCGTTAGTGGAGTCGGAACTGGCGTATGGACCGCTCCCGCAAGCCGTTGTCCTGTGTGACCGGTGAGACCGAACGGAAGGACATGTCCTGCAACCGTACGGCCCCGTCGGTGGCGATTGGGCGTGAAGCGAAGTTGTCTGTCCCTAACCCTAGTTCGCCATTTTACAAATTTTACAACGAGCAAGTCCTTGCAAATGAATGACATGCGGGTTGTCTCAGTGCCATTATGGCACTACAGGATTGTGCACGCTGCGCCGCTTTCAGGCGGCCGGCGTCCGCGAGCGAATGCGGTGCAGACCTGGCGTCACCCCCGCCGCCCGCGCCAGCGCCGCCGCGGGCGGGTCCGGTCGACTGTCCTGCCGACACACGATCTGTTCCCCGGTGTCCGTCTCCAGCGTCGTCGTGATCCGTTCCCAGCCAGCCAGCTTGTGCCGGATCGTCGTCCAACTCTCGTGGATCCCATGGTCCCGCAGACGCCGCCGCAACAGATGCACGCCGTGATACGCCAGCACCGCGATGAACAGGTGCGAGCGGATGCGGTCCGCGCGGGCGTGGAAGATCGGTCGCAGACCGATCTCCGACTTCAGACTGCGGAACGTGGCTTCGATGTCGGTGAGTTGCCAGTAGGTCCGCACGACGCGTTCGAGGTCCCAGTCGGTGTGGCTGGTGCGCAGCACGTAGGTCCCGGCCCGGGCGTCCTTGCGGGCGTGCTGCTGGTTGCGCTCGAAGCGCACCGCCGTGGCCCGCTCCGGCTCTCGCCGACGCGGTTTGCGCGCACCGCCACGCGGCCCTTTCGCGGGCGCCTTCTCCGTGGCGCTGGCGGCGGACTCGGGGTCGGTCCCGGGCCCGGCGCGCTCGACCGTGAGCGTGTACTGTCCGGCGACGCGGCGGTAGCGTTCCTTCAGGCGCCCCAGCCGCTCGACGACCTTGTCGTAGCGCTTCGTGCAGCCCTTCTTGGTCAGACCCGCATCCAGCGCCTGCAACTCCCGCTCGAAGCGCTCCCGCTGCTGCCCCAGGATCGCCGCGTCCTTCGCCTGCCGCTCCTCGCTCCAGATGCACAGTTCGCTCTCCCCCTCACTCTCTCCTTCCCCCTCACTCTCTCCTTCCCCCTCACTCTCTCCCTCCGTGTCGCTGTCCCCCTCGGCGCGGCGCAGTCGCCAGACCCGCGCCTTGCTCCCTTTCCGGGTCGGAAACTCCATCTCCGGGGCCTCGGCGGGCGGATCCTGCTTGCCCCGCCGCACGCTGATCCAGTCATAGCCCCGCTCCCGCAGCCAAGCCAGCGTCGCCTGCGTCGCTAGGCCGGCATCCATCACCACCGTCGGCAGCGGTCGGTCCCCCCGCAACGCACCGAGGCGCTCGATCGCCGCCGCCAGCGTGGCCGGTTCCGAGACGTTGCCGGGCAGGATCTCGCTGTGGCAGGGAAACCCGGTCTCGTCCAGGCTCATGGCCAGCGTGACAAGCGGGCAGTCGTTGCGTTTCTGCTTCGAGCGACCATGGCGCAGATCGTCGCGGGGACGACCGTGATAATGGACGTTGGTGAGATCGTAAAACACAAGGGTATCCGGCAGTTGCAGGAGATCCCGTTCCCGCTGGAACAGGGCGTTCTCGAGCGCCTTGCGGTGCTGCCAGAGCAGGTCGGTGAGGCGGTAGAGCCGGGACAGCGAGGGCGGCAGGGAGTGGGACAGGCCGAGCAGTTCGAGGGTGGCACTGCGCTCGGTCAGCCAGGCGTGTGCGGCGCGTTCGGAGGAGGGGTGCAGCATGCGGGCGACGACGAGGGCGGTGGCGAGGCGGGCCTGGCGGGAGGAGACGCCGAGGGACTCCAAGGTCGCGGTGAAACCGAGTTCGGCGAGGGCGTGCAGGGCGAGGCGTTCGGCGCCCACGGAGCGGACCCGACGGTGTGCGAGGGAGTCGAGATGGACCAGGGCGAGGTCGTTGCCGGCGGGCTCGGCAGGGGCGGTGGAGGCGAGGCGATCGGCGAGGCGCTGAGCGACGGACAGGAGCTGGGGATCGGCGTCGAACAGGGGCTGCTGACCGGAGCGGAGGGAGTCGATGAGCTGGCAGAGAGTGGGCCATTGTGCGGGAGGGACATCGAAATGGGAGCCGAGGTTGAGCAGTGTGACCTGGCGGACGGAGTCGCCGGAGCGGACGGAACGGACGAGCCGGAAGGTGGAATAGGGCCGGGCGCCGGGGCGGGAGCGGGAGCCGGTCCGGGTTTGGCGAATGAACATGCTGCTATCAGCATGGCGCAGAAGAGGCCGCGATGGGGGTATCAGGGGCCAGAAAATTCATTACTTGGCACTACAGACCGCCGATTCATTGTAAATCAAATGTAAAGTCACTGATACGGAGTGGTTTAGGAGGTCACCTCGATCTAGGAAGCGCTGAAAATACCGCTATTTCAGGGCTTGCTTGACGAACCAAGGCTAACTCGAATTCCGGAGGGTGATGAGCCTACTGGACGGCCATGTTCGCCGCTTCGGTCGGCGCCCGGACATCATCCTCATCCTTGCGGACGACCTTGGTTGGGCAGATGTCGGATTCAATGGCGCCAAGTTCTTCGAAACGCCCAATCTGGACCAGATGGCGAAAGAGGGAATCATCTTCACGGATGCCTACAGCAGCGCACCCAGTTGCGCGCCAACGAGAGCATGTTTGATCTCCGGCATGTATCCACCGCGACATTTCATCTACGCAGTCAAGGCAAGGTCCAAGATTGATCCCCGCAAGATGAAGCTGTTGACACCGGTGCGAAAGGACTACTTGAAGCTGGCTGGTATCACCGAAAAAATACCGGATCCGTTTAGAGTGGAGAAGAATCTTCCTGCTTCGGTAATCAGCATTGCTGATGTGTTAAATTCTGGTGGTTATACAACCGCCCGATTCGGCAAGTGGCATCTGGGGACAAATATGCAAGGATTCGATGTGGTGAGCCACAACGGCAAACGTGTCGTTCGCTCCGGCGAAGAACTTCAGGAGGAGACGACTGAATACAATAATCCAGAGGTAGCATTTGATCTGACCGAATTGAGTGTCAATTTTATCAGGGAGAATCGTGACCGTCCGTTCTTCCTGTATCTCTCGCATTGGGAGCCTCATATTGGGCTCGTTGCACGCAAGGAAATCATGAAAAGATGGAAAGAGAAGCGCGCGTCATGGACGAAGAGCGAAGTTTCAAGAAATGCCGCCAAGTACGCTGCTGAAATTGATGTGCTCGATCGCAGTGTTGGCCGTATCCTCAAGGCACTGGACCAGAATAAACTTGCCAAAAAGACCTTGGTCATCTTCACGGGAGACAATGGAGGAATGCACCGATTTGAACAACCTTATTCGCGCGCACAAAGGCGCCGTATACGAAGGAGGACTGCGTGTACCGACCTGCATGAAATGGCCCGGTGTGATCGCGGCCGGGAGTCGTTCCAGCACTCCGATCACGTCAATCGATTTCCTGCCCACATTTGCCGACTTGGCCGACATTTCATTACCGACCGGCCAGCCGTTCGATGGCGAGAGTCTTGCGCCACTTATCCGGGGGGAGACTGCGCTGAACAACCGCGCAATTTTCTGGAAAAAGCCGCTATATGACGATGCAACCACGCCGGTCAGTGCCATGCGCAAAGGGAACTGGAAGCTCATCGAGTTCTTTGAGAACAAGACCTTGGAACTCTACGATATCACTTCCGATCCGACAGAGTCCAACAACTTGGCGAGGGTTCAACCCACCAAGGCACTGGCACTGCATGACGAACTCATCGCGTGGCGCAGCGCAACGAATGCACCGGTACCAAAAGAGGGCAATCCGTATTATCGGGGGGGGGGGGGATTCTTCAACGCAACCAAATCCAGATGATCCCGACGATCTCAAGGCTCGACTGCGTGACGCCAAGGCCCGGGTACTGGCGCTACAGGCTGAAGCTGCATCGCTACAGAGCAGCAAGGCTCGACTAGCAAAGATCGTCGGCCAGTTGCAGCAGGTGGAGAAACGGGACAAGACTCTGCAATCCGCCGAGGACCGGATCCAGGACTCGGTATTGATGCATTTGGGACAAAGTACGGCTTCTGTCGGCTCCCGGCGACCAACACAGCCGAACTTCGTGGTCATCATGGTGGATGATCTGGGTTGGGGGGATCTGGGTGTTTATGGATCGAGAGTGATCCAGACCCCCAATTTGGACGACATGGCGGCCAACGGCATGCGCTTTACCGACGCGTATGCCGGCCATACCATCTGTGCGCCGTCCCGATGGGCTCTGATGCTGGGGCAGCACACCGGACACACACGGGTGCGGACGAATACGAACATACCCCTCCATCTGTCGGAAGTCACGATTGCCGATGTGCTCAAGAAGGCCGGATACGTGACGGGGGGATTCGGAAAGTGGGGGATGGGTACCGTCGGGTCGCGGGGGGCGCCTGAAAGGCAGGGATTTGACACATTTTTCGGCTATTACCATCATGTCCATGCGCATACGTGCTATCCACCATTCCTGATCCAGAACAGTGCGCTGTTCGCGTTGCAAGGCAACGCCGGGATCTATGGATTGACACCCGCTCAGTTCTCGACAAGCAAGCGGGCCTACAGGACCTACAGGCAAAGGAGTCCGGCGGGTCCATTCGTTCCGCGCTGGACGACTGAGGGCGAGTACCAGTTCTCACATGACCTGGTGTTCGAGCGGACCAAGAAGTACATTCGCGAGAATCGCAATCGACCGTTCTTCTGCTACGCGCCATGGACACTACCACACGATCCGTATCACATTCCCGAGGATGAGCCAGCACTGCGGATCTACCGGGACAAGCCCTGGTCGAACGCAGCCAAGGTCCATGCGGCATTTGTGAGCATGCTGGACCGGCATGTGGGTGAGATTCTGGAACTGTTGCAGGATCTGGATATCGCAGAGTCGACAGTGGTCTTCTTCATGTCGGACAACGGCCCCCGCCTGCGTCGGGACGGCGAACTCGATTCGGCCGGGCCGCTGCGGGGAGAAAAGCGATCCATGCACGATGGCGGCATCCGGTCACCTCTGCTGGTGCAGTGGACTGGCCGGATCGCGGCTGGAGGGGTGAGTGGTCACATCACGTACAGCCCTGACATACTGCCGACGCTTGCCGCATTGGCCGGAAGAGAGGACCTGGTGCCGAGCGAAGTCGACGGGCTGTCGATCGCACCGACACTGCTCGGGAATACGGCTGGCCAAGATCGTCACGAGTTCCTGTACTGGGAGGGAGCGGTACTTCGTGCTGCCCGCCACAACCAGTGGAAACTGGTATCCAAGAAACCGGGGACTTGGCGGGTGTTTGATCTTGAAAGAGACATTTCCGAATCCAATAATGTTGCTGCCGACCAGCAGGACTTGATTGAGTCCTTGGAGAACTGGCTCAGGAACAACCGCACGCCTCTTGGCTAGTGTTCCGTCAAACGCAACATTGCTGGTAGGGTGTGTGCCAATGAGCAGGCCCTCGGCCCGAGTGCAAACGCCCGCCAGCGCGGCGTGAACGGGCAAGCGGCCGGTGCAAGTGCCCGCTGCAGGCTCCGGTCCGTCGACCTGAACATTTGTCTCTGAGGGAACACTAGGGCCTGTTAACTCTAATGGGCAGGATCGTGGTATCCTTGGTGAATGGAACTCACCCCAGCTCAATACGAACGGATCGCGCCCCTTCTACCGGTGCAGCGCGGCAATGTCAGCCTGTCCAATCTCCAGGTGCTCAACGCCATCCTGTACGTCGCCGAGCATGGTTGCAAGTGGCGCGGGTTGCCGGCCCATTTCGGCAACTGGCACACCATCCACACCCGGATGAACCGCTGGTCGAAGAGCGGCGTGCTCGACCGGGTCTTCAAGCACCTGCAACGCCAACAGATCGTGCGCGTCCAGATGGAGACTCTCTCGCTTGACAGCACCAGCATCAAGGTCCATCCCGACGGGACGGGAGCGTCAAGAAAAACGGTCCCCAGGCCATCGGCAAGTCCCGCGGTGGCTGGACCACCAAGCTGCATATGGTTGCCGCAGATGCTCGTACGGCCGTCGCCTTCTCGCTCTCGCCCGGACAGGCCCACGACGGACCGGAAGGCCGCAAGTTACTGAAACGAATGGATCGGCCGGACACTCCTCGGGCACTCATCATGGATCGTGCGCACGAAGGCGACAGGACACGGGAACAGGCCGTGGCGCTGGGGTATGAGCCCGTGGTGCCGCCCAAGCGCAACCGCGTCGATCCCTGGGAGTATGACCGTGAGATCTACAAGCGCCGTAACGAAGTCGAGCGGTTGTTTCGTCGCTTGAAAGGATTCCGTCGCGTCTCCTCGCGATTTGAGAAACTCGACGTGATCTTCCTCGGATTCATCGTCTTCGCACTCATCATTGATGCGTCGCGATAGTGTTAACAGGCCCTAGTGTGTTGCGGCGACCGTGCGCTGTGCGAAGGCAATGGCGCCCAGTGGTGGTGTGCGACACGTTCGCGGAACTGCCATTCCAGACCCAAGCCCTCGGAGAGGGGCATCAAGGCAGCAACGTGGACTGAGGCTAGGACCACCGCATGGAGCCCACAGGCAATATAGATCCGGCGAACAACGAGCAGTGGATTGCAATGCAGCAGGCGGAGCCGCCCTATCGCTGGGTCGAAGATGGCAGCCAGTGCCGGACTCGTCTGTGCCGAGTCATCGAAACGGATTTCGGTGCAAGTGGATGCGCCGGACGCCAGAGGTAGGCTGCTGTCCTCGCGGCACCGTTTCTGGCATTGCAGATCGTCGTTTACCCAGCAGTGTCTGCGCCTCGCGGTAGACAGGGTCGACCTTGGCGCAGTCCGGCCAGTCCGCAGGGCGCTCCGACAGCCCGTGCTCCTTCCGCATCGCACGACCGGCAACGCACCCGACAGCCCCAGAGCCGGTGCAGTTGGGGAATGGTGGATAATGTCCACCGGAAACGAACTCGCAGTGTTTTCTCTCCTACAGAGACCGGTACTGTCGCTCGTGCTTGGCTCGGCCTTCGTTGCCAGCAGCGTTCTCGCTGATTCCGTCGACTTCGGGAGCCAGGTGCAGCCCCTGCTTTCCGACCGTTGTTTCGCCTGCCATGGACCGGATGAGGCACAGCGTCAGGCCGGTCTCCGTCTGGACGTGCGTGAGGCTGCGCTTGCCCCTTCCGCATCGGGGCGCGTGGCGGTGCGACCTGGAGATCCGGACGCGAGTGAGTTGCTCCGGCGAGTCGAGTCGGAGAATCCCTCGACTCGCATGCCGCCCGCCTACATGGGGCACGCACCCTTGGATTCTGCACAGGTCGCAGTGTTCCGGGACTGGATCTTGCAGGGGGCCGAGTACGAGACCCACTGGGCATTCGAGCCCCCGCGTCGTCTCCTGGAGCCACCCGTCTCCGATGCGGATTGGCCCAGGCTCCCGATCGACTCGTTCGTGCTGGCACGGCTCGATGCAAGCGGATTGCAACCCTCGCCGGAAGTGTCACCGGCCCGGTGGTTGCGACGGATGAAGCTTGACCTCAATGGACTGCCGCCGAGCCCCAACGAGATCGGAGCTTTCGAGTCCTTGATCGAGAGCATCGGAGAGGAAGCGTACGAGATCGCTGCCGAGGAAGCCCTCTCGTCGCCGCGGTATGGCGAGCGTATGGCCATGGACTGGCTGGATGTCGCACGCTATGCCGACACGCATGGATTCAACAACGATTCCGAACGATCCATGTGGCCTTGGCGGGACTGGGTGATTGCAGCGTTCAATGCGAACCTCCCCTACGATCGATTCATCGTTGACCAGTTGGCAGGTGACCTGCTGCCGGATCCGGCGCGCGAGCAGTTGATCGCGACCGGATTCAACCGCAATCACGTGATCAACTCCGAAGGCGGGATCATCGAAGAGGAGTACAGGGTGGAGTACGTGGCGGATCGTGTACGGACGCTCGGCATGGCCTGGCTCGGTCTGACGCTCGAGTGTGCCCGTTGTCACGACCACAAGTTCGACCCCATCACACAGGAAGACTATTACCGGTTCTTTGCGTTCTTCGACAAGGTTCCGGAATTCGGGGAGGCTGGTCGGGTCGCCAACGCTGTGCCGATGATGCAGGCACCCACGATGGACCAGGAGCTTCGAATCGGCGAACTCCGCGCCCGGGTGAAGTCCCTGGAGCACGGCGACCGAGCCGAGGAGTCCCGATGGGAGCCGTCGGAGGAGGAGTTCGCAGGACTGGCCGTTCCCGAGCATCCAGGGAACGCCGAACTGTTTCTCGGATGTGACGAAGGAGGATCACCGGGCATTGCCGGGAACGCCTGCGAATCGATCGAGGTCAAGCCCGAAGAGCCGCTGAAGCTGGAGGACCACGGTGCCTTCACCCTCTCTCTATGGGTGCTGCCGCATACCAACCAGGATGACGCCCCCCTGTTCTCGGCGATTGACTATTCCCCTGATCCGGCGGCCTCGAAGTATGGCGCGGGTATCGATCTTCGCATCGTTGGTGACGAGATCGAAGTTCGACTGAGCAAGCGGTTCCCGTCGTACTCGATGACGGTTCGCAGCGTCAGTACCGGTCTGCAACCCGGGCAGTGGCGTCAGGTTGCTGTGGTCTATGAGGGGTCGGAAGGCAGACGGACCATGCGGGCCAAGGCGGCCTGGGTGCGCCTCTTCGTTGATGGCCGAGAGTGCGGCACGCAGATCCTGCACGACGATGCCCAATCCGCAGCCGCTTTCGTGGCGCCGATCCGCCTGGGACATGACAATCGCCCGGGCCGGCGCCGGTTCGAAGGGCTCATCGATGAGGCGGCCGTCTGGACATCCGCCCTGACTCCGGTGCAGATACGCCAGCTATTCGAGGCAGTCGCACTCCCGTGGGCATTGTCGAGGTCCCGCTCCAGCGTCGAGCGTCACTGGCTGTATCGGGCGCTTCACCCGAATCCGGAACTGGAGCGAACTCGCCACCAGCTCTTCGCGCTGGAGCGCAGCCTGCCCACCACCATGGTCATGCGGGAGATGGAGTCTCCCCGACAGACGCACGTACTGCGACGAGGCAGGTACGACAGTCCCGGCGACCCCGTGCAGGCAGGCGTGCCCGAGAAACTGCTCGGCTCGTGGCCGGAGGGTGCTCCCCTGAATCGCATGGGACTCGCGCTCTGGCTGACAGCGCCTGACCATCCGACGACAGCCAGGGTCGTCGTGAACAGGTTCTGGCAGCAACTGTTCGGCGTCGGACTCGTCAAGACAAGCGGCGATTTCGGCGTTCAGGGCGAGTCTCCGAGTCATCCGGAATTGCTCGACTGGTTGGCCGTGGAATTCATGGAATCCGGATGGGATGTCAAGGCGCTGCTCAGACAGATCGTGCTGTCGGCGACCTATCGGCAGGACTCCGCGGCCGGACCCGCCTTGCTTGGCAGGGATCCCGAGAACCGGTTGCTGTCGCGCGGACCCCGGTTCCGACTGCCAGCGGAAGTGATCCGGGATCAGGTGCTGTGGGTGGCCGGTCTGCTGACCGAGCGAATTGGTGGGCCGAGCGTCCGCCCGTACCAACCGGAAGGCCTTTACGACGGCATCGTTGTCGGGGCGGCTTATCCGGGGACCACCTGGGAGCAGGGCGTCGGAGAGGATCTTTACCGGCGGAGCCTGTACACCTTCTGGAAACGGACGCTCCCGCACCCCACGATGACGGTGTTCGATGCCCCCGACCGGGAGTTCTGCACGGTGCGGAGATCCACGACCAATACGCCATTGCAGGCGCTGACACTGATGAACGATCCGACGTTCGTCGAGGCGGCCCGAAAGCTCGCCGAGCGGACGTTCCGCGAAGCGGGACCAACCGAGGATGCCCGCGTCGCATATCTCTTCGAACTCGCCACCGGACGACGGCCGCAGGGGCCGGAAGCAAGGATCCTGTCGCAGTCCCTGGCCCGGCTTTGGCAGTCTTTCGGCGCCAACGAGGAGGACGCCCGCGCAATCCTTGGCGTTGGTGCGTCCCCCGCCGATGCCTCGTTCGACACCGTCGAGATTGCGGCCTACACGGCGCTGGCGAACCTGGTGCTGAATCTTGATGAAGTGATCACGAAGGGATGATCGTGCAGAATTCCTGCCCCGCGCTGTCACGTCGCGACGTTCTCGTGCGCTCGGCCTATGGCTTGGGTGCGATCGGGCTGCATGCCCTTGGCGCGTCCGACCTGCCCGCGGGCTCCTCGTTCCCCGGTTTCGCTCCCAAGGCGAAGCGGGTGATTTTCCTGTTCCAGTCCGGCGGTCCTTCGCATGTCGACCTGTTCGACCCGAAGCCGCTGCTGCAGGAGCGCTTCGGTGACGACATCCCGGAGTCCGTATTTCGTGGTCAGCGCGTCACGGGTATGGTCGCCCACCAGGCGCGGTTCCAGGCCATGCCGACGAGGTACAGCTTCGCACTGCACGGCCAGAGCGGCGTCTCGGTGAGTGAGTTGCTGCCGCATACTGCGGACATCGTGGACGAGATCTGCCTGATCCGGTCGGTTCACACCGAGGCGATCAATCATGATCCGGCAATCACGTTCTTCCAGACAGGCAGCCAGTTGCCAGGACGGCCCAGCATGGGTGCCTGGGTGGACTACGGCCTCGGCAGCGCGAACCGGAACCTTCCGACGTTTGTCGTCCTGCACTCCGTTGCCAGCCAAGGGGCGGCCGGCCAAGGCCTGCTGGCGCGGCTGTGGGGTGCGGGATTCCTGCCGAGTCGACACCAGGGTGTGCAGTTCCGCTCGAAGGGCGATCCGGTGCTCTATCTGAGCGATCCGGAGGGCATGACACGGGAGCGGCGCCGCATCGTGCTGGATGGAACGGCGGCGCTGAACAGACTGCACCACCGCGCAGTTGGCGATCCGGAGATCGAGACTCGGATCGAGCAGTACGAGATGGCCTACCGCATGCAGGCCAGCGTCCCGGATCTCATGGATGTCGAGTCCGAGCCGGAATCTGTCTACGAGATGTATGGCCCCGACGCGAGGACTCCGGGTACCTATGCGGCGAACTGCCTGCTGGCGCGGCGTCTTGCGGAGCGCGACGTGCGCTTCGTGCAGCTGTACCACAGGGGCTGGGATCATCATGGAGACATCCCGAAGCGTCTGCCTGTCTCGGCCGGCGATACGGATCAGCCCTCTGCGGCGCTGGTCCGCGATCTCAAGCAGCGAGGCCTGCTGGACGACACGCTCGTGATCTGGGGCGGCGAGTTCGGGCGAACTCCCTATGCCCAGGGTGCGGCGAAACTGGAGAAGTACGGTCGGGATCACCATGGCCGCTGTTTCTCGATCTGGATGGCCGGTGCCGGCATGAAGCGGGGGCACGTACATGGCGCCACGGACGATTACGGGTTCAACATCGCGGAAGGCGGAGTCTCGGTTCACGATGTCCAGGCGACCATCCTGCATCTTCTGGGGATTGATCACGAGAAACTTGTCTACCGTTTTCAGGGTCGCCGATTCCGTCTCACGGATACGGAGGGCCATGTGATCCGGGATATCCTCGCCTGAGCAAGGCTGATTCATGGCGGCGTCCTGTCAGCGTCTCCCGAGTCGTCGGTTGAGCCCTTCGGGGGCTCATCGACTTCGTGTTGACAGATCCCCTTCCGACATCTTCTGGGGCTGACGTTTGCAGCCGTTGGCGTGCGTCGGAGGCGCTGAGTCGCTGCTTGATGCAGGCATCTGGCCGGACGGATTCAGTGTCGACCCTGCCGGATCTGGTATTTTCGGCAGATGCGTCTGACTCCGCGACCGCTTCGTTTCAGGCCTTGGTGGCTGGTGGTCACGATCGTATCGGCGTCCTGCTCGGTGTTCGCCCAGTCCGGCTCCACCTTCCAGTCGGAGGGATTCATCGGATTTCCATCGGACGTGAAGGTTGGTGCCGTTTCGGCCGTTGCGGTCGGCAAGGCCGGTGAAACCTATGTCCTGCACCGGGGCGAACCTCCTCTGTTGGCGTTTGGGGAGAATGGCGAATTCAGTCATGGCTGGGGCCAGGGGCTGTTTGGCGTGGCGCACGGCCTGCGGCTTGATGCGGACGGCAACCTATGGGCAACGGACAACAGCCTGCATGTGCTCTGGAAGTTCGCACCGGACGGTACGGTGCTGGCGACGTACGGAGAAAAGGGGGTTGGAGGCAACGACAGTCTGCACTTCCGCTCTCCCGACGACCTGGTGTTCGCTACGAATGGCGACATCTATGTGGCGGATGCCGGCAACGGACGGATCGTACACATGTCGCCCGATGGGAAGTATATCGGGCAATGGGGGCGCAAGGGTAAGGCTGTGGGGGAATTTGCGGCTGCCCATGGCATCGGGATCGACTCGAACGATCGCATCTATGTAGCCGACCGGGGCAACCATCGCGTACAGGTCTTCTCCAAGGACGGGGAGTTCCTGGCCGCCTGGACCGGCTTCGGCAATCCGTTCGGCGTTCTGGTACTTGGTGATGAACTGATCGTCTCGGACGGCGACGCCCACACGATCAGCCATCTTCGGCTCACTGACGGAACGATGATCCGGCAGTGGGGAACCCCCGAGATGCTCCAGTTGCCGCACTTGATGGATGCGGACGCGAACGGAAGACTATTCGTAACCGAGGTCAATGGTGAACGGGTCCAGATCTTTGCGCGCCAGCGGTAGAGGAGCAGCGCTGTCCAGCAACCGCTCAATCGGAATTCGCGAGCGATCCCGGGCCCGTCCTCACGGAACGGCCCGCCCGGATGTTCCGCGCAACCGGTCCCTCAGTGCCCGGGCCTGATCGAACTCCGGATCGGTCTTGATCGACGCGTCAAGGTGTGCCAGTGCTGCGGCTGTGTTGCCGCCGCGCGCCAGCAGAACTGCCAGATTGTAGCGGGCAGTGACGTATTCAGGATCGACACGAAGTGCCTCGCTCCATTCTGCGACTGCGCCTGCATGGTTGCCGCGAGTGGCCAGGATCGACCCCAGGTTGAATCGGGCATCGGCCAGGTCAGGCTGCAAGCGAACCGCATTGTGGAGTGCTGCTTCCGCATCGTCGAGACGCCCCATTTCGGCCAGTGCGCCTCCCAGGTTGTTATGCAGTTCGGGCAGGTCCGGGTCCAGGCCGATACCGGTTCGCGTTGCATCCGCGGCTTGGGCGAACAGGCCCTGTCGGGCAAAGTTCATACCCCGTTCCTTCGGAATTCGCGGATCGGTCGGATCGATCGAAGCGGCTTGCTGAAGCACGGCCTCGGCCCGTTCGTGGCGGGCCAGCCGCGACAGTACGGACCCCAGCCTGATGTACGCCAGTACATGGCCGGGTTCTCGTGCCAGCGCCCGTTCGAACCACTGCACGGCTTCCTCCAGCCTGCCGCTCTTCTCCAGTGCCGCCGCAAGTTCGAAATAGAAGCCTGCCTCTGCCGGCTGCCGAGCGTTGATCGCAGCCTCCAGCCTTCGGATTCCTTCCGCAAGGTTCGAGCCCTGTGCCGTCTGGGCAACCGCCTTGTAGAGCTCAGACTCAGGACCGGGCATTGACCGGGGGTAGAACAGGGAGACATCCCCTCGGTAGGCGGTCTCCGCAAGCGTGCTGCGCTCGGGTTTCGGTTGCAGCAGTCCTTCGGGTGGACTGGCCTGGATCCTGTGGTCCGTCATCACGGCATGAACGACATCATCGGTCCTGCGTTTGGGCATGTGGCACCCGGTGCATCCAGACTCGGTGACATGCGTGTGTTCCGAAGTGAGGCTGCCGAGTTGAGTCTCATGGCACCGTCTGCAAGCGGCGTCGTATCGCGCGAAGGCCTGCGGAGTGCCGGAGGGTTCGTGTGGGTCATGGCACTTCGTGCACGTGAGCGCGCCCCCGGATTCGACATAGCACGCTGACTGCATGAGCCGGTAGGCCGAGTGGTTGATCTCGAACTTGTCATCCCAGCCCGTCCCGGCAGCGTGGTCGAAGACAATCGCGTAGTCCGACAATCGCTCCCCCGGTCTGAATGAGAAGTATCCCCGCCCGTATCGGTGGACGATGTTCGGCAACGGCCGGCTGGTCGTCTCGAGATGGCACTGGAAACACACGTCTGCCTGGCGCTCGGTCGGCAGCCGGGATGGGTTCACGATCGAAGCAATCACGCTCTCGGCATCCTGGTTGCCGCTGGTTGCCGCCTCGACGTGGGCCGATCCCGGTCCATGGCAGCGCTGGCAGTCGATGCCTTCCGGTATCGCTCCCGGGAACAGCGGGCGCATTCCTGGCCGGTCCCGTCCGATCTGGAGATCCGGAAACCCGTTGTGACAGAACATGCAATCGAATGAAATGACCCTCTGGAAGCCGTCGTGATTCGGCCTGTCGTAGCCTGGACTCATGGCCCAGTGCCCGCCACCCTCCGAATACCAGCCCAGGGGCAACTGCACCAGTTTCCCGGACGGGGACCGGTTGAGGAATGTCCGGGCGTGGTTGCCCGATCCCATGACGAAGTGGATTTCCTTCTCCAGTACGTTCACCTCATTTCCCTGCGTGTCCTTCTGGTAGCGACGCTGGTAGTAGCGACCGTTCCGCTCCACATGCTCGTAGTAGCGGTCGGATGCCTTGTGGTGGAACGGTTCGGACGGACCCACGAGTGTGCGCTCCGGTCCCGGCTTCGTCCGGTGCAACGAGCGGCCCATGCCAGTCTCCAGGAAGGTCTTCCAGATCTCGGAATGGCAACCGCTGCAAGCGGACGGGGCGACGTAGTCCGCATTCGATACCAAGGCTGCCGCGTTCGACGCGGTGGGTGCCACCGTGTCGGCTGACCGGTGCCAGACGAGGAGTCCGGTTGCGACAAGCCCACCGATGGTCAGGCCGGCAATGGATGTTCGCAGCCGCCGGGTAGCCGACTTGTGCGCGACCGGTGGTGCGTTGGTAGCGGATCGCGGGCTTCGCAGTCGCTGTCGCTTCGCCTGGCGTCCCATTGCGATCACCGATTCGAACGGGAGCGGATACCTCTCCGCAAGCTGCATGCGTCGATGCAGCCCTGTCGGCCCGTTCACCCGATCCTACACCGATGCCGGTGAGGAAACGGGCGGACTGATGTCAACCGACTCTCGCAGGTTGCGGGTAGCCCGGCCCATCGTTGCCCATCCAATCGATATCTACAATCTGATCATGCGTTTATGATGAGACGACAAGAGGGAGTGGCACTACGGTCACATGAGCAGGAATGCACCTTCGAGGCTCCTCGGGATCCCTCCCGGTGCCGAGGGAGTGCGACGGAGGGTCGATCGTTCGTCGGTGAATCTGCGAGCCTGGCTTGCAAATGGACGACATCTCGGTCGTTCATCGCGGCTTATCTCGTTCGGAGCATGGCGGTGCACACGGGACGGTGACCGGTGCGCGGTGGGTGTTTCGGATCGACGGCATTCGCTGCAGGAACCGTCGTTTCCGGGTTGTCCGTTCTGCTCGTCCTCCTGTCTTGCGTGCAGGATCTGTGGTTGCGGTTGGACGGACTGGTATATTGCAACGTGCCAAGCATTGCTGACAGGTCGTGTCGAACGGCGACCCGAACACCGACTTCAGAGGCTGTCCGTACGAGTTTGCCCCTCGCTGCCGTCGGTCGCCTCCGGATGGTGTGCGGACTTGACCGCCGGGTGCATCCACGAACATCTTCTCGGTGCCATGCCCGTTCTTTCTGCGGTCGGGACCAACCGGGATGTCCCTCCGGTGAGTTGGATCGTTCTGTCCCGGTTCCTGGCCATGGGGAGGTGTCTTGAATGTCCACGATGACGATTCCACCTGTATTCGTAGTGAGTACAGGCAGGTGCGGGTCGACCATGGTGTCGGATATGTTGAACCGGCACCCTGGCGTCCTGAGCATGTCCGAGTTCTTTTCCTTTATCGGGTTGGATCTGTTCGGGCGCCGGCAAACGAGCGGCGACTGGATGTGGCGTCGCTACAGCGTACCCGGTTTCCGTATGGGTGTCATCGCAAGAGGAGCATCGTTCAGCGAGTTGCTGTATCCCGTGGACGATCCGGATGCACGATTCTCACGCCACGACCTGCCGCCGATCATGGCGGTAACACTTCCTCACCTGACGGACCGCTACGAGAACCTGTATGACGAGTTGGAAGGTGTCGTCCGGGAACAGCCTGTTCAGTCGCCGGCCGATCATTGTCGGCACCTGTTTGCTTGGCTGGGCGACCGCTTCGACACGAGAGTCTGGGTCGAACGGGGCGGAGGAACGCTCCTGGTTGCTTCTCGCCTGTTGCGACACTTCCCCGACGCGCGCGTGATCCATGTCTATCGGGACGGACGGGAGACGGCGATTTCCATGAGTCGTCACCCAGTATTCCGATCCTTGGTGGCCATCGTGCGAAAGTACCGGCGTTGGGGGATCGATATACAGAATTCCATGGGCAGGTTTGACCGTAGTGATCGGCTGGCCGCTTGGGCGCAAAGACTGGCAGAGATGCTAACGGATCTCGATCGATTGCCATACGACCAGGTCACGCTCCCGGACTTCGCCGCATTCTGGAGCGCGATGATCGAGTCCGGGCATCGCACGTTCGGTAGTTTTTCGGACGAACGACTGCTGAATGTGCGGTTCGAGGATGTGCAGGCGGATCCGGAAGCCCAAGTCCGTCGTCTGATCCGGTTCATTTCTCCGGACCTGGAGGACGATTCGTGGGTGCGCGAAGTCGTTACGATGCCGCGACCGACGCCGTCAAAGTTCGCTCTCCTCGATGCGGATACCCAGCGCTCGATCACCCAGGCATGCCGTCCGGGCCTTGAGATTCTCGACTATCCCGTCTGAGCCTGCGGGGAGACTTGAAGCCAGACGCTGCGGAGTGGCGGCGGGCACGATGCAGAGACCGCTCGCAACGAGTTGGATGATGCGCTTCGATGGGCACCTCTCCGGGAGCGCGCATTGGCGCACGACATGTTCCTCAAGAGCCTGATGCCGGCTTGTTGTGGGCGAGGAAGCGGATCACGTCTTCGGCCGCACTGATTCCGCTGAGCAGCGCTCCATTCACCGAGGGCACGCGCATGTACTCGCCCGCAAGGAAGATTCCCCGGCACCCCGGATAGCCAGTACATCGCATACGGTCGACCTCCTTCAGCATGCCGCCTGGAGCCAGGCATACGGCTTCCGGCCAGCGGTAGACCCGGGTGAAGCGAGGTCGATCGGGCAGATGGATACCGTAAGGGCGCAGCCCGGCAATCACCATACGCCCGATTTCCTCGTCATTCATGGTCAGCGGACCACCGGCCTGACCTCTTGCCTGGACGAGGAAGGCACTGAGATAGTTCTTCCCGCGGGGTACCGCCATGGATGTCTTGAGTGCGCCCTCGTTGCAATTGGCCACTGGCAATCCAAGTCGCCTGGGAAAAGTAACACCGAACCAGCCGTCCGGCAGTGTCGGGCTGTCCGTGCCGAAGACGACCTGGCAGCCGCTGGAGTAGGTCACGCCTTGCAATACCTGACGCGTGCTCTCGGGAAGAGCGGGGATGATCTCGAGTGCTGCGCTGGCAGTGGTAGCGCAGACTACCGCTGCGGCTTCAACGAAACCCTGCTGGGTGATGACTCCCGCTACCTGACCCGCTTCGACCACGACCTGTTCGACCGGGGTCCCGACACGGATATCCGGCCCGCATGCTTGTGCCAAGGCCGCGGCGAAGGCACCGACCCCTTTCCGCGGCGTCAACCGTTCCGCCGCAGGGTCGAAAACGAAGCTCCATAGCAGCGCCATCCCGAACGCGGCACCCACTTCTTCAGGCTGCCCGAGCGTCAGAGTCGTGATATTGCTCTGGAGCAGGTCCTCAAGAACCTTGACCCCGCCCCGCCTCCTGATGACATCGGAAATGCTCTCTTCGTTATCCAGGTCAAGCATCTGCGAATGTTCGGAGAACCCTAGGCTCTTCCCTTGCGACCGCAAGTACGCGACGAATCGGACTGCCTGGCAGAGACCCCTGAAAGAGAGAATTCTGGACAGGGCTCTCAGGTTCTTGACGTTCTGTCTCACCGAGCGGCTCGCCTTCAGGGCATGGAATTCACCGCTGCCGAAGTACCCGATAGTCGGGGAGAGAGACTCCAGCGGAACATCCAGCTCGTCACACAGTCCGATGGCCTCCCGATAGGTCAAGTTGAAGATCTGCGCCCCGGTATCAACGTGGCAGCCGTCGATCTCGTCCCCTGCCATGCGTCCGCCGAGCCGGGGCTTCGCTTCGATCAGCGTGACCTTGACACCGCGACGATGCAGGGTGTACGCAGCCGCCAATCCCGCCGCGCCGCCACCGACCACGATCACATTCATGAGGAAACCTCCACTCGCTTCATCCGAGGGCTCTCCATTGTCTCAGGCAGGGGCGCCGAGCGACTCGAACCCCGGACGATACGTCTGAACATCTGGGCGGACGCGAGCTGCGTGGCGGTGTCGAGATGTCTCGATTGCGACAGTCTCAGGTGCGGCATTGCGAACGCTTCGCGAACCCATACGTCTTGCTCCAGATTTGCAGGAGTGAATCGGACCAGACAGCGGACCTGGGCATTCGGATCCATCCGCATGTCCTCGAACCGGACGTTCAGCAGACGGTCCGAGGGGAAATCGCCGAATTCCCGATGACATCACTCCATCATCGCGTTCTGAAATGCTGCAGTATCCGCGAGGATGACTTGATTGTATGGCAAGCGGTCAAGATTCGAGAGAGTCTGCGGGCCTCAGGAGCCTCACCTTGAAACACATTGCAACAGAAATGTTGCCATTCTCCCTTGTCAGTGGGCCATTTGCCGATCGCGTTCACCTTCTCCGGCCAGTTCAGCACGACCTTGGAGAGCGGGTCGCAAACGCTTGGTTCGACCGTCCTGCATGTCCTCGCAGGAGGGTGTCGATGCAGCCGGATGTCGATGCGCTGCCCGCGTGGAATGCTGGCCCGGATGAATCCCGCCTGATCGGAGTCGGTTGATTGAGTCTCCACCTCACCATGTGGCGTCGATAAGGCCGACCCCGTAGATTCTCCGGGTCGATATGTCCCCCTGCAGAGCCCAGCCTCATTCCTTGTCTCGCAGACGTGCCTGCAGTCTGGCGAGGCGTTCCTCTAGCGACTTGCGGGCCTCTTGCTCCCGCTCAGGTCCGTGTTCCACCTGCTCCCGTTTCTGGTCCGCCATGCAGCGAGCGTTCGCCTCGGCCTCGCGGGCTTTCTCCGATTCCTCCGGCCAGGGCAAATCCAGACCCGTTTTCAGGTCCCGCAGCCGGACCCGGTAGTCCTCCGCCCGCAAGCCCACCCCCAGCACCTCGCTCGCGTACTCCGGCCGGCCCCCGATTATGCCCTCCGGGCCGCCTCCATCAACCCCTTGCCCCACTGCCGATAGACGAACAGCCGCCCGCTGCCGCCCGTACCGTCATAATCCGGGACGCATTGGAAATACTCCCGTACCCCCAACTTCCCATAGATCTCCCGCTTCTCCTTCCTGTCCCGCTGGAACGAACCCGGGGAACTGACCTCCACCATCACGTCCGGTGCCACCGACTGGATTGTCGTACTCCTTGTAGTACAGCAGCAGATCCCCGGTCACGTAGACATCGTCGTGCTGCCGGTAGCGCGCCGCCAACAGACCCCGGATCGAGTTGATCGTGTGGTAGTGGGTGTCATTCACCGCCATCGGCTGTCCATCGCAGTCGGGGTAGAAGACGGGGGAGGATTCGGGTACCCGTGCGGGCAGAGCCCGCTTGATGAAGCGCCCGTCCGGCATGGTTCGCGTCACGGCCCGTAAGCCGTGCCTGCACAGTGCACAGAACGCGACCGGCGTTGCTGGTTGGCTTCTGTTCGCTACGGACAGGCCCAGCCCGTCCGTCTCAGAGTGCCGGACATGGGACCGATCGGAATCTCAGGTCCTGGAGTCGACGGCCGGGGTTGGTGAGGGAATCCGGGGCCGTACGGGGCGGGAGTTCGTCGACCAAAGTTCCGTCGTTCGTTGATTGCGGGACGGACTTGTGCTTGCGAAGGGCATCGTCCACGGTCAGGTGCCAGTTCCCGCCACGCTGGCGCTCATTGACGCATGCCATGATGCTCGCCGACCACGACCGCGCCCGTGTCGATCCTCAGGATTGCGAGTGACGGAACACTACAGCGGAGCCGATGTGATCCACGACGGCAGAGTCCGGCAGTCAGGGGCGTGGGCACCCCTCGCGCCGGACCGAGGCGAAGTCCGACCTGGATTCCGTCGAGGCTGCCGACCGGTTCTGCGACGAGGTTCGCGGCAAGGAGTTCTCGAAGCGAACGATGGCTGATCCCGGGAGCGAGATCCGACCGGGACTGTCGCGGATCACCTCACCAGCCGGAGACAGCCCCGATGCAGGGCAACGCTCTGCTCGTTCGCCACACGAATCCTGCTGGAGAGTGCTGGAATCCACAGACACAGCCTCACGAGCCGAACCCGGATCCCGACCTTTGTTCTGCCCGGAGCGCCTTCCAGCAGCTCCGGGGCCGACGCCTCGAGGCTGCATCCGACCGGATCCACCGATACTCCGTTCCTGCCGTTCGACAGGTGGCGGGGGCCTCACGGGGCGCACCCTCGTGCGCCGATCGTGGAGCATCGTCGCTACCTCACCGGTGTACCCGAGGTTCACCCGAGGAGAAGCCGCTTGGCGCTAGGCCAGGGTAGTTGGTACCGACCGATGGAGTGCTCTTCAGGAAACGTGCCCGTGTGTCGTATCTCGTGTGCGACACACGGTGACATGGCAATGGCACAGCCTCTCGCAGTCCCTGCGAAACACAAAGCGCTGCTATCACTTCTTACACCACAACCGCGAACCAGCGGAGCGTGAGAGTGCCGTTCGGTTGCACAGGAAGACCTGTGGTCGGTTGCCGGGCGCATGGAGACCGGTGCGAAGGGCCGGTCTCGGGAACGACGTATGTGGGGCAGGCTGCGCTACGGCGCGAGGAAGCGGGCGCCGTCTCGTCCCTCTCCCGCCCCTAGCTGGAAAGGCGGACGAAGATGCCGATGGCCGCGACAGCCGCGCCGATCAACCACATGAGCATGCGTAGCCGGGAATCCACTGCCGAGGAAATGGCATCCAGTTTCGTGTTATGGGCGTCCAGCTTGGCGTTCTGGGCGTCCAGCTTGGACTCGAATCGGGCGTTCTGGGCGTCCAGCTTGGTGTTCTGGGTGTCCAGCTTGGACTCGAATCGGGTGCTCTGGGCATCCAGCTTGGTGTTCTGGGCATCCAGCTTGGACTCGAATCGGGCGTTCTGGGCATCCAGCTTGGTGTTCTGGGCATCCAGTTTGGACTCGAATCGGGCGATGAGGTTGGCGGCAGCCATGTTGTCTACCTCCTGAACAAAAGTGTACGCCTGCTCGTCGTCAAGACCCAGTCCGCGCAGCAGGAGGAAGAGACGTTTGGCGTCGGGCGCGGGAACTGACGTCGGTTCGGGCAAGTCAGTCATGCGACTTCCACTATTCCCAGTATAGGAACTGGACTACTGTTCTGTCATTCCGTGATTTCCGGATCGACGGACTTGAGCTTGCAGCGGGCATCGTCCACGGTCATGTGCCAGTTCACGCCACGCTGCCGCTCATTGACGTATGCCATGATGTTCGCCGACCACGACCGCGCCCGTGTCGATCCTCAAAATTGCGAGTGACGGAACACTAGCCCTCTTGTGAGCGGCCGGGCCTGTCGGGTGTGTCTCAGCCGTTGATTGCCCGGAAGGGGTGGCGCCGTTACCCGCACCATGCTGGCTTCGGCCACCGGTCGGCGACGCCGGCCAGTACTTCAACCAGTCTCGCTCCCCTGATTGCCGCAGAGCGGATCCTATCGGGCACTTTCGGAAGAATGGCCCCACTGAGCAGTTTCGGCGCAAGCGGGACTGCCCCTAACGCCACGTGGCAAATCACATCCATCAGAAGGCGCTGCCGGAGGGCGGCAATCTCGTTCCGTACCTCCGTGTTGTCGATCCGGTCGAGTGCTTGTGCCCACATCCGTTCCATGGAATCGATCATTGCCGGTCCGGACTTGGCGCGACCGACGAGGATTGCTGCCAGATAACGGGTCAGGCTGATGCGATAGGAGAACCGCGCCAGGTTGCGAATGCTGTCTCGGAGCATCGCGTAGGCGGGGTCACTGGGTCTCAGTTGTCCCAGACGTGCGAACTCGAGAAGTTCGGCTTCACGTGTCTGGAGCCGCCGGCGAAGTGCGTCGAGTCCGCATTCGTGGCAGATCTTCGCGATCAGCACGATGGCGACTCCACAGATCGCGATCGTGCGCAAGAGTACGGTCGGTTCAGTGTCGATGGGCATGAGGTTCCTCGGATAGCGTATCGGTTGTCTTCGTGAAAAAGACAGAAGGTCTTTCTTTTATGTTCGCACTTCGAGACGGTGTTGTCAATAGAGATGGCATATTATTTTCTCTTTTTATTTCTCATGTCGAGTGCCTCCCTTCGACTCGGGATGTCATGTGCGTGCCGGGATCCCATCCCTGCCGGCATTCTCGCGGTGGCTCCGACCTGCCGATCCCGGGGCAAGAGCCCGCAGTCTGTTCGATGTCCGGACCGCCCCGGTGTCCGTGGGCGGAGAAGTTGTAGCATGGGGCCATCAAGCCCCCCACTGGCGGCTGTCACTTCCCCGGCGGCTGGCGCTTGACTGGACTCCGCATGCAGATCCGCAATCTGCTCTTCGTTCTCGCAGTGCTACTGCAGTCTGGCTGTGAACGGTCTGCACCGGATGCTCCTGCCGCGATCTCGGTTCCGGACGGCTTCGAAGTTGCCATGGCCGCCGGGCCCCCGCTGGTCGAGCGACCGATGATCATCACTGCGGATGAACAGGGCTACCTGTATGTCGCGGAGTCTTCCGGTACCAATGACGATGTTCACAAGCAGCTCGAGGATCGGCCGCACCGCATCCTCCGGCTGGACGACGTTGACGGCGACGGGGTGTACGACAGGCGGACCGTCTTCGCCGACAGAATGATGTTGCCGGAGGGTGTACTGTGGCACGACGGGTCGGTCTACGTTGCCGCTCCGCCCTCGATCTGGAAACTGACGGATACCGATCGGGACGGTGTGGCCGATCAGAGGGAGGAGTGGCTGGATGCCAAGACCCTCACAAACTGCGCGAACGACCTGCACGGACCGTATCTCGGACTTGACGGGTGGATCTACTGGACGAAGGGGGCATTCGCCGAGCAGACGTACGAGCGGCCGGGAAGAGAGCCTCTTGTCACCAGGGCCGCGCACATCTTTCGGCGGCATTCCCGTGGAGGCCCGATCGAACCGGTGTTGACCGGCGGAATGGACAATCCGGTCGAGGTCGCATTCACGCCAGAGGGAGAGCGACTGTTGACGTCGACGTTCCTGATCCATCCTCAGGTTGGCCGGCGCGATGGCCTGGTGCACGCGGTCTATGGGGGTGTGTACGGAAAGGTCCACGGAGTCACGGATGGCCATCCCATGTCGGGCGGGTATCTCCCCGCAATGACCGAAATGGGGGCTGCGGCTCCCGTGGGCCTTGCTCGCTATGAGTCGGGGGTCTTCGGGGAGGAGTACCGCGGGCGACTGTTCGTGACCGCTTTCAACTTGCGGAAGGTCTCGTCGCACGAACTGGTGCCGTCCGGTGCCACTTTCGGCACCCGAGATTCGGACTTCCTGGTTGCCCGGAGCCGGGACTTCCATCCCACGGATGTCATGGAGGATGCCGACGGCAGCCTCCTTGTCGTCGACACCGGTGCCTGGTACAAGCTCTGCTGCCCGACCTCGCAACTGACGAAACCAGAAGTCCTCGGTGCGATCTACCGAGTGAGGAAGGTGGGAGCAGTTCCCCCGTCGGACCCTCTCGGAAAGACGCTGGACTGGTCTCGGTTAGAGGGTGGAAGCCTGATCGACCTCCTCGACGATCAGCGACCCGCCGTCCGCCAGCGAGCCATTGCCGCGCTCTCTCAAGTCGTTTTCGTGCCCGTCCTGCGAAGAGCCGTGGCCGGTAACGGGTCCGAGGAGACTCGGCGCAATGCGGTTTGGGCCCTGACCAGAATCGACGCCCAGGATGCTCGCGATGCAGTGCGGACAGCGCTGCGAGACGATTCTCCATCTGTTCGTCATGCGGCGTTGCATTCGGCGGCCCTGCACCGGGACGCGTTGGCCGTCACGGACGTGATTGACCGGCTCGCTGATCCATCGGACGCGATCCGGCGAGTGGCGGCGGAGGCCCTTGGCAGGATCGGCGACCCCGCCGCCGTGAGATCGTTGCTGGACGCGACTGCGACCGCAGAGGGTGAGATCCTGACGCACTCTCTGGTACACGCATTGATCGAGATCGGAGACCGGCTCACGACGGAGACTGGTCTTGCTGCCGATTCGGTTCGTACCCGCAGGGCTGCGTTGATCGCTCTTGATCAGATGCGCCCGGCAGCGCTCCGCCCGGACACGATCCTGCCGTTCCTGCGGGCTCCCGAGCCCCTGATCACGGAGGCGGCCACTTGGATCGCATCCCGTCATCCCGAATGGGGAGGACATCTTGCCGGTTACCTGCGAGAGCGTCTCACTGCCGCCAGTGCTGTCGCCGATGAGGAGTTGGTCGGACAGCTCGTTCAGTTCTCGGCCAGCCCTCAGGTCCGGGACCTCTTGGCTGCCACCGTGCGTGATGCCGAACATCCTGTCGCCTGTCAGATCGCACTGGAGGCGATGGCAGAAGCCTTGACGACGGAGCCGCCCGAAGACTGGGAATCGGCGGTCGCGGGCGCACTGCGGCGAGAGGGCACACGGGAACGGGCATTGCAGGCGGCGCGTCAGCTACCGCGGGCCGACGCAGGGCTCCCGGAACTGGACCGCGCTCTGTTGGATCTGGCGAAGGATGTTGCCGCCGACCCGGCAACTCGGATTCGTGCGTTGGATGCCGTAGCTCCGTCCGTGGAGCAGCTCGAACCCGCACTCTTCGCATTGGCCACAGACCAGGTGCTTCCGTCGAATGACGTGCAGGCAAAGGCTGCGGCGGCCAGGGTGCTTGGCCGGGTTCCGCTTGCCGGCGGCCAACTGCAGGCTCTGGCCGAAGTGCTTCCCCGCGTGGGACCGATGGAGTTGCCGCAACTGGTGAAGGCGTTCGGCCAATCTGGAGATGACGAGGTCGGAAGGAGCTTTGCGGATGCGCTCGACCGGGCGGGTGGACTGGCCAATCTTCGGGCGGATATTGCCATGGCCGCAGCCGCCGGCTATCCCCGGGAGATTCGGGAGCGCGTGGACGATGTGCTGGAGGGGACCGTTGCCGGGCTCAGTGATCAGGCGGAGGAACTGGATGACATCCTCGCGGCGCTACCCAAGGGTGACATCAAGAGAGGGCAGGCGGTATTCAATCGAACCGAAATGGCTTGCCTCGCGTGCCATGCCATCGGTTATCAAGGTGGGAAGATCGGTCCGGACCTGACCCGGATCGGTCAGATTCGGCAGCGGAAGGACCTGCTGGAGGCAATCGTATTTCCCAGTGCCAGCTTCGTGCGGAGCTATGAACCTGTCGTGGTCGTGACGGCCGATGAGAGCCACAACGGAATCGTGCTCGAGGAGAGCGGAACTCACCTCCTGCTTGCCCTCGATGCGGACAACCAAGTGCGAATCGCTCGTGCCGAGGTCGAGGAGATCCGGCCAGGGACTGTATCCGTCATGCCATCAGGCCTGGACGACCAGATCACACGGGACGAACTTGCGGACTTGCTGGCATTCCTTGCGGCAACGCAGTGGGGACCTCGCCGGCAGGATCGCTAGAATCGAATACTCTGGAGAATCTGATGATCTCACCCCGCATCTATGCCGCCCTCGTGGTGAGCCTGGTTGCCATGATCGCGACCAGCAACGCCGCGACGGAGCGACCGAACGTCATCTTCATCCTGGCGGATGATCTTGGATACGGGGATCTGGGCTCGTACGGGCAGGAGGTGATCCACACCCCGCGGTTGGACAGGATGGCTGCCGAGGGTGTCCGATTCACCCAGTTCTATGCGGGAGCCACGGTATGCGCGCCATCGCGCAGCGTCCTCATGACCGGCCAACACATGGGACACACGCATGTCC
The DNA here is from genome assembly GCA_965116065.1 of Bryobacterales bacterium. Taxonomy (GTDB): domain Bacteria; phylum Acidobacteriota; class Terriglobia; order Bryobacterales; family UBA6623; genus VXMF01. The sequence continues at coordinate 1,556,367 of OZ220485.1, forward strand.
GAGGCAACGCCGGCGGCCCCGACATGACCGCCCAGTCACTGCGCGCTGAGGACCTTACCGTGGCGGAGGTTCTCAAGTCAGCCGCGTACTCCACCGCGCTCTTCGGCAAATGGGGATTGGGCGAGGTGGGCTCGGAGGGACATCCGCTCAGGCAGGGCTTCGACGAGTTCTTCGGATACCTCAACCAGGTGCATGCCCACAACTACTATCCGGAGTTTCTCTGGCGCAACCTTGCGAAGGTGCCGCTCCGCAACAAGGTCCAGCGGGTTGACCGGATCTACGGCGGCTTTGCGGGGGGCTGGGCGACGGAGCGGAACGAATATTCCCACGACGTGATCATGCGGGAGGCTCTGAAGTGGATCGGGGAGCAGAGGGACTCCCCCTTCTTCCTGTACCTGGCCTTGACGATCCCCCACGCCAACAACGAAGGCACACGCGCTACAGGCGATGGCGCCGAAGTGCCCGAGTACGGGATCTATGAACGTGAGGACTGGCCCGATCCCGACAAGGGTCAGGCTGCCATGATCACCCGCATGGATCGTGATGTGGGGGTGCTGCTGGATCGACTCGTCGAAGCGGGAATCGACCGGAACACGTTGGTCATGTTCTCGTCGGACAACGGACCGCACAACGAGTCCAACCACGACTTGCTGAAGTTCCACCCGTCGGGACCGCTTCGCGGGATCAAGAGGGCCCTGTACGACGGTGGCATCCGGGTGCCGTTCCTCGCATGGTGGCCGGGAACGATCCAGTCGGGCCGGGTGTCGGACCACATCGGGTATTTCGGCGATCTGATGGCGACGGCCGCCGACCTTGCCGGGGTGGACGTGCCGGCCGACACCGATTCGATCAGTTTCGCCCCGACACTGATGGGCGAGCCGGCCGAGCAGGTCGCCCACGACTTTCTGTATTGGGAGTTCTACGAGGGCGGTTCGGCGCAGGCAGTGCGACTGCGCCAATGGAAGGGCGTGCGCAAGCGCATGCGGACCGGGGGGATCGAACTCTATGACGTGTCAAGAGACCCGAGCGAAAAGTACAACGTCGCACGGAACCATCCAGATGTCGTCAACGAGATCAAGTCGATCATGGACCGGGAGCATGTCCCTCATCCCAACTGGAAGCCGAGGTGATCCAGACAGGGGCTTGCTGCGACGCAACCATGGAGACAGTTCCGAGGACGGGCGCGATGAAACGGTAGGCAACTTCTCCCGCTCAGGGGCTGTTCATCCGACGATTCCATGGCGTCGTGGTGCGAGGCTCTCCGGTTGCAACCGGCTGATGTGCCACCGCCTTCCGGGCGAGCGCTCGCGCCGCGGCCTCCTCGACGATCAGTCGTTCACGGGCTGACCGGGCAGCGATTCCGGCGAGTACCTCCTGCTCCTTGGCGATCCGTGCTGCCGTCCTCGCATGCGCAGCCAACTGGTTGTTGGCCACCCTGAGCGCCTTGCGGTAGTGCTCGCCATTCGTCTGTCGGGCGACACGCTCTGCCACTTGCATCGCAGCCGCATTTCTCTCTCGCGCCACTGCAAGAGCTTGCCGTGTTTCTTCGGCGATCCGCCGTTCCGCTGCCGCGAGTTCCGCTTCGTACTGCTCCATCCAGAATGCCGCGGACTGCTGCTGGAATTTCTCGAATGTGCCGGACTTGACGGCTTCGTCTTCTTGCGCCATCAACTTCGAGCGCACTTCCCTGGGGTACTGCGTGGCATGGTCTGGCAACTCCGGTTCGTCCCTGGGTTGGCGGGGCCCGCCAACCCAGGGACCGGTTGCGCGGGCGGAATCGAACACGGCTGTGCCGGACTGCCAGACCGCTGAAAGGAATCCCAGGAACATTCCCCATGCAAGCAGTCGGCCGAAAAGACGAATAAAAAACATCAACAAAAAGATCAAATGATGCCTCTGTTGATATATAGACCGAAATCAATGCGAATAAGTTTCGTGTGAGTCCAAAAACCATGCGGTCATGGCCGGGCGATACCTCGTCGCTGGCCCTTCGCGTGAAGGGGCTAGTTCCTCCGGTGTGCCTCCGCGTGGGCGCACTGTTGAAGGCATGGCCGTCTCGTGCGAATGCCGCAAGTACAATCTTGGTGGGGACTTGCATACCGCCCGTGCGCTGGTCCAGGGGATCTCTGCGGATGGAACGGACCCTCTCGCTGGAGGTTCGAAGGTCGATTGACCGGTGCGAGGTCGTTCTTGGCAAACGGAAGTCGATCTCCGTTTTGCAAGAACCGGTTCTCGGAAAGATCACGGAGGTGTAGCGCCTTCGACTAGGGGCGTACCCGGCCCGTAGCGTTGCTCGGGCGTCGCCAGAGCGGGAAGACGACTCTGGCAAGGTCGCCCGGAGGCCGTTACTTCGAGTGGGACGGTCTGATTGCCGGACGTGAGCTTGTCGTTCTTGATGATGTGCCAGTGTGGCCGGACCTGTCTCCCCGTATCCGAGGTGCGACCGATCAAGACCAGGAGCGCAATGGACACTTCCTCGTGCTGGGTTCCGTCTCACCGGCTCTCATGACGCACGTATCCGAGTCTCTTGCCGGACGCCTGTCGCTGACGGCGTTGACTCCGTTTCCTACTTCGGAACGGAGTGACCCTGCAGACTGTGGTTGCCACTGGCTCCTGGGTGGCCGCGTGTAACTTCTCGACCCAACACGCCCTCGGTGCGAACGACAGGTTCGACTCAGATGTGTTGGCACCAGCGCACACCGTCAACAGAACCTGCCATGAGACTGGGCGTCGTTTCTTCGGAGGTTCCCCACGGGCAACGATCTGCGGGCCCTGCCGGAACAACTTCGACATCGGCATCGGGAAAGATCTCCTGGTCGCAGAGTCGAAACACGCTGAACTCCGGGTGGAGACTTCAATACTCTCAATCACACAATCACACGCAGTCTCTCGACGCGATCGGGGTTGCAGGCAACCGTAGACTCAGTATCGTCGGGGGCGCCCGCCAGCCGCGGCGGGTTCAGATGAGACTGAAATTCAGTTTCTGGGAGTGTATGGGGCGGATTCTCTGTTCCTCGTTAGTCTCAGACATCCTGACCTCGGGGTGAAGAAGGTGAACCCGAGGCAGGGTTGAGGGAGGGGTTGAGAGGGAGTTCGTAGACCAGGCGCAGGGAGGTGCCGGGGAAGCAGGTGCGGGTCTGGTTGAGTTGTTGGAGCAGGCCGGCGAGGGCGGCATCACCGGCGTCGCTGGCGGTGCCGAGAATCCGCACCCGCAGGATGCCCTGTTCGGGCTCCGGAAGGATGTCGGCATCGGACTGGAAGAGCGCCTTGAGGTGCGGGCGGGGTCGGGGCTGCTGGCCTTGGGCCGCCGCCACGGCGGCCATCATGCGCGTCTCGGCGCGGTAGGCGATCATGCGCAGGATATCGAGGAACAGTCTCTCGCGGCCGGGTAGGGCATCCAGCGCCTGCTCCGCACTGAGTTCCGCGACCGCGATGTGCCGGGGCAGTTCCCCGCATTGCCGCTGCACCTCGTCACAGCGGGCGACCAGCGCCTCGCTCTCGAGGCGGGTCTGCTCGGCGCGCTGACGGGCACTCGCGGTGAGCGTGCCGCGCAGCAGGGCGGCCTGGCGATTGCGCAGGGTGCCGAGTTGGCTGCGCAGCCGGCGGAGTTCCCGGTCCTGGTCCCGCCAGGCGGGATTGACGACCCGGGCCTGCGGGTCCTGGGCGGCCAGGCCGTGCACCGGCAGGCTGTCGAGTTGGAACTCTTCCCGCATGTATTGGAAGAAGTTCTCCTGGGACCAGCGCGAGAACAGCGCTCCAGCCGCCTGCTCGCGGGACAGGGAGAAGTTGGTGGTGATCAGGGCGAGTTGCCGACCATCGTCCAGCAGCCGGCGGATCTGCCGTACCTCGGGACCTTGCGGCAGGCGCACCCGCTGCTCGGCCAGGCGCATCTCGAGCGTGCGCGTGCTCCCGGGCCCGTGCAGGGGCAGCCGGGCGGTTCGGAAGTCGGCCTCCGGCCAGTCGGCACCCCGGAAGTTCTTGTGCCAGGTCAGCACGGCGACGCCCCGGCGGGCCAGCCGCCCGAACAGGGCCGGACTCCAGCCTTCCCGGTCGAAGACCAGCGTCAGGGCCGGCTCCGCCTCCGTGTCGGTGGTCAGGTCCACGGCCTGCGGTCCCACCACGCCCAACCGCTCCAGCGCCGGCAGGATGTCCTGTTCCAGCGCCTGCGTCAGACGCGGGTCCAGATCCTTGTGCAGGCACAGCAGCGGCAGCCCGCCCAGCGCGTTGACCCAGTAGCTGGTCGTCGCCGGCAGGCAGAGTTTCTGCCGCGCCACGAAGTGCTTCGGCAAGCGTCCCTTGCGACCGGTGTAGACCTTGACGTGCCCGTCCACCGCCAGGGTGGCCGCCACCTCCGCAGCGTCCGCCAGCCAGTCCTGCGCCAGCGTATCCAGCCAGGCCCGGACCTGCTGTGCATCGTCGGCCAGTGCCCGCACCTTGGCCCGCAGGGTCTTCACCTCCCCACAGCGGTCCAGCCCCAGCAGGGCTCCCCATTCTCCCGGGGCCTGATGGCGTAGCGCTTCGGCGTTGCGCACCCGCGCCAACAACAGGAAGCTCAGCAACAGCAGCATGCTCGTCACCCCGTAGTACCCCTTGGGCAGTTCCAGGAACTCGGCGGCGCGCTTGAGCAGCCCCTCCCGCAGCAGCATCGGCAGGGCCGCCAGCACGCCGCCGCCGACCACCGCCGAGAGGCCTTCGGGAAAGCGCGGCTGCATGGCGGTCAGCGAACCCGTCGAGGCGGCCACCCGTCCGGCACAATCCCGGGCACCCCGGCCCATCGGCGCGCTGCGGTCCCGCTGGTCCCGCGCACTGCGGTCCAACACTTCCGAGGCGCTGGCCACAGGCGCCCCCGCACCGTCCGTCGCACTTTCCAATTCCGTCATAACCTCATCTGTATCAGACACTTCCGTAGTATTCCCGGCGGTCGTGACCAACGCCTCTCCGCTCGCCGGCCCGATGCGCCCCTGCCGCCGATTCGCCTGCACCGTGGCGGCTTTCACTCCCAATCGCCGGGCCACCTCCGCTCCGCTCAGCCCCTGTGCCAGCAACCGGTTCGCCGCCGCCTGACGCGCCCCCACCAACACACTCGCACTCCGCCCCGGGCGCGGCGCCTGCGTCCCCAGACGACCCCGCTGCCGGTGATAGTTCAGCGTCGAGCGGTCCACTCCCAACCGCCGCGCCACCTCCGCTCCGCTCAGCCCTTCCGCCAGCAGCCGGGTCGCTTCCGCCTGCCTCTGGCCCACCAGCACGCGGGCCCGGCGCCCTCGACGCAGCTGCTGGAAACCCGCTTCCCCCTCCCCCCGCAAGCGCGTCACCGCCCGCTGCAAGGTCGACCGACCCAGACCGAAGGCGGCCTGCAGGTCCGCCCGCCGCACACCGCTTTCCGCCAGTCGGGCCGCCCGCAGCAGCAGCGCTCCCCGATCGTCGGCGTCGTGAAAATCGAAGGGGTCCATGTTCGTGAAGTAGACGATCCGCCCGTCGTCGGTGGTCACGAAGGAGAAACAGGACTGCCCGATCGGGACGGCCTGACCAGGGGTGAGTGGCAGCGTGTACATGGGCGTTTCCGGCACAATTCCGGTATCACTATCCTAGCTGAAATTCAGCTTTGCTGTCAAGCCTCCCCGCCCCACCGAAAGTCCTGTATTACAATGGGATTCAGCCTACGGCGGGCTTATGACCAGCCCTCCCGAGGTCAGGATGTCTGAGGATGGACCAGGGCCGACCGCTTCAACTCCGCTTGCCTCTGTGAAGCCCGGGGTGGGTTGCTTGCGAAGAGCTGTCCAGGTCTCTTGAGAGCCCTGCGCAGAGCGCTGGAGTGCCCCACACTGCGGGCAGGTCCGGCAGCAGACCCTCCAACAACAGCCCCGGCTGCCGTTCCAACCGCTGGCGTTGGGGCCCCGGTCGCTGCTCTCCTTGGTGCGGTCGCCCCAATTTGCTTTGTTTCTGCAACCGTCTTGATGGGCTTGGGTGTGCGAGCCGGCTCCTCCCGCGCGACCGACTCCGCCAATGGATTTCCCAGCATCCGCTTGACGGTTGCGGCACGCAATGCCGCGGCCACCTTGTTCTGGGCGCAACGGGTGCCGGCCCGCAAGAATAGTTGGTCGGCCCGTTCCCACCCACAGAGTTGGAGCAGAGGGAGATCGCAGAGCCGCCACTTGACCAGCGTCCAGTCGGCGCGGCTGCACGGAATGCCAGTACCTGCCACTGAGTGCGCCCAGTTCCTCACTCCACATCGGGAACAGTGATTGCTGCAAGGGAAACCAGGATGTTGATCCGGCTCCCCGCAGGGACACCAACCTTCTGGTTGGCTCAGATGGTAGCCTGCGGATTGTCCCCAGTGGTCCGCACCGATTGGGGTCGTGACCCGGGCACGAGTCTCCCATTTCAGGTCATTTTGCAAGAGGTTCTCTTGAGAGCGAAACTGTGGTGAACATACGGCGAATATACCGCGTCTGCAATGCATATGGAAAAGTCCGTGCGTCGCGCGGGAGTGATTTGATGTCCAATGGCCGACCTATCCAAGACGGCTCAGTTCCCCTTGGAACTGAGCCTGACCACGAGATACGAAAGCTCAGACATCCTGACCTCGATGGTAAGACTGTGAACCCGTGCCAGCGGTATGGCGTCGGCTGCGAAGGGTGCCTCAAGGTGGAGGCGGGAGCGGCTGCTGGTCCTGAGCCGTCGCCACGGCGGCCGTCCTGCGCAGGATTTCCAGGAACAGTATGCAGGGCCGCCAGCGCCTGATCCGCCCTGAGGTCCACGCCAGGGATGCGCCGGGGCAAGTGCCTTGTGTTGCCACCGCACTGCACACGCTGGGCGACTCAGGGCTCGCTAGTGAGGCCGGTCGGTCCGGCGCGCTGCAGGAACGACCGGGACCGAACGCAGCTTGCCGATCGGCCCATCGTCGGCGGTGGCGCAGGAGAACCGGGACTACCCGATCGGGACGGCCGTACCAAGGGAGCGTGGCAGCGTGTTCGCAGGAGCGCCCGGCCTGATTCCGGGTTCACGATCTTGTCGGAAACTCACATTTCCCGCCAAACCCTCGCCCCCGCCGAAAGCCCTGTATTTCAGTGGTTTTCGGGCTACGATGGGCCCATGACCTGCCCCCGAGGTCAGGATGTCTGAAGCTATTCCGCAAGAAGGGCTGACAGCGAGTTCAGGGTCTCATCCTCGGTGGCTTGCAGTACCTTATCCTGCCTCTCCGCATCCTTGAACTCGTCAATATTCTGCTTGAGCAGAGTATTGTTGGTCTGCAGCGACTGCACTGTAGCCCGCAGCGAATTTATCTGTGCATTAACCTCGCTGAGCCGTCCGGTAATCTCATCGATATCATCATCGTCTGGATCGGATCCAGAAACGAGGGAAGCTGCGCCTTGAGTGGTACTGTGAAGCCAATCGGCATAACTCGAAACTCTCATGTAGACCGAAGTTATAATCGCAGTCTTATAGTTATCGCGCAAGTTCCACGTGTCGGAAACAGCTGACCGGCTGGCCACACCTACCTGTAACCACCGAGTATTCCCGTCCACAGAATACGATACGATCAATGGACCTCCGCTATCACCTGAATCATTCCGTCTTGTGGAAGTACCTGAGCAGATGGTTTCATCATGAACAGTTATTGCTTCTTGAAAGATATTCAGCCGATTGCGACAGTCCTTGGCGTGATACAGGTTCTCGCTGACAGAATGCATTTTGTAGTCTGTCAGCCAGTTTCCTGTGCGCCCAAAGCCCACCATCACAGATGAAGTACCGGAAGGAGCATATTCGTCTTCGGCTGAGCGACGAGCAAGGTCAATGCCGGCTGAAAATGACACAGGAAATGGTTTCGATAATTCGATGAGACCGATATCGTAATGATAAAGATCAGCTGTTGTTTCTGTGCTACGTTTAGGGTGTAAAATGAGCCGTTTCGAAGTCCTTTCTAACAGTTGAGTAAGGTCTCCCCGGCCATGAAATACCCGAACACTATCATGTGCATGTAGTCTGGCTCCTAGTCCGGCTCCATCTGTCAGGCAGTGGGCTGCTGTCAATACCCAACTGGGTGCGATGATGCTGCCCGTGCACGACCCACGGACTGGCCGCACTATAAACACTACAAATGGATAGCTTTGCACCGTGGCCCGTTCGCCACCAACGATCAAGCGCGGAATCGGCCCGTCCTCTTCGGCACCTGAGCCGAGCACGGGGAGCAGCAACAAGAGCCCGGCTCCCCATGCTGGACCACGGATTCCGCAGCGTCGCCAATGGACCAATTGTCCAAGCATCGCAACTCTTGCATATTTTGTCATACAGCCAGCGTTGTGTCAAGCCCAACGATTACGTGGTTACGTGCTTGCGGTCAGGTCACGTTGGTGCTGGATCTCCGTAGCACGCATGTACGAGCAGCGCTGTACGGCGCGTTCGGTCCGGAGGTAGTCGATGGTTGGGAAGGACATCAAGCTCCGGCACGCGCCGTAGCCCGGGAGTCGGCTGAGTGTGAACGGGCCCGAAAGCAGTCTCTGGATGCGGCAGAACCTGCGGTCCTGCAGGTCGGGACCATGGACGAGCGAAGGCCGAGTGGAGGGCTGGTCGGCGAGCGTCAATTGGTGTCAGCGGGGTGGTAACTGGCACACGACATACTCGCGGTCGACGCCCACATGCACCCCTCCGGCCGCACCTGCTGCTTCACCAACCACACCCAAGGCCGCCACGCACTGCGCAACTGGCGGCTCCAGCGGCACTTCACCCACACCGTCTGCGCACCTACCAAGTGCTCCCAGTGGCGCCTGCACCCAACTCTGGCCGTCGCCGATCTGGAGGCCGTCCGGATCCATTCCTGTGTGCTTGCGGGAAGGTCGGGCCAGTGCGCTAATGACTTTCGCCCCAATACCATCGTCGTTTAATGGCGCGGTGCCAAAGTGTAGTTCCACTCGCCGTGGAAGGCCGCCCGGTCGAGGGCGAGATGCTCCATCTCCTCGTCCGTGACTGTCCGCCCTGTCTCGTAGGCGTTGGCATCCAACCCGGATTGGGTCCGCAGTCCCTCTTGCTTTGTCACCGGCCCGATCAAATGCACCACGACCTCGCGGTACACCAGTGGATACCCCCCCCCTCGACTTTCCGCAGCCCCGCCCATACCGTGTCCCGCGCCAATCCGGTCGGAGCCGCCTCCCGCGCGATCCCTCCTCGTCCGATCGCGTTGGCTTGAGCCCCGGCCCGCACTCTCCGCATCCTCTCGTCCAGCACCGGTACCAGGGCCTCGAACTGAACCCTGATGCTCTCTTCCGAGGTACTAATGCCAGGCAGCCTACCGAACCTGGCCTTGGAAGGACGAGATTATTCTGGCGAGAGTCCTTAGGCTGTTCGGCATGCCATCCTGACTGTCGCTCGACAATTCTGGCGCCGACCAGTGCATCTGTGATCCCCACGACGGGTCTTCCAGTCAATGCGTGGGCGTGCACGCTGGCAGTCAATGAGTTCCGCATGTCCACTATGGAACGCTCTCCAGCGCATGTCCTGCGTACGGACAGATGTGGTTCGACCATGGTGTCGGAGAGGTTGAACCGCTCCCCAGGCATCCTGAGCAGGTCAGAGTCCTCTTCCTTGCCAGGCATTGACATGGCCGGCCGCCCAAGAGTCAGCGGGACTTGGAGTCGGCGTCTCTGCAGCGAGCCCAGCTTCTGGATGGGGTTGGGAGTCGGCACCAAGACGAAGAACATCTCAGCTGCCGATCAGGGGATTCAGGTGTCAGTGCGCCTGTTCCCCCAACCTGTGTTCATGCCCGACCGCTACGGATTCGCCCAGCGTTTGGTGTGCCCAACCAACTCGCAGGTACCCACATCTCGCCTGCGGCCCTTCAATCCGACTCAGCGTTCGGGCGCACTCCCTGTAAGTACCGGACCACCTCGTCCACGGCTTCGTCCACCGACAGTCGAACCGTATCGAGACGCAGCTCCGGTCTCTGTGGTGGCTCGTAGGGCGAGTCAAGGCCGGTAAAATTGGCGAGCTCGCCCTTGCGGGCCCGGGCGTACAGTCCTTTCGGGTCGCGCGCTTCGCAGACTTCCAGGGGTGTATCCACATGGACTTCGATGAACTCGCCCTCTTCCACCAGTGCACGGGCCATTCTGCGTTCGGCCCGGAACGGCGAGATGAAAGCAACAATCACGATCAGCCCAGCATCGACCATCAGCTTGCCGACTTCGGCAACCCGGCGGATGTTCTCTACCCGGTCTTCGTCGGTAAAGCCGAGATCCTTGTTCAGCCCGTGGCGGACGTTGTCGCCATCCAGAAGATACGTGTACCTCCCCAGGGCCTGCAACTTCTGTTCCAGACGATCAGCAATGGTCGATTTGCCGGCCCCCGACAGCCCGGTCAGCCACAGGATGCATGGATGCTGGCCGGTGACCCGTGACCGTGTTGCCTTGTTGACTTTCAGATCCTGCCAGGCGATGTTGCTGGAGCGGCGCAGGGCGAAATCGATCACGCCGGCACCAGCCGTGGCATTGGTGAACCTGTCAATGAGGACGAAACTGCCGGTCTCGCGGTTGACCGCATAGGAATCGAACGGAACGGCGCGGTCCAGCGAGATCTTGCAGTAAGCGATCTCGTTCAGGTCGAGTGTCTTGGCCGCCAGCCGACTCTGCGTGTTCACGTCGATCCGATAGGTCAAATCGGTGATCTGGGCCACACCTGAGGCGCTGGCCAGGCGGATCGCGTAGGATCGCTCGGGCAGCATGGACTGCGTGTCCATCCAGATCAAGTGGACCGCGAACTGGTCGGCAACCACGGCCGGGTTGTCCGTGCCGGACAGCATGTCTCCGCGACTCACGTCGATCTCGTCGGCGAGAACGAGTGTGATCGACTGACCCGCCACCGCCCTGTCGAGATCGCCGGAAGGACCAACGATCCGCTCGACTGTCGACTGCCGTCCCGACAGACTGGCGACCACACCCATACCTCGCTCAACGACCCCGGAAGCCACCGTGCCACTGAAGCCCCGGAAATCCGAGTGCGGTCGATTGACCCACTGCACGGGCAGCCGAAAGGGACCAACCATCTGGTCGCTTGCGACTTCCACTGTCTCCAGGAGTTCCAGCAAGGTCGGGCCGTCATACCATGGCGTGTTGCCACGAGTGGCGTGGACATTCTCGCCGACCAGCGCCGAAACGGGTACGGCGCCGACCTCTTCGAATCCCATCTCTTGGGTGGCGGACCGATATTCGGCGACGATGTCCAGGAACACGCGACGGTCGTACTCAACCAGATCCATCTTGTTCACCGCGAGGATCACGCGCCGGATACCCATCAGTGAAACGACATGGCTGTGTCGCCGGGTCTGGGTCAGGACGCCTTTGCGCGCATCGACCAGAATCAGCGCAACGTCAGCTTTCGATGCGCCCGTTGCCATGTTGCGGGTGTACTGCTCGTGGCCTGGTGCATCAATCGCAATGAACTTGCGCCTGGTCGTCTGGAAGTAGCGATAGGCGACATCGATGGTGATCCCCTGTTCCCGCTCGGCCTGCAGGCCGTCGACCAGCAAGGCGAGATCGGCCGCAGTTCCTTGCGTACCGTAGGTGCGGCTTTCCGTCTCGGCCGCCGAGAGTTGGTCATTGAGGACATTGTCGGTGTCGTACAGCAGCCGGCCGAGCAGGGTCGACTTGCCATCATCCACTGAGCCGCAGATGACGAATCGGAGCTGGTCCTTGCAGTTCTGAGCCGCAAGCATCGCATCGATGTCGGGTTGCGCAACGGCTGACACCACGTTCTCCTCCATCAGAAGTAACCCTCCTGCTTTTTCCGCTCCATGGAGCCGATCTGGTCGTTGTCGATGGCCCGGCCTTCACGCTCCGATTCGCGGTTGTGCATCAACTCCGCAATAATGTCCTGCACGTTCGTCGCCCGGGACTCGATCGCACCGGTTAGCGGGTAACAGCCGAGCGTGCGAAAACGCACCAGCATTTCCCTCACTTCCTCCCCGGCTTCGAGTGGCATCCGGTCGTCGTCCACCATGATCAAGAGGTCGTCGCGCCTGACGATCGGTCGCCGTGCGGCGAAGTACAGCGGGACTATCGGAATGTTCTCCCGGTAAATGTAGTGCCAGATGTCGAGCTCGGTCCAGTTGGACAACGGAAAGACACGGACGCTCTCCCCAGGCGCGATGCGGGTGTTGTAGAGATTCCAGAGTTCAGGGCGCTGATTCTTCGGGTCCCAGCGATGCGCGCTATTGCGGAAGGAAAAGACCCGCTCCTTGGCACGCGATTTCTCCTCGTCTCGACGGGCTCCGCCGATAGCCCCATCAAACTCGTGACGATCAAGTGCCTGTTTTAGCGCTTCCGTCTTCATGACATCGGTATGGAGCCGAGAGCCATGGCTGAATGGACCGATTCCCCGTGCCACGCCTTCCTGGTTGATGTGGACGATGAGATCCAGCCCCAGACGCCCTGCGAGTTCGTCACGGAAGCGGATCATTTCCCGGAACTTCCACGTCGTGTCGACATGCAATAGCGGAAAAGGGGGTTTGCCGGGCGCGAACGCCTTGAGTGCCAAGTGAAGTACGACGGCCGAATCCTTGCCGATAGAGTACAGTAACACCGGCTTACGGAACTCGGCGACCACTTCACGAATGATATGAATGCTCTCGGATTCCAAATGTTCCAAGTGGCTCAGTGTCATTCTAGATTCATCCTTGTGGTGGCGAGTGGGGATGGATGCACGCTCGCGTGAAGCCTCGGTCAGAGGTTCCGTGACAGGGGCCGGAGATCCGTTTCCGGGACGCTCACACCTAGAGGTACATCGTACTTGATGCTACAACAGATCACTTCGATGAGGCATCCGCAGGTTCATTCCGTCGGCTCGCGGACCGACCCGGAACACGGAGGCAATGCCATTCACAACATGTGGTATTCGCACCTGCTAGTGCAAGTGGCATAGTCAATCGGCGCGATCCGCTGCGATCAGGCCGCTCCGCAGATCGCATAAGTGACTTTTCAGCAATGATTTACTGGCACCCTACGCGCGCGATTCGAAGGCTCGCTTCGGGCCATCGCCGACGATCTGCTGTCAGGACACTGGTGGGCGGCGTGTAGCTGGCACGCCTTGGAACTGCGGGAGGGTCGCAGTCGTTGAGATGCTCGCCGGGCCGCTGCGAAGTCGATGGCCCGGGGTGGTGGCGTCTCCCGTCCATGCGGACCAGGGCAACCCTGGCGAGCAGTCCACAGCGGGTTGCCGACTCGATGGGGTTGATCGGTCCACTTCGGCTGGGCATGGATCGGATTCCTGCCGACCATCGTCAGCCGCTCCCGTCGACCGCTAGTTCCTAGTCCATGCGTCGTAGCCGGGAGCGAGCAGATGCACTGTGGCTACGTTTCGCAGATCACGAGACGCCAGCCGGCCCTCGCCGACCCTGTCGATAGTGACAGCCCCTGAAATAGTCACTCTGCTGACACCAAGCCTCTTCGGAATGCCGCATGGATCACACAAGGTCCTGTCAGAATTCCGGCGTTTGGAACGGACTTTCTGGTCGAAGTCTCGAAGACCGATTGACTGGTGCGGATTTGTTCTTGCAAAATGGAAGTCGATTTCCATTTTGCAAAATCCGGTTCCCAGGAAGATTGAGGAGGTGTTGCGCCGTCGCCTAGGTGCGTACCCGGCCGTGGCGTTGCTCGGACCTCGCCAGAGTGGGAAGACGACTCTGGCGAGGTCGCTCGGAGGCCGTTATTTCGACCTGCAGCAGGAGCCGGACCAGTTGCGCGTCGATCTCGAGTGGGACGGTCTGATTGTCGGACGCGAGCTTGTCGTTCTTGATGAGGTGCAAGTGTGGCCGGACCTGTTTCCCCGCCTCCGAGGTGCCATTGATCAAGACCAGGAGCGCTATGGACACTTCCCCGTGCTGGGTTCCGTCTCACCGGCTCTCATGACGCAGGTATCCGAGTCTCTTGCCGGACGCCTGTCGCTGACGGCGTTGACTCCGTTTCCTACTTCGGAACGGAGTGACCCTGCAGACTGTGGTTGCCACTGGCTCTTGGGTGGCCGCGTGTAACTTCTCGACCCAACACGCCCTCGGCGCGAACGACAGGTTCGACTCAGATGTGTTGGCAACAGCGCACACTGTCAACAGAACCTGCCATGAGACTGGGCGTCGTTTCTTGGGAGGTTCCGCACGGGCAACGATCTGCGGACCCTGCCGGAACAACTTCGACATCGGCATCGGGAAAGATCTCCTGGTCGCAGAGTCGAGACACGCTGAACTCCGGGTGGAGACTTCAATACTCTCAATCACACGCAGTCTCTCAACGTAATCGGGGTTGCAGGCAACCGTAGCTCAGTATCGTCGGCGGTGCCCGCCAGCCGCGGCGGGTTCAGATGAGATTGAAATTCAGTTTCTGGGAGTGTATGGGGCGGATTCTCTGTTCCTCGTTAGTCTGGACCAGGGCCGACCGCTTCAACTCCGCTTGCCTCTGTGAAGCCCGGGGTGGGTTGCTTGCGAAGAGCGGTCCAGGTCTCTTGAGAGCCCTGCGCAGAGCGCTGGAGTGTCCCACACTGCGGGCAGGTCCGGCAGCAGACCCTCCAACAACAGCCCCGGCTGCCGTTCCAACCGCTGGCGTTGGGGCTCCGGTCGCTGCTCTCCTTGGTGCGGTCGCCCCAATTTGCGTTGTTTCTGCAACCGTCTCCGCTGCCCTACACTCTCCCTGTACCCAGCCTCAGAGTTCCGGACATGGGGAACGCCTTGCCGAATGGGATGGCAGCGGTAAGACACTGACTGACAGGACCTTGTGTGACCTGTGCTGCATTCCGAAGAGGCTTGGTAGCGGCAGGGTGACTATTCTGGAACTGTCACTATCGATCGGAATCGCGAGGGCCGGTTGGCCTCTCGCGATCGGCGCAACGTAGCCCCACAGTGCATCGGGTCGTTCCCGGCTACCGCGCATCGACAGGGAGCCAGCGGCCGGGGAGAGCAGCTGACGATGGCCGGCAGGGACCCGATCCACCCCCAGCCGAAGTCGACCGGTCGACCCCACCGCGTCGCCAACCCGCTGCGGGCTGCTCGCCCAAGTTGCCCGCAGCGGCATGGACTCGAGATGCCACCACCCCGGCCCGTCCACTGCGCAGCAGCGGCCCGGCGCGGCCTGGCGAGCCTCCTGAGGACTGCGCCCCACCAGCAGGCCAAGGCGTGTCCGCTCCACACGGCCCGCAAGTGCACTGACACCGGTTAGTCGGCGATGGCCCCATCCGAGCTTCGAGTCGCCCGGGTAGTCTGCGGGTAAACCCTCGCTGGAAAGCCACTTGTGCGATCTACAGGGCCGCCTGATCACAGCGGACGTCCACGATTGACTATTTTATGATGTCACGATCTGCCGGGTTGCGGATGCGACGTTACCGGCTTGCGTATCCCCTGCTCGGCCCAGTCGCACCGACTCGCGCGAACTCACGGACCGTCCCCTGGCCATGCACTCGGGATGCAGGACCGCGCCACCGGTGCAGCCGCACTGCCGCACCGCATGGGCCGAGTTCCACAAGGTCCAACCTCTCCAGCGCCCGACACCATCATTCTACTCCGGGCGGCGGCCCTACTGCAACGCCACCTGTCCGCGCCAGCACGCCTCTTGCCGGTCGCTGGCACCAGCTTCCAGCTGGACCTCGGCCCCCTCTCCTGGTAGACCGTTCAGCCCCCCTCCACCCGATCCGCAGCTCTTCCAGAAATATGCTACGCGACCCATCGACGAATGCCCGCCCAGCCTCCAGAACGGACCCTGCATCCCTCGCCAACCCCGCCAGTCCACCCCACCGGGTGACATCCCAAATTAGTCCCATGTCCGGAACTCTGAGCCTTCACACCTCCCTCCACCCAGCCCTCCCTGTCGCACTTCGTCGTTTAATGGGCAAGAGGATTTAATGTCCAACGGACGGTCTATCAATTCATCTGGATCTGAGTTTGACTACGAAGTACGAAAGCTACTCTGCAAGGACGGCTGACAGCGAGTTCAGGATCCCATCCTCGGTCGTTTCCAGCCTCTTGTCCTGCCCCTCCATGTCCTTGAATTCGTCAATACGCTGCTTGAGGAGAGTTCGGTTGTTTTGCAATGACTGCACGGTGACCTGCAGCGAACCTATCTGTGCATTAACCTCACTGATCTGTCTGGTGATCTGACCGGTATCATCTTCGTCTGGATCGGGTGCAGAAACGAGGGAGGCTGCGCCTTGAGTGGTGCTATGAATCCAATCGACATAGCTGGAAGTCCTCGTGTAGATTCCACTAATATAGTCACCGAGACGGAGTATAAATCCAACGCCATTGGGGTTACGGCGAGGGGCGGACGCAGCAAATCTACTGGCCACGCCTACCTGTAACCATCGAGTATTCCCTTCCACAGAGTACGATACGATCAATGGGCCTCCGCTATCACCAAAATTTAGCCGTCTTGTGCGAGTACCTGAGCAGATGGTGTCATCATGTACACTTCGCCATTCGTCAGCAATATCCAGCCGATCGCGACAGTCTTTGGCGTGATACAAGTTCTCCCTGACAAAATTCGGATGGAGAGTATATCGGTTGTATCCTACGCTCCCAAAGCCGACCGTCACAGATGACGTACCAGAAGGAGCATATTCCTTTTCGGCTGATCGGCGAGGAAGATCAAGACCGGCTGAAGACGATGCGGAATATGGTCGCGACAATTCGATGAGTGCAATATCATAATGATAACCATTATTGGGCTTGTATTTAGGGTGTAGAATGATCTGCTTCGAGGTTCTAGAGTCCGCTAGGGGAACCTCTCCCCGACTATGTTGGACCCTGACACTATTATGTGCATGTACATTGTTTCCCTCTACTAGGCAGTGGGCTGCTGTCAATACCCAACTGGGTGCGATGATGCTGCCCGTGCAGGTCAGACGGTTTGGTGCCTCAATAAACACTACAAATGGATAGCGTTGCACCGTGGCCCGTTCGCCACCAACGATCAAGCGCGGAATCGGACCCTCCTCTTCGGCACCTGAGCCGAGCACGGGGAGCAGCAACAGGATCCCGGTTCCCCATGCTGGACCACGGATTCCGCAAGACAGCCGATGAACCAATCGTGCAAGTAGGGATATGACGGAGAATTTTGTCAAGTTTCACGATACAGTGACCGTCAGCGTTGTGTCAAGTTCAACGAACGTGCTTACCCTTGGTTCCTCAAGCAAGCCGTGAAATAGCGGTATTTTCAGCGCTTCCCAGATCGAGGTGACCTCCTAAGCCATTCCATATCAGTGACTTTACATTTGATTTACAATGAATCGGCGGTTTGTAGTGCCAAGTAATGAATTTTCTGGCCCCTAATACCCCCATCGCGGCCTCTTCTGCGCCATCCTGATAGCAGCATGTTCATTCGCCAAACCCGGACCGGCTCCCGCCCCGGCGCCCAGCCCTATTCCACCTTCCGACTCGTCCGTTCCGTCCGCTCCGGCGACTCCGTCCGCCAGGTCACGCTGCTCAACCTCGGCTCCCACTTCGATGTCCCCCCCCCCCCCGCACAATGGCCCACTCTTTGCCAGCTCATCGACTCCCTCCGCTCCGGTCAGCAGCCCCTGTTCGACGCCGATCCCCAGCTCCTGTCCGTCGCTCAGCGCCTCGCCGATTGCCTCGCCTCCACCGCCCCTGCCGAGCCCGCCGGCAACGACCTCGCCCTGGTCCATCTCGACTCCCTCGCACACCGTCGGGTCCGCTCCGTGGGCGCCGAACGCCTCGCCCTGCACGCCCTCTCCGAACTCGGTTTCACCGCGACACTGGAGTCTCTCGGCGTCTCCTCCCGCCAGGCCCGCCTCGCCACCGCCCTGGTCGTCGCCCGCATACTGCACCCCTCCTCCGAACGCGCCGCACACGCCTGGCTGACCGAGCGCAGTGCCACCCTCGAACTGCTCGGCCTGTCCCACTCCCTGCCGCCCTCGCTGTCCCGGCTCTACCGCCTCACCGACCTGCTCTGGCAGCACCGCAAGGCGCTCGAGAACGCCCTGTTCCAGCGTGAACGGGATCTCCTGCAACTACCGGACACGATTGTGTTTTACGATCTCACCAACGTCCATTATCACGGTCGTCCCCGCGACGATCTGCGCCATGGTCGCTCGAAGCAGAAACGCAACGACTGCCCGCTGGTCACGCTGGCCATGAGCCTGGACGAGACCGGGTTTCCCTGCCACAGCGAGATCCTGCCCGGCAACGTCTCCGAACCGGCCACGCTGGCGGCGGCGATCGAGCGCCTCGGTGGGTTGCGGGGGGACCGCCCGCAACCCACGATCGTGCTGGATGCGGGTCTGTCGACACAGGCGATGTTGGCCTGGCTGCGGGAGCAGGGCCATGACTGAATCATGGTGCGGCGGGGCAAGCAGGACCCACCCGCCGAGGCCCCGGACTTGGAGTTTCCGACCCGGAAAGGGACGCAGGCTCGAGTCTGGCGACTGCGCCGCGCCGAGGGGGAGAGCGAACGCAAGTGGCATAGTCAATCGGCGCGATCCGCTGCGATCAGGCCGCCCCGCAGATCGCATAAGTGACTTTTCAGCAATGATTTACTGGCACCCTACGCGCGCGATTCGAAGGCTCGCTTCGGGCCATCGCCGACGATCTGCTGTCAGGACACTGGTGGGCGGCGTGTAGCTGGCACGCCTTGGAAACTGCGGGAGGGCCGCAGTCGTTGAGATGCTTGCCGGGCCGCTGCGAAGTCGATGGCCCGGGGTGGTGGCGTCTCCCGTCCATGCGGACCAGGGCAACCCTGGCGAGCAGTCCACAGCGGGTTGCCGACTCGATGGGGTTGATCGGTCCACTTCGGCTGGGCATGGATCGGATTCCTGCCGACCATCGTCAGCCGCTCCCGTCGACCGCTAGCTCCTTGTCCATGCGTCGTAGCCGGGAGCGAGCAGATGCACTGTGGCTACGTTTCGCAGATCACGAGACGCCAGCCGGCCCTCGCCGACCCTGTCGATAGTGACAGCCCCTGAAATAGTCACTCTGCTGACACCAAGCCTCTTCGGAATGCCGCATGGATCACACAAGGTCCTGTCAGAATTCCGGCGTTTGGAACGGACTTTCTGGTCGAAGTCTCGAAGACCGATTGACTGGTGCGGATTTGTTCTTGCAAAATGGAAGTCGATTTCCATTTTGCAAAATCCGGTTCCCAGGAAGATTGAGGAGGTGTTGCGCCGTCGCCTAGGTGCGTACCCGGCCGTGGCGTTGCTCGGACCTCGCCAGAGTGGGAAGACGACTCTGGCGAGGTCGCTCGGAGGCCGTTATTTCGACCTGCAGCAGGAGCCGGACCAGTTGCGCGTCGATCTCGAGTGGGACGGCCTGATTGTCGGACGCGAGCTTGTCGTTCTTGATGAGGTGCAAGTGTGGCCGGACCTGTTTCCCCGCCTCCGAGGTGCCATTGATCAAGACCGGAAGCGCAATGGACGCTTCCTCCTGCTGGGTTCCGTCTCACCGGCTCTCATGACGCAGGTATCCGAATCTCTTGCCGGACGCCTGTCGCTGATGGCGTTGACTCCGTTCACCACTTCGGAACTGAGTGATCCTGCAGATCATGGTCGACACTGGCTCATGGGTGGATTCGCCGATGGCGGCGTGTTGACGGGTAGGGGATTTCCCGAGTGGCAGATCGACTATCTCGACATGCTCGTATACCGTGACTTGCCGAATTGGGGCATGCGGGTTGGCGCCGCTTCGATGGGCCGACTGATCCGCATGCTGGCTCTCGCGCACGGCCGGGAATGGAATGCCAGCCAGGTCGGCAAGAGCATGGGGTTGTCCAACCATACGGTCAACCGCTATGTGGATTGCCTGGAGGGGGCGTTCCTGGTCCGACGCTTGCCCGCATACCATGCCAATCTGCGCAAGCGACTGGTCAAGCGTCCCAAGCTGTACTGGCGGGACAGCGGTCTTCTGCACGCGCTCCAGCGCGTCACCGACAAGGACGCGCTGCTCCACCAGCCATGGGTCGGCGCGAGTTGGGAGGGATACGTGATCGAACAGGTGCTCGCAGCGTTCCAGCACGCGGGAGTCGCATTCCGTGCGAGCTATCTTCGTACCAGTGATCAGCGGGAGCTCGATCTGGTTGTCGAGGTGGGGACCGAGCTGTGGGCAATCGAGACGAAACTCACCTCCAGACCGGGTCGGGGGGGCTTGAGGAAGCTTGATGCAAACGCCGACCTGATCGGTGCGGACAGGCGGTTTCTGATCGGTCACCAGTGCGACCGGGTGGACGGCGGATCAAGGGTGGTGTGCGACCTCGAAGGGATGCTTGACCGAATCGGAACGGATTTGCCCGGCGGCGATCAGGCTTGCCGTTCGCCCGAGACATCGGACGGCCGGGGTGGCGGCAAGCCCGCAGTCGGTCGTCGGCCGATCGGCGTCTCTCCGACTGCCGCGGATGCCGGGTGACCATCTTGCTGCGACCACCCGTCCTGTGCGGCAGGATCGATTGGTCCACCCCGGACCATGAAGCCACGGTTCTTCAGTGCCCGATCGATGTCCGGATTGCGCGGCAGCCCTCCGATCCGGAAGCGTGCTACACTCCCGGTGAATTGAGGATCGCCCGGTTCAAGGGGTTGGGGCGGGGTTCAGTAGCGTTCTCCGCCATCGCCAGAGTAATTCATCGCAGGAGGATTCAATCATGCGCCAGACAGAACACGTCGCATTCGTACTTGCCGGCCTTGTTGCTCTAGTCCTGACCAGTGTCTCCGTACCGAAGCCGGCCTCCGCGCAGGTCCTGTACGGCACGCTGGTGGGAAACGTCACGGACGGGACCGGGGCCGTCATTCCTGGTGCGCAGGTGACGATTACCAACGAGGGAACCGGCGCAACCCGTGGCGGTGAGACAAACGCCGCCGGTGCCTACAGCTTTCCCACGATAGCCGCCGGAACGTACCGGATCGAAGTGCAGTCCGATGGTTTCAGGGCGTATTCCGCCACGGGAGTCTCGGTGGGTGCTGCCGACGCCACTCGTGTCAACGTCGAACTCGAGATCGGACAGGTGACCGAAGTCGTCGAGGTCAGTGCGAGTTCCGTACGACTGCAGACCGACCATGCGGAAGTGCGCGGTGAGGTCGACGCGGAGAAACTCCAGAATGTTCCGGTCCCCCTCGGTCGGAATTACCAGATGCTGCTCCAGACAGTGCCGGGCTTTTCGCCTCCGGCCAATGCGCACTCCGTTCCGGCCAACCCTACCCGTGCCGTCCGCTACACGGTCAATGGCACGGCCGACAACAACAACAACGTCCGGATCGACGGTGCTTCCAGCTACAACCCGAACCTGACCCACATGACGGGCATCAATCCGGCACTCGAGTCGATCGAGGTCGTGAACATCACGACCGGATCGTTCGACGCCGACCAGGGTCTGGCGGGCGGGGCCGCCATCAACCTGCAGATCAAGACGGGTACCAACGAAGTCCGCGGTTCGGGCTTCTGGTACCACAACAGCCAGAAACTCCAAGCTTACCCGTACTTCAGCGACCGGGACAACCCGAAACCGAAGTTCATCTCCAACCAGATCGGCGGGACCGTCGGCGGTCCGATCAAGAGGAACAAGGCGTTCTTCTTCGTCAGTTACGAGCGAACGTCCGAGAACTCCAATGCCCAGAGGTTCATCAAGGTGCCGACAGCCGCGATGCGGGCTGGCGATTTCTCCGGGGCACCCGAAGACCGGCCGATCTTCGATCCACTGTCGGCTCCGGTCGGCAGCGAAGCCGATCGCATCCCGTTCATGAACAACAGGATCCCCGAGTCCCGCATCGCCCGCGCCAGCCGCATCCTGGCTGACGACCCCGACTGGAGCCTGCCCGATCGGGAGGGGATCGGGTCGCTCGGTCTGAATCGCAACAAGCTCGCGCAGATCGACTATTCGTTCCTGCGACACCAGATTGACAGCAAGGCCAACTTCAATCTGTCGGACAAATGGACCATGTTCGCGCGCCTGAGCTTCTTCTACTACACGCAGTGGAACCCGGCTGCCTTCGGCAACCTGTCCGGGATTTCGGTGCATCCCACGAACTTCCGTACCGACAACGGCTTCGGTCCGACGTACAGCGGCACACTGTCGGCGACGTACGTTGCCACACCGAATCTGGTGTTCGACACGTATTTCGGGTCCACACTGGTGGACAGCAACGCATTCGCAGGCAACCTTGAGCAGAGGATCGGTCTTGATGTTCTCGGCATACCCGGGACGAACGGAGACGGAGTGCCCGGCGAGGCCGGGAGCTTCTACGGCGGCATGCCACGCATGCGCTTCGATGCCGGCTTCGGCAACCTCGGGTATCAGGCCACGTCGCCCTTCATCGGTCATGACTACCTGCACCAGTTCGTCGCCAACGGCAACTGGACGAAGCGGAATCACGAAGTGCGTTTCGGGACCGACATCTTCCAGACGCGGATCAATCAGGAGGTGGCCAACTTTCCCGGCGGAGACGCCCCGGCCGGCGGGTTCCGGTTCCGCAACAACACCACCGGACGGCCGGGCACGAGTACCAGCGACTACAACGCCATTGCTTCCTTCATGCTCGGCTTGCCCCGCGAGGCTGCCCGGAACTTCCTCACTGGCAGGAACCTGCAGACGCGCTCCAGCCAGTTCGCCTTCTATGTCCGTGACCGCTGGCAGGTTCGCCCCAACCTGACGCTGTCGTACGGTACGCGATGGGAGTACTATCCGTTTCCGGTCCGGCCCGACCGGGGCGTGGAGCGATTCGACATTGACGAGAACATCATGTATGTCTGCGGAATCGGCTCCGTGCCGAGGAACTGTGGCCTGCCACAGAGCCGGAAACAGTTTGCTCCGCGAGTGGGTATCGCCTGGCGTGCGACCGACACGCTGGTGGTTCGGACCGGCTACGGCCTGACATACAACCCTTTCAATCTGGGCCGGGACCTGCGCGGCAACCTGCCGACGCAATTCTCGCAAGCGCTGCCCGCACCGAACGCCTATTCCTATTCCACTACGCTGGAGCAGGGTTTCCCGGACATCCCGCCGGTTCCTGTCGAGGAGCGCATCGAGATGCCGTTGCGGGCCAACGTCGCGACAGCCGACGAGAACTTCGTCCGCGGCTATATTCAGTCCTGGAACGTCAGCCTGGAGAAGCAGTGGGGCGAGTGGATCGGGACGGCGTCGTATGTGGCGACCCGTTCAACGCGACAGATGTCGCGGATCGAGGCGAACTGGGGCGCGATCGGCGAGGGCAACGCCGGCCGGCGCCTGCGGCAGTTGTACGGACGCACGGCGAACACCCTGTTCTGGGGGACCATCGGCACACCGATGTACGACGCCCTGCAGGTCAAGGTGGTGCGTCGCAGCCGGTCCGGCCACAACTTCAACCTCGCCTACACTTGGGCGCACGGGCGGGGCTACACGGCGGAATCGTCGACGGCGCAGCCCCGGGTCCGGCATCCTGAGTACTACTGGAAGAACCGAGGGCCGCTCAACAACGACATCCGTCACAATCTGGTGGTCTCCAATACCTACGAACTGCCCTTCGGACGGGGAAAGAACTTCCTGCAGAGCGGCCCGGCCGCCGCAATCCTCGGTGGGTGGCAGATCAATGCGCTGGCGGCGCTCTACACGGGAAGGCCGTCCACGCCGACGGCACCGGGCGGATCGCTCAACAGCGTCGGGTCGGGGCAGTTCGCGGATTGCCTCTCGGCTCCGCGGAAGCTCGGCAGTCCGGACGGCTGGTGGGACGTTGCGACGTTCGCCGACCCGGAGGATGTTGGCGGGACTCCGAGGTTTGGCACCTGCGGGTCGAATGTGCTGCGCGGTCCGGGGAACATCAATGTCGACATGGGGGTGTTCCGGAAGTTCCAGCCGACCGAGAACGTCAGCATTCAGTTCCGTGCCGAGGCCTTCAACGTTTCGAACACTCCGCACTTCGCCAACCCGAACTCGAACGTCGCAAGCAGCGGTTTCGGCGTCGTGGGTCGTATGGCGAATACGGGCCGCGATGGCAATGACCAGCGCGTCTTCCGGCTTGGCCTTCGGATCGGATTCTGACCGGTCGCCGTGGGCGGTCGGTCGTTGGGCTGGCCGTTCACGGCCTCGACATGCATCTCCCCGAGGTGATGCCGTCCATGTCATGGGCCGGCATCGCAATGGAGCACCGCATGAGGGGCGTGCTCTCTTGAGGGCGCGCTGAACAAGGGACTGAGGACGACCGCCCATCGGCGGCCGTTCTATCCTGTTGGCAATGTGGTCACGACGCTCCTTCCAGTTCTCGTTGCTGGCGCTCGCGTTTCTGAACGGTGCTATCGCCAGCGGAGCGAGCCATACGTTTCGCATCCGGTTCGGCCTCACGGACAGCCTTCCGACTTCCTGGGACGGCACAGTGAGTGTCCAGGGAGGTCGGGTTGCCGGTCTGTGGAGCTGGCGCCCTCGCGCAGCCGACAGAATCCAGGACTCGGCCTGGAGCCTCTCGTCCTCACCGGGTGTGAAGTTCCGGTACCGGAACTGGGAGCCGGAGCCGCCTTCTGCGGTGCCCGACTATCTCAACCTGCCCGGCATCATCCTCACGGTCGGTGCTGAGAGTGATGCGCGTGTGGACATCGAAACGGCGGGAGGCAACCTCTCGTTCCGCTTGTCCGAACAGCCTCCGGGTGTGCTGCGCAGCTATCTGCAGGGTGCCGTTGCCGTGGAGCGGGCGGCGAACCATGATTCCGTGTCCGAGCAGGCATTTCACAACGGATTCGCCGATACGGCTGCGGGTGGTGCCGGTTCATTCTGGGTGGCATGGATCGGATACAGGGACTGGGCCAATCACGTGTTCGTCCGGCGCCATGACGGTGCCGACTGGGGGAAAATCCATGAGGTCACCGCCGGCCCGTCCGATGCGTATTACGTTCGGCTGGCCCGGGACGGTCGCGGAGGAATCCTCGCCGTATGGGCCGATCGGCGGGACGGCAATTTCGACCTGTACGCCAGACGCTTCGATGGTGGGATCTGGTCGTCCGTGGAGCGGCTGACCACGGCCCCGGGACCGGACATTCATCAGGCCCTGGCGACGGACGCCACCGGCAGGACCTGGCTGGTCTGGCAGGGTTTTCGCGACGGCCGGTCCGACATTCTGGCCCGCACTTGGGATGGCCAGGCCTGGTCCCCCGAGGTGCGGGTCTCACGCTCCCCCTCCGACGAGTGGCACCCGGCAATCGCCGCAGACTCCAAGGGGGTCGTCTACATCGCCTGGGAGACTTACGAGAACAACAACTTCGACATTCGGATGCGACGATTCGTCGGGGGCACCTGGTTCGAGATCGAGCCCGTCGCCGACACGCTCCGCTATGAGGCATACCCGTCTCTGGCCTGTGACACGGAGGACCGGCTCTGGGCCGCCTGGAACGAGAGCGGGCTGCAATGGGGCAAGGACACAGGCTTCCTCCTCAACCGACCCGCGACCCAGATCTACCAGTCCCGGTGGATCGCCACTGCGGTGTATCAGGCAGGGGAGTGGAAGGAAACGAGGCACAGTCTCGAGAATTCGCTTCCATCAGAGCTACAGGGATTCAACGATTTTCCCCGGCTCCGGGCTGATGCGGACGGACGGATCTGGACCCTGTTCCGGCATCGGCTCCTCCGCCAGCGTGAGGTGCCGCACACGGCTGCCGCCCATCGAGCCTCGTGGGAGACATACGCCACCGCATTCGATGGCCGCAACTGGAGCCGGCCGCTACCACTACCCGCGACCGCAGGCCGCTCGGATGCAGGATACGGGTTTGCGGCCGGGCCGGATGGGGCACTCTACGCCGCATGGGCGACCGACAACAGGATTTACGACGACTACTTCTACGAGCGGGGAGAGATCTTCGCCGCCCGGCTGCCGAAGCTCGACGGTCCGGTCCATCCGTCGGAACTGCGGACACGGGTCCGGGACGAGTTGCGGATCTTCGAGAAGCACCCGAACGAGAGGGAGGATGTGGACCGCATCCGCAGCTACGAGATTCGGTCCGGGGGCAAGGTGTACCGGATCTACCGGGGAGACACGCACCGGCACACCGAGTATTCCGGTGACGGCAACAACGACGGCGCGCAGAATGACACGTACCGGTACGCGCTGAACGTTGCGGAACTGGATTACCTTGGCATGAGCGAGCACCACAACAGCGGCGGACCGAACATCGAGTACATCAACTGGCTTCTGCAACAGCGCGTCGACGTGTTCCACGTGCCGGGCCGGTTCGTTCCGCTGTTCGGCTATGAGAGAGGCGTCGGATATCCCAACGGTCACCGGAACATCTTCTTCGCGAAACGTGGGCATCCGACCTATCCCGACCAGCCGGGCGAACGCGAGACATCGTCGGCCGCCGTCGGACTGTTCGATTACGTCAGGCGGTACGACGGCATTTCGATCCCGCACACTCCGGCGACGGGGATGGGGACGGACTGGCGTGACAACGACCCCGATGTCGAACCACTGGTCGAGATCTACCAGGGTGACCGGGTATCCGCCGAATACGAGGGTGCCCCGAAATCGGCAACAGCGGAGGACGTGACGAGTCAGGCGGGTGGACATCGACCGAAGGGGTACGTCTGGAACGCCTGGGCCAAGGGATACAAGATCGGTGTGCAGGCGAGTTCGGACCATCTCTCGACGCACATCTCGTACTCGTGCACGCTCGCCGAAGAGTTCACGCGCGAGGGATTGCTCGATGCGATGCGCAAGCGCCACAACTATGCGGCGACCGACAACATCGTGCTGGACTATCGCATGGGTGCGGGCGGAAAGGAGTACCTACAAGGCGACATCGTGCCGGGAACCCGGTCCGAATTCGAGTTGCGGGTCAGGATCCTCGGCACGGGGCCAGTCCGACAGGTGGACGTGATCCGCGGGCAGGAGTTCGTGTACACGCTCCAGAACCAGACCGACGATGTCGAGTTTCGCTTCGTGGACCAGGAGCCGAAGCCCGGGGAGCAGTACTACTACGTTCGCCTGCAACAGGCAGACGGGCAGATGGCCTGGTCCAGTCCGATCTGGGTGACGGTCCGATAGCTCAGGTGACGCACCCCGTTCTCCTCCTCGGGAGTACTCTCGATGTCCCTTGGAGTTCCCGGACGATGGGTTGTCGGCGGTCTTGAATCGCGATGTCGGAGACTGCGGTGCATTGAATGACGTTGACTTCCATGGTCCCTCGCGGTATCGTGGGGCGGGTTTCGGGCCAAAGGCATTGTCAGATTGAACCGTACCAGGGAGGTAGAGATGTCCATAGTCCATTGCACACGCGTCGTCCTTGTGTTGTTGGTGACCGCGCTTCTGGTGGAGACGCCGTCCTGGGGGCAAGGAGTCTCCGGCAGTGCTTCCGTTGCCGGCACGGTGTCCGATGAGACCGGAGCGGTCATTCCGGGCGCGACGGTCGTTCTGATCCATGTCGAGCGGGGGGCCGAACAGGAGGTTGCGACCAATACAGCCGGAAACTACGTGTATCCCGACATCACTCCGGGTTCGTACACCCTCCGGGTCTCGAGCGAAGGATTCGCGACCCAGGAAATCACAGACCTGGATGTGCAGGTCGGACAACGGGCTGCCGTGAACGTGGAACTCGCGATCGGGCAGGTGACGAACGTCGTGACGGTCGAAGCCGCAGCCGTCCTGCTGGAGACCGAATCCAACGCCATCGGAACGGTTGTCGATTCCGAACGCGTCAACGACCTTCCGCTCAACGGAAGAAACTTCCTGCAATTGGCGCTGCTGGCGGGCGGCGCGGCTCCGTCGGAAGGCCGGGCCTCGTTTCAGGGGCAGATCGGCCATCCCGGCCGCTTCGTGGTCATTGCAGGAGTCAAGGCGGCGAACAACAGTTACACCATCAACGGCATCCAGGTGCGTGGCGCCCGAGGTGGAGAGCTCGCCGTGGGCCTGTCCGTTGCCAACGTGGACCAGTTCAAGGTCCAGTCGAGCTTCTTCATGCCGGACCAGGGGCCCAATCCGGCCATGGTCAACGTCTCCACTCCGGGCGGCGGCAACGACTTCCATGGTCAGGTCTTCGAATTCGTCCGCAACACGGTGCTGGACGCACGCAACTTCTTCTCTCCCGGACCCGAGGAACTGAAACGGAATCAGTTCGGTTTCGCCCTTGGTGGACCGGTCGTCCGCGACCGGGTCTGGTTCCGTGGCGGTTACGAAGGTATGCGGGAGCGCGTCGCCTTTACCCGCGGGGTGTTCACGCCGACGCGGGCGATGTTCGGAGGGGACTTCAGTGAAGATTCGTTCATCATTCACGATCCACTCACCCTCAACGAGGACGCGGGTACCCGCGAGCCGTTCCGGAACCAGACGATTCCCCAGAGCCGCTTCAATTCCGTTTCCGAGAATCTTTTGCAGTACTACCTGCCCGGATCCAGCCTCAGCCAGAGGCCGAACAATCTGTTCGTGAATCCCCGGAACACGCTCGACGACGACCAGTTCAATGTCCGCATCGATGCGCAACTGACGTCGCAGCAGAACCTGTTCTCGCAGTTCATCTGGTCGGACAACTCCGCCGTTCGTCCGGGCGCGTTCCCCTTGAGCGGAGCGTTCTATCCCAATGAATTCGCGATGTGGATGTTCCAGCACACGTATTCCGTTTCTCCGAAGTGGGTGAGCACGATCCGCTTGGGAGTCTCCCGCAACCAAGCTCTGTACAGCAATGAAGCTCGCGAGGTGGGAGACATCCTGACACCCCTGGGAATCACCGGAACGTTCGATACCAGAGGGGTGTTCTCGCAGGGGATTCAGGGATATACCGGGTTCGGACGGTCGAATGGCGACCTCGGCAACATCGACAACAACTATCAGTTCGATCCGGGCATGAGCTACATCACCGGGAACCATCAGTTTCGCCTTGGCGCGAGCATACGTTATCGCAGGACATGGCAGCAGAACGCCAATGCGGGTGCCCACGGCAGCCTGACCTACAACCGCGTGTACTCGGCCCAACTCACGACGAACGCGGCGGGAGACCTGGTTCCGGACGGAAGCAGCAGCGGTAGTGCCTTCGCCGACTACCTGCTCGGAATGCCGGACCGCGGCAGCACGAGGGGTCTGCCGATGCTTCAGTACCGGCACACCCAGTACATACCCTATCTGCAGGACACGTGGAAGGTGCGGCGGAACATCACCGTCAACATGGGAGTGTCGTGGTTCAAGGACACGATCCCGAATCCGTACGGTCGTGCCGCCGACTACCCGCACGGGTTCGACCCGGATACGGGGCTGCTGAAGTTCGCCGTCCTGGGTGAGGTCGACCCGCGGGTCATCCAGCCGGACAGCGACAATTTCGCTCCGCGGTTGGGTCTTGCCTGGCAACTTGATGAAAGGACCGTGGTCCGGGCGGGAGCGGGCGCATACTTTTCCGACATGCAGTTGATCGAACTGCAGTTTTCGGCCGTCGGGCCGCCGTTCACCAATAGCGTGGATGCCATCAACACCGGCAAACTGATGCCCGAGTTCATCCCCGGCGTGAACATCTTTCCGGTTATCCCCCTGCCGCCGATCGACGAGAATTTCGCCGAGAACCTGCCGTCCGGGCTCACGCCGTTCACGTTGCAGGAAGAGGGGCGGACACCATATGTCCAGCAGTGGAACTTCTCGATCCAGCGCACCCTCAGCGCGAACGACATGTTCGAGCTCAGCTACATCGGCAACAGTGCCCACCGTCAACAGAACCGGTACGACAACAACCAGTGTGTCGTCGGCCCGGACCTTCGGTGCGACCGCGAGACCCGGCCCTACCTACGGTATCGTTCCATCCTGCAGGCCGACTTCAACGGAAACTCGAGCTACAACGCGCTCATTGCCCGCTATCACCACCGGATGTCGCATGGTCTCGACTTCCGCGCCGAGTACACGTTCGGCAAGGCCCTGTACGACGGATGGGAACTCGGTGGCGCGACCAACAACCAGATTTCGAACAACCGTGCACTGGACAAGGGGCCGACCTCGTTCGACGTGCGGCATCGCGGCGTAGTCAGCGCACTATGGGAACTGCCGATCGGGCGGAACCAGAGGTTTGGCACCGGCATGCCGAGAGGCCTTGATTATGTCGTGGGAGGTTGGGTCGTCACGACGATCGCGACATTCTCGAACGGCTTGCCGGTGTTCATCACGGTTCCCAATCGCACAGGTAGTCCGTTCGTGGGTCATCGACCGAATCGGACCTGTTCCGGAAATCTCGAGGGCACGGATCTACGTTCCAGCCTACTGTTCATCGACAGGAGTTGCTTCCATGACACGGAGGTTGGCTTCTTCGGGAATTCCGCACGGGCACCGATCAGCGGACCGGGTCGGAACAACTTCGACATTGGCATCCAGAAGGAGTTTCCGGTCTCGGAGTCGAAACACGCCGAACTCCGGGTCGAGATGTTCAATGCCTTCAATCACGCGCAGTTTCTCAACCCCAATGGGGCTGTGGCCAACCGCAACTTCGGTCTCGTCGGCGGTGCCCGCCAGCCGCGGCTGGTCCAGATGAGCCTGAAGTTCGTTTTCTAGGACCGCATGCAGGGGGCGGATTCTCGGTATCGAGACGCGACTGCCCTTCCGAACCCCCGGAACGTGGCAGTCGGCCGCAACGGCGACGAGTCACGCTCGCTGGAAGCCACCCGGCCCGAAATGGCAGGGAAAGACGCCGACCCTTGGGAGCGTGTCCGACGAAGTACCGTCAGCGAATGATCGCGGGCCCGCACCTGGACGGCTCCCGGGTCGAGGAATGCAGCAAAGACGAAGGAATCGTGACCGCCGGAGTCCTGCCCGTCTACTCGTCGGGCCAATGTTGACGTGTCTCCATCCGGATGCTCGGCACACCGTCCGGGGGCGGATCTGATGTGAATGCAGCGCAACCGGAAGGATCTGCGCGTCGTGCGCTTCTATGTTCCATGGCTGGCGAATTGTCAAAGGCCGGTCGTTTCGTTCCGGCCCCTGACAATGGGCATCGAAGCTACTGTGCCAGTACGGTCGACACTGAGTTCAGGATTCCGTCCTCGGTCGTTTGCAGCTTCTTGTCCTGTGCCTCCACGCCCTTGAACTGGTCAATACTCTGCTTGAGCAGAGTTCGGTTGCTTTGCAATGACTGCACAGTAGCCTGCAGCGAGCTTATCTGTGCAATAACCTTACTGAGCTGTCTGGTGATCTCATCGGTATCGTCATCGTCCGGATCGGGTGCAGAAACGAGGGAGGCTGCGCCTTGAGTGGTGCTATGAGTCCAATCGGCATAGCATCCACAGGATACGATACGATCAATGGGCCTCCGCTATCACCGAAATTTGCCCGTCTTGTGGGAGTACCTGAACAGATTGTGTCATCATGAGCAGTTCTCGCTTCCTCGAAGATATTCAGCCGATCGCGACAGTCCTTGGCGTGATACAAGTTCTCCCTGACAAAATTCGGGTGGAGAGTATGTCCTCCGTTTCCTAGGCGCCCAAAACCCACCACGACAGATGAAGTACCGGAAGGAGCATATTCTTCTTCCGCTGATCGGCGAGGAAGGTCAAGACCAGCTAATAACGATGCAGAGTACGGTCGCGATAGTTCGATGAGTCCGATATCGTAATAACGATCATTGTTGGGTTTGAACTTGGGGTGTAGGATCAGACATCCTGACCTCGACGGTAAGATTGTGAACCCGTGCCAGCGGTATGGTGTCGGCTGCGAAGGGTGCCTCAAGGTGGAGGCGGGAGCGGCTGCTGGCCCTGTGCCGTCGCCACGGCGGCCGTCCTGCGCAGGATTTCGAGGAACAGTATGCAGGGCCACGACAGGGATGCGCCGGGGCAGTGCCTTGCGTTGCCACCGCTCTGCACACGCTGGGCGACTCAGGCCTCGCTCGAGAGGCCGGTCGGCTCGGCGCGCTGGCGGAACGACCGGGACCGCACGCAGCTTGCCGATCGGCCCATCGTCGGCGGTGGCGCAGGAGAACCGGGACGACCCGATCGGGACGGCCGTACCAAGGGAGCGTGGCAGCGTGTTCGCAGGATCGCTCGGCCTCATTTCGGGTTCACGACCTTATCTGAAAATCATATCTTCTGCCAAGCCCTCGGCTCCACCGAAAGCCTTGTATTTCAATGGTTTTCAGGCTACGATGGGCCTATGACCTGCCCCCGAAGTCAGGATGTCTGAGAATAATCCGTTTCGAAGTCCTGGGGTCCGCTCGAGGACCCTCTCCCCGGCTACGGTAGACCCTGACACTATCGTTGGCATGTACATTGTTTCCGTATACTAGGCAGTGGGCTGCTGTAAATACCCAACTGGGTGCGATGCGGCTACCCGTGCAGGAGCTACGCTGAGGGTTGGTTGCAGTACAACACCACGAAGGGGTAGCTTTCTACGGTGGCTTGTTGGCCACCAACGATCAAGCGCGGAATCGGACGCTCTTCTTCGGCACCAGAGCCGAGCACGGGGAGCAGCAACAGGAGCCAGGCTCCCCATGCCGGACCACGGAATCCGCAGAATAGCCAGTGAGGCAAGCGTGTTTCAACAGACATAGCCGTAACGTCCGTCCATATCTAACCAGACAACCAGCGTTGTGTCAGGCGCAACGTCCAGGTCTTGTGGCTTGCGAACGGATCACGTTGGTGTTGGACCATCTCAATACGCATTCACGGGTGGCGCTGCACCACGCGTTAGGTCCGGAGAGGCGTGGACGATTGGGAGAGACACCAGACTCCGGCACACGCCGAAGCTGCGTTCCGGCAGGTCGGGGCCATGGACGAATCGAGGACCGAGTCCGCGGCCTGGTCGGTCAGCGTCAATGCGAGTCAGCGGGGTGAGGACTGGCAAACGGCGACGGACGCACTGCAAGGATGCTGTCAGGTCCGGCCACGCTGACGCTTCTGAAGCGGGCTTGGAAGGTCTTCGTAGGCGAGTGGTTCCGGCGCTCGGCGGAACTCTCCATCGGGCATCTGTACAACTTGCGACCGAGCATGACATACGAGCGCTCAATAACCCGCCAGGACGCGACTCGCCCGATGCAGATGGCTCGACTTGCGGAGTGCCGACCACCGGCGCCCAAGGCCAGCCGGGTATCTGCAGGGCGACACCGTGCAACAGGGAGACCGCAAGCAAGGTCAGGGAAGGCTATCCCATCAAGAGGACCGACGTCACGGCGTGCCCGTTCGTGGGAAACGTGGAGCGGATTGCGGAACGGTATCTGCTGCCCCTGCTGGAGAGCAAGAACGGGTCAAAACGAGACTGCGCGCGCAAGTTGTTCGGGGTGATTGATCGCGCTGCCACGTACGCCGACTGAAGGGGCGGTGCCTTCCGACTCATTTCTCGTCGGCTCACCTTCGGAACAGACACCGCTTGCACATGGACAATCGGGGTGCGCTTGACCGCCTCGGCGGAATCCTGAATGCTCTCCGCTCGGCATGACAAGGTCGAGCGCGACGCTTCGCCGACACTAGGCGTAGGCCGAGGTGTGGGTCATGCGACGCGCTTACTGGGTAAGGAGAGTCGAGACCGAAGCATGGATACCATCTTCTGAAGTCTGCAGCCCCTTGTCCCGTTTCTCCGCAGTGTTCAGTTGGCCAACAAACCGGGCGAGCTGCTCTCTGTTGCTGCGCAGCAACAGCTCGACTTGCCGCAGTGCCTGCAGGTCTGCCTGGCTCTGCTTCAACTGACTCGTGAGCTGTTCGGGCGTGGACTGCACCGTGACGGGTACGATTGTGCCTTGGGTACTTTCCTTGATCCAGTCAGCGTATGGGGCCACCCTGCCATAGGAGGAAGCTACGGGCAATGCCAGGTCACCCTGAACATGCCTGTTGGCCACACCCACCTGTAACCACTGCAGATCTCCTTCTCCGGAATACGGGATGATCAGCGGGCCTCCACTATCTCCCAAGTCTGCGTATTTCTCGGACGAACCGACGCATACTGTGTTACCATGAACGACCTCCAGTAGTTCCAGTCGTGCATACGTAACATCGAGCTCTACGCGCTTGCGACAATCGGCGGCATGATACAAGGGCACGGTAAGAGATCGCAGTCCAGCACTCCACTGCTTGTTGTCCATGCGTCCGTATCCCAATAGAGTGGCTGACGTGCCGGATGGAGCATATTTCTGTTCGGCTGATCGGCTGAGAAGACCCAGTGGGGCGGCATATTCCTCAGGGAATGGCTGAGACAGTTCAACGAGGGCAATATCGTGAGGGCGAAACCTCAAGTGCTTAAGGTCAAACCTGTAGCCCGGGTGCGGGATGAACCGTTTGGCATCTCTGTAGATATGCCGGTTGTTGGCCCGATCCCGATGCCAGGCGCGGATCCTGGCAACTGGTCCTTCCGTACTGACCGCACAATGGGCGGCTGTCAATACCCAATTCGGCGCGATGAGGCTACCGGTACAGGTGCCAGCAGGCATCTGCATATACAGCGCAAAGGGGTAGCGTTGCACGGTGGTGGCTGCACCTCCGACGATCGAGCGTGGAATCGGGCCCTGCTCGTCAGCACCAAAGCCAAGCACGGGGAGCAGGACCAGGAGCCCGACGCCCCAAGCGGGAACGCGACCTCCACCGGATGGCCATCGGGACAACTCTTGTAGCAACCGCATGCAGATGAATCACTCCATACCCGATCAACAGACTAGCACAGCAGCATCTGTTCGTGCAACAATGCGGGTACGAGAATCGTACCCGCATTGAAACGGACCGCGAACAGGCCAAGCTTGTGTGGGGAAGGTGCAGGACGCATGCACGGGGGGCGTCATACGATGCGTTCGGGGCGGAGCGAGATCCTCAGTCGGGAAAGAGTCAAGCCTCGGCAGAGGCTGCACGGCGGGAGTTGCCGGAAGGTCGGGGCCGTGGACGAGCCTCGGCCTGGTCGGCGGGTGTTGGTGTGCGGCAGATCGGTGTCACGGGGCGAACGACAGATACCAGCCACCCCCTGTGGACTCTGGCCCTCGCGACCTGGTATTCGCAGCCTGATGCAGTGCTCGGAGTCGGCGGGAATCACGGTCGGCAAGTGCGGCCATGCGATCAACGCCTCCCGCAATTTCTGGTTTTTCGATAGACTCGGCATTTGACTCGACACGCAAGCCGTTCCTGATGAATGCGTTGCGATTCGATCGCAAGTCAGCCGCACGGGCAGGGGTCCGCTCCTGGCCGTTCATCCTTCCGATGGACCCGGACAACAGACGGATGGCGCAGACAGTGGCCGGATACCAAGTGAACCCGCGAATGCCACTGACGGGCGAATCACGCATCAAGGCGCAAATCGGACATCTGCAAGGGGCCGATCAAGGAACGCGCCGGCCGGACTACGGCAAGAGAATCTCCTCCGCCGGCATCAATGAAGACCGGTTTCGGCATCGGACGTTCCAACCGGTCCGACGGCGCCCGGTAGCGCAGGGGCCGCACCCCGTCGACCACTCTGCCCAGCAGACGCTGCGAAGGGAAGGGCTGGAGCCGTTCGCCTGCTGCGGATCGTTTGGCATTGCGTACCCGCGTCTCGTTGGACCTGACCGGGCCTGTGGCCCCCTCCCTTGACAGGTATGGCCCGGGCCGGAACCGATGAATAACCGGCGAATATCTCGCTTCTGCGATTCAACCTCGGGAGATTCCTCGTCGAGTTGGGGGCCTCAATGCTCAGTCGGCTGCTCATCCGAGGCCGACTCGCCCGGACCGGAGTTTGGCAGGCAATACGGACCCTGCTGAGGTAATGGCAGGCCTGTTGGCCACACCGATCTGCAACCATCGCGTACCTCCATTTCCCGAGTAGGCAACGATCAATGGTCCTCCACTATCCCCAAAATGTGCCCGTCTTGTAGATGTACCTGAGCAGATCGTATCATCATGAACAGCTTGCACTTCGTTCTTGATATCTAGCCGATCACGACAATCCTTGGCGTGATGCATGCTCGCACTGACGGATCGCATGTAACTACTCGGTCCAGTTGCCGTTTGTCCATAGCCTATCGTGACTGCCGAGGTTCCAGAAGGAGCATATATCCTCTCCGCTGATGGGCGAGGAAGGCCAAGAGGGGTGGCGAATGATGCAGGGAACGGCGGCGATAGTTCGATGAGCGCGATATCGTTCGGACGATGCGGTTGGTCCTTGAATTCGTACCTATAACCCGGGTGTACAAAGAGCTGCTTGGAATCTCGGAAGGACAGATCATAATCGGCTCCATAGCCATGAAAAACCCGGACACTGCCCCACTGTCCACTCGATGTGACGAGACAGTGGGCCGCCGTCAATATCCACTTGGGTGCGATGATACTACCCGTGCAGTTTCGACGGTCTGGCAACTGCACATACACCACAAAGGGGTAGCTCTGGACGGTGGTGGGTTTGCCTCCAATGATCGAACGAGGAATCGGGCCCTGCTCGTCCGCACCTAGACCGAGCACCGGGAGCAGGAACAGGATCCCGATACCCCATGCTGAACGACGGACTTGGCAGGAGTGCCGACGAGGCAAGCGTGCTAGCAGGGGCATCACCACCATGTCGCCCCATTAGACCACACCACCGGTACGTGAGGCAGTCGCAACGTTGATGCGGCTTGCGAGCAGATCCCGCTGATGCTGGACAGTCGCAGCGCGTGCAGGCGGGCATTCATACGACACACGACTGCCCCTTCCGGATTCGGCCTGCCCTTGCTAACCATCAACAGCGGCGAGTTGGTCCGAATCCAGCAGGCCACTAGTGTTCGGTCAATGGCAACATTTCCTGTACAATGTGTTCTAGGGTGAGGGCCCCGTGGCCCGAGCCGTCTTGCCAGAGAAAGGGAGAAGGAACCATGAAGAAGTACATCGTGCGCCTGTCGGAGGCGGAACGCAAGACCTGTGAGGAGGTCGTCAAGAAACTCAAGGGCAGCAGCCAGAAAGCGCGCCGGGCGCGCATTCTGCTGCAGGTCGATGCGGACGGGCCGGACTGGTGCGACCAGCAGGTCGCGGAGGCCTTCGACTGCCGCGAGCGCACGGTCGCGAACGTGCGCAAACGCTGCGTGCTGGAAGGTTTCGAGTTGGCCCTCAACGGGCGGCAACGGGACCCGTCCACCTGGCCGCCGAAGCTCCTGGACGGGCGGCAGGAAGTCGCGCTGATCGCGCTGCGGCTGGGTTCTCCGCCGACCGGCTACGGCCAATGGTCGCTGCGCCTGCTCGCCCGCGAGGCGGTCGAGATCGGCATCTGTGACACGATCAGCCACGAAACGATCAATCGGACACTAAAAAAAACGGCATGGTGGGGCGCTACCTGCAGTACTGGGTGATTCCGCCGAAGGCGGACGGGGAGTATGTGGCCGCCATGGAAGATGTTCTGTCCACATACGAAAGACCTTACGACGAGCGGCGACCGGTGGTCTGCAGGGACGAACAGCCGATCCGGATGGTGCAGGAGACCCGCCAGCCACTGCCCGCCACGACGGAGCATCCGCGCCGGGTGGACTACGAGTATCGGCGGGCGGGCATGGCCTCGGCGTTCATGTTCTGCGAACCGCTGGTGGGTTGGCGGACGGTGACGGTGCGGGAACGGCGCACCAGGCTGGACTGGGCCGAGGAGGTGGCGGCGCTGCTGGAGAGCCGCTATCCGAACGGCGAGAAGATCACGCTGGTGCTGGACAATCTCAACACGCACACGCGGGGAGCGCTGTACGAGGCCTTCGATGCGGAGCGGGCGCGGGGGTTGAGGTAGCGCATTGAGTTCCAGTACACGCCGAAGCACGGGAGTTGTCTGAACGTGGCGGAGTGCGAGTTGAGTTGTCTGACGCGGCAGTGTCTGAACGGTCGTCGGATCGGGGACCTGGACAAGTTGCGGGCCGAGGTGACAGCCTGGTCGCAACGGGTCAATGCGCGCCAGCGTGGAGTGAATTGGCGCATGTCGATTGCCAAGGCTCGCTGTCGACTCAAGTCCGTCTACCCGAAAATCATTGATTGACCGAACACTAGACTGGCAAGTGCGACGTCAAGCATCTCGTCAGCGGGTGCCGTGAGTTTCCCGAGCGTCTGTCTTGCGTCGTGAAGTTGCCAACGAGGGGGTAGCATCGGCTTGGCGACGGGGTCGCCGAAACAGGCACTCCCGCCCCGTTACCTGCCATGCATCCGACTCTCCCCCGATCCACCGTCATGAATCGCACCCCGGTTTTCGTCTCCTGGTCGTCGGGAAAAGACTCGGCTTGGGCCCTGCACATCCTCCGACAGCAGGAAGAGGACTTCGACGTGCGAGCCATGTTCACAACGGTGACGGCGGGCGCAGACCGCGTGCCGGTCCACGAGACTCCGGCGTGGGTCCTGAATGCGCAGGCGGCCAGGCTGGGATTGCCCCTGTATGAGATTCCGATCCTCGCCCCCTGCCCACGGGGTGAGTACGAGGCTTCCATGCAACGGTTTCTCACCCGGATCCACAGTCTTCCGCCTGGCCGGAGGGCGCAAGTCCTTGCGTACGGCGATCTCTTTCTGGAGGATATCCGACAGTATCGGGAGGCCTGTCTCAGGGGAACCGGATTCACTCCCCTGTTCCCGCTCTGGGGTCGGCCGACAGCCGCCCTGGCTGATGAAATGATCTCCGCTGGAGTGAAGGCAATCGTGACAGCGATCAATCCGGTCGCCCTGCCCGTTGAGTTGGCTGGCCGATGGTTCGACCACAGCTTTCTGGCTGATCTCCCCTCGGATGTCGACCCCCTTGGAGAGAACGGCGAGTTTCACACCTGTGTAGTGGCCGGCCCGATGTTCTCCTCGGCCATCGGAGTCCGCGTTGGAGAGATGGTTGTGCCACCTTCAGTGGACAGCGCCCGGTCCGGGAATCCTCACCCTTCGTACGCCTATGTCGAGCTGCTACGGCCAGACTGAGGCCATCGCGTTAGACGCGGGCTCGTCAGCTTCAAACGTCATCGGGAATCGGCGGCGTGGTCGGTCGGCCTTGGCGGCCCGGGTGTACGCTCATTCGATATGGTCAGGGTTGGCATTGGGGGGATTCGCCGAGTCTCCCCGGGTGACTGCCCGCAGTTGGCTGTCCGTGCATCGGGCCGGGCCGTTTGCGCGGCTCATCCGAGGCTGATTCGCCCGGATCTGAGCTTGACAGCCAATAGCCAATGCGGACGCTACTGCGGAAGGATCGCCGAGACCGAGCCCAGGATCCCGTCCTCGGTGGTTTGCAGCTTCCTGTCCTGCCCCTCCATACCCCTGAACTCGTCAATACGCTGCTTGAGCAGAGTTCTGTTGCCTTGCAGCGACTGGACTGTAGCCTGCATCGTCAGTATCTGTGCCTTGATCTCACTAATCCGAGTCGTGATCTCCTCGGGATCGTCCGGATCAGGTGCGGCAATAATGATCGAAACTGCGCCGTTCGTGGTCGTCCGAATCCACTCGGCATAACTTGCGACCTTTGCAGTGACAGTACTTATGTGCGTACCTCCGATCCTGGCGGCCCTTGTAATCACACCTACCTGTAACCATTTCATGGCACCAGTCTCCGGGTAGGCAACGACCATCGGGCCTCCGCTATCCCCCCAATTTGCCCGTCTTGTAGGAGTGCCTGCACAGATGGTTTTAGCATGAGCAACTTGCGCTTCGTCCCAGAAATCCAGCCGATCACGACAATCCTTGGCATGATACATGTTCTCACGGACGAATCGCAGTTCAGTCTGCCCTCCAGCCTCCTCTGATCTCGATGCAACTGATCGTCCATAGCCTAACATGAGAGCAGGAGTTCCGGAAGGAGCATATCTCTTCTCCGCTGATAGGCTAGGAATACCGAGAGAGGCTCCCAACTCTGCAGGGAGTGGTTTCGACATCTCGATGAGTGCGATATCGGGAGTGTTCGGTTGGTTGGGCCTATAATCGGGGTGTACAATGAGCCTCTTGGCACTTCGGTAGTATTTCTTAGGTCCCCACGCTTTACCGGGAACCCATTTCAGTTCACTGCCCCAGTAAATTTTTGCCATGCTTTTCCTTTTGTCGGGGAAACAGTGGGCGGCTGTCAATACCCAGCTGGGTGCGATGATACTGCCCCCGCAGAATCCAGATACCTGCACCACGAACGGATAGCTGTGCACCGTGGTGAGTTCGCCTCCGACCACCGAGCGAGGAGGCGGTCCCTCCTCATTCGCACCAAGGCCGAGCCCCGGGAGCAGGAACAGGAGCCCGATACCCCATGCTGCACGACGGACTCGGCCGGAGTGCTGACGAGACAAGCTTGCTGGCAAAGGCATGACTAACATTCTCCCCCCCCCCCCCTCCCGATATGTCAAGCGGAAGGCCGTCGCAGCACATGCACACAGGCATGGTGCGAGACACGACTGCCCCTTTCGGACCGGACTTGCCCTCGCTGACCACCAAGACCTGCGAGGTGGTCCGAATCCAGCAGGCCAGCTGGACCGGCAAGTGCCGCATCAAGCATCTCGTCAGCGGATGCCTGAAGTTCCCCCGAGTGTCTGTCTTGCTGCGTGAGGTTGTCGCCACGAGGCACGAGGGGCACATGGGCTTGGCGATGGGGTCGTCAACCCAAGTTCGTCATCTTATGAATTCCGCAATCAATAAATCACATAAAATGAGTGATATACGAGCTTGGAAAACTCCATTATGTCACTACAGGATTCTGCGCGGAGCGCCAATCGCATGTGGCTGGCTTGTGCATCCACACTCGGACCAGGACCGGCGTCACTCGGCCTTTCTCCGGCGTGCTCAGCATGGAAAAGGAGGTATCGGGCATGACACCACGGCAGGATCGCGAGCCCGTCCGTACCCAGAGAATGAACATGCTTCTGTCAGCTTGGCACAGAACAGACCGCAAGAACCGCGTTCAGGTGATCCCGGAATCACCACTGGGCACTACCGATCGTAAATCAATTGTAAATCCTGTGTAATGCCACTGATCGACAATGACTTGGGAGGTCACCTCCGCGTGGAGATATCCCAGAAGCGCCGAAAATTCTGCTAGTTGAGTGCCCAGCTGACGAACCAAGGTCAAGACAGGTGCCGCCGATCCGTTATCCCGCCATGCATGGGGCCGGCCCAACCTCCGCCAGCAGGCAGAGGACTTCGATGTGCGAGGCATCTTCACAATGGTGGCAGCGGGCATGGAACGCCTGTCGGTCCACGAGACTCCGGCGTGGATCCTGAATGCGCAGGCGGCCAGGCTGGGATTGCCGCTGTATGAGATTCCGATCTCCGCCCCCTGCCCAAGGGGCTAGAACGAGGCTTCCATGCAACGGTTTCTCGCTCGGATTCGCAGTCTTCCGTCCAACCGGAGGGCGCAAAGTCCTTGCGTTTGGCGATCTCTTTCTGGATGACATCCGACAATATCGGGAGGCTGGTCTCGAGAGGACCGGATTCACTCCCTTGTCCCCGGTTTGGGGTCGCCCGACAGCCGCAATGGCTGATGAAATGATCTCCGCTGGAGTGAAGGCGATCGTGACGGCGATCAATCCGGTCGCCCTGCCCGTTGAGTTGGCTGGCCGATGGTTCGACCGCAGCTTTCTGGCTGATCTCCCCTCCGACGTCGACCCCCTTGGGGAGAACGGCGAGTTTCACACCTGTGTGGTGGACGGACCGAAGTTCTCCTCGGCCATCGGAGTCCGCGTTGGAGAGATGGTTGTGCCACCTTCAGTGGACAGCGCCCGGTCCGGGAGTCCTTACCCTTCGTACGCCTATGTCGAACTGTTGCGGCCAGACTGAGACCATCGCGTCAGACACCGGCCCGTCAGCTTCCAATGTCATCGGGAATTGGCATCGTCGTCGATTGGCCCTGGCTGCCCGGGTGTACGCTCATTCGATATGGTCAGGGTTGGCATTGCGGGGATTCGCCGAGTCTCCCCAAGTGACTGCCCGCAGTTGGCTGTTCGTGGACCTGGCCGGGCCGTTTGCGCGGCTCATCCGAGGCCGGTTCGCCCGTATCTGAGCTTGACAGCCGATACGGACGCTACTGTGGCAAGATCGCCGAGATCGAGGCCAGGATTCCGTCCTCTGTGGTTTGCTGGTGCTTGTCCTGCCCCTCCACGCCCTTGAACTCGTCAATACGCTGCTTGAGCAGAGTTCTGTTGTTTCGCAGTGACTGAACTGTAGTCCGCAGCGTCAGTATCTGTGCCTGGACCTCACGAATCCGAGTCATGATCTCCTCGGGATCGTCCGGATAAGGTGCGGCAATGAATGAAACTGCGCCGTTCGTGGTCTTCCGAATCCACTCGACATAACTTGCGACCCTTGCATAGACAGCACTTACGTGCGTACCATCTGAGTTGATAGCGGCCCTTTGGACCACCCCTACCTGTAACCATTGCGTGGCACCAGTCTCCGGGTAGGCAACGACCAACGGGCCTCCGCTATCCCCCAGATTTGCCCGTCTTGTAGAGGTGCCTGCACAGATGGTATTGGCATAAGCAACTTCCCCTTCGTTTAGGAAATCCAGCCGAGCGCGACAATCCTTGGCATGATACATGTTCTCACGGACGGATCGCATGCGACTACTCGGTCCAGTCTCCGTTCGTCCATAGCCTATGGTGACAGCTGGAGTTCCGGAAGGAGCATATCTCTTCTCCGCTGATAGGCTAGGAAGGCCGAGAGGAGCTGCCAATTTTGCAGGAAATGGTGTCGATACCTCGATGAGTGCGATATCGGCGGGACGGTACGGTTGGTACGTGCGTGCGTGATCATAATCGGGATGTAAATGGATCCGCGTGGAATCTCGGGAAGATACTTGATAATCCGCTCCACGGCCATGGATAATCCGGACACTGTCGAATGTTCCGTCGTCCTTGGCGAGATTGGCGAGACAGTGGGAGGCTGTCAATACCCAACGGGGTGCGATGACACTACCCGTGCAGAATCCATCTTCTATAGACACCACGAACGGATAGCTCTGCACCGTGGTGGGTTCGCCTCCGACCACCGAGCGAGGAATCGATCCCTCCTCGTTCGCACCAAGGCCGAGCCCCGGGAGCAGGAACAGGAGCCCGACACCCCATGCTGAACGACGGATTCGGCAGGAGCGCCCATTGAACAACGAAGTGCGACAGGGGTGGATGGGTGGAGGGAGGTGAGAAGGCTGGGTACAGGGAGAGTGTAGGGCAGCGGGGGTGGGTGTGTCAAGGGGGGGCTGGAGCCGCTTGGACCCTTGTGGCGGGCCGGGAGAGGGGGAGTGAGGGCCGGGAGAGCCGGTTCGCGGGGACCGGGAGTGGGCCGGAACCGGGAGGCAGGCGCAGCGAGGGTGCAGTGGGCGGGACCACAGGGCGCCGCGAGGGAGAGGCTCAGAGCGGGCCGGGAGCGGGGCTGGCCGGAGGTGGGGGAATGCCGGCTGCGAGGCAGGCGGCGCTGAAGACCTCGTGCGGGGTGCGATAGCCGAGCACCTTGCGGGGGCGGTGGTTGAGACGGTCGGTGGCGTCCTGGAGGATGCCGGGATCGAGGGTGCGGAGATGCGAGGATTTGGGGACGAACTGGCGGAGCAGGCCGTTGGTGTGTTCGTTGAGGCCGCGTTCCCAGGAGTGGTAGGGGCGGGCGAAGAAGACGGCGGTGGCGAGGGAGGTGGCGATGCTGCGGTGGCCGGCGAACTCCTTGCCGTTGTCGAAGGTGAGGGTGTGCACGAGGGAGGTGAAGGGAGCGAGCAGGTCCTGGACGGCACCGCCGACCAGGGCGGCGGTCCTGTTGGCAACTCGCTGTGTCAACGTGTACTTGGAGCGCCGGTCGACGAGCGTGACGACGGCGCCGGAATGGGCCTTGCCGATGATCGTGTCGCCTTCCCAGTCGCCGGTGCGCCGTTTGTCATCGACGATGGCCGGTCGTTCGCTGATGTCCGTGCGACCGGGGATGCAGCCGCGACCGGCGGAGCCCCTGGTGGCCTTGCAGCGGCGGGGTTTGCCGCGGTGGCGGAGGCAGGCATGGAGTTGGCCGCCGTCGGCGCGGTCCTGGTGAATGCGGCGGTAGAGCCAGGAGAAGCTGACGGAGACGTCACCGGCGAGTCGCAGGCGACCGGCGATCTGCTCGGGGCTCCAGTGCCTCCGGAGCATGTCGCAGATGCGGTCCCAGACGGGAGGATGGAGCTTGCGGGGGCCGGAGGCGGCCTGTCGGCGGCGCTGTTCGGAGCGGGCCTGGGCCTGCTGGTGGCAGTAGCCGGAGGAGTCGGCATTGCGGCGGAGTTCGCGGTAGATGGTGGATCGGTGGCGCTGGAGCTGGGCCGCGATGGCGTCGGCCGAGGCTCCCTGTCGGTGCAGGGCCTGGATCTGGCAGCGTTCGTCGTGCTGCAGTTGGTGGTAGGTCTGTGCCATGGTGGTTTCCCCCAAATGATAGGCCACCCTTGACACCCACCCCCATATTTGGTGTCGCACTTGCTAGTACAACTGGCATCGTGGCGGGACAATCGAAGGGTTCCGAATTCACACCTACTGCCAAGCCGTCCGCCCCCCAGAAAGCCTTGTATTACGATAGTTTTCATCTTACGATTGGCCTATGACCTGCCCCTGACGTCAGGATCTCCAATTATCCCCCCGGTATGTCAAGCGCAAGACAGTCGCAGCACGTACACGCAGGCATGGTACGACACACGACGGCCCCTTCCGGATCGGACTGGCCCTCGCTGACCACCAAGAACTGCGAGTTGGTCCGAATCCAGCAGGCACGCTGGACCGGCAAGTGC
Source organism: Bryobacterales bacterium (assembly GCA_965116065.1). GTDB lineage: Bacteria > Acidobacteriota > Terriglobia > Bryobacterales > UBA6623 > VXMF01. The sequence goes on from OZ220485.1 coordinate 1,600,860, forward strand.
GACATCAAGCATCTCGTCAGCGGATGCCTGAAGTTTCCCGAGTGTCTGTCTTGCTTCGTGAGGTTGCCGCCACGAGGCACGAGGGTCACATGGGCCTGGCGATGGGGTCGTCAGGACACGTGCCGCCGATCCGTTATCCCGCCATGCATAGGTCCGGCACAACCTCCGACAGCAGGCAGAGGACTTCGATGTACAAGGCATCTTCACAATGGTGGCAGCGGGCATGGAACACGTGTCGGTCCACGAGACTCCGGCGCGGATCCTGAATGCGCAGGCGGCCAGGCTGGGATTGCCCCTGTATGAGATTCCGATCCTCGCCCCCTGCCCACGGGGTGAGTACGAGGCTTCCATGCAGCGGTTTCTCACCCGGATCCACAGTCTTCCGCCTAGCCGGAGGGCGCAAGTCCTCGCGTACGGCGATCTCTTCCTGAAGGACATCCGACAGTATCGGGAGGCCTGTCTCAGGGGAACCGGATTCACTCCCCTGTTCCCGCTCTGGGGTCGGCCGACAGCCGCCCTGGCTGATGAAATGACCTCCGCTGGAGTGAAGGCAATCGTGACAGCGATCAATCCGGTCGCCCTGCCCGTTGAGTTGGCTGGCCGATGGTTCGACCACAGCTTTCTGGCTGATCTCCCCTCGGATGTCGACCCCCTTGGAGAGAACGGCGAGTTTCACACCTGTGTAGTGGCCGGCCCGATGTTCTCCTCGGCCATCGGAGTCCGCGTTGGAGAGATGGTTGTGCCACCTTCAGTGGACAGCGCCCGGTCCGGGAATCCTCACCCTTCGTACGCCTATGTCGAGCTGCTACGGCCAGACTGAGGCCATCGCGTTAGACGCGGGCTCGTCAGCTTCAAACGTCATCGGGAATCGGCGGCGTGGTCGGTCGGCCTTGGCGGCCCGGGTGTACGCTCATTCGATATGGTCAGGGTTGGCATTGGGGGGATTCGCCGAGTCTCCCCGGGTGACTGCCCGCAGTTGGCTGTCCGTGCATCGGGCCGGGCCGTTTGCGCGGCTCATCCGAGGCCGATTCGCCCGGATCTGAGCTTGACAGCCAATGCGGACGCTACTGCGGAAGGATCGCCGAGACCGAGCCCAGGATCCCGTCCTCGGTGGTTTGCAGCTTCCTGTCCTGCCCCTCCATACCCCTGAACTCGTCAATACGCTGCTTGAGCAGAGTTCTGTTGCCTTGCAGCGACTGGACTGTAGCCTGCATCGTCAGTATCTGTGCCTTGATCTCACTAATCCGAGTCGTGATCTCCTCGGGATCGTCCGGATCAGGTGCGGCAATAATGATCGAAACTGCGCCGTTCGTGGTCGTCCGAATCCACTCGGCATAACTTGCGACTCTTGCAGTGACAGTACTTATGTGCGTACCTCCTGAGTTGGCGGCCCTTGTAATCACACCTACCTGTAACCATTTCGTGGCACCAGTCTCGGGGTAGGCAACGACCATCGGGCCTCCGCTATCGCCCCAATTTGACCGTCTTGTAGCGGTGCCTGCACAGATGGTTTTAGCATGAGCTACTTGCGCTTCGTCGCGGAAATTCAGCCGATCACGACAATCCTTGGCATGATACATGTTCTCACGGACGAATCGCAGATCACCCTGCTCTCCAGCCTCCGTTGGTCTCGATGCAACATTCGGTCGTCCATAGCCTAACATGAGAGCAGGAGTTCCGGAAGGAGCATATCTCTTCTCCGCTGATAGGCCAGGAATACCGAGAGAAGCTCCCAACTCTACAGGGAGTGGTTTCGACAGCTCGATGAGTGCGATATCGGGAGTGTTCGGTTGGTTGGGTTTATAATCGGGGTGTAAAATGATCCTCTTGGCATCGCGGTAGTATTTCTTAGGTCCAGGTTTAAACCACGGTAAACTGCGAGGCCTTTTCAGTTCATTGCCATGGATGAGGATTTTACCATGTCTTTATTTTTATCGGGGAAACAGTGGGCGGCTGTCAATACCCAACTGGGTGCGATGATACTGCCCGTGCAGAATCCAGATAACCACACCACGAACGGATAGCTGTGCACCGTGGTGAGTTCGCCTCCGACCACCGAGCGAGGAGGCGGTCCCTCCTCGTTCGCACCAAGGCCGAGCCCCGGGAGCAGGAACAGGAGCCCGATACCCCATGCTGCACGACGGACTCGGCCGGAGTGCTGACGAGACAAGCTTGCTGGCAAAGGCATGACTAACATTCTCCCCCCCCCCCCCTCCCGATATGTCAAGCGGAAGACCGTCGCAGCACATGCACACAGGCATGGTGCGAGACACGACTGCCCCTTTCGGACCGGACTTGCCCTCGCTGACCACCAAGACACCAAGACCTGCGAGGTGGTCCGAATCCAGCAGGCCAGCTGGACCGGCAAGTGCCGCATCAAGCATCTCGTCAGCGGATGCCTGAAGTTCCCCGAGTGTCTGTCTTGCTGCGTGAGGTTGCCGCCACGAGGGGCACATGGGCTTGTCGATGAGGGCGTCAACCCAAGTTCGTCATCTTATGAATTCTGCAATCAATAAATCACATAAAATGAGTGACATACGAGTTTTGGGCAACTCCATTGTGTCACTACAGGATTCTGCGCGGAGCGCCAATCGCATGCGGCTGGCTTGTGCATCCACACTCGGACCAGGACCGGCGTCACTCGGCGTTTCTCCGGCGTGCTCAGCATGGAAAAGGAGGTATCGGGCTTGACACCACGGCAGGGTCGCGAGCCCGTCCGTACCCAGAGAATGAACATGCTTCTGTCAGCTTGGCACAGAACAGACCGCAAGAACCGCGTTCAGGTGGTCCCGGAATCACCACTGGGCGCTATCGATCGTAAATCAATTGTAAATCCTGTGTAATGCCACTGATCGACAATGACTTGGGAGGTCACCTCCGCGTGGAGATATCCCAGAAGCGCCGAAAATTCTGCTAGTTGAGTGCCCAGCTGACGAACCAGGGTTAAGACAGGTGCCGCCGATCCGTTATCCCGCCATGCATGGGGCCGGCCCAACCTCCGCCAGCAGGAAGAGGACTTCGATGTGCGAGGCATCTTCACAATGGTGGCAGCGGGCATGGAACGCCTGTCGGTCCACGAGACTCCGGCGTGGATCCTGAATGCGCAGGCGGCCAGGCTGGGATTGCCGCTGTATGAGATTCCGATCTCCGCCCCCTGCCCAAGGGGTGAGTACGAGGCTTCCATGCAGCGGTTTCTCGCCCGGGTCCACAGCCTTCCGCCTGGCCGGAGGTCGCAAGTCCTCGCGTACGGCGATCTCTTCCTGGAGGATATCCGACAGTATCGGGAGGCTGGTCTCAGGGGGACCGGATTCACTCCCCTGGTCCCGCTCTGGGGTCGGCTGACAGCCGCCGCTCTGGTTGATGAAATGATCTCCGCTGGAGTGAAGGCAATCGTGACGGCGATCAGTCCGGTTGCCCTGCTCGTTGAGTTGGCCGGCCGATGGTTCGACCGCAGCTTTCTGGCTGATCTTCCCTCCGATGTTGACGCCCTTGGAGAGAACGGCGAGTTTCACACCTGTGTAGTGGCCGGACCGATGTTCTCCTCGGCCATCGGAGTCCGCGTTGGAGAGATGGTTGTGTCGACTTCAGTGGACGGCGCCGGGTCCGGGAATCCTCACCCTTCGTACGCCTATGTCGAGCTGTTGCGGCCAGACCGAGACCATCGCATCGGACACCGGCTCGTCAGCTTGTAACGTCATCGGGAATCGGCGTCGTCGTCGATTGGCCTTGGCTCCCCGGGTGTACGCTCATTCGATATGGTCCGGGTTGGCATTGCGGGGATTCGCCGAGTCCTCCGGCTCGACGACCACGCAGTTGGCTGTCCGTGCATCTGGCCGGACCGTTCGAATGGCTCGACGAGGCCATCGTCGAGCACGAGGCGCTGGCTGCGGATTGATGTACGTTGGACTGCATGGGAGTGAGTCTTGCAAGCACCTGTTCACGGTGAACGGAACATGATCCGGATAATGTGATCGAGTCACCGCCTCCTGGGCGGATTCAGGATCATGGGAGCCGTTTTCGGCTTCGGCTCGGCCATGCTGGTCGCAGCGTACGGACGTCATCCAGCGGCTGCAAGTCCGGCTGATTCCGTGATCCGGGTCCGCTTCCTGTTCGAACGGCCCTGTCTCGCTGATCGGGACAGGCACTCTGCGATCAGCGGGTTGCGGTTGGATCGCAAGGCTCTCGACTGAAGCTCCACACTGCACAGGATCGCTGCGACGATCCCGATTCGATGGTTGACACTTCGACTGCGATTCCGCGAAAGGTGCCGCGATGAAATACGACTCTCGCCGAGCGCTGGCACTGCTGCAGCAGGGGACAGGGCTATCGAACCCTCGGTTCCGTGAGGGACAGGAAGAAGCCATCCGACATATCGTGGAGGGGCGTGGGCGCCAACTCGTGGTTCAGAAGACTGGCTGGGGGAAGAGCTTCGTCTACTTCATCGCCACGCGGCTGCTGCGCGAAGCGAAGCTGGGGCCAACCCTGCTGGTCAGCCCCCTGCTGGCACTGATGCGCAATCAGATCGCTGCCGCTGAGCGGATGGGTCTCTGCGCCAGGACCATCCACTCCGGCAACCAGCAGGATTGGCGCGCTGTCGAGGAGTCGATCCAGTCCGGTACCACGGACATCCTGCTCATCTCTCCTGAGCGTCTCGCGAACCAGCATTTTCGCGAACAGGTATTGGCGGAATTCGCCCGGAATGTCGCCATGCTGGTCATCGACGAGGCCCACTGCATTTCGGATTGGGGTCATGACTTTCGTCCCCACTATCGACTGATCGAGCGCACGGTCCGCATCCTTCCTCCGAATCTTCGCCTGTTGGCGACCACTGCCACTGCCAATGATCGTGTGATGGCCGATCTCGAGGAGATACTGGGGCCGAACCTTCATGTGTCGCGTGGCGACCTCAACCGGTCATCTCTCGCCCTGCAGACCATTCGAATGCCCGGCCAGGCCGAACGGCTAGCGTGGTTGGCCGAACGGCTGCCGTCGCTGCCTGGGAGCGGCATCATCTATACCCTGACGGTACGCGATGCAAATCGTGTGGCCGATTGGCTGAAGTCCCGCGGCATCAATGTGGCCGCCTACTCGGGTCAGACCGGACCCGACCGGGAGGCCTTGGAACAGGCTCTCCTAGACAACCGATTGAAGGCGCTTGTGGCGACCACGGCACTTGGCATGGGATTCGACAAACCCGATTTGGCGTTCGTGATCCACTACCAGACGCCCGGTTCCGTGGTGGCCTACTATCAGCAGGTGGGCCGGGCCGGCCGGGCGCTGGAATCGGCCCGCGCCGTGCTGCTCAGTGGCGAGGAGGAGACCGAGATCACCAATTACTTCATCCGCAGCGCGTTCCCCACCCGCAACGAGGTGGAGCAGGTTCTGGCGGCGCTGGAGTCTGACAATGGCGGGCTGACGCAGCGCCAGATCGAGGCCCGTGCCAACGTCAGCGGGGTCCGTATCAAGAAGACCCTGGATCTGCTCTCGTTGGAATCACCTCCGCCCATTGTCAAGGTCGGCTCGTCATGGCGATTGACCGCGGCACCGCTGAGCAGGAGTTTCTGGGAGCGGGCGGAGCGGCTCACGGCCCTGCGGCGCAAGGAGCAGGCCCAGATGCAGGAATATGTAGGGCGATCCTCCGGACACATGGCGTTCCTGATACGGGCGCTTGATGGAGAGGTGCAGAAAGTCTCAGGCCCTTCGCTGCCGCCGCTCGATGCCTCGTACAGTCCAGAGACCGCCACAAAGGCAGTTACCTTCCTGCGCCGTTCGAGCTTGAAGCTGGAGCCGCGGCGGAATTGGCCTACGGGCACGAGAATCGAAGAGCAGCGCCAGGCAGAGGAGGGTAGGGTACTGTGCGTCTGGAACGACGCCGGCTGGGGGCGACTGGTCAGTCGTGGCAAGGTGAAGGATCGGCGGTTCTCGGACGATTTGGTCGATGCGTGTGCGGAGATGGTGCGGACGTGGAGTCCGGTTCCGCCTCCCGCGTGGGTTGCGGCGATTCCGTCGCTGCGGCATCCCCACCTTGTTCCCGACTTTGCGCGCAGGCTAGCCGCCGAGCTGGATCTTGTCTTCAGCCCCGTACTGCTGAAGAAAGGAGATCGGCCGGAACAGAAGACGATGGAGAACAGCACCCGTCAGGCCCACAATGTTGTGGGTTCTCTCGCGGTTTACAAGGCCGACATGCAGACCGGACCCGTACTGCTGGTGGACGATGTCGTGGACTCCCGATGGACCTTTACGGTTGCCGCCTGGGAACTGCGCCGACGGGGATGCGGCCCGGTCTGGCCGGTCGCGCTCGCCTTTTCGGGAGGCCGGTCATGAGTGACTTGCCTTCTCTCAACACGCGGGCGATTCTGCTGCTGACCGCGCCGCTGCTGGTCGGGCGGAACAGGAAGCCGTCCCCGAAACCGCTGGCGGTCGGCGAGTATAACCGCCTGGCGCGCTGGCTCCGGAAGAGGCAGCGCGAGCCGGCGGACCTGCTGGGACACGGTGCGGGCCCGTTGCTGAAGGAGTGCGAACTCGATCTGGCCCCCGGACGGCTCGACGGTCTGCTCGACCGCGGGTTCCTGCTCAGCCAGGCGATGGAGCGCTGGCGTATGCGCGCGCTTTGGGTCATGAGCCGTGCGGACGCCGAATACCCGCTACGGCTGAAGAGACGACTGCGAGAACTCGCGCCGCCAGTGCTGTACGGTTGCGGGAACCGCAAGTGTCTCGACACCGGCGGACTGGCCGTCGTCGGTTCCCGAAACGTGGACGACGCCTTGATCTCCTACACCGAAGGCGTTGGCAGTCTCGCTGCCGATGCAGGCCGAACAGTGGTCTCCGGCGGTGCCCGCGGCATCGATCAGGCGGCGATGCGGGGCGCTCTCAATTCCGGTGGGCGAGCGGCAGGTGTGCTGGCGGATGGACTGGAACGTGCTGCCGTGCGTCGGGAATATCGCGGCGCGTTGCTGGAAGGTCGGCTGGTCCTGACCTGTCCGTACGACCCGTCTGTAGGATTCCTTGTCGGTCACGCCATGCAACGCAACAAGCTGATCTATGCGCTGGCGGACGCAGCGCTCGTCGTCAGCGCGGATTTCGGGAAAGGCGGTACATGGGCCGGCGCGACCGAACAGCTCGACCGGCTTCGCTTCGTTCCCCTCTACGTTCGTTCCGCCGGCGAGATGGGACGGGGTCTCGAAGCGCTCGTGGAGCGGGGAGCGCGTCAATGGTCAATTCCCGAGAATCCGGAGGCCTTCGATTCACTGCTGTTCGCCCGTCCAGGCGTAGAGCGAAAGGCGGAGCCTGCCGCACCCGGCCCTGACCTGCAAGGGGAGCAGGGCCCGCCGGACGGTGCGCAGTCCGCCGCAAAGGATGCATCGAGTGCAGCTGTTGAGCTCTCGCCGTCGGTTGGAGTCGGTACTGCCGAGGAGTTGCTTGCAACCGTCAGAGATCTGCTGCTCCGGTATTTGGCCGAGCCCAGGACCGAAGACGATGTCGCTGAGTCGTTCGAGGTTCGAAAGCAACAGGGACGTCGCTGGCTGAAGCGGCTCGTGGCCGAAAACGCCATCGAGAGACTCCCCGGTCCTACTCGCTACCGAGCCGTTGCGGACGGGAACTCGCGGTGTCCGAATGGCATTGACGACGGATGGAAGCCTTCGGAGCAGCTCTTCGCTAGCGTGAGAAGGCTGTTACTGTCCTACCTGGACGAGCCCAGAGACGTGGCGGATGTTGCAGCAGCGTTCGATGTACAGAAGAACCAGGCCGAGGGTTGGCTCCGTCGATTGGTATCTGAGGGTGTGATCAGGAAGCTGAACAGCACTCGATTTCGCGCTGCTGGCTCGGGTTCCACGCCGCTCTTCCCGGCCCGCGCGGTGGAAGCGCGCTCGGACTGACCGATCTGGAATCGTCGGGCGGAGGTATACCGACGGAGTGTGGGAGTGGTCGCCGGCGGCCCTGCTGCGCACTGGGATCTTTCGGGGGCTGTGCGGTACAGTTCCCGCATGGCCGAAATGGTCCAGCGGATTCCCGCGCCGAATACAGGACAATTTCCGAGTACACGGAACACGGCAGGAACGGATTGAGGAATGCCGAAGGAACGTACGATCATCATTGCCAGAGAACGTTCCATGTCGGTCAGCCGGTGCGAGCCGACTGTCGGAAGAACCCGCAGTGGCCAACAGAGGAAACCGCCCCGGGATCCCCGCACGCCCCCGGTTGGCGTATGTCCGACGATGCGGGCAGCCCAGCCCACCCACTCGGACTGCCGAACCGGTGCTTCTACCGCCGGTGCGTGTTCTAGGACAGTCGCCAAGTACTCCTCTAATCTGCAGGCGCGGTCCAGTGCTCGATTCTGTCGGCAAAGGACGACCAGATGGCGCGACTCCCCGGTTTTCGCTTCAGTTGCGCCGGGTGCTCTAGTGTTGCGTCAAGCAGAGATCTTCAGGTAGACCGAATTGAGTCTGCGACGGGGATCTGCACCGGCGGTTTGCCAGTTTGTGTCGCACTGGCACGCACTTGGCTGCGGGCTGGATGGACTCCTTCTTGCGACACACTCTACCGGAAATGTGGCAGTTGAGGGAGCATCAGTGGCACAACTCCCGGATCCGGAACACCACGCCCAGGATCGGCCGGGCGGGGACTCGGACCACCGTTACTCGGTCGGGGGAAGCGATTGCGCCGCTGCCTGCAGTAGCGGGGTCGACCGCGGAGCCAATGCCTCTTCGATGCGCGTAGTCCGCTCGGCCAGCGCCGTCAGTTTGTCGGACAGTTCACGATGGTCCTCGCGCTGCTGTGCGGCCAGTGCCCGATGGTCCTCGCGTTGCTGTGCGGCCAGTGCCGTCAGTTTGTCGGACAGTTCACGATGGTCCTCGCGTTGCTGTGCGACAAGTGCCCGATGGTCCTCTCGCTGCTGTGCCGCAAGTGCCCGACTCTCCTCGCGCTGCTCCTGACGAAAGCTCTGCATCTCGCTGCGAAACTCCCCGCGAAGCTGGGTGGAGACAGAACGAATGAAGACCGCCAGAGACACCACAACGGCAATCCCCGTCAGGGCCACGCCAACCCACTGTGCATCCATCGAACGTAGGGTAGCACAGATCCGCTCACGAGAGCAGGACTGGCCGAACCGCATGTCCACTGGCAAACGGCAGGTCTCGATGCCCGCCGCGGACTCCAGTCCTTCCAACCCGCGATCCGCGGTTAACGCAACACCGGGAACAGGAGCCATTCGGTACGGCTACGATCCTCCTGTCCTGCGAGAGGCAGGCGGACTGCCGGACACGGGACACAAGGGAGGCACAGCGCATCGAGTTGATGGTGGCAAGAGGGTCAAGAGGGTGTCGACGAGGCGTGAACGCGCGCATCACGATTGCCGGTGCCCGCCGCCAGCGCAAGTTCATCCACCAGAAACCCACACCTTGACGGAACACTAGTACCGGGTAGCGCATCCCTCTGAGTGCCTTAGTCGAACCGGGGTCCAACTCCCGTTGTTCTGCCCGTCGGACTTCGTCGAGCGCATCGGTCGCGAGTCGTTCGAAGTAGAACTGGTTGAAGAACACCCGCACCTTGACCCGGCTGCTGGGCTTGGTGGCGTGACGGCACTGCACATGGTACCTAGGAGACTGTCGGACTTAGGAGACATTTTGACTCAAAAACGAACAATACAAGAATAAATTAAAATATCAATAAGTAATATAAAGATCAAATACTAACCTCAATACGACTTTCAGCGCATAATCGCGCTTCCTATGCCTAAGTCCGACAGGCTTCTAGACAAACTCTCGGCCACGCCGACCCGTACCGAGTAGCCGTCGCAACCGGCTGAGGAGTTGGGTGCGGCGGGCGTTGTAGAACACGTTGAATCCAGTGATGTCGGACGGAACATCGCCAAGGTCGTGAAGTCCGGCGTACTCGCGTGCCTTCCTGGGCTCGAATGTCGCGGTCCACTCTCCCGGGAGCATGTCGCTCTTGCTCTGGTTCAGGTTCCCGGCAAGTAGTTGCAGATTCGGCAAACGGTCCACGCGATCTTGGTACTCCTTAATGTCGTGCTCAGGCACGCCGGCACGGCGTAGTCGCCGAAATGAAAAGCGGCTCTTGGGGAAGATGTGGTCGATGTGGAATTTGTTTTTCTGAGTGTCTACGAAGGAGTACAGCAGGGACAGCAGCGCGAACTCGCGGTATTTCGATTCGACGAGGTCCTCGAGCTCTTCCTCCTCGAACGTCAGGCTCTTGCCCCTCGCCCGCATCGCCTCTTCCATGCGTTCTGTAGGGAACGCCTCTCTGCCGTGCGTATTAATGACTGTCCTAAGCGCGGTCAGTAGCGAGTCCAGGCCACTGCCCCAGATCCCACGCTTGAGCAACGATCGTGTCAACCAGCTTCGGATCGCCTCGCGGTCTCGCTCATACGCCGCCTGAACAATGAATCCAGACGGCGCGTCCCGGTGATACAGGTAATGGGCAATGGGAAGGACTGCGTTGTGCGCGCTCAGACTGTCCTTGTTAGACCCGAAGCTCGCCACGAGCGCCACGGCCGTGCCGACCGCCGACGTGATCCGATCCGAGCGTTCTTCGAGGAGCTTCATGTTGTCGCGGGTGAAGTTGGTAACACTGAACCCCACGCTTGTAACGCCGGCCAGCATCAAACCTGCCTTCAGCAGGAAGTCTTGGGAGAACCCGAAGCCGCCGCCCATGCCGTTGATCTCGTCCACCTTGCCGTGGATCTCGGCTCTGGCGTCCAGCGTCTCCCACTGTGCCGTAGCCATGCTCATGGGCATGTCCGAGTAACTCAGCTTCGTGCCACCGCTGTTAGTGCGTATAAAAACACGCAGGACCTTGTCGAGGTCCTGATCCTCCTCCTCGTAGTACGCGACGACCGCCTCGGTATGAACGACCTTGTGGAGTTTTGCAAGGATTTTTAGCGGGTCGCGTCGGTTGTCGATTTGGTGCGCTTCGAGGAAATCATTGAGATCGACGACGTCATCGGCTCTAAGGATGTCGCCGGCTGGGTACCAGCAGCGCGTCTCCTCCCGGCGCGCGACCTCCTTGCTGGTGAGGAAGCGGAAATCGTACCGCATGTCGTATTCGTTCTCCTCCGCATCGTGGAGGAGGTTCAAGCACAGGCGCCGGGCGGGGAAGGCGTCCGGGTTGTGCCACCACAAGCGCGGGAGTTTGTACGCATAGCTGCCGCGTAGCCCGATGTTCAGGGCCGTGAGTCGTTGCTGGCCATCAAGGACCGCCGTAATCTTGTCACGGGTGACTGCGCCGACTGGCGTGCAATGAGCATTGTCCCTTTCGTGGCAGTCGAGCATAAAGTCATAGAACTTGTACATCTCGATGCCTTCCTGCCGGACCATCCAGAACAGGAACGAGCCGATCGGGTACCCCCGCATCAAGCTGTCGAAGAGGCACTCGATCTGCTCTGGCCGCCACACGAACTCTCGCTGGATGGCTGGCAGGATGAAGTGGTACCGGAATTTCGGACAGTGCGTTAAGGTGGACTCTGCGCGGGGTGAGAGGAGTTCAGCATGGCGAAACGACGAAGGTTCACGGCCAGTTTCAAGGCACGGGTAGCAAAGGCAGCGTTGCGGGGGGATCAGACGATCCAGCAGATCGCGGCGCACCATGAGGTGCATCCGAACCAGGTGAGCCAGTGGAAGCGCACGGCGAGTGAGGGTTTGATCGGGCTGTTCGAGAAGCAGCCGCACAACGAGCGGCAGGTCCTCGAGGCCGAGATCCAGAAGCTGCACGCGAAGATCGGGCAGTTGGTCGTCGAACGGGATTTTTTGCAGAGCGCGTGGGAACGCTGGATCGTGCCACGCGCCGGACGCTGGTCCAGCGGGACCATGCCCAGGCCAGCCTGAGCCGGCAGTGTCAGTGGCTGGGGCTGAGTCGGTCGGCACTGTACTACCAGCGGCGCGAGCCGGACGCGGCCGAGTTGGCGCTGATGCATCGTGTGGACGAGTTGTACACCGCGCATCCGTTCTACGGGAGTCGCCAGATGAGTCGGCACCTGCAGCGGGAGGGCTGGTCGGTCGGTGCCGGGTGCGGCGTCTGATGCGTCAGATGGGGCTGGCGGCGATCCACTGCCGTCCGCGCTGCAGCGAGCCGCATCCGGGGCACCGGGTCCACCCCTACCTGCTGCGCCACCTGCAGGTGCAGCGGGCGCACCACGTGTGGTGTGCCGACATCACCTACATCCCGCTGCGGCAGGGATATCTGTACCTGATGGCCGTGATGGACTGGGCCAGTCGCTGCGTGCTGGCCTGGGAATTGTCCAACACGCTGGACAGCGAATTCTGCGTCGCCGCCGTGGAGGCGGCCCTGGTGCGGCACCCGGCTCCCGAGATCTTCAACACGGACCAGGGCAGTCAGTTCACGGGGGCGGCTTTCCAGAACTGCCTGGAAGGCGCCGGGGTCCGCCCCTCCATGGATGGTCGGGGCCGCTGCATCGACAATGTGTTCATCGAGCGGCTGTGGCGTTCCCTGAAGTATGAAACCGTGTATTTGCAGGAATTCACGGACGGTTTCGTGGCCCGGGAACAGATCGGATCATGGCTGAGGTTCTACAACCATGAGAGGCCTCACTCGGCACTGGGAGGCCGGACACCGTGGGAAGTGCTGCAGAGCGGCGGGGAGCCGTGCGAGGGAAGCCGGCAGCGGGTGGCTGGTTCGCTGCGGGAGCGGGCTTCGAGCGGGCCCTGCACCGCCTGAGTGATCCCGCCTTCAAGGTCTTCAGCTACATCTGTCTGCGGGCGGAACGAGGCAGTGGTTGTCTGGAGTTCGAACGGGGCAGCCTGGCTCGGGAACTGGGCCAGAGTCGGTCGACGCTGGGCCGCTGTCTGCGGGAACTGGTGGCGCAGGGCATCTGCACCCTGGAGGCGGCCCCGAACCAGCACCGTCGTTCGCGTCTCCGCGTGTGTGCGGAGTATTGGCCGTATGAAGCTCAGCCCGGCGACGAGGAGGTGCCCGGCGCCTCGCAGCCGAACCCGGATCTCATGAGCTATGTGGCTCGCGTTCGCGAGCTCTTCCTGCAACCGACCTGCGTGCAGGCGACATTCCGCACGGTGGATGAGCGCTTGGCGGCACAGTGGTACCGTGCGGGCGTGGACCTGGAGCGGGTCGAGCAGGCCATCCTGTTGGGGAGCGTGCGCAAGTCGCTGGCCCTGCTCGAGGACCCCGACGGCGAGCCGGTGCGCTCGCTGGCCTACTTCCGCAACCTGCTCGAGGAACTGCGGGAGCATCCGTTCCCGGCCGCCTACGGGGAGCACTTGGAGCGCCATCTCGCCCATTGCGAGCAGTGCTGGCGGGATCGGCCCGAGCTCGCGCCGGGGTCTGCCGGTTCAGATTTGGCACCGGCAAGGCCCGGCAAGAGGAGCCCCAGGCCAGCCTCTGCGGCAGCCTCGGCCGACTGGGAGACGGGAGGATGACGATCCCTCGTTCTGTTACAATCTCGGCAGTCGGTAGTTCAACAGAAGTTGCAGAGTCCACCTTAATATTGCCGACTACCTGTCCAAACAACCGGTACCACTTCAGGACGTATTCCCTGCGTTCGATGGATCCGAGTGCCTTGCTGATTGTGGTGGGGGTCTGAAACGCCATGCCTGTGAATCCTCTCGAGTTGACGGTGAGCGAACCCGGCGATATAGTAAGCGAATTCTGCTCGCGATGATGTGGGTTCGGCCAATCACGGGCCTCCCGAATAGACGCCACCGACCAGTAATCGGCGACGGACCGCCGACCAGACTACTACGCTGGAGAGTGGAGCCTTCGTGAGGGTGGGCGATGTTCGGTCGCTCACGGCCGGCTGTCGCCGCCCCACAGACGCTTGCTGTCCGTGATGATTCGCGCTGCGGGCACTAACGGCGACGAGTACCACAGGCAGTCTGCTCAACACAGTTCTTTCCGATTCACAGATGAGACTGAAGGAGGCCGAAGGGGGCGGATGAGTTGATCATACACGCTTCGGAGAGAAACGTAAGGGCGGGTCGGCAGCCCGCGCCCCACTCAGGGGGCGCAGAGCGGGCAGGAGCGATGAGGCTGGAGGGTGCCACTCTGTTCAGTCTTTGGACGCCCACTCCCTATCGGACAACCAGCGATCTTGGTGTTCTGGGATACGGCGCTGGAGCGGACCGCCGCTGCCTCTCGCGCTCTGCGAGGTCGGTGTCGAGGATGACGGCGTCGTCTTCAAGCTGGGAGCCTTGCCGGGTTGAACTGGCCTTGGTTCACCGATTGCGAGCGCTTATGATATGAACGCTACGAGTATCGACATGCTTCCCTGAGACCTTCCAGACGGCCGAGTTGCGTGCTCCGTTGTGGTCCATAAGATGCTGTTTGTGGTGTGATGCATGTAGGCTGTATGGGATGGGCGTATCCCGGAAAGTTGCGAAAATAACTAGGCCAAGATGCGGATGACGGCACCGAGCCACGGGTTTGCGAGAAGGTCCGGGACCACATGCGTCCTTGCTGGCCTTGTTGCGACCATGCTGGTCGCAGCGGACGAACTTCCTCCCGCAACGCCAGCCCCGGTCGATTTCGAGACACAGGTCCTTCCCCTGTTCAAGCAGCACTGCGTCGCTTGCCATGGCGAATCGAATGCGATGAACGGGTTGCGATTGGATCGCAAGTCTTCCGCTCTGGCCGGTGGTCACTCCGGGCCCTCCATCCTCCCCGGGGACGCGGAAAACAGCCGGCTTGTGCAGATGGTGGCCGGCTACAACGTCAAGGTGCGGATGCCACCGGTTGGCGATCCGCTCACCGAGGTGCAGATCGGGCTTCTGCGAGAGTGGATCGACCAGGGAGCGCACTGGCCGGATTACGGCGGGGAGATTTCCGTCGACAGCATCGGCGGTGACCGGTCCCGGCATTGGGCATTTCAACCGATCCGGCACCCCCCGGCGCCGCAGGGATCGCACCCTGTCGATCATTTCGTCCGGCGAAGGCTGCGGCGGGAGGACTTGGAGCCTTCACCTGCGGCGGACCGCGCGGCGTTGCTGGCCCGGGTCTCACTGGACCTGACCGGGCTGGTTCCGTCCATTGACGAGCAGCGCGCGTTTATCGCGGACGAGAGCGATTCGGCGTACGAGCGGGTCGTCGACCGCCTCATCGGCTCGGAGAGTTTCGGGGAAAGGCAGGCCATCCATTGGCTCGACCAGGTGCGTTACGCGGACTCGGACGGATACGCCAAGGACTACACCCGACCGCATGCCTGGCGATACCGTCGGTGGGTCATTGAGGCGTTCAATGCCAACATGCCGTTCGACCGCTTCTCGATCGAGCAGATCGCCGGGGATCTTCTTCCGAACGCCACGGTCGAACAGCGAGTCGCTACGGGCTTCCACCGGAACACGCTCAGGAATCGCGAGGGTGGCGTAAACCCCGCTCAGTTCCTTTTCGAGGAGACCGTCGACCGCGCCAGCACCTTCGGGACCGTTTGGCTCGGCCTGACCGTGGGTTGTGCACAGTGTCACGATCACAAGTACGACCCGATCTCGCAGCGGGAGTTCTACGAGCTCTTCGCGTACTTCGACAATCTGGAAGAGGCCCATATCTACGCACCGCTCCAGGGTGAGATGGGGCCGTATCTGCGGACTGTCAACGAGTACCGCCGACAGCACCAGCAAATCCTCGACGAGTACAACGTTCCCGAACTCCAGGCGGCGTGGGAGCAGGGATGCCTCAAGGCGGGTGCCGACCCGGGTGTGTACCTGGACTGGGACCTCGCCTGGCAGGAGCTTGGCCTGAACACCGATGGCGGCCAGGAGATCGTGAGGGTCCCGCCCGCGGAACGTACCTGGCGGCAGGCCACCATGGTCACGTATTACTTCCTGCGGGCCTACAGCCTCATCGTGGGGGCGGACACGCAGAAGGAACTTGGCTTCCCCGAGGCGCTGGAGAGGCTCCGAGCGCTGAACAGGCGATATCCTCAGCGCACGGAAGCCCGGGTAGTCCATGACCGCCCGGAGCGCAGGCCCACCCATCTGCGAGTCCGAGGGAGTTGGGACCGGCCGGGCATCGAGGTCCGGCCGTCGACGCCGGCCTTTCTGCCGGCGGGGCCGGAGCCCACTCCGACCCGACTGCAGCTTGCCCGCTGGCTGTTTTCCGACAGCAACCCGCTGACCGCGCGGGTTGCTGTCAATCGCATCTGGCAGGAGTATTTCGGACGCGGGCTGGTGACGACCTCGGATGATTTCGGGCTGCAGGGCAACGAACCCAGCCATCCCGAGCTGCTCGACTGGCTCGCCTCGGAGTTTCGGGATTCCGGATGGAACGTCAAGAGGATGCACCGTCTGATCGTCACGTCCGCAACGTATCGGCAGGCCGCTGTGCTGCGGCCCGACCTGGCGGCGCGCGATCCGGGCAACGAACTTCTTGCGCGACAGACTCGACTCAGACTGCCTGCGGAACTCATCTGGGATCGGGCCCTTGCTGCGGCTGGCCTGCTCCACCACGATGTGGGCGGCCCGGGCTTTCGTCCGGCCATGCCGGACGGTACCACCGGGTTCAAGTCCGGGGGGACGGATTGGGAGCCGACGAGTGGTCGGGAGCGGTTCAAGCGCGGCCTGTACATCCAGTTCCAGCGGACCCAGCCATATCCGTTCCTGACAACGTTCGACTCACCGGAGTTCCGGGCTCCTGCCTGCAGGCGGGAACGGTCCAACACCCCGCTGCAGGCCTTGAACCTGCTCAATGACCCGACCTTCGCGGAAGCGTGGCAGTCCCTGGCGCTACGTGTTCTCACCGAGGTTTCGAGTGGGGACTTCGAACACCGGCTGCGCCACGGGTTCGAGCTTGCTCTGGGCCGAGAGCCGACAGTTGGGGAGCGGTCACGATTCGCCACCTATGTGGCCGAGCGCCGGAACGAGGCTCACGCTTCGGAGCGGCTCGCGGATCTGCCCACGGTGGACGGACTCGACAAGCTGGACCTGGCGGCATGGACTGGCGTCGGGCGGATCCTGATGAACCTCGATGAATTCGTGACTCGACCATGAACATGCAGGAGTTGCTGGCGATCCGCTCGAGGCGCGAGTTTCTCGACAACACCCTCTATGGACTGGGCCTTGGCGTGCTCGGCCACTTGCTGGGACTGGAGGGCCGGACCGCGTCCCGCTCCGATCCTCTCGCTCCGCGCGAGACCCATTTCGCTCCGAAGGCGAAGAACGTCATCTTTCTGTTTCAGGCTGGCGCTCCGAGCCAGATTGACCTGTTCGACCCGAAACCGAAGCTTCACGAGTGGGACGGCAGACCGCTTCCGGAGTCTCTGGCGAAGGACCTGCAGCTTGCATTCATCAAACCCACGGCGAAGGTACTGGCCAGCCGCCGCGAGTTTCGGCCGGCCGGGCAGTCGGGAATCGAACTTTCCGAATGGCTGCCGCACACGGCGACGGTCGCGGACGACATCTGCCTGGTACGGTCCGTCCACGGTGAGGCTGTCAACCATCATCCGGGGCAGTCGCTGCTGATGACGGGAAGTCCGCTGCTCGGACGGCCGACGATCGGCTCTTGGGTCACGTACGGGTTGGGCAGCGAGTCGAGGGACCTTCCCGGATTCGTGGTGCTCAAGACCGGCAGTTCGACGCAGGGCAGTACCGGCAACTGGTCCAACGGTTTCCTGCCGTCGAACTACGGCGGCGTGCTGCTGCGCAGCCAGGGTGACCCCATCCTCCATCTCTCGAATCCGTATGGTGTCACGGCGTCAATGCAGCGCCGTGATCTCGAGATCATCCGTGACCTCAACCAGGAGCAGCTCGAACGGACGGGCGATGCCGAGATAGCCTCCCGGATCGCTGCCTACGAGTTGGCATTCCGCATGCAGGCCTCGGCCCCGGGATTGATCGACATCTCCGGCGAGTCCGACGCGACTCGCCGGATGTATGGCCTCGATTCCAAGCAGACAGGCGCCTATGGGATGTCCTGCCTCCTGGCGCGCAGACTCGTTGAGCGAGGTGTGCGTTTCGTTCTCAATCAGCATGCCCAATGGGACCACCACTCGAACCTGGACAAGGGGCTCAGCCAGAAATGCCGAACGACCGACCAACCCGTCGCGGCGCTCGTCAAGGACCTCAAGCAGCGGGGCCTGCTGGACGAGACACTGGTTCTCTGGGCCGGGGAGTTCGGGAGGACCGCCCTGGCGGAGTGGCGGGACCCATCGGACCCGGCCAGCATCGGGCGCGACCACCATGCGGACGGATTCAGCGTGTGGGTAGCGGGTGGCGGCATCAAGGGCGGACAGGTCATTGGAGCGACAGATGAACTCGGACTGACCGTGGCGGAGAATCCGGTGCATGTCCACGACCTCCAGGCGACGTTGTTGCACTGCCTTGGGCTGGATCACGAACAGCTGACGTATCGCCATGCGGGGCGTGACTTCCGACTGACGGATGTCGGGGGCAAGGTTGTCACGCGGATGCTGGCATAGCGGCGAGCTGCTCGAGCGCGACCCCCGTCGGGCGCGTCGCGCCCATGTGTGGCTGCCAGCGCCGGAAGGTCCGGCTCCGTCGCAGGTTGTACAGATGCCCGTTGGAGAGGGCCGCCAAGCGCCGGAAGCGCTCGTCCTCAAAGACCTTCCAGGCCCTCTGCAGCAGCGTCAGTGTGGTGGGCCCCGAGAGCGTACCGTGCTACTCGTCGGTCTCGGCCAGCAGTCGGATATCCGCCCCTTAATTCCGGAGCTGGAACGGCTTGGCGGCCGCTCGACGCCGGTCCACCAGTTCCCCCTCTGCCCGGTAGCGGGCGATCAAGCGCGCTACCTGTGCCCGGGAGAGGCCAGTCGTGCGGACCAGATAACGGCGCACCAGACCCTGCTCCCCGCGATTGAGTCGCCAGTACGAGAACCGGCGCAGGACACGTCCGATAGGGGCGTAGGCTTCCGGTCGTGACGGTACCTGGACGGTCACGTCCGGGTTGCCTTCCAGGAAGGTCCGCAAGTCATCCAGGGTGGGAGTGGGTTGCGAGATCGAGCTGCAAGATCATCCCCCGATGATTCCTGCTTCCCCCGCAGAGCCTCGCTCAGGCTCATCCCTCGTTGGAAGAGACTGCTCTTGCGTGATAAAATACCCAAGGGTGCACTGAATGTTCAAGTGGGCTTGGTCACTGCGAGGGAACAACAGAGCCGGGTGGCTGTCGAGAAGAGGCAAACTCATGCGCTATTGGACGCAGAGCCGTCGCTAATCGACCTTGGCGAAACGGAAATGATCGCCCACGCATCGGCCTCAGAATTTGATCTACGCTCGCAGCACACTGAAGGCGCATCTGGACCCGCGGAGAATCGTGCAATTTGGGTCAAGCGGCGTGCGGGAGATGGTGCTATTGAAGTCAATGAGAACGAATGGGCGGCAGCCTGCGCTCTTCGAAATTGCTACTGGTTATACGTGATCTTCGACTGCGCAACATCTAATCCTTGGCTCCTCAAGATTCGCAATCCATTCAGTTGCCTTTTAGCTAAAGACAAAGGCGGTGTAGTTGAAGCGGACTCCGAGATATTATCGGCTGGTATTGATGAGGTGAAAACATGAAGTTATGTTATGTCGATGAAAGTGGAGATATCGGTCAAGATCCCTGTCTAATAATGGTCGGTATCTTGGTTGATTCCTCTCGATTGCGCAAAACTCAAGAAGAGTTTTCCAAGTACTTCAGCACAGTAAAAAAGCTATTCAATGAGAATCTGACTGAATTAAAAGGGGCCATGATAATACATGGACGGAAACGATGGAGGAACGTAAGTCTAGATGATAGAAAGAAGATTGTCGAGGATTTTGTTAATTGGATTGACGAACGAAAACATGACCTCATTGTCACTGCGGTTGACAGAGAGAAATGGGGATCAAGACGTAGTGATAGCGAAGTCGATATTCAGAATATTTGGCTAACATCTGCCTTACATATAGCGCTTCGAATTCAGAGACTAAACAAGAGTATGAAAAACAACAAAGGGCGAACTCTATTGATTATAGACGACAATAAGACTAAGGCTGATAAACTCAGTGATCTACTCTGGAATACTCCCACATGGACGGATTCTTACTGCAGAAAAAAGGAAAGAGAGGATCGACTCAATCAGATTATTGATACACCTTTCTCGATAAAATCACACCATGGGGGATTGGTCCAAGTTGCTGATTTACTTGCTTTCATATTGCGTCGGTATGCTGAGATCAAGGACTATGAATCAAGGGAAGTATGGCCTGGTGAGGGAGAGTGGATTGAGAATCTCATAAATAATGTACTTGCTAAGCATTTCAACCCTAAACCTGGCCAATGGCTGTTGAGGCCCCAGAACAATGTTGAAAGGTGGTTCAGCGATATTACTCCAAGTTGTCTGAAGACGCTCAAGCAGATTTAGTAGTTTGGGCGGAAGAACTAGCTTAAGATGACTGAAATGCTCCAAGTCGATTGCCAATAAAAAGGCGTAGTACTGTGAAACAATCGATGTATTTGACCAAGGATGGACCGAGATTATGACGTCTCTTTGTTGCACCAATAAAGTGTATCTAGCAATATACTAATGCAATCGTCATTATCGCGAGAACAACAGAAGAAACTTCGAGATGTGCGTAACGGTGCCTTCACCAGCCAATACCAAACCTTGCCTTCATCTCCGGAGTCCGTGCCCATGGTTGTCCGGGCAGTGTATCGACAAAGGCCGTGAACACGCTGCGGAACGCCTCCGCCGTGGATTTCTCCGTTAGCAACTCGGCTCTTGCTGCCGGCAGCAGGGGACGGATGTCGTAGTCGAAACGTGGGTTGGTCAGCTTGCCAAACATTCGCTCCTGCGCTTGTGCTCGCGTGATGGTCTGGCCAGACTGATCAAGATAGCTGCCGAACAACTCGACGACTCGTTTGATTCCCAGTGCATCGAACACATTGAGTGCATGTGAGAGATCGTAGAGATCGCGGCCCTTGTTGCGCTGTAGCAGGGCGCGCAGCTTGGTAGCCAACAGTTCCTCCCGAGAGAATGTAGGGACCGCCACGTCGCGCGAAAACCAAGGATTCGCGACCTCGAGCGGCAATGTCGTCGGCACATCGAAGGCTTCGGTCTCCCTCGTGTTGATCTCGATCTTCAGGCGGATCGGAACGTCGCTACTGGCTTCGGCATCGACCCGAAAGCGGAACTTCACTGCGACTCGACTCTGGTCGAACTGTGCGTGTCCGAGCCATGGCTCAAGAACGGATCGTAACTGGTCGAGAATTGCTCCGAGGGGTCCGTGGGAGGTGCGCACCAAATCGATATCCTCGGAGTAGCGCAACGGGTTCGGGAAGTGCAGCTTGTTGAGTGCAGTACCACCACGCAACCGCAAAGACTCTGACAGCATTCGGTCAGAGAAGATCTCCGCAAGCGCCCGGCAAATTATGAGATCCTGCTCGATCTGTCGTTGATCGGCCCAGGGTACGATGTTGCCCCATGCAACGATGTTCTGCAGTGGGATCATCAGTCGACATCCGGAGTGCGCCGCACGATGACGTGCCAGCGAACATCGCGCTCCCGAACTTCGGGAACGATGTCCAGGTCGCGGCGTCTTGGACCGTCAAGCTCGGTCCAGGCCCCCCCTCCGCGTGCACGCAGTGCCCTCAACATCGGTCCTGTTAGAGCTTCATGGCCGAGATGGTCCAAGAGGTGTCCGAGACGTTGAATGATCGGTCGTTCGATACGAGAGGACAAAGCTGCGAGCTGGTCCGCATCGATTTTCTCGCTAAGGTCCACGAGCACCGTGGCAATGTGGTCGATCCCGGCAGACGCCTGCGGATATCGGAACAGATCAAGGGCAGTGAGCGCAGCCGATGAGATCTTCATCACGCCCGTATCTGTCTTGCGATCCTCGATTCCCGGTGCGACGGCCTCCATGTCCTTGCGATAGTACGTCACGATCATATTTCGGCCGGCCCGGATCCGGGGCAAGCGCTTGGCCGAGACGATCTGGAACTCCATCACGGCCTGATGGGTCGCCCCATGCAGTTCGCCAGCCTTGAGGATTCCGACATAGTACGCTTGACCCTCGTAACGCATGAGCCCATCGACGTACCAATCCGGGGGCGGTGCGCCCCAAGACGCGAACTGCGGGGGAACGACGACATAAAAGCCCTGCCTCGGGGTTAGCAGAGCCTTGCGACGTTGCAGGCGTTCGGCAGCATCTAGGAACGCGCCGTGCCCAACTCCCAGCGCGTCCTCGGCCTCTTCAGCGGTGAAGGTCGTCCGTCCCATCGACAGAAGACCGCTGATGTAGTTCGACAGGACTGGACGTTGTTCGTGAATCATGTCTCTTTATCCGCTCTCAAGGCGGAAATTCCAGCATGATTCTCTATTCTAGGCCAATTCACAACTCGATTCTTGCGCCCGGCACCGAAAAGTTCACCTTGATCGATCGACTCTCGCCAAGTACTCCATATGGCAACGCCACTCCTTCCAGACATCCTCTTCGATGTGGGCATCCACTGACTTGAAGGGGTAGGATGCCGCGGTGTCACAGTCTCAGAGTTCCGGACATGGGACTAATTTGGAATGTCATGCGGTAGGGTGGATTGCCGGGGTTGGCGAGGGATGTGGGGTCCGTTCTGGAGGCTGGGCGGGCGTTCGTGGACGGGTCGAGTTGCAGGGCTGGAAGAGTTGCGGGTCGGGTGGCGGGGATCTGCCAGGTCGTGCAGGAGAGGCGGCCGAGGTTCAGCCGGAAGCCGGTGCCAGCGACCTGCAGGAGGCGTGTTGGCGCGGACAGGTGGGGTTGGAGTACCTCGTCGCCCGGAATGGACTGATGGTGTGGGTCGATGGAGAGGTTGGACCTTGTGGAACTCGGCCCATGCGGTGCGGCAGCGCGGCTGCACCGGTGGCGCGGTCAGACCCCCGGGCGGACGGCCAGGGGACGGTCCGTCAGTTCGCGCGAGTCGGTGCGACGGGGCCGAGCAGGGGACAAGCAAGCCGGTAACGCGGCACCCGCAACCCGGTAGATCGTGACATCATAAAATAGTCAATTGTGGCCGTCCGCTGCGATCGGGCGGCCTTGCAGGTCGCACAAGTGACTTTTCAGCAAGGGTTTACCCGCAGACTACCCGGTCGATTCTAAGGCTCGAATGGGGCCATCGCCGGCTAACCGGTGTCAGTGCACTGGCGGGCCGTGTGGAGCGGACACGCCTTGGCCTGCTGGTGGGTCGCAGTCCTCAGGAGGCTCGCCAGGTCGCGCCGGGCGCTGCTGCGAAGTGGACGGGCCGGGGTGGTGCCGTCCGAGTCCATGCCGATGCGGGCAAGCTGGGCGAGCAGGCCGCCTCGAGTTGGCGACGCGGTGGAGCGACCGGTCGACTTCGGCTGGGTGTGGATCGGGTCCCTGCCGGCCATCGTCAGCCGCTCCCGCCGGCCGCTGGCTCCCCGTCGATGCGCGGTGGCCGGGAACGACCCGATCCACTGTGGGGCTATGTTCCGCAGACCGCGAGACGCCAACCGGCCCTCGCGATTCCTTTCGATAGTGTGAAGTGGGGTTCAGTCGGCCCGGTCATCCCTGTCGCACTTTGGTGTTCAATCGGCGTTTCATGACGAGGGATTGAGCAGATGAAGTGGCGCCGGTCCAGTACAATCGGTATCGCAGGAGGCTTGCATCATGATTCGCTGCCTGGCATTGGCCGTTCTCACCGTGTCGCTCTGCGGAGCGCAGACACTCAAGATTCTGGTTGCGGGGCAAAATCCCGAGACCATCGCAGACTGGCAGTCCGCTTCGGACAAGGTGAAACTCGTGCGCGTGTCGTCCGAGACCGCCATGAGCGAGATCGCCGATGCCGACGCCTATATCGGCAACATCTCGTCCGAGTTGGTGAAGGCTGGCGAGAAGCTTCGCTGGGTGCAGACTCTGAGCGCCGGCGTCGAACAGGTGCTGCACAAGTCCGGTTCCGATGTCCTCGCCAAGAGTGACATCGTTCTCACCAACAACCAGATCGTACAAGGACCGGAAATCGCCGACCACGCCATGGCTCTGCTCCTGACCCTGACCCGGTTCATCCCCACCTACCTGCAGCGTCAGGCTGACGAGAATTGGCAGGGGCGACCTTACACGTTAGTCGAACTGAACGGCAAGAACGCCGTTGTGATCGGCATGGGCGGCATCGGCCTGCAGATCGCGATCCGGGCCTGGGCGCACGGCATGAAGGTCGTGGGAGTGGATCCGGAAGATATCGCTTATCTCCCGTACGTCGAGAAGACCGTCAAGCCGGACATGCTCGATAGTGTGATCGGCGACGCTGACGTGATCTTCATGGCGGCACCGCACACTCCGAAGAGTCACAAGATGATCGGCCCCGACCAGTTCGAGAGCATGAAGGATGGTGCGTATTTCATCGCTGTCAGCCGTGGCGGCACGTATGACCTTCCTTCGCTCGTCAAGGCTCTCGACTCCAAGAGACTCTCCGGTGCCGGTGTCGATGTCACGGATCCCGAGCCTTTGCCCAAGGGTCACGCCCTGTGGAAGATGGACAACGTCGTCATCACACCGCACGTCGCAGGACGTTCGGACATGGACCGCGGCCGAATGCTGGGGATCGTCAAGTCGAACATCCAGCGCTTCGCCGATGGCCTTCCGCTGCTGAATGTCGTCGACAAGAGCAAGGGCTACTGAGGGGCAAAGGCCAACTCCAGGACACAGGAATCGGCATGGGATACAAGAGCACCACTGTATTCGGCTTCACGGCCCTGCTCGCCGTCATGGGATGCACGGAAGAAGGGCAACGCCCGCAGGTACCACCGAATGTCGTGGTCATCATCTCCGATGACCATGGGTGGCCCGACTATGGCTTCATGGACCACTCAGTGATTCAGACTCCGAACCTGGATCGTCTCGCTTCCGAATCCATGCTCTACACCCGCGGCTACGTACCGGCTCCGGTCTGCCGTCCGAGTCTTGCGACACTCGTTACCGGGCTGTATCCACATCAGCACGGAATCACGGGCAACGATCCGCCCGGTGATTGGCCGGCGGTTGCACGCGACACCGAGGCCCGGGCAGCGATGGAGCGTGTCTTCGCTCGTAGCGAAAACGTGATGCAGCTGCTTGCCCGCTCCGGCTATGTCAGTCATCAATCGGGCAAGTGGTGGGAAGGGAATCCGGCCGACCACGGATTCACAGCCGGGATGACGCATGGCGATGTCACTCGGGGAGGACGTCACGGCGACGATGGGCTCACGATCGGGCGGGAGGGGTTGCAGCCCATTTTCGATTTCATCCGCTCCGCACTGTTCGGCCAGCAGGGAGACTCCGCTGTCGAGCATGCACCGAAGCCGTTCTTTGTCTGGTATGCCCCGTTTCTGCCGCACACGCCCCACAATCCTCCGGACCGGCTTGTGGAGAAGTACCGCTCGCCCGATCGTGCGGAGCGCATTGCCAAGTACTACGCGATGGTCGAGTGGTTCGATGAGACGGTCGGAGAACTTCTTGATTTTCTGGACGGCGAGGAACTGTCGGCGTTGGTGCCCGGAGAATTGCCCCCTGCTGTCGCAAGCCAGTCCGCCCTCGGCCGGCTCAAGCAGACCATCGTCCTCTACGTGGCTGACAATGGCTGGCTGTCGACCGCTGAGCGAGCCGATCAGTCTACTGCCCGTGCCAAGATGTCGCCGTACGAACTGGGTGTCAGGACACCGATCATGGTCCGCTGGCCGGGAAGGGTCGAGCCGGGGCGTGACGATACGACGCTCGTCAGCAGTATCGACCTCGTCCCAACGATTCTGGACGCGACAGGGGCCACGCCGGCACCGGAACTCCCCGGGATTAGCCTGCTGGACATGGATTCACTGTCTCGGCGGAAGGAGATCTTTGGCTCAACGTTCGCGCACACTGCGGTCGACATCCATGATCCGGTTGCCAATCTCAAGTACCGCAGTGTTGTCCGCGAGGACGGCTGGAAGCTGATCCAGCCGTATGGGCCCAACAAGGATGTGACATTGCTGATTCGGGGTGACATTGCCGACTGGATGCATCCCGAGCCCGAACTCTACAACGTCATCGAAGATCCGTTCGAGACACGGAACCTGGCGGCTGAGCGGCCTGAACTGGTCGCGGAACTCCAGTCTGCGTTGCAGAACTGGTGGACGGTCCCCGGTGAACTGCGTTGAGGGTTTCAGATCAATCACTTTGGCGATTTTATTGCGTCGTCATGGCTTGAGTCCAGTGCCCCGGTAGGCAATGATCTTCGGATAGACGGACTTGAGTCGACAGCCAGCTTTGGCAATCGACATACGCCAATTCACTCCACGCTGGCGCGCATTGACCCTTTGCGACCAGGCTGTGACCTCGGCCCGCAACCTGTCCAGATCCCCGGTCCGGCGACCCTTCAGACACTGCCGCGGCCGGCAACTCGACTCGCACTCCGCCACGTTCAGCCAAGTCCCGTGCCGCGGAGTGTACTGGAACTTGATGCGCTGCCTCAACCCCTGCGCCCGCTCCGGCTCGAAGGCCTCGTACAGCGCTCCCCGCATGTGCGTGTTGAGATTGTCCAGCACCAGCTTGACCTTCTCGCAGATCGCATGGCGGCTCTCCAGCCGGGCCGCGATCTCCTCGGCCCAGTCCAGCTTGGTGTGCCGTTCCCGCACCGTCGCCGCCCGCCAACCCACCAGCGGTTCACGGAACCTCGAACACCGCGGCCACGCCCGCCCGCTGCCACTGGTAGTCCACCCGGCGCGGATGCTCGGTGGTGGCGGGCAGTGGCGCGCGGGTTGCCCGCACCAGTCCGGCCCGTCCGCATCCACCTACGGCCAGAATGGGCGTCCGGCGCGTTTTCTGGCTGCTGCCCTTAATCTTGAAACATATTGTACAGGAAATGTTGCCATTGACGCAACACTAGTCGATCCTGAGCCGACCTTCAGTAACCGCAGTGAGCCAATGCGGCGCCGACAACAGCCTTCTGTACCGAGTATGACCTGTGATGACCGCAGTTGGCAGTTACACCAGCGAGAACATGGGCAAGGGCAGCGAATCGAAGAGGCTCGGGTCGCTCCTCAATGGTGGTCAGGGATTGGACGGGCTGGAGCGCGCGGCGCCGCTCCGCGCTAGTTCCCAAGGCGGACAAGGATGCCAATTACCGCCACGGAAGCACCGATCATCCACATCAGCATCCGCAACCGCGATTCCTGGGCCGCAGATCGCGATTCTTGGGCGGCGGATATCGCGTCGAGCTTGGCGTTCTGGCTCTCGATACTGGCTTCGAAGCGGGCATTCTGGGTTTTGATACTGGCTTCGAAGCGGGCGTTCTGGGTCTCGATACTGGCTTCGAAGCGGGCGTTCAGGGCCTCAATGGCGGCGATCACGTTCTGGCCGGACATGTTGCGGAGTCCCCCTAGAGCATTGTAGATGTCTTTCGCGCTGAGTCCCTCCCGTTCCAATGCATGGAGCACCGCCAAGGAGTCGGGATCGGTGGGAGGAGTCGCCGTTGCCATGACACCAAGCTATCTTGAGCCCACCTCCAGTAACCGCAGCGTACCACAGTAGCGCCGCCAGCAGCTACCTGTGTCCATCATGAGCTCTGATGAATCGAGTCAACTGAACTTGGCCGGAGCACGGACTGAATCGTCGGGCAAGGCAATGCCGGAGGGGCGGAGATCTGTGCAAATCGAGGATCATGGCGGCGCGGCTGGCAAGTGCCAATGCGCATCGGCGCGGTGGTTGCGGAAGATGGCGGAGAAGCTGCAGACGGACGAGGGGAAGCAGCTGCATGCGTTGCGTTAGCAGACGGTGGAACCGGTGTTCAGGGTGATCCAGTCGGCGCTGGGGTTCCGGATGTTCTCGCTGCGGGGGATCGAGTTGATGCGAGGGGAGTGGAATCTGGTGACGTTGGCGTACAACTGCAAGCGGATTCACACCCTCCGCTTGGCCGGGCAGCACTAGACATGGCATATTGTGCATTCGATGTCGGTATATGGTCGCATGACGGGCCGTCAGTGTCGTCAGGACGGGCCGGGGTGGCGGGCCAAGGGACGGGGAGGACCCCGGAATCACCGATCCGCCCACACGGCTCGCGTTTCTGGCAGTGAAACCGCCGAGGATCCCCTCATATCCGCCTACTTCTAAGTCCGACCAACTCCTAGATACCCTGCTCTTTCGGTGATTCTCCGTGCTCATGGGACTTGAGGCGCCTTGAAACCGTGCTCTGCGAGATTCCGAGCGCGCTCGCGGCTTCAGTTTGCGTGAGGCCTGCCCTTTCGATCAGCGCGTCGAGCAGGGCATCGTCGGACCCAATGAGTAGTTCCTGCCGACCACTGTCGAAGAGCAGGGCGTTGAGGGTGGCTTGGCGTCTGAGCGCCGAGAGCAGGGCTGCTTGCGGGATGTGGGCTGGAGCGTGCGCCCAACGGCTCTCTTGGGGGTGCAGGACCAGATAGCGCTTGCCACCGGTGATCAGGGATTCGAGGTCCGAGCCGCTCATCCCTTCGGTGAGCCAGACCAGCATGCGCATTGCGCTGTCGGACAAGCGAACTGGTACGAGAAAGCGCTTGAGCATTGCATACCGTGTGGAGGATTCGGGTTTGGGGATGCGGATGCGGGACTCGAATCGTCGCCATACGGCCTGGTCCAGGAGGTGTTCGTGATTGGTGGCCGCGAGCGTGAATCCCTGAACGCTTCGTGCATCGAGGCACTGGAGCAGTGTGTTGACCACACGCTTGATCTCTCCGACTTCCTGGCTGTCGTCGCGCGCCTTGGCAATCGCGTCGAATTCGTCCAGGAAGAGAATGCAGCGGTACCGGTCGGCGAAATCAAATAGCGCACTGATGTTGCGCGCCGTAGTGCCGAGGAACGATGAGACAAGGCCGTCGAGCCTTGCTTCCACGAGCGGCAACTGGAGCTGGTGTCCGATGAACCTGGCAAGAAGCGTCTTGCCGACACCAGGGGCTCCGTAGAGGAGGCATCGCATGTTCGGCTTCACGCCCATGCGTGCGAGATCCTCGACCCGGTCCCATTCCCGCAGTTGATCGGAGATCGCCGCCTCCAGCTCGGGTTGCAGGATCGGAGCAGGGGCGGCGCGGTCGTCAGGAAACAGCAGACGCACCAATGGGGCACCGGTCTCCCTGTCGGTAGGCAGTGGTGTTGAGCGGGCCAGCCTCTAACCCGGCAGCTCTAGCTCGGTGGGTCGAGCGCGCATATGCACCAGGGCCAAGGGGGCCGCGTCTTGTCGGCGCTGCTGTCTGGTGAGCAACCGGTCGAGCTTCTCCGCCTGTTTGGGGTTGCTCTCCTTGAGAGCATTCCTGAGGCGGGTGATCTGATGAGTGATCCTCTCCTGATCTCCGTTCAGCGACATGCGCGATAGCGCCAGGACAATGTCGAAGTGCTCCATTTATATCCTCTTTTCTGGAAATTTCATGCCGATTGCATCGTATATTATGCAACATGATCAAATCGGATGCAAGCCTCGGCCCTGTTGACGGATTCGATCGAGATGAATGCGGCTGTGAGGTCCGCGGAGGACCTGACGTCATTGGCGGTCTTTCGCAGCGCGGAGCGATGTCCTTGAAGCGTTGGAACTCTCCGACAGCTTGTTTGGTGTGTATCCGCCCCGCCAGAGGAGTCGGTGCGGAGTGTTTCGGCTCGTGTTTGGCGTGCTGATCGAGGTCGGACTGATCCGGCTTCCGCCACCTCGGGTTGGCGCGTATCGAGTGGTTGTTGCAGGGCGGTCGAGCAGATGGTCGCCGACCCTCAGTCGAGTGGGCCGGATTGCCGCACCGTGACCAGTCGGCCGGTCGGCTCTTGAATCGTCTGCTTGGAGCCGTCGGGCCATCGAACCGTAACGGACTCGCAGCGCCCTCTGTCGCCGAGGCCGAAATGCAGGTCCGGGGAGTTCGACGACAGGTAGCTCCCGTAGCTACCGCGAAACGCTTCCTGCTCCACGCCCGCAGCCGAGCGTACCCGTACGACCGCCCCGAGTGCATCCCGGTTGGAGCCACTCGCCTCCAGCCGGATCGTCAGACTGTTGCCAGCGGCGGATGTGTTGCGGAGGACCAAGGCTGGTCCGTCGTTGACGCTGATCACCACGTCAACCCTGCCGTCATTGTCGAGGTCCCCGAACGCAGCACCACGCGCCGCGACAGCCCGGTCGAAGACAGGCCCGGCCCGCTCGGCAATGTCGTAGAACCGGCCGAACAGGTTGCGGGCCATCATCAGCGGCTCTTCGTGGGCGAGCACGGGATCCGATTCGCCGATGTCATCCATGACGTGTCCCTGGGCCACCAGCAGGTCGCGCCAACCGTCGTTGTCGAAGTCGACCAGACCGATGCCCCATCCGGATCGAAGCTCGGAGAGTTCGAGCAGGCCGCTCCGCTCCGAACCCGGTTCGAACCGCCTGCCGACGCTCCGATACAGCCAATAACCCTGCCGCCCGAGTGCGTTGACCACGATGTCCGCCCTAAGGTCGCGGTCGAAGTCCTCCCAAACGACGCCCATGCCGGCGTAATCACGCCCTTCTCCGTCATACGCGACCCCGGCCTTCAAGGCTGATTCGACAAACCTGTCGCCGCGGGCGTTGCGGAGGAGTTGCTGCGGAAACGAGTCGTTGGCCACGAAGATGTCAACCCAGCCGTCCCGATCGTAGTCACCGACGGCGACGCCGAGGCCCTTGCCGGGTGTGCTTGATACACCGGTAGCGTCCGAAGCGTCCACGAACGTCCCGTCGCCAGAGTTCCGGTACAGCGTGTGGCGTGCGGCCCTGAACTCACGCGGATGGCAGTAGGACCGCCGGTCCGGAAGAAATGGCCCGCAGGGCCGGCTCATCTGAGGCGACCAGTTCAGGTAGCTGGCGACGAACAGATCAAGCAGCCCGTCGTTGTTGAAGTCCAGGAAGGCCGCCCCGCTGGACCAGCCCTCACCTTCGACGCCGGCGTCGTGGCTCACATTCCGGAAGGTGCCATCTCCCTCGTTGCGGAACAGGATGTCCGGACCGAAGTTGCTGACGAACAGGTCCGGGTCCCCGTCGCCGTCGTAGTCGGCGACAGCCGCTCCCATCCCGTAGCCCTCGCCGGCCACGCCTGCTTCCTCCGTTACGTCCCGGAACTGCCATTCCCCCAGATTCCTGTACAGTCGGTTCCAGTGCTGCGGAGCGGTCTTTTCATAGGCCAGCCGTCCTTGGCTCTGCGTCAGTTCGGCACCGTTCACGAAGTACAGGTCGAGCAGGCCGTCCTGATCGAAGTCGATCATCGCGACGCCGGACCCCATCGCCTCGACGAGATGCTTATCGGGCGTCTTCGATGCCTTGTGGCGGAACCCGATGCCGGCCTGTTGCGCAACGTCCTCGAACTCGATGGACTGCCCCAGGGTCGGCAACGCAATCATCCCCGCCCAGGCACAGCGGCGCAGACGCAACAACAGGCAAGGCACTCTCGACGCAGACAACTGTCAGTTTCGCCTTCCGGCTGTCCGGGGCGCGTCACCCCTCAGCCATCGGTCATTCGCTGCTGCATCTCCTCCAGCGGCACACCCTTGGTCTCGGGCATCACCTTCAGGACCCAGATCAGTTGCAGGACCATCATGCTCGAATAGAACGCGAAAGTATGGCCGCCGGAGACCTCTGCAATCATCGGAAACGTCCATGAAATGAGTGCGGCAAACACCCAGTGGGTGAAACTGCCGAGTGCCTGCCCCTTGGCACGCACCCGGTTCGGGAAGATCTCGCTCAAGTACACCCAGATCACGGCTCCCTGCCCGAATGCGTGGGAAGCGATGAAGACCATCAGACTGGCCAGCACGACCATGCTGCCGAACGGAGTGAAGTCCGTGCCATAGGTGTAGAACGCTGCGGCTGTCGCCGCGAGGCTGACGATGTAGCCGACCGATCCTGCGACCATCAGTTTCCGGCGGCCGATCCTGTCGATGACAAGGAGAGCGGCCATCGTGAAGACCAGGTTCGTGCAGCCGACGATCACCGCCTGGGCCAGCGACGCATCGGTTCCGGCACCCGCCATGCGGAAGATGTGCGGCGCGTAGTACATCAGGGCATTGATCCCGGAGAGCTGGTTGAAGGTCGCGATCGCGACTGCCAGCAGGACCGGTCGCCGGTACTTCGCTTGCAGCAGGTGCTCCGACTCTGACTGGGCCGTTTCTTCCAAAGACGCTTCGATTGCCCGCAGTTCGCCTCGCGTGTCCTCCGCACCGACCGAGGCAAGGACGCTGGCCGCCTCGTCACTTCTCCCTTGGGCGACGAGCCAGCGAGGACTGCGTGGTGTTGCGAACATCAGTACGAAGAACATCGCCGCTGGCGCAGCCTCGATGCCGAACATCACCCTCCACTCGATATCGCCGACTCCCATCATCGCGACGCCATAGTTCGACATGTAGGCGGCCAGGATCCCCAGGACGATGTTGAACTGCGTGATCGCGACAAGGCGCCCCCGGAATCGGGGAGGAGAGATCTCGGCGATGTACATCGGTGCAACCACTGACGAGGCTCCGACTCCCAGCCCTCCAAGCCAGCGGAAGAGCAGGAACGAGTACCAGTCCCAAGCGATGGCACTACCGACGGCGGAAACGAAATAGAGGAACGCGATCCACAGCAGCGTGGTGCGGCGGCCGATGCCGTCAGCGGGAAGACCGGCAAACAATGCCCCGATGATGGTGCCGATCAGGGCGCTTGCGACGGTGAGTCCGAGGTAGAACTCGGTTAGGTCGAACACCTCGCGGAGGTGGTCCGTCGTTCCGGATATGACAGCCGTATCGAAGCCGAAGAGGAGCCCGCCTAGGGCGGCGATGATGGAGCATCGCAGCAGAGTTGCATTCATGGTGTTTACTGAGAGTTTGGCCCGGTGCCTTATGGGAGTGGGCTGACGCGATGGTATAGCATCGCACAAGCGGGGGCGGGAACGCCGCCTTTGGCGACCTCAGTTCACAAGTCGGGACACCATGAGACACGAAGCGGCGTATCTGGTTCCCATGAGCGTTCCATGCGGCGGGCAGCGATCTTCCCTCCGACACTTCTTCCCCACTGCGCTCGCAGCGGTGGTGCTGACCAGTCTGACTCTGCTGGCACCATGGGCCTTTGGCCAGGTTCTCCCTCCGTCCGGTCAGCAATGGGCGTATA
The DNA here is from genome assembly GCA_965116065.1 of Bryobacterales bacterium. Lineage (GTDB taxonomy): Bacteria > Acidobacteriota > Terriglobia > Bryobacterales > UBA6623 > VXMF01. Next base: position 1,633,848 of record OZ220485.1, read on the forward strand.
CGGTCCTGCTGGATGAGCCGTCAGTCGGGGAGCGACTGCAGGAACCACCGCTGAAGGGCGGGGAAGCAGCCGCTCGGCGGGCGCCCGCGACGCCGGGCCTGATGCGACAGGCGGTCGCCCGATCGCAGGACCCGGTGATCGCGGAGCTTGAAGCGCGTGGCGTCGAGATCATCGGAACATCTCGCAACGTACTCAATGCGGTGTTTGTCCGGGCGTCGGCCAGCCAGGCCGAGGCGGCCGAGGAGATACTTGGAGTGTCGGCTGTCACCCCGGGCCGCCTCTACGAGCCCATGCTGCCGGGTGTCTCCGAAATCGTGGGTGTGAGTGCAGCACGGATGCGGCCCGCCGGTAGCCAGCTATTCGGGGAGGGGCTCAAGATCGCGATCATCGACTCCGGGCTGGACTTCGATCATGAGGCGTTCCAGGAGGACTCCCTCCCGTCGACCGAGGGATACCCCGTTGGGGATCCGGAGTATCTGGACCTTGCGTCTTCCAAGGTCATTGCAGTGCGCTCGTACGTGGAGTCTCTCAATTCGGGGAACATCCACAGTTCCACGCCTGACGACTACTCACCCTGGGACACCGGGGGCCACGGGACCGCTGTGGCGATGATCGCGGCCGGTCGGGAGGTCTCGACGCCTGTCGGCCTCGTGAGCGGAATCGCGCCGAAGGCGAGACTCGGTGTCTACCGGGTCTTCGGGGCCCCCGGCCTGAACTTCTATACGGCGGACCACGCCGTCATCATGGCGATCGACGACGCCGTGGAAGACGGCATGGACATCCTCAACCTCAGTCTGGGTAACCCGGCCTATTACCCGTGGGACGCCACTGGAGCCGATTGTGGCCGCGGCCGGTCGACGTCCCCGTGCGACCCGCTGACGGCAGCAGCCCAGAGTGCCGTCGAGGACTTCGGGAAGGTCGTGGTGGTCGCCGCAGGTAATTTCGGATTGAGGGGTACGCATGTGGTGCCTGTCCGGACCAGCATCAATTCTCCCGGGGATGCGCCGGCGGTGATCACCGTCGGACAGACCCTGAATGGCACGGAGTTCCACGAATCCGTGCGGGTCGGCGAGCAGACCTTTGACGCAGCGAGCGGAACCGGTCCGGACGCTCAGGGCGAGTTGTCCGCACCGGCGATTCTCGCCGCGGATGTCGGCGACGCTCTCGCCTGCGAGCCTTTCCCTGCCGATGCCTTCCTCGGCCGCATTGCCGTGATCGATCGGAGTGAGTGTTTCTTCGTAGAGAAGGTCGAGCATGCCGATGCCGCTGGCGCTGTCGGTGTCCTCGTGATCAATCATGACGGCGACGATCTCGTCGAGATGGCGTTGCTGGAGTCGACAGACATTCCGGCGTTCTTCGTGGGTGGTGCGGATGGTGCCCTGATCCGGGAAGCGCTGGCGGATCCAGAGGCGGTGCTGACCCTCGATCCGACCCCCGTCATCTCGGAACGAGACTCGACCTTCGTCGCCGGAGCGAGTGCCAGAGGGCCGACACTCGGTTTCGATCCGAAACCGGATCTGGTGGCTCCGGGCGCGGCCGTGTACACGGCCACTCCGCGGTTCAGCACCCAGGGTACGGCGTTCAGCCCGAGCGGCTTCCGCGCCGTGAGCGGGACCAGCTTCGCGGCACCGGTGGTGTCCGGGGCCGCCGCCCTGGTCTGGCAGGCTTTCCCGCACATAACGGCTCGCGAGGTTGCATCGGCACTGATCAATTCGGCCGCGCCGATGGAGACCGAAGAGGATGGTCCTGTTCCGCTGGTTTCGTCCGGGGCGGGCCTGCTCGACATCCAGGCGGCCCTGCGTCCCACGGCGACGGTCGTTCCGCCGTCATTGGGCTTCGGGAGACTGCAGAGTGTTCCGTTCCCGATTCGGCATCAACTCGTGATCCGGAACAAGTCGATGCAGTCGCAGACGTACTCGGTGGCAGTGGAGCCGCCGCAGGAGACCTCGACCGCACGTCTGACCATCAACGGCCGCTCCGCCGTCGTGATCCGACTCGGGGCGCATGCTTCGACCTCCGTGACCGTTGCATTGCATGGACGTCGCCCGGACCCGGGCCTGTACGAAGGGCGCTTGCGGGTCGCGAGCCTCTCGGGTCAGGGGGCCGTGCTTGTCCCGTATCTCTATGTGGTGCCGGACAACGAACCGGTCAACGCGATCCGATTTCAGGGGCACGGCGCGGTTGGCGTGGCGGGCCAGCCGGCCACGAAGAATCTGGTGGCGCGCGTCCTGGACCAGTTCGGGGCTCCCGTGACCGGTCAGCCGGTCACGTTTCGAGTGGAGGACGGTGCCGCCATCGTCGAGCGCAATTCGCGGACCAGCGGTGCAGACGGCCTGATCTTCGCGACGGTCCAGTACCCGCCGGATCCGGAGCCGCAGACGGTGGTCGCCACGATCGGCGATCTGGAGATTCCGTTCACCTATGAAGCGACCGGTTCGAAACCCATCATCGAGTCGATGGCCAACAGCGCAAGCCTGATGTCTCGAGGCGGCTTGGCGGCAGGGTCCCTGGTCACGATTCGGGGGCGGGAATTCGCGGAGTACGCTTCCGGTCCACCCGCGGTGCCTGAAAGGGCCCTGCCGATCTTGCGCAAGGGAGTGGCCGTAGCGTTCGACGCACCCGAAGCCGGTGTCAGCGTGGCCGGGCGGGTCCACTCGGTGAGCGAAGAGACCGTCACGGTACAGTTGCCGTGGGAACTGGCCGGAATCTCCAAGGTTCATGTCAGCGTGCGGTCCGAGAATCGAAGCGACCCTTTCGAGTTGAAGTTGGCCCGTGCGGACCCTGGCATATTCCGCTATGAACAGAACGGGAAGGTGTATGCCGTGGCCATGCATCCGGACGGTACCGCAGTGACGCCCACATCACCTGCTCGGGCGGGAGGAACCGTCACTCTATCGATGACCGGCAACGGTCCTGTCCGGTCGACTCCCGCGACCGGAGAAGCGGTTGCGATGCCTGTCTCGACCCTGCGACTGCCCGACGTTCGAATCGGCGGCCTGGTCGGCCGGGTGACCTATTCCGGTCTTGCTGCGGACTTGGCCGGTCTCTATTCGGTGACCGTGGTTCTACCGGCAACGCTGCGTGCGGGCGATCATCCCGTACGTGTCACGATCGATGGGGTGACGAGCAACATGCCATTGTTGCCCGTCCGGTGAGCGCAGATCAGTTCTCGTCCATGAGCTTGCGGACTTCGTCGACGCTGGGGACGCGTCCCAACTGGCAGTGCAGCGCCCCGGCGGCACAGCCGAATCGCATGGCATTGAACTCGGACCGGCCTTGGGCCATCGCAAGCGCGAAGGCCCCATGGAACACGTCCCCGGCACCGGTGCTGTCGACCACCTGAACCGGGAAGCTCGGCACGCGTCCGCCCCGGAAGGACACGCCCTGCTCGCCCATCGTCACTGCGCCCCAGGCTCCGAGAGACTCGATCCGGTCCAGTAGCACGTCCACCCCACCTTGCAATCCAGCGAGATCCTCGTCGGCGATGACGTGTGTGGCACGCCCCGCGATTTCCCAGATCTCCGGCCGGTCCTGGTCCATGTCGTGGATGATGGGGATGCCCCGTTTCGCCGCGATTTCCGCCACGCGCAGGCATCCCTCCGGCCAGCGGCCGTCCATCAGCACGGCTCCTGCCCGTGCCACTGCTTCCTCCGGAATCCAGTCCGCCTCGGGCGGCATGCCCTCGCCGAGGTACGGGAACAGGTATCTGTCACCGTCGGGAAGTATGAACACCTCGCAAGTCGGGCTCATGCCCGGGAACGAGCGATAGCCGGACGTGTCCACACCGTGAGCCGAGAGAAGCGTGTCGATCCGCTCTCCGGCGGGGTCGTCGCCCCTGCGGCCCCAGAACGAAGCGGTTCCACCCAATCGCACGACGGCCGCCGCTCCGACGGTAGCGGGTCCGCCAAGCGCGTCCCACTTCCTGGATGCGCTCTCTCGACGTTGCAGCGGAGGGAACCTCGCCACACAGAGCCGGGTATCAAGAAATCCCATGCCGACGCAGAGGACGTGAGCCGGATCATCGTGGGATGCGCCGATCTGCACGGGCGTGCCCCGGTCGTCGATTCGATGGTCTCCCTCGGACATGGAGAACCTACAAGACGATACCGAAGAAGCCCTTCAGGAGATATGCGGACAGGATCGAGACTCCCAGGAACCAGACGGCCCAGTGGGTCTCCCAGCCACCGAAGCCGATCTCCCGCACAGGGTAGCTGATGCGGACGCGGGAGACTCCCGTGGAAGGGTACCGGCTCTCACCCGGAGCCAGCAACAGCCTCTCCCACCACGAGTTGGTTCTGGTTGCCGCAAGATAGGCGATGCCGTCGGAGGACAGGACGGACTTCGAGACGGTGCCTTGGGGAGACCGCAAGGCTAGCTCTCCGGTGCCTTCAGCCATTGCGCGCACCCGCCAGACGACCTCTCCGGTTGCGGTGGCGACCGAGACGCTATCGACCCGAATCGGGCCGTTCCCGGTCAGCTTGAGGTCGGAGCTTGCAATGTCCGTGTCGGCCGCTACGAGCGCGGCCTCTCCTGGACGCAGCGCGCGCCGCCCGTAGACCGAATCGAAGTGAGCATAGAGCACGATCATGGGCAGGGCCAGGAAGAGCGCCGGTCGGAGCATGTGGCTGACATACCGGAAGTTGTTGAGCAGCAGGTTGCCCTGAGCCCGGAACAGGAGTCGGGGTTCGTCCTGGTAGAGCTTCATCTCCAGCAGGTGGGCCTGCATGCGCTTCTTCGCACGGATGATGGCCTGCTGGTTGGAGGTTCTGCCGACCACCCACAGCATGCCGACGCCAATCGCCACCGAGGCGAGGGCGAGTCCGATGACTGGGTTCGTGAACCCGAACAGGCCGGCATAGCCCGCAACCAGGGCCCTGAGCAGGGCGTTGAAGCCATCGATGATCAAGTCGTTCGTCCCGCTATTCGATATATCCGAGGCCCTGGAGTTTCTTCATGATCTCCTCGTCCGATGAACCGTCCTCGATCTGTGCCAGTTCCTTCTCGATGATGTGGACCACGAATTCCTGCGGGGAGGAGTAGCCTGCGGCGTCGGCACAGCGTTTGACGCGGTCGAAGAGAGCCTTGTCGAGTTTGATGGAGACTGACGAACCGAACATGGAGAGATTCCATGATACGCCGATGCGACCTTGTCCATGGAGCCGGGTGGATCCCTGATCGGACCCGTTGGTGGTCGTCAAGTTCAATCGACATCCCTTCGTGACGGAACGGGCCGTGTCGCCCACCGACCGCGTGGATCATCTGATCCTCGACCGACCGGCGCTGGCCAATTTCAGCAGGCGTCTCTGGCGTGGCGTTAGCAGCGGAGAGCCACTGCTCGCCGGTGCCGCAGGAGTTCGTCAGTGTTGGGCCCGTTCAGCCCGTACATCGAGACCGCCCGCAGCCCCATCACTGCCTCCAGTTGCAACAGCCGCGGTCCGCCTCGCAAACCTCCTCCTTGTGTCAGTGTTCAATGACGGGTTCAGGATAACTTCAGACATCCTGACCTCGACGGTAGGATTGTGAACCCGTGCCAGCGGTCTGGTGTCGGCTGCGAAGGGTGCCTCAAAGTGGAGGCTGGGCGGCTGCTGGCCCTGAGCCGTCGCCACGGCGGCCGTCCTGCGCAGGATTGCGAGGAACAGTATGCAGGGCAGCCAGCGCCTGATCCGCGCTGAGGTCCACGCCAGGGATGCGCCGGGGCCGTGCCTTGCGTTGCCACCGCATTGCACACGCTGGGCGACGCAGGCCTCGCTCGAGAGGCCGGTCGGCTCGGCGCGCTTGAGGAACGACCGGGACCGAACGCAGCTTGCCGACCGGCCCATCGTTGGCGGTGGCGCAGGAGCACCGGGACGACCCGATCGGGACGGCCGTACCACGGGAGCGTGGCAGCGTGTTCGCAGGAGCGCCCGGCCTGATTCTGGGTTCACGATCCTGTCTGAAACTCACATTTCCCGCCAAGCCCTCACCCCCACCGAAAGCCCTGTATTGCAGTGGTTTTCGGGCTACGATGGGCCTATGACCTGCCCCCGAGGTCAGGATGTCTGAAGTGGTTCCACGATCGGCCGAAGCGGCAGTGCCGCGGATGTCCGCCAACTGCTGCCGAACAAGGGAAGGTGGGTGCATGGTGCTCCGTCCATCACAAGACTGTCGTCCGAGCGTGTCTCAAGAAGGGGCTTCTCGGTCCGAGCGTGAATGCGCACCGGCACGGCGGGATCGGTCCATCGACCGTGGTAGGCACCGGCAGCCAGCGGAAATTCGTCGAGCCGGACTCAGGGAACCGTCGCAGACCACCGTGCGCTGGAGCGAGCGCGAGGGGCTGTGGTCGCACGCTGTCGAGTCAGGAGTTGGCGCCTCGCTGTGGAGCCGGTGATATTCTAGGCGGAGCGGGTTGCGGTGCCCGCCCGTGCGACATGGCAGCTGAGCGGATCATCCGAGAGGACTTGGCGGCACCGGTCGTAGAGCCGCAAACGGTGCCCCTGCCCGCGCCAGTGGTCTATCCCGATTCGGACGGTCACTTCCTGCCAGCGAACCGCTTTCAGGCGCACGCCATCGTCAATCTGCGCATCGCCTTCGACCGTCACTTCGCGCCCGTCGCCAACGTCGTTGTGGAAGGCGACATGTTCATCTACTACCGCGAAGGCGACCCCAGCGCCAGCGTCGCACCGAACCTGTTCGTGGTGCTGGATCACGATCTGGGAGATCGCGTGGTCTACAAGTTGTGGGAGGAGGGCAGGGTGCCGGACTTCGCGGTGGAGGTGGTCTCCCCCTCGAGCGAGGAACGCGACGAGCGCAAGAAACTCGCCCTGTACGAGAAGTTGGGCTTCGGCGAGTACTTCCTGTTCCAGCCGGATCTGAGTCACCCGGAGCCACGTCTGAAGGGCTACCGGCTGCGCGGAGGAGCCTACGAGCCGATCCGTCCAGAGCCGGGGGGCTGGTACAGCAGCCCGGCTCTGGGAGTGCAGTTGCGGGCGGAGGGGACCAACCTGCGGGTGCGCAACGCGCGGACCGGGGAGGAGTATCGCTGGTGCGGTGAGTTGCGCACCAAGTTCGAAGTGATGCGGGATCGTGCGGAAGCGGAGGCCGAGGCGCGACGAGCAGTTGAGGTCCGGCTTCAGGAATTGGAAGCTCGGCTGCGTCAGGCCCAAGACTAATGTTCTGTCACTCGTCGATTTCGCGAGAGGCGGACTTGCGATTGCGACGGGCACCGGCCACGGTCAGTTGGCCATTCAGGACTCGGTTTCCGTGTTGGTTCTCAAATTGAGATCAGGGTGAATCGATCCGATCAAGTCGCTGCGCCCACCAGGCTCCATCTGTCTCAGGTGCGTGTCCAGAAGGTCTATCCAAGGTGCTCCCGAGAGTGCCCCCAACTACCGATAGTGCCACTCTCAGCGGAGGAGGGCGTCCACCAAGCCGATCAGTTGGCGCATCACCGCCGCCCAATCCGAGCTCGTCAGTTGCAGGTTCTTCTATGTATCAGTCATGCCGATGTAAGCAGCGAGTGCGTCTCAAGCTGTGGGGGAGTCGGTCAGCATAACGTTACTTATTGGAACCAAGCCAGTTCAGATGCGGAATCAGTGACTGCCACACACCCTGCTACAACGGCCGCTGTCGCAAAGAGGCACTTCTTCTCGCACCGGACTCGTCAACAGGGAGCCGTCACGCACATGTTGCAACTAGAAGATTCACGAATTCCGCACCCGAGATTCCGAGCTCAGACCGCCTGCAGCGGCTCTGTCGCCAACCCCGGTGGTCTGTCGATGTTCAGTGTCTCGGATCTTTTGGAGCGATGGTTCCGAGGCCGCTGCGGGTAGCCGGGAACCGGTTCGTCGCCCCATTCTGACGGGTTGAGTCACCGGTCGCGCAGTTCGACCAGTCTCCTGACCGCCTTGGCTACAGCCATCGCACGAGGGTTGGCTGCGTACTCTTGCGGAGGGATGTCCGGTCTGAGTCCGGGCGGGAGCGGGAGTATCTCGAAGGCGGTGGTCGGCGTGTAGCGGGCCTGCTCATTCGGACTCGTTCCGAATCGTACAGATACCGGGCCGTTACGGAATGTCCGGCCTCTGCGGGTCGAACGAAACCCAGCCAGGACAGTCGTACCCCGCGACGAGCCTCCGACAGCCCCTTGCTCTCACTGTCAGCCACCGCAATCTCGGACAAGAACGACACTGCCTTGCCAAGGCATGCCATGGTACGCCATACTCTCGTATTGAGGCAGACGCAATGGCGACCACGGTACAGATCGAGTTCACCGATACAGACATTGACAACGCCAAGAAACTTGCAAGGCTGTTGAAGTCCTCATCCAAGGCCCAAGATGTGAGCAGGGCTACGGCGGTGAGCACGGCGCTGTCAATCTCTGCGCAACTGGCCGAGCGCATGGTTGAACACAACGAGACGCTGTATCTCGGAAGAAGAAATGAAGCGCCACACCGAGTCATCATACCCGTACTGGATGGTCGAAAGTAATTCATTTGTAGTGAAAACGACGGCGGCTCCGGCCTGAGCGAGGAAGACCTCCGATCTGTAGAGCGCTGGGTCAGGGTCAATGAAGCTGATGCTTCGATAACTGCTGTCTATATCTTTGGATAAAGACCGCCGATCTACATGCAAGATCGCGTGTTCTATTGGATAACGGACGATACTTTGGTTGTAGTAGTAGTTGTTGTCGCTCTGGCAGATTAACTTCGCCCTTTATTCATGAGCATATTCCAGAAGTCGCTTTGGCGGTTTTCTTCGCCGATGTTAGTGCAGATTCTAGCACATTGTCTGTTAGTAATTAGGGTGAGTTATTGACAAAATCCGCCATTTAAGAGAGGATTTTTCTCAAAGTGGACTCATTGGAAGGGGTCTATTGCGCACATATTGCAACTAGAATATCCACGAACTCCGCACTCGATATTCCGAGTTCCGATTGCCTGTAATGCCTCTGTCACCAACCCCCGTGGTCCCTTGATGTTCAGTGTGTCGGAGTCTTTTGGAGCGATGGCTTGAAGTAGACGTCACCGCCGTTCGCTCAAGGTTCGGTATTACTGTTCAGCTTCAGCAACTTGCTGAGAACCTCGTCATCAGAGATGTCCTCTGTCCATCCGTACGCAGCGGCCACGGCGCCGTCGAGAGCAGCGTGGGCGTCGGCGAGCCACTGCGGGCGGGTGTTGTAGAGCTTGGTCAGGGTGCGATCTTTGAGCGCTTTCGCTGCGGCCTCGTTGCGGGGAACGGGACGCTGCGGGTACCCGGGAACCGGTTCGTCGACCCACTCGACCCATTCGGACGGGTTGAGCCACCGGTCGCGCAGTTCGACAAGTCTCCGGGCCTCCTTGGCCACAGCGATCGCACAGGGGTTGGCTGCGTACTTATGCGGAGGGATGTCCGGTGTTAGTCCGGGCGGGAAGGGGAAGGTCTCGAAGGTGGTGGTGGGCGTGTAGCGCGGATCATTACCTTTCCCTAGCCACGTCCCGAGTCGGAGGGACCAGACCTCGTGGAAGCGGCTGTGCAGGATGCCGAACGTCGTGTCGTCCTCGCGAGCGATCACGACCAGCTGATGATCAGGGCAGATGCGAGTGTCCAACCATGCGAACAGGCGGTGCTTGGCGACGGTCGGTGTTGCGATATAGCGCGACAGACCGTGGACGGCCGACCACATCTCGGGGCGTGACCGCTGGTGGCACCACCACAATTCCCGGAGTTGCCGAACACGGTTATCCCGTCTCGCCGACTTCACGTGCTCCACAACGTGCTCGAAAGGCGTTTCGTAGAGTGCCGCATCGGATTTGGTCATGAACCCGAAGTCGATGATCCACCGTTCGGACGACCGTCGTGTCAGGTCCATACCGTTTACCCACGGCTTCAGCACATCCGCGTTGCTCCGACCGTTCGGGTTGGCCGGTAGTCGTAGCCAATCGCGCGCCCGGTCGCCTGGTACGTCGAACGGGCCGTTCCTGCAGACTCCGAGAAAGGCGGTATCGGAGTTCACCGCAAGTCGCCGCGCGGCCGTCACGTCAGCACTTGTGCTGCGACGGCGTGCAGTCAGGTCAGCGTGAATCTCCTTCGCAGGCTCGCCGTCGAGTCGACATCCAGTGTCACCGTAATCCGCTTTCGAGAAGCATACGAGTGAGACCCTAACCGCAGCTCCATCGACCACCCAGGGCTCGTCCGCCCATGCATCGAAGATTGCACCCCTCCGGGTAATCTGATCCAACACAGTGCGGTTCTTTCCACCTCGAATGGAGTTTGTCGCGACCAGGCCGGCGCGGATGACCGCTCCCTCGTCGATTCTCTGACTGGCCTTCTGGAACCAGTAGCAGACGAGGTCGGCCCCGGCGGGCACGCGATTGGCATAGGTGCTGCGAAGTCGTGACACGTAGTCTTCGCCGAGCTTGCCGATCAATCGTTTGTCTCCCAGGAACGGCGGATTGCCGATGATCACATCCACATCTGGCCATTCCGGTGCGGTGTTGGCCGCCGCCAGGATCGCATCGCGGCACTCGATCGTGTCGAGCGGCTTCAGGATCGGGTCGTGCGCCTCCGCAAAGCCGTTGCGCCGCATCCACTGGATTTCACCGATCCATATCGAGACACGGGCCAACTCAGCCGCGTAGGGGTTGATCTCGAGGCCCTTGACGTTGGCCGGCCCGACCTCCGGAAACGCCCGCTGGAAGCCCAGCGATTCCGCCTCGACCTGTATGCGCTGTTCCAGATCCTTGAGCCCCTGTAAGGCGAGATACAGGAAATTGCCCGAACCACAGGCCGGGTCGAGCACGGTGAACGCCCGCAGCCGGTCGAGGAACCTCCGGTACCGCTGCTCCGCAGCCTTGTTCCGTTTGGTCCGCGTGGCTGGCGACTTCGCGGCCTTCGCCCCCTCCAGATCCGTGGCGATCCCAGCCTGCTCCGAGGCCCATGCGGCAAGCCACGGGCGGATCACCACGGGTTCGATGATCAGCATGATCTTCTCGCGGTCCGTGTAGTGCGCTCCGAGTTGGGCGCGCTTGCCGGGATCAAGCCCTCGCTCGAACAGCGTCCCCAGAATCGAAGGGTCGATCTCTGACCAATCCAGATGGGCCGCCGCCAGCACGGTATCGATATCCGCCTTATTCAGAGCCAACGCCTTATCGTCGTCGAATAGCCCCCCGTTGAACCAATCGACCGGCTCGAAGCCGATCCGTCCGCCCGAAGCCATCCCTCGGAATAGTTCGCTGGCAAGGGCAACAAAGTCCTCCGGTCTACGCCGTGCCGCTTCGAGCATTCGCCTGAACATCTGGTTGGGCAGCAGGCCCACATCGTCGGCGAACATGCAGAAGATCAGCCGGTTGATGAAGTGCGCGACCGCCTGCGGATCGTGGCCTCGCTCCCGCAGTGTCTGCGCGAGTTCCGCGAAGGATGCCGCCGCTTTCTCGGTGAGCGATTGCCGCGTCTCCCCCGGTCGCAGCTGCCCTGGGTCCGAGAACGCCCATTTGAGTTGCGCGCGTCGGGCGGCATTCGCCAAGTCATCCAGGGAGAACTCGAGGGTCTTGCTGACGCAGTTGGTCCAGTTCGTGCGGATCCGGATCCGCTGCATGTCGGAGACGATCAGCAGCGGCGGATTCTCCAGCGCCAGCGCGTACTGGCGGAGTTGATCGAACGCTGCGTCCAGGTTTGCCTTCCGACCCTTGTACTCCCAGGCGAAGTGGTGCCGCTTCCACACGTCCGCCCAGCCGTCGCCGCCCGTGTCCTTGCGGGCGCCCCGCTCGAAACAATACGTCTGGCCCTTCGAGTCGGCCTCGGCCGGCGTCGGTTCTCCGAGCAGCCGGCACAGGTCGATGAAGTGCTCCTGCGCCGCGGAGCGCTCCTTGAGCTCAGCGGCGCGCCACTTGGTGATGAACTCATGCGGGGTTATCGGTGACATCAACCTGTTCATTGATCCTGTCGATTGAAGGAGCAGGTGCAATACAGTATGTGAAAGTAGTTGCCGAGCATGACGTTATCCGCAGGAACCAAGCCGGACACAGTCCCAGTCACCAATGCGTCCCCTGCTACGACAGATGTTAGTGCAGAGAGGCATTCCCTTCTGGCGGTGGACTTGTTCCGATAAGACCGGACATGCCCACGTCGCCGTCAGGAAATCCATGCGTTCTGTCATCGAGACTCCGATTATCGACTGCCTGGATCGCTTCCCTTGTCCATCCCCGTTGTACTGCGATGTTCAATGGGCGCCTGCATTGGAAATTCCATAATTATTACTCCAGGATTTCTACTTCGATATACATCAGTTAAATCTGACGATTCATCTGCAAGATTGACTTCTAAATTAAATTCAGAACCAGAGTTCAAGTCTATAGAGTAACTGCAGTTGAATGCTTCCCCAACATACGAACTAGACAAACATATAATCCACCTAAGCGAAGAAAAATACTCTACGTATGCCAAAATCAATCGTCGCTTAGGATGACCACAAACATTAATACAGTGAGACAGAATATTCTTTGGACGATTCTTGACAAGATCGTGCTGAAATACGGTCTTAAAACAAGGTTCTCCATCCTCAAACAAAAAGGCCCTAGCGGTTTCACAGCAAGCAGGACTGTATCCAGCTTGGTAGACCATAGCTAGGCAGGACTTGATAATAGAGCACATACCTGGTCGTCGGACACCGTCGATCGACTCGCCCATGATCGGTTCTGTCAATTCCTCGCTTGAGGAGACAGACTCTTCAATAAGCTCTTTGAACGAAATGTCTGGATATTTATTACATATTCTCCGTGCTATTACCTTCAATTCTCGGCGATTTCTAGCCATAACACGGATACTAGTTTTCCCATCAATATCTGACAAATGTACAATTGGTTTGCGATATGTGACTGTGCCATCATCACTCATAACTAGTTCCTTATCACCAGAAAAAACATCGATTGATTGATTTTTCCCCCGCTGTCGCTTGATTCGCAGTGTAGTGCATAGTAGCTTCAGGCTTTCAGCTAAATCACTGTCCCATGTTCTTCCAGTTTCATTATTGCAGTCTCTGCAAATAAAACCCTGAACCGTTTTTCGACCTCCGATTGCATTCGGTATGATATGCTCTCGGCTAGAGTTATTATCGGTTAGCAATATTCCACAGAATGCACAAAGATTCCCAGAAGCTGGTATTGGTTTTTGGTGGATTTCGCTGGTCATGGATTGATGTTCGAGATCGGGAGCAATCGTGAGGTTATCAGATCGATATCTGGAACTTCAAGTTTAGCTTGACTTGGTTGGGTAGTACGTCCGGCAGCCGAAACAGACACATGAGTAGACATTGCGTTACTTTTATGTCGCTTAAATTTCTGATTGTACCACATCCGCTGTAGCTACACATGCCCACGACTTTTTTGTCGGAGCTGGGGGCAGCTGAGAGTGTGAGGCAGGGGTAGAGGGCTAGGAACGACGGGGCGGACGGGGAGGGTGCGGCCGGACGGGGCAGTCCTTTCCAATGCACAGATGAGCCTGAAGGCGTTGCAAGCGGCCGGTCTGGCGGAGCGGAAGGTCCAGCGGATCGAAGGATTGATCGGTCATGCACAGCAGCAGATCAAGCAGGTGGACCGGCGCCTGCTACAGGGGGGAGGTGATTCCGCACGAGGAGAGGGTGTTTTCGGTCTTCGAGGAGCACACGCGCCGACCGGTTCCTGCTGCATCACAAGATGACGTGGAAGGGCAGCGATGTGGACGTGACGGAGCCGATGATCTGGGAGACGCAGGAGCGGTATCTGGAGCTGCAGGCGTGCAGTTTCGACCGGGGATTTCACAGTCCGGGGAACCGGGTGGCACTGGACCGATTGCTGGAGCGGAACGCGTTACCGGGCAAGGGGAAGTTGAGCAAGGCGCATCGGGAGGCGGCACCGGAATTCCGGGCGGCGCGGCGGCAGCACCCGGCGGTGGAATCGGCGATCAACCACCTAGAGCACCGCGGTCTGGATCGGGTGGGGAGTCGGGGAGCGGACGGCTTCGAGCGGACGGTGACGCTGTCGGTGCTGGGAGCGAACATCCATCGGCTGGGGCGGATTCTGCTGGTGGCGGAGCGCAGGAAGTCGCGCCGACGGGCCGTGGGCCTAGCGGACTGAAGCAATGCAAGGGAACCAGTCCGCAGCCAGGCAGAGTCTGGCAGGGGGAGTTGTGTCGGCACTGCCTCGCCGGCCATGAAAAGAGGTCCTGAAGGGGGCAAACCGCCTGGCGCGGGCGCAAAATCACCAATGGGGCGGAGAAATCCTGCATCGGATCCATCGTAATCCAAAACACAATCTGTATATCATGTTCTATAAATTGGCCGAAACGGTCTGGCAAGGGACTTTTCTGGCAGACACTATTCAAGTGCCAAGTTGACGAACCAAGGAAAAGTCTCGTCGGCCGGCCGTCCCTGTGGTTGCATCTAGTGTGGGTGACAGGACCCGATGTGCTGGCGGAGACTCCCGAAGCGTTCGGACAGTTGCAGCGCAAGATCGTTGACTCTTGCCGCGTTCAAGGGGTCGAGCATGCCCACCTCGGCGAGGACCTCGATCTGGCCGTATCGTTCAATCGCATCGCGATTCTCGGGGTTCGGCGTACCGACCATGACCACGCCAGCTAGTGGTATCGATCGCGCTCGCAGTTCCGAGAGGGTGAGGAGAGTATGGTTGATCGTCCCCAATGCCGATCGGGATGTCACCAGTGCAGGCAACTCGAGAGCAGCGACCAGGTCGGCGATCATCTCCCTCGAATTCAACGGGACCAACAGCCCGCCTGCTCCCTCGACGACCCAGAACCGGTCCTCGGCCAGATCCTCGGCGATTTCACACAGTTGTCGAACCGTAATCGACATGCCCGCCAGGCGGGCCGAGAGATGCGGAGAGAGTGGACGCGGGAGCCGGACTCCCTGTTCGGCCACTTCCGCAGCGGAACAGCTTGCCAAACGGCACACCTCTGCCGTGTCATCGTCAGCTTCGATCCCTGTTTGTACGGGCTTCCAGTAGCCAACGCGCCCTGAATGCCGCAGCGATGCCACGGCGATGCTGGAGACCACCGTCTTGCCAATGCCGGTGTCGGTTCCTGTTACGAAGACTCCGTTCACTGTTTCACTTCTTCGAGGACCTTTCGGAGACATCTCACGAAGTCCTCGATCTCCTGGTCGGTAAGATCCGCATGAAGGGACACGCGAAGCCGTGCAGTGCCGTCCGGCACGGTGGGTGGGCGGATTGCACGGACATCGAATCCCGATTTCTGCAATCGTCTTGCGACGAGAGTCGCTCTCTCGTTCGTTCCAAGAATTACGGGGATGATCGGAGAGTCCCCCTGAGGCAGTCCCAAGGAGCGCCGGACGGATGATCCAAGCTGACGGACCCGCTGTCGCACTGTGGGCTCCTCGGCCAGCACGGTCAGTGCTTCATCAATCGACTCCGCGATGGCTGGTGGCGGAGCTGTCGAGAAGACGAATGGCCGGGCCGCCTGGACAAGGTAGTCGATTGCCCATTCCGGGCCACAGGCAAAGGAGCCGCTTACCCCGAGTGCCTTGCCGGCCGAATTGACGGAGAGGAAGATGTCGTCCTGGCACCCGCACTCTTCGATGAGACCGCTGCCAGCCTCTCC
This sequence comes from Bryobacterales bacterium, assembly GCA_965116065.1. Taxonomy (GTDB): domain Bacteria; phylum Acidobacteriota; class Terriglobia; order Bryobacterales; family UBA6623; genus VXMF01. The sequence goes on from OZ220485.1 coordinate 1,649,409, forward strand.
GTAGACGCCGACCGCATGCGCCTCGTCCACGATCAGGGCGAGGTCGTACCGTGACCGCAACGCTGCATACTCGGCAAGCGGTGCCAGATCGCCGTCCATGCTGAACAGCGATTCGGTGACCACGAATCTCTGGCCGGCGCACGGCTCGGATGCAAGCAGTCTCGCGAGTGCCGTCGTATCGCAGTGAGGAAACACGACCTTCCGTGCTCCGGAGAGGCGGATGCCGTCGATCAGGCTCGCGTGGTTGAGCTCGTCGGAGAATACGATGTCCCCTTCGCGGGGAAAGGATGTGAGAACCGCGAGATTCGCCGCCCAGCCGCTGCCGAAGAACAGAGCTGCCGGGACGCACTTGATGCGAGCGAAGCGCCGCTCGATTGCCGTAAAGGCGGACCGGTGTCCCCGCAGCAGACGGGATCCCGTGGAGCCCACGCCCAGAGTCCGGGATGCCTCGGCGAAGCGATGACGAATCCTCGGATGCTGCGCGAACCCGAGGTAGTTGTTCGAACACAGATCAATGCCGGACGGCTCCTCGAGTGTTCGCCGGAGACCCTGCCGATCCGATGCTTCCAGCCAGCCACAGACGCGATTCCGCAAGCCGGCGTTTACCGCTGGCATCCCGGACAGTATCGGCTCCTTCGGTCTTGCGGCCATCAGCCGAGTCCGGTCATCCGGCGGATGGACTCGCCGTGACAGGCTCCGAACCAAGTTTCATACCCATCCGTGACAAAAGGCGCTCGTCATCGGAAGCTTCCGGGTTCGGAGTCGTGAGGAGTCGATCGCCGAGGAAGATCGAGTTCGCCCCGGCGATCAGACACAGTGCCTGGGCTTCCTCCGAGAGTTCGAGGCGTCCGGCGGAAAGTCGAACGATGGACGCCGGCATCGTGATTCTGGCGGTCGCGATCACTCTGGCGAAATCCAATGCGGAAATGGGAGGCACGTTCTCGAGTGGTGTTCCCGCAACCGGGACGAGACTGTTGATCGGGACACTCTCCGGGTGCGGTTCCTGGCGGGCAAGCTGAAGGAGTAGTCCGAGCCGGTCGTCCACAGTCTCGCCCATGCCGATGATGCCGCCGCAGCAGATGGTAACGCCACTCTCACGGACACGGGCCAGCGTATCGAGCCGTTCCTGATAGGTGCGGGTGGTGATGATCTCCCCATAGAACTCGGGGCTTGTGTCGAGGTTGTGGTTGTACGCGGTGAGGCCAGCTTCGGCGAGTCGATCCGCCTGTTCCTTCGAGAGCATGCCCAGCGTACAGCAGGCCTCCATACCGAGTTCGCGCACACCGCGCACCATCTCGATGACACGGTCAAACTCTGGTCCCTCTGGTGCTTGCCGCCATGCAGCTCCCATGCAGAAACGGGTCGCTCCGTTCTCCTGGGCCTTTCTGGCGATAGCCAAGGTCTCGTCGACCTGCAGAAGCCCTTCCGTCTGCAGGTCGGTGTCGTACCTCGCCGACTGCGGGCAATAGGAGCAGTCCTCCGGGCAATGGCCGGTCTTGATGCTCAGCAGTGCACAGCCCTGTACCGACTTCGGGTCGTGAAATTCCCGATGGGCGGTCTGAGCACGGAAGATCAACTCTGGCAGTGGCGAGTCGTGAATGGCCCGGACCTCGCCGAGGGTCCAGTCGTGACGCAACATCAACCGCCCATTATCGTATGCGGCTGCCGGTGCGCCCGATACACGACATCGTGTCAACGATCCGGACACACTTCCGTTGATACGATGGCGGTAGATAGCCCGTCGTCGTCGGCTCGGTCGGTCCGAATCTCTGAGACGGCTGAGGCTCGGTTGGTGGTTCGGAGCCTCCGATGCGAGCGGGCCCGCTCAATTTCTCACGATCCGCAGTGACCGGCACCCAGTGTGCCGTGTATCGGAGGTCATGACCCGTGCGAGACATCGGTTCCCAGAAAGAGATGCTTCCCGATCCTCTGTGCCAAGAGGTAGCCGGGCTGGTGAGCCACTGGTCCGAACACAGCAACTCGTACCGCCTCTGGAGCGGCGACGCATCCTTGTGGACATCGGCGGACGAAGCGAGCTGGCTAGGCTGGCTGGCGGTGGCGGATGAGCAACTCGAACGGCTGGCGGAACTTCGTGAATTCGCTGAGAAGGTCAACGGACGCTTCACCCATGCTGTTCTGCTGGGCATGGGAGGTTCGAGCCTCTGCCCGGAAGTGCTGAGCCTGTGCTTCGGACGGGAGGATGGATTCCCTGAATTCCGCGTCGTTGATTCGACGGTGCCCGAGCAGGTGAAGGCCGTCGAAGACTCCATCCGATTCGAATCGACACTGTTTCTGTCTGCGAGCAAATCGGGGTCGACGCTGGAGACCGCCCTGCTCACCGACTATTTTCTGGAACGACTGATCGGCAAGGTCGGCACGCAGGAAGCTGCGGAACAGTTCGTCGCCATTACGGACCCGGGCTCGCGGCTTGAGGCAAAGGCCCTGGCAGCCGGGTTCGGCCATGTCTTTCACGGTGTTCCTTCCATTGGTGGTCGCTATTCCGCGCTGTCGGACTTCGGGATCGTGCCGGCTGCGGCCATGGGACTCGATGTGCAGAGGCTGTTGGAAGGCGCCGAGGCGATGGTGTCGGCCTGTGGGCCGGACGTTCCCGCCCGGGACAACCCGGGCGTCCGCCTGGGTCTGCTGTTGGGAGCGGCTGCGAGCACGGGCAGGGACAAGCTGACACTGATCGCGTCGCCGGAGATCGCCCCGCTGGGAGCCTGGATCGAGCAGCTTGTTGCCGAGTCCACCGGCAAGCAGGGCAAGGGCATCGTGCCTGTGGATGGAGAGATGCTGGTCGATCCGTCCCGCTATGGCCCGGATCGCGTGTTCGTGACACTCGATCTGGCATCAGGCACGCCCGCAGTCCCCGAATCCGTACTCATGGACTTCGCGGCGGCGGGGCATCCGGTCGTACGGGTCGCCACCGCGAGTGTCGACGACATTGCGCAGGAGTTCTTTCGCTGGGAGGTCGCCACGGCCGTTGCAGGGGCCGTGTTGGGCATCAATCCATTCGATCAGCCGGACGTGGAATCTGCCAAGGTTGCGGCTCGAGAACTGACAGCGGCTTACGCAGTCGACGGTTCTCTGCCGTCGGACGAGCCGTTCTTCATGGCCGACGGAATCGAACTGTTCGCAGGCAAGGCCTACGCCGACCGGCTGATGGCCGATGCGGGTTCTCCGACCCTTTCCACCCTGTTGGGTGCTCATCTCTCCACGCTCAAGGACGGGGACTACTTTGCTCTGCTGGCATTCATTGCCAGGAATCAGGGGACCTCCGCAGCCTTGGCGAGGATCCGAGACTCTGTACGGTCCCGGACGAAAGCTGCAACGTGTATCGGTTTCGGGCCGAGGTTTCTGCATTCGACTGGACAGTTGCACAAGGGCGGGGCCGACAACGGAGTGTTCCTTCAGGTCGGGTGTGCCGATGCCGAGGACATCGAGATCCCGGGGCAGGATCTCAGCTTCGGTGTCGTCAAGGCTGCTCAGGCACTGGGCGATTTCCAGGTTCTCACTCGGCTCGGGCGGCGCGCTCTGCGCGTACACTTGCACGGTCCACTGGATGACGGGCTGAACCGGCTCGAAGTGGCAATCCGTTAGACAGGACGGCAGGATTTCAGGTCGGCCGGAGCCGACGCCGACGGTCAAGTGCTGCCGAGCGATTGGCCGTTGGAACTCTGGCACTTTCGCTACACTCGAACGGTGAATCTCCCAAGGAATCTTGCTTTCGTGCTGGCTGGTCTTGTGACCATCGGTCTTGGCACGGAGTCGGCACAGGGCCAATCCACGCAATCCTCCGGAGCGGCAAAAGCGGACGAATCTGCCCCTGCAGCAACTGGGGACTCCGCTGCTGACCCGTCCGCAGGCAGTGAATCCACGACCGGTTCCGCCACAGCGGGAGCCGCCGCGCAACGCACCAGCCTGAATCTGCTCGGCCAGGAAGACACGCGTTCGGGAGAGGCCCGCCGCAACGAGAATGTCCAGTTCAACCTTGTCGACACGAACACCCTCCAGGAACTCAACATCCGGCTCGGAGCGACCGCAACCATCGTCACGGACTTCCATCCGGACCGTGACTACTACGGTGCCGAGTACGGGCGGCGCCCGCCGCCCAACATTCACCTGCCTCCGTCACGGGGGCAGGGACTGCATGGCAATCTGTCCTGGACGCACGGTAACAGCGTCTTTTCCGCCCGGTCGTTCTTCCAGGTCGGTGCTGTGCAACCCGCCAACGAGAACCGCTACAGGCTTCGCCTGACCGGCCGGGCCTGGGAGGATGCGCGGTTCACCGTGAATGCCTCCCAGCAGAAGATCCGCGGGCAGGTGAACGGAAACGTGCTCGTGCCCTTGCCCGAGGAGCGGACGCCACTGCTGGTCGATCCGGTGAACGGCGATCGCACCACCCCGGAGACTCGGGGACTTGTCGAGCAGTTGCTGGCCGCGTATCCGCGGGAGCTTCCGAATCGCACCGACATCGATCCGCGGGCGCTGAACACGAACGCGCCACAGCGAGTCGATACGGACAGCGCCAATCTGCGCCTTGATCAGGAACTCGGCGGCTCCGGCAAGCTGGGGCTGAGCTATGTCTTCACGTCCCAGAGTGTTGACGCCTTCCAACTGGTTCGCGGCTCGAATCCGGATACGGAGATCAAGAGCCATCGGCCCCGGATTACCTGGACGCGCAACTGGTCGCCCCAGACGGTCGTCAACCTCTCGGCCGGTTTCGATCGCGTGGGCTCCTTGCTGATTCAGGAACCGAACAACTTCGGGCCGACCGTCGGCGTTTCCATGGCGATTGCAGGGCAAGGTCCCTCGCCGCTGATCCCGGTTGATCGGGCACTCAATTCGTACCGGTTCGCCGCCCAGATGGCCAGGACATCCGCTCGTCACAGCATCAAGGCCGGATTCCATTCCGCCCGCATCCAACTCAACGGTGTCGAGCAGCAGGCGATCCGCGGCAACATCCAGTTCTCAGACAACTTCGGTAACGACGCCATCACCAATTTCCGGCTCGGCAAGCCGGCCAGGCTGCTCAAGACGGTTGGCGGCTTCCACCGGGGCTTCCGTCAATGGACCAGCCAGTTCTATGTTGCTGACACCTGGAAGGCCCATCCGGACTTGACTCTGACCTTCGGTCTCCGCTACGAATTCGTGACGACGCCGCAGGAAGTGAATACATTCGAGGTCCTCCCGTATGGCTGCGACTGCAACAACTTCGCACCCCGATTCGCTTTCGCCTACCGTCCCGGAGGACGCTGGGGGACGCTGCGCGGAGCGTACGGCATTTCCTACGGTGAGATCTACCCGGTTACCTACAGCCAATACCGCATCAACGCGCCGAACGTAGTCCGGCTGGTCGTGCTGCGCCCAAGCCTGGTGGACATCATCAGCGGGGCGGCCTTTGCGAACGTGACTCCCGGCTCCCGCTCCACCCTGTTCGACATAGCGAGCAACCTCGTGGAGCCGTACAGTCATCAGTACAGCCTGAGTTGGGAAGTCGCGTTGTCCCGCACGATGAACATTCAGCTCGGCTATGTCGGAAGCCGCACACACAAGGTCTTCCAGGCGTGGTTCCTGAATCGTGGCGAACGGCCTGACGGAGTGCCCGTCACCGTGCGCACCACGAACGATCGGAGACCAGACGCCCGGTACAACGATGTGCTTCGACTGCACAATGCATCGCGCGCCTATTTCGATGCAGCCCGTGTCTCGTTCGTCGCCCGGAGATTCAAGGGCTTCACGATTGATGCTGCCTACTGGTTCAGCAAATCGATCGATCTGGGTAGCGACTATACCAACACCATGAATGGAGGCGATGCACGCCGGGCGGTCAGCCAGACATCCAACAACATCCATTCCGATGTCAAGTCGCTCAGCTTCTTCGATCAGCCGCACTCGTTTCTTCTGCGGGCGGTCTACGAAACCCCACGTGGGAGGGGGTGGACCGGCCGCCTGCTCGGAGGCTGGGAACTCTCGACGGTGACCCTCCTCAAGACGGGAACTCCGTTCACGGTTCAGGTGGGTTCCGACGGACCCGGTTTCGGCAACGTGGACGGAGCCACGGGCGACCGCCCTCACATCCTCGACCCCTCGCTGCTCGGACGGACGATCGGGGATCCTGACACCTCCCGGCAACTCCTGCCAAGGGAAGCGTTCGCCTTCCAGCAGGTCGGCGACCTGGCCGGCAGCCTCGGTCTCCGGACGTTCCGTCGCGGCAAGATCGGCAATGTCAACGCCAGCGTGTCGCGATCCTGGGCTATCGCCTCGGACAAGAATCTGACGTTCCGGGCGGAATCGGTGAACTTCTTCAACACACCGCAGTTTGCGGATCCCAACCGGAGTCTGACGTCGCCAAGCTTTGGGCGGATCACCAACACGCTGAACGACGGACGGACATTCCGCTTCACCCTTGCGCTCGACTTCTGACGGTTGCCGGGTGTCTTCGGGTTCACGACAAGCGGGTCCGCACCCACTCGGCTTTCCGCTCCGGGGTCCGGTGTCCGAGAGGACGGTTATACTCGCAGTTTATGGCTTCAACGACCGCGGTTCGGGATGTGGGAACCGTCCTCCATCCGTTCACGAACCCGTCTGATCACGAATCGCAGGGACCCCTCGTCATTGTTCGAGGGGATGGCGCGTGGGTCTACGGAGAGGACGGCAGGGCCTATCTGGAGGCTGCCTCGGGGCTCTGGTGTGCTTCTCTGGGATTCAGCGAGACACGCCTGGCGGACGCCGCCTACCGGCAGCTCAAGACGCTCCCCTTCATGCATCTGTTCACGTCGCGGAGCCACTCGCCAGCGGTCGAGCTGGCAGAGCGCCTCATCGAGTGTGCCCCTGCGCCGATGTCAAAGGTGTTCTTCGCGAACTCCGGCTCGGAAGCTGCCGATACGGTTGTCAAGATCGTCACGTTCTACAACAATGCGCTCGGTCGACCGGAGAAGAAGAAGATCATTGCAAGGACTGACGGATTCCACGGCTCCACGGTAGCGGCCGCGAGTCTGACCGGCATCGCCCGGAATCACAAGAAGTTCGACCTGCCCATTGCCAACATTCTTCACGCTTCGCGGCCGCACTACTACCATGGCGGGATCCCCGGCGAGTCCGAAGATGCCTATGCGTCACGCCTTGCCGCTGAACTGGACCAGCAGATCCGGGACGAGAGTTCCGAGACCATCGCGGCCATGATCGCGGAGCCTGTCATGGGTGCCGGAGGGGTGCTCATACCTCCGAAGGGCTACTTCGAGAAAGTGCAGCAGGTCATCGAAAGACACGACCTGCTCTTCGTGGCAGACGAGGTGATCTGCGGATTCGGTCGCACCGGAAACATGTGGGGCTCACAGACGTTCGGCATGCGCCCCGACATTCTGATCACGGCCAAACAGCTTTCGTCGGGATATGCTCCGATCTCCGCAACCATGGTCAGCCAAGCGGTTTACGACGTGCTCCGACGTGGCAGTGATGAGGTGGGTACGTTCGCCCACGGATTTACCTATAGCGGTCACCCGGTCAGCGCGGCGGTGGCCTTGGAGTGTCTCAGGATTTACGAGGAGAAGGACATCATCGAGCGGGTCCGACAACTCAGCCCACGGCTGATCGGGGGGCTCAGGGACCGTGTTGGCGATCACCCGCTGGTCGGTGAAATCCGCGGCGTGGGCCTGGTGGTCGGAGTGGAACTCGTTGCGGACCGGAAGGCTCGCAGGCCCTTTGAAACGAGTCTGGGTGTCGGCCCGTTCTGCATGCAGCGGGCAATCGATCACGGATTGGTCGTGCGCGCTCTCGGCGACACGATCGCTTTCTCGCCCCCGTTGATCGTATCCGAGGAAGAGATCGACATGGTCGTTGAACGCTTCCACCAGGCGCTCCAGGACACCGTTGATTGGCTCGCCGGCCAATAGGTGCGCGCGAGGATTGCGGAGGTGTCGCCGTGGCCGGTCCTTTTCTGTCCGACTAGGAGACTGTTAACACTATCGCAACGCATCAATGATGAGTGCGAAGACGATGAATCCGAGGAAGATCACGTCGAGTTTCTCGAATCGCGAGGAGACGCGACGGAATCCCTGCAAGCGACGCAACAACCGCTCGACTTCGTTACGGCGCTTGTAGATCTCACGGTCCTACTCCCAGGGATCGACGCGGTTGCGCTTGGGCGGCACCACGCGCTCATGCCCCAGCGCCACGGCCTGTTCCCGTGTCCTGTCGCCTTCGTACGCACGATCCATGATGAGCGCCCGAGGCGTGTCCGGCCGATCCATTCGTTTCAGTAACTTGCGGCCTTCCGGTCCGTCGTGGGCCTGTCCGGGCGGGAGCGGGAAGGCGACAGCCGTACGAGCATCCGCGGCCACCCTATGCAGCTTGGTGGTCCAGCCACCGCGGGACTTGCCGATGGCTTGGGGACCGTTTTTCTTGACGCTCCCGTCCCGTCGGGATGGACCTTGATGCTGGTGCTGTCAAGCGAGAGAGTCTCCATCTGGACGCGCACGATCTGTTGGCGTTGCAGGTGCTTGAAGACCCGGTCGAGCACGCCGCTCTTCGACCAGCGGTTCATCCGGGTGTAGATGGTGTGCCAGTTGCCGAAATGGGCCGGCAACCCGCGCCACTTGCAACCATGCTCGGCGACGTACAGGATGGCGTTGAGCACCTGGAGATTGGACAGGCTGACATTACCGCGCTGCACCGGTAGAAGGGGCGCGATACGTTCGGATTGAGCTGGGGTGAGCTCTATTCACCAAGACCAAGGATACCATGATCCTGCCCATTAGCGTTAACAGATGCTGGATTCTATGCCATGTGGCGATGTAACCCCGGTTCGGCTACATCCTCAGCATGCAGATCCTGTCACCGCGAGAGATACGCTCGACCTGACACGACAGTCCGCGGGGAGCGTCCCTTGCCACCTGCTATCAAGGCAAGGCTTGCCCACGGCAGTTGACGATCGCACAGATGACAAGTCCCTGGTCGGCAGTCCGGACAGGGCCCTGCCATCCCACGAGAATGTCGTGTAGCCCTTCCGGTCAGACAGTCTGGCTCTCGAACTGCATCACGTTGCGGGTCTCGGCGCTGAACTCCACACCCACCAAGTGAATCGGTTCCCCCAACCCGCGATAGCGGTCGGCGTACCCGCGCTCCTGCAATTGCCGTAGCGCCGCTCCCGGCTCCGCCCGTTCCCGAATCTTGAACTCGAACACCCACACCCGCCGGTTCAGCCTCACCACAAGATCCGTTCGACCACGGCTCCCGCTCTCCTCCGCCCGCACGTCCGCTCCCAGCGATGTAAAGTGCGCGTACAGCACGCTCGCGTACCAGCCCTCGTAGGACCCCATCGGATTCCTGCCGTGCCACTGATGCGGAATCCCCGCCAGCAGCGTCCGCATCTGCTCCTCCACCCCGGCCAGGTCCCCCGACTCCAGCGCCTCGCCCAACCGGTCTGCCTGCTGCACCCGCTCCGCAGTGGCTTCCAAGACCCTGTTTCGCAACGCCGCGTTCAGACTCTCTCGGACTTCCCGGTTCGGATACCCCAACCGGTAGCGCAGCCTGCTGCCGACTCCCAGCGTCTCGAGAATCGTCAGGTAGCCCGTCTGGAACAGCAGCGCCTCGGGAGCAATGCCCCCAACGTCGAACCGCGCGAGCAGGTCTTCTGTCGCCAGTATGCTGTCGAGCCGATGCCAGTCCACGCCCTTCTCGATCAGCATGTCGATCAGGAAGGTCGGCGAGCCGGTCTCGAACCACCAGTTCTTGAACTGGCGGTTGTCCAACAGCAAGAGCACATCGAAGGGGTTGTAGACACGCTCTGCGCCACCCCAACAGTAGCCGTTGTACCAGGCGCGAACCTGCTTCCGGTCAAGGCCTGCGAGCGGTTCCGCGAATACCGTGTCGAGATCACTTTCGGTGTAGCCGCAGATGGAGGAATAGCGAGCATCAAGGGTGACGTCCTTGAGATTGTTCAGGCCCGAGAACAGGCTCACCTTCGAGAACTTGCTCACGCCCGTGAGAAAGCAGAAGCGGACATGCTCGTCGCAGTCCTTGATCACTGAGTACACGCCGCGCAGGTCATCGCGGTTGGCGCGCGCGGTGTCGGGGTACTGGAGTACGTCCAGAATCGGCTTGTCGTACTCGTCCACCAGCACGACCACGCGGCGGCCCGTCCGTTCGTGCAGGATCTCCAGCAGTTCCGCAAGTCGATCCGAAGGATCCGGTGACTCGGATCCCGCGCCGAGCCGCCGTTCATGGGACCGCAGTTGGGAAAGCAGCGTGCGGTGCAGTCTTGTCGGCTCGCGGAAATTGCCCCGGCCGAATGACAGAGAGACGACCGGGCTGGGCCGGGACCAGTCCCAGTGCGGTTCGACCGCCAAACCTTTGAACAGGTCCTGCTCACATTCGAACAGGGCTCTGAGCGTGCTTACGAACAGGCTCTTGCCGAACCGTCGCGGCCGTGACAGGAAGTAGTACTTGCCATCCTCGATCAACTGCAGGGCAAACTCGGTCTTGTCCACGTAATACCCGCATTCCTCGCGAACTTCCCGGAATGTCTGAACGCCGATCGGCAGTCGCAGCTTGTCTGTAGAGGAGGACATACCCGCTCCGGCATCCAACTCTGATTCTATGCCCTGCAATCAACACCACTCATGGTCCGTCACCACCGTCAGCCCGCAACTCCAGCCGTCACACCGGCACGAAAGACCCACCTGGACAGGGGATCGTGCTACTTGCGATCATTCGGACAGAGCGAACCTGCCCAACGTTCGCAGCATGCCGCCCCGTCATACCGCATCGCTGAAGCCGGGTTATGCATCGTGAGTCCAAGCCAGCATCTACGGTCCCACCAGCACATCAGGCACCATTGCCGTCCGGAACGCCATTTGGCCTGACCGTCTCACTCTCGAAACGAACAACGTTGGAAGTCTCAGCGCTCAGGTCCACCCCGACCAAGTGGATCGGTTGCCCCAGTCCGCGATAGCGATCGGCGTATCCCCGCTCCTTCAACTGCTGGAACGCCGTCCCCGGCTCCGCATCCTCCTGCATCTTGAACTCGAACACCCATGTCCGTTCATTCACCCTCACAACCAGGGTCTGTTAACGCTAATGGGCAGGATCATGGTATCCTTGGTGAATGGATCTCACCCCAGCTCAATACGAACGTATCGCGCCCCTTCTACCGATGCAGCGCGGTAATGTCAGCCTGTCCAATCTCCAGGTGCTCAACGCCATCCTGTACATCGCCGAGTATGGTTGCAGGTGGCGTGGGTTGCCGACCCATTTCGGCAACTGGCACACCATCCACACCCGGATGAACCGCTGGTCGGAGAGCGGTGTGCTCGACCGGGTCTTCGAGCACCTGCAACGCGAACAGATCGTGCGCGTCCAGTTGGAGACTCTCCCGCTTGACAGCACCAGCATCAAGGTCCATCCCGACGGGACGGGAGCGCCAGGAAAAACGGTCCCCAAGCCATCGGCAAGTCCCGCGGTGGCTGGACCATCAAGCTGCATAGGGTGGCCGCGGATGCTCGTACGGCCGTCGCCTTCTCGCTCTCGCCGGGCCAGGCCCACGACGCACCGGAAGGCCGTAAGTTACGGAAGCGAATGGATCGGCCGGACACTCGTCGGGCACTCATCATGGATCGTGCGTACGAAGGCGACAGGACACGGGAACAGGCCGTGGCGCTGGGGTATGAGCCCGTCGTGCTGCCAAAGCGCAACCGCGTCGATCCTTGGGAATATGACCGTGAGCTGCACAAGCGCCGCAACGAAGTCGAGCGGTTGTTGCGTCGCTTGAAGGGATTCCGTCGCGTCTCCTCGCGATTCGAGAAACTCGACGTGACCTTTCAGGGATTCATCGTCTTCGCAGTCATCATTGATGCATTGCGATAGTGTTAACAGTCCCTAGTCGGTACTCCGGCGCCGTCTCAGCTTGGGGCGCTCGTCGCGTTCATCCGCTTCTGCGTCCGTTTCACCGGGGAGAATCGGCTCATCGTTGGTTGTCCGCTTCAGTGTGGGCCGGTCGGGGTCGCGTACCGTCTCCCCGGTCCGCGCGTTCAGGGCCCTCACGCGGGCCCTCACAGCGTCGAACTCGCTTGTGCTGACGGCGTACTCGGGCCGTTCCGGTAAGATCCGGTCGATGACCTTCTGCACGGCCTTGATGCGGCTCTGTGTCATGGGATGCGAACTGAACGCTCGTGCAAGGAAGTTCCTGTTCTTCTTCTGCAACGCCTTGAGGCGTTCGAAGAACTGGACCATTGATGCGGGATCGTACCCGGCCTTGTACATGTACTGGACACCCAGGAAGTCAGCCTGCTCCTCGAACTCCCGCGAGAACTTGAGCATGGTCATCGGAATTGCGAAATTGGCGGCCTGCTGGATTCCGTAGCCAGCCCAGCCTCCGATGAACAGGAGGGGGATCGAGGCATACTGTGCCAACTGCCCTCGGGTCGCGTTGCGGGTCCCGTGTCGGGCAGCAACATGCGCGATCTCGTGAGCCATGACTCCGGCCAACTCGGCCTCGTCCTCCGCAAGCTCGATCAGACCGGTATTCACATAGAAGTAGCCACCCGGCAGGGCGAATGCGTTGACCTCATCAGAATCGATCACCTTGATGATGAATGGCACTCGCGCATCCGAGTTCGCTGCGATGTTCTGCCCGATTCGATTGACGTATTCGGAAATCACAGGATCGTCCACGATCTTGGCGGTCTTCTCGACCTCGTCGGCGAGCTGCCGCCCCAATGCGATTTCCCTCTCGATACTGTAGAAGTTAACGCCGTTTCCAACGCCGCGGTCGCCGATCTTGGACACATCCTCCTTCGCATTCCTTGGTTTGCGTGTGGTTTCCTCGGTCTGATGCTCGTTGGCCATCACGAGACCTGTCGACAGTGCCAAGGCCACGGCACCTCCAGCGATCCGGGAACGAACGTGGTTCATGGTGGGTCTCGTCATGTCGGTTCTCACTTCGCAGGCTCATTCTGTGGGACGCACGTGATCGGAGTTCCGTTTCTGTTACTGCGACGGGCAACGACATGGTCCGTAACCGGACATGACCCGTGACAGTCAGAACAAGTCACAGACCCGAATAATAGGAATTGGGCCTGCGGATGCTTGCGCGGATCGTGGTTGCCGTCGTCGTGACGGCCATGGGGCTGGGTGCCGCCCAGGGAGCGGAGGATCTGCAACACATCAAGTCGATCGAGCTTGATCCCGAACGCTGCTACCGAGTGCGCGATGTCTTCCTTCAGCGGGAAGACGTGAAGCTCTTCTTCACGGATGGTTATCTGATCTTCGCCAAGCCCATACTGGGCCGGACCGTCGCTGCGATGTTCGTTGCCACTGAGTACACGGACATCGGCGAGGTCCTCGTAATCCCACCCACGCCGGCCGAACGCCAGTCCGTCGCCCGCTTCCTCGGGGAGACGATCCTGAACGAGAAGTTCCGCAACGCCATGATGTTCTTTACCGACGATTCGGCGGAGGTTCTCGAAGAGGCGGTGCAAGACACCGCGACCTACCGAGTGGATACCGACGAGGGGGCCCGAATCGCACCGCGATGGTCGGTTGTCCTGCGCAATCTCATTGAGGGGTCCTCCTCGCGTGTGCTGCTTGACCTGTACTCAGGACGGGGTCTGGAACATGGGTTCTTCGTCGCCGCGATTCGAGGAGAAAAACGCGGTCGCTTCGATGTTGTCGTAGACTCGACCAATCCGGAGCAGGTTGTTGCCGGGCAGTTGGTCCGGTCTGACGGCAGGACGTACTACGAGGTTTGGACCCGCTTTCAGGCCCGATCGATTCGCTCCGGGCAGAGGACGCGCTCACTGCCCGTTGCTCGTCTTGACGACTACGACATCGAGGCACGACTCGCGACCGATCTGCGCATGTCCGTTCGGACCAGGGCGTCGTTGCATCTGTCCCAGTCGGGACTGCGTGCCTTCGGATTCGAGATTTCCAGCCGCCTGAAGGTCACAGCGGTCCGGGTCGCGGGGCATGACGTAGAGTTCCTGCAGGAGAGACAGCCGGTTCCGGGGCGGCAAGGAGTCGATGACGACCTCGTGGTCGTCGTTCTGCCGGACCCGCCGCAGGGAACAGGCAGCCATCCAATCGAGTTCGAGTATGAGGGCAGGGTCGTGACCGACGACGGTTCCGGAGTACATTTCGTGGCCGACCGAACCAACTGGTATCCCCGCATCGGCTACGGCAAATCCCGTTATCGGCTAACGTTTCGTCATCCCCAGAACCTGGATTTGGTGGCAACAGGCAATCTCATCGGGAGTCATGTCGACGGCGACATGCGGGTCTCGCAGTTTGACAGTGGCAAGCCCATACGGCTCGCCGGGTTCAACCTTGGGGACTACGTTTCGGCGACCAGGGAGGTCGATGGTTTCCTGGTGGATGTGCGAGCGACCAAGAACGTGGAGCAGCGGCTGCGGCCCCGCCGGGCTCCGTTGTTGCTGCCTCCCGTACCGCTCTCAGGGCGCCGGCGGTCACGGAGTGAATCATCTGTCCTGATCATCCCCGAGCCGGTCCCCGTCAACCCAGCCGAGGGCATTGGGCGGATCGCCGACGAGAGTGCGGATGCATTCCGCTACTTCAAGAGTCTGTTCGGGCCTCCCGCCATGCCCGTCACAGTCATCTCCCCCGTGCCCGGCGGGTTCGGACAGGGTTTCCCAGGACTGGTCTATGCTTCGACCCTCAGCTACTTCGAACGTGGTGACCGCGTGCTGAAGGACCTTTCTCCTAGTGGTCAGCGCTTCTACTCCGACCTGCTCCGCCCGCATGAGATTGCACATCAGTGGTGGGGCAATGTCGTGGACGCAGAACTGGACCGGGATGCCTGGATCATGGAAGCGCTGGCGACGTACTCGTCGCTTCTGTGGCTGGAAGAGCACGAGGGTGTGGAGGAACGCGACCGAGCCCTGGCTGAGTTTCGGGACAATCTGTTGCGAAAGGTCGGAGAGGAGACCGTAGAAAGTGCTGGTCCGATCGTCCTCGGCAGGCGCCTCCGAACAGCGCAGTTGCCCGAGGCGTATCGAGTCGTCGTCTACGAGAAAGGCGCTTGGATCATCCACATGCTGCGAGGGATCCTCGGAGACGAGCCATTCTTCGGCCTATTGCGGGATCTGTGCGAGGAGTACGCCGGAAAGCCCCTCACCACCGAAGGACTGCGAACGGTCGCGGCGAGGTATGTCGCGGATGACCATCACGATCCGGAACTGCGCAATTTCTTCGACCAGTGGGTCTATGGCACGGGTATTCCGCAACTCTCCGTGAAGTGGAGCCAAACACCGAGTGGTGGCCAGTATCGGTTCCGATTGCAGCTGGATCAGGAAGGTGTGCCGGACTACTTCCCGGTGAGAGTTCCGATCGAGGTTCATACGCTGCCCGGGCGGTCCCTCGTCAAGACAGTACTGGCAGGTGACGGAACTGACGATCCCGGTTTCTCGGTGGTTCTGCGCAACCCCGCATCAAGGGTGGTGATTGACCCCGAAGGGTGGTTGCTTGTTGAAACGCGTTAGCCGGCTTGGCGGTTGTTCCGTCAACCACATTGGTGAGTGCAAGTAGCTGGCCGGCTCTTCCTGTACCAGTTGCACTCGCAGGTGCATCTGGCGCTATCGAATTCGTAGTCGACTCGTTGGGGTCGATGAGCCACGTCTTCAGGCGGTCACCGGAGATCGTGGACGTCGTTGGCGAGCACCGGTCGACCACGGATCTGCAATGAGCAGGCTGCCGTAGAGATACTTCCACCACTCAGGGCGAGTGCCTTTTCCAGAGTGATCAGTCTGCGAGAGAGACCGCGCACCTGGGGAGCGAAGGTACGCCAGTGTTTGGTGCCATCAAGTGTGGAGGATGATACCGGTATGTCCATGTCCGTTGTCGTGACGCGGGAGTGCACACAGGGTTTCTAGTGTCTCGTCAACTGCAACATTGCGGGTAGAGTGTGTCTCGGGAAGGAGCCTGTCCGGCCCGAGCGCAAGTGCCTGCCAGTCCGCCACATACTGGCAAACGGCATGTCCGGATCCGCGCTGCATACTCAAATCCGTCTACCCAAAGATCTCTGCTTGACGCAACACTAGCTTGGAGTTCCCCGATGAGGATCGTGAGAACTCCCTGATAAGGATAGAGTTTATCAGCTATCTGAAGTGAGGTCTACTGGGAACGATGTAAACGTTCGAGCGGGCAGTGGAGCGGGGAGGTGGCCGGCCGGGGGGTGAAGAGGGAGGAAGGTTGCATAGAACGTTGGAGAGGTGATATGTTTTGATGGCAGGTGCAGGCAGGTGGCGGTGGGGAGGCAGCGGGTGGAGCGGCCCCGGGGAGAGGTGGAAGCGGCAGGCGAGGTACTGGAAGAGCCAGCACGGTCGGGCGAAGGAACGCGGGGAGCGGCTGCGGGCCGAGCAGGCGCAGCACCGTGTGACGCAGCAGAAGTTGGTCCGGGCGCAGGCCGAGTGCGGGGCCCTGCAACGGAAGGCGGTGGCCGGGGAGCAGTTGCGGGAGGCCCTGCAGCAGCAGGTGGCGGAGTTACAGCAGGCGGCGGCCGGACAGCCACCGAAGCGGGCGGATCTGCTGCGGGCGGCCTTTGGTGCGCGGAGTGAGAAGCGGTCGCCGGAGCGGGACGCGGGCGAGGCGGGCCGGCGGACGCGGGGCGGGCAACCGGGAGTGAGGTCCCATCCGCGGGTGGCGCGGCCTGAGTTGGAAGAGCGGACCGAGGAGCGGGACCTGTCGGCGGAGAGGAGGGTGTGCGGGGACTGCGGGCGGCCCTTCGGGCGGCACGGGGTGGCGGTCAGCGAGCGGGTCGAGGTGGAGGTGCGCAGCTACCGGCGGCGCATCCGGCGGCCGCGCTATCGGGCGGCCTGCGAGTGCGCGCAGGCCCGCGGCCAGCGGACGCCCACGATACAGGCGGGGTTGCCGCCGACGCTGTTCCGGGGGACCTGCTACGGTCTGAGCGTATGGGTGGAGTTCCTGCTGCAGGTGGACTGGCAACGGCGACCGGTGCGGGCCTTCGAGCGGGAGTGGGCCGAGCGGGGGCTGGCATTGCCGGCCAGCACTCTGCTGGGGCATCAGCAGGCTTTCGTGGATTGGTTCGCACCGCTGGAGCACGGGGACGAGACGTCGTGGAGGATGCAGGCGCGGGGCGAGCAGGGTCACAATCCGCGCTGCTGGCTGTGGGCCTGCCTGACGGCCGACGCGGTGCGGTTCCGGGTCGATCCGGCGCGCAGCGCGGCGGCGGCGAAGGTCCTGTTCGGGTCCCTCGGACAGAGCGGGCGGGCGGTGCTGGTGTGCGATCGCTATGCGGCCTACGACAAGCTGGTGCGGGACCACGCCGGTCAGTTCGAGTTGGCCATCTGCTGGGCCCACGCCCGGCGCGACTTCGTGCGGCTGGCCGACCGTCATCGGCCCTGGCAGAGCTGGGCGGATGAGATCGTGCGGCGCATCGGGGAGTTGTACCGGCTGCACCGCGAGCGGCACCAGCACTGGCAGCCCGAGCGGGACTGTGAGCACCAGTCGGCGCGGTGGCAGGCGCTGCAGGAGCAGTTCGCCACCGCGATGAGCCGGTTCTTCGCGTACGTGGAAAGCGAGCGGCAGAGTGTGGCGGCGAGCGCCCCGGCCGCGGGCGACCCGCGACTGGGAGCGTTGACCTCGCTGCTGCGCTATCGCACGGGCCTGTCGGTCTGCGTGCAGCAGCCGTGCGTGCCGATGGACAACAACCGTGTCGAGCGCGCCCTGCGGCGGGTGGTGATCGGGCGCCAGCTCAGCCACGGTTCGCACAGTCCGACCGGGGCGGAGTTGCAGGGTCTGCTGTTGTCGGTGTGCAGCACGCTCGCCATGGCCGGCATCGATCTGGGGCGCTGGCTGGAGGCCTTCCTGGGCGAGTGCGCCCGGCAGGGGCCGGGCGAGGCCGTGCCGCAGCCGCAGGAGTGGCTGCCGTGGGGCATGCCCCCGGACCGCCGCCAGGTGCTGCTCCGGCCCAGCACGCTGTGGGCCGCCCACCCCTGTGTCTGCAGCGGCTGGCCAGCCTCCGGCGCTCCTCCTCACTGCCTGCCTTCCACTGCCCACTCGAACGTTTACGAAACGATGTAACACAAACACGGCTACAATACTAGTATTAAATGGCATAAATGTAGCCCAATCAGTAATTTGATTAAAGTTATATAATGTAGAATATTAGGTAATTTTCAGTCCAGAAGAATGACAATCCGTGGTGACGCTTGACAAAGTCCCGTCGCCTGTAGTATTTTGATCCTGCAGATGGTTCTGCGTTTCTGTCAGGTGTGGTAGTGCATGGACTTGGCAAGGAAAGCAAGATTGGTGCAGAGTGTGATGAAATTATTCTTACTGAAACTTGTGAAATCAATCTATGTACCGAGAAAGCAGCTAAGAACATCCAAGAGTTTCCAGCGTATGCTCCTTTCAAGGTTGAAGATGCATGACAATACACCGTGACTATTCGTACAAGGATTTTTTAGATTGCAAGCATCTTGGAAATGGTGACGGAAACGCTGGACATGTAGGTTGGGGTGCGGCAATGCCAAAACACAACGACTATGCGATGGGTTTCGGAGATGGCAGTGGACTGTTTGGAGAGGGTGAAGGCAGGGGTGATGGTGAGTGCTGTGGTGATGACTATGGTTGTGGTGATCGCATGACTGCTGATCATCAAGGCATGGGGCGTGGATCGGGAAACGTGATGGGTAGCAGGATTTTGGAAAGGCTGTGTTCGCAATGAGTTTGGATCGCGCATTTTTCACCGTAATCAGCATTTACGTATTGATTGGGATTGCTTTGCTGGCGTGTCCAGCTTTGCAGGCAGAGACTTTTCGGGTGATTTGGGATAAAGGTAGTGGTGATCATAAGTTAGCATGTATCAAAGAGAAAGTTTCGGGAAAGCCAGAATTTGGGTACGAACATTATGCATGCAAATCGGATGACACTCAAGAGAGCCTTCTTATTGAAGCAACCATAGAAGTTTCTTGTGATTCTGAAAATGCGACAGTTTCAATTCCTTACATTACCTCTATGAATTTACGGTCTGATAAAAGTCCGTATGTTCTAGATGGTCGAATTATGCGTCTTCGTGAAATAAATCAACGTTTGAGCCACGATTATTTCCAAGGTACCAATTATGTAAAAAACAAACCGATCACGCAAAAATTTCCCGTAGATGTGTATTTTTATGATGGTTCTACATTCTTAACCCAAGAGGGATGTGGTGGTCAACGAATGAGCAATTCTTATTCTTCACAATGTTCCAAAGTTGTGACTAGTGGACCTTTGCAATGGACAAAATTTAACGACGAGCAGGGTACGCCATTTCCAGTGGTCACCTTTATGATTCCTAGAACCTTCTTGTGGAAAATACTTAAAAATCGGCAAAGTACTTCTGATTGCCACGATCGAGGAGAAGGGTGTGGATTTGAAATTGACCACATAAAGATGTTGTTGTGGAGAGTTGATAATCCCAGTGTCAAGTTAATTGCTTTAGGTGATCGAGTGGGCCGGCGGGAACAGCGGACTTTTCAGAGTTACCCACTAGTGTTCTCTATGTTTGGTCGAGCAAGAGCTTGGGATGGATTCTCGCCATCCAAAGATCCTAGGGTTCCAGATGTGGTGTATGAAGACCTCAATCATTTGCAAGACTACTACAATTCATGCCAGGATCCGAAAGTTGTTCCTCCACCTCCACCCGCGCCAGAACGACCTGCCTTAGATTATTCAGCTCTTAATGCGCAGGAGTATCTCAAGATTATGAAACTTGTTGACACTGTCTGGGATGACTACAAGGATATGACTCTTGAAGAGTACGTGGATCTGCCATGAGCAGTTTTGACGCACCAAACAATTCGAGACGGTTGTTTAGTGAGTCGGCCATTCGACAACGAATTGCCGCGATGGCTTTAGAGATATCGAAAGAATACCGAGAAAACTGCCTTTTGAATCCAGTTGTAGCAATCGTTTTGAGAGGCGGTGCGATGTTTGGAGCAGACTTAGTTCGACAGTTCTTTCCGCTTTTTCAAGATGAAGTCCAAGTGGAGTACGTGTGGGCATCAAGTTATGGCCCACGCCAGACATCTAAAGATGAAGTCAACATAGGTACTCTTGCGGTTGAAGGTCCTGCTGATTTTTCATGGGTAGCCGGCAAAGACGTTTTGTTCGTAGATGATGTTGTGGAGACAGGACGGACTCTTGATGTTCTAACAGAAACGGCGCTTCGCTGAGTTCGAGTTCCTGCCTTTGGAGAGAGCGCACAGGCAGACGCCGCAGTACAGTTACGAGTGAGCCAGGCCGTTGCTGCTTCGCCGTAACTCGAAGCTATAGGCACACCTGCCGAATCGGCGGACGGCCCGATCCATGGTCAGTCCAGCGCAGCCCGGCGCTCGGCGTATGCCCCGGCGAGCAGTTCCCGAATTCCTGGTCGTATCGCATCGCCGATGGAGCGGACCTTGACGTGACGCAGCTGGGCCCCTGTTCCCTCCAGGAGGCTGTTCGGATCAACGAGACTGGTGCCGCGGAAGAAACCCAGGTTAACCCAAGAGCGGAACGGCATGATGTAGGCGTAGCCCTCGATCATCTTTCGGGGTCCACATCCGTAGGTGGCCGATTTCTCGCCAAGGCGGACGACTTCACAGGCTTCGGGATCAATTTCGAGAATCAGAGTTCGCAACTGATCCATCACCGGCCTCAGAGGTTCGCTGGCGATCAGTAGGAGGTCACTGAACTGGCCAAGTTTGGCGGGCATGGTGTCTACTGCTCCAGTCCTCCCTTTTTCCGTGGCAACAGCCGTCGGCTGCTACGGCGGAGCTTCCCAATGATACGAGCAACCGGAATACGACTGCCGAGATCCTGACGTGCGCTCAGCAGGCTCGTGGGATGTGTCTCCGCATTGTCAGGGCAGCTCGCTTCTGTGGCTCCATGTCTACGCTTGGGGGTTTCTCCGGAGCGTCAATGTCTGGACAAGTTGTCCCGGTCGATCCGGTCGGCGACTTCGGCTCGCTTGGATTTGGCCGCGGAGACATGAGAGTCTGTCAGGCTCTGCTCTGCATCCTGGATCGCGGTCTCCGCTTTCTTCGATCCATGTATCGAGGCGATATACAGCCATGCGAGTCCCTCCACTGGATCCTGTCGGACCCCGTCTCCCACCAGGCGCATCTCGCCCACCTCGTACTGGGCATCGGAAACGCCGTGATACGCAGCCTTCAGGTACCACTCGAACGCTTGTTGATCGTCACTCGCTACTCCTTCGCCGTTCCGATAGATCTCGCCCATCGCGAACTCAGCGGCGGGAACACCGGCCCTCGCAGCCTCACGATACCAGTAGAGGGCTTCGCTCTCATCTGGAGGAATGACAGTTCCACTGCGGTACATTTCACCCAGCCTGGCGCATGCATCGGCGAATTCCCGGTCGCTCATTCGACCGCGAACATCCTTGAATGCCGCTTTGGCGGCTTCACTGTCCTGTTTCGCGGAGACGTTGTACCAAGCGTACGCCGCGATCACGTCCGAGGCTTCATGGAGTCTGCCCAGTTCCATCTGTGCATCCGCTTGCCCGTGACTCGCCGCCCGGCAGAACCAGTCGACGGCCTCGCGCTGGTCCGGTCGAACACGCGTCGAGTCCTGGAACATTGATCCGATCTGATACTCGGCTTCCGCCAAACCGGCAATCGGCAGTCCTTCGGAGACTCGCTTTGTCAGCCGAGCTCCGAGAGGATGGCCGTTCGTCTCCGCAGCCTTGTACCAGACCAGCGCCTGGACCGGGTCCCGGGGGAGACATGAGATGCCGAACTGATAATTCTGGGCAAGTTGGAACTGGGCGTCCTTGTCCCCCTGTTCCGCAGACTGCGTGGAATACCGGTCTTCGGAGGGAACCTCTGGATCGGCGTCGAAGGCTAGGTTCAACTGCCGATCGATGTCGGTTTCCTCAACGTTCCCGCGGACATCGGGGCCTTCGATCCGATCGAACCGAGCATGTCGAAACTGCTTGTCCAGTAGGCCCCTGGACCGTTTGGCATTTCGACCTCGGGTGGAACCTTCCAGTGCGTCCCCCAGATTCAGGCTCATCTGCTGATCGATTACGGGTCCCTTGGTTCGGGACTCCCGGACCTCGTCGGTTAGGTCGGTTGATCGGTCTCTGGAGTATGAGTACGGCATCTGACCAATGACGGGATCTACGACAGCGAATCGGACCATCCTGCGCAGTCTTCTGCGTCCCGCCCCAGGAAGTGGAGAGAAGTCTCAGACTGCGAGACCGCTCCATACTCCGTGTTGCTCTTCTCGGAGACGGACGCAACTTCGACCGGAGGCGGTTGGAATCGCGAGACAGGCACGCTATCGTCGAGACTGCACGGGATGTTCAGTAGGAGTCAGAATAGCCGATGCAGTGGTAAGGTGTCTTCAGAATATGCCCAAGGCACGGTTGGCTGGTGCGCCACTGCTTGCAGGGGCGTGGCGTAATCTTGTCGTTCTCTGGCGCTGTAGAGAGCCGGAGGGCTGTTTCGCAGAATGCCCGAGGTCGTTCGCACGCAGTGCGTATCAAGCTGCGAGACTGTCAGGCACCTTGCCCCACTCCCACTACACTGGATGGCTCAGTCCGGCACTGCACATGTTGTTGATTCTCTGTCTGCTCGTCTTGATGCCGCCCGCCGCCGCCCAGCGGCCCAACATCGTCCTGGTCTTGGCCGACGACCAAGGCTGGGGCGAGACCGGCTATAACGGGCACCCGTATCTGAAGACTCCGGTTCTCGACGAGATGGCCGCGACGGGGCTCCGGTTCGATCGCTTCTATGCGGCCGCTCCGAACTGCTCGCCCACCCGGACATCCATCCTCACCGGACGCCATCCGAACCGGTCCGGTGTCTTTGCCCCCAATCACACCACCAGGCCGGAAGAGATTACCGTTGCCCAGATTCTGCGGGGAGCCGGCTATCGGACTGGACACTTCGGGAAATGGCATGTCGGAGCGGTCAAGGCCGCTTCGCCAACGAATCCGGCGCGCATGGGCTACGAAGAGTACCTGGCACACGACAACTTCTTTGAACTGAACCCGCCAATGAGCCGCAACGGAGGGCCGACGGAGATCATTGAGGGTGAGAGTTCGGAAGTCTGTGTTGACGCCGCGATTTCCTTTCTGGAATCGATCGTCTCGGAAGGGACCGATCCGTTCTTCGTGACGCTATGGTTCGGCTCTCCTCACAGTCCGTACCGGGCCCTCCCCGAGGACGCCGGACTCTACCAGCACGTTCCGGGGGTCAACTTGGCGAACCGGTTTGCCGAGATCACAGCGATGGACCGTGCCCTCGGTCGCTTCCGAAGCTGGTTGCGTGACAGAAGCGTCGCCGATAACACCATTCTGTGGTTCACATCGGATAACGGCATTACCGTCGAGGGGATTCCGGAAGCCGAACGCGAGGGGCTCCACAACGGCGGATGGCGTGGACACAAGGGATCCCTGTACGAGGGCGGGCTGCGTGTCCCCGCGATCCTCGAATGGCCCTCGGTCATCAGGAAGCCCCGACAAACCTCGATTCCGGTCGTGACGACGGACATGTTCGCGACCGTGCTTGGCTTGCTGGAACTGGAACACCCCGACCCGGACCGGCCATCGGACGGCCTTGACATCACCCCGCTGATCGTGTCGGACGGGATGGATGAACGGCCGGTCCCGATCGGGTTCTGGCGGTTCGACAGGAGTGGCGAGACCGGCAATGAACGCTGGATGGCTCCCGAGTTGACCCGTGGTACGACCCCCACGACGCGAAACCCGGGCATCGATTTCGTGAATTTCAAGCATCCTGTGACCCGAACCGAGGACTTCGGGGGTGTTGCTGCGTGGATGGATGGCCGGTACAAGCTGATTCGCGTAGCGAGCAGGGAGCCGGAACTCTACGATGTGGTCGCCGATCCCGGGGAGGAGTCCGACCTGGCCGCACGGATGCCGGAAATGGTCGCATCCATGGTTGCCCGTCTTGAATCGTGGCAGCGCTCAGTGGAGCGGAGCTTGGCAGGGGCCGACTACTGACACTTGTGCGATGGCCTGCCCAGTTCTGTTAGGGCTTGCCGGATGAAGCGCCTGCATGATCGTCCGCATACTGAAGTCGCGACACGACCCTTGGCTGGCGCGGACTATCCAGCCGTTGCTCCGAGGCAGGGAAGACCTCTCGGGCAAACACCTAGTGGCGGCACGATCAGCCGACCGACGGCGGCATTGTGATGGAACCACCGAACGGATTCCTCTGCGCCCTGTGTGGAAAGCCCCAAGACCTAGCGGCTACTTCCGTTGTGGGCCGGTCACGTCCCACCATCGCCCGCCATTCGTGGTCTTGAGCACACCGCCCTCGCCCCCGTAGTAGAGCGTTGGTGGCTCCGTCTTCGCGTCAAAGACCAGAGTCCATGTCCTGTTGGACCACTGCAGTCCGGCTCGTTCGAACGTTTCTCCACCGTCAGAACTCCGGAAGATTCCCTTGGTCGTGCCCGCATAAACATGACGCGGCTGGGACGGGTCTACGGCAAGGGCCTCGATGCGTTGAACAAGAGGACGTTCCGATCCACTCCAGGTCCAGCCTCCATCCGTTGATCGATAGACTCCGCCGGGGTTAGTTGCGGCGTAGAGGATGCGACTGTCGGACGGGTCAATCGCGATCGCCCGGACATCGAGATCGTAGAGGCCGTCAGGATTCGTCGTCCAGGATTCTCCGCTGTCGCTGGACTTGTAGACTCCATGCCAGGTCCCTGCGTAGAGCGTTGTGGCATTGCGGGGGTCACCCACCAGGCATCGCAGAGTCTTGTCGATCAGGCCGCGGTTGATCTCTCGCCAGGAGTCTCCTCCATTCTCGGTCTTGAAGACACCGCCACCGTCGGTGCCTGCGTACACGGTATCGCCGTCATACGGGTCCATCACGAGACTGCGGACCCGCTCGTTCGTAATTCCGGTACTGGTCCGCCTCCAGGACCGGGCACCGTCAAGCGACTTGTAAACACCTGTCTTGTAGGTTCCTGCGTAGACCACTTCGGGGTTGGACGGGTCCAGTACGATCGCTCTTGGCGAAAGCGCTTCAAGACCGCTTGAAGGCCAGCCATCCTTGCCGCCGGATGTCGTCTTGCAGAGTCCTCTTGCGGCACCCACATACAATCGCATCGGGTCGGTCGGATGCAGTGCGATCGCCTGTGTCTCGCCGCCTCCGGGCGATCCCATCTGCGCCAGGACAGGCATCAGAAACGCCGCAGAAATGGCGACCGCCGAGGCTCGCATCTAGTCCGACTCCGATCTGCCCCAAGGGAGTGCGTAGCTCGGTACGGCCGCGAAGCGATCCAGCCCGATCTTGAGTTCGGTGGCCGCACCGGGCTCCAGATCCAGGCGGAAGTACCGGGCCTTGATCTCCGCAGTCATTCTCACCTTCGACCGCCGGTCCGGGGGACTCGATCCCGGGAGCCACCCGGTGGACGACGCCTCGTACGATACGTCCGTGATCCGGTGCTCGCCGTAGGCGCCGCCTTGGACGATCATCCTGCGTCGTTCGAACAGGTTCGTGTTGACCACTTCAACGGTCACGGAATCGGGAGCGATCCCGGTAACGAGCACTGCCACGCCTTGGGGTAGGCCCGGTTGGTGCCTCTCCGCATCGAAGTAGCGGAGGTAGGAGTGCAGCATTTCGCCGCGCTTGTGCACTGGCAGACCGCCTACTGTCAGTCGCACGAGGTTGTCGGTAGGCATCGGCTCGAATTCCAGCCAGTGCGCGTCGTACCAGGTCTCGGAGTCGGATTGCTCATTGAGTATTCGGGCGAGCTTGCGCTGGACGACCCGCAGATCCTGTGCGAGCGCTTCCATCGGGAAACCGGGATTCTCTCCACGAAGGAACAACGCCCACTCGAGGTCGGGATCAACGGCTCCTCCACGCTCCCTGTTATGACCGCCAAGGCGTTCGATCTGCTTCCAGTCGTGGTGGGACTGCGTCATGTGCCAGAACTGCACGTATGCGTATGCGGACTCCGGTACGAAGTGATGCCACTTCCGCTGGCCGTCGTAGCGTATCGGCACGACCCAGGAACCATCGCGGATCTCGCCGTTGGACCGCATCAGGGCTGCCTGGCTGCGGGGCAGGTTCATCCAGTGGTCTTCTCCGGTCAGCAGCATCGCGGCTTTGGCCGCTGTCAAGCTGGCAAGCACGATATCCATGCCACCTCTCGGCCATTTCCAGCCGTAGTATCCGCCCCACCAGTTGCCGCCCATGTATTCGCCGATCTGGCCGCTCAGGCCAACATTGTCGGGCGTGATGCCTCCATTGGCTTCCGTCAGTTCGACCCACCTGCCGAGGTAGTCGATCACCCACCGACGGTACTTGGTATCTCCCGTGTACAGGAACGCATTGGTGATCATTGGCGCTGCGGTGAGATTGATCGGCACATCGCCTCTGGCCATGCGGTCGCTCATGGTCTGCACGATGCGCCCGAACTGGTCGTCTTCCGGATGATCATTGATCCACCCGGTCGGGGATTCCACTCCCTGGATGTCGTCGAACGGTAGATGGTAGTAGGCCAGGTTCGCGTTCGTGGGAATCCAGTCGCGCTTGGTCCACTCCATCTTCGGGCCACGGCTGCCGTTCATCGAGGCCCGCATCAACCTCAGTTCAGGATCGTAGTTGGGTGCTTCGGGATCGTCGCCCGTGTACATCGCCGCGAAGCGCACGGACCGGTCCCGAAACACATCGTCGTATGGGTCGGTCATGCCCAGGGGGTAGAAGGACACGTATCCCTCGCCGTGGTGCATCCAGTCCCAGTTGCTGTCGAATTCACGGTAGATCTGGCCATAGCGGCTGAACTGGTGCGTAATGCCCTCCCAAGCCTTGCGGTGCAGGATGTCCAGTTCCTTCGACCCTCCGAGCGCGTGGTGCAGCGAAAATCCCCGGAATGCCTCGTAGGCGTCGTCCGAGGAGTTCATGCCGCCCTCGTACCGTTCCTTCCAGCGCAGCGAACCGTCCGGGAGGACATAGGCCTCGTAAAACGCGACGCCAGCACGGTCCATGGTCTCGATCAGGTGGCGCTCCATCAGTGCCCAGGCAGGAGCCGCGCGCGGTACATCTGCGCGGATCACCGTAATCATGGGTGACGACTCGGTGCTGCCCGGGTCCGCGAGCGTCGCAGGCGCCAACAGCGTCGCTGACGCTGATAGGGCGGCCAGGCGAACGAGATACATCCGTTTCGTCATCCCGAAGTCCGCGTAGTTGCCGACTCCAGTCGAACAGGCGTCACTTGACGGTTAGCGTAGCGAATTCTCGATTGGATCACCATTGGGTCGCACAGTGTGGCCCGTCGGGGACCTGCGCTGAAGCGATTGGACCCGATACCACAACATGGACTTCCGTGATCTTCGCGGCCACGGCTCTGGTCGGCTGGCGGACCATGGTATTATTCGCGTGGAGAGACTCCTGATGGATCGTCGCAATTTCATTGGTGGCGCCTTGGCTGGCGCCTCGCTCGCCGCAGCCAGTCCCTTGGCTGCAACGCCCACGAGGGGGGACATCCCAACACGCGTCTTCGGCAAGACCGGCGAGCGCCTGACGGTGGTCGGTCAGGCGGGCGGCCGTTTCCCGCTGTGTACGTTCGAACAGGCGAAAGCGATTACCCTGCGTGCCTACGACCTCGGGATCAACTACTTCGACAATGCCCACAGCTACTGGGATGGGAGGTCGGAGGAAGTGTTCGGGGAAGTCCTACCCCAGTTCCGCAAGGATGTGTTCATCACCACCAAGAGTACGGCCCGAACCCGCAAAGAGGCCGAGGCCGAGCTCCATCTCTCCTTGAAGCGCCTGAAGACGGACTATGTCGATCTCTGGCAGATTCACGCTGTCGGTGAAATGGAGGAAGTGGACAGGATCTTCGGGCCAGGTGGTGCCATCGCGGCATTCGAGGCGGCCAAGAAGGCAGGGAAGTGCCGGTTCATCGGATTCACCGGCCACCGGGATCCCCAGGTCCATATGGCCATGCTGGAGCGGTACGGTGAATACGACACCATCCTGATGCCGCTGAACGCTGCCGATCCCTCCTACCTGAGCTTCGAGAACATCGTGCTTCCCGAAGCGCAAGAACGAGGACTCGGTATCCAAGGCATGAAGAGTCTCGCGAATGCCAAGTTGCTGCAACGGCTGAGCGTGAAGCAGTGTATTCAGTACGTCCTGAGTCTGCCCATACACTGCTTGGCGGTGGGCTGTACGACAATCGGCCAGATTGAGGATGATGTCCGCGTCGCGAAGGAATTCGGGAAATTCGGGGAGTCGGAGATGAGCGGCCTCCGGGACCGTGTGAAGGAGATCGCCGGTGCCTCGCTCGAGGATTGGAAGCGCGACCTCACCCAGGCTACGAACCGGCCCGAATACATGGGCGCCTGATCGAGCCTGAGGACATCGCGGATCAGGCCTTACCGTTGGGCTTGGCAGTCTGGTAACTTCTCTGGTTCCGGCCCGTCGGCAGTCTCGCTTGGCCTGTCGCGAGCAGGGCACTGGAACTGCGTACATGGAATCCGGAGTTACCGAAGTGCCAGACTGACTGGGATCTGCTCGAATATGGCGTCCTGCTCTCGCCACACTCCCTGCCAGATGTGCGAGCACGGGTGACACCAGATATGGTGGGCGGGAGTCAGGATTGGCCAATCATATGCGCAACACAGCCGTGCTTTCGGTTTCGCCCCAACCTGCTCTCAAGATGCGGGTTCAACTGCGTTGATCGCTGCAGTTGCCGATCTCGATACGAATAATAGACTGGGGATCTTTCCGCTCGGAAACACCTTGGCGAACATCTATCGTGATCCGCTCAATTCAATCGAGACTTTGGCCGCAGGATAGTCCCAATCGAACGTCTTCGGAGCCAGATCCCCATGGCCATGGATTCCGCTGTGGACCACGATTGTCGCACCTTCCCGGACACCCTTCACATGCTTGCCGCACGGGGGGCCCGGAACATGACTACAGTTCTCGTCGTTGACTTCTGAGCCGGCATCCCATGCCACCAGGAACTCCTCGACCTCATCCGACACTGGAACCCGGATTCCGTTTGCGCCGACGAACCCGTCGTTCGTGGACGTCAGGCTTGCCACAACAGTGATCTGATCAAGACCGGGGCGGACGGTGATGCTCAGCGATGCCGACCTGCCTGGTCCGATCGTACCGTTGGGACCGGTGCCCAAGACGACTCTTGTGTCCGTGACATGCGGGTCCTGCCCGGCTTGACCCAAGAGCATGGCGGACTGATCTTCCTCCGCAAACATCACAAGGGCCGGGCTAGCCCGTTCGCCCGGGACGAAAACTGGCCGTGCATCCTCGCCGTGAATGATGACAATGGCTGGAGCCATGACCTGTCCTGGTGTCAGATTCGTGAGAGTCACGATCGCCGCGGTCGTACCGCCGTCGAGTTCTGCCGCCCAAGTCCCCTCTGCCAGCGTCAGCGTGTACCGCCGGCCGTTGCTGGCCGTCACGCTCCCACCGCTCCGGAACGCTTCCCCGTCTAGCGTGAATCCACCGCCTTCGGTGGTCATCAGGGTGACCGTATCGCCGCTCGTCCCCAGGGTGACCTCGACCGGCTGTGGCTCGAACGACGGTGGTGGCGCCGGTGGCGGTGCCGGTGGCCGAGGAGGTACTTGGGCCTGCAACGTGACTGTAAGTATCGGTATTCCGAATACCGATAGCCAGGTAATGCCCAACAATAACGAACGATTCCTGGCCGATATGATGCTGATTGCACCGCAGCAGGCTCGGCTTGTGGCTTGGACGAGTCGAGTCAATTTAGTCTCCAATCCTGATACTCCCACGGTCCTCGACCTCTGGCCCGAACTTTGCTCAGAGCGTATGCGACCGTCGATGATCCATTATGTCGCATCAACATGGATAGCAGATCAAGGTACACTGTGGCAAGGTCGGCCATGAAACATGCCCAATCCCTCAGGCGTTCAGGACTGGAAAACGCTGTTGCTCCGGTATCGCCGGGCTCTCCAGCCCATGACGTTTCGGCCAACGATGCTCCGCTTACACGTTCGGCTCGAATATCAGCTCCGGGATGACAACCTCCCACGCATCGCACCTGACGGTCTCGTGGAACTCCGGCCTCGAAGCTTCGCGGCTCCGCCCGACTATGGCGTAGACCTTGGCGGACCGACAGCGGGTTTCGGGCGGTGCCCGGAAACTGGCGGCGAGTCTTCCCACCACGGCGCCCCTCTGATCCCGATACTCGAAGCGTCCGTCCCCGGTAATGCGCGTCTCCAGGGAGTCGCCGACCGACAGGTCGGTGATTGCTCGGTGGACCGGATGACCACAGTGAGACCGCCCGGCGAACCCCAAGTCCACATCCTGGAGAGTCGGCTGGACGTAGCGAAAGTGAATCTCTGGTCGTTCACGTGGAAGTTCCACCCGGTCGCGGCGGACGATTGAACGAGAGTCCGACAATCCGTCGAGGAGAGCATGAGGTCCGTCGAATCGCGCGAGCGACAGCGTCTGTCGGGCGCGGGTCATGGCTACGTAGTACAGCCGCCGTGGCGCGTCCTGGTCATCACCGGGGCCGACCCGGCTCCAGCTTCCGTCCAGTACGACAACATGGTCAAACTCCAGTCCCTTGGCGCGATGGGCGCTGGACAGCAGGAGTCCACGCTGGCGTCGGCGTACGTCTCTGCCCCACTCAGCCAGCCATTCGAGCAACTCCGTCACTGACGCCTCTGTACCGTGCGTTTCGAGGGAGTGTTCCGCGATGGACTGCCGCAGCAAGTCGTACCACGGACCGGACGGGTATCCCTCCACCTGGGCCTGGATCGCCGCTGCGTCCAGAAATTCGGAGCCTTGTGCGCGCAGCCAGGCAACGAAGGCTCGAGTCTCCCGCAGATGCCAGAAGCTGGGTGTCTCCTCGTAGCCCACCTGCACCGGAATTCCCTCGGATTCGCAATAGGCGCGCACCGGAACCAGGTACTTCCACTCGCGGGCAATCACGGCGCAGCGCGACCAGTCCCAATCAGGATCAATTGCCGCCAAGCGTCGCAGTTCCACCATGACGCTCTGCGCCTGCGATACCGGATCGCTGCCGACCGGGAGAATCTGCACCCGCCCTTTCGACACCGAGTCCAGCCTCTCCCACTCCCCGCCTGGCGGATCCCTGTCCCTTGCGCGGTCGACCCGGATGGGGTGGTCAGTCTTCATCCGTTCCCGGGCCCGCCGGATCAGCGCGTCGGCTGCTGCCACGATGTGCCGGGTGGAGCGGTAGTTTTCGGTCAGCCATACTGCCTTGGCTTGGTAGTCGGCTTCGAAGCGCCGGATGAACTCCACCGACGCACCGGTGAAGGCGTAGATGTTCTGGTCATCGTCCCCGACTGCGAAGAGAGTGAGTTTTCCGTCCTCATCCTTGATCGTTCGGCCCGCAAGGGCCGCGATCAACTCATACTGCTCAGGGCCGATGTCCTGGTATTCGTCAACCAGGATCCAGCGAAAGCCCGCCAGCAAACGCTGACGGCGCTCGTCCGCTTCCTCCGGCGTCAGGCCCTCTCCCCGCAGCAGTTCCACGGCGCGGGCGACAACGTTGGAGAAGACCTCGTTGTCAGGCCGTTCCGCCCGGCTGGCGAAACTGAACCCGGCCAGGCGCATCGACAGGGCATGGCAGGTGAGGACCGTCACACCGCGGGCGTCGTCGCCAAGAAGATCCTGAAGCCGGCGCCGGATGTCGACTGCTGCGTGGCGGTTGTAGGCCAGTGCCAGGATGCCGTTGGATCTTTCCCGCCTCACGCGGACCAGATACGCTATGCGGTGCACCAGCACTCTGGTCTTGCCGGAGCCGGGGCCCGCAAGCACCAGGACGTTGGTCTGTTCTCGGTCATCCGCGACAATGCGCTGCTGGCGAGGGTTCTTCAGGCTCGCGACGATGGCTTCCCATGATCGTGGGGTGGTCTGCCGTTTGATGTCCGTGTCCCGGTTCGGCAGCCAGCGCGCAAGAAAGTCCTCCTCGTTCAGCGAGAAGTACTCCATCGACATCTGCAGGGCATCTCTCATGGCTTCCAGCCCGCGCTCGGCAAATTCGGCCATGACGTGGATCTGCAGGATCCGTCCGTTGTAGTGAATTGCCAGTGGCTTGTAATCGGCGTTGGCGAAGCCGCGCCGGTCGCGGCGTTCCAGTTGGATCGTCATGGCAGGACGGAACACCGCCAGTCCCTTGTTCAGCCGTATGACCTCCTGTTCGTGCAGCCACATCAGGGCGCGGTCGAGGAGCTTCTCCACGCGCTGAACCTTGCTCGCCAGCCGCAGATCGGACTCGATCGACTGTTTCAGTTTCCCGAGTGTCGTCTTGGCCAGCAGATCAGTGCCCCGGCTGCCGGATGGCAGGCACATCAGCAGATGCTCCAGCAGCGTTCCGGCTGCCTCGCGTCGGAGCCTGGCGGTTTTTTCCAATGCCTCCCATTCGCGCCGGAGTGTCACGCGAACCGTCTCGGCGTTCCGCTTCTTCACATCAAGGCTGCCACCGCCACCACCTTCGCCCCGACCGTCCGATGCGATCCCGCGGACCAGGCGCCACAATCGCTCCGGAAGGGGATCCACCATGTCCTGGTCCCGCAGGGTCTGTGCGGCAGAACGCAGATGCAGGATCGACGTGTCCCCTTGGCCCATGTCCGGCGCTCTCTCGCGCATGTGCTCGATCAGAGCGGCTTCCAGCGCAGCGGCCTCTTCAAGACGCTTGCGCGAATGGCGCTCGACTCCGACATGGACAAACGCAGTCAGCGCTGTGTCGTTGCTGGAAACCCCCAGGCGCTCAAGGTCGAACAATGCGGCCCGGACACGCTCGGAGCTGAGGCCAGAGACCGCCATCAGTTCGTCGGTGGTAACACCCTCGTCGGCGTTGGCTTCGATGATTGCCTGGGCGATGGACAGCAGCTGGCGGCGATATTCCGGCTGGATCGAGGATTTCAGGATCAGCTTCCTCGCCTCGTCGACGGAACCGACCCGGAGCGAGGAAGGGAATACGGAGACGACATTCTCCTCACGGGTGAGCAGCTGCGACTCCTCGAGCCACGCGATCGATGTTCGTACCCTCGTGTCATCGGTCGCGGAGTCCTGCGCGAACGCCTTGTCCTCGTCTTCCCCCAGGATTTCGCCTGCCGTGGCCACCACCTCACCACCGAGCCGCTTCTTCCGATCCAGATTGCGGAGCGCTCGCAGGATGCCATGGATCTCTTCCCGCCTCAGCCGCGAGCGCGCTGACATTGCGAACTGGTGCTCGACATCGTCTGCCGAGTACAGCAGCACACAGCGTGCGGAAGCTCGGTCTCGCCCTGCACGCCCTGCTTCCTGGAAGTAGTTCTCCAGGGATCCCGGGATGTCGGCGTGAATGACCAGGCGTACATCGGGCTTGTCAATTCCCATGCCGAAGGCATTCGTCGCCGCGATCGCCCGCAACTCGCCAGCGATAAAGCGACGCTGGATGTGCTTCTTGCTCTCCGGCAGTAGCCCTGCGTGATAGAATTCCGCCTCGACGCCTTTCTGTTGCAGATACTCGGCAACTTCCTCGCTTCTCCTCCGTGTCGCGCAGTAGATGATGGCGCCGCCGGGCGTCCCGGACGGCAGATAGGCTGTCAGCACGTGGTGGATGCTGGAGAGCTTCTCGGCCTCCGAGGTTGCCATCACCTCGAATCTCAGATTCGGTCGGTCGGCACCGCCGTTGTAGACCGTCAGATCGATGCCGAGCCGGTCCTTGAAGTGACGCTGGATATCATCGACAACATCGGGCTTCGCCGTTGCGGTCAGGCACAGAAGTGGCGGCAGCGGACCGCTACCCGCCATTTTCCGAATGAACCGACCAACGTAGCGGTAGTCGGGTCTGAAGTCGTGTCCCCATTGCGATAGGCAGTGGGCCTCGTCCACGACCCAAGCCCCGACTTCCCGCTGTTTGAGGGCTCGGACCAGCGAACGGGAGCGGAGCTGCTCCGGTGATGTGAGCAGGATGCCGGCATCCCCCATGCGGACCCGGTCCAGGGCATCCGCCCTCTCAGGCATGGACAGAAGTCCGTTGACGCTGACGCAGCATCCGATTCCCCGCGCTTCCAGTCCGGCGACCTGGTCGGCCATCAGCGCGACCAGTGGCGAGATCACGACCGTGATCGCACCGGTGTTCTCGTAGCGAGAGAGAGCCGGAACCTGATAGCAGAGCGACTTGCCGGCACCCGTCGGCAGAATGCCGAGGATGTTCCTGCCCCGCATCGCACCTTCCACGATGGTCTTCTGCATCGGCCGTCCCTTGTCGTCCTTGGGCTCCTCCCGGAAATCGTCGAATCCGAACCATGCCTTGAGTCGCTTGCGGGCATCATGCCGCTCCCGGCACCAACCGCAGTCGGGCTGGGTGCATGGCGTATCCCGGAGCCGACGGACCAGCTTGCCAGTGGCTGGGAACTGGTGGCGCACCCACGGTGGCACGACAGAGTTCCCGCCACTCACCGAGAGCCATGCCAGTACGTAGGCCAACGCCCACCCGAGTCCTTCCGCGTTGGCAATGATCTCGTGCCCGCTGGTGCTGCACACCATGCCGCCGAACTGTCGGCCTATCGCGGCACGAGCATCGTGCCCGCTAGGCCGGTGCGCACCACGAAGCTTGCAGAACAGGTCGTCTACAGCGCGGTCCGAGCTCTTGGGAGCCGGCGTGGTGAGCCAGTGCCAAGCCGCTAGCAGGTCCGGCGACTTCTTGCGCAGTTCCCGCACCTGATCGCCAAATACGTTCAGGGCGAGCCGGGCGTCGAGCTCGGGATCGTTGATCTTCCCGCGAACGAGCCTGCCGTCCTGGTAATGCTTGACCAGATGATGGTACGGATTGCGTGGAAACGCGAGGGGGCTCAGCCGTAGCGTGTCCACGGCGGGCAGTTGCAGCAGTCGGAGTTCGGGTCTCACTGCCCGAAGGTGCGGCAGGTCGAAGGCAATCAGGTTGTGACCCAGTACGAAGGATGCTCCCCTGGCCAGCGCATCCAGCCGTTCCAGGGCGACCGGAAGCTGGGTGCTGCTACTCGTATGCGTCAGTCTCTGTCCCGTGTCCGAACGCACCGCGCCGATGGCTCGGATCCGGCCGTCCTTCTTCCTGACTTCAAGGTCGACCGACAGGCAGCGAGGCCGATACGAATCTCCCCGCGCTGACTTGGGTGCGGAGTCTCGGGTCGTCGATGGGACGCCGGACGGCTTCACGGCCCATCACTCCCAGGTGCCGATACCATTGCTTCCGTTCCGTCTGGTCCGGTTCGGATCAGGGCTTCGAACAGGCCCTGTGCACGAAACGCTGCGCGTTCTCCCGAACCACCATTCAGCAGGCACTGCCGATGGACGGGTGGAACATCTGGAGCGGTCATCGGGGCTTCGGTCGCGCGTACAAGTGCGTGCGTTGCTTCCACCCGGTTTCCCTCAGTGCACGTTCAACCGGGAATGCAGATGATAGCCGCGGGGGTCGCCGTTTCGCAACCCCATCGCACTTCCCGGATCTCACTGGTGAGCACCGTCTGCCGCGTAGGTCCGGGCTGTACGCCGATTTGACTTGTGGGTACAATGCGAACGTCGCTAGGCCGTGAATCAGAGCGCAATGCTGTACGAGGCCGGAGCAACTGAGTTGGCCAATATCCGACCGTCGCTGCTGCATTGCTCGACATTGACTCGACGTTCGTTCATTGGTGGACTCGGCATTGTAGCGACCGCAGGCGCCGCGCCGCAAGCCGTGGGGCTCGGCTTCGGCACCTATGCGCTGTGGATGCTCCGGTGGGAGGATGCGCTGGAACTCATCGGTCGCACCGGGTATGACGGCGTCGAATTGGCCCTGATGCCGGAGTGGCCCACCTCACCGGACAACCTCGGTCGCTCGGACCGGCTTCGCCTCCGGGGCATGCTCTCCGATCTCGGTTTGGCGGTTCCGGCGCTGCTGGAGAATCTGCAGGCCGTAGGTCCGATCCAGTCCCATCGAGAGAACCTGGATCGAGTTCGAAAGGCCGTTGATCTTGGTGCCGATATCGTGCCTGGCCGACCACCGGTGTTCGAGACCGTGCTCGGGCGTCGCCCGGACGAATGGGAGGACGTCAAGAACAGGATGGTCGATGAGCTTGGTGAATGGACCGAGGTGGCGGCCGATGCACGGACCGTGATCTGCTTCAAGCCCCATGTCGGCGGTGCGGTGAACGACATGGAGCGGAGCCTCTGGCTCGTCGAGCAGGTCCGCAGTCCCTACTTCCGCTGTACCTATGACTACAGTCACCTTTGGTTGGCCGGCCTGGAACTCGTGCCGACCCTGGAGGCGCTGATTCCGGTCAGTTCCTATATCCACCTCAAGGATGCGGGAGGCCGGCCTGGCAACCCTCAATTCCTGTTGCCCGGGGCGGGAAGAGCGGACTACCCGCTGATGTTCCGGACACTGCGGGATCTCGGCTACGCGGGTTACGCCACGGTAGAGGTCAGTGCCCAGATTCATAGGCGGGATGACTTCGAGCCGATCCCGGCGACAAGGGACTGCTACGAGCGGATGGCGGCGGCGTTCGACCAGGCAGGTCTGCCGAGGCCATCGCGCTGAAGCCGATGGGGCCTCCTGTACCTGTGGCAGAGTGAGTCGTCCGGTTCCTCGTCGACCAGCAACGGCGTTGCCGATGGTCGACACCCGCTAACTTCCCGATCATGCCACTCGGACTTCGGGTAGAGTTTCTCGTTGCGCGGGATCATGCCTCGATCTCCACATCCGCATTGACATCCAGCTTCCAGCCGCCGTCACGAACCGCCCCCTTGCACGGCATGGCGGGGATGAGCGGCGCGATATCCCGTGCTTCCTCCTGAACGTAGCACTTGAGAAGCTCGGCCTTCTCCGCTTCCGCTGCAAGGTCCAGCAGGTAGCCCAGCCGTTGTGCCCAGGGCATGGGCGCCGTTCGGGCGGCCACAACCAGTCGGCCGGGATCAAGCTGGTCGGCCAACTCGGCAATGACTGTCGCCGCATGTTCGAGTCCGCCCACATGATGCGGATAGCCGATGAGATCGACTGCCGTGGCCTCGACGGTCGAGACCCGGATTGTGCCGCGGGGCGTGTTGAAGGGCTGTGTCGATACCTCGGTGAGGCGCTTGCGGACGACAAAGACGACCCTGGCCACGCCGCATGTAATCCGGCGTCGCTTCGTCCCGGTCACAATTTGAAATTCCTGCGGCCGATGATGAGCGGCGCCATGGTATTGGGCGGCAGAAATCAGACCGACGTAATAGCCGAGGCCAAGCTGTTCCATCAGCGCCGGGATGTACTGATCGGCAGGCAGACATCCGAGCCGCCTGTACTCGGGCGGCACAATCACATAGAAACCGTGCGCCGGATGCGCCACGAATCCCTGCCGGGCGAGCCGGTGCAGCGCGAGCATGACGGCGTCCTTGGTGCCACCAAGAGCTTCCCGCGCTTCTTCCGGCGTAAAGTGATACCGGCCACATGCGGCAAGTCCATCAATGTAGTCTCTGGCGTTCGGCATGACCTTCCCGAGTTCGAGCGCAAGACCCATCATAATTTGAAGTCTTTTGCGAATGATCTCGGAATCGATCGAATTGGACCAGCACATCCGTTCCGCGGTCTGGACCGGGCGAACGGCACTCCTGTGTGGTGTCGCACTTGCTGGTGCGACTGGCAGACCGTCCTCCGGAGCCGTCAGGACAGTACAGTGTCTCGTCGCCCCCGGAAATCGCCGAGACCCTGGCGATGGTCTCAGCCCTCAGCCGTCACGTTGCGCTACGGCATCCACAAGAAGCTGGGGTGGCTGTAACCGTTCCGGTCACCCGGGCCGTCTGGAAGCACTGCACTTGGACCGGCGATTCACGGTCCTCCGAGGATTTCTCCGTGCGGTTTTCCCTCGGCCAGTTCGGCATGGCGCACGCGGACTTGCTCGGGAAAACGGCTCCCGTCGCCGACCCAGTTGCTGACATCACTCGAAAGGGTGATGGTCGTCTCGACTCCGGTGCCGTCCTCCACCGTGACCAGATCCTCCAGCTTGCTGCTGCTCTCGACCGCTGCCCCGACCGCGGCGTTGATCTCCTGGAAGAACTGCCGCTGTCCTTCCGCGATTTCGCGTCCGCCGTACGGGCCGTGACCCGGCAGCAGGGTATCGAAGTCCAGCTCGAGTGCCTTGGTCACGACATTCGGCCAGTTGCCCGTGTTCCCGTCGCCGGTGTAGTTGAACGGGCCGTTGACGATCGCGTCGCCTGTGCAGAGGATCCTCTCGGCAGGAAGGAAGACCATGCCGTCACCGCGCGTATGGGCCCACCCGAAGTGGTGGAACTCGACCCGTCGGCTGGTGCCTTCCAGCACGTGAGGCACCTCGCTGAATGTCCTCTGTGGCGGTTGAACCGTATCTTCGCCGACCGTCGCCACATCCTCGCGCGTCTCAGCGGCCTCCTGCCAGCGATCCGGCTCGTATCGCCTCATCTCTTCGGCTACGCCGATGTAGGCCAGTGTCGTGGCACCGGCCCTCGTCCATAGGGCGTTTCCGTAGGCGTGGTCTCCGTGGTGATGGGTGTCGAAGACATGGGTCACGGGCTTGGTCGAGACCCGCTTGATGTCGTCCATCAAGGCTTGAGCGCCACTTGGGAAGTTGGCATCGACCACCAACAGGCCTTCCCCGATGTCGATGACCACGTTGTTGCAGTGGCCATGCTCCCGTTCCCCCATCCGGAACCAGACACCGTCCGTCACGAGCCGCAGGCTGTCTGTTTCAGGCGGCAATGGCGGGCCAGACGTACAGGTCCATGCCACGGACAGGCCGATGAGTGCGAGAGTAACGAGCAGATAGCGCAAGCGACTGCCTCCAGGTGCGCGCAAATACGATCCGGGCGCACGATGATTGTACCTCTGGGCCGGTCGCTTCACGGGATCATGTCGCCATCCGTGCGGACGCCTCGCCGGTACGGCTCCCGTCTGCCAGGTGCTCCTCCTTGTCGTCTATGCATGCACCCCGGACGTCTTGCAGCACGGATTCGGTCCGTTCTTCACGGTTCGCCTGGGCACCCAGCGAACCCGCTCGCCTCACCGTCCTGCTTGCAGGGTGTACCTGATGGCATTTCCGGTCCCATCTCCGCCTGACGATGAACACCATCTAATGCGGCCGAGACAGGAGATCGGCAAGGGCTGTCTGCTCCCCGGCCCGGAAGCCTCGAGATCGCAGATGGGGGCATGCGGAGCGGCGTCTGCAGGCCGTCCCTTGGTTACACTAAATCCTGTGGTAGCGGAACGCGTATTCGTGGGCTTCTGCGGACTTGTCGTGTTGTTCGCGATGACCGCAGTGGGCTGGGCGCAAGATCCCGCCGGTTCCCAGGGCGGCGGACCCGGCGCTGACCCGACATCTGAAGCCCGGCGAAGAGATCGACCCGAGCTCACGCAGATTCAGCGGGCCGTGCAGGTGTTCCGCCGGATCACCGCCGAGCAGAATCTGCGCCTTGGCCAGCAAGCGGACCGGGTCGTCGCCGCGGCCTCGAACGGAAGCCGCGCGCATTCGTGGCATGGACGGGTCTTCGAGTACTTCCGCAACGACATCCTGGACGCGGTTCCGCATGAGGTGGTCCAGCGAGGCGGACAGCGCAACCTCCGTCGCAGGAATCAATTCGGCTTCACCGTCAACGGCCCCGTGGTGCTGCCGCAGCTGTACAACGGTCGTGGCTCCTCGTTCTTCACCTTCTCGTACGAGGGCACGCGCGAGCGGGTCGGCCGGTCGTATCTGTACTCGATGCCGACCGACCAGCAACGCCTGGCCGACTTCTCCGATCTCGTCAATCGTGCGGGCAAACCGCTGACCGTCTATGACCCGGCTTCGACCAGGCGGAATCCCGCCTACGATCCGGGGCGCAAGGTCAGCCGGTCCAACCTCGAGTATGTCCGTGACCCGTTTCCTGACAATCGGATTCCGTCTGTCGCCCTGGATCGGGTTGCCCAGGCTGCCATTCGGGACTATCCGCAGCCGAACACCAACGTCGGGCCGTTTCTTCGGAACAACTACTGGACCAACCCGTCGGAACGGAACACGCCGGACGGCTTCATCATCCGGCTGGACCACAATCTCGGAGATATTCAGAAGATCGACGTCTCCGCGAACGCCTCCAACGGCTTTTCGGACACGCCGGAACTGCTGTCGACCGTCGCCAATCCCGGGCGGCCAGATCGAACGTTCAGGACTAGGACCATCTCGATCTCGGATACGGTGAACCCGTCTCCGACCCTCACCTTCAACGGCCGATTCCGGGCCAACCTTGATGTGGTGGACACACTTTCCTCGGCCCAGAGCACGAGTTTCCCCGAAGCACTGGGCTTGGCGGGGGTCGGCGGTTCTGTCTTTCCGGCGTTCCGTTTCCGAGGCTACCTCGGCATGGGGGCTTCCTCGCGATCCTACCTCAGGAACGCGTTGACCGATTACCGATTCGACAACTCTCTGGTTGTTCGTCGGGGGAATCACACATGGACGGTATCGAGCGACACCTTGCTGCTCCATTGGAACACGCTCGAACTGGATGCACCGTCGGGCACCTATTCGTTCAACGACCGTATCACCGGGCTGCCCGGGATCACCAACACGGGCGACGGCTTCGCCACGTTCCTGCTGGGTCAGGCATGGAATGCGGAGGCGACTGACCAGCCCCATCCCGCCTATCTGCGTCGGAGTGGTTTCGAGAATTCGGTGTCGGACCAGTGGCAGGTGAGTCCGGATCTGACGATGTCGATGCGGGTCGTGCTGGCCGCCAACAGTCCCCGATTCGAGAAGCACGACCGGCAGTCGTCGTTCGATCTGGATGCACCGAACCCGGCGACCGGGTCGAGCGGAGCACTCGTCTTCGCTGGTCGCGATGGCGTGGGGCGAGCGTTTCAGCCCTACCGGGTGCGGCTTGAGCCACGCCTCGCCGTGTCCTGGAGCCCGATGGACTCCAGGGACACTGTCGTCCGCGGCACGATGTATCGAACGTACGGCACTGTCGGGTTGCGGCGGGGGCCGTTCGGCACCCAGGGATTTTCGGGGCGGCGTTCTCCGATCTCGCCAAACCGGCAGTTGCTGCCGGCGGTCAAGCTGGACGGTGGCTTTCCGGCACTGGCGCACCCGTTGCCGGATTTGCGGGGCGACTTCGCGAACAATACGGATGTGGACCTGATTCCGCGGACCGATGCCCAGCCCACATACAACCAATTGAGTCTTGAAGTCGAGCACAAGCTCCCGCGCGGTCTGACCTTGCGAGCCCGAGGGCGCACGATCCGAGGCAGGGATCTGTTGATTGGCGGACATCTCGCCGGCATCAACGCCGTTCCGGTCACGGCGCTGATCCATCGGGACCGGCTCTACGACGAGATGTTCCGGCGGTCTCTCCGTCCTTTCCCGCACGTGCAGCAGATCCGGGCGAACTACCAATACCCGGGCGGGAAGTATCGCTATGACGAAGGCAGGATCAATGTTCTGAAGCGAACCGGGGACGGCCTCAGTTTCGACTTCGAATACTCCTATCGAATGCGGTGGGATGACTACTCGGGACCGGGAATACAGGATCGGGGTAACCGTCGGACCGCCTGGGGACTCTCCAGGGGGATTCGGCCGCAGCGGCTGTCTCTCTCGTATACATACGAGTTGCCCGTCGGACCGGGGAGGGTGCTGTTAGCCCGGCGTGGCATCTTGGCGAAGTTCATCTCGGACTGGTCTGTCAGCGGGTTCACGTCCTGGCTCAGCGGCGATCCGATCGCCCTCGAGCCTCTCTTCAACAACACCGGCGGGGTTGTCCCGTATCTGCGTGTGGATGCGGTTGCCGGTGTGGACCCGCATGTGCGCGATCCCGGACCGGAAGCGTGGTTCAATCCTGCAGCCTTCGTGGATCCGGCGGACTTCACGGTCGGCAACGTTCCGAGGACGCACCCCACGCTGCGGAATCCGAACTACAGCAATCACGACATCGCGCTCACCAAGCGAGTAGTGATTTCCCAGGATCAAAGCGTGGAGTTCCTGGTGCAGAGCTTCAATTTCGTCAACCAGGGGAACTGGAACGATCCGGATACCGAGATCGGACCGAGCCATGCCCGCAATGCCAATGCAGGCAAGATCATCGGCTCTCGCGGAGGAAGAGTCCTTCAACTCGGACTCCGTTATCACTTCTAGCCATGAGAGCGGTCATCCTCGCAGCTCTTGTACTGTTGCTGGCGACCGGATCGCGGTCGGAAGGGATCAAGATGTCCGTCTGGGGTGACCTGCGGCCTGACAGCTTCGAGGTGGCAATCAACGGGGAAACGGTACCTGTC
Source organism: Bryobacterales bacterium (assembly GCA_965116065.1). Classification (GTDB taxonomy): domain Bacteria; phylum Acidobacteriota; class Terriglobia; order Bryobacterales; family UBA6623; genus VXMF01. The sequence continues at coordinate 1,691,628 of OZ220485.1, forward strand.
GACTCGGTCCAGACACCTGACGACCATCTCATTCTGCTGCTGGTCCTCGACACGGTGCGGTACCCGGACCGTGTCGATGCGGCACTGGATTCCCTCGTCGCCAAGGTGACGGAACTGGGCCCGAAATACTACGTGGGGATACTGACCGCACAGGACGGGCTCGTCGTCCGGCAAGACCCTGTGCGCAGCAGGCGCAGGCTCAGGGAGAAACTGGATGCGATCGAGGTCCGCGGCGTGCCCGGACTCCTCGATGTGGTGGTCGAGGTATCGAGACTGGCGGACGAGACCCTGCATGCGGCGGACATCCGTCTTGCGGCCCTGTTCCTTACCGACGGGGAGATCGACGACTATCGTGGCGACTACACCATTCCTGTGGTCAATCCCAGTGATAGTAGTGACCTGAGCCGCCGGTTCGGATCGCAACTCATCCTGGAACGGGTCCGTTCGGTTGTGGACTCGCTCGAGACGGCCCAGGCACCACTGTTCTTCATCCATCTGGCACGGAGGTACGATGACCTCAACGAGGTGTACCAGAACGGAATCAGCGAGTTCGCCCGCGTTACCGGCGGGCAGGCCCTGTTCGCTCAGGGGCTGCAGGAAGTACCGGCCCTGGTCGGGCAGGCCCTTGACGAGATCGCGAGCCACTCTGTATTGACGCTGGACGTTGATTGTCAGGACCCGGTGCGGTTGGATGTGGTCTCGGGCCAGGCTGAACTGCGGTACCGGGATTCGTTACGATGCCCTTGAGTCGGTTCGGTTCGGGGTCTTCGCGATCCAGGACCAGCGGCCTGGCCGCACTCGACACGTTCGCGGGACGAGCAACATGAGCCACTGGATTCGTATCGCCCTGGGGTTGCTCGGGATCGTTGCGGCGGGTCCGGACATCGTGGCGCAGCAGCCCGGTTCGGGCGGGGAAGGGCCACTGCCGTCCGGGGTGCGAAAGCACGCGAACCTGGTCTACGCGACGATCGGAGACAGGGATCTCCGCGTCGACGTGTATGCTCCCGCGCGCAAGCCCGAACCTCCGATCCCGGTCATCGTGTGGGTACACGGAGGTGGCTGGCGGGGAGGCAGCAAAGACGGAATCCGAAGAGCGGTTCCGCTTCTGGAGAGAGGCTACGGCTTGGTGTCGGTCGAGTATCGTCTCAGTGGGGAAGCGGTCTTTCCGGCCGCGATTGCCGACGTGAAGGCCGCAGTACGCTGGGTACGAGCAAACGCTCTCAGGTTCGGGTTCGATCCGTCGCGTCTCGGGGCGTGGGGTTCGTCAGCCGGAGGCCATCTGGTGGCCTTGCTGGGGACCGCTCACGAAGTTGCGGATTGGGACCGCATTCACGAGGAGAATGCGGGTGTCTCGTCGCGACCCGATGCGGTGTGCAACTGGTTCGGGCCGACCGACTTCCTGCGCATGAACGACTTTCCCGGACGGATCGACCATGATGCTCCCGAGTCGCCCGAATCTCGCTTCATTGGTGCGCCGATCCAGCAGAACCCGGAGAAGGCGCAGAGGGCGAACCCGATTCGCTACGTTACCGCGGACGACCCGCCCATGCTGCACATGCACGGCGAACTTGACCAGTCGGTGCCGTACAACCAGAGCGAACTGCTTCACGACGCACTGCAGGAAGCAGGGCTTGATACATCCCTGTACATGGTGCGAGGCGCGGACCATGGATTCCGCGGCATGCGGATGGACACGCCTGACACTCTCGTCCACCGGGTCGGGCAGTTCTTCGACCGCACCCTCGGTGCCCCCTGAGCGCGGTGTCTTGCCGTGTCTCGGAGAACGATGGAGCCGTGCGGACTGGCTCCGGAGAACACGATACCGGGTTCGCGGCCCGAATGGCCGGAGACACTTGCCGATACGGATACTCTGTCAGTGCCGGTCATCGCATTCCGCTTGCTCCGGGGCGGACCGGTGCTCACTGATTCGGGTGCAGTCTGGACTCCAGTTCGGCCAAGCGAACTTCGATCGAGCGACGGATTCGTGCCTCCTCGTCTGCCCGCATTCTCTCGCGCTCGGCCCGCTCTGTCTCCCGCCTCGCCCGTGCCACTGCTCGTTCAGCCCGTGCCCGTTCTCGCACAGCCTGTGCTGCTTCCTTGGCCCGCTCCCTCTGCCGTTCGGCTCGCTCCCCCTCCTGCTTGCTTCGCTCCTTCGCCCGTCTGGCCCGCTCCATCTGCTGTTCAGCCTGTTCCTCGGCCACTATTCGGCCTGTTTCCGACTCTTCTGGAGAGTTCAGGTTGATCCCGGTCCGTATGTCCCGCATCCGCAGATCCCGCTCTTCATCCACCCAGAGATCAAGACCCAGCAGCTTGCTCCGTACCGCCATGATTCCGGTCCCCGGCAGCCGCTCGTACTGTTTCCACACCAACTCGTAACCCTGTAGCGGGGGTGTGATCAGGGTTCCCGACGGATCGAACAGGAAGAACTCCCGCACTCCGAGATGGGCATAGGTGTCACGTTTCTCCTCACTGTCCCGTCTGGCCGTGGATGTGGACAGCACCTCTAGCACGAAGTCGGGTACCTTGCCCTCGACCCAGGTCTTGTAGACCTTGCGCTTTCGTCGCGGGATTCCGAACGCGACCAGGATGTCCGGGGAAACGGACATCCTGCTGCTGTCGGGGTCGTAGTAGACGAAGATGTTGCCGCTGATATAGACATCGTGGCGCGACTTGAAATGGGTGAAGAGGAAATGGCGCGCGTTGACGAGGGCGTGGGCCTGGAAGTCCGACTCGGCCATGGCCACGCCGTCGGACGAGGGAAATTCGAGTTCGTCCAGATCGTGGACCGTGTCGAGTTCGAGATTGTGCGCGGTCCCGACATCGAACACCTCGCCAAGTCCGGTATCAAGGGTCTCCGTAGTGGCGTCCGGCGGGTTGGGCATCAAGGCAGTGCGCTCTAGGCGTCGAGCGCAGAACAACACACCCTTCGGGGATCGGACGCTCGGTTGCGGTCTCTGGGTGGTTCTGCGTCGGTTCCAGTGCTCGGCCCGATTCCATCGGACGACAGCCTGAATCGGTTGACATTCGCCTGCGGGATCAGCGGGGATTCAGGGCTTCTTGATGTCAATCCCTGTCCGGCTGGCGTAGGCGTTCCACTCGGCGGCGAGGTGTCGCACGATCGCCGGGTTCTGCGCCGCAATGTCCGTGGTCTCACTGCGGTCGTTCTTCAGGTTGTAGAGTTCCCAGCGGATCTCGGTTGGGATACGCTTGCCCCAGACGGCCTTCCAGTTCCCCTGGATGACTGCCCTCGCAGCTTGATGTTCGAAGTACAGCGTCCGCTGCGGCAGGCTGGCCCCGTTGAACGCCGGAACGAGGTTCACGCCCTCTTCCGGTTGGACTTCGCGTCCCGCAAAGGCTGTCGGGTACTCGGCCCCGGCTACCGCCCGCAGAGTCGGCATCACGTCGATGAAGTGGCCGCGCTCGCGCACCCAGGTGTCTTCGTTGTCGATCCCGGCTGGCCAATGGACAATGAACGGAGTGTTCGAGCCACCCTCGTGAGTGAAGTGCTTGTAGAACCGGAATGGCGTGTTGCCCAGATTCGCCCAGCCGCTGCCGTAGGAGTGATACGTTCCCGGACCACCCATCTTCCGAAGGTTCTCTCCGGTGTGCAGGATGGTGACACCCCGCCGACTGCGCTCGTCGAAGCCGAACGGGCCCCACTCGTAACAGGCCCCGTTGTCGCTCAGCAACATGATCAGGGTGTTGTCGAACTGGCTCGTCTCCTTCAGGTGTTCCACGATCTCGCCGACGCCTCGGTCCACGTGCTCGACCATGGCCGCGAACAGCGCCATCCGCTGGGCGAGATCCCTTTGCCGGGGATCGTCAAGCGAGTTCCAGGCAGGGTTGGGTCTGCCGGAATACCCGTTGGCGATGTCGTCCCGGTCGACCGGCACCAGGGAGCGTTCCGTGAAGGTCCAGCGGTTGCCGTCAATCAACCCGATCTGCTTCATTCGTTCGAAGCGCTCCTTGCGCAGGACATCCCATCCCCGCAGGTATCGACGGAAGTACTTCTTCGCACTCTCCGCTGGTGCCTGTACGGGGAAATGCGGTGAAGAGTGCCCGAGGAAGACGAACCAGGGCCGGTCCCGTTTCTGGCCCTGCTTGATGAACTCCAGTGCGTATGCGTTGAAGATGTCGGTTGCATAGAACTCGCCCTCGGGTGGGTCGACCTCCTTCGTTCGCCCCAGCGGCATTCGCTGATAGTAGTCGGCGTCCCACTGGTCGTGGGAGTGGTCGAAGGCGTAGCCGTAGAACTCCTCGAATCCTCGGGCGGTCGGGCCTGTCTCGTTGTGGAGATGCCACTTGCCGACGTAGTAGCAACTGTAGCCAGACCGGCCCAGGACTTCACCGAGCGTGACGCAGCGGTCATTGAGACGGCCGTAGTAGGCGGAACCTCGCTTCGGATCCGGTGTGCGGGTGGTGAAGCTTGCGATCCCGGTCTGGGGAGGGTAGAGACCGGTCATGAGCGAGGCGCGGCTGGGGCAGCAGCGGGCCGAGTTGTAGAACGACTCGAAGCGGAGGCCGCCTCGGGCCAGGGCGTCGATGTTCGGGGTGTCGATTTCACCGCCGTAGCAACCGAGATCCGAGTAGCCCAGGTCGTCAAGCAGGATGACGAGGATGTTCGGCTTGTCGGCCGCGAAGGCCGACTGCAGCCCACAGAGCACGAGCGTGACGATTGCAGCGTTGCGGGTCATGGGAGAACGTATGATGGCCCTCACGGCAGGATGTTCCGGCGGGCCTCCATTGGAGGATACCAGCCAGGTCGATTCGCCGAGGCGCTTTTCCATGAAGGGCCCTCTGGGGCCCGTGTCGAGAAGTGTTCGGGAGGGCGCTCGCGAAAGGGCTTCCACCAGAACCATCCGACTTGGCTCGCTCCCGTTGCACGAGGGCCCAAAGCTCACATCACATGGAGGTTTGCGAAATACCGACCTTCGGACATGGTAGAGGTCCTGCCGTCCCGAGGTCAGTGGAGAGGGTCTGCTCCGGACCCTCCCCGCGGCATCGGGCGAGTGATGGTGTCGTCCGGCACTTCCCGTGACATTCGGGAGAGGTTCTTCCGGAGATCGCTGAACTGCTCGGGGTCGTCCACAACCAGGAACTGCCCCATCATCCCATTGTCCTCATGTTCCATGATGTGGCAGTGGTACATGAATGGAGTCTCTGCATCGGTATATCGATCGAAGGGCATGATGATCCGAACCCGTTCACCGGGAGAGACGAGAACGGTGTCTTTCCAGCCGAGTTCGGCACCGGTCGGCGGTCCACCGTTACGATCGAGGATCTGGAATTGGACCAGATGAACGTGGAATGGATGAGGCTGGCCGCCACGATTGCTCACTTCCCAGATCTCGATGTCCCCCAACCGCACGACCTCGTCGATTCGTTCCATATCCATGATCTTGCCGTTGATCGGTGGTCCCAGCGGTCTGCCTCGCCCGCGCCGTCCACCTCGTCCTCCCTGTACGGGCCCCCCGAGCACCATCGGGCGGCTCTTGGCTGCGGCGGCAGATTCGATGCGGTCGATGTCGTTGAGGCGCTGCGGCAACGCATGCGACATGCGAGTTGCCGGCCGGGGCACGATCTTCAACAAGTGCAGATTGCCCGTGCCGATTCCCCCCAGGAGAGCGTTGACGGTCTCCAGTAGGCCCGCTTCCGGGTAGCTCTTCAGGACCACCTCGGCACCGTCGCTGAAGTCAACCAGGATCTCGGCCCGTTCCCCGGGAGCGAGGACGACACGATTGGTGTGCAGTGGGGCCTCGAGGAATCCGCCATCTGTGGCGATCTGATGAAACACTCGATTGTCATTGAATCCGATATGGTAGATTCGGGCGTTCGATCCGTTCAGCAGGCGGAAGCGAATGCGCCGCGCCTCGACCCGCAGAAACGGATTCCAGGTTCCATTGACCAGTATCGTGTCGCCATAGACCGCCCCCTGGTTGACAGAGAACAGAAAGGCACCGTCGTCGTCAAACAGCCGATCCTGGATGACCAGCGGAATGTCGTCAACACCGTAGGTTTTCGGAAGATCCAGCGCGTCACTGTTGTCGTCATCGATCCACATGAAGCCGCTAACGCCCTGATAGACCTGCCGTCCGGTATGGCCGTGGGGGTGTGGGTGGTACCACAACGGGGCAGCCTGTTGGTGGACCCGGAAGCTGGCGGTCCACGATTGCCCGGCTTCGATCGTCTGATGCGGCGTACCGTCCATGCGAGCTGGAACATGCATGCCGTGCCAATGCATGGTCGTTGTTTCCTGCAGGTTGTTCTGGACGATCAGTTCGACATCCTCGCCTCGACGGAGTCGCACTGTCGGCCCCAGATATGGTCCATTGACGCCAGCAGTCGACGTTTGCTTCCCCGGCAGGAATTCGCGGGTCCCTTCGGCAACGGTCAGATGTACCTGCCGACGACCATCAATGGCAGTTCCCAGGATTTGATCGGGAATTCGCAGTTCATTCGTGAACGTCAATCCCCTGTTTGTGGCTCGGATGTACGTCAGCCAATATGCGATCGATCCCGAAAGCAATACGATAGTCGACATGCCAATTGCAGCCCGCTTCAGTCGGCTGAATCCAGCCGGACGAAACCGTCTTGCATCCTTGTGTCGAGAATCGACCGCAGAGATCGACGCTTCCCGATTACTTTGTCGTGTCATCCGTGAAATGCGCCAAACGCACTTGCTGCCAGTGTTGTATTGATGCCGGTCCAGACGACCAGCCGCAACTTGCTCCCAATTGGCGTCTCATGGTTGCTATTGGTTACCGCAGCCAGATGGGATCCGGGCCGTGAAGTCGTCGGACAACTCCTGTTAGGAACGTGACTGCCGGTCCGGTACGCAGGTTGATCACGCACTACATGATATCCACGTGGATCGTAACGATGTCGGTGTTGTGGTACTGCTGGTGGCGTACGGACGAAGTGAAGTGCCGTAGCAGCCGAAGCGATGTCCGCTCTTCGAGATCGGCCTGCGTGGCCGGGTCTCCCAACAGGGCGATGCTGTCCTGCAGGTTCTCTCCGCCGGGTCCGGCAATGAGTTCGAGGACCGCGCGGCCGTCCTGCTTGCGGGCTGTGAGCAGAAGCTTCCGGTTCTCCGGTTCCCTGTCCATGTGCAGGATCGTCAGGAGCGCCTCCTCAGCCGCTGCGTTGAGTCGGTCTCTTGTCGAGTCCGTCCAGCCATTGTGCGTGGCGAAGTCGCCGAGGAATTCCAGGACCCTGGGCAGGGCCGAGATACCCGCAGGCATCTCGACCTTTCTGCTTCGGGATTGCGTTGCCTCCGCGAACAGGGTCAGGAACATGGCGGCCAGCCCGCCAGCCGTCATGCCGTTCTGGAGAAGACCGCCCGCGAACTCGGAGAAAAACTCGGGGAAAATCACTTGGTTCTGGAATCCGACTCCGACCCAGAACGCCACTCCGACGATCAGGCCCTTGCGGTAGTCGATCTGGTCGTTGACCACGATTCTCATGCCCAGCGCGAACAGCATGGCCAGCAATACCGTGACATAGGCTGCTGCAACTGGACCCGGAATCGCAAGGACGATGGCGAGGACCTTGGGTAGAAATGCGAACGCCATGAATGCCAGCCCGACCGCCATGCCCACCGCACGGGACGCGACACCCGTGAGTTCGGTCACGGAGACGCTCGTGGAGTAGGTCGTGTTCGGGACGGTTCCCATCAGGCCGGACAGGAGGTTGCCGACGCCATCCGCCGTCACCGCTCCTTGCACGATGCGGTAGTCGACCGCCTTCCTGTCACGCCATGACACGCCCTGAATCGCGATTGCGTCGCCGATTGTCTCGATGGCCCCCACCAGTGTCACGAAAACGAATCCTGGAAGCAGGTACCAGAATGAGGGCCCGAAGCTCAGGTCCAGGCCCGGCCAGGAACCTTCGGGGCCGCCGACCCATGCGGCTTGCCGGACGCGTTCAACGTCGTAGAGGCCGAAGAAGCCCGCGACGACCGAGCCGACCAATACCCCGATAACGGGTGCCCAGAGACGGAACGCGCCCGTCGCCCGTAATGCGATGGGGATGATGGCCGCCAAGGTTGCCAGCGCGGTGATGCCGGCAGCCACGGGAGGCGTTCCCTCTGGCACGTCCTCGAGCATGTCGAAGATGATGGGCATGACCGACACGGGAATCAGCATGATCACCGTCCCGCCGATGCTGGGGGTCAGAATCCTCCGGAACAGCGAGAGGCGAGCGGATAGGGCGAACTGAAAGAGAGCCGAAATGCCGACCAGGGTGGCGAGCAGACTGGGGCCGCCGGCAACAAGCGCCGCGATGCAGACTGAAATGAACGCTCCCGATGTGCCCATCAGGAGCACATGGCCCGAACCGATCCTGCCAAGCCGCTTCGCCTGGAGCACTGTCGTCGCACCGCTGATGAGAACAGCCGAGAAGACGGCCCACGAGAGGAACGCCTCGGAGTCGCCGGCAGCCCGTATCACGATCGCAGGAGTGATGACGATTCCGGCAATGCACAGGACCGCGAACTGTAGACCGAGTCCCACCGTGATTGCAAGTGGTGGCTTCTCGTTGGGCTCGTAACGGACGTTGGGGCGGCTCTCTTGCGTGTCGTTGGGCACTCTGCGACGCTCCGAACTGTCGGAGGACTCTCAATCATAGTGCAGGAGCGCGATCTGGGAGGGCTGTGGGGGAGCAGTCAGGCTAATGGGTGACGGACAGGAGGTGAGAGGCTCCCGGAAGAGCGGATGAGCCAATGCAGGTATCATCCGCTGAGCATGCACCGGCCGGTTGGTGAAGTGCTGACGGTGGCGCATGTGCGGCAAACAGAGCATCGTGCTGACCGAATTCGGAATGCATGGGCCGTCGTCCCGGTCGAAGGCAACAGCGATCGGACCGCTTCAGGCACGTGACGGACGGGCCCTGCCGTGTACGGGATCGCAAGGCATGTCCGTCCGACACCGGGATTCGGGAGGTCGTCCGGATGCCCGGACACCGAGACGGGAACTCATGCCCCATTGGGCCGACCGGACACCGCAGTGACCGCACGCGCAACTGCCACCGTCACTCGCAAGCTGGGAGCCGACTGCCTCGGCATGCACAGGCGGATTCCGTGCGGGGGCCGGGAGTGCCGAGAGAGGCCGGGCCAGCCGATCCGCGGCCAGCCGACCGCGACCGTGGGCATGACGGAAGCGTCCTGAACGGAACCGGTGTCGTGCGGCGGTACAATCTGCAAGTCTTGGCCGATTGCACCGACAGGCTCGCCGAAGCTGGCTCGCCGAACCGGCGAGCGCTGGTTCTGTCGGTCGCCGGTCTGTTGGTCGTCGCCGAATGCACCATGGCCCATCAAGACGAAACCCGCACCGAGATCCACACGCTGGTCATTGATGGGGTCAGCAATCACGATTGGCGCAAGACCACCGACTTCATCAGGTCGACCCTTGTGGAGACCGGCATGTTCTCGGTGGACGGGACGACCACGCCCAGCGCACCGGACGACCCCGCCTGGGAACAGTGGCGGCCGAAGTTCTCGGACTACGACGTGGTCGTATTGAACTGGAACAACATTCGGCGACCCGATCTTCGATGGCCGCGGCAGGTCGAACGGGACCTTGCAGCTTACGTGCGAGGTGGTGGTGGACTATTGGCATTCCATTCCGCGAACAATGCCTTTCCGCATTGGCCGGAATATGATCGGATGATCGGGCTGGGATGGCGGGACAAGGACAGGGGTTTCGCCCTGCAACTCGACGCCGAAGGCAACATCCATCGCATCCCTCCCGGGAATGGCCAGCGCACCAGCCACGGGCCACGTCAGAACACCGTTGTCATTCGACGCGGCGAACATCCGATCACAAGGGGCACACCGCAGCGATGGATGACACCCGATATCGAGGTGTACACGTTCGCTCGAGGTCCGGCAGAGCGCTTGACCGTGCTGACCTACGGACTTCATGTCGCCACCGACAACTACTGGCCGCTCGAGTGGGTCGTGTCCTACGGTACGGGGAGGGTCTACAGTTCCTCATTCGGACATATCTGGGAGAGTGACGTCGGAGTCCCTGACCGAGTTCGTTGCGTGGGCTTCCAGACAAGCCTTGTGCGGGCGGCGGAGTGGCTGGCGACCGGTGCAGTGACCTACCCGGTGCCCGAGGACTTTCCCGACGAAGAAACGATCGTACTGCGGGTCAGCGAATCGGTTGCCGGGCGCTGAACGTTCCTCGCCCATCCCCTGCACCTCCTGGGCTTGCATCACAAGCTCACAGGATCGCCGCCCTCTCGGTAACGGGGTGTTCGCTGGTGTTCCGGCACCTTGCCGTTGGCGCAGGGCTGAGTCAGTTCGATGCACTCACAGTTGCACTTGTCGGATGGAAGCGGTCTCCTGTCCCGGAGGATCGGGAGCAGCCGTCGGTGCTGCCCGTCGACGAGTGCCGCGGACTTGGTGACTGTACTATCCTAGGAGTTCTGCTCGCTGGTGCGGCTGGGGTCGGCGGGTTGTCTTGGGGCAAACGGTGTAGGAGTGATTGTGCGTACATCTGTTGTTGCCGGGAACTGGAAGATGCACAAGACTGCCGGCGAGGCGGCAGCTTTCGTGGAAGCGATCAAGCCGCACCTGGCAGGAGTGACTGGCCGCGAGGTTGTCGTCGCACCGCCTTTTCCGGCGCTGAGTGCCGCTATCGAAGCAGCCCGGGGAACTTGCATCCAGATCGGTGCTCAGAATCTTCATTGGGAGTCGAAGGGAGCCTACACCGGAGAGATCTCGGCCAACATGCTGACCTCGATCGGCTGCAGCCACGTGATCGTCGGTCACAGCGAGCGCCGACAGCACTTCGGCGAAACCGACGGTACGGTCCACCTGAAGATCCTCGCCGCACTCGAGGCCGGCCTTACCCCGATCGTGTGTGTGGGAGAAACACTGGACCAGCGAGAGGCAGGCAATACGGAATCCGTTCTCAAGGAGCAGTTCAGGGGCGGCATGGGGGCGCTGCATCCGGAACAGTTCGGCCGGCTGATCCTGGCTTACGAACCGGTCTGGGCAATCGGCACCGGACGGACTGCGACACCGGACATGGCCGAGGATGCCCATGCCGTTCTTCGTGGGCTGGTTGCCGGCACGTTCGGCGACGCGCATGCACATGCGTTGCGCATTCTGTACGGTGGCAGTGTCAAGCCGAGCAATTTCGCGGGACTTCTCGAACGCGATGGGATTGATGGAGGCTTGGTCGGAGGAGCGAGTCTTGATCCGGAGTCTTTCGCTGCGCTCATCCGTGCGTAGCGTACGGCACTAGGGGCATAATGGAAAAGAGATGGTGATTCTGCTGACGATCGTGCATGTGCTGGTGAGCTTCTTTCTCATCATCGTCGTGCTCCTGCAGAGCGGGAAGGCGGCCGACCTTGCCGGCGCGTTTGGCGGGATGGGATCCCAGACCGCATTCGGGCCTCGAGGGGCAGCGACGGTCTTGTCGAAGGCGACGACCACGGCGGCCGTGCTCTTCATGCTGACCTCGATCACCCTGGGCATCTGGCAAGGACGTAACGTTACGGGCCAATCCGTGATCGAAACCACAGGGCTGGGATCAGAAGCGGAGGAGTCCGCGACCGAGACAGCTCCCGTTCCGCCCGGACAAGGGGATGGCGAGCAAGAGACCCCCTAGAATCAACAGGTGCCCGTGATGGTCGTGAGCCGGGCAGGGCCCGAATTGCGGAGGTGGCGGAACTGGCAGACGCGCTAGCTTGAGGTGCTAGTGGGAGCAATCCCTTGGGGGTTCGAGTCCCCCTCTCCGCACCACGGGTAACCGGTTCGGGCCGGGTTGTGTCCGGGCGGTCCGGTGGTGCAGACCGAATCGCCTGCATTGCGTGGACTGCTTGACCGACGCGAACGGATAGCCCGGATGTGCATACCATCACCAATCGTCAAGCTGGCAGCGGTTGTGATTGCGCGGCAACATCGTCGCGAGTAGCCGGAACCGGATTCCGGGCTCCGGGGCGTCAGATAAACGCCACGGAGCCATCGGCCCGGAAACCGGTGGTCCGCTTCCAATGCCGCGGCGGGTAGTGCTGGAACGCCTCTTCGTTCAACTCGACGCCCCATCCTGGCTTGTTCGGGATGTCGACATGGCCGTCGCTCACCATGGGTGGTTCGTCGAGCACGTCGCGCCGGGCGTCATCCACGGGTGCCCGGTACTCGAGAATCAGGAAATTGGGCGTGGATGCAGCGAAGTGGATGTTGACCATGGTCGCCAAGGGACTCATCGGGTTGTGCGGGGCCACCATCATGTACTGGGCTTCGGCCATTGCTGCGATCTTCTTCATTTCCATGATCCCGCCACAGACGCAAACGTCGGGTTGGACGACATCGAGCGCCTGGATGTTGATCAGGTCACGGAACTCGTACTTCGTGTAGTTGCATTCCCCGGAAGCCAGCGGGATGTTCACGTGGTCGGCCAGCTTCTTCATGGCGTCGGGATTCTCCGGTCGGATCGGTTCCTCCAGCCAGAACGGATAGAACGGCTCAATCTCCCTGGCGACCCGGATTGCCCGCTGGACCTCGAAATAGCGGGCATGGATGTCCACGGCGATGTCGTGGTCGGCTCCGACCGCCTCGCGAACGGCGCGGACACGCTCTCCGGACGTCCGCGTCACCTCGTTGTAGGGCATCTGGTTGTCTCCTGGATTGTGGGGAGACATCTTGCAGGCGTTGTAGCCGAAACGCTCGCGAAGTTCGACGGCGTTGTCGGCCGCTTCTTCCGGGCTTGAGCCACCAATCGACTGGTAGAGGCGGACCCGGTCGCGCACGCGCCCACCCAGCAGTGCCCACACCGGCAGCCCGGCGGCCTTGCCGGCGATGTCCCAGAGCGCGTGCTCGATGCCGCTGATCGCGGAGTTGACCACCGATCCTCCGGGGAACCGGGTCGTGTTGTACATGTAGTCCCAGAGGTGCTGTATGTTCCGCGGGTCCTGACCGACGAGCCATCTCGCGTAGTCCTCGATGACCTTGACGGTTGCCTCGTCCGGGCCGCAGGAATAGGCCTCTCCGATTCCGTGAATCCCCTGGTCCGTCAGGATCTTCACGTACACCCAGTTGCGGCCGCTGATGTTCCCCGTCCCTCCCTGCTCGCCCCGTGTACTACCCACAAGGAAGGTCTTGATCTCGGTGATTTTCATGGAGGGGTGATCACCGATCCGTGCAGGTGCCTGGAAGGGCATGGCGGCTGCGGATACTGTCAGCCCGCCATGGAGTAGGAATGAGCGCCGTTTCATGATCTAGGAGTGTGGCGAATGCGAGGCTCTGTGTCAACGTCGCTGGCAGGCTGGACCTTGATCGAAGTCACCACTTCCAGCTTGGGATCAATGACTGCACCTGGGCAAGGTTGCAATGTCGCAGAGTCCGACGAGTCAGCATCGATGTCCTGAGCGGCCTTGCGGCTGGCCGGATACATGTCCCATGATGCAGACGTGACGAAGATCCGCAATGAATGGACTGTCCGTTTTCTGAAGCTCTCTCGAACGGGGCTCGCTGCCTTTCGCCAATCCGAACAGAAGGAGTCTGTCGCAAGACTACCTGCAATAGCCGCATTCTGAGATGGAAGGGTCGCGAACGGATGGAGGATGACGCCACAGGAATGACGCCACAGGAATGACGCCATCGCGAGTGCCCGAGCGTGGAGCGGGTCAATGATTGACTCAAGGACGAGTCTGAAGACCGGTAATGTCCGCACGCGAAGGCGTCAGAACGTACTCTGCCACCTGCTGCGGTTCGGGACCGTCGTGCTGACGGTGGACCCGATCATGTGGCTGCCGCTCTGAGCGAGCATCCGGCCTCGCGACGAGCCAAGGATCTCCTCGGACGGGAAGGCCGAATACGGAGAACCGTGTCGAGCAACGGCACGGATGCTGCCGACCTCGCTGCAAGACAGTCACTGCCCCCCCAATCCCTCCCAGTCACTCCTAAACCAAGACAATCTAACAGTTAGTCGGTTCATGCTGTGCCGTACCCACTGGAATCTTGCAAGCATCTCGACGGCCGACATACTATCGTGTAAGGTGAGTAATACAAAATGCACTCCCGATGTATCAACGGCTGCACGACCGGAACATCGAGTGGACCGGCGGTTCACGCAGTCGCATGCATTGACCAGCGAGAGGGTGAGGGAAATCCGTTATGAGCTTTCACAGCGACCGTGAGAGGTTCAACCTGAAGGAAGTATGCTGTGCACTGTCGATTCTCGTGTTCTTCCTGGGGCAGGCAAGTGCTCAGGACTGCCTTGCGATCAGGGTTCTCGATCCGGCCGGGGCCGTGATTCCGAATGCCACGGTGTCGATCGGAGGGCAGAGCCAGCCCACCGATGATGCGGGCATGGTGAATTTCTGCGGTCTCGGAAGCGGCACGCACACCGTAACGGTCGAGACTCCGGGCCTGGCTACCAAGTCGCAGGAATTCGCGAAGAACTCCGGGGTGGTCGTCATCAGCATGGATCTGGAAACCGTCGCTTCGGAAGTGGTTGTCGTGGGGACGCGTGCGGCGGGGCGTGAGCCGCTCGAGTCACCCGTGCCGGTTGAACTCGTGCTCGGTGAACGGCTGCGCAACTCGGGTCATGTCGAGACCGGCAGGGCCCTGCAGATGCTCGCCCCCTCGTTCAACTTCCAGAGTTCGGCAGTCACGGACGGAACGGATTCGGTCCGACCCGCGACACTGCGAGGGTTGGGACCGGACCAGGTCCTGGTTTTGGTCAACGGCAAGCGCCGCCACAACAGTGCGCTCCTGCATGTGCTCGATACCGTCGGCAGGGGAACGGCCGGAACCGACATGAATTCGATTCCGATCGGGGCGATCGAACGGATCGAGGTGCTCCGCGACGGCGCCGCCGCCCAGTACGGGTCGGATGCGATCGCCGGTGTCATCAATCTGGTGCTGAAGAAGAGCCCGGGGTTCAGTCTGGACCAGAGCTGGGGCCAGACCTACCGGGGTGATGGCGACGTGTCAACCACCAGCGTGAGCGGCGGATTCGCCAACGATGACGGAGGATACCTCCATCTGACGTATGAACGCAGGGACCGCGGCCACACCAATCGCTCAGGCGCTTGGGGCTGGCCATTCTACAACCCGGTGGAATGCGGTCCGGGCGAGCAGCCAAGCTCGACCGGTTTCTGCCTCGACCCCCGGGAAAGTACGGTCGACCGCCATGTCATCCGGCTCGGTGATGCCGATTCCGAGCACCACAGCATGTATTACAACGGCGGAATCCCGCTGGGCGAGAAGGTGAACTTCTACTCGTTCGGCGGGTTCTCCGTCCGGGACAACAGCAGCCCCGGTTTCTACCGCGTGCCATTCGTCTTCAACGAGAGAATCGTCTATGAGTTGCATCCCGAAGGATTCCTGCCCTTCATCAACACGGATGTGGATGACCTGTCGTTCGCGGTGGGCATGGACTGGGCGACTGATTCGGGCTGGAATTTCGACCTGAGCGTAAACCACGGTCGCAATGAGTTCGACTTCCTCATCTCGAATTCCAACAACGCGTCCTATGGCGTCAATAGTCCGACCCAGGCCGATGCGGGTGGGCTGCAGTTCAACCAGACCACGTTCAACTTCGATGTCTCGCGTCTCTTCGAGTACACGGGAAGGACAATGAACCTGGCCTTCGGCGGCGAGTTTCGCCGGGACGGGTACGGCATTCGTGCGGGTGCCCCGGTCTCGTATCTGCACTGTCTGGA
The DNA here is from genome assembly GCA_965116065.1 of Bryobacterales bacterium. GTDB lineage: Bacteria > Acidobacteriota > Terriglobia > Bryobacterales > UBA6623 > VXMF01. Next base: position 1,707,306 of record OZ220485.1, read on the forward strand.
TGACCCGCAGTCCGACAAGGCAAGCTGCCGCCCCGAAGCCCCTCCCGGCATTCAGGTCTTTCCGGGCTATCGACCGAACGACCAGGTCGATGCGAGCCGCACCAATACGGCGGGTTACGTGGATCTCGAGTGGATTTTCGGCGGCAAGTTCCTGGTCGGTGCCGCCGGCCGCTTCGAGCGGTACTCCGATTTCGGTTCCACCGTCACCGGAAAGCTGTCCTTGCGCTACGACTTCTCGCCGTCGTTGGCTGTACGGGGTGGTGTGAACACGGGCTTCCGGGCACCTTCGCTTCATCAGTTGCACTACAGCAAGATCGACACGCTGTCGGTCGAATCGGACGACGGGAGTTCGGTGCTCGCGGAAGTCGGAACGTTCCCGAACAGCAGCCAGATCGTCCAGTCTCTGGGCGTTCCGGCGCTGCAGGAAGAGACTTCTCTCAATTTCACGGGCGGAATCGTGGCCAGGATGGGGCAGACAGCGTCGCTGACCGTCGACGCATTCCGGGTACAGGTCGACGACCGCATCGTATTGAGCGCGAATTTCACCGGGGATGCCGTGAAGGACGCTGCGCCGGAAGTCGCCCGGATCATGCAAGAGACCCGCATTAGCGGTGCACAGTTCTTTGCCAATGCGGCCCAGACGGTCACCAGCGGAGTCGAGGTATCGTTCAACAGCGTGCATGTGACACGGCATGGCGGTGTGCTGGACTGGGGGGTGTCGGGATCATACTTCGACACGGTCCTTGATTCCGACCTGCGCTTCCCCGGTTCGCTGGCATCGGTCCAGAGCATTCTGTTCGGTGCGCCCGACCGGGCGATCATCGAGGATTTCCAGCCCAACACGAGATTGCAGGGCACGGGCGAATACCGCATCGGCCGCATCAGGTTCGGGGCTGGGCTGCGCTATTTCGGTGGCTATACGCTGTGGGACGCGCTGGGCCTGCTCAGCCGGAACCAGAACCAGACCTTCGGCGGGGAATGGGTGACCGATGCCCATTTCGGCGTCCGGCTGTTCAAGGGGTGCGAACTGCTGGTGGGCGCGCAGAACCTGTTCGATGTCTATCCGGATCGAAACCGGTTCAACACGCTGTTCGGCTCCTACCTTTCCGGTATCGCCGGATCGCCTTTCAGCAACATCACGGACCGCAGCGGGAACATCATCCCCGGAACGGAATCGGAAGGAATCTTCCCGTATGCGCGAACATCGCCGTTCGGCATCAACGGGGGGTACTACTACACCCGGCTCAGTCTGCGTTTCTAGGAGGCGAGCATCGCCGGAAACGTGCCGATACACGCGGGCATTCCGGCCCGGTTCCCGGGCGGGCGGCTCCAATCGCCCGCAGGGAGCCGGTGCCCGGTTTCGATGGCGGTTCCTGCAGTCGCCCCTTTCTGCCCGAACGCAGCTGCATGCCGGATGCGGCCGCCTCGGTTGGTCACCGTCCGGATGCGGCCGTCTTCCGTTGCGCGCCATTGCTGTCCGAGCGACCAACGCAGCAGAAGTGAGAACGGGTTCGGGAGTGAGCCGCGGGGCCGTTCTCACCGCCTGCTCGATTCGTTCCCGGAGAGAAACCCTCGCAGTCCTTCTATGGCACGGGGTCCGTCAGGATCTGGTTGTAGGTGCGCTGCCGCATCGGTATGGCTTCGAGTTGTGGCAGGGCCCCGTTCCTGGCGGCCTCGTCCCACCACAAGTCCTGCAACGCCTTGAGTTTTTCGGGATATCGGCTGGCCAGATCCGTCGTTTCGGTAAAATCCGTTTCCACATGGTAGAGTTCCCAGTGGTCGGACTCGAAATCGGTTCCCGGGGTATGGAACGCCACTGCCTTCCAACCCTTGTGGTAGATGCCGCGGCTGCCCCACAGCTCGAAGAACTGCGTGTCGCGGGGAGCGGGAGCCGCCGGGCTGTCGAACACCGCCCGCAGACTCTTGCCATGCATGGGCATCTGGCAGATGCCGTTGAAGACCTCCGGGGCCTTGATCCCCAGGTAGTCCAGCACGGTCGGCGTGATGTCGATGACATCGATGAACTGTTCCCGCAACCCGGTCCTGCGTATCCGCTCGGGCCACGAGACGATCATCGGTGTGCGGACGCCACCGTTGAACGGCCATAGTTTGTAGTACTTGAACGGTGCGCTCGATGCCATCGCCCAGGGTCGGGGATAGAGTGGCTGCGTACCAGGTCCGCCCAGTTCGTCGAGCCGCTCGTACATTTCCTCGACGGACGTGCGGTCGCCGTACGAGCGTGCGAAATTCCCCTTCAGGCCAGCTTCCGGAGCACCACCATTGTCCGAGACCAGAACGATCAGCGTGTTCTGGAACCGGTCCCTGTCCTGCAGGAATCCGAGCAGCCGGCCGATCTGGTCATCCGTGTGTTCGGTGAATCCGGCGTAGGCTTCCATGAAGCGGGCGTAAACCCTGCGTTCCGTCTCGCCAAGGTCGTGCCAGGCCGGGTCGTGCGGGTTGCGGGGCGGAAGCCTGGCTTCGGACGGAATGATGCCAAGCTCCACCTGCTTGTGATAGCGTCTTTCACGGACCGCGTCCCACCCTTCGTCGAAGGCACCCTGGTACTTCTCTATGTAGCGCTTGGGAACCTGGATCGGTGCATGCGTAGCCCCGAACGCCAGGTACAGGAAGAAGGGTTTCTCCGGGTCGGCTTCCAGCTTTCCCTCCAGCATCGCGATCGACTGGTCCACGATGTCTTCCGAAAAATGGTATCCCGGGCGTTCAGGTGCGGGGACTGCGTGGTTGTCCACCACGAGATCCGGCCGATACTGATCCGTCCAGCCGGAGAGGAATCCGTGGAAGCGGTCGAAGCCTTTCTGCAGCGGCCAGTGCGTACGGTCGCCGGCTGGCGTCATGTCGTCGTGAGGGACCAGGTGCCATTTCCCGACAGCGAACGTGCTGTAGCCGCTGCGGTTCAGGATCTGTGCGATGTTCGCTGCCGATGCCGGTACGCGCCCGCGCGTATGAGGGTATCCCTGGTCTCCGCCCGGGAGTTCCTTCATCCCGACTGCCTGGGCGTTGCGTCCCGTCAGCAGCGAAGCCCTCGTCGGCGAGCAGACCGCCTTTGACTGGAAGTTGTTGAACAGCAGGCCGCCTTCGGCGAGGGAATTGATGTGGGGTGTCGCAACCGAGGAGCCATAGCAGCCCAGATCGCCGAAACCGGTGTCGTCGAGGACGATGTACACGATGTTCGGACTGTCCGGTGCCGGCCGTGCCGGTTGCAGTGGGGAAGGCGTGGAATCCTGTGCAGTACGACCGATGACACCCTCGAACCCTGGTGCGAGGGCCGTCGCGCAAGCTTCCTGGGCAGAGGCTGCTGGCACGATGGTACAGAGGAACAGGACTGTGAGGATTGGTTTCATGATGCGATCGGGACACCGGGTCGATGGGCTACCGAGCCCCTTGCGTCCCGTCATAGGGTAGTAGAACCTGGATCGCCGTGCTGGTCCGCTACCGGTTCATCTCGGGAATCGGAGCGGGGCCGATGCGGACTACAGGATCCAGACCGTGTCCGGTCGGCCGGGTACCGATTGAACTTGCAAGTACAACGCAAGGTATTGGGAAACGGGTGGTCAGCATGCTGCATCCCGCAGCGACCTGGCCGGACGTAGCTCCGCGCCCCGCCTCATCACCAGTTGCGACGGATTCGCTGCGATACGCCTGACCCGTCATTTTGAAACGGCTGGGCCCAGAAGAGTCTGCTTGCAGTGAAGAATGTATAGGTGTATAATAACGAACAAAAAGAGAAAATATGAATCAGACAACGGATGTTTCGGGGAATATTCGTGCACTTGAGGTGCTGGTCCGCAAGAGTGGGTTCGGCCAGACCTTGTCCAGGCAGGGAAGACCGCGTCGATCTCCCGTGCCGAGTGGAATCGAGTGGCTGGACGCCCGCTTGGGCGGCGGCCTGCCCCGGGGGGCCATCAGCGAAATCACCGGTCCGTGTTCATCCGGGCGGACTGGCCTGGTGCTGTCCGTGCTCGCACGGTTGACCGAAGCCGGTGGGATTGCTGCCTACATCGATGTGCCCGACTGCCTGGATCCCTGTTCGGCCGAGAGGGCCGGAGTCGTTCTGGAGCGGCTGTTATGGATTCGCTGTGGTGCGGAGCAGGATACTGGCCGCGATCAGTGCGTGCAGAATCTCCCGCCCATGGAAGAGGCGTGGCAGACGATGAACCTGGCTGTCTCGGCACCCGGTTTTGGTGTGGTTGTGGTTGACCTCGGGGGGCTTTCGCTGCGTCAGTTGGGTGATTGGCAACGGAGAACCTGGATACGGCTCAAGCATGCCGTGCGGGATTCGCAGACGGTGCTGGTCGTGCTCGCGGAAAAGCATGTGGCGGGGAGCGCGGCGGAGATGGTGCTGGAACTGCGAAGGGAGACAACCGAATGGAACGGTCTGCTGGATGAGATCGGAATCTCCGCGAGCATCTCCAGGCACAGGGCGTGTGCAATGGATGCCCCCAACGGCGAATGCGCGGCATGACCGGACGACCACTTGGCGGGACTGCTCGCGATGCTTCCCTGTATGCGGCTCTGCATGTGGCGGACTTCCCGGTTGCCGTGCTGCAGGTAGGGGAGAGTCGCCCGCGACCAACGGTGGTTGTCTGTGGAGAGCCTCCCAACCGGCTTGTCCACGCTGCGGACATCACTGTCAGGAAATGCGGTGTGCGTGAGGGGATGGTGCTTGCAGCGGCGCAGGCCCGCTACGGCTCTGCGGAAACGGAACAGTCCTTGCAGGTCCTTGACCGCAACCCGGGAGCGGAACGGCAAGTGCAGGCACGACTGCTGCAGTTGGCGGAGAACGTGACTCCCCTGTTCGAGGATGTCGCGCCGGGACTGCTCGCACTCGATTTCACGGGCCTGCAGGATCCGTACTTCTCGGCGATGGAACTGGCCTCGGGAGCGGACCGGCTCGGATTGAAAGCCAGCGTTGCCGTTTCCCGGAACCGTTCGGTCGCCTTGTGCGCGGCTCGCACGCAGCGGGGGATTACCCATGTATACCCGGGCCAGGAAGCCGGTTTTCTGAAGGCGTTGCCGCTCGACACGTTGCCGCTGGACAGCAAGGCTCTCCGGACTCTCCGGCGCTGGGGAGTGCGCAGGGTCGGCGAACTGGCGCTTCTGCCCTTGTCCAGGATGGCCGAGCGATTCGGGGAGCGTGGAGTTCGCATGGTGCGCCTGGCACGTGGCGAGGAGGAATCGCTGCTGAGGCCGTGCCAACCGGAAACGCCATTGGAGTTGAGCGGGGATTTCGATTGGGAGATCGGGGCAATCGAACCACTCGTGTCGGCGATGTCCGGGATGATCGAGCAGCTTTGCCACAGGCTGCAGAGTCTCGACCGGGCCACGGGGAGGCTGACCACCCGCTGGCGGCTGGCGGGTGGGGGCGTGATCGAGAGAATCATCCGCCTACCGTATCCGCTGAGCGATGCGCGCACATTGCTGACGTTGGTGCGGATCGATCTGGCCGCACATCCGCTGGGAGACGCGGTGTCTGGCGTGCAGGTGTCGGCTGAGTCTACCGAGCGCCAAGTGGTGCAGACATCCCTGTTCGAGTCGAATTTGCCGGATGCGGAAACGCTGGCCGTGACGCTGGCCCGGCTGTCCTCCCTGATCGGAGAGGAGCGGGTCGGTGCTCCGGTTGCTCTGGATACGCATCGGCCGGGCGCGGCTGCTCTCGAACCATTCCAGCCAGCGATGCGAGGGCGCGGATCCGGGTGCAGGCGTGTGGATGATGCGGTTCGGTCGCAGTCGGAACGTTCTCGGCTGTGCGGGTTCCAGTCGGCCACTCCCCTGCGGAGTTCCCTGGTCTTCCGCTGCTTTCGTCCTTCCTGTCCGGCCGAAGTGACCTTGCGTGGCGACCGACCTCTATGCGTCGAGGCTCACAAGGCGCGTGGAGTGGTGACCGCATGTGCCGGGCCTTGGCGTGTTGCAGGCGAGTGGTGGACGCCGGATGGCTGGCAATACCAGGAGTGGGACATCGAGGTTGCGGGGCGCCTGTACCGGGCCTGCTGCGAGAGAGCGACGGGGGAATGGTTTTTGGCAGGGGAGTACGACTGACGGCTGCGGGAGGGAGAGGAGCATGTATGTCGAACTGCACAGTGCGTCGGGCTTCAGCTTCCTGGAAGGAGCTTCAGCCCCGGAGGATCTGCTCGGCGAGGCTGTGGACCTGGGTTACGAGGCCCTGGCTCTATGCGACCGCGATTCGGTTTCCGGCGCGCCGCGGTTTTTCCAGGCGGCCCGCTCGGCAGGCGTGCGTGCGCTGGTGGGCTGCGAGATTTCGCTGGATCAGCCGGGTATCCGGAAGGGTACTCCGAACGCGGTGCTGGACCGCAGGTTGACCGTGTTGGTCGAGAACCGGGAAGGCTATCGCAATCTCTGCCGGCTGCTCACCAGCGTGAACCTGCGTGCACCGAAAGGCGAGGGCCGTGCCCGCTGGGAGGACATAGAAGCACATGCTTCCGGACTCGTGGCCCTGCTGCACGATCTTCGCGATGAGGATGCGGTCCGGGGAATTTTCGGTGCGCGGAACGTCTATGTGGAACTGCAGCGCCACCTGCTGCGGGAGCAGGAGCGCACCAACCGCGAGCGGGTCGACTTCGCTCGGGCACATGGACTGCCCCTGATTGCGACGAACGGCGTTCGCTATGACACGGCGCGTCGCAAGTCACTTCACGATGCCCTGACCTGTCTGCGATTCAAGCGCACCCTCGACACCGCCGGTCGTCTGCTCGACGCCAATGCTGAACGTCACATCAAGCCTCCCGGGGAAATGGAGCGGCTTTTTGCCGACCTGCCGGAAGCGATCGGGAACGCTGCCGAACTGGGTCAGCGTCTCGATTTCACTCTGGCGGGGCTGGGATACAAGTTCCCTCGCTACCCCTTGCCGTCCGGAGAGACGGCCGCATCCTACTTGCGCAAGGAAACCCTGCGCGGAGCAGCCGAACGCTACCGCGGGCTGCCGCACCACGACAAGGCGCTCCGCCAGATTGACCGGGAACTCGATGTGATCGCCAAGCTCCAGCTGGAGGGGTACTTTCTGATCATCTGGGACATTGTCGAGTTTGCCCGACGGAACGACATTCTCTGCCAGGGAAGGGGGTCAGCAGCCAATTCGACGGTTTGCTACTCGCTTGGCATCACAGCGGTCGACCCAGTCGGGATGGATCTCCTCTTCGAACGGTTCCTTTCCGAAGAGCGGGGTGAGTGGCCCGATATCGATGTCGATCTTCCGTCCGGAAACCAGCGCGAGCGCGTCATTCAGTACATCTACGAGCGGTACGGGAAACGCGGGGCTGGCATGACGGCCAATGTCATCACGTACCGGGGCAGGAGTGCGGTGCGGGAAATGGGGAAGGTGCTTGGATTTCCCGAGGAGATGATCGGACGGCTCGGGAGGAGCAGCAACGGATTCGGGTACGTGGACAGCAAGGACGACCTGTTCTGCCAGGCGGATGAGGCTGGCCTCGACCGTGACGACCCGCGGGTGGACCACTGGCTGCGTCTCTGCCTTGACATCCAGGCGCTGCCGCGACACCTCGGGCAGCATTCCGGTGGCATGGTCATTTGCCAAGGCGAGCTTGATGCGGTGGTTCCGCTCGAGAATGCACGCATGCCGGGCCGGGTCGTCGTGCAGTGGGACAAGGAAGACTGTGCCGATCTCGGCATCATCAAGGTGGACCTGCTGGGGTTGGGCATGATGGCCGTGCTTGAGGAATCCGCAGCGACCATCCGGTCGCGGGGAGGGGAATTCGATCTGGCGAGGCTCCCGCCCGACGACCCCACGACGTATCGCATGATTCAGCAAGCCGACACGGTCGGGGTATTCCAGATCGAGAGTCGGGCCCAGATGGCGACACTCCCGCGGATCAAGCCGGACTGCTTCTACGACCTGGTTGTCGAAGTGGCCATCATCCGTCCGGGGCCGATCACGGGCAACATGGTGCATCCCTATATCAACCGTCGCCTTGGGCGTGAGCCAGTCCGGTATGCACACCCGTCGCTCGAGCCGATTCTCAGGCGCACCTTGGGCGTGCCGCTCTTTCAGGAGCAGCTCCTGCAGATGGCGATGACAGCAGCAAGGTTCACGGGTGGCCAGGCCGAGCAGCTCCGACGCGCGATGGGGTTCAAGCGCTCGCAGGAGCGCATGAGCGAGATCGAGAGGAAACTGCGTGCCGGACTGTCGGGAAATGGCATCAAGGGGGAGCCGGCCGAAGAAATCGTACGATCCATCAAGTCATTCGCTCTGTACGGCTTTCCCGAATCGCACTCGGCGAGCTTCGCTCTGCTGGCCTATGCCAGTTCGTACCTGAAAGCGCACTATCCGGCAGAGTTTCTGGCGGCCCTGCTGAACTGCCAGCCGATGGGGTTCTATTCGCCGGCAGTGCTGGTCAAGGATGCGCAACGACATGGAGTGCGGGTGCTGCCGATCGACGTGAACGAATCCGGCGCGCACTGTACGGTCGGAGACAATCCCGGAGATGTGCCGGACCGTGCATCGTGCGCGGCCTCGTGTGTCCGGCTCGGGCTGACGTATGTCGGCGACCTGCGATCTGAAGCGGCCCGGAGGATCGTGGAGGAGCGTGCGTCGAGAGGTCGGTACCGGTCCATCAGAGAGTTCACGCGGCGGACGCGGCTCCAGAAGCCCGAACTTGATGCGCTGGCGGAGATCGGTGCGTTCAACTCCCTGGGACGGGGCATCCATCGTCGGGAGGCGCTTTGGCAGGTCGAGAGTGCGTGGCGTCCGAAAGGGCCGCTGTTCGACAGACAGGAAGAGACTCTGCCCGAGCCGGGTCCGCTGGCGCCAATGCATCCGTTAGAGCGCCTCGAAGCCGACTACCGGGCGTTGGGATTAACGGTCGGCCAGCATCCCATGCACTACTTGCGCAGGAAGGTGAGAGGCATGGGAGTGCTGTCTTCGCGTGAAGTCGAGAGCGTCGCCAACGGTCGGCGGGTACGGGTGGCCGGTGCGGTGATCACCCGCCAGCGGCCCGGGACGGCCAAGGGATTCTGCTTTATCACGCTGGAGGACGAGACAGGGGTCGCGAACCTGATCCTGACTCCCCGGGTGTTCGAAGCGCACCGGCTCGTGGTGCTGCACGAGACATTCCTGCTGGCGGAAGGCGTGTTGCAGAACACCGACGGGACGGCGGCCCTCAAGACAGAAACTCTCATGCCCCTGCACGCACCGGCACTGGGGCTGCGGTCCCATGATTTTCATTGACTGCTGCAAGTTGTGCAGAAAAGGACGGGGGTGCTCCGAGCAGTGCACACTAAGACCGAAACCTGTGTCGATGTGCGACGATGAACGACTGCAGAGGAGTGTACTCACAGCACAGGCATCTGCGTTGTCCGTCCACGGCACCAGCAGTCTCGACGACCGGATGTCCGGGCATATTCACTGGCCGGTCGATCCGGCGGACAAGAATCCAATGCAAGAACCCATCACCGCCATCGACGTATGCGGACCCGACATGCTGGCGGAACTATGTAAAGGAGAGTCTCCGTGAGAATCCTGGAGTATCTGGAGATTCAGAATCTCAAGTGTTTCGGTGAAAAGCAGCGAATCGAACTTGATCATCCAACTGTGCTCATCGGACCTAACAATTGCGGTAAAACAACTACCATTCAAGCTATAGCGCTTTGGTCACAGGCCATTAAAGAATGGCATCGTAGCAAGGGAAATGCACCGCCAAAAAAGCGCACCTCAACCTCAATCAATCGACTCAAAATAGTCTCTGTTCCGGTTCAGAGAACGCGCTATTTTTGGCATAAGACAAATGTGAGAAGCGGCAATAAAGATATTCCTCTGATCATTACGGTGGGAATCTGCTACGAGGGAAGAGTCGAACCAATTACGATGCAATTTCGTAATCATGGCGAGGATTTGATCTATTGTATGCCGGATCAAGAGACTCTGTTACGGCCGAGAATTATCAAGTATGCGGCAAGCCTGAATGTCGAACTGCTATATCCGATGTCAGGGTTGGAGACCGAAGAGCCGATTCTCCAACCAGGTAGAATTGATGTCCTTATGGGGCAAGGTCGAACTGCAGAGGTGCTACGGAATTTATGCCTTATGGTTCATGGAAATTCGCAGGAAAAATGGGGTGAAATTTACAATTTCATGAAGAGATTGTTCAAAATTGATTTGGAAGTTCCACAAGAGACATCCAGAGGAAATATTGATCTATACTATCGCCAAGATGGTGTCAAAGAGCGTCTCGATATCTCCCTGTCTGGGCGTGGTCAGCAGCAAATGCTCCTTATTCTAGCCTATCTCTATTCTCATCCGCAAAGTGTACTGATGATCGATGAGCCAGATGCACACCTTGAAATTCTGCGCCAGAAGCAGATTTATGTGCTGCTGCGGGAAATCGCCTCAGCGAACTCGTCGCAGGTAATTCTGGTCACGCACTCGGAAGTCATCCTTGAGGAAGTGGACCAAAATAGAGGTCTCACATTATTGATGGATGGCAAGGTGGACTTTGGCCCGAGGAAAAAAGATATCCGCAATGCACTCAAATACTTCGGTACAGAGCACTATGTACGGGCCAAGCAATGTGGCCATGTTCTCTACATCGAAGGTAGCACTGACTTGGCTTCCCTGCGTGCATTGGCACGCCACTTGCGACATCCGGTGTCGGATTTCTTGGATGAGCGAGTCAACGTCTATTACGTCAAGAACAACTTTCCACGCCAGACGCTCGACAGCAAAATCGAGAAAGTGGAGGGTAGCCATGGGATGACACCGAAAGATCACTTCTTCGCTCTTCGATCCGTAATTCCCAATTTGGTGGGTCTTGCGATACTCGATTCTGATGCAAAAAATCAAGCTGACTTCCATGAAGGAGGATTAGATATAGTTCATTGGCGGCGGTATGAATGCGAAAATTATTATATCAATCCGGAGGTGTTGCGGAGATTTACAATGCAAAAATATAAAGAATATTCACTGCTTATAAATGTCATTGAAGATGAAATTTCTAAGGTAATTGATAGGGTAATGTTGGTGTATGTTTTCCGTGGAAGTGTTGAAAATCTCAGAACTTGGAAAGATCTTAGTCCCGAAGGAAAGCGTTTATTATGGGAGTCAAAAACAGAGAATATTAAGCTTAGTAGATTTGCTGAAGAGTACTTTCGGAAATTAGCGGAACGCCTTGACCTTATGGAACTAATTGGCAAGAAAGATCTTTACGAGGTTGTTGCCTTTACGGATCCTCAATTGATTCCTGGAGAGGTTGTAGAGAAGCTCGACTTAATTTACCAATTACTATCTGAAAAATCTGTGATGTATACTATGGAATAAGAGTTAGATAGAATTGCGTGCTTATCTGGAGCACCCGAATCCGTAAGAAGAATCCAGATCTGGTTCCGGTTCGTTCGGCTCCCTAGACACACAGAAATATGCTAGCTTGACGAGAACGATGCCCGAGGCCCTCACACTACGCTACGTCAAGTTCGTCGATCACGCAGTCGCGCCTGCCTTCGCACACGGGCCGAGTGAAGATGCCGGTATGGACCTGTTTGCATCGGAAGATGCTGAGTTGGCCGCTGGAGGGTGGAAGAGCATTCGTACCGGAATCGGCATTGAACTCCCGTCCGGATACGAGGGTCAGGTGCGCCCCCGCAGCGGATTGGCTCGTCGTTTCGGTGTGACCCTTCTCAACAGCCCGGGCACGATTGATCCGGGATATCGTGGCGAGGTGCAGGTGACACTCATCAATCTGAGTTCCGAACCGTATCGCATCCGTGTCGGAGACCGCATCGCCCAGCTGGTCATTTCCCGCTATGCGGCGGTGCAGTGGATGTTGGCCGATTCGCTGGACGGTAGCAGCCGGGGGCAATCTGGATTTGGGTCCACCGGCCGGTAGCGCCAGACCATTCCTCTCTTCTTGAGCTTCCAGAGAATCTCGGGCTCTATTGCCGATACAGGAATTCGTTGAGGTTGAATAGCGTCTGGCAGAAGTCCACCAGCCCGGTCGGTGTGCCCTTGAGGAAGGAGACGGCCCTGGCTTTCTCTGTTGATGTCGGTGGACGTGCCAGTGCCAGTTCAAACGCGCGTTCCACCTGGGCCCCCGGAGTATGCCCGGATTCCACTGCTACCCGCTGCGCGAAGTGTTTGGCCTGGACCAGCACTTCCGCGTTGTTCATCAGCAGGAGGGACTGCGGAGCCACCGTTGAACGGGTGCGTCGGCTGCACGAGGAAACCATGTCCGGCTGATCGAACGCCTCGAACATCGGATAGCGGATCGACCGCTTCGAGAATACGTAGAGGCTGCGACGCCAACTGTCAGGACTGCCGATCGACATGCCCGGCCAGGTGCGGTCGGTGCTCGACTGGAAGAGCGACGGATCGATGTACGGCCGGACCGCCGGACCACCGACCGTCAGGTTCAGGGTGCCCGCCACCGCCATGATCTGGTCACGGATCACTTCGACCTCGTGCCGGTTGCGGGTCTGTCGCCAGAAGAAGGTGTTGGCGGGATCCCTTGCAAGGTTCTCCGGCAGATCCCTGCTGGCCATGCGATATGCCTCCGAGGTGAGCATCAACCTGTGCATGTGCTTGACCGACCAGCCCGAGTGGATGAACTCCATCGCCAGCCAGTCCAGCAGTTCGGGGTGGCTTGGCTGCATGCCCGTCTTGCCGAAATTGCTGGTGGTGCGCACGATGCCCTCACCGAAGTGATGCTGCCAGATTCGATTGACCATCACCCGTGCAGTCAGGGGATTGTCCTCGGACGCGATCCATTCCGCGAATTGCCTGCGTCGCCAACTCGTCTTGGCGTGCGATGGTGGCGGGGCAAACGCCGTTGGTGTTCGATCTGCAACGGTCAGCACGCCCGGCTCCATGACGGAACCCTTCGTGCCGGGGTCGCCACGGTGAAGAAAGTAGGACGGAAGGGCAGCGCGGCTCTCCTCGGTGACCGTCCTGGCGGTCGGGTACGGCTCTGGGCGCGTACCCTCCAGCGCTTTGATCCGGTCTTCCACATCTCGGTACTCGGCCAGATCCTCGGTGTTCATCCGCTTAAGAACATCCGATTTCTTGATCTGCTTGTACAGCGCGTCGACCTGTCGCGCATTCAGCCGCTGACCCTTGTTCCGCTGTTCGGCCGGTGTCTCCCATGCGGCCCGGTAGTATGCCGGCAAGGCATCCAGTTTCGCTTGGAACAGGACTTCCCGGTGCGGTCGCTCGAGTTCGTCGAGGCGGTTCTTCAATGGCTTCTGCCGGTCTGTAACGCTCTTGTCAATGGCCTTGTGCCGCTGCACTTCTGCGGGAGGCACGAGCGGGTAGTCCACTTCCTTGGTCGAGAAGAACACCGCCTGTATTCGGTAGTAGTCCTTCTGCGGGATCGGGTCGAACTTGTGGTTGTGGCAGCGGGCACATTGCGCAGTGACTGCCAGGAACGTCTGTGCGGTGGTCGCGACGTTGTCGTCCAGTTCGTCCATGCGGGTGCGCTCATCCTTGATATTGTTGTCAAGCACCATTCGGAGGTATCCCGTGGCGATGTTCGCCTCGGGTGAGTCCGGGTCGATTTCGTCACCGGCGATCTGCTCGCGAATGAACTCGTCGTAGGGTTTGTCGTCGTTGAACGCCTTCACGACATAGTCGCGGTAGCGCCACATGGTGGGCCAGTCGAAGTCCCGCTCGAATCCGCCCGAATCGGCGTAGTGAACAAGGTCCAGCCAGTGGCGGCCCCACCGTTCCCCGTAGTGGGGGGACTCCAGAAGTCGTTCAACCAGAGTTTCCCAGGCGTCTGGAGAACTGTCACCGAGGAACGAGTCGACCTCTTCGGGTGATGGCGGTAGACCCGTCAGGTCCAGATAAAGGCGGCGGACCAGTGTGCGCTTCCGGGCTGGCCCGCTCCTGGTCAGACCCTGCTCGTGGAGCCTGGCGTCAAGGAAGGCGTCGATCGGATGGTCGTTGCCGTCCCCGGGCACCCTGTGCCTCTGGGGGGCAACGAATGCCCACCACGACCTCTCGTCGTCAGTGATCGGCCGGTCTTCCAGCTTGCGCAGCGATTCCAGCCGTTCCGCTTCCTCGTCCGAAACGGCGCCTTCCGGCATGGGAGCGCCGGCCATGATCCACTTGCGCAGTACCTCGATCTTCTCGTCCGCGAGCTTGCCGCCCGGCGGCATGAAAGGCTTGACTTGATGCGTGACGAGCCTCCAGAGCCACCCGCCGCGAAGGCTGGCTCCTACCACGGCCGCCCCGCGCTCGCCGCCCTGGAGAATCGCCTCCCGCGTGCGCAGATCCAGCCCGGATTGCTGGATGGCTGCACCGTGACACATCTGGCAGTTTTCCTTCAGGATGGCGTTCGCTTGTTCCGCCAGGTCCGAGCCGAACACCAGGAATGGGGTCGCTACGAGGAGTGCCGTGAGTCGAGTTCGCATGGCTTGTCACATTATATGGTTCGTTTCGTGATTCCAGCCACTGCCCAGTGCCATTAGGCGCGCCCTCGCCCGGAGGATTGACAGGCCCGGAATCGTCGGCCCGGAACGCCTGGATCATGCAGTTGCGTCCGCTACCATGAAGGGCTTGGATGTGGGCCGATGCGACGCTGCTATTTCGATCACAACGCCACGACTCCGGTCGCCCCGCGCGTGCTCGAAGCCATGTTGCCCTACTTCCGCGATGGGTACGGGAACGCATCCAGTCTGCACGGTTTCGGCCAGGCAGCCCGCCAGGCTGTGGACCATGCACGTAAGCAGGTTGCCGCGCAACTCGGGTGTCAGGACCGGGATGTGGTCTTCACCAGCGGCGGTACCGAGGCGGACAATCTCGCAATCTTCGGTACCGTGCGCGGCCGGTCCGCCTCAAGCTGTCATGTCATCACCAGCCGGATCGAGCACCCGGCGGTACTGCACGCCTGTGAGCAACTCGAACGCGAGGGCGTCGCCATAACCTATTTGCCGGTCGGCCCTGACGGGATGGTCTCTCCGAGCGACATCCGGGCGGCGCTGCGCTCGGATACCGTTCTGATCACGGTGATGCACGCGAACAACGAGTTGGGCACTGTGCAACCGATCCGCGAGATCGGGCATATAGCGCATGAAGCAGGTATTCCGTTCCATGTGGACGGGGTGCAGAGTTTCACCAAGGTGCGGACCCCGGTGAAGGAACTCGGTATCGACCTCTTCAGCCTGAGTGCCCACAAGATCTACGGACCGAAAGGCGTCGGAGCGCTCTACATCCGTCGGGGGTTGCAGGTCGAGAAAGTGCAGTACGGAGGGAGCCACGAGCGCGACCGACGGCCCGGTACCGAAAACGTTCCAGGAATCGTCGGCCTGGGAGCCGCCACCGAACTGGCAGGTGCTCTTCGCGAAGCGGAGGGAGAACGCATTGCCGGGCTGCGCGACCGACTGGAGCAGTCTCTCCTCGACAGAATCCCGGACACTCACGTCCATGGCAGGACCGCTCCGAGATTGCCCTCCACCTCGAGCATCCGCTTTGAGCATGTGGAGTCGGAACCGCTCTTGATAGCCCTCGACCTCCAGGGTTTCGCCGTGTCCAGTGGCTCGGCCTGTTCAAGCGGGGCGGTGGAGCCCTCACATGTTCTGTCGGCGATCGGCCTCAGCCGGCTGCAGGCCAAGTCAACGCTTCGGTTCTCCTTGGGGAGGGACACCACTGCCGAGCAGGTCGATTCGTTGATCGACGTGCTGCCGGATATCGTCGAGCGCCTGCGGGCGTTGTCGCCTGCAGTGATCTGAGCTAGACGCGCCCAGGCTGCCCGGAATCGGGGTCAGGCATCAGAAGATGCGTAGTGGATGTTCCACGTCACTCCGAATCTGTCCGTCAGCGCACCGAAGTAGCCGCCCCAGAACATGTCCTGCATGGGCATGAGCACCGTACCCCCATCGGACAGCTTCACGAAGATGTCGTCGGCCTCCTCCCGAGTGTCCGACTGCACCGACACGGCGAAGTTGTTGCCGAATTCCGTTGGAGGCCCGAACCCGGGCACGGTGTCGCATCCCATCAGCACACTTGAACCGACCTGCAACGACACATGCATCACACGGTCGTTGTACTTGGCGTCGATCCTCATGTCCGAAGGTCCGTCGGCGAAAGACTGGATCTCAGCGAACTCGCCTCCGAATGATGATCGGTAGAATTCGAAGGCTTCGCGGCAGTTGTCCTTGAATTTGAGGTAGATTTCGAGACTCTTCATTGCTCATCCTCCTGTTGCTCTTTCGGCAAGCTTGACGCAAGTGGGCCAGCGGACCGGACCTGTTTCGCCGCTCTGGCTCCGCCGACCTTGATGGCAGCGGGCCATGGTCTCATCTCGCATCGAAACGCCCGTGTGAGTAATTCGACGCGTGACCGGATGCCGACACTCGAGTTCACGGACTCGTTCCAGTGTAATTCCCCGGATCGCTTCAAGCGGCATGGTCCGCCCGATGATTGCCCGGTAATCGGTCACTTGCGGCAGTCCACATGAATCGGTTGCAGACGTTCGAGTACAATGCCAGCCACAGGTTGAGTGATGGCGTCCGATCGCTCCAGGAAGGTGTTCAGGCTGGCGTCTCTGGCGGCAGGTGCTCAGGCAGGGTCGCCGCCAGCGCCGGAGATCGCCATCACCGGTATCGATGCATGGGCGATCCGCTCAAGCCCGAAGGCAGCTGCGCGGCTGGTCATTGCCGTGCGCACCAGCGCTGGAGTCACTGGCTACGGGGAGACCGCGATCAGGTCGATTCCTGCCTCAGCGGCCGCTGCGGTTGGGCCGTACGCCGACGCCTTGGCGGGAACGGATGCCATGGCCAGCATGGCTGTGTGGGTCATGCTGTCGGTGGTTCCTGCAGCGATCCGGGGCGCGGTCGACATCGCATTGCTGGATATCCGGGGCAAGGTGGTCAGCGCTCCCATATACGACCTGTTCGCCGGGCGGACCCGCGACAAGGCTCGTGCCATGGCTTCGCTGCGAGGAAACAGCGAGCAGGAACTGGCCCAGCAATTGGCCGTTGCGCGACAGCACGGCTTCCGGGCATTTTCGGTGCCCGTACCACTGCACCGGGACGATCCCACTCGCGGACGAGCGTTCTTCGCTGCTACCGAGGCGATGCTGGGTCGATTGCGCCGGGCCGGCGCGACCGACCTCGTGCTCGACTGTGCGGGGCGTGCCAGCGCTTCCGAGGCAGCCGGACTGGCGGCCCGTCTTGAGGCGTTCCATCTGTTGTGGATCGATGAGCCGACTGATCAGATCAGCGACGCGAACCTGAAGAAAATCTCTCACGAGTCCGTCACGCCCGTTGGCTGGGGTCGCTCGCTCACCACGAGCGGACGCTTCCAGGACCTGTTGCGCATGCAGGTCATCGATGTGCTCCGGCCGGACATCGGGCTGCATGGCATCAGTGGCATACGCCGACTGGCGTCCCTGGCGGAGGCCTACTACACGGCTGTCGCTCCATTCCATCGTGGTGGACCGATCGGCACCGCGGCGGCCCTTCAGGTCGCTGCTTCGATTCCGAACTTCGTTCTCCAGGAGGTGGCCTTCACGCCGGAAGGAGCAGAGCGACGGATGCACGAGGCGATCGCCGGGACATCCCTGCCGCAGGTAACCGACGGCTTCTTCGAACTGCCGACCGGGCCGGGACTCGGCATCACGATCGACGAGGCGGCATTGCAGGAGTATTCCGCATGAATCGACGCCAGTTCTTCGGAGGGGCGCTCCTGACGGGGGCCTCGTCTGCGAGTGCGGGACCGGTCCGGCGCTCAGCGCTTCTCTCCGGGGCTCCGTTTTCGGCCGCGACCGCCCCCGCACTTGCGGCCGCATCCGATTCGCTTCGCATCACCGGATGCAAGACGTTCGGGGTGACTTGGGAAGATGACTCCGATCGGCCGTACGTCTTCGTCAAGATCGAGACCGATCAGGGCGTCGTGGGGTGGGGCGAGGCCACACTCGAGGGCAAGGCCGGCGCCGTGCTCCGGACGATCGATGACCTCAAGGAATTCTATGTCGGTCAGGATCCGATGCGCGTCGAGCATATCTGGCAAAGCATGTATGTCCATGCCTTTTACCGTGCGGGTCCCATCCTCGGTTCGGCAATTTCCGGTATCGACCAGGCACTCTGGGACATCCGCGGGAAAGTACTCGGCCAGCCTGTCTACCGCCTCCTCGGAGGGCCGGTCGATCCCCGCGGGGTACGGGGCTACTATCACGCCAGGGCGAACACTCCCGAGCAGATGGCCGCGCTGCGTGAGTCGGCCGAAGAACTCGGGATCACCGCCTTCAAGAGCGGGATCCCCGGGTACTACGAGTGGATCGAGACCAACCAGCGGATCAACGAGGCAGTCAACCGAATCCAGGCGCTCCGCGAAGGCTTGGGAGACGGCATTGACATCGGCATCGACTTCCACGCCAAGACCAGCCCGACCGTCGCCTCCATCATCTGCAAGGAGGTCGAGCCGTTGCACTTGATGTTCATCGAGGAGCCTTGTCCGCCAGAGAACTACAAGGCGATGGCTCGCATCGCCCGAAGAACGACGACACCGATTGCCACCGGTGAGCGGCTCGTCGCACACTATTCCACCCAGCAGTTGATCGAGGACGGCACCGTCGACATTCTCCAGTGCGACATCAACCACGTGGGAGGTGTGACCGCCCTCTGGAAGGTGGGCGCGATGGCCGAGGCTTCCGGGTGCTACATGGCTCCGCATGCCTGTGAAGGGCCCATCGGTGGTATCGCTACCCTGCACGTGGATGCGGCCATGCCCAACTTCATCGTCCAGGAGATCTGCTCCGGCGTGGAGCCGACATTCAAGGAACGTCTGTGGCAGGACTGGTTGGGCTTCCCGGCCATGCGCATGGTCAACGGGTACTTCCCGCTGCCGAGCAAACCGGGTCTCGGGTTCGAAGTTGACGAAGAGGCTCTGGCCCGGCACCCGTTCCAGGGCACCAAGCCGATGAGGCGGGTCTGGCACGAGGATGGAAGTGTCGCCGCGTGGTAGGCCAGGATCGCTTCCGCCGAGTGGTGGCGAGTCCGCAGCCTCAGAAGTGGAAGCGGGCTCCCAATTGCACCTGGAACGGTCCCGTGCCGAAGACCTGGGAGTTGTTGCGGTCGTAGCCGCCGGTGCTGGAACGCAGCCGGCCGAATGAAGGGTTGGGGCCGAGCGACGCGCCCGTCAAGGGGTCCAGTCCGGCCCCGTAGATGCGATTGAATCCGCCGTATTCGACGTTGTCGAGATGCAGCACGTTGAAGAGTTCGACCGAGATTTCCAGCCTCGTGGATTCTGCCAACGGGAATTCCCGCAGCACGCGCATGTCGACATTGCGCATGCCCCTGTTGCGGAAGCTGTTGCGACCCAGATAGCGGCCAGGGGCTGCCAGCGCGCGGTCGAAGGCGAAGCGGTCGCCGTTCAGATCGAGCCCCGCGGAAGGGTTGAGCGGAGGTCCACTCGTAGCGCGCAGGATCGCCGACCAGACGAAGCCGGCAGGAAGGTCGGCAACGGCATGTGCGGTCAACTGGTGCCGCATGTCGAGGTCCGATGGGCCGTAGCCGTTCTGGGGGAACGCATGGTCGCTGTACTGCGGCTCCCAGAAATAACCCTCGTTGACATCACTGGAATGGGCCTGCGCGTAGGTGTAGTGTGCCGCGAACTGAGTGCGGCTTCCCTGGTACTTCCAGTTCGTCGTGAACCCGTCGTAGTCGGCATGGCCGAGCGACTCGATCACCAGTACCGGTCCCAGCTCCGGCGACGGCCGGTGCCGGACGTCATAGAACGGAATCCGGGTGGGGTCGTTGTCCCGCACGACCGCGACCGGGAGATTGTAGTCCCGTAGCCCGTGCAGGAACGAAGTGCGGTGGCGCATCCACTGCAGGCCGACCACCATCTGGCCGGTGAGACCGTACTCCATCGCCAGATTGAACTTGACGGACCGCGGGTTCCGGAAGTCGTGATGGACCGTGGTCGGCCCAGCCCCCTGCAACGAGTCCCCGTCAAGTACCGCCGCAATGGCCTCCCGGGAAAAGATCGGGAGTTCGTCCAGGGCGTGATCGTTGAGGTCGATTCCGACCTGCAGGAACTGCTCATAGATCGTCGGTGCCGTGGTCGGCAGCGAGACCGAGAGGTTGAATGGCGGATCACGGAATGCCTTCGTGGCGGCGTTGAAGAAAACCGGTGGCGTGACCGCATGAAACACCCCGGCGCTTCCGCGTAGCACGAAGCGGCCCGACAGGCCGGGAGGGCTGTACGCGAATCCGATGCGCGGCATCCATTGGCGCGTCGAGTCCGGAAGGAACGTCGGGTCGACGCTGCCGAACGGGAATGCCGTTTCGCGGACTCGATCCACCAGCAAGTCGTTGCCCAGTCGCGGAGTCTGGTTGAACTGTCCCTCCCAGCGAAATCCCAGGTCCAGTGTGAGGCCCGGCAGTGCCCGCCACGAATCCTGAACGTACAGGGAGCCGTGGCCCAGAGACTGCATGCCGATCGTGTTACCCATCTGGCGAGCGTAGAGACCGGGTGCGTCGAAGCGATTCGCGATCCGACCTCCCGGCGTCAGGATGTCGAGGACATCGTCCGGGTCCGACGTGAACAGCATGAACGTGCCGAACTGGTTGTTGCCGAAGACATCGTCGATCCAGACTCGATCGAAGGAACCGCCGACCTTGATGCCGTGCGACCCGGCTTGCAGGATCAGACTGTTGTTGATCAGCGGCCGGACATCGGTTTCGATGGTCGGAAGAAAGGGACGGGTGCCGAAGTTTCCGATGGCGGTCGACACGCCCGGCTGTTCCCGGTTGGCGAACCGTGGCCGCTGTTCCCTGGTGATCGAAAAGCGCAGGTGGTTGAAGATGTTCGGAGCGAGGATGCTGGTCAGTTGGGTTGTCAGGAAATGGATCGAGTTCTCTTCCGTTCCGTTGTTGCTGAGGGCATCCGTCGTGCGCGGATGCTTGGGGCCCCCGATGCTGACGGCGTTCACTCCCGTTCCGTTGCTGTAGTTGTAGCGGGCCATCAACTGGCTACCGTTGCGGAACTGATAGTCCAGCCGCGGCGTCAGGGCCAGTGCGTCGTTCGTGGACTCGAACGGTTCCTCCAGACTGTCGAAGTAGTCGAAGGCCTCCGGTCCGCGGTTGCGGTCCGCCCTGTCCAGCAGCGGGAACTCCACGTACCGGGGACTGGTACTCATCTGGCGCTCGATGGCGAAGAACCAGAACGCGACATCCCTCTTGAGCGCACCTCCCACGGCGCCCCCGAATTGCCGCAGGTCCTCCAGCACCTTGGCTCCGAACGGATCCACCAGGCCCAGCGTGGGGTGACGCCTCTGGAAGAACCCGTCTCCGTGGAATTCGTTGTTCCCCGATTTCGTGGACACGTTCACGACACCCGCAGTCGTACGGCCGTATTCGGCAGTAAAACCGGACGTTACAGCTTGGAACTCCTGGATCGCGCTCTGGGGAAGTGTCATCGCAGAACCGGCGCGCTCGCCACCCTGAATGCCCCCGAAGAAGGCCTGGTTGTAATCCGTTCCGTCGACCGAGACGTTCGTGTAGATGCCGCGCTGCGCACTGAAGGACAAGTGCCCCGCAGCACGGGAGACCTGGACGCCCGGGGTGAGCAGGGCGAAGTCGTGGAAGCGGCGTCCATTGATCGGAAGATCGTTGAAGACCTGTTCTCCCACCACGTTGCTGGAGGCAGGGAGCAGTGCGTCGATCATCCCCGCCGTAACTTCGATCTGCGTATGGGTCTGCTCCAGATCCAACGCCAGGTCAATACGGACCGTGCTCCCCACCCGGACCTGCACGTCTGTTGCCGTCGCCGGTGCGAAGTCGACGGAACTCGCGGTGATCACGTACTCTCCCGGGCGAAGCGAACCAACCTGAAACCGTCCCGAACTGTCGCTTGCCACCGTCCTCCGTGATCCACTTCCAGATCCGACAACGGTGACCTCGGCTCCGGGAATGACCCGGCCATCGGGTCCGGTCACCTCGCCGACGATCCGTCCGAGGTTTGCGTCGAACTGAGCATGCAGGAGCGGATACTCACCTCCAGAGAGGCACAGAGCGGCCAGCAGGACCGCAGTTCGGATGACAGGCTGACGGGGCACGGAGAGAATTCCAAGCTCGGAGCGCTTGGCGTCGAGGCGGTTCTCGTACGGGCTCGACGCAACGCGGACGCGTTTGGCGAGCCTACACTTCCGATTCTACAGACTGGTTCCTGGAAAGCGGCCCCGACTCTTGCTGGAAGCTGCGCACGGTCATCTGAACAGGGGCGCTTCGGGTGCCACCGAGCGATCCGGTGCCTGGTGAACAACCGATGGAATAGGGGATGCCGTGTTCGCCCGCGTCCGAATCGTTGGCGGCAGACCGCACTCGGGCCCGTTCCGCGTCTCCATGGATCGGCCTCGACGGTCCCACCGGCTCGGCCTTCGGATCCCGACTTCCCGATCGCCGACACGGCCATTCCTTCCGCGTCGAACAGCAGGATTCAACGGGCGGGCGGGTGAAGGTGTAGGGTAATAGTGGTCGCTGGATGTGTATCCCATTGTCGTGATTTGGAGGTTACGAATGTCATTGTTCTCCACCGATATGGTGCCGAAGTCCGTCGGGACCGTGGCCTTGGCACTGACGGTAGTTGCAGTCGGGTTCCCAGGAGACACTCTCGCTCAGCAGACAGCGACATTGAAGGGACTGGTGACCGATGATTCCGGGCTGGTGATCCCGGGTGCCACGATCACGGTCAGCAACCTGGCCTCGGGAGCCGAGGCCACTGGTACGACCGACTCGTCCGGCGCGTATGAGTTGAAACTGGAACCAGGGACCTACCTGGTGGCCGTGGAGAACTCCGGGTTCGAGACTGGAATCGCTGATGACATCGGGTTGGTGGCCGGGCAATCGATCACGCAGAACTTCACGCTCGAAGTGGCAACCGTGACCGAGACTGTCGTGGTGGTCGGGACCCGTGCCGAACCGAGGTCCGTCATCGAGTCCACGGTACCCGTCGATGTCATCCCGACTGCGGATCTTGCCAGCCAGGGAAGCCGGGACCTGGTAACCCAGTTGCGGACGGTCATTCCCTCCTTCAACGTATCCACCCAGCCGATCAGTGACGCCGCGACAGTGGTCCGTCCGGCCAACCTGCGCAACCTCGCGCCCGATCATACCCTGATTCTGGTCAATGGCAAGCGGCGGCATCGGGCGGCGGTCATCACCTGGCTGGGCAACGGCATTGCCGACGGTTCACAGGGACCGGACATCTCCGTCATTCCATCGATCGCCATTCGCCAGGTCGAGGTGCTGCGCGACGGTGCGGCAGCCCAGTACGGCTCGGATGCCATCGCCGGAGTCATGAACTTCGAACTGAAGGACGACCCATCGGGCGGCAGTTTCGAGATTCAGACGGGTTCGTTCCTGGATGCCAACGCGGGGAACCCGTCGACCTGCGGGGCAGGTGTAACCGGCGACATCAAGCACTCGTGTAACGGGATCGGTGGACGCGCCAGGACGCTATCGTTGGCCGGCAATGTCGGTCTGCCGATCGGCAGCGACGGATTCGCCAACTTCAGCATGGAGTACGGCACTGCCGAGCCAACCAACCGCGCGATTCAGCGCACCGATGCGAGCAACATCATCAATGCGGGCAACGGCAACATCCGCGACACTGCCCAGGTCTGGGGTTCCCCGAGAATCAACCACGACCTCAAGCTGTTCGCGAATCTCGGGTATCTCATCGATGACCGCATTCAGCTCTACGGTCACGGCAACTACCTCACGCGCAAGGTGACCGGCGGGTTCTACTTCCGGAACCCGCATACCAGGGGTGGCGTCTTCCGTGGACCCGAGGTCGACGGAGCACCGACACTGCTGGTTGGCGACCGGGTATGGGCCGAGACCGCACCCTCCAGCCGCGAGCCGCCTCCGGGGCGGCGACCGGGAGATGGCGGCTGCCCCATCATCCCGGTCAAGGACAACGTGCCGGACGCGGCGGCGCTGGCAGCGGTCGAGGCCGACCCGAACTGCTTCACGCTCTACAGTCGGTTTCCCGGAGGATTCACGCCACAGTTCGGCGGGGAACTGATCGACTACTCCGTCGTGGGCGGGATTCGCGGTTTCGCCAGCAACGGCTTTACCTGGGACCTCAGTGCCAGCAAGGGAACCAGCGAGATCGACCAGTTCATCTTCGACACGATCAACGCCTCGCTGGGGTACGACACGCCGACATCCTTCCGTCCCGGAACCTACCGCCAGGACGAAACCAACCTCAACTTCGACGTCTCCTATCCCGTCAACGATCTGGTCCACGTGGCCGCCGGAGCGGAATGGAGAATGGAGCAGTTCACCATTGGCGCCGGTGATGACGCCTCGTGGACGATCGGTCCGTATGCGGCCCAGGGCTTCAGTTCCGGCTCGAACGGCTTCAACGGATACCGCGCCGACACGACGGCGGGGAAATGGAGCCGGCGCAATGTCGCCGTGTACGGCGACATCGAATTCTCCGAGGCCGGTCGATGGACGCTGGGCACGGCCCTGCGATTCGAGAACTTCGACGACTTCGGCTCCACGCTGAACGGCAAGGTGTCCGGCCGTGTCGAACTGATCGATGGGGTTGCGCTGCGGGGCGCGGTCAGCACCGGCTTCCGGGCGCCGACGCCGGGGCAGCAGAATGCGTTCAACGTGACGACGGCGTTCATCGGCGGAGAACTCGTCAACAATGGCGTCGTCCCCGCGAGATCGGCTGTAGCGACCGCCCGGGGCGGCGCCCAACTGCAACCGGAGAAGTCGGTGAACTACAGCGGGGGGCTGGTGTTCTCGAAGGGGGCTTTCACCTTCACGTCCGACTATTTCCGGATCGCCATCGCGGACCGAGTTGCTCTCTCCCAGGAAATCAGGCTGAGCGATAACGAGATCGATACACTGCTCGACGAAGGGATCCCGGAAGCCCGCAACTTCCCCGTGTTCCGGTTTTTCCTGAACGACTTCGGGACACTCACCCAGGGCGTCGACCTGATCTCGACCTACCAGGTCGGGCGCACGACGTTCAGTGCGGCCTACAACTACACCAGCACGGAAGTCACGGACCTGGACTCGGCCGTGATCGACGCGTTCCGTATCGCGACGCTCGTGAGAGGATTGCCGAACACGCGATGGAACTTCAGCGCCACGCATGAGGCGCGTCGGTGGAATCTGATGGGTCGCGTCAACTACTTCGGCAGGTACTGGGATAGCGAGGACGGTCGGAACGGTGCCGACCTGGGTCAGTTTGCCCAGCCCTGGCTGTACCCGTACTATGCGGGCAAGGCGCTTGTTGATGTCGAACTCGGTATCCCGATCGGGCAGAACGCCAGCGTGGCCGTTGGCGGCGAGAACGTTCTCAACACCTATCCTGACGTGAACGAGTTCGGAGCCCTGACCGTGGGCAACCGGTACGGCCAGTTCTCGCCCTTCGGGTTTAACGGTGCCAACTTCTACGTGCGGCTTAACTACGGTTGGGGCGCCAGTCGCCCCGCTGCACTGAGGGCCAGCAGGGCCGGTGGTGAGCGTGATCTGGATGCCTTCCGGGCGTACCAGCAAGTCATCGAGCAGATCGCGGAGCTCGAGACGCTGCACGACGAACTGATCGATCAGCTCCGTGCGGGCCGGCAGGACCAGAGCGACTTGTGGATGAAGCGCTGGGCCGGAGAGAAGCTTGCACAGGCGTCGATGGCGAAACAGCGCGATCTTGAGATGCTGCGCGCGGCCCTGGCGCGAAGGAACGTTGGCGACGACGTCGAACCTCTCCTGCGAATGGCGGAGATGAAGCAGGTTGCCGTCAGGAATCAGATCGCCGAAACATCAAACAGGACGCTCATGAGCACCAACCAGGCGTTCGTGCGGTAGATCGGAATCGCAGCGTAGTGCTCGTCCGCAACGGCGTTGGGGCCACCGATACGCAGAACTTGTCGAAGTTCGTCATGCCGCGGAAAAGGGGTAATCTGGAACGGCAGGCGCATCGTCGGCGTTTCGCCGGGGTGCCGACCCGAATACGGGCGGGATGTCCGAGACCGTCCGGTGGAGGAAGTGAGTGTGATGAGATTCCTGCTTGTAACCGTGCTGGCCAGGATGTTGCCGCTGCTGGGTGCAGCCACACCGCCTCCCACGGCTGACCTGAAAGCCTTGGCGTTCGCCAATGAGCCCGGTCGGGCCAAGGCCCTGTTCGATGCGACTGTTCCCAGGGGAGGCGCTCTGGATGCAGAGTGGCTCGAGGCCATGTCCTGGGTCGGTCGAGCGGGGGCGATCGGCGGTGACTGGAATCTTGCCGCAGAGTATTCCGAGCGGACCCTGCGGGAATGTGAACGCGTGCTTGCCGATGGTGTGCTCGACGAGGATCCCGATGCATCCTTGCCGATAGCGTTGGGTGCAGCGATCGAGACCATGAGCAAGTTCTACGTGGCGAAGGACGACCGCGGGCAGGCTGTTGTCTTTCTCCGCAAGCACCTTGACAGGTATGCCGGAACATCCATCGAGATGAGGCTCAACAAGAACCTGCTGCTCCTTGATCTCGAGGGCAAGCCCATGCCCGAACTCGCACTGACGGAATGGCTGAACGGGCAGCGGTTCGCGAACGCGGACCTCGACGGGCAGGTCACCCTGTTCTTCTTCTGGGCGCACTGGTGCGAGGATTGTGCGGCTCAAAGGCCCGTTCTGGCTCGCCTGCTGGACCGGTTCCGGAGTCGAGGGCTGCGCGTCGTCGCGCCGACTCGGCACTTTGGCTTCATTGAGGAAGGAACGGATGCCGCGCCGGACGAGGAGAAGGCCTATGTCGTCGCCGCCTATGCGGACAAGGATCCGCTGCTGCGGAGAGTTCCGGTGCCCCTGACCGCCAGGGCCTTCGTGTCCTTCGGCGTGAGCACCACACCGACGCTACTGCTGGTCGACCGTTCCGGGATCGTGCGAATGTACCATCCCGGTCGGATCGAGGAGTCCGATCTGGTGCGCCGGATCGAAGCACTGCTGTGACCCGGAACGGGCTGACGATTGCCAGCGGGGCGTATGCTCATCCGGGCCTGATTCAGGGTTCGACCGTATGTAGGAGCGGCTGACCGCGCAGCCCGCGGTGCAGGTTCTCGATCGACACCTGTGCCATCTTCCTGCGGGTTTCGACCGTTGCACTCCCCAAGTGCGGCAGGAGTGTCAGATTCTCCAGTGCAAGCAGCGGATGATCGCGTGGCAAGGGCTCCGGTTCGGTCACGTCCAGGCCGGCGCTCTCGATCTCTCCGGTGCGGAGTGCCTTGTACAGCGCGTCGGTATCGACGACCGGTCCGCGCGCGATATTGACCAGGGTCGCCGTGCGTTTCATCGTCCGCAGAGCGGAGGCGTTGATCAGACGCTTCGTTTCCGGGGTCAGGGGACAGGAGAGCACGACGTGGTCGGATTCGCGCAGCAGTTCGTCGAGCGATGCGTATTCGACTCCCAGAGCGGCTTCGTCAGCCGGCCTGCGCCGTCGATTCCGGTACAGCACCCGCATGTCGAAGGCACGCGCCCGGCGCGCGATCTGCCTCCCGATGTTGCCCAGCCCGATGATACCCAGGGTCGTCGAGTGCACTTCCCGTCCCAGCATGTAGCCGGGGTCGTAACGCACGAACTCGGGTGAGCGAGCGTAGCGGTCGCCCGCGATCAGGCGTCTCGCGGATGCCAGCAGCAGTGCGAAAGCGGCATCGGCGGTTGCTCCGTCCAGGATGTTCGGCGTGTTGCCCACTGGAATGCCGCGGGCCGCGGCGTCGCGGACATTGATGTGGTCGACGCCCACGCCGTAGTTGCTGATCACGCGGACGGGCGGGAGCCGGTCGAGCATCGGGCCGTCCAGATGGGGATGGCCGTAGGTGTAAATCCCGTCCACGGGATCCGATGTGCCCTTGACCGCCAAGTCCCAGGGCAGGAACTGGATATCTTCCCCGGCAAAGCCCAGCACCGTTGCGTCGAGCCGTCCGTCGGTGATGACTCGGTAAGTTCCCACGGGATTGCGTATTGTAGGGGACCCGCCCGTCAGGTGCGATTCCAGTGGTGGATCCCGTCAATCTCGATCTTGCTGACGCGCTCGGCGAGCGCCATGTGCTCCAGATGGGAAAGCGACTCGGCCATGGCGAACCGACGGTCAAGCAGGTTGCGGTCGGTTCCCCAGATCTCGCCGGCTATCGCGTAGGCATCCAGCGTGCGTCCGCCTATGGTCTCGAGTATCGATTCGCAGCGCGCTTCGTGGTGCCGGCGGGTGTTATCGATCCATGAGCGGTGTCCTCGGAACGGGCGGCCGTGAGACGGCACGATCAGGTCTACATCCAGCTTTTCCAGCCTGTCCAGGGAGCGGATGTAGTCTCCCAGAGGGTCCCCCTGATAGAACCAATGGACACCGATGTTCGGTGTGATCTTCGGGAGAATCGCGTCTGTCGAGAAGAGTATCCGCTGTTCCGCGCAGCGAAAGCACTGCAGGGCGGGGGAGTGTCCCGGTGCCGCGATGGCTTCCAGCGTGCCCCCGTCGAACGGGATGCGGTCGCCTTCCTCGATCGTCCCATCCACCTGGAGTCGCTCGAGTCCTGTCCGTGTCAGCGATGCCTGATGGCGCATGACTTCAATGTGCGCACCCGGTACGCCGTTGCAGCGCAGGAACGCAGCGGCTTCGGCGAAGAATCTCCTGTCAGGGGTGAGTGGCCTGACGAGCTCGGCCTCCAGCGCGTTCATCCGCACTGGAGCGCCCGAACGCCTGCGGATTTCCGCCGCCGCACCGACATGGTCGGGATGGAGATGGCTGATCAGTATCTCGCGGATCGCGGACCAGTCCGCGTTCAGACTGTGCAACGCCGCTTCGAGTGACAGCAGCGCCTCGTCCGTCTTGATGCCCGTGTCCAGCAGGAGATACCCGTCTCCGCGCCGGAACAGGAACACGTTGACGCTCACAAGGTCCCATGGGAGCGGGAGGCGGACTTGCCAAGCGCCGTCCGCGACCGGCCAGACCTTGGGCTTTGGCAGGCTATCGGGCAAGGTCTCGGGAATGCCAGCGGTTCCGGTCTGACACCTCATCGTATCAACCTCCCAAGGCGCAGCCCTGGCCGCCCATGCTGGTACCCTGAAGGCCAACGCCGGTATAGCATGCGCTGGCTGCCAAAGCTGCTGTTGTGCGGGTTCCTCGCTTCCGTGGCAGTGATGCAGGCCGCGCGCGAGGTTCCGGATGTTCTCCGGTGCCGGGCCGTCAAAGTCAAGCCCAGACTCGACTTCGAGTACCGGTTTGTCATGGGATACAGGTTCAGCCTGCCGATCCGGCAGTTCTGGGGAGGGCCGGTGGGCCTTGCTCTCGATTTCGAGGTGACACCGATCAACGGTACCCCAGGCCAGCCCGGTTGGATGGACAACCGGCTCCAGACAGCGGAGATCCTGCCCGACGGCACCAAGGGAGACCTGTACTTCAGCCACGGTGTTTCCGTTGGACCCGGCGAGTATCGCATCAGTTGGCGGATTCGCGACGACACTGGGCGTTCGTGCGCCGGATCGGGCGATTTCCGGGCGGCTTTGTCGCGCTCGGACCGGGCGGTGGTCCCGGCTCTGCAGCCCGGCGAGATGGTCGGCACCCGGATGTATCTCTTTCGCCAGGAGCAAGCTGTCCCCAGACCCTTCCTGCACTCTCCCCGTCGACTCAAGGTCTTTGTCAGCATGGACGTGTTGGGCCGCAGGAGGCGGCCGGTCCGTCCGAGGTTGACGGATTCACTGCCGCTGTTCGCCGCCCTGCGCCAGCTCGGACGCAGTACGAGCTTCAACGAGTTCTCGGTCGTGGTGTTCAGCTTCGAAGACCAGAAGGTGCTCCTCCGCCACGGCTACCAGGATGTGTTCGACTTCCCGGCACTCCGCAATGTTGTCGGTCGACTGGCGCCGGAGACCGTGGATGTCTCGACTCTCAGGCGGGGTGGCGAGATGCTGTTCTTCGAGGAACTGCTCTCAACGGAACTGCTGCGGGGTGAGCCGCCCGACGGCGTGGTCTTCGTCGGACGCGAGATGAATTTCGGCAAACGTCTGCCGACGGCCTCGATCGAGCCATTCCGCAAGACCGGTGCTCCGTTCGCGTTCTTCGACGCATCCCGTTGGGCCTGGCGGGGTGCGATTGGCAATTTCATCCGGGCGATGAACGGAAAAGAGTATGCGTTGCGGAACTCCACTGAACTAGCGAAGGCCGTGAAGGGCCTTGAGTCCCAGGTACTCCATGCAAGGACCGATTAGCAGCGATCCGCGGTGGCGGTGGAATTGGCCCGATCCGGCGAGAATCGAGAGAGTGCTGCCGCAGTCCCGAATCCTCGAGGGGCCGGCATGACGCGCTTGCGGCGAAGGGAATTTCTGGCGAGCCTGGTGGTGGGCACGACCTTTCGGCCCAGCCCACTGATCTGGGCAGAGGAGCTTCCGGCCCGGCTGAGCCAGTGGGCACCGTGTACCGATCTGCGGCATCTGGTCAGTGCTGCGAACGACCGCTACCGTCTCGAGAAGCGGGCGATGGAGATTGAGGCGATTCTGGCGAGTCTCCTGCGAGAGGGGGGCTTGCCGGTGTCGTCGAACGTCACGGGCCCGTCACCGATGCCTGAGGAGTACATCGGGAGCGGGCCCGTGCGGCTGGCCCGTCATGGGGCTTCCGGTGATCTGTTTTCTGCGGGGATGCTGCGTTGGATTACGTCGCTGGGCGATGTGCGCTACGCCCGATTCCACGCCCTTCCGGACGACCTGGTCAGGTACGAGATCGCATCTCTCACGCCAGCCGGGCTGGAGCATCGCGTCGGTCACTGGCGCATGCGGTGGGCCGGAAGGTACCTGGACCACTTCGAGCCGCTCGACGAGAGCATCGCTTCCACGGCCAAGCCGCTTTTCTCGGACGTGACGGGGGAACTGTTCGGGGCGGTGTCGAGCTTCCGGGAGCAGTTGGCCAAGGGGGTGCCCTATTGGAGATCGCGACTCGACAGTGCGACCGGGGTCGGCGTGTATGGCAACCAGGGCATTGCCGTAGGGGACATCGACGGCGACGGATGGGATGAACTGTACGTTTGCCAACCCGGCGGCCTTCCCAACCGGCTCTACAGCCGGCTCGAAGACGGGTCATGGTCGGATGTGACGGACAAGGCCGGGGTCGGCGTCCTCGACGAGACGGCGCAAGCCCTGTTTCTCGACCTGCGCAACACCGGCTCCCAGGATCTCGTCATCCTGACCGCCAGCGGACCGTTGCTGTTCCTCAACGATGGAACTGGCCGGTTTCGTCATCGCGAAGATGCGTTTCACTTCAGGACGGATCCGCGGGGAACGTTTGCCGGCATGGCGGCGGCGGATTACGACCGCGACGGGAAGGTGGACCTGTACCTCTGCTCCTATCTGTACTTTCAGAGCGAAGACCAGTACCGTTATCCTGCCCCGTATCACGACGCGCGAAACGGTCCCCCGAACTTCCTGTTCCGCAACGAACTGCGCGCCGACGGAAGCGGGACTCTTGAGGATGTGACGGAGTCGATGGGCCTTGATCACAACAACGACCGCTACAGTTTCGCCGCCGCTTGGTGCGATTACGACGAGGATGGCTGGCCCGAACTGTATGTCGCGAATGACTTCGGGCGTAACAATCTCTACAAGTTCCGCAACGACCGCTTCCAGGACATCGCCGACGAGAAGGGGGTCGCCGACATCGGGCCCGGCATGAGTGCTGCCTGGTTCGACTACAACCGGGACGGCCGGCTGGATCTCTACGTGACGAACATGTGGACCGCCGCCGGCCAGCGCGTTTCGAGCGACCCGGAGTTCGGCCCTGCCAAGGCCGGCGTGCCGACTGCCGATTATCGCGGGCACACCAAGGGAAACTCCCTTTACCGCAACCGGGGCGATGGTTCCTTCGAGTATGTCGGGAGAGAGCAGGGGGCAGAGATGGGGCGCTGGGCATGGTCTGGCGACGGATTCGATTTCGACCTTGATGGCACGCCGGAGATCCTCGTCACCACTGGGATGATCACGCATTCCGCCGACAAGGATCTGTGCAGCTTCTTCTGGAGGCAGGTTGTCTCGAATTCGCCCCGCGAGGCGAAGCCGGCACCCGCCTATGAGGAAGGCTGGAACTGTCTGAATCAGCTCGTTCGGGAGGACTACAGCTGGAACGGGAACGAGCCGAATGTCTTTTATGTCAGACGTGACGGGAAGTATCGGGACTTCTCGGGTGTATCGGGACTGGATCGAGCATTGGACAGCAGGGCATTCGCGGTCACGGACTTCGACGGTGACGGTCGGCCGGACCTGTTCCTCAAGAACCGTCTCGGGCCGCAGGTCGTGGCATGCCGGAACGAATCGGCCGACGGCGGAAATCCACTGGTCCTCGAACTGGAAGGGAAGCGGTCGAACCGGGACGCGATCGGTGCGATCGTGCGGGTCGAAACCGAGGATGGCGTCTCGGCCCAGGTGCTGTCTGCCGGATCCGGGTATATTTCGCAGCACACCAAGCGGCTCCACTTCGGCTTGGGCCAGCGGTCAGTGGCCCGCCGCGTCACGATCATCTGGCCGTCTTCGGGAACGCAGCTGTTCGAGAATCTCGAGGCCGGGTTTCGGTATCGCATCCAGGAGGGGAACGGCGACGTCGTGTCCTTTCGTGTGGGGTCCCGTGCGGCGGACCGACCGAACACTGCTCCGGTCCCGGCCGACAACCGACTGGTGTTCGAGCCGACCTGGTTCTTCGATCCTCCACCGCTACCGTTGGATGCCGAGGATGGCCTGCTCGTCCTGACCGACGGCAGGCCGACCCGTCTGCCGCCCGACCTGCCTCACACGGTGGTCGACCTCAGCAGAGCTTCGGACGAGGAGATCGCGGCGTTCAGCATTTTTCGACGCTACCTGTTCGACTATCGGGCGGACCTGGAGCTGCCGATGGCCCTGCTTGTGGCGCTGAAGGGCAAGGTGTTCAAGGTGTATCCCGGTGTTCCGGACGATGCCGAATTCCGGCGTGACTTCGAGACGGTTCGTGGACGCTCCGACCATCGTTCGCTCGCCCTGCCGTTTCCGGGCCGCTACCACGTGACGCCGAGGCGGCGGCAGTTTCGCATGGGGTTCGCCTTCATGCAGGCGGGCTACCCGGCTCTCGCGATCCCGTACCTCAGGGAAGCCGCCCGGCGCTCTCGCGACAACTTCAAGGCTTGGTTGGTCTACGGCCAGGCCGAGTTGCAAGCCGGCAACCTGAACGAAGCGGAAGGAGTTCTTCGAACGGCGGAAGCCCTGGACTCGGATTCGGCCGAGCTCTGGAACAACCTGGGCGGCATCGACATGGCGCGCGAGGACTTCCAGGGAGCCCTGCAGCACTTCGAGAGAGCTCTGGCCATTGATGGCGACCTTGCGTATGCACTGGTCAACGCCGCCCAGGCGCATACACGGATGGGCAACGCCGTCGATGCGGAGCGCCTCCTGCGGCGGGCGCTCGAGATTGATCCCACGGATGCGGAGGCCGCCAACAAGCTGGGCCTGCTTTGTGCGAAACAGGGTCGGTTGCGTGAAGCTCGTGCACTGTTCCAGCAGGCGATCGAAAGCAAGCGGGATCACGCCGAGGCGATCAACAACCTCGCGGTCTCCTATATCCAGTCCCAGCAGTACCGCGACGCGATCGCGGCGTTCCGGTACGGTATCGAGCAGGTGCCGGAGTTCGAGTCGTTCTATATGAACCTGGCGCGCGTCCATGCGGATCTCGGTGACTATGCCAGCTCCAGGGCCGTTCTTGAGCGACTGTTGGAACGAGATCCGGATCACCGGCAGGCACGGCGGGCCCTGGTGCAGATGCAGGGACGTTGACGAGGACTGCCGGGGAGCGTAACGCCAAGATTGCGTCGCTCGACGGCGGGCCCTGCTCATGGAGGCTGTTCGAAGGAGCCAGGTACTGAGCTTCCGCTGGTCGGCCTTGGCCGCAGGGTTTGCCATCCAAGGCGCGTCAGCGCGATCACAAGGCACCGGCTGGATCGGTAACTCGGCGCCTCCCTGTAACGCTGGCGGACCGTGGTCGCGGGTTGCCGGACGGTCTATCGTCGGACGACATCGACCTGCCACGCCCCGATGTTCTTCCCGTCGATCTCGATTTCGGCCTTGAATGCGCCTTCGCCAAGCGGCAGGTTGATTTCCTCGAAGCGCATCTGTTCAGCCCACTTGGCTATGCGCTTGGTCTCTTCCAGGTTCTCGAATGAGATCCGCACGATTCCTCCCTGGACTGCGGGTTTGGCAAGCGTCACCGTGATGTCGTACGGACCTGCTGCCTGGGACTCGACGAGCCACCGGCCAACGACGGGTTGGTCGCGACCCCATCCGTCCGGTGTGATCATCCGCCAGTCCTGTCGCGTCAGCGTGACGTGTGGTTGGGCGTCGCTGCCAAGTGCGAATCGGACACCTTCGTAGCCGCGGCTTTCCGATACGTCCCGCAGCCATGCATCATAGGCTGCCCGCAAGCGATCCACCGCCTCGGGGTGCTCCGAGGACAGGTCGGTCTCTTCGCCCGGGTCCGCCTGGAGATCATAGAGCTCGAGAGGTGCATCCGGAGGCGGTTCAGGCCGATTGAAGCTCAATGGCTGGACCAGCTTGAATCGCTGTTCGACCGCGGCGAAGGCGCGGTACGGCTCCGGCTCGTTGCCGCGGTGCGCTTGCGTGAAATACGTCCGTGCCGGCAGGGCGTCGACCTGTCCTTCCCAGAGCGGGAGCAGATTGATCCCGTCCAGTTTGACGTCGGCTGGTGTCTGGGTCTGTGTGGCTGCCAACAGTGTCGGCATGATGTCGATGTGCGCTCCGACTTGATCGGTTTTCGTCGGTACGAGCCGATTCGGCCATCGGACAAAGAACGGTACCCGGATCCCGCCCTCGTACACGCTCGCCTTCTGTGCTCGCAGGCCGGCATGGTAGAGCCTGGTCGTGGGCCCGTTGTCGGTCACGAAGATGAAGATCGTGTTGCGGCTCAGTCCGTTCTCCTCGAGGTGATCGAGGAGTCTTCCCACGTTGTCATCGATATTGGTGATCATGCCGTAGATGCGAGCGTCCTTGTCCGAGAGGCCCTGGTCCGCATACGGCTCGCGATAGGAATCGGGGACCAAGTACGGCGAGTGCGGAGCGTTCGTGGGGATGTACGCGAAGAAGGGCCCACCACTGCCGTCCGCGATCCACCGGATCGCCTCGTCGAAGTACACATCCGTGCAGTAGCCCGTGTACTGCTCTTGGGTCCCGTTGTGGAAGAGAACAGGATCGAAGTAGTCCGAACCGGGCGGATCGGAAGGCTGTCCGATGCCACCGCCTCTGTGAACGATCGATTCCTGGAATCCCTGATCGACCGTCCGCAAGGGATAGTTGTCGCCAAGGTGCCACTTGCCGAAGATCCCTGTACGGTAACCTGCGGAGTTCAGCGTTTCAGCGACCGTGACCTCGGATGGATCCATCATGGCGCGCCCGAGGTAGGTGTCGACCACTCCGGTCCGGTAGTTGTAGCGTCCGGTCATCAACGCAGCCCGGGTGGGGGCACACACGGGAGATACGTAGAAGCGCGTCATCTCCACGCTCTCGCTGGCGAGCGCGTCGAGGCGGGGAGTCTGCAGGACCGGGTCGCCATGGACTCCGAGTTGGGCCCAGCCCTGATCGTCGGTCATGATCAGGATGATGTTGGGCCTGTCCTCTGTCTGCGGGGCGGGCGTGCCGCACGCCACAAGCAGGCAGACCGTGGCGGTGAAGAGGGCAAGTCGGTGCATCACACTACATAGACTGATCGATAGCTTCGCTATTCGTCAAGGGCAGGAGAACGCTCTCGATTGTTCAAGCCGCGGAAGCGCTCAACGGCAAACCGCGCTTTCCGACCCGGGATCGGGTTGCCAGTCTCTGGCAGGCCGGCATCTATTTCCAGGTCACCTCCATCGCGAAGAAATGGTCGAAGACCTCGCGGTCGGGATGGTTGTTCTCGTTTTTCTCGGGACTCCGGATGTAGAAGTCGAGCTGCTGCAGGGCCGGATTGACTGCACCGGCCTCCGAAGTCCTGCCGTCGAGGGGGTAGTGTGCGACCAGGTCGCGCCCTCTCATTCCCTGGGTCACCATGAAGTG
This sequence comes from Bryobacterales bacterium, assembly GCA_965116065.1. Taxonomy (GTDB): domain Bacteria; phylum Acidobacteriota; class Terriglobia; order Bryobacterales; family UBA6623; genus VXMF01. The sequence goes on from OZ220485.1 coordinate 1,743,321, forward strand.
GATTTCGTAATCCTGATACAGGGGCTCGCCGTCGAGCGTGGCCGATCCGATTCCCCAGCCGGCCACGTACAGCAGACTCTTCGGCCAGTTCGCATCACCACATCCGGAATCGCCATGCTCGAAGAGAAATGCAGCTATGCCACCGTCCTGGCAGCGAGAGAACTCCCGGATTTCCTCCAAGTCGATGACGTACCGGCCCTCCGGAAGATCGAGATCGGCCCGGAAGCTCCCCGTGTTCTCGATCTCGTTCACGTCGATTTCCGCCGTGCCCCCGACCGGCCGCAAGTTCGAGCCATCGTTACCCATGTGGTCCCACGGACTGTCGTCTTGTAGTGTGCCGACCTGGTAGATCCTGGTTCCAGAGATGATGAACCTTCCGTCGTACAGGGCGTGCTGGTCGGGCGCATAGAGTCCCATCGCCGTTCCCGGCTGAGTCCGGGGTCCTCGTTCCGGCGGATCGTCGGCAGGAGGCCTGCTCGGTTGCCCACAAGCCGCGATGACGATGGCGGAAAGCAAAGCAACTGTGACTGCCAGTCGCATCTGGGCGGAATTCCGTGCCGGTGAGTCCTTCATGACTGTCAAGCCCGCCACATCAAGGGCGGATGGGTAATCCAGACGATCATACTACAGGAAATCGCAAGACCTCGACCGTGATGCCGGTTGCACGAGCTTGCTTGGATTGGCCTCTCGCTGGCACTCTTCGAGCGTGAATGAAAGTGTAACGCCATGTATAGATGCTTGGGAGGCTGTCGAAATTAGTTGAAAGTCAGATCAATAACCGAACAATATAAGAATAAATTATGCCAGATGCACTAACAAGCGCGACACCAGATATGGGGCAAGTGTCAAGGGGACCTATCATTCGGGAGCAATCACCATGGCACAGACCTATCACCAACTGCAGCACGACGAGCGCTGCCCGGTCCACGGATTGCGCGACCAACACATCTCGCACAGCGTCATAGCGGACCAACTCCAGCGCGACAAGTCCACGATCAACCGTGAACTCTGGCGTAATCCCGGCCCGTCCGGCTATGACCATCAGCCAGCCCAGCGCTGAACGGCTGTACCCGCTGGCTGCGCGCCACCCTCCCAAAATTCACGCGCGACTCTGGAGCACAATCACCGAACTCTTCCCGCTGCCTACGGTCTTCGAGAAGACCGTAGCGCGCCTTTAGCGCTGTGGCTACTCGGAAGGCGAGACTATCGATCAGGGCGTCGATGTCAAGCTCGTTGAATGACGGTCCAACTACTTGCTGGCATGGCCAGTTGGCAACAAGAGTGCCGCCCGCGTCTTCGGTGCCGTCCAGAACCTGCTCGACTCCTGTGCACCTCTCTGTCCATACTTCGCCACCCCGGGATCATCCTGCTTTCTGCCCCTACCAACCGGTCGCCCGTGCTCCCTGCTGCCGATGGTCGGTCCCGCCTGCGTCCTCACCGCGGCACCTTCCAGCGGGTTGATTCGCCCCTGTCTCTTCCGTCCCTCTTCCCACGCCCATCCCATCCCTCCTGACTTCCTTTTGACAGATACTCTCTACCTGGCCTACAATGGCTAGTAATACAGTTCTTCGTACGGAACCTACCGTCGCCTCTTTGCACCTCGCTCTTCTTTGGGCGTTCTTGATGTTGCCCCCAGAGACGGATCTTTGGATGCCACGGTGATCGGAGGCTCTTGTTCGGATTCTGCTGGACCTTGCAACCATTCGAGTGCGGGACATGATGTACATGCGATCTCTACCCGACACTGAACTGAAGCGTCTCGCTACAACGTTGGGGCCAAAGCAGTATCTTGCGTTCGACGAGATGGCGCGCCGAGTACAGAACAAACCGTCCGGTTGGAGTCATCCGGAGGAACCTTGGATTTGGAGTCCTTTCGACTGCACGCGGGGACCGAATGCCATTGAAATGGAATGGGTGTTTCTGAGGTGGTCCCAGTCGCTGCAAGACGCGGACTATGAGCTTGTTCGGGGGCAGGATGTGAGGATTGAGGAACTTGAGCGCCAGCTGGACCAAGACCCTATTTCCCTTGAGATCAGGTACTACAACGCGGTCGGTAAGGAAATACGTCGGCAACGGTGAAGGCACCCAGGTAATTGCCTGGGTGGGGCGGACCCACCCGCCTGCTCGACGGGGTCGGCATCCCGCACGAGAGCATCGCCTAGGATCTGGATTAGGATGTGACGGTGCCAACCTCAATATTCGGTATCACCGTGGGCGTTTCTCTCACTTGATTCTATGTCGCTAGTCCATCGTTCAGCGCAGATTGCTCCGACCGCTCGCATCGCCCCCACGGCCCGGGTCGGTCCGGACGTGATCATCGGCGAGTTCTCAGTCGTGGACGACGATGTCGTCATCGGAGCCCGCTGCCGGATCGACCCATACGTCCTCTTGAGGCGATGGACCACGCTTGGTACGGACAACCAGGTCTCATCCGGCGTCGTCCTAGGCAGCGACCCGCTGGACCGGACATTCCAGGGTGGACGGTCCTACCTGCGGATCGGCCATCGTAACCGGATCCGCGAGCACTTCACGATTTCCCGGGGGACGGCACCTGAGTCGGAAACGTTGATCGGGGACGACAACTTCATCATGACGTCGGGACATATCGCCCACAACTGTCGGATCGGCAATGGTACGGTGATCGCCAGTACCACCTTGGTTGCCGGATATGTTGAAATTGAGGATCGGGCTTTCGTATCGGGCGGGATCGGAATCCAGCAGTACGCACGTGTCGGCGAACTGGCGATGGTCGGCGGGATGACGCGGGTCAATCAGGATGTCACTCCGTATCTGACCCATGTGGGTTCCGTGATGGCTGTACACGGTCTGAACCTGGTGGGTTTGCGACGGGCAGGCATCGAGGCAGGGGAGATCGACCGGATCCGGCGGGCATACCGCATCATCTTCCGCTCCGGCATGGAACTGGAGACCGCGTTGACGAAGGTCGAGAACGAGATTGATGGCCCCCACGCAAAGCACATGGTAGAGTTCATCCGCACTTCCAGGAAGGGAGTCTGTCTGCGGAAAGGTAGAGAGAAGGAAAATCACTGATGTACAACGGAATCGAACACACTGCGATCGCGACGAGCGACCCGGAGACCTTGGCGGGCTGGTACGAAACGACACTTGAGATGCCGATCGTGCACCGCTACGGCGGAAACGTCTTCGTCAGGGCGAGAGATGGCTCGATGATCGAGTTGATCCCGTCCGAGGGCGATGGAGTCGACACTGCGATGCGCACTCCGGGCATCCGGCATCTCGCGATCAAGGTCGATGACTTCGACCAAGGGGTGAAGGATCTGCAATCGAAGGGGATTGAGATCGTCGAGTTTGTGGAGGCAGGACCGAACCGCCTCGCGTTCTTTCTCGACCCGGAGGGTAACATTCTCCATCTGATCCACAGGGACACACCGATCTAGCGCCTGCAGAGCCAGCCAAGTCGCACAGCGCCGCTTGGAATCTCTGTGCCCGGGCAGCAGGACGAGTCCGCAGCACGAATCACGTACAGGTCCAGTGGGACTGGGCGGTCCCGTCCGTGGATAACCCCGTGCCGGAGCCTATGCCCGCGGGTGCGTCGACGACCTACCAGTTCGTCACCGAGCCATCCGGCCGCGCAAGCAGGGGGATCGGTCGGGAGTGTTCGGTGATGTCCAGTACAAGCTCCGCTTGGTTCGGATCGAACTCCACGCCAAGTCCGACCCGGTCGTTGGGCCACATCCTGCCGTTTCGGAAGTCGTAGTGAACTGGCAGGTGCGGGTGCGACCTTGCTCCCCCTCCGGTCATTTCCATAACCACGGGGCCGGACAGGGACACGGCGCAATGCACAAGCGCTGCCTCCGCAACGGGCCCCGTGAAATGCGGGATGAGCCCAATGTAGTGTGTCTCACAAAGGGCTGCGAGTTTCATGTACTCCGTGATCCCTCCGCAGTTCGGGATCGTCACTCGGGAGTAGTCGAACAGTCGATTCTCGATCAGCACGTTGGCGTCCCAGCGGTCACCGTAGTGCTCCCCGACCGCGATCGGCACCCGGACCATCGGGCGCAGAGTCCGGTAGACTTCTGGATTTTCCGAACGGACCAGATCCTCACAGAACATCGGCCGCAACGGTTCCAGCAGGGCGGAGAGCCGAACGGCGTCCGGCAGGTCGAAGCGAGTGTGATGGTCGATTGCCCAGTCCCCCTTCTCTCCCACGCCATCCCGAATCTCCTGACACATTTCGAACGTCTCGTCGACGGCCTTGCGGTGGTGGTAGGACTCGGCTCCACGTGAGCCAGCGCTGCCCGTTCGGAACGCCCGGAAACCAGCTTCGATGCACGCCCGCGCCGTTTCCCGGATCGAGCCTTGATTGGGGAATCCCGTTGCGTAGCATTCGACGTGGTCGCGGGTCAACCCGCCCAGCAGTTGCCATACCGGCACGCCGAGCGCCTTTCCCTTGATGTCCCATAGGGCGAGGTCGATCGCTCCCAGACCGTGAATCTTCTCGCGGCCGGGAGGGTAGAAGTAGCCCCGGTACATCACTTGCCAGAGGTGTTCGGTGCGAAACGGGTTCTCGCCGATGATCATCGCTCCGAGTTGTTCGATGGAGTCCGGCGATCCGCCTTCGCCGATGCCAGTGATGCCGGCGTCAGTCTCGACGGTCACGATATGGCCGCTCTGATTGAAGATCGGACGGGAGTCGGACGTCTTGTAGAAGCGGACCCGTGTCACTCTTGCATTGGGCAAGGACGCCTGTGCGAGCGGTGCCGCGAGAACTCCGGCTGATCCGAGCAGGGATGATTGCAGGAGTTGTCGGCGGTTCATGATGCAGTCGATTATACGAAGTGGATTCCTTACCTTCGGTAAATGAACGGCCAATCCGGGGTGCGATTGCGGCAAACGTTGCGACTGCGCGCTATGCTGGCTGGCATGCGGGCTGCATTCGTTCTCGCTCTTCTCTTCGCGGCATGTGGCGCGCCGCCACCCAGTAGTCGATACGTGGTCGAGAATGACGTGAGCGTCGATGCATCACGGACGGAACTGGTCGTTCTGCGCGATGAGGGGGGAGGGATCGAGGCTGCCATCGCGCCAACGAAGGGCGGGGAACTTAGCGGTCTGCGCGTGAGGCATGACGGTGGTTGGATCGAGACGCTGTGGTTGGCCCGTGACTATGAGTCCCGCGATGGTTTCGGGGGCAAGGGCCCGTTTCTCTGGCCGGCCACCGGGCGCAACTTTCCCGAGGATCTTCAGGAGCGAAGGCGAGCGGGCGAGAGCTTCGACGGCGGAGCCTACGAGCATGGCGGTGTCCGTCGCAAGATGCCGATTCACGGCTTTGCCCGCGATCTGCCGTGGCGGGTTGAGGAAACTGCGGCGGACGGTGGATCGGCGCGTGCCTTGCTGAGCCTGGTGGACACGTCCGAGACTCGTGAGATGTACCCCTTCGGGTTCCGCTGCACGGTCGAATACCGAGTTCTGGATGGCACCCTTGCACTGCGATACGTCATTCGGGCTTCCGATGACAATGCCGAGCCCATGTTCTTCTCGATCGGCAATCACATCACCTTCCTGGCCCCGCTGGTCGAGGGGAGCGATCCCGGCGAGATGGTCCTGTCGACTCCTGCCACGGTCGAAATCCTCAAGACGGGCTACGGGATCCCCACGGGAGAGACCCGCCCCCTCTCTGACTCCTACGCCGACGGGTTTGTTCTGGGGAACTACCCACCGTTGATCGCGACATCGTTGACAGGCTACCCGGAAGGGCAGGATCCGTATCTCGACTACACCGATCCAGCGGGTCTGACGCTCCGGCTCTCGCACCATGCAAGCAAGATTCCGGACGATCCCGTGATCCTGTTCAATATCTGGGGTGACGTACGAAACGGGTTCTTCAGCCCCGAACCGTGGGTTGGCCTCCAGAATTCACTTGTTCAGCGGCAGGGGCTGATCTATCTGGACCCGGGAGAGGAGTTCCTGTGGAGCGTCCGGGTCGAGCACGGGCCGTCTTTCGAGTAATCTGCCAAGGCGCACACCACACTTGATGTACAGGTCCACAACAGGACAACGGCTGAGCGTCAACGTGATGGATCGTGGGACGCAGGCGTCTTGAGCATCAGTGCTCTCGATCGTCTTGCCGGTTTGCTATGGGCATGAGGATCTGGCGGCCACCGGATGCGGGCCTGTCGACAAGATGGCGGTCGTGGCGCTCGTGCGAACTCGACACCATCAAGCGGTTGCGGCAGAAGAACGTCATCGGCGACGTGTATACCAAGAGCATCAAGTCCCTGTAGGCGCTGCTTGAACGAGCACACACAAGGGTGCACTGGCCACAAGCCCTGCCTCGTAAAGTGCGTTCTACAATGCGCCGAAGTAGCGGAGGGCTTTGAACAGCAAGGTATCTTGAGTTGTGCTACGATGGCGGTGGTGACAGTTCAATTGTCGAGCATGAAGAAGATGTGGAACAACGTTGGTGCCGTTGCACGCCGATTTCGCTGCCAATCAGCGAGGTTGGTATTACTCACTTTGGCGCTTGTCGCGGTGCTTCTCGGACAGCCGGAGGAGGGTTTCTGGCGGGGGGGCTCTGACCTACACCGCGAGGCCCACTGGGGCAATACTCAGGCTGTGAACGTTCTGTTGGAATCCGGCGCAGATCATCGCGCACTGGACTGGGACGACAGAACCCCGCTTTATTTCGCTCGTACCGAAGAAGTAGCGAGGGCACTCCTGATGAGTGGAGCGGATCCTAATGCGCTGGATAGTCTCAGAGTTCCGGACATGGGGAGCGCCTTGCCGGATGGGAGGGCAGCGGTAAGACACTGACTGACAGGGCCCTGTGTGAGCTGTGCTGCATTCCGAAGAGGCTTGGTAGCGGCAGGGTGACTATTTTAGAACTGTCACTATCAATTGGAATCGCGAGGGCCGGTTGGCGTCTCGCCATCGGCGCAACGTAGCCCCACAGTGCATCGGGTCGTTCCCGGCTACCGCGCATCGACGGGGAGCCAGCGGCCGGAGAGAGCGGCTGACGATGGCCGGCAGGGACCCGATCCACCCCCAGCCGAAGGCGACCGGTCGACCCCACCGCGTCGCCAACTCGCTGCGGGCTGCTCGCCCAGGTTGCCCGGATCGGCATGGACTCGAGACGGTACCACCCCGGCCCGTCCGGTTCGTAGCAGTGGCCCGGCGCGGACTGGTGAGCCTACTAACGCCTGTGGCCCACCGACAGGCCCAAGGCGTGCCCGCTCCACACGGCCCGCCAGCGCACTGACACCGGCTAGTCGGCGATGGCCCCATCCGAGCCTTCGAATCGCCTAGGTAGTCTGCGGGTAAACCCTTGCTGAAAAGCTACTTTTGCGACCTGCAGGGCCGCCTGATCGCAGCGGACGGCCACGATTGACTATTTTATGATGTCACGATCTGCCGGGTTGCGGATGCGACGTTACCGACTTGCGTGTCCCCTGCCCGGCCCAGTCGCACCGACTCGCGCGAACTCACGGACCATCCACTGGCCGTGCGCCCGGGGTGCCTGACCGCGCCACCGGTGCAGCCGCACTGCCGCACCGCATGGGCCGAGTTCCACAAGGTCCAACCTTTCCAGCGCCCCACACTGTCATTCTACTCCGGGCGGCGGCCCTAATGCAACGCTACCTGTCCGCGCCAGCACGCCTCTTGCCGGGCGCTGGCACCGGCTTCCAGCTGGACCTCGGCGCTCTCTCCTGCACGACCTGGCAGACCTTTCAGCCCCCCCTCCACCCGACCCGCAGCTCTTCCAGCACTGCTACGCGGCCCATACAGGCACGCCCGCCCAACCTCCAGAACGGACCCCACATCCCTCGCCGATCCCGGCAGTCCACCCCACTGCGTGACATCCCAAATTAGTCCCATGTCCGGAACTCTGAGTCTAGACAGAACCCCACTCCATGCCGCACGTAGTGCGGGTGTGGCGTCGGTGCTGATCGAATTTGGCGCGGATCCTGATGCACTGGATTTGGGCGACAGAACCCCACTCCACTACGCTCGGACCGAAGGAATAGCGAGGGTGCTTCTGAAGAATGGGGCGGACCCTAACGCGAGGAGTCGCTGGGGCGATAATCCACTGTATCGCGTGGACACTGGGGCCGTGGCGTCGGCGTTGATCGAATTCGGTGCAGTTGTAGACAGTAAGACATCCGATACGCCGCTCCATGGCATCTATAGCGGAGGGGCAGTTGGGGTGCTTGTGAAGGCCGGTCTCGATCCTAACGGACTTAATTCATACGGACAGACTCCACTGTACAGGTGCCGCACTGCTGAGGCTGCTAGAGCTCTAATAGCTGTTGGGGCCAACCCGCTCAGGCGCAGTCGACTTGATCACCTTTATTGGTCGGCTTTCCGCGCGGCATTGCATGGTGACTTCGCCTTATGGAAGCGTAACGATGGGAAAGTGGGAGGATCCGAGTTACCACTGCACGGGGCAGTTAGAAATAGTCAGCTTGGTGTTGTACGTGTACTTCTTGAAACGGGTGTATACGATCCAGATGATAGGAACCATGTCTACAGTTCCAGAGATGGACTTACTGTGTTGTACCTAGCGGCCCGATACAACAGATCTCAGATACTTCGGGAGTTGCTCGCTGCGGGGTTTGATCCAGATGCGCGGAACCTGCCTGATCGCACTGCGATGGACTCAGAACTGTTCCAGATGCTTCCAAACAGTACACTTACAGCTTTCCGGTTCAATGAAGTGGGAAGAGCCCCTCTGCACGAGGCAGCACGAATTGGAGGTACTAATTCCGTCCGCGTACTCTTGGCGGCAGGGGCGACCGTGGATGCGAGCGACTGGAACGGTGCGACACCATTGAGTTACGCGAAAAGCGAGAGGATCAAGCAACTACTGTTGAAAGCTGGGGCCGATCCGAGTATCACTGGCAGCGTCGGTGTGACGTCTTCGAGTTCTGCAAACTGATTTGTATCGTTCTGGGCGACTGGTAAGGATAGAGCGTAAACCGCTCCCGGCAATGTCAGTGAGACCGAGATAGTGGCAGCGTTCGACCAGTACATCTCGGCGGATACACTCCTCGGGCCGTGTCGACTGCGCCACGATGTCCTGTGTCTCCGGACTCCCACTTGAACACTCACCGTTCCTGCGCTACACCGGCACCTGCTCAGTTCATCGCACCTGCCCTCATCCACTATCGTTGCCCTCCGCCGTTCAGTGGGTGTCCCTCTTCGACCGAGTGTCCATCGTCGTCTGTCCCGACGCGCATCGGAACCGCGTGTCTGTCGCCAGATGCCTGCCGCGGACTCGAATACAATGGACTTGCAGCCCCTCGATCGCTGTGGCCGGTACCGTGGAATCTCTGAGGACACTGGCTATCGATATCGGAGGATCTGGGCTGAAGATGCTGGTCCTTGATCCAGCAGGGAAGCAACTCAGCGAGCGCTGCCGCCAGGTTACCCCGCGCCCGGCAACTCCGGCAAACGTGTTGAGCGTCTTGGAAGAGATGGTCGCTGGCCAGCCTGCGTTCGATCGTGTCGCCGCCGGATTCCCGGGTGTCATCCGCGCCGGAGTCACGCTCACGGCCTTCAATCTCGACCAGAGTTGGATCGGGTTCGACTTCCGCGCCGCACTGGAGCGAATGACGGGGAAGCCGGCGAGAGTGGCGAACGACGCCGATGTACAGGGCCTCGCCGTCATCGAAGGTGCCGGACTGGAGTTCGTGCTGACACTTGGCACTGGACTCGGGTCGGCCCTCTACATTGATGGACGACTCGTTCCGAACATGGAGATTGCCCATCATGTCTTTCGCAAGAGCCGCACTTACGAGGACTGCCTGGGCAACGAGGCTCTTGAACGCTACGGCAAGGAGAAATGGAATCTGCGACTGCTGGAGGCGATCAGGCAGCTTGAGCACGCCTTCAACTATGATCGGCTGTATCTGGGCGGTGGAAACGCGCGCAAGGTTGCACAGGATCGACTTCCCGACAACGTTACGATCGTGTCCAACAGGGCCGGACTCCTCGGCTGCATGAACTTGTGGGACGCCGCTCCACATCGTCCGTCTCTCGACGTTTAACGCGGCGCGGCTTGGATTGCGCCGGTCGCAGAGCGGGCTTGGCCCGCCCTGGAGTGTGTCGATTCAGGAATGGAGCAATGACACGGCTGCGGCTCTTCCATGGATCGAGGCAGGGCAAGCCAAGGTATCTGTGCTTCTACTCGGCCTCGGGAAGACGCGACGGGTGCGCCCAGTAGACGGAGACAGCAGGTCGCTTCTTGAGGAACGCTTCCGCTCGTTCCATTCCCAACACCATGAGCGTCGTGGCCATGCCGTCCGCTTCCATTGCGGACGGAGCGACCACTGTGACTGCCAGTTCCGGGTCTGTGCAGTCCGTAGCGGATCGGGTCAGGATGTGGGAACAGCGTCGGTCTCCAATTCGGAAGTGCCTCTCACGCCCGCCGGATGTAGAGACGCCACAGTTGGAAAGGAGCAGTTCCCGTTCGATGGACCCGCGCGGTCCGACGCCGTCAAGACCGACTGGCCATCCCTCTGCATCGGGCGGGGGAGTGCCCACGGCGATGTCTCCGGCCACGGCGACCAGGGCCCGGTTGATGCCCGCCTTCCGCAATTCGGCCAACGCCTGGTCGGCGATATAGCCCTTGGCGATACCGCCCAGATCCAGTTGCACACCACGGCGCGAGAACGAGACCGTCTGGCTGGACGGACGAAGATCAACCTGCATCCATCCGGCCCGGTTCCAGGCTTCGCGGAGGAGATGTTCCGGCGGGCCGGGATGTGGCCAGCGCTTGGCCCGCAGCAGTCGAGTCACGCTTCCCAGTGTCGGGTCGAATCCCCCGTCGGAATCTTGCGCCAATCGCAACGCATGGTCGAGCAGGAACGCCAACTCACGGGATAGCCGGACCGGTTTACGCCAGGCGATGGTCTCCATCTGGCGAAGTTCGGAGTCCTCCTGATAGGTCGAGAAGATGGCCGACAGGTCGGCGATGCGTTGGAAGGTGGCCCGGAACACGTCGGGCGGACTGGATCTCGAAGAAAAATAGGCGCTGATCCGCACGACCAACCCGAGATGGGGCTCCTCGGCTGTCAGGAGCTTCAACCGCTCGGCCACGACCGCCGAACAGGGTAGTGCCGCCACCATGGCGGAGCATACGATCCAGCCCAGCGCTCGGCCTTGCCTACTCCATGCCTGTCGCCGAGTTCCAATAGGCATGCATCTCTTCTGCGGAAGGAAGTCGTACCGGACGGACGAGGCGGAAGCCCAGCCATTGAGCGTCGGTGTGGTACCAGATGCTCTTGGGCAGTTGCGGATCCTGCATCTTCCACGAATCGTCCGAAACTCTTCGTGCGCCACAACGCAGGGCCCCTGCGTCATCCATCCAGGAGCCGCCGCGAACGACCCGAGGATACAGGCTGGAAGGCCTCGCCCAAGGATTGACGGCGACAGCGACCTCGTCCCTGTAGGACGGTTCGTAGCCGTCCAGTGTCCATTCCCACACGTTGCCATGCAAATCGAACAGGCCCCACTCGTTGGGCCGTTTGCTGCCGACCGGCTGATACTGCGCGTTGCTGTTGTCCCAATACCAGGCGTGATCAGCCAAGGCGTCTGGGTCGTCACCGAACGAATAGGCTGTCGTACTGCCGGCACGGCAGGCGTACTCCCACTCGGCTTCGGTGGGCAGCCGGTAGAACCGTCCTGTTGTTGCGCTGAGCCACTGTGCGTATTTGCTGGCCGCGTGCTGGGTCATGCTGATCGCCGGGTACCCGGTGATACCCATGCCGAAGCTCATTTCCATGTACGGCGGAGTCGGGCTCGACACCGCAGCAACCAGCTTGTCGGGCGCCGTGTAGCCCTCCGCCTCGCGCAGCATGAAACTCCGGTATGCGTCCCAGCTGACCTCGTGTGCCGACATCCAGAACCCGTCGACCCGCACGCGCCGTTGCGGGCCCTCGTCGTCGTTGCGGCCAACTTCGCCATCCGGCGTGCCCTGGACGAACTCCCCCGCTGGGATCGGGATCATCTGCAGAGCGGCGTCCGTGCCCGGTACAGATTCCTCATACGCGACGAATTCACTCTCGCCGGATGCCTGCTTCGAGATCCTCGTGTGGATCTCCCGCACTACGGTCATGTCGTTGCTGGGCTCAATCGCGGGAGTCGAATTCCCGGAGGCCTCCGGCGGGCCAGGCCAGCTTGCCCCTTCCAGGATCCAGGCACGGACCGCAGCCAACTGCGACTCCGTAGGCCGGGGGCCCCCGGGAGGCATCGCCAGCGGAGAACTGGATGGCAGGGCCATCCGGGCAAACAGGGGGCTGGCGTCAGGCTGTCCGGCCAGGATCGACGGTCCGCTGGCTCCCCCCTGCATCGCAGACTCTGCCGTCTCGAGGCTCAGGTTGCCCAGCATGTTGGCATCCCGGTGGCAGGGCAGGCACCGATTCTCCAGAAAGGGGCGGATATCGTCGTCGAAATCAACGGCGGCAACAGCCGGAATCGTCAGCAGGACCACCAGACACAGCAGTTGCATGATCAGACGAACTTCGTCTGGCCGGGGCGTGCCAGAGGCGGGACATCCAGTTGCATGTCCCAGTGCAGGTTGTCCGGGAACCGCTTTTCTCTTGATTGCGCCGCTTGGTCCCACGTCAGTTCTTGGCCCGTGTACGCCGCCATCCGGCCGAGGATGGCAAGCAGTGTGCTGTGTGCCATCCGCACACCGTCGTTGATCGGCTCTCCACGGCGAATGGAGCGGAAGAGGACATCATGCTCCACCTGGTACATGTTCTGTTGCTGTCCGCGGAAGACCCAGGGATTTTCGCCTTCGATGCGAGGCATCAGTCCCCGGCCAATCGTCAGCCTGCCCTTCGTGCCGAGGATGTAGTCCGCATTCTCGCGGTGGCAGCCGCTGATCTGCCGGCACCCCATGAACGCCCTGACTCCGTCCGGATACAGGTAGTTCACCGCAAAATGATCGAAGATGTTGCCGTCATGGGCCGGAATCTGCCGACCGCCGACCGCGACGCAACTCTCCGGCGGCTTGTCGCCCATCGCCCAGGCGATCTTGTCCACGCTGTGGACTGCCTGTTCGACCAGACCGTCGCCGCATGTCCAGACGAAGTTGTACCAGTTCCGGACTTGCCATTCGACATCGCTCATTCCGAGCGGCCGCTCGTAGGCGGGCGGCATGGGTTTGACCGGATTCGTGTAGTACGTGGCGTAGTAGGCGACGATGTCGCCGATGGCACCCGAATGGACCTGCTCCATGGCGGCGATGATCATGTTGTTGTAACGCCAGCAGAAACCCGCCACGAGCGAGAGCCTCTTGCTCTCCGCCACTTTGACGGTCTCCAGCACGGACCGCACGCCCGGCGCGTCAACGGCCATCGGCTTCTCGCAAAACACGTGCTTGCCGGCGTCGATGCAGGCCTTGAGATGGGCCGGGCGGAACCCCGGGGGCGTGGACAGCAGCACGACGTCCACGCCGCTGTCGATGACGGACTGGAAGGCATCAAGACCCAGGTGCTGGTTCTTTCTGGGGACGCGGACCTTGTTCCTGCCCTGATGTCGTTTCTCGACTTCGGCGAGGCATCGGTCGATACGTTCTTGGTCGATGTCGGCCACTGCAGTCAACACGGCATAGTCGTCGGCCTGCAGGGCCTGGGCAGCCGCCCCTGATCCCCTTCCGCCACAGCCCACGAGCCCGACCTTGATCTCCTGGCTGTCTTCTGCGGCTCGTAACAGGCTGGCGGTACCGGCAGCGCCTACAGTCCCGTGCAGAAACCTCCGTCTCGAAGGTGCTGGAGCGGATGACTTCTTCATGGTGGACACCGATCTCCCTCCTAGATGCTATTGTTACCCACGTTTCGCACTGATGCTCCGCGCAAGGCGAAAAGTCCGTCGGCCGCTGACCGCATGTGGGGCTTCGTACCCCTTCGGAATCCAGTTGCGTCCAATACGAAGACGGTTGCGTCCAGGATGTGGTATCCCGAGACTCGGCCGCACGCTCGCCAAGCAACGACCTCGACCAGGACGGCCCACAGCGCAGAGGCAAACAGTGAGGTGGCCGACCGCATGTCGGCGGAAGAGAGAGTTGGTGCCAGTTATGGTGATTCTCGCATCATGGCGGAACGCTGCGTCGATCGTCCTGCAGGTGTCCTTCGCGCTGGTTGTTTCGGCCAGTCCTTCCGACATCGCAGCAGCGGGGGATGAAGCATCGGAGCCCGTCCTTGAGATCGTGAACTGCGACCTGCTGGACTCCCGGGATGGTTTCGCCATCCCTGAGGACACCCAGTTCCTGCCGGGCGAGCGGGTTCACCTGATCTGTCAGGTACAAGGATATCGGGTTGGTCGCGAGGACCGTGTTCACGTGAGCTACGAAGTGACGGGCCTGGACCCCAGGGCCCGATCCTTCTACCCCCCTCATCAAGGCCGCTATGACACGGAACTGGCTCCGCAGGACGAGAACTGGTTGCCGATCCTGCGGTATTCCCCGCTCATTCCGGATCACGCGAACGGCGGGACTTTCGTACTGCGCGTCTCGGTGACCGATCACATTGGAGGAGCAGCGGTCAGCACGGACGTGCCGGTCCGGGTGGATGCTCCGCAGTTCGACCTGACGGACGGACTGACGATCCGGTCGTTCCACGTCCGGAGCCACCCGAGTGACCTGCCGCCTTGGGAATCCTACTCGGTAGCGCAACGCGACCCTGCGGAGACCCGATCGCATCATCCCGGCGACGAAGTCCCCGTCTCCTTTCTGATCACCGGCTTTGCCGTTCGCAACGACAACGCGTTCGATGTGGAGTCCCAAGCCTGGCTTGTTGATGCGGACGGTGAGGAGTTGCTTGATCTGGGGGTGACCAGGGAGTCCGGGAGACCTTACTACCCGCGCCTGTGGATCCCGGGCGACATCCTGATCAGGCTCGATCCGTCAATCCCCCCCGGGGAATACCGGATCAAGGTGCGACTCCACGACCGGTTCGCACGGATCGAGAGGGTTCACGAATTCCCGTTGCGGGTCAGTCAGGGGCGCTGATGCCGCCGGAACGGGCGGTATAATCGGACCGTGGCACTGACCCAATCCACCATGCTGCCGCTGGGCACAGCGGCTCCCGATTTTGCTCTCGACGATGTCGTGTCGGGACGGACCGTCACGCTTGAGGACGTATCCGATGGCAGGCGCGGTCTGCTTGTCATGTTCATTTGCGCTCATTGCCCGTTCGTCATCCACGTTCAGGACGAGTTGGCCCGCTTGGGCAACAGTTACGCGGACCGAGGCTTGGGCGTCGTGGCGATTTCATCCAACAGCGTTGTCACCCACCCGGAGGACAGTCCCGACAACCTCCAGTCGATGGCCCGCAAGCTCGGTTTCCGGTTTGCGTACCTGTACGACGAGTCACAGACTGTGGCGAGAGCCTATACCGCCGCCTGCACGCCGGACTTCTTCCTGTTTGATGGCGGGAACCGGCTGGTGTATCGTGGCCGCCTTGACGAAAGCAGGCCAGGAAACGGTGTAGCCGTTGATGGCCGTGACCTGCGAGCGGCGATTGATGCCGTGCTGGCCGGTCAGGCGGTTCCCGCAGAGCAGTTTCCGAGCGCCGGGTGCAACATCAAGTGGGCCCCCGGCAACGCCCCGGCCTACTTCGGGTGATTCCCAAGCCCAGTCACTGGTCAATCGGTTGGAGTCCGGCTCCTGTCCCACGAAGACACAGGTGTACCCCTGCGCAGTGGCACAGGCTATCTGGGGTCGGAGAGCGAGCCGACAATGTCGGCCCGCAGCCGAAGGCCTACGCCGCCCGGCGGTAGTCCGCTTGCGCAGGGGCGACGCCGGAGCAGTCGTACTCGTCCTGGCAGTAGACGCACAGCGTGGTCCACGGAATCGCCTCGAGCCGCTTCGGGTTGATCTCGGCCCCGCATTCCTGGCAGATTCCGTATTCGTTGGCGTCGAGCAGCTTCAGGGCTGTCTCCACGCCCTTGCGGATCTCCCAGTCGTTGTTGATGACACTGATGGTCAGGTCCATCTCGAATCGGTTCTGCATCTGATCCATCGGATCATTGCAGCGCTCGCGGATCAACTCGTCGCGGTTGTCCCGCCGAGTCACATCCTCAAGCTTCGCCAGCAGCCGCTGGCGCACTCCGTCTTTGTTTTCGTGGTTTTCGTGTAGCATTGTCGTTCTCCCCTTGTACTGGAACCCCGATGAGCGTATCTGCTGACCAGTTGTCGTCCACATTGAGGGAGCGACTACTCACCCGGTTCACTTCCCTCAATTTCAATAGTATAGACGTAAACCACCGGCAAGTGGTTGCACTTGTGTGAAGAAATCAGATTTTTTCGGGGACTCGCTCGCAAATCGGGGGCTGACCGACCGTCAGGACCGTCTTCGCATGCTCCAGCACGTCGACCAGCATGGGTTTCGTGAGTCGCCCGGTCCTCGTGTTCTGTTGGCTGGGGTGATAACTGCACAGGAGTGTCGCGCTCTCGCCCGGAGCACGGTAGGACGCCCCGTGCGCGAACGGCCAGTCCTTCTTGCGGAGACTCCTCCCGCGGTCCCGCAGCACATCCAGATACGCGTCCAGTGCCAGCTGTCCAAGCGCGATGATCGCGCGGACTCGCGGTAGCAGCTGGAGTTCGCGTTCCAGGTAGCCTCGGCAATGCACGAACTCGTCCCGGGTCGGCCGGTTCCCGGGTGGCGCACAGCGTACCGCAGCCGTTATGTAGCAGTCCCGCAGATGCAGTCCGTCGTTGCGGGAGTAGGAGGCCGCCTGCGATGCGAAGCCGGTCTCATGCAGGGCATCGTACAGAAAATCGCCGGAACTGTCGCCGGTGAACATGCGACCGGTACGGTTGGCCCCGTGGGCGCCCGGGGCCAGGCCGATCAGTAACAGACGAGCTTGCGGGTCGCCCAACGAGGGGACCGGCCGACCCCAATAGTCCCATTGGCGATAGGCTCGACGTTTCGACGAAGCGACCTGCTGGCAGTGGGCAACCAGTCGCGGGCAGTCCTTGCAGTGGACGATTTCACGCTGCAGGTCGGCCAGCGCCTCTGTCCTGCCGGCCTCAGTCACCACGTGCTGGAGTCTAGCATCAGCCTGTGATGCGTCTCGACGGAGGCCACCCATCTGCGATGGTGGTCGGATCTGATCGCGCTAGAGCCTATATCATGTATGGTGTCTCCATGCCTATGCCATATATAGAAGTATGAATCGGGTTCACTTGCCATGGCATCTCTGACTCTGCTATAACTTCGCTCGCTGAAGTGCGCCGTTAGCCAATTCCGGACCGAGAGCTGTCCAGACAACTGTCGACCGGCCGCACCGGGGAACCCATGCCGACCGAGCAGCATTCCGCGGCCAACACGAGGGGAAACGGGGGGCGGACTGCATCGTCACGGGCTCGGGGCCCCAGGGCACCGAGAGGCACTGCTCCGGGCGGGGACGGTGGCTCGCAGCGCCCGACAAGTCGCGAGCGAGCGGCGGAGGTGCGACAGTCGGAGTTGTTCAGCCAGGCGACGGAACTGTTCCAGGAGCAGAAGTTCGGAATGGCACGACGGATTCTCGAGAAGGTCCGCGCCGGACCGGATGCCAGCCTCGGCCACCGTGCGGGCATCTATATCGAGATCTGCAACAGCCGCACGGCAAGAAAGCGTCCCAAGCTCGACACGCTCGAGGAGCACTACAACTACGCCGTGACGCTCCTCAACGATGGTCAGTTCGGCGATGCAGTCCGAGTCTGCAACAGGGCCCTGTCGATCAATGCCGACCTTGCTCACGTGCACTACCTGAAGGCAGTGGCGAAGATTCTCTCCGGGACGCCAGGTTCCGCCGTGGCTCCGATGAAGAAGGCCATCGCCCTTGATCCGAATATCCGCATCCAGGCGCAGCGGGATCCGGATCTGTCGACGGTCATCCGGACGAAGCCGTTCGCCAAGCTGCTGTCCGGCTAGGTGGCGAATCGTCCGGTCTCCGGAGGCAGGATGCGATCAGCCTTCCGGCCGTCGGAACACGATGATGTGCTGCGTCGGCAGGAAACCGAGCACCTCGACGAACTCGAAACCGAGAGGTTCGATCTCGGTTCGAACCTCCGCCACCGACATCTTGTGCAGGGGATGGATCGGGATCGACGGATCTTCCTTGCGGTACTCGACCAACACCAGCCGGCCGCCGGGCCGTAGCGAGCGCAGCACCTGTCGCATCGTGGCGGCGGGATAGGCCAGTTCGTGGTACACATCGACGAGCAGGACGAGTTCGGTCATGCCATCCGGTGGCAGCCTTGATTCCGTCTGTGTCGCGAGAACCGGTTCGACGTTATTGATGCCTGTCCGACGCATGTTCTCGCGGAGCATCTCAAGCATCTCCGGCTGAACGTCGGTCGCGATCACTTTCCCGCCGGGTCCTACCTGCTGGGCCAACCGCGAGGTGAAATAGCCAACGCCGGCACCAAGGTCGACCACCCTGGATCCTGCAGGGATGTCGAGGGCGTCCACCACGCGGTCCGGCTGTTCTTCGCGCTCCCGCTCCGGCCGGGTGAGCCAGTCGGCGCCCCGGTAGCTCATGACCGGTGCGATCTGGCGCTTCCCGCTCGGGGCAGGCGGGGAGTCCGCGCCGGCCTGGCCGAAGGCGCCGGGTGGCCCCACGGCGAACAACGCCGCTACGAGAAAGATGAATCCCTTGGCTGGGATGGGCATGATCCTGACTCGCCTCAACTGCATTGCTTCCCGTCGGCCAGCAGACCGTGGCGGGCCATCAGCGAGCACAGATCCTGCCGGTCCTTCGGGTTCATCGCAACCAGTGGCGGACGTACGCCGCCGACATCGATCCCCGCCAGCGCCATCGCTGTCTTGATCATCGAGACCTTGTAACCGGGGCGGCGGTTGCGCAACTCGTACATCGGCAGGACCAGGTCGTCCAGGATCCCGTTCACCTGTCCGAAATCTGCGGCCCGGGCCAGATCCCGGATGCGCAGTGTGACATGGGGCATGAAACAGGCCAATCCCGACGTGAACGTTCGCACTCCGAGGTTCCAGTAGCTCGGGACGAAAGGCTCGGCCATGCCGTTGATCCACCGGAACCGGTCTCCGAAGTGCCTGCGGACTTGCAGGTAGTGCGACAGGTCACCGTGTTCGTCCTTGACCATCCGGATGTTGTCGACTTCCGCCAGTTGTTCCAGCAAGGACAGCGGCAGAAGTCCACTCCACTTCGTCTGATAGAGGATGACACTGAGCCCGGCGGCATCGGCCACGCCCCTGTAATAGTCGGCCAGACCGGGCTCGTTGGCGTCGCCCGCGTAAGGCGCGATGCACAGGACGGCTCGGGCCCCGGCCTTGCGGGCCATTGCGGCCTGCTGACGAGCGGTTCTCCAACTCTGTCCCACGCCGAAGATGAGGTGCACGTGGTCGGCGACCACCTCGCGGGCGATGCCGCAGATCTTCCCGTAGTCCTCCAGATCCAGTCCATGCTGTTCGCCGTTGCTTCCACAGAAACACAGCGCATCCAGTCCGCTATTGCTCATTCTCCGGCCATGAGACCGCAACGCGGCCTCGTTCAGGTTCAGATCCTGATCCCAAGGTGTTACAGGAAAGCCGATCGTGCTGTCGGCTGGCAATTCTCTCGCTTGCATGCAGGTCTCCGGTTGTGTGGCCAGCGCCTCAACGATAACAGGATCTCGGACCGGTCGTTGGCGCGACTCCCGCAACCCGATCCCTGCGTCGCATTCGGTGCCTGAAGGCGGGCGTGCCCGATCTCGACCACGGTTCGCCCGCCATTGGGCGCGGGTCGGCCCCCACGGCCCTCGGTGCTGAACCGCGATGCGGTCACTTGTCATGCTGCCGCATACCGGGATCCGATTCCTGATTGCGACCGACCGGCAGGTCTGTGCTAGCTTAGGAATTCAAGGGCGCTGTCCATGTTCCCGGCGATGGTTCCCTTCCTGCCAGCCAGCACGGCCCTGAGTGACCGATTCGGCCCGTGCATCCGGCGCCTATGACCCAAGCAGTTGCTGACCGCTACGTCACAGCGTTGGCGGATGTCCTGTCGCAACCCGATTCGGATCTCAGTCCGGAGGACGCAGCGGTGCAGCTTGAGAGGTTTGGCGACCTGCTGGACACGTCCACGGATCTGGACAACGTACTGCGTTCGCCGGTGGCTTCGCCCCGTGCCAAGCGGGACCTGATCGCCGAGATCGGTGACAGGATCGGGCTTGACCCGATTGTCCGGAACTTTCTGTGGGTGGCGGTGGACAACCATCGTGTGGGGCAGTTCGCACTGCTTCTGAAGGGTTTCCGGTCCTGGCTGGACCGCCAGCGCAACAGGGTGGCAGTCGAGGTGAGGGTGGCCGACGAAATCGGTGAGGATCAGAGGGCCGTGCTGGAGAGCCGCTTCCGGGAACTGACAGGAAAGGACATCCGCGCGACATACGTGGTCGATCCGACCCTGCTGGGAGGGAGTTCGGTGCAGGTAGGCTCACTGCTGTACGACGGATCGCTCCGTAGTTCGCTGGCATCGCTGGCATCAGATCTGGGCTCTGCGGACCGCTAGGCCCTCAGTTGGAAAGGAGTCGAACCGAATGGCTCAGATGAACGCCGCAGAGATCTCACAGTTGATCCGTGATCGGATTGAGAACTACGAGACTGCCGTCAAGGTGGCTGAAGTGGGCTCCATCATCTCCGTCGGGGATGGCATCGCACGCCTGCACGGGCTGGAGCGGGTCATGGCAGGAGAGTTGCTGGATTTTCCGGGAGGAGTTTCCGGTATCGCCATGAACCTTGAAGAGGATCAGGTCGGAGCCGTCGTGCTCGGGGACTACACGGCACTGGAGGAAGGGGATCAGGTCCGTCGGACTGGCCGGATCATCTCCATTCCCGTCGGCGACGCTCTTCTGGGGCGTGTCGTCAATGCCTTGGGGGAGCCACTGGACGGGAAGGGGCCGATCGAGGCGACGCAGTACAATCCGGTGGAGCGGATCGCGCCGGGAGTCATTGATCGGGAGCCCGTCAAGCAGCCGCTGCAAACCGGCATCAAGGCGATTGATGCGATGATCCCGATCGGTCGCGGGCAGCGGGAACTGATCATCGGGGACCGCCAGACTGGAAAGACGGCGGTTGCCATCGACACGGTCCTCAACCAGAAGAATGGCGACGTGATCTGCATCTACGTCGCGATCGGGCAAAAGCGCTCCACCGTCGCCCAGGTCATCAAGACACTGGAACAGAACGGCGCGATGGAGTACTCGATCGTCGTGGTCGCTTCCGCGTCGGACCCCGCGCCGATGCAATTCCTGGTGCCGTTCGCCGGAGCTGCCATCGGCGAGTACTTCCGGGACACGGGACGGCATGCACTGTGCATTTACGACGACCTTTCGAAGCATGCCGCGGCGTATCGGGAGATTTCGCTCCTCCTGCGGCGGCCACCCGGTCGGGAGGCGTACCCGGGCGATGTGTTCTATCTCCACTCGCGGCTCCTGGAGCGGGCCGCCAAGCTGAACGACAAACTCGGCGGAGGCTCCCTGACCGCGCTTCCCTTCATCGAGACCCAGGCGGGCGATGTCTCGGCGTACATTCCCACCAACGTGATTTCGATTACCGACGGGCAGATCTACCTGCAAGGGGACCTGTTCAATGCCAATGTCCGACCGGCGGTCGATGTCGGCATTTCGGTCAGCCGGGTCGGCGGCAACGCCCAGATCAAGGCCATGAAGTCGGTCGCGGGCACTTTGCGCCTGGACCTGGCGCAGTACCGGGCGCTCGCTGCGTTCGCCCAGTTCGGATCGGACCTGGACAAGGCTTCGCGGCAGCAGTTGCACCGCGGTGACCGTCTTGTCGAGATCCTGAAGCAGAAGCAGTACACCCCACTTCCGGTCGAGAAGCAGATCGCCATCATCTATGCCGGGACCAAGGGATTTCTGGACGATCTCGAGTTGCCCCGGATCGCGGATTTCGAATCCGGGTTGTTCGAATACCTCGATGCACAGGGCGCGAACGGCGCTTTGGCGCTCATCCGCGAGAGCCAGAAGCTCGACGAAGCGACGACGGCGGCGCTGGAGGATGCGGTCAAGACCTTCAAGGAGCGTTTCGCTGCGGTCAATCCCATGGCCAAGGCAAGCTAGCCATGCCGTCTCTGATCGACCTGCGACGGCGGATTCGGTCCGTCAGGAACACGCAGCAAATCACCAAGGCCATGAAAATGGTCTCGGCGGCCAAGCTGCGCAGGGCGCAGCAGGCCGTTGTCAATTCCCGCCCGTATTCGGTCCTGCTCGAGGAGATGATCGGTAGCGTCCTTACGCAGTCCGCAACCGAAGAACAGAGTCTGGATCATCCTTTGCTGGAACGCCGCGAGTGTCGCAGTATCCAGTTCCTTGTACTTGCTGGCGAGAAGGGCCTGTGCGGGGCTTTCAACAGTTACGTCTTCAAGGCGGCGGAGAAGTTCCTGAAGGACCAGCACGGAAAGCGGATCGAACTCGAGTTGCTGGGGCGGAAGGCTTCGGAGTTCTTCCGGAGCAGGGAACATCCCGTCAGTGGAACGTGGGAGCAGGTGTTCACCAAGGTCGAGTACGCCACGGCCCAGCGGATCGCGGAACGGTCGATGGAACGCTTCGAGTCCGGTGACGTGGATGAGGTCTGGATATTGAACAACGGTTTTCGCAGCGTGTTGAAGCAGGAAATCACGCTGAAGCGGATTCTCCCGGTGCTTCCGGCGGCCGATGCAGAGGCGGTGTCGGGTGCGGGCTACGACTTTGAGCAGCCTCCTGAGGAGTTGCTGGCGTCGCTTCTGCCCCGGCAGGTCGTGACCCAACTGTACGTGGCGATGCTGGAGTCGGCCGCAGCCGAACATGCCGCCCGCATGACGGCAATGGACTCGGCGACACGGAATGCGGGCGAAGTGCTCGAGAAGCTGACGCTGCACCTGAATCGGGTCCGGCAGGCCAGCATCACCACGGAGATCATCGAGATCGTTTCCGGGGCCGCCGCACTGGAGTGAGGCGAGGTCCGAACTACGAGGAAAGCAGACGAATGGAAGTTGTAGGAAAAGTGATCCAGGTTGCCGGACCGGCTGTGGACATGCAGTTCTCCGAAGGCAGTCTCCCGAAGCTCTTCAACGCCGTGACGGTCACCAGCGAGGGCTTCGATCTTCCGGAACCGATCAGTGTGACCTGTGAAGTGCAGCAGCACCTCGGTGAAGGCCGGGTGCGCACCGTCTCAATGCAGCCAACGGAGGGACTGGTCCGAGGCATGCGCGCGGTGGATTCCGGCAAGCCGATTTCGGTGCCGGTGGGACCGCAGGTTCTGGGCCGGGTCCTGAACGTTCTTGGCGAGCCGGTTGACGAACGGGGGCCGGTAGTCACCGAGAGGACCTCCCCCATCCACAGGGACCCACCGACCCTCGCCGAGCAGTCGACCGAGTCGGAGATCCTCGAGACCGGGATCAAGGTGATTGACCTGATCGAACCCTACCTGAAGGGTGGCAAGATCGGACTGTTCGGTGGTGCGGGTGTCGGAAAGACCGTCACCATCATGGAGCTGATCAACAACATCGCGATTCAGCACGGTGGCGTGGCGGTGTTCGCGGGTGTCGGCGAGCGGACCCGGGAAGGGAACGATCTCTGGCTCGAGATGCAGGAGTCCGGCGTCGTCAATCCCGACGACCACACGAAATCGAAGACAGCCTTGATCTACGGGCAGATGACGGAGCCGCCAGGTGCACGGCTGCGGGTCGGGCTGACCGGACTGACCGTCGCCGAGTATTTCCGGGATGTCGAGGGGCAGGACACGCTCCTGTTCATCGACAATATCTTCCGGTTCACCCAGGCGGGTTCCGAAGTCTCGGCGCTGCTCGGTCGCATGCCCTCGGCCGTCGGGTATCAGCCCAACCTGGCGAGCGAGATGGGCGCGCTTGAGGAGCGTATCACCTCCACCAAGAAAGGGTCGATCACATCCGTTCAGGCGATTTACGTGCCGGCCGACGACTACACGGACCCGGCGCCGGCGACAACCTTCACCCATCTCGACGCCACGACGAACCTGTCCCGCGAGATCGCCTCGCTGGGAATCTATCCCGCGGTCGATCCACTCACGTCCACGTCACGCATCCTGGACCCGAACGTTGTCGGAGACGATCACTACGATGTGGCGCAGTCCGTCAAGCGGGTACTGCAACGCAACAAGGAACTGCAGGACATCATCGCGATTCTCGGTGTGGAGGAGCTTTCCGACGACGACAAGTTGATCGTGGCGAGGGCCCGCAAGATCCAGCGGTTCCTGTCCCAGCCGTTCTTCGTGGCCGAGCAGTTCACGGGGACAAAGGGTCGATACGTGAAGCTGGCGGACACCATTCGGGGATTCCGCGAAATCGTCGACGGGCAGCATGACTACTTGCCGGAGCAGGCCTTCTACATGGTCGGCACGATCGAGGAAGCTGTCGAGCGAGCCAAGCAGTTGGCTGGATAGGGTTCCCTGTCCGGGGCATGCACTTGATCGGCTCGGAGGAGTCGGAGTCGTCAGTTTCTGTCAGCCCCGTGTGCGACTGTTCCCTGCGGTAGAGTACAGATGTCGCCGCTGCGGATGACGTTCCGGCAGATGCTTGCCCTTGGGACCGTCGTATCGCACCCGCTGCAACGATATGAAGCCCGGGCTTCTCGAAGGAGTCCTCTCATATGAAAGTTAAACTACATTCTATTGTCCGGCGCACTCATGATAAATTTAAACTGTATTCAATGGGAATCATGCTGGCTGCCCTGTTCACCGGCCTGTATGCCCAGGATGTGGTGAGACCGGAATTCGCATCCGTCCGGGACATCCCCGGTCTGCCGCGTGTGCTGCTGATCGGCGACTCGATCTCGATCGGTTACACCCTCCCCCTGCGGGCCGCGCTTGAAGGGGTTGCGAACGTGCATCGACCGCCGGAGAACTGCGCCCATACGTGGAGGGGGCTGGAGAGGCTTGATCAATGGCTGGGAGAAGGCAACTGGGACGTGATCCACTTCAACTGGGGCCTCCACGATCTCAAGTACGTCGATGCGGATGGGCGTCTTGTTGATCCTGTCCAAGGAAGGCAGGTGAGCACACTGGCGGAGTACGAGGCGAACCTCGAGAAGCTGGTGGCCCGGCTCAAGAGATCCGGTGCGAGACTGATCTGGCGGCCGACGACGCCGGTTCCGGAAGGAGCGGCCGGTCGGGTTCAGTCCGATCTTCCCCGGTACAACCGGGCCGCTGCGCGGGTCATCGGGCGGCACGGCATCATGGTCGACGACATGAACGGGTTCATCGAGAGGGAGGGCATCTCCCATGTCCGCCCCGACAATGTGCATTTCTCGGAGGAAGCTTCCCGTCGACTGGGTGAGAGTTCAGCGGCTGCGATCCGTCGCGTGCTACAACAACGGGAATGAAAGGGAGCCGACAGCAGAACCTCCAGGACGGTACAATTGGAGCAACGGAGGCGTCGGTCCGGGAGCGTGAATGGCGGGGCGGGGCTCCCACATTCTGGTCGCGAGCGGGCCCCGATCGGTCATGCAGAACACTACGATGCGAATCGAGATTACTGTGCCTTCCCGTCAGGTTCTGGACATGGAAGTGGCGCACGTGCAACTGCCGCTCACGACTGGCTATCTTGGGGTACTGCCAGGCCATGCTCCGATGCTGGCCGAAGTCGGCACCGGTGAACTGGCTTATTCCGGTCTGGATGGATCGGAGCACTACCTGGCGGTCGACGGTGGCACCGTTGAAATCCTGCCGGACCGAGTGAGGCTCTTGGCAACAAACGCCGAGCGCGACACCGAGATTGATGTGGAGCGGGCGAATCGTGCATTGGCCCGGGCGAATGATCGACTCCGGCTCACATCGGTGGAGATTGACACGGACCGGGCACAGAAGGCCCTGGCGAGGGCCAAGGCCAGGATTGCAGTCGCGTCGACCACCTAGTGTTCCGTCATTCGGTGATTTTGGGACAGACGGACTTGAGATTGCAGCGGGCATCGTCCACGGTCAGGTGCCAGTTCCCGCCACGCTGGCGCTCATTGACGCATGCCATGATGCTCGCCGACCACGACCGCGCCCGTGTCGATCCTCAAGATTGCGAGTGACGGAACACTGCAGCGGAGCCGATGTGATCCACGATGGCAGAGTCCGGCAGTCCGGGGCGTGGGCACCCCTCGCGCCGGACCGAGGCGAAGTCCGACCTGGATTCCGTCGAGGCTGCCGACCGGTTCTGCGACGAGGTTCGCGGCAAGGAGTTCTCGAAGCGAACGATGGCTGATCCCGGGAGCGAGATCCGGCCGGGACTGTCGCGGATCACCTCACCAGCCGGAGACAGCCCCGATGCAGGGCAACGCTCTGCTCGTTCGCCACACGAATCCTGCTGGAGAGTGCTGGAATCCACAGACACAGCCTCACGAGCCGAACCCGGATCCTGACCTTTGTTCTGCCCGGAGCGCCTTCCAGCAGCTCCGGGGCCCACGCCACGAGGCTGCAGCCGACCGGATCCACCGATACGCCGTTCCTGCCGTTCGACAGTTGGGGGGCTCGCGGGGCGCACCCTCGTGCGCCGATCGTTGCGCATCGTCGCTGCCTCACCGGTTTGTCCGAGGAGAAGCCGCTTGGCGCCAGGCCAGGGTGGTTGGTACCGGCCGATGGAGTGCCCTTCAGGCAACGTGCCCGTGGGTCGTATCTCGTGTGCGACACACGGTGATATGGCAATGGCACCGCCTCTCGCGGTCTCTCCGAAACACAAAGCGCTGCTATCACTTCTTGCCCCACGACTGCGAACCAGCGGAGCGTGAGAGTGCCGTTCGGTTGCACAGGAAGACCTGTGGTCGGTTGCCGGGCGCATGGAGACGGGTGCGAAGGGCCGGTCTCGGGAACGATGTAGGTGTGGGTCAGGCTGCGCTACGGCGCGAGGAAGCGGGCGCCGTCTCGTCCCTCTCCCGCCCCTAGCTGGAGAGGCGGACGAAGATGCCGATGGCCGCGACAGCCGCGCCGATCAACCACATGAGCATGCGTAGTCGGGAATCCACTGCCGAAGAAATGGCATCCAGTTTCGTGTCATGGGCGTCCAGCTTGGCGTTATGGGCGTCCAGCTTGGACTCGAATCGGGTGTTCTGGGCGTCCAGCTTGGACTCGAAACGGGCGTTCTGTGCATCCAGCTTGGTGTTCTGTGCATCCAGTTTGGACTCGAATCGGGCGATGAGGTTGGCGGCAGCCATGTTGTCTACCTCCTGAACAAAAGTGTACGCCTGCTCATCGTCAAGACCCAGTCCGCGGAGCAGGAGGAAGAGACGTTTGGCGTCGGGCGCGGGAACTGACGTCGGTTCGGGCAAGTCAGTCATGCAACTTCCAGCATTCCCATTATAGGAACTGGACTACTGTTCTGTCATTCCGTGATTCTGGAATAGACGGACTTGGGTTGAGAGCGAGCTTTGGCAATCGACATCCGCCAATTCACTCCACGCTGGCGCGCATTGACCCGTTGCGACCAGGCTGTCACCTCGACCCGCAACCTGTCGTCCAGGTCCCCGATCCGGCGACCCCCCAGACACTGCCGCGTTAGGCAACCCGACTCGCACTCCGCCACGTTCAGCCAACTCTCGTGCTTCGGCGTGTACCGGAACTTGATGCGCTGCCTCAACCCCCGCGCCCGCTCCGCCTCGAACGCCTCGTACAGCGTCCCCCGCGTGTCGGGATTGTCCAGCACCAGCGTGACCTTCTCGCAGTCCGCATGGCGGCCCTCCAGCAGGGCCGCAACCTCCTCGGCCCCGTCCAGCCTGGTGCGCCGCTCCCGCACCGTCACCGTCCGCCAACCCACCAGCGGTTCGCAGAACCCCGAACGCCGAAGCCATGCCCGCCCGTCGATACTCGTGGTCCACCTGGCGCGGATGCTCGGTGGTGGCGGGCAGTGGCTGGCGGGTTTCCTGCACCATCCGGATCGGCTGTTCGTCCCTGCAGACCACCGGTCGCCGCTCGTCGTAATGCCTTTCGTATGTGGACAGGACATCTTCCATGGCCGCCACATGCTCCCCGTCCGCCTTCGGCGGAATCACCCGTTACTGCAGGTAGCGCCCTATCCATGCTGTTCTTTTCAGTGTCTGATTGACGGTTTCGTGGCTGATCGTGTCACGGATGCCGATCTCGACCGCCTCGCGGGCGAGCAGGCGCAGCGACCATTGGCCGTGGCCAGCCGACAGGGAACCCAGCCGCAGCGCGATCAGCGCGACTTCCTGCCGCCCGTCCAGGAGCTTCGGCGGCCAAGTGGACGGGTCCCGTTGCCGCCCGTCGAGGGCCAGTTCGAAGCCTTCCGGCACGCAGCGTTTGCGCACGTTCGCGACGGTCCGCTCGCGGCAGTCGAAGGCCTCCGCGACCTGCTGGTCGCACCAGTCCGGCCCGTCCGCATCGACCTTCAGCAGAATGCGCGCCCGGCGCACTTTCCGGCTGCTGCCCTAGCGTCTCCTGACGACCTCCTGACAGGTCTTGCGTTCCGCCTCCGACAGGCGCACAATGTACTTCTTCATGGTTCCTTCTCCCTTGCTGTGGAAAGACGGTTCGGGCCACAGGGCCCTCGCCTTGAAGCGCATTGCACAGGAAATGTTGCTACTGACGCAACACTAGTCCTGCGTCAAATCCAGATTTTCCGTAGACGGACTTGAACTTGCGACCGGCATCCGACCCTGTCATGCGCCGCCTGGCAAGCATTTACGCTCGGGGCGGAGAGCATCTCACGAGACACACTCTACCAGCAATGTTGCGGTTGACGGAACACTAGACTGTCCGTGACACGTGGTGGCAGTGTTTGCGGACCATCGGGTCCCAGAGCTTGAGTTTCTTCAACCGGTACTCGGCACACACCGGTCAGAGGTTCCCACAAGGTGGGAAGGTCCCCATGCGGTTCTCGCATTGGACCGCCATGCCAACTCCGATGCCAGCGAGAGCGAAGAGCTTAGCCAACAGTTGGTGCAGTACGGCTGTTGACTCTCTTGCGATCAATGTCCGCACCCTGCCGATCGGGTCGATCGGTCGCTTCTCCCTTGATCCCCGGTCCCGAAGTTCCTAAAGCTCGGTCTCACTCACACACGGATTGGTAAGATCTCCGATTCCCTCGATCGACACTGTGCATGTGTCGCCCGGCTGGAGGTAGACCGGCGGCTTTCTTGCCATCCCCACTCCAGGAGGCGTACCGGTCGAGATGATGTCTCCCGGGTTCAGAGTCATGACTGTCGAGAGGTACTCGAGAAGCGCGCCGATATCGAATACCAGTTGCTTGGTGTTCGAGTCCTGCAGCGTCCTGCCGTTGAGCGTGAGCTGGATCCTGAGGTCGTGCGGGTCCGGGACTTCGTCCTTGCTAACCAGCCAAGGTCCCATCGGCCCGAAGTTGTCGAATGTCTTGCCGATCGTCCACTGTGTGGTCGCCAGCTGGTAGTCGCGTGCGCTCACGTCATGCACGCAGGTGTAACCGAAGACGTAGTCCTTCCACTGCGCAGCCTTCGCGTGTTTCGCCCGTCTCCCGATCACGAACGCGAATTCAGCTTCGTAGTCAACCTGCGATGACACGGAAGGAAGGATGATCGGGTCACCCGGCCCACAGACAGCATTGCCGTACTTCGTGAACACGGTGGGGATCGCGGGGATGTCCATCCCCGATTCGATTGCGTGATCCCGGTAGTTCAGGCCGATACAGATGAACTTTCCCGGATCGGGCACGGGGGCATGCAATCGGACATCTGCCAGTGGGGGGCCAGCTGCACCGGAGCCGGCGAACTGCTCGGCCATGCGGAATGCCTCGTTTCCACCGTCCAGGAATGCGCGGACATTCGAATAGCCGATCGAGGCGAGTGGAGCGACATTCGTGCCGACCACGATCCCGGCTTCCTTCCGGTCCGTGCCGTGTGAAAAGGTGACGATCTTCATGAACTCCCATCGTACGACGGGAGGAGTGTCCGGCGCGTGAGGGGGATGCCGGTGCAGGGCGCTACCCGCCGTGCATCGCCCAGACGAGCAGGCCGACCGCTGCTGCCAGGCCCGACGCCAGTGCCAAGCCTGCCAACTGCCACCTGGGCAACGGGAGGAACCGTTGAGACTGGCGCCGTCGTGAGGACTTGCGGAACCTGAATCCGGTCTCCGGGTACACTCCGGCCTTCAGCGCATCCCGCCCCTCCGAGTTGGTGATCAGGAGCGTGAACACCTGCTGTCCGTCGATCGTGTCGCTGATCTGCTTCTTGGCGGGAAGAGAACATTCCTCGAACGATCGGAACACGTCTGACCGGTCGTCGGAACCGACGATGATGGTGCATGTCTTGAGGACCCACTTCATGACGCTTCTTTCCTGGCAGCGAGCCCGAGGCCAGTCTCAGCGGCAAACTCGCCAACGAGTTGGATGAATCCGAGTGCCGCCCGAGAAAGCGGCTTGTCCTTACGGTATATCAGACCGATCGTACGGATGATGGGCAAGGGCTTCAGCCGGATCGCACGGAGCCGCCCGGCGCGCAACTCCTCGCGTGCGTTCGTCACCGCCATGAACGTCACGCCCAGATTCGCTTCGGTGAAACGCTTCTGCATCTCGCTCGACTCCAGTTCCATGGAGATGCGGAGCTTGTCCTCGTAGGCATCCAGGAACTCGTTGATGCGGGTCCGTGTTCGACCCGACTTCGGCAACAGAAGATCCTCTTCGGCGACGGCTCCGGCACCTACGGCCGTTTCGCCCGCGAGTCGGTGGTTCGGGGACACCAGCAACTGGACCTCGTCCGAATAGACTTGCACGACTTCGAGGCGCTTCTCCCGCAGCGGGAGTTGGGTGATGCCGAAGTCGACCGAGTTGTCGAGCACGGACTCGATCGTGCGCGCACCGTAAGAGCGCACCACCTGGACCTGCACCTTCGGGAAGTGACTCCTGTAGCGGGAGAATACGGCCGGCAGCACGTGCACACACGTCGCTTCGTTGGCTGCAATGCTCATCTCGCCCCGCGGGACCCGTTCGAGCTCGCGGACCGCGTCGAACCCCTGCCGCTTCAGGTCGAGGATCTTGCGGGCGAATTCGGCGAATGTCCGGCCGGCGATCGTCAGCGTGATGCGGCTTCCGAACCGGTCGAACAGTTGCGTCCCGAGTTCCTGCTCCATCTGCCGGATCTGGGCGCTGATGGCCGGCTGGGTGCGAAAACAGGTCTTGGCGGCCTTGGAAAAGCTGTTCAGGCGGACGATTTCCAGGAACGTGTGCAGCTGATCAAAGTCCACGACACGCCGTCCAATCGCACCAGCTGTCGCGGAAGGACAGTCGCCAAACGAGCAGCATACTTCAAGTTGTATCTTACAACACGCACTGGATGCGGGGCAGCCGGCGGAGCCGACGATAGAATGGAGGTTTCCCCTGTGATGAAGCCACGAATCTTCTCGGGAATGCAGCCGACCGGCCAACTGCACATCGGCAACTACCTTGGGGCATTGCGCAACTGGGCGCGGATCCAGTACGACTACGAGCCGATCTTCTGTGTGGTCGACCTGCATGCCATCACGGTCTACCAGGATCCGAAACAGCTCAGGGAGAGCTGCGAGCAGGTCGCCGCACTCTATCTGGCGGCCGGCCTGGATCCGGATCACGCCGCCATATTCGTCCAGTCACAGATTCCAGCCCACGTTGAACTGGCGTGGGTCTTCACTTGTACGACACCCCACGGGTGGCTGAGTCGGATGACACAGTTCAAGGCGAAGGTCCAGCAGGCCGAAGCCGGACAGGATTCCGTCGGCACGGGGCTGTTCGTCTATCCGATCCTGATGGCGGCCGACATTCTGCTCTACCAGGCCAAGGTGGTCCCGGTGGGAGACGATCAGTCGCAACACATGGAACTGACCCGGAACATTGCCCAGCGCTTCAACAGTCTGTACGGCAAGACCTTCGTCGTTCCCGAAACCAAGCTGCCGTCAGTGGGGGCCCGCATCATGGGTCTTGACGACCCGACCAGGAAAATGAGCAAGTCTTCCGGGTCGCCCAACCACTCGATCGGCCTTCTGGACTCCCCGGGGCGGGTGCGCAAGGTGATCGCCAGGGCCGTCACCGATTCGCAGCCCGCAGTCAACTGGGACGCGCCGGGTGAGGGCGTTGCGAACCTCCTGACGATCTTTCAGGCTTTCAGTGACTGGCCGGACGACCAGATGCAGACTCACTTCGCGGGAATGCGCTACGGTGCACTGAAGAAGGAAGTGAGCGAGCTGGTCAACGCGAAACTCGCTCCGATCCAACAGCGCTATACCGAGTTGATGGACGATCGGACCTTTCTCAGAGGCGTGCTCCGGGAGAGCGCGGCCCGCGTCGCACCGATCGCAGAATCCACGGCGCAGCGAGCGAAGGAGCGCGCGGGGCTCTACTCCGCCTGAGTGTTCGGCATTGGCGCAAACCGTTTCGCTCCGCGGCTATGTGGAGCTGCTTGCCAAGGCCCCCAATTTCCGACGCCTCTGGATCGCCCAACTGATCAGTGGTTCGGGGGACTGGTTCTATTCCGTCGCGATCTACTCGCTGTTGCTCGACCTGACCGGACGTGCCGAGCCGGTGGCCTGGGCGGCGATTCTGCAGATCCTGCCCATGATGCTGCTCGGCCCAACCGCGGGCGCGATCAACGACCGGATCAGCCGCCGCAAGGTCATGCTCGTGAGCGACCTCATGCGAGGTGGTCTCGTGCTCTGCATGCTGCTGATCGAGCGCGAGGAGCAGATCGGGCTGTTGTACCTGCTGCTCGTGCTCGAGATCGGGACAGCCGCGTTCTTCGAGGCGGGCCGCAACGCCATCCTGCCGAGTCTGGTCCCCCGGGAGTCTCTTCCGGTCGCGAACGCCATCGGCTCGACGACCTGGTCCCTGACCGTGACGATGGGTGCGGCCCTGGGCGGAGTTGCCGTGGCCTATTTCGGGCGGGACTTCGTGTTCGTGGCGAACTCCCTGTCGTTCCTCGTGTCGGCCTGGTTCGTGTCCCGGCTGGCGGTCATCGAGCGTCACTTGGCCGGCCGCCGGAAGCAGGGGTGGATGGAGGCACTCAGTCTGCGTCCCATTCTCGAGGGCTTCGGCTACATGGTGCGCGACTGGCGCCTGTTCAGCCTTCTGATGCTGAAGTTCGGGCTCGGGATCATGGGGGCCAGGGTCGTCCTCACGACGATTCTCGGCAGTGGCGAATTCGCGATCGGCGACAGCGCCGCACTGGGGATGGCCATGCTATTCGCCTTCCAGGGAACCGGATCGATCCTCGGACCGATCCTTCTCGGAAGTCGGTTCAGCCGCAGTCAGAACACGATGCGGCTGACGGTCCTGGCCGGTTACCTCGCATCGGGCTGCGGCTACATGCTGTTCAGTCAGACTGCCGCCCTGCCGCTGGCGGGACTCTCGCTCGTCCTGGCGCATGCGGGTGCGGCACTGGTGTGGGTCTGTTCGACCACCCTTCTGCATCTCAACACCGAGAACGAGTTCCTGGGGCGAGTGTTTGCGGCGGACATGGGTCTCTTCATGGCGACGGCGTCGGTCTCGACGTACTGCATGGGACAGATCCTGGACGCCGGAATCGCTCCCCGTGCCGGAGCCTTCGGCCTGGGAGTCGCCATGCTGGGTCCGGCCGCTGTCTGGGCACTGTCGCTTCGACGCGCATGGGGCAGCGGCGACGCGCGCTTGCGGACCGGGCCCAGGGCCGATCAGGGCAGGTAGGCGCGGACGGCCAGCGCCTCATCGCCGTCGACCGGAAAACGGCCCGACTCAGCGGGAACCAGGAACGCGTCGCCAGCCTCGAACGAGACGGCGTTCATGGAGCCCATGCCGCGCACGAACACCAGCAGGTGACAGCGCTTGGTTTCGGGCGTGTACAGGAATGGCCGATCCCAGCCAAGCAACTCGGCTGCGAAGTGAGGGCACCGTCCGAGCATTGCCGTCCGACAGGGCCGGTCGGAGATTGTCCGGGGCTCGGCCAAGTCCGGACGCAGGGCCGTATCGGCGGCCTGTACGGCCTGCTGCACCTGGAGGGCGCGCGGCTTCCCGTCCAGGCCGTTCTGCCGGTAGTCATAGAGGCGGCAGGTGATGTCGGAGTTCTGCTGGATTTCGCACAGCACGACTCCGTTGCGCGCCGAATGGACCGTTCCGGCCGGAACGAGCACGCAGTGGCCGGTCCGGGCGGGGATCCACCGCAGGAGTCGCTCGATGCTTCCGTCGTGCGCAGCGGAGGAGAGCTGGGCCGTATCGGTCTCACCGGTGATGCCGAGCCCCAGTTCCGCGCCTGGCTTGGCGTCGACCACGTACCAGAGCTCGGTCTTGCCACGGGCTCCTCCGAAGCGCTGAGCACACTCGTTGTCCGGATGGACCTGCACTGAAAGGCGTCCGGCGGCGAAGATCAGCTTCGCGAGGATCGGAAACGCACCTGGTCCGGAGTTGCCAGCGGATTGTCGGCCAACCGGGCGCGTCGGCGTCCAACCCTGCCCCATGAGCCGGGGGCCGAATTCGGAGACGAGCGAAGCGAGAGTCCGCCCGCTGAATCGGCCGACCGCCACTTCGCTTTCGTCGTGGAGGCACCACGCCTCGCCGACACGGCTGTCGGATCTGCCCAGCACGGGTGCGAGGTCGTGAGTCCCCCAGACCTTCTCATGGAGCGAGGGGCGGAATCGCAGAGGTTCCAGTCGATTCACGTCAGGGTATCAATGAAGGCACGGATGCGGCGGATGCCCTCTTCAAGATCCTGCATGGACGCAGCGTACGACAGTCGAACGTGTTCGGAGGTGCCAAACGCCTCGCCCGGGACCAGGGCAACGTGGGACTGGCTGAGCAGCAGCCGGGCGAAGTCCATTGCAGAGTGGATGCCTCCGTGGCCGAAGGTGGAACTGATGTTCGGATAGGCGTAGAAAGCGCCGTTGGGACGGGCGCAGCTAACGCCGGGGATCTCGCTCAGCGCATCCACCACGTAGGCCCGGCGACTCCGGTACTGTTCGAGCATCGCATAGACCTCGTCCATCGGGCCCTGGAGCGCCGTGACCGCAGCCTTCTGCGTGATGGAGTTCGGGTTGGACGTCGCGTGGCTCTGGAGCTTGTTGACGTTCCCGATCAGGTCGGCCGGGCCCAGGAGATAACCGAGGCGCCAGCCGGTCATCGCGAACGTCTTCGAGAGCGAGCCGCAGACGATCACATTGTCCTTCGCATTCGGCGCCGCCGCGATGGAGAACGGGTCCGAACTGTAGTTGAAGTGACTGTAGCACTCGTCACTCAGTAGCGAGATCCCACGGCTGGAGGTGAGCGCCAGGATCCGCTCGAACTCGGCGGAAGGGACCACCGCGCCAGACGGGTTGTTCGGAGAGTTGACGATCACAAGCTTCGTACGTGCGGTCAGCGCTCCCTCGATATCCTCTGCCGTCAGCGAGAAGGCGTTCGACTCCCGTGTCGCGACACGGACTGGAACTCCACCGTAGTAGTTGATGACATCGAAGAAGGTAACCCAGTAGGGAACCGGGAGGATGACTTCGTCACCGTCCTCGACCAAGGCTGCCAGACAGTTGAAGATGGCGTGTTTTCCGCCGACCGTTGCGATGCACTCCTTGGGGCTGTAGTCCGTTCCGAACTCCCGTGCATGCCAAGCCACGATACTCTCTCGCAGTTCGGGAATCCCGCCGGCTGGTGTGTAGCGGGTGAAATTGTCGCGAATGGCATCAATCGCGGCCTGCTTGATGTGGTCCGGGGTGGGAAAGTCCGGTTCACCGGCGCCGAGCGCCACCACATCGACGCCGGCACGCTTCAACCGGCCGGCCTCAGCCGTCACCGCCATGGTTGCGGATTCGCTGATCCGCCCAACACGATCGGAGAATTGCATAGTTACAGGCTAGCAACCCTCGTGCCGTTCCGTTCGGAACGGCACGAGGCCAGACGGCTCGGCCGGGCGTTTGCCCTATGACGAGCCGATGCTGGCGCGAATGGCAGGGCTCCAGGTCAGGTGTCATTCGACAGCGCTTCGCTGCGTTGCGTAGACGCGTAGAGTCGAGTGGCAGCCGATGCTGGGACCAGATCATCAATCTGACCGCCGTGCCGGCAAATCTCCTTCACCAGACGCGAACTGAGATAGCTATACGCTTCGGACGGCAGCATGAACACCGTCTCGATCTCGGGCGCGAGCTTGCGGTTCATCAGCGCCATCTGGAGTTCGTACTCGTAGTCGGACACGGCTCGAATCCCACGCACGATCAGTCGGGCGCCCTGGCTTCTGGCGTAGTCGACCAGTAGCCCGTCGAAGCTTCCGACACGCACGTTGTCCAGACGCGAGACCGCATCACGGATCATCTCCAGGCGTTCCTCGATTGCGAAGTCCGCCTGCTTCGTGTCATGCCTCAGCACGGCGACGATGACTTCCCCGAACTGCTTGGATGCGCGCTGGATCAGGTCCAGGTGGCCGTTCGTGATCGGGTCGAACGAGCCCGGATAGATGGCGACTCGTGGCTCGCGCACGCAGTCCATTGTACTTGGGCTGTTGCCGGTGACACGCCTGACCGCACGGGGTCCGGAATCCTACGGAAGATGGCCCCCATGGCAATCACCGGGCGGGACTCCGATAGGTGTTGTACAGGTGCTCCGCAAGGGCGATGTCCTCAATGGCCAGTCCTTGCGACTCGAAGAGCGTCACCTGGTCGCGGTCGACTCTTCCGGGATGCCTGCCCGCAAGCACATTGGAGAGTTCGCAGACACTGCTCCAGTCCAAGCGTCCCTCGTCGTCGGCGTGTGTCAAGTCACCCGCCTCGATGCGGGCCTGTTCCAGCGAGTCGACGGTGATCAGCGACGCCTTGACCACGGTATCGGCATCAAGTTCCCGGCGTTGGACATGATTGCTGCCAGCGGCATTGATGTGGGTGCCGGGCAGGATGCATCGGCCCGGAAACACAGGGTCGCGTGAATTGGTCACCGTGGTCACGATGTCGGCCCCGTCGAGAGCCTCTTCGGGAGAGTTCGCCGGCTCGACGTTCAGGCCGAGCCTTGCTCGCATCCTTCGGGAAAAGGACCTGCGTTTCTCGGAGTGGCGACTGTAGACCCGGACAGACTCCAGTTGGCGAGCGCAAGCGACGGCTTCCAGTTGGGTCTCGGCCTGGAACCCGCTTCCGAACAGTGCCAGACGGCGTGCGTCCTGCCGGGCAAGCAGTTGTGTCGCGACCCCGCTGGCGGCGCCCGTGCGGATCTGGCCCAGGGTGTTGGCTTCGATCGTTGCGAGGAGCGTGGCACTGACCGAGTCGAACAGCAGCACCACGAAGTTCGGGGCTCCGGCACTGGGATTCGATGCGTAGACCTTGATGCCGACCAAGCCGCTCTCGTCGTCGCCTGCTGCCATGTAGTGCAGGAGCGTGCGGGTCTTCATGGCAACCCGGCGGCGGGGGTGGTTGATGGCGCTGCCGTCGGAAAGGCGCAGCAGACCGCGTTCGACGAGAGTCATGGCCTGACGCATCGTGACGGCTTCGCGAACCTGTTCTTCGGTGATCCGGATCATCGGCAGCTTTCCGCGTGCGGCGGCAATGAAACCAAGATCGCATACTTGGCTCGGGGCCGTTCGCGCGCCGGAGCGTCCCTTCGTGCCTGAAGGAGCCACAACGGGTTTCCTGACCAGGTCGGGCCGTCTCTTCCGGTTACGATGGAGCCGACGGATTCCCTGATGGCCTTCAGCCGCATAGCGGACCACCGTTAGCCGGACCCGACGCCATGGTCTAAGATGGAACTTGCAAGCGAGCGTCCGCAGACAGCCCGCCTGCCAGGAGAACCCATCCCGGAGGGGAGGTGGATTGGTCAATGGCTGAAGTTCACGTTACAGAGGGCGAGCCGCTGGATGTCGCATTGCGTCGTTTCAAGCGCAAGGTGCAGCAGGAGGACATCATCAAGGATGTTAAGCGCCACTCGTACTACATGAAGCCGGGCGAGAAGAAGCGTCTCAAGCAAGCTCTCGCGCGCAAGCGGCTTCGCAAGCGTTCGCGCATGTCACGCGATTAGTGTTGTCGCAACCCACGATCCTTGTCTGGATGGAGTTGAGGTTGCGGCGGGCATCGGCTTCGTCCGTTTATGTCGCGCTGCGTAGCTTGATTCCCACTCGAGAGATTTCGGTTGATTGAGGACCGATTCGCGACTGAGCAAGAACGGCGTCAGGAGCGCACCACTGCGTCCAAGCGGCTCCAGCGGCTGGGAACATCGAATCACTGCGCAAGATTGGCCTTCACGAAGAAGCGGCTTGTACTTGCCCCTGTAAAGGAGGTAGAGAACATGTCCGTAGCCTACTATCGGCCTGAGGTCGGCAAGTCTCCCTATTCCTTTCTTTCAGAGCCGGACAGAGGGGCCGTGCATCAGGACGCCCTCGAAGTTGGTGCGCAAGGTTCGTCCTAGGGAATGCCCGAACCGGTCTGCACAGGAAGGAGTGTTCTTGGCCGCTGGCGGAACTGGGTCTTCATGCGGTCATCGCGTCAGCGCAGGCCACATCCAGTTGTGGTTCCGCCTTACGGACTCGTTCGCTGTCGCGGATGACGAGCTTCCTGGCACCGCCCCGCGTACTCCACGGTGGCCATCCCGGTAGCTTGTCCAGCCGACCTGGCCAATTTGCCTTGCGACGTGGATGCCATTTGCTGGGGGCAGGATGCCCCTCCGGTCGACCTCCTCTGGGGCATGTCGATCAGGAATTCGAAGGGAGTGTTCCGAACGAGTGATCGTGCACCCTCCCCAATCCGTCCTGATGAAGGCCGTTCCTTAGATGTCCCATGACCATAGATTCTTGAGTCCGTGGAAGAGAGTCCTCATGATCCCGGTGCTCGTTGCAAGCCTGAACCACTGGAGGCCTGCCACTCCATATTCGGGTGCGCTACTGTGCATCACCGTCCACGGCAGTGACAGATCGTTCGGGTAACGAACTCTGCTCTCAGCCATGAAGGAACTACAGGCTGCTTTCAGGGCTACACCGCCTTGCCTCGGAGTGCTGCGTGCCCGCAACTAACCAGCAGCTCGCTGATGCCCCGCCGCAACTGCGGCGTGAGCCGCGAGACGTTGTCGATCAGCGGCTGTAGCCTGTAGTGCGTCTCATCGTACATGTCGTGGCCGAGCATCAGCCGCAAAGTCCGATGATTGTTGGCCAAATCTTGCAGGCGGTGGAAATCTATGTTCAGCCCCTGTTTGAGGGCGCCCAGCACCAGGACCCGCCACAGGTCCAGGCCCGGGCGGCCGGTCTTGGCGTTGCCCTCGGCCCCCAACTCCTTCTCCAGCAATGCCATCACCCGCTTGTGAACGGTCGGTGTACAGAACAAACGTTGCAGTTCGCGCAGGATCGCAGGGATGTCGTCCCGGGAATCGGCTGTAAATTGGATCTCTCCGATCAGTACTTGCCCGAACTGAAATCGCTGCTGAGTCTGTTGCATCATGGCCTCCCAGGAATAGCCGAGGATCGGCCCAATTCAGCCGAAAGCGGCCGAATCGCCGTTATCCGGCAACTGGCAAACTGCCATCATACGTCATGGATGCAATCATCCAGCCTGTCATCGGCTAGACACGAACTTGCGACTCATGCCCGACGCACGCAGGATCGTTCCGGCTGGCCCAGGCCCTTCGCCGTCAGTTCCGTAGGGGTGTTCCTTCCACGCTGACCCACGGTACGCTGTGATCGCCGTCGACCGCGAGGGTTGCTGCCGGCGAGTCGATTCTGAAGATCGACCAGGGACCAAGGATGAACGGGTACCGGTCCACAACGGATTCGTCGACATCAACGCCAATCCCGGGCTTGTCCGGCAGGATGAGGTATCCGTTCTCGACTTGCAGTGGTTCCGAGAGGATCTCGTCCGCGGCCGGGAACGGGTACATACCGGGCTTGCCGCCGTTCGAGTGAAGCGGATACTCCAGCCATTCGACCACTTCCTCGGGCCAGCAGACCCCGAGTTGGGCGGCCGCGATGACCTCCAGGAGAGTTCCCCAGCTATGGAACGCGAAACGGATTCCCTTCTGTTGGGTAAACCCGAAGACTCGTTGGCCCATGGCGAACCCGCCTTGGCAGCACACGTCCATTTGCGCGAAGTCCACGCACCCTGACTCGATGAGATCGCGAAATGATTCTTCGTCCGGCTCGTGCTCACCAGACGCCACAGGTACGCGCTGAGCGTTCCGAAGTGCTCTGTAGGC
Organism: Bryobacterales bacterium; assembly: GCA_965116065.1. GTDB lineage: Bacteria > Acidobacteriota > Terriglobia > Bryobacterales > UBA6623 > VXMF01. The sequence goes on from OZ220485.1 coordinate 1,783,377, forward strand.
TCCGTGGTCATCGGTCGGCAAAGGCTCCTCGATCCAGTACGGATCGAAGTGTTCCAGTTCTTCGCAGAGGCTGGAAACGGTCTCCTGGGAATAGCTGCGGTCTCCCATTCGCCACCACCCGTGGCAGTCGAGCATGATCCCGAAATCGGGTCCCGTCGCCTCTCGAATCGCGGCGGTTGTCCGCAGGTCACCGTCAGGTCCGGCGGCAGGTCGCAGCTTGTAGGCAGGGAAGCCCAGGTCCTGGACCGCCTTCGCCTCCGCGGCATACCCCTCCGGGGACATGTACATGCCCGCTGATCCGTAGCACTTGATCCGGTCGCGCCTGCGACCGCCCAGGAGTTCCGACATCGGGACGCCTTCAGCCTTAGCCGCTGCGTCGATGACGGCGACCTCCACTGCGTGATAGGTCTTGCGGGTCTCCAAGGTCGCTGTGAAGCCGAACTCCCGCCACGCCTTGGGACTTCGGCCCTCCAGGAACGGCCCGATCGTCTCGTTGATTTCCTTGACGGCCCGCACGTGTGCCGGCCCGGGTGCGAAACCGGTGATGCCGACATCGGTTGAGACTCGAATCAGCATTGCATCTCGCTTGAGAATGGTCCTGAGCCCACCATGGAACGGCAGTTGTAGGGGTTTCTTGAAAGGACAGGACATCAAGAGTCCCTCAACCTTTGTGATTCTCATGGCGTGATTCCTGGAAACCCTTCTACGGATGATGGACTCTCGAGGAGCGAGGGCAGGGCGCACTTGAGCGCCGAGCCTCAATGTTCATCGTGCCATATCCGCGGCTACCGGTGATGGTTCGACCGACGAACGGCCAAGACCCGATCAATACCCGCAAGGTCGGGCAGGAACTGCGCGTGTTCCCATGCGGGGTTGTTGCTCAGCATACGATCCACAGTGGAGCGAGCGTTGTATCCGATCTCGACGAGCAACCACCCGCCGGGTTTGAGTACTCGCGGTGCGTCCAGCGTGATTCTCTCAGTGAACTCGAGGCCGTTCTCACCTCCGAACAGGGCGATTCTCGGCTCGTACCGCAATTCCCGTTGCACACTACCGGACTCCCGCAATGGAACGTATGGCGGATTCGAGAGCACGGCGTCAAAGGTCCGTGACTGGTAAGCCTCAATGCCGTCCGCGATGCAGAACTCCACGCTCGCCCCCATGGTCTCCGCGTTCTCACGGGCGACATGCAGCGCCGGGAGCGAAATGTCGGAGGCGATGACCCGTACGTCCGGCCTCTCCAATGCGACCGAGACCGCGACAGCACCCGACCCGGTGCCGATGTCAACGGCCAGTCCGCCTTGCCGAACTCGCTCCAATGCGGCTTCGACGAGATGTTCCGTCTCGGGACGGGGGATCAGCACATCGCCCGAGACACCGAATTCGCGGCCATAGAACTCCTGGACGCCTCGTATGTACTGCAGGGGGACTCCCTTGCATCTTTCCCGGACCATTGCGTCGAACTCTTCCAGGCATCCATCAGCAACATGATCGTCGGAGTGCGCTGCCAGCCAGGCGTGGTCGCGGGCAAGCACATCGCCGAGCAGTACTCGTGCCGTTAGGTCCGGGGCGTCAACCCGTTGCATTCGGAGTGTCCTTGTTGCATTGACCAGCACTGCGGAGATCGTCATCGGATTCCATTCTCGGTTGTGCGGACGCCAATCGACGAGTTTTCCGCTGCCTCGAGCTCCGCAGTGACTCTGCACATGCTGGGGACCTCGTCCTTTCGATCTGGTGGACCACCAGACAATCTCTCTGAAGACCGAGATACGGATGCAGTGAGCACCCTAGTGTTGCGTCAAGCAGAGATCTTCAGGTAGACCGAATTGAGTCTGCGACGGGGAACTGCACCGGCTGTTTGCCAGTTTGTGTCGCACTGGCACGCACTTGGCTGCGGACTGGATAGCCTCCTTCTTGCGACACACTCTACCGGAAATGTCGCAGTTGAGGGAACATCAGTGGCACAACTCCGGGATTCGGAACACCACGCCCGGGATCGGCCGGGCGGGACTCGGACCACCGTTACTCGGTCGGCGGAAGCGATTGCGCCGCTGTCTGCAGTACCGGGTCCGACCGCGGCACCAATGCCTCTTCGATGCGCGTAGTCCGCTCGGCCAACGCCGTCAGTTTGTCGGACAGTTCCCGATGGTCCTCGCGTTGCCGTGCGGCAAGTGCCGTCAGCTTGTCGGACAGTGCCCGATTGTCCTCGCGTTGCTGTGCGGCAAGTGCCCGATTGTCCTCGCGCTGCTGTGCGGCAAGAACTCGAATTTCCTCGCGCTGCTCCTGACGAAAGCTCTGCATCTCGCTGCGAAACTCCCCGCGAAGCTCGGTGGAGCCAGAACGAATGAAGACCGCAAGAGACACCACAACGGCGATCGCCGTCAGGGCAACACCAACCCACTGTGCATCCATCGAACGTAGGGTAGCACGGGTCCGCTCACGAGAGCAGGACTGGCCGAACCGCATGTCCACTGGCAAACGGCAGGTCTCGATGCCCGCCGCGGACTGCAGTCCTTCCACCCCGAGATCCGCGGTTGACGCAACACCGGGAACAGGAGCCATGCGGTTCGGCTACGATCCTACTGTCCTGCGAGAGGCAGGCGGACTGCCGGACACAGGCCACAAGGGAGGCACAGCGCATCGAGTTGGATGGTGGGCAAGGGGGTGTCGACTCTGGTGGTGGGCCGCCCGACCCCAAGCAAGGCAGGCAGGTTGATGCTGGACAGACACGGGCCGCCCCTGCGGGGAGCGTGAGGCCAAATGCGGTCGGAATGATCGGACGGGGTCGGCGGGTCGGGGACCGGAGCGAGTGAGGTTCGACAGCAGCGTCGTGGGCGACGAGCGACAGGATGTCGACGAGGCGTGAACGGGCGCATCACGATTGCCGACGCCCGCTGCCAGCGCAACTTCATCCACCAGAAACCCATACCTTGACGGAACACATAGGTGTACGACTCTCATTCGACCGTTTCGGAGTCTTGCCTGAATCCGTGGAATCGCCCCTGCGTTCCGTCAAATCGTGATTTGCGAGTAGAGTCGAGAACGGCAGGTAGGTGTTACGTCGGCGGTCTGCGGAACTGGCCGGAACACGACCAGGGGGGTGTGGAGCGGCGATATGGGTAGTCCGATCTTGCACTGATCGGTTAAGATTGTTGTATATTGTCGTACACTACATGAATAAGCAACAACAAGTCGAGCGGCCTGATCTGCTTCGTACAACGAAGCAGGGGCTCTCCGAGCTTCCTGCTGTCGCGTTGCTGGGCGCTCGCCAGACGGGCAAAACGACCCTTGCACAGATCGTGGCGGCCAAGTGGTCGGGACCTGCAACAGTCTTCGACCTTGAGAATCCGGCTGCCCGCCAAGCGCTATCCATGACACCGGATCAACTGCTTCGCCGTAGCACCGGCCTTGTGGTCCTTGACGAGGTCCAGCGAATGCCCGATCTGTTCGAGATTCTTCGTCCGGTTTGTGACGACCCCGCCCGGGACGCGGTGTTTCTGCTGCTGGGCAGCGCGTCTTGGGATTTGGTGAAGGATGTCTCCGAAACGCTGGAGGGCAGGATTCACTTGGTCGACATCGGTGGGCTCTCGCTGGCCGAGGTCGGTTCCGACAACCTCCATCGGTTGTGGATGCGAGGAGGATTCCCTCGTGCGTTTCTGGCTCCGACGAGTGCGGCGTGGGGCCGGTGGATGGAATCGTTCACGCGCACGTTCCTGGAACGTGATATTCCCTCCTTGGGCTCCCGCGTGTCGTCGAATGCACTGGGCCGATTCTGGCTCATGCTAGCCCACTGCCATGGCCAAGTCTGGAACGCCTCGGGCGTGGGGCAGTCGATGGATGTAGGCCCGTCGGCGGCGAACCACTACCGCGACTTGCTCGCGGGATCATTCATGGTGCGAGTGCTGCCCCCTTGGTTCGAGAATCTCGGGAAGCGACTTGTCAAGGCTCCGAGAGTGTTCATTCGTGACTCCGGGATGCTGCATTTCCTGCTGGGACTGAAGAAGGAGGCAGAACTCCCCCTGCATCCTCAGTACGGTGCGAGCTGGGAGGGGTTTGCCTTGGAACAGGTCCTTCTTGCCCACGGACAGCGCAATGCCTACTACTACCGCACCCAGCGCGGAGCCGAACTGGACCTGCTCCTGCTCCGGAAGTCACTCCGCTGGGGCTTCGAATTCAAGTGTACCGACTCCCCGCGTACGACCAAGTCGATGCGAATCGTCATGAGCGACCTCGGTCTCGAACATCTCTGGGTGGTCTACCCGGGGCAGTTGGAGTACCCACTCGACAGCAGGATCACCGCGCTGCCTCTGCAGAAGATCGGCGGTCTCAGGTTGCAACCATCTGCGTGAACCAAGCGCATACCGCGAGAGAAGTCGGAATTTCCGATGCTCGGGGCTGCATGTCTGCCGACGACCTTGCATCCGTCAAGCGCCTCGCACAGAGGCTGGGACAGTAACGAGGACTCGTCCCGCCAGCAACGACTGTCCCGGACCAGGGCAGGACTACCCGCACAGGGGCTCCAAGCGTCCGTTGCCGCGAAGCACGACCGACACGCAGCCGCCTTGGTCCGTTGTGCTTGCGAACGGTGGCGGTGTACTGACATGCTGAAGCTGGGCGAGGCATCTGCGGGCACAGGGACCATGGTCTTGGGCGGGCAGCGCATCATTCGTGCGAGCAACCCTATCGAAGCCGTCGTACCTTGCGGGAATGGCTGCGAGGATGGCCCTGTACTCGCTAGTCCCCCAGGAAGGCGGCCATGATTCCGAGTACGGGTCACGAATCGACCAGCAAGCGTTGGGCCGCAACCGCTGCCAGGTCTCGCGTTGGTGTGTCGATCTTGCTGGCGGTCGCCTGTTGCTGGTTCGCCCGGCCGGTCGGGAAGAGCCTGATGCTGGGGCTTCCTGTCGCTCTGCTCGGCCTGGGGATTCGAGCTTGGGCTGCCGGTCATCTCAAGAAGAACCAGAGCCTCGCAGTCTCGGGTCCCTATGCGTTCGTGCGTAATCCGCTCTATATCGGAAGCCTGCTGGGTGGCCTCGGCTTCGGTATCGCTTCCAATCAATCGTTCGTCCTTGCGTCGATCGTGCTCGTTTTCCTGCTCTGGTTTCTTCCGGTCGTTGGTGAGGAAGAGGATCACATTCGAAAGATCCTTCCCGGCTATCGGGAATACGAGGCCCGTGTGCCCCGATTCGTCCCCTCGCTTGCCCCCCGATATGCCTCAACAGAGAAGTTTGATGTTGCCCTGTACCTGCACAATCGCGAATACTCTGCCCTAGGCGGATTCCTGCTGTTCGTGCTGATCCTCTGGTACAAGCTGTAGTGTTCCCTCAATCGTGAAGTGACCTGGCCAATGACAGTTGCCGGCAGCCACTGCTTTTCCCAGTCCGTCGCCCCGAGCATCTACGAGGCACGCAACGCTACTGTCCGGACGGACGGCTCGCCGCTGCACTTCGGTTTCGGCCCGGACTCGTCGGAATCTGTCCATGCCCCGGACAAACTCTTCCTCGCTCAGCAGTCCGCACATGCTCAAACGGCAAGGTTGCGGTTGGCCGAGCACGGGTTCTGGTTGTGTGCGGTGTACTGGGGGCAGAGCCGGATCTGCCCTTCAGCCGAAGACCCTGTACGCCGCGAAGCCGGAGACGTATGCCAATGCCAGCATGTAGGCGAACTGGGCGATCGGCCATTTCCAGCCCCCGGTCTCCCTGCGAACGATCGCGACCGTCGACATGCACTGCATCGCGAACGCAAAATAGACGAGCAGGGCGATCGCACTGCCAAACGAGAGCTCGGACCGGAGCGCGTCCTGCAGGGCGAGGGAGTCCTCGTCCGCTTCCATGCCGTAAATCGTTCCGAGGGTACCGACGATCACTTCGCGCGCCGCGAGAGACGTGATCAGGCCAATCCCGACCTTCCAGTTCAAACCTAGCGGCTCGACCAGCGGCTCGATTGCCTTCCCGATCCTGCCTGCCAGACTGTCCTCGATTTCCGGCGGTTGCCCGTTGGTGTATGGAACACTCGCCAGGCACCACAGCACGATTGTCGTCGCAAGAATCACCGTCCCGGCCCTCCGGAGGAAGATCTTCGAGCGATCCAGCAGCCGGTAAGTGAGGGACCGGATGCTTGGCAGGCGGTATTGCGGTAGCTGGAGCATGAACGGCATCGGCTTGCTCTTCAGTACCGTCGACTTCAGCAGCCAGGCCGTTGCACACGCTGCGGCGAATCCAAGGGCATACAAGCCCAGTAGGACGGCGGCACGCGCTCCGAGGAACGGGCCGAGAATGGGACGCTCCGGGATGAAGGCGGCGATCAGGAGCGCGTAGACCGGCAGCCGTGCCGAACACGTTGTCAGGGGGGCGATCAGGATCGTCGCGAGCCTGTCTCTGCCGTCCTCCACTGTCCGGGCAGCCATGACAGCGGGAATGGCGCAGGCGTATGACGACAGGAGCGGAATGAACGAACGTCCCTCAAGGCCGACCACGCGCATCGATCGGTCCGCGATTGCCGCTGCACGGGCCAGGTAGCCGGAGTCCTCCAGGATCCCGATGAAGAGAAACAGGATCAGGATCTGCGGCAGGAAAATCACGACGGATCCGACACCGCCCCAAACACCGTCCAGCAGCAGTCCCTTGAACATTGAGTCAGGCAGAGCACTTCCGATCCAGCCGCCCGTGATCGAGATCATGGACTCCACCGCATCCATTACGGGAGCGGCCAAGGTGAAAATGCTCTGGAACACCGCCAGTACGACGGCCAGAAAGATCACGGGGCCTGCGACCGGGTGCAAGAACACCGTGTCAAGTCTCCGACTCCACTGCGACGGTTCCGGGGAATGGTAGCCGGACTGCCGGGCGACATCTCCGGCCCAGCGCCGTTGGTCCGGGATGTTGTTCAATACCGGGAGCTCAACCGGTGGCGGCGGTGATAGCGTGCCTTGGAGGAAATCGATGACTCTGTGCATGCCCGTTCCGGTTCGCGCACTCGTCTCCACGACCGGGGCACCGATCAGAGCGGCGACCGTGGCAGCGTCCACCCTTCCCCCTCGGGCGGCCATCTCGTCCGACAGGTTCAGCACGACCAGAATCGGGATTCCGAGAGCCAGGAACGCCGGGACGAGCCGAAGTTGCGCTTCCAGATTCGTCGCATCGAGGACCAGGATCGCTGCCGAGGGACGGGGCAGGTTGCTGGATGCTCCGGTGAGTACGTCGACACTGATCCGCTCGTCTTCGGACCGGGGATGCGTGCCAAGGATTCCAGGCAGGTCCACTAATGTAACCGGCTGCCCATCGGAGAGTTCGAGGTTGCCGACCCGCCGTTCAACAGTGACGCCGGGATAGTTCGCCACCTTTTGGCGGAGACCTGTCAGGCGATTGAAGAATGTCGATTTGCCGACGTTCGGGGGTCCGCAGATCGCGACGATTCTGGAGTTCGGGGGATCTGGTGCAGGTTTGCGGGCGATCGGTGGGTGGGTGTCAGGCATCTCTCGCTGCTCCGCCGGGGGCTTCGGATCCTACAGAGATCCGCATCGCGGTCTCGCGCCGTAGCGCGACCTGGGTGCCGTCGACCTGATAGACGGCCAAATCCCCGAGCGGGACTCTCCGCTGACAAGCCACCGCAGTGCCCGGAATGAAGCCCAGTTCCATCAATCGGACACGGTCAGCCTCGTCGAAGTGCAGTTCCCTGACAGTCGCCGTGGAGCCTGGATCAAGGTTGGACAGATTATCTACCGGAGTCATGACCGCAGAAAATGCCGCAGGCTGAGATTCTTTTGGACAACCGTTCAACGCGCCACATCTGGACGTGATCCCCTTCCCGTCCTGGTGTTCCGTCAACCGCAAGATTGCTGGCCGAGTCTGTCACAAGCGTGGCCTTCCGCCTCGATCGTAGATGCGCTCCAGCGTGGCGGGAACCGCCCCATCGCAGTGGCCGATGCCTGCTGCAAACGCAAGTTCATCGACCCGAAGAACCAATAAGAGCCGGAGCACTAGTCTGGGGCTTGCCGCAGCCGAGCTTCCAATTCCCGAAGCCGGACCTCAGCCTCTCGGCGCGCCTCCGCCTCGGCTTCTGCCCGCTTTGCTTCGGCTATCGCCCGATCCCGCATCGCTTCGAACTTGGGGCGGACCTCCCGGCTCCAGGCGTATTCCTCCCCGGTCCGCGCGTTGCGCACCCGCAGGTTGGTCCCCTCCGCCCGCAACTGCACTCCCAATGCCGGGCTGCTGTACCAGCCGCCCGGCTCCGGACGGATCGGCTCGTAGGTCCCCCCGCGCAGCCGGTAACCCTTCAGACGCGGCTCCGGGTAACTCGGATCCGGCTGGAACAGGAAGTACTCGCCGAAGCCTAACTTCTCGTACAGGGTGAGTTTCTTGCGCTCGTCGCGTTCCTCGCTCGAGGGGGAGATCACCTCCACCGCGAAGTCCGGTACCTTGCCCTCCTCCCACAACTTGTAGACCATGCGATCTCCCAGATCGTGATCCAGCACCACGAACAGGTCCGGTGCGACACTGGCGCTGGGGTCACCTTCGCGATAGTAGATGAACATGTCGCCTTCCACGACGACATTGGTCACGGATGTGAAGTGATAGTCGAGGGCGTTGCGCAGATTGACGATGGCGCGCGCCTGCAGGCGGTTCTCTGGCAAGAAGTGACCGTCCGAATCGGGGTAGACCACCAGCGGGTGCAGGGGCACCGGTGGCGGCTCCGCGACTGGTGCCGCCAAACCCTGTCGGATGATCCGGTCAGCTGACATGTCACACCGACGGGCGCCACACCCGCTTCGTCCAGCATATCACCGGGCCCACCGGAAGTCGCCACCGCCGGACGCGCCAGTGTGTCTCCACAGCACCTCTCGCTTGCTCCAGCGCACGGCGGTCTGCGATGGTTCCATGGGCCCGGCTCGACGGACTTCCGTTGGCAGCCAGTGCCCGCCCCTGTCGATAGGAGACAGTTCATGCGGCACCGGTATGCATCCAGGTGTTCGGAGTGTGAGATTTCGGGTGTATCCTATCGGACGCATGACGATCGGACGACGGAGATTCCTGCAAGCGGCCATTGCCAGCCGGGCCTTCCGTCAGCCAATTCCGGCTGAAGAGTTGGACCGCTACGGAGGCTGGACGAAGATGCGATTCGAGGAGACCGGATTCTTCCGTCTCGACAGGAGCGACCGCTGGTGGCTTGTTACTCCCGCCGGGAATGGCTTCCTGTCGTTCGGGGTGAACCATATCCATGCCGGATGGTGGAAGGCGCCGTACAATCTCGATCCCTGGAGCCGGAAACTGGGATTGTCGGGACCGTCGGACCCCGACTTCAATCGCAACCTCCGGTCGGAGTTGATGCGCCTCCTCCCGGAGCTCGGCTTCAATTCTGTCGGAGTGCACAGCGATCTGGACCTGCTGAACAAGCCCCACCCGTTCATTCCGTATGTCAGGCAGCTCCTGCTGATTGACATACCGCACTGGAAGACGCCGGACGAGAAGGACTTTCCGGATGTCTTCTCTCCGGCCTTCGAACAACACGTGGACACTGTCGCACGCCGTGACTGCGCGCCGCTCCAGGAAGACCCCATGCTTCTCGGGTACGCGATGACGGATTGTCCGATCTTCACGGACTGGGATGCCAAGGAGCGCGGAGACACATTGTACGGCGCACCGCGCGAGTCGCTGCCGACCTTTCCCCGCGTGTTGCGGAATCTTGATGGTGCCCAACCCGGAAAGCAGGTCTATGTCGAAACGGTCCGCGGACTGTACAGGAATTCGATTGCCGACTTCAACACCGTGTATCGGACGAGGTTCGGTTCGTTCGACGCGCTTGCCAATGCCGTCCGGTGGCGACCGACCACGGATCCCGCAAACGGACACGAGACCAGGGACAACACGGTCTTCCTGCTCAAGGTGGTTGAGCGCTACTACCAGCTTGCTCGGGATGCTCTCCGCCGCTACGATCCGAATCACCTCTTTCTGGGAGACAAGCTCAATGGCAACACCGACACGGCTGACACCGTGGTGTCCGTCACTTCACGGTTCACCGACCTCGTGTTCTACCAGGCTTACGGGCGCTATGGCTGGAACGAACCGTCCCTGGACCGATGGAGCCGGCGGTCCGGCAAGCCCCTGTTCAACGGTGACGGCAGCTTCGGTGCCGTCGGCACGAACATGCCCCGTCCGTATGGGCCCGTGGCCGCCGACCACGAGGAGCGCGCCGCGTGGACCGTGGAGTTTGCGGAGAAGTCGTTTTCGCGGCCCGACTTCGTCGGTTGGAGCTACTGCGGCCTGATCGATACCTGGACCGCCCTGTCCGACAGGAAGCAATTGCGGCAACATGCCGGGATGATGACGCCCACCGGGGAGTTCCACCGTCCCATGAAGGACGCCATCAGGGACATTGCCGATCGACTGTACAGGATGGGCCAGTCCTGAGGTCCCTCGACACGTGCCGATCCAGTCGATCTGGCCGGGACCGGAATCATTGCCGCCAAGTTGACTCGCCGGCCCGTGCAGATGGAACGGCCTGCAATCCGTGGAGCAATGCGAGTCCTTTCGAATCACATCGAGATCCGTGCTATACTGGACTCATGCAGGGACAGCAGAAGATCATCGAGCATCTGAACCGAGCACTGAAGGGTGAATTTACAGCCATTCACCAATATATAGTCCACGCCGAAATGTGCGAGAACTGGGGATACTCGAAGCTGGGTGCGTTCATCAAGCAGCAGGCGATCGGCGAGATGCGACATGCCGAAGTCCTGATCGAGAGGATTCTCTTCCTGGAAGGTGTGCCCGGCATGGGCGAACTGATGCCGCTGAATGTCGGCCAGAACGTCAAGGACCAGCTGTCCAACGACGTACAACTCGAGTACGACGCTGTCCGACTTCTCAATGCGGCCATCAAGGATGCGGTCGCATTGGGAGACAATGCTTCCCGCGAGCTGTTCGAGACGATCCTCAAGGACGAGGAGGAGCATGTCGACTGGCTTGAGGCGCAGCTCCAGATGATCGACGACATGGGGCTGGGAATCTACCTCTCGCAGCAGCTCGGAGATGCCGACGGAGCACCCGCATAGCGGCTGCCGGGCGTTCCGGTTTCGGGATCCCGTGTACTCCGTCCGGGAGTCCGGACGGCGTGGATTGAGCCTGTGTTGCGCACCTGCTTCGGGGCTTTGACGGTCGCGGCTTCACGGCATGGGATCGGGGGCCCGCCGGCTGTGTCACTGGCCTCATCTGGCTTGCAACTTGTCTATTTGCATCAGAATACGACAATTGATGGCATCCACGAACAGTGCTCGTCAACATGTCGGAACCACTTTCCGGAGGCTGACTCAGACCGCCAGGATGTCCCGGCACATGGAGTCATGGCCCGGTAGCGGTCGCAGAACGCGAAGCCTTGTCCGGCGAGAGGGGCCGGTGGGCTGACGGCGGAAACGCTGCACACTTGAAGTCGGGGCCGTTTGCGCCGGCGTCTCGCACTCGTGTGGACTTCGAAGCTGGCGTCCGGTTGATCGCGCCCGCCGCATTCGTGGGGAGCAAGTCTGTCTGGAGTTTCAGTCCCAAGCGTGTGGGCCGGTGCCTGTGCGGCAGGGCAGGGCTCCTCGGAGACTGCGGTTGGAGCGAGCGCTGTCCCTTAGCTTCGCGGTGGGGATGCGGAACGATCGGCCTGGCACGATTTCTGCGAGGGCTGGGATGTTGGCCACTGTCGGACCGCAGATTGTAGTGATGGATCTGACGTCACCGCCTTCGCTCACACCAGGTTCTGAGCCACGTTTCAGGGTTCTCCATTCCGTGACGATCCTGTACGTAGAGACCTGCCAAACGGCCGGCTCCAACCGGAACTCGGGAGTGTCCCATGGTACGGTCGAGATGCATACCTGTTGCATTTATCAGTTCATCATCGCGAAAACAACACTCGCATTGAGTTTGCCAACTGATTGCAAGAACCGCTTGTTTTTTCGGCGGTTCGTGGTCCGCCATTGGTAATCTTCGCGTCTAGCCTGCGGTTCTTCGCAAGTGCGCAAGACGATCAAGGCGCACTCCCAGATAGTAGCCAAGAATGCACAACTGGTGTGTCCAGGTCAGGCGCAAGAAGCCTTCCTGTTTCCAGCGACGGGCGGAAGTGACTGCGGTTCCGTCGGCCAGTGCCACCCGACCCACGCGCTTCAATCGACGAACCAGGTCGAGGTCTTCCATGAGGGGTATTTCGGCGAATCCGCCCAACCCTCGAAATGTCTCCGTCCGCAGGAAGATGGCCTGATCGCCATACGGCAGTTCGATGAGCCTGGACCGGAGGTCCACCATCCACTCGACCACCCGCATTCGCCATCCGCCCTGGTCGGTTCCGAACCGGAACGCACCTGCACACACGCGAACGCCCGACAGCGTTTCGCGCACTTGACACTCGAATCCTCGCGGCAGGCTGGTGTCGGCGTGCAGGAAGAGCAGGATGTCACCGCTGGCGTGCGCCGCACCCGCATTCTGCTGTCGCCCCCGATTCGCGCGTTCTCGCAACACACGCGTCCCGGCAGCCATCGCGATTTCGACCGTGGCATCTTCGCTGCCTCCATCGACCACGATGATCTCTGCGATGTCCGAACCGTCGAGCCCGCAGAGGGTCTCGCCTATCACCCGTTCCTCGTTCAGGGTGGGGATGATGATGCTGATGGAGTCCGCCGAGCCGTTGCGGCGATAGGTCCCGTGACTAGTCATGGCGCCGGAGCATCATCCCCAGCAGTCTGCGAGTACCGGGGGTCAGTCTGGTCCGCTGGTAGGCATCCGCTGTCCTGCGGAGCGCGTCAGCAAGCGTCGGGTACGGATGGATCGTCCCCGAGATCGACCGGAGGCCAAGGCCGGAGTTCATCGCGAGAGTGATCTCCGAGATCATCTCTCCCGCATGTTCCGCGACGATCGTGGCACCGACGATGTTGTCCGTGCCCCGTTTGCAGTGAATCTTGACGAATCCTTCCGTTGCGCCATCAATGACTGCACGGTCGACACTTGCCATTTCGGTCCGGAACGTGTCAATCGCAACTCCCGTGCTCTTGGCTCCTGCTTCGCTCAACCCGACATGGGCTAGCTCGGGGGCCGAATATGTGCACCAGGGAACATTCAGTGCTGTGGCCTTGGCTCGGCCGAGGAACAGGGAGTTCCGGATCACGATCCGTGCCATCGCGTCGGCCATGTGCGTGAACTTGAAGGCCGAGCAGACGTCACCGGCGGCGAAGATCCTCGAGTTGGAGGTTCTCAGCCGGTCGTCAACCAGCACTCCCTGGTGCGAGTCGAAATGCACCCCTGCTGCGGACAGGCCCAGATCCTCCACGTTCGGGATACGCCCAGCCGCCACCAGAATGCGGTCGGCCTGCACCGGGATCTCGCCTCCGTCCTTGCTGGATCGGAGATGGAGCACATAGGCGCTCCTGTCAGTGGCAACTGCGGACACCTGGCGGTCGAAGTGCAACGCCACCCCATCGCGCTGGAGGGACTGCTCGATCACTTCCGCCGCATCCCGGTCCTCCCGCGGCAGAATTCCGGGGGCCTGATCGATCAACGTGACCTCGGAGCCGAATCGAGCGAATGCCTGCGCCATCTCGACCCCGACCGGTCCGGCTCCGAGAATGGCAAGCCGTTCGGGTAGTTGGGTCAGGGTGAAGATTGTCTCGTTCGTGAAGGGGCGGGCTTCCGCCAGTCCGGGGATGGCCGGCATTGCCGGACGGGTTCCCGTTGCGATGCACGCGCGGGAGAATTCGAGCCTCGTATCGTCGACCTGGATCCGGTTCCGCGCGGTGAACCGCGCCTGCCCGAGGTATACGTCTACGCCGTGGTCGGTGAATCGCTGCGCCGATTCATGGGCGCTGATGTCAGCCCTCAACCGTCTCATGCGCTCCATGACCTTGCCGAAATCGACTTGGCCGGCGTTCTTGTCGAGACGGATTCCGAAGTCCTCTGCAGCTCGTATGGTCGACACAGCCTTGGCTGTCCGCATGAGGGCCTTCGACGGCACGCATCCCGAGTTCAGGCAGTCGCCTCCCATCAGGTGACGCTCGATCAGGGCGACCTTCGCTCCGAGCCCGGCCGCTCCCATGGCTGTGACCAGACCCGCGGTTCCAGCGCCGATCACGACCAGGTGATATCGACCTTGCGGTCGAGGGTTGATCCAGTCCTGCGGGTGGACGTTGCTCACCAGTCGACTGTTGTGCTCGTCGAGTGGGGCGGCTTCCGTGATGGCGTCGATCGGTGTAGGCATACGATTCCGGAATGTTGCTGGTCAAGCTGGACACAGTGCATGGCAAGCAGCGTTGTGGTTTGGGGCAGTCGACAGCCATCGAACATCGTCGAGCGCACATCGTACAACCGATTGCGAAGAGGGAGGGCGCTCGCTAGCCACAGGAACTACCAAGTACGTCGCGGGGTGGACGGCACTGGCACCCATGGCGTGCTGCCCGTGCAGAAGGCCGCGTCCGAACTTCCCTCGAACTTTCGCGATCACTGTGGCTTCATCCAGTTGCACGGTGGAGGGAGACAGCCTCGTCCGGACCGACTCGCGCTCCATGAAGACGAACAGCGATGCGATCAATGACGCACAGGCGATTGCGAGAACGACGGCAGACTTGCCTGGAGAGAGTGTACCCGTATCCGGCGCAGGAATCGGATCGGAAGACGCCTCGGGAGTATGTCTTGCGATTGCTCTTGCAGCGATGCGCGCCACGATGACCGTGACCAGGATCGTTGCGACGAGACCCACGGCCCGCAGCACCAGTCTCACGATATCCTCTTCGGGCAATCCACCGGCAACCGCAGCGACCTGCCCGCCAGCGTAGCCCAAGTACACGTACAGGAACGTGCCCGGGATCATGAAGATCCCGCTTGCGACAGCGTAGGGCCGGAATCGAATCGCTGTCACTCCGAGCAGGTAGTTCTGGAGGCTGAACGGAAAGAGCGGCGACAACCGCATCAAGGCCACGATCTTCCAGCCCTCCTCGCCGAGCGCTCGGTCGAGTGCAGCGAAGCGTGGACGCGTCCGCGCCATTGCTTCGACGCGTGACCGGGCGACGTGGCGCGCGATCAGGAACGAGGTGACGATTGCCAGATTGGCTCCCGCCCACACCACCACGCTGCCTTTCCAGAGCCCGAAGACCACACCGGCGGCCACCGACAGGGCGGAACCGGGGACGAAGAGCGTCGTCGCGCATCCATACGCGACCGCATATGCCAAGGGTGCCCAGAAACCCAAGCCGCCGACCCAGTCGCGAACCGATTCCATCCATGTCTCGAGTGGCAGCGACACTGCCAGTAGCACGACCGACAGGACGAACCCGGCGAAGGCCGCGCGGTTCATCCATGAAGCCCGTCGAGCGTTCATCTTGGCAGACGGTCGTGACTTGATGCGACCGGGTCCCCGGGCATTCTCAACGTTGTCGCGAACGCATGGTCGCGAGAGCCGTTGCGCCACAATCGATCAGGATCGTCTCGGCCGTGATGGCCGTGGCATCGGCGGCCAGGAACAACACCGTGGATGCGACCTCTTCCACCGTGGCAATCCGCTGCAAGGGCGAGACCGTCCGGCCTTCCTCGAATGCCTCATCGGGCCAGCCGGCAAATCGGGTCTGCACCAGTCCGGGTGCAATGGCATTGACACGGATGTCGGGTGCGAGGGCCCGAGCGAGTGACTTTGTCATATTGACCAGCGCGGCCTTGGAAGCGGAGTAGACGATGGAACTCCCCGCCGCCGAGTAAGCGGAGGCGGATGCGTTGTTCACGATCGAGCCGCCGCCGTTCTTGCGCATCAAGGGTACGGCGGCCCGGCAGCAGTAGAACGCTCCCCGCAGGTTGGTGTTGAGCGTGCGGTCCCAGATCTCGTCGGTCAGGTCCTCGAGTTGCCTGTGAGGGGTCAGCTTGCTCCAGCCCGCGTTGTTGACCAGGACGTCGAGGCGCCCCCAGCGATTCTCCACCGAAGCCATCATGGCCCGAACCTCCGCGTCATCCTCGACATTCGTGGCGTGTGCGACTGCTTCGCCGCCAGCCCGGCGGATTACCTCGACCAGATCCAGGGCATCCTCGACCGAAGTCCGATAATTGATGAGGATGCGGGCACCCTCGGCGGCAAGCCGGATGCTGATCGCCCGCCCCATTCCAGTTGCGCCGCCGGTGACGACAGCGACTTTGCCATTCAGATCCATGTGGGTCCAACTGCGAAAACGTTCAGTGTAGCCTGTCGGAGGACAGGTTCGACGATCGGGCCGATCGGCTCATGCGGCATCGCAGCGTCCCACCGGCCGACCTGATCAAGGCGAAGGAATATGGCATTCTATAGGTCCGAATCTGCGACGGAGTGTTGTTCCGGTAGTGTGGCCGGTGCGTTCGCCGGCAAACCATGCCTTCGTCGTCCGCAGCGAGCATCACAACTTGCCGAGGAGCCTGCCGATTCCGTCCTGCCCAAGAGCCTTCCGGGCCCTTCTTCTTGCGTGCCTGGCGGGTGCACTGCCGGGCGTGGCCCAGCAGGACTGCCCATGGTGCGGAACAACGGGCGGGGTCGTTCCCGCGAGTATCGAGGGCGTTGTCGACCTTCATGTGCATTGTGCCCCGGATAGCGGACCGCGCTCCATCGGAGCGCTGCAACTGGCCCGCATTGCGCGAGATGCCGGAATGCGGGGCCTCTTGCTCAAGAACCACTACGCGCCGACGGCTGGTCTTGCGTTCGTGGTGGAGCGAGCCGTACCTGGAATCCGGGTGTTCGGCGGTATCGCACTGAACGCGGCTTCGGGCATCAACCCCGTGGCGGTCGAGCACATGGCTCGCACGAGCGGAGGTCACGGAAGAGTTGTCTGGATGCCGACATTCGACTCGGAGTACTACCACCGTGTTCACCGGCCGAACCCGAATCGGGTTCCTGTCAGCAAGGATCGCGCGCTCCTGCCAAGTGTGCTCTCCGTGCTGGATGTGATGGCCCGCTACGGTCTCGTGCTGGCCACGGGACATTCGTCGCCGGAAGAGTCGCTTCTGCTCATCCGGGCTGCAAAGGAACGGGGGATCGATCGAGTCATCGTCACTCATCCGCTGCCTCCCCCGGTTGCGATGTCCGTCGAGACACAGAAGCAGGCCGCCGCCATGGGGGCGATGCTCGAGTATGCGGTGGGCACCGCCTTGGCGTCGAATCCGACCTGGCGCGGCAGTGACGACGAGAGGCTCGCCGCCTATGTCCGGGCGATCCGGGAGGTCGGCCCGGAGAGTGTGGTGATCTCCAGCGACTTGGGACAGTCGATGAACCCGATCCACACGGACGGCCTGGCCGTTTTCCTGGCGAAGTTGAGGGGAGCCGGTTTCACGCAAGAGGAGATTGATCGCATGTCCCGGATCAACCCGGCCTGGCTGCTGGGTCTGTAACGGTATGTTCCAGACAGATAAGCGCGGGGTCCTGCGGCTGCGTGGCTGGGGTCGGCATTCATGGCTGGTGCATGGGTTCTCGACCCGATCGACTGGCGACTTCCTCCGCTGGCCGGCGGTCCGAACCGTTGTTTCCACGTTCAATGCCGACGGCTTCGGCCTGGCCACGCCGAACCAGGTCCATTCCGACCGCTGCATCCGCGCCGACGGACCATGGGGGGAGGATCGGCCGGAGGCCGACGCCGTCGTCACGAATCGACGCGGGGTGTTGGTCGGTGTGCGCACCGCGGACTGCCTTCCCGTGCTGCTGGTGGATCCTGTCGTCCGCTCGGTAGCGGCCGTCCACGCCGGATGGCGGGGCGCTGTGGGAGAGGTACTGCCGAACGCGGTTCGCATGCTGTGTGCCGAGTACGGAAGTTTGCCCCGCGACATCCAGGCCGTCATTGGGCCCGGCATCGGTGCGTGCTGTTTCGAGGTGGGAGAGGATGTCGCCGGCCGCTTCGATGCGGCCTTCGTCGACCGATCCCATCCCAGGCCTCACGTCGACCTCGTCTCGGTGCTGCGGAGACAGCTGGATGAGGCGGGCGTGCCATTGATTGCGGCCTGCGGAGAGTGCACGAGTTGCGCACTTGACCGCTACTTCTCGTATCGGGCGGAGCAGGGTACTGCGGGAAGGATGCTGGCGGTGGCGGGGCTGGTCTCGGAAGCACCGCGATGAGACCGGCGGTTCCGGTTCTGGGGCGGGTGCTCCTCAGCGGTGCCGAGATCGACGAACGCGTGCGAGCCATGGGCGCGACGATTCGGCGGGACTATGCTGGTCAGGTCCTGCATCTGGTGGTGGTCGCAGAAGGCGGCCAGGTCTTCGGCGAGGCGCTGAAGGGCGCCATCGGCCCTGATGTCGATGTGAGGATGAACATCGTCCATGCCTTGAGTTACGGAAACGCCACAGCCAGTCCCGGACAGGTGCGAGTGCATGGGGTGGATCAACTGGATGTTGCCGGTGGTCAGGTCCTGCTGGTGGACGACATCGTGGATTCCGGCCATACGGCACGTACCCTGCTGGAACTTCTCGGAGGCCTCGGAGCGGCGTCCCTCCGCTTTGCCGCGCTCCTGAGCAAACCGGATCGCCGGGTCGTCGATGTGCGGGTGGACTATGTCGGTTTCAAGATCCCCGACGAGTTCGTGGTGGGTTACGGGATGGACTACGCCGGAGCATTCCGCGACCTGCCCGCGATCCATGCTCTTGCGGCTTCGAGATAGGGGGGCGGGTCCGGTCCGGCACGTTGCGCGCATGCCGAACTGGCAAACGGCAGCGGAAGGGCTCGATTCCGGCGGTGGTCGGGGGAAACCGCCCTCTTCGAACCCGTTGACCTGCCGCAGGATCCCCTATAATTCCGGATAGGTTGTCGCCATGTTGACCATTCCGAATCGCCATGTTGCCCGATTCTGCGACGGTTCCGCCCGTCGGGAATTCATGAAAGTGGGCTCACTGGGCCTGTTCGGCCTGGCACTGCAGGATGTCCTGCGGCTGCAGGACCAGGCGAGGGCCTCGACCGGTGAGGGGCGGTTCGAGGGGTCCACAGGCTTCGGATCGGCCAGGTCGGTCATCGTGCTGTTTCTCCAG
Source organism: Bryobacterales bacterium (assembly GCA_965116065.1). Taxonomy (GTDB): domain Bacteria; phylum Acidobacteriota; class Terriglobia; order Bryobacterales; family UBA6623; genus VXMF01. The sequence goes on from OZ220485.1 coordinate 1,802,358, forward strand.
GGCGGACCGTCTCACATCGATATCTGGGATCCGAAACCCGATGCACCCTCGAACATCCGGGGCGAGTTCAAGTCCATCAAGACCACCGTTCCCGGGGTCCAGTTGAGCGAGACGATGCCCCGGCTGGCGGACACGCTGGACAAGTGCACGCTCATCCGCTCGATGAGCTACACGCCTGCCGGCCTGTTCAATCACACGGCGGCGATCTACCAGATGCTGACGGGCTACGAGCCGACCGAGGTTTCCCCGTCCGGACAGCTCGAGCCGCCATCCCCGAACGACTATCCCACGGCCGGCTCCTGGATCACCAAGTTCCGACCACCGAGCGAGCCGGTGCTGCCCTTCGTGGAACTGCCCCGGCCGCTGCAGGAGTCCAGTGTGATCGGCAAGGGCGGAGCGGCGGGATTCATCGGCAAGGCCTTCGATCCGTACCGCCTGTACCAGGATCCGGCCAAGCCCATTGAGTTGGCCGATCTGGAACTGCGCAAGGAGGTGCCGGCGGATCGACTGCAACGCCGCTTCGAACTGCTGCGCGGCATCAATGGCTCGATGCCCGCCCTGGACAAGGCCGTCGGCAGTTACGCCCTCGACAAGTACTATCAGAACGCCTTCGATCTCGTGTTGTCGGGCAAGGCCCGGAGCGCCTTCGATCTGTCGCTGGAGTCGGATGACATGCGGGACAGGTACGGGCGCTTCACGTTTGGCCAGGGGGCGTTGATGGCACGGCGCCTTGTCGAGGCTGGAACCAGGATGGTCCAGTTGAACTGGCCTTCGGTGGCGAACGGAGATCCCGAGACCACCGCCTGGGACACGCATGCCGCGAACTTCGGACCACTTCGCGACCTCCATTGCCCGAAACTCGACCGGACACTCTCCGCGCTCCTGACCGACATGGACGAGAAGGGGCTCCTGAACGAGACGCTCATTGTTGCCGTCGGCGAGTTCGGGCGTTCGCCACGGCTCGGCGTCTCGACATCCGGCAACACGAATTCGCCGGACGGACGCGATCACTGGCCGTATTGCTACACCGCAATGGTCGCCGGAGCGGGCATTCCGGGCGGGCGGATCTACGGAGAGTCGGACGCGACCGCATCGTCCCCGAAAGAGAAGCCGGTGCATCCGAACGATCTGCTCGCGACGATCTACTACGCCTTGGGTATCGATCCCAATCAGGAGATCCACAACCACTTGAACCAGCCTCGTGACCTGGTGAAGGGCAAGCCACTGATGGAGCTCTGGGTGGGATAGGCGGAACGCTGCATCCAGCCACATGGCAGACGGCGGAACACGCGGCAGACGCCCCGGCCATCCCGGGAGGTCATCGCAGTTCGGTGGAATGACCGACCGATGTCAGTTGCCGGTCCAGACCGGCTTGCGTTTCTCGAGGAATGCGCACATCCCCTCCTGCGCGTCGTGGGCGAGTGCGTTCATGCTCATGACCTCCTTGACGTAGTCATACGCCTTCGGCTGGTCCAGATCGATCTGCGAGTAGAATGCCTGCTTGCCCAATCCCACGGTCAGGCTGCTGGCCGCCGCGATCTCCAGCGCGAGCTTCCGGGCCTCGTCGCTGAGGCGGTCCCTGGGGACGACACGATTGACGAGTCCCCACTCGGCTGCCCGTTCCGCGTCGATCATCTCGCCGGTCATCAGCATCTGGAGCGCGCGTTTCCTGCCGATGCAGCGGGTCAGGGCCACCATCGGGGTGCTGCAGAAGAGCCCGATCTTGACCCCGGGAGTCGCGAATCGTGACGCGGGCGATACCAGCGCGAGGTCGCAGGTGGCAACCAGTTGGCAGCCGGCGGCAGTGGCGACGCCGTCGACTTCGGCGATGACAGGCTGGGGGATCGACTGGATGGCCGCCATCATGTCGGTGCAGACATCGAACACCCTCCGGTAGTGCTTCAGGTCGCCACCGGTCATCTCCCGGAGGTCGTGACCCGCCGAGAACACAGGACCTTCGGCCCGCAGGATCACTGCCCGAATTGTCGTGTCGTTGCCAATGTCCCGGAGGGCCACCGTGAGGGCTGACATCAGTTCCAGGGACAGCGGATTCCGGTGCCGCGGGTTCGCAAGGGTCAGAATGCCGATCGGAGATTTGGTCTCGATCCGCAGGATCGACTTGGGCATCGTGGGCTCAGGATAGCAATCCGGTATATTCTGTTCGGAGTCCATGCATCCCATTCTCATTCTCCTGATCGCCATGGCGGCGGTCTTCCTGCTGATCATCCGCTGGAAGGTCAACGCGTTCGTCGCCCTGATACTGTCCGCCGTCCTTATCGGCGTACTGTCCCCTCAAGTCGCCGTTCAGGACATCATCGGAGCCGTCACCGAGGCCTTCGGCGGCTTGGTCGGGCGAATCGGGATCGCGATCGCGATGGCCGCCGTGATCGGCCAGTGCCTGATGGAGAGCGGCGGCGCGGAGAAAATCACGCGACGCTTCGTCGCTTGGCTGGGAGAGAGGTACTCATCGCTGTCGATGGTGATCAGCGGGTATATCCTCTCCATCCCGGTATTTCACGACACGGTCTTCTACCTGCTTGTTCCGTTGGCCCGATCGATGAGCATGCGGACGGGCGGCCGGAACTATCTGCTCTACACGCTCGCGATCGGCGCTGGCGGCGTGACCACTCACATTTTCGTACCGCCCACTCCCGGCCCGCTCGCCATGGCAGAGACCTTGGGAATCGACCTAGGGGTGGTAATTCTGGTCGGCTTGATCGTAGCCGTCCCTTCAGCCCTGGCGTGCTGGGCGTACGCATGGTGGATCGATCGCAAGCTCAACATCCCGATCCGCGAGGCTCCGGGGCTGACGCTGGAGGAACTGCGAGAGGTGGCGAACCGCCCCGAGAGTGAATTGCCCGGATTCTTCGTGTCACTTCTTTCGCGGAACACGTTCTCCCATCGCGATTCCCGTCATTCTGATCACGTCCAGCGCACGTTCTGGCCGGGGTCACGACGTTCCTGGGCAACCCGAACATGGCGCTGATCATTGCCGCCGCTGCCGGGTTGTGGCTGCTTGCCTCGCACAAGGGAATGGGATTGCGCGAACTGGCGAAGCCCACCGAGGAGGCGATCAAGAGCGCCGGCCTGATCATCCTGATCACCGCAGCAGGCGGTGCGTTCGGACGGATGCTGGTCAAGGCTGATGTGGGAACCGTCCTCGGCGAGTACGCCCAGCATCTGGGGCTCTCGCTCATGCTTCTCGGTTTCGGCATCGCGATGCTGTTTCGCATCGCGCAGGGATCAGCGACCACCGCGATGATCACGTCATCCGAGATCCTGGCTCCGCTGATCCTCGCCCATCCTCCGGGACACCACGCGGTGTATATCCTGACCGCGATCGGTGCGGGGTCGATCGTGGGGGGCTGGATGAACGATTCCGGCTTCTGGGTCTTCAAGACCATGACCGGGCTTACGGAGGTCGAGGCCCTCAAGACCAAGACGGTTTCGCTGTTCGCCCTGGGGGGAGCCGGTCTTCTGGCGTCGTATATCGGATCCGTTCTCTTCCCGATGCAGTAGAGGGGGCGGGTAAGCACGGCGGACAGGGGAGCGTCGGGCCGAACCGTGGCGTGCGGTTGTCGGTGTTGGAGACATGAATCAACGGAAGGTCTACCTCTTGGGTGAAGAACGGAGGGAAATGGCTTGCCAAGTTGTGAATTCGCACGATGCACTGCGTTTTCTGTAGCCGGTAACGTTGCGACGGTGTACCATGATGAGTCGGTTTACCGGGCCTCGCGTCGCATGTCGGTTCGTGTTCTTGCCTGTAGGCTTGTTCGGTTCATTGATTCACGGCAGGGATTGACGTTCCGGCCGAAACGATCCAGGAGGAAAAGATGCTATCGACAGGATGCGGACTCTTGCATGATCACCGTAGTGGCACAAGGCGGCTGGTCCCCAGGTTGACGACACTATTGGCCGTTCTCTTCGTTGGCCTGGCCCCGGCCTATGGTGCCGTGGAAGGCGAGGCGCAATTCGTCCTGAACTCGTTCGCGTTCCTGATTTGGGGTGCATTGGTGATGTGGATGGCAGCCGGATTCACGATGCTCGAGGCCGGCTCCGTCCGTACCAAGAACGCTTCGATGATCTGCCTCAAGAACATCGGACTGTACTCCATCGCTGGGTTGACCTTCTACCTCATCGGCTACAACCTGATGTACGTTGGTGTCGATGATGGGGGATGGCTGGGGACGTTCAACCTCTTCTACGGCTCCTCAACCGAAGAGGTCGGACTGCTCAATGGCCAGCAAGACAACCTGGCCGCAGTGATGGGAAACGGCCATGCCGTCATGTCGGACTGGTTCTTCCAGATGGTGTTCGTGGCCACGACGGCGTCCATCGTGTCGGGCGCATTGGCCGAACGCGTGAAACTGTGGTCGTTTTTCGTGTTCATCACTCTTCTCACGACGTTCATCTACCCGGTCGTCGGCGCATGGACCTGGGGCGGAGGATGGCTCGCCGAAATGGGCTTCAAGGATTTCGCCGGCTCGACGATCGTGCACTCCACGGGGGGTTGGGCGGCACTGGCCGGAATTCTGATCGTTGGTCCCCGCCGGGGGAAATTCCGCGAAGATGGGAGCGTGAAGGCGACTCCTCCTTCCAATGTGCCAGGGGTCACACTGGGCGTCTTCATCCTGTGGCTCGGCTGGTTCGGGTTCAATGGCGGGTCCCAACTCGCCCTTGGCGGCGCCGTCGATGCGATAGCCGTGAGCAACATCCTCGTCAACACCAACCTTGCGGCCGCGGCGGGCGTGTTGGCCGGCATCTTCGTGGCTCGTCCGATTCTCGGGCGCGTTGACCTCATGGCCGGCCTGAACGGGACGCTGGGCGGACTCGTGGCCATCACCGCTGCACCCGACATCGTGTCCCACTGGTGGGCCGTGATCATCGGTGCGATCGGCGGGATCCTGTGTGTCTCGGCGATGAAGCTCCTGGAGACCCTGAAGGTCGACGATGTCGTTGGTGCGGTTCCTGTCCACCTGTTCTGCGGCGTCTGGGGCACCCTCGCGGTCTGCATCACGAGTGGCGGGAGTCTCGGCGTCCAGCTGATCGGAATCCTCTCGATCGCGGGTTTCGTGTTCGGCTCCTCGATCCTCCTGTGGATCGCGCTGGATCGAACCATGGGATCTCACGTCTCGGAAAGCGTCGAGGCCCATGGACAGGATGTCGGGGAATTGGGCATGGAAGCCTATCCCGAGTTTCTCCTGGTGCCCGAGGAGGACTGAAACTCGGCCCACGAACGACGTCAGACGGGGTGCCTGTCCTCATCGCACGGGCGCGGATGCGTTGTAGCGGGAGCGCCGGGGCCGCTCAAGGGCCGGCACGGCGGTTGTCGGCGGGGCGCCGGCGGTCCGTTCGGGGCAACTTATGATGCCGCCTTTTCGTGCTCGTAGAGCAGCTTGCCGTTCTCGTCGTAGAACCGGAACTCGGCGCGTGCTGACGGTCCGTCCGGGATCACCGAGATGATCAGGAAGCCGCCGCTGGCCTCGGGGGAATGGTACGGCTGCTGAATCCGACCCTCGGGGTCGGTCGTGTTCGGGTCACCCGGGAAACTGCCCAGGATGGCGTTGGCGTCGATGAGCGCCCCGGAGGAAAACTCCTCGTAACCGTCCGGGCGGATCGAGTGATACTGCCAGTGGCGATCTCCGCAGGCGATGACGAAGCTCATGGGGCTGATGGCACTCTCCGCCAGGAACCGGAAGAACTCCTCGCCCTCGTGGCGGTAGCCGTTGATGTTCGTGTGATTGTCGCGTTTGCTGCTCGAGTCCGGCCCGATCATGGGCGTCGCCGACAGTAGCAGCTTGAATTGTGCGTCGCTTTCCTGGAGCGTCCGCATCAACCACCGTTTCTGCTCCGGACCCCAGATGGTCTTCGCCGGTCCGTCGGGCTGATCCAGCGGGCTGCGGTAGTCGCGGCCTTCGACAAGCCAGATCTGCAGGTCGCGGCTGACCCGGTGGGTCCGATACGTGAGCGGATCTCTCTCGGCGGGACCGACCACGGGCAATTGCTCCTGGAAGACTTGGATGCCCAGTTCGTGCGACGGCAGGAAGCCCGAGCCCGATTCGCCTTCGTGGATGTTCGTGCGCGGGTAGTAGTCCATCTGCTTCGGAGCGCGGATGCGGACTGCATTGACGGCGTCGGAATCGTCGAAGCGATGGTCGTGGTCATCCTTCATCCAGTACGTCGCCACCTCGCGGAACAGGTCCAGAAACCGCTGCTGCGAATACTGTTCGTGATGCTTCTTGCGCATCTCGTGGCGGGTCTGGGCCCGTCCGCGGTGGCCCGGATGGTCATAGTAGACGTTGTCGCCGGTGCCGACGAAGAAGTCGGGCTGCAGCTTGAGAATCGAGGCGAGAGCCGGGTAGCCGAGTTCCTTGTCGGGGCCGTCGTAGGGGCTCGTGCGACCGCTTCCGGTGTAGTGGAAGAACGAGTAGTTCATCCCCGTCACAACGGCGAAACTGTACGGAGCGGCAATGTCCTTGCCAGCCAGTGTGCGGAAGGTTGCTGTTCCCGACAGGCGCGTGTCGTCCCTGTCGGGGCCGTAGTGCAGCCGGTAGTGGTAGCGCGTGGCCGGATGCAGTCCAGTGACCCTTGTCTTGACAATGAAATCGGAGTAGGGGGATGCCCTGATCCACTTGTCGAGTCGCGAACCCTCGAACTCGTCATTGTCGGCGATCTCGAATCGCGCCCAGCCGTTAGCACCGCGGATCCCCTCCCAACGGGGGTCCTGGCGAGGATTGGTGGACGTCAGCCGCGACTGGAGGATCACGGAACGTTCCCCGACCTCTCCAGCCATGATTCCCTGACGAAGATTGACCGGAAAGTCCCGGGACTGTCCTCCGGCAAGGCTGGCGAGGAGCAGGAAGAGAATGGGTGAACTACGCATCCGGGTCGGACAGCCGCCTTACTGCGGCTCGATCAATCGTACAGCAGCGTGAACCCGTCTCTGGCCGGTCGACCGAAGGTGTCTCGGTACGAGGCTTCGCGCCCCGTCCCTTTGCGATCTCACGAATCGCGCTCGAGGTCATCGACGCGCTTGCGCAGCTTGCGCACCTCGCGGGCGATCTCCGGCAGTCGGGTGTATGCAGCCGTGGACCGCAGCCAGTTCCGGTTGTCGACGGCCGGTGATCCCGAAACCCTCGAATCGTCCGGAAGATCGCGCCCGACACCGGACTGTGCGGTGACAAGCACGCGGTCGCCGAGGTGCAAGTGATTGATGATGCCCACCTGTCCAGCCAGGATGCAGTCCGTGCCCAGTGTGGTGCTGCCGGCGATGCCGACCTGTGCGCAGAGGATCGTATTGGCCCCGATCTTCACTGCGTGCCCGATCTGCACGAGGTTGTCGATGATGGTTCCCCGCCCGATCCGCGTTTCGCCCACTGCTGCCCGGTCGATGCAGGAGCCTGCCTGCACTTCCACGTCGTCCTCGATCACGACGATCCCGGTCTGAACGATCTTCTTGTGGGTGCCATCGGTGCGGCGCGCGAAACCGAAGCCGTCCGATCCGACGGTGACCCGATGGTGCAGGACGACCCGGTGTCCGATCTTCGATCCGTGGCAGACGGTGGCACCTGCATGGGCGACGAAGTCGTCGCCGACCCGTGCTCCGCGCTCGATCACCACATGCGGGCCAAGGCGGGCGTTGCTGCCGATCCGGGCATCGTCCTCGATCACGACGAACGGACCGATGCCCGCGCCCGGACCGACGGTGGCCGTGTCAGAGATCACTGCGGTCGAGTGCACTCCGGGGACATGGTCGGGGGCGGGATGGAGCAGTTCCAATGCCCGCGCGAAGTCGAGGTACGGATTCGCGGACACGACGAATGCGGTATCCATGCCGTCCAGGGGGCGGTCGATGATCAACGCCGCCGCTCGGGTCTGCGATGCAAGCGATGCGTAGCGCGGGTTCGACAGGAACGTCAGTTCGCTCGGGCCCGCCTCTTCGAGGCCTGCCACTCCACTGATCTCGATCTGCGGATCGCCTATCAGGCGGCACTCCAGCGCCTTCGCGATGTCGCCCAGCTTCATATGAGAATCAGGTCCCAGTATAGGTCGAGGATCGTCGAGCCGGCGAAGAGCACGATCAGCGCGGAAACCGCGAAATAGGCGCCCAGCGGGATCCGATAATTGCGGGTCTTGCCGAACAGGACGATCGCGAGAATACCGCCCAGCGTAGCCAGCCAGCATCCGATAACGAGGATCAGGACCGTCGCGGCCGTACCCTGGAACGCGCCGATCATGGCGATCATCTTGACATCGCCCAGCCCCAGTCCCTCCACACCGCGGATGCGGTAGTAGCTCTCGCCCACGATCCACAGGAATCCGCCGAAAACCGTTGCCGCCAGCACGGATTCGGCGAGCGAGACGCCCCATGAGGGCCCGTTGCCGTTGATGCTCCCCAACCCCTTGACCAGGTTGACCGGACCGGCTGGCAGCACCACGAACGGACTCACGGCAAGCCCCAGTGCAAGTCCGCCCATCGTGACCCTGTCGGGCAGGACGCGGTGATCGACATCCGTGAACAGCAGCACCAGCATCATCGATGCGAAAACGACCTGCTTGCCGGCTTCGGGACTTGCGCCGAACTGGATCGCGATACCGCCGTAGAGCAGAGCGGTCAGGCCTTCGACCAGGGGGTACCGCCACGAGATCGGTACTTGACAGTTCCGGCAGCGGCCCTGCAAGACGAAGAAACTCAGGACCGGAATCTTGTCCCGCCAGGCGAGCGAATACCCGCATGCAGGGCAGTGCGATCCCGGACGAACCACGGAGAGCCCCAACGGCCATCTCCGGATGCAGACGTTGAGGAAACTGCCTGCATTCAGGCCTGCGAGAACCGCCAGGCCGACGAGTTCGGGCATCGTTCAGCCGGTCCTCGCGAGTACGCGCCGGTACGCCAGCATCGTCCGCTCGGCCATTCTCTCGATCGAGAAGTCGGTCTGGATCCTCTCGATGGACGCCTGGGCGATCGTGGTCTGCAGTTCCTTGTCGGCGTGGAGCGCAAGGATTGCATTTGACGCACTCTCGACGGTGTTGTCGACCAGGAGTCCGGTGTGTCCGGTCGAGACTACCTCCGGAATGCCGCCGACATCGCTCGCGATCACGGGAACGCCCATTGACATGGCGAGCAGCAGGGCCGACCCGAGCCCTTCGGTCCTGGTGAGGTAGAGCAGGGCATCGGCACTGGCCAAGTCCTTGGCCAGATCGTCGGCCAGCCGGAGTCGGACTCCTGCCCTGCGGCATGCGGCAATGGCAAGATCCCGGCCTTTCAGTGGATCGTCAAGATTCGGGGTGACCACGCGGAACTCGGACAAGGGTTGATCACTTCCCCGTTCTCTCGATCTCCTCTCGATGCTGGTCGTGTCCACCGCCGGGCCGGCATCGTGAACCACCGATATCTTGTCGACCGGGACTCCGCCGCTCCGCAGGATACCGGCGACATGTTCGGAAACCGCAATGAAATGATCGGCCCTTCGGTACTTCCATCGAGCCGCGAGGCCGGTGCCCGGTGCGAATGACACCCGGCGGGCTACCACGACGGGCCTGCCGGCGCCACAGAGAACGGCGATCGAATGCGCGTGGGCGTCGTGCGCGTGGATCAGGTCGTGGTGCGGGGCGTGGCGCATAACCGAGGTCCAGGTTGCCTGTTCCACCCTCCGAACGGACCGAATCCCGTCCGCCGCCAGAAGGGTTGCCTCGCAGCCCCTGCCGGCTTGGGCGTCATGCAGCAGCAGCGCCTGATACTGCCCACCGCGCATCGTCCGGCCGGTATCGATATGGAGGATCTTCATCGCCTATCCGGCCGCTAGCTGGCGAGCCTTGGCGTACTTGAGGTAGACGTACCGGGCGGCCATGCGTGCAATCGTGAGTCCCTGCTTGCCGTCAAGGAATCCGCGCTGAAGGAAGTACGACTTCACGAACGAGAAGACCGGGCCCAGCACCATCCGCCAGGCGGGTGCTGGATTCCCGGATGCCAGAATCTCCCGGGCGGCCAGGTCCGTATAGCGGTCCACGTTCTTCCTGTGATGATCCAGCGTGTCGCAGGTGTAGTGGAGGAGGTCACCGTGCAGGTGGCCGACGGGACCATCCAGATCGACCGACTCGTGAACGTACGGACCGATCCAACGCCCCAGGTCCCTCCGATACAGGCGGACCTTCCTGTCCGGGTACCAGCCCGAATGGCGGACCCAGCGGCCACAGTACCGTGCGAGCCGCGGGAAGTCATAGCCTGCTTCCTGCGGAGTGCCATCCTTGAGCCGCAGAATCTCGGAAGCGAGCTCCGGACTGAGTGCTTCGTCGGCATCCAGCGAGAGAATCCAGTCACTGCTGGCGGCTTGGGCCGCGAAGTTCTTCTGGGCCGCATACCCGGGCCATTCGTTGGTGATGACTCTGGCTCCCAGGGACTCGGCGATCTCGGTGGTGAGGTCTGTCGAGCCCGAGTCGACGACCAGGATCTCGTCGCAGAATTCGACAGAGTCGATGGCCCGTGCGATGTTGCGCTGTTCGTTCCGCGCAATGATGGTCGCCGAGATTCTCACGGCTGCGTGACTGCGTCCCAGCATCGCACGGTGAGGACAGTCCGGGAGTGGCGAGGCGGATCGCCTCAGTTGCCTGAATCTCCGTCGTCGACGACCGCGGGCAGTTGACGCGTGATGCTGGCGGTCGCCTCGCCGATGATCCGGTCGAAAAGTTCCTGGACTGTCGGGACATCACGGATCATGCCGATGACCTGACCGGCGGAGAACACCCCCTTCTCCATGTCCCCGGTCTCGATCATCTGCCTTCCCTCGAGACCGGACATGTAGTGCTTGATGTCGTCGATCGTCGCATTGCCACGGGCTTCGATCTCCAGTACCTTCTCGGCATTGGCGTTGGCCAGGAAGCGGGCCGTGTTGCGCAGGGACCGCATCAGGAGACGCGTGTCGCGCTCGCTCGCGTTCACCAGCGCCTGCTTGACCGCCTCGTGAACCGGACACTCCACGGTTGCCACGAATCGCGTTCCCATGTTCATTCCGTCGGCACCGAGCGCCAAGGAGGCGACGAGGCCGCGGCCGTCCCCGAAGCCGCCAGATGCAACGATCGGGATCTGAAGGGCGTCCCGGCACAGGGGAATCAGTATCAGCGAGGTGACATCATCCTCACCGGGATGGCCCGCGCACTCGAATCCGTCGATGCTGACGGCCGCGCACCCGATCCGCTGCGCCGTGAGTGCGTGGCGGACTGACGTGCATTTGTGAATGACCCGGATTCCGGCTTCGGTGAGCGACGGCATGATGGGAGCCGGGTTTCGCCCGGCCGTCTCGATGAACCGGACTCCCTCCTCGATGCAGACCTGGATGAAGGCAGGGAAGTCCGGAGGCCGCAGCGACGGAAGGAACGTGATGTTGACACCGAAGGGCTTGTCGGTCAGATCGCGGACCCTGTGAATCTCGTCCCGCAGCTTCTCCGGCGTGTCGTGAGAGAGTGCGGTCATGAATCCGATGCCGCCAGCTTCCGCCACGGCGGCCGCAAGCTCGGCCTTCGCCAGCCACATCAAGCCACCCTGGATGATGGGATACCGGATGCCGAACAGGTCGGTGATTCGAGTTCTGAACGCCTGGTGCAAGCGAGGTCCCGCACGACGGTTGGAGTCCGTAGCAGCCATGGCCTATTCCGATGAGACTCCCATCATGCCTGTTTGTCCGGGGCGTTCGCCCCACGGATCCCTGAACCTGAGGTGTCGGTTCACACTGGTCCGAGGCCGACCATCGGGACTGCGGGGCTGTGCCGCCGTCACGAACGCCACGACGTCCCATGGGTCTTGCGGGTCGTGCATCGAGACTATCGGATATCGCGTCCGGGTGCCGTTGGCAGCGGGCATGCACCGGGTCTTCCGGAAAGGAGGTAGCGATGCCGTGCGATCTGGTCGTAGATCCAGTCCAGAAGCGGCGACGGCAGGAGGTGGATGACCCGCAGAAGCCGCCACGGCCAGTCCAGGCGGCGCACGATGAACAGTACTGCCGCCGCTTTCTGCAGTGGCGCACTGTCGCTGGCCGTGTGGGCCGGCACCACCAGCAGAGAGCCGAATCCGTTGACTTCGATGTTGGTCCCGGCCATGGACGGAAGGTCCTCTGCGCGGTCCAGGGGCACGCAGCGGAACGCCTTCCTGCTGTCAAACCGGGCAATGAACCGGACCGCCCCGGTACAGAACCCGCAGTCTCCGTCGAAGAGGATCAGGTTACAATGCTCCGGGTTTCGTTCAGCCATGGTTCCAGTGCTTTCGCCGGGTCTGCCAGTTCATCGATGTGGGTGTACCAGTACCGTTCCCAATCGTCCTTGGGAAGTCCCGTGTACAGCATCAGGTTCAAGGGGTATCCGGACGTTCCGGCCGAATCAGTGCAGATCCGGAAGTCATCGCGGAACAGGAACGTCGGCTTGCCCCAGGCAATGGCCATGCCCAGTTCCACCATGACACCTTCGTCGGGCGGGCAACCGTTCACGACGGCGAACAGGCCGTCCGCATCCCGCACGTCGCTCAAGTCCGCCTGGCCGACCTGGTACGCCCAGTCGAGGTCGTTCTTGTCGACCTGGTTGTTCCGTTCGAACGGTTCCCATACGTCGGCTCCCAGTGCCTCCAGTCTCGCCACCAGTTCGGCCAGCGGGCCTCTCCTCTGCTGTGTCGAGAAGCCGTAACTGTTGGCGAGGTAGATGGTCTTTTTCACCGGGACACCAATAGCCGCATCTGCCAGGACTCACCGTTGCAGCCGGATCGGGCCTGACGACTGCCTGATAGTCTCAGTGTGACGGATTATCATCGACGGTCCGAAACGGTCTGGTGGCACCCCTGAGTGGGCTGAACCGCAAGTGTGCGCAGTCGCAACGGAAGCCGCCCCGTTTCGAAGCTCCGCCCGATTCTGCAACGATGAATGGCAGGGACTGCAAGTTGAAACGGATCGTGATCGGCATCAGCGGCGCCAGCGGGGCGGTATACGGGCTCCGGCTGCTCGAACATCTCGCCTCTGCTCCGGACGTTGAGACCCATCTGGTGGTGACGCGGCCGGGTGAGAAGACGCTGCACCAGGAAACCGGCCGCACTCTGACCGACTTGCGTTCGTTGGTCCGGGAACTGCATTCCGTGGATCGCATTGGTGCGACCATTGCCAGCGGGTCCTTCCTGTTTGATGCGATGGCGGTTGTGCCGTGCTCCGTGCGGACAATGTCCGCAATCGCGACCGGGCTGGCTTCGAACCTCCTCACCAGGGCTGCCGATGTTGCGCTCAAGGAGCGGCGCCGTCTGGTGCTGGTCGTCCGCGAGACGCCGCTCCATCTCGGACACCTGCGAACGATGGTCAACCTTGCGGAGATGGGGGCCGTGATCGCCCCGCCCATGCCCGCGTTCTACGCCTTGCCGGAATCGATCGACGATGTCGTCAACCAACAGGTGGGGCGGATTCTCGACCTTCTGGATGTCAGGAGCGACAACCTCAAGCGATGGCCCGGAATCTGACCCCGAGTGACAGGTGCCACGATCCCGTCCGGGGTCGGGAAGTGTCCGCCACGGTCGAGCGTCGACCGGCTGGCCTGCCTCTGGCTTGGGTTCGGCCTCTGGCCCTGTGTGTTGCGTTCGCGACCGGGGCGGTTGCGCAGGACTGGCCGCAGTTCCGGGGACCCGGGCGGGACGGATCGTATTCCGGGCGGGCCACGATCGACCCCTTCCCGACGGCGGGCCCGGAGCTCGTTTGGGAACGGTCCGTGGGTGCCGGTTTCAGCGCGCCTGCTACGGCACTGGGGCGTTTGGTGCTCTTCCATCGGCTCGGGAACCAAGAGGTCGTGGAGGCCCTGCATGCAGAGGACGGGAGCAGCATCTGGAGGTTCTCGTACGACACCGGATACAAGGATGACTTCGGATTCGACAATGGCCCGCGTGCGACGCCGGTCATCAGCGACGGCAGAGTCTACACGTTTGGTGCACAGGGCTGGTTGCATTGCCTCGACTTCGAGACCGGAGCCAGGGTCTGGGCCGTCGACACGCACGAGAGATTCGGGGTTCGCAAGGGATTCTTCGGTGCTGCTTCCACTCCTTTGGTGCTCGACGGAAGGGTGCTCGCGAACGTGGGTGGCAAGGATGCTGGAATCGTGGCGCTGCGTGCGGATACGGGTGAGACGCTCTGGACATCGACGGACCACGAGGCCAGCTATTCGTCTCCCGTCGTGGCCCGGCTGGACGGCCAGACTGCGGCCGTCTTCTTCACCCGTGAAGGGCTTGCAGTGATCGAGCCTTCATCGGGGGCATTGCTCCATGAGCGTCGGTGGCGCTCGCGCAGCAGGGCCTCCGTCAATGCGGCGTCGCCGGTCGTGGATGGAGAAGTCGTCTTGCTGTCAGCGTCCTACGGTACGGGCTCGATCGCAATGAGACTCCGTGATCGCAAGATCGAGGTGTTGTGGTCCGGCGAGGGGATCATCGACAGTCACTATGCAAGCCTTGTGCTCTCGGACGGCACGCTGTACGGATTCCACGGTCGACAGGAATACGGCCAGAGTCTTCGGGCCGTGGACCTCGAGACCGGCAAGGTCCACTGGTCGCACGACCGGATCCGGGCGGGCTCCGTGACACGGGTCGGCGACCGACTCCTGCTGCTGCTGGAGTCGGGAGAACTCGTCATGGCTGCGGTTTCCCGCGAACGATTCGAAGTGATTTCCAGGGCACAGATCCTGCTCCGGCAGACCCGGGCGTTCCCGGCGCTCGCGGGCGGCCTGCTCTTCGCCAGGGATGTGGATTCCCTGGTCTGTCTGCGACTCTGGAACGAATAGCGCTGCAAGCGGGCGGCTATCGTCCGGGATTTCCGCTAGAATGGCTCCGGTCAGCCGTGTCGTACGCGGTTCCAGGAGGTACGCCATGAAATCCCGTTTCCTGTTGCTATTGCTGCCGGCGGTGCTGGTGGCCGCTCCCGGTGATGCGGGGCATACCGAAGACGCCCTCACCAACCCGTTCACGTCGGCCACGGACAGGGAGGCCGGGGGGCGGATGTACCGGTCGCATTGCGCCGTCTGTCATGGAATCGAAGGGGAAGGGGGACGCGGAGCCATGCTCACGACCGGCATGTTCCGGCACGGTGGGACCGATCGGGATCTCTACGAGACGATCTCGGAAGGCATACCCGGGACGGAGATGCCTGGCATCTTCTTCAATGGCAAGCAGTTGTGGCAGATCGTGGCGTATGTCCGCTCCTTGAGTGAAGGGCGAGGTGCGGACCACGCACCCGGAGATCCGGAGAAGGGCAAGGCCGTCTATCTTGCGAACGGCTGTGACGGGTGCCACCGCATCCGCGGAGAGGGAGGCCGGATGGGACCGGATCTCAGTGATATCGGCGCGATGAGATCGTTGGGGCACCTGCAGGCTGCGGTGCTGCAACCGGACGAATCGGTGTACCCGCAGCACTGGATGGTCCGGGCGCAAACCGACGACGGGGAGTCGATTTCCGGCATGCGGATGAATGAGGACACGTTCTCCGTGCAACTGCTCGACGCTTCCGGTCAGCTTCTCTCGCTGCAGAAATCCCGCCTGGTCGACTTCGAGGTCGACCGGTCCTCCGGCATGCCTTCGTACGATGGAAAGATCGGGGGGGACGAGTTGGACAATCTTGTCGCATATCTGGCGAGCCAGCGCCTGAGGGGGCCGAACAATGCAGCGCAGTAGACTCATCCGATTGGTGATATTCCCGGCACTCCTCGCCGTCCAGCTTGGAGGGCAGGTCACGTATGAACGCATCCTCCGGGCCGAGGAGGAGCCGGGCAACTGGCTGACCTACAACGGAACGTACCAGAGTCAGCATCACTCGCCCCTTGCCGAGATCAACCGCGCCAACGTGGGCGAACTGGAGTTGAAGTGGGTGTTTCAGTCCCAGTCCCTGGAGAAATTCGAGATGACTCCACTCGTGGTCGATGGCGTCGTCTATGCGGTGCAGATGCCCAATGATGTCGTGGCCTTGGATGCTGTGACCGGAAGGAAGTACTGGGAGTACACCCATGTTCTCGAGGGCAAGATCAACGTGTGCTGCGGGCGAATCAACCGCGGACTTGCGATCTACGGTGACACGCTGTACATGGGAACGATAGATGGCAAGCTGGTCGCTCTTGACGCCAAGACGGGCGGGGTTGTCTTCACCAGGCAGATCGTCGACACCACCGGCGGCTATTCGTTGACGCATGCACCGCTGGTGCTCAAGGACAAGCTGATCCTCGGTTCGGCAGGGGGAGAGTACGGAATTCGGGGATTCATCGTGGCGCTGGATCCAGCCGACGGTGACGAGATCTGGCGGTTCAACACCATTCCGGGTCCCGGCGAGATGGGACACGAGACATGGTCGGGTGATTCCTGGATGCGAGGCGGAGGCTCGATCTGGCTGACAGGCTCTTACGATCCGGATCTGAACCTGACCTACTGGGGAGTAGGGAATCCCGCCCCGGACTGGAACGGTGATGTTCGTCTGGGCGACAATCTCTTCACCGATTCCGTTGTGGCCCTTGATGCCGACACCGGAGAACTGCAATGGTACTTCCAGTTCACCCCCCACGACGAATGGGACTGGGACTCGGTGCAGATTCCCGTACTGGTGGACCGTGAATGGGAAGGTCGGCAGCGCAAGCTGATGCTGTGGGCCAACCGCAACGGGTTCTTCTACGTGCTGGATCGCGAGACCGGGGAATTCCTGCATGGCAAGAACTTCGTCAAGGTCACGTGGGCCAAGGGGCTCGACGACAACGGTCGCCCAATCCGGGTTCCGGAGGCGTCTCCGACGCGCGAAGGCGTGCGGGTCTGGCCGGCCGTGCAAGGGGGCACGAACTGGTACTCTCCCGCCTACAACGCGAAGACCGGACTGTTCTACGTGTCGTCCTGGGAGTACTCGAGCGTCTACCACAAGGGCGATCCCACGTACACCCGCGGGAATCGCTATGTCGGCAGTCTGCCGAAGGGTATCTTTCCGGACACCATGGAGGACGCTGCCGAGCAGCAGGGCTGGGGGGCCATCCGTGCACTCTCTCCCATGACTGGCGACATGGAGTGGGAGTTCCGCATGACCGGCGTCGGCGAGAGCGGGATTCTGTCCACGGCAGGGGACATCCTTGTAACGGGCAGCATGGAGGGCTATTTCCTCGTGCTTGACGCCTTCAGCGGCCAGAACCTTCTGTCCGTCAATCTGGGGGGCACCGTGGGGGCTTCCCCGATCACGTTCACCGCCGGAGGCAAGCAGCGGATCGCGATTGCGTCCGGCAATTCACTGTTCGTGTTCGGACTCCGGGAGTAGGTCGGAGGCGGGCGCCAGAGGTTGCGGCCCTGCTGGTCGTTGGCGAGATGGCAGGTGAGGCCAGAAGGGTGGATGTGGGCGTCGAGCGTGAGCTTGCCGACATTGATGCTGGCGACGACGGAAGGAAATGCCGTCATGGTCGTGTTCCTGGTGCAAGTGAGCTTGGCTGTGGACCGTGGTCGGGTGGTGGTTCCCGTGATCCTGTCCTCCTGCGATTCGAGTCTCTACCCACGCTTGGGTTCAGGGCGCGCAGGAACTGTGGCGACCGGTATCACCCCGCTGCCCGCCCGCCCGGATCTCTGCCCCTCTGATCTTCACGCTCTCGCCGCTCGGTGGTCCCACCTCGCTTACCTCCCTTGCGGCCTCTTCCGGCCCCACGTCTTTCCCTTCCAGCAGTCGTCCCCCTGCCTTGCTCCCCCGTCCAAGCCCTCCAGTGGCCTCCAGCCTCCCTCTTGACACTCCGGCCCGCTCGGTCCTGCGGTTTCCCTTGGCCAATCCTTCACCCCTACTTCCATTCACCACTCTCCAGACCAGCTTCGTTGTGCAATGGGCTTAGATTATTAATTTTCAATGACTTACTTGTCGGAAGATGATGAACTGGAGTGAAGGGCCAGGTGCTCTCGGTGGATCGCCGTGCAAGCGGTCGTGACAGTCGGTCTCTCCACCATGAGTCTCCCGCAATACTCCTGTGTGTGCTTCGCGGAATCAATCAAGTCGCCGTAGGATTGTTTCAGGGCAGGAGTGATTGCAGCGGATCTTGGGCGCCGTCGTCGGTGAAGTTCCGCAGGAAGCCTCGATTCCGTGTACGATTGAGGCATCGGCAAGGAGCAACCATGTCCGCAGCGAATTCTGCACGATTCGTCCTGACCGCAGCGGCGGGACTGATGGTCGGAGGTGCGGATGCCGCACCCACGCTGGACGATGCCACCCGGATGGTCGGTTCTGCACGCGCGGCTGTTGCCGAGATCGCCCTGCTATCGGGAACTGAGAACTTCAGCATCGATGCACTCCGCAGCACGTTGCGCGAGTCGAGGGGTGAGCAGCCGTATACCGATTTCGATTCTTCGGCGAAAATCGTCGAGTTCGCGAACTCCGGGGCCACCACGACGGCGCAATTGCTGAACTTCAGCCTCGCCTGGGCGGCTCTGGAGGTGAACTGGGTCTTCGCGACGCTGTTGGGTGACGAGGAGGCTTCGTCCC
This sequence comes from Bryobacterales bacterium, assembly GCA_965116065.1. GTDB lineage: Bacteria > Acidobacteriota > Terriglobia > Bryobacterales > UBA6623 > VXMF01. The sequence continues at coordinate 1,820,840 of OZ220485.1, forward strand.
TGCTCATGGGCGAAAGCAACCGGTTGATCAACCATGAGATCCAGTACATGTCGAACGTGGAGCGGGGGCGTGGCTCGTTCAACAGCGTCTACACCCGGATCGAAGCCAATAGGCGTGCGTTGACGCTTCGGAGAGTTGCGTCGGAGATGAACCTGATCGCCATGATTCCGGACGCGATGGATCCGGAGGGCTTCATACGCCAGCGGATGCAGGTGGCATACAACCGTCTGACCAACGCCGCCGACTTTCTCGTTAGCGCCGGCGAAGCGTTCGCGGTCTACTAGATCGAAGGGGCGCCGCGCGGGCAGGATTGCTCGCGATGGCTGGCACGAGCCGCGGGCACCGTCGGATGGTGGAGTGAACCCTTCCGCTCCTCCGCGTGCTCCCGCATCCGGCTGGCAAGTCCAACTGGCGCGGTCGGTCTTCGCTGCGGAGTGGACCAGTCGGCCTGACCGTACGATTTTCTAGTTCGACCAGTCGGTCAGCATGCGCTCGACCTCGGCCTTGTCGTACCGCCCCCAGGGCTGGTAGTCCTGGGCGGCCATCATGTCCTGCAGTGTGAATGGCCCGGACTGGACCCCGTCTGCCGGCACGTCCGCGCCCGCAATCCACGCGATCGCGTTCAGGACCAGCCTGCGGTAGTCCGGCTGCGCCCAGTTCCAGTGGACATGCCCTCCCGTGAAGCCGAAGCCCCTGCCCCTGTTCGGCCGCTCGCTGGCCCACATGAGCGTCTGGATGTCCTTTCTGTTCACTGCCGCGCGGGCGTACGGGTTGCCCGTGACGGGACCGTCCGGCCGACTCATTGTCGATTTAGGAGGGACGGCCTGCAGCAAGGGGGTGATACCCTGCATGCCGGGGCGAAAACGGATGTTGAAATACCACTCGTCGTTGATCTCGAATGGCTGTACGCCGTTCGTCGCCGGGTGGCCCCGACTCAATCGGGCGCTCCTGGGAGTCCAGTGCGGGTTCACGGACCACCATCGCTCGAAATAGCCGCCGATCCAGTCAAGAAACTTCGACCCGGGTTCGCCCTCCGGTACTTCCACGGCGTAGTGAATCGCTCCGATACCGACGCGACGGTTGGCCGCGGCGTCGATCTGGCGCAGTGCGGCCAGCCATGGATGCCGCATTCCGCCGTCGCTGTACAGCACGACGGCGTCTGCATTGTCGAGGGCCGTGGGGTCCGCCGGATAGCCGTCGAAATAGGCCACGGAATGGATCTCCGGCATGCCTTGGCGGAGGGCCTTCATCAGCAGTCTGATGCCGGCCGCGTGCTCGTGGGCACCGTATCCGTGGCTCTTGACTCCGGCGATGAACACCACCTTCTTGCGGTCTGCCATTTCCAGCCGCTTCAACTGGATGTTCCGGAATCGGATGGTCATGGGCGGTCCGCGGTGGACTTGCAGTCCGAGCAGTCCCGAGACTGGGGCGTCCGGGTCATTGTCGATCACATCCACCATGACGTGACCGTTGATCTTGTGGATGTAGTGATTGCCCCGTGCGATAACGTGAAAGCGGTTCCAGCCGTCGCTGTTGATCCGGTCCTGCAACTCCACCGGGTCGCCGACGCTTCCGACGACGGTCGGCTTGCCGTCCGTTCCGATTTCGACCTTCTGTCCGCGCCGGGCGAGAATTCTCCGGGAGCGCTCCCCGTACAGGCCTCCGGAGTGCTGCTCACCGGCCTCGAAGTCGGCCTGCAGGCCCCCCAGCACGAATGGGCCCCATTCTTGCGGCTTCTCGAAACTGCGGTACTGCACACCGGAATTGCCGCCTTCGATCCTGTACTCGAACTTCAGTTCGAAGTTGTCGACGACGCCTTGGCGCCATATGAGGAACGAGTTGTGCGGGATCGGATCGTCGGCACTGGTCTGGCCCACGATGGTGCCCTCCTCGATTCGCCAGAGCTTGGGGTCACCTTCCCATCCCTTGAGGGATACCCCGTCGAAGATCGGTACGAATTTGCCAGCAGGCGCTGCGACAGCCAAGAGCGGTGCTAGTCCAAGCACCGCGGCCAGGAGTCGGGAATGGAGAAGGTTCATGATTCGATCCATGCGTCGGATTCGTGGGGATTGAATGTCCGTATGATACCGCGCCGACGCCGGCCCGGTGCGTTCGAATCGATCATGCGACTAATGGACAGGAAGTTCCGCGCCGAAGCGGGGAATCAGTGGGATGTCCGCAGCGGCTGGCCGTTTCAGCGGCAGTGAGAACCAGAACGTCGAGCCCGATCCGAACTCGCTCTCCACCCACACCGCACCATCGTGCGCGTGTACTAGATGCTTGACGATGGCCAGGCCCAGCCCCGTACCACCGAGTTCGCGAGACCGCGCCTTGTCCACGCGGTAGAACCGTTCGAAGAGTCTTGGAATATGCTCCTTTTCGATCCCGATGCCGGAATCGCGCACGAAGAAATCGATCTTCTCCCCTGCCTCTTGCATGCCGACCACAACCGTCCCTCCCTCTGGTGTGTACTTGACCGCATTGTCGAGCAGGTTGCCCAGGATCTGCTGTACAGCGCTGGCATCGCACTCGATCATGATTTCGTCCGGCAGCGGATGGATCTCGAGATGCAGGGACTTGCGCTCGAAAGCGGGCCGCATGCCGTCGGTCACGATTTGCAGCAGTTGGGCGGGCGAATGCTCACGATACTCGAATTCCCGAACTTTCACCTCGATCTGTGAAAGGGTCATCAGGTCGGACGTGAGCTGGGCCAGTCGCTGGGCGTTCTGCCAGAGAATCCTGACGAAGCGCTCGTTGTTGTCCTTGTCGTGGATGGCCCCGTCCATCAGCGTCTCCGCGTAGCCCGTGATGGACGCCAGCGGAGTCCGCAGTTCGTGGGAAACATTGATCACGAAATCGCGCCGCATGCGGTCCAATCGTTCGAGTTCCGTGATGTCGTGGAAGACGGCGGCTACGGCCCGGATGTTGCCCTTGCGGCTCATGATCGGAGCACACGAAACGCTCCACGAGCGCAGGCCGGGCGCCAGCGACGGCAGTTCCGTCGAGTACGGCTCTTCGTGGCGGAACGCGTAGTCGAAGATCTCGGGAATCCGCTTGTTCTTCCACGATGAGATCGAACTGTTGATCTGTAACTGCTCGCCCGGGAACATCTCCTTGATCGCCGGATTGTAGAGCACGATCCGGCCCCGGCGGTCGATGACAAGAATGCCTTCACCGATCCCGTTCACCGCGGCCGCGAAACGGGAGCGTTCTTCCTGGAGTTGGTTGAAACTCTCTCGCAGCTTGGTCGCGGTCGTTGCCAGGCTCGCCCGGAGATCGTTCAATTCCCGGATGTCACCCCTCTTCCGCCGAATGGGGCCGACATCGAAGTCTCCGTTCGCGATGGAGTTCGAGAGCGAAACGATGTCGGAGAGTTGTCTGGAGATGCGCCGGGCCGACCACGCGGTTGCGAGGATCAGCGGTACCACGATCAGCAGGATCACGGCCGCGATCCTGTTTCTGCTCTCTCTTGCCAGGGCCTTGACTTCCTCCAGCGGAAGCGCCAGCCGAACGGCACCTCCCTCCGCCATGGGGACCGCGACATAAAGGAAATCCACGCCTACGGTACTGCTGAATCGTCGACTGATCGCCGTCGCCCCCCGGAGCGCCTTGATGAACTCCGGACGATCGGAGTGGTTCTCCATCTTCGACGGGTCGGCTTCCGAATCCGCCAGGACCCTCCCGGAGGCGTCGATTACGGTCACCCGGGCGTTGCTGCGCTCCGCAGTCTCGACCGCAGCTTGCTGGTAGGCCGACGGATCCTTGTCGTGAAGGCTGGTTTCGACCAGTCGGGCCTTTTCGGACAGGCTCTGCTCGAGTCCGTTCTCGAGGTTGGCGATCGTGATTCTCGTGACCGGGAAGAGAACCGCGATGGCCGTCAGCGCGAGAGGAAGAATCGTCAGCAGCGCCAGCTTGAGCAGGATGCGGGGAGTCATGCTGGAATGTCGAACCGGTACCCGAATCCCCGTACGGTGTGCAGCCACTGGGGTTGCTTGGGGTCCTTCTCGATGTGTTCGCGCAGGCGCCGGATGTGCACGTCGATGTTCCGTACGGTGATGTGCGTCCTGCCGTTCCAGATCTTGCCGATCAGCTGCTGTCGCGTATAGGCCTTGCCGGGATTCTCAGCCAGGAACTCGAGCAGGGCGAACTCTGTCGCCGTGAGAGGTAGCGGGTTGCCTTCCAAGCTTGCCCGTCGCGCATCGAAGTCGATTTCGAGGCCTTGCGTGGAGAGGATCTTGCGCGGGTCGCCGTGAGTGTGGCGGCGGAGGTTGGCCTTGATCCGCGCCGCGAGCTCGCGGGGACTGAACGGCTTGGTGATGTAGTCGTCCCCGCCGATCTCAAGACCCACGACGCGATCGGTCTCCTGGCTGCGAGCGCTCAGGAACAGAACCGGAATCTCTGCGGTGACCGGGCACGCCCGAAGATGACGGCAGAACTCGAAGCCGTCACCGTCGGGGAGCATCACATCCAGAAGGATCAAGTCCGGCTGCACATCCTGAACGGCCTGCAAGGCACCGCTTACCCGATTGAGAGTCTCGACCCGGTAGCCGATCTTGCCGAGGCTGTACTGCAGGAGGGTGCAGAGATCCTGATCGTCCTCGATGACGACGATCGTATGTCGCATGCCAGATACCAGCAATGTCATTATATCGATGACGTGCAGCATTGCATCGCCCGGACCGGCCCTTCGTGGACTCGGCTCGCCTGTTCCTGAACGGCTATCATGGAGCGATGGGCGTAGCCTGCGGGCGCTCGGATCCAGGTATGAGACTGCAAGGCAAGACTGCTATCGTGACCGGTGCCGGAAGCGGCATCGGAGAGGCTGTGGCCCGATGCTTTGCCGAGGAGGGGGCTACTGTCGTCACGGTTGGACGGACACTGGCCCGGATCGAGAACGCACGCGACCGCGCGGGCGATGCAGCCGGGCGGCTTCATCCATATGCGTTGGACGTGGGCGATGCTGCTGCGGTCGACGCGATGGTGGACTGGGCGCAGGAGCGGATAGGGCCGGTTGATGTTCTCGTGAACAACGCCGGGACCAACGTCCCGAACCGGGCACTTTCCGAATTGACACACGACGATTTCGACACCGTGATCCGGGTGAACCTGAATGGCCCGTTCTATCTGATGCAGGCGGTCCTGCCTGGCATGCGCGAACGTGGCGACGGCGTGATCATCACGGTGTCGTCGGTCGCGGGAGTCCGCACTTCGGTATTGGCGGGGCCCAGCTACAGTGCCAGCAAGCACGGTGCTCGCTCCCTTTCGCTGGCAGCGCATCTGGAGGATGGACCTCGAGGGATCCGGACCTGCGTGATCTGCCCCGGGGAAGTGAATACCCCGATCCTGGACCGCAGGCCGGTGGTGCCTTCCGCCGAGCAGCGTTCGGTGATGCTGCAACCCGAGGATGTGGCTCAGTCCGCCCTGCTGGTCGCGACACTGCACCCCAGGGCGTGCATCCCCGAGATGGTCATCATGCCGACGAACCAGGCCTACGCTTGAGCGTCGGAGCCTAGTCCGTGAGCATGAGCTTGCTGGGCTTGAAACGCACGGTCTTGCCGGGTGTGATCCTGACTTCCTCGCCGGTCTTGGGGTTGCGGCCGATCCCGGTCTTGCGCGGCCGGATCTCGAACACTCCGAAGCCCCGCAGTTCAATGCGTTCGCCTCGCAGCATCGCATCTTTCAACATGCCCAGGATGGTGTCGACCGCTAGGACGGATTGGTGGCGGCCGAGGCCTGTCTCTTCAGTGACGTAGTTTGCCATGTCGGACTTGATCATAAGGTTGCCTTACGCTTAAGCGGAACTTCTGCTGCACCTTCAGTGTACATCGAAACACAGGGCGGACTGACAGCGAAGCCATGGCGCGTCTTCCATCCGGCGCAGCGTCGTCGGTCGCGATGGAGGCGTGCGTGTTTCAACGTGTGCTACGATTAAGGCGCTTGGAGTGAGCATGTGGTTCGCGCGAATCGAGCGTGGCGACCATGCAGACGGTTCTGACGGATTGGCTGATCGCTGAACTTCTCGTGCTGCAAGGCACGCGGGCACCTGAGAGTCGAACGTGTGTGCCCGGACACAGCTGCAAGCAAGGGGGATAGTATTTTCCGAAAGCGTTACCGCCCGATTCGTCGGGTTCGACGACAAAACGTCAACGAAACCATACCTGTGCGGGAGGTCCGTGTGGTCTTCCCGGATGGTCGCACGCAGGTCATGTCGACCTCTGAGGGCATTCGCCAGGCGAAAAAGATGGGCTTGGATCTGGTGCTCGTGTCTCCGACTGCTCAGCCTCCGGTCGCGAAGGTGATCGACTACGGCGAGTATTCCTACATCGAGAAGAAGAAGAAGAACGAGGCCAAGAAAAAGCAGCACCGCATCGAGGTCAAGGAAGTCAAGTTCCGCCCGAACACGGACCAGCACGACTACGAGTTCAAGAAGAACCACGCCATACGATTCCTCCAGGAAGGCAACAAGGTCAAGGCCACCGTCTTCTTCCGCGGTCGGGAGATCACGCACGCCAACATCGGTGAGCGCATCCTGCTCGGCCTGGCAGACGATGTAGCCGAGTTGGGAAGCCCGGAGTCTCGCCCGCGCATCGAAGGACGAACCATGAGCATGATGATCGGTCCGAGGAAGACGGCCAAGCCCAAGAAGCCGATTGCTCAGCCCGGCACGGAAACGGCTTCCATGGCCGCGGGGCAGTCGGCACCGCCAACGTGAGCGTCTTGTCACTGTGGCGCGCCTCCGCATGGGCGGGCTGTGGTGCCTTGCCCGGCTTCGTGACAGTACTCTTGAGCCGGTCGGATTCGGTCAGGTACTGACCTTGGACCGGTCCTGCTCGCGGATCATCACGACAGCATCAGAGTTCCGGACATGGGGAGCCCCCAGTTGGAGAGGATGACAGCGATAAGACAAAGGGTGGCAGGAACTTGTGGGAATCGTACCGTCGCCCGAGGGGGCTCGAAAGTGGCGGAGTGACTAATTTAGCTCTGTCACTATCAGTCGGGAAGGGGACGGCCGGGACGGCTGCGCACCGACGGCGCAACGCAGCCGTCCCGGGGCCGCGTTCGCGGCTGTGGACCCGTGGCGGTAGGCCGGGATAGAGAGTTGGCCCGTGCCCGCGCGGGACGAGTTCCGTGCGGGGCGGAGCCCGGCAGCGGCCAGCGGCCTCGGGGGCGACTGCTCAGAGCCCTCTCGCGCGGGAAGCGCGCCTCCGGTCGGCCCCCGTCGGCCCGTCCGCGCCCGGGATGCGGTGGCGCGCCCAACCCGGCACCCAGCGGACAGCCACTGGTCAGGGAGGGCCCGCGGGAGAGGCGCCGTCCCGCCCCCGGATGTTCCCTGTAACGCATGGAAGGACAGGGATTTGTGCGCCGCGAGCGGCGCCCCGCAGCGACTGGACAACCCGCTTTCGACTAGTTCATGATGTCACTATGAAAGCTGCATTGCCCGCCCCCTCCGGTCTGCCCGCGGCCCTCGCCCTGCAACCCGGCGAAGCGCTGCCCGTCAATCACCAACTCAGCCTCTGCCACGACGGGGAGACCCTCTACTACTTCCTGGGTATCGCCCCCATCGCCTGTCATCACCGCGACGACAAACGGGCCCGCAATCTCTGTCTGGCCCGCTGCGCCCTGTTCCAGTTGGCCTCGCTGGTCGACCTCGCCCGGCCCTTCGGCCTCAGCCCCCGCACCATCCTGCGGGCCCGCCAGACCCTGGAACGCGACGGCGAGATGGGCTTCGCCCCGCGCCAGCGCACCCGCCGGCGTCACGCGATCCAGGACCCGGAGGTGCTCGAGCGGGCCGCCCGCCTGCTCGCCGACGGGGCCAGCCTGCGCCACACGGCCCGCCAACTCGCGCTCTGCTTCGAGACCTTGCGCACCTATCAGCGCCGGGGGCTGCTGCCGCCCGTCCCGCCGGACCCGGCCTCCGCCGCCACTCAGGCCCCTCCGGTCGCTGCCAAACCCTGCTCACCCCCCACCGCCACTCCGGTCCGCAGCACGCCACCGGTCCGGCCTCCGCAGCAGGCAGCCGGGACCGACTCACCGCCGCCACTGGATCGCGTGCAGCGCGACCACCGTGACGCCCAGGCTCGGCAGGGGCGGGCCACCCACGATACCCCGGGGCGCCTGGCCGCCTCGCTGGGCCAGAGAACCCCGCGCGAGCCCCGCTTCCCGACCCCGGCCACGGCTGTGGCCGGGGCGGGGGTCCTGGCGGCCCTGCCCGCGCTGCTGGCCGAGGGTCTGCTCACACACGCCGGGAAACTCTCTGTGCCACCCGGCTATTACGGGCTGCGCTCGATCCTGCTCACCCTCGCCTTCCTGTTCCTGCTGCGGGTGCAGCGCGTCGAACGGCTGGCGAGCGAACCGCCCGGGGAGTGGGGCCTGCTGCTGGGTCTGGACCGCAGTCCCTGTCCCCGCACCCTGCGCCGTCATCTGCGCCAGTTGGCCGCCGATCCGGAGGCCCTGCGGGCCTGGAGCGGGGCCCTCACGCAGCACTGGGCGACCACCCACCAGGACGCCCTCGCCACCCTGTTCGTGGACGGCCACGTGCAGGTCTACAGCGGGCAGGGTGCCGTGCCGAAACGCTTCGTACCGCGCCAGAAACTGTGCCTGGCAGGAGCCACCAGCTACTGGGTGCACGCCCTCGGCGGCGCTCCGCTGCTGTGTCTGCACAAGGCCCTGGACCACTCCCTGGGGCAGGAGATCCGCCACTCGATCATCCCCCAACTCCAGCAACTGGGGGTGCTCTCCAGGCAGGGCGACCCGCAGCACCCCCAACTCACGCTGGTGTTCGACCGGGAAGGCTGGAGCCCGGCCCTGTTCGCGGCTCTGCGACGCCAGGGCATCGCGGTCATCAGTTGGCGCAAGGGCGCCCAGACGGAGCGTTGGCCGCTCGCGGAGTTCACGCCCGTGCAACTGGCCCTGCCGGGCCCGCTGGGGACGGTCCGCTTGGAGGGGCAGGCCGCCGAACGGGAGGTCGAGCTGGGGGCGCACGGCACCGTGCGCGAAGTCCGCTTCCGGATCGATCGACGGCTCCCGATCCCGGGCCGGAGCGGACAGCCGCGCCAGCCCGTACCGCGGTCCGGAGCGCCGGACCCGGACCAGCGCCAACCCGCCGCCATCACCACCCACCCCAGCCTGCCACCGGCACAGGTGGCGAGTCTGTTGCGCTCCCGCTGGACACAGCAGAATTTCTTCCAGTACATGCGCGCCGAGTATGCCCTCGACACGCTGGCGAGTCACACCCTCGAGGACGTGGACGCCGACGAGCAGATGGTCAACCCGCAATGGCGTTGGCTTGACAATGCCGTCCAGCGCCAGCAGCGCCAGTTGGGCACCCTGCACCGGCAACTGGCACAAGCCCCGCGGGGCTCGGACGTTGCGCAGCAACTCCGCTCCAGGGTGCAGGACACGAGCCACCGTCGGGAGGGTCTGCAGATCGCCCGCCGGGAGGTCGACCACCATGTCCGCGTCGGGAACCTACCCGCCGACGAACGCCCGCAGACCCTGGGGCGGCCCCTGCGCGAACTGTGCGACATCCTGCGCATGCTGGTGTACCGTGCCGAGACCCGCCTGGCGGCGGTCCTCGCGCCGCAGTTGAGCCGCCCGGAGACGGCGCGCCTGCAGATCAAGGCCCTGCTGCGCAGCACCGCGAGCCTCCTGCCCGACCCCGTCGCCGGCACCCTCACGGTGCGCCTGCTGCACCAGCCCACCCGCGCTCAGGACCGCGCCTTGGCGCCCCTGCTGGATGCCCTCAACCAGACCCGCACCCTCTATCCCGGCACCACCTTGCGACTCGTCTACGAACTCCCGCCCTGCAACCCCAGCGATCCCTCGCAGCCCCAGCCTAACCCCGCAATCGACTCCACCGCATGACATCCCAAATTAGTCCCATGTCCGGAACTCTGAGACTGAGCGTCGGTTCCCCGGCTCAAGTCGGTTCCGGCTTCGTGTCCATCAGCCGGCCTTCTCGGGTGGCGGCCCGGTCACGATCAGTTCGGCTGCGATGCGGGATCCCGAGCGTGCCGTTGCAATGACGGTTTCCCCGGGCTCGACATCGACCAGTCCGGCAAGGGGCAGTCTGCCGTCCGGAAGTGTCCTCGTGCCGCGAAGCGGGCGTCCGTCGGACCGCGCCAACAGCACGTCGGCTTCGGGCAGGAGTTTGATGGCTGGCAGTGAACACGATGGAACCCGGCCTGTACTGGACGCACGCACGCGTACGGCCCCTCCGCCACGAGGCTGCTCTGTGGGGGGATCGACCAGATTCCGTACCCGCAGGCCGATCTGAGGGTCCGCTCCTCTCGGGTCGAATTCCATTTCGAGGAAGTTCCAGTAGAACGGACCGTCCAGCTTGCGCAGGTCCGGTGTGTCGTAACTCTGGTGGTAGAGGGCCTTGATCGCCACGTCCCTTCCGTCGAAGTCCTTCATCCGGGGACCGAATCCGTCCTTCACGCCGCGTCCGCCACTGCGACCGATCGGTCCGAACGAACATTCGAAGACACGCTGCTCCTGATTCTGCAGGATCATCCCCACATGGACATCACCGTATACGCTCGTCACCCCGGAGCGGGAGCCTAGGACTTCGAGTACGCGGTTCGCCCCCGATGTCACCCAGCCCGCATAGTCGGCTGCGACCCGGTCCCGCTCGCCCAGAACGGTTTTTGCGTCCGGCCTGCGTCCGTCACCGGTCCAGATCGTGTGCAGTCCGTTGATCCCGGTCAGGCAGATCAGCGGCGAGGAGTCGGTGCGGATGATCTCCTGCAGCCACGAGAACTGCTCCTCGCCGAGCAGACTCCTAGTGACGTCTGTCCGGGAGTACAGGCTTGCCTTGGCGCCCCAGCCCTGATCGTCCCAGATATTCGTGTCCTGACTGGACCGCCAGAGCCGGGAGTCCAGGATCAGCAGGCTGAAATCACCATCCGGCATTTTCCAGCGTCGCCACTTCTTGGGATTCTCCGTTCCCGACGGAGCCTCGTCGCCAGTCACGAGGTGATGCACGATCTGGAAGTTCCGTCGCATGTAGTCGCGATCCTGTCCGAGGCCGTCCTCGGCGCGAATCGCGATCTGTTCCGGCCCCTTGACGTCGTCCATGCCGTAGTCGTGGTCGCCTGGGTTGATGGTGTTCCAGTGCCGCATCATCTGCCAGCGCGTCGTCGGGCCGCAGAGGGTGGTGGTCACGATCTTGTAGGCATCGTCCGGCGATGGCGGGTACAGGAGAAGTTCCATGTACCACACGTCGTCTTCCCACATCATCACCTGGAATCCGTAGTCCTCCAGGTGTCGGTAGGCCCCCGGAGTAGGCTGGTCATGTACGAAGAAGCCTCCGCCCCTGCCCGCATCCGGCAACTTCGGACCCCCTCCGTGGATGGCGTGGCAAGACAGGCCGCACAGCTTGTAGGGGGCCGACAGACGCGGGAGCCTGCCCACGTAGCTGCCCGCAGCGGGTACATCGCCCACCTGACCCGTTCCCGCACCGACAGCGTCGCTGCCGAGCCGGGGGTCCCCCGTCACGTCCTGACCGTCTTTCCATACGGTGTAGTAGAGATCGGTCTCCGCCGGGTTTCGCGGCAGCCTGGCGTCGATCACGGCGGTGTTGCGGCGGAAGTCGTTGTTGATGATCGGTGCCGTACCCGCCACCGGGACGGACTCCCAGCCTCCGCGGGGATTCGGCGTATCCGCGACCCGGATCTCGGCCCTGGTGCCGTCGGCCCGGAAGAGGCCCACGAAGCGCACCTGCCAGTCGCCATCCGTCTCGCGTAGTGTGTCGCCCAAGGCGTAGCACATGTGGCAGTCGTTGATACGGGGAGTGAGCGGGGTGTTCTGCAGCGGTTCGATCCCGAACTCGTTGACCTCGAAGTCGAGCAGCCCGCGACCGGCGATACCGACGAACCCCTGCAAGTGCTTTTGTCGGTCAACGTTGTCGATCTGAAGCTCCGCCACGGTTCCCTGTCCCTCGATCTCCAGTGATGCCGTCAGCGTTCCCGGACCGGTGTCCGATCCCGCAATCCGTACTGCGATGCGAAAGCGGTCCCCGGTGGTCGGGGCGGGGACACGCTCGATGCCGATGACGGCGTCCGACCCGTGCTCTCGTACGCCGAAGTAGCCGTCGTCTGTCCACGCTGCGATCCAGGCCGCCTTGCCATTCGAGCCGGACATGCCGAAGGACTCGTACAGGGTGGATGAGCCGAAGGCAATTCCCAGCAGACCGTAACCCGGCTGGTACATGCGCCACTGCGGATCGTCCGTGTCCAACGGCCCGTGAGCGGGAGCATGGACGCTGCCGGTCAGTTCGAGGCCGTAGTTGCCACGCAGCTTCCAATGCCGGTGCCAGATGAGGCCCGGCGGAAGGGTCGGGTCGTAGTCGACCGGCATGCTGTGACTTCCGAGCCGGTCGCCGTGGGTTTCGTAGTGGTAGGGAAATCCCGTATTGCGCGCTCGGTCGCCGTAGTTGTGGATGCGTCTCCGCAGAGCCGATCCCTGGACGCTCCAGTAGCCCGGGTTCAGCGACTCCCACTCGTCTCCGTGATACAGCGAGTCCGGCCGCTCGAAGGTGACGGTGCGGGCCTGGCCCGTTCTCGCGGAGGTTGAGAGGGCAGCGGAAGCAGCGGCCGTTCTCAGAAATGTCCTGCGGTCGACGGAAGTGTTCATTGAGTCGGCATTCTAGCAGCCCGACCGCATCTTGCGGGGGAGGCTGGCCGGCCAACCTCCCGGCGCGCGGATCCAACGTCAACCGACAGCGCATTGTGTCGAATTCGACGCCCGGGCGGGATGCCGTTTCGCCGTCTGTCGAACAACGGACGATAGTGTCCGGACTGGTGGCCGCCTGTCTTTCCACGTTTGCTCCGGCCGGATCGGACCGTCGTTCAGCTGCAGGAACTCTCCACTACACTGGGTCACGCATGCAACAGACCGGAACGATGTCATCCTCAATGGCGAACAGTGCAACTCGCCTGCGGGGCCGAGAGCACCAACGGCGAAGGCGTTTGCGCCGGGGGTCGATGCCTCTCGTTGCGACGGGTTGCCTGGTGCTTCTCGCGTGTGGTCCGGAACCGGCTGGCCCGGAGGTGGCTCCCAACATCGTCTGGATTCTCGCCGATGACCTGGGGTTCGGCGATCTGGGGTCGTACGGCCAGCAGCGGATCCGAACTCCTCACCTGGATCGCATGGCAGCCGAAGGCATGCGGTTCACCGATGCCTACGCGGGTTTCACGGTGTGCGCCCCTTCTCGCAGCGTGCTCATGACCGGCCAGCACACCGGACACACGCGGGTCCGGCGGAACGGCTCCAGCGGACTGCTGGACGAGGATGTCACGGTTGCCGAGTTGCTCAGGGATGCGGGGTACGCCACGGCCCTGGTCGGCAAGTGGGGGCTGGGGATGGAGGACTCCCCGGGAGCTCCCTGGCGACAGGGCTTCGATCATTTCTTCGGCTATCTCAGTCAGCGCCATGCCCACAACTACTATCCTGCGTTCCTCATGCGCATGGGCGAGCGCACGCCGCTGCGGAACGTCGTGATACCCGACGATCGACCCGGAGGCTGGAGCGGTGTGGCGACGCAGCGCCTCGACTATTCCCACGATGTCCTCATGGAGGATGCGTTGCGGTGGGTTGAGCGGAACGCGGAGTCCCCGTTCTTCCTGTACCTGGCACTGACGATTCCGCACGCCAACAACGAGGCGGGCGGACGTGACGGTGGTGGCAATCCCGGAGTCGATAGCGTCGACGTCGACCTTGGAGAGCACCGCGAGCGGATCGGCATGGAGGTGCCGGACGCCGGTGAGTATCAGGACGAGGACTGGCCGGGCCCGCAGAAGGGCACGGCGGCGATGATCACCCGGATGGATGCCGGCGTAGGGGATCTCTTCGGACTGCTCGCCGAACTTGGTATCGACCACCGGACCATCGTGTTCTTCAGTTCCGACAACGGCCCGCACGCGGAAGGCGGCAACGACCCGTTCTTCTTCGACTCCAACGGGCCGCTCCAGGGCTACAAGAGGTCCCTTCATGACGGGGGCATCCGGGTGCCGATGATCGTGCGTTGGCCAAGCCGCATTCCGTCGGGAGCCGTTAGCGACCTGCCGTGGTATTTCGCGGATTTCCTGCCGACTGTCGCGGATCTCGTCGGGTTTGATCCGCCGGAAGGCATCGACGGGACAAGTGTTCTACCAGCATTGTTGGGCGAGGATCCACGCATCGATGACCGCTTCCTGTACTGGGGCGGTACTCCGGGCAATGCCGAGGCCGTCCGGTGGGGACGGTGGAAAGCGGTTCGCGAAGGCCCGGCTGAGCCGTTGGAGCTTTTCGACCTGAGCGTCGACGCAGGCGAGGAACGGGATGTGGCCCGCGAGAATCCGGAGGTTGTTGCAGCGATTCTCGCGTATGTCGACTCGGCCGTGACGCCACTCGCTGCCCGAGAATGAAGCTGGATGGCATGGCCCCAGGGAACGCTTGTGTCGTCGCGGAAGCCGTTTCGGGCAGGATGCGGATTGCACTGACAGGCACGATGCCCGAAACGGGAGTAGGCGAGCCTTTCTGCTGCACGACAAGGCCGTGAATCGGGGGCCTGCGGTGAGCCGGTTCCGTCGACCCAATCGGTTGGGCCGGCACTGGATGGTTGCCGGTCTCTGGCGCAGCGAGAGGGTGCACCGACGTTGCCAGGAGTGGAGTGTGGAGACTGTCAAGTCGTCGGTTCACGGAACACGACAGTTCACTTGCCCAGCGGGTCGGACGTTCCGTGAACCGTCCCCGAATTCGCCGGTAGCCCGGATGTGCACCATGTAAAGCAGATGAAAAACAACTCTGAACAGCAAGTGCGTGCCTATTGTCGGGTGGTCCGTGGTTCGCGTACAATCAAGCCATGATTCCTTGGAAGGTCGCCGGCTCGACTGCATGTTTGGGGCTAGCAGTCCTCTCGCCGGTCTCGGCAACGGATGACGGACTGGATTTCTTCGAGTCCAAGATCCGTCCTGTGTTGGCGACGAACTGCTACACGTGCCACTCGGCGGCGGCCAAGACCCGGATGGGTGGGCTTTCCCTTGACACGAGGGATGGTATCCGGCAGGGCGGGCAGCGTGGTCACGCAGTGGTTCCGAACGACATCGAGTCGAGCCTGATCGTTGACGCACTTCGCTACGACGGTGACCTCAGGATGCCGCCGACCGGCAAGCTCTCCGAAGAGACGGTCCGGAACTTCGAGAAGTGGATTCGCATGGGGGCCCCGGATCCGCGCGAGCCGGACATCAAGGTCTCCAAGAGCAGCATCGATCTGCAGGACGGGCGTCAGTACTGGGCCTTCCGGTCTCCGCGCAAGTCACCGGCACCCGCGGTGAGGGACCATCTCTGGCCGAACGGGACAGTGGACCAGTTCGTCCTCGCGGCCTTGGAGGAGCAGGGGCTGCGTCCTGCGCCGGATGCCGGCAGGACCGACCTGCTCCGTCGACTGACCTACGACCTGACCGGGCTGCCTCCAACTCCGGAGGAAGTACAGACGTTCAACGGCGACAAGAGCGGTCGTGCGTACGCCAATGCGGTGGAACGGCTGCTGGAGTCTGATCGATTCGGCGAGCGGTGGGGGCGGCATTGGCTGGATGTCGTGCGCTACGCGGACTCGATAGGACGCACGAGAAACCTCCCGTTTCCAGTGGCCTGGAAATACCGCGACTACGTCATCCGCTCCTTCAATCAGGACAAGCCCTATGACCGGTTTGTCCGCGAGCAGGTGGCGGGTGACCTGCTTCCCTACGAGAGCCAGCACGAGCGCATTGAGAGCCAGGTGGCAACGGGATTTCTCGCACTCGGAGCTCACGATCTCAATGAGCCGGATCCCAAGCAGTTCGCAATGGACGTTGCGGACGAGATGATCAATGCGACCACCCGTTCGTTCCTTGCGCTGAGCGTCGGGTGTGCCCGGTGCCACGATCACAAGTTCGATCCGATCCCGACCGGGGACTACTACTCCATGGCGGCGATCTTCCGCAGTTCGGATGTCCGCAACGGACTGCGGCGGCGCCCGCGATTCAATGCGGGCTACTTCCGGGCCCAGCTCCTGGTAACCCTTGATGGCCAGCCCGAGTACACCATCGACAATGCGGTCGAAGTCCGTACCGAGCGCGAGAGGCTTTGGGCGGAACTGCAGGCAGCGGAAGAGGCGCGTGATCGTGATAGATGCAGGGCACTCGCTCGGGAGCTTGGCAAGATTCCGATGCCCGAGAACCTGGCGATGGGTGTGGTCGAAGCCAAGCGCCCAGTCCCGATGAGGGTCAATATCGGTGGAGATCCGCACACCTTGGGCAGTGCGGTGGACCGGGGCTTCGTCCAGGTCCTGTTTCCGGCTGAAGCGTCACTACCGGAAATCGGCTCCCGGGAGAGCGGGAGACTGCAACTCGCTGACTGGTTGACGCGACGAGACAACCCGCTGACCGCGCGAGTGATGGTCAACAGGGTCTGGCACCACCTTCTCGGCCAGGGGATCGTGGCGAGCGTCGACAACTTCGGAGCGATGGGCCGCCAGCCGGTGAATCGGCCGCTGCTCGACTATCTGGCCGTTCAGTTCATGGATCAGGGATGGTCCGTCAAGAGCCTTGTCCGCGAAATCGTGATGAGCCGCACCTACCGGCTTGCGACCGACATTGTGCCCGAGAACTTCCGCAAAGACCCGGACAACGACTATTTCTGGAGAGCCAACATGCGGCGTCTGGAGGTCGAGGCCCTGCGCGATGCCGTCCTGCTGGTCAGCGGTCAGTTGGAGACCGGTGCTCCGCCTCCCGCTCCGGTGGGCGCGTTCGACCGTAATCAGTTGATCAACGTCGGCAACAGACAGTTGCGGCTCTGGGAGATCGACGAGGACTACCGCAGTGTCTACGTGCCGGTGATCCGGAATGCTGCGAACCGACTGTTCGAAGCGTTCGACTTTCCGGAACCCAGCGAAACGCACGGTGTCCGAGATGTCACGACCGGGCCGAGTCAGGCGCTGTTCATGATGAACAACGACTTCGTTCGCAGCCACTCCAGCATCGCGGCCGAGCGGCTGGTGGCTTCGCTGAACGACGACGCGGGTCGCATTCGGCACGCCTTCCGGCAGGTGCTCGCACGGGATCCCAGCCCGACCGAACTGCGGCGTGCGAACGCCAGGATTCACGAACTGCGGGAGTCTCCAGTTGTTGCAGGCGCGGCCGGAACGTCCAAGGCCTTTGTCAAGCGATGGATAGGGGAGTTCCTGGCCGGGACGCTGGACCGCAAGCCCACCTCCGGTGAACTTGCAACAGCCATGGAGTATCTGGCCAGCAAGAGACCTGATGCCCGGAAGGCGGGTCAAGCCATCGCGAGGACCATTCTCAGCGAGAACAAGAGGGGCGATGCGGTCCTGTTGCAGAGGGTCGTCGAGGAAGTGCTCGGCCGCCCGCTGAGCGAAGAGGAGATCGCGGTCGCCAGGAAGAGCCTTCGGGGCCGACGTGTAAGACGGCGCAAGGATGTTGCGGCGTTGACGGCGTCCTCCGGAGCGGTTGAGCAGGAGGCCTGGTCGTGGCTCTATCATGCGTTGTACAACAGCGCCGAGTTCAGGTATCGTAACTGACAGGATCGCCGGACGAGGAGATGAGAATGGCAGACACAATCCACAATCGCAGGGACTTCCTCCGACACGCCGCGACGGGTTTTGGCTACACGGCTTTCGCCGGCGTGGCGACCCAGGAGTCGCTGAAGGCGAACGGTAGCCAGAATCCGCTGCTTCCGAAACAGCCCCATTTCGAACCCAAGGCGAAACGGGTCATATTCCTCTTCATGCAGGGCGCTCCGACCCAGCACGAGACCTTTGACCACAATCCGGAACTCGTCAAGCACGCAGGTCAGCACTCCGAAATGGAGCTGTCGATCGGCAGGCAGGGGGGCCGGATCATGGCACCTGCGTTCGAGTTTCTTCCGAGTGGCGAGAGCGGCATCCACATTTCGGAGGTCTTTCCCAACCTGCGGAAGCATGCCGATGACCTGTGCCTGCTGAACGGCATGCATACGGATTCGCCGGCCCACCCGCAGGCTGCGGTGTTCACCCACACCGGCAGCATCACTTTCGTGCGGCCATCCATGGGTGCCTGGGTCGTCTACGGTCTCGGCACGGAGAACCAGGATCTGCCGGGTTTCGTCACGATGAACCCTCCTGCGGTGGGAGGAGCGCTGCTGTATGGTCCGGCCTTCCTGCCAGCCAGCTTCCAGGGCACGAAGCTGAACATTGCGAAGGGGCAGGACCCGATCGAGAACATCCGGAACTCCCGAATGACCGTGGACAGTCAGCGGAAGCAGATCGACTATGTGCAGGAACTGAATCGGGGCATGCTGGAACGCACCGATGGCAGCGGTCAGATTGAAGGAGTGATCCAGTCGTACGAACTGGCGTTCCGCATGCAATCAGCGGTGCCGGAGGCGATGGACATCACTTCCGAGCCCGCCAGCGTCCGTGAGATGTATGGCCTCGACCGCAAGGAGACTGCCGAGTTCGGCACACAGTGCCTGCTGGCCCGGCGCATGGCGGAGAAGGGTGTCCGGTTCATCGAGCTGGGCCATCGCGGATGGGACCAGCACAACAGTCTGCGCACCCGCTTGCGGGCGAATGCGGAAGCCACCGATCAGCCGATTGCCGCCTTGATCACCGATCTCAAGCAGCGCGGGATGCTGGATGAGACGCTGATCGTCTGGGGTGGGGAGTTCGGGCGTTCCACGTACGAGCAGAACGACAAGGCTGATGGCCGGCGCCACAACAATCGCGGCTACACCATGTGGATGGCCGGTGGCGGCGTCAGGGGCGGAATGCGATACGGCAAGTGCGATGTGCATGGCGTGGCCGTCGAGGAGCGGATCCATATCCACGACCTGCATGCGACCATGCTGCACCAGCTTGGCCTGGACCACACCAAGCTCACGTATCGCTACGCCGGCAGGGACTTCCGTTTGACTGACGTTCATGGTCGGGTCGTAGAGGAGATCCTGGCCTAGCAGTCCGGCAAGTTCAACATTTCTGATAAAATCTGTTTCAAGTCGAAGGCCCAGTGGACCGAGCCGTGTTTCCAGGGAAAGGGAGAAGGAAGCATGAAGAAGTACATCGTGCGCCTGTCGGAGGCGGAACGCAAGACGTGCCGGGCTGGTGCGACCTGAAGGTCGCCGAGGCCTACGACTGTCGGGAGCGCACCGTCGCGGATGTGCGCAGATGCTGCGTGCTGGATGGCTTTGAACTGGCCCTCAACGGACGGCAGCAGGATCCGCCCACCCGGCCGCCGAAGCGCACGGGCCGGCGGCGGGGAGCCGCTCGGATCGCGCTGCGGATGGATTCGTCGCCGGACGGCGACGGAGAATGGTCGCTGCGTCTAATCGGACCGGATGGGGTCGAGGTCGGCATCTGTGAATCGATCAGCCACGAAACCGGCAACCAGACATCAGGAGAACGGTAGGGCGGGTGCCGGGACGCGAGGCGCCGTTCCGACCGTCACGGCTTTGTGTCGTTGACATCGGGACGCAGTCCGGCTGGCCGACAGGTTCATCGGGAGCCCGAGCGGTGTACCCATGATCGAAGTGACGTGTGCGAGAATGGCGATAGACGGGCTCGTAGCTCAGCTGGATAGAGCGGCCGCCTCCTAAGCGGCAGGCCGGGGGTTCGAATCCCTCCGGGCCCGCCACGGCAGTCTCGGTGCGAGTGTTGCGCCCGGTCCACATCCCGACACAGGTGTCGGCAGGAGCCTGGATATCGATCCGCTGATGCGGAGTTCGCCTTCGGCGGTGTAGACACGCCGGGCCAGCGCGCGGGGCTCGACACCGCGACCGTCACATTGTTCAAGCCGGCTGCTGAGGCGAGTGGCTGTTGGGTTGCTTCGTTCCGATGGAGTCATGGAGTTCCCTCCAGCACAGCTCAGACCCGGTGGCGGGACTCGCAACGCGATGGCGAACCTCTCAGCCGCCTCAAATAGACCGGTCACCGAGTCGATTGCGGAATCGCTGTTCAGGCACGTAGAGAGGTCATCGAAGTCAAACTCGTCTTTTCCGGCGCCATTTGGTGGGGACGATCCATCGGTTGGGGTCGGATTCATGCCATCCTGCGCCGGTCCGGCAAGGTGCTTGGTCGATCCTGCGATCCGGGAAGCGATGGCAGCGAGAGGAGTTCAACTCCCTGCGCTGAACAGGAACCAGCACCTGACGGGAAGTCTGCGGGTTTATGGGTGCCCGTTCAGCAGTTCTCCGAACTTGGCGGGATCAATGTTGCCCCCGCTGATCACGCACACGATCGGAGCCGTGCCGTTTCTGTCCGAGTGGCGCAGCGCCGCAGCAACAGACGCTGCTCCTCCGGCTTCAACGACCAGCTTCTGTTCGACCGCAAGCGTCCGGATCGCCGACTGCATGTCGTGCTCGCTGACCAGCAGAATATCCTGGACCAGTTGCTGGATGATCGGGAACGCGTTCCTGCCGGGGCGCGGAACAGTGAGTGCATCTGCGAGCGATGGGAGTGGCTCGACGCTTACCGGACGCCCTGCATCAAGGGAGCGCTTCGTCGCGGGATTTGCCCGTGCCTGGACGCCATAGATCCGACAGCCCGGCCGCGCCGCCTTGACGGCCACTGCAGTTCCTGCAATCAGGCCTCCGCCAC
The DNA here is from genome assembly GCA_965116065.1 of Bryobacterales bacterium. Taxonomy (GTDB): domain Bacteria; phylum Acidobacteriota; class Terriglobia; order Bryobacterales; family UBA6623; genus VXMF01. The sequence goes on from OZ220485.1 coordinate 1,841,451, forward strand.
TGACCGGAACGAAGAGGGTGAACTCCCCGGGGATCTGCTGCAGCAGTTCCATGCCCAGTGTTCCGTTCCCTGCAATGCTCTCCCGGGAATCGAATGGATGCACCCCGATCCGTCCGGTCTCCGCACGGATTCGCTCGGTGGTCTGCGAACGGGACTCGAAGGTGTTGGCGCACAGCACGATCGTGCCGCCAAAGGACTCCGTCCTGTCCCGCTTGAACTTCGATGCGCCCTCCATCATCACGATCGAGGCTTCGACCCCCAGGGTCGAGGCAGCGAAGGCCACTGCCTGTGCGAAGTTCCCCGACGAGTCCGTCACGACGCCGCGTGAGCGGCACTCCTCGATGTTCGCCAGGAGGCTGTTGAGGGCCGGGCGCACCTTGAACGCGCCGACCGGCTGCTGGGATTCGAGCTTGAGATAGACATCACGTTCGGTTGCGCGACTAAGAAAATCGGAACGGACCAGCGGCGTGGGAGCCAGGTGCGATGACAGACGAGCGGATGCTGCGGCGATCTCTCGTGTCCAGACGGTGCTATCGGCCGTCTGCTTGGGTATCTCCGAGCAATCGTTCCGGAAACTGGCCATGGGAGGGATGTGGAGAGGCAGGATGCGGACTGCAACTGCAGGCGCTCGCAGGACCCTGCGGACTGTCCAGTAGACTGATTAATATGTTAGAGCAGCGTAACGGTTCAGGAGCCACGGGTTACCGGCGGCCACGGATGTCATCGTGGGGCGGGTTGGTTCTCGCGATGGCGGTGACGCTTGCTCTGCCGTTGAGTACGGTGCACGCCCAGACCAACACGGGCGGAATTCGGGGCACGGTCTACGACGAGACGATGGCCGTGATCCCAGACGTGACCGTGACGGCAGTCGATGAGGCCAAGGGCACGGAGCGCCGCACGACCTCGTCGGAAACGGGTCAGTTTGTCTTTACCTATCTGGAGCCTGGAGCCTACAGTCTCAACTTCACGCTGGAGAGCTTCACCCCGTTCACCATTGAGGGCCTGGAAGTTGGCGTCGGAGAGACGGTCGTCGTTGCGCCGGAGCTGACCATCGCTTCCACGGACGCCACCGTGGTGGTTTCGGCCGACACGGCCCGATCGGCGATCGAGCCGGAACGTGTTCACCAGTCCGATCACATCGAATCCGTGAGGATCGAGAACCTCCCCATCAATCGTCGCGACTATCTGGATCTCGCGCTCCTGACTCCGGGCGTTGTGGACACCAAATACGTTGCGAACTCCCAGGACCGTCGCATCATTCCCACCCCGAATTCGGGTCTGGGGATCGGCGGGACCAACGGGCGCGGCAACACGTTCATGATCGACGGTCTCGACAATCTCTACAATTCCGGCTCTATTCGCTCATCCATCAGCCAGGAGGCGGTCCAGCAGTTCCAGGTCAACCGCAACTCGTTCTCGACGGAGCAGGGAAGTGCACCGGGAGGAGCCGTGAACATTGTCACCAAGAGTGGCACGAACGATGTGCATGGCACCGCCTTCGGCGTTGTCAGGAACCGCAGGTTGCAGGCGCGGAACTACTTCGACCCCGGCAAGAGCGCCTATACCCGCACGCAGAGCGGAGGCTCGATCGGTGGGCCGATTCGCCAGAACCGGACCTTCTACTTCGGCGGCTACGAACTGCTGGTGCGCAACGAGTCGCAGATCGTGCCATTGCTCGACGATCCGTCGTTTCTGTACCAGTTGCCGCCGCACCAGAAGATCCTGGCCGACACGCTGGGGGCCAGCGCGCCACCTGCCCTCAGACCGCTGGTGGGACAGCTTTCGACAGCGCTGGTGCCTGCCAATACACCGGGAGTGGTCGAACTCTTCGAGTCGAACAGTGGAGTATTCCCCTTCTCGGAGCGCCGTCATCAGGTGATCACCCGGTTCGATCACACGTTTTCTGACGGGCATAACGGATTTTTCCGGGCCAACACCACGCAGCAGCGTTCCGACAACGGCAATTTCGGCGCTCTCCTGGGCCTGAGCCGCGGCTATAGCCAGGACATCAGCGATTTCGCAATCGGGATCGGGGACACCTATGTGATCAGTCCCAAGTGGGTCAGCGAGACTCGCTTCGCGCTCGGGTACCACGACTTCGGAACCTTCCCGAATGATCCGCATGGCCCGGGGGTCGACATAGCCGGCTTCGGGTTCTTCGGACGGGATCTGATCCTCCCAGCCCGCATCGTGGAGCGCGTCTTCCAGTTGCGACAGAACTTCATGCGCCTGACCGGACGCCAGACCATCAAGTTCGGTGTCGACTTCAATCCGCTGCGGGACTGGGCCGAGGTGGGAACGTTCTTGGGCGGACGCTTCGTGTTCGGTGAGGCGATTCCGCTGAGCGCAGTCATCGACCAGGCCGCCGGCTCACCGTTGTCGGGACTGCTCAAGGCATCCCTCACCGCCGCCGGCCAGAACGAACTGGCGGGCTACGTCGACAGACCGATCTCTTCCGTCCAGTCCTTCGCGCTCGGTTTGCCCCTGGTCTATCAGCAGGGCTTCGGTGTGCCGAACTGGACCGGATGGGCGGTTCGCACGAATTTCTTCGTCGAGGACGCGATTCGGATAGCATCCAGGTTCCTGCTGACGCTGGGTCTGCGGTACGAACTCGAGCCGAAGACAAGGTTCCCTCGCGACAACAACAACTTCGGACCGCGAGGAGGCTTCGCGTGGAATCCGGATTCCAAGACCGTGGTCCGGGGCGGGTTCGGTGTCTATTACTCGCGGATCGATGGACAGATCGCGTATGTGAACGAACTGTTCGGCAACGCGGATGCGCAGATTCAACAGGTGTTCATTCCACTGGACGGGGCTCCCGGCGTGGTGAATGCCGCAACGGGCGAGCCGATCACGTCCGCCGCCGTCTACGGTTCCCTGAAGAACCGGGGAGTGCTCGGTACCAGGGTTGTCACTGCGGAAGACCTGGGCCATGTGGGTGTCGTACCAGGCCCCGGCTTCCCGTTCAAGATCGGATTCCGCGTCGCCGATGATTTCGTGAATCCGTACTCGCTGCAGGGCAGTTTCGAGATTCAGCGCGAATTGGGCACGTATTCGCTCTCGGCGGCCTACAACTACAATCGCGGCGTTCACCTGACCCGACCCCTGGATCTGAACATCTATGAAGCAGGAACTCGTGAAGACGGTCGGCCGATCTTCGGGTTCCATGATCCGTTGATCTTCCAGGACAATGTCTACGGCAGTTGGGGGCGGTCGTATTACCATGCGATGATCGTGCAGTTGAAGAAACGGTTCTCGCGTGGCTTCACCGTGACCGCGCACCATACGTGGAGCAAGACGATCGACGAGAACACGGACTACAACTCGTCCTACGAGCCCACCATCCAGTGGGATGCCCGCAACGAACTGGCTCTCTCCCACTTTCACAGGGGCCACCGGTTCGTCATGAACGCCGTGGCGCAGTCGCCTTTCAAGGCGGCCCCGGGACGAGGTCTGGGGCACAATCTGCTGGCGGATTTCATTCTGTCCGGAATCGTCGTGGCACGTTCGTTCGCCCCGTTCGACATCCAGACCGGTGCGGACACGCTCGGCGACCGACACACGGACACGCATCGTCCATGGGGACTCGGGCGCAATGTCGGAATCGGCCCTGCGTTCTTCGGCATGGATGTCCGACTCAGTCGCACGTTCCGATTCTCGGAGCGCGTGAACCTGAAGTTCATCGGGGAGATGTTCAACGTGCTGAACAGGACGAACTTCAAGCAGGTCAACGGTATCGTCGGCGACATTGAGATCGACGAACTCCCTGCTCGGCTGACGGGTCGAAGGATCCCGGTCACCGAGCCGTTTGCGTTCACGTCCGCATTCGACCCGCGGCAGTTCCAGTTGGGCCTGCGCCTGGCCTTCTAGCGCTCGTTGTGGCTTTCGCTGCGAGGGGTAGGGGTCTGCGCAGCGGCGAGTACCGCTTCAGCGGCCCTGTATCCGCTTCGGACGGCGCCTTCCATCGTTGCCGGCCAGCCCGTGTCGGTCCAGTCACCGGCCAGGAACACGTTCCGAAATGGGGTCGCCGCCCCGGGCCGCTGCCGCTCGAGGCCGGGTCGTGCCGAGAAGGTCGCGTGTGGTTCCCGAATCACGCGGCTGGCCTGCAGCACTGCTCGACTCGAATCGGGGAAGAAGTCGGCCAGTTCCTGCACCGCCTGCGTCACGATGTCCTCCGACGAGAGGGTGGTCAAGGACCGCGATGCGCTCACGACCACAAGATAGTAGCCGTCCCCTTTGTGGAAGATCCACTGGATCTCGCGATCCAGGAGCATGGCCTGCTCGAGGCTGGTGATGGGCCGGTCAAACCACAGATGGATGCCGGTGATCGGCGAATGGTGGAAGTTGGCGATCTGCGATCCGATCTCGAGACCCGGAACCAGCGCAGTGACGCGATCGAAGGGCACGGCGCTGATGTAGTAGTCCGCCTCCGGATCGGACGGATCGATTCGACGCACCTTCGATCCCAGAATCACCTCCACGCTCGGGCCGAGCCGTCCCGACAGGGTGGCCGAGTACAGATCGTCCAAAGCAACCGAAGGAACTCCCAGCTCGTAGCTCGTCCGACTCCCCAGCAGTCCTTCATCGAACACCTGCAGGGCCGGTGCGGCCGAGGCGATTTCCGGTTCCTCGTTGAGCGCGCTGACGATGAACGGTCGCCAGAACCGGGCGATCGTACGCTTCGTGGCCCCCTTGGCCGTCAGCCACGCCGTAAAGGTCATATCGTCCATGTCCGCTCGCTGCCGGTCCGATCGAATCGCCCGGAGGCAGCGTAACAAGGACACCTTGTCGCGGGCATCCAGACACTTCAGTCGTAGCAGGGAACGTGCCAGATGGAGAGGGGCTGGTAGTGGGTCCCTCCGAATCGTGTCGACGGCACCGCCGGGTCGCACCAGATGAATGTCCTTGCAGAACCGAATCTTCGAACTCACGCCACACCTGCGATAGAAGTCGAGCAGCGCCGTGCAGCAGCGCAGCAACACATGCTGACAGTTGTCGATCCGAACCAGGTCGCCAGCATCGTCGCGGACGGGGATCGAGGCGGCTCTGCCACCGAGGAACGACCGGGCCTCGTGGACCTCAATGTGGAATCCGGCCTCTCCCAGCCTCGCAGCCGCGGCCAATCCGGCCAGTCCACCGCCGACGATCTTCACGCGGGGAATGGTGGTATCCCTCCGCTCAGTCGGAATCGCAGGGCTTGGGCAAGGATCCAGAGTTTCTGCCACCTCGGCAGGCTGACGCGGCGGTCCAGCACGGCGTACCTGACGCTTCGGATGCGCTGGAGAAGCCCCCGGTAGATCGCCACCATGGCCCAGAACGAGGGGCGCCCGGATGGATCGAGCAGGGGCAGCAGTCGTGCCGACTCCCTGTAATAGGAGTCGGCCCGGTGCCACTGGAAGGTCATGAAGCCCTGAAACCTCTCGTCCAAGGCGTCCAGTTCGCCTCCGAGCAGATCGTCGGGGCTCATGCCGAACTCCTCCAGTTCCGTCGACGGCAAGTACACGCGTCCCATCCTGGCGTCTGCGGTGATGTCGCGCAGAATGTTGGTGAGCTGGAAGGCGATGCCACACTTCTCGGCGAGCGGAATCGCGCTGTCGCGCTTGAATCCGAAGATGTGGATCGTGGTCATGCCAACCACGGACGCGGCCTGATAACAGTACTGGTACAACTCCTCGAACGTCTCGTAGCGGTGATCCGACAGATCGCGCTCCATCCCGTCCAGAAGCGCAGAGAAATAGTCGTGTGGAATCGAGAAACGCTGCACTGCATCGCTGAATGCCGGCAGGACAGGTCCTTCGGCTGCATTGCCTTCCAAGGCCAGATGAACCCGTTCTCGCCAGCACGCGAGGGCGGCTTGTCGTCGTTCGACCGGTGCGTCCGCATCATCGGCGATGTCATCGGACTCGCGCATGAAGGCGTAGACCGCACACAATGCGTCGCGCTGCTCGCGCGGCAGGGGCAGGAACGCATAGTAGAAATTGCGGGCCCGCAGTCTGGCGATGCTGCGGCAGTGTGCGTATGACGACCTGGTGGAGAGCATTCAGGTTCTCGCACCTCCCCCGGGTATGGCTTGGCGGACTGCGGTCCACAGTGCGATTCGGATGCTGTCGAAAGCACTGATCACCGGGCGGGCCGAGATCGTGTCGAACCCCTGGATGCGGATCTTGTCCAGAATGGCCCGGCCGCCATTGGCGAACAACCCGACCTCGAGGCCGAGTCGACCCTGGCAGTGGCCGGCGAGGGGCAGGCCCGCCCGGAACAACATCTCCGCCCGTTCGACCAGGTCTCGCATCAGCGCCCGGAAGGGCGGGGAAGCCTCCCCCCTTGCAATGTCCGAGGCGAGCTGTTCCTGCGAGTAGTCGTGCTGCCGCATCACATCAACGGGAATGTACACCCGATCGATCCTCCAGTCCCTTCCCACGTCCTGCCAGTGATTGGCCAACTGCAGCGCGGTACAGATCGAGTCTGACATCGTCAACAGGGATTCCTCGCACCGGCCATTGAGTCGCAACACGAGTCGGCCGACCGGATTCGCCGAGTACTGGCAGTATTCGAGCAATCGGTCGTAGGTGTCGTACCGGAGTACGGACTGGTCCTGCTCGAACGCCCTGATGAGGTTCTCGAATTCGGACAGTGGCAGTGCATGTCGCTCGACCGTCTCGCGCAGCGCCACATAGACCGGATGGTACTCCTGCCCGGAGCCAAGGGCCCGAAGTCCCTCCCTCCACCACGTAAGCAGGGCCAGGCTCTCGTCCGGGTCGCCGATCTCATCGCCGAGGTCGTCGGCCCAGCGACAGAACGCATACACGTTACAGTAGTCCTGTCGAAGATCCCTGGGGGCCAGCAGATTGACAACCGGAAAGTTCTCGTAGTGACTCCGTGTGAGTTGCCGCGTGTATTGCCGGGATTTTTCCGGGCTCCAGGCTGGAAACTGCGTTCCATGTCGATTCAGGAACTCGATCGGGAACAGCACCGGGCGTGTCATCAGAACCCGGCTGCAACTCCTTCGCTGCGGGAATCCGCGGCTCCCATCAGGACTTCAGGCGCGATCTCGATGGCTTCGATGTGGCCGAGGGGTCGACCGAAATGCAGCCGGTGGCCGTAGGCCTCCAGTGCATTGCGGGTCTCGGACGATACACCTGACGGCTCCATGTACAGCATGTCCGGCATCCATTGGTGATGGAACCGGGGAAAGTCGACGGCCTGCTGGACATTCATGCCGAAATCGATGACGTCCAGGATGACCTGCGTGACGGACGTGATGATGGTCGGGCCGCCCTGTGCTCCCAGTACCAGCCGTGGTCGCCCGTCCTTGAGCACGATCGTCGGTGTCATGGCCGAGAGTGGGCGCTTGCCGGGCTCGATGGCGTTGTTCTCGCTCTGCAGAAGGCCGTAGGTGTTCGGGCTGCCCGGTTTTGCGGTGAAGTCGTCCATTTCGTTGTTCAGCAGGATGCCGGTTCCTTTGGCGGTAACGCCGGAACCGTATCCCCCATTCAGCGTGTAGGTCACTGCCACGGCGTTTCCGGCGGAGTCAACGACTGCATAATGCGTCGTTTCGTCGCTCTCGAACCCGGATGGATCACTGTTCCCGACATCACCGGATGGTGTCGTTCGGTCGATCCGGATGGTCTCGCGCCGCGCTGCCGCGTATTCCTTGGACAGCATCCCCGGCAACGGGATTTCAACGAAGTCGGTGTCGCCGAAGAACCGGGCGCGATCGGCAAAGAACCGTCTCATCGACTCGGCGACGACATGAATCGTGGCCGCTGAGCCGGCTCCGGTCTTCGCAAGGTCGAACGCTTCGAGGATGTTCAGGATCTGGACGACGCCCGCGCCACCGGAACTCGGAGGAGGGGCGCTCAGCACGACGTGGTCGCGGTAGGTGCCGGTGACAGGGCGTCGTTCGGCGGGCTGGTACGAGGCGAGATCACCGGCCGTGATCGTGCCTCCATTGGCCTGCATGTCGTCGGCGATCAGGCGGGCCGTCAGGCCCTCGTAGAACTCGTCCGGGCCGTTCTTCTGCAGGCGTCGAAGGGTAGCGGCCAGATCGTCCTGGCGCAGGATGTCGCCCAGCGCCAGAAGCCGACCTCCGTTCAGGAAGATGCGCATGGACTCCGGGAACCTTGAGAGCCTGGAGCTTCCTCCCAGCGACCGCGCCAGGTCCCAGGTCACGGGAAATCCCTCCCGCGCCAGTCGCTCGGCGGGCCCCAGCATCGAAGCCCAGCTCCTCGTACCGTACTTGCGCAAGGCGAGCGCCAGTCCGCGTACCGTGCCGGGAACGCCGGATGCGCGGTATCCGACCAGGCTACCGTCGGTGACGTTCCCGTCCTCGTCGAGGTACATGTCGCGGCGCGCCGCCGCTGGGGCCCGTTCGCGGAAGTCGATGAATGAAGTCCGGCCGTCCGCAAGCCGGAGCAGCATGAAGCCGCCGCCACCCAGGTTGCCGGCATTCGGTTCGGTGACCGCCAATGCCATGCCGACCGCGACTGCCGCATCAATTGCATTGCCGCCGTCTCGCAGCACCTCGACGCCGATCTGTGTCGCGTGCCGCTCCGCAGTGACGACCATGGACTGCTTGGCGTAGACAGGCTCGGGTCGGAACGCCGAGGATTCCGGGACGAGAAGCAGGGCGGCCGCCCCGGCCAGGGAAACCGTCCACCGCCATCCGATGACCGCTGCCGGTCTCGTTGGCGGGGTGTTCCGGAGTTGCTCCGCCGCTCGAACGAGACCAGTCAAGATGTCCCTGTTGGCCGCGCGGAATCGTTCTTGATCGACAGACTGGCCGGAAGGCACCGTTTCTGTACGTCCTGCACTTTCCGACGGGATCCCGTGTATGGCCATCCCCGTTGACGAGCCGCTCCCGTTCCGCATGGTCCAGCCTTGGAAGCCGGGTCGGAGCCGCCGGGTGGTTCGGCCGACCCTCCCTGCTGATCCCATGATAGATGCCAGCTTGACGGCAGCGTGGATCGCTTGCGCACCTGACCGCACCCGTCCTGCACTCTCTCGCCGGGGACTGGGCGAACCGACCGGCCCTGATCGAATGATCGCGAGGCGGTCATCTACCGAAACAGGCGTTCCAGGCGAAAGCTGCGGAAGCGTCGAGCACGGTCCTGCTCGTCGGTGTCGGAGGGTCTTCGGACCGGTATCGAGTCACCGGTTGCAGCATTGCGAGCCGAGACCCTCTCTCTCGTCAGGTCGATGCCGACCTCATCCACCATTCCCGCGAAGCGATAGACAACGATATTGATCTGGTTTCCCGCCTGTTCCGTCGACTGGACATCGAACCTGATCTCGCTCCCGGCAACATGCCCCGTCACGATCGGATCGCTCGCCCCGTTGTCGTTGTAGGCCTTGCCGCGAATCGCGCTTCCTTCGTGGACGAGTCGAAATGCCACATCCTTGGCGGCGGCCCGCTCGCGCTTGGGAATCGTGCCGATCCAGGTGCCGGTGAGGTCTCCCGCACTCAGAAGCGTCGCACCCGCGGTCAGTGCGCCGGCAACGATGATCCGGCCGAACGGACCGCTAGCCATGCAGTAGTCCGGCAAGCCGGCCCTTGCTGTCGGCGAATCGCTCCACAGGCGCGCCGAATGCGTCGAGCACGGACACATACAGATCCGCCAAGGGGTGATCCTCGCCATACACCAGGTGCTGACCGGAGTCGATCCGTCCCCCACCGCGTCCACCCAACAGGACCGGGAGCTTGTGCGGGTCATGCTTCTGCCCATCGGCGAGGGCCGATGCGAACAGCACCATCGAGTTGTGCAATACGGTGGAATTGCCCTCGGGCATGCTTGCGAGCCGCTCCAGCAGGTAGACGAACTGCTCGACATGCCAGCGGTTGATGATCTTGTACTGGTCGAGTTTCTCTGCGGCTCCGCCGTGATGCGAGACTTCGTGATGACCGGAGGAGACGCCGTCCAGGAAGCGGAAGCTCACGTTGCTGACCGCGTTGCCGAACATGAACGTCGCGATCCTGGTGGTGTCCGACTGGAAGGCGACCGCGATCATGTCCAGCATCAGTCGCGCATGCTCCAGGTGGCTCGCCGGCTGGTCCGTCGGCGCCCGATCCGGCTCAAGCCTCGACAACGGCTTCCACGTGGTCTGGCCAGGGCGGGCCGCCCGTTCAACGCGCGCTTCCAGCGATCGCACCGAAGACAGATACTCGTCCAGTCGGGACCTGTCCTCGGTGCCGAGTCTTCCTCGCAGGCGCCTGGCGTCGCTGAGAACCCTGTCGAGCAACAGCGAGTCAAGTTTCGCCTCCGACGCCCCGGAACCGTGATTAGCCCGGAAGAGTCGCTGGTAGACGGCCCGCGGGTTGAGTTCGCGAGCCAGCGGTGTGGTGGGTGTGGCCCAGGAGATGTGGGAACCGTACACGCGGGTGTATCCGACGACCGCGTCGTTCCCGACGGCGACGGGCGTGACTCCAAGTTCCAGGGAAGGCAGTGGAGTCAGGTGACCTCTTGCCTGCGCGGCAACCTGGTCGAAGGACACTCCGTTGCGGAGATCGGCTCCCTGCGTCTTCCTGATCCTCGAACAGGTGAGGATCGACGCTTCCTTGACGTAATGCCCGTCTCCATCCTTGGCCTGCTCGTTCCAGAGATTGCTCAGGATCGTCACGTCCCCTCGGAGCCCGGAAATCGGCTCCAGGCTCGGAGTGAGTTCGAATCGCCGACCTCGGGAGGTTGGGGTCCATGTCTCGGGATAGGCGCCGTTCGGCATGTACAGGGCGGCAATCCGTACCGGCCATCCTGTTTCCTGGCGGGGTGCATTCGATGCGGCCATGGCCTCGAGCCAAGGCAGACCCAGCGCGATACCGCCACCACGAAGGAGTGCGCGCCGGGAAATTCGGGATCCTGGACCTGGCGTCATCGTTTGGGCGTTACCTCGGCTAACCCCGGGCAGGACGATCCGGTCACGGTCAACTCCTCCCGGAGTGAACCAGGCATCTGTCCGCAGCGATAGACCGCCCTTCGATCAGGACATGCCGATATCCTTACCGCGGTTCCTACTAAAGGATAACCGACTTCGTCGGCAAACGGGACGATTCCGTTCGCGATGAGCACGATCCTCGTTCCGTCCGAGTCCTCCGGTTGCCGCCGTCTCGATCGCCAGCAATCCGGATTGCGAAACGGGTTCGCGGCTCAATACCGAGAAACGGTTGATCGGCCCGCACGCACCGCGTCGGGTCGAAACCACCTTCAGGTGTGTAGTGGTAAGATATCGGAAAAGAAACCTTGGGGTCATCGCGTCGGCGAATGCCCTGTATCCGTTAGGGGGAATTGAAAATGAGGATTCTGATTCGTCTTGGGTTGACGGGTCTGCTAGCGATTGCGTTCGCATTCGCACAGACTTCGGGCACCATCCAGGGGACCGTGACAGACGATACCGGGGCCGTGATCCCCGGTGCGTCGATCATCGTGCTGAACGTCGATACCGGGGTCGAGAATACGATATCGACCAACGAGGTGGGCTTTTACGCAGTTCCGGGCCTGAACCAGGGCCTTTATTCGGTGACATGCTCATCCGATGGCTTCTCGAGCCAGGAGTTTCAGGATGTGCGGCTCGAGGTGCAGCAGACCATGCGGATCGACTGCGCCATGTCCGTGGGTTCCATCACGGAAACGGTCGAGGTCAATGCGGCCGCCATCCTCATTCAGTCGGAAAAGACCGAGGTGGGCCAGGTGATCGATTCGAAGCGGATCCTCGAGATGCCGCTGAACGGTCGGAACTACCTGGAACTCGCGAAGTTCACTGTTGGCGTGCTCCCGTCTCGCGAGATGGGCAAGGGGACGCGCCACGACGGGGTGATGGGAGGCGAAGGCGGGATCCTTGCAATGGGCATGCACGCTGCGCAGACCAACGTGCTGCTTGATGGAGCGGACAACTCCTCCCGCAACTCGGGCGGTGCCCTGGGCTTCCAGGCGCAGGCCACCAAGCCGTCGGTCGATGCCGTGGGCGAATTCAAGGTCGTCACCAACAACACTTCGGCCGAGTATGGCTACCGCAACGGCGCCAAGGTGCTGGTCAGCACCAAGACCGGCACCAACGACTTCCACGGTTCCCTGTACGAGTTCATCCGGAACGACAAGCTTGACGGGACGAACTTCATGGCGAATCGGACCGATTCCCCGAAGCCGACGCTGCGACGGAACCAGTACGGGGGCACGATCGGTGGACCTTTCATCCGGAACAAACTGTTCGGATTCTTCAGTTTTCAGGGCACCAAGGACCGTGCGGGCCAGAGTTTCACGTCATCTGTTCCCAGCCGGGCGACCCTGAGCGGCGATTTCTCGAACCAGCCGGACCCGGACCGCCGGATCTACGACCCGTTGTCGCTGGAGGACGGAACGCGGGCCGCGTTCGACAACTTCCAGATTCCGTCCACGCGGTTCGACCCGGTATCGATCGCCTTGCTGGCCAACTATCCGGCGCCGAACGTGCCCGGCATGGACGACGCCAGGAACAACTACTTCTTCTCGCCGTCCGACACCATCGACCACAACCAGTACGACCTGCGCATCGACTACAACATCAACAATGCCAATCGCTGGTTCGCACGCTATTCGATCCGCGACGAGTTCGTGTTGCAGAACGGTCCGCTGCCGCTGCCTGCGGTCGGTGGCGTTGGCCAGACGATCGACCTGCCCGGCCAGAACTGGGCGTCGGCGCTCAATACGACCCTGAGTCCGACCATGTTCAACGAGCTGCGGTTCGGATACACGTTCTTTCCGACGCGGTTCGACATTCCGATCACGGAGCCGTTGAACGAGCAGTTCGGCGTGAAGGGCGCTCCTGGCGATGCACTGGACGACGGCCTCAATCACGGATACGTGCTCTCGCGACCGTCCGGATTCCGGGACCTCGGGCCGCGGGGATTCTGGCCGAACGTGAACAAGATGGACAATCTGCAGATCGCGGACAACTTCACGGTCGTCAAGGGCAACCACACGCTCAAGTTCGGAATCGAGTATCGACGCACACAGATTCCTCGCTCGCCTTCCCGTCACAGACGGGGCCGGTTCAATTTCAGTGGCGTGTTCACCACAGAGATGCCGAACGATCCGGCCAGTCGTGGTGCGACCGGAAACTCGATTGCGGACATGCTGCTGGGCTGGGCATCGAACGGGACCTGGGGTTGGCCGAACGGCGAGGAGTACGTTGCGAACTATTACGGATTCTTCCTGCAGGACGACTACAAGGTGACATCGCGTCTGACGCTGAACCTGGGGCTGCGATACGAGATCTTCGGCCTGCCCAGGTTCCCGGACCCCGACACCCATGACCTGAACAAGACGATCGGCAACTTCGTCTCGGAAGTGAACGGTCGCAGCATCAGTCCGGAGGAACGGTTGCCGACCGGCCAGGGCGGTTTCACCGGCGACGATTTCCTGCCGTTCTTCCGCCGGCCGGAGAACGGCTCCGACACCGGCGGCGATCCGGACCTGAACAACTTCGCTCCCCGATTGGGCCTTGCCTATAGCTTCGATGACCGGACAGTGCTCCGGGTTGGCGCAGGAATTTTCTTCGGAGAGCACGACATCGTGCAGGGACAGGCCGCCCGATTCTATACCGGGCCACCGTTCTCCAACGAACTTACCTTCCCGCAGGGCCGCGAGATGAGCGAGTTCATCGTGCAGGAGGGCTTCCCGGCAGCGAGCCGCAGCGGACTTCCGAGACGAAGTCTGAGTGTTAACACCATCGTGGATGGTGTCTGGCCGCAACTGTATGCCGCGCAGTGGTTCTTGGACCTCCAGCGGGAACTGCCGGGAAACACGCTTCTGACCATCGGGTACAACGGGACGGCATCGAACCAGATTCCGAGCACGGTCAACATCAATCGACCGTTAACGCCCGACCCGGTCATCCAGCACCAGCGACGGAGGAACCGCGATTACTTCAACAACGTGACCGTGCGTGGCGGGCAATACCTGAACCAGAACTACAATTCGCTCACGATCAAGGGCGAGAAGCGCTTCACGGGAGGCTTCACGTTCCTGAGTTCCTTCACGTGGTCCCACAACATCGACGTCGTGAACGAGAACCTGACGACGGGTACGGTGGCACAACAGCGGTTCACGTACGATCAGTCGATCGAGCGGGGGAATGCGTCGCTGGACCGGCGGCTGGCATGGGTCACGAGCTTTGTCTATGAACTGCCGTTCGGTCCCGGCAAGGGAATGCTCACGAGCGGGCCCGGAGCATGGATTGTCGGCGGCTGGCAGCTCGGGGGCATTCTCAATTTCCTCGGCGGAACGCCGGATAGCCATTCGTTCAACCAGGACACCACCAACGTGGGTGGGGCGAACCGGGGCGATCTGGTGGGCGAGATCAACCTGCCCGCGTCGCAGCGGACGATCGACCGCTGGTTCAACACGGATGCCGTGGTTGCCGGCCAGCCCGGGGTGCTTGACAACGCCGGCCGGAACCTGATCTGGGGGCCCGGCACAACGGCGTTCGATTTCTCCGTGTCGCGGCGGTTCGAGCTGCCCTGGGAAGGGGACTACATCCAGTTCCGTTTCGAGGCATTCAACTTCACGAACACGCCGGTGTTCGGACGTCCCAACACCAGCATCGGCCGCCCCGCGGCCGGCACGATCCGGACGGCCGGAGAGCCCCGTCGCATCCAGTTCGGCCTGAAATGGATCTTCTAGGCAGGGAAACGACGCATTTCCGGATTTCGATACGGGCGCCCATCCGGGCGCCCGTTGCCTATTGGCTCTGGCGTACCCGGCTTGTCGGAGTGTTCCGGGCTCGGCAGCCTTAGGGCGGACGCTCCGCAATGCCTGCCTTACGGGCTGGTACACCACTCATCCGCCAGCCATCGCGGGGTGAGGAGAGGAGACCGGGCAGGTTCGCGAGTGGTATCGCATCAAGTGTGAACCGATCATCAATGTGGACCCGCATGTGGAGCGCAGCAGACCGAAGGACAGCGTGCGATCATTGTCGTGTCGCTTCGCTGAGCGTCTGTCGACTGGAGTGCATGAATGCACATCACGCCCACGATTTCCAGCCTTTCGCTGCAGAATGTCCGCTGCTTCGCTGAGGCGCAGAAGTGCGAATTCGGGAAGGTCACACTGCTCGTCGGCGAGAACGACACCGGCAAGTCCACCCTGCTCAGCTGCTACAAGGAGTTCGCCCGTCGAGCGACCTTCACTGATCTGCACGAGCGCTTTCTGGATCGGGACGACGAGGATGACGATTGGGTCCGTTTCGGAGGTTTCGGAAGTGCCAGATTCCACGAGATAGCCCGCGACGACGCCGATAGGTTCGAGCTGCGCGGGGATCTGGACGAGGGACCCCACAGCCGGATCGGGTTTGCGTTCGGCGCGAGACAGGGCTATCCATCCGAGCGAAGTGTGGAGATCCACTTTCGGGACAGCGACGCTGACCGGTGTCTGTTGGTTCATCGAAATCCTGGCCCACCTGAGACTTGGCAGTTCGTCATTGATGACTCCAGCTTCGAGATTCCCAGGCCGCCACCTCCGTTTCCGGAAATTTCGACATAGCTCGGGTGCTTTCGGAAGAGAACATGGCCGTTCCGCGGAGATCCATCCGCGTACGACAGGCAGTCCGAAGTTGATGCGGATTATCAGGAGGAGTTTGCCAGCCTGATGAAGCGACTGTGCTCCGTACCGTTTGGTACTCGACGAATTGCCGTCGAATCGGTAACTCCTGATCACCGGCCCAGGAAGCAAGAGTACAGTTCCTGGGACGACCCGCTGGGCCTTGAGGGCATGCACGATCCCGAACCTCTGACATGTGCTTTATCAAGACTCGGACAGGCGCTCGGTCTGTTCGAGGATGTCAGAATCCTGAAATTTCCTGAGAGCGGGATGGTCGAGATGCAGATCAAGCAGTCGGGACGGTGGTGTCGCTTGACCGATGTCGGACACGGTGTTCAATCGATCCTGCCCGTGCTGTACCTGATGAGCATCGAGGATTTCGCAACGACGTTTCTGTTGCAACAGCCGGAAGCGCAACTCCACCCATCTGTACAGGCAGCCTTGGCGCAGACGATGTCCGAGTCCGGGCACCGATTCGTCATCGAGACCCACAGCGACCACCTCATCGACCGTTTTCGAATCTGCGTAATGGAAGGTGTACTGGCGCCCGAGGACCTGAAGATCGTCTACTTCGCTCGCGATCCCGAAAGTGCCGAAGTAATGATGCACAATATGGCCGTCGACAGGGCTGGAAATCTACTTGACGTACCAGGCGGGTATCGCGATTTCTTCTTGGCGGAGACGAGGCGACTCCTTGGTTTCGAGTAACTTCCTCGAAGTGCATGCGAACCATCATCACCTGACGCAACACCAGTCGAGTCAAGCCGGTCTGCAGATGGAGTACGTGGCGAGCCTGCAAACCCGTCGATCCAGACGGGGAACCGCGTTGCGCGGAGTTGCGTGAAGCTACTCGAGTTCCGAGGCCGTTCCGGCGGCGCCATCGGCTCGGTTCCGGGACAGCCTCGCAGGAGCACTGCTGTCTCTCCAGACTCGAATGCGGTGGGACCAGCACGCGCGAGATCCCACTCACGGCGAGGGGCTTCAGCGACCGTTTGTTCCTGCCCGTCCGAATTGCTGCCCATCGAGTCGGCCGTCATCGGGACCGCAGCTTCAGAGGTCGATTCGGGGGCACAGCAACCAGGAGCAATCGACGCAGGTTCCGACAATCCCGCCCGTCCTCCGAGACTGTCGCTGTTCGACCCGATGCTGGCTCAAGCCACACCCTGGACTTGCGGCATGGTCGCCGGCAGGAGAGCGCCGCCTGTCCAGGACTAGGAGCGTCCGCTGCCGCCCGCGCTGTGTACCTTCCGTCGTTACCGGCAGGACTCGGTCAGTTCCTGAAGGGAGCGCTGGTCACCACGTGACGGACCAGTGACCAAGCCCTGAAGTCCCGATCCTGAACGGATTCGACGATATTCTCCACTACGCACGAATCGGCCGGTTGCAATGCCCTGCCGAGCGCATAGCCGAGCATGCGGCGAGCCAGATTCCTCACGAACAGTCTCCTGCGGTCGAGGAGGGCCTGCTTCAACGTCTCGGGGCCGCCAAGGACGGTTCCGTCCGGCAGTTCGCCCGATGTATCCAGCGGCACTCCTCCGTCCGCTTCCCGCCAACGTCCGATCACGTCGTAGCTCTCTAGCGCGAACCCGATCGGGTCGATCCGATTGTGGCAGCCGGCGCAGGAAGGGCTCGTGCTGTGTCTCGCCAGGATCTCTCGCATGGATCTCGGTTGTTGCCCGTCGGACACCTCCTCGAGTTCCGGTACGTCGGGGGGCGGTGGAGGAGGGGGTGTACCGAGAATCGAATCGAGTACCCAGACTCCGCGCAGAACCGGACTCGTGCGGTGCGGATGGGACCCGATGGCTGCAACGGCCGGCATGCTGAGGAGCCCCCCACGTGCTACGCCGTCCGGCAGGTCCATCCAGTTCGGGTTCTTGCCGTCCTGTTCCTTTTTCATCGTAAGTTCGAGGTGTTCGATCAGGTTTCGCGTGAGGATTGTTCCGTCCGAGTCCAGGAAGTCCAGCAAGGAACGGTTCTCTCGGAAGATCTCGCGAAAGAAGAACACCGGCTGAAGGCGAATGTCGCCTCGTAATTCCGCACTTGCTGCGTACTCGGGAAACAGTTTGGCGTCGGGACCGTTCGGGCCTTCCAGTTCGCGTGTGCGCAGCCACTGTTCCGTGAACCGCGTGGCGAACTCCAGGGCCCGGTCATCCCGCAACATCCGAGGCACCAGTCGTTCCAGGACTTCCGGCTCCGACATCCTGCCGGCGGCAGCGACATCAAAGAGCAGTTCGTCCGGCATCGTGCCCCACAGGAAGTAGGAGAGCCGGGAGGCCAAGGCGTACTGCTGAAGCTGCGAGTCGTCGCTCGGGGCAGAAACATGAAAGACGAATCCCGGGGACACGAGCACGCTCTGCAGCACGAAGAAGACTGCGGGCTCGAAGTCGAGCCCCTGGCGCCTCGCCTTGCGAAACAGTCGGACATAGGAGGCCACCGCCGCTCTCGAGACGGGTCGACGGTACGCACGGGGGAGGAAGTTCGAGAGGATCTGCTCCACTGCCTCCTGCTCGCTCACCCCGTCATCGGGGCGGGCAGTGATAACTCGTCTTCGCGACTTGAATTCCTTGGAGGCTGCGTTAACCACGAATCTTGCGATTTCCAGGTACTTTTCGGTGAGGAGAGGCGAGAAGAAGAGAGTCTCCGCCGTGTTGTCGAATCCCTCGCCACCCGGACCGTCGATCGGCAACATCTCACTGACATCGATCTGCAGGTCGAACAGGTCGCGAATCGTTGCGGCATACTCGTCTCGATTCAATCGACGAAGCCGAGCGGACGACACGGGGATGTCGGCGGCGCAGGCCTCGGTTCGCCAAGTGGATTCGGCCCATTCGACGAACCGTTCCCGAGAGTCCGTTGATGGCTGGGGGGCGCCATCCGGTGGCATCTCGTGATTCCATACGCGCGAGGTGAGTGTGGACCAAGCCTCGGATCTCTCGCGGAACGACTCGAGGTCTGCAAGGACATCCGTCCGGAACCCGGACGCCGCGGCCTCCCCTTGGTGGCAGGTGTTACAGAATTCCTGCAGGAATGCCTCCGCGTGGTCATTGCCAAGCCCGTCGGCCGCCTTGACGGCTGTTGTTACGCTCAAGGCAATGACGAATGCAGCCACCCGGACGTGAATCACGGATTCGGCGAACACCCACCTGGTCGATTCCGCTTCGCCCCAGCCATCCGCAGGTCTACTTGGCCGTCGGCGTAGCCATCGCAACGCCCCGCGCTGTGATAGCTTAAGAGTAGACTCCCTTGGTGTCAGCATCGCCGTAGGGCCACGATAGCTCAGTTGGTAGAGCAGCGGTTTCGTAAACCGCAGGTCGTCGGTTCGAGTCCGACTCGTGGCTCCATTCTAATCAAGGTCTCCGCTCCCTGATCGTCATCTGGATCGGATCGGTGTGCCGGTTCGCCGACCGGACCGTACCCACCTCGGTGCATCGTGGCCATAGGCCTGAGCCATCTCCCGAAGCACGTATTCTCGTAGAATGTTCTCCTTGCCGGCTTGCAGGCAACACCTGCATGTGCCTTGTCACCTGTCCCGGTAGAGCCTGCCATGAAGATAACGGATGTCGAAGCAATCTATGTTCGGTCCGACCATGTCCGGGAAGTCTGCGATTCCGGACAGGATGCACTGATCGTACGAGTCCACACGGATGCTGGCATCTCTGGTCTCGGGGAGGTGGACTCCAATCCACTGGCGGCCAAAGGGGCGATCGAGGGGCCGTACTCGCATGCGGTGACCAGCGGGCTCCGCCAGCTCGTGCTCGGCGAGGACCCGTTCGAGACCGAGAAGATCTGGCACAAGATGTACACCGGCAACATCTACGGAGGTCGCCGGGGTGTCGGATTCCACGCCATGAGCGGTATTGATATCGCCCTGTGGGACATCAAGGGAAAGGCGCTCGGACTTCCGGTGTGGAAGCTCTTGGGAGGCGGCTTCCACGAGTCGATCAGGTGCTATGCGAGTTCGTTGTGGGGTCCCACGCCCCAAGCGACCCATGATCTGGCGAAGCGATACGTCGATGCCGGATTCAACGCTGTGAAATTCGGCTGGGAGCCGATGGGATCCGACGAGGCGACGGACATCGCGCTGGTCCGGGAAGCGCGTCGAGGACTTGGCGAGGATGCCGATCTACTCGTCGACGCTGGCCTGGTCTGGGATGCGAAGACGGCAATCAGGAGGGCACGGGCCTTCGAAGAGCACCGGATTTTCTGGTTGGAGGAGCCCTTGATGCCGGACGACTACGACGGCTATCGGCGCTTGGCGGAGGCTGTCGACACGCGCATTGCCGCCGGGGAGGAGGAGAGCAACCGAGCGTCGTTCCTGGACCTCATGGACCGCGGCAGGATCGATGTGGTGCAGGTTGACCTGACGCGAGCCGGTGGGTTCACCGAGGCGGCCAAGATCGCATCGCTGGCCCAGGACCGTGGACTCCCCGTGGCCAATCACGGATTCACGACGTATATCAATGTCGCCGCCGCCCTGCACTTCCTCAATTCGATCCCGAACACTCTGATCGCCGAGTATGTTGCGGAAGAGGAGACGACCCTGCGTGAGCAGATCACCAAGCAACGCATTCGTGCCCACGATGGGTTGCTCGCAGTCCCGAACGAGCCCGGTTTGGGTGTCGAGTTGAACATGGACGCCGTCAACAGACTTCGCGTCAGCTAGCTGTCACCGGCGTGCCATCCCGCGCCGGAGACCGCGCGCTTCTCCTAGAGAGTTCTCGCCGAAACAAGATCGTCGTTTGCGGGCGTGGTGCCGATGTGTGTTTCCACTCGTCGTGGAAGGCCGCCTGCCCCAGGGCGGGATGCTCCATGTCCTCACCCGTGAAGGTCCGCCCCGTCTCGTAGTCGTTGGAATCCAACTCGACTAGTCGTCCGCCTCGATCCGGTGTGAGTACTTCCTGAGGGTCTCGAGGTGCTTGCCCTTGGATGCCTCGTTGAGGGGGTTTCCCTGGAGGGACACTGCCCAGTACCTGGCGAAACGACTGTCACCCGCAATGTCCTTGTCAGCCATTTCCGCCAGGACTCCGATGTCCTTGACCTTGTTAGCGCGGAGCGACAGGCGCTGCAGCGATGTCAGTCCAGCCAATGGCGCAAGCTCCGAGACCTGATTGTTGTCCACGTTCAGCGTCGAAAGCCGCTTCAGGGACGCAACTGGCCCCAGATCGCTGATGTTGTTGTCCGCGACGGCTATCGTCCATAACTTCGAAAGGCTCTTCACGGGCGACAGATCGCTGATCTGGTTGTTCTCCATGTAGAGCGAGTTCATCGCCTCGAGTCCGGCCAATGCGAAGATGTCCTTCACCTGGTTGTCACTGAGTTCGATGTACTGTAGGCGCCTGAGTCCGGACAGTGGTGAGATGTCCTCGACCTGATTGCCTGTCAGTGTCAGGCTCTGGAGCAGGTCCAGTTCCGCAATCGGAGAGAGGTCGGAGACCTCGTTGTCCGGCAGTTCGAGCAGCATCAGGCGTTTGCAGTGCTCCAGACCGGTCAAGTCCCTGATTCCCTTGCTCCGTGCCGTGATGGTTGAAATCTGAGCTACGTCGTCAGCCGTGATGGGCTCGTCGTTGTGCCGCTTCTCGAAGACGTACTGACGGACTGCTGCCTCCAGGTTCTTGTCCGGGAAGATGTCGGCCACTGCAGGGCTTACGAGCATCACCGCTAGCGCAATCAAGGAAAACTGAACCATTCTCGTCGCTCCTTGCACTTGTGAGTTGTCGTGCATCTGGCCCATGATACTACCCCGCAGGTCTTGGTGGAAGAGTCCCTCCGATGTGGCTTCGGTGCCGTGCCCACGATGTTCGACGTTTCGCATCAGGGCGGATCGACCACACGGACGCTTGGTCCGCCACCGAAGGCGCTGGGCCGTTTCTGGCTGATCGGCTCAGTGGTGGGGATGTTCGTGCTACCGAAGATTCGAAGTACTGGCGGAAGAGCGCGACCGAGCGGAGCAGCGTGAGCAGGAACGAGAGCATCCACGCGATTCTCGGCAACCTGCCCTATAGCGGCTTGTCCTTGATGAGGAATGGGATCCGTCCAGAGACTCAGGCTGCCGAGCCCCGTTCAGAGCAGTAGGCGGAGACTCACTGACTGGCCATGAACTGGTAGCCGAATACAAAGTATGTCAGCCGCGCCGGCCAGCCGCTGCCGTACCCGCGTTTGCAACAGGGCTTGGCATCAATGTTCACGATGTACCGTCACTTCAATCGGCCGTGACTGTCTCGATCCAGTCTTCGAACTCCCGCCAGAGATTGCGAACGAGGTCAGGATGTTCGGTAGCCAGATTCGTGGTCTCGCCGAAATCAAGCTCCATGTCGTACAGTTCGACTGGCTCATCAGGTGTTGGCCGCACGACCTTCCATCGGCCTTGGCGCATTGCGTTTACGTTGCGATAGCGGAAGTAGATGTTCCTATGTGGTGATCTTGCGCCATCCCGAAGGGTGTCGAGTGGGTCCAACCCGTCAATGATGCGGTCGTCTGGCAGGCTCGCAGCGGCGGCCTGCATCGAAAGAACGAAGAGGTCCATGTTGACGATCGGTTTCCGGACAACGGTGTTCTCCGGGAGCTTCCCTGGCCAGCGGATGATGGCCGGTGTGCGAACCCCTCCTTCATACAGAGATGTCCGGCCGTCCCGGAACGGTCCGTTGGACGCCACCTCCAGTTCGGGCCTCTTGGGTCCCACCCAAGCCCCGTTGTCGGAGGCGAGAATCACCAGGGTGGACTGCCGTAGGCCGTGGCGGTCGATCTCGTCCAGGATCCGCCCGATACCTGCATCCATCGCCGATACGACGGCGTGGTAGCCCTGGCGCGTCACGGTTGTGTCGGGATCGTAACCGTACAGCCGGAAGAACTCTGCTGGCGCCTGCCACAGGAACGGCTGGCCGGGGGCCTTGTTCCGGGGGTTCGGGTAGTGCGCGGCATTGAATGGAACGTAAGCGAAGAAGGGCCGTCCCGTGTTCCGACGAATGAACGCGGAAGCAGAGTTGGCAAAGATGTCTGTCGTGTAGCCTTCCATCCTGGCGGGTTCCGTGCCGACGTAGAGATCGTGGCGGCCGTTGTACGAGTACGTGAAGTAGTCGCAGTTTCCCGAGATGCAGCCGATGTACTCATCGAAGCCTCTGTCGGTCGGTCGGCTCCCTTCGGCGAAGCCAAGGTTCCATTTGCCGAACGCACCGGTCGCGTAGCCGAGTTCCCTGAGATATTCCGGCAGCAGTCTCTCGCTGTGAGGAAGGCCGATGCCGGTCCAGTTCTCCTGTACCGAGAGTTGGTGCGTCAGTCCGTTCCGGTCCGGGTAGCGCCCGGTCAGGAGTGCTCCCCGCGATGGCGAGCACGATGACGATGGGATGTAGAAATCGGTGAGCCGCACTCCCCGGGACGCCAGCCTGTCGATGTTGGGTGTCCGGATCACAGGGTTTCCGTAGCAGGCGAGGTCGCCCCATCCCACGTTGTCGATGTAGATCAGGACGATATTGTCCGGGCTGGTTGTCGGCTCCTGTGCCATCCCCGACAGCGAGGCCAGGAGTGTCAGGGCTGCCAAGTCACGCACGGTCTCACTCTACAGGTTGTCGTTTGTTCGGTACAACGGCAGTTCATCTCTGATCCCACGTGAACGGGTGTAATGGAACGCCCGTAGTAGTTCTCGTCGGAGGAAGGGAAGGGCATCCGTGCGGGGACACTGCGGCTGTTCGGAGCGGGAACTGACCGAACCAAAGCCAGGAGCCGGGGCACTGGGTCACGTCTGCGGGAACGGAAGTCTCTCAAGGTGTTGACTCCGTATCAGGGACCTGAAGTGCTCCTCAATCCGGTGTGCGATGACCCCCGAGCGCACTGTAAGGCCGAGTTCGATGTTGCGTTGCTGTGCCGCTTCGGTGAAGTTTGCCGACGTTACGAGTGCTTCCTTGCCGTCGATGACAACGCACTTGGCATGCAGCGCGCTGGTGGCGCTTCCTGTTGGTCTCAGGGAACGGGGATCGTAGTAGACGGTCGGCAGACGACTGCCGGGCCACTCCTCGCGCACGAACCCGTTGGCGAATCGCCGGACGATCTCCTGGTCGCGAGATGTGCTTCCGTGGGTGCGACGCACGTCAATGCAGAGGGTAGCCTGGAACGATGGATCCTGATCAAGGCGATCGGCCAGCGCCTTGAACACGGATCTTCCCTGATGGACCGCGAAACCGACGGCCAGTACACGTTGCTGCGCCTTGCGGAACAGTTGCCGGATGACGACGCCCGTATCCCGGGCGCTGCCGCCCATGTCCGGCCCGCTGATGACGACATCGATGAATGTCGAGGGATCGCTGGAAACCTGCTGGCCAGCCGCGAAGGCGCGGAGTAGCCGAGCGATGTGTGCTGATGACATGCCCTGCCGTACAAACCCTTCAAGGCACTCTGCGATTGATCCCGCACTCACATCGGCAAGGTACTCGCGCAGTGTCAACTCGTGAAACGGAGGGGAGACGAGACCGGCGTCAATGAGATCCGCCAGACGGAGCATGTCACTCCGACCGATTGACGCCAAGGCTTCGAACGCCATCACAGTTCGTGCTCACCAGTGTCGAAGAACGCGGCGTCCTGAACTGAGACCGTCCGGACGACGAGCGCCCGGTCCAGAAAATCGTTGCGTTGCTCGCAACTGGTCTCGGCGATCAACAGGCAGCCGTGACATGCTGCACCGTGCAGCATGCGGCCCTCAAGTGGTGAATTGGGCACATGTTCCGCACAGACAGGGTCGTTGGAGCACAATCTGGCGTCACGGAGTGCCCTGCGCAGATGAGAGTCGAGACGCCGTCCCGTCTCTACGAGGCCGCCCAGTGTGCCTTCAGAATCGGACGACGCCGTATAGATCAGGATGCCGTAACCATGTTCACCGGAATAGACGCGCTCCCGGAGAGAACTTGCCGGATACCCGCACTCAAGCGCGATTGATGTCATGAGCATGTGCGACAGCGAGTGGAGCATCACATACGGAAGGCCGGGGAATCCATCCAGTGGTCGGCCTCGCTTGCTCGCCCATGCCTGCCAGCCTTCTTCAATGTCCTGACCACGCTTCCGGACGCCCGTCCTGGCGAGCCACTCCTGGACGCTGTCGGTTCGGATCGACAGGAAAATCCCTTCGCCACGATTCTCGATGGTGGGCAGCCATGTGATCGTCTCGGCGAGCGCAGCAGTCGTAACATCAAGATCAAGTTCACCGTCCTTGTCTGGATTCTTGGCCTCGAAGCGTGTGAATCCCAGTAATGCGGTGACCTCGCGTAGACGATGCACCAAGACGAGCTTGTCCACGGCTGTCAAGAGCCCGTCCCGCCCCGACCTCCACTCTTCAAGGGGCAGTGTCTCCGCGTGGAAGTGGGAGCGTTGGGCGTCCTCGCCGATGACGGCGTTGCCGGAATCGAGAATTGCGAATTCCGCAGACTTCACCGGGACATCTGCTAACTCCCCGCCTTCCTGCTGGCGCCGGAATTCGACCAAGACAGCCTCGTCCGGGATGCCTTCGAAGGCTGCTAGAAGTTCCGGGATCCTGCGGAAGTTCTCCAGCATCCCCAGAGCCGCGGCTGTCTCCAGTCGCTCGTGGTGCGCGGAGACCTTCGCCGCCAGTCCGGCGTCGAACTCGGGAATCGAGATCACGCTCATTTTCCGCGGGAAGTACGCGTTACTCGCTGTGCGAACCAGCAGTCGGTACGGTTCGCGACAATTTTCTGCCGCGAATGCTCCGATCCATGGCCGCTTGCCCTCGCAACGGCCGAGGGCGCCCGTCTCCGGATTGGAGGCCTCATAGAGTGAGCGTTCTTCGCCGCAGTCGCAGACACCGAACGTGTCGCGGATATCAGCCCCTGGACCCCGCTCCTCGATCCAAATGGGACGCTGGCAGGTCTGGCCGCTCGGATGAAGAAACCGTCGCCAGTCGAGGTCGTCGATGTGACCGCACCGGCAGCCGCAGACGAAACGTATCGGGACGACCGGCTTTCGTTTTCCATCTTCGTCCCGGAAACGGCGCCTTTCGAGGTGGTCCCAGCGTACGAGTCTCCGGCGGCGCCATTGCGGATTGCTGGGCGAGGGGCTGGCTTCCTTGACGATGAACCACGTGGGAAAGATGCGCGCACCCACAGGCGCGGTGTTCCTGTCGTTCTCTTCATGTTGCGGGGGTGTCCATAGCTCGAGCTGCGGAACATCCAGCAGTGTCCGCAGCTTGGCCGTCAGGCGTGGCTCGTTGATCTTGTCCCGCCGTAAATGGGACCAGTCCTGCAAGCCGGAGACGATCACGGAATAGTCAGGCAGATCGATCATTGCGCCCGGCCCGTACGTCGTGACCAACTGGCTCTGGCGGAGGACGTTTTCGGTCATGGCTACTCCTCGATGTCCTGACCGACTGGCGTCTTGATGCTGAGAAGCACGCTCGGCTCCACGTCGCGCAGTGAACGGGGAGCCCGAAACCGAAGCTGCGTTTCGTTCAACAGGTTGCGGTCGGGGTCAATCATCTCGCGCAAGAGTGGCGTCGAGATGCCGGATGCGGATCCCCGAGCGTAGCCGAACTGCACTCCACCCTGACCGGCTTCATGGGCGAGGTTGGCCCAATCGTCGATCAGACTCTGCACACGGTTCTGGACATCATCGCCGAAATGATCGGGAAGTCCGGCGGCATGTGCTTGTGCGCGGTCGCCAACCACTTTCGCCAACAGTGCGGTTTGATCGCCATAGCGTTCCACTTCACTGGCAGCAGTCATCTCCGTCAACGCAGGGATCCCGAGCCGGGCCAGGGCCACCGCCACTGCCGGCAGTCCCCGGTCCATTGCCCGTGGTGAGAACGGGGTCACGCCGGTAGCCTCCACGCCACGGTAGAACGACTCGTGCCATGCGGAGAAGTGCTCGTAGTGGGAGCGGTCACGGGGACGGTGGAGATTCAGCAGGGCAATCACCAATCCGGGGCGTTTCGGATCACGGCCGACCCGGCTCGTGGCCTGGATGTACTCCGCTGTGGTCTTCGGCTGGCCCGCCACTACCATGAGGCCAAGCCGTGTAATGTCGAGACCGACCGAGATCATGTTGGTAGCAAGGGCCACGTTCACGCTGTCGCTGTCAGCAAATCCCAACGCGAGTCGACGCTTCGCTTCGGCGACATCGGCCGTGTCGACACGCGAGGTCAGTTCAACCGGCTCGAAACCACCTCGCCTGTCCGCGAACAGCGCTGTGGTGTCGTCAAGGCGCCTGCGACCGGAGTACGTCTGGAGTCGAGAACTGACCTCGTCTTCGACGATGCGGCGGGAACTCCCAAGTTCACGCAGCGTGTTGAAGTAGGCGACCACCGTCATGTACGGGTCGGCCGGGTTCGGTGCCGCCTGTCCGGATGCAGCGTTCCAGGCTGCCTGCGCCGCTGCCATCTGTGTAATGGTGCTTCTCAGGAAGAGGACTTTCGGTCCGTGCCCCTGCGCAGCGATCCCGAGATAGAGGCGTGGTTGCACTCTATCCCGGGGCGCCTGTTTGGCAAAGAACGAATCGCGCCGGTCGATTCCCGGGGGCGGGAACACGGCGACGGAGGTGCGGCCGAAGAGGGCTCGAATCTGCTTGTTCGCAAGGCGTACGGTCGCGGTTGAAGCGATGACCTTCGGACGCACCAGCTTGTCGTCGACATGGCGGGAGCAGAGGTGATCGAGTGCGGTCTCATAGAGGCCGGCCATCGAGCCAAGGGGACCGGAGATCAGGTGCAGTTCGTCCTGGATGATCAGGTCGGGTGGACGCGGGTCGGAAGGATTGCCACCCCGGAAGAAGCCGGCCGTCTCGCCCGTCCACGGCATGGCGGCGAACTTGTCGGCGGTCGCGATCATGAAGCAGGGCAGGCGCCTGTAGATCGGCTCATCGACCGCAACTATCGGCAAATGGCGACCGCTTCCGAACTCACATCGCCTGCTGGCGCAGTGCACCAGTAGGTTCTTCGGGTTGTCGGGGTTGGGATCCAGACGGAAGGATCGCTTTCCGAATTTCGTGCCGCACCAGGGGCACTGATCCAGGGGCAGAGGCGGGTCTTTCATGGTGTCGTGCAAGAATCGCAGGGTCTTGGTGCGCGCCGTCTTATCCGATGTATCGCCCTTCCTGCCCATGTAGTTAGGAGTCGCTGCCCGGCCCACCCAGAGCGCAATCTCAAAGGGCCAGGTGCCGAGGTGTTCCGGTGCGGCTTCGCGTTCCAGTTCAAGCGCGCAGACGAGTGCTGCGGCGCGGCCAAGCTGGTCGAGGGTCAGGAGTCGAAGCGTGTAGCGCATCAGTACCGACAAACCGCGATGTGTCGGGTCCGGATCGCGCAGTCGACGAAGGACAAGCGTGAACGCAGCCAGTCCCAGGTAGGCCTCTGTCTTGCCGCCGCCAGTCGGGAAGAACAGCAGATCGACGATCTCGCGTTCGACATGGGTCGGCTCCGCAATACCGCGAAGGTTCGTCAGGATGTAGGCGAGCTGGAACGGACGCCATGTCGGGGGATCGACGGTTTCGGGGGCGCATCCCAGTTCCTGGGCCCTGCGCCGCCTCGCGGCTACTGCCATTGCGCGATTCGAGATGCGGAACGCCTCCAGGAAGACGGGCTGGTCCAGAAGGCTGATGCCGGCCTCGATGCGGTGCGACGCTGTGCTCGCCCGTTTGACGAGTTCGTCGGCCACCTCCCTCCGTCTACCTGTAAATGTCTGTGCAAGTTTGCGTTGCTCGTCGATCCAAGAGTGGTAGGCACCGACCAGCGGACTCAGCGCTAGCTTCGCAGCCGTACCGTCTTGCAATCTGCCCAACGCCTCCATGCCGAACTCGACATCGGGAATTTTGGAGGGCTCGACTCGCTCGACGGCGGCGGTTGGCATCCATTCGGTATGAACCCGGTGGCATTCGCCGTCGATCCTCTCGGCGCGAACGGAAACGTTGTGACCGACCGCGTATTCGGCGGCGTCCCGGTAGTGGAGGTCGGCGAGGCGTTCGTCCCAGTCGTCGCTGTCGAGACCGCGTGAATCGTATCGCGGGAGAAATGGGCAGTCCGCTGTGACTGCCATCTCCACTTGGAAGGTGCAGGCGCTGTCTGCCAGGTCGTCGGGCTCTGCCGCCGGTCGCCGATTGACCACGAACACCGAGACGGCACGGGTATCAGTCTCCCCATCGTGTGCCCGAACTCGGGTCGGCCGAACCAGGCAGACGATGTCGAGGCCATCGCTGGAGGGCAAGGGGCGGTGCAGCGGCTCGCCGGGCTCGAGGGATGCAAGATCAAGTGCCAGACTTGCGGAACGTGGATTGCGGACCCACGGAGCATGACGGTGCCGACCGGGAGTGTCGGTGGCAGTATTGGTGGCCGAATCGGGACCGGCGCCTCTGTCGCTCACTTTCCGTTCGTCGAGTGCGTAGTCGCCCCAGTACAGGTCGACCTCAAGGCGCGTGGCGGATGTATCCACCAGTACACTCAATCCCATGGAGGATGGGAGAAAGGCACGCTTGCCACTGCCTCGCTCCGGCTCGCGAGCATCGTCCGCGCCATGGGCTGGTTCGACCGGTTCGTCGACTTCCTCCTCAATGTCCTGAGCGCGTTGATCCAGTGGCGCGTTCGAGGGCACCAGGAAGCCGGTCAGATACCAACGGGAAGGAGCATGAGACAGGCGTTCGCACTGGATGGCTTCATCGCTTGGCCTTGGGCCGATAAGGTCGAGGCGCAGTGCGTCGATCAAGTAGTCGCGGACTGCTGCGCTGTCTTTCAGGATTTTCTCAGAGTGCCGGCTCATTGGATCACCTTGGTTGCCGCTTTTGTCGGCAGGCCCCGCTTCCATCTGCCCGTTCCTCGTCCGCGCGCTCGGCGTTCAAGTCCAGCAAGTGGGCGAGCACCTTGTCGTGCACCTCATCAGGCCAGCGGTAGCGCCATGGCTTCTTTTTCTTGCCCCAGGTTTCTTCATCGATCTCGTAGTCCAGCAGGAACTCGCAATCGGTCGAAACGTCCTTCCAGCCATAGGCATCAAGGACTGCTCGGTCCATTTCCGCATGTAGTTGGCGGAGTCTCTCGATGCGTGGATCGCGCTCATCCGGGTCGTGGAATCGGTTGTACGTTTTCGTCATACCTTCGTTGTTTTCGACCATCAACTTTGCACGAAAATCATAATAATCCTTGCCTGTGGATTCGAGAGACGCAGTCGTTTCCCAGTCTTCAGGGAAGGGAAAAGTCTCGAAACAGTCGGAAGGCGTGTAGCGGAGATCATCTTTCATTGATGATCCGAAGAAACGCGCCCAGACTTCGTGGAAGCGGGACTGCAGCAAACAAAACGCGGAGGTGGTGTTGAAAGGGAAGACTACGAGTGAGTTTGCAAACACCATTTTCGCAGGTAGAAATGTAAAGGCAGTATGGGCTGTCGCTCCACAGTTTACTACTAACACTCGGTCAAGCCCTTCAATGGCGGCATTCAATCCTTGCCGATACGCCAAGAATCGCCACCATAATCGTGCAGCATCCCTATTGATACTATTTTTCGGAGGCAGTAATTCGCGTTGTGGCCTCACTTTATCTTGAACAATTGCTAGCAAATTAGGCCAGTCATTTGCCACCGAATCCGGATAGTCTAATGGGACAATACCCGACCGAATCCAATCTTTTCGAACCTCTTTATTGCCTTCCTTCCAAGTAGTACCAAGATCTACACGATGCAATGGCCAATCACGAAAATTGATCACATACCGGTGATGAGAATGAGTCGGTTCCGTGTTAACTTCCTCGCCGCCGATATATGGAAAAATCGGCTCACGGTTGCGTGGATTCTGCTCGATCAGCCGGTCCATTTCTTCCAGCGGTGTAGCGACACCCTTGCTATCCCTATCGTCGAAAGTGAAGCCCATACCGAGGATAATGCTGCCCTGAAAGCTCCTGCCGGTATTGGCTCTTAGACGTTCGGGATCGTGATGACTGCCAGTATGGAAGAGAAATGCAGTGATAGAGTCGACGTGCTTCCGATCCAAGAGCCGAGGCCCGGAGTACGGACCCTTCGCCCCATGCAGCACACTGACGACGACGGCCGCCTCGCCCGGCCACTTGAGCCGTCGCCGAGCACCGTACAGCTCTCCACTGTGCTCGCAGATCCATCGCAAACCTGTCGAGCGTGTATCGCCTTGGCCGATGGTGTTGGTGGCAATCAGCCCGAACGTACCTCCGTCTCGAAGCAGATTGAATGCGCGGCGAAAAAAATGTGCTGCTAAGTCAGAATTCCCGTGGCTCTGGGAATGAGCTTGCTTGAGCCAGTCAGTATAGCCTTCAGGGTTTGCGGCGGCGACTGTATTTTTGCCCGCGAACGGAGGGTTGCCGACTATCGTATCGAACCCCAATTTCTTCCGTTGGATGACGGAAGTACCGACTATCACATCGAATCCCGAATCCTTCGATGCAAACACTTCCGGGAACTCCAGTCCCCAGTGGAAGGGGCTCACTGGTGGACTTTCAGTCGACTCCGAAACGCCTGCAATCAATCCGGAATCGAGAATACGGTTCGCGTAATCGAGTCTGTTACATTCTCGTTCTTTGCCCCCCCCCCCCCGGAAAAATGCTGAAATCAAAAGATCTGCGAGAGTCCGGAGACCTTGGGTTTCTCGATCTATTTCGCTCAGAATATCCCGTAGTTCATGCTCGGGTGTTTCGTCGCCGAGTTCACGGATTATTTCGCGTAGTTCCATGACTTTGTCGACATGAGTCTGGACTTCGATGGTCTCGGTGCCGAATTGAAAGTTCGGCTTGTTGGCATCCCAATGAAAGCCCCGGATCTGATCAAGACTTAGCCCGACCAGCGAATCCCCCTGTCGCAACGCATGGTCGACGAACGTAAATTCATGGTCCCGCGCTAGGGTGATCAACCAAAGTGACAGTCGCGCAAGATCAATCGCCATTGGGTTTCGATCGACCCCATAGAGGCACTGCTGAGCTACCAGGCGTCGGGCGTGAAGCAACTCATCCTGATCGGCCGGTAGTCCGGTCGGACCACCGTGAACATTCCAAGCCTTGACGAGTCGCTCAGACAACTGACGGCATGCCTCGACGAGAAACGCACCCGACCCCGTTGCCGGGTCACAGACCTTGAGGTTAAGTATGGCGTCGGGATGGGCTTGCGGCCCCAAGCGTTCGAATATCGGCCGTAGGGCTTCAGCAACAATCGGCTGGGTTAGGGATCGTGGTGTGTAGTGGCTTCCGGACCGACGGCGCTCGTCCGTCGGTTGTAGAACTGGCGTTCCTGCGGGCACCGCCTCCGGTGTTGCGTCACGATCAATGACCCTATCGAGGGCGCTGACGAGGTCGGAGATGGTGGATGCCTTGCGAAGCGCCGAGAGAGCATTCCCCGTTAGTTTCCGATCAGTTGTATCCCGAAGCGCTATCGCGCGCTTGCCACCCTCAATAGCCAGAAGGCGGTTCAGGTTAGTGATGACTGCTGCGCCTGTCCGCTTCTGCGACGCCACTGCGATCGAGTGGCCGGTGGTCAGTTCGATACGGAATCCCATGACGGCTTCATATACGGAGCCGATCTGCTCGACATCAAGGGTACGGTAGGACAGGCGCTCGCCGTCCAGCACGATCAGGGATTTCAGGACCTTCCAGATAGTCGAATCCGGGATCATCGGAACTTCCGGATTCCCGTCTCGTTTACTTCCTTCGAGGAACGGGAAGCGCTTGGGATCAAACAGTTTCCCCTTGCGCGCAACGAACGAGAGCCCGGCATGCTTGCCACCGCTATGTATCAGCCTAAACAACGAGAGCAGTTGCGACCAGGCGCCGAAGCGCTGGTCCATGGTGTCCGGCCAGGCAGCCGCGTCAGCGCGAAGACGGGCGAACAACCCGCCCAGCGAATAGTGCTGCTGATAGACCCGGTGATCCGGCATGAGGCCCCGGTCTTCGGCGTAGAGCACAAAGACGAGGCGCATGAGCGTCGTGATCAACCCGCCGTAGAGATGTTGCGGATCGCTCCTGGCAAGCGCGGCTGTTTTCCCTTCGCCATGCGTATCGGCTGCGACGAACCCCCGAAGCAGTTCATGCAGTGCGGCAAGAACCTGCCTCGACAGCTTTGTGGAGACCTCGGCCTGCGCGTCGCGGCTCTTCGCCAGTAGCGTGGGTAGACGAGCTTCGGGTGCCGGGCCGAATAGTGCGTCACCCGACAGAAGCATGTCGAAGGCCGCGAGAATGGGACGGCCAGCAGGCTGGGCCATCTGTGAGAACTCGAAGGTGATGTGTCCCGATGACTCGCCCTTGGGTGCGTACACCAGCCGAACTCGTTCGTCAGTGCAAAGCAGTCCGGTAGGGACACCAGTCTCACGCAGTAGCCGTTCGAACCGGGCCTGTCGGGATGCGTTCCACTCGGCGGATGGGGGCGGTCGGTCGAGGTCGGCTTTGCCGCGTTCAATATGAACGAGCATCATCCACCCGTTGCCTGTGTCCCCGTCGTGGGGCACGGCCCAGGTGGTCGATAACACCGCCCGCAGTTCGGGAAGCGCGATCTCGAGTTCCTCCCGATGATCGGCCGCATCCACGAGATCGGAGTCCTCCCAACCCAGAAAATCGACGAAAACATGTCGCAGACTCGGTGCGCGATAGCGAACCGCCCCCTTGCTCTTGTGCTCGTCAAGCAACTCCCGGAACTCGAGCTGCCGCCCCGCAATGTTCCGATCCGGCACGACTTGGGCGTCGACCATGACGGGCGGAGAGACCACCAGCCCCACGGGTTGGACGAACCCCAGCCATTCCTGATGGGCGAACAGCAGTTTGCGGCGTTCCCTGTCGGCCATGTCCTGTCCGGTCCTTCTGCTGGAAAGTCAGTGCGGAGATGTGCACGCTCGCCGGATAGCTGGTCGCGTCAGTGCTTGCTGTCCGCACCCTTCCGGCAGCACCTGCCGACTGGCGGCCGTTCCAAGGCGGTTCTGATCTGTGGCCGCGGGCACTGCGCGGATGCCGGCAGGTTGAGTCGAAGTGGCAATGGCGTCAGGCAGCCCGCAGCAGCTCCTCCGGCAGGCCGTGCTCGGTGGGCAAGTGCGTCCAGAGCGGTCCGTGCGGCCGCAATCCCCCCCCCCTTCGGACGCACTATACCACAGATTTGGGCCGGGGCCTTAACCGGTGGTTGGCCAGAGGTAGACGAGCCCGAGTGGATCGACACGGACCGAACGCACATCGTAGGTATCCGCGATCCGGCGCGGTTCGGTCTCGAGTTCTGCTTCGATGGCCTCAAGCCGTCGGCTCCACGCTCGACGGTCAGCTTCGCGCTGGCGTTTTTCCGCCTGGTCGAACTCGAGCAGCAATTGCCGATCGTTCTTTGCGGCTGCTTCGGTGATCCGTTTGCGTTGCCGTTCGAGCAACTCGATCATGCTGCGTTGCTCGGCGTCTGCCCTGTCCGCAAGTCCTCTCTTCGCCTGATCGGCATACTCGGATGCTCGTTGGTTCAGATGCGGCTGAAGATCCTCGATATCGGCAGCCGCCGAACTCGCAAGAAGAGCCTCCACCGCCCCTGGAACCGAGTATCGGCCTGCCTGGTCGAGCGCTGTCTGCAGCGAGTTCAGGGTTGTCTGTTCTCCGGCCCGGCCATACGGCACGAGTGCTCCGCGCCTACGGCCGGGCTCAATCCAGCGAGCGGTCACCGGCACGATCTCCTCGTGAAGGCGTGCGGCACCCGGGCCGTACACGGCGAGTCGACCGAGCAACACCACACGCGGGACCGCGTCGTGGGCCACAGTGAGACACGCCTTGGACAGATCGTTGTGGATCAGCCCCTGTGCAGTAAACCGTCCCAGCAGCCGCTGGACCACCCGATGCTCGAGGTGAAGCTGCACGGCGTTGTCACCGAGCCGACCCGTCTCCTCGAACGCGACCGGCCGAATTGCGGCTCGGCGGCGCCATTCGGCCACGCTCTCACCTCGCAGTCTTCGTGAGCGCAGGGTATCGAGCGTTGGCGTCCAA
The DNA here is from genome assembly GCA_965116065.1 of Bryobacterales bacterium. Taxonomy (GTDB): domain Bacteria; phylum Acidobacteriota; class Terriglobia; order Bryobacterales; family UBA6623; genus VXMF01. Next base: position 1,875,930 of record OZ220485.1, read on the forward strand.
CCCTGATCCCGTGTCAGGGCGTCGTCCTCTGCGGGAAACACGAACTGTTGCGGAGCGTCGGTCCCGTCCGAGCCGGGACCAGTCATTTCGGCAATGGCCGAGGCCCCGGCAAGCCGGAGGCTCATTGAAAGGGTACGGCGGAACTGTGCCGCTTCAAGTCCGATTCGGGTACGTGACCGTTCCAGTCGGGTCCGCAGGCCATCGACATCGTCACGAAGCTTGTCTTGGCGAAGACGAGCGTCTTCCAGCTCCTCCTCGACGACCCGCTGATGCTCTCCCGCCGAGACCCCTCCGACGAAGGACGTGAGATCGTCGATGCCGTCGCGGCGAATCCCCTGTGCACAGACAGCACGGGCCATTCGGCTCTCCAGGACCTTGGAGATGCTGCCGAGTTCCTCCCGGATGCGCTCGACCTTGGTAACCAGCACACGCAGGACGCGATCCTCAGGCCGCTGCGTGAACACGAAGTATCGGCAGAACACCTCGTCGGCGGGCTGGAGCTTGCGGTCGATCCGGCCGTTGCGCTGATCCAGTCGGCTCGGGTTCCAGGGCAGGTCGAAATGAAACAGGTCATGGCAGTGGCGCTGGAGGTTGAGGCCTTCCCGCGCCGCATCCGTGGCGATGAGAATCCGCAGAGGATCATCGCCGGGTTCGGTGTTGAATGCGTGCTTGATCTCCTCTCTCCGCTGGCGGGACGTCATGCCGCTGAACACTCCGATCCGCCCCGACGCCCCGTCGGAATTCGCAATCGCCTCTTCCAGACAACGCTGGAGCCACCGGCGCGTGTCCTCGTACTCCGTGAAGATCAGCAGTCGGCGTTCATTCCATTGGGGTGGTGCCGTGCCGGATGCAGTGTGCAGCGGGCACATCTTGGCGCTGATCCACTCGACGATCTTGCGGACCCGCGGGTCCGCATCGTAGCGGCTCGCCTCGGCCACCTTACCCATCTCGTCGACCAGCGCGAGTTCCCGCTTGAGCGCGTCGCGGGTCTCCGCATGGCGACTGTCGGTCGAGGCCGCTGTCGCCGTGTCCATGAGCTTTTCCAGTTCAAGCTCGGTCGGGTCGCGGGATTCCGAATCGTCAGAAGCATCGACATCGTTCTCGGTGTCGAGACCGGTGTCGTGGATGCTGGAATCGCCATCCGAGCCCGAGGCGGTGCCAGCAGTCAGTTGCTCGAAATCGGCGCGCAGGGCCTCCGAAGTGGATACGGCGGCAGAAGCCTTCTCCAGCATCCGCACCAAGCTCTTCCGATGTACCGCCAGCGTCCGGGAAAAAGCCTCGATGGACGAGAGCAGCCGTTTCTGCAGCCCCCCGATCACCAACGCGCCCGCTGCCTGTTGTGCCTTCGGTTCCTTGTTCAGCCTCTCCTCCCGCTGGATCCGATAGGCGTCGAGCATCTTCGGCAGTAGCAGTTCGGGTGCGTCTGCTGGCAGCCCGTCGATTTCGATCGGGAACACGCTGCGCTTCGGAAATCCGCCGTCGAGTTCCCGGATATCGGACTTGAGTCGCCGGACCAGCACTTCGTCGAGCTGGCCCTTCAGTACCCGAACTCCGCGGCAGAAACGCTGTGGATCAAGAACTTCCAGCAGCGCCGAGAAGCTGTTCGAATGACCGTTGTGCGGCGTCGCCGACAGGAACAGTCGATGTTCGAATCGCGGAGCGATGTCGCGTACGGCGCGTGTGATCTGCGAATCGATCGCATAGCGCCCGCCACTTGCCGGTGCGGCATGGTGGGCCTCGTCAAGGACCAGCAGCGTCTTGGGAGCGAATTCGCCGAGCCAGTCCCGCAGACCCGCAGCGTATGCTTCGTCGACGAGCAGTCGATGTGAAATCAGGAAGCGCGAGTGCGTGGTCCATGGATTGACCGAGAAGCCCCGCTCTCGCCGCATGCGGGTTACGTACGTCCGGTCCAGAATCGCGAACGTAAGGCCGAATCGGGCTTCCATCTCGTCCTGCCACTGCTCCAGCATGGCGGGAGGGCATGCTACGACGATCCGCTCGATACGCCGCCGCAGGAGCAGTTCGCGTGCGATCAGGCCTGCTTCGATGGTCTTGCCAAGCCCGACATCATCAGCGATGAACAGGTTGACGCGCGGCAGTTTGAGCGCTTTGCGGAGTGGGTCGAGTTGATAGGCATCAATACGGATGCCCGCACGGAAAGGTGCCTGGAAGATATTCGGGTCCGTGGCTGTCACGCAGTTCCAGGACAGCGTGCGGAGGTAGGCGGCAAACAGAGCCGGTTCGTCGAAACCCTTCGCGGCGACTGCGGACCAGTCGTTGGGGCTGAGTACGCGGGCGTCGATCTCCTTCTCCCACAGGACCGAGAGGGGCTCTCCCTGCGCGTCGTCGTCGAGACACGACAGATCGACGAGTGTCGACTCGGTACTCCCTTCGGACGGCGTGGGTAACGCCACGTTTTCCACGAGATACCGACGCTGCCGTACGAAGGCAACTTGACCGGCCTTGATCTCGCCGGCCTTGTTGGACACAGTCATGATGCGGCTTACCCGCTTCACGCGCCGCAGTCAAGGGGCGCAAACGCTCCAGTGTACCGAACGGGTTATACCCTCTCTGATGAACGCATGGAATCGCAACCTCACGTCTTCGTCAGCAGGTTCCGCTGCGCACGAATTGTTGGCACCCGAACATGTGGGCTTGGTGGCCATCACAGCGTATGCTCTGCACTCTCTGCCACAGCGGTCGGATCTACCCCAGAGGTGCTGTGATCACGATGCACAACAATGCGTGTATTCCGTGTCCGAGCCGAACTCGCTCAGATCAGGCTTCGGCAGAAGTTGCTTGGCGCTTACAATAAAGTCGGCGTGGCCCCTTACTGAGCATGGACTATTGGATTTGGCTATTGATGGGTCTTGCGTTGCTTGCCGTCGAGTTGGCCGTCCCGGGTGGCTTCTATGTCATTTTCTTCGGTATCGGCGCATTGGCAGTCGGCTTGATGGTAGCTCTCGGGTTGACCGATCCGCTCTGGCTCCAGGGTGTGCTGTTCGCGATCCTGTCCGTGGTCTCGCTCCTGATCTTCCGGCGCCGGATCCTGAACAGGATGCAGGCACATGGAACGGGCAGGGAAATCGACACTCTGGTCGGGACCAGCGCGGTCGCAAAGTGCGAGATCGGGCCGGACGGACTCGGCAAGGCGGAACTGCGCGGATCGACATGGAACGCCCGGAACGCCGGACCGTCGTCCATCGGGTGCGATCAGTCGTGTGTGGTGGAGCGAGTTGAGGGCCTGACCCTGTGGGTCCGCGCAGAGTGAAGGAATGGAAGGGAGAATCGAGAGATGGAGTTCAGTCTGATTGCCTTCGTGCTCGTCGTGCTGGTGGCCTTGGTCATCGCCAAGGCGGCCGTGGTCGTGCCCCAGCAACGACAGTACGTCGTCGAGAGGCTGGGGCGGTACGCCGGAACCTTGGACGCCGGCTTTCATCTCCTGATTCCGTTCGTGGACGCGATCCGCTACAGGCACTCGCTGAAGGAGGCTGCCCTCGATATTCCGGAGCAGATCTGCATTACCAGCGACAACGTGCAGGTAGGTGTCGATGGGGTGCTGTACCTGAAGGTTCTGGACGCCCAGCGGGCATCGTATGGTATCGGGAACTACGTCTTTGCGATCACGCAGCTTGCCCAGACGACGCTGCGCAGTGAGATCGGGAAGATCGAGCTCGACAAGACGTTCGAGGAACGAGCGCACATCAACACCCAGATCGTGGATGAACTCGACAAGGCCAGTGACCCTTGGGGCGTCAAGGTGCTTCGCTACGAGATCAAGAACATCAACCCTCCGCACGATGTGCTTGCGGCCATGGAGAAGCAGATGCGTGCCGAGCGAGAGAAGCGCGCCACCATTCTGGACTCGGAGGGCCTGCGCGATTCGGCCATCAACACCGCTGAGGGTGAGAAGCAGAAGGTGATCAAGGAATCGGAAGCGACCAAGCAGCGGCAGATCAACGAGGCACAGGGCGAGGCATCTGCGATCACGACCGTTGCGAACGCGACGGCCGAAGGGATTCGAATGGTGGCCGCCGCGATCAGTGCTCCCGGCGGCCTTCAGGCGGTGCAACTCCGGATCGCCGAGCAATATGTCGAGAAGCTCGGTCTTCTGGCGAAAGAGAACAACACGATGATCTTGCCCTCGAACATGGCTGATGTCTCTGCGATCATCGCCACGGCGATGGGCGTGATCAAGCAGACGGACGACCGATCGGGCGATCGCTAGCGACGCGATCTCTCGCTGCCTAGGCGCAGGTCCACTTGGGGAAAGCGGATCGCGGGACGCAGGTTCGTGCTTGGATGCGGTTGTGCCTCGTGAGTCGTCCCGGCGGCTCGCTGTCTTGGCCTCTTTCCGGGAAAGGGTGTCGAGATCACTGACACGGTGCATTGGATCCGGTCGAGCGTCGATCTGAGTTGCCGTAGTGGCCAGATGGACCAAGGACTGTTCAAGACTCGGCGCCTTGTGTCGGTCGAGGCGGTGTCGGTCTCAGTCTCACTTGCACTACGAACCCGGGGACTCCGGCGACGGAGTGCGGTGATCTGAAGCAGACTGCGGTGCCACGGGCCGATTCGGCCAAGTTGCCTGCTCCGACAGTCATTGAAGGTGGGTGGTGTCGACCGTATTTCGTAGGAGAATGAGGTTGGTTGCTCCGTTCAGCCGTCGCAGCGTGGTTGTGTCTGACACCCCAACGACCACTGCCGAACACGAAGAATACGACACTATCTACGGTCGCCCACGCACTACCTGTCGGGTTTCGCTTGAGCCGCCGTCGCTTGGGAACTCGGATTCGTCGGCTTCTCCTCGCCGATGGTCGGTATGCCGATTGAGCCGCCCTTGCGTGCAGTCTCGGGTTTGACTCCGGCTGGCGTCCCAGGATCCCTACGATCTGCGCTGTCCGCTCGGCGGTTTCCCCCAGCTAGTCGGAGAGCTTGCTGTACTACGCACGTGACTGAATGTTGATCTTGTTGATCTTGTCGGATAGCCTCTCGTAGTCCTCACGCTGCTGTGCGGCAAGATTGCGAATCTCCCCGCGAAGCTCGGTGATGCTAGTGTGCATGAATGCGGCAATCGCCAACACACCGGAAAGAACTGCAAAGACAATCTTGAGCGACTCTGGTTCCATCAACGATACCTTACCACAGGTCCGTCGGCGAGAGTACCGGAGTGGCAGCGTGGCTGCTGGCCTTGGCTGTCGACTCTCACCCTTGCGGCTTTGCATCTTCGGTCCTGTCACGCCCCGATCTCAGGGCTTGTCCTGCACCTTCTGCGACTGCCCAGAGGGCTGCTCACAGTTCGTGTTGGTCGGACTCTCTGGCACTCTCCCAACGTTACCGGGCTAGTATTGGCAACCGAGGTCACGCTCTCCGCCTCGGCGATTCAGATCGAGAACTCGACAGACTCGCTGTGGCGAATGAACACTCCAAGCGAGTCCACCTTCGTGCGGACCGAGACACTGCCACCGATGCGGGTGGAGCGTCAGGGAATCCACAGACACCGTCTCTTGCTCGTCGCACCGGATGAGATTGGCAGGAGCGCGAAGGATCGGATTTGCTCCATCACATCGTCCAGTACCGTCCGTCCAGAGAATGGAGCAAGTGTATGGGCACTCTTCGATTGCGTTCTCCCAGAAGCTCTCCGCTGAGCACTCTGACCGAATCCGGGGCCGAAACCGCAGCGCCCGCGTTATTGGAAGCCCTCGACCGATCGATCTCGCCCTGCCCGGAGAAGGTGGAGGGCCGGGCCGGCTAAGACCTACCGATGCCTGTCGAGTTGACGGCAAGGCCGATTATCCGAGAGATTCGCGTTACTGCGGACCGCTGCTCAATTTCCTGAACAAATCGCTGAGGATCGTGTCCCGGTACAGCCTGATCGCGACCTGTACGCGGTGTCGATTGGGTGTCTGGAGCCACTTGATGTTGCCTGATAGGACTGGACTCTCGACAGGGACCGAAGCGACCCAATCGGGATTGACCAGCCATGCGATGGCCGCCACGTCCCAGATGGTCAGTGTCTGCGGGGAATCCGCCGGGACATGCCCACCCGCACTGAAGGCTGCCACCAAGTCTGTCAGATACGTCCCGATGGCGGATGTTCCACGCAGCCGCTCCTCGATCTCCCGTCGCGTCGTACGCAGATTCTCCGCTACTTCCGAACCCGGGACATGGACCAGCCGAACCCCTGAGTTGAACAGCACCCGGGCCGCTTCGACATCCTGCCGGAGGTTGAATTCCGATGCGGAAGGAGAGTCGTGGGGCGTACCCCCAAGCCAGATCACGGTCACTCGGTGGACGATTGCGGGCTCCATCAAAAGGGCAGAAGCTACGTTCGTCGCAGCGCCGATCGATACGATGTGATCGACTGGCGCTGCGGGGCTCATGACACGGTCCACGATGTCACGTGCCGCGGGACTGTCAACGGGTTCGTCCTGGGAATGCAGAATGGTCCTTGCCCCCTTCAGAACGGGAATCTCTCCGCTGATTCGCAGGGCTTCCAGCACCCTTCCGATTTCTTCATGGCTCCGCTCCATGCCGTCTTCCGGCGTCCTGATGCGCTGGTTGGAGAACGGTGCAGCGTACAGCGCCTTGATCTCGATCTCGTCTCGTGAGAGCGCAGCGTAGGCCAGCGCAAACTGGTCATCGAAGTAGTTGGCGGCGTCTGTGTCCAGAACGATGCTGGCCCTCCCTTTCCGAAGCATGGCCCCGGTGTCTTGGCTGGCCGCCGAGGTCGCTGATGCAGCAATGGCCGACCACGGCATTGACTGGAGGAGAATGCGCCGTGTCGGCGGTGGATCGGGACTGAACCCGTCGGCAGCGAATCCGGCGCTGGATAGTGCCATTTCGATGCAGCATAACAGTAGCGGGCCCTTGCCAGCTTCTGTCACCAAGTGCTGCGAGTGCTCAATTTGCAATGCCGGGTCGGGATGCAAACACTCGTGCGATAGTGAGAAGTGGGTTCCTCGCGAGAAACACCGATGCAGACGTTCCGACGATGGTCGGAACCATCCTTGGAACTGCTCCGAGGGGTGGGCTGCTTGGCAGTTCTTGCCTGCTCAATCGCGACCGGCCAGGATACGGTCGGGACAGGCTCGATTCGGGGTACGGTCCTTCACAGTGACGGAACATCGCCGGATTCGGTGGAGGTCTGCATTGCGGGTACGCAGCAGTGCTCGCAGGCTGATCGGTTCGGCCGTTTCGGACCTCTGGATGCTCGGCCCGGTACGGTGGCGCTGGCGGTCAACGTCGCGTCCGGGCAGGCCTTGCTGGCCGGCGAGGTCGAAGTGCGAGCCGGGCAGACGAGCGAGGTTCAGCTTGAGCTGCCAGAGGTCGCAACGGTCGAGAGTTCGGTTACCGTCAGCGCCTCCGAACTGGTAGCCCCCGACGAGGTCGTGACGTCCGGAGTCCGCGTGCGGCGACTTGAGATCGAGAAGAGTGCCGGTACACTCCAGGACGTGTCGCGCTATGTCTCGACGCTGCCCGGAGTCGTGACGGGCTCGGCGGACTTCAGGAACGATCTGATCGTCCGCGGCGGCAGTCCGCTCGAGAACCTGTTCGTGGTGGACAACATCGAGATCCCGAACATCAACTCGTTCGCCAATCTCGCCTCGGCCGGAGGGACCGTCAGCCTGCTGGATGTCCAGCTCATCGAGGATGTGACGTTCCTCACGGGCGGGTATCCGGCGCCCTACACCAACCGGCTCTCGAGTGTCATGCAGATCACCCAACGGGAGGGGAGCCGGGAGGACTTTCGTGCGAAAGCCACGCTTGCCTACGCCGGTGCGGGAGCAGTGCTCGAAGGACCGTGGGCCAGCGGCAGGGGATCCTGGGTCATCTCCGCACGACGGAGCTTCCTGGACTTCTTTACGGAGGATCTGGGAACCGGTGGTGTGCCGGTCTACTACTCGTTCACCGGGAAGGTCGTGCGGGACTTCGGTGCACGGGACCGAGTCTGGCTTACGAGCATCACGGGAATCGACAGGATACGCCTGGGTCTCGCGGAAGGGATCGAAGAGGACTCTCCGCTCGGAGCCCTGGATATCCGCTACAGCGGTGGGCGCAACGCCACTGGGGCGAACTGGCAGCGGATCTTCGGTACCCGGGGTGTCGGCTTGCTCGGCGTGACCCATTCGCACGCGGCTGTCGATTCGACAGTGAAGGATCTGGTCCGCAACGGGCCATTGGAGATGGGAAGGTCGGTCGACCAGGTGCTGGCCGCCGGTGCCGTCACGTTCCGGCAGGACTCGACCGAGTCCGAGACCACCGTCAAATACGATCTGACGGTTCACGGCGGTCGTTTCGGTGAGTATCGACTCGGGGGCTCCACGCGATATTCGGTCAACAACTACCTGACACTCTCGCCACTGGGCTACGACGGCCCGTTCACGCTCGTCCCCGACATCAATCCGATCGACCTGAGGGAGCGTTTCGGAGCCACCCAGAACAGCGGGTACCTGCAGGGAACGGGTGAACTGGCGCGGCGGGTGCGACTCACGATCGGAGGTCGTTTCGACCGCTACGGACACTTCGGAGTGTCGAGGTCGCGCTTGAGCCCCCGAGCCGGCGTGTCCGTGCGAATCCACGAGGATCTGTCCTGGAATGCCAGTTGGGGAATCTACCACCAGATGCCGGTCTATCTGTTCCTCGCGTCTTTCCCCCAGAACCGGCTGCTGATCCCTGCCCGTACCGACCACTGGGTGAGCGGGATAGCGTGGACACCGGGACGGAACTTGCGGGTGACGGTGGAGGCGTACTCGAAACGCTACAAGGACTACGCCGTGGCGACGCAGTTCCCGGCACTCTCCTTCGCCAACGTTGGAGACACCTTCGATGTCCGTGACATTCTGTACCCGATGGCCAGCGCCGGGCGCGGCCGGGCTCGCGGTATCGAGGTGTTCGCGGAAAAGAAGTCCGGCGGGAAGTGGTTCGGACAGGCCAATCTCTCCTATTCCAAGGCCCGGCATGCCGGATTGGACGGCGTGATGCGCCCGGGTGCGTTCGACCGTCCGTTCGTGTTCAATGCGGTGGGTGGCCGCCGGATTCGCCGCCGGTGGGAGTTGGGGTTTCGAGTGGCGTACCTGACGGGTCGGCCCTACACGCCCTTTGATCTGGACGTTTCGCGACCGCAGCGCCGCGGCGTCTTCGACCTCGACCGGGTCAACCAGTTGCGGTTCGATGACTTCTTCTCGTTGGATCTGCGCGTGGATCGGAGCTTTCGGTTCCGGGGTAAGGATGTCCTGGTTTTTGTTGGGCTCCAGAACGTGACCGGAAGGGAGAATCCCACCACGTTGCTGTGGAACAGGGTCACGAACGCTCCGGAGTTCCCCGGAGGGCTGAGCCGGTTTCCGCTGGTCGGACTGGAGTGGAGCCTCTAGCCCGCCAACTCTTGGTTTGTGCGCGGTAGTGCCCGGTGCTGGAAGGACGCGCGAACCGCTTCAGCCGATCGAACACTGAATCCGCTTGGATGGGAAACTGCCACACGGATCGCACTGGCCGCGATTCGGATACACTGCGCGTATGAGCCCTGAGTTGATCGGCACCTTGAGTGTGGGAGTGGCGCTCGCAGTGCTGATCCTGGCCGGTCGGCAAGATACGGCCCGGCGGTTGGCTGACATGGATAGGCGGCTAGCCCAGTCGGAAGGCTTGCTGGAGGGAATAGGGCTGTCTGGCCGTACCTCGGGCGTTACCAGCGCATAGGCCCAATACTGCTGCTTTAGGGAGAATTTGGGCCATATTGAGCTCGGACATGAAGTCCACTGAGGATCCACGATGGCCCGCACACAAGCCGTAGTGCCCGGAGGGGCGTGCCTGTCCGACTACCTGAGTGTGGGGTGATAGCGCGAGTCTTTCCGCTGCGGAGCGTGAAGGAAGCGTTGCGGGAGAGCGGGCGATGCAGTCGGTGTCGACGGGAGTTGCCGGCCGAGTCGATGGTGTATTTCGTGTCTGGACGAACGATGTGCTTCGAGTCGCGGTCAGGTCAATGAAGCGCCTGATGAGCAGATTCAAGCTTCGTCATCGTGGACCGTTGTCACGGCAGACCCAGGACTGGCTGCCTCAAGTCATCACGCCAACCCCTTAAGGCAGCAGTATTGGGCTTAGATCACTCCGAATCCGGCAGGCCTGTGTAGGAGACCACTCAGCGCGCGGTCCATCGGTAGGCTGCCTGTCCATTGAGACGGAAGTACTTCTCCATCGCTTCGGGGCCTTTCTCGGAGAAGTACTCCCGGACGATGCCCAGCACTTGGGCGTATGTCCCAAGTGGGTCGCTGTTCGGCCAATCGCTGCCGTAGAGGACACGATCCGCCCCGAACGCCCCGACGATCTCATCGATTGTCGAGCGGTAGTCATCCAGCGAGTGGGAGACACTGCCGTTCTTGTTGCGCAGCACTCCAGAGACCTTCACGTACATCTGCTGCCGACTGGGAAACTCCTGGAGGATTCGCTCGTACCGGTTTCTCTGGGCCGGAGCCACCGAGATCTTGGGCAGGTGGTCGACGATCATCCGCAGGTCAGGAACCCGATCCGAGAGTTCCAGCATGCCTTCGAGCAGGTCGAGGCTGGGATTCGCCGCGTCCAGCGAGAGCCCCCTCTCGGCGATCAGTTGCATGTCCCGGACAAATTGGGGGTTCTCCAGTTGCTCCACGAGATTGCGCCCCCAGAGGTTCCCGTACCGGATGCCCTTGAAGAGCGGATTTCTTCCGAATCGATCCAGGTCCGCTCCGAATCCGGGCTTGCCGGCGTCGAGGAATCCGACCAGCCCGAGGACCGAGCGGTCGGTCGCGGCGATATCGAGAACCCACTGGTTGTCCTCGATCCGGGGGCTGCATTCCACGACGATCGCACCGCCGACCCCATGACTGTTCGCGACACTTCGGAATCGGTCGGGGTAGGTAGGCTTGGAACGGATCGGGTCATCGGCGGGAGGCCACGGGATTCCACCTGGTCGGTTCGGGTCGAACAGGTGGATGTGCGTGTCGACCGCCGTGAAGGGTAGGGGAGCCGCCCAGGCTGCGGCAGCGGAGAGTAGGAATGTTCGTCGCCTCACGCACCAAGTATAGGCGTGCCAGAATACTCGTCAGATGCCGTTGCTTGATGCGAAGGCCCCTCGTCCGGAAGGTGATCTTGTGGGTGAAGGGACACCGACCGACCGGGCTGCCATCTTGCGTTTGCTGCCGAGCGTGGAGGATGTGCTGCGGTCCACTGACGCTCCGTCGTGGCTCGACCGTCTGCCACGGCCGCGTGTGGTGGACACCGTTCGCGACGCCATTGCGAGTGTCCGCGCCGACATACTGGCAGGCACGCGGCAGACAGCGGCTGGTCTCGCCGAGCTCATCAACGAACGAATCGCCGCGGCAGTTGGTCTTTTCTCCGAACGGACGTACCGTCCAGTCATCAATGCCTCGGGGGTGATCCTTCATACCAATCTGGGGCGGGCTCCCCTTGGCGCGCCTGCGATCGAGGCCATTGTTGAGACTGCCGGACGCTACAGCAACCTTGAGTACGATATCGCGACCGGCCGTCGTGGGAAGAGGGATGTGCACTGCGGTGACCTGCTAGAGGCACTGCTCGGTGCTCCGGCCATCGTCGTCAACAACAACGCTGCCGCGATCTTCCTTGTATTGAACGAGTTGGCGTCAGGTGGCGAAGCTGTTGTCTCAAGGGGGGAACTGATCGAAATCGGCGACGGATTCCGGATCCCGGACATACTGGCGGCATCCCAGGCTACCCTTCGGGAGGTTGGCACGACCAACCGGACACGCTTGGAGGACTATCGGCAGGCCATCAATCCCCGAACAAAGGCGCTGGTTCGCATTCATCCGAGCAATTTCCGGCAGGTCGGTTTCACTGGGCGTCCGGCGTTGAAGGAGCTCGTGACATTGGCCCGGTCCGAGGATGTCCCCTTGGTCGAGGACCTCGGCAGTGGATGTCTCTCCGGATATGAAGGCACCGGAATCGAGGACGAGCCGACGGTCTCCGACAGTCTCTCGTCCGGTGCGGACATCGTCACGTTCTCTGCGGACAAGCTGCTGGGCGGACCGCAGGCCGGCATCATCGCCGGCAGGCCGGAGATGGTCCAGCGAATCCGCCGTAATCCGCTCTTCCGTGCACTGCGGGTGGACAAGCTGGTAGTCGCGGCCCTGTCAGCCACGCTGCGGAGCTACATCACGGGACACTGGGATGAAGTGCCGGTGTTGGGATTCTCGATGGCGTCCCGAGGCGACCTTGCGGCCAGGGCCCGCCACTTCGTCCACAGACTGGAAACCATGCACTTCCGGGGTGCGTCCATCGTGGATGGAGAGTCCGTGCTGGGAGGCGGTTCGACTCCCATGCAGGCGTTGCCGTCCACCATTGTGTCAATCCGTCCTCCCGAAGGGCTGACGGTTGACCGCATCGAGGCCTCTTTGCGCGCGAATGTTCCGGCGGTCGTGGCGCGGATCGTGAAGGGGAACCTGTTGCTCGACTTGCGGACGGTATTCGAGACCGAGGAGGACGATCTGCTCGTCGCTGTCCTGTCTGCGACACAGGCTGGTTCGGGTTGATGGCATGAAGTTCGTAGTCTCCACCAAGGGGTTCAACGATGTCGTCGACATTACCGGGAACGTGCGCATCGCTGCAAAGCAGTCCGGCATCGCGGACGGTGTGGTCCATGTCTTCGTGTCCGGGTCGACGGCCGCCTTGTCCACGATCGAGTACGAGCCTGGCGCGGTGCGGGATCTCCAGGAAGCGTTGGAGCGGATCGCCCCGGCCGGGACGGCCTATCATCACGACGAAGCGTGGGGCGACGGAAACGGCTACGCACATCTCCGGGCTGCATTGATGAAACCGTCGCTGTCCGTTCCGATGGAGCAGGGAAACCTCCTGCTTGGGACCTGGCAGCAGGTCATCCTGCTTGATTTCGACAACCGTCCCCGCCGCAGGACGATTCACGCGAAGGTGATTCCGTGTGCCTGAACGGGAGTCCCGCGTGCGGCTCCTGCCGACACAGCGTATGAGGGATGAGGCATCATTTGCAACCGAGTTGCAAATGATGCGATTATCGAGACATGGGGTTCCTTGCCGAGCAGCCGGTGCGATTCCGGGCGGTGCATGATTCGAATAGACGACTGACCGCGCGGGGTCGATCAAGGGTCGGTCTCTATGTCAGGGGTTTCCTGATAGCGTGCTGGGGCGTTCTGGCACCCGCCGCGACGCAGGCGAAGGAGGCAGTCACCTGGATCGAATCCTACGACGAGGCGATCGAGGAGGCTCGGCGCAGTGGAAAGCCCATTTTTCTCGAGTTCCGTTGTGCCCCTTGAAGGGCCGGAAGGATATTTGACGCACAGGTTGTGCTGACCGAGGAAGACACGAAGAGAGGTCGTCTGCTGCAGCAGTACGTGACCGCCCGGATCACGAGGATGGACAACATCAACATCGGCCTGTTCGACTACGACCGATACAACACCCTGTATTTCTTCGTGCTGAATGCGGACGAACAGATCTACCTGCGGTATGGCGGTCGCGATGTCCGCTCTGCAATGAGTTACCTGAACTTGGAGAGTCTGGAACTTGCGCTTGAGCGTGGACTGGAGTTGCACCGGCTCTACAACAAGGGGGAACTGGAGAAGAAGCCCGTGCCGACGCCTCTCTATGCCCATCAGATTCCCGTTCTCTACGAACGGACGACAGGACAGGGCCGTTGCGTGGAATGTCATCTGATCGGTGACCTCCAGAATGTCCAGCGAGAGCGTGACGGCACGCTGGACAAGCTGAGGCACTTGTTCCGAGCGCCGGAGATCGGCAAGATCGGCATTGAACTGGATGTTCCCAAGGGCTTGCGGGTTGCGAACGCGACCGGGAGCGTCGCGGCGGCCGGCATGCTACCAGGAGATGAGATTCGGGCCGTCAACGGCGTAAAGGTCTGGACCTTCGGCGACCTGCAATGGGAGTATGGGAAGGTTCCGTTCTCCGCCGACCGACTGGAACTCACCGTGATGCGAGGCGACGGGGCGAAGACGCTGGATGTTACGCTTCCTCCGTTCTGGTGGCATACAGACCTGACCTACAGGAATCTGTCTGTGGATCCCCGCGTCTATTTCCGCTCGAAGCCCATGGACGCGTCGGAGAAGTCCAGGATCGGCGTACCGCCGGACGGGTTTGCGAGCCGCGTGGAATCGATTGATCCGCTCGCTGGCCTGCTGGGCAGTCACGAACTCCAGGCGGGCGATGTGGTCTATGGTGTGGATGGTGAGACCAGGGACGAGGTGGCGAACACTGCCGACATGTTCATCAAGCTTCGCAAGCAGGCTGGCAGTACCGTCACCCTGCAGGTTCTGCGCGGAGACGAACGTCTCGCCTTGCCCTTGAAGACAGAGAGGATGAGTTTCCGGAAATGAACCAGAGACATGGCCTTGTATTGCTGCTGCTGATGGCCGCGGGTCTGCGGGCAGGAGAATGGACCGCTCCTGTCGAGGCGACCGACCGGGCTGGCAATATCCTGGTGACCTGCCGGGCCAGGATCGCGGGCGACTTCCTCCTGGTCGAGGTCGAGCCTGTCGACGGATGGCATGTCTATGCCATGGACAATGAGCAGCGGGCGATGGCGGCCCTCGCCGGCAGGACTTCTCTCGGTGTCGAGGAAAATACCGAAGTGATTGTGCGGGATGGTCTGGAGCTGGTCGGCAACTGGCTGCAGACCGAGCCGGACGATTTTTCCCAACCGGAGTTGCGATGGTATTCGTACGGATTCGAAGGCCGGTCCCTGCTGGCTAGCCAGGTGCGACGGACAGGTGCGGGACCAGCGACGGTCGAACTCCGGGCGCAGGCCTGTGACAGTGCAAGCTGCGTCCGCGTCGATGCTGAGATGAGGCTGTCGCTGACCGGCTTGGCCGGTGGGGCTTTCGATCCGAAGGGGCTCGTTCAGGTGGGTATGTCGCAGTAGGCCCGGATCTCGCACCGGAAAGCTGAAGTGGTACCGGTTGTTTGGACAGTTAGTCGGCAATCTTAAGGTGGACTCTGCAACTTCTGTTGAACTACCGACTACCGAGATTATAACAGAACGAGAGATCATCATCCTCCCGTCTCCCTGTCGGGCGAGTCTGCCTCAGAGGCTGGCCTCGGGCTCCCCTTGCCGGGCCTTGCCGGTGCCAAATCTGAACCGGCAGACCCCGGCGCGAGTTCGGGCCGCTCCCGCCAGCACTGCTCGCAATGGGCGAGATGGCGCTCCAGGTGCTCCCCGTAGGCGAGCGGGAAGGGATGCTCCCGCAGTTCCTCGAGCAGGTTGCGGAAGTAGGCCAGCGAGCGCACCGGCTCGCCGTCCGGGTCCTCGAGCAGCGCCAGCGACTTGCGCACGCTACCCAACAGGATGGCCTGCTCGACCCGCTCCAGGTCCACGCCCGCACGGTACCACTGTGCCGCCAAGCGCTCATCCACCGTGCGGAATGTCGCCTGCACGCAGGTCGGTTGCAGGAAGAGCTCGCGCACGCGAGCCACATAGCTCATCAGATCCGGGTTCGGCTGCGAGGCGCCGGGCACCTCCTCGTCGCCGGGCTGCGCTTCATACGGCCAATACTCGGCACACACGCGCAGACGCGAACGACGGTGCTGGTTCGGAGCCGCCTCCAGAGTACAGATGCCCTGCGCCACCAGTTCGCGCAGACAGCGGCCCAGCGTCGACCGACTCTGGCCCAGTTCCCGAGCCAGGCTGCCCCGTTCGAACTCCAGACAACCACTGCCGCGTTCCGCCCGCAGACAGATGTAACTGAAGACCTTGAAGGCCGGATCACCGAGGCGATGCAGGGCCCGCTCGAAGCCCGATGGTATTCCTGCGGCGAACCAGCCACCCGCTGCCGACTTCACTCGCACGGCTCCCCACCGCTCTCCAGCACTTCCCACGGTGTCCGGCCCCCCAGTGCCGAGTGAGGCCTCTCATGGTTGTAGAACCTCAGCCATGACCCGATCTGTTCCCGGGCCACGAAACCGTCTGTGAATTCCTGCAAATACACGGTTTCATACTTCAGGGAACGCCACAGACGCTCGATGAACACGTTGTCGATGCAGCGGCCCCGACCATCCATGGAGGGCCGGATCCCGGCGCCTTCCAGGCAGTTCTGGAAGGCGGTCCCCGTGAACTGGCTGCCCTGGTCCGTGTTGAAGATCTCCGGGGCCGGGTGCTGCGCCAGGGCCGCCTCCACCGCGGTCACGCAGAATTCGCTGTCCAGCGTGTTGGACAATTCCCAGGCCAGCACGCAGCGACTGGCCCAGTCCATCACGGCCATCAGGTACAGATAGCCCTGCTGCAGCGGGATGTAGGTGATGTCGGCACACCACACGTGGTGCGCCCGCTGCACCTGCAGGTGGCGCAGCAGGTAGGGGTGGACCCGGTGCCCCGGATGCGGCTCGCTGCAGCGCGGACGACAGTAGATCGCTGCCAGCCCCATCTGGCGCATCAGACGCCGCACCCGGCGCCGACCGACCGACCAGCCCTCCCGCTGCAGGTGCCGACTCAACTGCCGACTCCCGTAGAACGGATGCGCAATATACAACTCGTCCACACGACGCATCAGCGCCAACTCGGCCGCGTC
Source organism: Bryobacterales bacterium (assembly GCA_965116065.1). Classification (GTDB taxonomy): domain Bacteria; phylum Acidobacteriota; class Terriglobia; order Bryobacterales; family UBA6623; genus VXMF01. The sequence continues at coordinate 1,892,486 of OZ220485.1, forward strand.
CGGCTCGCGCGGCTGGTAGTACAGGGCCGACCGACTCAGCCCCAGCCACCGACACTGCTGGCTCAGGCTGGCCCGGGGATGGTCCCGCTGGACCAGCGTCCGGCGCGTGGCACGATCTAGCGTTCCCACGCGCTCTGCAAAAAATCCCGTTCGACGACCAACTGCCCGATCTTCGCGTGCAGCTTCTGGATCTCGGCCTCGAGGACCTGCCGCTCGTTGTGCGGCTGCTTCTCGAACAGCCCGATCAAACCTTCACTCGCCGTGCGCTTCCACTGGCTCACCTGGTTCGGATGCACCTCATGGTGCGCCGCGATCTGCTGGATCGTCTGATCCCCCCGCAACGCTTGCTTCGCTACCCGTGCCTTGAAACTGGCCGTGAACCGCCGTCGTTTCGCCATGTTGAACTCCTTTCACCCCGCGCAGAGTCCACCTTAACGCACTGTCCGAAATTCCGGTACCACCTCAAGCGATCCGACCTACCATGTCGGCGGATGCCTGTGGACGGTGTCATCAAGCGGGATCGGAACGGATCGCTTCTCTGCAAATGACTGGTAGGCGGACTGGACGAGTTCCAGGGCGCGGTAGCCGTCCCTGGCGTCCGCCCTTGGAGGCTCCTGCCCGTCGACAGCGGCGAAGAAATTGCGGAACTGCGCTTCGAACGTCCGGTTGCGAGGGGGCCAGATGTCGATCCATCCGGGTTCGATGTCACCCCACCACTTCGATGGTCGGGTCCATGCAATCACGTCGTCCGGCAAGACCTTGGTCGGGTTCTCCTCCAGGTAGACCGAGACCGGCGCGGCCTGGTAGGGAGCAGTAATGAAGCCGCTGCATCCCAGTGTCGCCTTCGTCCCGAACAACATCAGCGGTGATGCGAATGCACGAGAGAAGCGGTGCCAGCTCAGCGAACCGAGAGCTTCGGACTGCATTCTCAGGTTCAATGCGACGCTGTCATCCTTGTTGTGGCTCGTGAGTACGGAAGCCATCTCGCACGAAACGGTCGCGAAATCACCCAGCAGGTCCCGGATCTGATCAATCCGGTGCTGTCCGACATCGACCAGAGTAAATCCGCCACCCTGACGGGCGTCGAGGCGGTAGTTCCCTGTGCCGTCCGGGATCACGTCGAATGGTTCCGAGACCGTCCCGCTGTAGGCCCGGACCTCTCCCAGGATTCCGGCATCGACGAGCCGCTTCGTGCACAGATGCTCTGCGCTGAACCGATGATGAAATCCAACCTGCAGGATCAGACCCGCTCGTCGAGCGGCCTTGGCCATCGCATCGGCGTCCGCCAGCGACAGGGCAACCGGTTTTTCACACAGCACATGCCGGCCCTCTTCGAGCGCGCACTCTGTCTGCTCCCGGTGGAAGGCATTGGGAGAGGCCACGAGCACGGCCCCCACGCGACTGTCGGTGATTGCTTCCTCGGCCGACGAAGCCACATGAGGGATATCGAATGCCTGAGCTACCGCCCTGGCCTTGGTTGATGTCGGATCGAAGATCGTGCGGGCTCGACCGCCGACGGCTCGGAGAGCCGGCAGGTGTCGGGCCTCAACCACTGAGCCCGCCCCGAGGATCGCGAATTCTGGCGGGTGGGATTGCATCGTGGGAGCCGGCTCACCAAGGGACGATTATGGCACCCGGCGGCGTTTTGGCGGTCCAGCAGCGCCTGCGCAAGGGAAACGTCAGGTGGCTGGACGCACCGAACCTGGACGCACCTCGATCACCGAGAGTCGCTGTCCGGCGAGGTCTTGGCTCGCAGAACCATCGTCAATCGCTGACGCGCAGTGGGTTAGACTCGGAGGACGGGCCATGGCCCGTCCCGGTAGAGCCGCCTTGCACAAGTTCGTCATCCTGGGCCCGCAAGGATCCGGCAAGTCGACGCAGAGCCGACTGCTGGCGGAACATTTCGACTTCGTCCATATTTCCGTCGGTGACATCATCCGCTGGCATCTGGAACAGCGCACCAAGCTTGCGTACCGGATCCGCATGATCCTCGATTCCGGCAACCTCATCCCCGATGAAATCGTCATGGACGTGGTCCGGCGTCGGCTCGAGGAACACGACTGGAACTACGGCTTCATATTGGACGGATTCCCCAGGACGACGACGCAGGCCGAGTTCTTCTGGCAGAACTGGGACATAGATCGGGTGATCTACCTCGACGTCCCCGACGATGTCATCTTCAACAGGGTCTGGCAACGAGGCATTGCCGGGTGGGGGTCCGGCTACACCAAGCGGGCCGACGCTCACCCCGATGCGGTCCGACGCCGGATCCGCAACTATCACATCCGCACCAAGGCACTGCTGGAACTCTACGGGCGGCTCGGCATCCTCAGATTCGTCGAGGGTACACATCCGGTGACCGGAGTCCATGCTCGCATCACGCGCACACTCGGGCTTCAGGAAGGGCCGATCTGAAGCCGGTCCGGTGGTCTCCTGCTCGGCGAAGCGACGAGGAGTCGCTCAGATCCTCTTCGACCGCACCCACTCGTACTCGACACCTCCGTCCACGTTGTGGAGGCGGAAGACGATCCGGCTTTCGTCGTAGACCTTCTCGGTCATCACGGAAACGAAGCCACCGTTGACGCGGTGGAACCGGTGGTACTTGTCGTCCTCGCCGGGAGTTCCACCGGCGTGTTCGTCCGTTGCAGGGCCGCTGGAGAACTCGTGGACGCCCGTCTCGGGATGCACCGAATGGTACTGCCAGTGACGGTCACCGCACACGACAAAGAAGTTGTCGGGCACGTTCGCAGCGAACCAGGTCCGGATCTCGTCGCCTTCGTGCTGGAACGCCCGGTTGGCGTGGTTGTCCTTCTTGTTGGATCGGTCCGGTCCCACGATCGGCGTCGGGCTTATCAGGACCTTCCAGTCGGCGTCGCTTGCCAACAGCGTGTCCTTGAGCCATTGCTTCTGGGTGGACCCCCAGATGGTCTTGTCCGGTCCATCGGGCATGGGATTCGGTGACCGGAAGTCCCGGCCCTCGACCACCCACACCTGGAGGCCCTTGCCCCATCGGAACGTGCGATAGGGAAGCTCGCCCATCGGAACCTGCTCCGCGTAGACCTGCAATCCCTTGTCCCAGTTGAAGGTACCCATGTACTCCCACGACTTTCCGGGCCAATTGTCGTTGTGATAGGAGTCGTGGTCGTCCTTTTCCCAGTACCCCGGCACGCTGAGGTGGAACCGGACAAGGGAAGGGAAGCTGTACATGCGGTGCCAGTGAAACCGTGCGAGTTCGATCGAGGTTGCCAGTGGCGCATCGCTGTCGTAATACACCGTGTCACCAGTGGGAACGATGAACTGCGGTGCCAGATCCAGCATCGACTTGTAGATCCTGAACCCGTCCGGTGCGTCGTGGTCCCGGTTTGCCTGGCCCGTCACGGCAGTGAAAAGTACGGTGCGATATTCGTCGGGATTCGGGGCGGTCTCGAACCGTCCGGTGAGCGGCTTGTGACGCACAGTCCCGTCTGGATCGCTGGTATGGACCTCGAAGTAATGTACGGTTGCTGGATCAAGGTCCTCGACGCGGAAGTGATGCGTGAAGTCGTTGGCAGCATTCACGTCGATCCAGTCGGTGGTGACCGGGTCGATGAAATTCACGTTGCTGGCGTACTGGAGCCGGACCCGACCTGGGGCCCCAGGTACCGACCCTTGCAACTCCCTGGGATCGATCTGCTCGATCTCCGAGCCGGATTCCGGCTTGTCCGGGCGGCCCCGGATGGCAATGCCGTCGGGTCGGCGTTCGGCAGTTTCGGTGATTCTGGTCCAGATGATGGCGGACGAGGATGTGACCTCGCCGACCTTCACGCCGGTTGCCTGTCGCGATTCCTCAAGGTATGTGATCGTCTCGCCGCAGCCCGCGAACGCGATGCAGATTGCCGCCGATATTGCGATGCGCATGTGGGAGTATTCTACCGAACCTGCGAGTACCGCAGCCTGGCCAGTTGGCGCTCGACGGAGCGGAGCCTCTCCAGCACAGCGCGGGTATGTTCACCACCACATTCGCAGTCCGGGGGATTCGTCTCCAGACGGATCAGGCGAACCTCCATGCGGTCCAGCTTGGCCTCCGATGCGAGGCTGAGCCGGTCTGGTTCGAGTCCGGCTTGGCGGGAGACCTGTTCCTCGGTCCGGGCGAGCCGATCCTCCACGGCGTCCATGCGGTCCTCGATCGCCTTGAGACGCTCGTCAAAGGTTCCGCGTAGCGGCAGCCGTCCTTGCGCCAGAACCAGCGCGGATGAAGCCGCAACGGCGAACAATGACAGTCCGAGTGTCGTGCGGGACATGGTGGCACCTCCACGGTGAGTGTCGCACAGAGGTGACAATCCGGGAGTGTCCGGGCCGGGGCTCGTGAAGCCTCCCATGCGTCGGAACGGTCACGACGCAAATTGCCTCCGCTACTGGATGGTCAGCATCCGGTCGATTGCACGCTGTGCCTTGCGAGCTGTTTCGGGCTCGACGACCACCTCGATCTGGTCGTTCTCCAGTGAGGCCAACAGCTTCTCGAGCGTATTCATCTTCATGTACTCGCAAACCGCATCGGGGCTGACGGCATGGAAGATCTTGTCGGGCAGCTGACGCCGGAGGCGGTACACCATGCCCAACTCCGTTCCGACCACGAACTCGCGGGCCGACGATTCCGCCGCGTGGCGGACCATCCCCTCGGTCGAGAGAAAGAACGCCTTCTGGTACGGCGAGTTTCCCTGCATGACCCTGGCCATGCAATGGGAGGCGCATCCGCACTCCGGATGGATGAGCAGTTCCGCTTCCGGATGCCGGTCAAACGCGTCTTCGAGGGCGGTTTCACCAATCTTGGCGTGGACATGGCAACAGCCGTCGTAGAGGTCGACCAGGGACGGTTCCACGGCCGTGCTCTGCGCAATCGAGACCGAACCGAGGAACTTGTCGGGAAGAAAGAGGATCCGCTTGCCGGGGTTGTCTGATGCGGCGTGATCCAGAACCTGGGCTGCGTTCCTGGATGTGCAGATGTAGTCGCTAAGGGCCTTCGTGGCTGCATCGGTGTTGACGTAGGAGATGACAATGCCGTCCGGACAGGTTTCCTTCCAGCGACGGACCCGCGCGTGGTCGATGGACTCCACCAGCGAGCATCCGGGCCTGTCGGGCATGTAGACCTTCGCGCGGTCCCCCAGGATCGTCTTGGCGGTCTCGCCCATGAACCAGACACCGCAGAAATCCACTCGGGGGAATCGCTGGCGAGCGACGTAACGGCTAAGCCCAAGCGAGTCTCCGACTTCCGTCGCAACTTCCTGGAGTTCCGGAAACTGGTAGTTGTGAGCAACGATGAGCGACTGCTTGGAGGCCGCCAGTGCGGCGACCCTGCGTGCGATGTCCGTAAGCTGGTCGGTATATTCGCGGGTATACCGGCCAGGGTACAGATCGCCTGCATCCCGGTTGAAGGTCTCGTACCAGTCCGTTAGTGGTAGTGATTGCATCCGGTTCGACTCCGGCATGGTTCGCGGCCCCCGTGTTGCCAGAAGGCCGGGAGCCTGTCGACGGCTCCCGTCACACCTGGAACGACTTCCCGCATCCGCAGCTCTTCTCGGCGTTCGGGTTCTTGAAGATGAACCGCTGCTCGAGAATGGTCTCGATGTAGTCGAGGGTCATTCCGTCGAGGTACTCGAAACTCTTCGGGTCCACGCACATCGACACTCCGTCGACCTCGAATACCGTGTCGGACGGTCGCGCCGCCTGCTCGTAGCGGAACTTGTACTGCAGTCCCGAGCAGCCGCCCCCCACGACTCCGAGCCGCAGGAGCCCGCCCGGGTTTTTCTCGGCAAGCATCCCGCGGATCCGATTTGTCGCACTCGCTGTGACTTCGATCATCGTCTGTCTCCATGATAAGCCTATGGGGCCTCTGCCTGCCGTGTGGACCTGGGTGAGCGCTGCTCGGCAATTCGGCAGTAGAATGACTGTATTCGCTATACATCGTGCTTGTCGACACGTATCACAGACCCTTGCAGGACCTGCGCATCTCGGTCACTGACCGATGCAACTTCCGCTGTACCTACTGCATGCCGCTGGACCACTACGACTGGATCGCCCGCCAGGAGATCCTCAGCTTCGAGGAGGTTCACCGGCTGGTCGGGATTTTCGCCGGTCTCGGGGTTGCCAAGCTCCGCATTACGGGCGGGGAACCGCTGTTGCGGAACGATCTGGATGTCCTGGTTGCCATGCTCGCCCGGGTGCGTGGCATCAATGATCTATGTGTAACCACGAACGGCTCACTGCTGGCCGACAAAGCCGAGTCGCTCAGGAAGGCCGGGGTGACGCGCGTCACGGTCAGCATCGACTCGCTTGAGCCGACGACGTTCCGAGAGATGGCACAGCGGGGCAGCGTCGGCGATGTCCTGGCCGGGATCACGGCGGCCAGCGAGGCCGGGCTTGCGCCTATCAAGCTGAACACCGTCGTCGAGCGTGGAAGGAACGAGCGGGAATTCGAGGGGCTGCTCGACTATGCACGATCGGGGGGCCATGAACTTCGATTCATCGAGTACATGGATGTGGGGAACGTCAATGAGTGGTCGTCGGCCAAGCTGGTGCCCAAGACGGAAATTCTGAAACGGGTCGGAGCACTGCATCCGTTCGAACCGGTCACTGCCCACCGTGGTAGCGCCCCGTCGCAACGGTATCGGTTTCTGGACGGAGGAGGGTTCTTCGGAGTCATCGCGTCTGTCACGGAACCGTTTTGCGGCGCGTGCACGCGTGCCCGTCTGACGGCCGACGGACGCCTGGTCACCTGCCTGTTTTCCAGTCAGGGACATGATCTGAAGACTCTGTTGCGCACAGGGGCGACCGATGAGGAGATCAGGGCAAGGATCGCCGCAGTCTGGAGCGGGCGGACGGATCGGTACTCGGAGGAGAGGCTGGCTGCGATTTCGTCTGTCGAAGGATATCGGCCTGAGGCCGTGCGCAAGCTCGAGATGATCAGTCTCGGTGGCTGATCCGTTGCTTGGCGGCGTGCCCGGGTTCGCCGGACAAGCCGGTCACCTTGCGGCAGGATGAAGAATGGCGATCCGAGACGTCGCGGGCGTGCGGCGCAAGGTGGTTGGGCAAGAACGCATCGAGTTACCAAGCTGCGACAGTACCGTCCTTGCGAGGGTCGGTGCCACCGAACAGGACTCCCCGCTCCCAATCGATTTCGATTGCCTGGTATCCGCCCATCGGTCCCGATTCGCTCACGGAATGACCCATCTGACGGAGTTTCTCGGCGACATCACGGTGAACTCCGGCTTCAAGCCCCACTCCGCCCGCAGTACTGTGGCTGGCGCGGGGAGCCTCGCCAGCTTCCTGCACGTTCATCCCGAACTCGATCATGTTCAGGAGTACCTGGACATGCCCCTGGGGCTGCAGGTCCCCGCCCATCACGCCGAAGGAGAGCCAAGGCTTGTCATTCTTGAATGCCATTGCGGGAATGATGGTGTGGTAGGGCCGTTTCCGGCCTTCGATCCGATTCGGATGGGCAGGGTCGAGTGAGAATAGCGCTCCCCGGTTCTGGAGCACGAGACCCGTTCCCGGAACGACGACGCCGGACCCGAAGGCGTGGAAAATGCTGTTGATGAACGAGACAGCATTCCGGTCCCGGTCCACGACAGTGAAATAGACGGTATCGCCGTCCCCCTCGATGAACCGAACCTGGTCTTGGATGCCGCTGTTGACATTGACTGCGGCCCGGGCGGGGTCGATCCGCTTCCTCTGTTCAAGCGCATAGTCCTTGGAGATGATCCGGGAAACCGGCAGTTCCGCACGGGTGGGATCGGCAAGCCAAGCGCCCAGATCGGCGAAGGCAAGCTTCTTGGCCTCAACGAAGTGGTGCAGGTAGCGGGCCGAGTTGTGGCCCATCGACTTCAGATCGAAGCCTTCGATAACGTTGAGCATCTCGAGGGCTGCCATGCCTTGGCCGTTGGGGGGCAACTCGTAGATGCGGTGCTCCTTGTAGGTAGTGCTGATCGGTTCGACCCAGTCCGAGTGCTGGTACGCGAGATCCTCCATCGTCAGGGGCCATTGCAGGCTGTTCAGGTGGTTGACGATCCTGCGGCCAATCTCGCCCCTGTAGAAGGCGTCCTTGCCACTGTTCGCGATCTCGCGATAGGTCCACGCCAGTGGCTGATTGCTGAACACATCGCCGTGAGCCGGTGCCTTGCCGTCCTTGAAATATGCACTGGCGAAGTCGGGGTTATTCGCGAACGAGGCCCCGCTGGATGCCCAGTTCGCGGCGAATATCTCGGAAACCGGGAATCCCTCCTCGGCGTATCGGATGGCTGGAGCGAGGACAGTAGCAAGGGGGAGCGTGCCGAATCGTTCGAGCAACGTCACCCAACCGTCGACAGCACCGGGAACGGTGACGGAGAACGCGCCCGTCGTGGGGATTTCGTCCATTCCTCGGTCCCGGAAGAAGCCGATGCTTGCCGCCTTGGGAGCGAATCCGCTGCCGTTGAGGCCCGCTAGTTCGCCGGTCTCCGCCATGTAGACCAGCGCGAACATGTCACCGCCTGCTCCTGTCATCATGGGAACGACCAGGCCGAGAACGGCAGCCGTGGCAACCGCCGCGTCAATGGCATTGCCGCCTTGCTGCAGAATCCGCAGTCCGGCCTGGGATGCAAGGGCCTGACTCGCTGCGACCATGCCGTTCCGTGCAGCTACGGCCGAACGTCCAGCGGTCGGGATAGGTCGGACAGCTGGCATGGTCACCATTTGGAATGCAAGGGTCGTGGCGATGAGGCGCCCAAATGACACGGATCACTCCTCTTCTCAACTGGGGGTCGTCCGAACTGGCCGTCGGCCTTGACGGCCAGGGTGTAGCAGTGTCTGCCCTCCACGTACCGAGAGGATACGCGATCGGAACTTCGGCCGGCAACTACTGTCGTTCCTGATCAAGATGGCCCTGCCAGTGGGTACTGGATTGCTGACTTGAGCCGGAGGCACGGTTTGCAACGACTACTATCCGAGAGGATCGCGGGTGTGGTTGCCCCAGCCCACGAAGTCCATGTCTTGGCAGCGGCGTCCAATGGGAAGGAGTTGTCCGGCATCCATGTGGCAGCGTAAACAGCCGTCAAGGGGGTGCTTGCTCCGATTCGTGATCTCTCTGAAGAGGCTCTGCACTTCATCGGATGGTAGCGAACCGAGGGAGTGAGCGAACTCCCCGTTCTCCGAGGTGAAGCTGAGGTTCTCGCCGGTGGTACCCGAGAACCGACACAGTCCTCGCTCGAACCATCGGTTCCGCCTGCCAGCGCACCGTCCGAGCCTCACGCCTTCGGGCAGGAGCGTGACCGACGGGGCCAAATGGAAGACGGCGTTGAGTCTGCGCATCGGAGGAAAGGCGTCGAGTGAAGACGACTCGGCTTGCTCGTTGGTAAGGACTCCACACGTGCCCAGCCAGTCAAAGCAGTGTGGTTGCCTCCGAGTTCTTCCAGGCACGGACTAAGACGGCGAGTGTCGCGACCGGCAATGGAGCGTGCTTTACGTCCTTGGGCCGCGATGACGATGACAGAAGAAGGTGCAGGGATGTACTCCGAAAAGCCACAACTGCGGCTAGTGTTCCGTCAACTACAACATTATTGGTAGAGAGACTGATGGAGAAGGTCCTCTGACCCAAGCGAATGCGGGTGCCAGCAAGTCATTCAGGTTGGGGTGAGTGGCAAGATCGAGATGCCAGGTCATCCTTCGATGATTCGCTGCCCCCGCAGGGACCCGCTCAGGCTCGTTTCTGGTTGGAGGAGACGGAATCCGTTACAAGAACTTGCGAATCATTACAAACTGTGATAGCTTGACATTGATCCGGTCCGAGGGCCCCAAGGGGCCCGGCGAACCGGGTTGCCGAGCGGTAGAGTCGTTCGGTCGCGTACGAGTACAGGAAAGAAGGAGAGAACTTCCATGCAGAGCAAGTTGAAGAAATTCGGGGGGGGGGGGTAACTCTCTTCCTGGCAGGGCTTCTGACAGTCGGGATGGCCGGCTGTGGAGGCGATGAACCCGCACCGATAGCGAGGCCGGTCACACCCCCGCCGGCCCCGCCGGCCTTCCAGCCGCAGCCGGTGGAGATCACGCTGGGGACGAGCGGTGACACGGTCACCCTGATGACCACCGAGGGTGGTGGCTTCACGCTGAACGGGGAAGCGTTCGCGAGTGGCGGGAACGTGACGGCCGGGAACGGCGGGCAGTACACGCTGACGCTGGCGGAGGGGACCTGGACGGCGCAGTTCGACGCACACGAGATCATGATCCCGCTCGGGATGAGCGAGGAGACGGTGACGATCACGCAGGCCGAGGACGGCAGCTACTGGCTGGGGGAGATGGCCGTCCGGAGTGGCGAGACCGTCCACACCGCCGCGAACGGCAACGAGTACGTGCTGAGCATCACGACCGACGAGAGCGGGGCGATCACCTGGATGGCGGGCTACCGGATGCCGATGATCGCGGTGATGCTGGGACTGTCGGGCGACACGGTGACGCTGGAGAGGCGGGAGGACGGCAGCTACTGGCTGGACGAGATGGCGGTGACGAGCGGGGAGACGACCGCCCATGCAGGGAACGGGAACACCTACACGCTGACGCTGGGCGAGGACGGCATGTGGATGGCCGAGTACAGGGCCATGGTGGTGGAGGTGATGCTGGGGATGTCGGGCGAGACGGTGACGGTGAGCAAGTCCGAGGACGGCAGTTACCGGATGGGAGAGATGCAGGTCGAGGACGGGGTGACGGTCGCGACTGCATCGAACGGGAACCGGTATCGTCTGATGATGGATACGGAGGGGATGTGGATGGCGGAGTACGTGCCGATGACGGGCACGGTGACGGTGGGCAGCTTGGGGGTGACGCTGGAGACGGTGCAGGCGGAAGACGGGAGCTGGACGGTGGTGAGTCCGGTGAGTGGGGAGCCGGAGACGCTGACCGACGGAGCCACGTTGATGGTGGGCGGCAACAGCTACACGCTGATGGATGACGGTGAGGGGAATTGGATGGCGACGTACCAGGAAGAGACGGTCACGGTCATGTTGGGGATGTCGGGGGAGACGGTGCTGCTGACGAAGAGGGAGGACGGCAGTTACTGGCTGGGGGAGATGCGGGTCGAGGACGGGGTGACGATGGTCACGGCGACCAACGGCAACCTGTACACGCTGAGCATGGACGCGGACGGGATGTGGATGGCCATGCATGAGGCGCCACAGACGCAGGTGGCGTTGGGCACGAGCGGGACGACGGTGACGCTGGTGCGGGAGGAAGACGGCACGTACACGCTGGACGGGGATGCCTTCATGAGTGGCGGTCGGGTGACGGCGGGGAACGGGAACGTCTACACGGTGACGATGGTGGACGGGGCGTGGATGGCGGAGTACCAGCCGGAGAGCATGGAGATCGAGGGCACGGGCGGTCTGATGGCGGTGATGCGGGAGGACCGAGAGGGCTACGACGTGGACGGCGCGCTGCTGCCGAGCAGCGGGATGGGCGACATCGACACGGACACCTCGGGGAGCTACCGGGTGCGGAGGCAGGACGGGATGCTGACGGGCATGCGTCTGGACAACGTCAAGATCGGTGCGGCGAAGTTCAGGACGGACGGTCTGAGCGCAAACCCGGCCATGCGGGGGGACGACAGGTCGACGGCGGACATCAACGAGGCGAACACGGCGCTGGTGGTGAAGGGGGAGAACTACCCGTTCGCGGACCTGCTGGGAGACGGGGTGTCGCAGACCAAGGGGACGAACTTCGTGGCGGAAGCACGGACGAAGCTGGAGGGGATCCGGGAGAAGATCGTCCAGATCCTGGAGGTGTTCGAGAAGGACTCGGACCGGGACGAGCAGATCGAGAAGCAGTGGGGCACGGCCGCGAGCGGCAATGCGAAGACGAACGTCAAGGGCGTGCTGGCGGCGGTGTTGAAGGGGACCGGTACGACCAACACCGGGTTCGACAGCCTGTTCGGTGACGACGCGGAGCCGGACGACGACCAGGCGTTGGGGGAGATCGACGACCTGCTCGAGGCGCTGACCAGCGCGGAGGAACTGGCGGCGGCACTGGGGGACGACGGAGTGCTGGAGGGGGCGGCCAAGACGGGAGATGCGGGGACGATCTTCGGGGCGACGAAGACGGAATCGACGGTGACGTACGGGGAGTACGGGAACACGCGGTACGGGACGATCACGCGCAGGCAGCGGGCGGATGCGCGGGGGAAGGCGGAGTACAAGGTGAGTCCGAAGACGGGGGAGCGGGGAGCGTTTGCGTTCGGGGTGACGGACAATACGGCGCGGTCGCGGTACGTGCAGACGGCGGGGACGGCGCGGTACGAGGGGGAGACGCTGGCGGTGAGCGGAGCGGACAGGCAGTACGCGGGGGACATCGAGATCAGCATCAACTTCACGGCGGAGAAGGTGGACGGGTTGATCACGAACCTGATGACGGCGGAAGGGGAGAGCTGGGAGTACCTGTTCGGGGAGGTGGACAGCATCGTGCTGCCGACGGCGGATCTGAGAACGCAGGGGAACTGGGAGAAAGGGATGGAGGACGGAGCGACGATCGACTTCGGACGGCGCGCCGGGGTGTATCGACCGCAGAAGGTGGACAGCACGTTCGAGGGGCGGTTGCTGGGAGGCGACAGTGAGCCGGAGGCGGGCAGCGAGGTGGTGGGCGTGTGGTCGGTCGGTGACGGCGTGAAGACGGACAGTGCGGCCGGCAGTGACAATCGGAGTTACCTGGCGGGAGGTTTCGGGGCGGCCCGGGTGGCGGACGGGCCGGTGCGGCGACCGTCGGTGGACGACGGGACGGCGGTGAACGGGAACCTGACGAGTTCGGACAAGACGACGATCGAGAACGGCCAGTTGACGGTCAAGCTGCAGGCGTGGGCCTGGTACTTCGAGAATCTGGGCTCGACGGCGAATGCCGAATTCCCTGATGGGGAGGCGGCTCTGACCACTGAGGAGGCCAAGGCTCTCGGAGCGTCTGGCAACTACTGGGGATCGCATTTCCGCAAGGCCGACAAGCCGGGGGATGCCAACAAGTACAAGGGCGAGCAGATACTGGACGTGCAGCTCTCGCTGGCGGACCTGCTGGCCAGCGAAGGAGGTGGCGAGTTCAGCCGGAACAGTCCTAGGACCTGGGTGCAGATGGCGCGGGAGCGGATCGAGAAGGGCCGGGACAAGATCGCCGGGCTGCAGTCGATCGGAGGCTTGGCCGACCAGGTCAATGCGGAGTGGAGGGAGGTCAATCTGGCCCTGCTGCACTACGTGTTCTGGGATGTCAACATGGAAAAAGGTTCATCAGGAAGGCGCATCCGCTACAACTTCCTGAACCCCGCGCCGGCAGCCATTGATGTCCTGACTCGAGAACAGAAAGGCGAGTTCATCGACTGGCCCTGGCAACTGCCCGTCAAGACCGTCCGCGTGGTGTCCAAGGAGTACAACGGCGTGACATATGAGGTACGGGAGCGGAACGCGACAGCAACAGCACCGTCGGATGCGCTGGACCGCATCGACGCGATGATCGAGGCGCTGAGTTCGGTGGAGAGCCTGGAGGCGGCGTTCGATCCGGGGCAGGACGGTCTGTTCGTGGACGAGGATGAGGACGGCACGGAGAAATCGTTCCTGACGATCCACGGCGACGACGGGGAAGTGTTCGACAGCGCGGGTGCGAACAAGCATATCTGGAACACGTCGGCGTCGGCGATCTTCAATCAGCGGCAGTGGCAGATGAAGGCGCTGGCGGGGACGACGGACTACACGCGGTTCGGGGTGTGGCGGATCCAGTGGGCGCGGAACGCGCTGCGGGGCAACAACTGGTTTCATCGGGAGGTGGAGTCGTTCGCCTACAGTCCGCTGCCGGTGGCGACGGCGCAGAGGCGGGACCAGTTGCCGCAGGGTGGTCGGGCGACCTATACGGGCAAGACGGTGGCCTATGTTGGTCTGATGCCGGATTTGTCGCGGAACGAAGCTGGCTACATCTACACGGGTTATCAGGCGGCCTACGAGGGCGCGGCGAGCGTGGAGGTGGAATGGTTCGGGACGGATCCGATCCCCGCGGCCACATGGAGCGGCCAGAGCCTCAGCATCCGATCGAACGCAGTGGGCGGGCATGTCACGACGGTGCTGAGCGACCTGCGGTCGGTGGCGAACGGCGACTACCTGTACCATGCCAACAAGGAAGTGCGGCGGCTGATCTTTCCGAAGATCACGTTCGGCACGGATGCGAGCTTCGGCAGTGGCGACCACGAGCTGGACTACCAGTGGAACGCCAACTTTTCCAAGACGGTCAAGATCGACTACCGGGATTCGGCGGTGGCCCGAGGGGAGCAGGATCACGATGACAGTGCAATGGGGTACAGTTTCGAGTTCGTGGGGAGTTCGCCGGACGGGCCGCTGGGAGTGATCGGGGTCTACGAGCTTCCTGGCGAATTTCTCAATGCGGGGAGTTCGGACTTCTCCTTCAGCACGGATGAGAAGACCACCCCGTTGGTGATCCAGAAGCTGACGCTCAAGGGCGCCTTCGGTGCGGACCTTCCGTAGGGTTGGTGTCCGAGAAGGACTACATGAACGGCCAAGGGGAGCGGGTAACCGCTCCCCTTTCTTCTTGCCTGTGACGGGGCCCGTGTACCGTGAGTTGCCATGTTGCTGCGGTGCATCGGACTGTGGGAGAAGGAACAAGGCAGCGCGACCAAACCGGCTAGCGGCAGGTGCCGATGCCTCTCGCCATGGCAAGACCGCCTACCCCAAAATCACCTAGTGACGGAACACTAGTGCCAAACTTGCGTTGGGGTTTCGCCGCGAGAGATCCTGGGGGCGTAAAAAGGGTGTGAAGAATCTCGGCCGTGCTGGACAGTGCTGCACTCGATGGACCTACACCAATATGCAGTGGATCATAGGCAGAGGTGGACTGACAGTCATGCGCTGTTCGGTTCGGGTGGCGATTGTGTGGCTGGCTCCAGTGCTGCTGGCAGTAGGGCCAGAGCCAGGCACCGCCATGGAGGCTACCTGTGTCGCTTGTCTCGACAATTGCTGTAACTGGGCCTTCTCGGCGGAGTTGGCCCTCTATGGCGCCTATCGGGAACGTCGACCAATCAATGAATACAGTTGGCTGTACTGGGAGCAGTACGGATTCCCGCCCGCCCCCTGCCGGGAGGTCCTCGACGACCCGAGAGCGTACCAGCGGTGCGCTACCAGAGCATTTGACCGCTGCTACAAGGAGCGGTGCAAGGGGTGCGGGGGTGGGTGGCGTTCGTGGCTGCCGTTCCAGTCGCTCTACAGCCCCAATCATTATGAGGATCGACAGAGATGGGGTGTCAGCGGGAGCAAGCCGGTACGCCTGTATCCCGGGCAGGTGATCATCATCGAGAAGGATGGCAGCAAGTCCGAAGAAACGCCCAAGACACGCGGTCTCCCATCCAACACCAGCAGGACACCGGAAAGATCGGTCCAAGCCGAACTCTAGTCTCAGGCATCCTGACCTCGGGGGCAGGTCATGGGCCCATCGTAGCCCGAAAACCACTGAAATACAGGGCTTTCGGTGGGGGTGAGGGCTTGGCGGGAAATGTGAGTTTCAGACAAGATCGTGAACCCGGAATCAGGCCGGGCGCTCCTGCGAACACGCTGCCACGCTCCCTTGGTACGGCCGTCCCGATCGGGTAGTCCAGGTTCTCCGGCGCCACCGCCGACGATGGGCCGATCGGCCAGCTGCGTTTGGTCCCGGTCGTTCCTCCAATGAGCCGAGCCGACCGGCCTCTCGAGCGAGGTCTGAGTCGCCCAGCGTGTGCAGTGCGGTGGCAACGCAAGGCACGGCCCCGGCGCATCCCTGGCGTGGACCTCAGCGCGGATCAGGCGCTGGCTGCCCTGCATACTGTTCCTCGCAATCCTGCGCAGGACGGCCGCCGTGGCGACGGCTCAGGGCTAGCAGCCGCTCCCGCCTCCACCTTGAGGCACCCTTCGCAACCGACACCAGACCGCTGGCACGGGTTCACAATCTTACCGTCGAGGTCAGGATGTCTGAGTCTTGCCGATTGTGTTGGGATTCATGGTAAGGGCGTGCGCCCGGCGTTACGTTCGCCCGGGCCACTTGCAACAATGACCGGCGAATCCCGTTCACGACGATTCTTGTCAAGTCATCCGGACACCAAGAACATCTTGTATTTGACTGCCTCTTTCGGTCGGAATGTCTGATCCTGCGCAGGCTGCTGGGCATGTCTGCCCGACACCATCCTCGGCGAGCAGTGCTAGGCGCAGCCCGAGCCACGGTTCGTCAGATGGACGCACCCGCATTCCTCATTGCGCACGCCGTATCGATCGAGCGGATGGCGTGCAGACGCGACCAAGGCGAGAAACATGGCTATCCAAGGCCCGTCCAACCGGACTCGAGTCGGAGGTCCAACCGAGAAGCTACTGTGCAAGTGTCGTCGAGGCCGAACTCAGGATTCCGTCCTCGGTGGTTTGCAGCCGCCGGTCCTGCCCCTCCGCATCCTTCAACTGGTCAATGCTCCGCTTGAGCAGAGCTCTGTTGCTCTGCAGCGACCGAACTGTAGTCTGCAGTGACCGTATCTGTGCCTCGACCGCACTCAACCGATTCGTCAGCCGTTCACTTTCTGGTGGATCAGGTGCGGCAGGGGTCTGCGTGACCACAATTGGCGAAACGGCGCCTTGCGTATTCTGCCGGATCCAATCGGAATAACTGGAGGTCCTCGCAGTCATCTGAGTCAAGGGTGTCAACCAGTCGTCCGACCCGCTGCCAATGATCACGCCCACCTGCAAGTACTTCGTATCCCAACCTGCGGAATAGGGAACGATCAAGGGGCCTCCGCTATCACCAGATTCTCCTCGTCTTGTGGTCGTACCTGCGCATATTACATCACTATCAACACTCTCTCTATCCGTGTATCTCAAGTCCGAAAAGCGATTGCGACAGTCGGCAGCATGGTGCAACTTCGTATTGACAGACTTGAATCGCATGCCGCCTGGAGGCGACCCGCTTTCGTCGTACCCAAAGCCCAACATGGTGGCTGCTGCGCCGGAAGGAGCGTATCTTTCCTCGGCCGATTGACTGGCAATACCGACCAGACTGACCGAAGTCGCCGATTGATCGGCAATAGCAGCGGGGGTGATTGTAAATGATGCAGGGAATGGCTTCTCTAACTCAATCAGTGCAACGTCAAAAGAAAATTCAGATGTTGAATAGTTGGGATGAACGATTGTCCTTTTCGCAAGTCGCTTTTCCCCTTCATTGGTACGTCCCAAACTGAGATAAGGGAACCATACACTAAATTGAAACTTCCTGCGAGGCGCGCACTCTGTGAACTCCACGGAACTGTCAGGTTCAGTGCGACGCACACAGCGCAGACTGTCCCGATCAGCAACTACACAATGGCCGGCTGTCAATACCCAAGTTGGTGCGATGATAGTGCCCGAGCAGAATCCGAGTTCTGAATCCACCAACACCATGAACGGATAGTCCTTGATGGATGCGAGTTCGCCGCCAATGATCGAGCGGGGGCTCGGGCCCTGCTCTTCAGCACCGAGGCCGAGCACGGGAAGCAGGAACAGGAGGCCGATCCTCCATGCCGGGCTCCGGATCACGCACGAGGTCCGAGTGGACAAGCGTTCCGGTAGTGGCATGGACGTTACCTGATCTGATCGTGGCAACTACGCTTACAGTAGCATGCCGGCATCTCGCTGGCGACAGATTTAGCCACCACGGCATCTTGCACGAGGTGTCGCCTCATGCGATACCAGATCGGTCGAGCACAGGCGCGACCCGGGGCACGGAGACGGGAGTGAGACAGTTGGTACAGCCCATTGACAACACTCATGTCCAACAGACTCGATGTCTGCAGTGGCCTGTTCCTCGTCCTTGTACGGCAGCAGGCAGTCTCCGTTCCCTGTCACGAAGATGCACGGGGTCGCCGCCATACTGCCGGGTGGACACGGCTGCACGCGGTTGATCGGATCTGCACGGTTGGCCTGTCCATCGGGAGCGGGCTGCCGGCCCATCGAAACGGCAGCGGCTCGCCGATCGATAGGTCGTCGCGTCGAATCGTCGGGTATCGGATGGGAAGCTGCCTGCGATCCCATCCACCACAGCCCGGAGGGACTTGGCGCGGCAACGAGTCGACTCTCCGCACCCTATAATGGCGCCAATGCCTGACAGCACCTCACGTCTGCGGTCGCAGGAGTGGTTCGGCCGCAAGGACAAGCTCGGATTCATCCACCGGTCCTGGATGCGTTCGGAGGGATTCCCCACCAGCGTGTTCTCCGGCAAGCCCGTGATCGGAATCTGCAATTCCTGGTCGGAACTGACGAACTGCAACGCCCACCTGCGCCAGGTCGCCGAGGCGGTCAAGCGCGGCGTGTGGTCGGCCGGCGGATTCCCCCTCGAATTCCCGACCATCTCGCTGGGCGAACCCTTCATGCGCCCGTCCACGATGATGTTCCGCAATCTGATGGCGATGGATGTGGAAGAGTCGATTCGAGCGAATCCCCTTGATGGAGTGGTCCTGCTGTGCGGCTGCGACAAGACGACTCCGGCCCAGCTCATGGGGGCGGCAAGTGCCGACCTCCCATCGATCTTCGTGACCGGCGGGCCGATGCTGAAGGGCATCTGGCGGGGCAGGGAGATCGGCTCCGGAACAGACGTGTGGCACTACTGGGATGAACTGAGGGCAGGTCGCATCTCCGAAGAGGAGTGGTGCGAACTGGAGTGCTCGATGTCTCGCTCGGCCGGGCACTGCATGGTGATGGGAACGGCCTCCACCATGACGAGCCTTACGGAAGCGATGGGCATGACGCTTACGGGTTGTGCCAACATCCCGGCTGCGGACTCGAGGCGCTATGAAATCGCGCACCGGAGCGGAGAGCGCATCGTGGAGATGGTCCGTGAGGATCTGCGACCTTCCAGAATACTCACGCTGGAGGCACTCGAGAATGCGGTGCGGGTGGACATGGCGATCGGTGGCTCGACCAACGCAATCATCCATCTCAAGGCATTGGCTGGCCGCCTTGGCCTTGATCTTCCGCTGGACCGATTCGACGAAATCTCCCGCGAGACGCCGGTTGTTGCCAATATCCGGCCCTCCGGGAAGCATCTCATGGAGGACATGTTCCATGCCGGTGGTATTCCCGTCGTCATGAAGGACCTTCTGGGCCAACTGCACCGGGACGCCATGACCGTCACTGGGCGGACCGTTCGCGAGAACGTGGCCGGAGCCGAATGTCATGACCGCAGGGTGATTCTCCCTCGGGAGACGCCGCTGCAACACGAGGGAGGGACGGTTATCCTCCGCGGCTCGCTGTGTCCGCGAGGGGCTGTCCTGAAGACGAGTGCCGCATCCCCGGGACTGCTCCAGCACACCGGACGAGCGGTGGTGTTCGAAGACCACGAGGACTTCATGCAGCGGATCGACTCGCCCGACCTCGAGGTCGATTCCGGTTCGGTCCTCGTATTGAAGAACGGAGGGCCCGTCGGTGCACCAGGCATGCCGGAATACGGAAATCTGTCGATCCCGGCGAAACTCCTGCAACGAGGCGTGACCGACATGGTGCGTATATCGGACGCCCGCATGAGTGGGACCAGCTACGGAACGGTCGTGCTGCATGTTTCTCCAGAGTCGGCGATCGGTGGTCCGCTGGCACTCGTTCAGACCGGCGACGAAATCCGGTTGGACACGGCCGGTCGGAAGCTGGACCTGCTGGTCGACGAGAGCGAGCTGCGACGAAGGAGAGATGCGTGGCAGCCTCGTGAGCCCCACTATGACAGGGGGTACGGCAAGCTCTTCCTGGATACGGTTCTGCAAGCAGACGAGGGCTGTGATTTTTCGTTCCTGGGCAATACCGGTACCACCGCCAGAAAGTTGCCTCTGGCGTTCTGACCCTCTGTGTGGGCACAGGTTGTGTCGGTCCCACCCTGGATGGCCGGCAGGGAAGGGACTTGGGTCGCTCTGTGGCGACCGGAGCCCGGGCGCAGTGTCCTAGTTCGGCCGGGCCGCCTTCGCCGGCGCCCTGCCCCTCGGCGGACGCGCCGCAACGGGAGCGGCGGCCAACATTCGCTCTTCGAGTAATTCGCTGGCGCGAGCGAAGAACTCCTCCTTCGAGAGAGTCCCGCCATCGACATCCGCCAGGATGGCTCGCTGTGCCGCGTACTCGGGATTCTGAATGCCGATCTTGCTTTGCAGGAGCCGCCAGGCCTTGCGCCGCTCGACGCAGAAGAGCACGAGCTGACGCGAGATCTTCATCAGGACCGGCTTGTTGCCCTTGGCAGGCAGTGTCTTGATGTAGACCCTGAAGTCGGGCACATAGGCACGGTGCTCCGGAACCAGGTGGTGGCGCTTGACGACATCATCCTGGGTCAGCCTCACCAGCATGTTCTCGAGCGGAATCAGATCGGCAGCCTCAGCTTCGCTGATCTTCTTCAGGTGATTGCGGAAGCGGGCCTCCGTGGCACACCAGTGGGCCACGGTGTAGCGGTACGATTCTCCGGTCTGCCGGAACTTGGTCTTGTACCAGTCTCGCTCCAGGGTGGGATTGCCCTTGAGATCCAGTGATTCCTTGTAGGTCTCACCCAGTTGCGGATTGAAGACGAACTCGGGGGCTCCTCGGGAATCGCGTACACGCTGGGCCTGATCCAGCGCCATGTCATCTCCCACTCCGTGTTCCGGCTGGCAGGTTGTGAAGCACTGCAGGAAGGCCGTACCACGGTACTCCAGCGAGTCCAGAATGGCCCGGAACAGCTTCGGTGCGTTCGCGATCGAAACCTGGGCGACGAACGGTGAGCCGTGCCCCGCGAGGAATGTCTCGGCCACCGTCTTCTTCTCCACGCACTTGCCTTGGCTTGCTGCGCCGAAGGAGTTCATGTCACCGCCACCGAGCATCGGAGTGGAGTCCGAGTTCTGTCCCCCCGTGTTCGAGTACACCTGCGTGTCGAGCATCAGCGCCTTCACGTTCGGACGGTTCTGGAGGATCATCTTCGACACGTTCTGATACCCGATGTCTCCCATGCCCCCGTCGCCGCCCACGATCCAGACCTTCGGCATCTCGTTGATCTCCTCAGCCGTCATCAGGTTGTCGGAGAAGTGCGTGAAGTCGTAGTACCGCTGTTCGTCGATCACGTCGTCGCTCTCGAGGATCCATGTCGCCAACCGTTCAGGGATCACCGAGCGACGGGCATGATCCATGATGAAGCTCTCCCCGATCAGCCAGCCGATGGTCGCTCCGTCCTGGAAGAGCGAGTTCATCCAGGGGTAGGGGTGCGGGTTGTTCGGCGGCGTCGATCCGTAGACCGTGTTGCAGCCGGTGTGCGCAGCCATCGCCATGACGGACTGGCCGTTCGCAAGCCGCCCGTCCAAGGCCTGCAGTTCCTGATGATTGAAGGCCTCCTGGCGCATCACCACGGTGATGGCATCGATCAGTTCCTGGTTCGTGATCGGACCGTGCGCCTCCATACGCGCCGTCGTGTCGCTGTCCGTGTCTCCACCCAGGCCCATCAACGTGTGAGCGACGGTGCGGACCAGCAGTGCATGCTGCTGCGGGTTGCGGGCGGCCAGCCAGTCAAGACGTTCCGGACCCGTCGCTTCGAGCGCATCCGCCTTCTGGCGCAAGCGATCCGCCTTGGCGTGGAAGATCGGCCGGAGGTAGGCCTCGGTCACTCCCGCAATGGCCCGGAGCACGCTCTTCTCCCCGCATCCGGCGCAGGCGCCGTCGCCCGAGACGAGTGCGTCATAGTTGCGGCGAACCATCATCAGGTTCCGCAGCGTGGCGGTCTTCGAATCGGACGGGTTCTCGGTGTTGTACAGACCGAGGAACTTCTGCGAGGTGTCAGGCAGGAGGTCCAGGAACGCCGTGCCGGTCTCGTGATCGGCGTTGACCCGCTCGGTCTCCGGCACCATCTTCAGGGCCTCGTGATCGCCGCAGGCCGTCACGCAGGCCGCGCATCCCTTGCAGAGGTCGGAGACGAAGATCGAGAAGATGCCGCCACTGCCCGGGTTCTTGCGCTCTGCCGACTTGAAGATCGCGTTGGTCATGGAGTAGGCCAACGGCAGTTTCTCGACGACATCGAACAGCTCGGCCTTCGCGGTCTCGGAGAAGCCGTTCACCTGGCTCGTCACGTCACGAATGATCGCCGGCAATGGCGTCTTGTCCTTGGCCGCCACGGACTCCCGCATCGCCGCGCGGGTCCGCTGCTCGATTTCCGGCACGGCAGCCAGCATCCGGCCGCGCTCGGACTCGTCCGTCACGTAGTTGGAGATGGCGGCAGTGAGAACCGTCTCGATGTCCTGGGAGCAGTTCGGGAGAGCCGTGTCGGGACAGACCGAAATGCACTCCATGCACTGCGTGCAGTTCTCGGCGATGAAGAGGGGCGTCTCGCGCCTTGCGACGTACTTCGAGGCGGTGTCACCGCTTCCGGCCGCCATCACGCTCATGGCCGCGAGTGGCGACGCCGGCTGATCGTATCCGTAGTCCGACCGGAATTCGTCGTCGAAGCTGGTGATCCGGGTCAAGGGTGTACGTTCATCCTGTCCCTCGGGAAGCTCGTGCGAGCGGCAGGTCGCGCACCCCGTCCCGTTTCCGTTCGTCTGTTGCAGCATGGGCAGGATCGGCAATCCGCGGAGCGATGACCGGTCGGCAGCGTCGAGTTCGCCCACCGGAATCTCGCGCACCCGGCTGAAGCCCTGTGTCATCACCTGCATGTTGGACTCGACGACTGCATCCCCGAAGCGTCCGAATTTCTTCTTGTACTGGTTGAGTACGACGTTCTCGAACTGCTCCCGGCTGATGTCGAAGTCCTGGAGCATCGGGGATACCGAGAAGAAGGCGCCCAGGAAGGCGTTGCCCTGCATGCGAAGCTGCAGGTCGGAACGGTTCGTCGCTTTGCGCGCGATGTCGAATCCCGGCAGCGTGAACATGCGGATCTTGTTCTCGATGATCTGCGAGCGCGCCCAGGTCGGAAGCCGTTCCCAGGCATCGTGCGGCGCTTCGTCGGACTCCCAGATGAATGCTCCGCCCTCCGACATGCCCTCGAGAGGGTTGGTGTGGGTGAACGCCTTCGGATCGCAGCACAGCACCACATTGACATGACGCAGGTCGCAGTTGACGCGAATGCGCTCCGGTGCCACGACCAGGAAGTAGGCGGTCGGGGCTCCCTTCTTCTCCGAGCCGTACTTGGGGTTCGCGCTGACATGAATGACTTCCTTCGGACGGCCGTACTCGTCGACCTCGGCGCTGCGCGCCGACAGGAAGTCGTTGAAGTCGCCGATGATGGCGCCGAGGTTCTTGCCCGTCGTGATCGCGCCCCAGCCGCCGATGGAGTGGAAACGCACGGCAATCGCTCCGTCCGGAAGGAGGGAGGGTGTTTCGTCGGACTTGACTTCGTAGGGGTGGGGGACGCCGAGCACCATGAAATTGGTTCCGTCCGCCGCCGTCTGGCCGTCGCTCCGGGATCGCTGGCCCGTGGCGTACTCGTACGCCCCGATGATCTGCTCGGGGCGGAAATCCCGGGATCCCAGCCCGTAGATCCCGTTGAAGAGTCTGGGCATCCGGTCGGCCGGGACCTCGGGGAATCCCCGCTCCACCGGATATCCGTTCACCTTGAGGGCCTTGTTGAGCGCTGTGCGAGTGTCGCGTCCCATCGGGTTGTCCCCGGCCATCGGTTCATCCGTGCGCTCCAGGATGATCACGTTCCGCTTGCCGGCCAGCGCCTCCACCACCGCTCGTTCGGGGAAGGGGCGGTAGACGTTCAGGTGGACGGATCCCACCTTCGCGCCGCGCGTCTGACGGAGATGGTCGACCGCCGCTTCACAGTTCTCGGCGGCTGAGCCGAGCGAGAGGAACACCGTCTCGGCATCGTCCGCCCTGTACTGGGTGACCAGACCGTAATAGCGCCCGGTGAGGCGTCCGAACTCCTCATACGCCTCCTCTAGGAAGTCGAGGATCGGTTCGACGAAGTTGTTGCGCCGGGCCGCGACACCCTGCATGTAGTGTTCCTGGTTCTGTACCGGGCCCAGCAGCACCGGGTTGGTCAGATCCACCATCCGGGGCACCCGCCGTCGAGTCGGCCCGAACAGTGTGCGCTGCGTCTCTGTCGGACACTCGATGATGTCCTCCGGCGCCCCGAGAAACTCCCGCAGGAGTTCCGACTCGTGGCGGTAGAAAGTCCGCTCGAGGTGCGAGGTGAGGAAACCGTCCTGCACGTTCATTCCCGGTGTCAGGCTGAGCTCGTTGACGCGCCGCAGGATCAGCGCCTGATCGGCCGCCTGCTGCGCGTCCTTGGCGAACAGAATGGTCCAGCCAACATCCAGCGCGCCGTAGATGTCATCGTGGCCGCAGTGCACGTTGAGAGCATGCTTCGTGAGGGCCCGTGCCACGACCTCGACCACCATGGTCGAAGCCTTGCCCGGAGCGTGGTAGTACTGCTCAATGCCGTAGACGATGCCTTGGCCCGACGTGAAGTTGACCACGCGGCGACCGCACACCGAATAGGCGATGGCTCCACCTTGAGCGGCGTGCTCACCTTCTGCCTCGACCGCCAGCGTGTTCCGGCCGAAGACGTTGAGGCGTCCCTCGGCGAAGGACTGCTGGTAGAGTTCGCCGCCCTCGGTCGACGGGGTGATCGGATAGAAGATCCCGGCATCGGCGATCCGTGCTTCCGTGTGATAGGAAACAAGCTGGTTGCCGTTGGCGGTAATGCGTTCACCGGGATACTTGGGACGACTCGACATGCAGTTCTCTCCACGGACACCCTGCCTTGGGCGACCCTAGCGGAAGGTCGCCGAATCTAGGCATCAGACCTGTGGCCCGGGCATCCTCGGGGCCGCCGGTCTTACTCGCATTGTATCGAGTGAGAGCCGGGGCGGCAACCACGCGCCGATTCGCCCCCCATCGTCGGATAGAATCGGGCCATGCTTGCGCGGACGCTCATCCTGCTCGTGTTCACCGCGGGTTGCGTTGGCCAGCGGGTGGTGGAGTCCGGACAACTTCAGGTCTGGCACACGGTTACGCTTGCCTTTGTCGGTCCCGAGACCTCCGAGACCGCCCGGCCGAACCCCTTCACGGACTATCGATTGGATGTGACGTTCAAGGGGCCAGGTGGCGAGTTCCTGGTTCCCGGGTTCTTCGCGGCCGACGGCCGGTCTGTCGAGACGTCGGCCCAGTCGGGTTCGACCTGGCTGGTGCGGTTCGCCCCCAATGCGGCAGGACGTTGGCGCTACAGCGCCTCGTTTCGGACGGGACCCGGCGTTGCCGTCGCCGATGATGCCACTGCAGGGCAAGCGACGGCATTTGACGGGGCAACCGGGGAGTTTCTGGTGGAGCGATCCGACAGGCACGCTCCGGACTTTCGTGCGCGCGGACGGCTGGAATATGTCGGCCGGCGCTACTTGCGGTTCGCTGGCGACAGAACGTACTTTCTGAAGGGCGGGGCCGACAGCCCCGAGAACCTGCTGGCCTATGCGGACTTCGACGGGACTCGCGATCACGATGGCGAGTCGGGCCGACGGCCGGACTTCCTGCACCGCTACGAACCCCATGTGCGGGACTGGCGCGAGGGTGATCCGTCATGGCAGGACGGCAAGGGCAAGGGGTTGATCGGGGCGCTCAATTATCTGTCGTCGGAAGGTGTGAATTCGATCTACTTCCTGCCGCAGAATGTCGAAGGCGATGGCGACGACACTTGGCCCTGGATCGACCGCACCACGTTCGAACGCTTCGATGTGAGCAAGCTTGCACAGTGGGAAACGGTCTTTTCTCACGCCGACCGGTTGGGGATTCTGCTGCATGTCGTCACGGCCGAGACAGAGAACGATCATCTTCTCGACAACGGTGACCTTGGCCCTGACAGGACGCTCTACTACCGGGAACTCGTCGCCCGCTTCGGACACCATCCCGCCCTGATCTGGAACCTCGGCGAGGAGAATACCAATTCCACGCAACAGCGCAAGGCTCATGCGTCCGCTCTGCGCCGGCTCGATCCGTACGACCACCCGATCGTCATGCACACTCATGCGACGGCGGAACACCACGAACGACACTATGCGCCGCTGCTTGGTTTCGGAGACTTCGAAGGTGCTTCCATGCAGATTCGCGACGACTCGCTCGTCCACACGGCGCTGATCGAATGGATGCACAGGTCGCGGGACGCCGGCCGCCCTTGGATCGTGTCGTTCGATGAGCAGCGTACGGGGCGTGACGGCATTGCGCCGGATGCGGAGGATGATTCCCGTCATGACGAGCGTCGGGACCACTTGTGGGCAACCCTCATGGCGGGGAGTTGGGGCATCGAGTGGTACTTCGGATACATGTATCCCAACAATGACCTTGATCTCGAGGACTTCCGCTCGCGTTCGCGGATCTGGTCGATGACCCGCCACGCCCTGGATTTCTTCCGCGAGAACCTGCCATTTCCCGAGATGATACCCGCTGATCACCTGGCATCGGACGGTGGTGTCTATGTGTTGGCCGATGCGGGAGCGATCTACGCGCTCTACATCCCGACGGGTGGCAGCACAAGACTCGACCTGGACGGCAGTTCGGGACGGTTCGACATCTCCTGGTTCGATCCCCGGGAAGGGGGGCCCTTGACGGACGGTGGCAGCGTGTCGGGTCCGGGGATCGTGGAGATAGGGCCTGCTCCGGGCGACCCGGCTCAGGACTGGGTGGCACTGTTGCGCCTTGCGGAAGACGGAGTCCATCCACTTGTCGGCGATTCCGCGCCGGAACGGTGAGCCTGGGTACGGACCGCCCGCCGTTTCGGATCGGCAGCTTGGCTGCAGTGGAGAGGTTCGCGTGCTGACGAATCGCCGATTGGTCGTTATGGGGCAGGGGTCGTTGTTGCCCCCGCCATCCGCAACCAGATCGTTCGGACTGCGGCGGGAATGCCAACCAGCACTACGTACGGGACGACCGCATTGATGATGATCACAGGTGGCCCCAGCAGGCCGCCTGCCAGGCTGAACAGCACTGCGAGAGGGGTTGCGACAGCGATTCCCCCGATCAGGAACCTGCGCCATGCACCGGTCGCGTCCCGCAGGAGCCGCTGGACGAACAGCCCGGCCAACACGCCTCCGAGGAAGAACAGGACCAACCCCGAGACGGGTCCGTCCAGCCGGATCAGGTCGACCGAATCGGAGATCGGGAAGCCGTCCAGCCCGAAGCGGATGACGAAGACCATAAGCTGGAGGGCCATGAAGCCGATACCGAACCGGATGGGGAACCTCCAGCGCTCCATGGACAGATGGCTCTGATGGGTGCGCTGAACCGCCGCGGATGTCCGTCGTTCCCTGATAGCCATCGAAGTTCGGTCTAGCCCGGATATCTCACCAAGTCGCGCGAGCATCGATTTTTCGGCGGTATGGGACCTGTCACTGGGCTCAAAGGCATCAATTTGCAGTGTGGATCCATAAACAGGGCCATGATTTCCGGGTGGGTCCGCCCCGGATCGCTCCACCGACCTCCTCGCCGGCCTTGTCCGGCTCCTCCACTCCCGCTCGCTCCTCCCCGTAGACACACCTCTCCCACCGGCCGCCTTGCGGCGCTCCCCCAACGTCCTGTCCCGCAACGACCTCAGCTCGCCAAGGCCTCCCCGAACCGCGCCAGGCACTGCGCAAACAACTCCCGGCGCGGAAACACCGACGAGATCCGGACCCGCACCCTCCGCACGCTCACCCGCACCTCCCCGGCCACCTTCAGCAGCAGCGCCCGCATCGTCCCGTACTGCGCCTTCGCCAACTTCGTCCCCACCAGCGCCACCCGCCGGAGCACCTCCAGCAGCATCGCTCCGAACAGCGCCCAGTACATTCGCAACTGGTTCGCCCGCATCGAACCCGCCGAGGTCCGGTCCGCGAACAGGTGCAACTGCTGCTCCTTGATCCGGTTCTCCATGTCCCCCCGCGCACAGTACAGCTTCTCGTACAACTCCTTGGGTTTCCACTCCTTGCGACTCATGCTCGTCACCACGAAGCGTTGGTTCCGCCCCCGCGGCCCCGGCAGCCATTCCGCCTTCGCCACCACCCGCCGCTTCCGACTCCAACTCTCCCGCGTCCGGTACCGGAAACTCCGGTACCGCCGCGCCGCCTTGCCGCTCGTCACGCACCGGCTCCCCGCCCGATTCTGCTGCCGTGCCACCGCCTCCGCCAACCGCTTGTTGCCCGCCAGCCCGAACACGTAGTCCACCCGCTCCTGTGCCTCGCACCACGCCATCAGCGGCTCCCGACAGAACCCCGCGTCCCCCCGCACGATCAACCGCACCTGCGGCCAGCGCTCCCGGATCTGCGCCACGATCCGCTGCAACTCCTCCAGGGCACCGTCCGCCGCATCCCGGTTGGCCGTCCGCAACCGCCCGCACAGCACGTAGGGGCCACAGGTCACATACAGCGGCAGATAGCAGTACTCGTCGTAGTAGGCATGGAAGAAGCGGCCCTCCTGTTCCCCATGCACCGGATCGTCGGTGGCATCCACGTCCAGGACGAGTTCCTTGGGCGGTTTCCGGTAGCTGTCGAGGAACAGTTCGACCAGCAGCCGGTCCAACTGGGCGGTATCGGCCACGATGCGCTTGTAGCGGTCGTCGGCCGCCTGTTGGGGATCGCCCAACTCCATGCGATTGAGGGTACTGGAGCCCGCCAGCGGATGGCCGCGATCGCGTTGGCGGGCCCGGTGTTCCCCGTGGATGTCGGGGGTGCCGACGGCCAGGGCGAGGACGCTGTCGGAGCGGAGTTGGTCGTGGTCATTGATGTCCTCGTAGCCGAGCACGAGGCCGAACAGGCGCTGGGAGACCAACTGCTGGAGGGGGTGTTCGCAGCGGCGGGGATCGCGGTGGTCGCGGAAGCAGCGGGCGAGGCGCCGGGTGAGGTGGACATGGTGATCGGCGGCGCGGAGCAGGAGAGCGCCGCCATCGGACGTCATGCGTCCGCCATCGAAGCCCAGGCAGACTTGACGGCGGCCATGGTTGGCGAGGAAGAGGCTGGTACAGGGTGTGGATTTGGGCATGATGCTTCAGGACCGCTTCAAGATCCTGATAGCAAACATGTTATCATACCGATATGCCTGATTTTCACCCCTTTGGTGAGATATCCGGGCTAGCTCCTGAGGATGTCCTTGGCGATGGTCTGCAACTGCATGTTGGACGTGCCCTCGTAGATCGTTCCGATCTTGGCGTCCCTGTATAGCTTCGCCACTGGGTAGTCTTCCGTATACCCCACACCGCCGAGGAAGTCGATGCACTGGGCCGTGACCCGCACCGCCGTTTCCGAAGCGTAGTACTTCGCCATGGCCGCTTGCCGCAGAAACGGCTGGCCGCTGTCCTTGAGTCGTGCTGCGTTCCAGACCAGCAGCCGCGCGGCCTCCACCTGGGTAGCCACATCGGCGGCTTGGAACTGAATTCCCTGGAACTCGGAAAGACGCTTCCCGAACTGCGTCCGCTCCTCAAGGTGGCCGATAGCGTGATCGAGGGCTCCCTCGGCAATACCGACCATCTGTGCCCCGATCGCGATGCGGCCTTCGTTGAGGGTCTCGATGGCGATCCTGTATCCCTGTCCAACCTGTCCCAGAACGTTCTCTCCAGGCACGAAGCAACTGTCAAGCAGCAGTTCGCAGGTCGATGAGGCCCGTATGCCGAGCTTGTCCTCCTTCTTCCCGACCCTCAGCCCTGGCGAGTCCCTTTCGACAAGAAAGGCTGTGACCCCGCGATGCCCGGCCGCCGGGTCGGCGTTTGCAAATACAAGGAAGAGCCCGGACTCCTTGGCGTTGGTGATCCACAACTTGCGTCCGTTGAGCACGAAGCCGCCGTCCTGCGAAACGGCTCTTGTCTTCATCGCGAAGGCGTCGCTGCCGGAATCGGCTTCGGACAGCGCGTAGCTGCACACCACTTCGCGGCAAGCTCCAGGCAGGAACCTGCTTTTCTGTTCTGCACTCGCCCACCGGAGCAGGGCATTGATCACGAGTGTGTTCTGGACATCGACCACGACCGCGACCGACGGATCCACTCGCGAGAGAACCTGTACCGCAAGCACGGCCTCGAAGAACGTGCCGGACGAACCGCCAAGCTCCTCCGGAACCTCGATTCCCATCAGGCCAAACTCGAACAGTTTGTCGACAACGTCTCGCCGGAGTGCACCAGCGGCGTCCATTTCGCGGACATGCGGTCGAATCTCTCGCTCGGCGAACTCCCCCAGTGACTCAACGAACAGCGATTCGTCTTCGCCGAGTGTAGAGAGCGCTTCCATGCCGCCAAGTGTGCGTCAGTGCATGTCTGGAGTCGAGTTGGGCGTGTCGGGGATGTTCTCGGGGAGATACAGGATCAGGCCGCAGTTCTCACAGGTCATGACGCCGTCCTGGGCGGATCGCAGATCTTGCAGGAACTTCGGACGCAGGCGCACATGACACGAGCCGCAGGTCTGGCCGATGACAGGTGCCACCGCCTTTCCACGCGCCCTGCGGATCCGGTCGTAACTCTGGACGGTTCCCGGAGTGATACGGCCGCTCAGGCCGTCACGCTCGGATTGCGTGCGGGACCGCTCCTCGCTGTCGGCAGCAATCCGCGCCCTTGCCCGCTCGACCTCGTCGGCCACCTTTGCCTCTTCGACTTTCAACGCGGCCTCCGCTTCCTTCACGCCTTGCTGAAGTGCTTCGGCCTGCTCCATCCTCTCGAGGATGCTTTCCTCGATCTCGTCGATACGATCCCTGCAGAACTGGATTTCGTGCTGGAACGCCCTGAACTGCTCGTTCGTCCGGGCGGCGTTCATCTGCTCCTGCAGCTTCGAGATCTTCTGCCTGAAGTCTCCGATCTGCCCTTCCAGGCTCCTGTGTTCTCGGGCGTTCTCAGCCAACTGATCCCGCGAGTCGGCGAGCTGTTGCGTGTGTGTCGCGAGTTTCGCCTGAATCGCGGCCACATGCCGGGGCAGAGACTCGATTTCCCGGGTGAGACCTTCGATGCGCTCGTCCAGCCCTTGCAACTGCCGTACGAGGGATACGTCGGAGGACATCTGCGACAGAACCCGTCTTGGTGATTCTATCACGCGGCGATGCCGCCGACCCGATGGTTCCTTGCGCCGACCGGTCCCGATCCAGCGTCTTTGCCGGACAGACTTGTCGTTGCTCCGTTCCAGAGGCATCTCGACGCGCCACGATCGCAGTGCGGTCGGGCAGTCTGATCCGACCGGGGAATGCCCGGGGACTTCCCGACTCCGAATCGGATCGAAGGATCAACCCGCTGTTCAGGAGGCTTGGCGAGTCGGTCACCCGGATGCAGGCCCATCGGCATGGGACCGTCCTCCCCCTTCATGAAGATCGTGTGCCGGCCAACAGGAGGCTCTCCGCCAGCACCTCGACCGAAGCGGGCAGTTGCCCGACCGCTTCGCCGTCGACTTCGGCCAGGACTTCGTCTGGCGACTTGATTGCGACCCGCTTTACCCGGAAATGGGTGCACTTGGGTGACGTATAGACCCGCCCGGAATAGAGCAGCGGCAACGACAGCAGGAACTCGATCAGGCCGACATCGCCGATCGTTGTGATGTCCAGGTATCCCGAATCAAGTCGGGCGAGCGGACAGACGTGCATTCCTCCGCCGTGAAACGAGCCGTTGCCGAGGGCGACCTGCAGCAACTGGGCCTGGACTTCCCGGGCGTCGTCGAGGACGAGACGAACGTGCCTGGGCCGAAAACGAACCAAGGTGGTTGCCGTGGCCCAGAGGAACGCGGCACGACCGTTGATCGGGGTCAGGAAGTTGTTCTTGGCGCCGACGCTGACGCTTCCACCCATTCCGAAGCTGGCAACGTTCGCGAAGTAGCGCTCCACCGTGTCACCGTTCGCCGTGGCGAGCACGATCCTTCCGGCGTCGATGCGGCGGAGCGGCTGTTCCACGATTGCGCCGACAGCCTCGTCCAGCGACGGCGGAATTCCAGCGGACCGGCCGAAATCGCCTCCCGTGCCCAGCGGGCAGAGAGCCAGTGCAGCTTCCGGACTGACTGGTTGTCCCGCCTCGAAGTAGCCGTTGAGGACTTCGTTGAACGTTCCGTCCCCACCGACTGCGACGACCAGATCGGAACCGCTGCGCAACGCTTGTCGTGCCAGTTCCGTCGCGTGGTCCGGTCTCTCGGTGAAACATGTCTGCACCGGACCCAGCTCTTGCTGAAGAAGGGACTTGAGTCGATCCCACTGGCGCATTGCCCTCCCGCTGGCGGCGCGAGGGTTCAGGATGACGTGAGGCTGACGAAACCGCTTCTCGTTCATTCTCCGGTCGGTTCGGACGGCGTCCAGCCGGGTCGGCGTCCGCAGCGCAGGCAGCGAATCCGGGAGAAGATCTCATCCCAGTTCCCGTCTGTCGCGACATAGTCCAACACGCAGCGGAGGGCCTTGTCCCTGTCCGGCAGGCCGTATTTCCGCGCCGCTTCCTCCAGCATTTTCATCAGATCATCCTGGACGTTGAAGGATGTCTGTTGCTTGGTTCCTGCCATTGGAATCTTCGGGCTCCTATGCGACGCCTTGCGACCTGAGGTAGTTGATCGTCTCCCGCAGCGTCTCGTCAGCCGGTCGCGTGGAGAACCCGAGATCCCTGCGAGCCTTGGTCGAGTCGCAGTACCAGAATAGCGAAGACATGCGGATCGTTGCGTCGCTCAGCTCGAATCGTGCGCCGGCCAACGGGTAAAGGGCCCGCAGCGCGGCAGCTCCGAGTCGGGCGGCGGACTCCGACAGCCCGAATCGGGGCGGTGTGACATCTGCTAGGCGGGCGGTATTGACGATCCATTGCCGAAACGTGAGGTTCTCCCCGCCAAGCAGGTACCGCTCACCGACGGCGCCTTGGCGCATCGCCCCGATCAGGCCTGCGGCGGCGTCCCGGACATCGACGAGGTTGAGACCTCCCGAGGGGATGAGCTTGATCTGGCCCTTCAGGAACAGCCGGACATCGTTGGTCGAGGACAAACGGTCGTCGCCGCTTCCCAGCAGCAGGCTGGGATTGACGACAACGAGTGGGAGCTTCCTGTGGGCGCAATACCAGAGGGCCTGCTTCTCCTGATAGATCTTGCTCAGGTAGTACGGCCACTCGTGGACCACGGCCTGCTTGTATCCGGACTCTTCCGTGTGCACCGTGGGCTCGGGGCTCACCGCCACCGTGCCAGAGGATGAAACGATGACGCACCGTCGGGGGCCGGACGTGCGGATGGCCTCGCAGAGATTGCGGGTTCCATCAACGTGAACACGGTAGGCGAGCCACTGGTCGGATGGGGAACGGTCCACGACTCCGGCAAGGTGGTAGATTTCGTCGACGCCCTTGACGGCGGAAGCAGTGTCCTCTGCATCGGTGATGTCACCGCGGATACTCTCGACCCGGCCGTCGCCGTCATCCGTGAACTTGGAGCGACTGAAGGCCCGAATCCGAACCTGGGCGTCCGAATCGAGAAGCAGGCGAATCAGGTGCTTGCCCAGAAAGCCGGTAGCGCCGGTGACAAGAACTGTATGCATCGGGAACGCGCTTCAGTTGCTCGGCAGCCTCTTGATGCCATTCAGGGTGAACCCGGGACGCTTTCGACGACCACTCACTCGGCGGATCCGCCCTTGGTCCCGGTTGAGGACAGACGAGATCGCAGCCGAGGCCTCGATTGGCGCACCGGAACACGGTACCAGTCGGGGTATCTGGCTGGCCAACGGTCAGGCATTCAGCATGAGATGGCGGACATGTCGGTGTTGCGTGTACTGGCGAACTGCGGGAACACCGAGGTTCCACAATGATACATCAGCAGAATCCTGCAGTTCCGGGCGGTTGCCGTACCGCGAGGCAGGTTCAACCCTCCGTATCCAGAGCCGATCCGGTGCCGAAGGGTTGTCGGCTGGACTGAAGGAGAAGCAGACTGCGACGATCCGATCCGGACGCAGTTGCCCAAGGGTTGCAGAATCGCGATCGCGAGATGATGGCTGCATCTGCGCCTCAGGAATCGAGGCTGAGAGTGTGCCGATGCGTTACGCCCGGCGCTGGCGGACGGTGTTCCTGAGTACACCGATTCCGGTGACCTCGACCTCGCACACGTCCCCGCTCTTCATCGCGCTCGTCGATCCTGGTGTTCCGGTGAAGATTGTGTCGCCCGGGGTGAGTCGGACGTGTCGACTGATGAAGCTGACGATCCTCTCGGGTCTGAACAGAAGGTCGCTCACCTTCTGGTGCTGCTTGGTGTCTCCGTTCAGTCGCAAGCTGATTTCCGACTCCATGTAGTCGAGGCCCACTGCGATGGCTGGTCCCATCGGACCGAACGTGTCGGATCCCTTCGCCCGCCACCATTGCAGATCTCCGCCCTGCCAGTCGCGCTCGGAGACATCGTTCCCGCAGGTGTAGCCGAGGATGTGGTCTGCCGCCTGGCTCTCGGAGATCCCCTTTCCACCCTTCCCCACCACGATCACGAACTCCGCTTCGTAGTGCACGTTCTTGGCGCCAGGCGGGATCAGGATCGGGGCCTCCGGGTGCTGCAGGGAAGTCGTGGGCTTGTAGAAGATCTCTGGCCGTTCCGGCGCCGGTCGCCCATCAAGGTGGCTCTTGTAGTTGAGGCCGACGGCAAATACCTTTGGAGAGCGCACCGGATACAGCAGTTTCACGTCGCCAAGGTCGATTCTGGAGCCGGCCCGCTTCCGAGTGTCCAGGACAGAACCCTCCAGTGGATAGATCGTGTCTCCTTCGAGTTCCCCGAACCCGACCTTGTTGTCCTGCCTGTAGCGGACGTAGAGCGTGGGGCCGGATTGGGCCCGCAGACCTGGCAGGACCGCGCTCGCCATGGCGGCTCCGGCTAGCAGGTTTCGCCTTGTAACGGACATCTGGACATCTTCCTCCGGGACATACTCTACCACGCCATCGGCTCGGAGTTCCGGTCTCGCGCCTGTGCGCAACCCGACGCCTTCGGGATACCATTCGGTAGTGCTCTCCGGTCTGCGGGTAGTCGTGGCCCTTGGTCTGATCCTGTCGCCGAACCTGATGGCGGCACCGGGTCTGCTCACCGCTAGTGGCGGACGTATTCTCGTCCGCGCGGCCCCGCGAGTAGCCCTGGGCCCGGGTGAGGGGTTTACGCCCGCCTCCCTGAGTGCCGGAATCGAGTGGACCGGCAGGCTGTCGGTGGCTCGGACTGGTCAGTACACGTTTTTTCTCGCATCGGGAAGCCTGCGCATCGAGGGACAGTTGGTTGGAACAGGCCCGGTCCGCATCGAAGCCGGAACGCACCAGTTGGAGTACCGGCTGGACGACCGGCCCGAATCAGGGCGCGTCGACGTCGAATGGGAGGGGCCAGGCTTCGCCCGGGAGCCGATTCCGCCACGTGTGCTGTCCCATGCCGCGGGCAACTCCGCAGACGTGGACGGTAGAGCCGTCTTCGAGGACTTCGGTTGCTCGAATTGCCACCTCTCCGATTCTCCGTCCATCCAGAGGCGGCCCGGGCCAGTGTTGACCGGCGTGGGCGCCAGGGTCAAGTCCGACTGGATCGGGAACTGGCTGGACTCTCCCATGTCATTCCGCCCTTGGGCGACCATGCCGGAGATGCTGTCCGCGACAGAGCGTGCGGACGTAGCCGCATTCCTGTCAACGCTGGTTGACGATCCGATCGGGGCCCCCGAGGTGTCCGACGAACACGGGGAACGAGGGCGCACGACGTTCCAGTCTTACGGGTGCGCCGCCTGTCACGCCAAGGGTCTGCCGCTGGACGGCCTCGGTTCGAAGATGACGGTGGCCCGCATCCGCCAGTTCATCCGCGACCCGATTCGATATTCTCCGGATGGGCGAATGCCTTCGTTTCACCTGGACGAGACCGAGGCCCTTGAACTAGCGGCGTATCTGTCCCTGTCCCGGAACACGGCGTTCGAGCGCGCGACCCGGCCGGGCGATCCCGGGAAGGGACGGGAACTGATACGGTCGTCCGGCTGCCTTGCCTGTCATGCACTGGAAGGCTTCGTTTCCGAGATCGCCGCACCCGCGCTGGAGACTCTCGATGAGGGGCAGGGGTGCCTCGCGGATTCCGTTCCCCTGCATCTCCCGCGGTATCGCTTGAGCGACGGGCAGCGGTCCGCGCTGCGGAGCTTCATCGCGAACTACAGGGTGCGTCCGGACCGGACCGCGGCACCCACCTACGATCTTCCCCGTCGACTTGCGCAGCTTCGGTGTCGGGCCTGCCACGAGATCGACGGCGACCCGCCAAGCGGTTCGCTCGCCGAGACGGCTCCGCCGTTGACGGGGGTGGGAGACAAGCTGCGGTCCAGCTGGATCAGGCGAGCGATCGGTTCGGAGAATCGCATCCTTGACTGGCAGGAACTCAGGATGCCGAGCTTCGGGCCCTCGCATGCCGCCTGGCTGGCGGAAGCTCTGGCCAAGGCCAGCGGAGTCGACCCGGAAGGGCCGGAGCTTCGCCTCCGTCAGGGCGAGGCTGAAGCTGGCCACGACCGGCTCGGGATGGATGCGTCCCGCGGAGGCATGGGTTGCATCGGGTGTCATGGGTGGGGCGAGCATCCGGCATTGGGCGAGAACGGCCCGAACCTTGTCTGGACCGGCCGCCGACTCCGCGAGTCGTGGTTCCGACGCTGGATGCGTGCTCCGGCAAGAATCCTGGCCGGCACGTCAATGCCCAGCTATTTTGGAGGTGCGGACGATCCCGCATCCGCAGCGGCCATCTCGGATCTGTGGGCCGCCTTCGTTTCCGCTCCGCGTCTGCCTCCTCCCACCGGCTTCGAATCGGCCGATGCACACGCTGGCTCGGAGGCAATGCCGGTGCCCCGCGACAGGGCCGTCGTGATTCGATGGGACATGCCCGAAGCGAGCCCTGCCGCGATCGCGGTCGGACTGCCCGGCGGGCTCTCCTATTGCTTTGATGCGGGGGAATCGCGTCTGCGATACGCCTGGCGCGGAGGATTCCTCGACATGACCCGTACGCTGCTGACCAAGAAGAACCGGGCGACGAATCTGACGGAGACCGCAGAGATCGTCGGTGAAGTGTTCTTCAGGGAAAAGGAATTCCCGATCCGGGTCGGCGATCGACGTCGGATCCCCCAGAGGAGATTCCGGGGCTATCGTCTTGTGGATTCGATCCCCGAGTTCCACTACGAGGTCGACGGCGTCACGGTCCATGAGCGAATCGTTGCTGAGCGGGGGGGCATTGTCCGCCAGTTCAGGCTGATCGGCGTCCGGGAGCCGATGTGGTTCGTGCCGACGGCGTCAGGCGCCGTCGAGACTCGGTCCACGCTCAATGGACTTGCCATCCCGCGGGGCGAGCTCGTTTCGTTCGAGGTGGCCTTTGTCCCACGGTAGAGTCCCAGGTGCGGCACTGTCGGTGTTGGTGGCCGTGTCACTGGGTTGGCCCGACAGGCTGGAGTGTCAGGTTCCGGCCACTGCCTACAGTGTCGAGACGATCCCCGGGCCCCGCGGGATTGCGCCGGAAGTCAGCGCGGTCGCGTTCGGGTCCGACGGTCGGCTGTATGCGGCTTTCCGTCGAGGCTACATCTACTCGTACGACCCGGAGTCGAGGCGCTGGCGGCGTTTCGCCGAGGGCCTGCAGACTCCTCTTGGAATCGCCCGGAGTGACAACCACGGGGAGTTTCTGGTCGCACAGGTGCCGGAACTCACCCGTGTGGCCGACACGGATGGGGACGGGACGGCGGATGTGTTCGAGACGGTCTCCGATGGCTGGGGGCTTTCAGGGAACTACCACGAGTTCATCGCGGGGCCCGTGCGAGACCTTGCGGGCAATCTCTACGTGTCCTTGGGTCTCTCCTCCGGAAATGCCGATCCCCGGCTCCCCGTCCGCGGCGGACTGACGAAGCGGCCCCGCAAGGCGGTCGAGCCGATCGACGGTGCCGTCAACAGCTTCGGGCACTACTCGCCGACACCCTACCGTGGGTGTACCGTGCAGATCCGACCCGATGGGAGCACGAGACCCTTCTCCTGCGGGTTCCGTCAGCCGAACGGCATCGTCGCAAGCCCCGGAGGCGACATCTTCGTGACCGACAACCAGGGCGACTGGGTCGGGACATCACCGTTGCACCACGTGACGGATGGGGCATTCCACGGACATCCCGCCTCGCTCCACTGGCATCCCGAGTTCTTGGGCGTCAGTCCTGTCGAGGCGGACATCGCCGAACTGGACCGTCGTCGCAAGCGTCCCGCCGTGCTGTTCCCGCAAGGTGACATGGGGGGCTCGACGGCCGGCCCGGCCTTCGACTTGAGCGAGGGAGCCTTCGGCCCCTACGCGGGGCAGATGTTCGTCGCCGAATGGACCTATCCGCGCATCCTCAGGGTCGACCTGCAG
This sequence comes from Bryobacterales bacterium, assembly GCA_965116065.1. Lineage (GTDB taxonomy): Bacteria > Acidobacteriota > Terriglobia > Bryobacterales > UBA6623 > VXMF01. The sequence goes on from OZ220485.1 coordinate 1,930,707, forward strand.
CAGGTCCGGGGTGCGTACCAGGGAGCGGCCTTTCTGTTCGTGGAGGGAAACGGTCTGCGCATGGCGAACAACCGTCTGGCGTTCTCGCCCGACGGTCGCAGTCTCTACATTGCCCAGACCTCGCGGATCTGGGGAGCTACCGAGGGGTTGCAGCGGATCGTCTGGCAGGAGCAGGTTCCGTTCGACATCCTGACCATGCGGCTCACCAGGGAAGGGTTCGACCTTGTCTTCACCAAGCCCGTGGATGCCGAGAGAGCCTCCGACTCCACGAGCTACTCCCTGACCCGGTACTACTACCGCTACCATTCCACGTATGGTTCTCCGAAGACGGACGTCACGCCGGTTCCGGTTGTCGCAGCCCGGGTTGGGCGCAGCGGATTGCGGGTGTCCCTGTCGATCGAGGATCTGCGGGAAGGCTGGATCTACGACCTGCGACCCTCGTCGATCCGCAGCGCGGACGGGGAGCCGCTCGTGACCAGGATGGCGGTCTACACCCTCAACCTGCTCCCGGACTAACGGCACGGCCGACGTGGCCGCAGCCTACGGTCGTGGCAGACGCCGAATACGGATGTTGCGATACTCGACCCGCATGGGCCCCCCCCGGTGAAGTTGCAGGGCAAGGATTCCGTCCAGGGCGCCAGGGTCCAGTACATCGTTGACCACTGTTCCATTCACGGTGATCCGGATGCGGTGGCCAACGCAGAGTATCGCGATGCTGTTCCAGCCCGGTCGGACGATGAACTCCGATTTGTCCTGCCAGCCGTCCAGAATGAGGCCCCCGGGCAGTCCTTCGCCGTGAAGGTTGCCCCATCCCTTGCCCTCTGCAAGGTCAGCCTGATAGCCGCGGACCGTCCATCCGGACGTTCTCCTGCTGCGAAACTGCATGCCACTGTTGCCGTTTCGCAGTCGAACCTCGAAGTGCAGGTCGAAGTCAGTGAAGGACTCCTCGGAGATCAGGAAGGAGTTCTGCTGCAGGGGGTGGCCGTCGGTTGAGCCGACGACGACGCCGTTCTCGACCCACCAGAGTCCGGGTTCTCCATCCCAGCCGTCCAGGTCGACACCGTTGAACAGCGACTCGTAACCGGACCCGGCCGATTCCGACGGCACAGGAACCGGCTGCGACGCCTCACCGGCGGCCATGGCAAGGGCGGGTGCGAGCAGCAGAGAAACGAGCACGGCGCCCCCATTCTCGCAGTACGCGGACCGGGAATGCCGTGGAGTCCCCGTGTCAGGCGGCTTGGTCTGCGAGGGCGGCGGCCTGATGGGCGCCGATCAAGGGCTCGATCATCACGTCGAGGTTCCCGTTCATCACTTCGGTCAACTGATGGACCTTCAGACCGATCCGGTGGTCCGTGATGCGCATTTCGGGAAAGTTGTAGGTTCGGATCTTCTCCGAGCGATCACCCGAGCGGACCATCGCCCGCCGCTGTTCAGCCTGTGCGGAGTGCTGGCGCTCCCGCTCAATCTCGTAGAGCCGCGAGCGGAGAACCCGGAGTGCTTTCTTCCGGTTCTTGATCTGCGACTTCTCGTCCTGGCAGGTTACGACAAGCCCCGTCGGTAGGTGGGTGACCCGGACCGCGGAATATGTGGTGTTGACGGACTGCCCGCCCGGACCCGACGAACAGTACGTGTCGATGCGCAGCTCGTTCTCGGCGATCTCGACATCCACCTCGTCAGCTTGGGGCAGGACCGCCACGGTGACGGCCGATGTGTGGATCCGACCCTGCGATTCGGTCTTCGGTACCCGCTGGACCCGATGAACGCCGCTTTCGAATTTCAGCCGGGAGTACACACGGTTCCCGGTGACCAGTGCGATCAGTTCCTTGATGCCGCCCATCTCGGAGTCGCTGCGGTCCGTTTCCTCGATCTTCCAGGACTGCATCTCGGCATACTTGCAGTACATGCGGTAGATTTCGGCTGCGAACAGGGTCGCCTCGTCCCCTCCCGTTCCCGCCCGGATCTCGAGTACGGCACCCTTCTCGTCGGCCGGATCGACCGGAAGGAGCAGGACACGAATCTCCTCCGCCAGATTCTCTTGCATCCTGCGAAGCGAATCGATCTCCTCCGTTGCCATGTCAACGAGGTCGGGGTCGGCCTCCCGTAGCATCGGAAGCGTCTCCTCGATCTGCGCTCCGGTCTGCTTCCACTTCCGGTATCTCTCGACGACGCTCGCGATGTCCGAGTGCTGGCGGGCCAGTCGCTGATACGTCTTCTGGTCGCCGAGGACGGACGGGTCCGCAAGACGCGAGGACAGTTCCTCGAAGCGCTCCTCGATCTCCTCGATTTTCTGTGTCCATTCCATGACAGGCATCCGTCCTTGCCGACCGCTCAGAAGGCGACCGGCGGTTGGGTCTTGCTATGATCTTCCGCCGCTTGGCCGCAGAGGACGGAGCGGCCTAGGCGACGACTGGCTCTCCACCGGATCGCTTCTCGAACTCCAACGCTCTTTGCAGGGCCTGGATGGAAACCTCGACCTGGCTGTCATCCGGTGGCTGTGTCGTGATCCGCTGCAGCCAGAGTCCCGGCAGAACCATCAGGGTGAAGACACCGCGCCCGTGCCTGGCCGCGAAACGGATGATCTCGTAACTCAGCCCCGCGATCACGGGAAGCAACGCGATGCGGGCCACGAACTGACCCAGGAATCCCTCGAACGGGACCAAGGCATAGACGGCGATTGCCAGGATCATCACCACCATCTGGAAGCTCGTGCCGCAGCGCGGGTGCCAAGTATCGAAACTCTGCGCGTTGCGCACATCCACGTCGCGGCCCGATTCGTGATTGAAGACCACCTTGTGCTCCGCGCCGTGATACTCGAAGACTCTCCGGATGTCCGCCAGTCTGGAAATGGCGTACAGGAACACGAGAAAGATGGACAGCCGGATGCCCCCCTCGACCAGGCTGAAAACGGCTTGGTGGCCAAGGGAAGGCCACCAGGTCTCCAGTTGCTTGGTAGCCACTAGCGGCAGGAACTTGTACATCAGGATGAAGAATCCGATGGAAATGGCGATGTTGATGGCCATGAACCAGGCGGAGGGCTCAGCCTGCTTCGGTTGGTCTCCTCCCTCCTCGGCTTCCATGGCGAGCTTCGAGGAGTAGTTGAGTGCCTTCATGCCCAGACCGAGAGACTGGCCCAGCACACCGCACCCACGAATGACGGGCAGTCTCCAGAACCTGCTTCCCTCGGACAGTCGCGAAGCCGCAGCCTCCTTGCTGACGATGCTGCCGTCCGGCATCCGAACCGCTACGGAGTAGGCGGCGGGGGTACGCATCATGACCCCCTCCATCACTGCCTGCCCCCCGATAAGAGGGTCGTCCGCAGTCTCGACCACGGGCAGGAGTTGGCTGTGTAGCCACAACCGTGCCGATTGACGAAGGTGCCGCATCCGTAATCCACCGCCGCCCCGAGCCGATCAGGGGCCTAGGCTTAGAATACACTGATTACATGGTTTCCAGGATCTGGGCACGACTGCGGCCTGCGATCTTCTGGGAGTGTCGTCGAGGATCCGTGCAGTACGACGTAATCGTTGCACTGATTCTCGCGTTTGTCTTCCTGACTCCCAAGCACCTCTTCAACGACCGACCCAGTGGCGCGATCTTCCACGAAGTCCGGCAGACCGACGACGAAACCAGGGTGTTCTGGATCGATCCGGGTGCACTGGATAGAGCGGCTCCCGAGGGAGCAGAGCCGCGCCTGCAGGAACTCCTTGAGCAACAGGCAGGGGACGACCTGCGCATTGTCCGGACAGAGGCTGCCAGGGATCAGGCCGGCAATGTCAGGGCATACCTCGTCTATGCGCGGTAACAGTCCTGCATCGGGAGTCGGAATGCGTCCCCGGGCAGCAGTCGCGACAGGGACGGCTTCGTGCAGCTATCCCCGATGCTCGGCTGCTGCGACCGCCGGCCTGCTGTTGCTCGGAGCTCTCACAGTTCTGCCTGCGCTGCGTGCGGCTCCGGCACTGCCGCAGATCATCGGGAGCATGGATGCCGCGGCCAAGTCATGGAAGGGCATGCGCTCCCAGGTGACATGGACCCGCTACCGGTCCTTGGTGGATGAGGAAACGGTCGAGTCCGGACGCATTGCCGTGCGGCGCGAGCGTTCCGGCAAGGTGGAACTGCTGCTGGAGTTCGTTGAGCCTACCAACTACTACTTCCGGGTGCAGGGGACCACGGTTGAAATCTACAAGCCCAAGATCAAGACGATCCAGGAGTACGACCTGTCCAAGTCACGGGACACGCTCGAGAACGCCCTGCTGATCGGCTTCGGCGCTTCCGGTACCTACCTGCATGAACACTACGAGATCGAGGTCGAGGGGGAAGAGACGATCGCGGGCCAGAACTCCGTCCGACTTGATCTGCGACCAAGGGATCCTGCCGGGCGGTTGAACAACCAGCGTCTGATGATGTGGGTCTCGACCTCCTTCTGGCAGCCCGTGCAGCTGAAGATTTTCGAGCGGAACCCCAGAGATTACCGGCTGTACGTGTACGCTGGAATCGAAATCAACCCGAAGTTCGCCGCGAGAGAGTTCCGGCTCGACCTCGCCCCGGGCACTCGGCGGGAAAAGCCCCAGCGATGAGTCGGCCTAGCGCCTGATCGACAGCGTCGTTGTGATCGGGTCGGCCAGGTACTTGGTGGTCCCCTCGTCCGAGAGCACGGACTCGGCGCGGATTTCGACATCATGCTCGCCTGTCGGCGCGTTGCCAGCGGCGGTACAGCGGAGTTCGAAGTCGGTATCGTTTCCTCCAAGTCTGGCTTCCTCGCAGACGACCGCCGGTGGCAGTCCGACGACGGTGATCGTGACGGTGCGCTGGAACTCCCGGTCACGCCAGATTGATCCCCGCCAGATCGCCTCGCTGCCAGTGTCGATCCCGAATCCGGGCTCAGCCCCCGCGAGACCGTATCCATCGACCACCTCGATCTCGAGTGGCTTGGACACGAGCATCCAGTCGCGGCCGCTCGCGCTGACCGTTGATGTCAGGTGGAAGTTTACCATCCCGAGCGCAGTCCGTTCGTGAACGAAAATCCGGAACTCCCCTGATTCTGCCGACTTGCCGTCATCGACTCGGCGCAGACGGATGCTGCCGGTATTGCGCGGAATCTCGACGGGTGCCGTGATGCGCACGCCCGGCCGCCGTGCCGTGTATTTCCATTTCGCGACGAGTTCCTTCCCTCCGCGGACGAGTCGAAGCTGATGGGGCGTGACGAATCCGATGTGTGCAGGTTGTTCGGGATTGATCCGGGCCGGAAGGTCGTAGCCCAGCCATCCGGCCGTGACGGACGGCTGTTTCGTCCCCTTGACCGCAACCTTGAGGCCCGGACCGGAAGCTCGTCGGTCTAGGTCGACTCCCTCCTTCCCGGTGGACTTGCCGCGAACCGTCAGATCGACGAGACGAGGTCTGGCCTCCGCGGTGGCTGTCAATGTCAGTCTGCCGGTTGCGAACCGAGGCCGGGTGTTGCCGAGTGTCGAACTCGGGGCGATATGCCCGCCCGACACCTCGACACCGTCGGGGACACGCTCCAGGTACAGCTGGATGGGGCCGAAGTAGCCCCTTCGTTCCACGGTCACGGTCACTACCGCTGATCCGTTGCGCGGGATGTTCAGATAGGGCTCGTTGAGTGTGAGCAGGAAGTCCGGTCCCTGTCGGCGTGCGACGAGGCGGTAGGTGTACTCCGGTCCTCCCCGTGCCAGAAGATCCTCCACGGAGACGTTGAGTTCTGAGATGTCGGGAGGCACGGTCAGTTTCACGAACGGAGTGCTGGCGGTCACGCCCGTCGACGTGATGACGTACGGATTCGGATCGCCGGCGTGCTTGCCTGCCACCGCCAGGATGTCCCGGCCACTGGAGATCGTCATCACTCCGTACAGGGACGAGCCCGCCAGTTCTCCGGACCGCAACTCGAACGACCACTGTTCGCCGCCGCGAGCGGCGATCTTGTAAATGTCGGTCTCGCCGGGACACTCGATGCGGCCGTTGACCACGATTCCGTCCTCCAGGTTTCCGTTGGCTGCCGATTCCAAGGTCTCGGTGCTGTCACTGAGCAGGAACGGAACGGGCGAGGGCCTCCCCGGGACCGGTAGCCACATCTCGGTTGCTGTGCTGGAGACCGAACTCAGGTTAACCGTGGTCTGGAGTGTCCGGCCCAGGTTGCCTCCGAAGAATTCAACGTCGACCTGCGCATTCCGCGTCCAGCCCAGCGGAAATACATGATCGGCAAACTCGAAGTCTCCGACGGTCAGCCGGTAGAAGTTCTCTTGCTGCGAGCTGAATCGCTCGTCGCGCAGTGCGATGAAGTAGTCCCCATCGGTTTCCGCTTCGAACACCAACCGGGAATCGAGCCCCAATCCGGGCGAGTCGGCGTTCCGGGCGACAACTCTGCCTCTGTCGTCCAGAAGTTCCAGGTGCGGATCGATGGCCGACCCGATCCTCCTGGCCGCGATCTCGGCGACCAGCCTTTGCCCTTTTCTTGCCGGGACCCTGAAGATGTCTCGTTCCGGACCCAGCAAGCGCCCTTCCACGACGACAGGAGGGGTGATCGCTTGGGCCGTCGCGGGAGAGTCGTTCGCGGATGGTTCCGTCTCCATGACCTGTGGGAACTCTCCAACCGTGAACAGGACCATGTTGGACAGTCCTTCCGGAGTCTCGACGCGAAGAGGGTAGATACCGGGCTTGGCGGCTTCGCCGTCGGCTTCCAGGAGATACTGCAGCCGCCCGAAGGGCATCTGGTCCCCTGTCGATGGCCCGGCCAGTGGTGTCGCAACGAACGGTGCGTCGGTGACCAGGCGCGAGTCGGGCCCCAGTCCCTTTCCCGTCAGCACCAGCCGCACTGAACTGCCAGCACGAACCCCGCGGGGCTCCATCCGCTCCAGCACGGGCTGAGCATACAGCAGTCCGGTTCCGATCACAATGGCAAGCGGACAACACTGGCGGACAGGATTCATGCAGACCTCATCAAGGGGTGTCAGTCGGACGGAGTTGGTGGCAACTGCTGCTAGAGAAGAATAGCAACCTGCGCCGAGATCAGGGCCGAACTGTCCATGGTCGTATCATATGGTGAATCTCATGAGGTTGTGTCCAACGATCTGTTGTCTGCTGCTTGTGATCAGCGGGTTCGCAGCCGAACCTGACTGGCCCAAGGTCAAACAAGAAGCGGTGCGAACGCTAGTTGATCTGGTGAGATTGAAGACGGCTCAACCGGACGGCAACGAGATTCTCGCGGCGCACTACCTCCAGGAAATCCTGGACAGGGAGGGACTCTCCTCCGAGATTTTCGAGTCGGAGCCTGGCAGGGCCAGTATCGTTGCGAGAGTGCGGGGCAATGGCAGTAAGCGGCCTCTTCTGCTCCTCGGGCATCTCGATGTTGTGGCAGTGGAGCCTGACGAGTGGTCCTTCGATCCGTTCGCAGGGGAGGTCAAGGACGGCATCCTGTACGCACGCGGCGCTTCGGACGACAAGGGCGTGGTGGCAGGGTCCTTTCACGTGTTGCTGGAACTGCACCGGCAGAAGCCACGGCTTGATCGTGATGTGATTTTCCTCGGAGTTGCGGATGAGGAAGCAGGCGGACGGCTCGGCATCAACTTCATGCTCGACCATCACCGGGACAAGATCGACGCCGAATTCGGCATCAACGAAGCCGGCAAGGGCGTCTTCGGCCGGGATCTCCGATACGTGCGCTTCGAGATCCAGACTGCGGAGAAGACGCCGGCACGGGTCGACCTTCGTGCCTCCGGCACCTCTGGGCACGGCTCGATCCCCCTGCGCGACAATCCGGTAGGGACCTTGGCCCGGGCGGTCGCCCGCCTGTTCGAGTATGAGATGCCCCCAATGCTCAACGAGACCACGCACGAGTACTTTCGACGGCTGGCAGAGATCTCCGAGCCGGCCAAGGCCGAGGTCTTCCGGTCGATCCTGGCCAAGAATCCGAAGCCGGGGGACTTCGACAGACTGTTCGAGCTTTCACCGGTGTACGACTCCATGGTCCGGACCTCGATCGTGCCGACGATCCTGCAGGGCGGGTATCTCAAGAACGTCATCCCGTCCGAAGCTCGTGCGACGGTCGACGTTCGGGCACTTCCGGGAACGGACATCGAGAAACTCTATTCATCGTTGAAGCGCATCATGAACGAGCCCGCCGTTGACCTGGTGCCGCACGGCGTCACGAGAACGCCCCATGCCCCGTCATCTCTCAGCAGCGACGCCTTCATCGGATTCGAACGAGCACTGGAGCGACTCCATCCGGAGGTTCCCGTCTTGCCGACCATGTCGACGGGCGCGACTGATTCCGCACAGTTGCGCGCGGCCGGAATCGAAACCTACGGATTCGGCCCGGCCCGGCCTGAATGGGATCTTGCCAGCGGCATACACGGAAAGGACGAGTACCTCTACGTGCGCCCGTTCCAGGACTATGTCGAGATTCTCTGGAACGTCGTGATTGAAATCGCCGGATCACGCTAGTGTTCCGTCAACCACAACATCATTGGTGAAGAGACTCATGGCGAAGGTCTTCTGGCCCAGGCATATGCGGGCGTCCGCAAGTCATTCAGGTTCGCGTGGGGGGAGGCGAGATCGAGATGCCAGATCATCCTTCGATGATGTCCGCTGCCCCCGCAGGGATCCGCTTAGGCCAGTTTCTCGTTGGAGGAAACTAAACCCTTCACACGAATCTGCAGACCATTGCGAACTGTGATAGCTTGATATTGATCCGGTCCGAGGGGCCCCAAGGGGTCCGGGGAATCGGCTTGCCGAGCGGGGAATTCGTTCGGTCGCGTACGAGAACAAGCAAGAAGGAGAGCACTTCCATGCAACGCAAGGCGAAGAGAATCTGGTCGGGGGGGGGGGGGTAACTCTCTTCCTGGCAGGGCTTCTGACAGTCGGGATGGCCGGCTGCGGAGGCGATGAACCCGCACCGATAGCAAGACCGGTCACACCCCCACCGGCACCGCCGGCATTCCAGCCGCAGCCGGTCGAGATCACGCTGGGGACGAGTGGCGAGACGGTCACCCTGATGACCACCGAGGGTGGTGGATTCACCCTGAACGGGGAAGCGTTCGCGAGCGGAGGGAGCGTGACGGCCGGGAACGGCGGGCAGTACACGCTGACGCTGGCGGAGGGGACCTGGACAGCGCAGTTCGACGCGCACGAGATCATGATCCCGCTCGGGATGAGCGAGGAGACGGTGACGATCACCCAGGCCGAGGACGGCAGCTACTGGCTGGGGGAGATGGCCGTCCGGAGCGGGGAGACCGTCCACACCGCCGCGAACGGCAACGAGTACGTGCTGCGGATCACGACCGACGAGAGCGGGGCGATCACCTGGATGGCCGACTACCGGATGCCGATGATCGCGGTGATGCTGGGACTGTCAGGCGACACGGTGACGCTGGAGAGGCGGGAGGACGGCAGTTACTGGCTGGAAGAGATGGCGGTGACGAGCGGGGAGACGACCGCCCATGCGGGGAACGGGAACATCTACACGCTGACGCTGGGCGAGGACGGCATGTGGATGGCCGAGTACATGGAGATGGTGGTGGAGGTGATGCTGGGGACCTCGGGCGAGACGGTGACGGTGAGCAAGTCCGAGGACGGCGGCTACTGGCTGGGGGAGATGGAAGTGGAGAGCGGAGTGACGGTCGCGACGGCATCGAACGGGAACGGGTATCGGCTGATGAAGGATACGGAGGGGATGTGGATGGCGGAGTACGTGCCGGAGACGGGCACGGTGACGGTGGGCAGCCTGGGGGTGACGCTGGAGACGGTGCAGGCCGAAGACGGGAGCTGGACGGTGGTGAGTCCGGTGAGTGGGGAGCCGGAGACGCTGACCGACGGAGCCACGTTGATGGTGGGTGGCAACAGCTACACGCTGATGGATGACGGGGAGGGGAACTGGATGGCGACGTACCGGGAGGAGACGGTCACGGTGATGCTGGGGATGTCGGGCGAGACGGTGATGCTGACGAAGAGGGAGGACGGCAGTTACTGGCTGGGGGAGATGCGGGTCGAGGACGGGGTGACGATGGTGACGGCGGCCAACGGCAACCTGTACACGCTGAGCATGGACGCGGACGGGATGTGGATGGCCATGCATGAGGCGCCACAGACGCAGGTGGCGTTGGGCACGAGCGGGACGACGGTGACGCTGGTGCGGGAGGAAGACGGCAGCTACACGCTGGACGGGGAGATGTTCCGCAGTGGCGGTCGGGTGACGGCGGGGAACGGGAACGTCTACACGGTGACGATGGTGGACGGGGCGTGGATGGCGGAGTACCAGCCGGAGAGCATGGCGATCGAGGGCACGGGGGGTCTGCTGGCGGTATCGCGAGAGGACGGTGAGGGCTACGACGTGGACGGCGCGATGCTGCCGAGCAGCGGCATGGGCGACATCGACACGGACACCTCGGGGAGCTACCGGGTGCGGAGGCAGGACGGGATGCTGACGGGCATGCGTCTGGACAATGTCAAGATCGGCGCGGCGAAGTTCAGGACGGAAGGGCTGAGCGCAGACCCGGCGATGCGGGGGGACGACAAGTCGACGGCGGACATCAACGAGGCGAACACGGCGCTGGTGGTGAAGGGGGAGAACTACCCGTTCGCGGACCTGCTGGGAGACGGGGTGTCGCAGACCAAGGGGACGAACTTCGTGGCGGAAGCGCGGACGAAGCTGGAGGGGATCCGCGAGAAGATCGTCCAGATCCTGGAGGTGTTCGACACGGACTCGCAGCGGGACGAGCAGATCGAGAAGCAGTGGGGCACGGCCGCGAGCGGCAACGCGAAGACGAACGTCAAGGGCGTGCTGGAGACGGTGTTCGGGGTTGGGCCGTCTGATAACAAGAAGTTCAAGGATCTGACGGAGCCGGACGACGACAAGGCGCTGGGGCGGATCGACGATCTGCTCGAGGCGCTGACGAGCGTGGAGGAACTGACGGCGGGGCTGAAGGACAACGAGGACCTGAAGGTGGCCAAGGAGGATGCGGATGACGCGGGGACGATCTTCGGGGCGACGAAGACGGAATCGACGGTGACGTACGGGGAGTACGGGAACACGCGGTACGGGACGATCACGCGCAGGCAGCGGGCGGATGCGCGGGAGAAGGCGGAGTACAAGGTGAGTCCGAAGACGGGGGAGCGGGGAGCGTTTGCGTTCGGGGTGACGGACAATACGGCGCGGTCGCGGTACGTGCAGACGGCGGGGACGGCGCGGTATGAGGGGGAGACGCTGGCGGTGAGCGGAGCGGACCAGCAGTATGCGGGGGACATCGAGATCAGCATCAACTTCACGTCGGAGAAGGTGGACGGACTGATCACGAACCTGATGACGGCGGAGGGGGAGACGTGGGAGTACCTGTTCGGGGAGGTGGACAGCATCGTGCTGCCGACGGCGGACCTGAGAAGGCAGGGGAACTGGGAACTGGCGAAAGAGGACGGAGCGACGATCGACTTCGGACGGCGCGCCGGGGTGTATCGACCGCAGAAGGTGGACAGCACGTTCGAGGGGCGGTTGCTGGGAGGCGACAGTGAGCCGGAGGCGGGCAGCGAGGTGGTGGGCGTGTGGTCGGTCGGTGACGGCGTGAAGACGGACAGTGCGGCCGGCAGTGACAATCGGAGTTACCTGGCGGGAGGTTTCGGGGCGACCCGGGTGGCGGACGGGCCGGTGCGGCGACCGTCGGTGGACGACGGGACGGCGGTGAACGGGAACCTGACGAGTTCGGACAAGACGACGATTGAGAACGGCCAGTTGACGACCAAGTCACAGGCATGGGCCTGGTACAACGAGAATCTGAGTTCGACGGCGTATTCCGACTTCCCTGATGGGGAAGCGGATCTGACCCAGGAGGAGGCGGAGGCTATCGGAGCGGCTGGCAACTACTACGGATCGCATTTCCGGAAGGCCGACAAGCCGGGGGACGCCAACAAGTACAAGGGTGAACAGATGCTGGAAGTACAGCTCTCGCTGGCGGACCTGCTGGCGAGCGAAGGAGGTGGCGAGTTCAGCCGGAACAGTCCCAAGACCTGGGTGCAGATGGCGCTGGAGCGGATCGAGAAGGGCCGCGACAGGATCTCCGGGCTGCAGTCGATCGGGGGCCTGAAGGAGCAGGTCGATGCGGAGTGGAAGCAGGTCGGTCTGGCCCTGCTGCACTATGTGTTTTGGGATGCCAACGTGGACGGAGATGCCACCTTGAGGAGCATTCGCTACGACTACGTGATGCCGTTAGGCCTGACGACAGAGGAGGAAATCAAGCTCTACGGCTGGCCTTGGCACCTGCCCAGCAAGACGGTCAGCGTAGTCACCGAACAGCAAAGCGACGGTGTGACGCGGGAGACGCGGGATACTGTCCCGGCAGCGCCGTCCGATGTGCTGGATCGCATCGACGCGATGATCGAGGCGCTGAGTTCGGTGGAGGGACTGGAGGCGGCGTTCGATCCGGGGCAGGACGGTCTGTTCGTGGACGAGGATGAGGACGGCACGGAGAAATCGTTCCTGACGATCCACGGCGACGACGGGGAACTGTTCGACAGCGCGGGCGCGAACAAGCTGATCTGGAACACGTCGGCGTCGGCGATGTTCAATCAGCGGCAGTGGCAGATCAAGGCGACGGCGGGGAGTACGGACTACACGCGGTTCGGGGTGTGGCGGATCCAGTGGGCGAGGAACATGCTGCGGGGCAAGAACTGGATTCACCAGGAGGTGGAGTCGTTCGCCTACAGTCCGCTGCCGGTGGCGACGGCGCAGAGGCGGGACCAGTTGCCGCAGGGCGGTCGGGCGACGTACGAGGGCAAGACGGTGGCGTATCTGGGCATCATGGCAGACAGCCCGGCCAGCGCCGTCTCCCACTTGGGCCTTCAGGTGGCCTACGAGGGCGCGGCGAGTGTGGAGGTGCAATGGTTCGGGGCCGACTACATGGCCCCCGCCGCCTGGGGTAGCGCCAGCATCCGATCAAATGGAGTGGGCGGGCATGTCACGACGGTGCTGAGCGACCTGCGGTCGGTGGCGAACGGCGACTACCTGTACCATGCCAACAAGGAAGTGCGGCGGCTGATCTTTCCGAAGATCACGTTCGGCACGGATGCCAGCTTCGGCAGTGGCAACCACGAGCTGGACTACCAGTGGAACCGCAACTTTTCAAGGACGGTCAAGATCGACTACCGGGATTCGGCGGAGACCCGGGGGGAGCAGGATCATGATGACAGTGCAGGGGGGTACAGTTTCGAGTTCGTGGGGAGTTCTCCGGACGGGCCGCTGGGAGTGATCGGGGTCTACGAGCTTCCCGGCGAATTTCTCAGTGCGGGGAGTTCGGACTTCTCCTTCAGCACGGATGAGAAGACCACCCCGGTGACGCTGCAGAAGCTGGGCCTCAAGGGAGCCTTCGGCGCGGACCTGCCGTAGGGTTGCTGCAAGGGCACCTCGTGAACAGCCAGGGGGAGCGGGCAACCGCCCCCCCTCTTGCTCGTTGCGGGTGCACAGTGTCTTGTGAATAGTGTGTTGCAGGAACACGGGCTATTCGGATGTGGGGGAAGAGGCAAGGCGGCGCGACCAGACCGGCCGGTGGCAGGTGCCGATGCCCGTCGACAATACAAGACCGTCTATCCGAAGATCGTCGTTTGACGCAACACTGGCTTAGGACATGGGAGAACCGACTGTCTCGACGGAATAGCGTCGGTTCGCCGGGAAGTCGGCGAGGGGCGCTCGACAGCACGCTAGATCCGATGCCGGACCAAGTTGCTGAGGGCGGCGATGAATGCTGCACTGTCATTGAGGCCCGGCATGGTCTCGAAGTAGCGGATTCCAGATGCCAGGGCGAGTTCGCGCGCTTCGATATTGATCTCGGATAACGTCTCGAGATGATCGGACACGAATGAAATCGGTACGACCAGGACGGCTTTCACTCCCTGGGAGCCAAGATGTCTCAGCGTCGAAGTCAGGCTGGGACCGAGCCAACGCTGGGGTCCAAGGCGGCTTTGGTAGCAGAGGGTGCTGTCCAGCTCCGAATCGACCTGCTCGCGCACCAGACGCACGGTTTCCTCGATTTGCTCCTGATACGGGTCACCGGCGCGAATGTACTGCTGCGGCAGACCGTGGGCGCTGAAGAGCAGGTGCGGGGCCGAGGGACCGCTGAACTGTTCGAGAGACTCCTCGATGCGCTCGACGACGGCCCCGACATAGCCGGGATCAGAGTGATAGGATTCAATCCGGTCCGTTGGTAGGGACAGGCCTGCCGCGTCGCTCCTTCGATCCCACTCACATGTCGAGCTTTGCGTGGTTGCGGTCGAGAACTGCGGGTAGAGGGGAAGCAGAAGGACACGGGAACAGTCGGATGCGAGCACCTGGCGAACCGCCACCTCGGTCGAAGGGCTTCCGTAGCGCATTGCGACAAACACCCGGCATGGGAAAGATGAACGCAACGCACTTTCCAGAAGCTCTGCCTGTCGCTGCGTGATCTCACCGATCGGTGACTTGCCGCCGATTGCTTCGTAAAGGGGCCTGGAGGACTTGGACCTCCAGGCAGCCAGGCGTGCCGCCAGCTTCGCCCTCCACCGGGACGGGATCGGCAGACGGATCAGATCCGGGTCCCGGAACATCTCTTCGAGGAATGGCTCGACATCATCGAGAGATGCAGGACCTCCAAGTTGGAGGAGGACCACGGCCACTGGGCCTGACTCTGTGCCTGGATGCGTCACTCCGGCCCTGCGTGCACCCCATGTACGATTGCAGCAACGTTCCGAGGGCACCCTGAGCGAACTGTGGCAGGGATGCGTTTCGCTTGATGGGGGACTGCCAAGTCCGACAATCCCGTGACCCGAAGCGCCACGTTGCCGAACCGCTAAATGTCGCTCAGATCTTGCAGCGTACCAGTGCCGTCGCCGAGAGTCTCGGGCTGGACCCCGACCCTGTCGAGCAGGGACAGGTACAGGTTGTTCATGGGGGTCTCCACCGGGTAACGGAGATGGCGGCCAGGGTGCAATGAGCCGCCACCACTGCCCGCGACGACAACAGGGAGGTCGTGGTGAGTATGACGGTTGCCGTCGCCGATGCCGGAGCCGTAGACGATCATCATGTTGTCGAGCAGTCGGCCGTCTCCGTCCTGCACGGAAGCGACTTTGTCCAGGAAGTAGGAGAACTGCTCGACATGGTGCGTGTTGACCTTCGTGATGTCCTCGATCTTGGTCGGATCTCCGCGGTGGTGCGTCATGCCATGGTGGGCACGGTCCACTTCAATTTCCGGGTAGGTCAGATTGCTGCCCTCGCGTCCCAGCATGAAAGTCGCAATTCTCGTCATGTCCGTCCGGAAGGCAAGGGTCATCAGGTCGAACATGACCTGGGCATGTGCCGAATAGGTGGCGGGTATACCTTGCGGCCTCGCCATTTCCGGTGTCGGCATCCTTGACGAGTTGCTGGTTTCTGCTATTCGTATCTCGACATCACGGAGGCTGGAGAAATACTCGTCCAGTTTCTGGCGGTCAGTCGGCCCTACGGATCCGAGGAGCCGATTCGCGTCGTCCAATACGCTATCCATGACACTCTGCTGGCGTGCCCTGCGTCGTGCGAGCATCTCTGGACTGGCGGGGGCCTCGACGTCGCCGAACATGCGCTCGAACACCCGCTGGGGATCAATCTCGGGAGGATTCGGAGTCTTCTCACCACGCCAGGAGATGCTATTGGAATAGGCACAGCTGTAGCCGGAGTCGCAGTTTCCAGCGAGCCGCCCTGGCTCGATGCCCAGTTCCAGGGAAGCGTATCGGGTGTGACGGCCGATCTCACTCGCGGCCACCTGGTCGACGGACACCCCCAGCTTGATATCGGCGCCAGATGTCTTCTTCGGGTGAACTCCAGTCAGGAAACTGGCTGCGGCCCTTGCGTGGTCTCCGGCACCGTCCCCCAAGGCCCGACCGGTGTTGTGCGTTAGTCCGGACAGGACGAGCAGATCCTCCCGGTGCTGCTCCAAGGGTTTCAGGATGCGAGTGAACTCGTATGACGAGCCGGCGGTGGCCGGAGTCCATGCCTCCTGGATGACTCCATTGGGTATGTAGACAAACGCCAGTCGCCGAGGGGCCTCGCGCGCGAGTCGACTCGGGGCGGCGAATGCCGGCCTCATCGCATCAAGGTACGGTAAGGCGATCGCTGCACCTGCTCCGCGAAGAAATAGACGACGGTTCAAGTATCTGCCGGACATCACAGTGAACTCCTCACTCAGAGATTATCACAGAGATCAGTTTCCCAAGGGCCGCAGGAGTGAAATCTCCGATGGGAATCCAAGGGATCCGAGCTACGCTGGGACTCGTGTCGTGTGCTGAGACTCGGAACGCTCCTCGAATAACGGAATGGGTGCTTGCCGGGTACTTCGCGTATACGGCGGTTCTCTCCATTGCACTTCCTCTGGCCACGAATCTTCGGATTCGGTCGCTGTGTGCGAGCTTGGGTGCCCTTGTTCTGCTGTATTGCCTACGTTGGCTTACGGGCGGGAAAGTGCTCGGCTTCGTCCGCGATGTTCTTCCCGTGGGCGGCGTGTTTCTCGCCTACAGGCAGGTCGGCTGGTTCGCGCGGCCCCGTACGGAACTGGGTCTGGAACTGGACTGGGTGCGTTGGGATCGGGTGATACTCTCGGATTGGCGTCTCGGTGAGGCAATCGAGGTGCTGGGACCTGTCCTGCCGGCAATGCTCGAATTGCTGTACTTGCTGACCTACGTCCTGGCGCCGGTCGGGCTGGCACTGCTTGCGACGGTGGGGAGGTTCGAACGCGTTGATCGTCTGCTGGCGCTCTATGCTGCATCTGCCGTTGCCTCGTATGCTCTGTATCCTTATTTTCCCTCAGACCCTCCGAGAACTGCATTCCCCGGCGACTTGGCAAGCTCATACGAGAGCGTGTTCCGGACCCTCAACTGGTGGATTCTGGGCCAGGGAGGAATTCACACGAGTGTGTTTCCGAGCGGACATACCGCGTCGGCGTTCGGGGCTGCGTTCGGACTCCTGTTCGCACTGCCGGAGCGGCGGCGCTACGGGATCGTGATGACTGCGATCGCTGTCGGAATCTCCATTGCAACTGTTTACGGCCGGTACCATTTCGCCGTCGACGCGATTGCCGGGTTGGCGGTTGGCTGTTTCGCATCGTTAGTCTGCGTGATCATCTTCCGGTGCCGTGATGTGCGGCGACAGCCAATGCCGTAGTTGGGCTCAGCGTTTCGGACAAGGAGAGCACGCTGTCGGATAGGATAACAGCGGTAAGACATGGGCTGGCAGGATGTTGTGTGATTTTTGCGGTCTCCCGAAAGGGCTCGACAGTAGTTGAATGACTAGGGCCTGTTAACACTATCGCAACGCATCAATGATGAGTGCGAAGACGATGAATCCGAGGAAGATCACGTCGAGTTTCTCGAATCTTGAGGAGACGCGACGGAATCCCTTCTAGCGACGAAACAGCCGCTCGACTTCGTTACGGCGCTTGTACAGCTCACGGTCATACTCCCAAGGATCGACGCGGTTGCGCTTGGGCGGCACGACGGGCGCATACCCCAGCGCCACGGCCTGTTCCCGTGTCTTGTCACCTTCGTACGCACGATCCATGCTGAGCGCCCGAGGAGTGTCCGGCCGATCCATTCGCTTCAGCAACTTACGGCCTTCCGGTGCGTCGTGGGCCTGTCCGGGCGAGAGCGAGAAGGCGACTGCCGTACGAGCATCTGCGGCAACCATATGAAGCTTGGTGGTCCAGCCACCTTAAGATTGCCGACTACCTGTCCAAACAACCGGTACCACTTCAATGGACCAGTTCCGGGTTAATCAGCGCGGAACGGGCTCGGCGCAGTACGAACCGCGCATGATGCTGGCCCTGCTGATCTACTGCCATGCGCATGGCGTCTTCTCGTCCCGGCGCATCGAGCGGGCCACCTGGCGCGACCTGGGAGTGCGCTACGTGGCGGCCAATCAGCAGCCCGACCACGCGACGATCGCGAAGTTCCGACGGGAGAACTTCACGGCGGTGGGGGAGTGTTTCTTGCAGGTGCTGCTGTTGGCGAAGGAACTGAAGATACTGAAGTTGGGGACGGTGAGCGTGGACGGTACGAAGGTGCGGGCGTCGGCCAGCAAGTACCGGTCGGTGACGTACCAGCGGGCGGGGGAGTTGGTGGAGCAGTTGGAGTTGGAGATCAAGGAACTGCTGGGGAAGGCGGAGGCAGCGGACCGGCAGGAGGAGGTGGATCCGGAGGTGTTGCCGAAAGAGATCCAGAGGCGGGAGGAGTTGCAGAAGCGGTTGAAGGCAGCGCGGGAGAAGCTGGAGCAGCGGGCGGGCGAGAAGGCGCAGCAGGAGCAGGCGGAGTACGAGCGGAAGGTGGCGGCGCGGCAGGCGCGTAACGGAGCCGGACGGCCACCGAAGCCACCGAGCGAGGAACCGGCGGCGAAGGACCAGAGCAACCTGACGGATGCGGACAGTCGGCTGATGAAGAAGAACCAGCGGGCGGATTTCGAGCAGTCCTACAACGCGCAGGCGACGGTGGACGCGGAGGGGAGTCAGTTGGTGGTGGGGCAGGGAGTGAGTCAGAACTGCAATGACAAGAATGAGTTGGCGGCTGGTGTGGCGTCGATCCCGGAGGAACTGGGGAGTCCGGAGGCGGTGTTGGCGGACAACGGCTATGCGAACGGAGCGGAGGTGGAGGCGGGCGGGGTCAAGGCGTATGTGTCGACAGGGGCGGAGGGGCGTCGGAGGCTGCATGACTTCCGACCGCCGAAGGACAAGCCGGAGAAGGAGTTGAAGGCGGACTGGCTGCGGAAGATGGCGGAGAAGCTGCAGACGGAGGAGGGGCAGCAGCTGTATGCGTTGCGGAAGCAGACGGTGGAACCGGTGTTCGGGGTGATCAAGTCGGCGCTGGGGTTCCGGATGTTCTCGCTGCGGGGGATCGAGTTGGTGCGAGAGGAGTGGAATCTGGTAACACTGGCGTACAACTGCAAGCGGATTCACACCCTCCGTCTGGCCGGATGACACTAGATATGGTACCATGTGCGTCTGCCATGAAGATATGGCAGCATGAGCGTCCGTCAGCATCGTCAGGACGGGCCGGGGCGTCGGGCCAAGGGCCGGAGAGGGCCCCGGAATCACCCATCCGCCCCCACGGCTCGCGTCTCAGGCAGCGAAACCGCCGAGGATCCCCTCAGCGTCTCTCATACCCGCATATCCGCCTACCCCTAAGTCCGACAAACTCTTAGTTTAACATTTACTTACAATTGATCGGCGATCTGTAGTGCCATGAAATGAATTTTCTGGCCACTCATGTGGTTTTCGCGGCCTGTTCTGCGCCATGCTGATAGCAGCATGTTCATTCGCCAAACCCGCACCGGCTCCCGCTCCCGTCCCGGCGCACAGCCCTAAACCACCTTCCGGCTCGTGCGTTCCGTTCGCTCCGGCGACTCCGTCCGCCAACTCACCCTGCTCAACCTCGGCTCCCACTTCGAGGTCCCCCCCACCCAATGGCCCGCCCTCTGCCAACTCATCGACGCCGATCCCCAACTCCTGCCCGTCGCCCAGCGCCTCGCCTCCACCGCCCCCGCCGAGCCCGCCGACAACGACCTTGCCCTGGTCCATCTCGACTCCCTCGCAAACCGGCGGGGCCGCTCCGTGGGCGCCGAACGCCTCGCCCTGCACGCCCTCGAGGATCTCGGTTTCACCACCACCCTGCAGTCCCTCGGCGTCTCCTCCCGCCAGGCCCGCCTCGCCACCGCCCTGGTCGTCGCTCGCATGCTGCACCCCTCGTCCGAACGCGCCGCTCATGCCTGGCTGACCGACTGCAGCGCCACCCTCGAACTGCTCGGCCTGTCCGGCTCCCCGCCCTCCCTGTCCCGCCTCTACCGCCTCACCGACCTGCTCTGGCAGCACCGCAAAGCGCTCGAGAACGCCCTCTTCCAACGCGAACGGGAGATCCTGCAACTGCCTGATACCATTGTTTCTTACGATCTCACCAACGTACATTACCACGGTCGCCCCCGCGACGATCTACGCCATGGTCGCTCGCAGCAGAAACGCAACGACTGCCCGCTGGTCACGCTGGCCATGAGCCTGGACGAGACCGGGTTTCCCTGCCACAGCGAGATCCTGCCCGGCAATGTCTCCGAACCCGCCACGCTGGCTGCGGCGCTCGAGCGCCTCGGTGCGTTGCGGGGGGACCGACCGCGGCCGACGGTGGTGATGGATGCGGGCCTGTCGACGCAGGCGCCGCTGGCCTCGCTGCGGGAGCGGGGTTATGACTGGATCAGCGTGCGACGGGGCAAGCAGGATCCCCCCGCCGAGGCGCCGGAGTTGGAGTTTCCGACCCGCAAAGGGACCAAGGCGCGGGTCTGGCGACTGCGCCGCGCCGAGGGGGAGAGCGAGAGTGGGGCCGAGGGGGAGAGGGAGACCGGGGGGCAGAGCGAACTGTGCAACCGCGAAGGGGCAGCGTGGCGGCGGTGCCAGCCGGAGCGGGCCACGGCGGTGCGCTTCGAGCGCAACGCACAGCACGCCCGCAAGGATGCCCGGGCCGGCACCTACGTGCTGCGCACCAGCCACGGAGACTGGGACCTGGAACGCATCGTGCGGACCTGTTGGCAACTCACCGACATCGAAGCCACGTTCCGCACGCTGAAGTCGGAGATCGGTCTGCGACCGATCTGGCACGCCCGCAAGGACCGCATCCGCTCGCACCTGTTCATCGCGGTGCGGGCGTATCACGGGGTGCATCTGTTGCGCCGACGGCTGCGGGAGCATGAGATCACCGACAGTTGGACGACGATCCGGCACAAGCTGGCCAGCTGGGAACGGATCACGACCACCCTGGAGACCGACACCGGCGAACAGATCGTGTGCCGGCAGGACTCCCGACCGGACCCGCCAGCAGCGGCGCTGGCGCGGGCAGCGGGGGTGACGCCGGGTCTGCACCGCATACGCACGCGGACGCCGGCTGTCTGCAGGCGGCGCAGCGTGCGCAATCCTGCAGTGCCATAATGGCACTGAGCGAGCCCGTATGTCGTTCATTTACAAGGACTTGCTTGTTTTAAAATTTGTAAAATGGCGAACTAGGGTTAAGATTAGGAGTCCACGTGAGGAAACAGTACGACAGCAGGACATTTCGGCTCCTTGGGCCGCCGATGCGATCTCGTTCTGCAGCAGTGGTGCTCAATGTCTTCGTTTTGGCAACCGCGGCTGCTTGGGGGCAGTCTGGAGTCGGGCAACTGTTTGACCCGGCTTGGATGGCCCAGGCCAGCCCGGATGCAATCCGGGGTCTCTTGCAGGCCGGCGCGGATCTGACGGGAAGAGGCCCCGACGGCGAAACGGCGCTCCATCATGCATTGGGGAATGAGAACGTTGAGGTCCTCAAGACATTGCTGGAATATGGGGAAGATCCCAATGTGGCCAACTTCGCCGGGCAGACGGCATTGGACGTGGCAGCGGGACGCACCGACCGCAGGGAGCATGCCTTGGCGCTCGCGCGCTTTGGGGCGAACCACGATCGACTGGCCGCGAGCGTGCGCAGTGGACTGGGGCTGCGGTCCACGTTCGAGGCGCTTGGGGAAATTCCGGTCGAGCGACTGCTCGGAAGCGACTGGACGGAGAGCGTGTCGGTGGATCGTTTGCAGGCCTTGCCGGCCTTCCGTCCGGATCGGGATGAGGAATCAGGTCTGCACACCGCCGATCTGCAGGTGTTGTTCCGGCGGATTCTCGCCACGAATCGGGACCCGGACGTCACTTCGTTCCTGCTCAATCGAGGTGCTCAGTTGGAATTCCCAGACGGTTTCCATGCGTTGCATGTCGCTGCGGGAAATGCGAATCCGGAGATCGCAAAGTCGTTGCTGGATCGGGAAGAAGCAGAGGTCTTGATCGCGCAGGTGGACGGAAGTCAGCGGATGGCGCTGCACTATGCGGCAGCCAACGAGAATCCGGACGTAGTGGCGTTATTGGTGGCAGTGGGAGCGGACGTCAATGCCGAGGATAAGGACGGACTACGCGCGCTGCACTATGCGGCAGCCAACGAGAATCCGGACGTAGCGGATCTGCTCCTGGATGCAGGTGCTACGCTCGACGCACAAGATGGGGACGGGCGCACGGCCCTGCATATAGCGGCCGAGAACCCGAATCCATCCGTGGCGCGATTGCTGCTGGAAGCCGGAGCGGACATGGACATGGAGGACGCATCCCGGCGGACGCCACTGGATCGATCGATCGACCAAGGCAACTCGCGTGTCCTGAGAATGTTCCGAGCCGCCACCGACATGTCCGATGCTCCGATATCGGAGGCAGAACAGATCATAGCAATCGGAGAGGAATCACGGCATGTGGTTGCCGGTGTCGTGGGCGAGGTTCGTCAGCCGGTGCTCGATTTCTATCTCCGGATCGCGCTCCTGAATCCAGATGCGGGGGTTGCGCAGTTCCTGTTGGAGAAAGGTGCAGAGGCGCGGCCAGTCAGCTTGGCGGCGCTGAACCCGAATCCGGCCGTGGTTGCGTTGCTGCTGGAGCACGGGGTGGATCCGAACGCTGCTGCTGAGAACATGCGGGGACTCCGGGCGCTCCACATCGCGGCGCTGAACCCGAATCCATCCGTGGCTGCGTTGTTGCTGGAGCATGGAGCGAAGTTGAACGCCACCGACGAAGGCGGGCGCACGGCCTTGCATCTTGCTGCGGGGAACCCGAATCCGGCGGTGACGCGACATCTGCTGGAAGCCGGAGCAGCCCCTCAGACCGAGGACCGAAGGGGGGAACGGGCGCTGCATGCAGCGGCGCGGAACGTGAATCCGGCGGTCGCTGCGTTGCTGCTGGAGCACGGAGCTAAGCTGAACGCGGCGGACCACGACGGGCGCACGGCCTTGCATCTTGCTGCCGAGAACCCGAATCCTGCGGTCGTGGCACACTTGCTGGAGGCGGGAGCAGATGTTAATGCCCTGGATGCAGGCCAGGCGAGTCCCTTGACGCTCTCTTGGAGCAATCCGCGCAGTGCAGTTTTCGCAGCGCTGCTGACGGCGGGCGCGACGAGGATGGTGCTGGAAGACCGGCTGCTGGACATCGAATGGCTCCGTGCAGCGACGGCGACGGAGTTGGTGGCTCAGGTGGCGAATGCAATGCCCAGCGCATTCCGGCGGCGCGACGAGGAATGCGGTCGGATGCCGGTGCATCTGATCACTCATTTCGCCGCACGGAACAACCTTGATGAGCGCCTGCTGGAACTGGACAGCCGGTTGACGGCGGCGGCGTTGTGGCGGATCGACCATCGCGGCAAAGGCTTTCTCGCGATGCTGGAGCGTGGTGTCTCCATTCAGGACACGGACGGCAACGGCAACAACGTTCTGCACTACGCCGTTTCCGGTGCGGCAAAGGTCGGTCCCGCAGATGGATCGCAGTCTTTCCCGTCAGCGGGTCTAGGTGTCCTCCAGGATCTTCGGGTCTTGGGGGCCGACGGACGGGCAAGAGGGGCCGCCGACCTCCTACCGATCCACTATGGCCAACCGGGCAGGGCCTTCACGACCGATGACAATTCCGTATTGGCGAGGGTGCTGGCAGAAATGTTCCACGAACCCGGTACTGACAACCCGGCTACGGACCAGATCGAGGACCAGTTCCTGCCCGAGACCGATTCCTGTGTGGTCCTTGGGGGATCCGAGGAGCCGACAGCGCCCTCGGATCTGACCGGGAACTAGGGAAGGAAACAAGACATGCGACTACGACAGCGCTTCGGGCCACGACTTCTTGCGACGGGCGTGACCGCTTGCACGCTTGGAAGTTCCATATTTGCGCAAGAGGTGGATCAGGTACACCTTCATTTTCCGGGCGACGAAAGCAGTCATTACCGAGCGCTATCGATAGACTTGTCCGCCAGTCCCCCGTACGACTACAGGAACCACCATCTGGTCCGAGCACGGGTAACCCGCACAGGCGGTGTGCCAATCAACTGGATCTACCAAAACGCCTTCAAGAAGCTCCCTGGCACCGGTGTTCGCCTACCGTGCTCAATTCGTAATGCACTAGCCTCTCCTCCCAGAAGAATACTAGAGATTCTCGGTAAACGTAAAGGACCTTCTCTCGGCAAAAAATTATGCTCAAATCTACTTGATCCATGCGCTGGCCTCGATTGGGTCGTCGATAATGTCTTGGATCCGCTGATCGAAAAGAAGGTCGATTCCGGAGTATACGAGGGACGATGCGGAGTGGAAATGGTCATTGATGAAGCAGGATCGTTGGGAAACGATCCAACGTCACCTCTGCCACCATGGTTTGTCGGAATTCCGGTCCTGGACGATCACAAAGCTCTGGCGGACCGAGGCTACGATGATGGTCTCCGCACTCTGACTGGACTTGCAGATGGCAGCCTTTCTGAAGATGTTCTCCCGACCGCAGGACCATGGGTGCACAGGAAGATCGTGAATGCTGGCAAGTTCGACCGATTTTCGCCGGAGACTCTTGCTTGTCAAGGTGCAGAGTTGACGCTGTATTTCGAATCTATTCCGGTGTGTGATGCCATTCTCAGCACCTACTCGGATCGAAACGTCACGTGCAAGGGAAGTACAGATCAGATGTGGTACACGCGCACCCGAGCATTCCAGAGTGTGCTATCGCACTGGACTAACGAACTCGCCACGGGAGACTCGTGTACAATGGTGAGGAAGGACAATGACATTGGTCAATACAGGTGGACATGGACGTATATTTCGCCCGATAAGTTCCATGTATCGACTTCCAGTGACAAGATTCTTGATCCGGGCACATGCAGTGTAGAGTAACAAGAGGGTTTGAGAACGGAACGTCTGAGCTGTTAATGACAGGAGTAATGACTGTGACAGAGTTTCGTCTTTCATTCACGAAAGTGCATCACTGGCTGACTAGTCAATGGGCAGCAAGCTTGAATTGTGGCGATGAACTATGTGCAGTAGTACAGAGCGAAGAAAAGCATCAGATATGGAAAGTGAGCCGGATAATCGAATGCAATAATAGGAACCTAAAGAGCATAAATAGATTCACAAAATTACCTCATTTACTTCATATACTTCACTTAATTTCGCGGGCATTGTGTGGGTTTATTCTACTTTCAGTTGTAGAGCATGCTACGGCAGTATGTTCGTTTTCGGAAGCGAATGGGCTTCATTGGGCCGTGGCCTATTATCGACCTCCTAACAAAATGGGAATCGTTGACAAGGTGAAGGATCTGCTGGCTGCTGGAGCCGATCCGAATACCGTAGACCACTGCGGCGGGACTGCGCTTCATTCGGCTGTGCGCTTTGATAATCTTGAAGTGGTGAAGGTACTTCTGGCCGCTGGAACTGATCCGAATATTTTGGCTCTTAACAGTTACACTGCGCTTCATGACGCTGCGAGATTGGAACACCTTGACATAGTGAAGGAGCTGCTGGCCGCCGGAGCCGATCCGAATATTACGCATAGCAACGGTTACACTGCGCTTCATGCGGCTGTGTGGCGCGGACACTTTGAAATTGTAAAGGAGCTGCTGGCCGCCGGAGCCGATCCGAATGCTGTGGACTTCGCCGGCGACACTGCGCTTGAATTTGCTGCGGTCTATGGATCCATGAACGACGACGAGATGGGATCCCTTGAAATGGTGAGGGAGTTGCTGGCTGCCGGAGCTGATCCAAAAATTGCGGACACCAACGCCAACCGCTCGTATGGGATTCTTCGGTGGCCTGTGTATGAAGGACAACTTGAAGTGGTGAAGGAGTTGCTGGCTGCCGGAGCCGATCCGAATTTTGTGCATAGGAACGGCTGGACTGTGCTTCATTCGGCTGTGTCGAATAAACACCTTGAAATGGTCAAGGAGTTGCTGGCTGCTGGAGCCGATCCGAATATCGTGAGAAACGAAGAGGGCCGCCCTGCGACTGCGCTTATGCAGGCTGTGATGAATAAAGACCTTGAAGTGGTTAAGGAACTACTGGCCGCCGGAGCCGATCCGAATTTTGTGAATAGGAACGACTGGACTGTGCTTCATACTGCTGTGATTCGTGAGCACCTTGACATAGTGAAGGAACTGCTGGCCGCTGGAGCCGATCCGACGTGTGAACTGATTACTTGGACCGAACGACGCCGTGTACCTGATTCGATTATCGTGCTGCTACGGAAAGCTCTTGATAATGCAGAGACGAGTCCGCAAATTCATCTCTTTTTCTTGATCAAAGGTGATTTCGTGCGTCAGTGTCTTGAGTGATAAATTCTTTCAAATTGTACAAGCAATTGCGACACCAGATACAGGTGGATACGTCAAGGTTGACCTAGCATATGGGAGAGTCCATGATGGTACAGGCCTACCACCAACTGCGGCCCGATAAGCGCTGCCAGATTCACGCCCTGTGTACTGAAAGGGAAACGGCAATGCTGAGGGGCCGCCTCCGGCCCCTGCAAGCTCCATCTGCCCCTCTCTATCCCAAACTTTTTCTGAACCTTTTCTTCGCATTTTCCTCCTGCCAACCCTCCCTGTCGCACTTCGTTATTCAATGGGCGTCTCCAGTCATATCCTCGAATTATTGAGCATTTTTTGAGAGATATACCCATGAATCGAACAATGGAGGTCGGGGATCGTACGATTATGCGGTTGGCAGATCGTCGGACTCCTTGCAGCGTGTGAGATATAGCTACGATCTCATGCGAGTCAGCGGCAGGCGACCATACGGGTGATACTAGTCCTCAGATACGATAGAGTTCATGCCCTTACGTCTCACGGACCTGCATGAGGACGCTCTTGGGATGGCGGCGTTGGTTCGATGTGGCGATGTCTCTGCACTGGAACTGGTAGACGCGGCGATCGATGCCATCGACCGGACGAATCCGGCCCTGAATGCCGTCGTGACGCCGATGTTTCATTCGGCGCGGTCGGAAGCCACCAAGGTCTCGTCGAGCGCGCCGTTCGCCGGGGTGCCGTTCTTGTTGAAGGATCTGCGCGTCTGCTGTGCCGGCGTTCCGACATCCAATGGCAATCGGCGCCTGGCATCTCTACCTGCGCCGGCGGACAGCGAACTCGTAGTACGGTACCGGCGGGCCGGCCTGATCTGCCTTGGCAAGACGAATACGCCCGAATTCGGCTTGACGGCCACGACCGAACCTCATCTCTTCGGCCCGGTGAGGAATCCATGGGACCCGAGTCGCACACCCGGAGGGTCGAGCGGAGGCTCGGCTGCGGCCGTGGCAGCGAGAGTCGTGCCGATGGCTCACGGCAACGACGGAGGGGGCTCGATCAGGATTCCGGCAGCTTGCTGCGGACTGGTTGGCCTCAAGCCCACCCGGGGACGGTGTCCCGTGGGACCGGTGCCCGGAGATGCCATGGTTGGCCTGGCAGTGGAGCATGGACTGACACTCACCGTGCGTGACAGTGCTGCACTTCTTGACGCGGTAGCCGGACCGGACGTGGGGGACCCATACTGGGCACCGCCGAAAGCTCGACCGTTTCTCGATGAAGTCGGTGCCGACCCTGGCTCGCTGCGCATTGCCTTCCGCTCGGCGTCGCCCTCGGGGACAGTGGTCCACCCCCACTGCATCAAGGCCGTGGAAGATACTGCTGCCCTCCTTGATGAACTGGGGCATAACGTCGAAGAGGCGGCCCCGGACTACGACGACGATCAGTTCAGGAAGGCATTCACCACGATTTGGCTGTCGGGATTGACGGCTGGTCTGAGAGATCTTTCCGAAGCCCTGGCCAGGGAACTCGCTCCTGGAGACTGCGAGGACTTCAGCTTGGCACTCGGAGAACGGGGGGCAGAGTTTAGTGCTGCCGACTATGTGCGGGCGGTTTCGGCCATCCAGTTCATCAACCGTAGGGTTGCCGAGTTCTTTGAGCACTATGACGCGATGCTGACGCCCACGCTGGCTTCTCCACCGCCCGCCATCGGATTCCTTCATCCTCCGGAAGGGGATTCGGAGGTTCGCGAGTATACCCGTCGGGTGAAGGAGTTCGTACCGTTCACGCAAATGGCCAACGCGACAGGTCAGCCCGCCGTTTCCCTTCCGTTGCACTGGCGCGACGGTCTTCCGGTTGGGATTCAGATCGTGGGCCGGTTCGGTGACGAAGCGATGCTGTTCCGCTTGGCGTCGCAGCTTGAGAATGCCAAGCCTTGGCGCCAACGTCGACCGGGCGTGTGCGCTTGAAGGGAGTGGGCGTGCCGGTCGATCGCTCAGCAGGGCCGGGCATATCGTTCAAGTCGGCTCGCCATGGCCGGAGTAAGCTCGACATCCAGGTCGACACCATCGTCAAGGTCGTTCCGCGAGATGACCCGCCCTCGTTCGTATAGCATCGCTACGGTTCGGGACTGTGTGTGCGGCACCCTGAATCGCTTCCGAACCAGTGCTCCGATCGACAGGACCTGATCGATGATCTCGATCAGTCCGTCAAGTCCGGCTCCAGTCTTGGCCGACACGCCAACGCACCCCGCCAGGGAACCGTTGCGGCCCTCGCGCGTCACCTCGTGGGCCCAGGCAGCCTGATCGACGAGGTCGCACTTGTTGAGCACCAGGATCTGCGGTTTGTCTCGAGCTCCGAGTTCGGCCAGCACGGAATCCACCTCGTCCCGCTGCATGTCTCGATGTGGAGTTGACACGTCCACAACGTGGATCACCAGTGCAGCTTCCGTGACCTCTTCCAGGGTTGCGCGAAAGGCCTGTATCAGCGTTGAAGGGAGGTTGCGGATGAAGCCGACGGTATCGGAGAGAATCGCCGGGCGGTTCGAAGGGAGCCGAAGCTTGCGTAGGGTTGGGTCCAGCGTCGCGAAGAGCCGGTCGTCGGCGAGTACGTCTGCACGCGTGAGGGAATTGAACAGGGTCGACTTTCCGGCGTTCGTATACCCGCAGAGAGCGAGAGTCGGAACCGGAACCGAGACTCTCTTTCGTCTTTGATGCTTGCGGTTCGAACGCACTCTCTCAAGCTGCGAGCGAAGTTTCGTGATGCGCCTCTGGATCTTCCGCCGGTCACTCTCCAGTTGGGTCTCGCCCGGTCCCCTTGTCCCGATCCCACCGCCGAGCCGGGACATCGAGATGCCGCGCCCCGCGAGTCTCGGCATGAGGTACTCGAGCTGCGCCAGTTCGACCTGAAGTCGTCCTTCCTTGGACCGGGCGTGTTTCGCGAAGATATCCAGGATCAGTTGCGACCGGTCCAGGACGGTACAGTCAAGCTCTCGCTCCAGATTGCGATGCTGGGACGGACTGAGGTCATGGTCGAAGAGGATGAAGTCGCACCCCTCCAAGGCCGCCCATTCCTTGAGTTCGTGCAGTTTTCCCGAGCCCATCAACGTCGCAGGTATGGCTTTCTCTCGGCGTTGGAGAGCATGACCGAGAACCTCCGCTCCGGCTCCCGCCGCCAGGTCCGCCAATTCGGCCAGGGACTCCTCGGCCGTCAGACTCTTCACGGGAACGGGGGTTGTCGTTGCGCGCGGTCGCAGATCAAGCCTGGCCAGGATGCAGCGCTCGGGAGCGTCGTCCTCGCCTCGCAGCCTTGCCGCCCGCCGCGTGAGGGGTGATGCGAAATCCACCAGTCGGGGCGCCTTTCCTCGGGAGACCTGCAACGTGGTCAACTCCGACATCCGAACTGCGAATTCAGCCTAGCAGGAATCACTCCCAGGGCATTCATCGGGGGATCGAGAGGAGGCCTCGCCGGAGGTCAATATAATGAACTCCGGTGACGGTCCCGCTAATCGGTCAGATCAAGTCCGCCCTCGAGACGCTGAATCCGGGGGCGGTGCGCGATGCGGCAACACGCCCGATCGCGGTCGGTGTACTGGCGGCGGACGATGACTGCGTGGACGCCGTTCTCGAGTTCCTGAAGCCGTCGGACCGAAACACGGCGAATACCCGGGTGGTTCGTATCACGAGGGAAGAGGACTTCGATGCGGTGGATGTCGGATTCTCGGAATATGGAATTCCTCACCCCGGACATTTCTTCACGTTCGATCCTGCTGATCCGCAATCGTCGGCGTTGGCCCTTGTGCAGGCCTCCGAGGGCCATTGGTTCGCGCTGGGGAGAAGCTTCGGCGGATTCCGCTCGATCGTGAGCGAGCGACTGATCTGGAAGGTCGCCAAGGAGAACACGCTGTTCTCCGTAACCACATCGTTGCCCAACATCGTTCCAGCCAGCCTGCTCCTGCCCTGGATCGCGGGCGAATTCGCCTCCGACACGATGTTCATCACGGCTAACCAGATTCGTCTGTCATTCATGTTGGCTGCGGTGCATGGCCATGAAGTGGGCTTTGACAGTCAGAGCATCAAGATCGGGTCCATCATGGGCGCCGCGCTGGGCTGGCGAGCGATCGCACGCCAGGTCGTCTCGAAGGTTCCCGCCGGAATCGGACTGGTGCCCAAGGGACTGATTGCGTTTGCTGGCACCTACGCCGTCGGGCGTGGACTGGAGCATTGGTTCCGTGAAGGGACCGCTCTGGATGTGGCGGCTCGCAGGCGGCACTTCGCTCATGCCCGCGAGGCAGGACGGGAGGAGGTCGAGCACATCGTCAGGACCGCCCTTTCGTCGTCGAGTCCCGCTGCCGGTCCTGCCTAGCCTGCGGTGACGGTGTGGGCGTTAGCCACAGACGTTCAAGGTCGTCAGGGATCGAAGGCCAATGAGAGTCGTCGGTGGCAAGTTTCGAAGCCGGGCCTTGGCTTCGTTGCCGGGGACATCCACCCGGCCGATGCTTGGACGGATGCGGCAGACTCTGTTCGACATCCTGCAGGGGCGGATTGAGGGCCGCGAGTTCGCCGACCTGTACGCGGGTACCGGAGCGGTCGGTATCGAAGCACTGAGTCGGGGAGCCGGGCGTGCCGTGTTTGTCGAATCCAGCGCCGCAGCGGTGCAGGTGGTCCGCCGCAACCTGGCATCGCTTGGTCTTGACGGACAATCCGAGGTTCGGCTTTCGCGGGTCGAGCATGCGCTCGGGACCATCCGTGCCGACATCTTCTTCCTTGGTCCGCCCTATGAAGCCACGCTCGAGTACACGCGGACGTTGACTGCCCTCTCCGAGCGACCTGCGGAGTGGGTGGTTGCCCAGCATGGTGCCCGTTTGGAGATGGCAGAACGGTACGGTTCGCTCTCGAGGGTGCGCACGGTCCGAATCGGCAGCAACCGGCTGTCGATGTTCCGGAGGCTCGACCCAACTGTCGGAGCGGAGGGATTCGGTCCGAAGGGTCGTCCTTAGACCGCGTAGCACACCGGATTCAGGGAAAGCCGGCCTTCGGATCGGTGAGTCCGGCAACTCGGCTTTCGAGGGCGGCTCCACGAACTCGTTTTGGTTGTTCCTGCTGCGATTCTCCGCCCGATCTTCGTGCTCTTCGCATCGAGATTGCTTGTGATGTTTCTCATGCCCAGAGTTCCAGACATGGGGAACGCCTTGCCAGATGGGATGGCAGCGGTAAGGCACTGACTGACAGCGCCTTGTGTGATCTGTGCTGCATTCCGAAGAGGCTTGGTAGCGGCAGGGTCACTATTCTAGAACTGTCACTATCGATCGGGACCGCGAGGGCCGGTTGGCGTCTCACGATCGGCGGAACATAGCCCCACAGTGCATCGGGTCGTTCCCGGCTACCGCGCATCGACGGGGAGCCAACGGCCGGCGAGAGCGGCTGACGATGGCCGGTAGAGACCCGATCCACACCCTGTCGCGGGCGACCGGTCGCCCCCACCGCGTCGCCAACTCGCTGCGGGCTGCTCGCCCAGGTTGCCCGCAGCGGCATGGACTCGAGACGGCACCACCCCGGCCCGTCCACTGCGCAGCAGCGGCCCGGCGCGGCCTGACGAATCTCCTGAAGGCGACGGCCCACCGACAGGCCCAAGGCGCGCCCGCTCCACACGGCCCGCCAGTGCACGGACACCGGCTGGTCGGCGATGGCCCCATCCGAGCCTTCGAATCGCCCGGGCAGTCTGCGGGTAAACCCTTGCTGAAAAGCCACTTGTGCGACCTGCAGGGCCGTCTGATCGCAGCGGACGGCCACGCTTGACTATTTTATGATGTCACGATCTTCCGGGTTGCGGGTGCGGCGTCACGGGCTTGCGTGCCCCCTGCTCGGCCCCGTCGCACCGACCCGCGCGAACTCACAGACCGTCCGCTGGCTGTGCTCCCGGGGTGCATGACCGCGCCACCGGTGCCGCCGCGTTGTCGCACCGCATGGGCCGAGTTCCACAAGATCCAACCCCTACGTAGACCCACACCAGTAGTCTACTCCGGGCGACCCCCCTACTGCAACCCCACCTGTCCGCGCCAACACGCCTCCCGCCGGTCGCTGGCACCGATTTCCGGCTGAACCTCGGCCGCCTCTCATGCACGACTTGGCAGACCGTTCAGACCCCCCGCCACCCGACCCGCAGATTTTCCCACACTGCTACGTGACCCGTCCACGAACGCCCGCCCAGCCTCCAGAACGGACCCCACATCCCTCGCCAACCCCGGCAATCCACCCTGCCGCGTGACATCCCAAATTAGTCCCATTTCCGGGACTCTGATGCTGCACCGAAACTCACTGAATCTTGGAATGAAATGGCCACACTGACTCGAACCAGTAGGTGAGAATCATGCGACGTTTGTGACGGAATTTCGGGGTATAAAACACAGATGTGTTCGATTTAGGCAGTGTCTTGCAGAGACCTTATATCCAGACTCTGGCCGGCGAAATCTTGTAGCTGTGAAGAACGGCATCTTCCTGTCAATCAAGAAATGTGAGAACCTCGCGTCGAGACAGCCCTCCCTAGAACAACCGAGAACAGCTGTGGCGACCCTGTCACCACTTGAATGAAGTCGTTGGCGTCTGGACTTGACATTGACGGACGGCTCGGTGTGCAAGTCAGAGACCATCAGATTTGTCCATGGTATGATCGGCGCATGGATCACACGATAGTTGTTGTCGTTTTTAGCACTATTGCGATCATCCTGGCCATTGGTGGAGTTTTCTGGCGCGTTGGCCAGCACATCGTTACACGCAGCCACCGCGACGCCGTGCGTGCCGATCTTTGTACAGTGAAGGCTGATCTAGCTGAAGTGAAGGCCAAACTTGACAGCCTCGAAGCAGAGACTGTGGAGATCAAGGTTCGCCTTCGTAATCGCTAGACGGAAACCGGGGAACACAAGGCTGCCAGCAAGAAGTTCAAGGTCGAGAACCAGGATGCGCATGTGGCGATCAGGATAGACGTACACACCGTAGCAAGTGACGTGCAGGTGATGGCGCGCGATATCGCCGTTACTGTCTGGTCGACAGGCCGCAAGTGACGTGAATGCCGGGATCTCGGGACCGAGTCTCAGAGTTCCGGACATGGGACTAATTTGGGATGTCACGCGGTAGGGTGGATGGCCGGGGTTGGCGAGGGATGTGGGGTCCGTTCTGGAGGCTGGGCGGGCGGTCGTGGATGGGTCGCGTAGCAGGGCTGGAAGAGCTGCGGCCGGGTGGCGGGGGTCTGCCAGGCCGTGCAGGAGAGGCGTCCGCGGTTCAGCCGGAAGCCGCTGCCAGCGATCGGCAAGAGGCGTGTTGGCGCGGACAGGTGGGGTTGCAGGAGGGCCGCCGCCCGGAGTAGACTGATGGTGTGGGTCGATGGAGAGGTTGGATCTTGTGGAACTCGGCCCATGCGGTGCGGCAGTGCGGCTGCACCGGTGGAGCGGTCATGCACCCCGGGCGCACGGCCAGCGGGCGGTCCGCGAATTCGCGCGAGTCGGTGCGACGGGGCCGAGCAGGGGACACGCAAGCCCGTAACGCGGCACCCGCAACCCGGCAGATCGTGACATCATAAAATAGTCAATCGTGGCGGTCCGCTGCGGTCAGGCGGCCCTGCGGGTCGCACAAGTGGTTTTGCAGCAAGGGTTTACCCGCAGACTGCCCGGGCGATTCGAAGGCTCCGATGGGTCCATCGCCGACTAGCCGGTGTCAGTGCACTGGCGGGCCGTGTGGAGTGGGCGCGCCTTGGGCCTGTCGGTGGGCCGCCGTCGTCAGGAGGCTCGCCAGGCCGCGCCGGGCCGCTGCTGCACAGTGGACGGGCCGGGGTGGTGCCGTCTCGAGTCCATGCCGATGCGGGCAACCTGGGCGAGCAGCCCGCAGCGGGTTGGCGACGCGGTGGGGCCGACCGGTCGCCTTCGGCTGGGGGTGGACCGGGTCCCTGCCGGCCATCGTCAGCCGCTCTCGCCGGCCGCTGGCTCCCCGTCGATTCACGGTAGCCGGCAGCGACCAGACGCGCTGTGGGGCAATGTTCCGCCGACCGTGAGACGCCAACCGGCCCTCACGGTCCCGATCGATAGTGACAGTTCTAAAATAGTCACACTGCCGCTACCAAGCCTCTTCGGAATGCAGCACAGATCACACAAGGCCCTGTCAGTCAGTGCCTTACCGCTGCTATCCCATCCGGCAAGGCGTTCCCCATGTCCGGAACTCTGAGTCTGCTATCACGTGAGAGATCAAGCGACCGGCAGGCTGAACGTGACACGGCTGCGGTCAAGACAACGTCCGGAGCCAGCACGTCAGCAATTGGAAGTCTGCGCCGCGATCGTGCGTAGATACAGGGTGCGGGTCTGGTTGAGAACGTGCAGCCCGATGTTCGGAACTCGGAGGCTGACTCACGTGGACAGAGTGGCCGGAGCGGTGCCGGATTCGAAGACATCGGAAGTTCTGGCCGTGGAATCGGCACGGGAACGGCCGGAAGACATGGATGGGCTCCATCGCTACCACCGGACAGTTCACTCTTGGGGGGAGTCCCGAACACGGTCCGGATCTGACCGCTTGTGGATCGTGGCTTAGCGGCCGCTG
The DNA here is from genome assembly GCA_965116065.1 of Bryobacterales bacterium. Classification (GTDB taxonomy): domain Bacteria; phylum Acidobacteriota; class Terriglobia; order Bryobacterales; family UBA6623; genus VXMF01. The sequence goes on from OZ220485.1 coordinate 1,965,398, forward strand.
CCCATGACCGCGGATGCCACCTCCTCGATCTGGTCGAATACCCAGTCGATTTCCTCGTCGGTCACGACGTAAGGTGGCATGAAATACAGTATGTCCCCGTTGGGACGCAGGAGCAGATCGCGTTCCAGGAACTTCTCCGCCATGCGAGGTCCGACCTCCGAAAGGTAGCCCTGACCTCCGGTCTCGAACTCGATGATCCCGACATCACCGATGTGCCGGACATCACGGACATACTCAAGCTCGACGAACGGTGCAAGACGCGACCGCATCTTCGAGGCGATTCCGCGAATCCGGTCGAGGACATTGGTGGTGGCGAAGATATCCAACCCTGCAAGTGCAGTGGCACAACCCAAGGGATTCGCCGTGAAGGAGTGGCCGTGAAAGAACGTCTTGCGACGGTCGTCGCTGAGGAACGCATCGTACACGGCTTCTGACGCAACAGTGACAGCCAGCGGAAGATAGCCGCATGTCAGACCCTTCGAAAGGCACACGATATCGGGTTCGACCGGGCCGTGCTCACACGCGAACATCGGCCCCGTCCGCCCGAACCCGGTCATGACCTCGTCCGCAATCAAGAGCAGTCCGAATTCGTCGCACAGGTTCCGGATCGCTTTGAGGAACTCGGGTTTCCAGACGAACATTCCGCCAGCGGCCTGGAGCATCGGCTCGATGATCACTGCAGCCAGGCAGGGCGCCTGGCGCTCCAACAGGGAGCGGATCGCGTCAAGCGGTTCCGTTCCGGTCCCGTCCCGTAAGGGCGACATCGAGGCGAGGTAATCGCATGGCACCTTCACCCGCTCGACCTGAAACAGCAGCGGAGCATAGCTCGACGTAAACAGAGACGCGTGGCTCGCCGACATCGCTCCGACCGTGTCTCCGTGATAGGCATGCTCCAGCGCCAGGAAGGTCCGGCGTTGCGCTTCGCCGCGATTCGTCCAGTACTGGTAGGCCATCTTGAGAGCCACCTCGACCGCAGTCGAGCCATTGTCGGAGTAGAAGACCTTGGTAAGACGGTCGGGCAGCAGGGCCACCAGGCGTTCCGCCAGCTCGACCGCGGGCGGGTGAGTGCACCCCGCGAACATGACATGTTCCAGACGGGCCGCCTGGTCGGCCAAGGCCTGTCCGACGCGCGGATTGCAGTGACCGTGAACGTTGACCCACCATGAGGAGATGCCGTCCAGAATCCGTCGACCGTCCTCGGTTACGAGGTAGGCTCCGTCGCCGCCCACGATCGGGAGAGGGTCGGGTGCCGTCTTCATCTGGGTAAACGGGTGCCAAACGCAAGTACGGTCTCTTGCCACCAAGGAGGGCATCGTGCTAGCGTAACCCAACCCGTCGTGGGCACGTTCCTGTCGCTTCACAATGGTGCATAACGATACGTAACGTGGTAAACGTCGATGGAGCGGTTCTGAAATGTCGCGACTGAATCTCCTGATCGCCTTGGCTTGCTCGCTTCCAGCTTGGGGGGCCGAAGTCAGCGTGCTGGCGGAGCGGGTTAACAAGCTTCTGCCGGATGCGCTGGAAGCGCACGCGGTCGACCTGTGGATCGTATTCACCCGTGAGGAGTCCAGGGACCCGCTGGCAGAGGACTTCGGAGGAGGCTCGGCCGTTGCCCGGATGGCACTTCTCTTCGACCGCAAGGACGGAGGGTTGCGCAAGACAGCGATCGCTGCGAGCTACGATGTCACTCCCTTGAAGGAGACCGGGATCTTTGACGAGGTCCTGAGCTACAAGAGTGAAGGAATCAGGCCGCATCTGCGCGAGTTCGTCGAAGATCTCGACCCCGAGAGGATCGCGATCAATGCGTCCCGCGACATGCCGATTGCCGATGGCTTGACGACCGGGATGCGAGCCTACCTGGAGGAGGTGCTGGGAGCGGAGGTCGCGGAACGGTTCGTGTCCTCCGAGCCACTGGTCGCGTCGTTCCGGGGCCGACGGCTTCCGCATGAGGTCGAAGTGCTCCGGGAAGCCGCGCGTCACACGGACGTGTTGATGCGTGACGCGCTCTCGCGTGTGGTGATTAATCCTGGTAGCACTTCCGAGCGCGATGTCGGCAACTATCTTCGGAGGCGGGCGGCCATGTTGGGAGCGACGGTTCCGTTCATCAGCGTCGTTGCAGGACCTTCGAGAGGGCATGCCGACCCCAGCGACCGCCTGATCAAGAGAGGGGACCTGGTCCGGATCGACTTCGGCATTACGCTCCGGGGCTATTCGACGGACCTGCAGCGTACGGCCTATGTCCTTGGGGCCGGCGAGACGGAGGCTCCTGGCGAGATCCGGAAGATGTGGAGAACCGCGCGCCGCGCGCTCGACCGTCAGATCGCAGCCATGAAACCCGGCGTTACGGGAGTCGAGATCGACGCCGTCGCACGGAAGACCCTGGAGGAAGCCGGGTATGCTGGCCCTCCGCATGGAACCGGGCACCCAATCGGTTTCGTTGTGCATGACGTGGGACCTCTGATCTGCCCCGACTGGCCGGAACGATACGGCACGACGGTGTTCTTGCGTATGGAGGAGGGGCAGACGTTCGCTGTCGAACCGATCCTGTACGCCGACTACGAGGAGATGGGTGAGATTCACATCGGGCTGGAGGAGGATGTGGTCATCACAACGACCGGTGCAAAACGGCTTCACGAGCCCCAGACTGAGTTGATCCTGATTCGTTAGTGGTCCGCCAGCCACAACATTACTGGCGGAATGGACTGCAAGCAGAGTCCATATGGCCACGTGTCCATGTGCGACAGAGCAGCGGGAACGGGCGCATCAGAGTTGCCAGTGCCCGTTGCAAATGCAGGTCCGTGTACCCTCCGATCACGATTTCACGGATCGCTGGGCCAGACCAGGGTACTGCGCGCAAGCAACGTAGCGGGTCTTCAAGGCCCGTTGATGGAGCCATGGATACGAACGGGCCGGTTCTGGTTCGATGTCCGGAATCGCCTTTCGTCCCTACCCTAGCCCGGATATCTCACCAAGTCGCGCGAGCATCGATTTTTCGGCGGTATGGGACCTGTCACTGGGCTCAAAGGCATCGATTTGCAGTGTGGATCCATAAACAGGGCCATGATTTCCGGGTTCCTCCGCCCCGGATCGCTCCACCGACCTCCTCGCCGGCCTTGTCCGGCTCCTCCACGCCTGCTCGCTCCTCCCCGTAGACACACCTCTCCCACCGACCGCCTTGCGGCCGCTCTCCCCAATGTCCTGTCCCGCGCCGACCTCAGCTCGCCAGGGCCTCCCCGAACCGCGCCAGGCACTGCGCGAACAACTCCCGGCGCGGAAACACCGACGAGATCCGGACCCGCACCCTCCGCACGCTCACCCGCACCTCCCCGGCCACCTTCAGCAGCAGCGCCCGCATCGTCCCGTACTGCGCCTTCGCCAACTTCGTCCCCACCAGCGCCACCCGCCGGATCACCTCCAGCAGCATCGCTCCGAACAGCGCCCAGTACATTCGCAACTGGTTCGCCCGCATCGAACCCGCCGAGGTCCGGTCCGCGAACAGGTGCAACTGCTGCTCCTTGATCCGGTTCTCCATGTCCCCCCGCGCACAGTACAGCTTCTCGTACAACTCCTTGGGTTTCCATTCCTTACGACTCATGCTCGTCACCACGAAACGCTGGTTCCGCCCCCGGGGCCCGGGCAGCCATTCCGCCTTCGCCACCACCCGCCGCTTCCGACTCCAACTCGCCCGCGTCCGGTACCGGAAACTCCGGTACCGCCGCGCCGCCTTGCCGCTCGTCACGCACCGGCTCCCCGCCCGATTCTGCTGCCGCGCCACCTCCTCCGCCAACCGCTTGTTGCCCGCCAGCCCGAACACGTAGTCCACCCGCTCCTGTGCCTCGCACCACGCCATCAGCGGCTCCCGACAGAACCCCGCGTCCCCCCGCACGATCACCCGCACCTGCGGCCAGCGCTCCCGGATCTGCGCCACGATCCGCTGCAACTCCTCCAGGGCACCGTCCGCCGCATCCCGGTTGGCCGTCCGCAACCGCCCGCACAGCACGTAGGGGCCACAGGTCACATACAGCGGCAGATAGCAGTACTCGTCGTAGTAGGCATGGAAGAAGCGGCCTTCCTGTTCTCCATGCACCGGATCGTCGGTGGCATCCACGTCCAGGATGAGTTCCTTCGGCGGTTTCTCGTAGCTGTCGAGGAACAGCTCGACCAGCAGCCGGTCCAGCTGGGCGGTATCGGCCACGATGCGCTTGTAGCGGTCGCCGGCCGCGTGTTCGGGATCGCCCAACTCCATGCGATTGAGGGTACTGGAGCCCGCCAGCGGATGGCCGCGATCGCGTTGGCGGGCGCGGTGTTCCCCGTGGATGTCGGGGGTGCCGACGGCCAGGGCGAGGACGCTGTCGGAGCGAAGTTGGTCGTGGTCGTTGATGTCCTCGTAGCCCAGCACGAGGCCGAACAGGCGCTGGGAGACCAACTGCTGGAGGGGGTGTTCGCAGCGGCGGGGATCGCGGTGGTCGCGGAAGCAGCGGGCGAGGCGCCGGGTGAGGTGGACATGGTGATCGGCGGCGCGGAGCAGGAGAGCGCCGCCATCGGACGTCATGCGTCCGCCATCGAAGCCCAGGCAGACTTGACGGCGGCCATGGTTGGCGAGGGAGAGGCTGGTACAGGGTGTGGATTTGGGCATGATGCTTCAGGACCGCTTCAAGATCCTGATAGCAAACATGTTATCATACCGATATGCCTGATTTTCACCCCTTTGGTGAGATATCCGGGCTAGAGTTCGCGGATTTCCCTGCTGAGGTCCTGCAGGGCCTTCTTGGCGTCCGAGAAGAGCATCAGGGTGTTGTCGCGGATGAACAGCGGGTTCGGAATGCCCGCGAAACCGGGGCTCAGGCTGCGCTTGATCACGACAACGATCTGGGCCTTGTCGACATCCAGGATCGGCATTCCGTAGATCGGGCTGCCCGGTTCTTCACGCGCGGATGGATTGACGACATCGTTGGCACCCAGCACGATCGCGACATCGGTCTCGGCAAACAGCGGATTGATCGTGTCCATGTCGTAGAGGTGATCGTACGGGATGTCCGCCTCGGCCAGAAGCACGTTCATGTGCCCGGGCATGCGACCGGCCACGGGGTGAATCGCGTACCGCACTTCGACCCCGCGCGATTCCAGCAGGTTGGCAAGATCCCGTACGGCATGCTGGGCCTGCGCGACAGCCATCCCGTATCCGGGCACGACGGTGACGACCCGCGCCGTATCGAAGAGTAGAGACACCTCGTCCGGTGTGGCGCTCTTGACACGACCGGCGTACAGGTCCTCTTGCGGGCTGCTGGCCGCGGCTTCGCCAAGGTCGCCGCGGAGCACATCCCACAGGGAACGGTTCATCGCCTTGCACATGATCTGGGTCAGGATGAACCCCGACGCTCCCACCAGCGAACCCGAGATGATCAGTACGTTGTTGCCAAGAACGAATCCGGTCGCTGCCGCGGCAAGACCGGAACAGGAGTTGAGTAGCGCAATGATCACGGGCATGTCGGCCCCGCCGACGGCGACGGTGAGGAGCATGCCGTACGCCAGTGCCGCCGCGCACGCGGCACCGAACGCCCAGGTTGCCTCGTTGTCGAGGACGTACCACGCACCGCATGCAATCCCGGCAAGGGCCGATCCCGAACTTACCGATCGTAAAGCGAGTCCTCGCGGTTGCCAACGGAGAATTCCCTGCAACTTGGCCCAGGCGATCAGGCTGCCAGTGAGCGTTGCGGAGCCGATGAACGCGGACAGGGTGCTGGAGATGTGGACCTGAATCTCGGGTACGCCGGTGATGGCGCCCGGCATGAACACTGCTGCGGCAGCAACCAGTGCCGATGCGCCGCCTCCGAACCCGTTGAGGGCCGCGACCAGTTCCGGCATGGCTGTCATCTGCACCCGGAATGCCCATACGGCTCCGATGGTCGCGCCGAGCGCAACTCCCAAGGCGATCAGCTCGAAGCTGACGATCTGTCGGTCCAGCAGTGTTGCCACCATCGCCACGAGCATTCCCGAGGCCCCGAGCAGGTTGCCCCGCACGGCCGTGCGGGGAGTCGTAAGGCCCTTGAGCCCGAGGATGAACAGGACCGCGGCTACGACGTATGCGGCATTGATGACGTTGGCGTCCATCGTTGGCCCTATCTCTTCCGCCGGAACATGGCGAGCATGCGGTTGGTGATCAGAAAACCGCCCACGACGTTCACGGTAGCCAGCACGACAGCTCCGAAACCGAGATACTTCGCCAAGTCGCCCTCTCCAGTCCCGGCCGCAACAAGGGCTCCCACGATCGTGATACCGGAAATCGCGTTCGAACCCGACATCAGGGGCGTGTGCAGGGTGGAAGGGATTTTCGTGATGATCTCGAATCCGACGAACACCGCCAAAACAAACACGGTGATGGATATCAGGAAAGCGTCCATGAATACTCTCTCTATGCGGAGTGCTGCGACCTGTCCAGAGCCTCCCGGACCGCCGGATGGATGACTGATCCTCCGTGAGCGACCAGCGCACCCTGTACGATGTCATCGTCCAGGTCGAGCCGGAACTCGCCGTCCGCCATCAGTAGAGAAGACAGGTTCAACAGGTTCTTCGAGTACATCTGGCTGGCGTGTGCCGGCACACTAGACGGAAGATTGACCGGGCCATCCACGATGACCCCGTCGCTGACGACCACCTTGCCAGGAACGGTCAGCGCACAGTTCCCTCCGCGCTCGGCCGCGAGGTCCACGACTACCGTGCCGGGCCGAAGATGTTCCGTGACTTCACGTGGCAGCAGCAAGGGTGCCCTGCGGCCGGGAACCGCTGCGGTCGTGATGATGGCGTCGACGCCCGACAGATGCTGCGCCAAGGCTTCCTGTTGGCGCCGGTAGAATTCCTTCGACTGCTGAGCGGCATAGCCGCCCGCTCCTGAGGCCTGGTCCATGCCCACGTCGAGCACGACGAAGGATGCCCCGAGGCTCTCCACCTGCTCGCGGACCTCGGGCCGGATGTCGTAGCCCTCGACCAACGCTCCGAGACGCCGCGCTGTGGCAATCGCCTGCAATCCGGCTACGCCCGCACCGATCACGAAGACCTTGGCGGGTCGCAGTGTACCGGCCGCGGTCATCATCAGCGGAAACAGGCGTGGTGCATGTTGGGCCGCGAGCAGCACCGCCTTGTATCCCGCGATCGTTGCCATCGAACTGAGGGCATCCATTGCCTGAGCCCGGGTCGTGCGGGGAATCAGTTCCACGGAAAGCAGAGAGAGGCCGTGTTCGGCCAGCCGGACCATCGCGGAAGGATCATCCACCGGCCCGAGAAAACCGACAACCGTCGCGCCTGTCTTCAGGTGGGAAACATCGTCCGAGAGAATGCCGTTGACGGTCAGGACAAGATCCGCATCGGCAAGAACGCCTTGGCGGTCCGCCAACTCCGCTCCCGCCTCGACGTAGGAGGAGTCCGGAATGTAGGCGGCCTCTCCCGCACCTCTTTCCACGAAGATGTTGGCCCCGCGCTTGCGGAGGGCTTCTGCATCCTTCGGAACTAGTGCTACCCTGCGTTCCCCGAGTTGGTCTTCCTTGGGTACGGCGATCTTCATGGGGGAGTACCGCTATGAAACGGTCAACCTTCTTCCCAGTTTCGCAAACCGGCAAGGAGTGGACGAATCGTCGTCGTCAGTCCGTCCGGGAACCGCATGACGGGAGCCGATCGGCATGCGGACAGCGACGCAGTGGTTGACCGCGGGGGAGCGGGGGAGATGGGCGTCCGGTCGTCGCGGTCGAGATGGATCCTGCGCGCGCCTGCTGGTCGAGCAGGATGTGCCGGGCAGGGAAGCCCGTTGCGTCCGTTCGCTTGGCGCGGATCCGGTCGGCTCGCCGGCGGAAACCGCACCCGTCCGCACCATGGACCTCCGGACAACTCTGGTAGACTGCTGCAATGCATCGTGCGGCAGTGACGTTGGGCGTGCTGTTCGGAGCGCTGGCGTCGGCCAGCGACGCTCCCGATCTGGAGGTCGTGAACCGGATCAAGCACGAGGCGAACGAGAACAGTCAGGTGATGGAGCACCTGTTTCATCTCGTGGAGGTCCACGGCCCTCGCATCACGAATTCCAAGGGCTTCATGGACGCGGCCGAGTGGGCTGCAGAGACGATGGGGGGATGGGGCCTCAAGAACGCGAAGCTCGAGCCGTGGGGGCCGTTCGGTCAGGGGTGGTCGAGGGAGTACTTCTCGGTGCATCTGACCGCTCCCCAGTACGAACAGCTGATCGGCGTGCCGATGGGCTGGAGCCCATCCACGGACGGGAAACTGGTCGGACAGCCTGTGCTCGCCCCGCTCCGGAGGGACCGCCGGCCGTACCGCGATGAGCAACTGGTCGATGCGTACATCGACAAGTGGAAGGGCCGGCTCTCCGGGGCGCTCGTCATGATCAGCGACCTGAGGAAGGTCAGGCCCCGGGGCCGCGCAGACCTTCACCGGTTCTCAAGCGCTGAACTGCAGGAGTTGGCGAAGGCTCGACCGTCGTCACCTCCGATCGACTATCTTGACCCCTATCTGGAAGTCCCGGAGAATCCGGAGGACTGGCGGAACTTCCATGCGAAGGCTCCGCGCTGGTTCAGCGAGGAGCGGACGCGGCAGCGGCGCCGGAATCAGTCCAAGCTGAATGCCTTCTTGGTGGACGAAGGGGTCAGGCTTGTGATCCATCCTGCTGTACACGGTGACGGCGGGACGGTCTTTCCTCCTCGCTCGGGGAGCCACCATCTCGAGGACGCTCCGCCGCCTCCGTCCATCGCCCTGACTCCCGAGCACTACAACCGGATCTACCGGCTGGTCGACAAGGATATCGGCGCCACCATCGAAGCGGAGGTCCGAACCACGTTCTACCGGGACGACCTGAATTCGGTCAACGTCATCGCAGAGATTCCCGGCAGTATCAAGCCCGACGAACTCGTCATGCTGGGTGGACACCTGGATTCGACGGCGGCTGCGCTGGGTGCCACGGACAACGGGGCCGGGTGCGCCGTGATGATGGAGGCGGTCCGTATCCTGAAGAAGCTCGATCTCCCGCTGGCACGGACCGTGCGGATCGCGCTCTGGGGCGGGGAGGAGCAGTGGATGCTGGGTTCCCGGGCGTACGTCAAGGAGCACTTTGGCGATCCGGAAACGATGAGCCTGACCGACCGCCACAAGAAGTTCTCGGCCTACTTCAACGTCGACAACGGAACCGGCAAGATTCGCGGAGTCTATCTGCAGGGCAACGACCGTGTCCGGCCGATATTCCAGCAGTGGCTGGCACCGTTCCACGACCTGGAGGCGACGACGCTCAGCATCCGCAATACCGGAGGCACGGACCACTTGTCCTTCGATGACGTGGGACTACCCGGTTTCCAGTTCATCCAGGACCGGGTCGAGTACGAGACGCGCACGCATCACTCCAACATGGACAGCTACGATCGGGCGCAGGCCGCCGACCTCATTCAGGCCTCGGTCATCGTGGCCACGTTCGTCTACCAGGCGGCCAATCGCGAGGAACTGCTGCCGCGAAAGCCCCTGCCGGAGCCCCAACCTCTGACGAAGCCCGCGTCGGATGTCCATTGAACTGGGGTGCCGCGGGCCGCACCACCGCTGTCGCTGCATCGATGCGCCGCCTAGATGTCGTAACGTGCGACCACGTCATTCCATCGACACTGGGCCTTGAGCAGAAGTTCCACCACGTCGCGAATCGCTCCGTGACCTCCGCTGGACTCGGTCACGACATGCGCGATCTGCCGGACTTCGGGTCGCGCGTTCGCAGGAGCGACTGCCAACCCCGCCCTCTTGAGCAGTGGCAGGTCGGTGACATCGTCGCCAACGTAGGCGACCTCCGACGGGTCGAGCTTCGCATCTTGCAGGATTTCGAGGAACGAGGCCAGCTTGTCGGTACGGCCCTCGACGAGATAGCGCATGCCCGATGAGCGGGCGCGTTCGCGAACTGCCAACCCGCCGCGGCCCGTGATGATGCCAGTGTCGATGCCCGTCCGACGGAGCCATGCCAATGCGATGCCGTCATGGCAGTCGAACGCCTTGGTCTCTGCGACAGAGCCGCCGTCGCCCGGCAGGAAGTAGATCGTTCCATCGGTAAGCACCCCGTCGCAGTCCATCAGCAGCAGACGGACCTTTGAGGCTCGCTTGATGATCGACTCGGTGTAGGCGGGCATGATTTCCTTTATCGCATGTCGGCTCACTGGCGCCGGTCTGCACGTTGGCAGGGGCGGTTCCTCTGCTGCGGGTCGGCCTCGGTTTCCGGCAGGGGGTGCATTTCGGTATGATCAGGGTATAGGCCGTAGCGCAGGGTGTGGAAATCCACATGCAGGGCGTTAGATCCTTTCCAGGCGCTGTGATGGCCGACGGTACCCGGCGTGTCCGTGTTCCTGTCGCGCATTCGCGCAACGCGGACGCGGCCAGACGGGAAGTTCATCGTATTCCCACCAAGAGGAGATCAACGACAGCATGGCTGTGAGACTGGCGATCAATGGTTTCGGACGGATCGGACGAAACGTCTACCGTGCTCAGATGGGCAATCCCGACGTTGATGTCGTGGCGATCAACGACATCACCGACAGGAAGACCCTCGCACACTTGCTCAAGCACGATTCGGTGCTCGGCAATCTCGATGCGGAGGTCGTCGTCTCGGAAGATGGCTTGCGGGTCGGCGATGACGAGTTCAGGGTCTTTTCGGAGCGCGACCCGGCCCAGATTCCCTGGAGTTCGGTCGGTGCGGAGATCGTCGTGGAATCGACCGGACTCTTCACGAAGCGCGAACTGGCCGAGAAGCACCTCGGAGGGTCCGTCAAGCGTGTCGTGATCTCGGCTCCGGCCAAGGGCGAGGACATCACGATCGTGCTCGGCGTCAACGACGATCAGCTCAGTGACGCACACACCGTGATTTCCAATGCCTCCTGTACCACCAACTGCCTGGCCCCTGTCGCGAAGGTCCTGCACGACAGCTTCGGCGTTACCAAGGCAACGATGACGACGGTCCACAGCTATACCAACGACCAGCGGACCCTGGACCTTCCGCATTCGGACCTGCGCCGGGCACGAGCCGCGGCCCTGAACATGATCCCGACCAAGACTGGCGCTGCGGCAGCGATCGGCCTCGTGATGCCCGACCTGGCCGGCAAGTGTGACGGCTTCGCCATCCGTGTCCCGACGCCAAACGTCTCGGTGGTCGACCTCGTCGCCGAACTGGCGTCGGAAGCTTCGGCAGAGCAGGTGAATGAAGCGCTCCGCACCGCCTCGGAAGGCGCGCTGAAGGGGGTTCTCGACTACACCGAGGAGCCCTTGGTGTCGAGTGACTTCATGCGCAATCCGAATTCGTCCATCGTGGACGGTTCGATGACGCGTGTGATCGGGGGCAACATGGTCAAGGTCCTCTCGTGGTACGACAACGAGTGGGGCTATTCGAACCGGGTCGTCGACCTGGTCTGCAGGCTTGCTGCCTGACCTGGCCGGACGCGGTCGGGGACCCTGCCTCAACGATGACGTTCCGAACGCTTGACCAGATCGACCTTCGTGGCCGGAGCGTCTTCATGCGGGTGGACTTCAACGTTCCCCTCGACAAGGAGACCGGGAGGACGATAACCAGTGACACGCGGATTCGAATGGCACTGCCGACCATCAGGGCTGTTCTGGATCAAGGGTGCCGGTTGATCCTGGCGTCGCACTTGGGGCGTCCGAAGGGGCGCCGAAACCCCAGGATGAGTCTTGAGCCGGTGGCCGGCCGATTGGGGGAATTGCTGGACCGTCCGGTTGCGATGGCATCCGACTGTATCGGAGTGGAGACCTCGTCGATGGCATCCGGTCTGCAAGCCGGTGATGTGTTATTGCTGGAGAATCTCCGCTACCATGCAGCGGAAGAGGCGAATGAAGCCGAATTCTCACGGCAGTTGGCTTCCCTTGCCGATGTCTATGTGAACGACGCGTTCGGTGCCGCGCATCGGGCCCATGCGTCGACAGCCGGCATCACGGAGTTCCTTCCCGAGAAGGCTGCGGGTCTGCTCATGCAAAGGGAATTGGAGTATCTTTCTCTTGCCGTTTCCGCCCCCAAGCATCCGTATGTCGCGATCATCGGGGGTGCCAAGATCTCCGGGAAGATCGACGTCATCCGCAATCTCCTTGCCTTGGCGGACAAGGTTCTGATCGGTGGAGCGATGACGTACACGTTCCTGAAGGCACAAGGAGTTCCGACCGGCTCCTCGATGGTCGAAGAGGACAGACTGGATCTGGCGGCGGAACTCCTCGATTCCGACGCCGGCCGGATCGTCCTGCCGGTTGACCATGTGATCGGGGATCGCTTCAGCGCTGACGCCCGCACGCGGGTCGTTGCGAGCGAGATACCCGAAGGCTGGAGGGGGCTCGATATAGGGCCCGAAACGGCGGCTCGGTACGAAGCCATCATCGGCGACGCACGGATGATCGTCTGGAACGGTCCGATGGGTGTGTTCGAGATCAGGCCTTTCGCTGCTGGTACACTGGCGGTCGCCCGGGCGGTAGCCGATGCCTCCGGAGACTGCGTCAGCATCGTGGGCGGGGGAGATTCCGAACGAGCGGTCCGCAAGGCTGGCGTCGGGGACCGAATCAGTCATATTTCGACCGGAGGCGGGGCCTCGCTGGAGTTTCTCGGCGGGAAGACCCTCCCGGGTGTCGCGGCCCTGTGCTAGGGCGAGACGATGATTCGTACGATGGCGTCACTGCTGGCCCAATGGCCCCTGCGGCTTCGAAGAGACGGTCGTGGTGGCAGCCCATGATCGTCGGACCGCCCAACCAGTGCGGTAGTACAGCGATCAACCTGTACCGTTGGGAATCACGATGCTCCTCGTCTTCGTCTATGGCACCCTCAAGCGCGGACACGCGAATCACCACCTGATCACGAACGAAGCGGTCACCATCAAGCCGGCGACGATTGCTGGTCGACTCTTTGACGGCCCCGGATTCCCGTACATGGTCCTGGCAAACGCCAACGATATCCTGGAAGTCGGAACGGGCGACCTGCAGGCCGACGCCAGAATCGGCAACGGCTATCCGGTCCCGGCAGGAGAAAGGGGGACGGAAATCGTGCATGGTGAACTGGTCGAGTTCGCCGACGCCCGGATGCTGGAACGCCTGGATCACCTGGAAGGTTGCAACCACGGAGACCCGGGCGCGTCGCATTACCACCGCGTATTAACACGGGTGGACACGAAACCGGGAGCCGTCACGGCCTGGACGTATGTTGCCGGCCGCTGGTTCAGCAGGGATGTTCCACCGGCAATTCCGGGAGGGAACTGGACCCTCGACATGGAACGGCGGTACGGGTACGCAGCGTCAGGTTGAGATCGCCCGACGGGCACCACATTCTGGAGGGCGAGGTCCGTGCGGGACAATGGCGTTCGTTCTCGGAGTCCGGACCAGGCGGTTGGCGGAACATCGGTGACAAGGGGATCGAATCTCCACCGTGGCCCGAGTCCACTCGGGCTACGGGTGGAAGCGGGGAAACACGGAGTCGTGTAGCCGATCGGGAGCGAACAGGGCTGCGTCCATTCGTCGCAATCCGGGGCTGATGGACGGCACGAAGCCCAGTTGTGGCAGCAGGTCGGCCTCCAGATCGACGCCCGGTGCGATCTCCTCGAGAATCACGCCGTCGGGGCTCAGTCGGAAGACGGCGGCTTCCGTCACGTAGACGACTTCCTGCCGGTTGCGCCGAGCGTATTCGGAACTGAACGTTACCTGAGCCACGGAATCCACGAACTTAGGTTCTCCGTGCGAGACGAAGGTGAGTTCGCTGCCTTTGATCGCGGTCTTCGCCCGTATCGAGAGGGTGCCGCAGAACACGGCCTTGTCGGCTTTCTGAACGATGTCGATGAAGCCACCGACACCGATGATGCGGGACGCCAGACGGCTGACGTTCACGTTGCCGTCACGATCGATCTGGAGGAAGCCCAGGAACGTCTGGTCGACTCCCCGGCCATGATAGAAGTCGAACATATGCCCGGTTTCGAGGATTGCATCCGGGTTGAAGACTGCCCCGAAGTCGAGGCCGCCAGCCGGAACCCCACCGAACTGGCCGTGCTCGATGGTGGGGGTGATGTCGCGGACGAACCCCTGTTCCTGCGCGACCGCCAGCACGCCATCCGGCATGCCGAATCCGACGTTGATCACGGCTCCGGGTGTCAGTTCCTGTGCTGCTCGGCGTGCGATGACCTTCCTCGGGCCGAACGGCATCGGTGTGAAGCGCTCCTCGTTCGCGGTGTCGTCGCCGCAGTACGAGGGCTCGAAGTCGGTCTGATACGTCTGTCCCTGCTCGCCGTCCACCACCAGAACGTCCACGAAGCACCCGGGAACGTGGACGGACCGTGGGTCGATCGATCCTTCGGGAACGATCTTCCGCACGACCGCAATCGTTGTCCCGCCGGATGCCCTGGCTGCCTGGGCAAGGGTACAGTTGTGCCAGAACCCGGCTTCCTGCCGCATCGACAGATTTCCCTGCGGGTCCGCTTCCCATGCATGCAGGAGCGCGACATCGACGGGAAGCGTCCTGTAGAACAGCCATGGCTGTCCGTCCCGCTCCACGTACTCGACCAGATGTTCCTTGGCCAGGGCATTCAGTCTGCCACCCTCTACGCGCGGATCGACGAAAGTGTCCAGCCCAACGTGTGAGAACCAACCCGGACTGCCCGCTGCGGCGCAATGGAACAGCTGGATCATGATGCCGGCCGGGAGGCAGTACGCCGCGAAGCGGTTCTCAGCGGCCAACTTCGCCATCAGAGGCGCCATTGACCAATGGCCGCCGATGACACGGCGGTACATGCCCGGAAAGGCAGCCTGCTGCAGTCCCTTGCGATTCTGGTCTCCGACGCCGAAGGGGTGCAGCAGGGTCAGGGCTCGTGGGGCGCCGGTCGAGCGGTACCGGTCTCCCAGACTGCGCACGAGCGCGTCCGGAATGGCATGCCCGGCGCCAGATCCGCCGATGGCTACCGAGGCGCCACTGCGAATTCGACGGACTGCTGCGTCCGCCGTTTCGACGGGCTTCAAGCCGCTGTTCTGGGTGGAGTTCACGCCGCCTTCTGCCTAACGGGAATCGATTCGCTTGGCGGACGTTCGCGCCTGGCCGTCGACCCGGTCCGACCTTTCGTACCTACCATCGTAGTGAGCGCGTTTCGATTCAGTCCGAATCTCTCGTCGCACTGACCGCTCAGGGCCACGCGATCTCGAGCACGTGTGCGAGTCTGACGGCAGATTTCGCGAGTTGTTCGACGACCAGGTCCGATGCCTCGGAGAGCACAGGCCCGTCCAGCACGGTTTCCTGATCGCCATCACGAACGACCGGGTAGACCTTCTCGACCGCAATGCGATGGGTCTCCCAGGTCCAGTCCTTGTAGGTGCCTGCCTTCCACGCTTCGGTGTCTGCATGCTCCATTCGTCGCTGCACGCGCTCCAGAACTGCCTCTTCGGACCCCATCCACCGGATCAGCCCGCTCTCCCACGCATCCACGAGAGGCATGGACTGGCCGTCCACAACCACGGTGCTGTCTTCCTTGCCCTGCGTGGGAGGATATCCGTTCAGCAGGGGCTGATGCATGTCTCCGGTGAGACTGACAAGCATCTTGAAGGACTCGACGATCTCGGCTCTGGGGCGGATCGACAGCCGCACGATGCCGATGCAGTCGCGTAGCTTGGCCGTGACGCAGTCGCCGAGCGGGCAATCGCGCTCCAATTCCACACCGTCCGCATCCGGAGGAATGGTGATCGAATGCCATGCCTCGGTCTCTGGCCGCTCGACGATGATGTCGTTGGCCCATGTCGCCACGTTGACCAGGGCCGCGTCTCGGCCCAGCAGGTAGGTCATTCGGCGCTTGGTGTTGTCCACCAGCTGTTCCTCGGCGGCCAGGGCCACGATCCTGTGGCCCGCCGGTCCCCACCCGGACGCACAGGGGGCGAAGGCGATCCACGCCCCGACAGCAAGCCAGGTACGATATTGTCGACGAACATCCATCCTAGTAGGATAGTGCGTGCGGACCGAGTTGCTGAGATCGCGAGATCAGTGTCGTCGGGCCGCGATCGTTGGCGCATGACCACTGGTGAAATCGCTGCATTCGTCGACTGTGAGCTTGTTGGCGATGCGGGAATAGAAATCGAGTCGGGACACACCCTGGAGAGAGCATCCGGCAACCAGATCGCATTCTGGGATCGCAAGCCAGGGCAGAGGGAATTGCCGGACACCAGGGCGGGATGCGTGATCGTCGATCCGGAGACGCAGGTCGGCGACCGCACGCTGATTCTCTCACGGAATCCTCGCAGTGCCTTCGCCCGGACTGTCCGAGCCCTTGCTGGACCGCAAGCCCGAGAGCCTGGGATTCATCCATCCGCCAACGTCGATCCGTCGGCGACGCTCGGGGAAGAAGTCTCGATCGGGCCGTTGGCGGTGGTCGAGGCCGGCGCGTCGATCGGGGCCCGATCGAGCATCGGCCCGCAAGCGTATGTCGGTGCCGGCGCGAAGCTGGGTCGGGAGTGCTGCCTGTACGCAGGTGCGAGGGTCCATGGGAACGTCCGCCTTGGTAACCGTGTCATCCTGCACAGTGGCGCCGTTGTGGGAGGGGATGGCTTCGGCCTCGTGTTCGAGGCCGACCACTACGAGAAGTTTCCCCAGATCGGGGGCGTCGAGATCAGTGATGACGTCGAGATCGGCGCGAACTCCTGCGTGGACCGAGGTGCACTGGACAACACTCGAATCGGTTTGGGCACGAAGCTGGACAATCTCGTTCACATCGGGCACAACTGTCAGATCGGGCGGCATGTCGTCATGGCGGCGCAGGTGGGGTTGTCGGGGAGCGTCACGGTGGAGGACTACGCCGTCCTGGGAGGACAGGCCGGGATCGGTGACCGCGCCCGGATCGGTGCGGGAGCCCAGCTTGGCGGTCAGGTCGGACTGCTGCCCGACAAGGAACTGGCTCCGGGTGGCGCATACTGGGGTACGCCGGCCCGGCCGCTGCGTCAGCAGCTCACGAGCCAGGCGAACGTCAACCGCCTTCCCCGTCTTTTCGACGAGGTCCAGCGTCTCCGGGTGCGAATCGAGAAACTCGAAGGATCGTGAAGTCTCTCGTCATAGGAGGGAACAGCCGGAACATCGGCAAGACCGGGCTCGCAGAGTCCATCATCACCGCTTGCGGGGATCGTGAGTGGACGGCCGTGAAGATCACCCAGTTCGGGCATGGGATTTGCTCGCGGAGTGGAGATGTCTGTGGCTGTGCGGTTTCGGATCCGGAGTGTCCTTACGAGATCGAGGAGGAAACCGGTCTGGTGGCAACCACCGATACGGCCCGAATGCTGGCTGCCGGAGCCTCCGAGGTCCTTTGGGTTCGCGTGGCACTCGGAATGCTGGAGTGTGCGCTGCCTGCGTTGCGGGAGCGCCTTCAGGAGAAGGAGTGCGTCCTGTTCGAGTCCAACGGCATTGTCGAACACTGGAAACCAGCCACGTATCTCTCCGTCCTGCAATGCGATAGCGAGGACTGCAAGGCCAGTGCGAGGCGGCTTGCCGTGGCGGCCGACGCGTTCGTTCTGCCTCCGGCAGGGAGAGCGTTGCCGGACTGGGACGGATTTTCCCAGGAACTGCTGCGTGAACGGCCGGTCTTCCGCGTGGCGCCACCTTCGTTTTGCAGTCCGGCACTCTTGGATTTTGTCCGTGAGCGTATGTTCTAGGCCAATCCGGTCGCAACGCCAAAGGAGTTTCACCGTCGTGACGAAAACAGTTGCCCTTTGCTTGATCGCTTCATGGGGAAGTGCCGTCGCTCTTGCTCGTCCCAACATCGTCCTGATTCTTGCCGACGACCTCGGATGGAACGATGTGAGCTTCCACGGAGGAGAGATTCCGACCCCCAACTTGGACCGGATTGCGTCCGAGGGAGTGGAACTGGATCGATTCTATGCCTGTCCGGTATGTTCGCCGACAAGAGCCGGATTGATGACAGGCCGATACCCGATCCGGTTCGGAATGCAGCGAGCCGTTTGCAGGCCGTTTCTGGAAATCGGTTTACCACCTGCGGAAGAGACACTGCCAGAGATGCTCGCCAGAGCTGGATACCGCAATCGGGGAATCGCCGGAAAATGGCACATTGGACATGCGTTTCGCGAGTACCATCCGCTCAACCAGGGATTCAGTTCTTTCATGGGGCACTTCAACGGGAATATCGACTACTTCACCCATCGACGGGAGGGGCAGCTCGACTGGCATCGGGGGTTCGAGCCGAACTACGACGAAGGGTATTCGACTGACCTGATTGCTGAGGAATCCGTCCGATTCATCGACAGGCACGCCCGTTCTGGCCCGTTCTTCCTGTATGTGCCGTTCAACGCCCCGCACACCCCGCTCCAGGTACCGGAGAAATGGTTGCCGCCGTTCGCGTCGGTGGAGGATGAGCGGCGGCGGATTTACATGGCCATGGTGGCGGCGATGGACCACGCGATCGGACGGATCCTGGATGCGTTGCGTCGTCAGGGCGTTGAGGAGAACACGCTGGTCTGGTTCGCAAGCGACAACGGTGGGCAGGCCTTGGCTGACAATTCGCCGCTCAGGGCGGGCAAGGGAACCGTGTACGAAGGCGGGACCCGGGTCGTCGCTGCGCTGCGCTGGCCGAATCGACTGCCCGGTGGCGGCCACAAGGTGACCGGGCTGATCAGCTATCTCGATGTTTGGCCGACGCTGCGGCGGGTCGCCGGACTCGGGAGCGAAGGCGGACCCGGCGAGCCGCTGGATGGGGAGGACATGCTGGACCTGATCGTCGGTGATCGTCCGCCTCGTCTCCGGCGCTTCTTCTCGTACTATGAACGCTACGGTGGCGAACAACTTGCGCTGATCGATGGTGACTGGAAACTCGTTCGTCACGGTCCACCCATCCTCGGCCCCAATCCACAGGATGCTCCTCCACCGCAACAACGCCCGAAGAAGGCCCCCCGGGAGAAACTCGAGTTGTTCCGTCTCGATCGGGACCCACAGGAGCACAACGATCTTGCATACCATGAGCCCGAGCGAGTGGAGTTGATGCAGGAGATGATGCGAGATTTCCGTGCACTGCGCAAGGACGGTGGCGTTCCTCCGATGACGGCCCCACCTCCTCCAGACTGGTCGGCACCGACTGAGTGGCGGATGGCCGAGAGATAGGCGGCCCCTTCCCGGCCTTGTTGGCCATCCTGCGGAATCCGTCGTAGTCCAGCATGGGGAGCCGGGATCCTGTTGCCGCTCCCCGTGCTCGGCTCTGGCGCCGAAGAGGAGGGGGCAGAGCCACGCCTGATCCTCGGTGGCGAACGAGCCACCGTGCAAAGCTATCCCTTTGTAGTGTATATAGAGCGGTCGAATATTGGGATGTGCACGGGCAGCATCATCGCACCCAGTTGGGTATTGACGGCAGCCCACTGCCTCGTTGAAAGAGCAGCCATACTACTTCCACATGATAGTGTTCGGGTTTACCATGGAGTGGAGACGGTAATCGGCTATTGTCTAGGACTTCCAAGCGGCTCATTCGACACCCCGATCGCCATTTCGATATCGCGCTCATCGAATTGTCGCAGCCATTTCCTGCATCATTTTCAGCCGGTCTTGACCTTGCTCGCCGATCAGACGAACAAGAATATGCTCCTTCCGGAACTTCGTCGTTCACGGTGGTATTTGGGCGCACAAGATCTGGGATCCAGAGATACAGTTACGATATGAATGCTGTCATTGAGAACTTGTATCATGGCAACGACTGTCGCAATCGATTGAATATCTATCAGGCATGGTGGCTGGTTAGCGACGACACCATCTGTTCAGGTACTCCCACAAGACGGGTAGATTTCGGTGATAGCGGAGGCCCATTGATTGTATCGTATTCTGCGGACGGAAATAAGCGATGGCTACAGGTAGGAGTAGTCCACAGGCTGGCTCAATCCGCCAACCCACCATATTCGATTATCGGTACGATCTATGTGAAGGTTTCGAGCCATGTCGATTGGACTCACAGTGCCGCTCAAGGCGCAGCTCCCCTTGTTTCTGGACCCGATCTGAGAAAGCGTAGTAGAAAACTAAATAGACGGCTTAGTAGGGTTAGTTCACAAATAGGTTCGCTGCTGGCTACAATACTGTCGTTGCAAAACAACAGAACTCTGCTCAAGCAGCGCATTGACGAGTTCAAGGGTGTGGAGGGGCAGGACAAGAAGCTGCAAACGACCGAGGACGGGATCCTGAGCTCGGTGTCGACCGTACTGGCACAGTAGCTTCGGTGCCCGTTGTCAGACTCGGACCCGGACGAATCGACCGGCCTTGGACAACAGGCCGACCATGGAACATCGAATGCCCCCCCCCCCCCCGCACGAGGCGCAGATCCTTCCGATTGGACTGCAGGCGCAGCATAGTCGTCGTAGCCTCATCAGCCGGGTAGAACCCGTGCCGGTAGTCAGCGACGCGAGCGTGCGGATTCGGGATGGCCGATCTGGCGCTGGAACGAGGCCCGGCCGTCCGAAGCAGCTGTGCATCCCGCAAGCAGCACCAGTTGCAGGAAGCTCCGTCCGTTGAGCGGAAGGTCGATGCCGCGTTCGGAGTTGACGACCGTTCCGATGACGTTGGATTCGGTCTCCAGCAGAACGGCCGTGGCATCGACCTTCACCACATTCGTCATTCGTCGACTGGCCGCTCGCGGATTCCACGTTCACGTCAGCAGGCCGTCTGACCCGCACATGCAGGTCGAGGGACTTACTGTGTTGCATACTCTCTCGACCGAGGCCCGGCGGACATCACAAATCCAGAGTGATGTCGGGATACATGTGGTTTCCGGCTGCATTGGTCGAAGCCTGTTGTTCGGCCCCCGTTCGATCTGGATCAGAAGGATGGTCGGGCGCATGGCTCCAGTCTCATCGGATACCGTGCCGGCTACGGATGCGCTACCGGAGACTTCTTGGCAGAAGTGCAGTCACCAACAGGAGAAGTGCGACGCATGTGGTATGGAGCAGGGACATCTCCATCTCCCCCCTGATACGGTTCTCTTCAGCAATGCCCTTGGTCGGGAACGGCCCCACGATACCGGGACAGACCATGACGTCAACCTGTTCGATGCACGCCCCTAGTGTTCGGTCAATGGCAACATTTCCTGTACAACGTGTTCCAAGGTGAGGGCCCCGTGGCCCGAGCCGTCGTTCCACAGAAAGGGAGAAGGAACCATGAAGAAGTACATTGTGCGCCTGTCGGAGGCCGAACGCAAGACCTGTCAGGAGGTCATCAAGAAGCTCAAGGGCAGCAGCCAGAAAGCGCGTCGGGCGCGCATTCTGCTAAAGGTCGATGCGGACGGGCCGGACTGGTGCGACCAGCAGGTCGCGGAGGCCTTCGACTGCCGGGATCGCGCCGTCGCGAACGCTGCGTGCTGGACGGCTTCGAGTTCGCCCCCGACGGGCGGCAACGGGACCCGTCCACCTGGCCGCCGAAGCTCCTGGACGGGCGGCAGGAAGTCGCGCTGATCGCGCTGCGGCTGGGGCCCCCGCCGGCCGGCTACGGCCAATGGTCCCTGCGCCTGCTGGCCCGCGAGGCGGTCGAGATCGGCATCCGTGACACGATCAGCCACGAAACCGTCAATCGGACCCTAAAAAAACGGCATGGTGGGGCGCTACCTGCAGTACTGGGTGATTCCGCCGAAGGTGGACGGGGAGTATGTGGCCGCCATGGAAGACGTTCTCTCCACCTAAGAAAGGCCTTACGACGAGCAGCGACCGGTGGTCTGCATGGACGAACAGCCAGTCCGGATGGTGCAGGAAACCCGCGAGCCACTGCCCGCCACCACCGTGCATCCGCGCCGGGTGGACTCCGAGTAGCAGCGGGTGAGCATGGCCTCGGTGTTCGGGGTTCTGTGAACCGCTGGCGGGTTGGCGGACGGTGACGGTGCGGGAGCGGCGCACCAAGCTGGACTGGGCCGAGGAGGTGGCGGCCCTGCTGGAGAGCCGCTATCCGAACGGCGAGAAGATCACGCTGGTGCTGGACCATCTCGACACGCACACGCGGGGAGCGCTGTACGAGACGTTCGAGGCGGAGCGGGCGCGGGGGTTGAGGCAGCGCATCGAGTTCCAGTACACGCCGCAGCACGGGAGTTGGCTGAACGTGGCGGAGTGTGAATTGAGTTGCCTGACACGGCAGTGTCTGAGGGGTCGCCGGATCGGGGACTTGGACAAGTTGCGGGCCGAGGTGACAGCCTGGTCGCAACGGGTCAATGCGCGCCAGCGTGGAGTGAATTGGCGGATGTCGATTGCCAAAGCCCGCTGTCGACTCAAGTCCGTCTACCCGAAAATCATTGATTGACCGAACACTAGGCCCAATTGACAGAGATTCGCCGCCCTGCTAATATCAAAGTGCGGGGTGGAGCAGTCTGGTAGCTCGTTGGGCTCATAACCCAAAGGTCGAGGGTTCAAATCCCTCCCCCGCAACCATTGAGACCCACATCGCGACTTGCGCGATGTGGGCTGTCATTGTCCCGCAGTGTGTGGAGCCCCGTCCGAGGGTCGTTGTGACGAATGCCAAGTGGGGTGTTCGTCTCGCACGATTGGATGTGACCGGCCTGTCGTCGAGAGCTTCTTGGCCTGAGACCGCGTCGAGCTGCGGATCTTGGAGCGACCTTGCGGATGGCGGCATTTCGTCATGTCGTTCGTGCCCGCGCGGACAGAGGCGCTATCGTCGCGGTCCCTCCTTGGCTGCTGGCCGACACGGAATAGCTCTTGGGGAGAATCGCTCATGACCGTTGAGCGAATCGCCGAGATCGCGGCGGCTGGCGAGTCCGAGACGCTCGAGTTCAAGGGCACGACCGGCACGCGCCGCGAAGCGGCACGGACCGTCTGCGCCATGCTCAACCAGCAGGGTGGCCATGTGCTGTTCGGCGTCGATCCAGAAGGTCGCGTGACCGGTCAGCATGTGAGCGAACGCACAATCGAGGAAGTTAGCGCCGAGCTTGCGAGAATCGACCCGCCCACCTTTCCGTCCATTGAACGGATACAGGTGGACGGTAGCCGGAACGTTGTCGCCGTCATCGTCGGACGTGGACAGGCAAGACCGTACATGTATCGGGGAAGTGCGTACCGCCGTATGGGAAACACCACGGTCGAGATGCCCGGCGACGAGTACCGGCGGTTGCTCTTCGAGCGCATGCACGCCGAACGGCGCTGGGAGAACCAACCCGCCGAAGGATGGTCGGTCGACGACCTCAAGGCCAGCGAGATCCGTACAACCGTGGAGGAAGCCATCCGCCGTGGTCGGGTCGAGGACCCCGGAACGCGCGACACGCACGACCTGCTCCGCGGTCTTGGACTGTTTCGGGACGGTCTGCTCTGGCGAGCAGCGGTTGTCCTCTTTGGCAAAGAGGAGCGCATCCGATTCGACATGCCACAGTGCCTGCTTCGCGTCGCACGCTTCAAGGGTAACGATCGTACGGAGTTTCTCGACAATCGCCAGTTTCACGGCAATGCCTTCTCGCTGCTGCGAACTGCCGAGCGGTTCCTGGCCGAGAGTTTGCCGATTGCCGGGCGCATTGAGGAGGGTCGAATGGAGCGTATCGACGTACCGATCGTTCCACCACTGGCTACGCGTGAGGCTCTTGCGAATGCGCTTTGTCATCGCGACTACTCGATAGGTGGTGGTTCCGTCGGTGTCGCGATCTACGACGACTGCGTGGAAGTGACGTCGACCGGCAATCTGCATTTCGGGTTAACGCCCGACCAGCTGTTCGCTCCGCACGAATCCCTACCTTGGAATCCGTTGATCGCCAACGCCTTCTATCGACGTGGCGTAATTGAGCGATGGGGCCGTGGAACGTTGAAGATGGCGGAGGCAGCGAACGCCGCCGGCTTGCCGCAGCCCGAGATCGAAGACACCGGAGGGGGTGTCACGGTACGATTCCGGCACGACACAGCACATGCTTACCCTTCGCGAAGCAGGCGCCGTGCGGGTCATGGTGAAGCGAGCGTTGACGTGCAAAACTTGAGTGAACAGCAACGGATGATCCACAATGTCCTGGTCCACGCGGAACATCCTTTGGCACTCCGTGAAATCTGTGCGCAACTACCTGAATCAGTGAGCGTTCGTCAAGCAAAGCGATCGCTGGCCAAGCTGCGAGTCCTCGGACTGGCGATCCTTGCTGGACACGGCCACTCCGCACGATGGAGCCGTTCGCAACCGCAATAGGGGTCCAATAGGGGTCCAATAGGGGTCCAATAGGGGTCCAATAGGGGTCCAATAGGGGTCCAATAGGGGGTCCAATGGTGACGTTCGAGCCGAGTTCACGTTGCCACGGACTCTCGGTGCAGGGCCGATGCGACGCACATCAGTGACCTTGGTACTTTGGCGAGCTTGACATCGCGGTGCTCCGTGATCCAATGCCGGTGTGCCGGACATGGTCGCGCAAGAACCCGCAACGATTGTGGCGAGACAGGAACGCAGCGGTTGTTCCGGTCCCATCGGGGCCGGACGCGGGCCGTCAGATCGACACTCCGACCGTATCCGCTGAACCGCCGGACCTCGTAAGCGGTCGCGAAGCCCTATTCCCTTCGCGGTTGCTGCTTCTGGTCTGTCCCGGAACGACGGGATCATCCGGCGGCTGACTCGCCTTGCGGCCCAGGCGCCACAATGTCATTGCGCGAGGACCCTGTCGTATCGCAACGCGCCGCCCCTGATTCGCCGTAGCCCGGAGAAGCCGCCCTGCGGACGGGGAATCTCGTGACCCTCGTACGCATCGAAGATCGCCTTCAGCCTCTTGACGACACTTGGATGCGAATCCGCGACATCATCCTGTTCGGAAGGGTCTGTCTCGAGGTCAAAGAGCATCATCTCCTTGCGACCGTCTCCCGTTAGCACTCCCGGGTGCAAGGTGGGATGAGGTTGTTCGAATGGCGCGATGATCGTCACGCCATCGGGACTACGGGGATTGTATGACGAGTCAATGTAATTCTGAATATTTGCGGGACCTCGATGTGGACCCGGGGCACGGACATGGAGCTTCCACTTGCCGGACCGCACGATTTGCAGCCGCCCGCCCGACATCGCGACTATGGCTTCATGCGGACTGCGAGCTTCGGTCGACAACATCAACGGGAAGATGTCATGGCCATCCAGAGTGCGGTCATCGGGAAGTGACACACCGGCAAGTCTCGCCAGCGTCGGAAAGATGTCGATCGACGCAGCAACTTCCCTCGAAACGACACCCGGGGGAATGCGGCCTGGCCACCACGCGATGAGTGGCACTCGGATTCCTCCGTCCCACGTTCTCCCCTTCATACCGCGCAGTCCACCGGTAGATCCGCCCCAAGAGGGGCCGTTGTCGGAAGTGAAGATCACGAGCGTGTTCCGGGCGAGCTTGAGTTTCCGCAGCTTGGCCATGATCTGCCCCACCGACCAATCGAGTTCGCGAATCACGTCAGCGTACAGGTCATGGGGAGTGTCGGGCGTGTAAAAGTCGTCTGATGCGGCGAGGGGCTTGTGCGGCATTGCGTGGGGCAGGTAGAGGAAGAACGGCTCGTCTTGGTTGGACTCGATAAAGCGCAGTGCTTGCTCCGTGTAGCGCTTCGTCAGCGTGCTCTGGACCACTGGATACTCAATGACTTGATCATCTCTGACGAGCTGCACTGGGCGCATGTCGTTCGAGTAGAGAATGCCGAAATACGAGTCGAAGCCGCGCCGGATCGGAAGATAATCCGGGATGTGGCCGAGGTGCCATTTGCCGATACAGGTTGTTGCGTAGCCCCGATGGCGGAGAGTCTGCGCGATCGTGACCTCGCTGGCCGTCAGACCATAGTCGTTCACGCCGTTATCTGGACTTGGGTTGCCCACAACGCCATGGCGGAACGGGTAGCGGCCGGTGAGTATGGAGGCGCGAGACGGTGCACAAAACGGCATCGGCACGTAGAAATCGGTGAACCGAGCCCCTTCCGCTGCCATGCGGTCCAGATTCGGGGTCTGGAACGAGGGGTGTCCATACGAAGCCAGATCCCCGTAACCAAGATCATCGGCAAGAATTAGCACAAAGTTCGGGCGACCGCTTTCTTGGGTAGCGCTTGCAAGGTGTGTCCCGAGGCCGAGAAGCAGGACTGCCAGTAAGGCTTTTCCTTGCATTGGACGATTCCACCGTGACTCGGCGAATGCCGATGCGGTGACTCTGTCTGTCCACGACACCATGCCCGGAAGCTCGGGAGCCGGGGGCAGGAAACTCCCTCCACACGTCGTTTTATTCGCACTCATCGTTCGATCAGCCTGGATCTTAGCAGAATCATCGACAGTTAAGGTGGTGATCCGGAACGAGGTAGACTGACTGCCCCTCGCTGCGCCTCGGAGTACGAACTGCGTGGCGATGGAACGGACCTGGCAATGTTCGTCGAATTGCAGGCTTCACAGTGCCCTTGAAGTTGAATGCCGTCCCACATGGGTTCCGAGGTGGTCTCGAATTCTTGGAAGACAGGTTGAGCCGGACGCTATATCGGTCGAATGGAGTTCCCGAACGCTGGAACGAGGCAGTTTGCGGCAGGATTCACGGCGCACAGAGCACGGGAAACAACGCGAGAGCATAGGATGGTGTGTCAGATTTCGGTGCGACATTCGGCGCAGCCCCATCAATGCTGCGAGTGAAGGGTTGATTTCGTTGTTCGCGTAGTAACACCCGGAACACACTGCAGGAGGTCGCAGCCACGGTACAGAAGCAGCATGGAGGAAACGATATGAAGATGAACGTCGGGACTTTACTACAATGGAAACTGCCAGGGAGACTCGTGAGTGCTGCAAGCGGATTGGTGTCAGGATGTTGCGAAGGTGCTGTTAGGGGCTGCCGATGAGATGGATCGAAGAGCGGCCGCCGGTGAAGATGACCGGATCAATCTGACCGCCGAAAACGCGATCAATATCGCGGCCGACCGGATCGATCAGACCGTCGCCGGAAAGAGGGCGCTGGTGGGCTCGGCCATGTACGTCTTCAATTCCGATGCGTTCGGTCTCGAATACGACGACGCAATCGGATATCATGCTGCCTCCGCCAAGCGTTTTCGGCAGGGTGCGGATCAAGTGAGATCGCTGGGGGCAAGACTGGTCAAAGAAGGGCTGGCTCGCTGATCGGACGCCCATCGCACATCGAAGTCCGACAGGGGAGGGGACATACGGTGTGCGGAGTCTCTCGGCGATTCGGTCCGGACAGGGCGAACAGATGGCACGAATGCGCGGTTACGCAATGGTTGGCTCCCGAGTGCACGGGGCGATCGCAGTCGCCGTCCGATAGTCCAGGTGCGGGGCGATCTCACGAACGATACCGGTTGAGATGGCTGACAGTCACGAGCTGTCTGTGCCGCAAAGCGTGCTTCGCCCATTGCGCGCGATGTTCCATCTCGATATCGTTGATCGAACATCCCGAGAGTTGCGCGTAGGCGGACCCGGAGTTCCAGCCGACATCAGCACCCGTCGTTCGCCGTTTCGCGACGAACTGGCCCGCATCTACGCAGGGGCCGGATGCCTCTTTCGTGCGACCCGTCCTAACAGCAATGTTGTGGTCGACGGAACCCTAGGATTCCTCGTCCGCCATGGCGCTCAGCTTGGCCCATGCTTGTCGGGCAGTGATCCTGACAGTGTTGTCATCGCTGCGAAGTCGAGGGAATATCGCGGCGGCAGCCTCGGCAGTTCCGACTTTGGCAAGGCCGATGATGGCTGCACACTGGAGGTGTTCCTCGGAGCGTCCCAGTGCCTCCATGTAACCATGCACAGCTTCTGCTGGATTCCCTTTCTCGAGTTGGGCGTCCGCATAACGGAGCAGGCTGTCGTCGAACTCGATGTCTTGCCAGCCGCTGAGTCCGTCTCGTTCCGGGAATTGTACGGCAGTGCCCGGATCCGTGCCGATGCGGGCCCACGCCTTCATCCCTGCCATTGCTATCTCCGCATCGGGAGATGCCATCGCTTCCACACAGGCCCCGACGCCTTCGTCAGCTCGCCTGTGCCCGAGAGCGGCCAGAATCCGGGGCTTGAAGTCCTCTGCGGCCGAGGGTAGGGCCGACAGGAACGCCTCTTCCGAAGCCTTGCCAGGGATCCTCTCCAGGCAGAACGCGGCCTCTTCACGCAGCTCCGGATCGCTGATGAAGGATGCAATCTTCGCGACATCGTCACTGGTTCCGATCAGTGACAAGTGACGCAAGGCCGTCACCTTCTCCGTCAGATGGGTCTTGCCATCCAGGATGGATCGAAACTGCCTGACGACCTGCTGCCGTCGGTCCATCCGACCGGGGTCGTCGGGGCGTCCGGAATTGGCCGATAGGCTTGTGGGGTCGATGACTTTGCCCACCGAATGGACGATGTTCTTGAGAGACTCCTCTGCGGCCTTGCGTACGTTCGGCTTCTTTGACGTCAAGAGCGCGCTTACCGCCGGGATCACGCCGGGGTCCATGTCCGCGGCCTTTGACCATGCAGCGTAGTTCGCGTCTTCGTCCTCACTGCGAAGACCGTCGAGGAATTTCTCCTCGGCCTCTGCGGCCGCTGCCACACTGGCAGAGGCGAAGGCTGTGGCAGCAATGGCGATTGAACGCCCTCGCGATGTTTGGGGTAAGAGTGTCGCTGGCTTCGTCATGGCTGGATTATAGACTGCCTTTCTGTCGATGTCATCTGGAACTCGATCACTTCCGCCGTGTTCGCTACAGGTGCCATGGCCCACGCCCCGGCCGACTCAGCATGCGGTTGGCTTCCTGGTCGTTGCTCACCCGTTCGGTGACTGGATCCCATTCGAGCTTTCGTTGGAGCCGATAGGAGATGTTGCCCAGGATGCAGAGAATCGAGACGCGATGGGCCGACTCAATGTCCATGACCGGCTTCTCCCGCGACAGGATGCAGTCCTCGAAGTTCTCTCCATGGCCGGGACTCTTGAAGACCTCGACTCCGCCATACGGAATCTCGTAGTCCTTGGCCTGCTGTTCCGTGTCGGTGGTGTTGCGGTCCCCATAGGTGACCGTCAACCGGCCATTGTCGCCCCAGTAGACCGCGCCATACCTTGCTTCCAGTTCTTCCGAGGGATCGCCCGGTTGGGCCCAGATCAGTGTCCAATCCGGATCCTTGTACTCGTACGTCACCCGCATGTGCTGTGGTGTGTCGTAGATTCCCCCGTGATGAGGCTCTCCCGTCGCTTCCACGCTGACGGGACCAGTCCGGTCGGCGTTCATGATCCACTGCGCCACGCTCATCACGTGGGCACCCCGATCCCGGATCTGCCCCCCGCCGAAGTCCAGCATCCAGCGGAATCGGCCGTGAGTTCGTGTCGCGTTGTAGGGAATCTCGCGGGCGGGACCGATCCACTTCTCGTAATCCAGACCGGGAGGCGGCTCTGCATCCGGAGTCCAGTCACCCCGCGGATTCTCGTAGTGCCAGCACTTGACCTCTCTCACCGTGCCGATCTGGCCGTTGTTGATGAACTTCTTGGCGTGATAGGCCGCCTCCTGGGAACGTCCCTGGGAGCCGACCTGCACCACCCGGCCGTACCGTTCTGCAGCCGTGACCATGGCGCGTCCCTCCTCGACAGTCTTGGCGGCGGGTTTCTCGACATAGACATCCTTGCCGGCCTGGCAGGCCATGATGGTCATCAGTGCGTGCCAATGGTCCGGCGATGCGATGAACACGGCGTCGATGTCCTTCATCTCCAGCAGGCGCCGAAAGTCCTTGAACAGTTTCGGCTTGCCACCGACCATCGTTGCCGACATGTCGAGTCGGCTCGAGTCGACGTCGCAAAGGGCCGTGGACAGTGCCGGCCGCATGTAGCGGTCGCCCGCACCCCCAAGGTTCTCCCAGGGCACGACCTTCTGGTCAAGGTGTGCGAGCGGACGCAGGAATCTCCTTCCGCGTCCGCCCAGGCCGATGTGGCCGAAGTTCAGGCGGTCGCTGGGGGCGGGCTTCGCCAGAACCGAAGCGGGAACGATGGTGAAACCGAGCGAAGTGGATGCCGCTCCGGAGAGAAAGGTTCGCCGCGAAACGGGCGCGTTATTGGACATGATTCCCTCATCTGCAGTTGGGCGCCCTCCTGCTTGCCACTACCGAGTCGTGCAGCGGAGACGCCAGTTTTGTACAGCGACCTTATAATAGCGCAACCGCGCCAATGTGGAATACCGAACCCATCTCGCCGGGCGGTGATCCCGTCTCGCGAAGCGGTTCCGGACTGCTGGATGCGGCTGTCCGCCCCCAGTCTGCAGACAGACCCGCAACACGCGGACGGAGCTTCGAGCACCACGTGACATCGCATGGTGCGTGGATCGCGGCCAGCCTACGGAGTGGAGTGGAAGAGCGTCCTGCTATACTCCCTGTGCCACACAATCTCGCGACCGAGCGGTTTGGAAGGGCTGTTGTCGCGGGGGTGTCTCACCCGGAGGAAGGGCAACGGACGACATGCGGGTATCGATCAGTTTCCTGGGCGTCTCCGTGTTGGTGTTCGTGGTGTCCGGCGCAGCACTGGGCCAGTCGGCGGAAGTTCCGGTGGAGGACCCGGGACTGATCATCACGACAGAGTCGAACCTCGTGGTTGTCCCGCTCCACGTGTATCAGAAGAAACAGTCCGTCAATGGCCTTGGGGCGGAGGCGTTTGCCGTATTCGAAGACGGCATTCCGCAGGAGATCGCATTCGTGGAGGGTCCTCCGCTGGAGGGGGAGACCGCCGAGCGACGATCTGTTCCCACTGAGATCATCTTCCTGATCGACTTCAGCTACAGCGTGATGACACCCGGCCTGCTGGACTTCAACACGATCCGCAGCGCGATGCTGGAGGGCCTGCGCGAGGATGTCCAGATTTCGGTGTACGGTTTCGCGAACCGACTCAAGGTGTTTACCGGGCCGACGCGCGACCTCGCGAAGCTGCAGAAGGCCCTGGATCAGTCCTTCGAGTCGGAAGCCGGCGGTAGCCGCGTCTATGAAGCGATCATGCAGACCGCACGCCATGCATCCAATCGGGGCGGCAACGTCTCCCGCATGATGGTGGTCTTTTCGGACGGCCTGAGCACTACCAGTCTCGACCCGCAACTGGTCGAGCGCTCCGCGAACGCCTTCGGGATTCCCCTCTACCCCGTCGTGCTGGGACATGAACGGATCGTGAGACGCGCGCAGGGTCTGGGCGTCGGAGGTGGTCGGCACCGCCAGCCGGACCCGGTGAGGAGAGCCAATGGCACTCAGCAGCAGGCTGGACCGCAACTCGGCCCGCAGGCCAGGCCGGAGAACACCATGAACCGGCAAGCGAATGCTCGCGGACAGGAAGCGCTCCAGCGCATATTCGCCGAACTGGGCCCCAAGACTGGTGGACGGAGCTACGACCTTCCGGTCATCAACAACAAGGTGATCCGCCAGATCCTGGGTTCATTGTCGACACTTGCCGAGACCGAGTACGTGGTCGGCTACTATCCCAAGTCCGTGGATGAACCTCTCAGCCCGCATCATGTTGAGGTCCGTCTCAAGACCGAGAAGGTCGGCAGGCTCTACGGCGGTCAGCGGTTCGTGGTCCACTGACGCCCGTGCGCTGAAGCCTGTCGTCCCCTCGGGGCGTGCTTGCCGTTCGGGCAGCGGGCTTACGGAGCGGATCGACCCAATCCGCCCATCACGAGCACGATGCCATATTCAGCCTCGGTCACCGGCGTGACGGAGAGTCGGCCCCGACGGACGAGTTGCATGTTGTCGAGACGGGGGTCCGCCTTGATGCTCTTCAGGTCGACTGCCTGTGGCAGCGGCTGGAGGGGTTTGATGTCGACCGCAATCCAGCGACCGTCATCCGTCGTCGGGTCCTGGTAGTGCTCTCGGATCACCTCGGCGACCCCTACGACGGCCATCTCCTTGCCGGAATGGTAGTAGAGAAGCTGGTCGCCCTTGGCCATCTTGCGCATGTTGTTGCGCGACTCGTAGTTCCGCACCCCGTCCCAGTAGGTCCGGCCGTCCTTGACCAGGTCGTCCCATGAGTAGGCGTT
Organism: Bryobacterales bacterium; assembly: GCA_965116065.1. Classification (GTDB taxonomy): domain Bacteria; phylum Acidobacteriota; class Terriglobia; order Bryobacterales; family UBA6623; genus VXMF01. The sequence goes on from OZ220485.1 coordinate 1,997,321, forward strand.
CGGCTCTGTCTTGACGAGCCAGTAATTCCGCTGTTCGACCATCAGACAGGCAGGATACCAGACGCACCCTGCTCAGGCAGTGGACGCGTTCCGGTGCAGCATACGGCTGATGTTCGACCGATGCCGCCAGACAAGGAAGAGCGTCATGAGCGCCGAGTACTTCGTGTGGGGCATGCCGTAGAGGAAATGGACCAGGCTGGTGAAGAACACCCAAGTCAGCATCGAAGCCCAGGCACCGCGTTCGTTCAATGCGAACTTGCTGCCCAGGAGGCGAACGGCCAGGAAGAACGCCAGGGCCGCCACGGCCGGCCATGCATAGATGCCGATGCCGAGCATGGCGCCCGCCGACGTGGCGATGCCTTTCCCGCCTTGGAACCGCAGCCAGGGCGAGTAGCAGTGGCCGAATACGGCGCCAAGTGCGAACAGCCACCCGATGTTGACGAAGTGCTCGGGCGCATAGAACAGCCAGACCGGCACGAAGCCCTTGCCCATGTCCCCGACCAGTGCGACCAGAGCCCGCTTCTTGCTGAAGCGAAGTACGTTGTTGAAGCCCGGGTTCCCCGATCCGATGCTGCGGATGTCAGTTCCGGACCCCCACATCGCGATGACCGAGAAGGGGATCGAGCCGATCAGGTAGGCTGCGACAAGTTGAAGGAGGAGACGGGTGTCGAGGGTTTCGAGCGGCATGGACTTATCTCGGGTTCAGAGCATCGGAGTGTGGGCGATGAGACCTGCGATCGAGGCGGTTGTGAAGTTGGACAGGGTGGCGGCCATCATTGCCCGCACTCCCAGCATGGCGAGCTCTGCGCGACGTGCCGGCAGGATTGCCCCGAGTGCTCCGATGAGGATGCCGACGGAGCCGATGTTCGCGAAGCCGCACAGCGCGTAATTCGCCACCAAGAACGAACGGGGGTGGATGGTCTCCCTGAGGCTGGAGAGTTCGGCGTAGCTGATGAACTCGTTGATGACCAGACGTGTCCCGAGCAGGTTGCCGATGATGGGTGCGTCCTGCCACGGTACGCCCATGAGCCACGCCACGGGGGCGAGCACGGGGCCGATCATGGCCTGGATGCTGCCCGGGAACCAGGCCCAGCCCAGCATGCCCTTGATGCCGGCCAGCATGCCATTCAGAACCGCGATCAACGCCACGAACGTGAGGACGAGGGCCCCCACGTGGAGGGCGATGTTGAGGCCCTCGCTGGCTCCTCTTGTCGCAGCGTCGATGACGTTCCGGTCGCTGGAGACGGACTGCCGGGGAATCCGGCCCAGTGTCGCAGGCGTACCCGTCTCCGGTTCGATGACTTTCGCCAGCATGACGCAAGCCGGTGCCGTCATCACCACCGCGGTCACAAGGTTCTCGGGCGTCGCACCTCCGATCTGCACGTAGGCAACCAGCATGGCTCCGGAAACGGTTGCCATGCCACCGACCATGACCGTCATGAGTTCGGAGCGGGTCATCTTGTCGAGATACGGTCGGATCGTCAATGGAGCCTCGGCCTGTCCGAGAAAGACGTTGGCGGCGACCGTCAGGGACTCGGCGCCACTGGCCCGCATGCCGCGTTGCATCACGAACGCCAGGCCGGCCACGATCCGCTGCATGACGCCGAGGTGATACAGGATCGCCGAGATGCTCGACACCAGGATGATGATCGGAAGGACCTGGAACGCGAAGATCACCCCGCTCTCGGATCGCCCCAGGTCGCCGAAGACGAACTGCGTACCCTCCTCGGACAGGAGAATGAACCGGTTGAATCCATGGCCGACGACCTCGATGACACGCCGGAACGGTGTCCGGAGCACGAGTAGCGCCAGCAGCAGCTGAAGGCCGAGGCCCCAGACGACGACTTGCCACCGGACCGCGGAGCGGCTTGACGAGAGCGTGTAGGCCATGGCCAACGCGAAGACGATTCCCATCAATCCCATGCGAGCATTTCATTCTAGAAGCTCTCGTGTACCCGAGTCGATCGTCCGCCCGGCACGCCATCTCGCCAGACCGTTTCTCCGGAGCCTGTTCCAGGGCGGGGAACCGGCAACCACTCGGTCCCGGTCCTTCGGCGACAGGCTCGGCCATGAGATCCGAACCGGCTCCTGTGGACACATCCAGGTTCGCGGAACCATCTCTGGAGACGATGGCCCGGGCCTGTTGCACGGTGCCTGCCAGTGCCGATGTCGGCATGCCGCGGATTCTTCCGGTCGCGCCTGATATCGTCCCGGGAACGACCTCCGGGAGGGCTTTGCGGAGTTCCCACGGGATCGGGGAGCTCGATACCGATCCTGCCGTCGAGCTTCGCTGCCCGGACAACGACCGGTACCAGGTTCGGATCAATTCGCATCGAGGATGTTGCCGGCCCGCCCGCTGACGAGTCGGTCCGTCGGCGGATGTGGCACACGCTCCCGCCGGTTGGCCTACAATCATGGGTGTCTTTCCAGGGAGGGATCATGAATCGACGCGACTTTCTTTCTGTCACCGGCTCCACGGCCGCGACACTGACAGCTGCGCAGTATTCCCGGGTGAAGGGAGCCAACGATCGCCTCCAGACTGCGGTGGTCGGCGTCAACGGCCGCGGAAAGTCCCACCTCCGGGCCGTGGCCGAGAGTTCCGGTATGCAGGTTGCAGCGGTGGTCGACATCGATCAGGCCGTCGCCGAGAAGGCGGTGGCGTATACCAAGCAGTATCAGCCGGAGACGCCCGTCGAGTACCGCGATCTCAGGGACATGCTCGCCAACGGGAGTATTGATGTCGTCACCATCGCGACACCCAACCACTGGCACGCCCTGTCAACCATCTGGGCCGTTCAGGCGGGCAAGGACGTGTACTGCGAGAAGCCGGCCAGCCACAACATCTGGGAAGGGCGACAAATGGTCGCGGCCGCCCGGAAACACAAGCGGATCGTGCAGGTCGGTCAACAGTCCCGCTCGACACCATCGGTTATCGAGGCGATCCGGCAACTGCGGGAAGGTGTTATCGGGGAAATCTACATGGCGAAGGGTCTCTGTTACAAGAGGCGCAAGTCAATCGGCACCGCGCCGACCAGCGTGGCACCTCCCGGAGTCGACTACGACATCTGGCTCGGCCCGGCGCAGCCGTACGAGTTCAAGCAGAACCGCTTTCACTACAACTGGCATTGGCACTGGGCCTTCGGGAACGGAGACATCGGAAACCAGGGAGTGCACCAGATGGACGTGGCCCGATGGGGACTGGGGCTGGACTACCTGCCGGAACATGCGTTTTCGTCCGGTGGACATTACGTCTACGACGACGACCAGGAGACGCCGAACACCCAGCACGCATCCCTCGACTACGGCCGTTCGATGTTGCAGTTCGAGGTTCGGGGACTCATCACGGGTGGGGAATGCCGGATGCTGGAGGACTCCGGCAACGGGGCCCACACGATCGGCGTGCTGTTCTTCGGAAGTGATGGATTCCTGTCGATCACCGGCGCCGGCTACAAGACCTATCTCGGCGAGAAGCGCATTCCGGGACCGAGCATGGAGTCTGCGGGCGAGAACACGACGGCACTTCATTTCGAGAACTTCCGCAAGGCTGTCATGAGCCGTCGCGTGAGTGACCTGAACTGTGACGTTCTGGACGGACACCTGTCGGCAGCGCTCTGCCACCTGGCCAACATCTCCTACCGCACCGGGGACAAGTTGCTGTTCGATGCCGACAACGAACGCTTCGTGGGGAATTTCGGAGCGAACACCCTTCTTTCGCGGGACTATCGCGATCCCTGGGTGGTTCCAGAAGTGCAATAGGGGAGCAGCGGCTACGGGGGCTGGCCCCGGTCGCGGACGGCACCCAGCCCGGCGGACGTCACGTTTCCCGCTCTGGTTCGGACCGACGAGTCGGTAGCAGTCGATCGGGAGAGCCGCTCCCGGGAACCAGGCGGCCCGCCGGGAGCAGGCGAACGACGCCACATGCCCAGAGCCCACTCGTAGTCCCACGACGTATGCGCCCGGTCGCATGCCAGAGCCAACCTGGGGTGCTGGCAGGAGTCAGTTCTGCGGATGCCTGTCGGACTGGACTTGGGAGTTCAAGGTCTCGATCTGACGTTCGAGCTTTCGTGTGCGCGCGGAGAGCAGCGCAACATATGCCAGATGCAGGATCCAGGCAATGCTGAATGCGGCCCAAAGCCACTTCAGGTTCTCTTCCATGGTCGTGCCTCCCATTGTCTCAGGCGAATGACTGCACCTCCCGGCGCAGCGCATCCGTCTTTTTCCGAAGTGCCTCCAGACGCCTTCGTTGTCGAACAAGACACCAGTACAACAACCCGAGCGAGAACATCGTGAAGAACAGGACGAATGTCATGCGGGGGTCCAGCGAGCCGCCGCCACCGAGCACCGGAGCTGGGTGCTGGGTCCGCCACCATCGATTCGCCATGTAAACGATCGGTACGTCGACCATGCCAAAGATCGAGACGACTGCGCACACGACTGCTCGTTGGCTGGGTTCCGAGATCGATTCGCGGAGGATGAGATAGGCTGCGTAGATCAGGGCCAGGAGCAGCATCGCTGTCAGGCGTGCATCCCACGCCCAGTAGACGCCCCAGATGGGCTTGGCCCACAGGCACCCGGTGATCAGGTTGACACACGCAAACAGAAGGCCCACCTCGTTGCACGCGACGGACAGATCGTCTCGGCCCCCTGCCCGATTCATGAGATACCCGATCGCGGCAAAGCCTCCCAGAAAGAACCCGACGAAGGCGACGGCGGCCGATGATACGTGGATGTAGAAGATCCGCTGGACGATTCCCATGGACGCCTCGGTGGGTACCCACAGGAAGATCAGGTACATGGATGCCAGCAGGAGCAGCGATGTCGCCGCCCCCAGCGGCCACGGTACTGCCGAGCGCGTCAAGTCCCGTACCTGATTCGAGTGTACCGGAGATGCGAAGTGCACGGCGGGCACTTTCGGCTACGGATCGGCCAGTCGGGTCGACAATGGACTGCAGATAGATGTCTGAACTGGTGGAATGTGTGCCGAACTTCTCGGACGGGCGGGACATGCGTCTGGTTGACGATCTCGCCAATGCCATGCAGCGTGCTGGTGTGATGCTCCTGGATGTCCATGTCGACCCTGACCACAACAGGTCCGTGTATACGGTCGCCGGTTCGCTGGACGCCCTCCAGACGGCTCTGGTGTCGGCGGCGCGAGTGGCGGTCCAGCGGATCGACCTCCGAAGCCATCAAGGTACGCACCCCCGGATCGGTGCCATCGATGTAGTGCCGATCGTACCGCTGGAGGGTGTTGCAGCGGATGCATGCGTCGAAGCGGCGCGAGCGATGGGGGAACGCCTCTGGACCGAACTCCGAATTCCTGTCTACTTCTACGGTGCGGCCGCCCGAGAAACGACGCGGGTGAAGCTGGAATCGGTCCGCAAGCTCGGCTTCGAGCGACTCGGCAAACGTGTTCGGCAAGGTCTGGTGGAACCGGACTGCGGGGGAACTTCCCTGCACCCGTCCGCGGGCGCTTGCTGTGTGGGAGTCCGTCCGCCCATGGCAGCCTTCAACGTGCAGATCGTGGCGAACGATGCCCGTCCGGCGCGGATGATCGCGGCGGCCATCCGGGCATCCGGTGGCGGGCTCAAAGGTGTAAAGGCACTTGGCATGTATCTTGCGACGGTTGGCCTGGCACAGGTTTCGATGAACCTGACAAGCCTGGACGAGACTCCGGTCTTCAAGGCGTTCGAAGCCGTTTGTCGCCATGCCGCGATGCTCGGCGTGCGGGTGCTCGACACGGAGTTGGTCGGGCTGGTTCCGCGGTCGGCTCTGGGACCGCGACCGGATCGGCTGAAGATCCGTGGGTTTCACGAAGGGATGATTCTTGAAACGAGGCTGCAACAGGAGGGCGTGCGCCTGGGCGAGACGAGCCCTCCTGTGTGACTTCTGTCCGTTCCGGACGGGTGGGGAATCAGTCCGTGTGCCCGCCGTCAGAGGGATAGCCTTGCCGACCTCGCCCCGGGCGTCTCCCGCGGCCCGAACGACCGCCACGGCCGCCGGGCCTGTCTCCAGAGCCGCGATCGCCACGGTCACGCCCGGAGGATCTGTCGCGCCCGGAGGAGCGTTCGCGCCCCCGGTACGAACCTTGCCGCTCCTGCAGTACCGCTCGACGGCTCAGCTTGATCCGGTTGCCGTCCAGTGCCAGGCACTTGACCAGCACCTGATCCCCTTCGTTGAGTTCGTCACTGACCTCCCGGACATGCTGATCGGAGATCTCGCTGATATGCAGCAGACCCTCGGTGCCCGGAAAGATCTCGACGAATGCGCCGAACGCGGCGATCTTGGTGACCGTTCCCAGATACTCCTTGCCGACCTCGGGAGATGCCGTGATCGCTTTGATCCGTTCGATCGCCTGCTGCCCCTTGGTGCGGTCCGAGGATGCCACGCTGACCGTGCCGTCGTCCTGGACATCGATCTTGGCACCCGTCTCTTCCTGCAGACCCTTGATGACCTTGCCGCCCGGTCCGATCAGGTCCCGGATCTTGCTTTCCGGAATCTGGATCTGCGTGATCTGGGGAGCGTGCTCGGCGAGTTCGTCGCGAGGTGCACCCAGGGTGTCGAGCATCTTCTCGAGAATCTCGAGGCGGGCCTTGCGGGCCTGTTCCAGCGCCTGTGTCAGTACTTCCAGACTGACTTTCGGCTGCTTGATGTCCATCTGCAGGGCGGTGATGCCGTCTTCGGTTCCGGCAACCTTGAAGTCCATGTCACCGTAATGGTCCTCCGCACCGGCGATGTCCGTCAGGACCACGAATTCGTCGTCCTGGGTGACCAGCCCCATGGCAATCCCGGCGACCGGGGCCTTGATCGGGACGCCGGCATCCATCAGGGCCAGGGTGCCCCCGCACACGGTCGCCATCGAACTGGAACCGTTCGATTCCAGGATGTCGCTCACCAGACGGATCGTGTAAGGGAACTCCTCCTTGTCGGGGATGACAGGAGTCAGGGCCCGTTCCGCCAGCAGTCCGTGGCCGATTTCACGACGTCCAGCTCCTCGCATAAAACCAGTTTCGCCAACGCTGAAGGGTGGGAAATTATAGTGAACCATGAAATACTTCTCATAGTCCGCATCCTCGATTCTCTCCTGCCGCTGGCCGTCGGTCTTGGTGCCCAGGGTGGCGGTCACCAGCGCCTGGGTCTCCCCGCGGGTGAAGACGGCGGAGCCGTGGGCTCGTGCGAGTTCGCTGACCTCGCAGGTGATCGTGCGGATCGCATCCGGTGCCCGATGGTCCGGTCGGCGCTTCAGGTCGAACACCTGCTTCCGGAACATTTTTTCCTGCCACGGCTCGAAGAAGGACGATGCCTGTGCCTGCCAGTGATCATCGTCCGGGCGGGCGGCCTTGATCTCCTTCTTGATGGCGCGGAAGAGCGCGTAGCTCTCCAGCTTGTCACGCTGGCTCGTGTCCAGCGCATCTTCGGCCCTTGCTCCCCACGTGTTCTCGATCTCATCGCGGACGGCCTGGTCGATCTCCGGGGCCGGAAAGTCGCGCTTCGGCTTGCCGGCCTTCGCGACCAGCTCCTTGATGGCGGCAACCACCGTCTTGCAGCCATCGTGGCCCCGCCCGATCGCCTCGAGCATGGCGCTCTCGTCAGCTTCGTTCGCGTCGGCCTCGACCATCACGATGCCGTCCTTCGCGGCGGCAACGGTGATATGAACATCAGAGGCCGCAACCTGCTCGTAGGTCGGATTGAGGACCCACTCGTCACCGTCCAGCCGGGCGACCCGGACGGAACCGGTGGTCAGTACGACCGGAATGTCCGAGACTGCAACGGCGGCGGACGCCCCGATCATGGCGTAGATGCTCGGGTCGTGGCCGGGATCGGACGACAGCACGAATGCGATCACCTGCGTCTCGTTCCGGAAGCCGTCCGGGAACAGCGGACGCAGAGGTCGATCGATCATCCGGCTCGTGACGGTCTCCTTCTCGGTCGGGCGTCCCTCCCGCTTGATATACCCGCCCGGGAATCGGCCGGCCGAGTACGTGTACTCCCTGTAGTCCACGGTCAGGGGAAAAAAGTCGATTCCCTCTCTGGGATCGGCGGCTGCCGTGGCGGTCACCAGGACCTGGGTGTCGCCGCAGCGGACGATGACCGCCCCTCCGGCCTGCTTGGCCAATCGGCCGGTTTCGAGCGATACGGACTTTCCGTCCAGCTCGAAGTCAACTATGTGCTTCATTTTGGTGATGTACCCCTACGATCAGTCCCGCCTGACGTGGCGGGATGTCTCTTCGTGGCCGAGCGTAGAATCGGTTCGGGGGAGGTTCGAGGTTGAACCAGGCAATGTCATTGCCAACCTTGCTGACAGGCTGCTGGACGATCCAGCAGGGGCAAGGGGTCTTCATCTGTCGCCTGTGGTGATTTCCCCGGCAAGCCGCGACATGCGTCGTCGCGATTGGTCGCGGGTCAGCCTCGGAGTCCCAACGACTCGACAACCCGCACGTATTCCCCAGGATCTTTCCTGCTGAGGTAGCGGAGCAGGCTGCGTCGCCTGCTGACCATCTTCAATAGCCCCCTACGGGAGGAAAAGTCCTTCCGATGGGCCTTGAGGTGCTCCGTGAGTTCCGCGATGCGGTGGGTCAGAGTCGCAATCTGAACCTGCGACGAACCGACATCGTCCGCGTGAACTCCGTACGTCTTGGCGATCTCTTTTTTTGCTTGGGGATCGAGTGGCATACCCGAATTAGGGCTCCTTCCTTTTCCGATTTCGCTTGGCCTGACTGCAGTATAGCAGGTCTGACTGCCTCATCGCACCAGCCATGTCGCAGACCGGATGCGGGGAACCCGCATCCGGGAACGATCGCGGCCGGCCAGACGGTGTCCACGATCGTGAATCTGGCAGGAGATACCGGTTTCACTGAACATGTCGCGAGGTAGCCCATCGGCACGTGGGATGTTCGCCCTATAGTAAGTGAGGAATGCTGGTGGTTGACGGGATGCGGTGTCCGCCAGCGGTCCCTCCATGTCACCGATCCGCAGCACCCATCGACAAGAATCGGGCGCTGTCGCTGGCTGTGGTGGCCGTTGGTGCTGCCGTGGCGGTCGCAGGTCCGTCCGGAGCGTTTGCCCAGTCCGCCTGGCCACCGGCGCGGCAGGCAGCGCGGGCGTTCAGTGAGTCCCACTGGCCTCCGGGACAGCAGTACCTCGGCAGCCAGGTCTGTCAGGGATGCCATCCGGGAGAGTGGGAGACGTTTCCCGGAGACCCTCATTTCCGGTCGCTTGCAAGACAGGGACTGCAACCAGGACGGACGGGTTGCGAGGGATGTCATGGACCCTCCGGGTTGCATGTCATCGATCCCGACAATGCCAGCATCGTGCAGTTTCCGGCCATCGGTCCAAGTCAGGCGCAGGATATCTGTCTGCGGTGCCACAGCGGAGATATCGGCAAGCTGCATATCCGCCGGTCGGTACATCTGACCGGTGAAATCGGCTGCACAAGCTGTCACTCCATCCATGGCTCTCGGGGACCCGGGCCTCTGCTCGCGGGGGATCAGCGCAAGGTCTGCTACGGCTGTCATCGGGAGATCGAGGCGCGGTTCAACATGCCGTTCCGGCATCGCGTCAACGAGGGGTCGATGGACTGCACGGACTGTCACAATCCGCATGGAGCAGAGATTGCCACGTGGCGCACGGCGCACGCCCCCCGAATGGTCAGCCAGGCCTTGGGCAACGACCTTCCCTGCACGAAATGCCACGCGGACAAGCGGGGCCCCTTCGTCCATGAGCATCCTCCCGTACGAGTCGAGGGTTGTCCTGCCTGCCACAATCCCCACGGCAGCGTCAACGCACGGCTCCTCAACCGCCCAACCGCCTTCGTCCTCTGCCTGGAGTGCCACAACGATGTCGGCGGGTTCGGCCTTGGAGGGGATGGCATTCCGAGCCCGTCCGCCTGGTTTCACAATCTCGCCGATCCTGCGTTCCGTGATTGCGTGCTCTGCCACTCCCGGATCCACGGTTCGAACGCAGATCCCAAGTTGCGCCGATGATGTATCGCGGGTTGGTCGTGCTGGCACTATGCACGACAGTTGCGGCCCAGCAGCCTGTGGCCTATGCGACGGATGTAGCCGCCGCAACCCGGGAGGCAGGCAAGTACACGGTCTCGAACGCTTTCGATGTCGGCTACCGGTTCGCGAGCATCGGCGGAAACCACGACCTGTATCGGGCGAGCGTGAACTACGGGAATGGACTCCGCCTCTTGCAGGGCAGGCTTCAACTGCACTCGACGGATGGCCAGCGGCCCGTTCTGGACGAGTTGTCGATCCGTTCATCGGGATTGGCCGGCGACCCGTACCAGGCCGTGCAGATCCGGGCTGGCAAGAACGGACTGTACCGCTACGATTCGCAGTACCGGCTGGTGCAGTACCACAACCGTTTGCCAGCGCTGTGGAGTGGCGAGCACGGCCTGACCGTCCAGCGGACGATGCAGAATCACGAAATCACCCTCTTCCCGGACTCGAAGCTGGCGTTGGTGCTGGGGTACGACCGTAATACTCGCACCGGCCCCGGGTTCGCCTCGGTCGGCACCACCGACACGTTCGGTGTTCTTGATGCAAGGAACTTCCTGCGCTACCAGGCGGACCTTCGTCAGTCGAACCGGCAGTACCGCATGGGCTTCACGGCAAGGCTACCGGGCCTGGCGTTGACGGCGGTCCATGCGGTCGACCTCTATGAGGAAGAGGGGACCCAGACCGATGCGTCCGGGATCCGGTCTGCCGCCCGCAATGCCCAGGTGATCGACACCTTTCGACGCTCGGAGCCGTTCCACGGAAGAACCCCGGTCACGACGCTGGTCCTGCGGACTCGCGAGGATCGACCGATCGGTTTCAATTCCCGGTTCGTCTATGCAAGCGGTGCCAGGAACTCGACCTTGATGGACAGCATCTCCGTGCCGGACTCGGCAACGACCGCAGCCGGTCACCGGGAGACGCTCGTTGTCGGCGATGCGGACCGGGAACAGGCGTCCGGTGAGGCTACGATCGTGCTGCTGCCATCGCCCCGCTGGACCATCACCAACACCACGGCATTCCACAACACTCGAATCGACGGTAGCGCGTCAGTCGTCGAACTCGGCTTCTACCGGGACGAGTACCTCCGCTTCGACCACCTCGGAATCCGACGCATCTCCAACGCCACGGCTGTGAACTACCGCCCTGTGCGCACCTGGAGTCTCTTCGGAGCCTTTCGCCTTTCCGACCGCCGGGCGCGGTCCTCCGACGCTGTGCGCTATCCGGACTTCGCATTCGAGAACGAACTTCGATCGGTCGACAACAAGGTCCGGTCCGGAACGGGTGGCGTTCGGTGGATTCCGGGCCGCAATCTGCGAGCCGCGTTCGATGTGGAAGTGGGACGGGCCGACCGGCCACTGGCTCCGATCAGTGAACGGCGATTCCACAACCAGTCGGCGCGTCTGGTCTGGCGGCGCCGGGCGTTCACGCTGAGTGCCTACCTGAAGAACCGCGTCAATGACAATCCGACCGAACTGCTTGCCTACAGTTCGAGGAGCCGCAGCCACGGCACGCATGTCTCGTGGGCGCATCCCGGAGGGGGACTGGTGCTGGATTGTGGCTACAACTGGCTGAAGATGGATGTCTCAACGGGAATCCTGGACCTCTTCGAGGTCGTCGATCAACCCGAGCCGCTGCGGAGCGTGTATGCAGCCGGCATCCATGGCCTGAACTTCTCCGTTCGCTCCACGCCCACCGAGAAGGTGACACTCCATGCGAGCTACAACCTGACGCGGGATGCCGGTGGCGCCGAGCGGGCGGAGACTCCAGCTACGGCATCGTTCTCGCTCGCGAACGGGACTCTGACGACACGCCTGCCCATGTCCTACCACTCTCCGCAGATCCGGGTGTCCTTCGAGCTCGGCCGGCGGCTGGCATGGAATGTCGGGTGGCAGTACTACGGTTACGTGGAGACCATCGCCGGTGTGCGCGGGTTTCGGTCTCACGTCGGCTACACGAGCTTCACCGTGGGCTTCTGAAGCACGGCTCCCGTCGAGTCCCGGGCGCGCAGTACGGGGCCGGCCAGTTGCTGAAGGATGCAGGATGGAGTGGATCCCGATCTGGGAGGATGAGCCGTTGCCTGTGCTCCGCGAGTGATGCGCTGTTCGCGATTGCCTGGGTGACGAAACGCTGCCGGCGGTGGGTGGAGGTTGGAGCATCGAACACCGAGGACGGGTTGATCCGGGGTCTTGATGCCTTCTGGCAGGCTGGGCTTGACCTGAGTTGCCTGCGGGTTCTTGCAGGCCGTCGGTCATCTGCTTCGCTTCCACCATAGAATGAACTCATGCGCGCAGCAGTAAGACTGCTGGTCGTGCTGGTGGCAGTGGTCGGGCTGCAGGCGCAGTCTGGCCTCAGTTACGTCCAGCTCAGGCAGTTCATCAAGTCGTCGGTCGAGCAGAACCTCAAGGACAAGGATGTCGCCAGCTATCTCAAGAAGCAGGTCGTCCGGTTTGCAATCAGCGACCGGCTGGTCGAGGAATTCGTCGGATGGGGTATTGGTCCCCGCACGCTGAAAGCGCTGGAAGCGCTGCAGTCCGCCACGACTGGTCTTCCTGCGCCGACCGTTGAGGCCCAACCGAACTCGCAGGCAGCACCTCGCCAGCCGCCCCCGCCCAGCGAGGAAGAGCAACTCCGCATCATCCGGGAAGCCCGCCGACAGGCCGAGGTCTACACGGAACAGTTGCCCAACTACGTCTGCCTGCAACTGACTCGCCGATACTACGACCCGACCGGTCTGGAGATGGACTGGCTGAAGCTCGACGAGATCAAGACCCGGCTCAGCTACTACGACGGTCAGGAGAATTACGAAACCCTCACAGTGAACGATGTGGAGTCGAACAAGGGATTCTCGGACCTTGGAGGAACCACCAGCACCGGTGAGTTCGGCTCGATTCTGGCGGGCCTGTTCTCGCACCAGACTGATGCGCAGTTCCGATGGGCTCGTCACTCGTTGCTCCGCGGCAAGCCGGTGTACGTGTTCCATCTGGAGGTTCCGCAGTCGCGGTCCTCGTGGACACTGTCATCGAACGGTGACTACGGAGAAGCGGCGAATCTGCGTCAGATCCACGCAGGGTACACGGGTCTCGTGTATATCGGCAAGGAAACGGGCCGGGTCTTGCGGATCGTCATGGAGGCCGAGGACATCCCTTCCAGTTTTCCGATGCAGGAGGCGCGGAGCCGCCTTGATTTCGACTTCATCGAACTGAGTGGTCAGGAATTCCTGCTGCCGCTCAAGGCACAGGCTTACGTTCGCAGCGGGCGCATTCTGACTCGCAATGATCTCGAGTTCCGGCTGTACCGCAAGTTCACGGCGGAAGCGACGATCACGTTCGAAGAGATCGACGGTCTCGAGCCTTTGCCCGAAGACGAACCTGAGTCAGAATAGAGTCTTCCACGGGCGGCACCGAGTCGCACGGTTGCCCCTGTCCGGTTCCTGTCATGCACCAGCTGATCACGCTTGTTCTGGCCGCTGCGGTCGCCGGCCTTGCCCAGGACGCCACAATGCCCCCGAACGTCGTGCTGGTGATGGCCGACGATGTGGGCCATGAGTGTTTCGGCGCCTACGGCAGCCGCCAGTACAGCACGCCGCGGATTGACAGGCTTGCGGATGGAGGAGTGCGGTTCACGAACTGCTACTCGACCCCGCTGTGCACCCCCAGCCGCGTCGCGCTCATGACCGGCAAGAGCAACGCGCGCAACTACGTGACATTCGGGGCGCTGTCGCCGGACGAGTACACGATCGCCGATCTCTTCCGAGACGCCGGTTATGCCACGGCGGTCGGCGGCAAGTGGCAGCTGCAGGGTGGCGACGACGCGACGGGCGTTTCCGCTGGCCGAGGTTTCGACACCTATTGCCTGTGGAACACCCGGCAGACGGAGCGTGACCGCTACTGGAAGCCCTCCCTGGAGAGCGACGGCCGGATCCTGGAGTTGGATGAAGACGCATATGGTCCGGATGTCGTCACGGATTTCCTGCTCGCGTTCATCGAGGAGAACCGGGACAGGCCGTTCTTCGTGTACTATCCGATGATCCTGGTCCATTCCCCGTTCGAGCCGACGCCCCGTTCGAAGGATCGAGAGTCGACGGATCGGCAAGCCAACTTCGCGGACATGGTGGAATACACGGACCACATCGTGGGGCGGCTTCAGGACAAGCTTGCCGATCTGGGCCTGCTTCGTCGAACGGTCTTCGTGTTCACGTCCGACAACGGAAGTCACCATACCCTGTCGTCGGAACTGCACGGACAGTCGATCGCGGGCGACAAGGGGGCTCCGACCGATGCGGGCACTCATGTGCCGTTGGTCGTCAACGCACCGGGCATGATCGCGGGGGGCAGGGTGCTCGACGATCTGATCGATTTCTCTGATTTCCTGCCCACGTTGGCGCAGGGTGCCGGTCTGGACCTCTCGGCAGCGGGCACGCTTGACGGCCGGAGCTTCTGGGACCGACTGCAGGGCAAGCCCGGCAATCCTCGGGACTGGCTCTTCACGTACTACTTCCCGCGTCCGTTCGCAACCGAGTTCGACAGCCCCTACAGGCACCCGGAAGTGCTCTATGTCCGGGACAAGCGGTACAAGCTGTACGCCGACGGACAGTTCTTCGATGTCCGGGCTGATCCCGATGAGACACGGTCGATTCCGGATGGTGACGAGGCGTCCAGGCTTGCGCGAGCCAAGCTGAACGCGGCCTTGGAATCGATGCCGAAGACAGGTGAGAGGATCCCCACAGGTCGGGCCCGAGCCTCAAGGGGATGGCCCCGACCGCGCTGGCGACCGCTTTGAAGCCGAATCTGCACTTGAACTGGGGTGTCCATCGCCGTTCCGACCGGAGTCGGGTTTAGGATAGGCAAGATGCGTCCGCGGATTCTGTGGATTCCTGGTTGGCTCGCTGGAATGGTCGCGGGTATGAGTTGTGGGAGTCCGTCGCTGGGACCGCCACCACCGACTGAGGTACGTATGGTCGAGGAAGTGTTGCATGGTGTGACGGTCCAGGATCCGTATCGGTGGCTCGAGGACGGTGAGAGTGCAGAGACGAGCCAATGGGTCGCGACCCAGGTCGACTATACGGACGGATACATTGAGCGCCTTCCGACCCGTCAGGGCATTCGGGACCGGATGACGGAGATCCTGGCATCCGGTTCGATTTCCACGCCCCGTGAGGCAGGGGGACGGTACTTCTATTCCCGGAGGAGCGGGGAACAGGATCAGCCCGTGACGTACATGCGGGACAGTCTTGCCGGAAAGGACCGTGCCTTGCTCGACCCGAACGGAATGAGCGACGACGGGACGACGACCATCGACTGGTATGTCCCGTCGAAGGACGGGATGTACCTGGCCTACGGCAAGTCCGTCGAAGGGACCGAAACGAGCACGATGTACATCCTCGACATCGAGAACGGCCAAGACCTGGAAGACCAGTTCCCGAAGGTGCGCTTCGCCAACCCGCAGTGGCTCGAGGACGGCTCCGGCTTCTATTATTCCCGGCCGCGGGATGTCGATTCGATCGGCCCCGGTGAAGAACTCTATGATCGACGCGTTTACCTGCACGAGCTCGGGCGCCACTACGGCGAGGACCCGCTCGTCTTCGGAGAAGGCCTCGAGAAAGCTCATATCCCGGATGCGGTGCTCAGTGACGATGAACGCCATCTGCTTCTGGATACGTTCCTCGGCTGGGGCAGGAACCATCTCTATGTCCGGGTCATCGAGACCGGAAGGACGATCACCATCGCCGAAGACGGCGAGTCGAGTTATACAGGGGAGATCGTCGGCGACACGCTGTTTCTGCTGACCAATGCGGGTGCTCCGCGCTATCGGGTAGTTGCGGTGGACCTTGGCCGGCCGGACCCGGAGCACTGGAGGACCGTGGTACCTGAGAGCGACGCCGTGATCGAGTTCGCACATGTCGCAGCCGACCGACTCTTCGTGGGCAGCATGCGCGATGCGCACTCCGAGTTGCATTCGTATGCTCTCGACGGTTCGGACCGCAGGGAAGTGCCGCTGCCTGGCCTTGGCACGGTGGGAGCGTTCTCGGCCCGATCGTCCAGCAGCGAGGTGTTTTTCTCGTTCAGTTCGTTCGTTCGCCCCCCGGCGATCTATCGGATGGACACCAGCCAGCAGGCCCCCGCCCTTTGGGAAGGGGTTGATGCTGCCGTGGACCCGGATTCCTACGATGTACGGCAGGTCTTCTACGACAGCACGGACGGGACCAGTGTTCCCATGTACCTGATCGCGAAGCGCGGTACGCCGGCGGACGGCACGATTCCCGGGTTGCTCTACGGGTATGGCGGCTTCAACATCGCCCTGACACCGAGCTACTCGACCTGGATCTTTCCGTGGATCGAAGCCGGCAACCTGTTGGCCATCGCAAACCTCCGCGGAGGGAGCGAATACGGTGAGGAGTGGCACAGGGCGGGGATGCTGGCCAACAAGCAGAACGTGTTCGACGACTTCATCGCTGCCGGGGAGTTTCTCAAGCGAGAGCAACTGGTCGACCCGGAGCGGCTGGTCATCCACGGACGCAGCAACGGTGGACTGCTCGTGGGAGCGGCCCTGACCCAGCGACCCGACCTCTGGCGGGCCGCGGTGTCCGGTGTGCCGTTGCTGGACATGCTCCGGTACGACAGGTTCCGCATGGCGAAGCTCTGGGTTTCGGAGTACGGCAGCGCAGAGAACGCCGAGGACTTCGAATGGCTGCGAACGTATTCGCCCTATCACCGGGTCCAGGACGGTACTTCGTACCCCGCGACGTTGATCTACACTGCGAGTGCGGACTCGCGGGTTGATCCGATGCATGCGCGGAAGATGATCGCCCGGCTACAGGCGGCCAATGTCAGCGAGGAGCCGATCCTGCTGCGTTATGAGGAATCAGCGGGACATGGGCGGGGCAAGCCTCTGCACAAGGTCGTTGACGAGTGGGCGGATATCTGGAGCTTCATCTTCGCCCAAGTCTCATGACGGGCTGATGTCCCCGGATAATGTCTGCACGGACCGAGGGAGCGAGTTGGTCGGCATCGACGACCGGGGCCGTGGGGCTGGCCGGAAACGGGAATGCGCCGAACATTTACCCTTCGGAGAGTGGGTGGCAGGCCGAGGCGCGCATGTTGGAGGTCGAGGCTCGTCTGCGAGGAGCCAGCCAGCAGCATCGCGTTACACGCAGATTCCTCGGTATTTCAGACTTGAACAGGCAGTGCGCATCGGCATGTGCCGAATGCCAGTTCACGCCGTGCGGGTGCGCTCTGGCCGGAGGGCTCTGTTCCGAGACACGTTCGACCAGAATCGTCTCGTCTGGCGGAGCATTGGGCCAGCTACTTCGAGCAGGCCAGTCAGACCTCCGCAGCCAGCGTCGCAACCGCCAGACGACGACCCAGCGCATGAAGTGCCATTTCAATCTGGCCGATGTGCGAACGATGGTCAAGGTCGATCAGCCGACGCACCGAATTCTCGGGAAGTCCGAGCCGTGCAGCCAGCACGTTCTTGCCGACGCCCTCTGCACGCATCGCACCATAGAGCGCAATCTTGGCGGCAAGCAGCGCAGGCAAAGCGACCGTGTTTCGGCCTCGTGGCGGAGACGACTGGGGAATGGCACGACTCGCTCCGACATATCCACCCAGCGCGGTGATGAGACAGTCCCGGGCTTGGGAGATCGCTTCTGCCTCCGTCGCCCCCTCGGTCAGGGCTTCCGGAATGTCCGGGAACGAGACGAGCAGGGAACCGTCGTCCTGTTCCTCCAGTTCAACAGGCCAAACCAGATCATGTGTCATCCCGATATCCTCCATCGATCCCTATCGTAAATCCTCTCGTTTCAACCCATACCGGAAGTGCGTCGCCGACCATTGAAGTGGAGGCGTCGTAAGGCTTGATGCACCGCCCATCGGGGTGGTTCCGCCCGGACGACGGTCGCGCGGGCCGTGATACCCTGTCTCCAATGGACACCCACGTGGCTGCACGGATGCTGACCGTAGCAGGCGTGGAGGAGTTGCTTGTTTGCGTCGCAGTCGCTCAGAACCCTGCTGCCGACCACGGCCGCGAGTTGTCCACTCGCCCTGATCTTGACCATCTGCTTGACGTGCGGCGAGCCGATGTTGCGGTCGTCTAGGCCCGGCGGTCGTGACGCTTCGCCGGGGCGATGTAGGCGCAGACGCGCGCGATCCTTGGTGGCGTGCTCTGCATTCTGCGCCTCTTGAGTTGACCCCTACTAACTGACGGTGGACGGATGAGGCTTTCATGGAACGAGATCCGAACGCGGGCTGCGGACTTCGCCCGCGAGTATGCTAACGCGACCTCAGAGAGGCGGGAGACGCAGACCTTCTACAACGACTTCTTCGCCATCTTCGGTGTCCGGCTTCGCACCGTGGCCCGCTACGAAGAACATGTCCAGCGGCTTGACAACACTTCGGGCTTCATCGACCTGTTCTGGCCGGGCGTCCTGCTGGTCGAGCAGAAGAGCGCCGGACGCGACTTGAACGCGGCGCGTGATCAGGCGGGCACATACTTCGATGCGTTACCGGAACGCGACCGCCCCCGCTTCCAGCTTCTCTGCGACTTCGAGACGTTCGAGCTTCTCGACCGGGACGAGCGCGAGGAGACCCGCTTCACCCTCGCAGAATTGCCACAGCATGTCGAGAAGTTCGGGTTCATCATAGGCGTCCAGCGCCGCACGTTCCGCGATCAGGATCCGGTCAACATCGAGGCGTCCGAGTTGGTCGCCCGTCTGCATGATGCGCTGAAGGCGTCCGGCTACGAGGGGCACGACCTCGAGTTGTTCCTGGTACGGACCGTCTTCTGCCTGTTCGCCGACGACACCGGGATCTTCGAGCCGCGCGACATCTTCCTCCAGTTCGTTGAGGAACGCACGGCGCCGGACGGCGCCGACCTCGGCGCGTGGCTCATGCAACTATTCGAAGTACTGAACACGCCGCTCGGCAGGCGCCAGCGGGCGCTCGACGAGGATCTGGACCGCTTCCCGTACGTAAACGGGGAGCTGTTCTCCGACCGTCTGCGGCCGCCCGCCTTCGACACAGCGATGCGGTCAGCGCTGATTGAGGCGGGGCAGTTCGACTGGTCGGCGATCTCGCCAGCCATCTTCGGGGCGCTGTTTCAGGCGGTCATGGAGCCGTCCGAACGCCGCTCCCAAGGGGCACACTACACGACCGAGAAGAACATCCTCAAGGTGATCGAGCCCCTGTTCCTCGACGACCTCCGGGCCGAGTTCCGGCGGTTGCGAGACCGCCGGGACGGACGGGCCGAGACGGATCTGTGGAGGTTCCGGGACAAGCTCGGCATGCTGCGGTTCTTCGACCCGGCTTGTGGCTGCGGCAATTTCCTGATCATCGCCTACCGTGAGCTTCGAACGCTGGAGATTGAGGTTCTGCGGGAGATTGATTCCAGGTCGACAGGCACGCAACTTCAGATTTCCGTCCAGTCCGTCGTCGAGGTCGACCAGTTCTACGGCATTGAGATTGGCGAGTTCCCGGCCCGCATCGCGGCCACCGCGCTCTGGATGATGGACCACATCATGAACAGCGAGCTCAGCTTGGAGTTCGGCCAGACCTATGCGCGGATCCCGATCGAGAAGTCGCCGCACATCCGCAACAGCGACGCGCTGGAGATCGACTGGGCCGATGTGTTGCCGCCTGACGAGTGCTCGTACGTGTTCGGTAATCCGCCGTTCGGTGGGGCCAAGCATCAGTCACCCGAACAGCGGGCGCAGGTGCGGCGCGTCGCCGCCCTTGGTGGCAGTGGCGGGACGCTCGACTACGTGGCTGCATGGTTCATCCGTGCAGGGGATTATGTACGGCGTGCGCAGCCGGCCGGTGGCGCACCGCCGCGGATCGGTTTCGTGTCGACCAACTCGATCACGCAGGGCGAACAGGTGGCGCAACTCTGGCCGCTGCTGCTTGACCATCGGCGCCTAGAGATCGCCTTCGCTCATCGGACCTTCGCGTGGGGTTCGGACGCTCGCGGCAAAGCGCATGTCCATGTTGTCATCATCGCCCTGGACGCGGCTGGCCACGCGCCGCGGAACAGGCGCCTCTTCACTTACGAGGACATCAACGGAGAACCGCTTGAAGGCCGTCATTCCGTGATCACGCCGTACCTGTTGGACGGCAGTTCGTTGACTGATCCGCATGTCGTCGTCCGCGAGGAAAGCCGGCCGGTCAATGGGATGCAGCGGCTGAAGACAGGTGTCCAGATGATTGACAACGGCATACTCACGTTTACACCTGACGAGTACCACGATTTCATACGGAGTGAGCCGGGGTCGCGGAAATTCTTCCGCAAGTACATCGGCGGCGACGAGTACATCAACGGCCTTCACCGCTGGATCCTCTACTTGGCGGATTCGTCTCCGTCCGATCTGCGGCATCTTCCACGAGTCAGAGAACGCATCCAGCAAGTGCGGGAGTACCGGGCGTCGAGTCGCCGCCCGAGCACCGTCGCGATGTCTGCCTACCCGACGAGGGTTGGTGTGGACGAGAGGCCCACCGCGTCCATCCTCGTACTTCCCAATACGAGTTCGGAACGTCGCGAGTACATTCCCATTGGCTGGCTAACGCCGGAAGTGGTCGCCAACCAAAAGCTGCGGATCCTTCCTGATGCGACACTCGCGGACTTTGCGTTACTCACGTCCGCGATGCACATGGCCTGGATGCGGACTGTAACAGGCCGGCTTGAGAGCCGATACATGTACTCCGTCGGCGTGGTCTACAACACGTTTCCGTTGCCGCATGGCTTCGAGGACGCGGACACGTCGGTGCTGGAACCACTCGCGCAGGCTGTGCTCGACGCACGCGCCACGCATCCGGATGCAACGCTGGCGGAACTCTACGACCCCGATCTGATGCCGCCCAACCTCCGAAAGGCGCATCAGGGATTGGATCGGGTTGTTGACCGCCTCTATCGGCGGAAGCGGTTTGCGTCCGAACGTGAACGCGTCGAGTACCTGTTCGAACTATATGAACGCATGCAAGCTCCACTTGCTCCGACCGAGGAGAAGAAACCACGGCGCCAACGCCGACGGAGACTGCCATGAGCAGGACCAGGACGGTACAGGCAGCGACTGAACGCGCGACTCCGAGTTATCTAGACGAGGACTTGCGGGTGTCCACAGAAGGTGAATTGCCGAACACCGTAAACGGCTCCCCGACTGCCAAGCGTACGAGCAGGACCCCTGCCAGCAAGCTGATCATCACGCTATTCAGCCCTGCCCAAGTGTTCCTCCACTTGTTGATTATGGGACAGCAAGCTCGTAAGCATTTTCTCTCGCGCCGGAACTCCTCTTCCGAGACACACTCTACAAGTAATGTTGCGGTGGACTGAACACTGGTGTTGTCTCAACCAGAGATCTTCGGGCAGATCGAGCAGGGTGGGGAAACGCAATCGGAGCGCCTCGTGAGCTTCGATGACGCTCCCGGATCGTAAACGTTCGAGCGGGCAGTGGAGCGGGGAGGTGGCCGGCCGGGGGGTGAAGAGGGAGGAAGGTTGCATAGAACGTTGGAGAGTTGATATGTTTTGATGGCGGGAGCAGGAAGGTGGCGGTGGGGAGGCAGTCGGAGGAGCGGAGAGGGGGAGAGCGGGAGTGTGGGAAGCGGTCGGCGGAGAGGTGGGAGTGGAAGCGGCAGGCGAGGTACTGGAAGAGTCAGCACGGTCGGGCGAAGGAACGCGAGGAGCGGCTGCGGGAGCGGTTGCGGGCCGAGCAGGCGCAGCACCGAGAGACGCAGCAGAAGTTGGTCCGGGCGCAGGCCGAGTGCGGGGCCCTGCAACGGCAGGTGGTGGCCGGGGAGCAGCAGGTGGCGGAGTTACAGCAGGGGGCGGTCGGACAGCCACCGAATCGGGCGGATCTGCTGCGGGCGGCCTTTGGTACGCGGAGTGAGAAGCGGACGCCGGAGCGGGACGCGGGCGAGGCGGGTCGGTCGGGCCGGCGGACGCGGGGCGGGCAACCGGGAGCGAGGTCCCATCCGCGGGTAGCGCGGCCTGAGTTGGAAGAGCGGACCGAGGAGCGGGACCTGTCGGCGGAGAGGCGGGTGTGCGGGGACTGCGGGCGGCCCTTCGGGCGGCACGGGGTGGCGGTCAGCGAGCGGGTCGAGGTGGAGGTGCGCAGCTACCGGCGGCGCATCCGGCGGCCGCGCTATCGGGCGACCTGCGAGTGCGCGCAGGCCCGCGGCCAGCGGACGCCCACGGTGCAGGCGGGGTTGCCACCGACGCTGTTCCGGGGGACCTGCTACGGTCTGAGCGTGTGGGTGGAGTTCCTGCTGCAGGTGGACTGGCAACGGCGCCCGGTGCGGGCCTTCGAGCGGGAGTGGGCCGAGCGGGGACTGGCGCTGCCGGCCAGCAGCCTGCTGGGGCATCAACAGGATTTCGTGCACTGGTTCGCACCGCTGGAGCAGGCCATCGGGGTGCATCAGCAGCAGGCGCTGCTGGTGCACGGGGACGAAACGTCGTGGAGGGTGCAGGCGCGGGGCGAGCAGGGGTACAATCCGCGCTGCTGGCTGTGGGCCTGCCTGACGGCCGACGCGGTGCGGTTCCGGGTCGATCCGGCGCGCAGCGCGGCGGCGGCGAAGGTCCTGTTCGGGCGCCTCGGACAGAGCGGGCGGGCGGTGCTGGTGTGCGACCGCTATGCGGCCTACGACAAGCTGGTGCGGGACCACGCCGGCCAGTTCGAGTTGGCCATCTGCTGGGCCCACGCCCGGCGCGATTTCGTGCGGCTGGCCGACCGTCATCCGCCCTGGCAGAGCTGGGCGGACGCGATCGTGCGGCGCATCGGGGAGTTGTACCGGCTGCACCGCGAGCGGCACCGGCACTGGCAGCCCGAGCGGGACGGCGAGCACCAGTCGGCGCAGTGGCAGGCGCTGCAGGAGCAGTTCAGCGCCGCGATGAGCCGGTTCTTCGCGTACGTGGAAAGCGAGCGGCAGAGCGTAGCGGCGAGCGCCCCGGCCGCGGGCGACCCGCGCCTGGGACCCTTGGCCTCGCTGCTGCGCTATCGCACGGGCCTGTCGGTCTGCGTGCAGCAGCCGTTGGCGCCCATGGACAACAACCGTGTCGAGCGCGCCCTGCGGCGGGTGGTGATCGGGCGCCAGCTCAGCCACGGTTCGCACAGTCCGACCGGGGCCGAGTTGCAGGGTCTGCTGCTGTCGGTGTGCAGCACGCTCGCCATGGCCGGCATCGATCTGGGGCGCTGGCTGGAGGCCTTCCTGGGCGAGTGCGCCCGGCAGGGCCCGGGCGCGACCGTGCCGCAGCCGCAGGAGTGGCTGCCGTGGGGCATGCCCCCGGACCGCCGCCAGGTGCTGCTCCGGCCCGGCTGACCCCGACGACCTTCCCGCCGCTCGGGTGGCCCGGCCCAGCACGCTGTGGGCCGCCGCCCACCCCTCAGCCCGCAGCGGCTGGCCAGCCTCCGGCGCTCCCCCTCACTGCCTGCCTTCCACTGCCCACTCGAACGTTTACCCCGGATCAGTGGGCGGTCCGCAGCGGAAGCGCCCACAGTGTTGTCAGCTGTCCGGCTATGCGCCGATGTAGTAGGGAGCTTCCGAACGAGTGACGGCGACCAGGGTCGGTCGGTTGATGTCCGGACCGCCGAAGGAAGAAATCCGTTCGTCCCGTGTGCCCCCCTCTCCCGGGTGCTGGATGGAGACCATCATCAGGTCCTGGGCGGTGTTCATGATCACCGAAGCGCATTCGGCTCCGACCACGCCACTGAAGATCTGCCGGTTGTAGCCCCGCTCGGGACCCTCCGTGGGCACGAAGAAGATGCCGTCGTTGATCCCGATCGTCCTGGGCTGCCCGTCGGTGGAAATGATGAGATTGCCGAACCTGTCGAAAGCGAGGTTGTCGGGGTTCGCGATCTTGCTGACCATGCTCTTGTCGAATCCTGCGAAGAAGGCTCCCTGGGACGGGTCCGAAGGATCCCCGCAGAGCATGAAGATCTGCCAGGTGAAGGATGTTGCCCCGTTGTCGCCTCTGTCCTCCGTGATCTCCACGATGTGGCCCATCGGATTCGGCCCCCTCGGATTGACGGTGTCCACGGCACCGGCTTCACGGCGGGTGTTGTTCGTCAGTGCGACATAGACCTTGCCGGTGGTCGGGTTGATCTCGATGTCTTCGGGACGGTCCATTTGCGTGGCGCCGAGATGATCGGCTGCCTGCCGCGGGAACAGCAGCACATCGGCTTGACTCGTGAAACCGTTCGACGCATTGAGTGGACCGTGCTCGTGCACCAGAGGCATCCACTCGCCCGTGCCGTCATCGTTGAACTTCGCCACGTACAGGGTCCCGCTGTCGAGGAGGTTCTTGGCGGAAGCCCGGTTGCCCTCGTCATAGACGCCATCTGACAAGAACTTGTAGACATACTCGAACCGCGAGTCGTCGCCCGAATACACGACGGCGTTCCGATTGCGCGAGAGTGTCGTGGCGGCGGCTTCGTGCTTGAACCGGCCGATCGCGGTGCGCTTGTGCGGCATCCAGCCCGGAGTGTACGGGTCGATTTCGACAACCCATCCGAACTTGTTGATTTCGTTGGGCTCGTGATTGAGGTCAAAGCGATGGTGGTGCTTCCACCACGGCCGCCTGCCACCTTCGTCTCGCACGCCGAACCGCGCGTTGGCCGTCTTCGCCATCTCGTGCGTCACGCCGGCGTTGTTGGCGAAGTACTGGTCAAAGTTCTCCTCGGCGGTCAGGTAGGTGCCCCAAGGCGTGATGCCGCCCCCACAGTTATTGAATGTTCCATGGACTGTCTTGCCCGAGGGGTCGGAACTGGTCATCAGCAACTCGTTGCCAGCGACCGGACCGGACAGCATGATCGCAGTCTCGCCGTGAATGCGGCGGTTGAAGGCGCTGCTCGGGGACATCTTGTACGACGGTCCGTGGGCCCCTGCGTTCCGTTTGGCGAGGAAGAACGACACGCCGTGTGCAGCGATCTCGTAGTCGACCTGCCGCTGCGTGGCCTTGTCCGCCGAGTAGTTCGAGAACATGAGTTCCGGGGTGGTGTATTCGTGGTTCAGGCCAACAATCCCGGACCCGTCGATGTGGTCGAACCATGCCACGAAGTCACAGTTGTAGCCGACCTGCCGCCGCTGCGCCGCTGGATCAAGATCGCCGGGGTCGAATGCGGGGGCACCGGCGAAGAGTGGATCACCCCATGCTGCCAGCGGTGCGGACTTGTAGCCTTCCGGTACAGTGATTTCATCATCCGAACTGCCTGTAATGGGCGCGAACGACAGGTGGCCGTACAATTCGTGCCCCTTCAGGTTCGCAATGTTCCCCATGCAGAACAGTGGCGCCAAGGCGCTACCCTTCAGCAGGGAGCGTCGCTGGATTCTTCTGGAGAGAATCTCGTCAAAGGTGTCGCTGCAGTCGCGTCGGGGATCATGCCCCTCGAAACCGACGTCGCCAGATGGAAAGAGTGTCTTGCTGGACATGAGCCTCCTTGAGTTAGCCCGCTTCACGATCGTGCTTCGGTGCGAGGTAATTCCTGACCACCGATTCCGAAATCCATTCGTGGGATTTGACAGTCGCGTTGCGCCTCGGTCACCGATTCGTTACGGTTGGCTCGCAGGTCGGAGTGCCACTGGAACCTGAACGGTCTGTCGCTGTGCAGGGGCGTGCAGGGAAGCGGCAACGGTGCGGGCAAAGTTGAACGCAGGCGGCGTTCTTGGGTCACTTGGGCTACTTCGAAGCCTGCACCATCGACAACGCATCGGGTCGTGACGATCTTGCGTTCCAACTGCTTCGGTGTGGATCAGGTTCGCCGGTTTCGAATCGATTGAGTCCACCTGCTGATCGGGACACCAGAGATCCCTCCTGAGGAAGATCCTACATCACCCGAATGGTCTCGACGGGCCAGCCATCGAGTCAGTGCTTGAAACCGATCATGTCCCCGGGGTGAGGCGGTTCGGTTCGCCCACCCCCTGGATTCCGATCGTGGCAGGCCCTCGGCTTCCGGTGCCGGCCGATCAGGCATGGGTCGGGCGTCCCGCGTGCCGGACGGAAGGCCTCGTCCTTGGCCGTGTCGGTCTCCAGGCTCAGTTTCTGGGCGGAAATATCGAAGCTGGGCTCGCAATGATACGCTAGCGGATACTCGGAGTTCCGGTCCGGTTCCAGACTAGAAACACCGTCGCCGTGCCGCTGCCCGTGCCTGACCGAGAATCCGTACAAGCCGAGATCGTACGTAGAGCTGGTGTCGTCGGCCTCGCCGTTTTCTGCAGCCGAATCACCGGTCTGGTCCGGGAGACTGTGTTCGCCGGTTTGTTCGGCGCAGGAATGCAGAACGATGCGTTCGTCGCCGCGTATCGTATTCCCAACCTGTTGAGGGACCTACTGGCAGAGGGCGCTCTCTCCGCGGCTTTCGTGACGACCTACTCCCAGGCACTGGCGGGGCGTAGCAGGGACGATGCGTTCGCGCTGTCGAACCGCCTTACCACCTTGCTTGTACCTACAGTGAGCGGGATCTGCGTGATCGGTACGTTCCTGGCTCCGTCGATTGTCGAGAAGCTGTTTCCCGGTTATGCTGCCGTCGACGGGAAGTTTGAGCTCACGGTCCTTCTGACAAGGATCCTGATGCCGTTCCTGCTGCTGATCGTGCTGGCAGCGAAGGCGATGGGCGTACTCAACTCGCACGGGACGTTCGGTATCCCGGCGATGTCGTCCGCTTTCTTCAATATCACTTCGGTCAGTGTGGGTGTCTTCTGCGGGTTTGTCCTGGGACCGGAGATCGGGATTCAGCCGATCGTTGGCATGGCCATCGGCACCCTGACAGGAGGCGCCATCCAGTATCTGTGCCAGATCCCCAGCCTGCGGGCCACCGGTCTGCGATTCCGACCGATGTCGGGGTTCGCGGACCCGGGGGTACGTCAGGTTCTGCGCCTGATGGGGCCTGCCACGATTGGCGCTGCCGCCGTGCAGGTCAACGTGATGGTGAACGGCATGTTCGCTTCGCGACTCGCGGATGCGGCTGGGCAGGTTATCAACGGACCGGTGTCCTGGCTGGGATTCTCGTTCCGGTTCATGCAGTTGCCGCTCGGGCTGTTCGGCATCGCGCTGGCGTCGGCTACGTTGCCAACGATATCCCGGGAGGCCGGGGCCGGGCGTCTTCAGGAATTCCGCGAAACGCTGTCCAGGTCCTTGGGATTGGTGTTGTTCCTGACGATTCCATCGGCAGTTGGCCTGTTCGTGCTGAGTCGGCAGTTGATTGGGGTTGTCTACGAGCGGGGACAGTTCACGGCGTCCGATACCGAGCAGACGGCCTTGGCATTGTCGTTCTACTGTCTGGGACTGGCAGGATATGCGGCCACGAAGATCCTGGCTCCCGCGTTTTACGCGCTCGACGATGTCCGAGTGCCGATGTTCGTCTCGGTCTTCTCCATCGTGCTGAACTTCTCCCTGAACAAGCTGTTCATCGATTTTCTGGGACTCGGGGCGTGGGCACTGGCTTTCTCGACGGCCTTGGTCGCCACGCTCAACTCCACCCTGCTCTTCGGCGTCATGCGGTCCAGACTGCACGGGATCGGTGGACGGCGGCTCCTTGCGTCGAGCCTGAAGATCGTGGCGGCCTCCTGTGTGATGGGGGCCTGTTGCTGGGTCTGCGCGAGTGCCGTCGAGGGCTGGATCGGCAACGGCACTTTCGTGGGTCGGCTGGTGTCGGTAGCTATTTCCGTTCCGCTGGGGGTCGCAGTGATTTACGGAGCATGCCGCGCTCTGCGGGTTCCGGAACTCGACTTTGCCCGTAGGACAATTCTTGCCCGGGTCTCGAAGTCCTCTTTCGAGAGAGGTTAGCTGCCGCTAGAATCTTCTTCGACGGATAGCGTGTCGGCGGTGGTAGGTAGGGTCGGGACGGATGTCAGGGCTTCCCGTTGGGCCGACGGAAGCTCCTCGAATGCCTCCGCCAGCTTGGCCGAAGTCAGCTTGGCGCTCTCACGCCTCGCATTGACGTAAAGGGTGTCCAGAGCGGCACCGAAATCGGTGTCCCGTGAGAACTCCGGGGGCTTCGCGAAGACCAGCAGCTTCATGCTGTCGGTAAGTCGTTCGGCCCATACGCGGGCCAGCAGTTTGGCGTCGTCTGTCGACATCAATGTCATGTCATCAGACGTAACCGTCACGATCTCGATCGATTCCGTGGAGTTGGGGGTTGCTTTCTGGACGATCCTGGGCATGCCTTCGTCTCGGGAGGATTCGATGGTGATCACTCGGTTCTGGTTCGCACCCAGTTCGAGGACCGCCGAGTTCAGATTCTCGACGACTTGCCTCGCCCGGACCGCCCCGGCGCCGCCGGCCATGGGGTCGGCGAGTTGGAAGAGTGTGAGCGGTCCCAGCTGGATCGCGATCGGGACGCCTTCCACGAGACCTTCGTTGGGGAGGAGCTCGTACTTCGCCTCTGGAGGATCAAGGGTCAGGTGCGACGGTCCCGTCTGGAGGACGATGACAACGCCGGCCACCACGATGCCGAGGACGATCCCGACGATCGTGGACGGCTTGGCGAGAACCTGACGGAAGGACTCCTCGTTGGACGCACTCGCCAACGATCCCAGTTCCCTGTTCGGCGAGGGAGTGTTGGCGGGCTGAGGCGTGGCTGTGGATGTTGCCTGCTGATCGTCCGGCATGGGGGTGTGCAGACCCTGCTGTTCCATTATCCACTCTGAAGGTTGCGGGTCGGAATGTCGAACGGTGCTGCCAACGTCCGGCGGACGACCGCCGGTCAAGTCCGCGATGTGCTCGGTTGCCTTGCCGCAACCTTCCCACCAGAACTTCGTTACTCAGCCTACAATGGCGATTGTCGGCAGACTCGCAGATCTGCGGTCCGAATCGGGTGTTTTCCGTCTACAGCACGCGCGCCAAGAGCATCTTGAGCAAGACGAGTGGCTTCATCGCTCGTGCAGGGTTCACGCACTCGCTCAATCCGGCCAGGAACTGTGTCTACGGCTGCACGTACTGCTACGTTCCTACCTTGAGGTTCCATGCAGGCCTGCAGCCTGTCGATTGGCAGCGGTGGGGTCATCACACGACCATCAAATCGAACGCCGCAACGTTGCTGCGAAGCGAGTTGCGATCTTCCCGGCGGATCTACTGTTCACCGTTGGTCGATCCGTACCAGCCGGCCGAGGCCGATGCGCGACTGATGCCGGAGATTTTGGAAGCACTGTGCGAGACTCCGCCGGAAGTCGTCGCGATCCAGACGAGAGCGACACTGGTCTTGCGGGACAAGGAACTGCTGCAGAGTCTGGCAGCCCGGACCCGCCTGCGAGTCAGCTTCTCGGTGACCACGGATCAGGACGACGTTCGCCGGGTCTACGAACCACGCTGTGAGCCCGTGGGAGAGCGGGTAGCGGCGATCCGGGAACTCGAAGAGGCCGGGATCCCAGTGCACTGCACCTTGGCTCCGATCCTGCCATGTGATCCGGTGAAGCTGGCTGAGATCGCGTTGGATTGTACCTCGCGTGATGTCATCGCTGATCCTCTGCATACCCGGCACCGGAAGGGGAGGGGGGCCACGACGAGACCCGAGGCGTTGCGGGTGAGCGTCGTCCGGGGATTCGACGAGTGGCATGAACCGGCCTTTCAATGCCGGATTCTGAGAGCGATCCGTTCCTGCGTCGAGTCGGCCGGGCGTCGTCTGGGTGTCGGGGAAGCCGGGTTTCGGATGCTGACCGACTGAGGTGTGAAGCCATAGAGGGGGTGGGAGAGTCCGACGCCTGCATGAAGCGATGCGCTGAGGTGGGATGCTTCTACCCCGGGTTTAACATTCGTGGGCCGTACAGTGCGTCCGATTCGTACCAGAACGGGGCACGATTGTACACTAGGCAGGGCCGACCGATCCACGTGCTGACCGCATGCTGTTGTGCCGCGGTCCTGCTGCCTGCGTCGGCCCGATCCTTGCGATCTAGGCGGCACTCGGCGGCTTGCCGGTCGGGCCAGCCCGGCCCGTCCACATCCACCTGCAGCAGGATGCGTGCTCGGCGCGCCTTCTGACTGCGCCCGGACAGGTTGTCGATCGCCGCCTGACAGATCTGGCGTTCCTCCTCGGTCAGGCGCACAATGTACTTCTTCTGCATGGTTGCTGCTCCTCTCGCGACGGGCTGACGGGCCCGTCTTCTGGAAACACATTGTAGGAGGCATGTTTTCGATGACGGTCGTTCGGTGGCGGTCACGGGACGGGCTGCGGGGGGCGATCGGAGTTGGAAGTGGGCCGTGGCAACCGCGCTGGACCGGGTCGCCCCGCACAGATGCACAAGGATGCTCGCCGACCATGCCTGCGCCGCTGTCGATCCTCAAAATTGCGAGTGGCGGAACACTAGCCAATCGGCCTGTTCCGCGCCGTGCTTCAGTCTACGCCGTCCACTGTTCATCAGTCCACGAATAGGGCCCGTGGCAGCCCACAACTGGGGTGGTCAGGTGGAGGTACCAGCATGAACACCTTGTGGACAGATCCGCAGCGAACTCCAGCAAGGGCTTCACAACCAAGATCGAAGTTACGGGGCAAGGACTGTCGAGGCCGAATTCAAGATACCGTCTTCTGTGGACTGCAGCCGCCGGTTTTGTTCCGCAATACCCTGTAGCTGCTCAATCTGCTGCTTGAGTAGATCTTTGCTACCCTGCAACGACCGCACCATGGCCTGCAGGGATCGAATTTGCGCCTCAATTTGACTCAATTGATCCGTGAATTTCTCAGTCTCATTGGAATCAGGTATAATAGCGGGAGCAGCCACAATTGAAACTGCACCTCCAGTCTGCTTTCGAATCCACTCGGTGTGACTTGAAACTCTTGTGAAGATGGCAGTTACGATCCTCGCAAATCTGTCCCTCGCGCGCATACTAGCTACACCAACTAGTAACCATTGTATTCCTTCCTTACTAGAATATGAGACTACAAGTGGACCTCCACTATCGCCCCGATTGGTCAGTTTTTCTCTAAAGCCAGCGCAGAGAGTATCTTCGTGAGCAATTTCTAGTTCATATTGAAATCGAAGCTGTCGACGACAATCCTCAGGGTGAAGCAGCGGAATCTTTACCGATCTAAGTCCATCATTGTCTTGATCGTTTTCTATCAAACCGTAGCCCAGCGCCACAGCCATCGTTCCAGAAACAGCACTTGTGCTTTCCCTGTCACGGGAAGGAATGCCCAAAGAGGTAACATAGGCTTGCGGGAAAGGCTTGGCCACTTGAAGCAGTGCAATGTCGTGCCGGAAACCTGTACCTCTGCTGTTATACTGGGGATGAATGATGACCCGATTGACACGCCGGCTGCTGAATTTATAGTTGGACCCTTGTCCATGATTGACAAAGACCGAGGCATTGATTTGCCCGTTCTTGTCAACAGCACAATGAGCGGCCGTCAATATATAGTTCGGAGAAACTATAGTGCCGGTACAGTACCCGTCTTCGAATGATGCTACTACTAAGAAGGGATAGGCTTCTAAACGGACCAGTTGTCCACCAACGATCGAGCGAGGATTCGAGTTTGGCAGGTCAGCACAAAGTCCAGCAACCGCCAGAAGGAGCAAGAAGCAGAGGCAATGATTGCAGCGTTTCAAAAATGTAGAACCTCGTCCATTGATGGGATCAACTTTGATAATATGCCAAAGTTATCGACAGCTGCGTTCGTCAGCTTCTGCAGCGGAGTCACGGGCTTCTGTGCCAAATCGACGAACGCCCATTGAACAACGAAGTGTGACACGCCGGGCTGGCAGGAGGGGGGTGTGAAGGCTGGGTACAAGGAGAGTGTAGGGCAGCGGGGGTGGGTGTGTCAAGGGGGGCTGGAGCCTTGTGGATCTGCGCTGCGATGGCGTAGGCCGAGGCTTGCTGTCGGTGCAGGGCGTGGATATGGCAGCGCTCGTCGTTCCGCAGTTGGTAGTAGGTCTGTGCCATGGTGGTTTCGCCCAAATGATAGGCCACCCTTGACCCCCACCCCATAATTGGTGTCGCACTTGCTAGCACATCTGGCACGGTTTAAGTGTTTCCTAGCGCTAACCGTTCCGTCGGGATCGAACATGTCGCACTGTGGGCCGTCGAACAACTCGGCCTGCCGACCCTGCTGGCTGCCTTGGGTCTGTCCCGCCAACTCACCGCCTGCGCTCTCGGTGCGCTCATCGCCCGCCTCGCCGGCGTGGGCTCCGAACGCGCCACCCATCGGTGGCTGCAGCACGACAGCGCCCTCGGCGAACTGCTCGACCTGCCCTTCGAATCCATCTCCCACATGCAGCTCCTCCGCGCCTCCGACGCCCTCGTCCGGCACCGCAAGGTTCTGGGAAAGCGGGTCTTCTCCACCAGCCTCTCCCTGTTCGACCTCCAGCCCACCGTCACCCTCCACGGCCTCACCAACACCTATCCGGAAGGCGAGGCCAAAAGCCAGCCACTGGTGCAGCAGGGGCACTCAAAGGAGAAACGCTCCGAACTGCCGCCTGCTCACCCTGGACCTGGTCCTCGACGCCACTGGCTTCGTGCAGCGCTCGCAGGTCTTTGCCGGCAATGTCCAGGAAGCCACCACCTTGCAGGGCATGATCGAGGGCCTCGGTGCCGAGCCCGGGGCCCTGGTGGTGCTCGACCGCGGCATCGCCACCGCAGCCACTCTCGAGTGGCTCGAGGCGCAGGGCTACCACTACCTGGCGGTCAGTCGTGAGCGCCAGCGGCGCTTCGAGTCCACCCGGGCGGAAGTGCTGTCTACGGCCGCGGGCGGGCAGGTGCAGGTCGAACTGGTGCGCAGCGAGGACGGGCAGCAGGTGCGCCTGTACTGTTATTCGCGGGAGCGGGAGAAGAAGGAGCAGGCGATCGAGGAGCGGCGCTCGCAGCGGCTGGAAGCGGGTCTGGAGAAGTTGCATGTGGGTCTGTCCCGACCGAAGGCCCTGCGGAAGCTGGAGTCGGTCCAGCAGCGGGTGGGGCGGCTCAAGGAGCGCAGCAAGGGGCTGCACAGCGTTACGAGATCACGGTCGAGACGGACGCCAGTGGCGCCAAGGCGACAGCGGTCCGCTGGGAGCGCCGGCCACAGGCCGGCTCGCGGGCCACGTATGCGGGGGCTACAACCTGCGCAGCAACCGCACGGAATGGGAAGCCGAGGCGATGTGGCGGGCCGATGTGGGACTGACCGACATGGAGGCGATGTTCCACAGCCTGGAGTCGGAGTTGGGTCTGCGACCGGTGTATCATCACAAGCCGGAGCGTTCCGAGAGGTACCTGCTGATCACGGTGCTGGCCTACCAGGTGGTACAGGTCATCCGGGCTGCACCTGCGCGCCAAGGGGCAGCACTCCAGTTGGTCCACCTTGCGGCAGGTCCTGGGTCGCCAGCGACGGGTGACGACGACCCTGCAATGTGCCAACGGGCAGACGCTGCACATGCGCCAGAGCACCGAGCCCGAGGCGGAGCTACAGGACCTGTACAAGGCGCTGGGCATCGCCGCCCGGCCGGGTCCGACTTCGAGGTTTCTGCTCTGAAGTCCGCCCGCATCCCATTAGCGCGTACTTTGTAGTGCAACAGGGGATTCCTGTATCACCCTAACCCCATTTACATGAGCGAGTTGCCAAAATCAAATGTTAAACGTGGGGTGGCGAGTCTGGAAATCGAAATTGGGCCAGAGGATCGCTGGCCTTGATTCTTGGCAGAATCCCTCCGGGGGAGGACCGGTAAGGGCTACGCACTGTGTGCTAGATTGAAATTCTGAAACGCAGGTTCAATTGAGCAAAGAACTCCGAGTTATTCCGATCGGAGGCCTGGGCGAATTCGGCATGAACATGATGGCGCTGGAGTCCGGCGCCGACATGATCCTGATAGACGCCGGGACTCTGTTTCCGGGAGTCGAACGTCCGGGAATCGATGTCATCGTTCCCGATCTCAGCTATATCCTTGCCCATCGGAAGAAGCTCCGGGGTCTGGTCCTGACACACGCCCACCAGGACCATGTGGGCGCTGTTCCGTATGTCCTGACCCAACTCGACATGCCGGTCTACGGCACGGCCTTCACGTTGGGGCTCGTGCGGAAGCAACTCTCGGAGTTCACTCTCCAAAAACGACCTCGACTGAACACGATCCAGCCGGGAGACAAGCTCACCCTCGGGCGTTTCGAGATCAAGGGCATCCATGTCACGCATAGCACTGTTCAGTGCCTGGCGCTGGCGATCTCCACCCCGGTGGGGTATGTGATTCATACGGGGGACTTCAAGATCGATCAGACTCCGATCGACGGTCAGACCTTTGACTTCGAGGCGTTTGCCGAGTACGGCAAGCGGGGCGTGACGCTGCTCTGCTCCGATTCGACGAATGCGGATGTCCCCGGCTTCAGCAAGTCGGAGCAGGCGGTGAGCGGGGCCTTGGATCACATCTTCGCCGATGCTCCCGAGGCGCTGTTCTTCACCTGTTTTTCGTCCGCGACCCATCGTGTGCAGCAGATCGTCGACCACGCTGTGCAGTATGGCCGCAAGGTTGCATTCGTCGGCAGGAGTCTGTCGTCGGCATCAGACATCGCCAGGGACCTGGGGTTGTTGAAGGTGCCTCCGGGTACGACGGTACGTGACAAGGATCTGGCTTCCTACCCGCGTCGGGATCGGGTCACGATCATCGCTGGCTCACAGGGGGAGCCGCTCTCCTCCCTTTCGCGAGTTTCTCTCGGCCGCCACAACCGCGTCGAGATCGAAGAGGGAGATGTCGTCGCCTTCAGTGCCAAGATGATTCCCGGCAACGAAGCGGCGATCTACCGGATCGTGGATCACCTGTGCCGCCGTGGAGCCAACGTGCTCTATGGAGGTACCTACCCGGATCTGCATGTCTCCGGTCATCCCTGCCAGGAAGAACTCAAACTGCTTCTGAATCTCGTTCGTCCGCGGTACTTCGTGCCGATTCATGGTCAGTTCCGGCAACTGGACCAGCACCGTCGGCTGGCCATGGGTGTTCGTGGCAAGGACTTGGATGGTTCGTTCGTGATCGAGAACGGTCAGGTGCTGCAGATTGATGAGCTCGGCTGTCGAGTGCTTGATGAGAGCGTTCCGGTCGGCCACAGGTTGATTGATGCCGGCACCGGCAGCGAGGTTCTTGGCGAGGCCGTCATGCGGGACCGCCGCAGACTCTCGGAGTTCGGGGTTCTGGTTCCTGTCGTCACGATTGACGAGCGGAGCGGCAAGGCATCGGATGTGGAGATGATCTCCCGCGGCTTCGTCGTGTCCGGGGAATCCGAATCGATTCTCAGTGCGGCACGCGACGCGATTCGTGACGTTGTTGCATCAAGCTCGCGTGAGGAGCTGGTGGACCTCGGGGTAATGGAGGAGAGGATCCGCGACTCTGTCCGGCGTCTCATTGCCCGTGAGACATCCCGTCAGAGCCAGCCGCTCGTAGTACCCGTATTGCTGGAAGGCTGACCGCATCTCCTGCGAAGAGGTATCCCGTGCCGGCTGTACCAGCGCCCGCCGCGGGGACCGGTCAGGTAGACAGATTCGAGGGTGGCTGACGCCGCGTCGGGAACCTGCTCGTCTACAGGCCGTCGGCGGCTGCCGAATTGCCGGGATGGCTATCCCGGAATCGTCAGCACCGGACGAATCACGGCTCAATGGACTACGTGAATCGAGCGTGACCGTAAGCTCTCGGCGTTGGGAGCGGTGGCCATATGCGTTGCGTTCTTCGAAGTTGTCTGACTGCGGGGTCGCATGATGAGTTCACGTCCGTCGATGGCTTGGTGATATCGTGTGCATGCTCCGCCACGACAGGACCGATCCAAAGCCCGATTCCGGCGATCCGCTGAACGGGTAGGATTCCGCGCGGTGAACTACTTCCGCACGAGTGCGGCCCAGTCTTCGTTAGTGTCTGATGGAGGCTCGCCCAACTTCCGACGGCCTCCGCCTGTCACGCTGTCGACAGACCCGGTCTGCAGGTCACCACCGTTGCGCGGGTCGAACCATCGCACCTGGAAATCGCCCGAGGCCTCACTCAGGTCCAGCGTTGGCGTGCCACCCTCCGGCAGGAAGATCACGTAGACATCGTCAGTCTTGGCGAACGCGTAGCGACTGTTGCTGTGTTCCGGGTTGTCCACAAGAGTGTCGGCGTTGTTCATCTCCCAGAACGGAACATCGTGGTCCTGGAAGAAAGACAGCGCATGTCTGACGTAGTCCCACGTCTGGTCACGGCTCCGGTAGTCCTCTGCGATCAAGTCGTTCTGTGGCAGTTGGTATCCAAAATAGTACTCGACGCCTGCTCCACCAGCCGTCAGGTTGCCCCAGAGCGTGTACTTGCGAACATCGTGGAGGGTGTGGACGGGTCTGCCTTCCGCGTCCGACCCGTCGAATCCTTCATAGCCCGGGTCCGGGGGGACGCCCTGCGACGCGGGATTCTGTTCGTCGTTGGCAACGACCCAGACATGCTCGGCAGCTTCGGATTCTCGCACCCACTGGAGCGTCCGCTGATGTGTGGCCTCCCAACTGTTTTGCAACGATACACCGGTCAGCACTTCCTCGCCCAGCAGCACGGTGTAGACATCGTCCTGATCTTGCGGGAAGGTGTGAACAACGATCAAGTGATCATACGGGTCGATCTCGCGGATGTAACCGGCCATCGCCAGTTGCTCTTCCTTCGACTGGGTATTCTCCTCGCCAAGGTTCCAGTTCAGAGCAAGCGCGTACCCGAAGCGCGCCACAAGCTCGCGCAGGTACAGTTTTCGCTCCACCCCGAGTTTTCCGCCATCAAGCGCGGCCTCAATATCGGCAGGTGTCCGTTGCTGGCCTTTGCGATGATCGTCGATCTCGTTCTCCTGCAGCTTGAAATGGAGGTACAGGCCGCGACTCTGAGCGTGGTCGAAGACGATCTGCCATTGATCGAGCTTGGATACGTCGAAGTGCAGTTTGTCGAGACGGGCGGCATGAGGCCAGACGTTGTCGCCGTCGCCCTGCACGTTGTATGTCAGGAACGAGAACGCGTTGAGCCGCTCGTCAGCGAGGTAGTTGAGAGCGCCAATGATGCCCTTGCCTTTTCCGTCTTGCCAGGTGGGGTCGCCCTCCCGCCAGTCCGCCACGTGCGGCGCCCAGGTCTTCAGAGCGGTTTTCTCTGTTGAAGTGCCATCGAAGTCCTCGTACGCCAGGAAGGTCTCCGGAGCATCGGGACCGGCCTTGAGAAAGTACGTGCCGTCGCCGGCGAACTTCAGGTAGCGCTCTCCGACGTATTCCAGTCGGCCGCGGCCGCGGAAGTCGGGTGTGGACTTGTCGTTCGGACCCACCGTGAACGTCCCCCGAGTGCCATGGTACGGAGAGAGTGGATCTCCACCGCCGTTGACGGCCGCTTGAGGACCTTCCAGGAACGAAACCTCATAGATCCAATTACCTGTCTTCCCCGGTGACACGTGCGCACGCCATTTGTTGCCGGTGGTCGCACTGGTCTGGGCGGCCATTCCATCGGCAGCAAAATAGCCTTGGACTTCTCGTGTGGGCGAACCCGATTCGTGTTCGAAGCGAACGGTCATCGCGTAGTCTGCAAACGGATTGACTCCTTCGTCCGAGTCGGTCTCAGATGCTTCCGGACCATTGATCGTGAGGGTGACCTTGTGCCACTGCTTGAGATCGCCCGAGATCTCAACGCTGGTTCCTCCGCAGTTGGCCAACATCAAGCCGGCTGCCATGGACAGGAGTACAACTTCTCTACGCATGATCATCAATGATTGTACCCTGATCGACCCGGCCGGACACTAGAGCCGGGCGGGTCGAGTACCATTGGCGACTGTGGCGGTGGAATGAGGGGCGGGGAGACCCCCAAGCGGATTCTCGATGCTGCCGCTCACCCTAACGTTCTTCTGTCGACCATGCAGTCCCGGGGGGATGCTAACTATGGTCAGAGGGCAGTGCCCGCCCCATCCGGTTGGCACAAGCAGGACTGCTCTCTTACGCAGGAATACACGAGGAGGTCGCCAACTCGGAGGTGGGTGTTCGCAAGACTGCCCGACGGTTCCAGCGAACCGTAAAACACGGTTACCCAAGAGTCGATATATTCCTTCATTGAATTGGTGATTGTTATTCTATCTCTGTGGAGATTCTTGCGTCTCTTGGGTGTACTGATCTGTCAACTTTATCCTATATTTCGATAGCACATCTGTTAATTCCGGATTTTCCAGTATCATTCCTGTATTGACTGTGTTGACCTTGGCGACCGCTCGTTCAAAAATTGCGTAGACATCGCCACCCGTAAGACGGTAAGGGAAAAGGAATCCATCTACGTTCTTATGCTGCGACCAGATAATTCGACCCAGTGCACGACCGGCGCTGTGGTTTCGGGCGTGGACGGTGTCCGTAGGAGCTCCAAGCAAAAAGCAGCCGGCGTTCCGAAGGTCGATTAGTGTCAGGATTCCTGTGGGTATAGTACCGATCTGTGCCCACGATGTTTGGACAATATCCCTGAAACCGATTTCCCTCTCTTCCTTGCCCACCAAGCGATCCCGGACCACCGTCTCGACGAATGCAGTGGCGAATGTAGCCGAAACATAGAGGACTGGCCGACCCTCATTTTTCGAGCAGAATCGAGAGTCGCCTTACGCCAATCCGAGTGGTCTTGTGAGGTAAGAAGCTGGGAATATTCGATAGCTTGTTGGCAAACTTAACTTGACTAGAATACGCTCAAGCCGCTCTTGGGAATACGATCCCCCTTGGTCATGTGAATGTCATTCCAAAGCTTGGAGCCGCATTCAGAACATCCTCAATATTTCCGGTCTTTAGCTTGTCAATCGGTCGCATCACTTCGTGCGTAAATGGCCACTCTTCCGTGAGGAATCCCCACGCAATCTCTGGATCAGGAATAACATCGAGAACTTGTGGAATACCAGGTACAACTTTACGGGATCCCAAAACCTGCTCTGCCGGAATTGTGAAGCCAGATCCAGCCGACCTCCAACCTATCAGGATCTTGTTCTTGATCCAGTCATGGACTGTCTCTCGCGGAATTTTGAGGAGGCAAGCTGTTTCGGATTCATCGAGTAGTTTCGCATCATCAGGCCGTGTAATCACAAACTTCCCTAGATCGTCCGGAACCAGGACTTCAAGTGCTGTGGCTTCCAAGACATGAGCAATGATCGTGACAATATCCTGTTCGTCTATCGTCACTCTGGGGCCTGTGAGTCGACCGTGTTCCGAGGTATCTGCCACCCCATGCGAGGCAGCCGTTCGCCCGTGCTGTATCGGATGGACGGCTTGGCGTATCTCGGTGGTCCGATTGCGAAGCCCGTCTTGAGTGGCCAAGGCTTCCAGGATCTCATCAACGATCTGATTCGTCTTCTCTGGATAGTGACGGACCAGCGCTTCCGCATATGGATCAAAATCCTCGAGGTCACGTAGCTTCGCCATCCAGTCACTTGTCGTCGTCCCGGACAACCTGACGTGGTCGAGTTCCGGGGAGGCGGAGAGTGGGTTACCAGCAGGCTGACTGTTCTTCAACGAATCAAGAGCTGCCCGGACCTCGGTGATTACAGTGGGCAACTCATGTGAAGTGACTGAGTCGGCCGGGACGGAAACTCTCGACGTGTTCGAAGGGAGTCTGTCCATGTCAGACACTGTGGCTGGTTTGGACACTTCCGCGACCAAGAGAATTTTCCTTTCTAGCAACGAGTTGTATTCTATCACACCATCTGCGCCTGGAATGTTGGTCGAGCCGTTCGCATTCTCTGCGTGGTGCCAATGGCAGTTTGCAACGCGACTCGGAGCCAAGTACACACTGTCTCGCGAATCGGAACACCAATCAAGTGGTTGTCACCGCGCTGGCTACGGGTAAGGTACTGCTTGGGGGCTGAACCAGCGAGTCTGCAGTGGGCCTCCGAGTTGCGCCAACGGAGCGGAAACGGCTGAACGCCGTTCAGGGCAGGTCAGGATCAGGCGCCTCGGATGTCGGTAGGCGTCCTTGACGTGCCGCATCCGGCTGACGATTGCTGGCCAGAGTCACTGCGTGTACCTGCGTGAGGGGCGAGAGTCCGTCACTGTCGACGAAGGCGGCCGGATCTGCAACGTCTTTATGATCTGGAGAGGTGCATCTGCACATTCATCCGCATCGACCGGCCGGGAACGTGCAACTCATGCCCGAGCAAGACGAGCCCCGTTCGGGTGGGGCGAAACCCGGGCGAAACCCGTCGAGTGGACTCACTACGAGCATTCCTCGAAGAACGTCCCTATGGGTTCATGTCCTCGCTCGTCGCCAACGAATTGATGATCTCGTGTTACCGAGTGGCTGATGCTCGGTGTCTGGCTCATGCTCCAGGACATCACAAGACGCTCCATTGCTCCAAGCAGACATGATCGGCGAGTCGGCGACCGGTGGCCGGGCACGCTAGGGATGGGAGACTCGGCCTCGGAGACGATCCCACTCTTGCAGGTATTCGCCCAAGTGTTCCTGATCCGACGACTCGGACGACCTCCTCTCCAGAAGTGACCGGAGCAGACCCTGCTCTCTATCGTAGTCTTCCGATGACATCATGCCTGCGAAATGCGCCATCCGCAGCCACAGCAGGTATGTCGTCAGGGCATCGTGCTCGTTGTACTTCACGATGCGCTCCAGGTCTCCCTGCAGCCATGCCTCGGATGTCCTGCTACCGTCAAATCCCAACTTGCCGGGAATACCGGACAGGGTTGCCATCTGGTTCAGGCTGGGCGCCGCCTTCCACCCAGGGCTGACGATGTTCATCAGGTCGATGTGCCACTGATTGTCCCGCGCAAAGTAGTCCTTGCCCTCCCAAGGTTTGTCCGGCCGCTCGCAGAATGCCGGGGCCTGGACGCCATTCACGATGGCTCGCTGGATCAGCGCCGGGAGATCGGCACCTACGGAGTTGTAGCCGACCAGTTGTGGTGATCGCTGCCCGACCGCTCCCAGGAATTTCGTAAGGATCGAGGCTTCGGCGCAATCGTCGAACAGTGTCGGATCCCGGGGTTGGGATCGTAGGTCCAGCTTGACACCGTCCGCTGCCGGATCAAGGGTTCGAGTTACGGCTGCGATGGAAACAACTCGACACAGCACGGTCTTGAGGTAAGGCTTGGGAACCTCCTCGGTGGCTCCGTTCCGCTTCCACATCTCTTCCATGACCTCGCGATCAGGAAGGTCGTCGGGCAAGTCGTAGAGAAGTCTGCCTGCTTGCGGGTCGGGCACCCATTCAGCGTCGAACGCCCACAGTTCGCCTTTGATTTGCTTGAACATCGGCCTTATCTTATCCGAGCCTGGCGAATGAAGTCCGTTGCGGTCTGATACGCCGACGCGAGGCGGTCCACTGCCAGTCAGCGTTGCGGACGTGCTGGACCCAACAGCGGCCTGGTCGGATCAATCAACAGCCAGAAGGCGGCTGACAGGAAACACGAACAGGCGATCAACGCGAGAGGGAAGTTCCAGCCGTACGAATCAATCAGAACTCCGTAGCCTATGCTCATGATAACCCCGCCTACTTGGC
This sequence comes from Bryobacterales bacterium, assembly GCA_965116065.1. Classification (GTDB taxonomy): domain Bacteria; phylum Acidobacteriota; class Terriglobia; order Bryobacterales; family UBA6623; genus VXMF01. The sequence goes on from OZ220485.1 coordinate 2,038,678, forward strand.
CAGCCGTATTCATGGCTCCGCTAACCGTGCCGGATGCCGCCTGCCCCACATCCACGCAGACCGCCCAGGCCACCGGCAGCATGACATCGGATGCCGCGAAGCCGAGAGCGAGGACGAGGCTCGCCACGATGCGGTCCTCGGTGGCGAGGGACAGCAGGATCAGCAGGCCCGCCGTGCCGACGCCAGCCATCCCGACGAACCGCCGCCCCCAGACCAGGCCGATCTTGTCGACCAGATAGTCGCTGATCGATCCACTTGTCCAGTTGGCGGCGGCAGCCAGCAGGAAGGGAAGGGCGGTGTACGCTGCGAGCTCGGAACTCTCCCAGCCCTTCTGCGATGAGAGATAACTCGCCGTCCAGAACAGGTACCAGTTCGATGCGTAGCAGAAGAAGTGGTACATCCCCAGGATCGCCCAGAAGTTCCGCGTTCCGAGGATGCGGCCGAACGGGATATGGGGCCGTCGTTCCTGTGGCGGTCCGATCTCGGCGATCTCGGCTTGGTTGACCTCCGGATGATCCGCCGGATAGTCCCGGAAGAAGCGCCACCACCAGGCCGCCCAGAATACTCCCAGCACACTGAAGACGAAGAAGACACTGCGCCATCCCCAGTTCGAGATCAGTGGCAGGACAAGCAGAGGCGAGAGAGCTCCCCCGAGCCGGGACGCGAGAAACACCATTCCTTGCGCGCGAGCTCGCTGCTGTGGCGGGAACCATCGGGAAACCACACAGGAGGCGTTCGGATAGGCCCCGGCTTCTCCGGCTCCGAACAGGGCCCGTACGACCAACAGTTGATGGTAGTTGCGGACCACGCCGGTCAGGGCCGTGAAGCCCGACCACCAGATGACGATTCTCGTGAGAATCAACCGGGGACCGAATCGGTCGCCAAGCCAACCACCAGGCACTTCAAAGATGCCGTACGCCGCCAGGAACGCGGCCAGCACCATGCCCCACTGAGCGTTGGAGAGCGAGAGTGCCCGCTGCATCTCCGGTCCCGCGGAATTGATACACACGCGATCCAGGTATGTTACGACCGACAGGAGGAACAGTCCGAGCATGACCTTCCGACGGACCTTCGTCGAAGGTTTGTCAGCCGTGGTTCCGCTGGACAAGGGACCGTTCCTCTCCAGACCGCACGAACGCTATGCGGTTGTGTCGACCGACCTGCGATAGTCGGCCAGGAACTTCTCGAGTCCGATGTCCGTCAATGGATGATTGAACATCTGATCGAACACCATGTACGGAAGGGTACAAACATGGGCGCCCGCAAGGGCCGCCTCCTTGATGTGCAGGGGGCCTCTCGCGGAAGCAGCCAGAACCTGGGTCGGGTAGTCGTGGGTCTCGTAGATGTCAACGATGTCTCGGATCAGATCCATTCCATCGTGGGAGATGTCGTCCAATCGCCCGATGAACGGACTGATCAGGTACGCACCCGCCTTTGCGGCCAGCAAAGCCTGCAGCGGGGAGAAGCACAGGGTGACGTTCGTCCGGATACCGTCGTTCGACAGTCTTGACACGGCCTTGATGCCCTCTCGAATCAAGGGGATCTTGACCACCACGGAATCATGAATCTTGGCAAGTTCACGCCCCTCGGCGATCATTCCATCCATGTCCGTGGCCAAGACCTCGGCACTGACGTCCCCTTCCAGAATTTCACAGATCGCCCGGATCTGGTCGTGATGATTGTGGCCTTCCTTGGCGATCAGCGACGGGTTCGTCGTCACGCCATCGATGATTCCGTATTCGGCCGCCTTCCGAATTTCCTCCAGATTGGCACTGTCGATGAAGATTCTCACGGTATTCCTCCTTGCTGGACCGGCTGTGCCGTCGCATGAGCCAGGGTTGCTATGTGTGCTGTCGCGGTCAGCGTTTGACCGCGTCCTGTTGTTTCTTCCTGTCCGGACCCTCGACGGACGATAGTTCCAGTTCCGAGAGCTTCCGCCGCAGACTCTCCATCTCCTTGGGGTCACGGTCTGCCGGCGCTGACCGACTCCAGGCTTCAAGGCCTTGGCTCCAGTGCTTCTTGGCGTCGGTCACACGTCCTTGCTTGAAGTACACGTCCCCCAAATGGGTATGAACCACTGGATCTCGCCCGTATTGGTTGAGCGATCTCTCAAGATACTCCACCGCCAGACCGAGTTTTTCCTGACGATAGTACAACCACCCGAGGCTGTCGAGATAAGCACCGTTGCCGGGTTCGATATCCAATGCGCGCTGGATCAGGTCATGAGCCTCGTCCAGGTGGACGCCTCGATCGGCGAACATATAGCCGAGGTAGTTGAGGGCGGTCGAGTTGTCGGGATCGATCTTGAGGAGCTCCCGGAAGCTCGCCTCGGACTGCTCGAACTTCTTTGCCCTCTCGTACATTGATCCATAGGCAAACAGGACTTCAATGCGGTCGGCCTCCGAGTCTGCCAGGGCCTTCGCCTGATCGATGTGTTCCTCTGCTTTCGCGAACTGTAGACCTTGGACATAGACCCTTGCGATCGCCAGCAGTGTCCCGATGTCGGGTTTGCCGTCCTTGATGCGGCGCTCGATGACCTTGATCGCCTCCCGCGTCTTGCCGCGGTCCGAGAGCACGCCAGCGAGAATGTCGGAAAGGACGGTGTCGTCCTCCGAGGCGTCGGCTGCCTTCCGTGCCTCCTTTTCGGCTCGGGCATAGTTTCCGGTCTGGCGCCAGGTCTCGACGATCTGTGCAATGGCTTGAACCTTGACGCTTGGGTTGATGTCCGCAATGCGCTGGAACGTCGCTATGGCGTCCTGGGTGGAATCCAGCTGCCGTTGCAGCGAGCCGAGACGTAGCAGCAGCTCCGTACGAGCCCGGCGCTCGGCGGGAGTGTATTCCTTCTTTTGCGTCTTCTTGAGCAGGTCGGTGGCTTGGGTGACGGCCTCCTGTTTTCTGCCCTGCACTTCGAGAAGGCCCAGCGTGTCGTACTGCACATCCAGCGAATCGCGATCCAGCCGCCGGGCCCGTTCGAGTGCCGCCCAGGCCTTGTCGAACTCCCTGCGATAGGTGTGGATCCGTGCAATACGAAGCTGGAACTCGGGGTTCTCCGGATCCGTCTTGGCCAGATTCTCGTACTGTTCGAGAGCCTCCTCGACCTGCTCTGAAAGGTACAGGTTGTCGGCAAACCTCCGCCGCAGTTCCAGAGTGTTCCGGCCGGCGGCAAGGATCTTCCCGAACTGGTCGGCTGCCTCGCGAAACCGTCCGACCTGCTGGTAGGCGTCGGCAAGGGCGGTCGCGTAGCGGTGATTGCTGCTGTCACTCTCGACGATCCGTTCCAGTGCGGTGATTGCCTCATCGAAGTTCCTGGCTTCAAGGAGCATATACGCCAGGTTGACCTGCGCGTCGGCTTGTGCCGGGTCGAGGGCTACGGCTCGCCGGAACGACTTTTCGGCTCCTTCAGCCTGTCCCGCCGTCCGGTACAGGATACCGAGCTGCACATGGTTCTCGGCGTTGTCCGGCTCGATTTCGGCGATGCGCTCGAACTGTTCGATCGACCGCAGAAGCAGTTGCTGGTTCACTCCCCGGCGGTCCCTCGTTGCAAACGAGCGGAGAATGTTCCCCAGTAAGCGGCGAACCTCAAGGTTGTCGGGGGCACCAGCCAGAATCTCTTCAGCAATCTCGACCGCATCGGAGAGTTGTCCCATGGCTGCGTGGAGATTGATCAACTCGATCCGGATCAAGATCGAACCGGGATCGTTCTCGAGTGCGATGTTGTATTCGGCAATGGCCCGCTTTCCGTATTCGCCCTTCTCGTTCATGAACTGCTGGGCGAACTGGTGGTACAGGTGTCCGAGCGCGAAATGATAGTAGGCCTTGCCGCGATCTGGTTGTGTACCTTCCGGCTGTTGGGCCCCGAGGGTGTTGCCAACGAACAGAGCCAAAAGCAGGAGCCAGACCGTGGATTGGAATGGAATCGGCGAGATGCGCCGGCGCAGTCGGTCCGGGCGGACGGAGGAAGGGAACAACATTCTTCAGCAATCAGTATATCGAGTCCCCGAACCGTGCCAAGACTGTGTGGGACTACGACGCTTCAATGTTCGCGGCGTCAGGATGCCCGGTAGGAGCAGCGGACGGCCCTGCGCACGTGTGGCGTAACGGGCCGGTCTACGTGCGTTTCGGACCGCGACTGAACACTCCACGCCGCACTCTGCGGCGCGTCAGTCGAGCGGTGTGGCGAGGTGCCGGTTCGTCCGGCCCCAGTGCGACGCTGGCAGTGTCGGATCGAGTTGAGATTGTGTGCTTGGCACGGCTCGGCCTGCCACGGCTTGCGGAAGCGGTCCCATCGTCGCCAGATTCCGGGTTCCGTCGGTGGGTTCAGAGAGACACGCTGCACGCGGAAACAGCATGTTTCGAAACAGCCTGCCGAGACTTGTCCCCGCCATCGCGGTGAACTCCGGTGGCCGCTACCCATGGAAGTGCTTGGACATTCGGAATCAATCAGGGCGTGGTGAAGTGGTATCTGTGCGGTAGCGCCCGCATTCGCGTTCCAAGGCGGCCGATTCGCGGTCTCCTGCGAGAGTGTCCGAACGGGTTCCATGCGGACCGAGGACCGACGCGCCGGTAAGGACTGACTGCTAGCGGGCCCGGGTTGGATGATTCATGCGTCCGCAGCCAGCTCTCGGAGAAATCCCCGGACCGGATCCAGAGCATCGTGGTCAAGATCCCAGTAGCTTCGTTTCGCAGCGTCTCCGACGGACACGTGGGGCTTTCGTTGAGTCGCCAGGTATGCGGTTGCCCGGGCCTTGTGCAGCCGATGCACTCGTTCTCCATTGACATTCTCGATACAGACAAGAAACTGATCGATACAGCGTCTCACATCATCTGGAATCGTCTCCCAAAGCAGTGTCTCCAGCATGCCGTTCGTGTTGGCGTCGGGAAGGATCCACACCGATACCCCCGGGTTGACGCCCCCTAGTCTGCCCGGTGTCTCTGGCACTGGAAGTCGCGCATCCCTTAGTGCTCCTCGGACGCTGTCGAATGCACTCTTCGCCGATTCTTCCGCATCTCGCACGACCCCGATCCTCGTGACTCGAGAGAAATCCGAACGCTTCACAAAGGCTCGCAGGAATACGCGCAGTTCCGTGACACCACCAAAGTTCTGAATCTGCAGGCCATTCAGTTGGAGGTGCCTGCTCATCCACTCGAAGAATCCCGCAGCGTCCTTGCCCTCGACGAGCAGTTGCACATCGGCCGTTATCTGTTGCGGTTGGATCTTCACCGCTACCGGACCTCGAAACCGTGCCTGACCACGGTCCCGACATCGTCGTGGCCGAACGTTACGCAACGGCTCGATCCGTCTTTCGTACGTTCGAGTCGATGGAACCGCCAGTTCTCCGCCAATGCCTCTTGAGCGGCCATAAGGCACTCGAAGCTGTGCGTCGTCGCAAAGACCTGAACGTCAAACGTCTCGGCTGCGTTCGCCACGCTAGCCCAAAGCCCTTTCAGTGCAGAGTGGTGAATGCCGGTCTCGATCTCATCGACAACGGCCACTCCCCCTTGGACACTCGCAATAGCCAGTACGATTCTGGCGATTCGAGTCATGCCCTCGCCCAAAGCCGAAAGCGGAGCAAGCTCAGACAATCCCACATCTGCCCAGATCATGGGTGTACCACCTGCCAAGCCGACTTCAATACCTTTCAGACGCGGTTCGATCTCTCGGAGTGCGTCTTCCAGCATGTTTCCCTGCCTCTTGGCTCGAAGTTCGCCCAGCAGGTCGGCGTCGTTTCGAACGTCACCAACGCATGGCGACAGATAGGCCGCCTTCAATGGAATCCCCGATCCACGGAAGTCGACCTGACTGGCATCTGCAACGAGATGCATGTCTTGCAGCGTCTTGTTGCTGGAGTCCCTCCAGGTAAGCCCGATCTCCCACGGTCCGTCAGAATAGCCGCCGGGGGGTAACAGGGGGAGTCTCTGATACGGCCCCGGGTGTTGGGGATCGTACCTGTCCGTATCGACGCGACTCATGTCTCGCCGGACATACGGGTATTTCTGATTCCATGAGATTGCTAGCGTGAAATCGCCGATTGCGGAGTGCGTGCATCCAATCGAGATCGTCTTGCTGGTGTCGAGTCTGTGAAACAGCGGTTTCCAGAACGCAGCGGGTGCTTCCCTCGGAAACTTGCCATAGCCAACTCCCCGGACTTGCGGGATGTCCAGCACAAGATCCGGGATACAGGCACCCGCGAGCAGCAGAATCGACTCGAGCACGGATGTCTTGCCAGCGTTGTTCCGTCCGGCGAAGAGATTGATCCGTTCCAGCGGATGGATTTCGAGTTCGCTGAAGAGACGCAGGTTCTTCAATCGCAGGTTCTCGATCACGGAGGCTCCCTTCAGGACGATTGTCGCCCAATTCGCCAAGGAGGCGTCGGTAGCAACGATTGACTCTCCCGAAGACGCAGTGTACACGAAGTTCCAGCCGGGGAACGGTACACACCCGTTCCTATGTCCTGTCCGCCACCTTCACCAGGAATGTTCTCCCGTCAGCCAAGAAAGCTGGCCACGGACTGCGCAAAAGGTCTCGGTCGAATACATCGGGTGCCCCGTGATGCAGATTGTCATTCTGTGATCTTTCTGATATATAAGTCATCATTTATGAATTAAATGCCAGTTTGCATGCATCCAGTGCGTGAATGCGACATCGTGCAGGGTTCGTCGCTTTCAGTCGGCCGGTGTGCGCGTGCGGACACGATGCAGTCCGGGCGTGACGCCTGCGGCCCTGGCGAGCGCCGCCGCCTCCGGGGTCGGACGCGTATCCTGCTGGCACACTATGTGCTCACCCGCGGCCGTCTCCAACGTGGTTGTCAGACGCCCCCAGCCGGCCAGCTTGTGGCGGATCGTCGTCCAACTGTCGGTGATGCCTTGCTCCCGCAGTCGATGGCGCACCAGATGCACGGCGTGGTAGGCGAGTATGCCTATGAATACGTGCGAGCCGCTGTGGTTACGGAAAGTGTCCCCGACCGGTAGCGTGCCAATCTCCGCTTCCAGGCTGCGGAAGGTGGCTTCGATGTCGGTGAACTGCCGATGGAGCCGTACGACGCGCTCGATGCCCCAGTCGACGTGGCTGGTGCGAAGTACGTAGGCGCCGGCATGGGCGGCGTCCTTGCCATTGTGCTGGAAGTGCACGGCAACCGCCCGCTCTGGCCGCTTGCGGGTACGACTGCTGTCCGCTGTTGCGGTGGAATGCCCGCTCGGTTCTGCGGTTCCGGATGTCTTGCCGGTGGTGCCCGCGGCCGAGGCGGAGGCGGACCCAGACCGCTCAATCTCGATCGTGTACTGCCCGGACACCTGGCTGTACCGTTCTTTCAGGCGCCCCAGCCGCTCGACGACCTTGTCGTAGCGCTTCCTGCCGCCCTTCTTGTTCAGCCCCTCGTGGAGTGCCCGCAAGGCAGCTTCGAAGCGCTGCCGCTGCTCCACCTGGATCGACTCGTTCCTCGCCTGCCGCTCGTCGCTCCAGACGTACAGTTCACTCTCGTCCTCCACCCTGCGCAGTCGCCAAGCCGCGGTTTGCGTTTCCTGTCCGCTGCTGCACGCGAGGTCCGTCTCGTCGGTGAGCGGGGCCTCAGCATCCCTTCGTACGCTAATCCAGTCGTAGCCCCGCTCGCGGAGCCAGGCTCGCGTCGCTTGCGTCGACGAACTGGCGTCCAGAACCACCGTCGGCAGTGGTTGGTCGGCACACAGTGCGGCAAGGCGCTCGATCGTCCCGGTTAGCGTTGCGGGTTCGGAGATGTTGCTGGGCAGGATCTCGCTGTAGCTGGGGAAACCGGCCGCATTGAGGGCGAGCGTGACGGGCGGGCCGTCGTGCCGTTCTTGCTGGGCGTGACTGTGGCACTGGACGTTGGTGAGATCGAAGAAAGCAATGGTATCCAGGATCTGAAGGAGATCTCGCTCGCGTTGGAAGAGGACGGTCTCCAGCGCTGCGCGATTCAGCCAGAGCAATTCGGAGATCCGGTGGAGTGTGGATAGAGAGGGGGGCTGGCTTGTGTCGAGGCCGAGTAGTTCGAAGGCGGCGCTACGGCCGGTCAGCCAGGCATGCGCCTCGCTTGCGGAGGAAGGGTGCAGCATGCGGGCAACGACCAGGGCCGTGGCGATACGGGCGTCGCTGGAGGAGATGCCGATGTCCTCCAGCGCCTCGATGAAATCGAGGTCCTGAAGAGCCTGCAGGACGATCCGTTCGGCGCCGACGGAGCGCATCTGCTGCAGAGTGAGTGAGTCGAGATTGACGTCGGCCAGGTCCTTGCCGGCGGGGTCGGGCGTAGCGATGCTGTCGAGGCGTTCGGCAATCTGCCGGGCAACCTCCAGAAGTTCGGGATCGGGGTCGAACAGGGAGTCCTGGCCCGAGCGGAGAGATTCGACGAGACTACACAGGTCGGGCCATTGCGCGGGCGGGACGGCGAAGCGGTCGCCGAGGTTGAGGAGGGTGACGTCACGGACGGCGTCACCGGAGCGGACCGAACGCACAAGGTGGAAAGATGTATAGGGATCGCTGTCGGAATCGGGGTGAGAGCGGGTCTGGACCCTGCGAATGAGCATGGTCTTTCCAGCATGGCGCAGAGTGAGCCGCAATGACAGGAGCAAAGCCGACAGCGAGAATCTTGGTGTCGATCCACTTGAATGCGTACGACTCGCCGGTTCCATGTTCCAGAACGCTCATTCAGATGCGAGAACGGCCTGGACTGAAGTGGTCTGCGACGGGCCGCAGCAGGGAGAGAGGAGAGTCCTGTCGCAAGACCGCTATCCGTCCGGAGAACCGGCGGACGGAGGCACTGCGGCATGGTCTGGGCAATGGGCAGTAGCAGAGGGGTTTCGCCGGGCGGATGACTGGCTTGCTGGAGCAGGGGACGGAATTGGGGAGCGACCATACCCAACTCGCCGGGCACCAACAGGTGGGTCGCGGACACACTGGGTCGGCTCTTGATGTGCCGAGGCAGTGTGATCCGGAGCGCAAGCGGGGGTGCGGGCGATGACCGGCTGCCGTGTTGCCCATCGCGAGGGAGAGATTGCAACAGCGGGCATCCCGCTGCGGGAGAGTTGAAATCAACTAACCCGGCGAATCCGGAAGGCCATGCGGAGTACACGGTCCGGCAGTTTTCCGTGCCCGGCACTGGCTTGGGTGGAATCCATGAACTCAATCAGGATCAGGCGGGAACTGGGGGGATTCGTGTCAGTCGTCGTCGGAACCACTCGAACTCCGTCAAGCTCGCCCAATCATGTTGGAAGGATACTTGTAGGATCTTCCCGGCAAGCGTCGCTTCGGGGAAAGGTATTGCTGCCGCGGGGCATATCGGCAAGCCGGACACCGCCAACCCCACGCAATGTCTGTGGCGGGACAGCGACAATGCGCTGCCCCGCCGAGGAATCGCTCCGAGACTCGGAATCTCTCGGTGACTAGTAGGTTACGCCCAGTCCGGAGATCGTGAACGTGGCGACCGGACCGCGCCAGTCGTACTTCCTCGTAACGTCGGCCATTCCGTGGATTCCCGGATGGACCAGCACCATTCCCTCTGCCCCTTCCGTGTGACGGGCATTGCCGCTCTCGGCGGAACAGGGCGGTCCAGGCACATCCATGCAGGTTTCCGTGTTGGCCTCACTGCCAGCGTCCCAGGCATAGGCCGTGTAGTGCATCTTGGCGGCCCTGTAGGGAATCTCTGCGCCACTGTATCCCATGAATCCGTCATTGGTCGACACAAGCATGCCGACAATCGTAACGGCCAGATGCGCCGGGTTGAAGATGATGTCGCCACTGACCGTCTCACCGGGTTCGATCTTGTTGTTCGCACCTGTACCTACCAGGTGAGTTGCGAACAGAACCGACGGGTCGGTCTTCACGAGGGCTTCAAGGGCCGCCGGGCTTCCTGCTTCGGCAAGTGATGCCAGTTCAGCGCTGGCCGGCATTCCGACGGTGTATACCGGGGAGGCCGACTTGCGGTGGACCACCACGAGGATCGGAGCGATCTTCTGGTGACTGATGTTGGTGATGGAGATCTTTCCGACCGCTTGACCCGCTGTTGCCTGTGCGACAGCCCGCGGGCTGACCATGGCGAGGAGGGCGGCTGCGATGAGAAAGGATCGAATTGTGAATTTCGTCATGACCGTAATATTAGCAGGGCATCTGCCTCCAAGAAGCAGGATGGTGGGTCCAGACCGCCGAGATGCCCAATGCTTAACAAAGATTTGACATGAGTGTCATGGTCCGTTGGGGCCTGCGTGCCCCTTGGGCTTGGTCTTCCAGCGCCTGTGGAGCCAGAGCCACTGGTCTGGATGACGGCGAATCCTCGATTCGAGCGCGGACTGAAATCGCTGCGTGTTGGATTGGATATCCGAGGATCGGTCATTCCCGGCGGTCACCTCGATCCTCGGTCCGTACTCGACCACATGGCGGCCGGACGATGGATTCCACCACGCAACTGCGGGGATGACGGCGGCCCCTGATCGCAGGGCCAGTTGGGCGAAGCCCTTGTTGGCAGCCGTCTTGATCCCGAAGAACTCCACGAACACGGCCTCTTCGTCCAGAGCATTCTGGTCGGCCAGGATTCCCACGGTTCCGTTGGCGCGGAGAATCCTGAGAACCTCCCTCGCCGCCTTGCGCTTGCCGATCACTCGATTCCCGTGAGCTTGGCGCAGACGTTCCACCGTTCGATTGACCAAGCGGTTGTCGAGTGGCCGCACCATCACATGGACAGGGCTCTCGACCGCACCATGCGCGAGCGCACCCAGTTCCCAGTTGCCGAGGTGGGCCGTCAGCAGCAACACTCCCCGTCCACGTGCGATTCCTTCCCGAAAATGCTCCAGCCCCACGAAGTCAACCTGCTGACGGATCTGATCTGGTGACCAGTGTGGAACCTTGGCCAAGGCGAAGACCACCCTGCCAAGATTGCGGAACACTCCCCTTATGATCTCCTTGCGATCGGGACTCGATAGTTCCGGTAGCGCCCGTTGCAGGTTGACGTCGGCGACCTGGCCCCACTTGTGAACCACCCGGCCGGAGGTGCGGCCCAGAACATGTGCCAGCCGCAGCGCCAACGGGCTGGGCAAGGCCCGCAAGAGCCCGAGTAGCCCGAGGGCCGCTAGATGAACCAGTCGGTCTGGAACCGACGGGTGTTCGAGATCGGAAGCGGTCGGGTCAGGCATGGCCTCGGCTCGTTCTCGTGGGCTGCTCTCTCAGTCTGCTTGCGATGTTCCCTGCATCCGGGCCGAACGGCCTGCTGATGGGCAATCGACACTCATGAAGCGAGCAGCTGGAAGGACCTCGCCTGATAGAGCCAGTCGACGATGTTGCCTTCGTGGGGTTGCAGCCAATCGAGCTTGGTGGTCGGAATGGCGCCCAGATTCAGCCGGTCGATTGCGGGGCAGGCGAGCAGCCGATTGCGGAACTGTGGCGAGTCGCTGATTCCCGTGCAGACCAGCGTCGGCCCGATGCGGCTGAGCATCTCCCGTTCCTCACACTCGACGACACTCACGAACGGGAACATGAACTCCTTGTTGGCGAGGGAGTGATCCGGTGTCTCGCAATGCACGACCGTGGGCAGCAGGTACGAGCAGTGCTCCTTGGTGACGGCCCGCGATTCCGACCGGAACTCGGAGGTGACATCGGTCGCTCCGCCGGAGGCGAGTGCCGTGTCGATCATGTCCGAGACAGCCTCGGCGACCCCCGCGACCGTGAATGCGGCCAGCGAGGCCTCGGGATCCCGGGGATCCTTCGGGTAGACTCCGGCGAGTCGTTCGGCCAGGGCCAGCGCAATCGCGCGGCCTTGCCGCGGTACCCAGATCGACGACGCATTGATGCAGCTTCGGCCGCTGTTGAGGAGCACGCTGTCGGTCATGACGTCCAGATAGTTCTGCCAGTCGTCAGCCGCATCCTCTCCCATCAGGATCTTGCTGTAGCCCGGGCCATGGACCTGGACAGCAGGGTTGGCAGCGTAGAGGTCCATCGTCGACTGGCCGCCGAACACGAGCGATCGGCCGCAGCGTTGGATGATCGCCTGGCCGACGTCATGGCCACCGTGGTACACCGCGATCGACTCGGCAGGGATGCCGGCTTCAATCATCGCGACCGCCATGCGGTAGGGTGTCCAGGGCTCCTGGGAACCGGGTTTCAGGCACAGACCGACCTGCAGTGCAACGGCAGGAATCCAGAGTGTATGGACCCCGGGGGAATTGCTCGGGAGGACCGCACCGACCACATCGGACTGGGCTTGGTAGCTGAGCGTGCGACCGGCTGCATCGCGCCCATACCCTCTTGAGAGAATGTGCAGATCCAGCCCACGGGTGAGGGAGTCCAGTATGCTGCCCATCTCCCGGCAGACGAAAGCGAGCTTCTCCATGTTGGCGCGACACATCGATTCCGGAAGTCCCGTTGTTGACGACTGTTGATGCACGAACTCGATGGGTGTCTGGCTGTTGGTGCCCAATGGCAGTTCGGCCTGCATGTACAGTTCACCGGCGCGACCGATCCGCCTGATGAGCTCATCGGGAGGGACGGAACGTAGCGCCGCCTGTGCCCGAGGGGTGTGCCTGAGGTCGTGCCGGACCATGGCCGATAGCACGCTGCTAACACGAGCGACCGGTTCACCGCTGTCGAAATGCACCGTCTCTACGGTGTCCAGACTCTCGTACGGCTGGCCCCATCGCAGGGCGGGCAGATGGATCATGCCCCTAGTGTAGCGTCAGGCCAAACGATTCAGGCAGATGGACTTGCGATGGCACCGGGCATCAGCTGCCGTAGCTTGCCCATCCACACCACGATGACATCTCCTCACGCCCGCAGCGGATGGCTTCGTTCCTGCAACACGGTGCACCCACCGAGGTGCCGGGGACGAAACACCGGTCTGGATACGGCGCAACCGATGTCGTCGCCGGACAGATGCGGGCGTACCGGCACCAGTTTCGCCCCTGCGTCCTTCGTCCGTCCATCTCCATCGCCACCCCATGCTCCCCGTCTGCTGACAGTAGCATCATCCCGCACGGCAACTGGCGCCACGAAATACCGGTTCGTGCGCCGTCTGGTTGACGGTCTCGCGGATGATCGATTCACAGATTCCCAACTCGATCCGTTCGCACGCTCGAGACTGGTGATCCGTCGATCTGACAGCAGGTGGCTGCCCTCGATGGGACTGGCACTGCCGATTTGGACAGGGGTGTTGTTTACCCGAAGTGATAGGAGCTTTCTGCCTGATTCCAGTAGACCTTCTTGTTCGATCGCAGTGCGATCGTGGCAAGATGGCCGGTCACGGCTGCCTCGTGGCCGAGCTGCGCCGGACAGTTCAGTTCCGCGCCATGCGCGATGGCGTCAACGAAATTCTTGATATGGTCGTTCGTCGAGTTGCTCTCGTTGAAGTCTGCGCGAGCGTCGAAATGCAACTCGGGTCGGGAGGTGACCGTCTCGGACAAGCCTCGGGCCTTTTCGGGATACACGTTGAGGTGGCGGAGTCCCATGATTTCCATCACACCCTCGCTGCCGCAGATCTGCTCTCCGAATCCGTAGTGGGACGTGCTGAATGCGGCGCTGTAGTTGATGTGGAAGTGGTCGTCGTACTCGAACCCCGCTGAGATGGTGTCGGGTACTTCCCGGTCGTCCTGCGTCCAGTAGTGGATGCCGCCGTTACAGGTCACCGAGTCGCAGTAGTGGCGCCCCGTGATCATGTGGATGGCGTCCGTCTGGTGGACCAGCAAGTCGGTCGAGATTCCTCCCGAATAGTCCCAGTACAGGCGCCACTGGAAGTAACGCTGCTTGTTGAAAGAGGTTGCCCGGGCCGGCCCCAGGAACTTCTCGTAGTCGGTGTTGGTCGGATCGGCCTCGTTGGGAATCGTGTACCTCCAGGCCGGCGATGTCAGCGGACTGTTGCGGTACCAGAACGCGCGTGCGTAGACGACCTTTCCGAGGACGCCGGAATCGTAGATTTCCTTCGCTTTCATGTACAGGCGCGAACTCCGGCGCTGGGTCCCGACCTGGAAGAGCTTTCCGCTCTTCTCGACCGCCTCGAGGATCTCGAAGCCTTCCTCGATAGTGTGGGACAGGGGCTTCTCGCAATACACGTGCTTGCCCGCCTCCAGCGCGGCGATGGCCATGTCGCGGTGCAGATGCTCGGGAGTCATGATGACGACCGCGTCGATTTCGGGGTCGGCGATCATCTTGTAATAGTCGTCGTATGTATCCGGAGCCGTTCCCTGATCGCTGATGACGGCGTCCTTGGACTTGGCCAGACGGGGAGCGAATGTGTCGCAGATCGCCTTGATCGTCACATCGTCCTTCGATACCTTCATCATGGTGCGGATGTGCTTGCCGCCGCGGTTGCCCAGGCCGACCCATCCGATCTGGATCTTGCTACCGACGGATTGGGCGGATAGCAGCGCGGGAGCTGCGACGGCGGATGCCGTGAACAGGCGTCGAGAAACGAGAGACTGCATCTCTTCCAGTGTAGTCGATTGCCGGACATGTCCACCGGTGGTTCCCGCCATCCGGACGATGCCCCCTACCAGTGGATCAGAGGTTTGATCACACCGTCGCGGTAGTCGGCGAACAGTTCGAATGCTTCCTGGCCGCGCTCCAGCGGGAATCGGTGGCTCATGATGTCATCGGAGCGGAGCAGTCCACGTTCCAGCAACCGGAGAGCTTCGTGGTCGTTGCCGTTCGATCTCTTCTGAACATGGATCCGCGCCTCACGCTCCAGCGCAGGCCAGAAGTTCACCGGGATGGCGGATGCCGAGGGGATGCCGACGAGCACCATGCGGCCTCCCGGACGGAGGCAACGGATCGCGCTGTTGATGGACTCCGGGTTTCCGGCCGCGTCGACGACCACATGGGCTCCGCACCCCGTCAGATCCATCACCGCGTCGTCCGGGGGCTCCTTCGTGACGTTCACCGTTGCGGTTGCCCCAAGCCGGGAGGCTCGTGCCAGTCGATGGGGCAGACTGTCGGCCGCCACGATCACCGATGCCCCCGTCAGTTTCGCCACGGCAACGGCGATCAGTCCGATCGGGCCCGTTCCGATCACCGCCACCGTTTCTCCCATCCTGAGTTCGGCTAGTTCGAATGTATGGAGGACGACGGCCAACGGCTCGATGAACGCGGCGTCGGCGAAACTCATGGACGCGGGTATCGGCACCAGGTTGCGCCTGGGCATCACGACGTACTCCCGCAGGGCTCCGGGGTAGTCCTTGCCCATGAACGCATGGTCGAGGGCCAGGTTGTGCCGGCCAGTGCGAGTGAACTCGCATTCCGAGCGGATGACGAAAGGCTCCACGGCGACCTTGGTCCCGGCAGGTAGATCCATGACACCTCGGCCCGTCTCCAAGACTTCTCCCGCCGGTTCGTGTCCGAGCACGGATGGGTAGACAGCGTCGGTTCCGCCGATCGATCCCTCGCTGAACGTGTGCATGTCGCTGCCGCACACGCCGGTTGCGCGGAGACGGACGAGCACTTCGTCGTGACGGGGGTCGGGCGGGTCTGGCAGAGTGCCGAGTTCCAGGTGCCTGGGTGCGACCAGTTGCAGTGCCTTCATGGGCTTTGACGACCGATCGGGGACTGACCCCCCATCCGCTCGTTACGAATCATCATAGTCAACCTGTCGTGCATCCGGATCCGTGTCGCCAATGCGCGCGACCGCGTACGTGACGAGAAAGCCGACCAGGACCAGTGCCAGTGCAGCCAGCAGTTGCGACAGTCCGGGCAGTGCCGGTTGCGAATCGGTCGTTCCGAATGGCCACAGTCCGAACAGTGCCCCGGCCAGCAATCCGAGCAGCAAGCCCAGCATGAGGGATCGCTGCTTCCGTAGCAGGAGACGGACAAGGCTGCTGACCCCGGCGAGAGCCAGCACTCCCCCCAGGGCGAACGGGACGAGCACGAGACACGCATCGCTCAGGGCATCCAGACGGTCGCCACTGCTGCCGAGCACGGCTGCCTTGAATCCGTCGACGGCGCCAAGAATCGGCACGTACTGTCCGCTCAGCACAAGGATGTACCCGCCCGACAGGCCCGGAAGGATCATCGCCGCGAAGGCGCCCAGACCGGTGAGAAACAGAGTCAGTGACTGGCCGGGCCCGGCTGCCGTGGAATCGGCCGGAAAGAACGTGGTGGCGACCATCGCCGCAAGTCCGAGCGATGCACCGATCCATGAGCGGGAGTTGGGCCTGCCGATCAGCCTCCAGAGCGGCGGTACACCCCCGATGGTCGAACCCAGGAAGATGCTGTACATCACCCATCGATGCGAGACCACCAAATCCCGGACCGGTCCGGCTAGCAGAAGGATGACGACGCCGGACGAAGCCGCCACGGTCAAGAGGAGTGCAAGTCCCTTCCGGTCCGGCCGGAACGTGGCCGCTCTGGCGACCGCGTCGATGCACTGCGGGTACACTCCGGCGGCCAGCAGCATGGTGCCGCCAGAAATCCCCGGCACGAGGTTGGCGAGCCCCATCAAGGCGCCTCCGGCCAGTCCGCGGACGAACTGACCGTACCGCTGCGTATGCGTTGTTGTCGCGACTGGCACAGTTTGCGATGGTACGGGGCTGCGGGACGGCAGGTGGACTCGCGAATGCTACCGCGATGTTCCGGACTGCGTGGCGCCGGCCGAGCTGTGCTGTGACTGCGTCGCCTTGGGTGGCGCCGGGTTGGGTTTGTACAGGGTTACCAGGTATCCGCCCATTGCCGCGAGGGCGATGCCGGCGAAGAACTGCCAGCGAACGCTGCCGATACCTCCTGCTGGCGGATGAAGGGCCATGGATACGATGGCGTTGACGATCGGAGCTCCGGCGAAGACGATGGACATGACCACCGCCGGCGTGCCCTTCGCTCCGAATGCCAGCAGAACGCCGAAAGCCCCGACGGCGCCCACCGTTCCCGCAATCAGCGACCACGACATGCCCCGCATCGGCATGGTCCAGTCGGCCCCGGAAGCGACAAGGACAGTCAATGGCGCAAGAACCGCGACCAGGAAATATGCGATTCCGACGAACAGGAACGCCTTGTAGCGGCCGTTGACGGGATCCGCCATCCCGATCTGACCGCCGTGCAGGAATATGCCGTACAGCCCCCAGCACCCGACCGTCATCAGGGCATACGCCAGCCACCCGAGCCCTGCCTGGTTCATCACGTTACTCCTTGCTCGATGGGGCGATCGTTCGCAAAATTGTGCCGCAAGCCACTAGGCTTGCCGGTGATTGTGGAAATCCCAGCGTGCGATCGAGCCTGTCGCGACCGATGCATTGATCAAGTGCGCACATGATGCCGCATGATGGCCGACCCAAGCGTCCTCCACGACGGCCCCGCGATTCCGGACAGCGGAGAAGAAGTCCTGAAAATGGGCGACTGTGGAAGGTGGCCCGCTGCTGCTGTAGATCTCCTCCTTGACAGTCAGGCGCCGCCTCTCGGCGACGCCGGCGGGAGTGCGGTAGTACTCGGCCTCCAGCCGGGACGGCCAGGCACTGACGATCCAGGAGTTGTTGTCGTAGCCCGGGTCGGGATGGAACGTCAGCCCGGTGAACCCCAGGGACGCCGTGCCTTCCGTGCCGAGCACTTCGAACACGTAACTGTTGGAAGCGGTGCTGTTGAACGTGGAACTCAGGTTGACCGTGAATCCCTCCCGGTATCGAAGGACCGCGTTCAGGGTGTCGGGAACATCTCGACTCTCTGTCCAGCGATAGAGATCGCCCATCGCGAAGACCTCCGCCGGCATTACCGCATCCATCACGAAATGAATCGTGTTGCAGGCATGCACGAAGAGATCGGTCGCGATGCCGCCGGAGTAATCCTTGTAGCAGCGCCAGCGGAAGAACCGGTCGAGATCGAAGTCCCGCTTCTGGGCCGGCCCCAAAAAGGCATCCCAGTCGACAGTCTCGGGAGATGCGTCCGGGGGGATGGGATAGATCCAGGCGCCGCCCTTGCTGTTGCGGTTGTAGGCTGCGCGAATCATCGTGACCTTGCCGAGTTTGCCGGACTGGATCCACCGGCGCAACGTCTTCTGGTTGTCCCCACTGACACCCTGGCTCCCGACCTGCAGGATCTTGCCGGTCTTCTCCGCTACCGCCGCGATCTCGAGTCCCTCGTCAATCGTGTAGGTCAGTGGCTTCTCGCAATAGACATCCTTGCCGGCCTCCAGCGCCTCCACGACCATCTGCTTGTGCCAGTGGTCGGGAGTACCGATCGTGACCGCATCGATCGACGTGTCGGCGAGAATCTCCCTGTAATCGGAATACGCCCTGGCCCGGGACGCGGTGCGCTCGACCGCTCTTTCCATGCGCCCCTTGTACGCATCGCAGACGGCCGTGATCTCGGTGCCCTCGACCTGCTTGATGGCCTCGAGCAACTCATGCGAGCGGGAACCAGTGGCGATCATCCCCACCGTGATGCGGTCCGCCGGCGAGGTGCTCTGGGCCTGGGCCAGAACTCCCGCCCCGGCCCCGAGAAAGATCCTCCTTGAAATCGGCGTTTCCATCATTGATCCCTCTCGACCAAGCTTGGCTGCTCTCCCGAGGAGAGGTTACGGAAGCACATCGATACCGAGTTCGCGGTCGATCGTCTTGCGGAATACCTCGAACGGCTGGGCCCCCGTCAACAGCGCGCCGTTCACCACGAATGCGGGTGTCCCGTCCACGCCGAAACTACGGGCCTCTTCGAAGTCAGCCTGCACCGCGGCATCGTACTTGCCGGAGTCCATGCACTCCAGCAGCCGCTTCTCCTTGATGCCGATCTCCTTGGCGACATCGGCGTACATGCCGTCCGTGAAGAGCTCCTGCTCGAAGAGCTTGTCGCGGAGTTCCCAGAACATCCCTTGCTCGTCGGCGCACCGGCCCGCAATCGCGGCCCGGGTTGCTTCCGGATGAATGTCGGCCAACGGCATGTCCTTGAATCCCCAGCGGATCTTTCCTTCGTATTCCTGGGCGACCATCGCGAGAATCGGCTGCGCGCGCCGGCAGTACGGACACTGAAAGTCCGAGTACTCCACAATCGTTACCGGTGCATCCTCGGGTCCACGCATTCGGACACCCTCCAGATTGATCGGTAGCCGGGGTGGGTCCAGGAAAACCTTCACCTCGGACTTCGCCCAGAGTTCCCTGACGAAATCACTCAGGTGGGTCTGGGCCTTGCGGGCCCTCAGCAGAGTGACGATGCGCTCGCGGACATCCTTGAGCGGCGGCTTGGAGGCACTGTCCTCCTGACTGTTGTAGAAGTCGGTGATTTCCTTGTTTGTCGGCTCACCGACCTTGGGCATGACTTCAGTGGCAATCAGTTCCTCACGAGTGATCTCCCTTGCCGCGGCTTCCTTGTTCAGAAGGCGGGTTGCGATGACGTTGCTGAGAGCCCCCTGGCGCTCGACGTAGATCTGCTGTTCGAGCTTCCTTTGGTCCGGACTGACCGACAGGTCTGACTCCAGGATCGGCTCTCCGTCGAGCGTCGCCAACGGTTCTTGGTCCGGAACTGCCGCCGGTTCCTGGCCCGGCAGGGGACAGATGATGAGCACGAGGGTGGTGCACACCGCAAGGAATGGTCTCTTCATGTCTTCCATTGTAGCCGTACCGGGTCCTGTTCTGCGAGTGCAGTCAGTCTTCCTGCACGACCGGTGTGCAGCGGTCGGTGGCTGTCCCCTGAACATCGTCTCGTATTCGGCTTGAAGCCCTGCGCCAGGTGCGCTAATTTAGATAGACGCCGACACTGGTGGTGAGGAGCGTTGTCTGTGACCCCCTCCCCACAGAAGAGCAGTGCATGGCCGTATGCAGCAACTCCAACGCACACGCACAGCCATATGACGGACACAAACGGGGCAGTGGCGATCGAGGCTGCCCATCTCAGCAAGTTCTACGGCAACTTCGCCGCAATCCGGGATGTCTCGTTCCAGGTCCCCAAGGGACAGGTCGCGGCGTTCCTCGGCCCGAACGGTGCAGGCAAGTCCACCACGCTGAAGATACTTACCGGCTATCTGCAAGCCAGTGACGGCACCGCCCGGATCGCGGGGCTGGATATAGCAAGTCGTCGGATCGAGGCTGCGGCGCGAATCGGGTATCTGCCCGAGAACGGCCCTCTCTACCCACAGATGACGCCCTTGGAAGTGCTGCGTTTCTTTGGTGAGGCCAGGGGGCTGGCGGACGGCAGACTCTCGTCCCGGATCGAGACCGTCGTCGCGCAATGCAATCTCGAGGCTGTCATCGAGAAGGCGATCCACAAGCTCTCGAAGGGTTACCGGCAGCGTGTCGGGATGGCGCAGGCATTGCTCCACGAACCCGACATCCTGATCATGGACGAACCCACCGCCGGGCTCGACCCGAACCAGATTCGGGAGGTGCGCGGGCTGATCCGGCAACTCAGTGAGAGCAAGACGGTCCTGCTGTCGACGCATATCCTGCAGGAGGTCGAAGCCGTTGCGGACCGGGTCATCATCATCAGCGAGGGGCGCATCGTCTTCGACGGCACACCGTCCGAGATGGCTGCCGGGGAGGGGCTGGACGCGGCGTTCTGGCGTCTTACGCGTCCGGCGAGCGAGAGCCGCGCCGAAGCCGAGGACGACCCGGCCGACTCCGCGGCTGCACAACCCGGTGCCGATGCGGTCACGCACGGGGATGCGGTTGCTGACCGGACAGCCGGTTCCGAGCAGGGAGGTGACCAGTGAAGCAGCGATGGAACGTCTCGCAGGCCGTGCTCCGGCGCGAACTGACGTCGTACTTCAGCAGTCCGACCGGCTACGTCTTCATTTCGTTGTTCGTGTTCCTGAGCGCGGTCGCCGCGTTCTGGCAGGACTCATTCTTTGCCAGCAACCTGGCCAACCTGGACACCCTGAACCTCTACCTTCCGTACCTTCTCATCTTCCTGGTGCCTGCCCTGACGATGGCAGCCTGGGCTGAGGAGCGGCTGCATGGGACCGACGAACTGCTGCTGACCCTGCCTGCAACGGATCTGGAGATCGTCGTCGGCAAGTACGCCGCCTACCTGTCCATCTACACCGTCGCGCTGGTCTTCTCGATCAGTCACGTGATCGTCCTGCTGCTACTCGGCAGTCCGGATCTGGGCCTGCTCGTGGCGACCTACTTCGGGTACTGGCTCATGGGCGCCGGCCTCGTCGCCGTTGGCATGCTGGCCTCACAGTTCACCACCAACCTGACGGTCGCCTACATCGCGGGCGCGGTGCTCTGTGCCGTGCCGGTCTTCATCGAGCATGCCGGCAACATCGTCGCGGGCGGGCTACGAAGACTGCTTGAGAGTCTCTCGTTCGTGGAGCAGTTCCGCGATTTCGCCGACGGGATCATTCCCCTGTCCGGCGTGCTGTACTTCGTCGGATTCACGGCCGCGCTCATCTACGTCAACGTTGCGGTGCTCGGACGCCGTCACTGGGCTACGGGCAAGGACGCGCCTCGCCTGGGACGTCACCACGCCGTTCGAGGCGTGGCACTGCTGGTCGGGGTGGCCGGGGTCACGATCCTGGTCGGGCGTCTCGGCGGCCGCGTCGACGCGACGGCGGAACGGCTGCATTCGCTGTCGGACGATACCAGAGAGCTGATCGGCACGCTTGATCCGGAACGTCCGGTGTTCATCCAGGCCTACCTGAGCCCGGATGTTCCCCGCCGGTATGTCCAGACCCGCAACAACATCATTTCGATGCTGCGCCAGTTCGATGCTCGGGGCGGGAACCGTGTGCACGCCAATATCATCGCCACGGAGAAGTTCACCGAGGAGGCGCGGGAGGCGCGGGAGCGGTTCGACATCCGAGCGTTCGCGGTGCCGCCGATGTTCCAGACCCAGGGCAGTCCCGATGAAATCTACCTGGGGCTCGTCTTCAGTGCGGGCGGTGATGACTTCGTCATTCCGTTCTTCGATGCGGGTCTGCCGGTGGAGTACGAGATCATGCGCTCCGTCCGGGTCGTGGCCAACTCCGAACGCAAGAAAGTCGGCATCCTGCGCACCGGGGTGAATCTGTTCGGAGGTTTCGATTTCCAGACACGCCAGCAGTCCCGCTCGTGGTCGATCGTGGCGGAACTCGAAAAGCAGTACGAAGTCGTGCAGGTTCCGGCCGAGACCGATTATCCGGAGGATCTGGATGTCCTGGTCGCCGTCCTCCCGAACACGCTCCAGACGGACGATCTCGAGCGGTTGACGAGCTGGGTGGAGGACGACAATCCCACGCTTCTCGTCGTGGATCCCCTACCCGCTTTCAGCATTGAGTCGTCCCCGCAGCAGCTTCCCCCGAGTCCCTTCCAGCAGGGCCAGCCGCAGCGGGTGCCGACCGACACCAAGCCGTTGATGGATGCCCTCGGGATCGACTGGCGGACTGATCAGATCGCGTGGGACAAGTACAACCCACACCCCACCTTCACCAGCCTTCCCGAAGAGGTCGTGTTCCTTGGGACGGGGAGCGGGTACGAGGACACCTTCAATCGTGACGAACCGGTCACGTCAGGTCTCCAGGAGGTCGTGTATCTCTACGGCGGCGTCCTGCGGCCGTCCGAGGACGGCGAGGCGGGAACGGACTTCGAGCCACTGTTGCGGACCGGTGTCGACTCCGGCATCACACCTTGGTTCCGCCTTGTCCAGCGGTCGGTGTTCGGTACACAACTTGCTGCGAACCTCCCGCACGAGCCGGATGAGGACAGCCACGTATTGGCAGCAAGGGTGTTCAAGGAGGCCGATGATGGCGGTCTGCACGCCATCGTGATCGCCGATGCGGACATGATGGGCGAGCAGTTCTTTCAACTGCGCCGACAGGGTGTGGAGGGCCTCAACTTCGACAACGTCACCTTTCTTCTCAATGCGGTTGACCGTCTGGCCGGGGACGATTCGTTCATCGCCCTGCGCAAGCGTCGTCGTCGACACCGGACACTCGAGACGGTGGAGGCCAGGACGCGGAGTTACGAAGAGGGGCGACTGGAAGAGACCCGTCGCGCCGAGCAGGAGGCGGAAGAGAAGCTGACGGCGGCACAGGAGCGATTGGATGCTGCCGTCCAGGCACTGCAAGACCGGACTGATCTGGATGTCCAGACGAAGCGCATCATGATCTCGAATCAGCAGCGCATCGAGAACCGTCGGCTCTCGGTGGCGCGCAGCAACATCGAGGATGAGAAGGAGCGCCTGATCGAGTCGGCTCGCAGCGACATGGAGGCTGGAGTGCGAGCGATCCAGAACACGATCAAGCTGCTCGCCGTGGCGCTGTCGCCCATACCTGCATTCGGGATGTTCCTCTTCGTGTCCGTGCAGCGCCGCAAGAGGGAGCAGGTCGGCGTCGAGCGCACCAGAATCGTGGAGGATACCGATCGATGAGCGAGATGACCAGAACCCTGTACTTCGTGCTGGCTGCGGTGGTGGTCGCAGCGGCGGCGGTCGTGATCGACCCCAGCACGTCGAGACCGGAGATCTTCGACGATGTCGGCGAGCCGTTCTTTGCGGACTTTTCGGACCCGCAGGCACCCCGGTCCATCGAGGTGATCGACTACGACGAATCGACGGCCACGGCGACACCGCTCAAGGTCGAGTTCCGGGACAACAGGTGGCTGATCCCGTCGCATCACGACTACCCGGCAGACGCCGAGGAGAGGCTTGCGACAACCTCGGGCGCTCTCATCGAACTCCGGAAGGACAGGGTGGTTTCGGACCTCGCCCAGGACCATGCCGAATACGCAGTGATTGATCCTATGGCCGAGGAGTCCACGTCGCTGGCGGGTCGCGGCAAGCGCGTGCGCATCCTGGACGGGGATGCGAATGTCTTGGCCGATTTCATTGTCGGACGGGAAGTGGAGGGCAAGAGTGGTTATCGCTACCTGCGTGTGCCCGGACAGAAGAGAACGTACGAGGTCAAGACGGAGGCAGATGTCTCGGCGCGGTTTCAGGACTGGATCGAGACCGATCTGCTGAAGGTGTCTCCGTTCGACCTGCGGCGGATCGAGATCAACAGCTACACGATCAACGAACGGCTGGGGCGGATCGAGAACCGCCAGAAGACAACGCTCGTCAAGCCGGACGGGAAGTGGCAACTCGGAGGTCGCGAGCCCAATTCCGACGTGATGAGCGACCTCACCACTGCTCTTGATCAGCTGCGGATCGTCGATGTGCAGCCGAAGCCCGCCGGCCTCACTGCCGACCTTACAGCCAAGGAGGGAATCCGTCCGGTTCGGGAGAATTTCATCTCCCTGCAGGGGAAGGGATTCTTCCCGAATCCGTATACCGGGCAGATCCTCTCGAACGAGGGGGAGATCATCGTCGAGTCCAAGGATGGTCTGCGCTATGTGCTGCGTTTTGGCGAGATCGCGTCGGGAGGCTCCGGCCAGGGTGACGACGAGGGTGACGACGAGGGTGAGCGCCGCTTCTTGATGATCAGCGTGGAGCACGATACGTCGCTGGCCGAGAAGTACGAGGGTGACGCTGAAAAGGGTGCGGAACTGGCAGAAGAGCTTGGCGCCCGGTTCGCCGCTTGGTACTACGTCATCTCCGGAGCCGATTTCAGCAAGCTGCGGCCCAGTTCGGCGGATCTGCGCAAGAGCTGAACATCGAAGGCGTAGACCCGATCGATCAGAGTTTGGCGCCGCAGTTATCGCAGTACGACGCATCCGATGCGTGTCCCGTGCGGGAGCAGCGCCCGCACCTGGGCGACGCGGGCACTCGCACATGGGGCCGGACCAGTTCGGCAGAGACGATTCCGGTCGGAACGGCGATGATCGCGTACCCGAGAATCATCAGGACCAGTGCGAGAAACTGCCCGAATGCTGTCTGCGGGGCGATGTCGCCGTATCCGACCGTCGTCATGGTAACGACGGCCCAGTAGATGCCGGTCGGGATGCTGGTAAAGCCGGCAGCGTCGCCTTCAACGAGGTACATGACCGTGCCGAAGATGATGGCCACGCTCATGACGCCCGTCAGGAAGACGACGATCTTGGGCCGACTCGCGGACAAGGCGTTTCTCAGGGCGCGGGCCTCTCTCATGTGACGGACCAGCTTCAGCACCCGGAACACGCGCAGCAGGCGAATGCCCCTCACGACCGCCAGGGAATGAGAGCCGGTGGTCAGTGCGCTGAGATACGTCGGCAGGATTGCGAGCAGGTCGACAATGCCGAAGAAGCTGAGTGCGTAAGAGCGAGGGTGTCCAACTGTCCAGAGCCGGAGGCCGTACTCGATCGTAAAGACGATGGTCATCGCCCATTCGGCGGCCCGAAGTAACCTTCCATGGGAGGCATTGATGGATGGGACGCTTTCGAGGAGAACCGTAAGCACGCTAAGCACGATCACGATCAGCAGAACGACATCAAACCCCTTCGCTGCCGGGGTGTGGACGCCGAAAATGATCGCGTGCAGTTTGGCGCGGATGCCACCGCGTGGCGGGCGGTCCGCTAGGGGATCCATCATGGACAGTTTACTTGAGGGGAGCCCTCCGGTTGACCGATGCGCATCAAGGGGCGGGCACAGAGGCGGCCGCCATTGGCGATTCCATCCGCCCTTCCGCAGCGGACTTGCATAATGGTGGGTTCAGGGAGAAATCCGAATCATGGCCAAGGAAGTCCTTCTCGTCGCCAATGGAGACTTGCGGCTCTCCGCCAATCGCATGTGCTGGCCCGCCCAGCAGGAGATGGAGGCTCGACTGACCACTGCCATCGAGGATGCCGGCGGCACGGTCAAGCGGGCCCATGAGTACGACGCGACGAAGTTGCATGGCTTCATCGACAGCCAGAAGCGCGGCCTCGAGGTGTTTCGCTCCATCAACCGCAAGACACCCCTCGTCGTTGCGGAGGCTGTCTGGCAGTACTCGCAACACATCCTGCCGGGTCTGATGAGCCACGAAGGTCCGATCCTGACCGTGGCGAACTGGAGCGGCCAATGGCCAGGCCTGGTGGGCATGCTCAATCTCAATGGCAGTCTGACCAAGGCAGGAGTGCCGTATTCGACGTTGTGGAGCGAGGACTTCCAGGACGACTTCTTCCGTGGGAACCTCCGGCAGTGGATCGAAGGGCGGGAGGTCCGCCACAAGCAGTCGCACGTCGTGCCTGCGGCGGATCTCATTCTGCCGCACAAAGCCATGCTCGCGGGCCACGAAGCGGCGGACGAACTGCTGTCAAGGAAGGCGATTCTCGGCGTGTTCGATGAAGGCTGCATGGGTATGTACAACGCCATCATTCCGGACCACCTCCTGAATCCGACAGGTGTCTTCAAGGAGCGCCTGAGCCAGTCAGCACTATGGGCCGCGATGCAGAAGGTCACCGACGAGGAAGCCCAGGGCGTCCGGGACTGGCTCGATCACAAGGGCATGCGATTCCTTGCCGGGCCGGACGAGTCGACCGACCTCACGGATGCGCAGATCCTGACGCAGTGCAGGATGTACATTGCGGCCTTGCGGATCGCGGATGAATTCGGATGCGACACGATTGGCATCCAGTACCAGCAGGGTCTGAAGGATATCTGCCCGGCGTCCGACCTGGTTGAAGGTCTGCTCAATAATGTCGACCGGCCACCGGTCAGGAGGATGGATGGCCGGGTGCTCTTCGAGGGGCAGGCCATGCCTCACTTCAACGAAGTGGATGAGTGTGCGGGGCTGGACGCGCTCGTCACGAATCGAGTGTGGACGCGTCTGGGTTACGATCCGGAAACCACCCTCCACGACCTGCGGTATGGCGAGCCGTACGACATCGGTGGCAGGGAAGCCTTCGTCTGGGTATTCGAGATTTCAGGTTCGGTGCCGCCTCGACACTTGGTCGGGGAGTACGCCGGAGCGGTGAGCGAGCGCCAGCCGGCGATGTACTTCCCGTTGGGCGGGGGCACGATCAAGGGTGTGAGCAAATCCGGAGAGGTCGTCTGGAGCCGGATCTTCATTGAGGACGGCCGACTGAAGGCGGACCTCGGTCTGGCCGAAGTCGTGGAGTTGCCGCAGGAGGAGACCGAGCGGCGCTGGCGCATCACGACGCCGCAGTGGCCGATCATGCATGCAGTGACACGAGGGATTAGCCGAGACCGGATGATGGGCCGCCACAAGTCGAATCACATCCAGGTGGCCTACGCTCCGGACCTTCCGGGTGCCCGCACGGCCTTGAGCGCGAAGGTCGCGGCGTTCCGTCGGCTGGGACTCGAAGTCTTCGTTTGCGGTACGGACCACGACCTGAGTTGAAGATCTCGGCGGAGCCAACCGCCGCTCTTCTGGTCCTTACTCCACACTGTACAAGATCGCGAATACGGTGGATCTTGCAAGATTCTAATAGGTGCGCTACAGGATAAACCAGTATAGAACGATTATGTTTGTGGTTTTCTGGGCGTGGTTGGTGCCGAGTTCTGGGGCCGTGACTGTCGGACCGCGAATTGGATATGCTCCCTTCTGTAGCGCGATACAGTTCTCCCTGCTTGGCCTTGCGGGTCCGATAATTGCCAGGGCTTGTCGCGGGGCGAGGCACTCGCTCAGAGCTGCCATCTCATAGTCGTTGGACATGCTGACTTCGGGACTTGGTCATACGCTCGCCGTAGGCTTGACACTAGGGCCTGTTAACACTATCGTAACGCATCAATGATGAGTGCGAGGACGATGAATCGGAGGAAGATCACGTCGAGTTTCTCGAATCGCGAGGAGACGCGACGGAATCGCTTCAAGCGACGAAACAACCGCTCGACTTCGTTACTGCGCTTGTACAGCTCACGGTCCTACTCCCAAAGATCGACGCGGTTGCGCTTGGGCAGCACTACGGGCTCATACCCCAGCGCCACGGCCTGTTCCCGTGTCTTGTCACCTTCGTACGCACGATCCATCATGAGCGCCCGAGGAGTGTCCGGCCGATCCATTTGCTTCAGCAACTTACGGCCTTCCGGTCCGTCGTGGGCCTGGCCGGGCGAGAGCGAGAAGTCGACGGCCGTACGAGCATCCGCGGCCACGATATGCAGCTTCGTGGTCCAGCCACCGCGGGACTCGCCAATGGCCTGAGGACCGTTTTTCTTGACGCTCCCGTCCCGTCGGGATGGACCTTGATGCTGGTGCTGTCGAGCGAGAGAGCCTCCAGCTTGACACGTACGATCTGCTCGTGTTGCAGGTGCTCGAAGACCCGGTCGAGCACACCGCTCTTCGACCAGCGGTTCATCCGGGTGTGGATGGTGTGCCAGTTGCCGCAATGTGCCGGCAACCCGCGCGACTTGCAACCATGCTCGGCGACGTACAGGATGGCGTTGAGCACCTGGAGATTGGACAGGCTGACGTTCCCGCGCTGCACCGGTAGAAGGGGCGCGATCCGTTCGTATTGAGCTGGGGTGAGTTCCATTCACCAAGGATACCATGATCCTGCCCATTAGCGTTAACAGGCCCTAGTGTGATGTTTGGAAATTATCACTGAATAACAAATACCTCTGCGAGGTAAGTGATCAAGTGGGCTGTGGAAGGCAGCCGGTGACGAGGAGCGCCGGAGGCTGGCCTGCCGATGCGGACAGGGGGGTGGGCTGCCGATGTGCTGGAGCGGGTAACACGGAGCGAGTTGGTCACGGCCCAGGATGGGTGGTGCGGATCCCAGCCAGCACCCGAGCGCCGGGCCACCACCGACGCCTGCACCAGTGTCTGGCCGCCGCAGGTCTGGAGACATCTCTGGTCCACCCCCTGCGCTCGGAGACTGTCGGACTTAGGAGACATTCTGACTCAAAAACGAACAATACAGGAATAAATTAAAATATAAATACATAATATACAGATGAAATACATTGTTTAATACGACTTTCAATGCATAATCACGCTTGCGATACCTAAGTCCGACAGGCTCCTCGCGACGCTTCGCCGAGGCCCTCGGCCAGTGCGCGAAGAACGACCGCGTTGACGCGGCCATGCTCGGCCGCTTCGGTTGGCTCCCGGACCTCGAAAGCACCCCTTCAACGCCCGAGAACAGGAAACGGCTCAATGACTTGCTGACCCTCCGCACGATGCTCATGAAGCAGCGTCGCGCTCTGCAGAAACTGCTCGCCGAACTCGAACTGGGCGACGGCGAAGGCCCTTCCACCTTGCTATCGGCCAATGCCGCTGCCTGCACGGACTGCGAACACCGCATCCGCACCTGCATCGCCGCCGGTCCCGCCCTGGCTCGCCATGACGCCATCATCCAGTCCATCCCCGGTCTGGGGCCGGTCACCGCCGCCCTGCTCAGCCTAGCGCCCTTCGCCCGCGACTCCGGTCAGCACCACGGCCACCGCCGGATCCGCGGCGGGCGGGCCCAGCCCGCCATGTCCTGTACAGCGAGAACCGCCTCTGGCAGCGAGAGCCCCCTGTGGCTCCCTGCACCCCCACTTGAAGCCGCCGCATCAACTCCCGGCCCACCGCCTCGCGAGCCGCGCTCCCGCCCCCACGCGAGTCCGGCGCGAGGTTTCACCCCTTCAATGGCCAGTTTCCTCGAATCCGCGCTTGGCAATCAAAACGGCAGCTTCCTCCGCCTGGTCTACGAACTCCCTCCCAACCGCTCCCTCACCCCTGCCTCGGGTTCACGATCCTACCCCCGAGGTCAGGATGTCTGAATTTACATTCTCGCCTTCCCTGTCCAATTCACCGCGAGCATCCCGTTCGAGGCGCACTTCATTGTGCAATGGGCGGGACGTTTGGGTATAATGCCACCATGACGACACTCACCTTCCAGCACCTTAGCCGAACGAACCTAGGATTTCTTCTACTTGCAGTTCTCATGGGAGGGCAACTGAGCCACCTCTTCGGCGCAGACTTGACCCGCGGCGTGGAAGCATTTCAGAGAAAGGAGTATGCTAAGGCAATTGATGAGTTGCGACCTCTTGCGAAACGAGGTAATCCAACCGCACAATGGTATCTTGGGCATATGTATTATATGGGTTACGGTGTACGACACGATCACCGTGAAGCCGTTCAGTGGTTCCGCAGAGCCGCAAAGCAGGGAAATTCAGGCGCTCAGTACTCTCTTGGTGTTGCCTATCTATACGGCAAGGGGGTTAACAAAAGCACTAAACAAGCATTGCGGTATTTCCGAGAACTTTCTGATCAAGGAAATGTATCGGCCCAAAATATGCTTGGCTATATGTATGAACACGGCCTAGGTGTACCCGAAGATGATCAACAGGCAGTATTTTGGTATCGTCGAGCGGCGACGGCAGGCTTAGCGCTCGCTCAATTCAATTTAGGTAAGTTGTACTATTATGGTAAAGGAGTGCCGGAAGATAACGGTCAAGCTTTAGACTGGTTTCGGAAAGCTGCCGAGCAAGGTCAAACAAATGCAGAACACTATATTGGGTATATGTTTGACTATGGATATGGTGTCTCTGAAGATGACATTAAAGCCGTTGAATGGTATAGAAAATCGGCTGATAATGGAAACGAAAACGCTCAATTTAGCCTTGGAACAATGTACTATTATGGTCGCGGTGTGCAAAAAGATAGCATGATCGCTCTGAATTGGTTTCGCAAGGCTGCTGAACAAAATCATGCGAGAGCACAATATTGGATCGGTTTCATGTACCAGTTTGGTGTCGGTGTTCTCCAAGATTATCTTGAATCCGCCGTCTGGTATAGCAAAGCAGCTACCCAAGGAGATGATGATTCTCAGTATCGTCTCGGCCTGATATTCTACTATGGATATGGCGTACCTGAAGATAACAATTTAGCCCTAGATTGGTTCCTGAAGGCTGCTAATCAAGGGCATGCAGATGCTCAAAGCTATGTTGGATTAATCTACGAACGTGGTCACGGGGTTAAAGTAGATTATTCAAAAGCCATAAAATGGTATCGAATGGCTGCAAGACAAAATGAGGAATACTCTCAGTACAGGTTGGGAATGATGTATTATTTAGGTTCTGGAGTCTCAGAAGATAGCCATACGGCAATGCAGTGGTTCAAGAAGTCTGCAGATCATGGCTATGCTGCTGCACAGTACTCTGTTGGGTATTTATTCGATAAAGGTTATGGTGTCTTAGAGGATGACGTCGAGGCAGTGAGTTGGTATCGAAAAGCAGCCGAACAGGGTGATGAGAATGCACAGAAGGCGCTAGGCGACATGTACGCCACGGGACAGGGGGTCGCTGAGGACTTAGTGAGAGCGTATGCTTGGTACAATCTTTCTGCGTCTCAAGGTGATGAGTCCGCACAAGAAGCTAAAAGTGAAGTTGCACAACGCATGACAGCGCGGCAGACATCAGAAGCTCAGACACTTAGTCGCGAGATATCTGCTAAGATCGATGACGGCGAACTATCTGAAATTACCGGATCTGATAATCGATCGAGGTCTCTAGATGCTCAGGTTATCTCGAGTGGAAGCGGATTTGTCGTGGGCGATGGACGTCACATATTGACTAATAATCATGTCGCCAACGACTGTATGACGATTACGGTTTCTCGTGATGGATCTGTGTATGATGCGGAAATTTTTGCTACTGATAGAGTCAACGATTTGGCACTACTAGTTTCGCATGATGATGTAGGAGATCCGGCGTCATTTGGGGCGAGCGGTATGGCAGAGCTTGGCGAAGGCGCTGTTGTTGCGGGCTACCCGTTAGGTGGTGTCCTCTCAGGTCAACTAAACGTTACCTATGGTAATGTAAGTTCGCTCTCAGGTCTTGGTGGTGATACTTCACGATTTCAGATTACAGCGCCGGTCCAGAAGGGCAATAGTGGCGGTCCTATACTCAGCATGAGTGGTAATGTTATTGGTGTCGTAGTTTCGAAGCTTAATGCAGTCGAAATTGCGGCCAGTACAGGTGATATCCCACAGAACGTTAACTTTGCAATAGATGCAGGGACAGCACGGAGATTTTTGGAAGTTCATGGTATTGAATATGACCGGCGGGAAAGCGATTATTCGTATTCACCGGAAGAACTAGCGCGGCAGGCCCAAGAGTATACGGTGGCAATTCGGTGTATGAATTGAAGTCGAAATTCATGATTAAGTTGATTGATCTTGCCAGTTGTACTAGCAAGTGCGACAGATTTCCGTGTTGCTGGCCGAGGTGGCATCGTGGTTCTAACGCATTAGATCGGGTCATCGTGATGTAAACTGACATATGTAGATTGTTGATGCTCGCTGCAGACTCAAGTCCATCTTCCCGAAAATCATCACCTGACGGAACACTAGCAGGAGCTTCATCACTTGGCCGCGAACAGGTCTTCAATGTCAGAGAATCCCATCCGGTCGAAATCGGGAGGAATTGAAACCTGACCGCGCAAGAAGCCCGTCCGGCGCATCTTGGCGTGAATCGGGGAGTCCACAGGGACCACCTTGACAAGGGGGGTGCCGGCGCGGGCGATGATAAATGGATCACCGTCGGCGGCAGCGGCGACAAGTCGTGAAAGGTGAGTCTTGGCTTCATGAATGTTGACGGTTCGCATGAGGGAGTCCTATCAGTACTTAGTCTAGTCGACATGGTCCACAAGGGTATGGACTCGACGGCAAATCCGGAGCCACCTGAATTGGTTCGGAAGAACAATGGCTCCGCAACCCGCACGAACGCCGGTCGACGCGCGAGACGCACTGGCATTTGGGTGTGGAAGCTCCGTTCTCTGTCAGCGTTGATTCCCCCTGAACTCCTGAACTATCTGGAGTCCGCATGCTCGGATAACGACGGCACCGGAGGCTTTGCCGGACTGTGACTTCGCGACGTGGTTCGCCCTGAGTCATTACAATGGCCTGAAGGGGTTGGCTTAGTGGTCCCGACAGAAGCAAGAGCGATGGGCGCCAAAGTCCTTCTGGTCCCGGTGGCCGCCTTCCTGCTGCCTCTGTCCTTGCAGGCGGCCACGATCGACCAGTCCACACCCGAGAGACGGGTGGCGGTTTGGGTGCTGTCGAACGGCGGCCGCCTGTCTCTCCACGGAATCGACAGTGAGTTTCGATCGGCCGCTGAACTGCCACGCGGGCCGTTCGAGATTCGGGAGATTGTCCTCACGGGTTCGTTGGTGCATCCGCGCGACCTCGAACAGCTCGCCCCTCTTGCGAACGTCAGGAGCCTGACACTGCCCGGAACCATGTGGAATCCGGTTTGTTGCGGCAAGCTTGGCAGTGTCGATGACAGCGATCTGTTGGAGAGCGTTTCCGGTCTCGAAACTCTCGAATCACTGCATTTGAGCCATCACTTCATGAGCGTGTTCAAGGGGATTCGGATCTTCGATCATGGTATCGAGAAGATCAAGACCTTGAGGAACCTGAGATCGCTTCAGTTGAAATCGACCCGGATCACCGGCGAGCACCTGGACGCCTTCGAGAAGCTCGAGCGGCTCGACGTCACCCAGACCGATGTCAATGACGAGGGTCTGCGCCGAATCGCGACGCTTTCCGGCCTCAAGACGCTCCGGCTGCGTAGCACGTACGTCACCGACGAAGGCTTGGCAGCCATCGCCGCGCTTCCGAACCTCCTCGAGTTGAACTTGGCCGATCTCGAACTGACCGACGCTGGCATCGGGCACCTCGCCGCGCTCTCGAATCTGCGTGTTCTGAACCTCCGCAGCGCAGCGATCACCGATTCCGGTCTTTCCCACCTTGCCGGGATGACGCGCCTCGCAGACCTGAACCTGTATCGGACCCGCATCACGAATGCGGGCGTACCAAGCCTGGCGGAGTTGCCGGCACTGGAGAGAGTCGACTTGCGGTATAGCCGCGTGACATCCTCAGGAGTAGCCGCTCTCAAGGCGGTGCGTCCCGGGATCGAGATTGCCTACGTTGACAACCAGCCCGCAGTGTCCGGCGGGTCCGTTGGGGAACCGCCATCGCAAGGCCTTACAGCGCTGATGAAGTGGGTCGAAGGGGCCGGAGGTGTTGCGGAGGCCAGGGCAGACGGCACCATCGCTCTCAACCTGCGAGCTGTCCCTTTCACGGACTCGCACTTGGCTGCGCTCCGGCGGTATCCGTCAATAACAGACCTTGATCTCACGGCGACGGACATCAGCGACCTCGAGATGAAGTTCTTGGCGAAATTCCCGAAACTACGAACGCTCAGACTTGGCAACACACGGGTTACGGACGCTGGCCTGGCCGCGATTTCACCCCTGAAGTCCCTTGAACTGCTGGTGTTGGATCAGACCCTGGTCGACGGTCCCGGACTCGCCTCGCTGGCCAGCCTTGAGAGACTGCGGTCATTGTCGCTGAAGGGAATCGCGGCTGGGGGTGGCGATCTGGCACCATTGGCGAGTCTTGATGGCCTCCGGGTGCTGGATCTCGACTACCTGCCGATCGGCGATGACGTGATGGCGACGATCGGCAGCCTGACGGGATTGACGGAACTTGGGTTGACGGGCACGAGACTGACCGATGCTGGACTCCAGGAACTGGCACCGCTGGCTGGTCTGCGCCGGCTGACCGTCGCATTCACGGACGTCACGGATGCTGGGATGAAGGAACTGCTGGCTCTTCCGGCGCTGGCCGAATTGGATTTGGCGAACACCCGGGTGACGGATGCCGGGATCGTCTCGATCGAGGGCTTGTCGGCGCTCAGAAAACTGGTCCTGGACTACACCAAAGTCTCTGCGAAGGGATTGATCGCCCTGAACGCAAATCGCGGAATGACAGTCTTGAGCATGGATAATACGGCCGTCGGTGACGATGCGGTTCCAGCATTGTCACGGTTCGAGGAATTGACGTCATTGAATCTGTACCACACGCTGGTGACGGAAGACGGGGTAGCCTCGTTGCGCGTTGCGCTGCCGAACTGTGCGATCGCATGGGATCGTGATTCGGCCCAGCCCACTCGTCGCAGGTAGGCACCGTATGTCCTCGTTCTTGCGACAGGCGTTTCCGTATGGGTGTGTCTTGCTGCTATTCGTAGCAGCGGCCAACGCCGGTCCTCCCGCTGCGTTGGAGCCGTGGATTGGCGACCTCGGCGGGACGGTCGTCCGCGGAGAGGAGGGGGCGATCAAGGAGATCGATTTCAGCCGCAGCTGGATCAGTGACCTCGACCTCGCCCGGCTGGCCGGGATCGATACGCTTCAGCGCCTCGTACTGTCCCAGACTCACGTCACGGACAGCGCACTCGAGGTTGTCGGGAGCTTGCCGGCCCTGCGGGAGCTTGACCTGTTCTTCTGCGAGCACATCACCGATTCCGGCGCATCCATACTCCGCAAGGCCACCGGTATCGAGCGGCTCAATGTCCGCGGTACGAAGATCAGTGACTCCGGCGTGAAATTCCTGACCGAGCTGCAGCGACTGCGCTGGCTGGACATCGGTATCACGGAAGTCAGCGATGCCTCGGTCGAACTGCTGGAGGCCGTGCCGGCACTCGAGTACTTGGCAATCGGCGGGAATCGGGTGAGTGATGTCGGCATCGCGAGTCTTCGTTCACTCAAGCGCCTCAGGCACCTGGACCTGAGTGGCGCTCAGGAAACCGACAGCGGAATCTGGGCGGCAACCGTGACGGACTTGAACCTGGATCAGATCGGAGATCTCGAAGGCCTGGAAAGTCTGAATCTGGCGGCGCCAAGCAAGGAATACGTGGATGCCGTGAGCAGCGGCGTGCCGCGCCTCCGGGGTGCGATCCGAGTGACGGACTTCGGGGCCGGCCAACTCGCCAGACTTGCGAACCTGCAATGGCTCAATCTCACCAGATCGATGCTGACGGCGACCGGAATTCGAAACTTGCGGTCCTTGGCGCACCTCGAATACCTGAACCTGTCGCACGGGGAGGGAATTGACGACACCGCAGGCCCCGCTTTGGGGGAACTGCGGTCATTACGGTCCGTGAACGTCTCCTACACGCAATTCGGAGACGAGGCACTGCTCGCACTTCGCGATCACCCGAGCCTTCAGCGTGTTGTCGCCGCCGGGACCCGCATCACGGACAATGGAGTCTCAATGTTCATCGCAGGGCGCCCCGGGAGAGACGTGATTCACTGACGGTTTACCCGGTCGCTTGAGAGATCGTCCCGTACGAGGTCGGGAAGTGCTCGACCGGTGCTCCCACCTCGCTGGCGACCGTTCGGTACAGGTCTCCGAAGGTACCCGTTACCCGCGAGTGGTGGCCTGCCTTGAGTCTTCCGGCATGGCCAGCGAGGATGACGGCGCCCCCGCTGTTCTTGTGGACATTGGCCTCGGCGTGTTCGTGAACGTACAGGAGCGCACAGTTGTCCAGCAATGTCCCCGCACCTTCCGGCGTGCTTTTCAGCTTGGCAACGAGGTAGGCAAACTCCTCAACGTGCCACCGGCAGATGTCGCGCATCACTTCCTGTTGTCGTTGTCGATGTGCTCCCCCCAGGTGGGAGTACTCGTGATGCCGGGCGAAGGACAGTCCCAGCCAGGGAAACCGCGTAAGCCCCTGGCACTTGGTGAGCATGTACGAAGCAACTCGCGTCTGTCCGGATGCGAGGGCATGGACCAGAAGATCGCTCTGGAGCTTGGCGATACGAGGGTAGTCCCTCGGATCCCCACCCGCATCCGGTGCCTCGACGTTCTTCGCGTACTCGGCAGGGAACCCGGCAATCGCGCGCTCCATGTCGAAGATCGATGACAGGTATTCGTCGACGCGTCTGGAATCGCCGCTGCCAAGTCTGCTCTGCAATCTGCCCGCTTGGCCGCGTACTGCGTCGAGAATGCTCCGTTTGCGCTCCACCCAGCCTTCGTCAAGGCGCCCGAACAGACGATCGAACAGTTTCTGCGGAATTACCTCTGGCGGGAGGGCACGATTCTTCGCGCTCCAACTCATGTTCCGCTGCATGCTGGTGCCGAACGACTCCTGGCACACACCGACCTGCAGGGAAGCGAAGCGCGAGTCGCCGCCGATCCGGTCGGCGACGACCTGATCGATCGACGGTCCGCCGGCCCCGGTGCCGGTGTATTTTTCGCCGGAAACCAGAGCGCTCATCGACCGTTGGT
Source organism: Bryobacterales bacterium (assembly GCA_965116065.1). GTDB lineage: Bacteria > Acidobacteriota > Terriglobia > Bryobacterales > UBA6623 > VXMF01. The sequence goes on from OZ220485.1 coordinate 2,075,398, forward strand.
GTCCGTTGCCAACTCCGCTGGTCTGGCCGTTGGGATTGTCCAGGCCCGACAGGATCTGCACATCGTTGCGGAGTCGGGCCAAGGGAGAGAGGCAGGGAGTCAGGGTGTACTCCGGGCCTTCATCACGCGGAATCCAGTATCGCTCCGGAATACCGTTGCCGTTGAACCAGAACACGAATCGCGTCGGAGGTGCGTTAGCGACCGTACCCGAACGGCTGGCATAGGCCGTTCCGGCCGCGTTGAACATGCCCGCCAGTGGTGGCAGTCCGATTCGGATCATTGAGCCGCCAAGGCCCATGCCCGTCAGAAAGGTCCGTCGGTCGAGCGGTTGCGTCGCCATCGCTCAGTGCTCCCAGTTGGTGCGGAGATACTCTCGAGAAACGACGACACCAAGCACGAGTTCTCGAAAGAGGAATCCAGATCGCTGAAACCGATTATAGGCCCGATCAATCAGGTCCATGTCGTCTCTTGTCTCGTGGCGACCGAAAACGTAGCGAAACAGCTGTTTGGCGAGGCAGGTGTGGCACGCCCTGGAGTCAGCCAGAACCAGCCCCGCACCGCGCGGAGAACGGAATTCCGAGTTGTCGATTCCGGCGATGTATCCGGACGGGTCGATCGGGAGCTGATGGGTCTCGGATTCCAGTCCCTGTTCTTCCTGCTGGGGTGTCGGATCGACGCGAACGGGTTCCGTCTCCCGAAAGGCTCCGATCGTATCGAAGTGCTCGAATCCGAAACCGATCGGGTCCACCAGCCTGTGGCACGAGGCGCAGGCCTCTTGGGCGGCGTGCATCTGTGTCATTGTTTCCCGCACCGTCATCGGCTTGCCCCCGAGCGTTACCGGGGGCAGGGAAGCATCGACGCCCGGGGGCGGAGGCGGGATGGTCTGGCACAGAAAGTGCTCGCGGACGAACAGGCCTCGCTCGGTTGGGGAGGTGTTGATCGGCTTGCCGGTCTGGGCGAGGAACGTGCCGTGCCCCAGGATGCCCCCGCGCATCGAATCTGCCGGGTAGCGCAACAACCCGAACGGCTCTTGAGGGTCGGGCATGGCATAGATCGCGGTCAGGAAGTCGTCCACGAACGTGTAATCGGCCGAAAAGAGCTCGCGGAAGTCGATGTCGTTCCAGACGAGGTGCCGGAACAGCCGCAGTGATTCCTCGGTCATGCTCTCCGCCACTTCCCGGCTGTAGTTCCTGTACAGGTTGCGATCCTTTACGGCATTGAGCAAGCGGTCGAAACGCATCCACTGCCCGAAGAACCGATCCAGCGCATCGCGAGCTGCGGGGCGATCCAGCATGCTGCGGGCCATCCGCTCGACTGCCTCCGGGCTGCTGAACTGACCGTTCGCTGCCGCGGCCAGCAGGTCATGATCCGGTGGCGCATCCCAGAGGGCGTAGGAGAGTCTGGCGGCAGTGTCGTACTGCTGGTAGGGGCTGTGTGTTCCGCCCGGTGCCACGAACAGGAATTCGGGCGACTGGAGGATGGCCTCCACCACCGTCGTGGCTCCTTCCGTGAAACTGCCGTTTCTTCCAGCCCAGGAGAGTAGCAGGGTGACGAGAGGCGCCGCTTCCACCTCGTCAAGGGGGCGACGGTACGCTCGCAACCCGAAGTCCCGAACGAATGATTCCGCACAGGCCCGGTCAGCAGGGCCAGTAGGGTCGCACGGGATCAGTCCATTTTCGTCGCCGTACCGAAACGCGTTTCTGGCCAGTTTTTCGGCAGCCGCGCTGACGGCCTCCGAGAACGACGAGGTGATTGCCTGTGCCGAGGCCTGGTTCGTGTAGCCATTGACGAAGTCCTCCGGCGGAAAGTTCCTTGAGGGTCTCGTCCTGTCTCCAAGAAGGGCGTGAACCGTATTGTCGTACTCGGCGTGTGTCAGCCGTCGAAGTGGTTCCGACACTGCCGGATGACCGCGGGACTCTTCGTCCGTTTCGGTCCCCGCCTGCGTTGACAGGTACATGATCCACTCGGTCAGCAGCCGCTCGTCCTCGCTTCCGATAGCGATGAGCGCCCCTCCGGTATGCGGAACCCTGTTGGTCGGTTTGACAAGGAGGATTGAACTGGCCGGCTTCTGCTTGTCCACGAGTGCCGCCAGACTCCGACCGAACCGGTTGATCAGGTCTGCGGATGCGCCGCTTTCGGGGAAGTGCAGGCGCGTCTCAGAAGCCACTCCAGAGGTGTTGTGACAGGCCCGGCAATTGTGAGTCTCCAGTCGAGGGAAGAGTTTGCCGGCAAAGTCCGGGCCCGTCGCTGCTTCCAGCGCCGGAATGAACCACAGACCGACCGTCGCCCAGATCCCGGTAGCGAAGTGTCGTGAAGCTGCTCGTGCGGCAGCCGATTTCAGCCCCGCGAACACAGGTTCCATGTGTCGATTCTACAGCTTGCCAGTGGAACGGGATCCGTCCGACTTCCGAGTGGGAGAGAGACCCGGGACATCCACCTTCTGCCAACGACCCGGAGATCGGCGGGGCGGGGGAGTGCTTCTGCATGGTCTTCCATCTGGACCTTCGACTCGCACGATATTGTGCCGAGATGGGCTGTGGGTCGAGCCCCGAAGGTCCACTTGGGTGCGGACCAGAGGCTACAATCGGCATGCGATGATGTGCCCTCGGCTGTTGATCCTGCAAGCCGGACTGGTTGCTGCCCTGTTCGGACAGTTCTACCGACCATCGTCGGAGCCACCACGCGACTGGCTGCCTGTTCCGATGACGTTTCCGAGCAAGATCACGGCTGACAGGATCGAGAATGCGGAACGGCCGGCGATCGCACGGGATGCCTCCGGGTCCATCTGGATTGCGTGGTCTTCGTGCCGCCCACAGACCGAATCATGGCCGATCGACGATCCGGCAATTGATGCGTGGAACTGGCCGGACGATGGACAGGACTCCATCTTCATTCGGCAGTTCGACGGCCAGGACTGGGCCGACGAGGAAACCATCAGCGAAGTTCCGGGTGTGAACCACAGGCCATCCGTGATTGCTCGCGGACGGGAGGTGCGGGTGCTCTGGACATCAAGGCGGGATGGCCGATGGGCGGCCTACGAACGGGTGCACGACGGCCGTTCGTGGTCCGCGGAGCGCAAGATCCCGCATAGCGACGGGGCGCTGGAGATTCGCTCTGCGCGTCTGGAGGACGGGGGCGCGATCGCCGTCATCCGCAAGCTGCAACCCCCTCGCATCGAACTGCGGGCCTTCGTGCTGGAGGGGAATTCGTGGAATGCTCCGGTACGCCTGGATGAGGGGAGCGGACGCTGCTTTCGCCCCAACCTCCTTGCTCTTCCGGGAAGCGACTGGCGGGTGGTCTGGGACGAGGAACGAGAAGGCAACTACGACATCTACACCCGAGCGGCCGGCGGGCCGGTAGAACGCTTGACGACATCGGCGCTATGGGACACGGCACCGACACAGGCTCTGGATGCGGAAGGCCACGTCTGGATCGCCTGGGAACGTCGCGAGACCGTAGGAGGGCGGTTTGCGTACCGGGGGCGGAGCATCTTTGCGAAGGTTGCGGGTGATTCTGGTTGGGCGTGGGCGCCATCTCCGTTCGAGCAGTCGGAAGACCGGGGCCGACTTACGAGGCATTCGGCCTATTGGGCGGCGCACGCGATGAGCGAGGAGCGCTACCCGCAACTCGTACGGCGAAAGAACGGTGACATGTGGCTCTTCTGGCTGGGGGGCGGACGAATGTCCAGCGTGTCGTTTTCCGGTCGGGTCCTGCGTGACGGAAAGTGGTCTGCCCCGAAGCTCCTGTTTCACGATCCGAATCCCTATACGGCGTTCCAGTTGCCGTCCGTCCGGCGTGGCGTTGATCTGGCCTCGAGTGGTCGCGGCCCGTACCAGGTTCCGTTGGCGAATCAACTTGTGACCGCACTGGACGACGCGGGTGGATGGCTGTGGATGGCCTACGAAGTTCCGAGGCGGCGGCACATCGCCGACCGCCTCTGGACCTTTGGCATTACCCAGCGGCCGGGAGGCTACGGTGCGGATATCTACTCTCACCGTATCGATCTGGACGAGCGCCGGTCGCGATTCCAGGAAGTTGTCGATGACCAGGAACCCATCGCTGCGCTGAAGCCGCGTAGTTATCGACGGGACGCTCCTCGGAGCCTTGTCGTCGGTGACGTCCGCTACCGGCTGGTATGGGGCGACCTGCACGGACATACCGAGAACGACGGAATCGGGACGTTCGACATGTACTACGCACATGGGCTCTTCGTGACGGGGATGGACTTTGTTGCGTCGACGAACCACGACTTCACCCCGGATTTCCTGACGCAGTCGAAATGGGCTGAAGTGCAGGCTCTGGCCGGCGTCTATGAAGAGGTGGCGGACCGCGTAGCTCTCAGTGGTTCGGAGTGGACGACCGAAGGGCAGGACGAGCGGGGCGGACATCGCGCCATGTATTTCCGAACGGATGACGCCCCGATCTTCCGTTCCACCACGCTGACGTCGAACACCGTCTACAAGCTGTTCTCCCTGATCCGGCCATGGGACGTTATCCTGCAACCGCACCACAACGACTGGACGGGCCATGATCCTGATCTGCAACCCGTCTTCGAGATTACGTCCGCATGGCAGCAGGCTCGTGAGGAAGCGCGAGCGTTCAAGAAGCAGGGGCCGGTGTCGGCCGTATGGGAAGCTCTGGAGCGGGGGTATAGAATCGGTTTCGTCGGGTCGGGAGATTCCCACTGGATGGGGACGGGCGAGGACAACGGCATTATCTGAGCCTACGTGAAGGAGTTGACTCGCGATGGCGTGTTCGAAGCCATTCGCGCCCGGCGGGTGTTCGCATCGACGGGTGCGCGGTTCCTGATCGACTTTCAGGTCAATGGCGCCTTCATGGGCGAGTCGGTGGAGGTCGATCGGTCGGAACCGTTACGCATTCAGGTACGAGTCGACGGGGAGCATCCGGCTGAACTCGTCGAAATCGTGAAGGATCACAGAGTCATCCACGCAACCCGAGGTCACGGCGCTTCGATGGAGTTCGAGTTCCTCGACCGCTCGGGTCCGCGCCCAGACGGCGTAGCCAGCTACTGCTACCTTCGGATCCGGCAAGCGGGTGACGAGTACGCATGGGTGAGTCCCGTTTGGATCGATTGGAATTAAGGACTCGAGCAGATGCTCTCGCGGGATAAGTGCCGGTTGCAACAGATACTGGATGCCCCCCCGGCGTGCCACAGATTCGGTTGCGAGCGATTCACGAGCCTTGCTAATCCGTCAGATCTGCATACTGTCCGAATATCCGGGTTTAATTCAGTCCATGTGTGTCACTGTCTACTAAAATTTTGCGACCAATTCGTTTGCATTTTGCCTCTTTATGCGTACTATTTATCTTCTTTTTATATCAATTTAACCTCAAAAATACTTCCGTTATCTGCTGTATCAGAGCCTAAAATTATACACCGATAGCTTAGAAATGAATTCATCATTAACGCGTCTATTTTCGTAATCCATATTGATTAAACTGACATCAACTTCCCGAGTTGCTCAGTGAGAAAATGATCAGGAACATCATCGGATGCATCATAGTGAGCGCTCCAGTTGCGTCCTCCCGTGTGAGCATAGCAGTCTACCTGTCCGGAGTTGTTCAATAGAATGACCATGGAACTCGGCTGAACAGGTGACTTAAACTGTATGGCAATCTCGCCGTCCTGAGTGGGATAGATCGTGGGGCCGAACGATGGCCGTGCTAGGGCATTGATGATGCGTGCGGCCGCTTCTTTGGTAGACTTGTCAATCACCGGAAGATCATCCTCCTTGACTTCGTCGTCGACCTGATCAAGTGCGGTCAGTGCATCTGCAAGCCAGCTCGGTCTTCTCCCAACCATCTGCGACTGAGATTTCGGAACTGTATTCTCAGATTTTGCGAGGTCATTGGAATGGCGATTTGTCCCCGGTAGTACCTGCATGATGTTGCCTTATGGTAGAGCCGATTGCGTTCGAGGCGCATCTGATGCAATCGAAAGAGAATTCTCCGGGCTGATTGGATGCCAGCCGTGGAAGCAATCGTTGACCCCGCCAATGAAATTCTGCTGGGCAGACGGCCAATCGTGAATAAACCGACTCAGTCTGAAGCTAACGCTGATCGAAGCGTGATGATGACGAACCCGAAGAATCTTCATATCCTTACGCCTATTCTAGCATGAACGACTGAAGATCAGACGGAGAGAGTCTCTTCCGATAAGAGGCCAGCCCAAGAGAGGCTCTCGGGAGGAGTGAGTTGTAGTAGGGTGATCTTGCGTCTCGATCAGGCTCGGCAGTGGAAGTTAAACTACTCTAGAATTGTAACTTACAGCCGAGACTTCGGCCGTCCAGCGACAGTCGAACTCCGGCGGGTCGACATCTTACCTGTCCAGCTACAACTCGGCTTGTTCTTTGATCGAGATTGTCCCTGCTGCTTCGTCTGGCTGCCCTAGTTGGCGTCGACCGCACCACTGATATCAGCCCCCGTATGGTTCCGCCCGCCCTCCAGACCGTCGGACGAGATGGTGCAGTGGACAGTTTCGCTCCGCAACAGCGCTTCGGCATTGCAGCCTTGAATGTGATGCAGCGCGCCACCCGCCTCCTCGCCGCCTGCGCCAGCGCCGCCGCACGGCCTGGGAATTCGACGTCTGCTCGGATCGATTAGTGTTCCGTCGATCGCAACATTGCTGGTAGAGTGTGTCTTAATAAGGGCCATCCGCCTCTGGTGTGGCTGCCAGCCAGCGTGGCATGACAAGACAACTGACAGTGGCCGATGCTCGTCTCAAACGCAAGTTCCTCTATCCCAGAGTCAACCACTGACGGAGCATTGGGAACACAATTATCCCTGCCGACCAATGCGAATCGCCGGAACAACTCCTCAGATAGTGCGGTTGTTTGCGACATCCGATGAGACTGCAATTGACGGCAAACCGCTCACGAGCACTTACGACCGACGACCACCGCCATCGGTCCCTGCTGCCAAGCGCAATGTGCGACAAATCCGGCCGCAGCAACAGCTTCCAGTTCCTCTGCGAGGGTAAAGTAGGTATCTTCTGCCGCCCACCGCTCAAGATGCCCGTACCCTTCTTGTTACCCGATACCGCAGTTCATCATGTGCTCGACCCATCCCTGCATGACGGCCGCTCGCGCGGAGGGTTCTGCCGGTACGACGGCATCTGCGTTGACGAAGGCACCGCCGGGGCGAATCGCCTCGTAGATGCGGCGATAGAGTTTCCGCTTTTCTTTCATGGTGCGTATGTGATGTAGGGATAGTGAGGCCGAGGCACCATCGCATGCTGGCAGCATCCCAAGGAACGAAGTGGCAGAGAAGCGGGCCCGCCGCTTGCGGTCTTCCAGGCGCACTCGCGCCTGAGCAAGCATCTCTGGGTCGACATCAATGAGTTCCACTACGACGGTATCGTCAGTCTGGAGGATGGTCTCTGCCAGAGCCCCCGTTCCAGCACCGAGGTCAATGACTAGCTTCGGGCAATTCCGAACCAGTTCGTATGAGGCAGTTTTGAGCAGCGTCTCATATCCGGGGATAAAGCGCCGGATCGCTTGGTCGTACGACTGGATTTCAATGCCGAGGTGATTGCGGACGGAATGGCCCATTGAAACTACCTTCAGGCTCCTGTGCTAGCGAGAACACCGGCGGGAACTTCGCGGTCGGATAGTGAGGGCTCCCGGTACACCCCATCGGCTCGTGTCGACATTATCCCAGTCTTCAACGGTCGTCAGACGAGCTAGCTGGCCGGCGATAGGGAACTCCGCGCATGCGTGAATCGTCCGCTTCGCTTCCGACTTGGTACCGACAGCCTTTCTGCCGGGGTGCGGGCGTGTTCGTCGTGGGCGGAAATCGACCGGTGACAGAGAGCGTCGACAGAGTGCATCTTACACTGGATTCGGCTCCCCGGCGCAGGTTCCGGTCTCTCCTTCTACCTGAACACACGGACGCTTCTGAAGACAAATATCAGTAACCCCGTAAATTCGGCACGAGATGCTATATTTACGGGAATGATCGCTCGTCGGGCCGAGGTCGACATCAGGTCTCGACTTGAGCTGTTCCCCGCAGTCGCGGTACTCGGCCCGCGCCAGGTCGGCAAGACCACCTTGGTCCGAGCCATCGCGGATAGCCGAGACAGCATCTACCTTGACTTGGAGAACCCGCATCATGTCCGCAGACTCACTGATCCGGTGAGTTACTTGTCGAGCCAGGCGGAGAAGCTCGTCGTGCTGGACGAGGTCCAGCGAATCCCGGAGTTGTTTCCAACGCTTCGGAGTGTCATTGACGAGGGTAGGCGCCGAGGTCTCGCTACGGGAAGGTTCCTGCTTTCCGGTTCTGCCTCGATTGCCTTCCTGCACAAATCCGGCGAGACACTGGCGGGCCGGATTGCCTATGTCGAACTCAACCCTCTTGACATCCTCGAAGTCTCGCCTTCCCTGGCGGACAGACTCTGGGTGCGAGGCGGATTCCCACCCAGTTTTCTACACAAGTCGGACGTCAGTAGTTTCATCTGGCGCGAGGAGATGATCCGGACCTATCTGGAGCGAGACATCCCGCAACTTGGCCCCCGCATTCCAGCGGCGACACTCCGCCGCTTTTGGACGATGCTCGCTCACAGCCAAGGTCAGGTCCTGAATGCGTCCCGACTGGCCAGGTCCTTGGCGGTTGACGGAAAGACCGTAGTCCGCTACCTCGATCTGCTAGTGGATCTGCTGTTGGTGCGAAGGCTGCCCGCACATTTCGCGAACGTCCACAAGCGCCTCGTCAAGTCACCGAAGATCTATGTCCGTGATTCCGGATTGCTGCACGCACTGCTCGGACTCGCCGACCTTGAAGCGGTGCTCAGCCACCCGGTTGCGGGAGACAGTTGGGAAGGATTCGTGATCGAGAATCTGCTCGCCGTCGCGCACCCAAGAGTTCAGCCGAGCTTCTATCGCACCGCAGACGGTGCAGAGATCGATCTGGTGCTGGAACTTCCGCGAGGAGAGACATGGGTAGTTGAGATCAAGAGTGCGGCGACTCCGAAGCTGCGCCGCGGATTCCACAACGCCCGGCGAGACATCGAACCGGTTCGAAGTTTCGCTTTGCACAGCGGGAGTGATCGGTTTCCGATGGGAGATGATGTCGAGGCGATCGGGCTGGCTGATCTCTGTGGGGAACTGGCTTCCTGGAGCTAGGCGGGCGGGTTCTGCCCCGCCGTGCCAAGGCAATTTTTTAGTCGGAGGTAGGGGTAGTTGCGAGTGTGAGGCGGGGGTAGTGGGCTAGGAACGACGGGGAGGATGCGGGCGGACAGGGCTGGACATTTCATGCGGGATCTGTCAGGGTGGAGCCATGGAGTCGTCCCCGCGGATGGCGGACAGCGTGGACCTGCAGGCGGTGCAGGTGCGCGCGACCTACGGCGCGCAGGAACACCGGCTCTGGGACCGGCTGGTCGCCGCACACCATTACCTGGGATTCGGCTCGCTGTTCGGCAAGGGTCTGCGGCAGGTGGCCACGCTGGACTCGGCCTGGGTCGCGCTGGTGGGCTGGCAGGCGGCGGCGCTGAAGCTCACGGTTCGGGACCGCTGGCTGGGCTGGACGCTCGAGCAGCAGTTGCAGCGTCTGCATCTGGTGGCCCAGAACTCACGATTCGTGATCCTGCCGGCGTTCCAGGGCATCCCCAATCTCGCCTCGCGGGTGCTGGGGCTGAGCCTGCAGCGGCTGGCGCAGGACATGCAGCGGCAGCACGGCTACCGGGTGCTGCTGGCGGAATCGTTCGTGGACCGGGCGCGGTTCGCGGGCACCTGCTACCGGGCCGCGAACTGGCGTTCGCTGGGATTCACGGGCGGCTACGCCCGCGAGCCGGGGCCGCCGGTGAGGTGGCGGTCCCACGGACAACCGAAGGAGGTTCTGGTGTACGAGTTGGAAGCGGGAGCGCGGGCGGCGCTGAGTCAGGCAGAGGAGGATCCGGGCTGGCAGGGACCGGCCCGGGAGGCGCCCCCACCGGCGGCGCAGTTGCGCAGCCTGTTCGACTGTCTGGACGAGGTGGAGGACTACCGCTGTGCGCGGGGGCAGCGCTATCCCCTGCGCACGGTGCTGACGCTGGCGATCGCTGCGCGTCTGGCGGGCTACCGCGGCGTGACCGCGTTCGCCGAGTTTGCCGCGTTGCTGGATCCGGAGCAGCGGCGGACGGTGGGCTGTTTCTTCAGCCCCAGCCAGCAGTGCTACACGACGCCCTCGATCACCACCTTTCACAACATCCTGGCGCGTTTGTCGCCGGAGACGCTCGAGCGGTCGATCACGGCATGGGCCCAGCAGCAGAAGAGTCAAGTCCTGACACAACAGGGGGATACGAAACCATTGCAGGCTGCGGTCGAGGACGCGCCGGCACCGTCGGCGGCGGGCGAGACGCCCGCGCAGCCGCCGCTGTTCGCCGGCATCGCGATGGACGGCAAGGATGTGCGGGGCGCCTCCCGGCAGACCGCGGTGGGACGGCGCATGATGGTGGCCGCCGTCGAGCACGGCAGTGGTCTGGTGCTGGGACAGGTCGAGGTGGACCGCAAGACCAACGAGATTCCCGCCGTGCGCGAGTTGGCCGGGCGGCTGGAGTTGCAGGGCCGGGTCGTCACCTTCGACGCCCTGCACGCCCAGCAGTCCACCACCCGCCTGTTGCGCAAAGAGTCCAAGGCCCACTACCTCGTCACGTCGGTCAAGGGCAACCAGCCGACCATCCTCGACGACCTCCAGCACATCCACTTTGGCGCGTTCCCCGCCCACGAGACGCTCGACGGGGACCACGGGCGGATCGAACGGCGCCGCTACTGGGTGCAGGACCTGGCGGACCCGGCCTGGAACGGCTATGCCGACCTGCACGGTCGGCGGCAGGCCATCCGCATCGAACGCCAGACTTGGCATCGCAAGACGGACAAGACCACTCTCGCCGTGTGCTACGCCCTGACCTCGCTGTCGGCCGAGGAGGCCACGCCGGCACAGTTGGCGGCCCTGATCCGCCAGCACTGGCACATCGAGAACCGCCTGCATTACGTGCGGGACTTCACCTACGACGAGGACCGCTGTCGGGTCGCGGTGCGCCATCTGCCGCGCAACCTGGCCTGCCTGACCAACGTCGCGATCTCGCTCATCCGCTGCCAGTCGCCGTTCGAGGGCATCCCGACCGCCAACCGCTACTACGCGGCGCGTTCGCAGTCCGCCCTGGACCTGCTGCTGCAACCGCCCGCGGACTGAACCCCGCCACCGCTCCCAGCCCGCCTCGTCCGTGGCGCCGCACCCGGCGCCCAGCCTCCCTGTGTCGCTCCCAGCGGCCGGGGTGTGTCGACCGCCCCACCTGCCGCGCGGGCCGTAGCCCGCCCGCCATCGGAACCGCGCCTGCGGCCTGCTCCCGACCGGAAATCCCGATTCAAGCCCTCCAATACGCCCTCACTCGGGACTAAAAAATGTACCTGCCCGCCGTGCCCTCGCGATATCCGGACCTCCGATTCTGCTATAGTCTTAGCAGTCGGGATTTCAGACGAGTTGCAGACTCCACCTTAAATTCGCGGACTGTCTGTCCAAACAACCGGCACCACTTCACTTTTCGCGTGCCGTGCCTGCCGCCGTGGTGTTCTACGAGACCTCTTGAGTTCACGAACATTGACCATTTCGGGTACGAGTGGCTGAACCGGTCGAGCGATACACCCGGCCTTTTGGATTGCAAGGGTCTGGACAAGAGATGAGCAAGCGATCGTCGAGTGTTCGAGGTACGTTGCAGCCCGGGACTGCTCTGAGCAAGTTCACGATCGAGGCTGTATTGGGATATGGTGGCTACGGTGTCGTCTATCGCGCCAGTCACAGGGAACTCGGTCATCAAGTTGCGATCAAGGAGTATCTGCCGGCCGATCTGTCGATACGGGAAGAGGGCACTGTTTACCCGCGCAGTCCGGATTGTTCAGAGATCTATGAGGACGGCAAGCGGAGGTTCTTGGAGGAGGCGAAGCAGATCATCGAATTCAAGGACGATCCCGGTGTGGTGACATGCACGGATTTCTTCCGAGCCAACGGGACGGCGTACTTGGTGATGGAGTACGTCGAAGGTCTGTCTCTGTCGGATCTGCTCCGACAAAGGGAGGCTGCGGGCCTACCTTTCAGCGAAGAGGATCTGAAATCTGTTGCAGGTCCGTTGCTGGAGACATTGTCGCGCTTGCACCGGGCTCAAGTTCTTCACCGGGACATCAAGCCATCGAACATACTGCTACGTCGGTCGGATGGGCAGCCGGTCCTGATCGACTTCGGCGCTGCGAAGCAATTGACGGAGGCGCACAGTAAATCCGCCGCGCCATTTACGGAAGGCTACGCAGCGATCGAACAGGTGGGCGACGGGGAACTCGGTCCGTGGACGGACCTGTACGCGTTCGGGGCATTGCTGTGGCGAATGGTGGCGGGAGGAAAACCGCCCTGGGAGCCGCCCAACCCAAAGCGTGTTGAACTGCGGGCGGCGGCGGTACTGGATGGGAAACTCGATCCATTACCGTCTGCGGCTGAATTGGGGGCGGGCCGGTTCTCGCGGAGGTTGCTGTCGGAGATTGACAGATCCTTGACTGTATCAGTGGACACACGCCCGAGAGATCTCGACCACTTAAGGAAGGTACTGGACAGTGAGAGCCAGTTGGGAGGACTGCCTCACCCATTGAACAGCGAAGTGCAACCGGTACCCGAGCCAGCCACAGATGGCCGTTCGAGGCGATGGTTGTCTACGACAACGCTGCACGCAGCCCTCGCCGGAGTGGCAGTGTTTATGGCAGTCGCGGGGCTAGCTTGGGTGGCCGATAACTCGAATAACGGTTTCCTGCCCTTGCCGGAAACGTCGACGGCGCCCGCGGATGTTGTGCCAAACAGAGTGGTCCCTCGCGAGTCTGACACGGGTGCCCTGACGCAGCCCGTGTCGCCTCCCGACAAGGTGGCCATCATTGAGGAGGACATCGCGCCCCCCGTGCAGACATCGCCCCCGCCGCCCGTCAAGAGAAAGTCCACACCGAAGCGCAGTCGCGTAGGTGGCAACGCCGCCAAGGCGCGTCTAACGCACCAGGTACGCCCCCAGTACCCGCCACTGGCTCGGCAGGCCCGCATCCAGGGCACGGTCAAACTCTCCGCCGTGATTTCCAAGGACGGAACAATTCAGAAGCTCGAGGTCCTGTCCGGCCATCCGCTTCTCGTTCCCGCCGCCTTGGCTGCGGTGAAGCAATGGCGCTATCGGCCGACCCTGTTGAGCGGCGATGCGGTGGAAGTACTGACGAATATCGACGTGAACTTCACTCTCAGTGAACCCGACAATGCGACCATCGTTCAGGAGGACAGTGCGCGTCCTAGTGCAGGCATCGCCGACGTGCAGCGCGGCAGTGCACCAGCACCGCCACCCGTTAAGAAGAAGTCCACACCGAAGCGCATTCGCCTAGGCAGCAACGTCGCCAAGGCGCGTCTGGCGCGCCAGGTACGCCCCCAGTACCCGCCGCTGGCTCGGCAGGCCCGCATCCAGGGCACGGTCAAACTCTCCGCCGTGATTTCCAAGGACGGAACAATTCAGAAGCTCGAGGTCCTGTCCGGCCATCCGCTTCTCGTTCCCGCCGCCTTGGCTGCGGTGAAGCAATGGCGCTATCGGCCGACTCTGTTGAATGGCGAGGCGGTGGAAGTACTGACGAATATCGACGTGAACTTCATTCTCAGTGGCTGAAGTCTTACGTCCGCATTTTCTCATGGCGAGAATCCAGAGAGGACGATAAGTTACTGTTCCGTTATAATCTCAGCAGTCGGGAGTTGAGAGGAGTTGCAGAGTCCACCTTAACATCGCCGACTGCCTGTCCAAACAACCGGTACCACTTCAACTACCCCGGTGTGCCGATTGGCCGGCTGTTGGAGTCTTCAGCTTGCTGTTTCGCGATGTTCTTGGGGCATCAACCGGATCCCGGTCACCGCCCGGCAGGTTAGCAGCGAGCGATATGTCAGGCAAGCGGGCTGCCGGGAGGAGCAAGCGACGCAGAACGCGGGCGGCCATACGCGGCAACACTGGACCCTTCCTCCGGTTCCGTCACGGCGTCGCAGCCTCGTCGGCTGCCTGCCGGACCTGGATCAGTCTCGGTCGCTCCTTGAGGAGCCGCCGCCATATCGCCAGCACTTGCGAAGGCTGATCCCGATCACGGTACATCTGAGCCAGCATCCGATAGCTTGATTCCAGCGTTGGTTCCCGTTGGAGAGATGCTTCGAAGGTTGCTTCCGCCTGAGTCGCGTCTCCGACTGCCCACCATGCAGATGCCAAGGCATTGTACTGGAGCGCGCCAGCCGGCCCGGCGTCAACTGCCTGCTGCAGCCTCCGCAGGCCGCGACGTGGGGACCCACTCAGCACCAGGGCTGTTCCCAGGGCATCCAACCCGGCGGAGTCGGACCGCAATGATCCGACCACGGACTGCAGTTGATCGAGGCCACTGATCAGCATCTTCGATGAACCGCGCCGCTGCCCGTACACGACATTCGCGACTCCCAGGTTCCGTTGACGCAGGTTGAGCGGTGCCGCCATCCACGGCCGCAGTTCGTCAGGTGGAGCGGGGTCCGCCGGGGGAAGGAGATGGCGGCTGATCCGATGATCGGTGAAGGCGCTGTGACCGCTGTCATGGGACTGGCGTCTTGGCATGTGACAGGAAATGCAGTCATCTCTGCGGGTCCGGTGGTCCGGAGGCAGGCTCCCGTCGTGGCATTGCTGGCAGCGCTGGCTGAAGTAGCTCTTGGGTTCGGTCGGGATCTCGTGGGGATTGTGACACGTGCCACACCAGAACTGATTTCCGGACACCTCGAAACAGCGACTGAGGGCCAACTGCTCGACATGGCTGACGACCTGAAACCGGTCCCGCGCGTCGTCGGTCCGTGGTACCCCCACGAATACTGTCCAGACGTCTTCAAGCCGTTGCCCAGGCTGGAAGGAGCCGAATGTGCGACCGGGATGGAGGACCCGAATCCTGCCTCCCAAGTGGCACTGCTCGCAGACACTGTCGCGTTCGCGCGGAGGTGCTGTGGCAGGATTGAATATCGTGCCTGCGGACGGCTGTGCGATGTGCTGGTCGGCCGAACCGTGGCAACGGTCGCACGAAATCGTCGCCGGATCGAAAGGAGGGTCTCTATAACGGTTCACGGTGTCGGGAACCGGTGCTGGACGGCCTGCGTGACACCACAGGCACTCGGATGTCACCGGTCGGCTGAAGTCAGGATTCGCCTGCTGCTCCATGCCCGGTGCCATGCCCCATCGGCTCTGCTCCGTGTAATACGTGATCGGAGACTGGAACAGGGCATCGCCAACGCGAACCAGGAATCCGAATGCTGCGTTCCCCGATCCAATCACGTATTCAATCGGGTACTTTGCACGGAATCCGTCCCTCTCGATTTCCTGAACGAGACCGTCTGTTGTTGCCGTCGTGCGGAACAGGGTTCCCGAGAGTCCATGTCCGTACATGCCAACCGGGTGGTTGTTGGCTGGCGTGGAGATCGAGCGGCCCATCCCGCTCATCCGATACTCTGCAACGGCCTTGGGATGGCAACGACCGCACCGGTCTCGATCTGGTACGGCGGCAGTCGCCGACATTGCTGCGACTGCTGTCGCGATCGCGATAGTGAGCGCGACTCCGGGATCGGTGATGGTGGGGCGTCGCATTGTTCGTGGCGAGCTTTCTGCCCGGAACGTCACACACGTATATTGTCACCAAAGCCATCAAGCAGGAATCGTCGCCGTCATCGAGCCGTCAGCGGTCCAGTGGTACGGAACGACATGAGAGGCCGTCGGAAGACCGGTCTAAAACGGTCTGCCACGGCTCGGAGTGTTCTCGTCCATTGAGCAGAGATACGCCGAGTATGCTCCGTTGCGAGTGCGTCGAGTCGGGATTCGATCGCAGTCATGGGCAACTCGCCGAATTCGGGGGACGGGAGCCATTGTCACCTCATTGGCGGGACAGGTACGACTGGTCCCCGTCGATCAGTCCGCGAATCCCCTTTGTCTCGCAATGAACGCCGCCACATGTTATTCTTGAGTAAGAATATCTGACAGATCACGAGGATGACATGAAAACGCCCAGCCTTTCCCGTCGCATCATGGACCACGCCGCTGCGCTTCCAGAGGCCACTCCGCTGTGTCCGGCGGCACTGCTCCACCTTGGCAACCGGGCTGCGGTCGATCAGGCTCTGTCGCGCCTCGCACGGTCCGGTGATCTCATGCGGATTTATCACGGTGTCTACATGCGCCCGATTCAAACCCGATTCGGCCTTCGTGGACCTCGCATAGAGAAGGTGCTTGCGGCGCTGTCGGGCATGTGGGGCGAGACCATCGTGCCGTGTGGCGGATCGGCGGCCAACTGTCTGGGTCTGACCACGCAGAATCCGGTGCGCTTAGTATGTCTCACATCGGGACCCAATCGGCGACTGCACTTCGGCGCGTCCACCGTCGAGTTGCGTCACGCGCCACGATGGCAACTCGTGGCCCCGCACCGCAAGGCGGGACAGGTGGTCCGCGCCTTGGCATGGCTCGGTCCCGAAGAGGTCGAAGATGGCTTGGATGCGGTGTTTCCCAAGCTTTCGGCAGAAGACAAGGATGAACTCTCGGCAGCACGGGCCGTGATGCCTCACTGGATGGCCGAGCCGTTAAGTGCTCGCATTGGGGATTGATGTGCGTTTTCAGGATCTCTCGCCAGACGACAGGCGCGATGCCCTCGAAGTAGCAGGACGAAGTGGCAGTTACAAGGAACATCTCTTGGATAAGGATGTCTGGGTCGTCGCGACGCTCGGACTGCTATTCAACTCCGCGTTTGCCGAGCACCTAACGTTCAAGGGCGGCACGGCGCTGTCGAAGGTCTGGCGCGCGGTCCACCGATTCTCCGAGGACATCGACATCACCTACGACATCCCCGCCTTTGCCCCTGACCTTGTAGCAGGTGCAGGCGACGAGGCGCTACCGCCCACCCGCAGTCAAGCGAAGCGCTGGACGCGAGCCATTCGTTCACGTCTCGCCGAATGGGTCCGGGAGCGGGTCCTCCCGGTCGTCGAGGAGGGACTGGCCAGCACCGGTTTCACGGCGCGAGTCCGCGCGGAAGCGGACCGGCTCTACATCGAGTACGAGCCGCTGTTCAGTGGAATTGACTTCGTGCGTCCGGAGGTCATTGTCGAGTTCGGGGCACGGTCCACAGGCGAGCCGCACGCGGTCCGCCCAGTCCTGTGCGATGCGGCGGCCCTTCTTCCCGATCTGGTGTTTCCCGAGGCGGAACCGAATGTCATGCTGGCGGAACGGACGTTCTGGGAGAAAGCGACCGCTATGCACATCTACTGCCGTCAGGAACGACGCCGTGGCGAGCGCCTGTCGAGGCATTGGCATGATGTCGCCCGCCTCGACGATGCAGACATTGTCGCCAGCACCTTGGCGGATCGCCCGCTGGCCCTTTCCGTCGCCCGCCACAAGGCCATCTTTTTCTCCGAGAACGATGCCCGCGGCGACCGGATCGACTACGAGGCCGCTGTTTCCGGTGATCTGCAACTCGTTCCCGTCGGAGCTGCGCAAACGGTCCTCGCCGACGACTACGCAAGAATGTTGGCTTCTGGCATGCTGTTCGACGAGAATCAGCCGTTCGATGCGTTGATGGATCAGTGCGCCGCAATAGCCGAGCGTGCGAACAAGGTGACCGCATCATGAACTCGCCCCTTGAGGCCCGCCGCATCGTCTTCATCGGGCAGTTCCGGTATCTGGGGATGTGTGTGACCTTACCCTCTTCCCCCGGCTAGGCGACGCTGGCGAATCGCTCCTGCCGCGACGATGGCGGACGGGGTGTACTTGCTCGGGAGTGAACTGTAGTGAGTCATAGTGAGAAATGATCGCTGGATAGTGCCATTGAGGTTGCCGGTCGATCAGGTAGGAAGCTGGCCGGGAATGCACGAGCTCGGTCTCGTAGAGAACGAAGGCTCCGCAGAACCAGGACGCACCATCCGGGAACCCGGAGGATTCTCGAAGGAGATCTACGAAGGTACCGTGCCAAGCACGAGAGGGGATAGCTGCAGGATGTTGTCGCGGAACTTCCGCAAGTGGGACAGTACAGGTCCAGGTCTTGGCTATCTTGTTCCACCGACCGTTGGAAATCAGGCGAAAGGCCATCTGTAGTTGATGGAAGTGGGAAACTCACGAACGAGTCCATGGCTTCCGGATGACGGCATCCCTGCTTGCCTCGCCCGCTGCCCCTGAGCGTTGACCGTCTGGAGACACTAAGTGACACGAACTTCACGGTCGAAAATCACTGATGATGCAGTTCTTTTGTATCGACTGATCGGTCGCCCCATGCTACGCGATCCGCTGCGGACCTGCTTGGCGATCGTCTGTGTTTCGGTTGGCGTTGCGGTAGTCGTTGCGATTGACGTAGCGGGAGAGGCTTCAGCCGGTTCGTTCCGCTCGTCGATGGAAACGCTCCAAGGCAGCGCCAGTTACGAGATCCGTCAGGTGGGAGGAATTCCTGAATCCGTTCTTGCTGATCTCGTGAGCCTCCGTGAGCCGCTGCAATTCTCGGCGCAGGTTGAGGGGTTCGCCACGCTGCCGTCGACCGGCGAGCGGCTTCCGGTCTTTGGCGTCGACCTGCTCGGGGATGTCGCTCTCCGGGGACGGGTCGGCCGCAAGATGCCGGACCTGACCGAACTGGCTGCCACCGAGCCCGTCTGGGTAAGTGCATTGATTGGGGTGAAAGAGGGCGACCGCATTGAACTGTTGATCGGGGATCAGTTGCGGCAGTTCGTTGTGCAGGGAGTCCTGCTGGACTCGTCGTTCCAGGCGGATTCGCTTGGAGCAATGGTCCTGATGGACATTGCCTTGGCGCAGCGTGCATTGGAGAAGATCGGTTTTCTGGATCGGATCTATGTCCGGGTTCCCGATGGAAGTGACGAGGACTGGTCCGCCGTCATTCGGGACCGAGTGCCAAGCCCGGCCTCGATCGAGCCGGCCGGAGTGAGCTCGCGGCAGAACCGGAAACTCCTGCGTTCTTTCAGGTGGAACCTGAAAATACTGAGCTATATCGCTCTGATTGTGGGAGCTTTTCTGGTCTATAACACCATTTCGGTTTCCGTCGTGCGGCGGCGGCCACTGATTGGTGTAGCCCGCGCACTTGGAATGCCGCGTCGAACGGTCCGCATGGGATTTCTCGTGGAGGGGGCCATGCTTGGTGCCATCGGGACTTGTATCGGCCTTCTGCTGGGACGGGGGATGGCCGTAGGGGCAGTGGAACTGATGGGCCGTACCGTGGAGTCGCTCTACGTTAGCAGTGTCCCGGCAGCGATCGCCATCCGCCCGTGGACGTTCCTTGTCGCGGCGACAGCGGGTATTGGCGTGTCGATCCTGTCGGCTTGGCGTCCGGCCAGTGAGGCTGCATCCGTGGCGCCCACCGATGCGATGGCGGAGGCGCGTCTGGATTACCACGCCCAGTCGTCAAGCCGTTCTTGGGCAATTCGCGGACTTGTATGTGCCGTTCTGTCGGTGGGGCTGTGTTTCGTTCCAGCCTGGCAGCGCATCCCGTACGCCGCCTATGCCGCCGCCTTGGGGCTGATCGCCTCCGCCACCATGCTCACACCGATGCTGACGGGTGCGGCAACGCGTCTTGTCTCCCGACCGTTGCTGAGAGTGTTCGGGGTCGCTTCGATGCTCGGCGCACGCACGCTGGGTGGATCGTTGTCACGAACGGCGATTATCGTCGCTGCGCTCTCCACCGCCACCGCGATGATGGTCAGCGTGGCAATCATGGTGGGCAGCATGAGGGACACGCTCCTAATCTGGATGGACAGCCAGTTGCAAGCCGATCTTTACGTGCAACCTGAGGGTCGGTCTGGCGGCTGGGACGCGCCGACGATGAGCGAGTCCGTGGCTGCCGCCATCGAGTCCTTACCGTCGGTCCGTGCGGTGGATCGATTTCGCACCTACCCCATCAGTTTCGGCGGCCTGCCGGCCACTCTCGCCCTTGCCGACCTTGATGTACTCCGAACAGAGTCCAGCATGAAGATGCTGGAGGGTCCGCCAATGGCAACGGTAGCGGAGCAGTTGACGAAGACGCGGAGTGTCATCGTCAGTGAGGCGTTCGGCAGCAAGCACGATGTGCATGTGGGTGACACCATCGCGCTCCCGCTTGGTGCAGGGACGGTGGTGTTCGAGGTTGCAGCCGTGTACTTCGACTACTCGTCAGAGAGGGGCTTTGTGATTGGCCACCGGGACATTCTGATGGAGCACCTGCCGGACGAGCGGCTGACCAACCTGGCTGTGTACCTGCGGAATCCGGACGCGACGGAGAAGGCCCGTTCCGAAGTGATCGAAGCAGTTTCGGGACACAGGGTCCGGGTGTCGAGAAACAGGGAACTGCGCGAGCGAGCGACCGAGGTCTTCGACAGGACCTTCGCGATCACGTATGCGCTCGAGGTGGTGGCCGTCTTCGTGGCGGTTCTCGGGATGGCCGGCGCCTTGCTCACCCTTGTGATCGACCGCAGGGCGGAACTCGGCGTCTTCCGGGTTATCGGTGGATCCCAGCGACAGGTGCGCAGCCTGGTGCTCGCCCAAGCAGGAATTCTCGGCCTGCTGTCGAATCTGATCGGTCTTGCGCTTGGTTGTGCTCTGTCGGTCGTTCTGGTCAAGGTCATCAACAAGCAGTCGTTCGGCTGGACGATCCAGTTCCATTGGCCGGTCGGCCTCCTGCTGTTCGCGACGACCACGATCTTCGCTGCCAGCCTGCTGGCGGGTTTGTACCCGGCAAGGGTTGCCGCGAGCCGCGACCCCAATGACGTTCTGCATGCCGAATGATGTTGGTGCAGTCTGCAAGGATGGGAGTAGGGAACCGGAACGTTCGCGTCGGGTCCGGGTGATCGCCAGTACATTGTCCGTAGTCCGGTTTCATCAAGCCTCGAAGTCCTATGGGTTGATCGAGCAGTCGGTTCAGGCGCTCCGGGACGTGTCCGTGGAGATTGCGGACGGCGAGTTCATCGCGCTCGTGGGTCGTAGCGGATGCGGCAAGAGCACATTCCTGAGCTTGGCGGGTGCCATGGATGTTCCGACGGGTGGTGAGGTCTTCATCGAGGGGATCTCTACACGGAGTCTGGACGACGAGCGGATGACCCGTATCCGCCGCGAGCGCATCGGGTTCGTGTTCCAGTTCTTTCGGCTGTTCCCGACTCTGAGCGTCGAGGAGAACGTCGAGGTACCGCTTCAGCTTGCGGGCCATGCAAACCCACGTTCGAAGGCTCGGGAACTTCTGGGACTTGTGGAGATGCAGGCTCTCGGAAGCCGCATGCCCCACCAGCTGTCAGGAGGACAGATGCAGCGTGTGGCCATTGCGCGGGCGCTGGCGCCATCTCCGCCGCTCCTGCTCGCCGATGAACCGATGGGAAACCTCGACACGGAGACATCGGCGGCCATCATGGAACTCTTCAGGCGGGTCAATGCAGAACTGAAGACCACGATCATCATGGCGACGCACAGCACCGAGAACGCCATTGAGACAGACAGAATCCTGTCCATGAGCGACGGGCGGTTGGTGGCGGACGAGCCGGCAGTCGCGGTCGCGGCGAGACTGGGTCGGAACAGTCGGCCTACGCAGTACCTGCCGGATGGCGAGCATGTCGAAGGCCGTTGAAGTCCGGGGCATCACGGTGCGCTTCCGGCTGCAGCTCTCGTGGATAGTTCCTCTCGCGGTATCGTCACTGTTCGTCAGTGGCTGGGCGGCCTTCGATCGAGTCCGCCCCGGATACGAGTACGAGTTCCCAAGGGACTACTTCGAACATCCTGAATTCGGCGTGGAGTGGTGGTACTACACGGGTAATCTTGCGACTCGGGATGGCCGCCCGTTCGGGTACGAACTCACGTTCTTTCGCGTTGGCGTCGAGATGGACCAGGAACCGAAAACCGCATGGGATCTCGATCAGGTCTATTTGGCCCATTTCGCGGTGACCGACATCGGTGCAGGGCGAATGCACCGGTCTGAGCGGGTTAACAGGCGCGGTCCCGGACTCGCTGGCGCCTCGCTGGCGCAGTCCACGATATGGAACGGCAACTGGAGTGTCGAGTACGACTTGGATACCCCCGACAGGCCGACGCAGCGGCTCCGGGCCGTCCACGAGGGCGTGACAGTGGACCTGTCGATGCAGCCCGCCAAGGATGCGGTGATCCACGGACGGGACGGTATCAGTCGCAAGGGAGGAGCCGAGGGGCAGGCCTCTCATTACGTCTCCTTCACGAGGCTCGTTACGCGGGGCATGATCGAGGTCGACGGCATGCGTTTTGAAGTCGACGGCGTCTCCTGGATGGACCACGAGTTCTTCACGGAGAGTCTGGCATCGGATCTGGTGGGTTGGGACTGGTTCAGCATCCAGCTGGATGATGGAACGGACCTCATGCTGTACGGCCTGCGGTCTGCGAACGGAGGGTACAGCACCTATTCTTCCGGGACCTTCGTCGATACTTTCGGGCGGTCCCTCACGCTCGATTCGAGGGATGTCCGGCTGGTTCCGGGACGGACCTGGCGGAGCCGGGAGACCGATGCCGACTATCCCGTGGAATGGCGGGTTGTAGTCGAAAGCCTGGGCCTGCGTCTGGACGTGATGCCACGACTCGACAGCCAGGAGATCATCAGTGAATCGGGCTACACACCGGCCTACTGGGAAGGAGCGGTCCAGTATTCCGGCGTGCGGGCCGGTACGCCAGTCCGGGGGAGCGGATACCTCGAGATGACGGGATACGCCGAACCGTTCAGCATGCCAAGTCGCGGGCGGACGCCGGATCGAAGACCGCACTAGCCCGTCAGGGCTTGCCCAGCCTGAAGCTGATGTCGGCGGCGGGTGTGGAATGTGTCAAGGCGCCCACCGAAACATAGTCTGCCCCCGCCTCCGCATAGGCTCGGACCGTGTCGAGGCGCAGGTTCCCGGAGACTTCGATCATGGCCCGACCGCCGATCCTGGTGACCGCGGATGCCACCGCCTCCGGAGTGAAATTGTCAAGCAGGACGTGAGTTGCTCCGTACTCCAGCGCCTGCTCCAGTTCCCCGAAATCCCGGACTTCGATCTCGAGAGGCAGTCCCGTGTGCGAGCACCGCTGCAATGCCTCCTGGACTCCTCCGGCGGCATCGATGTGGTTGTTCTTGATCAGGACCGCGTCGAACAGACCCAGTCGGTGGTTCTTGCCGCCACCCGCCGCGACCGCCAGCTTGTCGATCATCCGCATGCCCGGAGCCGTTTTCCGGGTGTCCAGCAGCGTGCAGCCAGTCCCGCGCAGCGCCTCGACGAACTGCCGGGTAACCGTTGCGATGCCGCATGTTCTCTGCAGAAGGTTGAGAGCCGTTCGCTCCAGAGTTAGCAGGCGGCGGGCGGTGCCCCGGACGCATGCAAGCACGTGCCCGTCCTGGGCGAAGGATCCCTCGGGAATCAGGATCGTGACCTTCTCGCGTTCGTAAACCGTTTTCAGCAAGGGGGTTCCTGCAGTGATCAGATCCTGTTTCGCAAGGAAGTATCCGCTCATGGCCTGATCCTTGGCGACACATGCTTCGGTTGTCACGTCACCAGTCCCGATGTCCTCCTTCACGGCAAGACGGATCAGCGCACGAACCGGGTCCGCATCCCACGCCAAGTCGTTGTCGCTCATGATCTCTCTCCCGGCCCGCAGTTGGCCGCCCTGGACCGGGTGGAGAAGAGGATCTTCGTCGTGGCATAGAGGGCCCGAAGGATCGGGACGTCCACATCGTTGCGATCTGCCAACTCCACGATCGCCCCCACAAGAGCGTCGATTTCCGGCTCACGACCTCGGTCCAGATCCTGCAACATGGAAGTCCGGTGGTGGCCGACGGAACGGGCACCCTCGATTCGCCGCTGGTTCGAGATCGCGACCTGCACGCCGACAGCGGCAGCCACCTCCCGGATTTCCGTCATGACATCGCCGATGAGCCGCGGTCCCGGTGTCGACTCGATCAGTTCCACGATGGTAGCCTGCGTCAGTGCACTGAGTGGATTGAACGCTGCGTTACCCAGAAGCTTCACCCAAAGTTCGTGTCGGATATTGTTGCGGACAGGCGCCTTGATTCCCACGGAGCGAAGCGCATCGGAGAGTGTCAGCGCCTGTTCGGAGCGTTTGCCGAAAGGGTCTCCCAAGGGCAGCCTTGTCCCGCCCGAGTGCTCCACCCGTCCCGGACCGCTCATCGAGCATGAGAAGTAGACGATCGAACCGATGACGCTGCGGGCGGGGATATGGTGAGCGATGATGCCGCCGGGATCCACGACCTCGATCGGATCATCGGCTCCGAGCGCGTCGAAGGGATACCACCATGGGAGCCCGTTCTGAGTGGAAACGAAAATGGTTCCCGGACCCTTCAGCGGCTCCACGCTCGGTGCGATCTCCGAGAGGGCGTGTGCCTTGACGGCTAGCAGGACGAAGTCGCAAGGTCCGACATCGGCCGCACACGATGCGGCCTTCACGTCGTAGTGATGATGGCCGAACAGGGCGCTGCGAACGGCAAGGCCCTGGTTCCTGAGTGCCTCGAGATTCGAGCCTCTTGCAATGAAATGGACTTCGTGACCGCCCTCCAGCAGGCGCGCTCCCAGGAATCCTCCGACAGCGCCAGCGCCGTAGACTGCGAACTTCACGGGGGTCTCCTAGCGGAGCGCCTCGCGCACTGCGGATTCCAGGGAATCGAGAGCGTTGGAGAAGAAATGATCCGCCGCATCAACCCACACTAGTCTCTTTGGTTTCGCAGACAAATCGAACACCTTCAGTAGATTATCGCGGGAACCATACTCATCGGTCGAGCTATGGATGAAACGCTTGGGGCAACTGCAGGAGCCAAGGAACCCGAAATCACCGTGATCGACGGGCGTGCCGACCGCCACCACGCGATCCACCTTGGGTTCCGAGCAGCTTACCCGTAGCGAAACCCGCGATCCGAATGAGAACCCGCCGACCACAAGCGGGATGCCGGGATGACGTTCCTGTGCGTAGCGAAGGGCGGCCCTCAGGTCGTCCTGTTCGCCTCGTCCAGCATCGTAGGTCCCCGTGCTGGCACCGACCCCGCGATAGTTGAAGCGCAGGACTGTCGCTCCATCCTCGCGGGCTGCCTTGGCCATCCGGTAGACGACCTTGTTGTGCATCGTCCCTCCGAACTGCGGATGCGGGTGACAGAGCACCACTGCTCGAGTGATTCTCTCTGCGGTGTCGGGCTCCTCAAGCAGTGCCTCGAGGCGCCCGGCGGGCCCAGCGATCAAGATCGATTTCAGCTTGCGGGCCATGGTGTGAACGTGAACGGCAACAGTTCGGCTTGGAGCGACGCTGATGAGCACTCTCGCGACGATCGAGCGGTCCTGAACGCAATAGACGATACGTCCTGTTCGGGACTGACAACGCCAGCGTGAGGCTGGCATCTGTCCCTATTATCGACGGAACGGTCCGCGACAGACGATCGGACCTCGACTCCTGCAATGCGGGTAGCTTCATCCCCATCCGGATGGACTGTTCGAAAGCGGAGGCCTTCGTCGGGTTCCCGGAGATCGATCCGCAGCAACGAGCATCCCCCTGTACGCTGCCATAATTGGAGGAGCTTCCCGGAAGTTGTCAAGCTCTATGCACGCACGTCTGCTCTTTCTCGCATGCTTCATGCTGACGACCGCCTCGGCCGAATGGAACCAGTGGCGCGGGCCCAATCGGGACGGCAAGTCCACCGAATCAGGGTTGCTTGATGCGTGGCCTGAAGATGGGCCGAAGCTTGCGTGGCAAGCGGAAACACTGGGAGCGGGCTATTCGTCATTGGCAGTTGCAGGTGGCAAGCTCTACACGCAGGGCTTCAAGGACGGCATGCAGTTCCTGATCGCCCTGGATGCGGCATCGGGCAGGACAGCCTGGAAGACTCCACATGGTCGAAGCTATTCCAACAAGAGAGGAAACGGGCCGCGAGGCACGCCGACTGTCGATGGGGACAGGGTCTACGCACTCGGCGGAGACGGCAACCTTGTTTGCGCCGACGCATCGAATGGAGCCAGGATCTGGGAAAAGAACCTGCTGAAGGCTTACGGCGGCCGGAACATCCGCTGGGGAATCAGCGAGTCGCCACTCGTTGACGGCAATCAGGTCATCGTCAACGCGGGAGGTCCGCGCGGTTCGATCGTCGCTTTGGACAAGGCAACGGGGGCCGAGATTTGGAGTACGCAGAGCGACGGGGCGGGATACTCCTCCGCGGTCGTAGCCGAGGTCGACGGGATCCGGCACTACGTCCTCTTCACGGCGGAGGGTGCGGTCGGAGTCTTGGCGAAGAATGGCGAACTCCTGTGGCGCTACGGCGCCGTCAGCAACACGACGGCCAACGTCGCAACGCCGATCGTGCACAACAACCTCGTGTTCCTTTCGTCCGCCTACGGTACCGGGTCTGCCCTGCTGCGCTTGGAGAGTGCCGATGGGGCGATCAAGGCATCCGAGGTGTATTTCAGCCGTGACATGATGAATCACTACGGCAGTTCAGTGCTGATCGACGGTTACCTGTACGGGTTCTCGAACCGGATTCTCAAGGCGATGAACCTCGAAACGGCGGAAGTCGGCTGGCGGGACCGCTCCGTCGGCAAGGGGCAGATCATCTACGCAGACGAAAGACTCTACATCCTCGGTGACGATGGCGTGGTCGGTCTCGTCGAACCCGACCCGCACGAGTACAAGGAGATCTCGCGCTTCGAGATCGGGACCGGAGACTATCCGACCTGGACGCTGCCCGTGATTTCGGATGGCAGGCTGTATCTACGTGATCAGGAACGGCTGTCCTCATACGACATCAAGGCACCGTAACCCGCTTGGGGCATGCCGCTATCAGGGAAGTATGCGGACATGACTACGAACGACCGGATTTCGGCGATGATCGCGTCCGGAGAGTCCGAAACACTGGAGTTCAAGAGCACGACCGGCGCCCGCCGGGAAGCGGCCGCCACCGTGTGTGCCATGCTGAATCAGCACGGTGGACGTGTCGTGTTCGGTGTTACATCGGACGGGGCACTGGTCGGTCAGCAGGTCAGCGAGCGCACGATCGAGGAATTGAGCGCTGAGCTGGCACGGATCAGCCCGGCGACATTCCCGACCGTCGAGCGGCTGCCGATCGGCGGCGACCGAGATCTCGTCGTGATCGAGGTGAGTCCGGGCGATGCGAGACCCTATCAGTATCGAGGTACCGGATACCGTCGTGTGGGCAACACGACGTTGGCCATGCTGGCCGACGAATACAACCGGATGCTCTTGGAACGCCTGCATAGCGAGCAGCGTTGGGAGAACCAGCCAGCTGTCGGCTGGTCAGTCGCCGATCTCGATACGTCCGAGATTCTACGCACTGTCGATGAGGCCATCCGGCGGGGTCGGCTGGCGGACCCCGGAACGCGGGATCCGATGGACCTGCTGCGGGGCCTGGGACTCTGCCGGGATGGCGAGTTGTGGCGAGCGGCGGTCGCACTCTTCGGCAATGAGGATCGCATCGAGTTCGAGATGCCACAATGCCGCATCCGAGTCGCGCGATTTCGGGGATTCGACCGCATGGAGTTTCTCGACAACCGCCAGCATTGCGGCAATGCCTTCGCGCTGCTCCGCGCATCGGAGCGCTTTCTTCGGGACACGCTGCCGATCGCGGGGCGGTTCGAGCCGGGTCGCATGGACCGCATCGACGAACCGCTCTATCCGACACTCGCCACGCGCGAAGCCCTCGCGAATGCGCTGTGTCATCGGGACTACACGATCGGCGGTGGATCGATCGGCGTGGCGGTGTACGACGATCGGTTGGAGATAAGCTCGCCTGGGACGCTTCACTTCGGCTTGACACCCGAAAAGTTGTTCGAGACTCACAATTCGCGGCCGTGGAATCCGCTCATTGCCCGCACGTTCTATCGGCGAGGACTTATTGAGGAGTGGGGCCGCGGCACGCTGAAGATGGTCGAGGAAACCGCATCGGCTGGTCTTCCACGACCTGAGATTGAGGATGATGGCGGAACCGTGACGGTGTGCTTCCGACGCGGAGAGGGGGCGGCTAGCATGGCCCGTCCCGGGACCGTGACAGACCGGTCCACAGACGGATCAGCCGGACGATCTGACCGTCAACACCTGAATGCCCGGCTCCTCGCAATCCTGGATCTGCTGGAGCGGGCGGGGCAGCCGTTGGCGTTGCGCGAGATCCGGGCCGGCCTCAATGAGCAGGTCGACGAACGCCGACTGCGCGACGACCTGGCAGAGTTGAAGGCCAAGCGCCTGATCGTGTTGGCTGGCCGCGGACGCGGCGCACGATGGACCCGGCGTTAGCCGCATCGGCGCATTACGGCTGATTCCGGCGCATTACGGCTGATTCCGGCGCATTACGGCGTGTCGCTGCGGTGCGCTCCCATCCAGGCAACCACCGGATCGCGACGCAAGTCATTTATTTTCAATCTTTACACTGATTTACTTTAAAGAAGTGGTGGAGGCGGCGGGAATCGAACCCGCGTCCGAAAAAGACCGCCGAAGAGAGCCTACATGCTTAGTCCATTCTGAAATCTCGACCGCCAGTTCTGAATGAACAAGCCGCTCACGGTCCAGCTCGATTGATCTCGGTAACGAAGCTACGAGCAGAAGCCCCGCTACCTATCTCGCGAAATGACACTTCCTGCCCGCGTGCGAGCCCGCCAGCGGAAGTGGCTGCCTAAAGCTTAGGCAGCGTAGGCAAACTGCGAGTTGTTGGCAGTTCTGTTGGTCCGATCGTTTTACGGGTGCTCGGAACCCGGCATGCCTCTCAACAGCAATAACGATTCCGTCGAAGCCTGTGCGCCCCCCTTTCTTGGCAGTCGAACAACTGCCTCCATTATCTTAGCAGACAACAGACCATGTTGGGACACCGGCGTTGTTTCTTCGATCTCCCGTCGGATGGTAGCCTCGAGTCTTGCAGGCGAAGACGCGGACCCTGCTGGGAATCGTCATACTGTCCAACGCCTTGGGCAATGTCGTTCTTGGCCACGGAATGCGCGGGGTCGGCGATATCAGTTCCTACTCGCCACTCGACCTTCTTCAATCCGGAGTCGCGAGCATGGCGAGTCCGTGGGTCATGGCGGGCGTGGGTCTGCTTGCCGTCTTCTTCGCGGCCCACTCGATACTGCTTTCCTGGGCCGACCTGAGCTACGTCCTGGTCGTGACGTCCCTCGGGTATGTGCTGGTTGCCGTTCTCAGCGCGGCTCTGCTGGGAGAAGAGATCTCCATGATGAGGTGGGCCGGCACGCTGCTGATTGCACTCGGAGTGGCGATCGTCGGCTCAACCCCTGAATCGACAGACGAGGACCCCTGAATCGACAGTGTCTTCGGAGTGACTCCATGGTTGCCTTCCTGCTCGGAATCGTGGTCGTCGGCGCGGTGCTAGGGGACCTGCTGAAGGCTCATGCCATGCGTAGGCAAGGGCCCCCCGAGGCGTTCGGTGCGACCGCGCTGGCGGAGTATGCGATCCTCGCTCTCCGCAACTTCTGGTTCCTTGTGTCCCTACTTGCCTATGCCGCTTCGTTCTTCGGCTTCATGGCCTTGGTCTCGATCCGGGACGTGAGCTTCGCGGTGCCCGCGACTGCGTCGAGTTACGCCTTGGAGACCCTCCTCGCCCGGCTGGTCTTGCGCGAGCAGGTGAGCGTCCGGAGGTGGGCCGGCGCCTGTCTCGTGGTCGCTGGGGTTTGGCTGATCGCTTGAAGCCCGGGGCCTTCGTCCGGCCCGGACGCCCCGCCCCCTGGCGAGACTCCCGCTTCACCCGGTCACTGTTTCGAGGAGCTGTTCGCGGTGCCTGGCTCCGGTAGCGTTCCGCGCGTCCGTTTCGGTCCCGGTCGGACCGTCTCCTCGATGCCGGTCCGGGTTCCTGTCGCGGTGGCCGGTTCTCCAGCAGTTGCTGGACTTCCTTGGGATGCAGCTCGCGCACCTGACGTGGCTCAAGCCCCTTCAGCGTGAGGCTGCCGATCCGGACCCGACGGATCTTCTCCACGAGGACGCCGATGCGCTCGAACATACGGTGGATTTGTCGGTTCCGCCCCTCGACGAGCGTGATGGCGTACCACGGGTTGGCCGCAGCCTTGATCAGGCGAATCGACTCGGGCCGTCTCAAGCGACCGTCCAGCTGGACCCCTTCCCGGAGTTTCTGGATCGCCGCATCAGACGGTCGTCCGCTCACCTTGACCTCGTAGGTCTTGGGGACCTTGTTCTTGGCTGCGAGGATCTGGTTGGCAAAGTCTCCGTCGTTCGTCAGGATCAGCAGTCCCTCGGTGTTGTAGTCCAGTCGCCCCACCGGAAAGAGCCCTCGGGCCGCAGCGGCTCCGAGCAGATCCATCACGGTGGTCCGGCCCTCGGGATCGTGTGTACTGGTGATGCAACCCTTCGGTTTGTGCATCGCCAGGTACCGACGCTCTTCGTCGCTCCGGATCGGCGTCCCGTCGACGAGAATGGTGTCGGCCGCTGCGTCGGCTTGCGATCCGAGTTCCTGGACGATGGCTCCGTTGACGGTGACCCGTCCACTCGTGATCAGCCCTTCGGCTTTCCGGCGGGAGGCAATTCCGGCGCGAGCAATGATCTTCTGTAATCGTTCAGGCATCGGTGGCTGCCACTTCCGGGTCAGGGAACACGGTCGCCCGTCCCTCAATCGTCCGGTTCTTCGTCGGAGCTTGCAGCACCGCTTGGCGATTCCGCTTCCGCTTCCTCTGCGGAGTCGATCAGGCCGTCTTCCTCTAGAGCGGAACGACCCAGATCTTCCATCTCCTTCAGTGTCGGCAATTCCGAGAGTGCATTCAACCCGAAGTGGATCAGGAACTCCTCGGTCGTCTTGTAACGCATCGGTCGCCCCACCACCTTCTTGCGGCCGGCCGTCGCAACCAGCTTGTGATTCAGCAGGGTGTGGATCACGCCCGCGACGCTGGTCTTGCCACGGATGGCCTGGATCTCCGGTATGGTGACTGGCTGGCGATACGCTACGACCGCGAGGGTTTCCAGCGCGGGCATGGAGAGTCGAAGACGGGGTTTCGTCGACTTCGCGAATGATCGAATCGCCTCGTGATGTTCGGCTTTCGTGGAAATCCGGTAGCGCCCCCCCACGACTCGAAGCTGAATTCCTCTCGAATCCGACTCGTACGAAGCGATGAGTTCATCCAGGTCGGACTGCACGGCCTGTTCGGATGAACCCAGGCCCGCGGCCAGTTCCGAGAGATTGGGCGGTTCGTCTGCGCTGAAGATGATGGCCTCCAGCACCGCCATGCGCTGCATGCCGAACAGGTCCGCCTGGCGATCTTGATCCGTCGCGGCCGGAATCGGGAAAGTGACGACTCGATCACTCAACGCAGGTACTCCATCTCTGCATCCAGAGTGTCGAACAGGGCACCACCCTGGAACGCCTGGTTGAATTCCTCGTGCTTCCGGATCAGGATTTCGCCGAAAACCTGTTCCTGCGTCAGCTGGATGGCGCGAGCCTTGACCATCTCGAGCAGTGCCAGAAACGTGGCGACCAGGGCCCGGGGTGTGCGTTGCGCCCGGAGAACGTCGTGGATCGATACCGAACCATCATTGGTGAGCAGGAGTTGCTTCAGGAACTGAATCCTGCTCGAGACGGAGACGGTCTCCTGCTCCAGCTCCATGACCGGATCGTTCTTCAGGCGCTCCAGGACCTCACCGAACGTCTTGACCAGGTCGAACAGGCTGACATCCAGTTCCGGTGGTTCGTCGTCGGTGTCCTCGACCGGATCCGAGTCCTTCACCCCTAGCGTCCACACGTTTTCCTCGATGACCCTCTTTTCGCGGAGCATCTGGGCCGCCCGCAGGAACTTCTCGCGTTCCAGCAGACGCTGGACCAGGTCGTCTCGGGGGTCTTCCTCGGGAGTCTCTTGGACAGTGGGGGTTATGGGCAGGAGGGTCTTCGACTTGATGTGAATCAAGGTGGCGGCCATCATCACGAACTCGGCGCTGAGTTCGACATCCACCTCCTTGGCCGCTCGCAGCGCCGCGAGGTACTGTTCCGTAATCCTGGCGACTGGAATGTCCAGAATGTTCAGCTTCTGCTTCTTGATCAGATCCAGCAGCGCATCCAAGGGCCCCTCGTACTCGTCAAGCCGGACCAGGAATCCGCCTCGGGTCTCCTCTTGCCGATCCAGAACTTCACTGCCGTTGCCGCCTGAGTTGGCGGGAACGACAGTGTCGTTTGCGGGCCCTACGCTTGCAGTCTGGGCAGGGTTCATAGGATGGCTAGCGAGACCCAACGCCGACGGTGACGCCGGTTCGGTCATTCCTGACAGTATACGGGCGGAGTCCGACCGCGACTCTGACAAGCGCCAGGGTGAGCTCCGGAATTCGTGTCGAACGGCGCTGTCGGCAGTCCGGGGTCGCAGTCTCAACGGCTCCTTGGTGATCGAACTTCCCGTCCTGCCCCGGATTTCCAACAGGTCTTGTCGTCGGAGGGGATCCTCCACATATTCCTACTCCTCCGCGAGGATCGACTCTGTCGCACCGAGCCCTCCCGCCGGCCACTGGAGGCAGTTGCCTGAACACCTTGCGCACGCCGCCGAGAGCGGGTCCAGCCTTACGGTGAGCCGCCCAAGATGTTCGCTCGGTCCGGGTTGAATCTCCCGGACCTGGGCGGTCGCAACGGGAATAACGGGGATGACGAGTCCGGCACTGCACGCCCCGTCATGGGGGCGCAGCTCGTCGACGATCGGAAGACGACGTGACTTGAATCACCCACGATGCGACCCGCGGGCCCATCAACATCGGCAGGGAGGGGTCTGGGATACTCCTTGGTTCCGTAGCCGAACTTCACGCCTGGACGAATGCGCAAGGCTCCTCGACATGGCGAGAAGCTCTCCACAGCAGGGCGCAGTTCCCGCGAACAGAATCTTGCCGTTACAATTCGGAGTATGAGCCATCTAGCCTGCAGACTTCTTTCCATCGCGGTCATTGCAGCCGGATTCGTTCCGGCCGCCTGGAGCAGCCAGGCGAGTTGCTCGGAACATTCGATCTCTGCGAGAGAGGTGCGGACGCCTACCGATGTCGAGGCGTTTGTGCAATGCGCGGCCGAGTATCTGGCAGAGAACGGTCCTGCGAGGGCGCGCCGGGCGTTCCACGAGGACGGGCGCTGGAAACACGGGTCGATCTATGTCTTCGTGGATGCAATCGCCCCATCTGGAGACGATGCTCTGGTGTATGTGTATCCGCCCGATCCCTCCAGGGAAGGCAGCGTCTGGGGAGCCTTTATCGACACATTCGGTACCGACTACTACACCGAACTCCACCGCGTGATGGAACTGGCGGATGCCGGGTGGCTCTACTACTCCATCGAGAATCCGGCATTCGGATCGTCCGGAGTACAGCCGAAGGCCTCCTACGTCATTGAAGTGGACTGGAACGGCCAGCGGGCTGTCATCGGTGCAGGGATCTATCAGCCGGACCTCCCTGGAAACTGCACACCGGAACTGGTCAATGCCGCTTCGCTGGCCGAGGCGCCCGACGAGATGAAACTGCAGGACTTCGTGCGCTGTGCGGCATTGAACGTCGAATCGAAAGGCTATGTCGCCAAGCAGGAGTTCGAGACCGGTGTCCGCTGGCGCCACGGCGGAACCTACGTGTTCATGATGGATACCGAAGGTCGGCAGGTCTCCAGTGGCAACCCGTTGCGTGTCAACGGTGCCGCTCTGCATGAATTCGGCGGTGCCGGTCTGGGAACCGACCAGTTCGGCGGCCGCGACATCCCGGCGGTCGGAGACGCGTTCGGCGAAGCATTCGTCTACTACGGGCGCTACGATCCGGCGACAGGTGAGACGCAGCCGAGGAAGGGGTTCCTGAAGCGGGTCGACACCAACGGAGTAACCCTGTTGGTGGGGGCCAGTTACGACCCGGCTGACGAGGCCCACACGAACCCGACCTGCTCCGACCATCGGGTTGCCGCTTCCGGCATCCGCACACGCAGGGAGGTGGAGGCCTTCGTGCGGTGTGCGGCGGAGTACATAGCGGAGCACGGTACCGCGGAGGCCCGGCGGGCATTCCATCATGACGAGCGCTGGAAGCATGGCCCGTACTACCTCTTCGTGGACCGGCTCGCGCAACCTGAGGAAGAGCCCCTGTCTTACATCGAGTTGCACCCCGGAGATCCCTCTTGGGAAGGGACATCTCAGGTCCTGATCGACGACTTCGGGACGGACTACTTCCATGAGTTGCATCGCATCATGTCGCATGTCGACGAGGGTTGGATTCACTATGCGTTCACGAACTATGAGACGGGACGATCGGAGCCCAAGAGTTCGTACGTCATCGAGATCGACTGGGATGGCCATCGGGCCGTCGTCGGTGCCGGGATCTACGAGCGCGACCTGCCCGGCAACTGCTCCAGCACGGACGTGAATGCCGCCGGGCTGGAAACGGCCCCCTCCACTGACCGACTGCGAGCGTTCGTGCGCTGCGCGGCCCTGCAGGTAGGATCATACGGCCAGTTTGCCGGCCACCGCTTGTCGACGGCCCCACGCTGGCGCAAGGGATCGATCTATCTCTTCGCGCAGGACACGCTCGGAAACGAACTGTTCAACGGCGCCCAGGTTGGGGGGCAGCCTGTCCTCGAACTGAGCCCGGTGGCCGACGACAGGTTCGGCGGCCGGGACGTTGTCAAGGCTGCGGATACCTTCGGGGAGACGTTTGCCTACTACTCGGCAATCAACCCCTCCACGGGCATGGTCGGCAAGAAGATCGTGTTCCTGAAGCGGGTTGTGGTGCACGGCATTCCCACCATCGTCGGCGGTGGCTACTACGTGGATCCCAACACGACAGGCGGGACGCCTGGCAGCGGAACGGGAGGATCCGGGGGGAACGGAACCGATGACGGAACATCGCGGGGAGACCGGGGACGAAGTGCCACCCTCTTCTACTGGCAGGCGCCGAGCGTCTTGAATCCGTATCTGTCGCGTGGCGTCAAGGATGTCGAGGCCGCCTCGCTGGTCCTCGAACCGCTTGCCGAGTTCAACCAGGACGGCGAACTGGTACCGGTACTGGCGACGACCGTGCCCACCACCAAGAATCGGGGCGTTTCGGCCGACCGACGCCGCGTGCGCTGGGAAGTCCGGGACGATGTGTTGTGGTCCGACGGTACACCGCTGACTGTCGACGATGTCGTCTATACGTGGCAGTACTGCTCGAACCCGGCCACCGGATGTTCGCAGGAGTTCCTCTTCGACGCTGTGGAGGATGTCGCGGCCGTGGATGACAGGATCGTCGAGATCACCTTCCGCGAACCGATGACATACCCGTATGGTCCGTTCGTATCGAGCCGGAGCCCGATTCTCCCGAAGCACCAGTTCTCCGGCTGCGAGGGCGACGCGTCGAATCGTTGCCTCGATCAGAACTACATGCCGATCGGTACTGGTCCGTATGTGGTGGTCGAGTTTCAGTTCGGACGTGGAGCGCACTACGAGGTCAACCCGCGGTATCGAGACATCGAGTCCGGCCGGCCGTATTTCACGGATGTCCATCTGCAAGGCGGGGGAGACGCAACGGCCGCGGCGCGATCCGTGCTTGAACGCGGAGAGGCGGACTATGCATGGAATCTCCAGATCGAACCGACGGTTCTGGGCGAGCTTGCGGCAAATGGCAAGGGCACTGTGGTATCGGCATTCTCGTCGTACGTCGAACGGCTTGTGCTCAACCAGACGAACCCGGCCCCCGATCTGGGGGACCGGCGGTCGGAGTTCGCGTTAGGCACGAACCCCCATCCATTCCTCGCGGACCCGGTCGTGGGCCGGGCCCTGTCGCTTGCCATCGATCGCACCACTCTGGCGGAGACCGGGTACGGTTCGTTCGCCGGTCGCCCGACCTGTAACGTCTGGCCGGCACCGGCGGCGCAGGCATCACCGAACAATGAAGAGTGTCGGATCCAGGACATTGCTCTGGCGCGACAGACTCTGGATGCGGCCGGAATCGTGGACACAGACGGGGACGGCGTCCGGGAGCGCGAGGGGGTGCCGCTCAGGATTCTCTTCCAGACTTCGACGAACGCAGTCCGTCAGCGCTCGCAACAACTGATCCAGGGCTGGTGGCGGGAGATCGGCGTGGAGACACGGCTGAAGGATATCGACCCGACGGTGTTCTTCGGTGCTAGCAGGGGCAGTCCGGATACCATAGGACGCTTCTACGCCGATGTGCAGATGTATGCCAACGGCGGGGGTGTCGTCGATCCCGAGCCCTATCTGCGGTCATGGGTAACCTCGGAGATCGCGGGTGCAGGGAACTCGTTCCAAGGCAACAACATCCCTCGATTCCAGTCCGTGATCTACGACCGGCTGTTCTCGGAATTGCAGAGTACGATTGATCCCGACATGCGGAACAGGATCGTGATCGCGCTCAACGACCTGCTCGTGCAGAGCTACTCGATCATCCCGCTGGTTCATCGCGGGAGAGTCTCGGCCCACGCGAACGACATCAAGGGGGTTCGCATGAACCCTTGGGACTCGGAGCTGTGGAACTTCGAGGAGTGGACGCGCAAGGAGTAGTTGCACCATTCGGTATGGGGAGAGACAGCAGGCATTTGGCGAGACAGAAGCCCATGTCCGTGGGCGGTAATGGCACGATCGCAACCTGACAAGACCTGGCCGCCAAGAAGCCGGTTGCCTGCGGCCGGAGGGCAGATCGCGTGGAAACGTGCTCCGGGGTCGTTCCCACCTATTCGCGGTCCAGTCCTGCAATCGGCGTACGAGGGGGGATCACCTGATCCCGGTGCTCAGGCGAGAATCGACCGGGTTAGCCAAAGGCCGGAGAAGAGGGCAATGACCGAGAGTGTCACGGACGCTCCGACGTAGCCCGCTGCGGTCCAGAACTGCCCTTTTTCGTAAAGGATCGCCACGTCGTGCGAGAATGTCGAGAACGTGGTCAGGGAGCCGAGAAGTCCAACAACCAGGAATGCGCGCCATTCCGCGCCGGTGCAGAGCATGGAGGCCAAGCCCTCGACGACGACGGCCATTGCGAAAGAGCCGGCGATGTTGACCGCCAAGGTTCCGAACGGGAATCCCGTTCCGAGCCAGAGGCCGATCCAGTGCATCGACAGGTAGCGCGCCAAGGCTCCGAGGGCACCGCCAACGGCTACAGCAAGCAGGACGGGCATACCGGATCCAGCAGTTCTTGAGCCCGTATTCCCGGGCTGGGGGCAAGGACAGTGTCGGTGGCTCCGACCACCGAGCCAATGGACCATCGTACGGCATCCCGTTGCTTCATCCCGGCTGAACCA
Source organism: Bryobacterales bacterium (assembly GCA_965116065.1). GTDB lineage: Bacteria > Acidobacteriota > Terriglobia > Bryobacterales > UBA6623 > VXMF01. The sequence continues at coordinate 2,112,606 of OZ220485.1, forward strand.
GATAGTGCGCCCGGGGTCGATCGTCGATCGGGATGGCGCCGGTGCCGGAGGTTTCAGGCTTACTGCAGGTGCGATCATTCGACCGCGATCAATCTCGCGATCCAGGATCACGTCTCACGGGATTCGGTTCTGGCCCGCAAACGATCCACTCCCACCCTTCATGATTCGCCGTGTCGTCTACGGGAGTTGCACGATCGGGGACTCGAGGGTCTCTCGGGTCGTAACGACCCGGTAGTCGCTGTGATGTCGAATCCAGGTCACCGGATAGTCATCGCCCGGCGTTCCGAGAATGGCCAGACGCAGGATCGTCTTGGCCCAATCAAGGCCCGAATCACTCCTGCAATAGAGCCGGAGCCGACGAGCCGAGAGGCACTGGGCCATTCCGAGTGTCCATGCGGTGCGCGGGAAGTTCTCCAGGTCACCGCCGACTCCCGCGCGGATCGCGTTGATGGTGCGGGTGAATTCGTTCAGGCGAACGCGGCGGATCCCGGACTCCGAGATGCCCGGAGCCGGTTCGTTGAATGCGATGTGTCCATGGATTCCGACTCCTCCGAAGCAGGTATCGACACCGCCAGCTTCCCTGATGCGGCTCTCGATCACTGCGGAGTTGGTTCCGTTCGGAAACAGTACTGCTCCGGGGTCGGGGTGCAACCGTGGTGCCAGTGAGGCAAGCCAGTTCAAGGCCGCGCCGCGAAAACTCAGGGGATGGTCGGAAGGCACCGCACATCCCCTCGAGTCGGCATGTTCGTCCATGAAGATGAGCGTGCAGTTCCGCAACGAGAGCCCTTGCTCCTCCAGTAGTTGGCCGAGAATGGGGTACTGTCCGACAGGGCCCCAGGGCAAGATCAGGGCGATCCGGCAGCCGGCATGCCGGCCGCGGCGGACTGCCGATGCGATCGCTAGCGCCATGTGATCGTGAAGCTTGTCGATGCTATCGACAACATGCAGGCGTGAAGAGGCTTGCTCGGTAATCTGGGCGGGCGTCAGCGCATTGAGCGTCCGGATTTCCTCGGCTCTCGTGCTTGGGCAGATCTGGCCGCCTGTTCGGGACATCGCTGCTACAGTATGGCGGCGGGACCGATGACGCCTGGTAGCGACAGCAGCGGTCCCTGGTACCACGGAATCACCCGGCATCAGTGGACAGTGCTTCTGGTCGCTTCCCTCGGATGGGTGTTTGACACGTTTGAGGGGCAGGTCTATGTCTCGAGTATGAACGAGGCGATGCCCGACCTGCTGCCCGGGATGGAGGGCCTCGGCGCGGCGGAGCGCGCCGGCCAGCTGGCCTACTTCAACAACCTTGCATTTGGCGCTTTCCTGCTGGGCGGGGCGGCTGGCGGCGTCGCGTTCGGGATCCTCGGAGATCGGGTGGGGCGGGTGAAGGCTCTGATTCTGACGATCGCGACGTATTCGGCGTTCACATTCGTCTCGGCGTTTTCGACCGAATGGTGGCATCTGGTCGGCTTCCGGTTCCTGGTTGCCATGGGCGTCGGTGGGGAATGGGCCGTTGCCGCCTCGCTCGTCGCGGAAGTGTTTCCGAAGAAGGCCCGTGCGTGGTCGCTGTCGATCTTCCATGCCTCCAGCGTTTTCGGAACCTGGCTCGCCGTCGCGGTCGGGGCCTTCATCGTGGCTGGACGGGATTTCGAGATGCCGTTGCTGGGCCTGGGATCGGTTGCGAGCTGGCGGGTCGGTTTCGCCGTGGGGGCGTTGCCGGCTCTGCTGATCCTGATCATTCGTTGGAAGCTACGCGGAGAGACGGAGGCTTGGAGCAGGTCGCTGCAGGTGGGCAGGACCCGTGCCGGCAGGGTACGAGAACTGTTCCGTTCGGACCTCCGCCGGAACACGCTGGTCGGAGTCTCGCTGGCTGCCATCGGACTGTCAACGTTCTGGGGCGTTCACATCTATGGGAAGGACCTGCTCAGAGCCGAGATGGAGAGGCGCATCGACACAGAAGCACGCTCTGCAAGTGCCAGTGCCGCCTCGGTCGAGGAGCATTTCGCCCGCCTCAAGCGTTGGGAGATGCTGGGTATGCTCCTGGCTTCGACCGGGGGTGGTGCTGGCCTGCTTGCATTCGGCGCACTTGCAGAAGGGGTCGGTCGGCGGAAGGCGTTTGTCCTGTATCACCTTGCCGGCTTCGGAGCCGCACTGTCGATGTTCCAGTGGTTGTCGACGCCGACTGTTCTTCTGATTGTGCTTCCGATCTTCGGGTTCTTTACACTCGGTATGCATGCCGGGTATGCGGTCTACTTCCCCGAGCTGTTTCCGACGCGCGTACGGAGTACGGGATCCGGGCTCTGCTTCAATGTTGCCCGTATCCTCGCAACGCCCGTGCTGTTCGGCGCAGGCTGGCTTCAGAAGGATGGCGGCATGACACTGCGAGCCTCTGCCTCTTTGCTGAGCGTGCTCTTTCTTGTGGGGGCGGTGGTCATCATGGCGGGGCCGGAGACGAAAGGCGCGAACCTGCCAGAATAGAGGCGATGTGGGAGGGGGGCGGCCGCCCGCCGTCCAGGAACGACGATGAGTTACTGGGAGCCTTCGCGACGAGCCGTGGTGGCAGGTGGACTGGCGGCGGCAGCGCAGAGTGCCAGTGGCCAGACCGGAGCAGCTGCCGGGACACCGCGAGTCGGAGTCATCGGGCTGGGCAACCGTAGCAGTCGGCATATCGGCGCCTTCAGGGAACTGGCGACGGTCGAAGTCGCCGCCCTGTGCGACATTCAGTCCGACCGGATGCGGGCCAGCCGTGAAGGACCGGCCGCCACCGCTGAAATGTACACGGACTACAGAGAACTCATTGCCGACAGCCGTGTCGAGGCGGTGGTGATCGCTGCGCCGAACTTCCTGCATGCCGAAATGGCCATTGCCGCACTCCGGGCCGGCAAGCACGTACTGATGGAGAAGCCCATCGGGCTCGATTACGAGCAGGCACAGCGTGTCGCGGCCGCTGCGAGGGAGACGGGGGGCGTGCTGGCAGTAGGCATGCAACGCTACTTCAAGGTCGAATACCGTCGCATCATCGAGGCTGTGCATTCCGGGGAGATCGGGACGCCGTACCTGTTCGCTCTCAATGAGTATCGCGGGGACTGGAACCCCCGAACCTGGCCCTGGACGGATCCCGAAAGCGGAAAGGCCACACCGTGGCGGCACTTGCGGTCGCTTGCCGGGTCGAGTCTCCTTGAGTTCTCGGTGCACTCCTACGCCTTCCTCTATGAGATGATCGGGCGCCCCCTGACTTTCTGCGCAGCGACCGGCGGGGCGATGCATTGGCCGGACCGCACGACCGAGGACAACATTGCGGTGATCGCGGAGTACGGCGACATCCGCCTGCAGCACACCTACTGTGGCTGTGCGCCCGGTGCCACCTGGCACATGACGATCACCGGCAGCAAGGGCTCCCTGCAGTTCGATCAGCGAACGGCGATCATCCGCCGGTCCGGCGCGAACCCGCGGGAACTGGATCTGGGTTCGGGGCAACCCGGCGGTCGCAGCATGGAGGCTTCGATGTACGAGGACTTCTTTCGCGCGATCCGCGACGACTCCGAGCCGGCGCTCAACGCGAAGTTCTCCATTGAGGCGACGAAACTCGCCTACGCTGCCTGGACCAGCATCGACGAGCGTCGCATCGTCACGGACAAGGACTACGTTTGATCCTTCGCCTTGCCGACGGCTATCGGCGATCCGCGTCGATGTCGAGTTCCCATGCACTGAGTGCCTGCTCGAGTTCGACAACGACCTCTGGGCGGGACTCCGCCAGATTGTTGCTCTCGCCGATATCTGCAGATAGATCATAGAGTTCGAGAGGATCGTCCGGAATTCGCACGAGCTTCCACTGTGCTCTCCGTACCGCCGCCTCGTCGTGCATCCGCCAGAACAGGGTGCGGGCGGGAAGGGGTTTCCGTTCGAGGAGCAGCGGAGCCAGGCTCAAGCCGTCGGGCACGGTGGTTCCCGAGTCGGCCCCGGTCAGGTCCATGATCGTCGGGAACAGGTCGAATGTTGCGGCAAGCGAGTCGGTTGTGCCGGTCTGGATCGTGCCGGGCCACCAAGCGATCGCGGGAACGCGGTGACCTCCCTCATAGGGCTCGGTCTTCTGACCGCGAAGGGGGCCGTTCTCGGAAATACTGTGGTACCCACCCTGGTAGGTGAGGTAGCCGCCATTGTCTGAGGTGAAGAAGACGAGTGTCCTGCTGTCCAGACCCGTTTCCTGCACGGCCTCCAGGATCTTTCCCACGCTTCCGTCCACCGCTTCGATCATCTTGCCGACCACGGGTGATACGTCCAAGCTGTCGAGTTCCCCGAGCTTGGTCAGGTTGTGGTATTCGCCGCCCTCCACTCGGTAGCCGCTGTCGTCGGGTCCCTGCCAAGGGAAGTGGATGGCCAGGTGCGCGACATACAGGAAGAACGGCCCGTCGCGGTGCCGCCGAATGAAGTCCACGCTGTGTTTCGTGATGAGGTCGACACTGTAGCCTTCCTCCATCTCGATCTCCGAGTTGTGCCACCAGTCCTTCCGGCCGGAACGATCGATGTGGGATTGATGGTCGCCATCGCCACTGGCAAGGCCCCTGAAGTCCCCGAATCCGTGGTCGGCAGGCATGAACGGCGGGTGATAGCCCAGATGCCATTTGCCGTACATGCCCGTGACGTAGCCGTGCTCCGCCACGGCCTCGGCGATGGTGAGCGTTTCCAGGGGCAGGCCGATGTCGTAGTCGTCGATGCCGGAGAGTGCGCTCTCGAACCGTGTTCCGAATCGCTGCGGATATAGGCCGGTCAGCAGGGCCGCGCGGGTTGGGCTGCACATCGGACCGTTGGAATGGAAATCGGTGAAGCGAAGGCCTTCGGCGGCCATCCGGTCGAGATGCGGTGTCCGGTTCCGCTCACTGCCGTATGCGGCGATGTCCGCGTATCCGAGGTCGTCGGCGAGGATCACGACGATGTTGGGGGCTGACGGCGGGTCGCTCACGCATCCAATGGCTGCTACCGTGATCAGGCAGCAAAGGTGGAACCTCGTCATCGCCCGCAGTGTAGTCGATGCTGTCGGCAAGCCTCAGGACGAAGCGAGCCAGAGATAGCCGACATGTCGCCCGTGATTTCTGTATACTCTCGCAGCAATGCCGGTTGAACCACAGGCTCGTTCCGGAATGGAGGCTGCGCTGTCGCAGGACCGACTGTTCCGGATAGCCACTTTCATCGGAAACTTCGTACCCGATGCCATGACCATGGCCATTCTCCTGATGGCCATGCTGGGTGCGGTTGCGCTCCTGATGGGCGACCCGCCACTGAAGGTCATGGGCGCGTACTACGAGGGTCTGTGGATGCTGCTGCCGTTCACCATGCAGATGACCCTGATTCTCGTTCTGGGTTCGGCGCTTGCGACCACCAGATTCTTCCGTCGCATGATTCGAGTGCTCTCGAACCTGCCGCGTAGCGAGGGGCAGACCGTTGCGCTCTCCATGGCGACCACATGCTGCCTAGCGTACTGTTTCTGGGGTCTCAATCTGGCGCTGGCTCCGTTGGTTGCGGTTACCTATGCCCGCCAGTCGGAGCGGAATGGACACCCGGTCGACTTTCCCTATCTGCTCTCGGCCAACGCCGCCGCGGGCGCGATCTGGCAGTTCGGCCTCTCTGCCAGTGCTCCTCTCCTGATGAATACGCCCGGGCACTTCCTGGAACACATCACGGGCCTGATGCCGCTGTCGACGACCATCTGGGCCCCGGCGACCTTGATCTATCTGGCCGCCTACGTGATCAGTGTCTTCATCCTCGCCCGGGTACTGCTGCCCCGGACGGCCCGACCGATCTCCATGTTCCCGGAATCCTGCAAGCTCGCCGACTCCACCCTGGATGGAATCCCGCAGTCCGGTGAAGAGCAGCCTCGGTCCGACCGCCTGGCTGAACGTCTGGCTGAACGTCTGGAAGCAAATCGGCTCCCCTGTGCGGTCCTGACGGCGTCCCTGTTCGGCTGGCTTCTCTACCATGTGTTCGTCGAGGGCGGGGGACTGCAACTGAATTCCCTGATTACCGCATTGCTCGCGATCGGACTCCTGCTGCACGGAACCGTATCGAGCTTCACCAAGGCTCTTCCCGGGGCTGTGGTGACGGCGTGGCCGGTAATCGTCCTCTATCACCTCTATGCGGGAGTGGCCGGACTGCTCGAGAAGACGGCGATCGGAACGGCCTTCGCCGAGTACCTGGCCTCGATCTCGACCGAGCACACCTTTCCGCTGTTAACACTGGTCTCAGCGGCCGTCGTCTCGGTCTTCGTCCCGTCCAGCGGCGGGCAGTGGGTCATTCAGGGATTCGTCACCACGAAGGCCTCGCTCGCCGTGGGAGTCACGGCCCAAAGAGGGCTCCTGGCCCTGAGCGTCGGCGATCACGTCGGGAACCTGGTGTCCCCGTTCTGGGCCGTCATCGCGGCCGGGATCGCGCGAATGGACTTCCGCACATACATCGGGTACAACTATGTGTGGGTGTTGCTGTGGGTGGGACTGGGAGCCCTGTGCTTCACGTTCCTGCCGGCGTAGGTACAGCCATGGAGATGAGGTGTCGAATCAGGCACCCTGCTCCAGTGTGCTAGCCTTTCGTGCGTATGGGAAAGTCCAAGCCGAACGGCGTTTCTCGCCGCAGCTTCATTGCCAGCACCTCTGTGGGAGCCGGAGCGGTCGGAGCGACTGCCGGCATCAGCGGCTGCGTGGCTCCCGCTGGACCTTCGGAGTCGGGAGGACTCTGGGAGCGTCCTCCCGACCAGCGCGGCAAGGGTAACCGTCAGAACCTCATCTTCCTGAATACGGACACGTTCCGGGCCGACAACCTCCAGGCCTACGGAGGCAATGGACTGGTCCGGTGTCCGCGACTGGATCGGTTCGCCGAGGACTGCGTCGTGTTCGAAGACTGCTATCCGGAGGGCATGCCGACGATTCCGATCCGGCGAGTCCTGATGACGGGGCGACGCATTCTTCCGTACCACTACTTCCACCAGCACGAGCCGGTTCAGACGCCGGGCTGGCATGAACTCTATTACGAGGATCAGACGGTAGCCGAGACGCTGCTTGAGGCTGGCTACCAGACGGCGTTCTTTGCCGATATTCCACACTTGCAGAGGCCCGGCAAGAACTTTCATCGGGGCTACCGTTACTACGAATGGTCCCGCGGGCATGAAGTGGACTACTACGAACAGGCCTCGCCCGAACTGTCGGGCATCGTTCCGGCGCACTATCCGCAGGACTACTGGGACCGATGGGTGGAACTGGACCCGGGTCGCCCGGCTTTCATGCGACAGTTTCTCGCAAACCGCAGGAGATACGAGACCGAGTGTGAAGCCATCATCGAACTGACGGCCAAGAACGTCATCAACTGGCTGCGCAGGAACCACGCGAACACACCGTTCTTCCTGCACCTTGAGGCATTCGACCCACACGAGCCGTGGGATCCGCCGAAGAGATTCCTCGACGAGTACATGCCGGACGCGACGGGGCCGACCTGGTGGGAGCCTCCGTATGCAGATATCGAGATTCCTCAGTCCGGAATCGACCGCCTGAGGGCGAATTATGCGGGCGAGTCGATGTGCGTCGACTACTGGATCGGAGAGATTCTCGCGACGGTCGAGGATCTCGGCCTGTTCGACAACTCGGTCGTCGCCTTTTTCTCGGACCACGGATCCCTGCTCGGGGAGCAGGGGCAGTTTCTCAAGGGCCCCACGCGGATACGGAGGCAGGTGACCCACAATCCGTTCCTGGTCCGGCTACCCGGCAAGGAGAAGGCGGGGACGCGGGCATCGGGATTCGTTCATCATCCGGACGTCATGCCCACACTGTTCAGCCTGCTGGAACTGAACCCGCCCCCGCGTGCGACCGGCAAGAATCTCTGGGGTCTTGCCAACGGCGAGGAGAGCCCGCATGACGGGCTGGTGCAGGGCTACGGCTGGGTTGCTGCGATCCGGACAAAGGAATGGCAGTTCTCGAAGACGATGGACCGGAGCAAGCTCGGATACGACTACGCTCCCGAACTCTACAGCCGCGCCGATGATGCCGACGAACTGACGAATGTCGCCGATCAGCATCCGGATGTGGTCGCCGACTTGAGCGCCAGAATCGATGCCTACCTCGAGTCGGGCAAGGACATCACCACCGGTCACTTTCACGCCCGCGAGGACTCAGCCCCTCGCAAGGATCCTGAACGACTGGGAGTCTAGTGTTCCGTCACTCGGTGATTTTAGGATAGACGGATTTGAGTTTGCAGCGGGTATCGTCCACGGTCATGTGCCAGTTCACACCGCGCTGGCGCTGATTAACACCCGCCGCCCAAGCGGCCGTTTCCCTGCGCAACTGTTCCAGTTCCCCGATCCGCCGACCCCGCAGGCACTGCCGCGTTAGGCAGCCCGGTTCGCACTCCGCCACGTTCAGCCAACTCCCGTGCTTCGGCGTGTAGCGGAACTTGATGCGGTCCAGCAACCGCTCCCCTCGTTCCGCCCCGAAGGCCTCGTACAGGGCCGCCGGATCGGGAACTTGGACGAGCAGTCGCGAGAGTTGGATCCGGGGTGGCGGCGTGATCGCAAAGCGTCAATACGCGCCGGCGTGGTGTAAACTGGTGTATGTTCGGTTGCAGATGTTCGCTAAGGACTCAAGTCCATCTACTCCCAAGAATCATGACTTGACAGAGCATTGGAGCGTTAGCCAACGCCGACCTCACACCAGCACAGATTGGCGTCATCACGGACGCTGTGTGGCAGACTACCGAATATAAACGGTGGGAGATACCAGAATGGCGCGATCGAAGTATCTGGCAACGCTGACAGATGAGGCCAGACAGGAGTTGGAACGGCGACTGCTCGACCGGCAGAGCACGCGCTGCTTCATCTGTGACAAGCCGATCGACTTGACGCTGCAAAAAGGCTCCCTCGACATCGACCATATCGATCCTCTCGTCAAGAACGGTCTTGACGCTGAGAACAACTTCGCGCTGACCCATGCCCGGTGCAATCGGAGCAAGGGAGCTTCGAACCTGCAGGTTGCTCGCCGGATCGCGGAATTCGAGCGTCTCGAGGAGGAGGCTCGGCAGGCCGGGAAGCGCGGAGCAAACCTCGGCGATGTCCTCCAGCGGCACGGCGGTGCCGAGGCACAGCTGCTTATTCGGTGCCAGGATGGGCACGCTGAATTCAGCCTCTCCGAAGCTGGCGAGAACCAGGTACGTCGCGTGCCGCTGCTCCGCGACAAGCTAAGCGGGATGCAGTCCTTCTTTGCACCGTTTCCTCTCAAATACCTCCACCACGACGACCTCATCAATCCGCGCAGCATCGGATCGAATATCCGCGGCCTCATTGAGGAGTTCCTTGGGAAGCGACCTCAACTTCACGTGGCACTCGCTTGGTGGGCACCGGCGGAGGATGGGACGGGCACGCTAAAGGTCTTCGACGGCCAGCACAAAGCGGCGGCCCAGATCTTGCTTGGCGTGCGGGAGCTGCCGATGCGGGTATTCGTGGAGCCTGACACAAAGGTGCTGCTTCAAGCCAATACGAATGCGGGCGGGAGGCTCCGCCAAGTGGCGTTCGATGCAGCGGTGATGCGCCACTTGGGGAGCACCCTCTATGTGGAGCGTGTCAAACAGTATCGATCACTGCGTGGGCTGGAGGACAGCGATTATTCGTTCTCCGAACAGGATCTCGTGCGTTTCTTCCGTGGCGAGAGCCGCGAGATGGAGCGCTACATCATTGACGCGCAACGAGCCGCTGCGACTCACGACCGCACAAATTCGCTGCTTGAGTTCGTCGAGTGGGCCGGCAAGGGAGCAGACCGACCGCTCTCCTACGCCGCGATCGAGGGGTCCTTTTTCAAGGAGTTCCTCCATAAGAGGGCGCTCGACAGTCGGATCGACCTTGATTTGGAGCAGGGGAACAACCCGCGTAGGCTAGAGCTCGATCAGCTCGTCCGCATAATGAGCCTCTTCGCCGCGATCTTCTTCATCGGGAAGTGGGACCCGGATATCGGCGGTCGTAGGCTTGAGAGCCGCGTTGCGAAGGGCGAATCGATTCCTGAAGAGCATCTCCGCGCTTGGAGGGTCGCACGCGAGGAGGTTCTGGCGAACGTGCTTTGCTGGCTTCGACTCGTGATCGAGCACTACTTTGCGTACGCAGGCGAGATGTACGACAGGGAGAAACTGCTCCACCGGCCTCTCCCAGAGCCCTTGTGGGATTGCATGAAGAACTTCCTCGAGAACCTTGCGACACTTCCGTGCTGGTTTGACAAGAACCTGAGCATGACTGTCTTCGGGCCCAAACAGAACCTCGACTATTGGGCAACTGTCTTCAAGACAGGCACGGCGCCGAGCGGCATCCCAGTCTTGGCGCAGCCGCTCGACCTTCCTCAGATGATCCAGCCGCACGGTGCCGGAAGCCAAATGTGAAGCGGGAAGTGCACGCATGGCTCTTGTTCGTCTTGGACGAGGGCCAGCCTTTTGTCCGGCCTGTAAAAGCAATTCACTTACGGTGGCTGGGCACGACCGGGCGTTCATCCTCATGCCGAGAGAGCGGCTAGGCGGGGTCATCGACGGCGGATCCGAATCGGCGCGACATCGCGATGTGTTACAGTCCGGCGGTTTCCGGCAGACCCTGCGTGGGGCGGCCGCCGTGCCGTTCTATGGTCGACAGCCTCGCGCCGATACCGTGTCCCCGATCAAGGCACCGCTGCTAATCCACTATGCGGAACTGGACACGCGACTGAATGCGGGCTGGCCAGTGTACGAAGAGGCGCTCAAAGCAAACGGAAAGACATACGTCATGCACATGTACGCGGGTGCAAGCCACGGGTTTCACAACGACACCACGCCTCGGTTCGATGAGGATGCGGCTTCGCTCGCCTGGCAACGAACTCTGGATTTCTTCGCAGAGCACCTGCACTGAGAGGGCCTGCCCTCCTCTGTTAACTGGCAGTGGGCATGGTAGAGTGCGCCAGCGGCAATCCGATCCGGGCACATGAGTCCTTGGATCGCAGCAACGGTGCTGGAGTGACCGGCAGTCAAGCATCGCCGTGTCTTCAAGCCTGACGGACTGCTAGCATTAAGTGCGATGCGACTGAATTCGTCATTGGTTTGGATTGCGATTGGACTCGCTGGGGGAGTGGCTGCACGAGCCCAGGAGCGGGTGGCCACTGACTATTTCGAAAGCTACATCCGCCCCTTGCTCGCAAGTCACTGCTATGCCTGCCACAGCGACAGGAGCCCGTTGCCGCAGGGAGGGCTCAGGCTTGATTCCCGTGACGCGCTACTGAAGGGCGGCAATGGAGGACCGGCACTTGTGCCGGGGGACCCCGGGAGCAGTCGCATCGTGCAGTTTCTGCGAGGCACTCAAGGTATCCTGATGCCGCCAACCGGGAAACTCACCGAGGAGGAAGTCGGGCACATTGAGGTTTGGATCCGGATGGGTGCGCCGTTTCCAGAGGGGACGACGATTCGATCCGGGGCGTCGAATAATCGTCGGCATTGGTCGTTCATACCACCTCGGGCTGTCGAACCTCCGACTTCGAAGAGTGGCTGGGCTCAAGGGTATGTGGACAGGTTCGTCGAGGCTCGTCTGGACCAGGCCGGCGTGGCACCGTCCAGGGAAGCGGAGCCCCGGGCGCTGATGCGACGCGTTCACCTCGATCTGACGGGCCTTCCTCCGGATCCAGACCTGATGGATGAGTTTGAACGGGACCCCACTGAGCAGGCGTACAGGGAAATTGTCGACTCCCTGTTGGCATCGGAGCATTTCGGCGAGCGTTGGGCGCGGCACTGGCTCGATGTCGTCCGATACTCCGATGAGGGATTCCAGGCCCGCCCGTTTGCCATCGCATGGTCGTATCGTGATTGGGTCATTCAGGCTTTCAACGAGGATATGCCGTTCGACGAGTTCGCCAAGCTGCAGATTGCGGCGGATCTGACAGTCGGAGGCGAAAGTCACCTTGAGGCACTGGGGATGCTGACACTCGGCATCAATCTCCCGCGACCGACCGACGTTCCCGAGAACATCGATGACCGCATCGATGTGGTCACGAGAGGGTTTCTCGGCCTGTCGGTCGCGTGCGCTCGTTGTCATGACCACAAGTTCGATCCGATTCCCACGGAAGACTATTACTCGCTCTACAGCGTCTTTCTCAATTCTCCGGGCGTTCTCGAACCCGTGCCGATGGAGAGTTACGACAATGATCCCGAGACGGCGTTCTTTCTTCGAAAGCTCGCCGCTCGTCGCGCTTGGCTGGACCGGTTCCGTGAGGAGCGACTGGCCGACCATGTCCGGGAGTTCCGCGAGCCCGAGGTGCTTGCCAAGTACCTCCAGGCCGGCTGGGAAACTCGCGATTCGGGCAACAGGGAGGTCGAGGCTCTCTCCAAGGAGAGGAATCTCAATCTATACCTGCTCAATCGCTGGCGAACCTATCTGATCGGGCTGGTCGGTCCTTCCGTCCAGGCCTTCAGTGGCCTCGACTCGCCGGGTGGTGCCGAGAGCATAGCGAAGCGCATGGCGGAAGCTGACAGCGTGTATCGTTGGCCGGATCCGGAGACGGAGGCGCTGCGCCTGGCTCTTCGCGGCATCGGAACGCCGACCGACATTCCCGTCGAGGATTTCTGGTGGATCCAGAACGAAGGCGACTCGAACGTGATGAAGGGGCTGAAATGGCAGTACGACGCGGTCATGCACGACTGGAGTTACAGAGGCGGCCCGAAGCACGCCATGGTTGTTCGTAACGCACCCAAGCCCCAAGCCGCATTCGTCTTCGTGCGCGGAAATCAGCATGACAAGGGACGGGAGGTGAGGCCGCGGTTCCTTTCGGCCCTTCCCGGTCCGGTAAGGTTCCGGTCGCAGACTGGCCGTCTGGAACTTGCTCAGGCCATTGCGACCGAGGAGAACCCACTCTTTGCCCGAGTGTTCGTGAACCGGGTCTGGAGGCATCTGTTCGGTGATGGCATCGTGCGGACACCGAGCGATTTCGGTCTACGTGGTGATACTCCCTCTCATCCCGAGATGCTCGACCAGCTGGCGACCGAGTTCGTATCCGGCGGATGGTCCGTCAAGAACCTGATTCGTCAGGTCGTCCTGTCGAGGACTTATCGACAGAGTAGTTTCGGGAGTCCGGAAGCGGCGAGAATCGACCCGGACAATCGCCTATTGTGGCGTCAGAATCGACGGCGACTCGATTTCGAGGCCATGAGGGATTCGATGTTGTCGGCGTCCGGTCGGTTGGACCACAGCGTCGGTGGGCCTCCGTTCGCATTGAACGCAGTTCCGTCATCACCAAGGAGGACGGTCTATGCGTACGTGTCCCGTGAAGAGCCGTCCGCATTGATGCGTACATTCGATTTCTCGAATCCCGAAGAACACACACCGAAGAGGCAGTTGACGACTGTCCCCCAGCAGGCGCTGTTCCTGATCAACAGTCCGTTTCTGGCGGAACAGTCGCGGGCGGTTGCCTCGTCCTGTGCAGAATCCGCTGATCGAGTGAATTGCATCCACAGGAGAGTGCTCGGACGGTATCCCGATGCGGAGGAGCGTGACAGAGCGCTCGACTTTCTGGAGGCGGCGACGGAAGTCGAACCTGAGGTTAACGAAGACAGTTCCACCAGGCAAACTTGGTCGCATGGCACAGGTTGGCTCGACGCGGAAACCGGGTCCGTGCTCGACTTCCGACCGATGCTGTACCGCATCGGGGATGGCCTGCGACAAGTGCCAGCGATTGCTGGACCGGGTATCGGGCGAGCTGGCCTGACGGCGACGGGTGGCTACCCTGGCGACAGCGCCAAGACCGCGGTGATTCGACGGTGGACGGCTCCCCGAGCGATGACGATCTCCATCACGGGGAAACTGAACCACCCAATGGGTGACCAAGCCAGACGGTTCGAGCACTCCAACGGCATCCGGGGATGGATCGTGTCCAGCCGACGAGGACGGCTAGCGATGTGGGTGCTGGAAGGCTCCGAGGTCGATGCGGGATTGTCAGACATTGCAGTCGAAGTCGGCGAGCATATCGATTTTGTCGTCGATTCCTTGGAGGACTACGAATCCGATGCCTTCAGGTGGTCGCCGGAGATCGTGGAGGTCGTTGGCGAGGGGAAGCCCCGGACGCCCGCGGACTCGCAACGATGGACTGCGGCAGAAGGGTTCCCGCCACTCAGGGACGATGCCTTGCAACCTATTGAGCAGTATGCACAGGTCCTGATGATGACCAACGAGTTTTCTTTTCGGGAATAGCTCCGCTATATGCAACAGTTTCAGCTTTCAGCCAAAATACTCCAGCTTAATCACACGCTGAAATCGGCCATAGCGGAGACTTCGCCTTGAGTGATTCTTGGAGTTTATTCAAGTATTACAGATCTCAACGTGCTGCGCCTATTCTATCGCTACTCGACATGGAAACCTGTAAAATCTCTAGGGTAATGATCGGACAATTGCGCCATTTCTGTTGATCAGGACTAATTTGGTAGCACGCAATGATCTTTAAATAACCCTACTACGATGCGACCCTGCACAGGAATTCTCGAACCTACCAACGGTGGTTCGTACCGGAAGTAAATACGGTTCACGTGTTTCTCGATCTTGATGTGCCACCAAAACACTTTAGCGATTCCCGCATGACGACGAGTACGATCATTCACAGATGGTCCATAGCGCTTAGTTTGGCCATTTTCGTCAGACACTTCAAAGCCGATCTGGGCCGACAACACTCTTGCCAAGTGCCTTGGATCACCTTTTTGGTGCTTGTAGAAGCATGCTGCACCGTGATCATTCAGTCCTCCTAAACCACGAATAAGTTTGTTTCGAATATCGATAAATCGACCTCGAAAGCTACCAATATCATGCCAGATATAGTCGGACCACTCTAGCGCTGGGAAAGCAGAACCTGCGAGTTCTTCGAACACTTCTCCATTGTCAGACTCTTGGGAAATTAAATGCCGAAAGAACGCAACATGTTGAGGCTCATCGGTAACGAATCGAACGTTCGAGGTGTCGTTGCCTACAGTGACAGGTACGAATCCCTGAGGTGCAGAGTGGAGTGGTAGCGGCAAAGCAGCTACTTGATGCCCTCGCGAGCAACTGGTATGCGCCCAAACCACACCTGGAGCGAAGTGGACGCAACCGTCAATTTCAGCATCGCAGTCACACAGTTCGGAATCATCGAACGTTTCAACTTGGTCGAGAGCCAATCTAAGTCGACTCACGTCGTCACGGTCAAGTTCGACTAGACAGTCCGTCTCGAAGAGGACGGAGTAAAGTCGCAAATCATCGCCATTACCGATAGGTATGCTATAGAACTCTCCATGTCGAACGACGCCCTCATTCCGCATGTAGGCGGTGTCGAGCCTTTCAAGCAAACTGTGAACCGCGGTTGATAGCAGATCCCCTCCGGTGGCTGCGGCGGTCCCCCAAGACGACTCGTCGAGCACGAACCTAACAGTCACTTCGTCTGCTTCCGCTTCAAGGCTAAGGCTGCAAGGTCAATACGTTCCTGATCGAAGAACCCGACGGGCCATGTGCTGAGCTGTCCAGTTCTCCGAAGTTCTATCGATTCTAAGACTGGTTCACCGTCGTTTTCAGCACGGAAAAAATGGATCGCTGTTTGCTCCGGTGTAAGTGCTGCACTGCCATTGGCGACCGCGACTCGAATGCCGTTGAGTACGTGATCGCTGTGTGTCTCGAGAAAAACCTGCACACCATCCGCCGCGACTTTAGCCAGAAAGCCACCCATCTTCGACTGTCCTGCCGGATGCAGGTGGGCTTCTGGGTTTTCTACAAGGAGCAGCCCGCCAACCTTGGCACGAAGTCCTGCAACAACGATTGGCAGCGAATGCGCAATACCGAATCCGGTGTTGGGTGCGCGCGTCCACTCGGTACGCAGTCCGGGTGTCTTGAAACGCAGGCGCGTTACAGACGTGTCTCCGAACCACCGAGTTTCAATCTGAATTGGCCGGACGATTTCCCCCATCCATCTCTCGGTCTGATACAGCAGGGTGGGAACGCGACCCTCGTCTGATGAAGTGGCAATGCGACCAGCCCGAACACGCGACCGTTCCAGTGCCTCTAGGACCTGCGCCACAAACTCGCCCCGTGCACCAACGTCCAATTCGAGATCATTGGTTGCGCTAGCAGGGAGCACATCGCGTGGACCCAAACGCTCGGCGCATAAGTGACAGAAACGTGGAGATGGCTGAGCTAGCGTCCCGGTATAATCACTGGCCCTCTCAACCACAGGTGCATACAATGTTCGCGCTTCGACAGAAGCTACTCCGCCGAACGCCCAGCACCAACGCTTGCCTTTGGGACTGACCACTTCAATTCGGACAACGCTCTCATCAGAAGCGTGATATGTAACGTCCCTAAGTCCGCCTAACTCCAAGGTGTCGACACCATTCAACTCAACGTAAGCGCGGTCAGGATGCCGCGCGATCTGTCGGGCCAGCAGGAGCGCATGAAGTACAGATGTCTTGCCAGTGCCGTTTGCACCTGTCAAGACAGTGAGATTCGTAGTGTTCAGTGTTAGCTCACGAAAACACTTGAAATTCTTCAAGTGAAGCTCGGCGATCATGAGAGTACCTCACGGACTATTGTGCGGACCTTATCGAATCGCATGCGTACGTTCTTGACGTCGCCAGTGCTCCTGCTGATCGACTCAATAAAATCTGCGTCATTGGTCATTATTTCCCTTGCTCGATCAACGATATCACACTTTGCGGCCTTAACTGAATCCGAATCGTAATCAACCAATGCAGTCCCCCAGCTATCAAACAATGCGCGATTAATTGGACACCTTCGAGACTCTTCTTTGGGCCATCTTCGGAAAGCATACTCCCCAAATAGCAAGTGACAATTGTTCATACTGCGGACGAAATCAACTCGCAATCGATTAAGATCGTGGCTAGTATGATCGTCGATCCACTCCGTTACATATCCTAGAAATTCGTCAAAACCGCTGTGCTGTTCATAGTCATTTAAGCTGAACTGGCGAAAGCCAATAAACCGCAGCGCCATTTCTCGGTCCGCCATCCTAACATGTTCCGCAAGAGAGCCACTTGTAGCGGCAATAAAACTCTCCTCGTTTACTAGTTTTTTCAGAAATTCACGCGATTGATGCTTACTCATGCAATGGCGAATTTCTTGGGAACTGAGGGGTGTCCCACCAGTATTTATCCGTTGAAAAATGTCGAATTTTACCCGATAGGGAGTTTGTGGATCGATCACATGAGCAACGATTTGGGAGCCATTGAGGCGCCTGCGGAACACGGTCTCCAAATCTTGGAACTTCTGGTTCTCGAGATCAGTTAGATACACGATATCACGCAACCTGAAACTCGTTTGCTTCACATATCTGAAAATTGTAGTTAGACGTTGAACGCCGTCCACGACCTGAAGATGACCATCAGTATTCTCATTGAAATAAAATGAGGGTAGTGGAATTCCGAGCAAAAGCGACTCAATTAGCCGTGACTGTTGGCGAGGTGTCCACACAAATCTGCGTTGAAAATCTGGCGCAATATCGAGGTCTTTGTCGTCGATCATGTCCACTACGTGACGTAGCGAATAGCTCTTCGTGTGGATTCGAATCCTCTCTGGGTCCCAAGGTTCGACCGAGTGGGTCGACGGGTGCTCTTCGAGTTCGATTCCAGTAGGGCGGTTCTCGACGTACTCTTCTCGAATCTCGCGTTCCGCATTCGGTGTTCCGTTGGTAGTCGGCATCGGGTGGTGCTGGTGTCCCGTTCACGTTTCACCGCTCGGTCTTGGTTGAGCGGTCTAACGCCTACCTAGGATAGTGTATCAGATCCGTATATTCTTGTATTTGCAATCCTCGGCACGCCCTTTGCACGTGACACTACGGATGTCGGCGAGTTGCGAAGCGCCTCACTTCGGCGGCCGTTGTTACGACTGCGGTTTCGACCGGGCGGTTTCCGTGGGTGGTGTTAAGTCCTGTTTTGCTATGAGATGCCGCACTCCAGTGCTAACCACGTCGCAGGCCGCGCAGCCAGCCGGTCATTCAACAGGCTCTCCATCGAATGACGCTCCCGAACCGGTACCGACGCTCTTCCCAGTCGCGGGCAGGCATTGTCCTTGCGTGCTCGATTTCTTGGCGGGCCGACCGCTCTCGTCGAGTGAATGCGGTCTGGCTCGTTGCTTCCGGGTCCAACTTCTCTGGTATCGTTACAAGTACCGTGACTGATCATGCGGTAGCGAGTCCCTGTCGCTTGGCCGCAACGCTGGCGGCCTTCATTGCGGCCACTTCGTGGAGCCGAGCGGCTGAGACATCTGGGGCTGATGGACAGGATGTCCACATTTCCGTGGTAGGTCAGTACTGCGTCAGTTGTCACAACGCCGCCGCCATGACGGCGGATCTGGACTTGGACTCGATCACTTCCGGGGATATCGTGAGTCACGCCGAGACCTGGGAGAGAGTCGTTCGGAAACTTGACCGGCGCCAGATGCCTCCTGCTGGACTGCCCCGGCCGGACGAAGCCGTATACGAGTCCGCGATTGCGGGCATCACGGCCGAGTTGGACCGCCACGCACGGTCGTACCCCAATCCCGGGCGCACGGCAACGTTTCGGAGATTGACGAGGACCGAATATCGGAACGCCATCCGCGACCTTCTCGCTGTTGACGTCGACGCGGCCCTGCTGCTGCCGAATGACGAAGCGAGTCACGGCTTCGATAACGTCACTGTCGGCGACCTGCCACCGATGCTGTTGGAACGCTATGTCTCTGCGGCCGAGAAAATCAGCCGGACGGCCGTCGGCAGGCCGGGAAAGTTGCCGGATGCATACACTGTCCGAGTTCCTCCCGACGTTACCCAGGAATCGCACCTGCCCGGGCTACCGATCGGTACCCGGGGCGGAGTGTCGGTGCGGTACACCTTTCCCGTTGACGGCGAATACGAGATTTCGGTACGGTTGGCCCGCGACAGGAACGAGGACATCGAGGGTCTGACTCGCCCGCACCAGATGGAGATTCTGGTCGAGCGGGAGCGGGTCGCCTTGCTGGATGTCAAACCGCCGCCGAAGGGTGACGACCACCGCTTGGCCGATAGTCACCTGAAGGTCCGCACGAGTATCCGCGCTGGTCCGCGCCAGGTTGCCGCAACGTTCATCAAGGATGCGTCCGTCCTGCTGGAAACGCAAAGGCAGCCGTACCAGGCTCGCTTCAACTTCTACCGGCACCCGCGAATGCAGCCGGCGGTCTTCTCCGTCTCGATCGTCGGTCCCTTGTCCACGGACCGCCCGGGTCACTCCCCGAGCCGACAACGCATTCTTACCTGTGCACCCAATGGTGGCCCGGCAGATGACGAGTGTGCGAAGTCCATTCTACGGCCCTTGGTTACCAAGGCTTTTCGTCGCCCAGCGAGTGAGGCTGATCTTGAAGGGCCAATGGAGTTCTACCGGCAGGGATGGCAGGATGCTGCCAGTGACGACGAAGCCTTCGATGCGGGCATCGAGCGGGCTCTTGCTGCAATCCTGGTCAGCCCGAATTTCCTGTTCCGCATCGAGCGGGACCCGCTTGGTGTCGCGCCAGGCACGGCGTATCACGTCAGCGACCTCGATCTGGCGTCCCGGCTCTCGTTCTTCCTTTGGAGCAGCCTGCCGGACAGCGAGTTGCTCGACGCCGCGACGGCTGGCGAACTTGGTGCCGTTGCGGGACTTGAGGGGCAGATCCGCCGTATGCTCGCTGACGAGCGCGCCATGTCCCTGGTCGATAACTTCGCGTCACAGTGGCTGCACCTGCGGAATCTGGCGTCCGTGAGGCCGAACATGCGGCTCTTCCCGGATTTCGACGACAACTTGCGGCAAGCGTTCCGCCGTGAGACCGAACTGTTGATCGAGAACGTGATGCGGGAAGACCGCAGCGTGCTCGACCTGCTACGGTCCGACTACACGTTCGTCAACGAGCGTCTGGCCAGGCACTATGACATTCCCAATGTCTACGGAAGTCGATTCCGTCGCATTGAACTCGGCAACGACAGCGTCCGAGGCGGACTGCTCCGTCACGGCAGCATCCTCACGGTCACCTCGTATGCCACCAGGACATCACCGGTCATTCGGGGCAAGTGGATTCTCGAGAACATTCTCGGCATGCCGCCGCCACCGCCTCCGGCTGATGTTCCGGATCTGGTGAATGCCACGATATCCGGCAAGCTCTCGGTGCGGGAACGGCTCGCCCAGCACCGAGCCGATCCGGCCTGCTCCGGTTGCCACAACCCGATGGATCCCCTCGGATTCGCCCTGGAGAACTTCGACGCCGTCGGACGTTGGCGCGAGAAGGACGGGGGCGAGCCCATCGACACTTCAGGACGGTTGGTCGATGGAACGCACGTGGCCGATGTCGATGGTCTTGAAGACGCATTACTCAGCCGCCCGGAGTTGTTCGTCGGACTGCTTGCCGAAAAGCTCCTCACCTTTGCGCTCGGAAGGGGCGTGGAGCACTTCGACGCTCCGGCGATCCGGAAGATCGTGCGGAACGCCGAGGCGGACGGGTATCGGTTTTCGTCCCTGTTGCTGGGGATCGCCAACAGCACACCCTTTCGAATGAGGAGGTCGCAATGATCGTTTCGAAGAAGTCCCTGCCACGCCGCACGTTCCTGAGGGGGACGGGAGCGACACTGTCACTGCCATTGCTGGATGCGATGGTTCCTTCGCTGACCGCACTGGCCAGAACGCCTGCCAGACCGGTTCGCAGGCTTGGGTACGTGTACATGCCGATGGGCTGCGATATCTCCAGGTGGACCCCGCCCGGGGACGGCAGGTTGGACGAACTGTCGCCAAGCCTCTCCTCGCTGGCTCCGGTGATTGATGACGTGACCGTCGTCACGAACATGGAGTTGAAGAACTCCTATCCCGGCACCCACGCCACGTCGAACGCGGGCTTTCTCAGTGCGGCGAAGGCGAAGTGGACCGAGAGCACGGATTACTATCTCGGCACGACGGCCGACCAGATCGCTGCGCAGGAAATCGGACAGCAAACGCGACTGCCGTCACTCGAGATGGCGATGGATCTGATGTCGATGGTCGGCCAGTGTGACAACGGCTTTGCATGTGTCTACCAGAACAACCTTTCCTGGTCTTCACCCACGACTCCGCTGCCTGCGGAAGCCCATCCGAGAATCGTCTTCGAGCAGTTGTTCGGCGAAGGTGGAAGTCCCGAAGAGAGGCGGGCGGCACTCAGACGCAGAGCCAGTCTGCTCGACCGGGTCATGGAGGACACGGCGAAGCTGAAGGCGGAGTTGGGGCCCGAGGATCAACGGAAGGTCGACCAGTACCTGGACTCCATTCGGGAAGTCGAGCGAAGGATTCAAAGGGCCGAATCCGAAACCAGGGACGGGGCGCTGTCTGACCTTGATCGACCGGTTGGAGTGCCTGCTGCCTATGCGGACCACGCGAAGCTCATGTTCGACCTGCAGGTCCTGGCAATGCAGGCCGACATCACGAGGGTCATCACGTTCCAGCTTGCCCGTGAAACCAGTACCCGGACCTATCCCGAAGCGGGAGTGCCCGAGCCGCATCACCCGCTGACGCACCACGGGAACAATCCGGTGAAGATCGAGAAGGTGTCCAAGATCAATGCCTTCCATGTCGCGCTGTTCGCGGGCTTCCTCGAGAAGCTGAAATCCACGAGGGAAGGGGATGGCTCGTTGCTCGACAACAGCCTGTATCTCTATGGAAGCGGCATGGGCAACCCCAACGTTCACGACCACACGAACCTGCCGATTATCGTCGCCGGCGGGGCCGCGGGTGGCGTCCGGGGTGGCCGTCATGTGAGGTTCGCCGAGCCGACTCCGCTTGCCAATCTCCACCTGACACTGCTGGACAAGGTCGGTGTCCGGCTCGACCGGTTCGGTGACAGCGACGGGATGGTCGAGGAACTGAACCAGCCGCTTAGCCTTTGAGCGGTCCTTCGGGAGATTCAGTGCATGCGAGCAGTCGTTCCCAGAATCGGTCTCTTGTCGATCACGACGGTCGTGACAGCTTTGCTCCTGCACGGAGCCAGTTCCGATGTGTTACTCGTGGATGCGGCCGAGCAGGGACTGACCGCGACCGCCCGAAGTCTGTTGGACGAAGGGGCTGATCCGGACGGTTCCCAGCCGGATGGGATGACGGCCCTCCATTGGGCTGCGCATCGCGACGAGTTCGCCTTGGCCCGGCAGCTGGTTGAGGCTGGAGCCAGCGTCACGGTCGAAAACCGGTACGGCGTTACGCCGCTCACCTTGGCCTGTGAGAACGGGAACCACGAGATCATCGAGTTGTTCCTGCGGGCCGGAGCAGACCCGAACACGGCCCTCCGTGGTGGAGAGACGGCCTTGATGATTGCCGCGCGTACCGGCAAGGTGAGAGCGGTGGGTGCACTGCTGGCCCATGGAGCGGATCCCAACGCCAGGGATGCACTGCGGCGTCAGACTGCGCTGATGTGGGCAACTGCGGAGGGACATGCAGATGTCGTCCGATCTCTCATCGCGGCAGGTGCCGATGTTCATGCGCGCGTGGCCTCTGGCTTCACGGCGATCCTGTTTGCTGCCCGTGAGGGACGAATCGAGGCACTGCATGCCCTGATCGAAGCCGGAGCGGATCCGAATGACTGGATACGGCCTCCCGAAGACGAGCCGAGTTCCGCCCGAGGCTATCGGGGGGCGCCTCCATATGGCGCCAGTGCACTCCTCATTGCGGTCGAGAACGCGCACTTCGAACTGGCCGTGGAATTACTGGAAGCTGGTGCTGACCCCAACGACGCAGGGCCGGGCTATACGGTGTTGCACGCCCTTGGCCGGGTCCGAAAGCCTGGGGTTGGCGACAACGACCCGCCCCCTCAGGGGTCCGGAAGCGTTTCGAGCCTCCAGTTCGTACAGGAGATCGTCAGGCGAGGCGCTGACCTGAATGCCCGGATGCCCAAGCACGTCAATCTTGGCAATACCCGCCTCAAGAAGCTCGGCGCAACGCCCTACATGCTCGCCGCGCAGAGCGCAGATGCGGAATTGATGCGCGTGCTTGCGGGTCTGGGAGCCGACGTCACGATCACCAATGCCGACAACAGCACCCCTCTCATGGCCGCAGCAGGACTTGGCACTCGCTCGCCGGGAGAGGACGCAGGCACTGAGGAAGAGGTCCTGGAAGCTGTTGCAGTTGCCTTGGCGCATGGTCTGGACATCAACGCGGTTGACGACAACGGCGAGACCGCCATGCATGCGGCTGCGTACAAGAATCTTCCGAGAGTGGTAGAGTACATTGCTTCCCGCGGAGCGGACATCAACATCTGGAACACGCCGAATCGGTTCGGATGGACTCCATTGGTGATTGCGACAGGCTACCGCTTCGGCAACTTCAAGCCGTCGCAAGTAACTGTCGATGCGGTGCGGCGAGTGATGCTCGCGGCCGGTGTGACACCTCCGGATCGGATCACGGCCGTTAGCAAGCAGATCTACTGACGATCAGGAATACGAGGATTGGATGGAAGGGACTCGGCTGCGGGGGACCGGTATTTCGGCAGTTGCCGTGGCTGCAGCGACTCCGACGTCACTTGAGGACAGATTGATGCAACCGGAACTGAAACGCTCAACTCACATGCCTACTCGTCGTTCTGTGCTGCGAGACGCCACCATGGGTATCGGCTGGTGCGCATTGGGGACGCTCATTGGTTCCGAGACGGCGCCGGCATCGTACGATCCGACCGCACCGCTCGCGCCGAAGGCACCACCGCTTCCGGCCAAGGCTAAGAGGGTCATCCACATCTTCATGAACGGTGGTCCTTCCCAAGTCGACACCTTTGATCCGAAGCCTGCACTCGCACGGTACGGCGGGAAGCCGCTTCCCATCCATTTGCGAACCGAACGTCAGACGGGTGCGGCCTTCCCGTCGCCATTCGAGTTTCGCAAGCACGGCCAGAGCGGTATCGAGGTGAGCGAGATCTTTCCGAATGTCGCGAAGCATGTGGACGACTTGTGCGTGATTCGCTCCATGCACACCGATGTGCCCAATCACGGTCCGTCACTGATGATGATGAACACGGGAACGACCCAGCAGTCGCGCCCGTCCTTCGGGTCCTGGCTGACGTACGGTCTTGGCAGTGAGAATCGCAATCTGCCGGGATTCGTGGTGCTTTGCCCGGGTGGGTATCCGATCTGGGGCGCCAAGAACTGGCGGTCCGCGTTCCTGCCCGGTTCGTTTCAGGGAACCCACATCGATACTCGCTACACGGCTCCGGAGAAACTGATCGCCAACGTGCGTAGCGGCTTTGCGAGTGAGAGATCCCAACGTCGGCAACTCGACCTGCTGCGGACACTGAACCGGGACTTTGGTGCCGAGCGGCCGGGAGATGAGCTTCTGGAGGCGCGAACGCAGTCCTTCGAACTTGCCTTCCGCATGCAGATGGAGGCGGTCGATGTCTTCGACATCCAAGACGAACCTCGGTCGGTCCGGGACTTGTACGGGGACAGCCTTCACGGGCGGCAGATGCTGATCGCACGCAAGCTCCTGGAAAAGGGAGTCCGTTTCGTGCAGGTGTGGCATGGGGCCGGGCAGCCATGGGATTCGCACAGCGAGGTTGAGGCGAACCACCGGCGCCTCGCGGGCCAGTGCGATCAGCCGATCGCGGCCCTGCTGACGGATCTGAAACAGCGAGGAATGCTCGACGACACGCTGGTCATCTGGGGTGGGGAGTTCGGCCGGACGCCGGTGGTGGAGCTCACCTCCTTCGGAGCCAATGCGGGCAAGAACGGCCGCGACCACAATTCCTATGGGTTCTCGATGTGGCTGGCCGGTGGTGGAGTGAAGCCCGGATACGTCCACGGCGCGACGGATGAGTTCGGTTTCCGGGCCGAGGATGACAAGGTGCACGTACATGATCTGCATGCGACCTTGCTGCATCTGCTCGGCTTCGACCACGAGCGCTTCACGTATCGTTACGCCGGCAGGGATTTCCGTCTCACGGACGTGCACGGAGAGGTTATCCGGGAATTGATCGTTTAGTGTCGACACCGGCGAGGACGGTTGGTCAGCCAGTGGAAGACGGAGCGTTCCGAGGCAGGTCAATGGGCTTGGACGAACGCGTGCGGTAACGCCGGGACCGGGTACGGTCCGGCTAGAATGAGGAAAGCGGAACCTGGCAGGTTGTCCGGTTCGCACGGAAGGCAGGATGGTTCATTGGCCAGGTTTCACCGTAAGGACCTGAAGCGTGATCGGTTCGTCGAGGAAGTCACGCACCAGGTAGAGTTCTTTTCTGGACACCGCAGGCAGGTCGTCGCGGGCGGCTCCGCAGTCTTGGTGCTGTTGGTTTGCGGCCTTGGATACCGGTCGTATTCCTCACAGCGGAACGCGAGCTCGCTGGCGGCGCTGCACGACGCGATCGACCTCTACCACGGAGTCGTGAGCGCGGAGGAACAGCCGGGATTGAAGACGTTCGCGACGGAGGCCGACCGGATCGATCAGATAACGCGGGCTCTGGACGCCGTCATTCTCGACTATCCCGGCACCAGCGCGGCTTCGGGAGCGATGTACTACTCCGGTCTTCTGGATCGCGCGGAAGGGAACATGAACGAGGCCCGTGCTCACTTCGAACAGGCCATTCGCGGGAAGGCAGCGGAATACCCGGCCTTGGCCAGGATGGCACTGGGAGCCTTGCTCGTCGAACAGGGCGAAGCCGAAGCGGCCCGCGAACAGTACCAGGCTGTGGTGGACGCTCCCACCACGGTGGTATCGAAAGAACAGGCATCGATCGAACTGGCGCGGACATTCGTCTCGAGTGACCCCGGCAAGGCGAGAGAGATCCTCGATGAGATTCAGTCCGGCAACAGCGCCGCAAGCTCCTTGGCGGCAAGCCTCTTGGCGACGCTGGATGAAGGGAGCTGATCGCGGACCCAGCGATGACGGAAGATCTGCGGTTCCCGACGGAGCGGTCGTGTCTGCGCCGGTATCCGGAACCCGAGGACAGCGATACCTACCGCAATCCGTTCCAACGTGACCGAGACCGTATCATTCACTCGCGAGCATTCCGGCGGCTTGCCGGGAAGACACAGGTCACGACTCTTCCGAACTCCCACCACTGCCGGACCCGCCTCACCCACACGATCGAGGTCGCGCAGGTCGCGCGTACCGTCGCGACGGCCCTGGGACTGAACACGGACCTTGTCGAGGCGCTGGCGCTTGGGCACGACCTCGGCCATCCGGCGTTCGGACATCTTGGGGAAGCGGCTCTCAATGAAGAGATGGAGCGGCACGGCTCCTCGTTCGATCACAATTTCCACGCCCTGCGAATCGTGGAGCACTTCGAGCGGCGCTATGTCGCCTTCCGCGGCCTGAACCTCACCTTCGAGGTTCGCGAGGGGCTGCTCAAACACTCCCGCGAGCTGGATGTCGGCGACGATCGATATCAGGAGTACCTGCCGGAACTACGCCCGCCACTGGAGGCCCAGATCATCGATTGTGCCGACGAGATCGCTTACCTGGCCGCGGACATGGAAGATGCCTCGGATGACGGCATGGTTGACAAGGATACCCTCTGCGACCGGGTGCCTGCCATTGCCGAACTGGTGCATGAGGTTCAGACGGAATTCCCGGACACTCCCGCCCCCCGCCTGCTACGCGAAGTCCACAGCCGGCTCATTGGCACTCTTGCGCATGGTCTGATCCGTGGAATCCGTGACGCGTCTGCAGAGTCGGGTGCCACCGACTGGCAGGAGGTCCGTCGGCTCGGGATTCGAATCGCAAAGCCGACTGCCGAAACGGAGCAGACGATGAAGGAGATCCGATCCGTCCTCTCCGAGCGATACTACTACGTGAGTGGGGTCAGGACACTGGTAACCGACTGCACGCAGAAACTGCACCAGCTGTTCCAGCACTACTTGTCATGCCCGGAATCCTTGCCGGACAGTTGCGTGGAACAGCTAGGGGACGAACCGTTGCACCAGCTTGTTTGCGACTACATTGCCGGCATGACGGACTCGTTTCTCCTCGACTGTCATGAACGGCTACTCGGAAGCAGGAGTCATGAAGCGCCTCGTGTGCTGCGGGCGTAGCTGGCGGTGGCTGCGGCACGGTCTGGCCGTTGCGGTCTGCTGCTGGGCGCTTGTTCCTCTCGTCCCGATGCCGATCGTTGACTGTCCTTGCGACCACGCCGAGCTGTCAAGCCTCTCCAGTCAGGTCTGCAGTCTCTGCGAGACGGCTGAAAAGCGTACCAGCGACGTGTATTTCCTCAAGGACATCAATCCACACAAACCGAATCGTTACTTGGCGTTACCTCGGGCGCACGACAAGGGCTTCCAGTCCAGCGCGGATCTGTCCGAGCCGCTGCACGCGAGGCTCTGGACGCGAGCGGCGGAGCGGGCGCAAGAACTGTACCCGGACCGCTGGGGTCTGGCCCAGAACGGCCACTACTTCCGCACGCAGTGCCACGCCCACATTCACATCGGTCCGTTACGTCCGGAGATCGACGATAAGGGCGGAGAAGTGGTCGGGAGAGCCGAAGGGATTCCGAACGTCGGTCCGGAGCAGGGAATCTGGATTCACCCGAAGGACAGCGGTTATTGCGTTCATCTGGACCGGGATCTGGCGGAGATCGTGTTGGTCCGCTAGTCCTGCTGCACTCCGGATGCTACGGTGTTTCCCAGTTGCCGGTGGCGGCCGAGCGGAACACGGCGTCGATGATCCGCATGCCCAGGACGGCATTCTCGAGAGGGAATTCCAGTGGTTCGCCGTAACGGATCGCCCGCGAAACGACATCCCCCTGGGCCGTGTATTGGTCGGCTACGGGAAGTTCTTCCATGACGACACCGGCATTGCCCAACTGGCTACCATCGTCAAGGAAGATGCGGCATGGACGGTCGGGCGGGGCATTGAATGGTATCTCGATTTCGATTCGGCCAGCGGTGCCGACGATCTGCATGCGCTGGAAGGGCGTGATCTGAGTTCCGCACGTGAACGTTCCCTGCCCGCTGGGAAAGTCGAGGATCGCCGACGTCAGGCGGTCGATCTTCCAGTCCGGATCCCTCTCGATGAGCCCGACGACCCGCGACGGCTCCTCCTCGAACAGAAACCGCGAGCCGGTGATCGGATAGCAACCGATGTCGTACAGGCCCCCGCCTCCGATGTCGGCCATGTTCCGAATGTTCCGAGGGTCCCGATTGTTGTAGCTGAAGAAGCCCTGGATCGCGCGAAGCTCGCCGATCCGTCCGGATCGAACCAGTTCCCGCGCACGGAGCCACTGCGGGTGGTATCGCACCATGAACGCTTCCTGGATCAGGACGCCAGTCGCATCTCGCGTCTCGATCAGCGATTCCGCTTCTGCGGCGTTCAGCCCGACGGGTTTCTCACAGAGCACATGCTTGCCGGCCCGTGCCGCTGCGATCGAGAGTGGCACGTGCAGGTGATTCGGCAGGGGATTGTAGATGGCTTCGATGTCGGGATCGGCTAGCAGTTCCTCGTAAGAACCGTAGGCTCGGGGAATACCCAGAGACTTCGCCGTGCTCCGGGCACGGTCGATGTTGCGGGAGGCGATGCCAACGATCTCGCAGGCATCTGATCGTTGCATGGCCGGAATCACCTTCGCCACGCCGATCTTGGCTGTGCTGAGAATGCCCCACCGGACCGGTTTCATCAATTCACTCTCCGTCGAGGATCTGGATGATCGTCCCTCGGCGGGCTCCGCCGCAGAAGGAAGTCTACATGTAACCGTCCGTCTTCCCTGGTGCTGCCGCATGTGCCTGATGTGCGTCCATCTCGGAACGGATCGTACGCAGTCCATTCAGCAGAATGGAGATATCCGTCCCGCACACCAGGAAGCGGGCGCCGTGGTCGCGGGCCCTTTGCAGCATCTTGGTATTGCCGAAGTGAACCCCCGGAGCGACGCCGACACGGTTGCATGCCGCTACCATGCGGTCGAATGCCGCCCAGAACCTGGGATGCTCGAAATCCCCGGGAATGCCAAGCGAAACGGAAAGATCGAAAGGACCGACCATGGTGGCGTCCACTCCTTCGACCGCGACGATCTCCTCGATGGCATCCACGCAGCCCTGAGTCTCCATCTGCACGACAACCATCGACTCCTGATTCGCAGCCTCCATTTCGGCTGCGGCGCCCCGCGGGTGAAGGTCCGTCACGATGCTCCGCAGTCCGTAACCACGCCGACCCACGGGCGGAAACTTCATGGCCTTGACGATTCTGTGAACTTCCTCGACCGATTCCGTCCGGGGATTGATGATGCCGAGCGCCCCGACATCCAGCATTCGCGCCAGAAAGAAGTACTCTGGCTGCGGAACACGGACGAGCGGCACGACGCCGGTCGATTTCGCAACGCGCACCAGTGCCTGGACATCGTCGAAGCCGGTTCGGCTGTGTTCGCTGTCGATGAAAAAGAAATCGAGTCCTGCCGACTCGATAGCGACGACGATCTCCGGATTGAAGCAGTCCGTAATGCAGGTGCCAAGAACCGTGCCTCCCCCTTGGAGGCTGCGCTTGATGTGGTTATTCTGCATGGGACGGTACAGGGCTCCTGACTGCAGTCGCAGTTTCGTCGGTCTGACGAAACTGCGAAAGGGAATGGCGGGAGCGACGAGACTCGAACTCGCGACCTCCGGCGTGACAGGCCGGCGTTCTAACCAACTGAACTACGCCCCCAAGTTACTAACCCCCGTAACAGGGGCCATGCCCTAGTCCTTCTCAGGTTAGCACAGCGTCCGAGGCTTGGGTTTCGCTCTGCCCTTGAGGATAGGAACAGGCTCATCTCCGGAGTCAGGAGATCTCCTGCATGCCTTGTGCTGCATAGCAGGACTGGCATTCCCCCTCATGCCGCACATTGCCATCGACTACCCGTCCATAGGCGTATCGCTACAATGAGGACCATCGGCATGGACGATTGGAGTCTGCCCGGAATCATGTACGTGGGTTGTGCGGGTTTCGACGGAGTCTGAAAGGGGCATCGCGTGATGAACAGACGGTTGACAGCGATCGTCGAACGTGAAGGTAACGGCTATGTGGCGTTGTGCCCTGAGATCGATGTTGCAAGCCAAGGTGGAAGTGTCGCCGAAGCGCGCGAAAACCTCGCCGAGGCACTCGCACTTTTCTTCGAGACGGCCCCCGCCGAGGAAATCGACCGGCGCTTCAACGGCGAAGTCTATGTGACTCAGGTCGAGTTCGCGGTTGGCTAGGCTCCGCATCCTGTCGGGAGCCAATGCCTGTCGCATTCTAATCGCCCACGGTTTCGACCCGGTCCGGAGGCGCGGTAGCCATATCGCCGTGCAAAGGCGTGATGCCGATGGCAAGGTGACGGTTCCGGTGCCGGATCATCGGGAACTACGGAGTGGAACGCTGCTGTCGATTGTCCGCCAGTCGGGGTACCGCGTTCTGCGTTCGAGGAGGAATCGTAGGCGCGACGCCGAATCCTCGCAGCGGCGCCGCTGGCCGACCAACCCGTCGACAGTGCCCTGCATCGGGTCGACGGTATCGCTTGAGCGCATGTCGTTGCAACTCTCAAGTTCCGTGACGTTACACGGCAAGTGCTTGGTCGACAGCTTGTGATATCGCGCAATGCAATGAGCACACCAAGCCTGTGCACATGCCACGAAATACACCACAAGTGCAGTCCGGGCAACATGTTACGGTGCTTGCCCTCTATTGAGGTTCCGGCTAGAACTCGAGGCGCAGTCCCATCTGCATGATTCTCGGTCCCGTCAGGGTATTGATCTCGCCAGCGGTTCCACTGATGATGCGGCCCACCGGATTGGTCAGGTTGGCGTGATTCATCGCGTTGAACATCTCCCACCGGTACTGAAGTTTCACCTGCTCCGAGAGGTCGAAGTTCTTGAACAGTCCGAGATCAAGGTTCCAGTCGCCCGGACTGATCATCGTGTTGCGGCCCAGGTTCCCGAAGAAACCCGCTTCAGGAAGCGCATAGGCGTCTACGTTGAACCAGGCACCCCCGTTGACGATGTTGTCCCGGCCTCGGTTCACGCCCGAAAGTGGGTCGCCGACCAGGTCGGGCCGCTGCCCGCCGCCGATCGTCGTGCCGGCGAGGTCTCGTCCGTGGAAGATGTTCACCGGATCGCCGGTCTGAGCCGAGTAGATGCCATTGACCTGCCAGCCACCCAGCAGCCATCTGCCCGGACCGCTGTTCACAGGGGACGGGATGTCCCAAACGAAGGACGCGACCATCCTGTGCGCATGATGGAAGTTCGCCAGAGCCTTCTCTGCATCGATGTTCTCGATGTTCTGGGGGTTGAATTGGTCGTTGGTGGCGAACAGGTCCATGGTCTTCGACCAGGTGTAATGGGCGAGTACCGAGAAACCGCCGCTCATGCGCTTGTTGAGCGTGAACTGGAACGCATTGTAGTTGCTGTAGCCGATGGACTGGTACTCCCGGATCGCGGTGAAGTCCGAGTGCGGCCGCACGTTGGGCCTTCCACTGCTGCGGGCCGGTCTGACGTTGATATCCAGCACCATCGGGAGGTTGGAGGCCTTCGAACCGATGTACGCCGCGGTCAAGAGGATTCTGTAGGGCAGTTCCTGCTGGATGTTGACGTTCCATTGCTGGTTGTAGCCCGCGACCAGGTTTGGGTTGACGCTCCTGCCGAAGAGGATCGGTGTCACGAACGCGAAGGCCCTTCGCTCTTCATCCGTCCGCGGCGGACTGAACGGGAACGGATTGACGCGCCCCAGGAAGGGCTCGTCAAAGGTGGCTCCGGCCGAGTTCAGGTCGGCCTGCCGCCTGTCGAACTGCATGGAGAAGGGAGGGTTGTTGACGAACTGGCTGAGTGAGTGGAACGGCGGCATGTCGTAGAACAGGCCGTATCCGAATCGAACCGCCGTCTTGGAGTCCGCCGTGGGCTGCCAGGCAACGCCGATGCGGGGAGCGAGGTTGTTCCAGTCCTTCGGTGCGCCACCACGCGGAATGTCCGGGTCGGATGCATACAGGAGGCCCGGCGGAGCCTGCGGGTACGACGGTGACTGCTGTCCAGGTACAAACACGGACAGTTCGTCGTCGGCCGAGTAGAACTGGTGATAGGGTTCCCAGCGAAGCCCCATGCTGATCGTGAGGTTCGGGAGCACCTTCCAGTCGTCCTGGACATACAGGTTCGATCCCACGTTGCGGATGCGGTTGATCCGTAGCGATCCCATGACGAAGCGAGAAGGGAAGCCGAGGAAGAAATCCCCGAGCGCGTTGCCGCTCCTGTTTCCGTTGAACGTGAACTGCGGGTCGACCCGGTTGTTGGTCAGACGGTCGCTCTTGGACCAGCGATAGTCCCCGCCGAACTTGATCATGTGGCCACCGCGGGTCCACGACCAGTCATACACGGCATGGTAGGTCTGACGATCCGTGTCGAGAACATTGACCTGGCCGAGGTTCCAGAAACCCTGGACCGAACCGCGCCACGTGACAGCCTGTTCTTCCGGGCTGAACGGCGCAGCCCGCACAGCATTGACGCCAAGGCTCTCGTAGGTCGCGATCTGGCCGTCGAACATGACCGGATTGCCCCCGCGCAACTGGTCGACCTCGTTCCAGGTGAATCGACCGACACCCAGGAGGGTGGGCGAGATCGTCCATGTGTGGGAGCCCTGCAGGTTCCAGTTCTTGAATCCCTCGTTCTGGGTCAGGGTCGGGACGTTGGCTGCGCGGAACCTGTCATCCACGTTCCGGAAGAGCCGGAACGTGGCTCTCTGCTCATCCGTGATCTGGTGATCAACCCTCGCGATGTGCTGATCACGGTCCGGATTGTCGGGCCGATTGAAGCCGATTCGTCCGAGCAGGGTCCCGTCGTCCCGGGTGTTGACCACATTCGCCTTGGGAATCAGAGCCTGCAGGTAGTTGGGCGCGACATGGTTCCAGCGGTCGATGGGAACCGTCGCGTTCGGAAATCCCTCGCCGGTGTCCGGATCCGTCGGAGCGTTGCGGGACTTGGAGAAGTCAGCCTCACGCTCGAGGTCGGTTGCGACATTGTGGAGGAACGCCTGGGCCTGTCGGGTCCGGGTGCCTTCGAACGCGTAGAAGAAGAAGGAGCGGTTCTTGACGATCGGGCCTCCCAGCGTAGCGCCGAACTGGTTCCGTCGCAGCTTGCCCTTCTTCACGCCCGTCCGGTTGGCGTCGAAGCTGGTTGCGTCGAGCACATCGTTTCTCAGGAAGTTGAAGGCACTGCCGTGGAACTCGTTCGTTCCGGACTTGGTGACTGCGTTGATCACGCCGCCCATCGCTCCACCGTGCTCGGCCGAGAAGTTCTGCGTCTGGATACTGAACTCCTCGAGTGAATCGGGATTGGGCACGATCATCGGCGCGCCGCCCTGATGGTCGTTGTTGTCACCACCGTCGAGCATGTAGTTGTTGGACTGCGCCCGGGCGCCGTTGACACTGAACGCACCGAACTGGGAGATGACGCCACCCGGACCGGTGTTAACACCCGGAACCAGCATGATGAGCTGGATGGGATTCCTTCCGTTCAGCGGCAGTTCCGTGATCCGCCGTTCGTCGATGATCTCGGTCAGGGTGGCGTTCGATGTCTCCACCTGGGCGACCGCTCCCTCAACGGTCACCACTTCGGTCACCTGGCCGATCTCCATCGTCGCTGTGATCTGCCGGCTCTGGTCGGCGGCCAGGCGAAACGTACCGGACGAGAATGTCCGGAATCCGTCACTCCGCACCTCGACCCGATAGACTCCCACCGGCGTCCGCGGAAAATTGAACCGACCCTGCGCGTCGGTCTCGGACGACTGCTCGATGCCGGTCAACTCGTTGATGGTCAGTACCTCCGCACCCGGGATGACCGCACCGGAGCCGTCCTGGGCAGTTCCGTGAATCAGGCCCGTGGCCTGCCCGAACGCTCCGATCGTACAGAGCAACCCCGCGAACAGGATGGAAAGCGTGGACTTGAACGACATGGTGCCTCCTATCGGTGTCTTGCATTTATCGAGAACAAGTGGCAAGGGAGTGTCCGCAACTTCGGATGCAAGGCTGTCGCAGTGCCGAGCGAGCGTTCCCGTATCCAGCGACTTGCGGCAGAACTGTGCTGTCCCTGACCCATCAGGCTCTGCTTCTGCCCGCATCTAGCGTGCGGTCAGTGTATCAGGCGCTCGCTCGGGCAGCGCGTCGCTGAGGGCGGGTTGTACCGTCGAGAATTCGCATGCGGGGGAGGGAATGCTTGACACCGTGGCGAAGGATCAGACTCCGGGCATTGCTTTCTTGAGAGGTTTCAGTAGCGTGGCGAGAATGCCCGCGACTGCCACGCACATCAGACCGAGCACCGCGAAGAAGGCCGAATGCGGCCAACGTGTCCAGTACACACCGATCGCCGTCAGTTTGTTGCCGACCGCTGTGGCGACGAACCAGCCGCCCATCATCATGCCGCGCAGTCGGAACGGAGCAACCTTGGACACCAGGGACAGTCCCATGGGAGATAGCAGAAGTTCACCAAGAGTGACGATGCCGTAGGAAGAGATCAGCCAGAGGGGAGACACCTGGTAGGCATACGGATCCGATCCGGATACGGTCGATTCGCCCAGGCGTGCGGCGATGTAGAGCACGAAGAAGGAGATGCCGGTCAGCAACATGCCCAGCGTCATCTTGGTCGGTGTGGACGGTTCCTTGCCTCGCGCTGCGAGGAATCGCCACAACGCCACGAGTGGAAACGACAGAAGCAGGATCCAAGCCGGGTTGATCGCGTTGGCGATGGTCCCCGACACATTCCAGTCCGTGTTGTCATCCGCCCAGTAGGTGAGAGTGGAGCCGTTCTGGTGAAACGCCATCCAGAACACCACCACGATCGCGAAGATCACCAGCAGCGCGCCGATCCGACGGGCGTCGGAGACCTGCTCCAGGTCGCTGGTTCCGGCCTTGGAGGTGTCGGGTTCCTGGACGGGAGCATCCGCTTGTCGTACCAGGTTCCGTCCGGCGAACAGAGTAATCACGGAGATCACCATTCCGAAGGCCGCCACGGCGAAGGCGGGATGGTAGCCGGCCTCCGCCTTCACGAACTCCATCACGATCGGTGCGATGAACGCTCCGACGTTGATGCCGAAATAGAAGATGACGAAGGCCCGGTCCTTCAGCGGGCTGCCTTCCGGGTAGAGGTTGCCAACCATCGTCGAGACGTTCGGCTTGAACAGGCCGTTGCCAACGACCAGACAGGCCAAGGCTGCGTAGACAATCGGGAGCGAGTGGAAGGACAGCAGCAGGTGGCCGGCGATGAAGAACACGCCGCCGATCATGGTGGTTCGCAGGTATCCGAGGTAGCGGTCCGCGAGCAGTCCTCCCACCAGGGGGCTGGCATACACGAAGGTCAGGTACCACGAATACAGTCGAATGGCTTCAGCCTCCGTCCAGCCGAAACCCTCGGCCGGGTCGCGCAGGTACAGAATGAACAGCGCCAGCATCGAATAGAAGCTGAATCGCTCCCACGCCTCCGAAGCGAAGAGCACGTACAGGCCCTTCGGGTGGCGATCCTGTCGCCGGACTTGGTTGGCTTCCATGTCTCGATCTACTCAGGTACGGAGCCGCAACCGCCAAGTTGGTCAGGGGGATATCCGCTGGTCGTAGTGCCACTGCATTATCGCACCGCCGAGATTTTTCCTTCTTGACCGGAGTGCCTCGTGCGAGGCGGACTCCACGGACCCGGGACTGCTCGGGCGTTCGCCGTGTGTGGGAAGATAGGGTTCCGGCGGCTGGTGGCCGCTGCCGCGATCCGCGGAGCCGTCGGCGCGGCACATGAACCGGACGCGCCAGACCCACCGCAAGATTGGCCTGCTGGCACAGACATTCCGGTCCTTCCGCTACCGGAATTTTCGCTGGCTCTGGTTCGGCGCGTTCACTTCAACCACCGGATTCTTCGTTGCCCAGACGGCAGAGAGCTGGTACGTCTACGAGCAGACAGACTCGGCTGGCCTGCTGGGTCTGACAGCGTTCCTGAATGGACTGCCGATCCTCCTGTTCTCGGTGGTCGGCGGCGTCCTGGCGGACCGTATGGACCGGCGGTACCTGCTGATCGGGTCGCAGGTCATGCAGATGTCCGCCGCATTCGGTCTGGCGCTCCTGTTCTACCTCGACCGCATCGAAGTCTGGCACATCCTCGTCGCCGCCTTCATGGCGGGTCTCGGGCAAGCGTTCGGAGGGCCGGCGTACCAGGCATTGATGCCTTCGCTCGTCCCCAAGCGTCACCTGCCGAATGCGATCGCGCTGCTTTCGATCCAGTTCAACCTTGCCGGCACGGTAGGACGCCCGATCGGCGGCACGGTCTTTCAGGCCCTCGGTCCTGCAATGTGCTTTCTTGTGAACGGACTGAGTTTCCTTGCGGTGATTCTCTCGCTGTTCGTTCTGCGGATACCCTTCGTGCCGAAGCCGGGAAAGAACATGCTGCGCAGTTTCCTGGAAGGGATCCAGGTGATCCGGGCGGGCCGCGGTCTTCGCTCGCTGATGGTGCTGGCTGTTGTGACAGCGTTCTGCGGTGTACCGCTCGCCCTTCTGCTTCCGGTGTACGCTCGGGACGTCTACGGGCTTGATGCGGAAGGGTTCGGCATGGTCGGTGCCGTGCTGGGAGCTGGGGCGGTCGCTGGTGCCTTGAACGTGGCGCGCCTCGGGAACGCGCCGCGAAAGGGCCGGAACTCGCTCAACATGCAGGTCTTCCTCGGGACTGCGATGATCGCGTTCGCGGTAACCGAACGGCTCTGGCCCGGCGTTGTTCTGCTGTTCCTGTGTGGCGGAGCGATCCTGGCGGTCTTCACGATGGTCACGTCGCTCGTTCAGTTGAATGTTCCCGAAGATGTGCGTGGACGGATCATGAGCGTCCACAACACGGCGTTCCGGGGCGTCATGCCCATCAGCAACGTGACTTGCGGATATGCTGCCGAGAAGCTGGGAGCCCGGAATGTCCTCTGCTTCAATGGCGCGACCTTGATCCTGGTCGCGGTTTGGTACCTGCTGAGCGGCAACCGAGTCAAGTCGCTGTAGCCGGGACGCCTCATCCAAGGGAGCGGCACACGGCCTGGAACCTCGGTTACATTCTGCAGCTCATCCGGACTTCGATATTTCGAGCTCTCGTGCGGTCGACGAAGTGTCGATTCGGAAACGTGTCCGAGGGTCGCTGAAACTGGGCGAGCCGTGATGCCTCGTTGTATCGGGCGTCGCACTGCCGACAGGCACGCTGGTACATGTGGACAGCCATCGGTTATGGCTGGTGACAGCTATCCCTGAATGGCGTGCCCGAACCTCCGAGGATATCCGATAGCCAGTGGCGCTGTGTGATAGCACTGGCCGTTTCCGGCCCGAGCATCTTCCGCCGAAGCCGGTTTCGCGGGAGCGCAGCCGATGCTGCTCGGCTTGAAGGCCGAGCACGCAGATCTCCTACACTCAACAGCATGGCGAGGCACATCCCCATCACCGAACTGCGGGAGAACATCGGTCAGGAGATCGCGGTCAGCGACTGGATCGAGATCTCCCAGGATCGCATCGACAAGTTTGCCGAGACGACCGAGGATCATCAGTGGATTCATGTCGATGTCGACAGGGCTGCCTGCGAATCGCCGTTCAAGACGACGATCGGGCATGGTTTTCTCAGTCTGTCCATGCTGTCGGCCATGTTGATGAACACAGCACGCGTGGCAGGTGATTTCCGCCATGCGATCAACTACGGCCTGAATCGGGTGCGCTTTCCGGCGCCCGTTCCGGCTGGTGCGCGCATTCGCGGACACATCACCCCGCAAGCCGTCGAGGACCACGCCTGGGGCATTCAGATGATCTGGCACGTGTACGTGGAAGTCGAGGGTTCGCCGAAACCGTGCGTGGTCGCGGAGTGGGTGACCCGGAACTACCGGTAGCAGGGCTCATCGTCCGTCACGCGACCGGTCGCATATCGCGCCAGTTCGGTCCGGTCTTCACGTCCACCACCAGCGGAACCTGGAGTTCGGCGGCCGCCTCCATTTCGGCCTTGACCAGTGCACCGACCTCATCCGCTTCGTCCTCGGGAGCTTCGATCAACAGTTCGTCGTGGACCTGGAGCAGCAGCCTGCCGCGCAGGCCGGTCTGTGACAGCGCCGCTTCTGTCGATACCATCGCCTTCTTGATCAGGTCGGCGGCCGTGCCCTGAATCGGTGAATTCTGCGCGATGCGGGCGGCAAGGCCCCTGGCCGCGGGGTTCTTGCTCGCGAGGTCCGATACCGGTCTGCGGCGTCCGAACAGCGTCCGGCTATAGCCGGACTGCTTCGCTTTCTCGACGAGACTCTCGAGGAACTCCTTGATCGTCCCGTATTGCTCGAAGTACAGGTTGATGTATTCCCGTGCATTCTTTTGAGGAATCGCAAGTTGCTTGGCCAGGCCAAATGCGCTGAGCCCATAGATGATGCCGAAATTCACCGCCTTGGCCCTGTAACGCTCGTCGGGCCCGACGAGAGTCGGTGCAATGCCCAGGACTTCCGACGCGGTCCTTGTGTGGATGTCGTCCCCCTGGCGGAATGCGTCGATCAGCTTCGGGTCTCCCGACATGTGTGCCAGAACCCTGAGTTCGATCTGGGAGTAGTCTGCCGCAACGAGAGTCCAACCCGGCTGGGTGACGAACGCCTTCCGGATCTCCCGCCCAAGCTCGGTTCTTGCCGGAATGTTCTGCAGGTTCGGATTCAGGGACGAGAGGCGTCCGGTCGCCGAACCGGTTGGGTTGAATGTCGTGTGGAGCCGTCCATCCTCGCCGACCAGTTGTGGCAGGACATCAACGTAGGTGTTCTTCAGCTTGGTGTTCTGCCGCCAGTCCAGCACCTTGGCCGCGATCGGATGCTGCATGCTCAAGCCCTCAAGCACGTCGGAGGCCGTCGATGGCGTGCTGGTCTTGCCACGTTTCGCAGGCATCGGCAGCCCGAGTTCCTGGTAGAGTACCGCGCCCAGCTGCTTAGGGGAGCCGATATTGAAGTCGTGCCCGGCCAGCGTGTGGATCTCGTTGCCCAGGTCGTCGATCGTGGCCGACAGGCGGGACGAGAGTTCCGCCAGCACCGTCGAGTCCAACAGCACGCCGGTGACTTCCATCCGCGCGAGCACCGGTGCCAGCGGACGCTCGATCGATTCGTAGAGATCAAGGAGATTCTCGGATTCGACTTCTCGGCGGAGATCCACGCACAGGGCACGCGTCAGACTGGCGGCTACGGCTACATCGGGTTGCCAGGCGGTGCCGAGTCGCCGCTCGACAGTCTTGGGAAGCGTGTAGTTGGTTCGGCTGGAATCCAGCAGGAACGCCATCAGCATCGTGTCGTTGGCAGCCTGTGGAAAGGCGATTCCCGACCTGCGCAAGTGTTGGATCGTGGATTTCCAGTCATGGACCCAGATTTCGCGTTCGCCCGATTCCAGAAGCCGTTTCGCCTCGACCAGGAATTCGGCGGGCAGCCGCCAAGTCTCGTGATCGACGACGCAGAGTCCCAGACCATCAAGGGCATCCTCTTCCGGTCCGGACGCTGACGAATCTAGGACCGCGATGGCCACGGGCTCGTTCGAAGATTCGAGCCAGTCCGAGAACTGGTCGACGGACTCGAAGGTCCGCACGGTCAACTCGGGATCTGATGCTCCCGTGCTGCTCTCGAGTTGTCCGGCGAGGCTGTTGAACTCGAGTTCGCGGTACAGATGCAGAAGCTCGTCGCTGTTCGGCTCCGTGCTGCGCACTTCCTTCAGATCCAGCTGCAGGGTTCCGGTAGTGTCCAGTGAAGCCAGTCGCTTGCTGAGCCGAATGAGATCCGAGTTGTTCTGCAGGCTCTCGCGGTATGTCTTGCGCCGGACCTCCTCGGCGTGGTCGATGATCGACTCGATGTCCCCGTACGACTGAATCAGTTGCTGGGCCCCCTTCTCGCCGATCCCGGGGGCGCCCGGTATGTTGTCGACCGCATCGCCCCGCAACGCGAGAAAGTCGGCAACATGCCTCGGTGGTACGCCGAGATAGCTCTGGACATCGTCCGCCCTGTACGTTTCGTTCTTCATCGGATTGAAGAACACGACACGGTCCCCGACGAGCTGCATGAGGTCCTTGTCGGACGAGACGATCCATGTCTCGATCTCACACTTTGCGGCCTGTCCTGTGAGCAGGCCGATGGTATCGTCGGCTTCGTAGCCGTCCTCCGCCACCACCGGGAGGTTCCATGCACCCAGGAGTTTCCGAATCTGCGGCAGCTGCAGCGAGAGGTCTTCAGGCATCTCATCACGATTGGCCTTGTAGTCGGGAAAGATCTTCTCGCGGAACGTAGCGCCCTTGCCCTCCCACACCGCTGCAACGTACTCCGGCTGGTGATCCTCAAGCAGGCGCTTGAGCATGTTGTTAAAGACATAGATCGCTTCGGTGGGCTGACCCGAGGAGGTCCGGAGGCCGGGCACGGCCGCCTTCGCACGACCGTAGTAGGCTCTGAAGATCAACCCGAAGGTGTCGAGAAGGAACAGCTTTGGCAGAGTTGGGATCATCAGCGAACTAGTGTAGGCCCTGCCGGCCGGCCACAGCGCGATCCGCCGAGGACATGTCTCCGTCCCGCCCGACGGTCAGTGAAGCTGCCGAACTCCCGATCCAGTGCCATACTAGGAAGAAGGAGACCGCAGCTGGACTTATGATCAAGCCCACGGCCAACATCTGGCATAACGGCGAGTTCATCGCCTGGGACGACGCCAAGGTGCATGTGCTAGCCCACGCGCTCCATTACGGCACGAGCGTATTCGAGGGCATCCGCAGCTACGAGACGCAGAATGGTCCAGGTGTCTTCCGGCTCCGGGAACATGTCCGCAGGATGTTCGACTCGGCCAAGATCTACCGGATCCTGGACCTTGGGTTCTCACGGGACGAAATCGAGCAGGCATGCATGGACACCATCGCCGTCAACGGGCTCACTTCCTGCTACGTGCGACCATTCGCATTCCGTGGATTCGGTGATGTTGGCGTTCGCTCGCTGGAGAATCCGATCGAAGTCTATATCGCCTGCTGGGAGTGGGGGCGGTACCTTGGGGCCGAGGCGCTCGAGCAGGGTGTCGAGGTCTGCGTGTCATCTTGGACTCGAATTGCTCCCAATACGCTTCCGGCCATTGCGAAGGTAGCCGCCAACTACATGAACTCGCAGTTGATTCTGATGGAGGCGAACCTGCATGGCTACACCGAGGGAATCGCTCTCGATTCGGCCGGGTATGTCTCGGAAGGCAGTGGCGAAAACCTGTTCCTGGTCCGGGACGAGGTGATCTACACCCCCCCACTGAGTTCTTCCGTACTGCCTGGCATCACCCGGGACTCGGTGATTCGGATAGCGACGGACTTCGGCTACACGCTACGGGAAGAGGCCATCCCCCGGGAATGGCTCTATATCGCGGACGAACTGTTCTTCACCGGCACGGCGGCCGAGGTCACTCCCATTCGTTCGGTGGACAGGATAACGGTCGGCAGTGGCCGCCGCGGGCCGATCACCGCCCACATCCAGTCCGAGTTCCTGGATATCGTTTCAGGAGCCAAGGAAGATCGATACGGTTGGCTGAGCCTGGTTGACGATTGCAGCTCGGCGGCCGCCTGAGATGGTTTCCCGGCTTGCCGAACGACTCCAGAGACGGTGCCGACGCCCCTGTCTGGCTGCCCCCTGATCGGAAGGGCGGAGACCGTGGACCGCTGCGGCCTGCCGACAGCCGCTCCTGGGCTCGGCGGTCGGCCGATGACCTGGGAGAGGGCCTCACGGATGCGGAATTCCGGAAGTCGCTCCATGATGCGCAGATCAGTCAGTTCAGGGGCCGTCTGTGGCTTCACGTTGCACTGTTCCTGGCAACGGTGGCCTCGACCACGTTCATCGTTTCCCCGCGATTCTCGGCGTGCCTGATGGCGATTCTCACGGCCCACGAGTTCGGCCACTACTTCGCGGCCCGAGTGCATCTGGTGCCGGCCTCGCTGCCGTACTTCATTCCGGCACCTGTCCTGTTCGGAACGATGGGTGCCTTCATCCGTATGTCTCCGTTTGTCCCGAATCGCCGCGCACTGTTCGACATCGCGGCTGCTGGACCGATTGCGGGTGTGGTACTGGCCATCCCGGTCAGTTTCGCTGGCATGCTGATCTCGGAGCGAGTCCCACTGGCGGAAGATCATGCGGGAATCATGCTCGGCGACCCTTTGCTGTTGCAACTGTTCGAACGCATCCTGTTCGGTCCGGGCCAGGACGGTACGGTACTGATGCTGAGCGATGTCGGTTTCGCCGGCTGGGTCGGGCTGTTCGTCACCGGACTGAACCTATTGCCGGTTGGTCAGCTGGATGGTGGCCATGTGGCCTACGCGGTGTTCGGGGCACGGAGCGTGCTGATCGCGAGGCTGACCTTTCTCACCCTTGCGGTGATCTGCGCCCTGTATGGTCTTCAGTACCTGATCTTCCTCATCCTGCTGTTCTTCATGGGGTTGCGTCATCCACCCACGCTGGATGACGAGATGCCTCTGGGCCGCACTCGTGGTCGCCTTGCGCTGGCGCTGGCGGTGTTGTTCCTGCTCTGCTTCATACCCGTTCCGATCGCGGGCTTCTAGGAGCCGGTCTTCTCGCGTGTCAGGTCGCGAGGACGGCCTTCCCCCGGACCTTGCGGTCGGCAAGGTCTCGGATGCCCTGTGGGGCGTTGTCCAGCGCATACGTTGCCCCGATTCTGGGGCAGATCGTGCCGGCAAGGAACAGTTCCACCAGCCTGTCGTGAAGCGACCGCATGAATCCCGGGTTCTCGTCGCAGTGTCGCCCCCAGAAGGCTCCGACGAGGGACATGTTCTTCAAAAGAGCCCGGTTGACCGCCAGGGAGGGAATCCTGCCACTGGTAAAACCGACCACCACCAGCCGGCCACCTGGCGCGACCACTTTTGTCGACAGATCGAATATGTCCCCGCCGACAGGGTCGTAAATGACGTCGGCCCCGCATGGTCCACAGATTTCCTTCACTGCATCCACCCATCCCGAGTCGCGATAGCTCACGGCGTGGTCGGCACCTTGCTCTCGGCAATAGGCAAGCTTCTCGGAAGTTCCCGCCGTGGCGATGATCCGCGCCCCCATCGACTTGCCAAGCTGGATCGCCGCAGTCCCGACGCCACTTGCGCCGGCATGAACCAGCAGCCACTCGCCGGACCGGAGCCGCGCCCGGTGGTCCAGTGCGAACAGGGATGTCTGGTAGACGACGGCCATTGCGGCCGCTTGCGGAAACGGCATGGAGTCGGGGATCGGGAACGTCTGGGATGCAGGCGCGACGGTGGACTGGGCGAACCCGCCACCCCGGGGCAGGGACAGGACGCGCTTCCCGACAGAGAGTCCTTCGACGCCGGGCCCGGTCGCGATGATCGTTCCTGCCACCTCCGCTCCGATCGTGAAGGGGAACGCCGGTCGGGCCTGGTACTTGCCCTGGCACTGCAGGAGGTCGAAGAAGTTCAGCCCGCAGTTGTGGTTACGAATCAGCACTTCACCGTTACCGGGAACTGGGGTGCCGACCTCTCTGAAGGTCATCTCCTCGGGTTCGCCGTAGTGAGTGACCTGCCAAGCCTTCATGCGGAGTAGGGTAGCAAAGCGATCCGGAAGCCGTTTGTGCGTGCGGCGGCTGCCGACGCGACGGCACCGGGGAATGCGCTATTTGCTGGTGATGATCTTGTCGATCAGACCGTATTCCTTCGCCTCCTGCGATTCCAGGATGAAATCCCGCTCGACATCCTGCTCGATCTTCTCTTCGTCCTGGCCGGTATGTCGTGCGAGAAGGGCGTTCAGGTTGCGTCGCATGCGCAGAATCTCCCGAGCGTGTATGTCGATGTCCGTGGCCTGACCGGCAAGGCCGGACAGGGACGGCTGGTGGAGAAGGAACCGTGAATTCGGCAGGGCATGACGCTTCCCTTTTGCTCCAGCAGCCATGAGCACAGCCGCCATGGACGCCGCCTGGCCGATGCAGACCGTCGTGATGTCGGGTTTGACAAACTGCATGGTGTCGTAGATCGCCAGGCCA
The DNA here is from genome assembly GCA_965116065.1 of Bryobacterales bacterium. Lineage (GTDB taxonomy): Bacteria > Acidobacteriota > Terriglobia > Bryobacterales > UBA6623 > VXMF01. Next base: position 2,156,485 of record OZ220485.1, read on the forward strand.
GCCGTGATCGACCCCCCGGGGGAGTTGATGTAGAGCCAGATATCGCGTTCTGGATTCTCAGCTTCCAGAAAGAGCAGCTGGGCCGTGACCAGGTTGGCTACGGAATCGTCGATGGGCATTCCCACGAAAATGATGTTCTCCCGCAGCAATCGCGAGAAGATATCGTATGCCCGCTCGCCTCGTCCGGTCTGCTCGACGACCATCGGTACGAGATTGGCATAGTGCTCCACGGGGCCCGGCATTCTGGAATTCCTATTCGGCGGACTCTTCATCGCTGTCGGCGGACTCTTCATCGCTGTCGCTGTCGTACTCGGACGTGAGGGCGGGGGGCTCGTCCTCTCCCGCTTCATAGCGCTCGGCGTCGGCAAGGACCAGGGCTCTGGCCTTCTCCCGTCGCTCCCCGGCCTCCAGTTCAGCAAGCCCACCGCTCTCGCTGAGCGACTGGTAGACATCTTGCATGTTCATCTTCAGTCTCTCGGCGGTGCGCCGTACCGCTGCCAAGAGCTCGGCCTCGGAGATCGAGATCCCTTCGATCATTGCGATCCTGTCGAGCACGATTTCAGCATTGACATGAATGCACTCGATCGCCATCAGCCTACGAAGATGGGCATCTGACAGTTCGTCATCCGGACCCAAACCCCTTCGTTCCCGGAACAGCCGGATAGACTCTCGGCAGCGCCCGAGAAGGTACTTGGGCGGGAGGTTCATTGGATTGGACTCCGCCAGCACTTGGTGAACGGCGCTATCTTCTGCTTCCTGAGCTTGCTCGGCGAGCGTGGATTCCAACTGCTCGCGGAGTTGAAGTTTCAGTTCCTCGAGCGAATCGAAGTCTGCATTGACATCTCGTGCGAACTCATCGTCGAGGTCTGGCAGTTCCCGCCTCTGCAGGCCGGTGATCTCGATATGATGCGTGACGGTTTTTCCGGAGACATCCGGAGTCGAATCATTCTCGGGGAGCGTCACCTCGAAGCTGACGGTGTCCCCGGGAACCTTGCCCCTGAGTGCTTCGGACCCCTCCGGGGCGATTTGTTCACTCCCGACCGTGAATTGCGCTTCCTTCAGATCCGAGACCAGGGTGCCGTCAGCCAGGCAAGTCCTGACTTTGGCGACGGCGACATCGCCATCCTTGATCGGTCGGGGATCGAGATTCTGGAAGGAAGCATGCTCGTGCCGGAGCTTCTCCAGCACGCTCCCCAGCATTTCGTCGGTGACCTCGCTGTCGAACGACGGGATGCGGAGACCGCGATATTCGCTGATCTCGAACTTGGGAAACACCTCGAACTCAGCCTGCACCCGGATCGAACCGTCCTCCGCGAACTGCACGGTTCCCAGGTATGGTCCGGATGCGACCTGGACATCTCGTTTGGCGACCTGTTCGAGCAAGTACCGAGGGATGAACCGCTCCTTGAGTTCGTCGCGAATTCCCGGATCGAACTCGCGATCCAATACGAACAGAGGTGCCTTGCCTTGCCGGAACCCCGGAACCTTGGCAGTCTTCTGGACAGACGCCGCCAGGCGTCTGCGCTCATCGCGGACAAGTTCCGCGGGAATTTCCACCTCCATCTCGAAGCGGCAGTCTTCCGTGCTTTCCAGAGGCACTGGCATCCAAGAGAAGGAGCGGGGTAGCGGCCCTACGGCAACTCTTATCAGTTTACCGCACGGGTACGGGCCCTGAGCCGACGACAGGTCGGACACACGATCGGCCGACATCTTCCACGCCTTTCGGCAGCAAGCCTGCCACGCCCCGCGGATATTCTGGAGTTGATGTCTCGTCGTCCCAAGCTTGGCCAGCATTTCCTGATCGATCAACGTGTGCTGGAGCGCATCGCAGAGGCTGCGGTATCCCAGGGAGACACGGTGTTCGAGATCGGGCCGGGCCGCGGTGCTCTGACCACGCACCTGATTCGCCGGGCAGAGCGGGTCGTCGCGGTGGAACTCGACCGGGCGCTTGTCACGGCGTTGCCGGCGGAATGCGGGCACCCGCCCAATCTGGAGGTCATCGAGCGGGACGTGCTGCAGCTTGACTGGCAGCAGGTTCTGCGGGGAACCGACCCTCGGACATCGGTCGTCGCGGGAAATCTGCCGTACTACATCACCTCACCGATCTTGAGGGCTGTGTTCGCCGCCGGCCGCTCCCTGCGATCGGCGACCTTTCTGCTGCAGGAGGATGTGGCCGACCGCACGGTGGCGCGACCGGGAAGTCGGTCGTTCGGGTACCTGAGTTGTCTGTGTCAGTTGTTCAGCCGTCCCTCGAGACTCTTTGGCGTTCCTTCGGGCGCATTCTCGCCACCTCCGAAGGTGCAGTCTGCCGTCGTTCGGTTCACCATGTGTCCGCACCATCCTCCGGACGGATTGGTCGAGTTCATCAGTGCGTGCTTCCGGCATCCCCGCAAGACACTGAGGAACAATCTGTCAGGCAGCTACCCGGCAGACCGGATCGACTTCGATCCGTCCGCGGGACTGCGTGCTCAACAGCTCGGAGTGGATGAACTCGTGGCGCTGTGGATGCGGTTGCGTTCCTGATAGCGACGGAAATCGCGGCGCCGTCCTCTGGCCGTTCCTCGTGGTCTGCGCGAGCCCGGGCAGGCATTCCGAAGGACCACCGCATGCCATGTGAGACCGCCCGGGGTCTCTGTGTCTCCTCTGGATTGATGGTGCAGGATCCACTGCCGAAGGGGTGGCGACCGGCTTGGGATCGCAGGAAACTGCCGGAGCGGGGGAGCGTTCGGACGCGAGGGTCCTCTCACGATGGCCGTTGGACGGCCTCCGGACGCTGGTGGATGCGCTGTCCGACCTGGTAAGCGGATGGGCTTGCCGGCGAGGCTGCCGTGCGGTAATTGTGCCCCGGATCGACCTTTGTGCTTCAATAAGAGCGGGGGAGCGGAATGCAAGTCCGCAGTCTGTTGCTGTGCGCACTGTTCAGCGGTGTGACGTTCGTGAACAGCGCGGAGTCACAACTCGTTGACAGGACCCGGGAGCCCTATCGACTGGAGCCCGGAAACAGCGAACTTACCCTCGAGAAACGTGCCGATATCTACATGGCGCGGAAGATGTACCGGGAGGCTGGCGAAGCCTACCAGGAAGCCCTGCGTCAGGAACCGACTTCTGCCAAGCTCGTCAACAAGCTGGGAATCTCCTACCACCAGCTCCTGCTGCTGAACAGTGCCCGCCGGGAGTACGAGCGAGCCTGGAGGCTTGACAAGAGCTTCAGCCAGGCGCTGAATAACTTGGGGACCGTGCACCACGCTCAGGGGAACTACCGGAAGGCGATCCGGAATTACAAGAAGGCGTTGGAGATCTCTCCGAACTCCGCTTCGATCTACAGCAATCTTGGTACATCGTACTTCGCCCGACGGAGGTTCAAGGATGCCTCGAAGGCCTATCTCCGGGCGCTCCAGCTGGATCCGAATGTCTTCGAGACCCGCGGGACATTCGGAACGTTGCTCCAGGAGCGTTCTGTTGCCAACCGTGGCAGGTACTACTACTTCATGGCGCAAGCGTATGCGGGAGTCGAGTTGTGGGATCGAGCGATCCTGTACTTGCGAAAGGCTCTTGAGGAGGGTTACGGGACACCCCGCAAGATCGCGCGGGATCGAGCTTTCGATGCCATGCACGAACTCCCGGCCTTCCAGCGACTCGCATTTCCCGAGACTATCGCCCAGTCGCCCAGTGGTGAGCGCCCGCCACTCCCGACATCAACTCCCTAGAGACCGTGCTGGAGCCTGCTGGCGACGCTCAGCGGATACGGTGCAGCAACCTGCCAGTCGGCGAGAGTGGCGGGTGTTGCAGTTGGGCCTCGCAGCCTGGTCTGTGTGGGAAGCCAAGGGAAGGCGCCTTGGGGATCTCCCCGTCGTGCTGCCAGTGGAACGACGAAGTGCAATGCAAGGGGTGGGGTGCGGGCTCAACGTGCAGGACTCAGGCTGAAGGCGGTCACAGCCCGGGGATTACGGACACGACCAGAGATCGCCGCTGCTGTCGGCTCGAACGGTGTTGTCGTACCGGCAGTCGGGCCAGTCCATCCATGCTACCCCATGGGCATTCGCGGCATGGAACGAGGCATGAACATCCCGCGGTGCCGCCTGTCAGTCGGCATCGCGGTCCGATCGGTTGCCTCCAGCAGCGGGGCAGGTCCTTTCCCGCTCGACCGGTGTCCTATCGGCCCTTCGGTCCGATCCCGCGACCATCACGTTCGACACCAAACGCTTCGTCAAGCGGCTGACGTCGACGGATCCTGCAGCGGGTCACGCCGGGACGTTGGCTGAGAACCGGTCGCACGGTTCAACTCCGACCTGCCGACCACGATCGATTATCGCGCGCGTCGCGGCCTTTCCGTTCCGGGAGAGAAGGCACGCCCGACCCTGAATCTGGAATCTGCAGCGAAATTGGATGTTGAGCTTGACGCGACGCTGATTGTCTGGTAAATATGGACAATTGTGTTTATGTCCCTTCTGGCACGCTTGTCTCATTGCCCATCCTGCGGAATCCGTGGTCCAGCATGGGGAGCCGGGCTCCTGTTGCTGCTTCCCATGCTTGGCTCTGGCGCCGAAGAGGAGGGCCCGATTCCGCGCTTGATCCTTGGTGGTGAACGAACCACAGTGCAAAGCTATCCCTTTGTAGTGTATGTTGAGCGGTCAAATTATGGGATGTGCACGGGCAGCCTCATCGCACCCAGTTGGGTATTGACGGCAGCCCACTGCCTCCTTGACGACACCGGACTACTTCCACATGATAGCTTTCGAATTTACCATGGAATGGGAGACAGCGATCGGCCATTGTCGAGGACTTCCAAGCGGATCATTCCACACCCCAAATATAACTTCCATGTCTATTTCGATATCGCACTCATCGAATTGTCGCAGCCATTTCCTGCATCATTTTCAGCAGGTCTTGACCTTGCTCGCCGATCAGCCGAGGATATGTATGCTCCGTCCGGCACTTCAGCTGTCGCGGTGGGATTTGGGCGCACTCAGAAAGGAATCAATAGACGTAATTACGACATGAATGCTGTCAGTGAGAACTTGTACCACGCCCAGAAATGTCGTGATCGGATGGATCTCTATCTTGAATTATGGTATCTTCATGATTACACCATCTGTTCAGGTACTCCCACAAGGCGGGCAGATTACGGTGATAGCGGAGGCCCCTTGCTCGTATCGTATTCTGTGGGCGGGAATACGCGATGGTTGCAGGTAGGAGTACTCTACCAGCTGGCTCGCACGACGAGGCCACTGTCGATTATCAGTGGGATCTATTCGAGAGTTTCGAGCTATTCCAAATGGATTAAACGTACCACTAAAGGCGCAGCTTCCTTGGTTGATGCGCCCGATCCGGACGATAATATCGAGGAAATTACCAGACGGATTAATGAGGTCAATTCACAGATTAATTCGCTGCAGACTACCGTGCAGTCGTTACAGAACAACAAGACTCTTCTCAAGCAACGTATTGACGAATTCAAAGATGTGGAGGGGCAGGACAAGACGCTGCAAGCCACCGAGAACGGGATCCTGAGTTCGGTGTCGACCGTACTGACACAGTAGTTTCGGTACCCGTTGTCAGACTCAGACCCGCACGACATACAGATCCTTCCAACTGCACTGCAGACGCTGTGTATTCGTCGTATGCTCATGATCGTGTCATTGTCAGGATGCATTTCACATCCGTTCCGCCCCCGGACGCGTACTGATCATCCAGATGGAGACACGTCAACATCGGCGGGACGAGTGGACGGGAAGGACTCGGGCGGTCGCGATCTCCTCGTCTTCATTGCGTTCCTCGCCGCAAGAGCGGTCAGGTTCCGCGTTGATGCCGACCGCCCAGACCGCCTGCTATGCAGGACGGCGTCGCAAGACGGTCCTGGGTGCTCTCGGCCCGCTCGTATATGGAGCGGGCCTACTACTGTCGCGCGGCTTGCGTCCACAGGAGTTGCCCGCGTGACGAAGCTTGGGGGCTCGCTGGTGAGCTTCGCCGCGGTCTCCCGTCTGTTGGGCGATCTCACCGGAGTGCCAGTGTCCACCAAGCAGGTGGAGCGGATCGCCGAGGTTGTCGGACGGGCAGTCTCCCGGGCGGCAGTGCAGGAAGATCTTGCGGAAACGGTTCCCCCGGCCACTCACGGTCTATCTCGGTGTCGATGGTACAGAGGTTCCAGTGTGCCCCGGTGACACCGCCGGACGGTCCGGCCAGCAACCGGACGGCTCGGCCCGTACCCGCGAGGCCAAGCTGGTCGTGGTCTGAACCGCCTCCAGCCGGGATGCCTAGGGCCAACCTGTCCGCGAAGCGGGCTCTCTCACCGGCTCGGCGGCCATCGAGAGTGCAGCTACTCGTGACACCGACCCGCAACCGTCGGACTTCGACCGTCGCGTACGACGCGAAGCGGATCGACGGAGCTTCTCCCGGGCCGACCGCCAGGTCGTCCTCGGCAATGGTGCAGCCTGGATTGGGCGCCTCGCTCAGGAGCAGTCCCCAACGCCATCCAGATCGTCGGTCTCTTCCACACCCTGCTCACCACCCTGGCGGCACAGCCCCGGGGACTCTCCCGAGGTCCCGCTCTGCCTCTCGTATTTTCCTTTTCCGCACCCATCGCGAGCGCATGCGATATCCCGCATTCCGGGCCCAGGGCCTGTGTGTCGGTTCCGGCGTCGTCGAAGCCGGCTGCCAGCGCATCGTCGGCAGCCGCCTCAAGCGCTCCGGCATGCACGGGTCGGTCGCTGGCGCCCACGCCATGCTGGCCCTACGCTGCGGCACGCACCCGGGCAACCGTTTCAAGGACTTCTGGGCCAACCGTGCCACCACCCGCCGCTCCATTCACCACCTGACCCAGTGCCCGGTCGCCGCTACGCGACACTCTCTGCCGTCCAAAGGTAAGTCGCTTGGCGGGAACTTCAGGCAATGCAGGAACTTCCGACCAAATCACCCTCGAAAATGCCCAGATCTCACAATCATTCCGTTACACCCCCTGCAGCGAGCCGGGTTTGACAACAGCGGGCAGGTTTGGTTCAATAGCAGTCCCTTGCAGACCACTGGATGCTGGCGACCGCTGTAAGGGTGGGGCGGTGTCCTTCGACCGCGACCAGGTCGGACCACCACTGGTGGGAGGGTCGCCGAGGAGTGTACCCAGTGCCGAAACCCAAATATATCACCGCCGTCGACAAGATTGCCGAACTTAGCGAGAAAGAAAAGGATGTCGGAGCGAAGGTCAGCGAGAAGTTCGTGTTCCGGACCAACGACTACTACCAGAGTCTGATCAACTGGGATGATCCCGACGATCCCATTCGCAGGCTGATCATCCCCGATTCAAGTGAATTGACCGAATGGGGTCGACTGGACGCGTCGCTGGAAGAGCACTACACGAAGGTTCCCGGCCTTGAGCACAAGTACGCTGACACGGCGCTGCTGCTATGCAATGACGTGTGCGGTGCGTACTGCCGGTTCTGTTTCCGCAAACGCCTCTTCATGGACGAGAACGACGAGGTCGTTCGGGACGTCACCATGGGCATCGACTACATCCGGAATCACCCCGAGATCTCGAACGTCCTTCTGACCGGGGGCGACCCACTGATCATGTCCACATCCAAGCTGGAGCCGATCATTGCGCAACTGCGGGCAATCCCGCATGTCAGGATCATTCGCCTGGGGAGCAAGATGCCGGCCTTCAATCCCTTCCGGATCACCGAGGACCCGGAGCTGCATGCCATGTTCAAGCGATACTCGACTCCTGACGCGGGGCGCATCTATGTCATGTGTCACTTCAATCACCCCGTGGAACTGACGCGGAATGCCAAGGAAGGCCTGCAGTGCCTGCAGGAACATTCGGTCGTGACGATCAATCAGACTCCGATGATTCGCGGTGTCAACGACAACTCCGGGGTCCTTGGCGAACTCATGAACGAGCTTTCCTACCTGGGGGTGCCTCCCTACTATGTCTTCCAGTGTCGACCCACGGAAGGCAACGAGAGTTACTCCGTCCCCGTCGAGGAGGCCTATCGGATATTCGCGGCGGCCATCGAGAGAGCGTCCGGCCTGGCAAAGCGGGCTCGCTTCTCGATGTCGCATGCGACCGGCAAGATCGAAGTGGTCGGCCTTACCCATGATCAGGCGATCTTCAAGTACCACCGTGCCGCCGACCCTCGCAATGCAGGGCGGATCATGCTCTTCCGGCGCAACTCCGAAGCGTACTGGTTCGACGACTATCTCGAGTCGAGGAAGTACCTTCCAAGTGACCTGGTTCCGGTGGAGTCGCTGCTGCGGTCGCAATAGTCTGCCCCTGCCGCTGGAGAGCCCGATTCCGTGCCTGCTGCTCGTCCAGTGCCCCGGCCGGCTGGGAAATCGCTCGTTCGCTCACGCCGCTGGCCCGTGATCTACGTGGTTGTCTTGGCTCATCTCGCCGTCTGGATAGCGGGTCTCTGGTTCTTCTCGCTCGCATTCCGGAGCGCATCGTGAACCTGATCGACTGGCTGGTACTGCTCGCATCCTTCGGATCCATTGCCGCATACGGATTGCGACGGTCGCGTCGGGATCAGTCTGTTGATGCGTACGTTTCTGCCGGAAAGAGAATGCGCTGGTGGGTGATCGGGCTGTCGATCATGGCCACCCAGGCCAGTGCGATCACGTTCATCGGGACCACGAGTCAGGGGTACGCCGACGGGCTGCGATTCGTCCAGTTCTACTTCGGATTGCCAATCGCCATGGTCCTGATCGCTGCCGTTGCCGCGCCCGAATTCCACCGTTCGGGTGTGCGCACGGCTTACGAGTACCTGGAAAGGCGATTCGATGCCCGAACACGCACCCTGGCGAGTGGGGTGTTCCTCGTGCAGAGAGGACTGGGGGTCGGCCTGGCGCTGTATGCGCCGGCCGTGGTGCTGGCGGTCATTCTCGGTGTGCCCGAGTGGGTGACGATCCTGGCGACGGTCGCCATCGTCGTGACGTACACCGTCTTGGGAGGGATTCGCGCCGTGATGAGGGCGGACGCGCTGCAGATGGGGATCATGTTCGCCGGCATCGCCGTGGCGTTTTCCTGCGCCGTGCACGGTCTGCCGGATGGTGTCTCCATGCGGGACGCCCTGGTCTTGGCTGGAACGGTCGGCAAGCTGAACGCCATTGAGACGGGGTTCGATTGGAACAGTCGCTACACGCTGTGGTCCGGCCTGATCGGGGCGACCTTCCTCTCGCTGGCGTACTTCGGGACCGATCAGTCGCAAGTGCAGCGCTATCTGACCGCGAAGTCATTGGATCACAGTCGTATCAGCCTGGTATTCAATGCCGTGCTGAAGGTGCCTTTGCAGTTCTTCATTCTCCTCACCGGGGTCATGGTGTACTGCTTCTTTCTCTTCCAGCCGCCACCCATGCTGTTCCATCCGGCCGAACTCGGGCGCATCGAGCGCGCGAATCCTGTCGAGATGGCCGCCCTCGACACCCGATATTCCCAGGCGCTTGCCGAGCGGCGAACGGCCGCTCGCCGGCTCGCGGCATCCGGAGGCTCGATCGAGGCGGAAGCCTTCGCCTCGGCGGACCGGTACGTCGGGCAGATCCGGAGCGAGGCAATCGATCTGGCCGAGCGCGGCTCCACTCCGGGCAGCTACAACGACACCAACTATATTTTTCTGACGTTCGTGCTTGGCCACCTGCCAGTCGGTCTGGTCGGGTTGATCATCGCGGGGGTCTTTGCGGCCGCGATGTCGACCGTATCCTCCGAACTGAACTCCCTGGCAACTGCCACCGTGGTGGACCACTACCTGCGATACGTCCGTCCGGGAAGCAGCGACCGAATCGCCCGTCGAGCGCTGCGCTGGTCCACGATCGGCTGGGCTGCATACGCCGCCGCGTTTGCTTTCTACGGCGCGCAACTCGGCTCGCTGATCGAGGCTGTCAACTTCGTCGGGTCTCTGTTCTACGGCCCGATGCTGGGCGTGTTCGTGCTGGCGTTCCTGTTCCGAAGTGTCACGAGCAGGGGTGCGTTCTATGGGACCGCATTCGGTCTGGGTGCCGTGTGGTGTACCAAACTCGTGTTTTCCGATCTCGCCTTTCTGTGGCTCAATCCGCTGGGCTGTGTCGCGACCATCATCGCTGCCCTGGTACTTTCCGGTCGCGGCAGGCAAGCGCCCGCAGCCACGACCCCTGCAGCCATGAAACTATAATGGGCCCTTGATGAGACTGCTTGCTGGCATTCTCGCATTGGCACTGGGCCCGGGGGGCCTGCTCAGTGCCGATCCACCCAACGTACTGTTCATTGCCGTCGATGACCTCAACGACTGGATTGAGCCGCTGGGCGGGCATCCGCAGGCCAAGACACCGAATCTAGCCCGACTGGCCAGACGATCGACACTGTTCTCGCGGGCCTTCACGGCCGCTCCGGCCTGCAATCCGTCCCGAGCGGCGATCATGACCGGGATTGCGCCATACCGTTCCGGCGTCTACAACAACAATCAGGCGTGGAGGCCCGCCATGCGGGACGCCGTCACGATTCCCCAGGCGTTCATGAAGGGCGGCTACTGGGCTGGAGGGTCAGGGAAGATCTATCACGGCGTGTATCCTGATCCGCCGTCATGGGATGAGTACTGGCCGTCGAAGAACCTGCAGCGCGAACAGGATCCAGTGCCGCCACATCGCCCGGTCAACGGTATTCCCGGGAGCGGAGGGTTCGACTGGGGCCCACTTGATGTCGACGTTGCGGAGATGTCGGACGCGAAGGTTGCTGCCTGGGTGGCAGCGAAGCTCCGGCAACCCCACGGCAGGCCGTTCTTCCTGGCGTGCGGGATCTTCCGGCCTCATCTGCCTTGGTACGTTCCGCGGAACTACATGGCCCGATTCGAGACGGACACGATCCAGTTGCCCCTGGTCTTCAACCGCGATCTCGACGATGTCCCGCAGGCAGGGGTTCGAATGGCCAGGCCGGACCGGGATCATGCCAGAGTCACCGAACATGCCCAGTGGAAGGAGGCGGTCCGGTCGTACCTTGCTTCGATCAGTTTTGCGGATGACATGCTGGGGATTGTCCTTGACGCTCTTGATGAGGGTGGCCATGCCGACAATACGATTGTCGTTCTCTGGGGAGACCACGGGTGGCACCTGGGCGAGAAGCAGCATTGGCGCAAGTTCGCCCTGTGGGAGGAAGCGACGCGGGTGCCGCTGTTGTTCTCGGTACCCGCAGGCACGCCCGGGCTTCCCGAGGGGACGCGTGGCGGAGCGGTGTCGCCGCGACCGGTGAACCTGTTGGATGTGTACCCGACCCTTGTCGAGCTGGCGGGGCTGAATGCGCGGGAAGGGCTGGATGGGCAAAGCCTTGTTCCGCTGTTGCGGAATCCCGAGTTGCGGTGGCAACCGACCGTCACGACGCATGGCCGCAGCAATCACGCCATCCGTTCGGAGGACTTCCGCTACATTCGCTACGCCGACGGGTCCGAGGAACTCTATGACCATCGCGTTGATCCGATGGAGTGGACGAACCTGGCTGCCGATGAGAACTATCGGTCGGTCAAGGAGAAACTCCAGCGCTGGTTGCCTGCCAGGAACGCTCCCGAGGCCCCCGTTCAGCCGTTGGACAGACGGACCAACGAGGTTGCAGTCCCGGAGTGAGGCAGCGGAAACCCGGACCGGATTCGCAAACGGTGCGCTGGACGGCAGGATCTGTGCCCATTGACCAAGGACGGGCGCAAGGGGTTCTCGGTACACGCTTCACCCGGGATCGGAAAGAGTCGAGGGATTATACGGCGCGCTACTCCCCGAGCGGCTGGAATCCGCTACGCTAGTAAGCATGAAACAGTGGTTCAAGGTTTCCGGGGCAGGGCTGGTGCTTGTGGCGATTGCCACCGGCGAGCCCTCCAAGCCTGTCAACTGGAAGGAGCTTCCCGCTCCGTTCCACACGGAGTCGGCGAGAAATCGTCCCAACGTGATCGACCGCCCCGACGGTGCGAAGCTGCATCTTCCGGAGGGCTTCAAGGTCGAGGAGTATCTGACCGGGGACTTCCAGCGCCCCCGATTCATGACCTTGGGGCCGACCGACGAACTCGTCTTTTCCGACTCCGGTTCCCGGAGCGAGCCGGACGGTGTGGTGTATGTGAGCCATGACGGACGGGTCAAGAAGCTGATCGAAGGACTGGACCGTCCGTTTGGCCTGGCCTTCCACGACAAGTGGATCTACGTCGCCGAGACCACATCGGTCAAGCGCTACGTATACGACCAGAAGGCAATGACGGCCGGCAAGGGCGAGGAGATCATCTCGTTCAGGGATTTCGGGCGCGGACACTGGACCCGCTCGCTGCTGTTTGACAGGGATCACACGAAGCTCTACGTCACGGTCGGCTCCGAGTCCAATATCGATGTGGGCGAGGATCCGATGCGGGCGGCATTGCACCGCTACAATCCGGACGGCTCGGGCCACGAGACCGTAGCCACCGGGCTGCGCAACATCATCGGCTTGCAATGGTACCCGGGGTCGAACCAGATCTGGGGTGCGGTGCAGGAGCGTGACGGGTTGGGTGATGACTTGGTCAGTGATTTCCTGGTCAACATCCAGGAGGGGGCGTTCTATGGGTGGCCATACGCCTACAACGGACCACACGAGGAACCGCGACACAAGGATGTCGCTCCCGAGAGGGTCCAGAACACCCTGTATCCGGATGTCCTGCTCGGAGCCCATGTTGCCGTTCTCGACATGCGCTTCTACACCGGAACACAGTTTCCCGAGAAATACAGGGGCGGGCTTTTCCTGGCTTTCCACGGCTCATGGAACCGATCAGAGCGGGTCGGCTACAGCGTGGCCTTCATCCCGTTCAAGGACGGTCGACCCCAGTCCGGGCCGCAGGATTTCCTGACCGGCTGGATGCTGGACCCGAACAGCACCGACGTCTGGGGACGACCGGTGGGTCTGCTCCTCCTCCGGGACGGCTCGATGCTAGTGTCCGACGACGGCGGTCGGAAGATCTGGCGCATCAGTTACGGCGAGTGAGGAACGGGACTGCGGGCCCTGCCGGGTAGTTGCTTGCGATGGGATTGCTGAATCTGTTCCGCCCGAAATGGCGGCATTCCAATGCGGATGTCCGCCAGGCTGCGATCTCGGAGATCAGCGATCCGTCCGTGCTCGTCGACATCATCCTCAGCGATGGTGAGTGGTTCATTCGCCATGAAGCGTTCGCTGCGCTGCGGGCTCTGGAGCCCGACGAGGTCAACTATCATCGTCTGATGCGCGAATCGAGTGACGAGGAGATTCGGCGCAAGGCTGTCAAGCAGATGGCCGACGAGGCTGAGCTCGAGCGAGTGGTGAACGAAGACCAGTACCGCTACATCCGCGATGCGGCGGAACACCGACTGGACGAGGTCCGGTCCCGGGTCTGGAAGGATCTCGTTCCGTAATTCCGGGGTCCGTTCTCTGGCATTGGCGTCTGCCGGGCGCAGACTGCGTGGGCGAGACCGACCGGTGCAGCCGTGATGCAACCGACCAAGGCAGTACGGAGCGAGTCGATAGCGGCCCCCGACGGAATCGGGCCCCGGGATGGCAGTATTTTCGGGCTGACGGGTTTCAGCGCGCGTCGCCGTGCCCGCGAGGCGTACCTGTTCCTGTTGGTCACGCACTTTCTGGTCGACTGCTTCTCCTCCGCACTACCCACAGTGCAGCCGATTCTCGTCGAGCGGTTCAACCTGACACTTGCCCAAGCGGGCCTGCTGGGCGGTGTCTGGATGTTCTCGTCGTCTTTCACCCAGCTACCGTTCGGACTGGTCAGCGACCGCTTGCAGAGCCGCTATTTCACGGTAGTGAGCCCCGTCGTGACGGCGGTGTTCCTCGCGTCGCTCGGTCTCGCGTCCGGATTCGCAGCCGTCGTGGTGCTTCTGTTGGTGGGAGGGATGGGATCCGCGTCATACCATCCTCACAGCACCAGCCAAGCGGGCCGGCTGGGGGCGGAGCGCAAGGCGGTCACCACTGCGACCTTCATCATGTTCGGTACCGCCGGACTCGGACTGGGGCCGCTATACCTGACCGCCGTGATCGAGCAATTCGGGTTCGAGCGGCTCTGGGTGGCGGCGGTACCGGTTGTCGCGTTGCTGCCGACCCTGCTATGGCGGGTCCCGCGTGCCATCCGGAAGCCCGGACGACCGAAGTCCATGGTTGACTGGTCAGCGCTGCGGAGTGCGGGCCGGCCATTGGCTTCGCTCTACGCGCTTGTGGTCCTGCGTTCCATCGTGCAGGTCGGGCTGGCACAGTTCCTGACACTCTACATGGTGGATATCCGGGCGGCGGACCTCCGAACGGCGAGCGTCGCGCTATCGGTGTATTTTCTCAGCACATCTGCGGGAGCCATCGTGGGAGGTGCCGCGGCGGACCGGTTCGGTGGGCGACTTGTCATCATCGTCTCGATGGTTGCGTGCGTACCGCCCTTGATCGCGTTCATGCTGCTGGACGGGTGGTTGGCGGTTGGTGCCCTCTTCCTGGGTGGATGCATCCTTCTGACGACGATTCCGATCAACGTCGTCATGGCTCAGGAACTGGTGCCCTCGCAAGCTGGCACGACGTCCGCGATGATGATGGGGTTCGGCTGGGGTACCGCCGGAATCATCTTCGTTCCGATGGCAGGTTGGCTGGCCGACCTGGTTGGTCTCCAGTCGGTCTTTTGGGGGTTCGCGATCCTGCCGCTTCTCGGTCTGCCACTGGCGCTGACTCTTCCGCGCCGGGAGTTGAACAAGATCGTGCACTGAGTCCCGTGGGATGCCGCCATCGAGCCGAGCGGCGTCCACGAACATCCGCGCGGCATTCTGTGGTATCCTGACCTCAGGCTTTCCTAATCACGGAGCAATATATGGCTAGAGTCTGCGTAGTCACCGGCAAGCGCCCCATGTCGGGCAACAATGTGTCGCATGCGAACAACAAGACGAAGCGCCGTTTCTACCCGAATCTCCAGGACAAGCGCTTCTGGTCCCCCCGCAGGAAGCGCTGGGTGAGACTGCGCATCAGTGCCAAGGGGATCAAGATCATCAACCGTCGTGGCGTGGACCGGGTTCTGGACGAACTCCAGGAACGCGGCCTGAAGTTCTGACCCCGTGTTCCGCCATTGATTACGGTGCAGTGACTGCGACGGATTCCCTACGGGGAATTGTCGCCGATCGTCCGGCGACTGCCCGAAGAGGCTGCCGACCGCTTGCCTGGCCAGGCATCGCTCCCGCGAACTACCATGAACGGGGTCGATTTCCTCGGACCCGAGCAGGTCCTTCCGCCCTGCTCGTACGACTCCGATCAGAGTTCAATGGCCTTTGCAAAGATGACGGCTTGCATCTTGTACAGCCGGTCCAGCACGACCGCTGGAATCGCCTGGTCCGTCTGGACCAAGGCCACGGCCATCGTGGGTCTGGCTTCCGCATCCTGCGGGCCTCTGCCGAGTGCGAACTTCGAGATGTTGATTCCGTTCTCACCGAGGACCGTCCCAAGGCGTCCGACGACGCCGGGCACATCCTCGTTCGTGACGTACAGGAGTGAGCCTCCCAGATAGGACTCGATGTAAATCCGGTCGACGCTCAGAAGGCGCGGGGAACCGTCAGGGAAGACCGCCCCTTCCACCGTATGTTCACCCTCTTCGGTCTTCAGGCTCAGTTCGATCGAATTGCTGAAATGGGTCCGACCACGCCGCACCTCGTGAACTCCGATAGCGCGCTCGCGCGCTATCTGGTATGCATTCACGAGATTCGCCTTCTGGGAGAGAAAGCAGTTGAGCAGTCCGCTCAGCGCCGCGTTGCGGATGATCGTCGCATCGGTCTCGTCGAAATCACCCATGTAGCTGATCTTGATGCGTACGGGCCTTCCCACCGACGTCTGTGCGACGAACGAGCCGAGCCGCTCCCCGAGTCCGACATAGGGGGAGAGCCTCGTGTACTTTTCCGCACTGACTGAAGGCGCGTTGACTGCATTCACGACGACCCCGGACTTGAGGTAGTCGCGAACCTGCATCGCGATGTTGATGCCGACCTTCGCCTGCGCTTCGGCGGTCGAGCCACCGATGTGCGGGGTCGCCACGACCTGGTCGTAACGCAGCAGGGGCGACTTCGCAGGAGGCTCCTGCTCATAGACATCCAGAGCGGCCCCTGCCACATGACCTGAGGTCAGTGCGGCATCCAGAGCAGTGCTGTCGATGAGACCTCCGCGTGCACAGTTGATGATGCGCACACCTTGCTTCATCCTGGACAGGCGCTCGGCGTTGATGAACTTCTCGGTATCGGGTGTGAGCGAAAGATGAAGGCTGATATAGTCCGCTCGCTCCAGAAGGCAATCCAGTTCGACAAGCTCGATCCCGCAGTCCTTCGCGGCGTCGCTGGAAACGAACGGGTCGTATGCCATCACGTCCATGCCGAATGGCTGGACCCGCACTGCGACCTGTCGGCCGATGATGCCGAAGCCGATGATCCCCAACGTCTTTCCGAACACCTCGCTGCCTTGGAATCGCTTGCGGTCCCAATGACCCGCTTTGGTCGAGGCGTCGGCGATGGCAACGTTCCGTGCCAGGGAGAGTATGAGTGCGAGAGTGTGCTCGGCGACCGAGGTCGCGTTTCCGCCAGGTGTGTTCATGACCACGATGCCCCGGGCCGTGGCCTCGTCCAGCGCAATGTTGTCCACTCCGATGCCGGCGCGCCCGATCACCCGCAGATTCGGCGCCTCGTCCAGCACGTCCTTGGTCACCCGCACTCCGCTACGGACGATGAGTGCCTCCACATCAGGGAGATGGGATCGGAATTCGTCCGGGTTCGAGACGGTCACCTCGAGCACCTCTTCGGCCTGGAGTAGATCAATGGCCGCCTGATTGACTGCGTCTGCAACCAGTACCTTCATGTGGAATTCTTGCCTTCGCGTGCCAACGCTTCCAGATAAGTGTCCTGGGCGGCCTTGACTCCCGCTCCGAACGGAACGTCCCGGCCCAGCAGGTGCAGGATGACCTCCAACTCGGCGACCGCTGCAAAGAGATCGTGAAAATCGAAGTAGCCGAGGTGGGCGAAACGGAAGATCCGTCCCTTCATCGACCCTTGCCCGTTCGCGATGATGGACTCGAAACGGTCCTTGAATCCGTGGACGATTCTTCCCGAATCGATCCCCTCCGGTGAGAGGATGGCCGTGACCGCACCCGCCGGAATGGAGTGGCGAGCGAAGAGTTCGAGGCCGAGAGCCCCTGCGGACGCACGAGCTGCCTTGGCGAGCAGCTGCGCATTCGCGATGAGCCGCTCCCGACCGACATCTCGCACGTAGCGGAGCACTTCGGCGAGCCCGAGAATCAGCGAGGATGCTGGCGTCCACGGGGAATCACCCTTCGGTCCTGCTTGAATGTGCTTCCGTAAGTTGAAGTAGAAATTGGCGTTGGTGGCGATCTCCGTCCTGCGCAGCGCCTTTTCGCTTACGGAGCAGTAGGCCAGTCCAGGAGGGACCATCAACGCCTTCTGCGATCCTCCGATCACGATGTCGAGGCCCCAGGCATCAATTCGCAGTTCACTGCTTCCCAAACCGGTGATGGCATCCACCACGAAGATGGCATCGGTGGCGCCGACGAGCCTCCCCATGGCCTCGACATCGTGGGAGATCCCGGTTGAGGACTCGGTTGCCTGCACGAAGACTCCCTGAACCGCCGGATGCTCGCGCAACGCCGTGTCGAGTTCATCCGGAAGTACCGATTCCCCATACGGCTTCTTCAGCAGGATCACGTCCAGGCCGAACGCCTCTGCGATCTGTACCCAGCGCTCTCCGAACTTGCCGGCCGTGCAGACGATCACCTCGTCTCCGGGCGAGAAGAGGTTCGACACCGCAGCCTCCATCGCGCCGCTGCCGCTGGCAGCGAAGAGGGCGATGCCATTGTCGGTACCCATGAAGTAATGCAGATCCGTGATGACGCCGCTGTAGACATCCCGAAAATCCGTGGTGCGATGATGCAGGTCAGCAGCGGCCATCGCGCGCACCGCCGCCGGCAGCAATGGCGTGGGGCCTGGGGTCAGCAGGCGGCTCTTTCGGACGTACATTCAGGCGGGGTCCTCGGTTACTGCGAATGGCCGATGGCGTGAGGGCGATACTGACCGGCACGAACAGTTCTTCGCGCGCCCACTTCGGGTCGGGACGCCTGGCCGGCATCAGCATGCGGAGTCCGTGCCGATGGTGGATGAATAGGAAAGGTGCCCCTTGAATCTACCCTACCGCAGCCGGGTCGGGCCTGCGGAACCTGTGTGGCGGAATCTGCGGAAGCGAACTGTCCGGTGCGGAACCGCTAAGCATTACGGCCCGGGTTGGCGGGGGATCACCTCCGCTCCTTCCGTGATCTGGTCGCCCGGATAGGTGATCACGCGGTCGCCGACTGCAAGGCCCCTGATGACCTGCGCTTCGCGCTCGTTCCGGTGTCCGATCGAGACCTCGCGAAGCGTGGCGATGCCCGGTTCCTCGACCGTGTACACGGCCCAGTCCTGTCGCTGCCGGAACAGACAACTGGTGGGGACCTTCAGGACGTCGTCCTGTTCCCAGATGATGACCGCGATCTCGACACGGTATCCATCCCCCAGCGCTTCCCAGGCGTCTCTGACGTCGTCGAAGTCCACGATGATGTTCACCCGCTGCTCCTCGACGCCCAAGGCGGAGATCTTGGTGAATCCGTAGGGCTCGACCCTGCGCACAGTGCCTCGCAGAACCCTGTCGCCACCCCACTGCTCAATCAGTACCGGGCTACCTTCCTGGATCTGCACGGCATCCGTCGAGAGCATGTCGGACACGATCTCCAGCTTGTCCGGGTTCGCGATCTCGAGCAGCGCCTCGCCGGACGGTACGACGGATTCACTCTCGCGGAGCCTCTGCAGGACGACACCGTCGATGGGAGCGCGCAACGCGATCGTCTCGGCCTCGGTCGTCTGGACCGAGGTGGCTTGAATCAGTCGAGCTCTGGCCGTCTCGAGCCCCGCCTCCGCCACGACGATGCTGGACTCGGCAGAACGTACGGCCTCGCGCGCGGTCCCCGCGCGGAGTCGCCAGGCCTCGAGGCGGTCATCGGCGACCAATCCCTCGCGGTGGAGCTGCTGATGCCGGGTGTATTCGGATTCCGCGTGGTCAAGCTCGGCCATGGCACGGTCCAGGTCGACCCGCACCCGGTCCAGGTCTGCTCGGCTTGTATCGACGCGCGCTTCGGCTTCGGCCTTCGCCCTCGCGTCGAGGAACGCCGGTGAGGAAGGCAGGAACCGTGCGAGGATCGTTGATCCGGCCCGGACAGGGTCCCCGGGTTCGAGATGGATCCTCAGCACCCTTCCGGCCAGCGGGGCGGACACCATGTAGCGGTCCCGCACCCGAGTCCGTCCCTCTTCATTCAACGTCACCCTGAGGCGGCCGCGGGCAACGGTCGCCATGTCAACTTCCACGGGCTGCGGCTGGAACGCGAGATAGATCGCCACCGCGGCTGCCGCCAGCACGGTCCAGACGAGGATGCGAGTCAGGCGGATCGTCATGGGCTACTCCTTCGCTTTCAGGACTTCTATCAGATCGAGCCTGTCCAGCTTGCGGCGGACGATGAGTCCCGACACCGTCGTGGCCGCAAGGATCACAAGCGTGCAGACTGCGTAGGTCTTCGGGGCTGCAGTGAAGGGAATCGCATACAGCTCCGTTTCGAAGGCCTTGACCAGGATGCCCGAGAGGCCGTAGCCGAGTGCCATGCCCAATGGCAGAGCGATGATGGTGAGCACGCCCAGTTCGCCCAGGAGGATCGCGGAGATCTCCGCTCGGGTGAAACCCATGACCCGCAGGCTGGCCAACTCGCGGCTGCGTTCCGCCAGCGACACTCTCGCTGCGTTGTAGACCACGCCGAAGGCGATGACCGAAGCGAACAGCACATTGAAGAAGATCATGATGCCGATGTTCTCGGCGAACGTCTTCTCGAATGCGTCCAGGGCGGCACTCCGCAGACCGCTGCCGGCGATGGCAGGTGTTTCCTTCACGGCCCGGAAGAACTCCGGCAAACGGGCCAGATCGACGGTCATGTACGTCCCGGAAAGGGTGGCGCCTTCCCGCATCAATCGCCGGACAGCGTCAATCTCCATGTACGCTGCGAGTCCCATGTACTGTTTGACGACCGCCGCCACTGCCAGCTCCCTGACAGCCCTTCGCCCGACGAGGATGTGCGCGGTCACGGCGTCTCCAGTGGATACGTTCAGCGCCTTGGCGAGGCTGGACGTGAGCACCAGTGCGTCTTTCGGCAGGGGCTCCTGCCGCAGTGTCTCGACATCGAGCACCCGAAACAGGTCGCCCCGCTCCGGCAGGCCCGCAATCGTCACTTGACGGGACCGGTTCTTCGACTGCAGTCGAACCGGAATGCTCCGAACCGGTTCGACTGCGACGACTCCGGGGAGTCGCTGAACGGAATGAATGCCATGCGGCGAGACCGCCTCGACGAACGAGAGTTGGATGTCCTGCCTCTGTGCGAGACCGAACTGCGTGTTCATCATGAGGTCCATGGAGTCGATCGAGAACAGTCCCACGATCAACACCGCGAGAGCGCAGGCGATCCCCCCTATGGAGATCATCGAGCGCGCCGGCTGTCGCTCGACGTTGCGAAGGATGATCCGTGCCGGTTGGGACAGCAGCCAGTGCAACCCCAAGCGTTCCACCAGGCTGACCCGGTACCTTCCGGGCGGCTCCGGACGCATGGCTTCGGCCGGCTGAAGGCGAACCGCCTGCCTGACAGCCGAGTTGGCTCCGATGACCGCAGCGACGATCCCGATCAGGACCGCGGCGGCGACCACATCCGGCAGCAACCGGTATTCAAGTGCAGGGAAGCGGAAGTACTGGTTGTACATGCCGAGCATCCCGTTTCCGAGTAGATTCCCGCCCACTGTTCCGGCCAATGTTCCCAGCAGGCTGATGGCGAGTGCCCACCAGGTGTAGTGCAGTGCGATGGAGCGATTGGGATAGCCCAGGGCCTTGAGTGTGGCGATCTGTTCTCTCTGTACCGCGACGATCCGGCGCAGGACGACGTGGAGGAGGAAGGCTGCCACGGCGAGAAACACCAGCGGTATCGCTACGCCCGCTCCCTGCAGTCCCTTCAGTTCGTTGTCAACCGACCAGTGCGACAGCTGGAGGGCCCTCGGGATGGCCCCCCATCCGCCATAGGGCTGGATGAGTTCGTCCAGCCGGGCGATGACATCCCTTTCCCGGGCTCCCGGCATGAGCAACAAGGCCACGTCGTTGAACGCGCCTTCCATGTCGAACGCGCTCGCCAGGACTCTCCGCTCCATCCAGAAGATGGCGAACCGGGCATCGTCGGGGATGAAGTCGCCGGGACGGATCGTATAGATGTACTCGGGGGACAGGCCGATTCCCACAATCTCCAATTCGCGGCGGCGTCCGTTGAGGACGGCGCGGACCGAGTCGCCAGGGCGGAGGTCGTGGGCCTGGGCGAACCCCTCGTTGACGATCACCTCGTCGGGGCGGGCCGGTTCGATGTAACGGCCCTCACTGAGAACGATGTCGTTGAGGATGTCACGCCGGCGATCCGGGATGGAGATGAGCCTGCCGGTAGCGGGCTCGACGAGTCCTTCGACGTCGAGATTCACGTCCATGACGACTCGCGTTTCGACCTGGGAGACACCCGGGATGTCGGCGATCCGGCTCTTCAGTGAAAGCGGCGCGCGCTTGAGCGAAGCAAACACATGCGCGAACCGCTGGCGCTCGTAGTACGCGTTGCGGGTCATCTGGAGCGAGTCGAACGCACTCAGGTACATCACGAACATGAGGACTCCGACGCAGATGACGGCGCTGATGGTCGCTCCCTGGCCCTTGATCTGCCACAGATCCCGCAAGAGCTTCCTGCTCAGTGCCCGCATCGCTCACCAATCCAGTTCGCGTGCCGGCAGCTTCTCACTGTTGCGGCGGTCGGCAGCGATTCGCCCGTCGGAGAGCTGGATAACCCGATCCGCCATTGCCGAGACCGCTGCGTTGTGGGTGATGACGGCCGTGGCGGTGCCGAGTTCGCGGTTGATGCGCTCGATCGCTTCCAGCACGACGACCCCGGTCGAGATGTCGAGCGCCCCGGTGGGTTCGTCGCACAGCAGAACATCGGGCCGTTTGGCGATCGCGCGGGCGATCGCGACTCTCTGCTGTTCGCCCCCCGACAGTTGCGCGGGGAAGTGATGGATGCGGTTGGCCAGACCGACGATCCGCAGTGCTTCCGTCGGTTCCAGCGGGTCTCGAGCGATTTCCGTGACGAGCGAGACGTTCTCCAGGGCCGTGAGGCTGGGTATCAGGTTGTAGAACTGGAAGACGAATCCGACATGCTGCCTCCGGTACTGGGTTCGGGTCGAATCGTCGGAACCGCTCAGGTTCCGCCCCCTGTACAGGACATGCCCTTCGGTGGGCACATCGAGTCCGCCCAGGATATTGAGAAGAGTGGACTTACCGCTCCCCGACGGGCCCAGTAGCACGAGAAATTCCGAGGCGAACAACCGCAGGTCGACGCCCCGAAGAGCATGGACGGCGACCTCGCCCATGGAGTAGGTCTTGGTGATTCCCCGGACGTCGAAGACCAAGTCGGCCGTGGGTCCTGCCGTGCTGGATGGTCCGTCCGGATTGCGACTGGAACTGCTGGTGGCCATCAACTCCGACTTGCGGCGCCCTGTCCCCGTATCCCTGTCTCTAGAGTGTAGGGGATTGCCGTCCGTTCAGCCGGACCGCTACCGGCGAAGTCGCGATGGCTGACAGGCCGCCCGGGCAGCATGCACGAGCCGATGCCACGCGCCGGACCGACAGGTATCGACGCCTACCTGCCAGTCGTGCGCAGGGAGCGGTGAATTCTCCCGACCTGCCACATGTAGTTTCCGGGATCTCGAAAGCTCACTGCCTTTCGCATGTGTTCGGCCGACGAATCCCCATCTCCGACGGCTTCCTTGAACAAGCCAAGGTACAGATGGGCGTAGAACCGAGGAGTGTCACCCATGCCCGTCATCGACGCCCGTTCCGCTGCCTTGATGACGGCGTCTTCCGAGCCAGTTCCGCGAAAAAGGGACAGGATCTCCGCCATGGGCACCCGGTTGTCGCGGTCCACCGGCATCACGTGCTTGCGTGCGGTATCGAACCCGTCTCTTGCGGCAACACACAGGAAATGCCAGACCGAGTTCTCCACATCTTGCGGATTCACCGTCCGATGCGTCTCGAACTGGTGGATGCAGTCTCCAAGCCGCCCGGCGTAATAATGGGAGATTCCTCGCTGCCAGAGCCGGGGAGCCAGTGTCCTGTCGAGCTCGACGGCAACATCGAAGGCGGCGATGGAGCCGCTGATGTCCCCGGCTTTGAAGCGGGCTTCACCGAGGGACACGAGGAATCCGGTCCGGGCGGGGGCAAGCTCCGCGAGACGTTCGAAGTCCCGAACGGCCTCGGAGTATCTTTCCAGATGCGCAAGGGCGTTTCCGCGAATCCACAGTGCGTTCGGTTCGGGAGATTCCTGCTCACTCAGAACCTCGCCTGCAATGCGGGCGGCTGCTGCGGCGTCCCCAGCCCGAAGAGCATTCGCAGCCCTCATGACGGACCGATCCGTGTCGACCTGCCCGGCAACTCTCAAGTGTGGGGCACTGGCCAGAGCGACCCAGAGGCACGCCCAGATGGCCCGTCTCACGATTCTCTCCGCACAACTGTCCAAGTGTAGGACGTTCCTGGACGCATCGCAGTCGACGTTGCAACATATAATCGGTTCTTGATCCGATTGGATCGTCGATGTCCACCGTTTCGGCAAGTTCCGGCGTGATAGAGACCTTGGTGCGCACCTGTCGCGCGAGGATCGCCTCTCACAATCTCAGGCGCGAAGGGTTCCTCGCTGTCGGGACCACATTGTCGGGAATCTGCGCGCTCCTCCTGATGGGCACCCGGTATGTTCCGATTGCAGTGCTTCCGCTCGTCGCTGCGTTCGGCGTCTGGCTGGCCGTTCGCCGCTGGACCATGGAAATGCCGGACGAGTATGCAGTGGCGCAGCTCATTGATCGGCAGGAGCGGCTGTGCGACGAGGTCGCTACCGCCTTCCATTTTCGGTCGGTTGGCGGGGCGGATGCGAGTGAGGTCGCGGATGCTCAATACGGGCGAGCGGCCCGGGCGGCAGAGGGCATCACGCCAGATGCGCTGTTTCCGGGAACTGCCCCCACCACGCAACGGAATGCGGCATTCCTGCTCGCCACTGCCGTGCTGCTGGTGGGACTGCGCGCCGGGCTCCAGTCCACCCTCTCCTTCGAGCCTCCGCTGGCGTCGCTCGTGCTCTCATCCCTGTTCGGCTTCGAACCCGAGCATCGGGCCGCAGTGCGGGCGGCGGTTGCCAAGATCGATCACGCTCCTCTGGACAGCGCGGTGGAGGAAGCTGGACTGTTGACCGACAGGCCGGATGCCGAATCCGAGTCGTCCGACGGTCCATTGCCCGAGGAGTCTTACGAGCCACCTGAAATGCCGAATGAGATGCCCGAAGTCGAGGGGCTGATTACGCTCCCGATGGAGGAGTTGTCGGCCGAAGCCCAAGGGGAGGATGCGTCGCTGCTGGACGGAGGAACGGAGCACGGGACTGGTGCCGACAAAGGAACGGGAGATACTCCTACTGATGCAGGAGACGACTCGTGGAGCGACGAAGCCGAGAGTCTTCTCGACAAGCTCAAACAGGCCTTCGACAACATGCTGCAGACTCTGGACATGGCTTCCACCGAGACTGCGGAGTCCGACCAAGGGCAAGAGCAGGGAAGTGGTAACACGGAGGAGGCCTCGTCCCAGGGTGATCCTGCCGATGCCGGCGAGACTGCCGAGCAGATGTCGTCGGAACTCACCGATGCCAGCATGGAGGGTGGTCAACCGGGAGACGAAGCCGGGGAGAGCGCGTCAGCGGGCAACACCAGTGGCGAAGACAGCAGCGGCGAGGACAGCAGCGGTGAGAACGCATCCGCCGCCGGGACTAGCGACGGATCCAAAGAACTTGCCGTGACAGAGCAGTCGGATGTACTCGGGACGCTCGAAGAACTCTACATGGAACGAGCCGAGAACATCAAGGGCGAAGTTACGATCGAGACACATCTGGCCGAGCAATCGGCGAGCGTTCCGTACAACGAGCGCTCCACTGTGCATGCCGATCAAGGCGGAGCGATCAGCCGCGACGAAATCCCGGTGCAATACCGGACCTACATCCAGAATTACTTCGAAGCCCTGAGAAGGAACACCGAATAGATGGCTGCAACCGAATCGTTGGTGGAAACCGCCACCCGGCAGATCGACAGGGTTCGTTCCGAGATACACAAGGTCATCGTCGGACACGAACAAGTCGTGGATGGTGTCCTGAACGCCCTGCTGGCTGGTGGTCATGTGCTGCTGGAGGGCGTACCCGGCCTGGGCAAGACCACACTGCTGCGCACACTGGGGGAAGCACTGCATCTCGACTATTCGCGAATTCAGTTCACGCCGGATCTGATGCCCGCCGACATTCTCGGCAGCTCGGTGATGGATACCAACGAGGCTGGAGCGAAGTCCTTGCGATTCGAGCCCGGTCCGGTCTTCTCGCACCTTGTGCTGGCTGACGAGATCAACCGGGCGACGCCCCGCACCCAATCGGCGTTGCTCGAAGCCATGCAGGAGAAGACGGTCACGAGCGGGACGACGACCCATTCGCTGGACGAGCCGTTCCTCGTGATGGCGACCCAGAACCCGCTGGAGATGGAGGGTACGTATCCGTTGCCGGAGGCCCAGTTGGACCGCTTCCTGCTGAAGATCCTGGTGGAGTACCCCGAACGCGAGGAACTGATCACGATCGTCGAACGGACGGCCACGCCCGTCAAGCCGCAGCTTGAGCCGGTCCTGAATCGAGGGGAGATCCTTGATTTGCGCAGAATGGCGTCGACCCTACTGGTTGCGCCGCATGTCCGGGACTTCGCGATCAGCCTCGTGTTAGGGACGCAGCCTCGGGAGGGCAAGCAGCACGCGCTGGCCCGCAAGTACGTGCGCTACGGCAGTTCCCCCCGGGGTGCTCAGGCTCTGATCCTGTGCGGTCGGGTCCGGGCTCTGATGGAGGGACGACTGCACGTGAGCGTTGACGATATCCGCGCGCTGGCGCTGCCGGCATTGCGTCATCGCGTCATCCTGAACTTCGACGCGCATGCGGACGGGCGGACAGAGGACGATCTTCTGGTGGAGCTGATCGAGTCGCTGCCAGCCGGTGCATGATCGGCCTTGATGGTCGGCATTGGGCAGCGTTTGCACGGATGCGCTAGAACGGAAACAGTTCGGTGATTGTTATGTAGGGTGTGGACAGGAACGTGACCGAGACTACATTGCGGCCAGACTCCCCTTGCGCGACGTTATCGCATCTCCTGAACGGTGGGAATGTCGGCGAACATTGCCTTGGCGATTGGGAATGTCGGTTGGAGGATCGCCATCCACAGGATGGAGACACTCCCGGACGCGAACAGGGCCGCCATGCGGGGTGTCGCATACAGCTTGGGCATGGGCCCACTTGGGGATACTGGATACTGCGTTCCTGACCCGTCAAGCGGGGGTGCGGGTCATTACTTGCGGGGTATCGCCTGTGCCGCTTGCGCTAGCTGTCTCGTGTCCGAATCGAACTGCTGTATCAACATCCCTTCGATGTGTGCTGCCCGCTCGGACGTTCGCGCCATCTTGTCGGACAGTTGGTTGTAATCCCCGCGTAGCTGTGCCACTGCTTCCTCCAGCTTGTCAGAAAGCCTGTTGTAGTCGTCGCGTTGCCGGTCGGCAAGACCGTGAACCTCGTCGCGAACGCTCTGGATCTCGCCACGAACGCTCTGGACCTCGCCACGAACGCCCTGGATCTTCTCACGCATCTCCACGCGAACGCCTTGGATCTCCTCACGCATCTCCACGCGAAGGCCCTGGATCTCGCCACGAACGCCCTGGATCTCCTCATGCACTTCGACGCGGAAGTTCTGGATTTCCATGCGAAGCTGGGCGAAGCCAGAGCGTATGAATGCAGCAACCGTCACTACACTGCCAAGCAAAGCAATGACACCGCTAACCACTGCAATCATGATCTTGGCCGATTCTGCTTCCATGAAGGCAACTCTACCACAGTTCCGCTGACGAGATGCCTGGGCGATGCCGGGCTGCGGATTCTCGTGGGCGACTCTCACCTTTGCGAGTTTGCGTCGTCGGACCGAAAGCGATCCAATCGCAGCACTCGCGTTGTGGACTCTCTCTTGGCTGCGCCTGCCACAAGTGGCAGCGTGCCGTCGTCAGCCGTCCGGCACCGGCGCGGAGGGTCGCCGTGGCAGGGCCGAACAGCTGGGCCGTGGAGATGCCCGCTCCCGGATTCCAATCGAAGAAACGGCGGTGCATGCGCAAGGGGCGGTCGACGAGCACGCGTGAACCGCCGCTGCCATTCAACGCCAGTTCGTGGCTGCCCGGAGCCAACGTCAGGGTCTTCGCCCCATCCACCCCATCAAGAACGCCGGTCTCGCGGTTGGTATGCGACACTCATATCACTGCCCCCGCCGAGGCTCGTCGTTACCCGCTCGCACGCTTGCGGTTGCAATGCACGACAGGCATGGGCTACTCTGAATTGAGATGGTCGCACCGTTCGGTCGGTAGGCCGGAATCGCTCTGAGGAGCAGTCCGGCGGCTGATGCGGGCGTTGCTCTGAATTTTCCACGAGGGACGAGAACCGAGGCATCGCTTTCCGGACGGGTGGCCGAGCGGTCAAAGGCAACAGACTGTAAATCTGTCGGGCTACGCCCTACGAAGGTTCGAATCCTTCCCCGTCCACCATTTCATCGTGGATACGGGATTCTGGACCTCGGGTCTCAGGGTATTAAGAGGACACAGCAACATGGCGAAGGAAAAGTTTGACCGGACGAAGCCGCACGTGAACGTGGGGACGATCGGGCACATTGATCACGGGAAGACGACGCTGACGGCGGCGATCACGCGGGTGTTGTCGAAGCACGATCCGAGCAATCAGGTGCGGTCGTTCGATTCGATCGACAATGCGCCGGAGGAGCGCGAACGCGGGATCACGATCGCGACGGCGCACGTGGAGTACCAGACGGAGAACCGGCACTATGCGCACGTGGACTGTCCGGGGCACGCGGATTACATCAAGAACATGATCACGGGAGCGGCGCAGATGGACGGGGCGATCCTGGTGGTGGCGGCGACGGACGGGCCGATGCCGCAGACGCGGGAGCACATTCTGCTGGCGCGGCAGGTGGGGGTGCCGTACATCGTGGTGGCGCTGAACAAGGTGGACATGGTGGATGACGAGGAGTTGCTGGAGTTGGTGGAGTTGGAGGTGCGGGAGTTGTTGACGGAGTATGATTTTCCGGGGGACGATGTGCCGGTGGTGCGGGTGTCGGCGCTGAAGGCGCTGGACGGTGAGGCGGGAGCGGAGCCGGGGATTGACGAGTTGATGGCGGCGGTGGACGAGTACATACCGACGCCGGAGCGGGATGTGGACAAGCCGTTCCTGATGCCGATCGAGGACATTTTCTCGATCTCGGGGCGGGGGACGGTGGTGACGGGGCGAGTGGAGCGGGGAGTGGTGACGGTGGGATCGGAGATGGAGTTTCTGGGGATTCGGGAGACGCACCGGAAGGTGATCACGGGAGTGGAGATGTTCAAGAAGCTGCTGGACCAGGGGCAGGCTGGGGACAATGTGGGGCTGCTGGTGCGGGGGTTGGACAAGGACGCGGTGGAGCGGGGGCAGGTGGTGGCGAAGCCGGGGAGCATCACGCCGCACACGAAGTTCCGGGGGCAGGTGTACGTGCTGAAGAAGGAGGAGGGGGGGCGGCACACGCCGTTTTTCGACGGGTATCGGCCGCAGTTCTATTTCCGGACGACGGACGTGACGGGGGTGGCACATCTGCCGGAGGGGACGGAGATGGTGATGCCTGGGGACAACGTGGAGTTGGCCGTGGAGTTGATCGTGCCGATCGCGATGGAGCAGGGGTTGCGGTTCGCGATCCGCGAGGGTGGCCGCACCATCGGTGCCGGCACCGTTGCCTCGATCGTGGAGTAGGTAGCATTTCGGGAGGAAACCATGGCGCGAGAGATCATCACACTGCAGTGCACCGTCACCAAGGACAAGAACTACACGACGACCAAGAACAAGAGGAAGCAGACGGGGCGGCTCGAACTGATGAAGTACTCGCCGCGGCTCCGCAAGCACACACTTCACCGGGAGATGAAGTAGACTTGAGGTAGGCACCCAAGTCGAGGGGCGTCGGTTAACGGTAAACCAGCGGTCTCCAAAACCGCCAATGGGGGTTCGATTCCCTCCGCCCCTGCCATTCCCGGCAAGGGCAGGCTGGCTGTCCGGCGATAGATCATTCATTCATGGCCAAAGCATCAAAGAAGAAGTCTGACGAGAACGCAGGCTTTCTGGTCCGGACACGCACCTACCTGGATGGCGTGATGCGGGAACTGCGTCTCGTCACGTGGCCCAGCCGGAATCAGGTCCGGTCCACGACAATCGTGGTCCTGGTCTGCGTATTCGCGTTCGCGCTCTTCTTCGGCATCGTGGACTACTTCCTGGCAATGGGCCAGCGAATGCTGTATTCGACGTTCTCGTAGGCCGGAGTAAGGGGAGACCGAAGTGCACGAGTCGAGATCGCAGGACGACGGATTGGATGTTGTGGTGTCGCAGGAAGGCGAGCCTGGGGAAGCGCCAGCTTCTTCGCCCGACCTGCAGTGGTACATCATCCATACCTATTCGCGCTTCGAGAACAAGGTCAAGGACAGTCTGGAGTCGCGGTCGGAGGCACTGGGTATCGCCGACCGCATCGGAGAGATCCTCATTCCCACCGAGAACGTGGTGGAGATGCGCAACGGGAAGAAGGTCACGGTCAAGCGCCTGCTGTATCCCGGATACGTCCTGGTCCAGCTCGATCTGGATGACAACGTCTGGCACGCCGTCAAGAACACGCCACGTGTAACCGGCTTTGTCGGCGGGGGGCAGACTCCCACGCCGTTGACGGCCAACGAAGTCAACCAGATTCTGCACCGGCAGGAGGAGTCGAAGGACCATCCGAGACCGGGTGTGCAGTTCTCCCGCAACGATCGCATCAGCATCGTGGACGGACCGTTCACCGGCTTTACGGGAACGGTCGAAGAGGTCAACAGCGACCGGAATACGCTCAAGGTCATGGTAACGATCTTCGGGCGCGGCACCCCGGTGGAACTCGAGTATTTCCAGGTCAAGAAGGCAAGCTAGCCCCGGTCACGTCGACGCAGGCATGACGGGAGAGGGATTCGAACGATGGCAACTCCGAAAGCCAAACAGGTCAAACAGCAGATCAAGCTCCAGATCATGGCCGGCAAGGCGACACCCGCACCGCCGGTCGGGCCAGCGCTGGGCCAGGCCGGCCTCAACATCATGCAGTTCTGCAAGGAATTCAACGCGCGGACATCGAAGCCCGAACTCGACGGTCTGATCGTACCGGTGGTGATCAGCGTCTACCAGGACCGGTCGCATGACTTCGTCACCAAGACGCCTCCGGCGGCCGTGCTGATCAAGCGCAGTGCGAACCTGGCCAAAGGCTCCGGCGAGCCGAACCGCAAGAAGGTCGGGAAAATCACCCAGGCTCAGGTGGAGGAGATCGCCCGGCAGAAGATGCCCGATCTCAACTGCAACACGCTGGAGCAGGCGGTGGCGTGTGTATGCGGCACGGCGAACAGCATGGGTGTTCAGGTGGTATAATCGGGATTGCACCCCGTGGGAGGCTTCGCCGGCGTATGCCGGGAGGCCGTTGGAACCAAGGTGGACTATGGCAGGCAAGAAGTACCGCACCTTCGCGGACAAGATTGAGGACCGACCCTACGCGCTGAGGGAAGCGGTTCCGTTTCTCCAGGCCAACAAGATCTCGCGATTCGACGAGACGGTCGAGGTGCACCTCAATCTTGGTGTCGACCCCCGGCATGCGGATCAGATGGTCCGCGGCACGGTGGTGTTGCCACACGGGCTCGGTATCTCGAAGAAGGTTCTGGTGTTTGCATCCGGTGACAGGGTTCAGGCGGCACTTGATGCGGGAGCCGACTACGCCGGGGGCGAGGAGTTCGTCCAGAAGATCGCGAAGGAAGGCTGGCTTGATTTCGACGCTTGCGTCGCCACGCCGGACATGATGCGGTTCGTGTCGAAGGTGGGGCGGATTCTGGGTCCGCGAGGCCTGATGCCCAATCCCAAGGTCGGGACTGTCACGAACGATGTGTCGGCGGCTGTAATGGAGGTCAAGGCCGGGAAGGTGGAGTTCCGGGTGGACAAGGGCGCGGTCATTCATGCCCCGGTCGGAAAGATCGGCTTCGCCACCGACAAACTGGTCGAGAACGCCGAGACCCTGATTTCAGCCGTGGTGAAGGCCCGGCCCCAGGCATCGAAGGGCCGGTATCTGCTGAAAGCCACGATCTGCTCCACCATGAGCCCTTCGCTGACGCTCAGCGCTGCGGAATTCGGTGGTTGAGAGGAAGGCTATGAGAACCAAGGTCGAGAAGAGCAGGATCCTCAAGGAACTCGGTAACGAGTTCGCTCGATGCACAGCGCTCCTGATCTGCAAGTTCGAGGGCCTGACCGTGGCGGAAGATCAGGAATTCCGGGCCCTGGTGCGTTCGAAGGATTCGCAGTACAGGGTTGTGCCCAATCGACTGGCGTATCTGGCGGCGAAGGACACGCCGTTCGAACAGGCCCTGAAGGGTCAGCGTGGCATGACCGGGCTGGCTTTCCTCGGGGGAGACATCATTCAGGCGACGAAGTCGATCGTCGCCTTCGCCAATGACCAGGAACATTTTTCCCTGGACAGTGGCGTCGTCGAGGAGAATCCTCTGGACGTCGCCGGGCTGGTTGCACTCTCGAAGCTTCCGGGCAGGGAGGGCATCCATGCCCAGTTGCTGTTCCTGATCAACTCCCCGGCCCAGCGATTGCTGGGTACTCTGGGTGCTCCCGCCCGGAACGTGGCTGCGGTGATCCACCAGGGAGTCGAAGGGGAGAAGTTCACCTCGTAGCCTTCGCAAGGGGCGTGTCCCGCCGATGGTCGGGGCGAGTAGTTTCGTTTGCAGTCAAGCAACAAAGGAGTATTCAGGATGGCAGACATTGCGGCAATCTCAGAGTCAATCAAGGGCCTCACCCTGATTGAAGCATCAGAACTCGTCAAGAAGCTCGAAGCCGAACTCGGCGTATCGGCGGTTGCGGCTGTCGCCGCAGCCCCTGCGGCCGCTGGTGGCGCCGAGGAAGAGGCGGAAGCGGAGCAGACGGAATTCACGGTCGTGCTCAAGGATTTCGGCGACCAGAAGATCAAGGTCATCAAGGCGGTGCGAGAGATCACCGGCCTTGGACTGAAGGAAGCCAAGGATCTCGTGGATGCCACCCCGAAGCCCGTGAAGGAAGGCGTTGCCAAGGAAGAGGCGGAACAGGTCCGGGACAAGCTCACCGAGGTCGGGGCGGAAGTCGAGATCCAGTAGCGCAGCACAGGTTTGCTCGCTCCGATCGCAGCAGGAGGGATTCCACCGCGCCGATGGAGTGCGGATCGACTGGGGGTTGCTCTTGCGTATATCATGTATAATGCGTGGAAGGGTCTCTTCGTTCGTAGGCGGTGCGAACGGCTGACTCCGCCAAGCAGGTTTTGCCGAGACGGTACGCGACAGGCCGGTCGAGGTGTCTCTCCGACCCAGTGGAATTCTGGGCCCGGGTTGGAGTGTGTCCTTGGTCGGCCTTGATCCATGCGCGGGTCGCATCACCCGTACCACGACCATCCGCCAAGGTTCCGGCAGCGTGGCCGGGTTTGCAAGTGCAGGAGCCATGAGGAGATAGGTGTGAGCGAAACTGTGGCAGTAACCGCGGAGGGCACCTCCGTCGGATCGACCCCGGCAGGTCGGCATGATTTCTCGACGATTCGGACTGCGATCCCCATTCCGAACCTGATCGAGATGCAGCAGGAGTCCTATCAGCGATTCCTGCAAATGGATCTGCTGCCCGGCGAACGTGAGGAGACCGGACTGGAGGCCGTGTTCCGGTCGGTGTTCCCGATCTCGGACTTCCGGGGCATGAGTTCTCTCGATTTCGTCAGTTACTCGATCGGAGACTGGGAGTGCAAGTGCGGCTATCTCAAGGGACTTTCCCATCTTCGCACGCGGTGTGAGCATTGCCACGGGATCATCCAGAGCGACCCCAAGGGCCCGCCCAGACTCATTTGCAAGCACTGCGGCAATCTCACCACCAACAGCGTCACGTTCTGCCAGAAATGCGGAGATCCGGTGGGCCTGAAGCTCAAGTACGATGTGGACGAGTGCCAGGAACGTGGCATGACGTACTCGGCACCCCTGAAGGTGACGATCAAGCTGACGGTCTTCGAGAAGGATCAGACGACCGAACAGAAGACGATCCGGGATATCAAGGAGCAGGAGGTCTTCTTCGGCGACATCCCTCTGATGACCGACCGGGGCACGTTCATCATCAGTGGCACGGAACGGGTCATCGTGTCGCAGTTGCATCGTTCGCCCGGTGTGTTCTTCGAGTCCTCGAATCGGACCTATTTCCTGGGCAAGATCATTCCGTATCGCGGAAGCTGGGTGGAGTTCGAATACGATCACAAGAATCTGCTGAATGTCCGCATTGACCGCAAGCGCAAGTTCCTCGGCACGATTTTCCTGCGCGCCTTGGGGCTCAAGGACGACACGCAGATTCTGCGGCAGTTCTACACGGTGGACAAGGTTCGAGTCGGTAAGTCCGGAGCGCTGGAACGACAGGTTTCCGAGAATCTGTTGGGCACCCGACTGGGAGGGGAGGTCAAGACCGAGGGACAGACGCTCGGTCGCAAGGGGCGCAAGGTGAATCCACGGCTGCTGCGGCAATTCAAGGAAGCTGGCGTGGAGTGGCTCCCGTGCCTGCCGGAGGATCTCAGCGAAGCGGTCTTCGCCGAGGATCTTTTCGATGTCGAGAGCGGGGAAGTGCTCGGTGATTGCGAGGCGAACAAGCACGTGTCCGCGAGCGCACTGGAGAAGGTCATCACGGCTGGCGTTGAAGAGTTCAGCCTCATTTTCCCCGAGGCCGACGAGTGCGGTGTCGTGCTTTCGGAGACACTGCGGAAAGACTCGATCAAGACGCAGGACGAAGCCCTGCTCGAGATTTACCGGAAACTGCGTCCGGGCGACCCTCCCACCAAGGAAACGGCTTGGGACCTGTTTCACGGGATGTTCTTCGATAGCCGCAAGTACGACTTCTCCCGAGTCGGACGGATGAAGTTCAACATCAAGATTCACGGGGAGGCTGATGCCACACCCCTGGAACACCGCGTACTTGATGCTTCCGACTTTTTCTCCACGATCAAGTACCTGTTCAAGCTTCGGCGCAATATCGGATCCACGGACGACATCGATCATCTCGGCAATCGTCGAGTGAGAGCGGTCGGGGAACTGATGGAGAACCAGTTCCGTATCGGCTTGGTCCGCATGGAGCGGGCAATGAAGGAGCGCATGACGGTCTACCAGGACATGACCAGCGCGATGCCCCATGATCTGATCAACGCGAAACCAGTGATGGCGGCGGTGCGGGAGTTCTTCGGGTCATCCCAGCTCTCGCAGTTCATGGATCAGATCAATCCGCTGTCGGAAATCACTCACAAGCGGAGACTGTCGGCGTTGGGTCCGGGTGGTCTTTCTCGCGAGCGGGCCGGCTTCGATGTGCGAGATGTCCACACGACGCACTATGGGCGCATCTGTCCGATCGAGACGCCTGAAGGACCGAACATCGGACTGATCAGTTCTCTCTCATGCTTCGCCCGTATCAACGAATACGGGTTTATCGAGAGCCCGTACCGGCGGGTGGAGAACGGTCATGTAGTGGAAGAAGTGCGGATCACCTACGCCGGCGATACCGGCTTGAAGATCGGCGATGTGGTCCGGATCGAGGAGGCCGTCAAGATCAACCAGGCATGCCCGGATAGCGCGGACAAGGCCAAGTGGGAGACATTCTGCTCCTATCTGTCGGCTTGGGAAGAAGACAAGTATGTCATCGCCCAGGCGAACATTCCGATCGACGAATCCGGCCAGATCACCCGCGAGTTCGCGAACTGCCGGGTCGCTGGCGATTTTCAACTCAAGCGTCAGGCGGAGATCCAATACGTGGACGTGAGCCCCAAGCAGCTCGTGTCGGTGGCTGCAAGCCTGATCCCGTTCCTGGAGAACGACGATGCGAACCGGGCTCTGATGGGTTCCAACATGCAACGACAGGCCGTGCCGCTGCTCCGGGCTGATTCGCCGATCGTCGGTACGGGCATGGAACGCATCACCGCTCGAGACTCCGGTGCGGTGGTGCTCTGCAAGCGGAGTGGGGTGGTCGACTCGGTCGATTCGGAACGGATCATCGTCCGTGTGGAGGACACCGGCCATGGCGAGCAACTCTCTCGCGAGGTCGGGGCCGACATCTACCAGCTCATCAAGTTCCGCCGGTCAAACCAGAACACATGCATCAACCAGAAGACCATTGTGCGGGTGGGTGAGAGGGTCGAGCGCGGGCAGGTACTGGCTGATGGCCCTTGCACGGACAACGGGGAACTCGCCCTCGGCCGGAACGTGCTTGTCGCGTTCATGCCGTGGCGAGGCTACAACTTCGAGGACGCCATCCTCGTGAGTGAGAAGCTCGTGAAGGAGGATTACTACACGTCATTGCATGTGGAAGAGTTCGAGGTGGAGGCCCGTGAGACAAAACTCGGTCCGGAAGAGCTAACGCGTGACATTCCCAACATCTCTGACAGTTATCTGCGGAACCTCGACGAGAGCGGAGTGATCCGCATCGGGGCGAAGGTGGATCCGGACGACATCCTGGTCGGCAAGGTCGTGCCGAAGGGAGATGTGCAGTTGACGCCGGAAGAGAAGCTGCTGCGGGCGATCTTCGGTGACAAGGCCGGCGAGGTGAAGGACGCTTCGCTCCGATGTCCTCCCGGAGTGTCAGGAGTCGTTGTCGGTGCGCAGGTCTTTTCTCGGAAGGGTATCGAGAAGGACTCGCGAGCACTGGAGATCGAGGAATTCGAGATCGAGAAGTTGCGGCGCAATCTGGAGGACGAGAAGCGCATCCTCTTCGACGAGCGTTCCGAACGGCTGAAGGCTGTTTTCGACGGGCTGGTTGCCGCGTCAGACTTACACGACGAGAAAACCAACAAACGGCTCCTGCAGGCCGGGGAGGTCCTCTCCCGAGAGCACTTCTCCCGCATGCGGGCTCGGGACCTGAAGCGGGTCCGTCTGGCGTTCGCCGATGGCCGGTCCGAGCCCGAGCCGGACTTGGACCACGATATCGATTTGATTGAGGAGATGACGATCCGGCAGATTGACGTACTGAAGAAGTTGGCCGATGAGAAAATCGCAAAGCTGAAGCAGGGGGATGAGTTGTCGCCGGGCGTGATCAAGATGGTCAAGGTCTTCATCGCGATGAAGCGGAAGCTGTCGGCGGGCGACAAGATGGCCGGTCGACACGGTAACAAGGGCGTCATTGCGAGGGTTCTGCCGGAGGAGGACATGCCCTTCCTGCCGGACGGGACGTCCGTCGAGATCGTTCTGAACCCGCTGGGCGTACCGTCGCGGATGAACGTGGGGCAGATCCTCGAGACACACCTCGGCTGGGCTGGCCATGCCTTAGGCCTGAAGTTCGCGTCACCCGTCTTCGAAGGGCCGGGCGAAGAACTCATCAAGGAACACTTGCAGAAAGCTGGATTGCCGACATCCGGCAAGACAAGGCTCTATGACGGCATCACGGGAGAGCCGTTCGAGCAGGAAGTCACGGTTGGTGTCATTTACATGCTCAAGTTGAGCCATTTGGTCGATGACAAGATCCACGCCCGCTCAATTGGCCCGTATTCCCTCATCACCCAGCAGCCGCTGGGTGGGAAGGCCCAGTTCGGTGGCCAGCGATTCGGCGAAATGGAGGTGTGGGCACTTGAGGCCTATGGTGCGGCACACATCCTGCAGGAGTTGCTGACGGCCAAGTCGGATGACGTATACGGTCGAGCCAGGATCTACGAATCGATCGTCAAAGGCGAATCGGTGATGAAGCCCGGTGTCCCGGAGTCCTTCAATGTGCTGATTCGCGAGTTGCAGGCTTTGTGTCTAGACGTTGAACTCGTTCAGACACAAAGGGATGTGATCGAGACTGCGTTGGCGGCCGACTAACCAAGCGCCCCCAGCAGGGAGCGCGGATATGCTCATCCGTTTCGTATTGCGTTCGGCAGCAAGACGGGCGGCAGAAGGAACGAGGAGATAGCTATGTTCGATGCGAGGGAATTCCACCGAGGGCCGCTGACGAGCGACTTCGACTTGATCAAGATCGGCCTGGCTTCTCCGGAGAAGGTGCGCAGTTGGTCGTTCGGCGAAGTGATGAAGCCGGAGACGATCAACTACCGGACATTCAAGCCGGAACGGGATGGACTGTTCTGTACCGCGATCTTCGGTCCCATGACGGACTGGGAGTGTCTGTGCGGCAAATACAAGCGAATGAAGCACCGCGGCGTGATCTGTGAGAAGTGCGGTACCGAAGTTACGTTGAGCCGGGTTCGCCGGGAACGTCAGGGCCACGTCGAGCTCGCCACCCCGTGCTCGCATGTCTGGTACTTCAAGGTGCTGCCCAGCCACATCGGGTTGCTGCTGGACCTGACGATGCGGGATCTGGAGCGTGTCCTGTACTACGAAGCGTATGTGGTGGTGGAGTCGGATGAGCCCGAGATCGTGAAGGTGGGCGAGGTGCTCGGCGAGGACCGCAAGCGGGAGCTGGATCTCAATGTGGATCTCGAGTACCGGGCGCTGATGGGTGCCGAGGGCATCCAGGAACTTCTCCGCGGTATCGATCCGGCGGCGCTCGCCGAGGAACTGCGGGAACGGATGCGGTCGGAGACCGCAGTCCAGAAAAGAGCCAAGCATGCTCGTCGGCTCAAGATCGCCGAGGCCTTCCGCAAGTCGGGCAACCGGCCGGAATGGATGATCCTCAACGTCCTGCCGGTGCTGCCGCCGGAACTGCGGCCACTGGTGCAGCTGGACGGTGGACGTTTCGCCACGTCGGACCTGAACGACCTGTACCGGCGGGTGATCAACCGCAACAACCGGTTGCGGAAGCTGATGGACCTGGGGGCGCCGGATGTGATCGTGCGCAACGAGAAGCGGATGCTGCAGGAGGCGGTGGACGCGCTGTTCGACAACGGGCGGCGGGGGCATCAGTTGCGGGGATCGAACAACCGGCCGCTGAAGTCGCTGGCGGACACGCTGAAGGGCAAGAGCGGGCGGTTCCGGCAGAATCTGCTGGGCAAGCGGGTGGACTATTCGGGGCGGTCGGTGATCGTGGTCGGGCCGGACCTGAAGCTGCACCAGTGCGGATTGCCGAAGAAGATGGCGCTGGAGTTGTTCAAGCCCTTCATCTATCAGCGGCTGGAGCAGCGGGGGTTGTGCACGACGATCAAGCAGGCGAAGGAGATGGTGGAGGGGCAGGAGGCGGTGGTTTGGGACATTCTCGAGGATGTGATCCAGGATCATCCGGTGCTGCTGAACCGTGCACCGACCCTGCACCGGTTGGGGATCCAGGCGTTCGAGCCGGTGCTGGTGGAGGGGAAGGCGATCAAGGTGCATCCGCTGGTGTGCACGGCTTTCAATGCGGATTTCGACGGGGATCAGATGGCGGTGCACATACCGTTGTCGCCGGAGGCGCAGGTGGAGGCGCAGGTGCTGATGCTGAGCACGAACAACATCCTGTCGCCGGCGAACGGGGCGCCGATCGCGACACCGTCGCAGGACATGGTGTTGGGGGTGTACTACCTGACGAAGGAGCGGAAGGGATCGCGGGGGGAGGGGCGTGCGTTCGGGTCGGTGCGGGAGGTGCTGCTGGCGTATGACATGG
This sequence comes from Bryobacterales bacterium, assembly GCA_965116065.1. GTDB lineage: Bacteria > Acidobacteriota > Terriglobia > Bryobacterales > UBA6623 > VXMF01. The sequence continues at coordinate 2,195,307 of OZ220485.1, forward strand.
GGGAGGTGGAGACGCAGACGCCGGTGCGGCTGTTGCACAGCGGGCCGGTGATCGACCTGACGATCTCGGGGGGGCAGAGTCTGCGGCAGACGGAGCCGGTGCAGTATCGGCGGCAGCATCTGGAGACGACGGTGGGACGGGTGGTGCTGAACGACCGGTTGCCGGCGGAGATGCCGTATGTGAACGGCTTGCTGAAGAAGAAGGGACTGACGGACTTGGTGTCGTACTGTTACCTGCGGTTGGGGCGTGAGAAGACGGTGGGGATGCTGGATGAGTTGAAGGAGGTGGGATTTCTGTACGCGACGCGGTCGGGGATGTCGATCGGGATTGACGACATGGTGGTCCCGGAGCAGAAGGAGCAGTTGGTGGGGGACGGACAGAAGGATGTGATGAAGGTGGAGCAGCAGTATCTGGACGGAGCGATCACGCACGGGGAGAGATACAACAAGATCATCGAGATCTGGTCGAAGCTGACGGATCAGGTGTCGGAGGAGATGTTTGCGGGGATGCAGTCGAGCGAGAGTCTGAATCCGATTTACGTGATGGCGGATTCGGGGGCGCGGGGATCGGAGCAGCAGATACGGCAGTTGTCGGGGATGCGGGGATTGATGGCGAAGCCGCGGGGCGAGATCATCGAGACGCCGATCACGGCGAATTTCCGGGAGGGGTTGAACGTGTTGCAGTACTTCATCTCGACGCATGGAGCGCGGAAGGGGTTGGCGGACACGGCGTTGAAGACGGCGGATTCGGGATATCTGACACGTCGGTTGGTGGATGTGGCCCAGGACGTGATCGTGACGGAGGAGGATTGCGGGACGGGTGCGGGGATCATGGTGGAGGCATTGGTGGAGTCGGGCGAGATCCGGGAACCGTTGCGGGACCGGATCGTGGGCCGGGTGGTGGCGGAGGCCGTACGGGACTACGAGGGGGCGATGTTGGCGGAGGCCGGGCAGGAGGTGACGGAGGAGTTGGCGGCACAGATCGAGGCGGCGGGAGTGGAGCGGGTGAAGATCCGTTCGGTGCTGACGTGCGAGACGGAGCGGGGGGTGTGTCAGTTGTGTTACGGGCGGAATCTGGCGACGGGTCGCTTGGTGGAGCGGGGTGAGGCGGTGGGGATCATCGCGGCGCAGTCGATCGGGGAGCCGGGGACGCAGTTGACGATGAGGACGTTCCACGTGGGAGGCACGGCGACGCGGGTGGGGCAGGAATCGCGGCAGCAGGCGAAGTCGGACGGGTATGCGAAGTATGTGGAAGTGAATGCGGTGCGGGACCAGGAGGGGGGGCTGGTGGTGATGAACCGCAACGGGATTCTGGCGGTGGAGGATGAGAAGGGGCGGGAGCGGGAGCGCTACCAGGTGATGTACGGAGCGAAGTTGCGGGTCGAGGATGGTGCGGAGGTGGAGCGGGGGCAGTTGTTGCTGGAGTGGGATCCGTTCACGTTCTCGATTCTGACGGAGTCGGAGGGGCGGTGTCATTTCCAGGACTTGCAGGAGGGGGTGACATTGCATCAGCAGGTGGACGAGGTATCGGGGATGTCGCAGTGGATCGTGACGGACGCGCCGGACGAGAAGCGGGAGCCGAAGATCGAGATCCGGGGGGAGGACGGGGAGGTGCGGCGGACGTATCTGGTACCGACGAACGCGCATCTGATGGTGCGGGACGGGGACGGGGTGCATGCGGGTGGAGTGTTGGCGAAGATTCCGCGGGAGACGACGAAGACGAAGGACATCACGGGCGGATTGCCACGGGTGGTGGAGTTGTTCGAGGCACGGCGGCCGGCGGTGCCGGCGGTGATGTCGGAGATTGACGGCAGGGTACGGTACGGGGAGTTGAGTCGGGGGCACCGGAGGATCACGGTGGAGGCGGAGGCGGATGCATCCGGGAAGGTGTTGTCACGGGAGTATTCGATTCCGCGGGGAGCGCACATCAACGTGCAGGAGGGTGAGCGGGTGACGGCCGGTGAGCCGCTGATGGACGGGCCACTGGACCCGCACGACATACTGAACGTGTTGGGTGAGAAGGAGTTGCAGCGTTATCTGGTGAACGAGATACAGGCGGTGTATCGGGTTCAGGGAGTGGGGATCAACGACAAGCATCTGGAAGTGATCGTGCGGCAGATGATGCGCTGGGTGAAGGTGGAGGATGTGGGCGACACGGACTTTCTGGTGGACGAGGTCGTCGACCGGTTCCGCTTCCAGATTGCCAACCGCGAAATCGAGGAATCGGGGACCGGGGGTGCTGGCACCGGCCCTAAACAGAGCGAGGAAGCGAATGAGCCCCAAGCCCAACCGGCTAGCCAGAAGTCCGGGAACATCCGGAGCTTTGAGACTGCGCAGGGGCGTCCACTGCTGATGGGGATCACCAAGGCATCGCTCGCCACCGATTCCTTCGTGTCTGCGGCATCGTTCCAACTCACCACAAAGGTCCTCACAGAGGCCTCGGTGGCGGGTCGAGTGGACGAGTTGCTGGGACTGAAGGAGAATGTCATCGTTGGCCGACTGATTCCAGCGGGAACCGGCTTGGAGCAGTATCAGCGAGTGCTGATTGCGGGCGAGCAGCATCCGGACGGCATGGTTCCGGAAGTCGAGTATCTGAGCGAGATTCCCGGCTATACGGATAGTGCCGATTCTGGGCTGGACAGCGATACTCTCGGGTTGGCCGGATTGGGCATGCGACCTGACTTCCTGAAGTCGCTACGCCAGCCAGCGGGATCGTCGGAGTTACCGGCAAGTGATTCAGATGGGATTCGTCCGACAGTGGTTGAGCAAGAGACGGCTCACTAGATGGCGGCTCGTGGCAAGGTGAGACCATCAGATGTTCGGAAGTGTGGCTCCTCCGGAGCGCCAGCTTCCATTACTGATCACAGGTGGCATCGGCCCGAGTTGATCGTCCTGACGGCAATTCTAGGAGTCCGGGCATGCGAGTGCTACTGATGCTGAGATCGGGGCACGAGCATACACACAATCAAGGAGGCAGTGTTGTTCCACAGACGCGATTATGATCAAGGGCCGCTGACGAGCGATTTCGACTCGATCAAGATCGGCTTGGCATCTCCGGAGAAGGTGCGCAGTTGGTCGTTCGGTGAAGTGATGAAGCCGGAGACGATCAACTACCGGACCTTCAAACCGGAACGGGATGGACTGTTCTGTACCGCGATCTTTGGTCCCATTACGGACTGGGAGTGTTTGTGCGGCAAGTACAAGGGATCGAAGCACCGCGGCGTGATCTGTGAGAAGTGCGGTACCGAAGTCACGCAGAAGCGTGTTCGTCGGGAACGTCAGGGCCACATTGATCTCGCCACGCCCTGCTCGCATGTCTGGTACCTGAAGGTACCCCCGAATCACATCGGGTTGCTGCTGGACATGACGATGCGGGATCTGGAGCGTGTCCTGTACTACGAAGCGTATGTGGTGGTGGAGTCGGATGAGCCCGAGATCGTGAAGGTGGGCGAGGTGCTCGGCGAGGACCGCAAGCGGGAGCTGGATCTCAATGTGGATCTCGAGTACCGGGCGCTGATGGGTGCCGAGGGCATCCAGGAACTTCTCCGCGGTATCGATCCGGCGGCGCTCGCCGAGGAACTGCGGGAACGGATGCGGTCGGAGACCGCAGTCCAGAAAAGAGCCAAGCATGCTCGTCGGCTCAAGATCGCCGAGGCCTTCCGCAAGTCGGGCAACCGGCCGGAATGGATGATCCTCAACGTCCTGCCGGTGCTGCCGCCGGAACTGCGGCCACTGGTGCAGCTGGACGGTGGACGTTTCACCACGTCGGACCTGAACGATCTGTACCGGCGGGTGATCAACCGCAACAACCGGTTGCGGAAGCTGATGGACCTGGGGGCACCGGACGTGATCGTGCGCAACGAGAAGCGGATGCTGCAGGAGGCGGTGGACGCGCTGTTCGACAACGGGCGGCGGGGGCATCAGTTGCGGGGATCGAACAACCGGCCGCTGAAGTCGCTGGCGGACACGCTGAAGGGCAAGAGCGGGCGGTTCCGGCAGAATCTGCTGGGCAAGCGGGTGGACTATTCGGGGCGGTCGGTGATCGTGGTCGGGCCGGACCTGAAGCTGCACCAGTGCGGATTGCCGAAGAAGATGGCGCTGGAGTTGTTCAAGCCCTTCATCTATCAGCGGCTGGAGCAGCGGGGGTTGTGCACGACGATCAAGCAGGCGAAGGAGATGGTGGAGGGGCAGGAGGCGGTGGTTTGGGACATTCTCGAGGATGTGATCCAGGATCATCCGGTGCTGCTGAACCGGGCGCCGACCCTGCACCGGCTGGGGATCCAGGCGTTCGAGCCGGTACTGGTGGAGGGGAAGGCGATCAAGGTGCATCCGCTGGTGTGCACGGCTTTCAATGCGGATTTCGACGGGGATCAGATGGCGGTGCACATACCGTTGTCGCCGGAGGCGCAGGTGGAGGCGCAGGTGCTGATGCTGAGCACGAACAACATCCTGTCGCCGGCGAACGGGGCGCCGATCGCGACACCGTCGCAGGACATGGTGTTGGGGGTGTACTACCTGACGAAGGAGCGGAAGGGATCGCGGGGGGAGGGGCGTGCGTTCGGGTCGGTGCGGGAGGTGCTGCTGGCGTATGACATGGGGGAGGTGGAGACGCAGACGCCGGTGCGGCTGTTGCACAGCGGGCCGGTGATCGACCTGACGATCTCGGGGGGGCAGAGTCTGCGGCAGACGGAGCCGGTGCAGTATCGGCGGCAGCATCTGGAGACGACGGTGGGACGGGTGGTGCTGAACGACCGGTTGCCGGCGGAGATGCCGTATGTGAACGGCTTGCTGAAGAAGAAGGGACTGACGGACTTGGTGTCGTACTGTTACCTGCGGTTGGGGCGTGAGAAGACGGTGGGGATGCTGGATGAGTTGAAGGAGGTGGGATTTCTGTACGCGACGCGGTCGGGGATGTCGATCGGGATTGACGACATGGTGGTCCCGGAGCAGAAGGAGCAGTTGGTGGGGGACGGACAGAAGGATGTGATGAAGGTGGAGCAGCAGTATCTGGACGGAGCGATCACGCACGGGGAGAGATACAACAAGATCATCGAGATCTGGTCGAAGCTGACGGATCAGGTGTCGGAGGAGATGTTTGCGGGGATGCAGTCGAGCGAGAGTCTGAATCCGATTTACGTGATGGCGGATTCGGGGGCGCGGGGATCGGAGCAGCAGATACGGCAGTTGTCGGGGATGCGGGGATTGATGGCGAAGCCGCGGGGCGAGATCATCGAGACGCCGATCACGGCGAATTTCCGGGAGGGGTTGAACGTGTTGCAGTACTTCATCTCGACGCATGGAGCGCGGAAGGGGTTGGCGGACACGGCGTTGAAGACGGCGGATTCGGGATATCTGACACGTCGGTTGGTGGATGTGGCCCAGGACGTGATCGTGACGGAGGAGGATTGCGGGACGGGTGCGGGGATCATGGTGGAGGCATTGGTGGAGTCGGGCGAGATCCGGGAACCGTTGCGGGACCGGATCGTGGGCCGGGTGGTGGCGGAGGCCGTACGGGACTACGAGGGGGCGATGTTGGCGGAGGCCGGGCAGGAGGTGACGGAGGAGTTGGCGGCACAGATCGAGGCGGCGGGAGTGGAGCGGGTGAAGATCCGTTCGGTGCTGACGTGCGAGACGGAGCGGGGGGTGTGTCAGTTGTGTTACGGGCGGAATCTGGCGACGGGTCGCTTGGTGGAGCGGGGTGAGGCGGTGGGGATCATCGCGGCGCAGTCGATCGGGGAGCCGGGGACGCAGTTGACGATGAGGACGTTCCACGTGGGAGGCACGGCGACGCGGGTGGGGCAGGAATCGCGGCAGCAGGCGAAGTCGGACGGGTATGCGAAGTATGTGGAAGTGAATGCGGTGCGGGACCAGGAGGGGGGGCTGGTGGTGATGAACCGCAACGGGATTCTGGCGGTGGAGGATGAGAAGGGGCGGGAGCGGGAGCGCTACCAGGTGATGTACGGAGCGAAGTTGCGGGTCGAGGATGGTGCGGAGGTGGAGCGGGGGCAGTTGTTGCTGGAGTGGGATCCGTTCACGTTCTCGATTCTGACGGAGTCGGAGGGGCGGTGTCATTTCCAGGACTTGCAGGAGGGGGTGACATTGCATCAGCAGGTGGACGAGGTATCGGGGATGTCGCAGTGGATCGTGACGGACGCGCCGGACGAGAAGCGGGAGCCGAAGATCGAGATCCGGGGAGAGGACGGGGAGGTGCGGCGGACGTATCTGGTACCGACGAACGCGCATCTGATGGTGCGGGACGGGGACGGGGTGCATGCGGGTGGAGTGTTGGCGAAGATTCCGCGGGAGACGACGAAGACGAAGGACATCACGGGCGGATTGCCACGGGTGGTGGAGTTGTTCGAGGCACGGCGGCCGGCGGTGCCGGCGGTGATGTCGGAGATTGACGGCAGGGTACGGTACGGGGAGTTGAGTCGGGGGCACCGGAGGATCACGGTGGAGGCGGAGGCGGATGCATCCGGGAAGGTGTTGTCACGGGAGTATTCGATTCCGCGGGGAGCGCACATCAACGTGCAGGAGGGTGAGCGGGTGACGGCCGGTGAGCCGCTGATGGACGGGCCACTGGACCCGCACGACATACTGAACGTGTTGGGTGAGAAGGAGTTGCAGCGTTATCTGGTGAACGAGATACAGGCGGTGTATCGGGTTCAGGGAGTGGGGATCAACGACAAGCATCTGGAAGTGATCGTGCGGCAGATGATGCGCTGGGTGAAGGTGGAGGATGTGGGCGACACGGACTTTCTGGTGGACGAGGTCGTCGACCGGTTCCGCTTCCAGATTGCCAACCGCGAAATCGACCACGATGACAAGCGCGCAGCATCGGGTCGGCCGCTTCTGCTCGGAGTTACCAAGGCTTCGTTGTCGACAGACTCGTTTGTTTCAGCGGCATCATTCCAGCACACGACGAAAGTTCTGACGGAATCGGCGGTTGCTGGTAGGGCCGACAATTTACTTGGCCTCAAGGAGAGCGTGATCGTGGGAAGGTTGATCCCAGCAGGAACGGGTCTCGATGCGCATCGGCGCGTCCAGATCAAGGGTGAGGAGATGCCGGAGGGAATCGTCCCGGAAGTCGAGTACTTGGGTGAAATTCCGGGATTCAGTCACGACGATCATGAACTCGGGTTGCTTGGTCGTGAGATTCCCATTGGGTACGGTGTGCCCGCAAATCTGGAGGACGAGTCGAAGCGATCACGCTTGGATTCGGTGCTTGCGGTTTCCAGTCGTCTTCCCGAAGGAGGTTCGGATTCCAACTCGACGGGGTGATTAATGGACGGGCGTGACGATTCACGTGGTCCGATTGAACCGGCAGGTGCAGTGCAGAATCCTAGTCTGAGACATGGCAGGATGCTGCATTCGGTAGGGACTGTACCGAGGGTGAACCTGACCGACCGCTACATTCTCCCAACAGCTAAGACTGGCGGTGCCGCGGATCGGGCTGCTAGACGCAGTTCCTCTAAAGTTGAGCGTTACTGTCGATGAAATCACTGGTCGGGCTTAACCTATTGGGAGAACCTCCATACTCAGAAGACCATTGCCGAACGTTTTTCGACGAAGTCTGCACTGGACCTGGGTCAAAGACCGACGCCGCAGAGATCTATGAAGAACTCTCGACGGGGCGGCGGAAGACGAGAGCCGCGGAGAAAGTTGCCGCGGAAATGGAGCGTCGCGGAGACGACGGGGTAACCCCGGAAATCCGCTCGGTCCTGTAGAATGTCGTTTCACTCTCGCGATCTGACCCCCAATGATCACCTTTGATAACCTTATTCCGAGCCAGCGACGGGCGGTCGACTGGAGGAGCGGACCGCTCCTCGTGATCGCAGGTCCCGGTTCAGGAAAGACGCTGGTTCTTGCCCTTCGGGTGGCCCGACTGCTGGAAGAGACTGAGGATGCCTTCGCTCTCGGTCTGACATCCACCAACAAGGCCGCTGCAGAGATGCGGGAGCGGGTAGATCAATTCTTGGGAGGACACACCGACCGTGCGCGGTTCAACACCTTTCACGCATTTGCGGCCAACATCCTCGGACAACACGGAAGCCATATAGGGATCCGTCCGAACTTTCGTTCGCTCACGCGGGACGATAATCGGATCGTCATCCTCGAAGAGGTGATCCGCGGTCTGCCGGACGGGGATGCCGCACTGCCGTCGGACCGCACGAACCTGCTGCACCTGATTGATCGGCTCTTCTCGGAATCATACGCAGGGAATGGCCCATCTTCCTCTCTGGCCACAACTCCATGCTGGCTGCCAACTCTGTTTCGCCAGTACTGCGACGCGCTCATCGCTGCCAACTGCCTTGATTTCGGCAGCCTGCTCCATTTCGCGAACCTCCGGCAAAAACCGGCTGTAGCGCGAGTCGTGCGCTTGGGGTGGACGCACATCTGCGTCGACGAATTCCAAGACACGAACCAGGCACAATACGATCTACTCCGCTTGATCGCTCCGGAACGTGGACACAACCTCTTCGTCGTTGCGGATGATGACCAGATCATCTACCAACGGAACGGAGCCAGTCCCAAACGCTTCGATGACCTCCAGGACGATTATGATCTGCGAGTGATCCAGTTGCCGGAGAGCTATCGCTGTCCTTCTGAGATTGTGGACCTCGCGAACCGACTCATTGGCCACAACCGCCGACTTATCCCCTCACGAACAACCTCCTCCATGCGTGTGCAGCAGGCTCCGTATGCCGGTGTCGTTCGACTCGGAGTCTATGGCAGCCTGGATGAGGAAGCGGCGTTCATAGGGGACGACATACGTGAACGGGGGTTGGCACCGAGCGATTGTGCGGTTCTCGGACGGAACAACCGCTTGGTCCAGGCTATCGCTGAAGCTCTCCGGCGTGAGGGCCATGAGGTGTTCGTTCCCCTCAGGAAGAGCGATTTCGACTCACCCGTTCCTGGTGTGCTGGTGGAAGTTCTGAGGCTGGCCGATTCGCGGCATGACAGGGTCGTGTTGCGCGGTTTATGCCATCGTTGGGAGCGCATGACAGGCACGGTGATCAATCCCCACGCGGTTGGGTCTGCGGCCGCCTTGGTCGGGGGAGACTTCCTGCGGGCGTGGGTCGAAGCGGCCGCTGAGTCCGGCGATAGCCCGGAGTTGCAGCGAATCCGTACCGATCTTGTGGACGGAATGAACTTCCCGGGGATCGTGGATGCGTTTCTGGATGGCGAATGGCGGCAATGGGGTGATAGCAGACCGGACGAGGCAGTCGACGAGGATGTCGAGACATTACGGATCTTGCACGGGGACATCGTACGGGAGTACGGTCCCGGGGTGACGCTGAACAGATATTTGCAGATCCTGGACCATTCCTCGAAGTCTCCACCCGCAGCGCCCAATGCTGTCCAGTGCATCACCGTGCACCGGTCAAAGGGCCTTGAGTTCAAGCACGTGTACGTCATCGGAATGGCCCAGAGCGTGTTCCCGTCGTATCGAGCTATTCGGCCGGGCGCCAAGAGGAAGGATATCGAGAAAGGGAGGCGGAGTTGCTTCGTCGCGATCACGCGGGCCCAGGAAACGCTGACGCTTACGCGCGCCCGGAGGTATTTCGGGTATGAGAAAAGCGCGTCGCAGTTCTTGGACGAGATGGCAGTAGGTGGTCAAAGCAGTGGTGCGAATCCGGGGGAGTGCTTGAATCGTCGGACGAACGCAGATCAATGAATCAGGTGTCCGAGAAAATGCTGCATTACTGACTGGTTAAATAATTGATAAATAATGACATAGAAGACAGGTCGATCTTGCTGTCAGACTCTCACTCCGGGATGCTCCGCCTGTTCGCTGCCGCCCGACCCGTGACGATCCAGCAAGTACGACTCGCTGCGTCTCAGCTTGCCGGGTGATGCTCAGCAAGGTGGAGTGTCGGTCTCGTCCAGATGTGCGGCGGGCCCGCGACGATCCACCTCATTCGTACCGTAGGATTTCCGCAGGAGCAACGCGCGCCGCTCCGCTCGAAGGGTAAATGGTGATGACGTAACTGATCGCCAACGCTGCGATCGCTACCAACACGCCGTCCCACGGCTGGGGTGCGAAAGGCACATACTCGAGTCCGTACACTTCGGCGTCGAGCTCCAGCAGCCGATAGCGGTCACACGCCCAGCAAGCGATATGGCCGAGTATCAGTCCGATTCCTGTACCCAGGGCGCCGATGATGACTCCTTGCCACATGAAGATCCTTCGGATCTGTCGCTTCTCGGTACCCATCGACTTCAGGATCGCGATCTCCTTGGTCTTCTGGACCACCATCATGACGAGTGAAATCAGGATGTTGACAGCGGCAAGGACCATGATCATGCCGATGATCAGTGTCGTCACCAACTTCTCTGTCTTCAGTGCATTGAACAGCACGCGATTCCTCGTCATCCAGGTGCTCGCGGTGAACTCGCTGCCAGCCGCCTCTTCGATCGCGGCAGCCACGGTTTCCGATTCGTCAAGATCATCCAGTCGGAACTCTAGGGAATTCACGACATCGTCCAGCGAGAGAGCGCGTTGTGCGTCTCGGAGCAGGCAAATGCTCCAGAGGTTGTCGAGCTCAAAAAAGCCGGTCTCGAAGATGCCGACGACCTCAAAGCGCTTGAATGCCGGTATCCGTCCTAAGGGGGTCATTTCTCCCTGGGGGTTCAGGACCGTGACGATGGTCGATACGCGAGCGCCGATACCGTCGGCAAGCCTGCGTCCGAGAAGGATGCCCGGATACTCGCCGTCGGTACTCTCCAGACCGTCGAAGGAGCCGTCCACGACCTTCGACAGCAGTCGCGAGACGCGTAACTCCGCATCCGGATCCACTCCCTTGAGAAAGCAGCCCTTCGACCGCAGCGGGGTCGAGATCATCATCTCGCCGTACAGTGTCGGTGAGACCGCCTCGATGTGCTCGAGTCGAGCGAGCCTGTCGAGCAGTGGCCCATAGTTCTCGATTCCGTATTCGGGATCCCTCTCCACCAGATTGATGTGGGAGCTGGCACCGATGAGGTGGTCCCGCAGGCCGGCATGAAATCCATTGTTGATGGCCATCGCGATGATCAGCGCGGCGACACCCGCAGCGACACCCGCGACCGAGATCGAGGTCACGATGGAGAAGAAGTGATCCCTCCGCTTTGCGCGCAGATAGCGCAATGCGACATACAGCTCGAACCGGCCTCGGCGGTGCATTCCTCATTGTCTCGCACCGATCTGTCGTGCTGTCGGATCAGCAACCGTCCGATGCCGGAGCTGGTTGCCTGCGTCTCAGTGACGCCATGCCTCTTGTCACTCAACACGAGGTTGTTCTTGACGTTGATCAGCATCGGCCGGAGGTCGCCGTTGCAGATGGGTCTCGACAGATCTTGCTCTTCTTCCCGGAACCGTCACGCGCAAGTGGGTATCGGCGGAGGATTCGGCCGGCCACCGTGTCTACCCCACTCAAGGCCTGAGCGACTGGTACTCGACCAATGTGGCACGACCGACGATGTCAACGATGGTGACCAGCGACTCGGCACCATACGCATCGGTAAGCCGAACCGACTTGCCCAACCGAAAGGGAACAGGCTGCTGACGTCCTTCCTCGATAGCGATATTGTCGGCATACAGGTAGGTGCGGTCCGTCGAATCACGTTTTGGGTTCAACCGGCCCCGCAAGCCGGGAATCTGCCCGGCTGCTTCAGGGAAGATGGCCGCGCCTCCGGACGGAAGTGGCACAAGTTCCAGAAGCAGACCTCTCTTGTCTGAACGCCAGTCGTGTTCGAGGCCGGCCGCATACCCAGGGACGGCAGCGAATACGGTCATTGGAAGGTTCACCGTGTAGAGATCGAGGACTGCATCGCCAGCCTCATCAGAGGTTGCCCGCCGCCACGTCTTGTTGGGAAAGAGTGCCAGAACATCGACTCCAGCCAGCGGCTTGCCGTCGACATGCACCGTGACCGTTGCGTCGGCAGGAGAGAGTGCCAGGCGGGCAGCGGGGATACTCAGCACAACGTTCGATCGGTCAATGATCCGGTACTCCGGTACGACGCCGGCAGTTTCCAGGGTTTCCTTGCGAATGATCGAGACTCCATCTCCCCGACGTTCCATCAGTTGGCCACGATGGCTCGATCCGGTGAGATCCCCAACGGGAATCCTCCCGAATATGGAAGCGATCACTTCGTTGCGCGTTGCCTGACTCGTCTCCATCCCTTCGATGTTCATTCCATTGGGAAGCTGACCGGGCGAGTCGATCTCGAGTCGATCCCTGAACATCGAGAGCCGGATCCGCCGCGAGGACACCGAGTAGTCGCGGTGTGCGACGGCATTGACTACAGCCTCGAACACCGCCGCCATACTATACTCCGGCAGGTCCAGGCGCTGGGGTACCTTGCGGGCGGCAACACGCATGTTTCTTGTGACGAACTTCACGGCGTCAGCGATCTGTGCGGGTAGTGGACCAGCGATCTCCTGTGCGTCCAACTGACCGGTGGACCTGTCTTCTCCGCAATAGTGCGTGGCCACGATGCCTGCTTGCGGCAACCATTCTTGTGGGGACTGAGCACATAGGAGTATGCCGGCAACCGTGGCACGGACGAGGCCATCTTCGTCCTGCGCCAACAGCCGAAGGTTCAGCAACCCTCGGCGCGGGTCGGCCGCTCCGGAAACGCTGAGCAGCGGCTCCCATAGGCGCTCGCTGAGAGTCTCGAAGCCTGTCTGCGGCACGACCTGTCTGTCAAACCACAGGTAGTGGCTCTGAGCGCGGATCTGTGCCAGCCTGAGACGCTCGCTACTCTCCATGCGTCGCTTCGTCGATCCAACTCGGATGAACACGCGCCCATCCCGTTCATGTACGGAGTTGCCCCTCGGCACGTCCACGATGACGAAAGCTCTTTCATCCAGTTCCCGATGATGAACTCGAATGCGCAGGGCGGGCTCGATCGAGGCGGTGCTGACCTCCGCCAGTAGGTGGTCGAGCGCTTGCATCTGTGCCCTTGACATTCCCTGGACTCTCCCGTCGTCGGACACTCCGCACAGCAACACGCCACCATCCGCGATTGCGAAGGCCCCCAGTTCGTCGGCAAGATCAACCCTGCCGGGATGGACAGGGGTATCGCCGTTGAACTTGATGAGTGTGAACTCCCAGCAACTGTCTTCGCCCAACCGCAACCGCCGCCGTATGTCCTCGTCGCTAATCGTCATGGCGTAGACCTCCCATTCACGCGCCCCGGACAGCCCGGCCGGTCTGGCCCGGGTGTGGTCCCTGTACTTGCTGGTGCCGTCCGTGCGAAGTCAACGACAGGCAGTCGGTACGAATCGAACGTGGGTAGTCATGAATGGTGGACTCGATGCAATGTGCTGAGGTTCATTTTGGCAGGCTCGATCGTTGCGCAGATCGACACCGACAGGGAGAGGCTCGACGTAGAGCGTTTTCGAGCCGTGAGGCGAGGCTTCGCCAGACTCTCTCAGGCCTTCGGTTCTTCGATTCGCACGCCCAAGCGAAATTCCCTGTGAATCGCTGCAACTGCTGTGGCTAAGTCCTTCTTGTTGACAACAATCGCTATTGTCAGCTCACTTGATCCTTGCGCTATCGCAATGATGTTGACGTTCTCTCTTGAAATCGACGTGAACAGACGTCCGGCAAGGCCGGGGGTACCCCGCATGCCTTCGCCGACCGCGGCCAGCAGCCCCACGCTCGGGTCCACATCGATCGGTCGCAGGTACCCGTGAGCAAGCTCCAGGGAGAGTTCCTCGCGTAGGTGTTGGAGAACCGGATCGACATCGTTCAGGTGGACCAGCATGCAGAAGTTCTGGCGAAAACTGGAGCGTGTGAGCAACAGGACCTCCACCTTGGCTCTGGCGGCCGCCGCAAGTGCTCGAGCCATGAGTTGTGCTCCGGACAGGGATGCGTCCGCCGATTCGATCGAGATCAGGACTACATCGGACAGGGATGTAACGGCGTGGACGCCCGCCCGCTTGGACTTCCGGCTCGAGATGCGCGTACCGGTCCGCTCCGGCTTGAAGCTGTTCCTTATACGGACCGGTATTCCCAAGTCGACAAGTGGCGCAAGGGTCCGCGAGTGCAGCACCTTGGCTCCGTTGTAGGCAAGTTCGGCGGCTTCGTTGTAGGTAACTTCGGCCAGCAGGCGGGCATCCTGTGCGACGGATGGATCGCAACTGAGGATGCCGTCGACATCCGTCCAGATGCACAGTTCATCTGCTTGAAGGGCCGCGGCCACGATAGACGCAGAGAAGTCCGATCCTCCACGTCCCAGGGTGGTCGGGATTCCGCCTTGGGTGGCACCGTTGAATCCCGTAATGACCGGTACGATTCCTTCGTCGAGCAACGGTCTCAACTGCGCTTCGGCCATGTCTCTTGTCGCCGGCAGCTTGGGACTGGCCGCGCCGAACGCTGCGTCTGTCACGATGACATCCGCACCCGAAATCACACACGCCGGCGTTCCGGATGCCGACAGGACTTCACTCAACAGAAGGGCCGAAAGACGTTCTCCCGCGGGTACCGCCTCATCGACCGAGCGCTGGGGCCGTTCACGCAGAAACAGCATGCCCTTCGCGATCCGCTCGAAATCACCCAGCACCGCTCCGATGTTCTCCCTCACGGAAGCCTGGGCCGAGTCGGGCAGGAGGTCGGCGCAAGCCTTGAAGTGTTTCTCCCGGACTTGCTTGATGTTCTCCAGAACGGCCGCTGACTTGCCCTGTGCCGCCGCATCCAGCGTTGCCAGGAGCTGGTTCGTGACTTGGGACATCGCAGAGACGACAACCGCCACGTTGCGTTCGCTGGCGTGTTCGGTGACCAAGCGAGCCGCCCGCCGGATCGCTTCCGGAGAACCCACATTGGTACCCCCGAACTTCATTACGAGAACAGGATCGGTCATGGCTGCGCTTCAGGCGGAGTGTGTGGTCGAACTTCTCTTGGCCCCGGGGCCGGAACTCGATCGATTCGCGAAGGAAAGGAGCTAACGGACCGCCCCTTGGGGAGCTTGGGTCAGATGGACGCCGAGCTTCTTGAGTTCGTCCTCGTAGTACTTTCGGTGCAGGATCTGCCATTCCTCGCTGCCCTCAGGAATGTCGCGTGCCTGCGAGGAGATCTTGAGTTTCGCCAACTGGTCACACTTTTCCTCGAGCATGAGGATGTCAGTCACATGTCGCTGGATTGCCAGCCGTGTCTCATTCCAACCCTTTGTCAGGCGGCATCCCGGTACGCGGGGCAACTGCGCGGCCATCTTGTGCGAGATCTCCAGCACCTTGTCGCGGGATAGCTTCATCGTGCGCTGCCCGCGACCGTCCGCTGCCGCCGCGACCGCATTCCTCTCGGCGAGGATCTTCCGCTTCACCCTGCTGAACATCTCGTGATACGAGATGTCCTGGTGGCGCATGTATTCGCTGTATTGCGAGAGCAGCGCCCTGGCCTCGGCGTTGATCTCATCCTCGAGGCTGAGTTCATCGAGAACGATCGACTCAAAGGCCTTCGCAGCAAGATCGGCTTGCTTGATCACGCAAGCTGTCTGGTCAAGGCGTTTCACGACCGCCTTGGCCAGGTACTCTACAAACGGAACTGGGATCAGCATCCCTCGACTTCCTAGTTTAGCCAGCCGTCAGCCGAGTGTCGAATGGCGGCCCGTGCTCCGTGTCGAATCGCTTGAACCTCGGGTGCCGACAGCATCGAGCGCGTGGCCGGCCACTGTGTCCGCGTCTTCGTGACTGGCGTCGGAATCGCTCGCGGACTTGAGGCGCGGAAGATTCGTTACAGTCGGAAGATGGCCAAGATTACGGCCCTGACAGAAGACCTGTGCCGCTACATGCTGCGGAACCGTACGCCGGAACAGCCGATACTCGCGCGGTTGCGTTCCGAGACCACGGAGAAGCTGGGCGACAAGGCGCGGATGATGGTGGCAGAGGAGCAGGGAATTCTCCTGCGGATGCTGGTTGCCAGCCTTGCGCCGAAGCTCGTGCTGGAGATTGGCACGTTCACGGGATACAGCGCGATCTGCATGGCGTCCGCGCTCCCACTTGGAGCAAGACTCATCTGCTGTGACATCAACGAGGAGTGGACCGACATCGGCGCTGCGCACTGGCGGAAATGTGGTCTTGAGACGGTCATTGACCTGAGAATCGCTCCGGCCTTGGAGACGATCGAAGCCCTGCCCGACGATTTGGTGGTCGACTTCGCATTCGTGGATGCGGACAAGCAGAACTACGTTGCGTACTACGAGGCGCTGGTGCCTCGACTCCGACGCAATGGACTCATCGTCGTGGACAACGTGATGTGGCACAACTGGAGCATGGACGCCGCCAATCAGGACTCTGAGACTGTCGGAATCAGGGAATTCAACGCGCATGTCCTGAAGGACAAGCGCGTCGAGAGCGTGATGCTCCATGTGGGGGATGGCCTCACGCTCGTTCGAAGACTCTGAGTGTGGCGGGAGCGAAGTGTCAGTCGGCTGATGCCGGAACGATACCTCCCGAGATGTTCGCCAATGTTGACGATCAATTCAGGGTTTGGTGATGAAAGACTGAAACCAAACGACTTGTCCGTCTGGCCAACGGTGATCCAGCGGGGCCGGAGGCCTGTCAGCCGACCTTCAGCGAACTCTCGCGGACCCGGTCTTCCGGTACGCGAATGCCGAGACCCGGCGCCTCGGGAACCGTGACGCTAACACCCTCCATCCGGATGTCGTCCGCCAGGAGGTCCTCAAGGAACTGCGGCCCGTTCAGTTCCGGCGGAAGCAGCAGGTCCAGCGTCGAATACAGGTGCACGGATGCGATGAGACTGACGCCGGCGTCGGTCAATCCACTGCCTAGCAGCCCCAGACCATGCGCTTCCGACACTACTGCACTCTTCGCGCAGTTTGTCACTCCTCCGCTCTTTGCGACCTTGAGCACGACCAGGTCGGCGGCTCTCATCTCGGCGGCTCGCGCCACGTCAAAGGAGGAGAAGCAGCCTTCGTCGATCGCGACCGGATACGGGCTCTTCTCGCGAGCCCGTCGGAGTCCCATCCAGTCCTCGCTCCTCACGGGTTGCTCGAAACAGCGGACGGCATCGAAATCCCGCAGGGCGTCGAGAAAACGCTCCAGCTGGATCGGCTGGTACGACTGGTTCGCATCCAGCCAGATGTCGATGTCCGGTCGAGCGAGGCAGATCGCCTCGAGTCTCTCGATATCCTCGTCGGCGTTGCCTGCGACCTTGACCTTGAAGCACCGACACGCCGGCCAGCGCTTCACCTCGTCGGCCATCACTCCGGGCGTGTCGATGCTCACCGCGTAACAGAGTTCGACCGTTTCGCGCACCTTGCCTCCGAGCAGTCGGTGCAGCGGCACCCCGGCGACCTGGCCCGCCAGATCCAGGAAAGCGATCTCCAGCGCGCTCTTGGCGAAGGGCGCTCCGTTGCTGACGGCAGGGCGGATGGTCTGGTCCATCTGCCTTTTCAGCGCATTCCACTCGAATGGCGTCTTGCCGATCGCGATGGGCGCCAAGTGATGCCGCAGTGTTCCGACAACGGCTTCCATGGTCTCGTACGACCAGGCTGGGATCGTGAGGGTCATCCCCCAGCCGACATGGCCATCCTCGGTCTCGGCTCGAACCATGACGTACTTGCCGGGCCGCGACTTGCCACCGACCGTTCCAACGCCGATCCGAAACTGGCTGCGGAACGGAATTCCGACGGGCAGCACCTCTATCTTCCGAATGCGCGTACCGGGTTCAGGTGTATGCGAAGAGGCACCCGGAGCAACGGCTAGGGACGCCGCTCCACCGACAATGGACCGCGTGAACTGACGACGATTGGCAGGCATGATGGCAGTTGTCGGTTAGTACTCGAATGAGTGCGGCCAACAAGCTGATTCTACAAGGAATCGGAACACGGTCCATGTCGATACGTCACGGATGCCCGAATCGCCGCAGCATGGGGCTCTCTCCGGGAAACAGGCTGGTGCTGCGGTCCTTCGGACTGCTTCTGGGTGGAGATACCGTTACTGCGTCCGCTACACGCACTTGCGCGTCTCGATGGACGGTCGAGTCGGCCTCCGGTCCAGCCCCGGAATTCATCGTCAGTCGGCCTGCCGAGGGATCGGCTGAGGGAACGGGCCCAACCGACGCACGCCGGCCGCACAGTGCCCGGGACCAGCAGCAGAGCGTCCCGGCCCTCAGAAATCCTCTCGAGAGACGGGCGTCAACCCCTCTTGGGTAATTCGAAAATGACGGACTTGGCCGGACTCGCCCAAGGGGCCTTGATCCTGACCGTCGATCAGGATGTTGGCGCCACCCGCATTTCCCAGCGCGACGTGGACCCGTGGGCCAAGGTGGTACGAGACGCTCTCCCCGGGCTGGAGTGTCATTTCTCGATCATTGGCGTCATCAGCCACGACTTGGACCCATACGACCTCGGTGGCCTGAACCTCCAGGGCGAACGTACCGAGCCGGACACCGGTATCCGTGTTGGGGAGACTCCCGTCGGAACTAGGCGTGGATGCACCCGGTCGGTCGACCTCGGGATCGGATCGGGGCGTGGCCTGTTCACCTGTGCCCGGGGCCTCCGGTAATGCGCTGTCCGATCGCGGCGGTGCTGCAATTGACTGGGGAGAGGCTTCGACCACCGGATCGCGCTCGCCCGATAGACGATCGCTCTGGTAGGCGAAGAATATCCCGCCTGCAATGAGAATGACCGGAACGATGCCTCGCAGCAGCGAAACCGCATTCTGCCTGAGTATTCGCCGGATACGGTTGCCACTGTTCGACCACGACCTGACGGTTTCGGGAGAGGGGACACTCTCGGCGGGAGTGAGTTCGGGAGCCTCGACACGGTTCATCTCGGAGTTGGCTGTGGCCGCCAGAGCCTGGGGGGCCAGGCCCACGGCTTCCGCGAACTGGCGGACGAAACTGACGGCGAAGAATGGCTCGGGCAGATGTTCGTATTCGCCGCGCTCCAGGTGCTCGAGAAATGTGGGGCGAATCCGCGTGCTTTTCGCAATCTCGTCAATTGTGAGATTCCGCTCGAGTCTCGCAGCGCGGAGTTGTTCGCCGACGGTAGGCATGTTGGAGTATATGTACTCACTATACAGGTGCGCCGCGTAGTGCACCGATACAGGGCATCGCTCCCTGGTTTCCCGGCCTTGAGGGTATGTTGATCGCCGCCAGCAGATACAGAAATGGTGCTTTATGTTATATTTTACAGTAAGTTGATATATAATCTGTTACGCGATCGTACCTGTCGACCGCTGCTATCCGGGACGACTGTCGGTGTGTCAGCGTCGCCGCATCACCCGCCCGCCTTCGTTGGCGTGTAGCGAGGGTCATCCCGACCATCCTGCTGGAACTCGCCGCCAGGTGAGCGGCCGGCTGCTGGAAGTACTGCTGATTTTCCGGGTCATGATCGGGCTTGGCCTGGCCCGATTCATGCCGCGCCTGTCGGTCTCGCGCAGGGACCCGATTGGTGCTCGATTCACGGCCACTCGGATGCTCCGGGATGAATCCGGGCTGCTGCTGACGAAGAGGTCGAGCGGTGTTGCAGCCTCCGATCAACCCGCGAGCCGTCACCCCGGAGGTGGCAGGAACAACGTGGAACTGTCGATTTCGGTACGCTGGAGTTCTTGTATGGGGTGATTGCCGATGGTAGCGGCACCATCCAGGGGTTCCGTTTCCGTCAAGCGTGACAGGTGCCGATCCAGTTCCCTCCAGTGCCGAATGCGGTGACCGGTGCCCGGCCTGTTCGTCCACCCGCTCGTCGACGATCCTTGAGGCATCTGACAGGTTCCTCCTCAAGAGCACCGGCCGATTCCGGATGCTGCAGTGCATTGATTGCGGGCTCATTCGCACGGTGCCGTTTCCTGGCGGATCGGGGTCGCCCGAGATCTCGCCTGCAAGGTCGTGGTGGGAACTGGACCCATCGCGGCCAAGCACCATTGCCCGCTTGGCAGGACGGTTAACCTTGCGAGGGCAGGTCGGATTCGTCCGGGCCTGTGCCCGACCAGAGAACGCAATACTCGATGTCGACGGCGGTATGAGTCTGCTGCACGATGGCTTGCGGTCGTCGGGATACACTGTCGAATCACGTGGGCTGGCCGAACTGCGAGAATGGCGCCGCGAGGTGGATGCGCTCATCTCCCGTGGCCGATCCAAACGCCCGGTCGCTGCTGCCCAGGCTGGACTGTATGGCACGGTTGTGGCGCTCCATGTTCTGGAGCATGTACCCGACCCGCTCTCGGTTCTTGGGATGCTCCGGGATGTCATGGCCGATGACGGCAGTCTGGTTCTTTCGGTTCCCAATGCTGCTTCCTGGCAGGCGCTGCTTCTGGCGGACCGCTGGAACAGCTTCGATGTGCCGCGCCATCCGTTCTCTTACGATCACGAGGCCCTTGACTCGTTGCTGGCAGTATCCGGGCTTCGGGCCACACGTCGCAAGAAGGTCCTGCTCCTCGAGTCGGCAACAGGGCTCGCTACCAGCCTTTTTCCTGCGCTGGACCCCATCGTCAGGAGGGTGCGTGGAGTGACCGAATCGAAGCTGGTTGCCACGTTGAAGAGTCTGGCCTACGGGACGACGGTAGGGGCGGCGGTTCCTCTTGTACTGCTGGAGGCAGCCAATGATGCCAGTGCCACTCTGATGGTGGAGGCGAGGAGGTCGCTTGAAGAATCGGGCCAGCACTAGCCGGGCTGAGCGGGAGGGGCGGTTGCGTGACCGCAACAGGTCTGTGGCGGCCGCGCTGCTGCTCGCGGTGACCGCATGCGTCCAGCCCGTCGTCCCTGCGGAGCCGCCGGACGAGTATCTCGCGGCTGGCAGACGTGCACTGGACTGGACCCGTCGGTTCGTCGAGCTCGGTCCGCGTCCGGCCGGCTCGCATGTGCTGGCTGTCCAACAGCAGATGATCCGGGATGGACTGGAAGGCCTCGCGTGCAGGGTGGAAGTGGATGACTTCGTCGCAACGACACCTGTCGGACCGTTGTCAATGCAGAACTTGATCGCGCGATTCGGACCGGCGGATGCTGATGATGTGGTGATCATATCGGGTCACTACGACACGTTGCGCCAGGACGGATTCGTCGGGGCAAACGATGGCGGATCCTCTGCAGGTCTTCTGGTGACATTGGCGGAACGTCTGGATGCAGTCGATCGGGGAAGCGTGTGGGTGGTGTTCTTCGACGGGGAAGAGAGCACCACGGTCTGGAGGAATCAGGATCACACCTATGGCAGCCGCAGGCTGGCCCGGGTGTGGGCTGCCGACGGCACGACGGAGAGGATTCAGGGGTTGATCAATGTCGACATGATCGGCGACCGGGACCTGGAACTCGTCTACGAAGGGAATTCGGATGCCGCTCTTCGCGAACTGGTCTGGGCGCTGGCGAGGGATCTCGGCTACCGGGCCGAGTTCGGACGGAACAGGGGTTACATTGAGGACGACCACATCCCGTTCCTGCGGGCGGGTGTGCCGAGCCTCAACCTGATCGACTTCAGCTACGGTCCGCGCAACTCCTACTGGCACACAGCACAGGATACGCTCGACAAACTGGACAGCCGCAGTTTCGCCACGGTACTGCATGTGATCGAGGCCGCAATTCCTCGGCTCCGCCAGGACTGACTCCGCGGCTCAGGCCTCGTAGCGGTCCCAGTGCTTCGGATTCATCTCGTAGCCGATGCCCGGCCTGTCCGGCACGGTGAGGTAACCGTTCCGCGCGCCCTCCGCCGGCATCACGGTCTCGTCCCGCCAGTCGATCTCGCCATACGCGAATTCGAGGATGTCGAAATTCGGCATGGTTGCACACACATGGGCAGCTGCCATGTTGCCGACCGGACTTGCCGGGCCATGCGGAGAACACAGCAAACCGGCTCCGTCGGCCATGGCCGCGATCTTCTTCAGCTCATACATCCCGCCACAGAACTTCACGTCCGGCATGACCGTGTCGACCGCACCCGACTGAATGTACGGGAAGAACTCGTCGACACTCCAGAGCGATTCGCCACCCGCTGTCTGAACATCGACGACTTCATTGAAGCGAGCCAGGTCCTCCGGCAGCCGGCACATCTCCTCCATCCAGTACAGATGGAAGGGCTCCAGCATTCTCGCGACCTCGACCGCCTGGCGGACGTTGAAGCGGCTGTGACCATCGATCAACAAGTCCCGGTCCGGACCAATGGCGGATCGCACGGCCCGGACGAAGCCGACTCCTCTGCGAACTCCGTCACGAAACGCAGCCGGGTCGGCCTCGCTTCTCGCCATGTGGTCGAACGGAGCCAGCTTGAATGCACCGAATCCGGCTTCGACGCCCCGACGGGCGTTTGCCGCAAAACCTGCTTCCGTCCTGTCTTCGCCCCGGGTGGCACGATTGATGTTGGCGTAGTTCCGAATCGTGTCACGCAGTTTGCCGCCGAACAACTCGTAGCAGGGAAGACGGAGGGCTTTTCCCTGCAAGTCCCACATGCTCTGCTCGATTCCGGAGCAGGTCGCGACAGTATGGCGCTTTTCCCGCGGTCCTGCCTTCGCCACGATGGTCATCGCCGCTTCGCGCAGACGCTCGACTTCGAAGGGAGTGCGTCCGCGGATCGATTCGAAGAGTTCCTGTGCCACTGCTGTCGACTTCACAGGAACTCTCTCGTTCGCGGAGCCGTCTCCGAGCCCCGTCAAGCCTCCGGTGGTCGCCAGTTCGCACAACACCCAGGCGCGAGGTCCCACGGTGGATGTATAGAACTCGAGGTGCTCGATCTGGAGACTGCTGGCCGTTTGGGCAGGCAGGGTCGACGAGATCGCGCCGATCGGAATCGTCTTCAGCCAGTCGCGGCGTGTCATGATGGCAATAGTCTACAGAAGACCTGCGGGTGGGGGATGGGGCCTGAGAGATCCCCGCAGTGGACGGGTGTCGGTGGTCTTGAGAACAGTGCTACTTTCCTTGATGCTGCTGGGCGCAGCTGCGTCCTTGGCAGTGGCACAGCAGCAGGATTCGAGCGTAGACGACACGAGCGGGTCATCTGCCATCGCGAAGACCGAGCAGGCTTCCCGACCCGGAATCACCGAGACGCCCGACGATGCCAGTCAGGGCGAGCGGACCCGCCTCAACCTGCTGGGGGAGGTGGACTCGAGGTCGGGTGAATCCCAGCGCAACGAGAACGTTCGACTCACCCTGATCGACAACAACGTTCTCAAGTAACTCCTTCGTCGCATGGGTGCAACCGCCACGATCATCAGCAGTTTCCGGGCTGAACAATCCTACTTCGGGTTGGAGTACGGAGGGTCACCCGAGCCCAGCCTCCATCGGTCAGGTGTGCCCCGTAGGGATGTCCACGGCGAACTCTCCTGGAGCCATCAGAACAGTGCGCTGGCGGCGCGCTCCTTCTTCCAGGTTGGAGACGTGCGACCGGCACGCACGAACGACTACGGCTTTCGGTTCGGCGCACCCCTGTGGACTGGATCCGCCGTGACTGTCCAGATGAGCCAGCGGCGCCTGTTGGGCCAGGTCAACGGCAATGTCCTGGTACCGGCCGCGGATGAACGGGTCCCCACGACAACGAACCCCGCCAAGCGGGCAATCGTCGAACAGGTGATCCGTGCCTATCCGGCCGAACTGCCCAATCGTACAGACATCAATGAGCGCGCGTTGAACACGAACTCACCCCAGAAGATCCGGAATGAGCGAGCCGGCGGAGTGCTGGATCAGTTGATGGCGGATGACAGGATCTCGCTGCGGTACAACGTAACGCTGCAGCACGTCGAAGCCTTTCAGCTTGTCGGTGGTCAGAACCCCGATACGACCACCAAGAACCATGAAGCACGGGCGACATGGAGTCGTTCGTGGAGTCCGTTCACCACCGGCCGGGTCAGGGCAAGGTTCTCGTTACACCCCTCCAGGCGACATGGAGTCGTTCGTGGAGTCCGTTCACCACCACCGACCTGACCGCGGGCTACGAGCGGATTGGATCGCTCCTGGTACCGGAAGAGACGTCGCTTGGGGTGTTCTACCTGTTCAGCCGGATTCTGCAATCGATCGGCCCGAGCAGCAACATACCCATCGACCGGGTCCAGAATCTCTATCGATTCGGGGCCCGTGCGACTAGGGTTCGGGGGAATCATCAGCTGGCTTTGGGGATCGAGACACTTCGCCGGCATGTGAACGGATTCGAGAGCAACGACCACCGGGGGACGGTCAGCTTCCGTGCGGACTTTGGTCGAGGGGCACTGGACAACCTGTTGGCCGGAACCCCGAGCCAGTACCGGCTTGCGACTGGCAATGCGCACCGCGGTTTTCGCAACAGAGCGTTTCTCGGGTACCTGCACGACAACTGGAGGGTGTCCTCGGCGCTTACGGTCGATCTGGGCCTGCGGTTCGAACCCGTGATTCGGCCCGACGAGGTCGACGGACTGACGCCGATTCCGTATGACGATGACCTGAACAACCTCGCGCCCGTCCTGGGCATTGCCTACCGCCCGCGCGGCAGGTGGGGCGTATTCCGAGGCGCCTATGGCCTGCACTACGGGCAGATCTTCAACGCCACCTTCATGCAGGCGAGATTCAATACTCCGGGAGTCCTGGCGCTGGTCTTGAATGCTCCGGACCTGATTGATCCGTTACGGAATCTCTCGCCGTCTGATCTCGACCCGACCGCTCGAAGCATCCAATTCAGCCTGGATCCGGAACTGTCGACGCCGTACTCGCACCAGTACAACTTCTCCTGGATGATGGAACCGAAGCCGGAATGGACGGTTGAACTTGCCTATGTGGGCAGTCGCTCCCACCGTCTTCTCAACCAGCGCTACAACAACCGGGCCCAACCCGTCGAGGGAATCGCCCAAACCACGCGTACGATCAATCAGCGGAGGCCCGACTCCGGATTCTTCGACATCCTGCATGTCGTGAACGGGTCCATCGGGTATTTCGACGCCGCCAAGGCGACGTTGCGGATACGCGACTGGGCGGGACTCAACCTGGACTGCTCCTATTGGCTGAGCAAGGCGATCGATCTGGCATCCGACTACACCAACACTGCAGTTGGCAGGGATGGCCGCAACGCGCGCAGTCCGAGCGAGTTCGATATCTGGGGCCATATGAAGGGGCCGAGCGACTTCGATCAGTCTCACGCCGTCCTCGCACGCCTGACCTACTCGCTGCCCGGGCGGCGGACACTGCCGCGGCGCATCCGGTCGGTGTTGGGCGGATGGCAGGGAAACTCGGTCATCCTATGGAAGTCCGGAACTCCTTTCGGCGTTCGGTCCGGCTCGGATTCGCCAGGGGTCGGCAACGTCGACGGCGCAGGGAGTGACCGGCCAAACCTCGTGGACACCTCGATATTAGGCCGGACGGTCAATGATCCGGACACGGCTGCAATGATGCTGCCTCCAAGTGCCTTCGAGTTCATTCGGCCGACCGACCGGTCCGGGAATCTCGGGCGCAACACATTCCGCAAGGACGGAATCTGGAACGTGAATCTGGCGCTTTCACGCCGACTGTTGCTGCCCGGAAAGAACGCGCTCCTGATTCGCGCCGAATCACTGAACCTGCTGAACCATCCCCAGTTCGCCGAGCCGGACATCAACCTGGCATCCCGGACCTTCGGGGCGATCACGAACACACTGAACGACGGTCGCACGTTTCGGTTCACCCTGCATCTGGCTTTCTGAGCCGCAGAGCCGCAGGCCGACAGCAATGCGGCGCAGGGAACGGCCACCACGTTGAAGGGCAATTCTGGGTCTACGGGCCCGTCCTACTGCGCGACGATCGCCGAAGCCGAGTTCCGGATGTTATCCTCGATGGACTGCAGCGCCTTGTCCCGTTCCTCCGCATCCCGCAACCGACCGACAAGCCGCCTGAGCCGCTCCCTGTTCCCGTCCAGCGACTGAACCGTAACCTGCAGCGATCGTATCTGTTCCTCGGCCTGACTTAACCGAGTCCTGATCTGCTCCGGGGCGTCCGGATCCGGTCCGGTTCCCGAATCGCCCTGATAGTAGGGATTGGATTGTTGCGGCACGGGTGCATTCGTAGCATTGCGCCATGCGATGAGTTCCTCGTGCAGTTCGCGCGCCTTGTCGGGCATGGATGCCGCCCTGTTGCTGGATTCGCCGGGATCGGACGGGATGTTGTACAACTCCAACTGCTTGTCCTCGAAGAACTCGATCAGTTTCCAGTCGCCTTTACGAATGGCGCTTGACGGCACGCCACGATTGGACACATACAGGGGAAAGTGCCAGAATATCGCCCGATCAGCCAACGCCGGGATACGTTCTCCCTTGAGGAGAGAGGCGAAACTGGTGCCGTCCACCGGTTGATCGACGTTCCAGCGGATACCCGCCAGTTCGGCGAAGGTGGGCAGGAAATCGACCTGCGTGATCGGGGTTGACGAAGTGCTGCCCGGTGCGATCACGCCCGGCCACCTCATGCAGGTCGGCACCCGTATGCCGCCTTCATACAGCGAAGTCTTGGCCCCGCGAAAGGGATGAGGAGTGGCCGTGGGAGGGGGGCCGTTGTCGGACGTGAAGATGACGAGAGTGTTCTCGACAAGTCCGTAGTTCTCCAGAACACGGACGATGCGGCCGACACTGCTGTCAACTGCCTCAATCATGGCTGCGTAGACAGGGCGGTACAACTCTTCCTGTCCCGGCCATGAGGCGAGCTTGCGCCGGTACTTCTTGACAAGGTCCGCACGCGCTACAAAAGGGTTGTGGACATCCCAGTGTGAGAGGTACAGGAAGAAAGGGCGGTTGTGGTGTGCCTTGATGAACTTGACGCTTCGGGTCGTCAGGTGAAAGGTAACGTCGGGATCATCGTAGTGGTTGCTCTCCTCGTTCGGCTTGCCGTTGCTGCTGCTGTACCGAAATCCCTGCTTGTCGCGTCCAACATGCCACTTGCCGAACCGGGCCGTCACATAGCCGCCTGATGCGAGCATTTCAGCAATGGTGGATACACCCGGCTTCAAACTGGCCCGCACCTCGAACGCATCCGGAACCGGATCGGTGACGCCGATCCGCTTCCAGAACCGCTCATGCACGGGGGTCCACAGCTTCATCCTGTGGGGATTGATCTTGGATCGCCGACCCGCCAGGTACGAGTGATGACGCGGTGTGTACATGCCGGAGAGCAGACTGGCCCTCGACGGGACGCAACTCGGCCCTGCAGCGTAGGCATGGGTGAAGTTCATCCCCTGCTTTGCGAGACGGTCGATGTTGGGTGTCTCGTAGAACTTGGCCCCATTGAATCCGACATCCTGCCAGCCCAGATCGTCCACGTAGATCAGGACGATGTTGGGCGGTGCAGCGCTCGCCCCTCCCACGCCAAGTGCGAGAGAAAGCGCGACCCACCGCAAGATCGATCCGTTCCGGCAGTCTTGGCTTCGGGCGACCATTCTCGGTTGATCTCCGTCTGGCTGGTGTTGATTCATCGCGCGACGGTCCCGATCAGGGCCGGGGCAGGATCATCCTCGTCAGCGAGGGCTATCCCTCAGATAGGATACCAACCGCGCCATGCCAAGTTCGAATCGCTTCCAATGAGAGATGAGCCTCAAGACACCGCGTGTTTTCAGTGAGATCTGAAGCGGAAAGCGGGGCTCTGCGGGGGGATGCGGGAATCATCGGAAGGTGATCCTGCTTCACGATCTCGAATCGCACTTCGCGATCACCGCAACGGATCTGCTTGGTCGGGACCACGACCGTGGCCCTCAGAACCCTTCCACGGAAATCCGGTACGTTCCCGTCCAGACCTCGCCGGGCCGTACCATCGGAAGCTGTGGGTATAGTTTGCGATGAGCCAGGTTGAACGCATTCGTTATGCCGGACATGGGTTCGAAGCACAGGAACTGCTGCCCGTCGCCGCTCGGTGCGTAGACGACGGCGACGGGATATCCATCGCCGTAGGCGACCGTGAGGCGCTCCCTGCCGGCATGAACACCGAATCGAGCCCATCCGTCCGGATCAGTCCGCAAATCGCCGAATACGTGGTCTAGGGATTCGCCTCGCAGCAACAGGTTGTCGGCATTCGGGAATGTCCTGGTAACTGCAGACTTCCTGCCGGTCGGCGTAGAACGCTCGTTCAAATCCCACAGACAGTCTGCCGCCAGGTGCACCCTCCAGTCGTCGCGGCGGCATTCATGCAGTTGGAAGTATGGATGGAATCCGACGGAGACCGGCATGGTCTCGGCACCCTCATTGCGGATCGCAGTGCGAACCTCGAGGTTGGTGCCGGCCAGTGTGTAGGTCATTTCGATGCTGTGGGCGAACGGAAACTGTGCCATCAGGGCGGGGAAGCGGCTGAATTCCAGGCAACTCTTCACCCACGCCGAGTCCGGCTCCGACCCCACATCCACAACCTCCCACTCGCTGGCGTACAGCAGTAGACCGTGGATCGGCTGCCCGTCAGGATCCAGCAGG
This sequence comes from Bryobacterales bacterium, assembly GCA_965116065.1. Classification (GTDB taxonomy): domain Bacteria; phylum Acidobacteriota; class Terriglobia; order Bryobacterales; family UBA6623; genus VXMF01. The sequence goes on from OZ220485.1 coordinate 2,223,615, forward strand.
TAGTTGCCGATGGCTCGGTTCAGTTCGTAGCGCACGCCATGCGCATGGAAGGCGTGCTCGTCGAGTCGGTTCGCCCACGGTGCCAGAAACGGATTTCCACACAGATCGGGGGCGGCCGCGAACTCACCGACCGACGGGAATGGAAACCAGAATGCGTTCTTGCCGTTGACGCTGAACTCGTAGGCGTTGTTGCCGATCTTCGGCGCGACCGACACGACCACATCCTCCGGACCGCGCAGACGGACGATTTCCACATCGTCAGAACGGGTCAGGATCGCGGCATGGGACTGCGAAGATGAAATTGGCATCGGAGCGAACGGTCGATCAGGATAACGCAGGGTTGCTGCGCTATTCGCCGGGAAGTTCACGCAGGTCGGTTTCGCCCTGACAGCACATGCACGCGCCCGGTTCGTGTGTCGTAATGTGACAGATCTCGCAGTAGTAAGTCACGCGATGCAACACACCGTCCTTCACGGTGAAGATCTTCTCCACCACAACCCGGCCGTCGTCCTGTCGTTGTCCCCGAACCGCCCATAGCCGCTCGGCCAGTTGCGGATCGCGCATGGTGAGTTCCAGCCCCTCGTCCAGTTCCAACTCCACGGTCGCGCCGCCTGGGAGCTGCAGGCGCAGGGGCTCGTCAGCGACTGGCGGGACCAGCGTCCCGCGAATCGCAGTGGAAGCAGCAAGTGCGGAACCGGCCAGCAGCAGGATTCCGACTGCCAGGAATCGACGGAGTGAAATTTCTGATAACATATATTATGTTAACTTATGGCTGAGCCGGTCGCAATTCCCTTATGTAACTCTACCGCATTGCCCCATCTGCGGCGGCCCATGCCCCGCCGTTCCGGCTATCGAGCGCCTACCAGTCCGTGACGGAGCCGTCGAACGCGTCGTATGTCTGCCTGTTCAGCCAGTCATGATCGATCTTGTCGGCAATCGCGTTGTCGTCGATCTCGATGCCGAGTCCGGGCCTGGTCGGCAGTTCCACGTATCCATCCGAGAACTGAAGCGACTCCTTGAGGTACCCCTCGCCAAGTGAACGAAACTCCTGGCACATGAAGTTCGGGATCGTCGCATCAAGATGGACGCAGACGGCGGTTGCGATGGGACCCAGAGGGTTGTGCGGAGCGATCGCGGCGTAGTACGACTCAGCCATGCCCGCGATCAGTCGGGCTTCCATGATCCCGCCACAGTGCGACAGGTCCGGCTGGAGGATCGAGGCGGCCCCCTTCTCGAGGACTTCGCGGAAGCCCCATTTGGTGAAGACGCGCTCGCCGGTCGCGATCGGCAGGTGCGTCCCGTGCGCGATCTCGGCCATGATGTCATGATTCTGACAGTTGATCGGTTCCTCGATGAACATCGGCTGGTACGGCTCGAGTGCCTTGATCAGCAGCCTTGCGGTTTGCGGGCTGATCGCTCCATGGAAGTCGATTCCGATGTCAACTTCGTCGCCGCCGGCCTCACGCAGGGCTCGGAAGTGCTCGGCGGCTTTCTCGATGAAGGCGCGGTTTTCCACGATCCGGGCCGGACGCTCCTTGAATGGCCCGACCTTGAATGCGGTGAATCCCTGCGCCATGTCCTGGCGGATTGTGTCCGGTGACGTGCCGCCCTTGTAGAGCCGAACGCGGTCACGGGTAGGCCCGCCCAGCAGTGCGTAGACCGGCACGCCGAAGGACTGTCCCGTGATGTCCCACATCGCCTGTTCGACGCCGCTCAGTGCGCTTGTCAGCACGGGTCCCCCTCGATAGAACGCATGACGATAGATCGCCTGCCAGTGATGCTGTACCCGGCGCGGGTCCTGGCCGATCAGGTAGGGCTCCATCTCCCGGATGGCCTCGGCACAGGTCTTTGCCCTGCCCTCGACGATCGGTTCCCCAAGTCCGACCAAGCCGGCGTCGGTGTGCATCTTGAGAAACAGCCAACGCGGTTTCACCAGGAATGTCTCGAGCTTCGTGATCTTCAGGCCGTCGCTGAGAGGTACGGGCACAGCCGACGCAGACTGTGCCAGGGCCGCAGACGCAGCGATACCGGCGGCTGCACCCTGCAGGACGGAACGGCGTTTGACATTGTCAGTCATGGGTCCCCCTACAGTACATCAGGGCATCGGCTGTATACTATGGATTAAGTGATACGCTCCCGTGGGGGGAGTCCCGAGTACTACAGGCCCGTCAGATCCGAATCGCTCCACCCGGCGCACAGGGACGGGCCGTATGTGCAGGTCACTGTCCGGTCGTACTCTCATGAAGCAAGCCAAGATCATCGGTCACCGAGGAGCCCATGGGCATCCCGAGAATACCATCCCGAGCTTTGAGTTGGCGCTCGAACAGGGTGCCGATGGTGTGGAACTGGACGTCCGGCAGTCCGGGGATGGCCAGTTGATCGTTGTTCACGGTTCGGTAGCCGGTGGACTGGCGGTCAAGTCCAATGCGTACGCCAGCTACCGCGACCTGCCGGACGGGTATGAGATCCCACTCTTCGAGGATGTCCTCAAGACACTGGGCGGGCGGACCTTCCTAGACATCGAACTCAAGGAGCCGGGCTTCGAGGCCGCCGCCGTTGCGCTGATCCAGCAATATACCGATCCCAGGAACGTCATGGTCAGCGGATTCCACACGGAGATGCTGAATAAGGTGCACGACCTCCTGCCAAGCTTGCGCTTGGGGTTCATCTACAACCGGACGCAGGATGAGGAATTGCGCCACAACAGCCCGATTGACTTCGTCATTCCGCAGTTTCGGCTAGCATCGCGGGAACTGATCGAGGAGGTTCATGACGAAGATCTGCAGGTCTACGCTTGGACCGTCAATGACGAGTCCGAAATGCGCCGACTGCTGTTCCTTGGCGTGGACGGCATCATCACCGACAACCCCGGTGTGCTGGCCAAGGTTCTGGGTCGCTGAGGACTCGAGTCGGTCTGTCTCGCGGTAGCCGATCCGGCGCCATCTCTCGGTGCGTGCACCGCATCGGGAGTTCCGGCTGACGACGGGCGCATACGATGAAACCTGGGCTTTGCGGGACGGGCCACGATGGCACAGAAGACGGGCACCCACGAGGAATTGCTGCTGGCCGGGAGCGACTTCCTCTTCCCTGCGGTCTTCCATTACTTCAACGAGCCGCTTGTCATCGAACGTGCGAAGAATCAGTACGTTTGGGATTCGCATGGTACCCAGTACCTTGATTTCTTCGGTGGTATCGCGACGATCAGCGTCGGCCATCAGAACGACACGGTCAATCACGCTGTGCATCAGCAGCTTGATCGGCTCCAACACGTCTCGACCGTGTTTCCCACGCGACCCCAGATCGCACTCGCGGCCCGCATTTCCGAGATCTGGCCACGTGGAACTCACGCAAAGTCGTTCTTCACGAACAGTGGCTCTGAAGCCAACGAGACCGCGATACAGCTAGCCCGGTGCTACACGGGCAATTCGGAGATCATCGCGCTCCGCCATGGCTACCACGGACGAACTCTGGCCGCCCGGGCATCCACCGGGCAGAGTGCGTGGCGCGGACCGGCCACTGGCGTGTCGGGTTTCGTCCATGCCCACAACGCCTACTGCTATCGCTGCCCGTTCGGCAAGACCTACCCTTCGTGTGATCTGGCATGTGCGCGGGATCTCACCGACTTGATCGAGACCTCCACCTCCGGGGCCGTCGCCGGGATTCTGGCGGAGCCGATTCAGGGCATCGGTGGTTTCGTCACTCCACCCAAGGAGTACTTCGGCATCGTGGCAGACATCGTCCGCAAGCACGGCGGGATCTTCATCAGTGACGAAGTCCAGGCCGGGTGCGGACGAACGGGAAAGTGGTTCGGCATCGATCACTACGATGTCGCGCCAGACGTGATCACCATGGCGAAAGGACTGGGCAACGGCCTCCCCATCGGCGCAACGTCCGCCAGGGCGGAAATCGCCGATTCCCTGCGATACCTTACGCTCTCGACATTCGGAGGCAACCCCGTGACGGCCACGGCCGCGAAGGCGGTTCTCGACTACGTTGAGAGTGAACAACTCCTTGCCAACGTGCAGGATATGGGTAATTACCTGGAACAGCATCTCAGGGCGATCCAGGAGGAGTTTCCCCTCGTAGGTGATGTGCGCGGAATGGGACTCATGCAGGCCGTTGAACTTGTCACGGACCGCCGGACCAAGGAACCAGCTCCGCAGGATGCCTCCCGAGTGCTGGAAGCCGCACGGAAGCAGGGGCTGCTGGTCGGCAGGGGCGGGCTGCACGGCAACGTCATCCGCATCAGCCCGCCATTGAACATCGGGAGAGCGGACATCTGCAGTTTTGCTTCGATGCTCCGGGAGGGACTGCGTCAGGCGTCCCTTGCATAGAGGCAGTCGCGGGCTATGGGAGCCCGCAGAGCGACTACATGCCCGAAGGCTCTTGCTGAGGCTGATCCGAAGGTTCATCCGAAGACTCCCCGTCAGATTCTTCGATCGCTTCGGCGGCGAACATGGCAGCGATCTGATCAGGACTGTACCCGATGGACGCAAGGACTTCCCTGGTGTGCTCTCCTCGGTCCGGGGCATCGCCGACTATGTATCCGGGACTGTCGCTCAACTTCGGGAACACGCCGAGCTGCTCGTACACCGATTCGTCCTTGCCGCGCACCGGCGTGAACATTCCACGGTCGGTCACCCATTGGTCCTGAAGTGCCCGGGAAATCTCGCGAACCTCGGTCACGCAAACATCCTTGTCCGTGAAGATCTCCATCCATTCGGAGACTTCCTTCTTCTGGAACGTCCGCGTCAGTTCCGCAATGAGGATCTGCTGTGCATCGCCCTCTACGTATTGATCTTCGATCAGATCCGGCCGTTCGAGGACAGTGCAGAGTTCCCTCCAGAACTTCGGCTCCAGAGCGGCCACGGCCACGAAACGTCCGTTGCGAACCGGATAGATGTTGTAGCAGGCGTATCGGCCGAAGAGTCGTTCATGCCCTCGCTTCGGCCGCCTCTTCGTGGCCGTGTAGTTGGCGACTTGGACCGGCATGAGTCCGAGAAGTCCATCGAACATCGCAATGTCGACCAACTGTCCCTTTCCGGTTCGGGCCCGCTGCTGGAGCGCCAGCAGGATGCCGATTACGGTCGGGAGGGCACCCGCTGCAACGTCCGCGATCTGGACCCCGGGGATCGCCGGCATGCTGCTCTCCCCGCCGAGCAGATCCAGCATGCCCGTCATGGCTATGTAGTTCAGGTCATGACCAGCCCGGTTCGCGTGCGGACCTGACTGGCCGAATCCGGTCAGGGCAGCATAGATCAGGCCCGGGTGCAACTCGTGCAACTGCTCGTAGCCAAGTTCCAGTCGCTCCATGACGCCGGGACGGAAACCGTCCAACAACACATCGGAACTCTTGGCCAGTTCCAGGAATGCTGCCTTGCCATCCGGATGCTTGAGATCGATCGACAGGCTCTTCTTGCCGCGGTTGATCGTGAGGAACACTGCATTCGTCTTCTGAGCCTTGGGGAGATACTCACGCATGTAGTCCCCTTCCCCTGGCTTCTCGATCTTGATCACCTCTGCACCGAAACTCGCCAACATGTGGCTGGCATAGGGGCCGGGCAGCAAGCGACTCAGGTCCAGAATTCGGATGCCATCCAAGGGACGCTTGCCGTGTTCGGTCGGCTGCTGCTCCACGGATGCGAGCTTCTCCTGAGTCGTGGCCTTCTTGGTGGCCTTCTTGGCTGCTCTCTTGATCTCCGGTCCCGGCAGCATGGTGCGTTTCTTGGCTGCCTTGCCCTTCGGGCGGGCATCTGCGCCCGAAGGGCTCTCCTTCCCGGACTCCGCCTTCTTCGCGGGAGCCTTCTTGCGACGTGACGACTTCTTCGTGGTACGGGACTCCCGATCATCCTTCGCTCCGGATGCCGAGGTGGATTCCTGGGAACCGCCGTCTTCCGAGTTTGCCTGAGCTGTCGAGGGTGCCGACGGTTCTTGCAGTTCTCCTGAGGATTGCTTCTTGGAGCCTTTGGCGTGTTCGTCTGTCATGGCGATTCCCGAGCTTCCTCGCGTGCCGGCGGATGCAGGAAGCCGTCTGGCTTGGGCCGAGACACGCTACACGAACTGACGGATCAGGTCAGTACACCCGGAGACGGGATCCCGAGTTCTCGCTTGCCGGTAAGCGAGTGGCTGCAGGCCTCGGGCCGTGTGGAGACATCCCGAGCCAATCTTGAATCCTTCATGGTAGCAGATTCTGGTCCCTTCCGAGGGATGCCGTCTGACCTGCGCCACCGATATACCGCCACAACCTTACCGCCTTCGGGAAGCGAGCCGCTCCACGGCCTCCACCGCAGTCTGTCGGGCGTGTCGTTTCCAGTCCTGCTTCCGTCTCGGCGACGATTCCCGTTCGTCGCCGAGACGGATGGACCCCGAGCGAAGACCGGGTCGGTACAGCCGACCGCTATCATGGAGGAACAAGCCATCATTTTCTCAACTGATTGCAACCTGTTGCGTTGACGACTCGTCTTATCCAGTCGTAGGGAAACGTCGATGGGTGCAACATCGGGAAAAAGCTACTCGATGGCTGATCTGGGCCTGGTTGCTCCGGATCGCCATGTGTCGTTGGGCAGTGCTTCAGAAGCGGAGCTTGTTCGTCGCGCTGTCGGCGGCGAGGAACAGGCCTTCGAGGAAATCTGCGAGAGACACCGCAACATGGTGTTCGGCGTGGTGCGGCGGATGGTCCGCCGACAGATCGACGCCGAGGATCTTGCCCAGAGGGTGTTCGTGAAGGTCTATTTCTCGCTGGGGAAGTTCAGCGGGAAGTCACAGCTTTCGACATGGATTTACAGGATTGCCCTGAATGAGACGTTCGACTACCTGCGGAAGCTGAAGAATCGGCGGGTCTACTACGAGGGTGATCTCGGCGCGGATGCCGACAGCGTCGTCACGAACTCCGCCATCGCTGCGGACCAGGCGCCGCCGATCGATGAACTGGCCGAGAAACGCGACTACCTGTTGAAACTGCTGGAACATCTGTCTGAACAGGATCGTATGCTGATGTTCCGGAAGGAAGTCGAAGGGTTGACCATCCAGGATCTTGCACGTGATACAGGGATGAACGAGAACACGATCAAGGTGAGGCTGTACCGGGCGAGAGTGAAACTCTCCAAGGAAGCGGCAAAGATGGAACGGCGCCGGTCACGCGATGCGCTATGACATGGGCAGGCTTGGGGCCGCATGAGGTAAAGGGACGATGAAGCAGTTCTTGAGGGACAATCTGGAGGACTATCTTCAGGATCGGCTGACCGATCGGGACCGAGCCGAATTCGAGTCGTACATGGCGACGATTCCAGGTGATTGCGACATGGTCAGGAAGATGCAGTCGATCTCGGCATCTTTCGATGCATTCGATCTGCCGTCGGATACGAATCAGCGTCCTTCGCCGGGGTTCTACGCCGGCGTGATGCGTCAGGTCGCGGAGCAGCGGGGACAGCCGCTGTGGAACTTCTTTCTGGATCCTCTGGTCATGAGGCGAATAGCGTATGCATCTTGTGTCTGGCTGCTGCTGCTGGTTGCAGCCGACTTCTATCAGTCTTCCGCGCAGACCGCAACGCCGTATCAGCCGTCGCGTCTGACCGCGAGCTACCTTCGAGCTGGGGAGCCGTCCGGTCCCGAGGACCACCTGCGCATGATCCTCTGCAATTCGCCGGAGACTGATGCGTACTGCAACGTGCGATTCGGTCCAGACCTGGAGACGAACCGCAGCCTGATGCTGGCTGCGGTCATGGTGTCTGGCCGGGGGCGGCGCTAGTGGGGCGATTCTCCGTATCTTGCGTCGGCAAGGCACTGGGAGTTCTTGCGCTGGTGTTCTTCAGCGGGTTCGTGACAGGACTGTTGACATCGAACATGCTCCTGACACCCTCCTCCGAGCAGCCACGCAGTTATCTCACCGATGCGACTCTCAATGATCTGGCCGATCGGCTCGGCCTCAATCCGAGTCAGATGGAGGAGATTCGGGTGATTCTTGATGACGTGATCATGGAGGAAGCGGAACTGCTCAGCGAGCTCGAATGGAATCAGTCGGAAGCTCGCCGACGTATCTCGAATCACCTCACGACGGAACAGAACGAGATCTTCAACGAGATCATCGCCGCCAGACTGGAAGCGAGATGATCGTACGGAAGGCTGCCGGGCGCGCCGTGTTCACGGACGCCCGTATGGGCAAGGCAACGCTCTGCCGCGGTGGACAGGTGTTTGCCGGTCTCAATTGCTTCCTCCCGGGTCAGCAGCACGAACTGCACTCGCATGCCGGACAGGACAAGCTGTACTTCGTCCTGGAAGGGACGGGCGAAGTCACGGTGGGTGGACTGACCGAACGCATGGAGCCGGGAGATCTGGTGATGGCGGAGTCGGGCCAGCCTCACGGAATCGTGAATCCGGGGCCGGGTTGCCTGGTTGTGCTTACCGTGATGGCTCCCCCGCCGCAGTCCAAGCCCTCCGGATCACCGCCCCGAGCATAGTCTCGAAGCCGCTCGCCGCCTCAGGCGACCGGTCCGTCGCCTTCGCCACTCAACAGCACCTCGTCCCGTCCCATGCTCTCGATCTCGGCGAAGTCGACCTTGCGCTGCTCGTCCATTGCAAGGTTCGCGAGCATCACGGCAACCGAGTCCTGCAGGCCCACTTCGATATCCGCCCGCGGCCGGTTGCCCTCGGCGACATCCGTGAGGAAGCTGGACAGTTCGGCGTATTCCGGATCGATCTTCTCGCTGGGACGAAGGATGCCCTTGTTGTAGGCCCAGGTGCGTGCGAAGAACAGCTCCTTCTCGACGAACCCGACCTCGTTCGGGTTCACGGCCTCCGGGTCGATGGGGAATCCGTCCCCCTGCTCGGCGGTGTCCGTGCCCACGGTCGCGCCAGCCACCCAGTTCTCCTCGACTTCCTTCTGCTTGGACTGGTCCTCCATCTTGACCTTCATCACGTCCCGGTAGTACATTCCATCTCCGTACGGAATCAGGGTCAGTTCGATGGCACCGTCAGTGCCGAGGATGGTCTCGCGACAGCCATCCCCGGGAACTCTCCTGCCGGCGATGTGGCGATTGGTCATGATCGAACTGTACTGGAGTTTCTGTCCTGCGGGATACTCGAAGATCAACTGGATGTTGTCGTAGATGTCCCGTCCGTCCTTCCAGTAGTCCAGGCCTCCCACGCCCATCACCGATGTCGGGTGCTGGTCCAGGATCCAGTCGGCTACATCCACCTGGTGCGACATCAACTCGGCGCAGAGACCTCCCGAATACTTGCGATAGAGTCGCCAATTGAACTGTTCCTCGAATTCCTGGGAAGCCTTGCGGCGCCAGTTGGTATTGCGGTGCCACTGCGCCTGGATATGGGTGACATCGCCGATCACACCAGCGTCGATCATCTCCTTGGCGCGCTGGTACAGCAGACTGTACCGCCGCTGCAGGCCGACCTGTATCGTCAACCGGGGGTTCGCCTCATGCAGTGCTCGCAGGGCGTGCACTTCCCCGGCGGTGAAGACGAGGGACTTCTCGCAGAACACGTGCTTGCCGGCCTCGAGTGCAGCCTTCATGACCGGGAAGTGCAGGAACAGCGGCACCGTGATGAAGACGGCCTCGATGTCGTCGTCGGCCAGCAACTGCTTGTAGTCCGTGTACCCTCGCGGCTCGTTGTCGAAGACCGCCAGGGCCCTGTTGAGGTTCTTCTCGTAGATGTCGCACAGCGCCACGCACTTGCCGTGCTCCATATGCACCAGGTGTCTCTCGAGTAACCGCCGACCCCGGCTGCCGGGCCCGATCATCGCGTAATTGACGACGCGACCGGCTGCCCTTGCCCGCTTCACGAAGGGGCCCTCTGCCACGACGCCGGCGGCCGCGCCGAGAACGGCCGCCTGCTTGGCGAACTCCCGACGGTTGAGATCTTGCGAAGCATGCTGCTGTGTGTCACTATCGGCCATGTGTACGCTCCCGGATGTCACGCATCCTATCCAAGAGTGTAGTGCTCATCGCCACGAACTGCAACCGCAGTAGACGGATGGGCGGCCTGATCGTCCTCAGAAGAGCACGAGGTCGGCTCACCTTGAATCGGTGGGTGAGTGGTCATCGTGACCGGTCGCTCGCGGTCTGGCATGCCTCGAAATAGGCTTCCACCTGCCGGTCCAGCACGATACCCTGCCCTGTATTCCGGCCGCGCCTCGTTTGCCCGACGGCCACCGGGGCATGGGCTTTCTCGATCGACCATCTCACGCCACCCGAGTCCTGCAGGCAGAATCGAACCGCGTCCGGTCCGGTTGCGGGCAGCCGTTGACACTGCCCTCGTGCGTAACCCAGATTGCAGCCCATCAGGAGCAGATCGCCGCTCGGCTTGTAGACTTCATCCGACTGGGCCCTGCAAGAGCCGCCATACAGTCGTCCGAGAGGGGGGCGATACTTGCCGGGCCAAGCTCGACGGGGCAACGGATCTGAGGGTTCAAACCACGGGCAGGCCATATGCGCGGATTCCATTGCGTGGGGGCTTCAGCGCCAGTGTGATGATGCAGGTCGTGCTGGCAAGGCGTTCTGGACCGACCACCCGGCTGACTCAAGCCAAGCGTTCAGAACACGGAAGCGTCCGAATGGACACGCTTGCCGACAATCCTCTATCCTATCCGTTCTGCCATGGATAGACTCGCGGCACTTCAGGCCCTGCTGGAATCCGACCCGAGGAACGAATTCGTACGCTACGGGCTCGCCCAGGAATTCGTCAAGACTGGGGATGACACGCAGGCCCTCGGTGAATTCCGGAGAATCCTCAGCGAGAACTCCGAGTACCAGGCTGCCTACTATCACGCCGGCAAGGCCCTGGAGCGGTTGGGGCGGCCGGACGAGGCCAGGGAGACCTACCGCTGCGGCATCGACGCTTCATATCGAACTGGCGATGCGCATGCACGCAGCGAACTGGAGGCAGCGCTCGACGAGGTTTCGAGCTGAAAGTGACACTTGGCGGCATCCTTCCTGTCGCCCCTTCCAGTCGGATGCGCGGCAAATGTGGGTTGCTTGCCGCAGCGATGCTGTTGGGCGGGCCGGTTCTCCACGGTTCGGACCTGGCCGGTCTGGCTCGAATCGCCGGAGCGTCTGGAGACGAGAAACGGGTCATTGCGTACATACGGGAGCGTGTCGGAGGCCATCAGCGGATCGGAGTGAACGGTTCCCTGGTGGTCACGTTCGGTGCAGGTTCGCCCAGAACGTTGCTGATTGCGGGCGTCGACGAGCCGGGGTTTGCCGTCTCTCGGATCGATGAGCGGGGCTATCTCTGGCTACACCCGCTCGCGGAACTCGCTGGTTCAGGGGGCTTGCCCGCTCGATTCCGGGGGCAACACGTGCGGGTGTCGACACGCGCCGATTCTGCCTTGTCCGGGGTCGTGGCGGTGCCGTCGGTCCACTTCCGGTCATTCTCCGGGATGCACAGTCAACCTGCCCGCTCCGACACACTCGTTGATGTTGGCGCTTCAGGCCGTCAAGAGGCGGTATCGGCCGGAATCGGAATCCTGGACAGGGTCACTCTCGACAAGCAGCTGGCGATACTTCCCGGCCAGTGGATCGCGTCCCCCTGGATTTCGAGCCGTGCTGGCGCCGGGGTATTGATGGCACTCGCCAGACATCTCGCTACGCGGCATCCCGAGGGGACGGTCATGCTGGCCTTCGTCACCCAGCAGTATCCACACAATGCCGGGTTGGCAAGAGCGTTGCGATCCATCAAGGCCGATCGCACCGTTGTGATCGCTCCGAACGGAGGACGAAGATCGTCCGTGGCACCGGCGTCCGGAACCACGTCCGACGATTCCCGGATCTATTTCGATCTGGCCGGGGACATAGGACTGTCACTGGAACGCAAGGCTTCGCACGCCATCGATTTCGGTCCCTTCGGGGACTCCAGACCGTGGGAAGCCGGGCGGTCCGTCACGGTTCTCCATCCAGGAGTCCGCAACGCCGGTACGCCGGCGGAGTCGGTCAGCATGAAGGAACTCGATCTCATCACTTCCCTGCTGTCGATCACAGTCGGTCTCCCGCCGCTGCGGACCGCGGCGGACGGCAATGGAGCGCAGGACGGACCCACCGGCCCGGCCGAATCGGCTGGACCGCGCAGTGGATTCGAGACGACGATCGCTGCCCTTGTGCGCGAGCCGGGTGTGAGTGGCGAGGAAGGCACGGTAAGAACGCGCATCCGGCAACTGGTGGACACAGTGGCAGCCCAAGGGGTCCGGTTCGACTCCAAGGGGAATCTGATTGTCCGAATCGGGGGAACAGATGCTCCATCCGCTGCATTCATCGCTCACATGGACGAGATCGGCTACACGATACGGAGCGTACTGGCCGATGGAACGGTGTCGGTCTCTTCGAAGGGCGGTGGACCGCCAGAGGTGGTGGCTTGGCAATCCATGTCCGTTCACGGCCCCAATGGAACATTGCCGTCCGTCATGAAGCGGGTCGGACACCTCGAGTTTGGCGGCGCTTCTGGAGAACAACTCCGGGCACTGGGCGTGCGAGTCGGCGCTATGGTGACCGTGACGAAACGGTACGTCAAGCTGCTTGGCAGCCGCATCAGCGGTCGCTCGCTTGATGACCGGCTGGGTTGCGCTGTGTTGATCGAGGTTCTGAAGCGGGTGTCCCACAAGGCCCGCAGGGCAGACGGCGCGATCGAGTTTGTCTTCAGCGTCGAAGAGGAGACGGGCCTGCGTGGGGCCCGTCACTACATGCAAACCGCACGTCCGAAGCGCGTGTATCCGATCGACACCTTCGTGACCTCCGACAGCCCGTTCGGATTCCATCACCTGGCGCCGGCACGATTGGGGGCAGGCGCGGTTCTGCGGGCGGTGGATCAGAGCGGCATGACTCCGCTGCGGGAGGTCGACCGGGTTCTCTCGATCGCCAGGCGTGCACGGATCCCAGTGCAGGTCGGGGTCACTGCCGGCGGTAACGACGGCTCGGTCTTCAAGTACCTGGAGACGGTGAACATCCCCATCGGTTTTCCGCTACGTTATGCCCACAGCCCGGTGGAGACCGCGGATCTGCGGGATGCCGGGTCGGTCGCCGACCTGGTGGAAGCACTGGCGCTGGCTGAACTCGGACTTCGTCGGTAACTGCTATTCGAACAGGGCCGGGTCGATGCCGGGGATCAGGCGCAGTGCGTTCTTCCAGTAGATGTGGCGGAGTGTGTCGTCCGGCAGACCGAGTCCGTACAGGTTCCAGTGTGCGTGGTAGCGGCGGTAATACGGAAAGTACTCGTCTCTTGTCTCAAGAACGCGCCAGTAGTACGGATACTCGTCCGGTGCATAGGAGTCCTTTCCGAACAGCACGCGGTCCTTGTAACGATTCAGAAATGCCGGTCCGCTGATCGGAACCCGGCCCAGTTCGTACAGCACCGCCGCCATGTCCACGTACACATTGGGGTGCTCGTCGAGAAGCTTCGCCAGTCTGGCCAGATCGTTCCCGTGCCAGCCCATGTGCGCCAGGATGAAGTTGACGTCCGGATGCCGACGCAGGAGTCGGTCTCGCTCCGCGATGAGATCCTCGAAGCTCGGCGGCTCCGAGCGTTTTCGCCGGGGCCGAAGTTTCAGTTCAAGCCAGCGTTCGTTCCTGGCGTCGTGGGGGGCCCAGAACTCCGCCGGGTCCGCGACATGAATGAGCACCGGTATCTCCAGCCGGGCGCACGCCCGGAACAATGGGTCGAGTGCGGGGTCGTCGACGGGAACTCGCCGACCGGCCTGATCGCGGACACTCATCCCGAGGTTCTTGAAGATCTTCAGGCCCTGCGCACCGGCTGCGACATCCTGTTCCAACTGGCGGGCGGCCCTTGCCGGCCACTCCGGTGCGCCAATACCCGTAAAGTCCGGGTTGGCAAACACCGCGAACCGCCGCGGATTCCGGTCCCGAAAGCTCCGGACGGACTCCTGGAGCCGCTCACCGTGACCGCCACTGAGGTTCACCAGTACGGCGAGGTTCAGTGCATCCATTTCCCGAACGATCGACCTGATTCTTGCCGCGTCCGTCGAACTGCGGTGATGACTGTGGACATCAATGACCGGGAACCTGGCTCGGGGTACCGGATGGGCGTCAACCACCAATGTCGAGCGAGGCTGCCAGTCCTCCACGCTCAAGACCTGTCCGGCCGCCGACGCCATCAGCAGGACTAGCGGAAGCAAGGATACCGGGCGCACGGCAAGCTACCAGAATACAGCTTGCGTCCGCGGGCAGGCGGGGCGCCCGGGACGACTACTCGGTGGGAAGAAATGCCTCCGGAATCCCGAAGTCGGTCGGGATCTGTCCCTGATCGTCGGTAGGCTCCGGCATGGGAACTGGTGCCGGAGGCCATGGCTGGTCGTCCGGCACGATTTCCACCTCAACCGCACCGGCCCGGATCTCCTCCATGGCGATCTTGGTGGGCTTGCGGGATGTCGTCGTGATCAACGGCCGAGCCCCGCTCTGGAGCTGCCTGGCCCTCCGCGCTGCGGCAAGAATGAAGCGATACACTCCCTTCTCCTTGTCGTCGGGAATCGTCCAGGCCTGGTCGTCAGGCTTCTCGTAGTTGTCAAGCGGATGCTGATCCTTGTCACTCATTCGACTTCCTCCACTCCCGAATTCCTGTATACGCCGAAGCTTTTCAGGATGGGCTCGACCGAAGCATCCATCCGTGCTCTCCTGCTCCGTTCCGCGACGATGACGGCGTGCAGAGCGTTGACCGAGTCGTCGATGTTTCGGTTCACGATCACGTAGTCGCAGGAAACGAAGTCCTGCACCTCTCGGGTCGCCTCGCCCAACCTCCTCTCGATCACCTTGATCGAGTCGGAGGCGCGCCTTGTCAGCTGGCTGCGGAGAATCTCCTTCGATGGTGGCAGGATGAAGATCCTGACGGCGTCCGGAAGCTCCTTGCTTAATAATGACGCACCTTGCACATCAATGTCCAGCACTACGTCTCGTCCTCGGGCCAGTGCATCGTCAAGAGCTGCCCTTGGCGTGCCGTAGTAGTTGCCGAACACCTCTGCGAACTCCAGTAGTTCGTGATCGTTGCGCATCTGCGTGAATCGCTCGACGCTGACGAAGTGATAGGACTTGCCGTTGACCTCCGTCTGCCGGCGGGGACGGGTCGTGACGGAGATCGCGAACTCGAGTTGCTGGTCCCGATCCACGACGGCGTTCACGAGTGTCGACTTGCCTGTCCCGGACGGACCGGATACCACGAATACGATCGACACTTGCCAGCAACGTCCCACCCGTCGGGTCTAGGGCCATGACCGGTCGGCTGAACCGGATTTCCAGTGTACTCGATTGATCGAGGCACCGATTCCCGATCGCCACGGGCGCCGGATGATGGCGATCTGCCGCTGTAGATACTCCACTGAAGGTACCGGAACCGCACGGCAGGCCGGTGCCTGACGGGAGCCGCCATGCCTGAACGAGAGATCGTGGAGAATCCGCCTCGACGCCGATGAACGCGGCGGATATCGCGGCGTGGTGCATCATTCAAGGTTCATGGCCTGCTCGCGGATCTTCTCGATCGCCGCGCGGATGCGTAGGCCCGCTTGCGTCATTCCCAGCGCCTGGCTCCCCAGACACTGAATCTTGCTCAACAGTGTGTTTGCCTCTCGATTCATTTCCTGTGCCAGAAAATCGATCCGCTTGCCGATCTCAGAGGCATCGTCCATGCGGTCTCTCAGTGATCCGACATGCGCGCGGAGTCGCAGGAGTTCTTCGGTCACGTCTGCCCGGATTGCCTGATGCGCGGCATCCTGGACGATGCGGTCGGATCCCGGCTCCGCATCCACGAGGATCTCTTCCAACTGCTGCTGGAGGCGTTGGCGCCACAGTTCGACGACCCCGTGGGCTGCGTCCTTTATCGCATCCACTTCCCGTTCAATGGCATCAGCATGCTCACGAAGGTTCGACATCATGGCCTTGGCCTCCTCGGCCCGCGACCGGTCGAATGCGGGGAGGGCCTGATCAAGGCACCTTCGGACCAGTTCGTCCAGCATGTCGTCCGGTATCTCGACTCCTTCCACGGCAAGTGCTCCCGGCAGACGCATCAGGACGTTGGGGTCCGGACGCGTGCGTGTTCCACACAGGTCGGCGACCTGCCGGAACGCATCCAGATGGGCCTCCACGACTCCGCGATCAACATGGGTCACCGGTGGACCATTCACCTTGATGTCAAGACTGACCTGAACACTGCCTCGGCGAACACACTGGCGAATCCTGCAGCGGATCTCCCTCTCCAGTCGGGCAGCCCGCTGCGGCACTCGGAGCTTCAGATCCAGCGAGCGGTGATTCACGCTGCGAATCGTGATCGACACCGAATTGAGGCCCGATTCCACCCTTGCCTCCGCGAAGCCCGTCATCGACCTGGCTCTGTCCATCAGGCTCCGATCGATTGCAGTTCGACGAGTCGGCTGTACAGGCCGTGCGTCTGGACAAGCGTCTCGTGAGTACCCCGATCCGCTATGCGTCCCTCGTCGATCACGAGGATCTGGTTGGCGCTTCGGATTGTCGAGAACCGATGGGCACTGACGATTACCGTGCGACCATGGATCAGGTTCGAGAGAGCTCGTTGGACGAGGATTTCGGCTTCGCTGTCCAGATGCGAGGTTGCCTCGTCCAGAAGCAGTATCGGGGCGTCCTTCAGAAGCGCCCTTGCGATGGCGATCCTCTGGCGCTGTCCGCCACTGAGCCGATGCCCCTGCTCCCCCAGGTTCGTCTGGAAGCCGTCGGGAAGCATGTCGATGAACTCTGCCGCATAGGCCGACCTGGCCGCCGCATAGACCCGTTCAGGGTCGATTCCCGGGCGTCCGTAGGCGATGTTGTTGAAGACCGTGTCGTCGAACAGGATCGTTTCCTGGGTCACGATCGCGATCTGCCGCCGCAGGGATTCCACCGTGACGTTACGGATGTCGGTGCCATCGATCCAGATCGTCCCTTCCGTCGGGTCAAAGAAGCGGGGAAGCAGATTCATCAGCGTGGTCTTCCCTGCTCCGCTGAGTCCGACCAGTGCCACCACTTCCTTCGCCCTCACCGTCAGGTTGATCCCGTCCAGCGCCGGCTTGCCGGCCGTTCCCGGATAACGGAACGTTACACGGTCGAATGCAATCGAGTCTCGAAACGCCGGCAGCTCGGCTGCGTCGTCGGCATCCTTCACGTCGTGCGGGTGGTCCATGTACGCGAACGCCCGCTGCACAGCCCCGAGTGCCTGCTGGAAGATATTGTAGATTCCGATCAGGCGCTTCACGGGCTGCAGGAGCATCACGAGAGCGACGACGAAACTCACGATCTGGCCGGTTGTCATCTCGCCGGCGAGGATCCGGCCGCGGACATAGACGAGGATGCAGAGAATCATGCCGGCTCCGAGTGTCTCGATGATCGGCGAGACCATCGCCTGGTGCTTCACCATCCGCATGCTTTCGCCGAACAGGCGCTCGGCGCCCTTGCGGAATCGGTGGACCTCGAATGTCTCCATCGCGAAGGCCTTCACGATTCGGTTTCCGGCAATGGTCTCCTGCATGATCTTGACGAGTTGCGCCAGACAGTCCTGAGCGCGCGTGGAGGTGGAGCGCAGCCTGCGGCCGATTCTCGATGCCGGAAACAGCACGAGCGGCAGAACCACCACACAGACGGCCGTCAGAAGTGCGTCACGTTGCACGAGCACCAGCAGCAGGGCGAGGACGGTGAACGACTGTCTCATCAAATCCGCCAGGAAATGAGAGCAGGCGGACTGGATCTTCTCGATGTCGCTGACGAGCGATGAGATCAGTTCGCCAGTGTGCTTGGTCTGGAAGAAGGCCGGAGACTGGTTCAGGACAATCCGATACATGTCGTTCCGGATGTCCCGCACGGCGGCGAAGCCGGAGTGGTTGACCAGATAGCTGGCGGTGAAGTCGGAAAGACCCTTGAGCACGGAGATGGACAGGAAGAGGCCACAGAACAGACCGAATGTCTCGCCGGGGGAGACCGGCAGCAGGGCGTCGAGAGTGACCGTGATGTCCGAGAACGGTATCGTGATCAGCTGCACCGGCGCCGTGCCGGCGTCTACGCTGAGAAAACGGTCCAGCAACGGTTCCAGAAGGGCCGCGAAGATCCCGTAGCATGCTCCGACGACAGCCATCAGGCCCACCGCCAGGCCGATGCGGAGCGAATATGGACGGACGTAGCCGAACAGCCTGGCTAGATCGCCCACCGGTTCATGATGCCACAGTGTCAGGGCCTGCCCTGTGCGGGCAATCTCTCCGGTTGTCGGTCAGCGGGTGTGCCGACACGAGGATCGATTCTTCAGCAATCACTTTAGGGTTATCCACTCCAGTGAATACAAATAATCTAATTAATGGCATGACAAATTCGACGTTTTGTTGTTGAGGGATGTCTGCGACGATGTGTGCCCGCCGGTTGGTGGATCGGATACGGGCGAGTCTGTCACCCCGTGCACTGCCGACGCAACCGCTAACGCCGACCGGGTGCGGTACGCCGGATGCTGTCGATGCCGGACGCCAGGGCCGTTCCGTAGACCGTGATGTCTGCTCCGTAGGAGATCATGTCGAATCCGATGTCCATCCATTCCGCAGCCTGCTCTGCATTGCCTGGCTGGATTCCTGCGACTTGGCCGTGATGCCGCGCCACTTGCACAACATCGCGGAGTGCTGTCAGGAAGTCGGCATGGTCAAGCTGGCCGACGATCCCCATGGACTGCGTCAGGTCCATGTGACCGACCCAGAGGCAATCGACACCGGGTTCCGACGCGATCCTGTCCAGATTGCGGAGTGCACTGGTGCTCTCGATCTGGCAGATGAGGAAATTGTCGCGGTTCGCGGAAGTCATGTAGCTCACGGGATCGGGGCGGACGAAATCGTTGTGAGCGGTACCCAGTCCGAGCCCCCGCTTTCCCTCTGGTGCGTAGCGCATTGCCTCGTTGAGGGACCTGGCCTGCCCTGCGTCGCGAACGTTCGGTGCCATGATGCCGTGGGCGCCCGCGTCCATCACTCTGGCGACGAAGTGGTATTCGTCCGCCGGGATGCGGACGATCGGACTCGTGGTGGTCGACTTGAAACGGGAGATCATGCCAGCAACCTGGGAGATGTCCAATGGGCCGTGCTCCATGTCGATCAGCACGAAGTCCAGATCCGCCAGGTCGCATAGCTTTGCGATGCCCGGTGTGTCGAATTCCATGAGCATGTGTCCGAAGGGGATTCGTCCTGCTGATATTGCCTGACGGACTCGATTGGGTTTCATGATGTTCTCCAACGGGCGAGCTTCGCTCTGACGCCCTCTTTCGCGGCGGCCTCGGGATTCGCGAGACAGGCGGGGACATGGCCGCTGGCAACCTGCAGCAGGTTCTGGCAGGCCTCGAGGCTGTTGCCGGTCAGTCCCTCCTTGGTCCAGGCCATGCCGTGCGGCGAGACGATCACGTTCTCCATCGTCAGAAGAGGGTTGTCTGGAGAAAGGGGTTCCGTCTCGAAGACATCGATTCCTGCACCCGCAATGCGCCCGTCCCTCAGAGCCGCGATCAATGCGTCTTCCTGGACGATCGGCCCACGGGCGGTATTCACGAAGTAGGCGGTCGGTTTCATCAGCGAGAATTCCCCGGGGCCGACCAGACCGCTCGTGGTCGGATTGAGAAGTGCGTTCACCGTGACGAAATCGCCGTCTGCCATGACGGTGTCCAGGGATACGAGTTCGACGCCCGCGGCCCTTGCCAGCTCCTGCGGGCAGAACGGGTCGTAGGCGAGAAGACGTCCGAAGCCGAGCCCGCGGGCGATCCTGAACATCTCCCTGCCAATGCGACCACATCCGATCGAGGACAGGGTCTTGCCGGCGACATCCGTTCCCAGTATGGGCAGATCCGTTCGCCACAAGCCTGCTCTTGTCCTCCGGTCCAGATCCGGCAATCTCTTGGCCAGAGCAAGTATCAACGCAATCTGTGCCTCGGCAACCGAGCGCGTGATTGCGGTCGGAGTGAGGGCTACCAGGACATCCGCATCGGTGGCCGCGACGGTGTCGATCGCGTCGAAGCCGACGCCCCAACGGGCGATGCAGACGAGGCGCCGCACACCAGAGAACGTTGCTGCGTCGAATCCGGCTCCCAGCACAATCACGCCGTCGTATCGGTCAGCAACCTCAGGCTGTACTACGCCGTGGACCGGAGGCTCCATGATCTCCCACGCGAAGCCATCACGGCTGCTGAAATGCTCCCGTACGAAAGGGCCGAGCAGTGTCTCGAAGGAATCAGTCCAACCGGGGTCGATCCCGATGCGGAATTGCCTACTCATCAATGGTCTGGACATTGTACCCGTCAGGTGGATGCAGGATCCGGTACCCGGACATGCATCGGACCACGCGGGGCGTACCTCGCAGCGGCCGGTGACGGGCCCGTTCCAGTGTGTTCGCGTGTGCTAGCCCGGATATCTCACCAAAGGGGTGAAAATCAGGCATATCGGTATGATAACATGTTTGCTATCAGGATCTTGAAGCGGTCCTGAAGCATCATGCCCAAATCCACACCCTGTACCAGCCTCTCCCTCGCCAACCATGGCCGCCGTCAAGTCTGCCTGGGCTTCGATGGCGGACGCATGACGTCCGATGGCGGCGCTCTCCTGCTCCGCGCCGCCGATCACCATGTCCACCTCACCCGGCGCCTCGCCCGCTGCTTCCACGACCACCGCGATCCCCGCCGCTGCGAACACCCCCTCCAGCACCTGATCTCCCAGCGCCTGTTCGGCCTCGTGCTGGGCTACGAGGACATCAACGACCACGACCAACTCCGCTCCGACAGCGTCCTCGCCCTGGCCGTCGGCACCCCCGACATCCACGGGGAACACCGGGCCCGCCAACGCGATCGCGGCCATCCGCTGGCGGGCTCCAGTACCCTCAATCGCATGGAGTTGGGCGATCCCGAACACGCGGCCGACGACCGCTACAAGCGCATCGTGGCCGATACCGCCCAGTTGGATCAGCTGCTGGTCGAGCTGTTCCTCGACAGCTACAAGCAACCGCCGAAGGAACTCATCCTGGACGTGGATGCCACCGACGATCCGGTGCATGGAGAACAGGAAGGCCGCTTCTTCCACGCCTACTACGACGAGTACTGCTATCTGCCGCTGTATGTGACCTGTGGGTCCTATGTGCTGTGCGGGCGGTTGCGGACGGCCAACCGGGATGCGGCGGACGGTGCCCTGGAGGAGTTGCAGCGGATCGTGGCGCAGATCCGGGAGCGCTGGCCTCAGGTGCGGTTGATCGTGCGGGGGGATGCGGGGTTCTGTCGGGAGCCGCTGATGGCGTGGTGTGAGGCACAGGAGCGGGTGGACTACGTGTTCGGGCTGGCGGGCAACAAGCGGTTGGCGGAGGAGGTGGCACGGCAGCAGAATCGGGCGGGGAGCCGGTGCGTGACGAGCGGCAAGGCGGCGCGGCGGTACCGGAGTTTCCGGTATCGGACGCGGGAGAGTTGGAGTCGGAAGCGGCGGGTGGTGGCGAAGGCGGAATGGCTGCCGGGGCCGCGGGGGCGGAACCAACGCTTCGTGGTGACGAGCATGAGTCGCAAGGAGTGGAAACCCAAGGAGTTGTACGAGAAGCTGTACTGCGCGCGGGGGGACATGGAGAACCGGATCAAGGAACAGCAGTTGCACCTGTTCGCGGACCGGACCTCGGCGGGTTCGATGCGGGCGAACCAGTTGCGAATGTACTGGGCGCTGTTCGGAGCGATGCTGCTGGAGGTGCTCCGGCGGGTGGCGCTGGTGGGGACGAAGTTGGCGAAGGCGCAGTACGGGACGATGCGGGCGCTGCTGCTGAAGGTGGCCGGGGAGGTGCGGATGAGCGTGCGGAGGGTGCGGGTCCGGATCTCGTCGGTGTTTCCGCGCCGGGAGTTGTTCGCGCAGTGCCTGGCGCGGTTCCAGGAGGCCCTGGCGAGCTGAGGTCGGCGCGGGACAGGACATTGGGGAGAGCGGCCGCAAGGCGGTCGGTGGGAGAGGTGTGTCTACGGGGAGGAGCGAGCAGGCGTGGAGGAGCCGGACAAGGCCGGCGAGGAGGTCGGTGGAGCGATCCGGGGCGGAGGAACCCGGAAATCATGGCCCTGTTTATGGATCCACCCTGCAAATCGATGCTTTTTTGCCCAGTGACAGGTCCAATACCGCCGAAAAATCGATGCTCGCGCGACTTGGTGAGATATCCGGGCTAGAGTCTCCCCGTGCGAGTTCTCTGTTGGCTGGGGCTCCTGTCCCTGATTGCTCCGCTGGCTGCGCAAGTTGACGGATTCGGTCGGGAAGAGCTTGTCAAGTATACGAAGAGCAACCCCTTCGGCCGCCTTCAGGATGGTCGTCCCAACGTTCCGCAACGGTTCATTGATGCGCTCAGCCAAGCCAGTTCCGAAATGCTGTGGGGCCCGCTCCGCAGGGCCGGATTCCAGCACCAGTGGTCGGGTGGCTGGGAGATCGTTCATCCCGAGCGGAAGCTCATCGGACGGGCGGTAACAGCCGTATTCATGCCCGTGCGTCCTGATGTGCACGAGATCATCAAGGAAGATGCAGTCCAGCGCAATCTGGGCCCGAACGACAACCAGAGGGTGATCGACATCCTGAGTCCGGGAGACGTACTGGTGGTCGATCTGTTCGGGAAGATCGAGGGAGGCACTTTCGCCGGCGACAATCTCGCAACCGCCATTCACGCCGCTACTGGCAAGGGATTCGTGATCGACGGAGCGGTCCGTGATCTGGATGGCATCCACCCGCTCAACATTCCGATCTACGTTCGCGGTTTTCACGTGTCGGCCATCGCCGACGTGATGCTGATGGGTATCAACGTTCCGGTCCGGATCGGGAACGCCACCGTGATGCCCGGTGATCTGGTCGTGGGCGACCGGGAAGGCCTGACCTTCGTTCCGCCACAGGTCGTCGAAGAGGCGGCCAGGCAAGCGAAGATCACGGAACTGCACGACATCTGGACCAAGGGCAAGCTCGCCACCGGACAATACAAGGCCAGTGAACTCTACCCGAGGCCCAGCGATGAGTCCCTCAAGCGGGAATATGCGGAGTGGCTCGCTGCCAAGAAGCGTGAACTGGGCCTCGAGTAGCCGGCATTGGCCCCTGCACACGGTCTGATGCCGAAGACCACGGTCAGCAGACAACGATCCTGATAGCCTTCCTGTTTGGAGTTGCCAAGTGGACCGATCGGCACCGACCCGTGAACTCACGCTGCGGGCACTCGTGATCGGTTTGCTGATCGGGACCGTCCTCACTGCAGCGAACACATACCTGGGCCTGTATGCCGGCATGACCGTCTCGGGAAGCATCCCCGCCGCCATCGTTTCGATGGGAATCCTGCGAGGAGTTCTCCGGCACGGCACGGTCCACGAGAACAACATCGTCCAGACGGTCGCTTCATCCGGTGAGGCAGTGGCAGCGGGCATCATCTTCACCGTTCCGGCGATGGTGATCGCCGGTGCCTGGACCGAGTTCCCTTTCTGGAAGATCTCGTTGATCGGCTTCCTCGGGGGATCACTCGGCATCCTGTTCATGATTCCCCTGCGGCGCGTGCTGATCGTCGAGGACCGAGATCTCGTCTATCCCGAGGGTGTGGCCTGCGCGCGCGTGCTTGAGGCCGGTGAGACCGGCGGCAGATCCATGCGCAGGATTCTGGTGGCGCTGGCCGGCGGCCTGGTGTTCAAGTCGCTGGTCGCTCTCGTTTCGGTCTTTCGCGGAACCGCGGAGTATGCGTGGCGCTGGGGGAGCACGGTGTTCTACGTGGGAACCGATGTATCGGTCGCGTTGCTCGGTGTGGGCGTGATCGTCGGTGTCGAGATCGGAGCTGCCGTGCTGTTTGGCGGTGCGGTCGCATGGCTTGTGGCCATCCCGGCCTATCTTCTCCTCAATCCCATGCCCGGGACAGTGGCGCTTGACGCAGCCTGGAGCGCGTGGAGCGAGCAGATTCGCTACATGGGTGTCGGCGCGATGATCGTCGGCGGACTGTCTTCGATGTGGGCGATCCGCAGCGGCATAGCGAAGGCGGTCCGGCAACTGGTCAGCGGCATCGGCCAAGCCAGAGAGAACCTGTCCCGCACCGAGACTGATATGCCCAAGTCGGCGATCGGCGGCGTTCTGTGTGTCGTGGCGCTGGGGACGTTCGCGCTCTACGCAAGCGTCACCGGCTCGGTCCCGGTTGCGATCACCGCCGGCATCGTGATGTTGGTCGCCTCGCTGTTCTTCGTCGCCGTGTCCAGCTACATCTGCGGGCTGGTCGGGTCATCCAACAATCCGATTTCCGGAATGACGATCTGCGCATTGATGTTCTCGTCGGGGGTCCTCCTGCTCCTGGGCATGTCGGGCATGACCGGGACACTGGGCGCGTTGGGTGTCGCAAGCATCGTCTGCTGCGCCGCTGCCACGGGCGGGGACACGTCCCAGGACCTCAAGACCGGTCATCTGGTTGGTGCGACCCCTGTCAAGCAGCAGTTGGCCCAGTTCGCGGGCATTGTGATTCCGATATTCACGATTGCTCCCGTCCTCACGCTCCTCCACCATGCGTATGGAATCGGCACGGACGCCGAAGGTGCGCTCCGCGCACCGCAGGCCACCCTGTTCGCGTCAATCGCCGGGGCGCTGTTCGGAGACTCGGATCTTCCCTGGAACATGGTGTGGATCGGTGTGGTGGTAGCTATCGGGCTGGTCATGCTGGACGGGTTCCTCAAGCGGAGCGGAAGCCGGTTTCGACTGCACGTCATGCCCGTCGCAGTGGGAATCTACCTGCCGGTGTCGCTGATGGTCCCGATCTTCCTGGGCGGCATCATCTCGCAGCGTCTCAAGCATCACTCCGAAACTGCCAGTCGGAACGGCGTGCTGATTGCCTCTGGCCTGATCGCGGGGGAAGCCATAGCAGGAATTCTGATCGCCATTCCGAAGACGGTCCTGGAGAAGGGGGCGATTCCGATGATCGTGGCGGACAGCGTGCTGCTGTCTGTGGGAGCGGTGGTAGTGGCAATGGCCCTGATTTACCGCTTTGCCGCCACCACCGCCGAGTCCGAATGAGTGGACGAGCAAGGGACGGGGTTCGCATACTCAGGAAGCGACGAGACCGCTTGGCGAGTCGTTCATCAAGATCGGCAGGGAGTGGACGATAGACGACTCCAACCCGGCTCGTCCGGCTCCTCGACAGCACGCTGGCGGAGGGCAAGGATCAACGGGATTGCATTCGCTGGACGTCGGGGCGCCAGGCATCGGGTGGAGGCTGCGTTCCGGGCAGTCCTATGATCAGCCGTCCCTGATTATCCACAGGGCGGGTTCAGTTTTCCACATCGATTGTGGAAAACTCGTGGAGTCCACGGCAAATCCGCGGGCCATTTCGACAGTTGCGAAGAGAATCCCGGATCTCGAGGGGCGGGTCAGGTGCCGACTTCGGTCTGGAATTCCCTGCGTTTGGATCGCAATGCCAAGTACTCCCGGGCTTCCTTCGCCAGCCGTCGGCGTTGTTTCGCATCGAAGATCGCCTTGCGGACGATTCTCCAGGCGATCCGAGGCCGGAAATAGTAGTCGTCATAGAATCGCTCCACCCACTGCAGGATCTCCTTTTGGTCGAGGTCTGGATAGCGCAGGTTGGGAATCTGGTGTCCGGACTCGTCGGTCATGGAGTCCGTCGTCAGCCAGCCATTGGCGAGCGCTTCATCGTAGAAGGACGTGCCCGGGTACGGGTGGGCGACGGAGACCTGGATCGTCTCGGTGTCGAGTTGCTTGGCGAATTCGAGCGAGCGCTGAATCGTCTCCCGTGTCTCGCCGGGCAGTCCCACGATGAAATCACCATGAATCGTGAGGCCTGCGCGGTGGGCGTCGCGCGTGAACCGCAGTGCCCTTTCGACCGTGGCGCCCTTCTTGATGTTCTTGAGGATCTGTGGGTCTCCGGACTCGTATCCCACGATGAGCAGCCGACATCCGGCATCACGCATGGCCTTCAGTGTTTCGAAGTCGACATTGACGCGTGACGTACAGGACCAGGTGAAATCAAGGGGCTTGAGCTTCGCACACAGATCGAGAACACGATCCTTGCGAATGTTGAACGTGTCGTCATCGAAGAAGATCTCGGCCAGTCCGGGGAAGTTCTCGAGTGTCCAGCGCACTTCCGCCACGACATCGTCCGCCGAACGTGTGCGCCACCGGTGGCCGGAAATCGTCTGGGGCCAAAGGCAGAATGTGCAAAGGGCGGGACAGCCTCGTTCGGTGTAGAACGACACGTACGGATGCTTGAGAAACGGGACGTTGTATCTCTCGATTTCGAGACAGCGCTTGTAGACGGGCGTGACCCAGGGAAGCTTGTCCAGGTCCGAGATTGCGGGCCCGTCCGGGTTGTGGATGATGCTCCCGTCGGAGCCGCGGTAGCTTGCGCCACCCAGTTCGTGGAACGGTTTGCCGTTGGCGAATTCGACGACCTGGTAGTCGAATTCCTTGCGCACCACGAAATCGATCGCCGCACACGCCCGTAGGCTCTGCTCAGGGCGTGCGCCCACATGAGGGCCCACGAAGCAGACCTGCAGTTCGGGATTGGTGGCCTTCATGGACTGTGCCAGCGCGCAGTCATTCGAGAATCCGGGCGTGGATGTGAAGAGCACAAGGAACTCGAAGTCCGGGGCCATGGCCGTCACCGCCTGCGGGGTGAGTTTGTGGGGTGGCGCGTCAACGACCCTGCTGTCGGGGAGCATTCCGGCGGGATAGCAGAGCCAGACCGGATACCAGTACGACTCGATCTCGCGGCTCGCGGGCCAGCGTGAACTCGCTCCGCCGTCAAAATTCTCGTAGGATGGCGGATTCAACAGGAGCGTTGTCTTCGGCATGCTGGATCGGGCTACCGCACGTACAGTTCCGAAACGGACGCCGGCTACTGAACTCCAATGTAGCGAATGCCGGTCTAGGCCTTCGGGTGGGAGGCATCGTAGACCTTCATCAGCTGCTGCATCGACAGTTGCGTGTACTTCTGGGTCGTGGAGAGGCTTGCGTGCCCCAGCAGTTCCTGGATGGCCCGCAGGTCAGCTCCTTCGGAGAGTAGATGGGTGGCGAACGCATGCCGCAGGGAATGGGGATGCAATGACGGATCCTCGTTCGATGCCGCTGCGTATTTCTTCACGATCAAGGCTACGTTGCGCGCGGTCATCCGGCGCAGCGAACCACCCCAGCGATGAAGGAACAGGGCATCCTGGTTCCGTGACGGTTGCAGTTTGGCCCGAGCCTGCAAGTGGCGGTCCAGTGCCTCTGCTGCCCGTTGTCCGAAAGGGACCTGGCGTTCCTTGCGGCCCTTGCCGCGCACGCGGATCCACCGCTCTCCTAGGTCGATGTCGCTCACGTCCAGGCCGACCAGTTCGCTGACGCGGAGCCCTGCACCGTAGAGCAGTTCGAAGATCAGGCGGTCTCGCAGGACCGAGTCTTCCTTGCGGTCGCGCTTGCTGTCGTACTGTACCTGGTCGATCAGGCGGTTGGTTGCCTCAGTGTTCATGACGGGTGGCAGCTTCCTGGGAATCTTCGGGGTCGACACGCGCCGAGCCGGGTTGCTTGCCAGCCCCTCGTCGCGAGCCAGGTAGTCAAGGAACTCCCGCAATGCCGAGAGTCGTCGGGCCAGCGTGGATTGTGCCAGTCCGCGCCGCTTGCCGTCCGCAATGAACTCGCGGATCGCCGGAAGCGAGATATCCTCCATCACGGGCGCGACTTGCCGGCGGGATGCGAGATGCTCCATGAACAGAGCGATGTCGCTCGCATAGCTTCGTATGGTGTTGGAGGAGGCACGCCTGAGCCGGAGTGATGCCATGAAGCGCTCGGCGGCTTCGGCCAGGCTCCGATCAGGATGCGATTCCCTGGGCATCCAGAAACTCCTCCAGCGCCGCCAGGCCGAACTCGCACTGCTTGATACGGCGCTCCTTCTTGCGGCGTCCGTACGCCTTTCTCAACGCCACGGACGCGGCCGGCAGAAGATCAAAGGTGATGTTGGCAGGCTGGTAATCGGTGGGACTCGCATTCGCAATATAGTGGCAGAGGGAACCGTGTGCAGATGCACGCGGCCAAGTCTGCGGCATCTGTGAGCGGGCCAGCCGGAGAGCGTTCCAGCCGGCAACTAGGCCCGTGGCGATGGACTCCACATAGCCCTCGACGCCCGATATCTGACCGGCGAACAGAATGTTCGGATGCTGTCGCCATTGCAGCGTCGGCAACAGCAGCGCCGGTGCGTTGATGTACGTGTTCCGATGAATCTGACCGTAGCGCAGGAACTGCGCCTGTTCGAGTCCCGGGATCATGCGGAGCAGTCGTTTCTGCTCCGGATACCGGAGGTGGTTCTGAAAGCCCACGATGTTGTAGGATCCGGCACGGGCATCCTCCTGCCGGAGCTGAACGACGGCGTAGGCGGCTGCACCGGTCCGGGGATCCCGCAGGCCCACCGGCTTCATGGGGCCGAAGCGAAGAGTGTCCCGCCCTCGTCGCGCAAGCTCCTCGATCGGCAGGCAGCCCTCGAAATAGTTCGGGTTGTCGAATTCCCGCGATGCGTGCTGTTCGGCCGCCAGCAGCGCATCCAGGAAGTTCTCGTACTGCTCGCGGGACAGCGGGCAGTTGAGGTAGTCGTCCGTCCCGTCCAGTGAGTTGCCGTATCGCGACGCCCGATAGGCGACGGACATGTCGATGGTCTCGGCGTCGACGATCGGGCTGATCGCATCGAAGAAGAAGAGCTGGTCCCGGCCCGTCCCGCGCGCGATGGAAGCTGCCAGTGCATCGCTGGTGAGCGGTCCGCTCGCCACGATCCAGATGGTATCGGAATCCACCGGCAGGTCGGTGACTTCCCCCCGCTCGATCCGCACGAGCGGTTCGGCCGCAAGTGCAGCGGCGATGCCTTGCGAAAACAGGCTGCGGTCCACCGTCAGGGCGGTACCACCGGGAATCCGGGCGGTCGAGGCGATCCGCATCGAGACGGACCCCATTCTCCGCAGTTCCTGCTTGAGCAGCCAAGGAGCGCTGCCGGGAGTCTCTGTCTTCAGGGAGTTGCTGCAGACCAGTTCGCCGGGACCGTCGGTCTGGTGAGCGGGCGTACGACGCCCCGGGCGCATCTCGTGGAGCACGACCGCCAAGCCGCCACGCGCCACCTGCAAGGCGGCTTCGGGGCCGGCAAGCCCTGCCCCGATCACGTGGACCGCCTTGGTCATGTTCTCTGGGCCACCCTGCAACCGTGCTGCCGCTGGCAATCGCCCGCGACAGCCGTGGAAGGGCGGCTGAAATCGGGAATCCTAAGAGGCCTTGCTGGCTTCCTTCTCCTGCGGGGCGGGTTCGTCGGGCTTGTCGTTGTCGTCCCCCTTCAGAGACGACTTGAACTGACGGATTCCGTCACCAAGACCCCGACCGAGCTCGGGAATCTTCTTGCCGCCGAAGATCACAAGGGCGATCACGAGAATTATGACCAGCTCTTGCATGCCGAGCGGGCCGAAAATCAGGACCGCAAACGAATCAAGGAGTGCCATGTCTTTGTTCCTCCATTCTAGTATCCGCCACCTGCGTCGTCAACCACCACTGCGATCGCAGCCTTCCCGGTTCCAGACTCTCGGGTCACGGGACCGGGGGCGTGTCAGGGAATGCCGGAGCCGGTAGCCTTCAATTCACCCACGGTCCTTTGTCGTCTTCGCGATTTCGCATGTACACCTCGAACTTCCGTCGCGCACGGCGCATCCTCCATTCCCGCGCGCGCCGCTCCAGACTGAACGTGGGCAGCTTCGGCAAGCGGGAGCCCCTTCGTACGTAGTAGTACCCCAACGCCATGCCGGCCAGGTGGATCGTGAAGGCCGTGCCGGAGGGATTGCCTCCGCGCGACAGGTCCTGGATGGCCCCGAGCAGGTTGATGGCGGCATAGCCGACGGCTACGATCCACGCTGGCACGGGCAGGATGAACGAGATGAGGATGGGGGTGTTCGGATATGTCACGGCGAACGCGGTCACGATCGCCAGGACAGCTCCCGACGCACCCACCGTCGGGACTCCGGAGGTGCCCGTGAGCAACCGCATCAGCACGTCAACCAGTGCGGCACCCGCTCCGCAGACGAAGTAGAACCGGAGGAACCGATCCCGGCCCCAGTCCCGGGCCAGTGTGCCACCGAACATCCACAGAGCGAAGAGATTGAGGCCGATGTGCCACAGTCCCTGGGGGTCGTGCAGGAACATGTAACTCACCGGTTGCCATAACGCTCCCCGGACGAAGTGGTTGGGAGTGAGGCTGAGCCAGCGGAAGAGAAAGACGAGCGGCCCGAAGCCGATCCCGAATCCCGCTGCAAAGACGAACCATGCGATGAAATTCGCCCACAGCAGTCTCTTCAGAAAGCGCGGCGTGCCGGGCTGCATGCCGAAACCGGACGACATGCCGGATTGGCGGTACATGTACCTCATCTGTCCACTTGAGTCTACCTGACGGTCCGGAATGCTCTTTGCGACCTTCCGGCGGCCATCAGTATTCCCCGTTGGCGACCGCCCACGCAATATCGGCCGTGGTTTCGACCTCCCGCCCCAGTTCCAGAGCCGTGGAGGAACTGGCGTTCCCGTCGAGTCCGCGCCTGTAGACGCCTTGGCCGATGGCCGCGGAGCGGAACATCGCGAAGGCCAGGTAGAAGTTCCAGTGTCGCACTGCATCCCGCCCGCTGAGTTGGCAATACGATGCAAGTTGCGATTCGCGCGCAGGGATCCCCGAGGTGGCTGGATCGTTCCGGACCAGGCCGTGATGGCGATGGACAGGAAGGTAGTAGGCCATCAGGTTGTAGGCCACGTCGGCCAGCGGGTGGCCGAGCGTGGAGAGTTCCCAGTCCAGGACGGCGACGATTCGCGGTTCAGTCGGGTGGAGAATCATGTTGCCTAGGCGGTAGTCACCGTGGACGACGCGGGTCTCGTCCGTGGAAGGAATGTTCCGGGGCAGCCAGTCGGCGAGACGATCCATCGAAGGAATCGAGTGCGTCTGCGACGCGTTGTACTGTCGGGACCACCGGCTGACCTGACGCTCGTAGTAGTTGCCGGGCCGTCCGAAGTCCTCAAGGCCCAGCTCCTTGGGAGAGAGCGCGTGCAGGGCGACCAGTGCCTTGTTCATGTGGGCGTAGACAGCCTCCCGATCCTCCGGAGCGAGGCCCGGGAGGGATGGATCCTGATACACACGTCCGTCGACATGCTGCATCACGATGAACGGAGTGCCAATGACTGCGGAGTCTTCACACAGCAGCAGCGTCAAGCACACGGGTACTTCGCTGTCCTGCAACGCCCGCATCACGCGATACTCCCGCTCGACAGCATGTGCCGAGGGCAGGAGTCGTCCGGGTGGTTTCTTGCGCAAGACATACCGCTGCGCCAGGGTCTCGACCAAGTATGTGGGATTGGACTGGCCACCGTCGAACTGAAGGATCGAACAAGGCGGCTGGAACCCCTGCAAGTGCCGTTCCAGATACGTCTCCAGTGCTCCTTGGTCGAATCGGTGCGCCTCTCGAACGGGGATCGTGATGGGGTTCGGAGCCATGTGGCCGGGTGCAGCGATTGTAGCGGAAGCCTCCCAGGAGCGATTCCGTTGTGGGCCTCCTCGCTCGGGCCGTACAGACAGATAGCTTCGCGCGGGGCGAGTCGTCGATCATGCGATCCTCTCCGCCGGGCGAATGGCCAACTCACGTCGAGCCGCTCGCGACGTCAGTCTGTCTGCGATCTCATCGACTCAGGATGTTGTCGAGGATGCGGCCGTGATATCGTTTGGGGTTCTTGCAAGGGGAAGGTTGCCAGAGATGAGCTTCAGACTGGACGGCAAGGTTGCGCTGGTGACAGGTGGCGGTCGGGGCATCGGCAAGGAGATTGCAAGACGCTTCGCCGAAGCCGGTGCTGATGTCGCGATAGCGAGCCGAAAGGTCGAGAACCTGCGGGCAGCCGCCGAGGAGTTTTCGTCTCTGCCTGGCCGGGTGTTGCCGGTCCGTTGTCACATCGGGAACGCCCAGGAGATCGAAGCTGCGATCGCCGCGGCACAAGAGTCCTTCGGCAACATCGACATCGTGGTCAACAACGGGGCGACGAACATACAGCAAGGACCATCCCTCGACGTCACGGATTCCGCTCTCATGAAGATGGTCGAGGTCAACGTGCTCTCGGCGGTCCGTATCCTCCGGCTGACAGTGCCGAAGATGATCGAAAGGGGCGGTGGCTCGGTGATCAACATCTCCTCGATCGCGGGCCTGCGACCCCAGCAAGAGGGCCTGCTCTACAGCTTCACCAAGGCCGGGCTGATCATGATGACGAGGACATGGGCGGATGAATGGGGCCCCTACGGTGTCAGGGTCAACGCCATTGCGCCGGGCTTGGTTCGCACCGACTTCAGTTCGTATTTCTGGAAGGACCTTCATCAGGAGGCACCGTACCCGACAGGTCAGCCCATCCGACGGCTTGGCGAGACCAGCGACCTGGGTGGGATGGCCCTCTACCTTGCATCGGACGAGTCCGGTTGGGTCACGGGACAGGTGATGGTCGTGGACGGGGGGGCGACGGCTCGGTAGGTTCAACCATCACGGGCCCTTGGCGAGGTCCGAAGACTCCAGTGCGGGATTCCTGGGATCCGCCAGCGGCCATGGCCCCGCGGACCCATGGACCGCAACTCCGGCCGCCGCGAGTCGGCACTTCGCCGGCATCCCTGCCGAAGGACCGGACATCTCCACTCCGGTTCAGTTTCGGATCCAATCAGTCGGGCGAAGTCGATTCGCAACCCGGAGAAGACTTCGTTCGGTCGACGCAAGCAGCGCGGCCGGCACCGTACTTGAGGACCAGGGTACGGGCCGAACGACCGGGCCGCCCAAGTAGGATTTCGCGTGTATGTTGTACAATGAAGCGGTTGTTACTATCCGTTTCGCGTCGTGCGAACCTTCCCTTGCCTGGTACCGGTGTCTAGGAGCAGTTCATGAGCAGCCACCTGTTCTTGATCCTCAAGAACCTTCGCCGGAACTCCCGACGTACGGTTCTGACGACTTTCAGTTCGGTCATCTCCGTGTTCCTCATCGGGGCCCTTCTGTCGGTGTACGGGATGCTCTACGACAGGGATGTCAGTGCGGAGTCGGCGTTGCGGCTGATCACCCGTCACAGGGTCTCCCTGGCACAGGCCCTGCCCTACTATTACGGGGCACAGATCGCCGCGCTCGACGGCGTGGAAATACTGAGCCCGATGAACTGGTTCGGAGGTACCTACATTGACCAGCGACCCGAACACATGTTCGCCCGGTTCGCTGTCGACCCCGAAGCGATCTTCGACGTGTACGACGAGTATCATGTGCCACCGGAGCAGATGGAGGCGTTCCAGCGAGACCGTCAGGGCATGGCCGTGGGCAAGTCGATCGCGGACAGAATCGGACTCGACATCGGCCAGAGGATAACGATCAAGGGCGACATCTATCCGTTCGATCCGGAGCTCACGGTCCGGGCGATTTTCGAGGGCAAGGACGATCAACAGGCGTTCTTTCACTTCAAGTACCTGGAGGAAGCCGTTGATGATGTGCAGGGTTCCCAAGTCGGTGTGTTCGCCATCCGCCTACGATCCATCGAGGATGCCACCCCTGTCGCGGAGTCGATTGATGCCATGTTCCGCAATGCACCGGAACCGACCAAGACTGAATCCGAATCCGCATTTCAACTCAGCTTCGTCAACCAGCTCGGCAACGTCAAGCTGTTCCTCCTCTCGATTGCCGGAGCCATCGTCTTCACGATGCTCATGGTGTCCGCCAATACCGTGGCCATGTCGGTTCGGGAGCGGACTCGCGAGATCGGCGTGCTCAAGACGCTCGGCTTCCCATCAGGGTCCGTCCTGGGACTCGTGCTTGGTGAAGCGGTCGTGATTGCTGTTCTGGGCGGAATCGGAGGAGTTGTCTTGACCCGGACGGTGAACTTGCTGATGGAGCGAGTCTCCGTGCAGTTCTTCACGGGCTTCACCCTTCCGGACTGGGGTGTGGCGGTCTGTTTCGCGACTGCCCTTGTCGTGGGACTGGGAAGTTCGACTGTTCCCGCGATCATCGCCGCCCGCACGAAGATCGTGGACGCATTGCGGCACACGGGCTGAGCGTCTGGACCTAACCGATGCCAATCCCACTTTCCTATAACGTCCGGAACCTGCGGGTTCGCAAGACCACCACGCTGATGACATCGTTGGGCATCGGATTGACGGTCGCGGTCCTCGTCGGAATCGGAACGCTGGTGGAAGGCCTGCGGTCTTCGCTGGAATCGGTGGGAGACCCGTTGAACCTCCTCGTGATGCGCCAAGGTTCCACGTCGGAGTTGGTGAGTCTGGTCACCAAGGAGCAGTTCGACGTGCTGAAGCTCGATCCGAGGATATCCCGAGTGGATGGGGAGCCCCTGGTGTCCCACGAGGTCGTTTCGGTGATCAACATCCCGCACCGCGACGACCCGGAATCCGTCGCGAACGTCAACGTTCGCGGACTGTCTCCGACCGGGATCAAGCTGAGGGAAGACGTGGAGTTGCGGGAGGGTCGGTGGTTTGCCCCCGGTAAGCGCGAGATGGTGGTCGGTAGTGGGGTCCGTGGTATCAGAGCGGGCACATCGGTTGGCGACACCCTGTACTTCGGACGGGATGACTGGACGGTGGTCGGGGTATTCAGTGCCGGACGCTCGCCGTTCAACAGTGAGATCTGGGTCGATGCGAACCTGATGGGAGCCGATCTGGGCAGAGATGGCATGCTCAGCAGTGTGCTCCTGCGGGCCGTCGATGATCAGTCTGCGGAAGCGTTGACCAATGTCGTCGCTGATGATCAACGCCTTCGACTGGAGGCGGAGCGCGAGAGCGAGTACTACGCGAAGCAGATGAGTTCCGCCGAGCCCGTCCGCTACCTCGGGACATTCGTGGCCGTGATCATGGCAGTAGGGAGTTGCTTCGCTGCGATGAACACGATGTTTGCGGCAGTGGCGAACCGGTCGCGGGAGATCGGTGTCCTCAGGCTGCTGGGATTCTCGCGCTTCAGCATCCTCGGCAGTTTCCTGCTCGAATCACTGCTCCTGGCCGTGCTCGGTGGTGTCGTTGGCTGCCTGCTGGTGCTGCCTCTCAACGGGCTGGAGGGCCGCATCGGGAACTTCGTCACGTTTTCGGAAACCACGTTTCGATTCACCGTCACGCCGGGCAACCTTGCCGCCGGCCTGCTGTTTGCGATCGTGATGGGCGTCTTCGGCGGGCTGATTCCCGCGAGGCTTGCTGCCCGCAAGGAAGTCCTGCAGTCGCTTGGAGGTCGGTAGAGCGTCCCCATGCCGGATTCTCCCGTGTTGAAATCCGGTCTCGATGACCTGAAGATCGACCGGTCCAAGCCGCCAGCGAAACGGGTCCGTCGTCTCTCCCGGACATGGATCCTGGTTGGCGTGCTGGTACTGGTGTTAGCGGGCGCGTGGAGGTTGGCCTCGGTGCACCTGGGGGCGACCGAGGTGCAGGTGCACCGTGTCCTGATTCCCAGGGCGGGCTCGGCGGGACGGGAGATCGTCCTGCAGGCCGCCGGTTATGTCGTGCCACACTACCGGATCGAGGTTGCGTCCAAGGTGGTCGGGCGGGTGAAGTGGATGGGCGTCGAGAAGGGAGATTCGGTGAACGCCGGCGATCCGATCGTCCGGCTCGAGGACGAGGAGTATCAGGCGCGGCTGATCGAGTCCGTCGGGACGCTCCAGTCCTGGATGGCCCGTCTGGCCGAGTTGGAGGCGGGTTCCAGGCCGGAGGAAATCGACCGGGCGGAGGCCAACCTGGCTGAGGCGATCGCGGAGTTGCGGGATGCAGAACTGCGGCACGGACGAGCCAAGGACCTCGAGGCAGACGGTGTGATCTCCGCCTCGGAATATGACGAGGTCCGGTACCGGCTGGAGGCTCTCGAGAAGCGAGTCCGCTCCTTGCAGAAGACGCTGGAGCTGCTGCGGATCGGACCGCGCCAGGAAGAGATCGACTCCGCCCGTGCCGAGGTCAAGAGAGCCGAGGGTACGGTGGCTTACAACAGGACCTTGGTCGACGCCACGGTGATCCGGGCACCCGTCACAGGGACAGTTCTCGAACGCAATGTCGAGGTCGGTGAGCTCGTCACGACCGGGTTCGTCGGGGATCGCGGGGCCAAGGGCTACGTCGTGGCGATGGCTGATCTCAATGACATCCAGGTCGAACTGGACATCAGTCAGAACGATATAGCAAGGACGTTCCTGCATCAGAAGGCAGTGGTTTCGACCGATGCGTACCGGGACCGGGAATACGCCGGAGAGGTGGTCGAGATCGCTCCCGAGGGGGATCGGCAGAAGGCGACGGTACAGGTCAAGGTGCAGATCCTCGAGCCGGATGATCTGGTCCGGCCTGAAATGAATGCCAACGTGTCGTTCCTGGCGCCGTCGGAGGGATCGGCAGGCTCGGGTACGTCGAAGTCCGCTCCGCGAGTCACGATACCGTCCAGCGCACTGGTCGATGGCAACGCGGTGTTCGTTGTCGTGCAGGACAAGGCAATGCGCAAGCAGGTGCATGTCGTCCGTTCGACGGCGGAAGGCGTTGAACTGGACCAGGGTCTGTCCGGAGGGGAGGACATCGTGCTGTCTCCTCCGTCGAATCTGGCGGACGGCGACCGGATCAGGAGAGGCGAATCATGACAGACGCTGTGGTGCTGCGGGATGTTCGGAAGGCGTACACGCGGGCGGGCTTCTCGGTGCTCGCTCTCGACCGGTTGACACTCGACATCCAACAAGGCGATTTCTTCTGCCTGATGGGGCCGTCCGGGTCTGGCAAGTCGACGCTTCTCCACCTCATTGCCGGGATTGATCGGCCCACGAACGGGGATGTCCAGGTTCTGGGACGCAAGATCGGACGCATGTCGGAGCGGGAACTGGCAGCTTGGCGCAGCGAGAACATCGGCTACGTGTTCCAGACATTCAATCTGATTCCCGTGCTTACGGCGCTGGAGAACGTCGAACTGCCTCTGCTGCTGTCGAAGATGAGCCGTTCGGAGCGGTTACGCCGTGCCGAGACCGCTCTCAAGATCGTTGGCCTTTCCGACCGGCTCGAACACCTGCCCAAGCAGCTTTCCGGCGGGCAGGAACAACGGGTGGCCATCGCCCGCGCTCTTGTGACCGATCCGGCCATCGTGTTGGCGGACGAGCCCACCGGAGAACTTGACGCGGAATCGGCCACCGATGTCCTGTCGATCCTATCGATCCTGAACAAGGAACACCGCAAGACGGTCATCATGGTCACCCACGATCCGCGGGCCCAGAAGTACGCACGCACGAGTCGCTATCTTGACAAGGGCAAGATGACGGCAATGCCCGAAGAGATCGCATCCGCCTGAACTGCGGCGTTGCTCGCAGCCCGATCGATGCCGGCACCTATTGGCCCGCCCGTCAGGGCTGGCGCCGCAGGGCGTCCGCCCTGCACTACCTGCCATCGCTGAACAATGCCTGTCCGCTACCGCACGCTGGGCTTCCTGTTCGTGCTGATGATGATCACGTACATGGATCGGGTCTGCTTTAGCACGACAGCAGGAGCGATGGCGGACGAGCTGGGGCTGTCGCTGGGGCAGATCGGGTTGGCGGGCTCGTGTTTCGTGCTGGGATACGTCCTTTTCGAGATTCCCGGCGGGTGGCTTGCCGACCGATTCGGAGCGCGGTTGACGCTGACGAGGATCGTCGTGTGGTGGTCGCTCTTCACCGCCCTCACGGGCACGGCGTGGAACCTGTCGTCCCTGCTTGTCATCCGGTTCCTCTTCGGATGCGGAGAAGCGGGCGCCTTTCCGGGTGCGTCGTCGGCAATCGCACGCTGGTTCCCCCGCCACGAGCTGGCAAGGGCGCAGTCCATCGTGATGTTCGGAAGCCGCATCGGGTTCGCGATGACATCCTGGATCGTCATCGCATGGCTGACCAGTCATGGCTGGCGAAGTGTCTACTGGCTCTTCGCCGGACTCGGTCTGGTGTGGGCCGTGGCATGGAGCGTCTGGTACCGCGACACTCCCGAGCAGCACCGTGCGGTCAGTTCCCGGGAACGCTCGCTGGTCGTGGCGGAGCGCGCGGCCGGAACCCATCGGCCCGGGATTCCGTGGATGTCCGTGTTGAGGAGCCGCAATGTCTGGGCACTCTGCGGCATGTACTCCGGTTATACGTGGGGTCTCTACTTCTATATCCAGTGGTTGCCGACGTACCTGGAACAGGCCCGCAACCTGCAGCTCCCCGCGGTTGGGCCGATCGCTGCGTCCGTGTTGCTGTGCGGAGCGGCGGCGAACCTGGTCGGCGGGTGGTTCAGCGACAGACTCGCCCTCAAGGTCGGGCTCCGAGCAGCCCGTCGCATCCCGGCATCCCTGGGTCTGCTCGGCGCGGCTGCCTTCCTGACCTTGGCCGCGACGCTCGACAGTGATGCCTGGGCACTGGTGTTCCTCGCTCTGAGTTTCGGCTGTGCCGAACTGATTCTGGCCGTCACCTGGGCGACATGCCTGGACATAGGTGGACCGTCCGCCGGAGTCGTGTCCGGAACGATGAACTCGTTCGGACAACTAGGCGGGGTGCTCGCACCCTGGCTGATCGGACTGATGGTCGACCGGACGGGTAGCTGGACAGTCCCGCTGCTCGTGTCGGCCGCCTATTATGGGATCAGTGCCCTGCTCTGGCTGGCGATCGAGCCGGAGCGCCGGTTGCGTCCGTCGCATGACCAGACCACGATTTGAAGACGCTCCGTACGCGCATCCGCCCGACGAGACCGATGTCAACCTGCGGGCCTATTTCGACGCATGGGAAGACGAACGGATCGCAACCGTGGATCTCTCCTGGGATGACGAGCGACTCCGTGATTGGGACGGGAATTTCCGGGACGATGGGCGGCTGATGATGGTCTGCTGCGACCGCGACGTCGATATTCAGGAGTACCGTACAGTCTTGGAAGAGTTTCTCTCATTCCAGCAATCGGACCGATTAACGGAATGATGCGGAGAGTCTACTGCGGGACGGCAGTCCAGAGAGTAGACTGATTGGAAGCTGCTGTCTTGGCAGGACCCTTGGGGATGGGGCGAAGTCATACAGAGGGCCTGTGGTCAGTCCCAGTACAGTTCGATCCGCCCAGATCAATGGGGTATTCACAATCGTCATGAACTTCCACCGACTCATTCGGCGGGTGCGTCCGGCATCCGTTCTCGCTCTCTGCATGGCCTGCGCCGGGGCGGCACAAGCTCAAATCCATGACCCGGTCCAGTGGAAGCTCGCGTTCGATGAGAGCGAGGCCGCTCCGGGCGGCAAGGCCGTGGCGCGCTTGACGGCCGTCATCGACGACACCTGGCACATCTACTCGTCGACCACACCCGAGGGCATTCCGCTGGCTGTGGAAGTGGCCGAGAACGATGCAGTCCGCAACTGGAGGGTGTACCAGCCCGAGCCGGAGGTGGTCTTCGATCCAAACTTTCAGGCCGATGTCGAATGGTACTCTCACAAGCCAGTTTTCCTGGTCGAACTTGTTCTTGCGCCGGAAGCGACCGGCCGAGTGGATGTCGACGTCGGCGTGCGCTACGGGGCATGCGACCCGCGCCAGTGCCTGCCCCCGAAACGGAAGAGCGCGAGTGCTTCCCTGACCGTGACTCCGGGTGCGCCGGTCTCGCGGGCCGAGATTCCGACCGGCTACCAGCCGGTGATCCGTACGCTGTCACCGAGTGAATCCACGCTGCCACCGGCTACCGCGTCGGTCGCGTCATCAGCACCGGCAGAATTCGGCTCTGGCGAGGAGGGCCTCGTCGCGTTCGCCCTGATGGCGCTTGGCTTCGGATTCGTCGCGGTCCTCACACCATGCGTCTTCCCGATGATTCCGATCTACATCGGCAGTTTCATGGGAGACGGTGAGCGTTCTTGGAAATCCGTACTCGCCCAGGCGTCCTTGTTCTGTTTTGGTGTGATCGTGCTGTTCACTTCGATCGGAGCTGCTCTCAGCGCCTTCATGGGGCCGTTCGGACTCAGCGAGATCGGTTCGCACGCTTGGGTGAATCTCATGATCTTCGCGATCATGTCGGCCTTTGCGCTCAGCATGCTGGGCGCCTTCGAGATCACGATTCCCAGCGCTTGGACAACGGCGGCGAGCGCCCGGTCGGCCGGGTCGGGCGTGGCCGCGACGCTGATGCTGAGCCTCGTGTTCACGCTGGCCTCGTTCGCTTGCACGGGTCCCTTCATCGGGTCCCTGTTGGCGGGGTCGCTTGGCGAGGGCGGCGCAGCCTACCCCACCATCGGAATGGGGCTGTTCTCGGTCGGCCTGTCGACTCCGTTCTTCATGCTGGCGCTATTCCCTGCCCTGATGAACCGACTGCCACGCAGCGGAGGATGGCTCAGCGTGTCCAAACGCGTCGCCGGCCTCGTGATCCTTGCGATTGCGCTCAAGTACCTCAGCAATGCCGACAAGGTGCTCGGATGGCACCTTCTCGGACGAGAGGTGTTTCTTGCTGCCTGGTTCGCATTGGGGATAGGGGGAGCTCTGTATGTTTGGGGAATTCTGCGCCTGAATGACGACAGCCCGTCACAGGGCATCGGGCTGGTTCGTCTTGGCACGGGGCTGTTCCTGCTGGCATTCGCTCTCAGACTCGTGCCGGGAATGTTCGGCGGACGGCTCGGAGAGCTTGAGGCTTTCATCCCGGAGGTGTCCCGAAGTAGTCTGCTTGCTGGCGCTGCCGGGGAACCGGCATGGATCAAGGATGATTACGAGGGTGCTCGGGAGCAGGCCCGGTTCCAGGACAAGACGCTGCTTGTGAGCTTCACGGGTTATTCCTGCTCGAACTGCAGGTGGATGAAGGCCAACATGTTCACGAAGCCGGCGGTGAGTGACTTGGTGCGGGAATTCGTGCTTGTCGAACTCTATACGGATGGATACGACGAGAAGAGCGAGTTGCATCAGCAACTTCAGGTCGAGAAGTTCCAGTCGTCGAGTATCCCTTTCTACGCGCTGATCCGAGCCGACGGTTCTGTCGGGGCCGTGTTCTCGGGCCAGACCCGAGATGTCGAGGAGTTTCTGGCCTTTCTCAGGAGCGGGGCTTGACGGAAGGCCAGTGATGCGAATCGAACGGGTGCACGGAAGCCTCAGGAGATTCGCCGAGGGCGGCTTGTTGGTCGCGCTTGTAACCGGCTCGGGAATCATGAGTGGACAGGCGCGGCGCACGGGCTCCGATGCCGGCGAAGCGCTCTTCGACAGTTACTGTTCGGCATGCCACCAGTACGATGGGCAGGGCATGGGAGAGGCTCCCCCACTTGATGATTCTCCCTGGGTGAATGGGCCCGCAGGCCGCTTGGTGCGGATCATCCTCCATGGCGTGGAAGGACGGATCGAAATCAGGGGCAGAACGTACGATCGTGAGATGCCCGGATTCGGACAGGCCTTGACGGACCTGGAGGTCGCGAATCTGGCGACCTACACGCGTCGTCGCTTCGGGGTCAGGTCGCCGACCGTGACTGCCGGAGAAGTGGCGCGAATCCGGGCCGAGAATGCCGACCGGGTCGACTATTGGACGGCGCGCGAACTCCTCGACAAGATCCGCTAGACGCTGTTAACATTATCGCAAAGCACCAACGATAAGTGCGAAGAGGATGTATCCGAGAAAGATCACATCCACTCTCTCAAGTTGTGAGAAGACGGGCAGAAATCCTCTCGAACGCCGCAACAAACGATCGACTTCGTTGGGGCGCTTTTACAGTTCACGGTCATACCCCCAAGGATCGAAGCGGTTGCGCCGTGGCGGCACGGCGGGCTCATACCCCAACGCCACGACCCGTTCCCGCGTCTTGTCGCCTTCTACCCCTGGCCCATGATGAGCGAGCGACGGGTGTCTGGCGGATCCATTTGATTCAGCAGCTTACGGCCCTCCGGTGCGTGGTGGACCTAGCCGGGCGAGAGAGATGGCGACGGTTGTACGAGCATCAGCGGCAGCCCTATGCGGCTTTGGTGGTCCAGCCCCCACGGATTCGCCGATGGACATGGAACCGTTTCTTCAGCGCTCCCGTTCGGTCTAGATAGACTTTGGTGCTGGTGCTGTAGAGCGCCACGGCTTCCATCTGGACGCGCACGATCCGTTCGCGTTGCAACCGTCCGAAGACCCGGTCGAGCATCCCATTTTTTCACCAGCGATTCATCCGAGTATAGATGGTTTCCCACTTGCCGAAATGTGCAGGTAACCGGCGCCACTTGCAGCCATGTTCGGCGACATACAGAATGGCGTTGAGCGACCGGTGGTTGGACAGACTGAGATTGCTACGTTGCACCAGTAGAAGGGGCTCGATACGTTCGTATTGAGGTTGGGTGAGTTCAATACACCGAGGATCCCAGAATCTTGCACATTAGCGTTAACAGGCCCTAGTCCGGTTCCAATCTACCCAAGGAGGGTGTAGCTCGGTACGGCCGCCAAGCGATCCAGCCCGATCTTGAGTTCGGTGGCCGCTCCGGGCTCTAGGTCCAGACGGATGTACCGGTCCTTGATCTCCACAGTCATTCTCACCTTCGACCGCCGGTCGGGGGATTCGAGCCCGGGAACCACCCGGTGGACGATGCCTCGTACTAAACATCCATGATCCGGTGCTCGCCGTATCCGCCGCCTTGGACGATCATTCATTGCCAATTGCACTAGCAAGTGCGACACCAGATATGGTGTAGGTGTAAAGGGTGGCCTATCATATGGGCGACACAGCCGTGCTTTCGGTTGCGCACCAACCTGCTCTCAAGGTGCGGGTTCAACTGCGTTGATTGCTGCAGTTGCCAATCTCAATACGAATCACAGAATTGGCGATCTTTCCTCTCGGAAACACCTTGGCGAACATTTATCGTGATCCGCTCAATTCAATCGAGATCTTGGCGGCAGGATAATCCCAATCGAACGTCTCCGGAGCCAGATCCCCATGGCCATGGATTCCGCTGTGAACCACGATTGCC
This sequence comes from Bryobacterales bacterium, assembly GCA_965116065.1. Lineage (GTDB taxonomy): Bacteria > Acidobacteriota > Terriglobia > Bryobacterales > UBA6623 > VXMF01. Next base: position 2,266,466 of record OZ220485.1, read on the forward strand.
GCACCTTCCCGGACTCCCTTCACATGCTTGCCGCACGGAGGGCCCGGAACATGACCACAGTCCTCGTCGTTGACCTCTGAGCCGGCGTCCCATGCCACCAGGAACTCCCCGACCTCGTCCGACACTGGAACCCGGATTCCGTTTGCGCCCACGAACCCGTCGTTCGTGGACGTCAGGCTTGCCACGACAGTGATCTGATCAAGACCGGGGCGGACGGTGATGCTCAGCGATGCCGACCCGCCTGGTCCGATCGTGCCGTTGGGACCGGTGCCCAAGACGACCCTTGCGTCCGTGACATGGGGATCCTGCCCGGCTTCACCTAGGAGCATGGCGGACTGATCTTCCTCCGCAAACATCACAAGGGCCGGGCTAGCCCGTTCGCCCGGAGTGAATAATGGCCGTGCATCCTCGCCGTGAACGATGACAATGGCCGGAGCCATCACCTGTCCTGGTGTCAGATTCGTGAGAGTCACGGTCGCCGCCGTCGTACCGCCGAATGGTGGCACCTTCTCGGATGTGCTACCCAACAGTTCGGCCCTCCAGGTCCCGTCCTCAGACATCAGCAGCCGGTACCGGTTCCCGTTCGACGCCGTCGCCAGCGTCACGCCACTCTCGACCAGCATCTCTCCCAGCCAGTAGCCGCCGTCCTCGGACTTGCTCACCGTCACCGTCTCGCCCGAGGTCCCCAGCAGCACCTCGACCATCATTGCCCTGTACTCGGCCATCCACATGCCGTCCTCGCCCATCGTCAGCGTGTAGGTGTTCCCGTTCCCCGCCATGGCGGTCGTCTCCCCGCTTGTCACCGCCATCTCGTCCAGCCAGTAGCTGCCGTCCTCAAACTTCTCGAGCGTCACCGTGTCGCCCGACAGGCCCAGCATCACCGCAATCATCGGCGCCCGGTAGCCAGCCATCCAGGTGATCGATCCGCTCTCGTCGGTCGTGATCCGCAGCACGTACTCGTTGCCGTTCGCGGCCGTGTGGATGGTCTCGCCACTCCGGACGGCCATCTCCCCCAGCCAGTAACTGCCGTCCTCGGCCTGCGTGATCGTCACCATCCACTCGCTCGTACCGAGCGTGACCATGATCTCGTGCGCATCGAACTGCGCCGTCCAAGCCCCCTCCGCCAGCGTCAGCGTGTACTGCCCGCCGTTCCCGGCCGTCACGCTCCCACCGCTCGCGAACGCTCTCCCGTCCAGTGTGAAGCCTCCGTTTTCGGTGGTCATCAGGGTGACCGTCTCCCCGCTCAGCCCGAGCGTGATCTCGACCGGCTGCGGCTGGAACGGTGGGGGTGCCGCCGGCGGTGGTGGCGGAGGAGTTACAACGCCCACGGGGTTGGGATTGAAGCACGTCAGGGTCCAGCCTTCGCCTAGGTCGATGATGCCGTCTACGGGAGTACCCGCTGTACCGTAGATCGTGATAAGGGACCAACCTCCCGGAAATCGGCTGTTGGCATCCTCGACGGCTGGGGCGATTCGGGCTTCGCTGGTCAAGTCCGATCCATAGTCGAACGTTCTGTAGATTGTCCCTGTCGGTGAATTGAGCCGGAATTGGCCAGCAATGACATTCCCATCGTGCCCGCCACACTCGTGTGAAGTTTGAGCTTGTAGTGTGACCGTAAGCGTTGGAAGTCCGCATGCCGCTAGCCAAATAGTGCCCCATAATAACGACCGATTCCTAGCTGATATGATGCTGATTGCACCGCAGTAGATTCGGCTTGTGGCTTGGACGAGTCGAGTCAATTTAGTCTCCAATCCTGACGCTCCCACGATCCTCAGCCTCTGGCTCGACCTTCGCTCAGAGCGTATGCGATCGTTGATGATAAGTTACATCGCATTAACATTGGTAGCAGATCAAGGTGCGCTGCCGCAAGCCCAGCCACGCCTATTGAACTATGAAGTGCGACAGGGACGGTTGGCAGAAGGAAGGTATGCACATAGGGTTCAGGGAGAGTGTAGGGGAGAGGGGGTGGGTGTGTCAAGGGGGCTGAGAGGCGGGTGTACGACATTATTGTGAAATCTGGTTATTTTCAGGGTGGCTTGGTCGGAAGTTCCTGCATTGCGGATGGGGAAACTATCGCGCGGCGGCGACCGTGCAATGGGTCAGGTGGCGGGCGGTGGCACGCCCGTGTTGGACCGGTCGGCCCGGAAGTCCTCGCAGCGGTTGCCGGAGCGCGTGCTGCAGCGGAGTGCCGGCATTGCATGGGCACTAGCGACCGACCAGTGCATGCCGGAACGCTTGAGGCGGCTGCCGACGATGCTCTTGCAGCCTGCTTTAACCACTCCGGCGCCGACACACAGGCCCTAGGCCCGGAATTCGGGGTAGCGCATGCAGTTGCGATGGGTGCGGAACTATGAGAGGCAGAGTTGGACCTCGGGGGAGTCCTAGGGCCGTGCCGCCAGGGCGGTCAGCAGGGCGTGGAGGTGGCCGTCGCCGAGTTCGATGCAGCGTTGCTCGGCCCACAGGGTGCGACGGGGGCCCTGGGGAAGAGGACCTTGGCGAGGTCCGGGGAGTTTCTGTCGGGCGTGGAAGAGATCGACGATCCGGATGGCATGCGGGAACTGTTCCTGGGCGAGGTGTCCGATCCGGGCGGTGCCATCGCCGAGGACGACTTGGCGGTCGGCCCGGGAGAAGCCCCGACGGTCCACTGCGCGTCGTAGTCGACCGTCAAAGTCCGACGGCTGCGGGTCGGTGTCGCGAGTGGCGACACTCTCGATGGCCACCGAGTCGGTGAGGGATCCCGGGTTGCGGACGGGTTGACGTCAGGCATCCCGGCTGGTGGCGGTCTGGACCACGACCAGCTTGGCCTCGCGGGTAGGGGCCGAGCCATCCGGCTGCTGGCTGGCCCGTCCGACCGCCCCGGCGGTCCGTTCCACCTGCCGCTGGACACGGGCATCCCGGCGAGACCGTCCAGCAGACTGGAGGCCTCCGCGAAGCTCACCAGTGAGGCTGCGGTCGCTGTCATCCACTGCACCGTGGAAGACAGGCTCGTGCGGGCGAGTCCTCATGCATCGTCACGCGGGAAACTCCCGTCGTGGCAAGGCGCGCAATGGCAGTAAACCCGCTCCAGTACGAGCGGGCCGAGAGCACTCCTGACCGTCTTGCGGTGCAGTCCTGCATGGCGGGCGGCCTGTCCGCAGCGACAGGCTCGCGTCAACCCTTCGTAATCGTCATGATCGGCGTTCAGCCGCAGCGCCACCCATTGGGCCGCGATGGCTAACGCCTCCCGGCGCACTACAGCCTCCAGCGCCTTCCAGTCCAGCGGCTTGGCCGAGCCGCCGGGACCAAGGAAACCAAGGAAGAGGTCAAGTTCAGCTTCGAGCGCCGTTGCGACTACCGGCGCGCAGGCTTCTCCTAGTCGTCCTCCCCCTCGGTCTCCGCCAGTCGCGCCTCGCATAACTGCCCGCTGACAGCGAGCAGTTCGCTCTGCAGACACTGGAACCGCTCGTATTCGGCCAACTGGGTCGCGGCGGCCTGGGCCTGCGTCCGACAGCGAGCGGCCCGGAACTGCAGGATGCGGTACGTGGCAGGGCCCTGCGCGGGAGGCACTCCTACCGGCGGTGCAGTTGCATTGGGAAAAGTGGCCAACTTACCATTGTGCTATCGTAGTCGAATGTTCATACGACCTAAACATCGAGAGCTAATCTTCGTAACCACATCCCTGATTTTTGTTGGAGCGGTCAGAACAGGACACAGCCAAGTGACTGCGAGACCCGCAGAGCAGATTCGATGTATGGAGGCCCTTCAAGCGTACGCACTTGGAGACCTTCAGGGTGCTATCTCCAAAATCGCCGGCGCTACGACACTCGATCGTGATCGGAACAACCCATGGTTACACTTTTGGGAAGGAGTTATTAGAGAGCAAATCGGGTCCACATCTAGTACTGATGTCTTGGCTGCGATGAGCAAAATAGAATCGGCAATATCCAGCGATATTTCTGGAAAGCTGGCTATAGAGTTGGTCACTTTATGGGGCCTCGAATCTGAGCGAAGGGGGCGGTTCGCATATTTGTACCGCAATTATTATTGCCGTCCTGACTCGCTACAAACCGGTAGAACTTCAACGCCACCAAACTCTCCGGTAGCTACGACCAAGGTCGCCGAAAATCGTTCGAAGGCGAGGCTCAAAGTTCAATTAGGTTCGGAAGGTTACATCTATTTCGCGTGCGAATGGCAGATCCGCCATAAAGATGACGATAGTCCTTTTCGTTGCAGGCAACGTGTTTGGGACGGCTACGTTTATGACAATAACACCCATGCTGTGGTTGCGGAAGGATCGACATATAAGAGCGCCGACCGGACATTTTGCATAGGTATAGGTGGTGGATGCTCCATAGAAGCACATACGATTCTCTACCTCGATAATGGTAGATCATACGTAATACGTCTGTTGGACGAAATCTGGCACATAAACCCCGTTCCGTGACTGAAAATTAGGTCCTACTGACGCTAATATACAGCATCATTTTATCGTTGGTGTATGGAACTCAACCCCAGTCAATGCGAATTTATCGTGTCGCTTTTATCGGTACATTACGGTAACGTCAGTCTGTCCAATTTTCAGGTATTCAATACCATCCTGAATGTCGCCAAGCAGGGCTACAAGTGGCGCGGATTACCGGCATATTTCGGTAACTGGCATATCATCGATACCCGGATGAGCCGCTGGTCGATGCGTGCGCGACTCGACCTGATCTTCAAACATGCCAGTTGTACTAGCAAGTGCGACACCAGATATGGGGGTGGGTGTCAGGGATGGCCTATCATTTGGGAGAAACCACCATGGCACAGACCTACCACCAACTGCGGCGCGACGAACGCTGCCAGATCCACGCCCTGCACCGGCAGGGAGCCTCAGCCGCAGCGCGATCAGCGCGACTTCCTGCCGCCCGTCCAGGAGCTTCGGCGGCCAGGTGGACGGGTCCCGTTGCCGCCCGTTGAGGGCCAACTCGAAACCCTCCAGCACGCAGCGTTCGCGACGGTCCGCTCCCGGCAGTCGAAGGCCTCCGCGACCTGCTGGTCGCACCAATCCGGCCCGTCCGCATCGACCTTCAGCAGAATGCGCGCCCGGCGCGCTTTCTGGCTGCTGCCCTTGAGTTTCTGGACGACCTCCTCACAGGTCTTGCGTTCCGCCTCCGACAGGCGCACAATGTACTTCTTCATGGTTCCCTCTCCCTTGCTGTGGCAAGACGGCTCGGGCCACGGGGCCCTCACCTTGGAACACATTGTACAGGAAATGTTGCCATTGACCGAACACTAGCCCGGATATCTCACCAAGTCGCGCGAGCATCGATTTTTCGGCGGTATGGGACCTGTCACTGGGCTCAAAGGCATCGATTTGCAGTGTGGATCCATAAACAGGGCCCTGATTTCCGGGTGGGGCCGCCCCGGATCGCTCCATCGACCTCCTCGCCGGCCTTGTCCGGCTCCTCCACGCCTGCTCGCTCCTCCCCGTAGACACACCTCTCCCACCAACCGCCTTGCGGCCGCTCTCCCCAATGTCCTGTCCCGCGCCGACCTCAGCTCGCCAGGGCCTCCCCGAACCGCGCCAGGCACTGCGCGAACAACTCCCGGCGCGGAAACACCGACGAGATCCGGACCCGCACCCTCCGCACGCTCACCCGCACCTCCCCGGCCACCTTCAGCAGCAGCGCCCGCATCGTGCCGTACTGCGCCTTCGCCAACTTCGTCCCCACCAGCGCCACCCGCCGGAGCACCTCCAGCAGCATCGCTCCGAACAGCGCCCAGTACATCCGCAACTGGTTCGCCCGCATCGAACCCGCCGAGGTCCGGTCCGCGAACAGATGCAGTTGCTGCTCCTTGATCCGGTTCTCCATGTCCCCCCGCGCACAGTACAGCTTCTCGTACAACTCCTTGGGTTTCCATTCCTTACGACTCATGCTCGTCACCACGAAGCGCTGGTTCCTCCCCCGTGGACCCGGCAGCCATTCCGCCTTCGCCACCACCCGCCGCTTCCGACTCCAACTCTCCCGCGTCCGATACCGGAAACTCCGGTACCGCCGCGCCGCCTTGCCGCTCGTCACGCACCGGCTCCCCGCCCGATTCTGCTGCCGCGCCACCTCCTCCGCCAACCGCTTGTTGCCCGCCAGCCCGAACACGTAGTCCACCCGCTCCTGTGCCTCGCACCACGCCATCAGCGGCTCCCGACAGAACCCCGCATCCCCCCGCACGATCAACCGCACCTGCGGCCAGCGCTCCCGGATCTGCGCCACGATCCGCTGCAACTCCTCCAGTGCACCGTCCGCCGCATCCCGGTTGGCCGTCCGCAACCGCCCGCACAGCACGTAGGGTCCACAGGTCACATACAGCGGCAGATAGCAGTACTCGTCGTAGTAGGCATGGAAGAAGCGGCCTTCCTGTTCTCCATGCACCGGATCGTCGGTGGCATCCACGTCCAGGATGAGTTCCTTGGGCGGTTTCTCGTAGCTGTCGAGGAACAGCTCCACCAGCAGCCGGTCCAGCTGGGCGGTATCGGCCACGATGCGCTTGTAGCGGTCGCCGGCCGCGTGTTCGGGATCGCCCAACTCCATGCGATTGAGGGTACTGGAGCCCGCCAGCGGATGGCCGCGATCGCGTTGGCGGGCCCGGTGTTCCCCGTGGATGTCGGGGGTGCCGACGGCCAGGGCGAGGACGCTGTCGGAGCGAAGTTGGTCGTGGTCGTTGATGTCCTCGTAGCCCAGCACGAGGCCGAACAGGCGCTGGGAGACCAACTGCTGGAGGGGGTGTTCGCAGTAGCGGGGATCGCGGTGGTCGCGGAAGCAGCGGGCGAGGCGCCGGGTGAGGTGGACATGGTGATCGGCGGCGCGGAGCAGGAGAGCGCCGCCATCGGACGTCATGCGTCCGCCATCGAAGCCCAGGCAGACTTGACGGCGGCCATGATTGGCGAGGGAGAGGCTGGTACAGGGTGTGGATTTGGGCATGATGCTTCAGGACCGCTTCAAGATCCTGATAGCAAACATGTTATCATACCGATATGCCTGATTTTCACCCCTTTGGTGAGATATCCGGGCTAGGCCCACGATCTTCCGGAGGGCCGTAAGCTGCTGACTCAGACGGGTCGGCCAGACACCCGTCGAGCGCTTGTCAGTGACTGTGCGGACGAAGGAGACAAGATACGCGGAAACGGGCCGGGGGGCTGGGGTGCGCGCCCGTCGGGCGCCACGGCGCAACCGTGTATTGATCCCTGAGAGTATGACCGTGAGAGTGTACGAGCGACGCAACGAAATCGAGTGGTTATTTCGTCGATCGAAGGGATTCCGTCGCGTCTTCCCGCGAATTGAGAAACTGGACGTGACCTTCCTGGGATTCATCGACTTCGCACTCATCATTGATGCGTTGCGATAGTGTTAACGGGATCTAGTTGGCGTACTTACGGCCGAGTCCGAATTCGTTGCCGATCCGGACCAGCTTGCCGTCGCGCATGTGGACCTCCACGAACTTGGATCCACTGACCGGCTGGCCGGTCTCATCCCGCAGGGTTGCGACGAGTTCCTTGGTCTTGACATCAAACACGTCCGGTGTGTGGCTCCAGGCATACCGGCCGTCCAGGCTGAACGTCACCCAGCCATGACCGCCTTGCGAAAGTTCCACGTGGCCCTTCGGGGCCGGCGGCATCGTCGTCGCGTCGAAGATGAAGAGCTTCTGGCCCTTCTGGTCACTGATCCACAGTTCGGTCTCATCCGGCGTCAGGCCGGCACCGTGCGTCCTGTGCGGGATTTTCTCGTCCCCGGCGAAGACCCGGTGAATCGCCTTGCCTGCCTTGAGATCGACCACATCGAAGCCGACATGGTTCCCGAGACAGACGTACGCGTAGTTCTCGCGGCTATCGATGGTGTAGGGAAAGATGCCGCGCTCACCGACATCCTGCACCTGCATGATCATCTCGTCGGTCGCAGTGTCGAATACCGAGAGCGTGGTCGTGGTGCCCAGATAGACCTTGTCGCCCTTGAGGTTGACGATACTGTTGTGCGCCTGGGGGCCAACCTTGATCCGCTTCATCAGTTCGCCGGTCTCGCCGTCCACGACCAGGAATCCACTGTCCTCGCCCTTGTACCACCAGCCGGTCGGCACGTAGATCTTCTTCCCGTCGAGCGTGACCGAGGAACGGTCGCATCCCGCGTCGTAGACCTGCTCCCAGACCTGCTCCTCGCTCTCGATGTCAAAACGTCCCAGCCGGTGGTTGGTGGATGAGTAGTAAACACTGTGTTTTGCGAGGTTTCCGGCGAATCCCCGCAACCCTTCCTCGAACACTGGCATGTCAATCCGACGGACGAACTTGTGCCCATCGTCGATGTCAAAGATCAGGATCCCGGCCTTCGACCGACCCTCCTTCTGCGCACCATCGGGCATGCTGAGGTAGAGGTACCTCTTCACTTCGCCGGCACCCGCATCGGTGGTGGCACTGTCGGGAGTCCCGGAACTGCCACACGAGATGATCAAGGCGGCAGCAGTCGTTGCAGCAAGGAGTTCAGTACGTCGCATGCGGAGAATCTAGCAGGAGTGATGGCGTCAGGTCAACTGTACTCACATTGGAACGTTCTTTGCTGCACGCCGTGAGTCCGCCACCCGCAGCCAGCGCCGCTCCGACACCGTGAGTTCATCGACTGTGCGAACGTTCGGTTCATCAGCTTGCCGATTCGTGCGGAGTGGGTAGTGGCAGAGGATTCCTTGCGAACACGTACTCCTCCACGGGGTTGCCGCCCTGCAGGTGTTCCACGATGATCCGCTCGAGGACTTCGCCACTGGCGGAGTGATACCAGGTGCCGTCGGGATAGACTACGGCGATCGGCCCCTTGTCGCAGACTCGGAGACAATTGACCTTGCTGCGGAACACGCACCCCTCGCCGCGAGCGATGCCCAACTGATCGAGCCGATCCTTCAACACCGTCCATGCGGCGACCGTGACCTCCCGGGGAGCGCACTTCGCCTTGGTCTGGTCAGCGCATAGCAGGATGTGGCGAGAATACGTGCCGGTAGGGATGACAAGCTGGCGTTGCATCAGCCGATTCCTATCAGCCCGTGCAATGCGGCGGTCAGCCGCGCAACTTCAGAGGGGAAGTCGTCAGCGAGATTGCGGTTCTCGAACGGGTCCTCCCGAATGTCGTACAGAAGCGGGTCGGAAGCCTTGGCACTGGCCGGATACCCCGGCAGGCCGCTGCCACCGACCGCGGGACCACCGGCGTATCCCCTGATCAGCTTCAGCTGCCCGTCCGTGATGCAGCGCCATGGGTTGAGCCCGCTCATGAGAAATTCCCTGTGTGTGTGGCTGGAACCATCCAGCACTGGACGGAGCGAGCGACTGTCCATGACATGCGGGACGTTGACGCCTGCATAGTCCAGAAACGTGGCCGCCAAGTCGATCAGACTGGTCAGGGCGGGTGTCGTGACTGCCCCTTGAACGCCAGGACCGGCGATAACCAGAGGGATTCCCACCGATGCCTGTTGTGGAAGCCGTTTCATCCAGAGGTCGTGATCCCCCAGCATCTCTCCGTGGTCGCTCGAGAAGGCGATCAGCGTGTTCTCCAACTCGCCGCGTTCCGCAAGCGTCGCGACGAACCGGCCCAGCCATGTATCGATATTCTCGATCATTGCGGCGTAGTTGCGTCGAATCTCCACATGCTTCTGTGGCGTGAACTCCGTGCTTCGATTCGGTTGGGGGAAGTCGATATCCCGGTAGAGGCGATCCATGCTGGAGGTGATGTCGACAGGCTCGTGTGGTCCGGCGAAGTTCACGACGAGGTGCCACGGCTTGTCCGCTGGAGCCTCTCCGAGCAGACGCAACCCTTGTGTCCCAATCCAGTTGTCGCAATAGGATTCCTCCGGTAAAGGGGTCGGGAACGTGGCCGCGAACGTTCCGACCTCGCGACGCCGAAGAAAATCAGTGTGGTGTGTGTTGACACGGCCAGTGGCGTGCAGGTGGGCCGTGTACGGATCGCATGGCTCGTCCATGCCCCAGCGAATCGCATCCCACTTGCCGGCGCTGTCGATTCCGGCCGAGAATCCCCACTCCGGGAGCAGGTACTGTCCCTCCACGCCCCAGGTCGGCTCCGGCTTGTGGAGGTCGAACTTGCCGCATCCCATGACGTGGTAGCCGGCCTGCCGAAGCAGCGTGTAGTAGGTGGTTTGGCTCTGCGGGTAGTTCACGCTGTTGTCGGGCACACCGCAACGGTCGTACTCGACACCCGCCGCCAGGCAGGCCCGGGATGGCGCGCACAGGGGGGACGCGCAGTAACAGTTCTCGAAGTTCACGCCGCGGGACGCCAGCGCCTTCAGGTTCGGGGTCCGGACCGGCACGTCCGGGTTCATTCCGGTCCAGTCGAATCGGTGCTGGTCGGGAACTACCAGCAGTATGTTCGGCGGCCGGGCGAGACCACGAGGCTCTCGGCAACTTGCTATGGCTCCCGTGGTTGCACTGACAAGGAAGGAGCGTCGCGACAGGTCCGACATCGACTATGAGTGTATCGTTGCCGCAGCCGGACCCCACGGACCCTCGCGAACTCGATAGCGCGTTCCTCGGGCGACTCGAGAGAAACGTCCAGCCGCTCTTGCCGGCGTCATGGGGGCACGTCATCGATCGGGACCCGGCCTTGACGCGCTAGAATACAGCCTCGGTGTTGGTGGCAGTCCGTGCCCCTCGCACACCCTCGGACTTCCGAATTCGTGGTTGGCCCATGAACTCACGCCCACTGCACCAGGTTCCGGTTCGCATGCATGACATTCCGAATCCGTCGACGTCGGTAGCCTCGAGAACGAGAACCATGATGAACCGACTGGTGTTGGCTGCAATCGTCGCGATGGCCGCCCACTCTCCCGCATTGGCCCAGGACCGACCGAACGTGTTGTTCATCGCCATTGATGACCTCAACGACTGGGTAGGTTGTCTCGGCGGTCATCCCCAGGCGATGACGCCGAACATCGATGATCTGGCGTCACGGGGCACATTGTTCTCCAACGCTCACTGCGCGGCTCCCTTGTGCAATCCATCGCGGACGGCTCTGCTGTTCGGGAAGCGGCCAACTACCACCGGTGTCGTGGGAAACAACGACGACTGGCGGACGTTCGAATCCCTGAATGGGGCCGAGTCCCTGCCACAGTTCTTCCGTCGCAACGGCTACTTTACGGCCGCAGCCGGAAAGATCTTCCACGCCAACCATGGCGGCTGGCGAGGGGCGCTCACTCGGAAGGAGGGTGCCCCGTACGCAGGCAGAAGCGGATTCGGCCAACCGGATGCATGGGACGAGCGGTTTCCAGCCAAGATGATACAGCTACCCATGGCGCCTGTCCTGATCGACACTCACCGGAACGGGATCAACCACCACTGGGACTGGGGCCCCATCGATTTCAAAGCGGACGTTACAGAAGACGGCCAGATCTCGAGATGGGCGGTGCGGCAACTGCGTGCCGAGCATGCCAGGCCATTCTTTCTGGCCGTCGGCATTTACCGTCCCCACGACCCGCAGTATGCTCCCAGCGAGTATTTCGACGAGCATCCGCTGGCGAGTGTGGAACTGCCGAGAATTCTGGCAACCGATCTTGATGACATACCACCGGTCGCCAAGCGATACACTCGATCGGCAAGCAGTTACGAAGCGATGATCCGGAAGCACAACGCGCTGCAGTCGGCCACGCGAGGTTACTTGGCCGCGGCGACATTCGCCGATGCGATGGTCGGACGTGTCCTTGATGCCCTCTACGCCAGCCCACACGCAGAGAACACGATCGTCGTACTGTTCTCCGACCACGGCTACCATCTCGGCGAGAAGCAGAAGTACCACAAGGGCACGCTATGGGAAGAGTCCACGAGGGTTCCCCTTGTCGTCGTCGCACACGGCATCACGGCCAGCGGACGCGTGTCCGGCCGTGCTGTCAGCCTGATCGATCTCTACCCCACTCTCTCCGAACTGGCGGGCCTTGATCCACCGTCAGGACTGGATGGGGAGAGTCTTGTCCCTCTACTGCGCGACCCGGATGCTCCGCGTGAGATGCCGGCCGTCACGACACGGCAGGGACGGCATCATGCCATTCGGACCGACCGTTGGCGGTATATACGCTATGACGACGGGAGCGAGGAACTGTATGATCATCAGACGGATCCGATGGAGTGGGAGAACCTGGCCAGCAACCCGCAGCACGACGGGATCCGCCAGCGCCTCGAGGCGTGGCTGGACCGGATCATCGACTAGCGGGAGCGGTCAGTCGAGTTCGTCGCCGGTGTCTGGACCCGACTGGTACGGATTCTCTTCGTCGCGCAGTTTTCGCAGCATTCGTGCCACCAAACCCACACCGGCGAGGACTCCGATCACGACCGGAATGTCCTCGATATCCCTCAACATGCCGTAGAAACTCGCGAGAGACGATACGAGCAGCAGTAGCGCCACACCCCGAACCACCATCTGGCGGAGCGTCATGCGCGGTTCATCGATGGGATCGAAGTCCTCGCTACCAAGGCTGTCTTCCCAGTCGTTCATGGCCGCCGATCATTCTCAAACAGCGCAGATTGTGCTCAAAAACCTCATGTATCCAGAGAAGTTTGTATGCTCAGTACTCAGTTCCGTCATAGAGTTCTGCGACGAAGGCTTCATATCCGTTGTACATGTAGGTCGGGCGCACCTCACCCGTCGGGATGATGCGTTCCTGGGCCTGTGACCACCGCGGATGCGGCCTTTCAGGATTCACGTTGGAGTACCAGCCGTATTCCGTCGGCACGGCCTTGTTCCACAGTGTCGGTGGACGTCTTCTCGTGAACTCGATCTCCACGATCGACTTGATGTTCTTCAGGCCGTACTTCCAGGGGATGATGGCGCGAATCGGGGCGCCGTTCTGCTTCGGCAGCGGCTTGCCGTAGAGTCCGGTGCAGAACAGGGCCAACTCGTTCATGGCCTCTGCGATCGTCATGGCCTCCTGGTAGGGCCAATCGTAGTGCGGTTGCGAGATGATGCCGGGCATCTCTCTTGGACGGTATGCGGTCACCATCCGCATGTACTGCGCTTCCGGCTTCGGGTCGACTTCCTTGATGAGTGCAGCCATCTCGAACCCGGTCCAGGGAACCGCCATGGCCCACGCCTCCACACAGCGGAAGCGGTACAGCCGCTCCTGAAGGGGAAACCGTCGCACGATGTCGTCGATATCGTATGTCCGTGGATTGTTGACCAGGCCCTTGACCTTGACCTTCCACGGATCGATCTTGAATCTGTCCACCCGGAACTGCACCTGCTGCTTGTCGAGCGTGAACTCATAGAAGTTGTTGTAGCCGGTGGCCACCTGCTCTGCCGTGAGTGGCCGGTCGAGGGTGTACTTGGTGTTTCTCTCGGCCGGATATGGCGAATCGACCTCGGTCGTGGCTGGCAGCGACCTCGCGATGGTCCCTCCCAGTCCAGCAAGGCCAAGCGACTGCAGGAGTGAACGTCTGGAACGGTACTGATCCTCGGAAGTCGCCTCGTTTTCGGGAATCTCCCAACCGCGTGGGACCTTGATGAACATCATTGACTCCAGTGATTGGCGTCAGGCATGAACATGCCGACCGAGCCAACCTGCCTCAAGTTACCATACAGACTCGTTTGCAGCGTTGCGCGTGATACTGTCCGGTGGCCATGCTGCGGTGAATCAGCGATTGCTGTCGCGGGTTCGTCCACCTGGAATCCGATGCAGGCTTTCCTGATCGGAGTAGCCCTTTCCAGATCACGGCTGCGGGAGTGTCTTCGGGCAATGGTGCTGTCCGACGCCAGTGGGGAATCAGGTGGGTCGTCCGTACTATACTGTTGGCGCCGAACTTCTACTTTGTGTCGGTCCACGGCCCGCACGCTGCTGCGGAGGCAGTCGGACCGAGGAACGAGGCTTGGGAATGGGGCCGGTTCGTGCTTGGTTGGCGATGTTGGCCATGGGCGGCCTGCCCATGGGGCTGGTGGTGGCCGCGTCACCCGAATCGACTTCCGGACGTGCCAGGACCATCCTCGAAGCGCATTGCCTCACGTGCCACGGTGAGGCCCGGATGTCCGACCTGGATCTGCGGACTGCGGATTCGGCCCTGCGCGGTGGCAAGCGCGGACCTGCACTCGTCCGAGGCAATTCGACGGAGAGCTTGCTGATACAAGCGATCTCCGGTGACGGGGAACTCTCCATGCCGCCCGGCGCCGAGAGACTGTCCGCGTCGGATGTGTCGACGCTGACAAAATGGATTGACAGTGGTGCCGAATGGACTGACGAGGTTGCACTTTCCGCACGTCCGTCGTGGTGGTCGTTCGCGAAGCCCGAACGACCTCCGGTAGCCGAGATCGGGGTTGACCAATGGGTGCGGAACCCGATCGACGCGTTTGTTCTGGCCCGGCTCCGCAGGGAGGGCCTCGAACCGACATCAGCCGCAAGTCGAAGGACGCTCGTGCGGCGGGCTTATCTTGACCTGCACGGTCTGCCTCCCCGGCCCTCACAGGTCGACGAGTTCCTGCGGGACAGGGCTCCCGGCGCTTACGAGCGCCTGATCGACCGCCTGCTCAGTTCCGAGCGGTATGGAGAGCGTTGGGGCCGATATTGGCTGGATCTGGTCCGCTACGCAGACACATCCGGGTTTGAGACGGATCACTTCTATACGACTGCCTGGCGGTACAGGGACTACGTGATCGAGTCGTTCAACAGCGACAAGCCTTATACGGAATTCGTTCGCGAGCAGGTCGCAGCGGATGAACTCTGGCCGACAGACATGGACCTTGAGGGAACCCTGAACCTTCCCCGGGAGAAATGGCAGAACGTGAACCGGCGCATTGGCACGAGTCTGTTCACGCTCGGAGCGTTTCCCGTTGAATTCACGTACTACGGCGACCTGTATCGCTCGGAATGGCGAGCGGAGGCGATCGACATGCTGGGTTCTGCGTTCCTGGGCCTGACGATCGAGTGCGCCCGCTGTCACGACCACAAGTCGGATCCCATCAGCCAGCGGGACTACTATCGACTGACTGCGTTCTTCGCCGGCAGCGCAGAGGTGGAGATTCCGCTCGGAAGCCTGTTCGACATCCAGACCAGCACACGCGGCTTTCCCCTGCTGGCACAGGCTAGGGCTCTCAAGCGAATGGCGAAGCGCACGAACAGAACCGCCAGTCCGGAAGAGCGGCGTGCGATGCTCCAGCGACTCGGCGAGGCCTATCTCCGCGCACCTGAGCCGCACCCTTCGGCCAAGGTACTGGGGTACGAGGGGCAAGTGCCGCAGACGTACGTCCTGTCTCACGGAGACTTCCGACGTCGAGGCGAACGTGTGGAGCCCGGATTTCCCGCCGTCCTGCCGGAAGGCCCGGAGTTGCACGAGCCGAAGAGTGGAGCATTCGTGCCGCGACGCCGTGCCGCGCTCGCCGAATGGCTGACGTCTCCGGAACAGCCTCTGCTCGGCCGCGTCATGGCAAACCGGATCTGGCAGCATCATTTCGGCCAGGGGCTTGTCCCAACTCCCAGCAACTTCGGCAGGCAGGGAGACCCGCCGAGTCATCCGCAGCTTCTCGACTGGCTGGCCGTCGAGTTCGCGGACCGCGGCTGGAGCATCAAGGCAATGCACCGGCTCATCATGCTCTCGGCCACGTACCGTTCGGCCAGTGTTGCGTCGACCGACGCCATCGAAGCGGACCCCGACAACCGCTTGCTCGGCCGGATGAACCGCCGGAGGCTTGACGCGGATGCGATTCGGGATACGATACTCGCTGTTTCCGGTAGCCTGAATCTGAAGATGGGTGGAGTCGGCATCATTCCCGCTCTCACCGGCGAGGAAATTCTCGCCGCACGGATGCCCCGGCTGTGGCCGGCCAATCCGGACCCGACCGAGCACAACCGGCGTAGCGTCTACTTGCAAGTGAAGAGGTCGCTGACCTTGCCGATGCTGCAGATCTTCGATGCACCGGATACGGCTCGCAGTTGCTCGCGCAGGGAAACCTCGACGGTCGCGCCCCAGGCGCTAGCGATGATGAACAGCCGCTTCGTGCTGGAGCAGTCCGATGCCTTCGCTGACCGACTTCGGCGGGAGTCGGACGGTTCTCCAGCCAGCGTGGTGAAGACAGCGTGGCGGACGGCGTTCGGACGTCCGCCGACTCCATACGAACGCGAAACGGCGCTCGCGTACCTAGATCGCAACACCCTTCCCCGGTTCTGCCTCATGATTCTGAACATGAATGAGTTCCTGTATGTGGATTGATCGCTCCAGACGTTCATTCCTGCGGAACTCGGGTCTCGGTCTGGGTTGGCTGGCGGCGATGGACCTGTTCGCCCAGACCGGCCCGGGGGCGTCCCGGGCCGATTCGCTTGCCGCTCGGCCTGCACCGCTGCGGGCGACGGCGAAGAGAGTGATACACCTGTTCATGCAAGGTGGTCCCAGTCAGGTTGACACCTTTGACCCCAAGCCGCTACTCATCCGGCTTGATGGGCAACGGCCGCCAGAGAGTTTCGGCAGCGAGGACTTTCAGAACGGCAAGTTCCGCGACCTGCAGCTGATGGGCTCAAAGCGGACCTTTCAGCGTCACGGTCAGTCCGGTCTGGAAGTGTCCGATCTCTTTCCTTGCGTCGCCGAACATGTGGATGACATTGCGGTGATCCGATCCAACTTCCACGAGGGGTTCACGCACTCCCAGGCCCAGTTCCTCATCCATAACGGTTGGCCCCGGATCGGACGTCCCAGCCTGGGTTCGTGGATTCTGTACGGGCTCGGCACGGAGAACCAGAATCTACCCGGCTTCGTGGTTCTGCTGCAGGGTGGTGTGCGGTCTGGCCCGGAGGTCTATGGGGAGGGCTTTCTGCCAGCGATCTACCAAGGGACATCCTTCCGTCCGGGCCCGGATCCGATTCTCTATCTGACACCGCCAGCCGATCGCTCCGTAGCGCAGCAACGGGATCTCCTGGACACGCTTCGGAGACTGAACACGCGCCACTGGCAGGAACGGAATCTCGACAGCGAACTCGAGGCCCGTATTTCCACGTACGAGCTGGCCTTCCGGATGCAGATGGCAGCCCCCGAGGCCACCGACATTTCGACGGAGTCCGCCGCAACCCGGAAGCTCTACGGATTGGACAGTCCGGCCAGTGCCGACTTCGGCGGCCGTTGCCTGCTCGCCCGAAGACTCGTCGAGCGGGGTGTCCGGTTCGTCCAGGTATGGTCAGGAAACGGACAGAACGCGATCGACTGGGACGGGCACACCGGATGCGACCAGAATCACATCGATCGGGCGGCCGAGACGGACAGGGCGGTCGCGGGTCTGTTGGCCGACCTCAAGTCGCGCGGCATGTTGGATGACACTCTCGTGATCTGGGGCGGCGAATTCGGACGGACACCGACATCCGATGGTGGCAAGGGCCGCAGCGAGGGGCGGGACCACAACCCGTATGGCTTCACTCTCTGGATGGCCGGCGGGGGGATCCGCGGCGGCAAGACGATCGGTTCGACGGACGAGTTGGGCCTGAGAGCCGCGGAGGATCCGGTACACCTCAACGACCTGCATGCAACGATCCTTGCCCTGCTGGGGCTGGATCACGAGCAGCTCACCTACAGACACACAGGACGGAATTTCAGGTTGACGGACGTTGGCGGAAGTGCGGCCTTGGCGGATCGGCTTCGCCAGGCCTGAGTCGGATCATGGCAAGCTCCCTCGGGGATACTGCCGCTACTCGAACGCCTGTGCGCCGATCGTTCCGATGATCCGGTCGAGGTAGTCCGGCGACCTGACCCGTTCAAGTTCCCGCACCGCCTGATCAGCCCTTTGGACGAGACCCAGTCGGGCCTGAATCTCCCCGGTCGAGTCGTGGTCCGATGCGGACCGGATGTGCTCCAGAATGCGTTCGGACCGACGGACGGCCTGTTTTTGGGCTGTCTCGAGACGCTTCCGATACCACGGGCTCGCGAGTACCGACTCGCGGGTGAACATGGACCGGAACTCCGGGTCGTCGATCTTCATTCCATTGAAATCCCCGAACGCCATGATTGCCAGCAGCCCCTTGACGGGAGGACAGACCGCCTCGATCGACCCGTCCTCGAAGTACATGGCTGCCGTCGTGGAGTGTGCTTCGGTGATATGCCGGATACCGTCGGCGAAAGCGTCCGGGTCCTGCGTTTCCGGCCGAAGGATCGGCTCGTCGAACACCTTGGTCGGGTTGTCGAAAATCCGCGCTACGAATCTCCGGACGAAGGCGGCATTGATCCGATACCCGAGTCGGCTGGCCAGCACGGGGCCTGTCTCGTCGGTGTAGTCCTCCAGCTTCTCCAGCAAGCCTTCTGCGATCAGAAAATCCGACTCGCGCTCCTCCGGCGACATGCGACACCAAATCTCGGGTACCAGGAGGCTGATGTCGTGCAGCATCTTCACGTCAGGACCGATGTGACCGGCCGCGGTCGAGAAACCGCTGAGACCGGTGAGCGCATATGCGACGAACGCGGCATTCAAGTCCGCGGCCGGGCGCAGAGCGTTGAATGGCCCCTTGGTCAATGCACCCTCGCTGCCGAACCCGGTCGTCGACGGACTCTTGCCGGTAAGGGAGGCAATGAAGTCCATGAACAGTTCCGGCAACTCCTGGTAGTGAATCGGGTTGTAGACGGCGAGGCTCCGGATTCCGGCGCTCCGGTCGGGCGGATTGTTCCGTCTCCCGATAAGGACGGCCGAAACAGGTAGCGGAACGGGCTTCTCGGAAGGAATCCTGCGGTACAGTCGGACACCCATCTCGGCGACGTAACGCTCGATTGGCGCTTCGATGTCCGGTCGGTTCTGCAGGTAGCGGGGGTTCCCGGTCGGCACGCCGTCCACAAGCCGCGGATTGGCCGAGCAGACGGCAAGCTGCTCCGAGTCGGCCACCTCCTGGAGAAATTCCTGCATGGGTTGGGTGAATTCCTGGAATCTCGTAACCTCCCGGGTCATCTGTCGGACCTGTTCGGCGCTCAACGGTTCGAAATTGGACAGGAACACGTCTCTCCCGGACAAGTCCGTCTCGGTCCTCTTGTCCAATCCTCGATATACGGCATCGTCGGGCCGCTGGAACAGGCGAAATTCGCAGTTCTCGACGAACTTCACGCTGGCGTTGGCGCGTGCCGGCAGTCCGGTCAGGTGTCGGGACGGGACGACACAGGAAGCGCTGATGTCGTCTTCGGTCTGGATCTTGTCGGCTGCAAGGAAATCCTGGCGGCACTTGAATGTCCGCCATGTCAGTCCTCCCAGCAGCCCCACCCGGAGATAGGTCCCAACGAGCTTGCGGTCCTCGTACTTCAACTCGTGCCCCGGAGCGCCGTTGAAGATATCCACCCCGACATGCCCCCGCCAGTCCTGACCCCATTCGGGCCGGTAGAACCGCTTGATGACCAGCACGATCGAATAGACATGGCTCGGGATTCGTTCCAGCCACTCGTTGTATTCATCGGTGTACTCTGAGGATGGCGTCAGGAGCTTGATGACGCTTCCCAGGGACCGGTCACTGCTGAGGACTGGCCGACTGGGCCGACGCTCGTAGACCTTCCGAATCGGTGAATCGGCAGGCCAACGGTCCGAGTAGTCACGGTTGAAGATGGCCTGTGCAGCATCCAGGTCCTGTTGGATTTCCGCTACGAATACGGGTCCATACAGCATGTAGTCCCTGAGGGACTTGCTGATTTCGCTCTTCCCGCCCCCACTCACCGTGCAGGGCTTGTGGCAGAATACGCCCTCCGGGCGGGTTCCCCGAAGCCGCCAGGTCGGTGCGGTGGGGTGCTTCTCCATCCGGATCCGGTAACCGGAAGGAGCCATGTAGACTCTGCCGGGCGTGAGCGGGATCGAGTGTTCCGCACTGCCGCTGGTCCATCGAATGTCCTGGGTACGCACACTCACTGCGGCATCATCCGGAATGTAGATGAGATCCGGGTAGTTCCTGTCGACGCCGTGCCCGTCCGGCATCATCCTGATCGAGTCAGGGTACTGCTTTGCGCCTTCTGCAAGGGTGAGGTCAGAGTACTTCCGGGAATTGAGCTGGAAATCACTGCCGAGGTTGTAGCTCGGGAACGCAATGGCGCCTCCGGCGTGTTCTTCTTCGACATTCCCAAGAAGGTTGGCAGCGTAGCTTAGCTGTGTCTTGACCTCCTTCTTGCAATAGCCGAAGTAGTTGTCGGCAATCAGAGTGACGATCACGCCCTCTGCTGTCCGGCAGGTCAGCTTGAACGGTTGGCCGTCGTTGTACGCCTCGTTCTCCGCGTGCCAGCACATCCCGTCGCGTCGCTGCCGCTCCGTCGCGTCGTCGTAATGCGGCAGGCCGACGGCGACCTTGGTTGCATGCTCCAGATGCGGAGCGAGAATCACCGCTCCGGTATGTCCGCTCCAGCCCGTGACATCAAGGCCTGCATCGTTCTCCGGCAGATAGGGGTCTCCCGCATTGCCGAATATCGATTCGACGAAGTCCAGATTGCTCACGAGGCCACCGGGCGCGAAGAAGCGCGTCTCCATCCGCAGAGCCGGGGAGAAGTCCGGTACGGCTGGGGCTACCAGGGGACGGAGCAGGATCGAGACGAAACACTTGGCATCGGTGTGAAAGGGAAGACGCAGGAGGTTGTCCGGAGGGCTGACAGCCATCCGCAGCAACTCCGCGAAGGTCCGCCTGGGTACGGCTCTCTTGTCGGCCGGAACCGGCAGGCCCCCTTCGACGACATGGAACGTCCCCTTCGTGGTGCGCCGGTCATTGCGAGGATTGTGCAGTACTCCGTTAGCAACTCGATAGGATTTCACGTAAGGGGATTCGAAGCGGTCCCCGGCTGCCGGTAACGAGAGTTCCCTGGCCATGCCGTGACGGTCCAGGACCAGGGTGTCGCCCGGCAGCCAACGAGTCCGGTGGTGACCAAGATCCCCAAGATGGACCGTGAGGAAATTCTCGATGCGGCGGTCGGCTCCGCACCGGTGATCGAGCAGGAGTCGCGTCTGTTCCCGATAACGCGCCAGCAGTCCGCTTGCAAGTTCGAGGAATTCACCCTCAACAGGCACCAAACCGCTGGCCGCAAGGCGGAGTCGGATGTAGTCCCTGATCGTCTGCCGTTCGCGCTGATGGCAGTTGGCGTTCAACTCCGGGGCGAAACCGTACTCTCGTTTCCAGTCCATGATCTCTCCCGACTCAAGTCCATCGTGGTCAGCCTCGTCCGGATTCCGGGGCGAACGAGAGTGCTCACTACGACGGCGACGGCGGCCGTACTGGCCCTAAGGGTGGTGCAGTGGCTGACGAGGACGGGTCTGCACTGCTACCTCGCCTGGACGGACGGGTAGGCGGATACATGAAACCTGCCCTCCTTGGGCCCAGCGTCGAATGAAGCTCCCGAATGCCGGGCATCCGGGCAACTCTTCCTCTATGGTACCGCCCTGCGACAGTCCGCGCCGATGGACTGCGACGGGATGACCGGGAACTGGGCTCGACTATCGGTTGTCTTTGCTGTGAAACACTCTTGGCAAGGAGACGGACCGGGGGTGCGGACGCTCAGGCGATAGGGACTGGCGCCAGCAAGGATTGACAATGACCCGTCACTGGCGGAGAGCGGTTCTCTGGCCGTCGTCCCGAGGCAGCCCCGCTCTATGGCGACGGGCGCGACGCGCTGAGGAACCGGTGTGGCGCAGGACAGGAGAGGCGGCGCGGTCAGGCGGCCGGCAGGAGTTCCTCCAGCAGATCGTGCTTGCGGAGCATGCGAATCCAGCGCGGTCCGTTGCGCTGGGCCAGCAGTTGCTCGTAGTCGACCTGGGGGTCCTGATAGGGATGATCGTCCCGCAGCACCGCGTAGACCGTCCGCAACAGCTTGTGGGCGGTCGCCAGAATGGCGCGCTTGTAGCCGTGACGGGCGGTCATGCTCGCGTGGAAGCCATGGAACTGGCTGTCCTTGGTGCGGGCCGCCCCGTGGGCACACTCGGTGAGCGTGGCCCGCAGCGTCGGGTTGCCCGCCCGGACCCGACCGGAGCGGCGCTTGCCGGCACTCTCGTTGTTGCCCGGACAGACCCCGGCCCAGGCCGCCAGCCGGGCGGCAGTGGCGAACACCTGCGTCGGTTCCGGCCCCAACTCGGCCAGGATGGCGTGCGCGCTGCTGCGGGCGATGCCGGGAATGGTCTCCAGCAGGTCCAGGGAACGCCGCCAGTCCGCCATGGCCGCCTCCACCCGCTCGTCGAGTTCCAGGATGCGCCCGGTCACCGCATCGAAGTCATCCAGTTGACCGGCCAGCATCCACAGCGACGTGGGCGACAGGTTGGCCTCCAGCGTCTGCGCCAGCAGTCGCAGCTTCCCCCGCACATGGCGGGTCAGCCCCGCCAGGATCGACTCGACCGCCACGCCCTGCACCAGACCGTCCAGCACGTGGCGCCCGTTCACCCCGAACAGGTCCGTCAGCACGCCACCGAGCCGCAATCCGTCCTGGTCGAGCGTCTTCTGCAGACGGTTGCGGACCCGGGCCCGGTTGGCCACCAACTGGCGCCGGTACCGACACTGCTGGCGTAACTCCGCAAACGCCCGGGGCGGCACGTAACTGGGCCGGGCCAGACCGAACTGGCACACCCGCGCCAGCCAGATGCTGTCCTGACAGTCCGTCTTGCGCCCCTTGATCTGCTTCACGTGCTGCGCATGCACCAACGTGGGCCGGATCCCGGCCTCCTCCAGCGCCCGGAAGGGCGCGATCCAGTAGATGCCCGTCCCCTCCATCGTCGCGGCCTCGACCCGCTGGCCGTGCAGCCAGTCCGTCAGGTCCCGCAACGCGGACGGATGCGTGCCGAACGTGCGCGTCGCCATGCTGGCGTCCGGTTGGCCCGGCTCGCAGAGGCGCACGCTGGCGGTGACTTCCATCTTGTGCACGTCGATGCCGGCCGCCCGCGGGACGGCCACGTGCATCGCGTCGATCGTGAAATGGTCTTCCTGCATGTGATAGGCTCCTTTCCAGCGGAAGCGGGCAGGCGATGCCGAACATGGACACCTGCCACGAAAGCAGGGCTCGTTTTGCTGCTCGTCCAGACGCTCCCGGGGGAGGCCGGAACAATGCGGGGCTCGATACGGTGCCGCCGGGTCAGTTTGGAGTCGGGGATGTAACCACCGATTGGACGTTGCGACCATGACCCGCTTCCGCTCCATATTCCAGCACGGGTGAAGCCTCTGCCGCGTCAACCCGCAACAGAGTGTTTCATGGCGTCGGGGTGATCGCCTCGATCATGAGTGTTTGGGGCGACTTTCAGTTGCGATGCTGACGATGATGGCCGCGAGCCTTCAGGCGAATCCGGTACAGGCTCTGATCGACCGTGACGTAGAGGGTGTTGCCGTCGGCTTCCAATCCGAATTCCACGTTGCTCGGAAGACCGGTGGGCGTTGCCGGCGGGGTGTCCAGGCCTTCGATCTCCTTTTCGGTGAGCGGCGATTCTTCGGACTCCACGCCCGGCGAGGTGGGCAGGAAAGCAATCTCGTCACCGTCCGTGTCCAATACCAGAACACCAGGCCTTGATGGCTCCCTGACGGTCAGGTACAGGTTGCCGTCCTCGTCGACCGTCATCCCGTCACAGCCGAACTGCGGGCCGAAGTCGTAGAACAGGCGCCGGTCCCCCGCCACAAGGCCGTCCTCGCCGAGCGGAAACGCGTAGACCCGCATCGGTCCTCGGTTGCCGGGTTCCGCGCCGGGCATCCCGTCACTGCCATTGTTGGTTTCCGCAACATACAACGTTCGTCCATCCGGACTGAGAGCGATGCCGTTGGGCTTGGTGATGTCCCGTGTGACCTCGACGACCTGCCCTCCGGGGTCGACACGGTAGACTGCACGGTGATCCAGTTCCCGTGGCTCGTGTCCGGTGTAGCGCGGGTCGGTGAAGTAGAGACTCCCTTGCGTGTCAACGCAGATGTCATTGGGTGAATTGAATTTCTTCCCCTGATAGTTGTCAGCCACGAGCGTACGCTCCCCCGTCGTGACGTTCCATCGTGAGATCCGTCGACCACCGTGGTCGGCCCCCTCGGCTGCGTACAGGAAGCCGTCCGGGCCGAAAATGAGCCCGTTGGACTTGTGGCTGTTCTCGGCAAACAACTCCACCCTGCCCGATTCCGGGTGGAAGCGATGGATGCGACCGTGCCGTTCCCCGCGCAGGATATCCGAGAAATACACCGACCCGTCCGGAGCCACCGCCGGTCCCTCGGTGAGGCCGCCGGCATCGGTCTCCGCTCGCGTATAGAGCACTTCGAAGCGTGCGTCTGCGTCCACGATCGTTGACCCGCTCGGAGCAGGGAGGGTCTCGAGGGTCTGGCCCGAAATTCCGGGTATCAGGATCGCGAGGGATGCGACGAGGAGTCTCATGGTCCTACCTCACGGAAAACCGATAGACCGTAGCGGTCGAGTAGACCTCGCCGGGGCGAAGTACGGTCGATGGGAATTCCGGCTGATTCGGCGAATCCGGAAAGTGCTGTGTTTCGAGGCAGAAACCGCTCCGATGTTGATAGTTCACACCTCCCTTCCCTGTAAGCTGACCGTCGAGGAAGTTCCCGCTGTAGAACTGGACTCCCGGCTCCTCGGTGAGCACGTCCATCGTGCGCCCCGTGATCGGATCATGGACCGTTGCAGCGACCGCCAACCCTTCTGCCTGACGGTCCAGGACATAGTTGTGGTCGTATCCGGAACCGAAGCCGAGTTGTTCGTGCTCGGCATCGATCCTGGCCCCGATTGCCGTGGCCGTGCGGAAGTCCAGGGGGGTTCCGTCCAATGGAGCGATTTCCCCCGTCGGAATCAAGGTCTCGTCCACCGGTGTATACCGGTTAGCGAGAATCGTCATCTCGTGCTCGAGTATCGTGCTGGCACCACCGTCACGAAGATTGAAGTACGAGTGATTCGTGAGATTGACCACAGTGGGCTTGTCCGTCCTGGCTTCGTACCCGATGCGCAGTTCGTTGCTGTCGCTCCAGGTGTACGTGACTTTGGTTGCGAGCGTTCCGGGATACCCCTCTTCCCCGTCCCTGCTGGTGTAGGCAAGCTCGATGCCATCCCCGGAAGGAAGCGGCCGGCCACTCCAGATCACCTTGTCGAAACCTCTGTTACCTCCATGCAGTGAATTGGGCCCGTTGTTCACCGGGAGTTGGTACTTGGTGCCATCAATCTCGAAGCGTCCCGCGTCGATCCGGTTCGCATACCGACCGGTGATGGCGCCGAAGTAGGGATTGTTCTGGACGTACGACTCCAGGTCGTCGAATCCAAGTACGACATCTCCGAGGTTTCCGTCGCGGTCCGGAACCTTGATGCCGACCACGATGCCTCCGTATTCGATGATGCGCACTTCGGCACCGGCAGCGTTGGTCAGGACGAACTCGCTCACGGCCTTGCCTCCCACCGAGCCGAACTGGGTGGTCCGCAGCGAGCGGCTGCTGGGAGCCTCCGTTTCGGGATGCCCACAAGACACGGCGATCGCCGCGAAGAATACGGCCGATACAAGGATTCCTGTCGATGATGTCGATCGCATCGAACGCCCCTCCCTTCCACCAGTGTAGTGACTGTCGACGCCACATGTATGCCAGTTCGCCGGGCAGCGGTCCGCTTGTCGTGGCTTCGCAGTGCTTCCGGGCCGTGTGGCGCGACGCGGTCGGTGCATGATTCCCGTATGGACACGTTTGCGCACCGCGAGGCTGGACAGGCAGGTTCCCCGAGGGGGCCGGACTGGCGGGGCGTGACAGGCCCCTCCTGTCCACGGGCATACGCACATGGTGCTGTCGCCTCGACGCCAAGACTGGAGGGGATCGACGAACAGTCGACTGCCTTGATGCGTGGCCTGAGCGTGGTAGCGGGACCGAGAAGTCACGCCCTAACGATTCGACTGGCACGAACTCGAGAGTTCTCCGCAGAATCCGGATCCTGTATGCAGTCTGATCGAGCCGCTGAGCATCCCGTGTGCATACTTGGGCCGGCCGAGCAGTACAGTCCGGCTCGGAGATGACGATATGAGACGGTGAATGACGTTTCAATCTACTAATAAGTGTGGAGGATAACACTTAATATGCTGATAGAAAATCGTATGTATACATTTATATCTTGATAAAAGTGCTATCGTGGATGTCTGCACGGTGGTTTGGCCCGTATCGGGCATGCTCGACCTCCTTGGAAGTGCTACAGCGGCTGCGGACCAGAGAGTTGTTGCGGTGGAAGCAGAAGCGCCGTCGCAAGCCGCTGCTGCTGGATGGAGCGCACCAGGTCGGCAAGACGTTTCTGCTGGAGCGCGTCTTCGGTGGTCGAGAGTTCAGACGGGTGCATCCGCTCGACTTCCGCAAGGAACCAGACCTTGCGGAACTCTTCAATGATGGTCTGGATCCAGGTCGTGTCATCGCCAATGTGGAGCTTCGCCGGAACGTCGAAGTTGACCTGGAGCACGATCTCATCATCCTTGATGAAATCGGCGAGTGCCAGCCAGCGGTCGATTCACTTAAGTACTTCGCCGGGACCCATTCGCACGCTTTCGTGTGCGCATCCGGCTCCAATATCGGTCTGCTGGACTCCTTCCCGGTTGGAAGTGTTGACCAATTGGAACTGGCACCACTTTGTTTCGAGGAATTCGTGATGGCAGCCGGAGAGCCTCGCCTGCTGGAAGTCCTGCGGGAGCGAGGCTGCAACCAGGTCGCTCACCGTAAGCTATGGTCGCTGCTGCTGGACTACTACTTTGTCGGCGGAATGCCCGAGGCAGTCCAGAACTGGTTTGCCGGGCAACGCCGAACGCACGAACGGGTGACCCAAGTCCAGCAGATTCACCGTAACCTCGTGGGCGGCTTCGAGCGCGATTTCGGCAAGTACGCAGGCCGAGTACATGCACAGGACATCGGAGCGGTGTTTGCCGATGTGCCACGGCAGCTGGCGAACCGTCGGGACGGTTCCGTGGGGCGCTTCCGGTTCGCCGGTGTGACCGACCGAAAGCGACGGTACCAGGATCTCCGCGGCCCCATCGAGTGGTTGGTGGCCGCGAAGCTGGTTCGCAAGTGCTATCCGCTCGACGGGAGGCCACGAGTCCCCCTGATGGCGCAGGCGCGACAGAACATGTTCAGGCTCTACCTGTTCGATGTCGGCTTGCTGGGCCACATGCTTGGGCTGACATACTGGGATCAACGTGCACAGAACGTCAGCTACAAGGGGTTCATCGCCGAGAACTTCGTGCAGGTCGAGATGAACGCTCGGGGAATCGACCCGACCTTCGGGTGGGAACAGGGCCATGCGGAGCTGGAATTCGTCCACTGCGACAACACCGGTGAGGTCGTCCCGATTGAAGTCAAGAGCGGGTCACGCACACGCGCACGCAGCCTGCGATCCTATCTTGATCGCTACCAGCCACCTAGGGCACTGAAGCTCTACGGAGGGGAAGAGCTCCACCAAGGCGACCGCGGCGACCCAGTCACGATGTGGCCCTTGTACCATGCGCAGCACTTGGCGGAACTCTGAGGGATCTGTCGGTCGATTCCACGAACCTGGAGAGATGAGAAACGACATTGAAAATATATGGCGAAACGCCAGATGATCTCGGGTTTGCGCTACATGGGAATGGTCCGCTGCACAAGCGTGTGCGGCGGGTCAGGGCCAGACCGGTAAACGTGTTGCGAAGCGTCAGGCCCCGTCGTTCTCCCGCTCCTGTGAACTCTCCCGACCGATGATTCTTGTAACGGGAGCCACAGGCTTCATTGGCAATCACGTCGCGCGCCATCTGGCAGGCCGGAACCAGCGCATTCGGGTTCTGGTTCGTCCGTCGAGCGACCGTGTCCCGCTCGGCGGGCTTGATGCGGAAGCCTGCGTCGGCGACATCGAGGACCTGGATTCACTCCGTCGGGCTGTGCGGGGCTGCCGGGCAGTGTTCCATCTTGCGGCGCAGTACCGGTTATGGACAAGGGATTCGGAGACGTTGTACCGGGTGAACGTCAATGGCACCCGCAATGTCCTTCAGGCTGCGCTTGAAGCTTCGGTAGAGCGGGTCGTCTACACGAGTTCTGTCGGAACGATTGCCCCCATGTCCGACGGCACCCCCGTGACCGAGGTTTCTCGTTCCGGTCTCTCCGAGATGATCGGGCATTACAAGCGGTCGAAGTTCCTCGCCGAGAGAGTGGCAGAGGAATTCGCCGGACAGGGCCTGCCAGTTGTGATCGTCAACCCTACGGCTCCGGTCGGGGAGAGGGACTTCAAACCCACGCCGACGGGACAGATCATCGTGGATTTCCTGAAAGGCCGCATTCCGGCGTACGTTGATACCGGACTGAATCTGGTTGACGTGCGGGACGTCGCACACGGGCACTGGCTGGCGCTTCAGCACGGGCGCCCGGGTGAACGGTATCTGCTCGGGTCGAAGAACCTCTCCCTGCGCCGGATCCTCGAGGTCTTGGCCTCGATCAGTGGGCGCCGGGCTCCCCGAGTCTGCCTGCCGTACTGGGCCGCGTACGTAGCAGGCATGACAAGTACAGGTTATTCAAGGGTGTCTGGGAAAACTCCCCGTGTTCCACTGGAAGCTGTAAGGATGGCACGGAAGTCCATGTACGCCAACTCCGACAAGGCCCGACGTGAACTCGGATTCGGACCGGTTCCGGTCATCAATGCTCTCGAGCGGGCCGTCGGATGGTTCGAATCGACTGCCGGAGAACCAGGTCGACACCAAGGCTGGCGTTGAACCGGAGCGTCGAGTCCTTACTGTGCGCGGCGGCGCGATACGTACACGCCGTTCTCGAACCGGTCGAAGAGATGCCAGACCCCAGGGTGCCGGATCGGTTCTCCCGAGGCATCTTCCTCGAGGTTCCTCTCCGCCACATACGTCACGTGGACGTTGTCGTGCACGAGCACCCGGTACCACGGGCGGTCCTTCGGAGGTCGCGAGCGTGCCACCTGCTCGTACCATTCCTCGCTCCCGGTGAACGCAGGGTCGATATCGTAGACCAGACCTCGATAGTCGAACAGCACGTGATGCACCGGTTGTCCGATCCTGAACCGTGCCAGGGGCGTCGCGTCTTCCATGCGGTCAGGCTCCAGGTTCTCTTCCCTGAATCGCCCGGACCATGACATCCTCGAGGGCTCTGTTGAACGGGGTCGGGTCGTCGATATCCGCCCCCTCGGCGAGCATGGCGTACCCGTAGAGCAGCTGCGAGAAGTCCCGCAGAACCGGGTCGGACTTGTCCTTGTCGAATCGCTCCCACAGGCCCTTGACGAGGTCATGTGATCCGTTGATCTCGAGAATGCGCTTCTGCTTCGGCGCACCGGGCCCTGCCAGCCGCATGATCCTCTCCATCTGGGGGCTCATGTCGTGCTCGTCGACCGTGAGGCAGGCCGGGGACTCGGTCAGTCGGCTCGACAGGCGCACCCGCTTGATGTCGTTCTCGAGGTGCTTGCCGATCAGGTCGAACAGTCCCCGATACTGCTGCTCCTGCTGCTTGCGGTCGCCCTCTGCCTCTTGCCTGGTCTCGCTCTTGTCCAGTTCGACCTCCCCGCGGGCCACTGACTTCAGCTTCTTGCCCTCGAACTCCGGCAACTGGTCCACGACGAACTCGTCCACCTCGTCCGTCAGGAACAGGACTTCGTAGTCTTTCTTGCGGAACGCCTCGATGAGCGGTGAATTCTCGACGAGCGACCTCGATTCACCGGTGATGTAGTAGATCGCGTCCTGCCCTTCCTTCATCCTGGACACGTAGTCCGTCAAGCCCGTGAGCGTCTCCGGGTCGTTGGAGGACTCGAACAGCAGCAGGGGGAGAATCCGCTCCTTCTGTTCATGGCCTGTGCCGACACCTTCCTTCAGTGCGCGACCGAACTGCTTCCAGAACGAGAGGAATTTCTCCTCGTCGTTCGCCTTCAGGTCCGCAAGCTTGTCCAGTACCTTCCTCACGAGGAACTTCTGGATCTGGGCCAGATGCCGGTTTTCCTGCAGCGTTTGCCGCGAGATGTTGAGGGGAACATCGGAGGAGTCCACCACGCCCCGGACGAAACGCAGGAAACGCGGTAGCACTGCGTGGCAGCGTTCCATGATCATGACCCGTTTGGCGTACAGCTGCAGGCCATACTCGTACCCCCAGGCGTCCAGACCCTGTGGCACCTCTGCGGGCACGAACAACACGGACTCATGCTCGGATACGCCCTCCGCCTTGAATCGCATGTGCAACATCGGATCCTTCCAGTCGGATGCGATGTGCTTGTAGAACTCGTTGTACTCCTCGTCCGAGACATCCGACTCCGCCCGTGTCCAGATCGGCTTCATGGAGTTGAGTGTCTTGTCTTCGAAGACCACGGTCGTTTCGCCGTCAGGCTTGACGATCCCCTTCTCATCGGTCTCGCGCTTCTCGGTGCGCACCTTGTGCCGAATGGGATAGGAGATGAAGTTGGAGTAGCGTCGGACGATGTTCGTCAGGACCCACTCGTTGGTGTAGTCTTCGATTCCCGCATCGGGATCGACGGCCTTCAGGTGCAGGGTGACTGTCGTGCCCTGTCGTCGCCGCGAGCCGTCCGTGATCGTGTACGTTCCGTCCGCATTCGAAGACCACAGCGTGGAAGTTTCCTCGCCAGCCCTCCTCGACTCCAGGATGACGGTATCGGCAACCATGAACGCCGCGTAGAAGCCGACTCCGAAGCGACCGATCAGTTCCTGTGTTGCCGGCGGTTGGTCCTCTTTGCCGAACTGCTTGAGCATCTCCTGGGTTCCCGAGCTGGCGATCGATCCGATGTTGTCGATCACCTCCTGGCGGGACATTCCGATGCCATTGTCGAGGATCGCGAGAGTGCGCTTGTCGGAATCCGCCTCCAGGCGGATCTCGAGGTCCTCGCCGTCCGGACGGAGATCAGGCGCAGTCAGTGCTGCGAAGCGAAGCTTGTCGAGTGCGTCGGAGGCGTTCGAGATCAATTCGCGGATCGCAATGTCCTTGTCCGTATACAGGGAGTGGATCATCAAGTCGAGCAGTCGCTTGGTTTCCGCTTCGAAATGTCGTGTTTCCGTCGAGTCTGGCATACCGTGTCCGAATCCGATGAGGTCTTGTGGGCAAGCGACAGCCGCTTGCGGGCGACTGCCCTGATTTCAATTTATGGGGATCCGAGGATGTTCGTCAAGCGGGCTTCCGGGCAGTTCCCGGATCCTTCGGTGCAAGGGGCCCGAGACCACCCCCGGTACGGGTGTTGACCGGCGGCCAGAGGGGCTGATACCGTGGAAGTCTTATCCCTCTGCAACGAAAGACGAGGTTTTCATTTCATGAGCAGACAGACAACGCTGAACGGCGATCCCCTTGACTTGCGTGGAAACGAGGTGCGCCCCGGAAGCGCAGCACCCGGTTTCTCCCTGACAGGCAAGGACATGAGCCAAGTCACACTGGAGAACACCAACGGCGTGCGCATCTTCAATGTGGTGCCCTCGCTGGACACACCGGTCTGTGACGCGCAGGTCAAGCGATTCAACGAGGAGGCGTCCAGCCTCGACGGGGTATCGATCTACTGCGTGAGCTGCGACTTGCCGTTCGCACAGGGTCGCTGGTGCTCGGACGCCGGTGTTGACCAGGTGACGACGCTCTCCGACTACAAGGACGGGAACTTCGGCGAAGCCTGGGGCACGATGATCGACGCCCTGCGAATTCAGTCGAGGGCGGTGTTCGTGGTGAATGCCCACAACACTGTCGTGCATGCCGAGTACGTACCCGAAGTGACCGACCACCCGAACTACGACGCTGCGTTGGCAGCAGCCCGCGGAGCCTAGAGTTCCAGCACGCCCGGGTACCCGATTGTGTGCGGGCACCCGGGCGGCACAGCCGTGGACTGCACGCGCGAATCGAGAACGGGTGTGGTCTGAGCGAGACCCGGAGTTGGTGTCTGGAGCACGAGCCCTTGCAGTGAAAGTACGCCTTGGACAGCAAGTCGTCCTTATAGAGTGAAGTCGTCTTCGGCCTTGAGGTTCTCCATGAAGAATCTGTACCAGTTGTCGTGGAAGATCCCGTCCACGGCTTCCTGCGGGTAGCCTCGGCGAGCGAGAATATCCTCCAGCCTGTGCAGGTCGAAAATGCTCTGCAAGTCCTGTGGAGTCTGTTCGGTTCCGAATCCTCCGTCCAGATCACTGCCGATCCCGACATGCTGTGCGTCCCCCAGCGTGTTGCAGATGTGGTCGACATGATCCGCGACATCCTCCAGGGTGGCTCGGGGCCGGTCGTCCCTGCCCCGTACGTACCCCCGAACCAGCATCCACTCGTCCAGGACGACTCCGATCACTCCGCCGCGCTCCGCCACTCGGCGCAACTGATCGTCGGTGATCTGGCGATCCTGCGGCACGAGGGTGCGGCAGTTTCCATGGCTGATGAAGACAGGTCCGCCATACGCATCCAGTGACTGCGCAAGGGCCGTATCAGCGGTGTGCACGAGGTCAAGCAGCAGCCCCAGCCGCTCGAACTCCCGGAGCAGTTCCCTGCCCTTCCGCGTGAGAGGTCCGTCACCGCCAGTTCCCATTGCGTAGGCGCTCGGGCCGTAGTGGGCAAGGCAGGCGGTGCGCAGTCCCTGTTCGTACCACCAAGCAGCCTGGCTGGGCTCGATGATCGGATCGCATCCCTCCATGCTGAGGATACCGCCCAGTGGTGCGTTTTCGTCCGACCAAGTCCGTTCGAGATCCTCGCGATGCCGGATAAGGCGCAAGTGGCCCTGTTCCTCCAGGAGTCGGTAATAGGCCAGCTGCCCCTGCGCCATGGCGCAGGCGATGGTCTGATTGGGGTAGTCGAGGTCCTCGCGCAGGATGGTCGAACCACGCGACCGATTGCCGACCGTGCCGACGTCCGAGGCCTGCACTGGTACCTCCGATGGTCGCGCCCTGCAGAGCAACGTCGGAAGGCAGACCCGCACGTTCGCACGGCGCATCTCCGGCAGGCTGACGGTGGAACGACCCCGCTGCGGTCCGCTCATTCCGACTTCACGTCGTCGCATTTCGCCGAGGTCCAAGAGCTGGTCCCGGTCGAACGAGAGGGCGTTCCAGGCGATGTCGAGATGTGCGTCGAAAATGGGTCTCATGGTCTTCCGTTACATTGACTCCGGCAGGGACCGCCACCATTCCAGGAGCGATGCCTTGAGTCGTCTCGTGACGCTCGGATGCCGGGCAGCGACATTCGATGTTTCATCGAACCCCGTGCGGAAGTCGTAGAGTTCCTCGCCGCTTCCGTCCGCGTTCATGAGCAGCTTCCAGTGACCGTCCCGAATCGCCAGAGAGGGGCTGCGATCCGATGCAAGCCCCGGACGAAGATAGCTGGGGTCCCGGCCGTACTCCCAAAAGAGGGGTCGATCCCGTACCGGCTCGCTCCCTCGAAACGCTTCACTGATGTCGACGCCGTCGAAGGGAACGGCCGGCATTCGCAGCCCGGCGAGACGGCAGAATGTCGGAAAGAAGTCGACTCCGCCGATCACCGATTCGGAGTTCACCGTACCTGAACGTGCGGTTCCCTTCCAGCGGACAATGAGTGGCTCGCGAATTCCGCCTTCGTAGAGACTCCACTTCCGACCGCGCAAGCCGTTCGTTCTGCCGGGAGGATCGTGGCCTTCGTCGTAGTACCGCTTCCAGGCGGTCGGGCCGTTGTCGCTAGCGAGCACGAGGATCGTCCTCTCACCGAGCCCCAGGGAATCGACTTCACGAAACAGACGCCCCAGTTGACGATCCATTTCGTCGATGACGGCAAAGTACTTCTGCCTGTAAGGGTTTGACGAGAATCCCTCGTACTTCTCCAGAAGTTTCGGCTTGGGATCGAAGCGGTCATGGACATCGTTGAGCCAAACGTGCATGTAGACGGGCTGGTCGCTGTGGCGACGCAGGAAGTCGACTGCATGATCCACGTAGATTTCCGTCATCTGGTGCTTGGGCACATCCCGGATGTGGCCCTGCCCGAGCCTCCGGCTCTGCTCCGAGAGTCCACCGGGTGGGAGTATCCGGTCGCCAAGCCCCTCGAAGGACACAAGGGACTCGTCGAATCCGTAGGCCTGTGGCAGTGGAGCATCGTCCACGTCCCTGCCTCCGCCCATGTGCCACTTGCCGAAGTGGGCCGTCGCATAGCCCGCCTCCTGGAGCACTCGAGCCACGACCGGCACCGAAGGGTCCAGAAAGTCCCGCATGCCGCGCTCGCGGTTGCGTTCCCTGGAATTGAGAAACGAGTGGATCCGGTGTCGAGCCGGGTACTGACCGGTCGTGATGGCGACGCGGGAGGGCGAGCAGATCGGAGAGCCGACGTAGAACTGCTCGAAGCGGATTCCCTCCTCGGCAAGCCGGTCGATGTTCGGAGTGCGGATGTGGGGGTTGCCGTAGCAGCTCAGGTCGCCGTACCCCATGTCGTCAATGAGGACGAGGATGATGTTGACGCGTTGCTGAGCGTTCAGCGACGATGCAAGCGCCAAGGCCAGCGCAACACGACATAGCATGCTGGACGTCAGGGGCGGAATGCGGACAACATGCATCCCCCCGCATCATACCCCGGTGGGCAACAAGGGCTCGGGCCGTACGGGGCAGGTCGGCGGCTTCAAGGAGGTGGTTCCGTGGCACCGACGAGTCCTGACGGGAAACTGACACGCAGAACAGGAGCATCCGGGCGGTATCGACCGGCTCGTCGCCCACGGCACCCGCCGTTCGAGTTCGCCCACCACCGGCCCCGCTCGAACTCAACCCGGCAGACGATGCCATGCCGCCATCGCGGTTGTGCGCGTGCGAGAGATGCGCCCGGCACACTTGGCTGTGGACGGTCCATCCAACCACACGCAGGAGGTGCAAGGTCGGCGCTGCGACAGGGTCCGAGATGCCACCTTGCACAGGTGAGGGTCGCCGACAGAGGTCCGTGGCCACGCATCTGCATCGGTCCGCTCATCGTCGAAACCGTGGTAGCATGAGGCCAATGGAACTGGAGTCAATCAAGATCGTCATCGCGACGCTCTCTGGAGTGATGATCATTATCGGGTACGTGCGCGCCGAGTCCGCCCGGATTCGCCGCGAGTCCCGGAACTCTCACGCGGAGCTTCGCCAGGAGATCCAGGGCGTGCGTGGAGAAGTTCACGATCTGGCCAAACGGCAACGCGAGGACTACGACACGCTGACCGAGAAGATGGCAGATCTGACCGTGAAGGTGGCAGAACTGACTATGACGGTGGCAGCACTGTCCGAGAAGATGGCAGCACTGTCCGAAAGGGTGACTGGACTGACCGAGAAGATGGTGGGACTGTCCGAAAGGGTGACTGGACTGTCCGAGAAGATGGTAGCACTATCCGAAAGAGTGGCAGGACTGTCCGAGCGGGTAGTGCGCATCGAAGAGATCTTGATACTGCGGTCGGAGGCGGATCCGAGACGGCAAGTGAAAACGGAGCGAGCGGTGCACCCACCAGCGACCATCGGCAATCAGGGGCCGGCACAGCCGAGTCCCCAAGCGGTAGCGGCACAAGGGACACCCCGCCGGTAATCGTCCGAGTCCCCGCTTGGCGGATCGCGAGCGAGGTATACCGCATCCTTCATGAGTATGGATCACCTATGCGGGGTTGACCGCGCATAGGTGTCGACGTTTTCGTCTGTAGAGGGGGCGGCCCGCCAGATTCAGAGCCGTCACAGTCGCCAACGGCAACTCGTCGGTCCGTCGGACGAGGTTCGGCACCGCAGTTGTCGACAATGTGCCACTAACAGTTACAGGAGTGTTGCGATGGGACCGCAGGACGCATATCGTTCGGCGAAGTGTACGGGCAGAATCGCCCTTTCCCGACACGTTGTCGCACATGAGCAGGTGGCCAGATAGCCTGTCGGTACCCTCCGTCACATTGGCTACAGTGGGCCCATGGACCGAAGACGAATCCTGACGGCTGCCGCCGTCACGGCGACATCCTACGACCGGGTGATTGGTGCAAACGACCGAATTCATGTCGGGATCATCGGAACCGGCAACCGTGGCAGCCAGATCTGGCAGCAGATTCTGACGGAGCCCGACGTGCAACCTACTGCGGTATGTGACGTTTATGAGCCACACCTTGAAAACGCCCTGAGTATGGCCGAAGGCCGGGCGAAGGCGTTCCGGGACTTCCGGGACTTGCTGGAGCACAGGCCCCTGGATGCCGTTCTGATCGCAACGCCAGACCACTGGCACGCCATACAGACCATCGCTGCTTGCCGGGCCGGACTCGACGTCTACGTCGAGAAGCCGCTCTCGCTGACCGTCGCTG
Organism: Bryobacterales bacterium; assembly: GCA_965116065.1. Lineage (GTDB taxonomy): Bacteria > Acidobacteriota > Terriglobia > Bryobacterales > UBA6623 > VXMF01. Next base: position 2,302,572 of record OZ220485.1, read on the forward strand.
AAGGTCGCAGGATGGTGGAAGCCGCACGTCACTACGAGCGGGTCGTGCAGACGGGCAGCCAGCAACGCTCCGGTCCGCACTACAGGGAGGCGATCCGGATCGTGAAATCGGGAGAGATCGGTTCCGTCCATCATGTCGAGGCAGGATTTGAGCGAAACTCGATGCCGGGTTTCGGAACTCCGGCGGACACCAGCCCTCCGGCAGACTTCAACTACGATCTCTGGCTCGGACCGGCACCGAAGCGTCCATACAATCCTCTCCGGGGCCTGTACCATTTCCGGTGGTTCTGGGACTACTCAGGTGGACAGATGACCAACTGGGGCGCCCACAACATTGATATCGCCCGGTGGGGCCTTGGGGCGGAGGCGCCGGTTTCTGTCTCCGGATGCGGCGGTCGCTATGCGATTCGGGACATCGGCGAGACGCCGGATGTGCAGGAAGTGGTCTACGAACTCGAAGACTCGATTCTGACCTGGTCGGTCCGGGAACTGAATGGTCGGCGCGGAGCGTACCTGACATTCCACGGCACGAAGGCCGACCTGGAGCTCGGTCGTCGGGGGTACGCGATTCGCGCGCAGAAGTGGCAGAACGATGAGCCGCCGATGGCCAAGGATCGGGAAGTCAGGCCCGATGGGGCTCAGCGTGACCTGAATGTCGTCCACATCCGCAATTTCCTCGACTGTGTCCGTTCGCGGCAGCGCCCGAACGCAGATGTCGAGATCGGTCACAAGACCGCCGTCTTCTGCCACTTGGGCAACATCGCCACGAGACTCCGACGAACGCTCAAATGGGACGGCGCGAATGAGACTTTCGTGGCGGACAGCGAGGCAGATACATTGCTATCGAAACCTTATCGCAGCCCGTGGACTCTGGACCTGTAACGAACATTCAACGAAGCTCTTGTCCTTCATGTCGCTGTTGAGGCAATCACCGCACGCTGTCCGTGGTACATGCTGAATCCGGTCATTCGGTGCAACGGCGAACCACGGGGAAACCGATGGCAACTTCGCGCGAGCCGACCGCTTCCCGTCATGTCGGTCGATGTTCCCTGCTCCTCGGTCTAGCTCCCGATGAGTCGGCCGATCTGCTGATAGAACGCAACACCGGAGATGCCGAGAAAGAAGCAGCAGCAAGCCAACTGGCCGACCTGAATGAGCATGGGCGGGTGCAGTGCCGACGGTAGGAGCTTTCGATTGACGTGCAGGGCGTGCAGAGCCGTGGCGCTCAAGCCGAGATTGCGGAGAACTCCCGTAAGCACCGCAAGGAAAAGCGGGTCCGGCGTTAGCCGGAGCGCAATCAGTCCCCAGGCGAAGTAGAGGCCCATGATCGTGTAGTAGATGTACTTGACCTGGTTGCCCTTCAGGTGCTGGACACGGCCGCTTCCCGTCCAGATCAGTTCCGTCCAGCGTCGGATCAGGTTGTCGATATCCGAAATCTGTCCCGGCCAGAGCACGACGAATCCGCAAAGCAGGGTCAGGAACCAGAACACATCGCCGTATCGCTCCGCGATCCCGCGTGCTGTCATTGCGGCCGCTGCATGTCCCTCCACCTCGGCACCCGACAAGTACTCGAGCGAGAGCATGGACGGCAGTGCCATGCCGATCATGCAACCGATGGCCCAGATTCCCAGCTGATCCCGGACGATGTGTCTCATCCATCCCTTCCATCGCCGGAGGGATTCGGGCGTGAGCGAGAACACTTTGCCGACATGGGCCAGTTCGACCTTCTTGCCTCCGATCATGCTGGGGATGGCTCCGACCAGCGGGCCCATGCCCCAACCCTTGTCGCGAGCATAGTTGGAGAAGCTGGTGTTGCTGATTCCACCGATGCCGGCGATCGCTGCGAAGGCGGCGAGCGTTGCCCAGTCGATTTCCTTGTCGGGGAACGAACCGACCCGGAGGAAGCCAGTCAGGACCGCGAGCCAAGTGTCCCACCCGACCAAGAACACGCAGACGAAGCTCAGGTAGCCAAGTACCACGATGATCTTGGCAACCATCACTCTCTCGACCATGTTGTAGACCTTGCCCCCGAAGATCAGTGGCAGGAACGCGCTCGTGAAGATGGCGTAGGAGATCCACCGCAGGAGGCGCTCGTGCTCCGGGCCCGGCAAGTCGCCGAGAAATGCCGCTACCAGAGGTACGGCCGCGTTGGATGCCAGATACGGCCAGATGCCGGGAAGATCCAGAAGCAGGTAGAACGGAACCCAGAATTTCGGTCCTGGGAACAATCGAAAGAAACCCACCATGATGGGCTCGCCCGTATAGAGCGTGTACCGCATCATGCACAGGTTGTGGCTGACCTGCAGCAGGATGCTGATCATGGCCACCCACATCAATTGACCGCCGTACTGTGCAGTGACAATCGGCCCGAAGAGCCATTCCCCGCCTCCGATCGCGCTTCCGGCCAGCAGTAGACCTGGGCCGATGAGGATCTTCCACTGGCCCGGTGCAAGGGTCGGAGCTTCCGGCAGTTCAGCGTCTTCCCACTGTGAAAAATAGCGGGACGCCTTCGATCGTACCGACCTCGAGTCGTCCACGGGCATGCCGAAGATGATAGCTGAACGGCGCTGGGCGGAACTCAGCCGGTAAGGTCCGTCAGGACGAGACTGCGGTGCCAGCGGTGCGTTGCCCCTCTATGCTCTCGATGCGAACCGTGGTCAATCTGCGGGGCTGTATCGTCGATTCTCCGAGCTCAACCTCGATGAAATTGTCCGTCAGGGCCTTGCACCCGGTTCCGTTTCCCGACAGCGTTACCGCACTGCGAGTCGTGCCGAGCATCTGCCTGCGGAATGCCAGATTCTTGTTGTCGATGAGTTCCCGCAGAACGCGATTGCGCTGCTTCTTCACGGTCTTGGGAACCTGACCGACCAGTTCTGCGGCGCTCGTGCCTTCCCGCGAGGAATAGGAGAAGACATGCAGGTAGGTGAACGGCATCCGCTCGACGAATGCCCTGGTTTCCTCAAATTCCGCATCCGACTCGCCCGGGAATCCAACCATCACATCCGCTCCAATGGCAGCCTGCGGCATCGCGTCGCGAGCCAGTGTGAGTCGATTCTCGTAGTGGCGGACGCGATAGCGACGGCACATCCGGCGCAGGACCGGGTCCGATCCGGATTGCAGCGGCATATGCACGTGATCCGCAATTCTCGTCGAGCCTGCCATGAGATCCAGCAAGCGGTCGCTCCAGTCCATCGGCTCAATGGAACTGAGTCTGATCCGCTGCACATCCGTCTCGGACAGCAAGGCATCGATCAGTTCCAGGAATCGAGGTCGCCCGTCAAGGTCACGCCCCCATCGGCCGAGATTGATGCCGGTCAGGACGATCTCCGGGTACCTGTCCTGCAGGCTGCGGACCTCCCGGATGACCGAGTTCAGGTTAGAGCTTCGGCTTCGTCCACGCACCGAGGGAATGATGCAAAACGAGCAGCGGTTGTTGCAGCCGTCCTGGACCTTGAGATTGGGGCGGCTCCTTTCGAGCGGCCCGTCGCTGGTCGTCTCGGGTATGGCCTGCTGCCGGGGGATGTCGCCCACAAGGATGCCGCCGTCGGCGATTGCGCCGTGATAGGACCAGGACTGCGTGGCTGAACCGCGAATGTGGACCAGATCGGAAGCGATCAATCGCGGGACTTCGTGCTTGTGGGAATTGCCGACAACCCATTTCACACCGGCCAACTCAGAAAGTGCTTCAGGCCTACGCTGGGCATAACACCCCGTCACGAGGATCTCGGCACCGGGGTTCTCCCTGTGAATCCGCCGGATCGACTGCCGAGCATCGCGGTCCGCCTCGGCTGTCACCGTACAGGTATTGACGACCACGACGTCAGCCGACTGCGGGTCGTCGGACGGAAGCAGTCCCTTCGCTACCAAGCCGGCGGCAATGCCGTCGCCGTCCGCCTGTGTGGTCCGGCAGCCGAAGGTCTTGATGCTGAACGTGCGGGACACTCTTGTTGTTCCATTCAATCACGACAGCACGACCGGTCCGGAAGCGTGCAGTCGCGTTCGCCGATTCGGTGTAAAGTCCGCGACTCCGCAAGGGCATACCCCTTGCACCATTGACACTGAGATGCTGCCTGCCAGCGGGATCGGATCGAGACGGAAGACCATCTCGCGGTAGACGCTTCTATCCACATCGAAGCTAAGCGTCATCGGACAAGAGTGCCATGAGTGCGGAATTGATATGGATGTTCTGGCGTCCCGCCCTGGTTTCCTCAACGATGCCCTCGGCGGCAAGCGCCTTCAGGTAGGTTCCAGCCGTCGGTCGTTTGACGATGTCCGAACTGACCACATCGTTGATCCGGCAATTGGAATGAATGAAGATCAGCTCCACCAGTTCGCGGGAACAGATCTTCGGTAGTCTCTGTTGAACGGCAGCTGTCGTCCCGTCAAGAAGCTGGCTGATCGCATGAATCCTGGCCGTCGTCCATTTGGCCGTTGTTCTCACGCCTTCAAGCATGAATCGAATCCACGGTTCCCAAGCTTCGCGGGTTGTCACTTCCAGCAGGTGCCGGTAGTAGAGCGACTGGTTCCGGACAATGTGCCGGCTCAAGTAGAGCACGGGGATATCCAGCAGGCCCTTGTCCACGAGGTAGAGAAGGTTCAGCACGCGACCAGTTCGGCCGTTTCCTTCGACAAACGGGTGGATCGCCTCGAACTGATAGTGCATGGCCGCAAGGCGTACCAGTGTGTCGGTCTCCTCGAATTCGTGAATGTAACGCTCCCAGTTGCCCAGCTTCCTCCGCAGAACGGCCTCGCCCACGGGTGGCGAGTAGATGACCTCGCTGGTTCCGCTGTTGACCAACGTCGTACCTGGCGTGCGGCGAATGTCGAGACCCACAGCCTTGATCATCCGACAGACTTCGACTGCCATGACGGAGGAGACCGGCCGTTGCTTCAGCATCTCGAGACCTCGAGACAAGGCGATGTGGTGGCGGAGGGTCTCTTGGGTTGCGTGATCCGCCTGGCCCACGGCAGCGTTGGCGTAGAGGAACAGTCGATCCTTCGACGTGACTCACCTGCTCTCGCTCACAGTGGTCGAATCGACAGGCGCAGATCAAACCGCAAGCCCCCTTGGAAGAGGCTCTACTCCCTTACGATGAGTGAGGCGTGGCCAACATTTCGGCAGCCTCCGAAACCAATCCATCCACGGGGGAGAGCCCCCTTCGCCCTCCGCTATATGACACGGATTTCTGGATCTGGGCCAGAGAGCAGGCGGATGCGCCGCTTCGATGCCGTCGACTGGATGAACCTTATCGAGGAGATCGAGAGCATGGCCAAGCGAGAAGAACGGTCATGGCGATCCTGCTGCAGACAGATTATCTGCCACTTCCTGATGATCGAGCACATCCCCGATAACCCGAGTCTGAAGCACTGGCGCAAGGAAATTCGCAATTGGCGCAGTCAACTCAGGGACGTGCTCCAGGACAGTCCTGGCATGAAGGCGAAACTGGACGAGATGTTCGCAGAGGCTTGGGAAAAGGGCAGAATCGATGGAGTTCACATGATTGTGGAATACGAAGCGGAGCGGTCCTCGCTTCCCCGCAAGGGTCTGCTCCTTCGCTGGAACAGGGTAGTTCCTGACGAATGTCCCTATTCACTTGTGAACACCATCGGATTCGAGCTGTCGTCACTCAACAGCATTGAGGTTGCTGAGGACTACTGGCCACCACAAGTGGCTCGAATCCTCAACAGGAAGCTGAACCAGGAACACGCGGTACATCCCGATTCAGAACCCACTGACGGAAACCTTGACGAGAGTCGATAGTCATCATTCACTGATCACGATCAGGACCCGCCAAGCCATTGAGTGGCGCAGGTTCCTGACCGCATCCCGACTGAAGCGAAAAGAACCGAGATTCAACGACAAGTGACGAATCACCTAAAGTTGTCCGTGACCTTCGAAACGGGAACAACTCCATGGCAGCCAGATGTTCGGTTGCCGACCACGGCCGGTACGACGGGATGCGAGTCCGGCGGCTGTTATCGGCCAACTCGATGTCAACAGCGCGTTTAATTGACGTAGCCGTCTAGTTGGCTGATCACGCTCGGGACGCTCTCGCTCGGGGCCGCCGCAGTTGCTTCGGCCGTCCCGACCCGCCCGGAGAACTCCGCTACGAGTCGCTTGGCCCTTGCTGCTTCTTCCGGTGTGACGACGCCTCGCAGACTGTCCCTCAAGATACCGGCATTCTTGTGTCCTTGGCTGGCTGCCAGGCTCGTCCAGACGAGTGCAAGCACTGCATCCTGTCGCGCACCCAAGCCGAGTGCGTAGCGGTTGGCGAGAGCGAACTGTGCTTCGATGTCTCCTTTTTCGGCAGCTCGCTGGAACCAGCGGACGGCCTCTTCCTCATCTCGGGCTACACCTTGGCCATTCGCGTAGCTGACGCCGAGGTCGAATTCCGCCTTGGCCATCCCCTGTTCGGCGGCTCGCCGGAACCAGATGGTAGCCCTCTTGTAGTCTCTGGGCACTCCGTCACCATGTGCATAGCACTGGCCCAGGCTGTACTGCCCCAATACGGAACCCAGTTTCGCGGCTCGCCGATACCACTGGGCAGCCTTCTTGCGGTTGCGAGGCACACCCCAACCCTCTGCATGGCGTTTGCCGAGATACAACGCAGCTTCGGAGTGCCCCTGCTTGACAGCCAGATGCAGCAAGTGGCTGGCCTCCTTTTGGTCTTCGGTCACACCCAGACCGTGCAAATGGCAGACGCCGAGGTAATACTGCGCTTCGGGGTGCTCCTGTTCGGCGGCTCGCCGGAACCAGCGCACTGCTTCTGCCTCGTTGCTAGGCACGCCTTGACCTGCTGCGTAGCAGATGGCGAGGAGGAATTGCGCGTGGCTCACTCCCTGTTCAGCTGCTTTCGTGTAGCAGCGGGCGGCCTCTGCAACGTCCTCCGGTACCCCGCCCCGTCCTCTCCGATAACACAGGCCCAGGCCGAGATGACCATGGGCGTGCCCCTGTTCGGCGGCTTGCCGATACCATTTGTACGCTTCCTCGTCGTTCTGGTCGATGCCCCGACCGTTCATGTAGCAAGCGCCCAGTAGACTCGCCGCGTAGCTGTTCCCCTGCTCTGCCGCCAGACGGAACCAGTGAACAGCTTCGCTCTCGCTCTGCACCACACCCGCCCCAGTCAAGTAGTTGGTACCAAGGCTGTATTGCGCATCGGCGTTCCCCTTTTCGGCTGCTTGACGGAACCAGCGGCAAGCTATCTCATCGTTCCGAGCCACGCCGGATCCGTTCAAGTAGCAGGTGCCGAGGTTGTACTGAGCTTCGGTGTGTCCCTTCTCGGCGGCTTGGCGGAACCAGTGGGCAGCTTGCTCGTAGTCGAGCGGCACGCAATTACCTTCGGCGTAACTGACGCCTAGATCGTACTGTGCCTCGGCGACCCCCTGCTCGGCTGCGGTCCGGACCGAGTGGAGAGTCCGCTCGCTGTCGATTACCATACCAGTTCCTTTCGATTACCTCACACCGACGGGCACCTGTTTGTCGGCCCGAAGGAACTCCTCAGTGCTCCCTGACCCGACGATCCGCAGCCACGGCATGCCGAATCAACTCGCTCTCTGGCACTGGCAGAAGTCACACATCCGTGTGTCCTACACTTCCGTTGACTTCGGAAATCCAGATGCGTGGATTCGACCATTGTAGACGGCCCATCGGACCTGGAACACGGTAGTAAGGATACGGAGGCCGGTGGATCAGCCGGATAGTGAGTACTGTAGAGCAAGGTGGCGGGTCTGTCAACAGGGCGACTGGAGGCCGCTCGCATTCGATAGCGGGAGATACGGCGGCTCTCGATACACCGGACTGCAGCCGCTATCGCACCCGCCGGGGAGTCGTGCTCGGACCACAGGGCGCTGGCGACAACAACTACGCATCCGTCCGCCGTGGCTCGGTCATCGGAAATGGGTGGTCGGAACCGGACGCTCCCTACGGGGGACTTGGCCGGAGCGTTGCTCGGGACGGTCCTCGTCCCGTTGGTGGCCGGGAACGGACGCGTCCGAATTACGCTTGCGTTCCCTGCACACGGAGGATTCGTGGCGCTCAAGGTGAGCGGTGGCGGTGCTGGTCGATGCATCCTGCCAACGCACGGCGGTGGATGTGGCAACGCTCGTCGTACTGAATCTGGCGGCAGGTCCGTGTCGTGGCGGTGTCTGTCGTTTGATGAGCCGATCTGTCACACATCCTGGTTCCTTCGGCGCCCTGCCAATCTCGGCTCGGATTCCTACAGGCGTACGCGGGCCCATTTCTTGCCGAGTTTCAAGACCAGTTCCGAGGCTCCAGTCGGGATCTCGTAGCTCATCTCACAGTGCTTGATCCCGTTCACACTGACTGCGTTCTCGCGGAGTTTCCGATTCGCCTCGCCACCGGACTTGGCGAGTCCCGCTTCCCGCAGTAGCTTGTCGATCCGAATCACGGGCTCCCCTTGCATTGCAGCAGGCAGCGCGAACTCCGGCATCGATTCGGGCACTTCCCTGTTCTGGACGACCTTCCGAAACGTCTCCTCGCCACGGTCGGCAGCCGCCTGCCCATGGAAGTCGGTGACGATCCGCCGGGCCAAGGCATGCTTGGTCGCCATCGGGTGTCCCTTGCCTGCGTCCACATCGGCCCGCATGGACTCGATCTCTCCAAGCGAGAGGTCTGTCAGCAACTCGTAGTAGCGGAACATCAATTCGTCAGAGACCTGCATCACCTTGCGGTACATCACCTCGGGCCGTTCGCAGATCCCGATGTAGTTGTTGAGGGACTTGGACATTTTCTGCACGCCGTCGAGACCTTCCAGGATGGGCATGGTCACGACGACCTGGCGAGGTTGACCGTGACTGGCCTGCAGTTCCCTCCCGAGCAGCAGATTGAACTTTTGGTCTGTGCCTCCAAGCTCCACGTCGGCCTCGAGTGCGACCGAGTCCTGCGCCTGCGTCAACGGATAGAGAAACTCGTGCAAGCTGATCGGCCGCCCCTGCCTGTACCGCTGGGTGAAGTCTTCCCGCTCCAGCAACTGCGCAATGGTCGCGTTGGCGCAAAGACGGATCATGCCGAGCGTACCCAGCTCCAGAAGCCACTCTCCGTTGAATCGGACTTCCGTCCTCTCTTCATCAAGAATCTTGTAGACCTGCTTCTTGTATGTCTCGGCATTCTCCAGAATCTGCTCGCGCGTCATCGGTGGCCTCGTGGAATTCCGGCCTGTCGGATCCCCGATGAGACCCGTGACGTCGCCGATGAGGAAGATCGCCGTATGCCCCAGATCCTGAAAGTGTTTCATCTTACGAATCAGAACCGTATGTCCGAGATGAAGGTCTGGAGCAGTCGGGTCGAATCCAGCCTTGACCCGCAACGGCCGACCCTCCCTGGTGCACCGTACCAGACGTTCCCGGAGTTCGGTCTCGGAGATGATCTCGGCGCACCCCTTGCGCAGATACTCGAGTTGCTGATCGACCGTCATGCTGTGCGGACCACGCGCCGACCGTCGATCCGGTAGTTGCCGCTCAGTACAAGCTGGATCGCTTCGGTGTATATCCTGTGCTCCTGCTCCAGAATGCGCGCTGCCAGATCATCCTCGTCGTCGGCATCCAGGACCGGCACCGTAGCCTGCGCGATGATCGGACCGGCATCAAGATCCTCGTCGACGAAGTGCACGGTGCAGCCGGAGTACCTGACGCCATGCTCAAGGGCCTGCGCCTGCGCTTCCAGTCCAGGGAACGACGGCAGCAGAGACGGGTGTATGTTGAGGATTCGCTGAGGGAACTGCGCTACGAAGTAGCTGCTGAGCAGTCGCATGAATCCCGCGAGAACGATCAGGTCGGCTCCCGCCTCGCGGAGGTGAGCCACCACGATGCGGTCGTACGCCTCTCGTTCGATGGCACGCGATGGCACGCATTCGACGCGAATTCCACGCTCCTTGGCGGCCTGGAGACCTTTGGCCTGCGGATTGTTGCTGATAACGATCGCGATCTCCGCATCCAGACGACCGGCGTCGATGCTGTCGGCGATGGCCTCGAAGTTCGAACCCCGGCCGGAGAGTAGAATGCCAAGCCGCTTCATCGGTCGTACACCACTCCCCCCATACCTGGCTCGACAACGCCAATCTCCATTGCCGGCTCGTCGACCCGCTCGAGAACCGCCAATGCCTCGCTCAAACGGCCGGACGGCACGCAGGCAACCATGCCGATCCCCATGTTGAAGGTGTGCCGCATTTCCTCATCCGTGATCCCTCCAAGTTCCTGGAGAGTCAGGAAGACCTGCGGGACAGGCCAGCTGCCCGTCTGGATCCGCGCTTGCATCTCCTCCGGAAGGATCCGGGGCACATTGTCCGTCATGCCACCGCCCGTGATATGGGCAGCGGCCTGCAGGTAGCCGGCACGCTTCAGTTCCTGCAGAGGTCTCAGATAGCTCCGATGCACCTTCAGGAGTTCATTCCCGACCGTGGACCCCAACTCGTCGATCCGGTCATCGACGCCGATCTGGGCGACTTCCAGGAATACTCGTCGCGCGAGAGAGTATCCGTTGGTGTGCAGTCCGCTTGAAGGCAGGCCGATGAGGTGACTTCCCTGCCCTATGCCCACCTCGGGAAGCAGATCCTGTCGATCCACGATTCCGACGATGAACCCGGCCAGGTCGTATTCGCCGTCGGCGTACATGCCGGGCATCTCGGCCGTCTCGCCCCCGATCAGGGCCACGCCGTTCTCAGAGCATGCGCGACTGAGTCCCGCCACCACATCCTCGACGACCGCTGTGTCGATTCGCCCTGTCGAGAAGTAGTCGAGAAAGAACAGCGGCTTTGCTCCTTGCACGGCGATGTCATTGACGCAGTGATTGACGAGACACTGGCCCACGGTGTCATGACGGCTCGTGGCGAAGGCGATCTTGAGCTTGGTCCCGACCCCGTCGGCAGAACTGATCAGGACGGGATCCCGGACCTGACTGTCGGCCAATGAATAGGCGGCTCCGAACGCGCCGATCCCGGTCAGGACCCGGTCGTTGAACGTACGATGCGCCAACTGGCGGATCCGTTTCGTCGCGCTCTCGGCCGCATTGATGTCGACACCAGCTGCGGCGTAGGTAAGGGGCTTCCGAGCCATCCGCTCTTTGCATTATTGCAGCGCTGGACGATAGGTTGCGGCGGAGGGCCTCGAACTCTTCCATGCTCACAGGTGGCCCGGGAACCGATGCGCCTGGAGATTGGGCGGCCTTCCAGTTGGCTGGCAGAGAAGAGCGACAAGTGCCTTGGTATCGTGGTCACAGGCGAGCATGTTCATTGCCCTTCCCACCGGTTGCCCTCGTGCGGTTGCATGCCTAGCGGCGTTGCTTCTGCTCATGCTGGGGCCACTCTCCAACGCCATTCTTCTGGCCCATGAAGACACTCTCTTGGTCTACTCTGCGGCGAGTCTCGACCGGGATGCGCCTGTCGCTCCGAACTCCATCGCCTTTGTCCAGGGTGGCTTCAGCGGGCGTCGCGTAACCGCGCCCGACGGCGAGCCGCTGCCGGAACTCGATTCGATCACCGTGATGGTCGAGGGCCCGGACGGTACCGAAATGGCGGCGGCCATCTTCGAGGTGGCTCCCACGCATTTGAAGTTCCTCGTCCCGCCCGTGCCCGACGGCACTGCCACCATCACCGTTGCGCGCGAGAGCAGGACGCTCTTCGACGGACATTTTCAGGTTCGGAGCGTCAGTCCGGGCCTGTTCTCGATTGCGGGCACCGGTGGTGGACTGGCGGACGCTCAGGCGGTCATCGTCGATCTGCTCCAAGGGACCCGACATGTGGAAGATATCGCCTATCTGGAGGCTTCGGAAGGAACCTATCGGTCCGTGCCGCTGAACCCGGCCGCCGAGGGCGTCGTGCTGTTCCTGAAGCTGCTTGGTACCGGGATTCGGTACGCATCGGACATCGACGTGACGATCGGAGGAATCCGCGTACCGGCGAACTGCCGCAGCGAGCAGGGCCTGTCGGCTGGCCTGGACGAGATTCGGGTCGGCCCACTGCCTGTGCAGCTGGCACATCGGGAACTCATTGATATCGTGCTGACCGCCGATGGACACACGGCGAACTCCGTCCAGGTGTCCTTCACCCCGTCCCCGGGGGCCCCGGTGACGTTCAGCAACCAGATCTCCCGCCTGTTCCGGGAGCATTGCCAGGAATGTCACAGGCCGGGAGAAGTTGCCCCGTTCTCGCTGATTGAATATCTGGATGCCGTCCAGTGGGCCGAACCGATCAAGCACACTGTCGTGGAACGATCCATGCCCCCATGGAAGCCCGTTCCCGGTCATGGCGAGTTCGTTGGCGCGAGGAGCCTCACGCAGGAAGAGATCGACCTCGTCGTTGCATGGGTCGACTCCGGAGCGCCGGAGGGCGACCCGAGTGACCTGCCGGAACCGCTCGAGGTTGATTCCAGTTGGGCCTTGGGAGAGCCCGACCTGGTGCTGGAGGGGCCGGCCTACACGCCCGCTCCGGACTCATTGGACGACTACCGTTGCTTCAGCCTCAGCCTGCCACCCGGCATCACGGAGAGCAGGAGCATCGTCGGAATCGAAGTCCAGCCCGGAAATCGACGCATCGTTCATCATGTCATCCTCTACGGGGACCCCATAGGAGAATCGCAGGCCCTGGAAACCTCCAGCCGAGATGGCAAGCCCGGTTACGAGTGTTTCGGGAGCGCGAAGATCTCGACCGCAGGGTTTGCTTGGGGAGTCGAGTCCTATGTTCTTGGCGGCTGGGCGCCGGGAACCCGTCCACAGACGTTTCCCGAAGGCACGGGAATCTACATTCGCCCGGGAGCCAGGATCGCCCTTCAGGTCCACTATGCACCGGACGGAACGGAGCAGACCGATGCGACGCGCATCGGCATTCATTTCGCGGATGAGCGAACTCCCCGAAACGCCTCGGTCCTCATGGCGATCAACACCGAGTTCGAGATTCCTGCCGGCGCCGAGCGGCACGAGGTCGTCGCAGAGTTCAATTTCGAGAGCGTGGCGGGCTTCCAGATTCCCGAGTCGTTGCGAGCATTGCTACGCGCCAGCGGCCTGCTTCCGCTCGACGTCATCAACGTGCTTCCCCACATGCACCTGTTAGGCAAGGAGATTCGCATGGACAAGATCTCCCCTTCGGGGGAGACCGTGCCGATGATCTACATCGACGACTGGGACTTCGACTGGCAGGACTTCTACACCTACAGGTCCCCCGTCCCGCTGGACATTGACGACCGCCTTGTCGTGCGTGCGATCTACGACAACTCCGCCGGCAATCCACGCAACCCGAATCGCCCTCCGATCCCGGTCGGGTGGGGCGAGTCCACTACCGATGAAATGTGCATCGTCTTCTTCACCGTGGATGTCCCGGACCTTTGCCGGTATCCCCTTGGGCTCTGTGACGGTCACTGACCGGGTTCTTGCCGGATCGACTCCCGCATGAGCCCGGAAGTCGGTCCTGGCCCGCCGACCACCTTCTGATTGGAGTCCTGCCATGAATGTGATGCAAGCAGCGCAACGCATCCAATACGAGAGACGCGTTCGAGAGACGTTTGACGAATGGGTCCGGGACGGCCGGGCGGATGGCATGGAACGGCGACACAAGCGCCTCTTCGAACGTATGCTGGAGCGCATCGATCTGATCGAGGATGACCGTGTACTGGACATCGGATGCGGCGATGGCTGGACCGGCCGGATGCTGTCTCCTCGACTGCCTGAGGGAGCATTCGTGGGAATCGACCTGTCCGACGAGATGATCCGCAGCGCAAGGCGGCAGTGCAATGACCTCGAGAACGTGCTGTTCGGTCCGGCCGGAGCCGAGGAGATCCCCTGGGCCGGGGACTACTTCACGCACATCCTGAGCATTGAATCCGCATACTACTGGCAAGACTTGCGTGCGGCCGCAGCGGAGATGTATCGGGTCGCGGCGTTCGGGGGTACGTTTCATGTATTGATCAACTACTACACCGAGAATCGGTACTCCGAGGGATGGGACCGCGAGACCGGTTTGGCCCTGATCCGGCAGGGCACCAGTGATTGGAACGCATTGTTCCGGGAATCCGGATTCCAATCGGTGCTCACCGACCGGATTCCTGATGATTCACCGATCAGTCCGGGCAAGTCGCCTGCTGCACTCGCCCGCCGACAGGGGCTGCAGCGTGAAGGGGCCCTGTATGTCACCGGACGCAAACCGCCACTTCCGGAACCTCCGGCCAACCCCTCCCGCACGGAGCCAGGTCCGTTTCGCGTGCTGGTGTAGTGCGATGCCCGTGGCATCCCGCCGCTCTGGAGCGCTACGCTGAAGAATTGTGAGGTCGTGGTTCCCGGTGGCGGTGGCAGTTGCCTGCTTGGCTGGTTGCGGGAACTCCGGCCGTGATACGGGGAGCGCGGAGGTCGACTTGAACGCCAAGGTGGAGGATTACGTGCCGGTCAGGCTCCAGGCAGACCTGAGCGGCCTTTCCGACCGACAGAAGGAGATGCTGCCGCTATTGATCGAGGCCGCCTCGGTGATGGACGGTCTGTTCTGGCAACAGGCTTACGGCGACAAGGACAAGCTCCTGGACGCCATCGAGGATCCGGTGGCCCGCCGGTATGCCGAGATCAACTACGGGCCGTGGGAGAGGCTGGCGGACAATCGTCCGTTTCTGGCGGGTTTCGGCCCGAAGCCCCAAGGCGCGAACTACTACCCGGCTGACATGTCGAGACAGGAGTTCGAGGAAGCGTACCAGTCCGATCCGGACCTGGGGAACCAGTACGCATTGGTCCGCCGCGACGATTCCGGCAAACTCTATGCGCTTCCCTACCATCAGGCGTTCCCGGCCGAGTTGGCAAGGACCGCTGAACTACTCCGGGAGGCGTCCGAACTGGCCGACGACGAGCAGTTCCGGCGCTATCTCCAGATGCGAGCGACGGCACTCGAGACCAGCGAGTACCAACCAAGCGACTTCGCCTGGATGGACATGCGGAGCAATGCTATCGACATCGTGATCGGACCGATCGAGTCCTACGAGGACAGGCTCTTCGGAACCAAGACTGCGTTCGAGGCCTACGTGCTGATCAAGGACAAGGAGTGGAGTGCGCGGCTGGAGCGGTATTCCGCGATGCTCCCCGCATTGCAGGAGGGGTTGCCCGTTCCCCCTGCATACAGGTCCGAGGAACCCGGAAGCGCCTCGCAACTGAACGCCTACGATGTCCTGTACTACGCCGGCGACTGCAATGCAGGAGCCAAGACCATTGCGATCAACCTGCCGAACGACGAGCAGGTTCAGTTGAAGAAAGGCTCCCGGAGACTGCAACTGAAGAATGCCATGCGGGCCAAGTTCGACAACATCCTGCTTCCGATTGCAGATGTTCTGATTGCGACGGACCAGCGGGGCAAGATCGATTTCGAGGCCTTCTTCTCGAACACGATGTTCCATGAAGTGGCCCATGGTCTCGGGATCAAGAACACCTTGGACGGTTCCGGTACGGTGCGTGACGCGCTGCGGGAAGCCGGCTCCGCCCTGGAAGAAGCCAAGGCCGACATCCTTGGATTGCATCTGATCGGCCGACTGGCGGATTCCGGCGATCTGCCTTCCGGGATTCTCGATAGGTGCTACGTCACGTTCCTGGCCGGGATCTTCCGCTCGATCCGATTCGGAGCGTCGAGTGCGCATGGAACGGCGAACACACTGAGCTTCAATTATCTTGAGCGATCCGGTGCATTCACGAGGGACAGCGAAACAGGAACCTACTCGGTGAATTTCGCCAACATGCGGAAGGCCATCGACGGACTCTCGAACGAGATCCTTCGCATTCAGGGTGATGGGGCGTACCAACGGGGGATCGAGTTCCTAGGCGAACTCGGAAGCGTTACGCAGTCTCTCGAAGTCGATCTGGGACGCATCGAGGCGGCCGACATTCCGGTCGACATCGTCTTCGATCAAGGACTCCCTTACTGATTCGCGGACAATCCGGTCGAGATGGCTGCCAGCCGTCTGGAGCAGGGGTCGAACCGAATCTCCTGCACCCGCTGCGATCCATGCAGGCACTCGTATCGGGCAACCATACACACTACCCTCAGTCCGCCCACAGCATCTTGACCGGGACGGCGAATAGCCCGGAGTCCACTTGCTGAATGCGCTCGCCATCGTGAAGCACGGTCCCGCAGGCGAACCTGTCGCCGACGGCTTCCTTCAGCCGTCGCAGTCCCTTGAAATCGCCGGGACGGGCTGTCGCTCCCGCCTTGATTTCGATCCCCACGATGGCCCCCGGGAAACGTTCGAGAACCAGATCGACCTCGGCACCGTCCTTGTCGCGATAGTGACTCACGGTTGTCGAATCGTCCCACAGCGCGATGGCCTTGGCGATCTCGGTATGAACGAAACTCTCCAGAAGCGGCCCCAGCTTCTGTCGATCCCGAGTGAGATGCCGGGCATCCGTCCGCAGGAGCGCCGCGAGCAGGCCGGAATCCAGGAACTGGATCTTCGATCTCCTGACAAGCCGTTTCAAGCGATTGCTGTGCCAAGCGCGAATCCGCCGGAACAGGAACATGTTTTCCAGAAGGACGAGCCAGCGATCCACGGTCTTGCCGTCGACACCGAGGTGTGTGCCCAGACTAGACATGTTGAGAAGTTGGCCCGCCGACACGGCCACGTGGTCGAGCAGGCGAACCATTTCGTCCCGCTTTCCGACAGGAGCGATATCAGAAACATCGCGTTCCGCGAGCGTCCGGGCATAGGCCCGCAGCCAGGAACCGCGTCGCGACGGCACGGTGCGGGACAGCGCCGGCGGATAGCCGCCGGCAACGACCCGTTCAATCAGGTCAGTTGTACGACCCGTCTTCTCGTTGGGCGGGAAGTCTCCGGAAAAGACCCGGTCAAGAAATCGTGGCGGGTCGAGGTCGGCAATCTCGGCTTGGGAGAATGGAAGAAGTTCGACGGTCTCGACCCGTCCGGCCAGTGAGTCCGGAGAGACGGCTTTCTGGAACAGGTCGACCGAGCCCGTGATCAGGTACTGCCCCGGGTCAGGCCGTTCGTCGATGTCCTTCTTGATTTCCAGGATCAGATTCGGAGCACGCTGGATTTCGTCGATGACCGCACCGCGCAGGCCCCGGAGGAAGCCCGCCGGGTCGTCCAGGGCGAACCGTCTGGACTGGACATCGTCCAGCGAGACAAATGCGCGGCCCGTGTCATGGGCGATGAGCCGGGCCAGTGTCGTCTTGCCTGACTGGCGCGGTCCGACGATGGCGACAATCCTGCTGTCGGTGAGCGCGAGGCGAACAAGTGCCTCGGCGTGCCGCGGTACGAAGGTCGTGGCAGTGAGCGTCCGGTTCGGCACAATGCTCCGTCCAATTCGGAATGAATGTCCGTCCAGATCGGAGTATACCACCAATGATCCGGGCTTCACGTGCGAGTCATGGTGTCGATGCGGCAGTGCCCTCCGTGTCCGAAGTCCGGCCGAGTCTCGGCGAAAATCACCATCGGACCGAACACCAGCCTCAGGGTTCCGGACATGGGGAACGCCTTGCCGGATGGGAGGGCAGCGGTAAGACACTGACTGACAGGGCCTTGTGTGATCTATGCTGCATTCCGAAGAGGCTTGGTAGCGACAGGGTGACTATTTTAGAACTGTCACTATCCGTCGGAATCGCGAGGGCCGGTTGGCGTCTCGCGGTCGGCGGAAACATAGCCTCACAGTGCATCTGGTCGCTTCCGGTCACCGTGCATCGACGGGGAGCCAGCGGCCGGCGAAAGCGGCTGACGATGGACGGCAGGGACCCGATCCACACCCAGCCGAAGGCGACCGGTCGCCCCCACCGAGTCGCCAACTCGCTGCGGTCTGCTCGCCCAGGTTGCCCGCAGCGGCATGGACTCGAGACGGCACCACCCCGGCCCGTCCACTGCGCAGCAGTCGCCCGGCGCGGCCGGGCGAGCCTCCTGACGACGGCGGCCCACCAGCAAGCCAAGGCATGTCCGCTCCACACGGCCCGCCAGTGCACTGACACCGGCTAGTCGGCAATGGCCTCATCCGAGCCTTCGAATCGCCAGGGCAGTTTGCGGGTAAACCCTTGCTGAAAAGCCACTTGTACGACCTGCAGGGCCGCCTGATCGCAGCGGACGGCCACGAGTGACTATTTCATGATGTCACGATCTTCCGGGTTGCGGGGTCCGCGTTACGGGCTTGCGTGTCCCCTGCTCGACCCCGTCGCACCGACTCGCGCGAACCCACGGACCGTCCCCTGGCCCTGCGCCCGGGGTGCATGACCGCTCTACCGCTGCAGCCAAGCTGCCGCAGCGCATGGGCCGAGCTCCACAAGATCCAACCTCTCCATCGACCCACACCATCAGTTTACTCCGGGCGGCGGCCCTACTGCAACAAGGTAATTTTTTAGTCTGAGGTAGGGGTGGTTGAGGGTGTGAGGCGGGGTTAGTGGGCTAGGAACGACGGGACGGACGGGGAGGGTGCGGCATAAACGTTAACTTGTTTGAGTGGATCATTGTATAATCGAAGGCATGAGTGATGCAGAGGGCAGCCTCGGGCTGCAAGAGGACTGGAAACTGCTGGTGTCGTTTCTACCGGCCAACTGGCAGAGGCTGGCGGTCGAGACCAAAGCCTTGAAGGGGCTGCGCAAGCACAAGTCGGCTGAGAAATCTGCTGCGGGTGCTGCTGCTGCATCTGGGGTGCGGGCACTCCTTGCGGGAGACGAGCGTACGGGCGCGGCAGGAGGGCTTGGCCGAGTTGTCCGCGGTCGCCCTGTGGAAGCGGTTGCGGAAATCGCAGGGGTGGTTGCAGGCCCTGTGCGTGGAGTTGTTCCGGGAGCGGGGGGTGGAGTTGTCGCAAGCGGTGGGTCTGCATGTGTGGGCCGTGGATGCGACCACCGTCAAGGAGCCGGGCAGGACCGGTTCCCTGTGGCGCGTGCATTGCAGCGTGAGGCTACCCTCGCTCTCGTGTGACTTCCTGCGTTTGACCGCCACGGAAGGGGCCGGCACGGGCGAGAGTTTCCGCCAGTTTCGCGTGGCGGACGGGGACTTCCTGTTGGCGGATCGGGGCGATGCGACCGCGTCGGGGTTGCGCCATGTCGTGGAGTCGGGCGGGCTGGTGACGGTGCGGGTGAACACCGGAGCGCTGCAGCTGCAGACGGCGGAAGGGCCCGCGTTCGACCTGCTGGCTGCCGTGCAGACGCTGCGTCGCGCCGGTGCTGGCGGGTCCTGGAACGTGCAGGTCGTGGATGCGGCGGGTCCCGCAGCGAGCGGGCGTGTCTGCGCCCTGCGCAAGACCCGCGAGGCCCTCCGGCTGGCCCACCGACACCGGCGCCAGCAGGCCGCCCGCAAGGGGCAGCAGTTGCGACCGGAGACTCTCGAGCATGCCAAGTACGTGATCGTCTTCACGACCTTCCCGGCGGCCCGGTGCAGTGCTCCGGAGGTGCTGGACTGGTACCGGACACGTTGGCAGGTCGAGTTGGTCTTCAAGCGCTTCAAGTCGCTGGCCGAGCTGGGCCAACTGCCCAAACGCGACGAAAGCAGCGCCAAGGCCTGGCTGTACGGGAAGTTGTTCGTGGCTCTGCTCGTGGAAAAACTGATCGTTCACGCCGGCTCTCTTTCCCCCTGGGGCTACCCGCTGGCGCCGACGACGGCCTCCTGGCGCCTGGCGGGACTTCCAGTTCATGCATCACCAAGTGCAGCGGGCCATGGAACCGTCCCCGTGTTTGTCGGACACATTTCACCAGTGGAACGCGATCTCCGAGCAACTTGCGGACCCACCCAGGAAACGCAAACCACAACTGGCAGACTATTTCGACTAGTGTCACGTCAAATTGAGATTCTTCGTTGGACGGACTTGAACTTGCGACCGGCATCCGCCCCTGTCATGCGCCAACTGGCAAGCACTCACGCTCGGTTCGGAGAGCATCCCACCCATACACACTCGACCAGCAATGTTGCGGTTGACAGAGCACTAGCGGAAAACAAGTTAACGCTTATGGGAGGGTCCGGGCGGAGGGGGCTGAACATTTCATGCGGGATCTGTCAGGGTGGAGCCATGGAGTCGTCAGCGCGGATGCCGGACGGCGTGGACCTGCAGGCGGTGCAGGTGCGCGCGACCTGCGGAGCGCAGGAACACAGGCTCTGGGACCGGCTGGTCGCCGCACACCATTACCTGGGATTCGGCTCGCTGTTCGGCAAGGGGCTGCGGCAGGTGGCCACGCTGGACTCGGCCTGGGTGGCGCTGGTGGGCTGGCAGGCGGCGGCGCTGAAGGTCACGGTTCGGGACCGCTGGCTGGGCTGGACGCTCGAGCAGCAGTTGCAACGTCTGCATCTGGTGGCCCAGAACTCCCGGTTCCTGATCCTGCCGGCGTTCCAGGGCATCCCCAATCTGGCCTCGCGGGTGCTGGGGTTGAGCCTGCAGCGGCTGGCGCAGGACAGGCAGCGGGAGCACGGTTACCGGGTACTGCTGGCGGAATCGTTCGTGGACCGGGCGCGGTTCTCAGGCACCTGCTACCGGGCCGCGAACTGGCGTTCGCTGGGATCCACGGGCGGCTATGCCCGCGAGCCGGGGCCGCCGGTGAGGTGGCGGTCCCACGGACAACCGAAGGAGGTTCTGGTGTACGAACTGGAAGCGGGAGCGCGAGCGGCGCTGAGCCAGCAAGAGGAGGATCCGAGCTGGCAGGGACCGGCCCGGGAGGCGCCCCCACCGGCGGCGCAGTTGCGCAGCCTGTTCGACTGTCTGGACGAGGTGGAGGACTATCGCTGTGCGCGGGGGCAGCGCTATCCGCTGCGCACGGTGCTGACGCTGGTGATCGCTGCACGTCTGGCGGGGTACCGGGGCGTGACCGCGTTCGCCGAGTTTGCGGCCTTGTTGGATCAACAGCAGCGGCGGACGGTGGGCTGTTTCTTCAGCCCCAGCCAGCAGTGCTACACGACGCCCTCGATCACCACCTTTCACAACATCCTGGCGCGCCTGCCGCCGGAGAAGCTCGAGCGGTCGATCACGGTCTGGGCCCAGCAGCAGAAGAGTCCAGTCCTGCCACAAGAAGAGGATACGAAACCATTGCAGGCTGCGGTCGAGGACTCGCCGGCACCGTCGGCGACGGGCGAGGCGCCCGCGCAACCGCCGCTGTTCGCCGGCATCGCGATGGACGGCAAGGATGTGCGGGGAGCCTCCCGGCAGACCGCGGTGGGACGGCGCATGCTGGTGGCCGCCGTCGAGCACGGCAGTGGTCTGGTGCTGGGACGGGTCGAGGTGGGCAGCAAGACCAACGAGATTCCCGCCGTGCGCGAGTTGGCCGGGCGGCTGGAGTTGCAGGGCCGGGTGGTCACCTTCGATGCCCTGCACGCCCAGCAGGCCACCACCCGCCTGTTGCGCCGGGAGTGCCAGGCCCACTACCTGGTCACGTCGGTCAAGGGCAACCAGCCGACCATCTTGGACGACCTCCAGCACATCCACTTTGGCGCGGCCCCCGCCCACGAGACGCTCGACGGGGACCACGGTCGGATCGAACGGCGCCGCTACGGGGTGCAGGACCTGGCGGACCCGGCCTGGAACGGCTATGCCGACCTGCACGGTCGGCGGCAGGCCATCCGCATCGAACGGCAGACCTGGCATGGCAAGACGGACAAGACCACTCTCGCCGTGTGTTACGCACTGACCTCGCTGTCGGCCGAGGAGGTTACGCCGCCGCAGTTGGCGGCCCTGATCCGCCAGCACTGGCACATCGAGAACCGCCTGCATTACGTGCGCGACTTCACCTGTGACGAGGACCGCTGTCGGGTCGCGGTGCGCCATCTGCCCCGCAACCTGGCCTGTCTGACCAATGTCGCGATCTCGCTCATCCGCTGCCAGTCGCCATTCGAGGGCATCCCGACTGCCAACCGCTACTACGCGGCCCGTTCGCAGTCCGCCCTGGACCTGCTGCTGCACCCGCCCTCGGACTGAACCCCGCCAGCGCTCCCAGCCCGCCTTGTCCGTGGCGCCGCACCCGGCGCCCAGCCCCCCTGTGTCGCTCCGGGCGGCCGGGGTGTGTCGACCGCCCCACCTGCCGCGCGGGCCGTAGCCCGCCCGCCATCGGAACCGCGCCTGCGGCCTGCTCCCGACCGGAAATCCCGACTCAAGCCCTCCAATACGCCCTCACTCGGGACTAAAAAATGTACCTGCCTACTGCAACCCCACCTGTCCGCGCCAGCACGCCTACTGCCGGTCGCTGACCCTCGGCCGTCTCTCCTGCACGACCCGGCAGACCGTTCAGCCCCCCGCAACCCGACCCGTCCACGAACGCCCGCCCAGTATCCAGCACGGACCTCAAATCCCTCGCCAACCCCGGCAATCCACCCTACCGCGTGACATCCCAAATTGGTCCCATGTCCGGAACTCTGAGCCTCTGAGGCAGACTCGCCCGACAGGGGGACGGGAGGATGACGATCTCTCGTTCTGCTATAATTTCGGCAGTCGGTAGTTCAACAGAAGTTGCAGAGTCCACCTTAAGATTGCCGACTACCTGTCCAAACAACCGGTACCACTTCAGCACTTCGTTGTTCAATGGGCGCATACAGATAGCGAATGGAGTTGAAAGGACACTCAGATGAGAGAATCGAGAATCCCACTCTTCGGAATTCACAGCCTAGCGACAAGTATTTTAGTCACCGCAGGGGTGCTGGCAGCGCCGACCTTCGGGCAATCTGACGGTTGGCTATATGGCAGCGGTTCTGACCTGCACCGCGAAGCTCGACTCGGCAATGCGGAGGCAGTCAGCCTGCTCTTAGGTTCGAGTGCAGACCCGTCAGCCCGGGACCGGAAAGGGCGGACACCGCTGCACGTGGCGGCGAACGAGGCGGTTGCTAAGGCTCTGCTAGCCGCTGGTGCCGACCCCAATGCCAGAGATCATAACTTTCAGACTCCCCTACACCAAGTCGCCATTGAAGGCGTGGCGATGGAGCTGATCGCAGCCGGTGCCGATCCTGCGGCCAGGGACTCCGGGGAGGGAACACCGCTTCATTACGCAAAGAATAAAGGAGTGGCACGAGCTCTCCTGCTGGCTGGCGCCGACCCCAATGCAACGACTAAGGCGACTTGGTGGACCCCGCTACATCAAGTGGCATCGGAAGGCGTAGCAGCGGCACTGCTCGTAGCTGGCACTGATCCCAACATAGGCTACCCACTCCATTACGCACGTAGCCGTGGGGCAGTCAAGGTGCTCTTGGACGCCGGTCTTGATCCCGATGCACTAGATGCACGCGACTACACTCCACTCCACTCTGTTCAGACGGGCGAGGCGGCGAAGGCCCTGCTGGAGGCAGGTGCCGAACCGCTGTATAGACGCGCTTCTTGGCCACGAACCGTGAACGCCCGGCGCACCGAGAGCACTTTCCGCAGGGCTATGCATGGCGATTTCTCAGTGCGGAACGCTCTAGGGAGTGGGACCGCTCGAGTCTTGCCCCTGCACAGTGCAATCAGGCGTCGACGGACGGAAGTGGTTCAGGCGTTGTTAGATTCGGGGGCGTATGATCCCGACAATAGGGAGCATGTATACGATCCTGAGTATGGATACACTGCTATGTATCTGGCGGCCGAGAAGAACGCGGCTACGATCCTACAGACTCTGATCGACGCCGGATTCGATCCCGATGCTAGGAACTTACCGCGCTGGGTGGGAGTGACAAATCGATTCCGGCTGCTCGAACGAGGAATCCTAGATCTATCCCCATTCAACGATCTGGGAAAAGCGCCCTTGCACATTGCGACAGAGAGAGGATACACGAATTCCGTCCGGGTCCTATTGGCCGCAGGAGCAGCCGTCGATGCGGAAGACTGGGACGGCTCGACACCGCTGTCTCTGGCCCAAACCGAGGAGATGACGGCACTGTTGATGGGCAGCACGGAGCCGGTCAATCTGCACTTGGGATCGGACACAGCCACTGCCTCGCGCGATTGGAGAGGGCGGACGCCTCTGCACTTGGCAGAGAACGAGTCGGCCACGAAGGCCCTGCTGGCGGCCCGGGCGGACCCCCATGCCAGAGATAACTATGATCAGACACCCCTGCATCAAGCATCCACGGGAGGTGTGGCGACGGCGCTGATCGCAGCGGGTGCCGATCCGGCGGTCACGGATCAATGGGAGCGAACACCGCTCCATTTCGCAGCGAACGAAGGAGTTGCCAGGGCACTCCTGTTGGCTGGTGCAGATCCCAATGCGATGGATCTAAACGGCCGGACACCCCTGTATCAGGCATCCACGGGAGGTGTGGCGACGGCGCTGATCGCAGCGGGTGCCGATCCTGCGGTCACGGATCAATGGGAGCGAACACCGCTCCATTTCGCAATTAGCAGTGGAGCCGTCAGGGTGCTCGTGGAAGCTGGCCTTGATCCCAATGCAGAGACTACAAGCGGAAGCAGGCCCAGTCGAAGCTTCGGCGGGCACACTCCGTTGCATTTGGTCCGAAGCGGAGAAGCGGCCAAGGCGCTGATTGACGCCGGCGCAGACCCGTTACGCCGGCGTGTCTACACTCCCTTCTTCAGCGGAGACATACCCTACCTGGATTTCCTCGGAGCTCTATATGGCGATTTCCGGCGGTGGGACGGCGGTTACAGGTACACTGGGGGACAAGTCCTGCCCCTGCACAGAGCAATCCGAGGCTGGCCAGATGTGGCTAAGACGCTGCTAGAATCAGGGGTGTACGATCCAGACAACAGGGAGCACGTATATGAACCCCGACAGGGATTTACCGCTATGTACTTGGCGGCCAGCAGCAGCCCTGCGATCCTCCAGACTCTGATCGACGCCGGATTCGATCCCGATGCTAGGAACTTGCCGGACTCCCGTGCGCAGAGCACAGAACGATTCCAACGACTCAGACGAATGGTCCCACCTCACGAATTTCCGTTCAACAAGGTGGGGGAAGCGTCCTTGCACCGGGCGGCAGAGGTCGGCGGGTCGAACTCCGTACGAGTGCTCCTAGACGCAGGGGCAACTGTCGATGCAGAAGACTGGGACGGTTTGACACCGCTGCAGGTGGCTGGAACCGGGGCGGTAATGGATCTGTTGATCGACGCTGGTGCCAATCCAAGGGTCTTGAACGAGGATGGAGAGACACTGCTCCATTTCGCGCCAACCGCAGGCGTTGTGAAGCGTCTGCTGAACCTCGGTGTCGATCCGAACGCCGCCGACGATTCGGGCAATACGTCACTACATTCTGCCAGCACGGCGGAAATTGTACGGTTGCTGCTGGGGGATGGAGCCGATCCGAACGCCGCCAACAACAATGGCAGAACGCCCGTGATGGAACAAGCGGGTAATCCTGAAGCGGTGAAGTTACTCCTAGATGCGGGGGCCAATTCCGATGCGGTTACACTGGATGAGTATAGTCGTTATACCCCGCTACTGGGTGCCGTGCGACAGAATGCGGAAGACTCTGTGCGGATGCTTCTGAGGGACGGGGCGCCTGTCGACACGAAGCATGAGCGGGGCACGACGTTACTGCACTATGCGGCGACGGCCGAGATCGTGCGGCTGTTACTGGAAGCTGGAGCCGATCCGAATGCCGCCGATGATTCGGGCGGTACGCCCCTTCATTACGCCGCCGACGATTCGGGCGGTACGCCCCTTCATTCGATAGTGTACTTGTACGAGGGATCAAAGATCATGGAGACGTTTCTTCCCCTTCATTCGAGAGTCTACGTAAACGATGGTCCGGAGATCGTGGAGGCGCTGCTGGAAGCCGGAGCCGATCCGAACGCCACAGACAACTGGGGCCGTACGCCCCTTCATTCGGCAGCGTACGTAAACGATGGTCTGGAGATCGTGGAGGCGCTGCTGGAAGCCGGAGCCGATCCGAACGCTACGACCAACGAGGCCTCCGGATTAAGGACGCCATTGCTTCGGGCAGTCGAAGGCGGAAACCCAAGTGGTCTCAGGATTCTCCTTGCTCACGGGGCCGATATTGATGCCAAAGATCATCTGGGTAGAACGCCCCTATACATGGCCGTACAGTACGGTTCAGTTGATGTCGTGAATCTCGTGCTGGAGATGGTTAA
The DNA here is from genome assembly GCA_965116065.1 of Bryobacterales bacterium. Taxonomy (GTDB): domain Bacteria; phylum Acidobacteriota; class Terriglobia; order Bryobacterales; family UBA6623; genus VXMF01. The sequence continues at coordinate 2,328,531 of OZ220485.1, forward strand.
AATCCTGCTGGATGCCGGGGCTGATCCGAACGCTAAGTCGAACATTTCCTACCGTGGTAGCTACACACCGATAGCCCAGGCCGAAGGGCGATCCGCTCGAGTCTCGGAATGGGAGGCTCTGGTGAAGTTGTTGCAGAAAGCAGTAGCCAAACTGGAACCATGAACACCGTTCGAGCCATGGCGGATCGATATAGTGCTGGGAATGAGTGGGAAAGAGGGTCATCGAGAGTGACGCAGGATATTCCTACTCTGAATTTCCTGAGTTGAGTTGCTTCGATTTCACGTTGATTTACGGAATTCGCTGGCTTTTTTTCGCCGTATTTTGATATTCGGGGTACATGCCCCGGGACAACTCGCCCGTGTTCAAGTAGACACCAGCCTCGTTCCGGCTCTAGGATCAGAGTTCCGGACATGAGGAGCGCCTTGCCGGATGGGATGGCAGCGGTAAGACACTGACTGACAGGGCCTTGTGTGATCTGTGCTGCATTCCGAAGAGGCTTGGTAGCGACAGGGTGACTATTTTTGAGCTGTCACTATCGATCGGGACCGTCAGGGCCGGTTGGCATCTCGCGGTCGGCGGAACATAGCCCCACAGTGCATCCGGTCCCTGCCGGCTACCTTGCATCGACGAGGAGCCAGCGGCCGGCGAAAGCGGCTGACCATGGCCGGCAGGGAGCCGATCCACCCCCAGCCGAAGGCGACCGGCCGACCCCACCGAGTCGCCAACTTGCTGCGGGCTGCTCGCCCAGGTTGCCTGAATCGGCATAGACTCGAGATGGCACCACCCCGGCCACTGCGCAGCAGCGGCCAGGCGCGGCCTGGCGAGCCTCCTGACGATGGCGGCCCACCGACAGGCCCACGGTGTGCCCCCTCCACACGGCTCGCAGTGCACTGACACCGGCTAGCCGGCGATGGCCCCATCCCAGCCTTCGAATCGCCCGCGCAGTCTGCGGGTAAACCCTTGCTGAAAAGCCACTTGTGCGACCCGCAGAGCCGCCTGATCGCAGTGGACGGCCACAATTGACTATTTTATGATGTCACGATCTACTGGCTTGCGTGTCCCCTGCTCGGCCCCGTCGCACCGACTCGCGCAAACTCACGGACCGTCCACGACCGCCCGCCCAGCCTCCACAACGGACCCCACATCCCTCGCCAACCCCGGCAATCCACCCTACCGTGTGACATCCCAAATTGGTCCCATGTCCGGAACCCTGAGCCTGGCAAGACCATATCAGTCGATGTTCGGGAGTTTGCGGGTCCAAGATAAGTGAGGATACTCGGTTCGCTCCGAGTCAACGCTTATTCGCAGGTTTCAGTCACTCAATTCTAGGACGAGACATGAAGCAGATCACGTCGTCGTAGTCAGCGCAGCATATGTGGACTACCTGTTCATGTCGGATGTCGTGTTCTACCCCAATCCTGCTCGTCCACGCTCCGTTCTCAAGCTGTCTGGCAGCGTGCTGCGGCGATTTCGGTCCAGAAGAACCGATCCCGTACAGCGCCATTCTCTCGCCACCGGACACGAGGTCACTGTTTTCGCACAGGGAAAATCCCTCTGTCTTGAATCCCTCGATGAAGGCCGTGGCAGTTTCGACACGCTCCACTCTGGGAGACCAGTACGCTTGTCTCAGTGAATCTGGCCACCACCAACCTGACACATCCCCTACTGCCCCTGGGATACAGTTGTAGCGACGTGAACAAGGACTCGCAACCGCATGATTTAAGAATTCAATTTTGGAAGATAGTGCAATACACGGCTAGAAACCATACCCATTTCGTCGTCCCCAATTCAGCCACTTCTCAGCCATCCGGACGTTGTCGCCTCGATCCTCGTCGTTCAACGGTTGCTGACCTGTGATGGAGGTCAAGGCCCAGAACCAATGGTCCGGGTCTTCCTCTTCAGCCGCTAGTTCTTGAAGAATCAGTGGAATCGCTGGTTTACCCATGCCGATAATCTGCTGGTACGCAGAACACAGGACCATCTTGGTGGTAGATGATGTCACGCCACGCTCAATCCGCCATTGTTTTACCAGCATTTTGAACTTTAGATGCAGGATGTCCTTATCCGAAACAGCTAGGTGTGAAGTATCCACAGTGTTCACATCAGATGGGGTGTCTTGGCGGGGTTCTTTGGGTACGTTCACTGACATCATGTTTGTGATCTTCCTGACATAAATCGGTTGTCCTTCGTTGTCATATTGCCCGGAATCAGCTGAACGTCGAAGATCGCGGATTCAATCGGATCTCTGCAGAATCCTCAGCCTTGATGATGGCCCAACGCTCAGTGGTCTCTTCGATCGGAACCTCCTGCCCCTCGCGAACACTGGCCGGTTCACGTATGTGGCTGTTGGCCCATCCATGCCATCATCATACACGATGATGTTGTGGTGGAGTTTCAGACGCTCGACTAAGGTGCACTCCGCTAGGGAAGGCGGTTGAGCTAGGCCGAGCGGCCCTTTCGGTGTGGAGTGGGCCCGATCCGTCTTTACGCAGCAAAGGAGAAGGGACTATGAAGAAGCACCTTGGGTGCCTCGCGGAAACGGAAGCTAAGTCCGGTCGTGCTGCGGTTAGCGCGCTAACTGGACAAGGGTCGGCGCCGCTCGCACGAAGGATTGATCCGCAGGTATGACGGGATGTGCAATCGAGCCGGCGGATGCCAGTGATGGATGGGATGGCGCAGGCCACGCATGGCCGAGGAACGGGACAGCGGACCTCCTGATTCCCGACCCTCGATAATTGGACTATCTCCTTGGGTCGCGACGGTCCCGTCGCCCCCCTCTACGGTCATGTTGCAGCCAACCAGCACACACTCCGATTCGGCTTCCTTGGCATGTCGCCCGGGATGGGTCTTCGCATGTTTCGTGGTGCTCGCGATTCTCATGACGCTTCCGCTCGCGTTGCGCTGGTCCAGTACCCTGCCCGGTGGGTCGGGAGATCTATGGCAGAACTACTGGAACTTCTGGTGGTGGAAGCAGTGTCTGCTGCAAGGGCTCAACCCGTTGCACTCACCTCTCCTGTTCTACCCGGCGGGCGCAGATCTGGTCTTCCATACCCATTCCGCATTCAATCAGGTGGTCGCGATGCCGGTCAATCTGCTGTTCGGCGAGGCGGCCGCCTACAACTTCTGCCTTCTCCTTGCACTCTCGCTGTCGGGATTCGGCACGTACCTGCTGGTCCGGGAACTCACGGGGAGCGCCCGGGCAGGAATCCTGGCCGGGCTGGTCTTCGCCTTCTTTCCGCAGACCATCGAGCAGACGCTGGAACACCTGAATCTCTTCTCGGTACAGTTCATTCCCCTGTCCCTGTATTTCCTGTTGCGATGGGGGCGGTCGTTCCGCCCGGCCGACGCTCTCGCGTTCGGCGCATGTTTCGGATTGAACGCGCTTTGCAGTTGGCACCTGGGTTTGAAGTTGGCCCTGATCACCACCCCCTGGATCGCCACCCTGGCCTGGACACATCGTCGCCGCTGGCGAACGGTCTGCATGCACCTGGTGCTCGCCGGTGCATTGGCAACCCTGCTCGTCCTGCCGCTTCTCGCACCAATGGCAACTCTCATAGCAGCGGGAAGCGAGTATCACGTCAAGCAATCGGTGGAACGCGGCATCGACGCCAGCTACCTTCTGACACCGACGTACGCCAATCCGCTGTTTGCCTCGATCGTCCAGTCCAAGTACCTCGAACGGGCATATCAGGCATCTGGATTCGTTTGCTATCTGGGATTCGTACCACTTGCCCTTGCGTCGATCGGGTTGTGGCGGACGAAGCGACGCGCGCTGGGCTGGTTGGCGCTGTTCGGTGGCTCGCTCGTGCTCGCGTTGGGAGCCCACCCGTACTGGAACGGAACCCTGCATGAGTTCGTTGTCCTACCCTTTGCTGCATTGAAGGGCCTACCTCTGCTGGAGAACCTGCGTGTTGCGAACAGGTTCCTGGTGTTGGCCGGGCTGGCGCTGGCCGTCCTTGTCGGCTACGGCTGGAAGGCGGTGCCTATCCGCTCAACACGCATGTTTCTGCTGGTTGCGCTCATCATTCTTGTGGAATACAGCTGGCTGCCCTTCCCTGTTCAGATCGTGGAGCATTCCTCATTGCTGCAGAGAGTCGCGTCCCGCTCCGGTGCAGTGCTCGACATCCCGTTCCATCAACGTAGCCGGACGGTGCCCAACATGGTTGCCCAGACCGTGCACGGTCGACCGATCGCAGGCGGGTACCTTGCCAGTTATCCTCCCGAAATCCAGGCCCACATTGACAGCGAGCCAGCCTTGGCGGGTCTGGCCGGTACACCGCAGTCCGGCGTAGTGATCGACCTGGACCGGCTCAAGGAAATCGGCTTTGGAACCGTAGTGATCCACAAGAACCGACTTGACAGCGTCCGCGCGCGCGGTCTGGAGCGATTGCGTCCAGGTCAGTTGCTTGAACGCAAGCGCGTCCTGCGATTCGGCGGTATCCCGGACGAGACGATCGTCGGGATTCGCCGCCAGCTCGACGAACTGCTCGGAGGAGCGGCCCTCGAAGACGATTGGTTGGCCGTGTACTTCCTGTAGGTGGGTGGTTGCAGAGCCGACGTACTACCGCTTCACCACGACCAGGGCCTCGATCCACTGGCGGAGTTCGTGCTCCCGGAACGCAACGTCTCCGGTCACGACGGTGAGGCCCGATTCCTCTGGCCCGGGTGTAATCCGGAAGTGGGTACGCTCTTCCTCTCGAGGCTGGACATGCACCTCGGCATACGCCGGAACGCAGGTCCAGCCACTCGGCACGTTGGGACGAACCAAATACGTCTGTGGTTCCGGCAGGTGATTGAGTATCACTGCGTAGAGATCCGCTTCCACGCCGGGCCGTGCCTGCATTCCATACGGATAGAATCGGGACCACTGCTCGTCGACACCGAAGTTCGGATCCTCCCACGGGACAAGATCCGCAATCACCGACCTCTTCGTTTCCAGCACCTGCCGCATCGTGTCCAGCTGGCGTTGGTCATAGCGGAAGACCTCATCGATGTGCTGATTGACAAGCCAGTAGTCCCCCTGCATGGACCCGATCTTGTCCAGACAAAGGAAATGTCCGGTTGCAGGGTGCAGCAAGTGCCGGTTCAGCAGGCAGTAGTCGTCGAGCCCGGAAGGGCTGAACGAATCACCGATGAAGAAGTAACGCTCGCCATTGTCGCGTCGTACGTCCATGCCGCCGTGATAGATGGCCTGTCCCGGAAAGTAGGTGTACCGAAACTCAAACTCCCGCCACCGCAGCTTCTGCCCTTCCGTGAGTGCACGGATGGGCCGAATCGCGTTGTAGGTCATGGCGGGCATGTGGTACGCCCCCGGATTCTCCAGGATGTCCTGGAGTTCCCCTCCGGCGTACACCGGGACACCCTCATCCACGGCCAAGGTTTGCACGAACTCGGTGTGGTCATCGTGGAAGTGCGTCACGAAGATGCCTTCGAGTTTCGTGAACACCCCTCTCCGCTTCAATCGCCGGATCTGATCCACGGCATCCTCGCTCCCGCAATCGATCAGGAAGGCGGCCTTCGAGTCGGAGACCAAGAGTCTGGAAGTGCCGAACTTGTACCACCATCGCGGCGGAGTCTGGCGTAACTTCACGGCCATGGGCATCCATTCCGCGGGTGTGTCGCCGAGGATTCGGCGGGCCCGTTGCCTGAGATTGTCTTCTCCCCAGTACCAGCGCAGGGCGTCCGTGCGGAAATAGGCGCGGAAAAGGCGCTGCAGTCTATCGATCAGGAGGTCGATCTCTGCCTCGGGCGCCAAGATGGCGGGTCCACGGGCGGGAACGATGAGATCGGGCGCGGCATCAGCGATCCGACGCAGACTCTGGATGAGGTCCGCAGCCCGGGCAGCGTAGCCATGGTAGCCGCGAGTCTCGGTTTCCTTGATCGAGTCCTGCAAGCTGTACAGATCCAGAATGCGCCCGCCGGAGAGGATCAGATCCCCGGTGAAGGCGATTCTCGTTCGCTGCAGATCCACGATGTACGAAACCGCCCCGCGAGTGAATCCGGGAGTGTCAATCGTCTGCACGGTCAGGCCTCGCCAACGGATCGGCCGTCCGCCACGCGCAGGCTCGTGGACCGGAAGGTTCTCTCCCAGAACCTTCGTGGATTGCTGCGCGTAATCGTGGAATCGAGTACCACGGAACTCGTCCCAGAAGCCTTCGGCATTGGCAATGAGCGGCAACTCGGCGGCGGGTGCCACTACCCGGGCGCCACGAGAGGCCGGCCCCAATGCGGCCCAAGCGACATCGCGTCGGTGATGGGTTAGCAGGACCTTCTCGACCTTGTCGAAGTTTCCCTCGGGATCTCCATAGAAGACGATTCGATAGCCGTTGCGCTCGATTGCGGCACCGTTGACAGGCCCCTCGACAAACTCCAACTCGCTGGGCATTCGGGCCGGGCCACCCTTGCAACCCGGCATGAACGAGCCAAGGATGATCAGCGTGGCTGTGCAGCCGACGCTGACCCGAAGCGATGGCTGCGACACGAGGACGACGGCGGCACCAACAAGTCGTCTGGCGACACAAGTCAATCGCACCATTGCCATGATCGTATCAGCCGACGAGAAACCGGTCTCTGCGCGACGGGTACGGTAGCGACATGTTCGCCAGAGGGTAGTCTTATGGATCCGGGAGGGCTCGATTCTTCGATGGACCCCAAGCCGAACGACTCCGATTTCGCAGCGGGACTCGTTGCAGGCGACGACGGCGTCCAGCGCTGCTTCTGGGCGGGGACGCATTCCGACTACATCACGTATCACGACGAGGAATGGGGTGTTCCGGTCGGAGATGACCGTACTCTGTTCGAGAAGATCTGCCTCGAGGGATTCCAGGCAGGCTTGTCCTGGCTGACCATTCTTCGGAAACGAAATGAATTCCGGAAGGCGTTTGCCAACTTCGACTACGAGAGCGTCGCCCGATTCGATGAACGCGATGTTGATCGCCTGCTCGGGAACCGTGGCATCATCCGGCACAGGGGCAAGATCGAAGCCACCATCAACAACGCTCGCCGGGCCCGGGAGATGGCGAGCCGCCACGGGTCGCTCGCCGCGTTCTTCTGGCAATGGGAGCCGGCTGAATCGGCTCGTCCGGACTCACTCGATTACGACACGCTACGCACCCTCAGCCAGACAAGGGAATCAGCATTGATGTCCAAGGAACTCCGGAAGCGCGGATGGAGATTCGTGGGCCCTACGACGGCGTATGCGTTCATGCAAGCCATGGGACTGGTGAACGACCACATCGACGGGTGCGCAGCCCGGGACAGGATCGAGTCTCTTCGCTCGGGATTTCTCCGCCCCGCGCAGTCGAGATTCCGTAACCCGGAGCCCTAGCGACCGACGAACACGGGTCGGCGCTTCTCCAGGAATGCGTTCACGCCTTCTCTGGCGTCGGTCGTTCGGACCGCATCCGCGATCGCTCGGGTCTCGAATTCCATCTGTGTTTCCAGCGACTCGCTCAGACCGCGATGCAGCAGTTCCTTTGCCGTGCCGAGGGCCCAGGTGGGGCCGGCAGCCAACTGGTGCGCCAGAGCCTCGGCCGCGTCGAAGACCTCTCCGTCTGGCACGACACGAGAGACGAGCCCCCACTCGAGAGCTTCGGACGCCGTCAAGACACGATTCGTAAGGGTCATGTCCATGGCTCGACGCAGACCGACCAGGCGGGCCAGAAAATACGTGGAGGATCCGTCGGGCGTGAGGCCAGCCTTGGTGTAGGCCATCGTGAACTTTGCAGTCTCGGACGCGACCACCAGGTCGCATGACATTGCAAGGCTGAGGCCTCCTCCCGCCGCAAATCCATGGACGGCACATACCGTCGGAGCGGACTGTCGGACCAAACGCGAGATCGCACCATGCAAGTAGGTCGTCGTGCCCTTGAGGTAGCCCGGCAAGTCATCTCCCTTGCCAGCGAACACCTTGAGGTTCCCACCCCCGGAGAACATGGGCCCCCGTCCGCGGAGCAGGACCGCACGGACTGCGGGATCCTCGTCGCACCGGATCGCTACATCGAGAAGTTCCTTGGCGACCCATTCGTCGATCGCGTTCGCCCTCTCCGGCTGGTTCAGCACGACACTCGCGACTTGGTCGCGGACACTGAAGTCGATCGTCTTGTACTCCATCGAAAGAGTGTAGCGATTCTGCCGGACGTTGATGCGATGCCCAAGTGGAACTCTGCCATGCGCAATGAGTCCGGCGCGCCTTCCGGCTGCCGTACGTCCGCGTCCGGATGGCCTCTTGCCAGGCGTCAGCATTCTGCCTCCGACAGTCGCACTGTAGTATTTCTTCCTGTGTCGTTCTCCGCTCCTGTCGAAAGAGCGTCCGGGCCGCTGATTCCTCCCTGTCGAATTGCTTACAATTCGGAATGTACTCCGAATTGGTTGAACCAGATCGGAGTGTATTCCAGTCTGTGCAGTACCGGCGAACTCTCGACCTCGATCTTCCACAGGGGCAATCCGCCTTCCTGTGGGGCCCCCGCAAGACCGGCAAGTCCACCCTGCTCCGCCAGCGGTTTCCCAATGCGGTGCGTTTCGATCTGCTCGACACCCGCGTCCTGCTGGACTTCACTCGGAGTCCCTGGTCCTTGGCGGAGCACCTGAATGCGCTGGACGAGCAGATGCTGGTAAGTCCAGTCATCATCGACGAGGTGCAGAAGGTCCCGGCGATCCTCGACGAAGTTCACCGGCTCATCGAGGACCGGCGAATAGGATTCGTGCTATGTGGATCAAGTGCACGAAAACTCAAGCGGAGTCATTCGAACATGCTCGGCGGGCGCGCCTGGCGTTTCAGCCTGCATCCGCTCACATCCCGAGAGATTCCCGGGTTCGATCTACTGCAGGCGCTGAATCGAGGACTGATACCCCAGCACTACGACACGCACCGATACCGCCGCGCGCTCGCTGGCTATGTCGACGACTACCTGAAGCAGGAAGTCTTCGACGAGGGGCTGGTCCGGAATACTCCGGCCTTCTCCCGGTTCTTTGACGCTCTGTCGTTCAGCCACGGTGAACTTCTCAATTTCAGCAACATTGCCCGAGACTGTGGCGTGGACTCAAAGACCGTGCGGGAGTACTTCCAGATTCTGGTCGACACGCTGGTTGGCAGCTTGATCGAGCCGTTCAGCCTCCGTCGGTCGCGCCAGGTCATCACGCGAGCCCCGAAGTTCTATCTGTTTGACGTCGGTGTTGCTGGCCACTTGATGGGCCGCCAGATCGAGCACAGCACAGGGCCGGAGTTCGGGCGTGCACTCGAACACTTCATCCTGATGGAGTTGCTCGCTTACCGCAGTTACCGGGAGCTTGACGTTCCGCTGCGATTCTGGCGCACCAAGTCCGGGCTGGAGTGTGACTTCGTTCTCGGGCGTAACGGTGAGACTGCGATTGAGGTCAAGGGAACTACACGCCTGCGTCCATCCGACTTGAAGAGCCTGCGCGCCTATGCCGACGAGCATAGCCCACGACAGGCGATCGTGGTTTGCAACGAGCCTCATGTACGACGGACAAATGATCGAATCTGGATTCTGCCGTGGGAACGCTTCCTGGATCGGCTCTGGTCGGATGAGATCCTCGCATGACGGCCCGATCCGAACTGCATGCCGGACCAGATCACCTGCGACCGAACGAGCCACGGAACAGAGTCCAGCAGTCCATGCGCAGCCCAGGCCATGACTCGAAGTGGACCGTCCGCCGAGGGTGAAGTCCGCCGTTCGGAAGACTCGCACCACGCCCATCCGGCTTGGTGCCTGTCGCCGAGGACCTGCTCGCGCTAGACTCAGGCAGAAGGCATGGACAGCAAGGACATCCCCCGCGTCATCGAGGAGGCCCTGAAGCGGAAAGGGACGAATCCGACGAGGGTCGCCAGGGATAACGGATGGTCGGTCAATGCCATCCGGTACATTCTCGAGGGACGTCCACCAACGAGCCGTCGCCTCGCCGAGGTGTGTCAGGCGCTCGATCTGGAGTTTTATGTTGGTCCTCCACGACACCCGCACGGTTCGAGTCTCGATATCCGGGAACTGGCCGAGGAACTGGATCGTCTCGCATCCGAAGCGCGGCGGCTCGCCTACGAGGACGAGGACCGCCGGCAACTTCTCCAGATAGACCAGCGCCCGCCGTTCGTTGCGGCACCCCGCTACGAAGTGCTCGCCGCAGCCGGTGCGGGTGCACAGGTCGAATCGGAGGCTCTGAGCGGGTACCTGGCCTTTACCCGCACTTGGGTCCGAGGACGCCAGCTCGTTCCTGATCAGCTTGCGGTCATCGAAGTGCAGGGCGATTCGATGGAGCCGACGCTGCATGGCGGGGATGTCGTGCTGCTGGACATGCGAACCCAGCAACCCCGGGACAATACGATCTACACGTTACGGCTTGACACGGAACTGGTCGTCAAGAGGCTTCGCAAGGATGGCTCGGAATGGTTCATCCACAGCGACAACCCTGCATACCGCCCCGAACCACTTGGTGCCGACGCGACCATCGTCGGCAGGGTGGTCTGGCTTGGCCGGGAACTCTGATCACCACCCTGGCTACCGCTCAACAGCCTGACCACCGATGAAGACCGTGTGAATATCGCGGAGACTCCTGATGTTCCCCAGAGGATTGCTGTTCAGGAGGATCATGTCCGCGACCTTGCCCTCGGCGAGTGTGCCGAAGTCACGGTCGATCCCCAGCCCCTCGGCCGAGTTCCTGGAAAACGCCACAATGACCTGCATCGGTGTCAGCCCGGCCTGAACCATCAACTCGGCCTCCCAATGCTCGAAGTAGCCCAGGAAGCGGGCTGGCGGCCCTGTATCGGTGCCGAATCCGATCTTGACCCCGGCATCGGCCAGGGTCTTGAGATTCCGCATCGCCATCCTGAAGTTCTCCCGGTTGATCGACTGCTCGGGATCTTCGGACTGTCTCTCACGCATCGTCGTGCGCAGGCCCTGGATGATCGATGCATCGACCCGTGCCGAGAAGAACCTGTCATCCAGCCAGGCGGGCGAATCGGCATACACGAAGGTGGACTGTTCCCGCGTCAGGGTCGGTGCGTACACGATTCCCCTTGCCAGCAGGCGCCGGATCAAACCCCTGTCGACCTCGGCGTCCCGGACGCTGTGGACGATCAGGTCCAGACCAGCGTCCGCCAGCCGCTTCGCGTCCGCCAGCTCGTAGAGATGCGCCGCTGCCAGCAGACCCCGCCTGTGAGCCTGGTCAATGATCGACCGGTAGAGCCTCAAGGGCAGCTTCTCGAACTTCCCATGATGGCTGTCCACCCACATCTTGACGAGTTCAGCCCCTTTGTCGGCCAGCTTGTCGACTTCTCGGCGAGCTTCGTCGCCGGTCGCCACCTCGACGGCAAGCCCTTTCACACCCGGGACATGGGTCGGATAACCATCCTTGGTGGTGAAGCCCTGCAAGGCGGTGATCACCCGAGCAAGGCCAGGAAGTCGGCCCTGATTGACGGCGTCACGGACCCCGACGACCAGATCCATGTCGGTGCCCATGCTGGTCGTCGTCGTGACACCGTACTGGGCGTACAGACGGAGGTTGTCGATGACGTTGTCTCGTGTGTAGTTCTCCTGGGCCTGGACGAGCCCCTTGGTCAACCCGACATGCCCGTGCAGATTGATGATCCCCGGAATCAGGGTCTTTCCTCTTCCGTCGATGATCTGAGCGTCGTCCGAGATCGCGAGTGTTCCGCCTTCCCCGATCAGGGCTATCCGGTCCCCGATGACGATCACCGTGGCGTTTAGGGTTGGTGGACCACCGCTCCCATCGATCAGAGTCACGTTCCGAATGACCAATGGATGTTGCGCAGCCGCCAGGAGCGGAAGCAGGAAAATCAGAGTCAGAAGACGCTTCATAGCCGTCAAATTCTATCACGTGGTCCGCCGTTCCGAAGGGCCTCACGGCGGACCACGCCACTCAGGGGCGCTCCAGTCCCTCAAGACCTGGTCGAGCGGCTACGCTTCTCGGCGAGGCGTTGCGGCAAGGAGGCCGTGCGGGCTCTCCCGATGCATCGCCGTAACGCCGGTGAAAGAGATCACCAGACCGGGTCGATCGGGTATTCGTTCCCGGCGTCGGCATCGAAGTCGTCCCATTCCGGAACCGTCGAATAGCCGTTCTCCGGCTCCGGAATGTCTCCCGGCACGAGCGGGCCTTCGCGCGCACCCTCATGATCCAGGATTCCGATTTGCCGGAAGACCGGCCTGGCTTCGTCGTACGAACGCATGTTGTCGTCCGGTCCACTCATGCCGCCAAGATAGCAGATCTCCGGCCCGAACGGAGGCGGCTGATTCCATGTGACTCACCATGCAGGCGTGCATCTCTGTTGCGGTCTTGTCGCACGGCCCTGTGGGCAAGCTCCCGTCTCGATGGCGTCTTGGTACCCTACATGCAGAACTTCACAGCCTCAACCGATGCGACGGATCCGGAATCCTTGCCGCAGGTTCCAGGGCATTGAAAGAGATTGCAAATGTTGATTGACGTCAAGAAGTGCGTCGCGTGCGCGAATTGTGTTCCGGTCTGCCCGATGGGAGCGATCTACATTGATCCCGAGATCCAACGCGCCACCATCAATGAGGACGAGTGCGTAGAGTGCGGCACCTGCTTCCGCGGCATGAGCCAGGAACACCTAAACCCCACCATGGTGAGAACGGTCCGCAAGATTGCCCGACTGTTCCGCTTCCGCTTCGAGCCGGAACCCGATGTTTGCCCCACGGCCGCGTTCGAGATGAACGAGCTCGCCATGCCGCGACTCGTCCGGCAGGTGTTCTCGGATCCGGTCGTCGAGCACAAGTCGACTGGCATCAAGGGGCGCGGAACGGAGGAAGTCAAGACGAACGATGTCAATCCACGGGTCGGGATCGGGGAGGTTGGCTACACGATCGAGTTTGGTCGGCCGGGTGTAGGAGTGCGGTTTCGCGATATCCAGGAAATGACGACAGCATTGGCGGAACTTGGCATCGAGTTCGAGGAGAAGAACCCCATCAGCCACCTGATGACCGACAAGCAGACCGGTACGATCCGGGAGGACATCCTCGGCGAGAAGATCCTCTCGGGCATCGTCGAGATCAAGACGCGGCTGGATCAGGTCGAGGATGTGCTGACAACGGTGGAGGACGTCAATCGCCGGATCGACACCGTGACCGCTGTGGGAATATCCACCCGTTGCGACAGCGAGGGTGAGGAAACGCGTTTGGCGGCCATCCTCGAGGAACTCGGGTATGGAGCCGAAAGGGCCAAGACGAATCTCGGCCTCGGCCGACTCACGAACCTGGAGGTCGTATGACGAACACCCTTCATCGTTACGGAACTTCGTCTTCGTTCCAGGACGACTACATCCTGTTCTGCATCCCGTCGCCCGGGAAAAATGATCTGGGGGCCGTCGAGAAGCAAAAGACCTTCCTCCGTATCTGTGCGCGCTATGACCCCGTCAACATGGGCAACGGAAACCGCGGGAGTTTCCGGCCCGAACGACACCTGGATCCCCGCTCGCACTGGAACCGCGACCTTTCCCCGGATTGGGAGGGTGTGATCGACGGTGTCTCCAAGCCAGGTACGGTGGCGGCTGTCTTCGAGTCGAAGGAGAAGGCCGAGGCCTGCCTCCGGGACGTCATCGACGCGGACCTAGGGCTCTCGGTGAACATGAGTACCTCTGTGACCGGGGCGAAGGCGGTCGCGGAGTGCTGTGGAATCTCGCGCCACAGCGTCGAGTACTCACTCGGCTTCCAGGATCCTCATGATCACCTTCCGAACAGCCAGGTGCTGCATCTGTCGACCATGTGTGGTCACGGCATGGTCTCCTTCAACATGGCCAGGAAGATGTTGGACATGGTTCGCGAGGGGCGTCGCACCCCCGAGCAGGCAGTCGCCACCCTCGCCCGTTTCTGCCCCTGTGGCGTCTATAATCCCGCCCGCGCCCGCCGAATCCTCGAGGAGGCGCGCAAGCAGACCGCATGACCCTGGTTCAGGCTGGGCCCATTGACAGGCAGTGGCGTCGGTGATACTGTCCTAATCGAATGAAGGACGGCCTTCAGCGACGGGACGCACTCCGCCGGTTGACGGCGTTCATGATCGCCTCCCCTTTGTGGGCGGACACCGAGAAGCCGGAACTGACCGATTCGACCAGACTGGCGAATGTCTTCGATTTTCGGGAATTAGCGCGCAAACTCATCGACCCCGTCGCTTTCGACTACATGGACGAAGGCGGCAAGGACGAGATTTCACTGGTTGAGAACCGATTGGCGTTTCGGCGCATCATCCTGCGCCCGAAGTTCCTCACCGACGTGCACAGGATCGATGTCTCCACGGAGTTGCTGGGACGCAAGCTGGACTCCCCCGTCTATGTCTGTCCGGCTGGCGGCAAGAACTGTTTCCGTCGCGGCGGTGAGGAAGAGACCGCACGTGGTGCGGCGCTTGCGAACGCGATGTACATCAGCAATGGCGGTGTCGAGAATTATCTGGCGAGTGATGAAGCGCCGGACCACTGGTGGCAGTACACGACCGGAGGGCAGTTCCGCACGGATGAGAGCATGCTCGATTTCGTGGAACGTCTTGAGGACTCAACCTGCACGGGGATCTGTTTCACGGTCGACAACATGCTCGTCTCGCACCGCGAACGTTCAATCCACAACGGACTTGTTCGCACGTGGTGCAACTTGGGGGAGATTCCGCGTAACGAGGACGGCCACCTGGTCTACAAGCCGGGAGACCGGACCTGGGACACCGGGGAATATCCAGGACGGGTTTCACCGACACCAACCTGGGACACGCTGAAGAGACTCCGGGACATGACCGACCTCAAGATCATGGTGAAGGGTCTCATGATCGCTGAAGATGTCGAGCAGGCCGTAGAAGCCGGTGTCGACGCTGTGGTCGTGTCCAACCATGGCGCACGCCAACTGGACCATACCGGTTCAACCATCGAGGCCCTTCCGGAGTGCGTTGAAGCGGCTCGGGGCCGGATTCCGGTCCTGGTCGACGGCGGATTCCGTCGCGGCACGGATATCCTGAAGGCGCTCGCCATTGGAGCGACGGCCGTCGGAATCGCACGTCCCTATCTTTGGGGCCTGACCTGTTTCGGACGGGAGGGCGTGGCGCGTATCCTCGAACTGCTCAAGACGGAACTCGCGCTCGACATGGGAATGTCGGGGGTTGCCCGGATCGCCGACATTGATCCCCGCCTGATTCGCTGGCGGGGCTGGTCTTACCAGGGAGGACTTCAGCGATGACAAGACGGCAGTTTGCGGGAACAAGCCGGACTGGCCTGATCACCATGCTCGCGGCGTGGAAGGCCATGGCCGACGAGACGGATTCGTACCCGATGCGCCGGCGCAAGAAGGTCGAGGTGCTGTACCAGTCTCCGGACGGCAATCCGAACGGACTGGAAGCGACGGAGGACGGGCTCTGGGTCGGGGAACAGGTTAC
Organism: Bryobacterales bacterium; assembly: GCA_965116065.1. Classification (GTDB taxonomy): domain Bacteria; phylum Acidobacteriota; class Terriglobia; order Bryobacterales; family UBA6623; genus VXMF01. The sequence continues at coordinate 2,343,928 of OZ220485.1, forward strand.
GGATCGCGCCTACCTGCTGGACTTCGAAACGGGGCGCGTACTGGCAGGTTACGAGACCCAGTCCTCGAACACGAGCGGGATCGCCGCCGGGGACGGCTTCGTGTTCATGGGCGCGAATGGACCGGCCCAGCTCCGGCCGCGGCGGCAGCACGACGTTGCCAAGGGCGGCCGAATCGTGAAGCTGGACGCCAAGACCGGCGAGCACATCATCAACTACCAGACACCGGACGGAGGCGGTCTGCACGGCATGCTCTGGGCGAAGGACTCATTGTGGATTACGCAGTTCCGCCCGCTGAAGATCGTTCAGGCCGACGCTGACCTGAATACGTACCACGACTTCGATCTGCCGCTGAGTCGTCCGCACGGGCTCGGATGGGACGACGGACACATCTGGTGCATGTTCTCGAACGACTACCGGATCCTGAAGTTCGAGATACGCACGGGGCGTGTGCTTGAGGGCGTTCAACTGGACCGGAGCGATCCCGACCCGCACGGCATGACGTTCTGGGACGGTGCGCTCTACTACTGTGACGCGGGAATCGCCCCTGGTCACAAGGACAGCCTGAGCAAGCATGCCGGAACGATCTGCCGAATCCACGTGTAAGCTCCTGTCGGTCGCCCTTCTGCTTGCGTGGCCTGCCCTGACCAGAGCTGGTGAGGGATCGATCGTCAAGCCGCCGGATGGGGCATGGATTCCCGGTGGTTCAGTGGAGGTGATAGCACTCGCTTCTGACGGCCGTCTGTTTCTGGACGGTCAGGCGATTGACGTCGAAGAGCCGTTTGCCGGTGTGCTGCATGCCCGCATCTCAGTCCCGGAAGGGCGGCATGTCGTCCGCCTTGATCTACCTGAAGGAGTAGAGGAAGTGACGTTTCATGCCGGCCGGTCAGTCGGCAAGCAGCGGCCCTCACCGTATGTCAGCCATCCCCCCGTACCCACACCATGCACGCACTGTCACAGTGTAAGCCGCCGGGGACGGTTCCGGTTTCGCGGTGGGTGTGACACCTGTCATGCGGACGAGGAGTTCATCAGGGTTCACAGCCACGAGCCGCATGAACTGGCGAGTTGCGGCATGTGCCACGATGCCCACGGTTCGGATTCCGACAAGCTCTTGCTTGTAGACAGGAATCTTGCCTGCAAACAGTGCCACAATTAGACACGAGTTCTCAAGGTCAACGCTTGCTCCTCGACATACCGAGGGGGAGATGTACTGGCGCCCCGATCAGATCGCGGCTCGTGCCCACTCGAGAGCAGCGCGAGCTTTCGCCTTTTCTGGGCCGATTTTCCCGACCCCGGGCTTGACAGTCAGTCCGGGCGCTCCCTCCCTGCCGCACTTCGATGTGTAATGAGCGTGGTATATTGGAATACACCGAGCAGCAGCTTGTGTCAATGCGAACTGAGTCACACTTGACATTGCACCAAACGGAGGCTTCAAGACCATGGCTGATTCCGAACGCTATCCTTTGAGTCGAAATCCCAACGTTCTGTGGGGGGCAGTTGTCTTCAAGGGGACGAGGGTTCCTGTTGATACACTTTTTGACACCCTTGTGTCTGGCGATTCGCTCAATCAATTTCTTGTTGATTATCCTACCGTATCGAGGGAGCAGGCAGTTGCAGCATTGGATCTTGCAAGTCAGCAACTTGGTCGTCTGACGTATGAAACTACTGTTCGATGAGCCTTTAGCTTACAGTCTACATCAAGCACTTCCGAGAGGATGGGATATTCTGACAGTTCAGCGGATGAACTGGCGTGGAATGGAGAATGGAGATCTATTGCTTGCTGCAAGTATGGAGCAGTTTGATGCGATGATTACAGTCGACAAAAACATGCGGCATCAACAGAATGAAGCTACTCCGATCCCAGTTATCATACTTGACGTGAATCGACTGGATGTCCACACTATGAGGCGAATGGCTCCAGCGATAATTGACATTCTGGAAGGAGGCCCGCAGAATACGTTTCACGTGTTACGGTAAAATGAAACAATAATGGATCATCTTAATGTATCAATATAGCTTCAAAATCTAGCAGAGACAATACTGTTCAGATGGAAACTAGAGACAGGTTAATAGCATTCTCTACAGGCAATATTCCGATTAATTTCACGGATATATCGACATTATTCGTAGAATACTCGGACGAGAAACATCGGAACTGTAGGAAAATAGGTAACAAGCAGAAGCACAAACAGCAGCACCCCTACGAACACCATGTTTGCTCGGCTCACATCCCATACCTCCGCTTTAGCAATGGAGCAGGCGGTCAGCAGGACGCTTGCGACTGGGGGCGTCTGCTGCCCAATCCCCAGATTGAGCGTTACGACCAGGCCGAAGTGCACCGGATCGATTCCGGCTTGATGCACCAGGGGCATCACGATCGGGACAATGAGGATAATGGCTGCCGCTGAATGCAGGAACAGTCCGACCAGCAGGAAAAATCCGTTCAACAGAGCCAGAATTGCCCATTTGCTCTGCGTGAAGGCCAGCAGTTGCCCGGCGAACTGTTGCGGCACCTGCGCGGCGGTCAGGTACTCACCGAGCAGAGCTGAGGTCGATACCAGCAGCATCACGACTGCCGTCTGGATACCTCCGTCCACCGTGGCTTGCCGAAGCTGCTTCCAGTCGAGTTCGCGATAGACCAAGCCTCCGATGGCAGCCGCCGCCACGACAGCCAAGCCGGCACCCTCCGTCGCCGTAACCCAGCCGCTGAAGATCCCTCCGAGGATGATCACCGGGAGAACCAGAGCCCAGATCGCTTCCCGAAAGGACTGCTTCACGTTGCGCCACGCAAATGCCGTGTCTGCAGGAAATCCCCGACGAACAGATATTCGGTATGCCGCCGCCATCAGCAACAGGCCTCCGAGCAGGCCCGGGATGATGCCGGCAACGAACAGCTCCACCACGGAGGCACCGGCCATCACGCCATAGAGGATCATGGGAATCGACGGCGGAATGATCACGGCCAACGTCGAGGCCGACGACGTGACGGCGGCAGCGAACTCCTTCGTATAGCCGGCCTTCTTCATGGACGGGATAAGGACGGAACCGAGTGCAGCTACGTCTGCCACCGCCGAGCCGGAGATCTCGGCAAAGAACAGGGATGTACCGATCGTCACCATTGCAAGCCCGCCCCGCACGAACCCGATCAGTGAGGATGTCAGAGCGATCAGACGCCGGGAGATCCCGCTGGCGTTCATGATCGATCCGGCAAGGATGAACAGCGGTACGGCGATCAGTGAGAACTTCACTGCTCCGTCGAACAGCGTCAGCGGTACGTTCGGCAGGTCCCGGAGTCCGGTCTCAAGGGCCATTGCGCCGACGGCGGCAAGACCCAGCGCCACCGCGATCGGCACGTCGACAAGAACCAGCGCAAACAGGCCCACGAGGACCCAGAACAGCGTCATCCGGCCTGGCCCCGATTCCAGTCCTCGACTGCACCGCTCAGTTCCGCCACGACGAACAGGACGGCACCGACCGGAATGGCCGAATACACGATCCCTGCCGGGAGCCAGGGCAGGCTTACCAGAAACACTCCTCCAAGAACCGACAGCAGCTTCAAGCCCATCCAGGCTGCCAGCCCGAAGAATCCGATGATGGCAGCCTCCCGAAACACGCTGAAGGCCCGCCGAATGCGGAGCGGTGCCCGATTGACAAGCGTCGGCAGACCGAGGTGCGCACGGTTCAAGGCGGCCAGCGCTGCTCCGTAGTACGTCAGCCAGGCCAGCAGGATGGCGGCTATCTCGTCGTACCAGACGAGAGAATGACCGGCTTTCCGGCTGAGTACGCCGACCACGACGAGCAGGACCAAGGCCAGCGTGATCGCCACGACGGTACCTTCGAGGAAGCGGGACAGCACGGTCCGCAGTCGGATGGTTGCCAAGGGGCTAGTATTGCCGCTCGACGGTTGCCAAGGCAAGCGATTCGGAAATCAGGTCACCGCCCCGCTCGACTTCCTTGGCGAACTGTTCGAAGATCGGCCTGCCGGCATCGAGGAACTGCTCCCGGTCGCATTCGTTCACCTCTATGCCCTGGTCCCGCAGGTCCGCGAGTAGTCGATCGTCCAACGACTGCGCCCGTTCGTAGACGAAATCCTGCACCTCTTGCGCGGTCTGCCGTAGCGTGTTTCGGACCTGCACCGGCAGGCTGGACCATTGATCGCGGCCGGCAATCAGGTAGGCGGGTGTGTACACGTGCCGGGACAGGGTCAGGAACTGCTGGACCTCGTGGAACTTCTGGCTATGGATCTGGCTCAGAGGATTTTCCTGTCCATCGATCACGCCGGTCTGGAGCGCCATGAATGTCTCGGCGAGCGACATCGGGGTCGGATTCGCACCCATCGTCTGGAACAGGCGCACGCGCCAATGACCGCGCGGCGTTCGGAGCTTGATTCCCTGCAGGTCCGCAGGGACCTGGACCGGCCGCCGGCTGTTCGTGATGTGGCGGAATCCGTTCTCCCATACGGCCAGCAACTCAAAGCCGCGGTCTGCCGCGTCGGAAGCGAGTTCCGGCCACACAACCTCCCTCTCGATTCTGCGCATGTGTTCCCGGTCCCGCACAAGGTACGGCATCTCGAACAGTCCGAATGAATCGACAGCAGAGGACATGATCGTCGACGGCAGGGAGAAGTCGACCGTGCCCAGCTTGAGCTTGATGAGCAATGTCTCGTCATCCCCGAGCTGGCTTGATCCGAAGACAGTGATGCGAGCCACTCCCTCCAGGCGGGCGTTTGCACGATTGGCGAATTCCTCGGCCGAGATTGCTGTCAACGAACCGGGCGAAGCCACATGTGCCAGCCGTAACTCCAGCAGTCCTGATCCCTGCTCGCAGCCACCACCGAGCAAGCCGAGAAATGCGAGCGCTGCGAACCGTCTGCTCACGACGGCATCGTGCGGCCCGTGTATTCGCGGCCCTTCGCCATCGTCGCCTGGCTGGCTCCGGCACCAATACGTACGCCCTCGTCGAACATCTCGGTGACATCGTCCTCCCGGACCGTGTTCAGGAACGCAAGCTTGTTGTTCTTGCATGCGTTCAGCACTCTGGCCCGAGCGTCGCGCATACGGGGATGGAGCGACTGATTGGGCCCATGACCGTCCGGCAAGTCCAGGGAGAGGCCCATGTCACCGGGGCCCCACTCCGCGAATCCGATACCGGGGACAGCCGCCACCATGTCCGCGTTGGCCAAGGCAAACTTGTCTTCGATCTTGAGACCCAGGAGGAACTCTCCTTCCGGATTGAGGGGCCACGGATCGGCCTTCCGCATGTACTCTTCCCTCGAGACGCCCCAGATTTCGGACGGATACCCTTGGCTTCCGTTGCCCAGCATGCCCTCGCCCAACGCTGGAACGACAGGCTTGGCATTGGGATAGCGGGCGGCCCGCACCATCCATTTGACCGCTTCCGGGTCGCGTGCGTGACACAGCAGGATACCGTGGATGCCACAAAGCAGCGCCTGCTGGACAACCCAGAAGTTGGCCCGCATGTGGACTTCGTCGATTCCCAGGACTGGCAGGGTCGCGATGACGGCCGGAGTACGGTGGCCGCTGCGGGTCGGCCCGCCGTCGACAAGGCCCTTCATGAAACCGCGCAACGCCGTGAAATCGAGCGCGCCGTGCTCCATCTCGTAGTTGATGTAGTCGTATTTCGTGCCGGCCAATTCCCTTCCCTGGTTGTATCCGCCCTGACCACCGGTATAGAAGATCATGTGGCCGCCATCAAGGAGTTCGATGGCGCGGTTCACGCGCCGGGACTTGGATCCGGCGGGTGCCGCTGCGGCAACTGCCCCGGCGGCGGCAAGAGGAGTGGCGAGAAACTGCTTACGCGTCATAGCAGTACGATACTCGCTTGGAAGCCGGTTCGTCAAGGAACCCCGTTTCTCACGGCGGCTCCCCGAAGATGTTGGGGCCGACAGATGCGCCGCAGCGAAGGCTGCGGCCTCCACTGACGCTGGTCGGGGCGCCGAGATTTGAACTCGGGACCTCTTGCTCCCGAAGCAAGCGCGCTACCAGGCTGCGCTACGCCCCGCCAGTCTCACCAGTCTAGCTCAAGGACCCGAATGTCGGCTCGATGGGATGCGACGCTACCAGCCGTCCCGGCTCTCTTGCAGCTAGGTGGCTGCCGCTGGGTCGTCGTCATGCTTGGCCGACAGGTCCGTCAGGAACTTCTTGCCCTTCTCGACGACATCCTTCGCTTCATCGGCAAGGTTGCGTCCCTGGCCGATCACCTCGCGTCCGAGTTCGGCAACCTCCCGCCCCTTGCGGTTGGCCAGTTCGCGGCCTCGAACTGCCGCATCGGAGATGGAATCGCGGGTCTCCTTCCCCGATTTCGGTGCGAAAAGGATGGCTCCCGCGACACCGACTGCCAATCCAGCGAGAAACCAGGCAGCGCTACTGCCATCACTGTGTTTTGCCATGATGATCCAAGCCTCTTTCGTCAGTATAGTACGACTTCACCGTGAACCCGGTTTCGATTCCTCACGGCGCAACGGGCCGGCGATCGATTGGACCTGCACTCTCGCGAGCTCGGCAGCACCGGTCACGCCGGCGGCGTCGGCCAGTTGCGAGGGTCTCACCCGAAACGGGTTCCTCATGGGTTCCGGAAGGATCTTCCGCGCACCTTCGATGAGTGGCTCTTCGAACAGTGGTAGCCGGCTCCCCACCGAACCGCCGAGAACAACGATCGACGGGTCGACCACGCAGCATATGGTCCCGATTGCGATCCCGACCCAATGACCGTAGGACCGCCAGGCACGGATGGCCCGAGCGTTGCCCTGCTCCGCGAGGTCGCCGATCTCGCGTGCCGTAAGCGCCTCGTCGATTCCGACATCGCCGCTCCGACCGTATTCCCGTACCACTCCGAGACCTGAGCAGGCACTATCGAAATCGGAGTCGGCGACGCGGCAGTAGGCAACCTCTCCTGCATTGTGCGTAACGCCGGAGTAGAGCCTACCGCCCATCGTGATCCCGCAGCCGAATCCGGTACCGAGCGTCACTCCCACGAGGACCTCATGAGATCGACCAGCCCCACCGACGGCTTCGCCGAGGGCGAAGCAGCCTGCGTCGTTTTCCAGGTAGAGCGGGGCACCGAACTCCTGCAGACAGAATCGTCCGATCTCGAATCCCATTAGGTTTGGCAGCGAGTCCCCGTCCAGCAAGACCCTCCTCTCGGTGTCGAGAGGGCCGGAACTCCCCATTCCGATCGCTCTTGGTCGACCGGTGACTCCTCCCTCGATCAATGCCTGCTTCACGACCCGCTTGATGTTCATCAGAGTCACGGTCGACTTCATGTTGGCCATCGTCGGCAGGCGCGCAATCTTGCCGAGCCGCTGTCCGTCCATGCCGAACGCCGCTGCCGCGACCTTGGTGCCTCCGAGGTCAATTCCGACGATGAATGGATCCGGCATTGCGCGGTCTTCCTCCGCAGAGTCCAGGGTGCTTCACTGCATGTCGCTCACGTGAAGGAACTGCAGGTGCCAGTCGGGCGTGATCACGGGCGGACTCGCACGTACTTTCGTATGACGCGATGGAACGGTTCACCGGCGTAGAGATTTCCGTCTTCGTCAGCTGCGACGAACTCGGCACCGTTCCCAGCGGTGGACCGGGGGTCGCCCCATGGGAACAAGATAAACCAATGCACCCATCCGGTGTGTGCGTCCCCGATGCGGATGCCCATCTCCCAGCCTGGATTCTGGACGTTGTCGGACTCCGAGTCTGCGACGTAGATGCGGTCCCTGCCGTCAAAGTAAATCCCACTCGGGCGCCCGAACTGCAGCCATTGCGCGATGAAGGTGCCTTCCTGATCGAAGATCTGGATTCGGTTGTTCGAGCGGTCCGCAACGAAGACACGACCCCGCTGGTCGAGTGCGATTGCGTGCAACGTGCGGAATTCACCGGGAGCGTGGCCGGTTCGGCCCCAGGACTTGATGAAGTTCCCCTCCCTTGTGAACTTGACGACCCGATTGTTGCCGTCCTCGACATGGCCGTCCGCGACGAAGATCTCGCCCTGTTCGTTGACCACGACATCCGCAGGTGACATGAAGTGGCCCTTGTCCCCTCCGGACTTGCCGGGTGTACCCAGGACCATCAGCACCTCCCCTTTCGGGCTGAACTTCAGGACCTGATGGCCCCGCGTACCCGCAGGCGTCCTCGCGGGACTCACCGCATCGGTGACCCACACGTTGCCTTCGCCGTCGACATGGATGCCGTGCGGCCAGATGAACATGCCGCCGCCGAAGCTCTCGACAACATTTCCATCCATGTCGAACTTGAGCACTGGGTCGAGATCCGAATCGAGGCACTCCCGACCGAACAGTTCGCGACCGGCGTCACACCGAACGACAGCCCACACGTGCTTGCCATCCGGATCGATCGTCACTCCGCCTGCGGCACCCATCCGCCGGCCCTCGGGCATCTTCGCCCAACCGTCCACCATCCTGTACGGATTCGACAGACCGTTGGTTTGACCGAATGCGATCGGACCGACGGCAACGACGGCAGCGGCCGTCAGGACCACCCCCACCGGACAGGACTTCATCATTGGCCTTACCTCCGATGCGAGAGCGTACCACAGGCTCCAGCGCTTGCATCCTCGCCGATCCGGGAACAATCGGACCGACGGCGGTGTCAATGCAAGCACGGCGGGAATGCCGACTCGGTGCGTACCGTCGCGATGCTAAGCTGAGCCCTCCCCAGATGTCATGAGCGATTCGAGTCAGGTGACGGACATGAGGATCGGCGCCGATCCTGACACGGCCTTGGTGACGGGCCTCAAGTGTGGCGAAGAGGAGAGCTTTCGGCTGCTGCTGCACCGCTACGAGCGTCCGGTCTATTCGTACGTCTGTCGGCTGATCGACGATCCGGTGGAGGCGGAAGATCTCACGCAGGACATCTTCGTGAAGGTGTTTCGGAAGATCGACGGTTTTCGCGAAGACAGCAGTTTCAAGACCTGGCTCTATCGGATCGCTGCCAACGAGGCGGCGAACCGGAGGCGGTGGTTCTCCCGGCACCGCTGGCGGGAAGTCAGGGACTCGGTGCTGGGGGCTGATCTGCACAGAGGTCTGGCGAAGCTCACGGATCCGTCGAGGAGTCCGTTCGAACGGGTCGAGAGTCTGCAGCAACGAGCGATTCTCGACGACGCGTTGCGAAGGCTTGACCCGCGCTACAGGGAGGTGGTCGTCCTGCGGGACATCAGCGGCCTCACCTACAACGAGATCGCCACCGCGCTGGATCTCTCCCTCGGGACCGTGAAGTCCCGGATCCTACGGGGGAGACACGCTCTGCGGGACATCCTGTTGCGTAGCGCCCCGTCCATGGTTCCTCAAGCCATGCGGTGGCAAACGGACTGAAGGAGCCGGAAGATGGACTGCAATTGGGTGATGAGGAATCTCGGGCGGTACATTGAGGGGAGCCTCGGTCCGATCCGCAACGTGATGATGCACGTCCACATCGCGAGGTGCAGTAACTGCCATGACCACTACGAACGCCTGGAGCCCGTAAGCGGACTGCTGGCAACGTTGCCGGAGCGGCGGCCTTCGTCGACCCTTGAGGTGCGGATCCTCAGCGCATTCTCTCGCGAACTGGTGCACCGGTCCAATCCTGCGGCGAATTGGAGCCGGAGGAGAGTCAAGTTCATCAATCGGGTTCGCCCTGTCGCCGTTCCCGGAGTCGGCGGACTGCTGCTTGCGCTGATCCTGGTGCCAGCGCTGTTGTCTGCATTCTGGACGGAACCGGTTGCCTACGCCAACGACATTCCGTTGCGGATGCTTGCCCATCCGGTGGTCAGGGCGCCGGAGATGACCGTGCCGTCTCCGTACCCGGTGTCGCGTGATCTGATCGTGCTGGCGTATATCGACCACCGGGGAGCCGTGTACGACTATTTCATCGCGAGTGACGATGCCCTTGATGGCCACATGCATGGACAGCTTGCCAACGCGCTGCTGACGGCGAAGTTCCGACCAGCGGAACGATTCGGGAAACCGGTTTCCGGGGAGCGGATGATCCACTACCAGAGCATCGACAGCGGCGCATAGCGGATTCTGGCGCCCCGTACAGGGCCCAGCGAGACGCTGGTCGACGGCATCGGGTTGCAATCCTGTTGCGCGCATCCCAAGATGAGAGTTTGCCGATGTCGAAACCGCGCATGTGCCCGCACTGCAGGGCGTTCGTAGACAGCCGCTCCAAGACATGCGAGTACTGTGACAATCCTCTGCCGATGACAGCAGGTCGGCGCCTGGTCCGGGAAGAGAGACTGCATCGTCCGGGGGCCCAGTTCGGCTTCACCACGATGATCCTGCTGCTGATCAATGCCGCCCTGTTTGCGGTCTCGTGGATCCTGACCCTGCGCTTTTCGGGCGATAGTAGCCTGTTTGGCGGTATTGACGGTCGGGTTCTGCACATGCTCGGCGCGAAATTCACGCTTTCGATTCAGGCCCACGGCGAGTGGTGGCGGCTGATCACGGCGAATTTCCTCCACGGAGGCCTTCTGCACCTGATCTTCAACACGATGTCGCTGTACAATCTCGGGCCGCTCGCCGAGGAGATCTTCGGCACGTCACGCTTCGTGGTTCTCTACCTGGCCACCGGTTTCTGTGGCTTCATGGTCAGCACGATGTGGTCCAGCACGCTGTCAATCGGAGCTTCCGCATCGATTTGCGGCCTGATCGGGGCCCTCTTTGCGTACGGGAGAATGAACCTCAATTCGCCACTCCGCTCGGCGGCGCTCCGCTGGATCATCGCAATCGGGATCTTTGGCCTGTTGTTCCCTGCCATCGACAACGCCGCGCATGTTGGCGGCCTGGCGGCCGGATTCGGGTTCGCATACGGATGCGGCTCACCCGGGCACGATGCCAACAGGGAGGCCATCTGGAAGGGGCTGGCGATCGGCATTGCGGCGATCGGCGCGGTGGCGTTCGTGCTGGCCTACCAGCACTTCTCCGCCGCAACGTCATGACGCTGCCCTGTCGATGGTCTCAGCCGAGCAGGCTTGTGCCGAGTGCTTCCCCGCCGACAGCGCGGACGAGCACATCGGGTTCGTGACCGTTCACGATCGAGACCGTGCGGATCCCGCCCCGCAGAGAATCCGTCGCGGCCCGGAGTTTCGCTTCCATCCCGCCGGTGGCAACCCTGCTCCGGATCAGGGCTTCCGCGTTCGCTGCCGTCAGTGTCCGGATCGGTTCGCCATGCCCGTCGAGCACTCCTCCGACATCGGTGAGGAACAGGAGCCGATCCACTTGCAGCGCCTGCGCGCATGCCGCCGCCATTTGATCGGCGTTGACATTGAAGATCGTGCCCCGGTCGCCGCCGGCGATACACGCCACCACGGGAACGTAGCCGCGGTCGGCCAGGTACTCCAGCAGCGCCGGGTCGACATGATCGACCTGTCCCACCGCGCCCAGTTCCGGGTCCAGCTGCGAAGCGTGGACGGTTCCAGCATCAATGCCGGAAAGGCCGACTGCCTGCAGGTTCACTGACTGGAATTTTGCCACAAGCTGCCGGTTCACGGACCCCGCGAGCACCCTCAGGACCGCATCCAGAATCTCGGGAGGGGTGACCCGAAGCCCGCCCCGGAACTTGCTCTCGTGGTCCAGGCCTGCCAGATACCTGCTCAGCCGCTTCCCGCCGCCATGTACCACCACGACCCAGTGCCCCCCGTCGAGCAGCGCCTTGACCTGCCCGGCCAGGGAAGCCCTCCGTTCCTCCGACTCGAGCAGCGTTCCACCCAGCTTGATCAAGAGCTTCATGACGATCCCGTTGTCCCGTCCGCAGGACTCAGCCGATCAGACCGGCAGTCTCGGGCCAGCCGAGGATGAGGTTCATGTTCTGCACGGCTTGGCCAGCGGCGCCTTTGCCCAGGTTGTCGATGGCCGCCACGATGACGACACGCCGGCTGGCCGGGTCCAACTGGAATCCGATGTCACAGTAGTTCGTACCCCGGATCCCGCGCAGATCCGGCAGCCGCCCTTCGGGATACAGCCTTACGAACGGCTCATCAGCGTAGTATCTGTCGTACACGGCATGCAGGTCCTCCCACTTGATGGACTCTGCGGTTCGCACGTAGATCGTCTCCAGGATGCCTCGGTGCAGCGGGAGCAGTTGCGCTGTAAAGCTCAATTCGTGCTCGTCAACGTCGGTCGTGTGCAGGATTTCCGGGACATGCCGATGGTTCAGGACACCATAGGCGGAGAAATTCTCGGTGACCTCGCAGAAATTCGTCTTCAGCGAGGGCTTGCGCCCGGCACCGCTAACGCCGGACTTGGCGTCGCAGACCACTCCGGCACCGCGATCCAGGACCGCTTCCACGATCAGGGGCCGCAAGCTCAGATTGACGGCCGTCGGATAACACCCCGGATTCGCCACGAGGTCGGACATCTTGATGAGTTCGCGAAAGAACTCAGGGAGGCCGTAGGCTGCGTCAGCGAGCCGTTCCGGGCAACCGTGATCGACCTTGTACCAGCGCCGGTAGTTTGCCACGGTGCGCAGCCGAAAGGCCGCGCTCAGGTCGACGCAGCGGATGCCCGCGTCCAGCACCAGCGGCACGGACTCCATCGAGACCTCCAGGGATGTCGACAGGAACGCAACCTCGATCCCCTCGTCACGCAGGGCGGAGGGCTCGAACGGAATGCGAGGCGTTTCCTCCCCGAACGGAAGTTCCGAATCCGCGACTGTCCGGTGCTCGATCAGAATCGGCTCTGCGTACGGGTGGCCCTTCAGGATCCGGAGCAGTTCCGTTCCGCTGTATCCGGTGAATCCGGCAATTCCAACTCTCGCCGTTCTAGGCATTTGCGCACACCACCTCCAATCTCTGATGGTAGCGAGAATGTCCTGCGGCTCGTTGGGGCGGCTCTCCAGTGCGACGCGGAAGCGGCTGCCGTACAGCTCGGCCGCTACACGTCACAGAGCTCGACCGCCCGGGCCAGCGAGTCGAGCGGATCCCTCGTGGGGATGAACTCGTGGCCGACAAAGCCCTGGTAGCCGACATCCACCAGTACTTCCATCACTGACGGATAGTGGATTTCCTGTCGCAGGTGCAGTTCGTTGCGGCCCGGATTGCCAGCCGTGTGAACGTGTCCGATCAGGTCCTGCATCTCCTCGATCCGACGGATCACGTCGCCGTTCATGATCTGGACGTGGTAGATGTCGAACAGGAGCTTCGCGCGTGGGGAGTCCACTTCCCGGATGATGTCGGCGCAGTAGTCGATATCGTCGCCCTGATAACCGGGGTGCCCCTTCATCGGATGCGTGTCATCCCGTGTGTTCAGCATTTCCAGGCAAACCGTGACGCCCTTTTCCTCGCCGTAGGCGGCGAGTTCCTTCAAGCCCGCAACGGTGTTCCGTGCACCCTCCTCCAGGGAGATCGCTCCGCTGCTCGGATCCTCGGCGTCGTTCCACCTGTAGCCATTGAACGCGATGACGCTCGGTATTCCTTCTTCGGCGCAGGCATCCATCGTCTTCTTCGTTGCGGCAATCACCTCGGCTTGGTAGCGAGGGTTGTTCAGCCCCTTCATAAAGGGCGGGTCCGGCATTCCGTTACCGGCGATGGCACAGGTCAAGCCGTGCTTCTTCACGGTCGGCCACTGCTCCGGCGCCAGCAGTTCCACGCTCTGGAGTCCCAGGCTGGCGGCGTGATTGGCCGTGGTCTCAAGATCCCAGGCCCATTCCGACGACTCGAAGCACCAGAGGCAGACCGAGTGACGTATCCGTCCGTTCACAGCACGAGTCCAGGTTTCTGCTTCGGCTGGTGGCGCCTCGCCACAGGACGTCAGTGTCGCAGCCGCTGTGGCACCTCCGTAACGCAGGATGTTGCGCCGCGTGGGTCTTGCGCCAGCCACTGTACTTGACATGATTGTGTCCCTCCTTGGACTCTCGGCCGACCGACAGGACAGCCCCTTCAGTCAGTCTGCACGCCCGGAGTCGACGATTGCAAGCACGAGGACCGACGCGAGCCCGAACAGCCAAGCCATGTCAATTCTCCGACTGGTCAGCACGAATAGCAGGACCGGGCGGCGGCCGACGAAGCAGGATGGCCCTTCGGTGACCGTACGGGAGCCGGGTCTCCGCCAACTCCGAGAGCATTCATTCGCGACCCGGGCTGATGGAGGATACGGAACTTCGCGGTGACGGAGGGGCCTCGGTCACTGTGACGACCTGGTTCGGTTCCACGCCCTCGCCGGACTGGCTGAGTCCACTTGGCCAACTGACCTCGACGACCACTGGACCATCGGACTCTCCGAGCCCGAAGTGCACGGGCCGCAGCGTCGACGAAGCGTAGCCGACGGAACTTGACACCCACCGGGTCTGGCCCGCGACTCGGACTACCGCCCCGAGCGCGTCGCGGTTCGACCGCGTGCCCACGAGTCGCACGGCGACCCAACGGCCCCGACCGGCCGTGACGTTGCGATAGAGTCTTGCCGGCCCACCCAGTTCACTGACGACCAGATCCAGGAGACCGTCGCCATCGAGATCGGCAGCGGCCGCGCCCCGATATGCGCCGGCCGCACCGATTTCGACCGGAGCATCGAAACGGCCACCGTTGTTGGGGAACAGTGTGTTTCGCTGGAGATACACGAACGGCTCGAAGTGCTCGATCAAGTCGTTCACATGGGAGTTCGCGGTGAACAGGTCCACGTCGCCGTCGTTGTCGAAGTCAGCGAACACGTTCCCCCACCCGGCGTACCGTCGAGAAGCCAGCGCCACGCCGGTCGGCACCGTCATGTCGCGAAACGTGCCGTCGGCCTGGCCGCCAAACAGGGGATACGTCTCGTTGCTCAGTGCGGTCACGGAAAGGTCCGGATACCCATCTCGGTCATAGTCGCCGACCGCTGCTCCCATCGACGCGACAGGTCGACCGTGATCCAGCAGCGCCACTCCAGACAGCAGTGCGTCCTCGATGAACGTTCCATCAGACTGGTTCAGGAACAGAGAGTTCGGAAGGTTGTCGTTCGTGACGAAGATGTCCTGGAGACCATCGCCGTTCAGGTCGGCCGACACGGCGCTCATTCCACGGCCCTTGGCGCTCCCGACTCCCGAGGGCACGCTGACGTCGTCGAAGGTGCCGTCCCCGCGATTGCGGTACAGCCGATTCGCGATGGGCTGCAGGTACTTCGGGTGGCAGTACACCCGGAGATCCCGTTCCCGGTCGCCACAATACCGGTCGAAATCGAGGGACCAGTCCGCATAGTTCACCACGAATAGATCGGGCAGAGAGTCACCGTCATGGTCGAGCCAGGCCGCCGCCACTGCCCATTCCGACGTGTCGATGCCCGCAGCGACGGTAATGTCGTCGAATGTCCCGTCCCCCCGATTGCGGTACAGGTTGCTCTGGAAGACTCCCGCCACGAACAGGTCCGTATCGCCGTCATTGTCGAAATCGGCGGCTGCCGCGCCCATCGAGTATCCGGCCCCGGCCAGTCCCGCCTGCTCCGTGACATCGGAGAACCGCAGGTTCCCGTCGTTACGGTACAGCCGATTGAAGTAAGCGGCAGACGACTTCGCCATGGTGGCGTCTTCGGCCCCGTTGGTGAAGAAAATGTCCAGTCTGCCATCGCCGTCGTAGTCGAACACGGCCAGGCCGCCGGCCATGGTCTCGATCATCCGTTTCTCGGCAGTGGGTGCGTGCCTCAACGTGAAACGGACCCCCGAAGCGACCGTAACGTCTTCGAAGCCCACTTGCGCGTCGCCGCGGGCAAGCACGAGCAGTCCCAGCAGCACGACCCACGTACTTCGCCATGCTCCGAGCATCCTGACTGGCACCATGGGCAAGGTCCTAGGGTAGAACGGCATCTGCATCGCGATCAGCGGGACTCGCGTAGCACCGGTAGCAGTGTGCGACGGCCGAGGTTGTCCGCTCTGCGGAGACTCCAGCGCATCAGGAGCGGAACCTCTCGGGCGGCCCGGAGAATCTCACGAAATGGTTGACCAGGCCCTCCGATTGGAATACAGTTAGGGAAGTGTCTTGTGGCGACCCGTGAATGGTGGGGGAACAGGTTTGACAACCACCATACGGACGGTTGAGGTGCGACGCCAGTCACGGGTGGCGTCGCGATCAAGAATTCAGAACAGGAGTAAATTGCAATGACTTACGTGGCTTCGGGATTTCGGAGTGCAACGCTTCTGGCCGCCGTGCTGGCCTTTGTCTGGGCAGCACCAAGTTCGGCCCAAGTCCTGTACGGCTCACTTGTCGGAACGGTCTCCGATGGGACCGGTGCCGTCATCCCCGGCGCGGATGTTCGCGCCGTCAACAATGCGACGGGTCTCGAACTGACCACGTCGACGGGCGCGGACGGATTGTTCCGGATCGTCAATGTCCAGATCGGTGAATACGATGTTTCGATCACCTCTGAGGGATTCCGGACCCATACGTCATCCAATGTCACGGTCACCGCGAACGAGGTTTCGCGCGTGGACGTTGACATGGTCCTCGGTCAGGTGAGCGAGCAGGTCACTGTGGAAGCATCCGCAGCACAGTTGCAGACAGAGAAGGCAGACACCCGCTCGGAAATCACGCAGGAAGCTATCACCAACTTCCCTTTGCCGAATTTCCGCAACTACCAGAGTCTCGTGAACCTGGTCCCAGGTGCTACGCCTGCACGGTTCCAGAACTCGATTCTCGACACACCGGCCCGGGCCCTCAGCACCAACGTGAACGGCACGAACCGGAACAACAATGTGACCCGCATCGATGGCGCAGCCAGCATCAACGTGTGGCTGCCTCACCACGCGGGCTACATCGCCCCGGCGGAGACCATCGAGACGGTGAACATCACCACCGGCTCGGGCGACGCCGAGCAGGGCCTGTCCGGCGGAGCGTCGACAACGGTGGTCACCAAGTCCGGCACCAATGAAGTGCACGGTTCTGCGTTCTACTTCTTCAACAACGACAGCACGCAGGCCCGCAACTTCTTCGCGAAGGACAAGCCGAAGAGCGACTTCAAGAACTTCGGGGGTACGATCGGCGGACCGATCCAAAGAAACAAGACCTTCTTCTTCTTCAGTTACGACAAGACGTCGCAGGCCATCTCGGGCGTACGGACGGGCGACACGGTGCCTACGCCAGACCAGCGAATGGGTGATTTCAGCGCCTACCCGGACATCATCTACAACCCGTACACTGGCAATCCTGACGGAACAGAACGCGAGCCATTCCAGAACAAGATGATCCCGCAGAGCATGCTGGATCCGATCGCCCTCCGTGTGCAGGACTTCATTCCGCTGCCAACCGAGGCGGGGCTCACCAACAACAACTTCCACTCTTCCGACTCCCCACCGTTCGACCGTGCCTACTTCGACACGAAGGTGAACTTCAATATCACCGACAAGTACTCGATGTGGGCAAAGCACGGGTTCATGGACGCTCCGGTCTCGGGGAACCCGATCTTCGGCGAAGCCGGTGGACCGGCTCCGGGCGGCAGCCCCGGCGATGCGGAAACGAAGGTTCACATCGCCACCTTCGGCCATACGTATACGTTCACGCCAACGTTCTTCTATGACGGCGTGTTCGGCTACTGGCGGCAGGATCAGTTCGTGAATCCGACCGACCTGGGGAAAGATGCCAACTCGCACTTCAATCTGGGCATTCCCGGACTCGGTGGACCCGACCCCCGACAACAGGGATTCCCGAGGATTCAGCCTGGTGCGTACACGAGACTCGGAGCACCCGGCTGGCAACCTCTCGATCGGGTCGAGGAGAACTGGACCACTAGCCAGAACTTCACGTGGGTCACGGGGTCACATCAACTCCGTTTCGGATTCGACGGGATCCTGCTGAAGTTGGCCCACTGGCAACCCGAGCTCGGCGGCGGGCCGCGTGGCACGATCAACTTCAACGGACAGGTGACGGCATTGAACGGCGGAGCGGCGCCAACGCAGTACAACCGGTATGCTGCGTTCCTGCTCGGTGAAACGTCCCAGATGCAGAAGGCCATCCAGCACGTGCTCGCAACCGGCAACGAATGGCAGTTTGCGTGGTACCTCACGGATCGCTGGCAGGTCAGTCAGCGTTTTACCGTGAACTTGGGTCTGCGCTACGAGTACTATCCGTTGATGACCAGGGCCGGTGGAAAGGGCATTGAGCGTTACGATCCCCAGACCAACCTTATGTACATGGGCGGGCGTGGAAGCGTGCCGCAGAACGCGGGAATCGAAGTCAGCAACAAGCTGTTCTCTCCGCGTGCGGGCATCGCATACCGCATTGACGACGCTACAGTTCTCCGCGGTGGGTTCGGGCTGAACTACAGTCCCATGCCGTTCTCGCGGCCCATGCGTGGTCAGTACCCGATCACCGTCGCGCTCAATTTCCAGCCCGACAACTCGTTTGAGCAGTTCCGTACGCTCTCCGATGGCATTCCGCCGGTCGTCGGGCCTGATCTTGATCAGGGCACCATTGAGGTTCCTCTGGACGCGGGATTCCGGAGCCCATACGAGAGCGCGACGCACGGGCCCTTGAATCGCGGATATATCGCATCATGGAACTTCACGCTGGAGCGGCGTCTGCCGGGTGACCTGATCACCTCAATCGGGTATGTGGCGACGGCGTCCAGGGACATGCTCGGTGACCAGGACATCAACGCATCCCGTCCGGGTGAAGGTAACGCCGGCCGGCCGTATGTGGCCATCACCGGACGAAACCGGGCCATCAACATGTGGGACAGCTACCTCAACTCCGACTATCACTCGTTGCAGATCGCCATCAACCGGCGGGTCGCCGACGGCTTGATGCTGAAGGGTGCCTACACGTGGTCGAAAGCACTCGGCATGGCTGATGACGAGGGCTGGACGGGCATCGCCTGGGATCATCCCGAGGTCTTTCAGCGCAACCGTGCAAGAACCGGTTTCGACCGGACGCAGATGTTCCAGATGGGATACGTCTACGACCTTCCGTTCCTGAATCACAACAATTCCGCAGCGGGAAAGATCCTTGGGAACTGGCAGGTGAGTGGCATCGTAGCGCTGATCACGGGTCCGCCACGGACCATCACATCCAGTGGTGCCTCACTGAACGCAGCCAGTGCACTCCAGACTGCGGACCAAGTCGGTCCCGTGAAGCGACTCGGGGGTGTCGGGCCAGGTCAGCATTTCTATGACCCGTCCGCGTTCGCCCCGGTCACGGAGCAGCGTTTCGGCACCTCAGGACGGAACATCGTCAACGCGCCTGGCGTCGTCAACTGGGACCTGAGCCTCTTCAAGAAGTTCCCGATCACGGAGACATCGGAGGCACAGTTCCGGGCGGAGTTCTTCAACTTCACGAACACACCCAAGTTCGGCAACTTCAACGGCAACGTGAACAGTCCGGCGTTCATGGCGGTGACCAGTACGACTGCCTTCACGGAGCGAGTGATTCGATTCGGACTGCGGTTCAGTTTCTAGTTCCGGCTGGAAACGCTCGCACACGAGGGGCCTGCCTGTCGGCAGGCCCCTTTCCTATGCGCAAGACCGCTTTCGTTGGACAGTCATTGTGCCAACATGGAACTGACTGGAATGCTGACCTGCGGTTCCTATTTTCGGTCCAGCGAAGGGGCGCTGCGCCTAGCAGCGCCAGTCATCCTGATCTGGGTCGCCGGCGCTACGGCCGATGCACAGACGGACCCCGCAGCAACTGCGGAGAGAGCACGCGAGGCCATGGCGGAGCAGCGGTTCTCGGATGCCGCTGACTTCTACCTGCAACTCGCCAGGAGTTTCCCGGATGAACCGTCGCTGCAGGCGAACCTGGGCATGGCCCTGCATCTGAGCGCCCGGGACCAAGAGGCGCTCACACCGCTTCGGAATGCCGCGGCCGCCATGCCGTCTTCCTTTCAGGTCCACTTCTTTCTCGGTGCCAGCCTCACCCGACTCAACCAGTTCGACGAGTCCATCGAACCCCTCCGCCACGCTTCACGGCTTGATCCGGAACACCCGTTCGCCAAGGCTCTTCTAGCGGACTCACTGGAGGCAATCGGGAGTTTCTACGAAGCGTTGCAGGTGTGGAAGGAGCTTGGCGGGTTTGGTCACGACAATCCTTACCCGCACGCCGGCATGGCCCGCTGCTACGAGCAACTCGCGGCGGGGGCGCTGGACGAGCTGACCCGTCGCGACCCGGAATCTTCTCATGTACTGCGCCTCCTGGGCCATGCCCGCATGGCTGCCGCACAGTATCCGAGCGCCCTATTCCTGTTCCGGCAGGCCGAGCATCGCGAGCCAGGCGTCCGCTCCGTGCGAGAAGCCGTGGCAGAACTCTACGAGAGAACCGGCCGCGAGGAGTGGGCAACGATCGAGCGGAAACGAGCGGCTGACCTTCCAGCGAAGGACTGTTCGTCATCCCGGTCCTCGGCATGCATGTTCGCGGACGGCCGCTACAGCGAACTTGCGGAAGTAACGTCAGATTCTCGGTCGGAGGACCTGTTCTGGGCGGGTCGAGCCTTCTCGGAACTGGCCAGGCTGGAATTCTCGGCCTTGGCCGCACTCCCCGAATCCGTCGATCAACTTCGTCTCATTGCCGATATCCTGGCGTCTCGGGAGGAGTTCGCCCGGGCTGCGGAAGCCGTCGGGCGTGCTCTGGCGTTACGGCCGGGTGACAGTGGACTGGAACGACATCTGGCCGAATTGCTGTACAGTGCACGAAACATCGACAAGGCGAGGCCGCTGCTGGAGCGTCTCCTGCGGGAGGACCCGGACGATCCCAAGTGGCCGGCAATGTTGGGCAACCTGCTTGTCGAACAGCAGGAGTTCGAAAGAGCTATTCCCCTGCTCGAGTCTGCGCTGGACCTTTCGGATGCGAGGCAAGATGTCGATAGAGATCTCGGGCGTGCCTACCTTGCAACCGGAAGGCCGGAAGAGGCGGTCCAGCACCTGCGCGCAGCCACTTCTGCGGACTCGGATGGCAGTGTTCACTATCAGTTGGCGCAGGCATTGCAGCGCACGGGCAATACGACCGAAGCGCGAGAGGTCCTCTCTGTGTACCGGGAACTCGAGGCGAAGAGCCGACAGTCGATCGAAGCGTCGGCTTCACTCGAAATCACACCTCCTGAATAGCGCCGAGCTACACCAGTTTCTCCGCTGGGCGTAGACATTCTCGTTCTAGGACTGCTCCAGCAACACGGTTCCGTGCAAGCTGCGGCTCTATCCGACCACCTGCGACCGATCGGGTCTTTGCGACCCAGAGCTCGCTTCGAGGGACCGTACAGCTTGCGGCTCGGTCCAACAGGGCCCGCCTTTCTCCGATGCTACCGAGTACGTTTCTCTTCCAAGTTCCAGGAGGAGCGACCACATGCGTTATGATTGATTCAATTTCACATGAGCAACCTCAGCAGATTCCCCAAACTTCACAATGCTGCTTGGCCAGGAGTCGTTGGCAAGGGAGGTGATGGTCCGGATGCCGAGCCTCCGATCGACTTGGACACGATGCTGGACCTTACCGCCAACGCCAACGTGGGCGGCCGCAAGTTCGATGGCGTTGACCTGTTCCTCTACGAGCCGCACATCAGCATTGACATCTCCGACGACGACCTCAAGGCATGGGCGGACAAGTTCTCCGACCGAGGGTTGGTCATCGGCTCCGTCGTGGCACCAGTTTGGGGTCCAACCGGTGGCGGAGCCGCCATCGACCCGGGTGAGGGGCGTGCGGCATTCCTGACCGCCGTTCGCAAAGGCTGCGGGATCGCACAGAAACTCCGCGCATGGGGAATTCGGCCATACGGAGTTGTTCGCATCGACTCTGCCAGCGGTGTCGAGGACTGGGCCAAGGATCCCGAGGACAACACGGCAAACGTGATCGAAACGTTCCGGCAAGCGACCGTAATTGCCAAGGATCACGGCGAAAGACTGGCGGCCGAGGGAGAGATCTGCTGGGGCGCGATGCACAGTTGGAAATACATGCTCGAAGTCCTTGAGGGAGTGAACGATGGTGCCTTAGGGTTCCAGGCCGACATGGCGCACACGCTGCTCTACACCCTCGGATACAACGCGCCCGAGCATGCCATCCTTCCCCAGGGATTCGAATGGGATGATCCGGCCCTGCTCGACGGGGCGCTGCGCACGGTGACAGATGCACTGCGTCCATGGACGAACGACTTCCATGTCGCCCAGAACGACGGTACCGTGTTCGGGAGCGGTAGCCACGACCGGACGGGACGCCACTGCCAGGCTCTTGATCCGAATGGCAAGCTGGACATTGCCCGGCACGCTGGCTTCTGGCTGAGGGACAGCACCGGAGATTTGACCAAGAGATGTCAGCATATCTGCTGGGATGGCTGCATGTTTCCCAATGCGGTGATGATGGACCCGCAGACTTGGAACGACATCCTAGGTGTCATGATTTCCGTCCAGGATGCTCACGGTTGGCCAGAGTAGAGATCGAATGTTCCGGCAAATGAGATTCTTTGGCCTCATTGGAACTTCGAGCAGAGACTCTATTGTTAGTCACTGATTGATTCCAGAGGCAGACGTACTGTGGTGAACGTCAGCCACATGAAACGGTCTCCTTCATTGCGTAGTGGCCGTTAATGGTAAGATATATTGAACGATAGACATGCGTTGAGTATTGTCGAAGTAGGCTGACTTAGTAGGTAACAAAAATCGACAGTTGGTTGACCAAAATGCTCAATGAAGACGGTTGCAGTTTGCTACCGAAGCACGAAAGCGACTATCGGACTGTGGTCGAAATTTGTGACCAAGAACCCGCAGAATTCACTAGATATGGTTCCTTTTTCTTGCTATAATGTATGATAACTATCGACCGGCCCATTGTTCGTTCTCTCGGAGTACGGATTCAATCCGTGCAACGACATCTTCTTTATCGCGATCAAACTGGGCCCACACTTGGAATATCTGTGAAGTTCCTTTCTTTCCTTGGTCATAGAGAACTCCCTCGATAACTCGAGGTGTTTTGGAAATCACCACTGACGCTTGACAAGATGCTCTAGTGTTTTTACGCCCAAAAGAACCAAGGGTAATCTTGGTAATGCCAGAAATAGCCGAAATGCGCTCAAAGATCCTCCGCGCATCTTGGGACGGAATGTCCTTGAGTGCCTGGATTGTAGTTCTTCCCCAGATCGTCCCATGGGACTTGCCTCCACACGTAACGGGAACGCTACCTGCAATTGACTGGTTTGGTTTCACTCGGGTAGACTTACGTCTTACGTGCCTGCCCGTTTTATCCTTTCTCTTTCGCCAGGCACTAAGCAAGCCTCTCAAATCAACGAAATGGGATGTATCACGCTCAAGGTGCGCTAAAGAGTGACTCACTGCATTGTCAATGTCCGTAGTAGTTACAAGTTTATTGATCTTCCGATCGCTTGAGCGCAGCTTTTCAATGACCGGGGGGAGGACAAGTCTAGATATGACTATATCGTCGAGATTTGCATCACGACAGGAAGCCCGTACGGCAGCCATAATTTTCTTCCGGTCGAATGCTTCATCTGCCCGCTGTCGGGACTTTACGACGCGCCATCTATTCTCTGCTCGTAAGAGATCCCAGAGAGTCTTAGCCGCCTGAAGTGGATTCTCCTCGATTGCATCCGCAAAAAATGTTAACATTTTGTTCCGAAGATGATTTGGGTCGGATACGACAATTACACGATTGTGGTGTTAGGCATGGGCAACTCCCATCGCTGTACCAATTGACTCTTGCCACATGTTGACCAGCAGACCATCCGCTTCCATGATGCTCTTCAAATCTGCCTCTACGAATGTACAAGGACTTGCGCTCGAATCCAGAAGGTTATCAACTGGATCGAGGAACGTCATCTTCTTTCCAAATTTCTCTTTGACTGAATCGCGCCAGTGTTGCTTCTGCGTATCGTTGCATCCTGAAATCGGACCAGCAAGGTAAACTCGGAATCTTGTATTGAGAATCATCATGACTCCAAGCGTGATTGTAGCAATGTCGTACAGCGCGACGCAACGACACTGAACCGGCAGGATCTCCCCCGCTTAAGTCGTCGAGCAGTTGTAGTCGGGAACGCATGGACCAATCGAGTCCCGGTCGCGAGACACATGCTTCGGAGTCGCGCTCCGAGTTTCGGATGCAGAGCCACTGCCAAGGGCTGACGACGGTTCCTACCGCTCCAGATGGGCTCGAACTTCCCCGGCACAGCGGTGTAGATTCGAATGCTACTCGCATTACGGGTCTCGAGAGGATTCGGAGCGATCTACACGACCGAGGTTCTGATGCTCTACGGTCCAGTGCCTGCGATGCCAGGCCAGATACTGCGACGACATCATACCGAGTCCTCGTGCTGTCCGTTTGTGCAGGTAGGAGCCCGGCAGGTTCATTCCCTCAGGTCCCCGGCTATGATTGAGCGTCGCCAGAATCTTCTTCAGTTTTCCCAGATGCTTGGGGCCACACGATGTGATGTTCTTCCTTCGTGGAGATCCGTCAGTCCGTGATGGCGAACCGATGCGATCAACCTACTTGCGTAACTCGTCGCCTGTCAATTGACAATCGACACTCGCAGTCGACTGGACCTAAGGGCTGTCCCACGCAGAACTTGGACGTTCATACTACCTTCACTCACGGGCAGAAGCGCCAAGAGCACCCTGGTAGAGCATCCACATTCCCACCATCTGCACGACGTGATAGAGATCGTTGTGGTTGAAGCTCGGGTGTGGCGCAAGCCCCGCAGCCTGAACGCCAGCGGCCACGAACGAAACGACGACTCCGCCTACGATCCAGCCCGCTGCCGTCGACCTGTACCGCATCCAGACGACTGCATGGACAACCAAGACGAAACCGAACGAAACCGAGTAATCGACGATGGCAATCAGGAATTCGCTTGTGCGTGTCGTTCCGAACAGGTAGGCGGCCAGTTGCACCGTGGCGACCAATTCGACCCTTCGCCGCCATATGGGGCCAAGATGCGATCGAGCCGTGGCGATCGTGCCGAAGAACGCCGCGACCCCGATAGCCATCAGGGTCGCGGTCCAGAGAGTGCTTCGCAGATACTCATCCAGATACGGATGAAATCCATGATACGTACCTCCTGCGAAAGCAGATATGGAGCAGATGGCCAATGCGCCGGACCAGCACCAGCGGCTCGGGTCTGGTCCTGTACGAAAGAGCCGGGTCGCCAGCACCACGCAAAGCAGACCCAGTGCATAGTCCGTCGCAACGGTCATCGGCTCATGCACCGTCATAGCCGATAGAATACGAAATGAACTGTCCTGCCCCGAAGGCCAGTCAGAGTCGTGCCCGTACCTGGCTGTGGGCGACCGTCGCCATGGCGGGATTGCTGACGACGCTCCTCCTGGCTTGGCGGCTTGGATGGCTTGGGCGGTTCGCAGACCGCCATTCGCTGGTGGACTGGATGCGAAGCGATGGCTCCGCTGGCCCGCTGATCTGCATCGGGATCCAGTTCCTGCAAGTCGTGATTTTCGCTATCCCTGGCGAGATCACCCAGATCGCCGCCGGCTACGTCTTCGGTGCCTGGTGGGGCTTCCTGTACTCGATCATTGGAATCCTGCTGGGCGCGGCATTCGACTTCGGCTTCGCTCGGGCCGTCGGACGGCCCGTTGTGCAACGGATACTCGGTGTTGATCGCCTTGCGGATGCGGACCGTCGATTGCGGTCGCGGAATGGCCGGATGGCGATGTTCGTCCTGTTCCTCCTTCCGGGAATGCCCAAGGACGCGATGAGCTACGGAGCCGGATTGACCGCGATCAGCCTGCCAGTGTTCCTTGCGGTGTGCATTCCTGCGAGGATGCCGGCTCTTCTCCTCAGCACACTGTTCGGTTCACAAGCCTACGACGGTGACTACACTGCGATGGTGTGGGTCGCGGTGACCACGGCTCTCCTCTTGGTCGGGGCGACACTCTATGCGAGACGGCAGAGGCAGAACGCATGATCCGGTCGATGCGAGTTGAGGACATTGAAGGCGCGATGCTGCTGAAACGAGCGGCTGGCTGGAACCAGACCGAGTCGGACTGGTTGCGCCTGCTGCGTCTTGAGCCCGAAGGATGCTTCGTGGACGAGAGGCAAGGCAGTGTGGTGGGTACGACGACTGCGATCCTGCATGCCCGCGACCTTGCGTGGATTGGCATGGTCTTGGTGTTGCCGGACTTCCGTCGGCAGGGCGTTGCGAACGGTCTGATGCAGCACGCTATGATGTGGATCCGGAATCACGGCATCGAAACCACCAGACTGGATGCCACCGATATGGGGCGTCCACTTTACAATGGACTCGGCTTCCGCGACGAGGAGCCGATTGAACGCTGGGAGCGGCCTCCCGTCAGCCGGACAGTCCGGCGTATCACCGAGAAGTCTCCAAACGCCCTTGGCGAGTCGCTAGCGGCCCTCGACCTGTGCGCCTGCGGTTATGACCGTTCAGTTCTGTTGCGAGACCTTGCGCACGACCCATCGGTCGAGAGTGTGCGGTCAGGTTCCGGTTTCGTCTTCGGCCGGCCCGGTTCGGAAGCCTGGTTCATCGGTCCGTGCGTCGCCAATTCGGAAGCGGCAGCAGAGTCGCTGGTCGACAGCGTGCTCGCCGAACACGGTCATCAACACGCATACTGGGACTTGCTCCCTGACAACTCCTCTGCCTGCAGACTGGCGGCACGGTTCGGGTTCCGTCCAACCCGACGTCTGATGCGGATGGTGCATTCGGCTTCCGGCGGTACCGCAGGAAGAACTCGACCGGACCGCGTGTTTGCGACAGCAGGTTTCGAGTTTGGCTAAGGGCATGGGATTCCGGCGCACGAGAGCACTCTGGCGCGTCATGGGCGAAGAACTCACGCTCGGCGTCAACACGTTGCTAACCGGGCGAATCGATCTTGTTGCCCGGACCGGTGAGCGGAGGTGTGATCCTGCATCCACACTGGATGCATCGCTCGCACTGGAGGAGTCGACGGTGGATATCGTCGAACTCAATCCGGGGCCGCGACTGCTGACCAGCACTATCCCGTCGGCGGACGACGAACTACCACTGCTGGTGCCGATCTTGCGCAAGCTGAGTCCGCGACTCAGTGCTCGGATCAGCGTGATGACAGCCAATGCCGAGACCGCCCGCAGGGCGGTTGATCTTGGTGCTTCAATCGTTCACGACCTGACGGGATTGGCGTTCGACACGAAACTGGCACCCGCGCTGAACGAGACCGACGCCGGTCTGATCCTGGGCCACTTGCGTGGTACGCCTTCGCAATGGCCTCGCCTGGAACCGTTGAACCGGCTCACGGAGCATGTGCGAACGGACCTCCGCGCTTCCCTGCTCCGTGCCCACAAGGCCGGAATTGAACGACGACGCATCATGCTGGAACCCGGCTTGGAGCATGGCAAGCGGGGCCATGAGAACTTCGTACTGATCCGATCGCTGAGGGAACTCGCCCCACCCGGACAGGGACTTCATGCAGACCTTGCGGGGAAGCGGTTCCTGGTGGAATCGGTTCGGTCGGGCGCAACGGAGCGTTTAGCCGCACTCACCGTGGCGGCGGCGCTGGCATTGGAGTCGGGAGCTCACTCCCTGACGGTCGACCGACCGGATGTGCTTCGAAGCGCTGTCAAGGTCGTCGACCGGATCTACCATGGAGACGAAACCGAGTAATCGCCAACAACCATCGAATGCTCCTCACGACGACCTGTCATCACCCTGGCTGCTGACAAACCTGGAGCAGTGACGCCTGCACCGCCTCACAGGTTTCCTGTGGAAGCTTCGTGAGATCCTGTCGGACGTAGAAGACATCATTCACTAGAAGCCCCTGTGTCTCGCACAAGACCAGGTCGATTTCACATGCGTTTCCAGAGAAGGCACTGGCCAGATCGTAGAGCAGTCCGGGTCGGTCCGCGACCCGGACGTAGAAGATCGTCGACCTGGACGATGTGACATTGTCGAATGAGACTCGGGATTCCGCCCGGTCCTGCGGGCGGAGCCGAACGCTGCCGCGCTTGCGTAGTAGTTCGTTGACGTCAAGACTACCCTCGGCCACCCGGCGCAATCGCTGCTCGAATCCGTCGAGTTCGGCCGCGTCGACATCGGAGACGGCAGCGGCGGGACCGGCAGTCACGCGGAATATGTCAAGAACGATCCCCGTCCCGTTCGAGAACGCTTCCGCCTGCTCGATGTTGAACCCCAGGCTCGCAACGGCGGCACAGAGAGATGCGAACAGGAATGGACGTTCCCTTGCCACTATGACGACTTCCAGTGCATCGTCGACCGCAGTGGAAATCACCCCGGCCTGACCGCCGCTCAACGTACTGGCCATTCGGCAATGATCGAGAATCTGCCCGGAATCGCGAGTCAGCACGTATCGTTCCGGAAATCCGTCCAGGAACATCTTCATCCGTTGTCTCTCGGAATCCGAGGCCGCCAGTTTCAGGCAGTCGGCTTCCGACTCCGGTCCAATCCGTCGGTCCGCATGATCGCGCTGAAACGTCGAGAACGCACCCAGATACAATTGCCAGAGCAACGTCTTCCTCCAACTGCCTTGCGAGACGGGGTTGACGGCTGAACTGTCGGCGTAGGTCATCAGCGTCAACAACTTCAGCCGCTCGATCGTCTTGACCCGGGTCTTGAACTGATCCAGCACCGCACTCTCGCTAATATCCCGTTTCGTCATGACCACGGACATGGCGCCATGGTTCTTCACGAGATGAAGGACCGTTTCACGGTCCTCGGTGTTCGCGACGCCGATGCGGCGCATGGCTGTGTCCGCCAACTCAGCGCTGACCTCGTCATGCGGCCGACCCGAGACGCCCTTGCCCACGTCGTGGAACAACAACGCCAGGTAGAGCAGGTCGGCTCGCCGGATCTCACCCAAGAGGCTCGCGAACCTTGTGTCGATCGGATCGGACGTTCGGGGGAGTTCCTTCAGAACGCGAATCGTGACGAGTGTGTGTTCATCGACAGTGAACCGGTGGTAGACATTCCGAACGACGAGGCAGTCGATGAGTTCGAATTCCGGAAGCAGGGCGTACAGGACGCCACACTCCCGCATGCCATCGAGTGCCTCGTAGGCATGCGGAAGCAGCAGAATCTCGCGAAGCTGCGGCCAATACGGCCCGCCGGCGCCGAAATGCTGTCGTAACTGCGGCAGCCTGTCCTGAATCCGCAGTTCGGTCTGTCTTGCCAGTGGAATGCCATGACGCGCGCAGAATTCGAAGGCTCGGAGAGCCAGTTCCGGCTTCGTTTCCAGTCCGTGCGGATCCTGGAAGTACGCCTTGCCCCTGCTCACGCTGAAATCGCGGTTGGATATTCGCGACGTTCGCCGCCGCAGGATCTTCAGGAGGGCATTCGACGGAGTGGCCGATTCCTCCATCAACCGCAACGCAAGTCCGAACATCCGTCTCGTGTTCCGGAAGTACGTTCGCATCAGGTCGGTGGCGCCGCCTTCTCCGGTGTAGAGTGTCTCCCTTCCGGCATGCGCGATGGAATCCTGCATGTCGTGGCTGAGCAGATTCTTGTCACGCCCGTAATAGAAGTGCAGGTAGCAGCGAACGGCGAAAAGGAACTGCTTCGCTCCATCGATGTCCCAACCTCGCTGGCGGGGAAGGTGCTCTT
Source organism: Bryobacterales bacterium (assembly GCA_965116065.1). Taxonomy (GTDB): domain Bacteria; phylum Acidobacteriota; class Terriglobia; order Bryobacterales; family UBA6623; genus VXMF01. The sequence goes on from OZ220485.1 coordinate 2,373,375, forward strand.
CACTCCAGGGGATCCGGTCTTCCTCGACGTTCTCCAACTGGGCCATCCAGCATGCGAGGTGATAGTCCCGCAAGCCCCCGGGGCTCTCCTTGATATTGGGCTCGAGGTGGTAGATCGTCCGATTGAACTTCCCGTGTCGCTGTCGCGCGGTCTCGGCCAGCATGCGCTCGATTGCCTTCTGTTCCCTGAGGAAGAACCTCGGCAGCGTTGTCTGACAGAATTCCTTGAAAAATGCTTTGTCGCCGGCAACAAAGCGGGTGTCCAGCAAGCTGATGTGCAGCTCGGCGTTGTCGCTCATCAGTTTCCCGCATTCGCGCGGGTCACGCACCGAGTGTGAGACGCGGAGCTTGGAATCCCAGAGGTTCGTCAGGAGTCTGGCGATCTTCTCGCGCTGACGCTCCGCTTCGCGAGCCCTGCTGAAGAGCAGGAGCAGGTCGACATCCGAGTGCGGGAACATCTCGCAGCGTCCGTAGCCTCCAACGGCGACCGCCGCGATTCCGCCGGCAACATCCCCGAACTCCTCGTTGAACTGCTCAATGACGATCTCGTCTACGGTGTCAGTCCTCCGTGCAACGGCCCGCGCACCGTCACCGTCGTGGAAGAAGTCGGAACTGATCCGCTCCATCCGCTGCACGTGGTATGCCGCGAGTCCGTTCATGGTGTGCTCCGATCAGGAGAGACGCCGTGGGAACTTAGCGGCAGGCCTGCCGGCCCCGGAGAGAGAGGGCCTCCGGGAACCGGCAGGACACAAACAGGGATCGGTCAACTCCTAGAGCGCGTCGTCGTTCCGCTCTTCGTTGCGGATTCGGATTGCCGCGGAGACATCGGAGATGAAGACCTTGCCATCTCCGATCTTGCCGGTGCGCGCCGACTCGACGATCGCGCCGACTGTCTCGTCAACCCGATCGCTTGGCACGATCGCCTCGATCTTGACCTTGGGGAGGAGGTCCACCTCGTATTCCTGACCGCGGTATACCTCCTTGTGGCCTTTCTGTCGACCATGTCCGCGGACATCGTAGATCGTCATTCCGTCAATGCCGATCGCCTTGAGTGCCTCTCGGACATCGTCCAGCTTGAAGGGTTGAATGACTGCTTCAATCTTCTTCATCACAAACTCCTTTCATTCTAGCTCTCTACAGCTGGTAGGCTTCTTCGCCGTGCTGCGTGACATCAAGCCCGGTGAGTTCTTCCGATTCGGGGATACGGACGCCGATCACGGCATCCACGATCTTCAGGATGACGATCGTGGCGATTGCCGCAAGGACCCACGTCAGAAGTGCTCCGAGGATGTTATTGACGAACTGCGTCGAATTGCCCTCAAGAAGGCCAGTGCTTCCGCCGATAGCTTCACGGGCGAAGACGCCTGTGAGGATCGCCCCCACGGTTCCCCCGACCCCATGAACGCCGAAGGCGTCGAGCGAGTCATCGTACCCGAGCCTCGCCTTCACCACCGCTACGCAGTAATAGCAGAATACGCCGGCAATCAGGCCGATGAGAATCGAGTCCATCGGGCCGACGAACCCGGATCCGGGCGTGATGGCGACCAGGCCGGCTACTGCTCCGGTGATCCCGCCCAGACAACTCGGTTTTCCGTCGCGAAGCCATTCGATCAACAGCCATCCGACGACCGCTGCGGAAGCAGCGAAATGGGTGTTCACGAAGGCCGCGGCGGCAAGGCCGTCAGCAGCCAGAGCACTGCCGGCATTGAAGCCGAACCAGCCGACCCACAGCAGACATGCGCCGATGAACGCCAGGGTGAGGTTATGCGGCCTCATCCGTTCGGACGGATATCCCAGTCGCTTGCCGAGGTAGATCGCCACGATCAGCGCGGAGATGCCGGATGAAATGTGAACAACGGTCCCGCCCGCGAAGTCGAGCGTGGGTATCTTACCGTCGGGGCTCAGGAAACCGCCGCCCCACACCATGTGGACCATCGGAAAATACACGACAGTGGCCCACAGTGCCAGGAACAGAAGCATCGCCGAGAACTTCATGCGTTCGGCGAAAGCCCCCGTGATCAGCGCCGGCGTGATGATTGCGAACATCAGCTGGAACACCATGAACGTCAGGTGCGGGATCGAACCGTTCGGCTCCATCCCGACACCCGCCATGAAGGCGTGGTCGAGGCCCCCGACAAAGGCATTGCCACCGGCGAAGGACAGGCTGTACCCGTACAACGCCCAAAGCAGCGTCATCATCGCCATCATGGCGAAGGATTGCATCATGGTCCCCAGAATGTTCTTCTTGCGGACCAGTCCGCCGTAGAACAGCGCCAGGCCAGGCCCGGTCATCATCAGGACCAGCGCCGAACTGGTGAGGATCCATGCGTTGTCTCCCGAATCGATGGCGTCCTGGGCCGATGCCACGGCCGGCAGGATCAACATCGAGAACAGCATCAAGCGGATCATTCTCGTCTTCTTCATCTGCACACTCCCTTTCGATCGTCTGTTGCTGGCATTCGGTCTTGCTCACGAGGATCTCATGGACCTCCTCACGAACCGCACGCGGGAGCACCATGCAGCCAACTGCCGGGCGCGTCCAGCGGTCGCGACATCAACTCCGAACACCGTGAAGCCATTGTGTGCAGGGTTGTCAGCGGGATGGGGGCGGGGATGAACCCAATCAAGAATTTCTATCGGACGACGGTCCGCCGCAGGCGGGTAGAGGCAGGCGTCTGGGCGGTCTGTCGGGTTGGCCGAGCAGCGTCGATCGAAGCTCGACGCACTCGGCGTCACGGTCCGGCCTTGCGGGTCCGGATTGCTGTGGATCAACCCGGAAGTGGATTCTGCACCTGCATTCAGGTCATTGGAGGATGCGAGTCTTCTTCCCTCCATGGACGGAGGGTTCGGCACACCACTGCTTCCGTAACAGGTCCAGGGATTCTTCCGATTCCGGAAGGAGGCGCAACACGCTCTGATCTCCAAACAGCAGATCCCGGTCAAGTGCCTTCCGGGTCTCGTCGCGGTACGCCTCATTCGCGGGCAGGAACGAACGGTCCTTCAGGCCCTCGAAGATCTCGTTGCAGCGATCCACCTGATCGGAAGTCAGTGTGCGCGGGTCGAGCACCGGCAAGCCGGGGATTCTGGTGATGGTGAGCCGCGCCCTGCCGGCCTGCTGGCGGGTGCCCTTCCACCAGAAGAGGATCAAGCCCAGGGTGGAGTTGCACCATAGCAGCAAGGGGATGGCATGCCGGTCATCGTGGGGAATCACGTTCGGCCAAGCCGTTCCTCCGAGACACTTCTCCGGTGTAATGCACATGGCCAGGCTCTGGGAGTTCAGGCGGAAGTCTCTGGAGACATGCAGTCGGGAGGCTGCCTTGCGCCAACGTGCAGCCGCCCGGTCCCGGTCGTCCGGACGGGGGTCGCCACAGGAGTCGGGGTGCACGATCAGTGTCCGCTCCCGGTCGGCCGCATGTGCCCAGAGCATCGGCCACGTCGGCACCTCACCCTGGCGGATCAAGCGCAGAACGAACGGCCCTTGCGGGGGGCCTGTCTTGGCGGCATCCGTGGGCCCACCGTTGATGTCCCGATCCACCAGGCCCCGCGCAGCCACCGCGCTCAGCGCCACCACCGGCACGGGGACCGCTTGCGTCTGCCGCGGCAGACAGAGTCGCCCCGATTCCAGGGCCCGGACCACTTCGATGACACTCGTGGATCCGACACCCGCTGCGCCGCCGTCGAGAATCTCTCCTTCCACCGCATTCGAAACGGCCCGCTTCGCTTCTATCGCCGCCTGCAGCAGCGAGGATGGCCTCGCAGTGAGATTGGAGTAGGCCGCAGGGGACGCTTTCTCTCCGCCTTTTGTCGCAAGGACCAGGCATTCGGCCATGCCGGTGTCCGCCGAGAACGCCCGGGCCGTCGGACCGCTGGCCGCAATCGAGATCACATGCACATCGCTGTAGTGTGCCCGGAGTGCATCCCGCGCATCCTGCCAAGACCCGCCGCGGACAAACGAGAACGGAATCACCAGGGCCAGCACGCCGCCCTCCTTCAGCTTCCTGTGCCCCAGGTCCATGAAGTTCGACGCCAGACCCGCATGGCCGCTGCCGAACAACCCGGTGGTTCCCCGGAGTTTGCGGGCCATCTCCTGCTGCTCCACGTCCCTCGTGCCGAAACCCGCAAACGAGGGAACCGGAACATCCCCGTGGCCCGCTTCATGGTTCGTGGGCCGCGTGAACGGTGGATTCATGATGACCAGATCACAGGATTCATCCTTGACCGTGACGTAGTGTTCACTCTGCGTGGCGGTAGCGGTGCCCGCCATGGATTTCCCGGTGGCAAACAGCGAATAGGAACGGTCCGACCCGAGCAGGTCCAGGGCACCGATGTGGGTCTCGTTCTCCTGGATGCCGTACGGCATCGTGTGAATCCGCGACTGCCCGTAGACCAGCGACGGATGCGCACTCGACAGCATCGAACAGGTCAGATGCGTGGCGGCCGGCATGATGTCCAGGCCGATCAGCACCCGCTCCATGAGTACACGGTGCAGGTCCCGATCGTTGCCGCCGGCCCGCCGATGGCGGCGGTTGATGGCCCGCTGCGCCGCCGAGAGCAGCGCTCCCGTCCCACAGGCGAAATCCGCGATCCGCAGTTGTTCGATCGCGGCCCGGTCCGACCAGTTCACGTCCAGCCGCTCGATTGCCAGTTCGGCCAGCAGGCAGGCCGACTCGGGCAACGTGTAGAACGTGGCAAGGAACTTGCGGTCGGCGATCAGCGTCTGGAACATCCTCCCAGTCAGGTCGTGATACGTCGTCGCACCCAACTTCGCCAGATCCGAGAGGGATCCGGCGATCTTGTCCATGACCGTCGGAACGACCCGGATCGGCAGTTCCGCCACGAGATCACGAGCGATGCTGAAGATCGGCCAGTAATTTACGGCGAGAATCTTGTCCCAAGCGATCAGAAGCTCCCCCTTGTCAATGTGACCCTGTGTCGGTACGGGCGGAATACCCTCCTGCCCTTCGAGTGCCCCATGGAACACGAAGGCTGAGACGCAGATCGCCGCTGCCATGCGCTCGGTCTGCTCGCCCGGCTCCTGATGCAGGTTCTTCGCGATTCGTGACCGAGGGTATTGACCGACATGCTTTTCCAGGCGTCCCGCCGCCTGTCGGACCACGGTTTCGAGGGCATCGGACCCGCGAGCTAGTTGCCGTTCCGAAAGGGACAGGTACTCGATAGTGTCCGCGAGATCGTCGACGCCGCCTTCCAGCCAACTTTTTTCCGCCGGCCAGCGGACGCCGGCGCCCCGGGCATTGAGGTAGTGGGTGGCGTAACGGAAAGCCACGCTCTCAACAGCCTTGAGGTCACCCGTCTTGAGGCTCTCCGGCAGTACAACAGCCAGAACACCTTCAATGTCGTCACCGGTACCCTGCAGGCTCGTACCCAATCTGGCGGCCGCGTCTCGGTCGACCGTGTGGGCAGGGGCAAATTCGGTCTCCACGATGACAGGTTGGCGGCGAGGCGGAGCAATCAGGATGTCGGGCCGCCGACCGGTACCGGAGCCCGGTGTGGACTGCGCGATCACCCGGGTCCGCTCGGCGTGGACCGTGTCGTCGTTCCAGTCTGGATTGCGTAGTCGCAGTGCAGCAGCCAGCACCCAGTTCGCCGACGGTTCGGTGTTCCGTGGGCTGCTCATGTGAACATTCTCCCCATTCTGGAGCGGCATGCGAGGGCAGTCGAAATCATCTATTCTTAGTATATGTCCAAATTCTAGGCATATGCGTGGACGCCACTACGTATCCTGGCCCACACACCAGCGAGGGACAGCTTCAAGGGTGCGCAACAGGCCAGCATGCTCAGCATGATGGTCTCCCAAGGGATAATGTTCATTCGAGAACAACCAGAACAGACATGAAACTACAAATATATCAGTGGTTTTATCAGACATGTCTATCGTAGTACCTGCAACTGTGTGGTTCCGCGCGACTATCGCGAGATCGTATCATTCGTCGGTGTTCGGCAACGGCCAGTCCGACCGACAGAGGCCAAGCGCCCGCCGTTCCTCAGGCCGCGACATCCACCATGTTGATCGGCGGGATATGAAGATGGGTGACACTGGGCTTCCGGCCCAGGAAGCTCTCTGCCATCTCGATCGCTTGTTCCAGTGAGTCCGCGCATTCCCAGCCCATCACGCGCGCCGCTGTCCTGTCCTCTGCACCAACAACGATCACCTGACCGCAATGATGGGCGCCATTCTCGGCCCAGTACCACATGTAGAAGGGATGTACTCCGTGGTAGGCATAGCCATTGCGATACATATCGATGTACTCCGAAGAGTTCGCGAACTCCTGTTCGTAACGTCGCTGCAGTACATCGGAATCCCGGGTCTCGGGCAGACAGCGGTGGAAGAACTCGTGGTACGCGGAGTGATGGGACTGGCTGAACTCGTTGTACAGCGGATGCGTGAGAATGAACACGCCATCCTTCTTCACGATCGGCGCTCCACGGTACATGTTGAAGAAGTAACCGAGAGCCAGGCACCGCACCAGCAGAGGATTCATCGGCGCATGCACGTTGTAGGGGCAGATGAACGGGATACCGAAGACAACGACATCCGACTGCCCCTCGACCGGAACACAGTACTGCTGGTAGTTGTACGCCAGCGTCTTCTCGTGGACTGCGTCGGTTGCGCCGGCATGCACGGCAATCAGTTCGTACGGTGCTGGAATGGAGAACAGCAGTTTTCGCTTGGTGGTTCGCGGTAGGGACCGCAGTCCCACCTGGGCGATTCGGAACGACACCTTGTCCAAGGCGTTCCATTCGTCCTCCGGCTTCGTGAAGAACTCCATCCGGGGATCGAACATCCGGTTGTTGACCACAGTCTCGATGTGGAAGACGTTGAGTTTTTGATTGATGATCCGGCCCATGCGGTTGCAGGATTCCGTAAGCGGCGAGCGCGTGTGGTCGAAGTATGAGTTCGAGGCCCGGATCGTCTCCGGATTGTGGTGGGCCTGCAGTGATTCGTAGTCGCACAACCCCACACCGACCGACTTGTTGCCGCCGTCCATCGGGACGAGATTGATGTTCACGTAAATCAGGAGATCCGATTCGGCGGCTCTCCGGTTGATCCGCACCTTCTCGCCGAGTTCCGTCTCGCCGAGTTCCACCATTCCGTCAGGGTCCGCGCCGTCGTGGCAGTAGAGCCGATGTGGAAAGTAGGAGTCGAAGATCTGACGACCAACGCTCCACAGGATCTCGAAAGCCTCCATTCGTCGGTGAAACGAGTTCGCGACGACGATCTCCACGTCATGAACGCCCGCAGTTTCAAGCAGTGCCAGCACCTGTGTCAGGACCGACTGTCTCAGATCCGGCCGGTTCATCTTGGGCAGTGGCAGCGAGATGTCATCAATCGCGATCGTGACTTTCATCCCCGGCCGCAATTGCGCTTGCAGTGGTTCGGCTTCCTCCGGATGCGTCAACGCATACTGGATGGCGGCTGTGCGATCCTCCAGACCAGCAATCGTGGGTTTCGGGTACACGACCCGAGTCCCCGCCGGGAATTTCACCCGGATCAGATCTTCGCCATACCACAGAAGGCGCTCGTTGGACGAGCCACCGAGTTCGCGAATGCACTGATCGTGCGGGACCAAGGCAAGGCGCCCAACAGCGTTCGGGGCGGGATCTCCAAAAAAGTCCCCTGTCGACGAACTCGGACTCGCAACTGAACCGCTCATCGCTTCCATGAGTCTACCCGTTTCGGCGGATTGGACAAGCGAATGGACAGCAGGCCCGGTTCGATGCGCAACCTGCTCGTGAAGACACCCGGAAGTGGTGAGAATGGTCGGTCAGTGCCGTGGCTGCGGATTCGACGACTGCCGGAGGTCCAGAATCTCCCAGCGGTTGCTGAGCGCCACCCTTCGCAGGCGTCGGTCCGGATTCGCCGCCATCGGGTTCCCGACGCACCGCAGCATGGGAATGTCAGAGCCGCTGTCCGAATAGGCCCGCGACTGGCTCAGATCGAATCCACCCGAGGAAGCATAGTGCCGAATGACATCGGCCTTCTCCTCTCCGGCCAGCAGCGGAGCGAGCACGTCACCTGTCGCGGTCCCCTCATGAAACCGCAGCCGATTCGTCAGCAGGTCATCGAAGCCGAAGTACTCCTTGGCTGCATCCAGATGGAAATCCAGTCCTCCGCTCACCAACACCGTCCGATACCCCGCCGCTCGGTCGAGGGCCACCCGTTGCATCGCGTGCGGGAACTGCTCCCTGCGGATGGTGTCTTCGAAGCGTTTCCTGGCCTCCGACCGCAACCAGGTCTCCTGCAAGCCGCGGTATTGCCGAAAGAAGATCGTGTTGAATGCACGGCGTGAAACCGCATCAAGCGCAAGCCAGAGCGGCACGCCAAGTAGCACCTTCAGATACCGCCGGCGAGCCTGCCCCGGGTCAGGATGGTGCCGAACCAGTCGAGCGTAACGGGTCACGACGTTGCCGGAAACGAGCGTTCCGTCGAAGTCGTAGAATGCGACGCGACCACCGTGCATGCCCGGTTGGCCTGACACTATCCGTGTCCGATCCTCATCAGCCAGCCCAGTACGAAGATCGCACCCACGAAATACGCGAAACAGTAAATGCCATATGCGATTCGCTCACGGTCCGTCGATCGGCCGACGATACCCATTACGACCGAGGCAAACAGGGCGAACAGAATCGCCGCCTGGAGGTGGGATGGGTTGAGCATCACGCGGTCTCTTTCCTTCTGGACGCGATTTCGTAGGCGTCGACCATCGCCAGAAGGTTCAGCAACCCTGCACAGACGATGAACTTGGTCCCGTAGTCATGGACTGCCCCGGGAAGAGCTTCCTGCTCATAGCCCAGTCCGATGACGGTCAGGAAATACAGCAGCCCGTTGCAGATGTCGCCGAAGAACCCTCCGTACGTCATCACGGTCGTGAAGAGGTCCCCGCCTGCCGGAGCGAACATTCGTCCCTGCATGAGGATGCCGGCAAGGAACATGCTGGCGATGGTCGCGAGAAGGATGATGCCGTGGACCTGCCGCTTCAGGAAGAAGTGCCCCGCACCGGGGATCAGCCAGGCGAACACCACCGGCGGGAGTCGCCGAGAGAGTGGAACCGTCTCCTGGACCGGCATCTTGACGTTGGCAGCCTCTCGCTTGTTCGCCATCAGAGAATCCTATGGTGCCTGTTATGCCGACGAAAGGCCGGGTGGGTACCCATGTCCGGGAGTCTCGGAGCGTCTTGATGCGTCCGATACTACCGACATACGTACAGTATCACACGAACCGACTGTAATGTTCCGATGTCGATGGACCGTTTCGACTCCGGCGGTCGCGACCGCGATCTCCGCTCTTCTGGCCAAACATGTGCGGCGGACCGTGCTGGCCCATCCTGCCGTCGGGGCGGCGAACGTCTGGGATTCCTCCCCGGAACCTCGCAGCAGACGGAGATACCGTTCGCTGAACGAGAACTGCACCATCACCGAGCCGAGAAAGCCACGGCGGGGCAGATACGATGTTCATCAACGGCGTCGGCTCCAAGGCAACGATCACCGGCAATGTCACCGGTACCAACCTGCCGGCAAGCGTAGCGGCCTGATCGACGCCATCGCCAATCGTGTCAGTTTGGCTCAATCGTCGACTGACGGTTGCCATGGATGCGAGTTGGCAATCACATATGTTGCACGGATGAAGTCTGTCGGACTGGAAGCGGTGAGTAGTGCTCCAATACCGCATGGCATGCCAAGGTCACCGGCCTTGGACGGTGACCTTGCAGAGAACCCCGCTGGCGCGACCCGTCTCATTCCTCACCGGCAAGGCGCGCCTTCAACTCGGCGATGCGCGACTCGGTCAAAAGCAGTTCCTTTTCGGCAATGCGGCGGGCCTCAATGTGTTGGTCCCGCTCCTGTTCCGCAATCCGGCGGGCCTGTTCCTCCTGCTTCCGCTCTTCCCGCAAGACACGGATGGACTCCGACAACTCGTCTATCCGCAGCAAGTCCCGACCGGTCGTCAGGTCGCGGAGTCGTACCCGGTTGCCCTCGGACCGGAATCCCACCCCCAGTACTTCGCTCGCGTACTCCGGCTCACCTCTGACGGTGCCCCGCTGGGTGGCCTCCACCATCTGTCCTCCCCACTGCCGGTATGCCCGCATCTGCCCGGCACGCTCAGCTTCGCCGTAGTCGGGACGATACAGGAAATACTCCCGGAAACCCAACGCCCCATAAATCTGCCGTTTCTCCACCCGATCACTCTGGAACGAATCCGGCGAACTGACCTCCACCACGACGTCGGGCATCCGACTCTCCTCCCATAGCAGGTAGTTGCGCCGTAGGTGGCGCGACGTCCCCATGACCACCATCACGTCCGGCGCCAGCGACTTCGTCGTGTCATATCGCTGGTAATACAGCAGCAGATCACCCGTCACGTAGACATCCTCTCTGCGGCGATAGCGCCCTTCCAGCGGGCGCCGGATCGACTGGATCGCGTGGTAGTGGGTGTCATTCGCGGCCATCGGTAGCCCATCGCAATCCGGGTAATGCTCGCCCGCGAGTGCAGGCGATTGCTGCCGGATGATGGGGCCGTCGTACATCGTTCTGATCACGGCCGACAGGCCGTGGTGGTACGGAATATAGCACGCGAACGGTACCTCAGATCGACACGGATGTGGCTCCGATCGGCCCGGGAAGGCCGGCCCAGCCCCCCGGACTGCTCGCACATCCGAGGGCCAACTGCAGCGGGTGCCGGTGCAATCGTGGCGAGAGCATCTCGCCAGTACGCCGTCTTCACGACGGCCTGCTTCGTGGTGTGGTGGTGACTCGGAAATGGCGCACGCTCCCAGAGCGGGCCACTGGATTCGGAACCGCCTTGCACGGCGGCTGATCAAGGCCGCGCAACGTGAGCTCGCATGCTGGAAGGCGTCGCTGCGACGGGCGCGCCTGATAACCTGCCGTGGTCCGGGGAGGCTATCGGGAGCGCTGGAATCGCTTGCAAGTTGCGGCAGGATTCATGTGGAACCGCAGTGCTTCCAGCAGCTAGCGTATACGCTCCAAGTCTCCGCAGCGCACCGTTCCCAACTGAACTCGGCAGACCGCGCTCTGCCTTTTCGGCGCAGATCATCGCGGAGGGCACTGTCGCCGAGTACCCGCTCGAGTGCTCCCGCTATCGCATCCGTGTCGAGTGGATCGACGAGCACAGCGGCATCCCCCGCCACTTCGGGAATCGCGGAGCGGCTTGAGCCGATGACCGGCAATCCGACAGAAAACGCTTCCCCCACCGGCAGTCCGAAGCCTTCCTCGAGCGACGGAAACAGTAGCGCCTCGGCGCCGGCGTACAGGCTCGCACGGGCATCATCGTTCACATGCCCGACAAGCCGGATGCGCGGGCGGGACGGGCTGCGCTCGATCCGGTCCAGGATTTCCTCCGCACCATAGCCGAGTGAGCCCGCCAGGACGAACTCACACGAGCCCCCTGCCGCCTCGAACGCGGCCACGCTCCGCTCCACGTTCTTCCGGACCTGCAGCGTACCGACCTGCAGAATGAACGGCCGCGATACGTTGAGTTCGCGCAGAATCGCGTCTTGGCGAGCCGGTGGCGGTACATCCAGTGGATCGATACCGTGGTGGACGACCGAGATCTGCGAATGCGGAAAATCGAGATTGCTCGCGACCTGTTTCGCGGTGTGCTGCGAGACGGCAATGATGTGGTCGGCAGTGGCGGCCGTCTCGCGTGCGATCCGCGCAGACCTCTCTCGATACTCCCGGGTCGAGAACTCGCCGGTGATCGCGAACAGATCATGGAAGGTGACGACCTTCGGCACCCGGGGAACCACCGGCAGGCGCTGGTTGAGACCGTGAAACAACCTCAATCGACGTGAAGTCCGACGAATCACGGGGTTCTCGAGGAGTCTCCTTCGGGCGTTCGGAGGCAGGCGTGAGCCGAATGACCGGAAGTAGCGGTTACTGCGAAAGAACCACGCAAAATCCTGCTCGGGGTGGGCGCGAGCCAGATGAGCAGTCAGGTTGCGGGCGTAGACCGCCACGCCGGTCGGAGGCCTGTCGAAGCAGTTCCCGGCGTCGATTCCGATCATGCTAGCTTGCGTCCGGAGCCGACTCGATCTCATCCAGCGCGGTTCCGACCCGTCCCAGAATCGAGGCATTGTCTCCGGATCCATCGGCTGGAATCACACGCACTGTGCCGGGCCCGCTTGGGGTCCACCGCATCCGGAAGCGATCGCTCGGAGCACCAACAAACACCGAGATGACCGGAACGGCATGGGCCGCGGCCAAATGGGCTGCCGCCGAATCGTACCCGATGTAGACATCGGAGCAGGTGATCAACTGCCCGAATCCTGCCAAGCTACCCTTCCATGTGATCAGTTCTGCGAGTTCGAACTCGGTCGGCTGATCCTCGTTCCGGTGCAGTTTCGAGCCCGCGAACCTGCGGAACCGGGCGGCAGTCTCCATGGCCTCGGCCTTCCCCGCCCCGTAATCAAGCACCGTCACATAGCCGCGAGCCCGCAGCGATGCGAGCAGACCGTCTTCGAACCCGGCCCCGAGGCGTTTGGAATCCCGTCCTCCCACGCCGAAGCTCACGGTGGCGACCCGTCGGTGACGCAGGGCACCGAGGCCGCTGGCCAGTGCCCTGTCCGCATCGCTGACCTTGGCGAACGGCATGATCGCATGCCCGTCGACCTTCCAGTTCGACGCGCACCATTGTGCCGCGAGGCTGCCCAGCGGTTCTGTTGATCCGATCGCGGCTGACCGACTCTCGAAGAACTGGTAACAGCGGTCGTCCACGATCGGTAGCAGGCCGAGCTGTGTCAACCGACTGTCCGGATCAACGAGAATCCACTCCCCTGTATCGAGGTTCCCGATACTGTCGCTTACCTGCTCCCGCACCGCGGCCCAGGCCTGCAGTCGGTTGCCCAAGCGTGCTCCCCGTCCATACGAAATCGGGCAACCCCTGACCCTTGAACCGTCTCCAATCAGGGCGATGTTCTTCTCGGGAGCGACCAGATCCACATGGGCGTTCGGGAAGGCCGCTAGTGCCGCACGAACGATCGTGCTCGTGACCGCGATGTCGGCCCCCAATGTGACCCGGGAGAGCACGACCACTCTCTTGATCCTCTTCCAGGACAGGGGCTCGATGCCGGAGCTGCTTCGGACGCGGCCGTACCGTTCGGCCAGGTCCATGGGACCCGTGTATCCGAGGTCCACCAGTGCACGCGAAACAGGAGAGCCCGGCGCATACAGCACTTCGCACATGAATGCGATGTACGCATCACACCGGCCTGGATCGAAGCTGTCCGACCAAGACTCGACGATCTCGCCGAACATGGTCCTCGTCGCAGCGGCCGAAACCTCCGGATCGTCGCAGAATGCCAAGCTCGCAAGTGCTTGTGAAGCCTCCACAAAGTCCGGCGACCCCGGGATGGAATCCAGGACCCGGCTCGCTAGTTCCCTGGCCCTCATCTACCTCCAGCATCGCGAACCCGCTGCCGAAGAGCAACCTGGAAAACGATGGCTATAATCGGGGTCTGGCCACAGGCCGTTTTCCCTCCATGAAGGTTTCGCGAATTCACGAATGCGGCGGTCCAGAGGTGATCCGCTACGAGGATGCGCCGCTTCCCCGGCCCGAAGCGAACGAAGTGCTTGTGCGAGTGAGGGCGTGCTCGCTGAACCATCTGGACCTGTGGGTGCGGGGAGGCCTCCCCAACCTCCGACTGACGTTTCCATGGGTCCTGGGCAGCGACGCCGCCGGTGAGATCGTGGAAGTCGGGAGCCTGTGCTCCCGGTGTCGAGTCGGTGACCGGATCCTCGTCGCGCCGGGCAGGACGATGGCCAGCAGTTACGAAACGGCCCATGGCCGTGACAACTCCGCCCCCGACTACGGCCTGTTCGGTGCTGTCTACCCGGGCCTGAACGCCGAGTACGTTGCGATTCCGGAGGCCAACGCGCTACCGATCCCCGGTGACCTGAGCTTCGAGGAAGCCGCATCCATCCCGCTGGTGTTCCTGACGGCCTGGCACATGCTGGTCGGGATCACGAAGCTCCGGATGCTGGAAGACGTACTGGTGATCGGCGGGTCCAGCGGCGTTGGCAGCGCCGCGATCCAGATCGCCAAGCTTTACCATTGCCGCGTCATCGCCACCGCGGGCGGAGAGCGAAAGCTGGCCCGGGCGAAGGAACTGGGCGCCGACCACGTGATCGACCACTACAAGGAGTCCATCAAGGACGAAGTCAGGCGCATCACGGACCGACGTGGCGTCGATGTGGTATTCGAGCATGTCGGTGCGGCAACATTCGGTCCGGCGAGCGCGGCGCTGGCCCGTCAGGGCCGCCTGGTAACATGCGGGGCAACAACAGGTTTCGAGACACAGCTCAACCTCGGCCACCTCTTTTCCAAGCAGTTGAGCCTGCACGGCTCCTACATGGGAACCATGGGCGAGCTCCATGATGTCCTCCGGTTCTTCGGGCGAGGTTTGCTCAGGCCCGTCCTCGACACCACCTTTCCCTTGAGCGCCGTACGGGAGGCCCACGAATACATGGACGCCAGACGGCACTTCGGCAAGATCGTCATCGTTCCGGAATAGCGAATCCGGGCCACGGCGATATACTGGCAGTAGCGCCGCAGCGGACGGGACCGCGGTGGTGCTTCCACTCGATCCATGAACCGGGTCCGATTTGCGCCTTCACCCACGGGATTCCTGCACATCGGGGGGGCTCGTACGTATATCTTCAACTGGCTGTTCGCCCGCTCGACCGGTGGGCAGGTCCTCTTGCGGATTGACGACACGGACACCGGGCGCAATACCGAGGAGTCGCTCAAGTCGATCCTGGATGGACTGACCTGGCTGGGGCTTGCCTGGGACGAGCAGCACTACCAGTCAGAACGTCGGCGACCGCACGCCGAAGCCGCCGAGGCTCTCCTGGCGAAAGGCGCAGCCTACCGGGACTTCACGCCGGAGACCGACCCGACCGAGGGGCGCCCCGATGGCGAGCCTTGGCTCTGCAACCCGGGCATGCGCGATCTGTCGGCTGCCGAGAGTGGCCGCCGGGCAGCAGCCGGAGAGCCGTTCGTGATCCGCTTCCGGGTTCCGCACGACAATCCTCGAGGGGTTCCGTTCAAGGACCTGGTGTTCCGAAAGCAGTTCCGCAAGTTCGCCGACATCGAGGATTTCGCGCTGGTCCGGAGCAATGGACAGCCCACCTACCACCTTGCGTCGTCCGTGGACGACGGCGAGTTGGGGATCACCCATGTGATTCGCGGGCAGGATCACCTGACCAACACCTTCAAGCACATCCTGCTCCTGGATGCCCTGGGCTTCACGCCGCCCGCATTCGCCCATCTGCCCCTGCTGCTCGGTCCGGATGGCTCCAAGCTGTCCAAGCGTCGCCACGGTTCGCTCGTGAGCGTGACGAACTACCGGGACATGGGATTCGTTCCGCGCGGATTCGTGAATTACCTCGCCTTGCTCGGATGGTCGCCGAAAGACAACCGCGAAGTTCTTTCCTTGCAGGAGATTGTCGATGCATTTCGAATCGATCAGGTCCTCCGCACGAATGCGATCGTGAAGGTCGGCGAGGAGCCCGGGGAGACCCAGGTCGACCCGAAGGCCGTATGGCTGAACGGACAGCATCTGCGCAGCATGCCGGTGGACGACCTGCTGCCCTACGTCGAGAACGTCCTCGTCGATGCAGGCTGGTGGGTCGACGAACTGGAGAGTAGCCGCCGGGACTGGTTCCGCGATGCCGTTGACGATCTCCGGTCGCGACTGAACCTCCTGTCGGAGTTTCCGACACGCTGTCGCGCGTACTTCCGTGACGACTTCGGATTCGATGACAAGGCTCGCATCAACCTCGACAAGGACGGCGCCCGCCAGTGGCTGCGTGTTCTGGCCGATCGCATCGAGGTTGCTTCGACATTCACGGAAGAATCCGTGGAGCATGAGCTTCGGTCACTGGCCCGCGAGCAGGGCTTGCAGGCCGGGCTGCTCATCAACGGCTCCCGGGCGGCCCTGACCGGCCAGGCCGTGGGGCCGAGCGCGTTTCGCGTGTTCACCCTGGTGGGCAAGGGAAAAGCGGTACAGCGACTGCGGGCCGTATAGGAATCAGGGGCGCGAATCAGACCATGCTGCTACTGGGAATCGGTGGCTGGCTGCACGATGGATCGGCCGCCGTCATGCGGGACGGAACCGTGCTGGCTGCGATTGAGGAGGAGAAGCTCACCCGTGAGGCACACCGAGGTGGTCTGCCAGGGAGAGCCATCCGCGCCTGTCTGGATGCCGCCGCAGTGGACCCGACGGACATCGACTGTGTCGCGCTCGTGCGGCCCTTGGGAAACACGACGGGAAGCAGCTTTCACATCCATCTCAAGACCATGTTCCCCAAGGCCCGTCTCGTCGTCACGGACCACCACGACGCGCATGCCGCCAGTGCCTACTACGCCTCGCCCTTCGACGATGCCCGGGTGCTGACACTGGACCGTCATGGCGACATGCGGTGCGGTGCGGTGTGGCAGGGACACGGAATATCACTTGATGCGTCCGAAGACCTGTACGCTCCGGACTCCCCTGCAGTGGTCTACAGCCGGGTGACAGAGTTGCTCGGGTTTCGCTCCGCCCGCGAGGAGCACAAAGTCCAGTGGCTCTCTCTGGCCGGTGAACCGAAGTACAAGGACGTGTTCCGCGACATGATGGGGGCGGGTTCGGCGCGGCTGCCAAGCCTGAATCACAGCTACTTCGATCTGTCGGAATCCACCCATGGAGCCTTCGGCGACAAGTTCTATCGTGCCGTGGGGCTGGACTCCACGGCTGCCGTTTCCCCGGCGATGCAGCGCGATCTAGCAGCGAGCGTTCATGCAGCTGTCACCGAAGCCGTGATGGACCTGGCCGGCCAGGCAAAGCGGCTGTGCCTGGCGGGAGGTGTCGCGATGAACGCCCTGCTTGTCCAGTCCCTGGAGGAGAGTGGCCGGTTTGGCGAGATCTTCGTGCAGCCGGCAGCCGGCAACGCCGGCACATCGGTGGGCAGCCTGTATCACGCCTGGCACAGGGTGCTGAAGCAGACCGAGCGGGTTCCCATGACACATCTCTTTCTTGGGCCCCTCTATCGCAACGAGCAGGTCAAGCAGATCCTGGACAACTGCAAGGTGCGGCACCGCTACCTGCTGACAGATGCCGAGCTGCTGGAGTCTGCGGTCGACCGGCTGTCGAATGACGAGATTCTGGCATGGTTCCAAGGCCGTACGGAGTTCGGCCCCAGAGCCCTCGGCGGGCGCAGCATCCTCGCATCGCCTCTCAATCCCTATTCGACCGAAAATCTGAATGTGTACATCAAGCGGCGCGAGAATTTCCGAAAATTCGCTGCATCCGTTCCGGAAGAGCTCGCAGACGAGTATTTCGAGACCCGCCCGGCATCACGGTACCTGGCGACAGTCTCGCGTGTGAGACCGGCGCATCGCAAGACGTTCGATTCGGCCCTGCTGGACGGTGAGCGAATCCGGGTTCACGTGGTGCGACGAGACGACAACCGACTGTACTGGGAACTTCTGCAGGAAGCCGGCCGCAAGACCGGCCTGCCCGTGCTGTACAACACCTCGTTCAACCTGTTCGGCGAGCCGCTGGTGAATGACCCTCGCTCGGCCGTACGCAGTTTCTACGCATCCGGTATCGATGCCCTGTTCCTCGGGAACTTCGAACTGGAGAAGTAGCCTCCACCGCCCGGCGTCTCGATGCGCAGGAGATCGCCGGCCCTGATCCGGAAGTTGCCTTTCGATGGCAGTTCCTGACCGTTCAGCAGGTTGCGGCCGGGAAGACCTGCCTCCCCGCCCTCGGCTCCCGGCGGGGCGAGCTTGCGCCGTTCGGACAGAATCGCGAGGGAGGCGTCGGTCAGGAATTCGTACTCCCTCACAACCCCATCACCGCCCCGGTGCAGCCCAGCCCCACCGCTGCCGCGACGCACGGCATACGTGACGACACGTACGGGATATTGGCTCTCGAAGGCCTCGATGGGCGTGTTGAGGCTGTTCGTCATGTTGGTGTGGACCCCACTCAAGCCGTCGCTATGTGCCGAGGCTCCCATCCCGCCCGCGATGGTCTCGTAGTAGCTGAACGGCTTGCCATCACGGTCCGTTCCCCCGAAGCTGACGTTGTTCATCGTTCCCGAACTCGCCGCGGGGAGTTGGTCCGGCAGGGCCTGCCGGAGTGCTCCGAGCACGGCGTCCGTGATGCGTTGCGAGGTCTCGACGTTGCCGGCCGCCGTGCTGGCAGGCGGCAACGCATCGCAGACCGTGCCAGGTCGGGTCAGGATCTCGATTGGACGAAGGATGCCTGCGTTGTAGGGGATACTGTCGTCGACCAGACAGCGAAAGCAGAACATCACCGCCGATGTCGTGACGGCCCGGTTGGCGTTGATCCCGCCACATGCCTGGGAGTCCGACTGGCGGAAATCAACCGTCGCGCCCGAACCGCAGATCGTCAGCCGGCAGCGGATCGCGACAGGGTCCGATCCGAATCCGTCGTCATCCATTCGGTCCGTGAAGTCAACCTCGCAGTCCGGTATCGACTGCAGCCGGCTGCGCATGATGGTTTCGGCGTAGTCCTGCAGGACGGCCATCTGCTGCGCCAACTCGTCCACACCGTACCGGGCGACAGCCTCCCGCATCCGCGTCTCCCCGACGCGGTGGGCCGCAACCTGGGCTCCGAGATCACCGAGCCGCTCGACAGGAGTCCGCACGTTCGCAAGAAGGACTGACAACAGTGCCTGGTCGTAGCGGCCGTCCCTGACCAGCGGTACCGGGGGGATCCGCAAGCCCTCCTGATAGATTTCCGTGGCGAGCGGCATGGATCCGGGCACCATGCCGCCGACATCGGCATGGTGCGCTCGAGTCGCCAGATAGAAGGCAGGTCGGCTTCCGCCCTCCGTATAGAGAGCCGAGACCGACGTGATGTCCGGCAGGTGCGTTCCGCCCCGGAACGGATCGTTCAGGAAGTAGATTTCGGACGGCGCGGGCTGAGCCTCGTCGATGACGGCCCGTACCGCAGCCGGCATGGCACCCAGATGGGCCGGCATGTGGTCTCCCATGGCGACCGTCCTGCCCTTCGAGTCGTAGACGGCGCACGAGTAGTCGCGGCGTTCCTTGATATTGGGAGAGAATGCCGTCCGCTTCAGGACGATGCCCATTTCCTCCGCGATGGAGACGAACAGGTTCCGAAAGACTTCAAGTTCGAGGTTCACGCACGATCCCCGGGCGGCCGATTGTGCCACCAGGAAGCAACGGCCGATCCCGTTACGTTCATGAAGGTTCCGAAAATCGCCGGCGCCAGGGCAGCAGCCGGGCTCTTCAGCACGGTCGTTGCAAGTCCGACCGCCATTCCTCCATTCTGCATGCCGACCTCGAATGCTACCGTACGACGATCCGTTTCCGTCAACCTGCACGCGCCAGCGGCATAGTAGCCGAACACATAGCCCGCAAGGTTGTGGAGCAGGGCCGCACCGAGCAATGCCCCGCCGCTGCGCAGCAATTCGTCCCGCGAGCCCGCGGCGATGATCGCGAGGATCAAGCAGATTCCACCCATCGACACGCTTGGCAGGATCCGGTCGAGCAGGTCGTGTTTCCCGGACAGCAGTCTGTTGAGCACAAGACCGGTGCCCACGGGGAGAATCACAAGTTCTACCACCGCAAGCATCATCGTGATGAACTCGATCTCGATGAACCGCCCTGCGAGCAGTCGCATTGCCAGCGGGGTCATGAGCGGCGCCATGAGCGTCGAGCATGCCGTCATCGTCACTGAAAGCGCGACATTCCCCCTGGCGAGAAATGCCATCACGTTAGAGGCGACACCACCGGAACATGAGCCGATGAGAACAACTCCCGCAGCGATCTCGTCCGGAAATCCGAAGGACACAGCAACCGCCCAGCCCAGGATCGGCATGACGCTGAATTGCAGGGCCATGCCGATCAGAACGGCCTGCGGCATTCGGAGGGCCCGCAAGAAGTCCCCGATGCTGAGGGTTGCCCCCATTCCGAGCATGATGAGCTGGATGAGTGGAACCGTCAGCCGGTTCAACTGGAAGTCACCCCACGCCGTGAAGTGGGATGGAAAGCACAGTCCCCAAGTCGTCAGCGTGAAGACCCAGAACGTAAATGAGACTATGTTAAGTCTGGGGTGGAGTTGGAAGTAGACGGCGAACGCTCCGAAGCCCGCCACGAGCGCGATCCCACCTGTGAGGCTCTCGCCGGCGAGCCAGGCACCGACGGATGCCGCAAGAGCCGCTACGCCCGCGAACAGCAGTACTCGGTTATGCAGTTGCAAGGAGGCAGAATGGTATCACACGGAGATCGGGACGCGAACAGGGACTTTCCACGATGTCCACAAGGCGCTGGCAGCCCCTCTCTCACGGTTCTGACGGTCGTTTTCTCTCTGGTTCTGCTGCATTCGGCCTGCGGCGGTTCAAAGAGTGGTCGCAAGGTCAAACTGCCGCCTCCTATCAATCCGAAGGTCGGATGGACGCAGACCGGCGTAGCCAGCTGGTATGGGCACCCATACCATGGACGACGAACCAGCAATGGTGAAGTCTATGACATGAACAAGATGACCGCCGCGCACAAGCGGCTGCCGTTCGACACGTGGCTGAACGTCAAGAATCTCGGGAACGGAGAGGAGACACAGGTTCGCATCAACGACCGGGGGCCGTTCGTGAAGGGCCGGATCATCGACCTGTCGCGATCAGCGGCGGGGAAGATCGGGATGATGAATGCGGGTACCGCCCGCGTGCGCCTGACGTTGATCCGCCCGCCGAGTCAGCGGACCCGCGAGGCTTCCGGACAACGGGGCCAGGCTCGACAGCCTGCATCCGGCAACCGGGGAGAACGGTTCGACATCCAGGTCGGTGTGTTCGCGAACCGCGCCAATGCACAGGCGTTTGCCGAGCGGGTTAGCAAGTGGGGGCATCAGACGGATGTCGAGCGGTATGTGCAAGGTGGCACCGCGCGCTATCGGGTCCTGGTGATCGGCGGTCGGCTCAGCCAAGCCAACTCACGCATGAAGAAGCTCAAGGTGCAGGGAATCGACGGCATACTTCGGCCACGGAGCGGACGCTGATGCCATCGGAGAGTGCATCTTGATGTGTCGGATAGCACAGGAACCCGGACGCCGCCGATCCCGCTTCGAGATTCCCGTCCGTCTTCCGACTCGATCCGGCGGTTGGCACCACCGTCTGGAGTACTACTCACCTGCCATCTGCCATCGGTGCGGCGCCACGAATGCGGAATCGTCACGTCCGTGTCGGTAGGGCGGAACGGCGTTGGCAGGTTGCAGGGATCGGAACACCTTGATTTTCTGGTACATGGAGTCTGCCAATTGAGGATGTTCATCAATCAGGTTGCGTTCTTCGGCAATGTCCTCGTCGATGCGGAAAAGGTATCGCTGTCGCGTTGAATCATCCACTTCGCTGTCCGTGACATCCGTCCCGTAGACGACCATTTTCCACTGCCGGGTGATCAACGAGACGAACTCCCGGTCGGCTCCCTCCTGACCGATGTAGTTGAACAGTTCCCGATCCAGTTCCGTCTGCCTCCCTGTCAGTACGTCGAGGATGTCCAGGCCGTCCAAGGTCTTGCCGGTATAGCGCTCGATCCCCGCGATACGCATCAGTGTCGGCAGGATGTCGATGTTGGCGAGGGGGATGCGGATTCGTTGGCCGGCCGGGATCACCGATGTCCACCGCGCTGCCGCCGGAACCCGGATACCGCCCTCGAAGAGAGTGGCCTTGCCGCCACGAAGAGGCGTATTCTCGCCGATGCCCGGAACACCGCCGTTGTCGGAACTGAACAGGACGAACGTGCGATCCGAGATTCCGGTGTCGTCAATCGCATCCAGGATCTGGCCGACGCCCTGGTCCAGCGCATGCACCATCGATCCCAGGACCCTGCGTCTGCGCTCACGGGTGTCACGGCTGGAATCCATGTCCACTCCCCTGAATGCCTGGAAGAATCCCCGTGCCGGCGGCAGCGCGGCGTACCTGGGCAGATCCTCTTCCTTCGCCTGGAAAGGACTGTGGGGAGCATTGAAGGGCACATAGCACAGGAACGGGTCGGCATCGGCTGCATGCTCGCGAATGAAGCGCGTCGCCGCATCGGCGATCAGGTCGGTGGCGTAGCCGGGGTCATCACTGGGCTCGAAGCCCTGGTGCCAATCGATCTGTCCCTCCCGTTCATGAGTGAAGTAGTCGATGGCCCCGTTGTAGTGGCCGTAGAACTCCGTGAAGCCTCTTCGGAGCGGATGGTACTTCCTGTCGGAATGGCCGAGGTGCCACTTGCCGAAGATCCCGCGATGCGTGTATCCTGCTTCGGCCAGAATGTCGGCGATAGTCCATTCGGAGATGTCCATGCCGCCAGTCCTCCACGGCGGGAACACGGCTCGCATGGCGCCGAAGCGTATCGGGTACCGGCCAGTCAGGAGACCTGCCCGCGTCGGGGAACATACCGGGGCAACATAGAAGCGAGACAGTTCCGCGCCCTCGGCCGCAATCCTGTCGATATTGGGCGTGGCAATATTGCCGCCGTGAAAGCTCACGTCCGTCCAGCCCAGGTCGTCCGCCAGCAGAATGACGATGTTCGTGCCGCCGGGTGTGGTGTCGGCACAGGGTTCGGGTGCTGACGAGCATCCGAGCAGCACCACAACGAATCCCGCTGACCAGCCGATACGCATGAACCATATGGTACCCATCGGCAAGGACAGCAACGTATCGGAAACGCGTGCCGGACCCCGAGAGTATCCGTCGTCGCCGCGATGAATGCTAGACTGCGGCGTGTTGCGTTCGGTACCGGTCGCGCTGACGATTGCGGGCTCGGACCCTTCGGGTGGTGCGGGACTGCAGGCCGACCTCAAGACCTTCCATCAGTTCGGTGTCTTCGGGCTGGCCGCGCCCACGCTGATCACGGTCCAGAACACGCGCGGAGTTCGGGCAGTCCATTCGCTCGCTCCGGCACTGATTCGGGACCAGTTGGCCTGTGTTCAGGACGACATCCCACCGACAGCCGCCAAGACGGGTGCACTGGGACACGCCGACACCGTTGCGGTGGTCGCAGACTGGGCGAGGGCAACGGGAACGCCGCTGGTCGTCGATCCCGTCATGATCACCTCGCACGGAGACCGACTGACTTCGGAAGATGCGATGGAAGCCATGGCTGATCGGCTGCTTCCGACCTGTCGGCTGGTGACACCGAATCTGCATGAAGCGTCGATGCTGGCAGGCGTAGCCATCCGCGGTCTCGAAGGCATGCGGACGGCCGCCGAACGGATCGCACGTTTCGGGGTCCGCAACATACTTGTGAAGGGCGGGCATCTCGAAGGCGATCCCATCGATGTGCTGTGGTGTGACGGCGAGATGCGGACGCTCCATGCGAGAAGGATCGAGACAACGAGCACACACGGGACCGGATGCACCTATTCGGCTGCCATTGCCGCATTACTGGCACTGGGGCGCCCCCTCATTGAGGCGGTTACCGATGCCAAACAGTTCGTTTCCATGGCGATCGAGTCCGCACCACGCCTAGGTGAGGGCCACGGGCCGTTGAACTTTCACGCTGATCCTTCAGGTCGATAGCCAATCCGCAGCCGTGATCCGAGAGGCCGGCAGTGGGTTCGCCCCGGACCGCGCCGGCCTCTGCGATGATTGGAAGTACACCCCCCCCTGATGTCGTCCGGCAAAACCAATCGTGGATGGATCCTGGCGATTTCGGCGGCTGTCCTCTTCCCCGCCCTGATCCTTCATGGCACTTGTGTTGCGGTCATGGGCCCCGGAACGTGGGGTTCAGGCGTCGAGGAGGCCTTGCCCGAGTTTCGGACGGCCAACGCAGCCGTCGAGGAATACCGGCAGGAGTTCCTGCACACACCAGGCAATGGCCATGCCCTGAACCAGCCGCCGGGAATTCCACCGGGACCCAGCATTGACGGTGATGTTGTGTGGACGCACACCGCCGGCGAGCGATCCGTCTATCTTGCGGAGGAGCGAGCAGGAGCGTCAAGGCGACAGCGGCTGTACATTCTGCATCGAGGCAAGCTCCGCGAAACAGCCATTCCGCCGGGTCATATCGTTGTCCGGCCAAAATGGGCCGGAGACTGGGTGATTTACGAGCGCTGGAATCCATGGGCGGTTCCACCCATGCGAAAGTTGCGTCGCTACATCGCAAGTTGGGTCGATTCGTCGCTGCGACCCGAGGCAGCGCTCTACGGCTCCGATCGTGATTCCCGGGATTGGCGGTTTCTCATGCCAGGCCATTCCCTGGTCGTCGCACCGAACGGACGCCGAGCCGCACTGTTACGATCAGGGGCGCTTCTGGCCGGGTACTTCAGCATTCACACGTGGCACGTGGGCAGTTCGACGGCTCCGGTCGTGATCAGCCTCAGGGAACACGACGGCAACGCGACGCAGTCCTTCTTGATGCAGTGGTCAAGCGACTCGCTGGCGTTGCGGATCGTCGGCAAGACCGGCGGCTTCGATCGGAGGGCCTCCCAGACGTCCGGCTCGGCCGGCATTCCGGTCGACCTGCTCTACCTGGTCTCCGAAGGTGTGCTGTACGACCTGAACGCGGAAGGGTGAGATCGCGACAGTCCCATGCGCGCGGAGGTTCGGCTGCTACGCCTGGCGCCGGTCACCGTCGCCCTTTGCCTGGCCGCTTGTGGCAAGGAACAGGCGAACTACCTGTTCCGGTACGCCAACTCCCAGCCGGCCCAGCATCCTCGCAGCCTGTCGATGCTCCACTTCGAAGAACTCGTCGAGGCCCGCTCCTCCGGACGAATCGAGGTGGACAACCACTTCGGCGGCAGCCTCGGCCGGGAGCGGGAATTGATGGACATGGTCGCCTTGAATGTCATTCAGGGCACGCGTGGTGGCCTGTTCTTCGATGTGAGTCCGAAGTACATGATCCTCTTGTTACCGTTTCTCGTCGGCGACTGGGACGAGGCCCTGCGACTCGTCAACAGCGAATTCATGCAGAGTATCAACACGGAGGGACGCGTCAACGGCTTCCATGTTCCGGCCTGCGGCATCTCGCAGGGCTTCCGGGCCCACACTACCAGCGTCCGCCCGATTCGCGGCCCGGAGGACTTCAAGGGCCTCAAGCTGCGCGTTCCACCACAGGAGCCGAACATCATCGCGACCCGGATGCTCGGTGCGAATCCGCAGGAAATCCCGTTCGCGGAGGTCTACCAGGCTGCGCGCACGGGCGTGATCGATGGGCAGGACAATGCCGTCTCCAATATCTGGGAGATGCGCGTTCACGAAGTGCAGACCTACCTGAGCATTTCCAACTACATGGCAGGACCGGACCCGTTCATCACCAATCTTGCCTGGTACGAATCGCTTCCCCCGGATCTGCAAACGGTGTTCGATGCCGCTGCGCGCGAAGCCATTGCCTACAGCGACCGCATGAACCGAGAGACCGAACGGGTCTATATCGAGAGACTCTCCCAGGTGCTGGAGACGAACTGGATCGTGGATGACGCTCTGCGGCGTTTCAAGGAGGCCGTCCAGCCTGTCTATCAGATTCTTGTCGACAAGGGGTATTTCACCTGGGACGATATCGATGCGGCGAGGCGGGCGGCCAAGGTCGATCGTCAATGATGAGCATACGGGAGTTCGAGCGACGCCTGACCGCGAGACTCGAGACTGTCCTGGCTGCCGGTCTGCTCGGCGTGTTTCTGACCATCACGGTGCTTGTCGGGATGCGCTACCTGTTTCGGACCGGATTGGTCGGCGCCAATGAACTGGCTACCATGGCGTTCGTCTATCTTTCGTCGATCGGAGCGGCAGTCGCAGTTGGACGACAGGAGCACATCCGCGTCGATTTTCTGGTCCGGCGATTAGGACCTCGCGGTACAAGAACAGTAGGACTGCTGTCACTGGCACTTGTCGCCCTGCTCAACCTTGCCGTGGTGGGGGCAAGCATTCCATGGCTCGCCGCGACCGGTCATGTGCCCATGCCCGCTACCCAACTTCCGCGGTTTCTGGCCCAAGCCAGCGTTCCCATTGGATGTGGTCTCGCAGCAGTCTACTGCTGTCTGGGAATGCTACGCATGATCCGATCAGAGAGGCCGTCTTGATCGTTGTGCTGCTGGTCAGCCTGCTGGCCCTCATCGCTCTCGGCATTCCTATCGCGTACGCCCTCGGTCTCTCGGCGCTGCTGTACATGGTGCTCGTCGACCCCCAGTTGATACTTGTGCTTCCCCTTCGTCTGTTCGCGGGATTCGATTCCTACGCACTGATGAGCCTGCCTCTGTTCATCCTCATGGGGCAGGTCATGAACGCAGCCCAGATCACGGCGCGGCTGATCGACTTCAGCATGCTGATAGCTGGTCGATTTCGGAACGGTCTGGGGCTGGTGAACGTGCTCGCCAGCATGCTGTTCGGTGGAATTTCCGGTTCGTCGGCGTCCGACACCGCGTCAATCGGCTCCGTGCTGATCCCGGAGATGGAGAGGCGAGGGTATCGCAAGGAGGTGGCCGCGGGGATCACGGTGGCCTCATCAACGATGGGGATGGTGATTCCACCGAGCATTCCGATGGTGCTGTACGCGGTTGTGGCACAGCAGTCTGTTGGCAAGCTCTTCCTGGGCGGGGTCGTGCCGGGAATCATGGTCGGTATCTTCCAGATGGGGCTGGTGCTGCTACTCGTCCGGAGCGAGGGTGAGCAGGCCTCCGCAACAGGCCCTCCCGGTTCTGCCTGGACTCGTACACTCCGGTCGCTACCCGTCCTCCTGATGCCCATCGTCGTAGTGGGCTCGGTGGTTTTGGGGATTGCGACCGCCACGGAATCCGCTGCAATCGGAGTACTTTACGCATCGGTAGCGGGGTTCCTGGTCACACGAAGGCTCCGCATCGAGTCGTTCCGGGAATCTCTGCGAGCCTCCGCCCTCATCAGCGCGAAGATCATGATCGTGATCGCTCTATCGCAGATCTACATCTGGCTCCTCGCTCTCGATCGGGTACCGGAAGCCATCGCCGGATTCGTCGTTGATCTGGGCCTGGGCGCAACCGGGACGCTGTTGGTGATGGATCTGATGATCCTGGCTGCCGGAACCGTCATCGACGTCAGCCCAGCCATTCTGCTCCTGACTCCGGTCTTCACCCCGGCAATGGAAGGCCTCGGGGTCTCACCGATCCTGTTCGGAGTGCTGCTGGTTTCCGGGCTTGCAGTCGGCGCGTGCACCCCTCCCGTCGGTACCTGCCTGAACGTATGCGCGGCCGTGGCCCAGATGGACATCGGAAAGATCTTCCGGGGAGCGGCCCCTTTCTTGGCCGCGAATGCGGCCACGCTCGCAGCAATGACGGTCTTCCCCCAGATCGCTCTCTGGTTGCCGAACAGCTTGATGGACTAGCGGGCTCGCGCCTCTGAGGACTGTCAACGCCAATGCCGGCAGAAGACTGCCTGTTCGGGACGGCCTCTCCAGCGCTCATCCCGACATCAAGATGCTGGGCGACATGCCTGCCCGTCCGGTCCTGGCTGAGTTCATTCCCCGCAGCCCCGTTGACCGCCGATATCCGGGGCGACCGGAGTGTCGACCGCAAAGTCCCGGCGAGAGCAGTGCCGTTTCATCTCTTCGCATCATGAAGCGGGCGGTGTCCCCCGCAGCCGTGTCATGACCTCGGTTCCTCACCTGCGGCATCAACGCCCGGGATCTGCCGTGTACCGCTCGCCGGTCGTCATGGTCGCGCTGGCAACAGTCACCGTCGGGATACTGTCCGCCGATGAACATACCCACATCATCCGGAGCCCTCGGCAAGCCGGCGAGACGCTTGTCCGCGTGTTCACGCCTAATGGCAAGAACGTAGAACACCCGCTCAGGACGCTGTATGTCCTCCCCGTCGAGGCCGGCGTGGAAACACGGTGGGGAGATCCGGTGAAAGAAGTCCGTGATCTGGGTGTGGCGAACAAGCATGGATTCGTCGTGGTTCTGCCCACGTTCTCCGCCCTGCCCTGGTACGCCGACCACCCCTCAGAGCGGACTCTTCGGCAGGAAGCCTACCTGCTCCAAGATGTATTGCCATTGGTGGAAAGCGAATACCCTGTGAGCACTGAACCGGAAGGGAGATTGCTGGTGGGTTTTTCCAAGTCCGGTTGGGGCGCGTGGTCGCTGCTACTCCGACACCCCGAGATCTTCGGTGCGGCTGCCGCGTGGGACGCTCCGTTGATGCAGGCAGCCCCGGACAAATATGGGATGGCACCCGTCTTCGGCAGCCAGGAGAATTTTGAGACATACAGACTCTCGATTCTGGTTCGGCGACGGGCCGACCTGCTCCGGCGGAGTTGTCGACTGGTCCTGACAGGCTACGCTGCGGAGTTTCGGGAGCACCATGTTTCCATGCACCGGCTTCTCGATGGCTTGGGAGTGCCGCACATCTACCGCGATGGCCCACAAAGGAAACATCACTGGCAATCCGGATGGCTGGAAGAGTCCGTGTCGATGCTGGCGGAACGCTGTGGGACCAGGATGCCGGAACAACCCTGAGACGCTGGCAGCCATTGTCCGCCGCGAGTACGGTTGCGCGGCGACTTCGAAGCAGGAGGAGCTTGTCCTGTGACACTGGCCGGCACGGTCGAGAGTGCTGGCCGACGGCCTATAGGCGCGTAACGGCCGAGTAGCCCATCAAGAGTGCCATCAGGACCGCGGAGATCCACAGGGACAACGTGATCCACGCCTTCGGGAGAATATTCCGGGGCATCCGTCTGTATCGCAGATAGAGCGTGAAACCTCCGATGACGGGCAACATCACCGCCTGAGCGATGCCGCCGATCTTGACCATCAAGACGGGCTCCTTGATCCACATGAAGTACACACACGGTACGACCAGGAGAATTACCACGAACACCCGTATCATCCGGAGTCGGAGCCGGTAGTCGGAACGGTCGTAGCCGCCCAACATGCCGATCAGGTCGGCCCACACACGGCAGTGCGCGGCCGTGGATGCGAACACGGTTGAATACAGCACCGCGAATGCGCCCACCATGAACAGGCCAGACGACCATTCCCCAAGCGTCTCGGTATAGATGCTGGACAGGAGCTGCACCATCTCCGGACCCTGCGGTGTAACGCCCATCCCCTTCAGTACACCCGCTCCGAGGAAGTAGAAGGCTATCGTCGCGAAGGTGTAGACGACCATCGAGAACAGGACATCGAAGCCCATCACCCGGATCCAGCCACGGGCTCGTCGGGTCCACGCCGGAGAGTCCTGGTGGCTACCGGCGAATCGTGCATACCCCTTCTCGATGCACCAGTAGGGGTACATCACCAGTTCCGTCGCTCCGACACCCGTGATTCCGAAGGCGGCTACCGCCGTGCCCATTCCCCCTTCCGGCGGCTGGAACGTCAGGCCGGTCAGCACTTCGCTCCAGTTGAAGTACTCGGGGAGCTTGAAGAGCAGGAAGCAGCAACTCACCGTCAGCGCGGTGAAGCTGACAACCAGCACCATTGCGACCCTCTCGACCAGCGCGTATTTTCCGACGATTAGCAGGATCATCGTGAGTCCGGCCAGAAGCCAGACGAACGCAGTGATGGGGACGTCTGGAAAGACACGGTTAAGGATTTCAGAGGTCCCGCCCAACATGGCGCCCACCTGGAACAGGGTGAAGGTAACCATGGCGCACCACATCCATACCAGCCAGGAAACCTTGAGGCGCGGCCCACTGACGTCGTCGAAGGCCTCCAGTGTCGTCTTGCCGGTTCCGATTGCATAACGCCCCAACTCGTTCTGCACGACTGTCTTGATGAGACAGCTCAACACGATCAGCCAGAGCAGGATGTAGCCGTTTTCGGCCCCGAGGACGGTTGTCGCGATCAGCTCCCCCGACCCGACGATCGAACTTGCGAGGATGAGACCCGGTCCGATCAACCGGACGATTCCCGCAAGGGCGCGGGGGGGCTCAGCTATGTGCTCCGGTGACAGAGCGTACGGGTCGTGGTGCGATGCCTTCGCCATCAGTGTCAGGCAATGCTAACACAAGGCGAGCCCCGACCCGGAAACTGAAGACTCTAGGGGCGGACGCCTACTGGGCATTCCGGTTCAGGGGTTCGTCGACGACCATGACTTCCGGGAAGTCCGCCGATTTCTTGCCGCCTCTTCGTCGGAGACGCTTGTTCTGGGACCGGCCCTGTGGTGCGTTCATCGGAATCGACATTCCCCCCAGATCAGCCATCATCTCGTAGAGGCTTGCTTCCATGTCCCTTGCGGTTGCGGCAAACGCCGGATCGTGGAGCAGGTTCCGGGTCTCGCCCGGGTCGGACCGCAGGTCGTATAGTTCGTCCGTATCCCAAAGCCCGTAGTACGTGATGTACTTGAACCGATCGCCCCGAAGTGCGAACTGCGTGGGCGTGTGCGGGAAGTTCTTCTCCCAGTAGTAGACGTACAGGAAATAGTCCCGCCAGGGAATGTCGCGCCCCGTACCGAGAGCGATGAAGCTCTGGCCATCCATGTGAGCCGGTTTCTCGAGCCCCATGGCTTCCATGACCGTCGGCGCGATGTCGATGTTCGCCACGACATGTTCGACGACTGTCCCTCCGGTGAACAGTTGCGGGCAATGCATGAGCATCGGCACGCGGATGGAGGTCTCGTAGGCGACCCGCTTGTCGATCAGACCATGTTCCCCGAACATGAAGCCGTTGTCGCCCATGTAGATCACAAGGGTCTCGTCGGCAATGCCCATGTCACGCAGCTGTTGCATCACGCGCCCGATGCTGTCATCGACTGCGCTCAGGGCTTCGTTGTACCGCTTGTAGTAGCGCTCGACATCAAGATCGCTGTGATATGGAAAGTCGACTCCGTGCCAGCTGTTGCGCTGGTCTCGCAGCCATCGTGGCTTACCCCTGTAGTTCTCGGACGTGTTCGCCTCGCTGGCGGGGCGTGAGAAGGCGGCCTCCTCAAGGCTTCCCTGGTGACGTTCCGGCGGCGTGAAGTTGGCGTGGACGGCCTTGTGGGAGAGGTACAGGAAGAAGGGTTGCTCTGCCGGCTTCTGCTCCTTCAGCCAGTCCACGGCGTAGTCCGTCAGCTCGTCGGTAATGTAGCCCCTCTGCTTCACTCTATCCCCGTTCACGTTCAGGGTGTAGTCCGGGTTCGGGGGCAGGTAGTGACCCTGTCCTCGGAAACTCACCCAGTGGTCGAAGCCGGGCCGCGGCGAATCCTCGGCCGCCCCCATGTGCCACTTGCCGACGAAGGCCGTGGCGTAGCCTGCCGCTTGCAGGTATTGCGGAAAGAACAGTGTTCCTTCCGGCACCATCCGATTGTTGTCGATCACGCGGTGGCGAAACGTGTAGAGCCCCGTCAGGATCGATGCGCGGCTGGGCGAGCACAGCGAGGTGCCGACGAAGGCATTCTTGAGATGAACGCCGTTGCTGGCCATGGCGTCCATGTGCGGGGTCTTGGCAAACTGGTGATTCAGGAATGACATGGCGTCGTAGCGATGGTCATCGGCCAGGATGAAGACGACGTTCCGGGCTTCGGTGCCGGCGACCCTGATCGGCTCCACTACATCGGGGACGGGAGTGACAGCGCCCGCAAGTGAGAATGCGGCGGCCATGGCAAGTGCGATAGTACGGATCGACATAGGCACCATCGTACCGAAGCGGTCTGTGGATGAATCCGACGGAACTCGGGGCAGAGAACCCCGCATCAGGGTCTGCTGCGGATTGATTCCGTAGACCGGCGGGCGAGCATTGTTCGCGTGAGCGCCACCAGGCACGACCACGAACGGAGTCCGTCCGTTGATTCTCCCCGGGAGTCGTCCCGGACCTCGTGTCGACCCGTTCCGCATGGATGGCAGGTCCGACGCTCTACCGACAGGTGCCACAACGGTGGATGAGGCAGGATCCTCGAGCATCCGGAGGGACCGCACGACCTGCAGGAACCGTCTCTCCATCGGTACAATGGCAACGGAGGTTCCTATGCCAGCCTGGATCCGACTTCTTCCGCCCATACTTCTTGTCTGCCTTGGAACATTCGCACAGCCCGGCGGGGCTGCCAAGTCCGACCCCCAGATTCCGGTCGAACAGATCATCGAGAAGTTCATCGACAAGGAGACGGAGTTCGCACAAGCGAGGGAATCGTATATCTACCGGCAGACGGTCAAGATCCTCGAGTACAACAACAGTGGCGGAGTCCGGGGCCGCTACGAGTCGGTACAGGACATCCTCTTCGGAGACGATGGCAAGCGGATCGAACGAGTGGTATACGCTCCGGTGCCCACATTGCAGAACATCATCATGACTCCCAACGACATGGAGGATCTCCGCAGTGTCCAGCCGTTCGTCATGACCCGGGACAACGCCTCCGAGTACAGGATCGACTATCTGGGCGAGCAGATGGTCGACGAGATTGACACGTACATGTTCTCCGTAAAGCCGAAGAAACTGGAGAGGGGGAAACGATACTTCGAAGGGCAGGTCTGGGTTGACAAGATCGGGCTCCAGATCGTCAAGACCTACGGCAAGGGCGTCGGGCAGCTCGGCAAGCACAACAAGTCCGAACGGTTCCCGCGCTTCGAGACGTATCGCGACCAGGTTGACGGCACCTACTGGTTTCCGGTCTATACCAGCGCGAATGACACGTTGGACTTCGACTCCGGGCCACAGCGAATCAGGATGATCGTCAAGTACGAGAACTACAGGCGCTTCGAGGGAACGTCAGTGATCACGTTCGGCGATGTGGTCGAGGACGAGGACAGCGAGCAGGGTGGCGAATTCTGACCAGGCCGACACCTGCCGCACCAGTGACCGGCGGAACCGCAGCCATACGTTCTGGCCCGCAATTTCCCGGACATTTGTGACGATTCCCATTCTGATGTCGCGAGGCCCGGCTTCGGTTGCGCGTACGGCGGTCCGGAAGGCAGCCAGAATCCGAATCCTGCTTGCCTCGACATGCCTCGTGGCGGGCATGACGCTGGGTGCGACGGATGCCACACTCGCACCCCGATCCGCCTCGGAGACGGGTGCGTTCGATCGAATCGACACGCTCAGCAAGGAACTGCAGGAGATCATGCGGATGGCACTGCCCCGCCCCGTGCGGGCGCGGTCGATCTCCAAAGCGAGATTCCTCTCGCTCTTCGAAGAGCGGATGAGGGAACAGCAGGATCCCCGCGAACTGCATGGCGAGGAGCAGTTCCTGCGACTCTTCGGCCTCATCCCGGACGATTTCGACTACCACAAGACCGTGCTCGACCTGATGAGCGAACAGGCATGGGCACTGTACGATTTCCGGCAGCGCACCCTGTATCTCGCGGACTGGGCGCCGGTGGAAGCCCGGGAATTCGCCATCGTCCACGAGCTCGTTCATGCTATCGATGACCAGAACTTCAATCTCCGCAAGTTCTTCGAGGGCGCCAGACGCTCCGAGGAGCAGCTTGCCCGGCTCGCCGTCGTCGAAGGGCAGGCATCGTGGGTTATGACGGAGTGGGTGATGCGCCAGTCCGAGAGATCCCTGGAAGGCAATCGACTGCTGGCCATCACAACCGCAACGGCTACCCGGTTCGAAGCCGAGCAGTTCCCCGTCTATGAGAGTACGCCACTGTACTTCCGTGAGGTCCTGATTTTCCCGTACACCGACGGACTGCTGTTCCAGCACGAGATGATCGAGCGGTTCGGCATCGACGGGTTGAAGCGTGTCTTCCGCCAACCGCCTCGAAACACGCAGCAGATCCTCCAGCCGGACCTGTACATCGCTGGTGATGTTCCCACTCCTCCTGACGTGCCGCAAGTTCCACTCCCGAGACGATTCAAGCGGATCTACGAGGGAACGTTCGGGCAGTTGGATCACAGAATCCTGCTGGAGCACCACTTGGGAACGACCGACCGCAAGGATCTGCTGGACAAGTGGCGTGGCGGTGTCTTCGAGGTCTTCGAAGACAAGCGAACGGGCGATGCGGCACTGAAGTACGCAGTTCGCTGGTCAGATCCAGAGGCGGCCAGCGAGTTCTATCACCTCTACCGTCAAATCTGCGAGCGAAAATGGGAGGGGTTGAAGTTGATCAACTCCGGTCAAGACCGATGTGAGGGCATCGGTCCAGGTGGACGAGTCATCGTCGCATTGCGGGGCCGCACGGTGGAGAGCGTCGAGGGGCTGCCAGTTGGCAGCAACGGAGGGAGTTGAGAGTGTTTCGAAGATTGATGCAGAGCCTGTTGGTTCTTACGTTGGCAGCAACTGCGTTGGCCGCCCCGCGGCCGGCACGGCCGTTCGAAGGCGTTTCCCACGACGGTCGAAGGGTCTCATTGGAGGCGCTGAAGGGGAAACCGGCGCTTCTTATGTTCTTTTCGACCGATTGCCCACACTGCCAGCGTGCAGCAATGGTGATCGACCCCATATACCGATCCCTGCGGCAGCGTGGATTCGAGGTTGTGGGCCTGTCGCTGAACCCGACCGACAATCGGGGCCTGCGGGAGTTCTCGCAACGATTCCAGGCCAGCTTTCCGTTGACACTGTCGTCACGTCAGGAATTCTCGAGGATTTCGGGCGTGTCGATCATGACTCGCATCTATTACCCGTATCTCCTCTTTCTGGACAGGGACGGCATGATCCGCGAGGAACACCAGGGATCGGAGCAGTCCTGGTTCGACAACCTGGAAGAGAACTTGATCAAGGCGGTCGACAGGCTCGGGCGTTAGGCGCGGCCGTGAACCCGACCCTGCTTGCTCGGTTTCGTTGCAGACTGTTCGTTAAGCGCTCTGCGCCCACGTTGTGTTGCCGTCAAGGCATCTGTCCCGGTCGCCGTTGCGACATCCAGCTAACTCCGTAACGATTCGTGACCCGTCAGGGTGTAGAACGCTCGCCAGCGATCTTCGACCGACTGGCGGGCCGCTGCCAGAAGACCCGGAAGTAGTCCACCATCGACACCAACGTGATCATGATCGCGAGCCACAGTACGATGCGCCCCAGCTCCTCTATCCACGCAGACTGCGGTGCCAGCAGCAATAGCGATACGGCCATGACCTGAGCAGCCATCTTCGCCTTGCCGTATTCGCTGGCCGCGATCGTCATCCCCTGGGCCAGGGCCACGTTCCTCAATGCCGAAACGGCAAACTCACGGCTCACGATCAGCACGACCATCCAGGCGGCGACGCGGTCCAACTCAACGAGCGAGATCAAGGCTCCGGAAACGAGAATCTTGTCGGCGATCGGGTCCAGCAACTTTCCGGTCGTGGTGACCTGTCGCCGACGCCGGGCAAGGAATCCGTCGAGCCAGTCCGTCAGGACGGCTGCGAGGAAGATCAGCAGTGCGATGGCTTCGCGTGTGACCACCAGCCAGCCGGTATCAAGTTCGACCGCTTCCTTCCGGAGTAGGACGGCGACAAGGACCGGTACGAGAAAAATCCGCGAGACCGTGAGTAGGTTGGGCAGGTTCATGCATTCTCAGGCCGGCAAGGAACCTTACAAGCGATAGTGTACATTAGGCAACCTCCCGGGATCACCGGAGTCACCGCCTGATGCCCTACGACCGCCAGGCCCGGAGAGGCCGGTCCTGACGCATCGCGCCGGCATCCTTCAGCAGGTCGGAACGCCGTTGGTCGCTGGACTCGCAATGCAAACCGCTCCAGACGCCCCGCCCATCTCTGCGCTGCTGTCGTCCGGCGCGCCTGTCGGATGTCCTGACCGTGAACCGGCCGCCCAATCATGTAGCGGCTGCCGGTGGTCACGATCACGCCGAGAGAACAAGTACCAATGTGACATGGAAATCAACCGTTTGCGATACCCAACTGCGATACAATCATGCTCATCGGTAGCCAACCTGGCGTCATTTGCAGCCCGAAGGCTGTTGGACTTCGTTGGGCTGGCCAGTGGAGGCGTGTGCAGGCTTGGGTTAGCGTAGTGGGACCACAATGATGGCCTACTGGGGTACGCGAAACAAACCAACAGCCACTGAAGGCGCAAGCGGTCCAAACTTCCGGCTTGCTCGCAAGCCCGCTGCACCGGCTCATCCGAATACGATCTGCTCGCGACGGACCATCCCGTCCCCAGATCGGCGTGGAGTTCTGCCGGGGAACTCGTTCCGGGAGTCAATTCCTCATGCAGGTTGATCGACTCACTCTCTCGAACTTCAAGAAGTTCAAGGAAGAATCCTTCGAGTTGCACCCCCAGTTCACACTCTTGTTGGGAGACAACGGTGCGGGGAAAACGGCTGTATTAGATGCACTTGGCATAGGAATAGGTGCCTATCTTCTGGGGATACCAAATTCTCATGCACCCTCGATCCGGCAAGAACATGTGCGGCGAAAAACCCGGATCAATGGAGAGTTCTCAACCTTTGAACCGGTCACACCATCCGTTGTACACTGTGAGGGACGAGTACTCGCTTCCGACATTTCCTGGAAGCGGGCGCTAACCTCGTACAACGGGCGTACCAATCGAATCGGCGCCCAAGTACTCACCGATCGCGTTTCCATGCACTTTCAGGACAAGGAACCGAAAACAACGTTTCCAGTGATCATTTCGTATGGTACACGCCGACTATGGGTGGAACCACGAATGACGAAACCGATCACTAAGAGCCTCAGATATCCTCTCGGAAAGCTGTCTCGTTTCGATGCATATCATGGTTGTCTTGATCCGACTATATCGTTCGAGTTCCTACGTCGATGGATCAAGAAAATGGCACTAATTTCGCTCCAAAGAAAGCAGATATTGAAGAGTCTAGAGGCTGTATATTCCGCAATTGGTGGCTGCATCGAGGATATAGATAGTGTACATTATGATTTTGAAATTGATGATATTGCGTTCGATTTTCAGAACCAGACACGATTGCCATTTGGTCTGCTTAGCGACGGTCAACGAAATATGACGGCACTTGTAGCGGACATCGCAATGCGATGTGTTCAATTGAATCCACACTTGGCGGGATTGGCCCGCAAGGAGACTGACGGTGTCGTGTTGATAGATGATCTGGAGCTACACCTCCACCCGAACTGGCAACGCAGTATCGTGCAGAGTCTGACAACGATATTTCCGAAGTTGCAGTTTGTTGCCACGACCCATTCACCATTCATTGTTCAGTCACTTCACAGTTTCGGATTGATCAATCTCAACAGTTCTGGCCGGCTCGAGATTCGAAAGGAGCAATACAGTATCGAGGATATTTCGGAAGAAGCGATGGGCGTCGACATTCCACAGCGAAGCAGAGTCTTCATCGAGAAGGAGGCAGCGGCAGATCGTTACTACAAACTACTTGATCAATTGGGTGAGACCCACTCCAGTGTTCAACAAGCAGAAGAAGAGTTGGATCAGATCGAGTTGCGTTTTATGGACAGTCCGGCTGAAGCAGCTTGGCTGAAACTACACCGGTCCACTGTGAAGTAGGGGAAGCTGGAAGGGTAGTGCGCTCCTCTTTCGGAGGAGGTTGCTTGATGCGTTTCCTGCACGCGTCGAGAGGTGTGTGTGCAGGATTGGATCTTTCAATGCGATGCAGCAGTTCGGAGACGAGCGGTATGCGGAGATCCTTGCGACGGAACCGGAGCATCCGGAAGATCGTCAAGCTGTGTTCGACCGCATAACGGCGCACAGCGGATTCGGTGAGGCACAATGGACTCTAGATGCGAGTCGATGGCAGACGACCCGACCAGGCGCGCCAGACAAGGATCCAACCCGGCATTCTGGCCACCGCCGAGGGGTCGGCGCTGATCGAGGTTGGCAACACGAAAGTCATCTGCGCTGCAACCGTCGAAGACTCCGTGCCACGATTCCTGCGTGGATCGGGCAGGGGCTGGGTCACCGCGGAGTACAGCATGCTTCCGCGCTCGACACCCACCCGCACACCGCGTGAGGTTCAACGGGGACGACCGTCGGGCCGTACATCGGAAATCCAGAGGCTGATCGGACGCTGCCTCCGATCCGCTGTAGATCTGAGTCGTCTCGGTGAGCGAACCGTAATCGTCGACTGCGATGTCATGCAGGCCGACGGAGGCACCCGAACTGCCGCCATCTCGGGGGGCTGGATTGCGATGGCCATCGCAATCCAGGATCTCGTGGCCTACGATGCGGTCGAGTCCAATCCTCTCCTCCACTATGTGGCCGCCACGAGCGTCGGCATCGTCGACGGCATGGTGATGGTCGACCTCTGTTACGAGGAGGATTCGCGGGCCGAGGTTGACATGAATGTTGCGATGACCTCCGAGGGCATGTTCGTCGAGGTGCAAGCCAGCGCGGAGGAGCGGGCCTTCTCCAGGGAACTCTTCGATTCCCAATTGGATCTCGCCCGGACCGGAATCGAATCGCTCATCAGTACCCAACGGAAACTCGTGGAGTTCTGAGGCCATGCTGAAACTGGTCTGTGCCACATCCAACCAACACAAGCTGAGGGAGTTTCAGCAAGCAGCAGGGGACGGAGTCATTGTGCACGGCTGCGCATCCATGGCATGTCCGGAGACCGGAAGTTCGTTCGAGGAGAATGCACTCCAGAAAGCACGCTGCTACGCCGCTGTAAACCCGGCCGCTTGGCTCTTCGCCGACGACTCCGGCCTTGAGGTCGACGCACTCGACGGCGCTCCGGGAATCCACTCCGCGCGCTATGCAGGTGAGCACGCCAGCGATCTCGCGAACAACAGCCTGCTGCTCCGGAACCTGGCCGATGTGCCACAAGACCAGCGCACTGCACGGTTCGTCTGTTCGATTGCCCTGCTCCACCACGGATCACCGGCTGCAACCTTCCGCGGGGAAGTGAACGGACGCATCCTGCGCAGACTCTCGGGGGACGGAGGCTTCGGCTACGACCCGCTCTTCCACTACCCTCCCCTCCAAACGAGCTTCGGACGCCTTCCCGCACAAGCCAAATGGAGCCACAGTCACCGAGGCAATGCCTACCGGGCGATGCTGACATGGCTTCGTGACCATTCATGAGCGCCGACAGCCTGGTTCTCGGGTTCGAGACCGGCGGCACGAAACTTGTTGCGGGTTTGGCAGGTAGTGACTGGCGGCTCCAAAGAACAGTAACTGTGCGCCGGAACAGTACGGACCGGGCTCGGGACAGCTTTCGTCACATCGTTGGCGCAGCCGAGCAGCTTCTCAGCGCGGACGAGTTCGCCAACCTGAGCCTGGTGTCGATCGGCTTCGGTTTCGGAGGTACGGTTCGCAGGTCGACGAATCGCCCGCATTGTTGCCTGCACGAAGGCGGATGGGACGAGGTTGATGTCGTGCGCGAACTGAAGGACCGGTTCGGTGTACCGGTCTGGGTCGAGAACGATTGCAAGCTGGCCGCCTTGGCAGAAGCCCACTTTGGCGCCGGACGCGATGCGCGGTCGGTTCTTTACGTCACTCTTGGCACCGGCGTAGGCGGTGGCTTTGTCCACGAGGGGAAGATTCTGGCGTTCGGGGATCTTGGCGAGACCGAGATCGGTCATGTGGTCGTCGATCCGGACGGCCCCCGGTGTGCCTGCGGCAACACGGGCTGCGTGGAGGCGCTATGCTCGGGGCCGGGTCTCGCCAACCTGTCGGCGCTCCTGGCCAAGCGTCATCCGGAACTCTGGAAGGCGTCGCTCCTTGCCGACAGCGGAGCGGATCAGGTCATTCGGAGTGAGCGAGTTCTTCAGGCATGGGAGGCAGGCGACCGTTTCGGTACAACAGTGATGGAGTACGCCGCCAGAGGGTTGGCCTCGGCCTTGGCGGCGGCCGTGAATCTGCTCGTTCCTGAACGAATCGTGATCGGTGGTGGTGTTGGCAACGCCACCAAACGGTTGCCAGGAGTCGTGCAGGCGTACATGGAGCCGCTGGTTGCGCCGTACTTTCGTGGGCAGTGTCAGATCGTAGGATCACAATTGATGGAATACGCGGTCACGCAGGGGGCCGCCATATTCGCATGGCAGCGAATCGGAGCTCACACTCCGTCATAAGGTGTTCACCAGCATCGTGACGCCCGTCTCCGTGAGTGCCTTGCGGACGTCATGCTCGGCAGTCCGCTACATGTTCCCATCGTCACCGACCCCGCTCCGAGCAGAAAGACACCTGCCGGAAAGCAGTCACGCTGATACCGAACAAGCCACTTGGCCAGACCTGCATGCTGCTTTCGAGATCGTTCCCGTTCAGTCTTCAAGGAGGATGCGGACACAGTTCGGATCGAATCGATGCCGGAACAGCACGCGACCGTTGGCGACCGCCACGGGAACATCGTTGCCATAGCGAGACCGGAGTTCCGGGTCGGAGTCAACATCAATCTCCTGCATCTGCGCTTCAGGGACTGCGGCGACAAGTGCACGCTTGGCGTCTTCGCAGAGGTGGCACCCCTGGCGAGAGTAGAAGAGGACGCTGGACATGTCGACAACCAGTATCTCAGCGGTTCATAGCGGTCTGTGCCCGAGCATTGGCAAGAGCCGACCACCGGGTCCCGTCGCTCAGGCGGTTGGCAGGCACCGCCTCAACCCCGCCAGGTTCGGTTCCATGTCCGGCGACGCGGACGAAGCAGGATGATTCCGATTCCCGCCAGGAACCCACCGATGTGGGCCCACCAGGCGACACCTCCTCCACCAGCGCTTGACGTTCCGCTATAGACCTGAATGGCCAACCAATAGGTCAGCATCAGGAAAGCTGGCAACCGGACGGTGGTCCAGATGATGAGGAACGGGAGCAGAACCGTGACGGACGCACGCGGGAAGCGAATCAGGTAGCCCCCCATAACCCCGGCAATCGCGCCACTGGCCCCGACCATCGGGATCGTCGAGGATGGATCGGCAACGAATTGCGCAATCGCAGCGATCACGCCGGAGGCGAGGTAGAAGAGCAGGAAGAACCCATGACCCAGTTCGTCCTCGACGTTGTCGCCGAAGATCCACAGGAACCACATGTTGCCCAGAAGGTGCAGGAAGCCTCCGTGCAGGAACATCGAGGTGACCACGGGCAGGATGCCTGTCACGACGGGCTCTCCACCCGTGAGCGCCGATGCCACTCGATCCGGTACGACTGCATACGAGCCGATGAACGCCAGCTCGGCCATGGGCGATACCATCTTCAGCCGGACCTGATGGAGGAAGACCGCAACGTTCGCGACGATCAGCAGCCAGTTGACGATCGGGAACGTGACACGCGGTGCATCGTCGCGGATCGGAATCATGGGACTGTCCTGCTCCTATGGCTTCGCCATCCGGTCGGCGAAATCGGATCTGGAGCGACGCTCCCCTCGCTGGATGAGCCGGTTGGCGGCTTCGACCCCCTTTATGCCTCCTTGCGCACCAAGTGACTTGCAGTTCAGTGCCGCCATCGCATTCGAGAAGTCCAGAGCATCCTTGATCGAGAACCCCTTGACGACCGCATAGCAGAAGGCGCCGTGGAACACGTCGCCCGCTCCCGTCGTGTCCTGGCAGTTCACGACGAACGCCGGAGAGTAATGGAACCGCCCTTCCGCCAGGGCGAGTGCTCCATACGGACCCAAGGTCATGGCGGCGACCTGCATGCGGTATTCGTGCTGGATCAGTTCCAAGGCTCGGAACGGGTCTCGCTCACTCGTCCACTCCACGGGAAAGTTCGTACTGGCGATCAGGTAATCGACGTAAGGCAGAACTCGATCGAATCCGCGATAGATCGTATCGACATCAACCGTGACAGGAATCCCTGCCTCGCTGGCGATGCGCGCAGCATGTTCCACTGCCGGTGTGTCATGACCGTCAATGTGCAGGACCCTTCCGCAAGCGATCTGCTCCGGGGCAATCTGCTCAGGCACAATCCGCAGACAGTCTGGCCGCTGCCATAGAATCGTCCGCTCTCCGGTCGTCTGGTCGATCACGATGTAGGCGGACTGGTTCGGGCAGTCGTGCCTGAGCTGGACATCCGAAATATCGATTCCCGCCGCTTCGAGGCTCTCCGCAAGGATCCGTCCGCCCTCATCGTCGCCGACACTGCCGATGTACTTGGTGCGGAGGCCAAGTTTCGCACAGGCCACCATGGCGCTGGCGACTTGGCCCCCCGGGGACCGAATCTCCCTGACGAACGGCGCCTTGCCGCCATAAGCGGGGAACTGTGGAACGAGCAGGAGCGTGTCCGTGGCATTGAGACCAACGCCAACGACGTCGAACGACTTGTTCATGAATCCGCTCCCGCCTCCGGTGCCCTACTTCTCATGCAGCCTGATGTGTCGATCTGGCGACAAATTGACGTGTCGCGGACAGAGAGCCCGAAGCCGGCACGATCCCCATGACAGCGTCAGGGCCATGAAGCGCTGGCAGTGTCGTCATCTCGGACTTCTCGTGTGTGTCGCGTGCACGAATGCCAAGTTGACGCGAGCGAGGTGCAGCACGCTCTCGCTCCCCATCGTCGCGCACGCTGCAGCGGCGGATCAGATCGACACCATGTGCATTCCGCAAAATAGCACGGGGCGTTGGATCGAGATGATTGCCTGAGACGTTGCTAAACTCCAGACTGGATGGTCCGCCACCTAATACAGACAGTGGCGGACAACTCCGTTGCCGACAGTTGGGGGCAGCGAGTCGCCTCGGCGGCCTCCCTGGAAGGAGTCCGCAGTGCTTGGGCGCAGGCAGCCCGGGACCAGGCCTGGCTGAATCGTCACCACATCGAACTTTGCCGCGTGCCGGCTCCGACGTTTCGAGAATCCGAACGGGCAGAGCACCTGCGTCGAGTGTTCGCAAGTCTCGGCCACCGTCCGCGCATTGATGCGGCAGGGAACGTTGTCGTCCCTGTCGTTCACTCGGAAAAGCTGCCCTTTGTCGCTGTCACTGCACACATGGACACGATTCTCGCACCGTCGCGTCCGTCGGACATCCAGGTCGACGCCAACGGCACGATTCGGGGCCCCGGAACGACGGACAATGGCACCGGTCTTACCGCCCTCATCGCCCTCGCGAAAGTCCTGACCCGTCCATTGGTCACGGATCCGCATCACAACACACTGCTCGTCGCGAACGTTGCGGAAGAGGGCGAAGGAAATCTCCATGGCATCCGTTATGTGGCGAACGATTCACCATTCTCTGCCAGCATCGACCGTTATGTGGTTCTCGACGGTGCGTCGATCAGTCACATCACCACAGCCGCCCTCGGCAGCAGACGCTTCGAACTCGTGATCGAAGGGCCAGGCGGACATAGCTGGAACGACTACGGCCGACCGAATCCGATCCATGCACTCGCGCGAGCGGTGGATTTGATGACACGGACTGACCTCCCGCTCAATCCACGGACCACTCTCAGCGTCGGGGTCATCCACGGCGGGACGAGTGTGAACGCGATTCCGGCATCCGCCAGGGCGAAGATCGATATCCGGTCTGTCGACGAGCGGGAGATCGTCAAGACAGCCACCATGGTCGAGGATGCAGCCCGGGTCGCCGTGCTCGCCGAGAACCGGCGCTCCAGGGAGCGACTGACGCGCAACTGTCTGCGTGAACTCGGAAGGCGACCGGCCGCCCGGGATCTGCCGCAGAATCCCGTTGCCGACTGTTTCAGGGCTGTTGACGATCATCTGCGCATCACATCCTCGTTCGATTGCGCGTCGACAGATGCGAACGTGCCGCTGGCCGCGGGAGTGCCAACGGTTGCGGTGGGCTCGGGAGGACGAGGGGGAAATGCACATGCTCCGGGAGAGTGGTACGACCCGCAAGGCCGGGAATTGGGTCTGCGTCGGCTGATTCTGGCTCTGGCGAGCCTGCTGCAACAAGCGTGAGGTCATCCTTCCCGGTGCGGAATCGTCCCTGGAATCGGCCTCCCGATCCTGTAGCATGAACCCAGTGAAACCCGCGCTGAATCGAATCCTGATCGTGTATGCAGCCACGATCCTGGCTGGCCTTGCGGGCACAGGAACTCTCGATGCGCAGGATCGCCGCATCATGGTCGGAGAGTCCATTCACATCCGGGCTGGGGAGTCAGTACCGGAAGCCGCTTGTGTCGCGTGTTCGATCCATATCGACACTGACGGCGTTGTGACAGGTGACGCCGTCGTCGTGCTCGGCTCGCTTGAGAACCGAGGAAGGGTCGAAGGGGACACGATCGTGATCGGAGGGGCGATCGAGTCGTGGGGTACCGTGTTGGGCAAGTCCGTGGTCATTGGAGGCAACATGCGGCTGCTGTCGGACATAGCGGGCGATGCCATCGCAATTCTAGGCAGTATCGATACCACCTCTTCGGAAGCATTGATCGGAGGCGATGCGGTCCTGGTAATCGGACGGCAATCCGGACTGACGCAGAACAACGTGGAAGGCTCGATCGAGGACTTGCCGGGTGGACGGTTCGGCACGCTCCTCCTCTCGGGCTTGGTGGCCGGTCTCACGGTCACCTTGTCGGTGATTTTC
Organism: Bryobacterales bacterium; assembly: GCA_965116065.1. GTDB lineage: Bacteria > Acidobacteriota > Terriglobia > Bryobacterales > UBA6623 > VXMF01. The sequence goes on from OZ220485.1 coordinate 2,417,577, forward strand.
GCGACGTTGCTGGCCCTGAACGCTCTTGGGTACCTGATTCTGGGATCGCGTCGTACACAGACGGTCGCGAACACGCTGAAAGGCAACGCCCTGGCCTGCCTTGCGGGGGGCACGGGAACCTGTCTGGTGCTGATCGCCGCAGCATTGATGCTCGCGATTCTGTTTCCTGTCGCGATACCGATCCTCGCCGTCCTTGCGGTGATGTCTGTCATCGGCTACTGCGGTGTCACTTTCTTCGTTGGGCGCAACCTCTTCCCGAAGCGTTCTGAATTCGTCGCCATGCTGTTGGCCGGAGCCGTGGTCATTGCGATCCAGTTGATTCCGGTCGTGGGTTGGCTGATTCTGATCGTCGTTTGGAACATCGCCGTCGGAGCGACCGTTCTTAGCGGTTTCGGCACATCGACGGACTGGCTCGCAAGGCGCACGTCAGTCCGCAAGGGGTCGATCCGACCGTCGTATTGATGTCGGACCGGTGCTCCGGAGCAAGAGGCCATCCACGACATCATGAAGACCATCCACGTCGTCGGGAGCCTCAACGTCGACTACGTGATATCGGTGGATCGAATCGCGCAGCCGGGTGAGACGATCCTCGGCGGAGCCCTCAGCCGATATCCCGGCGGCAAGGGCGCCAATCAGGCAGTCGCGGCCGCCAATCTGGGGGCTCCGGTCCGCATGATCGGTCAGGCGGGCGAGGATCTGGATGGACGGTATCTGGTCGAACATCTCGCGCGGTCTGGAGTCGATACGTCGGCCGTTGTCCCGTGCAGCCAGCCCAGCGGCGCAGCCTTCGTGCAAGTCCTACCTGACGGCAACAACTCGATCGTGGTCTCACCGGGCGCGAATGCGGCCTTGACGGCAGACACGGTCTGCGATCAGCTGATGGCGGTTCGCAGTGGGGACCTTGTGATGTGCCAACTGGAGAGCCCCCTCGAAGCGACACAGCGGGCGCTGGAGATAGCGAGGGATCGTGGAGCGACGAGTATTCTCGACCCGGCACCGGCACGGCCGTTGTCCAGGGAGTTTCTCGAGCTGGTGGATTATCTCACCCCGAACGAGACCGAAGCGGCCTGCTTGCTGGGCCGGGACTTGCAGGGTGCATCGGATGCACTGGACGAACTCTCCGCGCTGGGGGCCCAGGAGGTCGTCCTCAAGATGGGCGCTCACGGTGCCTGGTTCCGCGAGGCCGGGCAGGCGGTCCGCATCCCGGCGCACCCCGTCAGGGCCGTGGACACGACAGCGGCCGGCGATACGTTCAACGCAGCCTTGGCCGTGGGCTTGATCGAGGCGAGTCCCCTGCTCCATTCCATTCGGTTCGCTTGCGCCGCAGCCGCGATCAGCGTCACCCGGCACGGTGCCCAGACATCCTGCCCGACGAGAGACGAAACCACGATGCTCCTTCGAAGCAACGAACGCAGATAGGAACCAGCGTCCGGATGAAGCTCTCCGGCCGTCACAGCGACACGGATCCAGACCGACAATAGCCCTCGTGCGGTGGATCCTGATACGGTGGGTAGGTAGCTTCTTGTCTTCATCCACAGCCAAATCGACCCTAGCAACGAACTCGTACATTGACACTCCGGACGATCTCCGCCGTCTCGCAAGGACACTGTCGGGTGAATCCCTGATCGCATTCGACACCGAGTTTCTTTGGGAACGCACCTACTCGCCCAAGTTGGGACTGATCCAGATTGCCAGTTCGACTTCGACGTGGATCGTCGACCCGCTGTCCATTCCCGGCAAGGGCATGGAGCCGCTGGTGGAAGTGCTGGTTTGCCCGGACATCCTCAAGGTTGCCCATGCGGTGGACCAGGACCAGATCTGCATGTTCCGTGAGTATGGTCAAGTTGCGGCACCGGTACTCGACACGGCCATCGCCGCAGCGCTGACTGGCCTGGGCGAGCAGATCGGGCTGTCAAGCCTGCTCAGCAAAGTGCTCCGGATCGAAGTGCAAAAAGGGTACAGCCGAACGAACTGGCTGAAGCGGCCTCTGCCGGATGCGATGAAGCAATACGCGATGGAAGATGTCGCTCACCTGCCAAAGGCAGCCGATTCGCTCCTCGCGACGCTCCGCAGTCTGGGTCGCGAGGAATGGGCCATGGAACTGTCCGCAAAGGCCGGGGAACAGGCCTGTACGCAGATCGACTCGAGTTCGCTTGCTGCGAGGCTGGCGCAAGGCAGACGCCTTGAGCCCAGGGCCTACTGTGTTCTGCGGGAGCTGGTCGCATGGCGCGAAGAGGAGGCGCGTCGCCTGGACATACCTCGGCGCTGGCTAGCTGAGGACAAGGTCCTGGTCAAGTTGGCGATCGCCCGCCCATCCAAGCCGGGTCAGTTGGCCGACTTCCGCGGGCTGGGTGTCTCGAATCGGCCCAAGAGCGCCCAGCGGGTCCTCAAGGCGATCCACACCGGAATGGATGCGCAGCCGGACGGCTATCAGAGACCCGAGAGAGAGCGGGGTGCCACCCCGCAGGAGGCGGCCGCCCTCGTGGTGCTGAAGTGCTTCCTGAACGCCCTGGCGGCAGAGCGCAGCCTCCCGGCACGGTTGTTGGCAGACGACCGGAGGATGCTGGCGTTGCTTCGAACCCAGTTCGACGATATGGAGTCATTGCAAGAGTCCGGCGTGCTGGAGGACCGGGTCATCGATCTGGTGGGAGAGGATCTGCTGGCGATTCTCGGCGGGCAACGGGGTCTGTGCCTCGTCAACGGAAGCGCGACGCAGATCAATGTCTCGAAGATGAACGTGGAAGACGACGAGTTGCCATTGCGACTGAAGTAGTGGCAGGCCGGACCCGCATCGCGGGAAACTGGCTTTGGTGCGGGAGAGCCGGTAACGACCTGGCGGAGGTCATACGGGAACCGGAACGACGATGGCCATTCTCGCCAGTCATTCCTCCCCGCACAGCGGATCGGGAATCCGAGTCGAGGTCCGACTCATGCAGGTGGCGATCCCGATCATCCACCGGGCTCGTAGGCCCCCTGGGCGATCAGACATGCGGGTCCAGCCAGACGGATCCCATTGATCCAATCGACCGTCATGGACCCGCCCTCGGTCTGGATTACGGCACGGTCTGCGATCCAGCCGTGATGGCGCGCAGCCACGGCGGCCCCCAGTGAACCCGTTCCGGAACTCAGCGTTGCCCCAGCCCCTCGCTCCCAGAAACGAACGTTCAGGACGGGGTCACTGCCCGCTTCGACATGTACGGCAACGAACGACACGTTCGAGCCGTCGGGAAAGCGCGGGTGGCGCTCCATCGCAGATCCCAACTGCTTCCAGTCGAAGTCAAACGAGTCCACGCGGTGAACGCACTGGGGATTACCCACATCCACGGCAGTGACCGGGTACCGACTCCCGGCCACATCCAGCCAGAGTGCGTCATCGACGACATGGCACGATTCCGGGATCGAGTTCATCCGAAACTCGAAGTCCGGAGGAGCACAGCGCAGCATCTCGAGCACTCTGGGGCCGGCCCCCGTCTCGATGATGAACCTGTTCGGCACATCGCGGATGCCAGCCAGGTACGCTGCGACGCAGCGTGTGCCGTTGCCTGAGATTTCAGCCTCGCTGCCGTCACTGTTCCAGAGATGGGCTGCGGCCAAGATGTCCGGAGCCTGTGAACGGCTGACGACTTCGAGCCCGTCCGCACCCACGCCGAACCGCCTGTTGCAGATTCGTTGCGCCAACTCGGGCAACTCCTCCTCGGCGATTGCCAGTTGGTCGAGGTCGCTCCGCTCGACGACGATGAAGTCGTTCCCTGCTCCGTGAAGCTTGGTGAACGGCAGGGAACGCATTCCTCCAGTTTGACCGATTCCCGAACCTGGGATTCGCACATCGAGGAGCTCGATGTGGTTGGTAACCTGAGACTTCACGCCCCATGCCCAATCCGTTGACCACGATTCGCTTCGAAGTTCCTTTCGATGACATCACCGCTGATCATGTCGAACCCGCAATCGATGAGTTGCTCGCCGAGGCGCGATCGTCGCTCCAAGCCCTGATCGACTGCGACGAACCGCCCACCTATGCGAACACCATGGCCGCATTGGAAGCCGTCGGAGAGAAGCTCGAGTACGCGATGGGCGTGGTGGGGCACTTGGAGACCGTCGCCACATATCCGGAACTGAGGGCGGCTTACAACAAGGTCCAACCGCGAGTGAGCGAGTTCTTCGCCGGGATCCCCCTGAATGAGCACGTGTGGGCACGCATCCGGGGCCTTGCGGACTCCGACGAGGCGCAGCAGCTCAGTCCGACGCAGGGCCGGTTTCTGGAGAAGACGGTACGCGACTTCCGCCGAAGCGGTGCTGATCTGGATCCGGCCCGCAAGCAGCGATTGCTCGAGATCGATGTAGAGCTGGCCAGAGTGACGACGAAGTACGCAGAAAACGTTCTGGACGCCACAAATGCCTTCGGTCTCGTCATCAACGAAGAAGAGAGACTCGCAGGGTTGCCGCAACGGGCGATCGACGCGGCTCGGGAAGATGCGGAGACGAAGGGACTGCAAGGCTGGCGATTCACCCTCCAGGCTCCGAGCCTAACGGCAGTGATGACCTATCTCGACGACGACGAGATCCGCGAGCGGATGTATCGTGCGTTCACTTCCCGGGCGGCAGGGGGTGAATACGACAACACCCAGAACGTCATCCGCATCCTGAGTCTACGGAACGAGAAGGCGCGGATTCTCGGCTACTCGAGTTTCGCGGACCTGGTACTCGAGGACAGAATGGCCAAGTCTGGAAGCAGGGCCTGGGAGTTCACCGAGAATCTGAGGGCCCGCACCCAGGATGCATTCGTGAAGGAGAACCGGGAACTCGAGCGATTCAGCGGATCCAGGATTCGCCCCTGGGACCTCGCCTATTACGCTGAGAAGCTCCGCAAGGCGCGGTACGACTTCGACGAGGAGGATCTACGACCGTATTTCCCGTACGACGATGTCCTGAAGGGCCTGTTCGGGATATCTGAGCATTTGTTCGGGATCCGGATCTCGAAGAGGCAGGGCATGCCCGTCTGGGACCCGGCCGTGAATGCCTACGACATCCACGATGGTGACGGCTGTCATCTCGGTTCTTTCTTCACTGACTACTTCCCCAGAGAGAACAAGCGAGACGGGGCGTGGATGGACGCCCTGATTACTGGTAACACTGCGACTGGCGGCCGCATGCCGCATCTTGGTCTCACATGCGGCAATCTCACCCCTCCGACCGGAGGCAGGCCAGCCCTGCTGACCCACCGCGAGGTCGAGACGATCTTTCACGAATTCGGCCACCTGCTGCATCACCTCTTGAGCCGGGTTGAAGTAAAGAGTCTGGCCGGTACGAATGTTGCCTGGGACTGGGTCGAACTGCCATCACAGATCATGGAGAACTGGTGCTGGGAGCAGGATACCCTCAACATGTTCGCCCGACACTACGAGACAGGTGCGCGAATCCCCAAGGAACTGTTCGACAAACTCAAGCGGGCAAGAAATGCCCGGAGCGCGAATGCCCAAATGCGGCAACTCGGGTTCGGTACGCTCGACCTCTCCCTGCACACACGATTCGATCCGGACTCCGCGGTCGACGTCCTCGACTATTCCCGGAGCATACTGCAGGAGTACTCCCCGGTGGAAGTGCTCCCGGACACCGCGATGGTCGCTTCCTTCACCCACCTGTTCGCCAGCCCGGTAGGGTACGGTGCAGGCTACTATTCATACAAGTGGGCCGAGATGCTGGATGCCGATGCGTTCATCAGGTTCCAGCGTGAGGGCATTCTGAACCCCCAGACAGGCCGGGCGTTCCGAGAGGCGATTCTCGAGCGAGGAAACAGCGCTGACCCCGAGGACCTGTACCGAGCTTTCATGGGCAGGGACCCAGACCCTGAGGCTTTGCTGCGGCGATTGGGCCTTGCGCAGTAACCGGTACCAACCGGCCCTTCCGACTGGAGCCAGAACGCCCCGTGAAGCCGAGCGAACTGACTGCTTCGACGCGGTTGCCGCCAAGCTCCTTCTATGCAAGGGCAACTCAGGTCGTGGCCCGGGATCTGCTTGGTGCCGCGCTGTGCCATCAGACCTCGGACGGACTCTTGGCGGGGCGAATCGTAGAGGTCGAAGCATACCTGGGACATGGCGACCCCGCCGCCCATTCCAGCGCGGGAAGGACTCGCCGGACAGCAGTCGTGTTCGGTCCACCCGGACACGCCTACATCTACCGAATCTATGGAATCCACCACTGCCTGAATGTCGTTGCCGAGCCGGACGGCCAACCTGGTTGCGTCCTGGTCCGGGCCATCGAACCTCTATGCGGGGTGCGGGTGATGCGGGAACGGAGAAATGCACACCGGCCGAGGGACATTGCCAACGGACCGGGCAAGCTCACCAACGCGCTGGGAATCGGAATCGAGTCCTGCGGAGCGAACCTTCTTGCTGGCCCCCTGACCATCCGCATACCGCACGGACCCTCGTCGGTCGCCTTCGGCACCTCACCGAGAATCGGAATCACCAAAGCGACTGATCTGCCACTGAGGTACTTCGTGGAGGACTGCGAATACGTGAGTCGATTCCGAAGCCGTTGATCCAGGCCTCGCTCGCATGCGATGCTGTTCGCTGGCCGACGTCAACTCCGACTCCATCCGCATTCGCAACGCTGGTGGCGCTGTACTACCGACGCCAGCTCTCCGTCAAGTAGTAGCGCAACAGAACAGGTCTCATCAGCGAATTGATGTCCTCCGACGATGAGACCAGTGCCTGTTTCCCGAATGTCATCGCCGCCCGGAAACGGTCGGGAGTGATATGCCTGAGGGAGTCCTCCGGGACCGCGAACCGTTGCATGTCAGCAACCTGATGCTCAATCGGCAAGACATGCTCGTCGGCATTCCACGCCAAGACCCACCCCCAGTCACCAAAGCTTGGCACGTTCTCATGGTATGGCAATACGCTATATCCTGCACTTGCAATCGTACGAACGATACACAGGAACGACTCTTTCGCATGGTAGGGGGATGTGGACTGTATTGCCACAACACCGCCGCGGGCAAGAACCCGGCGAAGTCGGAAATAGAACTCTCGACTATATAGTTTGACCAGCTCAATCGAATTCGGATCAGGAAAATCGACAACGATCACATCATACAAGCCGTCTAGACGATCGATGATCTTGTCCGCATCAACGGTGTACACGCTGACAGAGGCGGCCACTTCCAGCGTATCGGCTGGATTGAGACCGTGAGCCGTCGCGTATTCGTAGATCGGCTGCGAAGTACCCGCGGACGTCTCAACAGGAACAGCGTCGATGTTGACACGAGCATCCGACAGGGCACGGTCGTTCAACTCCGTCATCACGTCATGAGTCCTGGCGAACTCGATCATGTCCGGATCAATGTCAACCAATGTAACATCTTGTGCCTGGTCATATTTCAGGACTTCACGCAGGGCCAATCCGTCGCCGCCGCCGAGTATCAACACCCGGCGGCGGCTGGACGCCAAGGCCATTGCCGGATGAACAAGCATCTCATGGTAGATATGTTCATCGAGACTCGAGAACTGGAGGTTTCCATTGATATAGAGTCGATAATCGGTTGGGTCTGCCTTCGCTGTCAGCACGATATGCTGATACCGGGTAGTGACAGAGAATGCTACGGGCTCGTCATAGAATCTCTGTTCGAGCAAGTCGTTCCAGTTCCGATTCTGCCAGTATCCGTACAGGAGCAAGCCTGCCGTCGCACCGATCCACAGAAGCGGACCGATCTTGCGGGAAGCCGCGCCGTGCCAGGAAAAATACGCATACGTTACGAGAGCAACAGCGAAATTCATGCCTGCAACGAAAAAACTGATCTCTGTCAATGGAAAATACCGCAATAAGACATAGACCCAAATGACAGCACCAACAAACGCACCAAGGTAGTCCGTACTGAACACGGATGCAATGTTGGCTTTCAAATGCGGAACATACCGTCGATTGATCCGCAGCACCAATGGAATCTCGAGTCCGATGAGAAATCCGATCGAGAGCACGAATGCGTACTGCACCAACATAAAATGGGTATCCATCAGGGCATACGATGAGTAGACGCTGATCGGAGCGAATCCTCCGAGCAGGGCAAGGCAAACCTCGACAATCAGGAACTTCTCGATGAGATGATCGTCACTGATGCTGCGCTGTGCGATCCCAGCGACTCCCATCATCAACATCATGAGTGAGATGATGACCGAGAACTGCTCGATACTGTTACCGAGGATAAACGTCGCTACCGTACTCAGGATGCACTCGAATATGAACCCGCTTGCTCCCGTCAGGAACATCGATGTTCCGAGTAGAAGGGTCGCTATCTTCGGATTGACGTTCTCTTTCAAAGAACTCACCTCTGGATGGTGCAGGAGAGGCCCGGCATCAGCGACCATCAGATTGGCGGTCAAGGCCGTGCCGAGGATTGCCCTCGTACAGCAGGTTGCAATGCCCTTCCCGGCTTCGGCGGGCGCAATTGCGACTGTTCATGCTATCACGGTCGATGCGGCGATTGGACGGTAAGTCCCTGCGGAGAAGCGAATCACCGACAAATCCCCATGTATTTCGATCTCGCAACTCACATTAGCTTGAACAACTTCCAGGGATCCTTAAAACAGAAACCAAACACGATGTTACGGATGCTGCGACGAACGGATGCTCATGCCCGTACTGGAAGAATCCTGCACTAGTTCTGATCCTGACGACTGCCGTCGGCACACTAACGCTGGAGCGTGGCCACGCTGCTCCGGCAGCACGGCGATTGATCCAAGACCGGAGTGGAATAAGCCGCTGCCCGGAGTTGGAGGCCAAGTACCGTGCCGTTGCTCATTCGTCATGAGTGGTTACGGAATGCAGGTCAATCGTCAGCGTGATACATTAGTTTAATACACTGTTCTAGGAAATCGTTGATCTTTCGCGTGAGGCGAGCCCAGCGTAGTTCCTCGATTGCCCGCTTCTTGAGGCCTTCCACATTCACTTGCTCGGTGTCATCGATAAGCGACCGAAGAATCGCTGCAATCTCATCGGGAGGAAGTTCGTCGAGATCCCGAGGACCACGCTGGCGAATCACAACCTCAGGACTCTCTGGGCTTCGTAGGACTAATCGTCCGTGCTCCTCAAGCCCAAGCGGATTCGCGGCGACCAAGTTACCGGATTCAATGGCAGTGTCGCACGCACGCTCTAGTGCTCGTCTCGCGAGTGCAGTCAACCTCTGGCTTCCCGAAGCGCGATTGATTAAACGATACGCACGAACTGCGACTACAGGTCCTTCTCGCTCCGTTACCTCAGCTAATAGCTTGATAAGCTCCTTCTGACTTGCAGTACGTGGGTCACCTACAGCCTGTCCTGATGTCCATTCCAAGTACTGGGGCAGACCGCCGACACACTCGGTCTCAGCCGAAGGCTTAGTCCCACTCAGCGACGGAGTTTGACCACGAGAACCAGCTTCCGTGACACTACCTACATCTAGGACGCTAGATGACGACCTGTCTAGTGATGTCTTGTCACACTCCCTAGTTTCACACCCTACCGACGAGTCGATGGGTTGATCTGTAACAGAACTCTGACTAGGTGTGACACTAACCGCTGTACCAGTATCCTGTTCTCGACTCCCAGTCCGATACCCAGTGCCAGCACTTCCTTCATCCGAAGCAGCCATCAATTCTCCACACTTCTTGGGATGATCTACCATCTCCTTCCGATCTGTAGACAGAATGCCGTGCTTCGTTAGCGTGTCCCAGAGGCCAGAAAGCGCCGTGTCGGGATCGAGCCGGAACACGCTCTCTCGAACACGCCAAAATGTCCAGCCAGCACGTTCTAGATCAAGCTGGCGCAAAGCGTCGTCCTCATACCTCTCCGGACCGTGCCAAGCGTCACCATCACACTCGACCGCCAACATCCCATCCATACCACAGATGACAAGATCAATGTGATAATCTCCCGCCAGAAACTGTGGTATCACCCGATATTTACGTCGAGAAATTTGCAAAAATACATCAACTTCAAACCAGCTATCAAATGGATCTGGTGCTTTGATATTCTGGCGATCAGATTCATAAGCAGCACGCTCAATTTGTGTCAGATCGAGTCCATCTAGACCCGGAGTGCCTCCATGGGGTTCAATGCAATAACTCAACAGTTGATGTCGCAGACATTTAGGATTTAGATCAGAAATAGCCGCAGAGTGAAAAAGATAAATCTGATCTCGGGCACGACTTACAGCTACATTAAATCGCCGTTGTGAATCTTGGTCAGTCATAGCCCTAATTCTCCTTTTCTCTTTTGGTGCTGAGACCATACTTAGGAATATAACGTCCCGCTCATCACCTTGAAACTCGTAGGAATCACCACATACAATATGGTGATGTCTATACTTTTCGATACCAATTTCCTCAATCAAGAGATCGCGGATAAATCGCGCCTGTGATACGCCAACTAAACTGATCACACCAATCGATTTATTAGCATACCGCGGTTGTTCAGCGATGCGCACAATTTCTGCGACAATCGCTCGTGCTTCAGGTGGATTACGCAGACTCTGCCCCTTGCCTTCCTCGTACCCCTCACGGACGAACCGATGCACGATCGTTGGCTCAAGTCGACCTACCCCGTATTGACGTAACGGGATGAGCGGCTCGGCAGCATACGACAAGTTATTCGAAAATTGAATGATCTCGGGCATGCAGCGAAAATGCTCGCGAAGACGTACGCGAGCCTTACACCAAATGCTCGCAATGTCGAAAAAACTACATCTCACCCGGTACACATCGGAATGCGGCAAGTCTGCGATGTGTCGTTCTCGCATATGATACACATCGTCATAGGTCAAGCCTGGATAGTTCGGCCGAATTTGCTTGTCATCTCCAACGACAACGAGCTTTCTGGCCAACCATGTTAATATGTGAGCCTCCGGGCCAGATTGGCTGGCTTCGTCAATAATTGCGAGATCGAAAATCTCTGGCCTAGGCTCTATGGTCTCAGTAACTCGGTGCAGCGGCATCACCCAAGCAGGGATAGCCTCCCGGCACTTGTTGAGATTATATCGAGCTTCACGACGGTAGCGTCCAGCATGTTTTCCGGTGCCTTTACCGATCGCAGCTACAGCCTGTGACCACCCTATGAGGTACCGTCGATGGGATTCCGTCATTTGATCAAAGCAGTGATGCCATGCTTTTTGAGCTGCAAGCTGTCCCAGTATATTAGCGATCCGATCTTTCGTCGATTCGAGCATCGCTCTGTGCTGTTTCTCTGCTCCAGGCTTCGTCAAACGACCTACCCATGCGTGCGCTTTTGACCAGTTCCAAGCGGCTTCGAGCGTCTTGATTCGCTCATCCCAGACTCGGTCTACTGGAGTCTTCTCGATCTCTGACGTCAGCTCGGGAACCTTATCCTGTAATGACTTTGCCAATTCTAACTTGCGCTTGAGTTGATTTGAAAGATCGACATTTTCAGATGCAAGTTTCCAAGCTGCTTCGTACTCTTTCGCATTTCGATTCTCGATTGCGGCTTGGAGTTGAAGCAAAAATGGGTCCCTCCGTCTGTCATTTTTTTGCGTATCAATAAACTTAAGAAACCGACTAAAGTAATCTCTATTGATCTGGTATTGGAGTTCTACCTCGATCGCAGACAGCACGTCTATCCAACGTTGCAACACGTTAGTATCAAACCAATTTGGCTCGAATAGTACCGAACTTCGGTTTAGAATATCCTGTGAATATTCTTTGATTTCGAATGCTCTGAAAGCTTTATTGATTTGCCCACATAGATCTTCTAACTGAGGCACCAGGCCGACAAATGTCGTAACCTCGAGATTGTGATAACGCTTCCACGATTTTTGCAATCCATACCATTTCTGAATTACTTCAATTCGCTCACTTAACGTCTTTAGATCTTCCTTTCTACAATGTAGTCCGCCGATTTTGCACTGACGAAGGCGTTTCATAGCTTTGATATGGCTAGGCCAGAGAGCCCAACGATGACCAGTATTGTAGTGTTTGATCATCTTTTCGGTATCTGCGAGCAGTGTTGGTAAAGGTAAATCTGTTGGCTCTACCACTATTCCGTAGGAGTCAAGCTCGCTTGCATGCGATTTTAAGGATATAGAGACGTTCTGCGTCTCTTTGTGCAATTGTCGCCAGGTACTCCCGAAGCCACTGAGAATCTGCTCTGTTGCTATGTTGATCCAAGTTATCGGATGGCGTCTCACATTTTCGATCTGGGCAATCAAGTTTCGGAGTCCTTCCGCAAGATTATTCCGATCGACTTCGGTGACTCCCAATAACTGTTGATATTCAGGCAGTTTTCGAGTTTCTGCAGTTTTTTCAAAATTCTCGCGTGCTCGGCATTCAAGCTCGACGGATTCCCTGAAGGATTCAACAATTGGCAGACCTTTGAGGTCTATTGGAATCGACTCAGCTTGCTCCCAAGTCGATATGCGGCGGTTTCTCGCTAGATTGATGTATTCGGCGAACTCCGTTGTAGACAGAGGGGTATTTGAGTCTTCCTGTACCTTATCTGGAATCCAGCAAAGGGTCTCGTTCTGCCAATGGAGCTTTTCGGCGATCTGTGCGAGCGTTCCACGATAGCCGAACCGGTTGTGTTTGGAGGTCTCTCGTTCTCGGATTGCTCGTAGATCCTTCAGGACGCTTGCTTTGGATGCTCGCTCTTGATCTAAAATCGTTTCGAGGGTTAAGATTGCTTCCCGACTCTCCCTCGCCCTCCATGTGTGTTGTCGCGAAAGGATTCCTTGAATTGACTTTTCCATGGCGTCCATAGATTCGCGGTCATCTCCGAGCAGTACCACCGCAAGTGGGGAGAGATCCGACGCTTTTCTCTCGATCATCTCTCGGAGGACCTTTAATGCACGTGCCGTATGCGATGTGACGAGGACGCGCTGGCCGGTCGCGAGAGCGTGACAGATCAGGTTTACGATGGTGTGAGATTTTCCGGTACCGGGCGGTCCTTGCACAATAACACCTTGGTTTCCGGATAACCGTTCTACAATCTGCCGCTGTTGATCATTGGCTGGTAGCGGGAAGTACATCTCAGTCGGTGAGACTACACCAGTTTTGGCGCCGACGCTCGTCTCGTACGGCTGGGTGTCGGAAGCTCCAACGAAGTGTTTGACTCCAACTGGAACTAGATCATGTGTTTCCAAATACTCGAGGATATCCGAAAAGGCGCGGACACGAGACTGTTCGTTACGAGGTCGAAGGATAAGTGCGGGTGCAAGATGTACAATCGGTGTCGAATTAGATTGTTCAGGTATCGCAAGTCTATCGTAATATTGTCCTTCAGCGTGAATGGAGTGTACCCAGCTTTGGAGCAGACCATCTATCGGCCCTGCTGACCACAGCGAGTCGCTGTTTTCTTCGAGCCGAGCTTGAATCGAGTTAAGGACTTTTGGATCAGCTTGGTCTTGTGGGTTCAACATATCTTGTTCGAAGAGTGGCGCTTCTCCGTCCGCTGCTGATGCTACGGTCAGTGTCCCAGTCTCTGCGTCGAATCTGATGCTGGCCTGCGTCGTTACAAGGTGTCGGCTTACTTTCTGCTCATCACTATCGATCCAGCTGAGAAGGCCTAGGCCGAAGATGACCTCTTGACTCTCACCCACACGTTGCTGTCGCTCGTATATCCAGTAAAGATCTTTGTACACTTTTAGAACGCTTCGATCGACAGAATCTTGTTCGGCCCAAGGTAGCCATTCATTCTCGAGGTATGAATTCCACACTTGAACTACTTCAGGATGATCATCAAGTCGAATCTCAGGGCCATCAGTCGACTCACTAAAACGTCGTTGGAGAAGACTGGGAAAGTCACCGGATTGGGAATCTCGGAGTTCCTCATCCTTCACCCAGGGTGCTACTGATACCGGCGGCGCTGGAGGTCGTTTCAAGGAAGGCCTGAGAATCCTGATCCAATCTTCGTCTGAGGTTTCGTTATCAGCGTCAGGCGTTCCCCGGTACCATGCTATACAATGGCATAGGTCCGTTCGGGGGATCTCATTGGCCCAAATCACCGATCCGCTATCTTTGTAGCTATCAATGTCGCGAACACGCTTGTTACGCATTCGTGAGAACTCTCGGAGGAACTTGTATAGTGCTGTTGCTCGGTCACGATCGGACATAGTACTGTTGCAGGCTACAAGTATACCTATGCCCTGCCTGTCGTCCCCTAGGAACGAACAACTGCTGACTGCCGGACCCAGATGATGATTTCGTTACCTGAGGCTACTTGCGTCTGCCAGTTCTTATCGCTCGAGCGGAGGAAGTGGTCTGTCGCTCTCTGTCCGGATGTCGTGTCATCTGCTGATCTCCCGGCCTACTTCTCTTGTTGGTCTCCTTTAGTCTTGTCGGTGTGTTGGTAGTGATCGAGTAGGATAGGGCTTGGCCGCTAGGGTTTCGAGACGAGCGATACTTCGGTCCGCTGCTGCGGGCGGAGGACTCGCGGCCGCTGCGACGACCTCCTTCCTGTTTCGGCGGCCACGTCCGGTATCGGGAAGATTCATGGACGACAGTCACGAAACTGGCCACGCCATTCGTGACGGGTACCCGATTTCCATCCCACGGGAACGGTCCCGAGTGCCCGTGGTCATCGTGGGGGCTGGTGTCGCCGGGCTCGCCGCAGCCTGGCGAATGCGTCGCCATGGATTCGAGGAGTTCGTTCTCCTTGAACTCGAGGCGGTCGCTGGCGGGAATTCCCGGTCCGGTCAGAACGACATCGCCGCGTATCCATGGGGGGCCCACTATGTGCCGGTCCCGGACCGACGGATTCCCCTGGTCGAGGAACTGTTCACCGACCTCGGAGTCCTTGCAGACGGCGTGTGGGATCCGGCACATCTTTGCCGTGCGCCACTGGCCCGGTTGTTCGTTCGTGGCGAGTGGACTCCGGGGCTGGAACCGCTGGCTTCGTCGGCAGTAACCGAACGTGATCACTTCGACCGGTTCTGGGACCAGATGGACTACTTCCGGAAGGGCGGTGAGTTCACGATTCCGGTCGTCCAGCCCACGCATACGAGCGACCTGGATCGCATTTCGATGAGGACCTGGATGGTGGTACAGGGATTCTTCAGCGAACGCCTGCGCTGGTACGTGGACTACGCCTGCAGGGACGACTACGGCTGTTCGTACGACGAGGCTTCTGCCTGGGCCGGCATCCACTATTTCGCCGCCCGGGCAGAGAGCGATTCCCGCATCCTGACATGGCCGGACGGCAATGGCTGGATCACCAAGAGACTGTCAGATGACATGGCATCGCAGCTTCGGACGGATGCAGCAGTGCTCCGGATTGACAAGCGAGACGCGCACCTCGAAGTCGTCACGAAACATGTCACGTTCGAATGCGACACGGTCGTCTTCGCGGCGCCAACCTTCCTGGCACCGTACCTCATCCCCTATCTTGCTACTTCCCTGCCCCCCTTGGGCGACTTCGTCTATTCCCCGTGGTACACGGCCAACCTGATCATCGACCAGGAACCCGCCACGAACGGTGTACCGCCGGCGTGGGAGAACATCATCTACGGGTCGCCGGGACTTGGCTACGTGGTAGCGACCCACCAGTCCAACCCGGGCTCAGTGGCCCCGACCGTCTGGACGTACTATCGAGCGCTCGCTGGGCAGGACCCTCGCGCTGCTCGCCAGACGCTGCTGTCGACGGACTGGAATGATCGGAAGGAAGAAGTTCTGGTTGACATTGAGAGAGCCCATCCGGACATTCGGGACTGTGTCGCGCAAGTCGACATCATGCGCTTCGGTCACGGGATGATCCGGCCGGTGACAGGTTTCCTGGACTCGGCAACGCGACGGCATCTGGGCGCGCTGGAAGGGCCGATTCACTTCGCCAATTCGGATTTGAGCGGAATCTCGATCTTCGAAGAGGCCCTTTACCGCGGAACCCGGGCAGCCGAAGGAGCCTTGCTGCAACTCGGCTATCGCAACCTGGATTACGCCTCACCGTGACGTTCGAACGGAAGGCGCCAACGGGTCGACTGCCAAGCGGTACTGATCGCGAACGACTTCAGATCACGAGCGATCCGATCATGATTGCGAGGGCCACCTGTGCACCCACAGTGACCGAAGAAGCGGCGACGTTCCGGTCTCGCTCCACCTCGATTCGTAGCGTCGTGTTCGGGAGAAACGCCTTGTCGACGAGCTTCTGGAACATCACCAGCAAGACCATGCCGACCACACCGCTCACGGCAAATCCCGTGATACCCTCGGCCCAGCCGGTGAATGGGCCGGATACAGCGAAACCGAGGACGATCCCCAGCGACATCAGGGTCCCCCCGAGAATCAACCCCGCCGCCGTGTTGCCATCCCTGATCTCGGTCAGGCAGTCGAATGGAGTGAGCCACTCGTAGATGAACGCGAACGCGGTCAGGGCGACCTGCCCCATCGCGAAGAAAGCGAGTGACGTTTCCCAGCCCCCTCCATCGCCGTGAAACGAACCGTACGCGATCAGACCCGTTGCGGTCAGAATCCCGAATTCCACGAAGCCGACCGCAAGGTTCCCTTGGTACAGTTCCCGAGCGTTATGGACATGGCCCAGGATGACGCGCTCCGCCAAGGACTGGGCGATGAAGAAGAACACCAGCAGAATGGCGCAATATCCAAGTATCTCGACGGTATTGTCTCGTACGGCATCCCAACCGTCCGAGAAACGGGCTATGCCACCGCTCACGACGCCAGCCAATCCCAGTCCGAATCCGACACCGAGCCCACATTTCCGCAGGGCAACCGCAAGATTGCTTTCCTCTTCGATCTGGTGGTCGACAGTCAGTTCCGGCGCATCCTTCATCCCGCTTCCGAGCAAGGCGGCTCGGAACAGCCAGTCGCTCGCCTTCTTGGCGAGCACGAGGACCAGGAACACCAGAAGCGTGTCTGCGACGCCTTGGATCAGTGTTTCGGCGATTTCGATCATTCCGGTCTCCCGCTATTTTCCACTTGCCCCGAAGGAACCGCCTCGAGTCCGTGGACCAGCCCCGCGCACGGACGAAGTTGGGCGGCGGAATCCGCCGGTTCGCGCGAAGGTGGAGCCTCGCATTCTCGGAGCCGACTGGGTGGTCTGACTGTTGGTCCCCCATCGCGGTGCTTCGGAACTGCCGCCGTAGTACGGTCGAGTCCCGCGGTAACTGCCAGACCAGGTGTCCCATTCGCTCCGCCCGTAGCGGACCGGTGACCCGAACATCGTCGAGAAAAACAGGTACGTGGGAAGCCAGGTCCAGACCGAGCCCCCCGCCCCGTCCGAAGCCCATCTGCCGTAGTGGGGATTGCCAACGTAGGCCATGCCCGGTGGCGCGGCGTGTGTCAGTCTCTCCGCTGCGAAGAACCCGTACGGCTTCGACTCCACATCCATCCCCAGGTTGTCGATGTTGGCGAAGAACAGATCCTCGGTCACCTCGACCCACTCCGATTCCGATGTCACTCCATCTTCCTGAATCAGGTACTTGTGAAAGTACCTCGACTCGTCCGCCTGCACCCAGTACTCGGCCTTGTTGTCTGTCCGCGACCACTGTCGGATGGGATCAATCCCCAAGGCATTCCAGTGCTCCTCCTGCACGCCTCTGTTCAGACGAAGACGAGATCCGAAGAGCGTAGACGAGAAAACGGCAAGCGATCCTTCGATTCGGGCCAGGTGCTCGTATGTTTCCGGCCTGATGCTCGTCACCCGAAAATCAAGGAGATGAGCTGTCGGGTAGTCCACGGCGTCATCCCAGCTCTCGCGACGGATCAGGAGTCCGTATTCGGTCTTCATGTCGATCAGGGTTCGCGAATAGCTGACATCAAGTTCCGCCAGCCTTGCAGAGAGGTCCGGAACACGGGTCACGAACTCTCTAGAATTCCGGGTCACAAGTTCACAGGAATCTCCGAAGACCGCCAGGTCGAGGTCCGCAGCCGCCGAGCGTTTCCCGAACTCCGCCGTCGCCCTCGCGAACGCCGTCTCTGAGGTGGCAAGCAGTTCCGTCAAGGGCGCGACAAGTTCATTGATATCGTCGGCGCGCGTCGCGTGGGCTTCCATTGCCTGCCGAGATGTCGAGGCCAGCGCCGGCTCCTGTTCCTGCATGACCTGCAGGGCGGCCTCGCACTCCCGCATCCTGGTTGCGACCGTCGTCGCAACATCGATCAGGAAGTCGCGCCGCTCCAGCCAAATCTGTGCGGACTCGCGGCCGCTCGTCAGAAGCTGGGCGATCTTACCCAGGGAACCCTGCACGGCGCTGGCGGCAGTCGGGTCGTCCTTCTCGATGGCCGGCACCACCTCGATTTCGAAGACCCCCTTGGCTGAGTCCACCTTCGCCCTGGCGGCCGGGAAATAGCTCGCCCAATTCTCACGCTCCGCATACATGCCCAGTTGACCGTACTCGTCAGACTGCGGAAAATCAGCATACTGCCTTTCGGAACTCTCGATACGGCGGTACTCTTCCTGGATCTTCTCTCCCGTCAGTGCGGCCTCTCGAACAAGACTCTCCGGCAGCCCCGCACACCCCGACAGGAACACAGCGAGCCCCACGACCCCAAGGTTGCCACATCGGATCACCGCGGTCATTCGCTTCCGATGCCTCATGCGGCGGCCAGGACCCCGAGATCTGCATCCACGGGCGCGACTTCCGCCAGCTCAATCGTCGTCAGACTCTGAACCACCAGAGATTCGGAAGGGTAGGAATGGGCAGTGCGTGCAACGACACCTCCCTCGGTCGCAGCAGCCCATACCAGTGTCTCGGCAGCATGGCTCCCGTTCATGCCACCCGGAAAACGATAGGACAGCCCAAGCTGAGTGGGCATTTCCCTCGCTCGATCAATCAGGAATCGCAACGCATCAATCTGCTCGGAGGATCGACGCATGTCCGTCACGGACGCTTCGAACCGGTACCGCCGGTTCGGAATCCCGAGGTATTCGACACCCGGATCGCCCGGAGCCCATGTGGCAACCGGCCCGTCTCGAGATAGCTGCTCGCATGCGAGCAGCTCGGTAAGAGCAAGATCCCGACCACGAACTTCCATGACGTGACTGGAGCCAATGACCGAAGCCTCGATACGGAGTCCGGCCCGGCTGACCGAACCACTTGCAAAGACGGTGTGGTCGTGCCGGTTCACCGTACCTCGATACAGGCGCAACCGCAACGCATGAGCGGAAGAGTCCTTGTAGGCAGCCATCGTCACCCGGCTCCCACCCGGACGATCACCTCGATAGCCTTCGCGTCCAAAGCCCCACTGAGGATAACGTTGTGTTCATAACCGGACTCGTCGTCCCCCCATTCCTCGATGCAGAGGAACTTGCGACCGTCTGGGCCTCGAAACAGGTACTGGCGAAACCCCTTGCCTTCGGTCTCCCCATCGCGAAAGAACGTCACTGCCGAGTCCTCGTGATACCGAAATCTCGTGCCCTTGTACCGCAACTCCCCCTCTTCGTCTTCCGCAATCTTCCACAGCTGTTCCTTGTCCCGCAGTCCGACCTGACCGAAACTGACGGTCTCCAGCGAGACGTATACGGAGACCTCATCTTCCTTCTCCCACTCCAGGTACTGGGTCGTGCCGTCGTTCAATCGATACAGCGATAGTTCCGGCCATCGCACTCCGTGGCGTTCGTAGACGTTCACCCCTTTGACAGCATAGGAATTGCCTCCGAAGCGAATGTAGCCCCCGACTTCGACCTCTTCGATCGAGGCCCTGAAGCGCATCGGGCGCGGGATGGGTTGGGGCATCCTGCGAATCGCCGCAAACTGCGCATCATAGCGGGCCCGCTCGGCTGGTTGCAGGAGAGAAGGCATGGGCATCGACCGGATGAAGACCGGATCCTATTCCGCCGGGGCCTCCAGCGCACCCGGAATTTCGGCAGGAGGAAGCTCCTTGGCGGCTTGTAGCGCTTCGACCTTCGGTTCGAGAGCGGCCGACATGCGGGAGAGTTCCGCGATCCCGCTCTTGGCTTTCTCTGTACCCGCAGCCCGAATCTGCTCCATCTCATCCATCGCCGAGACCAGCGATTCATAGGCATTCTTCACGCGATCCAAGGCGATCACAGGATTGTTCTGCATCTCCCCGATCTCCCGCGTCTGGTTACCGATTGCGGCGGCGTTCGCCTCCAGCATGGCCGCGGTACTGTCCTGAACCTGCTTGACGGCGGTCGCTATCTGCTTCTGGCTCGCGAGCGCGGACTGAATCATCAGTCCAACTGTGAGGAGGCTCCGGGTGACCATCACGGTTCGATCGATCTGCTCGCAGAGGGTATCGTTGTTCTGCAATGTCATGTCAATCGACACGAAGAACTGAAGGTTGACCTGCTCCATCGTGCGCAGATCCTGGACCCGCATCGCGACTCGATGCGCCATTGACTGGAGCTTCTGGCGCTGCACCACATCATCTGCATCAGGGGTGCCCTGCTCGATCCGTTCCATGAGCATCTCGCCCACGTATGCGGCTTGCTGGACACCCTGTTGGGCGACCTGGACCTGGTGGTATAGCTGCTCGAGCTCAGCACTGTCCTGCAGAAGCTTGTCCTTGCCATGCCGCAATCCATTCATGATCTGGTCAATCTGCGTCTGTACCGATTCGTACTTCGCGGCGATCCGCTTGAGAACCTTGCCAACGGCCGGAGCCTTCCCGAGCCACTTCGAAATGCCGCTGGGCTGGCCGAGCACCTGCGGATTGATCTCGTCCATGGTGTGGCGCAACTGGACGAGAATCTTGGGGATTTCTGCCCCCTCTCCGTCGAGCTGCGACAGCAGGGTGCCGACCCGGGTCCTCAGAAGACCAATCTCGGAGGACGCTTTCTGCTGCTCCCGGACCCCCATGGCACTGACCCGCCGACCCAGCTTGCGGTCAGCCGGGTCCGCGAAGACGGCCAGAGCGAGTTCTTCCGCCTTTCCATCGAGCTGTGATCGGGATTCATCGTCGATGCCAGCGGGTGGCTTCGGTGCGATCGCCACCGGCATCGCGTCCGCCACCTCACTGCCGGACTGAGTGGAGTCATCTGCATTCATGTGTTGCCCCTATAGACCTTGCACGAAACGCGTTCGCAGGAAGGCCGCCTTCGCCTTGAAGTCACCCATCTTTTCATTCCTTACCAGTTCCGCAACGTTATCGATCTCGGCTTCGAGGCCGTTCAGGCTTCGGAGGACCTCGTCGCCGGACTTCTCGCGGTCGGCAGGGTCAAGCGCCAGGTAGGGATCCGTGACCTTCCGCAGGTACTGCCTGGCCATCTGGTTGAGCGTCCAGGTCAGCTCGTGCTGCGGATGCCGCTCGTTGACGTCTTCAAGCAGACCGCGCAGCTTGTCGACGATTCCCTCCAGGCGCTGCAGTACATCTTCCGTTACGGCCTCTTCCCGGATGCGGATGTTGAGTGCAACCAACCCGTCCAGCATCTCGATCAACTCCTCCCGTGGGTCGGGAGGGACCGCTGTCACGCTGGCTTTGCGATTCTGATACCGGAGGATGGCGTGGGTGACAAGCGTCGCGACGAGCGCGCCCACCAGGGCCGCCACGATGGTATTGAGGAACAGGTATACGAGGGTGGCAGCCAACAGAGCAGCCAGCGCCAAGAAGATCCACCGCTTGATCGAACCGGTCACGCCCCCTGTCTTATCCGCCCTACCAGTATACGGACCGCATGGACTGACTGACACTAGTGCGGTCTTCGAGCCTGCCCAATTCTGGCGTCCGGCGCCCAGCCTCTCATGATCGGCAGGGCCCGATCGACCGGTTCCGGGTTCCGCAACTTTCCGGCCCGAGTTCGTCCCGACGATGCCACTACGCCATGTGGCAGGCTGTGCAGTGCTTCCGCGGTCTCCACCTCATGACCCCTCTGGCGGCTCTTCGTCGTACTGATCTCCTATAATCGGACCACAGGGAGGGCCGAAGAACGGCAACTCATTCAACGAACGTCATTTTTCATGTTGACATGGATGCTTTCTTCGTGTCGGTCGAGGAACTCGCGAATCCGACACTGAAGGGACTGCCGGTGGTCGTGGGAGGCAAGCCCGGCCAGCGTGGCGTCGTGGCCGCATCCTCCTACGCAGCAAGACGATTCGGCGTCCGATCGGCCATGCCGCTGTCCGAGGCGGCCAGAAAGTGCCCGCACGCAGTCTTCCTGGACGGGACCCCTCGCAAGTACCTTGATTGCTCCAGAAAGGTCAAGTCGATTCTCGAGCGGTTCTCACCATCGGTCGATATGGCTTCGATCGACGAGGCCTATCTCGACCTGACCGGTACCCGAAGACTGTTCGGTCCGCCGATGCGGGCGGCGCATGTGCTGCACGAGGCAGTGGCGACAACGACCGGTCTGCCGTGCTCGATCGGCATAGGGACATCGCGACTGGTTGCGAAGATCTGTTCGGGCCTCGCGAAGCCGAACGGCGTGCTGTACGTCGCACCAGGTGCTGAGTCTGCATTCCTCGCTCCCCTTGCGGTTCGAAGGGTACCCGGCGTTGGCAAGGCAATGGGTGACAGGTTGAGGCAGTTGGGCATTCGGACCATCGGTGACGTGGCACGCCAGGACGATTCGTTCCTGGAGAATCGCCTTGGCAAGCAGGGACCGGAACTGGCCAGGAAGGCACGAGGCGAAGACGCGGGAGCCTGGTTCAGCCCCGGATTCTCCCACTCGAATATGCCCAAGTCCATCAGTCACGAGACGACATTCGCAGCTGACACAAGCGACCCGATCCTGATCGACGCCACGCTGGCCAAGCTGTCCCAGCTCGTGGGGAGACGCCTCCGCGAGCATGGTCTCTGGGCCCGCACGATTCAGATCAAACTTCGCACGGAGGATTTCTCGACCCGAACGAGAGCAGTATCCCTGGATGAAGCCACGCAGCTCGACTCCGTGATTCTCGACACCGCGCGTTCGCTTTACCAGCGGAACCGGCAGTCCGGGAAGTCGATTCGGCTGCTCGGAGTGCATGCCGGCGCGCTGCAGGCCGCACCGCACCACCAGCAGGAACTGTTCGACGACAGGAGTCACGACAAGATGACCCAAGCACTGCAGGCTGTCGACACTCTGCGGGACCGGTTCGGTGAGTCGTCGGTGGGACTCGCCGCTGCACTGGGACACGGTCGCAGGGAGAGAGTCCACGAGAACCCAGCGGGACTGGCGGGTCCGCCGGACGAAGGCAACGATTCAGCTCCGGACCGGAGCTAGTTCCGCGCCCCTCAACCTGGCCGGAACGGCTGGACCCTCTCACCGGGCAGGAACGGCGCCCTCACACCCAGCTTGGCCGCGATCTCCTCGACATCCGGCTTCGACCAACTCACCGCGGAATGAGCGATACGGCCGTCCTGCTGAATCAGGAACACGGTGGGGACGTTCGTCAGACCATAGTCGTTGGATACCGGGAAACCGCTTTCGAGCTTGTCGAACACGACACGTGTTTCGTAGTGGAACTCCGCAGCAAACCGTTCAGCTTCTGCCGGCCTGTCCTGGCAGACCGCGACTGTCTCGGCGGACATGCCGTCCAACGCCTTGCCGAATCGGTCGAGAAACGGCAGAGCATATTGGCACGTAGGGCAGTCGGTCTTGAAGAAGGTGAGAAGAACCGGACCCGCCCGAAGCTGACGACTGAGGTGAAACTCCTCGCCGTTGGCATCCAGGAGCCGGAAGTCAGGCGCAGATTGACCTGCGAGCAGCGCAGCCATGTTTCCCATGGTAACCGTCCGCTACCGATCAGGTCACACGCCTCCTCTCCGGTCCGGGCACCGCTCACAGCAGCCTAGCCGGCAAGGTCATCGCAGTACAATGGGCCTGGCGATGAAGAAGCCCGTGCTAGTTGCAATTCTGTTCGCGGCCGCGATCCTGGGCCTGATCGTGTACATGTCGGCAGGACTCAGGCAGTTCACATACGAGGTCTGTATGGAATACCGAGGGCGGACCAACTGCGCGACGGCATCAGGCACAACTCGGGAAGAGGCCATCCGCACGGCAACGGACACCGCCTGCGCCACTATCTCTGCCGGCATGACCGAGAGCATCCAGTGCAGCAGAACGCCTCCGGCGAGTGTTACCGAAGTCGATTAGGGCGAAGTGCCGACAAGTCCCGGCACACCGACCGTCAAGCGACCGTGCTTGGCAACCACACCCTCCCAGGACGCGCCGACCGGCGGAACGGACAGAACATTCCCTGGTGTCCTGATTCCCCTACCTATCGATAGCCCGCCTACGCTCTGTAACGGGGCTTGGCTCCGCTTATTCGGCGCTCGGTATACCGGACAAGTTTCTATGTGTTCTTGCTCTTGCCTCGCCGTCGTTTCGCCTTGCTCCGGGTTGGAAGTTCCAAGGGAGCACGCATTTTCTCGTAGAGCATGAACAGGTACTCGACGCGCTCACGTTCGGATGCGAACCGGGTGCGCCGATAGAGACGGTCCACTGCACGGTCGAGCGCCTTGTGCGCCTGCCGCAGGTTCGGCGGCATCAGGTTCGGGTCGTAGAGGTCGGCCAGTGTCGCACCCGGATGGGCGGCACGCGCGGCAAGCACAGCGTCCGTCAGCGAGTCCAGTTTCGACAGATCCGCATCCTCGGGAGGTGGCGGGAAGGTGTTGTACACCAAGCCGATGGAATAGCGGTAGCGGCTCTCAAGCCGTCCACCGACGAAACGCAGCCACGCCATGTGCATGGCCGAGGTGAGCAACGCGAAATCAGCTCGGGTCGCGTCTGGCAGGACCAGAGTGGCATCACTGGGAATTACCGGAGGTTTCTGCCAACCGATGGGCGCGTAGTCTCTCCGCTCCGAACTCACTCTGGGAATGAGCAAGAACGGCGCGGCGGGAATGACATTGATATGAAAGAGCCTTGGAGTATCAGCGAGATCCTGGGTCGGTGTGCTGTCGCTTGCCTCGCGGTAGGCACGCACGGCCGCTATCCTTGCCCGCACCTCCGGCAGCCGGGCCAGTACTTCCGGTGACGCGTCATGCAGCGCCAGAATCCAGCGCTTGCCACCCTGCAGGAATTCGCGGGCCCCGATGAACGGCCGCAGCCAGCGCTCTGCCTCCGGCTCCGTCTCCAGCAACGCCTCGCGGCCCGCCCTGTCGAAGATGTAGTGCCCCCCGTCGATCGGCTTCGATCCGATCAGCAACCTGCGCAACCCGTTGATCGGCCGACTCTCTTCCCGGACCGTCAGACGTGGATCCGACAGTCCGCCAGCATCGAACAGATAGGGCGACAGCGCCACGTGCCGGCTCTCCTCCGGCTCGCCGTTGATGTCCGGATAGCTGAACAACCGTCTCTCCCCCGGTGCGGCCTTCCTGCCGACCAGCCCCAGAATCACGACATGCACGTGCGCCTTGCCACGTGCGTCCGATCCCCACGCGAACGTCCGATGTGCGAACGCGATCTCGAGCCCGCACCGTCCGAACAGTGCCGGCCACATCTGCGCGACCTGCTCACCCTGCGTGATCGAGTTGGTCGCCACGAACCCGATCCGAACAGCGCCACCCTGCGCGTACTCGCCCGCCTTGATGAACCAGGCACTGACATAGTCGAGCGTGCCACCACCGTTTCCGAGCGCAGCGATCGTCCGCACCCGGCTCCGCTGCGCGTCCGTCTGGTACTTCGCCCCCACGAATGGCGGATTGCCCAACACGTACGAACAGTCGCCGGGCGGCAGCAGTGCGGACCAGTCGGTCTCCAGTGCGTCGCCACGCAGAATGTGCGGCGACTTCTCCAGCGGGATCCGCACGAAACTCCGACCGAACTCCCTGCTCAGTCGGTTGTTCATGATGTGATCCATCATCCACAGCGCCGTCTCCGCGATGCGCGCCGGAAACTCGCCCAGCTCGATCCCGTAGAACTGGTCCACATCCACCACGGATGTCCAGGCCGTGTCCAGCGTCGACATGCCCTGCTTCGCGGCCGTGTCGCGAATCTCCCGGAGAACGTCGATCTCCAGTCGTCGCAGTTCCCGATAGGCGATGATCAGGAAGTTGCCGCACCCGCAGGCCGGATCAAAAAACGTCAGGCCGCCCAGCTTCGCCTGAAACCGCCCGAGCGCGGCAAGACGCCCCCGCACCCCATCGAACTCCCTGCGCAGATCGTCCATGAACAGCGGCTCGATCACCTTGAGGATGTTCTTCTCCGTGGTGTAGTGGGCGCCTTGCGCACGCCGCTCAGTCGGGTCCATCACCGACTGGAACAGTGCGCCGAAGATCGCGGGGGAGATCTTCGACCAGTCGAAACGGCAGGCTTCCAGCAGGGCCTCGCGCATCGGAGCGTTGAACCAGAACGTGCGCAACCGCCCCCGGAAGAGGTCGCCGTCGACATAGGGGAGCCGCGCCAGGTCCTCGTCGAGCGTTGTGACACGCTTTTCCTCCGGTGTGTCGAGCACAGTGAAGACCTGATCCAGCCACAGCCCGAGATCGGTCCCGTCCTCGGACGTGCGGGACTCGATGATGTCCAGGAACATGTCGCGCGGCTCGAAGACGCCGGTGTCGTCGGCGAACAGGCAGAACACCAGCCGCACGAGAAAGCGTTCCAGATCGTGTCCCCGGTGGCCGACATCGGCCAGCGCGTCGTACAACCGTCCGACCAACTCGGCGGCTTCGATGTTCGCCGGATCCTGATCGCGGAACGCCCGGCGCTGCACGCCAAGGATGAAACCGAATGACTCGACATGGGCGGGCAGGTCCGCCAGCGGAAAGCTGACGGACTCGTTCTCGTCGAGATCGTGCAGCCGGAAGGTCCGGAAGTCGCTGACGAGGATGTAGCGCGGGTGGTCCCGCTCGGGCAGTGCGTCGAAGTACTCACCGGCCTGGGTGTAGGCCACCGCCAGATCACGCCCCGCACTCTTCTGTTCGACGATCAGAACGCCCGGCCAGAACAGGTCGATGAACCCGGACCGGTTGCCGAGCTTGGCAACATGCGCTTCGTAACGCGCCACACTCCGTCGGCGTATGCCGAAGACTTTGAAGAAGGCGTTGTAGAAGCTCTGGGTCTCGCCCTTCTCGTAGGCCGCATGCTTCCAGTCCTCGGCGAAGCGGGCCGCGCGGGCCCGCACTTCGTTCCATGACAGGCGCATGGCTTATCTCGGTTCCTGATCGAAGTAGCTGTCGTCGATCCGCTGGACATCGTATCGGTCGCGGGTCCGCACACCGATGCCATGCCGGACCATCAGGCGCGCGAGTTCCCGGCCGTCGATCAGCGCGATTCGCTTCGGACTCTGCCGCACGTATTCCCTCGCATCCCGCGTATAGCTGCTGGTGGTGACGAACACGCCCTTGGCCGTACCCTCCGCGTCGAGAGCCCCCGCGAAGTTGCGCAGGTCGACCCCGCCCACTGTGCCTTCTTCGTCACAGTTCCTTGCCTCGACATAGATCTCGTCCAGGCCGAGCGTGTCTTCCCGGATCTTTCCGTAGATCCCACCCTCGACCGATTTCCTCATTCCGTTCGCCTTGGCGCCGTCGCCATCACCGTAGCCCAGCTTGGTCAACAGGTTCATCACGACCTTCTCGAAGAGTGCGGATTAAGCGGCGCGGACACGTTCCAAGACTTCAGCCTCGAGTGCGTCCCGCAATTTCCTCACGGAACGCGCGATCAACTCCTCGGGTGTTCCCGTTGGCTCAATGGTCTCCCGTGGCACAGTGGTCTCGTCGGAAGCCGACGACCGCTTTCGCTTGCTCCATTCGGCATAGTTCGGATACTCGCGCAGCATCTTCACGTCAATACGAGAAGGTGTCTGGGACAACACGCGGCCGCCTTCCGGTGTCAAGCGGTGGATACCTCGTTTGGTCCGCTCAAGAAGCCCGGCATGCGCCATGTGTGTAAGGGCCCAACCAACGTGGATCGAGAATCGGGAGTTTCCGCTCGGTATCGTCTCCTGACGATCGTCAGCGGTGAGTCCCTCGGCCGACGCCACGCGATTGCGGAGTTCTGCAATCGGAACTTCCTCCCCGTCCTTGAGAGCCATAAGGCAGGGCAGCATCAGGGACTTGAAGTGCGGGACAGGCATCGACTAACAGACCATTATGCCTGTGCTGCTGGCTGTTGAGGACGACGATCATGTTCTGCTCGGCCATGCCACGCAGTCCACCTGGCGCACTGCACGCTCCCGCCTCAGGGCGTGCAGCTGCGTGCGGGAGTCGGAACCGGATGCGGTGGCTACATCGCCACAGTCTCGGGCCAATAACCGTCAACCGTCGGTAGCTGGCGAATCCGATTTTCGCTTCCTGTCCGGTCAGTCATCGACGGTGCCGTCCATCCCAGCCGGCTTGCAACTCGTCAGGAACGGACTGGCCACGCGACATCCAGCTTCGGCTCCCTCCTTCAACGTCTCCGTCTCGACCTAGTTGAGGTCGGACGCACGTGCGTACCTTAAGGTCTTGGACACCGCTGAGTCCGATAGTCTATACCCGAAAATTCCCTACGTGTTCCTGCTCTTCCCTCGCCGTCGTTTCGCCTTGCTCCGGGTTGGAAGTTCCAAGGGAGCGCGCATTTCCTCGTAGAGGATGAACAGGTGCTCGATGCGCTCACGCTCCGACGCAAACCGGGTGCGCCGATAGAGACGGTCCACTGCACGGTCGAGCGCCTTGTGCGCCTGTCGCAGGTTCGACGGCATCAGGTTCGGGTCGTAGAGGTCGGCCAGCGTTGCACCCGGATGGGTGGCACGCGCGGCAAGCACAGCGTCCGCCAGTGAGTCCAGTTTCGACAGATCCGCATCCTCGGGAGGTGGCGGGAAGGTGTTGTAGACAAGACCGATCGAATAGCGATAGTCACTCTTCAGCCGTCCGCCGACGAAACGCAGCCAGGCCATGTGCATGGCCGAGGTGAGCAACGCGAAATCAGCTCGGGTCGCGTCTGGCAGGACCAGAGTGGCATCACTGGGAATCACCGGAGGTTTCTGCCAGCCGATGGGCGCGTAGTCTCTCCGCTCCGAACTCACTCTGGGAATGAGCAAGAACGGCGCGGTGGGAATGACATTGATATGGAAGAGTTTCGGAGTATCAGCGAGATCCTGGGTCGGTGCACTCTCGCTGGCCTCGCGGTAGGCACGCACGGCGGCTATCCTTGCCCGCACCTCCGGCAGCCGGGCCAGTACTTCCGGCGGCGCGTCATGCAGCGCCAGAATCCAGCGCTCGCCGCCCTGCAGGAACTCGCGGGCCCCGATGAACGGTCGCAGCCAGCGCGAAGCCTCCGGCTCCGTCTCCAGCAACGCCTCGCGGCCCGCCCTGTCGAAGATGTAGTGCCCCCCGTCGATCGGCTTCGATCCGATCAGCAACCTGCGCAGCCCGTTGATCGGCCGACTCTCTTCCCGTACCGTCAGATGCGGATCCGACAGTCCGCCAGCATCGAACAGATACGGCGACAGCGCCACGTGCCGGCTTTCCTCCGGCTCGCCGTTGATGTCCGGATAGCTGAACAACCGCCTCTCCCTCGGTGCGGCCCGCTTGCCGGCCAGCCCCAGAATCACGACATGCACGTGCGCCTTGCCACGCGCGTCCGATCCCCAGGCGAAGGTCCGATGTGCGAACGCGATCTCGAGCCCGCACCGTCCGAACAGTTCCGGCCAGAGCTGCGCGACCTGCTCACCCTGCGTGATCGAGTTGGTCGCCACGAACCCGATCCGAACAGCGCCACCCTGCGCGTACTCGCCCGCCTTGATGAACCAGGCACTGACATAGTCAAGCGTGCCACCACCGTTTCCGAGCGCAGCGATCCTCCGCACCTGGCTCCGCTGCTCATTCGTCTGGTACTTCGCCCCCACGAATGGCGGATTGCCCAACACGTACGAACCCTCGCCGGGCGGCAGCAGTGCGGACCAGTCAGTCTCCAGTGCATCGCCACGCAGAATGTGCGGCGACTTCTGAAGCGGGATCCGCACGAAACTCCGACCGAACTCCCTGCTCAGCCGGTTGTTCATGATGTGATCCATCATCCACAGCGCCGTCTCCGCGATCCGTGCCGGAAACTCGCCCAGCTCGATCCCGTAGAACTGGTCCACATCCACCACGGATGTCCAAGCGGTGTCCAGCGTCACCATTCCCTGCTTCGCGGCCGTGTCGCGAATCTCCCGGAGAACATCGATCTCCAGTCCTCGCAGTTCCCGATAGGCGATGATCAGGAAGTTCCCGCAGCCGCACGCCGGATCAAGGAACGTCAGGCTGCGCAGCTTCGACTGAAACCGTCCGAGCGCCGCAAGACGCCCCCGCACCCTACGCCGCACCTCATCGAACTCCCTGCGCAGATTGTCCATGAACAGCGGCTCGATCACCTTGAGGATGTTCTTCTCCGTGGTGTAGTGGGCGCCTTGCGCACGCCGCTCAGTCGGGTCCATCACCGACTGGAACAGTGCGCCGAAGATCGCGGGGGAGATCTTCGACCAGTCGAAGCGGCAGGCTTCCAGCAGGGCCTCGCGCATCGGAGCGTTGAACCAGAACGTGCGCAGCCGTCCCCGGAAGAGGTCGCCGTCGACATAGGGGAGCCGCGCCAGGTCCTCGTCGAGCGTTGTGACACGCTTTTCCTCCGGTGTGTCGAGCACAGTGAAGACCTGATCCAGCCACAGGCCGAGATCGGTCCCATCCTCGGATGTGCGGGACTCGATCGCCCATTGAACAACGAAGTGCGACAGGGATGGTTGGCTGGGGGGAGGTGTGAAGGCTGGGTACAGGGAGAGTGTAGGGCAGCCGGGGTGGGTGTGTCAAGGGGGGGCTGGAGCCGCCCGGAGCCTTGTGGGGGTGGGGAGAGGGGGAGTGCGGGTCGGGAGGGCCGGTTCGCGGGGACCGGGAGTGGGCCGGGACCGGGAGGCAGGTGCAGGGGGCGGGCAGTGGGCGAGACCACAGGGCGCCGCGAGCGAGAGGCTCAGAGCGGGCGGGGAGCGGGGCCCGCCGGAGGTGGGGCGATGCCGGCTGCGCGGCAGGCGGCGCTGAAGACCTCATGGGGGGTGCGGTAGGCGAGCACCTTGCGGGGGCGGTGGTTGAGGCGGTCGGTGGCGTCCTGGAGGATGCCGGGGTCGAGGGTGCGGAGATTCTCGGATTTGGGGACGAACTGGCGGAGCAGGCCGTTGGTGTGTTCGTTGAGGCCGCGTTCCCAGGAGTGGTAGGGGCGGGCGAAGAAGATGGCGGTGGCGAGGGAGGTGGCGATGGTGCGGTGGCCGGCGAACTCCTTGCCGTTGTCGAAGGTGAGGGTGTGCACGAGGGGGGTGAAGGGAGCGAGCAGGTCCTGGACGGCGCCGCCGACCAGGGCGGCGGTCTTGTTGGTAACTGCCTGAGTCAACGTGTACTTGGAGCGCCGGTCGACGAGCGTGACGACGGCACCGGAATGGGCCTTGCCGATGATCGTGTCGCCTTCCCAGTCGCCGGTGCGCTGTTTGTCCTCGACGATGGACGGTCGTTCGCTGATGTCCGTCCGTCCGGGTATGCAGCCGCGGCCGGCGGAGCCTTTGGTGGCCCTGCAGCGGCGGCGTTTGCCGCGCTGACGGAGGCAGGCATGGAGCTGTCCACCGTCGGCGCGGTCCTGATGGATGCGGCGGTAGAGCCAGGAGAAGCTGACGGAGGTGTCACCGGCGAGTCGCAGGCGCCCGGCGATCTGCTCGGGGCTCCAGTGCATGCGGAGCAGGTCGCAGATGCGGTCCCAGAGGGGTGGATGGAGCTTGCGGGGGCCGGAGGCGGCCTGTCGGCGGCGCTGTTCGGAGCGGGTCTGGGCCTGCTGGTGGCAGTAGCCGGAGGGATCGGCATTGCGGCGGAGTTCGCGGTAGATGGTGGATCGGTGGCGGTGGAGTTGGTCCGCGATGGTGCGGGCCGAGGCTCCCTGCCGGTGCAGGGAGTGGATCTGGCAGCGTTCGTCGCGCCGCAGTTGGTGGTAGGTCTGTGCCATGGTGGTTTCTCCCAAATGATAGGCCATCCCTGACACCCACCCCCATATCTGGTGTCGCACTTGCTAGTACAACTGGCAGATGATGTCCAGGAACATGTCGCGCGGCTCGAAGACGCCAGTGTCGTCGGCGAACAGGCAGAACAGAAAGCGTTCCAGATCGTGTCCCCGGTGGCCGGCATCGGCCAGCGCGTCGTACAACCGTCCGACCAGCTCGGCCGCTTCGATGTTCGCCGGATCCTGATCACGGAACGCTCGGCGCTGCACCCCGAGAATGAAACCGAAGGACTCGACATGAGCGGGCAGGTCCGCCAGCGGAAAGCTGACGGACTCGTTCTCGTCGAGATCGTGCAGCCGGAAGGTCCGGAAGTCGCTGACGAGGATGTAGCGGGGACGGTCCCGCTCGGGCAGTGCGTCGAAGTACTCACCGGCTTGCGCGTAGGCCACCGCCAGATCACGGCCCGCACTCTTCTGCTCGACGATCAGGACGCCCGGCCAGAACAGGTCGATGAACCCGGACCGGTTGTCGAGCTTGGCAACATGCGCTTCGTAACGCGCCACACTCCGTCGCCGTACGCCGAACACCCTGAAGAAGGCGTTGTAGAAGCTCTGGGTCTCGCCCTTCTCGTAGGCCGCATCCTTCCAGGCATCGGCGAAGCGGGCCGCGCGGGCGCGCACTTCATTCCATGACAGGCGCATGGCTTACGTTGGTTCCTGATCGAAGTAGCTTCCGTCGATCCGCTGGATATCGCAACGGTCGCGGACCCGGATGGTCTCCCAGTGTGCAGTGGTCTTGTCGGAAGACGACGACCGCTGTCGCTTCTTCCGTCCGGCATAGCTCGGAATCTCTCGAAGCACCTTCTTGTCAATGTGTGAAGGTGCCGGGGACAACACGCGGTCACTCTCCGGTGTCAAGCGGAGAATGCCACGCCTGGTCCGCTCAAAAAGCCCGGCATCCGACAAATGCGGAAGGGCCCAACCAACGGGGATCGAGAATCGGGATTCTCCGCTCGGTATCGTCTCCTGTAGATCGTCAGCCGCGAGACCTTCCGAAACCGCCACGCGTTCGCGGAGTTCGGCCATCGGAAACTCATCCCGGTCCTTGGGGGCCATAAGGCAGAGCAGCATCAAGGACTGGAAATCTGGAGCAGACATCGGCTACCACACCATTATGCCTGCGCCTCTGGCTGTCGAGGTCGACAGTCACGTTCTGCTCAGCCATACCACGCAGTCCTTCTGGCGCACTGCACGTTTCCGCGTCGGGGCGGGCAGGTGTCCGCAGGGGTCAGAAACGCGGACGGTGGCTACATCCACCCAGTCCTCCACTGACCGAAGTCTGCCTTCGGAAGCTGGCGAGTCCGGTTCTCGCTTCCTCTCCGTTCAGTCTTTGTCCGGTGCCATCCATCTGGTCCCGGTTGGACCAACAGTCGCGCTGCGTCCTCGCCAAGGCCCGCCCTGTCTCGAATCCACCGACCCCGCCTGAATCCTCGCGTGCGATGGGATTGGAGCAGGAACCAGCGATTGCCTAGACGCGTCCGCTTCCGTCACGATGCAACTCTGAAGACGCTGACGGTGCTGATGCTCGGCGTCAGCCTCGCAATCAAACGCCTGCTCCTCTCCCATGCAGGCATGCAAATCGAATTGCAGGCTGAGGATCGAACCGTCGACGCACTCCGGAGCCATCTCGCGTGCTACGGGCAAGGTGGACAGACTGGTACGCGGACCGCAGGTGTTCAATAGCAGCACTGCGACGACCAGCATTCCCCGATGCCATCGTTCGATGTGAATCACACCTCGACGTGATCATAGTCCGCCTCCGCCTAGTCACAGTCCGTCAGGAACAGGAACCACGGGGCCCCTATCCGTGCGAGTCCGCACATGGGACCAGTGTGAGTCTGCGGAACACGGGCCGGCGTGGGACCCACTCGGCAGTAACCTGTGATTCGGGCGGGCGGCCTGTTGTTCGCAGGTAGTCTCGTATACTGATACCACTAGGTAGCCTAGCTGCCAAGACGACAGGGCCAGTGGATTTTCTGGACGCCACGATTCGACTGCTCGATTTTCTTCGCTCGTCGTTCTTGCTGCTTTCACCAATGCTCCTACTGGGGCTCTTCCTGACGGGAGTGCTCCACGTACTGGTTTCCAAGACCGCCGTCCTGCGGTGGCTTAGCGAGGACAACCTCAAGTCGGTCTGCGCGAGTTCCGCCCTTGGCGTCCCCATCCCGCTCTGCAGTTGCTCCGTCGTGCCCGTTGTGGCCGAGATGCGCAAGAAGGGAGCATCCCGCTCGTCGTGCATTTCGTTCCTGATCACGGCTCCCGAAACGGGGGTGGACTCGATCATGGTAACCCACGCCTTTTTCGGATTCGTTGCTGCTGTGGTGCGGCCGCTCGTCAGCTTCGTCACGGCAGTGGTCACCGGAATCCTCTGCATCGGATTGATGCGGGATAACAGCATCCGATCCCAAACGGGCGGCTCCGACGAACCCCGAGATGACAGCGACGCGAGTGCGCACGATCATGCACCCTGTGCAGATATTCACGATCACGACGACTGCCATGGGCACCAGACACACACTCCACTGATGACGGCTTCGGCGGATTGCGACGTTTCCCCCTCGCAGTTCAAGTCGATGTTCCAGGAGTGGGCGCTGAGGGTTGCGGGTAGGACAAAGCGGCGATTCTCTGGAGTACGAGCCGCTACGCAGCCCGAGGCCACCCGCAGTTCAACGTCTGGCAATATGGCTGCACCCGAAGACTCTGGCGAAGTTACAGCATCGGGCGGTCCAGCGGATCGACCAAGCCTTGGCAGGGTTGTCAGGCATATCTTCCGTTATGGCTTCGTCGAGGTGGCCGACGATATCCTGTTCGCCCTCGTCATCGGCATCTTGCTGAGCGGGCTGGTCTTCCTCGCTGTCCCGGAGGGGGTGATGTCCAGCGAGCATGCACGCTGGATCTCCTACCCGATCATGGTGCTCGTCGGCGTTCCCCTGTACATCTGCGCTTCGGCCAGCACTCCCATCGCCGCAGCGCTGGTCACCAAGGGGTTGAGTCCCGGAGCGGCACTCATCTTCTTGACAACCGGACCCGCCACCAACAGCGGAACCATAGCCGTCATCGTCAGCCAGTTCGGAACTCGGTTCGCGTCCATCTACGTTGCCGGAGTCATTGCGTCCACTACTGCTATCGGCGTCCTGATTGACGTGGTCCTCGTCGTCTCGGGACTGACATTGCCGGTCACCCTCACAGCCTCCGAGTCTCCAACCATCCAACTTGTCGAATGGTCCGCCGCCGCTATCCTGATCGGGCTGATTGTCTGGCGATTCCGCGCAGGTGCGCTGAAGAGCGGCTATCACGACCTGGTCGCAAACCTCGCCCCTTTGCTCCGCCGTAGCCGGAAAACACGGAAGTCGGTCTCGGACAAGGACCGCGTTCCCCGGACGGCTGCCTGACTGCCGCAAGAGACTGGCGGCCGTCGGTCCGTAGCTGGCCAAGAGCCTGCCTGGACGGCACCGATCGCCTCGACTCGTTAGATCGGCGACGGCTTTGCCGCTGACGTGAGCACGAGTACACCCCAGAGTTTCGTCCTCGGTCCGGCATCCGTCTGGATCGTCTTGCCGGCCCACCAGACCTCGTGGTGCAGAAGCCCGTCCGGTGCTTTCTCGGCCTCATCAACATCGCCGACGGCAAGATTGAAGCCGATCGGCGTGTCCGGCATTCCATCCGTCCAGTACTCGCCATTGCGAATCTCGATTCCTCCATCCAATCGAATCCGCAACTCCATCGTGTAGCGATTCTCGGACGCGTGAATCACCGTCCGACTCTCGATGATGTCCTCCAGGATCCAGCGATTGTTGTTCTCCCAGTTCTCAACCGTACGATTGGGTCCATGCGGCAACATTCCCGGCACTCCGATGCCACCCTCCAGGGACTTCGTCAGGTTGTAGATGATCTGAATCCCGCGACCGTCACCGGTGACGTCCGAGACCGGTTCACCAATCTCGAGCATCCGGCTGTATGTCAGGATCTCGATCATGTCGCCGAACCAGGGGCGGCCTCGTTCCCTCTCACCGATCACGTGTGCGAAGTCGTCCTGGGGTGGCAGCCAGCGCTCGGTCTCGATGCCATAGAAGATATCGTCGGAGACATCGAACGCGAGGTACAGGTGCTCTCCATCGTGCTTGACCCATCCGTGGAAATCGAGATCCCGCCGGGATGTGATCGTCTGTTTCATGGCCTCGACCCAGTCGGCACTCCATTCGAACGGTGTCGCATCTTCGTATTCACTCGCTCGGACATGTCCATCGAACGAGGGTGTCGAACCCTTCCAGCACACCATCTGCCGGTCAGGATTCGCGAGTGCCCGGACGGCGATCCTTCGAGCCTGTGGCGATGCAAGGACATTGCCGGCTTGCGTCTCGCCGAAGCCAACACTCACGGACAGAGCCACACTGCCGACCGTCACGGCAACTCCGATTCCCAGTCTCACCGCAGGATGCTGCACGCCCGACACAAGACTCCCGTCATGTCCGCTCCGTCGCGGGACCGGGACGGAGTCAGTGTAGCTTGTCCATCGTTTCCAGCGATGCCGAGAGGCAGTAACGCATCGGATCCGACGGGAACTCCTCACTGTTCCTTCAAGAGGTTGAGCAGCTCGGCGGCCGACATCTTTCCGCTCATGTCCGTGCCGGCAAGCAGGTTGTCGGCAAGATCGCGCTTGGAACGGTGCAAGTCGACGATCTTCTCCTCAATACTGTCCTTCATGACGAGACGGTAGATCGTGACAGGCCGTTTCTGGCCGATGCGGTGGGCGCGGTCGGAGGCCTGATCCTCGACCGCAGGATTCCACCACGGGTCCAGGTGGACGACATAGTCGGCCGCAGTCAGGTTCAGGCCCTGCCCGCCGGCCCGCAGGCTGATGAGGAACAGACTGCCCTGCCCGGCCTGAAAGGCGTCGATCTCCTGCTTTCGCTTGCGGGAGGGCGTGCTGCCGTCCAGGTAGCGGTACTCGATGTCCCGCCGGTCCAGTTCCGCCCGGACGATGTCGAGATGACCGACGAACTGACTGAACACCAGCGCCTTGTGCCGGTTCTCGATGAGCTCCTCGACCGTCGTGAGAAAGGCCTCGAGCTTCGACCCGGCGATCCCCGACTCGGGCATGACAAGCCTGGGATGACAGCAGGCCCGCCGCAGTCTCGTGATCTCGGCCAGTACCTCGATATGGCCGGACTCCTTCGAATCGCTCCCGACATCCTTCTGGTCGAGCTTCTCCACGGCGCGCTGTCGCAGGGCCTCGTACAACGCCCTTTCCTCGCCACTCATCTCGACCCGTAGGGTGATTTCGGTCCGCGAGGGGAGTTCGTCGAGAACGGCCGACTTTGTCCTCCTGAGGATGAAAGGCTGGATCAGGCGCTTCAGTCGCGTCTTGGCTGCCTGGTCCCCCGATTGGTGGATGGGATTGGCGAACCGCTTGACGAACGAATCGGCACTTCCCAGCAGTCCCGGGTTGATGAAACTGAACAGGTTGTGCAGTTCACCGAGGTGATTCTCGATCGGGGTCCCGGTGGTGATCAGGCGAGCATCGCCCACCAACCGCATGGCAGCCCGCGAGCGCATGGTCTCGCGATTCTTGATGGCCTGGGCCTCGTCCAAGACGACCATTGCCCAATGAACGGCGGAGAGGCTGTCCACATCCTGCTTGAGCAGGCCGTAACTGCACACCACGAGATCGAACGGCCCGGCATCGTCCAACATCTTCTGCCGGTTTCCACGCCCGAACTGCAGTGGATTCAAGGTCGGGGTGAATCGACGCGCCTCGTCGGTCCAGTTCGGGCACACCGATGTTGGAGCGACGACGAGGGTCGGCCCCGACGAGGCGCGGGACAGGGTCACTGTCAGGGCCTGGAGGGTCTTCCCGAGGCCCATGTCGTCTGCCAGGCACGCACCGGCTCCCCAGGCGGACAGTCGCGCGGCCCACTTGAACCCCTCGACCTGGTAGTCCCGCAGTTCGGCCTGCAGCGTCGAGGGGACTGCGGGATCCAGGGACTGGGCCTCTCGGAAGTTCTTCAGCTGCTTGGCCCAGGCCGCATCGGAATCGACCGAGCCCGCATCCTCCACGATGGAATCCAGCGCATGAATACTTGATGAGTGCAGTCGCAAATGCTTGTCGTCGCGGTCGACCAGGGCCGAGAGATCTTCGATCCTCCGCCGGAACTGGTCGGTAAGGGCGAGAAACTCGTTGTCTGTCAGCGGCAGGAAACGCCCGGTGGACTTCTCCATGAGATCCAGCACCTGCCGCAGTGTCAGTACGAGCCCTGAGTCGAGTTCAAGACTGCCGTCAACCCCGAACCAGTCCTTGCTCCGGCGGATCTTCAGGGCAAGGCGGTCCGTTGCCACGCTCCCGTGAAGCTTCAGCTTTTCGCCATCGGGCCAGGACACCTTCACCGAGTCCCCGAGTAGGCGGATCTCCTCCAGCATCTCGAGACTCAACTGGGGATCCGGGACCACCCATGCCGTCCCATCGGATCCCGCTCTCCCCAGCGACGGGCAGGCGGCAACTGTCGCATTGAACCGGCTCCGCTCGTCCGCGAGATCGCGAAGCCCGCGCACCGCCTTCCCGTCGACAAA
The DNA here is from genome assembly GCA_965116065.1 of Bryobacterales bacterium. Lineage (GTDB taxonomy): Bacteria > Acidobacteriota > Terriglobia > Bryobacterales > UBA6623 > VXMF01. The sequence continues at coordinate 2,455,944 of OZ220485.1, forward strand.
CGCAAAGACCGATTTCCCTCCCTTGCCCGGATAGAAGGACGGGCCTTCGTCGCCGAGCGGACGGACGACCGGCTCAGCGCGCAGGCCATCCTCGAATGGGGCCATGAGGAACTGGAGCGTCGCGTCCGCAACCACATCCGTCGAACCGATCGAGCCGGCCGGCAGGTCGGAATGAACCGCGACCAGCGTGCTGATGGAGTGGATTGCCGGACCAATCCTATCCTTCGCGCGGGTGGGTACCGCGAGTCCGCCCGCCCCCAGGACATCGGCGACCCCTCGGTGCTTGCGCTCGAACACCGAGACGGCGATACGAGTCTTCGAGTGCGACCGCAGCACGACATTCCCGGCCGCGGGTGGTTCCGGGACCATCTGCAGCCGGACCACTCCACGTTTCGATCGGACTTCGACATGGGGATCCGAGCGGACGATCTCCAGCCTGCAGGAAGGTTCGTCGAGTCGATAGACCAGCGGGTGCCCGATGAGCTCCCGGAACGCTGCTTCGTAGTCCCAGTAGTACTCGGCTGCATATCCCCCGTAATGATCCTTCTCGATCGCAGCGCAGACGGCGAAGTCCTGTTTCGTGAGGAAGCCAACCTTGGTCCGGCCGTACAGCCGTTCGAGCGAAACCGCACGGCCCTTCGACCATTTGCCGGTCTTGCCGTGCTTCTGTTCGATCGGGCGAATCGTCGGATCGCCTTCCTGCAGCGCCACACGCCAGACCAGTCTCGATTCGGATTTCTCCGTGGACCGCTCGAAGAACGAGGTCGCACTCAGCCGTTCGAGGGCCGTCAGGCTTCTCTCCCACGGGCTCGATTTCCCGAGCATGTCCAGCAACGGAACCGTGCCTAGGTCGTCATCGGAGCCCGACGGCGGAAAGAGCGATTGGCTGGCTGATGCCACCCTGTTCGCGATGCGACGATACTCCAGAGCCAGCCAGCGATAGCCGGACCGGGCGGCGCGGTCTCCGCGGTCCGCTACCCGTTGATGGAATTCCCGGCTCTTCGTGAGACCGCACCAGCAACGAACGACATCGACGAACAACTGGTTCAGCGGCGGCTGGGACGACTCGGTCGAACCGTTGATGTTCGCGCACTTGGATCGTGCAGCCTTGGCCTTCCCTTCAGCCAGAAGGACCGCGCACTGCAGCACATCACGGAAGCCGTACTCCGCGTTCGCAAGCGGTATGTCATCGACGTACCTGCGTGCATCGGCCACGCGAGCACCATTCTCGGCACGGATCATTGCAAGGACATACAGGGCACCAGCCCAGCCCTCCAGAACGAACTTGCGTCGCCGCGCTGCCTTCTTGCTCATGCTGAGCGCGGTGTCAAGGTGCGCAGTCGCGTCGTCGAACTGGCCTCGAACAAGGCAACTCCATCCCTGGAACAGTCGGCCGGTTGCCGAATCGTCGCTGACAGCCAGCTCATCCGCCACCGCAAAGTCCCCACACAGCAGTCTGTGATGGGTGGTCAGGTCGCGTAGGGAATGTCCGGACGGTAGCTGACTCACGATGTCACCCAGTACATCGTCCAGGTGATCGATCGGGGCCAGTCGTCGATGGGCCTCGCGGATCAACGCTTCGACCGCATCGATGCGAATCTGCGGATCCCTGGACAGCAGCCACTCCTTGTCGAACGGTTGGTTGAACAGGCGGTCTTGCCAACTGAAGCTTGGTGCCGCGTACGTGCAGCGACGGTCCCATGCGGCACGATGTTCGTCATACGCCGTCAAATCGTTGCAGTACACGGCGAGACGCAGGTTCGCGTAGATTGTCTCGTCGCTCAGGGCGATGCCGAATCCCCGTTTATCGATACCAAGGCTCGGACGCAGATCGTAGACGGCCCTCAGGTGTCGATCCAGCCGCCCGTTCCGTTCTGCATGCCTCGTGATGGCCTCGACAATGGCGGGATTACATTTGACACTGTATACATGCGAATTCAACATCCCGATGGACTGAAACCTCCTGAAGAGTTTCCTCCAGATGTTCTTCGCACACCGCCGGGTAAAGCGGGTCCGCTCGATGGATATGTTGATCAACTCCACCGCCGATGCCTCCGGCAGGGGGATGTGGTGGACAGAGAACAGTTCGAGAACGATCTGTTCGTGTTCCGGCAACGATGAGAAGGTTGCCAGCAGGGTTTCGCGTTCGCTCCGACCGTGGTCCATGACTATCTGATCTGACGTTCCTCTGCCTCCGCCAATGCCCGGTTGCACCGCGCCCCGTCGAACTCGAGGATACGCCCTGCTCCTTTCCCGTCACCCGCGCCCGAACGCAGATTCATCGACGAACCTGTTCAAGGTTCGATCTTGCGCGAGTGACCCGACTGGTGCCAGGCGAAAGAGGCACCAACCAAGAGGATAACCGTTCCCATGACACCCCCCGTTACTGCCCAGTCGATCGAGTGCGCTGTCCCCTGCGAAAGCGCCAGGAAGGGAATCGACAGCAGGGCCGCGAAGTGTGCGAACGAAGCAAGCCGAACGCCGTCGGACTGGCCGGCAGGAAGGGTCCGGATGACGAGGGCCAGCCCCACCGTCACGACCCAGGAGACTCCGAACGCCAAGCCGACAATCAGGCCGGTACCACCGTCGATCCGGGCCAGGGCGAAGTGGCAGACATGCATCAGGGCCATACACAACATCGGCCCCGGCAGGAGCATGATCCAGTCGGACCGCACGGCACGCCGTCTCCACCTCGAGGAGCGGAACGACTGAAGACCGTCCACGCCAAGGGCGGTCATCCAGAATCGACGATCCTCGGCCCATCGCTGGAGTTCAGCACCCGATAGCAGTTCTGCGGTCATCGCACAGGCAACGGTCGTGGTGAGCGCGACCGGAACAGCGACCACGAACACCCAAGGCCGGCTCACGACCAGGCGCGCGTCCCGCGCCAGGAAGAGGATGCAGACCACCGCAAACAGGATCGTACGGTCCATTTGCACCCCAAGGTTATCAGTCGCATCCTCAGGGCCGTACCGTTCCGATTGACCACCCCGTCATCCGAGCCGAGCGAGCGACCGGTCGCCCCATGAGGCCTCCGCGGGGGATTGCCGATGCCCACCAGACCTGCCGATACAATGGTCGTTCAATGGGCGTCCGGATCGGCATCATCGGGGGGAGTGGTCTCTACGAGATGGACGCACTGGAAGACTGCCACGAAATCCAGTTGCAGACACCGTGGGGTGCGCCGTCGGATGCCTTCATCGTCGGGAGGATTGCCGGTCGCGAGGTGGCATTTCTCGCACGGCACGGCAGGGGCCATCGCATCATGCCGTCGAATCTCAACTTCCGCGCCAACATTTGCGGCCTGAAGATGCTGGGCGTCGAATATATCATCTCGTTCAGTGCCGTCGGCTCCCTGCGAGAGGAACTGGAGCCCATCCATTTCGTCCTGCCAGACCAGTTCTTCGACCGGACACGCGGACGCACGTCAACGTTCTTCGATGACGAGATCGTCGCACACATCACGTTCTCGCACCCGACCTGCGAGACGCTCACGGATGTGGCGGAGGCCGCCTGCCGCGCCGCGGGCGTCACGGTCCACCGCGGCGGGACCTACTGCTGCATGGAGGGCCCGGCCTTCTCCACACTGGCAGAGTCGAACCTGTATCGGTCCTGGGGCTTCGACGTGATCGGCATGACCAATCTTCAGGAGGCCAAGCTTGCCCGCGAAGCGGAGATGTCCTACTGCACGGTCGCCATGGTGACGGACTACGACTGCTGGCATCCCGAGCATGACGCCGTCACGGTGGACACGGTCATCGAGTATCTCACCAAGAATGCAGGGAATGCACAGCGGGTCGCCGTCGAGGCGGTCAGGAACATTCCGGCCACACCCAGCCCCTATGCATCGGCCCTGAAGAACGCGATCATCACCGACCGCTCGGCGATCTCCCGGGAAGCTCGCGAAAAATATGCGGTGATTGCTGGTAAATACCTATAAACAAGTACTTAGTTCTACACCAACATGTCCCTTCTGGTAGTCGGCTCCGTCGCCTATGACGGTATCGAGACCCCTCACGGCAAAGTCGACCGTGTCCTGGGGGGTGCCGGCTCGTACATCGCTCTTGCGGCCAGTCCCTTCACGAAGACGCTCCTGGTCGCGGTCGTCGGCGACGACTTCGAGGCCGAGGACGAAGCGGTTCTCGTCCGCCACAATGTCGACCTGGACGGGCTGGAACGGGCACCGGGCAAGACATTCTACTGGAAGGGCGTGTACTTCCGGCAGATGAACCAGCGCCGCACCCTGTCGACGGAGCTGAACGTGTTCGCCGACTTCCAGCCCCGGTTGCCGGCGGCCTACCGCGACGCCTCGCATATCCTCCTGGGCAACATCCAACCGGACTTGCAGTCGCTGGTTCTGGACCAGGCACCGCAACGGCGTCTGGTTGCGGGAGACACGATGAACTACTGGATCGAGCGGACGCCGGACGAACTGGCCAGCTCGATGCGCCGCTGGGACATCATCCTCATCAATGACGAGGAAGCGCGGCAGATGACAGAGATCGACAACCTGCGGCACGCTGCCCAGGCGATTCATGCGAAGGGCCCGAATACGGTCATCATCAAGCGGGGCGAACACGGTGCCTCGATGTTCGCGGACGACGAGTGTTTTCTGGCGCCCGCCTACCCGCTGGAGCACCTGGTCGATCCGACCGGTGCCGGAGACGCCTTCGCCGGGGGCTTCATGGGCTATCTGGCAAGCCGTGGCCATGGCAGCACGAACCGTGCGAGCAAGGCCGACCTGCGCCGGGCGATGATCTACGGTTCCGTGATGGGGAGCTTCTGCTGCGAACAGTTCGGGGTGAACGGACTCAAGGACCTGCACAAGGACCGCATCAACGAGCGCTTCCACATGTTCCGGTCGATGACGGAATTCTGATCGGGCGAATCTGTCATGGACCCGCTATCCGGGTACCGACAGGATGCCGGATTCACTCGGCCTTGTCGGGTTGGTAGTGGACCCACAGCGGGCTGGCCCAGGCCATGGCCTCGTTGCGCTGCTTGAGCCGGACATAATACATGTTCCAGTCGTCAGCGACTGCGGCCGAGTCGGTCCAGACAAGATCGATCTCGCGCTTCCCGGGGGCCATGGAGGCAATGATGGACGGCTTCTCCAGCCCGACCTGGCGAATGATCTCGATGCTGTCGATCGGGGCCGTGCCGGCCGCTTCGATCCTCAAGCGCGGCAAGACCTCGGTGGAGAACTCGTCTCCCATCAGATTGTCGCCTGAACGCACGAGCAAGGCGATGTTGTCCTGCGCCGCATAGGAATGTCGACGCTTGAACGCCTTGATGATGCCCTCGCGGGAATTCTCCTCGGCCAGGACAATGCCATAGCTGATGTGAGTCGAGACGTGGTCACTGCTCGCCTGGAATCCCAACCGCCGTCCCTTCTGCAACGCCTCCCAGATGAACCCGGCCGGCCGGTAGCCCTGGATGGTGTCCTCCGGACCCGACGCCGCCTGGGGACCGCCCGACACCTCGTAGCTCTGTCGATGGCCCTGGAACAGTTCCACGACGGGTTCGACCTCAATATCCGAATCCCGCCAGTCCGTCCCCATGTTCGTGGCCGACGTATGCGAGGAGCAGATGCCGCCGAAATGCCGCAGGTACTCGTACAGGTTCCGGATGTCCGGCGACCCGTCCTGCTCCGTTCCGTAGATCCGCTCCCGGCCCTTCATGCGCGGCAGCGGGCGAATCCCCCGGCGCGGCAGGATGACATTTCTATGACCGCTCGGATAGTTCACGTTGCGCTCGTAGGTATACATCGCACTGAACTGATTGGGAACGTGATACATGTCCGCGGCCTTCTGCTGAAGCCACCAGTGGTAGTCCTGGCTGACCGCGTAGTCGTGATCGCCGGGTCCGATCCAGTCGAGACCAGCCACATCCAGCCCGTATCGCCAGACTTCCTCGAAGGGTCCGTCCCAGTCCCGGTGCGACGAGAACGCACTGTGCCTGTGGAATTCCCCGCGCAGGAATCGCAATGTCCTGCCACCAACCCGCAGGCGCCTGGCTCGGATGCTGGCAATTGCCTGCGGTTCATCCGGATGGACCGGCGACTGCGCCGTCCGAGAATTCCCAGCATCGGCACTGCGAAGTTCCGGCTCCTGCCAGGTGGCGGAGCTGATCAGGCTGGACTCGAACAGATCGCTGTTCCGCCGTCTCGCTGCCGCCGTACGTCCGTCCCCCGCGAACACGGCAAGAAGGCCACCATCCGGGAGCGTTGCGAGGCCGGGCTGGCGGTCCAGGAGATGATCGGACGCTGTCAGCACGATCGGGCGTGACCACTTGCCGGCACCGTACGAGACGGCATAACTCCGCCAGCGCTCTCCCCTGCCCGTCTGCAGTGGGTGCTTGCGAAACAGCAGCCATGGACGTCCCTGCCCGTCGAAGGTCATGGTCGGGATGCTGATCCTGTGCCGCTGGCTGGTCGCAATGCGGGTGTCATCGTGGTAGGAGTCCACCGTGGAAGCGCGCGGCTGGGTCACGGTCTGCTGCAGCGACCCATCCCAGACACGGACCAGAATGTTCTTGTTGAGATACATCGGGGACGCCTGTGCTCCCTTCCACCGGTCGCCGGCGTCCTTGCCCCAGTCTTCATCCGAGTCCTCGAATGCCACCCAGACCCGGTCCTGACCATCCACTGCAACCGACGCCCGGGCCTCGAACCGGGAGGACGCGGCAACTGGAATCGGATCATCCAGTTCTTCGCCACGAAGTCTGCGCAGGTAAACGTCATAGTTTCCGGCGTGATAGGTGTCCCAGGCGATCCAGGCGGCCCCGGTCGAATCCGTGGCGATCGAGGGCCGCCAGTCGTTCGCGTCGCTGGTCGACACCCGCGCGACCTGTCCACCAATGCGGCCAGCGAAAACGTCGAAGCCTGCTTCACGCCTCGCCTGCCACGCGAAGTAGTCACCGCTAGCGACCACATTGAAATCTGCTTGTGGGTCGGTCGTCAGGCGCTGCTCGCGCCCCAGAACACCGCTCACGGTCCGGTACTCGCGAGCATAGATGTCCCAGTTTCCGTTCCTCTGCTCCGACCAGAGAACGGCGGCATTGCCGCTCGAGAGCAAGGTGACCACCGGACGCCACACGTCCCGTCCTGCATCCGTCACGTAAGCGGGATGCGTCCAGCCGGTACCCGTGCGTCGCACAACGGCGATTCGGTCTCCGTTCCCATCAAACTCGATCGAATCGAAGTTGCCGGTCAAGGCGGCCGTCACCTCAATCGGGCGACCGGGCGCGTACACGACGAACGCACAGAGGACGGATCCATCCGGAACACCAGCACAGGCCGGATAGTCCTCCTCGCGGGAACTGCTTGCCACCGGAAGGCTGACCGGTACTCTCTCGACCTCCACGCGTCCATCCAGAAGCACCTGCGACGTTCCCGGGGAGATCTCCAAGGGGGCAAACTCGAAATCGCCCTGATCGGTATGCACGCGGATGGTCTGCGTCTCATCGAGTGCACTACCACATGGCATCGGTGGCAGCTTGAGGTCGACCGACACTGGCAACACTCGCGGAGACCGCTCTCCCCCGGCCTGCTTGAGTGGACTCGACTCGGATTCGGCCTCCCACGATGTACTCTCACCTGCGACCAGACCCTCCGCTCTGCCGCCCCAGTCCGTCGGTTCCCTGTCGGTAAGGCCAAGGCGAATGGTCACCGCACTGGCTGACGGGCATTCGCCCGGACCAGCGTCCTGGGCCCGGATTTCGTTGAATCGCGAGTCGGGCAGCGACGTCAGGGAGATGATCCCGGCAAGGACCAGGAATCCAGCGGCAGTGACGAGGATATTCCGCATTTCAAGTCATTGTAGACACGGCACCCATGAGGACCTGGCCCGACGCGTGGGCACAAGCCTTTCAACGGACGTAATTCGATGCACTATGATCAACTATGGTCGGTAGTGTCGTCGAGCAACAGGGGTCATTCCGCTGTTATCCTCGTGAGGCCGTTCGACCAGTGAGAGCGAAGCCGCAAAGCTGATGTTCTACATCGACCAGTACCTTGCAGTCGGGACCGACGCAGCGGCTTATCTGGTCCTCGCACTGAGTTCCACTCTCGCTTACGTGCTGAAGCTCGTGACGGGTTTCTTCGGTGACGTTGACGGGACGGACATCGACATCGACGCCGGAGCGGACACCTTCTCATTGTTGTCCCTGTTGTCGGTCCTTGCATTCCTGATGGGGTTCGGGTGGATGGGATTGGTGAGCCGCGTGAGCTGGTCCTTGGGCCCCGTCCTCTCCGCCTTGCTGGCAACCGGATTCGGGACAGGTCTGTTGTTCGGGACCGCGTTCATGATGAACGGTCTTCGCCGGATGACTCATATTCCTCGATACAGCGCCAGGTCGGCCCTCGGACGGACAGTCAAGGTCTACCTCACCATTCCCCCCAAGGGGCAAGGGCAGGGGCAGGTCGAGGTCACGGTGTCAGGCCGGAGGAAGGTCATGGCCGCCGTGAGTGCCAGCGACCAGATCCCGGCGTTCGCAGCCGCCCGAATCGTCGATCTCAGAAAGGACGACGTATTCGTCGTCGAGAGCACGGACCTTCCCCGGGACAAGTCTGGAAGCACTCGATCGGGGGATGTCGTGAACTGAGTGTCCCGGCAGGGACATCCGCAGATTCTGGAAGGAGAATCCCTGATGTTAGAACCTAACTTCGCGCAGCTGATGGCGATGCCTATCGTCCTACCGCTGCTGCTCGTCCTGCTGGTGATGGGCGCCGCGGTATTCGTCGTGCGCCAGTACCGTCGTTGCCCCTCCAATCGGGCCTGGTGGTGTTCGGAAAGGTCGGAGGCAACCAGGCGGCTCGTTGCATCCACGGTGGCGGCGTGTTCGTGATTCCGCTGTTCCAGGACTACCAGTACATGTCTCTCGAACCCGTCACCATCGAGATCGAACTGACCGGCGCACTGTCCAAGAAGAACATCCGCGTCAACGTACCCTCGACCTTCACGGTCGGCGTGTCGACCGAACCCGCGATCATGAACAACGCCGCGGAGCGATTGCTGGGACTGAGCGAGCGCGAGATCTCCGCGCAGGCGCGCGACATCATTCTCGGCCAGATGCGCCTGGTGATCGCGACCCTGTCGATCGAAGAGATCAATCAGGATCGGGAGAAGTTCCTGGACCTGGTGAACAAGTTCTGCGCCGCTGAACTCGTCAAGGTCGGACTCGAGATGATCAACGTCAACATCCGCGACATCACGGACGAGTCCGGTTACATCGACGCCATCGGCAAGAACGCCGCCGCCGAGGCCATCCAGAAGGCGAAGGTCGAAGTGGCCGAGCAGGTCAAGCAGGGGGCAATCGGCGAATCGACCGCAAACCGGGCCAAAGAGGTCGAGGTGGCGAATCAGGTAGCTGCATCGAACATCGGAAGAAAGCAGGCCGAGAGGGAGCAGCGCATCAACGTCGCGAAGCTGGAGGCGGAAGGCCTCTCGGCCGAAGCCGAGTCGCGGCGCGAACAGGATGTCGCCATCACCCAACAGGAAGCCCTCACGGAAGAAGGCAAGAAACAGGCGCTGACTGCGCAACGGGTCCAGATCGCCACCCTAGAGGCCGAAGCCATCAAGGGGGAGAACGAATCGCAGGCCAAGATCGCCGACTACAACGCCACCCTCGCCGAACGTCGCGCCGAAGCGAGTCGTCGGGGAGAAGTTGCCGAGGTCGAAGCCGCCAAGGATGTATTTCTGGCAGAAAAGGATCGGGAGCTGGCGCGTCTCGAGAAGGAGGAACTGAGCATTGAACTGATCGAGCAGCGAAAGGTCGAGATCAATGCTCAGGCGGAAGCTGAAAAGGCGCGGCGAATCGCGCAGGGCGAAGCCGATGCTGTGCTTGCCAGGTACGATGCCGAGGCCGAAGGGGTCAGACGCGTCCTCGAGGCGAAGGCCAAAGGCTACCGGGAACTGCTGGGGGTATGTCAGGAGCGTCCCGACCTGGCGGCAACCCTGCTGGTGGTCGAGAAACTCCCCGAGTTGGTCGCGGAACAGGTCAAGGCCATTCAGAACCTGAAGATCGACAAGGTCACCGTCTGGGATGGCGGTTCCGGCAACAGGGAGAACGGCCGCGGCCAGGCGGGCGCCACCGCGGACTTCGTGCGCGGCCTTGCCTCGGCATTGCCGCCAGTCCATGAACTCGCCCGGCAGGCGGGGGTGGAACTGCCGGGGATTCTGGGCACGGTGACCGGAGAGACTGCCGACGGTCGGGAGGATTCCGACCAAGGGAACGGCACGGAAGCGGAAGGTGGGTCCTGACGGCCTCGTCCTTTCGTGCGCAGACCGTGACGGTGGTTCTCGTCGGGGTCGGATCCGTTTGTTGACACTATTCACCTGCGTGATCAAGAACGGATGCCTCGACGAGGACTCTGTCCACACCGGGCGGCCAACGCTCGTCGAACATTTCCACTCTTTTCAGATCATCCACCTCGAACCCGATCGTGTCGGCAATGCCGTAAGGACACTCCTCGGGAATGGACCTGTTCCACTTTCTGCAGGCGGCCTTGCGGTTTGCTCCCGCTTCAGGAGCATCGTATTCGGCCAAGGTACGGACAGCGTCCTCCCTTGCCGATTCCCATGCCTCCACGAACATCTTGCCCACTATTGATTGCATGCCCGGGTATCGACGAAGGAGCTTGTGGGCTTGTCTGCGCCACTCCTTGATCTCCCTGCTCCATTTTCGAACGCTGTCTGCCCAAGGGCAGTACTGAATTCTCAGGAGATGCTCGATAATGTTCTCGCACAGAGACTGCCATGATTCCTGATGTCGGCCTGCCATGTCCTCGACTTCTTCCAGCAGGTTCGGCCAGTCCACGTCGTCGAACCTCCGTTCCCGCAGCGCTGCGGACTGCTGCCGAGCCCAACTCCAGAAATCGTGAACGTAGAGAAACTGGGCATCCGACCGCGTTGCGGCAGCGGGTACTTTCGGAACTATGGCAACAGGTGGCATAGTACATGCCTATTGTACGCGAGAGAGACAGTCGCAAGAACGGATATTCCTGATCTCGGCAAGGAGGGCCACCATCCAGGATGAAGGCACGCCAGAGAGAATTTCGAGCGCCGCCGTTCGGGGCAATGCGGATCAGAGAGCACCGGCGCCAAGCGAGTTGAGGCACCCACATCCGCTCACGTATCGGTCTGGCGGGAGTTCTGCGGCGAAGCCAGCATCCGACACAGTCAACACACACCACTTGCGCAAGTTCAGCAATGGACTCTCGTTCATGTGCTCGACACACCGAGGCTGGGAGCGAATCCCGGCATCCTCCCCGGGGCCAGCCGAAGCAGGTCACTGGCGTGGCGGCTTGCCTCGTTGCCGGGGACAGCAGCTGGACCGGCGCCGCCTCCCGCGACTACGACCTCAAGGGTGTCCGGCCTTGGCCGCCCATCCGTATTCGATGGAATGCTGTTTGACGACCTACCCAGCTTCCCAATACGATCTCACTCCTGAGAGCGATAGGTTCTCGCCACATCCCTGTCCCTCTCTGCCGCCCGTCGCTTGTTCAGTTCCGCGAATAGCGCGGCCTCACGCCTGGCTTCCTCCATCCGGCCCAGCGCCCGGTACGCTTGCGACAGGCTGAGCCGAAGCGAGGCGAGGCGAGGCTCGATTTCGACCGCTGTCTCCATGGCAGAGACTGCTTCCTCGTAGCGTTTCAACTGGACAAGGGCTTTTCCAAGCCCCGCGTGAGTTGGGCCCGATGTCGGATCTTCGACCAGCGCCTGGCGAAAGTGTGCCAGGCTGCCCTCGGCATCGCCAAGTCGCAGCACAGTCTCCGCTAGCAATTGGCGTGCTTCCGTGAACTCCGGGGCGATTTCCAACGCTCGTGCCGCATGCTTGCGCGCCTCGGCGAACTCACCGATATTCTCGAGCTGCCACGCGACCTGATAGTGGCTGTTGGGCCGATCGGGGAAGTCGGCCAACGCCATGCGGGCTACATCTACGGCACGCTCGAAGTCGTGGTTCCGGTAGTGAGCGTCCACGAGCAGGCCTCTCAGGTCGACATTGCCAGGATCGATTTCCACAACTGTGCGCAGTGTGTCGACAGCGTCAGTGTAATAGCGCCCTTGCATGTACTGCAGGCCGAGGAGCGCAGCGGCCTTCGCGTTGTCGGGCCGCATCCGGACAGCGGTTCGCAAGTGGGGGATCGACGCTTCGAAGTCCCCGTCTTGTGCGTGCAGATTCCCGAGCAACAGGCGCGCCTCGTAGAACTCGGGTCGGCAATCGATCGCTTCACGCAACGCCGAGAGTGCGTCGTCGCGCTCTCCCAGGGAGAGTTGTGCGCGTGCCAGATTGTAGAACGCCTCTGCATGCCGCGGGCGAGCGTCAACGACATCGCGAAGCAGCGGCAACGCCTCCTTGTGAAAACCACTGCGGCCTAGCGCCACGGCAGTGCTGAACAGCACTTCCGGATCTCCTGACGATGCCAGCGCGTGCGCCTTCTCAACTGCTTCGTGCCGCTTTCCGTCCCGGAGGAGCACGCGCAGACCGACCAGATCCCGGATCTCGCTCTGATGTCTTCTCTTCCAGCGCTCAGCAAGCTCGAACTCGAACCGGGCCTCTTCAGTCCGGCCAAGCCTCTGGTAGGCGCGCCCCAGCAGGTAGTGGCTCTCTCCCCGTTCCGGCCACCTCCCGACCGTTTCTTCCAGCAAGCGGACAGCTGCGTCGACGCGCCCCAGCCGAAGGTATCCGCTTGCCAACCGCTGACGAACGTCCATCACGGTGCCTATCGACAGGACCCTCTCGAAGTACTTGACGGCCTTGGCCGTATCGGCGTCTCCCAATGCGATGCGACCCAGGTAGTACAGAGAATGAGCGTCCGGCGGTTCGAACTCCAGTTCCCTCAGGAAGGCCGCTCGCGCCCGCGCCATGTTCCGAAGATGCCAATGCGACAGCCCCAACTGGTAGAAGGCTCCAGGGATGTTCGCGTGGATTGCGAGCGCCTTCTCCAACTCGTTTTTCGCTGCGGAGTATTCCTCTCGATCCAGGTGAACCTGGGCTTGCGCCAGGTGAGTTTTGACATTGGCTTGCTGCTCGCCGGAAGGCACCTGTGCAAACACGGACAACACGAATGTCACCGCGATGACGAGATGGCGACCAAGCGCTGCAGGAACCGAGTTCGGACGCATGACCATCTGCAAGCATTCTACGGAATGCGGGTGCGTCCGCTGAATCATCTCCGGCACCGGCATACGCCTCGAATCCACGCCCTGCCATGTAATGCCGGAAGGCGGATGTGGCCAGCGGCTTGACGGCGGCGCTATCGTCTAGAAAAGATGGTCAAGTCCGGCATGCCATTGGGATCGGGTGGCTCAACTGAAGCGGACGTCATCATGCACCGGACAGGGAACTCAGGGGTGAAGTCACAGACCGCCGTGAAGGAACGGCACGACAGGAACAGGCTCGGATCGCGGATTGCCACAGTGATCCTGTTCGGACTTACCGCGGCGGGTGCCGGAATCTCTCAGCCGGGCCCCGGATCGGTCGAGTCCATCGTGCAAGCCCACATGGGGGCGGCTCGTGCCGCACAGGCGGAGAAGGACTATGCGGGGGCCGCCCGGGAGTACGAAGCCATCGTGGCACTGCAGCCGGCGAACGCGCTGATTCGTCAGAGCCTCGGAGTGGCTCTGCACCTGGCCGGCCAGTATCCGAAGGCCATCCGGGAGTTGAGTGAGGCTGTCCGACTGGATGAGACGCTTTGGGGTGCGTACCTCTTCCTGGGCATGGACTATTACCGGGTCGGCCGGTTCGAGGAAGCAGTGGCGGCGCTGGAGCGGAGTCTGGATCTCAATCGGGGACTGGTTGAGGGACGCCGCTGGCTCGGAATGAGTTGCGCGGCGCTGGGCCGGTTCGAGGAGGCGATCGATCACCTGTCCAAGGTGCTCGAATCGGAGGAACGAGACGAAGAAGCTCTCTACCAGCTCGCCAGAGCCTACGACAACCGAGCGACGCAGGTTTTCGAGACAATCGGTCGCACCGAACCGGCATCGCCATTCGTCTTCCTGCTCCAGGCAGAGCGATTCGCGTTTGAGGGTGAGGACGAAAGGGCTCTCTCGGAGTACCGGCGCGCCGTCGAGCTCAGGCCCGATCTGACCGGTACGATTATCGAAGGAGTGGGGCCCGTGGGGAATACCACACCGGAACTGCGGGTCGACGGGCGGATCTCATCGGCGAAGACCATGTATGCGGAGGGCCGCTATGCAGAAGTTGCACGAGCCGCAAAGTCTGCCATCGAGACCGGGCGGGAACTCAGCGAGGCGCGGTTCTGGCTGGGCAGGGCGTACAAGGGCCTTGCGAAGGAGACATTGACACGCCTCATCAACGTGGCGCCGGACTCCTACCGCACCGATCAGCTTGAAGCCGAGTTCCATGCAAGCACGACCGAGTTCCCGAAGGCACTGGACGCCTATCAGCGAGCACTCGAAAAACGACCGGAGCTTCCCGGTTTGCGTTACGCGATTGGCGTCGTCCACTGGAGAGCCGGTCGCTTGGACACCGCAGTTCAATGGCTGGAGGAGGAACTCGAAAGGAATCCTCACCACACCCTTGCGCGTCATCGGCTCGGGAGTATCCTACTGGCCCTGGGGCGAGCGCAGGATGCGATTCCTCAGCTTGAAGCGGCAGTCTCGGCAGATCCAGCCTCGGGCGACGCTCGGTTCGACCTTGGACGCGCCTACCTTGAGGGAGGCGACCCGGCGTCGGCAGTTCATACCTTGGAACTGGTTACCGATTCCGAACCGTCCAACGAGCGGGCCAGATTCCTGCTCGCTAACGCTTACCGCTCGCTCGGCAGGACGGCCGACGCAGCACGCGAAATCAAGGCATACCACGAACTGAGCCGGGAACGTCTGCGCAGGGTGCAGCGCGACGTGAGAAGCGTTGCGGAGGATATCAAGGGCGAAGGTCGTTGAGGGCCGACTACTCGGCCGGCTCTTCAATCCGGAGCAGACGATTGGCAGATACCGAGGTCATGACTTGTTCCACGCCGCTTGGCCATTGAATCTGGAGGGAGTCGACTTCTCGGCTGGCTGCCAAGCCGAAGTGAAGTCTCAAGTCACTTTGCGACTGATAGCTTCCGCCGCTCCGGACCTCGCGCGTCTGGCTGAGCCCCGCGGCTTCCACCGTGACACGGGCTCCGATCGCTGACCGGTTCGAGACCGTACCCTGCAAATGGACGACCAGCCAGCCACCATTCGACGCTGTCCCGCGCAGCAGGGACGGCCTCCCGTCGAGGTTCGCAATCACCAGATCGACTGCGCCGTCATTGTTCAGGTCTCCTGCCGCGAGTCCGCGGCTGGACTGTGGACCGGTTGCCGACACACCCAGCCTCACGGAGTCGAACGAACCGTCTCCGCGATTGCGGAAGGCCGAGTTCGGCTGTCGATAGCGGATGCCGAAGTCGTGGTGGTCGACCTCCGGATACACGTGACCGTCCGCGATGACGATATCGAGAAAGCCGTCCCGGTCGAAGTCAACGAACTGCACGCCCCAGCTCAGCTTGTGCCAAGTCGGCTCGCCCAGACCCGACCGGTACGAAACGTCCCGGAACATGCCAGCAGCCTCGTTGTGGTAAAGGGTGTTGTAGTCCTCCGAAAAATTCGTCACAACCAGGTCGAGCCATCCGTCGTTGTCATAGTCCCCGCAGTCCACGCCCATGCCGGCCTGTTCCTTGCCGTCAGCACTGAGTGCCACGCCGGTGAGCAGAGCGACTTCAGAGAACGAACCGTTTCCGTCGTTCTGAAACAGGAAATTGGCGGTCGAGTCGTTAGCGACGTAGGTATCGGGATCCCCGTCGTTGTCCAGGTCGCACCACGCCACACCCATGCCGTAGGAAGCCGGGACGTCCGCGATGCCGGACCGGTCCGAGACATCCCGGAATCTCCCGCCACCCAGATTCTCGTAGAGTCGGTCCGCCGTGGGGATCATGCCTCGCGGTCCGCATTGAACCGGGATGCCCCGATACCGGCAAAGCTGGCTGTCGTCGGGAAGGTCGTCAGGATCGAACTCCAGATAGTTCGCAACGTACAGGTCGACGTCTCCATCCCGGTCATGGTCGGCAAAGGCGGCGGATGAACTCCACTCGTCGCCCGCCACTCCGGAAGCTGCCGCCGTCTCCTCGAATGTGCCGTCGCCTCGATTCAGATACAGGCAGTTCGGCCCGTAGTTGGTGACGTAGAGATCATCGTGTCCGTTGTTGTCGACGTCAGCCACTGCAACGCCCATGCCCCAGCGGGTACTGCCGATCCCTGCCGCGTGAGTGGTCTCTGAGAACGTGCCGTCCCGGTTGTTCCGGTAGAGACGGTCGGCAAGGTTCGGATCGCCGTCAGGCAGGGTCTCCAGCATTCCACCGTTCACAAGATAGATGTCGATCCAACCGTCTCGGTCGTAGTCGATGAATCCGATGCCGCCTGTCATCGACTCCAGGATGTAGGCTTTCTCCGGTGCGCCCGACAGCAGTTCGGCCTCCAGACCGCTCGTCTGCGAGATATCCTCGAACTGGGCCGGCAGCGGCACCGGCCCGACCACCGTCAGGGCCACTACGCAAACGGCCGAAGCTATGTGGGTCAGTGACCTGGGACGACGCTCCACCTTTGCATGATGCCAAGCTTGCAGGGCCTATCGGGGCGAGGGTGGACAATGGAGGCAACTTGCGGCCACACTTCGCGTCGGCATTGCGGTTCATTCTGGTCGCGCTTGCAGCGACCACCAGGGCCACAGCGCCGCTCGACGCAAATCCGCTCGAGGTGCTCGACAAGGCTCGAGCGGAGCGTCGCGCCGGGCACTTGGATGTTGCCGCGAGCTTGCTAGCCGAATCGATCGACATGCTCAGTGGCGACCGGTCCGGCGCGTCCGGGGCTTCGGCCTCAGCCCTGCATCGGGAACTTGGCGAGATCCTGTTCGAGCAGAAGCTGGCCACCGAGGCCAGCGAACAGTTCGAACTGGCGCTGCGGCTCGCACCTGGAAACGGCGTCCTGCATTTCCAGGCTGGTCTCGCCTACCGGATGGCCGGCAGGGAGCCACTGGCCGCGAGACATCTGCGGGAAGCTGTCGACGCAGGCTTCGCCAGCGTGGCAGCCTACCTGCACCTCGCCGGCGCTGAATTTGCCAGCGGGAACCTCAGCGAAGGGCTGGCGGCCAGCCGGGTGCTGCTGGGGATGCGGTTGCGGTCGGTACCCACCCTGATGCAACTCGGCCGGTTGCTCTTCGAGCAGTTTTTCTACAAGGATGCACTGAGGGCCTTTGAGGCGGCCCGATCAACCGATTCCGATTCGTACGAGGCCCTGCACTTCGCCGCTCTGACCAATCATCTGCTAAACCGTCACGGAGCCGCGGTGTCGGTGCTTGACGATCTGGACCCAGCCCGGTTCACCGCCGAGCTGTCTTCGCTGCTCGCTGCGGCGCTAGCACAACAAGGGCGTGTCGCCGAGGCCGAGGAGATTTTCCGTGACGCTGTCGAACGCTGGCCGGACAGTCCCCATGCACCCATGAACTGGGCATTGCTGCTGCTTGAACGCGATCAGACGGTCGAAGCCGAGGCTCAACTGGCCGCAGTGAGGCGCCTTGGCTCCCCCAACGCCCCCAAAGTCTTCTATTCGGTGCAAAGGAACTCGTGCGCCCAAGTGGTGGCAGAGGCTGACCGGTCGGAGACTCAACATCACAGAAAACCCGCCCGAGCCGCAATGTACCTGGAACTGGCCGCCATCCTGGCCGCGCGGCAGCACCACCGAACGGCAGTGGAACTACTGCGGCTTGCGCGCACATACCAAGGCAACTCGTCGGAGATTCTCCTCTCGCTCGCCTACAGTTGTCTGCACATCGACCCGGCAGATACGGCACCGCTTACATTGCTCGAACGAGCAGTCGAGGTCAACCCCGCGCTTGCCGAGGCGCACCATCTGCTGGGCCGTGCCCGCCTACGGCAAGGCTGGAGGGCGGCGGCGATCGAGTCCCATCGAACGGCCGTCGGTCTGGCAGCTCGGAATTCACGCTTTCACACGGAGCTAGGACGTGCATACGCGGAGGGCATCGACGAGGCTGACCGCATCGCTGCGGTCGAGTCGCTGGCCCGGGCCGCCGACCTGGACCCGAGCAATGCACTGGCCAGATACGAACTGGGAAAACTGCTCAATGCGCTGGGACGACACGAAGAGGCCATCCGGATACTTGAGGAGGCGGTGGCGGCAGAGCCGGAATTCTACAATGCGCTGTACCAACTCGGCCGTGCGTACCTGCGAGCCGGTCGACGAGACGATGCGGACCGGTATCTCGGCCGATTCGCGGTTACGCGGACCACGTCCGAGGCTCGCCCGGCGCTCGGTGCCGGATTCGCCAGCGGACTCTGACGGGCCTCGGCGTAGATCGATCCGGTCTCCGTCCCTGCCCGCGCGGCCGCCTCTCCTCTGGCAGCAATCCCGGCTTCCGTGACCCTCCTGGTCGAAGATCCAGCCCTTGGTGGCGCCACCGTCCTTCCCGTAGGATCCCGCTCCCCCAGCCACCCCTGCCCACCCTTCGGTCTCGCACTTCGAGATTCAATGGGCACTCTTCCTTGCAAACGCCACTCGCGGGAGGGTAGACTCAAGACGACCCAGTTCTCTCCCACGAGTCACGTTGCGCCGAGATCCTCGGATTTCGTGGTAATACCGACGGGCTTCGAGAGCAGACGAGCATTCCGCAGAAACGGAGATCTTCATGAATAGTGCACAAGTAGCATGGCCTGCCGTCGTGGCAATGGCATGTCTTTCCATCACGCCGGCGTCCGGGCAGACTGCGTTCGGGACGATCGTCGGCAACGTGGCCGACGAGAGCGGCGCTGTCATACCCGGCGTCACCGTTACGGTGACGAATGAAGGGACCGGCATCGCACGTTCTGTCAACTCCAACGAGACCGGCGGCTATACGGTCGTTTCGCTGCCACCGGCTGTCTACACGATTGCGGGAGAACTGACGGGCTTCAGGAAGGCCGTCCAGTCCGGCGTGCGACTGGAGGTCAACCAGACCCTGCGCGTGGACCTTGCCATGCAGATCGGACAGGTCACCGAGATCATCGAGGTGACGGCGGCCCTGCCGCAGTTGCAGACCGACAGTTCTACGGTAGCTTCCACGGTGGACAACCAGAAGGTCGTTGAATTGCCGCTGAACGGTCGCAGTTTCACACAACTGACCGTGCTGATGCCCGGTGCCGTTGCGGGGTCGGGTGCGAACACGGCGTTCCAGACCAATGGGACGGCGGTGTCGGTGAGCGGCCTGCGCAGCGAGGCCAACAACTACACCCTGGACGGTGTGAACAACAATGAGTCGTTCTTCAAGACATTCGGCGTGCAGCCCTCGATCGACGCCATTCAGGAATTCCGCATTCAGACGAACATCACGTCCGCCGAGTTCGGAACCGCGGCCGGTGCCAACGTGAACGTCGTCACGAAGTCGGGCACCAACGAAGTCCACGGATCCGCGTTCGAGTTCGTGCGGAACGACAACTTCGATTCCGTGGACTATTTCGCGAGGCAGTCCGGTGCGGACAAGCCCGAGTTCGGACAGCACCAGTTCGGCGGCACTGTCGGCGGGCCGATCGTGAAGAACCGCACGTTCTTCTTCTTCATGTACGAGGGCCAGCGAAGGCACCGCGAGTCCACTCTGCTGAATGTCGTGCCGACGCGCGAGATGTTCGCAGGCGATCTGTCCCTTGACGTGGTGGGGCAGGCCGGTCCACAGGTGTACGATCCAATGACCACCCGTGAGTTGGCCGACGGCTCCTTGGCCCGGGACCCGCTTCCGAACAATGCCGTCCCCTCGAACCGGATCAACTCTGCGACATCCCAGTTGGCGAACATTCTCTGGTCTGCCCCGAACCGGCCCGGTGAGTCACTGAACCTGCTCAACACGAAGGCATCCAGGGTCGACAACAACCAGTGGATGGGCAAGGTCGACCATCGCTTCAGCGACAAGAACATCCTGACGGGCCGATACAACCTCAACGACTCGGTGAGCCCGCGACCTACCGCGCATCTGAACGTGGACAACAACCTCGTGAACACTTTCACGAACATCATGCTCAGCGACACCCACATGCTGAGTCCTACAACGATCCTCGACGTGAAGCTGTCCTATCACCGCAACAATCTCCAGATCGCTGACAGCGCACCGGGCGGAGTGGACGGAATCACCAATTTCATCAACGGCAACAACATTCAGGGCATTCCGATCCTGAAGAGCGAGGCCGTGCCGCTGTACCCAGCGTGGTCGATTGCCGGATTCGCGAGCCCCAGCCAGACGGGATTCCCGTTTCCGGACGACGCCTACAGCGTGGTGGCGAGCGTTTCCCGGATCGTCGGCAACCACAGCATCAAGGCAGGCTTCGAGTTCAAGCACAACCGCAACCTGGATGACGGCTACTTCACCGGCAATATGACGTTCAACAAGAGGCCGACCGAAGACCCGCAGAACGCCGAGAACACCGGCAACGCCGTTGCGGCCTACCTGCTTGGCCTTCCGAATGTCGCGCAGAGAAATATCGGGCGCGGCACCACCGCCATCATGCGCAAGGAGGACTACGGCTTCTACTTCCAGGACGACTGGAAGATCAGCGCCAACCTGACGCTCAATCTGGGATTGCGCTATGACCTGATCGAGTGGCCCAAGCACCGCGACGACCTGCTGGCGTCCATCGACATGGACACAGGGCAGTTCCTGTGGGACGGGGTCAATCCCGTGACCGGTGAAGGGCCGAACGTACGTCGCGGTGTCGTCGAACCCGACCACAACAACATCGCCCCGCGGCTGGGCCTCGCCTACCGGATCGGGGATCGCTCTACGGTGCGGGCCGGGTACGGCCTGTTCTACATGTCGAATTTTCTCTGGGAAGCGCAGGGGATCCGGGGGAACTGGCCGTTCGCGATCAGCGAGACCCTGTCGAATCTCAACGAACGTACCGAGCTCAGCTTCGCCGAGACTGCGTTCAGCCCGCAACTGGATATTGAAATGGGCAGCGAGGTCACCCCTAGGGCGCAGCACATCGTAAACCGGAACAACAGAATCAGCTACACCCAGCAGTGGAATCTGCATGTCCAGCGACAACTTACGGATTCGATGATGGTGGAACTTGGCTACGTCGGCACCGCCGGATCGGATCTGTCCACGTTCGTCAACACCAACACTGCACCGCCCGGCCCCGGGGATGTGGACCCGCGCCGCCCGTACCCGCACTACGGAGCCATGAGTGAAATGACGAACGAAGCCACATCGTCCTATCACGGACTCCAGTTCAAGGCGGAGCAGCGGTTTTCGGACGGTCTTTCGTTCAGGGTCAACTACGCCTGGGGCAAGACGATCGACACCTTGGGGGCGGGATTCTCGGCGAGCCGGAGTCCGCAGAATCCGCATGACGTGCTGTCTGATCGTGCGCTGTCAGACCTACACCGACTCCATACGTTCTCGGCAGACTACGTATGGGAAGTTCCGGTTGGCAGGAACCGGGCGCTGGGGTCGAATATGAGCGGAGTTGCCAACGCCATCCTCGGCGGCTGGCAACTGACGGGTGTCGCTACAGCCAACAGCGGCGCTCCCATCAACATCACGATCCCGCGTGACATCGCCAATATCGGTCCCCGCTCGCAAGCCCAGCGACCTGATCTCGCCGGAGACCCGCTCGCTGGCGTGAGCGGAGCCCCCGAGCAATTCCTGAACAAGGACGCCTTCGCCGAACCGGCTCCATACACGTTCGGGAACGCAGGCAGGAACATCGTGACCGGACCGAGGCTCTTCCAGTTCGACTTCGGCTTGTACAAGAACTTCCGACTACGGGAATCAATCGCCCTGCAAGTTCGGTCCGAGTACTTCAACCTGTTCAACAATGTGAATTTCGGCTCACCGAACAGCAATCTCGACTCACCGGCCTTCGGCAGGATAGGAGGTCTGGTTGCCGGCCAGGCAGCCCGACAGATCCAGGCCGGAGTCAAGCTGCTATTCTAAACGGCCGTTTCGCAGATGCGCCGGTCCCCGAACGGGCTTACGGGTCGGAGGCCGGTAGCAGCCTGGGGCAAGTCCCCCGCGTTCTCCGCGAAACAGAGCAAGCGTATCGCCCGGAAGTGCTGCGCGAACAAGCCCATCTCCGCAACTGGCTGCCGGCCTTATGGCCGTCCGCTACAGAACGGCGTTCGGCTCTGGCTGGTTGCCTGACACTGCTACTGGTCGCGACGGCGGGGCGCAGTGCGGAACTGACGTTCACCGATGCGACCCGAGGCTCCGGACTGGAGTCGTTCGACGGCCTGCAAGGGAGCGACGGCAAGGCCCACATCATCGAGGTCATGGGGGGCGGGGTGGCGTTCCTCGACTATGACGATGACGGTTTCCTGGACGTGCTCCTGGTTCGCGGTTCGACGGTCGAGACGTTCGGTCGAGGTGGCGACTTGATGTGCATGCTGTTGCGTGGTGACGGGACGGGCCGATTCGCGGACGTAACCGATCAGGCCGGTCTGACGACGAGGGGTTGGGGCCAGGGAGTCGCTGTCGGGGACTACGACCACGACGGTAATCTCGACGTGTTCCTGACCGGTTACGGCAGCAACGCGCTCTTTCGGAATCTTGGAGACGGGACATTCCGCGAAGTCGGTCGTTCCTCCGGTATCGAACCGTCGCAATGGAGCCTGGGAGCGGCGTTCGCTGACATTGACCGTGACGGAGACCTGGACCTGTACGTCAGCAACTACCTTGCGTACCCCCTCGACCGTGTGCCGGAGCGCGACGGCAATTGCACCTATCGCGGCTTCGGTGTCTTCTGCGGTCCCCGCGGCCTCGCAGGTCTGCGGGATTCGCTCTATATCAACGACGGGACCGGAAGTTTCCAGGATGTCGCTGCCGATTTGGGCATTGATGAGGAACGCTTGTATGGTCTGGGCGTGCAGGTTGCGGACTACAACAACGATTCGTGGCCGGACATCTTCGTAGCCAACGATCTGACCGCGAATCTTTTCTACCAGAACAGGGGCGACGGCACCTTCGAGGAACTGGCGGTGCTTCTGGGAGCAGCCTTTTCCCAGGATGGTATCGAGGAGGGGTCGATGGGTGTTGACACTGCCGACATTGATCACGACGGCTGGTTGGATCTGTACTACACGAACTCCTCGTTCGAGAGCAATTCGCTCCTTGTCAACAACGGGGATGGCAGCTTCACGAACCTCACCGACCCGGCCGGTCACGGCCAGAGCACGCACCTGTACGTCGGCTGGGGTGTGGCGTTCGGAGATCTCGACAACGACACCTGGGAGGATCTGTTCGTGGTCAACGGACACCTGTACCCGGAAGCGGACCGCTTCGAGATGGGGCTCAAGTACGAGCAGCGCTGGTTGGTGTTCATGAACGACTCGGGGACCAGATTCGCGGAGCGAGGGGTGGACTTCGGTCTCGACCGGAGACACAAGAGCCGCGGGCTGGCCCTCGGTGACTACGACAACGACGGAGACCTGGACATCGTCGTGAACAATCTCGATGGGCCTCCGACACTGCTGCGCAATGACGGCGGGAATCGGAACCGCTGGCTGGTCGTTGACCTGCGCGGCAAGAGCGCCGGAAGACCGGCGGTCGGGGCAAGTGTCCGGGTCCAGATCGGGAGTGAATCGCTTCTGCGCGAAGTGCGTTCTTCTGCCAGCTATCTTTCCGCCAACGACTCGCGCTTGCATTTCGGACTCGGAGAGGCAGACCGGGTTGATCGACTCACGGTTCAATGGCCGTCCGGGTTGCTCAGTGATCTAGAAGATGTCGAAATCAACGATTTCATCGTGATCAACGAGCCGGAGATGACATCAGCGGCAGGAGAGTAGCACCGAACCCTATTCCGAGAATCGAGTTCACCCGGCGATGGCATGGACGCAATGATCGGGGTCTGTTGACTTGGTTACCTGGCGGGGGATTGCGGGTGCAAGGGCGGTGTGGGACTGCGACAGTCGGGCTCTCTTCGACTTACGGCGGGACCATCTCTAGGCGGGCTCCCTGGATGCCCGGGGAACCGGGCGGTCCGGGCGCTGGTGTTGTCGGCCCACGCCGATGGTGGTGAGGGTGCTCTGCAGGAACTCGACCTGGCGCGGTACGAGCGCTTCGCTGCAGCAGGATACCGATGGTGGCAATCCACATCAACTGGCTACCGTAGCGAGCCTTGACGATCGGGCCGAACAGCCACTCGCCGCCATCGCTGGCGCCGCCGGCCAGCAGGAAGCCGGGGCCGATCAAGAGGTACCACTGCCTCCAAGTGAACTCTGGGGAATTGGGCAGTTCGCCGCTCTCCCATGCCGGGAAGTGGCACCCCGCCCGTGCGAGAACATCCGCAGAGTCGTCAACAGGCACGGCGTGAATCAGACCCCTCGGCAAGAGCCATACTGATCAGCATGTAGCTGTCAAGATCGGTCCGAGGAGCAAGCCGACCGTCCTCCCGGCCTCGATGCTGTCAAGGCACACTTCGGTCAAGAGCTCGAGGCAAACGTCACCCGATCTCAGATTGATTTTCACGAAGTTCTCGTTTTGCGCCCGCAAGCCGTCCCTGCTCTGCGCCTTGGTCACCGCCGAAACGGTGCGCCCGCCGATTTCCGCAGGAACGCAAGATGCTCATATCTCAATCGGCAATCCGCTCTTGTGGTGGGAGGGCTGTGGTCGCGCCGCTCAGGTCGCCAGCCAAGGATCGACGGTCTTGATCCCCGTACTTCGGAACTCGCTGGTGTTCCTGGTTCCCACGGCAAGCCCGTGCGTGGCCGCGGTTGCTACAAGGAAGGCGTCCGGCACATGATCGTCGAGCGCCTAGCCCCGCCGACGCTTGTCCTCCATGATACGGGCGCACGCCCGGGCCTCAGCCAAAGTCCAAGGGACGACCAGCCCACTGAACAGATCGTTGAGAAGATCGTGAAAGCGATCGGCAAGATCCCGCCGACGCCGACCAGGATCGAGACGACCGATGCCATCAAGAATCTACCAGACCGTGACGGATGCGAGACCAAAGCCCTCGCCAGCGATGGAATCAAGAAAGACTGCAACACGAGGCTCAGGTCGTGGCCGCATCATCTCGGAAACAACGTTCGTATCAATCAGCCACGCAAGCTGGGTGGTCATTCTCCGTCCGTTCTGCGAACGACACCGGCTTGTAGCCGCATCGAGCTGGAAGCGGAAGCTCGACTCCGTGCTCCTCTCCGAAATGTCGTGCGAACGCCTCGGACGGTTTCGGCCGACATTCAGTCTTGCTGCGATTCTCGCGGATCAGGCGACGCACGAGTTCCTCCATGGACACGCCAATCTGCCGCGCCTCGTGCCTTAGCCAAGACTTGTCCTCACAATTGATATCGCGGACAGTGATGCCGGTGCTCATGCTTGGTACCTCCAGCTTGACAGAGAGCCCGAAGATTGTCTCACTCATCGTCAGATTATGCCAGCAGAAACCGCTAGGAGACTGTCGGACTTAGGAGACATTTTGACTCGAAAACGAACAATACAAGAATAAATTCAAATATAAATACGTAATATACAGATTCAATACAGAATTTAATACGAATTATCATGCTTATTATGCCTAAGTCCGACAGGCTCCTAGTCAAGGGCGTGGTCCCTGTGTGTGTACGACCATTACTGTAAGATCTCGGCGTCTTCGGGGGTGGCTTGGTCGGAATTCCTGCATTGCATGAAGTTCCGACCAAGCAGCTTTCCTTTGGCTCCCCACCCCGACCCCAAGACCCGACTACGGAACCGACAGCTTCTCATCGCCTTGGTCTCGGTGGCGACTTCCGGTGAACTCCCATCCGAAGCGTCCCTTGATGCACAGGTTGCCGGAAGTCACCTCCTGATCCTGGGGGGACGTGACCTTCACGATACGGTTGTCCTGTACGTGGACGCTGAGAGTGCAGCCCACTCCGCAGTAAGGGCAGATCGTGTCGGTGGTCTGCTGCCGCCCCTCGTCCCACTCGCCGTCCTTGCGCAGCTCATGCTCCGTCTTGAACATCAGCGCGCCGGTCGGACATACCTCGATGCAATTGCCGCAGTACACGCACGCGGACTCCGGCAACGCGACGTCAAATTCGGTCGAGATGCGGGAGTCGAATCCCCTGCCCGCAACCGAGATGGCAAACGTGTTCTGCGCATCGACTCCACAGGCCTCGACGCACTTGTAGCAGAGAATGCACTTCGAGTAGTCACGGATGTACAGTTCATTGTCAATCTTCGGCGGCTGGTCTTGTGTCGCGGTCGCAGGGCCTCGGTCGCCGTACCGGTCCGGGTCGGCACCGTACCGTTCCATATACTCGGCTAACTCCGGAGCGGTCTCGACGTCAGTGCTTGAAGCCAGGAACTCCAGCACCATTCGTCGACTCAGGCGCACTCTCTCGGAGTCGGTGCGAACGGACATGTCCGGTTCCACCGGTCGGGAGCACGCAGGGACCAGCGTCCTGGAACCCTCGATCTCAACGACGCAGACACGGCAGACGTTCACCGGCGAGAGCGTCGGTGAATAACACAGGGTTGGCGTGTCCACGCCGGACTGCCGACAGGCATCCAGCACTGTCGACCCGTGAGGAACCGTCACGGACCGCCCGTCGACGGTCAGTGTCACGGGCTGGCCGGGGTCACTTGGCGGTGCCTGTGGAACGGGCCCGCCCGGTACGGGAATCTTCGGGTCTGGCGCGTCGTTGGCAGCCCGATCATTCATGGCATCCTCCTCGGAAGACCGGAAATCGAGCCAACGCAGAGTCGACGGCGCTCGATGCCGTGTGTCCCAGTCCGCAGATCGATGCATCACGCATCACCTGGGAAATGTCGCGCAGCAGTCCTCGCTCCCGTTCCGGTGTCCCAATCGTTCCGCCCTCCCGCAGGCGCTCAAGAAGTTCGTGTTGACGGACCGTACCAATGCGGCACGGCACACACTGGCCACAACTCTCATGGCGGAAGAACTTAGCGATCCGAAGCACGATGGCCCCGAGATCAACACTATCGTCGAAGGGAATTACCACGGCCGAACCCACTGTTGCACCGATGGCGCGCATCCCCTCGAACGTAAACGGCGCGTCCAGTTCGTCGGGGCGAAGAAACGCACCGGCTGCACCGCCGACCAGCACGGCTTGCAACCCTCCGGTCCCCGCGATTCCTCCAGCCATCTGGATCAGATCCCGAACCGTGATGCCGAACGGCGCCTCATAGACTCCCGGTCGCACAACGTGCCCCGAAAGGCAGAACAGCTTGGGGCCGCTGGACCGCTCGGTGCCGGTCCGGGCGAACTCCGCTCCGCCCATTAAAAGGATTCGCGGGATGTTGGCCAGCGTCTCGACGTTGTTGACCACGGTCGGTCGACCGAACAAACCGACTTCCGTGGGATACGGTGGCTTGTTGCGCGGCTCGCCACGATAGCCTTCGATCGAGTTGAACAGCGCGGTCTCCTCGCCACAGATGTACGCACCGGCACCCCGCCGAATCTCGATCGGGCAGAGGTCACCCGGAACGTCATCCGCCCGGAAACCGTCTATCGCCGCTTGCAGTCGCTCCGCCGACCGCGGATACTCGCCGCGAACATAAATGTACGAGCGCTCGCATCCGGTCGCGAATGCGGCAATCGAAATGGCCTCGATCACCGCGAAAGGGTCGCCTTCCATCAAGACACGATCCTTGAATGTTCCCGGTTCCGACTCGTCGGCATTGCATACGAGGTACTTGCTGCCACCGGCGGAGGCAACAGCCCGCCACTTGACACCGGTGGGGAACGCCGCGCCGCCGCGCCCGACGAGATTGGATGCCTCGACCTGCCGGAGCACCCAGTCCGGACCGTTGGCCAATGCCAGATTCAGTGCCACCAGGCCCCCGGTCTCCCGATAGCCATCAAGACTCCGACTTCCTTGTGTTCCGATGCGCCGGAGGATCGCAAGAGACTGGTCTCCAGCCTGAGGAACGGACGACTCGACAGCATGGCTGTCACTCTGGTCCGAGAACGAGGAGGCCGTCCATCTCACTACATCCTCGACGCTGGCCGGAGCAGACACACGCCTCCAGCTCCGCGCACCGGCCCCGGTAACGAGCACTGCCGGTGCCCGCTCGCAGAGGCCCAGGCAGGGTGACCGAACCCATCGCGCAGATCCGCCCGTGCCGGGATGTCCGGACGGACCGACCGCCTCTTCCAGATCCGAGCAGAGCTGGTCGGCACCCCGCGCCAAGCAACCGATGTCGTCACACACCCGGGCAACAACCGCAGGTTGCGGTTCGGTCGACAACATGTCGTAGAAGCTTGCTACGCCATAGGCCTCGGCAGGAGGAAGATCGAGTCTCTGGCAGGCATAGTTCAATGCCCCGCGGCTAATCCAGCCAACCCGGTCCTGGATGGCCTGCAGCACGGGTAGCAGCAACTGCCGCAGCCCTGCGGTCCGGTGTCCACCCTCGGCCGTATGCGCTTCAGCAGAGCGATCTCGACTTCCACCGGACCACCTGGATGTGGCGGGACCGAGGACGGAGTCAATCGCACATCTCTCGTCGTCACTCGGAGTGTCGGCAGTGAGATGAAGATCCACTTAGTCTCTAGCCCCTTGCACAGGCAGAGCCATCCCGCTCCGTCCAGTCAGACGACCTTCCGGGGAATCGGCGGGTCCGATCTGCCTGCTGGTCCGGCGCCTCATCCGCCGGAATCGTCGGCTTTCATCTTATCAATGCGGATCGCTGTGGCCTTGAATTCTGCCGTGCCCGACTTCGGGTCCACCGCGTCGACAGTCAGTCGGTTCGTGTCGACCTCGTCAGGGAAATGGGCCGTCATGAAGGCCAGTCCCGGACGCAGTCCCGGGTCGAATCGCACCCGTGCCTCGACGGACGCCCGTCTGGAACTGACGACCACACGCTCGGATTCGACGAGGCCGTATGTTGCGCCATCCTCCGGTGACAAGTCCAAAGTCTCGCCCCAGCGCAGCGGTGAGGCGTATTGCGCAGTCTGCACTCCGGTGTTATAGGAATCCAGCCGTCTGCCGGTCGTCAGGCGAATCGGGTATCGACCGTCCAGTCTGTCGACCGGTGGGGAGTGACGAACCGGTGCGAAGGGGGCTCGCGGACCGATCAACGGATCCGCCCAGAGCCGACTGTGCAGGAACAACTCACCGGGGTGCGTCTCGTCGTAACACGGCCAGCGGATTCCGCCCAGACTCTCCAGTCGCTCATAACTCATGCCGGCATGCATCGGGCTGAGCGTCCGCAACTCGTCCCACACGCCCCTCGGGTCCGGCTCACCCCAACCGTGCCCGAGCCGTTTGGCCAGATCAAAGATGATCTGCATGTCGTCGCGAGTGCCGGGTGGCGGCATCAGGGCCCTACGGACTCTCTGCACCTTTCTCTCACTGCTGGTTACCGTCCCCTCCGATTCAGCCCAGCCGGCTCCTGCGGGCAGCACGACATCGGCGATTTCCGCCGTCTGGGTAAGGAACAGATCCTGCACCACCAGGAAATCCAGCCCCTTCAGGAGCCGTAGGGCGCGATCCTTGTCCGCTTCGGAACTGACGGGGTTTTCACCCAGAACATAGAGGGTCGTCAACTCGCCACGATCCATGGCGTCGAACATCTGGCTCAGGTGCCAGCCCTTCGCCCGTGGGATCTTGCAATTCCAGGCCGATTCGAACTTGTGCCGGATCTGGTCGTTCTCGACATGCTGGAATCCAGTCAGACGATCCGGTAGGGCTCCCATGTCTCCCCCGCCCTGGACGTTGTTCTGGCCTCGCAGCGGGGAGAGTCCCGATCCATAGCGACCGACGTGTCCCGTCAGCAAGGCAAGGTTGATCAACGCTCGAACGTTATCAACAGCGTTGTGGTGTTCAGTGATTCCCAGGGTCCAGCACAACTGGGCCCGGGGAGCCTTCGCATAGGCATGCGCCAGGTCACGGACCGCTTCGCCGGGCACACCGGTCTCGCGTTCGGCGTACTGCAGCGTGCAATGCTGGATCGCCTCCCTATAGGCCTCCAACCCGCTTGTGGCTCGCTCGATGAAATCCCGGTTTTCCAGCCCGGCCGCGAGGATCTCCCGGCCGACCGCATTCGCCAGCACGACATCGGTTCCGACATCGATTCCCAGCCAGCGGTCGGCCCACTGTGCCGAACTGGTGCGACGAGGGTCCACGACATAGAGCGACGCACCCTTGCGGATGCCCTTCAGGACATGATGGAAGTAGATGGGGTGGGTCTCGCGGGCATTCGATCCCCACAGTACGATGATGTCCGTATTCTCGGCCTCCTCGTACGAGCTGGTGCCGCCCCCGGCCCCGAACGCTGCCGCCAGACCGACGACACTCGGGGCATGTCAAGTGCGGTTGCAACTGTCGATATTGTTGCTGCCGAGAACACTCCTCACGAACTTCTGTGCTGCGAAATTGAGTTCGTTGGTTGTCTTGGAGCAACTGAACATGCCGAAGGATCTCTCAGCTCCGCAATCGATTGCTCGCCGGAACGCATCGGCAACTCGATCCAGTGCCTCATCCCAGCTCGTCGGCTCAAGGGAACCTTTCCGCCTTACCATAGGCTGCGTCAGCCTGCCTGCGCGCTTGGACCTGCCTGTCATCGGGCTTCATCATACCGAAGCGAACACCTCGGGACATCAATGAGCCCCCGGGTGCCTGCCGTGCAGAGTCGGTTCGTGTGTCGACAACCACCGTTCGGTCCAAATACGAGCGTGAATCAGTCGGCCACTAGTGTTCGGTCAATCAATGATTTTCGGGTAGACGGACTTGAGTCGACAGCGAGCTTCAGCAATCGACATCCGCCAATTCACTCCACGCTGGCGCTCATTGACCCGTTGTGACCAGGCGGTCACCTCGGCCCGCAACTGGTCCAGGTCCCCGATCCGGCGACCCTTCAGACACTGTCGCGTCAGGCAACCCGACTCACACTCCGCCACGTTCAGCCAACTCCCGTGCTGCGGCGTGTACTGGAACTCGATGCGCTGCCTCAACCCCCGCGCCCGCTCCGCCTCAAAAGCCTCGTACAGCGCTCCCCGCGTGTGCGTGTCGGGATTGTCCAGCACCAAAGTGATCTTCTCGCCGTTCGGATAGCGGCTCTCCAGCAGGGCCGCCACCTCCTCGGCCCAGTCCAGCTTGGTGTGCCGCTCCCGCACCGTCACCGTCCGCCAACCCACCAGCGGTTCGCAGAACCCCGAACGCCGAGGCCATGCCCGCCCGCCGATACTCGTAGTCCACCCGGCGCGGATGCTTCGTGGTGGCGGGCAGTGGCTCGCGGGTCTCCCGCACCATCCGGATCGGCTGTTCGTCCCTGCAGACCACCGGTCGCCGCTCGTCGTAAAATCTTTCGTAGGTGGACAGAACATCTTCCATGGCGGCCACATACTCCCCGTCCGCCTTCGGCGGAATCACCCAGTACTGCAGGTAGCGCCCCACCATGCCGTTTTTTTTAGTGTCCGATTGACCGTTTCGTGGCTGATCGTGTCACAGATGCCGATCTCGACCGCCTCGCGGGCGAGCAGGCGCAGCGACCATTGGCCGAAGCCGGTCGGCGGGGGCCCCAGCCGCAGCGCGATCAGCGCGACTTCCTGCCGCCCGTCCAGGAGCTTCGGCGGCCAGGTGGACCGGTCCCGTTGCCGCCCGTTGAGGGCCAACTCGAAACCCTCCAACACGCAGCGTTTGCGCACATTCGCGACCGTGCGCTCGCGGCAGTCGAAGGCCTCCGCGACCTGCCGGTCGCACCAGTCCGGCCCGTCCGCATCGACCTTCAGCAGGATGCGCGCCCGGCGCGCTTTCTGGCTGCTGCCCTTGAGTTTCTTGACGACCTCCTCACAGGTCTTGCGTTCCGCCTCCGACAGACGCACGATGTACTTCTTCATGGTTCCTTCTCCCTTTCTCTGGAAAGACGGCTCGGGCCACGGGGCCCTCACCCTGAAACACATTGTACAGGAAATGTTGCCATTGACCGAACACTAGGCCGTTGTTCGCGAAGCGTAGAGGGCGCTGACGAGCTTCGCCTGCGGACACGGCGAAGAGACAGGTGCGAGAGCAGGCACAGATTCGCTACACTCGTTGTATTCCTTTGTCACGGGACCCAACGGTGGTTGCCAGCGACCCACGGAACCGAGAAGGCGGTCGCCTGCCCCATGTCCCGGGACCATTCACCGTCGGCACGTTGTCTGTCGACCGTCCGCAGGGAACAATTAAATGGCTCTTGATAATTTCGGTGTCGCCGGTCTCGGCGTGATGGGGCGGAATGTCGCCCTCAATATCGAGCGCAACGGCTTTCCGGTCATCGCGTACAACCGCGGTGACGAGAACGCACAGCGCATGCGGGAGGAGTCCGCGGGCAAGCATGTCCGGGTGACTCAGTCCATCAAGGAATTCGTCTCCCTGCTGGACCGACCGAGGAGAGTCCTGCTCATGGTCACAGCCGGCGCTGGCACGGACCGGGTTATTGATGCCCTGATGGATCACCTCAAGGAGGGGGACATCGTCATCGACGGCGGAAATTCCCACTTTCCCGACACAGAGCGTCGCGACAAACGACTTCACGAGGCCGGATTGCATTTCGTCGGCTGTGGAATCTCCGGCGGCGAGGAGGGTGCGCTCTGGGGGCCGTCGATCATGCCAGGCGGAAACCGGGATGCCTATGACCGGATCGCCCCCGTCCTCGAGAAGATCGCGGCCAAGACGGAGGATGACGGAGCGTGCGTGACGTACTGCGGCCGCCACGCCGCAGGCCACTACGTGAAGATGGTCCACAACGGGATCGAGTACGGTATCATGCAACTCATCTGCGAGGTGTACGACATCTTGCGAAGGGCCGCTGGCCTACCGACTCCGGAAATTCAATCAATCTTCGATCGCTGGACCACATCACCGCAAATAGGCGGTTTCCTGATCGACATCACCGCCCAATGTCTGGCCAAGGTCGACGATGACACCGGGGAGCCGCTAGTCGACAAGATCCTCGATACCGCCGGCCAGAAAGGCACCGGGAAGTGGACGGCTCAGTCGGCGCTGGACCTGGGAGTCCCGATTCCGACGTTGGTGCAGGCAGTGAACGCCCGCATCCTCTCCGGACTCAAGCAAGAGAGAGTCGAGGCGTCCGCTGTGCTTGCCGGACCGGACGTGTCGCACAGCAAAGACCACGGCGAACTGGTCGAAGTGCTGCATGGCGCGCTGTATCTGGCGATGATCGCCTCCTACGCCCAAGGTCTCCACCTCATCCAGGCTGCCTCGCGGGAATTCGATTTCGGCACGAACCTCGCAGAGGTCGCACGGATCTGGAAGCAGGGCTGCATCATCCGCTCCCGACTCCTAGACCCCATCAAGAGTGCATTCTCGGACCAGCCGCGACTCGAGAACATGCTCGTGCATCCGACATTCGCCGCAGTCGTCAACGATTCGCTGCCCTCGCTGCGCAGAGCCGTCGATGTCGCCAACACCAGCGGCGTCGCCACAACGTGCTTCGGCGCGACACTGGCCTACATCGACAGCTACCGGTCGGAATTTCTGCCTGCGAATCTGCTGCAAGCTCTCCGGGACAATTTCGGAGCCCACACCTACCGGCGACTCGACAGGGACGGCGTGTTCCACACGCAATGGAATCGCTAGGACCGGCTAGCAGGTAAAGGCAGCCCGGACAACATGAAGACACTGCAAGACTTCCAGCCGTCCCGCGAGCATTTCGTCGGTCTCGATTCCGACGGCTGCATCTTCGACTCGATGGAGATCAAGCACAAGGAGTGCTTCGCTCCGATGTTCATCAAGCACTGGAACCTCCAGGCCGCTGCGAAATACGCTCGTCGGGCGTGGGAATTCGCGAACCTGTACTCGAAGACCCGCGGCATGAACCGGTTCCCGGTGTGTGTCCGAACACTTCGGCTGGTCCAGGCCTGGCCGGAAGCGGCGACCCGGGGCATACAGGTGCCGGATCTATCTCCGCTGCAAGCGTTCATCGATTCCGAGTTTCCTCCGAGCAATGCAGGGCTTGAGGCTTACCGCAAGGATCTGCCCCACCCGCTCCTGGACCTGACCATGGAATGGAGCCTGGCCGTCAACGCAGCGGTGAAGGACATCGTCTCAGGAGTTCCTCCGTTCCCGCGCGTCCGCGAGACACTTGAGCAGATCGTCGCGTGGGCGGACCTGGTGGTCGTTTCCGGCACGCCGGGAGAAGCCCTGCAGCGAGAGTGGGACGAGAACGAGATCGCACATTTCCCGCAGATCATTGCGGGGCAGGAACTTGGCAAGAAGACAGAGCATCTGGCAACGATGGCCGGCGGCGATCGATACGAACCGCACAAGAGGTTGATGATCGGGGACGCACCGGGAGACAGGAAGGCTGCCGAAGCGACTGGATGCCTGTTCTATCCAATCAATCCGGGACGGGAAGAGGAGTCGTGGAGTCGGCTTTGCGATGAAGCACTCGGACGATTCTTCGACGGTTCGTACGGCGGCTCGTACCAGGCCGAACGCGTTCGGGAGTTCGAGTCGCTCCTGCCCGAGACTCCGCCATGGACTGCCCGACAATGCTGACAGGGCCAAGAGGGTTTCTTGGTGCTACACATTCCCACAACTTTGGCGGCCAACTGCACGGTACTGTGCCAGTTGTACTAGCAAGTGCGACACCAAATATGGGGGTGGGTGTCAAGGGTGGCCTATCATTTGGGGGAAACCACCATGGCACAGACCTACCACCAACTGCAGCACGACGAACGCTGCCAGATCCAGGCCCTGCACCGACAGGGAGCCTCGGCCGACGCCATCGCGGCCCAGCTCCAGCGCCACCGATCCACCATCTACCGCGAACTCCGCCGCAATGCCGACTCCTCCGGCTACTGCCACCAGCAGGCCCAGGCCCGCTCCGAACAGCGCCGCCGACAGGCCGCCTCCGGCCCCCGCAAGCTCCATCCTCCCGTCTGGGACCGCATCTGCGACATGCTCCGGAGGCACTGGAGCCCCGAGCAGATCGCCGGTCGCCTGCGACTCGCCGGTGACGTCTCCGTCAGCTTCTCCTGGCTCTACCGCCGCATTCACCAGGACCGCGCCGACGGCGGCCAACTCCATGCCTGCCTCCGCCACCGCGGCAAACCCCGCCGCTGCAAGGCCACCAGGGGCTCCGCCGGTCGCGGCTGCATCCCCGGTCGCACGGACATCAGCGAACGACCGGCCATCGTCGATGACAAACGGCGCACCGGCGACTGGGAAGGCGACACGATCATCGGCAAGGCCCATTCCGGCGCCGTCGTCACGCTCGTCGACCGGCGCTCCAAGTACACGTTGACACAGCGAGTTGCCAACAGGACCGCCGCCCTGGTCGGCGGTGCCGTCCAGGACCTGCTCGCTCCCTTCACCTCCCTCGTGCACACCCTCACCTTCGACAACGGCAAGGAGTTCGCCGGCCACCGCAGCATCGCCACCTCCCTCGCCACCGCCGTCTTCTTCGCCCGCCCCTACCACTCCTGGGAACGCGGCCTCAACGAACACACCAACGGCCTGCTCCGCCAGTTCGTCCCCAAATCCTCGAATCTCCGCACCCTCGATCCCGGCATCCTCCAGGACGCCACCGACCGTCTCAACCACCGCCCCCGCAAGGTGCTCGGCTATCGCACCCCGCACGAGGTCTTCAGCGCCGCCTGCCTCGCAGCCGGCATTCCCCCACCTCCGGCCAGCCCCGCTCCCGGCCCGCTCTGAGCCTCTCCCTCGCGGCGCCCTGTGGTCCCGCCCACTGCACCCTCGCTGCGCCTGCCTCCCGGTTCCGGCCCACTCCCGGTCCCCGCGAACCGGCTCTCCCGGCCCTCACTCCCCCTCTCCCGGCCCGCCACAAGGGTCCCAGCGGCTCCAGCCCCCCCTTGACACACCCACCCCCGCTGCCCTACACTCTCCCTGTACCCAGCCTTCTCACCTCCCTCCAGCCATCCACCCCTGTCGCACTTCGTTGTTCAATGGGCGCTGAATAACCGGACGCTCGATTGTCGACCGAACCGGGATGCGCAAGGCCATGCGTGGTCCTTCCCTGCCCGCTGCCGGTGAATTCGACGGTCACCGCAGATCATTGCCCTCCGTCAAGGCTTGCCTGGTGGGCCCGTCGCACCGCCATCCCCCGAATCGAGACCATTCGCTGTCGACGGCACCAACCATTTCGTAGCCGAGCGGCTCGCGATCAAGGCACTTTGGTCGGGCATCGCTTCACCATCATTTTGTTCATGCCGGTCTGGACGACTTCGTTCCGCTGATTCAGAACATCATATTCGACGGTGACGACGCCACGATCTTGCCTTGATCTGGACGGCCTCATCTCGGCCACTCGCAACCGGGCACGGATCGTGTCCCCCACATAGATCGGCTTCTTGAAGTCCCAAGACCAATGGAGCGATGCAATCGCCTCGACCTGAAAGCTCGAACGGTGCTTGAGTCCATCGGCGATGGCGAGACCCAGCAGTCCATGGGCCACGCGCCCTCCAAACTCCGTCTTGCGGGCGTACTCTTCGTTGGTATGCAATTCGAAGAAGTCCATTGAGACAGCAGCGAAGTTCATCACATGCCAATCCGTAATGGTGATGGCGGGTGTCTCATGAGTCTCCCCGACATCCATTTGATCAAAGAACCGCTTGTTCATCTCTCAAGTACGCGCATCAGCATAGCACCGGAATCGTCCTACGATTGATGATTCCAGGATCGCAGGGAGACCGCGAAGCGATCCGAACGAGTCGCCGCTGCATCAGCCACCCGGAACGCTTCGCCGCCCCGCACCATAAAGTGGAGACTCTCTTCGACGCACATAATATCTGGCACGGTATCGAGAGGTTCGCAACAGACGTTCGGCAGGACGGACCACCATGAGGAGAAAAGCCGCGGCACCGGTAACCACTTGACATCTCGCAGTTCCGACGAGCGCTTCCGGGCGTGCCCGTCCGACAACCAGCGTCAGGCGCTGGCGCAACAAGATGGTGTGCGCTCTCTGTGCAGTGAAGGGCTGGATGTGTAGTCCTGTCGACTTGCTCCCGGCGCCGGATGCGGGCGAATTGAGGGGTACAGGTAGCCGGATTTGCCCCGTTTGGCTATTCTGTTAGGTCTGAGGTCTGGTGGGCTCGGCTGTTATTCGAATCCGCGCCCCGGCAGTCTCTCCTGAGATCGTGGGCCGCGTCCGACGCCCCATCCACCGTGAATGGCGTTTCGCACTTATATCATCGGCCGCGGTCGCGATGCAGACATCCGCGTGGTCGACGAGACGGTCAGCCGGTCTCACGCCGAACTCACGGTCACCGATGGCGGCCGTTACTATCTGGCGGATCGCAATTCCATGCACGGCACCTGGGTGCGTAGTGATGAAGGCTGGTCCCGGCATCATCAAGGCTATGTGGATCTCGGGGAGCGACTGCGATTCGGTCATGTCGAGACTCACCTGCGCGAATTGCTGTGGAGAAGCTCATTCAGACTGGAACTGCAACAGCCATCGCAGGATCCGAATTCGGTCCACGAAGTGGATGACTCGAACAGTGACAGGTTCAGCAACTAGCGCGCAGAGAACCCGATCGTGGAGATGGTCTCGGCAAGGGCGCAGCGCCAGCGCCGAATCGCCGATGGTCAGCGCCTGCCCGCATGACCGGAAACCGCATCGGCCGATGTGCTCATCATCAAGACAGCTTCAAATCGCAAAGGTTGCCTCCGCTTCGGAATCCCGCGGACAGGCGGTCTCCGGGGCGACCCGATCAGCATCTCCGGTATCCACGCGTGCAGTCCATTGACCAGAGAGGGGAATCCGGAAACAGCCCGCGAGCGAACTTCATGTCGGGCTGGATTGGCACCTTGGCAACACCCTCGATCATGCTGAGTGCAGGAATCTCCGACGCAGTGACGGACGAAAGACCGACGGTGCTCCTGATTGCGGGGGCTACCTTTCTGGCTGTCATTCTCATCGCTGTCCTGATGGTTCTTGTCAGTCGCAAACATGGAGCCGGATTGTCGACAGGAGGTGACGATTGGTCGATTGCCATCAACAGCGTCTCGGCCCAGTCTGACGATCCCACCAAGCAGGTCGACACCCTTGTCCCGGTCGATGGCTCGGCATCCATTCAGATGGAGCCGGCCCTGCTCTCTTGTCCCGAAGGCATCGTGATCGGCAGTGATCCCGAGTTGTGCCACATCCGGATTCAAGATCCCTCGGTTTCCCCTCGGCACCTCCGCTGTCGATCAATCCGCGGAGACCTGTGGATTGAAGATCTGCTATCGGCGAACGGCACTCGGATCGACGGTCGTGTCGTCGAACCGTTCATGCCGCAAACGGCCGCTCTCGGCCAGGAACTGCAGATCGGAGACCGGATTTACAGCCTGTCCCCATCCAGCGCCGGGAGATCTCCCGATCATCCGCCAGTCGCAGCTCGGAGGTAGCAGTGTCTCGGCACACAGCGGGGTCCAGATTCGAAGCCTCACATGGAGCCAAGGTCGCCGGTCGTGTTGAGTGCCGCCGTGTCCGTTCGGGCGTCAGTCCGCAGCGACCATCCGAGCGACCCTTGACCCACCTGCCTGACTCGGCCTATGATGAGAAGAACATCGAGCTTCTCCACTCGGTGATTCCACTCGGATTTGGAACATTGTTCATGTACGCGATCATCGAAACTGGCGGCAAGCAGTACTCCGTCTCTCCGGGCGACCGGATCCGTGTAGAGAAGTTGAAAGGCAACGTGGGGGATGCGGTTGAGTTCAGCCGAGTGATTGCCGTTTCCGGTGAGGACGGAGCCTTGCGGACCGGAGACGATGCCCACGGCACGGTGACGGCCACCATTGCAAGTCACGGTCGGTCCGGGAAGATCAACGTACTCAAGTTCAAGCGGCGCAAGATGTATCGTCGACGTATCGGTCACCGTCAGGACTACACGCAGGTTCGCATTGAGTCCATTCCCGCGTAGCGATACCCACAACAGACAGGAGCAGGCATGGCGCACAAGAAGGGACAAGGCACGTCCAGGAACGGTCGTGACTCACATTCGAAGCGACTCGGCGTGAAGCGGTTTGCCGGACAGACCGTCACCGCAGGCAGCATTCTGGTACGCCAGCGCGGCACACGGTTTCATCCGGGGATCAACGTCGGACGAGGCAAGGACGATACGCTGTTCGCGAAGGTCGATGGAGTCGTCGAGTTTCGCGACCGCGGCCGGAAGGGCCGCATGATCAGCGTCCAGGCCGCCGCTGCCTGACCACCGGGCCGGAGCGAGAACGACTACTTCGGCATCGCCGCACGCGGCAGTTCCTGCGAGCGCAGATCCCGGGCGCCCCGAACAGCCACCCAGGCCAGCCAGATCAGGACTGGCAGGTACTCCATTCGCGTCAGCACCGGATCGTATACCCAGATACCGGTGGCTTCGTAGCCGGGGACGACATGGTATGCCAGCGATACCAGTGCACTCCAAAGCAGAAGTGGCGGAACGGGATGCACCGCCAGCAGGGGCGACATCCATGTCAGGTACCACGGCAGGCAGTTCGCCGAGACCAGCAGGAGCAGGCAGACCGCGGTGAGTTCGCCGACGAATGGTCGCAGGGACAGGAACCGCACAGTGAGGACGCCGGTCACCAGCGTCCACTTGGAGATGCCCGCGGCCGTCTGCATCTCACCGCCAGCCAGCGCGAGAAACAGAGCGAAAAGACTGTCGTTGTTGCGCCACTGCCCGGCAAATCCCTCCAGTACATCCAGGACCGCGAGGACGCTCCCCCCGTAGAGGAAACTGGCGGCGAGTGCTACTCCCGCAAACACCAGAGCCCCACGCCCCTGAAAGGTCCACCGTTCCCGCTCACGGGTCAGGAGCAGGAACGGCAGTAGGATGGCTGGCCAGAACTTGCACATCGTGGCGACGGCGAGGCAGCCAGAAGCGAGAGCGGTCCGGGCCCGCAGCGACAGGAGCAATGCCATGACCACGAAGAGAACAGCCAAGGCGTCGTTGTGCCCCTCGACCCAGAACTCGATGATGGTCAGCGGAGACCACAGGTAGATGAGGACCCACGTTCTCGGCTTGCCAGAAGAAGAGAGAAGGACCATCAGCACCAGGCCGACGAACAGGTCCGCAACGGCGAACGGAATCTTGAACAACCGGACCTGGGTCCACGGATCGGAGGTCCAGCTACGGACCAGCCGGTAGTACCAGAGATTGACCTGCTCGACAACAGGCCCGTACGAAGAGGGCTTGTCCTTGCCAGCAACGCGGGGCCACGTCTCGTCGCGCAAGGCGCGCCAGGAGGGATCCTCCGGCAGATCCCTGTAGGGATCACCGCCGGCATCCTGCAACATGCCCAGCCAACGATATCGGGCCGTGTCCTCCGAGAGGCTCGGGTCCAGCGGGACGACCGTGAGACGGAAAACAAGTGCAGCACCCCAGATCAGCCGGACAGTCCATCGTCGAGGCGACTGCCCAGGATCCTGCACCACCAGCCAGCAGGCCACCAGGTAGCAGGTGGATGTCAGGAGATAATGGGATATGAATGCAGGAACGTGGCTGGCGGGCCGTTCGAGGCCCGCGATCAGCAGCAGGCCCGACTCGATGAGCACGGCGCATGCACCGAGCCCGATCACGAACCTGCGGCTGCCCAAGGAACCGGCACCTTCGTGGGTCCGGAATTGAGCACACCAAGCCAAGATTCTCACCAAGCGTACCCTAGATGGGCTTGATCGACATCCTGCTGCTGAGCACGTACTTCGGTTTGATGACCGTGCTCAGCCTGTTCGGACTGCACCGATACAGCCTGGTGTACCTCTACTACAAGTACCGGCGATCCACAGTCGGGGCTCCGGCTCGGAGGTTCCGGTCCCTGCCCCGAGTGACGATCCAGTTGCCGATCTACAACGAGCGATTCGTGGTCGAGGATCTGCTTGATGCAATCTGCTCCTTGCGCTATCCACGGCACCTTCTCCAAATCCAGGTTCTCGATGACTCGGATGACGAGACGATGTCAATCCTCGAGCGGGCGGTTGCCGAGAAACGGAGTCTTGGCGAACCGGTGGAGCACATCCGACGGTCAACAAGAATGGGATACAAGGCCGGTGCGCTGCAGGCCGGCCTGCAACAGGCGACCGGCGAGTTGATCGCAGTCTTCGATGCCGACTTCACCCCTCAGCGCGACTTCCTCGAAGAGGTCGTGCACTACTTCACGGATCCGTCCGTCGGAGTCGTGCAGACCCGCTGGACGTACAGAAACCGAGACTTCTCCATCCTGACCCGCCTGCAGGCGATGCTGCTGGACGGTCATTTCGTCTTTGAGCACGGGGCCCGAGCACGCTCGGGGCGGTTCTTCAACTTCAACGGAACCGCGGGAGTGCTGCGGAAGACCGCGATCGAGGACGCCGGTGGCTGGCAGCACGACACCCTGACGGAGGATACCGACATCAGCTACCGGGCTCAACTCCGCGGATGGCAGTTTCTCTATGCACCGCACGTGGAAGCCCCCTCCGAACTGCCAACCGACATGGCATCGTTTCAGGTACAGCAGTACCGCTGGGCCAAGGGGCTCATCCAGACTGGCATCAAGCTCCTGCCACGGATCTTTCAATCCGATCTGCCGATCGGCACCAAGGCCGAAGCGGCCTTCCATCTCACTGCCAACATCGCCTACCCGCTGATGCTGCTCCTTGCACTTCTGCTGTTTCCCGCCATCGTGACCCGCTCCTCTCATCTGGAGGGCCGACTCCTGTGGCTGGACCTGCCCGCGTTCGTCATGACATTCTGTTCGTTAGCGAGCTTCTACACTCTCGCCCAGCAAGAGCTCGGACGAGTAGGCATCCTCCGCCATCTGCTTCTTGTACCATTGCTGGTGGCGGCTGGCATTGGCCTGTCCCTGAACAACTCGCAGGCCGTCGTAACGGCCATCTTCGGCTCCCGGTCGACATTCGAGCGAACGGCCAAGTACAACACCAGGGCGGGCGCTGCGCAACTGGCCCGGAAAGTGTATGGACGGGACGGAGGCTGGAGAATCGTGCTGAACTTTCTTGCCGCCAGCTATTGTGGGGTCTGCCTCGGCTTCGCTATCTCCATCGGACACTGGTTGGGACTACCGATCGTGCTGCTCTTCCTCACAGGCTTCAGCTACACCACCCTGACCATGCTGTACCAGTCACCGTCAAGAACGGCCTGACGACACGGGACCATCGTGATGGGATCATGGACCATGCAGCGTGCGCCGG
The DNA here is from genome assembly GCA_965116065.1 of Bryobacterales bacterium. Lineage (GTDB taxonomy): Bacteria > Acidobacteriota > Terriglobia > Bryobacterales > UBA6623 > VXMF01. Next base: position 2,498,046 of record OZ220485.1, read on the forward strand.
ATGTTCGTTCTCGGCATGCAGCGGCCTCAGGCACCAGGAGCGGATAGGGTCATGCGGCAGTTCCGTATCTACTACCTGGCCCCCGAGCGCAGGGAGGCCTTTCGGGAAAAGTCCGGGAACAAGCCCCCGTACGTTATCCGACGATCACACTACGAGGAAGGTCCGACGGTCTGCGCGAACGATCCATACGCCCTGTGGACTTCGCTTCGCGATGAACATGAAGCCGGGGGACCGGACGGCTCCGGAGTCGTGGATGTGGGAGATGTGCTTGAATCGGAGAGCGGATTGCTACTGTGCAACTTCTGGGGTTTCGAGACGGCAGAATGGCGTGAGAACCCGATCGATGCCGACGCGGACGCAAGTTCGTCATCGGACGCCACGTCAGCAAAGCCCCAATAGCCCGCCATTGAGAACATACCGTCGCCAGCGACTGGATCAAGCACGCTTCAACACCCGACCTCAATGACGCACATCGACATCTGCATCTCTCGCTGCGAGCAACACATTGCCGAGTACGGGCGCCTGAATCGGCTCCATCGCGTCGCCGGCAATCTGCGGCTCCTCGGTATCATCGCGAGTCTCGTCCTCCTATGGCTGGTTGAATCACGGTGGCCATCCGTCACATGGTTCGCGGTAGCCTCACTCGGTACGGTGTTCGTCTGGTCATCCCGGGCGCTGTCGAGCATTGAACATCGCATGGGCTACGCGCTCCTCGCCTCGCAGTTCCATCTGAAGAGTGTAAAGAGCGCCAAGCCGGCCTCGGAAGATGCTCCCTCGACGAAGAGTGCGACTCCCTCCGCCACAGACCCCGGTCACCCATTCGCATCGGACATCGATCTTTTCGAACACAACGGGCTGCTCGGCAAGTTGAGTGCCTGTACCACGGTGGAGGGCATGAAGCAACTTGTCGATCTCCTGGCAATCGTGGCGGGTGTCGACGTCATTCGGAAACGGCAGGTGGCGGTTCGCGAACTCGCCGGCGAACTCGAACTTCGCGAGCGCATCTTCGTCGAAGGATCGCGACGGAGTCCGTTCGTTCGTACGGATCCGATGCTCCAGTGGGCATCGAAGGAACTGTCGGACATTCCGGCCTGGTTCGCTCCTGGCGGCGTCGCGGTGAGCCTCTCGTTCCTGGCCAGCGCCGCGGCCCTTGCGTTGATGCCATCAACGGTCGTCTGGATCTGGGCGCTGACTTCGGTTGCCGCCACTTTTCTCATCCGCCGCGTAGGCGGAGGAACCCTGAAGGTTCCCACGCCCGAGGCTGAAGGGCTGCACGTTGACTTCGCCCAACTGGAGGAACTCGTACGGATTCTTGAGGCCCAAGAGTTCAAGTCTCCGCTCCTGCGAGACTTGGCGCGGTCAGTCTCGACCGACGCACAGAGCGCCAGCATGGCGCTTGCACGGTTGCGCCGCATCATCACTCTCTACGAAGCTCGCAGGAATCAGTTCGTTGCGCTCCTGGGTCCCCTGGTTTTGTACGAGACGCAACTCTCACTGCTGATCGAGAAATGGCGAGCGCGGCACGGCCCCCAGATCGCTGCATGGATCCGCGCGGTCGCGCAACTCGAGGCATTCGCCTCGCTTGGCGGATTCGCATTCGTGCGAGAAACGTACGTCTTCCCGGAATTGTCTGAGCAAGCGCCCTTGCTGCTTGCCCGACAAATGGGCCATCCCCTGCTCGGCGAATCCGCAGTCGGAAACGATCTGACGTTGAACACGGACTGCCCGATCCTGTTTGTCAGCGGCGCGAACATGGCCGGCAAGAGCACGCTTCTGCGCACCATCGGCGTCAATGTCTCGCTCGCGTATGCCGGAGCGCCGGTACGAGCCACATCCATGACGATGTCCGATCTCGCCCTGTTCACATCAATTCGAGGGATGGACTCTCTGCAGCGAGGGGACTCACGTTTCTCGGCCGAACTCGGGCGAATCCGGCTCATGCTCGAGAGCGTTCGAGAGGGCCGGCCGACGCTGGTCCTGATCGACGAACTGTTCGGCGGCACGAATTCCTACGACCGGTTTGCCGGGGCAGCCGCCCTTACCGAGCACCTGCTGGAATTCGACTCCGTGCTCGCCGTGCTCTCCACCCACGATAGAAACGTCACACGGTGGGCCGGAGAACACTCCCAACGGATCCGGAACATGCATTTCCGGGATGTGGTTGACGACGGAACCATGACGTTCGACTACAAGCTCCACGATGGCCCGGCGACGCACGGCAACGCGATCCAGCTGATGCGGCTCGCAGGAATTCCCGTGCGCGAGCACCACGCGACGGCGCCACGCTAGGACCGCACGGGAATCACGTCGACTCACACGGCCTGCAGGATCTCAGGGCGGTCATTCGTCACGCTGTTGACCTGCGGACCGACACGCCTCGTGTTGAACGGACCTGTTCGCGGCCTGCGGACAACCGTCAGGAGATCGGGGCTGACCGGCCCCGGTCCCAGCCATTCCTCGTACCGATCCTTCGGGATGATCGACGGCTGCCTGTGGTGGATCGGCTGCAGCAGGTCGGTCGCCGGACACGTCAGTATCGTGAACGACCAGATCGCCTCGCCATCCCTGTCCCACACGTCCCAAAGGCCGGCGAAGGAAAACAGATCGTTCCGGAGCGAGATCCACCACGGGCGTTTCGTGCCACCGACTCGCTGCCACTCGAACCAACCGCGCGCCGGCACCAGACACCGCCGGTTCCGCAGCGCGTTGCGGAAGGACGGCTTGGTGTCCACGGACTCGGCTCGTGCGTTGATCAGGCGTGCACCGATCTTCGAATCCCTGGCCCATGCAGGGATGAGACCCCAACGATGAACGGCAGCCTCACGCACCCCCGAACGGCCCACACGGCACAGGGCAAAGTCCTGCGTCGGAGCCCCGTTCCAGCGTGTTGTCAGAGAGGGCACGGCAGAGGCATCCACGCCGTACAGCATCTCCAGATCATCGTCATCGATATCCTGCGTGAAACGTCCGCACATCCCGACTCACCACTTCCCAGGATACCGTCCAGAATACAACGGGTTTCCCAGGTCGTGCCAACTGGACTCGCCAATGCGACGCGGGGCGTTGCGGTACTGGCAGTCAGCATCCTGCATCCCGTTGGCAGCAGGTCGGAGGTAGCCGCAGGCACAACGGGAGCCGCAAGTTCCTGCTGTCTCTTCCCAGCGCGACGGTTCGCTCCGATGCCTTCCATCCGTCGCTTGATCGCACCGATCTGCCCGGCTCCGCCCTGCACCCCGACATTCCCTCGGTGCCAGCGACCCAGTCGTCCACTTGCGCGGAGATTGGCAGGAACCCTCTGGTGCCCTGGTGCGTCCAATTCAGTCTGGGCACCTTCATCATGGGCCGGAGACCGACCGTCCACGGTTAACCACTTTGGGTGCCTCAGCGTCTACGCGACAACGAACCGCTCTACGGTTCACCCCGGAAACAACCACCAAGCCTGATGAACAAGCGAAGCAAAGCCTGGGCGCTGGTGGGGACGGTCGTGCTACTGGGAAGCGGTGCCTATGTAGCCCGAGGGTATCTGAGCCCCGATCGTTCGCCTTCGGAGGCTACCGACGCCGATTCGAACGGCAGTGACGAAGAGGCGATACCGGTGGCCGTCGAGACAGCGGTCCGTGGACCAATCTCGCACACGCTCACATCAACCGCCAACCTGCGGTCGCACCGGGAGGTCGAGGTCGCCACTCGGGCCGCGGGCATCGTCAGATCGATCCGCGCCGAGGAGGGAGACTACGTCAAGTCCGGTCAACTTCTCTGCTCGCTTGACGACCGCGAGTTGCGCATTGATCTGCAGCTCGCCCAACAACGTCTCGCCCAGACCAGGATCCAGTTGGAGGCCGCGGGAATCCGCAAGGAACAGACTGCGACGAAGCTGGCCAACAAGCGCGCAGAACTCGCACGGAACCAGAACGCTCTCAATCAGGGGCTTCTGGCGGAATCGGAGGTCGCTGTCGAACGTCACGAGGTCGAGGATCTCGAGCATGAATTGCGAGTGGTGGAATCAACCGTGCGCGAAAACCGTCACCGCATCGACGAATTGGAATCCGAGATCGAGAAGGTCAAACTCCTGATTTCCCAAACGTCGATCACGGCTCCGTTCGCCGGGCGTGTCACGGAAAGGAATGTCGAGGTCGGCCAGTCCGTGCGCGTTGCCGACAACCTGTACCGTGTGGGCTCGTTCGAGCCACTCTATGCGGATGTCTTCGTACCCGAACGGGACGCCAGCGAGGTGAGCCCGGGGCAAGCAGTCACGATCCGGCTCGGCGTTGATCTCGGGACTGGGTCCAGTGGATCGGTGGAGCGTGTGAGTCCTGTCGTGGATGACCAGACCGGGACCGTCAAGGTGACGACACGGTTCGACCAGCTCGGTACGGAGTTCCGTCCCGGAGCGTTCGTCCGCGTCGAGGTCGAGACGGATACACGTCCGTCGGCAGTCCTGATCCCCAGGCAGGCTCTCATTGAAGAGGACGGCCAGATGTATGTCGTCGTTGTCGGGAAGGACAGAATTGCGCATCGGACCGTGGTTGAACTGGGCTACCAGGAAAGCGACGTGGTTGAAGTGGTGCGCGGCGTCAGCACCGGAGACGATGTGGTGATCGCAGGACAGGGCAAACTGAAGGACGGCGACAAGACCCGCGTGGTCGACAACTAGGCCAGTGCGAGCCGTGCCCGACCGCGTTCATCAGTCGCAGAGAGCAACCTCGTGCAGATCACGCGCGTAGCCATTCACCGGCCGGTCACGGTCTTCATGGCAGTGACGGCGGTGGTGCTGTTCGGCTGGGTTTCGCTGGACAGGCTTGCCCTCAACCTCCTGCCGGAAATCTCCTATCCGTCCCTCACCGTACAGACGGACTACGAAGATGCGGCACCGGAAGAGATCGAGTCCCTGCTAACGCGTCCCGTCGAGGAATCGGTCGGTGTGGTGCCGGGGCTGAATCGAATCAGTTCGATTTCCCGCCCCGGGCAGTCCGAGGTCGTACTGGAGTTCAACTGGAGCGTCGACATGGACTTCGCGGCAATCGAGGTCCGGGAGAAGCTGGACCTGATCGAGTTTCCACGAGATGCCAAGCGACCGGTGATCCTGCGATTCGACCCGGCCAACGACCCCATTCTCCGGCTGCAGGTTCATGGACAACTGACGTTGGCCCAGTTGCGCGATATCGCTGAACGGGAGTTCAAGAAGCGCCTTGAATCGGTTGAAGGCGTTGCAGCGGTGAAGGTCACCGGCGGTCGAGAGGAGCAGATTCGTATCGAGTTGGACGAGAGACGCCTCGCCGAGCTCGGCATTCCCATCACACAGGTCTCCGAGACCCTGCGACAGGAGAATCTGAACCAGGCCAGCGGCAGTCTCTATGACCTCGACATGAACTACATGGTTCGCATGGTCAACGAGTTTCGTTCTGTCGACGAGATTCGCAACATCGTCATTTCCGATGACGGTGGACGGAGAGTCATGCTGCGGGACATCGCGCGGATCTGGCGCGGCTCCAAGGAAAGGGACATCATCGCCCGTTTCAACGGGCAGGAGAGCGTGTCGCTCGCCGTCTACAAGGAAGGCGACGCCAATACCGTCACCGCGTCGCGGGCCGTCGTGGAACGCCTGGATTTGATGAAAGGGGAGCCCACGTACCCGGTTGGCGTCGAGACCGACGTGGTCTTCGATCAGGCGAGGTTCATCACGGACAGCGTCAACAACGTGCTCTCGGCCGCCGTCGTCGGCGGACTGCTGGCGACATTCGTCCTGTTCGTGTTCCTGCGGGACGGGCCCAGCACGGCGATCATCGCCGCCTCGATTCCGGTCTCCGTCATGGCCACATTCGCCGCAATGTACCAGTCCGGGATCACCCTGAACATCATGTCCCTCGGTGGCGTGGCTCTCGGCGTCGGCATGCTCGTCGACAATTCCATCGTGGTCCTCGAAGCCGTTCACCGGCATCGCAAGGCGGGCACGAATCTGGCGGACGCAGTCTATGCCGGGGCGTCGGAGGTCTCGATGCCGGTCACTGCATCCACGCTCACGACGGTGGCTGTCTTTGCTCCCCTGGTATTCGTCGAGGGAATTGCCGGGCAACTGTTCCGGGACCAGGCGCTCACGATCACGTTCTCCCTGCTCGCGTCGCTGGCAGTGGCGCTGACGATGATTCCGATGCTGTTGTCCGTACGGCTGGAACGTGAACCGGACCCCGCCGCCGCTGAGAGTGGTGGTCGCGGCGACACTGCCGGACAGGGTATCGCTGGTATCGTTTCTCGGGGGCGCGCCGTGGTCCGTTTCGTCGCTCACGAGGCTCCGCGGATCGTGATGACCGATATTCGGCACCTGCTCCAGGTCGCAGCCCGATTCATCAAGCGGGCTGTGGACCCGCTGCTCAACCGATTCGATGCGGGGTTCGAGCAACTCACGGCCCACTATTCCAGCGTCCTGGAGGCGTCGCTCACCAACAAGAGGCTGGTCCTGGCCGCAGTGCTGGGTGCCGTTGTACTGGCGGCGGTCACGAGCCGCTTCCTCGGGGCCGAACTGATCCCGCCCCTGACCCAAGGGGAGTTCTCGTTCACCGTCACCCTTCCCCAGGGGCGCCCGCTGGAGTCGACCGACACCGTCGTGCGCGGGTTGGAGACCCGTGCGCAATCAGTCCCCGGTGTACGAACGGTCTTCTCCAGTATCGGAGGCAGTCAGGAGAACCAGTTCGCCAGCGGCGACCTCGAAGAGAATGTGGGGACGCTGCATGTCGTGCTGCAGGATCCCAATGACAAGATCGCCGAAGAGAATGCAATCCGCATGATCCGCGAGATGATCCGTGCCGTTCCGGAGGCCGAGCAGCAGTTCGAGCGCCCGACCTTGTTCAGCTTCAAGACGCCGATCGAGGTCGAGATCTTCGCGTACGAGCTGAAAGACCAACGCAGGGCGGCGGAACTGGTGGCAACCCGGATGGCCCAAATCGAGGGTCTGGGCGACATCGAGACAACGACCGAACTCGGAAACCCCGAAATCCAGATCCGTTTCGACCGGCGCAGACTGAACCGTCTGGGCCTCGAGGAGGACCAGGTCGGGCGCGTCCTCCGCAACAAGATCCGCGGCGATGTCGCTTCCAGGTATCGCGAGGATGACCGGCAGATCGACATCCTGGTGCGGGTCGACGAGCCGGAGCGCGATACGGTCGAAGACGTTCGAAACATGGTGATCAATGCCGCTCCCCGGCGTGCGGGGACGGTATCCACCCAGCCGTCCGGCGACTCCACCGCGCAGCAGCCGAGCGGCGATGATGATGCCGCGAGGACGCCAGCCGAAACGGCGATTTCTCGCCGCCCTTTCGTGCCCGTTCGGTTGGGCCAGGTAGCCGCTGTGAAGATTCGTCAGGGACCTGCCGAGATCCGGCGGGTCCGTTCGCAGCGTGCAGCGATCGTCCGGGCAAACCTGACCGGGCGGGATCTCGGGAGCGTGTCCGACGAGATCAGGGAGGCGCTGAACGAGTTGAGCGGACAGTTGCCCCTCGGAACCACAGCGGCCATCAGCGGCCAGAACGAGGAACTGGAAGTCTCCTATCGAAGTCTTGGATTCGCCATGGCACTCGCCGTATTCCTGGTGTATCTGGTCATGGCCTCGCAGTTCGAGTCGTTGCTGCATCCATTCGTGATCCTGCTGACGGTACCGCTGGGTCTGGTCGGGGTGGTGTTCGCCCTCGCCCTGACCGGCACGAACCTGAGTGTCGTTGTCCTGCTCGGAGCAATCGTGCTGGCCGGCATCGCCGTCAACAATGCGATCGTGCTGGTGGACTACACGAACCGTCTGCGGGCTGAAGGCGTAGAGCGCAGGGCAGCCTTGATCCGTGCCTGCAGGGTGCGATTGCGTCCGATCCTGATGACCTCGCTGACCACGCTTCTCGGGCTGGTCCCGATGGCACTCGGATGGGGCGAGGGCGACGAGGTGCGTGCTCCGATCGCGATTGCCGTCATCGGCGGACTGCTGTGCACGACGCCCCTCACGCTTATCGTCATACCCGTTCTGTATGAAGCCGTCGATCGGAAACGCATGGCGACAGGTCGCGCATCGGATCTATCGGAGGGAGTCGGACCCATCATGAAGGAGCGACTCGGTCCTGCCGAACAACACTGACATGGCCAGAACGAAAACGAAGCAGCCAGCGGATCCCGGGCTGGCCCAGTCCGGAGAGAGGATCGTCGGCCTTGCCATCCGCCAGCCGGTGACGGTCTGCATGTTGTTCCTGTCCATCGTGGTGATGGGCCTGATCGCGGTCATGCGCATACCGCTGATGCTGGTCCCCCAGCTCGACGCTCCCGTCATGTACGTGCAGGCGGACTACAACAACGCTCCCCCCAGTCAGATTCTGGAGTCCATCACCCGACCGATCGAGGAAGCCCTGGCGACAGTCCCGGGCGTACAGCGCATGAGTTCCAGGTCGGCCCGGAACGGGATGTTCATCCAGATCTGGTGCGGCATGGGTGCCGAGACGTCGATCATCCGCGCGGAGATACGGGAGAAGATCGAACAGATCCGCGACACGCTGCCGGACGACCTGCGACAGATCCGAATCCGCAATTTCTCCACGGACGAGATTCCGGTGCTGGAGGGAACACTGACGGCCAATCGCGACTTGCGCACGGAATTCGAGTTTCTGGATGGTCACATCAAGAAGCCCCTGGAGCGCATTCCCGGAGTCGGAAACGTAGAACTGTGGGGAACCGACAAGAAACAGGTGGACATCTATCTGCGAATCGACGACATCAAGCGGCATGGCGTCGATGTGGGCAGGCTCTTCCGGGCGCTGGACGGCTCCAACATGAACCTGTCACTGGGCCGGATCGCAGACGGCGGCAACCGCTATTCGGCAGTCGCGAGAGGTGCGATCGAGTCCGTCGACGAAATCGCACAGTTCCCCGTCGGCCAGCACGGACTCGTCCTGGGCGATGTCGCAGAAGTTGTCATCGATCAGCGTCCACGGAACCAGGGACGACACCAGAACGGCTCGTATGCTGTGGGGCTGGCAATCCAGAAGGCGTCGCAGGCCAACGTCGTGGAGACGGTCGACCACATCGAGGCAGCGTTCGACGAATGGCGGAAGGACGCCTCGCTGGACGGCCTGACCGTCCGATGGTGGCACAACTCGGGGGAGGAAATCCGCAAGGTCCTGAACGAACTGCTCAAGGCCGGATCGATCGGAGCGATCCTTGCGATTGTCGTGCTGTTCGCGTTCCTCCGTCGGCTGGACGCGAGCATGGCGATCGGCTTCGCGATTCCGTTCTCCGTGCTGACCGCTATCGGATTCCTGTACTTCAACGGCAATTCGCTCAACACGATGTCAATGATCGGCCTCATGCTTGCAGCCGGCATGCTGGTCGACAACGCAGTTGTTGTCCTGGAATCGATCTTCCAGAAGATCGAGCAGGGGCTGTCCCCTTCGCTGGCATCCAGGCGTGGCGCCGGCGAAGTGACGATTGCGGTCATTGCCTCGACGTCGACGACGATGATCATCTTCGTCCCTTTGGTGTTCGACTCCAAGTCGCAGATCTCGATCCTGCTCGGACACGTGGGCATCTCGATCATCTTCGCCTTGCTCTGCTCCCTGTTCATCTCATTGACCCTGATCCCGTTGGTCGCGAGCAGGATCCTCAAGGATGATGAACACGGACACAGCAGACTGGATCGCAAGCTCTGGACTGCGATCTCGGCGCCCTTCCGCTGGGTGCGGGTGCGACCCCGACGGAACGCACACGCTCCTTCCAAGCGCAACCTCGCCGCAGTGTACGTGCGCGTCGTGGGCTGGCATCTGGACCGGCGATACGCCATCGGTCTCGTGGCTGTTCCCATCGTCCTCGGGTTCGCTGGCTGGGCGCTCGTCGAGGTCGTGCCGGACAACTCCCCGACCGCGAATACGGTGTCGTCGATCCGGATCGGATACGAATTCTCCGAGAGCTACCACTACGCCAAGATCGAGAGCGATTACGTGAACCGGGTCGAGGACCTCCTGCACGCCAACATGGAACGCTTCAAGCTCAAGTCGACATCCAGTGCCTACGGCAACAACTGGGCGTGGACCAGGGCGTTCCTGGACACGGACCGTGCCGGCCCCGACGATGTCGCCGCGATCCGTGAAGCGATCGGCAAGGAACTGCCCGAACTGCCAGGTGCCAGAATCAAACTGGGACGGGAAGAGGGCAACGACCGCAACTGGATCAATGTCAACATCTATGGCGACTCTCCCTCAACGCTGGCGGAACTGACGGTTCGCGCGAGAGAGGCGCTCCTCGCCCAGGAAGATGTCTCCGAAGTGCATGCGGATCTTGCCGGTGAGACCGGCGAGGTACAGGTCCGCCTACGCCGCGATCTGGCCCGAAAGTTCAACGTTTCTCCGAGCGTCGTCTCGCAAGTGCTCTCCATTACCGTACGTTCCCGCCGAATGCGAAGCTACCGAACGCCCGAGGGCGAGGTCGATATCTGGATCGGTATCGACCCGGACGACATGCAGAGCGTCGAGGATCTCCGGTCGATCATCGTCGGAAGCGACCCGGACGGACAGGAAGTGCTGCTCGGGAACGTAGCCGACATCCGGATCGACCGAGTTCCCAGTCACGTGAAACGAGAGAATCGGCGAACGTACAGCGAGATCCACATCGGCTACAAGGGGGAACGCATCGAGGATGGCCGGGCGATCGTCACGGATGTGCTCGACAGCCTACCGTACGAGGCGGGCTACGGCTGGACGTTCGGGTTCTGGACCCAGCAGCAGAACGAGGACGTGCAGTCGTTCCTGTTCAGCATGATGCTCGCGCTGGTACTGGTGTACTTCGTGATGGCGGCCCTGTTCGAGTCGGTACTGCATCCCTTCGCCATCATGCTGTCGCTGCCGTTCTCACTCGTGGGAATCGTCCTGTTCCTGCTGCTTACGGGTACGCCGTTCAACTCCATGGCCCAAGTCGGGTCGATCATCCTCATCGGGATCGTCGTGAACAATGGCATCGTACTGGTCAACCACATCAATAACCTGCGCCGGGGCGGAACGGCACGACGAGAGGCGATCCTGCGGGGATGCAACGAGCGCCTTCGCCCCATCTGCATGACAGCCTCCACCACCATAGTCGGCCTGCTTCCACTGGCGATGGGAGACGCCAACATGATGGGCATGAACTACTTCCCGCTGGCTCGGACGGTGATCGGCGGGCTGTTGGCGTCGACGGCCCTCACGTTGGTCGTGCTGCCCACGTACTACGTCATCCTGGATGATTTCGGGCGTTGGCTCCGCAGGCTCTGGACCACGACCAATCCGACACTGCGCATTGAAGCTGCCGCGGGGGACTGAGACCCGGCCGGGCTTGGCGCTGGGCGGTGCGAGTGCACCCCCTACAGTCCGAGTTCGGCGCGAAGTTCCGCTTCGAATTCCGGGTCCAGAGTCGGAGGTTCGATCCGCAGGCCCGATGCCATCCGTTCGACCACGGCTTCGATGACAGCAAGGCGTGAGTACTTCTTGTCGTTGGACGGGATCAGACGCCACGGGCAGACGATGGTCGAAGTCCTGCAAAACATGTCCTCAATGGCCTCGATGTGTTCGTCCCAGCGCCTGCGGTTCCGCAGATCCTCCCCGGAGAGCTTCCAGCGCTTCAACGGATCGTTCAGGCGGGCCCGGAAGCGCCGCAGCTGCTCATCGTTGGTGATGTGCAGATAGACCTTGACAAGGCAGATGCCATCATCAGCCAGCATTCGCTCGAACTCATTGATTTCAGCATATGCCCGTCGCCATTCCGGCTCGGTCGCAAAGCCCTCGACCCGCTCCACCAGGACTCGACCGTACCACGAGCGGTCGAAAATAACGATCTGCCCGGGCCTCGGCAGACGCTTCCAGAACCGGTAGAGATAGTGCTGGCCCTTCTCCTCATCCGTGGGGGCGGCGATCGGCCAGACCTTCAGCCCACGCGGGTCCAATGGCCAGCTCATCCGTCGGATGGCCCCTCCCTTGCCTGCCGCATCGCCCCCCTCGAACACGACGACCGCCCTGCGGCCCTGGGCCCGATAACACAAGGCGACCTCCTTCAGCCTGAGTTGCAATCTCCGGATCTGCTCCTGATAAACATCGGACTGGACCGTCCTGGACATGTCCAGTCGACTCAGGCTCGGAGGGTCCGGCTGCAGCCGTAACGGCGAGCGCTCCACAGTCGTAGCTTCGTTCATCAGCAAGGGGTTCGGCATGAGAATTCAAGGCAGACAGACCGTTCACGGCACTGGCCTGTCAACACTATGCACATGAAGCCAGACGACACCGCAACTGCGCGAACGACTCCGCCTGAGCGTTCGACCATTCAACTTGATTCGAATCCCTCCGCACAAGCCCGATGGGACCGTGGGCGGCCCAAGTCGTCGCGGCTCCACGGGCAGCGGTGAAGTCCCGTTGTGCAGGAACTGCGAGTCCCGCGGACCCCGAGTCGAGTCGCCCGGATCTGCATCGCCGCGTCGGCGCCGTTGGGCTCCTTCCGGGGGATGAGTCCCTCAGATATCATGTCTGCCGTGTCGACGCTGTCTTTCAGTTCCGAACCCCACGAGTTGACTGCCAGTCCTGTCGACGGTTTCCCGGGGTGTCTCGTCCGGGCGACAGCAGTCCTGGTAGCGGCCCGAGTCGCAGTGGAGCTACCCACAGGGCTCCGCGCCCAAGCAGAGTCCTTCGCTCCTCAGCCGAGCGTTTCCATGCGTGACTTCCCCAGCATCGTGCTGCATTCGCATGTACGGGCCCGCTACATCGGCGTGTCGAAAGTCCGCTGCAAGGGGCAAGGGAACCTCGACGAACTTCGATCAATCCCCGGCGGCGAGCGTGGAGAACCTGTCCTCGACGACGGGTTCGGGACGCTTGGATGACTGCCCGGTTCGGATCGGGCTGTTCGTGTCGGCACTGCCGGTCGCTTCGTTCACGATCACGTCAAGCGGGTTCCCGGCCAACGCCGCATCATCCGCAACGCGAGAGGTTCCGTAGATGTGGAACGGTTGCCGGGCATTGATCTGCCGAAGCTCCTCCAGCGTCTGCCTGCGATGCTTCGGAATCAGGCGAGGCGGAGTCGCCCTGTTGTTCGGCTCGCGGTCCCAGTTCAGGTGAAGGTGCTTCGACAGTTCACTTTCCGGTTCGCCAGCGAATCGCATCGCTGGCCACTTGAACGCCGGTCCATGCACGCGCTTGCCACGCACATGATAGAAGATCTTCGTGCCGATCTTGAAGTACTTCCGGGACCGGTCGCGCATCTCTCCGAAGTCGCGACTCTGCTTCCAGGCCGTCATGATGAACTCCCACTGCAATTGCGTGAGTTCACGCGCCTTCATCGCGTGACCCGAGGCCATCCGGGTATCCTCCAGTGGAGTGAAGATCGACGGCACATACAAGACCCTGTTGTCCTTGAGGCGGTGCAGCAATTCGAGCGACTGCTTGATGTCGTCATCCGTCTCGTTCGGCAAGCCAACGATGAAGGTATACACCGGGAACCAGTTGTTGTCATTGAGGATATTCGTTCCCTCAACGACGATTTCCTGCCAGTCCCGGATGTCGAACGGCAGTGATTTTCCCGACATCGTGAGTGCAGCCAAACGCGGTGAGCCCGTCTCGATGCCGATCAACGGAGCCAGGAACCGCTTGTCCGGATGTGACGAGTTCCGGTTCTGCAACGCACTCTTGTCGAGCAGGATTGCGGACAACTCCCGAATCAGGTCTGGATTGACAACCGCGGGAGCTATGGTCGCATGGGACAGAGGCAGATACTCCACGCCGGGCTCTTGGGCGATCGTGCCGTAGAGGTTCAGAAGCTGGTTCGGATTCGGAACGTAGAAGGGCGCCGAGGCACCGTAGATGAAGATATCCTCGGACACCGGGAAGATGATCTTGCCTCCGTTCGACGTGTTCGCACGGACAGCAGAGAGGACATCCGGCATCGGCACCGAGATACGGGTTTCGAGCGTCGGCGAGCAGAATGCACACTGTCGACCACACCCGCGGTTCATCTCCACGATCCCGTAGGTGGAGCGCTTCCTGGGAATGATGAGGTTCTCGACCGTGGGCTCGGGGGCGTCTATCGTCGGCGGTAGTTCCGCACCTTCCTCAGCAGCGCGGAAGACCTCCAGGATCTTCGATTCAGCCCGGCCATTCAGGATGCAGTCTATCCCCAGTCGCTTGCGAGAATCAGTCTTGTCGATCTGCCAGGCGCCTGCACCCCCGACGATGACCTTCGGCCTGTGCTTCCGGATGGCTCGATGGAGGTAGACACGCTCCGACTCGGCGGCGTTGATGGGACGGGCCGACGAGCCGAAAATGTTCGAATACACGCCGGTCGAAAAGGCCGTGCCGATCGGGTTGTGAGCGCCGACCCCGACTGCAACCGTGCGTCGGCCAACGAAGATGTCCAGGTCGTCGGGGTAGCACACCACCACATCGTCGTCCGGGTAGTTTCTTCGCAGGACCTCCTCGACGACCCGTACGCCGTACGGCATGACCTTGGCGCTACCATCTTCATACCGTGGCTGGTCGAACTTGCTCTTGTAGAAGAACCTCGGGACGAACTGTGCCGGAGCGGATGCGTACATCATCTGCTTCCAGGGACTGAATGCCTGCTCGGTGCTCTCGGTGTCAGGAGCAGTGAGAACAAACTTGACGCCGTCGCGATGGTACCCCATGTCTGCTCGTATTTCCGTTAACGGAAGTAACTTCCCTGATTGTAGCTTGACACCCTCGAAACCCGAACCTGTTCATAGATACCCCTCCGTCGCAACCCTAGCGATTCACTCACTGCGCCGCCGGAATCGATCGGAATCGGTGGACACAGTCCGGTCCGAGGGATCGGCAACGTCCGGACGGAGCCTGCTGGCAATTGCAGCGAAGGTCACGTTCGTGCTGGACTACGTCACTCTCTACCAGCCGGGAGCATCCGATGGTGCCCTTGATCCGGAGGAACTGATACGGTCGTGATGCTCATCGAACCTCTGTGCCATACGAAGCACCGGACCTGGCTGAAGATGGCCGAGCGCGAAGTGCATTGTGGGAAGCGGCAGGAGTGTAGCGTCAGACCAGACGTTCCTGATGGACAGAGTTGCGGTCGCACCTGCATCGACGACGGTAGTTGGCCGGTCTCATGCACGCTGACACGTCCTTGCACCCGGGCCGGTGGGACACTTTCCCGGAATCCGGTGCAGCAGCAAGGTTGTGGGTGAAGAGACTCCAGTCCGGATTCGGAGCAACGGATCGGCTTGCCGGACGCCGGCCGGGTGTCCGTCCACCCGCTGCGCGTCCGCGTGACTCGCTCTGCCATCCGGAGGGAAACCGCTCCGCCCGGCGCATAGCCGCACCGGACGGGAGTCTGGTCTGGTCGATGGTGTCGGACAGACCGCCGCGCCGCAGGCCGTCCAACTGTGGCGGCACGACGAGCGGAACCCGATGGCTCGACCGCCACTCCCGCACCGCTGCCCCGCGCCCGAACGCTCCCCTCCTCTGCGATGGGTGCTATATTCCTTGAACGGGCGAACCTTCTCCGGGGCGGCCGTCCTGCACCCACGACCGCCATGACCGTTCCTTTCAACGAGCCGTACGATTCTCTCGGCCAGCCGCACGATCATCTCTTTCGGACCATCGTCGGGGACGCGAAGCGCGCGCAGGACCTGCTCCATACCCATGTCGGGCCCGCTTTCCCGGACTCCTCGCCCCCGTTCCGCCGATCCCGCGCGCCGGCAACTTCGTGGACGAGAACCTGCGATCCTCGCAGGTCGACCAGCTCTTCGAGGTGCAACTCTGCAATGGGGACACGGCTTTCGTCTATGTCCTGCTGGAACACAAGTCGACCTCCGACCCCGGCATCGCGCTGCAGTTGGCACGCTACAAGAATCGCATCTGGGAGGCCTACGCGGCCGGGGAACTGCCTGTCGACGGGCCGGCCTACCCCGACACGCGGGTGGGTCGTCTGCGGGCGCTGCCCGCCATCATCCCGGTGGTGTTCTATCACGGTCGGGAGCCCTGGACGGCCCCGTACTCGCTCGCGGAGATGATCCCGGACCTGCGACTGCGGGAGAGTTGGAGTCGAAGTTCGGGTACATTCTGCGGGACCTTGGAGCGCTGTCGCTGGAGGAGTTGGCGAAGGACCCGGCGGTGCGGGCGGGTCTGACCGCACTGCGCTATTCGCATCGGGGGACGGCGGCGCAGAGACAGGCAGTCCTGCCGGGTGTGTTGGCGGACCTGCCGGACGAAACGATGTACGCGAAGCAGGTGATCGTGTATCTTATGAATGTATGGCTGGTATCGAAGCAGACGCTGGCGCGGGAAGCGGAGAGAGTCAAGCCGGGAAGAGGGGAGAGGCTCGTGGGACAAGTCGTACAGGAACTGATTGATCAGGGTATGGCCCAAGGCCTCAAGCAGGGCATGGAGCAGGGGAAGGTGCAAGAGAGGGTCCAGATTCTGACCCGTCTGCTGGAGCATCGTTTCGGTCCTGTTCCGGCCGGCGTCCGGCGACGGATCCGAACAGCCACCCCGGAAGAACTGGAGGCGAAGCTTGGCACCGCGTTTGGTGCCGCGTCCCTGCCCGAGGTCTTCGGCGACATAGATCCGGAATGATCGGTGGGTGGATTCATGCATCCGCAACTGGTCCGTCAGATGATCCTTGTTGCCGAATGTGGCGTCTAGCGGAGATCTCGCCCCACCTCTGCTCCGGACGGCCCCAGCGCTTGATCAGCCGGCCTAACGATGACCGCCCACCGGATGCGGAAACACACCCGGATGAGGGTATGTGCCGGCAAGCATGGGCGCGTCCGACAGGGCTCGGTTGCAGGCATACGATCTGGCTCACTGAGTGGGATGGGAGCGGTGGCAGTGTCAGGTGGTCGGCCTCAGTTCCTGTGGTAGGCCATGCTCGGCGGACGGGCGGGACCCGCGCGGTCCGTGCGATCATGAACCGCTTCCGCGCTGCGCGGTCGGACAGGTACGGGTCATGCGGCGGCAGTCTGCAACAGAGCGTCACATTGCGTAGGTCAATACCTTGATCATCAGGGGCTGACGCAGCACTTTCCGATCAGCTTCGGTGCATTGCGGGCCGGGAGCAGGCAGGAGAAAATGTAGCGAGAGCGGAAGCTGCTGATACGTCTGGCGGGGAAGAAGTTCGGCAACGAACCAGGAGAACTGGTCGCCGGGCGTCTGGCCGAGATCAATGATCCAGACCGGTTGCAGGACGCCTGGTCGGCTCCCTCAGGCCTCGTTGGATCAACCGGCACAGGCTTCGACCGCATATCGACGAATCGTGCTCAGCATTGCGTGCAGTCCATTGCCACGTGTGGGGCTAAGATGCTCAGTCAGGCCGATCTCGTCGATGAAGCCGTGTCCCGCATCAAGGATCGTCCGGGGCGGAAACCCTGAATATGCGCGAAGGAGCATCGCGATCAGGCCGGACACGATCGCCGCGTCGCTCGTCGCCTGGAAGAAAAGCCTGCCATCGCGTTGGTCCGCCCGGAACCAGACCTGGGCCTGACAGCCCTTGACCTTGTATTCGTCGGTCCGGAACTCCGGAGGGAATCTCGGGAGCTTCCGACCCAAGTCGATGATGTGCTGGTAGCGATCCATCCAATCGTCCAGGAACTCGAATTCGTCGACGATTTCGCGATGGACATCCTGAATCGACACGCTCATCCGCCAAGCAACCCCAACCTTGGATTCTAACCGTATCTCCATCGCACCGCTGCATTCGGGCGAATCTCGAGTCATGTGCCGGGACGGCACTGGAACCCGGACGCTGGCTTCGGGTCGGGATCGACCTTGTGCGGTGGGATTGCTTCCCATCGAAACCGATGGCACAGTGTTCTTGTGCGAACCATCGTCATCACGCTCGCGTGGGGTCTGCTCACGCTGCTCCAGGCGTCGGACCTCCAGCGAGTCCGCCACAACAATCCGGGCCTCGTCGTGGACCTCGGCGTTGGCTTGTGGGCATGGCCGCTCCCCATCGACTACGACGGAGACGGTGATCTGGACCTCGTAGTCTCCAGTGGAGGACTGCCGTATGAGGGAACGTACTTCTTCGAGAACCCGGTCGGACCAGACTCCAACGACCCCATGCCAGTATTTCGTCCCGGCATCCGCATCGGCGAATACCGTACGAACGCGCAAATCTCCTACATGGAGGGTCATCCAGCCGTCGTTACGACTCCGAACGAGCGGCACGACCTTTTTCGGAAACACACCTTCGCCAAGCCGACCGGCCTGGCAGTGGACTCCGACAAGGTATATGCCTCGACCGGGAGGATCCGGGCAAAGCAATGGAAGCTCGCGGACTGGGAGAACGACGGGGACCTCGATCTGCTGATCGGAGTCGGCGACTGGGGTGACTATGGCTGGGATGATGCGTTTGACAGCCACGGAACCTGGACGAACGGTCCGTTGCACGGGTACGTCTATCTCGCGGTCCAGCGGCAGGACGGCAGCTATGCGGAGCCACGCAAGCTCACGGCGGGAGGCGCTCCGGTCGATGTGTACGGGATGCCAAGCCCCAGCTTGGCTGACTTCGACCTGGACGGCGACCTGGACCTGATCTGCGGCGAGTTTCTCGACGGCTTCACCTACTTCGAGAACATCGGAACGCGGGAGTTCCCCAAGCTGGCCAGCGGCCGTCGGCTTGAGGCCGACGGACAACCGGTTCGCATGGATCTCCAGATGATCACCCCCACTGCCGTGGACTGGGATGGCGACGGAGACCCGGACCTTGTCGTCGGAGACGAAGACGGGCGGGTGGCCTTCGTGGAAAACCTCGGAATCATCCAAGAGGGTATGCCGACGTTCGCCCAGCCGCGGTACTTCCGACAGGAGGCCGAATATGTGAAGTTCGGCGCGCTGATCACGCCGCAGGGAACGGATTGGGACGGTGACGGTGACGAGGACGTTGTGGCCGGCAACACCGCTGGCCATATCGGATTCATCGAGAATCTCGGCGGCACGCCTCCTCGGTTTGCGGCGCCGCGATATCTCAAGGCCGCCGGCGAGACGATCCGCATCCAGGCTGGACCGAACGGTTCAATCCAGGGTCCGTGCGAGGCCAAGTGGGGCTACTCGACCATCAGCGTCGCGGACTGGGACGGTGATGGGCGGGCGGACATCATCGCCAACTCGATCTGGGGCCGGATCGTCTGGTACCGGAACGTGGGTTCCAAACGGACACCTCGACTTGAGGCCGCGCAGCCGGTGAGAATCGATTGGGGCGGACATCCGGCAGCACCGAGATGGAACTGGTGGGCACCAGGACCGACCGAAATGGTCAGTCAGTGGCGGACCCGTCCGTTGGCGGTCGACTGGAATCGGGACGGGTTGATGGACCTGGTCATGCTGGATCACGAAGGATACCTCGCCCTGTTCGAACGAACCCGAAGAGCGAACCGACCAGTACTGCTACCGGGCAAGCGCATCTTCGACGCGGCCCCCGTGTCAGTCTTCGATCGCAAGCACAACCCGATCACCAGCAGCATTGGACCGCTTCGCCTCAACGAGGGCCGGGCGGGAAAGAGTGGACGCCGCAAGATCGACCTCGTGGACTGGGACGGTGATGGACACATCGACTTGCTGGTGAACAGTGCCAGCGTGGACCTGATGAGCAACGTCGGGACGGATGCCGGGAGAACGGTCTTTTCCCACGAGGGTGCGCTCTCGAACTCGACGCTTGCCGGCCACACAACAAGCCCCACGACCGTCGACTGGAACAGGGACGGCACGCGAGAGCTCCTGGTCGGAGCCGAAGACGGATTTCTCTACTGGTCCGGAATTGAAGAGTGAACATCGCGGCCAGCAGCCGGAAACGAAGGAGGAGTCGTTCGAGATCCTCCGCCTGACCGGTTCCGGTGTATCCATAAGGCCGACGGCGGGTGCGGACCGATGCAGCCCTCCCCGGAACGCGTATGGGGGATACTGCGGAATGTGCTGTTCCTCGACCGCCTTCGAGACACATGTCGACGATTCCCAGCCAGGACCGCCATCGATTTTCGAGACCCGATCGGTCAGAGTCGACGGCTCAGTTATGAGGAACTTATCGACAGCATTGCTCGCACCGCCACTTGGCTGGAAGGATACGGCGTTCAGGCTGGCGACCGCGTCGCAGTCGGCCTGCCCAAGAGTGTTGCGACGATACAGATCCACCTTGCAGCCTGCAGCCTGGGCGCCGTCTCGCTGCCGGTCAACCCCGCATACACCAGGCCAGAGATCCGCTACCTGCTGCAAGACTCTGCAGCAAGGCTACTTGTGGTCGGAAACGACGGGCAGCAAGGACTGTCGCCGTCTGACGCCTCCACGCCAGTCGTAGCTGTCGAACCGGCCGAG
Organism: Bryobacterales bacterium; assembly: GCA_965116065.1. Taxonomy (GTDB): domain Bacteria; phylum Acidobacteriota; class Terriglobia; order Bryobacterales; family UBA6623; genus VXMF01. The sequence continues at coordinate 2,518,358 of OZ220485.1, forward strand.
TTCGAAGATCTGCTCCCCAGCGCAGGGAAGGACCTCGGTCACGTCCCGATCGCCCCGGACCAGACCGCGCTGATGCTCTACACAAGCGGGACGACAGGAAGACCGAAAGGGGCCTGCATGTCCCATGCCAGTCTGACCGCCAACATGGCGATGCTGAACGAGGCATGGCAATGGTCTGCGGACGATGTGCTTCTCCATGCCCTTCCGCTGTTTCATGTGCATGGACTGCTCGTCGCGATGCATGGTGCACTCTACTGTGGAGCAACGAGCGTGGTGCATGCATCGTTTGATGGCACGGCGGTTCTGCGGGCGATTCGGACTCACGAGTGCACGGTTTTCATGGCCGTTCCCGCGATGTACCGCCGACTCCTGAATAGCGTCGGTGATCAGCCGGTGGACCTCCGACACATGCGGTTACTGACGTCGGGGTCGGACCGATTGCCAGTGGATCTTTTCCGGCAGATCGAGAGCCGGTTCGGCATGCGGCCGGTGGAGCGCTACGGGATGACCGAGACGGGCATCATGCTCTCGAATCCGCTGACGGGTGAACGTGTGGCCGGACAAGTGGGCACTCCCCTGCCCGGGGTCGAAATGCGAATCGTCGACCCGGAATCGGATCAGCCCGTTGTAGCGGGCGCAATCGGAGAATTTCAAACCCGGGGACCACATGTCTTCGCGGGTTACTGGCAAGCTCCGGAAAAGACCCGCAGGTCGTTCACGCAGGACGGCTGGTTCCGAACCGGCGACCTCGGGCGAGTCGCCGAGAACGGCGGCTACGAACTCAAGGGACGCCGCACGGACCTGGTTATCAGTGGAGGTTACAACGTCTATCCATCGGAGGTCGAACACGTGCTCCTCGCCCATCCGGACGTCGAACAGTGCACGGTGATCGGCCTGCCGGATCCTGCATGGGGCGAGTCGGTGACTGCCGTCGTCGTACCCTGTACTGGCAGACCCGACGAGACGGATCTGATCCAGCATTGCAGGGGGTCTCTCGCCAGCTACAAGACTCCGAAGCGTATCGTGTTCGCCGACTCGATCCCGAGAAACGCCATGGGAAAGGTCCAGAAGCAGGTGATCCGCGATGAGCTGGAGCGTACCGGCCAAGGCGGCTGGCAGCACACTCTCGAGTCGGTCCCTGCTTCCGTCCCTCCAGGCACCTGATCGGACAGCATCTTGCGGAACAGTCCCAACGGTCCGAATTCTCGGCCATCAGGCCAGGAACGGCCCCGGACCAGGCTTGTCCGGTGTGCAGGCCAACTCCCAACTCCAACCTCTCCCTGCCGGAACCGATACCGTCGACTTCAACGGTATGGAGGATAGCGGTCACCCGAGTGCTACCCTGATAAACTTCGGTTCGATCGGGTTCCCGTTCGATTCCCAGAAAGCACGCATTATGGCCAGAGTGGTGACATTCGGCGAGATCATGCTGCGTCTCGCACCCCCCAACCTGGAGCGACCCCTGCAGTCGCCAGGCTTCACCGCAACCTTCGGAGGTGGCGAAGCCAACGTAGCGGTCTCTACGGCCAACTACGGAATCCCGACTTCCTTCGTCACCGCATTGCCTGCGGACAACTTTCTGGCGGACGGGTGCATCGGGCAACTGCGGAGTTTCGGCGTTGATTGCAGTCGAATCATCCGCCGCACTGGTCGGGTTGGCGTGTACTTTCTCGAGACGGGGGCCAACCAGCGCCCATCGAAGGTGCTATACGACAGGGCCGACAGCTCGATGGCGTTGGCTGTCCCGGGCGATTTCGACTGGGACCGCGTCTTCGAAGACGCCACTTGGTTTCACATCACCGGCATCACCCCGGCGTTGAGCCAGGGCTGTGCCGATCTCTCCGTCGAAGCGGTGCGGGAGGCCCGGCAGCGAGGCCTGACGGTGTCCTGCGACTACAACTTCAGGAGGAAACTCTGGAAATACGGGAAGTCTGCGCCTGAGGTCATGCGTGAACTCGTCCGTTACGTCGATGTCGGCATTGCGAACGAGGAAGACTGCCAGAAATCGATCGGGATCTCCGTCGAGGAGGTGGATGTCGAGTCAGGAACCCTGAACGTGGACCGTTACGAGCAACTGGCAGAGAAGATGCTCGCCGAGTTCCCGAATCTGAAGATGCAGGCCATCACGCTTCGGGAGTCGGTCTCTGCCTCCCACAACGGCTGGTCGGCTTGCCTCCACGACGGCAAGGCATTCCACCTGAGCCAGAAATACCAGATCACGCACATCGTCGACAGGGTCGGAGGTGGTGACTCGTTTTCCGGCGGACTGATCGGTGGACTGCATCAATTCCCGGATGATCCGGGACAGGCGCTCGAATTTGCCGTAGCGGCCTCGTGCCTGAAGCACTCGGTACCCGGGGACTTCAACCGTTTCTCCCTTCAGGAAGTGCTAGCGCTCATGAAAGGTGGCGGTTCGGGACGAGTGGAGCGTTAGCCACGGCCGGACTCTGAACGCAGTCGAAACTGCCGATCAGGGTGCGGTCGTCCCGCCCGGATGATGCTGCTTCGCGCTCATTCTCCCCGGGCGGACGGGGAGCAGGCTGGCATGCCCGGCAGTGCAAATTGCGCCACAATCCCGGCGTGGCGAACCAAGGTGGTCTCGTCCTACCCGTATACGTACATGAAGACCTTCTTCAGGTCTTGAAAGGCCTGTCTCTTGGCCTCGGCGTTGTAGCCCCGAAGCAGGTACGAAGGATGATACGTCGGCATGACCTTGATACCACCCCATTCCTGCCATTTGCCCCGCAAACCCGTGATACCCGTGCTTGACTGAAGAAGCGCCTTCGCAGCCGTTCCCCCGAGTACACAGATCGCCTTCGGCTGAATGGCTTCGATCTGGCGGGCCATGAACTGACCGCAGATCTCCATCTCGTCCGACTCAGGCGTCCTGTTCTTGGGCGGTCGGCATTTCACGACATTGCAGATGTACACGTCGGGCCGCCGGATGGGCAGGCTGATCCTCTCGCATGTCCCATCAATCATGCGAGTGAGCAACTGCCCCGCCCTACCGACGAACGGCAGCCCCTGCTCATCCTCGTCAGCACCCGGTCCCTCTCCCACGAACACGAGTTCGGCGTTCGGGTTACCACTCCCGAAGACGATGTTCTTGCGTCCCTCGTGCAACCTGCAACGTCTGCAGTCTCCGATATCGTCCTGGATGACCTTCAGGGCTCTCTCCCGATCCGGCCCCGCGACATCGGGATCGATGAACAGCTCCTTGATGCCCAAATCGCGATAGAACTCGAGATGTTCGCGGATTCCCGGGTTCGACATGACCGACTATGCGAGCGCCTGATGCGAAGCAACGCGCGTACGCAATGACTCCACAACGATATCAAGTATCCGCGCCGCCATTTCCGCCTTCGACATCAGGTCCAGCGTTGCCACACGTCCAGTGGCGGACAGAACGATTCCCTGGTTCAAGTCCGTGTCGAACCCGGTGCCCCCCCCCACCGGGTTCGCGACAACAAGATCGCAACCCTTCGCAACCAGTTTCTGACGAGCGTTGGATTCCAGATCCTCAGTCTCGGCCGCAAACCCGACAACTAGAGGACGCGATTCGGTGCTCCCCACGGACCGCAGGATATCAGGGGTCTGCTCGAGTTCCAGCGTGGGGGTGCCATCGCGCTTCTTCAGCTTGCGGGTTGCAGGAGCGGAGGGTCGATAGTCCGCCACCGCCGCCGCCAAGATTGCGACAGAAGCTTCCTGCACTCTCGCCATGACGGCATCGTGCATGTCCTGTGCGTTCTGGACATCCACGCGTTCACAACCGGGCGGAGTCGGCAAACCGACAGGACCGGCCACCAGCATTACTCGCGCACCGCGACGAGCGGCATCCGCCGCAAGCTCGAAACCCATGCGCCCGCTGGAGCGGTTCGAGATGTAACGAACAGGGTCGAGTCTCTCCCGGGTCGGGCCGGCCGTGACCAACACGCACTCCCCCGCCAGGTCGCATGTCCCAGCCAGCGCCTCCCGTACAGCCGTCACGATCCGCTCCAGATCGGCAAGACGCCCCGGTCCGACGGCACCGCAAGCGAGTTCGCCACTACCGGGTGGGACAACCCTTGCTCCTCGTGAGCGGAGTACGGACAGATTCCCGCGCGTCGCAGGGTGCTCCCACATGCGGGTGTTCATTGCCGGTGCCAGCACGAGGGGCCCTTCGAAGGCGAGATGCGCGGTAGTGAGGAAATCGTCGGCCAGACCCAGCGCGAACTTCGCAAGGATGTCGGCCGTGGCAGGCGCAACCAGCAGCAAGTCCGCTGACCGGGCGATATCGATGTGGGCGACAGAAGTCCTGAGCGTGTCCTCTGCGGGTAAGTCAGGAAACAGGTCGGTAACGACCTCGTTGCCGGAAAGCGAAGCCAGCGTCAGGGGCGTGATGAACCGCGTCGACGCCTGGGTCATGACCACCTGGACGTTACACCCCGCAGTTCTGAGGGCCCGCACCAGGTCGGCCGACTTGTATGCGGCGATGCCGCCTGCCACGCCCAGCAGAATCGTCTTGTCATTGAGCACTCGGCCCGCTCCGGTTCTCACAGTATAGATTCGTCCTCTCGTGCCTCGACAGAACCAGTACCGTGCAAGCGGTGTCAGACACCGGCCGCGAGGTGAGCCTCCGCAGAGGCATCTTCCTTCATCGCGCGAACTCTGTCCCGATACTGTGCCGCCTTCTCGAACTCGAACTTCGCCGCCGCATCCCTCATCTTGCCTTCGAGTTCTGCAACCAGCGCTTCGTACTCCTCCTGGGTCTGGGGCACGACGGTCTGATCGTCGTCCTTCGGGACATCGACGTAGTCGGCTTCGATGATGCGGACAAGCGACATGTCAACCGGTTTCACGATCGTCTCGGGAGTAATGCCGTTGGCGTCGTTGTACTGCTGTTGGATCTCTCGTCGACGGTCCGTTTCGGAGATCGCGTTCCGCATGCTGTCGGTCATGCGGTCGGCGTAGAGGATCGCGGTTCCGTTCACGTTCCTGGCGGCCCGGCCCATCGTCTGAATGAGCGATCCGGTCGAACGGAGGAAACCCTCCTTGTCAGCATCGAGAATCGCCACGAGTGAGACTTCCGGCAGGTCCAGACCTTCCCGCAGGAGATTGATTCCGACGAGGAGATCGAACTCTCCCTGCCGCAGATCCCGGAGGATCTTGATGCGCTCCAGTGTGTCCACCTCCGAATGCAGGTAACGGCACCGCACGCCGGATTCGGCATAGTAGTCCGAAAGATCCTCGGCCATCCGTTTGGTAAGGGTTGTGACCAGCACGCGCTCGCCGGCCGCACTGCGAGCGCGAATCTCCTGGAGAAGGTCGTCGACCTGTCCCTTGACCGGGCGCACCTGGACCTCCGGGTCGAGCAGTCCCGTCGGGCGAATCACCTGCTCGGCGATCACGCCGGCCGACTTGGTCAGCTCGTACGGACCCGGTGTGGCCGAGACGTAAATCAGCTGAAACGTTCGCTGCTCGAACTCCTCGAACGTCAGGGGCCGGTTGTCAAGCGCACTGGGCAGACGGAAACCGTGCTCGACAAGCCGCTCTTTCCGGGAGCGGTCCCCTTGGTACATCGCCCGCAACTGAGGAATCGTCTGATGACATTCATCAATGAACATCAGGGTGTCCGGAGGCAGGTAGTCAAGCAGTGTCGGGGGTGGTTCGCCGGGCTCGCGGTCCGAGAAGTGCCGGGAGTAATTCTCGATGCCGTGACAGTATCCGGTCTCCCTCATCATTTCCAGATCGAACTGGGTTCGTTGGCTGAGACGTTGCGCTTCAAGGAGCTTGCCATCCTTCCTGAGATAGCCGCACCATTCATCCAGTTCCTCCACAATGCTCTCGACCGCGCTCAGCATCGTCTCGTTGGACATCACGTAGTGGCTGGCCGGGTAGATCGGCAGGCGCTGACACGTCTGCCGCACCTGTCCCAGCAGTGGATCGATCTGGTAGATCGCGTCGACCTCGTCGCCCCAGAGTTCGATCCTGTAGGCGTGGTCATCGTAGCTGGGAAACACCTCGACGATGTCGCCGATCATCCGGAACGAACCCCGCTCGAGATCCCCGACATCGTTGCGCGAGTAGAGAATCTTCACCAGTTGCCGAGCGACATCCCGGCGCGAGATTCTCTGCCCCTTGTCGAGCATGAGCAGCATGCCGTAGTAGGCTTCCGGCGATCCGAGACCATAGATGCAGCTCACGCTCGCCACGATCAGGCAATCGCGGCGCTCGAACAGCGACTTCGTGGCCTTGAGGCGGAGCTTGTTCAGGTCTTCGTTGACCGTCGACTCCTTCTCGATGTAGGTATCGCTGGCCGGAAGGTACGCTTCCGGCTGGAAGTAGTCGTAGTAGCTGACGAAGTACTCCACCGCGTTGTCGGGGAAGAATGTCCTGAACTCGTGATACAACTGCGCGGCGAGGGTCTTGTTATGCGCCAGAACCAGCGTCGGCCGCTGCAGCGCTTCGATGACCTTGGCAACCGTGTAGGTCTTGCCGGAACCCGTGACGCCAAGCAGCACCTGGTGCTCGTCTCCCTGGTCGACACCCGAGACGAGCTGTTCGATCGCTGTCGACTGGTCACCGCGCGGGGTGTACTCCGACGCAAGGCAGAACCCCATCACCGTTCAGTGTAGTTGGAGAAGATAGGACGGGCGGCGAGCCGGTCCATACCGCACCGACCGTCGGCCCATCGGTTGATATAGGATTGAGTTCGATGGGGACTCGGAAGGCCGATACCCGTATGTGCAGTGCCTTACACACGGCCTGGACTGCGAAGCAGGGCAAGAAGCCCCCGCTGCCGGGCCGGGTCACTGAACTGCGGATCGCTATCCGCGCTCTCACCCTGATCGCGATTATCCCGTCGGCCGCACTTGCGGACGAGGTCTCCTTCAGTCAGGATGTCCGTCCATTGCTGCAACGCAAGTGTGCTGTCTGCCACCAAGGTGCCGGAGCGCAACAAGGGCTTCGCATCGGCACGGTGGAGGACTTGCTGCGCGGCGGGAAATCGGGTCCTGCAGTGGTGCGAGGCAGGCCGGAAGCGAGCCTTCTGATGACGATGACCGACGGCGAGAGTCCCACCATGCCGCCTGTGGGAGAAGCACTCACGGAGTCCGAACTGAACACGATCCGCGCATGGATACTGTCGGGTGCTCTCGACGAAGGCCAGGCTGAGACTGCCGTGGCCAACGTTGTCTGGTGGTCGCTGACGCCTCTGGGAGATCCTTCTCCGCCTGCTGTCGATCGCAATTGGGAACGGTCCGCCATCGACGGATTCCTTCTGTCCACCATGCGAGAGAAGGGCTTGACGCCGTCCGAAGAGGCGGACAGGGGCAGTCTGATCCGGCGTCTCAGTTTCGACTTGCGAGGACTCCCTCCGTCACTGGACGAGATCCGAGACTTCGTCCATGCTTCCGACCCCGACGCGTACGAACGTCTGGTCGACCGAATGCTGAATTCACCAGCGTATGGCGAACGATGGGGACGTCATTGGCTGGACATCGTTCGGTTCGGCGAGAGCAATGGCTACGAGCAGAACCACCTACGTGCGAACGCATGGCCCTACAGGGACTGGGTCATCCGCTCGCTCAACGAGGACAAGCCCTTCGACAGGATGATCGTGGAGCAGATTGCCGGTGACCAGGTAGCGCCCGATGACCCGCAGGTGCAGGCAGCCACGGGCTTCCTGGTCGCTGGTCCGCACGATACGGTCAGGATTCAGAACCCCGCCGGTGAGGCGCAGAAGCGGGCCAACCACCTGGATGACATGGTCATGGGCACGGCGTCGGCGTTTCTCGGCCTGACGGTCCATTGTGCCCGCTGCCACGATCACAAGTTCGATCCCATTCGAACCGAAGACTACTACAGGCTGCAGGCAGCTTTCGCCGGGACCTGGCACGGCGAGAGAACGTGGGACTCTCCCTCCCGGGTACAGTCGTTCAACGCAGCCACCGCCCCCTTGTCCGAGGTGATTCGAGAGAGCGAAACGGAATTGCAGGCTCTGAAGGACACTGCCAGGTCACGCGTTGATTCCAGGCGCGAGGAGATCCTGCGAGCCTACCGCCCGCGCGTGGACAGCACCGGTACCGTCGAGGTCTTCGAACCGGTCAAAGCGCGTTTCATACGCCTTACGGTCACCAAGGCCACGGCAAGCCGGCGGCAAGTGGACCTCGACGAGTTCGAGGTCTGGACAGCCGGAAACAGCACCCGGAACGTTGCGCTGGAGGGCCGTGTCTCGGCCAGTGGAACCCGTGTGGACTCCGCAAGTCCCGAGACCTATTCGCCGAGGAACCTGGTCGATGGCAAGTACGACCAGCGCTGGATCTCGGCCGGTACGTTTCCAGTGTGGATTCAGGTCGAGCTCCCGAAGACTGCAACGATCGGTCGTGTGGAGTGGTCTTCTGACCGGCTCGGGGGATTCGGCGGACGGTTCGGCCGACCTCAACCTGAGTCCTACACCGTGGACCTGTCATCGGACGGAGCTTCGTGGACGACGGTCGCAACATCGGCTGGCCGGTTGCCCTTCACGGAGGATGAGCAAGAGCGACTGCTGCTTGACGCGGTGTTCTCGCCCGCCGAGAAACAGGCATGGACGAGAATCGAGACCCGCAAGCGGAACGCTGAACGGGCTCGCAATCAACTGAGCCGCCCCCGGACGGCTTTCCTCGGTCGTTTCGAGCAACCTGCCGAGCCGTCGTACGTAATGGTTCGTGGCGACCCGATGAACAAGGGGGCCGGAGTCGCTCCCGGCAGCCTCAGTACCCTCTCGGGGATGCTCGATCCGTTCGAGTTGCCCCCGGACGCACCGGAAGGAGAGCGGCGGCTCGCTCTCGCACGATGGATTGCCTCGGATCAGAATGCACTGACTGCCCGCGTGATCGTGAACCGGGTCTGGATGTACCACTTCGGAGAGCCGCTTGTCCGCAATCCGAGTGATTTCGGACTGAATGGAGGACAGCCGAGTCATCCGGAACTGCTCGACTGGCTGGCTTCCAGGCTGATCCACACTCATCGATGGCATCTGAAACCGCTGCATCGGGACATCGTCACGTCATCTGGCTATCGCCAGTCGAGCCGATTCCGCGAGGCTGCATCCCGAATCGATAAAGACGGGTCGTTGCTCTGGCGATTCTCGCCACGCCGACTTGATGCAGAGGAAATCCGCGACGCCATCCTGTCCGCAAGCGGCAACCTGAACCGTACGATGGGCGGGCCCGGATTCCGCCTCTACCGCTATACGGTGGACAATGTCGCAACCTACTACCCACTGGATGAGTTCTCTCCCGAGACATTCCGCCGATCGGTGTATCACCAGCACGCACGATCCGTGAAGCCCGACCTACTCGGAGAATTCGACTGTCCCGAGACTTCCCTGCCGGCTCCCCGAAGAACTGCAACGACCTCGCCTCTGCAAGCGCTCAGTCTCCTGAACAACCAGTTCGTTCTCGGTCAGGCGTCATCATTCGCTGCAAGGGTCGAGTCCGCATCGAACGAGACGGATGCCGATCGGGTTCGACGGGCCTGGCGCCACGCCCTCGGCCGCGATCCAACCGAACCGGAGTTGGTGGCGGCCTCGGACTTCGTTGCCGCCGAAGGGCTTGCTGCGCTGGCACGAGCACTTCTGAACTCCAACGAGTTCCTGTATGTCTTCTAGAGATGTCGTCTCGACACGGCCGCAGGCCAGGTTCATCCTATGCGAGCTTGCGACGGAGCGCATGTCGAAGCCAAAGCCGGAAGATCGTTGCCAGAATGCCGAAGCCGGCACCGACCACCCCCAACGCGTTTCCTCCCACCTTCGACCGCCCGAATCGACGTGCACGGGTATCAACGGGAACCTCCACCACAGTCATCCCTGACTGGAGTGCCTTGACTTGCATCTCCACGGTCCATCCGAAGGCGGAATCACGCATTTCAAGGCTCTGCAGGGCTTCGTGGCGAATGGCCCGGAACGGTCCGATATCGGTAGTCTCCCGGCCCCACAGGATGCGGATGAGGAGAGACACGACGCGATTGCCGAGGCGCTGGGGGACCGAGAGCGCACCCGGCTCGGTTCTGCCCAGCGTTCGCGAACCGATGACCAGGTCCGCCCCGTGCTCCAAGGCCTTGAGCAGGTCCAATCCCTGAGGCACCGAGAATGCTCGGTCGCCATCGACGAACAACACTGCATCCACCTTCCCCAGCGCATCAACGGCCGTTCGGCAAGCGATTCCGTACCCGATCGTCGGTTCAAACACTACACGCCCGCCTGCCTCCGATGCGCGTTCCGCCGTCGCGTCCGTCGAGGCATTGTTGCAGACGATCACCTCATCAACGACCCGGTCTCCATCCTCTGTCCGCAGGGCAAGGAGATCGGCAACAACGGCACCGATGTTCTGCTCTTCGTCACGGGCGGGAATCACGGCGCCTACGAGTAGGTTCTTGTACATTGTGGGCTTGCGTGCGATGGATGCGAATCAGGTTGCCCTTGCGCTTGCATCTGGAACCACACCCGGACAAGTGGCGGACACCTCCAGTCCGGTGACGAGAGTCCCTGTAGCCAGTATGTTGCGGTACCGACATGCCGCCTGATCCGGAGTTTTCCGTGTGGACCGCGAGCCGCATCCGACCCGCCGGGACGGTCGCTGTCGGCATCGAATTCGGGGAATCGGAGGCGTATTGCGTACCGGGCGACGACGATCCCCGCACATCTCTCCTTAAGTCTCACACATTGAGTCGATTACTGAAATCGATCACGAACATGGAAGATCCCTGGACGTGATCTCGACCGGGGCGTGGGCAGAGAATCCGACGGGATCCACATCAACCCCCGACAGGCATGTGCTTTACTGGAAATCCTCGCAGGAGGAGCCGCATCGACACAGTGATGGGAACCCGACGAGACATACTCGGGGATTTTGTGGCAGGTCTCCAGAGCGTAGCCTTGGCATCCATGCTGCCTCGGCAATCGCGGGCCGAGGGATCGAAACCGCAATTGCCTGGAAGGGCCAAACGAGTCCTCCAGATATTCTGCCCGGGAGCAGCGTCCCATATCGATCTATGGGACTACAAGCCCGAACTGCAGCGACGGTCTGGCCAGCCAGCACCGGCCGAGTTGGACACCGTCACGTTCCAAGGGAAGAACGGCGCATTGATGGGATCCCCCTGGATGTTCAAGCGCCAGGGCCAGAGCGGAAAGATGGTCACCGAACTGCTGCCTCACTTGGGCGAGTTGGTCGACGACTTCGCATTCGTCCATTCGATGCAGTCGAAATCCAACACGCATGGCCCGGCGTGCGTGCTGATGAACACAGGGTTTGTCCTCGAGGGCTTCCCATCGGCAGGGTCGTGGGTCAGTCACGCGCTCGGATCCGCGAACGACAACCTGCCGACCTATGTGGCCATACCCGATATTCGGGGCATTCCTCCCGCTGGACCGGCGAACTGGGGAGCGGGGTTTCTGCCATCCGAACATCAAGCCGTCGTCTTCAATGCACAGGAACCGATTCGCAACCTCGATCGACCCTCCACGATCAGCGAAAGACGCGACAAGACGACCCGTGACTTTCTCGGGTTCCTAAACCGCAGCCACGCCGAGCGCCATCCGGGCGATCAGGAACTGCTGGCCCGAATCGCCGCATACGAACTCGCCGCCCGCATGCAACTCTCGACACCCGAGGTTACGGATTTGTCTCGAGAATCCTTCGCAACGCGCCGGCTGTATGGCGCAGACGACTCGAATCCACTCAAGGCTGCCTACGCGCACAACTGCCTGTTGGCACGGCGCCTGCTGGAAAGGGGCGTTCGATTCGTAAGCCTCTTCTGCGCCTCGCGCGCTTCCGGGGTGGACGGGCTGCTCAACTGGGACGCGCACAAGACACTGCAAGCAGACTACGAACGTCATTGTCCGATCCTGGACGAACCGACAGCGGGACTGCTCCGCGACATGCGCACACGCGGACTGCTTGACGAAACCCTGGTCGTCTGGGTGACGGAGTTCGGAAGAATGCCAACTCATCAGGAAGGAACGCTGGGCCGGGATCACAACCCGAACGCGTTCACGGTGTGGTTCACTGGTGCCGGCGTTAAGGGTGGGGTGAGTTACGGCTCGACCGACGAATTCGGAGGCAAGGCGGTTGAGGACATCACAACGGTCCATGATTTCCATGCAACAGTCCTGCACCTGCTTGGCCTTGATCACGAGCAACTCACCTGGTACCACAATGGAATTGACCGTAGGCTCACCGATGTCCACGGGCATGTGATCCACAAGATACTGGCATGAGGCTTCCCCTGGAGCAGCATGGACAACCGGAAGGTTCCGGCGGCAAGTTCTCGCGAGTCACTGTGTGGCCCTGACTGACTCCCCTGTATTCGACTCTCGGTCAACAACAACTGTGAAATGATCCTTGAGGGTATTCACGTTCTGGATCTCTCCCAGAACATCGCTGGACCGCAGGCCACGCAGATTCTGGGCGACCTCGGAGCCGATGTCGTGAAGGTGGAACCACCGGGAGGCGATCCGGCGCGGAAGTGGGGCCCGCCGTTCTGGGGCGACGACGCACCGATCTTTCTGGCATTCAACCGCAACAAGCGCAGCATTGAAGTGGACCTGCGGTCCGAAGAAGGTCGGGGCGTCATCACGCGACTGCTCCAACGGTCGGATGTACTGGTACAGTCGTTCCGCAACGGGGTCATGGAGGAATTCGGATTCGGCTACGACGACATCCGTCAGACGCATCCACAGATCATCTATGCATCACTGACCGGATACGGTTCGGATGGTCCCCATGCGGCCGCACCCGGCTATGACCCGCTCCTGCAAGCCTACAGCGGCATCATGTCGATCACGGGTTACCCGGACGGTCCGCCGGCCCGAGTCGGTGGCTCGGTGGTCGACATCGGTTCCGGGAACCTGATCGCGTTGGGAGTGCTCGCCGCGCTACGGAAACGGGACCAGGAAGGGACGGGCTCCCACATCGAATGTTCCCTTCTCGACACTTCGCTGGGGTGGATCGGCTACCACATGATGAACTATGTGACCAGTGGCGAGGTGCCGCAACGAATGGGCACGGGTCTCGGCATGATGGCTCCCTACGAGGCGTTCCCGACCAAGGACGGGCAGATCATGATCTGCGGCGGAACGGACGGGATTTTCCGGAGGCTATGCACGGCACTGGGCATCCCGGACGTGGCAGATGACGGGAGATTCAAGGACAACCCCGCTCGGGTGCGCAACTGCGACGCGCTCCGGGAAGTGTTGACTGCACGGACGAGCCGGTTGCCAACCAGGAAAGTCGACCAACTCCTCAAGGACCACAGGGTTCCATGCTCGCCGATCCAGAACATCGGAGAAGTGGTCGATGATCCACAGGTGCAGGCCAATCGGATCTTCGAGCCGCAGCCCCATCCACGGATTCCGGACTACCGGGACATGAAGATGTCCGTTCGATTCGACGGGGAACGTCCTCAACTGCGACGAGTCCCCCCGGCGCCGGGTGAACACACCGACGAGATTCTTGGCGAACTGGGATACGACGCGGAACAGATCCAAAAATACAAGAAATTGCTGGTCCGTTGAGTGCGATCTTAGGACGACAGATCTACTGATATATCCGAATATAAAGAGTGTATAGTTACGCTCTACTGTCACGTTACATGCCAGTATAACAGACCGATTATCGGCTTGTAATACGCTCAGAGAACACTTCCCATGCGATACGATACTCCTTTTCTCTATCACACCTATCAAAAGGCGCAAGATATCGAATCGTCCGCTGATGAGGGCCTCCCGGCATCGTGTCATCCATGATGCGGCGAGTAACCTCGCCGACCTCTAAATCCTTGAGATTTTCCCAGCCCAGAGCAATATTGGATCGTGTCTCAGCAGGTGTCGCGAGACCATAGTTCGAATCGTACTTGATCGCCTTTCGCGGCATGCCGACACCGGGAAGTCCCTTCGATATCGTAAATACGATCCGTCCGTTTCGGTCATACCAAGTATCAGCCTCATTTTGCCGCAGGACGGGAAACTGCACGCGGTACAGCGTGAGCAACTCATCGAGAGTCAGTCCCAACGCCATGGATGCGAGAACATCGATCTCGACCAACGCTTGGCGTCGCATGTAGTCAGTTCGCAATGCACTATCAGGGTTCCAGCTTGGCTCCAGCAGCTCAAAGAAGTGAGGAGGGAGGCGTCCGTCAGAGCGGGTCCATCCATCCGTTCGAAATGACTCGTTCCAAGTGGACTCCCACAGACTTCGATAATGAGCTGTCAAGCAGTTCAACGCCAATGCCCGGACGTACAGCATGGATTGAATCACGGTTCGTGTATGGGGGTCGGGAAATTATGAATCAACGAGCTGTTCAAATGGCCCGCCCCTACAGCTTTTACGTATCCATCCATCGGTAACGATAGAGTCATTGCATGGTAGTACAGAAGTGTCCTTGTATCCGCAAAACCAGTCGTGATGCAAGTATTCACGTGGCCCGAATGGACTGGAATTATCGCAACACTGAGAGTTCTCTCGCTTGCCGGACCAACCATTTCCCTGTTGATATGCCGGAAATACTCCGTGACTTCTTCGCCTGGTGCCCCACTGGAATCGTCGGTCCCCCAGGGAACCACCTGAATTCGTTGCCGGTAATCCGCCATCTCACAGTCCGGCACATAGTTGGTCCTCGGCAGGTAGTCGTCCGGAATCACCGTCAGTTCGATGCAGTCGTAGTCAGCTTTCTCCTTACAGATTCTCCGCGGTGTCTTGGCCAGTGGATTGCCGACGGAGAAATGGGGTCCGGAAAGAACCCACTCTTCCGTGCCAGACGGGAACCGCGTCTCCCGGCGGATGATGCCGTCTCGCTGCGCATTCGTCTCGTGCCACATCATCGTACAGAGGAACTCCCCCTCCAGGTCCCGCAGCCGGCGCTCCTGTCCTGCGAACTTCCGCATGACGGACATCATCTCCGCCGAATGTACGGCCGGCAGCCGCGCCTGTGTGGCGGGCGTACCATCCTTGTCCAGGGCTGCGGCGAACGTCCCCAGTTCCCTAAACCCGATCCGCACGATCCGCCGGGCATGACCAGACTTGTCCCACTCCCCATCATCGTTCTTGATTCCCGGCACGGGACCATCGCCCGGATCATCGAAGCAGGCGTCCACCGTTGCCGGCGTGAACAGGTTCGCGATGTGACTGAAATCAGGAGTGGCGCGGACCGGCCCGTAGACGTTCACGCTGAAGCGGATCCGATGCCCCGCGTCCGGAAACAGCATCAGCTGGTTCTGGAACTGGAAATGCGCCCGCAACCGCGCATAGAGCGCCGACCGCAGCGTCCCTCCCTTCGGGTCGTCGTAGACGCCTTCCGGGTGCAGGAAACCGGCGACCCCACTTCTGTTCAGCACGCCCCACGCCTGCGGCAGGAAACACTTGTACAGGTTGCTCTGAACCCCGCGCAGTACAGGGTAGTTCTGCACCGAAGTCAGGTAGTTCTGGGTCGCTTCCGACTGCACGTACTCTCCCAGGTAGGCCGGACGCAGCCCCTCCCTGCCCTCGACAGCGGCGGCACGTTCCAGTCGGAGTTGCGGAGCCGTCAGCTTCCGGATGGTCACCAACGGATCGTAGTCCCCGATCACCCCCTGTTCGTCCCATTCGACCTTGATCCAGGGCGGGTTGCCCAGCACCAGGTCGAACCCGCCGCGGTCGGTCCCGTCCTGCCTCCTGCCGTGGAAGATATCCGCGAACTCGAGATCCCAGTGCAGGAAACGGTGCTCCCGTGCGACCTGCTCGACGAAGCGCAGCCGGGGAAACAGCTCCACCACCTGCTCCAGATCCAGCAGACCCGTCTCCGTGACGATCCGGTTCGCCAGGTCGGCCCCGTGCTCGACGTACTCCTCGCCGAACAGGATCTCCATCTGTGTCGGACTGACTCCCACCGGCCGCACATCCCCGGTCAGCACCAGGTGGACCTCGTTCAGGAACTCGTCGCGGTCGGGCAGTGCGATCTCCGCCTCCAGCGGCCAGAACCACAGCGCACACCAGTAGTCCATCACCAGCTTCAGCCGACGATACGGACTTGCCGTGCGGGCCTTCGCGCCGACGATCCCCTGCTCCCGGATCGCGTCCTTCCGCCGGTTCTCCGTGCTGCGTTGCGGCCGCTCCAGACCCCACACGCCGATGAAGTCCTCGGTCTCCCGACGATCCTGCGCCAACTGCTCCGTGTGCAGAAGCCAGAGCCGATCCACCGTATCGGAAAGCTGCAGCAACTGCTGCCGGTCCTCGTCCTCCAGAGGCCGGCAGAACTCCTTCCTCCACTTCCGGAGACCGGCCATCTCGTCCGGCAGCAGACTCTTCACGTACTTGTCGCTGTAGTCCGCCATGCCCGGATCCGGCAGCAGGAAGTGATAGACACTCCCGGCCGGCCGTTGCGGGTCCGTGCTCCGCTCAACCGCCTCCGGCGCCTTCCGGTACCACCGGCTGTCCGCAGGCGTCTTCGCCGTCATATCTTCGGTCCGGTACACCTGCCGCCGCGCACCCACCAGCGAATTGCCCGCATACAACTGGAAGCCGAACCAGGGCACATGCCCTTTGCGAACGATGCAGTTCAGCCACAACGACACCTCCGCCAACTCCATCGCCAGCGGATTCAGGTCCACTCCGAACACGTTCCGGTCCGCGATGTAGTGCTTCACCTCCTGCAGCCGCTCCGCATACTCCGAGGGGTCGATCCGTTCGTTCCTCTCCTTCTGGCGACGGTCCAGGTACTTTGCCGCCAGCTGGTTGACCGCCTCGTTCAGGAACGCCGCCGACCCCATGGCCGGCTCGCACACCGTCAGGTCCAGAATCTGCCGGGCCGGCATGTCGGCCGGAATCCGTTCCTTCAGCGCATACTTCACCACCAGCCGGGTCAGCGACTCCGGCGTGTAGTAGCTCCCCGACCGCTCCCGGCCCCGACCCCGTCGCCGGTACAGGAAACTGCCCCTGTCATGCCGCAGCAGCTTCCGGTAGCCGCGCTCGTCCTTCCGGTAGACCCGCTCCTGTTCCGTGTAACGCTCCAGATCCTCCGCCGTCACGAACCAGCCCTGCTCGAGCTCGTCCCGCTCCTCCTTCGCCGGCTTCACCTCGTACAGGTCATCCGTCGCAAAGAAGCCCTCGAACGACAGCAGCGACTCGTACACCGCTCCCAACTGGTTGATCCCCAGTTGCCCGTAAGAGATCCGCCCCCGCCGCTGGCGCACCCCACGCCCGGGCCGCGTCAGGGACAGCAGCCGGATGACCTTCTGCAGGACCGCGTCTCCCAGCCGCGCCTCCTCCAGCAGCGGCGTCCGGCTCTCATCGAACAGCCGACTGTCGAGCCGCTCCATCCGGAACGTGTCGTGCAGCGTTGTGATGCCGCGATGCTCCGGCGGTTCGAATCCCTCCCGCACCAGCCGGAACAGTTCCTTCAGACTCTGCTGCAGATGACAGCGCTGCAACGATCCTGCCTCCGTCAGCCGCGCCAGCTCCATGTCCCGCAGCCGCTCCAGGCTGTACCCCTTGCGATAGGCCGTCGACCGCACCGGGATGTACCCCAGTTCCGGCCGCGCCTCGATATAGAACAGGAACAGCAGCCGGTACAGGTAGCGCAGGCATTCCAGCCCCAGCCGCGCCGCCGGATCCACCCCCTCTTCCCTCCACTCCTCCACCGGCGATGATCGCAGCACCTCGTTGCCCAGCAGCTCGACCGCCTCGCGCAACGCGTACTTGAGGTCCGTGGAAACCCCGAACGCATGCCGGTGGCTGTTCTCGTCCAGCGTCTCCAGCAGGGCCCGACCCGCTCCCGGCACCAGCGATTCCCGGTGCAGCAGCGCCGCCGTCGCCTTCAGCGTCGCATCCTCCCGCCGGTCCAGGATCGTGTCGAGATCGAACCGCAGCAGCCGTTGGTGCGCCCACTTGCCCCGCTCCAGCAGCACCGCCTGACCGCACGCCAGCAGCAGCACCCACCGCGCCGGTCGGTCCGCTCCGAAGACATGGCGACCGATGACATCCTCCCAATTCGCCTCCAGCAGTTCCGGCACCGGCGGCGCCTCGCCGTGAAACTGCGCCCGGACCGGCCGCAACGACAACGGGTCCGCGTCATCGACCTCCCGGTCCAGCGCTCCCAGCACCACCACGCGCTGCCCGCCCGCCGCTTCCGCGACGCTCAGGACCGGCAACTCCCCGCCATCGTCCAGCACGAGGTTGCGGGCCTCCCATCCGTATCCCAGCACTCGCAGCAGACGCCGGAACCAGACCCGCTGCAGATCCACCCGTTCCCGGTCGGAGGCCCTCTCCCCAGCCGCCTGCCGGAAACTCTCGCGAAACTCCCTGTACGGCTTCCAGAGGGCTCGCAGCCCCGCATCCGGGGTCGGCTCCTGCTTGGCGGACGAGGCCCGCTCCCGCCAGTGACGCAGGGTCGACTGGAGGTCGCGCTCCAGGATCTCCGCCAGGTAATGGTCGCTGAAGAACTCCTGCTCGTTGTGGATGCCGACCAATGTCGGAGCCGTCTCAGTCCTCGATCGAGTCGGGGTAGACCTCACTACATCTCCTTCACAATCCTAGACATGCGCGTCCAACGCACTCGGTTCATCAGATGACAGTCTCATTCAACGATATCATCGTTGATCCGCCCAGCGAGCATTGCTCATCCGTTCGGTTGGCCGCTAATGTTGTGTGGATATGTTGTCATCGAACATCATTCGATGACGAGACACACCAACGGCGTAGACACTGACCAGATCGATTCAGTCGACAGCGCATGTTGGCCGCGTCATCTCGAGGCAGCTCGATTGATGGCCGCGGACACCACCCATCTGCGAGCGGACACAGCAGGTGGGACGGGACTCTCGGTGGTGTCAAACAGTGGTAGAAGATTCTCCAGCAGGCAGTGCTCCGCGAGTAGGCCCAGCCAGACTGACCAGTCAGACAACTTCCTGGTGGAGAGTCTCGCAATGTCAAAATTCAACGATATCGGGTAACTCGCACTCCACAGCAGGTTGCAGTACCCTTTCGAATTCAGGCCAATCGCTCACCAGTCCGTGAAGGCAAATACTCGAAGCGAAAATAGTTCTTCAACATCCGGTGATAAAGATACAGGGGCTGTATCTTGTCCAACTGCCCCTCCACACGAAGGAGTTCGTTGTGACACGTACGATTGACAGCCTGATAGGTCGCCGGCTCGTCCATTTCGATATCAAGTCGTTCCCGTTCGATAGCCTCCAGTTCATCGGCATCAAAGTTCGGGCTCGAAGGATTTCCAACCGATAGGAAGTGTTTCTCGAGACGAGCGAATTGACTACCCAAGTCAGAATGCAATGTTGCCTTTTGAGCTGTTCCCATTGCAAGATCAGCCACAGAAATCACAGCAATGATCGCTGGTACGATCGACTGTATTGCTTTCGAGTCGCTTGACTGGAATGCCAATACGAGACCAGCGGATCCCAATACAAGGCCAAAGAATGTAAACCACGACCTGAGACCAAGGTAATGGTCACGGCGGTATCGATGATAGCGAATTGATCTTCGGATACCAAACAACAGTTCGCGGTGCCTTCTGAGGTGAGTTTGCTCATCTTGATGTGTCATTTATTTCCCATTTCCTTGGTTTGAAAGGTGGCTGTTCGGGAATATTTTCGTGATTCACAACCTTCATCTCGGTCGAAGAGTGGTGTCCTTGCAATACTCGATTTGGAGATTTTGACCTTTGGCACTTCCGAGATCCTAGGGCCGAATTCTCCTTTTCCGTCGAGGATGTTGGCTGTGCATACTTGTCGCTCAAGCGGGACCACCTCTGTCGGTCAAGATAGCACACTGGGCGCCAGTAGGCAAGTTTGTCCGCCCGAACGTTCCGAACCTTCGTTTCTGGTGCTGCGTCATTCGGAGATGTTAGATCAGTCGACTCCGTTCGCACTCGGCCACGTTCAACTAACTCCTGCGCTGAGGAGTAGTCGTAGAACTCGATCCGATCCGAGGCACAGTGGCGGAGGGGAGAGCATCCATATGGAAGACTTGGCATGGAGTCTCCCATCAGTATGCGGCGGGAGCGGCGACCGACGAGGTCGTGGCAGGGACTTCGATCTGGTTGGTGAATGGAAGTATGGGTTGGTCATGACCAAGGTCGCGGATGGCGATCTGGCCAATGGGCCCGAGATAGTGCGCGGGTGCGACGGTCTGATCGGGAATGCGAGGCGTTCAACAGCGCCAGCCGACATAGTCCAGCCGGACCGTCTGCCAGCGGTCTGCAGGCTGGTTGAGCAGTTGTTGGCGGATCGGGACGCTGCAACGGCGGCGGACGAGGACGGCATTCTCGTATCGAGCGAGACTTGCCAAGCTGGCATACGTGGTGAGTTATGAGCAGAGGACGAGTTCCGGGAGAGCCTTCCTGTGGCTCTACCCCACATGGCCCGTAATGTCATGCACAAACGTGTCAACTCATATCGACTCTTCCTTGCTCAGGCTCAGAGTTCCGGACATGGGGAGCCCCCTGCTGGGAAGGATGACAGCGGTAAGACATGGGCTGGCAGGATCTTATGTAGCCGATCGAACTCGGGAGCGCGACGAAGATGTGTGAGGGATGCCCCATCAAACGGGGACGCAACGGGCGAGGGTATACCGGTTGGAA
Organism: Bryobacterales bacterium; assembly: GCA_965116065.1. GTDB lineage: Bacteria > Acidobacteriota > Terriglobia > Bryobacterales > UBA6623 > VXMF01. The sequence goes on from OZ220485.1 coordinate 2,538,944, forward strand.
CTTGGAGGCGCTATATGGTAGGGGTTCGTGTACGAAGAGGTCTGTCCTTGATGGCGGTCGTTGGGCCGTTCCACTGTCTGGGGTGCGTGCTGGGGGTCCACGACACCGGAGGCTCTTCGCCGCCTTGGTGACGAATCGGCGCAGAGGGCAGTTGGTATGCATCTCGGCCGTGATCTTGCGATGCCCAGCGAATTGCGAAGCTGCTCAGATGCTCCTAGACTGAACAGCCGCAGAGCGGCACTTGGACGGACTGCATGCATGATTGAACGTGGCCCATGCACTGTCGGACGGGACATTGTCCCGTCTGTTTCCGTTCGTCCCTATCGGGCTGGTGGCACGCCGCCTGATGCAGCTCCCGAGACGGAAGTCGTCCACTGATGCACCTTTCGCGGAACGAGATTCGGGTTCGCGCCGCCGCCTTTGCCGAAGACTGGAAGAATGCCGCTTACGAGAAAGGTGCAACGCAGAGCTTCTACAACGAGTTCTTCGGCGTGCTCGGAGTCCAGCGGCGGAACGTCGCTCGCTACGAAGCGCATGTCGCGAAGCTCGACAACCAGTCCGGGTTCATCGACCTCTTTCGACGCGCTACCCGAGCGTGAGAAGCTACGGTACATCTTGGTAACGAAATGGGCGGATCTCCGGTCCGTCGATCGCTGCTTGGCGATGGGCCCACTCGGAGATACGGAGCACTGCACTCGCGACCCGTCAAGCGGGGACGCGGGTCATTACGTGCGGGGTATCGCTTGTGCCGCTTGCGCTAACTGTCTTGTGTCCGAATCCAACTGCTGAATCAACATCCCTTCGATGTGCGCTGCCCGCTCGGACGTTCGCTCCAGTTTGTCGGACAGCTTGTTGTAATCCCCGCGTAACTGTGCGGCAAGGGCCAGCGATTCCCCGCGTAGCTGTGCCGCTGTTTCCTCCAGCTTGTCGGAAAGCCTGTTGTAGTCCTCGCGGTGCCGGTCGGCAAGACTGTGAACCTCGTCACGAAGGCCCTGAATCTCGCCACGAACGCCCTGAATCTCGCCACGAACGCCCTGAATCTCGCCATGCACCTCGACGCGAAGGCCCTGGACCTCGTCACGAACGCCCTGGATCTCGCCATGCACCTCGACGCGAAGGCCCTGGACCTCGTCACGAACGCCCTGGATCTCGCCACGCACCTCGACGCGAAGGCCCTGGACCTCGTCACGAACGCCCTGGATCTCGCCACGCACGCTCTGGATCTCCTCACGCACCTCGACGCGAAAGCTCTGCATCTCCCTGCGAAGCTGGTTGAAGCCAGAGCGTATGAATGCCGCAATCGTCACTACACTGCCAAGCAAAGCAATGACACCGCTAACCACCGCAATCACGATCGTGACCGATTCTGCTTCCATGAAGCCAACTCTACCACAGTTCCGCTGACGAGATGCCTGGGGACGATGCAGGACTGCGGATCTTCGTTGGCGACTCTCACCTTCGCGAGTTCGCATCGTCGGACCGAAAGCGACCCAATCGCAGCACTCGCGCTGTGACCCCTCGAGTGCGTAGGAGAAACTGCCCACAACTCGGTACAACGGGACTCTCTCCCGGCTGCGCCTGCCACAAGTGGCAGCGTGCCGTCGTCGGCCAGCCGACAGCGGAACGGAAGGTCCGCAGTGGGCAGGGTGCCGTGGAGATGCCCGCTCCCGGATGTCACTCGAAGCAACGGTGGTACATCCGTGCGGGACGGTCGACGAGCACGAGTGAACCGGCAATGCAGGAACGGGCGCATACGTGCATAGAGGGCTGCTGATGCTCGCTGCGGACGCAGGTCCATCTCCCCCACGATCACTCCAGGGCCGAACGCCAAGGCGAGTGTCGTGGTTCGGAAAGGTTGTGGCAGCTACACCGTCCGGAGACTCTCAGCCCCACTCGCGGCCAGGTCTGGTTTCTCATCTGTCGACCGCATTCAACGCCAGTTCGTGGACGCCCGGAGCCAACGCTACGGTCTCCGCCCCATCCTGCCCGTGACATCCTTTGCAATCGCGCGGCCAACGGATTCCATCTCGGCCAGATGCAGGGGCGTGACGCTCAATCTCTTCTCAACAGCTTCAGAGTTCTGGACAAGGTCTATCTCGTCCGGAAAAAGCCCGAAGCTGATCCCGTCTGGGGCTGGCGCACCTCACGGAGCACAAACGGTTGGCTCGCTAGAATGAGCGGAGTTGACCAACTGGAGGAAGTTGCTGGTAGCCGCCGCATGGGGAGTACCCATGACGATCCTGCTGGCCCTATGTTTCTGGCTGACTTCACTGGATTTCGGCAGCTTCCGTCCGGAGGGGCCTGCGGTCACCTTCGGACTCTGGGCACTGTCAACATGTGTCGTTCTCGGCACACTGGCACTCGGTTTCCTTGTCTTCAGAAACCTTGTCAAGCTCTATCTGGACCGGCGCGCCGGCATCCCTGGATCCCGCATCCGGACCAAGCTCGTCTTCGGAGTGCTGGCACTCAGCGCTGTCCCGGTCGCGATCCATGTGCTCTTCTCGATCACGCTGCTGAACCGCAACCTCGACAAGTGGTTCTCGCAGCCAACGGTCGGCGTCCTTCGCAGTGCGGAACGGTTGATGGACAGTTCGAGACGCGAGAGTCTCACACGGCTTGCGGAGCAGGCGGAGCAAGTCGCCGCGAGATCCGACCTGGCCACACCAGCACCGCCGAATCCGACATCAGCGCCGCTGCGGGATCTGCTGCAAGATTCGGGGTTGGACTATCTCGCGGTGGTGTCGCAACAGAGTGGCGAACCATGGGCGGAAGTCACTGCGAGCGAGAAGACTGCCCCCGACGAACTACGGTCGATTCCTGGGCCCGGAACTGGCGCTGCCCCGCAAGGTATCGCGGCCGGGTGGCTCTATGCGACGGCATCAATTCCATCCGGCACGGGATTCTTGGTCGTCGGAAGGACGCTGCCGGAATCGATGGCGGAAGAACTGGCATTCATGCAGTCCCAAGTGGAGGAGTGGAAGAGACTGGAAGCGCTCCGCCCCACTGCATGGCGCTTGAACGCGTTCATCCTCGCCATGATCACGCTCTTCATGCTCTTCATCGCAGTCTGGCTCGCGCTGTTCGCGTCCAAGCAGATCACCCGACCGGTCGAAGCCCTCGTGAGGGCCACCGGTCAACTGGCTGGCGGTCATCTGGACTACCGCGTGCACACCGCGGCAACAGACGAGCTTGCGGGCTTGGTGGAGTCCTTCAATCAAATGGGACAGACACTCGAGGCCAAGACCCGTCAGCTGGAAGAAAGCAACCGGAGTCTCGCCCGGGCCAACACGGAGATCGAGGATCGGCGCCGCTTCATCAACACCATCCTCGAGAGCATCACGCCGGGTGTCGTGTCGGTCGATGCGCACAAGAAGATTCTCAAGTTCAACGACTCGGCCCGCCGAATCGCAGGCTCTCAGGACATTTCGTCTCTCGAATCGGTCACCGAACTGTTGGATGGAGAGAACAGACTGGCTTTCGACCACATGTTCGGCAGCGCCGGGCGCACCGGCATTGCGACAAGGGACTTCGAACTCGAACGCATGGGCCGTCCCGTGCACCTCAGCGTCACCGTCTCGTCCCTTGATCCCGGAGACCGTGACCACGGATTCGTGGTCGTTCTGGAAGACACGACCGAACTGCTCCGAGCGCAGCGTTCCGAGGCGTGGGAAGAGGTCGCCCGGAGAGTCGCCCATGAGATCAAGAATCCTCTCACTCCCATCGCTCTCGCAGCCGGTAGGATCGACCGGCTGCTCGAACGATACGGCTCGGATGGCGACGATGCCGCGATACGAGAGGGTCTCGCGCGATGTACGTCCACGATCCAGCGCGAAGTTGCGTCCTTGCAGGAACTGGTGGACAGCTTCTCGCATCTTGCTCGATTTCCCACCATCCAGCCCGAGGAGGCTGACTTGAACGCCCTAGTGCGCGAGGCTGTCGCGGTCTTCGATGGGCGGCTCCCCGACATCAGCCTCCGCGTAAGCCCTGACCCGTCCGATCCGAGAGCCATGATTGATCCCGAACCGTTCAAGAGAGCCCTGGTCAACCTGATCGACAATGCGGCAGAAGCCTTGGAAGACTGCTGGGTCAAGGAGATCGTCATCTCGACCCGATCTGCCCCGGATTCATCGGCTGTCGAAGTGACCGTGGCCGACTCCGGGCCCGGCATTTCTCGCGAGGACAAGGAGAAGCTGTTTCTGCCCTACTTCTCCACGAAGAAGCGCGGAACCGGCCTCGGGCTTCCGATCACACGGTCCATCATTGGTGGTCACTGCGGCTCGATCCGAGTCGAGGCCAACGCACCGACCGGCTCGCAGTTCATCATTGAGATTCCAGCAGCCAACAGATCACGAGAGGTGGTGGCATGAAGCAGTCCGGATCGGAGCGCATCCTGATCGTCGATGACGAGGACGGTATTCGGGAAACGCTCACCGATGTACTCGAGGACGAAGGCTACATCGTTGACTCCGCAGCTACCGGGGAGGAGTGCCTTGACCGGCTCTCCGTGCGCAACTATGCTGTCGTCCTGCTGGATGTCTGGCTCCCGGGCATCGACGGTATCGAGACACTCCAGCAAATCGGCTCGGGCGACGATTCCGGCGCACCTGTCGTGGTCATGATCTCCGGTCACGGCACGGTGGAGAGTGCTGTCCGGGCCACGAAACTCGGCGCCCATGACTTTCTGGAGAAGCCCCTGTCGGTCGACCGCGTCCTGCTCGCTGTCCGCAACGCTGTCGAACATCGCAAGCTGCTCGTGCAGAATGCGTCGCTGCGCGACGAGGTTGGAGCAAGCCACAGGATCATCGGCGATAGCGTACCGATGCAGGCGATGCGCCAGCAGATCGCCCTCATGGCGCCGACGAACGGCCGCGTGCTGATCTTCGGCGAAAGCGGTACGGGGAAAGAACTGGTTGCTCATGCCATCCACGAGGCAAGTCTGCGGGCCGGCCGCCGCTTCGTCATCGTCAACTGTGCAGCGATTCCGGAAGACCGTATCGAGAGCGAGCTCTTCGGACATGCCCCGGGCACCCAACCTGACGGCGACAAGGCGAGAACGGGCAAGTTTCAGGTCGCTGACGGAGGAACTCTGTTCCTCGACGAAGTCGGCGACATGAGCCTCCGGACCCAGGCCAAGGTCCTTCGCGTTATTGAGGAGCAACAGTTTGAGCCGGTCGGAGCCGGAAGAAGCGTACAGGTCGATGTCCGGACCATCGCGGCAACGAACAAGAACATCGAAGAGGAGGTCGCCAACGGCAACTTCCGGGAAGACCTCTTCTACCGGCTCAATGTCGTCCCGTTTCATGTACCCGCGCTTCGCGAGCGACTGGAGGACATCCCTGTCCTCGCCCAGCACTTCCTGGACCAGTTCTCCACGGCGTACGGACGGAAGAGCAAACGGCTCAGTCCACAGGCTGTCCGGTCACTGGAGTCACGAAGCTGGCCCGGAAACGTCCGGGAGCTGAAGAACCTGATGGAACGCATCGTGATCCTGACCGAAGCAACGGAAATCGGTGTCCATCAGCTCCCCGCACAACGCCCTTCGGGGCCGGCGGTGCGTGTGCCGACAGCGGGATTCGCAAGCCTCAGGGAGGCACGCGATGCGTACGAGCGCGAGTATGTCGAACGGACGCTGGCGTCCACAAGCGGAAACGTGACCAAGGCTGCACGTGCGCTCGGGCTGGAGCGGAGCAATCTGCACCGCAAGATGCGAACGCTGGGCATCCGCTACGAACCCGGCATGGACTGAAGGGGACGCCGAACCAGCCGTTTCACCACAAGCGGACCGACAGCCGGGCATGCGACCATGAGTATTGGACGGTTCCCGGGCTCAACCATCGCGGGACATGGACAACGCCCAGGAGAACGGGAACCCGGCTGACGTCCCACTTGCGTCGCCATCGTCGCTCTGGCAAGCGATACCCGACGCGATTCGCGGATCGAAGGAAGACTACACGAGCATCCCACTGCCGCGGGCCATCTTGCTGCTTGCGATTCCGATGATGCTCGAGCTCGTCATGGAGTCCACCTTCGGCCTCGTTGACATCTACTTCGTCGGCAAGCTCGGCTCCGCGGCCGTCGCGACAGTGGGACTGACCGGCTCGCTGATCATTCTGGTGTTCGCGATCGTGATGGGGCTCTCCATGGGCACCACGGCAACGGTCTCTCGTCGGATGGGAGAAGCCAACCCCGAGGGGGCCGGACTGGCTGCATGGCACGCTATCCTCACCGGCATTCTCGGGGCTGTTCCGATCAGTCTGTTGGGTGCACTGATGGCTCCCCAGATGCTGCGCTGGATGGGGGGTACGGACGCCGTGGTGGCCGGGTCCATGTACGCAACCATCATCTTCGCCAGTTCCGTCACGATCTTCCTGCTGTTCCTCAACAATGCGATCCTGCGGGGAGTCGGTGACGCCGCGCTCGCCATGCGGTCTCTCTGGGTGGCGAATATCATCAACATCATCCTGGACCCGCTGCTCATCTTCGGAATCGGGCCCTTCCCCCGACTGGGGCTTGCCGGAGCCGCCCTGGCCACCGCAATCAGTCGTGGAACGGGCGTCGCGCTTCAGTTCTGGATCCTGTTCGGCGGCAAAGGCCGGATCGCGATCGGGAAGACCTGCATCCGATGGGACCCGGGTGTCTTCCGAAGCCTGCTTCGCATCTCCGCGAAGGGCATGCTGCAATTCTTCGTCGCAACGGCGGCATGGCTGGGCGTGACGCGCATCATCGCGCTGTTCGGCGAGTCCGTTCTGGCCGGTTACACGGTTGCCTTGCGGCTGATTCACTTCGCGATCCTGCCCTCCTGGGGCGTGAGCAACGCAGCCGCGACGCTGGTCGGACAGAATCTGGGAGCCGGCAAGCCGGACCGGGCCGAGCGGGCGGTGATCCTGACCGGATTCGTCAACTTTGCCATGCTCAGCGTGATCGCGGTGATTTTCTGGACATTCGCACGACCGATGATCGCAGTCTTCACGCCTGACCCCGAGGTGGCCCCGCACGGCGTGGAGAGCCTCCGGATCCTGAGTGGCGGGTACATCTTCGCCGGGTTCTCGATGGTGTTCGGACAAGCGTTCAACGGGGCGGGCGACACCGCCACTCCCGCCTGGGTCAATTTCTTCGTGTACTGGTGCTGGCAACTGCCTCTCGCCTACTGCCTGTCGACATGGCTCGGCATGGAAGCCACGGGAGCCTACATCGCTCTGGTAATCTCGGGAGCGACTTGGATGGTGATCGGGTACATGCTGTTCCGTCGTGGGAAATGGAAACAGCACACTGTCTGAACTCCCGGCGCGCGCGACATGGATCGCTGTATCTCGCGCTGGGGCTGACGTGGGGCACCGCCGGCGGGGTTCACGCCGCCGACCTGGAGTGGTCCAGTCTGGGTTCCCTGCCCACCTCTGCAATAGCCGAGGGCGCGTTCGTCACGGTGATCGACAACAGGCTTGTCGTCGCTGGCGGACTCGAACGTGTTCCGGGATCGCCCGACACCGTCGCGACTCCGAATGCATGGGTCCTTGATGGTCCGGCAGCGGCGTGGCGGCCGACCACGCCGCTGCCGGAAGCCGTCGCATTCGGCACCGCCAGTTCGTGCGGTACATTCGCGGTCTTTACGGGCGGCACGCGAGGAAACGATGCAGGATACCTTGCCACGACCTACCGCGTCCGCTTCGAAGGGCGAGACCTCGTCCACGAAGAACTGCCGGCGCTTCCCGAACCCCGGTCGCGCTCCGGGTCGGCATGCATCGGCTCAACGGTGTACTTGGCGTGCGGCTTGGTCCAGGCAGTCTCACCGCAGCCGACAAGTGACATCTTGCTCCTTGATCTCGAGTCACCCGAACCCGGCTGGGAACGGGCACCTGCACTGCCAGGCCCCGCCCGCCACTCAGCCGGAGTGAGTGCGCTGGAAGGAGCCATCCATCTGTTCGGTGGTTCCCCGTCAGCCTCCGCTGGCGACATGAATCTGGTCCCCCTGGCCGACGCCTACCGGTTCACACTGGAGGCGGGTTGGTCCGAGGTCGCACCCAGTCCGTCGCCCACTCTCGGGCCCGCAGTACCGATCGGGTCCGCCCATGCCGTCGTGATGGCCGGTACGCCGGCAGCTCCTCGTGGCGCACTTGCCTATCACGCAATCACCGACACGTGGGTCAGTCTCGGAGACAGTCCGGCAGGCGTGGCAGGTGCAGCAAGCGCAAACTGGCACGACCAGATCGTCGCCATCACCCCCGGCCTCAATGACCCCAACGACACCGCCAAGCTCGTCACCGCCAGTCTCGGAACGACTCCATCCAGGTTCAGAGGCCTGGACTACGTAACCCTCATCGCCTATCTCGTGGTTCTCGTCATGATGGGCATCTACTTCGCCGGGAAGGGCTCTACGACCGAGGACTTCTTCCTCGCGGGAAGAAGCATGCCCTGGTGGGCCACCGGGCTGTCGATCTTCGGTACGCAACTGTCCTCCATCAGCTTCATGGCCGTGCCGGCCAAGGTCTACGCAACAGACTGGGTCTATTTCCTGCTCCAGATGACGATCGTCATGATCGCCTTTCCGGTCGTCTTCCTGTATCTGCCCTATTTCCGGCGCGTCCGGATGACAAGCGCCTACGAATACCTCGAGAGCCGGTTCAACCTGCCCGTGCGCATGTACGCCAGCGTGTCGTTCGTGCTCTATCAGGTCGGACGCATGTCCATCGTCCTCTTCCTGCCGGCGATCGCACTGTCGACCGTCACTGGATTCAGCGTCTATACGTGCATCATCACCATGGGTGCCCTGTCGACCCTCTACACGGTCATGGGGGGCATGAAGGCGGTGATCTGGACAGACGTGATCCAGGTCTTCGTCCTGTACGGTGGAGCACTCCTGAGCCTGGGAATCCTGCTGACCAATCTGGACGGCGGCATCTCGGGGCTCATCTCCGAAGGGCTCTCGCACGACAAGTTCCACATGTTCAACTGGACTTGGGACTGGACGACATCGGCCGTCTGGGTCGTCGTGGTTGGCAACCTGTTCCTGAATCTGGTCCCGTACACGTCGGATCAGGCGGTCGTCCAGCGCTACTTCACGACCAAGGACGAAAGGGCCGCTGCACGGTCGATCTGGACCAACGCGATCCTGATCGTCCCGTCGACCTTGACCCTGTTCCTGCTGGGGACCGGCCTTTGGGCGTTCTACCGATCGAATCCGACTCTTCTGGACCCGACTCTGCCAACCGATTCGATCTTTCCGCTGTTCATTTCGCAGCAGTTGCCGGCAGGCTTGGTCGGCTTGCTGATCGCCGCCGTCTTCGCGGCGTCGATGTCAACACTCGACAGCAGCCTCAACAGCATCTCAGCCGCCCTGGTCACGGATTTCTTCGTGCGGTTCCGACCCACTTCCAGCGAACGGAAACGTCTGGTGCTCGCGCGATGGTTGACCGCTGGCCTGGGGACGCTCGCAACCGCGACTTCCATCGCACTCGCAACGTTCGACATCGGATCCCTCTGGGACACCTTCCAGGGGATGATGGGGCTGCTCGGAGGTGGACTGGCAGGGCTGTTTGCACTTGGGATGTTCTTCCGCAGCGCCAATGGCTCCGGAGCTTTGGCGGGGGCCCTTTCGAGCGTATTGATTCTGTACTGGGTCCAGCAGCACACGGACCTTCACTTCTTCCTGTACGGAGCGGTCGGCGTGCTGAGTTGCGTCCTGATCGGAGTGGCAGCAAGCCCGATCCTGGGAAACACCCGCAGCGAACTGGCCAGTGAGGACGATCCGTTCACGGCCTGACGAGCCCGTTGAACACAAGGGGGGTCGCGGGTCGTCTGCTAGAGTCGGGGTTCATGGAGGCAATCGCCAATCTCATGGCGACCTTCGCCGCGGTTGCCTGGGGGCCTCTGGTCTTGGCATTGCTGCTCGGTGGCGGCTGCTATTTCTTCCTGTATTCCCGCCTGCTTCCGTTTCGGCACTTCTCCCACGCCGTCGGCATCCTGCTGGGCAGGTACGACAATCCGGACGACACAGGACAGGTTTCCCACTTTCAGGCGCTGAGCAGCGCCCTGGCCGGCACTATCGGCATGGGCAATATCGCAGGCGTGGCCGTTGCGATCCAGACCGGCGGCCCGGGAGCCATCTTCTGGATGTGGGTCTGCGCATTCGTCGGTATCGCGACGAAGTTCTTCACCTGTACCATCGCGATCCAGTTTCGAGGTCCTGACAGCCGCGGGGTTGTGCAAGGTGGCCCGATGTACGCAATCGTCCATGGACTGGGACATCACTGGAAACCACTGGCCGTGTTCTTCTCGTTCTGCTCCCTGTGCGGCACCCTGCCGATGTTCCAGGCGAACCAGCTGACGCAGATCCTGCGCGACGCGGTCGCAGTGCCGTCCGGCTGGCTCTCCGATCCATCAAGACCGGGAACCTTCAATATCACCGTCGGGATTACACTCTCAGTTCTTGCTGGATGGGCGCTGCTGGGCGGCATTCAGCGTATTAGCCGAGTGGCGTCGCGACTGGTACCGGCAATGGTGCTGCTGTACCTCATATCCGGACTGACGATCCTGGCATTGCATGTGGCCGATATTCCCGAGATGGTGTCGCTGATTGTCAGCGATGCCTTCACTGGGCGGGCTGTTGCCGGCGGGGCCGTCTGGACAGTGATCGTTACCGGTGTCCGTCGGGCCGCATTTTCGAATGAGGCCGGGATCGGCTCCGAAGCACTGGCCCATGGTGCGGCGAAAACGAACGAACCGGTCCGGGAAGGTCTCGTGGCGATGCTCGGTCCCGTCATTGACACCCTGTTCGTCTGCACGTGTACAGCACTGATCATCCTGTCTACCGGAACCTGGATGGACAATGGCAACAGCGGCGTGACGGTCACGACGGCAGCTTTCGAGCAGGCTCTGCCGGAATTCGGGACCCACATCCTGGTGACGTGTGTGACGTTCTTCTCGATCACCACGATCCTCACTTGTGGATACTACGGTGAGAAGTCTCTGGGCTTCCTGATCGGCGCGCACCAGCAGGGACTCTACAAGTACATCTATGTGTCCGCGATCATCATTGGTGCGATGACATCGCTGTCCGCCGTGATCGATTTCATCGATGGCATGTACGGCTTCATGTCGATTCCCACCATGATCTCCAGTATCTTGCTGTCACCGCGAGTGATGGCGGAGGCACGACGGTATTTCAGCGCGGGAAATACCTGAATGTCGGACGGGTATTTCTGTCCCAGTCTGATTGGTGTTCCGGTAGTAATGAAGAGGACGGCATCGAGTCCAATTTCCCGAAGCGCTTCCGGACCCGCGAGACCGCGGCCCTGTTTCTGGCCCTCATCATCCGGCTGTTGAAACCCGCAGGCCGGGCCGCCGTGGTCCTACCCGACGGCTCGCTGTTCGGCGAGGGCGTCAAGACACGGCTCAAGGAGTGCCTGATGAAGGAACGCAACCTGCACACCATCGTCCGGCTGCCAAACTCGGTCTTCCGACCCTACGCCTCGATCGGGACCCAACCCCTGCTGTTGTTCGAGAAGGGCGAGGCGACGCTGAAAGCTCCGATTCTGGGAGCATCTTGTGCCCGAAGGGCAGAGAACCTGCAACTCGATGCCGGAAACTCCGCCTCAGGATGTTTCAAGCCGGGAACCCGCACACGGAGAGTGTCGACGTCGGCGACCCGGAAACGCTGCTCGCAGAGTTGAGCGATGCCGAAGCGGAAGTCGCATCCGTGGGCGACCGGCTGAAGGATGCATTGTCGGAAGCGTTGCTGCGATAATGCCGGACAAGGGTATCGTTTGCCGCCTGTGTAGGAGGACTGGCCATGCACGCCGCGATTGCTAACAAGAAGGATGAGTTGGCGGAAATGTGCCGCCGCTACGATGTCGTGCGTCTGGAAGTGTTCGGTTCAGCGGCCCGGGGCGCGGATTTCGATCCAGCCACAAGCGATGCCGACTTCCTCGTCGAATTCGATCCCGACAGTGACCTGCGGCCGTTCCATCGGCGCTTCGATCTCGCCAATGCCTTGCGGGAGGCGCTTGGCCGTCCTGTCGACCTGCTCGAAACCCGCGCGATCGGCAACCCCTATTTGCGCGCGGCCATCGACAAGTCCCGCGAGCTCGTCTATGCGCCGTGATCCTCGCGTCACGTTGTGGGATGTCGAACAGGCGGGCGCCGATATCGAGCGCTTCATCAAGGACCTGGATCGCGACGCCTGGCTTCAAGCCGCGGTTGAGCGCAAGTTCGAGATCGTCCGCGAAGCGCTGAACCGCCTGCACAAGAGCCATCCCGAACATGCGGATCGAATCCCCGACATGCCCGGGATTATCGGCTTCCGGACCGTGCTGGCCCATGGATACGACAGCATCGTGCCCGAAGATGTCTGGGATTATGCCCGGAACGATCTGCCGGCCCTGCGCGTCGTCGTGCAGGCCATGCTCGGCGACCTAGGACCGCCGGAGACATGAATCCCTCTGAACGTTTGCTTGCTCTCTACGACCGCGTGGCCGAAGCGCCCGAAGCCGGTCCTCGCCTACACCGTTTCGTGCTCGATCTGGCTGTTCGGGGGAAGTTGGTGAAGCGGAACCCATCGGACGCGCCGGTATCGGAACTGCTGGAACGCATCGCGATGGGGAAGATCCGGTTGGCGCATCCCCATAATACGAGAGGTCTGGTACCCTGCATTGTTCAGCACCAACAACTATCTGTTCCCGCTACAGCGAACGTAGCGTTGGACACGGATCGCAGATATTGGCGTGCTGAGCCCGCAAAATCGAACTGACGATGATCATACCATGTCTTTTGTTCCTATGCCATTGATCCCGGCAAAATCGGAACGACTGAGCTTCACATCTGGCCGTCCAGTCCTAATGAATCCAAACTACATATTGTTGTTTCTGAATTTTTCGTTTTAATTGAAAATGGCATCTCAAAAATGACTAGAACAGATGGCCAGAATCGTGTGCCAAAGGAGTATTTCAAAAACCCGTTATTTCTCTCTATCTCTCGCCAAACAGCGCCGTATCGTCGCCAAGATCGATGAACTCATAACACTCTTCGGCCAGATCAAGGCCGATCTTAAAGTCACGATAAAAAGTCACCAGAGCTGTCTCAAGTTACTTGTTCAAAACGTGCTATAAGGCCGCGATATCTTGATCCAGTCGAGAACTACCCATCCAAGTGAGGACTTTCCCCACCGTATTTCTGATACCTCAACTTTAACGCTGATCGACCACCATCTAATGTCGCTATAACGTCCTCCGTGATTAGCGAGGCACTTGTACACAGAAATCCGCGAGCGCTCACCTTGCCTCTAGATCCATCACTGTCAAACAGCGCGATCTGCTCGGCGTCAGTCAATACGACGAGATTCGCGTTGTGGGAAGTGAAGGCGATTTGTCGTGTGCGCTTATCCTCCAACAGCGCAGGTGCGATGGCGTCTGCAATATGTCTGTTGTCCAGATTGTCCTCCGGTTGATCGATGATCAAGGGTCCTTCTTGTAGTTTCAGTAACAGAGGAAAAACTGCGGTGCATCGCTGGCCTGCCGAGAGCTGGTCAATGGCTCTGTAGTCTTCGCCACCCTGACCGACATTGAAGGATATGCTCAGGTCGTCTCCTTCAAAAGCTCCCAGATAGTCGCCGAAGGCAAGGGAAGAAAGCAGCAACGTGAATCCCTTGGCTAAGTCTCTTCGTGTACTCTCGTATGCCTTCGCCAATCTGGCGTGGTATCTTTCCTGCTCCCCAAATCGTTGGTTTAGCTCGCCAAAGACATTGGCACCGTCGGGATTTCCACTGCCAAGATTTTCGAACACCCCGAGTCTCGCACGGGGAGCCAACTGCAAGCGCACACCGTAGTCCTTCAACTGCGCGGCCAATTTGTCTACGCGCGTCTTTCTCAAAGCGGTTTGCGAATCCAACGTTGTGGCGATATCGCCGCATAACCCTGCGAGAGTGTCCAAAAGACCCTCCAATCGACTGCGCTCTTCCTCCGTTTTCTTTTCCAAGCTAGGCAGCTGCCGCGTCTGGTCAAGGACTTGGCGGTGCTTCCCCAACAGCCGACGTTGTTCATCAGAGAGTTTCGCGACCGCTGCGTCGTATTGAGCGGCGAACTGGCTGAATGCTTCCGCCATCTTCCCGCTCCTCTCCGCGAGTGTGCTGCCGTATCTGGAAATTCTTGCCTTGTGTTCGCCTGCGAAAGTCGAGGCATGATCGCGAAGGCCCTTCACGATCTCTGAAGCGAAACCGGCTAAGGACTCTATAGGTGAGCTGCCGGACAGAGAGGGAATATCCGGCACGAATTCTGCTGTGTCCCAGTTCGGTTCGACGTTACTGTGCTCTCTAAGCCAAGAAGCGAGGCGCTCTATCGAGTCGCGTTGGCTATTGGCTGTCTCGTATGCATCCTTCAGATCGACGAGATTGGCGTCCGTGAGATCCCGAAGACCGGACCGCAAGTCTTTGAGCCGTCCCACGCGGCTCTGTAACGATCGGTACCTCTTATAGCGGTTCACTACTTGCTCGTGGAGCGACCGGATCTTCCCCATCGCATCGTCAGCGGATTCCTGTAGCTGTCGGATCTCCTCTCTGCCCGCTATCGTATCTAGGTACGTTTGCCGCACATGCGAATCGGTAGCTGCCTGCTCAATCTCATGCCACCCCAAAATGAACGACGGAAACATCAACGCGTCTGGGTTCTGAACCTCCTCGCATCTGTCGTCCTCGAACACTAGCCTGAAGACCTTGGGCGCACTCATTGAGCGCTCGATGAGGACCATTGCGCCATCCTCGCGCTGCACCAAGACCCGGACAGTGCCGCCCTGTCCGAGGACATGCAACAGGTGAGACTGCACTTCCTCTCTGCGCGACTCGGGAACCAACGAACCCAATGCAAACCTCAGGCACTCTAGTACGGATGTCTTGCCCGATCCCTTCACTCCGATGAATGCGTTGCAGTGAGGCGACAAGGCCAGCCAGAAATCAGTGAAGAACTGCCCTCTGACGTTAAGGCCGATGATGTGACTAGTGGATGCATCCGGTCTTATGAGCGACACGCGTGACGGAATCTCCAGTCCCGCCTTGAGTTCCCTGAAGGTCGGCTGTTCCATCTGCACCCATGTCACTCTATTGCCAATATCAGTGATTTCGTGTGCGTCGCTTGAGCGGATACAGGTTTTGTGTAAATATTCCGTCTCGGTGTGTTTTCCATCGAAGAATTTGGCCGTTTTCGGGTCTTTTACTTCCAGAGCAGTGAAGTGCTTTTTTGCCAGCTTAAGGAATTCTGAATCCGTGTAGATATCGTCAACACTTCGACTCTTGAACGCATCTTTCTCCGTGTGGAGGTGCGCCGGGATAATCAATGCATTCGCTTCCTGCAACACATTACAAATCTGGGACACAGGTGCGGTCAGGCCGGGCATATTCGTACCCGATAAACACCGAATCTCGTCTCCGCACCGCTTTTTCAGGTCCGTGAAGCAGTAGTCTGGGTCCTTTTCTGGATCGAAGCCGACAAGGAGATGAAAGAACGCTTCTTTCTGGACTCTTGACTCCGGTTTGGACCAAGCATCGACAAAAATATTAAGTTCCGTGCCTCGTAAGACGGTTTTGCCACTTTGCCTGCTTAGCTGCTCCACGAACGCCGCATCGGGCAACTTGTGATGATCGGTGAACATGACAACATCGACTTGGTTAGCTGACAGGTGGGCGACGGCGTCATCCAAAGCCGTATCCTTGTTACCGCAGAAATCATGACTCACCGGCGAGTGGTTGTGCAGGTCGACGGTTTTCCACTGTCCGTATTGCGCTGGCGAGAAGCGACGAAGGCTGGACTGGAACTCTTGAATTTCTGGCATCGTCTTACTGGACCCTACGTTCTTTCGCTCCATTCGGCGTCACTGTCAGCGCTTCGTGGCTTACGCCTTGGACGCTCGTGTCGTTCATGCTGCCATGTAGGGATCGGCGGTCTCTATGGTGATGCCCTCGAAATCCTGAGCGTCACGATGAAGTGGTGCCGGTTGTTTGGACCGGCAGTCGGCGATCTTGAGGTGGACTCTGCAACTCGCCTTGAAATACCGACTGTTAAGATTCTAGCAGGAGGAAAGGTCGTTATCCTCCCGTCTACCTGTCTGGCGAGTCTGTCACAGAGGCTTGCCATGGGTTCCTCTTGCGGGGGCTTGCTGGTGTCAAATCTAAACCGGCAGAGCCCGGCGCGAGGTCAGGCCGGTCCCGCCAGCCGTGCTCGCAACGGGTGAGATGGCGCTCCAAGTGGCCCCGTAGGCGACCAGGAAGGGGTGCTCCCGAGGCAGACGCAGTCGTCGTTCCGATTCACCCGATCATGAGGAGCACGGCACGATGCAGGCGCCACTCGCGCCGCGACGCGCGCACCTTTCTCACCCACTTCGTCGGCAGAGGCATCGACGACGAGCGCTACCTCATTCAGCGATACCTGTCCCAGGCGGACGGCGCAAGTTGCGCTTAGTTCAACCCGACATCGCCCGGGCAACCTCCAATCCACTGTTGGGGGGGGGGGGGGATCTGTTTACCTGTCGCAGAGTGGGTTTGTCCCCCTGCGACCGCCTAGAGAGGCTGCCCACAGCTTGACGCCAGAACACGAACAGCGCTGATGCCATGACCAAGATCGGCCCCGCTGCCACATCTGGAACCACCACTTCCTGAGAGTGAGTACACTGCAAGTACGGAGCATGTCCGGGCTGGATCACCCACGACCGACCGAAATCCGGCGGCACGGTGCGCACGACGTCGAGATCGTGTGGAACTCGGGAGAAGAAGCGGTCTATCCGGCCCGCTTCCTGCGCCACGAGTGCCCTTGCGCCAGCTGCGTGGACGAGGTCACCGGCAAGCGTATCGTGACTGAGAACCTGCTGCCAATCCTTGTGTATCCGAAGAAGATCGAACCGGTCGGGCGATACGCCATTCAGATCTTCTGGAGTGACGGCCACTCGACGGGCATCTATTCATGGGAGCGACTCTACGAAATGCTAGGTCGCTTGCCGAATCGTGGTGAAAGTCCTCAACAAATAGACTCCACGCCAGCGAATTGACCTAACCCCAGCGGCCTTTCCGGCCTTCCTCGGTAATGTAGTCGGCAGCCCTTGCCGTGATCGCCATCATCGTCAATGTCGGGTTCTGACACCCGATCGAAGCCCACGCCGCACCATCGGTGACGAAGACGTTGTCCACGTCATTGGCTTGCGTCCACGTGTTCAGCACCGATTTCTTCGGGTCCTTGCCCATGCGAGCGGTTCCGACCTCGTGGATGCAGAACCCGCCGACCGACTGGCTCCCGGTCAGCCGGACCCCCCTGTGCCCCGTCGACTCGAGCATCTCCGCCGCCTGGTTCCTGGCATGGTGCCAAAGGGACCGGTCGTTCTCGGACCAGTCGAAGTTGATGTCCAGAGTTGGAACTCCCCAGGCATCCCGACGGTCCCGATTGAGGACGACGTGGTTGTCGTACTGGGGAAGGCACTCGCACCACGCTCCGAAGCTCGTCCCCCATCTGGCCTGCTCATGAACGGCCCTCTTGAATCCCGCACCGAATCCCTTGGCCGAGAGAGCAAAGGAAGACCCGCTCCGGCCCTGATAGCCGTAACCCCGGATCATCCCGTTCGTATGGGCACGGTCGATGTTGACGAAGCGGGGTATGTACATGCCGTTGGGTCGCGCCGGCATGCCCACCCATGGCTTCGCCTCCATTTCGGGCAACTGCCCGGCCGCCCCGCCTTGATAGATGTGATCCATCAGATAGTGGCCCAGCACACCGCTGGAATTGAAGTCGAGACCGAAGTCGGCGGAGTGCATCAGAAGTCTTGTCGATTCCAGTGTCGAGGCGCACAATATCACGACCTTTCCCCGGATCTCCCGGGGTGCCCGCGTGAGGCGATCAATGTAGGCCACCCCGGCGGCCCGCCCTGTCCTTACATCGCGGGTGAGGTGGCTCGCCACCGCATCCACCATCAAGTCGCAGTTTCCCGTGTCCACGGCCGCCTTGAGCGTCGTCGTGAGGCTGTTGTAGTACGAGTGAGTGACGCAGCCCTGTTCACACGGTCCACAGTAGTGACAGGCTTGGCGGCCGTTGTGCGGCACCGTCACGATCGCGGACCGACCAATGGTCGCCACTCGCCCCATGCGCTCGCGTAGACGCTTGCGAAACAGCAGTTCCCCGCAATTGAACCGCATCGGAGGGAGAAAGACGCTGTCGGGCAACTGCTCGAGCCCCTCCGCGATTCCGGAGATTCCGACATAGCGCTCGACGTTTTCGTAGTAAGGAACCAGATCCCTGTGCGTGATGCCCCAGTTCTCTCCATAGCCGTCACGGTCCGCACAGCGGAAATCGATATCACCCATGCGATACGACTGGCGCCCCCAGGACAGGGAACGGCCGCCAAGTACGCGCATCCGGATCCAGTGAAACGGTCGGTCCTCCGGTGTCTGGTAGGGATTCTTGATGTCGTCCACGAACCACTGGTAGTTGGATTCCCGGCAGGCGTACACCAACCCCTGAATCGGCCGATTGCGCAACAGTTCCGGCGACTTCGGGATGCCGCCAACGTAGGGTGCGGAGTTTCCTCGATACTTCAGGTCGTAGGGCATGACGTGTTCACTGAAGTCCGCGTCCGTGATCTTCGGCCCTGCCTCGAGCACGCAGATGCGGAGGCCCGCTTCGGCAAGCTGCCACGCTGCCACGCCGCCGGTAGCACCGGAGCCGACAATCACCGCATCGTATACGTCGCGGTCACGAGCTATGGCTTGCAACATCCCGAACAGTCTAACAGCCAAGAAGCCCCTCTCGTCAGCACGGGAACACTCCGGACGGCGCGGGTCACGCCCCGTCGGCATGTCACGAGGCCTCCAGCCGCGCTGTATCCGGACCGCTATGCCTGTCCCCAGCGGCCCTTGCGAGCTTCTTCGACGATGTACTCGGCCGCTCTTGCCGTGATCGCCATCATCGTCAGGGTCGGATTCTGGCATCCGATCGACACCCAGGCGGCTCCGTCCGTCACGAACACGTTGTCGACATCGTGCGTCTGCGCCCAGGTGTTGAGGACCGATTTTCTGCGGTCGGAGCCCATCCGGGCGGTACCGACCTCGTGGATGGCGAAACCACCGACGGATGGCTCTCCCATCATGAATACGCCCTGATGTCCTGTCGCTTCCAGCATGTCGGCTGCCTGGACCCGTGACTCTCGCCAGAGCGCCCTGTCGTTCTCCGACCAGTCGAATCGAATGTCCAGCGTCGGGATGCCCCACGCGTCCGTGCGGTTCCGGTTCAGGACGACATGGTTGTCGTACCGAGGAAGCGTCTCGCAGAAGCCGAACAGGAACGTCGACCACCGGCTCTCATCGTGGACGGCATGCTTCAGTCTTGCGCCGAAACCCTTGGCAAACAGGTTGAAGGATGGAAAACTGCCCCCCTGAAGTCCGAAGCCTCTGATAAGACCATTCGTGTGAGTGCGATCGATGTTCATGAACCGGGGCACGTA
The DNA here is from genome assembly GCA_965116065.1 of Bryobacterales bacterium. Taxonomy (GTDB): domain Bacteria; phylum Acidobacteriota; class Terriglobia; order Bryobacterales; family UBA6623; genus VXMF01. The sequence continues at coordinate 2,558,402 of OZ220485.1, forward strand.
GATCCCGTTCGGCCGCCGAGGACTTCCGAACCATGGTTTCGCCTCCAGATCCGGCAACATGCCGACCGCCCCGCCCTGGTAGATGTGATCCATCAGATAGTGACCGAGCACTCCGCTGGAGTTGACATCAAGACCATGCTGGGCGGAATGCAGAAGCAGTCGCGTCGATTCAAGGGTGGAAGCGCAGAGCATCACCACCTTGCCTCGGACCTCCCTGGGTGTGCGCGTGGTGCGGTCGATATAGGCCACGCCTGCAGCCCTGCCGGTCCTGGGATCGCGAACCAGGTGGCTCGCAACAGCGTCGACGACCAGGTCGCAATTGCCGGTTGCAAGCGCCGCCTTGAGTGTGCTTGTCGGACTGCTGTAGTACGAGTGGGTGATGCAACCCTGTTCACACGGTCCACAGTAGTGGCAGGCCTGACGCCCGTTGTGCGGCCTGGTGACGATTGCGGTGCGGCCGATGGTGACGACCCGATCCATTTTCCTTCGAAGCCGGTCCCGGAAAACGACCTCCCCGCAGCTGAATGGCATCGCCGGCTGGAACACGCTGTCGGGCAGATGCTCCAAACCCTCCTCAAGCCCCGAAATTCCGATGTACCGCTCGACCTTCTCGTAGTACGGAACCAGATCCTTGTACTCGATACCCCAGTTCTCCCCGTAGCCATCGCGGTCCGCGCAGCGAAAGTCGATGTCGCCCATGCGATAGGACTGTCGCCCCCAGGACAGGGAGCGGCCACCCAGCACACGCATCCGGATCCAATGGAACGGCTGTCCCTCGGGCGTCTGATAGGGGTTCTGCACATCATCCACGAACCACTCGTAGTTGGACTCGCGGCAGGCATAGACACGTCCCTGGATCGGGCGGTTGCGAATCAATACCGGCGGCTTCGGGGCCTCCTGCAGAAAACTGAACGAGTTGCCGCGATACTTCAGGTCATAGGGCATCATGTGCTCGGTGAAGTCCGAGTCCGTGATCCGCGGTCCCGCCTCCAGTACGCAGACCCGTAGCCCCGCTTCGGCGAGTTGCCAGGCCGCCACCCCGCCGGTCGCACCCGAACCGACGATCACCACGTCGTACAGATCCCGGTCCCGCGCAATCACCTGCGGCATCGCGGACAGTCTATCACCGCAGACTCTGTGCCGGTCATCACCGGACATGTCCGACAGCGGCCCGAGATGCCCAGCGAACGGCCCGGTGACCGACCTACGGACCGCTCCAGGTCAGAAATCCCAGCGCAGGGCCAACTGCACCTGACGGGATGTGGTACTCGTCGATGTCACTCGCCCCGCACTGCCGATCCGTCCACCCTGGGCGGTGAACAGCGCGCGTCCGCTCGGGACCTGGAAGTTCGGGTGGTTTGTGGCATTGAACGCCTCGGCCCGGAACTGGAGACTTTGCCGCTCGGTCCGCAACAGCGTCTTGTGCAGGGCCAGATCCCACACGAAGATCCCTGGTCCTCGAAGCGTGCCCCGGCCGAGGTTGCCGAGATAGCCCGGATCCGGCAGGGCGAAGGCGCCGGGGTCGAAGTAACGACTCGGATCACCTAGTACAATGTCGCCGGCAGACCTGCCGGCAACCAGATCGGGCCGCTGTCCCACGTCACCGAAACCCGGACGTAGGCGGGCCCGATCGAACCCGACTCGCGGTGCGAACGGCGTGCCAGCCAATGCCTGCATCATCGTGTGCACTTCCCATCCGCCCAGCACCCGGGCCAGAGGCGCCTGCCCCCCCTCCCAGATGGCCCAGGAAAGGCTCACAGCAAAGACATGGTCCTGGTCGAAATCCGACAGTCCGCGATTGGCCCTGTAGTTCCAGAGCGTGGGGACCTGATCACTGGCAACGAAATCATTGAACGTCTGGTTCGAGGCCTCGTCGATCGACCGGCTCCACGTGTATTTTCCCCGCAACGAGAACCGTTTGCCGAATCGGCTCTGCAGGCTCAGCGTGAGGCCCTGATAGAACGAGTTGAACTGCGACCGCCGCAGCCCGATTCGCGAGAACGCCGGATTGATGTAGGGGCTGCCCTCGGGAAAGAAGAGTCGCCCGCCGTCCTGCACCTCCGGTACCGGTGAATTCACGCTGATCAACTGGCCGATCAGGTGTATTCCGCGGGCCCCGCTGTAGCCCAGACGGATCATCGTGTCCCTCGCGATCGCCCGCTCGAGGTTGACCTGCCAGCGCGCTACGTAGGGCTGGTTCAGGTCGTAGTCGATCCCGTCCATCGACGAGGACGGATTGCGGCCTTCGGCCGCTCCCAGGATGTCGGGAAACCCCGGACGGCCGAACACCAGAACGCGATTGAAGAACGGAGGGGTCCGAACGCCCGCAATCGTGAGTTCGCGGCTCCCCAACAGGTCGAAGAAGATGCCGCTGCCCGCTCTGAGAACCGTCTTCCCATCGCCGATCGGGTCCCACGCGATGGAAGCCCTTGGCGCGAAATTGTCCTTGGACGGATTCTTCCAGATCGGCCCTCCCAGGGTGGTCTCGGCATCGTTGACGAAATCCCGGAGCACGGCGATCTTGCCGTCGATCTCGGTGGGCGTGGAGACCGCTTCGTATCGCACCCCGAGACTTGCGTCCAGTCGAGGGCTGATTCGGACATCGTACTGGCCGAATGCGAAGTACTGGTTGTAGCGCCAGCCTCGGGCGGTATCCGATCCAGGCTGCATGACCTCCGCAATGCGCGGTCTTGCCTGCAACAGGAGGGCGAGCGAGTCGAACGTGTATGATCCGACCGCGCTCAGGTCGGACCGCTGGTCGAAATGCACGCGGTCGTAGCCCCCGCCATAGCGGAGGGTCGAACGTCCCGTTGACCGGACCACGGAGGCACCGAACTGATAGCTTCCCAATGCGAAACGGCGCGGTCGGGCCCGTGCAGCGGGTCCGCCCATGTTCGAAAGGCCGTTGACGGTGATGGTCCCCATCGGCAGGCCCGGCACGAACGACAGACTTGCTGGAATGGATGTCGTGCTGTCCTGGGAGATTTCCACTCGACTGAATGCGGCCCGCCATGTCGACAGCGTCTTGGCGGAGTGAACGCGCCTGAGCTGCGTGTGCAGGAAATGATCTCTCGAATCGAGTCCGAAGACCCACAGGTCCATCGTGTCCGGTGTTCGGCGGGCAGCATCGTCGAAGGTGTATCTGGCGGACCACTGGGTGGCTGGCCCGAGGACGATGTCCACCTTGCCGGCAAGGTACGTCTCGTCCGTCCGGTCGGAGAGTTGCCGCACAGAGGCTGCCGTACCATCACCGAAGTCACGGTCGTTGGGCAAGGGATAGAGTTCCAGGTACGGACGGATTTCCGGAGCCACCGCCACCTTGGACTCCGGCAGGTTCCCCCGTCTGGCTTCGGCCGTCGGCACCACGGGTCGCTCCGTTCGGCCCCGCCGCTCTCGCAGGCCTTCGTAGTTGGCGAGAAAGAACATCCTGTCCGGAACGACTGGCCCGCCCAGCAGCAGACCGAAGTGATTCCGGCGCAGCGGTGGCGCTCCGGCGGACGGTGAGTCGAAGTAGTTGCGAGCGTCCAGAGCGTTGTTGCGGAGGTATTCGTAGGCGGAACCGTGGAACCGTGGCCCGCCCGACCTGGATACCGCCGTAAAGACGCCGCCCGCCGTCCGTCCATACTCGGCGCTGTATGGATTCGTGACCAACTGGACTTCGCGGACCATCTCCAGACCCAGCACGTTGCCGGAGGCACTGGCGGGGGCACCCGACGCTGCGTCGTTCACATACACTCCATCCAACTGGAAGCTGTTCTGGTTGGGTCGTGAACCCAGCACCGAAATCTGGCGCCCGATTCCCTGGGCCGTTCCAGTCCTGGCCGATGCAGGAAGGGTCGCCCCCGGCTCGAGAGCAGACAGTTCGAACAGATCCCGTCCGTTCAGCGGCAGATCCCGGAGATTGTCCTCGGGGACCAGGCCGCCCCAGTCGGACGCATTCGTGGAAACCAGAGGCAGGGACGCCTCGACCTCCATGACATCCTGGCCAGCGCCCAACTCCAGCCGCAAGTCGTACCGCCCCGCCCTTCCACTCGGCAGATCGATGCCAGCCACAGTGATGGGCCGAAATCCCTCACGGGTGACCTCGATCGAGTACACGCCAGGTTCCAGACCGGCAACCAGGTATCGTCCGGCCCGATCGGTCTCCACCCTCCGCACAACACCCGTTCCGGACTGGAGCAACCGAACGCCCGCTCCCGCCACGACCCGGTCCTGTGGATCGGTGACGACCCCGGTCAAGGTCGCATCGCTTTGCGCGAACGTCGGAAGAACCGTGAGCACGGCCAAGCCGCAGCAGGTAGCCGCGACACGCATGCAGCGAAGCAGCCGACCGCAATCAGGTCGCGGCGATGTGGATTCCCGGCGCACTGGAGCTATTCCCTCACCCTTCGCATCGTCCATTCACGCTCATCGCCGTCAGCAGAATGACGGTCCCGCAGGACGAGCGTGTCCCCATGCACGGTGATTTCACCCGGAAACGTTCGACCTTCGTAGTAGGCGGAAAGCGCCAGGATGTTCGTCCTTTCGATCCTGCTGCCCGCAACCGTGAAGCGGTAGAAGCCGGCACCCACTGGCTGCTGACTCAGGATCTCTTCCGCTGTCATGTCGCTGAACGACTTGTCCAGCTTCGGACGCCGTTCTCCGGCCAGTACGACCATCTGGTGGGACTTGGTGAACAAGTGATATTCGCGGCGCAGCGGCTGATCCGCCCCCTTGGTCACGTTGCGGATCGAAGAGACTTCCCAAAGACCCTCCATCGGGCTGTCCGGCATAGGGGTTTCCTCCACCGTCCCTGCCCCGGTCCAGGTGGCGGCTGCGGCGCCGACGCCCAAGCCTACCACGAGTCCGATCACGAGCTGATTCCTTGCTGCAGACACAGTTTCTCCTCGTCCCCATCGACTTCTCCCATTAGAACGCATGGCAAATGAAGACCGTTTAGATCTATAATCGTACGATCAAGTCGGTCCACGGATGGCCGCCCGTTCCTCGAAAACGCCAGTCATGCAGCAGTATCATGCTGCAAAGCTTGAATGTCCGGACTGCCTGCTCTTCTTCCGGCTGGGAGACTTCTTCGAGATGTTCTACGACGACGCCATCACGGCGTCGCGCGATCTCGAGATCACCCTCACCAAGCGCCGGGACGGCAAGAACGGGGCAATACCCATGTGCGGCGTGCCCGTTCAGGCCGCTGACAACTATCTGGCGAAGCTGCTCCGCAAGGGGCACCGGGTGGCCATCTGCGACCAGGTGGAGAATGCCAAGAGCTCGCGGAGACTCGTTCGGCGCGAGATCGTCCGGATCCTGTCGCCGGGAACTTCCAGCGACCTCAATGTTCTCAAGGCGAGCGAGAACAACTATCTGGCCTGCGTGCATGCGAAGGCCGGCACGGCCGGGCTCGCGTATGTCGATGTCTCGACCGGCGAATTCCGCACGACGCAGCTCAAGTCCGACGACATTCGGGACATGCTCCACTCGCTGGGAGCCAAGGAGGTCCTCATCGCCTTCGGAGCATCCTTCGATGCAGCCCCGGAAACGAGCAGGACGGAAGACCAACGCTCGGTCCCGACGGTGACGACGCTCGAATCATGGGTGTTTGACGTCGACTACGCGGAACAGACGCTGCTGAAGACCTTCGGACTCCACAACCTTGACGGTCTCGGAATCTCGGATCGCGAACTCTGTGTCTCGGCCGCTGGTGCGGCGGTGCACTACCTCAAGGAAACGCAACGGACGACACTCCATCATCTCGACAGGCCCACCTTCTTCGAACAACAGGACTGGATGGTGCTTGATCCCGTCACGATTCGCCACCTCGAGATCTTCGACCCGCTCTTCCGGGAAACACGAACCACACTCCTCAACGCCCTGGATCGGACACAGACGGCCATGGGCGCGCGTCTGCAGCGCACCTGGATCCTGCGCCCGAGCCTGGACCTGTCCGAGATCGAACGGCGGATCGAGGCCGTCAATACACTCTACGCCGCTACCATTGCGCGGAGTGAACTGAGAAAGAGGCTCGGCGAATTCCACGACATCGAGCGCCTGCTGGCGCGAATCACCCTCGGCACGGCGGGACCTCGGGACGTGCGCAACCTCGGTGTCTCGCTGCGATTGGTTCCCCTCGTGCGGGAACGTCTGGGCGACCTGACTGGCGATCGGCTCTCGACGCTGCTCGCCAGTACGGACCCACTGGATGACGTTTGCGAGAGAATCCTGTCCACCCTGTCGGATGAACCACCCGCCAGCATCGGTGACGGGAACGCCATCGCGGAGGGCTTTGACCGTGAACTGGATGAACTGCGGAGCATCCGGCAGGACAGCCGCGGATTCATCGCGAAGCTGGAGCGGCGTGAACGCGAGGCTACCGGCATCGACTCCCTGAAGGTCCGCTACAACAGTGTGTTCGGCTTCTTTATCGAAGTATCGAGGGCGAATCGCTCCAAGGCGCCGGAACATTACGAGCGAAGGCAGACTCTGGTGAACGCCGAACGCTTCACCACGCCTGAACTCAAGGAACTCGAGAACAAGGTCCTCGACGCCGAGGATCGGATCAACAGCAAGGAGGCGATCGTCTTCGAGCAGCTTCGGCTCGAGATCGTGGAACAGGCTCGACGTATCCGCCGGACCGCGGCGGCCATCGCCGAACTCGATGTTCTGTGCGGGTTCGCTCACGTCGCCGTCGAGTACGGCTACTCGCGACCCCGATTCACCACCGGGCAGGAACTGCTGATCGAGGGAGGACGCCATCCAGTCGTCGAGCGGATGCTGGAAGAGGAACACGGCGAGCGGTTCATCGAGAACGATCTGTACCTGGACGGTGCACATCTGCTCGCGATCGTTACCGGGCCCAACATGGGCGGCAAGTCGACCTACCTCCGGCAGACCGCACTGATCGCCGTCATGGCCCAGACCGGTTCATTCGTACCCGCCCGGAAGGCGGTCCTTCCACTCATCGATCGAATCTTCACACGAATCGGGGCGAGCGACAACGTGGTCCTCGGACGCTCAACCTTCATGGTGGAGATGACCGAAACCGCCCAGATCCTGAACACGGCGACGGAGCGGAGCCTGGTCCTGCTGGACGAGATCGGCCGGGGGACGTCAACGTACGACGGACTGGCGATTGCATGGGCGGTAGCGGAGCATATTCACGACAAGGTCCGGGCCAAGACACTGTTCGCCACGCACTACCACGAATTGACCGCTCTGTCCGAGATGCTGACAGGGATCTTCAATCTCCACGTGGCGGCGAAGCAGTCCGGCGACAAGCTCGTGTTCCTGCGTCGAATCGAGTCCGGCACCGCCGACCGGAGCTACGGCATCGAGGTGGCCCGCCTGGCCGGACTTCCCAAGAATGTCCTCAGGCGGGCGCAGGAAGTGCTGCGCCAGCACGAGCAGGGAGACCGCGCTGCGGCCCTCCCTGCCACAGCCCCACCCACGGACTGTCAATCCACCATCTTCTCGGCGTTGCCGGAGCGTATCACCGAGGAACTCCGCAACCTCAAGGTCGACGGGCTGAGTCCGTTCGAGGCGCTGTCGCTCCTCTACGAATGGAAGGCGGCACTGGACGGGAACGAGAAGTAGCGCTGCTGCGCGCCGACATCTCGCATTTGGTCCAGTCTGGTACTCTGAGAATTCGCCTGATTGGAGGAAAATCGTGGCAGACTCGCATACCCTCACATTCACGGATGCCGACTTCGACTCGCAGGTTCTGCAGTCCGATCAGCCCGTGCTGGTGGACTTCTGGGCCGTCTGGTGTGGCCCGTGCCGTCAGATGGCACCGGTCATTGATTCCCTCGCCGCAAAGTACGCCGGACGGGTCAAGATCGGCAAACTCGATGTCGATCACAACCCCGGAGCAGCCCAGCGATTCAGCGTTCGTGGTATCCCGACCATGCTGCTGTTCAAGAACGGCCAGCCCGTCGAGCAGATCGTCGGTTCCGTACCGGAATCGCGGTTGACGGACACGATCGACTCGCACCTGTCCTGACCGCAAGGCTCTCCGGTCAGGGCGCAGACGTCCGACCAACAGCTGTGTAGCCGTGAGAAATCGCTTGCAACTCTCCCGTCGCGAACTGCTGACGACGGGATGGCTATCGGCAGCGGGACTGGCCGGAACTGCGAACGCCCTTGCGGGCCAACAGGATCCGGGTTCTCCCACGTTCAACGTCCTCCTGATCCTGGTCGATGACCTGCGCACGGAACTCGGCTGCTACGGGAGCACCCGCGTCAAGTCCCCCCACATCGACCGCCTCGCAGATCAGGGCCTGACGTTCCTGCGGTGCTACTGCCAGCAAGCGGCCGGCGGGCCGTCCAGGACATCACTGCTGACCGGACTGCGACCCGACACCACACGGGTCTACGACCAGACCACGCACGTTCGGCGTACCCTGCCGAGCGCGGTGACGCTACCGCAGCATTTCATGCGGCACGGCTACGAGACGACTGCATTCGGTGGCATTCTCGGCCCGGCCGCAATGGACGACTTCCCGTCCTGGAGCATCGCACCGTGGACACCGGGTGCGCTCGAATGGAGAAGCGATGCGGCCCGGGAGGCCGCCCGCTCGCTCTGGGAACGCCTGCGGGCCGATGGCTGGCGAGCAGAGGCAAGTCAGGACACTTCCAGCCGGAGAGCCAGTTGGGCTATCTGGAACGGCCCGGAGACCCAGTTGGACGATGTCCAGATCGCCCGGCACGCCGCCGATGCCATCGCCTCCATGAAGCAGAGCCGGTTCCTGATCGCCGTGAACTTCCAGCGGCCCCGTTTGCCCTTCATCGCTCCGAAGCGCTACTTCGACCTCTACCCCGAAGGCACATGGGGCCCACCCCAAACCCCAGACCCACCCCTGGAGGCGCCCCGGTTCGCACTCCACGACTCGGAGGAAATCCGCGCGTACTCCGATATCCCCACCGACGGCCCGATCCCCGAAGCCAAGGCCAGGGAACTGATCCGGGCCTATCGCGCCTGCGTCAGCTTCATCGACGGGCAGATCGGCCTGTTGCTGGACGCTATCGACGACAACGAACTGGCCGAGAACACCGTCGTCGCCGTAGTCGGAGTGAACGGCTCCCATCTGGGAGAGCTGGGTTTGTGGAACCGGAACTCGAATTACGAAGCCGCTACGCATGCTCCTCTGGTCGTGAGGGCACCGGGGCAGCCGAATGCCGGGCGCAAGACATCGGCACTCGTGGAGTCCGTTGATCTATTCCCCTCGCTCTGCTCAGTCTGTCGGATTCCCTTCCCCGATGTCCGCGAGGGCTCGAGCTGGCAGGGACTCTTCAACGATCCGAAACGTCTCTGGAAGCGCGCAGTCTTCAGCCAGCACCCGCGGGTCATTCCAGGCATCGGTCCCGGCATGGGCTATTCGATGCGGACGGCCCGCCACCGGTACACGGAATGGTCCGGCCTGGACAGCCCGTATAGTACGGTCGAACTCTACGACTACAAGGAATCGCGCAACGAAATGCGCAACATCGCGAATCGGCCCGAGCACGGATCGCTCGTGAACGGGCTGGCGCACATGATGCGCGAAGGCTGGCGCGGGTCCCTGCCACCTCCGGAGTTACCCACGTCTTCCAGGGCCTGAGCAGGCTCACCGGCGTGGGTCAGTGCAAGCCGGATCGAAGCAGTCCGTCGTAGTCAGGAGGAGTGTCGACATCGACAAGCACGCCACTGTCACGAATGTCGACAAAACGGGCCTCGTCGTAATGGCTCCGCACGACATCGCGGGGGCTGCCCCCGGCATCCAAGGCGGCCAGTTCCTCGACCACCCTCCTGGAGAGCATGATCGGATGCCCGCGCGTGCCATCGAAACGGGGAATCACCACCGGAGCGGCAGAGACTCTCGCCTCTCCGATCAGTTCATCCAACGTGCGGCCTCGCACCGCGGGATGATCGACTAGCATCCACAGGATCCACTCGGGACGGCCCGCTTCGGCCAGCCCGCACTGCAGGGACGAGAGCATCCCTACGTCGTAGCGAGGATTCACGACCGTTCGTACGCGCGGGACGGCAGGCATCTCAGGCGCGATCCGATCGGCGTTGTGCCCTAGAACGACAACCATCGAATCGACGCGGGGTTGTGCCAGGTAGATGAGGTGATTCAGGAACGTCCGACCGCGATAGTCCAGCAGAGCCTTGTCGCGGCCCATCCGGGATGACCGTCCGGCGGCCAGGATCAACCCGACCGTCGTCACTTGGCTTCCGCCAGAGCCTCAGTCTTCGCGTCCGATTCGGCGATGGTTCGGTCGGCTTCGAGAGCGCGAGGCACACCTTCGGAGAAGACCGACAGCGACATGGCAGACCACGCACGATCCGCGTTGCGTCTTCGAGCGATCATCTCGGCCACCACGGCCACGGCGATTTCCTCGGGGGTGACTGCCCCGATGTCCAGTCCCATCGGCGCATGAATCCCGGCAAGGCGCTGGAGAGGCACCCCGTCCCTGCGAAGATGCTTGACGACCTCGATGGTCTTGCGCTTGGAGCCGATCATTCCCACATACCGCAACGGCTGGTCAACCGCCCAGCGCAAGACCCGCATGTCGTCCCGATGGCCCCGTGTCACGATGATCGCGTAGGTCGCATCGTTCGCGGGAAGCCGCGGGAAGGCGTCCTCGTACTCGGCCGCAATCACCTGAGCGGCCTCGGGAAAACGCTCCCTGTTCGCGTAATTCTCACGATTGTCGATCACAGTCGTCGCGAAACCCGCCAACGTTGCAACCTTGGACAGGCTTTTCGAGATGTGGCCGGCCCCGAAAATGAGAGCTTGAGGAAGTGGTAACACCGGTTCCACGTATACGTCCAGACGCCCGCCGCAGATCAGACCGTTGTCATATGCCGCTTCCTGTCCGAGATTGAACTGCAGCATGCGAGGTTTCTCGGATGCGATGACATCCTGAGCGGCCTGCCAGACCTCAGCCTCCGTACAGCCTCCGCCGATGGTACCGACCATCGTACCGTCCTGTCGAATCAGCATCTTGGCGCTCTGAAAGCTCGGAATCGACCCGGCAACTTCGACGATGGTTGCGACGGCGCACTTCTGACCGGCCCGCCGCAACTCGACCAGTTCCTCGTAGACATCCATGGGCCGCGGCACTGCTTCCATGATACGGAGAATACTCGCAAGCGTCAGGACCGAATGAGAGGCGATCCGTCACCGGCGTGCGATTCCGGAGCCGCGCTCGACCTTGGTACAGCCTTTTCGTCCGTGCTGTTCCGGATCATCGGGAAGCCCGGCCCCAATACTGTTGCTTTAAAGGGAATCTGGGCCATATTGAGATCGGACACGAAGTCCACGGAGGATCCACGATGGCCCGCACACAAGCCGTACTGCCCGGAGGGGCGCGCCTGTCCGACTAACCTGAGTGTGGGGGTGATCGCGCGAGTCTTCCCGGTGCGGAGCATTACCGGAGAGCGGGCGGTGCAGTCGGCGTCGACGGGAGTTCCCAGCCGAAGCGATGGTGTATTTCGTGATCGCGCTGGGACTGTTCCGTTGCGACGCGAGAAGTACTGCGCTGTCTGGCGGACGGTCTGCGCTGGTCGCGCTCGGAAGCGGGACTGCGGATGGCAGGCAAGTCGTCGATCTCCCGGGCTCGTACGCGACTGGGAACAGAGCCGTTCGTCCGCCTGCGGGAGAGGCGGGTGCGGGCGCTGGCCGCAGCCGATGCCCCGGGGTCTTGGTAGCGGGGGCTGCGGTTAGTGGCCTACGACGAGACGACGCTGGACGTGCCGGACCAGGCGAGCAACCGGGAGGCCTTCGGACGGCCGTCCGGCGGGCGCGGACAGGCAGCGTTCCCGAAAGTACGGCTGACTGCGCTGGTGGAAGTGGGTACCCGGGCGGCATTGGCGTGGGAGCAGGGTCCCTACCGGGAGTCGGAGCAGGCACAGGCGCGACGGCTGCTGGCCCACCTGAAGTCGGGCATGCTGCTGTTGGCCGACAAGAACTACTTGGGAATCCGTCTCTTCGATGCGGCAGCCGCCACCGGAGCGGAATTGTTGTGGCGAGCATTGCGGTAGGGAAACCGCTTTCGCGGCTCCCCCCGCGCAGATCCGTACGTGCCCGCTAAGGCATACGGCGCCTATCTCGAGTGCCTGACGGCGAATCGTTGCTCCGGCCACGGATGGCGGACCCGGATGGGTGGCCAGTACCGCTCGCTCAACTTCCGCAGTCGTCCCCATGGGAATCCTGCCTTCTGTGAGCGACGACGTAGGCTCCTCATCCAGTGTCTCTGCACATGATGGTGAAATTGTCGCAACGTCGGGTAGCTGTTCGGTACGGCATAGTCGTTCAGCCAGCCGTTCAGCACTTGCCCCAGCCACTGCGCGGTCGTCACGATATCCTCGTGTTGCCGCTTCCTCAACTCCTGCTTCACTCGCTTCAGCGTGCGGTTCATCCGCTGCGCGATCGGCTTGCGCCCGATCGGGTACTTCCCGCCCCTCGTCTGCCCGCAATCGTGCGTGAATCCGAGACAGTCGAACGTCTCCGGACGACTCTGGCCGCGTTGCCGCCGCCTCGTCGCTGCAAACCGTCCGAACTCGATCAGCCGGGTCTTCTCCGGGTGCAGGCTCAATCCGTATGTGGCGAATCGTGCTGTTGCCTCTCGCAGGAAGCGCTCCGCATCACTGCGGTACTGGAAACCGAGCACGAAATCATCGGCATACCGCACGATGATCATCTCGCCCCGGGCCTCTTGCGGCCGCCAGGTCCGTTGCACCCATGCGTCCAGTACGTAGTCACGGTGATTCTTTTTTCGGAGTTGGGGGTAGTTGAGAGTGTGAGGCAGGGGTAGGAGGCCAGGAACGACGGGACGGACGGGGAGGGTGCGGGCGGACGGGGCTGGACATTCCGTGCGGGATCTGTCAGGGTGGAGGCCATGGAGTCGTCATTGGGGTTGCCGGACAGCGTGGACCTGCAGGCGGTGCAGGTGCGCGCGACCTGCGGAGCGCAGGAACACAGGCTCTGGGACCGGCTGGTCGCCGCGCACCATTACCTGGGCTTCGGCGCCCTGTTCGGCAAGGGTCTGCGGCAGGTGGCCACGCTGGACTCGGCCTGGGTCGCGCTGGTGGGCTGGCAGGCGGCGGCGTTGCAGGTCACGGCCCGGGACCGCTGGCTGGGCTGGACGCTCGAGCAGCAGTTGCGGCGTCTGCATCTGGTGGCCCAGAACTCCCGGTTCGTGATCCTGCCGGCGTTCCAGGGCCTCCCCAATCTGGCCTCGCGGGTGCTGGGGCTGAGCCTGCAGCGGCTGGCGCAGGACATGCAGCGGGAGCATGGCTACCGGGTGCTGCTGGCGGAATCGTTCGTGGACCGGGCGCGGTTCGCGGGCACCTGTTACCGGGCCGCGAACTGGCGTTCGCTGGGCTCTACGGGCGGCTACGCCCGCGAGCCGGGACCGCCGGTGAGGTGGCGGCCCCACGGACAACCCAAGGAGGTTCTGGTGTACGAGTTGGAAGCGGGAGCGCGGGCGGCGCTGAGTCAGCAAGAGGAGGATCCGAACTGGCAGGGACCGGCCCGGGAGGCACCCCCACCGGCCGCGCAGTTGCGCAGCCTGTTCAATTTTCTGGGCGAGGTGGAGGACTATCGCTGTGCGCGGGGGCAGCGCTATCCGCTGTGCACGGTGTTGACGCTGGCCATCGCCGCGCGTCTGGCGGGGTACCGGGGCGTGACCGCGTTCGCCGAGTTTGCGGCGTTGCTGGATCAACAGCAGCGGCGGACGGTGGGCTGTTTCTTCAGCCCCAGCCAGCAGTGCTACACGACGCCCTCGATCACCACCTTGCACACCATTCTGGCGCGCCTGCCGCCGGAGACGCTCGAGCGGGCGATCATGGCATGGGCCCAGCAGCAGAAGAGTCAAGTCCTGACACAACAGGGAGATACGAAACCATTGCAGGCTGCGGTCGAGGACGCGCCGGCACCGTCGGCGGCGGGCGAGACGCCCGCGCAGGAGCCGCTGCTGGCCGGCATCGCGATGGACGGCAAGGATGTGCGGGGCGCCTCCCGGCAGACCGCGCAGGGACGGCGGATGATGGTGGCGGCCGTGGAGCATGGCAGTGGTCTGGTGCTGGGACAGGTCGAGGTGGGCAGCAAGACCAACGAGATTCCCGCCGTGCGCGAGTTGGCCGGGCAGCTGGAGTTGCAGGGCCGGGTCGTCACCTTCGACGCCCTGCACGCCCAGCAGGCGACCACCCGCCTGTTACGCCAGGAGTCCAAGGCCCACTACCTCGTCACGTCGGTCAAGGGCAACCAGCCGACCATCCTCGACGACCTCCAGCACATCCACTTTGGCGCGTTCCCCGACCACGAGACGCTCGACGGGGACCACGGGCGGATCGAACGACGCCGCTACTGGGTGCAGGACCTGGCGGACCCGGCCTGGAACGGCTATGCCGACCTGCACGGTCGGCGGCAGGCCATCCGCATCGAACGCCAGACCTGGCATGGCAAGACGGACAAGACCACTCTCGCCGTGTGCTACGCGCTGACCTCGCTGTCGGCGGAGCAGGCCACGCCGGCGCAGTTGGCGGCCCTGATCCGCCAGCACTGGCACATCGAGAACCGCCTGCATTACGTGCGGGACTTCACCTACGACGAGGACCGCTGTCGGGTCGCGGTGCGCCATCTGCCGCGCAACCTGGCCTGCCTGACCAACGTCGCGATCTCGCTCATCCGCTGCCAGTCGCCATTCGAGGGCATTCCGACCGCCAACCGCTACTACGCGGCGCGTTCGCAGTCCGCCCTGGACCTGCTGCTGCACCCGCCCGCGGACTGAACCCCGCCACCGCTCCCAGCCCGCCTTGTCCGTGGCGCCGCACCCGGCGCCCAGCCTCCCTGTGTCGCTCCCAGCGGCCGGGGTGTGTCGACCCAATGGCATTAGGATAGTGTTTTGGCTAGGATACGAGCGGCCGATGGAATCCCGTAATCCACTGTTGGCAAATCACTTACGGAAATCTGAAAAAATCTGCCGAAAGTGCTTAACATTGCAGGTTCACCTTTGCGATGGTGAATCTGGAGCCGTTCCCCCGTGGCTGCGATCGACCCTCTCATTCAGAACCTCAAGACCACCACCTTCGGCGGTCGGCGCTTCACCCGCCGCCAACTCGCCCAGGTCCAGGACCTCGTCGGCACCTTCCCCGCCCTGAGCCGCCGCGAACTGGCCCAGACCCTCTGCGAGCAACTGAAGTGGTCCACACCCGCCGGCCAGTATCGCATCAAGGCCGCCCTGCAACTGCTCGAAGACCTCGAACAGTTCGGCATCCTCACCCTGCCTCCCAAACGCCATCCGGATGTCCCCCGCCCCCGCAAGCCGGTCCCGCACACCCCGCGCAGCGACCCCCAACCCCAGATCACCGGCCCGCTGGACACTCTCACTCCCCTGCGCCTGCTACCGGTCGCCAGCGCCGAGCAGATCGCCCTGTGCAAGGAGTTCATCGACCGCTACCACTACCTGGGCTACCGCCAGCCCGTCGGTCCCCATCTGCGCTACCTGCTGTACGACCGCCAGCAGCGACCGCTCGGCGCGATGCTGTTCCAGCAGGGCACCCTCACGCTGGCCTGCCGCGACCGCTGGATCGGCTGGGAACCCGACCAGTACAGACACCATCTGCATCGGGTCGTCTCGCAGGCGCGCTTCCTGCTCCTGCCCTGGGTCCGCGTCGAGCATCTGGCCTCTCACGCCCTGGCCCTGGCGGTCCGCCAACTGCCCTCTGACTGGCACCAACAGTATCGCTACCAGCCCGTCCTGATCGAGACCTTCGTCGACCCGCAGCGTTTCGTCGGCACCTGCTATCGCGCCGCCAACTGGCTCGCCATCGGCCAGACCCAGGGCCGCACCGACCACCCTCCCAAGGACGTGTATCTCTATCCGTTGACCAAGGACTGCCGGCAGATCCTGTGCGCGGGCCCCCCAAGTCCCCGCGGCGTTCCGCGCCTCCGCCGACCTGCGTGGAGGTCACCCCCGATGCGGCCTTCGTGCAGACCTGGCGGGAGTTGATCGATGCGCTCAGTAGCCTGGCCAGTCAGCATGATCGGCAGTGGCAGCAGCGCCGCCGTGTCCTCGACACCCTGCTCGTGATGCTGTTCGTCTTCCGGCTGGTGTTCGCACCCCGCCGCCTGGGCTACACCGCCACTCTGGCCGAACTCTGGGACCACTGTCGCCACCTCGAGGTGCCGCTGCCCCAACCCCACCCGGTCTCGGCCGCCGCCATCACCCGCGCCCGCCACAAGGTCGATCCGCAGGTCTTCCGCCAGTTCCATGCCGCCATCCTGCGCCGCTGCCCCCAGCCCCCCGACCACCTCTGGCGCGGTCACCGCGTCTTCGCCATCGACGGCTCCAAACTCACCCTGCCGCACCCCTTGCTCGAAGCCGGCTACCCGCTGCCCCATCCCCAGTCCCACTATCCGCAGGGTCTGCTGAGTTGCCTGTACCGCCTGCACTCCCGCCTGCCCGTCGACTTCGACCTCCACGCCCACGGCAACGAACGCCAGGCCGCTCTGGCCCATCTCAAGGCCCTCTCCGGCTCCGACCTCGTCGTCTACGACCGCGGCTACTACTGCTTCGAACTGCTCGCCGCCCACCACGACCGCCAACTCCCGGCCGTGTTCCGCCTGCAGTCCAACAGCGGCACCCCCATCGCCGCCTTCCTCGCCTCCCCGCTCACCGACTCCTGCGTCACCATCGAGCCCGGTCCCGGCACCCTGCGCAAACTCGCCGTCCGCTACCCCGACACCGTCTTCCAGCCCCTGTCCCTGCGGCTGGTCAAGTACACCCATGCCAGCACCACCTACCTGCTCGGCACCACCCTGCTCGATGCCCGCCGCTACCCCATCGCCGCCCTCTCCGACCTGTATCACTCCAGATGGGCGGTCGAGGAAGGATTCAAAATCAGCAAGCAGTTCCTCGAAGTCGAACAGTTCCACGGTCGCAGCGAGCGCCTCGTGCTCCAGGAGTTGTGGGCGCACTTCAACCTGATCGCGATGACCCGCACCTTCACCAATCGCGATGCCGCCCTGTGTGCGGCCGCCCAGGAGAGTCCCGACCAGCCGCTGCCACAGGCCAACTTCAAGCACAGCCTGCACACCCTGGCACGGCATCTGGAAGCGCTCCTGCTGAGCCACTCCAAGTTCCTGCACAGCACCCTCGCCACCATCGCCGCGTATGTCGGCGTGGGACGACAGCGCCCGCGACCGGACCGCTCGGTCCCGCGCGAGTCCCAGCAACCCGCCTCGAAATGGTCCCGCCGCAAATCGAAGAAAGCCGACACCCAAGCCTGACTGTCGCGGCCGTGCGCCGCCCTCGAACCCGCAATAGCCCCCCAAACTGCTAAGTCAACAGGCCCAAATCACTAAGTCAATGCCATTGTGTGTCGACCGCCCCACCTGCCGCGCGGGCCTTAGCCGGCCCGCCTTCGAAACCTCGCCTGCGGCCTGCTCCCGACCGGAAATCCCGACTCAAGCCCTCCAATACGCCCTCACCCGGGACTAAAAAATGTACCTGAGTACGTAGTGCAGCATCACGTTGGCCAACACCGGCGAGATGACCGCTCCTTGCGGTGTTCCCTGCCCGCTGTCCTGCCATTGCCCTTCCTCCATCACTCCGGCGTTCAACCATTTCCGGATCAGCCGTAGCAGCCGTCGGTCTCCGATCCGCTCTCCCAGCAACTCCATGAGCCGCTCCCGGTCGATGCTGTCGAAGTACTGCCTCACGTCCGCGTCCAGTATCCAGTTGATCTTGCGCCGTTCCATCCCGACCACCAGCGCATCCAGTGCGTCATGCGCACTGCGCCCGGGTCGGAATCCGTAACTGCATCCCAGGAACTCCGCCTCATAGATCGGCGTCAGTAGATTCAGACATCCTGACCTCGGGGTGAAGAACGTGAGCCCGAGGCAGGGGTGAGGGAGCGGTTGGGAGGGAGTTCGTAGACCAGGCGCAGGGAGGTGCCGGGGAAGCAGGTGCGGGTCTGGTTGAGTTGTTCGAGCAGGCCGGCGAGGGCGGCATCGCTGGCGTTGCAGGCGGTGCCGAGGATCCGCACCCGCAGGATCCCCTGCTCGGGCTCCGGGAGGATGTCGGCATCGGACTGGAAGAGCGCCTTGAGGTGCGGGCGGGGGCGGGGCTGCCGGCCCTGTGCCGCCGCCACGGCGGCCATCATGCGCGTCTCGGCGCGGTAGGCGATCATGCGCAGGATATCGAGGAACAGTCTCTCGCGGCTGGGCAGGGCATCCAGCGCCTGCTCCGCGCTGAGGTCCGCGACGGCGACATGCCGGGGCAGTTTCCCGCGGTGCCGCTGCACCTCGTCACAGCGGGCGACCAGCGCCTCGCTCTCGAGGCGGGTCTGCTCGGCGCGCTGGCGGACACTGGCGGAGGGCGTGCCGCGCAGCAGGGCGGCGTGGCGGTTGCGGAGGGTGCCGAGTTGGCTGCGCAGCCGGCGCAGTTCCCGGTCCTGGTCCCGCCAGGCGGGATTGACGACCCGGGCCTGCGGATCCTGGTCGGCCAGACCATGCACGGGCAGGCTGTCGAGTTGGAACTCTTCCCGCATGTATTTGAAGAAGTTCTCCTGGGACCAGCGCGAGAACAGCGCTCCGGCGGCCTGCTCGCGGGACAGGCGGAAGTTGGTGGTGATCAGGGCGAGTTGCCGGCCATCGTCCAGCAGCCGGCGGATCTGCCGCACCTCGGGACCTTGTGGCAGATGGACCCGCTGCTCGGCCAGGCGCACCTCGAGCGGGCGCGTGCCCCCGGGCCCGTGCAGGGGCAGCCGGACGGTCTGGAAGTCGGTCTCCGGCCAGTTGGCGCCCCGGAAGTTCTTGTGCCAGGTCAGCACGGCGACGCCCCGGCGGGCCAGCCGCCGGAACAGGGCCGGGCTCCAGCCTTCCCGGTCGAAGACCAGCGTGAGGGCCGGCTCCGCCTCCGTATGGGTGGTCAAGTCCACGGCCGGTGACTCCACCACGCCCAACCGCTCCAGCGCCGGCAGGATGTCCTGCTCCAGTGCCTGCGTCAGACGCGGGTCCAGATTGTAGACCTTGACGTGCCCGTCCACCGCCAGGGTGGCCGCCACCTCCGGAGCGTCCGCCAGCCAGTCCTGTGCCAGCGCATCCAGCCAGGCCCGGACCTGCTGCGCATCGCCGGCCAGTGCGCGCACCTTGGCCCGCAGGGTCTTCACCTCCGGACAGCGGTCCAGCCCCAGCAGAGCTCCCCATTCTCCCGGGGCCTGATGGCGCAGCGCTTCGGCGTTGCGCACCCGCGCCAGCAACAGGAAGCTCAGCAACACCAGCATGCTCGTCACCCCGTAGTACCCCTTGGGCAGTTCCAGGAACTCGTGGGCGCGCTTGAGCAGACCCTCGCGCAGCAGCATCGGCAGGGCCGCCAGCACACCACCGCCGGCCACGGACGAGAGGCGCTCGGGAAAGCGGGGCTGCACGGCGGTCAGCGAGCCCGTCGAGGCGGCCACCCGTCCGGCGCAATCCTTGGCACCCCGGCCCATCGGCGCGCTGCGGTCCCGCTGGTCCCGCGCACTGCGATCCAGCACTTCCGAGGCGCTGGCCGCCGGGGCCTCCACCCCAGCCGTCGCACCCTCCGGTTCCGCCATAACCTCATCTGTATCCGATCCTTCCGCAGTATTCTCGGCCGTCGGGACCAGCGCCTCTCCGCGCGCCGGCCCGATGCGCCCCTGCCGCCGATTGGCCTGCACCGTGGCGGCTTTCACCCCCAACCGCCGGGCCACTTCCGCTCCGCTCAGACCCTGCGCCAGCAGCCGGTTCGCCGCCGCCCTCCGGGCTCCCACGAACACACTCGCACTCCGCCCCGGGCGCGGTGCCTGCGTCCCCAGACGACCCCGCTGACGGTGGTAGTTCAGCGTCGACACGTCCACTCCCAACCGCCGGGCCACTTCCGCTCCGCTCAGCCCTTCGGCCAGCAGCCGGGTCGCTTCCGCCTGCCGGGCCCCCACCAGCACCCGGGCACGGCGTCCTCGACGCACCTGCTGGAAACCCGCTTCCCCCTCCTGCCGCAAGCGCGTCACCGCCCGCTGCAAGGTCGCACGACCGAGACCGAAGGCGGCCTGCAGGTTCGCCCGCCGCACACCGCTTTCCGCCAGTCGGGCCGCCCGCAGCAGCAGCGCTCCCCGATCATCGGCGTCATGAAAATCGAAGGGGTCCAGATGCGCGAAGTAGACCATCCGTCCGTCCTCGGTGGTGGCGAGGGAGAAACAGGACTGTCCGATCGGGACGGCCGTCCCCGGGCTGAGTGGCAGTGTCGTCATGGCAGTTTCCGGCGCTATTCCGGTCTCACAATCCTATCTGAAATTCATGTTCCCTGTCAAGCCCTCCACCCCACCGAAAGCCCTGTACTACAATGGGATTCAGCCTACGGCGGGTTTATGACCAGCCCCCCCCGAGGTCAGGATGTCTGAGATTGTCGACAACGGCCTTCTGAACGATCTTGTCCTCCAGTGCAGCCACTCCCAGCGGTCGTGTGCCTCCGTCCGGTTTCGGGATCTTCACCCGCCGGCTCGGTGTCGCCCGGTACGCTCCTGTCTGTACGCGGCGGTGCAGGTCCTGCAAACGCTCTTCCAGCCCCTCCCCATACGCCTTCCACGTCACCCCGTCCACCCCCGGCGCCGACCGGGGCTGCAGGCCCCTGTAGGCGGTGCCCAGAGCTTCCGGTGTGATGTGATGCAGCAACGCCGTCAACTTCTTCCGTGGTTCCCTCTTCACGTATTGCCGTATCCGTTCAGTTCCCGGTGACACAGGTCCCCACCTCTGCGTGTGGTCCGTGCGAGTCCCTCCCGGCTTCCTCTTGATCCCGGCCCTTCCCTCCGGCGACTCCGCCGAGGCCGTTGCCCCTTTGTTCGCCGCCTTCCCGGTCCCCGCGCTGGCGCGCGGTCCCTTCGGTACTATGCCCGGGTCTGACTTCTGCGGTCCGTGCATCCTCGGCTTCGGCTTACTGCCTTCCCTCTTCCGGCCCCGACCACAACCTGTCGGGGCGGTCCGCAGACCTCCCAGGTCCCGATGTCGGACGTACGTGCGTGCCTTGAGGTCCTGGACACCGCGGAGCGTGAACGTCCCTTGCCGCTAGCGGTCCGTCCTGTGTTGCCTTCGACCATTCGCACAGTCTCGGCACTCCGAACTGGGGTTTCGATGCTCAATGCTCTGCCCACACGCGCCGCTGTCAACGCTTCACCGACGGCCTCACGACCGCCCGCGCATGACTCGCGGAGAAACATGGATTGGCTCATCCTTTGTCTCAGGAGACTTTCACTCCCTGTCCTTCACCAGTTAGCCTGGCTGTTCGCGAAACGACCGGACCCTGCCGGCAAAGGAGGTCTACGCCGACGGTTCCTTTCTCAGCGCGGTCGGTCAGCGGCCCGTGCGCGTCGTCGAGTATCGACTCGAGGAGGGCGACGAAGAGCGCTATCGACTCGTCACGACCCTGCTGGACCCGGCGGCGGCTCCGGCGCCGGAACTGGCGGCGCTCTACCATGAACGCTGGGAGATCGAGACCGCGTATGACGCAATCAAGACGCACATGCTCGGGCGAGCCCCGATCCTGCGCAGCAAACAGCCCGAACTGGTTCGCCAGGAGATCGAGGGGCTGATGCTGGCCCACTATGCGGTGCGCTACTTCCTGTACGAAGCAGCCAGGGAAGCCAACGAAGATCCGGATCGACTATCGTTCACACACGCCGTCCAGGTGGTTCGTCGCCGGGTCCAGAACACCGGCGCTGTTCTCCCCTGCGCTCCGGTGCCGGAAGCTGGACCAGGCCATTCGGGATGAGATTCTGGAAGAACGATGTGCGTCGAGTCGCAGTCAGGTCAAGCCCCTTGGGGTGAAGCGCAAGATAAGCAAATTTAGGGATTTATATACTTGACTCCACCTGACTCGCCGGACCAGCGGACTGGAGACTGCGTCTGATCGGTGGTTGTCGAAGTAGCTTGCGCCCGTCCGTAGCTGCGAACGTGAGGAGTCCTACCGGCTGACTCGTATCCGCCCCGCCCACTGGAGTGTGCGTCCAGTGTCAGAGACAGCTTTTCGATGGGGCTGTCTGGCCGCGTTGCCGACTCATCGCTGCTTGCTCACTGCTCGCTGGCCGGGCGACCGGGAGGGCCGATTCGCAGTGGCAGGGGGGGCGTGGTCAAGCACCCTGTTGCTGATCGCATCCAGTACGCTAGCCCGCTTCATGCCGTCAACTCCTTATACATGATCCGTTGTT
The DNA here is from genome assembly GCA_965116065.1 of Bryobacterales bacterium. Classification (GTDB taxonomy): domain Bacteria; phylum Acidobacteriota; class Terriglobia; order Bryobacterales; family UBA6623; genus VXMF01. Next base: position 2,580,600 of record OZ220485.1, read on the forward strand.
GGAACGCCTTGTCCGTCAACGCGACCAAGCGCTCCAGGGTGTGCGCTGTCACGGTTCCCTCGTTGAGACGAAAGGTGGTCTCGTTGAGGTAACGGGCCAGATGCTTGCGCGAGCAATGGTGCCAAGTGCCATACAGGCTCCGTCTGAAGACAGCCCACATCGATTCCGTCCCATTGATGTGAATGTCGTTGGCCCCCACATACTCACCGGCACTGTGCTTGACACTACCGTGCTGATAGCCAGCCGCTGCCAGCCCTTCGTAGCCCTTGTGCTCGTCACTGCAGACCGTGGAGCCGGCTTCCACGAACTCAGCTATCCGGGTCTGCAGGACATCCTTCGAGGGACCCTCGACCGGGACCGCTACGGATTTGCCGCCACGCTCCCGCAGGCCCAGCACGGCCTGTTTGCCGACGGTTCCTCGACCAGCCTTGAGTTTCTTCGACTCGTGCTTGTTCTGTTCGCGTCCTCCAATGTAGACTTCGTCCACCTCCACCGTGCCACTTAACTGCGCGAGAGGGTCCCCACAAGCCTCCCGCAGTCGACCGAGCAGGAACCACGCCGTCTTCTGCGTGACGCCGATCTGCTTCGCAAGTTGCAGGGAAGACACGCCTTTCCGTGCGGTCACCACCAGATACATGGCATGCACCCACTTGTGTAGAGGGATATGGGAACGTTCGAAAATGCTACTGGTACGGACCGTGAACTCCTTGGCGCAATCCCGACAGCGGTAATAGCCCTTGCGCTGACCACCCCTGGTAGTGATGCGATCGGAGCCCTCACAGTGTGGGCAGACCGGTCGGCCTGACCAAGAGCCTGTCGGACTTAGGCATAGCAAGCGTGATTTTGCATTAAAATTCGTATGAAATTTTGTATTCGATCTGTATATTACGGATTTATATTTTAATTTATTCTTATATTGTTCGTTTTTGGGTCAGAATGTCTCCTAAGTCCGACAGTCTCCCAGCGTCGCGACTCCAGATAGATGCGGGCGGATTCTTCGTCGGGAAAGAACTTGAAGAGCTCGAAAGTGCTTATAGTAGAACGACTTGCCATGAATGGTCCTCGACTCCAAGCCTAGTGTTCGGTCAATGGCAACATTTTCTGTACAATGTGTTCCAAGGTGAGGGCCCCGTGGCCCGAGCCGTCTTGCCACAGCAAGGGAGAGGGAACCATGAAGAAGTACATTGTGCGCCGGTCGGAGGCGGAACGCAAGACCTGTGAGGAGGTCGTCAAGAAACTCAAGGGCAGCAGCCAGAAAGCGCGCCGGGCGCGCATTCTGCTGAAGGTCGATGCGGACGGGCCGGATTGGTGCGACCAGCAGGTCGCGGAGGCCTTCGACTGCCGGGAGCGGACCGTCGCGAACGTGCGCAAACGCTGCGTGCTGGAGGGTTTCGAGTTGGCCCTCAACGGGCGGCAACGCGACCCGTCCACCTGGCCGCCGAAGCTCCTGGACGGGCGGCAGGAAGTCGCGCTGATCGCGCTGCGGCTGGGGCCCCCGCCGACCGGCTTCGGCCAATGGTCCCTGCGCCTGCTCGCCCGCGAGGCGGTCGAGATCGGCATCTGTGACACGATCAGCCACGAGACCGTCAATCAGACACTAAAAAAAACGGTATCGTGGGGCGCTACCTGCAGTACTGGGTGATTCCGCCGCAGGTGGACGGGGAGCATGTGGCCGCCATGGAAGACGTTCTGTCCACCTACGAAAGGCCTTACGACGAGCAGCGACCGGTGGTCTGCAGGGACGAACAGCCGATCCGGATGGTGCAGGAGACCCGCCAGCCACTGCCCGCCACCACGAAGCATCCGCGCCGGGTGGACTACGAGTATCGGCGGGCGGGCATGGCTTCGGCGTTCGGGGTTCTGTGAACCGCTGGTGGGTTGGCGGACGGTGACGGTGCGGGAGCGGCGCACCAAACTGGACTGGGCCGAGGAGGTGGCGGCGCTGCTGGAGAGCCGCTATCCGAACGGCGAGAAGATCACTTTGGTGCTGGACAATCTCAACACGCACACGCGGGGAGCGCTGTACGATGCGTTCGAGGCGGAGCGGGCGCGGGGGTTGAGGCAGCGCATCGAGTTCCAGTACACGCCGAAGCACGGGAGTTGGCTGAACGTGGCGGAGTGTGAGTTGAGTTGCCTGACGCGGCAGTGTCTGAAGGGTCGCCGGATCGGGGATCTGGACCAGTTGCGGGCCGAGGTGACAGCCTGGTCACAACGGGTCAATGCGCGCCAGCGTGGAGTGAATTGGCGCATGTCGATTGCCAAAGCTCGCTGTCGCCTCAAGTCCGTCTACCCGAAAATCATTGATTGACCGAACACTAGTATGACGCAGTGCTCAGGTGGAGTCAAGTATATAAATCCCCAAATCTAAGCTTCGTCATCGGGGCCCGTTGTCACGGCAGACCCACAACTGGCTACCTCAAATCATCACGCCAACCCCTTAAAGCAACAGTATTAAGCCTAGCCCTTCTGATCGTGGAACCGGGCTTCCGAGCCAGGGAAGTGCGTATCATTTCGAACTGTATGCAGAGTCTACCACCTACCGTGTTACTACGACGAACGTAACCGGTATCGTCCCCAGTTCGACCGGTTCCTCAGAACCTCGGGCAGGTGATGTGATCGTCAATCTGCCCTGATGGGTGTCCGGCCGGACACCAGCAGCATTCACCCTCACGGCAACCTCGGCTCTAGTGCCGGTGGCAATATGCCCGCTGGCGGGAGAGACTGAGAGCCACCGTTGATCGGCACTGATCACGTAATGCAGTTCGCCACGCCCATCGTTCGCTATACGGACCGCCTGAGGCGCGGGATCTGCGCCAGATGACGACACGAATACCAAGGACCCAGGCCGGACAGTGGCAGCCGGGAAGATTCTGGGATTGTAGTTCGTCGACGGTAGAGTCACATCGACAGGTGTTCCGGGCTTGAGCACGGAAGATCGGGAGAACATCGCCTCGACATGCATCGGACGATCCATCTCGATCGTGGCGGACGGATTCCAATCGTGGATATCCCCAGTCCAGCCCACGAATTGCCAGGGCGGAGCGGGATGCGCAATCAGGTTCACACGGGTACCTTCCCGGTAATAACGATCACTCGAAGCTGGACTCGCGACAATGCGACCAGTATTGGCGTTCGCAACAAATGTGGAGAGCGGATACTCGGAGGAGAACTTGGCCGTCAGCACGCCACTTGTCTGCGGAATTGCCACGGAGTGCGTGGCCAGCCCCCCATCGCTCCACCCTTCGAATCGGTAGCGGGTCGAACCAGGTCCGTGCGCTAGCTGGACCTCCTCCACTCCAACTCTTACGCCACCACCGCCCTGGAATGCAGCCGGCGCATAGGTCCAGGTATAGCCTCCGACCTGCAGGACGAATGGGTCAACGTTGGCCTCGACCCGGAGAACTGGCTCGTTCGTAAACACAGCGCGGAAGATCCACTCCGAACTGTCCAGCTGCCATGAGGCAGGGTTGGAAGCCCACCCGTGCTGACCCGAATGCGTATTATTCCACTGAAGAAACTGATAACGACCACTCGAGGTCGGCGACGCCACCGCTTCGATGTCCGTTCCGACAGTGTAGAATCCGTCCGATGATGGTGGGCTGAGCTTTACACTCCCGACATTTCGGGGATAAATGGCAGTCCGCACGTGCAATTGCTCGATGAAGTTCGCCTCCAGCCACGTTGTGTCGCGACTGGCGGTCACGCTGTGCCGACGCTGCCCGCCGTCATTCCATCGTCCGAACAAGTACCGTGCGCCGCGGAGCATCTGGGATACGGGAGCTTCAAGGACATGAGTAGTACCAGCCGGCCATTGAACTGTCGTGGGTGTATCCTTGCGGACACCATCGACGATGAGGGCCAGACCTGGAGGATTGGTCGTAATCGTCGTCACACTTGGCAATGAACCATAGAGTCTTGCAACACCATCAATGTCTCCCGCAGAGAGCCCTCCGGACCGGATTCTCAACCCCGGAGGAATGGTCTCCATTACTTCGTCACCATTTGCCGTAAACGACCTGCGACTGTAGTGCATCACGGAAGCATAGTCATAGGGACCGTCCGACGGATGTCTAGGCGAGAAGGAACCCTGTCTCCCGCTGGCAAGATTCTCTGAGAACACCGTCACGTACTCGTCTCGGTCTTCACGCTGGTGTTCGTGCCACAAACCGACGGCATGCCCGATCTCGTGCACCACGGAATCGGCCGAACAGCCTATGGGCGGAATGAACACGAACTGCCCGCCACCTCGCCTACCAACAGTTGCTCGGCAGTTCCCGCCCGTGACACGCACGAACCGCACGTAGTCAGGTTGCGTCGACCTCTGCACGAGACTGAGGACAGTCTTGCTGTTCCATTCCTGAATCGCCGCCAGTACATGCTGTCGCTGTTCACCCGTCACATTGTGGTCAATCACGTACGGCATGACACCATTCGGCCAAAGATACCTGGAAGTCGTTGCGGAGAGTTGGCGTGGTGTCCACTCCAACTGCTTGGACTGGTTTCCTGCACCCGCGATCACAGGGAGGGACTCCACGTCTCCTGCGCGACCCAAGACCATGTCGCCACCATGGACAGCCCATCCGTCGACGACCACATATGAAAGTCTCTGACCACGGAACTCTGTCGTGAGACTCGGCCCATGACCGCGAAATGTTGGAGCAAGATCCGACTGTGACGGGTGTCTGAATGACTGCCGGGTCGCATGTGTTCTGTCTGGCTGAAGAGCTTGGGGCAGATGGGGTAAGCCTTCGCCTAGTATCGGTGTCCATGCTCCGACCACCAGCACCAGAAGTGCCCATGCGTCACACCCACGCTGCAACATAAAACTCTCCGATCTGCATTGTGGCAACGGTCTTCACGTGCACTACTCGAACAAGTTCATCACGTCCACAAGATCATCGCCAGGCATCCCTCCGAGCAGGCTCAGGGGCGTCTGTCCGTTGCTGTTCTGGACGTTGGGATCGGCCCCGGCCTGCAGCAGAAGCCTCGCGATTTCGACCGATTCGTACCAGAATCCTGTCCGAGACATAAAGGAGACCACCACGCGATGCAGTGGAGTCTCACCGGTCTTGCTCTGGACGTTCGGATCGGCCCCGCCCTCCAGCAGTAACTCTGCGACCCAGAGACTCTGACAAAAAAAGAGCGGCGTTTCGTCGGCGTTGTTCTTGGCATTGGGATCGGCCCCGGCCTGCAGCATTTTTTCAGCAACATCCCAGACTTGCGTAAAATGCAGGGGTGTCGCGCCGGTCTCGTCCTTGGCATTGGGATCGGCCCCGGCCTGCAGCAGCAGCATCCTGACCTCCTGGGGTTTCGGAATATGCAGGGGTGTCCGACCGAATCTATCCACAGCATTGGGATCTGCCCCCAAGTCCAACAGAGCAGACGCGACAGTCCAGTCTCTCACCAAATGAAGAGCTGTTAGACCGAGGCTGTCCGCTGAATTGGCATTGACCCCATTGTCCAGAAATTCCCGCACGGACCCGTCATTTTGCGCATAAAACAGGCCAGTCCGGGACATCACCACATCGAGGTCGGCTCCGGAATGCACCAGCGCCTCCAAGGCATCAGCTGCCATGACCCAACATATAGGCGTAAGGCCGTTGCGATCCTTGGCATTTGGATCGGCCCCGGCCTCTACCAGCAGCTCCACCGTCGTCGCATCTGATGCAAAAAACATGGGCTCCTTACCATCATTGTCCTCAGCGCGCGGATCGCCCCCCGCATCGATAAGCGCCTTCGTAACGTCCCCGTTTCTGGCATAATGTAGAGGCGTGCGATCTAAAGTATCCCTAACATTGGGATCGGCCCCGGCCTTCAGTAGCACCCCCACGGCGAACTCCCTCACGACATGAAGGGGAGTCTGGCCATTCTTGGCCTTGGCGTTGGGATCGGCTCCCGCATCCAGCAGTGCTGCCGCCACAGCGCCAGCATGGTCTCCTTTATTTGCGACCAAATACAGGGGTGTAAAGCCCTTCTCGCTAATGTGATTCGGATCGGCTCCGCCTCGCACCAGCACCTCCACGAGTTCCGGAAACTCTGCGTGATGCAGAGGCGTGAAGCCGCCGTTGTCCTCGGTGTTGGGATCAGCTCCAGCTCGTAGCAGCGCTTTCGTAACATCCACAGAACCATCGAGAGCCGCCGAATGCAGGGGTGTGATGCCGCCCTTGGTCCGGGCATTGGGATTGGCCCCGGCCTGCAGCAGCGCTTCCACGATCTCCATCTGGTTGTCATAGCGGTCATTCGAGTCACCGTCCGTCAGCCTGGCAATCCAATGCAGGGGAGTATAGCCGTTCGGCGCCGTCTTGGCGTTGGGATCGGCCCCGCCTACCACCAGCGCCTTCACCTGTTCTGCAGATTCTGCATGATGCAGCGGTGTCCAGACGTCATCTCGGAGCGTACCGATTGCGTTGGGGTCGGCCGCCGCCGCCGCCAGTGCCGTCACTGTTTCCGCAGATCTTGCCGACTGTATAGGCGTCCAGCCGTCTGAATCGGCTAGATTGGGATCGGCTCCGGCCTTCAACAGCGCCTCCACGATTTTCGTAGATTTTGCATGATGCAGGGGCGTATGGCCGTATACGCTCTGTACATTGGGATCGGCTCCGGCCTTCAACAGCGCCTCCACAACTTCCGGAGAATATGCCAAATGCAGGGGCGTACGGCCGAGCTTGGTCCGGGCATTGGGATCGGCCCCGGCCTTCAACAGCGCCTCCACAACTTCCGGAGAATATGCCAAATGCAGGGGCGTATGGCCGAGCTTGGTCCGGGCATTGGGATCGGCCCCGGCCTTCAACAGCGCCTCCGTGGCATCCAGATTCAACAGCACCGGAGTGGTGTCGGTACGCTCACGCTCGTCGATCCTGCGGTGCAGGGGCGTCCGACCGTATCCGTCTTCAGCATTGGGATCGGCTCCGGCCTGCACTAGCGCCTCCACAACTTCCGGATTATATGTGAAATGCAAAGGCGTAAGCCCGCCATGATGGGGTGCTGTGCCTTTGACATTAGGATCGGCCCCGGCTCGCAGAAGCGTATCCACAAGCTTAAGTTGAGCCCTGTTGAGAAAACGGGAATCCGGGTTATATTCGCCGGAAACCGCCCAATACAGGGGAGTATATCCTCCGTAGTTGCTTTTAGCGTTGGGATCGGCCCCGGCCTTCAGCAACATCTTCGCAATTTCCGCAGAGTCTTTAAAAGAAGTAGTCAAACCTCTCCCAATTTTAAAATACAAATCTTTCCAAATTCTTGGAAAATACAGGGGTGTGATGCCGCCCTTGGTCCGGGCATTGGGATCGGCCCCGGCCTGCAGTAACATCTTCGCAATTTTCGCTAATCGTGCCCGATGCAGGGGAGTATATCCGTCGTCAGTTTTAGCGTTGGGATCGGCCCCAGCCTGCAGCAACGCCTCTGCGATCTGGATACAGTTCGCTTCTAATACAGGATCGTTCAGTGCGTTTATTTGTGAATATCCAAGTAAATAAAGCAGGGGAGTGTGGTCTCCTTGATACCTGATGTTGGGATCGGCCCCGGCCTTCAGCAACGCCTCCAAAATCTCCAGAGGTCGTTCATTGTCGTCCACAGATATCGCCGCAACCCAGACGGGAAAATCGCCGTGGACCGAGTGGCGCCACCGGAAGTTAGGATCGACGCCACCCCGCAGCAGAGCCTCTAGAACATCCAGGGGGCCGCCATTGAAAACAATATTTTGCAAGAGCGTCCAACCGCGGCCGTCCTCGGCGTTGGGATCGGCGCCACCCCGCAGCAACACATCGACAACCTCCGCAGATCCTGCCTGATGCAGGAGCGGACTACGACAGCTTCCACACTCGCCAGTGTAGACATCGATGTTGGGATCGGCCCCGGCCTTCAGCAGCGCCTCCACAACCTCCCAACTCTCACGGTGAGTTGCTAAGCGCAGGGGCCTAAGACTCGAGTCCCGATAGGCATCGGGATCGGCACCCGCATCCAGCAGCGCCTCTATGACCTCCAGAGGCTTGTTTTCGAGAATCGCGAAGACCAGCGGCGCAGGGTTTGAGGCAAATCTGGACTTGTTCGTGGCGTTGGGATCCGCCCCGGCCTTCAGCAGCGCCTCCACAACCTCCAGAGGTCGGTTGTGGTAAATCGCAGTGTACAGATACGTCCAACTCGATTGACCGATGGTGTTGGGCCTATCAATGGCGTTGGGATCGGCCCCCGCATCCAGCAGCGCCTCCATAACCTCAACATCCATAGGTGCGGTTGTAGTGAACATCTGAGCCAAGGGCGGATCAGATCTCGTGCTAGAGCCTCTGGCGTTGGGGTCGGCCCCCGCATCCAGCAGCATCTCCACAACCTCCAGAACTGAATGCCGGGAAATCGCTCGATTCAGGGCCGGGTAGCCGTGGTCGTCCTCGGCGTTGGGATCGGCCCCGCCCCGCAGCAACGCCTCGACAACCTCCAGAGGTCGGTGATCGAAAATCACACTATGCAGGGCCGGAAAGCCGCGGCGGTCCTTTGCCTCAGGATCCGCTCCGTCTTTCAGCAGGGCCTCTACAACCTCCGCAGACTGCGCGTAGTGTAGCGACGTGCCGCGCGCAGTGTCCAAGGCCGCCAAGAACAGCACCAACCCCAGCAATACTGCCCGAGTCGCTCGTCTGAATATCTTGTTTTGCAAATTGGTTAAAACGGTCTGACAGGGGACTTTTCTGGCAGAAACTAATTCGGGGGGGGGGGGATTTTCAGCGCTCTCACCGATAGTGTCCTTTCAACTCTCATTTACTGTCCGTATTTTCCAGACTGAACCGTGGCCGACCGGCATCAACAGATCGGCCGCCCGTATAAGTACGATGAGTGTAACATATTCGACTTGCTGGTACGCAACATCCTGCCACACGCCGCGACTGGCCCGTCCATGACGACCATCCGGTACAGATACCCCTGCTGTAGTTGGATGCACGTGCTGTCGACACACCACACGTGGTGCGCCCTCTGCACCCGCAGGTGACGCCGCAGATCGGGATAGACCCGATGCACTCGATGCGGTTCGCTGTAGCGCGGACGACAGTCGGTCGCCGCCATCCCAATCTGGTACAGCAGGCGCCGCACCCGGCGCAGGCCCAATGGCATTGACTGACGCCAAGGCAGCAAACGATTGGAGGAAAATTTGTAACCCACTGTTTTTGAATCACTTACAGTGAAGTGGTACCGGTTGTTTGGACAGGCGGTCGGCGATGTTAACCCGGGTTTAACATTTGTGGGTCGTGCAAGGCGTCCGATTCGTACCAGAACGGGGCTCGATTGGACACCAGGCAGAGCCGACCGATCCACGTGATGACCGCATACTGCTGGGCTGCGGTCCGGCTGCCTGCCTCGGCCCGATCCTTGCGCTCCAGGCGGCACTCGGCGGCTCGCCGGTGCGGCGGAGCACGGGCGCCGGCAGGCTGCGAAACACAGATGCCGGACGGAATCCGGGGGCGGTCCGGCCCGGGTCAACTGCTTCCGGATCGCTCGTAAACTGCTCTTGTAACGATATAGATATATGAGGGCAGCTCCGCCGGGTCGGAAGGGAACCGTAGTCGGTGCGGCTGTCGGCCGTTCCCGGCGACCAGGTAGCCACCGGTTGCGGTCCTGTCCTCGGGGCGCGATGCGGGGTGCTGCCGACTGCCCCTTTCCCGTCCCCATGCCCTCTCCGACCACCAATGGCATTGACTTAGGGCTCTCGCCAAAATAACCTCGTCTTTTGGGGTGAAGTTTGGTAGGCTGCGTGGGATGAGTGCCTTGGAAGAGAGCATCAAGGTTCGGTCCGAGGCGCTGTTACCGGTGCTGGACGAGAGGACGCGGAGGGTGTGGGCCGGGGCGGAAGCCAAGGCGATCGGCCGGGGAGGGATCGCGCGGGTGGCGGCCGCGACGGGGTTGGCGCGGGACACGGTCCGGGCGAGGCGGCGGGAAGTCGAGGTCGGGGTGGTGGCGGCGGTCGGGCAGGGAGGGGAACGCAGGCGGCGGAGCGGGGGTGGGCGCAAGGCCCTCGAGGAGCGGGACCCGGAACTGCAAGGGGCCTTGGAGAGGCTGCTGGATCCGGTCACCCGGGGCGATCCGGGGAGTCCGCTGTGCTGGACCTGCCTGAGTGCGGCACGGCTGGCGGAGGCCCTGCGCGCCGCGGGTCATCGGGTGAGTGAACGGAGCGTGAACCGCCTGTTGCATGTGCTGGGTTACAGCCTGCAGGCGAATCGCAAGACGCTGGAGGGGCGCCAGCACCCGGACCGGGACGCTCAGTTCCGGTACATCGACGAGCGGGTGCGGGAGTTCCAGGCAGCGGGCCAGCCGGTGGTGTCGGTGGATACCAGGAAGAAGGAATTGCTGGGTCGGTACCGGAACGGGGGCCGGGAATGGCATCCTCGGGGGCAGCCGGAAGAGGTGCAGGTGCACGACTTCCCCGACAAGCAGCAGGGCAAGGCGATTCCCTACGGCGTGTACGATGTGGCGGCCAACGTGGGGTGGGTCAGCGTGGGAGTCGACCACGACACGGCGGAATTCGCGGTCGAGACGCTCCGGCGCTGGTGGCGGAAGATGGGGCAGGCGGCCTATCCGCAGGCACGGAAGCTGCTGGTCACGTGCGACGGTGGCGGCTCGAACAGCAGTCGCAGTCGGCTCTGGAAATGGGAGTTGCAGGGACTGGCGGACGAATTGGCGATACGGGTTTCGGTCTGCCATTTTCCGCCCGGGACGAGCAAATGGAACCGGATCGAGCATCGGATGTGCAGTCACATCACGCAGAACTGGAGGGGGCGTCCACTGGTGTGCCGGGAGGTCGTGGTGAATCTGATCGGGTCGGTGACAACGCAGGAAGGACTGCGGATCCAATCCGAGTTGGATGCCAATGCCTACGAGACGGGGCGGACGGTCACGGACGAGGAGATGGAGCATCTCGCCCTGGACCGGGCAGCCTTCCACGGCGAGTGGAACTACACATTGGCACCACGCCAGTAAACGACGATATTATTTTGGCGAGAGCCCTTAGTGATTTGGGCGTGTTGACTTAGCAGTTGGGGGGGGGGGGGGCAATTGCGGGTTCGAGGGCGGCGCACGGCCGCGACAGTCAGGCTTGGGTCTGGGTTTTCTTCGATTTGCGGCGGGACCATTTCGAGGCCGGTTGCTTGGACTCGCGGGGGACCGAGCGGTCCGGTCGCGGGCGTTGCCGACCCACGCCAACGTACTCGGCGATGGTGGCGAGGGTGCTGTGCTGGAACTGGGAGTGGCGCAGCATAAGCGCTTCCAGATGCCGTGCCAGGGTGTGCAGGCTGTGCTTGAAGTTGGCCTGCGGCAGCGGCTGGTCGGGACGCTCTGCGGCCGCCGCACACAGGGCGGCATCGCGATTGGTGAAGGTGCGGGTCATCGCGATCAGGTTGAAGTGCGCTCACAACTCCTGGAGTACGAGGCGTTCACTGCGACCGTGGAACTGCTCGACCTCGGGGAACTGCTTGCTGATCTTGAACAGGCGTCTGTCACAATGCACCTCCTGTCTTGCATTCCTGCGCTGCCGGGCATTGACTCCGGCAAAGCATACCATTATATACACTTACGAGAATTCCTGCCGATGTTCCAGTGGACCCGGCGAACGGCGAACGGCGAACAGATGTCGTCCAACGGTGCGTCCCGTCAGTACCCCACACAGGTGCGTGAGGGAGCCTCCGTGCAGAGCGGACGCGGAACAGCAACTGCGACCGGCTACCGGGAACATTGCCGGCTGACGGAACACTGGACTGCACTCAACCGCCCTGCGGCCGGCCCTCCCACGTCCCCGGACAGGCTTGGTCCTCCGATGCAGTCCAGGCGCGGATCTCTCTGGCTTGGGTCTTCTCCAGTCGCTCCTCCCTTGGTGCTCTCCCCATCTCTTCAACGTGGAACGCATACCATTCTCTGTCGCAGGAGCATCGGCTGCAGGTGTGCTGCGGACGAACCCATGCCCCACGGTATCGCCCGGATGTTGTACCACGATTGCAGCCTGCCCGGCCAGCCTTTCGTTTGGATGGACCGTGCTGAACCTTGTCCGTGACTGTGGCGCCGGGCGCAACGAGATGGAGTGCGAGAGCCATGCAAGTTGAGCCGGGACATTCCGTCTTGGGAACGGCTCTCAAAGGACCTGCCGGTTTCCACGCTAACGGTCGCTGCACGTGAGCTGATCAACAGCATGAAGAGTCACTGGCAACGCTACTGCCCAACCCGAAGAGTGCATCTGTATGAATTTCATATGTTGACACTTATGATCGACTTGAAGGAGCAGCAGGGCCCGCCCGTTCGGCATGCCTGTTGTACATTGGAACTGTCAGCCCGATTTCTTTCCTTTCATGCAGCTAGACAAAGCCTACGATCCCTCGCGTATTGAGCCCGCGTGGGCCGAGTGGTGGGTGAGCGAGGGCTTGTTCCAGGCCGATGCCACCTCCTCGAGGCCCGCCTTCTCGCTGGTCATTCCTCCTCCGAACGTGACCGGTGCGTTGCACATGGGCCACATGTTCGAAACATCCCAGGTCGATATCACCATGCGCTGGCAGCGCATGAAGGGTCGCAACGTCCTCTGGCTCCCAGGAACGGACCATGCGGGTATCGCGACCCAGATGCTCGTGGAACGTCATCTCGCCAAGGACGGAATCGAGCGACACGCGATCGGTCGAGAGCGGTTCCTTGAACATGTATGGGCCTGGAAGGAGACCTACGGCGGAAGGATCGTGGACCAACTCAAGCGCGTCGGCGCGAGCTGCGACTGGACCCGCGAGCGCTTCACCATGGACCCCGGACTCTCAAGGGCCGTCACGGAGTGTTTCGTCCGGCTCTACGAACAGGGGCTGATCTACCGGGGCGAATACCTGGTGAACTGGGATCCCGGCACCCAGACGGCCATCTCCGACCTTGAGGTCGAGTACGAGACCCAGCAGGGTTCGCTCTGGTTCCTGCGATACCCGGTGAAGGACTCGGACTCCGAACAGGTGATCGTGGCCACCACCCGCCCCGAGACGATGCTGGGCGACACCGCCGTTGCCGTCCATCCGGATGATGAGCGATACAAGCACTTGCACGGACGCTCCGTGATACTCCCGCTGGTCGGTCGACGGTTGCCGGTCATCCTCGACGATTTCGTGGACCCGGCGTTCGGCACCGGCATCGTGAAGGTCACGCCTGCTCATGATCCGAATGACTTCGCTGCGGGCCAGCGCCATGGACTCGACTTCGTCACGGTGCTTGACAAACGTGCCCGCATCAACAGTCAGGGCGGAGACTACGAAGGGTTGGACCGATACGAAGCCCGGCAGCGTATCGTTGCCGATCTCGAGGATCAGGGACTTGTCGAGCGGGTCGAAGACTACACCAACAACATCGGGCGGAGTCAACGATCGGGCCTTGCCGTGGAGCCAAGGGTCTCTACTCAGTGGTTCATCCGTACCCGGACACTGGCCGACGCAGCGATCCGTGCAGTCGAACAGGGTGAAACCCGCATCGTGCCCGAGCAGTGGGAGCGCAACTACTTCGAATGGATGCACAACATCCGAGACTGGTGCATCTCCCGCCAACTCTGGTGGGGTCATCAGATTCCGGCGTGGCATCTCAAGGACGGTTCGATCATCGTGGCGAGATCGGTGGAAGACGCCGAGGAACAGGCCCGGCAGCGCGGGTCCGCGATTTCTCACCGGGAGTCCGATGTCCTCGATACGTGGTTCAGTTCCGGACTGTGGCCCTTCTCGACCATGGGATGGCCGGACGACACGGACGACCTCGCCACGTTCTATCCGACATCCCTGCTCAACACGGGTTTCGACATTCTCTTCTTCTGGGTGGCCCGCATGATGATGCTGGGGATCGCCATGACCGGCAAGGCACCGTTCCGCAAGGTGTACATCCACGGACTCGTCCGGGATGCGGACAAGCAGAAGATGTCGAAGACGAAGGGCAATGTCATCGACCCGATCCAGATGACGGAGAAATACGGGACCGATGCTGTCCGGTTCGCCTTGGTCGCATCCGCCGGACAGGGATCCGACGTAGTCCTGAAAGAGGATCGCATTGCAGGGTACCGGACATTCGCCAACAAGATCTGGAACGCTCTCCGGTTCGTGGGAATGAGCCTTGACAAGGCGGGGGCCGAGGTCTGGACCCCCCAGGATCTGGCAGCCTTCCGGCCCTTGCCGGAGGAAACCAGCGGGCACGTCTCCTTGGCGGACCGCTGGATCTTCTCACGGATTCGAACCGTCTCGGCGGAGGCGAACGAGCACATCGAGCAGTTCCGGTACCACGAAGTGGCCGGTGTCCTGTACCACTTCTTCTGGCACGAATTCTGCGACTGGTACATCGAGCTGAAGAAACTCTCGTTCCATGCAGACTCAGGGCTGACCAACGGCTGGAAGAACATGCTGGCGGCTACGGAGCGGTCCCTGCGCCTGCTGCACCCGGTCATGCCGTTCATCACGGAAGACCTCTGGCAACGATTGAGCGTCAACACACCGGACCGGCCCCGGTCCATCGCGTTGTCAGCTTACCCCGAACCGATCGATGCTGACATGGACCGGAATGCCGAGAGGGCTGTCTCCATTCTGCAGGACCTTGTCACGACCACCAGGAACCTGCGGGCCGAGATGAACATCCCGCCCCGTGACTACCTGACAGGAACCGTCTTCAGCGAGAACTCGGCCGTCATGGAGGTCATCGAAGGACACTCCGATGCGCTGCTGCGGCTGTCCGGAGTCGACTGGAAGGCAAAGCGGGGCAAAGCGGCTCCCGGCGAAGCGATGGGACACACCGCGGCCTTCGACCTGTCGATCGAGCTTCCGGAAGAGCGCAAGGCAGTGTTACGCGCCAAGATCGAAAAACAACTCGGGCAACTGGACAAGGCGGCGAAGGGGGCTCGAGGGAGGCTCGAAAACAGGACGTTCCTCGCCAAGGCCCCCGAACATGTCGTAAGTTCCCTGCGCGAGAAGCTCACCGAATACGAATCCCAGATCGACCGTATCCGCACGACCTTATCCAGCCTGTAGCGACCCCGAGGATAAAGCAGCCTCAGGAGCGGGCATCAGTTCCCGGCACTCGCGACCTGGACCGTGGAGATCAGCTTCTGGGCGGCGATCACATCACCTTCAACGAGTCCCGAGCGGATTGTCGCCTCCGTATCGCTCAACTGACCGACCTCCACCGGCCGCTCGACGAACCGGCCATCCTGCTGCACCCATACGATGTTCCCGTCGCTGGCAGTTCCCAAGGCCGCGCGTGGAATGACGAGCGCATCCTCTTCCGCTTCGACAAGAATGTCGGCACTGGCCGACAGATCGGGCTTGATCCGGTCGTCCTGGTCGAGGATCTCGATTTCAATCGGCACGTTCCGCACCCACTGACCTGTGGTACCACCCCTTCCCCCGCCCCGCATTCCACGGCCCCCTCCGCCGGACGAACTTCCTGAAACGGCCATCGCACCAATGGACCGCACGCGACCCTCGAAACTGTTTCCTGGATAAGCGTCGAGTTGCACCGTGACCGGAGCACCCATGCTGATCAGTTGCGCATCCGCCTGGTTGACGTCGGCGAACACGGCCATGCTGGAGAGATCCACGATCCGCAGGAACGGGGATCCCGCATTGACCTGGTCTCCGGCAGCCGATTGCGAGAACGAGCCGCCGCGGAATGAGGTCTCAGAGACGACGAGGCCCGTGACAGGTGTCCGAAGTCGCATCTTCTCCAGATCCGCCTTGGTTCGTGCGAGCCGGCTCTCGTCCTGCTGGACGTCGATCCGCAGGCTCTTCAACGCTGCTGAATTGGCTGTTTCCGTCAGTTCGAGTTCCCGTTCCAGCTGGCCGGCGGTGGCCTTGCTCTCTTCCGCTCGCAAGCCGAGGATCTCGGCCTGAATCTCGGATCTCACTTCGGCCGTACCCAGTTCAAGGTCCGCCTTGTCCGCTTCGCCTTTCGCTCTTCGAAAGGACTGCTTCAGCGTTTCGGAGGAGACCATGAGATCGGCCTCGCGGCTGGCCGATCGTCTCTTGGTCTGTGCTAGGTTCGACTCGAAGCTGTCGAGCATGTCCTCGGTTCGTTTCGACTCGAACACCGCAACGATGTCTCCCGCCTGGACGGTGCTTCCGGGTTCGGCAAGGGACTGTATCGTGAGACCACTCCCCCCTCCTCCCCCGCCGCCCCGGTCGCGAGCGCCCCTCATGCGGGGCGCTCGCATCACGGCGAAGTTGGTCGCCCCCAGGGTACCGCCCGTTCGCAACGTGTGAACGAACCGCTGACGGCTGACCGTCACGGTGTCCACGACGGTGAAACTGGACGGCGACTGAGTCGCAGGAGCAGTCGATACCAGCGTGAAGACACCGATCCCGAGCACGACTCCGGCGACGACCAACCATGGCCAGACTCTTCGACCGGAATCCTGTGTCGCCTTGCGCTTGGCCGCTGCGGGCGGGACGACGATCGGACGGGTCGGCGAATCGTCAGGAAGTTCCTTGCGTTCGCCGGGTGGACGGACCCGTTCCATGCTGGCTGGAATGTCACGACGGTCGGGGATGTTGCTCATGGAACGAACGAAGCGAACCGCTGCTCGCTACAACATAAGGCGTCCGTTTGCCGCATCGAAGTTTCCGGGAACCATCCGATCAACATCAAGAGTTTCTAAAATTCACTCCGAATGTGGTCGTGCGGCCCCTTCGGATGGGCGTACGAACGCATGAGAAGGTCCCAGTTGTCCGGCGAAGGCCAACCGGACCGGACTTGGCAGCGTGGCACGACCACGACGCCCGAAACAGAAGGCAGGAATCAATGCGCCGAATCCGTTTCACGAAGCGGTAGACGGGCTCTGGTCAAGAGAGGGGACATTCGGCGCACTGCAAGCCCACCTGCCCGGGCTCACGGGTCGCGGTATCAGCGATTGCACTGCGCTCGCTCGAAGGTCGTCGCGGGTGAGAGCATCCTACGCCCGGCACGCCACGCCAGGCGAAACCCGGTCCGTTCTTCCTAGTGAGCCATGATCGGGAGTGTTGCGACCGTCTTGTCCCAGACGATGCTCAGAGTCCCGTTCGGCGCTTCGCCGGCCTCGATGCCAATGGTCAGTTGCTCGGTCATCTCCGCCGCCTCGGCAACCGCCATCTCGACACGAACGAGATCCTCTGCTTCGTCATAGCGGGTGCCCCACTGCTCCGAGACCTTGTTCACGATCAGTGTCCACTTCTCGGTAGACGGAATCGTGTAGAGAGAATACTTGCCGGCCGGCACGTGCTCGCCACCGAGCATCAGGTCCCTGTCCGTCTCCAGGGTGGTCGCCTCATCCGCACCGGTCCGCCAGACCTTGTCAAGAGGAACCAGTCCCCCGAAAATCTCGCGGCCCTTCTTGTAGGGCCTTCCGTATGTCACGGTGATGTTCGCTTCACCGATCGTGCCCGCAACGCTCTCATGAGGGCTGGCACGTTCCGTCGACTCGGCAGCCGGTTCGGAGACTACCGCTTCGGCTTCGGAGGCTTCCGCTTCGGTAGCCACCTCGGCGTCACCACCACACGAGGCAGCGAACACTGATGCGAGAGAGAAGACGACGACGGTCAGGATTCTTGAGGATTTCACGATGAAGCTCCCACTTACCAAGCCAAGAAAACTCCGGGAACATCGGTATCCACACCGAGGTCCCGTGCCTTGATCATACACCAACTCGATCAGCGTTCGACAAGCCATTGCAGATCGTACGCACGAAACGACCGGTTCGACCTGTCGAGTCCTTCGCAGACCCCACTCTCATGATGGCCGAATCGCCCGCAGCCTATCGGCAATCGGCAACAACGCTCTCGGTCACCACCCATACTCCGCAGCGCCGCGCCGGTCCAGGCTAGTTGGGCACGCTACTTCCAGCAGGTCGGCAACCGGCTGTCGGGACCACTCCCCACTGCTAACCGTCTCCGAGGGCCCGGTCCAGCGCCTCGACGAAGAAATACTCTCCCCACATCACCGATTCGCCCACCCCGAGGCCGAGGTTCAAGTGATAGATCCCTTCCTTCAGTATTCCCTCCCAGCCCGGCGTCTCGGAGGCCAGGTACGGAGGCTGTGCAAGAGTGAGCACGATGCGCCGGGCGGCTTGGTCATACAGAATTCCCTTGGCACGGTCGGGCGTGAGCCGGGCCAGGCGCAGCAGCGCTGCTGCCGTGATGGCAGCAGCAGAGGACTCGTCGCGATGTTCCGCAGCCGGCGCGTCGAAATCCATTGGAGTCATCCCATTCGGAGCGACATGTTGCAGGAAATAGTCCGAGCAGAGTTCAGCGGTCTGCAGGAATCGGTTGTCACGAACCAGCTTGTAGGCCGCCGTGAAACCGTAGATGGCCCACGCGAGGCCTCGCGCCCAGCACGAATCCGAGCGCCATCCCTGCTGCGTGGACTGTCGCAGAAACTCCCCACTGGCAAGGTCGTAGATGCCTTCGTGCGAAGAACTGCCATCGCCGCGGATCAGGACCCGCCGACTCGTCAAGCTATGCTTCATCGCCACATCCATCAACCTCTGCTCGCCGGTTTCGAGTGCGGCGTAGAAGGTGATGCCGACATTCGCCATGATGTCGATGAAGATCGACTCCGGCCCCATGAACGACGACATGTACTCGCCCTTTTCCTTGAATCGCAGGGCCAGAGTGCGACCAGCCTGAACGACAACGTCATTCAGCTCGCTGCGACCCGTGAGGGCGTACCAGCGGTGGTAGGTCGAAAGGAAGATGAAGCCCAGGTCATGCACGTTCCGATCCATCTTCCTGGGTTCCAGCGGGGTCGTGTACCGCTCGGCCAACCGGATCCACTCGGGGTCTCCGGTTCGCTTTGCGAAGATCCACATCATGCCCGGAAGGAATCCATCGCACCAGTGGGTCCAGGCCTCCTTGTCGTGGCGCCAGCGCCCCTGCTCGGTGTACATGGGGTAGAAGTCAGGATCATGCTCCACGGTGGCACGCACCTGTCGCTGGGCGAATTCGAATGCCTGCCGATAGACGGCCCGCGAGTCTGTGAGGGAGGTCAGTTCAATCATGGAATGCAACAGCTTATCATCGCTCGCGATGTTCCCGCCACCCGGCGGGAGCGGCCCCGTCCGGTCCGGGAGTGTCCGGCCGGCCATCGCGAACCGGCCGCCGTCACGGTCACCGATACCTGTCGAGCGGAATCTCGAAGTAGAACAGGTCCTTGCCGTTCGTCATGTCATAGACGCCCGAGACATAGACCGAGGCTCCGGCCAAGGATGCCCTTTCGCTGACCCAATAGTAGAAGAAGCCGCTGGCCGTGCTCTTGGGAGTCACGATCGGCGCCTGAAACTCGTTCTGGATGATCTCCAGTCGATCCAGAGGCCCCTTCTTCACTCTTCTCCGGCCGAGCCCAGGCACACCCGGGACGTTCCTGCGCGTCGGCTGATGTCCTTTCGGATTGAACGTGGCCAGGTCATCTCCCCGGACCGGGTCAAGGCCGTCCCGCCCGGAGGTGATGAACCGAACCTGAAGGTTCTCCAAGGAGTAACTGTTGGTTCCGATGTTCGACATGACCACCAGCAGCGGCATGACACCGTGCTCGAACGGGCGGACCTTTCCGAAAGCGGACTTCTGGTCCTTTTCGGAGACGTACGGCTTGACCGCCACGATGAAGTCACCCTGCTTCTGGTGAGCCGGGTACTTGTCGGCCACCTTCGCCCGCCATTCCGCCTGCGTGGGTGCCAGCCCGCCCAGGACAATCGACAGCGCCACTCCCAGCACTCTCAGGATCCCGTTCTGTGATGACATGGTGTTCTCTACGCTGCT
Organism: Bryobacterales bacterium; assembly: GCA_965116065.1. Lineage (GTDB taxonomy): Bacteria > Acidobacteriota > Terriglobia > Bryobacterales > UBA6623 > VXMF01. The sequence goes on from OZ220485.1 coordinate 2,600,348, forward strand.
GTCCCTTGACACGATTCGCCTACAACCTGCTACTGATCGTCCTGGCCCCGCTTGCGGTTCCGTACTGGGCCATCCGCAGTCACATCAAGGGCCATTCCCGGTCCAGCCAGGCGGAGTCCCTTGGACGGATCGCCATCCAAAGAGATACGACACGTCCCCCCGCGATCTGGTTTCATGCAGCGTCGGTCGGCGAGATCCAATCGTCGCTTTCGCTACTGAGCACCCTTCGTGACCGGTTGCCAGCGGTCCCCCTCTATATCAGCACAGGGACTCCGGCCGGACGCAGGCTTGCGGAAGAACGACTGGGAACTGTCGCAACCGCCGTGTTCCGCGCTCCCATTGACCTTCCCTGGTGCGTTGGCACGGTCTTTCGCAATCTCGCCCCGCGCCTGCTGATCGTGTCCGAAACGGAGATCTGGCCCAACCTCTTCTTCGAAGCGAAACGACATGGCGTCTCGACGATGATCGTCAACGCTCGCATCTCCGACCGCTCAGCCCCCAACTACCGCAGGCTTCGTTTCGCGTTTCGGGCGGTGCTGGAGTGTGTCGATACGATTCTGGCCCAGTCCCGGACCGACCGCGAGCGGTTACTTGATGCGGGCGCTGATCCTTCGCACACCGGAGTTGGCGGCAACCTGAAATACGACTTCCCCTCAAGGGACCTGCTGCAAGACCTCCCGCCTGACCTGCAGGGATTCATCGACTCGGCAAGGCCGGACCTGGTGCTGGTCGCAGGGAGTACCCGGGAAGGTGAAGAAGCGGCCCTCGTCCCGGCTCTCCGCAATGTCGTCACCCGGATCGGCCGCACACTGCTCATCGTCGCTCCCCGGCATCCTCGGCGTACAGAGGAAGCGGAATCCGCACTGCGCGACCTTGGCTTGCCAATGTACCGTCGAACGCGGTTACCCCCTGCCGGCGCTCTCGATCTGCCGGGTGTGCTGCTTCTTGACAGCGTTGGTGAACTGACCTCGCTATACCGGCGAGCCGACATCGTCTTCGTCGGAGGGTCGTTGAACGGTTGGGGTGGGCACAACGTACTGGAGCCCGTAGCATTCTCCAAAGCGGTCGTGGTCGGTCCCTACATGCAGAACTTCCGGGAAATCACGGCGGGGCTCCTAACCGCCGGGGGACTCGTGCAGGTGCAGGGCGCCGCGGAGTTGAGCACTGTGCTGCCAGCACTGGCCGAAGACGTAGAGCGCCGCGAGGCCATCGGTCGAAAGGGCTTCGCATTCGCCGATTCCCAGCGTGGTGCAACCGAGCGGGCCGCCAACGAAGCGTTACGTCTGTACCGGTGTGCAATTCCCCGGACACCTCCCTCTTTTTCCCGGCACGCAACCCTGGGTATGCCATCCATGCTGTGGAGCGTCGTCGCGCATGCCAGACGCAAGGGATACACAACGGGGCTGATGGTGAGTCGCAGGCTGAAGCTCCCGGTCGTATCCGTCGGCAACCTCACAGCCGGAGGAACCGGAAAGACCCCCACCGTGGCCTGGCTGGTTGAGCAGCTCTGGCAACATGGACATACCGCAGGAGTACTGACCCGAGGTTACGGTCGGCGGCGGCCCGGCAGGCTTGCAGTCATTGAAGCGGACGCCAGGGCTAATCCCGACGAGGTCGGAGACGAGCCAGCCATGCTGGCTCGCCGGTTTGCGGCGTCCGCACCAAAGACCGTCTTCGCGGCCCATCCTGATCGGTTTGTGGGAGGCCAAGCACTCGAGAAGCGAGGAGGGTGCGATCTGCTCGTCATGGACGACGGATTCCAGCACATGCAGCTGCACCGAACGCTGGACCTGGTTCTGTTGGACACAACCGCACCCTTCGGTAACGGCCATGCTCTCCCCCTTGGGCGACTGCGTGAACCCGCATCCGCCATCCGGCATGCCGATGCGGTGCTGCTGACCCGGTGCAGTCCTTCCTTCCATGACGATCGCATTCGGACTTTCGTGAGAGACACGAATCCCGACGTCCCGGTTTTCCGGTCGACGATGACTGCAACGACGCTCGTTGATCTTGCGACCGGACAGCCCGCATCGATCGAAGCACTGGCCGGACAACGCATCGGTGCGTTCTGCGGCATCGGGAATCCACAGTCCTTTTTCGGTGAAATCCGGAACTGTGGCGGTACGACCGTCTTCGAGCGTTCGTACCGCGACCATCACCGGTACACGGGCAGAGACAGGTTGACACTGAAACGGGAAGCGATCGCTTCGAGTGCCGACCTGCTTCTGACAACCGAGAAGGACGGCCTGAACCTCGGCGACGCCAGCGAACTCGGTCTTCCGGTCCTGACCCTGCAGATTGCTCTGCAGGTCGAAGACCCGGATCGTCTGCTGAGACTGCTGCTCTCCAGGCTGAAGTAAGGGCAAGCCCCGCTGATTGCGGGGGCGCGGTCGAAGCGGAGCGGCGATCCGACCTTCACGCGGAAGCAGCCGAAGTCAAGGCGGACCGCCACACCCGCAGGTTCCTGGTTCCCGAAGATCCGACCGGCTACTCGGCGATTCCGCCCTTGGTCATGGTCAACGGATCCAGCAGTCGGTCGAGCTCCTCTCCGCCCATGCCGGTCACCTCCGCTGCGACATCCTTCACTCGCCGCCCTTCCGCGTAGGCGCGCTTCGCGATCGCCGCACCGGCCTCATAGCCGATCACTGGATTGAGCGCCGTGACGAGGATCGGATTTCTTTCCGCCAGTTCCCGGGAGCGTCCCTCGTTCGGCACGAACCCGGCGACCGCCCGGTCCGCCAGCACCGTTGCAGCGTTCCCCAACAGGCGAGCACTCTCGAGCAGATTGTACGCAACCACCGGCAGCATTACGTTCAACTGGAAGTTCCCCGACTGTCCGGCTATCGTTACGGTCGCGTCGTTGCCGATGACCTGCGCACACACCATGGTCACCGCTTCCGGAATCACCGGATTCACCTTGCCCGGCATGATGCTGGACCCGGGTTGCAGGGACGGAAGGGCAATGTCGCCGATGCCCGCGATCGGACCGCTGTTCATCCAGCGGAGGTCATTGGCGATCTTCATCATCGAGACGGCAACCGTCTTGAACTGTCCGCTGAGTTCCACCGCTGCATCCTGACTCGAGAGACTGACGAAGTAGTTCCGACTCGCAATGAAGGGATGGCCGGTCCGGGCCGAGAGCTGCTTCGCCACCCTCGGCCCGAACTCCGGATGAGCGTTGACACCGGTACCGACGGCGGTGCCTCCCAAGGCAAGCGGAGAGATCCGTGTCAGTGCCGCCCGGACCCGCTGCTGGCCCTGTGCAATCTGCTCCGCCCAGCCTCCGAGTTCCTGACTCAGTCGAATCGGCAGCGCGTCCATGAGGTGCGTACGACCGGTCTTGACCACATGCTCCACGGAAGCCGCCTTCTTCACGAGTGCGACCCGCAGCCGCTCCAAACCCGGCAACAGCGTCCCCGCGGTCTCCATGTAGGCACTGACGTGAATCGCGGTGGGAATCACGTCATTGCTCGACTGGCCCATGTTCACGTGGTCATTCGGATGCACGGGAGAACCGAGTGCGTCCGAGGCCACTGTCGCGATCACCTCATTGGCGTTCATGTTCGTCGATGTCCCGGACCCCGTCTGAAACACGTCAACCGGGAACTGGTCGTCGTAGTCCCCGTCGGCAACCTGCTCCGCCGCCGACCGGATCGACTCGGCCATGGATTCATCCATGAGGCCCAGTTCATGGTTCACCCCCGCGGCAGTTGCCTTGACAAGGCCGATGGCCCGGATAAAGGTGCGTGGAAGACGGATTCCGCTGATGGGGAAATTGTCGACGGCCCGTTGCGTCTGGGCCGCATATAGAGCATCGATGGGGACCTGCACCTCGCCCATGGAATCGTGCTCAGTGCGGTATTGAGTTTCGCTTAGCATAACCATCCAAGGTATCGCAGTAGCCGAGGCGTGACGTGCCCGACCCCGTTCGGGCGTCCCTAGTGACGGATCCGGACGAGCTCGCCGTCGGCCAGGATGGACTTCCGAGCCGCCTCGCATACCGCTTCGTTGTAACGGCTATTGGACGGCGTGGCGATGAGCCCTGCCCTGTCGATTTGCGCGATCAATTCCTGCCTGCGCTCATCGGTATCCGCATCCCGTTCAACCCGCAATGCCTCTTCGACGATGTGACGGACCGACCGGACGCCATAGCCGGTCGGCACAAGTCCGGGTCCGCCCAGATCCTGGTAGAGAAAGTAGTCTGGACTCGGTTCGGCGTACTGCGTCCCTCCCGGTCCATCCATCATCTTGCCGTAGGCGTATGCAATGCCTCGATACTGATCGGAATGCTCGATCAGAGCTCCGCGGCCACTGCCGGTGCAATACAGCGTCATTCCCTGCGTGTTCGGCCCCGGTCCGGCATCCGGAAAGCTCAGCGAGTTCTGCACGTTCAGGCACGCTCCGTTCTCCCACAACACTCGCGCGTCGGTCCAGAGATAGCCCTGCTTGCCGCCGGGCAGTTGATCAGGCACTCCATAGACCGACACCGCAGACGGCAGCAGCCCGGTGATGAAGTGCACCAGATCCACGTAATGGCATCCGATGTAGACGAACGAGTCGGTGGAATCAACCGTGAACCAGTTCCGGAAATTGGAGTCGCGATAGTGCCATTTCTCCATCAAGCATGCGGTGCCCAGCCGAAACTCGCCGAACAGGCCCTGCCGGTAGCGATCACGCGCCATGACGCTACGGGGGTCGAATCGCTTGTGATACTCGATTCCCACGAACAGCCGTCGGGCAGCCGCCTCCCGCTCGATCTCCCGGGAATGCTCGACACTCAGCACGAGCGGCTTCACGCAGCAGACATGCTGTTCAGCCCGTAGTGCATCAAGGACGATCTCGCGGTGGTACTGATCGGGAACGGCTACCACCACCACGCTCCGGGGTGGAAGCGACCGCAGAGCAACCCTGTACTGGTGAGGATGCGGAACGTCCGGCTCCGACCCGGGCGCGATGACTCCCTGAAAGGCGACATCCGGAAAGGCCTTCCGAATGGCCGGTGCTCCGCTCAGTTCCTGCACCGAACGATTCCGCTGGGAGCAGACCCACACGTCCCCGACGACATTCTCCCGTCGCATCTGCAAGAGTGCCGGAAGGATCTGGTCGTGGGCGATCATGCCCGCACCGATCAGGAGAACAGGTGTTCCAGCCATGGTTCGCGAACCCTACTTGTGCCCCGAGGTCCTGGCGACTCCAGGTCGCCGCAGAACAATCCGCGCCAAGCCCTCGAGCGCCGCACGGAAGTATGCTGCGTGCCGCTTCTCTGAGGGCCAGCCGTCTTCGAATTCCGAACTCTCGGGCAGTCCGTACACGAAGGGGAACGTGTTCGCTGCACGTACAGGGACGAAGCTCCAGCCCGCAGCACCTTGCAAGTAGGCTTCCGCGATCGACTGCTCCCGGATCAGTTCCTCCCGGGTAGCCGCCATTCCGTTGCTGTCGCTCACCATCAGAACGGGTCGGCGGTACTCCTTGAACTGGCGCGAACGTGCCAGCTTGTCGGCAGCCGTACTCCCGTTGCCCTGCAGGAGCACCACATCACAGAGTCGTGCGAGCGACATCGGGTAGAGCATTCCAGATCCGCTTGAGGCACCGATCGGGAGGCTGAAATCGGCCTCATTGAACTGATCCCGAACCGCCCGGATCAGATACTCGACATAGCGCGGAACAAAGCGCCTGTGGTCCCATCGACCCTCGGGCTCGTCCCACGCGTCCGCGACGTCGATCATGACATTGCGAGCGTCGGCCTCGATCAGGTGACTCGCGACGTTCTTCGCGGCGGCCACCAGTGCCTCGGGCGACGACAGCACTTCATCCTGGTCCTGCTGGAACAGCACCAGACAGACAATGAGCCCTTCCCGATTGGCCGCCTTGATGAGCCGGTCCAGCCGTGCGATCCACGCAGGCTTCAGCGTGCCATCGGGTCGATAGGCGCTGACAAGAGCACCAACCCCCTCACCCATGTCCGCACTGGAAACGCGTTTGACACCGTTGACAGCTTCGGAGTACCCGGGATCGGCCCCCTGCATGCTGACGACGATGCCGGCGACACCGAACTCCCGATAGGTCGGGAGTTCCCCGATCAGCCGCTCCGTATTGGCATCCGGGTCGAATCTGCGCTCCCGCAGCCATTCATCGTCGAACAAGGCCTGCGAGACCCGCAGCAGTGCAAGACTGCCGCGCACCTTGCCACGATAGCGGGAATCCTGGTACGTGAGCCCCCACGTCGCACCTGGTCCGGTCCGCGAGTAGAACCGGTCCTGCTTGTAGCGCGGTCCCAGCATGGAGCCACTTGCGATCTCGATCCCGGCGGCCGGCACGGCCAAGGTCAAGAGCAGTCCGGCTGACACCGGCCAGCGGAGGATTAACGGCAACCGCATGCAACCATTGAAGAGCGACGGGAACAAGCGATAGTAGCATGAGGCGTCCTGCGGTCTGCACGACCGACCGGACGCATGCCCCGAACAGCGGCTCCGGCTATGCCGGTTGGCACGGACCGGGATTTTGCAGCATCTCCTTCGCATGGACGGCATGGGGGCGGCCCCGCATGCCAGAACGCGGTGTCGCAGGTCTGCTAAACTTCACATTCGTCCGGTTCTGATCGAAGGAGATTCACAATCCGCATGGCTAGACCTGTCACCCTCTTCACAGGCCAGTGGGCCGATTTGCCCCTCGACGTCCTGGCCGAGAAAGCAAAGTCCTGGGGCTATGACGGCCTGGAACTTGCCTGCTGGGGCGATCACATGGATGTGTTCCGCGCCGCGAACGACATCAAGTACTGCGAACAGCAGAAGGAAATCCTCCGCAGGAACGACCTCCAGCTGTTCGCGATCTCCAACCACCTGGCGGGCCAGCTGGTATGCGATCCGAACAACGATTCCCGGTCCGACCTGTTCGCCCCGCCGGAAGTTGCCGGCGATCCGGAGAAGAAACGTGCGTGGGCCGTCGAGGCCTTGAAGAACTCGGCGCGCGCGGCCAGCAATCTGGGCCTGGAAGTGGTGAACGGATTCACGGGGTCGCCGATATGGCACATGCTCTACAGCTTTCCCCCTGTTTCCGACAAGATGATCGACGACGGATTCTCCTACTTTGCGGAGATGTTCAATCCGATCCTGGACGTGTTCGACGAGGCTGGCGTACGGTTCGGCCTGGAAGTGCATCCAACCGAGATCGCTTTCGACATCTACACGGCACACCGGGCGCTTGACGCAATCGGACATCGGGAAGCATTCGGATTCAACTTCGATCCCAGCCACCTCCACTGGCAACAGGTCGACCCGGTACTGTTCATCCGCGAATTCAAGGACCGCATCTATCACGTCCACATGAAGGACGCGGCACTCCAGCTCGACGGCAAGGCGGGCATCCTCGCCTCGCACCTGAATTTCGGCCATCAGGACCGGGGCTGGGACTTCCGTTCGCTGGGTCGAGGAGGGGTCGACTTCGAGGAGATCATCCGCGCTCTCAATCACATCGGCTACGACGGACCGCTCTCGATCGAGTGGGAGGACAGCGGGATGGAACGAGAGTCGGGCGCTGCGGAGGCTTGCGAGTTCACCAAGGCCGTCGACTTCCAACCGTCCTCGGTGGCATTCGATGCCGCCTTCGAAGAGTGATCCGTTACGGCAACGGCGGTGCTGGCATGCATTGTCACAGCCTTGATCGGCATCGTTCAGCACGTTTCTTCAGAGACCGGGCATGTCACACTGCATGAATCCACTACGGACAGGCACTTCCGGTATCTCCTCAACACCAGGAGAGAGACCGAGACAGTACAGTGGCACCAGCACGTGACAGGCCCCGCGACTGCAATTGCGGGCCAGCGGGCCAGTCCGATATCCGCGGTCCCGATCCAGTTCATCACCGAGGTCCGGCACACTGCCCCTGCTGCGGGACGTGATTGACGACGCAACGCCTTGAGAGATTCATGACGATGACGACCGAGAGTCGGAGCGAACTTTCAGGGCCTGACGAATCCACCGAAGACCTTCCGGACTCACGCCCGGCAAGACGCGAAGCGATCGAGGCAGCATCGCTCTGGGCTGCTGCGCTCGTGGTAACCGTCGGTCTTTCCACTTGGCTCGGTCGCGGGCACGTGAGTTCCGTACTGGGGGTGCCGCATTGGGCGGTCTTCGGAGTGTTCGCGCCCTGGATTCTGTTTTTCGGTCTGCATCTGTGGTTCTGTCGGAAACGGAGGCACGGCCAAGAGGTGTCGCGACGCTGATGTACGAATCTGCATCATCGGTCCGAATCGCATTCGCGGCCTACATCTCGCTGACATTCTGCCTTGCCTACCTCGCCAGACGCCGATCGACCAAGGGCGGGTTCCTGAAGGAGTTCTTCGTCGGCGGTCGAACGATCGGGCCGTGGGTGCTGGGCCTGACATGGATCGCGACCGCCGCAAGTGGCGGAACGTTCATCGGTGCCCCGGCCCTGGCGCACGCCAACGGATGGTCGGTCATGCTGTGGATCTCCGGCTATATCGTGGTCGCCACGGCGGGCTTCGGGCTCCTCGGCAGAAGGGTCGCCGAGTTGGGCCGGAGAACCAGCGCACTGACGTTCCCCGACCTGTTGCGGGACCGCTTTCAGAGCAGATCGATCGGAGTGGTTGCGGGCATCGCGATGCTGGTGCTCCACACGAGCTTCATCGTCGCTCAGTACATCGCCGGAGCCCGCGTACTGGAAGCGGTCATGGGTGTCCCTTACGCGCTGGGAGTGCTTGCGTTCGCAGTGATCGTGGGTCTCTACACGGCCTATGGGGGATTCCGGGCGGTGGCGTGGACAGACAGTTTCCAGGCGGTCGTCATGCTGATCGGAGTGCTACTGACAGCAGGGTTCGGCCTGTACAAGGTGGGCGGTCTGCAGGCCGTCTACGACGGCCTGGCCGCCCAATCCCCGGAACTGCTGACACCGCAGGGTCCCGATGGGTTCCTTCCGTTGTCAGCCGCCATCTCGTTCTTCTTCGTCTGGCCCTTGGCCACGGCGGGCGGGCCATCGCTCATCACGCGCTTCTTGGCGTGCCGCGACACGACCTCGCTGCGGCGTGCAGCCCTGCTGATCGGAGTCTATATCCTGCTGCTGTACCCGGCTGTGATCTTCGTCGGGATCCTCGGGCGTGTTCTGGTCCCGGAACTGGCGGCGGGAGACCACGCCATGCCGGCGACCATCCTCGCGGCTGTGCCGTCCGCCCTCGCCGGGCTGGTGCTGGCAGCACCGATGGCAGCCATCATGTCGACGATCAGTTCATTCCTCCTGGTCGCAGCCGGAGCCATAGCACGGGACCTCTATCAGCGGAATGTCCGCCATGTCGTCGGAGAGGACCGCGCCCGGACGGTCACCCACCTCTCCATCCTGGTTGTCGGGATGGCTGCCGGCGGCTTCGCCCTTTACCCTCCCGACTACCTGCAGTACATCGTGATCTTCTCCGGCACGGGACTCGGAGCCACGTTCCTGTTCCCTACCCTGCTGGCCGTCTACTGGCCGCGCATGAACCGGCGCGGATGTATCGCTGGCATTGTCGGGGGCTTCCTGTCGTTCCTCGTACAGTACGCTACCTTCGGGACCCGGAGCTTTCTGGACCTCGACCCGTTCGTCTGGGCGCTTGCCGTCAGTGCCGCATGCTGCGTTCTGGGAACGATCACGGGACCGTCGGAGCCCCGTTCCGTATTGGAAAAGTACTTTGCACCGGCGGAAATCCGAATCGAGCGCTAGGTACATCGGCACGAGCAACCGAAATCAACGAGTTCGCGTCCGCTACAATTTCGTCCAGCAGCCTCTTGGGTTCACGATGTAGTCAGCCAGTTTCCTCAATCGAAACAACGCCGTATATATCCACAGAACAGATTCGATTTACCGAGAAAAACCGACAGATCTGAGGCCAGTAAATCTTGGAAAAATGAGTAAAACCGTACTATATTTATTCCGATCATCGACTTACAAATCTTGATTCCATTCTTTAATTCGCCGCCCATTGAACAACGAAGTGCGACAGGGATGGTTGGCTGGGGGGAGGTGTGAAGGCTGGGTACAGGGAGAGTGTAGGGCAGCCGGGGTGGGTGTGTCAAGGGGGGGCTGGAGCCGCCCGGAGCCTTGTGGGGGTGGGGAGAGGGGGAGTGCGGGTCGGGAGGGCCGGTTCGCGGGGACCGGGAGTGGGCCGGGACCGGGAGGCAGGTGCAGGGGGGGGCAGTGGGCGGGACCACAGGGCGCCGCGAGGGAGAGGCTCAGAGCGGGCGGGGAGCGGGGCCCGCCGGAGGTGGGGCGATGCCGGCTGCGCGGCAGGCGGCGCTGAAGACCTCATGGGGGGTGCGGTAGGCGAGCACCTTGCGGGGGCGGTGGTTGAGGCGGTCGGTGGCGTCCTGGAGGATGCCGGGGTCGAGGGTGCGGAGATTCTCGGATTTGGGGACGAACTGGCGGAGCAGGCCGTTGGTGTGTTCGTTGAGGCCGCGTTCCCAGGAGTGGTAGGGGCGGGCGAAGAAGATGGCGGTGGCGAGGGAGGTGGCGATGGTGCGGTGGCCGGCGAACTCCTTGCCGTTGTCGAAGGTGAGGGTGTGCACGAGGGGGGTGAAGGGAGCGAGCAGGTCCTGGACGGCGCCGCCGACCAGGGCGGCGGTCTTGTTGGTAACTGCCTGAGTCAACGTGTACTTGGAGCGCCGGTCGACGAGCGTGACGACGGCACCGGAATGGGCCTTGCCGATGATCGTGTCGCCTTCCCAGTCGCCGGTGCGCTGTTTGTCCTCGACGATGGACGGTCGTTCGCTGATGTCCGTCCGTCCGGGTATGCAGCCGCGGCCGGCGGAGCCTTTGGTGGCCCTGCAGCGGCGGCGTTTGCCGCGCTGACGGAGGCAGGCATGGAGCTGTCCACCGTCGGCGCGGTCCTGGTGAATGCGGCGGTAGAGCCAGGAGAAGCTGACGGAGGTGTCACCGGCGAGTCGCAGGCGCCCGGCGATCTGCTCGGGGCTCCAGTGCATGCGGAGCAGGTCGCAGATGCGGTCCCAGACGGGTGGATGGAGCTTGCGGGGGCCGGAGGCGGCCTGTCGGCGGCGCTGTTCGGAGCGGGTCTGGGCCTGCTGGTGGCAGTAGCCGGAGGGATCGGCATTGCGGCGGAGTTCGCGGTAGATGGTGGATCGGTGGCGGTGGAGTTGGTCCGCGATGGTGCGGGCCGAGGCTCCCTGCCGGTGCAGGGCGTGGATCTGGCAGCGTTCGTCGCGCCGCAGTTGGTGGTAGGTCTGTGCCATGGTGGTTTCTCCCAAATGATAGGCCATCCCTGACACCCACCCCCATATCTGGTGTCGCACTTGCTAGTACAACTGGCACGCCATAAAAATTCAGATCGAATATTATTCTGCTCATAGGACTCGAACATGTCAAATTTCATGCTCGGGAAACACCTGTCGTGAAGTGATCGGACTTCTTCAAACGTTCTTATTCCCAACTCTTTCATCAGAATTCGGATATCGTTCCAATCTTGGCCGCGGTGTGACCTGAACTTCATGGCCAATAGCTGTTGATTCGAAAGTGCCACTACCGCGATGGCTACCCCTTGATATACGATCCTCTCGGCGCCATCAGGCTTGAGATTGATATGAGGAATTCGAGTGACATTCATGTTGAACCAACCTTGAGGAATTTCATATTCCATGCAATCTCATTTATTATTGCTGATAATGATCTTTGACAAGAACTTGGCTCATTCCGCAATACGTCAATATCTCTTGTTTTTTCGATTCTCACTCCGTCTATCAATAGCGGACTGCTTCCAACAATGTAAATGATGGCAGAGATATTTTCTCTACTGGATTTTTCATCCAATCTGCGAAGCAGTTCGACGATCTTCTCTTGATCAAGAATCCGTTCTCGCTCGGTCTTCTCCCATTCTCGCAAGTCTTCATCAAGATCCCGCCCGCTCCAGTTCACTGCAAGTGTTCCGGAGTAGGCCACGGATAGGGCGGCGCACATTCCCATGGCCAAGGTGGAAGATTCCACGTGTTGGCAAATCCAGGAGCCCAATGATACTTCTCGCCACCGCGGGGATCGAGGGATCGAGGGCAGATCCAAGCCCCATGTCTGCGGAACGCTGGCGGAGTGAATCTGTGTGATGCATGATCGCCCAGATTAGCCAAGGCTTCAGGGCAATCCGTGACCATCCAGGGTGTCTTGCAAAACCGTTCCGGCTCATGCACCCATTCCGGAAGCTCCATCCCATGCTCCCAGCAGATGTGCTCCGTCACGGCGGCGAGCAGGGCATCCCAGTCCGTTCCCGTCAAATGCGGCGACCGGGAGACTGCCTCCATCCGGCCCGCTCTGTCCTGCTGGTGATAGCTACGGGGCAGATCCACAACGGTCATCCGATAGCGGGTGTCGAAAGACCGATACCTTTCAATGATGCAGGCATAGGCATCGATGTTGAAATAGGGATCGTACCGTCGCGTCGATTTCGGCTGCCTGGAAATCGGCAGTCTCATGACCTAAGTGTATCGCAATCAAGTGGGCGTTACCCTTCGTGCTGTCAGCACGGAGGTCAGGCCGTGGATAGGACACCTCGCCTGCTCCCGCCGATCACAGGGGGCACACCGGAGAATCAGGAGTCTCACCGCATCGGGGACTCTGGACCGCTCGTTCAACATGCCAATGGGATGGCGCGAACGTGTATGCGTCGACTCCTCGTGCTCATCGCCCAGTTTCAGGTCGTCGCACCACGAGCCCGGCACCGCCTTCGCTAGAGTTCGAGCTTCCAGGGTGGTCTGTATTCACGACTGAGGTAGGTCTCCGCTTCCTTGTTCTGAGTCGTCTCCGCAACGGGATCCCAATCCACGCGCTGCCGGCTTCGCAGTGACACGTTGCCAAGCAGGGCCATGGCCGTGGACCGGTGCCCGACTTCAATGTCACAGATCGGCTTGGTGCGGTTCCTGATCGCCATGATGAAGTCCCGCCAATGGTCGTCCGTGGTGGCGTTGCTCGCGTCTCCCCTGGCTGCCTCCATGCGGTTCTCAACCCGCGGCTCGGGCTCCCTGTAGCGACGTTGCTCGGGAGTGATCTCCCAGTACTGTCGATTCACGTACAGGGTTCCTTCCGTGCCGTGAAACAGGATGCCGTACGATGGCAATCCGCCTGTGTACGCGTTCGCGACGCGATTCTCGTACGTGCAGACGAACGAGGGAAACTCGTAGCTGGCCATGATCGTGTCGGGTGTCTCGCGATTATCGACCAGGGCGTACTTCCCACCGTACGTCGAGATCGAACTCGGCCCCGGCTCGGCCATTGCCCACAGGACGATGTCCAGCAGGTGGACACCCCAGTCGGTCATCATGCCACCCGCATAGTCCCAGAACCAGCGGAAGTGCGCGAACTGGTACGGATTGACACCGAAGCGGTTCTTGTTGAAGGACCGCTCCGCAGCAGGTCCCAGCCACATCTCCCAGTCCAGGTCGGCGGGCGGGTCCGTATCGGGGGGCTGCCCGATCCCCTGCGGATAGGCGTTGGAGTAGTTCCATGTACGAACGAAGCTGATCGTGCCGAGCTGGCCACTCTGCACGATGTCCTTGGCTTCCGCAAAGTGCCTGCCAGAACGCTGCTGCGTCCCGACCTGAACGACACGGTCGTACTTCCGTGCAGCCTGGACCATCATCTGTCCCTCATGGACGGTGACGGAGATCGGTTTCTCGACGTACACGTCCTTGCCGGCCTTGCAGGCCTCGACCGCCATGTAGGCGTGCCAATGATCGGGCGTGGCGATCAGGACCGCGTCGATATCCTCCGCTGCGATCAGATCCCGGAAGTCCGGATAGGTCCGAGCACCTGGAACCATCCTCAGAGTGAGCTCGAGGTTCGGCTTGTAAACTTCACTCAAGGCGACGACTTCCAAGTCGTCGGACAACTTCAGAACTGACCTGAGATTGCTACGACCCCTCCGACCGCACCCGATCACTCCGAGTCGGATCTTCCTCGTCTGGCCAGTGGCCTGTGCGGCCGCCGCGGTTGCGGTGACCGCCATGAACTTTCTGCGCTTCATGCTATTCCTGCCCCTTGCCTGCGCCCGACCAACGCCTGGCGACTCCGCGCAACAACCAAGGAATGGAAATCAACTCCCCCGCACGCGAGCATCCGCATCATGGTATCAGCCGACCACCCTCCGAACCGAATGATTCGTCGCGAAACATGTCCCTGCCCGTCTCGAGCAGACCACTCGACCTGTCGGGCCATCTACGATCAATCGCACCTGTCGCTGTTCGCCGACCGGAGTTCGTGCTTGTCCTCGAGTTCTTCGATGAGTCGCACAACGAGGGACTTCTTGCCATAGTCGAATTCGTCCTCGGCGGGGTCGGGATCGTGAATCGCGATCCAGGCCTTCAGCAATTCCGTCACCGGTTCCACGATTGCGTCCTCCGCACCGGGTTCGAACCGGAGCGGAATCTCCGCAGTGCGAATCGTCTCCAACAAGAGCTCCGAGAACTTCAGGGCACTGTCCTCAGTCGATAGCCTGCGCTGTCGACTCGTCGACAACCAGATGCCTCAGGCACGACACGTACGGCGCCTTCGCCACGCCACGCTCGGTAATGATCGCCGACACGTAGCGGTTGGGCGTCACATCGAATGCAGGGTTGCAGACCTTGGTGTCGACCGGCGCGGTTCGGTGGCCTCGAATCTGCGTCACCTCGTCGGGAGAACGTTCCTCAATCGGGATCTCGTCGCCCGAATCCAGGCTGAGATCGACTGTGGAAGTCGGTGCGGCAACATAGAACGGAATCTTGTTCTCCTTTGCCAGAACCGCCAGCGAATACGTGCCGATCTTGTTGGCGACATCTCCGTTTCCGGCAATGCGGTCCGCTCCGACAACAATGGCGTCGACGCGGCCTCGGCGCATCAGGTGACCGGCCATATTGTCGGTGAGCAGCGTAACCGGAATACCGTCCTGCTGCAGTTCCCACACCGTCAGGCGCGATCCCTGCATGAACGGTCGTGTCTCGTTGGCCAGCACATCCAGCCTGCTGCCCCTTTCCACCGCGGCGCGGACCACTCCCAGTGCAGTGCCGTAACCACCAGTTGCGAGTGCTCCGGCATTACAGTGCGTCATGACAGTGCACTCGTCCGGCAGGAGGCTGGCTCCGTGGCGGCCGAGCTCCTGGTTGATGGCGATGTCCTCGCGCAGGACCCGCTTCGCCTCGCTGACCAATGCGGACCGTATCGTGGCGATATCCGCACCCTCTCCGCTCAATCTGGAATACAGGCTCTCCATGCGATCGAGCGCCCAGAACAGGTTGACGGCCGTCGGCCGCGTTCCGGCCAGGACTTTGATAATTCTGCCCAATTCCAACCTGAAGTTCTCTTCGCTCGCCCTGAGCGCACCCAGCGCAACACCCATCGCCGCCGCACAGCCGATGGCCGGAGCCCCCCGGATCACCATGTTCCTGATGGCATCGGCGACCTCGCGGTAGTGTCGGCACGTGAGGTACGTCACCTCCGTCGGTAACTTCCGCTGGTCGATCATGACGACACCGTCGTCCGTCCACTCGATTGTGTTGACCATGTCCTGGAGACCGCGGACCGACTGACCGGACCCGCACGAAATTCAAGTTTACCCGAGTTGTTCTCCGACGGACACGACGACCAGAAAGAGCAGCCCGTTGTAAGTGGCGTGAACGATCGTGCTCGCCCTGCAGGACCCGCTTCGGATGCGGACCAGGCCGAACACGGTACCGACACCGAGAAGTACCGTGAGTTGCGCCCAGTACCAGCTGTACTGGGCCCCATGCAGCAACGCGAATATGACGCTGGTGAGGATCAAGGCTGTCCTCGGACCGTGCGCATTCTCGAAGGCAGCAAAGAGAAACCCTCGAAACACGATCTCCTCGATGACCGGAGCGACGAGCGCACCGAACACCGCAAGGATCCAGATGGAGTCCCGGTTCGCAAAAAGCTCCTGCATCGGGCTCTCCACCTCCGGCTCCCCGATGGCAATGCCTGCCAGCAAGGAACCGAGTGCCATCAGCACTCCAAGCCGGACGTAGTTCCGGGCGGGAGCCGCGGTCTTTCTCCATGCCAGCCCGGGCCCCAGTGGCATCCCGTACCGGTATCGGACGACGAGCACGACATAGGCCATTACGGGAAGCCAGCCGATCAGTTGAACGAAAACCGCCAGCCGGGCCTCGCTGCGCAGGATGCGCTCGGCGTCCGCGACACCGGAGGCGCCTGACTGCTCCGCGATCATCACGCCCAGCGATGTCGACAGAATCGAGGACAGGAAGCCGACCGCCAGGAGCGCAAGGACCTCCCGATACGCCCAATGCGAACGTCTGGATCCCGCTGCGCCGTGAGCCTGACCGGTTGGGTGTTCCTGGGGAGAAATGAGCTTGGTCGGTTCGCTCATTGAACCCCTATGCCGCGCAGTGCCTTTCCCGTGTGGCTCCTCTCGACGGCAGCTACGTCCCTCGGTGGCCCCATGCAGACGACCTCGCCACCGGCATCCCCACCCTCGGGGCCCAGGTCGACAATCCAGTCGGCCGAGCGAATCACGTCGAGCTGATGCTCGATCACGATCACCGTATTGCCGTGGTCAACAAGCCGTCGCAACATCATGAGCAGCTTGCGGATGTCGTCGAAGTGCAGCCCGGTCGTGGGCTCGTCGAGTATGTAAACCGTCTTGCCGGTCTGGCGCTTGCTGAGTTCGCGGGCGAGCTTCATCCGCTGGGCTTCGCCACCGGAGATGGTGGTCGACGACTGGCCCAACTGAATGTAACCCAACCCGACATCGACAAGGGTCTGCAGCTTCTTCTGCACCGCGGGCAGTCTGTCCATCACTTGCAGGACCTCCTCGACCGTGGCATCCAGCAGGTCGGAAATCGAGTAGCCCTTGTAGCGGACCTGCAGCGTCTCCAGGTTGTATCGCCGCCCACCGCAGCTCTCGCACTTCACGAAGACATCCGGTAGGAACTTCATCTGGACGCACTTCACGCCATCGCCATAGCAGGCATCGCAGCGACCACCTTCCACATTGAAGCTGAACCGCCCCGGCGCGTACCCGCGGGCTCGCGCCTCAGGGAGCATGGCATAGAATTCACGGATCGGCGTGAACGTGCCGGTGTACGTGGCCGGGTTGGAACGGGGCGTGCGTCCGATCGGTGTTTGGTCGATCCGCACGACCTTGTCGATCGCCGACAACCCCTCCACCCGGTCGTGGCTGCCGACCGGCAGGTTGTTCGCGTTCGTGCGCGTAAGCAGCGCCGGATACACGATGTGGTTCACGAGTGTCGACTTGCCGCTCCCGGACACGCCCGTCACGACACAGAGGTTTCCCAGCGGAATCGTCACGTCGATGTTCTTCAGATTGTGATGCCGGGCCCCTCGCACGACAAGCTTCTTCCGTTTCGTCGATTTCTTCGGCGCGGCGAGATGGGCCACCTTCCGTCCGGCCAGATAATCGCCCGTCAGCGACCGCTCGGCATCCAGCAGAGACTGCGGATGTCCCGCCGCGACCAGTTCGCCTCCCAGACGACCTGCGCCCGGGCCGAGATCGACCACGTAGTCGGCCCGTTCCATGGTGGTCTGGTCGTGTTCCACAACGATGATGGTGTTGCCGAGATCCCGCAATGCAGTCAGCGTGTCGAGCAGCAGATCATGGTCCTTCGCATGCAGTCCGATCGACGGTTCGTCCAGTACATACAGGACGCCCCGAAGGCGCGTCCCGATCTGCGTTGCCAGGCGGACTCTCTGGGCCTCCCCGCCCGAGAGTGTCGTCGCACTGCGATTGAGACAGAGATAACCGAGCCCGACGTCCCGGAGGAAGGCCACTCGCTGCCGAATCTCCTCCAGGACGCGCTCGGCCACCACCTGCTTGCGTCCCTCCAGTCGCAGGCCGTTCAGGAACTCCGCCAAACCCTGCAGGGACATGCCCGCCAGATCGGAGATCGAGTGTCCCGCGATCCTCACGGCGAGAGACTCGGGGCGCAGCCGAAGCCCGTTGCATGTCCGGCAAGTCGTGTAGGTCATGTAGCGACTATGGAGCTTCCCCGGCTGGTATCCGGGCTCGATACGGAGCATCGACCGCAAACCGGAAATAACACCGTCGAACGGGACCAGCATGTTTGCCGGCAGCCCCGGATGCGGCCGTCGACCGCCGTACATGAACCAATCCTGGTCCTCCGGCAACCACGAACTCCACGGCTGATCAATGTCGATTCCGAAGCCGTGGGCCATGCTGAGCGAGGAAGACAGACCCGTCCTGAAGGTGGACTGTGCCGGCCAATTGTCCAGTCCGAGAGGTCTGTCCGGATCCAGGATCAACGTGTCCGGATCCAGATCCCAGGCCACACCCAGGCCCCCGCATGCGGGGCAGGCCCCGAAACGTGAGTTGAACGAGAATGTCCGGGGTTCGAATTCCGGCAGGCTCGCTCCGCATTCCGTGCATGCCAGCTTCTCCGAGTACAGCGTCTCGGTACCGTCTTCTTCCACGACCAGGACCAGGCCGTTGGCCAGGTTCGCGGCCGTGCGGATGGAGTTCAGGAGTCTCTTCTCGATGCCCTCGCGGACTCGCAGGCGGTCAACAACGACCTCGATGGTGTGACTCTTGTTGCGTTTGAGCCGTATCGACAGGGGATAGTTGTCAAGCCGCTCCATCTGACCATCGATCCGGGCCGACGTGAAGCCCAGTCGAGCCCAGTCTTCGAGTTCCTTGCGATAGTGTCCCTTGCGCCCCCTGACGCAAGGCGCGAGAATCATGATCTGATCACCGAACTTCTCCTCGGTGATGCGCGCCGCCAGCTGATCGGCGGGCTGTTTCTCGATGGGCAGTTCACAGTCCACGCAATGGGGAGTGCCGATCGAAGAGAACATGACCCGCAGGTAGTCGTAGACTTCCGTGACGGTCCCCACGGTGGACCGGGGGCTACGACTCGCGGTCTTCTGCTCGATGGCCAGCGCCGGGCTCAGTCCGTCGATGGCGTCGATCTTGGGTCGCTCCAGCTGCTCCAGGAACTGACGGGCGTAGGGCGACAGGGTCTCCACGTACCGGCGCTGCCCCTCGGCGTAGATCGTGTCGAACGCAAGCGAAGACTTGCCCGAGCCGCTCAACCCTGTGATCACGGTCAGGGTGCCCCGCGGTATGCGCACGTCGATGTTCTGAAGGTTGTGCTGCCGCGCGCCCCGTACCTCGATACTGTCCAACATATGTCCAGTATGGATCTCGCCTAGTCCGCGCCCAGCCGGAATTCCACGCGCTGGATTTCCCCCTCCACCAACTCGACCGTCCGACTCCCTTCCCGGTCGCCGCGAACGACCCGGACCTCGTACGTTCCCGGATCGACCCGAAGTCCGGTATTGGTCTCGCTACCCGTGTCCCGACCGTCCAGGAAGATCCGGGCCCCTGGCGGCACGCTGCTGACGAACAGCGTCAACGCGATCGGCTCCAGGCGAAGGTTGACCGCAAGACCGCTCGTCCCCACCGTGATCGTCCGACGTTGCAAGCCGTATCCGTTCCGGGTCGCGACGACGGTGTGATCGCCGAGCGGCAGGTCCGCGATGCGACAGGGCGTGATGCAGCGCCAAGACCGGTTGTCGTCCACGGTCACCATCACGCCGTCAACGGGGCTCGTGAACATGACAGCCGCGGCGTTGGCCGAGGCCGACAGCGACGGAATAGCAACCGGATCAGCAGATTCGAGGCCCGGGGCCTCGGCGGCATGCTCGATCGGAGCCGTGCCCGGACCATCATCGGTCCCGCCAGTGGCATCGGGAGGCTCGGGAACGTCGCCGGCGGGTACAGATTCGACCACTTGGGACTCCGCGCGTTCCATTGCGGCTCCTGCCCCTTCTTGCCCGGTCGAGTCCGCGGGTGGCGGCACTGCCGGAGTGGCGGTGTCGATTCCCGCTGGATCGGCCGTCCCTGCCGGGGCCTCTTCTCTGACTTCTCTGACGATCTGGCCCATGAGCCCGAACGGGTCGCTGAGCACCACCGGATGCCGAATGATCAGAACGGCCAGGACGAAGATGGCGATCAGCACAAGAACGAAGATCAGCACCGGCCAGCGCGAGGGCGCTGGTTCGTCATGTACCTCCATCGATCCGGTCGCCGCCGCCGTGGCCTGCGGCAGGTTGGCGGTCGCAATCTCCGCGTCCTGACTCCGCAGGGTCCGCACCGGTCGCGTGCCGGTGCTTCTCTCTTCGCCGGTTGGCCGAACGGTCGGGTGCCGGCCGGTCGTGGCAGGGGCCGAGGCGCCGGGACGGACCGGGGGCGGCTGCGGCGCCGTACGGATCGCCCCGGTCACTTCCGCCGCCGCAGCGAATGCCCTGGCGAAGGCCGTGCAGTTCGCGAAGCGGTCTGCAGGATCCTTCGCCAGCGCTCGCGAGACCACCCCCTGCAATTCACTCGGAATCAGCGGATCAATGCTGTTGACCGGGTCGGGGTCCGTGTTCACCAGCTTGAACAGAGTCGATGTGATGTTCGGGGCGTCGAATGGCTTGCGTCCCGTCAACATCTCGTAGACGATGACGCCGAGCGAAAACTGGTCCGACCGCCCGTCAATTGGATCAGCCCGCACCTGTTCGGGCGACATATAGTTCGGGGTGCCGATGATCGTGCCCGTCTTGGTGAGTTGCGAAGAGGAGATGCGGGCGACACCGAAGTCCATGATCTTGACCCCGCTCGACGTCACCATGATGTTCGCCGGCTTGATGTCACGGTGCACGACATCGCGGGCATGTGCGTAGTCGAGGGCCGATGCGGCCATGTTCAGAAGATCCGCGATGAAGCCGATGCGGGTGCCGGAGTCGAGTTCCGAAGTGCGATAGTCGGACAGCTTGCGCCCATCCACCAGTTCCATCGTGAAGTAGGCGAGGCCGTTCTCCTCGTCGGCATCGAAGACCGTGACGATGCCTGGATGGGACAGACGACCTGCCGACTGGGCCTCTCGAAACAGCCTTTCGCGCAGGTCGGATATCTCTTCCGGGTCCGCGTGCTCCGCGAGTCGGACCGTCTTGATGGCCAGCTCCCGTCCGATCTTCGAGTCGCGGGCCCGGTAGACTATCCCCATCGCCCCGCGGCCCAGTTCGGAGACGATCTCATATCTTCCGATCCGTGCCATTGGCGGGATTCGTCCCTTGCATTCTATCGCGGGCCGGGACCTGCACCTCCGGGCCGGAAGTCCGATGACGTCATGACTGCGTTATATTCTGGGACATGCTGACACGCTTCCTGCCGCTCGCGCTCCTGCTGTCCGTGTCCGGGGAGGCGAGCGACTGGCCTCAGTTCCGGGGGCCCGAAGGTGCCGGGATTTCCGAGGGCGCCCCCTTGCCGACCCGGTTCGGGGAAGACGAGAACCTGCTCTGGAAGACGGCCGTACCGGCAGGCCACTCGTCCCCGGTAGTGTCCGGGAGCCGGATCTTTCTGACCGCATACGAAGAGGAGCGTCTGCTGGTGCTATCGATCGACCGACATGCCGGAGAGATCCTCTGGATTCGTGAAGTTCCCCGTCCGAGACGCGAAGGATTCCAGCGGACCCACGGGCCAGCCTCCCCCACTCCGGTCACGGACGGCACCAACGTGTATGTGTTCTTCGGAGACTTCGGTGCGATGTCGTTCGACGCCGACGGAAACGAACGCTGGCGCCACCCCATGGGACCCTTCATCAACCAGAACGGGCATGGTTCCTCGCCGATCCTGGCCGACGGCAAGTTGCTGATCGTGTGTGATCAGCAAGTCGATTCCTATCTGGTCGCGCTCGACACCGCAACCGGCGAAACCGTCTGGAAGACCGATCGGCCGATGGTCACCCGAGGGTACGGAACCGCAGGAATATTCCGCCCCCGGAACGGCAAGCCGCAGGTCATCGTCCCCGGAGCATACCGGGTCTCGGCGTATGACCTGGCAACGGGCTCGGAACTGTGGTGGGTCGACGGATTCGCCTGGCAACTCAAGTGCGTGCCGCTGTTCGATGGAGACACGATCTACATCAACGGATGGGAGATCGGTGGCGATCCCGGCGAGCGCAAGGACACGCCGTCCTACCAGGAGGTGCTGGCGGAAAACGACAGGGATGGGGACGGATTGCTCTCCCAGGACGAGGCCCCGGAAGAGCGACTCAGGAGCGCTCGCCCGTGGGCCGAGGCAGATCTGGGCGGCGACGGAAAGATGGACGAGCGGGATTGGTACTTCTATGCCGCACGAAGGGCTCCCATCAATAATCTTGTGGCCATTCGCCCCGGCGAGATGCGTGGCGATATCAGCCAGGCCGGCGTGCTCTGGCGATACGACAAGTCGCTCCCCAACACACCATCTCCCCTGCTGTATCGGGGCCTGATCTACCTGGTCAAGGATGGAGGGATCTTCAGCAGTGTCGATCCCGTCTCAGGCACTTCGCATCACATCGGTCGACTGCGAGAAGCCATGGACAAGTACTGGGCTTCGCCAGTCGCCGGGGACGGCAAGATCTACACGATCAGTGAACCCTGCACGATCAGCGCGATCAAGCCGGGAGCCGACTGGACCGTGCTTGCAACCAGCAACATCGACGGCACCTGTTTCGCCACCCCGGCGATCGTGGACGGATCGGTCTACATCCGCTCCCTCCAGGCGATCTACCGCTTCGGCCTGCAATGACGAGGGTCCGTCCGGAGACATCGGGGAAACTTCGAGCCACCATCCGGAGTTTTCTCGCAGTCGCGGCGACAGTTACCGCGGCCCTGTCCGCCCATGCGCACGTCATGAGCATGAGCCAGGGCACCCTGCTACTGGATGGGGAATTCGTCCGCTACGAGTTGCGGATGCCGTTGCTCGAAACGCCGCAGGACGAGCACCGGGATCGCATCCTGCTCGGAGCATTCCAGGTGAGGGCCGGCGACGTCGACGGAACGGTCGTCGAAACGAGTTGCAGGGAGGACCGGGCGCAGGGCCTTTATGTATGCCGGGCCGGCTATCGCTTCACGGAGCCTCCCGACAGCGTGACGGTCCGTTGCGAGTTTCCATCGGTGATCGTACCTCACCACGTCCATATCCTGCGATCGGGTGAGGGTGAATCGGCTCGGCAGACGGTATTCGACATCACCGTCCGGGAGGCCGAGATTCGATTCGTCCCGCCTACGCCAATGGAAGTTGCCGCCACCGCAGTCGGCGCGGGAGCCCGCCGGGCGCTCACCAGCCCCGAACTGCTCCTGTTCCTGCTGGCTCTGTGCCTGGCCGGGAGGACTCGCAGGGAGTTCCTCGCTTGCGGTGGAGCTTTTCTGGTCGCCCAAGCGCTTCTGAGCGTGAGTGGCCAGATCATCGGATGGAATCTGTCGATGGACTTCCTTGAGGCCGCCGCCGCCTTGACCGTGGCCTACCTTGCATCCGAAGTCCTGTTCCTGCCCGAAGCCACCAGGCGCTGGCTCGTCTGCGGCGCACTGGGCTGCATTCACGGGCTGTTTCTCGGGTCCTATCTCGGAGCGGCAGCGATGCATCCGGGGTTGTTTCTCCCGGGCGCACTGGGAACCGAGGCGATCCTTGCGGGCGGAATCGGAGCGGCAAGGCTGAAGTTCGCCAACCGCAGAGCGGAGCAACTGCTCGGGCTGCTGCTGCTGGTCACGGGGCTGGGATGGTTCGGCCTCCGAATGCTCGGATGAGCCGAATCCGCACGCCGGGAGTCACTTCGCGCGCGTGGCAGTGAACGTCATCGCGTACTGGTCCCAACTGCCCTTGCCGGCGAGTCTGCCGTCTGTCAGTTCCCCTTCCACCTTCAGGGTGGCCGAGTAGCCCGCCTCGGGCGAGTTCAGTTCCCCTTCCACCGTCATCCTGTCGCCCTCGATCCTGCCGGTCAGCGACTGTCCGTCCTGCATCCGGATCTGCAGTGTCTCGCCGTCCTGGGCAATGACCCATTCGGTGTGGCGGATGCCACCCTCGGTGTTCCATACGAAGTTCCACTTGCCGGAGACATCGGCCGCACCGAGAGTGATCGTCAAGCACAAACCCGTCGCGATCAGGAACAGAGGGAGATGGATCTTGACCTGCATGAACGGAAGGATAGCACGGAATCCGGTGGAGCTCATCTGGGGGCCGTGCCTGCCCACTATCCACTGCAGGCCGGACGCGACGGAACGTGCACTCCGCACGGCAGGCAGCAACGTCTTCCTGGCCAGCTAGTCGGCAAGGTTCAGACCGTCCTGATCGTCACCGTATTGAGCACGCAACTCCCGAAGGCGCCCCTTGAGTTCGGCGACCCGCCTGCGATGGTCCGGATCGTCATAGAGATTCCTGATTTCGAGCGGGTCCGCTTCCAGGTCGAAGAACTCCCAGAACGGCTCCCTCACGTTGGGACGTGCGCCCGATACGGGCGTTTCGCCGTCAGGCCCCAACGGACTGTCGTAGAAATGAATGAGCTTGTAGCGCCTGGTCCTTACTCCAAGATGAGCAGGCACGTTGAAGTGGGCCCGATTCATCCAGTAGCGGTAATAGAGAGCTTCCCGCCAAGCGGGTGGAGTCTCCCCCCTGGCAAGACCGAGAAAACTGCTTCCCTGCATATCGGACGGGATATCGAGACCCGCCGCATTCAGGAGAGTTGGCGCGAAGTCCAGGTTCTGGACAAGCTCGTCCACAACCGTGACGGGACCGATTTCGGCCGGCCATCGCACGAGCAGCGGGATACGGAAAGCGGGCTCGTACATGAATCGCTTGTCGTATAGCCCGTGCTCGCCCAGGAAGAATCCCTGGTCCGAGGTATAGACCACGAGCGTGTCATGGGCCAACCCGCTCTGATCCAGATAATCGAGGACACGGCCCATGTTCTGGTCGATCGAGTGCACGCACTGCAGGTAGCGGCGCATGTAGATCTGGTACTGAGCCTTCGTCAGGTCGCGCCCCTCCAGCCCGGCCAGTTCCCGCTCCCAGCCAGTCACCTCGTCCGGCGTGTAGCGGACCCTCCGAAGAAACCAGCGCCATTCCGGTCGTCCATAGGATGTGTGCCTCCGACCGATCGTCTCCATTGTTTCGCGCAGGGCTATGCGCTCGGAGACATCCTCGTTCAGCGTCGGGGGCTCGGGGATCGGGCTGCTGAACAGCCCCTTGTGCTCTTCCTTCGGTACGAAGATGTCATGCGGAGCCTTGTGGTGGTACATGAGGAAGAATGGCTTATCCTGCGGACGCTCCGCAAGAAACTGCAGTGCCAGGTCGGTGATGACGTCCGTCACATAGCCCGGATGACGCCGTTGCAGCGGCCAGGATCCCTTGTGCCGGAACGCAGGATCGTAATAGAGCCCCTGCCCCGGCAGGACGGCATATTCGTCAAAACCGGTCGGTTCGCTCTTGAGGTGCCATTTCCCCACCATCCCGGTGTGGTAGCCGGCCGACCGCAGGTACTTCGCAAGCGTTGGCTGGGTTCCGTCCAGAGTGTCCGGCAACGTGAGCACGCCGTTCCGGTGGCTGTGCTTGCCGGTCAGCACGACCGCACGGCTGGGAGTGCAGATCGAGTTCGTGACGAAGGCGGCATCGAACCGTGCACCCTCTATGGCCAACCGGTCCAGATTCGGCGTCTCGATCAATTCGGATCCGTATGCGCCCAGTGCCGGCACGGCATGGTCGTCACTCATGACGAACAGGATGTTCGGGACAGGGAAACAGAGCGTCGGCAGGCAGGCTGGCAGGAGAATCCGGAGGAGTCGCATCAGGCAGATTCTATCGACTGCGCGTGTAACCGGTCGAAGAGACCTCCAGCCCACATCGCACGATGTCCGAATCGGCGAGCAGGCATCCCATCAGGATGCGCCTGGTAACGCAAAGACTGACAAGGACTTGTGTGATTCGTGCGGCACTCCGAATGCCCCCGGACCGCACGGGATATCCGTCACGCGGACCGGGTGGTCGAGGAGTCTTGCGATTGCCGCAAGATGCAGTTTCCAGATAGTGAAAATTGGAACACCAGGATCCAATTTTCATGGTATGTTGACCTTGGTGATCAAGCGTTCCGCCCACCTCCGGACACTGGAGCGGTTGCTGGCCGGTTACCCGGCAGTGGCCCTGCTCGGATCCCGACAGGTCGGCAAGACAACTCTGGCGCAGTCGTTCGCGACCTCGTGGAAGGGCGAGACCCACTTCTTCGACCTCGAATCCCCTCCCGATGTTGCCCGCCTCGCCGACGCCCACCTCGCGCTAGCACCCCTGCGGGGACTCGTGGTGCTCGACGAAATCCAGAGGCGTCCCGAGATCTTCCCGATCCTGCGCGTACTCGCCGACCGTCAGCCAGTGCCCGCCAGATTCCTGATCCTCGGCAGCGCCTCTCCGGATCTGCTGCGTCAGGGTTCGGAGAGCCTGGCCGGCCGACTCGCCATTCACGAATTGTCCGGTCTCGACCTGACCGAGATCCCGGCGGCAACGATCAGTCAGCTCTGGCTGCGTGGCGGCTTCCCGCGATCGTACATCGCGGCGTCGGACCGGGACAGCTACGAATGGCGGACGAACTTCGTCCGGACCTTTCTCGAACGCGACCTTCCGCAACTCGGGATTCGGATTCCCAGCAATACGCTGGACCGTTTCTGGTCCATGCTCGCTCACTATCATGGCCAGGTATGGAACGGCTCGGAACTCGCCAGGGCGTTCGGTGTCTCCCACCACACCGTCCACAGGTATCTCGAGGTGCTCCAGTCGACCTTCATGCTGTGGGTGCTGCGGCCGTGGCACGCGAATGTCAAGAAGCGTCTCGTGAAGTCGCCCAAGGTCTACCTGCGGGACTCCGGGATCCTGCACCAACTGCTCGGCCTGCCGTCACCGAACCTGCTGGAACGACATCCGAAGGTTGGAGCATCCTGGGAGGGCTTCTGGCTCCGAAACGTGATCCAGGGCCTCAGTCTTGACGAGCGCCGCTGTTACTATTGGCGAACGCATGGAGGTCAGGAGGTGGATCTCATCGTCGATGAAGGGGCGTCATTGCGAGCATTCGAGATCAAGCGTACCTCCGCTCCGCGTCTGACGCCGTCCATGCGGATCACGATGCAGGATCTCGGCCTGCAACGACTCGACGTGATCCATGCCGGGCCCGACAGCTTCCAACTGGCGGACCGGGTGCGGGCGATCTCTTCGTCGAAGCTCATTGATGAGATCTGACAGTCCTGGTCGATAGTGCAGTTGCTCTCTGATCTCGATACGACATCGCCACTATCGAGCGATACCGTCAGGGAATTCGTAGGCTCGCGAGGATGGCCCGGGCCAACCGCCGGACATGATCCCGAAGCCATTGCCGTACCATCGACACGGACTTTTCGACTCTCATCGTGTCTCGTACATGATCGGGGCGGCTCCATCCAGTGATCCGTCGAGTGATGAGCTACAAATTGGGTGACGACAGGGCCCGCGACGTAATCCAGATGGGGGGACAGTCACCAGCGAAGGTCTGCAGAGACGAGTCCACACCAGTCCTCCTGTCGGCGAAACCGTGGTAGACTGGAGTCGATGGAACCGGAGTCGATCAAGATTCTCATCGCCCTGCTTGGTGTCGTGGTGACCATTGCAGCATTCATGCGTTCTGGTTTCGTCCAGACTCGCAAGGAATTTCGCGAGGAAATCCAGAGCGTTCGCGGGGAACTCCACGGTCTTGCTGCAAGCCAGCGGGAGGATTTTCGGGCCTTCGCTGCACAACAACGTGAGGATTTTCGGGCCTTCACCGCACAGCAACGCGAGGACTTTCAGGCTTTTGCCGCACAGCAACGCGAGGAGATGCAGGCCCTTGCGGCGCAGCAGCGCGAGCTTGCGGCGCAGCAGCGCGAGGACAACAGAAAACTGGCGAAAATAGCCGAGCGGACAGCATTCATTGAAGGAATGCTGAGACAGCAGTGGGATTCGGGGCCGCAATCGAAAGCGGCGCAGGCGGTACGCCCTCCAACGACCATCGTCGAGCAGAAGCGGCCCCAGTCGAGCCCCCAACCGAAAGCGACGCAGGCCATACCCCGCAAATAGTGTTCCGTGTCCCGACGGGCCGGATCGCAGGCACGGTATCCCGTGGTCTAGCGTGGGTGGTATCCTCTACCCCACTGTACCGATTACCGAACCATGGACGACCGCCGGTGAGGTTGCCTCGCTCGTGTTCGAAGGGGGACCGTCGGCCCATCAACCCCAACGCCAAAGCTACCGCGGGCCCCAGTCGCAGGGGCGTGGGCGGTGCCTGCAGCGCGCTTGCGGCGAAGTACCACCAACCGCTCTAGGATTGGTGCGCTGGGATTGCAGATCGCCCAACCCATTGCAGAGCGAAACTCCATCCGCAGAATCGACCGCTCCCACTACGCTGTCGCGCATGGATGCGCGACCAGATCGACTCCTGCTGGCATTCTGCCACACCAACAGTGTTGTGGTGCACCGGGCGCTAGCGTCGCTCGATGAAGATCGGAGAGGACCATGCCACCTCGCCATCCTTGTCCGGATCAAGGGCGCTGAAGCCCTGCAAGATCCGGAGATAGTAGAAGCTCTCCCGCGGATTGGGCCGGGCTCGGATTCCGGTTTCTGGCCGCGACCAGTCGCTGATCGTTGCCGTCGCTCCCATCGATGTGTCGTCGAAGTCGGCGTCGCGGTACTCGAACTCTACCTCGCGACTCCCCTGACCTCGATGAACATAGACCGACCGGTTGTTCTTGATGACTTCCACCGTACGAATGGGGCCGGTCCCCTGCACATTCACCGAGAAGACCGGTGACTCCGCGACCGCCACGACGGATCCTTGATGCATCCCGTTCGCATGGAATTCGACGACGATGTTGTCAGTCGAAGCGTAGGTGCGACGCTTCCGCAATGCGTCCAGCAGGTC
Organism: Bryobacterales bacterium; assembly: GCA_965116065.1. Classification (GTDB taxonomy): domain Bacteria; phylum Acidobacteriota; class Terriglobia; order Bryobacterales; family UBA6623; genus VXMF01. The sequence goes on from OZ220485.1 coordinate 2,629,087, forward strand.
TGCTCTGGTGGTCAGATGATCCGGTACAACCAGGTTCGCGTACGAGATATGGGTCGAGTAGTGATCACTGGAGGCGATGAAACCCATGCGGTAGCCCACGCCAAGCGCGTTCTGCACCAGGCCCCTCTGATACGGAGCACGTCCAGCGGATCCCGGTCCAGGAGCACCGGGACGCGCGGACCGTGGCCCTCCCTCGTTCTCGTACGAGTTGCGATCGCCCTGATAGATCTCGGTGACCGGCAAGAGCTCGTCGTTCCGACGTTTCCAGTCCGTGCCCATTGTCGTAGCGGGAGTGTGTGGAATGCCGACTCCACCTGTCCGCCGCAAGTACGCCCACAGTTTGGGTGGATCGCTCTCGATCAACGCCGGCGATTCCCGGACATGGAGCTTCGGAACCCGCAAACTGAACACACCCCGCGTTGCATGGAAGATGTTGCGGTGTCCGAGCGGAAAATTCGGCGTTCTCTCGTAGCCGTAGAGCGGCGTGAAACGCCCCGGGACGTGGAACAGGTCCGCCGACTTCTGCGTCCTCCAGAACTGGAATTCGCTGTCGGAGGTCGGGTTGTCGGGTTCGTCCGTGTCCAGCCACTGCCCGTAGTTGTGGTCGCTCACCCCCAGAAAGTCCAGTTGAGCGGCGTTCAGTGCGTAGCGGTACGCATCCACGAGCGAACCGTCGATGGCACCATCCATGGAGATCTCGGTGTGACGGTGCAGGTCTCCCCGAACAATCTTCCAGACACGGCCGTCCAGTTCGAATCGGTGCCCGCGAACCGTCGCCAGATCACCTTGCTCGTCACGATGTGTCCGTTCGTAGCCATCGGCTTCCGATGGTGTGAATGTCTCGAGGTCCGGGCGCCCCCTGTTTCCGTTCACTGACTGCCCATCGATGCGGACCACGGCCACATCGTGGTGCTTCGGGAGTCCGACCGGCATGCGCCGGCCATCCCCGACCACGGCAGCGAGCAACGCACTGTCCTCGGACGGTGCCGTGGCAATGTTGGTATCGAGACGGCCCGTACTACCGGTCAGCAGCACCGGAGACAGCCACTGGCCATCGGCCCATGTCGTGGCGTAGAAGTCGAAGAAGTGGCCGCCCCAGCGCCCTGCGGGCCGCCACTGATGCCGCAGCAGCACCCATGCGTTACCACCTCCGTCCACGGCCAGGCGGGGATTCTGGAACAGCCTCCGGTCCAGGAAGCCGGGAGCATGGCCCACCACGGGCTGCGTAGGCTGCATCCACCGGCCGTTCTCCAGCACTGCAACCCGCGGCCGCCTCGGACCGCGCGGATCGTAGAGCCGCGAGCCCCGCTTGAGATTGATCCCGTGTTTCGGATTCTTGTAGCCGAAGTCCTTGCCCCAGTTCACCGAACCTTCTTCCCAGGAAACCCACACCCGGTCCGCTCCGTCAACAACCACGTCAGATCGCATTTCTGCGAAGGGTGTGGCGGACACCTCCGCGGTCTCGTTCTCGCTGGTCGGCGTGACGCTTCGCAGCAGCACATCAAAGCCGCCCTCACGGTAGCTGTCCCATGCAACCCACGCCCGTCCCTCCGAATCCGTGGCAACAGCCGGTTCCCAGTCGTCCTCCGCGGAATCGGTAAGAGAGACCTCCGGCCCCCACCCGGAGCCGTCGAAACGGCGCAGCAGAATGTCGCTCTGGGGCATGCCTCCATCCGGGGAATCCCGGAATCCGGACCACACCAGATACATCGTCCCGTCAGGGGCCGAGGCCAGGTCGTGGAACGCGTCCGGCCGTGAATCGCTGCTCAACCGGACAGCGGGTCGTCCTTGAGGTGCATCAAGCCACTGGCCGTAGAGATCGAAGTTCCCGGTCTCGGACTCATGCTGCGCGGAGTACACGCACCATACCTTTCCCTGCCCGTCCTGTCCCAGCTTGACTCCGAAATGGTCACCCCACGGCGTAACGGCGGACGGCTCCGTCCAGATCCGCCCGTCAGGGCTGTGGCTCTCCATGACCCGGTCTGCACCAACGAGGTAGTGGCCGTTCCGCTTCTGGGTTCGGTATGCGATCCAGGCCAACCAGTAGGTGCCGTTCCGGCTCCGCAGGAGCGCGGGAGCGTCGTCCTCCGTGTTGTCAGATGAGACAACCGTCGGAAGCGGCACCCTCTCTATCGTGATATCCCCACCGAAATCGTCTGGAGTATACGGAACTCCGAAGGGAATCGACGCCGGCACGAAGCTTGTGTCGCCCCTGCGGGTGAAGAAGGTGAAAGGGACGTTCTCCGGCGAGTTGATCGCAAGGATGATGCCCGGTGATGCTACATCCCCACCGACGGACTGCGTGACGATGTTCCAGCGCGACGGCGGCTTCAGGCGGTCGTCGTCATGGAGGTGCCACCCCCACATCGATCGCAGTTGCGACGTATCCTCAACCCCTCCGTTCCAGACCCGCCCGTGTGTGCGGTTCTTGGTCGAGAACGTGATCTTGAACGTCGACTCGGCCGTTGCGGGCACCATGAACGCGAAGAGGACGGCAAACACTGCAAGGGACCGCACCAGGGATAACCCGGAACATAACGAACCCGGAAGCCTTGCCGACATGCGATCAGCGCGCCGAGCCGTAGTTCGCAAGCCCAAGCGGAAAGCCGGACGCCCACACATACTGCGACATTCTCGCACTCGTCAGAACGGACTGCAAACCAGTCGCACCGGATCGCTGCCCCATTCGAAGCAAAGGACAAAAGCTTCCCTTGGCACCGTACAGTCATCCCCTACCGATCGTTCACGCACTGGACGGACTTGCTGGGTGAACGCGGAGTCCTTTGGTGCGAACTGACATCCCGGCAACCCGATCCTGCGCTGCATGCCGTGGCTCGGTCGGCATCCCCATATGATGGAGGCAGAGGCTTGCAATGGAGATGATCCCGGGCCCGGGCCATGGCACCGGTCAGCCGACTCTCGCACAAGGCAACTTGACGATTCGGCTCATTGCATGCGAATATAATGGCAATAAAAATGGTTTCCGTAGCGAAACCGATAGCACGGTAGAGCAACGATGGCCGACCTTCCCAATCCCTTCCAGCAACTGCGATGCGAGACCCGACCGATGAATCGCCCCGCGTCCCTGCCGATCGCACCCCGAGATCAGTCCCTTGGGGGCATCATCGAACGATTCGAGGCCCTGCAGCAGCACGCCGACTCACCCGTGGCGGCCATCCGCAGAAGCCCACCCCGCGAAGCCCGCCATGCGCCACTACCGGATGACATCGATTCACGCCTTCGCGAGGCCCTGGCCAGCCGCGGCATTGAGCAACCGTATGTGCATCAGGCCGAGAGCTGGCAGCGAATCAACGCCGGTGAAAATGTCGTTGTCGTCACACCAACCGCAAGCGGGAAGACACTCTGCTACAACATCCCGATCCTGAACGCGCTCGCCGGCGATCCTGCCGTCTGCGCACTGTACCTGTTTCCGACCAAGGCACTGGCCGTGGACCAGCTGCAGGAATTCAACACGCTGGGAGACACCCTCGGAGCCGATGTCCGCGCCTACACGTACGACGGCGACACTCCCGGCGACGCCAGACGGGCGATCCGTCGCCGAGCCAACGTCGTGCTCAGCAATCCAGACATGCTGCATGCGGGCCTGTTGCCGCATCATACCCGTTGGGCGCGGTTCTTCGAGCACCTCCGCTATATCGTTGTGGACGAACTCCACGCCTATCGGGGCGTGTTCGGAAGTCACCTGGCCAACGTCCTGCGTCGGTTGAAGCGCATCGCGGCCTTCTACGGTTCCAGATCGCAGTTCATCTGCTGCTCGGCGACGATCGCCAATCCGCAGCAGCTCGCCGAGAGAATCGCCGAAGAACCGTTCTCACTGGTCGATGACAACGGCGCTCCGAGCGGTGAGAAGTACTTCGTCTTCTATAACCCGCCAGTGGTCAACGAGCAGCTCGGCATCCGCCGCAGCTACGTCAACGAGACTCGACGGATGGCACAGGTCTTCCTGGATCGGGGTCGACAGACCCTCGTCTTCGCGAACAACCGACTTGCAACGGAGGTACTCACCCGCTATCTCAAGGATGCAGTCGGACGGCGGGCCGGAGGTGAACCGCCCGTTCGAGGCTACCGTGGAGGCTACCTGCCTCGGGAGCGTCGCGAGATCGAGCGGCAGATCCGCGAAGGTGAGGTCCTGGGCATCGTCGCTACGAACGCCCTGGAACTGGGAATCGACATCGGATCACTCGATGCCGTCGTGATGGCCGGCTATCCCGGATCCATCGCCTCGACCTGGCAGCGTGCAGGACGTGCAGGGCGCCGTGGCAGCACCTCCGTGAGCGTTCTGGTTGCATCCTCGGCTCCGATCGACCAGTACCTGATTGAGCACCCCGAGTATTTCTTCGAGTCTTCTCCCGAGGCCGCACATGTCAATCCTGACAACCTCGAGATCCTCGTCAACCACGTCAAGTGCGCAGCTTTTGAACTCCCCGTGCAGGACGGCGAAGCATTCGGTCCCCACGACACTACCGAACTGTGTCGGTTTCTCGAAGAGTCCGGTGTGCTTCATCACGCAGGTGGTGCGTGGCACTGGACATCCGAATCGAATCCGGCCGACGCCATCAGTCTCCGCAAGGTATCCAGTGACAATTTCGTTGTCGTGGATGCCAGCGACTCGTCGACCGTGATAGGCGAGGTGGCCTTTCCCGCCGCGCTGACGACGCTGCACGAGAAGGCCATCTACATCCACAACGGGACACTGTTCCATGTGGAGCGGTTCGAGTACGAGGAGCGCAAGGCGTACGTCAAGCGTGTGGATTGCGGTTACTACACGGACGCGATCGAGCATGCGCAGGTCGTTCCGATCGAGGAGTTTGCTAGCGGACAGCACGGGGAAGCCACCGCGGTCCACGGAGAAATCCGCATCACCAGGCGCGTCGTGGGCTTCAAGAAGATCCGCTTCTACACGAACGAGAATGTCGGAGACGGGAAGCTCTCCATGCCGGAACAGGAGATGCACACGACGGCCTTCTGGATCCACTTCTCGATGGCGTTCCTCGAAGGACTGCCTTACCCCAGAACCGAGAAACGGGATGGACTGATCGGCTTGGGCAATGTCCTGCGCACAGTGGGAACCGTGGCCCTGATGTGTGACCCTCGCGATCTCGGAGTCTCCACCAGACACTCGCATCGCAGTCCGGACGCGCCACTGGATCCGGAACTGTTCCTGTATGACAACTACCCCGGTGGAATCGGCCAGAGCGAGCCACTGTTCCGGACGCGGGACACCCTCACCACCAAGGTGCAGGAACTCCTCGAATCATGCTCGTGCACGATGGGGTGCCCCGCTTGCGTGGGCGCACCGGGCGAAGTGGGCGAGAAGGCCAAGGAAGTTGCCCTGCTCCTTGCCCGATCCCTGAATGGGGCCCGACAACCGCTGCCGGAACCTGAAGCCCCATAGGAAGCGGCATGCAACGGATCGGGCACAAGGACATCGAGCAGCTTCGGCGCCGACTGAACCTGTCGATTGACCGGAACGGAACGTCCCAGCCTGTGCGGACGGCGCAGCAGATCCCTCCGCACAGGAAGGCTGTGACCGACAGCCATCTCGACATCAAGGGCAGGGAGTGCGAGGGGCAACTCGGTCGGTTCTTGTTGCAGGAGCGTGTCTATGCCAACGAAAGCAAGCACGGACGCTACCCTATCGAGCGACTCCGCGCCACGTCATCCCAACGGATCAATGACGTGTCCAATGGCGAGATCCAGCCGGTTGACCCACGCCGCTGGGTGTTCCTGGACACCGAGACGACGGGCCTCGCAGGCGGTACGGGTACGTGTGCCTTCCTGGTCGGAATCGGCGCCATCGACGACCACGGTCTTCGGGTCAACCTGTACTTCATGCGCGATTACGACGAGGAGTCCGCGATGCTGGCGGCACTGGCCGAGGAGCTGTCGCGATTCGACGCTGTCGTGACCTATAACGGCAAGGCATTCGACATTCCCCTGCTGGAGACACGGTACCTGTTGAAGCGTCAGCGGAATCCCTTTTCCCGCATGGGTCATCTTGACCTGCTGCACTGCACCCGCAGACTGTGGCGGGAACGGATGCCGAACTGTCGGCTTGGAACTCTCGAGTCCGACATTCTCGGGGTCGAGCGCACCGGAGACATTCCCGGCGCGCTGATACCGCAACGGTACTTCGAGTTCCTGCGGTCACGGCGTGGAGCAGCGCTCGCTCCCGTTTTCCATCACAATGCGCTGGACGTTGTCTCCCTCGCCTGTCTGACCGCGCGGACGATGGAGATCTACGCGAATCCGGGCGGGACGTTGCAACATGGTCCGGACATGCTCGGCCTTGCTCGCTGGTTCCGTGGCTCTGGCGAGGATGGCAAGGCACTGCGGCTCTATCGCAAGGCGATCCACGCAGGGCTGGCTCCGACGAACCTCCACAACTGTCTCTGGGAGACGGCACAACTGGAACGCAGGATCGGCAACCATGACGCGAAGGTTGAACTGCTCCGCGAGCTCGCTCAGGTCAGCCCGAGACACCGTGCCGAGGCACTTGAGGCACTCGCCAAGCATTATGAACATATCGACAGGGACTTCATGCAGGCTCTCGACCTGACACGTGCAGCCCAGCGGCATGCACCATCGGCTGATCTTGATCACCGGGAAGCCCGGCTGCTCCGCAGGATCGCCAAGTGAGCGCGGCTCGTCAGGAATCCTAGCGCCCCACCAGGCCAAGTTCGACTTCCAGTGCCTTCTTCTGGTTGAGAAGATCCAGCAGGCCCTGGTGGTCCCCGGACTGATCCGCGGCTCGGATCTTCCGGAGCACTTCGCGGTGCCGGGCTTCCCTGACCTGACGGCCGAGCGCTTCAAGTGCTTCGCGGCCTGTCTCGATCGAATGGTCCGGCCGGTCCCTGTCGAACACGAGGTGGGAGAGCCGCTCCCGATCCTCATCACTCAATCGTCCCTCGACGGCCGCATAGTCAAGTGGCCCTTCTGGCGGATTGGCGCTACGTATCGCAGCGAGAATGTTCCGGCTGGGAAGGCCCTGGTCGGCGAGCCCGCACGCGGCATCCAGAAGTTCGGATCGGGCGGTGCCGTCCTGGACCAGCAGAACAATCAACACGCGCTCACCGGGAGAGAGGCTCTCCGCAGGATTCGTTCCGGATACCTGGGACTGCTCGCGCTGATTCGAGCTTTGCCGCAGCCGACTCAGGGCGACACCCTCCTGCAACCCAATGTGATCGGCGAGTTCCGTGATCGTCGTCGCGCGCTGGATTTCGTCCGGCAGCAGCAGGACAGACGGGAGCAGTCGATCGAAGGCGGCAGTCCGGCCTTCGGATGTACCGAGGTCGAACTGCCGCCGCGAGCGATCCAACAGCCAGTGAAAGTAGCGTGGCGCACGCTCGATCTGGTCCAGATAGGCAGCCCCGCCATGGGCCTTGCAATACTCGTCCGGGTCCATTCCGTCGGGCAGTTCCAGTACGCGGACGTTCATCCCCTCCCGCAGCAGCAGTTCCACTGATCGTTCCGCTGCGGCCTGGCCGGCCGAATCGGAATCGAAATTGACAATGACCGTGTCGCAATGCCGGCGCATCATCGAGATCTGCCGCGAAGTGAGAGCGGTACCACATGTCGCAACCGCATTGCGGATACCCGCCCGCCACACACCAATTACGTCCATATAGCCTTCCACCAGCACGGCCTGGCCTCGCTGGCGTATCACCGTCCGGGCACGGTGGAGGTTGAACAGAACGGAGGTCTTGCGGTAGATCGGGGTCTCCGGCGAGTTGAGGTACTTGGGCCCGCTGTCGGCCTCTCGCTGGCGCCCGCCGTAGCCGATCAGTCGGCCGGAGTCCGAGTGGATCGGAAACATCAACCGGTCGCGGAACCGGTCGTAGACGGAGCCACCCGATTCGGACTTGCCCACCAGTCCGGAATCGAGCACCTCACTGCGTTTGAAGCCCCGGCCCTTGAGATGCTTCAGGAGCGCATTGTCCGATGGTGCATAGCCAAGTCCGAACTCCTTGATTTCAGTGCTTCCCAAACCCCGGTCGCGCAGGTATCGCAGGGCTCTCGCGCCGCGCTTGGACACCAACTGTCCGGTGTAAAAATTCTGTGCAACCTCGTGCAGCTGATGGAGCGCGTCCCGCAGGCGAGCTGCCTTGTCCGCTCCGGGGCCGGTTCCGGTCCGCGGCATCTCCCTGCCCTGCTGCTCGGCGAGAATCTTCAATGCCTCGAAGAAGGTGAGGCCTTGAATATCCATCAGGAAGCTGAAGACATCACCACTCTTCCCACACCCGAAACACTTGTAGATCTGGAGGGCAGCGTTGACGGAGAACGACGGGGTCTTCTCCGAGTGGAACGGGCAGAGACCCACGTAGCGATTGCCGCCCTGTCGTCGGAGGCGGACATGCGACCCGACGACGGTAACGATGTCAGCCGCTGCCTTGACCTCTTGTGCGAAGTCCATGGGACGTTGTTCCTGCGGCTGTCGTACAGTCCGGCCAGGGACTAATCGAGAACCTTGATGCGGATGTTCTTGTACATCACGACGCTGTTCGGGTCGTGTCCCTGGAGGGCGATGGTCCCGGTGTCCAGCCGTCGAAGCGGAAAGTTCATTCCCCTGCCGCTGGACAGCGGATGCAATCCGCCCCAGTCATCGGGCTGGACCCAGTTCGTCACGAGGTCGTCGTTCACGTAGACCTTGACACTGTTGCCATTCACGATGATGTGCTCCGTGAACCAGACATCATCGCCGATCGGTGCCACCAGGTTGTCCGCAACACCGTACAGGCTCCCGCTCTTGCGAGGATCCCTGGCGTAGGTGTTGTTGACCTGGACCTCGAAGCCCTTCAGCGGCCAGCCCTCTTCCTGGTATTCGGTGTGAAAGTAGATTCCGCCGTTCGAGTTGTTCTTCGCGAGAACATCGACCTTGAGTTCGAAGTTCCGGAACCGGCCACCGTTCACGTCACCCGCATAGAAAAGGTGCGCTCTGGGCCCATTGGCAACGATGGCTCCATCCTGGATCCGAAAGGTCGACGGATTCTCGCTACTCAACTTCCATCCGTCAAGAGATGTTCCGTTCCAGAGGTCCACCCAGCCGTCGTCGGCCACCGCGGCCGACAGCGCACACAGAACCATGGCGCAAAGGAGAGTGAGAGCAATTGAGTGTTTCGTCACGATGACATTGTACAGAATCAAGGTTTCGCATCAGAACTGATCAGCCGGCGTCAGCCACCTGGCCGTGCAGCGGTACATCCAGCCGGTCTGCCGCAGATGCCCAGATCGTTCCGCCAGGGATGCTCTTTCCACACGACCGACTTGATCCCGCCTGGGGCCCAGCCGTTGCCAGACCGGCAGACTCCCCACCTATTTCCTGGAGAACCTCAGGCTCAGAGGATATACTGGGACAGCACTATGACCGAGCAGGAGCGGATGCGCCACGATGAATCCTACAAGGCGCTGTTCGGGTTCCGACGGCTGGTCGAGGACCTGCTGCGCGACTTCGTCGCCCCACAGATCCAGGGCGGAGCCGAGTGGGTCGAGCGGCTGGACTTCGAGACGCTGGAACCGCTGCCCACCGAGCGGATCGATCCCGCCTTCCGTGCCCGGATCAGCGACATGGTCTGGCGCATCGGCTTCCGCGACGCGACCGACGAGCAGGAACCGCTCCATGTCCTGCTGATGCTCGAATTCCAGTCGAAGGTGCACTGGTTCATGGCCTTCCGGGTCCTGGAGTACATCACGGGCCTGTACCGCAGTCTGCTGCCGGACCGCGACCCCGTCAGCACCGACCGGCTGCCACCGGTCCTGGCGGTGGTGATCTACAACGGCAAGAACCGCTGGCGGGCGGCCACCAGCATGGCCCAACTGGTGGCCGAGGGGGCCTGTCCGGCGGGGAGCGGCTCGCCGCCCCCGCCGACCTACACGGGCGAACAGTACGTGCTGGTGGACCTGGGTGCGTACGACCTGGATGCGTTGCCGGTGGACAATCTGGTGTCGCTGATGGTGCAGGCGGAACGTTTCGCGGGGGCGGCGGACATGGAGCGGGTCCTGGATGTGCTGCTGCGCCTGCTGGAGTCGGAGGAGTACCGGGAGTTGCGGGAGCGGTTTCTGGGTTGGCTGCGCCTGCTGGTGCAGCGGGCGGGTGTGGATCTGGAATTTCTGGAGGACAGAGTGATGCTGGAACAGATCAGGCACAGCGGGGAATTGCGTCCCACGCTGGAGGAACGCTTTCAGGCCCGCTTCGATGCGCTGCGGGCCGAGGGCGAGGAGCAAGGACTGCAGAAAGGACAGGAGCAAGGACTGCGGCAGGGACTGCGGCAGGGACTGCGGCGAGAGCGGCAGTTGCTGATACGGCTGGCCGATCGGAAATTCGGCACGGAAGTGCGGGAGTCCGTAGCCAGGCTCCTGGCCGCGATTGAGGATCCGGATCGTTTGCAGGATGTAGGCGACTGGATCGTCGATTGCGATCGCGGGAGCGAACTCCTCGCGCGGCTAGAAGGAGCGGCGTAGCCAACTCAACCCGTCATGGCCATCCGGTGAGCCGTCGAATACAGTGCCGCCACAGGCCGATCGATGTTGTCCAGCACCCGTTGGGGGGGTGTCCAGCAACCATGCCCGAGGTGCTGCTGCGGCGGCTGGAGTCGGAGGAGTTGCGGGAGCGGTTTCTGGGCTGGCTGCGCCTGCTGGTGCAGCGGGCGGGTGTGGATCTGGAGTTTCTGGAGGACAGAGTGATGCTGGAACAGATCAGACACAGCGGGGAGTTGCGTCCCACGTTGGAGGAGCGCTTTCAGGCCCGCTTCGATGCGCTGCGGGCCGAGGGCGAGGAGCAAGGACTGCAGAAGGGACTGCGGCAAGGACTGCATCGAGAGCGGCAGTTGCTGCTACGGCTGGCCGATCGGAAGTTCGGCACGGAAGTGCGGGAGTCAGTAGCTAGGCTCCTGACCGCGATTGAGGATCCGGATCGTTTGCAGGATGTAGGCGACTGGATCGTCGATTGCGATCGCGGGAGCGAACTCCTCGCGCGGCTCGAAGAATAGGCCTTACCAGTCGTTCCCGTCTCTCCGAGCGGAACCTCCAGTCGGCGGCAGCGTCCGTCGGTCGGTGTTCCTCCTGTGCATGAGCGGCTATAGTCGGCTGTCGGCTTCCTCAGGTTTCCGAGCATTGAGAGCACGATATCGAGTCGACTACCCGCGTTGTCGCACTGCAGGGAGGCAACTTGTCTGATCTGTGGAGCGTTCCGAATGGTCCCCAAGTCGGCAATGAGACACGGCAAGAGAACGGTGCAATGCGACGCGAGTCGGCTCGGCACTGCGTATCACGAACACCGACGCTCTCTACTCGGAATCCGTCGTGGACTGGCCATACGACACCACTTCATCAGCCTGAACATTCCGCCCTAGGCGGATGGGCTTATACTGCGGGCTGCAGGTGACAAAGGGGAATTAGGTTATGCAGACAATCAACACAACTAACACCATTGCCGAAGTCATTCATTCACTTGCAGCAGGACGCACTTCGCATGCTCTTTGCGTACTGGCTTTGAGTCTCCGGGTGGTCTTCATGCAGAGACTGCGTTCAGTCGCCGCACGTCGGACAATGTGCTTCTCCATAGTTCCTTCTCCCTTTCCGTGGGAAGAGTGATCGAGCATAGAGGTCTATCCTATGTGCAACTCACTCCACCAGAAACATTGTCCTCATGACAACACTAGCCTGAATTCCCAAGAGGGGATCTGGATGTGACAAACGGGGGTTAAGCGAAGGCGATTTGGGCTTGGGACTGTAGGAAGAGGTCGGCCGTCGATGTCATATGATCCGTGAACTCATGAACATCGTATCACAACATCATATGGAAATGTTCCGGGCGGATGGGAAATGGCCCTCGGGAGAGAGAAGTGGGGGTTGAGTGGACCATTTTCAAGTGAAATGAGGCCGGATTGGCAAAGATGGCGGGAATTTCTGGGTGAAATCCGCAGAATCGGAGCTGGGTCGGCGTGGATCAAGGGTCAGATATTCAGCCCGGACCAGTCTGGATGGTTTATTGGCTAGCTATTCATGAGTTCATATAATATATGACAATTCAGGCTAGTGTTGTCCCAAGCGGAGATTTTTGGGTCGGTAGACTTGAGTTTACAGCGGGGGACGGCATCTGCCGAATGCCGATTTATGTTGTGCTGAAACGCACTTGTCATCGCTTCGAGTAGCCTCCGTCTTGAGATTCTCTCTACTAGCAATCTTGTTCGTTGGCAAAACGCTAGGGTAAGCCTATCGCTCCTGCCGTGTTCGCCCCACTGAAATTCGCGTTAGCGATATTCCGCGCTCCCGTGAAATTGGTATTGGCAAGATTTGCTCCACTAAAATCCGCATTATGGACAAAAGCATCCGTCAAAATTGCGCCAGCTAAATTGGCTCCACGAAGATCTGTGCCTGACAAGCTAGCCAAGCGAAGGTCCGCTCCCTGCAGTTGCGCATTGGCGAAAGAGGCTCTGTACATATATACCCTAAAGAGACTAGCGCCTCGGAGATCCGCATTGCGAAGGGAGGCATAGAGGAACCTAGCATCTGATAAATTAGCCTCGCTTAAATCTGCACCTTCAAGCGAGGCATGTTCGAAGTTAACACCTTGCAGGTTCGCAGATTTCAGATTGGCTCCGGTAAGTGTAGCATATCGAAAATCTGCGCCTATAAGTCTTGTATTATCAAGGTTAACTTCCACGATTCGCATTCATCTCAAATCTTGAGCGCTACCAAATTCTACTCCAGTCAAAATCGTTTCTGCTGTGATATATGCACCCGAAATAACGGCACTATCAAGGTCAGCGTCCGCTAGGTTAGTGCGCGCTAGGTTTGCTCCGCGAACGCTGGCTCCTCTGAGGACAGCGTTCTTCAGCAGCGCACCGGAGAGATCCGCTCCCTCAAGATTTGCTCCCGAGAGATCGGAATTGGATAAGTCATGTTCTCTAAGTTGCTTGCCACGGAGATCGGTCCCGCGCAGTTTTGCACCTTGGAGATTCTTGGCAAGTGGTACGATACGGAGATCCCAACCATTGGAGTCTACGCCCCTCCCCCGACTTGGGCCAAGAGAGCAGGTGTGAGAATGAAAAATGAAGCCGTACACAGGAAGTTCATGCTCAGGGCATAGCACAAGACACGGTACGGGAATTAACTTGACTGGGCTGCAGCTACTGAGAAAGGAAGCGGGCACACTGCAACCTCAGACTCACGGATCGAGAAACAGACTCACGGATTGAGAAACGCCTTCCTGAAGACGCCCCTGACGGATTGCATCGTAGTCTCGATCAGTACATCAAGCGGCTGTTGTGCCAACTGGTCCGGAATCCACCGGGCCATAAGTTCCTGGAGCAGACGCCGTTGCCACTCCGTGGGTGGCAAGGCACTCGACGAGGTTCCCTTGTACAGACGAACACCATGGTCCAGCGACCGCAGGACGGTCGTTGCCGTCAAGAGCGTATCCAGATCCCCCAGGTTCGCAGGTTCGGTCTTGCGGATGATCTCGATGCGCTCCGGAGTGTTCAGTGACTCATAGAACGACTCGGCGTGAAGCAGGCGCCAATACAGTAGGATGAAATCAATGTCATAGTAACCGCCCGGCGCTGACCGCAGTGGCCGCGATTCACCCTGTTCTGCCTCGATCCGGTCCCGCATCCGGACCAGAAGGGCCGCGAGGTCCTTTCTCTGGGCGAATCGTTGCCACAGGATCTTCTGGAGCCTCGCTAGAAACTCCTTTCCGCTCGCGGCATCACCGGCGACCGAGCGAGCCTTCATGTAGGTCAGAGCCTCCCAGGATTCGGCACCGTCCTCGAAGTACCGCAGGTACTGCCCTTCCGTCTGCACGAGTTCGCCGTCCCTGCCCCGGGGACGCAGACGCGGGTCAACCGTGAACATCTGCCCGTCCGCTGTGTAGCTGCTGATGATCCCGGTGACCCGCTTGGCGACCTGCGTCCACAGTTGTCGCCGCTCGGCCTCACTGTCGGGAATCACGAACACGATATCGGCATCCGAACCGAGGTCGAACTCCCTCATCCCCAATCGGCCCAGTGCGATGATCCGCAACGCCGCCGACTCGTCGACCTCCATCCCTGCGCTGGCAGAGATCTCGCGCAGCGCCAGTCTGTGCGCCGCTCGGATGACGTTCTCTGCAAGCGTGCTGAGCGCGGACATCGTGTCGAAGACGCTCTCGCCCAAGCAGATGCTGCGTGTCTGGATCGCCAGCATCCGCCTCCGGAAGTACTTGCGGAGGGCCGATACCGCCTTTCCGGGGTCCAACGCCGGATCAAGTGCCGTCTTGAGTTCCGGATGCACGGGACCAGGCATCCAAGGCCCGCCCTCCACCAGACCGTCAGAACTCGACTCCGCAGCCGCCACCATGGCCACATCCTCCGGGAATCGCACCAGGTAGCTCGCGAAATGCGGACTGTATTCCATGATTTCGCCGATGTGGGGCACCAACTGCTCCTGAGCTTCCAGAATCTTGATCACGTCCGGCATATCAGTGATCCGACCGAGAAACTGCTCCAGAGAGCGGTTGCCCCAGCGCAGAATCACGGAGTCGAACCCTTCGGCCAGGATCGGCGACACCCGCTGGAGATGGGGAAGGTGGGTCCGCCAGACTGCCGACGCGACCGGTGCTGCGCGGATTTCAGCATCGGGCTGGGTCGGACTCGGGGCGATGACCTGTTTGGAACGCGGACGGGTCCCAGTGTCCCGTTGACTGCCGATGACCCGGTGATAGATCTCACGGACCTTCTTGCGATGACCCTCGATGCGGGCATGCAGGGCTGACACGGCTCCGGGGCCGCCCTTCTCTCCCATCTGGATCGCTACCCGTTGCACGCCCTCCTCGCTTTTCGGAAGTTCATGCGTCTGCCGGTTGTCCAACAGTTGCAGACGGTGTTCCACTTTGCGCAGATACTGATACGCAGTGAAGAGTTTCCCGTAGTCCTTGACTCCCAGGTATCCCTTCTCCTTGAGTCGGTGCAGGGCGTACATCGTACCGCCACTGCGCAGGAACCGGTCCTGTCCGCCGTAGAGCCGCTGCAGGCACTGCACGAGGAATTCGACATCCCGAATTCCCCCGGCATCCAGCTTGACATCGACAGCATTGCTGCCGCTCTGGCGGCGCTGCTTCTGGATGCGGTCCCGACTCTCGGAAACTCTCTCGATCTGCGAGAAGTCCGTGGTCGTGCGATAGACCTGTGGCATCACGATGTCGAGGAACTGGCGCCCAAGCCTTACGTCTCCGGCAACCGGTCTGGCCTTGATGAGCATCTGCAGTTCCCAGTCCCGCGCCCGGTTGAAGTAGTAATGAACGGCTGAAGAAAGGGATATGACCAGTTCGCCGGCGTTACCCTCAGGGCGGAGACGCAAGTCGACCCGGTAGATGAAGCCTTCCGCGGTGGTCATTGACAGCAGATTCGTTAGCCGCATCGCCAACTGCTTGCAGAAGTCGTCGTTGGATGTCCTTACCGGGCCGGCAGTATCACCGTTGCCGGTGTGCAGGTACATCAGATCGATGTCGGAACTGTAGTTCAACTCGCTTCCGCCCAGCTTGCCCATCGCAAAGACGGCGAAATTGCACAGGATCTGGCCGGAGTCCGTCAGACACAACGGGCGCCCGAACCGTGCGACGAGTTGCTGGCGGATATGGTCGTGAGCCCCCTGGATCGTGACGTCGGCCAGATTCGAGAGTTCGAGTGCGATGTCGGCGAGCGGGGCACCTCCGAGCAGGTCCCGCATCGCGATGCGCAGCAGGTGCTTGCGCTTGAATCTGGCGATGAGCAGACCGACCTGCTCATCGCTGGCCTGGGCGGGAAACGTACCGAGGTCCGAACGAAGTTCGCCGACCGGGATCGTCCTCTCGAGGTTCTCCGGGGCAAGCACCCAGGCAAGCAGATCCGGGGAGTTCTGCAGAACGTTCGACAGATACCGGCTGTTGCCGAATGCAGTGAGGAGGGCATCAATCGAGTTTCCGCTGTAGTCCGCAGGTTGCGGGTCCCAGGGGAGGCGCCGATAGTAGTCGATCAACCGCCGGAGGGCACCAACGGGATCAGGCAGATCCTGTAGAAGCTGCGGAACCTTGGCGAGAGCTTCCTCGGGTACATGCTTGCCGAACCGCTCCAGCAGGGACATGATCTGCGGGTCGGCTGTCGGTAAGATCTTCTGTTCCATCGTGGCAACAAGGTCAGAATAACCCAGCGCCATCCACCGTTCGGCTATGGTGGGGAAAGGCATACCGACATTGGAAGCAGCCTCGAGTTCAGCATGATCAGCCGAAGAGCTTTCGCAACCGCTTGCGTCGGAGCCTCCGCCCTGCTGGCGGAGACCAAGCAAGAGCGTGCAGAGCGACTCCTGCGCGAGGCATTCGAAGCCGTCGGCGGCCAGGATTTTCTCAACGTCCAGACACAGGTCAGGGCTGGACGGGCATACTCCTTCTACAACCGGCAGGTACGGGGCCAAGCACGGATCACGATCTATGACAGGTTCGACCGGATGGATCCCGAGGCAGACGGGGATTGGCTGCCCCTGAGGCGCAGGGAGGTTTACACCGAGAAGGGTGACTACTACGCCCTGTTCCTCAATGGCCAGGGCTACGAGGTGACCTATCGTGGTGTCGTACCCCAACCGGAAGACTACATGCGGAGGTATCGGCTCGCCAGTCGCCGGGACATCTTCTACTTCATGCGGTACAGGATGGACGAACCCGGGCTGTATTACTACTACAACGGCACGGAAATCGTCGACAACGTTCCGAGTCACTCTCTGGACATCGTGGACGCAGAGGGCGAAGCCATCACTCTGTACCTGCGCCAGTCGGACGGCCTGCCGCTCCAGCAGCGATATCTACGACGGGACCCGAAGACCCGCATTCCGTACGAGGAAAAGTCCGTGTTCGGCCGGTATCGGCCGGTCGGCAACGTTCTGTTGCCGTGGATCATTCGTCGGGAACGCGACGACGACCGGGTCTTCGAACTGTACGCGCAGAGTTACGAGGTCGACGTACCTCTCGGAGACGATGTGTTCAACCTTCCCTACGGGCTGCCGCTGCTACCGCCCAACCCATGAAGCCGTGGCGGACGGGCGACGCTCACGAGACCCGCTGCCCAGCCTCGCCAGTCTGATCCAGCCAGCGATTTCCGTATCTGTGAACGGCGATGAAGACCGTAACCAGGACCGCGCAACCGGCACCTGCGAGATGGACGTTCTCCATGGCCAGGGACATGGCCTGATCCCCGAACCGAACCGCCAGGAACACGATCCCGCAATACCGCAGCACGCGGGACAGTGCGATCGCCGCGCAGAACGGCACCAGCGGCATCTGGAAGATTCCTGAAGCGATCACGACCGGCTTCATCGGCAGGGGGAGGGGGATGAGGGTGACCGGAATCAACAGACCGGCCCCGAACCGTCCCACGAGTTCCCCGAGGTGGCGGATACCGCGCTCCGACACGTACCGTCGCAGCATCGCGTGTCCGGCCCTTCGGGCGACGAAATAGAGCGCAACGCTTCCGATTGTCGATCCGAGAACCGCCAGAACCGCAGCAAGATAGGCATTTCGCGGACTCGCGATTCCCTGAGCCAGCAGCAGCGCGTCCACCCCCTGCGGCATGGGAATCAGCGCGCTGTCCGCCAAGGCGAGCAGAAACACTCCGCCCGGTCCCAGGAACGCCGCAGCTCCCGCTATCCACTCACCCAACTGGCGTACCCAAGACAAGAGCGCCGTGAACTCCCATTGTGGCGCACTCCCGGCTCCGCAGGATTTTAGGCGATATGTTGTTGTGGCGGACGCTTATTCGTCGCCATCAAGCGTCGAGAGGAACTCCAGCAGGTCAATGAGTTCCTGTCTGGTCATCGAGTTGACGAGATCCTCCGGCATGATGGACAGCCGTCCCTGCCTACGTTCCAGAACGTCCGAGGGAGCCAGTTCGATCCGCTCCGCCGCTTCTGTCCTCACTACCAGGCGATCCGGGGTGTCCTCGACCAGCAGTCCGGTCACCAGCCCGTGGGTAGTAGTGTCAAGGATCCAGGAAACGTATTCGGGCGCGATCCCGTCACTCGGATGCAGGATCGCGTTGAGCATGCCTTCCTTTCCGTACTTCGACGCGATTGCGGCAAGGCTGGGACCGACGATCTCCTCGCCAACCGATAACGAGTGGCACTTCACGCAGTTCGCCCCGTCCTTCCGGTGGTAGACCACACGTCCACGTTCGGCACTGCCGATTCCCTCGACGATGTCGCGGACCCGAACGACCGGGTTCTGGTTCCGGCTCTTCGGTGGCGGCAGGACATCCATTGCCCGGGCGCGGACCTCCGCATTGCGGGAAGCGTGAATCACACTCGCCGCCGTCGCCCGCATTTCTGCCGGCAGTTCAAAGGACTCCTCCATGTCCAGGATCAGGTGCTGTCCCGACGCCCTCCGGCCCAGCACCCGCAGGGCAGCGCTCCGGACCTCGTTCGGTGCATCCGAGCGCACGACATCACGCAGGGTTGCATCCAGATCACGAGGAGCAGCCGACCGGAGACCATCGATCGCGGCAATCCGCAGACCGACCGGACCGCTCGCGAGGAATCCCTTCATCACATCTGTGATCTCCGCCGAGTCGAGACGGCCCAGCGCCCGGACCGCGACGATCCGTTCGGACTCCGCAACCGAATCGTCCTGTGCGATCCGGCGCAGATCCTGCTCCATGATCGGATGCCCGATCGACTCGGCCAATGCCAGCGCCGCAGACCTTGTACCGGGGTCGCGCAATGCTCCGGAAATCGCTCGGAGGACCCGTGCATTCCGACGCAGGTCGCTCCACTCGCTGTACAGCTGTTTACCGAGAAAATAGAGCCCGCGCGTCCGCATGCGAGGTTCGTCGTTGCTGTCAGCGACGATCGAGGCGACTGCAAGCCCGACAGACTCCTCCGGCCGCCAGCCGACGGCGTTGAGCGCGTCAAGCCGCCGCTCCACCGGAATCGACCGGTCTCGGGCAACTCCCGTCAGGAACGGCACGGAGGCCGGGGCCTGCAAGATGCGGTACAGATCCGCTAGTCTCGGGGTCCAGGGGGTACGCTTGGCGCGGAGTGCATGGAAGACCGCATCCTCGGCCCCCACGGCAGCGATTCCCAAGGCACTGAGGTACCACCGGTCCGACCCGTCGTAGCCTTCGGCCAGTTGCATCCAGATCTCGGGCTTGTCGGCCCTATCGGCGGTGCGGAGCATGATCGCTGCTTCGCGACGGACTCGGGGATCGGGATCCTCCGCCAGGTCAGCAATCCGCTCCAGCAGGCCAAGATCGTGCAGGCGGGCCACCCGGAGGGCAAGAATGCGAAACCTGGGATCGTCCGAGCCCAGTGCCTCCGAAAGAACCCTGGCTCCGTCATCACCCAACGGCGCAAGCATCCACAGAGCTCGTGCCCTCGTCGTGGTTCCGGCATCGCGCCAGGCCTGCAACAGGATCCGACGGCGTTCGTCTTCCCCCCGCAGCATCAGTTCCTGATAGCCACGGTATCGGGTGGCCTGATTCGGCGATCCGAATGCCGCCAAGAGACCCCCGTCGCTCTCCAGATCGAGTTCCGGAATCGAGGAGTGGTAGTCGACGGGCGTAAGCCGGAAGATCCGACCGCGCTCGACGTCCTGCATGTTGTGCCCGCCAACGACGGGATCCTGCCAGTCCGCAATGAACACCGCCCCGTCCGGTGCAACGGCTATGTCACTGGGACGGAAGAGCGGGTCGACGCTGATCACCGTATTTTCGGTGTCAGTGGCGTATCCGGCCCCGTCCTGCCGGATACGAAAGGTCTGGATGAGACGCTTGCCCGGCTCGGAGTGCAACAGCTGACCGTGATACCGCTCGGGGAGCAGACTGCCCTCATACATGACAAGCCCGGTCGGCGACCCCGGCCCCGTCCTGGCAACGTATGGCACGGTCCCTGGACGCTCTTCGTGGAAGTGCGTCCCCCGGTCCTCTCTCCACCGACGGCCACCCGGCCCCCAGTATCCGAAGTCGGCACCTTCCATCACGTAGAGAAGGCGCGTCCACTGATTGCCGTCGTCATCATTGTCGGTCTGCCAGATCGATCCGAACGAGTCGAGGGCGATCTCGTAGGGATTCCTGGCATTGTGGGCAAGGACGCGAAAGTCCGTTCCGTCGGGATTCACTGTCTGCACAGTTGCGGCAAAGAAGGGCCCCTCGCGGCTGCTGCGAAATGTCCGGCCCGAGCGGTCAGTCGTCTCGAATCCCTGATCCCCCGAATTGAAGTAGTACCGTCCGTCATGCCCGAACAGTACGGCATGCAACCCGTGGTCGTGGTCCACCCCACCCCACCCCGTCAGGAGCGTCTCTTTCGAGACGATGCGGTCGTTCTCGTCTTTGGTGTAGACAATGAGGTCCGGCGACTGCGAGACGATAACCCTGTCGCCCAGTACCGAGATGCCCAGCGGGGCGAGCATGTCCGGATGCTGGTCGAACACCTTCCTGGAATCCGCCCGGCCGTCACCGTTGGTGTCTTCCAGAATGACGATCCGGTCGCCCCGCTCGTCGTTCTTCGGGCGGCCCTTCAAGTCGCTGCGATAGTTCACCGACTCGATGAACCAGATCCGGCCTCGCTCGTCGATGTCGAAGTTGGTGGGATTCACGACGAGCGGCTCGCTCGCCCACAGTCTCATTTCCAGGCCGGGAGCTATCTCGAACTGGTCGCCGACCGGGGGCGGTGGGACACCGCAGGCAAGGGCCGCCAGGGAGACCGCCGTGATGACCAGTGGAAGGCACCTCATTGCACCAAGTCTAGCGACCTTCATGCAGCCTCGATCTCTCAGTTGCCTCAGCACATGCTTCACGCGCGTCAGCGCGCCTGTTCGAGAAACTCGGTCCTTCTACCCCATTGCATTGATGATGAGCACTCTATAGAATGGCAGCAGCATGACCCATCAACGCATCCGGCGGGCGTGCCTGATCTTCGCATGCCTGGGCTCATTCGCCGCCTCCTTGTCGGCCGATGTCGACTTCCAGGCAGAAGTACGGCCGATTCTTGCGGACAACTGCTTCCAATGCCACGGACCCGACCCGGCCACACGGCTTGCCGAACTTCGTCTCGACAGGAAGGAGGGGCTGCTGGGCGAACGACGCAACGGCTCTCCGGTCGTCCCCGGCAATCCCGAATCCAGTCTGCTCTACCAGCGGATCGTGCACCAGAGTCCGGCGCTGCGGATGCCACCGGAATACTCGCACAAATCTCTCCTGCCCAGCGAAATCGAGACGCTCCGCAGTTGGATCGCCGAGGGCGCAGACTGGACCGGCCACTGGTCGTTCCAGATTCCCAGGCCCCCTGCCCTGCCGGCCGTCAATGACCCGCATTGGGTGCGGAACCCGATTGATCGTTTCATCCTCGCGCGTGTGGAGCGCGAGGGACTCGCTCCCGGTGCGGATGCGGACCGCAGGGTTCTGGCACGTCGGGCAGCACTTGACGTCACCGGACTGCCCCCGAAACCGGAGATCCTTGCAGCCTTTCTGGCGGACCGGAAAGCGGGTGCCTATCAGCGGTACCTCGACCGCCTCTTCAGTTCGAAGGCCTATGGCGAACATCGCGCCCGGTACTGGCTGGATGCAGCCCGATACGCCGACACACACGGCATTCACATCGACAACTACCGGGAGATGTGGCCGTACCGCGACTGGGTGATCAACGCATTCAATCGCAATCTGCCATTCGATCAGTTCACCGTCGAGCAGGTCGCGGGTGATCTTCTGGACAACCCGACGATGGATCAGCTGATCGCTTCTGGTTTTCACCGGTGCAATGCCACCACGAACGAAGGCGGAGTCATTCCCGAGGAGTACGAGGTGATCTACGCCAAGGACCGGGCCGACACGACCGGGACCGTATTCCTCGGCCTCACGGTCGGCTGCGCGACCTGCCATGACCACAAGTTCGACCCCATCACACAGCGCGACTTCTACGCGATGACGGCCTTCTTCCGCAACACGACCCAGTACGTGATGGACGGCAACATTTCGGACACGCCTCCGTTCATCATCGTGCCGGCCGACGACGACCGCGGACGTTACGAGGAAATCCGTGCGTCCTTGCGAGCAACCAGGAACACACTCGATCAATCCACGGAAGCTCCAGGCGAGCAGTTCGAAGCGTGGCTGGCGACCGGCAGCTACAAAGGTCTGACCGCGCCGCTAGGCTCCAAGGGGCCTTCGTTGCATGCGGACGCAACGACCGCATCCGGAGACGCTCCGCATCACTCCATGGCACTGCAGGAAGGAGTGGAAGTAACGGTGGGCCCGGCCGAGAACCTTGATGCGTTCGAGTTCACCAACGACGGCTACGTGGAATTGCCGGCATCGGAGACCGACGCCGATTCAGCGTTCTCACTTGCCCTCTGGGTCCGGCATCCCAAGGAAGCCGGATCCTACGTGGTGGCCAGCCAGACCGATCCTGACAACAAGATGCGCGGCTGGACACTGACTCTCGGCGGACGGCAGATCGTCTTCTCGATGAAGGCGGTGAAGGACAAAGAGACATCGAGCATAGAGATCCGGCCCAACAACCAGTACCAACTCGAACCGGGGGCGTGGAAGCACGTGACCGTGACCTACGACGGCTCCGGCGAGCGGGCGGGCCTGAACTTCTATTACAACGGCGAGCGGATGCCGTTCCAGGGCTCCGAGTACTTCTCCAAACTTGATGGAAGCGTAGCGACCGACAAGCCGATTCTGCTCGGTCGCGGCTTCTATCGGGATGACGACGATCTCAAGCACCGTGGTCTGTCCGGTGGGTCTGTGGCCGATGTCCGGTTCTACAACCGGGAACTGAGCGTGGAAGAAGCCCACGTCATCGCAAGGTGGCCAGCGCTCAAGGCAGCACGATCCAGGCAGCCCGTCGACCTGAC
This sequence comes from Bryobacterales bacterium, assembly GCA_965116065.1. GTDB lineage: Bacteria > Acidobacteriota > Terriglobia > Bryobacterales > UBA6623 > VXMF01. The sequence continues at coordinate 2,651,957 of OZ220485.1, forward strand.
CGCGGAAGAAGAGCATGTTCTCGGACTGCATTATCTGAATGTCCATGACGGAGACTACAGATCCCGTGTCCGGGACGTGAAGAACATGGAACGCGAGATACGGGAGATTCGTCGGCGGGGAGCGGTGACCCATGTCATGCAGGAGAGCATGGGAAGTACCGCCGAGGCCCATATTCTCTTTCGCGGTCTTTACGACCAGCGCCGCGAGAAGGTCGCGGCCGCCACCCCGGGCTTCCTGCCGTCGATTTCCACCTCCAGTGAGATGAACCGTCTCGGTCTGGCGCAGTGGCTTGTCAGCGATGCGAATCCGTTGACGGCCCGCGTTGCCGTCAATCGCTTCTGGCAACAGGTGTTCGGCACCGGCCTGGTCCGCACCAGCGACGACTTCGGAGCGCAGGGCGAGCCACCCTCGCATCCTGAACTTCTGGACTGGCTCGCGGTGGAGTTCCGCGATTCCGGATGGGACGTCAAGGCACTGCTGCGCACGATGCTCTCCAGTTCGACGTACCGGCAGGCAACCGAGGCCGACCACATCAGGATCGAGAAGGATCCCGAGAACCGACTTCTCTCCAGAGGGCCGCGATTCCGCATGGATGCGGAGATGCTGCGCGACTTTGCCTTGGCAGGGAGCGGTATCCTGACCGAGAAGATCGGCGGACCGAGCGTCAAGCCGTACCAGCCGGAAGGCGTCTGGGAGTCCGTGGCGATGCTGGGCAGCAACACGCGCTTCTACAAGAAGGACGCCGGTGACAAGCTCTACCGCCGGAGCCTGTACACGTTCTGGAAACGCGCCGCTCCGCCAGCCTCCATGCAGATCTTCAACGCCCCGACTCGCGAGCATGCAACGGTCATGCGCGAACGGACCAACACTCCCCTGCAGGCATTGGTCACGATGAACGACACTCAGTTCGTCGAGGCTGCGCGCTACCTGGCCCAGGCGGCGATTCGCGAGGGTACGGGCAGTTCCCGGGAAATCCTGAACTACATGACGGTCCGGCTGCTAGCTCGCGAGTTCGACCGCTCGGAACGGATGGTCGCCGAGGAGAGTCTCGAGCAGTTCCGCCGACACTACGAGGCCCACGACGATGATGTGACAGGACTGCTGGAGACGGGCGAATGGCCAGTGGACGAGGAATTGCCCAGACCTGTCCTCGCCGCCTGGACGATGATGGCGAATCAACTGATGAATCTGGACGAGGCGCTGAACAAGTAGCGACGACGACGGCTCCGGCAGGGAGCAGCAGACACGGAGGAACACCGCAATGAACCCGTTGGTGCAGCAAGCAATACGGACCGAGACGCGGAGGCAGTTCTTCGCTCGTCAGGCGAAGGGAATCGGGGGTATCGCGCTCGCCAGCATGATGGCCGACAGCGCGCGTGCATCGCGGCCGGACGACGGTCGCGCAGGTGGGCTGGCAGACCTGCCCCACTTTGCACCCACTGCCAAGCGCTGCATCTACCTGCACATGATGGGAGCGCCGCCGCAAATGGACCTGCTGGACCACAAACCGGCAATGAAGGACTGGTACGACAAGGATCTCCCCGAGTCGATCCGTCAGGGCCAGCGGCTGACCACCATGACCTCTGGACAGGCCCGCTTCCCGATCGCGCCTTCCGTCTTTTCCTTCAAGCAGCACGGCCAGAGTGGAGCGTGGATCTCGGAACTTCTGCCGCTTACCGCCAGCATGGTGGACGATATCTGCATCGTCCGTTCCATGCACACCGAAGCGATCAACCATGAACCAGCGATCACGTTCATCCAGACCGGACGCGAGATCGCGGGTCGCCCCTGCATCGGTTCTTGGATATCGTATGGACTCGGCAGCCTCAACCGGGATCTGCCGACGTTCGTGGTGATGAACGCGGAAAGAAGTCATCCGAAGGCCGGACAGCAGGCGATCTCGGCCAAGCTCTGGAGTTCCGGATTCCTGTCCCCCGAATTCGCCGGCGTCGGGTTGCGACCCGGCGATGAACCCGTGCTGTACGTGAGCAATCCGCAAGGGGTGCCAAAGACGGTCCGCCGCGGAATGCTTGATGGGTTGGCGAAGCTGAATCAGATGCAGCACGAACGGATCGGAGACCCTGAGACACTCGCCCGCATCGAACAGTACGAGATGGCCTTCCGCATGCAGACATCCGTACCTGAGATGAGCGACCTCTCATCGGAACCGGAGAGCACCTGGAAGCGGTGGGGCGACGAGGCCCGCGAGCCGGGCAAGTTCCAGAATGCGGCCCTGATGGCGCGGCGGTTAGTGGAACGTGGCGTGAGGTTCGTTCAGATCTACCACCGCGGCTGGGATGTTCACAACGACGCTCCGAAGGTGCTGCCGGCGCAGGCTCGTGACGCCGACCGAGGCGCGTGGGCCCTGGTTCAGGATCTGAAGGAGCGTGGGTTATTCGACGAGACGCTGGTGATCTGGGGCGGTGAGTTCGGTCGGACCATCTACTCCCAAGGAGAACTGACACCGACCAACTACGGACGTGATCATCACCCGCGCTGCTACAGCCTGTGGATGGCCGGCGGAGGCATCAAGGGTGGAGTCGTGTACGGAGAGACGGACGAGTTTTCCTACAACATCGTCAAGGATCCCGTCCACATCCGTGACTACCAGGCTACGCTGCTACACCTGTTCGGTATCGACCACGAGCGATTCACGCACCGACACCAAGGCCTCGACGCCAAGCTGACCGGCGTGGAGAAGGCGAACGTCGTCAAGGCGGTTCTGGCCTAGTGTTGAGTCAACCAAGAAGTGTCGGGCCAGATCACGTTCTTCCAGCACTGACCTGCTTTCGCTTGTGCCGACAAGCCCGAGCACCGGGATGCTCCTGAGTCTCCGGCCGTTCAAGACCAGCCCCGCCTACACGCGGTGGAGCCCACCAGCCCCCTTGTCCCCTCCGGGTTGCACCGTACTGTATAATCCATATTTCCGCGACCAAGGAGATACCGATGCGTGACGTACCTATCGAGCAAGCCACTTACGAGCGCCTGCAACAGCACGCAAGTCCGTTCGAGGATACGCCCGATACGGTCATCAACCGAGCGCTGGATGCGCTGGAGCTTTGGGAACGAAATGTCGCATCGGACGATCTTCCGTCCGATGCTGAGCATGAGATTGATCCGCAGTCGGTGCCAGACCTAACACATACGAAGATTCTGACCGCATCTCTGGCAGGCCAGCCCGTACTCCGTCCAAGCTGGCAGGGAGTACTCGATCAGGCGCTGATACTGGCGATGAATGAACTTGGTAGCTTTGGCGAACTCAGACAGGTCTGTCGGGCGAACATGGTGCGAGGGTCCAAGGAAGATGACGGGTACCATTACCTTTCCGCTATCGATGTCTCCGTTCAGAGCATGTCAGCAAATGGCACGTGCGGAGCGCTGGTAGAGACCGTGCAGAGACTTGGGATCGGAGTCGAAATCACGTTCATGTGGCGTCTGAAGGAAGGAGCGTTGCATCCGGGCGAGAATGGCAGACTTGTCGTGCCCGGCACCCTACAATGACCCTCCACCAGTACAATAACAAGGCACGGAGCAGAGGCTGCTCAATCAACGATCTCGAACGCCCGGACGGGAGAATGTCACGTTGATCAGGGCTCCGAACGCGAAGCTCAGTTGTGGACGGCCGAATGATGCTGAGCGTACGATCTCGTTCGGGAGTGCCTGAACGTTCCGGGGTTCCCTCTTTCATGTGAACGAGACTTAGGTGGACAGTCTCCTTGCTGGTCAGTCATCGACAACGGATGGAATCCAGGCATGCCTGTCCGCACTGCTCCGACCCTGCGCCAGTTCCGTCGACCATCGACACCATCCGGCCCTTGGTCGGCATTCTATAATCTAATCTGGGTCGGTCGTCCGGGCAGTCGCTGCGCCTGCGGGCGGGGAGGAAAGTCCGGTCTCCACAGGGCTGCGTGCCGGCTAACGGCCGGGAGTCGACTTCGCAAGACGTCGATGCCGGAAAGTGCCACAGAAAAGATACCGCCCCGGCTCGCCGGGGTAAGGGTGAAATGGTGCGGTAAGAGCGCACCGCGTCCCGGGCAACCGGAACGGCAGGGTAAACCCCACGCGGAGCAAGACCAAATAGGGGACGATGTGGCGGCCCGTCGCGCTTGAGTCCCGGGTAGGTTGCTAGAGGCGCCTGGCAACAGGCGTTCGAGATGAATGACTGCCGCCCGTCTTCGGACGGGAACAGAAACCGGCTTACAGGACGCCCGACCCTCCGAACGCACCTTATGGATCGGTTGCAGTCCTCACCTGCGGGGTTGGCCGACCCACTGCCGGCAAGCAGCAGTCGGATGGACAGACATCTGGCAGCGCTGGCATGGTCCCGACGCTCGCTCGCTCCGTTCCGCCATGAAGCCGTTCCTCGATCAGGTCGCAGACCCCCGCAACGAAGCAGGGATGAACCCCGACAGTTCCGGCCCTGACGAACTCGACACCGATCTCTTCGGCCACTTCGTGCACTTCGACATCCAAGTCGAACACCACTTCCATGTGGTCCGAAATGAAGCCGATCGGAGCCACGCAGATCCTTGTCACCCCCTCCTTCCGCATCTCCCGCAGACGGTCACAGACATCCGGCTCAAGCCACGGCTGTGAGGCCGGACCGCTTCGGCTCTGGAACGCCAGTTCCCATCGGCCGACTCCGGCGCGTTCGCTGACGAGAGAAGCTGCCTCCCGGAGTTGCGCGACGTATTCGCAACGGTCTGCCATCAACATCGGAAGGCTGTGCGCAGTAAAGACGGTCCGGGGTACTGAGCCGTCGCCACTTCCCATTTGGGCCAGCGCCTCGCTCACCCGGTCCGCCATGGCTGCAATGAACCCTGGATGATTGAAATAGGCCCGAATCTTGTCGACCACGAGCACCGGCCCCTCGACGGAAGATATCGCCGCCTTGATGTTCTCGCGGTACTGTCGGCATCCCGAATACGAACTGAAGGCCGAGGTCACGAAAGCGATGGCCCGCCCCACGCCATCTTGTGCCATCTTGCTCACCGCATCAGGCAGAAGCGGATGCCAGTTGCGGTTGCCCCAGTAGATGGGCAGGTCGACGTTCCTCCGCACCAGTTCCTGGCGAATGGCTGCGATCAGAGCGCGGTTCTGGTCGTTGATCGGGCTACTGCCTCCGAATCGATAGTAGTGCTCGGCAACCTCCTCCAGACGAGCGCGAGGAATTCTGCGGCCACGCACGACATTCTCAAGGAACGGAATCACGTCCTCCCGCCGCTCGGGCCCCCCGAATGACACGAAGAGCAATGCGTCGTAATGCGCGGGTTCCATTCCAATCAGTATGGGACAGTCGGGGCACCGGGCTGTCCCAGTGTGTCGGACTGTCGATTAACGCATTCCGGGAACTCCGGCCAGGAAGAGACCTGCGAAGATCTTCGGATCAAGGAGGCATCCGGAACGCTCGCGCTCCCGCAGCCAGTCGACGGCACTCTCGACCGGTACGAGGTGAACCGTGATGTTCTCATCGCCGACCCCGCCACCTCTCCCGACCTTGGTCAGGCCTTCCGCCCGCACGAATGAGACCATCTCGCTGGTCATCCCACCCGAACTCGGTGCTCGCACCAGTAGGGACAACGTTTTGGCACGATAGCCGGACTCCTCTTCCAGTTCCCGATTGGCGGCCTCGAACAGACTCTCCCCGGAATACTGCCCCTCGTCCCCCACCAGCCCCGCCGGCAACTCGATCATCGAGGCCTGCACCGGAATCCGGTACTGCTCGACCAAAATGATCTCGTTCATGGATGTGATGGCCACCAAGACGGCGACATCCCGGACATTCACGCGATCCACGTATTCCCAGTTGCCCCGCTTGACGAACCGGAGGAACCGTCCCTCGGCGACCACTGAGACCTTCTCGCTCATAGCAGATCTCGCGCGGACAGCATCTGGACCCCGGCACGGTCCATCTCGTCCCATGCCCGCTGAACATCGCCGCAATGCAGGTCAATGCCCCGGCACCCGTCCTGGACGACCGTTGTCACGAACCCGAGCGATGCTGCATCCAGAGCGCTGAACTTGACACAGTAGTCAGTCGCCAGACCCATGAGGCACACAGAAGACACGCCGCGCTCCCGCAAGTGGCGTTCGAGACCTGTCGAGCGGCGACGCCCGTTGTCGAAGAAAGCGCTGTAACTGTCGACTTCAGGATCAGCCCCTTTCTGGAAGACCGCATCGACTTGACTGCGGTCCAGTGATTGGTGGAAGGCAGCCCCAGTAGTACCCTGCACGCAGTGGTCCGGCCAGAGCACCTGCTCCAATCCGTTAAGCTCGATTACATCCCCCGGCTTGTGCCCGGGGTGCTGCGAAGCGAAGCTGCGGTGATCCGCAGGGTGCCAGTCCTGGGAGGCCACAACATGGTCGAATCTCCGAGACAGGCGGTTCGCCACCGCGACCACCTCATCGCCAGACGGAACTGCAAGAGCACCACCCGGCATGAAATCGTTCTGCAGATCGACGAGAACAATGCAGTCCATCCGGTCGTCCATAGAGCGGCTCCATACACGATCCGCCACTCCCACTATAGAGTGAGCGTCCTATTCCGCTTCGGTCCTGGTCTCCGACACCAATGTCCGTGTCCGAATCACGGACCATCCTCCGAGTATCCCTGCAGAATCCGACGCATGTACTGCCGCACGCGACGCCCGTAGTCCGGGTCCGCTACTGCGAAGTCGATGAATGTCTCGAAGTAACTCGGGAGATTGCCGATGTCGTAGCGCCTTTCCTCCGGACGCAGTTTGACGCCCAGCACGGTTCCACCCTGCTCGGCGATGGCCCGAATCGCGTCGGTGATCTGAATCTCACCCTTCCGGTCGGGCCTGACTGCACGAATCATGTCGAAGATTCTCGGGGAGAAGACATAGCGCCCGGACACGGCCAGCCGGCTTGGCGCCGTCCCGGGACCGGGCTTTTCGACGACCGTGCGGATCGCGAAGGTGTCTCCATCGCTCCTGGGCTCGACGATTCCGTAGAAGCGAACCTGCTCGGGCGGAACTTCTCCCACCGCAATGACCACATCGGCCCGATGGTCGAGGAATGCCTCGGCCATCCGCCGGCAGGCGAGTGAGTCTCCGTGCAGGCCGATGATGGAGTCTCCCAACGCGACGATGAAAGGGTCTCTGCCCGCGAACGACTCGCCATGCAGGATCGCATCCCCGAGCCCCAGCTGCACGCTTTGCCTCGTGTAGAGGATATTGAGCCCCAACTGCTCGAATTCCAGTGCCATCTGCAAGTCTGTCTTGCCGGTACGCTGCAAGGAGTCGGTTAGCGCCGGGTCACGATCGAAGTGATTCTCTATCGCCGCCTTGCCACGGCCCGTCACGAAGAGCAGGTTGCGCACTCCGCTCCGCGCCAGTTCCTCGGCGACATACTGAACGATCGGCTTGCGGGCAACCGGCAGCATCTCTTTCGGCTGCGATTTCGTCGCCGGGAGCAGACGCGTGCCCAGGCCGGCCACAGGCACAACGGCGTTGGGAATCGGGCAGTCCATCGGCCGACGAAGTTGTTCTGGCCTTCCTAACCTTGGAACTGGACGTCGTCAAGCGTCGAACTTCGGTTCCACAGGTCCACGAACAGTGTCCGCATCGCGCTGGCCAGGTTCTTGTGCTCGAAGACGAGCGCCGTGATCTTCACATCGGCCGCGAAGGGATCATCAAGCGAGATCATTCCCCTGTGATTGTCGAACAGCGCCAGCTTGATCGGAAGATTCCATCCCAATCGCACTTCCGCTCCGGCATCGACCAGGCGTTCCAGCTTGGCAATTCCCTCGTCATCCCGCACTTCCATCGCATCGAACATCAGTCGACAGGTCAGTCCCTTGTCCGCCAAACCCTTGACAATCGGTTCATGTCCCGGATCGACAGCATACGGGGGTCTCGCGAACTCCAGATACTCGCTGTTGGTCTGGAGCAGCATATGCCGATACGCATCCACGATCTGGACCGTGTCCGCGATGATCCGCAGATAGTCGAGAGGGCTGCGGCCGTTCGAACCGGTCCGGAATATGGTGGTCAGATCGCTGCTCAGCTTCGTGGCCAGCTGGCGGCGATCTTCCCATTCCCGCAGGAAACGCTCCCGTTTTCGATTCAGGTATCCATCCAGTGCCAGGCGCGGTTCTACGGCGGAGTATTGCTTGGTCTTGCTCTGGATCACTCGCACGAATCCCTGATCAACGAGGCTGCCGAGCACATCGTATATCTTCGCGCGGGGTATGTTCGCGCGGGTCGCCACATCTTGGGCCTTGAAGTGTGTGTGTCCAAGCAGCACGAGATAGGCGCTCGATTCATACGAATTCAAGCCTATTTCGTGGAGCCGACGCGCATCCGGTTCCAGTTCCACTTCCTCGAATTATACCGAGTGAACCGGACACGCTCCGCCGGAAGGCTCGCCTGAATCCGGACGACCTCCGCCGGTGCAGCGAAACGACCCGGACGGACGGACCGGGTGCGGCACTTCCCACACTACCGTGGAATCGGCGTTACCGAGGAGGCTGCCCGCGAGTATCGGGCATTCCCGGAGTACCTCGGGAACGGCTAGTTCACAGGCCTCGGAGCGAAGTAGCCGCGGCGGTGGTAGATATCGACATCGGCCCCAGCCAGTCCGACCTCCACCTCGATCTCGCGGAACTGCCGGTCGGCGAACGAGCGGTTCGGAATATACCCGAGGATGTACTGGCTCTGTACGTTGCCCGCAACATCGATGATCGCCTCGTACAGCGCCTGGAGTTGGGCGGCAGCGTAGCCGCCCGTTCCCACCTCGTACTGATAGTTCCCCGCGTCCTGCGGCTTCGAGAGGTAGCCGGCGACATCCTTGTGGACCTTCTGCATCGGCCGAACCACCCGCCCGCCGGTCTCCCTCGCGAGGCGGACCAGGTTGGCTTCCTCCTCGCGGTGGTAGCCCCAGCCGACGGTGCTCACGGCGTAGATGGTGACCTGATGCAGTTGAGCGACGTGAATGACCTCGTCGATCGAACGCTTGCTGGCGTTGTCGTGTCCATCCCCGATCACGACCAGCACTTTTCGAGGCTCGCTCGCACCTTGATACGGCTGGGACACGAGCTTTTCCGTACAAGCCTGATAGAGGGCATCGAACATCGCACTGCCACCACCGTGCTTGAGATTCTCCATCTTCTCGGTGAGGATGACGGGATCGTTGGTGAAGGCCACGAGGTCGTCAACCTCCGTGTGATAACCCATCAGGAAGCCCCTGTTCCGCCCACCCTCCGGTACGAGCATCCAGGCAAGATCACCGATGGATCGCTGATAGGTCTTGTAGTACAGTCTCGCGGTGTTGCTGAGATCGATGATGAACCCGGCGTGGAGCGGCGGCTTCCTGTCCTCTTCGACGCTCCGCGTGAAGTAGCGAATCTCGACCTGCTCACCATCCTCCCAGACGGTGAAATCCGACTTCTTCAGGTCAACGATGAACCGTCCTTCATTGTCAGTGACAGTGATCGGCAGGTTGACGACATTCACCTCAACCCGGATCGTGCCATCCTCCTCGGTCCCGTTGTCCTGTGCGAGACTACCCGCGACAGCGAGAAACGCCAAGACCATGAGCCTGCGTCTTGCCCGCATTCCGCCATTATTCTATACCAAATCCGAGCTGTCCACAGGCACCGGCCCGTCGGTACCGGAGCGGTCCAGCCAGGGTCGCCAGTCTGCGGGGGCGGTGTACGATGGGAATGACTGTTCGTCAACGTGCGATGCAGAAATTTCTGGACTGGGCCGCGCCTGAAAGCGAGGAGCGGCAATTGGCTCGACAGTTGGCAGCGGACAGGCTGCCAAGGCACATCGCGGTCATCATGGACGGGAACGGGCGCTGGGCCCGCGAGAGGCGTCTGCCGCGGGCGGCCGGTCATCGCGCAGGAGTCAAGCCGGTCCGGGAGATCATCGAGGCGTGCTGCCGCCTGAATATCCCGGCACTCACCCTGTACGCCTTCTCGGTCGAGAACTGGAAACGACCGAGACCGGAAATCCAGACGCTGTGGGCGCTTCTGATCCACTACCTTCGTCAGGAGTTGCCAGACCTGAAGGCGAACGGGGTACGATTTCAGGTGATCGGCAGGGTCGAGGATCTGCCTCGGGATGTTGTCGAGGCCATCGACGGCGCGATTCTCGAGACTGCGGCGAACGACGGACTGCGTCTGAATGTCGCGCTCAACTATAGCGGCCGATCCGAGATCATGGATGCCGTGAACACGCTTCTGCGTCAGGCACACAACAGCCGGGACCAGATACAGGTCGGCGAACGCGAATTCGGTGATCTTCTCTCTTCTGCCGGAGTCGGCGACCCGGATCTGCTGATCCGCACCTCGGGAGAATACCGCATCAGCAACTTCCTGCTCTGGCAAATCGCATACTCGGAAATCTGGGTCACCGACCGGTACTGGCCGGACTTCCGCACGACGGACCTTCTGGAATCCCTGCTGGCCTTCCAGAAACGGCAGCGACGCTTCGGTGGCTTGCCGAACCAGACTCCCTCGTCACGGATAGGCTCCATTCCAGCACCAGCCGCCGAACTCGCCGTCGCGAGCAAGTGAGGCCCGGCCCTTTTGCGACGAGTCGCTACAGGTCTGGCCTTGGGGGCCGCTACGTGGGCGCTGGTCTTTCGGTCTCCACCACAGATATTCGTTCTGACGGTCGTGCTGCTCGCGGGGGCTGCGCTTCACGAGTTCTTCGTCATCGCCAGGAAAGGCGGAGGGCGCCCGTTCGTCCTAGCTGGACACGTGGGCGCGATCCTGTGGCTGTTGCTCCCGAATCTTGACCGGGGCTACTTCATCACCCTGTTCGCTGTCGCCGTGCTCGGACTCGGTGTGTTTGCCCGACTTCGATTCGAGGAGATACTGCCGGCCGCCGCCATCACGGTGATCGGCCTGCTCTACGTTGCGGGCCCTCTGCTCTGGGGAATCCTGCTGCACGAGTTCGCCCCGCATTGGCTCTTCTTCGTGATGCTGGTCGTGGCCGTCGGCGACATTTCCGCCTTCGCGTTCGGCCGCCTTTTCGGCCGAACCAAGCTCGCGATGCGAACAAGCCCGGGCAAGACGTGGGAGGGTACGGTAGCCTCGGCCATCGTCAGCACGGGAGTCGGGGCAGGCTACGCATCCCAGTTCCTGTCCGCGGACATTGGTGTCATCGAAGCGGCCGTCCTGGCATTCGTGGCGAATGTGGCAGGACAGCTTGGCGACCTGTCCGAGTCAGCGCTCAAACGGGCGGCCCACGTCAAGGACAGCGGAACGATTCTTCCGGGCCACGGCGGCCTTCTTGACCGGATCGATGGCATGTTGTTCGCGATTCCCGTCGGCTACGGTTACGTTCAGATGTTTGTCTGACGCCACTGTGCGGATTTCGCACGTGGGTCAGGCGGACGATGGAAACCTCGGCGAGTAGAGCGTCCCCTCCGGGCGGGGTGTCAATCTTCCGTTCCTCAGGTACGGCTCGCCCCGTTCCTCGAAATGCGCCACGAGACGGGACCGCCAGCGTCGCAACTGGGTCCCGGTCGACGTCTGGCCGGCGAGATTCCGCTGCTCGTGCGGATCGTTCGACAGGTCGAAGAGGAATTCCTCGCCGTCCAGTGCCTGATAGATGTACTTCCAGGACCCATCCGTGAGGGCGTTCCAATGATTGCGCTCGCTGTAGCAGATGTTGTGCTCCAGATCCAGATACGCGCGCCAGCCATGTCCCTTGCCACTCACGGGATCCAGCAGGCTCCGTCCATCCACCGCATCGGGAATCGCGATGCCGGCTGTGGCCGGGACCGTCGGCATCACGTCGCGGAGTTCGACGACCTCGGTCCGAACCTGTCCCCGTTCGCCCGCGACAAGCCCGCCGGGCCATCGCAGCAGCATCGGCACCCTGGCCGACCCCTCGTAGGCATAGCATTTCCGCCAATGATGATGGTCACCAAGCATGTCCCCGTGGTCGGAAACGAACAGGATCAGCGTGTTGTCGTAGAGACCCCGGGTGTGGAGAGTCTCGAGAATCCTCCCGATCTGGTCGTCAATGAACCGGATCGACCCGTAGTAGCCCTGTCGGGAATGGCGCACCTGGCTGGTGCCCAAATCACCGTGCCACAGGCTCGGCAGCGCACTGCTGCGTGACCGGTACCGCTCCGCCCAGTCCCCGACCGACGCCGGGGGGATTTCAGCGTCCTTGAACTGGCGCATGTACCGCGCCGGAGGATCATACGGGCTGTGCGGTCGGGCGAAGGAGACCTTCAGGAAGAACGGGTTGTCCCGGGGGCAGGTCCTGAGGAACCGTACCGCCGTGTCACCGGTCCAGGCCGTCGGGTGAAGGCGTTCGGGCAGGACATACTCGCCGGCCGTGCAGTCATTCCAACCGATGCCGGTGGCATCCGGATCCAGATTCGGAGCCTCGCTCCAGAACCACGACCGGTAATCGCTCCGGAAGTCCGCTGAGAACGAGCGCCCCGACTCATCAAGGATCACCTTCTCGTAACCGTGGGAATTGCGTTGCGGATGGAAGTGGTTCTTTCCGATGGCGCATGTCCGGTATCCTGCACTCGCGAGCATCCGCGGCATCTCGTGCGGATACTCCGTGGACACCTTACCGTAGCCGAGCATGCCGTGGTGCCAGGGAGACTGTCCCGTGAGGATGCAGGCTCGCGCCGGCGTACAGCTTGGCGTACTGGAGTACGCATGCCGGAAGCGAGCGCCCTCGTGCGCGATGCGGTCGAGGTTCGGCGTCCGCACGGCCGGATGGCCATCGACACCAAGGCAGTCGCCCCTCTGCTGATCGGTCATCATCAGCAGGATGTTGGGTCTTTCCCCGGAGGCCGTGACCGGCGTGCGGGCCAGGCCGGCGGTCGCCCCCAAGTGGATGAACTCGCGTCGGTTCATGGCTGGTGGTCGAAACAGAGAAACGCCATCGGCCATCAAGTGTAGCTTGCACGTGCACCGGACATGGGAGCCACCGTGCTGCCCCGGAGGGTACACGCAGCCGATCAGGGCCCCGATGATGAGGAATCACGGGCCGACAGCGATCAAGTCCCTTCCTGCTTCCGCTCGTCAAGATTCGGTCCCGTGTCTCCGTCCGTGCCTGTCTGAGACCGCTGGGGCAACCGCCCAGACTCACGGAGCGCCTGGCGCAGCACGTAGTCGATCTGTCCATTGAGGCTTCGCAGCTCGTCGTCCGCCCATCGGCGCAAGGCGGCAAGAACCGAGGGGTCCGTTCGTAGCAGGAACGGCGTGCGAACAGGCATCCTCCTACGCTATCCAACCAGTCCCCTGCACCGGTGACGGTCCTACTGGTACAGCGTGCCGGTGTTCAGCACCGGCTGCGTCGACTTGTCGCCACATAGCACCACCAACAGGTTGCTCACCATCGTCGCCTTGCGTTCCTCGTCAAGTTCGACGACGCCCTGGCTGGACAGTTCCTCAAGTGCCATCTGGACCATTCCGACGGCACCCTTCACAATCCGCGACCGGGCGGCGATGATGGCACCCGCCTGTTGCCGCTGCAACATCGCTGATGCGATTTCCGGGGCATACGCCAGGTGTGTGATGCGCGCCTCGATGACTTCGACACCCGCAGCATCGAGCCGTCCCTGAATCTCGCTCTTGAGTTGCCGGGCGATCTCCTCCGTGTCACCACGCAGCGAGAGCCGGCCTTCCCGCTGGGTGTCGTACGGATACCGGGTCGCGAGATTGCGAACGGCCGCTTCACTCTGGATGTGGACGAAATTGACGTAGTCGTCCACATCGAAGGAGGCCTCCGCGGTGTCAATCACCCTCCAGACGACGACCGAGGCGATCTCGATCGGATTGCCGTCCGTGTCGTTCACCTTGGATCGGTCCGTCTCGAAATTGCGGACACGGACGGATATCCGCCCTTTCGAGTACAGCGGGTTCGCCCAGCGGAGGCCCTGTTGGCGTACCGTGCCCACATAGCGGCCGAACAACTGCAGCACCCGTGCCTCGTTCGGATTGACCATGAAGAACCCGGCACCGATGATCACCGCGACGATCACAGCCAGCACGCTGCCGACGCCCATGACCGGACTCTCGCTTCGAACAGCGGTGACGGCGAGGACAATCGCCAATGCGATCACGAACAGCAGGGCGAGGACCATGGCCCCACCCCCTATTGCAGGAATGGATTTTTCTTTCATGACAACTCCTTTCATGATGTCGTTATGATATCACATCGATATCTTCCATGCAAGGCCTAGGCAATGCGGGAGCAGTTCCTCTGTCCACCCGGACAGCACGAAGCGACGCCTGCCCTGGTGTGCGAAGGGCAGCTTCCGCTCATGGCCGGCACGGCTCCGAGGACTGCCAGCAGACGGCCATCTCCCCTTGGAGCGGGCCGTGGGCAGGCTGCCCGACAAAGGATCAGCCATACCCCGGGCCACGCCGCGGAGACTCCTTCGGAAGGGCAGTATGATGGTGCGATACTGAGGCTGCCAAGGCCGGACCGTTGCGACTCGCCCGTCGCAGATCGGGAGTCTTGCCTGGGCCATGGCCAGGTTCCACAACACTCCGAACCTGGGTCGGGATCAACCCGGTCCACCCGGAGTGGTTCGGAGGGTCCAGCATGCCAGAGGCACAAGAGCTACAGGAACAGCAGCAACAGGAACAGCAGCTCCCGCAGCAACAGGATCAGCGACTCCCTCAGGACCGGCCGCCACAGGACGCCAGCGCGCTCGCCCTTCGGAGGGGCACGCCGGTCAGCGTCGAGGCCGAGAGATTCGTGCTGGGAACAGTACTGCTGGACGCCGACAAGTTCGCACAGGCCGCCGGCTCGCTCGCCATCGACGATTTCTCGACGGAGAAACACCGACGGATCTTCCGGTGCATGAGCATGCTCCACGAACGCGGGGAGCGGATCGAGTACCTGACCCTCAGCGAGGAACTGAAGAAGTTCAAATGGCTGGAGAACATCGGCGGACTGGCGTACCTCGCGACGCTTACGGATGGCATGCCACGCCTCGCCAGCATCGACAGCTACACGCGGATCGTCAAGAACAAGTCGACTCTCCGGAAACTCATCGACGCTGCGAACGGCATCGTTGCAGACTGTGTCGATGGGAATCGCGAGGTCGAGGAAATCCTCGAAGACTCGGAACGGGCCGTCATGCGGGTCGGCAGCGACCTGATCCAGTCCGGCCTACAGACGCCACGCGAGACCATCGAAGCAATCGAGGGCGGACTGTCGGCGTTCCTGAACCCCAGCAAGCGCAGTCTGGGCATCGAGACTCCCTTCTACAACTTCAACGACATGACCAACGGCCTGCGCAAGGGGCAGCTCATCATCCTGGCGGCGAGGCCTGCGATGGGCAAGACGGCCATGGCGCTGAACATTGCGGCTCATCTGGCGATCGCCAGTGAGTCGGCCCCGGCCCGGACCGTCGCGATCTTCTCGCTGGAAATGTCCAGGGAAGCCCTGCTAACCCGTGTCCTGTGCGCCGAAGCGAGAGTAGACCAATCCAAGTTCCGGCGCAACATCGTATCCAGCGAGGATCGACCCAAGCTGGCGGAGAGCTTGAACAGGATCGTGGGGAGCAAGCTCTTCATCGATGACACAGCGAACATCAACGTCATGGAGATTGCGGCAAAGTGCAGGCGGTTGCAGTCCGAGCACGGTCTTGACCTCGTCATCGTCGACTACCTCCAGCTCCTGGGATCCAAGGGCAAGGTCGAGAGCCGGGTGCAGGAGGTCTCGACATTTTCCCGCGGCCTCAAACTCCTCGCGCGGGACCTGGAAATCCCAGTTGTCGCTCTCTCCCAGCTCAGCCGGGGACCGGAGAGTCAGGGCCGACGAGACGCACGGCCGAAGCTGAGCGACCTGCGCGACTCGGGTTCGATCGAGCAGGATGCCGATGTCGTCGCCTTCATCTACCGCGAGGAGGTCTACAAGCCCAACGACGCCAGGCTCACCGGACTGGCCGAACTCATCATCAGCAAGCAGCGGAACGGCCCGACCGGCATCGTGAAGCTGGTGTTCCTGAAACAGTTCGCACGATTCGACAACCGGCTGGAAGAAGACAACAAGGAAGAGTCGAACGACGAGACTTACCAGCCGGACGAAGAGAGTTATGAGTCGGCTCCGCCTGATCCCGCGTCGCCGGACGAACCCGTGCCGAAAGAAGAAGACACTCCTTTCTAGGTCCTGTTAACGCTACTGGGCAGAATCATGTTATCTTTGGTGAATGGAACTCACCCCAGCTCAATACGAACGTATAGCGCCCCTTCTACCGCTGCAGCGCAGTAATGTCAGCCTGTCCAATCTCCAGGTGCTCAACGCCATCCTGTACGTCACCGAGCATGGTTGCAGGTGGCGTGGATTGCCGGCACATTTCGGTAACTGGTGTCTGCCAGAAAAGTCCCCTGTCAGACCGTTTCAGCCAATTTATAGAACATGATATACAGATTGTGTTTTGGTTTGCGAGGGGTCCGATGCAGGATTTTTCCGACCGATCGGTGATTTTGCACCTGCGCCGGGCGGTTGGCCCCCTTCCGGACCTCGTTTCGTAGCCCACGGGGCCGTGTCGACACAGTTCCCCCTGCCAGGCCCTGCCCGGCTGCAGACTCGCTCCCTTGCAGGGCTTCAGGCCGCCAGGCGGGCGGCCCGTCGGCGCGCCTGCTTGCGCTCCTTGGCCAGCAGAATCTTCCCCAGCCGATGGATGTTCGCTCCCAGCACCGACAGCGCCACCGTCCGCTCGAAGCCGTCCGCTCCCCGACTCCGCACCCGGTCCAGTCCGTGGTGCTCCAGGTGGTTGATCGCCGCTTCCACCGCCGGATGCTGCCGCCGCGCCTCCCGGAATGCCGGCGCCGCCTCCCGCTCCCGGTTCGCCTTGCTCAGCTTCCCCTTGCCCGACAACGCGTTCCTCTCCAGCAACCGGTCCAGTGCCACCCGGTTCTCCGGACTGTGAAGTCCTCGGTCGAAACTGCACGCCTTCAACTCCGGATACCGCTGCTGCGTCTCCCGGATCATCGGTACCGCCACGTCCACGTCGCTGCCCTCCCACAGCACCTTGTAATGCAGCACGAACTGGTGCTGGTCCTCCACCACGCACACCGGCACCCCCAGTTCCACCGCCACCCCCGCCTTGCCCTTCGCGATCCAGCGCGTGTGCTCCTCGAAGACCGAAAACACCTTCTCTTCGTGCGGAATCGTCTCCCCCTTCAGCAGACGCCGGTCCACCTGCTCGATCTGCCGCTGCGCATGACCGATAAACCCTTCCATCTTCTGGACCTTCTGCTTCGCCAGACCGGCCGCCTGCAGCGCCTTCAGGCTGCTCTCGGACCGCCCCACCAGGATCCGACAGGTCCGCAGGTAGGCCCGGATCTGCGGTCCCTGGGCCCGCCGCGTCTCGCGCACCGCCTGGAACCGCCTCCGCACTCGCCGCGTCAACTGTCGCCACTGCCGCCAGCCCCCCACTCCGTGCTTCCCCGCACTCCGCCCCGTGCTCCGCAGCAGACCCCGCAGCGCATCCCACAGCAGCGACACGTCCGTCGGATAGTGCACGTCCGTCTCCACCACGAACGAATCACAGCGCCCCCGCAACTCCGCCTCCCCGGACTCTCCCAGGGCCGCATGTCCGCACCGCACCAGCAACCCGTTGATGTCCTGCAGCAGCGACGGCGTTAGCAGTGAGACGTTGTCGACCAGCCGCTGCAGCCGGTAGTGCGTCTCGTCGTACAGCCCGTGGCCCAGCATGTGCTGCAGCGTCCGGTGCTCGTTCGCCAACTCGCGCAGGCGGTCGAAGTCGATGCGCAAGCCCTGCTTGAGGATGCCCAGCACCAGGATCTGCCACAGGTCCAGGCCCGGTCGACCGGTCCGCGCGTCGACCTTCGCCAGCAACTCCTTCTTCAGCAGCGCCATCACCGGTCGGTACACGCTCGGCGTGCAGTACAGTTGCTGCAGGCCACGCAGGATGGCCGGGATGTCGTCCCGGGAATCGGCCACGAAGCGGATCTCCTCGATCGGCACCTGCCCGAACTGCAACTGCTGGTCGTGAATCTGTCGCATCCGACCTCCTTGCAACGCCGAAGATGACTCGATTCCGGCCCGCTTCCGGCGAAAACGGCCCGATCACCGCCACCTTGGACTCGGCGAACTAGCATTATACATCATGGAATCAGTGATTTAGTGTGATTTCTGGCAGACACTAGTTCGTCAGATGGGCACTCAAATAGCAGTATCTTCGACGTTTCTTGGGATGGTCCCACACGGATGTGATCTCCCAAGTCGTTTTCGATCAGTGACTTTACATGTGGTTTACAGTTGATGTCCGGTCGGTAGTGCCAAGTAGTGATTCCGGGGCCACCTGCACACGGTTCTCGCGGTCGGATCTGTGCCATGCTGACAGGAGCATGTTCCTTCGCCTGGCACGGACCGGCTCGCGCTCCTGCTGCGATGCCAAGCCCTGTATCTCCTTTTCTGTTCAGCGTGTGCCGCAGAGAGGCCGAGTGACGCCGGCTGTGGATGCACACGCCAGTCACCTGCAATCGGCACTCCGCGCAAAATCCCGTAGTGCCATAATGGAGTTGCTAGGACTTGTATATAACTCATTTTAGATGACTTGCATGTTGTAAAAATTGTAAAATGACGAACTCGGGTGAAGCCCTGCAAGGGAGCGAGTCCGCAGCCGGGCAGGGCCTGGCAGGGAAAACTGTGTCGACACGGCCCCGTGGGCTCCGAAACGAGGTCCGGAAGGGGCAAACCGCCCGGCGCAGGTGCAAAATCACCAATCGGGCGGAAAAATCCTGCATCGGACTCCTCGCAATTCAAAACATAATCTACATATCCTGTTTTACAAATTGGCTGAAACGGTCTGGCAGTGGACTTTTCTGGCAGACACGAGATACCGGAGATGGGGCAGCCGACACCGGAGGGAAACCTGCTTGAGGTTGTTCAACAGGTACCGGTGCCTGCCGAATGCGTTCGTTAATCGAGGTGCCTGAATCACTGACATAGTACCGGCTTGCCGGTATCCCGGGGGAAGTTTCTCACCTTTGTCCTTCTATCCCTCCCCATGCCTCATTGGAGTCATCATGAGAAAGTGCGACATACACACCTACGAGCTCAAGGACATCGGGATCAACAAGAAGTACATGGTGCTCGCCTGCGCGAGGCCTTACTGTCTGCACTACATCCCTCCCAAGCTGGGTATCGGCAAGGCCAGTGCCTGCCCACGGTGCCACAGGCAGTACTACATCACCAGGGAAAATATGGTCCGTGGGTACTGTGACGAATGCCTGGATTAGGGCTTTCCTTATTCTTCGGATTTTCTCCTGAAGCGTTGGACACCCCTTCTCCACTCATCCATGCCCTCTTGGAGAGTCTTTCTTCTTGTTTTTCCTTCAAGGCGGTCGAATCCAATATCGATATTCGGGTCTGGCAGTGGATCACCATACTTTTCTTCATATTCTCGCCTGCCGGATTCTATCTGTCCCTGTCTTCTTTCCAACAGACCCTTTGCCGAGTGATCACCGTACCGCTCGTTGTATTCGGGAAGTTCTGAACGATCAGATGTCGGCCTGTCAAGAGCCCACGCGATCCATAGCATGAACATAGCAGCGGCCATGATTATTCCCATCGCCTGTATGGGTGATAGCCGCCACTGCGAATGGAAACCGCTGTCGGGAACAGGATCCAATGGAGGCTCAGGCAAGCCTTCGGACTGGCTCGGGCCATCCAGTGCATGCCTCATATTTTCCAAGTCCCTCGGTCGCTTGTCGGCCGAGATGGCCAGCGACCGATCGATCGCTGAGAGCAGCTCGTCCGAGAACCTGCCCTCTCCCAAAGCTGCGGCCGACGGCTGGGGGTCGGGTGTCCCGGCCAGTTCAGCTGCCACCCGCAACTCGACGCGCTTCGGATTCGGTGGCTTCCAGGGTGGCTTCCCTCCCGCCACCATCCGCCACAACACCGCGCCGAACGCGTACACGTCCGTCCATGGACCCAACTCCCCCTCGCCGACCTGCTCGAACGCTGCGTAACCTTCCGTATACGGTGCTGCCGACTTGGTGTGGTCGGCCGTCAGCTGCTTCGCAGCCCCGAAATCGATCAGGACCGGCTGTCCGTCGGAGCGCCGAATCAGGATGTTCGACGGCTTGATGTCCCGGTGCAGTACACCAGCCCGATGCAACCGCAGCAGCGTCTCCAGCAACGGGACCGCGACCGACTTCAGGTCGTTCTCGTCGAAGACCCGACCCGCGGTCTCTCGCTCCTTGAGCAACGCCGCCAGCGACAGACCCTCGATGTACTCCATGACCAGGTACGCCGTCCCGTTGGCGCGGAAGAAATCCGTGCATGTCACCACCCCGGGATCGGTCTTGAACTGGACGATTCGCTTCGCCTCCTCCAGGAACCGCCGCTTGCCGTCCTCGTAGACCTGCATGCAGTCCGCACTCCGCGGATGGACCGTGCCGGCCTCCCGAACCGACAGCTCGGCCGGCAGGTATTCCTTGATCGCCACCTCATGTCCCAGTTCCTCGTGACGGGCGCGATAGACGACACCGTAGCCGCCGTATCCCAACACGGCCTCGATCCGGTACCCGCGCAGAGCGGTCCCCGGCTGCAATGCACCTCGTACACTGGACGATTGCCTGCTCATCTCCTGTCTGGACCCTTGCAATCCCGAAGACCGGGTGTATGCCTCGAACGGCTCACCCAATCGTACCAGAAGTGGTCAATCTTCGGGAACATCCGGGGTTCGGTGCGACAATACTTGATTGGTTCCGGGAAGTGTCTGCCCCTACCGCACGACTCGAATGCCCCGAATGCTGTCCGCCTGCCGGTGGGGATCTGGATGGACGACAGGTCGATCAATCCAAGCCGGAATTAGACTCCCCGGTCAACTCAGCATTCGGTTCGCCATTCGTCCATGGACCATGACCGGCCCGAGGACTGCCGACCCGCGTCAAGGCCCGTAGCCTTGCACAGCGGCGAAGGAGCTTGCATCCGTCGCGTACAGAGGGTAACAGTGTAGTTCCATGGAGCGGCCCAGCAAGGACAGTGCAAGGCTGGCACTGCATGCCTTCGTGCTGACGATCGGGGCCTGCATCGCCAACGGGCAAGATGGAAGCTCGCAACGTCAGCTGCGTCTTGCCGAGCTTGCCCGACTATGAGTTTGTCGGACTTGGAGGTAGGCGGATATGAGTGTGTGGGCAGGCCTTTCCCACGCTAAAGTTCCGTCACTCACAATTTTGAGGATTGACAGGGGCGCGGTCGTGGTCGGCGAACATCATGGCATGCGTCAATGAGCGCCAGCGTGGCATGATCTGGCACATGACCGTGGACGATGCCCACTGCAAACTCAAGTCTGGCTATCCCAAAATCACCGAACGACGGAACACCAGTGTCTGTTAACGCTACTGAGCAGGATCATGTTATCCTTCGTGAATGGAACTCACCCCAGATCAATACGAACGTATAGCGCCCCTTCTACCGGTGCAGCGCGGTTAGTGTCAGCCTGTCCAATCTCCAGGTGCTCAACGCCATCCTGTACGTCGCCGAGCATGGTTGCAGTGGGCGTGGGTTGCCGGCACATTTCGGTAAGGGCTCTCGCCAAAATAAATTGATCAATTGGACTCTTGCAACACGGCCCGAGAATTCACCCCGGTACCAATCATTGCGGCAGGAGCATCTCGCCCTGCGCCTGGCCCGGCCACCGTTCCCGCCACGGCGCTCCGCCCGCCTTGCCGCGGTTACCACCGCTTCCGTTCCTGCTGGGCAGGAGGGGAGGCATCAACCAACCTGTCGCGCACGCACTGCCAGCGCCACCGCGTCCCCCGCTACGGCCACCCGCCCCATCCAGGCTGCCCCGACTGGCCTCGCTGCCAGCGTGTAGTTCCATTCACCATGCAAGGCATCGCGCTGCAGAGCCAGACTCGCATACTGTGCGTCGGTCACCTTGCGACCGGTCGGATAGGCCTGCTCGTCCAGCACCGAACGGATGGTCAAGCCCGCCTTGGTCCGGACGGCTCCGATCAGGTTCACCACCACCTCCCGACTGACCAAGCGGCGCCCCCGCCAGTTCTGGGTGATGTGGCAGAACATCCGATGCTCGATCCGGTTCCACTTGCTCGTGCCCGGTGGAAAGTGGCACACCGCTATCTGCAAGCCCGCTTCGTCCGCCAGTCCCTGCAACTCCAGTTTCCACCATCGACTCCGGCTGCTGTTGGCACCCCCTCCATCACAGGTGAGCAGCAGACGGCGGGCTTCCGGATAGACTCCCTGTCCGATTGCCCGCCACCAGTTCCGCAGCGTCTGCACCGCGAACGCGGCCGTATCGTGGTCCACTCCCACGCTCACCCAACCGGCATTCGTCGACAGGTCATACACGCCGTACGGGATCGCCTTGCCCAACTCCTTGTCCGGAAAATCATGCACCCGTACGGGCTCGGGCTGTCCCTTGCGGTGCCATTCCCGCCCCCCGTTGCGGTACGGTCCCACCAGTTCCTTCTTCATGGTGTCGACCGTGACCACCGGCTCTCCCCGTCCCTGAAACTCCTCGACCTTGCGGTTGATGTAGCGAAACTGTGCATCCCGGTCCGGGTGCTGCCGGCCCTCCAGGGTCTTGCGATTCGCCTGCAGACCATAGCCCAGCGTGTGCAGCAGACGATGCACCGTGCGCTCACTGGCGGTGTCCCTGGTCGTGTAGCTGCGCGGCCAACTGCGCGGCACTCGCACAGGTCCAGCGCAGCGGTCCTTGCGGGTCGCCCCGCGTCAGGGGGCCCAACTGTGCTTCGAGGGCCGTCACGAGTTGCGGATTCTGCTCGGCCAGCCGTTTGCGCCCCCCACCCGCCCGCCGCTGGCGGTCGTCGGCAATCGCTGGGGCGGCACTCCCCTCCAATTCCCGCAGACCCGCCCGGACGGTATGGCGGGACAGACCGGTCGCCTCCGTGACCCGACTGATCCCACCGCGGCCCAGCGCACGGGCTTCGGTGGCCGCCCAAATCCGGCGGGTCCGTTCATCCAGCAACGGTCGCAAGGCCGCATACTTGGCTTGGATCGGACCCGCTGCACCCGGCACGGGGCCAGTCTAGCACGGTAGCAACATATCATGGTCAGGTTGTTTTACAAAGACCGCAGCGACGGCGGACCCCGGCCCGGCCAGCGCCGCCAACGGACAGGGCCGGCACGGGGCTGGAGCGCCACCCGGGCGGGGGGGGGGGGGGAGGATCAGCGGTCGCCCGCCAGCGGGGGCGAGGAGCAGGTCCCGGACGCCCCTAGATCGCCGCGGAACGGGTCTCCGGTCGGCTCCAGCAGCAGTATTCACGGGCCATGCGGCGAGAGTCCAATTAATCAATTTATTTTGGCGAGAAGCCTAACTGGCACATCATCCACACCCGGATGAACCGCTGGTCGAAGAGCGGCGTGCTCGACCGGGTCTTCGAGCACCTGCAACGCGAACGGGTCGTGCGCGTCAAGCTGGAGGCTCTCTCGCTCGACAGCACCAGCATCAAGGTCCATCCACACGGGACGGGAGCGCCAGGAAAAACGGTCCTCAGGCCATCGGCAAGTCCCGTGGCGGCTGGACCACCAAGCTGCATATGGTGGCCGCGGATGCCCGTACGGCCGTCGCCTTCCTGCTCTCACCGGGCCAGGCCCACGACGCACCGGAAGGACGCAAGTTGCTGCAGCGAATGGATCGGCCCGACACTCCTCGGGCGCTCATCATGGATCGTGCGTACGAAGGCGACAGGACACGGGAACAGGCCGTGGCGCTGGGGTGCGAGCCCGTCGTGCCGCCCAAGCGCAACCGCGTCGATCCCTGGGAGTACGACCGTGAGATCTACAAGCGTCGCAACGAAGTCGAGCGGTTGTTGCGTCGCTTGAAGGGATTCCGTCGCGTCTCCTCGCGATTTGAGAAACTCGACGTGATCTTCCTCGGATTCATCGTCTTCGCACTCATCATTGATGCGTTGCAATAGTGTTAACAGGACCCAATCAATCGTCAGCATGGGTCCGAACCTGGTGCGAATGCGCGGCCCACAGCTTGGGTTCCGAAGGCTTCGAGAGGTCCACGGACTCGGAATCGCTGCCTCGACCGGTAAACCGCGCGGACTCCGGTTTCCCTCGGGCGGAAATGCCACTACACTGGGGCAGGATCGTGCGGATAGAGACCTGCAGGTTGGCGCTGACTGCCTCGCTGGCGGGAGTACTGGCTGGCCAGTCCGCCGATCACGCGCTTCCGCAAGACCATCCGCCCGTGACGGTCAACGACCGCGCCACGGAACTCGCGAGGCGAACGGAGTCCTCCTCGCCGGGCAAACCGGCCGCTATCGAGTCCCTATCGCCGAACAGCTTCATCGACGAACACATCCTTGGCAAGGCAGCCCGAGACGGCATACCGCACGCACCGCTGACGGACGACGCAACCTTCTTTCGGCGGGTCCATCTCGACCTGACAGGACGGATACCCGGCGGTCGCGACGCGCGCAGGTTCGTCACGAGCCCCGATCCGGACAAGCGCTCCAAGCTGGTGGACAGTCTGGTCGGCAGCGTGGAATGGCGAGACAGGTGGACCCACTGGCATCTTGACCTATGGCGCACCAGCCAGAACAGGGTCGGTGTGCCCGGGCGCAACCTGTTCCACGACTATGTCGCGGACGCCCTGCTGCTCAACCAGCCCTATGACGAATTCGTCCGTGAACTGCTCGTGTCCGAAGCGAGAAGCAACTGGTATGTCGGTCCTGCCAGCTATCTGGTCCGCTGGGCGGTGTTCGCCGACAATTGCACGGAGATCATGCACGAGGACACCGCCGACGAGATGACGGTGATGGTCTTCAAGCACTTCATGGGCACGAACCTCCAGTGCATCTCCTGCCACGACGGGGCAAACCACCTCGAGCAGGTCAATGCATGGCTGACCGACAGGACCCGGGAGGAATTCTGGGCCCAGGCAGCCTTCTTCGGCAAGACCCGCGTGCTGCGACGAGTTGAACTGCGCAACACGCAGGACGAGTATCGGATCGACGACCAGGACCCGGAGCGACATGGATACTCCCGAGCGGCCGCGAGCACGGTGCGGGTCGCTCGGCAGAGCGACGGCCTGGTGCCCCCGCGTTTCATTCTTGGAGGCGAGCAGCCCCGTCCGGACAAACCGCTACGTCAGGAACTGGCACGCATCCTGACAGCCCACCCACAGTTCGCCCGAGCAACCGTGAACCGTTTCTGGGCGGCGTTCATGGGGATCGGCATCGTCGAGCCAGTGGACGGATTCGACTTCTCCCGCATGAGTCAGGACGACCTGGCCGACGAGTGGGGTGTCCAGCCCACCCATCCGGAACTGCTGGAGGAACTCTCGCAGGACTTCATCGACAGCGGATACGACCTGCAGCACCTGCACAGGCGCATCGTGAACTCTGCGGCATATCAGCTCTCCACGAGTTTCCCGGCCGCATGGAAGCCCGAATACTCCGCGTACTTCGTGCGCAAGTTCATCCGACGGCTCTCCGCCGAGGAAGTCCATGACGCAATCGTCAAGGCGACGAACCTCCATGTGCCGATCCAGATTCCCCTCACGGACAGGAAGGTGACGTACATGGTCCAGACGAGAGGTCCCTCGGATCTCTGGCGCAGCGCTTCGATCGGACCACAACTGAGGAAGGATTTGCAGTTCTTCGCCGAGTCGTTCGGTCAGGCCAACCGCGAATTCAATGAGCCCTCCCGTGACGGGTCCATCATTCAGGCTGCCTTGATGATGAACTCCAGTCTTGTCAAGACCAGGGCGAAGCCGTCAGAGGGCAGCTACCTTGCAGGACTCATCGCGGACGGCACCTCGGACGAAGAACTCGTCCAGTCGCTCTACTGGCAGTTCCTGACCCGTTCTCCGAGCGCGGTGGAAACGCAAGCGGCGCTGGAACTCATCGCCCAGCGAGGATCTGAGGCTGCAGGTGAAGACCTGCAGTGGATCCTGATGAACAAGATTGAGTTCCTGTTTCATCGATAGGGAGTGTTCATGGCACGGTTCGAAGACCATTTCCTGACCAGACGGGAGACCCTGTGTGTCGGTTCGGTCGCGATGACCGGCTATCACTTCCTGCCGCTGATCCAGCCTCGAGCCCGGGCGGGCGGTTCGGCTTCCCCGCTGGGCAAGGCGCGATTCTGCATATTCGTCATGCTGGAGGGCGGACAATCCCACGTCGATTCGTGGGACTTCAAGGAGGGGAAATGGACTCCTCCGGATTTCGATGTCCGCAGGATCGAAGGGCTCG
This sequence comes from Bryobacterales bacterium, assembly GCA_965116065.1. GTDB lineage: Bacteria > Acidobacteriota > Terriglobia > Bryobacterales > UBA6623 > VXMF01. Next base: position 2,678,146 of record OZ220485.1, read on the forward strand.
GCGCTTGGCCGATGGGACTGTATCCGGAACTGGCCAAGCGTCGCGACACGTTCAGTCTGTTGCGCTCGATGTCGACATGGGAGAGCCAGCATGGACGCGGGCAATACTACATGCAGACTGGACATCAGCACAATCCCGCCCTGTCACCGGAACTTCCCGCTGTTGGATCGGTCGTGGCTCATGAATACGCTTCCCGCCGCAAGGAATCGGACTCCCTTCCACCGTTCGTCGGATTCAACACGTTCCCCCAGGTGGGCCTGATCGGCTCCGGATTCCTGCCCGGTACCTACACCCCGTTCCACGTCAACACTTCGTCCGATATCTCCGCTCTGGCGCCGCGTCGAGAGGAAATGCCCGAATTCCGTCGGCGATGGGAACTACTCAGGAAGTTTGACAGTGGACCGAGAACCGACCCCTCACTGGAGAGGAAGGCCTATCGCGACTTCCACAATCACTACGAGGGAGCCGTGGAACTCATGTCGGATCCTCGCAGCGCCGACATCTTCACGATCAGCGAAGGGGAACGGTCCCGGTACGGTGCGAATCCGGTGGGTGACTCGTTCGTCCTCGCCCGCAATCTCGTCGTCGCCGATGCCGGGACACACTTCATCTTTCTCACGCACGAGGACTGGGATCATCACGGGTCGATCTACAGGCGCGACAACTTCTACAGGCGATCCTCCGAACTCGACACCGCGCTGAGCCAACTGTTGGACGACTTGGGAACGGCGAAGCGGAACGACGGTTCCTCCGTGCTCGACGAGACCCTGGTGGTGTGCGTCGGCGAGTTCGGCCGTACTCCCGGTGATCTCACGAATATCGCCGGACGCGACCACTTCCAGTATGCGTTCACGGGGCTGTTCGCGGGTGGCGGCATACTTCCCGGCCAAGTGATCGGAGCGACCAACGACTCCGGATCGGAAATCACGGACTTCGGTTGGGATGGCGGCCGACCCGTATATCCGGAGGATCTCGTCACGACGATCTACTCGGCGATGGGTATCGACTGGACCAAGACGATCACGGACACGCCTTCGGGACGGGCTTACCACTACATCGAGATGTTCTCACCGACCGAGATGTTGGCCAACCGGGTGGTACGGGAGCTGTTCTCCTGAGAGTCTGATCAATCCTCGCGCTACAGAGACGCTACGTCGACTGTCAGTGGCACACCGCCCTCCTTGACGAACCCGCACCCAGAAAACGAAATGCTACGCAGCATAGTACGGAGAATCCGGCTCAGGACTCTGGCTCGCACGATGCGCAGGGACTGGGATCGGCGCGCCCATCAGGATGCGTTGCACTACATCAACAACTCCCGCCCCGAATGGGACGAGGACAGCTTCTTCGCCACGGGCGATCAGAACCTGCGGGAACAGATCCTCAATGACATGGACAACATCTGCAAGGGGCGCGACCCGGCCACGATGCGGGTGCTGGAGATCGGCTGCGGAGTGGGGCGGATGACACGCGCGCTGGCGACAGTCTTCGGCGAGGTCCATGGCGTTGACGTCAGCAAGGAGATGGTCCGACTGGCCCGGCGCTATCTGGACGACATGCCGAACGCGCATGTCCACCTGAACTCGGGCACGGACCTTCGGATACTGGGATCGCTGCGGTTCGATTTCGCGTACTCGTTCATCGTGTTTCAGCACATTCCCAGCCTTGGAGTGATTGACAGCTATGTGGGAGAGGTCGCACGCCTGTTGAAGAGCGGCTCGCTCTTCAAGTTCCAGGTCCAGGGATATCAGGGTGCCGGTGCGAATGGGCTGGGCCATGACACATGGCTCGGAGCGAGCGTCTCCGAAACCGAAGCGACAGGGATGGCACGACGACACGGCTTCGAATTCCGAGAGAGCACGGGGGTGGGCACCCAATACTACTGGCTCTGGTATTACAAGCCGTAGGCCGTCGTCCGCACCAGACCAGGACCATCAGTGGATCTGGAAGGCATTCATCCCGATGGTCTAGCAGCTTGTCAGACAGAGATCCTTGGGGAGACGGACTCGAGTTTGCAGCGGGTACCGACACCTGCCACTTGCGGAGTCACACAGCGCTGACACCCATTCATGCCGAAGCCAGACGGCTTCCTGCTTGCAACCAATAAGACTCGGATCACCTGAAGTGTGTCGATTCACGAAACGACAGACTCGGATTTCCGGACATAGCGTGTTGAGCCAGTGAGGAGGCACTGATCAACATGCTGACATTGATGGAACATTGTGGTTTCCGTGCAAGAAAGAACAGAGGGGGCAATCACTTAACCCGCTAGGTGCACTCGTCACCATATATGCAAAGTTCACTTAACACGACCAAACAGATAGTTTGCGACGATAACGAGTACCCCTATGATATTGGCTGTAGTCGTCCCTAATGCCATCATTAGAACATTTTGCTCCAGCTCGATGCATCCATAGCCTTGCAAGAAAAGGATCAGAATTATCGCACAAACCCAGACAGATGCTAGTCGATAGTAACGCTCAGCATAGGTCTTACGTTCCCCTCTATCTTGTATTCGATCTTTGACAGTCTCATCTTGAAGAGAAGAGAATTCCTCAGCTTGTTGTTCAACACCAAGAAGCTCTTTCGGGTTTTCTGGTGCAAATGAGCCTGTCAATTGCTTCTTAACTGTAGAAGAATCAGGCAAGTTAATTTGTCACCTTAGCTGCTTTTTAAACTGCTCTTCTATGACTGAATCCGGAATTTGAACATGTAATTTTTCCCCATACTTTCTTCGAGTAATCTTCCATGGACTGCCCTCTTCGTGCGTCAGCGTGGAAAGCTGAGCCGCCGAAAGAACTCCATATTTTTCCCAGACCCAATCGAGTACAATCTGGGTACATTTATTTGGATTACTGATCCGAGGTGTACTCCAAGGTTCATCCATAAACTCGAAACTATCGTAATCAATTTCTCTGGCAGTTCGAGTGATTATGTTCGCTCCAAACTGCTTGAACTCATGATATAATTCAGGAACCACAGGACCGTATTGCCATGCCTGTATCTCGTCTTTGATCAGAGGCTTGTTGCATACTGCGAGGCAAATTCCATGGGCAAAATACACTAATTTATGCAGCTTCATCTGAGTCAGCCTGCCTTTCGCAGGCGGGTCAGACTTCTCCAGGAAGTAGTTTGCCACTGCCTTGGATGAGTACGCGGAGTGCATGTTCTGACACCTTCGCAGTCTAGAGTACCGAGTTTCAACGTCATTTGCAACTCGGTCTCGGATGAGAGACTGAACTGTAGTCGCATCGTGGCTGCATCCCCATCCTGTCCGACTCGATTCTCGCCACCACGAGGAATTGGCTGTGGCGCTTGGTCGTGGCGGCCACATCTGTCGCTGCAGCCTTGCTTGCTGCACATATTCCGGAGTCTGTCCAGACCACAACAATAACATCGGCAGGCGCCGCGCGGGGCGGGCACGGGCTGGCAACCCGAGACACAGCGGGTCCATCGACCACGACGCGGCCGGTGCCAAGGACGGCCAGGTCCTCTAATCCGACCAGGTTTCGGGCAGCTGGGGCGCCAGTCGCAACCGACGCAGGATTCGGTACGGCAGACGGCGGAGTTCCCGGCTCATGCGGGTCTCCACCTGCGCGTGGCTTGATTCCAGGGATTCCAGCCACCGCTCGAGCTTCGCGATGTGCAGTTCCCTTTCGCGCAAGACATTGCCTGATCGCGGAACGTACGCCAGGTTCGGAGGAAAATCCACCGGCCCGTTCGAGCAGGCAGCCACGAAGAAGTGTGCACGATTCGGGTCCGACTTCAGAGACTCGAACCGTACCTGTCCACCAGAGCGCGACCCGGATGCGAGCGAAATCGCCGGCGTGTGATTCTCGAGGTAGACCGCGGTCCGATCGAACGCGCCAGCCAGCGCAGCACTGAACTCCTCATAGTCGAACTCGTGAACATGATACGGATTCGGAACGCTCCGTGCGGTGCGGTAGTAGGCACGATTGGGAGTCGAGACAAGGAAGATACCGTCCGGCGCCAGTACACGGGCCGCCTCCCGGATCAGGTAGGGCCAACGCTCCATGTGCTCGATGACTTCGAAGGCCACGACAAGATCGAGCGAAGCATCGTTCAGCGGGAGCGCACCGCAGTCAGCCTGGAGGAACCACACTCCAGGGTGCCTGGCTCGGCCGTATCGGATCGCTTCGATCGAGTTGTCCACCGCGCACACACTGGCAGCCGTCGCTGCCAGTCGCGCCGAACCATAAGCCGTTCCGCATCCGGCGTCCAGCACGCGCTTGCCGTCGGCCAGTCCCTCGGCAAAGGCGTACCTGGCGAGGTGCTCATTCCTCAGGTCGTCGTCACCGCGTCCGAGGACGAGACGTTCGCCTGTCTGCTCCATCGCGAGACTCCCCCAAGTATCCCTCAAGTGTCCCTGTAACCCCGAGGACGACGACGGCCTGCGATGGCGATTCGAGAAACGGTACCGTAGGAGACAGAACGTGGACACGCGACAGAAGATCCTTCACCGCCAATCGCTGCCAGAACGCAAGTCAAATATCCGACTTGCGAAGGGGTGGTTTGACGTTCTGACCGCTGAGCAGTGTGAGCGCCTTGCACAGCTCAAGAGTCCAGGCGGGACTCTGGGGGTGCTGGTTTACGCCGACACTGATGTTCGGCCAGCCCCTCTCTGTGCCAATGATCGGGCACAGATGGTGGCAGCGCTGCGGTCCGTCGACTGGGTCTGTGTATGCGAAGAACCTGAATCGGGGGAGATTGCGAGGACACTGCAGGTCGAGACCGTGCTGGACATCGACGCGGTCCAGCAGCGCGATGTGGTTCGCGATGTACTGGAAAGCCACCAGCAAGGGTGAATCCACCCCGCACATCCTCGTCGTCCGGCTTGGTGCGATGGGGGACGTCATCCACACACTACCGGCCGTGGCCGACCTCCGCTCGGCACTCCCCTCAGCCCGTATCGCATGGATGATCGACACCAGATGGCAGCACCTACTGAACGGCAACCGCACCGTCGACGAAGTGATTCCCTTCCCTCTCGCGACGTGGCGCCGGGCTGGCATCGGGATCTCTGGAGTGGCACAGGCGTGGTCGTTCGTTTCCCGCGTGCAGTCCACAGCCATCGACATTGCGGCTGACTTCCAGGGCCTCATCAAGTCGGCAGCGGTCGCTCGTCTCAGCGGAGCCGAGTGCGTGATCGGATTCGATGCGACCATCCTCCGGGAACCACTGGCGGGACTCCTGTACGATCGCCGTTCTGGAATGTCCTGTCGACATGTTGTCGACCGCAACAGGGCACTGTCCGCGCAGATTGCGGGTGTCATGCCGAGCGGCTATCCAACCTTCCCCCTGCCACCTGGCGAGTTGTGCAACGGCCTGCCGGAACGCTATGTCCTTGCAAGCCCGCAGGCTGGCTGGGGCTCGAAACAGTGGCCTGCCGGGCACTTCTCGAAATTGGCCGACATGATCTGGCACGGATTCGGCATTCCGCTGGTGGCAGACTGTGCACCCGGACAGGAACACCATGCCGAGCAGATCCGCAATGCAGCCGCGACCGGAGCCGTTCTCGTGCACGTTTCGACAATCCCGCAGCTGATCGGTGCGACCCGCGCCGCACTGGCCGTGGTTGGCGTCGATAGCGGCCCACTGCATCTGGCCGCGGCACTCGACAAACCTGGAGTCGCCATCTTCGGCCCGACCGACCCGAGCCGGAATGGTCCCTACGGATCCAGCATTCACGTGATACGGGACCACGATGCCGCAACCAGCTACAAGCGTGGCAATGTTCCAAGCCGATCCATGCAGGGCTGCACTCCGGCGATGGTCTTTGACCGCATAGGCCCCTTGCTTGGCGTTGAGTAGACTCGTAGCTATGCAACGCCGACGGCTCCTGCTTGTTCCACTCTTGGCGGTCTCGTTCCTGCAGAGTACTGGAGTGGCCGGGGATTTGCTAAGCCCTCGGGAGTTGATTCCATTGCTACGCCAGGTCGCGGGCCTGTTGGAAGCGACTCGCATCGTCATGCCGGAACTGTCCCGGGCCGGCGCTCCACTGCAGGAGAATTTCCGGCAGGGAATCGTGACACTGGAGACGTCACAGAGCCGGAATCACACTGGCGTCCTTTACCGGATGCTCCTCAATGCTCGGGCATTCGTGCACCTTGCGGACACCCTCCCCAAACCCGCCGAGTTCTCTGTGGAGATCGATCGGCAGATCAACGATCTACGCGCTTCCCTGCAACGACTTGAGGCTCATTTCCGCGCATCCCTGGATGCCCGCGAACAGCAGGCTCTCGGGGCGGACCGGGATAACCTCCAACGTTACGCCGACGAGAACCTCCGGATGGGATCTGCATCCGACGAAGGACCGCGAGTGGTGTTTCTCGGGGACTCGATCACCGACGCCTGGGATCTCAACCAGTACTTTCCCGGTGAGCCTTACTACAACCGGGGAATCAGCGGACAGATCACGGGGCAGATGCTGGGAAGAACCCGACCGGATGTCATCGCATTGCAGCCTGCCGCGACCCTGATCCTGGCCGGCACTAACGACCTGGCCCGGGGCGTCGCAAACGCCACAATTCGCAACAATCTGGAGTCGATCGCAATGCTGGCGGAGGCAGGCGGTGCCTACCCGATCATGGCGTCGATTCTTCCCGTCAATGACTATCACCAGAAATCCAATCCTCGTTTTCGCCGAACTCCACTCCGCGACCCCCAACGCATCGTGGAACTGAATCGCTGGCTAAGGGATCTGTGCGACTCGAAGGGCTGGACCTATCTCGACTACCACAGCGCGATGATCGACGACGACGGACGACTCCATCAGGATCTTTCTGACGACGGACTGCACCCGAACGTCGAAGGGTACAAGATCATGGCGGGAGTGGCAAGATCAGTGATCGAGCGTGCGATCCGATCCACTGTGCGCAGGCCCAAGCGTCGGTAGCCCGGCTCGCTCCGCAGATTGGCCAGACTGTCTCCGAGGCAGCAGGCCCGTGTATTGCTAAGCTTGATTAGCGATGCGGCCCGGCTTCGCCGGGCAGGCGGACATGCATGTCACTCCTTGACTTGTTCCGGCCGAATCCCATGCGGAAGCCAGCTCGTCCCAATGAATCGGAGACATTGCGGAAGATCAGCAACGCAGTCGAGGAACTGCCATCGGATGAAGCAAGATTCATCGCGGCCTTTGCCTTCATCCTTGGGCGTGTCGCAAACGCGGACCTGGACATCAGCAAGGCCGAAATCGCCGAGATGGAGCGGATCGTGGAGCGCGTGGGAGGTCTGCCTGAAGCCCAGGCGGTGCTGGTGGTCCAGATCGCCAAAGCCCAGCACACCCTCTTCGGTGCGACAGAGAATTTCTCCGTCACCCAGGAATTCAACAGGATCGCGACGCGCATGCAAAAGCAGGCGCTTCTGCATTGCCTGTTCGCTGTCTCGTCGTCGGACCACGCCATCAGCGTGACAGAGGACAACGAGATTCGCGCCATCAGTCGCGAACTGCGCCTGGACCATTCCGACTTCATCGCGGCTCGATCCAACTACAAGGAGCATCTGAGCGTTCTCAAGGACTGAACTCCCCGGCACAAGCCTCATACGAGACGCGGAACCACCTGTCAGCGTGCAGGGCCTATCATGGACACTGGCGAGTGATCGCCGGTCAGGGAGATCGGGAAATGGAATCGGCAACATTCGGCGCCGGCTGCTTCTGGGGTGTCGAGGTGTCTTTCGCGAACATGCCGGGTGTCACGGCAACAACAGTCGGCTACACCGGCGGAACGTACCCGAACCCGACCTACCAAGATGTCTGCCGGGGCGACACCGGACACACGGAGGTCGTTCGCGTCACGTTCGACCCCGAGACGGTCTCGTTCGAGAACCTTCTCGAGACATTCTGGGCATGCCACGACCCGACCCAGAAGAACCGGCAGGGACCTGACATCGGATACCAGTACCGGTCTGTCATCTTCTACGAGAACGAGGCGCAGGCCGTGGCTGCTCGTGCATCCAAGCAGTCACTGGAGGACGGCCGCCGCTTCCCCGGGCCGGTGCAGACAGCGATCGAGCCAGCGACCACTTTTCATCGTGCCGAAGAGTACCATCAGCAATATCTGGCGAAGCGCGGTATGGCCACCTGCAACCTGTCGCCGCAGTTCGCAACCGAGAGAGACAGTTGAACCACTCCCCTACCCTTCTGGCAGTGTCCGACAAGGTCCGCTGGCGGCCGGGCCGTCTCACGGATGGGGGGATCACTGGCCGAGTGGGGTGTCCCTTGGATGCAACAAACAACAGGACTCCATGCCTGCCGGAGACCTGAGCGCCGGAGGTCGATGACATGTCCCTGATGCTTCAGGAGATCCACGAGCAACCGCAGGTTCTGGAACGAATCCTGGACCGCCCGCCAACGGCACTGGCCGACATCAGTCGTCGCTTTTCGTCCAAGCGTCCATCGATCATCGCGCTGGCCGCCAGGGGCACCTCAGACAACGCCGCACTGTTCGGGCGCTACCTGTTCGAGATCACCTTGGGCATCCCCACGATGCTGGCAGCGCCGTCGGTCGCGACGCTATACCGGAAGATCGCAGTCCCGACGGATGCGCTCGTAATCGGCATCTCGCAGTCCGGGGAGTCCACCGACATCAATGCGTACGTCGAGTTTGCGAAGGGTGCGGGCGCACACGTCGTCGGAATCACGAATGAGTCCGGGAGCACTCTCGCGGGCCTGGCCGATGACACCCTGCTGACCGGGGCCGGGAAGGAATCCAGCGTGGCCGCGACGAAGACCTACACGGCCCAGATGATGGCGCTGTATTGCCTGGCGCGCGCGCTGGGAGCCCAGATCCCCGAACGGGACATCCGACAGATCCCGGCAGCTGTCCGAGCACAGTTGGACGGGGGACGCCATGTACAGGAGATCGCCGGTCGCTACCGGAGAATGTCTCACACAGTGGTGATTGGTCGTGGGTTCAACTATTCGAACAGCTTCGAATTTGCTCTCAAGCTAATGGAGACAAGCTACGTGGTGGCTGGGGCCTTTTCGGGAGCGGATTTCGCGCACGGCCCGATCGCCATGGTCGAAAAGGGCTTTCCGGTATTCGCCTTCCTGCCCGCCGGACCGACATCGCACGAGACCAGCAAGCTGCTCGCACGTCTCGGAGACGGGGGCGTGGACACGATCGGCATCGGCACGCGTTCGATGCTGGACGGCCTGCCTTCCGGGCAGCAGATCAGGCTGACCGATCTGGCTCCGCCGTCGCAGGGGTTGCCGGAGGACATCCTAACGCCGATTCCCGCGATCATTCCGGCGCAGCTCTTTGCGGCACATCTCGCCGCTGCGAAGGGGTTGGACCCCGACAAGCCTCGCATGCTCAGCAAGGTAACCCAGACGTTGTAGGACTGCCTTCGTCCTCGACAGTTTGGCGTTTCAAAGCATCGGAAGCGCGATACTTAAAGTCCTAGTCCCATAAGAGTTATTGCTTCAATAGTGGACTGGTGCATTTTGTGATCAAACAACAGTCATGTTACCGGAAAATTATTGCGATTGATCGAAGAAAAACCTTCTGAACTTAAGATAATTCTAACTCTCATAACCCCAAAATGCAGAGTTCAATGAAGGATTTCATCTCTACTTCTTGCGCCATTTAAGGTACAAGTCTGAATTGACATTTTCTAATAGTCTATTGACAGAATTCACTTTCTCTCGATCTAGTCTATTTCCATCTCCTAGCGTAATATCAAGACGGAGACACAACGGAACCCCGGCGGTAACTCTGATGACCTTCGGAAGAGTATCGCTCAGATCTTGTAATTCGCTGGGATCCAGTTCGCCTGAACAAAAATACACACCTCTATGCCCTCCGCCACCACCTTCCGGTACTCGCAGGATAACGGAATCCGCGTGACTAGACTCACACGGCCACAGTCCACTCTCCGCTGCGCATTCGAGCCAACGCGAACTGAGTGCGCTATCGATCGACTGCTGCAAGATGGGCCAAGGTAGTGGTACTCCGATCTGTTCAGACAGCGCGGATCGGAGGTCCCTTACATTGGCCCGTCCATTCTTCCAAGCCTCCGGTAAAGCGTCTGCCGTCAACTGGTCCCCCGAGAGTGGCGTCAGCGGTGGCCGTAACTCGGCGCTGTCCGACAACATGCCAATCGGCATCTCTTCACCTTGATAGCTCACGGAGCCGTTTACAAGACACAGGTCCCCCTGCAAGACAGCTTCCGATACAGCCAATTCGACCGACTTCCTCGCGCAAGCAGGAATGCCAACTGGTTCCGTATACCCATCGTGCTGCAGGATTACGGTGTGCGCACTTTCGAAGTACTTGACGACATCCCCCACTGCGATGGCCTCGTCGGACCATAGTTCTGGCAGTACTCCAGGTGCCAACACACTATGGTCGAGTTCCTCCAGCGACGCTTTTTCGGGAAGGAACAGTTCCAACTGCTTCAACCGCTTCTCCAACCAAGTCGACTCGTCAATCCGGGTCCGCCACCAAGTCTTGAAGGAATTGTCCGGACGACGAAGCGACGCGACGAAGACGCCATCGAGTACACCCTGCTTTATCGTGTCAAGGATCGCCTGTCGACGGAGCATCTTCGGAAGTTTTGGCTTTTCTGCAAACGCTCCGGCGAGGTGCCATACGCGCCGCGAGGCATCGTCCTCACTCCAGAGATCGTAGGGACCACCGGGTAGCATCGCTTCGGCGCTGATCGGAGAATCCTTAATGCGCGCCTGCTTGTTTCCCTTGATGGTCGTGAACAGAGCATCCTCACCCACTGTTACCTTGAAGGCTTCGATAACATTCTTGGAGTTAACGGCGACAACGATTTCCCAAGCTTGGCAGATCGCGTCGGGAACACACTTACGTGCAGTCTCTGTCCAGTCGGATAGCATGGCATCGCGAATGGAGTCTAGATTTGCGTCCTTCAGCTGGTTGCGCACATCTTTCCAGCCGAGATACTCACGGATTCGTTGCCGAGCGGCGGCCAGTCCGTCGTACGATGGAACCGCCAGAACCACCGCGTTACGGCAGTTTCGCGGCCGTTTCTCTCCAGTCGTCTCGTCGATAAAACGCTGCGCTGTCTTGCTTGCCTCACCCGGCTGCGAGGCCGCCGATGGCCCTAGAATGGCAAAATGGAAGTCCCAGTCGTCCTTAATGTCGCGCGGACTCTCTGGCAGCATGTGTACGCACGCGCCCGAATCCTTGGCGCCGAGAGTGAGGTTCCTCGCCTCCCGAACCTTGGCCATCAGTTCCTGCTCCACTTGCGACTCTGTAACACGGTTAACGCAGGCATCGTGATGCATCTGCTTGAGGTTGGGCTGGTTGCCGAGACGCCACGCTTCAGGCAACATGACAGTGTCGCTATTCCCCTTGGCTGTGCCGGCAAACTCCGCCTCGTCGAGAAACCATGAGAGCTCGGTCCAACGGCGTAGGCTTTTCTCGATTTCTATACGATCGGGGCGGGTGGAGCCGACTAGCGCCATCAACTCCGGTGTGAGCGACTTCTGGCCTATCGGCTGCGAACTCAGGAATACGGCGAACACCGCTTGCTCCATTTCTCGGAACCTTAGTGCGCTGTTCTCTTTCTGAATACTCTTGGCCTTCGCAATCTCGCCCTCAAGTACGGCACCCCAGTCATTACCACCAGCCTCCGTGATCGCATGCGTGGCTGTACCGGTGAGCTCCCGTGCAGCTTCTGCGAGACCGTCTTCACCGGGTGCAGACAGAAACACGTTCGGACCGACCAGCGGTGCACTGTCGAACCGCTCTGAATCGCGTAGCGCAACGGCAAAGGTCCTCAATATGCCGCGTGTGCGCTGGAATCCACCCATCTGAGTCCACTTGGTATAGAAGATATCTGTTAAACCCGGGTGAAATGGATAGCTGTCGAGAAATCGCCGCTCCTCGACCACCCTGTTCTTGCGCACTGCCTCGTCAATTTCGGCGATATTGGCCACCGCTGAGATGACGTGGGGACGGAAGATGTCAGTATCGGCGATCGATAGCAAGTCGAAGAAACGACGGCGCAACAGTTCGGCCACGTCCTGTTTCTCTACCGGCTGGACCCTGCCTTCCTGCTGTCGGTCGAAGATCTTCGAAATTTCCTGAGTTAACTGCTTGCCGAACGTGTCACCTGCCGCCGGGTCGGACGCAAGCAGCGAGGCAACCAATGCGCAGCGGTCGACCTTAGTGGTGGCCTGACACAGATACTGAAAGAAGTTGGGCAGCCGCGCGCTCCAACTCTCCTCCATCGCCGCCTTCTCTCGGGCATACATCAGTACTTCGTCAATCAGAACCAGTGTTCCGAGCCCTTGTTCCTGTGGCCGCTTAAGCACATCTACCACTAAAGGCTCCGCTGGCGGCGTCTCCCGCTCCTCGTTCGCGCCAGCGGGGTGAAGCGTACGCAGCCCATCCTCGCCCGCCAACTGAAATGCCAGCACGCTCCAAGGAAACTTGAGCCAGCGGACCTCGCCTTCAGGACCGCGCACTTCCATGCCTTTCTCCACATCCAGCTTGTCGAAGCAGAGCGCAGCGACGCGCGCGGTCGGTAGAGGCGCACCGATGTGCGAACGGAACTGCTCGACCGCAGGAAGGGCTGGAAGGGACTCCGGATCGCTCATGAGATGGTAAAGCGTAATCAGCGTATGCGTCTTGCCCCCGCCGTACGTGAGTTCAAGCTGACGGATCGCCTTGGCGTTCTCACCGGCCAAGCGCAGTGCGACATCTCGAGCGAGATCCCGCAACGGGACGGTCGGATAGGTCAACGCAAAGAACTGGTTCGCATCCTCGTACGCTGGCCGTTCGCCTTTTTGCATTGCCACATCGTAAAGGTCGGCGGCGAAGTCTGCGAGCGAAAGTTCGCCAGTGCGCACATCGTCGCGTAGCTTCACGACTTCGTGCCAAGGGGTCCAAGGGAGTGTTTGTGCCATGTCGTCCTCACTCTACGGTTTCGATATCCAACTCGATCCAAGCTCGCATTGCCGGAGTCTTGTTTGTGCCGGACGATCTGCGCACGACACTTGTCGACCGTATTCGTACCGTAACGGTAGATGGCATCACATCTCGACGCGATGCTAAGGGGATAGTATACCGGAGAAGATCGTATGCCGGTCGACCGCCATCTCAAGGTTGGACAGCACAGTCCGCCAACACGCTTCGTCCGAGTTCGGCGCGTCCGCTGTCCTTCAGATCAAAGCAGTAGTTTGATTCGGCCCGGCACCATATCAGCGGTGACCGGGTGGGATTCTCAGGGACTCTCCTCATTTCGGTAGGTAGGTCTATCTGGACGATCGAATCCCCCTCGGATGTATCCGGTCAGATTCCCATGACCGGACTGACGACAGGCAAGATGGTTAGCCCGGATATCTCACCAAGTCGCGCGAGCATCGATTTTTCGGCGGTATGGGACCTGTCACTGGGCTCAAAGGCATCGATTTGCAGTGTGGATCCATAAACAGGGCCATGATTTCCGGGTTCCTCCGCCCCGGATCGCTCCACCGACCTCCTCGCCGGCCGTTTCCGGCTCCTCCACGCCTGCTCGCTCCTCCCCGTAGACACACCGCTCCCACCGACCGCCTTGCGACGCTCCCCCCAAGTCCTGTCCCGCAACGACCTCATCTCGCCAGGGCCTCCCCGAACCGCGCCAGGCACTGCGCGAACAACTCCCGGCGCGGAAACACCGACGAGATCCGGACCCGCACCCTCCGCACGCTCACCCGCACCTCCCCGGCCACCTTCAGCAGCAGCGCCCGCATCGTCCCGTACTGCGCCTTCGCCAACTTCGTCCCCACCAGCGCCACCCGCCGGAGCACCTCCAGCAGCATCGCTCCGAACAGCGCCCAGTACATTCGCAACTGGTTCGCCCGCATCGAACCCGCCGAGGTCCGGTCCGCGAACAGATGCAGTTGCTGCTCCTTGATCCGGTTCTCCATGTCCCCCCGCGCACAGTACAGCTTCTCGTACAACTCCTTGGGTTTCCATTCCTTACGACTCATGCTCGTCACCACGAAGCGCTGGTTCCTCCCCCGTGGACCCGGCAGCCATTCCGCCTTCGCCACCACCCGCCGCTTCCGACTCCAACTCTCCCGCGTCCGGTACCGGAAACTCCGGTACCGCCGCGCCGCCTTGCCCCGCGTCACGCACCGGCTCCCCGCCCGATTCTGCTGCCGCGCCACCGCCTCCGCCAACCGCTTGTTCCCCGCCAGCCCGAACACGTAGTCCACCCGCTCCTGTGCCTCGCACCACGCCATCAGCGGCTCCCGACAGAACCCCGCATCCCCCCGCACGATCAACCGCACCTGCGGCCAGCGCTCCCGGATCTGCGCCACGATCCGCTGCAACTCCTCCAAGGCACCGTCCGCCGCATCCCGGTTGGCCGTCCGCAACCGCCCGCACAGCACGTAGGGGCCACAGGTCACATACAGCGGCAGATAGCAGTACTCGTCGTAGTAGGCATGGAAGAAGCGGCCTTCCTGTTCTCCATGCACCGGATCGTCGGTGGCATCCACGTCCAGGATGAGTTCCTTGGGCGGTTTCTCGTAGCTGTCGAGGAACAGCTCGACCAGCAGCCGGTCCAGCTGGGCGGTATCGGCCACGATGCGCTTGTAGCGGTCGCCGGCCGCGTGTTCGGGATCGCCCAACTCCATGCGATTGAGGGTACTGGAGCCCGCCAGCGGATGGCCGCGATCGCGTTGGCGGGCCCGGTGTTCCCCGTGGATGTCGGGGGTGCCGACGGCCAGGGCGAGGACGCTGTCGGAGCGGAGTTGGTCGTGGTCGTTGATGTCCTCGTAGCCCAGCACGAGGCCGAACAGGCGCTGGGAGACCAACTGCTGGAGGGGGTGTTCGCAGCGGCGGGGATCGCGGTGGTCGCGGAAGCAGCGGGCGAGGCGCCGGGTGAGGTGGACATGGTGATCGGCGGCGCGGAGCAGGAGAGCGCCGCCATCGGACGTCATGCGTCCGCCATCGAAGCCCAGGCAGACTTGACGGCGGCCATGGTTGGCGAGGGAGAGGCTGGTACAGGGTGTGGATTTGGGCATGATGCTTCAGGACCGCTTCAAGATCCTGATAGCAAACATGTTATCATACCGATATGCCTGATTTTCACCCCTTTGGTGAGATATCCGGGCTAGCGCCATCGTAGCGCGCTGGCCGTCATCGACAGTGCACGAACTTACAGTTCCAAGCTTGTCTGCTGGGGAGCGTCGATAGCGGAACGAGCTGCAATATGGTTGGAAACAGACTCGAGGATCGCTCGTTCTTCCGATCCGGCCTGCGCGAGTTCGATCAATGCCTGTAGCAGACGCGTGAACAGCGCATGGCTCGCTAGACCATACTCATCGATAAATGCGTTTACGCCCGCTTCTTCTCCTGCACGCCAGAGGTGCATCAGCTTGTGCGCCCGGTCGATAAGCGGCACAGGATGCCCGCCCGGGCACTGTACGCCCAGCCATTTCGCTTTGCGTCGGCTCCAAGGCAGTAGCTTCGCCGTGCCGCGGCTGCCGTGAGTACCTGCACCTCCCGGACCACTCGTGTCTTCGTCATCCTCGGATTCGTCTCTTGGCGCACTGCCTTGCCGGGAAAGAATATTGAGACGGTCAGAAAGTTCACGGTCGGACAGGTTGCAGGAAAGCGCATAGAGAATGCAGGCTCCGGCGGGCGCATCGCCCAAGCCAAAGTCGCCTCGATGCAGCAGATAGTAAGTAGTGATGTCGTCAAGATCGCTTGCTGCGTCACTACCTCCGTTCCGCGTTAGCACACGGCCGACAACGAAATCGACCACCATTCGACGCACTTCACGCAGGAACTCTGAGACTGCCATGATCGCGCCCGGCTCGTCTGCTTTCTTCACGACGGGATACTTGGAAAAGGCTTCGAGCGCCGGTCCCGTCGCCGCCCAGACGAAGTCCGGCCCTCGAATGCCAGCATCCCAATAGTCGCGCAGTTTCCGGATGATGTTGTCGCGCATCTCGGAAAGAACGGAGGTGTCCCAGCCGGGCGCGGTCGGCCCACGCTTTCGACAGACGAGCCAGACTGAGGACGCAAGGGCAGCCGAGGCCAACGAACGCTGTCGGTTTTGCATCTCGGTCTGGATCGGCCAGGAGCCGGTAACCATGAAGCCGGCGCGAATCAGTGCCGCGACCAGAGTCTCCCAAGCGTCAGGAGACTTGTTCGCGAACACGACGACCAGGCGTCCCGCAGGGTTCAGCGCCTCGTGGCACGCCTGAAATGCACGTGCCATGCCATTCTCATAGGTTTGCATTGACAACGCCTTGTCGCCACCGAACCGGCTGGCGTCGTCAATCAGTTCGCCATCGCAGTCGGCTGCATCCCACTTCGGGCCAAGCGGGTCGGCGAATACAGTGTCGGCGTCCGGGAGGACGCCGTTCAGCGTACGGCGCAGCCAGACGTAGAAGAAGTCCATCAGATCGGAATAGGGGATGGCGTCGTAGTAGGGCGGGTCCGTGCAGATCACATCGAACCCGCCACAGACGGGCGCGGTCGCCGAACGCCGAAGGACGGTTGTGTCGGGGGCGCCCTTCGCTGCGCGTTGGAGATGTTCGACGACACGGGCGATCCACTCAACTGCTTGGATAAACCCGCCAGTAGTATCCGCAATCGGGCAGGATTCTGCAAAATCCCAAACGACGGGGAGTGCGAAGCGGGCAAACGTACTGCGGATCTTCTCAGGATCGTTGGTCCATGTCGCGAGGACACTACCCCGGTCGGCCACACGACCAATTGATGGGGCCAGACAAGCCATGATCGCTTCGCGCCACTCGTCAGGGACCCCATCCATTTCTTCCGAGCATCCGCGCAATTCCCGAATGATCGTCCCCAGTGCGAGAAGCTGCCGATTCGTGAAGAGTCTATCCCATCGGTCCAAACCGTAGTTTTCCACTGAAAAAGCTCGAGATGCTCCTGGGCCTTGGCGCGGGGTTAACTCGGTCGGAATGCCGAACGGAATGTCGGCATAGAGCGCATCGAGACCATCCGGCGAGACATCGGCCGCGCCGGTCTCCGCCTCTTCCGGCACACGGTATTCCTTGCCATTCGGTCCGTCCACGACCACAGCCGTCATCGTGGCTCCGAGCCGTCCGGCTCGGCCCTCGAAGCGAATGTCCTCCATGGTCATGATGGCCGCGCAGTTGGGACAGCGTGCACCGCTACGGCTCATCGTTCCGGCACCGATCCGCTCGTCAGACTCTCGCCGCTGCGCCGCATCACGCCCCGACAGCGGAACTCCGAGTTGGACGCCGAATACCACACCCGTCGCATCGACCTTCGGTGTCATCGTGAGCAGAACCCGCTTGTTGTGCTTCTTGCATAGCCATCGGGTCTTGAGCAGTGGTAGCGTTGCCCGGCAGCTCTTGCAACGAACCGTGCGCGCCCACAGATAGGCAACCGTCGGCTTCGCCACCCAACGAGGGTTGCGCCGATCATCGAGGTATTGTTTGTGGTATCCCTTGTTCAACGGTCCGACACTCGTATTTCCCATTCCGTCTGGTTTCAGCAACGCAAGCGGCCGCGCACCATGCGGCGTACCACCGGACGCAAGCGCCTGAAACTCCGCATATGTCGGATATCGCTCCGCCAGCCTCGCTCGCACTTTAGCCATTACGCGCAACCCCCACGCACGCACATGCCAAGCGAGGTCGCCATCAAGGAGGGAGTCCTTGTGCCACGGAGCGACCTTGACCAGCACCGGCCCCTCCTTACTGCTCCTATCGCTGCTTTTGTCAAGGCCGAGAGCCGCGAGTGTTTTGCTCAGAGTCTTCCCTTTGATCCCCTTAGCCTTGAGAAATATCTCTATGAAGTCGCGGTCGGCATGTACGAAAGACGGTAACAAAACGGTCCGACCAGAGAGCCGTTGCGGGTAATCGAGAGTGCATTTGAGGATGAACCAAGCTACCGGATTAATATCGGTCGCGGTCGCTTCACAGCCGAGCCGCATCGACTCTAACGGAATAGCACCACCACCCGCAAACGGATCCAGGACCGTCGGTGCGCGGCCGCCATATGCTCTCCGGATTTTCTCGCGGAACCACTCCGTGTCCGGGCCGTCCTCGCGCCCCCAATGAAGGATGCCACCCTCCGTTTCACGCCGAACTCTCTCTACCATGAGCCCGCCTTGGCGCTCGGACCTACGAGTCTCAATGACCTTACCAGCGAGCCGGTCAAGGACCTCCTTGCGCTCGACTGGGTTGCCCGGGTCCGGCAACAGCGTGGCGATCAGCGCCGCCCTGCAGGCAGCCAAAGGTCGTCGAGCCGGCCAAATATGCAGTGTTGAGATATGTCCGTGTCGCACGTTCTTCTCATGCACAGAGTCGAGCGACACCTGCTCCAGCGGAAACGCAACTTCAATCAGCCGAGTGTCGGATGCGGTCATCGTACGTTACGGTTCGTCGGCTCCGGCGTTGGGTCAATAGAGCAGATGGAACTCCGACGCGTGACACGAACCGGGGGCAAGTCTGCATTCGGCGACGAGATGGACCACCCAAACGGAGCGCCGGCATCCACATTGGTTGGCCAGGCCGACTGCTTGTCTTGGAACCTCCCGCTAGTACCAGCGTACGCTTGGAGGAGCCGAATTCTACCTGGGACGTTCTCGAAGCCGTTGTGCTGAAAATGATCCACTGTAAACAGATCCTCGAAGTTGCTCAGCGTTCTTGTTACCTGACCCAGAAGACCCTGCACATCATCTTGACTTCGGGATCCGAAATCATGGCCTTGGATAACTGTGGTCTCCATATTTTCCGCTTGATGCACATTCGGTAAAGCGGAGTTTCCTTCAATGCGCCACCCGGAATCGCAGTGAGTTTGCATAGAGGAATCGGCCGTCGCGCAGTTCTCTGCGCCAGAATCTGTGCGACTTGAGAGATCAGCGATAGGCATTACCGATCGTCGAGGCCGAACATCGACTGCGCGTGTCTGGGCAGTGCGTTGGAGTCGACAGTGCGAAGCTCCGCACCCACTGCATCATTATTCTACAGCATCAGGTCGTGTCTTCGGCGGCAGCCGATATGATTCTGGAGCTCGGTATGAGAACGTTACCCGTGCCTTGGGCGAGCAGACGTCCGAACGGGTCTTGGACTTTGATCAAGCGGGGGTGTGGAGTAGCGCAGTCGAAGACGACATACAGCCAATAGCGATCACGCAAGTTGCAGGCCGCTGCCCACTCGTTCCCGCTAACTTCCACAGAACCGGACTGCGCGCGACCCTTGACCTCAATGGCACGATCCTCGGGAATTTCGTCCGCGCCCGCCGGCCGGATTGAACGGAGGTCAAAACCGGGCCAGTCTCCGAGACCTTCGCTACGCGCCAAAGCTGGCCTCGACACATCGCGAACCGTCGCGCCCACAGCTTCCTCATGAGCGCGGGCAAGGTCCATGGCAATCGCCTCGACATCCGCATCGTGCCGTTGCCGCTCCTCAGGATCATCCGTCGGCACTACAAGCGCGTGGGCGACCATAACCGTCTCACCCACGTCGATCACGGAAGGCTCTGCATCCAACGAAGCCATGCGGCGGAGTTTGTCCGATGTCAAGCTGCTCTGCTCCGCCTTTACGGCAGCAAGCTCCGCTTGTGCATTTAGGTCTCCTTGGCGTGCCTCTCCGCTAACACGCTGGCGTTTCGCCATCAGATCAGCAGTCTTGAGGTCATAGCCACGCGCGATCCATTTGCGGCGGTCCGGAAGCGACGCCTGGATGCGTCGGCGAAGTTCCGCTGCCATGCTTAGTCCAGTCTCGTGCAGCCACTCCATTGCGTTATCCGTTAGCCTGCGCGCCCGATGAGCGAGTGGCACGCTGCCTGGGGCGATGCATCTGACTCCTCGGAGCAAGAGCAGATGCTCTGGGGGACACGATGAGATCTCGCCGGCTCCATCCTGTCGGAGTCCGATAAGGCGAACCTCGACTGTCTCCTTTCGTTCCCCGTCGCGCCGCACAACCGAGATCTTGGCCAAGTGAAACAGGTACGGTTCCTCAGCATTGGGATCGACGAAGATCGCACCCCGCATCGCCTCGTCTGCGCTGCGTGCGAGCAGTTCGGCGCGGAAGCGTTCGAACACAGGCTCGCCGGGATGCATCCAAATTGTATCGGCACCGCCCTTCGGCCGCTGGACAGTTAATCGGCCTCGCATCGTTTCAGGATAGATGTCCATCGCACTGTGCAGTTTGTCGGCAGCGTGTGCGCGTTCGACTGTGAGATTGAAGATGCCCCCCGCATCACCCTCAAGGCGCAGGTCGATCAAGGGTGCTGCTGTCTCGACGAATCGGCGGACATGGCCGGGGAGCAGGTGTCGATACCGCTCTCGGTCCAGAGTCGTGTTGATTTCAGGAAGACGAGAGCGGACGTCACCGCTATCACCGGCGGAACGGTTCCGCTCGTCGATAGCAGACACTCTCTCGGAAGTCAGACGGCCGCGAATTGCATTGATGGCATCGCGAGTACCGGCCTCGGTAGCGGCCTTCTCCAGATACTTGTTTAGTGGCAAGCCCTGGAACAAGCGCCCGACAACGTCGAAGACCTTATCCGAGCAGAGTTCCTTGCGGATTGCCTCAAGCTTGTCAAGTAGCACCTTGAGAACTAGCCCTTCGCGGGTCTCTCCAGCGATCAAGTTGACGATCACCACAGGGTCGTGCGCTTGCCCGTACCGGTGGATCCGCCCCATCCTCTGCTCTAGCCGCGCAGGGTTCCACGGCACGTCATAGTTCACCATCAACCAACAGAACTGGAGATTGATGCCCTCACCAGCCGCATCAGTCGCTATCAGATACCTAGCTCCGCCCCTGTCCTCGGGGCGCCGGAATGCCTCCACCTGGGCCTCGCGCTCGCGATAATCGAGCCCACCATGAATCAGAGCTACCCGTTCGGTGAAACCGAGACCTTCCAGCCGGTGGATCAAGAACTCTGCGGTATCGCGGTGCTCGGTGAAGACGATGAGCTTCTCGCTGCGCCCATTGAACAACGAAGTGCGACAGGGGTGGATGGCTGGAGGGAGGTGAGAAGGCTGGGTACAGGGAGAGTGTAGGGCAGCGGGGGTGGGTGTGTCAAGGGGGGGCTGGAGCCGCTGGGACCCTTGTGGCGGGCCGGGAGAGGGGGAGTGAGGGCCGGGAGAGCCGGTTCGCGGGGACCGGGAGTGGGCCGGAACCGGGAGGCAGGCGCAGCGAGGGTGCAGTGGGCGGGACCACAGGGCGCCGCGAGGGAGAGGCTCAGAGCGGGCCGGGAGCGGGGCTGGCCGGAGGTGGGGGAATGCCGGCTGCGAGGCAGGCGGCGCTGAAGACCTCGTGCGGGGTGCGATAGCCGAGCACCTTGCGGGGGCGGTGGTTGAGACGGTCGGTGGCGTCCTGGAGGATGCCGGGATCGAGGGTGCGGAGATTCGAGGATTTGGGGACGAACTGGCGGAGCAGGCCGTTGGTGTGTTCGTTGAGGCCGCGTTCCCAGGAGTGGTAGGGGCGGGCGAAGAAGACGGCGGTGGCGAGGGAGGTGGCGATGCTGCGGTGGCCGGCGAACTCCTTGCCGTTGTCGAAGGTGAGGGTGTGCACGAGGGAGGTGAAGGGAGCGAGCAGGTCCTGGACGGCACCGCCGACCAGGGCGGCGGTCCTGTTGGCAACTCGCTGTGTCAACGTGTACTTGGAGCGCCGGTCGACGAGCGTGACGACGGCGCCGGAATGGGCCTTGCCGATGATCGTGTCGCCTTCCCAGTCGCCGGTGCGCCGTTTGTCATCGACGATGGCCGGTCGTTCGCTGATGTCCGTGCGACCGGGGATGCAGCCGCGACCGGCGGAGCCCCTGGTGGCCTTGCAGCGGCGGGGTTTGCCGCGGTGGCGGAGGCAGGCATGGAGTTGGCCGCCGTCGGCGCGGTCCTGGTGAATGCGGCGGTAGAGCCAGGAGAAGCTGACGGAGACGTCACCGGCGAGTCGCAGGCGACCGGCGATCTGCTCGGGGCTCCAGTGCCTCCGGAGCATGTCGCAGATGCGGTCCCAGACGGGAGGATGGAGCTTGCGGGGGCCGGAGGCGGCCTGTCGGCGGCGCTGTTCGGAGCGGGCCTGGGCCTGCTGGTGGCAGTAGCCGGAGGAGTCGGCATTGCGGCGGAGTTCGCGGTAGATGGTGGATCGGTGGCGCTGGAGCTGGGCCGCGATGGCGTCGGCCGAGGCTCCCTGTCGGTGCAGGGCCTGGATCTGGCAGCGTTCGTCGTGCTGCAGTTGGTGGTAGGTCTGTGCCATGGTGGTTTCCCCCAAATGATAGGCCACCCTTGACACCCACCCCCATATTTGGTGTCGCACTTGCTAGTACAACTGGCACTGGAAAAGGCCGGATCGTCCATGACCAAACGCAACTTCTCGAACTTGGAGTCCTCCCCTGCGTCGGCGAGCCTGCGTGCCCGCGATAATAGCGCTGCGACCTCAATCCGCTCCTCCCGAAGCTCGGAAAGGGTGAGTTCAGCGAATCCGCCGAGGGCGAGAACTTCGAATGTCTCGTGGCCCTCCCGATCCGTGCCGTCCGCTTCCTCGTCGGCGGTTCGGGACTCAAAGAAATCGGGCGTACGCCCGATTCTCCTCTGCTCTTGCTCCAGTTCGTCGCTGCGGTCCGACTGGACAAGGGCGATCGACGCATCTAGGCGCTCAAGCCGGCGCTCGAACGATCGCATCAATGCGTAGGTCGAACTGGCGAGCCGACGCTGGAAGACGCTCATTGCGAGACGCGCTGCGGAACTGTTCAGAATGCGTGCCTTGTTGTACGTCTCGGCGATGTATCGCGTGGTCGCGTCATATAGATCCTGTTCAGCCAAGCTGAGCGCGTAGCTGAGCGTATCGCAGTTCCGCTGTGGATAGAGAGGGCGTCCGTCGGAGCGGACCATCTGTTCCTTGGTCCGACGAATGAAATGCCGTCGGCGCTGGGCCTCAGGGAAATCTGCGAACGCTTCGAACGTTGCAAGCACCTCGGGCACAAGCAAGCGCCACAGGCAGTAGTAGGGATAGTCCTTGCCCATGTGCGGCGTCGCGGTCAGCAGCAGAATGTTCGGCGCAGACCAGCCCAAGGCCCAGCGTGCATCACTGGTCGGCAAACCAGCCAAGGCCTCGGCAAGCTTATACCGATCGGTCTTGCGAACGTTCGAACTTCCGTCGCGGTCAGCAGCCAACTTGTGAGCTTCGTCGAACACGACAAGATCAAAAGGCCGCGCAGTACTCAAAGTCGCTGCATCACGCATGCGCCCAAACATGCGTTTTCCGGCCAGCGTATCAATGCTCACGATGATGCGGTCACTCCCTGGACCTGCGAAGGGGTTCCCGGTATGAGCATCGGGGCCGCGAACGATGCGAAACGGGAGGCGGAACAATATACGCATTTCTCGTTCCCAGTTGCCAACCAGCCCAGCTGGCACTACCACCAGCACGCGCTCTATTGCCCTTCGTACGAGCATCTCGCGCAGATAGAGCCCCGTCATGATTGTCTTTCCCGCACCGGCGTCGTCGGCAAGAAGAAACCGTAGCGGTAACTGACCGACCATGTGATCGTAGACGGCGATGCGCTGATGCGGCAAGGGGTCAATCAAGGATATTTCGCTGGCGAATGCCGGGTTGGCAAGGTGGCCGTAGGCGAGCCGGTTCGCCTCTGCAACGGCAGACACAACTTCCGGCCTCGCGCCAAAATCAAGTGCCGGCGCTGATAAAGCAGAGTTAACTCGGCGCGCGAAATCCTGTGGGGTATCGTCCATTCTGATCGTAGTCCTTACTCGCGACAGAGTTGGGCGCAGAAACTCGTGTCTTGTCAAATCGCAGATATCAGGTAGAGAGCCTTGGGCTTGCAGAGGGCACCGGCAACGGACATGCGTCAGGTCACGCCACACTGGAACGCATTGAAGCTAGGATTGGATGGCATCCAGTGTTAGTCACATTCTACCAGCAGTGTTGCAGTTGATGGAACCGAGGCAGTTCAGCAAGAACCCGGGCCGTGCCGGCCAGAACCCCTCACCCCCGGCCAAGAACCGATACGCAACATCCAAAACGCAGCCCTGGACCATGATCGATCTTAAGATTGGAATAGTACCGTGTCGCGATGTCCATGGCGCGATCTTCCACCATGGCTTGATTGACCAGCTTCTTCTCCGTCACAATCTAGACGCACATCAACCGGCACTCCGCATCGAACCAAGTTCGCCGAGGACGAGTCCAAGCGAAATTGTGACGGCCCTTGTACTTGTCGCTGATCTGCTCCCGACTCCTCGCATCGAGTACACTCTGACCAAAGTTCGCACTCGGGCATGTTCAGGCAGCTGCTGTCCTGGGACGTTCAGAGGAACTTGACCGGTCCAACGGTCGCTCGAGCCCGAATGCCTCTGAGCCCTCGGTAAGGGCGTGTTGAGTTGTCCGACACCAAAGTGACCTGCTCACAAGCCACATAGCGGCACGCCAACGGAGTCGCCATCTCGTGTGCCTCATCCAGTTTGCTGTGAAACACCCGCAACGACACCGCCCGCCAACGGCTCGCAGAACCTCAAACACCGCTGCCTTGCCGTTCTGCTCGTACCCATCGCCCACTGGCCCGGATGCTCCGTGGTCGCGGGTAGCGACTGGCTGGTTTCCCGAACCATCTGTACCGGCTGCTTGTCCCTGCGCTCCAACGGCCGCCGACCGTCGTAGGCAAACTCATGGGTCGTCAGAACATCTCACACGGCCGCCGCATAGTCCCCACCTGCTTGAAGCGGGACCACCCCTTCCTACGGTTGGCGCCCCGCTCTACTTTTTTTGGCCGCAGTTCAACCTGATCGCGATGCCGCCCTGTGCGGAACGTGGGTCAGGAAGAAACGACCAGCCGTTGCCGTAGGCCGATTCTCCAGACATCCGGGCCACCCTAGCGCGCCACATCAAGGCAATCGTTCACGGTCAGGCCGAGTTCTTGCACGAAGCACTCCCAAACATCGCCATCTGCATCGGGGGCGTGCGGCAACGACCCTGACAGGACGAACCGAGCGCTCCTGCGGAATCAACGTTGCCTTCACGACAGCAGAGATCTCGATACAACGCGTCTAGTCTCGGTCTGCACCGGCAGCGCCGGACGCAGTCCAGCAGTTCTACTCGCCGTCCAGCCGGATGCTCAGGGACTTCAGAAACTGCTGATCCTCGTCCGTGAGGTTCTCGTCCAGGTCCTTGTGCGAGAGCTCGGGTGCTTCACCACCGTCATTGCTGCTCTCCCGCTTCTTGAACCCGATCGTCGCCTCAAGAACGAGAAGCACATCGTAGCCTTCACTCCGAATCTCCGCGATGACCGCGGCAATTTCCTCGGAACGTGAGAGCGAGGCATCGATCGCGCTGCCGAGGCGCTTGATGAGGTGCTTGATTTGAGGCTCCACGTACTTCGATTCTACACTGGAAGGTGCGCCGGTGCAGCGATTCCGGCGAGCCAGCCAAGCTGAAATCGACCGAGACGGGACTGAATTGGATGAACTGTCGCTGGAGAGTTCTCCGGGCCGGCCAGCAGCCTCTTTCCGCGATGCGCCGATTATGCATCTCAAGAATGTCGGCCTCATACGCAGCTTGCACGGCACGCTGCCAGACAGGGACAATATTGGAGGCCTGCGAATGACGGATCAGGACCGCACGGCTCTCGCGGAAGAAATCGCAACTGCAGTGCGGGAAGTTGCTCGCCCGCGCTCTTGTGCCTGCAACGGACAGGCCACAATGCCGCCTTCGGACCGCGCCGACTGGAGCGGTCTGGCTGCGTCGATCGACTACGCACTCGACAGGCACTACGCCTGCCAGTCCGAATTCGATGAGTTCATCGCATCGGCTCGATCTGGCGGATTCCGATCGGTGTTCGTCCCGCCACGCTGGACAGCGGCCGCAGTGCGGAGTCTCAGAGGCACACCGACCAAGGTGGCGTCCCTGGTCGGGCAGTCGGGCGGAGCCTCGCTGACACCGGCGAAATGCGCGGAGGCCGAATGCCTGCTCCGACTCGGAGCGGATGAGGTTTGGACCGTAGCCGACACCGGCAGCCTGCGATCCGGTGATCTTGATGCGGCATTCATCGACATCCGCGCGGTGGCCGAGCTTGCTCAATGTCGAGGCCGGCACCTGCATGTCATTCTTGAACTCTCGCTGCTGGACCAGCGACAGGCAGTGTCGGCGTGCGTTGTCGCGAAACTGGCGGGGGCCACCGGGGCCGCGGTCTGGATGACGGACCGGTCGGCTGCCGGAATCGACGAGATCAGGTTGATGCGGAATGCGGTCGGGGGTGAACTGGAGGTGCTCGCAGCAGGCAGCATTGCAACCACCCTGGATGCCCGCAAGGTACTGAATGCGGGCGCAGACCGGATCATGGTCAGCCACGCAGCGGCCGACCGGGAATAGGCGGCAGGCCCGGCCGGGATGGCCATGGTAGGCCTCCCTGTTGGCCATCATCCGGACATCGGACCCGATTCCAGCCAACCGCCCGAATGCGTGGCACAGTCGGGACAGCAGGACGACCGTTTAACGTGTTCGCCGAAACGCTCAGGAGCCGCCAGCCGTTTCCAACTGTCAGATCCGGACTACTGAAGGTTTGGTACGATACGTTTGGATTCTGCACAAATGAGACCCGCCCCGACCGGCACGCCGAATCGTGTTCTGTCCACGGTATTTCAGCCAGCCAACGTGTCCGAAGACCATCAATCGCAAGCGCTCTCACCCTGTCCTCCGTTTCTCGCCTGCGTCTGCAGCAGAGGCGACGCTTCATTTCTGCACCGTATCGAACCGTTAGCCGTTGGCCGAGATCCCGCCGCTACCTTTCGCCGGCTGAAGAGCCTCTTGGCCGAGTTGGTACGTACTGAACTGGTCACCACGACGGAATCCTACATTCACGCTGTCTGCCGGTCGCGACTTGGCTTCCCTGACAAGCTTGAATTCCTTCTCAGCTCTGCGGAGGGAGTAATCCATGTGCGTTCATCATCGCTATACGGCATCCTCTTTGATTTCGGAGTGAACAGGCGGCGAGTTGAGGCGCTCCGGCAGCGTCTACGGGAAGAAACGGAGTGATCCTGAATCTTCTGATGCCTTGGCTTCTAACAGGTTCGAATGGGGGAGGCCAGTTCGCGCCGACGTCAGGCAGTGCCCTGGAATACCGCCGCGTCTGGTCCGCTTCGGTGTTGTTCAACCCGTCCACCTGCCCGGGATGGTGATGGCGACCTTTGCCGTGGCCGGGAACCTCGCCGCCCATCGGGGCCGCCCGCATCCGAGGGCGATGGCTGGCGTACAAGGCGCCGGTTTGCGTTGTGAGCCGAAGACGCCCCTCTTGCCTGTCCCAACCCGAGGGAACCTGGAAGTTCTCGGCTGTCGAGCCCGAATGCCACGGAAACCGCGAGAGTCCCGACGAAAATGTACTGTACATTGTAAGGACGCGATGGCATTCGCGACGCAGAACGCCATCACGAACACATGTCGTCCGGGTCTCGTTCGTCTCGGCTGTTCCCTCCGAGACTGCGAGGCCCCACAGGACGCCAAGCGAGGAACGCCCTTGGTGAACGTAGTCGACTCATACCTTGGAGCGGTAAGATCGACAAGATCGACGGCTGTCGATACGCCCGATCATCCAGGCATCGAAGCCGAGGCGCGTGTCCCCAGCCATGGGATGCAAGGCGAGACCGACAGAGTCCGTTGTGACTACGTTGCACGAGTGTTATCCCTGCCACACTGCGTTACGGGCATCTCCATCGGCTCTACGGCAGAAACCCCATCTCCATCCGATCGGGATCATCCGCCGATCTCATCCTCGCGGCCGTGCAGCACAGCGGCCGTGCAGCACATTCGCCATCGTGACTGAGCATCCCCATGCGACGAACTCCAGATTCGGATGACTGACGATGAACATTCCGAGCGACTACATCGAGGGGAGTACAAGAGGACAGGCGGTATGTCCGCAACGGTCCGCCAACTACATCGCTCACACGACGATAGGCGATCCTCTCGCCGACGCGATGGTCGCGGATCTGGATTCGCTTGATGCAGAGGAATCAAACAGGCTGGTGGCCAGCGGCATGCACGACCGCCGGGTCGACGCGCTGCGCCACGCGCCGGCTTCTGTCCGGGCGTTCTTCGAGCATTGCTGTGACCTGCCGGACTGGCTTGACCTGCCGTCGTTTCAGCCCGGCTGTCGGATGTTCCACCGGAACGCACCTTTGGTGCTCGCCGGCATGGTCGGAGGAGTCCTGGTCGAGGGCTTCTCGACCAACATCGCCAAGTCGTTTTTTCTGACGGGACGACTGCGCGACCAAGGTGTAAGGCGGCTGCGACAGAACAACCGTCATATGCTGGAGATCTTCATGCCCAATGGCATGGAGAGACATGCCGATGGATGGGCCCACTCCGTTCGGGTCAGGCTGGTTCACGCCAAGGTCCGCTACCTGCTGGATCAGTCCGATGAGTGGGACAATGACGAATTGGGCACACCGCTCAGTGCCGCACATGTGGGCTTCGCCGCTGCTGCATTCTCTGCGAGGCTGCTGAAACACCTGAAAAGCCTCGGAGGATCGTTCACCGAGGAGGAACGCAAGAGCTTCATGGCCGTCTGGCGGTATTCCGGCTACTTGATGGGTGTTCCGGAGAGCATCCTGTTCCGGGATGAAAACGATGCACTCGAACTCTTCAGGATCGGCCGAATATGCGAACCTCCGCCCTCGATAGAATCGATCGCGCTCGCAGCATCCCTGATCAACTCCGCACCTCTGATCGCCGGTTTGGGCGAAAGGAAGGAACGGCAGAAACTGTCCGGCTACATATCACAGGTTTCGCGCGCACTGATCGGCGACAGCCTTGCAGACCAGCTGATGTATCCCAAGAGCTCGAGCCTTGGCGTTCTGTGGAGGTTCCGCACCCTCAATCGGATCAAGTGCATCCTGGAGAAGCTGTACCCGAATCGCTCACAGAAAACCAGCAACCTGACATCCATCCTTGATGTTTCCCTGTTCGACACGGAAGGCATCAGCTATAAACTGCCCGACAACGTCTATGCGGAACGATCCAGCAAGTGGTGAGCATCAACTGGCTGTGGCAGCCCGTCATGACCCGGCTGCTTCAGCATCATCGCGGCCACGGCTCGGATCAGACTCCGTCCGGAGTTCGTAGGCGCAGACTTGAAATCGTCGGCCGGGGACCGTCTGGATGCGCGGGGAGCCGGGCACCGGCGGAGGCGGGGTGGTGGAGTCTCAGGAGCGATAGTGATGCCGTGCTACGCCAGCGACGCGCCCGGCTGGCCGGACACGCATCATGAGGTCGCCCGAACGGAAGCCGCCCCGAGACAGTCCCCGATGTTCTGGTGGCCGCCGCTGCGGCCCTGCCTCACGGCCTGCTCGGCAGGGTCCGGGGAAGTCCCGCATCAATAGCAGGGATTACCGGAACTCCCATGGATACAGCCCGAGACCCCGATATTCATGACGTGGGGCCGGGACAGCCATGGCGAAAACAGGCCCGCTCCATTGCGCGTCCGAATAGCCGGCATCCGGCATCAATGGTCGATGCCTGGATCAGGCCTTCACAATCGGGTGGTAAACTAAGGGTGTAACGCCATCGGCGAGTTCGTCCTGAGCCGACTACGAAACGGGTGCCAAGGTCCGTTCCGAACAGAAGCGCATGCCAGTGACCGAAGCGCGCTTTCCATTCTAGTTTCGCACCGGTGATATGTCATGGCAGGAGTCGTCCAGCGGCACGCGGGCATCGACGGGACGGACGATTCCAGTGCCCGGATCGAGGTCTTGCTTGCGGCCTCGGAAGTCGCTGCGGTCCACACCCTAGAGTTCGGGGCCCTGATGAAGGGGCTGGCTGACCTTGTACGGAGGATCGTCGACTACGAAATGTACTCGGTCCTGATGCCGACCGACGACGGCATGCTCAAGATCGTTCACGCAGTAGGCTATCCGGACGAGTTGGTACGGAAGCTGCGCGTACCGGTCGGAACCGGGATCACCGGTAGGGCCGCAGCCACGTTGAAGACGGTGCTCGTCGATGACGTCAACGGCGAGCCCAGATATCTGCGGGTCGTTGAGTCCGTGCGGAGCGAGGTTGCCGTGCCCCTGGTCGCACGAGGTCGACTCGTCGCAGTACTGGACCTGCAATCGGCGGACCCGAATGCGTTCGACCGACGTGTCTCCGACCTGCTGGAACTCGTGGCCACCCGATTCTCGCTGGCTATCGATGTGTCCCAGCTGTATCAGGCGCAATCCCGGCAACATTCGATCCTCACCACCCTGCAACAGATTGCCCAGGAGTTCTCCAGTATTCTCCAGCTTGATGAACTGCTGGAGAAGATCTCGACGCTGGTGCGAACGGTAATTCGCTATGACGCTCTGGCGATCTACCTGAAGGACCCCAAGCGGCCTCTCCTTCGGCACTACTTCGGCATGAAGTTCGAAGAGCAGGTCCGATGGAGGGACATTGAGAGTGGCGACGGACTAGTCGGGACGGCGGCAGCCACCCGCAAGCCCGTACTGGTCGACGACACGTCCCAAGACCCTCGCTACATCGCCTCGACGCCAGGCATCCGGTCCGAAGTGGCCGTGCCCCTTCTGCTGAAGAACCAGATCATCGGTGTCCTGGACCTCCAGGCGACCCGAACGGCCGGGTTCACACAGGATGACAGGAACACCCTGACACTGCTCGC
This sequence comes from Bryobacterales bacterium, assembly GCA_965116065.1. Lineage (GTDB taxonomy): Bacteria > Acidobacteriota > Terriglobia > Bryobacterales > UBA6623 > VXMF01. The sequence continues at coordinate 2,708,748 of OZ220485.1, forward strand.
CCCCCAAGTGGCGGCAGCGATCGAGAACGCTCGCCTGTTCGAGGAAAAGGCCACGAACGAAGCCCGACTCGAACAGGATCTGTCCGCAGCGAGAGCACTGCAGAGTCATTTGTTGCCGTTGGGCAGCCTGCATGGACCTGGCATACGGGTCGCCGCTCGCAACGAGCCCGCGACCATGGTATCCGGCGATTTCTACGACTTCTACACAAGTCGTGACTCGGTCCGCGTTCTGAACGGCGACGTGAGTGGCAAGGGAGCGGCCGCCGCGCTGTACGCAGCCTTGGCGAGCGGTCTGTTTCGATCAATGACGGGCCCGGCCACCAGCCCCGCTGCAACGTTCGAGCTCGTCAACCGATCGCTCGTCGAACGGAAGATCGACGGGCGATTCCTGGCGGCCCACTTCATGACCTGGCACGCCCGCCAGCGGAGGCTCGTGATGGCGGGTTCAGGGATGCCGTTCCCCTACGTGTCCCGGGACGGTCGGATCGAAACAGTCCCACTTGAGGGAGTACCGCTGGGCTTGTTCAGCGACTCCCGCTACACCGAGACCTCCATGAGGATGGCTCCGGGCGACTTTGCGGTGTCGGTGTCGGACGGATTCAACGAGACTGTCGATGAACACGGCGAACCCTATGGTGAACAACGCCTAAAAGACGTTCTCAAGGGACTGCGATACGCCACCGCCGAGGAGATACTGCGGGAGATATTCGACGATGTCGGCAAGTACTGCGACGATTGTTCGCAACGCGACGACCGAACTGCCGTTGTGCTGCGGTTCGTTCAATAGGCTGCCGGCAGAACGGGGGTTCACGATGCCCACCCAGGGGTTTCACTATGCAGGCGGTACGCTCCACTGCGGGAAGATACCGTTGACCGAGATCGCGGCCAGGACCGGAACCCCGGCCTATGTCTATTCCGCTCAGTCGATCCGCGAGAACCTGCGTTCCTACACGGAATCGCTGACCGACATCCCTCACGAAATCCACTATGCGGTCAAGGCCAATTCCTCACTGGCAATCCTCTCCCTGTTGGCCTCCGAGGGCGCAGGATTCGATGTCGTATCCGGTGGCGAATTGTTCCGGGTCCTCGCGGCCCGGGGCGATCCGAGGCGGGTCGTCTTCTCGGGTGCGGGCAAGACCGTCGACGAACTTCGATACGCACTCGATAGCCGGGTCGGTGCGGTCCACTGCGAATCCGCCCAGGAACTCGAGATCCTCAGACAGGTCGCGATCGAAACCGGCACCGCGCCGGCGATCGGCCTCCGGGTCAACCCCAACGTCGACGCGAGGACGCATCCATATATCGCAACCGGGCTGAAGGAGCACAAGTTCGGCATACCACTGGAGGAGGCGGAGGCCCTGTACCGGTCTGCTGGCCGGTGGGCTCCACTACGGTTCGAGACGGTGAGTTGCCATGTCGGCTCCCAGGTCTTCGACATCAGCGTCTTCCTGGACACTCTCCAGGAGATGCTCTCCCTCGCCTCCCGTCTGCGAGATGCCGGCATCGGGATTCAGACGATCAATCTCGGTGGAGGCCTCGGTGTTGGCTACGAATCGGAACGGCCCAGCGTACCGATCGCCCGGTACGGCAGCATGCTCAGCGAAACAATGCACAACACCGGGTTCCGTGTCGCCCTCGAGCCGGGGCGGTCAGTCGTGGGACAGGCCGGGGTGCTGATCGCCAAGATTCTCTACCGCAAGGTCTCCGGTGACAAGACCTTCCTGGTCGTGGACGGTGCCATGAACGATCTGATTCGCCCCGCTCTGTATCGAGCCCATCACGAAGTACTGCTGGTGCGGGAGTCCCATGGGGCGACGAGTCGATGCGACGTCGTCGGACCGGTTTGCGAATCCGGCGATTTCCTCGCGAAAGACCGCGACCTGGCACCATGCAAGCCGGGAGATCTGCTCGCGATCGCCACCGTGGGCGCCTACGGCTTCGTACAGGCATCGAACTACAACTCGCGGCCCAGGGCTGCGGAGGTACTCGTGGACGACGGCCGCTTTCGCATCGTTCGAAAGCGAGAGTCGTACGAGGACCTGATCCGTGGCGAAACTCCGTAGCGCTCAGTCAAGGGGCTCGAACGGCCACTTTGCGGTGGTAGTGTACCCTCCATCCGACGCAATCACCTGCCCCGTGATGTAGTCCGAGGCGGGGCTCGCCAGGAATGCAGCCAAGCCGGCGATGTCATCGGGCGTCCCCAGGCGGGGGTTGGCCTGGACGGTTCCCAACCATTCGGTCATGCGCGCGGGCTTCCACATCTCGCGGTTGAGATCCGTGAGGATGAAACCTGGCGCGATGCAGTTGACCTGTACGTTCGCGTGGGCCCACTCCGCCGCCAGGGAGCGCGTAAGGCCGGCCAGCGCGCTCTTGGTCATGGCGTAAATCGACAGGTATGGCAAGCCGAGAAGCGACATGAGGCTCCCGATGTTCACGATCTTTCCGCCCTCGCCACGCTCCACCATCCGAGTGCCGACCAGTCGCGTCAGGCGCACGGTCCCATGCAGATTGGTTTGCATGATCTGCTCGTATTCCGCCTCTGAGTAGTCCTGAAACCGACGACGGATGTTCGTTCCGGCAACATTGACCAAGATGTCGGCATCTCGGGACGCAGCCGCCACGGCGTTAATTGAGTCGTTGTCGGCGATATCGAGGTGGAGGGCGTTCGCCACGAAACCTGCCTGCCTGAGGCTGGCAGCCTCTTTCCCGAGGACGTCGACGGAACGCGAGGCGAGCACGGTCCTTGCGCCTTGTACGGCCATAGCCCGGGCGATCGACAGGCCGATGCCGCGGCTTGCGCCGGCGATGAGAGCCGTCCGGCCCTCGAGTGAGTACATCTTCGCGTAGTCCATGGTGGCTGGCCATCTTACCAGTTGCTTCGCGTCCCTTCGCTCGATCTGGCGGCGCACGAACTCGTCAGTCGGTCGGGCAACCCGCTTCCGCATCCACCTACGACATCTAGAGGCATGTCACAGACGAGCCGCTCCCCATGTGGCTGGGCGGGTGCCGGAGAGCAGCCAGGCCCGGCAAGCTGCAAGCATCCACTCTGGGCAGTCGCAGGAAATGCAGAGGAAGGGGCGGACTTCCTTGTGTTGCCGCTGTCGCCAAGCGATAGCCCCTGAGGACAACTGCCCGGTCATTCAAGTTGAGCCGATCACTGTCTCAGTCAGACGCCAGATCATCGCAGTCGCAGCAGGACAGACGGATAGGCACAGAAGTCCATCAATTCCCGTTGATGAATTAACGCTAGAGGGCCATGCGGATGATCCTGTCCAGCAATTCCTCCATACCTTTCATTGGTTTGGACTGAATACGCGAGCTCAATTCACCTGCAGAGGGATCACCTAGGAACTTAATCAGTTCAGTGACATATGGAGAGTCTCCGTTTAGCCAGTCATGCCTAATCATTATTTGTATTCCATTCATCCAGTTGTGGGATACTTCAATGTCATCAATACGTGGATGAAATCTAGGCCCTATAATTGGAATTGAAGAATATCTATTCTCCCATTTTTTAAGGTACCTTATCTCCTCTAATACTTGATCTGGAATTCCTTCCAGATAACGTGGAAGCGGGGTTAAGGGACCTGTACTCCGTACATATGCCGTAGTCCATCCGGGCAATAAACTAGAGTAAATTACGAAAATTCCTGTGCTCTCTCCTGGCTGTACGACTTGTTCTGATTCCCATACTACCAGCCTTCCTTGTCGCTCCATATTTAGCAATTCTGGGCTATGAATATTCTCATACAGAGCCGGTTGAGGTGCCCAAATCGGAAGAGTATATGGATCGTGACTTGTCCATTTATCTGAATTCTCAACTTGCATGGAAAGATCGTCTGGATTCGCCACTATATACCACCTGTTGATCGGTCGAGTGGCATTGCTATCATTCGATAGTCTGTATGAGTATCGGAACATCTCTTCTTCCGAATCAACAGTAACGTCAAATCTGATCTTTGGTCGACCAAGGTTGCCGAGCTCGTAACGCAGCTCGACAGTCTCTGTATCCGATTCTTGCTGGGCTTCCAGGTTCTTTGGGTAACGGATGACGTATCCAGTCTCCGTACTGTCCTTGCAAACGTACTCCAAGTGGTTTCTCGGGCGGAGGGATGCTTCAAGTTCCTGCGCGAGTTCCCGCGCCCGTCCTTCTCGAAGTAACTGCGTGAGTTCCTGTACTCGATCTGCGAGCTTCGGCTGTTCGCCATACTCACGGTGTTCGTCGTTGGCCCTGTCGGATAAATCAAGTGCGGGATCAGATTCACATCCGGGGGTTGAGAACCAGCCCCGGACGGCACCCACCCATTGTGCTTGTGTGGACGCTGGCATGATGCATGCGAAAGCGATCAGGACAGCCTTAGATCTAGTTGCCATCGTGCTTTCCTCGTCTGCGTCTGGTCAGGGCCAACGCTTGCAGCAGACGGGCAACGCAGGGCGAACCATCCGCATGCTGGCCCGCCGATGTCATCATCTGAACTCCCGGATCCCGAGCCCAAACCCAGCCGATCCGTCGGCTAGCGGCTTCTCCCGCTGGCACGAATCCGATCGAGTGCCTGTTCCAGTCGAGCGACAACCCCGGGGTTGCGATCGTGGACATCCCTCTTTTCGGACGGGTCGGCTTCAAGGTCATAGAGTTGGTACGGTCGCTCGAAGGGCTTGCCTCGAGGTTTCTCCCGGCCTCCCGAGCCATTGCCGGCCACGAGTTTCCAGCGCCCGTCGCGAATTGCGAACATCCCGCCCGAGGAGTGGTGGATCACCGGAGCCCGAGGCGTCCTCCACGTACCGCCCCGGAATATCGGGAGCATGCTGAAGCTGTCTTCTGCCACATCATCGGGCAACTCCTCTCCGACGATGTCGGCCACGGTGGCGAAGATGTCCGTCAGGCAGACCGTTTCGTGCCGCACGCTGGACGGTTCCACCTCGCCGGGCCAGCGGACGAAGAACGGAACCCTGTGTCCGGCTTCCCAAATATCGGCCTTCGTGCCTCGGTACACGTAATTGGCAGTGTGGTTGAGCGAACGGTAGGCCTGAATGGTCGGATCGTCGCTATGGTCACTGTCGGACGCTCCATCCAATCGGTACATGAACGAGCCATTGTCCGAAGTGAAGATCACGAGCGTTTCATCGCGCTGGTCGGTCTCATCAAGGGCCTTGAGCACCGTGCCGACAGCCGCATCCACCTGAGCAACGAAGTCACCGTACGGGCCCAGTCGTGTCGTCCCCTGGAAACGCTCCACGGGCCACACTGGCTTGTGCGGCGCAGTCAGCGGCAGATACAACAGAAACGGCGCAGACTCATCGGCCTGGCGACGGATGAAGTCCGCGGACTGGCGGGCGAGTTCGTCCAGGACATCGGCCGGATCCAGATCGGAGGCAAGCTCACCAGCCCGCATGAATCGGGGGAACTTCAGTGCGGCCTGCCGTCCGAGTGGCAGGCCGGTGATTCTGCCATCGCGGATGAACACATAAGGCGGAAAGTCAAGGGATGCAGGGATGATGAACGACTCAGCGAAGCCATGCGTATGGGGACCGTCAGAAACAGGTTGACGAAAATCGAACTCGCCAGCAGAGTTCTTCGCGAACCCCAAGCCCAAATGCCACTTCCCGACGATGGCAGTCCGATAGCCTTTGGCAGCGAGGAACGTACCGATCGTCGCCCGGTCGGCGGCCAGAAGGGGCTCACCGTAACCGTTCTGTACACCGCTCTTGAGTCGAGTTCGCCAGGCATAGCGCCCCGTCAGTAGTCCATAGCGTGTCGGGGTGCAGACGCTGGAGGGAGTATGCGCATCCAGAAACGTCATGCCCTGAGCGGCGAGGGTATCCAGACTGGGCGTGGGAATCCGGGAATCGGGATTGAGCACGGCGACATCCCCGAATCCGAGGTCGTCGGCCAGGATCACCACCACGTTCGGGGCCGCAGCCAATGCACAGCCGGCTGCCACAACAAAGAACCCGGCCAAGCCGACGCATGAACTGAGAATCGATTGGCGCATCTGATGCAGAGTGTATCAGCGTCGGCACGCACCGACGGCGACCTGGGCCGAATCTCGACCCGCGAGCGAGAGCGGCAGCGCCGCTCTCGCCAGTGACAGCAGCCTCGGACTACCAGTCCGTCGCCTAGTCGTCCTTCTTGATCCGTCGCTTGCCATCCATGTCGCGACGCTCGTTCTCCATGTCGAACTCGAAGTCCTCCACTCGTTCGGCCAGCTTCTCGGTCTCGAGGTGAGGCTCACTCCACTGCTGCGCCATGTTGAAGACATGCTCGCGGATCTTCGGATCGTTGAGGCCTGCCCGGTCGAACATGACGGAGATTTCGAGGAGCAGCTCTGCAACACCGAAAGCGACTTCGTCCGATGGAACCTCAATCGGACCTGCAGCGGCCTTGTCGGCCAAGTCCGTGAACGACATGCCGCCCGCCAGAGTCGAGAGTGCAGTGAAGATCCCTCTGTTCAGTGTCTGATTCTCCATGCCTCCAGCTTGGGTGCCAACCGGATTGCCCCCTTGGACACTGGCCAGCAGGGGGGAGACGCTCCCGTTGCCGCTCGGGAGCGGAACGTTCAGCATCACCGTGTCGCCGGCATCGATCAGACTCTTGAGGGGGCCGACGCCCTCGGCGAACTCGATTGCGCTTACCCGGATCCGTCGACGGTATTCGTTGACCGACGGCTGGAACTGATCACGCATCGCAGGCGTTGCTTCCATCCCTTCGACGAAGGCATCGTTGAGGTCGTCGTAGCCGAGCGCCAAGCCCGCATGGAGCACCAGGCGCCAGACCGCCGCTTCCGTCGCGATGTCACCATCGCCCTTCATGGCCTCACCAAGCTGCTCGCTCGTCTTGGTGAAGTCGGAATTCGCGAAATTCTCCTTCGCCGCTTGCAGGTACCACTCGGGTGACCCCTGTACCGGTCCGGCTGGACCGCCACCGCAGGCTACACCGACGACGCAAATCACAGCCATGGCGAGTGCCATCCGGCGACCTGACATGGAGTGCTTTAGGGTATCCGACATAAACAATATGCCTCCTTTCGTGGCACAGTCTCTCAACTCCTCCGCTGAATTGCAACCCGGTCTGTGTCCGATTAGGGTACAGACCGCAGATTCAGGGGAGCACCTACGTCAGTAATCGTACTTGACACTCAGGACCACACTTGGATACCGGTGGGTCGACCCCTTCGCATCGACCCAAAGACGGAGTGGGCGACATGCGTACGATCGGTGGATCCAGTAGCATGGCGTACGTGGCGGAACCGAGTGATCCGACCGGACTTGATGTCGCGGGTTACGTGCTGGTCGGTGGCCGCAGTTCCCGCTTCGGGTCGGACAAAGCACTACACCCCGTCGGGGGACACCCGATGGCCGTCGTGGTCGCTTCCACCTTGCACCAGCACGTCACCGAGGTCACGCTCGTTGGAGATCCGTCCATCTACGGGAAACTGGGGCTTCCCGTGATTCCAGATGACATGGAGAGAGCAGGTCCACTTGGAGGGATCGTTACCGCACTCAAGCATTCCCGAAGTCCATGGTGTCTGATCGCGGCTTGCGACATGCCCAAGGTTGGGTCCGCACCGTTCGCCGCGATGTTCCGACAGGCTGGCAGCTCTCGGGTCGACGCCGTCATTCCCAGAACGCCGGATGGCCGCTTGCAGCCGCTGCTCGCTCTCTACGCGAAGCGAGCCCTGAAGCCGCTGTCGCTTGAACTGGAAAACGACAGATGGAGAATCTCTGAAGCGCTCCGCAGCATTCCGTGGTGCGAGTTGCCGGTGTCGGAAACAGGCCCCTTCACGAACATCAATCGAGTGAGCGAACTGAGAGTGTTGCAGTGACGACCGGCCTCAGTCGGCCAGTGCGTCTGACAACCGATCCAGATCCTCGTCGTTGTTGAAGAAATGCGTGGAAACCCGGAGGTTGCCGCGCCGGAACGACACCGCCACTCTGCACGCCTCAAATCGCCGTCGCAAAGACGCCAGGTCCCGACCTGGGAACGACGCCGAGACGATCGGGGAATCACACTTCTGCGAGGGGAGATTCTCGCCACCGTGGGAGCGCAACACATCCACACAGCGATCCGCGAGCAGCAGGACGCGCTGTTCGATTGCGCCCGGACCAGTGTCGAGGATCAGATCCACGGAAGCCTCCAGTCCGAACAGCACGGAAAAGCTCTGGACGCCTCCCTCGAACAAAGACGCGTCTGACGAGAACTCGGGACGGCCGTGGTGCAAACTCTCGTGCTCTCTCCAGGTTCGGTGACTTCGCCAACTGACAACCGTCGGAGGCAGCCAGGCGCGTGTCCGTTCGGGCATGTAGACGAAACCTGCACCGGGCGGAGCCATCAGCCACTTGTACCCGTGGACCACGAGGTAGTCGACCGGCACCTCTCGCAAGTCGAGTCGCAACGCTCCCACGCTCTGCGTCGCATCGACGCAGAACAGGACGCCTCGTCTGTGTAGTTCGAGACACAGTTCCCGAAGCGGGGCCCGGAGACCATTCGAGTAGTTGACCGAACTCAATAAGACCAGGCGGCTCCGCGGACCGAGAGCATCAAGGATCAGATCCGGTTCGAAGCGGCCAGCCGGCGGTTCCAGCAGACGCAGGCGGACTCCCTGGTTCCCAAGGACCGCCGGTGCGTACAGATTGTTGGGGAACTCATGATCCAGGGCAAGGATTTCATCGTCAGGCCGCCACGCGATGCCTTTGAGCAGCCACGACAGCCCGGCACCGGCACTCGGGCAGAACGCGATGTCGGTGGCGTCCGCCCCGATCAATGTCGCGACCTTCGCCCGCACCCGGTCCAATCGGTCGAACCAGTCCATGAAGTCGAGACACGCATTCTGATCCCGTGCCGCAAGGTGATGGTTCATGGCATCGACTGTCGGAGTCGGCAACGGACCGAATGCAGCCGAATTGAGGTGCGCCCAGTCCTTGAGAACCGGGAAGAGAGAACGCACAGATTGCCAAGAGGGAGAGTCCATAGTGCCAAACCGCGCACAGCAAGTGTGCACTTGCCACATTATCGCACTGTGTCCCGGTAGGCAGACCGTCAGCCCGTCACCTGTCAGTTCGTGCCAGCGGTCTGTCGGTACGCCGGCGGTGACGCCGGTATGTCGCGTCTTGCGGCCCCCCAAGCGCTACTTGCATGCCCCTTGCATGTTAGTCGAATCACCAGTGTGGTCCCACGCTACCGATTGGCCAAGGAATTTACATACCTAACTCCACCAAAACATGACGCCATACTGGCAGTAGAGTCAAGTTTTATTCATGGAAACTCGTCCCGTTATCAGCACTTTTGATCTCTTCATTGGGCTGTCCACCAGCGGATTCAACAGGCACATTCCTCCCTTTATCGTACTAGAATCTGGCCACTATCTTAACGAGAAAACCGCCACACTACACACACTAAAGCCGCGGTTCGCGTTGATAGGAACGGCCTTCTAACGGCGGGTTACGGACAACAATTTACCGCATGACAAAGGTTCCCATCACACTAGATGTAATCATCAAGATAGTTCTCGCCATGCGCTCAATCCAACCGCGAATTCACCCTCAGTATGACACGGCTAAGCAGCAGCATAAAAGCGAGTAGTCAGCAAGTAAAGCAGCCCGAATTCCCTGTTAATAATCCGTCTCTATCGCGGGGCAAAAACTCTAGTGAGGAGGGCGTGCGGAACACGAATCTAACGGCAGGAAGCTGTACCTCTGTAGTTACCGGTAATCCAAATCTACTTTGATAACTGTCGAGCATCCGCTGCCTCTATTCCGCTAATCTGGTGAGCTAGGTAGAGTCCATTCGTCAGCAGCAGTTCAACCAGACGGTTTCAGCACGGGTGATACGGGCGCGCCGGAGCAGTCCTTTCCCATGCCTCACGCATCCAGTCGATGGACCTATCTGGATGTAATTTCAGAAACTCCGCATGGATGCCAAGCCATTCCGCCAGCACTTGGATGAAACCAGCGACGGTTTCAAGTGCTCGCTTCAGGTACTTCTTCAGGATCATGTACCGACATCCCGGGATAGCCTCTTGACCGTTTGCGCGATCGTCTCGTAGATCTGAAACGGAAGTTGCTGAAACGTGATGTGGTGCGCGGCCATGAATTCTTGATCGAGATATTTCATGGGAGCGAAAACGAGTCGATGGCGTCCATCATAGTCCGGCAAGCCACGGGCGCTGTCCAGCGTCAGCGCCAAGTTCTTGAGTTGTTCGACATCCGGCTCGTAGATCAGAAACACTTCATGGAGTCGGCTTCGTCCGATGAACCAGTTATTTTTCTGAACCCGGTCTACTTCGATCTCTTCGCCAGTAGCCGCGAAGAAGACATAGGCGGCAAGCGTCTGGTAGCTTGGCAGGGCGGAACCGTCCAGCAGGGATTCTTGGCACAAGGGATTACCAAGCTTGAAGTAACTGAACGAGCCACCGAATCCTGTCTTCAACACAGGGTCTTTCGCAGTCGGCACACCCTTGACAACACGCCGGACCCTCTCGGCAGTGATCGAATCGACGTAGTTCTTGCATTCGATCAGCACGAAGCGGCGCCTGCCGCCGTCCTCCTTGTTCAGAGCCAGCACGGCATGGGCAGTCGTACCCGAACCCGCGAAGGAGTCCACGACGATCGAATCCTTGTCGGTAGCAATTTCAAGAACACGCCGGATCAATGAAGACGGCTCTACTGTACCGAACACGTCATCGGAGGTGTCAAAGTCCAAGATTGACAAGATCTCACGCTTGGCATCTTGCGTATGGCCTACGTCGTTGTACGTCCATAACTTAGGTGGAACACGCCCCTGCTTCACCTCCGACAAGTAGACTTTGCGTGCTGGGATATTATCTCCGTCTTTTCCCCACCAGATCCGTCCATCCGCATCCAGCTTCGCCAACTTCTCCTTAGACAGCCGCCAGTACGAGCCCTTGGGTGGTCCCTTGATCACCCGTCCACTAGGGCAGGTGATCGGATAAATCTCCTTGTTGTCGGGATTCCTTGCCGTGATTTTGTTGGGCCGCCATGGGCCGCGTGGGTCGTCGTCTCGGTTTCGGTAATCCGCATTCTGGGTGTCAGTCCGTGGAGGTAGGTTCGGAATCCACTTGTCGGCTGCGGTAGCGTATATGACGATGAAATTGTGATCTTCCGACAGATGTCGGGCCGAATTCTTCGGTGAGCGGGTGTTCTGCCAGATCGCGGTCGCGACGAAATTCTCTTCGCCGAAAACCTCATCCATTAGGCATCACAAGCGGTGCAGATCGTTGTCGTCGATTGAGACGAAGATTGCACCGTCTTAGGTCAGCAAATCGCGTAAGAGCTTCAGTCTAGGTAGCATCATGCAGCACCATTTGTCGTGGCGCGTAAGATCTTCTCGGTCCACAACCTTGCCCAGCCAATCGCGCATCATAGGGGAGTTTACGCGGGCACTGTAGGCCCAGCCCTCGTTACCGGTGCTGTAGGGCGGATCAATGTAGATGCACTTGACCTTGCCGTGGTGCGTTGGAAACAACGCCTTCAACGCGGCAAGGTTGTCACCCTCAATGATCAGGTTGTCATCCAGCGTCGCCTTCGAACTCAGTCCCTTCGATCGGTCCGGCGTTAGATCATGGAAGGGCACCGACAGATGGTAGTTCTCAACGAAGGTCTTGCCTTTGAATTGTAGCGATGGCATCGTATCGTCCCTGAGGTCCTCCCCCGCTTAGGCTCCATCCCGGACCACGGCTCGGAAGCTACTCGTCCGCGACAGCCCGATCGGAGCCGCGTCCACCTGATCGCCAAGCAGTGACGATGCAGGACATCGAACAGCGGTCATGCTACCACGTTGTACGCAAGGGCGTACGGGGACGGTTGGCGAGGCAGCGGCGGAGAACGGCGAACATGGTAATTTGACACGCCCGGCTCTCGCACCACACGGTGCTATTGATCCACACAAGTTCTTTTCAGAAAGCGAGATACGTCAGATAAGGAGTGGACTATCGGCATCACGACTCAACTGCCAGTCGCGCTAGCAAGTGCGACACCATACATGGGAGCAAGTGTCCAGGTTGGCCTACTCATCTGGGAGAATCCTCCATGGCACAGACCTACCACCAACTGCAGTACGACGAGCGCCGCCAGATCCACGCTTTGCACCAACAGGAAGCCTCGGCCCGCACCATCGCGGCCCAACTGCGCCGCCACAGATCCACCATCTACCGCGAACTTCGCCACAGTTCCAACCCCAACCCCTCCGGCTATGCCACCGCTAGGCCCAGACCTGCTCCGAAGAGCGCCGCTGGCAAGCCGTCCCCGGACCCGCACGTTCCCCCTCCCTGGAACCGCATCTGCAAGATGCTCAGAATGGAAGGGAGCCCCGAACAGATCGCCGGGTGTCTGCAACGCTCAGGCGAAGTCTCGGGCAGTTGCTCCTGGCTCTACTGGTGTATTCATCAGGACCGGGCCGACGGCGCCCAACTCCATACCTGCCTCTTCCTGAACTCAGCCTTCGCAGCTTGCTCCAGTTCCTCTCCTGTCGCACTTCGTTGTGCAATGGGCGTCCCCAAAAACGGCACGGCGAGGCGCTGCCTGCAGTACTGGGTGATTCCGACGAAGGCGGACGGGGAGTATGCAGCAGCCGTGGAGAACGTTCTGTCGACTTACGAGGAGCCGTACGACGAGCAGCGACCGGCGGTCTGCAGGGACGAACGGCCGGTCCAGATGGTGCAGGAAACCCGCCAGCCACTGCCAGCGACCACGGAGCATCCGCGTCGGGTGGACGACGAGTATCAACAGGCCGGCGTGGCTTCGGTGTTCGGGCTCTGTGAACCGCTGGCGGCTTGGCGAACGGTGGCGGCTCTGCTGGAAAGCCGCTCTGCAAACTGCGAGAAGATCACGCAGGTGCCGGACAACCTCAACACGCACACGCGGGAAACGTTGTACGAGGCCTTCGATCCGGAGCGGGCCCAGCGGTTGAGGCAGCGCATCAAGTTCCAGCACACCCCGAACACGCGAGTTGGCTGAACGTGGCGGAGTGCGAACTGGGTTGTCTGACGCGGCAGCGTCTGCAGTGTCGGCGGACCGGGGATCTGGACGAGTTGCAGGCCAAGGTGGCGACATGGTCGCAAGGCTCCAAAGCGCGCCAGCGCGGTGTGAATTGGCGAATTTCGGTTGCCGATGCTCGCTGCAGACTCAAGTCCATCTACCCAAAAATCATGACCTGACTGGACACTCGGGCGCTTGTTGATGGATGTCCACGATCTGGAACAACAGCATTCCGACCACTGGACTGGAGACGGGGTCCTGGACCGGGAACGTTCTCCAATGGCAGCACCCTCCTCCTGCGCCGACTCCTCACCGAGAGCTTGCAGACACGCGAACGTAACCGGGACAACGAAGCCGCTCTCGATTGGGCCTGAGCGGCACGAATGCCTATTGGCCAATGGGGCGAGCCGCCACGATGTGGAGCATCAGGCAGCGGCTGCTCGGAGTCGACGTTCCTGGGCAAGGTCATGTGCTGCCTGCAGACGCATCCAGTACTCCGCATTGGACCAACCGATCCGCTCCAGATCGAGAGCAAGTTGTGGAGCGAGATTAGTCCTCCCATCGAGAAAGTCAGTCAGGTCAGACTCAGAGACATCAAGTCGGTTTGCGATCTCCGTCTCGCTCCGTCCTTCCATCCAGAGATCACGGAGAATTAGTCCTGGGTGGGCGGGGTTGAGCATTAGCAATTTCTCCCTCACCTAATGGTAGTCCACCAGATCGACGCGCGGCGTGCCAACGTCCGTAACGACTGGGGTGGGGTTGTGTAGGTGCGCCCCTGCTCACCCTCGCTCTATCGGCCGTCCCAGCCCCCAAGACCGCATCCGAACGTTCACAGCGCTTCAACGACTGCCTACCGATGCAGCTTGTGGCCGAGGGCCTTAATGACGATATGGTCGCCATCGGCTTCATGCAAGAGTACCCGCAGACAGCGGCCATGTCCTGTCTTCATACGGACATCCGGTGAATGCCCATTTCGCCGACGTGTACGTCAACACCGCGATGTCGGCGTTCTCAATCGGTGTCAATTAGAAGAAGCGGAGCGCCAGCGTCATGTGTGGCCTTTACTGTGCCGAGCCCGTACGGCACTGGTACGCCTCGAACTTAGCCAAATCCACCAGTTCCACGGCCTCAATCACGAAATCCGTCAGATCGTCGTTGGGGATCCACTACTGCAATCCGTTTCAAGGCGAAGGCCAGTTGCCCGAGCAGTCTTCATACAGAAAGGGAGAAGGAATCAGAGAGAATCACATCGTGCGCCTTTTGGATGCGGTACAGTTGTTGAATACTCGGCATTTCGGATCATCAGTTCAGGGCACGATCGATCAGGACGCGATCGATTTCATGCTCGATCCTATCGTGAGGGTACCGCTCGACAAACACACTACGTGCAATGGTCCATGGGGCCTCGGACCCGCGTTGAAGATCGGTAGGGACGCTCCACCAGTTGAGATCCTGGCGTGACAAACGGAAGGCCAAGTAGTTCGCAAGCGCGCTTGCATTCACTTGCCTGTCCTTTGCAACCCGCGGAACTACCTGCTTTAGTCGCGGAAGCAGGTTGCAGGCTTGTGCTACACAATCCTCCGCGATTTCGTTCGCCTTGCCATCAAGCATCACGTCTCCCGCGAACTCGCTGGCCGCGATCTCCTCCTCCGACTCTCGACGCTCCCTCGACATCGGTTGCTCCTCAAGCAACTCGAATGTCGTTTCGTCGGGCCGCTGCGCTGCATGGTAAACCTCGTGGAGCAAATCAAACGTCCAACGAGCTTCGTCATTTGAAGTTTCCTTTAGGACAATCGCATTGCGACCCTCGAAGCGCCAGCACCCGCCATGAAATTCTCCTTCACCCTTGAGCGGTAGTACGATCACGCCGAGATCCCACACCGTATGAAGAACCGCACGAAGATCACTACTTCCGCTTCCTCGACCTAGTATTTGTTTTCTCATCTCGTATGCTTCGGTCGGGATCGGCTGAATTGGGTAACTAGCCATCCCTCGCACCACCGTCCTCGCAAGGTGATTTGCGTACGCCACGAATAGCTTCGCTGCCCCCATGCTACGTCGCCCAGGCATCTTGAATTGTGTGGATTCAGTCGACACTGGAGGGAAAGACAGCGCATGAGCGCCGAGGATGTCATCATGTTCCCAGCCGAATACTCGCCCCAGCGTGTCCGCTGCCTTGGCCATTAGTCTCTGGTCGTTCGGCTGATCCTGCACTTCCTGATCCACGATTTCTGTGTCCGATACGGGCAACAATCGGGTAACTATGAAATCCCGACTCAGCCCGACTTGACTGAGTTTCTCCAGCAGTCCATCGAAGCTATCCGGTGCGATCGGTAAGAGAATCTCATTCTCGATCCGAACTCCTATTGCGTGTGCGATCTGACATAATCGCTGATAACTGGCAGACGCATAGCCGTCGGCCTCATACCGTTGGATCTGCTGAACCTTGAGATCCAGTCGTTTTGCTAGCGCTTGCTGGCTGAGGCCTGCTGCAATCCTAGCCTTGATCAGGCCAACCGCAAGTTGTTCGAACGAGGATACCGAAATCACTGGCAACTGGGCCGACTTCAATCGTTCGTATTCCTCCAACTCTTCCCGAAGGTCCTCTAGTTGGCTCTCCATGGCCCGGCGCTCGGCCTGGAGCAGCTTCGGATGCACATCCGTCCGGTTGTCCGATTCAACGTCGAATTCCGCGATGGCGTCGGTCAATCTGCGCGCCTTCTTTCGCGTGATCCTGTACTGTCTCTCATTGGCAATCATGGCAAACTCCCAAGATCGATCAACACGATGCCTTTCTCGACGCCGTTGCGGTCAGTCCGAAAGAAATCGAGATAAAACACCCCCGGCGCGGCAAGCGCTGACGCTGGGAACAAGTCTCCCAGGTACTTCGCCTTCATCGCGGCCCGGCGATTGCTGAAGTCGAGCAGTACCG
Organism: Bryobacterales bacterium; assembly: GCA_965116065.1. Classification (GTDB taxonomy): domain Bacteria; phylum Acidobacteriota; class Terriglobia; order Bryobacterales; family UBA6623; genus VXMF01. Next base: position 2,724,673 of record OZ220485.1, read on the forward strand.
GGTCTAGCCGGTCTGGATCAACGCCCGCTGTCTGCCAAGCGGCATCGTAGTCCCCCGGCAGTACCTTAGCCGTGACGAAACTGCCGTCCAGAAGAAGCCCTTGGCACCCGGCCACCGATAGATTGCGGCACGCAGCCAGCAAACCTTCCATTAGTCGTTCACGGTGGCTGTTCCCAGCGAAACGACTGGCGACGCTGTGCCAATCAGAGGCGTGGACACCTGCCGGACGGTAACCGGTATCGGAGTGATGCCCGGGCAGCACATATACAACTATATTGTTGTGTTCGATCTGTGTCAAACTCTCCTTTGGGGAGCAGGGCGCCAAGCTCTGGCGCGGAATGAAGCAGTGGGCATCGGTCCTGGTTTCACCAGATCGAGATCCTCACCACAAGGGACAAGAACGAGGCGTGAAGTTATGATAAATTATTTATTGTCAATTTTTTACGTGAACCGTAGCGACATGCCTGAGACTGGCGCACCGTACCATCTTGCCACTCGTCGAACATGGTCGACGCCGAATCAACGCGACCTCCGACGGTGGTCGCATGTCAACCAGTGGCGGTGCACTGCTCCGTGGTGTCGCCGGCCAGCCCTGTGGCGTCGACCGAGGCTTGTCTGCCTGTCTTCAGAAACTGATGTGAGAGGGCGGTGATGTCACCGTGGCGGTGCCGATGATCCCAGAGACGCGAGTTCAGTGTCCGGCCCTGAAGACATGTAGTTTCGACCGTAGTTGTCCCACTCCGTGCAACAGGGTGGCGCTGGAGCGGAACCCGTCACCGGGCAAGGGGAAGTTGAGCATGGCGAATCAGGAGGGGGATGCGGGCCGAGAATCTCGGGCGGCACTACTCTGAGCGCACAGTAGCGCTGTCGGTGCCGGGAACCAAAGTCCATTGGCTGGGGCGGTTCCTGCTGGCGGCGGAGTGCAAGGCGGCCAGCTGAACGACATTGATGTCGGATTGTCAAAGGCATCCGTCTCGCACCGAAGGTACCTACCGGCTTTGTACTGTACGCTGAAATGCCGAAAGGGAGTTGCCCGTGTCGGTACAGCGACTGCTGAATGATGTCTGCCTCGACCCCGACTCGACGTGAACCCCAGGTAAGCGGGAACCGACCTTGGCTCAAGGTTGAAGACGCCGTATCGGCATTCCTGCTGGCGCTGGCTACCCTCCTCCCGCTAGCGGAGGGCTTCGGCCGCTTGGTTGGCATCGGGAATCTCGTTCCGGGATCGATTCCCCTAGTCCAGCACTGCACTCTTCTCGTCGCCATCACGGGAGGGGCGCTAGCCGCCCGAGAGAACCGCCTGTTGGCACTCTCCACCGCTACATTTCTCCCGGAGCGGATGCGAGTTCCAGGACGGGTCGTCACGGCCTGTGTCGGCGTTGCGGTTTGCTCCTGCCTGACCTATGGCGCCTGGACCTTTGCGATGGTCGAACGGGAGGCTGGGGACATCGTCGCATTCGGCCTGCCGGTCTGGCTCTTCGTGTTCGTGATGGTTCTCGGCTTCGGATTGATCGCCGTCCGGCTGGCTTGGAAGAGTTCGCCTTCCATGCCGGGACGGGCTGTGGCGATGGCGGGCATCGTGATACCGATATCGCTGGGATTCTGGGAAACGCTGGGGGAACTTCCCATCCTCGAGGTCGGCATCATCGCACTTGTCGGCGCAGCCCTCCTGGGATTGCCGATCTTCGCCGTGATCGGTGGGCTGGCGGCGCTGTTGTTCTGGTTCGAATACACCCCCGCATCGGCAGTCCCGCTGGCGACCTACCAACTGTCAGGTCAGCCCTTGCTGCCGGCAATCCCGCTCTTCACACTGGGAGGCTACATCCTTGCTGAGGGCGGTGCCAGTCAACGGCTGGTACGCGTCTTCTCTGCCCTTGTCGGCTGGCTGCCCGGCGGGCTCGCCATCACGACCGCCTTCGCTTTCGCCTTCTTCACCTCTTTCACCGGAGCCTCGGGTGTCACCATCCTGTCCCTCGGAGGCCTTCTGTTGCCCGTGCTGGTCGATTCCCGATACTCGCGCAAGTTCTCCCTGGGTCTGGTCACCGCTTCGGGCTCGATCGGGCTGCTGTTCCCACCCAGCCTCGCAGTCATTCTCTACGGCGTGTACTCCCGTACACCGATCAACGAGCTCTTTCTCGGCGGTTTTCTGCCCGGCCTCTTGCTGGTCGGACTGGTTGCAGTATTGGGTGTCCGACACGGGTTGGCAGCGAAGAGCGAGCGTCGCCCGTTCGAACTTGCGGAAGCGCGGGCTGCCCTCTGGGAAGCCAAGTGGGAACTCTTACTGCCGGTGGTGGTTGTGGGCGGCATTTTTGGAGGTGTTGTCACCCTGGTGGAGGCGGCCGCAGTGACGGTACTGTATGCGTTCGTTGTCGAGTGCCTCATATATCGAGACTTGCCGCTCCGCGGACGTCTGGGACAGGTCTTTGCCGAATGCGCCACCCTCGTCGGGGGAGTCCTGCTGATCCTCGGAGTCGCTCTCGGATTCACGAACTACCTGATCGACGCACAGGTGCCCGACCAGGCCCTGGAATGGGTGCAGTCCCACATCGAGTCCAAATACGTGTTCCTGCTGGTCCTGAACGTACTGCTCCTCATCGTGGGGTGCATGATGGACATCTTCTCAGCGATCCTTGTGGTGGTCCCCCTGATCGCCCCGATGGGTGCGGCGTACGGCATCGATCCCGTCCATCTTGGGATCATCTTCCTCGCCAACCTAGAACTCGGATACCTCACCCCGCCGGTCGGCCTGAACCTGTTCCTCTCCTCGTACCGCTTCGGAGAACCCCTGACCCGAACCTATGTCTCGATCCTGCCTTTCCTCGCGATTCTGCTGGGGGGTGTCCTGCTCATTACGTACGTGCCAGCACTAACCCTAGCCCTTGTCCGTTGATCAGTGCACGAGACAGGTTGCTAGACTCAAGGAATCAGGGCCCTGTGCCCGTCCATGAATGGCGATTTCGAGAAGCCGCACGGCAACTTGCTCGGTTGGAGGCGTCAATATAGGCGGCGACAATCCGATCGTAGTCCAGTCCATGACCAACACCGATACCGCCGACACCGCGGCTACGGTGAATCAGGCATTGGCACTCGCCCAAGCCGGCTCGGAACTGGTCCGTGTCACGGTCAATCACGACGCAGCCGCCAAGGCCGTACCGACGATCGTGCAGACTCTTCGGGAACTTGGCTGCGAGGCGCCGATCGTCGGCGACTTTCACTACAACGGCCACATCCTGCTCCGCAAGTACCCCGAGTGCGCACGTGCGCTGGCCAAGTACCGGATCAATCCGGGTAACGTCAATATCGGCAAGCAGCACGACGACAACTTCCGGACGATGGTTCAGGTGGCCATCGACCACGGAAAGCCGGTGCGGGTGGGCGTGAACTGGGGCTCCCTCGACCAGCGACTGCTGACGAGTCAGATGGACGAGAACGCCAAGCGTGCCGCGCCTTGGACCGCTTCCGAGGTCATGCACGAGACGATCGTCCTCAGTGCTCTTCGTTCGGCCGAGGCCGCCGAGACCTACGGACTCGGTCACGACAGGATCATTCTGAGTGCGAAGGTGTCGAACGTTCAGGACTTGATTTTCGTGTATCGGAAGCTCTCCGACCGTTGCGACTACCCCCTTCACTTGGGCCTTACCGAGGCCGGCATGGGAATGAAAGGCATGGTCTCCTCGACGGCGGGCATGGCCGTGCTGCTCCAGGACGGTATCGGCGATACGATCCGAGTGTCGCTCACGCCACAACCCGATGGAGACCGTTGTGAAGAAGTCGAGGTTGCCAAGCAGATCCTGCAGTCGATGGACATCCGTCACTTCACGCCCCAGGTCACTGCCTGTCCAGGGTGCGGTCGGACCACCAGCACGTTCTTCCAAGAGATGGCCGAGGAGATTCAGGCCTACCTGCGCGCCCAGATGCCGGACTGGCGCGGCCGCTACGAGGGCATCGAGACAATGGACGTGGCCGTCATGGGCTGTGTCGTGAACGGCCCCGGGGAATCGAAGCACGCCAACATCGGGATATCGCTCCCCGGTACATTCGAGGAGCCCGTGGCACCGGTGTATGTCGACGGGAGTCTGTACCGCACCTTGCGGGGCGATCGGATCGTGGCGGAGTTCATTGAGATTCTGAACACCTATGTTGCCGAGCGATACGCAACCCGACAGCCCGCCATGACTGCCGGGTAAGCCTGGCGAGGCACTGGCCGGCTGCCGTATCACCGATTGAACAGCGAAGTGCAACATACAGGGAACGACCGTGTTGGCAGTCGAGTAGATTGGTTCTGAAGGCAGAGGATGCGGAGAGTTCTAGACGATAAGCTACTGAAATGGTTTATGTTGCCTAGGTGTGTGACTACAACTGGAGATGCCTCGACAGAAGCCCTCCCATCTGTCTCTTACTCACGGATACTGTGTTGCACTGCCAAGTTTGATTGGTTCGGAAGGGCTGGGACTGCCGGTTGGTCAACAGCATTTCAGTTGATCGTGCTACCCTCCCCTGCTGCAATCTCGCCCCCTTCGGGCTTGGTATGTGCTATGCTCAGGTGTTTCGAGTCCCTGTATCTTGGCCATGACAAGCTGTTCTGTTGATCTTCTGCAACTGCTGGACGAAGATGTCAGTTACGTAATACCGCCGTGGCATCGCCGATACTGCTGGCGACAATCAAACATCAAGCGATTCGTCGAAGATATACTAGCAACTTCTGATGCAGACCCGTCCCGCTCGCACTACGCTGGCACTCTCTTAACAGTCTCTCAGGCTGGACGTGCAGAAGGGGTCAACTTCGTTCACGTCGTTGATGGATACCAAAGGCTCACAACGGTTAGCATCCTGCTCGCGTGTATCGCGGAGCAACTCAAACACAGATACGGGCGCAGCGAACAGACACTGGAGACCATTCAAAGACTGCTCATCGCTCATGACCCAAGTGGAGAAATGCACTTCAAGCTACGACTTGAGGGTTCAGATGGGGACGAATATCGAAGCGGGTATTACGGTAATTGCAAAGGGCGTGGCATTGTTGCTCAGGCTTGGCGGACCTCGCGCCGACTAGTAGAGAACAACGGTGCTACCCAATTGCTTTCAAGTCTCGAGCGTCTCCGAGTAGTCGAAATCAGCCTCGACCAACGGGACGACGACCCGCAGCAGATTTTCGAGACCCTGAACAGCACTGGCCGCCCACTCTTGGAGAGTGAGAAAATCAAGAACTGGCTCTTGATGGATCTGGAGGAACATAGTCAACGGGAAATCGAAGACAGGTGCTGGAAGAGAATCGAGCAACTGCTCGGTGCAGAACACAAGCCCGAACGGATTGATGTATTTCTTCGGGACGTCATGCGTTGGCGTACAGGACAAACGCGAGGTGTCGACAAGACGTACGATCAGTTTCGTCGCTGGGCTCTGAAAGATGGCTATCCGGATCGTCGACATCTTTGCGCCGAGTTGGCGGAGCTTGCTGAACTGTATGGCATTGTGACCGGCACAGGAAAGGGAGGGTCCGGGCGGTCGCCAGGAAGATCCGAGTTGAAGTTAGCGAGAGAACTCAGGCATCTGAGGAGTCTGGGATTCGATGTCCACTGTCCGTTCACGTTGCGCCTGCTAGCTGAAGCAAAGACAACTCCCTTAATCGAGACCTCGATCGAGCGGTTGGCGGACGTGATTGCAGGAATCGGAACATGGATGACCCGTCATTGGATAGCAGGCCGGCAGATGTCAGGGATGGAAGTCGCTGTGGCGAAGCTTGCACACGAAGCTGGCCCGAGCCCAGAAGCAGAGGACTATGTCGAACATTGGCTCGATCGAATACAGGCACTTCAGGACCCGCGAACCTACATTCCGGATGACGATACAGTCCGGGTTGGTATTCGCGAACGGGCGGCTTACGGAGGCGCCAACACCCAACCCACAAGGGCCATCCTATGCGAGTTGATGGATGCTGAGCATCGCGGTAAGACACCGTCTAGAGACCGTCTCAATGTCGAGCACATAATGCCGGAGAGACTGTCCGAGGAGTGGAGTAGCTATCTTGGCGATAATGCTGAGAAAATTCACCAAAAACACTGTGACAATTTTGCGAACTTAACGCTGATCGAAGCTCCTGTTCCCAACGCCGACGCACGCACATTCGCTGAGAAGCAGTCGGTCTATATTCAGAGTGAGATCGGAATTACGCAACGTATCGCGCATGCAAACGTATGGAATGAAATGGCAATTGCCCGCCGGGCCGATGAACTTGCCTGCCGAGCACTCGAACGCTGGCCGTGGCCGAATACTTGGACTCTGGCTGCGTTTAGCTGGCAGTTGGACGACGGACCACTGTATAGCGAAGACAGTGGGGAACAGATGGTCCTCAATGTGATGGCAGCGCTCCTCAGTCTGAGCCCTGCAAACGCAGAAAGGCTGAAGGATGAGGCGGTCAGCACCGGCTCGCACTCGGCCAACCGCTACCCGCTTGGTACAACGGTCGGATCGACCGAGCAACGAGTTGTACCAGGGCATTACGACTGGGTGCTGTCGCCATACGCGCCGGACCCCGAGGCATATGCCGAACGCTGCCGAAAACTGGGCAAACAGTGTGGCGTCACGGTCCAAGTCACAATCGAGGGTGACGGAGCCACCACTCCGCAGGCATTCTGGAAGTTCTTTGCGAAGAATACGACAGATCTTTGGGAGTTGAAGCAAACCTGTCGTCGTGGGCATCAGTGGACAGCTTCCTGCAATAAATTCGGCGACCGTATCGGTATCTTCATTGGAACTCCGAGTTTGGTGGCACTGTGCTGCAGGGTCGGCAGCGGCCGTTCGGAGAACTACTCGGCGCGAATGGAAGAGGCTTCGCAAGAAATGCTCCGTGACATGAAGGATCAGAAAACCTCGGGCGACTTGAAACAGGAGAGCAAGAAGGGTAGGACGATTCGGGTTGAGCATCAATGGACACGAGGTAACAGAGACGATTGGGGAGAAGCTTGTAAGTGGATTCAGAGTCAAGGCAAGAGACTGCGCACAATCCTCCAAAATTTCGGACAAGGGAAGTGCGTTTCTGACTTACCCATGCCGATCCCAGTTCACCGTCCTCCCCCCTACTAGCGGTCCGCTTCGACGCGAACCTCAACAGCGGCAGCCATCTCGGATCGGATCGACTCACAGACGCCGCAAGCGACAACCACTCCTTCAGAGCCAGTTGCCACCTACTGCTTGCCGAACCAAGGGAACTCGGGACTGAATCCGTATCCGTGATAGAGACACATGTACGCGACGATGCCCGCGATCATCGCGAAGAAGACGATCAGGACGAGGAATATCCGAAGCCACGGCAGAGCCCTTCCCTGACGCCGCAGCACCAGCAACCAGCTGGCACCGATTCCGACGAAGTACAGCAGGATCATCGGTCCAGCGAAGAGGGTCATCGTGAGCGGGTCCCCCGTCGGCGTGATGATCGCGGCGGCCACAAACATGATCAGAACGGCATAACGCACGTTGCGGAGCAGGAACGACGGCGATGTCAGCCGCAGCAGCGTCAGGAAGAAGATGAGGACCGGCAGCTGGAAGATCAGCCCCAGCCCGATCTCGAGGATGATGAAGAGATTCAGGTAGGTACTGACGGAGATATAGGGTTCGATCTGATCAAGGGACAGCGTGAGGAGAAACTGGAGGGTGACACGCAAGGCCACGAAGTAGCAGAACGCGCCGCCCAGAATGAAGAGGCTGGCAGTAATGAAAATGAACGGTACCGCCCACTTTTTTTCCCGTTTGTACAGACCCGGAGAGATGAACTGCCAAGCCTGGTACGTCAACCACGGGGCCCCCAGGAAGACCGCCGCGATGAGAGGCACCTTGATGTAGATGACCTGGAACTGCTCCAGGGGGTTGATGTTGATGATCTTGATCGGGTCCCCCGATTTGGTCGTGATGCCTTCGACAGCGGCGTAGAAGGGGGTCAGCACGAATACGAGCAGGTCCTTCGCGAAAGCCAGGCAAAGCAGGTAGACGACAAGCAGCCCGCCCAAGGCCCGCAGGATTCGCGTCCGCAGTTCCTCAAGGTGTTCGAGGAACGACATGCGGGCCATGTCGTCATCGTCCTCGTCTTCGTCATCCGAAGGCGGGGCCGGAGGCTCCTGCGGAGGACTTCCCCCCGGAGGCTCGGTCTCTGGCACCTCGGATGTAGTGGCATCCGGGCCGGTCGCATGAGGATCGTCGTACAACTGATCCGACTCATCGTCGTACGGATCGTCGTAGATCGAGTGCTCCCCCGAGTCGTGATCCGAATCCTTGGTCACAGGCGTTTCGGATTCACGCCCGGTTTCCGGATCGCGTTCCGTCGAGTTGTTGTCTTCCGAACTCATAGGCCGACTCAGTTCTCGGGTGTCAGTCGGGAAATTCTACTGCAAGCGATTGTGCAGAAGCCACTTAAGACGACTTTGATGCGGTCGCAGCCTCGGCTTCCGGTAGGCCCGACACCGATTCACCATCGGTTTCCCGTAACTCCTTCGAAGCTCCTTCCGCAGACGGAGGACTGGCAGGTTCTCCAGAACTGGCCGATCCGTCGTCGGATTCAGACCGGAGTTCCGGATCCGATGCCGGTTCACTCTCCGCCTTGCCGGCCGTCGCGTTGTCCGATTCCGACGAAGTCGAAGCCTTCGTGTCGGAATCGTAATCATAGCCGTTGTAGTAGTCGTCTTCGTAATCGTCGTAGTAACTCGTATTGATGTCCTTGCTCACGTCCTGAGCCAAGCCCTTCACGTCCTTCGTCTCGTGCTCGATGTTGTCCATCTCCCGCTGAAACGTCGTCTTGAGCTCGTTCGAGGCGCGCTTGAACTCCGCCATGCCCTTGCCAAAGGTCTTGCCAAGCTCCGGTAGCTTCTTGGGCCCGAAGATCAACAGGGCCAAGATGAACAGGACAACGATTTCACCCATACCGAGCGGGCCCATGCGAACCTCCTTCATTCGGATGCGGCTCTTACCGATCCGAAGGTGTATTTTGATGATACCGACGCGGGCGAGCGTATTCAACTGGACGGCGAGAGAGCGACGGGCGATCCTCGTCGAGACCGGCCTCGCGCCACACGGCAAACCGCTCGTTGCCGGACGCCGAGCAGGACTGCGACCCAGCGTGCGGACTGGACGAGGTCGACCCTGTGTGGCATGGACCGGGCACGGACCCATTCGTGGCATGCATTGGAAGATGGTGCACTGCAGCCCGTCTTTGGGACCGTCATGTAGAGCAGTTGCCAGACATGTGATCGACCCGTTGCGCGGCCGACGGGTGCAGCGTGGCGACCCGCGCCGTCACCGCGGAGTTCTCGCCACGCAGTCCGCCGAGGAACCGGGCAGCGACCACGGTTCGTCCGCTTGCCGCGCCCCGCGAGGCGCGAGGGAAGTGTCGGTCAACACACCGGCCCGCCCATTGGCCAGGAACCACCCCATGTGGTCCGAGCGGATTCGGTGGGGCGTCTACAATGACCGATATGGATCGAATCGGTTTGAAGCGGATGCACCATGTCTCATTCGCTGTAGCGGATCTGGCCGCATCCAAGAGGTTCTTCTGCGAAGTCCTGGGGCTGCCGGAAGACGAGCGTCCAGCCTTCGGGTTCCTGGGCGCCTGGCTCGCGGTCGGTGACCGCCAGATCCATCTGATCGAAGACCGGAACGCTGGCCGCAAGGTCCAGGGACAGATCAGCCGCTCCGACCACTTGGCCATGGAGGTGAACGATCTGGAAGTCGTCAAGGCCCGACTTGCCGAGTTCGGCATCCAGTTCACCCTCGGCAGGAATGAACGTCTGGGCATGAGCCAAGCGTTCTGCAGCGACCCGGATGGCCACACCATCGAGTTCGTGCAGTACCACTGATGCACCACGCGCCCGAATGCTGACGAACGGTCCCCATCGTCGGAGCGGACTCCAGCTCCGGCTATGATGGGATCATTGACAGGGAGAACCTGATGAGAACGATCCTTCTATGCTGTATCGTGGCTGGCCCACTGGCTATACCCGCATTGCCGCAGTCCGCCGAACTCGGCATATCCGGAGGCTACGGTACGTTGAACGACAAGTCCCTGAGTGTCCAGGATCTCCTCAACGCACCCGGGAACACGGAGTACACGCTCTCGAACGGAATTCGGGTCGGAGCGCGGATGGCGTTCAACCCGAGAGCCTTCATCGGCCATGAGGTGTCCTACTCCTACCAGCACGCAAGCCTGAACTACTTGCAGTCGAGCGCTGTGTCGAGCTCTTCCGAGGACTTCGGCGCGGTCAAGGCTCACCACATGTACTACAACCTGGTAGCCCACGCGACGCCCAGCGGCACAGCCCTCCGCCCGTTCGTGACGGGCGGAGGCGGGTTCTCGTCGTTCTTCCTTCCTGGACTGTCTTCGTTCTCCGGCTCCGGCGACACGAAGTTCGGCTATAACTACGGTGGCGGGATCAAGTTCAACATGTCGATGTACGGAATCCGTTTCGATGTGCGGAACCACGTTACCGGAAAGCCGTTCGGGAAGTATCTGCCGAATGTCGAAGGGACGCTGAACAACCTGGAGTTCTCAATGACATTCTCGTTGCTGCTCTGACCGGTCGCGAAACCGGAAAGAGGATCTTCTGCCTGCGAAGCGCGCGAACCTGGCTCACGCGGCGCGAGAATCCGGGCGCTGGCGCCTCGATCCAACCCCGCACCGACGGGCCGGGCAGCCGACACGCATTAGCAGACGCATCCTAGAAGCTAGCGACTGCCTCAGCTTCGTCCGTGTGGGCTTCGAAGACAGTGTAGAGCTTCGTGATCTGCAGCAGGTCCTGGACTTTCGCTTGCACGTTCAGCAACTTCACCGTGCAGCCCTTGCCCTGTGCGGTCGTATACGCCGAGACCAGTTCGCCAAGTCCGGAACTGTCGATATAGCTGACGTCGGCCAGATTCAGCACCAGTTTCTTGACGCCGGTGTCCAGCAGATTTCGCACGGTCGATCGCAGGCTCCCGGAGCCCTCGCCAAGTGTGATCCGGCCTGACAGGTCGACCACCGTGACATCAACAACATTGCGACTCGATATCGATAGACTCATTGGTCTTCCTCCTCAGAGTTCCCTCTTTCACGCCCGGCACGATACTTGACCAGGCGAACCGTCGTTCCACAGCCCGGGACCGGGCTGATCTCGACTTCATCAAAGAACGCTCGCGTCATCAGCAGCCCGCGTCCCGACGGCAGCAGCAGGCCATCGGCACTGAGCGGATCCTGCACCTGCTCCGGAGCGAAGCCCGGACCTTCGTCAGTGACGCTGGCCCGAAAGGCATCCTCGTCAACAGACGCGTCGAACACGACAGCCTTGTCCGGGTTGAACTCGTTGCCATGCTGGACAGCGTTTGCCATCATCTCACGAACGCCCATACCGATCTCATGCACTTCGTCAGGGTCGAATCCATTGATTTCGGCCATCCGCTGGACGATCAGTTCTGCGGCCTCCACACTGTCGAGCGTACTCTCGAGCGAGAGCCGTAGCTTCCTAGCATCTGTCATCCGAAGCGGCTGACAACCGGCCGGGCTGAGTGCCCGGCTTGGGCTACGAACTCGCCACGATGGCACAAGGAGGCATCGATTGTCAAGCCGTGCGGATTCGATCTCGATTCCGAGACCAGATTCGTGCGTGCGGGCAATGTGGACCGACCAATGCGACCCCGGGCTCCGACCGAGGGGAGGGGTTGACCGAGCAGAATTCCGGAACCGCACTGCGGTCGGCAATTGTCGTAAGCGAAGAACATCGGGGCCCTTCCTTGGCGCCTGTCGGTCCAACAGGCGAATCCAACCAGAGTGCAACAGCGGACCAGGCTTCGGCTGGCAATGGGAACTCTCGTCGGCGCAACCGCAGCCCGCAGCGGCGTCGCAACTGGTTCTGGTACGGTGTTCCCTATGGGTTTGTTCCGGAACAAGTTCTTTCTCCTTGCGTTGTCCGCCTTGGCGTTGCTGGGCTGCTCGGGTGGATCAACAACATTCGAAAGCCACTGGGACGAGGACATCGAGAGGCCATGGATCGGACCGGAGTATTGGTCGAACCCCCTGCAGGACTGGCGCGTCCGCAACGGTCGCATCGAGAACTTCCGTCCAGGTGGCGACAGGAACGTGTTCCTCTTGACCCGCGAAGTCGGCGATGAGACCGGCACGCTCTCGATGCAAGTCCGACTTGGACAGTTGGAAGGCGACGGACCGGCACTCAACGAGGGGTGGGCAGGCTTCCGGGTTGGAGTTCGGGGATCGTTCAGCGATTACCGTGATAGCGCCGTTCGCGGAGTGGGACTGAACTGCGGAGTTACCTGGGACGGCCACCTCTTCATCGGTTCGCTTGCGGACTCGGCACCACAAGCCGATGACGCCTTTGAAGGCAGTGCCCTGCTGTCCCTTGATGCCCAGCCCATCGGTGAAGACTACAGTGTGACCCTGACCATCGAGACATCTCACGGCAAGCAGGAGGTGACGAGCCAAATCGAGGCCAATCGGCTCACTGGAGGGCTGGCGCTCGTGTCGAGCTCGGCCCCCGTGCCCGATTCGCCACCTACGGAACGGGAGATTCGCGAGACCGGCTGGAGACTCAAGTCCGGGACTCGGCCAGGGGGCAGCATGCGGACCTGGTTTGACGATTGGACCGTCTCAGGCTCCAAGCTCACCGCCCATCCCGACCGCAAGTTCGGACCGATCATGTTCGCGATGCACACTCTCAGCCGGGATGTTCTCAAGCTCAACGCCATCTTCGCTCCGGTCGGCAACGGATCTCGCGAGGTTGCCCTGGAAATCCGTGACGGATCCAACTGGAAGGAGATTGCCACGACGACACTTGATCCTGAGGCTCGCACCGCAACGTTCCGGATCGACGGATGGGACGACAAGGTCGACACGCCATACCGAGTCGTCTACGAGGATGACCGATGGGAGGGGACGATCCGCAGGGATCCCGACGGTAAGGATGAAATCGTCGTCGCAGCTTTCACCGGCAACAACGATCTCGGGTTTCCGCACGCCGACATCGTCCGGAACATGCGGTTCCACAAGCCTGACCTGATGGCGTTCACCGGAGACAACGTCTATGAGCGGGTCGGGGAATACGGCATCGTTCGCGAACCGACCGACATCGCGATCCTTGACTATCTCCGCAAGTGGTACATCTTCGGCTGGGAATACGCTGAACTGCTCCGCGAGATTCCGACGGTGGCCCTCCCCGACGACCATGACGTGTATCAGGGCAACATCTGGGGTGCAGGTGGGCGCAAAGCCAACGGTTACGGCAAGCCCGGCCAAGATCAGGGCGGTTACGTGATGGACCCCCGATTCGTGCATGTGGTGCAGACGACACAGACCGCCAACATGCCTGACCCGTACGACCCGACCCCGGTCGAACAGGGTATCGCGGTGTACTACACGGACATGCTCTACGGAGGCATCAGCTTCGCGATCATCGAGGATCGGAAATGGAAGGACTCGGCCACAGCCCTCCTGCCCGGCTCCGGAATCATCAACGGCTGGGCGGACAGCCCAGCCTATGACGCGCGCAGGAGTTCGGACAACCCTGCATTCCCGCTGCTCGGGGAGCGCCAGGAGGAATTCCTGGAAGCGTGGGCGCGGGACTGGGAGGGGGCCTGGCTGAAGGCGGCGATCTCGCAAACGATCTTCGCGAACGTCTGCACACTGCCCAAGGGAACCACGACGGACGCAGTGACGGGAAGCCTACGGGTGAACGCACCAGGCGAGTACCCGCCGAACGAGGAACCCGTTCAGGATCACGACTCGAACGGTTGGCCACAGTCCGGACGCAATCGTGCGGTCCGCCTGCTGCGCAAGGCGATGGCGGTGCACATCGCGGGAGACCAGCATCTCGGCAGCACGATCCAGTACGGCGTCGACGACTGGAACGACAGCAGTTGGGCAATCTGCGTGCCATCTGTCGCGAACATCTTCCCTCGACGCTGGTTCCCGACGGAATCGGGCCGCAATCGCAAGCCGGGAGCGCCGAGGAACACGGGCGAGTACCGGGACGGGTTCGGGAACAAGATGACGGTCCACGCCGTCTCGAATCCCTTTGCGAACGGCATCGAACCTACAGCCCTCCACCAGCGAGCACCCGGTTACGGAATCATCAAGTTCAGCCGGCCAACGAGGGAGATCGAGTTGGCCAACTGGCCTCGTTGGATTGACGCCTCCGAACCTGGTGCCGAACCGTACGCCGGATGGCCCATCCGCATTCAGCAGACGCAGAACGGCATGCCGAGCGCGTACTCGCTTCCGGCGATCGATGCACAGGGTGCGACCGACCCAGTGGTACAGGTGATTGACGAGTCAAACGGGGAGGTGGTCTACACCCTCCGTATCCAGGGCTCGGAGTTCACGCCCATGGTGCGCACGGCGGGCAGTTACACGGTCCGGGTCGTCAATTCCGAATCGGGCGAGACCATCGAGACTACGGGCCAGGTAGCGTCGAAGCGCTGATCTGCCCCCTCACCAGGTCGGCTTACGAACGCCGAACCCGCTCCTTCAGCCGCCGAATCCGTGCACCCAGTTCCTTGACGGCTTCCGCATGGCCCGCGACCGTCACGTTGCCGGCGGCGCAATAGTCCAGCACGACCGCTTCAGCCTCGCAGAACTCCTCGCAGACATCGGCGACTTCGCCGACAATATCCGGAGGAATGTTCGTCACGCCGTTCTGGTCGGCATGCAAGAGGTCACTGGGATACACAGCCAACCCACCGACATGGACCGGCACAAGGAAGTCGATCAGCTTGGGATAGCCATGCGAGCAGATTACCCCGTCAGCGAAACACGGCAGACCCACAGCCCGGACCTGGTCCAAGTCCCGGGCTGCCCCGCTCGTGATCAGACCGGCGGCGCCGAAGGATCGGTATGAAGCGGCCATGACCTCGCCGAAGGTGGCCGACTTCGTCGGCTCGTCCAAGTCCTGGATCACGACAATCGGGGGACCGGGGACTTCACCGAATCTGGCGATCTGATCCGACAGGGTGCCATAGGCGGCCTTTCCCTTGGGTTCGAGGGCGGAGCGGAAGGTTGCTGTCGAAGCGTAGCCACAGATCGGCCCCATTTCCGGGAAGCAGGAGCGGATACGGCTGTCCATGTAGCCTTCGGTCTGCGGACGCACCGCGAACAGCTCGATGACATTGCAGATCGTGGGGGTGTCGTAGCGGCAAAGAGCGGACAACTCATCCCGGGACAATTGGCGGACCGACATCACGATCCATCGTAGAGGAATCGGTGACCCGCCGCGCGCCAGACACATATGGGCCGACTTAACACGCCGGTGTCAGCCGAACTCCCGGCAGTGTGTCTCCGGAGGCTCGCAGAATCCACCCACGACCGGCCGTGCCGATCGTTCCGGTGTCCGTCAGAACCTCGTGGACGGCCCGAAGCGGCTGCCGCAACCAAGTTGGGCAGACCTGCAGCGCCTACGGTTTCGCAATGCCGTTCTCATACCAAACCACGTTCCGGGAATTCTGCCCGGCCACCAGCACGTCAAGGTCACCGTCTACATCCATGTCGACCAGGCGAATGTCGTAGGCGGCCTGATCGTCGTGTATGACATGTTTGGTGAATCGTCCTCGTCCGTCGTTCTCGTACCAGGCAACCTGAAAACTGTCCTTGCCACAAGTCACTCCGTCGATATCACCATCGCCGTCGATGTCTCCAACCGCAAGGTCGTGGGGCCCTTCGATCTCGGAGTCAATTTCGTGCGGGACGAAATCGGGCCCCTCGAACCAGAGCACTCCCTTCCCGTGGCCTCGTGTCGCGAGAATATCCATTGCGCCATCACCGTTGAGGTCCGCGGGAAGCACGTTCGTAGCCCCGGTCTGATTCACTGCTATGGTTCGTTTCAGCCATGGCGTGGACCCGTTGGACGGCTGCTTCCACCAAGCGAACCAGTTCCCTCCCCCTGTCACGGCGTCCTTACCGGCAGAGACCACATCGGCCATTCCGTCGCCGTCCAAGTCGCCGATGCCCAGGTAGTGGCTCAGGCCGGGTGCATCCTGATCGGCGAGGACATAGCGAATCCACTCCTCTGCAGACCGGGGTTTCTCCGGAACGCTCCACCAGACCAGGGAGTTCGGGTAAGGGTCCTTGGGTTGGGCGCTGTTTCCTGCAAGGTCGTCCCAGCCGTCTCCGTCAATGTCTCCCTTGACGAGCCCGTGGATACCATTGACCTCATCATCAACGATCCGCATCGTCCAGCGGTCCCGCAACGGATCATCCGGCCGTTCGAGCCAGAACACCGGCCCCGGCGAGTATACGGCGCCGATGTAGTCCGGGTCCCCGTCACGATCGACATCCATGACCTCGCTGTGAATCGTGTTGCGCTCGCCCTGCCGAAACGGCCACTTTCCGTCAATCACAACCTTTGTCCAATCGGGTGCGACATACAGATGGGTCTCTCCGTGAGCGTCGACGATGATGTCAGGTCTTCCATCACCGGTGAAGTCGGCGGCGACGGCGGTCTGGCACGGAAAGCCCTCGGCAACTACATGACGCCCCCAGTCCGCACCGAAACAAACGGACGCCAAGAAGCACGTTGATGCGGCGATCGACAAGAGTATTCGCCACGACATGGCTTTCATCCTACCAGTCCTCCCTTTTTGCGGAATCGCCAGAGTTGAGAATCGGTGCGGCAGGAATCGACCAGACAGCACAGTTTCCGGACGTGTCGAGTATACTGAGTCTTCGTTGGAAATCGAACTTGGTGGATGATGGGCGCTGAGCGTCGTGCCTGGATTGAGTGAGGATTTGAACAAATGAGAGCGAAACTGGTTTTATCAGTCGGATTCGCCCTGTGGACTGGAAGCAATCCAGTTCTCGCATCAGACTCTTGCAGGAATTGGGTGGCAGTAGAGGACATCTCTTACCGCCTCAGAACGGGCTCAGATCTTAACGCAAGCGACTCAAGCGGAGTCACGCCCTTGCATTGTGCGGCTGGGCTTAGCGAATTCCCCGACGCTGTAAGAGCGTTGCTCGACGCCGGCGCGGACCTGAACGCTCGGACCGAAGGTGGATTGACACCCCTGCACGTGGCGGCGCGCTCCAGCGAGAGCCCCGATGTCGTGAGCGTGTTACTCGACGCCGGTGCGAATTCGATGGCCAAAGATCTTGAAGGCCGAATTCCCTGGGATTATGCGAAGAAAAACTCCGATCTCAAGACAACCGATGTCTATTGGCGGCTGAACGAGGCTCGGTTTCGGTAAGTTGACTGCGAGATCTCTTGTCCGTGGAACAACATATATCTGTTGCTCTAGGCGGAACTTCAGGAGAGAAAAAACGCTTTAAGATATTGATCTGATTGCGCTTAGGGTGAACCCAACGGCCTGTAAACTGGATATTTGTTCCCATAATATTGCGCCGAATATGGTGCTTACTACACCAGTTGAAATTTGTGATTCAATCATTTATGCTGAATCTGTTGTTCCCATAAGGATCGCTCCGTGGCCTTCAACATCGAACACGTCCCCAACCAGTCCGGCAAGCCCGCCGTACTCCTCCGCCAAGCCTGGCGGGAAGGTCCCTCCATCCGCAAGAAGACGATCGCCAACCTCTCCCAGCTCCCTCCCGCGATCATCAAGGGCTTCCGGACGGTCCTCAAGGGTGGCCTCGCCGTGCGCTCGGTCGACGACCTGTTCACCGTCGAGCGCTCCCTGCCGCACGGTGCCGTGCTGGCGGTGCTTGGTACCGCCCGACGACTGGGCCTCGAACGGCTGCTCCATCGCTCGGTGAGCCGCCCCCGCCAACTCGCCCTGGCCGCCATCGTGGCCCGCGTGCTGGCCCCGGATTCCCAGCTGGCCACCGCCCGCCAACTCGCCCCGGAGACCGCCACCTCCAGCCTCGGCACCCTGCTCCAACTCGGCCCGGTCGACGGCAACGAACTGCTCGACATGCTCGACTGGCTGCTCGCCCGCCAGAGCTGGATCGAGCGCACGCTGGCCCGTCGTCACCTGCAGCAGGCGACCCTGATCCTCCACGATGTGTCGAGTTCCTGTCTGGAGGGCCGGTGCTGTCCGCTGGCCGCCTTCGGCCACAACCGCGACGGCAAACAAGGCAAGCAGCAGTTCGTCTTCGGCCTGCTGTGCAGTGCGGACGGCTGTCCGGTCGCCGTCGAGGTGTTCGCGGGCAACACCGCGGACCCGACCACCGTGGCGACCCAGGTGAGCAAGCTGCAGCAACGCTTCGGCATCGACCGCATTGCTGTGGTCGGGGACCGTGGCATGCTCACCTCGGCGCGCATCCGGGAGGATCTCCAGCCCGCCGGACTGGCCTGGATTTCCGCGCTCAAGACCAGCGACCTGCGCAAGCTGGCCCGCACCACGCTGCAGCCCGCCACGCTGGTACCCGATACGGTGGCCGAGATCACCAGCCCCGACTTCCCCGACGAACGTCTGCTGGTGTGCCTGAATCCGCGCTTGCGCCAGGAACGAAGGCGCAAGCGCGAGGATCTGCTGCAGTCCACCGAACAGATCCTGGAAGGCATCGCCACAGCCGTGCGGGCCGGCACCCTCGCGGGGGCGGCTGAGATTGGTCGTCGCATCGGTCGGGAGGTCAACCGCTACAAGGTCGCCAAGCTGTTCGCGATCGACATCACGGAGGACGCCCTGCACTGGCGGCGGGACGAGCATCGGATCGAGGACGAAGCCCGTTTCGATGGGATCCACATCGTGCGCACCAGCCTCGAGGATGTGACGCCGGATGCCGCCGTACAGGCCTACAAGAGCCTGGCGAGCGTGGAGCGCGCCTTCCGCAGTGCCAAGTCCCATCTGCGGCTCCGCCCGGTGTACGTCTACACGGCCGATCACGTGCGTGCACATGTGTTTCTGTGCATGCTGAGCTATTACATCGAGTGGCACATGCGCCGCAGCCTGGCGCCGCTGCTGTTCGAGGATGACGACCGACCCGCGGCACAACGTCGTCGCAGCACGCCTGTCGCCAAGGCCCGGACTTCGCCCGGTGCGGAGCGCAAGGCTGCGACCAGGCAGACGCCCGATGGCCTGCCGGTCCACAGTTTCCGCACCCTGCTGGACGATCTCTCCACCGTGGCGCTGAACACGGTGCGCCTGGCGGGCAGCGAGGCGAGCCCACTGACCATCGTGACCCGGCCCACGCCGCTGCAGCGCCGGGCATTCGCTCTCCTGGAGGTCAAGCCGCATCAGAATGTTCCCATAACCGTGCCAGGTTGAGAACCACCCCTCTACGCCACAAGTGATTTACAATCAACATATTGTGGGCAAAATCTGTACGGCTTAGCCCGTGAAGTTCCGTCTAGGAAGTGCGATTCCACCGGTAGAGAAGGTACTGGAAATGGTCCCAAACATCGCCTCGTTGCCAGTCGCTACCGCCGCGGGAGCAGAAGTCGCTGCTCTTCCGGTGACGGCCTTCTTCAGTAGCAGCCGTCGGGCCCATGCTCCTGCTGCCGATCGCCAGTTCGGCCCCAAGCCCTCCGACACTTGACTATTCGCACCGACTTCTCTCAACCCTCCCCGCTTCACTTCGAAGTTCCATCGGCGCTCGATGCGACGGACGCATCGACTCCAACAGAGGACGAGCCGATTGTGGGTTCCGGGCTGCTTCGCACCATGCCGCTGGTCGGATGAACAGCGACGAGAGTCCGCCGCGCGGTAAGACCGCCTGCGGTCCGCGGCTCCCGCACCACGGCAAGCTCGAACACACCGATCGCCCCTCATTCCCGCTTCCTATACTGAGAGTTGCAGCCGCAGCCGGCAGGAGGGGAGTTTGACGTAATCGTCGTCGGCGCTGGTCCAACCGGGCTTGCCTGCGCCATTGAAGTCCAGAAAGCCGGTTTCCGGGCCAAGACGATCGACAAGGGCTGTCTCGTCAATTCCCTCTACAAGTACCCGACCAACCTCACCTTCTTCACGACGCCGGAACTGCTCGAGATCGGCAATCTCCCCATGACGGCGGTCAGGGAAAAGCCGACTCGCGGCGAAGCCCTGAAGTACTACAGGCGCGTGGCCGACCACTACCACCTTGATGTTCACCAGTACGAGCATGTCCAGGACATCGCCGGTGACGACGGATCGTTCGTCGTCCGGACGACACATCGCACCGGTCGGGAGAATCACTACCGTGCCCGCAAGGTCATTCTCGCCACCGGATTCTACGACATTCCCGTTCGGCTCGGAGTGCAGGGCGAGGACCTTCCCAAGGTCCATCACTACTACCGCGAGGCCCATCCGTTCTACGATTGCGACCTAGCGGTGATCGGCGGCCAGAATTCGGCGGCCATCTGTGCCTTGGACTGCTATCGATCCGGTGCCCGCGTCACACTCATTCATCGGCACCCGGATCTCAGTCCCAAGATCAAGTACTGGATCATGCCGGACATCTCGAACCGGATCAGGAACGGGGAGATTCGCGCCTACCTCGACAGTCGGGTCACGCGGATCGAACCGGAAGCACTGCATCTGGAAACCCCGCAGGGCCCGACCGTAATTCGGAACGACTTCGTCCTGGCAATGACGGGCTACCAGCCTGACACGGAGTTCCTCGCCGGCCTTGGCATCGTCTTCGACAAGACCACCCGCAAACCCCGGACCAATCCGGACACGCTGGAGAGCGACAGACCGGGGGTCTACCTGGCCGGTGTGATCGTCGCCGGCATGCACACCAACGAGATCTTCATCGAGAACGGACGCTTTCACGGTGGACAGATCGCCGCTGACATTGCGGCCAAGCTGCACACGTGATCCGCTGACGCGAGTTTCCCCTCCCAAGCCGACTGGACTGGCGGTCCGGCGCGAGCCCGTGCGCCCGCACCGGCGTCCCTATAATGGGCAGCGGCACGTCCGGCGTCGGTCGATCCACGCCCTGGGCTGTCAGGAACCGAAGTTCGCAACGCTACCGGCAACGGCCATGTTCCACTCGAAAGCGATTCATTCCCCCAAGACCAGCGGTTCGGCTGCCCGATTCCGATTCTGCCACCCGGTGATCGCGCTCACTGTCACCGCCCTTGGCTGTGTGCCAGCCATTACTTCCGCCGCAGAAACCGTGTTGTTCACGGGAGCATGGTCCAGTGTCTGGAACCTTGATGCAGGTGAAACCGTACGGGTCGCGGTTGGCATCGTCAGTCCCGGCGAATTGCCGCACAATGCCCGGATCGAAGCGAAGTGGGACGGCCCACCAGTCGCCGGCTATTCGAGCGAAACTCAGCGTGGAGACCTGATAGCAGGTCTTGACAACGGCTGGGAGAAGGTTCTTCACGCGTTGGACCCCGACCTTCACCTGCTCTACCGGGCACCGGTCGCCGGGCCCTACAAGCTGCAGCTGCGGACCGTGCTGGATCGTGCACCCTCCGTCTCGCAGTACCACAGGGACACCGGGCTGGCCACTCTGTCCACTGCTCGTCCGACCGTGACTCCCCCTGTCGAGAGTGCGGAGATCCGGGTCGATGTCCGGAGCGTCGCCCAGACGCGAGCGGCCGACATCGTACTCGAAACCGAGCCGAACAACACGCCGGAGAATGCTGTAGTCCTTCCCTTAGAAGCCGGCAACGACGAGCAGGTCCTGCGGGTGATCGGTGGCGCCGATGAGCTCGAGTACTTCGACAATCCCGACTCGGGAAGTTCCCCGGACGACTGGTACCGGATCGATTTCAGCGGGGACCACGTCCAGCTGCTAACGGCGAACCTTCAGATCCCGGAACCGGTGGTCAGTGCGAGGATCCGGGTCTACCAACCGGGCGTGCCCACGGCGGAGGAACTCAAACCCCGAGAAGCTGCGAAGCGGGAGGACTTCGGCAACAGCAACATCGTTCCGTACATTCACCCCGACACCGAAGTCATCCCAGGGCCCCAGCCCGTGTACAGCTACTACGACGGCCGCGACGTCAATGAGCGAATCCACCAGCAGGACGACAACTTCCGATCGTTCGTGACGCGGCGACTGCATCCGGGTGGAACCTATTTCCTCCGTGTCGAGACGAACCAGCCCGGCTACGAACTGGAAGTTCGTATCGTCGATCCTGCCCCCTACGACACCCCGGAACGAGCGATCAGACAGTCCATCTACTATCACTTGGCGGAAGTCGATGCCTGGCTGATCCACCGGCCCCGCAACATCGCGGTACATCGACGGGTGCGCGACGGTTCGAGCCTCTTTGGCGAGAACTGCATGAGTTGCCATACCCAGAGCGGAGTCTGGGGCGTGGCTGATGCCATTCGGCACGGCTATCGGCCGGACGGCACGGTCCAGAACCACCGGCGGCTGGTCAACACGATGTACGAGAGCCTCCGTCCGACGAATGACCTCGTAGACGCCGCCGTCAACACGTCGCTCGCACCCAACGATTTGGGCGACGCGCCGGCCGGGAGCCGCGTTGCCGGGCGGAACATCGTCCTGCACGAGCGAACGTTCCCACCCAAGCAACTGCATTCGTACCAGCAGAGGAGAACGGCCAACTACGTGCTGCAGACTGCCGACCCGCAAGGGATCAACGCCGCCGGGAAAGGCTCGAACTTCGGCCCGAATGTCGTCTTCAAGTTCGCAGCGGAGATTCTCGAGCGTGCGTGGCGCGACACGGGTGAGCAGCGGTACCTCGCCGGCATCGTCGACAAGGCCGAGAGAATCCTCGCCACGGGCGATGTCCAGCTCAAGGTCGTGGACGACCTTGGCCATCGGATCGAGTTCTTCCACGACCTGCTCCCGCGACAGGAACTCGATCAGTTCAGCCCCGAGTCGGACTTGGGAAGCCGGTACAGGGAACTCCTCCCTACTTTCCGGAACCAGGTCGATCGTGACCTTCGCCGGCTTCTGGCGCTGCAGCAGGATGACGGCTCGTGGGGATTCGATCTGGGGGTGCACGACGAAGCGTCGGACACATGGAGCCGGATCGACGAGGAGGGCGACCCGGCTCCCACGGCCGTCTCCCTGATCGCGCTCCGGGCGGCGGGCTACGGGACAGACAGTCCGGTCGTGAACCGGGCTGTGAACTGGCTTCTGAAGAACCAGTTCGAGTACGGCCTCTGGAACCGTTCGGCGCAGACCGGTTTCGTCACGAATGCCTACGTGATCCGGGCGCTCAGCCGCCTGTATCCGGGGGATGCCGTCGCATTCCGCCGGGCAGACTTCGAGCCTCGTGCTGACGAAACACCCATTGAGAAGCTCTCGCGGGTCCGGGCCCTGCAGTCCACGGGTCGGGACGACTTCGCGGACCTGATGATCGACGCAACAGAAGACGAGATGCCTGAGGTGCGTCACTTCGGGTACCTCGGCATCGGCGGCTCGCTCGCCACCGAGGGAATTCCGGCCCTCATCGCGGGCCTGTCGGATCCGGTCAAGGCCTGCCGAGAGTCGGCGTTCTGGTCGCTGCGACAACTGTTGCTCGACGACCAGGGCTGGCCAGCCCTGCTGGCCGCCTATCGGGCCGGTGATGAGCGCACCCGACAGTCGGCACTGCAGGCATTGGTCACCAGGGCCGATCTGACCGGCCCCCGTTCGAGTGTCGACCGGAACGCACTGGCGGATCTGTTCCGGGCAGCGATGCAGGATCCGTTCCCTGGAGTCCGGGCCTACGCCTTCAAGGCCGCCTGGCGCTGGTGGGTCTGGAACCCGGCCCTGCGCCAGCGGATCAACCGGGGATGGGTGAACGCCCTGCTCACCGATGAGCCCAACGCCGACGCGGAGGCCGCGCTTCGCTACTCGACAGCCTCGCTGCTGATCGTGAACGGCCAGATCGCCAACCAGACCGGCACCGACAACCGCCCCCAGCAGTACCGCGAGTTGGAAGATCTCTATCGCATGCTCGCCTCGACCCGTCGCAATGCCGATACCGGACGGAAACTGCTGGAGGAGCGGCTGGCGGCCGTGGCTGCAACACACTTCGAGGAGCGCGGCAACGACGGCGGTCCCGGCCAACTCGGCTACTCGACACCGGGAGCAACGGATGTGATCGGCGAGATTCTCCTGTCGATGTACCGCAATCGAGACGATGCCGGCTCCGTCCCGTGGCGGTCGATCGCCTTGCAGGGTGCGGCCAACGTGAACCATCGACCACTGCAGGACCACCTGTTCACTCTTCTGCAGAGCGACGATCTGGAGCAGGTGGCCGCCGCGGCCAAGGCCCTGTCCAATCCACGGGCGTTCCAGTTGCGGGCGGACCAGGCAACGATCCGCCCGCTGCTCGACAAGCTCGACGCGTTCCTGCGGGAAGGACGACGGAACGACGCCGAGGCGCTGGTCCGCTTCCTGTCAAGGGTCCGATGGCAGTTTCCGGATGACGACCCGGATGCCGACCGCGAGTTCTTCCGGCTCCTCGTGCCGTCCGAAGAGGCATCCCCGATCGCTGCGACACCCTATTTGCTGGGACGACCGGCTCCTTCCGCCAACGAGAGCCGCTCCGGGCTCGAAGAGCGGGCGGAACTGCTCGGCCAGGTGCTGGGGAACAACCCGACACTGCACCGGCGCGAGGTGTTCGACCAGGTGGGAGGGAATGCGCGGTTCTGGCTTCCCTCAACCGAATGGATGCTGCGCTACCAGGAGGGTGGACCCACCTTGGAAGACGCGATCGAGGGCGCGACCGAAGCCGAGGACCTGGAGGTACTGGAACTGACCGGTGGGCGCACCACGAAGCAACTCGTACCGGATGGACTGGCGAGCCGAAACACCATACTGTGGTGGCGGGAAGGACTTCCCGGAAACCGTCTGACGCTTGCGATCGAGGTTCCGGAGCCGGGCCCCTACGAAATCGTTGCAGCCTTCCTGTTCGACAGGGAGATGGGCATGGTCCAGCCGGTCCTGAACGGCGAGCCGTTCGGGGAGCCGATGGACTTCTACAGGCCCGACCTGACCGCTCCCGGCCCTGTCTCGCTCGGCATCCACGACTTCCTTGCGGGGACGAACCGGCTCACGTTCCGCATGACAGGGGCCAATCCGGACGCCGAGAAGAACTACATTTTCGGCCTCGACTACATCAAGCTCGAGCCAGGGGAAACAGCGGGCTCGCTCTTCACGCAGAACGAGCTGGGCGTTGATGTCGTCGACCCGATCGTCGAAGCGAAGGACCAGCTGATTCGCATGTTCACATCGTGGTTCTCGGCCGACGCCCCGGACGACGTTCGCAAGGAAGCCATCGCTCTTGCCAACAAGACGGCCCTGCGTCGCCATCCGGAGGTCCTCAAGACGCTCGCAGACTGGGTCGAGCACGAACCCAGTCCGGTCTACCGAGGCCGGATCGAGAACATCCTCAACAGCGACGACAAGATCTACGGCGCGAAGCTCCGCGAACTGATCCAGCAGGACGCCGACAAGCAGCGTTCCGGTGAAATCCGCCCGCTGGGCGACTCGGAGGACTGGATCGCCGACATCATCCGATTCCGCGACTACGTCTTCACGGAGATGACGCGGATCGACCCGAAGGACAACCGGGCGTGTATCTCGTGTCATGGTGTGCCGGGCCGCGTGCCGACACTCTATCTTGAGGCGCCCGACGCAGCCGGATACATCCCACCGGAAGGTATCCTCGGCAACTATCGGCGGATGCAACAGCGCGTCGACCTCCATGATGTCGAGAGAAGCAAGTTTCTCCGCAAGCCGCTGAACATCCAGTCGGGCGAAGAGGACGGCCACCAGGGCGGTGTGCGCTACGAACCGGACGATCCGGGCTACCAGATCATCCGGGAGTGGGTACTGGACCAAGCCGAGCTGCAGCAGGGCGGCTGACCCCGACTCGTCTCCATCCGGAGACGGTCTCAGGCAGTCTTGATGCCAGCGACCTGGGCCAGTCCCCGAAGCTCGATTTCGCGATTCCGGATCAGGAACTTCTGAACCTTGCCGGTCACGGTCATCGGAAACTCGTCAACGAATCGGATGTACTCGGGAATCTTGAAATGGGCGATCTGTCCGCGACAGTAGTCCCTGACCTCCGCTTCCGTCAGACCCGCCCCCTCCTGAAGCTTGACCCAGGCGAGCACACGCTCGCCAAGCCGCTCGTCAGGCACGCCAACCACGTAGACGTCGGCGACCGCAGGATGGCCATGCAGGTACTCCTCAATCTCGCGTGGGGATATGTTCTCCCCGCCCCGGATGATCATCTCCTTGGCCCGGCCCGTGATGCGGATGTTGCCGTCCTGCCGCATCGTCGCCAGGTCGCCGGTGCGGAGCCATCCGTCGCTGCTGACAGTGCGGGCCGTGTTCTCCGGGTCCTTGTCGTATCCCTTCATCACGAGATATCCGCGCGTCAGCAGCTCACCCCTCTCGCCCACGTCGACGGTCTCACCGGTGTCGGTGTCGACGACCTTGACTTCGGTACAGGGCATCGCACGCCCGACAGTGGACGTGCGAACTTCCAGCGAGTCGTCGCACATGCTCTGCGTGATGGCTGGGGAGGCCTCGGTCAGTCCGTAGGTGATCGTCATTCCGTTGCATCGCATCTCGCTCACCACCCGTTTCATCAGTTCCACCGGACATGGAGAGCCGGCCATGATCCCGGTGCGAAGGTGACTGGTGTCGAATCTCGCGAACTCGGGGTGGTTCAGTTCCGCGATGAACATCGTGGACACGCCGTAGACCGTGGTGCACCGTTCCTCGTCAATCGCTGCCAGCACGGCCAGTGGATCGAACTGGGCCGACGGGAGAACCAGCGTCGCGCCGAACACGATCGACTGCAATGATCCGAGAACACAACCGAAACAGTGATAGAGGGGCACGGGCAGACAAAGGCTGTCGTCAGAAGACCATCGGAGCCCCTTGCCGACCAGATACGCGTTGTTCACCAGGTTGCGGTGCGTCAACAGGACCCCCTTGGGACTTCCTGTGGTGCCCGATGTGTACTGGATGTTCACGACATCGTGCTGATCGACCGGAACAGGGTCCGGACGCACACCCCGGTCCAACATCGACTGCCATTGGTCGGTTCCCAGGAGCACGGACGTCCGCAAGGCGTGCGTACCCGCTTGGCGGGCTTCAGCCAGCACGTCGGAGTACCGCACCCACCTGTCGCTCTCGTGCAGGAAGATCACCTTCATCTCGGAGCGGTGAAGGATGTACGTCAGGTCGCGGGCCCGATATGCGGGATTCACGTTGACCAGGATCGCTCCGATCTTTGCGGTCGCAACCTGCAGATACATCCACTCGGCGCAACTCGAAGCCCACATGCCGACCCGGTCGCCGCGTCGTATGCCAAGCCCCCACAAGCCCGCTGTCGTACGCTCGACCCGTTCGGCAAGTTGGCCATATGTCAGGCGGATGCCCTGGTGCCTCGACACAAGAGCATCGCTGTCCGGGTGAGCAGCCACCGTCTCATCGAAGACCTCACCGATCGTCTTGTCCATCAGTGGGACCGTGGGGCCGACCGCATTGCACTTCATCGTCCGAATCCGACAATGGTACACCCCGTCGGTGCGGTCCGGGTTCCGACGGGTCCCGGTCGGGCCTCGTTTGCTATCTTTGTCTACCTGTGCATGTTGTCTCCGAGGATCACGCCATCAATCGGGATCGGCGGGAGCAGATCAAATACGTGGGATTCACCGCCGTCGTCGGTGTGCTGCTGCTGCTCAACCTGTTCGGCATCTTCGACACGCTCGCCGGTCTCGACACCGCGATCTTCCTGGCACTGGTAGCAGGCTACAAGACCTTCTACCGGGCGATCGCCGAACTCCTTGATCGCAGGATCTCGGCCGACCTCGCCATCGTCATCGCGGCCGCCGCGGCATTGGCCATCGGGGAGTACCTCGCTGCCGCCGAGGCGATGTTCATCATGCTCCTCGGGGAGGGTCTCGAGGCATGGGCCGCCGGACGCACGGAACGGGCGATTCACCGCTTCGTGGATCAACTGCCACACCATGCCCGGGTGATCCGCAACGGGGAGGAGGTCGAGGTCCATGTGGAGGATCTGCTGGCCGGAGACCTGATCGCAGTCCGGGCCGGCGAGAGAATCTCGGCCGACGGCATCGTGGAGCGGGGCGAGTCCTCGGTCGACGAAAGCCCCATCACTGGCGAGTCCGTACCGCGGGACAAGACCGAGGGTGATGAGGTCTTCTCCGGGACGGTCAATGGACACGGACTACTGCATGTCCGGGTCACGCATGCGGGTGACGAGTCGACCCTCGCCCGTCTGATCCATCTCGTGGAGGAGGCCCGCGACCATCGCACCGCTCCTGTCGTGCGGGTGGCCGACCGATATGCACGCTACTTTCTGCCGGCGATTCTCCTGGCCGCCGGAGCCGTCTACTTCCTGTCCGGTGATGTCGAGACCGCGGAGCGCGTCCGGCGGGCGGTTGCGGTCCTGATCGTCGGATGCCCCTGCGCACTGATCCTAGCCACGCCCGCCGCGATGGTCGCCGCCATCGGTGGACTGGCCCGCCGTGGACTGCTCGCCCGCGGCGGACAGGTGGTGCAGAAGGCCGCCGAAGTCGACACCGTCGTGTTCGACAAGACCGGCACGCTGACAACCGGGAACTTCGAGATCGTCGAGATCATCGCCGGCGAGGGCCACACCGACGAGCAGGTTCTGACACTGGGAGCCACCGCCGAGGCGGGCTCGGACCATCCGTTGGCCAAGGTCATCGTCCGTAGCGCCGCGGAGAGGGATCTCCCGCTCGAAGAATCCCAGGACGCCAGAATCGTCCCGGGCCGCGGAGCGGAATGCACCTGCAACGGCCGGATCGTGAGAGCCGGCAACGAGGGCTTCCTCGCCGAAGCCGGTATCCTAGGTCTCCAGGATTATCTCGATGCGGCCGACAGGGCCGGCGCAACCCCCGTACTGGTCGCCGACGGCAACCGCTTCGCCGGAGCCATCCTGCTGCGTGACACGCCGAAACTCGGTGCACATGACGCGATTCACGAAATCGAGGATCTCGGCATTCCCAACATCATCCTGCTGACCGGCGACCGCCGGAAGGCCGCCGACGCGATGGCCAAGGTCGTCGGCATCAGCCACGTCGAAGCCGAACTGCTGCCCGAGCAGAAGCTCGACCGGATCAAGCAGTTGCAGGTCCAGGGCCGGAAGGTCGCCATGATCGGGGACGGGGTGAACGACGCACCCGCGCTGGCGGCGGCCGACGTGGGCATCGCCATCTCCGGCTCGGGTGCCGATATCGCGGCGGAGGCGGCGGATGTCGTTGATCTGAACACCCAGATCGGACGACTGCCCAAACTCTTCGGTGTCTCACGGCGGGCCGTCACGACGGTCTGGCAGAACATCATCCTGTTCGCCGGCATCGTCAACGTGGTCGCGGTGTATGTCGCCGGCGTGGGATGGATGGGGCCAGCGCTCGCTGCGGGCGTGCATCAGATTTCGTCGATCTTCGTGATGCTCAACTCGGTGCGCCTGCTGCGCGTGGAGCGTCCGACGGGACAGATGTCACGAGCGGAACGCCTTTCAGAGTTTCTCGGCCTCGGCCGGATCTGGGAGGAACTGCTGCACGTGCTGATGCGCATCGACCCCGCGGCCGGTTTCGCGTGGCTTGTCGAGAACCGCCAGCGGCTGGCGAAACCCGGTGCGGCGGCCCTGTTGGCCGCCTGGGCGTCCACCGCCGGATTCATGATCGGTACGGAAGAGGTCGGCGTGATCGAACGCTTCGGTCGCAAGGTGCTCCCGTACCGGGAGCCCGGCCTTCACGTCAAGTTCCCGTGGCCGGTGGATCGACTGACGCGGATCCGCGCCAAGCAGGTACGGGTGATCGAGATCGGGTTTCGCACGACGGACACGACGGCATTCAGCGAGCCTCCCGCCTACGAATGGAACCTTCAGCACAGAGACGGGCGGATCCAGCCGCGGGAGGACGAGACCCTGATGCTGACCGGCGACCAGAACATGATCGAGATGACTGCTGTCGTCCACTACGACATCGAGCGGCCCGAAGACTACGTCTTTCGACAACTGGACGCCGAGGCCACGATCCGGGCCGCCTCGGAAGCGGCATTGCGGTCGGTCGTGAACACCATGCACCTGGATACACTGCTCACGACCGGACGGCGCAACGCCGAGGAGCTGGCGGCCAGCCGCATGAACGGCATGCTCGCGGACTACGAAGCCGGCGTGCGCGTACTGCAGATCAACATCCAGGACATGCATCCATCGGTCGAGGTTGTCGACGCATTCCGCGAGGTCGCCGGAGCGCTGGAGGAGAAGAATCGCATGATCAACGAAGCAGAGGGCTACGCCAACGAGCAGGTGGCGCTGGCGCGAGGCCAGGGTCAGGCGCTTGTCCATGAGGCCCATGGCTACAAGGCTAGCCGTGCCGACAGGGCGGGTGGTGACGCCGCCCGATTCAACCAGTTGGAGCGTGCCTATCGCACCGCTCCCGAATCCACCTCCACCCGTCTGTACCTGGAAGCAATGGAAGAGATTCTTCCGGGACGCAGAAAGCTCATCATCGACTCGCGGGGTGGGAAGCGCACGCTCTGGACCATGGACGATGGGGTGCTGGTCGCTCCGTCCGGTTCCCAGTTGCAGCAGCCACCGCCACCGTTCGAGATTCCCGGTACCGGGGAGTAAGGCATGCACGACCACGACCACACGCACCACCACGGCCACGGGCACTCCCATGATCATCATGCGGACCCTCACGGCCACGGGCATTCGCATTCCCGTCGAGACCCTGTTGACTGGAGTGCATTCGGGTATCGACACCGAGTTCGGCTACTTGCGGCGGCATGCCTGCTTCTGGCGTGGTCGGCGGCGTTCACGGTCCGCGAAACCGAGTTCGCGCTCGTGACGCAGTTCGGTGCACCCGTGCGAACGATCACCGAGGCTGGTCTGCACTTCAAGATTCCGCTCATTCATCAGGTCCGGGCATACGACCGTCGCTTGCGGGTGTACAACCCTCCCCGGTCGGAGTTTCTCACCAAGGACAAGAAGAACCTCAGCATCGACAGCTATGCGCTGTGGCAGATTGCGGACCCGGAGACATTCGTGCAACGTCTGGGCAACGAGCAGGCCGCCGAGATGCGCCTCCACGACCTGGTCTGGGCGGGGCTGGCTGCCACGATCGCCAAGCTGGATCTCGAGGAGATCGTCTCGACGTCCCCGGAACTGGTCAAGACCGATCATGTCCTGGACCGGCTCGCAACCGATAGCGGAACAGAGGCCCTGCGGGAATACGGAATTCGGGTCGTGGATGTCCGCCTCAAGCGACTGAATCTCCCTGAACAGAACAAGCAGAGCGTGTACGCGCGCATGAGAGCCGAACGCGAACGGATCGCGCGCCAGTATCGAGCCGAGGGCGAGGAGCAGGCGCTCCGGGTTCGCGCTGAAGCCGACCGCCAGCGAGAGGAGATCCTGGCCAAGGCCTACAAGGAAGCCGAGACGACGAAGGGCGAAGGGGATGCGGAGGCGGCCCGGATCTACGGTGCCGCATACTCCCGCAACCAGTCGTTCTACAAGCTGACCCGGACACTGGAGGCCTACCGCAAGGCACTCGACGACAACACCACGGTGATTCTCAGCGCGGACTCCGAACTCCTGCGCCTGATGACGCGAGGACAGTAGATTCGCCATGCACCAGCCCTCCCAGCGATCGCAGGCGGTCGGCACCACCGTGTATGCCCGCATCGCCGAACGGCTTCCACCGATGCGAGTTCGACACATCGTTCTCGTCGTTCTGGGGATCTGGCTGCTGAGCGGTCTCTACGTGGTACCCACCGAGGAGCAGGCAGTGCTGACAACCTTCGGCGCGCTGGCGAACGATCAGGTCCTGCCCGGTGTCGGCTGGCATTTTCCGTGGCCGGTCGGGAAGGTCGAGAAGCTGAAGGTGCGGGAGCTGAAACGTGCGTTCATCGGCGGCGAGGTCGCCGACGAAGTCAATGCGATCCCGGCGGACCCGGTCCTGTCCCAGTTCCTGACCGGAGACCAGAACATCATCAATGTTCGGGCCGTCGTGCAGTACAGCATCACCGAACCGGCACACTACCTGTTCCAGGCCAGCGATGTCGACCGGGCCGTTGCGAATGCCGTCGAGGCGGCTCTCGAACGGCAGGTGTCCTCCCGGGCAGTCGATGAAGTCCTGACGACCGAGAAGATCGCGATCCAGGAAGAGGTGCGGCGCATTGCACAGGAGCTGGTCGACCGCTTCGATCTGGGAGTCGTCCTGTCCACCGTCAACATCCGCTCGGTGAGTCCCCCGGCGGAGGCCGCGGACGCCTTCCGTGACGTGGCATCGGCGAGGGCTGATGCGGCGCGGATCGTGAACGAGGCGGAGGGGTACAGCAACGACATCCTGCCCCGGGCCAGGGGGGAGGCCCAGCAGATGCTCTCTGCCTCACAGGGATACCGGGCGAGCAGGATTCAGCAGGCCCAAGGTGACGCAGCGCGGTTCGCGAGGTTGGCCGCCGAGTATCGCCGCAATCCGGAGGTCACTCGCAGTCGTCTCTACCTCGAGACCATGGAGGAGGTTCTGCCACGGCTCCGCAAGACGATCGTCGACGAGAACGGCAATCTCGACCTGACCATCATTCGCCGCAATCCGGCGACTCGGGCCTCGGTGCCATGAGCAGGGACACCACCGCCCAGGCCGTCACGATCGCCCTGATCGTGGGCGTCCTAGGATTCATCGTCTGGAACCAGGGTGGGTTCGACGCCCTCCGACGCAACTCCGGCGGCGGGGACGGATTCCTCGGCATCGGTGCGACGCAGCGGGCCGAACCGCGCGACGTCATCTACTCGATGCTGGACGCAGCGCGAGACGGCATCGTCGACGAATACCTGGAGTGCTATGCGGGCCAGATGGCGCGCACACTCCGACAGAGTCTGGAAGAGATGGGAGAGCAACGGTTCTCGACGTTTCTGCGGGATCGGAATCGCGACATCAAGGGTATCGCCATGAACGCCCCGATCGAAACCGGAGAGGAGGCGGAGGTCCGCGTCGAATACGTCTATGCGGATCGGAACGAGGTCCAGGACATGTATCTGCAGCGGCTCGACGGGGCGTGGAAGATCGCACGCGTCAGCGACATCCGGCGCGTGGAGACACCCGTCCCCTACGGAACACCCGTGTACTGACCGGCCGCATTGTCGGGACCGCCTCAAGCGATTCCGTCAGGAGCCCGCCATCCGGGGTTCTCCTGCACATTCACCCACACGTGGACATGCGGGGAACCGCGGAAGTACCAGACCATCGTGGGGCTCTCCAGCTTCCAGACATCCCAAACGCCGTCATTGCCCAGATCCTGATTGCGATAGAACGCCATGGTCAGATGCTCGACGCCACCATTCTTTTCGATGAGGCGCAATACCTCGTCGCGGTCGACCTGTCGGAACGGCGCCAGAAGATCCATAAGCGTCTGCCGAACCAGTTCGCGCTGATCGCGCGACATATCGGACACGCGAAGTCCGTCCGGCGTGTCGGACGGCTCGACCGTATGGACGCTTCGCTCGCGCGGCGCACGGTTTTGCAGAGCCTGCGTACGCTGATGTCGATCCAGGGCCTGGTAGACCTGGTTCGCGCGCTTCGCCTGGAACCAGTACACGTTGTTGGGGTGCGTCGGGCGCTCATAGAAGCTCTCCCCCTCGTGCCCGTAGAAGATCGGCCCGCCGAACGCTGCACCTGCCACGGAGTCGCCATCACAGCGGGCCGTGCAATGCCGACCCGTGATGACAAACTCGAACTTGCCGGAACCGGGATCGCCGAACAGCGCGACCGACAGGTTGCGCACGCTCCCGAAGTCGTCCGAGACATGTTGCATGAGCGGATCGCGAAACTCCGGAGCGTGAAGGCCCACGAAGATCTCCTCGATCAATGCCTGCTGGTCCCGGTTGAAGGACCGGCCGACCCTCGCATTGCTGATGTGCCAGTTGTTTTCGACTCTGGAGCGCAACGGGCTCTCGAACGGCATGACAACACTTCTGCGCTGCTCTGCGGTGAGGCTCTCGTGCAATTGCCTAACGAGCGTCTCGGATTTCGGCTGCCTGCCGGGCGTCGTGGCGGGCGCCGCAACCAACGGCGATGCAAGGCTCGCCGCCGCCAGAAACTGCCGACGGTCCAGGTGGCGACGAGTGTCCATGACTGTTCCCTTGAATTGACCGAATCCCGGAGGACTTGGTTACCCCGATACGGGCCGGTCGCCCAAGCGCACCACAGTGTCACACCGGACAGCAGGACTCCCTGAACGGAGTCGGGCAGTCAACGGGTCCGAACGGGGTCGGGCGGACGCACCGGTGGCGGCCGGGGATCATCACGAATTCTCCGCAGCACTTCCTCGATCCCCCGCTCGAGTTGCGGATCCCTTCCAGCCAGTATGGACTCGGCATCGTTCTCGACCACGATGTCCGGGTCCACGCCGTGTCCCTCGATGATCCAGGAGCCGTCGACCGCATTCGTCGCAAACTCCGGTACCCGGACATCGCCTCCGTCCATCAGGGGTCCGTGGGAGGTGATTCCGATCACGCCGCCCCACGAGCGCTTTCCGATGAGTGGGCCAAGGCCTGCCGCCTTGAAGCGAGCAGCGAAGATGTCCCCGTCCGATGCGGAATTCTCGCTGACCAGACACACCAGATGGCCGAGGAAGACCTCGTTCGGATACGTTCGGAAATCCGAGTTCGTCCTCGAGAAGCGTGTACCGAGGAGCTTGCGGCTGAGGCGTTCGATCAGCATCTGGGACACGTTGCCTCCGCCGTTCCCGCGAACGTCGACAACGAGGCCCTCCTTCCGCAACTGCGGAAAATACCATTTGATGAACTCACTGATGCCGCTCGAACTCATGTCAGGAACGTGGATGTAACCGACCTTGCCCCCACTCGCTTCGTCGACCGCCTTGCGGTTGCCTGCGACCCAGTTCAGGTACCGCAGATTCGACTCGTCGTCGATCGGCCGGTACACAACCGTGCGAGCGCCCTCCGGATCGGGCCGGTCGTTGAGCAGCAGCTTGACCGGACGCGATGCCTTGTGGCGGAGAAACCGATACGGGTTGTCGGGGGCCCGCACATCTTCGTCGTCAATCGCCAGGATGTAGTCCCCTTCCCTGGCGTCGACTCCGATCTCCGTGAGCGGTGCCCTGTACTCCGACTCCTCATTGTGGCCCCTCAGGATGCTGGAAATCCGATACCGACCGCTGGCCGCATCCAGTTCCAGATCGGCGCCCATGAGCGCGACCTTCGGCCTCTCCGGCGTGGCGTAGTCGCCGCCCGAAATGTAGGCATGGCCGACATTCAACTCGGCGATCATCTCCCCGATCACGTAGTTGAGGTCCGAGCGATGCCGGACATGCGCCAGCCAGGGCCGATAGCGATCACGGATCGCCGGCCAGTCGTATCCGTGCATGTTCTGCACATAGAAGAAGTCCCGGTAGCGCCTCCAGACCTCGTCGAAGATCGTCTCCCATTCCTGTTCGGGCACCAGGTTCACCCGCAGCCCCGCCGTCGATACCGTCTTGGGGATCTTCGAGTCCGGCTTCACATCGTAGAGCTTGTAGGACTTCCCTTGCCGGACCAGGATCTTCTTGCCATCGCGGGACAGGGCGAAGGCCCGGCCCTGGGTCACGGTCTTGAACTCGCGTTTCTCGATGTCGAATAGCTTGACGACAGCCTCGCCTTGCGGGCTCCGTCCGTAGTAGAACGCCTGTCCGCGCACCAGTAGCAGCGATCCCTTGACGGTCGCCAGAGAGCCATACGGATAGTTGTCCGGCGGGATCGGCACGCGGGCCACACGGTCGGCGAGGCCGTCGAAATCGATCCGGATCGGCTCCTTCTCGGGTTCCTCCTTCTCGGATTGATCGCCTTCTTCGGACTCATCGCCGCTGTCTGCGTTCCCGCCATCTTCCTGGCTGTCGCCATCCTCGGCGTCGTCCTCATCGGAGGTCTCGACTTCGTCGCTCTCGGGCGGGAACGGATGCGGCACGTCTTTCCGCAGGGCGAGAGCGAACACACCCGTTTGGCGATCCGTTGCAAAGTTCCATTCCGTCGACGAAATCAGTGGCGAAAACTCACGGTCGCTCAGGTAGTACAGGTAGTCCCCGTCGGTTCCCCAGGCCGGACTGTGCTCGTCGAAGAGTTCGCCACCCACCTGATGCAGGGCATGGCTGGCCGCATCCCAGATGAAGACGGAGTTCACACGGGCCGAGACACTGACCGTGAAGGCGAGGTATCCGCCGCGGGGGGACCAAACGTAATCCGTGATCCGACCACGAGGATCATCGGCTATCTCGGAGACATCCTTGCTGTCGACGTCGAGGACATAGGCCTTCCCCTCCTTGTCCGAGAAGGCGACCCGCTTGGAATCGGGCGACCAGACCAGGCGGTACAGCCGTCCGCGCACACCATCCGTCAACTGCTCCGCCTGGCCTCCTTCCTGGTTGATGACGTAGACCTGCTCCTCACCCGACCTGTCCGACACGAACGCGATGCGTCGCCCGTCCGGTGACCAACTGGGAAGGCGGTCGTGAGCGTCGGAGGACCGGGTCAGATTGCGGGTGGGTCCCTTTTCCGCCGGGACGGTGAAGATATCCCCGCGGGCGCTGAAAACGGCGCGCCGGCCCTTCGGACTCAGCGAGTGGCTCTCGATCGTCCCGTCCGCCGAGACTCTTCTGGGGCGGCGCGCGCCGCCGTCACTGGGCACCGTGATGCTGATCGAACGGGACCGTCCCGTCGTGGTTTCGTAGATGCTCAGTTCGCCATTCAGTTCATAGACGATTCGCCGCTGCGAGTCCGACGACGGCCAGCGGACATCCCAGGTCTTTTCGTGCGTCACCTGCGTGATCGTCTCCGAGCCCGAGTCGAAGCGATAAAGATTCAGGATGCTGTTCCGGTCGGAGGTGAAGTAGACATCGTTTCCGATCCACATCGGATCCCGGTCCGAGCGGACATGTTCGGTAATCCGCTTGGTCGTCCGCGCCGCCCGGTCGAACAGGTAGAGGTCCTGTGCCCACCCGCCCTGGTACCGCTTCCAGGCGCGGAAATCGCGGAACAGCGGTGAATATGCCACGAGTTTCCCGTCGGGCGAGATGCTCCCGCCTCCCGAGACCGGCATGGCCAGCGGGACCGGAAGGCCGCCCTCCAGTGGAACCGTATAGAGCCGTCCGTCCTTCGCTCCCCAGTAGGCCCGCGTCGACCGGAAGAGAACACCGGATCCGTCCGGAGTCCAGCCGTAGACCTGGTGGTCATAACCCCAGCGAGGGGCAAGCGGGCCTCTTGCCGGGTGGTAGGTCAGTTGGCGGGGCTCGCCACCCTCGGCGGGCATGACATAGACTTGCTCGTCGCCGTCGTATTGCCCGGTGAACGCAATCCACGTCCCGTCCGGCGAGAACTTCGGAAACAGTTCGAGGCCTTCGTGAGCAGTCAGGCGAACGGCAGTTCCTCCCTGATCCGATGCGGACCAGAGGTCGCCAGCGTAGACGAACGCGACTCGGTCGCCGTGAATGTCAGGATACCGGAGCAGCTTGGTCTGCGCGAGAGCCAGACTCGCCAGCAGTGGCAGAAGCAGGATTCGGGTCAGCACATCTTGATCGTAACAGCCGATTCGGCGCACCTTCCAAGCCCCGATGGAGGTTCCGGGTCGATTGCGAAACTTGCGGATGCGGTACGAGCCAGAGGACAGTTGGCACCTGAAACCGGCACTTCATCGCTTCAGCGCATTCGCAAAGAATGCCTTCATCGCAGAGTACGTCAGCAGCCTCTGCCTCTGGAACACACCGTGGCCCTCATTGTCGAGAATCACGTACCGGACCTCCCGGGCACCGGCATCTCGCAGTGCCTTCGCGAACCGGTCGGACTGCTCGATCGGAACCGTACGATCGGCGGTGCCGTGGATCAGAAGGAAGGGAGGCGCACCGCTCCGCACGTAAGTGATCGGCGACGCCGCTCTTGCACGATCCAGAAGCGTGTCTTCGGGACCGGCCAGGAACGTCTCCGACAGCCTTTGCGCCGTTACTCCCGGACTGCCCCAGTTCAGAAAGTCCGTGGGCGTCGCGGATGCACAGACCGCCTGCACAAGGCTGGACTGGTCACGATTCGGACCACTTCCCTCCAGTCCGTCGGACTCACGGACAAGGCCAAGCAACGAGACCAAGTGAGCGCCTGCTGAATTGCCGTAAGCACCGATCCGTTCGGGATCAACTCGATACTCGGCGCCATGAGCCCGCAGCCAGCGCACGGCCGCCTTCACGTCCTCGATCTGGGCCGGCCAAGGCGCCTCGCTGGAGAGCCGATAGTTGACCGAGATCGCCACGTATCCTTCGCCGGCCAACTCAGCAGGAATAGCCGCCCACTGTCCGCGCCGCTTGTCTCCACCTCGCCAGCCCCCGCCGTGCACGACGACAATGCCAGCTCGCGGGCGTCCGGAATCCCGCGTCGGCAGGTACAGGTCCAGCCGCTGCGCCTCGCTCACGTCGGCGTAGGCGATGTCCAGTCTCGCTTCGACTCCTGGTGGCAAGGTCGGTGGTGAAGCCGGCGCGGCGGCTTCACGAGACTGCGGAAAGGCCCCGATCGCCGAGACCAGGCCGAGTAGCAACAGACTTCGCATGGTTCACTCCTTCAGTTACGACTTCGCTGCGGCATCGGTTCAACCACAACCGGCGTCGCCCATTCCGGGGCGATCGCTGTGGGTTGCACCGGAACATGTTGGCGCAGAAAGGCATCGGCGTCACGGTTCGCCCGCAACGCCATCGCTGGGTCACGCCCGCGTCCCCAATAGAATCCATGGGGCTCGCCGGCGTAAGTCCGAACGGTTACGGGCTTCCCCAGGGCTTCCATTTCTGGCACGAAAACGCCCAGATTGAACGCCTTCAGTGGATGTACATCCCCGTGCAGGATGAGGGTGGGGGTGGACAACCCGGAGAGTTTCCGTCGCATCCGCTGCCGGATACCATCGTCGTACAGACTCTCGGGATCCGAGTTCATCACATCCCATCGGCGGTCTCCGGTCGGATGGCCGTCGGGCCCGAACACGATGTGGTCCTTCGTGAACATTCCCATGTAGATGATGGTTGCCGGCTCACCCGCCACGATTGCGGCAAGCGCCCCGGAAACGCTCGCGACTTCCAATGCCAGTGTGCCACCTCCGCTGCCTCCATACAGAGCGACGCTGTCAGGATCGACGTATGGCAACTTCCTCACAGCATCAAGAAGAGCAAGGGAGTCTTCAACCACTCCACGGTCCTGGGGATCATGACGAATCTCCCGTCGCGTCGCGGACACCGCCACGTATCCCCATGCCAAGAAGCGCGCCAGCACGGGCTGCTGCAGGGCGTTTCGGCGAAGTTCGTCCCTGGAAATCCGCCCCAGCCCACCATGCATGAACACGACAGCAGGGAACGGCCCATCGCCCGGCGGCCTGCGGATCGCAGCGTAGGCCGTTTCGGTCACGGCGAGATCCCACACCGGAATGCGGTCTTCGGAGATGTGCGGGTACGTGACGCCACTTGCGAACGCAAGGCAGCATAGGGTCACGCACAAGGAACCGATTCTAGCGACCATCCGCCCCTCAGGGTTCGGCGAGTATTGTAGCGTAGGGATGCGATTCGCGGTCAGATCCCCGGCGCAACCGACGGGATTCATCCAGGGAATGCAGAACGTAGCAGGGAGGAAAGACCATGCAACCGTTCACCAGACGATCGGCTCTTTCAGCTCTTGCCGGTGGGTTGGCGTCAGTCGCCGCCGGAGCGGAACGGAAACCGAACGTCCTCATTGTCATCTCCGACCAGATCCACCACGGGGCTCTCGGATGTGCAGGCAACACGGTCGTCCGGACGCCCAACATCGACCGTCTGGCCAGCCAAGGCGTCCGATTCGAGAATGCACTCTGTCCGACGCCGTTCTGCAGCCCGACTCGGGCCTCCCTGATGACCGGGCTGTTCCCTCACCAGCACGGCATCATAAAGAACCTTCGGAACAACAGCCCCGGACTGAAACCGGAGCTGCCGACCACGGAACAGTCACTCGTGGATGCTGGTTACGTGACTCGGCAATTCGGCAAGTGGCATCTCGGCGAGAAGACGCAGGTGCCGGCCTACGCACACGATCCGGAGGAAAGCTACCGGCAGTATTTTCGTTCCATCGCGCAGGAGATGCCCGCGGCACCCGACGGCCCGCTCAGCCGAGTCGGACGACCGATATTCGCGACCGACGCGATACGAGAGGCGAACGCCGAATTTGATGGCAACGGGCCTTCGAACACCTGGATCGGCCGAACGGACGTTCCCGTCGAACACACCGAGGAAGCATGGATCGCCGACCGCACAATCAAGGCTCTTTCCGAACGAACCGACAGGCCGTTCTTCATGACGGTCAGCTTTCCCGCCCCCCACGCCTTGTGGGTGATCAATGATCCGTACTACGGCCTTCATGAACGGCACCGTATCGCACTTCCGGAGAATCGAGACTCGGTGCGGGACGCGGATCGACAGACTCCCGCCTGGCGCTTCGGACAGCTCCTGGGCGAGGGCGGGATGCGTGAATATCTGGGTGTCTACTACGGCATGGTGGCCATGATGGATGCCAACCTCGGCCGCATCCTCGACGAGTTGGAGCGCCTCGGGAAAGCCGACGACACGCTGGTCGTCTTCACCGCCGATCACGGTGACATGCAGGGAGGACATGGCATGTACGACAAGACCAGCTACTCGATGTACGAAGAAACGACGAGGGTTCCGCTGTTGCTGCGTTATCCGGAGAGGATCCCAGCAGGCAGGACCATCAGGACTCATGCAGGGACCTGCGACATCGCTCCGACCGTTCTCGACTACCTCGGCCGCAGATCTCCAGAGACGTTCGCTGGGCGCAGTCTGAGGTCGGTCATTGATGGATCGGAAGACATGGATCGACCGATGTTCGCCGAGCGCGATCGGTCAGCCTGGGGCTCGGAGGGCCCACCGCACTTCCAGCGACTGATCCGAACGCACGAGTGGAAATACTGCTACCATTCACGCGGCACCTCGCAACTCCATGATCTTGTCAACGATCCCGGAGAGACCCGGAATCTCATCGACGAGCGAGCGGCACGCAACGCAAGGCGGAAAATGCACACCGATCTGGTCCGGTGGATGAGCGAGACGAACGACCCGCGAGCCGATGAGATTGCAGAGACATGAACTGGCTTCGAGGGACTGCCAGTTTGGAGCGCCCGCCCTCAGTGCAAGTCGACTCGCGCAGCGCCGATGCTCATCCTGCACCGTTGATGCTGAATCGGGAGATCAACCGGTACATAACCATGGTGCACGGTCGTATCTAGGTCTTGGAGTCGACAGACTCGAATTCGCAGCGCGTATCGGCCACGGCGTGGACCGGACTCGGTACGCTTGACCAACCGCGCTGCCTAGAGAGCCTCCGACCCGACGTCACCGCGATGGCAGCCCAGTCCGCTCGTCCGACATCAGAATTCCGTCCATCTCGTTCGTGGACACTCCATCTGTCTGTGGTGGAATCATCCCATACGGCAACTCGGGCCCGTAACGCCGCCTTCCTCCTCCCGTTGACCGCCTTGTCGCTGACCGCGAAAAATGCCCTGCAGGCGGCAAGGCCATACAGGCCGATCTGCCGCAGGATGCGAACCTGGCATCCCATTCTGAGTGCTACCCGTCAGTCTCTGAATCGACC
This sequence comes from Bryobacterales bacterium, assembly GCA_965116065.1. Taxonomy (GTDB): domain Bacteria; phylum Acidobacteriota; class Terriglobia; order Bryobacterales; family UBA6623; genus VXMF01. Next base: position 2,766,153 of record OZ220485.1, read on the forward strand.
CTTCGCGGACCGTTCGTCAATTACGCCTGGAATCCAGAGAGTGCAGTTCCTGCCGGTCCATTTCCATCGAGCCAGACCGCCACCCAGTTGTACCACGTCGCGCGGCAATTTTCGTGATTGACCGAGCACGGGGACAAGCACTCTCCATCACATCAGGGCATCAAGAACCTTGTCCTGCCATTGACGAAACTTCATACCCTCTTCCAGTTCGGTGCTCAAGATGGCCTGAATAAGCTGCTCGACATAGATATGCAGATCATCAGCCTCCGTAATTCGACCGGCAATATGAAGCTCTCTAGAAACCTCTGCAACTCTTTCTTCCAAGCGTCTCCGGTACCAAATTTCCGGATCATCTTTATGCGGTTACCGGACATAGCTATATCGAAAAACATCAAGTAATTTCCGCTTCAGGTCGTGGATGTATATTTCCTTTCGTTCATCATCATCGATTGGTATAGCCCCCTTTGACGTCAGGTATTCGGCGATTCGATGGCGATTATTCCTGAATGCGAGATAAATCGGAGTTTCTTTAATATTCTCGCAATCCTCAACGCATTCAGGATTCTTGAGTGGCGAGCTATTTATGTCTGCCCCTTGGTCAACAAGGAATTCAACAACCGGAAAGTTCCCGGACAACACTGCATAGTGCAGAGCCTTGAACCCTGTGCGATCAGGTTCATCCAAGTCCGCTCCATAGGCCAGTATCATCGTCTTTCCCACATCATAGGCATCCGAAGTCTCGTCGCGCGCCGCCATCGTCAGTGGAGTCGTTCCCGTTAACTGCTCGATTGCATTGATGTCGGTCACGAATGGGAGAACCTCAAAGACCTTGTCGTGCTCCCTATTCAGTAAATAGTAGTGCAGTGGCGCAACTTCTCGGAGTTCATCCTGCAAGCTGACCCACAGACCAGTGTGACTCTGTGATCTGACAGTTGGAACTAGCGATAGGATCACAGCCAGACCTGAAACAGCGAGACATCGAACATGAATCCGCATGCTTTCAACCTCAAAGAGAGGCACCGAATATACGAGTATGTCAATCCTAAAGTTCATTCTTTTCCCCTTTTGATTTACTACGAATCAGATTCTTTACCATGTTTTCTTTGACCAATCGATTCCACTCTTTACTGGTCATGTCCGGCGGACGCGGTGTATGTAGCAATGCCTGGACTAGAGGTTCCAATTCAGAAGGAAGTCGACTGGCTGCGTCAAACTGCCCTTCCGAACGCAGGAACTCTGCAAGATCGTTGAATAGTGCCGTGTATTTCTTGCGATACCAATCTTCCAATTCTTCCTTATCCAGATTCCGTGGTACTGCTGACCGATGACCTTCCGATATCTTCAGTCGCCTTGCACTGTACTTCAGTTCTTGTATTAGATCAGAGTCCAGTTGACGTGCGCCCATTGATACCAAGAAATCACGAATACGAGTACGTCCGTTCAGATAGGCCATATATAATGCAGTCCTGTCGCTCTTGTCGCAATTTACCGTACAGCTTTGATCACCTGGTGGGGCTGCATGAATATCTGCACCATATTTCAGCAGCAACTCGACGACAGGGAGATTTCCAGAGGCAGTTGCAAAATGCAAGGCAGTAAGCCCCGATTCGTCTGGTTTTGAAATATCAGCTCCATACTGCAATATCAAGTACCTTACTGCATCATAAGCATCTGAAGCAGATCCGCTTGCCGCGGCAGTGAGCAGTGTCTTCCCGGTCATCGGGTCTATAGCATCAATATCCTCCACCGACGGAAACATGGCGATCGCTTCATCATATCGTTGAAGGCTGAGGTAGTAGTGAATTGGAGACTGCTCCTTGAAGTGAGCAAAATAGGCTTTGCTCTCCGATCGTGGGTCTCTGATTTTCGCAGGAGGGTCCTTGCTTTCGGCTGCGTAGGCCATTCCCGCCGAACTGATCATCATGGCAACAACGAAACTCAAGCATATCGTCGGCACGGTTCGTACGGAGCTTCCAGTGCAAATGTATCGGACAATACCGGGCCATGCAGCCCCTTCAACCCATCTGTCCGGCGGCAAGCCGTCAGTTTGGACATCCACGCGCCTCCTGCTAGCGGACCGTCGCAACGAAAGCGTCCACACGGATGCAGTGCAGGGCTTCATCTCTGTTCTCCTTCAATGCGATGTCCTTGCGCTCCTGTCTGCTTGGGTACAGATCGCGCGGTCGGCCGCGCCAGACCAATCGCTTTCGCTGTTCTCGAAACGACCATACCCGACATCAGCATTTTCTATGACGGACGACGACAGCAACGGTAACGGCCTTTTTCGGAGAAATTCGATACTGTACGGGCTTTGCCCCAAGAGGATGCCCGACCAACACCCCATAGTCGGCTCAAACCGGCTCGAAGCGGTTGCAGCTTCGCCGATATCCAGAGGCATGGTTGGCACGCCGCTCCAAGGGGTTTCGTCCTCTTGCACCGCGAAACGACAGCGACAACGATCTGGCATCGGAGATCCTGCAACGGATCTGGGTGGAGGTCATCGAAGAAGTGCATACAGACCAAGTAGGTTCCCCGGCCTTCACTTGGGTTCTCAGGACTGTTGCCGACGGTCCCCTTACTCCTCGCCGAGCAAAGACGCGCCAGGTCAGGGCCACAGCACGGAATCATCGTTCAGGTGGGACGGGACAGTCCCTAGATGCCTGGGCGTCCCAGTGGGAACTGACCGAAGTACTCTCCGCAATGATCTCCGATCCGCCGGATTGCCAACGCCTGGTAATTCGACACTACGCAGGAAACTCGAGGCATGGCTGCTGGAGAATCTTCGGGTGGGAGACCACCCCTCGGTGCTGCAAAGTGCTGTCGAAACCGGCATCTGATTGTTCTGATCCTCGGCTTCGCCCGGAAACCCGGAGATTGCCGTACATGACCAACCCGATCGAGAGCGTGAACTGGCGTGTGCACACGTTGCCACAGCCGTACGTCCGTTTCGCCGGCGACTGACGTTCCGCTCAGCGCAACGCTGCTGGTAAGACTGTTTGATGAGCGGGTGGTCACGCCATTGAGATCAAGGCAGTGGCGAACTCGTCGGGCCGCGACCAGTGCGACACCGTAGATAGCGGTTCGACCAGCCTGTAGTTCTCATCCGACCAGACATCGGCAGTATCATCGAACAGCGAGATGAAAGTCAGAGCATCTGATCCCTTTCTCAGGGACGTCAGATCGTACCATGCTGCCAGTACGTGCTCGCAAATCCGGTCCGCTGCCGCGCAATTCTCACTACTCAGAATTTGCACTAATGAACTTTGTCTTTCGGTTCTCACGAGGAAATCGATCGTCCATTCCCGCCCAGAAAGGCCGACCATCTTCTCGGCGCAATCAAATCGAAATTCCCGTTCGACCAGGAAATCAGCCACGTCCTCAGCGATCCCGTGGATCGACTGCGTCCTGAAAGTGAACCAAAGGTCGGACACCCGGACCGCCGCCTGGGCTACTCGAGTGACGACCTGTGCCAACTCATCTCCCATTGGGCACCATGCCTCAAGCATCCCGCCACGAAACTCGATTCCATGTGTTGCGCACACATCCTCGATAAGCCGAACGTGTCTCGGCGACCGGCGCGAACTCGTAGACTGCATGTGGAGCCAGCCCGTGGTTTCCGCAAGATCACTTACCCTGACCGAATCGCCTTCGACCTTACAGAACACATCAATATTGTCGCCGTCCGGATAGAGGTATGGCGTCCGTATGCGTTGATATTCGCCTTGTTGTGAGCAGTTGAACAAGGCTCCAAGCCCCTGCTGAAGCTCTTGGCATGTGAGCATGCGATTCACTACAACAGTTCTCCCTGATCCGAGGGCGGCGATCTCATGGTTCCCTCATGTCGTATTCGTGTTGCCAGTTGTACTAGCAAGTGCGACACCAAATATGGGGGTGGGTGTCAAGGGTGGCCTATCATTTGGGGGAAACCACCATGGCACAGACCTACCACCAACTGCAGCACGACGAACGCTGCCAGATCCAGGCCCTGCACCGACAGGGAGCCTCGGCCGACGCCATCGCGGCCCAGCTCCAGCGCCACCGATCCACCATCTACCGCGAACTCCGCCGCAATGCCGACTCCTCCGGCTACTGCCACCAGCAGGCCCAGGCCCGCTCCGAACAGCGCCGCCGACAGGCCGCCTCCGGCCCCCGCAAGCTCCATCCTCCCGTCTGGGACCGCATCTGCGACATGCTCCGGAGGCACTGGAGCCCCGAGCAGATCGCCGGTCGCCTGCGACTCGCCGGTGACGTCTCCGTCAGCTTCTCCTGGCTCTACCGCCGCATTCACCAGGACCGCGCCGACGGCGGCCAACTCCATGCCTGCCTCCGCCACCGCGGCAAACCCCGCCGCTGCAAGGCCACCAGGGGCTCCGCCGGTCGCGGCTGCATCCCCGGTCGCACGGACATCAGCGAACGACCGGCCATCGTCGATGACAAACGGCGCACCGGCGACTGGGAAGGCGACACGATCATCGGCAAGGCCCATTCCGGCGCCGTCGTCACGCTCGTCGACCGGCGCTCCAAGTACACGTTGACACAGCGAGTTGCCAACAGGACCGCCGCCCTGGTCGGCGGTGCCGTCCAGGACCTGCTCGCTCCCTTCACCTCCCTCGTGCACACCCTCACCTTCGACAACGGCAAGGAGTTCGCCGGCCACCGCAGCATCGCCACCTCCCTCGCCACCGCCGTCTTCTTCGCCCGCCCCTACCACTCCTGGGAACGCGGCCTCAACGAACACACCAACGGCCTGCTCCGCCAGTTCGTCCCCAAATCCTCGAATCTCCGCACCCTCGATCCCGGCATCCTCCAGGACGCCACCGACCGTCTCAACCACCGCCCCCGCAAGGTGCTCGGCTATCGCACCCCGCACGAGGTCTTCAGCGCCGCCTGCCTCGCAGCCGGCATTCCCCCACCTCCGGCCAGCCCCGCTCCCGGCCCGCTCTGAGCCTCTCCCTCGCGGCGCCCTGTGGTCCCGCCCACTGCACCCTCGCTGCGCCTGCCTCCCGGTTCCGGCCCACTCCCGGTCCCCGCGAACCGGCTCTCCCGGCCCTCACTCCCCCTCTCCCGGCCCGCCACAAGGGTCCCAGCGGCTCCAGCCCCCCCTTGACACACCCACCCCCGCTGCCCTACACTCTCCCTGTACCCAGCCTTCTCACCTCCCTCCAGCCATCCACCCCTGTCGCACTTCGTTGTTCAATGGGCGTGTCTTTGCACAAAACTGCTTCCAAACCGCCACCGGTTCAGACGGGGCTGCCGTGATGTCAGTCTGCATGCAGGTTTCTTCGTCTCCGTACCGCTCCAGCCACCGGCGCTCGTGCGAGTCCCGACCTGTTCGCATTGGGGATTGTGATGATCGACATGCGCAGGCTCACGCCGCATTGACGCACATTGATGCTCAATCACGCTGTCTCTCGGCCCTCAACTCGGCCCGGTCCGTCAACTCCCCTGCTGTGGCGTGCACCAGCATTTGATGCGCAGTACCAACAACCGCCACGCCCACTCCGGCTCGCAGACCTCGTAACAACATTCCCCACGTGGGCATATTGCGGTAGTTGGTGATCCGCAACATCGAAAAAGGCTGGAAGCGTCCACCTCAGCACCGCAGGCGATGGCGGATCCGGCACACCCATCGTCGCAGCTTCGGACTCTCGGTCTGCCATTGTTCGCACGGTGGGATCGAGCCCACTGGAACCCGGACAGTCCAGCCAACGTTCAGGGACTCACATGGACGCAGGATCGGAAGTACTGTGATTGCTCGCGAGGGACTCTCAACTCCATAATCTTGCTCACGGTCCGTATGAGGCCCGCAGCACGACAGACGACGGAACCGCGCAAGATGCCGGTCCCGCCCCTCACCATCGGACATGCGCTATGATTTGGAACCCGGTCTACGCTACCTTGGCAGCAGGGTGTCAGGCTACTCCCGGCGAACCGGAGAATCAAGAATGAACCGCAGAATCGGAATTGTCACAACCGCAGTGGCGCTGGGGAGTGTCCTCGCGTGCGCCGGGCTGGAGCAGCCGGATGAAATCTCAGGAGCGGCTGCGACGGGCGAGGCCCCCCGCCACATCAAGGTGTACTTCGAAGAAGGCATGTTCGGAGGCTGGCCGGCTAACCACGGAATCTGGAGCTGGGGCGACGAAATTCTGGTCGGTTTCGGAATGGGGTACTACAAGGACCAGGGCCTCAGCCACCACATCGACCGCGAGAAGCCCGAGATCCCGATGCTGGCGAGAAGTCTGGACGGAGGCGAGACCTGGACACTGGAGGATCCAGGAGCCAACGGATACCTCATCACGGAGGGAGGCTATCTGCACGGCGTGACGCGGCCGGGCGTGACCATACCGCCGATGCGTGAAAGCGAGGGTGGTATCGATTTCACCCATACGGATTTCGCACTGACAGTCCGCACCAACAGCATCCATGCGGGTATCGGCCGTGTCTTCTATTCGTACGACCGAGGCCGCTCGTGGAACGGACCGTTCAGACTCCCGGCCTTCGATGCACCGGGAATCGCTCCACGAACGGATTATATCGTTGACGGGAAGGACACTTGCACGCTGTTCATCACCGCAGCGAAATCAAACGGGCAAGAGGGCCGCCCGCTCTGCGTGCGGACCACGGACGCCGGCAAGACCTGGGAATTCGTGTCCTGGATCGGCCCGGAACCCGAGGAGTTCTCCATCATGCCGGCCTCGGTTCGCCTGTCCAAGACCGACATTCTCGTGACGGTACGGATGCGAGACACGAACAGGCGCTGGATCGGCACCTACCTGTCGCAGGACGACGGAACAACCTGGGAATATCTGAACGAGGCCGTGCCGGACACGGGAGTCGGCAATCCGCCAGCGATGATTGCGCTGCAAGACGGCCGGATCTGTCTTCTCTACGGATACCGCGCGGAACCGTACAGCATCCGGGCCACGCTGAGCAGCGACAGCGGCCGGACATGGAGCGAGCCCATCATCCTTCGGGACGACGGCGCTAGCCGTGACATCGGCTATGTGCGGGCAGTGCAGCGACCCGACGGCAAGGTCGTCGCGGTCTATTATTTCACCGACGAGGCCTCTGGCCCCGAACGCTATATCGGAGCAACGATCTGGAGCCCTCCTCCGGCCTAGTGGACTGCCTCCGGGATGCCCTTACTCAATCCCGGTGCATGCGGGAAGGCGTCAGGCACGTTCGCCGAGTAATGCGGATCAGGGACGTTCGGCAGGGGGCGATGCGGCCTCACGGAAGTTGATCAGACCAGTCCTGCGAGAGGCTCCGATGCACTGGAAATCAAGCGCATCGAACCGAGAGCACTTCCAGTCCGTCCCTTCTCCTGCGGCCCGAGGGGAGCCGAGTGCGCTCGGTCACGATTTCACGTCGAAGTAGATGCAGTCCGGATGCTGAAAGACAAGTGCACTGACGCTGGCTTCAGGCTCCATCATGCAGGACTCGGTCAGGTTGACGCCGATCCCTTCCGGCCGCAACAGATCGAACAGGGCCCTCTGGTTCTCCAGGTCGGGACAGGCTGCGTATCCGAAGCTGTACCGGCGACCCCGGTACTTGGACCGAAACCGATCCGCCATCGGCATTCCCTCCGGATCAGGAAACCCCCAGTCCTCCCTGATTCTGCGGTGCAACCATTCCGCACAGGCCTCCGCAGTCTCGATCGCCAGCACCTGCACGGCATGGGCTTTGAAGTACTCACCTGCCTCCTTGAGTGCTTCGGCGCGCTCGCGGATCCCTTCTCCCGCAGTGACACACATGAGCGCCAGCGAATCCCGATGCCCGTTCGGCGGTGCCACGAAGTCGGCGAGACAGAGTCCGTCCGCTCGGCGCTGGCGCGGGAACGTGAACTCGTGCAGAAGGGCCCCCTCTGACGGTTGGTACAGGCGAATCGTATTCCCGTCAGCCTCTGCCTCCAGAAACCTCCACACCGACCGGACCACCATGAAACTCTCCGCCTCAGCCATCACCTGTTCCACGGCCGCCTTCAGCGCTAGCGACTTCTCGTCCCGCGATGCCACAGCTTTCTGGAAGTTGCCGCGGAACCCGAGGTGGTGCGAGTAGAGCATCGCCGGATTGACATATCGCCAGAGGTCTCGCAGCTGGGGGACATCCACCTGGTGCCGGATTTCGTAAGGACACTTCAGGGGCAGTACATCCAGGCTAGCCCTCGTGCTGCGCTTCGAGGGGAGCGTCCCGGTCGCGGGCGACGCTTGCGTGCTTCCGGCGGATATCGGTGCGTGCTCGGCGGCCAAGGCGTGCCGGCTGTCAGGTTCCATGATGCGATTGAGCAGGGCGAGTCCGCTCATGGCGTCCTTCGCATAACACGTCAGTCGACCGTAGGCAGGCGCGATCCTCTTGCGGGTGAAACTTGAACTCAGTGCCGCTCCACCTACGATCAGCGGGACATCGACACCGGCATCCCTCAGGTCCTGGGCCGTCACGACCATCTGTTGGGCACTCTTGACCAGCAGGCCGGAGAGCCCGATCACATCCGGGACATGCTCCCGGCTAGCCTGCACCAGCACCTCGGGCGGAACCTTGATGCCTAGGTTCACGACCTTGTAGCCGTTGTTGGAGAGAATGATGTCGACCAGGTTCTTGCCGATGTCATGCACATCACCCTTGACGGTGGCAAGGATGACCTTGCCCTTGCTCGCATCGGCGGACTTCTCCATGTGCGGTTCCAGATGGTCGACCGCCGCCTTCATGGACTCCGCCGACTGCAGCACCTCGGCAACGATCAGTTCGTTGTTGTTGAACAGGCGCCCCACCTCCTTCATGCCGACCATCAGCGGTCCGTTCACGATGTCAAGCGGTGGGACGCCCTGTGCGAGCTTCCGATCCAGATCGGCGAACAGACCCTCCTTGGTGCCTTCGACGATGTAGCTGGCGAGTCGCTCATCAAGCGGCATCTGCGCAGTGTTGGCAGAACGTCGGGTGCTGGCCCCCCGGAAGTGCTCCGTCACCCGTGCGATATGCGACTGATTGATCGCCACCCGGTCCTTCTCGTCCTGCTCGCGATAGTCGGTAGGCGCTTCGATGTTCCCGAATGGCCGGTTGTAGAGGAGCCCTTCCGCCAGTTCCTTCTCCCGTTCAGACAGGGCCGCATACCGACGCAGACGCTCGGTGTTGACAATGGCGAGGTCCAGACCGGCTCGCGTGGCCTGGTGCAGGAACACCGCATTCACCACCTCGCGAGCTGCGGGCGGCAGGCCGAAGCTGACGTTGCTGATGCCTAGCACGGTCTTGACCATCGGCATACGTTCCCTGATGAGCCGCAGGGCTTCGATCGTCTCGACCGCACTGCCGACGTAATTCGTGTCGCCCGTCCCGCAGGGAAACACCAGCGGGTCAAAGATGATGTTCTCCTCCGGGTAGTTCCACCGGTCCGTCAGCAACGCGTAGGACCGCTCGGCGATCGACAGCTTTCGTTCCCGGGTGATGGCCTGGGCCTGCTCGGGGTCCTCGTCAATCGTTCCCACGACAACCGCCGCGCCGTAGCGGCGCAGCAACGGAACGACCCGGTCGAACCGGTCTTCACCGTCCTCGAAGTTGATGGAATTGACGATCGCCTTGCCCTGGCAGTAGGTCAGCGCCCGCTCAACCGCGGCAGGATCGGTCGAGTCGATCATGAGGGGAGCCTTGACCTTGCGACTGATCAGGTTGTAGAAGACATCGATATCCGCCAACTCGTCCCGGTCGGGATTCTCCAGGTTCACATCAATGATCTGGGCACCGCCCTTGACCTGGGCCCGTGCAATCTCCGCAGCCTGCTCGTACTTCTCCTGGCTGATCAGCCGCTTGAACCGGCGCGAGCCCACAACGTTGGTTCGTTCACCGACCAGCAGTGGTCGATTGTCGTCCGCAGCCTCCACCACGTCGATGCCGCTGAATCTCGTCCGCCTTGGCGGCACGTGCCTTCGCGGGGCATACGATTCCGCCATCTGGGCAACGACCTGGATGTGCTCGGTCGTCGTACCACAGCAGCCGCCGACGATGTTCAGCCAACCGTTACGCACGAATCGCTCCAGCACTCCGGCGAGGGACTCCGGGGTCTCACCGTAGTTCCCGTCCTCGTCGGGCAGGCCCGCATTGGGGTAGCACGACACCATCGGTGCCGCTGACTCGTGGATCGTGCGCATGTGGTCCGTCATGTATTCCGGACCGGTGGCACAGTTCAGCCCGATGCCAAGGGCATCGACATGCTCCAGCGAAACGACCAGTGCTTCCGCGCTCTGCCCTGCCAGCATCGTGCCCATCGGCTCGATGGTGCCGGAAATGATGACAGGCAGGCGGAAGCCACTCTCTCGGAACACCTCATTGATGCCGAGCAGTGCGGCCTTCACATTGCGGGTGTCCTGGCAGGTTTCGAGGAGCAGGAGGTCGGCATACTCGGACAGTGCCCGGGCCTGGTCGCGATACGCGGCGATCAGTTGATCGTAGGTGATGCCTCCCGTAACCGTGATGGACTTGGTCGAGGGCCCCATCGCGCCGGCAACGAATCTCGGCCTGGTGGACGTCGAATGCGCCTCGGCGACCTCGCGGGCTAGTCGGCCCGCGGCGGAGTTGATGCTCGCGACCCGATCTTCAAGACCGTACTCGGCCAGCACGATATCCGTTGCACCAAAGGTATTGGTCTCGAGGATGTCGGCGCCCGCACGGCAGTACTCCTCGTGAATCCTCCGGATCACGTCCGGCCGGGTCAGGGCAAGGTTCTCGTTACACCCCTCCAGGTCCGGGCCGCCGAAGTCGGCAGCGGAAAGACCAGCCTCCTGCAGGGCGGTTCCCATCGCCCCGTCCAGAATGAGAATCCGCTCCTCGAGCGCATCCTCGAGGAGCCGTACGCGATCAATGCGGGTCTGCATGCGAATGGTGCGGAGTCGAGTCGGACCACGCGCCCCATGGTTCCATTATCTCGCCAGCCGCATGCTCCGCTTGCCGGCGGGATGGCCGGGCGGATTGATCGTATCCCGGTAGCGACGATCCTCCCGTTCCACCGATGGCGCACAGGAGAACTTCGATGCCCGCGACACCACCTTCCATCGGAACGGTTCACTCCTTGGATCGAATCGTCGAAAGTACCCGCCGGATCACCTCCCGGTCCGCCGGCGCAAGATCCGGGAAGGTCCCGGACCCGTCGCGACCGTCCGCAACCTCAGCAATCCTGTGCTCCACATACGAGCGGACCGGCTCGGGAAGCTCCAGGTAGGCACTGGAACGGATCAGGAAACTCAACGGGTAGCGGAAGATCCGGGCGGTGAGGTCGAGTTCCCGCAACGAGGGGCCTGCCTCGCTGTCGCTACCCAGCCCCTGGAACTCCGCGGCAAAGCAGGAATCCCCCTGTATCGGGCCGGCGAGCCGGGCTTCGTCCGCCAAGAGCAGATCCCGGACCAGTTCTTCCGCGGGGCGCTCGATGCGCCGCTTGACGGAGGCCAGCAAGGATTCGGAAGGGGCCCCGAACAGGCTGCTCATTTCGTCCCGATAGGCCAAGGCCGCGCGGGCCTCGTGCCCTGCCCTTGCGATCGAGTTGTGAACACGGATCTGGTGGGCCAGCACAAGGTGGGCAACGACATCGCTGTACGGCGTCAGATACCCGGTGGCGTCGAAGAACCCATCCAGCGCTGTCCGGCCCAGAAGACCCGCTTCGAAACGCGGAAACTCCCCTGCTGGACCGAGCGCGTTGCCTCTGTGCCGCATCGGAATCGATCCGGTAACGAACCAGCCGCCCCATCGGGCGGCGATCGGTGTCGCATGGTCCACATCCACCGTGCCGTGCTGAAAGTGCGGTAGCCCGTCTGTGGCGGTGTACAGCGACCGGGTCAGATGGCCCGGCACGCCACGGGTCCGACGGCTCTCATGGCACTGCAGGCAGGTGCCGTCGTCCCGGATGAGCCGGGGCGTTGTCGTCGGTGCCTGGACAAGGCTGTAGAACGCCGCCGTGCCGCCCGGAACAGCCGTCGAAATCTCCAGGAAACGCCCGCCGGGAACCCACCCGACGTACGTCTCGTCGTTGAAGTAGATCGCCCGAGGCGTCCTCGGTGAAATCAACCGGAACTGTGCACTGGTCTTCGAGAAGACCAGCAGTTGCGACGACCGCGGCACCCGAAGCTCGTCCAGAAGTGAGGGCAGGAAACCCCATCGGGTATCGAAGTCCAGCGTCACTTCGCCACTGGCCAAGCGCGCGTCCAACTCCGCCACAGGATCACCGGCGGCGCTCGCAACGGCAGCCATGACCAGCAAGGCGAGGATGCTGGACCGCACGGAACAATTCTAGATCAACGCTGGCAAGCACGCTCTTCCCTCGGCGCTGACTGACCTCCGTGGCGGAGGCGTAGACCATCGGCATTCGTCCGTCTCCCCTGTGCGGGTCGCAAACGTTGCCGGGGAGACCGATCGCGACGAATCGCCAAGGGATCGGGTATACGGTCTGGAGAGCCGGTAAGCAGTCGGAGCCGCTCCGGCAAAGAAGCCGCAGTGCCCGGAGTCGAGTACGAGAACGGAGTGGATACGCCGGTATTTCAGCGCCTGTCCGTCTTGCCGGCCAGAGGCAGCAGCCCGGACGCCCCGCACAGGGCCACGCCACTTTCCCGCAGAGCACTGAGGAGGTTGTAGATCAGCGCATAGACGACCTGCTCGGTCATCGTGCGCTTGCCCGGCATTCGGAATTCGGCGGGCAGTTCGGTCGAAACCGAAATACGGAGCCGGTCGCGCCGCAGTGCGTCCCCATCAAAGCAGTTCGAGAGTACCAACGGAGTCTGAAGGACGACTCCTGATATGGAATCCACGTAAAACTGACAACGAGAGAACCAGCCGCGATTCGCAGACTCGCTGGCGTCAAAGAGCAGCAGGGGGCCGGTCGAGTCCAAGGCGACAACTTCAAGACTGATTCGTCTCTGTTCCGCGACGATCGTGCAGGAATAGCCAGCTTGATGGACCAGTTGGCGCAGGGTGTCGTTGTCCGGATCCAACGCCACCAATTGCCTCTTGCCCGCCTGCAGGTACCGCATGTCAGCACTCCCCCTTCATTATTGCTCTACACCTGGCCCGTTGGCCAACCGCACCGCCGCCAGTAGCGCCTCCACAAGGCCCTCCGTCGTGTACTGCGATGCCTCCGTCGCTACGGAGAGGCCCAGTTCGCGTGCTCGTGCCGACGTAATCGGGCCGATCGACACGATCCTGGATCTCCGCAGCAGATCCACCGGCACGAGTTGCGCCAGATTGCCAATCGTGGATGGACTGGTGGCGGTCACCCAGTCGGGAACACTGGAAGAATGCCAGTGGCTCTCGGCGCGCTCGCGTGCTCTCTCCGAAAGCACGGTCCGGTACACGGGGACGACATCGACTTCGGCTCCCATTCCTGCCAGCTCAACAGGAAGCACATCGCGTGCTTCCTGCGCCCTGGCCAGAAGCACACGCGCTCCACTCAATGGTATCCCCCGAAATGCGGCGACGAGGGATTCGGCCACGAATTCCTCCGGGACGAGATCGACCCCGATGTGCAGCGACCGGAGGCGCCCGGCCGTGGCCGGCCCGATCGCGCAGATCTTCGGCGGCAGGTCGCGCAGATCACGGGGCGATGCGTCAAGACGCTTCACGAACCAGTCGACGCCATTGGCACTGGTGAAGATCATCCAGTCGTAGTCTCGTAGCCCCCGGATCGCCCGGTCCGTCGCACTCCAATCCGACGGTGGCTTGATCGCGATCGTCGGGATCGGAATCACGTCTGCCCCCAGCCGACGCAGCGACCGGCACAACGGCGCCGCCTGCGTGGAAGCCCGCGTCACCACAACCGACTGTTCCCGGAGCGGCAGCTTGCCGAACCAGTCGATCTCGTTCCGGAGGCTGACGACCTCGCCGATCACGACCAGGGCCGGTGGCTTCAGTCCGTGCCGCTTGATGGCAGCAGGAAGTTCCACCAGTGTGGACACGACCACGCGCTGATCACCCCGAGTTACCCACCGCAGCGCCGCTGCGGGCGTGCTCGGGTCACGCCCCGCTCCCATCAACCGCCTCGTGATCTCCGAGATCGACATCAGGCCCATGAAGACCACCAGGGTTTGCTGGCCAGCAAGCCGCTTCCAGTCGATCCGATCCGCGTCATGCCCCGTCAGCATGGTTACCGACTGTGTGAAGTCCCGGTGCGTGAGCGGCATGCCCGCATACGCCGCAGCGCCGAGCGCCGACGTCACACCGGGGACGACCTCGAACGGAACCCCGGCCCGGGCCAGTTGCTGCGCCTCCTCGCCCCCCCTGCCAAACACGTACGGATCCCCTCCCTTGAGCCGGACTGTCGTCTTTCCGGCCCTTGCCGCCGTCACCATCCACGCATTGATCTCTTCCTGCGTCACCACCCGCTCGGCCCGCTTCTTGCCGACGTACCGACACTCCGCATCCGTCCGGGCGAATGCAAGCACGTCGGGCGGACTGAGATTGTCGTAGAGAATCAGATCCGCCTCGCGCAGCAACTCGCATGCGCGGACCGTCAGGAGGTCCGGATCGCCCGGACCTGCCCCTACGAGGTAGACCGTGCCGGTCTTGGCACCGCCAGCTTGGTGGGCGACCGGCAAAGCGTACAAGTATATACCGCGACAGGGTTGGCTGGAGAAAGCGGCATCCCGACCGACCCGACACACCCTGCGGGCTACTGCTGACAACACCGGTATCTGTGTCCGCAGTGGACCAAGTCAGGAGATATCCAGCGCGAGAACGCCGTGTTCCGGGCTGTGCAGAGCAGACAACAGGCCGCAGCCGGTCTACCCCGGATACAATCCCTAGACGGAAGGTCCTTGATCACCCTAGACGGAAGGTCCTTGATCAGACGGCGGGAATCCGACCCGTGATCGAGTGACAGGAGCCGCCACGTGAGAGTCGACACATACGAGGAACGAGCCAGGCCGGACTGCGGCAGCGATCCGGGATCACTTCGACAATCCCGCTGTCCGCAGCGCTTCGGCACTCGCAGTAGTACCGGCCCAACCCGCACGGTAGCCGAACTCTCCGGGGCCGGGTTCATCACGCGCCAGCGGACGCGACGTGGATCTCATCCTGACTGTGACGCGGACTGACATGCCCCCCAGACTTTCGGTGGTAATTCCGGTCTACAACGAGGCAGACACTCTGCGAGAGATCGTCCGCCGCGTTCAGCAGGTCCCGATCGACAAGGAAATCCTGATCGTCGACGACGCATCCACCGACGGATCGGGAGAGGTTGCCACCGAGATCGCCAACGAAACGGCCAACGTCACCGCACTCCGCCATGGCCGGAACAGGGGGAAAGGGCGTGCGTTGCGCACCGGCTTCGCCCACGCAACGGGTGATTTCGTCATCGTGCAGGACGCGGATCTGGAGTACGACCCCGAAGACTACCCGAAGCTGCTGGCCCCGCTGTCGGAAGACAGGGCCGATGTCGTATACGGTTCCCGCTTCCTGACGGCTAGTGAGCACCGCGTTCTCTACTACAGGCACTACCTCGGCAACAGGTTGCTGACAGCGCTATCGAATCTCGCCACCGACCTGAACCTCTCCGACATGGAATCGTGCTACAAGGTCTTCCGACGCGAGCTGCTGCAGTCCTTGATCCTGGAAGAGGACCGCTTCGGATTCGAACCCGAGATCACGGCGAAGATCGCCAAGGCAAGGGCCAGGGTGTACGAAGTCGGCATCTCGTATCATGGCCGGACCTATGCGGAGGGCAAGAAGATCCGACCTGCGGATGGGTTATGGGCGCTGTGGTGCATCGTGAAGTACTACTTCAAACCCCTGCGACGGGCCTAGATGCCGTCAAGCGACTCCCACGGAATGGATGCCTCAATCACTGTAGCGCTCGCCGATCTGTCGGGTGTGATCGCAGGCGGGACCCTGACTGTCCTTGTGGCACTGCTGCTTGGCCGCACGGGGCTTTCCGCGTTCCGTCACCTGGGAGGTCAGCTGACCGCTGCCGAGGGATGGCTGTTCTCGTACGCACTCGGATCCGCCCTGCTGAGCAGCGTGACGTTCGGACTCTGCGCGGTCGGTTGGCTGTACGACGCCTCCATCGTCGCGGTCAGCCTTGCCGTTGTGGCCGGCTGGATGTGGTGGGGCCGTCGGAAGTGGCCGGCACACCTCTCCGTACAGGGCCGGCAACGATGGCTGGTACGGCTGCTCTTGCTGGTGCCGGCACTTTCCTACGGAACGCTCTACATCGTTCATACACTGGCCCCCGAAACCCGCTCCGACGCGATGGGATATCACCTGGGACTCGTCTACCGCTACTACCGGGACCACGGCTTCTCGCCCATCGCCACCAACATCTACGCACAGATTTCACAGGGGGCAGAGATGCTGTACCTGTTCGCGTACGGCGTTGGCCGCGAGTCCGCAGCGAAGATCGTGCACTTCTCTTTCCTTGTGGCAACAGGCGCGGCCATCTTCTGCCTTGCCCGGAGATTCAACGCACCCCTGGCCGGTGTTTTCGCCGCAGTAATGTTGTTCACGTGTCCGGTCGTGATTCCCGATGCGACCTCGGCCTACAACGACTGCGCTCTGGCTTTCGCCCTCCTGATGACCTTCTACGCCCTTGCGGTCTGGTGGAACGACCGAAGTTGGCAGTGGCTCCCGCTCATCGGGCTGTTTGCGGGGTTCTCCTTTGCAATCAAGTACACCGGAGTGGTCGCCGTGATGGCAGCCCTCGTTGCCGCGCTAGCAACCTTCACGCAGACAAGGAAGGCTGGGGCCGCAATGCGGGCTCTGTTGATCTCAGGTGCAGCAGCAGCCTCGATGGGCCTGCCGTGGCTGGTCAAGAACGTAGCATTCACCGGCAATCCACTGGCCCCGTTCTTCAACGGCTGGTTCCGGAACCGCTACGTCAGCATCGAGTGGGAACAGGCCTATCTGTTCGCGATGAAGGCGTATCGACAGGGACCGCTGGATCGCTGGGACCAGTTCCTCACCGCTCCGTTCGATCTGGTGTTCGGCGAGCGGTACGCGGGTTCGCTGGGGTGGCTGTTCCTGCTCTCTCCTGTCGCACTGCTCGCTCTGCGAAGGCCGTTCGGGCGGGCCCTCATCGGTACAGCACTGGTATGCGCCCTACCCTGGCTGTCCAATGCGGGTGCGCGATTCCTGATCCCCAGCATGATCTTCGGCGCACTCGCCCTCGGGCTCGTCATCGAATCGGCACCGGCGCGGTTCCGGCTCCCGCTCGCCACGCTGCTCCTCGCAGCACAGTGCGTCACCTCCTGGCCTCCGCATCGGAGTGTCTGGTACTACCCGAATCTCTGGAGTGTGGAGGGATTTCCATGGCGTGCGGCTTTGCGATTGGAGCCGCAGAAGTGGCACTTGGCCCGGAACGTGGAGTTCTTCCTGCTCGCGGACCGACTCGGTCAGATCACATCACGAGACACGCGGGTCCTGAGCTTCTTCAACCTGCCCGAGGCCTACTTCCCCGCAGAACTACTGGTCTCGTACCAGGGGCTCGAGAATCAGGATCTCGCGGATGTTCTCCTCGCTTCTGCGGTGCCTCCGCACGGACCGGACCGGATATTGCGGGCCACCTGGCCGGCACGGTCGCTGCAAGCAGTGCGAGTACAGCAGCAACGCCCGGCCGATTCACGAACCTGGACCGTCTCCGATGTGCGGCTCCTGCAGAACGGGGCTCCCGTCCGCCTGCCGTCTACGGCAAGCCTTGATGCCTTCCCACATCCCTGGCATGCTCCAAGGGCGTTCGACGGCGACATCTTCTCGGCCTGGAATTCGCGAGAGCCTCCGGCTGGCGGCATGTTCCTGGAGGCTCGATTCGGCACGGACCTCGATCTGGACGGTCTGGAACTGATCCACCCTTCCCCGGCAGCACGATCTCAGGACGGCATCCGAATCCAGGGCATAGCCGCGAACGGAGAGTGGATCGATATCAGGCCCGGCAATGTAGACTCCCTCCACTTGGCCGCGGATCCGCAAGCCGCCCGCGAGGCGGCCGCCAAGCTCCTGCGGAAACACCGTATCCAGTATGTGGTGCTGAACCTGTCTCCAGCCGATCCCTATTACCGTGAGTCGCGGATCATCGCCACCGATCCGGAAGACTGGGGCTTACGTCGCGTCTTCGTGGATCGGTCGGCCGTGCTACTTGCGCTCGAACCGGTACCGCTGGAATGACCGGCAGGCCGGCTCGTCACTCCGGCGTATCGGTGCCGCCACGAGGCCGGGCCGTTTCCCGGCGAAGGTCATAGCACAGCAGCCGGGGGCCTGCCGCTGGATCGATCGATCGCGTGTTCTGGCTGACATACAACAGTCCACGGCTGACGACCGGCGGGGTCCAGGTTTCCCGCGCCAGAAACAGCCGGGTACGGTCGAGGATCCGGGGACCGGACGGAGACAGGTCCAGCCAGAGCAGATGTCCATGTTCCCCCAGCGCCAGGAACCTCCCATCGACCTTCAGCAGATTCCCGCGATACGGGCTGCCGTAAATGGTCCGGGGCCCCCCTTGCACGACGACCTCCTCCTTCCACTCCAGCACTTCGCTCCAGACCGTGACACCATCCGCGGCACGGACACAGGTCAACCTGGCATCGGGTTCATTGCGACCCGAGAATCCATAGTAGTGCCCGCCGTCGTACACCGCCGTCGTCCAGTGCAGATCGAAGTCGCGGTTCTCCCAGAGCTTGTCGAACCCGTAGTCTTCCTTGAGGCGGAGCAGCGCCGCCCCGGTCCGGTATGTCGCTGATACGAGTACCGTACTGTTCACAACCACCGGGGAAGAGGCATTGACTGATTCATAGCTGCGACTGCGCCAGGGAAACTGGAATTCCAGACCTCCGTCGGCAGGGTCAACGGCCAGCAATCCGCCTGTCGGCGGTGTACTCTCCCCGCCCGCCAGAACGAACACGCGGCGCCTGCCGCGAACCTCTCGCACGACTGGTGTCGCATAGCTCGGTCCCCATTCGTTTCCTGCCCCCCAGAGCATCTTGCCGTTCAACTTGTGAAACGCCGCCACTGTCGGCCCGCCGGGTGCACCGATGTTCAGGATGAGTGCTTCCTCATCGATCACCGGCGTGGTCGCGGTTCCGAAGAAATCCTGCGGAACACCGAACTCGCGAGCGATATCCCGCTGCCAGACAACCTGGCCCGTGTGCAGGCGCAGGCAATGCAGCCGGCCCTGGGCTCCGTAGACATATACGAGATCGCCGTCGATAAGCGGGCTCGATCGGGGTCCGTTGTTATAGCCGTAACGGTCCTCGAAGTCCGTCGGGTATCGGAACGACCAGTACGCCTTCCCCGTTGCAGGCTGCAAGCAGTCGACGACAACATCGGATTCGATCCGGTGCATGTAGATCAGGTAGTCGCCCTGGATGGCCGGCGAACTGTAGCCGGTGCCCTTCGCGAGTTCCCACACAAGCGCCGGGCCGGAAGGACCGAACTCCTCAAGAAGGCCCGTCTCGCGGGAGATGGGCTCCCCCCTAGCACCGAGGAATGCCGGCCAGTCCTCGCTCTTCGCATTCGGTGCCAGAGTCTTCGGGGCAGCATGGAACCGAACGCCCGGGTGCATCCGGGGCTGCGCCGCTGGCAGCGGTTCCAGTGTCTTGATCCGTGGTGGATTCGGGTCGTCGAAGTCGGCCGCAACGAGCACGAATGCTGTCGCGACGAGAGCGGCGATCGTGATGATTCTCAAATCGCGATTGTCTCACATCGAAGCCGCCATCGAGACACCCACGGTCTGTCTGAACGCTGCCCGCCGGTTCCGCCGGTGGTCACGGCAGAATGATCGCAACGGACTGACGCTGAACCGCTTGAGACTTGCGGAACGAGATCCGAAAGAAGGTGGGGCTTCGGGGATGTTCGGCGAATCCGGAGAACACGACGTGCTCCGTCCGCCGACATCTCGGCGAGCCGTCCTGCGGGCCGTTCCACGGGTGCGTCGGCCGAGGTCGTCCGTTGGCCCGGCGCCAACGCGATTTCGTTGGCGCGTCTGCGTTGAAGGCGGACTGATTCCCTCGAAGCACTTCACACTCTGCCCCACATCCGCCATTTCGGTCGATCTGTCGCGCAGCAGGATCATCCGCCCGGCTGACGATTGGGACGGCGGTCCGAGTCTTGTGGTTCCCCGTTTCCTTCGCCGTGCCGGCAACCGTAATTGCAGCAAGGTATCGGTGAAGTGGGTGCACCCTTGATTGGGCAGACACTGGCCAGTGCCGAACCCGCAACGCAGGAATCGCAAAGCGACGGTGAAGCTCTCGCCGAGCAGCACTGGACGAGAGATCATGATTGTGGATATTCGCGACGATGTGACGATGTACTGATGAGTATGTTGAAACACTCCCCCGGCAGGGTGCGTGATGCGATCGTCGACTGCCTTGTTTCAGCGGGGAGTGATGCAAGCGTCGCGGAAATCAAGGATGCCATCGAAGCCAGACTCGGTGACATGCCGGCCTCATCCGTACATTCGTACTTGAGACTCCGTCCAGACATGTTCGAACAGACAGAGCGTGGCCGCTACCGACTGAGGGAGGCCCCCTCTCCTGCCTGGGCGCTTCTGCAGGGAGTCCGACCGCTGGCGCCGAATCCGGCTTGACCTATCGCAAGGCTACACTCTATCAGGACGACTGTTTCGATTGGCTGGACCGTCGCGAGAGCGACAGCATCCATGCGGTTGTAACCGATCCCCCGTATGGTCTTGTCGAATACACTGAGGGCGAACAGCGCAAACTCCGGCAAGGCAAGGGTGGAACATGGCGAATGCCCAATCCTTTGATGGGCACAGGCGGTCTCCACTCCCACGCTTCACAACTCTGGACACAGCCGATCTTCAGCAATTGCGCGACTTCTTCCTTCGCTTCGGAAGAAGCGTTGGCCGGGTTGTCGTGCCGGGCGCGCATGTATTCGTAGCCTCGAATCCGCTCCTGTCTCACATCGTTGCTTCGGCACTTGCAGACTCTGGCCTGGAGAGTCGGGGAATGATCGTCCGCCTTGTCATGACCATGCGCGGTGGTGACCGTCCAAAGAACGCCCACGAAGAGTTTTCCAATGTGACCGTCATGCCGCGCTCGATGGCCGAGCCGTGGCTCTTGTTCCGCAGTCCGCTGGAAGGACGGGTACAGGACAATCTGCGCAAGTGGGGCACAGGCGGGCTGCGCAGGCAGTCCGAATTACGTCCCTTCGGTGACGTGATCAGATCACACCCGACACGACCGGCGGAAAGGAGTCTGGCGCCACACCCGTCCCTGAAGCCACAGGCATTCCTTCGCCAATTGGTTCGAGCTGCGCTACCCCTCGAACAGGGCGTGGTCCTTGATCCCTTCGCAGGTTCAGGTTCGACACTCGCGGCGGCGAATCACATTGGATACCAGAGCATCGGTGTCGAACTCTCGCCCGAGTACGTCGATATCGCAACAACGGCGTTTCCGAAACTGGAGGCGATCAAGTTCCAGATACAGCCAGTTCCTGCGGATCTCGTGAGTGTTGACATCGAAGAATAAGTCGTAGATGTTCTGCATGACAAGCCCGAAATCCTCCAATCGAAGTATGTAGGGCAGCTGCGCATCGTGGTTGAACAGCGAGGAGTTGGGTATTTGGCGGATCATGGCATAGCATCAGAATTCCGGAGATGGGACTAATTTGGAACGTCATGCGGTGGGGTGGGCTGCTGGGTCGGCGAGGGATTCGGAGGTCCGTTCTGGACGCTGGGCGGATGTTGGTGTTCTGGTCGAATGGCTGTACTTGGAGAAGGTCGGGTGGCTGGCGCGGACAGGTGGGGAGTCTCTTCCCAGTGCACAGATGAGCCTGCACCCATGTGCAACAGCAGCCCAAGCGACTCAAGCGGTCTAGGTCTGTCGCGAGACCTGCCCGGCCGGGACCGCGGTCTCGATGAGTTGATCCGACCGATCCTGGCAGGATATCCGTAACGCCTTCGCGAAGAGTTCGCACTCGGGGAGCGTCGCCACCGATCCAGGGATGAGCAAGCGTGCAAGGCGCGTTCCGAAGCTGTCCACCATGAACATTGCAGCCTGTCAAGACTGCCAGATAGTCGCGATGTAGCAGGTGCTGCACACACTGATCACGCTTGCGTTGATGCAGCAAGGGTAGCGTCGCTACGGGCGGCTCTGGTTCGTAACTGTCGGCTCACGAGCGATTCGCTGACGCCAGCCTGCCACTCTTCGGCCATCGATGCGCAGGCATTGCGCGGCCGCTTCGTCCAGGACCGCTCGAGTCGGACAGTCCGTCATTTCCGGTAGCGGACGCAGTGCCTCCGAACCGGTGGACCTGAACGCCTCCACGAGCGGTTCGATGCTCACGCCTGTCGGGTTGGGCACGAGAAGAGACCGGAGGGACCTCAGGCTGAACCGGGAGTAGTTCAGCGACTTGGCCCGAACATTCAGGAACGTCAGAATCCCCGGTGTCGAGTTCCACCAGGCGCAAAGTGCTTGTTCATGTTCACTGCTCGGAACCGTCAGACGCACCGGAGTCCAGGCGGACCCCAGGAGCGGTTCGGTGGCATGACAGGCGGTCACGCGGACGGTGTTGGTGCGCAGCCTGTTCACGATCAGCAGGCGACTGGCTCGCGGTAGCAGAGACCGGGCGTAGTCGGTCCTTTCCGGCTTCGGCGCCGATCGGGCATCCGGCCCGGTTCTCATCGTCGTGGCGATATCGGTCCGGTGGTCCCAGAGGACGGGCGTGGTCCATGGAGCCCCGTCCGGAGCGTCTCTGACGAACGCATCCCGGATGCGCCGACCCTCCGGTCCGATCTGACAGCAGTCTCCGGCGGCCACAAGGCGGGTTCCGGCCAGGGCTTCGAGATCATGGATCGCCTCGGCCAGCTCACCGTCGTAGAACTGGGCGGCCGACCAGTCGCCCTCCCGGATGCGCGGCCACGGCCACTGAGATTCCATCCCCCACGAATCCAGCGGCTCGCTGCGCGTGATCAGGTCGGACAGCAGGATCGCCTCATGCGGGTCGTCCGGCATCCGCGCCAGCGAGACGAATCGGGTCGGCTGGCGGACACTGCCGGAGTCCGGTCGGCGGGCGATGATCAGCGATTCGTGGATCGCGGTGTTCTCCGAAAAGTTGATCCGTTTCGGATCATGACTCGTGACGATCGTCTCGATATGGAATCGTTCAGCCAAGAAGATCCGCTCTGCGGCCCCTGATGAATTTGTCAAGGCTGTCGTCGGCACAACCTTCGCGAGAGTCGCAGCATCGGGCTTGGCTAACAGGTCGGCCAGTGGCGAGAAAAACGTGCTGACGCTGCCCTGATCAATCGCATTGGCCGCAGACTTGTCACGAGTCGACACCAGGTCGGCAACCACCATCTCGCGTTGTTGGACGCCTCGACGATTCTCCGCGCTGTACTGGCGGTTGCGGATGTCGTTGCGGGTGAACGGCGGATTCATGATGACCAGATCGAAGTGGCCTGTGAGGGCCTCGCTCGGGGGGGCCGCCTGTTGCGCCTGCTCCGCGCCGAGCCCTTCGGCCGTCGGGAGTGGCGAGACCAGGCTGGCCACATCCCCTGCACCCCGAGCCGCTGCCAGCAGTTCCAGCGACCCGACCTTGCTCTCGCCATCCGCCTGGGGGCCGTGCCGCATCGTGAACAGGTTCATGCGCCGGTAGTCGACACGCGGGTTGCCAAGGGTCAGGTTGCAAGCGGCCAACTGGACCCCATGGCGGTTGATGTCGAGTCCATACAGCACATCCTCCACCAGCGCCAGGTGCAGAAAGTCGGAATCGGACTGCGAGCCGGCGGCGTGTTCGTGTCGATTGCGGATGGCGTGCATTGCGGCCATCAGCAGCGTGCCCGTACCGCATGCAGGGTCGATGATCTTCAGGTCGGCCAAGGCGCCGGCATCGAACCAGTCGAAGGAGGCTGCCGTCAATGCCAATCGGGCCAACAGAACCGCCGACACGTGGTTCGTGTAGAAGGAACCGTCGAACTGTGCCGATGCCAGCAACCGGTGGTACAGCGGTCCGGCATGGTCGAAGCGCAGCGATGCGAGCTCGTCCGCAACAGCCACGGAGTTCTTGATAATCAGGTGCAGCGGCTCCACGGCGTGCCCGTCTTCAAGGGCCGAGAGTGCGGCAATCGCCGGGGCGAAGACCGGATTGAAATCAACGGCAAGAATCTGCCTCCATGCCTTCGTGACGACTCCTGGTGCCTCGGCCGGTTCGACCTCGTCCCTTACACTCTCGAGCTTGACAACCTCCGCGACCGACTCCACCAGCCGGAGCCGGTGGTGCAGCAGGGCTGCGTTCGACAGCATCAGCGCGGCTACCAGCGAGGCCACCCTGAGATCCTCCTCGCGCCTCGGAAGCGCCAGGGCACCAGCCAGAGCCGGAGCACACCCGCCTGCAAAGAGCAATCGGGCGGCATCCCGAACGGTCTGTTCAATGGCATCGGACACTCGCTGGCGCGACCACTCGACGTTGCGGAGGCTATCGATGAAGTCCTGCACGGTGCCCTTCCTCCATGTCGGCTCCCCACCGAGTCGGCGCACCGGCGCAAAGGAAATGCTCGCTTCGGTGACGGCTTGCCGCACGACCTGAGTGGCTACCTGTCCATCTCGCAGGTGTTGCGGGTAACACAGGCCGAAGGCAATGGCCCGCGGTCTGCCCTCGAGTCGGGACCGAGCCTGCGCAGCAGCTTCCCGACGCTTGGCGGGCGTGTCGCCGAATTTCGCTTCGATCAGGATCGGGACCGGTTCAGCGACGCCGTCGTGCCGCACCGTGATATCGATTGCTTCATCGGAGGAACGACTCTCCGCTATCGCGGAGATACCCTCCTGACCATCCAGCATGGACGCAACCAAGGTGTTGATCGATTCTTCCCTGACGTGTGCCATGTGGCTGTTGTTCGACACCATTGCAGCAGACTATCACCCTGATCGTCGGGGATCACAAGTGGCCATTGCTGGTTGTGCGTAACCCTCCGTCCACTCGGGAGTCTGTCGAGACTTGGTGGCAGCACGCTCGACTGCATGGTGCAAATCTCTCGCTGCTCTCATTATATCGCAACTTGTTCCTATTTTCTTGCTATAGTATGCCTTGATTGCTGTCATTTCGGGATTTCGAGTCTTGCGACTCGCGAATCCCGCCATGTCGGACCGCTTCCTGCGGCCACACCGCACCCACCGACCGCTGGCTCCTCGTCCATGCGTGGTGGACGGGAGCGAACAGATGCACTGTGGGGCTACGTTTCGCGGATCGCTAGACACCAACGGACCCTCGCATTCCCGATCGATCGGGACAGACCAAAATGGTCGCCCTGCTGATACCCAGCCTCTTCGGAATGCCACACGGATCACACAAGGTCCTGTCAGTCAGCGTCTTACCGCTGCCATCCTATTGGCAAGCCACTCCCCATGTTCGGAACTCTGAGCTTGAGCCAACCTGGGCCAGGAGATCACGATGGCACTCGCAGGTCGACCGAAGGAAGATCGTTGATCTGACGCATCGGACCCACCATCACGGCAATTCTCCGGACTCGAACATGGCCGTAGCCATCACGCTCCATCCGTCCTGGATGCCGACGAGCCGCGACGAGATCACCCCCGCCCCACGAGCGGCATCTGAGTGGCCATCACGGTCATCGTGAGGACATTCGCATCCAGTGGGAGGTTGGCCATGTACAGGACGGCCCGGGCGACATGGTCGACATCAATGGTGACCTCCGGGGCCAGGGAATGATCCGCTTGCAACACTCCCTCCGCCATCCTGGCGGTCATCGGCGTCGCGGCATTGCCGATGTCGATCTGCCCGCACGCTATGTCGCTACCGCGACCATCAAGCGCCACGGACTTGGTGAGACCCGTGATGGCGTGCTTCGTCGCGGTATACGGCGTGGAGAACGGTCGTGGTGTCTGCGCCGAAACGGAGCCGTTGTTGATGATCCGCCCTCCCCGGGGATCCTGTCGTTTCATGACGCGGACAGCTTCCCTCGCACACAGGAACGTTCCGTTCAGGTTGACGTCAACAATGCTCTGCCAGTCCGCAAGCGAGAGATCCTCGATGGGAATCGGAGGCACGTTTCCGCCAGCGTTGTTGAAGAGGACATCAAGTCGACCGAATCGACGGACGACCGAGCCGAATGCCCGCACGACAGCCTCCTCGTCCGTCACGTCCATCGGCAGGACAAGGCAACGGTCGAGTCCGGCGGAACGCCGGGCGGTCTCTTCGAGCGCCTCCCGGCGCCGCCCGAGAAGCGCCACGCTGTAGCCGTCTGCAAGTAGCGCAAAAGCGCTGCTGCGACCCACACCGCTGCCAGCACCAGTGACCGCCGCTACACGACGCTGTTCGGTATTCGTCGACATTGATCCTCCGTTCACCTGAGGATACCCCGGCTCATAGCCCGCCTTGGAATCGGCAAGGATGAAGGGGAGTGGATGTTGCTGTGGCGAGAGAATGCGAAGGGCTCCCGGTTCGTCAATGACGATGAACTCGAGACCATCGGAAAGCCCGGAAACCTCCTGTTGAAGAGTGAATTCGGAGACTTCGGCCAGCGTCTTGAGTGAAAGGTCGGTGCCTTGGGCAACAGTGGCGTCTTCCATCGAGTTCCGCCACTCCGTAACCCGACGGCTACGGTGGTCGAATACCAGACTGCCGCCAACGCGCGCCCCGTTTCGCGGCGGGCCCCTACCCGACGGGCAGGAACAGCCTACCGACTGTCCCCCGCCATCGATTGAGCTCACGCCCACCGACGACGAACTCCCCAGGACGGCTACCGCTAGGCTATCCTGATTGCATGCAACTCGTCAGAAGGGACTTCATGCTCCTGGTCGCCACCGGCCAACTGGGACTGGTTCGGACGGCCGAGTTGCGCGGGGCAGCGATCGAGTTCCGTGATCTGGAGCGTCAATCCAGGGAGTTCATGCGCTGGCATGCCGAGATCCAACTAACACCCGCCCAGGAGGCTGTCAAGAAAGCAGCGCTCGATCCGATTCCAGCCCCGTGCTGTTCCGACAACAGCGCCTATACCTGCTGCTGCAGCTGCAATATTTCCCGCACCATCTGGGGACTGAGCCAGTATCTGATCGCCAGGCAGAACGCCTCGGCGGAACAGGTTCGCGCGAAAGTGCGAGAATGGATCACCTTCATCAACCCCAAGGGCTTCAGCGGAGAGGCCTGTTACCAAGGCGGCTGCCCCCGCCCCTTCCAAGAGGGAGGATGCGGCGGCATGAACGCGAACGACTTGGTCCTCTGAGACTCCGGAACGCGCTCACCGCGTTCATTCCGTGACAAGCCCAGGTTTGCTCCTATGAACATCCCGACACTGACCCGCACACAGTGGCTGATCTGCTTCGTCGCCGCCCTCGGTTTCGCGTTCGACATCTACGAACTGCTGATGCTGCCCCTGATCGTGCGGCCGGCACTGCTGGAACTCGCAAGCGTCCGGCCGGGGACTCCCGAGTTCAACCTCTGGATCGGATTGCTGTTCTTTATCCCCGCCGTGTGTGGTGGAGTATTCGGGCTGTTGGGCGGATGGCTGACGGACCGGTTCGGACGCAGATCCGTGCTGGTCTGGAGCATCCTGCTGTACGGCTTCTCGGCCTGTGCAGCCGGTTTCGCGACGAGCCTGGAGGCCCTGCTCTTCTTCCGCTGCACGACATTCATCGGCGTGGCTGTCGAGTTCGTGGCCGCGATCGCCTGGCTGGCGGAACTGTTCCCGGAACCGCAGAAGCGCGAAGCGGTCATCGGATGGACCCAGGCCTTCAGTTCGGTCGGGGGCCTGCTGGTGACCGGTGCCTACTATCTCGCGAACACCTACGGACCGCACCTGCCCGAGATCTACGGCGGACACGAAGCCTGGCGATACACCCTGATTTCGGGTCTGATTCCGGCGATCCCGCTGATGATCATCCGGCCGTTCCTGCCCGAGTCCCCCATGTGGGCCAAGAAGAAGGCGGCCGGTGCCTTGCGCCGCCCGAGCGTGGCGGAGATCTTCCGTCCGCGCCTGCGACGAACAACGATCGTCAGCACCATCATCATGGCCTGCAGCTTCGGCGCAGCATTCGGCGCCATCCAGCATGTCCCCCGCATCGTGCCGGGACTGGTCGAGGAACTCGCCCGCCCGGATCAGGAGAAGGTCGTGGCAGCCGTCCAGGGCATTCAGGAGATCGGCGGGGTCGTCGGACGCATCGTGCTGGCCGTGCTGGTGGTGCTGGTGGTCGCCCGGCGCAACCTGCTCCGACTGTTCCAGGTCGGTGGGTTGATCGTGTTCCCGCTGGTCTTCTTCTATGCGGCGACGAACGACCTGGCCATGCTCCAGGTCGGGATGTTCCTGGCCGGACTGTTCACGGTGGCGCAGTTCAGTTTCTGGGGCAACTACCTTCCCCGGGTCTACCCGACATCGCTGCGGGGAACCGGCGAGTCGTTCGCTGCGAATATCGGTGGCCGGATGCTCGGCACCTTTGCCGCGATGCTCACGACCACGCTCGCCAACTACACCCCGGGTGACAACCAGTTCGTGCAGTTGGCCATGGCCGCCGGGTTGGTGGGAACCGCGGCCTACATCATCGGATTCGTGGCGAGCTTCTGGCTGCCCGAGCCATCCCGGTCCGAACTTCCCGACGACTGATCCACCGCGGGCGAGATGCGCTGCTGCGCAGCCCGGCCACCGGGGACCCACCGGACCCCGTCACGCAAGGGAAGACACTCCCGCCGGCAAGCGCTCCGAGCCTACTCCGAGTCCTCGTCGCGGTCCCCGGTCGATCCGTACTGTGCCTGCCACTCATCAAGGTGCGTCTTGTGCCAGGCCGGTACGCGAATGCGATAGGCCACCCTGCCGATGGCGTGTGCTCCCACCGGTACGGTCACCAGCAGGAAGACGATCGTCAGCAGGGACAGCGAAACGCTGGAGGTGTCGCGAAAGTTGACAGCAACGCCGACGAAGATCAGCCCGGCACCGAGTGTGCCGGCCTTGGTGGATGCGTGCATGCGAATGAACACATCCGGCAGACGGAGAATCCCGAGTCCCGCAACGAACAGGAAAAAGCCCCCCGCCAGCAGGACCGCGGCAACGATCCAGTCCGCCCAGGAGGTGCCGGTCTCCATCAGTCCTCCCCTTTCTGATGTCGGGAATCGTTTCGACCACCGAGCTGGCCCGCACGGCAGTCGGCGAACCACGCAAACGCTACCGTTGCCAGGAAGGCCACGAGCGCAAGTGCGATGGCGACATCAATGAACGCCTGGCGACGGCTGGCGACGGCGAACAGGCCCGCCAGCGCCACCGAGAGAGTGGTGATGGCGTCGACCGAGACCACGCGGTCCGGCATCGTGGGGCCCAGCACCAGTCGGAGCAGTGCGCACAGTGCTCCGCCGAGGATCAGGAGCGCGGAGATATTGATGGCCCATGCCACGACGAGCGGGTGGCCTTCGAACCCGATCATTGCATCGCGTCCTTCACCAGGCGTTCGAACCCGCCCTTGATGCTGCGCCGGATCTCTTCAGGCGCGTCTCCGAACATGCAATGGACATAGAGTGTCCGCTGATCCGGGCTGACGTCCAGGCTCAGGGTTCCGGGCGTCAGCGAGATCAGGTTCGCAAGAACCGTGATCTGAATGGGGTCCGTGAGATCAAGCGGAACGGCAATGATGGCGGGGCGGGCGCGGTGGGCCGGGGTCAGCACGTCCCATGTCACCGCCAGACTCGACTGGAGCAGTTCCCAGAAGAAGTACAGACCCAGCCTGGCCATCCGGATCACGGTGCCGAAGTAGCCGGTCGGCCCGAACATCGGACTCGCCACGCTCAGGGCGCCGAACCCGACCAGAAAACCCCAGACCAGATTCGCCAGCGAGAATGCGCCCCACATCGCACACCAGCCGAACGCGAAGAGCAGATTGATCCGGAAAAGACCCGTCATTCGGCCGTCTCCCCGCCACCCGGCCGGCTTTCGGCACTTTCCCGAGCCGCTTCGTCTCCCAGCACGGCCTCGACATACTCGGTCGGATCCATCAACTGACCGGCGGCACGGTCGGCAAGTGCGTAGAACGGCTTGACGAACAGGCCGATCGAAACGGTGATGGCTGCCAAGCCCGCCACGGGCACGACCAGGAGCATGCGTTTCTGGCGGGTCATCGGCGACGGTTCCGGCGCATCCGCCGGCCGCGCCTTCCAGAATGCGTTCAGCCAGATCTTGGTCATGGAATACGCTGTCAGCAGGCCGACGATCAGGGCGACCGCCACGATCACGTACTCATGGTCCTCCAACGCCGCCCGGATCAGGAGGAACTTCGCCCAGAATCCGGACAGGGGCGGAAATCCGGCGAGCGAGAAAGCCGGAACGAAGAACAGCGCCGCCAGCAGTGGCGCATCGCGATACAACCCGCCGAGACTCCTGAGTTCCGACGAACCGCCGACCCGATGCACGATGCCGGCCGCGAAGAAGAGATTGGCCTTCACGACAATATGGTGGATGACGTAGAAGATGCCGCCAAGCAATCCCATCCGCGTGAACAGAGCGAGTCCGAGAATCATGTACCCGATCTGGCTCACGATATGGAACGAGAGAATCCTGCGCAGTTCATTCTGCGAAGCGGCCCCCACCACGCCCGTCACCATCGTGAGGCCCGCGACCCACAGCAGGATCTCATGGGTATAGGCCACATCGTTGGTGAATATCAGCGTGAAGGTCCGCATCAGCGCATAGACACCCACCTTGGTCAATAGTCCCGAGAAGATCGCCGACACCGCGAACTTGGGCGTGTGATAGCTGGCCGGCAGCCAGAAGAACAGGGGAAACACCGCCGACTTGATCCCGAACGCCACGATGAAGACGATCGCGACCGCGGTCAGCGTGCCTTGGTCGTCCACCTGCTGAACGCGCAGGTGCAGGTCCGCCATGTTGAGCGTGCCGGTCAGACCATACAGCAGCCCGATGCCGGTGAGCAGGAAGATCGTGGCCATCAGGCTCAGTGCCGTGTAGCGCACTGCGCCGTCCACCTGTGCCGGCGTTCCCCCCACGACCAGCAGTGCGATCGAGGCGATCAGCATCACCTCGAACCACACGTAGAGGTTGAAGATGTCCCCGGCCAGGAATGCTCCGCAGACACCGGCCAGGAGCACCAGTACGAGCGGATGGAAGATCGTGTACAGGCCCCGTCGCTCGACATCTCCGACCGCGTAAACGATCGTGGCCAATCCGATGACCGCCGTGATCAGCACCATGGCCGCGCTCAGGTAGTCGGCAACGAGCGTGATGCCGAAGGGAGCGGGCCAATTGCCGATCTGCACCGCCACCACACCCTCGTGGGCTACGCGGACCATCAGGGCAATCGCGTTGCCGAGCAGACCGATCCCTGCACAGACGCTGATCACCTGCCGCCTGCGACCGGAGTCGAACTGCACCCCCGCCAGGATCGAGGCGACCAGGGGGAATACGATCGGGCCGACGACGAGCCAGCTCATGGGCGCCCAACCGTCCCGGAGCCCTGCCAGGCCCGATCGCCCGGCTCCGGCTCCGCAACCCGCATGGAATCGGTATCGACCGTCTTCAGCATCTGATACACGCGGAAGGCCAGCACCAAGGCGAACGTCAGGATGCTGAACGAGATGACGATCGCTGTCAGGATCAGTGCCTGTGCGACGGCATCGGACTCGACCCGAACGGCATCGACGACGCCATCCACAACTGAATGCGCCATCGAACTGGCCATGCCTCCACCGGCAAAGATCAGCAGGTTGGCGGCATGCGAGATCAGGGCCAACCCCAGGACGAAGCGCACCAGGTTGGGGCTCAGCATGAGGTATACGCTCGACGCCATGAGCACGCCGACCAGCACTGCGACGATGGTCTCCACAGTTCAGCCTCCCCGCCGGTTCCGCACACGCCACCAAGGCGTCATCTCTGCTCCTTGATGCCCAGAACGAACGTGAGGGCGGCCCCGCACACCACCAGGTCGACGCCCACATCAAACAGCAGTGGGGTCCCGATCTTCGTGCCGCCGATCATCCCCCAGGCGGACGTGAGGAACGGTGCTCCAGTAATGACCGGGCCCACGAATCCGGACAGTATGGACAGCCCAAGTCCCACGGCCACCAGGTAGCGTGGGTCGACCCGCAACAGGCGACGGACCGCAGGCGGATCCGCCACGAACACATACAGCGAAACCGCGATCGAAGCGATCAGGCCGCCGACGAACCCACCACCGGGCAGGTCGTGACCACGCAGCAGCGTGAAGACGGAGAACACCAGCATCAGTGCCAGCAGGATCCGGGTCGTCTCGCGGAGGATGAGCGTGTTCACGGCAGTTTCTCCGACGCGGCGGACGGCGTCGAGTCGGACTGGACCATAGAATCCCTCCCGGTCGCGGCAGGGCCTCGCAGCCGCCAGCGGATCAGTCCGTACGCCGCCATGGCGGCAATTGCAAGTACCGTGATCTCTCCCATCGTGTCAAACCCTCGAAAGTCGACCAGGATCACGTTGACCACGTTCCGTCCGAACCCCTGCGGATACGCGATCTCCGTGAAGCGATTGGTCAGGATGCGTTCCGATGGTGCCGACGTGACGGCGAGAAGCACCAGGGTGACCGACACACCGACCGTCACGGAGACGATGCGGTCACGCCATCTGCCGAAGGTCGTCTGCCGGACCTCGTCCTTGAAGCCCGGAAGCTTCAGGAGGACCATCGCGACGATGACCACGACCAGGGTCTCCACCATCAACTGTGTCATGGCGACGTCGACCGCGCCATACACCAGGAAAATCAACGCAGTTCCCGTGCCGACCACGCCTAGCGCGCAGATCGCCAGCAGACGCGATTTCGTCCGGACCGTGACCAGTGCGCTGACGGCGATGAGAATCGCCAGCGCCCAATCGATGAAGTTCACGTCCGGAATGCCGGCAGGCAGCACGACAGCGTCCTTGACGATGAGGGTCACTGTCAGGCTCACACCGAGGACCACGAAGGTGACGAGGATATAGCGTCGCTGCATACCACACTGCAGGAGTCGCGTATGCCACACGGCAAACCGTGCGATTCCGTCCATGGCAGCATCGTAGGCACGGTCACCTGTCCACGGCATCCATCGCAGCCCTCGTTCGACGGCCCGGCTGACGGGCGAGCGCATCGCGAACAGCAACCCTCCGCTGGCAATCGTGACGAGCGAAAGCAGGAGCGGCAGGTTGAAGCCATGCCAGAGTGCGGCCTTGAACGCCGGCACGGAGCCGCTTACGGATCCGGCGGCAGGACGCAGAATGTAGTCGAATGCCGGCTGTGGAAACAGACCGACGGTGAACGCAATGAGACCCAGAACGACAGAACCGCCCCAGAGAGTCCAGCGTCCCTCATGGGTGTCCCGCAGAGAATCCCGCGCTGCTCCTCCAAAGGGGACGGCCACGACCATGGCTGCGGCAGCCACGATCATCGCGTTGGCGGCCACGGCGGCAGAGGTGGCGTAGAGGGCAGCCGAGGACACGGTCGCGGTCTCGTAGAGGAGTTCCTTGCCGATGAACCCGATGAACGGAGGCAATCCGGCCATCGACAGTGCCGCCAGCAATGCAGCGGCGAACGTCCAGGGCATGGCCTTGCGCAGACCGCCCAGCAGCCGCAGATCCCGTGTGCCGGCCGAGTGGTCGATCGTTCCGGCCACCATGAAGAGGGCGGCCTTGTAGAGCGCATGGACGAAGACGAACGTAACCGCGGCCAGCGGCCCATGATGACCCGGGCCGCCATGCCCGTGGGGGGCAGGCAGCCCGATGAACATGACACAGACTCCCAGGGCCATCACGGTCGTGTACGCAAGGATCTGCTTGAGGTCGGTCTTGGTCAAAGCGACGGCCGACGAGTAGACGGCGGTGACGGCACCGGTTACGGTCAGGGCCATGGACCAGGTCTCGGTGCCCCCGAGAACGGGATTGAGGCGCGCCAGCAGGAAGACGCCAGCCTTCACCATGGTGGCCGAATGCAGGTAGGCGGAAACGGGGGTCGGTGCCGCCATCGCATTGGGAAGCCAGAAGTGGAACGGGAACTGCGCCGACTTGGTGAACGCGCCGGCAAGGATCAGCAGCAGGATGGCGTCATAGTGGGGATGGCTGGAGAGCCGGGCCGGCCCCGAGAGCATCTCGCGCAGACTGTAGGTCCCCGCAGCATCGCCGAGGAGCACGAATCCGGCCAGCATGGCCAGTGCGCCGGCCCCGGTAACGAGCAGGCCCTGCAGGGCCGACCGGCGTGCCACCGAGTCCTCATGCGAGTACCCGATCAGCAGGAATGACGTGATCGTGGTCAGTTCCCAGAAGACGAAGAGTGCTATCAGGTTGTCCGTCAGCACGAGTCCGAGCATCGAGAGCATGAACGCAACGAGGAAGAGCGTGAAGCGCCCCAGATGCCGTGCGCCCCGCATGTACTCGCTGGCGTAGAGAAGGATGCAGCTCCCGATCCCGGTGATCAGCAGGCCGAACAGCAGGGAGAGTCCGTCCACGCGGAAGCTGAGCGCGATACCGAGTTGGGGGAGCCAATCGAGTTCCCAGTAGTGCTCGCTCCCGCGTGAGACAGAAGGGACCATCGACACGAGCCAGACGAACAGCCCCGCGGGCAGGATCCCTGCCCAACGTGCATGGATGGGGGACTTCGCGTCGGGGTGACCTGCCGCCATTGACTCCTACCGGCACTGATCGCCGGGCCGCAGCGCAGACCCGGCACAGAAATACAAAACTATCACTAATCGCCGACCAGGGTGCCGACCACGTGTTCCAAGAGACTTCTATAATGTAGCCGTGAACTTCGGGACGGCAGTCCAGATGACCGCCCTGCGAGTCTGCCTCGGCCTGTCGGCGGTTGCCGGTGCTGGCGCGGCGGCAACCGCACCGGATACCGCCAGAAGCTACTGGATATTCCAGGTCCCCGGTGATCCCGGCCCTCCCGAAACCCGTTCGGAGTGGGTCCGGACTCCGATCGACGCATTCATCGCGAGTCGATTGCAGGCGAACGCCTTGGCACCGTCCGACGAGACCGACAAGGAGCGACTGCTGCGGCGTGTCTGTCTGGACCTCACGGGATTGCCACCTACCCCCGAACAGAGAGCCTCGTTCCTCGGCGACCGATCTGCGGATGCCTATGACCGGCTCGTGGAGTCCCTGCTGGCATCGCCGCACTACGGGGAGCGGTGGGCCCTGAAATGGCTGGATGTCGTGCGGTACGCCGACACCGACGGATTCGAGCGGGACGGATATCGCGAGCACGGCTGGCGCTATCGGGACTATGTCGTGGGGTCATTCAACGACGACAAGCCTTTCGACCGGTTCGTGCAGGAGCAGGTCGCTGGCGACGAACTCTTCCCCGGCGACACCGAAGCATTGCTCGGAACAGGATTCCACGGAGCCGGACCGAGACACGTAGTCGGCGGAAACCAGGACAAGGAGGAAGCCCGCCAGGAAGTGGTCACGGAAATGGCGCTGGGCGTTGGCCAGGCGCTGCTCGGACTGACCGTCCAGTGCGCCCGCTGTCACGACCACAAGTTCGATCCGATCACCCAGCGGGACTACTACCGGCTGGAAGCGTTCTTCACGGCAACCGACCTCAAGGACATTCCGACTGCGACGGAGAGTGAGACCGCAGCCCACGCAGCGACCGAGGCCCTCCACAAGGACACCATCCAACCGATCCAGGACCGACTGCAGGAGATCGAGGCCCCCTATGCAGCGCTGGTCCGCGCACGGAAACGGGCCGCACTGGATCCGGAGTTCCGGGCGGCACTGTCCGTTCCGAAGCAGCAGCGAACCGAAGAGCAGGAGCGGTTGGCCAAGGAGGCCAACTCGCAGATCAAGCCCGTCTGGTACGAGATCCTGCCATTGATTCCGGACGATGTCAGGCGGCGACGGAGGGCCCTTCGCGATCGCTTGCATGCTCTCGAGATCAAGCGCCCCGATCCACCGCCGGCCGCATTCGCAGTGGAGAATCTTGCGGACGATCCGGGAACCTACATTCTCGGTGGCGGGGACTACCGCCGCAAGGGCGCGGCAGTCGCGCCGGGCTTCCCCGCGGTTCTGGGCTCGTTCGGCTTCGAGCCGCTCGAAGGGACTCGAGGGCGGCGTACGTCGCTGGCCCTGTGGCTGACAGCAGGAGAGAACCCGCTTACCGCTCGGGTCATGGTCAATCGGATCTGGGAGTTCCGCATGGGGCGGGGACTGATGGCCGACCCCAACAACTTCGGCGTGCTCGGCGGAACTCCGTCCCATCCCGAGCTATTGGACTGGCTCGCGACACGGTTCGTTCGCGACGGTTGGAGCATCAAGGCAATCGACCGGTTGATCGTCCTGTCGCATGCCTACCGGCAGTCCTCCGACATCGACACCGAAAAGGCAGGTCTGGATCCAGACAACGAGTGGTACTGGCGGGCCCATCGCCGCCGGCTGTCGGGAGAAGCGATCCGCGACAGCGCATTGGCGGCATCGGGACGACTCAACGGAGCCCTCGGCGGCAAGCCGGTCAGGATTCCCATCGAGCAGGAGGTCTACGACCTCATCTTCACGGAGGCGGAACCGGACAACCTCTGGCCAGTGACACCGAACACCGCACAGCATGATCGGAGAAGCCTGTACCTGCTCAACAAGAGGACTGTGCGACTGCCCTTCCTCGCGAACTTCGATCAGCCCGACACGATGACTTCGTGCTCCGTGAGACAGACTTCGACACATGCGCTGCAGTCGCTCAGCCTGCTGAACAGTGACTTCATGCAGACACAATCCCGGGCCCTTGCCGATCGGCTCGCCGGCCGGTGCCGAAGCGAAGGAACCGGCTGCCAGGTGGAGGCGGGGTTCGAATTGACGCTTGCGCGCGAACCGACCGCCATAGAGAAGCGGCTGGCCAACGAATTCCTCGCCACCCGCCCGGAGGCATTGGTCGATTTCGCGCTCGCGCTCCTGAACCGCAATGAATTTGTCTATCGACCGTAGGGCTTCGGCATCCCGGCACGGATGGTCGCGCCGGGAAATGCTCCTGAGAACCGCAAACGGTTTCGGGGCCATCGCTGTACAGGATTTGCTGGCCCGGAGCGGATGGGGAGCCGAAGCAGCGAATCCGCTGACGGCGAAACCCCCTCACTTCGAACCCACCGCGGACGCGGTGATTTTCATCTTCAACGTCGGCGCGCCCAGTTCGATGGACACGTTCGACCCGAAGCCGTTGCTCAACGAACGGGCCGGAGAAGCGATGCCGGAGAGCCTTGGCAAGGTGGGCGGCCAGTTCACCGACGGCAGCAATCCGATCCTGGGCACGCCCTGGAACTTTCGGCGCCACGGGCAGAGCGGACTTCCGGTTTCGGATCTCTTCCCGTGCGTCGCGGAACATGTCGACGACATCTGCTTCGTCCGATCGTTCTTCACGCGAAGCGTCGTGCATGCCCCGGCCATGTACGAGGTTCACAACGGCCGGCTGTTCGCGACACATCCGAGCATCGGCTCATGGGTGACCTATGGACTTGGCAGCGAGACGGAGAACCTCCCGGCATACGTTGTCATGCCGCAGCCGGAAGGCACGCCGGAAGGCGGTACGTCGTGCTGGAGCCAGGGCTTCCTGCCATCGGTCTATCAGGGCACCCTGCTCCGCCCGGGACCGAATCCCATCCTGCATCTACGGCGCCCGGAGGGTATGACTCCCGAGCGCCAGAGGTCCATGCTCGACCTTCTCCAGGCGATGAACGAGATCGATGCCGGTGAGCATGACACCGAGATGCAAGCCCGCATCGCGGCCTATGAACTCGCATTCCGCATGCAGGCACACGCCCCCGAGGCGGTCAACCTCGACAGGGAATCGGTCCTGACGAAACGGTCATACGGACTCGAAAGCGAACGGACCCGTGAATTCGGTACACGCCTGCTGCTCGCTCGTCGACTCGTCGAGCGCGGGGTTCGATTCGTACAGGTCTACTCGGGGGGCGGTCCCATCAGCATGCAGTGGGACGCACACAGGCACCTGCAGCAGAACCATGAGAAAATGGCCGGCCACAGCGACCAGCCGATCGGCGCACTGCTCCACGATCTCAAACAGCGCGGGCTCCTGCAGAGGACCCTGGTCATCTGGGGTGCGGAGTTCGGACGGCTGCCAACGTCGGAGAGTGGAAACGGCCGGGACCACAACCCGCACGGTTTTACCATGTGGTTCGCAGGCGGGGGCATCCGCGGCGGTCAGGCAATCGGAGAGACGGACGAGTTCGGGCTTCGGGCGGTCGACAGACCGTACAACATGAGGGATTTCCACGCCACGATCCTGCAGGCCCTCGGTCTTGACCAGCACCGGCTCTGGTACCTGCACAACGGTCGCCATGAGAAGCTGACCGACTTCGGCGGGACGGTCATCGATTCGATGTTCTCGTGATGCGCCTGATCTACACGGCACTGGCATTGGCCTGCTTGGCTGGATGCACCACCCATGCGGAGCGTCCGCCGAATTTCATCATTCTGCTCTGCGACAACCTCGGCTATGGCGACACCGAGCCTTTCGGTTCCACGTTGCACCGAACGCCGCAGCTGAATCGCATGGCTCGCGAGGGTCGCAAGCTCACGCATCTCTACTCGAGCGCGGGTGTCTGCACGCCATCGCGAGCCAGCCTGTTGACGGGCTGCTACGCCCAGCGGGTGGGACTGCACGACACTCCCAGGGACGGCCACGTGCTGCGACCGGCATCACCGTATGGAATCAACGCCGAGGAGACAACGATCGCGGAGTTGCTGCGCGAACAGGGATACGCCACGACCATCATCGGCAAGTGGCATCTCGGCGACCAGCCGGAGTTCCTGCCGACCCGTCATGGTTTCGATTCCTACT
This sequence comes from Bryobacterales bacterium, assembly GCA_965116065.1. Classification (GTDB taxonomy): domain Bacteria; phylum Acidobacteriota; class Terriglobia; order Bryobacterales; family UBA6623; genus VXMF01. Next base: position 2,804,861 of record OZ220485.1, read on the forward strand.
TCGGGATTCCCTACAGCGACGACATGACGAAGGAACGTGGCCGCAGCCAGACGCGCATCAAGGGACCTGCCTGGCCACCGTTGCCGTTGATGGAAGACGAGAGCGTCATCGAGGCGCCGGTCGACCGCAACCTGCTCACCAAGCGCTACACGGAACGAGCCCTCGAGTACATCGAGGCCAACCGGGACCGGCCATTCTTCCTGTTCCTTTCCCACGCGATGCCGGGCAGTGAACGGGTTCCGTTTGCGAGCGGAGGGTTCCGCGGCAAGAGTCGGAACGGGGCGTGGGGGGACGCGGTCGAGGAACTGGACTGGTCTACCGGGCAGATTCTCGACAAACTCGTTACGACCGGACTCGACAGCCGCACGCTGGTTCTGTGGACGTCCGACAACGGTGCTCCGCTCGCACGCGATATCGAGAGCCCTGTGCGGGGAAGCAACCTGCCTCTCCACGGGCGCGGCTACACGACGGCCGAAGGGGCGTTTCGCATTCCAGGCATAGCGTGGTGGCTGGGCACGATCCCGAAAGGCTCAGAGACGGATGAAATGATGAGCCTGATCGACATGCTGCCGACTCTCGCGGCACTCGCCGGGACTGCACCTCCGGGGCACATTGCGATCGACGGACTGGACGTCAGCGATGCGTTACTCGGACGGGGCCATGGACGGTCCCCCCGTCAGGATCTGTTCTATTACCAACAGCAGGAACTGCAGGCCGTCCGGTCCGGCCCATGGAAGCTCTTCCTGCCCTTGCAGCAACCGAATCCGCGCCACCCGCATTTCGGCCCGGGCGATACAGGCAGATTCCTGCTCTTCGATGTGGTCACGGACCCGGGGAGTCGCACCGACCTTGCTTCCTCAAGGCCGGAGGTCGTCGAGGAACTGATGGCTGTTGCAGAGAGGGCTCGGTCCGAACTTGGGGGTCGCGGTATCCGAGGCCATGGACAGAGGCATCCCGGACAGGTCGATCATCCGGCACCGGCAATACTGAGGCGCTGACAGAGGAACTACGAAGAGTAGCAACCAGTGAATGCCCAGATCTTGAAGATCTGTGGTACGAGGAGCAAGGCATGAACCAAAGTTCAACAACACGCAGGAACGAGAAGACAAGCGATACGAAAGGTTGAGGATGTCTCGTTACGATACAATCATACTGATCTACAGTTCGAAGGCCATGTGGATCCAACTCATTGACTTCTTCGCCCGTTGTCCAAACACCCTGAACGACATATTAGAGCAGGGGCGGTTATCGCTTCGTCGGGAACCGGAGCGGACGACCGGGCCAAGGAGCCTCGTATGCGCGATTGAGCGACCACAGCTTCCGGGTCGAATCCGACGGCGTCACCGCACCCACTGCATCCTGAGTTGCCATCTCCTGGACGTTCATCCATGACCGTAACCCACATCCCATGCGATTCGGCCACCAATTACAGCGAGCGGCTTGCTCTCGATCGACTTAAGAACAATCTGAATTCGTTAGCAGGCGACGACGAATGGATCCTGCTTTCCAATTTGAGATTCTCAAGTCGAAATGACCAACAATCTGACGAGATCGACATCGTTGTGATCGGACCATTTGGCCTGAAAATCGTAGAAGTCAAACACTGGACCTACACTTGGACAAAGTCTCACAAGCAAGCAGTAGAGCACGAGGCCGAGAAAGTCACTGACAAAGCAAAGAGAATCGGAACAACATTGCGGAATTCAGTTCCCAACTTAGGTAAAGTCGACGGCGCCATTCTCATTACGACAAGTCCGCCAAAGTCCAAAGGTCTGCAAGGACAGCGTATTCGGAATATTCCAGTTTACACATTGAAGCAGTGGAAGGAGACCATTGGCTTCAATCTACCATCGAAACTGTCCCGAAAAGAAATCCAAAAATTGGCAAAGAAGCTTGAGCCAGCAGCTCGGATCGCGATTGATGGGAACATCCGGAGCCTGTGCGGATGCTCAAACCTCGAACTTAAGTCCCCGATCCAAGATCGATTTCATCGAGCCTACCGCGGGATTAAATCAGAAACCGGCGAACAGATCTTTCTGCATCTTTACGATCTAAGCGCTATGAATGAAAACGCCGACATTCGTGCCGAAAGGGAATATAAAGTGCTCTACGAACTATATAAGCTCCCCTGGACCCCCCGCATACGTGATTCGTTCCAGCCCGTGCCGGCCTATCCCGGTGAAATGTACTTCTACACTGTTAGCGATGACGGTGCAACTACCCTGGAAAAGCAACACTCCGACGACAGATGGACGACAGACGCTCGCATCAGGTTTGCCGTCTCCTCAATACGGGCGTTAAGGGATTTGCACGCAGCATCAGAGGGACCCGATCCAATGCTGCATCGCAACATCACGCCGGAAACAATTCTGGTACAGGACGATAACTCCCCGCTTTTCACTGGGTTCGAATTCACAAGAATACCCGAGGACGAAACCGTAGCTTCAGCCCCGGCACACATGGGAAAATGGAGCGCGACCGTAGCGCCTGAGATCAAGCAGGCCGGCTTGCATGCCGCTGACCACAGATCCGATTGGTTCTCACTGTTTGAGAGCTTAAAAGTCATATTCGTCAATCGGGATGACGACGCATCTCCTGACGTGCTTGAGATCCTCGATCAAGGTACGTCTGACCTACCGGACAATCGGTGGAGCCTAAATGACATCGAGGAGTATCTCGTAGAACTTTTCAACGAACCTGCGCTTAGTAGTACACCTCGTCCGGTAGAAGAGTGGAGCCCCGGTTTGGTCGTCAAATTCCGTGGGAAAGACTACAAAGTGCTAGAGCAATTGGGCAAAGGCGGTTTTGGGACGGCCTTCAAGGTCGTTGAAGTGGATCCAACGTCAAAGGATGTCTTCGGACCGTTTGTCGGCAAGACCGCAAAAACACCCAACCTAGCTGCGAGTGTGTTGAGAAGCCACAAGCTGGTCCGTCCGTACCTCGGAAGCCACCCGGGACTCTCCACAGTCTTCGAAGTTGCTGAAGCTTGGCATGCGAACGAGTTCGTCACACTGATGAAATGGGTCGAAGGATTCCCGCTACACCAACTAGTGAGTACTTCCCCAATTTCCTTTGACTCTAACCCGCTAGGTGCAGGGGAATCGGCGGTATTAAACTGTATCGTAAGTATCTGCGAGGCGCTTGAGGTGTTTCACAGCAACGGCTTGATTCACGGAGACATCAGCCCCGGGAACATCATCATTTCTGGTGATGCACCAGTGCTAACCGACTACGACCTCGTAGTAAAGTGCGGAGAGACTACTATTTCGGAGGGTACGCCCAGATATTGTTCACCATCGCGTCAGTTAGGGAAGTCGGCCAAGCCCGCGGATGACATTTTTGCATTGGCCGCAACATTTTTCCACCTTATCTTTGGTCAAGAGCCGTTTACAGGAACCAGTGTTGCGGCCAAGAAAGATGGTCTAAACTGGCCAGATCCGAGCCCAGCTATCTCCCCTAGTCTCTCAAATTTCCTCCGGAAAGCAACGGATCCAATCGAGGCCAATCGATTCCGTGACGCGACGGAAGCGAAAGCAGCCTTGAGTGCCGAAGCTGATACAACAGTTGCTTCAGTCAAAACCGAGCCGGAACCGCAAGCACCGGAAGCGAATAATCTAACAGACGGGTCTGCCAACGGAATCGACTACGCTAAGGCGAGGAGAAGCCTCGTTGAATGGCTACGTGGCCAACTGATCGGCCCACTCCCATACCACGACCACACGCTAAAGGGAATCTCGCCCGTCAAGAGATTTCCTACTGGTGTCTTGTACCCCGTCGAAGTTGGCGATGCAGACCTTCGCCCAGCGTCCCACCTCAGCGATGAGTTAGCCACTAGAGTTCAACTAGAAGTCGAGCACACTGACACCGCTCGGACTCACGGAGAACGCCACAAATCACAGCTAGTACAGCCTCCCCAACAACCACGTTACGTACCTCCTTCATCAGTCGGCTTCTCATGTTTTGTAACTGGAAACGCTCGTTTAGAACTCACTGCATCTGCAGCTGCCTATAAAGCAAGTTCCGACCGTGACGAAAGAACCGGTGAATTCCGAACCCGAGAGTACACTCGCTATTGCATTCCTAATGTCTCGCTCACTTGGGAGGACGGTACCCTCACTGGAGGCTCTCATGAGAGTCCGTGCGAGGTTACGGTTCGTCAGCGTCTACTTCGCCAAGGGAGCATCTTGACTATCGCTTTATCTAACCGACAGTTAATCTCTTCCCGTCACTCCGAAGTTGATCGCGCCACGGATCTCGCTGAAAAATGTTTGTTCGAAGTACATCTAGAATGCAGTATACTCTCTGGCCAACTTCGCGAGTATCCCCGAGTTGACCTGAACTTGCTTCCTGACGAAGATCGAGAAATCGAGATTCAATACCGAGATCGATCGATTTACGCCATCGGACACGGCGTATCGGTTAACTGGGATCGTAACGATGCTAACGTTCCGAGAATCCAGACTGATTTCCTGCCTACCATCGAAGTACCGCAGACCACGGTAAGCCTACCAAAAACTGGCCGATCGGCTCTCGACATAAAGAAATTAGCGAATGATCCCATCGATACCCTAGTACCGGACTTAGAAGATTTTATCGAAGGCTATTCTGACTGGATTGCTTCTCATGATCTTGACAATGTTTCCAATATCGTGCGACCCGATATCTCTCGAATCAAGCAGCGTATGATCGACGCTCAGAATCGAATGAATAGCGGCGTTCAACTTATTGCCGAAGACGCCTCCGTAGCTGAAGCATTTCAGATTACTAACCAGATAATGTTCGCTCAGATCTCACGAGTAGCTCAAACTCAAAAAGAACCTTCTCGTTATTACTGGCGACCATTCCAACTTGCGTTCCTGCTAACAGTTATCAAGTCGATGGTAGTCGGCGACGACAGCTTTCGGGATACTGTCGATCTTATCTGGTTCCCAACTGGGGGAGGAAAGACTGAAGCATACTTAGCATTAGTTGCTTTTCTGATAGCGTGGAGGAGAATCACTTACGGTGAGGCTGGTTCTGGCACAACTGCTGTAATGCGTTATACAATGCGCTTATTAACGAGCCAACAATTCGACCGAGCGGCACGAATGATCTTCGCAATGGAACTGATTCGAAGAAATCGACCTGAACTTCTCGGTACAACGCCGATCACCGTTGGTATGTGGGTTGGTAAGGCATCGAGTCCGAACAAATTTAAGGATGCTATCAACTGTGTAGATCTGATCGCACAGGGAGCGAGTACTCCAGGGGGATTGATTCTAGCAAATTGTCCATGGTGCGGATTGGAGTTTACATCTACAAATTACCGTGCGACTGACGACAGTTTCGGCTTCTATTGCTCAAATGCCAATTGTGAGTTCGGCGTGGGACAACTGCCACTGCCATGCAACGTCGTAGATGAAGCCCTATATGCGGACCCTCCCTCTCTCCTGATCGGAACAATCGATAAATTCGCACGACTAGCGTGGGACGGTAGGGCCGTATCATTCTTCGGCAAACCCTTGAAAAGGCCGCCAGAGTTGATCATTCAAGACGAGTTACATCTTCTCTCCGGACCACTCGGATCGGTTGCTGGACTCTACGAAGCCGGTATCGACTCTCTGCTCAAATCTCTTGGTGTACGCCCGAAGTATGTCGCATCATCCGCGACAATCCATCGGGCAGAATTCCAAGTTAAACGGTTATACGGACGCCCTGTCCGGGTGTTTCCTCCACCTGGTTTGAGTTGCGACGATTGTTATTTCGCAAGGACCGACCGAACTCGTCCGGGGAGACTATATATAGGCTATCTGCCTCCAATACTAGACAAAAGTCGAGGTTTGATACCAATCGCTGCGGCACTACTTTCAGCGCCAGAAAGCATCTTCAGTGACGAAGTCGATCGAGAAGAACTGACCGAAGCATGGTGGACGCAGATCGTCTACCACACTAGTTTGAGTGCTGTTGGCAGTAACCATACGTCCTATGGAGTTGACGTTCAAGAGAGGCTCCGGAGCATTACCGAAGAGTACCATGCGGATCGACATGAAGGCAGTACGGAGGGGTTTCCTGATTCAGACAAGAATGAACGTGCCACCTCAATGCGAACGGAGCGCCTTTGCATTGATCAACTCACGAGCGCGAAAAGTGCGAGGGAGAATGCAGAAACATTCGCAAACCTTGCTAAGCGCTACGATCAGGACGGTGCGTTGGACGTGGTGCTGGCAACCAACATGGTCTCGGTTGGGCTGGATGTCGGCCGTCTAGCATTAATGATCCTAGACGGTCAACCCGTAACTACCGCAGAGTACATCCAGGCCAGTAGCCGAGTCGGACGCGCAGACGTTCCGGGAATTGTCGTCGCAAACTACCATAGAAACCAAGCTAGTAGCCTGTTTCATTACGAGACATTTCGTCCATACCATGAGTCTTTCTATCGATTTGTCGAAGCCGCAAGCATCACACCATTTACATACCAGGTCCGTTCGCGTGCGCTGCATGCAGCACTTGTAATCGCAGTCCGGCATGCCTGTCCGAACCTTCACGATAACCAAAGTGCAATCTGTTTCGATCCAAACCAAAGCGAAATTCGCCGTATTATCGAAACACTTAAGGCGCGGTGCGACAAAGCCGACGATACGGGTAATACGGACCTCACAAGTATACATATTGATCGACTCGTGAACGAATGGCACGAAGAAGTCCAGCGATGTAACAATAGGCGGCGGAGTCTAAAGTACGATTCCCGCAGAGACAAAGCCACTGACTCCCTACTTAGAGGGTTCGGAACGAGCGAGAGCGGCCTCTGGGCAACGTTGCACTCCATGCGAAACGTGGAGAAGACGGCACTGATAAAGGAGACACGAAAACTCCAATGACGAGCGACACGTTTCCCCTTCGAATGTCCCATCTACTGCGTCATTGCTCGGTTGGGGCTATCGTTAGGGGACCTGACCGGCTCCTTGTAGTGCAAGATACCCGGAAATGGTACCCCGACGGACCGTCGCAAGCGGCAGAGATTCGATACGTGGAGCGAATTCGATCCACCTTAGGTATTGAATCCCGACTTTGTATTCCCCCGTGCGCCACGGTTGACCATAACGGCGAGCTAACGGAAGGGCACTGGATACCAGGTGTTCGATTTCCGAGATGGACCCGATGCACGCGGTGTGGATTTCTACACTATCAACCATGGGCTACGAGGGACTCAGCAGTAACCATCGAATGCGGCCGAGTCACCGGGCAGAGATGCCCCGGTGTCTTAGAGCAGGTCTCGTGGGTTATAGTTCATGAAGAGGGTTACTTGGCGGATGTTCCATGGCATGAGATCGCTCACTCAAACTTGTCTTCTAAACAAACAAGAGACTGCAAGCGACATTGGAAGCGCCCATACTTACACCTAGTAGATGGGAAAAGCGGACTGCAAGTTCGGTGCAACGACTGCGGAGCGTCCAACGCTAGACCAACGCGATTTCATTATCCGCCAAGTGCTTGGCAACAGCCATGGATTCCGTCTCAACCACCCGAACGATCGGAGAGGCCACCTGCCTGGATATTGCAGGTCAATGACGTGCGAGTCCATACGGCTGTGACCAGTATCGCTCTAATTATTCCTCCAGAATCAAGAATTCGTACAGGCACCGTAGTCGACCGACTTTATAGTCGCAGCGAACGACAGAGCGAGCTCAGAAGGCCCGGATTGGCAGGCAAGAGCGCTCGAAGGCGCATTGCGCAAGAACTGCGTTGTACCGTTTCCGAAATTGAGACTGCACTCACTGAATTGGACCATGGTTACCCACTGTACGGCATCTCACCCAAGAGTGAGAACCTACTTGCAGCTGAGTTCAACGCACTAATAGAACCAATTCCTGATCTTTTTGAGGACGAGGACTTCTATACTGTCCACAGGACGAACGAATGGAGGGCCTTGGCTCAGCATGCCTCGGAATTCACCGTAAGTATAATCCGTATCGTCGGCCGTCTCATCGAAGTGCGAAGACTCAAAGAGCTCGTCATTTTGCGGGGGTTTACACGGCTTGGTAGCGACCAGATCATCCCACCGGATATCACGAACGAGGCGGGATGGTTGCCATCTCTCTCACTTCGGGGAGAAGGAATCTTTTTTACCCTTGATGAGCGAGCTCTGGAGACATGGTCTATGCAAGTAGGTCTGCAGACTAGGGTGGAGAGAATGAAGGCACGTTGGGAGGCACATCCATTGAACGGCCTGATAGAGCTAGACGAAGTGTCACCTCGATTCGTGCTACTTCATACGCTCGCTCATCTTGTGATTCGGAAGTTGGAATCTGAGTCCGGATATGGACCAGCTGCTCTCAAAGAGCGCATATACTGTTCGGAAGAAGCCGACTCAATGGCAGGCATTTTGATCTACGTTGCGGTACCTGACGAGGTTGGTTCAATGGGCGGTCTAGCGGAGCTATCCGAGCCAACGGCCTTCTTGCGAATACTGGTATCGGTGTTTGAGTCCGCTACATGGTGCTCACTTGATCCCGTTTGTTCTGAGCACGACGGCCAAGGTCCTGGCTTGTTGAATGGGGCGGCATGTCAAGCATGTGCACTTGTAGCAGATCCGTCATGTCAATACGGAAATGTGCTGCTTGACCGCACTTTTGTTAAAGGCAACGAAGAAGCTCGAATTTCACCAGTATTGGCATTCACGCAATCGGAGGTATGATGCAAGCTCGACGTTTCGAATTGCCAAGTATTCAGGACCTTACAAAGGACCAAGAGGCAGTTCGTGGTCTTCCACTCCGCGGGCAACACTTAGTTATCGGAGGGCCAGGAACAGGCAAGTCAATTGTTGCTCTGCTGCGAACTCGTAGGCTTGCCTTGGAGAATCTTGATTACTCTTTCCTAGTCTTTAATCACCTGCTCGATCGAGCGAGCCTCCAATTGTACTGCGGAGAGTCAAAGAACCCACAGTCAGAACTTATCAGCAGAACTTGGAACGGGTGGTTATCAGATGAGTTCTCGAAACTCACTGGACATGATCTGCCAAAGAAGGTGGCTCAATCTTCAAGTACGTGGCAACCTATTGATTGGCATCTGGCAGTCAAATTAGCCACGGATATTTCTGATAAAAAAAGACAGCTTTCAAAATCTCGATTTCTTGTAATTGATGAAGGGCAAGATATGCCACCTGAGTTTTATCGCGTCGTTATTGGACTCGGATTTGACAATCTGTTTGTTGTGGCTGACCAGAATCAACAGATCAAGGAAGAACATAGTAGCCGTCAGGATATTGAAGATGTACTTGCCATTGAGACAAATGATGTTCTAGAGCTTCGTCAGAATTTTCGCAACGCGCTACCCATCGCTCGATTGGCTCGTGAGTTCTATACAAACGACATCGCTAGCCCTCTACCCGATCTCCCGCAGATGTCCGGCTCGGCGGGGGCAATCAGTACTCCGATATATTTCCGGTATGAGCCACAGCAATTGAATCCGATAGCGAATAAGATTTTGACCCATTATCGCAATCATCCCCATCACGTGATCGGGGTAATCACTCCGAATAATGATAGTAGAATACGGTTTTTTAATTCAGTTATGGCGGTTTCTAAAGTCAAGGATTTTGGGGGATTACGCCCAATAATCCAGACATGGTCAACTAGGCAAAGGCCAAATGTTCGGTTTGATTTAGGCGGTATCGTGGTAATTAATGTACAGGCATGCAAGGGCCTAGAATTTGATGTAGTGTACTGCGCAGATATTGATGATCACTTATTCGATTCAAGTGATGTAGATTCGACGAAGAAGAGATTCTATGTTATGGTAGCACGGGCGCGAGAGCAGATAGTGCTTTTGGCAAGAAAGGGCAAAAGCGGGAATATCGAGAAACACCTTCTCCCTTCTGATCGCTCACTCTTGAGCTGGCGTTGAAAGGAACAGAACATGACTGAGAAATCACACTCGACGGCGGTTGATACAGGACCACTACTTTTCGCTGGAAAGGCACTTGACACCGGTGCCCATTTGCCCAATGAGGGTTTTCTTGTAACGAACCACTTAAATTTGGAGTATATGCTTACGGCTGGGCTTATATTTCCTCCAAGTGGCTTCGGGGGGAAGTACTACCGAGACACTCTTGAACTGTTTCCTGGTTGGATTCCTGTGTTTCCCACCAGAGTTTTCGCGGATATGCCTAAGATTGTAGTCAGCGAATCGAATCATCTAAGGCCGTGCATCGTCAAGCTACGTTTAGAATCTCTAAGTGGGCGTGCGTTTGCTCTGCGTGAGAAACTAGAGGAAATTCGGTTTCCTGATGGTTGTAGTCATCTGGACCGAGCATATTTATTCCCGGCTCCGCTTCCGGCACATTGGATCAAACAGATATTATACCGTTCGGCTGCTGATAAGAAGGCTTGTGAATTGAGTGCAAATGAAGTCGGCAACGTGCCATTACGAAGGTTTAATCGACGGGTAGACAGGAGTCTTTTTATGTCAACGGTAGATGAGCAGTGGCCACGTGGGCAGGAGATACCGTGCATCAAAATCAATATTGCGATGGGCCAGACATCGGGGGGGATTGCTGCGATGCTCTTTCACTTGGCAAACCGAGGCAGCGCCGGTGTAGATATTTGCCGACTTTCGTTTGACCCTGATGACCAAGATGCGGCGGCGCCGGACATTCCGATTCTAAGTCCACTACGGTCCTGGTTGAAGAGCGACGGGATTTCCATTCTCGACATTGGCTCGGCATTTTCGCAGCAAGGACCGGTTCGAGCTCAACAACAAATATTCTGGGGATCCGTCGACAAGCTTATCGCTTGGAGATCATCGAATCAGCAGGAAAGTGCGGAGGATATAGTTGTTGCTTACTTGAGGAGCGGTTCTCGAGGTTTCGCAGGTGAACTTAGAGGCAAGTTCGAAGGTCTCGCGGGCACTTTGGAGTCGCTCGGTGGATTCGCGGATCTGAGCGTGTCAGATGTTTTCCGGACGTTTCAGTCGCCGTTTTCTCGCGCTATGACTCTATTTCTGATCCGGAGATCGTTCTCAGAACTACTTGAATTTCAGGATCGCAATATTTCCGAAGCCGATATGCTGGCCGCAGCAATCTTGTTTGCTGCCCGGGAGGGATGGGAGCGGCTACCACTCGACCTACGAGAGACTGGTGGCTTGTATGATGCTATCTGTCATCGGATGGCTGCGTTGATTCATGTACAAGCAGGTACTGGTACGAGCCTCGGCGAGGCACCTCCTCGCTGCCGTCCGCTACGCGAAGTCTTTGCAGGCCGTTCGAAGTGGCGTCGATGTGATCGTGAAGCGGCACTTTTGCTTGCTCGAAGATTTCGGTGGGACTGTACCGAGACTGTAGTGAACTTTGAGCACGGCGAATATCGACTTCATATTGACCGGAATGGCATGCGTATCGTTGTAGACGGCGAGCCTAAGGCGGTCTTCACCGATGTAAATAGGCGTCGTTTCTTAGAGAGGCTAGCACTTACGCGCCTTTCATTGAAGCTAGAGGAAGAAGTAAGACGGCTACTTGAAGGCTGAACGGAAAAGTTTAGCGAGTGATCTGAAGAGTATTCTGACTGATCACGATATCGGAGGGATCACTGGTACAATTCGGTTGAGCTGAGAGGTTTCGACTGCGCTGTCGACGCCGTCTGTTAAAACCCCCTTCTCAACCTCAGGCATCCTGACCTCGGGGTGAAGAAGGTGAACCCGCGGCATGGGTGAGGGAGGGGTTGGGAGGGAGGTCGTAGACCAGGCGCAGGGAGGTGCCGGGGAAGCAGGTGCGGGTCTGGTTGAGTTGTGCGAGCAGGCCGGCGAGGGCGGCATCGCTGGCGTTGCTGGCAGTGCTGAGGGTCTGGACCCGCAGGATCCCCTGCTCGGGCTCCGGCAGGATGTCGGCGTCGGACTGGAAGAGCGCCTTGAGGTGTGGGCGGGGCCGGGGCTCCTGGCCCTGGGCCGCCGCTACGGCGGCCATCATGCGCGTCTCGGCGCGGTAGGCGATCATGCGCAGGATATCGAGCAACAGTCTCTCGCGGCTGGGTAGGGCATCCAGCGCCTGCTCCGCACTGAGCTCCGCGACGGCAATGTGCCGGGGCAGTTCCCCGCGTTGCCGCTGCACGTCGTCACAGCGGGCGATCGGCGCCTCACTCTCGAGGCGGGTCTGCTCGGCGCGCTGACGGGCACTCGCGGTGGGCGTGCCGCGCAGCAGGGCGGCCTGGCGATTGCGCAGGGTGCCGAGTTGGCTGCGCAGGCGGCGGAGTTCGCGGTCCTGGTCCCGCCAGGCGGGATTGACGACCCGGGCCTGCGGGTCCTGGGCGGCCAGACCCTGCACCGGCAGGCTGTCGAGTTGGAACTCTTCCCGCATGTATTTGAAGAAGTTCTCCTGGGAACAGCGCGAGAACAGCGCTCCCGGCGGCCTGTTCGCGGGACAGGGAGAAGTTGGTGGTGATCAGGGCGAGTTGCCGACCATCGTCCAGCAGCCGGCGGATCTGCCGTACCTCGGGACCTTGCGGCAGGCGGACCCGCTACTCGGCCAGGCGCACCTCGAGCGTGCCTGTGCCCCAACGGCGCTCCGCTCGAACGCGATATCGAGAGCCCTGCGCGAGGCAGCAACCTGCCCCTCCACGGGCGCGACTACACGACGGCCGAAGGGGCGTTTCGCATTCCAGGCATAGCGTGGTGGCCGGGCACGATCCCGAAGAACTCAGAGACGGATGAAATGATGAGCCTGATCGACATGCTGCCGACTCTCGCCACACTGGCCGGGACTGCACCTCCGGGGCACATTGCGATCGACGGACTGGACGTCAGTGATGCGTTGCTCGGACGGGGCCATGGACGGTCCCCCCCGTCAGGATCTGTTCTATTACCAACAGCAGGAACTGCAGGCCGTCCGGTCCGGCCCATGGAAGCTCTTCCTGCCCTTGCAGGAACCGAATCCGCGTCATCCGCATTTCGGCCTGGGCGATACAGGCAGACTCCTGCTCTTCAACGTGGTCACGGACCCGGGGAGCCACACCGACTTGGCTTCCTCAAGGCCGGAAATCGTCGAGAAACTGATAACGATCGCAGAGAGGTCTCGGTCCGAACTTGGGGATCGTGGTATCAGAGGCCGTGGACAGAGGCATCCCGGACGGGTCGATGATCCGGCACCGGCAATACTGCGGCACTGACAGAACCTCCCATCGCGGCCACTGCTCCGGACCAGCAGACAAGTTGCTGCCGACAGAGGAGCACCGCTTGGTGAGGTCGTTTTCCGGTCGTACCGCCAACGCCGCAAGCAGTCTCCTGACAGCCCCGATCACCCCAACCAAGCGGCAACGTGATGCGGTGGGACGGATGCCGATCCGGAAGCGACTGCGAAAATGATCTGAATCGACACGATCGGGTAGAATCCTCCAAGAGCACTGATGACCCTCAACAAGAAAACACGCCGCCCAAGGATGCCTGGACTCGGCCTCCTGGCAGTATTCGGATCCTGCATGGTCGCTCTGGCATTGCATGTCCTGGTGGCATGCGGCACCCGGGAAGCCGCTCCGGACCAACCACCCAATATCGTCATCGTGCTGGCCGACGATCTCGGGTATGGGGATCTGTCCATTCAAGGGCACCCTCTGATTCACACGCCCCATATCGACAACCTGGCCGTCGAAGGTCAGCGCTGGACCTCTTTCTATGCATCAGCTCCCATGTGCAATCCGAGCCGAGTGGCGCTGTTGACCGGAAGAATGCCGATCCGGATCCACCGCAACGGCAAGAATGCGTGGGCTGACATTCCCGACACGGAAATCACTTTGGCCGAGATGTTGCGTGAAGTTGGCTATTCAACGGCGTATGTCGGCAAGTGGGGCCTGACTGACAGTTTCGACTATCAAGGCTCTCATCCGAACGACCAGGGATTCGATGACTTCTTCGGTCTGGTGGGAAGCAACGACGCTCCCTTGCGAGAGGGATTCCAGCGCACCTACGAGAACATCAGGAATTCGACCAGCAGCGATTTCCCGATCTCGCTCTACCGGCAACGAGAGGCCATCGAGACGCCGGCCTACCAGCCGACCCTGACCAAACGTTACACGGACGAAGCCGTGAGATGGATTCACGCGCACCGCGACGGCCCGTTCTTCCTCTTCCTCGGGCACACGATGCCGCATGTGCCGATCTTCACGTCTCCGGATTTCGCGGACCATAGCGATGCGGGGCTCTACGGCGACGTGATAGAGGAAATCGACTGGTCGGTGGGGGAACTGATCCGGGCACTCGAAGAGACGGGCAACTCGACCAATACGCTGGTCTGGTTCAGTAGTGACAACGGTCCGTGGCGGACGTACTTCGATCTGGGCGGTTCGTCGGGCCCGTTTCGGGATGGCAAGATCACTTCATGGGAGGGCGGATTCCGGGTTCCGAGTATTTTCTGGTGGACAGGGACCATCCAGCCGTCCGTACAAGATGGCATCGGGGTCAATGTCGATCTGGTTGCGACCGTGGCCGCCCTGACCGGCGCACCATTGCCGTCCGGTCGGGTATTCGATTCGATGGACCTGTCACCGACGCTACTGTGGAACAAGCCGAGCCCCCGCACTGAGTGGTTCTACTATGGCCAACCGGGCAACCTGTGGGCCGCAAGAGTCAACGAGCACAAGCTCGTCTTCGAGTCCTGGGAATCGTTGGGAACCGAGACCAAAGGCCTTTGGCGCGGCTACGGGGACCATCAGCAGCATGACCCGCCGTTGCTGTTCGACCTCAGCACTGACTCCGGCGAGCGTTGGAATATAGCGCCTCGAAGACCTGATGTCGTCGATTCGATCCAGAGGGCAGTCAGGCACCATGATGCCCGAATCGACCAGGGAGACACCCGTTAACTCGTTTCCGACATACCCGAATTGCCTTTTCCCTGTCGACCGAGAACCGCCCTTTTAACCGGTTCATGTCCGTCTGCCGCCATGTTGGGTTGGCGCGTGCACAGACCGGGCAGCGGATTGTCCAAGCCGCTGGACCACCGGCTACCCAACGACCGGGAACGCGCGAAACCCGCCCGAATTGAAGACGTGCCAGCCATGCATGTCGGACCGAATGCCTGCCTATCGGGATGACTGTTCGAAGAACTCCAGATCGACCTCGCCCGACGGCGGGTCGGTCGAGGTTAGAGGCGTCGGGTCCCCAAATGACTGCTGCTGTCGCACCATCAACTCCTTCAATTCCTCGATCAATCCTGAATGCTCGGCAATATCCGCGAGGTCCGTCGTCTCTTTCGGGTCCGACTCAGGGTCGAATAGCTGTGTTCGATTGATCTTGGGATATCGGATGAACTTCCACGTCCCGTGCCGCACCGCCCGCTGCAGGTCCTTGCGGGCCACGAAGATCGTGTCGCGAACGCTCGAGGCATACCGGCGAATCACCCGGGCTTGGCTTCGGCCCTCGAGACCACGCGGAATCGGCGATCCGACCAGATCGCAGACAGTAGGAAAGATGTCATCGATTCGTCGCACAAGCGGGACTACAATCCCCGTCGCTGATAGCCATGAACGGCAGGACACCGACCAGCAGGCAAGCTTGGCAATACACAGCATGGCACGCCCGAACAGATCCGGTCACGGCACAGGACGAAAGGCTGGGGGATTCGCGAACAGCGCCATGCCAATTTCCAGGACGCCACCAGATCCCGGCTCAAGGAGAACTTCGAAGCGATTCCCCGCTACCGGAGTCGAGGCTTGCCCAATGCGCACCTCCGTGAATCGATGCTCGCCATATGCCCCGCCCTGCACGATTACCCGCCGAGCCTCGATCGGGTCCAGGTTCACCAGGCGCACGCGAACTCTGCGTGGGTGAATGGCCTCAACAAGAGCGGCCACTTGTTCCGGTAATCCAGGCCTCGACCGAGCCGGGTCATAGTAGAACAGGCGTGTGTGCAGGATGTTGCCGGCCCGTCCAGGAGGATTCCCTCCCAGTACGAGTTCCACAAGCGAGTTCGTGACGGCGGGGTTGAACCGCTGCGTGTAGTCAGAAGGGCGTTGGTAGTCGACCGACTCGTCATCCCGCATGGCATCAAGACGTGTCCGAACAGCATCCAGGTCAGACCGCAACGCCTGCGTCGGATAGTCGGAGTGGTTTCCATCGAGGTAGCGAATCCACGGATCGCTGGACAGCCCCTCAAGACCTGACCGGTCGAACGTGAACAGGTACACGTCACGCTGGACATCCAGATGCTGGCTTGTTGAGTAACCGTAGAATCCATCGTCGCCGTACTTTCTGGGTAGTAGAACACGCCCTCCATCCAAGCGCTTCGCTGCGTACAGGTTGGCGACCTGCCGACGCAATGGCTCCACGAAACGCCGGTCGCCAGTGAGCAGCGCGCCAATGCCAAACGCTATGCGGGGCCCCCGGATGAAGTAGTTGCGTCCGTCGGACTGGGGCCAGAAGTTCCACCCGAACACGCCGCCGTACCACTTGCCGTTCCATTCCCCGCCAATCGTGCCGTCCAGGCCGATATTGGTCGGTACGTTGCCGGCGTTCGCCGCCACCCGTTGGTGCCACGCACGGGCGTACTCGACCGCCCAGTCGCGGTACTTCCGATCCCCCGTGAGTGCGAACGCGTTGAACCCCAAGGCTGTAGCACAGAGATTGAGAGGGTGATCACCCCGAATATTCGAGGCTGTGGAATAGCGAGTCAGCCGTTCCGGTGCGCCGTCGACCGGCAAGCCGCCCCAGTCCATCTCCGTTGCCGGCGTCAGCTTGGCGCCTCGGCTTCCATTGTGGAGGCTCTTGATGATCCTCAGCCTCCGGTCGTAGTTGTCAGCGTCGGGGTCGTCTCCCGTGTAGAAGTCAGCGAAGCGCGTCATTCTGGTCCGATACACCGAGTCACGAGGCGCAGCAAGTCCATACAGATGGAAGGCGGCTAACGCTTCTCCCGTGTGCTCCCAGTCAAAGGAAGTAACGAATTCCCGCCAGTACAGTCCATGCTCCGCCATCTCGATTCCGGGGGCGTGCGCCTCGGTGTACTGACGGATATGGCCGTCCCAAGCACGCTTGTACAGGTCAACGACCGCATCAGAGCCACCAAGCGCGTGCAATAGCGTCCAGCCCCCGAAATTCTCCATCGCATCGTCCGCGCCATCATTCCCTCCCCACCGCTCGACGCACTTGAGGAAATCTCGGTCGTCCACGTAACGGTCAAAGAAGGTCTGCACTCCATCGGAAGCACTGTCGATCAGCAGTCGCTCGGCAAGGGCCCATGCCGGAGGTGCGACCGGTTCTTTCACGACGACGATCGGCTGAGCCGCCAGCGTCACCGCCAATCCGGCGAAGACACAAGCGCTTCTCGCCAGATGGACATGCCAAGACGAACTGGCGTGCCATGGGGCGCGACCGCCCTCAAGAACTACTTGCGGACCGTACGGTTGGCAGTCTGAACCACTGCTGGCGCCTGGATGGCTGCGATCGGACATGCCCACACCATACACGCCCGACCGAGGGAACGTTAACCACAGAGATCCTGACCTCGGGGTGAAGAAGGTGAACCCGAGGCCGGGTTGAGGGAGGGGTTGGGAGGGAGTTCGTAGACCAGGCGCAGGGAGGTGCCGGGGAAGCAGGTGCGGGGCTGGTTGAGTTGTTGGAGCAGGCCGGCGAGGGCGGCATCACTGGCGTCGCTGGCGGTGCCGAGGATCCGCACCCGCAGGATGTCCTGCTCGGGCTCCGGCAGGATGTCGGCGTCGGACCGGAAGAGCGCCTTGAGGTGCGGGCGGGGCCGGGGCTGCCGCCACGGCGGCCATCATGCGCGTCTCGGCGCGGTAGGCGATCATGCGCAGGATATCGAGGAACAGTCTCTCGCGGCTGGGCAGGGCATCCAGCGCCTGCTCCGCACTGAGTTCCGCGACCGCGATGTGCCGGGGCAGTTCCCCGCGTTGCCGCTGCACCTCGTCACAGCGGGCGACCAGCGCCTCGCTCTCGAGGCGGGTCTGCTCGGCCCGCTGGCGGGCACTCGCGGTGGGCGTGCCGCGCAGCAGGGCGGCCTGGCGGTTGCGCAGGGTGCCGAGTTGGCTGCGCAGCCGGCGGAGTTCGCGGTCCTGGTCCCGCCAGGCGGGATTGACGACCCGGGCTTGCGGGTCCTGGGCGGCCAGACCCTGCACCGGCAGGCTGTCGAGCTGGAACTCTTCCCGCATGTACTTGAAGAAGTTCTCCTGCGACCAGCGCGAGAACAGCGCTCCAGCCGCCTGCTCGCGGGACAGGGAGAAGTTGGTGGTGATCAGGGCGAGTTGCCGACCATCGTCCAGCAGCCGGCGGATCTGCCGCACCTCGGGACCTTGCGGCAGGCGGACCCGCTGCTCGGCCAGGCGCACCTCGAGCGTGCGCGTGCTCCCGGGCCCGTGCAGGGGCAGCCGGGCGGTCCGGAAGTCGGCCTCCGGCCAGTCGGCACCCCGGAAGTTCTTGTGCCAGGTCAGCACGGCGACGCCCCGGCGGGCCAGCCGCCCGAACAGGGCCGGACTCCAGCCTTCCCGGTCGAAGGCCAGCGTCAGGGCCGGCTCCGCCTCCGTGTCGGTGGTCAGGTCCACGCCCTGTGGCCCCACCACGCCCAACCGCTCCAGCGCCGGCAGGATGTCCTGTTCCAGCGCCTGCGTCAGATGCGGGTCCAGATCCTTGTGCAGGCACAGCAGCGGCAGCCCGCCCAGCGCGTTGACCCAGTAGCTGGTCGTCGCCGGCAGGCAGAGTTTCTGCCGCGCCACGAAGTGCTTCGGCAGGCGTCCCTTGCGACCGGTGTAGACCTTCACATGCCCGTCCACCGCCAGGGTGGCCGCCACCTCCGGAGCGTCCGCCAGCCAGTCCTGCGCCAGCGTATCCAGCCAGGCCCGGACCTGCTGCGCATCGCCGGCCAGTGCCCGCACCTTGGCCCGCAGGGTCTTCACCTCCCCACAACGGTCCAGTCCCAACAAGGCTCCCCATTCTCCCGGGGCCTGATGCCGTAGCGCTTCGGCGTTGCGCACCCGCGCCAGCAACAGGAAGCTCAGCAACACCAGCATGCTCCTCACCCCGTAGTACCCCTTGGGCAGTTCCAGGAACTCGGCGGCGCGCTTGAGCAGACCCTCCCGCAGCAGCATCGGCAGAGCCGCCAGCACGCCGCCGCCGGCCACCGCCGAGAGGCGTTCGGGAAAGCGCGGCTGCACCGCGGTCAGCGAACCCGTCGAGGCGGCCACCCGGCCGGCACAATCCCGGGCACCCCGGCCCATCGGCGCGCTGCGGTCCAACACGTCCGGGGCGCTGGCCGCAGGGGCCCCCGCACCGTCCGTCGCACTTTTCGGTTCCGTCATAACCTCATCTGTATCAGACACTTCCGTAGTATTCCCGGCGGTCATGGCCAACGCCTCTCCGCTCGCCGGCCCGATGCGCCCCTGCCGCCGATTCGCCTGCACCGTGGCGGCTTTCACTCCCAATCGCCGGGCCACCTCCGCTCCGCTCAGCCCCTGTGCCAGCAACCGGTTCGCCGCCGCCTGACGCGCCCCCACCAACACACTCGCACTCCGCCCCGGGCGCGGCGCCTGCGTCCCCAGACGACCCCGCTGCCGGTGATAGTTCAGCGTCGAGCGGTCCACTCCCAACCGCCGCGCCACCTCCGCTCCGCTCAGCCCTTCCGCCAGCAGCCGGGTCGCTTCCGCCTGCCTCTGGCCCACCAGCACGCGGGCCCGGCGCCCTCGACGCAGCTGCTGGAAACCCGCTTCCCCCTCCCCCCGCAAGCGCGTCACCGCCCGCTGCAAGGTCGACCGACCCAGACCGAAGGCGGCCTGCAGGTCCGCCCGCCGCACACCGCTTTCCGCCAGTCGGGCCGCCCGCAGCAGCAGCGCTCCCCGATCGTCGGCGTCGTGAAAATCGAAGGGGTCCATGTTCGTGAAGTAGACGATCCGCCCGTCGTCGGTGGTCACGAAGGAGAAACAGGACTGCCCGATCGGGACGGCCTGACCAGGGGTGAGTGGCAGCGTGTACATGGGCGTTTCCGGCACAATTCCGGTATCACTATCCTAGCTGAAACTCAGCTTTGCTGTCAAGCCTCCCCACCCCACCGAAAGTCGTGTATTACAATGGGATTCAGCCTACGGCGGGCCTATGACCAGCCCTCCCGAGGTCAGGATGTCTGAACCAAGGCGTCCCTTGCGAACGGTGTCCTCCATGCGTCCAACCTGAATCGGACGGAGAACCAAGCGAGTCAGCGTTCGATTCCGAATGCGTAGAGGTAGCCATCGAAGGTCCCGATGTAGACCCGGCCATTCGCGATCGAGATCCCTCCCCAGTGATTCCAGCTCGCAATCTGGTCCCCGCTCGACCACAGTTCCTTCCCTGTCCTAGCGTCCAAGGCATACAGCACAGCGTTGGTCGATCCTGCGATCCGCTCTTCGGCTGTATTGGTGAGCCCGACATCGGGCATCGCCTGATGGGTGTCCTCGCCGTTGCCGTATGCAAAGACGATGCCGTTGGCGACGATGGGTGGCTCCGCACGGTTAATGTCACGGGAAATCCAAGCGGGAGCCAGCCACAGCCCTCCAGACTCGGTTTCTTCCACTGTGAACGCGACGATCGCGCCTTCCGTGACCTCGCCGTGCTCGATCGGTGCATGAAACCTGGAATGCTTCGGACCCCAGATCGGCGAGAGCACCCAGACCGTTCCGTCGGTGTCCTCCCAGCTGGCCATTGCCCCCCAGACACCCGCTGACGCGAAATTGACTTCTTCGTTGCAGACCAGCGGTGATCGGTACAGGGGCGTCCTGTGGTCGTCACCGCCGATGGACTCGAGGTCCATGAGGTAGATGACACACTCCTTGCCGGCATCGACCATCAGTTCCCGTTCCTTGTAGCGAAAGATCGCTGGTGTAACCTGCATGTCCAGATCGCGCTTGAAGAGCCACTCCGCGTTGGATGGACCGTAGTAGTCATAGAGTTCCAAGATTCCTGTTGATGGATCCATCTGCAATCCCACGATGCCGTTGCCGAACACGCCGTTCTCCGGGTCCCAGACACCATCCCCCGTTCCCGTGTACATCACCTTCTCCGAACTGATCGCTGGACCGGTCCTACCCCACATCCCACCGCCCGCGGGCCCCCAGCTTCCAACCCGGTTCGTGCCGAGGTCGTAGACGTATGCCATGTTCGGGTTCCCGCCACAGCGCTGGGCGGAATGCGTGTAGATCACGTTGTCGACAAGGTTCAGCGCATACGGCTTGCCGTTGGGCGGCATGAATTTCGCGGGTGCGAACAGGTCCTCGCCATCCGCAAGGTCGAGCCTCCGAAGCCGGCCGTCCCAGGAGGCTGCATAGACCACGTAGTCGCCCTCCTCCTCACCGCGTCCAATCACCGGTGTGGCTGTCATCCCGCCGGGACACAGGAGGTAGTGCGGGCGGTCACGCGGGTCAGGCTCCCAGTCCCTGTCGAATTGCCGCGACCAGATCAGCGTCCCATCCGCTGCGTTGATGGCATAGAGATTGTCCGAAACACCCGTGACAAGAACGATCTCCGTCGGACCGCTCGCCGTCTGTACGTCCTCGGCTATCAACGCCGGCAACAACGCATGCATCTGACGAGGCTCGTTGTCCAGGTGGATTTTCCAGAGGAGCTTTGTGGTATGGACATTCTCGACGGTGAAGAACTGCTCGTCCTTCTGCCACGCGGTCCTCTCGGGGTTGCCTCCGTCGGTCAGCCAGTCCGCAGCGAACGCGGCTGCGCAACTGAAGCAGATCGTGGAAACCAGTCGTAACGGTGTCATGGCAGCAACTGGAAATTATATCCGAGAGGTGTCCGTAGCGCCGTATTCGTGGACGAGCATCAACATACGGATCACAGGCCGGACCGGGGAATCGTACGAGAGGCAGCCGCGCTTGCAACGCTCCGCTCCATCAGTTTCTCTTGGCTCTAACTGCACATTCACTACGACCCCGCCGCGGGCGGCCAACCCCGTAACTGCCTTCGCCAGCGCGGCAAACTCCGCCACTGAAAGTCCATCAAGGGCCCCGCCGGTTGCGGCTGCATCCCTAGTCGCCGAGACATCAGCAAACGCCCCGCCATCGTCGATGGCAAGCGGCGCCCCGGCGACTGGGGCGGCGACACGATCATCGGCAAGGCCCGTCAGTGCCCCACCGCCTACTCGCCCCGACCTCTGCCGCCTATGAGCCCTCCCTCTCGGCGCCCTGTGGTCTCTCCACCGGGCCGCCCCCTTCGGACCGCCCCTCCTGTCCAGTCCCCCACTCCTCCCCTCCAGCCCACCCCCTCGACACACCCTCTTATGCCGAGAGAGTGCAGGAGAGAGGCCACGCCAAGCAAGCTGTCGCACTTCGTTGTTCAATGGGCGGGAGAATACCCAGTGCCAGGCACTGGAGCGCACACAGCCGGGACTGCCCCTCGGAGCCGGGCCTATCCGCGTGCGGACCCACGACTACTACAGGCACGGTACCGGCTGTCTGTTGGCTGCCCTGAGCTGTCTGGAGGGCAAACTGATCGATCGGACCGAACCCAAGCACACCCATGTGGAATGGCTGCGGTTCCTCCAGCAGATTCACCGGGAGATAACCGTGCCTGTCATTGCGGACAACTACAGTACCCTCAAGCACGCGAAGGGCAAGGCTTGGCTCCAGCGGCACAAGCGCGTCCGGATGCACTTCACACCGACATCCAGTTCCTGGATGAATCTGGTCGAGCGGTTCTTCGCGGACCTGACGGAAGACTGCATGCGGCCGGGAAGTTGCACAAGTGCCAAGGAACTAACCGACTCGATTACCAGTTACTTGGCGGAGCGCGGTGGCGCCCAACCCGCCACCAACAGGACAGCAACCGGTCAGTCCCGGGCCTACAGAGAGCCTCCGTCCCGCCTCGGGATGTCCTCTATGACGTATGAAGGAACGACGAAGCAAGCGCTGAGTTGACGAGGAAGTCTCATTCCGGCCGGGATTGATCGACCTGTCCTCCATCGGATCCCCATCGACAGGTGGATAGCGTAAGGGTAGTTCAAGTAGTGCTCTTGCGGCAGACACTTCCTAGAACCAATCACGTATCATCGCATTGAGTGCCCGGATGTTCACGGAGATTGACCACTTCGGGTACGATTGGGTGAACCGTCCGAGCGGTACCCGCGGTCTTTGAGACCGCAACGGGCTGGACAGGAGATGAGCAAGCAATCATCCGGTGTACGAGGTGCGTTGCAGCCCGGAACTGTTCTGCGCGAGTACAAGATCAAGGCTGTATTGGGATACGGCGGCTACGGTGTCGTCTATCGCGCCCGTCACGAGGAACTGGGCCATGAGGTGTCGATCAAGGAATACCTGCCGGCTGATCTGTCGGTGCGTGAGGCAGGCACCGTCTATCCGAGAAGCCCGGACTGCATGGAGGTCTACGAGGACGGCAAACGGCGATTCCTGGAGGAGGCGAAGCGAATCGTCCAGTTCAAGACCGATCCCGGGGTGGTGACATGCACGGATTTCTTCCGCGCCAACGGGACGGCGTACTTCGTCATGGAGTACATCGACGGTCTGTCGCTGGCGGCCCTGTTATGGCAGCGAGAGACTGCGGGGCGAGCCTTCGATGAGAGCGATCTGAAGTCGGTCGCAGTGCCGTTGCTGGAGACGCTGCTGCGGTTGCATCGGGCTGGGGTTCTCCACCGGGACATCAAGCCTTCGAATATTCTGATACGCCGCTCTGATGGGCAGCCGATCCTGATCGACTTCGGGGCTGCGAAGCAGCTGACGGCAGACCACACCAAGTCGGCAGCGCCGTACACGGAAGGCTACGCTGCGTTCGAGCAGGTCGGCGAAGGCGAGTTGGGGCCGTGGACGGACGTGTACGCCTTCGGGACAGTGCTGTGGCGGATGGTGGCGGGAGGGAAGCCACCTTGGGAACCACCGAATCCGAAGCGCGTCGAGTTGAGGGCTATGGCAGTACTGGCCGGGAAGCCCGATCCGCAGCCGGCGGCGGCGGAGTTGGGAGCGGGCAGGTTTTCGGAGGAGTTGCTCGCAGAGATCGATCGGTCCTTGACCATCTCAGTCGAGCAGCGACCGAGAGGCATGGAAGAAATGAGGCATGCCTTGGATAGCTCGCGCCAGTCCGGAGGCATGCCTAAGCCTGCATCGGATTCTGTGCGCGACCGCGGTTCCAATTCGGGGTGGCCGGGATTCACAAAGGAGTTCTTCGCGCGAGTGACGGTGGAGGAGATCTCTCGGTGCCTGCTTAGTGCAAGCGTGAAGGTGAAGGCACGGAACAACGACGGAGAAACGCCCCTACACATGGTGGCGGCGTTCAGTGAGAGCCCCGAAGTGGTGAAGGTGCTTCTGGCCGCAGGCGCGGACCTCCACGCCCGGGAGAAATACGGAGCGACGCCCCTGCACGATGCGGCGAGATTCAGCAAGTGTCCCGAAGTGGTGCAGGCACTGCTCGACGCTGGCGCGAGTTCAGTAGCGAAAGACGGTGATGGCAAAATTCCGTGGGACTACGCGAGGAGAAACGTTAATCTCAAGGCAACCGGTGCCTACTTGCGCCCGAGAGTTGGGATCTCGGCCTATTGAATTTCCCGGTAGACGCTAATGTTACTTCAATCACAATTCGCCCATTTTTCTGATAGGTAAGGTGCAGGGAGTCCGGAACATTTTAGGAGTAAATTCAGAAGCCAAACATGCTCCACAAAGCAGTGGCCTAATCCACGCCGGAACAGATGACAGTCGGAAGCCGGTGGTCGGTAGTGATAAACCCCTATCTCCCGCCTTAGAATGAGCGTCACTGCGGATCCCGAGACCATAGAGGATTGGTCGGACCCCTGCGATCGCTGTCGATGTCAGATGATCGCAGACCAAGATCGCAACGTGGAGTTCGACACGCAAGCCGCCAGATACTTGCCACAGCACCCGCGATAGGATTCGCTGGGCGGCATGTCGTCGTCCAGATCCGTGTACGTGCGGTTCCTGAATCGCCACTCTCGGACACAATCGCCTCCTCGTCCATTGACCCCTCCCGCTCGGCAACGCTATCATTGAGCCGTTGCAATGCCATTCCACCCCCACCACAGATTGACTCGCTTGCTCAGGGCTACCGTTCTTCCCTTGCTCCTGCTCGCCGGAATGGCGTTCTCGGTAACAGCGGTTCGCTCCGACGACTGGACCTCGCTCGGATCGGACGCCCAGCGGTCATCATGGGTGCGCGCTGACCACAAGACATCCACGGAGACAGTACGGGCTCCCGGATTCCGCTTTCTGTGGAAGATGTCGGTGCCCAACGAGGCCCGCAGCGGAAACGCACTCACCGCTCCGGCGCTGCTGGACTTTCTGATCAGCCACCGGGGCTTTCGCTCCCTTGCGTTCTTCGGCAGCAGCTCGGGCGGTGTCTTCGCCGTGGACACCGACTTGGCTCGCACGGAATGGGAGCGACACTTCCTTCCCGGTCCTAGCCGAACCTCGCCCGACTGTCCCGGAGGGATGACCGCAAACGTGACGCGCCCAACCGCAGCAGCGATGCCCTCTGCACTTGGATTTCTGGCGCGAGGCAGGCGGTCGCCAGCCAAGAGCGCGGTCGGCAATCCGAGCGACGGTGCCGTGACGTTGGTCCAAGCCCTCCCTCCGGCGCCATCAGGACCGGCTCCCAGGGCGGCTGGAACCTCCCGGGTCCGACCACCAGCCCGTTACTCACTGCGGGGTGTAACACTTGTCTACGCCTTGTCCGCTGACGGCATGCTGCATGCTCTGTACGCATCCAACGGCACGAACCGGGTGCCACCACTCAGCTTCGTTCCGGCCAACGCGAACGCCCGCGGGTTGATCGTCGTCGATGATGTGGCGTACGTGACAACCGCGAACGGCTGCAACGGAATTCCGGATGCCGTCTGGTCGTTGGACATCGAGTCCGGGGAAGTCCGCACCTGGGAATCCGACGAAGGCTCCGTAGTGGGACCAGCAGGCGTGGCATTCAGTCCGGACGGTACTCTGTTCGCTGCCACTCGGAACGGTCCACTGGTCGCGCTTGAGGCAGGGTCGCTCACGCTGAAGACGTCCAGCCGGGTGAGTGGATTCCGGTCATCTCCCGTGGTCTTCGATCACGATGGCGAGGATCGCGTCGCCGCCATCGCTGTGGACGGTTCCATCAAGGTCTTCGACGCGCATTCCCTGGATGAGATCGCAAGCGCGACGCTGGCTGGCGGGCCGCCCGATTCCGAAACGGCTCTCGCCACTTGGCGTGACCGGAGCGGGACGCAGTGGATTCTTGCACCTTCACGACGATCAGTTGCAGCCTGGAAGGTGCTCAGCGGGGCCGACGGTACACGGATCGAAACGGGATGGGACTCGCCTGCAATGGACTCTCCCCTGCCTCCGATTGTTGTGAATGGAGTGGTATTTGCGCTGGACGGCAGAACATCTTCGGGGTCGGCGAAGCTGTATGCACTGGAAGGCACCAGTGGCGAGCGGCTCTGGGACAGCGGGGATACGATCCTGTCCACGGCCACTGGCCATACCTTGGCAGCGGGTCCCGGGCATGTCTTCCTCACCACATCCGACAGTTCCCTGTACACATTCGGCTTCCCGATGGAGCACTGAATGCGGCCTGTCCTGGGAAACGTGCTGCTGGTGGCGTGCGCCACGACGCTTACGGCCCTCGAACTGCCAGAAGGACCGGGCCGGGAGGAAACCGAGAGGCTGTGCCAGGGATGCCATGACATTGCGCAGTCCGTATCGCTGCGTCAAGACCGCAACGGCTGGGCCGGGACGCTGACCAAGATGGTTGGACTGGGCGTCAAGGCTACCGACCAGGAATTGCTTACGCTGGTCGACTACCTAGCGGAACACTACCCTGCGGAGACGATACCGCCGATCAACATCAATACGGCCCGCGCAATCCAGTTGGAGAGCCGACTTTCGCTCAGACGCTCCGAAGCCGCCGCCATTCTGCGCTATCGCAAGGAAAAAGGTCCTTTCCACTCCGTGAAAGACCTCCTGGCCATTCCGGGGATCAATGGCGCGAAGATCAAGGCGAGGAAAGACCGGATCGTTTTCGAGTAACGCCTCCACCCCTCTTCCCCTGCAGTACCTCCTGCTGCTCAGCAGTCGCACGGGGCAAGGATGAAGGTCACCGGTCCATTGAGGCCACTGGACACTCGGTGCTCCTCGACCGATCGACCCACTTCCGATGCCACCGTCTGGCCTCCTCCGGAGAGGCCCGTGGACATCTCCAGCGGACCCGCACGCACTGTGCATCGCAGGAATTCGACACCGGGAGCAACCGTGACGGCCATCGGTTTCCTGTGAGCGGGCCAAGGAACTTGAACCTTCGGGGTCGTTTCTGCGAAGATTGATAATGGTGGGATTCAGGGTTACTCCCATCAACGACAAATCGAGAAGCAGCGGCGCACGATCTGGATTCGTTCGGATCCGAACCGGCAGACAGTCTGCTTGTCAGGGGTCAGGGCACGCGAATCATGTAGCGCGTTGCCTGACGAAGTGAGGAGGAACGATGCGTTCAGTTATTGAAGCGTTGCACTCGTGGAGCGCACGCACACTCATCGCCGCGACTGTACTCGCGGTATTTTCGGGCTCGGTCTGGGCCCAGGACCAAGGAAGGCTCACCGGAACGGTGAGCGACAACACCGGCGCGGTGATTCCGGGCGCACCGGTGACGGCCCGCAATACAGCTACAGGCGTCGAGCAGAATGCCGAAAGCAACGAGAACGGGGTCTTCACGTTCTCGTACATGGCACCGGGCGACTACGAGGTGACGGTCGAGTTTGCCGGCTTCAAGACATCCCGGACCACCGTGACGGTCGAGACGGGCTATACCCGCACCGCCAACTTCTCTCTGGAGATCGGCGAGCTCACCGAAGTCGTGACCGTCGAGGCCACGACGCCTCTGCTGGAGTCCACAACTTCCTCGGTTGGCCAGTTCATCGAGCGCGAGACCGTTTTCAACATGCCCCTCCAGAGTCGGCGCAGTGCTTCGCTGGTCCGGCTCATGGGCAACATCGCGTTCCGGTCGGAGGACGGTGGGGAGCAGGTTCCGAAGTTCTCGATGGCCGGGGGCCGCTCGCAGAACCAGATGTGGACACTGGACGGCTCCGTGGTGCAGAACATGGCAATCGGCACCCAGCAGCTTGCGCTCAACCCGCCAGCGGAGTCCCTGCAGGAGTTCAAGGCGGAGATGAACAACTATTCGGCCGAGTTCGGTAGAGCTGGCGGCGGCTTCATCGTCATGACGACCCGCAGCGGCACCAACGACATGCACGGTGCGGTCTACGAGTTCTTCCGCAACGACGCCATGGATGCGCGCCCGTTCTTCGCCAGGGACCTTGCTCCGCTGCGGTACAACATCTTCGGCGGATCCCTGGGTGGACCGATCGCCAAGAACAAGTCGTTCTTTTTCTTCAATTACGAGGGTGCGCGTCGACGCGACGGCGTGACCTACTCCAACGACGATGTACCCCATCCGATCGAGACGACCGGGGACTTCTCGAACCGCGCGGGCCTGACACTCATGGACCCGATCGGCGGAGACCAGTTCCCGAACAACATCATTCCGCAAGACCGGATCGACCCGCTGGCCCGCCAGATCGTGGGTCTCTATCCGACCCCCAACATCGAGGGTGACATCACGAAGGCGCCGGCGAACAACTTCGTCAACAACGCCTCCAACGGACTGGACCAGAACTTCTTCACCGGCAAGTGGGATCAGAACATGGGCGAGAGCGACCGTCTGTCGGTGCGCTTCATGTACGTCGAAGCCCCACAGAACATTCCGGCCGTCTATCCGAACGAATTCGCCGACCCGCGGGCGGGCATCCGCAAGAACCGGCATCACAACACGACGGTCAACTGGATCCACAATTTCTCTCCCACCGTGATCAACGAGTTCCGCTTCAACTGGGGTGACCGACTGCACATCAATCGCTCGGCAGCGCGCAACTCCGGAAAGAACGGGGAATTCGGGATCGCCGGCGTCAACCCCGAGTCTTTCGCGCGGATCAGCGTGAACGGGCTGACACAGTTGGTGCCCGGCAACCAGGAGCGCATCCAGACACCCATCCGGACCATCGAGATCGTCGAGAACCAGACCCTCGTGCGAGGGTCGCACCAGATCAAGTACGGCTTCAACTGGCGCTATTCCCGCAATATCGACGACCAGAACAATCAGACCGGCGGTGTCTTCAGCTTCGGCAACCGGGCGACCGGCGTCGGCCTTGCAGAACTCCTTCTCGGCCACGTCGGGTCCGCATCGATCAATGACGCCGACATTCTGGACCGCCGGACGGACTACTTCGGGTTCTTCGTCCAGGACGACTGGCGCGCAACTTCCAAACTGACGGTCAATGTCGGCATGCGGTACGAGGTCGATACGCCGCTGTGGGACAAGAACAATCGTCTGAACGGATTCGACTGGGACGCGACCAACCCGGTCTCGGGGGTTCCGGGTGTCGTCACGTTCTTCGGCCGCGATGGACTGGACCGATATTCCCACGACTACTACCTCGGGGCATGGGGACCGCGTGTCGGCATCGCCTTCCAACTGACCGACACGACGGTCATCCGCAGCGGCTATGGCATCAACTACTACGGGGCCTACCGCGGCGCCGTACCCAACGCCTTCTCGCTGGGGTTCAGCACCCAAGGAAGCTTCACCTCGCCGGATGGCGGCTTCACACGGGCCCTCACGCTCGCCGACGGAATGCCCGCCACGGTGGCCGCAGAGCTGGGACCGGCGTACGGTGCCGTGGAGGTCGGCCAAAGGCCGATCGTGGCTCCGCAGTACTTCCGCAAGGAACACCGCAGCGCCATGGTGCAGCAGTGGAACTTCGGCATTCAGCACCAGTTGCCGAAGGACTTTCTGGTGGAAGCGAGCTACATGGCCAACATGGGTCATCGACTGGGCGGGGCCAACGTGAACTGGAACGTGATTCCACTGGTCGGTGGGCAAGGACCGGAAAAGCAGGCGCAGGGTCTACGCAGATTCCCGATCTTCAATGGCGTCAGCCAGCGGTCGGCGGACTGGGGCAACTCGGCCTATCATTCCGGCAATCTCAAGATCGAGAAACGCTACTCGGCTGGATTCAACATGCTGATGAACTACACCTGGGCCAAGTATCTTGATGACGTGGAAGGCGGCTCGGAACTGGCCGAGTTCCAGGGCAATCGCAACACCCACCCCGAGTTGCGCCACCTCGACCGCGGCTACTCCGGCAGCGACATCCGCCACCGGCTGGCGCTCAGTGCGGTCTATGAGCTTCCGTTCGGCAAGGGACGCCAGTTCGATATCAGCAACGGAGTCCTGGACGCCATCGTGGGAGGCTGGGGCCTCGGGATCATCACCGAGTTCCGTACCGGTTCGCCGTTCGTTGTCGTCGAGAACACGAACCGCAGCAATACCTACGCAGCGGCGCAACGTTCGAACATCCTCGGCGATCCGAAGCAGCAGTCGCAGTGGCGCGGCAACGTCAAGGGAGAGACCTTCTTCGACACGAACCTGTTCGAGGAACCCGGGAACGGCGTTGTGGGCACAGCCCCCTCGTCGATCTGCTGCGGTCCAGGACTGGCGAACATCGACGTCTCCGTCCACAAGTGGTTCGAGGTGACCGAGAGGGTCCGTCTGCAATTCCGCGGAGACTTCTACAACTTCCCGAACCACCCGCAATTCGCCAACCCCGAAGAGCGCCGTGGACGTGGCGGTTTCGGAAGGATTGCAAGCACACTCCGTGGTACAGGCGGAAGAGTCTCCCAGTTGTCGTTGCGAGTGGAATTCTAGGTCTGCACGAAGGACATTCAACCAAAGGCCGCCGGGGTCCCCGGCGGCCATTTTCATTGGCGATGCAGGCGGCTGTCGGCTCGACGGCGGGATCGAGATCACCTCGGGCGGCGCCTGTATAGGCCGCTTGACGCCTCGCATCAATGACGGCAACTGCGATCGAGAGCAGGTCAAGCGCAAGCCAACGGAGTGTACCCTCCAGCAACGATCCCCCACAGGCTGTTACGACCGGACACAGCGTGCTCCGACCAGTACCCCCGGCTCAATCGAATGCCGTGCTGGCTCTCCGAGAGCATCCGGCAGCGAACTCGTCGCGGAAGCCGGCGTAGAGAACTAATTCACGTAACTCAGTTCGTTCGCGCCGATCAGCGCATGCGCCAATTCCTCCCAAGGATCACGCCCGATCTCCGCATGCCGGTCTGCCAGGTATCGCAGAGCCTGCCTGACTTCTCGTTCCACAGCGTGCCGGCCGAAGGCACTGCGGTACAGGGCCTGGATGCGATCAGTCGATTCCGGAACGGCCGAGACGGTGTCGGCCAGATGCATCGCCCTCCCCTGCATCCAGTCGCTGTTCATCACGAACAGCTGCTGCAGAGGAGTCGTCGTGACCTGCCGCGAAGGACTGTGCTGAGTCGCCGACGGGAAGTCATACAACTGCAACACAGGGTGGAGCCGCCCACGACTGATCCTGGCGTAGACGGAGCGTCGTGCAGACTCCGCGCTGTTGATCTCCACCGAGGGTCCTCCCATCGAGAGATCGAGTTCGCCGGTCGCCTTGAGGATCGAATCCCTCCAGGCTTCGATGTCCAAACGCCCGGGATTCATCCTCCAGAGCCAACGGTTGGTCGGGTCCATCTCGAGGCTGTCGGGGTCAGGGCGGCTGCTCTGACGGTAGGTTGCCGAGAGCATGATCTCGCGATGCAGCCACTTGAGCGACCAACCGTTCGCCACGAAGCGGGCGGCAAGGTCATCGAGAAGGTCGGGGTGCGTCGGGGCCTCACCTTGCTTGCCGAAGTCCGAGGGTGTCCGCACCAGGTGCTTCCCGAAATGCCAGCCCCAGACCCGATTGACCCACACCCGTGCTGCAAGCGGCCCTGCCTCGCCAACGATCCTGTTCGCCAGATCCAGGCGGCCTGAGCCTTGGGTGAACGGCCGCAGTTCCTCCGGCTCGAACACACTCAGGAAACGCCGTGGAACCACTTTGCCCGGGTTCGTGACGTTTCCGCGGATGAAGACCGGGAGATCCCGGGCGACTCCGGGGCGAAGGTCCATTCGGGTGACGGTCGGGGTCGACCCGTCCACCCACACCCCCCAATCCACGATGGCTGGCGTCATGGGTGTCGCGTTCTTGCCCAGTTCGACTTCCAACGCTTCGTATTCCACTTTCATGGCGGCAATGCTGGGATGGAGTTCCTTGGCAATCGTGTCAAGGTCCTTCAGATTGCCGTACGTCCCTCGTAGCCGGTATAGCCGCTCGTGCTGCCTGGTCAGCGACTCGGCGTCCTTCGGCTCCATGTCAACGACAGGTCGGCCAACCTGCCATATGCTGGCGAAGACCCCGGCAAGGCCGTAGTAGTCTTCGGCCGTGATCGGATCGAACTTGTGATCATGGCATCGGGCACAAGCGACGGTCAGGCCGAGGAGACCCCGGGACATCGCATCCACCCGCTCGTCCCAGTCGTCGCTGGCGATGGTCTCGATGACATCCCGCGAGAGCCGACGGTCCTTGTGATAGACCGGGGCTGTCCCGATGTATCCCAGCGCCCGCATGTCCGAGGCGACGAAGCCTGGCATCAGGTCGGCAGCGAACTGCATGCGGATGAACCGGTCGTAGGGTATGTCGGAGTTGAACGCTTCGATCACCCAATCCCTGTATCGCCAAGCATGCGGAAACGGCCGATTCGTGGCCTCACTGGTCGGGTGGTCCTCTGCCCAGCGCGCCACATCCAGCCAATACCGCCCCCAGCGCTCGCCGTACCGGGGCGACTGCAAGAGCCGATCGATCAATCGCTCGTAGGCGTCCGGAGATCGGTCGGACGCAAACTCCTCGATTTCCTTGTAGGACGGCGGTAGTCCCGTCAGGTCGAGATACGCACGCCGGCCGAGCGTCCTCCGGTCTGCCTCTCGGGAGGGACGCAGTCCCCGCTGATCAAGCCGCGCCAGAACGAACGTGTCGATCTTGCGGAGCGTCCAGTCCTTTTCGGAAACCGGCGGAGACGCCCGTTCGGCCAGTGCCTGGAATGCCCACCACGAACGGCCCTCACTGATGGGCGTCCCAGGACCGGACGTAACGCCCGACACGACGGAGCTACCACTCTCGTTCCCTGTCCGTGGATCCGTCGCGCCAGTCATGATCCATGTGCGGAAGTTCTCGACCACATGCCCCGGAAGCTTCCCTGCAGGCGGCATCTTGAGAACTGGATCCAGGTAACCCAGCGCCTTCATGATCAGGCTCCCGTCGGGGTCGCCAGGCACCAGTGCGGGCCCGGACGCCCCTCCCGTCAGCAATCCGGACCGGCTGTCGATCCGCAGTCCTCCCATGGGTTCGGCCAGGCGGGTCGAATGACATGGTTCGCATTGGTCAACGAGCACGGGGCGGATCTTCCGCTCGAAGTGTTCCAGTTCCGGGGACTGGGCCGACATGGCTGTCGCCATGACCACCAGGCAGAAAGGGAGTCTCACGTAATCAGGTCCTTCAGGACAGCACCATGCACGTCAGTAAGGCTGAAGTCTCGCCCGGCGTATCGATACGTGAGGCGCTCGTGATCGAAGCCGAGCTGGTTGAGAATCGTGGCGTGGAGGTCATGGATGCTAACGCGGTTCTCGACCGCCTGGAATCCGAAGTCGTCGGTAGCTCCGTATGTCAGCCCACCGCGAATTCCTCCTCCGGCCATCCACATGGTGAAGCCGTACGGGTTGTGATCCCTGCCATCACCGGCCTCCGACACCGGTGTGCGCCCGAATTCGCCACCCCATACCACCAGGGTTTCCTCCAGGAGTCCACGACGCTTCAGGTCGCCGACCAATGCGGCACACCCCCTGTCCATGTCCGGGCAACGCTCCCGAAGGTTGCGATTGATGCTCTTGTGATCGTCCCACGGCTGGCCGGGACCATAGTAGACATGGATGTACCGCACGCCCCGCTCGACGAGCCTTCTCGCGAGCAGGCAACCATTCGCGAACGGAGTGCTCCCGTACTCGTCCCGTATGCTCTCCGGCTCCTTCCGCACATCGAACACGTCGAGAGCCTCGAACTGCATGCGATAGGCCGTCTCCATTGCCCGGATCCGGGCGTCGAGGTAAGGGTCGTTGCCCATGCTCTGCTGATGATCCCTGTTGAGGGCCTGGATCAGGTCCAACTGCTTGCGCTGCGCGGCGGGACCGAGCTTGCCGTTTCGCAGATACGGAATCATGGCCTCGGGATCCGTCGCTTCGAGGTTGAAATGCGTGCCCTGGTGCTCAGCAGGAAGGAACCCCGACCGCCAGAGATTTCCGCCCCTGTGCCCGGGACTGAGAACGACGAAACCGGGAACGTTGCGATTCTCAGTTCCCAGTCCGTATGAGACCCAGGCGCCAAGCGAGGGCCTCGTCGCAGCGATGTTGCCCGAGTGGATCAGGTTCCGTGCGGGCCCGTGAGTGGGGTTGAACGTGTGCATCGAGCGAATGACACACAAGTCATCCACAACCCCCGACAGCCGGGGCAAGAGCTCACTGACTTCGATCCCGCTCTGGCCGTGGCGGCGGAATTCGAACGGGGAGGGCAGCAACCCACCCGTCATTCGCTCGGTCCGGAAGTTCGCCGATTCGGGCCGTTCGCCTTCGTACTTCAGCAGCGCCGGCTTCGGGTCCAGCAGATCCATGTGGGAGGGGCCGCCCGTCATGAACAGGAAGACGACATGCTTGGCCCGAGGTGCGAAGTGGGGGCCGACTGGCGCTCGGGACGTGGCCGCCAAGGGCTCCTGCAGCATCCCGGCGAGGCCGACAGAGCCCAACCCGCCACACAGCGACTCCACGAAGTGCCGTCGAGTGGTCCACGTTCGCTCCGGGCGTAACGGCATGCCGGTTCGAGTATATCGGACATCTGGCCCTGTTCAGAGCCATCCAAGCACGCTCGACCGGTGCGGAGAAGTTGGGAGACCTGTATCATTCGCAACCTCCGTATCTCGCTGGCAGGCCAACGCGGTCTCAGCTCCGCAAGGGCTCCGAACCCGTTCGGAGGCCGAGATGGGGCAGGCACTCTCCCCGATCACTACCTTGGCGAAAAGGACGACATGGATCGCCGTTCTGGCAAGCGCGAGGCCGCCAGTCTTCCGTCACCTACAACGTCGATCGTAGCCACAGGGACCTTCGACTGCCATGCGGGTACCGTCGAGCAGGTGTGCAAGCCACAGCGGGGCGGTCGGCTGAGCGTGGCTAAATGCGAACTGAATGACATAACCCGGCGGTGCGTGCGGAGCGGGAGTCTTGACGAGTGGAGGACCGAGGCAGCAGCTGAAACTGATGTGGCCCGGCCTACGTGCAATGCTGTGACTGACAGAATCCCAGTGTTCCGTCACTCGCGATTTTGAGGATGGACAGGGGCGCCAGCGTGGTTGGTGAGGATCCTTGTGCACCTCCGCTGTGCGCCCGGTCTAGGGCTGTTGCCACGGCCCGCTTCCAACTCCGCTCGATCCCCCCAACCCGTCCCGTGACCGCCACCGAAGGGCCGTCATTAAAAACATGATGTCTATAATATGTTTTCATAAGGCTGATCCGCCAGCCCGCCGAGAGCGGAGCAGCAACCCTAAAAACAAGTACATCGTGCGACTGACCGAGGAGGAACGCCAGCTCTGTCAGGAAGCGACCGACAAGCTGTCCGGGCGCAGTCAGAAAGCGCGCCGGGCGCGCATCCTGCTCCAAGTGGATGCGGACGGGCCGGGCTGGTGCAGGGTGTCGGTGCGGGAACGGCGCCATGCGCATTGCGAGCAGGTGACGTTCGTGCTGGCCAACCTCGACACACATGTAGCAGGCGCACTGTACGATGCCTTCGGTATGGAACGGGGGAGAGCAGTTGCTCGATCGCATCAAGTTCCGTTACACGCCCAGGAACGAAAGTTGGCTGAACGTGGGGGAGTGCGAACCGAGTCGACTGACACGGCAGTGTCTGCGGGGGTGGCGGATCGGGGAACTGGAACAGTTGCGCAGCGAAACAGCCGACTGGGCGGCGCGCGTCAATGAACACCAGGGTGGTGTGAACTGGCACACGAGCGTGGACGATGCCCGCTGCAAACTCAAGTCGGTCTATCCCAAAATTACTGAGTGACGGAACACTAGTATTCATTCCGGAGAATCTCCTCGGTCCACTGGGGTTGGACAGAGAACGACAAAGCTAATGTGACGATGCATGCGGATTTCGGGCATGGGCGATGAAGTCATGGCAGCAACTCATGCAAGGTAAATGGACCATCTATTTGAGTCAGTATTACCTTACCAGTTGCACTAGCAAGTCCGACACCAGATGCGGGTACGGGTTTCTAAGTTGGCCTACCCTAAGGGAGAAACCACCAGCACTTGGTCACGAATAACGATCCACACTGCTGACAAGTCAGTTCCATGATTCGCCTTGAATTAGCACCTCTATTGGCACCAGAACGAGAATTGCTGGCCCTCGTCCGGGATCTCATCAGCAAATGACTCGCCAAGTTCTTCACTCTGGGTCCACTTGGACCTTGGCGGGTCCGGCATAGAGTGAACTCGCGGGAAGAACTGCAGTTCTTCCTCAGTCAACCCCAATTGTGCCCTTTTTAGTCGGGCCAACAGTCGCTCTTTGCGTTCATTTTCTTGCTCGGTATTCATTGCTTCCTCCGCTCTTTCCGTGACTGTAATAGCAGCTGAATTCCGATTCGATGATCTTTCCGAATCTCTCCATCATGTGATTCAGCCTCACATACAAATCCCATACATCACTGATAACCGGACCTTCCGACGATGACCGCGTGCCGTGAGGTTTCATGACTGCTGATTGGTCTCCTCTCTACCCCAGTTGGCCATAACTCGTTCGAGCTTACCACTTCTAGCAAGCACACGATCCGCCCACCAGCCCCTCGGGACCGGTACCGTACCTAGACTTCGTCGTTCGTGGACCGTCGGATGTGGCCAGTCATGACTTATCGTATCGCTCATCTTCATGGCCTCATTGTCAGTGCTGCTGCTCCGTATGTCAAATCATCCGATCATGCCGTCGCATGGCGCTACTCCCCCGAATGTCGTTGTCGCCGAAGATGCACAGACAGCTTGTCGACCGCTGCCTGACAGAGTTGGCATTCCTCGCCGTTCCGTCGCACGATGTGCTTTTCTGCATGGTTTCCTCTCCTCTCGCGGCGGGTCAGCGGGCCCACCCCCTGGAAACACATTGTAGCAATCATGTTTTTGATGGCGGCCGTTCGGTGGCGGTCACGGGACGGGCTGGGGGGATCGACCGGAGTTGGAAGTGGCCGTGGCAATCGCCCTGGACCGGGTCGCACCGCACAGGTGCACAAGGATGCTCGCCGACCACGCCGGCGCCCCTGTCGATCCTAAGAATTGCGGTTGACGGAACGCTAGTAGCCGATCTCGAACACAGCGCGGATCTTCCGCTTGACACCGCGGTAGAACACGCCGAAATAGGGGCTGGCCAGATTCTCCTGGACATCCTGCGGATTGAAGTTGTTGAGCAGATTGAACAGGCGGATGCCGGCCCGGAAGCGGCGGTCCTTGCCTTTGAAGCGGATATTCACCTGCTTGGTGACCTGCAGATCCACCGCATTGAAGATCGGGAAGCGGCCCGCCCGGTTGCGCGGTCCCACCAGCGTCCGGTACTCGTCGAGGTTCGAATACGGGAACCCGCTGCGGACATCCCAGACCGGTATCGTCTTCAGTCCCCACGGCAAGTTGAACTCCGTCCACACCAACATGCGGTGGGGCACATCGAAACGCAGGGGTGCACGTTCGTTGGGAAGGATCAGGGCCGACGGAGTCGGTCCGTAGATCGAACCCAGGTCGTTCAGGTCGCCCGACGAACTCGAACGGACATAGGATGCCGTGACATGCCCCGTACCGCTCAACCGGTATCGCAACGACACCTGAAACTCCCGGTAGTAGTCGCGCCCCGTGCTACTCATCACGAGCGAGTCGGCTTCGTCGCCGGCCCGGCCGTAGACCGGGTTGATCAGGAAGTTGCTGTCCGTCCTGCGGTACTGGAATCCGGTGCGCAGGAAGAGATTATCAATGAGTTCCCGATCCACCTGCAGATTCCAGCCAAGGCTCCGGGCGTTACGGAGCGGTCCATCGAATCGTGGATCAAGGCGTCGCTCCCATGCGACCTCGCCGTGTGGGTCAAAGCGGGTCTCGATCCGCACAGGCATCCTGTCGAATGTCGGCACCAGCAGGCTGATCCGGTCGACGAACAGTCCGGAACCACCCCTAAGGACGGTTCGGGCACCGGGTCCGAACGCATAGGCGAAGCCGGCGCGGTATGACGGGTTCAGTCTGGCCGAGACGGAATCCCGCTCCAGCCGAGCACCCAGATCCAGCGTCAGGCTGTCACTGACCTGCCACTTGTCCTGGATGAACCCTGACACGTCGGATTTCCGGGCGCGTACGGTCACCGGATCCGTATAGCGAAGACTGTGCACCGGGCGGTCACCGACTCCGAGCCAAGTCACCGGATTGAACATCTGGTCGCCCCGATAGGACTCCCATCCCCAGTCGAAGCCGGTCTTGATCTGGTGGTTGCCCAATGGCCGGAAGTGATAGAGCTCGGAGAGCTTGCGACGGTTGGTCCAGCGGGCCTGTCGGTTGAAGAACGATCCGGACACCCGGTCGATGCCGATGAGACTGGGGTCAATTCCGAGTGGCTTGACGTCGTTGGCGATCTTCTGGAAGGAGAAATTGGACAGCAGGACGCCTCCCGATGCGAACTGATGAGAGTTCTTGACGGTGTACAGGAAGGCCCTCTTGCGCAAGTCGGCCGTCGAAGCCTGGGGCGTGAACGCATTCAGCCCGAAGTAGTTGAACTTCTCGGGGTAGATCAGCGCCGTGAACGAGGCCCGGTTCCTGTCGGATACGACCACGTCGAACTGGTTGAAGATCGTGATCATCTC
Source organism: Bryobacterales bacterium (assembly GCA_965116065.1). Lineage (GTDB taxonomy): Bacteria > Acidobacteriota > Terriglobia > Bryobacterales > UBA6623 > VXMF01. The sequence goes on from OZ220485.1 coordinate 2,843,671, forward strand.
CTGCTCGACATCCCTTTCGAGCAGCGGCAGGTTCGCGTCCTCCTGGTCGGCGCGGACGTACTGGTATTCCGTGGCGTGGAGCCACGCTATCCTGTTCGACATCAGCGGCACGTTGACCGTCAGCCGGGGCGTGCTCGACTCGATGCCCCGGAGTTTGCCGGCCCGCCGCCGGATCCGCGGCGTGAAGTTCTGGAGGTCGAATCGAAATTCGGAGGGATCGGCCGCCTTCGTCTCAACCGTTGATACGGCTCCCGCAAAGCCACCGTACTGAGCGTCGTACGGGCTCGACAGGACCTCGACGCTGGAAACGACAGTCAATGGCAGGGTCATCTCGGATGTCCGTGCGACAGGATCAGTAACGTCGATGCTGTTCAACTGCGCCCCACTCTGCGTTGCCCGCACTCCGTTCATGTTGATTTCCCCGGCGCGTCCCCTGAGTACACCTGGAATCAGCGGCATCACATCCTCGATGCGCCGGTTGGCCTTGGGCGCGTTGTCCAGTGTCGAGATCCCGACGGACCCGGACGATGTCGTCTCGGTCGGATCAATCTCGATTACCGACGCGGTGACCTCGACGGACTCGACGACCGTGTCAACCTCCAGCCGCAGGTCGAATCGGGCGGGATCCTCGGTGGCGGGAAGACACAGGATGTCGCTCTGCCCCGCAAGCCCCGGAGAGGTGCCGCTCAGGAAGTAGCAGCCTTCCTCAAGTCCGTCGAACCGAAACAGCCCCAACTCGTTGCCCTCGGCGACCAGCGGTCCGGCAACCTCCCCGGATGCCTGGTCGGTCTCGGCCACGGAGACCGAATGCAGTTCAACAGCCGCTCCTGCCACACCGAAATGCTCGCCGTCGGAACCAGCGAGGTACGCTTGGCCGACCAGCGAGTAGGTCTGGGACTGTGCCTCCAATGCGGAGAACGGCAAGAACAGTCCCGCCGCCAATACCAGCGGTGCACAGACATATGATCGGGACACTGCGCCAACCGGGCTACGATCCGTAGCAACTCGCGGGTTGGCAGCCGACGGCTTCATCGTACTGGGCGAAGGCTGTCCACCGGGGATACGACGCCCCGGACTGGAGACTCGACCAGAATCGACCCAGTTCATCAACCAACCAGCCGGCACAGGCGCGCCCCGCAGTCCGCTCAAGCCAGAGAATGAGTGAAACGCACCGCATTGCCGGCTTAAGTACGACATATGATTGGACGGACCTGGCAGTGAAAAGGGTACAATTGACGGCGCAACCGGACATTGCCGATGGGCCATCCACTCCGAAGACCGCGATCGCACGCAGCAGCCCGTCGCTGCGTCGCAGCCGGAATCGCTCTCGTCTCATTATCTTCATGCACATCGCAGAGGCCGGACCAATTGCTGGCGGGCGCCGCGGCGGTTGACATCACGCCCGTGGAGTGGCCGCTTCCGCTCATCGGGTCATTCAGTTACCGGCCCGCATCCGGAGCACACGACCCGCTCCATTCCCGGGCCCTGGTCGTCCAGAGCGGCAACTCGACGGTCGCGATCGCGATTGTCGACAGTTGCTATCTGCCAAGAACGACCCTCGACCAAGCGAAGGGCCGCGTACAGGCGTCGATCGGACTGCCAGCAGAACGGATCCTCATTGCAGCGACGCACACTCACAGCGCTCCTCCTCCGGCACCGGGCATCGGACTGCGTGGACTCGAGACCGAGCGCCACGACGAGCAGGAGGAACGCTACTCCGAACGCCTGATACAGGGCATTGCGTCATCGATCATCAAGGCACACGCTCGCCTGGAACTGGCCGAAATCGGATGGAGCACGGCGTCTCTGCCGGACCAGGTCTTCAATCGGAGATGGTTCATGAAGGATGGCAGCATCCCGCCGGACCCGTTCAGCGGAACCACGGACCGGGTGCGGATGAATCCGGGATTCGAGAATCCCAACCTCATCGAGCCCGCCGGCCCTGTCGATCCGGAAGTGGCGGTGGTTTCCGTGCGGTCGCTTTCCGGCAAGCCGCTGGCACTGCTCGCCAACTATTCGCTGCACTATGTGGGCGCCATTCCGTCCGGGCAGGTGTCGGCTGACTACTTCGGTGAATTCGCACAGGTGATCGGCGAGCGGCTCGGTGCCGACGGAACCTTCGTGGGCATTCTCTCCAACGGCACCAGCGGGAACATCAACAACCTCGATTTCTCCAGGCCCAGACCGGATCGGGAGCCTTTCGAACAGGTGCGATACGTCGCGTCCGAACTCGCCGACGCCGTGATGGAGGTATACGACCTGATCGACCACAAGTCGGTGGGCACTCTCAGCATGGCGGAGGCGGAACTGCCACTGGCCCTGCGCAAGCCCTCGGCCCGGATCCTGGAACAGTCCCGGCAACTTCTCGCCAACCAACCGGCCTCGGCAACGGCCAGACAGATCATCTACGCGCAGCGCGCCGTCGACCTGCACGACGGTCCGGACGAGGCCGGAGTATTGCTGCAGGCCATCCGAATCGGCGATATCGGAATCGCGGCCCTACCTTTCGAGACCTTCGTCGAGACGGGCCTGTCCATCAAGCAGCAGAGTCCGTTGCGGCCCACGTTCGTGATCGAGCTGGCAAATGGAGCACAGAAGTACCTGCCTACTCCCGAACATCACGAACTCGGCGGGTATGAGACGTGGCTTGGCACCAGTATCGTCGAGAAGGAGGCGTCGGTGAAGGTCGAGGCCGAACTCCTGAGACTGCTGCACCAGGTCTCGATGGATACCGACTGAGAGAATCCACCAACTGGTCGCGACGGCAGGACGGCAGCCCCTGCCCACCGTGTCGAGCGCTTCCGTCGACCTACGCCACGAGGTCCCGAATCAGTTCCCCGCCCGTCTGGCTCAACTGCTTGTCCCGGCCCTGTGCGAAGTAGGTAAGCCGTGTGTCGTCGAGTCCCAGCAGATGCAGCAGCGTGACATGCATGTTCTTGATGGGATGCACGACCTCCACGGCCGTGCGGCCAGTCTCGTCTGTCGCTCCGACGATCTTCCCGCGTGGGGCGTCGCCCCCGGCCATCCAGAACGCCATGGCTGGAGCATTGTGATCGCGGCCGAAGGCCGTCCCACCCCCACGAACGCCGTTGTCCGGTGAGCGTCCGAACTCCCCCGCCCAGACAACGAGCGTCTCGTCCAGCAGTCCGGTTCGCTTGAGATCCTTCAGAAGCCCTGCGACGGGGCGATCGATCGAGTCGAGCCGCGAACCGTGCGCCTTCTCGATGTAGTCATGAGAGTCCCATCCGGACACGATCACCTGCACGAACCGGACACCTCTCTCGACCAGCCGGCGGGCCAACAGGCATCGGCGACCGATGGAGTCGATGTCGGCGTTGTCGGACCCCACACCGTACAATTCCTTCGTTGCGTGCGGTTCGGAATCGATATCGATCGCCTCTGGCATCTCCGCCTGCATGCGGAACGCCAGCTCGTAGCTCTCGATCCGGGCCGACAGCTCGTCGTGTCGGGGATTTCTCTCCATGTGTCGACGGTTGAGCTGTCCCAGAAAATCGAGCGTCTGGCGCTGCTGGTACTCGGTCACGTACTCCGGCGGTTGCATGTCCAGAACGGGCGCGCCCTGGGACCGTAGCGGCGTACCCTGGTAATGCGCGGGAAGGAAGCCGTTGGACCAGTTCCCCGCCCCACCCTGCGGATAGGCGAGATCGGGAAGGACGACGAACCCCGGCAGGTTCTGATTCTCCGTGCCGAGTCCATACGTCACCCACGAACCCACCGCCGGGTCACCACCGAACCGGTTGCCGGTATTGAGGTGATACAGGGCCGTCGGGTGGTTGACCGATGTCGCCTGCAAGCCGCGATAGAAGCAGATGTCGTCGACGCAATCGGAAAATGTGCGGAGCTTGGCGTTGATCTCGATGCCCAGTCGTCCGGCGCGCCGGAACTCGAACGGGCTTCGGACGAAATAGCGCTTGCCCGTGTTCATCGTTGCCTCGAACCTGTTCTTCTCCTTGACGAACTCGGTCAGGTGCAGGTCGGCGAGCTTGTGCTTGGGGTCGAAGGTGTCGATGTGGCTGGGCCCACCTTCCATGAGCAGGAAGATGCAGCTCTTCGCCTTCGCCGCATGGTGGCCGTTGCGGGAGGTCAGCGCCCCTGCATGCGCCCGGTCACGCTGCAGCATTGCGGTCAGGGCGATCGAGCCCAGGCCCATTCCCGAGTGGTACAGGAAATCCCGTCTCGAAGGGCTTGCTGTCAGGACTCTGCGTTTCATGGTCAGTACACGTACGCGAACTCGTTCGAGTTGAACAGGGCGAGTGCCAGATCCGCAAGGGCACGCACATCCGGCGACACCTCACTGGGGTGCGGATTGTGCTCGTACGGTCCCGAATAGGCAGGCTGGACGAACTCGAAACGCTCGCCGGTCAACTCGCTGGTGATGTGATGGACGATGTCGGTCGGCCCCTCGCGGGGCGGAGCCGGATTCTCGGTGTGGTGCGCCTCCATGCGGCCCAGGAAGTCGGCGGTCCACTCCCGCTCATCGGACGAAGCCGGGCGCCCGTAGGCCAGACGGAATGCGGTGTCAACTCGAAGCGAGTCGGGGAAGGCCCCGAGCCGCCGGGCCGTGATCAGCGCCAAATCCCTGGACTGTTCGGCGTTCAGGAGTGAGAATGCCTGGGTCGGCACGGTGGATGATTCGCGGCGTTCGCAGGTCAGGTCGGGATTAGGACCGTTGAAGACCTCGATCATGGGGTCCAGCAGGCTCCGCTGCTGGAAGCTGTAGACCGACCGCCGGTTGCGGCGCTGTCGGGTCGGCTCGGACTCGTACACGGGACGCAATGTGCCCATGGCATGCCGCGGCTGGTGCGCCACGTCCTGATTGATCTGCGGATACGTGCCGGGACCTCCGGTGAGATCGCTCATTTCGCCAGCCACGGAGAGCATGCTGTCCCGCAACTCCTCGGCGGTGAGACGACGAGGGGAGAAGCGGGCGAGATAGAGATTCTCGGGATCCATCGAGTCGAGGAGTTCACGATCTGGATGCTCGCTGGCGCGGCGGTAGGCCTCGGAATTAAGGATCACCCGGTGCACCGCCTTGACGCTCCATCCCTGCTCGACGAAGAACCCGGCCAGCCAGTCCAGCAACTGCGGATGCGTGGGCTTCTTGCCCATCTTTCCGAAATTGTTGGGATTCGCCGCCAGACCACGTCCGAAGTGATACTGCCAGATGCGGTTGACCATCACCCGGGCTGCCAGTGGATTCCTTGAACTGGCGATCCATTTCGCGAGCGCGGAACGGCGGCCGACCGAGGACGACGGCATCTTCGGAGGCGCAAGCTCGGAATAACGTGCCACCGCTTCGAGCACCCCCGGTTCCACTTCCTCCGACGGTGCCTGGACATCCCCTCCGACAAGAACGAATGTCCTTGCGCTGTCGTAGTCGGCTGGCTTCATGTAGCTGTTGCGGGATGCAACCGCGTCCCATTCCGGCTGCAAGCCGTTCGAGACCGACATCGCGAACGGCTCGAACCGCAGCGCCGAGAGCTTGTGCATGGTCACCCGCTTGCGGATGAGTTTCAGCAGCTCCGCCTCTTCCTTGTCCATGTAGCGCTGGAGAATCGAACTTGTCGCCTCGGCGGCCGCTTCGGGGCCCTTCTCTTCAGCGAGACGCTCACGCGCCGCCCGGTGCAGGTTCTCCATGCGCCCTTCCAGTTCCGCGATCCGGGCCTCGAACGGACGCCGACCCTCATCGAAACCCTCGGTCACCTCGGAATCGAGAAACGCCAGCGGTCGCCGGGCAAACGCCGTCCGGGCAAAGACACCCTGCATCCGGTAGTAGTCCTTCGTGGGGATCGGATCGAACTTGTGATCATGACACCGGGCGCAAGCGAGGGTCAGCCCCAGAAAGGACTGTCCCACGTGGTGCGTCACATCGTCGAGAAAGAGCTGACGGGTCACGGCTGCGACCGACATGCCGGTGTGCTCCCACGGGCCCGTACGCAGGAATCCCGTTGCGATGATGGCGTCCGGGTTGTTCGGGAAGAGCTCGTCGCCGGCGATCTGCTCCAGCACGAACTGGTCGTAGGGTTTGTCCTGATTGAAGCTCCGGATCACGTAATCCCTGTAACGCCAGGCGTTCGGCCACTCGAAATCGTTGGAGTAGCCTGCAGTATCCGCGTAACGGGTCACGTCGAGCCAATGACGGCCCCATCGCTCACCGTATTGCGGGGAGTCGAGCAGGCGCTCCACCAGGGCCTTGTAGGCACCCTCGGAATCGTCCGCAAGGAAATCAGCCACTTCGTCGGGCGTCGGAGGAAGGCCTGTCAGGTCGAACGTCAGGCGCCGAATGAGTGTGAGCTTGTCGGCCGACGGCCCCGGTTCGATGCCCTTTTCCGCGAGCATTGACAGTATGAAGCCGTCCACCGGAGTGTTGACAGCAGACAGGTCGATTCCGCTGGTCGGGGGCGTGACGCGACGGACCGGTCGAAACGCCCAAACGTCCGCTTCTTCGAAGTCCCATTTCGTGACCGCCTCGCCGGTGACGTATGGGGCGCCGGAACTAATCCACTGACGAAACGCCTGCCGAACTTGAAGGGAGAGACGCTTCTCCGGCCCACCAGGGGGCATCTGCAGTTCGCCACCCTGTTCGATAGCCTGCATGAGCAGACTGGCGTCAGGGTCGCCGCTCACCACTGCGGGCCCGCGCTGGCCACCCTTGATGGCGGCTTCGCGGGTGCGAAGATCAAGGTCCGCGAACGTGTTGCCCTCACCATGGCAGCCCAGACACTGCTGCTTGAGGGTCGTCTGGACGGTCGACCGGAACAGGTCTTCCCCGGAATCGGCAGCAAGGGCCGCTCCTCCGAGCGAAATCCCCACGAGACTGATCCGGAGTGCCTGCAATCGCTGCATCATTCGATCCGCGTCGGGTGGGCTGGCGCTATCACGCTACCAGTAGCGTACCATTCGTGACAGTCGATCCGTTGGCTCAGATTCGGATTGTAGGTCAGGCATCGGGCGTACGACAAGGGCAAACGACGGATTGGCCGTGGTTGCATGGGAGCTACTCAGGGACGGAGCCAACGATGCGGTCAGATGCATGAACGTTGCGCCAAGAGCACCAGTCCCAGACCTGTCGATGGATCAAGCCATCCTGTGCAGGGTGGCAGTCTCATGAACAGTGTGGGACAACGCTGGGAGCGGGCCGGATCCAACTTCAGCTTCGTCATCGCACCGAGAATCGCGAAGCGAAAAGCGCTCACGGTCACGGAGTCTCCCGACTGGTCAACATCCAAGCCGGCGATCCCGGTTCATCCTGGCAGTCGCCTACCCAATCCCCCGGAAATGGATCGGGATAGAATTGCTGATGGCAGTAGTTCACGGGATCCTGAACTGCCAGGCTACGGCCTGACTGAGATCATCAGGTGCAGAAAGGTCCGATCCGAGTGGACCCATACCCTATGGACAGGCGGGGTGTCTGTGGGTCGCCGAAGCCAGCTTGGACATCTGCCGCCAGTCACGCCAGTGGTGCTACCGAGTTGAAGTCTGCACAAGGATAGCGTGGTACCGCATCCTGGCGCTGTTCTTGAAGAAAGAGGAGCAAAGTGTTCGAACTGGTCATTATCTGGATACTCTTCGGGATTGTAACTGGCGCAATTGCCGAATGGCGCGGCCGCTCGGGCTGTGGATGGGGATGCCTTGGAATGCTGCTGGGACCTTTCGGTGTACTGCTGGCCCTGGTCTCACCTCCAGAGAATGAGAACCTTGGCAAGATGAAGTGTCCACATTGCGCTGAGTGGATACAGGGGGAAGCGAGGGTCTGCCGGTATTGTGGTCGAGATTTACCGCAGAGATGTGACGGAGACTTTACGAAATATGAGCGATAGCAGCGCACCTGGGCTCGCGTCGCCGAACTGGAAGCATGTCTGAGGGACGCGGACTAAGGATGGGCCCGTTGGGATGCTCAAGGCCTCAAGCGGCCCGGGTCTCCGCTGCGGACGTTGCGCGACGATGGCTTGCGATGCCGTTTGCAGGCATCCGGATCCAGCTCGACCGAACGCTAGGCGCAAGGTGAAGACCGCTCCTTCAGCCGGTGGGACGGCTGAAGGAGCGGGAAGAGAGGCCGTACTGCAGTGCGAGATCACGGGAGAGACCGATGCGATCGCGAAGTAAGCCGCGGCCGTTCACTGGCTCGCGAGCCACGTATGCGGGAATCCACTACCTGCGCGGTAGCCGGACTGACTGGCAGGCCGACCATTGCACCGAACCCGACATCCAGATTTCTGTTAACTCGAACCGCAAACAACGCCGTTAATTGCGGCTCACTGCGTCATCGTGCGGTGGCGCAATAGAATCAAGAGGGCCCCGTACCGACCACGCCGAACCGGCCCAGCGAGTATCCAGTGGTGGCGGCTCGCGTGGCAGGCACCCAAGGTCATCGACAACTTTCCATGCGATTTCCCCTCTCCGTGGCATTCGTGGTACTCCCGACGGTCCTTCCCGCCTGGCAAGTGGAAATCGACGGGACCGAACTCTTCGAAAGGCACTGCACCCTGTGCCATGCAGGCGACGGACGCGGCACCAATCGAGGACCGAACATCCTCCCGTTCGCCCGCAGCAGCAACGTGGATGCGATCGCTGCGCTGATCCAGGCAGGGCGTCCGAATGACGGCATGCCAGCATTCGATCTTGGGGACGCCGCCCTGCGGAGCCTGGCAGGTCATCTCAAGGCGCTGAGCGCGGAGACGGCATCATCGACCAGACCGGTCATCGAGACCGTTCCGATCATCAATGGAGCACCCATTCAGGGAGAAGTCCTGAACAGGAGTGGATTCGACGCCCAAGTCCGGGATCAGGACGGACGAATCCACCTGCTGCAGCGGATCGGAGACGCATACCGCGAGTTGGATCGCAAACCCAGTGTGGACTGGCCGACGTATCACGGAAGCCATTCGGGAAACCGCTTCAGCGCCCTCGACCAGATTCACCGAGGCAACATTGCCGACCTGGCAGTCGGGTGGTTCTTTCCGGTCCCAGACCAAGCCATGATCGAAGGCACGCCGATCGTGATCGACGGAATCATGTACGTCACTGCGGTCAATCAGGTCTTCGCCCTGGACGCGGCAACCGGTCGCGAAATCTGGCAGTACTCCCAACCACGCACCGAGGGCCTGATGGGAGATGCATCCATAGGCCTGAACCGGGGGGTCGCGATCCGCGGGAACCTGCTGTTCACTGTCACGGACCACGCACACGCCATAGCGCTGAACCGCTGGAACGGTCAGCTTGTCTGGGATGTCGAGATGGCCGACTATCGGGATCACTACGGAGCGATTGCCGCGCCACTCGTTGTCGGCGACCTTGTCTATTTCGGGATCTCGGGGGGAGACACCGGGCTGCGTGGTTTTCTGGACGCGTACCGCGCCGAGTCCGGCGAAAGGGCCTGGCGCTTCTGGACGATTCCCGCGCCGGGCGAGCCGGGAGCCGAGACTTGGGGTGATCCGGAGGTTCTTGCGAAGGGATGCGGAGCAACGTGGCTGACTGGCAGTTATGACCCCGAGCTCGACATCCTGTACTGGGCAACCGGAAACCCGTGCCCGGACCTCAACGGAGACCGGCGTCCTGGCGACAACCTGTACACGAATTCAGTCCTGGCACTGATGCCAACCACCGGCGAACTCCTTTGGTACTTCCAGTTCACACCCCACGACACCCACGACTGGGATGCACAGGAACCGCTCCTGCTGATCGACGAGATGTTCCGTGGCCGCAACCGCAAGCTGCTTGTACAAGGGAATCGTAACGGCTTCCTGTACGTGCTGGACAGGGTGACCGGCGAGTTCCTTCTTGCCGAGCCCTTCATCGAGCAGACATGGGCCGAAGGAATCGATTCGAACGGCAGGCCGGTCGTGCTTCCAGGGAGCGATCCAACCGAGGAAGGCAGCGTGGTGTGCCCGGGGATCCGGGGTGCCACGAACTGGTGGGCATCGTCCTACAGCGCCCGGACGAAACTCCTGTACCTGATGGTCCACGAATCCTGCATGCTGTATGCAAAACACGACCGGCCGTGGGAACGTGGCAAGTCCTGGCTGGGCGGCACGTTCCGGCTCGCGGACGGCTCACCGGACCAGCGGCATATTCGGGCTCTGGACATACAGACCGGAAGAATCGTCTGGAACTACGCGCAGAGTGGTGGCTCCACCACCTACTCGGGGGTTCTTTCTACCGCAGGCGACCTGGTGTTCTTCGGAGAGGACAGCGGTGCGTTCGCAGCGTTGGACGCCGAATCCGGAAGACCGGTCTGGCACTTCCAGGCCAACCAGGACTGGAAAGCATCTCCCATGACCTACATGGTGGGTGGAAAGCAGTACGTGGCCATTGCCTCCGGCCTGGGCTTCTGGTCGTTCGTGCTACCCGATTCGGCGATCGACGGAGACGACAAGTAGAGTCCGATCGATCCGGGCTGGCGTTGCAACAGGCCCAACGGAGGGACCGGCAGCGACAAGTCAGTTGGACGAATCCGAACGCCGATTCGCCCGGTATTCCTCAAGTTCCGTCGATGCCCGGGCGGCAGCAACCTCGTCTCCGAGAGCTTCGGCGGCCCGCTGGAGGCCGATCAGGGACATTGCCCGTTTCGGTGCCCGGTCCAGCGACGTCTCGAATGCTTCCAGAGCCTGCTTGCTTCGCCCGAGATCAAGAAGTGTCTCTCCGAGCAGTTCAAAGGCAGGCTTCACGGGAAACGGCGGACCATATCCGAAGGGCGTCTTTTCCTCAAGCGCAGTGGCCTCAAGAAGTCTCTGCACCGCATCTTCCGCCTTGTTCTCCCGGCGCAGGATGAGGGCCTCCAGTTCCAGTGCGGCAACTGGAAGGGATGCGGCTTCGTGTCCATGCGACTGTGCCTTCGCCTTGAGTTTCGAGTGCCACTCGCGCGCCCGATCAAGTTGCCCGGTATGGATGGCCCGGAGCCCCTCTGCCAAGGCGTTGGCCCCCCAGGCCCGATGCGCGAGGCCGTCGTCGTTGACGGGCTCCAGTTCCGCCGTCCATCGCTCGGTCTCGACGAGGTAGTGGGCGCGGAGATATGCGTGATGGTTTCGAGAGTGCTTCGAGCCCGAGCGGGCTGCGTCGGTCTCGATGACCGAGAGCCGATCCCTGGCCTTGCCGAACAGGCCCTTCTGGAGGTAGCTGTACTGCAGCCACCACAGGGCGTGGTAGCCTCTGTCATCGCTGCCCAGTCCCAGACGCTCCACCCGGTCTTCCGAAGAATTCCACGAATCGATATTCGAGGAAATGCACTCGTCCCACATGCCCAGAGCGAGGAACACGTGCGAGGGCATGTGCTGCGCGTGCGGCGCCGCTGAAGCCACGCCCGCGTAGCGTTGTGCATAACGCAACCCAAGGGGCGCGTGAATCGGATCGTCGAAGGCATGGATCAGGTAGTGCAGCGCACCCGGATGATCGGGATTCCTGGTGTAGACATGTTCTGCGATTGCAGCGATCTTCATGTACGTGCGGAGATCACGTCTCCCTCCGGTAGTACCGAACAGCGACACCGCATAAAGGCTTCTGGCTTCCTGATCGTCGGGGTACTTGACTGAGAGACGCTCCATCGCGGAGGAATACCGGCGCCATCGATCCTCTCGATCGCCCTCCCCGAAGACCACCCGGGCAGCCTCCAGGTATCCTCTCTCGCGAGCCGTCGCAGTTCCCGCATTCGAGACCTTCGCCAGCGCGGCCCTGCCCTGATCGAGATTCTCGCGTCCCCAGACGGGGCGGTAATGAGAAAGTGCCTCGCCCCAATACGCCAAGGCGAAGTTCGCATCGGCATCCTGTGCGTCCCGAAACGCTGTGGCTGCGTCATCGTATTCGAAGTTATGCAGCAGTAGTACACCCCGGAGGAATGGCCCCTGAGCAGTCTCAGAGCCGCTGTTCGGAAACTCGATCATTCCCAGGTTCGTGTCCCCGAACATCGGGAATGCCAGCAACAGCAGTGCGATCACAACTCTCATCGTTGACTCAGACTAGCACGCAGATGCACGTCCTTGCTTATCCCACGATGGCCATCAGGACCATGATCGGAAGCCACATTTCCGCTGTACCTTTACGCTGAGGGTATGTCGTCGAGCGCCTATGGGGCGGTCGCTCCACCGGTGTTGCTGCGAACAGTCCTGACCGGGATCGCCAACCGTGGGTGTCTCAAGACCATACGCCCCTCGTCCAACCAACGACTGCGTCCCGATTCCTGCCACACGATCCGGAACACGGTTCTGATGCATCCCGCCACCGGGCCATGCAGGGTGCTTTACACCGCAGTCTGGGTAATCGCCGTGCTGAGTGCTGCGCAAGCACCAGCACTCCAAGCGTCCAAGTACGGTCTGGTCCAGATGCAAGACGCTGCCGCCGTAGCATTCGCGGACTACGTCACCGCTGCCGATGCTCAGTTCGACCGTCGACTCGTCGGGGACTCGCCGTTCCTATGGAGCCAACAAGACCAGGCACGAGCCGAGGCACTGGCCCTCGGTCAGACCGTTGTAGATCCCACCCCGATTCCCGGCTCAACACCCCCGCCGAACGGACTGATTCACGACTGGACTGCCGCTATGCTCGTACCACACGCGAACGCAGAGCGACTGGTAGAGATCGTATCTGCCTACGAAAACCACGCAGACACGTACGGACCGGAAGTAGTGCGATCCCAGATTCTCGAGCGAGATGGCTCGCGGATGCGGGTGGCGATGCGCTTCCTGAAGAAGAATGTGATCACGGCAGTGCTCGAGACCGAACACACAGTGGAGTTTGACCAGATCGACAGCCAGAAATGGTGGGGCCGTTCGGAGAGCATCAGCATCCAAGAGGTGGTGAGGCCAGGGAAGCCCGATGAATCGCTCAGGCCGCCGGGACATGACAGGGGCTTCCTGTGGAAGATGGTCGTGTATTGGAGGTTCGCCGACACGCCGGAGGGAGCGATCGTGGAGCACCGCACGATCAGCTTGACCCGCAGCCCTCCGAAGTGGCTGCGCTGGGCGACGCGACCTGTGATTGACGGACTGCCACGCAAGTCGCTGGTCAACATCCTCGGTAGTACCAGCGCGGCGGCGCTGGAGCCATAGGTACTCGGCGCGCCAAGGCTGATGGCCAATCGCACGACGGGACCTAACTGCCCGACCTTTCGAGTGGTGACGGGATGGGAGCGGAATGCCGAACTGTGAGTGTACCTCGCCCCTGAACCAGGTATGAGGCACCAATCGAGATAGCGATCGAACGAGTGATTGCAAGACAAGATCCCCGGGGCGGACGAGACCAACCATCGCAACCAAGGCTCCGATCCAGTACTTCCTACTCCTGACGATCGAAGTTCGTCGGCCACACAATTGACGATAATGGCGGGGGGCATCAAGTTGGCCAAACCCTACGCCAATTGGCCTGACTTCGAACTAACCACATGAACGGTTCAGCAAGAATGCCCAGATCTATCTCCGACGTTCCGCCGTGGACTCCGCCGAAGCCACCGCACTCAGGAACGAGAAGCGGTACGACCAATCACGATGACTGACCGCAAGTTCGTGACTGACCTCGTGTCCCGGCCATGGCTGTCGGAAGCCCGGTACGGGTTGGAACCGATCGGCGTGTTTCTCAGTAAGGGCAGGAACGCTATCGAGGTCGTAGCGGCCAGATCGTTGAGTAGACCGGGCCGGGCCGTGCTTCTCGAAGTCTGGAAGTCCCGACGGGGCCGACGAGCGGCGCCAGTGTTGCTAGGACCAATCAAGGTGTTTATTACCAACAAGGGGCCATATTTCGTGTGGCCGCGCGGCGATGAGAAAGACCAAGCATTTCTGCTCGGTGTGCTCTATTCGATCCCACTCGATTGGTATGCACTGCGCTTCGTCGAGATCAATGTCAACTTCTTCATTATCAACCACTTTCCAGTACCTCGTCCCGCTCGTGACGACCCGAAATGGCAACTTGTAGTTTCGCTTGCAGGTCGGCTGGCCTGTCCAGACGAACGCTTTTTCGGCTGGGCAAATACAGTTGGTGTTTCCCACAGACCGCTCGCGGCCGATCAGAAAGAAGACATAATCCACAAACTTGATGCCGTAGTTGCCCATCTCTACGGTCTTGACGAACATCAACTCGTTCATGTGTTCGGGATCTTTCATGAAGGTTGGGATCATGGTGACCGGATTGATGGTGTACTTCGGCACTTCAAAGCATGGGGATCCCGATGATACACGTCAACGTCAAGCCCGAAAACTTCCGATGGATACGTGAGCGGGCCGGAATGGACACCGAGCGGCTAGCCCAGCGGTTCCCACGATATCCTGATTGGGAGGTTGGTATCGCGCAGCCGACACTAAGACAGCTTGAGAAGCTTGCCCGGACAGTTCACGCGCCGATCGGATATTTCTTTCTCTCCGAGCCACTCGACGAGCCGTTCCCGATCCCGGATTTTCGTACGATCAGAAGCAGGCCCTTGCGGCGGCCAAGCCTGAACCTACTGGATACGGTTCATTTGTGCCAACAGAGACAAGCCTGGTACCGCGACTCCGTGCGATTAGAAAAGGGTGAGGCGCTCGCATTCGTTGGTTCCATTCGAATCGAAAATGATATCGAGACGGTCGCAGGGATCATTCGTGAATCACTCAGCCTTGATCTTGAAGCACGCCGTGCGGTGCCGAGTTGGACCGATGCTCTTCGACGGTTGATCCAGTCGGCGGACTCACTCGGCGTCTTGGTGATGGCATCCAGCATCGTCGGTGGTGACACACATCGCAAGCTCGACCCTGAAGAGTTTCGCGGTTTCGCTCTAGCTGATGACCACGCACCACTGATCTTCATCAATGGCGCTGACACCAAGGCCACGCAGATGTTCACAGTGGCGCACGAACTGGCGCATCTGTGGCTCGGACAGACTGCTCTTTCCGACTCGACTCCGGAAGGACTATCGAGCCATGAGGTCGAGACCTGGTGCAATCGAGTTGCGGCAGAGATTCTCGTGCCGATTGCCATTTTCCGTGAAGAGTACCGAGAGAGCGAGGATTTGGCGCGTGCGCTTGCCAGCCTGTCTCGCCGGTTCAAGGTCAGCACACTGGTAATTCTACGCCGTATCTTTGACATCGGAGGTTTGAGCCGAGACGAGTTCCGCAGTGCATACCAGGCTGAGTTGGAAAAAGTGAAGTCCCTTCGGAAGGGCAGCGAGGGCAACTTCTATCAATCTCAAACAGTTCGAGTCGGCGATCGATTCGCCCGGGCACTCATCACCGACACACTCGCAGGAGGAACCTCGTTCACGGAGTCATTTCACCTACTCGGCATCCAAAAACTCCAGACATTCGACGAGTTTTCCCGACGATTTGGCATCATTTATTGATGGAATATCTACTTGATCCTGATACGTTTATACGAGCAAAAAGACTGCATTACG
Source organism: Bryobacterales bacterium (assembly GCA_965116065.1). Lineage (GTDB taxonomy): Bacteria > Acidobacteriota > Terriglobia > Bryobacterales > UBA6623 > VXMF01. The sequence continues at coordinate 2,859,044 of OZ220485.1, forward strand.
GATTCGATTTTTGTCCGGCATACTGGGATTGTCTGGTTACTGCATACTCGGATGGACAAGTGCTCAGCATCGAAAGAACCGGAAACGAAATCCTTGCTGGACAGGACAAACTATCGGAGTCGATGAGACAGTAAGGATCCGGTTTCTTCAGTCCACCAGACATCAGCACCTTGCCAGCATTTCGACAGATAGCTGAATGGCTATCGAGGAGCATTACACTATATCAGCAATCAGCGGTTCATGCAGGTCGCAGACTATGCCCTAGTGGCAGAAGCACTCGCCGGCCACCACACAGTCATCACACATGAGGCCCCATCGAACTCTACGCGAAGGATCAAGATTCCGGATGTCTGTATGGGCTTGAATATCAGAGGCATAGCACCATTCCACATGTTGCGTTGGGAACAAGCGAGATTCGTGCAACATTTCACCGTTGAGTAGCCTGTCCCAATGGACCCGAACGTGGACATCAACTGTCTGAGCGACTGTCACGCACTCCGCACGAACCAATGACCGCGCTGGCCGGTCGGAACGAGCATTGTGCTCGGATGCGTGTGCCGAAACCAAATCGCTGGTCCATCTGACTACTCTGTCATAAGATCGGCCCCATGGATGGTCAGCAGCACTTCTGCATCGTCAATCACCTGATACTCCGGGAGCCTCCCAGATAGCTTGAGGCTCTCATCCAGGATGATCGGCACACCATCCCCCCGCTTTTCCATCAGGAATTGCCTCTGAATCTCACCCGTCGGATCTACTGTACGGCACTTCGCTAGCAGCGTCGACAACAACTCGTTGCGCGTCGACTGCCGGAGCGCGAGTTCGTCGACCGTAACAGAGTTGGGTAGGGACCCCGGAGAGTATAGCTCCAGCCGGTCGTCGAAGAGGAACAGCCGGATCGCAGATCCATGCACCGAGTAGTCCCTGTGCGCCACCGCATTGACCACGGCCTCGAAGACTGCACGCAGACTGAACTGCGGAACCTCTACACGCCCTGGAACCTTGCGGGCGGCGACGCTCATGTTCCGCCTTACAAACGCAATGGCTGCTGCAATTTGCTCGTCCACCGGTCCGGTAATTGACTGTGCGTCCATCTGATAGTTCGAATCCTGACGAACTCCCCGATAACGGACCGCTCGAACGAGTGCACCAGGAAGCCAACGTTCCGGCATCGACGAGCACATCAGGATACCCGCAACACTCGCGCAAGTCTCTCCCACATCGTTGTCCGCCAAAAGCCGCATCTTCTTGAACGTAGCAGTGTCCCTAGCGTTAGGTGGCAAAAACCGCGTCCGACGACTCGGGTCCAAGTCAGCGATCGTCGTATCCGGCACGGCTTGTTCCTCGAATCGATACCAACTCGCTTGACTGCGCTGCTGTCCCAGGCGCAGTAGAGCCTCAGTTGACAACCGACGCTTCGAACTGCCCTGCCGACGGAAATAGCCCCCCGGACTCCTGTGCACAAAGAGACTGCGAGGAACTTCCACCTTCAGTACGAGCCGTGAAATTCCTAACTCATCCGGTAATTCAATACGGAATGACAGGAAGTCCAAAGGAGGCTCAATGCTCTGGGTGCATATCTCGAAGACAAACTGCTCGACAGCGTCGAGGCGATCAATTGGAATCCCGATGACTTCGCGACGCTCATCCTCAACACCGAGCACAAGTACTCCATTCCGCGTATTGGCCATCGCCGCCAGTTCGTCGGCCAACTTGTCGCGCTTTGGGCTGACGACTCTGGAACCCCGGAATGAGACACTCTTGAGTTCCAGCGTACTGTCTTCGCCAATTCTAATCTGTCGGAGCAGTTCCTCAGGGCTATCGAACACCGAATTCCTCCCCAGCGATCCGCCGGAAGCGCTCTTCAAATGCATCACGACCGCCTTCCATGATCGCGCAAACTGTCTCCCGAACCCGTTGCTGCTGTAGGCTGCCCTTGCACTCGATCCGCGTGGCACCGCCCCGTGCGGAAAGCGCCAACACCAACTCAGCATCGCCGTTCACCACGATGTTTGGATTGTGAGTTACAACGATAATTTGCCGGTTCTGCTTGATGTCACGGACCTGCTTAACGATCAACTCGTGAATCAACTGGTTGTCGAGATCGTCTTCAGGCTGATCAAGAATGAGTGGCTCATCGCCATACGAGAGTAGAAATGCGAGGAGCGCCGCGGTCATCTGCCCGGGCGAGCCATCCTTGATGGACCGGAAGTTTCGACTGTCTCCCGTTGGACTGTATTGGACATCAAGCGAATCTTCCGGAAACCAGACATCTGCACGATCGAACGCCTCTGGCGGCAGCCGCCTTAGATGTACCGCGAATCGCTGATCGGCGACCATACCGGAGGCGTTGGAGCCTTCGGCAACCGAGCGAAGTAATTTTTTCACCTCGTTCAGTTCCCCTTCAATGTTCCTTCCATCTTGGGTGGATTGGTTGATCCGACCGAGCAGCCCGCCTACTTCTGGGTAGATCCGACCGAGCAGCCCCTCGCCTCCCGGTGCTCCGATGTCTCTCTCGAAACTTCGATCGGTTCTTTGAAGGAGGTCACGGAAGTCGGCCTCGGCTGTCTCGTGCCCGCCGTAAGGGATAACGCGAATTCGTACGTAGCGGTTGTCGCTAAGGATGCGACTAAGGAACGAGCGGCGAGCATCGGTAAGTTCCCGACGAAGATCCAAGAGCCTTCCGAGGCTTGCCGTTTGTCTTGCCTTCAAGGTTAGCACTTCCCTCTTGCGGTTTTCGATCAACTCCAGCCGCTGCTCGATCATCTGTCGACGCTGTACGAGTTCGCCGTAGGTAGACGGGTCCCCCACTCCCTCGGCTTCCAACTTCTCTCGCTGTGCGTTGTAGGCAGCAGCCGCAGCATCGTATGCCTGCTTCCATGCAGATTCACTCAGGTCCATTCTCCAGTCGGATAGGATCCGGTCCGCTTCAGCCGCGATCTCATCCAACTGCTTCCGAATCACCTCCAACCTGTCCGTTGCGATGACAGCCTGTGCTAGCAATGGCGGGTCAGTCTGAGACGCAGTGTCCATGTGTGCATCGTCAAGAACGTCTGGAAGAATGTTCGCACCAAGTCCTCGAAGTCGGTCACCCACGCCGTCCCACGTCTTCTCCCAAGCCTCGATCGCGCGCTTTTGACGGCAGCGCCGCTGGAAAGTTCGCAGGACACCGCCTTGGCCAGACTGCTCCGATACAGCGAGCTTCCGCATGACATCATCGAGTTCTCCGCGCAGGCGGGGCTCTTCCAGAATTTCGTTCTCGATCTTGCGAGTCTTCAATCGACTAGAGAGGTAGTTGGTCTCTTCCTTTCTCCATCGTTGGTCCCAAGACCGTCGATCGACTTCCCGAGCGTCGTCCACGATCGTGAGAAGCGCTCCTGGCGTCTTCGCCAGTTGGAAGATCTGCTTTTGGCTAAACATGCGAATCGGGAACCGCTGTCGAATTTCCCCTTGCGCCTGTGACCACTCTTTGTTCTTGTATTCTTCTATCGCAGCTAGGCCGCCCGTCGGGCTCCACTGTATACGGTACGTAGACTCATCCTTTCGGTAGACGACGCGAATCGCCGCTTCTTTGGTTAACAATCCAGTATCGTCTCTGGTCTCTTGCACTGCGGCGTACTTTTCGAAGTCAGCTTTCAGGTCGTCCGGTAGCTCATCGTTCCGACGTAGCGCGATTCGCAGGCACTCGACGAGAGTCGACTTTCCGGTGCCCCGCCCGCCTATGATGGCGTTCAGCCAAGGGTTGAGCTTTGCGATAAACGGTTCCTTCCGTCCGATGTACTTGGCAGCGCTAACTTCAATAGAATCAATCATCGAAGACGCATGCTGGTTGGGATTGCCTGGACAATCGTCGGAGCGGCGTACCGAGAGGCTGCCGTCACGAAGAGCAAGCCTCAGCCCGTCCAGGTTCGGCACGCCCATCTTCACCCAAGTGAAGTGGCTACCCGGAAACCGCTGCCCCGCCCTCCCCAACGGATGGTGTGAATCGGAGCCCAGAATATTGGTCCAGCGAATCTTCTTGTCGTGGTAGCTCTGTGGTGGGCTGTAGTCAGACGCCATGGTCTCCATGGCAAATACACCGCTGCAACTCAGCGCCTGTTTCAGCGTGTCTCCCCCTACTCCTTGGGTGAAGAGTCCACTCCGGCCGTCCACATGCGCCGGAATTGCGATTCCACCCGCCCGTATGATCTCATTCACAACATCCACGAACGACTTGGTGGTCACATCTCCGCTGATACCCGGAGCCCCACGGAGCCCGACCGCACCGCGGAGGTTGTCGATGTCCGATGTTGTCGCCTCGATCGCGAGGAGGGCCAGAAGATGCACACCTCCGTGCACGGAGATTTCTATACCAGGAAATAGGTAAAGGTCGCGGTGACCTTCTGGTTGTTCGTGTCCTAGCTCATCCAAGTCAGATTTCAGATGATTGATCCAGGCGCCGCTGTTGTGATCCGTGACGGCCACGCAGTCGATTCCGGCCCTCATATAGTCCAACAGCCACTCGCGTGGGCTGCGATTCTTGAGACTCTCTTGATCGGGACCTTTCCCGTAGTCGTCCGATGCGGGGGTGTGGGCGTGGAGGTCACACTTCCACCATCGGGCTCCTTCCCATCTCTTTGACAACACCGATCCTCCCGACCATGCAACCGGCCCAGACCTTCACGGTAGCGCGAGATCCAGATGCAATGCACGCTTGACGTGAGTCGACTGACAGCCATCTCGGGGCGACTTCAGCCGCCACGCAATGGTCTCGCCCTCCGATCGCGCATAGTCCCGATGACGAGTCCCGAACGGTCACACCGCTCGCCTCGGCCGGCAAGCGAGAGACTGCGTAGACCTATCTTCAACCCATGTCCCTTCGATTCTACGATAGCGTCGGGACTGCAGCGTGACCACGAGTCTCGCTTGCCTCGGTAAGCAGAAGGATCGACACCAACCCGGGCTAGACATTTGTGTATCGCGCAGGGCGTCCGATTCGTGCCGAGACGGGGTACGATATGATCAAGCGTCATGTCGTGGTAGTCATGTCGTGGTATTCGAGTGGGACGACAGTGAGAATCGGACCATCATCATCAAGCACGGGATCGACTTCGAAAATGTCCAGCGGATTTTCGACGGTCTGGTGCTCACGCGGCCAGACCCACGCCACGATTGCGGAGAAAAGCGGTGTGTCGGCATCGGACAGGTGGCCGCGGCCGTGATCGTAGTCACCGATACCGTGCGAGGCCGTCGCATGCGGTTGGTTTCGGTGCGGCCGGCGTCGCGCAAAGAGAGGAGACGGTGGGATGATTCGATACGCTAAACCACTAACCACAAGAGAGATCGCGGCGGTGAAGGACGAGGACATCGACTTCAGCGAGATTCCGGAGTTGGACGCATCCTTCTGGCACGAAGCCGAATTGGTCGATCCCGAGCCTATGGAGCGGGTGACACTGCGGCTGAAGCGCTCGGTGCTGGACCACTTTCGATCTCAAGGCCACGGATACCAGACTCGGATCAACGAGGTGCTGGAGACTCATGTTCGTGCGCATCGCAGGCCGAGTTGAAAGGGTGCGCGATCGAAAACGACGCAGCGAACGGTGTCGCAGGAGTCAGACGACTTCAATGGCGTCTGCCTCCTGCCACGGTCACTTGCACAGCGGCATACTCTTCGCAATCAGCCTTCGGTCGATCCAGTAACTCATCATCCCGAAGTAGCTGTCAGGACCGCCGTCGCCGTGTGCTAGCGCTGAAGCGGTGCCGCGGGCATGGTCCTCTTCGGCGTTCAGAGTCAGCGAGATGTCCACCAGTGCCGTTCCCGCAGCCGGGGCGGTTCGAGGCGACCTTCGGGTATCACAATTCCCGGACCTGGATCCGCCGCCATCGGCATACCCGGCCGGGCAGCCAGCGTTCGTCTCCCAAGCGGTCGCCAGATCCGCTGTTGTGCACCTCCAGCGCGATATGACCGGCGCGGCCCAGGAGCTTCGCCACCGCTTCGCCATCGTAGCCACCCGCGACCATGTTCGCGGCGTCGAGGGACGCCATCTTCTCGCCATTGATCCACGTTGTGAGCATGGGCAAGCGCCCTTGGCAGCGGACGCGGATTTCGTTCCACTCGCCGAAACGCCAAGTCTCGAAGAACACATCGGGGCCGGCCGACCAGGTCGCAGAGCTCTTGCCAGGGTCCGATTGAGGACTCAGATCGCGGGAGGCCAGCGGTGTCAGGCCGACAACGTTACCGGTCGCGTCCCGCTTCGCGTTGAAACCGAACTGGCGGGTGTTGAAACCGCCGATTCCGTTGCCGTAGAAACAACCGATGTTGCCGCCCTGACGGTGGTCCACCAGGACCTGATAGCCTTGGCTGCCGATGGACGTGGCGCGAATCATGATGCCCGTGTCGACTCCCCAATCCGGATTGGCTTCGAGGCTGAGCTCGAAATCCGTGAATGTTTCCTCGGTGATCAGGTAGCCGCCGACACCCGACCCTAGCGGCTCTTGGCCCCCTGTGATGGCCCCATCGACGATTCTCCAGTCGCCTTTGCTTCGCAGGGCTTTCTGGTACTGGGGCGACTCCTTGGCCGGAGTCTGCCCGCCCGGAGTCCGGGCAACCGGCAGCCGGTGAATGGTGCGCCAGCCAGCCAGTGTCTCGCCGTCAAACAAGGACTTCCAGTGCGTTTCGCCCGAAGCCCGTGCAAGGTGCAGGGCAGAGCCGGTACCGGCCAGAAAGCCCCTGCGTGTCAAGTTGATGTTCTGCTTCATGTGCCTGTGCTCCTACGCCAGCAATTCGTTGACGACCCGGCCATGGACATCGGTAAGCCGGAAGTTCCGTCCCTGGTGCTTGAAGGTCAGTTTGGTGTGGTCCAGTCCCAGCAGATGAAGAGCGGTCGCGTGGAGATCATGGACATGGACGGGATTCGCGGCCGGCTCGAACCCGAAGTCGTCGGTCTCTCCGTAGGTCAGTCCGGGCCGAATGCCACCCCCCGCCAACATCAACGAAAAGCCGTCCTTGTGGTGATCGCGCCCCGGTTCCTGGGTGAATCCCTGCGGGGAGATCGCCTGAACCATCGGGGTGCGGCCAAACTCCCCGGTCCAGATCACCAAGGTCTCGTCAAGCAGGCCGCGTTGCTTCAGGTCAGCGATCAGCGCACTGGTTGGACGGTCCATGATGCGGCACGAGCGCGGCAATGCGGCGGGTTGGTAGATGCCTGTGTGGTGATCCCATCCACGCAGCATGATCTGCACGAATCGCACGCCTCGCTCGACCATCCTGCGTGCGAGCAGGCACATGTTGGCATAGCTGGCAGCGCCGGGCTCCGCCCCGTACGCGGCCAGCACGTGCTGCGGCTCGTCTTCGATCCGGACCAACTCCGGACCGGAAACCTGGAGTCGGAAGGCCAGTTCGTATTGCTTGATTCGGGTGGCGATCTCGGGATCCGCGTAGCGCTCGTGGGCCAGTCGATTCAGAGCGGCCACTCCGCCAACCACTTGCCCCTGGCGGTCTCGATCGACTCCGCTCGGGCTGGCAAGGTAGTGAATCGGATCCTCCCCGGAGCGGAACTTGACGCCCTGGTGAGCGCTGGGCAGGAAACCGCTGCCCCAGGCACTGTTACCGCAGGCATTGGGCCCGTTGGCCATCACGACGAAGGTCGGCAAGCTGCTGCTGAGCGAACCCAGTCCATACGAGACCCACGAGCCGAATGTCGGCCTTCCCAGGCGCCCGAAGCCGGTGTGCATGAAAAGCTCGCCTGCACCGTGGTTGAACTCGTCGGTCTGCATCGAGCGGACGATGGTCAGATCGTCGGAGCGCTCTGCCAGGTGAGGTACGAGCTGAGAGAACCAAGCGCCGGACTCACCGTGCTGCGCGAACTCGTAGGGCGAGGCCAAGGCTCCCGCCTGCTTCGGCACAAAGGCGAACTGCTTGCCGTTCAGGATGCTGTCGGGCATCGGCTTGCCCGCGAACTTGGCGAGCAGCGGCTTCGGGTCGAGCAGATCGACCTGCGACGGCCCACCCAGCATGTGCAGGAAGATGATGTGCTTGGCCATGGGTGCGAAGTGTGGCGCGATCGTCTCGCTGTCGTCCGCCGGCAGCAGTGACTGCAGCGCGATCGAGCCGAGGCCGGTGGCGCCAGTGCGCAAGAACGCTCGACGTTGCAGCTTCATGGTCGTCAGCTCTTCGTGATGGTCTCGTCGAGGTTGAGCAGGACCCGTGCCAAGGAAACCCAGGCTTGGGATGCATCACCGGAAGTCTCGCGGAACTCGCTGAGCAGGACCATCAGTCGCTGCAGTTCGAGCGCAGTGGGTTCCCGGGTCACTGCACATCGAAAGGCATAGGCCAGCCGATCTGCATCCGACCGCAACGGCTGGGCCGTGACGAGCTTTGCCAAGGCGTTAGCAGCCTCGACGTAGACCGGGTCGTTCAACAGGGTCAGGGCCTGCAGCGGCGAGTTGGTGCGGGCTCGCAGCGCGACGCAATCCTGTCGAGGAGAAGCGTCGAACGTGATGTAGCTTGGGTACGGCGCTCCCCGGCGCATGAACGTGTAGATTCCGCGACGGTGCCGATCCTCTCCCTGCGACGTCTCGTAATCGGGATCCGTTGCGGTGCTGATCTCTCTCCAGAGACCTGCCGGCTGTGCGGGGCGCACGGGAGGGCCACCCAGCTTCAGGGACAACAAGCCGCTTGCCGCGAGCACAGCATCCCGGATCGCTTCAGCCGGCAGGCGGAACCGGGGACCCGACGCCACCAGCCGGTTGTGTGGGTCTCGCTCCAACAGGTCGGGTGACCGGCGCGAACTCTGTCGGTACGTTGACGAGTTCACGATCAGGCGAACGATGTGCTTGATGGACCAGCCTTGCTCGACGAACTCCACTGCGAGCCAGTCCAGCAGGTCCGGATGGGTTGGTGCCGCGCCCTGCCTTCCGAAGTCGTCAACCGAGGTGACGATCCCGCGGCCGAACATTTCCGCCCAGACTCGATTGACAGTCACCCGTGCGGTCAGCGGATTCTCGGGCGCGGTGATCCACTGCGCCAGCCCCAGCCGATTGCTGGGGAGACCTGGGTCGAGCGCGTGCAGCGTCGCGGGGGTCCCCGGAACAACCGCCTTGCCACGGGAGCCGATCTGGCCGCGCTTGAGCACGTAGCTCTGGACCGCGCCCGGCTTGTCAGCCATGATCAGCGTCGTCGGCGGTGCCAGAGTCTTCATCCGCTTGGCCAGCTTGGCCAGCTCCTCTCTCGGTTCTGCAACTTCAGGTCGCGTCTTGAGGAAGGCTTCCCGGATCGCATGGTTGTCAGCCTCTGTGCGCCGATCCTGCGGCTTTGCCAGAGCGCTGACGACGGCCGGTTTCAGATCACGACTGGTGGTCTGCTGCTCCATCCACTGCGGCAGGTCCGCAACCGCCGCGAACTCCGCTTGGCTGATCGTCGTCCTGAGGTAATCGTGCTGGGCCTGCAGCGCAGCGAAGCGCGCCCGTCGCGCCGCCGCAACAGGCAGTTCTACCTTTGCGCCAACATAGTACTTGCGAGTGTTGCCCGCACCGTGCAACACCGCTTCGTCCACGCCCCGGTCGAAATATGCATAGAAGCGATAGTACTCCTCGATCGTGAAAGGGTCCTACTTGTGCGTGTGACATTGGGCGCAGCCCAGCGTTGTCCCCAACCAGACCGTGGCGGTCGTGTTGACACGGTCGACCAGAATGGCGTTGCGAACCTCGTCGATTTTCGAGCCGCCTGATCCGTTCATCGACGTGTTGCGATGGAAGCCTGTCGCGATCAGCTGCTCCAGGGAAGGCTCCGGGAGCAGGTCTCCCGCCAGTTGAGCGGTCGTGAACTCGTCGAACGGCATGTCGGCGTTGAACGCCCGAATGACCCAGTCGCGGTACGGCCAGATCTGGCGCGGATCATCGTGCTGATAGCCGTTGGAGTCGGCGTAGCGGGCGAGGTCGAGCCAGTGCCGAGCCCAGTGCTCGCCGTATCGGGGCGATGCCAGCAACTCTTCCACCTTGGCCTGGTAGGCTGCCTCTGTCGGATTCGCGAGAAATCCATCCACCTGCTCGGGTGACGGCGGAATGCCAATCAAGTCAAGGTACAGCCGGCGCATCAACACCGCGGACTCGGCTGCAGCGGACGGCTTGAGCCCTGCGGCATCGAGTCTGCTCAGGATGAAACGGTCAAGGGGACTGCGCACCCATCCCGCGTCAGCAACAGGAGGCGACCGCGGCCGTGTCGGTCGCTCGTAGGCCCAGTGGCACTCGTACCTTGCGCCGGCGGATATCCACTCCTCAAGGAGCCTGATCTGCCGTTCAGCCAGACGGTCTCCCCCGAGAGGCATTCTGCGCTGCGGGTCGACTGCCGTGATTCGCGCGATCAGCTCGCTCGTCTCCGGATCTCCAGGTGTGATGGCCCGCCTGCCATCCCGTTCCTCTACGGCCGCTGCGTGTTCGTCGAGTCGCAGTCCGCCAGCCCGCGATGCCTCGTCGGGGCCATGGCAACTAAAGCATCGTTCCGAGAGAATCGGTCGGATGTCACGGGTGAAGTCGACCTCGGCATCAACGCCTGGCGGAGCCGCCAAGGCCAAGAGTGCACCGATTGCAACTACGCCCACAGGGGAAACAGTCCTGCCGAACTGCACCTCTCCGCAAGTCGTGGTCCACACGAGCATTTCGCGCCGCTGGTGGCCCGCCCGCTGGCCAAGTCAGCACGCCTATCGTATCATTCGGCGAGGAGGAGCCTGCCAGTAGATGTCTTGAAGCCCTGGGATCGTGTTCGCTGGCTCAATTGGCAAAGCAATGCTCGATCGCTAACCCATCAGAGCCTCTTCATTGCCCAGTCGAACCGTTTGCTTGCGACATGCAGTGTCGCAGCATGATCTACGCGCAAGGGCACGGCTCCACTGACTTGCAGCGGCACGCCACAGCACTGTCCGAGAATCCGATACCACCTCACCATGAGGTGCCAAGGTGCGATTCCTGGTACACGTCCGGTCGGCTCCAACCAACGGTTTTCGCCACGTTAATCGCTCTTGGACGCGGGATCCTGATCATTCTTCGCAACTTCAATCCGAATCGGAATCCACTTGCGCAAGTGCTTGTCATAGCCACTCCTCGCCAGGTCGGTGACGCTCGGACGACTACCGAGCGTCTTCTCCATCTCCTTGAACTGCTCCCGAACGGACCAGGCATGAACGCCTGACTCGCGCATGATCCGCAGCAGGGATCGCGCCCTCTCGACGGTCTGATCCGGGAGGTCGGCCAGTCCGGACTTGCACTCCGCTATGCACACCGCTCGGTCGTCGAACTTGAGTCGGATCCAGGCATCCATTCCAGGTTCCGCGATCTTCACCTGCACTGCCTTCGACCGAATACGCCGGATCTTCTCGCACATGGCATCCTCAAGTCTCTCGCTCAGGGCATCACAGCAATCCCGGACACTCTCCGACCATTCGCGAACCACGAGGTTGTCGACCTGTCGACGGAGTGGTCCGTGCCCCAGGACGCCGACGGCATGGCCGACGCCGCCGAAGATCACGCCACCGGCCGGACCGAACAGCAGCATTCCCACTCCTCCCGCTGTGTATCCGCCTGCTATCGAAAGCGTGCCATGCAGGGTTCCATCCAGGACCACCTCGAGCGGGATGTCCCGGAGCGGAATCGTCCCTTTCCACCAACCTTGAACGTTTCTCGCCGCAGACACAGCAATCGCGAACAGAGGAACGTGGACATTCATGAGGTCAGCACCGGCTTCCAGCGACTGCTCCATGACGCTGTTCACCTGCTCGTAATCGAAACCCTCAACGCCGAAGACCTTCTCGGCCCAGGGACGACCGGACGCCTGAACTGCATCCAGCGCTTCGCTGTTGAGAAAGACCGGAATGTCCGGATTGCTGGCGAAGTGTTCATCCAGTGCACTTCTCGCAGCGTCTCCGTCACGGTAGCACTTGACCTGGAACGGGTTCCCGTCCACGCGGAGGTCGTAGCCCACTGTGTTCGGATTCTCGGCGAGGCTGACATCGTGCTCCGCGAGGCGAGTGGCCACAACCATCTCCGCAACATACCCGCGAAGCTGGTTCTCGGCTCCGGCTCGCGCGATATCGGTCATCGCCTCGATTTCCTTGGCATGCCATCCGAAGCTGAAGATACCCTCGATATCTTCTGCCCTGCTGAAGTCCGCAGCGGAAACGACCCGAGGGTCGATGGCTGCTGCGTCAAAGATGATCTCGGCCGTGGTGAGTCCAGCAACGGCGAGGGCATCAGGAAGGCTGGAGCGGTCAGATGGGAACAGGATCCTGTTCAAGTCACTTTCGACGCTCATAGCGCAAAGATCGGGCAGCTTGGTCTTCGGCACTCCCGGGGTTTCCGGCAAGGATCCCAACTCCTGCTTGACGCCTCCTCGCAGCTTGACGAGGCGCTCGTCGGCCAGATCCTCGTCGGTAAGGTTCTTGAGGTCGTCCAGAAACACCTTCAACCCGTTGACGGATCCAGCCAGTCCCTGCAGTGCAAGCTGCACGGCCAGACCGGTTGCTACCTTGCTCGCGATCTTCTTCTTGAAACTGTGATTGATCGCATAGCCCCCCGCAGACAGTGCCAACAGGATGAAGATCGGATTGGCGGCCACGGCGAGCAGGGAAACAGCTGTCTGCCCGCCGAGGAACGGAATGATCGCCGATGCCTGCGCCGCGGCGATGTATGCGCTGAATCCAGCGATTTCAACGGCGATACCGACGCCAACCAGGGATCCTCCTGTCCCCAATGCCATTACTGTCGCCCAATCCCCCGCTTCGACGGCCTGGTCCAACGACCGGCCATGAAACTCCGCGGGGAGTTCGTCCAACTTCTTGCGGAAGCTGTCCTTGATGGCGCGGCGCGCTTCCGCCGGCAAGTTGTCTTCGTCAAGTGCTCGGACAATGTGCCGCGCCGCCTCCAGACGGACCATCTGTGTGAACGTCCTTCGGTGCCCGGAAAAGCGATCCTCCACGGACCGCTGCACTTCCGCGGCCTTCCTGCCCAACTTGGACACGAGATTCTCGGACGATCCATCGGACAGACTCGGCGCTTCGAAGCAATTACGGGCACGGTCCGCTACCTGGCTGCACCGGTAGCCAGCGAATCCTGTCGAGAGCGGAATGGAGGGTTCCAGATCGAACGCCGTGGTGATCCTGTTCCAGAGTCGAAAGCGTAGCCACGCATCGGACCGACGCTGATCATCGCAGTACTCGTCGGACACGGAGCGAATCCGCTCCTCGAAATGTCCTCTGACCCCTTCCTGTTTGCCTTTCTTCAGACGCTTGACAAGATCTCTGATTCCATCCACGCTGACGTTGGTCAGCGACGTTTCCTCGAACACGGCGAGGAACTCGCATAGCGCGCGCCGGTCAAGCGAACCGATACCAGAGGCAATATACCAAGGCGGGATTGAATAGCTGTCTGCCTCCTCCTTCTCCTTGGACGCCGCTTCCCTGGAACCATCGTAGGCATCACGCGCCTCTTCAACGGATTCGCATAGACTGTCGACCGCCTCACTTGCCGTCTTCATGACGGAATCCGATAGCGACTGACCGAACTTCGCAAGCCGCTTCATCGAACCGGACAGACTTGTCAGATCGATCTCGATCGTCGCGGCGTCGGACTCGGTGCGATTCGTGTCTGGAGTCTCTGTCGATTTGGGTGCAACAGGGGAATTCGAAGCGTCGCTCATCGTCTTCTCCACGAAGTGAATTGCTGAACCCGCAACGTGTGTCTACATGCTTACCACGCGATGATCGAAACCACCGAGATCCACGTAATACGAATAGAAAGCCGCCCGTCCCCTGCCTGAAGATGTCAGAGTCTATGACGGTCACCGACAACCGGATCGAACGCAGCACCGGCAATGGCAGATGAGAGCCACAGTCGATCCAGTCTTTGCAGGAACGATAGTGTAGCAAGTCGAGTCCCCTGTCCGTTCGGTGAACGACTGATCAAGGCGCGGCCGCTCAATCAGGATGTTGACGACCCACCTTCCTCGGAACGTGAACATCGACTGCCGTGGATCCGTGCACTCTCGGCTCGCCCCAGTCAACGAGAGAACTGGCGAGAATGCACATCCCTGACTACGCCACCCGAAGCGAACAGAGCCGCCTCATCAATCTCGATACCCAATCCGGGATCTGTCGGCATGACGTATTCGGCACCGTTGACTGCAAGGGGGCGCATCAGGAATCTGTTGGCAACGGAAAACACGGCCGGGTTGTACTCGGCCAGCTCGACATTGGAGCAGGCGGCCGCAAAGTGCAGGGCAGCGGCGATCTGCGGCCCCATGGCGATGCTGATGTGGGGAACGACCGAAACGGATGTGGGAGCCTCTCTGGCCATGCCGACCGCCTCGGTGAGACCCCATCGCCCGAGATCCGGCTGCAACCAGCTCACGCATCCCCTCGCCAGAAACGGCGCGATCTCGGCACGGGAACGGTAGCTCTCGCCCAGCGCGATGGACGTGCCGATCCGGCTGGCAAGCTCGGCATGCGCATCCGGGGACTCCGGCGGCAAGGGACATTCCAGCCAGAGCACTCCGACTTCCGCCAGCCTTCTGCCAAACTCCACCGCCTGCTCCCCTTCGAGGCGCCACAGGGCATCCACCGCCAGCGCCGCATCCTGCCCCAGTGATTCCCTCAACTTCCTCAACAGGTCGAACAGTTCGCTCTCGGTCCGGTCATGGAACAGCTTGAAGACACGAAATCCGGCGTTCCATGCGTCCTCCGCCAAGGCAACTCGCTCGTCATTGTCCGTACCGGACAGGCCGGACAGATAGCAGGGAATGCGTTCCTTCCCCTTCCCCGGTGTGAGCAGGTCCGCCACGGGCCTGCCAAGCACCTTGCCAGCCAAGTCCCACAGCGCAATGTCGACCCCAGCGATGGCATCAAGCATGAATCCGCCGGTCTGGCCGCGCACGCGCATGGTCGCGTACATCCTCTGCCGCAGGCCCTGCACTGTTTCCGGCGTCCCGTCGAACTCGCAGCCTTCAATGGCGGGCCGGAGCAGTCCCTCCACGATGCAGCACGCAACTTCCGGAAGCAGCGGAGCTTGGGCCTCTCCCCATCCGACCCGCCCGGAGGCCAGCGTCACCTTGACGAGGGCCGCCTCGAAATTGACGGAGTACAGGGCGCCATTCGTCTCGGACCAGCGGTAATCGAACTTGCTCGCCGCCAGTCGCGTTGGCGAGCCCGCCGTCCCGCGGACTGCCTCGGTATCGCGGGGCAGCCGTATGGCGAACGCTTCGATCGAGGCGATCCGGTCTAAGGGCATGATCGCCAGGTCGGACCAACGAGGGTTCGCAGTGTCTCGAGTTCCCGTACACCCTCGTCATCAAGTTCCCGTGTCGGATGCCGTACTGTGGCACTGGTGAGGACTCCTGCGTAGACCAGATTGTGCTTCACGGCCGAGACACCCAGTCCAGGCTGCAATTCGTAGCGGATCAGGGGCAGCGCCCGCTGGAACGTTCTCCATGCCCAGGGGGTCCTGCCGGCCTCGAGATCGTCCCAGATCGAGCGGAAGAGCCACGTCATGTCGCTCGCCGGCATGATCCCGCTAGCACCTCGGCGCCACTCCTCGATCATGAACTGGCCATTCAGCCCGCCCAGCAGAGTCAGGTTGTCGGAGGAGGCGACGACGGTACTGCTGATCTTGCGGGCCGTCGGCGGGGCCTCCACCTTGGCGTACCGTACGTTCTCGATCTCGCGACCGAGTCGCGCCAGCAGGGTGGGAGGCATGGTGACTTGGGACAGCATGGGAGCGTCCTGCACCATGATCGGAATCCCGACTGCATCACTGATCGCCGAATAGAAGAACATCAATCCGTCGGCATCCGGTCGCAGGTAGTAGGGCGGAAGAACCATGAGCCCGTCCGCACCCTGACTTTCTGCATCGCGGCAGGCCGCAACCGCCGCATCCGTACCGGTGGCACTTACACCAACGATGACCGGCACCCGGCCGTCGACATGCTTCACGATGGCGTCCAGCAGCGTCCGTTTCTCATCGGGAAGCAGAGTGTAGCCCTCGCCGGCGTTCCCGAACACGCCGAACCCTTGGTCGGCACCATTTGCGGAGAGATGGTCGACGACCCGGAGCTGAGCAGCAACATCAATGCTCCCATCCTCCTGGAACGGTGTCACGAGGATGGGAATTACGCCTTGGAAGGAATGTGGCATTGTCAAGAATCTAGTTCGCGGGTTCCACAACCGTCGAGGAACTGCGTGCCGCCCGGATGTCCTGGATCAGGGCTTCCTTGCCCCGTCGCACGTGAATGGCCAGAACATCGGCCAGGTCCTTGCCGGATCGGTTCCTCAGAGCCTCCACCATCGCTCGGTGCTCCACCTGAGCCCTGGGAATCCTGGTCGCCCAGTCCCGGCTCGAGACATGCACGCTCGCGATCTTGAGGTGGGCATTCAACTGCTTGTACATCTCGTGGAGCTTCTCATTGCCGGACAGCCGCACGATCAGCAGGTGAAACTCCCAGTTCAGCCGGTCGTGGCTACGCATGCCGTCACTGCCCAGAGTAGCGAAGTTGTCCATCCCCTGGATCAGTCCGTCCAGCTCCGATAGATCCTGATCGGACACGTGCTGGACCGCAGTCTCGGCAGCCAGGCCGTCCAGAGCCCGGCGTATGTCGAACGTCTCGGCGACGTCCTGCTCGTCCGCCTGGGCGACGAACGTTCCGCTGCGCGGTCGGATGTCGACGAGTCCCTCTTCGCTGAGCCGGTCAAGCGCCTGGCGAACCGGCATCTGGCTCACGTCCAGTCGACGCGAAAGGTCCGGTACGGAAAGTCGTTCACCAGGCTCGAAGCGGTGATCGAGAATGGCGTGCAGCACTTCCTCGTACACCTGATCCGACATGCGCCGACGCTCGATCGGCTGGAACGAGTCTTCCCTCTGTCTGCCGTTTCGATTCACCATGAGTCCTTCCACCACCTCAGTCAGCGGCCTTGCCTCCGACGTCGCTCTTCGCAAGCAGGTGCAGCATGCCGAGAGCCAGGGGATGCAGAAACGCCATCACGTAGAAGATCGCAGCGTAGGAATAGCTCTCCACCACAACACCCGTGATGCCCGTGAAGATCACACCGCCCAGGGAACTGCCCAGTCCGACGATGCCAGCCGCCGAACCGACGACGGATGTCGGATACACGTCATTCGTCATGGTCATCAGGTTGGTCTTCCATGCCATGTGGGCGAATGTCACCACGCAGATTGCCGTCACGGCAACAACGGACGAATCGCTGGTCGGCACCACCAGGCTGAGCGGCATCACCGCGGCTGCCGGCAACATGACCCATTTGCGGGCCCGGACCGGGTCCATTCCGCGATCGATGAACCGCCCTGACGCCCAACCACCCACGATCGCGCCAAGATCCGCAGTCAGGAAAGGAACCCAGGTCGTCAGGCCGATCGCGACAATGCTGAAGCCCCGCTCGTCGCTGAGATACTTCGGCAGCCAGAACAGGTAGAACCACCATACCGGGTCCGCCAGCACCCGTGCGAGGAACAACGCCCATGTCTGGCGGAAGCCGAACAATTCCACCCAACGGACAGATCGACGAGATGGACTGCCCGGAGCTTCCTCGATCAGGGACCGTTCCTCCGCAGTCACGCGCGGATGACGGCTAGGAACCCAGTACCAGCGCAGCCAGAAACCGAGCCAGAGGAACCCCATCGCTCCGGTCACCACGAAGGCGATGCGCCAACCCCACTGCGTGAAGATCAACACGATCAACGGTGGAGCGAGAATCGCGCCGGTGGACGCGGCAGCATTGACGAGTCCGTTCGCGAAGCCGCGTTCCCTGGGAGGAAACCACTCCGAAATCGCCTTCTCGGCGGCCAGGAAATTGCCCGACTCGCCGAGCCCCAGCAAC
Source organism: Bryobacterales bacterium (assembly GCA_965116065.1). Lineage (GTDB taxonomy): Bacteria > Acidobacteriota > Terriglobia > Bryobacterales > UBA6623 > VXMF01. The sequence continues at coordinate 2,876,896 of OZ220485.1, forward strand.
GCCCGGAACAGACCCAGCCCCAACGCCCCCCGTGACAGCGCGTGTCCGGCATTCGCAAGCGACCACCAGACCATGGAGATGGCCAGTGCGACACGTGTCCCCCAGCGGTCGATGATGCGCCCCCAGACCATGTACATGCCCGCATAGCAGATCAGGAACGCCTGGACGACCTGGGAATACTCGATATCCGAGATTCCCAGTTCGCTCGTGATCTCCGAGGCCAGCACGGAGAGAGTCTGGCGGTCGATGTAGTTGATGACGGTGGCTCCGAAGAGCAGCGCGGCAATGCGCCAGCGAACGTTCGGCAGAGGCTTGGCAGACTGGTTCACGCGACCGTATACCTCGCCAACCGCTCCTCGTCGAACTCCACCCCGATACCGGGACGCTCGGGAACGATCGCCCGCCCCGGGCGCGATTCGAGAGGCTCCCGGAGCAACCCGTTGCCGAATGGCCGCTCCAGAAGGGTTCCCCCCTCCATGATCACCGTATTCGGAAGATGGGCTGCCAGATGGACCGACGCCGCCCAGTACAATGCCGTGCCCGTGCTGATGTGCGGAGAGAACAGCACTCCGTGCAGGTCCGCGAGCATTCCGATCCGGCGGCATTCGCTGATGCCGCCGGCACGACAGATGTCCGGATTGACCATGTCGACGGCTCTGGCCCCGAAGAGATCGCGAAACTGGTATCGGTTGGACAGGGTCTCGCCGGCACAGATCGGCGTCCTGAGAACCGCCTTGAGCTCGCGATACCCTGCCGTGTCCTCCGGCAGCAGCGCGTCCTCCCACCAGCCGATGTTCGACAGTTGGTCCAGTTGGGCCCCGACCGAGCGTGCCTCATGAGTCTTGTACGCGCCCAGCGAGTCGACCAGCAACTGCCCCCCGCTGCCAATCGCCTCCGAGACAGCGGCCACCCGTTCGATGTTCGCGGTTCCGGGCCCCTTGCTCAAGCCCATCTTGACGGCCGAGAAACCCTGCCGGATTCGTTCGCGGGCCGTCTCAGCGAGAACCTCTGGAGTGGCACCGCCAATGCCGGAGTAGGTGGGCACCCAGTCCCTGTACCTGCCACCCAGAATTCGATACAACGGCTCATCCAGGTACTTGCCCAGCAGGTCCCAGAGCGCCAGGTCGATTCCGGCGATCGATTCGGCGAAGAAGCCGGTCCCGTAGCCTCGGAGCCGCTGGCTCGAATGGAGCTTCTCCCACAGCGGTTCAACCTGTCGGGCATCCTGACCAAGCAGGATCGGAGCCAGCAGATCGCTGATGACGGTCGCATGAACACGCGGCGCAGCCGGTGCGTGGCATTCACCCCAACCGACCAGTCCCTGCTCGGTGACGATCTTCACCAACGTGGCCTGCGTCACCCCCTTAAAGCGACTCGGGGAAGCATGGTCAAGGCGGTTCCAGAGGCCGTTCCCGCCGGTCATCTGGCCGATCGGGGGCATCTCGAGGTACCAGTCTGGAGGCCGGTCACCGCGGGGCGTGCGAATGACGACCGGCTCGACGCTGCGTATGGTCAGCGGGGAGTTGCCGGACGCGAACAGATGCTCCGAAAGGGCAGCCAACGACGAGAGTCCACCCAGGAATCCGGACAGGAACTTCCGTCGACCGGGTCTCACGTCAGTGGATGCTCCTGCCTACTGGATATCCTGAACGCAGCGAAAGCCGAGGTTCGGCGTGCGCTGGTTCGGCCGTACCCAGTTCCGGAAGAACACCGTGATCCTGTTGGGACCATCGGACCACGCACCGCCACGAACGATCCGGTACATGCCGTCCTGCGGCCCACGGGGATTCTCGGGAGGACTGTTCGCATAGTAGGTCCGTTCGAACCAGTCCTGGCACCACTCGGTCACGCCGCCGGCCATGTCGTGCAGCCCGAAGCCATTGGCCGCATGCTCGGCCACCGGTCCAGGGCCGGCCTGGGTCGAGTACCGCGCACGTGTGGAATCCGGCTTCTCATCCCCCCACGGGTACCGGGCACCCTCAAGGCCTCCACGGGCGGCCCGCTCCCATTCCGCCTCCGTCGGAAGTCGTTTTCCCTTCCACTCGCAGAACGACCGGGCATCATCCCAGTCCACGTTGTAGATCGGATGGCGAGCGACCTCGTCGGGCATCACGCCCTCCGGCCAATGATAGGGTGACCGATGGCCTTCGGCAGCGACGAACTCGGCGTAGGCGGCCTGCGTCACCTCCGTTGCATCCATCCAGAATGCGTGGAGCGCGATCGTGTGGGCGGGCCGGTCATCACGCAGCACCAACGGCCGCATGCCGGTTTCGTCATCCTCGGTGCTGAAGGTGCGGCCCATCGTGAACTCGCCCTCCGGAATCAGGACCATTCCCTGCGGAGCGGCCTTGGACGCGCCGGAGCCGCTCTCGCCCGCCAGACATGGCAGACCGGCCGCGACGACCACAGCCAGGAGGCGTGTGCCCATCAGGCGAACAGTTCCTCGATCTCGTCCGGGATGCAGGGCTCGGTCGCGCCCAACTGATCGATGAGCCGGTAGACGCGCTTCGAGGGTGTATTGGTGACTTCCTTGCGCCAGTCGATACCGAGGGCCGAATAGATGGAAGCCACGATGTTCTCGGTCTTTGGCTGCATGCCGTACTTCCAGCCGGTCTCCTCGACATGTTCCCCGGCTGCGTCGGTGCGCCCGATGATCCGGCCGCCCTTGATTCCACCGCCGGCGAAAAGGCCGCTGTAGACCTCGTTGTAGTGGTGCCGTCCGCCCACGAGATTCAAGGCACCCGGAACGCGACCGAACTCGGTCGGTACGACAACGATCGTCTCGTCCAGCAGTGTCCTGGCGGGATCGCGGGGAGAAGGTGTGAATTCGAGATCATGCAGCAGACCGGACAGCGCGCGATCCAGATCGTTGCAGTGCCGGTAGTGATTCGATCTCGCGCCGTGGTCGTAGATCCGCTTGTGATGGTCCCAGCCCCCATGTTTCACGTGCACGTACCTCGTGCCGGCATCCGCCATGACCAGATTGCGGGCGAGAATGCACCCGAGTCCGACGTCATTGTCACCGTACCGCTGCCTGTCGGCGTCCTGGATCGTGAGGGCCTTGGGCCAGCGAGAGTCGCCCAGGACGTGATAGGCCTCTTCCTGGAAGGAGCGGAACGCACTCATGGCTGGACCGCGGGTACCGAATTCGCGGCGCACGGCACGGTCGAGATCGCCCAGAAGTCGGAACCGCTCCTCCAGAAGGTCCAACGCCTCTCCCGTGGCGGCGACACTCCCGGCACCTCCCCTCGCATAAATGTCGAGTCCCGAGAACCGGGGGTGATAGAATCCGCTGGGAAGAGCGAGATTGGCGAGATTGCAGGTCACGAACGACGGAAACGTGTCGCTCTCGCGCCGCTGGTGATCAAGCTCCGCCGCAACCACCGTGCCGACCGGGGGGATCTCGGCAGACTGGGCAGGGTTGAGCGGACGGCCGGCCCGGGTGTAGTACTCGCCGCGGAAGTGGACCACCTCATGGCTCTTGAACGTGCGCACGATGGAGATCCGGTCCATCATCCCGGAGAGATTCGGGAACAGTCGGAAGGGGAGGTACAGGCCCCTGCGAACCTCGCGGACATCGAAATCAGCCTGGGTACCCGCGTCTTCCTTGAAGTCGAACGTGTCGACGTGGCTGATGGCACCGGCAGCCTCGACCACGATGGCGAACCGCGCTGTCCCGCGGGGATTGGACCGGCCGGCGGCTCGGACTTGCGCTGGCCAGAGGCCTTCGCCAACCAGTCCGCCGAGCAGGCTCGTGGCACCCAGCCGCAAGGTGTACCGGCGTGTCGGTGTCAGGTCTCGAACAGTACGCATGGCTCACCTCCGTGATGCAGTCCCTCTAATAGTTGAACAGGAACTCGGGCTTGTTCAGCAGGGCCCATTGCAGATTCTCGGCCCCCTGATCGAGATCCTTGTCCAGCGCTCCCAGCGCGACATCCATCTCCGCCGGAACCGGGCGACGGGAGAGTGTCGACAGATAGAGCTTCTCGACGATGCCCCGGCGCACCGCGGCATCGACCGATTCCCGGTCCGGCACTTCGCCAGTGGCACCCCGGACGGCAGAAGCCGCGACGATCCGGTCGAATGCCAGGGATCGCAGAAACTCCGCAACTCGGCCGGCCCCGTCCGACTGCACCCGGTGCAGGACGGTCCGGGAATTCATCATGAGCATCGCCTGCAGTGACGAGTGGGGCACCCGTGTCGGGAATTCGTCCCGGCTCTGCTGTCCGAAGGCTCGCAGAAACTCGCCGACTTCTCCCCTGATGTAAGCGGGGTCCAGGACCTGGCGCGCCATTCCGACCTCGATGTCGCCACTCATGTACGCTCCCGGCACCGCTGTCGCGGTCACGATCGCATCATGCAGTTGGATCGGACTCAGCATCTGCACGTTGCGCCGCGCGAAATAGCGTCCGTATTCCGGCTTCCATTCCTGTTCGAACTTGGACGACAGCTGATAGGCGCTGGAGGTGGTGATGGTCCGGACCAGATGCCGGAAACTGAAGCCGCTGTTCCGGAAATCCCGGGCCAGGTCATCCAGCAGATACGGGTGCGTCGGCTGCACGGTCCAACCCTCGGGCAGATCAGCATCCGGGTAGTAGCGAACGAGGTCGAATCCGTCGAGAGGTTCAACGATGCCGACCCCCATGAGTTCGGCCCAGATGCGGTTCACGGTGGCCCTCGCGAACTGGATGTGACCGGTCAGCAGGCGGGCCAGCGCGTCGCGGGGAAGCTCGGACGGGCGGGCCGGACGGTCGTCCAGAATGAACTTCGGCTCGTTGGAACCGCCGGTGCGCGGCACGCGGAGGATGCTCTCGCTCATGGTCGGATACCCGGGCTCGACATCGTCGACCGTGTATTCGGTGTTCGCCTGGAAGCCGTTCTCCCAGTTCATGATCATCCGGGTCCGACCGAAGAACGCAGCCTGCCGGAAGAAATCCTCGCGGGACTTGCCGGTGAGGTAGAGGTTGACCTGCTCGAGATGGTTCGCGCCGTCGTGACACGAGATGCAACCCAGATTGATGCCCAGAAACGCCTTGCCGTAGGTGACGGTGAACTCGTCCACGGAATCGGCCCGATTCACCAGGTCGTGGGCATCCGGCTCGTCCGGGTCATCCTTCGCCTTCACGAAATCACGGGCGAAATAGAGCGCACCGGGAGCGGAATGGCTGCTCTTGCCGCCATGGGTGAGCAGATCCGTGACCACATCGGCGTAGGACCGGTCCAGAGTCAGCCACTCCCGCATCCAGAAACGGAACAGGTTCTTGCCATGTCCCATGCGGTTTCCCGCCCGGAACAGATCCTCGAAGTAGTACGCCCAGCGTTCGACGAACTCCTCGCTCCCGATCAGGTCGTCGATCAGCCGGTCCCGCTTGTCGGCCGCCGTGTCCGACTCGAAGGCGAGCAGCTCTTCCAGCGAGGGGATCCTCCCCACCAGGTCGATGTAGACCCGTCGCAGGAACTCGCCATCGCTCGCCAACCCGGCATGGGGAACACCGTCGCGGTCCATTTTCGCGAAGATCGCCTCGTCGACGAAGTTGCGACGGACCACCGGTGCATCCGAGGGTGCCACCGGCCGCAGGCCGGCGGCCTGGGAGGTGACCGTTTCGGCCACCTCGGAAGCGGACCGAGCAGGTTCCTCCAGGGACCGATGGGCTCGCTCGACGCTCGCCTCGGCGGCGGGCGTCAGTTGCGGTGCGGTATTCGGAGCCGCAGCGAGCCACGCCGCCGCACCGGACGCGAGAAGAACTGCGCCGCAACGAAACGGAACTGCCTTGCTCACTGCCATCTCACTTCATTCTCCCGCCTGCCCGATCTGAGGATACAGCCTTCCGTGCCCTGCTTGCCTAGAAGATCACCTTGAGCCCGAATTGCATGACACGCGCATCGCGGGCGGCGGTGATCGTGCCGAACGTGGCCGAGGCGTTCAGGCCGTCCGCACCGGGCCGGAATGAGGTGTTCGGCGTTCGGTAGTTCACGTTGTTCAGGAAGTTGAAGGCCTCCGCACGGAACTGGATGTTGACACGCTCCCCGATGAACGTGTCCTTGATCAGGGACAGGTCGAGATTCACCGTACCCGGCCCACGTACGTCCGGCAGCGCCCTGCCGACATCGCCGAATGTGAAGTCCGGCGGATTCACGAACGCCGCCGTGTCGAACCAGCGCTCCGGAGTGGGATTGTCCAGCCTGGCACTCCGGCCCGTCGAATTGGGGCGGTTCGCCTGGAAGTTGTCAGCCCCTCTCACGACCAGCGGCACACCGTCCTGGATGGTGCCGATCGAGTTGATCTGCCAGCCTCCGATCAGCCGGTTGATACCGGATTTGGCGCCACGCCCGAACGGCAGTTGATACAGTACGCTGATGACCGCCCGCTTGGCCACATCGGTCGGATCGATCGACTTCTGCAGGTGGCGGGCATAGAGACCGTCCTGGTAGCTGTTCTCGTTCACTTGCTCGACAGGGCCGAAGTTCACGGGAATCTGGGTCGAATCGCCGATCTTCTTGCCGCCCGTGAACGCGAGGTGCAGCAGCAGTCCGTCACTCAGTGGCCGCTTGATGTTGAACTGCAGCTGGTGCGAGATGTAGTTCCCCATACGCGGGTTCCGTACCGAAACGGAAGTGAAGTGCGGGAAGGTCCTCAGACTCTGCTCGTAGGTTATGGTCGATCCCCCGAGTCCACCCGGAACGAGTCCTTGGTTCGGATTCGGAACACGGTCGAACAGGGACTGACCCAACTCAAGCCGCACGTCGGGGTGGATCTGATTCAGGTTGTATCCGTTGGCGGAAAAGTGGTTTCCCTTGTTGCCCGCATAGGCGAGGTCGAAGAACCAGGCACCGGTCTGGTGCTGGACCGAGGCGTTCCACTGCTGGGTGATGGGAGTGGTCCGGTCGGACTCGCGCAATGTCACGCTCTGTCCGAGCCGGGCGCCGGGACCGGCCGACACCCCGGGCGTGTCCGCGAAGGGATGCGGAAAGCCCTGGGAGAACTGAAACGCCTTCTCTCCCGGTGTGGAGGTACGGTAGTTCGTGCGGGTCCGGGAGAAGAGGTTGATGTCGCCAGTGAAGTTCCGGAAGAAGATCGATGGGTAGTAGACGCCGTATCCGCCGCGGAACACGGTCTTGCCCTTGCCGGTCAGGTCATACGCGAAGCCGAAGCGGGGTCCGAAATCGTTGTAGTCCTCTTCCATGAAGGTTCTCGGCTGACCGTCCACCCCAGCGAACACCGTGCATCCCTGCAGGCCGCTCGACGGCTCCGTGCAACTGGGGTCGAAGTTGATCTGGCCGTTGTGGCGTTCGTACGGCTTCTGTTGGAAGTCCCACCGGATGCCCATGTTGACCGTGAGGCGCGGTGTCACCTTCCAGTCGTCCTGCACGAACCAGCTCCAATTGAAGCCGTGCCAGGAATTTCCTAGAATCCGATCGATGCCGCCGAGGGACACGTCCCCGGTCAGGAACTGTGCGAGGTCATGCCCGGTTCCGGCGGAACGCTGTGGATTCGTGGTCAGATTCCGGAACTGGTAGAAGCCGGACAGCGCGGCGCCCTGACGGTTGCCACCGTACAGATCCCGCACGTTCAGTCCGAACTTGAGGGTATGGTTGCCGGAGATCTTCGTGACCATGTTCTGGATGTCCCAGTTCAGGGAACTCCGCTTGCCGAGGGCTCCGCCGCCGATCCGGGGGAAAGGACGAACGTTGATGTCCGGTACTTGGTCCGCCGGCACGCTATCCGGCAGTCCGATCTTCTGTGCATACCCGAGGTGTTTGCCGACCGTCTCGAAGAGGAAGAGCTGGCGGCTCGTTCCGACACGCAGCGTGTTGATCAGGGTCGGCGAGAAGGTGTGAGTGTCCTGGATCATGAAGTTGCGGTTGGTCTGGTCGTCTTCACGATTCCGGCCGACGTTCGGGTCCGTGAACACGTTGTCCCCTGACGGCTGGTGGCGCGCCGAGGTGTACCGAGCGAAAAGCGCGTTCTTGTCGCCGAAGCGATGATCGATCTTCAGGTTCCACTGCGACCAGTTCACCCGGCGCGTCGCGGAGTCCTGATAGTTCTGACTGAACGTGAACTCGTTCGTGGGCGGCCTGTTCGGTGCGGGATACCACTGCACCACGTTCTGTGCGGCGGGATCGAAATTCGCTTCCGGGACGCGGTTCTGGGGGTACGGATCGCGAACGAGGCCACCCCCGTCGGGGTTGGGACGTGTCGTATCGGGATCGTAGATGGTGATCGGGTCCCCTTTTGCCGTCCGGAGCCGGCTGAAATCTCCCCGGAGGAACTCGGGGACGGGAACGTTCTGGATGCGCGGGCTGCTCCGGCCGAGGCGGTATTCCTCCCAGTTGAAGAACCCGAACGTGCGGTTCTTGACGATGGGCCCACCGATCGAGGCGCCGTACTGGTTGTAACGGAGCGGCAGTCGGGTCCTGGCGAAGGCATTCCGGGCATCGATCTTGTCGTTGCGCAGGAATTCATAAGCGGTGCCGTGGAGTTCATTGGTGCCGGAACGGGTCACGAGGTTGATGGCTCCGCCTGCCGTGTACCCGAATTCCGACGACATGGCGCCGCTCTGCACCTTGAACTCCTCCACGGAGTCCACGGCGATCGGCACGCCCACTTCGCCCACGTAACTCAGGATGTTGTTGTTGCCATCGAGCATCTGGGCGTTCATCGAGTTCGGGCTCCCGTTGATGGAGATTGAGGACAGTTGGATGCCCCGGTCGCCGAATCCCGAGTTCGTCGGTCCGGCGTTCGAGATGACACCGGCCGTGAGCATGGTCAGTGCCAGCGCTCCCCGTCCGTTGATCGGCAGGTCGGACACCCGCTTGCGTTCGATGACCTCGCCGATCGTCGCCCCACCCGTATCCACGAGTGGCGCCTCTCCGACGACCTCGACAACCTCAGTCACCTGACCGATCTCGAGAATGACGTTCACCTCGGCGTTCCGGCCGACCTGCAGCGTCACCCCCGATCGCACGCTGCGACGGAAGCCATCGGACTCGACCGAGATCTCGTACTCTCCCACAGCCATGCCTGGAGCGACGTAGTATCCGTTCTCGTTCGACGATGTCGCGAAGACGGCGTTCGTACCAGCGTTGCGAACCTCGACTTGCGCACCCGGTATGACCGCCCCCTGCTGGTCCGACACGGTGCCGGAAATCGTTCCGGTGCTCTGCTGGGCGACCGCAAACGTCACCGCAACCAAGGTAAGAACAATGAGACGAAGCCCCTGAAAAGCTCTTGTCATGCAATCCTCCTGCAATCTGTTATAACAGTTGTCCACTAAGCCTATCCCTTCTCATGGACGGCTGTCAAGGGCTGGTGCCATGTATTTTTCAACAGCTTTTCGCAGTCGGCAGCTCCCAGATCCCGCCAACAGTCGGAAAGACGCCGCTCGGATACATTGCGGGCGGCCCGTGGTCCGAGTACTCTAAGGCATGCCCGCCTTCGTGCTCCGTTCCCGTCGGCTCCACATCGCCTCGATCTTCCTGGCCCTCTTGGCGGCGGCCTTCGCGGTCAGTACCGCCCTTCCGCAGCGCACCGGCCGCGGGGGAGCACGATTCGTGGAAATGGAGCGGCGCGCGCTCGCTGATCCGTTCGTCGGCATCCGCACCGGCGGTCGGATCACGTCGGGTCTGTTCCCGGTGCGCCCGACTGGCGTCCCGACGACGCCGGTGGTCCGGGCCGCGAGATCGTTCCTGGATGCCTTGACCGAGGAGCAGCGCATGCGGGTCGAGTTTCCGGTCGGCGATGACGAATGGCGCAGGTGGGCCAATCAGCACAGCTATCCCCGCCAGGGTGTCTCCTTGCTGGAGCTTGACGAGCATCAGAGAAAGACGGCCCTGGGGCTTCTACAGGCCGGTCTCAGCTCGAGAGCCTTCGAACAGAGCCGCGACATCATGCGCCTGAATCACAGCCTCGCCGAGATCACATCGAACTTCGACGAGTTGGGCGAGTGGCTCTACTACATGACAGTCATGGGCAACCCGTCCGAGGAGCAGCCTTGGGGTTGGCAGATCGACGGGCACCACCTGATCGTCAACTACTTCATCCTGGGTGATCAGGTCGTCATGACGCCCACATTCATGGGTTCCGAGCCGGTGACAGCCGAAGCGGGCAAGCACGAAGGCGTCTCGGTCATGCAAGAGGAATTGCAGCGGGGACTGGCCCTGGCGCAGTCGCTCACCCCCGACCAACGGGACAGGGCCGTGATCAGCCCCGCCAAGGATGGCAACAACGCGTTGGCAGAAGCGTTCAAGGACAACCTCGACCTCGACTACGCCGGCATTCGTGCCAGCGAACTGAGCGAGACCCAACGGGACTTGCTGATGCGGGTCATCGAGGGTTTCGTCGGCTACATGGCGGATGGCCACGCCCAAGTCAAGATGGACGAAGTGCGCGAACATCTGCATCAGACGCACTTCGCCTGGGTCGGCGAGATCAGCGATGATGCCGTTTTTTACTATCGGGTCCACAGCCCCGTCGTGCTGATCGAGTTCGACCACCAGCGGCCGGTGTTCATGCGGTCGCTGCCACGGACACCGCAACGTCAGCATGTCCACGCGGTCATGCGCACGCCGAACGGCAACGACTACGGCAAGGACCTGCTCAGGCAGCACTACGAACGCAGTCATCGGGCCGAACTCGACTAGCGGAGGTTCGGGACCCGATCTGGCCTTCGTGGAATAGCCGGGGGCATCGTCACTCCGGCGGTCATCCGGCAGCCTGCGGAGGACACTGCCGGAGAGTCGGGCGGTCAATCGACATGCTCTTGATGAGCGCGTAGATATTCATGCCCGCCGACAGCCCGAGATCCGCTGCGGCATCGCGGGTGATCCGAGCACGCAGTCGACCGCCCCCGATATCAACCAGGACCTCCGCGAACGCGGTTGCAGGAGTCGTCGCAATCTCCGCCACTATCCCGGAGAGGATGTTCCGAACGCTGATCCCTTGCGGTCTCGAGATGGCGAGAGCCACATCGGTGGAGCGGATTCGCAACCGGACCTCGGTGCCAACCGCTAGGTCGACACCGGGAATCACGATTCCCTGGCCATTGAGAACGAGCCGGGCCATCCGGAATTCGTGATCGTGGCCGACCACGCGCGCATGGAGGACGACTCCGGCTTCGTAAGGCTCCTCTCCCAGATCGAGATCGAGCCGTTCCAGGATGCGATCGATCGGTCCTTCGCAGACCAGGCGGCCATCGGCGAGAACGACGATGACATCGGCGAGCCGAGCCACTTCGCGGATATCGTGGCTCACATACAGGATGGGAACGGCCAGCCTCTCATGCAGCGCCTCGAGGTAAGGGAGGATTCCCTCTCGCGCCTGCCGGTCCAGCCCGGACAGCGGCTCGTCCATCAGAAGAAGTCGCGGCCGCGACACCAAGGCTCGCCCGATCGCAACGCGCTGCCGTTCTCCACCCGAAAGCGCCGTGGGCGAGCGGTCGAGGAGATTCGCGAGTCCCAGCAGGTTCACGACATTGTCGAAGTCCAGGACGGTGTGCTTCGTGTCGACACCAGTTCGACGTGCTCCGTACCGCAGATTCTGCAAGACGGACAGGTGCGGAAACAGGCTGGCCTCCTGAAAGACATACCCCACCGAGCGTTCGTGGGTTCTCCGAAAGAGCCCTGCGGAATCGTCCTGCCAGACCTGCGAGCCCACGCTCAGTCGACCGTCCAATCGCGTCAGGCCGGCCATGCAGCGCAGGACCGTCGTCTTGCCGGAACCGGATGGCCCGTAGATGGCAGTGATCCCCCGGGCCGGCGCCTCGAACGCAACGTCCAGGGAGAATGACCCAAGCGATCCCCTGAATCGGGCGACGATGACTTCGTGTTGGTCGCTCATGCGTCCCGCTGAATCGCACGCCCCTGCTGCACCATCATCAGGAGAATCACGGCAAAGGAGAAAGCCAGCAGTCCTCCCGATAGCACATGCGCATGGGCCCACTGCAAGGTCTCGACGTACTCGTAGATGGCAATCGACAGAACCTTGGTTTCACCCGGAATGTTCCCACCAATCATGAGCACGACTCCGAATTCACCGATGGTGTGCGCAAAGCCCAGAACGGCTCCCGTCACCAGACCCGGCCGCGCAAGCGGAACCGCAACCGTCCAGAAGGCGCGCCATGGATTCGCTCCCAGTGTCGCGGCGACCTCGAGTGGCCTCAGACCAACGGCCTCGAAGGCGTTCCGAATGGGCTGGACGACGAACGGCATCGAGTAGATGACCGAGCCAATGACGATCCCCTCGAAGGAGAATGCTAACGAACGCCCCCCCTGGATGGCGGCCAGCCAGCCTCCTGGCCCATTCGGCCCTAGCGCCAGCAGCAGGTAGAAGCCAAGCACTGTGGGCGGCAGTACAAGCGGCAACGCGACTACGGCAGCAACGATCTCCTTCCAGCGGGCACTCGTGCGGGCCAACCACCATGCGACCGGCGTGCCGACAACGAGCAGCACGAGCGTCGAAGTCGTTGCGAGACGCAACGTCAGGAGGATGGGGGGCCAGAGCTCGGCTGCATCAAACAAGGTGGTCTCACTCCGGGCGGCGGTAACCGTAGCGATCTAGGATGGCACCCGTCCCTGGTCCGCTGAGGAATGCGAGAAACGCCTTGGCTGTCTCGTTGGCGCTTGCTCGCTCCAGCAACACCGCGTCCTGTCGAATCGGAAGGTGGAAGCGGCTCGGGACCACCCAGCGAGATCCCCGCGAGTGCCGGGCGATCTGGGCGAGGGCGACGAATCCCAGCGCAACATTGCCGCTCTGGACGAACTGGTACGACTGCGCCACGTTCAGGCCCGTCACGATCCGATCACTGACATCGGCGTACACGCGGAGCCGTTGCATCGCTTCCACGGCGGCAGCACCGTACGGCGCCGTGGATGGCTGCGCGATCGCCAGTCGGTCAAAGCGCGCTTTCCGAAGTGTGTCGGGACCCTGGACGAGCCCCTCTTCGGCGCTGAACAGCGCGATTCTCCCGACTGCATAGGTAAATTGTGTGCCCGGGACCGCGAGTCCTTCCTTGATGCTCCTCGTCACTCGGACGGAGTCAGCTGCGAGAAACGCGTCAAATGGAGCGCCGTTGGCGATCTGGGTGTACAGCTGCCCCGTCGAGCCGAACGTGAAGATCACGGAATTGCCGCTGAGGGTCTCGAACTCGGCTCCGATCTCAACAGCGGCTTCACGGAAATTCGCTGCGACTGCGATCATGGCTTCCTCCGCTCGTGCGGGATTCACCGTGACGAGATGGCTGATCGCAAAGGCGACAATGAACGCGATCTGGAACACGGATGGCTGGTGGCGAGCGGTTGCCGGCATGCATGAGGGAAGGCAGTTCGCCGTGCCGGCGCCTCGTTCCCAACCGAATCCAAGGGTTCGCGGCCGGCTCTGCTCCGCAGTCAATCCAGTCTACCCGCGCAGGCGCTCCGGTGCGATGTGTCCGGTCTACAGCGAGTCCGCAGTGGGTAGCTCGGATTTCCCCCAAAAGGACTTAGACGAGTTCGCCAGCGGATCAGGAAAATTCGGCGCTAAATCCTGCAGGCTTCCATGATTCCGCCGATCACTGCCAGTATCACGGCCAGAACTATCAGGACACCGAGGAGACTGCATCCCACAAGGGGAACCATGATACCGAGATTCACTATCTGACCGAGATGACGTTGGGCTTCGGTAGCATCAGCTTGCTTCGATGAAGATCGGGGCGACCCACCCAATCGAGATTGATCCCGCCCACGCTTGAAACGGGAGTTCGACCGGGAACGCCCTGAACCTCCTATCGCAGACTTGACACCCCGATAAAGCAGGTACTTTTTCCAAAGGTCATTCATGTCAGCCTTGCAATCTGCTTAAAATACCACCGGTGAATATCTGTAGCTCTATCAGTCAAGTGCCGAGCATATAGCGGTTTCGACATGCCCGCCGCGACCCGCAGCAGAAATGCCGAACATCTGCGCAATTACTGCGCCTTCACATGGCATACGCAGAGCCCACTACGAGACGAACCTGCTATGGGTCCCGAAGGCGGGCGCCGGCAACCCTGAAGGTTCCGAGGGGACGACTTGCGAGCTAGCCGCTCCGTATCCAGTCCTGGCTGGCTGACACTCGCTCACCCCAACCGGACCGTGAGCCACCGAGGCAACAGTCGGATCATCCCAGCGGTCAAGGAGGCCGGTAGACGCAAGTACATGTGAATCACGATCACCCGTACGGTTGTGGACGCGTCCCGACGCACGTGCGAAGCCATGCCGAGCATACCTCGCCGATGACCGTGTCGATCCACCCACTTCACTTCCGTCAACTGCCGTCCCTTCGGCACGGCAGAAAGGCGATGTCCCATTGACTGCACCAGTGCCGGATGCCTGTCTCGGCACCGTCACGGCCTCCGGCCCCAGTGCTATACTCACGCTTGCGGGTGTGGCTCCCGTCGATTCAACGTGGCGGATGAGCGAATCATCAGGCAGAGCCCGTTTCCGGCCGTGGCCGAGGCCCCGGTCGACGCGGACACCGACATCGACACCGCCCACTATCCAGACTCTGACGGACACTTCTTGCCCGACAATCCGCTCCAGGCAAACGCCATCGTCGATGTGCGCTCCAGCCTCAAACAGCATTTCTCCACCATCGACAATGTCGTGCTGGAAGGAGACATGTTCATTTACTTCGAGAAAGGGAACCCGCGGGAGAGCATCGCGCCGGATGTCTTCGTGGTGCGGAACCACGACTTGGGCCAACGCCGCGTCTACAAGCTGTGGGAGGAGGGCAAGCCGCCGGACTTCGCACTGGAGGTGATCTCACCGGAGCGCAAGATCCGCAACGAGGTGGACAAGCGGGATCTTTACGAGCGGTTGGGGATCGGGGAGTATTTCCTGTTCCAGCCGGACCCCGGCGAAGCCGGGCGGCGCCTGGTGGGCTATCGACTGCGGGGTCGATTCTACGATGAGGTCGAGCCGGAGCCGACCGGCGGGTTGCTCAGCGAAGCACTGGGTGTGGAGTTCCAGGTGGAGGGGACAGGTCTGCGGTTGCTGGACACGGAGAGTGGTCGGGAGTATTGCTGGCCCGAGGAGTACCTCCGCAACACCGCAGTCATTGAGGCTAGAGCAGAGAGGGCAGAGGCCAAGGCGGAAAGGGCGGAGGCCAAGGCGGAAAGGGCGGAGGCCAAGGCGGAATCCGAGGCTGTGGCTCGTCGACGTGCAGAGGCCCGCATTGCGGAACTGGAAGCTCGTCTTCGCCAAGCCGGACACTAGTGCTTCGCCAAGTCGAACCTCTGCGCACGGCGCCCGGTGTCTCTTGCCATTCTCCGGCATCGTAACTGATTGTTGACATGGGAGATACTGTCATGGCTGGTCAACATCGGCTCGGTCATCAGGTTGATTTTGCGACAGGACTGACAACGGACTCGGACGTCAACTCCAGAACTTGTCCGGCCGGGATCTCGGCATCAATTTCCTTGCCGGCATATCGGACCTTGAATGGCTTGCCAAGCTTGGATTCGATTCGCGCTCGCACCAGTTCCGAGTCCTTCCACTCGATGTCCACGACGAAGCCACCTCGAGCGCGGAGGCCCTGGACACTGCCACTCTCCAGCGCCTTCGGAACGGCTGGAAGTAGATGCAGATAACCGGCCTTCCCCTCCTGCACCTCGTTTTGTCCCAACGGCGAGCCGTGAGGGTCGTGACTCTGCAATAGCATTTCGGCAATGCCGGCGGTAACGCCGAAGTTACCGTCGATCTGGAAGGGCGGATGGGCATCGAACAGGTTCGGATACAAACCTCCCCGTCGTCCGTCCAACTCGCGCTCCTCCGTCGTCCGCACCGGTGCCAGAAGTCCCGCAAGGATCCTGAAGGCGTGGTCTCCGTCCAGCAGCCGAGCCCAGAGGTTGACCTTCCAACCCATCGACCAGCCGGTCGCCCCATCACCCCGGAGTTCAAGTGACTTCCGCGCCGCATCGAAGAGTTCCGGAGTGCCGTAGGGGGTGATCTCGGTTCCCGGATGCAAACCGAAGAGGTGGGACACATGCCGGTGTTTGTTATCAGGATCATCGACATCCTCGAGCCATTCCTGCAGCTGGCCAAGTCGTCCGACCTGGTTCGGAGCCACGCGCGACCGAACACGGGCCAACTCTGTCTGGAACTCATGATCCTCATCCAGGATCCTGGCCGCAGCAATCGTATTGCCCATCAGGTTGCGGATGATCTGGTGATCCATCGTCGGGCCCATGACAAGGCCCCCGTTCTCGGGTGAGTTGCTGGGACCGGAGATCAACCACTTGCCATCTGACGACTCGACCAATGTGTCGACAAAGAACTCGCAGGCGCCTCGCATCAGGGGATAGGCGGTCTCCCGCAAGAAGCCTTCGTCACCACCGAACAGATAGCGCTGCCAAAGCTGCTGGCAGAGCCAGGCGCCTCCCGTGGGCCAGATGCCGTGGTTGGAGTGATTGATCGGTGCAGTGCCTCGCCACAGGTCGAAATTGTGGTGCAGTACCCATCCCCGTGCTCCGTAGTGCTCTTGTGCCGTTTCGGCTCCGGAGAGCGCGACTTCCCGCAGCGCAGCGAACAGCGGCTGACTGGTCTCGGGCAGGCCCGTCGGTTCGGCCGGCCAGTAGTTCATCTCAGTGTTGATGTTCACCGTGTACTTGCTGTCCCACGGCGGAGCGTCGAGGTCGTTCCATAGTCCCTGCAGGTTGGCCGGCTGGCCGCTTCCTCTGCTGGAAGCGATGAGGAGGTAGCGACCGTACTGGAACAGCAACGTCACGAGATGGGGGTCGGGTCGCGACGCGAACCGTTCGATGCGGACATCCGTCGGCTCGGATGCGGCTGCATTGGCTCCCAAGTCCAGGCGAACCCGGTCGAAGATCTTCCGATGGCTCGCGACATGTTCCTTGCGGAGATCCTCGAACGGGCGTCCCTCCGTCCGTGCCAGGATCTCCTCGTTCCGTCGACCCGGGTCCGCCGATACGTCGCGGAAGTTGACGAAATTCGTGGCGCCGGTCACGAGTACTGTCGCGCTATCCGCAGAACGAACGCGTACCCGGTTGCCTTCAACGGCAACCGTGCCATCCGACATCACGGCCAGCCGAGCCTCGAATCGAATCGCTCCTCCCTCGACCCGACCCTTCATTCGCAGACCACCGCCATCTTCACTGAACAACTCGAGCGGATGGGTGGACTGGAACCTTGCGTCGAACGCCAGTTGCCCGCCACCGCTAGCAGACAGGCGAACGGCCAGCACCTGTGCAGGAAAGCTCGCCAGCACCTCCTGTACGTGCTGCACGTCACCCGACGAAAACTCGACGCGAGCGACAGCGTTCTCGATGTCCAGCGAACGCCGGTACCCGGTCACGCTACCGCCGTCGACCCCTTGGCGTTCGATGAGAAGATCCCCGAAGGACTGGTAGGCCATCTGACGAAGCGGAACACTCATGAATCGCTCCATGGCCAGTTCTTCGGCGTCTTTCTGCCGTCCCTCCAACAGCAGAGAACGAATTCTGCCCAGCCAACGAGACGCCCCGGGATTGGCGTAGCTCCTCGGCTCACCTTGCCAGACCGTATCTTCGTTGAACTGGATGCGCTCCGAGTCGATCCCCCCGAACACCATCGCTCCGAGTCGGCCATTGCCGACCGGAAGAGCTTCCGTCCACTCGCTTGCTGGATGGTCGTACCACAGTTCAAGCGGAGGCTCAAGAAGTCGACGCCCGCAACCAGTCGCGCCGATTCCCGCCACAACGGATGTCAGGAACTGTCGTCGGTCCATGTGCATTGGCATCTGGATAGTGTAGTCCGGCCAGCACCAGGATGACCGGCCAACAGGAAGCCACGTCCACTTCAACAGACGGACAAGGGAACGGCGGGACAGGCACCTATCGAACGACGCAGAACATCGTGTCGGTGAAACGACGGAGCACTTGCTACCGGACCAGGCATTGGGTCCAGTGATCGGGAGAGATCAAGCAAGGAGTTCCGGAATCAGCTGGCCGCCTACCTGCGAAAGCTGCTTGAACCGACCACCGTGGAAATAGGTCAGACGGTTGTCATCCAGGCCCATCAGCCGCAGCCATGTCACGTGCAGGTCCCGAATCGGGTGGACAGCCTCCACGGCCCGGTTACCGACTTCATCGGTAGCTCCGACGACCGTACCGGCCGGCGTGCCGCCACCGGCCAGCACCACCGCCATCGCGTCCGCGTTGTGACCACGACCGTTGGCGTCCACACCGCCCCGGCGGTTGTTGTCCGGTGTCCGGCCGAACTCGCCCGAACACACTACCAGTGTCTCGTCCAGCATCCCGCGCTGCTTCAGGTCCCGGATCAGGGCCGCCATCGGCCGGTCGACGCTCAGAATCCGTGCCGAATGGTTGCGCTCCAGAAAATCATGGCTATCCCACCCGCCCGAGAAGACCTGCACGAACCGCACGCCCTGCTCGACCAGGCGACGGGCCAGCAGGCACTGCCGCCCGAATGCCCTGGTTTCCTCGCTGTCAAGGCCGTATGACTCCTTGGTCGCTTCGGATTCCCGACTCAGATCCACGATTTCGGGCACTTCCGCCTGCATGCGGTAGGCGAGTTCGTAACTCTCCATCCGCGCCTCGAGCTCCGCATGCGTCGGATGGAGTTCGGCATGTCGGCGGTTCATCTCTGCCAGTACGTCCAGACTGCGCCTCTGCTGCTGCCGGGTCTTCCATTCCGGAGGCCGCAGGTCCAGCAGCGGGGACCCGCTCGGGCGCAGCAGCGTACCTTGGTAGTGCGCCGGCAGGAATCCGTTCGACCAGTTCCCCGCCCCTCCCTGCGGAAACGCCAGTTCGGTCATCACCACATAGCCGGGCAGGTTCTGGTTGAGGCTACCCAGCCCGTACGTCATCCACGCACCCACACCCGGGTCCGCTCCTAGCGTACTACCCGTGTTCAGGTGATAAAGAGCATCCGGATGGTTCACGGACTGCGCCTGGCAGCCCCGATATATGCACAGCTCGTCCGCAACTTCCGCATCGGCCAGGTGCACGAAACGATCACACAGTTCGATGCCGGAGTTGCCGACCTTGTTGAAACCGAAGGGACTCCCGACGTAATAGGTCTTGGCGCTCAATTCCACCAGTACCTGATTCGGGTCGCGGGTCGATTCCGTCTGGTGCAATTCTCGCAACTTGGGTTTCGGGTCGAACGTGTCCATATGTCCGGGCCCGCCCTCCAGGACGATGAAGATGCAGGCATTAGCCCTGGATGGCAGCATCGGCCGCTTGGGAGCGAGCGGTCCCGTCGCGGCCGCAGCATCCCGTGCCAGCAGGTCCGTCAGTGCCAGCGTGCCGGCGGAAGCACCAAGGCCGAAAAGCAGTTCGCGCCGCCCGAGCCGGGTCGAATCCCTCTGCGACCCCACTGCGGGCAACCGCCTGGAACGGGTGTTGCGATCAGTAGACATAGGCGAACTCGTTGGCATTCAGCAGCAGCAGGCAGAGATCCGCCAAAGCCCGGGTCTCGGGACTGATGTCCCACGCCCGTGTGTCGGGCTGGTAGTTCTCGTACACCGGCAGCCACTCAACATATTCGAACGGGGCACCCGTGAACTCCTCGACCAGCGAACGGGTGATGCGGGTGGGAAATTCCATCGGGTGCGGTGTGTGCGTCCGGTGGTACGTCTCCATCTCGGCAACATAGGCGGCAAGCCGGCTCGTCATTTCCGGCTTCGGGGACCGCGAAAAGGCAAGTTGGTAGGCGCGCTCAATCTGTTCGTGCGGGCCCTCCACCTCGCGTTCGAGTCGCAGTGCGAACGCGATCGACCGGTTGGTCAGATAGGAGGAGTTCATCATGGTCAGCGCCTGGGGACTCACCGAAGAAGAGTCGCGGCGCTCGCAGGAGTCGTTGGGACTCGGCTGGTTGAACACCTCCATCAGCGGATCCGCCTGACCTCGTACCCTGTAGGCGTAGATCGAGCGCCGATTGCGCTCGTGCGGCGTGGGCGACGGCTGGTAGGCCGGCGCGATCGAAAACTGGATCATCCGCGGCTGCAGCGCCACATCCAGGTTGATCTCGGGCATGGCGGGCACGCCACCGAACTCAGCATTCAGTTCTCCCGAGAGCAACAGGGCCGAGTCGCGCAGTTCTTCGGCCACGAGCCGCCGCGGTTCGAAGTAGGCCAGCAACCGGTTCTGGGGATCCTGAACACGAACCTGTTCCAGATCCGGTCGGTCCGTGCTCTGGCGATAGAGGCCGGAGGTCATGATCATGCGGTGTAGCCGCTTCAGCGACCAGCCGTTGTCCACGAAATCGGATGCGAGCCAGTCGAGTAACTCGGGATGCGTCGGCTTGGCCCCGAGCGCACCCAGGTTGTTGGGTGTCGCGACCAGCCCACGCCCGAAATGATAGGCCCAGACCCGATTGACGATCGACCGGGCGGTGAGGGGGTTGGCCGGATCCACGATCCAACGCGCCAGCGCCAGGCGCCGACCCTTCAGACCGTCCGGCAAGGCGAAGGGATCGGGTACCGCTCCTTCGTCCGTCGGCAACGAAAGCGCACTGAGCACACCCGGCGTCACCGGCTCGCCGGGAGCCTGGACCGAGCCACCCTGGAAAATCGTCGAAGCCGGGCGCCAGTCCGCATCGATCTTGGCCGGCACACGAAGTTTCCTGCCATTGCCGGGAATATAGTCCGGTCCGTTGAAGACCGTCTGTGCCAACGGCTCGTAGCGCTCCAGCCGTCTGGTCCAGATCCATTCATCCTGCTGGCGAACCTTCAGCCGACCTTCATCGGAGGGAGTCAGTCCGTAATGGCGTGGCGGCTTCTTATCGTCCGGAAGGGCCTTCCTTTCCGCACTCGGCACGTATTCCAGCCCGCGTTCCTCGAACCAGGCGCGGGCAGCAGCCTCGATCTTCGCTTCGAGCACATCCTTGTGCTCGGTCGCAAAGTCCCGCAACTTGCGGACATGCTCGCGGCCGTGGACGAACCGCGCTCGATTCTCGTCCGGCAGGAAATCCGCTGGCCGCTCGGCCATCTGCGTGGTGGCAAGAGCCGCATAGATGCGGTAGTAGTCGCGGGTCGGAACGGGATCGACCTTGTGGTCGTGGCACTTGGCACAACGCAGGGGCATCGACAGGAACGACTGTCCCACGCTATGCACGACATCATCCAGGTACGCCTGCCGCGCCATCTTCTTCGGCACCATCGCGGATCCCCAAGGACCCATCCGCAGGAATCCGGTTGCCACGAACATCTCGGGATCACCGGGATTCAACTCGTCACCCGCCAACTGTTCCATTACGAACTGGTCGTAGGGCTTGTCGGCGTTGAACGAGCGGACTACGTAGTCGCGATACCGCCAGGCATTGGAACGCTCGTAGTCGTTGGAGTTCCCAGCTGTGTCCGCATAACGAACTACATCCAGCCAGTGCCGGCCCCACTGCTCCCCGTAGTGCGGGCTGGCAAGCAGCCGTTCGATCAGCCGGCTCCAGGCACCCTCTTCCGTGTCGGCCAGGAACAAGCGTGCCTGTTCCGGCGTCGGCGGAAGGCCGGTCAGATCAAAATACGCCCGCCTGAGAAGGGCGTGCCGGTCAGCTTCGGGAGCCGGGTCGAAACCGGCACTGTCCAGTCCCGCCCGATGAAATGCGTCGATCGGATTCGTGGTGCCGAACTCTGGCAGTGCCGGCCGACGGACAGGCTGGAATGCCCAGATGTCCTCAGGCCTGTACCGTCGTTGGGTCCAGTCCTCACTCTGCCCACCACTCGTTGCCACGCGGACTCCGCGCATGCTCCCTGAAGACTGGTGCTCCTTATGGATCGCGGCAATCTCGTCCTCGGCAGGCCAAGGGGCCCCAGCTTCGATCCACTCCCGCAAGAACCCGATCTGCTCCGAACTCAGCCGGTCGTTCTCCTTCGGCGGCATGGCGAAGCCCGGGTCGGTAGCCTCGACAGCCTGCAGTAGGCGGCTTTGCGTCACATTGCCGGGTACGACTGCCGGAGATCCCGACTGCCCGCCACGTAGCACGGACTCACGGCTGGTAAGGTCCAGACCGCCCAGCACTACTTCCGGGCTCTGGCCGTGACACGCAAGGCACTTCGCGGCCAGCAGGGGTTTCACTTCCAAGGCGAAGAGTCGACGGCCAGACTCTTCGATCGAAGCGGCATTGGCCTGAAACGCCAGCAGCAGGACAGGTGCCAGAAGCCGCCCGGCTGGGGAATCTAGTGCTGACAGTCGTCGCATGAACCGCTTTGAAGGCCGACATCAAGCCCCCGGAGCGAGGCAGCGGGACGGTGCAGCCAAGTCCTCAATTCTACAAGCCATTATACGACCATCTGCGTGGCGATACGCATCTCGATCGGATCAGACGGTCCCAGGAACCTGAAGAGACCACCCATCCGATGCGTCGATACGGCCCCTCGTCGACCGCTCTGCACTCTGCGATGCGGCCAACAGCTATCATGGTGAATAGACGGGCGCCCGTAGCTCAGCTGGATAGAGCGCTTGCCTCCGGAGCAAGAGGTCGCAGGTTCGAATCCTGCCGGGCGTACCACGATTCACGTGATATGGCAGGCCGCCAACGGGGCGCTGGTGATCAGGGCTCGGCCCAGGTCGGTGCGCCCGTTCCTTTCGGCAACATAACTCAGCGGTTGTACGACGGAGTCGGACCCCGAAGGGCCTGCCAAACCGCGTCGCACGCTTCGAGGGTATCTGCGGGCAACTGTGCCTGCTGGGACGCCGTGATGTTTGCCTCCAGGTGAGCGAACCTGGACGCACCCAGAATCACGCAGTCCGCTCCCGGTCGATGGCAGACCCAACGCAACGCCAGAGTTGCCAGCGCAATGCCCATGCCGGCGGCAACTTCCCCGAGTTTCTCGACGGCCTTGAAGTACTCGGCGTGCCAGTATCTTCCGAGGTACATTCGGTTGCCATCGAAACGGGTCCCTGGGAGCGGCCCCGACTCCATCGTCTGCTTCCCGCTCAACAGGCCGCCCGCCAGCGGGTTGTAGCAGACGTTCGCTACCCGATATCGAGCGGTGAACGCGAGGTACTCCTGCTCGATCCCCCGTGCAAGCGCGTTGTACATCGGCTGCGCCACTACCGGTTCCTGGAAGCCGTCGGTTCGCGCAATGCCCGCGATCTCCGCCATTTCCCACGCTGCGTAGTTTGAGGTTCCGATCCAGCGGATCTTGCCCTCCTGCCGAAGCGCATCCATTGCCTCGAGCGTATCGGCGATCTCGACAGCACGGTCGGGCTGGTGCAGGTAGTAGATGTCGATGTAGTCGGTGCCGAGCCGCCGCAGGCTCTCCTCGACAGCCCGCCGGATCGCGACCGGGCCCAGTCCTCCGTACGCAGCGTTGCCCTCGCCCATGACACCCCGAACCTTGCTGGCCAACACGACACTGGATCGCCGGTGGCCCAGGATTCGACCAGTAATCTCTTCCGAGACACCCTGGTTGTAGACGTTTGCGGTATCAAGGAAGTTCACTCCGCGGTCAAGCGCATAGTCAACCATCCGGGCCACGTCCGACTCGCAAACCTGTGAACCGAAAGTCATGGTGCCCAGGCAAACAGACGAGACTTCGAGACCGGTGCTCGCTAACGTGGTTTTCTTCATGGATTGCTCCGTCGTCTCATGAATTACGTACGCCGCAGTCGAGAGTCCAGACGAGCGGTCGAAATCGGCAACGCTCCCGAGACGGCTATCGACGGCCTGAGTCGCACGAGCGGCCGTTCCGCCACCGTATCAAGGACGGCCATGCGCACCAGCCGTTGGATCCACCTTACCGCTTTACTATCCAGTAAAGGCCGCTGGGTGCTGGAGCATTCCGAGCGAGCCGATCGGAGCCAAGCGAACCGAGGATGGCATCTTCGAGATGTCAACATAGTGCGTCGGGTCCCACCTGGACCTTCGATGACGGATCGGGCACCTGTGTAGGCGCCAAACTTGAACGGTCAGAACTGAGATCAGGTTCTCTCAGCGCATGCCATAGTATCAGGAGCGGGCGTTGAGTTGGACATGACTGCTGCGATGCGCAAGCGGCGATTGCCGATCGGAGTGCAGACATTTCGGGAGGTTCGGGAACAATGGGGCTATTATGTCGACAAGACTGGCCTCGCCCAGCAATTGGTCGAGAGCAGCAAGCACTGTTTCCTGTCGCGGCCGCGCCGATTCGGCAAGAGCCTCTTCCTCGACACCCTCAAGGAGCTCTTCGCGTGCAGCCGGGGACTCTTTGAGGGACTGGCCGTCGAACCGCACTGGGACTGGACCCGGCCGCATGCCGTGGTCCGGCTGTCCTTCGGCAGCGGCTGTTTCGACGAACCGGGCGGACTGCACGACACGGTCCTGACGCAACTCCGCTCCTACGAGCGCAGGACTGGCATCCGCCTCGATTCCCGGCAGGGACCGAATCGATTCGCGGAGTTGCTGGAGAGACTGCACCAGCAGAGTGGCCGCACCGTGGTCGTACTCGTGGACGAGTACGACAAACCGATCCTGGATGTCCTGCGGCAAACGGATCTGGCCATCGCGAACCGCAACTACCTGCGCAACCTGTACGGGGTGATCAAGGATTCCGACGAGCATGTCCGCTTCTGCTTTCTCACGGGAGTGAGCAAGTTCTCGAAGGTGAGCCTGTTCTCGGGCCTGAACAATCTCAGGGACATCACCCTTGATCCACGCTATTCCTCCATCTGCGGCTACACCGAAAGCGATCTCGACACGGTGTTCGCGGACCCGCTCGCCGGCCTCGACCGGGAACGGATTCGCGCCTGGTACAACGGCTACAGTTGGGGTGGCGAGGAGCGCGTCTACAACCCCTTCGATGTGCTCCTGCTGCTGGATCACCGCCAGTTCAAGAACTGGTGGTTCGAGACCGGCTCGCCGACCTTCCTGATTGATCTGCTCCTGGACAAGGGTGTGGTCTGGCACGGGATCGACGGCATGGTGACTTCCGAAGACCTGCTCTCGACGTTCGATGTGGAGCACATTGCTCCCGAGGCGCTGTTGTTCCAGACCGGTTACCTGACGGTGCTGGAGAGCGAGGAGTTTGACGACGAGGTCCAGTACCGCCTGGGCTATCCGAACCGGGAGGTGCGCCAAAGCCTGAACCGGGCACTGCTGGGCAGCCTGCCCGTGAAAGGGCCGCAGCGGGGAGCCCAGCGCAAGCGTCTGCGGGACGTGCTGGCGACCGGCGATCTGAGCGGCTTGCAGGAGCAGTTGCGGGCCCTGCTGGCAGGGATACCGCACCAGTGGCACGGCCAGAATCCGATGGGGGACTACGAGGGCTGGTACGCGAGCGTGCTGTACGCCCACTTTGCAGCACTGGGGGTGGAGGTGCGGGCCGAGGAGAGCGGCAGCCGCGGACGGACGGACCTGGTGGTGCAGGGGTATTCGCGGATATGGCTGTTCGAGTTCAAGATGCGGGAGCGTGCCGGACGGGGATCGGCGTTACAGCAGTTGAAAGAGCGAGGATACGCCGACCGCTATCGCGGATTGGGGCAACCGATTCACTTGGTGGGCGTGGAATTCAGCGCCGAGACCCGCAACATCCTTGATTTCGAAAGTCAAACGGTGTGACTGGAAGAGGTTGCGGTCCGCCACGTGAAGTGGTACCGGTTGTCTGGACAGCCGATCGGCGATTCCAAGGTGGCCTCTGCAACCCGTCGAAGCGACCGATCGATGAGATCGTTACGGGACGGGATCTCTCGTCTCCCGGTCTTGGAAGTCTCTCGCAAGCCTGATCAGGCAGGCCCCGCCGCGAACTCCGACCGGTCCCGCCAGAACCGCTCGCAACGGGAGTGGTGGCGCAACCACGCATATGCGGTCAGCTATCCCGGAAATGCCTGAGAACCAGATCGTAATGCTGGGCGGTCAATGACGTTGCAAGCTCTTGGTGATCCAAGAACGATATGGGTATGGCGCCAAGAAGGGCTCCCCAGATTGCAGAATCAGGAACCCCTGTACGGGCGCTTGGGCCAACCGAAGAAGCTTCGCGCTCAATTTGTCGCATTAGTAGCGCGCTCCGCTGTCTACCTCGGAAGCAGCAACCCAAGAACCGTCGAGCAGATGCGTGCTGCCGGCAAGAGGGATCGCGGCTTGTCGACTGAGGACAGCAACTCGTCGCGCTACAGCCCTGCTGACGATCAATGCCGAGAGTTGCCCAGCAACGAAGGTAACCGTCCAGGAATGTTCCCACCGCATGCCATAGAATCAGATTCTAGAGTTGGACTGAACATGATTCCGTCAACCAGCAAGCGTCGGCTGCCGATCGGCATCCAGACGTTTCGCAAGGTCCGTGAGAGCAATTGCCACTACGTGGACAAGACCGCGTTTGTCCGGAGAATCGTCGAGGAGGGTACTCATTACTTCCTGTCACGGCCGCGCCGATTCGGCAAGAGCCTCTTCCTCGACACGCTCAAGGAACTCTTCGCGTGTAGCCGGGATCTCTTTGAGGGACTGGCCGTCGAACCGCACTGGGACTGGTCCCGGCCGTACCCGGTCGTGCACCTGGATTTCAGTGGAGGGGACTACCGCGTGCCGGGAGGCCTGCAGGACACGGTCCGCACCCAACTCAGGTCGTACGAGCGTCGTACGGGAGTCCGTCTCGAATCGGTCCAGGAAGCCAATCGTTTTGCGGAACTGCTGGAAGGCGTTCACCGGCAAAGCGGCCATCCCGTGGTCGTGCTGGTGGACGAGTACGACAAGCCGATTCTGGATGTACTCGGAAAACCCGAGATGGCGCGCGCCAACCGGGATGACCTGAGTAGCCTGTACGGGGTCATCAAGCGATGTGACGAGCATGTCCGCTTCTGCTTGCTCACGGGCGTGAGCAAGTTCTCGAAGGTGAGCCTGTTCTCGGGGTTGAACAATCTCAGGGACATCACCCTCGACCCCCGTTGTTCCTCCATCTGCGGGTACACCGAGCATGACTTGGATGCGGTGTTCGGCGACAGGCTGGAAGGGCTCGACCGGGAGCGAATCCGGGAGTGGTACAACGGCTACAGTTGGGGTGGCGAGGAGCGCGTCTACAACCCCTTCGATGTGCTCCTGCTGCTGGAGGAGCGGGAATTCAAGAACTGGTGGTTCGAGACAGGATCGCCGACCTTCCTGGTCGATCTGCTCCTGGACAAGGGCGTGGTCTGGCACGGGATCGACGGCATGGTGACTTCCGAAGACCTGCTCTCGACGTTCGATGTGGAGCACATTGCTCCCGAGGCGCTGCTGTTCCAGACGGGCTACCTGACGATTCTCGAGACACGGGGAGTCGGCAGCAGGCGGCGCTACCGGTTGGGGTATCCGAACCGGGAAGTCCGTGAGAGTCTGAACATGGCGTTGCGAAACAGGGTCCTGGAAGCCAGTGCAGAGCGGGTGCAGCAGGCAGACCGGTTGGGCGAAGCGCTGGAGTCGGGGGATCTGGCCGGGGTGGAGGAGCAGCTGCGGACGCTGCTGGCGGGGATTCCGCATCAGTGGCACGGCAGGAATCCGATGGGGTCCTACGAGGGCTGGTACGCGAGCGTGCTGTACGCGCACTTTACATCGCTGGGAGCGGACGTGCGGGCGGAGGAGAGCGGGAGTCGTGGTCGAGCGGACATGGTGGTGAGGCTGAACCGGCGGGTGTGGGTGTTCGAGTTCAAGATTCGGGAACGGGCGGAGCCGGGAGCGGCATTACGGCAATTGCAGGAGCGCGGGTACGCCGACCGCTATCGCGGATTGGGGCAACCGATTCATTTGGTGGGCGTGGAATTCAGCGCCGAGACCCGCAACGTCGTTGATTTCGATAGTCAATCCGTGTGACTGGAAGAGGCTGCGGGCCACCATGTGTACTTGGCGGTCGGTGAACTGAAGGGGTACCGGTTGTCTGGACAGCCAGTCGGCAATTCCAGTGCGGCCACTGGAACCCGTCCGACCGACCGCTGAGACCATTACGATACGAAATCTCCCGTCTCCCGGTCTTGGAAGTCTCTCGCAAGCCTGATCAGGCAGGCCCCGCCGCGAATTCGGACCGGTCCCGCCAGAACCGCTTGCAGCGGGAGAGGTGGCGCAACCATGCATATGCGGTCAGCTATCCCGGAAATGTCTGAGAACCAGATCGTAATGCGGGGTGGTCAATGACGTTGCAAGTTGATAGCGCTCCAAGAACGCCATGGATGCCGCACACGGAAGGGACCCCGAGATTCCAGAATCAGAAACCCCTGTACAGGCACTTGGGCCAACCGAAGAAGCCCCGCCTTCACCCTGGAGCATTGGTAGCGCGTACCGCTGCTTGCCCCGGAAACAGCAACCCGAGAACCGTCGAGCCGATGCGTGCTGCCGGCAAGAGGGATGGCGGCTTGTCGCCTACGACCGGCGACTCGGCGCACTACAGCCCTGCTGACGATGCAACGTCGAGAGTTGGCCAGCAACGAAGGTAACCGTCCAGGAACGTTCCCACCGCATGCCATAGAATCAGATTCTAGAGTTGGACTGAACATGATTCCGTCAACCAGCAAGCGTCGGCTGCCGATCGGCATCCAGACGTTTCGCAAGGTCCGTGAGAGCAATTGCCACTACGTGGACAAGACCGCGTTTGTCCGGAGAATCGTCGAGGAGGGTACTCATTACTTCCTGTCACGGCCGCGCCGATTCGGCAAGAGCCTCTTCCTCGACACGCTCAAGGAACTCTTCGCGTGTAGCCGGGATCTCTTTGAGGGACTGGCCGTCGAACCGCACTGGGACTGGTCCCGGCCGTACCCGGTCGTGCACCTGGATTTCAGTGGAGGGGACTACCGCGTGCCGGGAGGCCTGCAGGACACGGTCCGCACCCAACTCAGGTCGTACGAGCGTCGTACGGGAGTCCGTCTCGAATCGGTCCAGGAAGCCAATCGTTTTGCGGAACTGCTGGAAGGCGTTCACCGGCAAAGCGGCCATCCCGTGGTCGTGCTGGTGGACGAGTACGACAAGCCGATTCTGGATGTACTCGGAAAACCCGAGATGGCGCGCGCCAACCGGGATGACCTGAGTAGCCTGTACGGGGTCATCAAGCGATGTGACGAGCATGTCCGCTTCTGCTTGCTCACGGGCGTGAGCAAGTTCTCGAAGGTGAGCCTGTTCTCGGGGTTGAACAATCTCAGGGACATCACCCTCGACCCCCGTTGTTCCTCCATCTGCGGGTACACCGAGCATGACTTGGATGCGGTGTTCGGCGACAGGCTGGAAGGGCTCGACCGGGAGCGAATCCGGGAGTGGTACAACGGCTACAGTTGGGGTGGCGAGGAGCGCGTCTACAACCCCTTCGATGTGCTCCTGCTGCTGGAGGAGCGGGAATTCAAGAACTGGTGGTTCGAGACAGGATCGCCGACCTTCCTGGTCGATCTGCTCCTGGACAAGGGCGTGGTCTGGCACGGGATCGACGGCATGGTGACTTCCGAAGACCTGCTCTCGACGTTCGATGTGGAGCACATTGCTCCCGAGGCGCTGCTGTTCCAGACCGGTTACCTGACGGTGTTGGAGAGAGAGAAAGTTGACGACGAGGCCCAGTACCGCCTGGGCTATCCGAACCGGGAGGTGCGCCAAAGCCTGAACCGGGCACTGCTGGGCAGCCTGCCCGTCAACGGGTCGCAGCGGGTAGCCCGGCGCAGGCGTCTGCGGGACATGCTGGCGACCGGCGATCTGAGCGGCTTGCAGGAGCAGTTGCGGGCCCTGCTGGCAGGGATACCGCACCAGTGGCACGGCCAGAATCCGATGGGGGACTACGAGGGCTGGTACGCGAGCGTGCTGTACGCCCACTTCGCAGCACTGGGAGTGGAGGTGCGGGCCGAGGAGAGCGGCAGCCGCGGACGGACGGACCTGGTGGTACAGGGGTATTCGCGGATATGGCTGTTCGAGTTCAAGATGCGGGAGCGCGCCGGACCGGGATCGGCGTTACAGCAGTTGAAAGAGCGAGGGTACGCCGACCGCTATCGCGGGTTGGGGCAACCGATTCATTTGGTGGGTGTGGAGTTCAGCGCCGAGACCCGCAATGTGATGCAGTTCGAGATTCAGACCGTGTGAACGGAGGAGGCCTTGAGACAAGCTCACAGAGATGCCCGCGGCTTTCAACCGTTGCGGCCAGACGCTCCTGCCACGATCCCGGCGAGGACAAGCGATTTGAATGCCTTGCTCCGGTCCGGTACTGAACCGCCAATCGGTGTGTCGACCCTGTCGGGAAGTCGTGTTGCAATCACGTACTCGGACGTTCGCTCGACTGTGTACTTGGTCGTCTCGCAGCAGCGGTCGTATCGCGCTTGCGTGGGAAGGGACACGGTTGTCAGCCTTCAGCATGGTCACGGAGAATGCGCCGGTAGAGCGAGGTGCAACTTGAGCAGTGGGTCGATGCTGTGCCAGATGGGGTCATTGAGTTCGTGTTGGCCGGAGGCGGCCTCTCATCAGCGCTGTTCAGTATGGTACTACATCTGCCAACACCGGCTGAACCGGTCCACGTTGCACTTGAGTTTCTTATAATGGGTAGATTTATAATGCGTGAAATTAGGTTGTGATGGTGCCGATCGAGAGACTGGATGTCAAGATTACCAGCGCAATCGGCTTGGAAAAGGACTATTATTCACAGTGAGAAAATACCCAATTAGCCGGAACAGTTGTCAATCCTGTTTCACGATACCCTTCTTCCAGTCCGTCGATAATCTCAATTCCTGATTCTCCGAGATTGGGCGCATCAAATAGCGCAGTATTGCCCTCAATATCCATCGTTAGCACTCACTCTCCATCTTCGTCTCCATAGAAAATGGACTTGGGATGACTGTTGTATTCAGCAAGCGACCCGGCGTGCGGGTTTCCTACCGACGTTGACAAGAGTGAGTGTACCACAACTGGATTGTCACCTACAGTTCGTCCATCTACTCGGGCATCGTCGGAGAATCAGAAACAGGATCATCCAGAAGACCGCGATTGCGAGTACCGGATGCGGGGGTTGGTCCAGCGGGATCTCCATTCGGGCTACGGGCTGCGGTTCGCAGGCCAGCCGCAAGTCCGTACTCGGATACAGCAGATCGGCGACCGGCTCCGGCTCGACATTCCCGTCGCTGAGCGTCGAGCCTTGACCGGCGTTCGGGCAGACCGTTGCAGGTTGCAGCCACCGCACCCATTTCGGGTTGTACCTGCCGGTTCTCGACCGGGCCAAGGAGCCACCTCATCGGAACGACCGACACCGCTACTGGCGCACGGGGTTCACGAAGGCTCCATTGGCCGCAACGTCCCAGACGGCGACACGGGCCCATTCCCAGCCGGGGGCCCGCACGTTCCAGTTGTACGATCCCGCATGAAACTGGCGCGTGTCAGACAGGTCGATCAGGTGGCGTTGCGTACTTCGTCCGTCCCCCCAAACAACTTCGGCAAACTGCAGGGGGAAAGTACCGCGAACCTCGAGAGCGACTTCGATCACGTCTTCCCCGCCAGAGATCGACCAGGACGGCAGCAGCACCTCGCCCGTCGTGACGAAGAAGTCCCCTCGCCGCATGGACTCCAGCAACCGTCCATAGTTCCTGAAGCTGGGCAACCCGTCCACCTTGACGTAGTTAACGTTCATGTGGGCGTAGACCTCATGCGTATGATCGAACTGAAACACATCGACCTCTCCGAGCAGGCGCTTGTCCATACCCCAGTTGTGCATGTCATCAACCAACTGGAGGGCCCGCTCCCCGAGCCGTGGCGACGACAGGTCGGCCGGCATGGCCTTCCACCCGGCACCGAAGTAGCGGTCATCGCGGAAATGCTCCGTGTTCCGAATCGCGTCGGGATAACCGGTCGAGCCCTTTGTGCGGGCATGCGTCTGGTACATCCAGCCATCCTCCCGCCGCACTAGATCCAGCAGTTCCGATGCTCCGGCAACACTGTAGACCGTGCCGTACTTGCTGTGCCTTGCAGTGAAGGTGCCGCCCTCTGGCCGGTTCATCCACCAGTACACCGGCTTCGGAAAGATCAGGCCCCAATGCCCGCCAAAGTGAACATTGGCCTCTTCGGATGGAATCAGCAGGAAGTCCTTCCCGGACTGTCTCTCGCAGGCCCTGAAGAAATCATCGAGCTCTTTCAGTCGCAACTCGGTCAGATCGCGAGGGTGACCATCGCCGTGGAAATCCATGATGATGGCCGCATCGACGCCCATTCCCTGCAACACCGGCTTGAAGGGAGGGGTCCAGTCCGGCCCCTTCTCGACCGCCTGGACGGTGTAGGCCAGATGAAAGTGCGAGGCCAGGGTCTGAAATCCGTCCAGTTCGGGGAAGATGTCCCGGTTCGTGTACTCCAGGACTTCCTCCAGCAGGGCCGTCGGCTCTCCATCCCCCAGCAGCAGGAACAGCGACATGAATTGCCTGCTGCCCGGCGGTGCGTTCGCCCATGGATAGAACCGCCAGTTCGTGTCCCTCAGTTGACGGATGCCGAGCGATACACGACCGCGCCAGGAGCGATGCCAGTTCTGGGAGAGGTTGGACGTGAAGTCACGCGGGAAGAAATACTGGTGAGGAGCCGGAAAGGCAGCGACGCTCCCATGTCCGGCACTTGTCGCGAGGGCCCGGTATCGCACCTTGAAAGGAACTCGCTCTGGCTGCAGTCCGTTGGCTGTCTCTGTCCGCATCTGCCCGTTCGTGTCGTAGTACGCCACGGAGGTGTCCATGTTGCGGCCGATCTCGAGTTGTTCCGGCGCCGAGAATTCGATGCCGGCATCGTACAGGTACGCAACGTTCGGCTCGGCAGTCTCTGCCACTGCCTGCTGCTGGACAAGTCGCGATCCGGCGAAGAACGTGTAGACAAGCGTCCCGGTGAAGGGGCCCGCTGTCAGAGTGCCGCAATGAACGCGCAGTCGATCACCGATCGATTCGAGTCGAATCCGGTCCAGGGCAAGCCTGCCGACGAAGGCAGACGTTCCTTCCGGGTGTTCTGGAGGGTGGTCGAAGAATGCGTTCCAGCCCTTGCGCCGAATACCTGTCTCGACGGTCAGATACGGGCGGACATCGCGCAGCACTGGCCGGTCGCCGGCTCGGACCGATTCGATGAGAGGCTTCGCAGGATCTCGTCGAAACGTAGCGTGCCACTCCTGGTCTGCCGCGTCCCGCCACGTCACCTCGACCGCAGAATCACTGACATTCGCGACAACGCGCCCCGCACGGTACGCACTGGAATCGACCGGCACGGCTGTGTCGGCCATGGCCGTACACCCCACACCCAGCAACGCAAGCACCAGCAGTCGATCAGTCATGGCGCCCATGATACTCGAGCGACGGACAGGCCCGATCTGCCAATTTGCAGGAGCCTGCGAACGACCGCTCAAGCCCTCGGCCTCCGAGTATCGTGTGCCCGGAAAGCCGGTGCAGGACTTCCTCGGGCGGATCGAAAGTCGACGGTCTGCAGGTGTGCCGTCTCCGAGAATCGCCATGCCAAGGACACCCTGAAAACCCGACCCGATTTCGCCCGCCTGCATGATTCGGGGCGAACCGGCGCCGGGTCGGATCACGCAGGCAGATCCCTCACAAGCGCCGGAATCCAGTGAACAGAGAGCCGAAATCCGGACTGTGAAGGGCACAGTATGTCGATTTCGGGCGCTTTCGGCTCTCCTGCCGGTTGATCGAACTGACTGGTTCTTCTACACTGCTAACGGTATATGGCGGGTTTGATGTCCCTTAAGGGTTCGGCTGTAATCGCGTTGGCCGGCGCGACCGGAGGACTTCTCCCCGCAGCCTCGTCGGACTTCGCGACCGAAGTCGCTCCGATCCTGGAACAGCAATGCCAACAGTGCCACGGCGAGAAGCAGCAGATGTCCGGCTTGCGTCTGGACAGCCGAGACTCGCTTCTCCAAGGAGGAACCGGCGGCCCGGCGGTCGTGCCAGGTGATTCCGAGGAGAGCCTCCTTTTCCGACACGTCTCTGGACTGGCCGAACCACGAATGCCGTTCGGAGGCGCACTTACCCCGGACCAGGTCGCGGTCTTGCGGCGCTGGATCGATGACGGCGCCGAATGGCCGGCAGCTGCCGAGAACGAGGAGAGCAAGACGTGGTGGGCGTTCAGGCACCCGGTCCGCCAAGCACCGCCAGAGACCGACAGGCACCCCATCGACGCCTTCCTGTCGGAACAGCTCGCCGACAAGGGCTTGAAGCGAGCTCCTAGAGCCGACCCGCCAACACTGGTCCGACGGGCCTATCTCGACCTGGTGGGACTGTTGCCTCCCCCTGAAGTTGTCGCTGCATTCGAAAGGAATCCCTCCCGCGAGGCGTTCGCGCGACTGGTGGAACAGTTGCTGGACTCTCCGCAATACGGCGAGCGATGGGGTCGGCATTGGCTCGACGCTGTTCGCTACGCCGATTCTTCCGGCTATGAACACGACTACGACCAGCCCAATGCCTGGCGCTACCGCGACTACGTCATCACGTCGTTCAACGACGACAAACCCTACGACCGTTTCGTGAAGGAACAGTTGGCCGGCGACGAACTCGATGACGGGAGCTTCGATTCCCTCACGGCTACGGGCATGCTGCGGGTCGGCCCGCGGGTCCTGTTCCGGGAGAAAGACAACCCGCAATACCGCTATTCGTATCTGGACGACATCATCGCGACGACCGGCCGCGTGTTCCTGGGTCTCACCGTGGACTGCGCACGCTGCCACGACCACAAGTTCGACGCGATCTCTCAGATGGACTACTACCGCACGATGGCGGTTTTCTTCCCCTACATTCGGTACGACTTTCCGCTGGCGGACGAAGAGACAGTGGCTCGACACAGAGCCGCGACCAAGGCCGTGCATGCACTGACGGAGCCCTTGCTCCAGCAGATCGAGGAAATCGAGGCCCCCTACGTGCGGGCTGCGCGACAGCGGACCCTCGCGAAATTCCCGGAAGAGATCCAGGTGGCCGTGCGAACACCGGAAGAGGCTCGAACTCCGGGGCAGAAGTTGCTGGCAGCCCAAGTCGAATCGCTTAGTGCCGGTAGCTTTGACGATCTGGTCTCTCCCGAGGATGCCAAGCGCATCGGGAGCATCAAACGCCGGATCAAGGAGACCGAGTCCGGGTTGCCCGCCCCGCTACCGACGGCGATGGGTGTCCGCGACGGCGACTATCGCTTCGCTCCGAACGGAAGGGGTGACGAAGTCCAGCCGGGCAAGGGCGACCGGGAGGACTTCAGCGGCATCGAGGGGACGTGGCTACCGACGGCGAACTATTCGCCTCCAACCACCTATTTCCTTCCCAACGCCGACTACCGCACCAAAGGCCCTGCCGTCGAACCCGGCTTGATCAAGGCACTGGCCCGGGGGCAGTCCTTCACCCCCAAGCCGCCTCGCCACCGGGTCTCGACGGGGCGTCGACTCGCGCTGGCCGAGTGGATCGCCTCCCCGGAGAACCCGCTGACGGCCCGGGTGATGGCCAACCGGATATGGATGCACCATTTCGGTGAGGGCATTGTCTACACGGCGAGCAATTTCGGAAGCATGGGAACCTATCCGACGAATCCGAAACTGCTCGACTGGCTGGCAACGGAATTCGTACGCCAGGGCTGGAGCCTGAAGGCCATGCATCGACTGATCATGACATCGGAAAGCTATCAGATGGACTCGGCACATGCGAATCCTGCGGCCGCCAAGGTGGATCCCGACAACAAGCTGCTCTGGCGGTTCCGGCAGCGGCGCCTTGAAGGCGAGGTGATCCGGGACATCATCCTCGACGCCGCTGGCAACCTGAATCTCCAAGCCGGCGGACCGGGTTTCTTTCCGCCCATTCCCGACGAGGTGCGAGAGTCTTTCCCCAAGGGCAAGTGGGACGCGGCGCCCCCCGGGCCGGAGAACTGGAGGCGCAGTGTCTACGCCTATGCCAAGCGTGGGCTCCGGTACCCCTTCTTCGAGGTCTTCGATCTGCCGAACATGAACGTCAGTTGCGAACGGCGCACGACCACGACAGTGCCCACCCAGGCGCTGACGCTTCTCAACAACCGGTTCACTCTCCAGCAGGCTCGCCATTTCGCTGAGCGAGTGGCCGGCCTGGCGGATGATGCCGAATCAAGGATCCGTGAGGCATACCGAATCACGCTGAGCCGATTCCCGACGGAGAAAGAAATGGAGGCGAACCTGAACTTCCTGCGGAACCAGGAGGAATATCATGGAGGGGACGCCATCGCTGCCCTGACGGATCTGTGCGACGTGATCCTCAACCTGAACGAGTTTCTCTATGTCGGCTAACCGAAGCCTGATTCCCCGTCGCGACTTCCTTTTCCGTGCAGGTGAGGGCATCAGCGGCATCGCACTGGCGCACATGCTCCAGCGAGACGGCCTGTTGGCAGCAGACTACGCATGCGATGGACAGGGCATCGAATCACCGACTGCACCTCGGAAACCGCATTTCCGGCCCAAGGCCAAGGCGGTGATTTCGCTCTTCATGAGTGGCGGAGTCAGCCATGTCGATACGTTCGACCACAAGCCGATGCTCGAAAGGCATCACGGCGAGCCCATGACCGGCAAGGGACGCGTCCGCGTCCGCCAAGGATTCCCCGGCCCGCTCATGCGCAGTCCGTTCAAGTTCGAGAGGCGCGGCGAGTGCGGCAAGCCGGTTTCCGAACTCTTCCCGCATGTCGGCTCCATGGTCGATGACCTGGCATTCATCCATTCCTGCCATGGTCGGTCCAACGACCACGTTCTGGCGCACTACGAATGGAACACGGGCTCCGTCCTGATGGGCCATCCCAGCGTCGGCAGTTGGGTGACGTATGGCCTCGGCTCCGAGAACCAGAGCCTGCCGGGCTTCGTCGTGGTTTACGATCACCGGGGCGGACCGTTCTCCGGGCCCTCCAACTGGAGCAGCGGTTACCTGCCAGCCACCTACCAGGGAACCGTCTTCCGCTCCCAGGGCGATCCGATTCTCGACCTGAGCCCTCCCGACGACCTCGTGGCTCCAGCCCAGCAACGAGCGCGGCTGGATCATCTGGCGAGCCTCAACGAGGAGCATGCGAAACGGCATCCCGGTTCATCCGAACTTGCGGCGCGCATCGCTTCCTACGAATTGGCATACCGCATGCAGGGATGCGCCCCCGAGGCGGTTGATATTTCACAGGAGACCGCAGCCACCAAGAGACTCTACGGCATGGACGACCCGGTCACCGAACCCTTCGGACGCCAGTGCCTGCTGGCGCGACGTCTGGTCCAGCGGGGCGTGCGATTCGTGCAACTCTACAGTGGGGCGCTCCGCCAACAGAACATCGACACCTGGGACGCGCACAGCAACCTGGTGGAGAACCACACGCTCCATGCGGGCGAGGTCGACCGGCCCATCGCAGGACTGCTGACGGATCTCAAGCGGACAGGCATGCTGGACGAGACGCTGGTGGTCTGGCACTCCGAGTTCGGCCGGATGCCCATTTCCCAGCGTGGGCTTGGACGAGACCACAACCCGCACGCGATGACAGCCTGGATGGCAGGGGCCGGAATCCAAGGCGGGCAGTCGATCGGGTCCAGCGACGAGTTCGGTTACAAGGCTGCGGAGCAGGTGCTGACATACCATGACCTGCACGCGACGATTCTCTACCTGCTGGGCATGAACCACGAACGCCTGACTTACTTCTTCAACGGTCGCCACATGCGCCTGACAGACGTGCACGGCGAACCGATCCCGCAGTTGATCAGCTAGCGATCAGGTCGCAGTTGCGGGCCGGCTTTCCGCGAACGCCGGCGTCTCTTCCTCTGCAGGTTCGGAGGCGGCCAACTGCGTCTCACCGTCCACGAGGATCTGCGAAATCCGATTCCGGTGGTTGTTGGCCTACCATGGAAGTGCTGCGGGCGCGTAGCTCAGTTGGATAGAGCATCTGCCTTCTAAGCAGAGGGTCCCAGGTTCGAGTCCTGGCGCGCCTGCCACCTGTTGCGTGCATGTCTGCACATGCCCCGACACAGGAACGGGACAGTCCAAGTGCTGCTGGGATGCGATTGATGGCCGCAAGGAACGCCAAGCTGCACCGTCGGGTGTCAGAATGGCTCCATGCGATTCGTGCCCGTTATTTTCCTCAGTCTGCTGTCTGCAGTCGCACTCCATGCCAGACCCCACATCGTCGTCTTCCTCACTGACGATCTCGGTGGAGACGACACTTCTGTCTACGGATCGAACGACGTAGCCACGCCCACACTGGAGCGGCTCGCCGCGATGGGGATGACCTTCAGCAGCGCATTTGTCGCATCCCCGGCTTGCGCACCCAGTCGGGCAGCCCTACTGACGGGCCTGATGCCGGCACGCAATGGCGCCGAAGCGAACCATACCTATCCGGCCCGGACCGTTCCGTACCTCACGACCACAATGAAGGACCTGGGCTACGAGATCGCTGCATTCGGCAAGGTTGCGCACGGCAACGACAAACCGGAATACGAATTCGACTACCACTCGCAGCCCAGAGTCGGGCTCGCCGGAAACGTCGCCAAGTACTTCGAGCAGCGCCTGTCAGACAGTCCGCTCCTGCTGCTGGTCGGTGACCGCCGACCCCACGTTCCGTGGACGGAACAGAGCATCTACCGGCCGGACGGAATCACTCTGCCGCCGTACTTCATCGACACCATCGAGACGAGGCAGCATCGCGCCCGATACCTCTCCGACATCGCCGGACTCGACGCCGAGCTGGGAGAGGTGATGGCATTGGCAAGCAACCGGCTCGGCGAGGATGTGCTGTACGTGTTCAGCAGCGACCACGGCGGACAGTGGCCATTCGGGAAATGGAACCTCTACGACGCCGGGATTCGCGTTCCGCTGATCATTGCGTGGAAGGGTCGCATCGATGCCGGCAAGCGGACAGACGCCATGGTGAGTTGGGTGGACTTGCTGCCAACGTTGATTGATCTGGCGGGAGGGACAGTTCCCGACGGCATCGATGGTCGGTCGTTCGCTCAGGTGCTCCAAGGGAAGGAATCCAGCCACAGGGATCTCATCTTCACTACTCACAGTGGCGACGGGGTCTTCAACGTGTATCCGATCCGAAGCGTCCGTACGCGCAAGTACAAGTACATCCTGAACATGCTCCCTGAGCACATTCATACGAACCACTCCGACATTCTCCGCAAAGACGGTGCAGGCGCTTACTGGGATTCCTGGGACAAGGCTGCAGCATCTGACGAAAGGGCAGCCGCAATCGTCCAGAAATACTTCGAGCGACCCCCGGAAGAACTGTATGATCTCTCGGTGGACCGACTGGAGCAGGTGAACCTGGCAGAAGAGCCGAAGTACTCAGACCTGATCGGAGCGCTGAGGGCGGTCCTGGAAGACTGGATGGAGGAGCAGAGCGACCGCCGGACGATATTCAATGATCCCTACCCCGCATCCGGACCGCGACCAGACGCTAAAGCGGTGGGGAGGTAGTTGGCAGTGTCATCGTCGAACACGGATCAAGGTCGGGCTCGCAAAGGAGCACCTCAGCCCGTTGTATGCCTTGCCACGGCACCTCAGTCGACCTGACCGCGAAGAGAAGCGGGAAACTCCATCAACCAGAAAACAGGTCTGCAGCCCAGTACGAGAACCGCGTCATAACGGTCTCGGTCGGCTTGCGCCTCAGCCTGCTGACCGGCTGGATGCTCTACCACACTTCGTCGTCTTCATCAGCAACGACCTCGGCCTGGACGACACTGCCGTCCAGGGTTTCAAGGACATCGATATTCCCAACCTTGAGCGATTCGCACCCATGGAGATGACGCTCGCCGAGCCTTCGTGGCTTCCCTTCCCTACGTCCCAAGTCGGACCAAACTTCCAATAGGTCTAATGCCGGCATGAAACGATCTCGAAGCGCAACACTCCTTTCTGGACTCGACAGGACCGTAACTCACAGCCAACCTGAACGGCCGGAGTCATGAAATCGCAATGCTCGTCCAGTTGCACCAGCTTCTGCTGCCTCGTACTTCATCGACATTCTCCAGTCGAACACCGTTCCGGGTTCCTGATGACCACAAATTGTCGTGGCTCCAAGGGATGGGTCAGGATGACCACAGCTTGCGCACCTATAGTCGAATGGCGGAATCCAGGTTCATCTCTATTGACGGCACTGGAGGAATTCGTAGGTCGTCCGGGCAAGATTCCGATTGAGGGAACCATCAAGAGGATCGCGAGCGCGACCGACCCCGAGCGCCCATCGGAGCATCTGACGCTATCGGCATGCAGGCGGGCCGACTCAAGGCTCCACGACCGGCAGCACGATGTGGGATGGCCGGTCGGCCGAGTGGTAGACCGTTTGATGGGCCACGACCGGATCATCGCTCGTTCCGTACGGCTTGCCGTTGTTCAGGTTGCGCGCGAATTGCGGAAAGTGGCTGCTCGTGACATGTATGCGAATCCGATGCCCCTGTTGGAAACGGTTCGCCGTTCCGATCAAGTCGATTTCCATCGCATAGGCCTCGCCCGGAACCAACGGCACCTGTCGATCCAGTCCCTCCCGGTGACGCCCACGGAGAATACCCTCTGCCATGTTGATCGACCGACCATCGGGATAGACGTCAATGAGCTTGACTACGAAATCCGTGTCGACCGCGCTCGACGATGCGTGGAGGATCAGCTTCACCGGACCGACCACCTCAAGTGGTTCGGACAGGACAGCGGTGGTGTAAACCAGAATGTCGGATCGATGCTCGATTGGCCGTTGGTCCCTCGGCCCTGACAGCGTGCCCACACCACAGCAATTGGCGCCACCGAGGCTGGGTACCGGGTTGCCGGGATCGTAGGCATAGGTATCAGCGACAGAGTCTTCATCGGGGGCATCCCACAAGAGTCGCCCGTCTCCGTGGGAGCCGTTCGCCTTCCCGTCGCTGTCCAGATACAACGGTGTGTACTTCGTGCCGGCCAGAGGGTATCGGTCCTCGTAGCGCCATTCGTTCCGGCCCATGACGAATATCTTCACTGGCGGTTCATCGTCAAGCCCGTTGTCCTGTCCTCGGAGCCAATAGTCGAACCATCGCAAGGCAAGCGCGTTCGTGTCGATCTCCGCAGCTTCTCCCCAGTCCATGTCCCCGACGACGCGGGAAACACCATGTTCCCACGGTCCCACGACCATCTGGCTTCCCGTCCGCGCTGCCTCGGTGGCGCCGTACCGGCTGACACCCACATAACCTCTCAGTGTCCCCTGAGCGAAGATGTCATAGAAACCACCCATCGTGTGGGCAGGAATCGCGATGGTGTCGAAGTGCTCCTCGACGTTCAGTGGCCGCCAGTAGTCGTCGTAGTCCGGATGGGCCAGCCAGTCCTTGTAGAACTGCGCGTTCCGACCGAGAAGGGCCTGCATTTCATGCAATGGAAGGTGCCAGACCACGTTCCCATACTGAATGGACTCCGGCCCCCCTGCCATCGTGTGAGGACCCGTGTTCTGCATGATCCGGGACTCCTGGCGCACCGGCCCCCATCCGAAGTTGAACGCCAATCGCCATCCACCGTTGACGGTGACCCAGTCGTGATAGATGCTCGTGGACGCCACCCGGGGGAAGATGGCCACCAGGTGTGGTGGCGCCGCCTGCGCCGCACGCCATTGGACATGGCCAAGGTAGGATCCCCCCTCCATGCCGACCTTGCTGTTCGACCACGACTGTCTTGCCGCCCACTCGATCGTGTCGTAGCCGTCGTCGAGGTCATCGCGGAACGGCTCCCAGCGGCCATCCGACTCGTGCCGGCCCCGGACATCCTGGAAGACATAGACATACCCCCGCCGTGCGAAATATACAGCGGCCGAGAATGCGGTCGGATACCGTTCCGTGGAATAGGGGGTGCGGGACACGATGACCGGATAGGTGCCGTCCCCCACTGGCCGGTAGACATCGGCGTAGAGGACAACGCCATCGCGCATGGGGATGGCAACCCGATTCTCGATTCGGATGTCGTTCCGGGGTGGGGGCGTAGTCGGGAACTCGTGCGCGCCGACACTTCCGGACCAGATCGCCAGAATGGCGACCGAATGCAGCAGGACGGCCCGATCATCTCGATCGTCCCGATTTGTGGGCGAATGCACGAATACTCCCTACGACTCGACGACACCATCGTCAGGTGTCGTAGCAATGATACCTGTCAGCCAGCCAGACCGCACCTTCGGGATCCCCACGCACAGACTCCGAATCCACGGGTCCACTCTGCCCCGGTCGTCTCGTCGGCGGTCCGCAGCCGGAACAGGTCGGTGTCGACAGATCCTTCCGGAGATCGAACGCACCCTCGCCATCCCCATCTTTCCGATGGACAAGCTGGAGATATAAACATATTGCAATCATGGCGATAGAGAGCTATGGTGCTAGCATGAAGGACCAAGATCGCCGGTTCATCACACGCTCGCCCGAGAACAGCGAGACACCGATCGAGTCCTTTCGGAACTGGATCACTCCCAACGAGCAGTTCTACGTCCGCAACCACTTCGACGATCCCGAACTGGACGATTCGGAATGGGCATTACACGTATTCGGGTGCATCGATCCGGTGTCTCGGTATTCGAAGGACGACCTGTACAGGCTGCCCCAAACCAACCTGGTCGCCACGCTCGAATGCGCAGGAAACGGTCGATCGTATCTCAACGGAGACGTTCCCGGCGTACAGTGGGGTGCCGGCGCGGTCGGGAACGCAGAATGGTCCGGCGTGCCGCTGCGCTTGCTGCTCGAACCCGCACGGATCAGCGATGATGCCGTCGAGGTCGTCTTCGAAGGGTCGGATACCGGGGTCGACGCCGAAGCCGGGGGTATGGTCCGTTTCGCGAGGAGTCTTCCCTTGGATATGGCTCTTCATCCCGACACGATTGTCGCGCTGCGCATGAACGGAGAGGTGCTCGCCAAGGAGCACGGCTATCCGGCGCGGTTGGTCGTCCCGGGATGGTACGGCGTCGCTTCCGTCAAGTGGCTGCGTGGTATTCGCCTGGTCTCCGAGCCGTTCCGCGGCTTCTTCCAGACAACGAAGTACACCGTGATGCGAAAGAGCGCCCGGGGCCTGAGCGAGGATGTGGTCGGCATGATGCTCCCGAAGTCCGAGATCACGCATCCGCATCAGGGTGCTTGTCTGGCACTCGAGACTCGATTGGTCGAAGGTGTCGCATGGGCAGGCCCCGATGCAGTCGCTGCCGTCGAATTCAGTTCCGATGGGGGAAACTCCTGGCGGAGAGCCGAACTCACCAGTGTGCAGTGTCGCTACACATGGACTCACTGGAGAATCGAGTGGGAGCCGCCGGCCCCGGGAGCATACCGATTGATGGCCCGCACCATCTCGTCATCCGGCGAGATCCAACCCAGCCGGCACAACCCCCTGCACGGCGGCTACCACATCAACTTCAGCCGTCCCCTGGAAATCTCCGTTACCGAGCGCCAGACCACCAAACGCCTCGTGTTCGCGATCTAGCCGACCGTTCGGAGTCCCGGAGCAGGTCCGGCCGACGGACAGCCTTCGCAAGCGTGTGCCAGGAAAGACCACCAGCGCTGCCACCGAGCAGGAAATCACGGCCCCGAAGTCACCCCGAGGACACTCGGGATGCTCCAAACCACCAGCAACTTCCGGGTGCCTCCACGATGTCGGGGATTCGCTTGATCAGGACCCGACCAATACGGTCAACAGGGACTTGTAAGTGGAATAGCCCTCAATCTCCGCGCGGTGACGTCATCAAGCGATGCCCCAGCGTATCCCCGTTGGCCTCGAATCCGTCACGATCGACATCCACGAAGATCGGGTTCGTGTACGCGACCGGGTGCATCTTGCCGTAAGGGTTCCGCCCCCAGCCCTTCTCGATCGTCGATCCCTCTCCGATCGCAACAACGATCAGGTGAGCATCCTGTTGCAGCATCACCCGGACCGTGTTGTCGAAATTCACGCTCCCTTCCCGGAACATGCCCGGATGCTCCTTGCGTCGGAAATCGAGTTGTGCCGGCTGCCGTCCGTTGACGAGGATCTGCACGCGATCGATTTCCAGCCAGTTCGGCGTCTGGACGCGGATCTTGAGGTCGACAGAGCCCTCGCCGATCACCGTCGAACCGATCGGCAGGCCGTCCGCAGTTTCGACTTCCAGGAACGGACCGTTGGTGATCATCATGCGGCCTGCCTTTGAATTGCGAACGATCTCCTCATGATCGATCTCGGCCGGGCTGTCCGTCGAACTCGGCACGTACGTTCGCCATCCCCCGACCCCGTTGCCGAAGATCCTGTGGGCGTCGCTGACCGCGACGCACCACACGCGTCGCCCCTGATTCAGGAGTTGCAGCCAGCCGAAGGTGCGATTCGCTCCTGTCCGCTCGCTGTACCTGGGGTCCAGGTTGAGGATCTCGGTACTCCAGACCTCGGCCGCGTCGATCAGGCTCTCGAAGCCGACGAACCCGCCATCCTCGATCCCGTCGCGGTTCCTGTCGAAGAACACCCCGCCGACATCCGGGTGGTTCGCCTGTACCCAGCGGTCCGGCCCGCCACCGAACAGGCCGATCCGTTTCCGAGCGTTCGGCGCGGGGTCGGTCCTGGACCCTCCCTCCAGAGTCGGCGTTCCCCAGTTCCGCAAGGTGATCGCATTGATGCGCGGGTCGAAATGCCACAGGGGCGCACCGCCGTTCTGCGCCAGTGGATCAGGCTCGATCGGGAAGGCATTGAAATGCTGTCCGCTGCCGGTCAACTCGATTCCCGGCACGGTCTTGATGCGGTCCGACAGTCCAAGCGCGCCAATCTGCGGTGTCCAGTCGAACAGTCGCTGATGCTCCGTGGTGGGTGCGAATTCGATGTGCTCGGCGGCGAAGTTGATGATGCGGTCCCTCGTGCTGCAGTAGTTGTCTCCGCTCGGGGTCGAATGGGCGTGGTAGTCCGTGCTGACCCAACCGTCGGTCGCGACCGTTCGCT
Source organism: Bryobacterales bacterium (assembly GCA_965116065.1). GTDB lineage: Bacteria > Acidobacteriota > Terriglobia > Bryobacterales > UBA6623 > VXMF01. The sequence continues at coordinate 2,921,619 of OZ220485.1, forward strand.
TCATCACTGCCTCGACTTCCACGGTCTCGCCTTTGTCCACATTGATCCTGCGCTCCACCAGATCATGCTCTGGCCCCAACGAAACGCGGAGCAGGTAGCTGCCTGGCGGCACTTGCTGCTCCACGTTCCCGTCGTGTGACTGGTATTGGTGGTCTCCCCCATGAGCCCTGTAGTCCGTACCGAAGTTCGGAGTGGGCGTTCCATCAGCACCAATGAACTGCACCTTGCCCGGAGACGGGCGCCCACCCGTATCCCGAATCCTGACCTTCACCAGAGAGGCTTCCGGAACCGCCCAGTCCAAGCGAGTCTCGCGGCCCCGCATCACGACGATTTCCTTCTCCACCGGGTCGCGCCCGATGTCCTCGAATCGGCCCCGGTAGTCTCCAACCGGCAGGCTGAATGCGATGCGGCCTTCGGTGTCCGGGTACTGGACCACGGATTCGCCATCGATCAAGACCTGCAGTGCACCGTGAACAGCCGGCTTCCCGTGCGGATCCTTGACGGTTCCTACCACCTCGCCGGAAGGCCGATCAGCCCCTGCCAGGACCCCGAAGGCAGCCAACGGAGAATCACCGACGGCGACCCGGATCGCAAACCTCCTTTCCTGACCGGGTTCCAGTGTCGTCTCTTCGGGCAGGCTCGTGCCGTCAGCAGACCGGACGGCATAGGCACGTTTGTCGAAGGGATCGACGCTGTCGCCGATCCGAATGCCACCAACTTCCTGCTCGTTCTCGAGTCCCTTCCAGACGGGAGCGGGAGCGATCGAGACCGGAGACCCGGACTCGTTGCGGTAGGTCGATGTCAGTAGCAGGTACTGCCATCCGGGCGCCAGTCGGTACTCATGGCGGGTGTAGAGCCCTCCACCCATCTCGGCTGTACGGACGGCCTCGACGATCGCCGGTCCCGTCGAACCGTCCGAAACCACCCTCACGAAGGACATATAGCCCGATTCGCCGCCCGGACGCAGGGCCGTCAACTGGTCGTTTCCCGCCCCGCGCAAGTCGAGGTCGTACAGGCAACCCTGCAGGACGGAAGCGTATTCCGTGGCCATGTTGGCACGTCGAAACGGCTGTGCCCCCGATACGAGCGCGTGAATCTTCTCGTTCCTCAGGACAAAGTCCCCCGGCAACCCGTCAGCTTCCTTCCCGGTCGGCATCTGATCCGTCTGGTCGCGGCGAACCTCGAACGCTTCCGCACGGTCTCGCTGCGCACTCACACCCCAGACGAGGAGGAGCAGGAAGAGGGTGACGAGTATTGGACGGGGTCTCATGGAACTTTCGGGCAGGCCGGGCCAGCCGAGGCCCATTGTAGTCGGTTCCTGACCCACGACCCATTCAGTCCACGGCAGCCCGATACACCGACATCGCCATGGCAGTCGAACGTCAGATCGACGTATGGTCCAATACCGGGAAGGCTTCCATGCGTCTTCGATCCCCACTCGCGATTCCGTTCGCATGTCTCGGTTTCTGCATGACAGCGTGCAGCGACTCCTCGAAAACCAGCGCACCCACCGTCGCCCAGACGCCGAGTGAGGCCCGGACGGCGGACGGGCAGTACATTTCCTGGAGAGAGCACATCATTGACGACATCAAGATCGGGGGCGTTCCGATCGCGGGTAGCGACGGTCTCGCCATGGCCGACCTCGACCTCGATGGCCATGAGGACATCGTGTCGGTCCACGAGTCCGACACGGAATACGACGGAGTGGCTGACGGACACATCCGGCTAGCGTTCGGCTCTTCGGACCCGGATGAATGGACGCTGGTCACGTTGGCCGAAGGCGAGGAGGCCGGCGCCGCCGAGGACGTCTCGATCGCGGACGTGAACGGCGACGGATTCCCGGATATCATCGCGGCGTGCGAGTTCGCGCACCTGATCTATTTCCAGAATCCCGGCAAGGATGCTCGCTCGGAGCACTGGGAACGCATCATCCCGTCATCGGCCAGCGGTCGCGGTTCGTTCATCCGGGTGTTCTTCGCGGATCTCAACGCCGATGGCAGGCCCGAGGTCGTGGCACCCAACAAGGGAACCCAGGCGGGCAACCGGAGCGATGCGGTTCTGCGGGCGATCAGCTGGTTCGAGATCGCCGGTGATCCGCTGAACGACGAGTCCTGGAAGGAACACGAGTTGACGCGAGTCGCCGTGCCGATCAACTCGCGGCCGGTCGACCTCGACGGCGATGGAGACATCGACATCCTCGCCTCCTCGCGCGCCGAAGCACGGTTGTTCTGGTTCGAGAACCTCACCGGCGGGACAGTGGCCTTCAAGGAGCACCGGATCAATGTCGCGACGCCCGATGACTACGAGATCACGCGCTTGACGGGCTTCATGTTCGGGTTCCAGGACTTCAATGACGACAGTCGGCTGGATGTGGTGCTGGCGGAAGGGCGTTCCAACATCGTCTGGCTGGAACAGCCAGCCAAGGCGGATGGAGCATGGAATCTCCACTGGATCGGGACGATGGATCCCGATACCGCGACCGGCCTCACATTGGCCGATATCGATGGAGACGGCGATGACGACATCTATTGCGGAAGCTACTCCGGACCACCGCGTGACAGGGATGGCGAAGACGTGACGGCGGTAATGTCCCTGGGTCGGCTTGCCTGGTTCGAGAATCCGGGATCCGCCGAGGGCACATGGGTCCGACATGACATTACGCGACGGAAGCGAGGGATGTTCGACATGGCGGTCCCGAGGGACATGGACGACGACGGAGACATCGACTTCGTAGGCACGAGAGGCAACAGCGTGCCCTTCGATGGGGTCTACTGGTTGGAACAGATCCGGACCGCAACGCCACAACCCGCGTTCACGCGAGCCCGCGAAACGGACAGCGAGGAGATGCCGCTGCCGTAGATGGCGGAAGCGGTTCGTCCGGAACCAAACTGGTTGCTACGGGATCCGAAGGAGAGACAGTTGTCTCGTGCCCGGTGGTAAACCAAGCCCTGGACCGCAAATCCTGTCGAACCGGTAGCCTCTTGCCGCACACGGAACAACCGCAGACATCCTGACCTCGTAGGCAGGCCGAAAACTCGCCGTAGGCTGAATGCCATTGTAATACAAGGCTTTCGGTGAGGCGGAGGGTCTGACAGCATGTATTGACTTCAGTTAAGATAATGAGATCAGAATAACGTCGGATACTCCCATGAACACGCTGCCGCTCTCCCCTGGCAAGGCCGGCCCGATCGCGCAGTCCTGTTTCTTCTTCGCCACCACCGAGGACGGGCTGATCGTTTACTTCGCCAATCTGGAACCGTTCGATCTGCACGCCGACAACGATCGGGGAGTGCTGCTGCACCAGGATCGACTCGTCCTTCGCCCGCCACGCCTCGCTCCAGAGGCACAGTTCACTCTCTCCCTCGGCCCCCATTCTCCCTCCTGGAGGTCAATCCGAATCAGAATGTTCCCATAACCGTGCCAAGTTGAGATCCACTCATCTACGCCACAAGTAATTTATTATCAATATCTTGCAGGAAAACTCTGTACGACTCAGCCGGTGAAGTTCCGACTAGTGCAACTGGTAACTGTGGCAGGAACCTCACGAAAGGATCTACGATGCTCTCCGCCCCTTGACGTTCCGCTGTCAGACTACTCACAGTGGTAGCCCGACAGTACCGAAAAGTTGCCAATTTCACGTCCAGTGTAGGAAAGCCAGTGTAGGAAAGCCAGTGTAGGAAAGCAAGACTACAGAGTGTGCGTCATCACCATAGCGATACTTCCATTTGCTGAACAATACTGCCAGGTTGCTCCGCTGAACATCGCATGTCGACAGATCCCAAACCACCGTCATTTCTTGGTTCAGTGTCAACTCCAACGTGCCATAGTGCGCATCAACAGAAACAATGTGTCCTTCGAAGACGCTGCCTCCCAGCGCTTGCCGAGCGCTTTCCAAATCGGATCGCCGCTCGGCCTCCAACTCTTCATCAGTCGGCCCGGTAGCCCAAAAGAAGATCACTAGACAGACAATGATCACAGCGCAGATCACAGCGCATCCGGCGCATCCGGACTGCACGTTCTTATCAGTCTTTTCAGTTGACATGAATCTCTCCATCTGAAGTGCAAGCAGAGCAAACCTTGGTTAGAAAGCGACTATCTACACAGTATCAAGAAGTGAGTTCTGTGTCAATTTCATCCAAGTTCAATGCAGACTGTGCTGGAAGCTGGCCCGCGGCACCCGCTGGTCGGCAACCTCGTCCGCCGGATCACCATCCACTCCCCGAGGCCAAGATCTCTGAGCATACGACGGTTTGCCTGGATTGCGGAAGGTCATGACAATCGTCGACCATAGGAAGCTATGACCGATCATGTTCTCGCTTGCGACGAGGGAACCAGCAGCGCAAGGGCGGTCGTCTTCGACCGCGAAGCACGGGCGGTTGCCACTTCCCAGACTCCACTGCGGAGCACCTTCCCGCACAGCGGGTGGGTCGAGCAGGATGCGGAGGAAATCTGGAACACTCAACTCACCGTGGCCCGAGCGGCTGCAGAGCAATGCGGTGGCTGGAACGCTGTCATGTCCATCGGCATCACCAATCAGCGCGAGACAACCATAGTCTGGGACCGAGCGACCGGCCAGGCAATCGCACCCGCTATCGTCTGGCAGTGCCGGCGAACCGCCGACCACTGCGCCGCGCTCAAGGCAGCCGGCCATTCGGATGCAGTCACTGCGAGGACCGGACTCGTCCTCGATCCCTATTTTTCCGCGACCAAGATTCGCTGGATCCTGGACAACGTACGAGACGCACGCCAGCGGGCTCAGGCCGGGGAACTTGCCTTCGGCACGGTCGACAGCTGGCTCGTGTATCGGCTCAGCGGTGGTACGGAGCACGTCATGGACCGCAGCAATGCGTCCCGCACCCTCCTGATGAACCTCGGAACCGGCGAGTGGGACGAGAACATGCTCGCGCTGTTCGACGTGCCGCGCCCGATGCTACCGCGAATCGTCCCGTCCTGCGGAGTGATGGCGCACACGAATGGCGATCTTCTGGGAAGAGAGGTCCCGATCGCCGGGATTGCGGGCGATCAGCAGGCCGCGCTGTTCGGGCAAGCCTGTTTCCGCGAAGGCCTCGTCAAGAACACCTACGGAACCGGGTGCTTCGCCCTGATGCACACCGGCAGCACCCCTTCCAGATCGGCCCACAAGCTGCTCAGTACAACCGCCGCCTCGGCCCCGGGAAGGACGGACTTCGCACTCGAGGGAGCGATTTTCGTGGCCGGTGCCGTCGTACAGTGGCTTCGCGACGAACTGGGTCTGATCGGCACAGCCGCGGAATCTGCCGCCGTGGCCCGGACCGTTCCCGACACCGGCGGCGTCTATCTGGTCCCGGCGTTCACCGGCCTGGGCGCCCCGTACTGGAACTCCGACTCGCGAGGCTTGCTAACCGGGTTGACGCGCGGGGCAAGGCGGGAGCACATCGTGCGTGCAGCGCTGGAGTCGATCGCGTTTCAGACTCGCGACCTCGTCGAAGCTATGGAATCCGACTGCGGCGCTCAACTTGCCGAACTTCGCGTCGATGGAGGAGCAACTGCGAACGATTTCCTGATGCAGTTCCAGGCCGACATCATCGGGGTCCCGGTGGTGCGGCCGGCCTACGCCGAAACCACCGCACTCGGGGCCGCGTTCCTCGCCGGCCTTGCAAGTGGTTTCTGGAGCGGGACGGAGGAGCTGGAGCAGTTCTGGAACGTCGACCGCAGGTTCGAACCGTCCATGCCGGATTCGCAACGGACGGACCTCTACCAAGGCTGGAAGTCGGCGGTTGCCCGGGCGCTGTGAACTCGGAAGCCGTTCAGCTATCGATGGCTATCAGATAGGGTTCCATCGCATCGCGAAGGACTCTGACACCTAGGCCCGGCGTTTCCGGCAGGTACCATCGGCCTCCTTCAAGGCGGACGGGTCGCTCTACGATCTCGCTGCGGAACGGATTCTCGGTCCGGTCACATTCGATCAGCTTGCTCTCTTGCGTGAGGGTGAACGGCTGGCGGGGCCGCGCAGCGTAGTAGTGGAGTGCAGCCGCCTGGCCGACAGCCGAGCCCCACACGTGCGGCGTTACGTGAATCCCCGTCAAGGAACCCAGCGTAGCGATCTTCATCGCCTCGGTGATCCCGCCACACGCGCAGATGTCAGGTTGAGCGAAGTCGAACGCCCGCGCCCTGAACCAGCGGTCGAAGCCGAAACGGGTGTACTCGCACTCGCCCCCGGCCAGCGGGATGCATGTTCTTGTCTTGACCTCCAGATATGCTTCCGGGTCCAGCGGCGATACGGGCTCCTCGAACCAGTGGATTCCTTCCTGCTCGATCAGGCGAGCGAGTCGGATGGCTTCGGCCGGAGTGTACGCATGATTGGCGTCGATCGAGAGCTTGACTTCCGGCCCAAGCACGCCCCGCATCATGGCCACCAGTTCGGCATCCCGCTCGATTCCCTGCCCGACTTTCATCTTCATGGCCGTGAATCCAGCATCCAGACTGGCCTTCGCCTCACGTTCCCAACGCTGTTCCAACGGCTCGTCCCCTCCGAAGTAGTATCCGGTCCAGTAGCACGGGATGGACTCGACCGTTTCCTGACCCAACGCCCGATAGAGCGGAAGTCCGGAGTCCTGGGCCTTCAGGTCCCAGCAGGCGATGTCCAATGCCGAGAGGGCGGCCAGCATGGCCCCTTTCTGTCCGTAGTCGATCGACCGCGAGTACATCAGCGACCAGAGCGATTCGACCGCGTGTGGGTCCTTTCCGAGCAGTAGCGGACCAAGGAAGTTCTTCACGATCGGGGCGGTAGCCGCTGCCGGTCCGTACGCCTCACCCCAGCCCTCACGCCCATCGTCGGTTGTGACGCAAGCGAGTGTCGTTTCGCGATGGCTGTAGGCGAACTGGGAAAAACTGAAGGGAGCATCAAGCGCGGCGCGCAGCCGGAAGGCGTCAACGCGAACGATATGCATCGACCTGCTAGAATACCGCTTCAACCATGAGAGCGATTCGTATTCATCAGCATGGCGGACCTGAGGTCCTGACACTCGAAGACATCCGGGATCCCAAGGCCGGGCCCGAAGATGCCGTTGTCAAGATCGAGGCTTCGGGCGTGAACTTCATCGACATCTACTTCCGGACTGGACTATACCCCGCCGAACTGCCCATTACGAATGGACAGGAAGGTGCAGGGACAGTGGTGGCGGTGGGATCCAGGGTGTTCGACGTGAAGGTCGGAGACCGGGTTGCCTACACCGGAATCCACGGCTCGTACGCGGAGTATGCCGTGGTCCCGGCCGAACGCCTCGTGAAGGTACCGGATGCGATCAGCACGAAGACCGCAGCGGCAGCACTGCTGCAGGGGATGACCGCGCACTATCTGGTCCGTTCGACATTCCTCCTCCACAAGTTCCACACAGCCCTGATCCATGCGTGCGCAGGCGGAGTAGGACTGCTACTGGTCGCGATGGCCAAGAAGTTCGGAGCACGGGTCATCGGCACGTGCTCCACAGAGGAGAAGGCATCAAGAGCACGGGCAGCCGGGGCGGACGAGGTCATCCTCTATACCGAGCAGGACTTTGAAGCCGAGTGCAAGAGGCTGACGGACGGCCGTGGAGTCGATGTGGTGTACGACTCGGTCGGCAAGGCGACTTGGACGGGAAGTCTGAACAGCCTCCGCCCCCGGGGCATGATGGTGACGTTCGGCAACGCCAGCGGGCCAGTCGACCCAATTGCCCCACTGGAACTGACGAAGCGGGGCTCGTTGTTCCTGACGAGGCCGTCGCTGTTCGCCTACATATCCTCGCGGAGCGATCTCTTCTGGAGATCATCGGATCTCTTCTCATGGATCGCGGCCGGTGACATCGGTGTTCATGTGGGCGGGGAGTTCCCCTTGGGTGAAGCAGCCGAAGCACAGACCCGCCTCGCCGCGCGCCAGACGATGGGCAAGCTCCTGCTCATCCCTTGAGGCTCCGTCTGCAGTTGCGAGGTGGCGAACAGACAGGCCGAGTTTCCGTCGACCCGGTGTTAAGGAAGGCCCTTCGCTGGGAGTAGGGTGCCGGCAACGGGTTGCTCATGCATCCGTCGCGATTACGGTCCATAGCAGCAGTGCATCCGCCATAGGGTGTTGGGGCTATCTTGGAAGCTGGTGTCATGGCGGTTGAGCAGGGAACCGAAGGACGCCCAAGCCCCAGCGCCTTGGCCGGCGTACGTGACCAACGGAGAGCAGCCCGTGCTGTACGCTGAAGGCAAGTACGGTCATGCTGACGCTTGATCAATTACGGACTCTACTTGCGGGCGGTGAGTCCGATCGCGTGGAGTTCACGACCTCCACCACGAAGACGGACAAGTTCGGAGAGGCCGTCTGTGCCTTCGCCAACGATCTTCCTAACCGCCGGGAGCCCGGCTATCTCGTTGTCGGCGTGGACGACCATGGAACCGTCAGTGGACTGACGGTCAACGACGAGCTGCTGCGGAATCTCGGAGCGCTATGTTCCAACGTCAATCTCGAACCACTCCCCGGCATGGCCGTACAGAAATTCACGTTGCCGGAAGGTGATGTTGCTGTGGTTGAAGTGCGGCCATCGAAACTGCCGCCCGTGCGTTACAAGGGGAGAGTCTGGGTTCGTGTCGGCCCAACCCGACACGGCGCCAATCGGGAGGAGGAAGGAATCCTGGTCGAGAAGCGTGTTGCCAGCCAACAGACCTTCGATCTCCGTCCTTGCTCGGGCTGCACACTGGCGGACCTTACAACCGACATGTTCCGGACCAGTTACCTGCCAGCAGCCGTTGAAGCATCTGTCATCGAAGAGAACGATCGTACCTACGAAGAGCAGATGGCATCGCTGCGGTTCTATGACCTAGCTGCAGACTGTCCGACCAACGCGGGTGTACTGTTGTTCGGCAGGGATCCCCTTAGGTGCATCCCCGGTGCATGGATTCAGTTCGTCTGCTGGCCAGGTACGACGATGGCGGAAGATCCGATCACCGAAAAGAAGTTCAGCGGTGACCTTATCACGGTTCTGAGGGCCATCGTGGAGTTCGCTTCGATTCCCGCGCGGCCCCATCCAGTGGCGCAGTCGGTGCTTCGCGAGCGAACGGAATTCGATTATCCGACGGTCGCCATCCGCGAATTGCTGTTGAACGCGATCATGCATCGATCGTACGAATCGAACGCACCCGTCCGATATTACTGGTATGCGGACCGCATCGAGATCCAGAGCCCGGGTGGGCTATACGGCATGGCGTCGCCCGAGAATTTTCCGCAACAAACGGACTACCGCAACCCGGCTCTCTCCGCAAGCCTAGCGACACTTGGTTATGTCAACAGGTTTGGCCGTGGCGTGATCCGGGCTCAAGATGCGTTGCGAACGAACGGGAATCCGGAGGCGAGGTTCCGGTTCGAGACAACTCATGTGTTGGCGACCATTTGGAGGAGGGTGTGACGTCAATCGCCTTCTTCAACAACAAGGGCGGTGTCGGCAAGACCACTCTGGTCTACCACCTTGCCTGGATGTACGCAGAGCTAGGATACTCGGTCGTAGCTGCGGACTTGGACCCGCAGGCGAACCTGACTTCGGTGTTCCTCAACGAGCACCGACTCGAGGAGTTATGGCCTGACGGCGAGCATACCTGCAGCATACTGGGAGTGGTCGCTCCGATTCTCCGGGGTGTCGGCGACATCCGTGAGCCGCATGTCGAGCCGTTGGCAACGAACCTCGGGTTAGTGGTAGGCGATCTAGGATTGTCCAGTTTCGAGGCAAAGCTCTCTTCAGCATGGCCGGATTGTCTGGACCGTGATGAGTCGGCGTTTCGCACGGAGTCGGCGTTCTACCGGACAATACTCAATGCCGCGGGCAAACGGAATGCCGACCTGGCACTCATTGATGTCGGTCCTAATTTGGGAGCTATCAACCGCGCTGCAATCATAGCGGCCGACTTTGTGGTCTTCCCGCTTGCTCCCGACCTGTTTTCCCTACAGGCACTCCGTAACGTCGGACCGACGCTCAAGGATTGGCGCACCGCATGGCAGGATCGCATGGACCACTGTCCTCCAGCACCGGATCTTCAACTACCGACTGCGAGTATCCGGCCGGCCGGCTACATTGTGCTTCAGCATGCCGTTCGTGCAGGTAGTCCAGTCAAGGCGTACCAGAAGTGGATCAGGCGCATTCCGCAAGCCTACGCGACCGAAGCCCTCGAACAGACTGTAGACGGCGAGTCTTCGACAGAAGGTGACCCGGAATGCCTTGCCACCCTAAAGCACTACAGAAGCCTGATGGCCATGGCTCAGGAAGCGCGCAAGCCAATGTTCCACCTCAAACCAGCGGACGGAGCACTTGGCGGGCACATTCACGCAGTACAGGACTGTTTTGTTGATTTTCGAAGCCTTGCTCAACGGATCGCTGACAAGTGTGGCGTAACGGAACCCTAGTTTTATGTCGAACGAAGAGTTGTGAGTTGAATTTTGTTCCGCATCCGAAGGTCGGACAGTTTTTCGGAGGATCATACTTTGGTTGCTGTGATGGGAGGCAAACTCAAGCCCTACTCCGACTACAAGTACTCCGGGGTGGAGTGGCTCGGGGATGTACCGGCAGATTGGGATGTCGAGAGGCTCAAGTGTGCACTGACCGATGTAGTGGAGCAGACTCTCCAGTTGTCGCACACCGGTATGGTTGTCGCGCTGGAGAATGTGGAGAGTTGGACTGGGCGAGTGTCGCTGGCTCACTCGGGCGAACTGTTCGATAGCCAGTTGAAGCGCTTTCGATCCGGCGATGTGCTGTTTGGCAAGCTCCGCCCTTATCTTGCGAAGGTCACTCGACCGGTGGAAGGCGGATTGTGCGTTGGCGAGTTCCTAGTCCTTAGGCCTCGGCGCGCGAACATCAATGGAACGTATATTGAGCATCTACTCCGTTCCAGACCGTTCATTGACGAAGTGACAGCGTCGACCTATGGCGCGAAAATGCCCCGCACGAACTGGCGATCAATCGGAGATTTGGCGGTCGCCTTGCCGCCCGCAGAGGAACAAGCTGGCATCGCCCGCTTCCTCGACCACACCAACCGGCGCATCCAGCGCTACATCCTGGGCAAGGAGAAGCTGGTCGCACTGCTTGACGAATACAGACAGACCCTAGTAAGCGACACCGTGACAGGCCGGATCGATGTCCGCACCGGCAAGCCCTACTCCGACTACAAGTACTCTGGGGTGGAGTGGCTGGGGAAGGTGCCGGCGCACTGGGATGTGCGACGGCTGGCTTCGTTTGGAACATTCTCCAAGGGCAGCGGTGGCAGCAAGGAAGAAGAATTTACCTTTGGCGCTCCTTGCATCAGGTATGGTGACCTGTACACGACCCATCAGTATTTCATCACGAAGAGCCGTTCCTTCGTCTCTCCAAGACTATGTGTAAATTACACTCCTATCCGGTTCGGCGATCTTCTTTTCGCTGCCTCTGGAGAGACAATTGAAGAAATTGGCAAGTCAGCCGTCAACCTGATAACCGCTGATGCCTGTTGTGGCGGAGATGTCATTCTGTTTCGGCCACGTCGCATCATGGAAGCGAGATACCTAGGCTACGCCACTGATTGCCGTCCTGCGACAATCCACAAGGCGACCATGAGTCGCGGCTTTACCGTGGTCCACATCTATACAGGTCAGCTCAAGAATTTGAGGCTGGCACTGCCACCCCTCTCCGAACAGGCCGCAATCGCCCGCTTCCTCGACAGCATGACCGAGAAGCTGCGAAAAGGCATCTCTCAAGCGCAAAAAAAGATCGAGTTGCTTCGCGAGTACCACACTCGCCTCATCGCCGATGTCGTGACTGGCAAACTTGATGTGCGCGATGCGGCAGCCGGGCTGACAAAGATCGATACTTCGGCGGCTGCGGGCTGATCGTGCCGCCGCCGGTCGTACCGAGTATCTATTACGTCATGTATGCCGAAAGAGTCAATTTGAGCATCGCTGCAGGTACATCTTGTTGTTCAGAATGATGTGGTTTCCGATGGGTTGAGTATCGCATCGACATCTTGGCCAGGCAGACGGCTGGGCTCAGAGGATCAGGAGGACAGGTTGGGCGATGGCAGCACTGTAGCCGCCGACCGACAGTAGAAGCAGCGGTCTGGATTAGCATCACCCTGGGCAGAACAGCAGGTTCAGAGCTTACTGCGAAGGCGCTGCAAGATGGCGTTTGGCAGCCGGTATCCACCCAAGCCTAACTGCCACATCTGGCGTGTGTTCGGTGAAGTCAAATCGTTCACTTGGGGATTGATTGCAACGAAAGCTAGCATCTGCTTATTTTCACAAAATTATGCCCGTTCTAACGCAACTCAATGCAGAATCCAGGATCATTTCAAGAGCCCTACTTTCCGTCGAATCAAATCCGCCAACTTCTTGAAGTCATCATAGGCATCCGAAACGGCTACGGCGTGGCTGCCGATCGCACCATCCGCAGCGGTAAGTAGGAAGATCGGCTTTTGAGCCTCCTGCGACATCGGAACCAAGCTCCTATAGTGCCGAACCGTCGCAAGGCAGTGCGGGTCCTCATTCGGTTGGACAGGATAAGGGCCGCTTTTGTGATCCAGCAGGAAGCGGTGGTAAGCCTCGGGCATGCGGTTGACCCACCTGTCATAGGCTTTCACTGGCCGACGCAGACGCACCCCGTGCTGCTGGACTACGTAGCCGATCGGCTTCATCTCGCCCTTTGGCAGCATAAAGTCATTCAGATCCCACCGCTCTCGCCGAATCGACCATTCGTTCGCCCAGCGCCGCAGCGTCGGGCCCAGATTCCTCAGTCCTTGTAGCGAAAAGAGGTCCGTACCCAGAGGAGCGATGACGTGATCCGCCGCGATCAGCACCGAGCGGTTCAGTGCGCCAAGGCTCGGACCAACATCTACGAGAACGATAGTCGCATCAAGGTCTTGGGCGCCAAGCTGCATGACCTGCCAGAACGCAGTCAGAATTCGGAACGGGCGGAATATATTGGACTCCCCCAGTGCATTGGGCCATTCGTTCGACAGGCTGTCCTCGAAACCGGAGAGCGCCAGATCGCCCGGAATCAGTCCGAGCGATTCGGAGACTCGGTGAACCTGCGGTTGCCGCAAGTCCCCTACCTCTGTCAAAGGTTGGATGCATTGATTGATGGTCCGGTCTTTTGCGTCGCCCTGCCACAGCAACTCCAGATCGCTTTCGCTGAGGAGAGTCGCGGTGAGATTCGCTTGCGGGTCGAGATCACAGGCCAACACGCGCTCGCCGATCTCGGATAACATCCAGGCGAGGTGGTAGACCAGAGAGGTCTTGCCAACTCCTCCCTTGTTGTTGAAGAAGGTCAGGACCGGAACAGCCATCACGTGGCCTCCGCAACCTTGGGAGTGGCCCTTATCGTGGCGAGCACGTGTTCTGGACTAGGTTCGAACTCGAGATCCGGATGTCCGGCCTCACGCAACAAGCGTCGCGCCGTCGGGATTCCCACGCCGAACTTCTGGACAAATCCCAGCACCTTCATCGCCTCTGCCAAGTTCGGATTACGGTAATCTGCGAACCCAGGTGTGGCGAAATTCGCTGTGGTTACTGAACCGTAGGGTCCGCCGGGATTCTGGACTTCGATTCGATTGTCGAACCATGTCACGCGAACTGGAGCATTCGTCGTCTCGTAATCACGGTGAATGACGGCGTTCCGGGTGAGTTCCCTCAAAGCGGCCAGAGGATAGCTGTCCGTGCGATGTTCGATACGCTGGCTGACAATGTCAACCCGGCGCGCGTTGTGTGACTGCAGCTTGTCGTCGAGACGCGACAGCACTTCCGAAACTGTCCCATTGATCGACATCTCGTCCAGGATCGGGTCCGACCAGTCGTTTCCTCCGATGCGCAGAAACTGTACATACGCACCCGGGATAAAGTCCAGTGGTCTAATTCCGAGCACCAGCAAACCGAGAATTGTTGTCTGCTCGTCGTCGGAAGAACAGATCATCTTGGCCGCGGCCAAGCGTTCCTCAAGGCTTCGATCGTTGGCATGCAGAATTTCTCGGTCGACTGCTCTTGGCAGATACTCGCTCTCGAATTGAAGTCGATTGAGATCGGCAATCCTGATACCCGACACTGGCGAAATGTCGAACGGACGGTTCCCATGGCGCCGTCGCTCGTTCAGTATCCGCTCTTCCTGAGCCGTCGCGATGCCACGGCACGGACCGATGCGAATGTGGATCACGCCCTTGTAGCGCACGGGAGGCGAGTCGGACGGAAGAACCGTCACTACGGCGATTTCGTGTCCCTGATAGCGGCGCTTCTCGGAAAGAAGGGCGGGCGGAGGCACGATGTTGCCGTCGCTACGCATGTCGGCCAAAGTGAGCAGCATCTGATCGGTAACACCGGTCTTAACTGGGGTGCCATCGTCTCGCAGCCCGACAACGGCAATACCCGGTTGGCCTGAACCCGGAAGATCGTTGGCAAACGCACAGATCGCTTCCCGGAGTCGCACCGATGCGTTGCCTGCCAGCGACTCCTTGAACTCGACCCGCGTGCCCTCGCGGCACTCAATCAGACGCGCAAGATCAGCGTCAGTCAGGCGCCGTACCCGGTCGTTCATGGCATTGAGTCGAATCGTCCCGCAAGCGCCGACCACAAGAGATCTGTCCGCGCCCGATCCGTTACATGGAGCAGGCTGTAGACCATACTACGTTCCGAGAGTACCACGGCGACGATGAACCCTTCATGCAGGTCCGGCGCCGCCAGCATCTCGTTGCGCATAATCTTGTTCTTCCGCGCTGCAGCTCCATAACCTCAATGACGTGCCATCCGCCCGAGGCGAACTGCGGACTGCACTGCGACCAAGCCCGCTGCGTTTGTATCCCATCAGCGCATCGACTAACACCCTTGGTGCCTCGTCGCGAAGCAGCATGTCGCAGCACCCTGATCCCGATGGACTTGTCGGCGACAGGTCGCTCAGCAGCGATAGTCGGGATACGGGATACGTAAACGTTCGAGCGGGCAGTGGAAGGCAGGCAGTGAGGAGGAGCGCCGGAGGCTGGCCAGCCGCTGCGGGCTGAGGGGTGGGCGGCGGCCCACAGCGTGCTCGGCCGGGCCACCCGAGCGGCGGGAAGGTCGTCGGGGTCAGCCGGGCCGGAGCAGCGCGTGGCGGCGGTCCGGGGGCATGCCCCACGGCAGCCACTCCTGTGGCTCCGGCACGGTCGCGCCCGGCCCCTGCCGGGCGCACTCGCCCAGGAAGGCCTCCAGCCAGCGCCCCAGATCGATGCCGGCCATGGCGAGCGTGCTGCACACCGACAACAGCAGACCCTGCAACTCCGCCCCGGTCGGACTGTGCGAACCGTGGCTGAGCTGGCGCCCGATCACCACCCGCCGCAGGGCGCGCTCGACACGGTTGTTGTCCATCGGCACGCACGGCTGCTGCACGCAGACCGACAGGCCCGTGCGATAGCGCAGCAGGGAGGTCAACGCTCCCAGGCGCGGGTCGCCCGCGGCCGGGGCACTCGCCGCCACACTCTGCTGCTCGCTGGCGATGTCCGTGAAGAACGTACTCATCGCGGTGGCGAACTGCTCCTGCAGCGCCTGCCACCGCGCCGACTGGTGCTCACAGTCCCGCTCGGGCTGCCAGTGCCGGTGCCGCTCGCGGTGCAGCCGGTACAACTCCCCGATGCGCCGCACGATCTCGTCCGCCCAGCTCTGCCAGGGCGGATGACGGTCGGCCAGCCGCACGAAGTCGCGCCGCGCGTGGGCCCAGCAGATGGCCAACTCGAACTGGCCGGCGTGGTCCCGCACCAGCTTGTCGTAGGCCGCATAGCGGTCGCACACCAGCACCGCCCGCCCGCTCTGTCCGAGTGGCCCGAACAGGACCTTCGCCGCCGCCGCGCTGCGCGCCGGATCGACCCGGAACCGCACCGCGTCGGCCGTCAGGCAGGCCCACAGCCAGCAGCGCGGATTGTGCCCCTGCTCGCCCCGCTCCTGCATCCTCCACGACGTCTCGTCCCCGTGCACCAGCAGCGCCTGCTGCTGATGCACCCCGATGGCCTGCTCCAGCGGTGCGAACCAGTGCACGAAATCCTGCTGATGCCCCAGCAGACTGCTGGCCGGCAATGCCAGCCCCCGCTCGGCCCACTCCCGATCGAAGGCCCGCACCGGTCGCCGTTGCCAGTCCACCTGCAGCAGGAACTCCACCCACACGCTCAGCCCGTAGCAGGTCCCCCGGAACAGCGTCGGCGGCAACCCCGCCTGTATCGTGGGCGTCCGCTGGCCGCGGGCCTGCGCGCACTCGCAGGCCGCCCGATAGCGCGGCCGCCGGATGCGCCGCCGATAGCTGCGCACCTCCACCTCGACCCGCCCGAAGGGCCGCCCGCAGTCCCCGCACACCCGCCTCTCCGCCGGCAGGTCCCGCTCCTCGGTCCGCTCTTCCAACTCGGGCCGCGCCACCCGCGCATGGGACCTCGCTCCCGGTTGCCCGCCCCGCCCCCGGACCCGCCTCGCCCGCGTCCGGCTCCGGCGTCCGCTTCTCACTCCGCGCACCAAAGGCCGCCCGCAGCAGATCCGCCCGATTCGGTGACTGTCCGGCCGCCACCTGCTGTAACTCCGCCACCTGCTGCTGCAGGGCCTCCCGCAACTGCTCCCCCGCCACCACCTTCCGTTGCAGGGCCCCGCACTCGGCCTGCGCCCGCACCAACTTCTGCTGCGTCACTCCGTGCTGCGCCTGCGCGGCCCGCAACCGCTCCCGCAGCCGCTCCCCGCGTTCCTTCGCCCGACCGTGCTGGCTCTTCCCCTACCTCGCCTGCCGCTTCCACTCCCACCTCTCCGCCGGCCGCTTCCCACACTCCCGCTCTCCCCCTCCCCGCTCCTCCGACTGCCTCCCCACCGCCACCTTCCTGCTCCCGCCCTGAAAACATATCACCTCTCCTACGTTCTATGCAACCTGACTCCCTCTTCACCCTCCCCCCGGCTGGCCCCCTCCCCGCTCCACTGCCCGCTCGAACGTTTACCGGGATACAGGAATGCGGTTTCACAGGGGCCGGCGGGCCGGCCAAATGCAACGCCGGAAAACCAGCCTTGGCGAGTTCCAAAGGCAAAGACGCCACGATGACAAGGGAACTCCATATAATGGTGAGCGGTCGGTATCTGACATGCGCCTGCTGATCGCATCGCTCTTGCTCCCAGTGGTCACATCAGCCGCCAACGTCGATGACTTCACCGACCGCATCCAGCCGATCCTTGAGGCCAAGTGCTATGCCTGTCACGGCGAACGGCAGCAGATGGGTCAACTGCGGCTCGACTCGCGCACCGTCGTAATGGAGCGGGGGCCCAGCGGCCCCAGAATCGTCCCGCACGAACCCGAAGCCAGTAGCATCTATCGGCGTGTCGCCGGACTGGGCGACGGCAATCGCATGCCCATGGGCGGACAGCTCGCGGACGAAGAGATCGCCTTGATCCGATCCTGGATCGAGCACGGCGCGACATGGCCAGAGGGCGCCGGAACAGCGGCCGGACTCGATCAGCACTGGGCATTCGTCGCACCGGAACGCCCGCCACTGTCCGACAACCGAAGCAAGTGGGGCGTGAATCCCATTGACAACTTCGTACTGGCGAGGCTGGAGTCGGAAGGGTTGCGGCCGTCTCCGCCCGCATCGAAGGAAGCACTCGTACGCAGACTGAGCCTGGACCTGACCGGGCTACCGCCCTCAATCGACGAAACGGATCTGTTCCTTGCTGAATCCGACCCCGGGGCCTATGACCGGCTGGTGGAGCGGTTACTTGGATCGCCTCACTTCGGGGAGCGTTGGGGCCGCATCTGGCTCGACGCGGCACGCTACGCCGATTCCGACGGCTTCGAGAAGGACAAACCTCGGAACGTCTGGTTCTACCGGGACTGGGTGGTGGCAGCCCTAAATGCCGACATGCCCTATGACCGGTTCATCGTCGAGCAGGTGGCGGGCGATCTCCTGCCGACCGCGGCCCAGGACCAGCGGGTTGCGACCGGATTCCTCCGCAATTCGATGATCAACGCCGAGGGAGGCGCCAATCCCGAGCAGTTTCGCATGGAAGCCATGTTCGACCGCATGGATGCGATCGGCAAGGCGATTCTCGGCCTCACGGTGCAGTGTGCCCAGTGCCACGATCACAAGTACGACCCGATTTCTCAGCGCGACTACTACCGACTGTTCTCCTTCATCAACAACTCCAACGAATCATCGGAAGCGGTCTACACAGCAGCGGAGAACCGGCTGCGGGCCGAGATTCTCGGGAATATCCTGGCAATCGAGGAAGAACTGCAACGTCGCACCCCGGATTGGCGGGAACGTCTGGCCGCATGGGAACAGGACGAGGCACACGGCCAGCCGGAGTGGACCGTTCTGGACACGCACATCAAGCTCGGCAGTGGAGAGAAATACACCGTTCTCCCGGACAAGTCCATCCTCGCCGACGGGTACGCACCCACCCGGAGTGTCGTGAGTCCGGAGGGGCGCTTGGAGTCGGGCACGGTCAGGGCGTTCCGGCTGGAACTGCTCACGGATCCGCGTCTGCCGTTGGGCGGGCCGGGACGCTCGTTCCGGGGTACTGCCGCGCTGACCGAGTTCACGGTCGAGTACGCGAAGGAAAGCGAACCAGACGCATGGAAGAAAGTCGAGATCTCCGGGGCAACCGCGGATGTCAACCCGCCGATCACATGGCTTGATCCGTTCCTGTTCCCCGACAGGGACGGCAAGCGCCGGGTCCTCGGGGACATCGGCTTCGCGATCGATGGATTCGAGATGAGCGCCTGGCTGATTGATGGCGGACCGGGACGCCGTAACGTACAGCGAAAAGCGGTCTTCCGACTCAAGGAGCCGCTGCAGGCAGGCGAACCGCTGTTGCTGAAATTCAATCTCTCGATGCGGCACGGAGGATGGAATTCCGACGACAACCAGTCACTCAATCTCGGCCGCTACCGCTTCTCGTACACGCCGGAGTCGGAGGTCGTCGCCGATCCGATGCCGGCTGATGTCCGAAGGATCGTGGCAAGCGTGCCACGCGACCAGAGGTCGCCAGATCAGGAAGCAGCGGTCTTCCGTTACTGGCGTACGACAGTACCTGCCTGGAACGAGGCCAATCGCCAGATCGAAGAGCTTTGGAAGGAGTATCCGGAGGGCTCATCGCAGCTGGTGCTGAACGAGCGCAGCGAGCCCCGCATGACCAGCGTTCTGCAGCGGGGCGACTTCCTTCGCCCCACGGAGGAGGTCGACCCCGGTGTGCCGGGCTTCCTCCACAACATGCCGGAACACGCGATCAAGCCAGATCGGCTGGCCTTCGCGGAATGGCTGGTGGACCGTGACTCGCCGACCACCGCGCGGGCAATCGTGAACCGCATCTGGCAGGGCCATTTCGGTACCGGAATCGTGGAGACGCCGGAGGACCTTGGCCGACAGGCCGCTGTCCCCTCTCATCCGGACTTGCTCGACTGGCTGGCGGTTGAGCTGATGGACAACGACTGGAGCCTCAAGCACATCCATCGACTGATTGTCTCGTCGGAGACCTACCGTCAGGTGTCGACAGTCACCCCTGAACTGCTGGAGAAGGATCCGAACAACCGGCTGCTGGCGCGAGGCTCGCGTTTCCGGGTCGACGGCGAACTCGTCCGCGACATCGCGCTCTCGTCGAGCGGCCTGCTAACCCCGACGATCGGCGGCCCGCCCGTCTATCCGCCGGCCCCCCAATTTCTGTTCCTTCCACCGATCAGCTACGGACCGAAACGGTGGTACGTCGAAGCAGACCACCGACGCTATCGTCGGTCCCTCTACGCATTCCGTTATCGGTCCGTGCCATACCCCGTACTGTCCACGTTCGACACTCCGGTGGGCGATTTCGCCTGCGTCCGGCGGGACCGGTCGAACACGCCGCTGCAAGCCCTGGTCACCCTCAACGAGACCATGTTCATGGAGGCAGCCCGCGAGCTCGGCAGACGAGCCCTGGCAGCGGGAGGATCGAGCGATCGCGAGAGGATCACATACGCGTTCAGGCGGGTACTGGCCCGGACGCCGAAGGAAGAGGAACAGGCGGAGCTGCTGGCATTCCTCCACGGCCAGCGGGAGCGCATCAACGACGGTCAGTTGGACGCGTCCGGCCTGATACCGCTGCTGGCCGACGCCGGGGAAGCACCAACAAGAGAACTGGCAGCCTGGACCGCCCTGTCCAGGGTGCTGCTGAACCTGGACGAAGCCATCACGAGGGAGTGACACGATGCTGAACCCGCAGATCGCAACCAATCCACTGGCCCGCAGGTGGTTCCTCCAGCAATGCGGAGTGGGGCTCGGATCTGTCGCTCTGCGCGAACTGCTGCAGGCCTCCGACCCTCTGGCAGACAGCAAGCCGCACCACGACCCGTCCGCCAAGAACGTGATCTTCCTGTTCATGGGGGGTGGCCCAAGCCACCTCGAACTCTTCGACTACAAGCCGGAACTCGGCAAGCACGAAGGCACCCTCCCGCCGGACAGCCTCCTTGATGGCTATCGGGCAGCGTTCATCGACCCGAACTCGACGCTGCTCGGACCGAAGTTCGAGTTCTCGCGCCACGGGCAGAGTGGCGCCGAACTCTCGGAACTGATTCCGCACATCGCGTCCGTGGCAGACGACATTACCATCATCAAGTCCCTTGTCACCGACGCCTTCAATCACGCACCGGCTCAAGTGATGATGAGCACGGGCTCCCAGCAGTTCGGCAGGCCGTCCATGGGGGCTTGGGCACTGTACGGCCTGGGTAGCGAATCGAGGGACCTTCCGGGATTCGTGGTCTTCAGTTCCGGACAGAAGGGACCGAGTGGCGGCAACAGCAACTGGGGCAGCGGCTTCCTGCCGTCGATGTATCAAGGGGTACAGTTCCGTACAAGCGGGGACCCCGTGCTGTATCTTTCCAATCCTCCGGGTGTGGACCGGAAGCTCCAGCGTGATTCCCTGGACTCGATTCGGCGACTGAACAGTATCCATCTGGAGGAAACGGGAGATCCCGAGATCGCGACTCGCATCGAGTCATTCGAGATGGCATACCGGATGCAGGAGAGCACTCCGGAACTGATGGACATCTCGCAAGAGCCGCAGCGGGTCCTGGACCTGTACGGAGCCGAGCCGAGCCGTCCGTCGTTTGCGAACAACTGTCTCCTCGCTCGACGACTGGTCGAACGAGGCGTCCGCTTTGTCGAACTGTTCCACGAGTCGTGGGATCAGCATGGCAACCTGGTATCCGGGCTGAGGAAGAACTGCAGGGACACCGACCAGGCTTCCGCCGCGCTGGTCACGGACCTGAAGCAGCGAGGCCTGCTGGAGGATACTCTCGTGCTTTGGGGTGGTGAGTTCGGACGCACGCCGATGGTCCAGGGTGGCACGGACGATGGCAGGGACCATCATCCGAACGCATTCACGATGTGGATGGCGGGTGGCGGAACCAGGCCGGGCATCACGATCGGCAAGAGCGATGATCTGGGGTTCAACGTTACCGATGACCGGGTCCACGTGCACGATCTTCACGCCACGATCCTGCATGTTCTTGGATTTGACCACACGAAGCTCACCTACCGGTTCCAGGGGCGGGATTTCCGTCTCACTGACGTCGCCGGGAATGTCGTTCACAAGATCCTGGCGTAAGGACCGTAGGTCGATGCCAGGGGGTCCACCAGGATCTCCTCGGACCGCGGGCTGCGCCCGCCAGATGGTCCGCGCCGCTAGCGGTACGTCTTGTCGTCGACCTTGGTCAGGTCGACTCCGTCCTTGAATACTCCCAACGTCACGATGGCGAACGTGAACACGTTCGTGCCGGGTTCCAGATGGCCCCCGAAGGCCCGGTGTTCATCCGCCAGCGTCATGTGTGCGTGGATGCGACCGTCGATGACGTAGCCATTCATGCTGACGATGTCGGCCGGCTTGGTCGGATTCTCGGTGAAGATGTTCTCGGACGGGAAGACTCGATTGCTCACTGCATGAAGGTGATAGTTCCGGACGGACCCGATACCGGCCAGAATGACAGCATTGCGGATTCGGTGCTCCTTCACCATCTGAGCAACCTGGTATCCGGGTCGAACGTGGCCAGCAGATCCACCCTGTATTTGAAACGCAGGACAACCACACGCTCGAACTCACCCTCGACGGCGTAGCCGTCCGGCACTTCCTCGCTGTTGGGCTTCGAATCCTGCTCGGGCGTCGTCGGCTTGGTTACCACGGTTTGAGTGATCTGTGACGCGCCCATGCTCGTGGTCATCAGGACGATTGCAATCAGTTTCTTCATGCCCGGCTCCTTCCACGTCGTGCTCGGCGAGAGCACGAACGACATCCAGACAAGCGTGGCGTTCCGCATGGCGTCATCCGGAACCGCAACCGAACCGTATCACCGGGGCATCCGAATCCTCCGGGACTCGGCACTGCTCGCTACGACGTGACGATTCCACGCTGATGGACCGACCCCGGATTCGGTGGACTGCCGTCGTCGGCATGGACGCCCCGGACCCTTCCTGCCCAGCGTTGGCCGAAATTCCCGGTCGCTGTCGTCGTGCAGGAAGACAATTGACGAGGCCGCGTCGAATATCTTCCGGGTCGCCCGGAAACTCGAGACGCGGTCACCGGGTAGGGAGCTTCCCGTTCGTGGCGGAGCGCCCGCCGTCGATCGTTCTTCACGGACACCTCCGGAGCCACGTCCGTGTCGGTCGGCAACGACGGTGCGCGAAAGATGCGCACTCCCCTTGGCCATTGTGCCGGTAGCCCCGAAGCCTGATGTACCGTCCTGCTTCCAGGACATCAGGACATCCGACCTCACGTCGCCGTCATGGATGCAGGGGCCGTCGCCGGGGCACGATATCAACGTCGGTCGGATGGTTGAGGAGGTCGGCACTCGCGCAGGGGCATGCGCGTCTGCCGGGCATCACCCGCACCCACCCATCTGTCCCTCTCCGCAGACCCGGCTGCGCATCATTCTCGACGGTCCACTCCGCCTGGCGCAGGTGACCTCATCGCGAACGCGTGAGTCGAGACTTGACCCGCCTCACCAGACTGATGATCTCCTCGGCCTTTCGCACACTACCAACGTCCACCGTATGAAACTCGTTCGCCTCGATCTCCTCCTGCAGCTGCGTTGCCAACTCGATGACCCTTGCCATGTCCTTCCGGGATTTCTTGGCTTCGCTCTTCAGAATCATGAGCGTTCGGGACCGCCCGTCGGGCATCCGCTGCTCCGGCTCGTGCCCGAGCGCCCCTCCCCTTGAACCGACCCGGGTCCCTCCTGTCTGCCCACCGAGCGGAGCCAGCATCAGGGCCAAGCATAGTGTCGCTATCCGGGCTTTCATCATCACTACGCATCATGATACGCTCAATCTAGAAGGACGGAGCGGCAGCGATGACACGTCAGTATGATCGCTGTGTTAGACTCGGTTCTTGTACTGGTCGCCAGTGGCGGCCGGGCGTGCAACTGAGTTCGAGCTAATTGAGGGGAAATTCGAGGCCATGGCTTACATCATCGCGGAACCGTGCATCGGCACCAAGGACACTGCCTGTGTAGATGCTTGCCCGGTGGACTGCATCCATCCGAAGTCCGACGAAGACGACTTCGAGTCGGAAGAAATGCTCTACATTGATCCCGAAGAGTGTATCGACTGTGGTGCTTGTGTACCGGTGTGCCCTGTTTCGGCGATCTTCGCAGAGGAAGACCTGCCGGAAGAGTGGGAGGACTTCACCGAGCGCAACGCCGCCTACTACCAGTGACCGCCTGGGGCGGCTCGCTCGCCCCGGCTACGCCGATCGGTGATCGCTCCGTGCAGGCTGCGCTCGGTTCCGGGTGTCGCTTGAGTCGTTGTGTCGCCGGCATCGTCACCCGGGCCGGGATGACGCAGGGTACCCGGCCAAGGCTGGAAACCTCGGGGTTCCTCGCCTTCCCGTGCCGGTAACTCTCGACTCCGATTCTCGTTCTTGGAAATCGAGAGCCACGGAAGTGGCTCGGCAACGATCTTGGTTCGCTACGGAGCCAACGAAGTTCACGGAGCACGCCCCCGGCCGTCGGGCCATGGCGCTGTGTGGCGATCTCCGGAGCGGTCTGCGTCGGTTGGCGGTCTCCGTACGCTGCGGCCCCCACTCACGCCACCAGTTCTCTGGAGTCGCCATCGTCGGTGCTTCTGCATACCGCGCCCACCTGACGATCTGCCTCTGTACCAGTCTGGACCGCGCCAGAAGCAAAGACATGTGTGTCCGATGATCCGGAAACAGGCCGCGACGGAGGGAACACCGTGCATGGGCAGAGCATGTCCGTTCGTTGTTTGAGACCAAGTCCAACGTGAGACACCCGGACATGAAGCCACTTCGTCGATGGCCCATCGGGAACATCATTCATCGAAGCACCGGGCCGGAGGTGCGGGCCGTGAGTCGAATCGCCCGATTGCTCTCGTCAACGAGAAATCGAATCCGCCGATCGACTGCTTGCCGGACACGCACTCGAACTCCAAGGACAACGCGAACGGATCGGGGAGGCGGCCCCGCAGTCGAACATCGGCGGGGCCAACAGACCCGGTCGACTGGCTATTGGCGAACCTGCGAAACGGATTGGGGGTATACGATGCGTCGATTGCAGCGAGTCGGGCTCGCCACCGGCCACCACATCCCGGCTCCGCCGTCCCGACTGGCCAGGCGTGTGCGCCAGCATGTCGCGGCAGCAGCCTCCGCCAGACAGGCCCCTACTGGAAGCCAAGCCATACGCCTCCAGCACACCAAGCGCGGTTCCCGCTCACTCCGCAATCCGGAAAGCGGCTTTTCGAGCGCTCGCTATCTCACTTGTCCTTCTTGTGCACGTCGTGGCAGGTCTTGCAGCCACCCCGCATTGCCTTAAGCCCACCGTCGAAGCTCGCAAGGTCCATGCGGTATGCGCCCATCATCGCCTCCTGGGATCTCGCGACAACCTTGTTCGCGCCTTCGGTCCAGGCCTCGTCCTTGACGCGTCCGTCCATCAGTGTCAGTTGGGCCGCTTCGTTGACCATCGACACCGCCCCGAACGCCTTCTTCCATTCGTCCTTGTCAGATGGACCGCCCGCCTCACCGAACGCCTTGATCCTGTCCATGGCGGGCTTGACCATGTACTCCATCAGGTCGTGTACGGAAGCTGCTTTCTTGTAGACATGTCCTTCGTGGTTGTCAGCTACCACGAATTGCGTGACCACGAGCGCGATGACCGTCGCAGCAAGCAGATTGAACCTCATCTCCAGTCTCCTGAACCTGTCTTTCGTGAACCAATGTGGACCGCGAGTAATCACAGCCACATCTACAGGATTATATCGAACAGCGACGCCTGCGAGGACCTGGACGCCTCGTCGTGGCATGCCGATTCGGGCAGCGCGAGTTCGAGTCGAGTCTCAGGACTCTCCCGCATGTTCACTGTTGCCAGGACCGATCCCTGGCCGCTCGAAACTCGTCACCTTCGACCCAGGTGGGAAGATCGGGCTGGTCTCCGACGATGCGCCCCAATTCCAGGCCGAACTGCGCCGAACCGACGATACCCGCAAAATCCCAATCGTCACGATACTCGTCCGATGGCTGGTGATAGTGCTGGCTCCGGAACTCAGTGACCCGTTCCTCGCCCCACCCTGCGGGCCTGCCAACATACTGTGAACCGGAGCGGAGCGAAAATGCAGGTACACCATGCCTGGCAAGGCTGAATTGATCGGAACGATAGTAGTAACCTTGCTCCGGATGAGCGTCAGGCGTCAGGGACACACCAAACTTCGCTGCCAGATCCTCCACCGTCATCCGCAACGTCGTACGTTCGTAGCCGGGAAGCGAATAGTCGGTCGTCGCCCCATGGGGATACAGCGCATCGAAGTTGAGGTTCACCGCCGTCTTTCCCACCGGCACCACCGGGTTGGCCGCATAGTAGGCCGAGCCCAGCAAACCGCTTTCCTCGGCTCCCACGAAGACGATCAGGACGGAACGGCCGGGCCTTTCGTCTGTCTGCCCGAAGATCCTCGCGATTTCGAGTAACACCGCGCAGCCGGTGGCGTTGTCGACAGCACCGTTGTAGATCCCGTCCTCTCCCTGCCCCTCCTCCCGCATGCCGATGTGGTCCCAGTGGGCCGTGTACAGCACCGCTTCGTCCCGGAGAGCGGGATCACGGCCGGGCAATCGGCCGATCACGTTCCGTGTCGTGATCGGAACGATCGAACTGCGCAGGTCGGCTTCGGCCGGAAGGTTGAGCGGAATGGGCGTGAAATCCTTCCTGTTGGCCATGTCCAGCAGGTCGCCAAGGCTCTTCCCGCTGGTGGTGGCTGATCGCGAGAACACTCGTTCGCCGGCGGAGGAAGTCAGCCATCCGGCGAGCGCGAGTTTCGATTCCCCCGCCTGTACTTCAACATACGGCCGCCCCCCACTCCCGGAGTTCCGCACGACATCCCAGGGATATCCGGCAGTCTCGTCGGTATGCACGATCAGGGCCCCGATTGCCCCGCGACGGGCAGCCTCTTCGTATTTGTACGTCCAGCGACCGTAGTACGTCAGTGCCGGACCGCCAAAGAACGAATCGTCCCTCGACGGTGGCTCGTTCGTGAACAGGACCACCACCTTGCCGCGCACATCCGTGTCCTTGTAGTCATCCCATTCGAATTCCGGAGCGGTGATTCCATGGCCGACATAGACCAGATCGGCAACGAACACCTCGCGTCCCGTCTGACGCTCATTGTTGCCGACGTAGTCCCGCGCCGGTATCATCTCCTCGCCGGCGAGCCGCAGGACCGAGTCGGGCTGAGCCCGGATTTCCACCAGAGGGACACTCTGGAAATAGGTGCCATCGCCCGCTCCCGGCTCGGCCCCGGCCATGGCGAGCTGCGTGGCCAGATATTCCGTAGCCAAGGCTTCACCACGCGTGCCCACACCCCGCCCCTCCAGCAGGTCGTGTGCCAGAAAGCGGACATGCGACTGGAGGGCACGGGCGTCGATCGCCGGTACCGGAGAATCGGAATCCACCACACAACCAAGAGTGGCCGCGACAAGGGCTGCGACGAATGACCAGCGCATGACGAGGGAATGCTAGCAGAAGTCGAGAATCGCTACCTGGACCCGGTCCTGGTTGCGCCAAGGCCGACCACTACCACACCACCGCCTTGTGAACGGCCGCGGGCGGGCGAATCTCCAGACAGCCCTTTCCCGTCGGCAGAAGCTTGCCCGGATTCAGTCGGCCATCCGGATTGAAGAGCCGCATGAGCCGCTTCATCTGCTCCAGGCTGTCCTCGTCGAACAGCAGCGGCATGAGTTCGTTCTTCTCCATGCCGACACCATGTTCACCGGTGATCGCCCCGCCCACCTCGACACAGTACGTGAGAATCTCCTCCCCCGCCTGGCGCGTCCGCCGGGTCTCGTCCTCGTTGCGGGGATCGAAGAGGATGATCGGATGCATGTTGCCGTCTCCCGCATGGAAGATGTTGCTGATTGTCAGACCGTACTTCTCCGCGACCTGATAGATGTGGCGAAGCGTGGCGGCGATGCGGGTCCGGGGAACGACGCCGTCCTGTACGTAGTAGGTCGGGCTGACGCGTCCCACCGCACCGAACGCGTTCTTGCGGCCCTTCCACAGCAGGGCCCGCTCCTGCTCGTTCTTGGCGACCCGGACATCGCGAGCCCTGCACTCGCGGCACACGCCGTTGACAAGTTCCAGCTGCTGGGCAACCCCCTCGGCGACCCCTTCCAGTTCGATCAGCAGGACCGCCTCCGCATCCATCGGGAAGCCGGCGTGGGTCGCCTCTTCGACCATCCGCAGCATGACTCCGTCCAGCATCTCGACGGCCGCCGGCGTGATCGCCCTGGCCGTGAGTTCTCCGACCGTCGAGGCGGCGTCCTCGGCCCGGTCGTAGACTGCCAGGAGTGTCTCGACTGCTTCGGGGGCCCGCATCAGGCGGACGATCACCTTCGTGACCAAGGCCATGGTGCCTTCGGAGCCAGTGAGCAGGCCTCGCAGGTCGTAGCCGGGAAGATCCTGTTCCCTGCCCCCGAAGTTCACGACCGTCCCGTCGGGCAGTACGGCTTCCACTCCAAGCACGTGATTGGTCGTAACGCCATAGATCAGCGTGTGGGGACCTCCCGCATTCTCGGCGACATTGCCACCGATCGTGCAGGCCTTCTGTGATGACGGATCGGGAGCATAGTAGTAGCCACGGGCCTGCACCGCGCGGGTGATGTCCAGATTGACGACCCCGGGCTGGACAACGGCGCACTCGTTCTCGATATCGATCTCGATGATCCGGTTCATCCGGGAGAACCCGATCATGATTCCGCCCTGCCGCGGGATCACGCCACCGCTCAGGCCGGTGCCGGCTCCCCGCCCCACCAATGGCAGCGAGTGGTCCGCCGCAACCCTGACGATCTCGACGACCTGCTCCGTGCTGCGCGGAAACACGACGCAGTCCGGCCGTGCCTTGTCGATGCTTCCGTCGTATTCGTAGAGCAGGAGATCCTGGTCCGCGTGCAGGGCCGCCTTGTGGCCAACGATCCGACACAACTCCTTGAGGACGGACTCCGAGAGCACGGTTCTATAGTAGTGGAATCGTCAGACTGCGGCGGAGTCCCTAGCCTCTTGCTGCATGGTCGCGGCAGCGAAGCTCAACAGATCACGTCGCTGTCTGGATATGTCCGCCAGCCGTTCGTAGTCACCAGCCATCTGGCAAAGCTGCAGGACAGTCGGACACGTGAGGAACTGCGGGTCGGCCTCGGACAAGTGCCGAATGGCGATATCAGCCGCCTCGTCCGCCCTTCCGATGCGGACGAGAAGGCTGACCAGCACCTGTGCCGGTGTCGTCCCCGCAACCTGCGGGTCGCAGGTCTCGACCTTCCTTCTGAAATGCGCCAGTCCGCCTTCTATGTCCCGTCCGATCACCGCGCGCAGGTACGCCCCATGGTCCTCGAAGACGTTCTCGAACGGCGGGTTGCCCGGAAACTGGTACATCTCGCCCAGCCTCCGTCCGTATTCCGACAGGCCGTAGAGCAGCTCGAGTGTGTCCTCGCGCTCAATCGACGTCGACATCTGCACAAGAGAAGACACATGAGAGGTGTCCAGGTAGTAGGCGTTCCCTTCGAAGAGCCAGTCGCGACCGTCGACGATCGCCGCGAGGTCGTCGGTGGCGGGTTCATCACCCTCTTTCTGCCGGATCGCATGCTTGATATTGCCCACGAGTTCCGAATGGACGTTCTCGGCCAGCAAGTGCGCGCAGTCCTGCCGTCCTTCCTCGACCGGATACTGGGAGAAATTGGTGATGGCCCGACACGTACCGTAGTGCTTGAGAATCAGTTCGAAGCCTTTCCTCGGGTGTACCTGCTCGTGATAGGCAACCTCGATGATCCCGTCCAGGATGTCGCTGCTGGCGTCCCCGTTGAACCGCTCGATCGCGGTGTGCACCGGTTCCTTCTCGCCGAGCGCACGGAAATAGGGCCAAGCCTTGCCGATCTCGCCGGCGTCCAGGAACAGCGTGCCGACCTCGCGGGCAGCCTTGATCGTCGCCTTCTCGTAAGCCGCCTGTACATCGGGTGCGAGACCGCGCCAAGGCCCAGTCTGAATCAAGGGCATCCCCAACTCATGACGCTTCTGCATCAGCCTGGCCTCGAAGATGAGTGGATACGCTCCTTCGTCCCTGAATCTCTGGACTGCCAATTCGAAACCGGCCTCCGTATCGCCGGCAGTGAGCGCGTTCCTGACTCGATCGAAGACATCCATGGCCATCAAGCCTCCCGCCATTGTCGAGTACTCTGGCACCCGCCGGAGCGCGTGAGCCATTGACGCCACAATCCTATCAGTCCACACGCCCTACCGGACCACGCAACACCCGGTGGTCCACGGTGGCTCACCCGGGGCCGGCCCGGTGCGGTGGCGGCCTGCCACGCTACTGCATCGTACGGAGCCGTTTCTTGCGCTCCCGGCGGTCGTAGGCCAACTGGTCGGCACGGCGCCCGGAACGGTATCGCAACCAGCTGGATAGCAGCAGCACTCCGGCGCCGCCTGCCAGTACACCATGCTCCACGAAGGACTCCATGCCATCAAAACGGTAGCCGCTTCGAAATACGGCAGCCAGGAGAAGGACCAGCACAGCCAGCGACCAGAGAATCAGGGGAATCCGTGCACGGCTCCCACCCTGAAAGCTGAGCCAGGCCGCACAAACTCCGAAGACTCCAACGAGAA
The DNA here is from genome assembly GCA_965116065.1 of Bryobacterales bacterium. Taxonomy (GTDB): domain Bacteria; phylum Acidobacteriota; class Terriglobia; order Bryobacterales; family UBA6623; genus VXMF01. Next base: position 2,951,720 of record OZ220485.1, read on the forward strand.
CGAGGACAGTCCCTGCGTGCTCCGGGGCAGTCGGCAGCAGTGGAATCAGCAGGTCACCACCCTCGATCCACCCCAGGGCGGCAAGTCCGATGCAGTACAGCCCCAGTGCCAGATTCGCGAGGATACCCAAGACTTCGAACAACGTTCGCATCAGCCAACAACTTGATACCCGACAATTTCCAAGCTAGAACATATTGTAACAGTTTCGAACTAATGCATGGGGAACCCGAATACAGCAAATACAGGAAGTGGCGAATCAGGCCGCCTGCACGATCCCGGAGCAGCGAACGGCCGATCAGTCTCCGGCGGTGCCTTCCTGGAGAAATCGGAACAGACCCGCAGTCTCCCGCATATCGAAGTTGTCCAGAAGGTTCTCCGGCATGATCGAGACCTCAGACCCGCGCATGTCAACGATGTTGTCCCTGTCGATCGAGACCGGCCGATCGAGATCGGGAATCAGGACGGTGATGGTCTCGTCATCCTCCTCAAGAATCATCGCGGAATACACATCGTCCCTGGTTTCGATCCGCCACGCCCCGTACTGATCCGAGATGCTCCTTGAAGGCCACAGCGTTGCCTCCAGCATGTCGCTTCGACTGAAGCGGTTCGCGAGAGTCGTCAGGTCCGGTCCGTAGTCCTTGCCCAGATCGCCGAAACGATGGCACTTCGAGCACACTTGATCGAAGACCTTCCGGCCCTGTGTGGTGTCGGCCACCGTGGTCATGGGGTCGTACATCATGTACTCGAAGATCTCCTGTTCGCTGTAGAGTCTTGTGCCGGACCGGCGGGCAAAGATATTCGGCTGCACGTGATTGGACCGGCGCCGAAGCGACGCCAACAGTTCTTCGTCCTCCACAGGCGCATACTCGGGTACCGCCTTGTACGCCGCCGCAATCTCCTGCTTGTCGAAGAACTCGAGCGAAGACTCGAACAACCGGTTGATGAAGCCGGCGAAGCTGGCTCCGCCCCGCCAGTCCTTGGCCTTCCGAAACCATGCCAGGAGCGTCTGTTTCTGCTCTGCCGTCCAGCCTTCCTTGATCTCACGCAATGCGTAGACATAGTGAATCTGGAGCGCCTGATTCTCCTCTCCCGGAGGAAGCTGCCCGAGAATCTCTGCAATCGCCTCCGGGCGCTGCGCATACGCCATGGTGAGCGCATATTCCCTGTTCAACCTCTCGTCCGACGAAGGGAAGCGCGGGGCGACGATATCGAACAGTTGATTCCGCAAGCTCTCCCGGCAACCGTCACCGACCGCGATGCACGCCAGGTGGAAGACCCGCAGCAGCGCGAGTTCGGCATCCGCCGCAAGGTCGGTCCCGCGTAGCATCGAAAGGGCCTTCTCGAAGACGGGTTCGAGATCGATCGGTTTCGCTGCGGTACGGACAAGGCCGAGCATTCCCGTTGCGGCGGCTACGGGGTCACTCTGCTTGATCACCGATGGCTCCCAGGCTCCCCGGGGCGTCGATTCGAGCGCCACACGGCCGGCCCAACGAACGAATCGATCGGCGTCGGCGAGGAGGCCGACCAAGTCGTCCGTCTCGGCGAAACCGGCCCCACCCATCCGCAACAGTGCGTCGGCCGCACGCCGGCGGACGAACGGGTCTGGATCCGTGAGTCCGTCAGCAGCAATCCGCCTGGCACGGTCACTGCCATGCTGGCCGACCACATACATTGCGGCCGCCCTCAAGGACACGTCACCACTCTTGAACGCCGACCGGATCAGGGCAGCATCCGGCTGCGGCCCGTAGCGCTGGAGCAGGTGCAACGCCTGGATCCGGTCGGTGGCTTCAGCGGTCTCGTCTCGGACCAGGCCCTGGAGTTCAGCACCCCATGCGTCACTCATTTCCGCCTTCCTGGTGCGAAAGTACGCATCACTGAATGCGGACAGCGGCTGCGGCTGCCGCACGACCGCAAGAATGCCGGTCTCGGGGCGACGCTCCGTGTTGGCCCGGTATCCCTTGTACGCCACGCGGTAGAAGCCTCCTTGGGTGGCGCGACCGCCCATGGTGAAGTAGACCAGACCGTCGGGTCCGACCTCGAGGTCCGTGACATTGAGAGGCTCGCCGTAGATGAAGTCGGTAGCTGGCTCGGCGAGTTCGTAGGTGGCTCCCCGTCGCCGGAACTTCGACAGGACCACCCGTCCACGAGACCAATCCCCTTGGAGAAACGCATCGAAATACTCGGCCGGATAGGCATCGCTTTGGTAAAAATCCACGCCAACCGGGGAGCCCCGCCCGAGATCATCGACGGGCGGCAGCGAGTCGAGGTAGTAGGCCGGGAACTTGCCCGATCCGGTCCGCCAGCCGTAGTCCGCGGACGGCACCCCGTGGACTGAGCGGACCTCGCGGTACCAGGGGAGGTTGATGTCCCACTCCATGTCCGAGTCGAACGTGAACGCCTCCCCCTCGTAGTTGTAGGCATGGTTGTAGGGGTTTCGGAATCCGCCGAAGAGAATCGAGAACCGGTCCCCGCTGATCCGCAGCAACACGCCACCCGGAGCCATGCGTCCCACCGCGTGGCCCCGGGCGTCCATGTACCGGTCGAGAAGTTGCGACTCCCTGTAGTCGGCCATGGGGGAGTCGTCGTCGATGCGCTCGCCCGGAATGAAGGTATGGTTGCCGATCAGCACGGTGACGGAACCATCCGGCGCCCGCCGAATGTCGTGCGGACCATGTTCGCCGATGCGTCCCGTGTACTGAACGAGGATTTCCCGGGCGTCCGCGACACCGTCACCGTCCGAGTCGGGCAAACGGAAGAGACAGGCCTCGCCGTCGTCGGGGTTCGTGCAGTTGGCGTAGAGCGTCGAACCGTCAAAGAAGATGCCCTGGCAGTTCTCGACCCGGTCACTGATCACCTGCTCGGACTCGAAGAACCCGTCGCCGTCTTCGTCGAGCATCCTGACCGGATGGCTGCGCTCCTTGGCCACGACCGGCCGACCTTGCGCATCGAACGTGACCTGGATCAATGAGCCGACCTGAGCCGCATCGGCGACAGGCTCGACGACGAATCCTGGAGGAACACGGTAAGGCCCCTCCAGTACTGGATCCGAGAGTTGGCAGCCGATCGCGAGGGCAACGACGATCGAGGTCACAAGCAGCCTCATTGGGTTGATTGTATCGAGTTGGCCGGAACGATCACGAAGGGTGACTCGCGATGCCCGGACTGTCGGCATAGCGCCGAATTGGCCCCGGCAGCTCGACCAGAGCGCGGACCGGATGCCAGCGAACGGGACGCGGTCAGAACGTGACGCGCAGGCCCATCTGCATGATGCGCCGGCTATTCGGCAGCGTATTCACGACCAGGCCAAAGGCACCACTGCCCAACGTCGTGTTCGGAATGTTGAACGCCGGCGTGTTGGTGAAGTCATACGCCTCCCAACTGAACCTTGCTCGCCACCGCTCGCCCCAGCGGAAGTTCTTGCCGAGCATGACATCGAAGTTGATTCTCCCCGGCCCACGGATGCCCGGCAGTGTACGAGCGGCATCGCCCAAGGTGAACTGATCCGGTATCTCGAACGCTCCCTCGTTCAGCCAGTCGAAACCGATCACGCCATCGGCATCGTGCTTCTGAGAAGCCGACTTGAAGGGTGCGCCGGTGAGATTCGGACGCAACGCGACGCCGGCTGCCAGGTCCCCGCGGATGTTGCCACCCTGATCGATGTTGACACCCATGTATCCGCCGCTCCGAAGGGTGCCCACGGTCGAGATCTGCCAGCCACCCGCGATCGCGTCGAGCACCTTGGACCAGCTTCGTCCCCAGCGCCGGTTCCTTCCGAACGGGAGTTCCACGATGGGAGCCATCACCAGCCGATGCGGCAGGCGGTTCACCGAACTGGACCGCTCGTCGCTGAGGTCATAGATGTTCTGCGGATTGTCGTTGTCACCGAACGTGTCCGCATCGCCGATGAACCGGATGTTGTCGATCCACTGCGTGTGAGTGTAGGCGATGGTCCAGCCCAGCCCGTTCTGGTATCGCTTCTCCGACTTGAAGGTCCCGGCAAAGTAGTTCGAGACACCCCAGTTCGGGGACATCAACTGGATCTGGTCCTGCGTGCCAGCCCAAGCGACCCAAGGACGGTAGCTCTCGAGGTTCGCTCCGGGCGCATTGGCTGCCGCCAGGTCGTCCGGGTGGATGTGGTTGATGTTGATGTTGTTGATCGCCTGGTGACGCGCCAAGGATCCGATCATCCCGAATTCCCAGATCACGCCCTTCCATCTGGTTTGGAGTGTCAGGTTGAAGTTCTGGGAGTACGGTAGCACGCGCGCCTCATCCCAGAACTGAATCGTCGAGGTCTCGAATCGCGTTCCCACAGCCCCGAATCCGCCATGAAGCTCCGACTCCGGGATGTCGTCCAGCGCCCCGGCAGGAACACCGTCCCGAAGGTAGGTGGTCAATCCTCCACGACGACGGAAGATGTTGTCGAATCCCGCTCGGCCCGGCTGGATCGAATTGCGGTCGTACGGATTGCCATAGAAGATCCCGAAACCGCCCCGCAGCACCATCGAACTGTCGTCCTTGAGTCGGTACGCGAATCCGAAGCGGGGTGCGAGGTTGTTCCAGTCCCACTGCCAAAGGTACTTGCCGGTCCCGTCCCGGTTGGGGAAGAGCACCCGGCCGATGGCATCCTCAGGAATCCCGTTCTGGCCGGCCAGAGGATGGGCACAGTACTGGCAGAAGCCGTTCATGCGTCCACCGACCTCGTAGATCGGAGTCTCGGTCTCGTAGCGCACGCCGACGTTCAGGGTGAGCCGGGACGTGACCCGCCAGTCGTCCTGGAAGTAGCCCGAATAGTACTTGATCCGCTTGCCGATTCCCGGAGCGACCCTCGTATCCAGGTTCCAGATGTGGCCGAGCATGAAATCGGCGAACGTGATTCCGGTGTTGTTGTCCCTGCCCCCTGTCAGGCCCCGATGCCGGGTGAAGTTGCCCACGGGCCGCCAGGCACCGGACGGCTGCGGTCGGCTGACTTCGTTTCCCTGGAAGGAGGTGTACTTGGCGCCGAACTTGAACGTGTGATCGCCGCTGATCTTCGTGAAGTTCGCTTCATAGTCGAAGTTCGTGAAGACCGCGAACCGATTGGCGTTGCCGGCGGCGCCGATCTGCGTCATCGGAACTCCCCGGCCGCCCTGGACGTTCATCCTTGGGAAGACCTCGCCGCCTTTCTCCAGGCCGGGAATGCCGAACAATTCGGCGTAGTTGGTGTCGCAACAGTCACCGGACTTGCGGTCGACCGACACCCGGTTGAAACCGATGATCGAGGTGACAAAGAAGCTGGGGTTGAACGTGTAGGTGTTGTTCAGTCCCCAGTTCTGCCGCCGGTTGAAGATCTCGAGACCATTCGGGTCTGCCACGCCGTAGCCTTGGGTATAGCCGGTCAGCGTGTCATCTGGCTCCGTGAGGATCAATCGCAGGAACGTGCGCCACTTGTCCGTGTAGTTGTGATCCAGCCGGACCGTGTGATAGTCGCGGTTGCGGTCCTGGTTCGCCGATTCCCGCCAGTTGCCGGAGAGATTGTTGAGATTGTTCGGTACCCGGTTCGGGTCCGGCAGATAGCTGGCCACCTTGACGGCGACGGGATCAAGCCGGTCCGCCGGGATCGTATTGTTCGGAAACTGGGTCGTTCCCCTCGGATCGTTGATCGGTCCCTCCTGGCGGGTCAGTGGATCGAAGATCGGCACCAGCACGGCTTCGCCACCCTTGTTCTGCGTACCGCGGGAGAAGTTGCCCGTCCGGAACTCCGGTAACCCGACACTCCGGGTGCGGACCGCCCCGATCACCTGACGGTAGACATCGATGTTGTAGAAAAAGAACGTCTTGTTGCGGGCGATGGGACCACCGACCGAGACGCCGCCATTGTTCCGCCGCAGCTTTGGCTGGAAATCCTGATTCCAGCCGGCCGCATCAAGTGCATCATTGCGGAGAAAGTGGTAGACACTGCCCTGCCAGCGGTTCGAGCCGCTCCGGGTCAGCGCCTGCACCACACCGGCGGAACTCCTGCCGTACTCGGCACCCATGGAGTTGACCTCGACCTTGAACTCCTGCATCGAGTCCACAGGAGGTGCCATTTCCACATTCTGGACGCCCAGACCGCCACGGGTGTTGTTCACACCATCAATGAAGGAACCGGCAGAGCGGGTCCGCCCGCCCCCGATCGAGATGTTGCCGTTGGACTCCGACCGGAACGCGCCAGGAACCAGATTCACCAGGTTGAAGATGTCCCTGTTCGGCAGCGGCAGTTCCTGTATCTGCTCCGTACTGACCGTGGAGCCGACCGACCCGGATGTGGTCTGGATCTGCAGCTGCGCCGCACTGACTTCCACCGTCTCGGTGACAGCACCGATCTCGAGGGCGAACGCCTGCGTGATCTCGGAAGCCACGTTCAGACGCAGGCCGTTCACCTCGGCGGTCTTGAATCCGTCCGCCGAAACCAGGATGTTGTACTGTCCGGGCGGCATGTTGGGGACCGCGAATAGCCCGTTGATGCCGGTCTCGGCTGGCGTCTCCACACCCGTGCCGGCGTTGACGATCAGAATCTGCGCACCGGGAATGACCGCACCGGTTGCATCGGTCACGGTGCCGTTGATGGTGCCACCGGCACCTTGACCCCAGACCGAGCACGGCGCGATGAGAACCACGAGAAGTGGCGGGAACATCTTGACGAACCGGTTGAATCTCGAACACATGGTGAACAGTCACCTCCCGGCCAACGAATCGGATTGCGTCGCTACATCATTGGCCCATTCACTCGGCGGATAGCTTACCACAAACCCGCTTGAAAATTGCAATCCTGTGTGGCGAAAGACGGATTTCTCGTTGATCCGGGCGACTTCCAATACCGAAGTGCCCCGGTAATAGAGGCTCCTGCTCTTCGATCTCGCACGCAATCCGCGCTTGCCCGAGATGGGTGTCCGCCGACAGACAATGGCAGGCAAGGCACCAGGCCAGCGATTCTCCCTGGCAGCCGTGTTGCACTCATCTGCCCCGTACAGCGGCGCTTCACGCCCGAACTGGCAGCCGTTGCCCTCCGCCTTGCGGGACGGACGACGCACACGCAAGCACGAAGGCTACCCAGAACGCCTGCGCTCCCAGCAAGTGTAGGATCTGCATCCAGCCCGGCGCCGCCAAGCCGACATTGAGGAATCCGATCGTGACCTCCGCCGCCACCAGATACATGGCGGCCCGGGCCCATCCATTGGCATCCGCCTCCCCCCGCAGCAGCCAGAACATGTAGCCGGCCGCCACGATGGCGAGGATCGGGTGGAGGATTCGCAGTCGGACCAGAAAGTGATTCCCCGGCGACAGGTCCTCTCGTATGTCGGTGAAGAGCTCTGGATCAATCTCGAGATCGCTGGGAAACAGCGTGTCTCCCAGTGCCGTGACGGCTCCACTCATCGCCGTCACCACGATCAGCCCCATTCCGATTGCGAACGCCCGGCGGCGACGGGCCATGAATCGGATGGGAGCGGACTGCGACGACCGCCAAGCGGCGAGCGCAGCGAACGAGGTCAACGCAAGTGTGTTCGTCAGATGCAGGGCGATGACGACCGCCCGGGCCACCGACGCGTCGTTCGCCACCAGTTCCCCCAGCACCAACCCGGCTCCGATCGCTCCTTCGAAGACCACGAAGAGCAGAGTCCACGCCACGCTCCGCGTCACGGGCCCCAAACCGAAGCGGGTCCATGACCAGACCAGCAGTCCAAGGCCGAATACGCCGCACAGGCCGCTGGTAACTCGGTGGGTGAACTCGATCAGAGTCGCCGTCGAAGGCGCACTCGGCACGACCTCACCGTGGCAAGTCGGCCAGTTGCTCCCACATCCGTTCCCGGAATGACTGATCCGCACCCAAGCACCGAACAGGATGACCGCGATCAAGTATCCCAGAAACAGCCAGGCGGCAGCGGTAAACCGCTGATTCCGCGCCGCCACCTCGCTAGGACTCCAGTACGAGAAGGAGGTCCTTCGACTGCACCTGGCTGCCGGCCTCGACCAGGATTTCGCGGACCCGCCCGGCCTTGGGGGCGTAGATGGTGCTCTGCATCTTCATGGCCTCCAGCGTGAGCAGCTTGGCGTTGGCGTCGACCTCGTCACCGTTCACCACGAAAATGCCCGTGACCAGGCCTGGCGTCGGGGCTCCGATGTGGTCAGGGTTCCCGCTGCTGGCCTTGCGAGCGGCCGGCCGGTCCGCCTGCAGGGAGTTGTCCCGGACGCGAACCTCCCTGGGCTGCCCGTTGAGTTCGAAGAACACGGTTCGAGTGCCGTTGGGTTGGGCCTCGCCAATGGTGAGGAACTTGACGATCAGCCGCTTGCCGGGTTCGATGTCGATGAGGCACTCCTCGTCCTGGTCGAGCCCGTAGAGGAACACCGGAGTGGGCAGCACCCCAACATCCGCGTGCTTGCGACGTGTCTCGGCGAATCTCGCGAAGACATCCGGATAGAGCAGATAGCTCAGCCCATCGCACCGGCGCGCCTTGGTGCCGAGCAGTCTTCCCGCCTCTGCCGTGGCGGCGTCCAGGTCTGCCGGCGGAAGTCTCTCGCCGGCCCGGCCCTGAATGGGCTCCTTTCGGCAAAGCAGAATCTCACGAATCGCCGGTGGCCAGCCGCCGGGAGGGGTGCCGAGAGAACCGCGCATCATGTCGATCACGGAATCCGGGAATCCCACGTTGTGATCACTTGGCAGCCTCCGGACTTCCTCGCAGGTCATTCCCTTGGCCAGCAGGAAGAGAGCGAGGTCGCCCACAACCTTGCTGGAAGGCGTGACCTTGACGATGTCACCGAGCAACTGGTTCACATCGGCGTACATCTGTTCGACCTCGCGCCAGCGCTGCGCCAGCCCCATCGCCGCGGCCTGTTGTTGCAGGTTGGTGAACTGTCCTCCAGGAATTTCGTGGCTGTACAGACGGGCACTTCCCGACTTCGGAGCATTGTCGAACGGCAGGTAGTACGTGCGCACCGTCTCCCAGTACAGCGAGCAGTCACCGAGTGCTTCGGTGTCGAGCCCGGTGTCGCGAGGTGTCCCCTTGAGGGACCCGACCAGCGTGTTGAGATTCGGCTGGCTCGTCGAACCCGAAAGTGCGGCAACGGCCGCGTCGACGATGTCGACCCCGGCTTCGGACACCTTCAGCAACGTCGCGGCGTTCAGGCCGCTGGAATCGTGCGTGTGGAAGTGAACGGGCAAGCCCAGTTCACTCCGCAGAACCCGGACAAGTTCGTAGCCGGCATAGGGCCGGCACAGCCCCGCCATGTCCTTGATGCCGAGCACATGGGCGCCCATCTCCTTGAGTTGCCTGGCGAGCTCCAGATAGTAGTTGAGGCTGTACTTGGGACGCGCCGAATCAAGGATGTCACCGGTGTAGCAGATCGCCGGCTCACAGATCGCACCGGTTTCCCGGACGGCGTCCATGGCCACCTGCATGTTGCCGATGTCGTTGAGCGAGTCGAAAATCCGGAAGACATCAATCCCCTGACGGGCCGCTTCGATGGTGAATTCCCGGACAACATTGTCCGGATAGCTGGTGTACCCGACCGCGTTGGATGCTCTGAGCAGCATCTGGAAGCAGATGTTCGGAACGGCCTCCCGCATCTGCCGCAGCCGCTCCCAGGGGTCCTCGTACAGGAAACGGAGGGCTGAGTCGAACGTAGCTCCTCCCCACATCTCGAGGCTGAACAGATCGGGGAGCCTCCTTGCCACCGCAGGAGCCGTCTCCACCAGGTCGTGGGTTCGGACCCGCGTCGCCAGCAGGGATTGATGCGCATCCCGGAAGGTCGTGTCCGTGACGAGCATCTGCTCCTGTTCCCGGATCCACTCGCAGAACTTCTCGGGGCCCAGCCGTATCAGTCGCTGGCGTGTCCCGGCGGGCGGCTTCGTGCCGGGCTCGAACGGAACGGCAGTCGGCGGCTCCACATGCAGGGGTCGGTCCCTGCCCTGGACGGTGGGATTGCCATTGACAATGGTGTCGCCGATGAAACTCAGGAGGCGATTGGCCCGGTCCCTCGTCGGCTGGAACTTGAAGAGTTCGGGGGTCTCCTCCAGGAATCCGGTGGTCACTTGCCCGGACTGGAACAAGGGGTGGTTGACGACGTTCTGCAGAAATCGGATGTTCGTCTTGACCCCGCGAATCCGGAACTCCCGCAGGGCGCGGTCGGCCCTCGCACAGGCTCCCTTGAGGGTGGAATTCCACGCCGTCATCTTGACGAGCAGAGAGTCGTAGAACGGACTGAGGACGGCCCCGGCATAGGCAGTGCCGTCGAGCCGGATGCCGAAGCCCGCCGCCGACCGAAACGCCTGCAGCCGGCCGTAGTCGGGCGAGAAGTTGTCCTCGGGATCCTCCGTGGTGATGCGGCACTGAATCGCGAATCCGCGGCACTGGACCTGATCCTGCCGGGGAATCGCTAGCGGATCCTCGTGCAGCCGACAGCCCTGGGCCACCAGAATCTGCGACCGCACGATATCGATGCCGGTGACCAGTTCCGTGACGGTGTGTTCGACCTGGATCCGCGGATTGACCTCGATGAAGAACCACTCACCCGAATCGGCATCGACCAGGAACTCGACGGTGCCGGCATTGACGTATTCGGTGGCCCTGGCAACCCGGATCGCCGCCGCGCAGATCGCATTGCGGATGTCGCCGGAGAGGTTCGCCGCGGGAGCGAGTTCAACGACCTTCTGATGGCGTCTCTGCACGGAGCAGTCACGCTCCCACAGGTGCACGATCGAGCCATGCGCATCGGCCAGAATCTGTACTTCTATGTGACGGGCGCGCGCGATGTAGCGCTCGAGGAAGACCGAGTCATTGCCGAAAGCCCGCCGCGCCTCGGTGCGTGCCTCCTCCAGCAGACCAAGGAGTTCACTCTCCCTGCGCACGACCCGCATACCCCGGCCGCCCCCACCGAATGACGCCTTGACCATCAGCGGGTAGCCGATCGATCGCCCTGCCGAAACGGCGCGCTCCGGATCATCGGTCCCAAGTTCAATGCCGGGAATGATCGGAACATCGGCCTGCTCGGCGATCTGCCGGGCCCGGGTCTTGTCCCCGAGCAGATCGAGCAGTTCCGGGGTGGGGCCGACGAAGGCGATTCCCGCCTCTGCGCAAGCCTTGGCAAAGGCGCTGTTCTCGGAAAGGAATCCGTATCCGGGATGGATCGCGTCAACCCCCCTGTCCCGGGCCAGACCAACGATGCCGTCGATGTCGAGATACGCTGCAACTGGCCCCTTGTCGCTACCAACTTCGTAGGCCTCGTCGGCCTTGAAGCGATGGAGACTGAGACGGTCTTCGTGGGAATAGACGGTGGCGGTCCGCAGACCCAGTTCGGTCGCCGCGCGGAGTATGCGAATGGCGATCTCGCCCCGATTGGCCGTCAAGAGTTTTCGCATGTTTCCATCATCGCTGAACTGGCAGCGGGTCCGGTTCGTGATCGGGTGCTGCCCATTGCAGATGCAATCGGTCGCTGGAGCCGGGGCGGGCAGCGCCGGCTTCCAGTATTCTCGCGTCGATCAAGTATCCGGATGATCCCTGGAGCTGCAGGCCCCCTGCCCGCAGTGGGAAGGGAGCCTGATCGTTGCTCCACTAGAAGATGAGCTTGAGGGCGAACTGGTTCGTGCGCATTTCCCGCGCACTGGTGATCACTCCGAAATTGCGGGAGCGGGGATTGCTGGTGGGGTTGTTCCAGTTCGGGTGGTTCGCGAAGTTGAAGGACTCGAACCGGAATTGCATCGTGTATTTCTCGGAGATCGTGAAATCCTTCATCACCGAGAAATCCCAGTTGTTGAAGCCCGGCCGGATGAGGGTGTTGCGGCCACGGTTGCCGTTCCGGTACGTGAGCTCATTGAAGCCTTCACTGTCGCGCACATCGCACACGATTGTCGCCGAGCGTCCGTCCGGCCCCTTCTTCCAGAACTCCTGCGGTGTCGGGTTGCTCGCGGCCGGATCGCCGATGGCATCGCCACGATTGCCTTGGCCATTGGAATTGAGATCGCCACAGCTTCCACCGACGATGGGCGTTCCGCTCGATAGCGTGAAGATCGAACCCAACTGCCAGCCGCCCGCAATCGCCTGCAGCGCCCGGGTGTCGAAGCGCATCGGGAGCTGGTACAGGATCGACGCGGTGAACCGGTGCGGCGTGTTGAACTGCGACAATCCGCGCTCCCCACGCAGATTGCGGTTGTTCTGCGGGAAAAGATTGTCACCCGCATTGGTGCGGATGGCCGAACCGAAATCAATGGACTTTGCCCATGTGTAGCCGATCAGGTAGGTCAGGCCCTTGCTAAACCGCTGCTGGACTTTCACCCCCAGCGCGTTGTAGTTCGAGTTCACGACGTTGCCGATCGTCTGGATGCGTCCGTAGACATCGCCCCAGGGACGTCGGTCCTGCGTCGATGTCCGGTCGAGCGGCCCGCTGCGCTCGATGGGAGTATTGAAGCCGTACATGCGCTGCAGCTTGTGCCCGGCGCTGCCCGAGTATCCGACCTCGAAGAGCAGGGTGTCGGTCACCTGATGCTGGATGTTGAGCAGGTACTGATGGACATAGGGCGTGCGCCTGTTCGCGTCGTTGGCGAAGGTGTACAGCCGTACGAAGCACGGGCCTGCAAAGTCCCCGCAGCCCGACGAACGCTGGTTGGCCCACGGATCGTCAAGGTTGTCGAGCGGGAAGAGATCCTGCGAGCGTGCCGTCTGGCGGACACCGAAATTGCGGCCCATGTCGAAGACGGGGTTGCCGGTGTCCTGGGCATAGAACACCCCGTATCCCGTGCGGATGGTCGTCTTCTCGCCAAAGCGGTAGGCAATGCCCAGACGGGGCGCAAAGTCGTTGGTGTCGAGGATCTGCGTGGCGCGATTGTGCAGGACGTTGTCGCCGGTGGCCTTCGGCACGGAATCGGCGATACGGAAGTCCAGTCCTTCATGGAAGTCTCCGTCCCCCGGCCGCACGAGAACGGGCGTCTGACAGCCTTCATCGATCGCTCGCTCCGAAGCGCCGGCGCAGAAGAGCTGCACGTTCATGATGCCGCGGTACCGGTCGGCGAACGGCGGCGTGAGTTCGTAGCGCATGCCCAAGGTCAGGGTCAGCCGCGGCGTCACCTTCCAGGAGTCCTCGAAGTAGAGCGAGAACGCCCTTGAGCGAAACTGCACGTTGGCGATCCCGGGCGCACGGGTGGCTTCCCGGGTCCATCCCAGCAGGCCGGTGGCGAACGCGTCACCGGTGCGGGTCAGGTCGGTCGGAAGCGAGGTGTACCGGCTCGGGAACTGGAAGTGCCCGCGCGGGAACTGGTTGCCGATCTGGTTGAATCGACGTTCAATGATGTCACCACCAAACTTGATCGTGTGGCTCCCCTGGACCCAGCTGACGTTGTCGACGATCTGGTAGGTGCGGTTCCGGTTGATGAACGGGCCACCAGTCTGCTCGCCCCATCCGGACACCTCGCTGTTGCCGTTGAAGCTGATCTGCGGCGTGCCCCAGGCTGCCTCGATCGGCGAACTCAGGCCAGGAATCCCCAACTCCGCCGTCACGTCGCGGATGCCGTTGAAATACGTCAGGCGGTCGTTGTCGAACAGGTTCGCGCCCAGCCGCAGCTCGTTGACCAGGGTGGGTGAGAGTGTCCGGGTGTTCGAGAGCATGATCTGATCGACCTTCGTCGTCGTGCGGAGGTCGCGGAACTCGAAGTTCTGACCACCGGTCAGGCGCTCGTCGCCCCAACTGAAGCGGCCGAACCACTGCGAACTCTCGCTCTCACTGAAGTCGATGCGCGTGGTGAACTGGTCCCAGTCGAGCGGGTCGGGTGCGTTGCGCTCGTAGTTCCAGGCGGGGTCGGCGCCCCCGACCACGGCACCGGCGACATTCGGCTCGGGATAGAACTCGAACATCTGCACGAAAGGCGCCTTGAACCGCGTGTTAGGGATCCTGCGGTTGGGGAACATGTCGGCCGTGCCGCCCATGTCGTCATCGCGAATGGTGTCCGGATCATAGATGGGAAGCAGGTTCGGATTGGAGAAGTCACCGGACCGCATCGCGGCATCGGCTACCGTCGAGCGCCGGATTCGCTTGATCCGCTGTCGAAAACCCTCGTAATTGGCCATGAAGAAGAGCTTGTTCTTCAGCACCGGGCCAGCCACGGTGAAGCCGAACTGGTTCCGGCGGAACGGATTCTTGTCGCCTTCTCGCAGCCACGGACGGGCCTGGATGACATCATTGCGCACGAACTCGAAGACCGATCCGTGGAACTCGTTCGTTCCGGCACGTGTCGTCACGTTGATCTGGGACGTGGACTTGCCGAATTCGGCCGAGTAGACTCCCGTCTGCACCTTGAACTCCTGCAGTGCATCCACGGACGGTCGCACGACGAAGGTATTGAAGTTCGGGTCGGTGTTCTCGACGCCATCCAGCGTGAACCGGTTGTACTGCTGCCGCTGGCCACTGACGGAAATCGCCTGATTGGCGCGCTCGCCGCCCTGGCGGGAGTTGGCCTGTCCGCCGGCTCCCATTTCCGCCGAAACGTTGGGGCTCAGCTTCACCAAGTTCAGGTAGTTGCGCCCGTTGATCGGCAGATCGACGATCCTCTGCTGCTCGATCACGGCGCCGAGGGCTGTCGACGATGTCTGCAGCATCTGGGCGCCCGCCTCGACCTCGATCACTTCGGTGACGACGCCGATCTCAAGCGTGAAGTCGACCCTCGCCACGTCGCCGACCTGCAGCGTCCAGTTCTCCTGACGGGAAGTCTTGAACCCATCGGTTTCGGCCTGCAGGTCGTAGACGCCGGGATTGACGAACGGAACCGTGTAGTTCCCGGACTCGTTCGTCTCGGTTTCTCGGGCAACGTTCGTCGCCGTGTTGATGATCGTCACCTTGGCGCCAGCGATGACAGCGCCTGTCGTATCGGCAACCCTGCCGGTGAACTCACCGAATGTCTGAGCATTGGTGACCACCGAGAAGCCGAGCAGCGATACAAGTAGTCCGCCTGCGGAGATACGCATGAATCTGATCCTCCTGATTCTGATCTGATTAGTCCCTGAATGGCCCATTGAGGGGCGATACCGACATCAGTGTACAACACACTACGTCGGCACGCGCTTCCTTGTCGATCGGTGCGGCTGCATCGTGCACGGCGTTGGAAGCGAAGTCCTCGCGCGAACGACTGACAAGCCCGGTCCCTTCCTATAATGGCTTCGTGCGTCGTTCCTGCGTGATCGGGATCTCTGTCATGGTCTCCGCCAGCGCCGGCGGGAGCACATTCGAGGACACGGTACAGCCGATCCTGGACCGGCACTGCCTCGCCTGCCACGGCGAACATCTGCAGATGGCCGACCTGCGGTTCGACGGATTCTCGGACGAGGCGGAAGCGGTACGGCACCCCCATGTCTGGGACGACGTGCTGCGGATGACCACGGCAGGCAAGATGCCGCCCCCTGGAACCGAACCGCCGTCGGCAGGAGAGATCAAGGCCCTGACCGAGTGGGTCAACAGCCGTCGGTCGGCCATGGAGGCTCACCGGAAGGACCGACCCGGCCGGGTAACGGCCAGGAGACTCAATCGAGTCGAGTACAACAACACGGTCCGTGACCTGCTCGGCGTGGACCTGCGGCCTGCCGATTCGTTTCCGGTGGATGATTCCGGATACGGCTTCGACAACATCGGCGATGTGCTCTCGATGTCGCCAATGCTGATGGAGATGTACCTGAACGCTGCGGGAAAACTCGCCCGCACGGCGATCTGGGAACGGCCCCGGATCGCCACGCCCACGCGATACCGGATCCAGGCGGTCCGCGATGCAGGAAATCCGGCCGCTATCGGCGAGGTGTCACCGTTCACTGCCGACGGATCGATGCAACTGCGCCACAGCTTCCCCGCAGCCGGCTTCTACGAGTTCGCCTTCGGCGCCACCGACCGTCGACTCCGGTCCGAAGAAGACGGTCGCTACCTGGCGGATACTCCGCCCCCACCACCCCGCTTGATGACGATGACCATTGACAGCAGTCGAATGGCAACCAAGGCAGTCGAAGCCGTCAACTACTTCAAGCGCTCGGAGCGCGTGACCCACCGAATCCAGCCAGGCAAGCGGGAGATCTGGCTGGGGTTCATCGACTACGACGGCAAGCCGGTCAACCCGAACGCCGAGTTCGAGTCGCGGAAGCTCTGGGTCGACTACCTCGAGATCAACGGTCCGTACGACGCCGAGCCGATGCCCTTGCCGGCGAGCCATCGCAAGATCATCACATGCCGCCCGACGGGAGAAGAACCATGGCAACCCTACGCGGAGCGCATCGTCCGGAACCTCACACGCAGGGCGTTCCGCCGTCCACCCAGCGACCAGGAACTGGACCGGCTGATGCGACTGGCCGTCGACTCCATGCGCGGGGGAGACAGCTTCGAGGGCATGATCCAGACGGTCCTGCAGGCGGTTCTGGTCTCTCCGGAATTCCTCTTCCGCATTGAACGGGACGCCGCCCCGGAAACATCCGGCAGCCGGGTCATTGACAGCCATGAACTGGCAACCCGCATGTCGTACTTTCTCTGGAGCAGCATGCCGGACGATGAACTGTTCGCTGCCGCGGACGCGGGATTGGCTGCATCCACTGCAGCCGTGCGGACCCAAACCAGCCGGATGCTGGCGGATCCGAAGTCATCGGCACTCATCGAGAACTTCGCGGGCCAGTGGCTGCAACTCCGCAATCTCGACCGGGTCCAGCCCGACAGCGAACGATTCCCGGAGTTCGACGAGGACCTCCGGCAAGCCATTCGGAAGGAGACAGAACTGTTCTTTGAGAGTGTCGTGCGAGAGGACCGGAGCATCCTCGAATTCCTGGACAGCGACTTCGCCTATCTGAACGAGCGTCTGGCAAGGCACTACGGAATCGACGGAATCGAAGGGCAGGCCTTTCGGCGGGTCACCCTGCCGAACCGCGACCGGGGCGGGCTGCTCGGCCAGGCCAGCATGCTCACAGTCTCCTCGTACCCGACTCGGACATCGCCCGTGTTGCGTGGCCTCTGGGTGCTCGAGAACATCCTCGGGCAGAGACCGCCCCCACCCCCTCCCGATGTGCCGGAACTGGAAGTTCGCGAGGGGGAAATCGGGGGTACGCTCCGGCAGCAACTCGAGGCACACCGATCGAACGAGGGCTGCATGTCCTGCCACCTTGTCATGGATGCAATCGGATTCGGACTCGAGAACTATGACGCGGTCGGCAAGTGGCGGACAGCGGATGGCAATCTTCCGGTAGACTCGTCCGGCACCCTTCCCGGGGGACACTCCTTCGAGTCGCCTGATCAGCTGCGGCGGATTCTGGTGGAAACGGAAGCGGATTCGTTTGCAAGGACATTGACGAAGAAGCTGCTCAGCTACGCTCTCGGCCGCGGTGTCACCCGGCACGACAATCCCACTGTGGATTCCATTCTTCGCAAGCTTGCGAAGTCAGGCTACCGCTTTTCTGCGCTCATTGACGGGATCATCAACAGCAGGCCATTCCGCATCCGGGAAATCGAGCCCGCTTCGTAGCTCGGACAGCGTGGTGGCGATCAAACGGGGCATCTCGAGCGCAGGGACCGGGTAGTCGCTCGGCATGGATCTGGCAGTTGTGTCCTGCTGGCAGCCGGCGGGCCGATCCCGAATGGCTTCGATGACCGAATCGCAGATGGAGGTGTAGTGGTGGCCGGGACATGCCCCTCGGCGCACTCCGGCGGGCTTCGCGCAGCATCTGGCACTGGCCGCTCGACGACCGGGAACGGCGGCAACTTCGACTCTGCCCGTACGCTATCAACCATTCTCACGAATGTGGTTCGGAGCCCATCACTGTGGCGCATGCCAACGGACACCGCCTATCGTCTCGTGCGGAGCACGGCGGCGGGACATGGAACCGATCCGTGGACTCGTGCTCGGATGGCAGTGGCCACCCCGACCCACGGAATGCGAGAATAGATGAAGGCAGCCCCATGACCGAGCAGGAGCGGATGCGCCACGATGAATCCTACAAGGCGCTGTTCGGGTTCCGACGGCTGGTCGAGGACCTGCTGCGCGACTTCGTCGCCCCGCAGATCCAAGGCGGAGCGGAGTGGGTCGAGCGCCTGGACTTCGAGACCCTGGCACCAATGCCCACCGAGCGGATCGATCCCGCCTTCCGTGCCCGGATCAGCGACATGGTCTGGCGCATCGGCTTCCGCGACGCGACCGACGAGCAGGAACCGCTCCATGTCCTGCTGATGCTCGAATTCCAGTCGAAGGTGCACTGGTTCATGGCCTTCCGGGTCCTGGAGTACATCACGGGCCTGTACCGCAGTCTGCTGCCGGACCGCGACCCCGTCAGCAGCGACCGGCTGCCACCGGTCCTGGCGGTGGTGATCTACAACGGCAAGAACCGCTGGCGGGCGGCCACCAGCATGGCCCAACTGGTGGCCGTGGGGGCCTGTCCGGCCGGGGGCGGCTCGCCGCCGCCCCCGCCGACCTACACGGGCGAACAGTACGTGCTGGTGGACCTGGGTGCGTACGACCTGGATGCGTTGCCGGTGGACAATCTGGTGTCGCTGATGGTGCAGGCGGAACGTTTCGCGGGGGCGGCCGACATGGAGCGGGTCCTGGAGGGGCTGCTGCGGCTGCTGGAGTCGGAGGAGTACCGGGAGTTGCGGGAGCGGTTTCTGGGTTGGCTGCGCCTGCTGGTGCAGCGGGCGGGTGTGGATCTGGAATTTCTGGAGGACAGAGTGATGCTGGAACAGATCAGACACAGCGGGGAATTGCGGCCCACGCTGGAGGAGCGCTTTCAGGCCCGTTTCGATGCGCTGCGGGCCGAGGGCGAAGAGCGCGGACTGCGGCAGGGACTGCGACAGGGCGAGGAGCGCGGACTGCAGAAAGGACAGGAGCAAGGACTGCAGCGAGAACGGCAGTTGCTAGTGCGCCAGGCCGATCGGAAGTTCGGCACGGAACTGCGGGAGCCAGTAGCCAGGCTCCTGGCCGCGATTGACGATCCGGATCGCTTGCAGGACATAGGAGAGTGGATCGTCGACTGCGAACTTGGCAGCGAGTTGCTTGCTCGGTTGAGCGGAGCCACTTAGCTGGCCGTGCCCACGGTCGCAGGTCGTCGCCTCCCGGCGGGCCAACTGTCAAGGCGGATTGATCACCGACCCCCGCCAGACTCGGGCAATGTCAGGGAGGCAGTGTGATGTTCCCCAAGACTACAGGCTCGTCCGCACCCGTGGCGGATGGGAGGCTTGATGGCCGACCGTGGTAGGTCTCGTACGCGAGGACCGCGAACGCCACAGCCTCTTTGACGTCGCAGCCCACCCCGAAGTGCTCGATGGACTTCACGTCCGCGAAAGGCAATCCGTCGCGGATCGACCTCATGATCGACGGGTTCTTCCACCCACCACCCGCCACCACGACCTCATCCACGGGCATACGCGACCGAACGAAACGCTGGATGGCAGACACAACGGTGCGCGCCGTGAACTCGGCGGCGGTCGACACCATTGCATTCGGGGACAGCCCACGTTCGATGAGACTCCGGACAAACTCGGTACCGAATGTTTCCCGACCGGTGCTCTTGGGGGGAACCCGCTCGAGATAGGGGTGCCGGAGTAGGTCCGCAAGCAAGCCTTCATCAGGCGACCCACCGGCCGCGAGCTGGCCGTCGCGATCAAAGCTCTCCTTCCCGTTCGTGATGAACGAGACCACCTGGTCCACGACCATGTTTCCCGGACCGGTATCGAAGGCAATGACGGACTCGGGTCCTCGTCCAGCCGGAATCGCGGACAGGTTCGCAATCCCACCGATATTCAGTGCCACCCGGTTGATCGTCGGGTGATGGAGGAGGACATAGTCGAAATAGGGGACGAGGGGAGCCCCCTGCCCTCCAGCTGCGATGTCCGCGGCACGGAAATCCGACACGACCGGACAACCGAGTACGCGCGCGATCATGGCCGGGGAACCGACCTGCAGCGTACTGCTCACGGGCAACTCGCAAAGCAGTTCGCGTTCCCCCTGGTGATAGATCGTCTGACCGTGCGATCCAACCAGATCCAGTGCGTCGGCCGGAACCCCGGACCGGGAGCACGCTTCCAGAACCGCTTCGCCGAACAGCCGGCCGGCCAGGAAGTGGACCTGGCTGATCCGCGAAGTCTCCGTAGTGGCATCAGAAACGGCCAGCAATTCGTCGCGGACGCCGGCCGGAAACTCGATCTCATGAGAACCGACCAGGTCGATCGACATGGAAAAGGCCTCGCCAGATACCTTCACCAATGCGACATCAATGGCGTCGACAGATGTCCCGCTGAGAACTCCGGCGACCAACATGCCACTGTCAGGGTCGGCCTTCGCCCTCCAGCTATCCGCCATGCCCGTCGGCGACCTCGTCTTCGAACACATCGTCGAACCATTCGGTATCCGGAGCCACATCGCCCAGTGCGTCGGCGATCGCCGAGCGGCGAAAGCCCGCCCGTACCAGAGAACGGTACAGGCGCGCAACTTCCTTGACATCCTGGACATCGACCGGCTTGGCTCCCATCTTGCGGCGCAGGTGGGCGCGAGCCAGCTCGGACTCGTCCCGACCGTGATAGGCATCCGAGACTGCCGTCTCCGCAGTCTGGTCGGCAACTCCACGCCGCTTCAGTTCGAGAAGTACGCGTTTCGGTCCGAAAACACCAATGTCGCGCCTCATCGTCGAGTGTGTCTCGGCGACTTGCGCGTCGTCCAGGTAACCGTGCCGGCGCAGTCTGTCGAGGACTGTCCGGACATCCTCGACAGACGCGCTCCGGCGCTGGATCTTGCGTTCCAGCTCGGCCTTGGTGTGAGAACGGCGGGCCAACGCCCGAAGCGCGTATTCGTATAAAGCGTCAACTGCGAGTTTGCCGGATGGTAGCGTCACTCGCCCCATTCGCATCATGGTACGGCACTTCACTTAGTATGGTTCGATGCACCCCGCAACGACCACGCGTCTCGGCGCGATGATGTTCATCCAGTTCTTCGTATGGGGAGCCTGGTACGTCGGCGCCCCGCTCTACCTGGTCAAGATCGGATTCACCGGCAGCGACTTGGGCTGGACGTACGCGGTCGGCCCGATCGCCTGCATCGTCTCTCCATTCTTCGTCGGAATGGTCGCAGACCGATTCTTCGCGACCGAGAGGATCCTGTGCGCCCTCCACATCCTGGGTGGGGGCACCATGCTGGTGGCCGCCGCACTGATGGATCCATCCTCGCCCGCGTCGCCGTCCACGATCAACCTGGTGTTCCTGGCCCACACGCTCTGCTATTTCCCGACCCTTGCGCTGACCAATTCCCTGGCACTGCATCACGTGACGGATTCCCGCACGGAGTTTCCTCTTGTCCGGGTCTTCGGAACGGTCGGCTGGATCGTTGCAGGCGTCACCCTAGGCCAGATCGGATGGGGAGACCGACTCGAGATGTTCCAGCTTACCGGCGCGGCCGGGATCCTGATGGGCATCTACTCGCTGACTCTGCCCCACACGCCACCTCCATCAAGAGGCAAGCGGCCGTCGTGGCGCGAGTTGGCCGGCGCGGACGCCTTCGAACTCTTCCGCAAGCCGTCGTTCACGGTGTTCATGGCCAGCACGTTCCTGGTCTGCATCCCACTCGCGTTCTACTACCAGCTCGCTGCGAAAGCGGTCCAGCAGGCCGGCATCGAAGACGTGACGCAAGCGATGAGCTGGGGCCAGGCATCCGAGATCGTCTTCATGGTCATGATGCCACTGTTCTTCCGGCATCTCGGCGTGAAGTGGATGCTGGCAATCGGAATGTTGGCGTGGGTGATCCGCTATGTCCTCTTCGCAATCGGAACTCCGGACTCCGTGGTCGGGATGATGTACGGAGGAATCATCTTGCACGGCATCTGCTACGACTTCCTGTTCGTGACAGGTCAGATTTACACGGACATGGCGTCCCGCAAGGAGATTCGGAGTCAGGCGCAGGGGCTGCTCGTGCTCTTCACCCTGGGCCTGGGCATGCTGATCGGGGCCTTCGTCGCCGGGGTGTGGGACGAACGCAACACGCCACAGGAAACACGCCAACTCATGAGCGAGGTGCAGGAACTCGGCAGCGAAATGGCCCGGCTGGAGGCAGCCGACGGAAGCGACCCGCAGATCGAGCAACTCCGGACGCGGCAGGCCAGACAGTTGCAGATAGCCCAGAGCAAGATCGACTGGCAGTCGATCTGGGCCCTGCCAGCGGGCCTGTCCGCGGTGGTTCTCCTGCTCTTCGTGGCGATCTTCAAGGACGAGGATTCCGCAACCTGACCGGCGGCGGAAGACCCTTCAGGGTCGTGCATGTCGGGCGGTCTCGATGGAAGGGCCGCGGTGCTCCGATCACATCCGGTCTGCAAGGGCCTGTGCCGCGTCGACGGCCAAGCGCGCTACGTGCTTGGACTCGCTGGGCAACCCGCCAAGTGCTGCCTCGACGGCAGTTGCGTCGATACGCCGAAGGTCCTCTCTCCGTCTGCCGATCACGAGATCCGTCAGCACCGATCCGGCTGCCAGGGAGGCAGTGCATCCACGCGCCTGGTAGCGGACATCCTGGACCGCATCATCGTCAATGATCGCGGACAGCGTCATGATGTCACCACAGATCGGATTCTCCACGGAGACGGTCACCGCAGGCGGACCAAGCCTGCCGACACGGCGAGGTTCGCGAAAATGGTCGAGTAGGATGCTGCTGTACACGGTGAAAACGGACTCACTCGGAGAGCTGTCGGAATTCCATGAGCCGGTATCGGGGGTCGCCGGTCCGAAAGATGATCTCGCGACATGCGTCCAACTCGTGCTTGGGGATCTCGAATCTCGCCGCCGAGAGTCCACGAAACGTCTCGCCGCGTGCGACCTGACGATCATCGGTCAAGGGCTCGTCCTTCATCCCTCCGAGAGCGGGAAAGTACTTGAAGATCTGCTGGATATCGAAGACACTCAGTATCCGCCCTTCGCGGATGCTGCCGTCCGCGTCGACAATGGCGATTTCCCGTCGGCCAACCGAGATCTCGTATTTCGAGGCATTCGTAGCCGAGAAATTCACGATCGCCACCGAACTGCCGGTGTCCATGCCAAGCGTCCGCACTTCCGTAATCGCCCCGTCCAGTCGATACGTCGTCCCCACCAGATAGTAAAAGACGAGTGCAGCCACGCCGACAATGGCGACGCCCGGGCCCATGCGGACCATCATCCGACTCCAGGTCATCCGACACTCGGGAGTTGCACCCATGCGGGCAACTCCCAAGGCACATGGTGACACACGCGCGCCTGAGCACATCCTGTCGAACCCTGGACCACGGCGACTGCCGTCACCGACCGTCCTGTGCCGGGTGGCCCTTCCGGACTGGACAGCCACCGTCGGCATGCCCATGGCACGCCGTGCGGTTCTCCATCAGGACTCGTCGCCCACATCGGCGAACAAGGCGGTCTTCCAGCCCTGGTGCACGGTGAACCCGCGCCCCTCGAAGAACCCCGGCTCGCTGGTCACTGCCAGCAGCTGCTTCACCCGCCGCTGCCTGCCCCGCCGGAGGCACTCGTCGACCAGCCGTGCAGCAATGCCCAGTCCACGATACTCCGGAAGGACGGCCAGGCTCCTGACCTCGGCAAGTCTCCTCGAGTAGACCTGCAGTGCACAGCATCCGACGATCCGGCCCCGATGGTCGGCCACGAAGAACGACGGAATGCGGGGGAGATCAACCTGGATGAGTTCCCGCGGAAACAGGGCCACGAGTTCACGGATTCTCGGCATCTCACCACGCCGGGCCGGGCGGACCACGACCTCGCCCGAAGGCGTCGATTCCGCCCCCCTCGCAGACCGTTCCCCCCGGACATCGGATCCGGGGCTTCCGGCGTCTCGACTGTCTCTTGACGATTCCACTTCGACTTCGCAGGAAGGAGCCGGGTCAAGAGCCGTCCACGAAGAGATCGCCAGGCTCGGTGACGGGCCGCTCGCAAGTGTAATCCCGGCAAACGTAGGCCGCTGCCTGTCCAGCCACAAGCCCCCGTCCGGCTAGCAATGGCAGCCTCGCAACCTCGGGCATCTCCGGCCCTTCGGACTGTGCGAGGACCTTGTTGGGCCGGAAACCGGCGTGTACCCGATCCATCAGGGCACGAGTCCGCGGGTCCGCCCTCGGCCCTACCACCGCGATTTCATCCAGTCCCCTGTGCCACGCATCCAGCGCGCACAGCAGCAGTTCCTGCTGGAAGACAAGCCTTGATGTGGGATCGACGAAGATCTCGAGAATGACGCCCGCCTTTTCCCGATAGTCGGTCCGCCCCAGCAGGACGGCCAGTTTCTGCAGGTTCAGAGCCATCACGGAGTTCGCAGACGGCGTGGCGCCATCCTGCACCGACTTGCAACGAACCAGCAGATCCTCGTGGTCGGATGCGGTCAGGCAGAATCCGCCACCATCCTCGTCCCAGTAGTGCTGCACAAGCGTGTCGGCGAGCTTCTCCGCCTCGAACAGCCAGCGCGGGTCCCCCCGCCACTCGTAGATCGCGAGGAGAGCCTCGATCACGAAGGCGTAATCCGTGGAGTACGCCGTCAACCTGGCCTTGCCCTTGCCGAACGTGGCCAGGAGCCGGTCCCCTTGCCGCACGTTGTCCAGCAGGAACTCGGAGGCTTGCATGCCAGCCTCCCCGTAGCGCGGCTCGCCGAGCACGGCCGCGGCCTTCGCCAAAGCCGCGATCATCAATCCGTTCCAGCCCGTCAGGATCTTGTCGTCCAAGGCGGGCCGCACCCGCCGACTGCGCAACTCGTACAGACAGTCCCTGGCCCGGGCCAGCGAATGCTCGACTTCCTCCAGTGGTCTGCCGTCCAGTTTCGCCAGTACGTCTGCTCCCCGCACGACCCGCAGAACGTTCTTGGGGCCGCTGGGCACATGGGCGTCCCCGGGGTGCAGCCAGTTGCCGTATTCCGAGACGTCGTAGTGCGAGGCGAACAGCCGGGCGGCCTCGTCGCCCAATGCCCCGTCGACCTCCGACTTCGTCCAAACGTAGTACTTGCCTTCCTTGCCCTCGCTGTCGGCATCCTCGCTCGAGAAGAACGCGCCCTCCGGGCTGCGCAAGTCCCGGAGCACGTACTCGCAGATTCCTCGCGCCCGTTCGGCAAGAAGTGCCTTGAGATGGTCTTCCTCGGACGCCTGCCAGGCATCGATCAGCACCGACACCACAAGGGCCTGGTCGTACAGCATCTTCTCGAAATGTGGAACGAGCCACTCCGGGTCGGTCGAGTAGCGGTGCAGTCCTCCTCCGAGATGGTCGTAGATTCCGCCGGAACATATCCGTTCCAGCGTCAGTTCCACGGCCTTGCGATAGCGCGCCTCGCCCGTCGCCCGCCAGGCACGCAGCAGCAGTTCCAGTGCATGAGACTGCGGGAACTTGTTGCCGCCGCTGGCAAGGCCCCCGTGGACATGATCGAATGCCCGATGGACTGCGCTGGCCCCCCGCGCAACCAGGTCAGCGGACGGGAAGGTCACGCCGCTTTTCTGCTGGTTCATCTGGTGGAGCGCGTCCGCCACCCTGTGAGCACTCTGCAGCAACTCGGAGCGATCAAGCACCCATTTCTGGTGCAGGAACCGCAGCAGCGTCTTGAACCCGGGCCGCCCGTGGGCATCCTGCCTGGGGAAGTACGTGCCGGCGTAGACCGGCTTCAGATCCGGCGCCAGAAAGACGCTCATCGGCCAGCCTCCGTGGCCGCCCGAAAACAGCATTGTGGCGGCCATGTAGATTTCGTCGAGGTCGGGACGCTCCTCGCGGTCCACCTTGATCGATACGAAGTCGCGATTCAGGATTTCGGCGACGGTCTCGTCCTCGAACGACTCGTGCTCCATCACGTGGCACCAGTGGCAGGCCGCGTAGCCGATGCTGAGGAAGATCAGCCTGTCCTCGTCGCGGGCCCGCGACAGGGCCTCCTCGCCCCACGGGAACCAGTCGACGGGATTTTCGGCATGCTGGAGCAGGTACGGACTGGTCTCAGCGGCAAGTCTGTTGGGCATTCTGTTGCTGTGGACGGTACCGGGAACCAGGCCGGGGCCGTCCATGTTCCCGATCACCGGGCCTAGAAGGACAGGCCGACCATGATCTCGACGTGATTGCGAAGCGCGTTGGCCATGCCGATCTCGAACGATTTCTCCTGCCAGCGCATGTAGCGACCCTCGACACTGAGCTTGAGGTTGATGTCATCAATCAACTCGAAGCCGAGGCCACCGACCAGACCCATCGTCCGCTGGTTCGCCACCTGTGGCTTGACGTCCAGGAACTCGCTGTCCCCGCCGTCCAGGTCGACGATCTCGCGGGTTGCTTTCGCGCCCCGTACCAGACGCATGCCAACCCCGCCCGACAAGTACGGTCGGACCCTCCGGCGCGGACCATTGAGGTAGTAGCGAGCGGTCACGGGGATGTCCCAGTGGTTCGCCTCCGTGACCAGGAACTCGTTGGACAGGACCTGGACGGGGCGGGTCGCCGTCTGGTTCCGCTCGACCTTCGTCCCGGTCTTGAACCGGATGCTGTGCGCGATGAGTTCGGCGACCACCCCCCAACGCGGCAGGATGTTGAACTGGACGCCCCCGCCAATACCCCAGTTGTCCTGCTGGGGCTCGGACAGGGCCGTGAACTTGGTGGCCGGATTGGTCGAGGTGCTCGTCTGCTCGTCTGTCCCCTCGGTGATCTGGGCAGTAATCTGGTAGCCCAAGCGGAAGCCTACGGCAAAGCGCTCGAACTCCACCCTGGGGCTGCGCCGCTGCGGGGCCGAGTCCGACTGGCCGTAGAGACCGGCCGGTACGCCCGCCAGAAACGCGAGCCCGAGCCAGGCGCGAGAGCAATGTCTGCTACGCATCATTCGTTGTTGGGACCTCTTTCCGTGGGATTCGAACAGTGGGTTGGCTCTCAGTTCAGGTCCGCGATCACGGGAGCGTGGTCGGAAGCCGTCAAGCCGTCCTTCTTCTTACGGTAGTCGCGGTCGACGCGAACCGATTCGAGCCGTTCGGCCACGCCCGCCGTTCCCAGCAGGAAGTCGATCCGAAGGCCCTGGTTGCGGTAGAACGAACCACCTCGGTAGTCCCACCAAGAGAACATTCTCTCATCTGGATGCTTGTACCGGAAAAGATCCGAGAACCCCCATCGCAGAATATACGCAAGTCGCTCGCGTTCGGATTCCGTGTGGAAGATCGTGCCATCGAGGCCCTCGGCGTCCCACGAGTCGATCGGGGCTGGGACCACGTTGAAGTCGCCGCACAGCACGGTCGATGCGGCGGGATCGTGCTCCCGCTCGATGTGCCGGGCCAGATCGTCCAGCCACGCGAGCTTGCGTTGATAGTCGGGATGGTCGAGTGTCTTGCCATTGGGCACGTAGACGGTCGTGAACGAGATGCCGCCCACGTCAGCGGTCAGCAGGCGGGCGCCGAAATCGGCTTGACCGGGCAGGCCCACCTGCCGGACCGAGGCCGGTGTTCTCGAGAGCACAGCCACACCGTTCCATGCCTTCTGGCCGTGGGTGACGGCATGATATCCTTCCGCTTCGAACACCGATGCGGGGAACTGCTCGTCCAGCATCTTCAGTTCCTGCAGTCCGACGATATCGGGCTGCCGCACCTTGAGCCAGTGAAGGACGTACTCCAGCCGCGCGCGGAGTCCGTTCACGTTCCACGTTGCGATCCGCAACTGTCCATTACAGCATGCCTTGCCGGACCGATGCAGAACCCGTCCGCCAGGTCGGCCTCAACCCGCGCGATCTTCGACGGGCCCGACGGGGTCCCGTCCGTCGGAGCAGCCGACTCAATCCCTCACCCGCCGACGGCTTCCCAACGACGGCTCGCCGTGGCCCTGGCGGCCGCATCCAGCACCTGCTGATTCCGCAACCCGTCCCGGAAATCCGGATGGGTGCCCGTCCCTGCCGCCAACGCCGTCAGCCAGTCGTAGATGGTATGGGTGAAGCTGTGCTCGTAGCCCAGCAGGTGCCCGTCAAACCACCAGGCGTCCGCATAGGGATGCTTGCCCAACGAGCAGGCGATGATCTCGTGGAATCCCTGCGCATCCGCCTGATCGTCGACCGAATAGTACTTCAGGACATTCAGGTTCTCCAGGTCGAAGGTCAGCGAGCCCTTGCTGCCGTTGATCTCGAACGAGTTGTGATTCTTGCGCCCGGGCGCGAAGCGGGACGCCTCGATGGTCCCGATCGCCCCATTCTCGAACCGCACGCAAAGAGCCGCGGCGTCATCGACCGTGACATCGGCCATCTCGCTCGACCCCGCCGCGACGGCGCGCTGCTGGATGAATGTCTCGGACGTAGCGGCGAGTTCGGCAATTTCCCCGCAGAGGTATCGTCCGAGATCGATGACGTGGGCGCCCAGATCGCCGAGCGCTCCGCTGCCGGCCAACCTGGCGTCGAACCTCCAGACGAGTTCCAGATCGGGGGACAGGGCCCAGTCCTGCAGGTAGCGCGCCCGGAAGTGATAGATTCTGCCGATCCGGCCATCCTCGACCATCCGCCGGGCGAGGGCCACCGCAGGGACGCGGCGGTAGTTGTGCATCAGCAGATTGGAAACGCCGGCCGCTTCGACGGTCTCGACCATGCGCTGCGCCTCGCCCAGGGTGTTGGCGAGGGGCTTCTCGCAAACGACATGCTTGCCCGCGCTGGCAGCCGCGATGACCATGTCACAGTGCATGTTTCCCGGCGTCGACACATCAACGATGTCGATGTCATCCCGGTCCACGACCGACTTCCAGTCGGTGGAGGCTTCCTGCCAACCGAAGGCCCTCCGGGCCTGCTCGGTCTCCGCCGGATCGCGACCGCAGATCACGGCACGTTCGACGATCGGAGCATCGGCGAAGTACATGTTGACGTTGCGGTACGCCTGGCTATGGGCCTTGCCCATGAACTTCGTGCCGAGCAGTGCGACACGATAGGTGGTCTTCTGACCAGATGCTTGCTCCTTGGGTTTCAAGGCGTTTTCCTCCGGGATGATGATCGAGACTGGGATGTCGACGGAGGCGCTAGATGAACATCTCTTCGTCCGTCGAGAGTTGGTCCGGATTCGCAGGCTGACCCCGTGACAACTGCCGGGCCGCAGCCGCAAGTCCCGCCGATAGTGCCCGCACCTGAACCAGCGGAACCCTGACGCCGCCTTCCAATGCCTTCGCGATCTTGTTCAGATTGCTCAGGATGGCCTTTCCGGCCGCATCCACCTCTTCGACGTTGCGCTCGGCCGTGGCGGCCAGGGTGTGGATCGTCGAGTCGATCCGCAACGCCTGCTTGTGCAGGAGCGCGGAGAGGGCGTTGAGCCGGGAAATCAACTCGCCGGACTGCTCCGAGAAATCAGAGATCGCTGTGCTGGCCTGCGGCGCCACCGGCTCCCAGGACTCGAAGAACTCGGATGCGCGCTCCTCCAGCCTTCTGGAGATCCGCATCAACCGGACGGCAGCGACGGCCAATGCAGCGACCGCCACCGCGCCTACGACTGCCAGCCCTGCGATCACACGCAAGAGGAATTGAGTCTCGTCCATCGCCAGCTTGCGCTCTCCTCGCGAGTAGCAGGGGGTGGGCAGCAACTACGTGCCGTCGACCGTCCTGCGATACGCTTCGACGCCAGCCTGGTAGGCCGTTTCCAGGTTCATCCGCCTTGTCTCGAGGACATCCCGACTCCACTCGAGCGCCTTTTCGGCGGACTGGCGGAATTCCTTCGTCCCCCTGCCGATGATCTCTCGCCCGTCCTCGACCGTTCGACGAAGCTCCTGGCGGGTCTTTTCGCCACGATGCGGCGCCACGAGCAGGCCGAAGGTGGCTCCGACCCCCAAGCCGATCAGAAAACTCGGAATCCGGTTACTCACCGTTCCAGACTGCCGCCTTCGCGACAAGCCGATGGTAGCACAGGAAGCCACGCTTCGAATGGTCCCTTCCTGGACGCATCCGGACCGCGGCCGCAGGCACGCCCGGGTTGTCGACAGAGTGAGGATCGGATGGATCGCTGCAGGTCGAAGCGGGAAAGGACGGGAGTTCCCGACCATTCCGACGGGCCGAACCCCCGCTGCCGGTTGAGTGGCAGGCGGGACGTACCTACAATGTGATTGGCATCAAGTTCCATGCGGTACGTACGGCTCCTCGCGATCCTCGTCGCTCCCTTCGCGGCCACGGGCGCTGAACCCGTGAGTTACTTCGACGACGTTCGCCCTCTGCTGCAAGTCCACTGCTCCGGCTGTCACCAGCCGGCCAACGCGATGAGCGGACTGGACATCACAGCCTACGAAGGCATCGTACGCGGCGGTGCGAAACACGGGAGTGCGGTCGTCAGGGGCGCCCCCGAGAACAGTCCCCTGGTCAACCTCGTCACCGGCAAGGTGGAGCCTCGGATGCCCATGGGCGGAGCTGCGCTGGCGTCCGATGCGATCGAGTTGCTGACCCGTTGGGTGCGGGAGGGCGCCGAGGACGACACTCCACCGGAAGCCAGGGCACCGGAAACGCCGAACGAGCCGCCCACCTACACACAGGCTCCGACGATCACCGGGCTGGCCTACTCGCCCGACGGGACGGTCCTGGCGGTGGGAGGGTTCCAGGAGATCCTCCTCCACCGCTCAGACGGCTCCGCAATCGAGGCCCGCCTGCTGGGCCGGTCCGCGAAGATTCACTCGATCGACTTCTCGGCCGACGGCACTACCCTCGTGGCCGTGGGTGGAACGCCGGCGCTGTTCGGAGAACTGCAGGTGTGGGACCTTGCGTCACGGAAGCTCCTGCGCTCGGTGATGGCGACCTCCGACACCCTCTTTGCCGGAGACCTGTCTCCGGACGGGAAACGGGCGGTCTTCGGGGCGACCGACAAGTCGGTCCGAATGGTCGATATCGAGAGCGGCAAGGAACTGTTCAAGGCCGGCCATCACGAAGACTGGGTGCTGCAGTCCGTGTTCGCGATCGACGGCAGGCGGATCGTTTCGGTAGGCCGTGACCGCGCTGCCAAACTCGCGGACGGCGAGACCGGTGCTTTCCTCGAGAACGTGAATCTTCTGCGGGACAAGCTGTACGCCGTCACCCGCCACCCGCGACGGGACCATGTCCTGATCGGCGGGGAGGACCGCGTGCCCTACCTGTACACGATGGACCGACCCCGGGCGCTGAAGATCGCCGACGATTCGACTCTGGTCCGCCAGTTCGAGGAACAGGACGGGAAGATCTTCGCCCTCGCGTTCAGCCCGGACGGCTCCAGGATCGCGGTCGGCGGTGTAGCGGATGAAGTCCGCATCTACGACACCGAGAGCGGAGAACGGATCGCAGCCTGCAAGGGCCATCTCGGAGGCATCTTCGTGGTCGCCTTCCACCCGGACGGCACACGCATCGCGACCGGCGGATTCGACGGGACCGTCCGCATCTACGACACCTCCGGGGCGAGTCTGCACTCGTTCGTGCCGGTTCCACTGGAACAGGCCGGGCAAGGCGTCCGGGACGGCGACGCCGGGTGATCCGATGCCATTCAGCGGACGCCGCATCGCCACACTGTCCCTGCTCGCAACCGTAGCGCTTCCGACGCTTATCGCTGCTCCCACCCTGACCGGCGTGTCGCCATCCGGGGGGCGCCGCGGCACGGCCGTGCGACTGGCTCTCAACGGCAACGGTCTCGATGGCGAGATGCTTGTGCGGTCACGAATCCCGGGAACCATCACGGAACTGACCACCGACGGGACCGAGCGGCTGTACCTGCTCGAGATCGATTCCGACGCGGAACCGGGGGCCTACCCGCTGGCAGTGGAGACATCGGCCGGCCGTTCGAACCCGTGGCTGTTCAGCGTCTCGGGCTTGCCCGAAACGTTCGAGACGGAACCGGAGCGTCCGCGAGCCCTGCGGAACGATCTCGCTTCCCGAGCACAGCCCATCGAAGCCCCGATCATCGTGAACGGATCTCTCGACGCAGCGGATCGCGACCTCTACCGCATCCGGCTGCGAAGCGGCCAGTCGATCATCTTCGAGGTGGAGGCTCGAAGGCTCGGATCGGCCATCGATCCGGTCCTGGCGATCCGGTCCCCGGAGTCCCGAACTCTCGCGCGGCGGGATGACTCCCCCGGTATCGGCAGCGACTGCCGGATCGCATTCGTGGCGCCCGTGGCAGGCGACTACCTGATCGAGGTGCATGACGCGCGGTTCAGTCGGCAGCGGCGGAACTTCTACCGTCTGGTGGCGGGACCGACCGAGTATGCCGAAACGATCTTCCCGTTGGGATGGACTGCCGGTGAGCCCGTCGAGGTGGAGTTGTCCGGAGGCACGCTGGAGCAACCGGTCAGGGTGGTCACCGACGAGGGTCTTGTCGCGGTGCCCGGCGCGAGGACGGGTCTACCCATACCGCTCCTACGGAGTTCCGGTCCGGAGACCCTCGAACCGATCCGTCCGCACGAGCGCAAGCTGAGCGAAGGCACGATCGTCAATGGAAGGATTGCCATCGAGGGCGAGGTCGACCGCTACCGGCTCGCGGTGCAGCGGGGCGAGGAATGGATGATCGAAACGCAGGCGGCCATCCTCGGAACGTCCGAACTCTACACGCTTCTTGTACTGCGTGACCAGGACGGACGGAAACTGGCTTCGGCGGGAGACCAGACTCCCGAGGAGCCACTCTCCAACATCTCGTCCCGTGCGGAGACGTCCGGCGATCCGTCCCTGGGCATCGTCATCCCGGATGGCGTTACCGAACTGGAACTGAGCATCGAGGACCTGCTCGGGCGGGGAGGTCCGGGCTACGGCTACCGGCTGGTCGCCCGACGGCAGACACCGGACTTCATCCTGCGAATGGACGACACGCACGTCAACATCCCGCGGAGCGGCAGCACAAGCGTGTCCCTGACCATGGAGAGAAGGGGCTACGACGGTCCCGTGCGGATCATGGCCGAGGGGCTGCCCGCTGACGTGGTAGCCGACGGAGGCAACATCCCCGCCGAGTTCGGGGGCATGACTACGCGCCGGACATCCCTGACAGGCCGCCTGAGCCTGACAGCTTCCGAAGTCGCGAAGCCCGCGAATGCCCGGATTTCGTTCTACGGGGAAGGCCGCAGCAAGGACGGACGGGTGTTCCGCCGAACCGCCCTGACGTCCAGCCTGGTCACTCCGGTCGCCGGGGCCAAGCAGCGACCTGTCCGGCTACCCGGTGACGGGCCGTCCATCCCGGCTTCCGTCGTCGAACCGATCCCGGCAAGCATCGAGCTGGCGTCCGCGCGAAACCTACGTCTGATTCAAGGCCTGCAACACGACATCAAGTGGATCTACAAGACCCACGAAAACGGTGTCGAAGCCCTCTCGCCGGTCCGCCTGCTGAATGCTCCCGCGGTGGGCAACCTGCGCATCCTGGGCGGCGCCGGCATCAAACCGGGCGACAAGACGGGGGTGTTCGAACTGAACACGACCATGGGCACTCCGGCGATGCGATTCGATCTCGTGCTCGAGGCGCAGATCCGGCACGCAGGAACGGTCCACACCGTCCATTCGCCGGCGATCATCGTGGACATCGTCCAGGGCTACCGCGTGGAAGCCCCGACCGGTCCGAGTGCGGCCCGCCCGGGGGCATCGCTGGAGATCGCAGGTTCCTTCTCGCGCGATCCCGCGTTCGATGCCGATGTTTCCATGGAGGCAGCCAACCTTCCGGTCGGCGTCTCCTGTGAGCCCCAGCGGATCGCCGGGGATGCCGACAGCTACAGTCTCCGCTGCGATGTCGCGCCGGATACGGCACCCGGGGAATACGTGGTGGAGATCACACCCCGCTCCGTGCTTGCCGGAAGGGACAAGGAAGCCGTCCCCTACAACATTCCGCCGGTGGAAGCCGTCCTTGTGATCCAGCCCGGCGGTACAATGGCGGAAACCCCCGCTCCGGAACAGGTTGGATTCCAATGAACAGACTGCACTTGCCGACTTCCCTGCTGGTGGCGGCGCTCGCACTTCCCGGCTCGGTCTCCGCCACTGCGGCCACCGAGGGCCGCGTGACGTTCCTGCGGGACGTGATGCCGTTCCTGAACAATGCGGGCTGCACCTCGGGTCCGTGCCATGGAGCAGCGAAGGGCAAGAACGGGTTCAAGCTGTCGCTGCGTGGCTATGACCCCGAGTTCGACTATCGCGCCCTGCTGTTCGAGGTCTCCGGCCGACGGTTCAACAGGGCCGTCCCGGAAGCGAGTCTGATGCTCTCCAAGCCCACGATGCAGGTACCGCATGAAGGGGGCCTGCGGTTCGGCCGGGAATCCGAGGCCTTCCAGACCATCGTCACGTGGATCGCGCAAGGTGCCCCCTTCGGAGATCGTTCGACCGACACCGTCTCGCAGCTCGCGGTGCAGCCCGATCAGCTTGTCTTTCCGGAACCGGGCCAGGAGCAGGCCCTGCAAGTGATCGCTCACTACGGAGACGGATCGAGCCGCGATGTCTCCAACCTGGCCGTTGTGGAGAGCAACTCCAACAGTACAGCCACGGTCGCGGACGGCGGGGTTGTGCGCGGAGAGCGCATCGGAGAAGCCGCGATCATGGTGCGGTACGAAGGCAAGTTCACGACCGTGCCGCTGACGGTCCTCAACCCGGCTGCGGGATTCCGGTGGCGTCAACTGCCGCAGCACAACTACATCGACAGGCACATTGACGCAAAACTCAAGCGGTTGAAGATCCAGCCCTCCGCAATCGCCGGCGACGCCGTCTTCCTGCGGCGTGTCTACATCGACCTTACGGGCATTCCGCCCACGCCGGAACAGGCCCGCGCCTTCCTCGACGATCCGGACTCGTCCAAGGCCAAGCGGACCCGCCTCATCCGGTCCCTCGTGGGTAGCCAGCCCTACATCGACCACTGGTCCCTCAAATGGGGAGATCTGCTCCAGTCCAACCGGAAACACCTCGGCGAAAAGGGCATGTGGGCATTCCGTCAGTGGATCCGGGACGCCGTCGCGTCGAACCAGCCCTACGACGAGTTCGTCCGCGAGCTGCTGACGTCCGTCGGTAGCACGTTCCGGGCACCGGCGGCGAACTTCTTCCGCGTCAACGACGATCCGAAGCTGGCGATGGAAACCACCACGCAACTGTTTCTGGGCGTGCGCATGGTGTGTGCGCAATGCCATGACCACCCCTTCGAGCGCTGGACGCAGAATCAGTACTTCCAGTTGGCAGCGTTCTTTGCGGCCGTCGGCACAAAGCCCGGATTCGACAGTGACGAGCAGATCGTCTATCTCAAGCGGGAGGAAACCGACTTTCTCCATCCGAAGACGAACAAGCCCGTCGATCCCCAGTACCTGCTCGCCTCTGCCGGCATGCCTGCGATCCGCTCCTTCGATGATCGTCGCGAAGCCCTTGCACAGTGGCTGACATCCGAGCGAAACCCGTACTTCGCAAGAGCGATCGCGAACCGTGTCTGGAGCTACTTCTTCGGGCGGGGGATCATTGAACCGGTAGACGACATCCGGGGTTCGAACCCGCCGGTCAACCCCCACCTCATGGACGCCCTTGCGCAGGACTTCGTCAAGAGCGGATTCGACCTGCAGCACCTGATCCGCACGATCGTCGGTTCCCGGACGTATCAGACCGCACTGGAGGCGAACGAATGGAATGCTCAGGACAGCATCAACTTCTCGCGATTCGAGCCCCGCAGGCTGCCGGCCGAGTCACTGCTTGACGCGATGACCATCGCGACCGGGTCGAGGCCGGACTTCCCGGATGTTCCCGACGACTTCAATGCACAGCAACTTCCGGACCCGCACGTTGACGCGGGCGGGTTCCTGAACATGTTCGGGCGTCCGGAGCGCGAGTCGCCCTGCGAATGCGAGCGGCGCAACGACCTCAGCCTGCCACTGGCAATGAGTCTGGTCAACGGACCGATCCTCGCCGATGCGATCGCCAATCCGGGCGGACGGATTGCCGAGTCGATCGTTGCGGGCCGCTCGGACCGGGAATTGATCGAAGACCTGTACCTGGCTTCCCTGACACGCTATCCGACGGCCGAGGAACTCGACAGTGCGCTCACCTACATCGGCAGTTCGCCCGGACGGGCGGCCAAGGCGCAAGACCTGCTCTGGGCGCTGATCAATTCGAACTCGTTCCTGTTCAATCGCTAGCGGGGTCCCGTTCGGCTGGCGGGAGCCGTTCGGCGACAAGCTGGGCGACATCCGCTATCCGGATGTCGCCACGGCCCGCCCGGCCCGCAGCGTCCTTGAGCATGATCGGGCAGTACGGGCACGCCACTGCCACCGTGTCGACGCCCGTCGCCTCGGCTTCCGCGAACCGCCGATCGTTGACCCGGCCGCCGGACAGGTCCACGCTATCGTCCGCGATATAGAGTTGGGCGCCACCGGCCCCGCAGCAGAACGTCCTCGACCTGCTGTGCGGCATCTCGACCAGCTCGGCACCGACAGCCTGCAGGACCGCCCGCGGCTCTTCGACGACTCCCCTGCCTCGGGCCAGATAGCACGGATCGTGCAATGTGACCTTGCCCTCGAGAGTCTCCAGAGGAAGCGATTCGGCAATCCGTGCGAGCAGTTCGGTGTGGTGCACCACCTCGATGCCAAGGGCACGGAAGGCCTCCTGCTGTCGGTAATCCACATCGAACATCCGTGCACAGTGCGGATCACAGGTGACGACCTTTCTGACCCCCTTGGCTTGCAGGGCGGCAATCACCTGTTCGGACAGTTCGAGGTAGAGGTACTCGTTCCCCGCTCGCCGGGCGGGCTCACCACAACAGGTCTCGGCAACCAGGACGCCCCAGGAGACACCGGCCGCGTCGAGAACCCTCCGCATCGAGCGCACCACCTCGTGCCCATGCGGATCGTAACTGCACCCACAGCCCAGCCAGAACAGCCATTCCATCTCCTCCTGATACAGCGGAAGGTTCTCTGCATCCAGGAGTTTCCGCCGTGTCTGCTGCGAGGCACCCCAGGCGTTGTGCGGAGACCGTTCCATCGTTGTGAACATCGCCGTGAGCCTGTCGTTGCCGGTACGCCCCTCGCTCACCAGTCCCCGGCGCAGATCGAGGATCTTCAGCCCCACATGCTCGATTCCGACGGGACAGACCTCCTCACAGGCTCCGCACGAAAGGCACTGGTACAGATCCTGCTCGCTCACCCATGCCTTGCCGCTGGCAACGAGTGCATCGTCTCCTGCGATCGTCGAACCCCCGGTCAGGAGCCCTTTCTGCATCTGGAGGACAATCTCCTTGGGATCGAGCGAACCTCCGATCAGGTTGGCGGGGCAACTGTCGGTACACCGCCCGCACTCGACGCAGGAGTTCAGGTCGAGAAGATCCTTCTGCGACAGGTCCGTAAAGGAGATCATTCCGAAATCGTCGTCATCGTCATCCTCGTCCCGCAGGGGCCGCACCGAACTCGTGGCGCGCCCCCGGAACAGGATCGTGATCGGAGCGAGAACCAGGTGAAGATGCTTGGAATTCGGAATCAGCCACAGCATCGACACCAGGGCCGCGGTGTGCGTCCACCAGTTCCAGCGCCAGAATGCACCAAGAGGCTCGATCAGGAGCCAGTCCGCGATATGGGTGACCATCAGAATGACGATCAGCCCGGCGACCAGGGCCGAACTCAGCGACGGCTTCGCGCCCAACGCCGGCGGACGCAGGACGAACCGTCGGAAGCTGAGGCCCGCAATGCCGACCAGGACAGCAACCGCCCAGACGCCAGCGAAGGCGTCATACCATGAATGGCCCGGGGCCGACATGTCCGGGCCGGCGAACCCGACGGCAAGATGCTCGATGCTCACCCAGGCAAACGCGAAGAAGCCCCACATCACGGCGGCATGAAGGAGGCCGACCAGCGGACGGTCGCGAATCACGCGAGTCTGCAGGACGACCTCGCAGAAGGTCACCCAGAGTCCTCCGACCAATCCGTCCAGGCGGAGATTGCGTTCCCTGGCGGAACGTACCCCGGCCAGCCGGGTGCCCACGGCACGGATGAAGTAGACGGTACTGCTCAAGAGCCCGACCGCAAGAACCAACTGCTCCACCGGCACGATCCTAGGATCATAGATCAATCTGGGTTCTGCGGCTAGTGTTCGGTCATTCCGTGATTTTGGGACAGACGGACTTGAGATTGCAGCGGGCATCGTCCACGGTCATGTACCATTTCACGCCACGCTGGCGCTCATTGACACATGCAGTGATGTTCGCCGACCGCGCCCGTGTCGATCCTCAAGATTGCGAGTGACGGAACACTGCAGCGGAGCCGATGCGGTCCACGACGGCAGAGTCCGGCAGTCAGGGGCGTGGACACCCCTCGCGCCGGACCGAGGCGAAGTCCGACCTGGATTCCGTCGAGGCTGCCGACCGGTTCTGCGACGAGGTTCGCGGCAAGGAGTTCTCGAAGCGGACGATGGCTGATCCCGGGAGCGAGATCCGGCCGGGACCGTCGCGGATCATCTCACCATCCGGAGACAGCCCGGATGCAGGGCAACGCTCTGCTCGTTCCCCACACGAATCCTGCTGGAGAGTGCTGGAATCCACAGACACGGCCTGACGAGCCGAACCCGGATCCCGACCTTCGTTCTGCCCGGAGCGCCTTCCAGCATCTCCGGGGCCGCCGCCACGAGGCTGCAGCCGACCGGATCCACCGATACTCCGTTCCTGCCGTTCGACAGGTGGCGGGGTCCTCACGGGGCGCACCCTCGTGCGCCGAGCGTGGAGCATCGTCGCTACCTCACCGGTGTACCCGAGGTTCACCCGGGGAGAAGCCGCTTGGCGCCAGGCTGGGGTAGTTGGTACCGGCCGATGGAGTGCCCTTCAGGAAACGTGCCCGTGTGTCGTATCTCGGGTGCGACGCCCGGTGATATGGCAATGGCACAGCCTCTCGCGGTCCCTGCGAAACACAGAGCGCTGATATCACTGCTTGACCCACAACCGCGAACCCGCGGAGCGTGAGAGTGCCGTTCGGTTGCACAAGAAGACCTGTGGTCCGTTGCCGGGCGCATGGAGACGGGTGCGAAGGGCCGGTCTCGGGAACGACGTATGGGTGGGTCAGGCTGCGCTACGGCGCGAGGAACCGGGCGCCGTAGCGTCAGTCTCCCGTCCCTAGCCCGGATATCTCACCAAAGGGGTGAAAATCAGGCATATCGGTATGATAACATGTTTGCTATCAGGATCTTGAATCGGTCCTGAAGCATCATGCCCAAATCCACACCCTGTACCAGCCTCTCCCTCGCCAATCATGGCCGCCGTCAAGTCTGCCTGGGCTTCGATGGCGGACGCATGACGTCCGATGGCGGCGCTCTCCTGCTCCGCGCCGCCGATCACCATGTCCACCTCACCCGGCGCCTCGCCCGCTGCTTCCGCGACCACCGCGATCCCCGCCGCTGCGAACACCCCCTCCAGCAGTTGGTCTCCCAGCGCCTGTTCGGCCTCGTGCTCGGCTACGAGGACATCAACGACCACGACCAACTCCGCTCCGACAGCGTCCTCGCCCTGGCCGTCGGCACCCCCGACATCCACGGGGAACACCGCGCCCGCCAACGCGATCGCGGCCATCCGCTGGCGGGCTCCAGTACCCTCAATCGCATGGAGTTGGGCGATCCCGAACACGCGGCCGGCGACCGCTACAAGCGCATCGTGGCCGATACTGCCCAGCTGGACCGGCTGCTGGTCGAGCTGTTCCTCGACAGCTACCGGAAACCGCCCAAGGAACTCGTCCTGGACGTGGATGCCACCGACGATCCGGTGCATGGAGAACAGGAAGGCCGCTTCTTCCATGCCTACTACGACGAGTACTGCTATCTGCCGCTGTATGTGACCTGTGGCCCCTACGTGCTGTGCGGGCGGTTGCGGACGGCCAACCGGGATGCGGCGGACGGTGCCCTGGAGGAGTTGCAGCGGATCGTGGCGCAGATCCGGGAGCGCTGGCCGCAGGTGCGGTTGATCGTGCGGGGGGATGCGGGGTTCTGTCGGGAGCCGCTGATGGCGTGGTGCGAGGCACAGGAGCGGGTGGACTACGTGTTCGGGCTGGCGGGGAACAAGCGGTTGGCGGAGGCGGTGGCGCGGCAGCAGAATCGGGCGGGGAGCCGGTGCGTGACGAGCGGCAAGGCGGCGCGGCGGTACCGGAGTTTCCGGTACCGGACGCGGGAGAGTTGGAGTCGGAAGCGGCGGGTGGTGGCGAAGGCGGAATGGCTGCCGGGTCCACGGGGGAAGAACCAGCGCTTCGTGGTGACGAGCATGAGTCGTAAGAAATGGAAAACCAAGGAGTTGTACGAGAAGCTGTACTGTGCGCGGGGGGACATGGAGAACCGGATCAAGGAGCAGCAACTGCATCTGTTCGCGGACCGGACCTCGGCGGGTTCGATGCGGGCGAACCAGTTGCGGATGTACTGGGCGCTGTTCGGAGCGATGCTGCTGGAGGTGATCCGGCGGGTGGCGCTGGTGGGGACGAAGTTGGCGAAGGCGCAGTACGGCACGATGCGGGCGCTGCTGCTGAAGGTGGCCGGGGAGGTGCGGGTGAGCGTGCGGAGGGTGCGGGTCCGGATCTCGTCGGTGTTTCCGCGCCGGGAGTTGTTCGCGCAGTGCCTGGTGCGGTTCGGGGAGGCCCTGGCGAGCTGAGGTCGGCGCGGGACAGGACATTGGGGAGAGCGGCCGCAAGGCGGTCGGTGGGAGAGGTGTGTCTACGGGGAGGAGCGAGCAGGCGTGGAGGAGCCGGAAACGGCCGGCGAGGAGGTCGGTGGAGCGATCCGGGGCGGAGGAACCCGGAAATCATGGCCCTGTTTATGGATCCACACTGCAAATCGATGCCTTTGAGCCCAGTGACAGGTCCCATACCGCCGAAAAATCGATGCTCGCGCGACTTGGTGAGATATCCGGGTTAGCTGGAGAGGCGGACGAAGATGCCGATGGCCGCGACAGCCGCGCCGATCAACCACATGAGCATGCGTAGCCGGGAATCCACTGCCGAGGAAATGGCATCCAGTTTCGTGTTATGGGCGTCCAGCTTGGCGCTCTGGGCATCCAGGTTGGTGTTCTGGGCATCCAGCTTGGACTCGAATCGGGCACTCTGGGCATCCAGCTTGGTGTTCTGGGCATCCAGCTTGGACTCGAATCGGGCGCTCTGGGCATCCAGCTTGGTGTTCTGGGCATCCAGCTTGGACTCGAATCGGGCGATGAGGTTGGCGGCAGCCATGTTGTCCACCTCCTGAACAAAAGTGTACGCCTGCTCGTCGTCAAGACCCAGTCCGCGCAGCAGGAGGAAGAGACGTTTGGCGTCGGGCGCGGGAACTGACGTCGGTTCGGGCAAGTCAGTCATGCGACTTCCACTATTCCCAGTATAGGAACTGGACTACTGTTCTGTCATTCCGTGATTTCGGGATGGACGGACTTGAGATTGCAGCGGGCATCGTCCACGGCCATGCGCCGTTTCACGCCACGCTGGCGCTCATTGACGCATGCCATGATGTTCGCCGACCACAGACCGCGCCCGTGTCGATCCTCAAGATTGCGAGTGACGGAACACTAGATCCAGTTGGCAGTCACCGAGGCGACCCCGAACTTACTCGGTGGCCCAGTCCGGGCGGATGGTTGGTGCGTCGCAGTAGCCACACCCGCTGCTAGACTCGAAGTCCCGCGATGTACCGAACCCGTATCCTGTCCACGATCATTCCTGCGGTCGTGATGTGTGTCCCGGCTGCAGGCCAGGACCGTCCTCCCAACGTGGTCGTCGTCCTTGCGGACGACATGGGCTACGGCGACCCTCGGGTCTACAACCCCAGGTCCCGCATACCCACCCCGAACATCGATGCACTCGCGAAACATGGCATGCGGTTTCTGGATGCGCACACCGCCTCCTCGGTCTGCACACCTTCACGCTACGGATTGCTGACGGGGCGCTATCCGTGGCGCTCACGGCTTCCTGTCGGCATCGTCAACAGTTGGGGTGGCCCAGTGATCGACAGCGAACGGCTGACTCTCGGAGAGGCACTGCGATCGGAGGGGTACGTGACGGCCTGCATCGGCAAGTGGCATCTCGGCTGGGACTGGCCGGTCCGGGAAGGGGGCTACCTGTCGGACGAACTCGATGGGGTCAATGTCGGCAGGGACTACGAACCCTACGGCATGCGGGTCGACTTCTCGCGACCAGTACGCCAAGGGCCGACGGAACGCGGATTCGATTACTATTTCGGAGACGATGTTCCGAACTTCCCGCCGTATGTGTTCATCGAGAACGACCGTGTGCTCGGCGACCCGACCGACCGCATGCCGGCAAGAAAGGGCCAGCGGGCCGGTCCCATGATGCCGGGGTGGGATCTCTGGGCAGCCCAACCGACCATCACGGCCAGGGCCGTTGACTGGCTGACGGAGCAGGTCTCCGATCCTGCCGTGCCGTTCTTCCTCTACATGCCGTTGCTGGGACCGCATACGCCCATCGTCCCGAACGCAGGGAATCGCGGAAAGAGCCAGGCCGGACAGTATGGTGACTGGGTCCACCAGATGGATGCCATCGTAGGCCAGATCGTTGCGGTACTGGAGCGCAGCGGGGCGATCGAAGACACGATCGTGCTGTTCACTTCCGACAATGGCTCGCCCGCCCGGAGCGGTATCGGGACATTCGGAGCGACGAATACGGTGACCGAACTCTACTCGCATGTCCCGAACGCACCATGGCGAGGCCTCAAGGCCGATGCCTGGGAAGCCGGACATCGCGTGCCGTTCATCATTCGATGGGACGGACAGGTACCGCCATCCAGTTCGAGCGACGCGACCGTCTGCCTGACGGACGTGTTCGCAACCATGAGCCAGATCGTCGGCTTTGACATGCCACCCGATTCTGGCGAGGACAGCTTCAGCCTGTTGCCGCTGCTGCTTGGCCGGGGACACTATGCCCGAACGGCAACGGTGCACCACAGCCAGAGAGGACTGTTCGCGATCCGGAAAGACGGCTGGAAGCTCATCCTGGGGGACGGCAGCGGCGGATTCTCGCACCCGCGAGGTCAAGTCCTGCAGCCCGGAGAGACCGGCATGCAACTCTTCCTTCTCGCGGAGGACCCGGGCGAGCGCCGCAACCTCGCCCGTACCAGACCCGACATCAAGGCTGAACTGCTGGCGGAGCTTGCGAGGATTCAAGCGGCCGGCCGTTCCCGCTGAGAGGCTGCGTGTGAGAACAAACGCCCACGTCTGCGGATATGGGCCCGTAGGTTAAACTACGGAATTCTCCGTGGACCCCCAGTCGATAGCCCTCGGGGGCCTGTGGTACGTGGCCTTCCTGCTCTCGCTTACGTGCCATGAGGCCGCCCACGCTTGGGTCGCTTTGCGAGGGGGAGACGACACCGCCGCCGTCGGTGGACAGGTGTCGCTCAATCCCGTACCCCACATGCGTCGCGAGCCACTGGGCACGGTCGCAGTCCCGTTGCTCACGTTCGCCCTGAACAACTGGATGCTCGGATGGGCATCCGCCCCGTACAGCAAGCTCTGGGAACACCGGCATCCCCACCGTGCGGGGTGGATGGCGCTTGCCGGACCAGGGGCCAACCTGGCGCTGACTTTCGTGGCGGCGGTGGCCATCAATGCCGGAATCGCAATGGGAGCGTTCTCGATTCCCCCATCGGTGACGTTCTTCCAGGTTGTCGAAGGCTCCGGCGATCTGGCAGCCCCGATCGCCCAGTTCCTCAGTATCCTGTTCACGCAGAACATCCTCCTGATGACGTTCAATCTGCTCCCGGTGCCGCCGCTGGATGGCAACACGGCCATCGGACTCCTGATGCCGGAGCAGACGGCCAGACGGTGGTTCGACCTGACCCGCGACCAAGCCTTCGGAATCCTCGGGCTGGTTCTTGCGTGGTATATCTTCGGCGATCTGTTCTGGCCTGTACTTCGAGTGGCAGTCCGCCTGCTCTATTGGACCTGAACCACCCGTATCCCGCATGAAACCCCGGCACGGTCACCCCCGACCGGTTGTCCGAAGTGCCTCCGATCCGCCAGAGAGTGTCCGGAAGCGACGGCGGCTGTCGCTCAATAGTCCGGACCCGCATCTGGCGGTTTCGGGAAAAGCCGGATTGCGGAGTAACGGATGTACTCGTCCCAGACATCGCCGTTCGATGTCGCTCGCGGGTCGCCAGTCTCTTCCAGATAGGAGTTGAGTTCCTCGCGAAGTTCGCCGAGCAGTCCTGCATGCTCCTGCTGGAGAGCAAGGTTGTCCAGGCATCCGGGATCCTCTTCCAGGTCGAACAGTTCCTCGGCCGGGCGCTTGCCAACGGCCCACTCCAGATACTCCCCGATGCGCCCGTCCCCCCGCTCCTCGACAAGTTGGGTCAGGGTGGGCGACGCATCGATATCGTGGTAGGCGCGGTGCATCGGTTCGAGAGTCCCGTCCGGCAGGAACTTCTGAGGGGCACCGGCTGGCCAGCGCTTGGGCTTGAAGTTCCGAATGTAGAGATGCCGGGGCGTTCGCATCGATCGCTGGGGGTAGGTCAGGTTGTTCCAGCGGGACGAGGAGTGCCGTTCGCGACCCGAGAACGCGCGATTGCGGGTCGAATCGACGAGGCCGTCGGCCTGGGACTCGAGAACGTTGCGAATGCTTCGCCCGACCGGAGCGGACGCACCGCCAGGATGGGAGACTCCGGCCAGATCCAGGATCGTGGCAGTAAGGTCGACGAACTGAACGATGTCATCGACCACCCGTCCCGCGCGACCCGGCCCAGCCCAACGGACTGCGAGCGGCATATGGATCCCGTAGTCGTACAGGTTCGCCTTTGCGCGGGGAAATGCCATCCCGTTGTCGGAAGTGAAGATGACCAGGGTGTTCTCGAGCTCGCCGTTGGCTTGCAGGAAG
Organism: Bryobacterales bacterium; assembly: GCA_965116065.1. Classification (GTDB taxonomy): domain Bacteria; phylum Acidobacteriota; class Terriglobia; order Bryobacterales; family UBA6623; genus VXMF01. The sequence continues at coordinate 2,996,396 of OZ220485.1, forward strand.
TCGAGGATCCGCCCTACGTGTGCATCGAACCACTCGATTTCGACGGCGTAATCGAGCAGGTCCTCGCGAACCTCCGGAGTGTCCGGAAGAAATGGCGGAACTTCCGCATCCTCCAGGCGCTTGCCAGCCGCCTTCCAGGAACCTCGCTCGAATCGACGATGCGCTTCGCCACCCCCGACCCAGAAACTGAACGGCTGGCCTTCCGGCTTCTGCGCGTAGAAGTCCTCGAAGTTCCCGGCGTAGTCCCGGTCTCCGATACCACTGTAGGGAGGCTCCAGCCTCCGCTTCGAGAATGCCGGGCCGGCCGGGTTGCGGGTTCGCCCGGATTTCTCCCAACGCCCCGGGCCCCAGGGCTTTCCGGTGTAGCCGATCGCGTAGCCGGCGTCCTCGAGCAAGTCCTGGTACGAGACATAGCTAGCGGGGAAGGAACTGGCGTGTGTGCCCGCCTGCTCGATCATCCAGATATGCCGTCCTGTCAGGAACGCCGCACGCGTCGGACTGCACCCAGGCGCGGGGGCATAGGCGTTGCGAAACAGGACACCATCCGACGCCACCCGGTCGAACGCCGGCGTTGCGACCATCTTCGAGCCCATCGCGGAGACATGCGGATGCGACACGTCGTCCCAGATGGCGAACAGTATGTTGGGACGCTCCGCCCCTGGTGTCGCAGAGCAGCCCATGAGGCACAGCAACGCAGCAAGAACCGGGAACGGCAGGAGTCTCCGAATCATCCCCAGCAGTGTAGCGAAGGCGGACGAATCGCCCGGCAGCGCGAGGTTGGCGGACGAGACCATCAACTATATTGGGTATCTGTGGCGCGGCAACACGTGGTATTGGCGGCGGTGGGACTCTTCCTACTGGCCGCCATGGGCACCGCACAGGAGAGCGGTGAGCAGTTCAACCCGGCCTCCGCACTGGTCCGCCAAGGGTTGATGGCGCTACAGGCTCGGGACGTTCCTAGGGCCCAGGAACTGCTGGAGAGAGCGGTGGATGCCTCGCCTGGAGACGCACGGGCCTGGATTGGCCTGGCACAGGTCTACGGAACTCTGAACCTGAGAATGCAAGCGTCCCGACATGCGTCGGAAGCGGCACGGCTGGGAGGTGATGAGCCTCTGATCCAGCATGCGTTAGCCATGTTCTACACCGATTTCGGGAACCTGGCCGAAGCAGCCCGATGGGAGGAGAAGTTCGCCAGCGGGGAGATGGGTGACGATGACGCTTATCTTCGGACAGTGTCACTGTACCTGGAGGCCGGCATGCCGCTGAAGGCCGCGGATGTGGGCAAGGCCGCGCTCGAACGTGCAGAGGGCGGTTCGGCGGTCATGCACAACGCACTGGGAAAGGCCTACACGATGACGGGGCGGATGGAGGACGGACTTCGTCACCTGCGGCTGGCGGTGGAATCGAATCCGTACGAGGAATCACTGCACTACGACCTCGGCTATTTCCACCTTCGAAATCAGGACTTCGACGCCGCAACCGAGACCTTCCTGAACGGTCGCCGCTACTTCGACAAGAGCGCTGCGATCGAGATCGGCCTTGGCATCGCGGCGTACGGCCAGCGCAGGTTCGAAGAGGCCGTGGATCACTTCCTCCGTGCTGCACGGCTGGCACCCGGGATCGAGCAACCCCATGCCTTTCTTGGCAGACTGCTTCAGCATGCCAGCCACCGTATCGACGATGTCGTAGAACGAATGAGGGCATTCCACGAGGGAGATTCAGAAAGCCACTTCGGCCCCTTCCTCTACGGGCAGGCACTGATGGCCAGACCTGGTGCCACAAGCGACACAGAGGTGATGGCCCGTGCGGAGGCACTGTTCCGGGAATCGATCGACCGCAGCGAGCAGTTCTGGGAGTCGCACTACGAGTTGGGCGTGCTACTCGAGAAGAAGCGCGAGTTTGCCGCAGCCGAGAAACACCTGCAGCGAGCCGCTGCGCTCAATCCGGAGTCATCGAAACCACACTACCGCCTGGCAAGGGTCTACCAGAGGCTGGGGAAGGCCCAGGAAGCGAAACGCGAGCGCGAGATCCACAAGCGCATAGCCGAACAGGAACGGGAGGCCATCGAGGCTGGCGGCCTCCCGGACGATTTCACCGGCCCGGCCAGCTCGAACAAGCGCTAAACCGCCGTCTGGCCGATCCTGCCGCCCGACAGGATCGGCAGTTGCTCGACGATCTGGATGCCGAACCCATCGAGTCCGGCAATCCTCTTGGGACGGTTCGTGAGCAGGCGAACCCGCCGGAGACCCAGGTCCTTCAGAATCTGCGCTCCCAGCCCGATGCGGTACTGCAGGCGTGATCCGGTCGCAGTGCCCGGCCGCCGGTCGACCTGGGGATGTGGCTGGATCGTGCCTTCTCCGGCGGGACTCTCGTTCAGTCCGAATCCCAGGGACCCATGATGCAGGTAGACCAGAGCGCCCCTTCCTTCCTCCGCGATCATCCGGAGGGAATCGTGCACATGCCTGTAACTGGGATTCGCAACGGACGCGAAGACATCCCCGAACAGATCCTGCGAGTGCATCCGCACCATGACGGGCTCGTCATCCTCGAGGTCTCCCTTCACCAAGGCCAACTGCACTTCTGCATCAAGGTCGGTCCGATACGCAACAACGCGGAAGTCGCCCCATTCGGTACTGACAGCCCCCTCGCCAACACGCCGGACAAACGTCTCGTGTTCCAGCCGGAAACGGATCAGGCTTGCCACAGTCAGCATCTTCAGTTGGTGGCGGCAGCAGAAATCCAGCAGGTCCGGCACACGGGCCATCGTGCCGTCATCCTTCATGATTTCGCAGATCACGCCGGCGGGAACCAGGCCCGCGAGCCTGGCCAGGTCAACCGCCGCTTCCGTCTGCCCCGCCCGGACGAGCACTCCGCCCTTGCGGGCTCGAAGGGTCTGCACGTGGCCGGGACGCGCCAAATCCGAAGCGCATGTGGTCGGATCAATGGCCACCTGGATGGTGCGTGATCGGTCCGCCGCGGAAATCCCGGTCGTGACACCGTGGGCCGCATCGATCGGTTCGCTGAATGCGGTACCGAAGACGGACGTGTTCCGCTGCGATACGAGCGGAATGTTGAGATGATCCAGTCGTTGCTCGGTGAGGGCAAGACAGATCAGCCCCCGTCCATGCCTGGCCATGAAATTGATCACGTCCGGGGTGGCATGCTCAGCACAAACTGTCAGATCCCCCTCGTTCTCGCGGTCGGCATCGTCGACCACAACGATCATGCGGCCCTGTCGGAGTTCCTCCAGAGCTTCCTCGACGGGGACGAAGGCCACGGTTTGATGGTATCAAGGCCCATCGACATCCAGCCTCGGATGCACCGCCAACGCTGACGGGCAGCGGCAGTTCCGCATCGGTCGAATGGGACTATCCCCGAACCACTTGCGAGCAAGCGTTCCGTCCGTGGGCGCTGTAGGAGCACGGTTGCCCAGCGGTCGACGCTCACCACAACCGAACATCCTCTCCCGAATACCATCCGGCAACCTGTCCAGCCACGCCCGGATGCGACGCGACGGAGTTCGTTGCCGGATACCTGTCGGGAGTATCCGCACCCATTTCACGACCGCGCCACACAGCATTCCATCAAATACCCGTCAAATAAACGTGATCCATACAAATCATTGAAAATAAGATCCTTATGATATTTGGAAGCCGGTGTCAGGGTAAGCGGCGCAGTTACTCATCAAATAAGATCCCGCCACTCCGTCCATTGTGCTCAGGCACCCATCCAGAGTCCGCCTGCCACGTTGTCAGGAGGCTGGATTCGGTGCTTCGCGTCCCGCCCAGGAAGGGGCGCGGGTTCGGTCCGCAGGCGCTTTGGGGAAACATCTGCCCAGCGGTCGACTCGCCCCACAACCAAGCGTCCTTTCCCGTATACCCGCTCGTAGACCTGTCCAGACCCGCCCGGATGCGACACGACCGAGCTCGTTGCCGGATACCTGCCGGGAGTGCCCGGAACCATTTCTGATCCGCGTTACGCGGCCTTCCATCAAATACCCGTCAAATAAACAGAATTCACACAAACTGTTGAAAACAATCATGTTGTGATCTTCAAGGCATCGAGTGGGAGCGAGCGGAGCAGTTACTCATCAAATAAGATCCCGTCGTTCCCACCATCGTGCCCAAGGCCTATGCCGAGTCCAACTGCCACGATGCCAGTGCACTGGGTTCCGTGTTTCGCACCCGGACCAAGTCTTCCTTGTGTTGCGAAGCCCCTACGTTCCCCGCAAATTTGCGCCTGACTCCACATTGAAGCTGAACCCACTGCGGGCCGAGGGCCCATCAGGCCTCACTGCTGAACGGCCCAGGATCGAAATCCGTTGGTCTGCTGCATGTCAATGAGTTGTAGATCGATACCGCGGACCAATCCCCGCAGTGCCTGTTCCTGGTCAAGCCAAATCACGACTGCGCCTGTGTCCACCATGGCACGTACCGCATCTGCTTGCGACTCGCCTTCGGGTCATCCGGAACGATCACCCCTTCGCTCACCGCTTCGGCAATCAGTCGCGACGCCCTGGCACTGTTGCGAACCTCGATTCCGAACCGTTGCCGCACCGAGGAGTTTGTAAGGTGCTCGTGACTGACGTACTTCAGGCAGGCATGGAGGTAGGTGGCCCGCACTCGTTCGGATTTGTTCATTGCCGAAAGGGGACGTGGGCCAAACAGGACAACACGGGTGTAGTGGTCTCCCGCTTCCACCAGCGGCGCCGGGAGCTGGTAGTGCTCTGTCTGCGCCACCACGTTGTCCCATCCGCTTCCTCTTTCCTCGCAGATTCCGATCCGGCGCATCAGGGATGCGAGGGATTCGTTGCGGGAACGAGGCGACGAATCGACGAATCGGTGCACATCCACAAGTGGCGGGCCCGGATTCGTGATTTCGATACGACCGTCGAAGATCTCTACCATCGGGCCAGTACCTGAGATGAAGAAGTCCTGGTGGATCAGCGCATTCGCCAGGAGTTCCCGCACGGCAGGCTCAGGGAAGCTGAGGACATTCCGCCTGAGCCCCTGTTCAATGGTCTCGCTGGACGGCAGCCACCCATGGATGAGGCCGATCAACGGCTCGAAAGCGACTGCGTAGCCCTGGCGACAGACCTGTTCCCGGACCGCTTCAGTCCGGCCACTGCCACGATACTGGATGACCCGCACGGCCTTGCGGCCAAGACTGTGCCAGTCATCCAAGCGCTTGGCGAACAGTACCGCTCCGAGGTTTGTGACACTCCAGCCGCCAGCGGCGCTCCGCTGAATCAGGTTCTCGCCATTGAGGGCGTCCAGAATCGCATGGCGATTCTCGGGCAGCGGGCGTTTGAGCAAATCGAAATACGCGGGATAGTCGAGTAGCCGGAGCACTTCGTCGTCACGCAATCGCTCAACCGCAAAGCGCCCCTCGAATGGCGTCTGATCGAAGACCCGCCACAATTCCCGGGATCTTTCCGGAAAGTCCTTCAGTTTCTTCTTGTAGGAACCGACACGGATGTACTCCTGCCCGCGAAACTGCACCGGCTGGCGAGACGCTCGCTCGATTTCCAGCACGACGACGGAACATCCTTCAACGGAAACCTCGAAGAAGCGGAAGTGGGGTTTCGGTTCCAGTAGTCGCAACAACCAGTTCTCAAGTTCTTCGTTGCCAACTCTCTCGGCACTCGGATCGAAGCTGGTGCCGACCAGCGAGTGGTCCCGATCCGAAATCCCCCACACCATGTAGGCGAATGCCTTGCCAACCAGAGCTGCCGAGTTTGCGAGCGCTGCAATGTACTCACCGACTTCGCCCGGTTCGCGAGAATTGACCTTGAACTCGACCCACTCCTTTTCGCCGGTCAGCTTGCGCAGTTCCTGTACGAGGCCAACCAGGTAGTCGGCGGAGCGATCCATGATCATGACTCAGTCTCCCAGTCGACCGCCCCACGCCAGTCTACAGCGCCCGCATCCTTTTCGACCAATGCAAGTGTTGAGAATGTAGGATGGACCAGTCGAGCATGAAACTGCTTGCCCACCCGATGCATCCCGGCGAAGTGTTGCTGGAGATCTGGCTCAACGGGATTTCCGCTGCATTCGCGGCCCGTCACGCAGGCATCCCGGTCGGAGAGTTATCGCAGTTGCTCGACGGCAGGATCCCCGTCTCCCGATCGATTGCTCGACGGCTGGAAACGGCCGGCTGGGCGACAGCGGGATTCTGGCTGCGCATGCAAGCCCGATACGACAGTTCAACCGCAGAAGGTACTGACCTACCGGCCATTGCGGCTAGGCGGTAACGGTGCAGCAGAACCCGGCATGCGGGATGATCCGCACGCCGTGAGGACACTGCAGACCGTGGCGGAACGGGCGCAGCGGCCGATTACTGGCCGGCACGACGCAGTCATTCAGCCAACCGTTCAGCACCGGTCCCAGCGCTTGCACGATGCGCTCGGGTTGCCGCCTCCTCAGAACCTGCTTCAGCCCCTTCAGTGTGCGGCACATCCGTGGATCGACCGGCTTGCGCTTGATCTGGAAGCTCTTTTCTTCGCCCTCCAGCATGGCGCCTGCAATCAAGGAAGTCGAATGTCTCTCCTCCTACCCGTCCGCGTTGCCGCAGATGGCGGCCTGTATGCCCGGATGACGCCGCTGGAACGGAATGTCCGGCACATGCTAGTCTGGTACTTCGGAGCCTCAGCAGCAACCCCGCTGTCACCCTTGCTGTAGCTCCCTCCCTCCGCAAGAGAGTTCAGAGAGTCAATGTCCGCAATCACCAAAGTGCACGCCTTGGAAGTCCTTGATTCCAGAGGTAATCCGACCGTTCAGGTGCAAGTGTCGCTGGCCTCGGGAGCAACAGGCTCCGCACGTGTGCCTTCCGGGGCATCAACCGGCATCAACGAGGCTGTCGAACTGCGCGACGGCGATGCGAACCGGTATCTGGGCAAGGGTGTTCGGAAGGCGGTCTCGAACGTCAACACGGAAATCCTGCTGGCCATCCAGGGGGTCGAAGCCGGCAACCAGCGGGAGCTCGACCAGACACTGATCGAGCTTGATGGTACACCCAACAAGGGGCGTCTGGGAGCAAACGCCATTCTCGGTGTCTCCATGGCTGTCGTGCGGGCGACGGCAGCGGAGCAGGACATACCGCTCTATAGCCGGCTCGTGGATGCCTCCAAGCTCTTCGACACACACCGTCCCGGCAACACGGGCAGCTTTGTCCTGCCCGTGCCGATGTTCAACATCATGAACGGCGGTCAGCACGCCGACAACAATGTTGACATCCAGGAATTCATGATCCTGCCGGTCGGCTTGCCGACATTCTCAGAGGCGCTTCGGGCCGCCGCAGAAACGTTCCACAACCTCAAGTCCATCCTCAAGTCCAAGCGTTACGGAACGGCCGTGGGCGACGAGGGAGGATTCGCACCGGAACTCAAGTCCAATGAGGAACCGATGGAGCTCCTCGTGGAAGCGATCGAACGGGCCGGCTATGTGCCCGGAGAGCAGATCTTCATCGGCCTTGACGCCGCCGCCAGCGAGTTCTACAAGGATGGAGAGTACATTTTCGACCAGTCGGACGGCAGCCGTCGCAATGCGAACGCCATGTCGGACATGTGGAGCGAGTGGGCAGCCAAGTATCCGCTGATCTCCATCGAGGACGGGTTCTCAGAGGTCGACAAACAAGGCTGGAAGGCAGGGACCGCGCGTCTTGGCAGCAAGCTCCAGCTGGTCGGAGACGACCTCTTCGTCACCAACCCGGGCATCTTCGAGGACGGGGTCGCCGACGGGCTGGCCAACTCGATCCTGATCAAGCTGAACCAGATCGGCACAGTCACCGAGACACTCGATTGCATTGCCGTGGCGTCCGTGAGTGAATACACTTACATCATCTCGCACCGTTCCGGTGAGACCGCGGACACGACCATCGCCGATCTGGCCGTGGCTTGCGGTGGCGGTCAGATCAAGACCGGTTCGACATGTCGCAGTGATCGGGTAGCCAAGTACAACCGGCTGCTTGAGATCGAGGAGGAACTCGGAGCAAACGCGGTGTACGCTGGAGCGGAGGCCTTCCAGAACTGGTTGTAGATCGGCTCCGGGCCCCTTGGCAACATCCACCATCAAGGCGCCTTGGTCCACCGACTGCCTTGCGATTCAGCAAGGGACGATCCGGATTTCGATGATGGCATATGCGCTCATACGCAATTCCGAAGCGAGCCTGCCCCTGACGGCAGCGGTGCCTGTCGGCATGCCGGTCACGCAGGTACGGAGAGCCGGGTGGTACGCCCGCGGGCGTCCTTCCGGAACGGTAGCCATTCGCGGCTACTCCAACGAAATGCTCCAGACGACGAACAACCCGGCTTGCGACCCGGGGACACCCATCACGCCGAGACCGATCTGCGCCCGAAGCAATGGCCCAGCGGGACCATCGGCACACCCGGCGACATGTGGTTTCCTCGACCGCCAGAAGCAGGAGAGTCACCGCCGACCGGGCCAAGAATCCGGAGCCGGATCGAGCATGTGGAACAATAGAGGAGAAGGGTCTTGGAGAAAAGCGTGAATTCGGAATCACCAGAGTTGCCTACCGGGCTGCCGGTTGAAGGCAGCGAATCCCCAACTGAGCAACCGGTACCTGCAAGCGAAGAGGTCACTGCGCCGTCAACAGGCGTGACGGGTGACGAACTGGAAGCTCAACCGGCCGGAGCGGAGGTATCGCCCACCGTACCGGCTCAGCCTCCGGTGTCCGACCTTCGTGGTGCACCTGGAATGCCCGCGATGCCCGGTGAGTCGCTCAGCGATGGCGATGGTGGGGAGGACGAGGAATACGACATTCCCGACGATGTCGGGTACCCGCCCATCGTCAAGACCGAATCCCCTGCGGATGAGCCGCGCAGCGACGAGGCCCCGGAACCACTGCAGGGCGTGATCGTCGGCAAGCGGAATGACGGGTTCTTCGTCGACATCGGACGAAAGTCGGAGGCCTTCCTGCCCCTGGTCCCGGAATCGGAGGCCCAAAAGGACTTCGATATCGGTACGAAGATCGAAGTCCTCGTCATCGGCCAGTCCCGGGATGGATACGCGCTCCTCACGAGCCTTCAGGCCCAGCGACCTTCAGGATGGGCGCAGTTGGAGGCTGCCTACAACGCGGGCGCAAGTGTGCTGGGTACAGTGACCGGCACGATCAAGGGCGGCCTGTCGGTCGACGTAGGCGTTCGCGCCTTCATGCCGGCATCCCGTTCTGGCGAGCGGACGGAAGAGGGACTCCGCTCGCTCGTCGGTCAGCAAGTCCAGGCACGCATCGTCCAGTACGACGAGGCCGACCGGAACGTGGTCCTCGACCGGCGGGCACTTCTCGAAGAAGAGCGATCCAAGAATCGTGACCGCGTCCTTTCGGAACTCAAGCGGGGTGATCGCGTCCGGGGCAAGGTCCGTTCACTGCGGAAGTTCGGAGCCTTCGTGGATCTGGGGGGGATTGACGGCCTGCTCCACATCAGCGATATCTCCTGGAAGCGAGTCAACGAACCCGGGGACGTACTGAAGGTCGGGCAGGAACTGGAAGTGGAAATCCTGAAGATCGACCCGAGTGCGAAGCGTATCGGCCTCGGATTGAAACAGCTCCAGCCGGAGCCCTGGAGCACGCTTGGCGAACAGGTCAAGATCAATGAGCGCATCCGCGGCAAGGTGACGAGAATCAAGGAGTTCGGGGCCTTCGTCGAGGTGCTGCCCGGCATTGACGGCCTGGTTCACATTTCCGACATGTCCTACGCACGACGGGTCCGCCATCCAACCGAGGTCGTACAGGTCGGCGACGTCGTGGACGTCATGGTCCTAGACATCAAGCCGCAACAGCGGCGAATCTCGTTGGGACTCAAGCAGGCCTTGGGCGATCCATGGCAACGTGTCGTGGAGTCGTACGCAGTTGGTTCAACGGTGACCGGCATCGTCCGGAGACTGATGCCGTTCGGTGCCTTCGTCGAGATCATCGAAGGCGTGGACGGACTGCTCCACGTTTCCGACATCACGTCGGAAAGGCGTCTCAACAGTCCTGCGGAAGTCCTGCGCGCGGGCGACAAGATCCGAGTCAAGATCCTGGAACTCGACGCCGACAGGCGGAGACTCAAGGTTGGCATGAAACAACTCGAGCCGACCGAGATGGAGACGTTCCTCTCACAGGTGGAGGTCGGAGAGACGGTCAGCGGACGGGTCGTCGAGGCGCATGGCAACGCGGTGATCGTCGAGATCGGTACGGGAGTACGGGCAATGTGTTCCCTTGACGACACTCCGCCAAGCGACAGCAAGGAGTCGGCATTGGGGCAGACATCCGATCTGTCGTCTCTCAAATCGATGCTCGAGACTGCATGGCAAGGCGATGAGAACGACCCGGACGGCAAGCAAGCCCCTCTCACGCCGGGGTCCGTTCATTCGTTCCGCATCGCGAGGGTGGACGAAGAAAAGGGCAAGATCGAACTTTCCCGGGCCTGAATCGCGCGACACGTGCTGCCCGACACGTGCTGCCCATCGAGATTTGGCCTGCTTGAACCGAGCAGGCCAAGACCGTTTGCGGGCCGAATAGCACATCCACCGGAACCGCTATGCACTTCGCGCCCATCCGATGTCGGGCGAGATCTTGTATGAAGGCTGGATCGGAAGCGCGCGTCTACAGGGTCAGTTCGCCGTTGTAGACCATGTCCTTGAGTCGGAACTTCTTCTTGACTTCCTTGCCAAACAGCATGAAGGCTCCGGCCCCCCGCTGGCCACCGCCACCGGGTCGGCCCGCTTGCTGACCACCGCCGCCACCCTGCTGCCCCGGGCGTCTCTGTCGGTTCTGGGCCTGGCCTCCCGCCTGAGGCCTGTCCAACTTGAAATAGAACTCCACTTCCTTGTCGGATAGCTCGATCGGATCGTTCTTGACGAAGAAATACCGGAACACCACTGAACCCTGCCTGGAGACCTCGACCTTGGCGGGGTAGACGTCGTCATGGCCCTTGCGCCGCAGACGAGCCGTCGTGGCCAGCCGTTCCGGCTCCTCCTCGAACCTCGCCAACGGTTGGGGCAGGCCCTCGACTGTCACCACGTAGTAGTCCGTTTCGCTGTCCAGATACTGCTGCATCTCCGGCGTGAGTTCCGTGCTCTCACCCATCCTGTACTTGACCTTGGCATGCTTGACCGGGAGCGCCTCGTCGAACCGCACCAACAGATTCAGCATCTGCATCGGAGGCGTCATCCCGCCACCTCCGCCACCACCTCCGCCGCGGCGTCCGCCGCCACCTCCGCCGCCACCAGGAATCCCGCCGCCACCCCCGGCACCGCGGCCACCTCCGCCGCGGCCACCAGTACTTTGGGCCATCTGCATGGCGTTTGCGTTGGAGATAGTGACCTTCTTCGCCCACGGCGAATCGGTGAATGTCTTGTTCACTTCCCTTTCGGACCACTGGGTGAAGTCCTTCTTGTCCCAGAACCCAGCTCCCCACAAGGTGGCAGTCAACATGACAATTCCGAGCACGAGCCTGCAAGCGCCTCGGATGCCGAATCTCGATGTGACGGACATGATTCCCCCTTCAACGGGATAGGCGCACTACCCCGTTAGCTTGGTTACTGATTCTACAGGAATCAATTCTTCCTGACAACGGCGACGGGGCTGCCTGCACCGCAGATGGAGCATCAATCCACCGACGAGGCGTCCGAACGGGGATGCAGGTGGGAAGGTCCACTCAAGCTCCGCAGCCGTAACGGGTGACACCCGCAGGAAGCGAGACGGGGTATCGCCCGTTCTTCCAGGTACATTTTTTAGTCCCGAGTGAGGGCGTATTGGAGGGCTTGAGTCGGGATTTCCGGTCGGGAGCAGGCCGCAGGCGCGGTTCCGATGGCGGGCGGGCTACGGCCCGCGCGGCAGGTGGGGCGGTCGACACACCCCGGCCGCCCGGAGCGACACAGGGGGGCTGGGCGCCGGGTGCGGCGCCACGGACAAGGCGGGCTGCGAGCGGTGGCGGGGTTCAGTCCGAGGGCGGGTGCAGCAGCAGCTCCAGGGCGGACTGCGAACGGGCCGCGTAGTAGCGGTTGGCGGTCGGGATACCCGCGAACGGCGACTGGCAGCGGATCAGCGAGATCGCGACGTTGGTCAGACAGGCCAGGTTGCGCGGCAGATGGCGCACCGCGACCCGACAGCGGTCCTCGTCGTAGGTGAAGTCCCGCACGTAATGCAGGCGGTTCTCGATGTGCCAGTGCTGGCGGATCAGGGCCGCCAACTGCGCCGGCGTGGCCTGCTCCGCCGACAGCGAGGTCAGCGCGTAGCACACGGCGAGAGTGGTCTTGTCCGTCTTGCCATGCCAGGTCTGCCGTTCGATGCGGATGGCCTGCCGCCGACCGTGCAGGTCGGCATAGCCGTTCCAGGCCGGGTCCGCCAGGTCCTGCACCCAGTAGCGGCGCCGTTCGATCCGCCCGTGGTCCCCGTCGAGCGTCTCGTGGGCGGGGGCCGCGCCAAAGTGGATGTGCTGGAGGTCGTCGAGGATGGTCGGCTGGTTGCCCTTGACCGACGTGACCAGGTAGTGGGCCTTGGACTCTTTGCGCAACAGGCGGGTGGTGGCCTGCTGGGCGTGCAGGGCGTCGAAGGTGACGACCCGCCCCTGCAACTCCAGCCGCCCGGCCAACTCGCGCACGGCGGGAATCTCATTGGTCTTGCTGCCCACCTCGACCTGTCCCAGCACCAGACCACTGCCGTGCTCGACGGCGGCCACCAGCATGCGCCGTCCTTGGGCGGTCTGCCGGGAGGCGCCCCGCACATCCTTGCCGTCCATCGCGATGCCGGCGAACAGCGGCGGCTGCGCGGGCGTCTCGCCCGCCGCCGACGGTGCCGGCGAGTCCTCACCCGCAGCCTTCAATGGTTTCGTATCTCCCTCTTCCGTCAGGACTTGACTCTTCTGCTGCTGGGCCCATACCGTGATCGCCCGCTCGAGCTTCTCCGGCGACAGGCGCGCCAGGATGTTGTGCAAGGTGGTGATCGAGGGCGTCGTGTAGCACTGCTGGCTGGGGCTGAAGAAACAGCCCACCGTCCGCCGCTGCTCCGGATCCAGCAACGCCGCAAACTCGGCGAACGCGGTCACGCCGCGATAGCCCGCCAGACGCGCAGCGATCGCCAGCGTCAGCACCGTGCGCAGCGGATAGCGCTGCCCCCGCGCACAGCGGTAGTCCTCCACCTCGTCCAGACAGTCGAACAGGCTGCGCAACTGCGCCGCCGGTGGGGGCGCCTCCCGGGCCGGTCCCTGCCAGCCCGGACCCTCCTCTTGCTGGCTCAGCGCCGCTCGGGCTCCCGCTTCCAACTCGTACACCAGTACCTCCTTGGGTTGTCCGTGGGACCGCCACCTCACCGGCGGCCCCGGCTCGCGGGCGTAGCCGCCCGTGAATCCCAGCGAACGCCAGTTCGCGGCCCGGTAGCAGGTGCCCGCGAAACGCGCCCGGTCCACGAACGATTCCGCCAGCAGCACCCGGTAGCCGTGCTCCCGCTGCATGTCCTGCGCCAGCCGCTGCAGGCTCAACCCCAGCACCCGCGAGGCCAGATTGGGGATACCCTGGAACGCCGGCAGGATCAGGAACCGGGAGTTCTGGGCCACCAGATGCAGACGTTGCAACTGCTGCTCGAGCGTCCAGCCCAGCCAGCGGTCCCGAACCGTGAGCTTCAGCGCCGCCGCCTGCCAGCCCACCAGCGCCACCCAGGCCGAGTCCAGCGTGGCCACCTGCCGCAGACCCTTGCCGAACAGCGAGCCGAATCCCAGGTAATGGTGGCTGGCGACCAGCCGGTCCCAGAGCCGGTGTTCCTGCGCGCCGTAGGTCGCGCGCACCTGCACCGCCTGCAGGTCCACGCTGTCCGGCATCCGCGCTGACGACTCCATGGCTCCACCCTGACAGATCCCGTATGAAATGTCCAGCCCCGTCCGCCCGCACCCTCCCCGTCCGTCCCGTCGTTCCTAGCCCACTACCCCCGCCTCACACTCTCAACCACCCCTACCTCCGACTAGGGCCTGTTAACACTATCGCAACGCATCAATGATGAGTGCGAAGACGATGAATCCGAGGAAGATCACGTCGAGTTTCTCGAATCGCGAGGAGACGCGACGGAATCCTTTCAAGCGACGAAACAACCGCTCGACTTCGTTACGGCGCTTGTACAGCTCCCGGTCATACTCCCAGGGATCGACGCGGTTGCGTTTGGGCGGCACGACGGGCTCATACCCCAGCGCCACGGCCTGTTCCCGTGTCTTGTCGCCTTCGTACGCACGATCCATGATGAGTGCCCGAGGAGTGTCGGGCCGATCCATTCGTTTCAGTAACTTGCGGCCTTCCGGTCCGTCGTGGGCCTGTCCGGGCGAGAGCGAGAAGGCGACTGCCGTACGAGCATCTGCGGCAACCATATGAAGCTTGGTGGTCCAGCCACCACGGGACTTGCCGATGGCTTGGGGACCGTTTTTTTTAACGCTCCCGTCCCGTCGGGATGGACCTTGATGCTGGTGCTGTCGAGCGAGAGCGGCTCCAGCTTGACCCGCACGATCCGTTCGCGTTGCAGGTGCTCGAAGACCCGGTCGAGCACGCCGCTCTTCGACCAGCGGTTCATCCGGGTGTAGATGGTGTGCCAGTTGCCGAAATGTGCCGGCAACCCGCGCCACTTGCAACCATGCTCGGCGACATACAGGATGGCGTTGAGCACCTGGAGATTGGACAGGCTGACATTGCCGCGCTGCACCGGTAGAAGGGGCGCGATCCGTTCGTATTGAGCGGGGGTGAGTTCCATTCACCAAGGATACCACGATCCTGCCCATTAGAGTTAACAGGCCCTAAAAAATTACCTTGCCCGTTCTTCCGCAGGATCTGACCTGTCCAAGCCCGTGATACCGTGAAGTGTTCCAGCCCCATGAGCATCAAGCCCCGCCTGTCGCGCGGACTGCGAGACCTGCTTCCCGAGACGATGATCGCCCGTCAACGGCTGATCGACACGGTCCGAGGAGTCTACGAGAACTACGGATTCTCCCCGCTGGACACTCCAGCGATCGAATACCTGGATGTCCTTTCCGGATCCGCAGGACTAGAGGCGCAGCAATCGATCTTCCGGGTCTCGAATCCTGAAGAAGAGGACCTGGGACTGCGATTCGACCTGACCGTACCGCTCTCTCGTGTGGTGAGCCAATACCCGGGGATCCAGTTACCGTTCCGTCGCTACCAGGTCGCCCAGGTCTGGCGGGCGGACAAACCGGACCCCGGTCGCTACCGCCAGTTCACGCAGTTCGACCTGGACGCCGTTGGCACTCCGTGCGGGAGGGCCGACATCGAGGTGCTGGCCGCGATCTGTGACTCGCTGTCCGCGATCGAAGTCGGCCCGTACCTGGTGCGGTTCTCGAGCAGGGAGATCCTGAACCTTCTGCTTGCGTGTGCGCGGATCCCGGCAGAACTCGCGACGGATGTGGTCCGGGTCCTCGACAAGCTTGACAAGATCGGACTGGGAAAGGTCAAGCTCGAGTTGGCCGACGGGTACACGGATGCTTCCGGCGACCCGATTCGCGGTGTTGGTCTGAAGGACGAACAGATCGAGACGATCGAGGAGTTCCTTGCCATCGAGGGATCCACTCGGGCTGAGGTTCTGGATCAGCTCGGCACACTCTTCAGTGATATCGAAGGCGCTTCCGAGCAACTCGAACTGATCGACAACATTTCGTCCGGCCTTGACGCGCTGGGATTTCACAGTGACCGCGTCGTGCTGGACGTCAGCATCGCGCGGGGACTCGCCTACTACACGGGACCGATCTTCGAAGCTGTCCTGTTGGACGCACCGCGGTTCGGATCGGTCTTTGGTGGCGGTCGCTACGACAACCTCGTGGAGAGATTCGGCGGGCCAAGCATACCGGCGACCGGAGCCTCAATGGGGGTCGACCGGCTGCTGGCAGCTATCGAGCACCTTGGCCGTCTCAAGCCGATCAAGTCCTCTGCACAGGTCCTTGTCACGGTGATGGACGAATCGCTGGCCGGCGAGTGCATGGCTGTAGCCTTCGACTTGCGGCGAGCCGGGATCCGTACGGAACTGCAAGCAGCCCCCGGCAAGCTCGGCAAGCAACTCAAGCGTGCCAACAAGCTTGGCATCCCGTTCGTAGTGCTCATGGGCAGCGACGAAGCTTCCCGCAACGTCGTGACGCTCAAGCAAATGGCAGTGGCACACCAACACGGTACCGACATTCGAGACCACGAGGAATGGAAGGACGCCCGCTTCGGGCAGAGAGAGGTCGGCCGGGACGAAGTGGTCGGCGTCCTGCGCACCCTGCTCGGCAACTCCTGAACTCAGATGCCTGAAGATGCCCGCTGCGCCTATGGCTCGCCTATCGGACGCTGGCTGCATTCCCCGAGCAACTGTCGTGCCGGCCTCCGGATCGTGTGCTACGAGGCACGCCCCGTGTTCTCCCAGCCCATCTCTCATGGCTTCCGGCTGGAGCGACTGTTGTCCGGGCGAGCCTCCCCCCGCCGGGTGCCTGCGTCTTGGCGTAGCGCACGCTAGACGCAGCACCGGCGGGCCTTCACGCTGCAGCTGTCGATGGCCCGATCAATCCGGTTCAGGCCGGCCGGGCAACGGACTGTCCAGCCACGAGCCAGGCATCCCGGACATCCGGGCAACCTGCCCCTCGCTTACAATACATGTACGCCATGCCGGCAGTTGCCACAGTTCCGAAAGCACGTGGTTCTGCAACGCAGTCGGATGCCCAGCATCTCTACGACCACGATTTCTGGAGTTGGGCACAGCAGCAAGCGAAAGCCTTGCGGGAGCGGAGGTTCGACGACGTAGACTGGCCCAACCTGCTGGAGGAAGTAGAGGATTTGGCAGGCCGCCACGAAGATTCATGGCGTTCTCTTTGTCGAAGCACGTTGATCCATCTTATGAAGATTCAGTATTGCTCCGGGGCTGACAATGCGACGAAGTGGGCAAGTGAAGTTAGCGAATGGCGCCGGGAGATGTATATACTTCTGCGCACCTACCCAGGGATGAAGTCCAAGGTACCCCAAATGTTCGCATCTTCCTGGGAAACTGCACGAAGGGATATCATACAGATACTTGCCGAATACGAAGTCCCTCAATTCGGCGCAATGCGTAAGGATTCATCAAGAAAATGGAATCAGCTTATTCCAGATGAGTGCCCCTACAATATGATCGATGTAATCGGATTCAGAAGCGCGGATCTCAACACAGAAAAGCTCGCCAATGAACGCTGGCCAGCAAGTGTGGAGCGTATCCTGTCCGGCGACTCGCATCAGGATGCCGTGGATAAATCAGAACAAGAAAATTGGTCTATGCCCCCCAATCGTAAGATACTCGACTGCTAATTCTGCGAAGAAATTTAGCCATTGAAATCTATTTGATGCAGGACTCGTATAAGACTCACAGCGCAGATAAAATAGCCACACTCTGCCGAATTGTAACGGGAAATTACGAATCAATCAGGATCAATGAAGACACATAATTGATTGGCATATTGCTCATTCAAAGTCTCGCCTACCACATTTCATAAGCTTGAAAACGCTCAGTATAATCAACACCTTTCTCTTATCCATGAATATTCCTATATCAGCCCGCACTCGGGAGTCTGATGGTTATCGATGTCCAGTCTAGATCGTTGTTTACGAAGGCTATTTGTCAAAGCAAAGTCTACGATAATCCATCTTGGGGGTTATCAATGCTCTCCGATGTTATCTCCCAGTCTCTCCAATCGTTCGAGCCACAGATTGAATCTTGGACACTCAGAGCGGATTTTATCGATACCAATTTTCTCAGCGATCAATGGGCCATGAAATCGCTTGTGATATCGCGGAAATGCACCAGCGATCCGTCGAGCGGGGGCGGTACTAGTGCTGTCATTAATGTCTTCCGGTGAGTTGAATTCTGACCGGATATCGTGGAGTCTGCGGAGAGAAAGTGTCGTTATACTCGGTACGATCAAGAACCCATCCACATCCGAGAATAGCAAGCTCTCGAATTCATGTCTCTGAATATAGGGCACCAATCTGCTACCTTGCCAGCCGATCTTCTCTTCTACTTTATCGCGGATCAGATGTTCCAGATCATCCGCAGAGTTTTCCTCCTTACCGCTAAATCCGTAAAAGTCTACAAGGGTAGTGACCGCATCAAAGGACCGCATCAAATGTACGATTTCGGCAACAAGTGATTCCATCGTAACGTTCCCGCCACTGGCCCTTCGATTTCGTGCATGGCCAAGCAGGACCGGATGAGCTACGACACCGAACGATTGCAAGTGCGGAACGAACATGGCATTGATAAACGCTTCTTCGGTCTGTCCTTCAACAGATACTGCAAGGCGGATCATGGACGCCCTCCGAACAGGTTCTTTTGCCAAAGTTCACCGGCTGTGAAGTCGTCCTTAAGCCAATGGTGGTAATCCTCTGCCACTAGACGCTTGAGCCTCGTGCGACCATCCCGGGCTTCGAGGACCAGAATGTCTTCGAGGTCAAACTCGTCCACAAGAAGAGGAGACTGTGTCGCAACAATGGTCTGGACGTCAACAGAAAGCGACTTGATCATGTCGGCTGTCAACGCAATCGCCGCCGGATTTAGACCGAGTTCAGGTTCGTCCAGTAAGACGATTCCAGGGAGCATTTCGCGCGGAATATTCAACAGCGTGACGAGCGCAAAAAACCGAAGAGATCCGTCGGATGTAAGGTGCGCTCCGAAAGTTCTATCAGTCCCCTTTGCTTTCCATCTCAGTTGGACCTTGCCGAATCTGTTCTCGATCTGGAATCGGTCGAATATCGGAAGAACTCGACCAATCTGGCGACAGATCAGTTCAAATCTATGGTGGTCTTCACGCTCGATTCTATACAGAACAGCCGCCAAGTTCCCTCCGTCAGATCGTAGAGTATCGCTGTCACCAGCTTCCCAGCTTGTCTTGAAGTTTGATACATAGGATGTGTCGTGAAACTGATAGACTGTGCAATTCCGCAGCAGATGGGTAATCGTTTGCGCAGTCGTCCGATTGATATTCGATGGCTGGGGAGAGTGTGCAGTCTCAACGATCTTCGCTTCGCGATGTCCGCCATTGGAAAGATGCGTCCAAGAGTCGGGGGATGAGATGCCCTTGCCATTAAACCGAAATGATTCCTCGGTGAAACTCAACTGGTCAGGCTGGATATGGGTAAGAGTAAACCGATAGTCATTGCTGCCTTCATTTGTTTCGAGAGTGATCTCGGCCTGCATCGCCGGGGTGATTCGATGGCCGCCATAGAGTTGGTCATCGGCGCCTCCATAACGCTCCACGAACTCTCCCAGACGCCGAGATCGAAGCATCCAACTGAGCATCTCGAAGAAATGCATGATGTTAGATTTACCGGAGCCATTAGCACCAATCAGAACGCTGGTGCTGCCCAAGTCCGTTAGCTCAACATCAGCAAGAGATCTGAAACCGCGAATGCGGAGGGACTTGAGTTTTGTCATTGTCAGCGTTGAAGAACTGTCCATACCACTGATAGTACAGCCGAAGACATGCGGTCGCAACCGCATGGAGGAGACGGTTGGATGCAGATTACCACGACGGACCGGTCCTCGGTCACGAA
This sequence comes from Bryobacterales bacterium, assembly GCA_965116065.1. Classification (GTDB taxonomy): domain Bacteria; phylum Acidobacteriota; class Terriglobia; order Bryobacterales; family UBA6623; genus VXMF01. Next base: position 3,015,937 of record OZ220485.1, read on the forward strand.
GTCGGTCGGCACCATTGAGCCGATACGGCCAACCGACAGGCTTCACGCCGGTCCCGCGGCCTGTCTCCCGGCCGTGGTCGTTCCGGTTGCCGTAGCGAGATCATCAAGCTTCCTACAATCTGGACCGGACCTACATCGGTACGTGTCTAGTTCGTCTCGGAAGCCTCCGGGCCCAACCTGACACGAATCGGAGTGGCGCACTGAATTGTCATCAGCAAGACTCCGATGCAGAAGCTGCACATTCTGTGGCTACCCGTGTTCCGCTACTTCCGCCGCTATTCCCTATGGGGTAGCATGGTGGGGTTCTGGACGACGCACCGTTGAACAAAGGTGGAGGTGCGCAGCTCATCCAGATCAGACGGGCGGCCCCGTCCGGGTGGCAGAACTCCGGTGCACGCAGCTTACAGCCGAATCCTCCGAGTCCGATGGGTATTGCCCTTGGCCTTGGCATCGTACACGAGCAGCTTCACCTTCGCCTCGGACTGGATCGACGACCTGCGTCCGATCGGAGCGGACGACTGGAACTATGAGCGGGCAGCTCATTTGATCGAGAGGGCCGGGTTCGGAGGAACCCCGGACGAAATCCGGCAGTTGGCCAGCTTGCCTCCGGAGAAGGCCGTGACGCGAATCGTGGACTACGAGTCGGTCGACACATCGGGCCTATCCGAATTCCAGGAATCGGACCTCTGGGACCCGGGCATGGACCCCTTTCCGCCCAGCAGGGCGGAGGCCGTGAGAATCGCCCGGGACCAAGAACACGCCATCGGCGTCGAAGTACTCCCGGACGGCGAGTCGAGGCGGATTCAGCCGGTCGTCGACAAGTTCTTCTACGGCCTTCGCGCCAATGCCCTGGAAACCCGACGAATGGCCCTGTGGTGGGCCAACCGGATGGTCACCACGCCCAGACCGCTGGAAGAGAAGATGACGCTCTTCTGGCATGGGCACTTCGCCACTTCCGAGTCCAAGGTGCGTGACTATCGTATGCTGCTGGCCCAGAACCGCATGCTGCGGCAGCGGGCCACGGGGAACTTCCGCGACATGCTGCTGGGCATCATGCGCGACCCGGCGATGCTCGTATATCTCGATAACGGCAAGAACGTGAAGGAGCATCCGAACGAGAACTTCGGACGCGAACTGATCGAGCTGTTCACGATGGGAATCGGCAACTACTCCGAGAAGGACATTCGCGAAGCCTCCCGGGCGTTTACCGGTTGGACCAACGATGTCCTCGCGTTCCGTTTCAATGCGTCGCATCACGACGACGGGCCCAAGGAGTTCCTGAACGAGCAAGGCAACCTTGGCGGAGAGGATATCGTACGAATCGTCCTTGAACAGCGTGCAACGTCCGAGTTCATAGCTTCCAGGATCTACCGATTCTTCGTGCGGGAGAGTCCGTCGGATGCACTGAAGGCCGCACTAGGTACCGTTCTCCGCGAGAACGATTACGCGATCAAGCCCCTGTTGCGGACGATCTTCCTGTCACGAGACTTCTACAGCCCGCCATCAGTGGCCACGCAGATCAAGAGCCCCGTGCACTTCATCACGTCGACATACAGGAAGCTCGGCCTACGGCAGGCCCCGACGATACCGGATTTCAACCTTCTGGTCGGGCGCCTGGGACAGTCTCTGTTCTATCCTCCGAACGTCGCCGGCTGGCCGGGAGGAAGAACCTGGATCACGCCGGCGTCACTGATGGATCGAAGCAATGCGATCCACGGCATCCTGTTTCCGCCGCAGGCGGATGAATACGGTCACCCGGACCGCCGCATGCCTGCCATCTATCAACGGGTCGCGGATCGACTGGCGCAGGGGATGAACATCACGAATGCGACCCGGTCCGGCGACGCGGGTTCCAGCATGCTCGTCGATGCAGACGAGGACTACAACACACGTTACGGCGGCTATCGCGGATATGTGCTGGCATTCGAACGAATCCGGCTGGTACCTCGACACGCAGCAGCATTCGATCTGGTGTCAATGGTGCGGGCAGAAGGTGCCGAGACAGCAGCCGAGGCTGTGGAGCACTTCATGGTGCGCTTCCTTCGAGTGCCACTCGCGCCAGACAACCGAGATCGGATCGTCCAGCACCTGGAGAAGCAGATCATGTCGTCACGTCTGCCCGAGGATTCAGAGCGGCTGGAGCAAGCCCTCCGCAGCACCCTGTATATCCTGTTGTGTGCTCCGGAATACCAACTCGGGTGACTCCATGAACATTTGCAAGTTCGATCAGCGAGATTCTCGCCGCGACTTCCTGCGGGCCGGTCTGTACGGACTTGGAGTGCCCTTCGGTCTCCCCGTGCTGCTGCGAAACACCGCCGACGCGCTCGCCGCCGAAGCCCTGGACGGGAAGGTGGAGGAACACCCGGAGAGGATTCTCGTGGTGGTGGAACTCACCGGAGGGAATGACGGCCTGAACACGGTGATTCCCTACCGCAACGACGCCTACTACAAGGCCCGGCCAACACTGGGAGTTCCCGTTCGGGACGTCATCGAGATTGCTGACGAAGCCGGTCTGCACCCCTCTCTGGTGGGGTTCGAACGGCTCTACAAGGACGGCATGGTCGCGATCGTGGAGGGTTGCGGATATCCGAATCCGAGTCTGTCCCATTTCTCGTCCATGGGGTACTGGCACACCGGCGTCCCCAACGGTGGCGAGACTCTTGGGTGGGTCGGGCGTTTCCAAGACGCCCAGACCCCGGCCGGGACAAGGAACGCGATCATCAATGTCGCCAGTTCCCAATCCCTTGCCGTGCGTGGAGAAGTTCACTCCCCCTTGGTGTTTGACGATCCAGCCCAACTCCGGCGGATGACGAGTCCCGACGAGGAACGGGCCATCGGAGGACTCGATCTCACGGCCGCAACCCAAAACCAATCGCTTGGGTTCTTGCGTCGGACGGCCAAGAACGCATCGGAGAGCGGCGCGCTGGTTCGCGATGCCTGGGACTCCTACAGAACACCTGTTGATTACGGCATAGGAGGCGGCCTCTCCTCGGATCTGCGCAAGGTCGCCGCCCTCATCGCTGCCGGCCTGCCCACGCGAGTGTATTACGTTACCTACCGGGGCAACGCGTTCGATACCCATGTCCATCAGGCAGACCTTCACAGTCGGATCCTGATGTATGCGGCAGACGCGATCCGAGCGTTCATGGTCGACGTGTCCCGGATCGGACGCGCGCAAGACGTCGCCATGATGGTATTCAGCGAGTTCGGCCGACGGATCGAGGAAAACGCCAGCAAGGGCACGGACCATGGCACGGCTGGTCCGATGTTCCTGATCAGCCCGAACCTCAAGGGCGGGTTTCACGGGAAGGCGCCCAGCCTGACCGACACTGATGACGGCAACCTGAAGATGACAACGGACTTCCGGCAGGTCTACGCGACCATGATTGCGGAGTGGATGGCTTACCGGAACTCCGACTCGATCCTGAAAGGGAACTTTCGACCGCTCGGCATCTTCACATAGCCCTGCCAGTCCTTCGCCGTGGCAACGGGCAGGAGCAACGCCTCATCCCGTTACATGGTGTGTGCGGCGCCGGAAGCAACCGCTGGATCAAGTTGCGCCTTCCCCGTCGGAGCCGTTGGTAAGATGAAGGTTGCGCTGAGATCCGCGCTCGCGGTTTCGGCGTTCCCCAAATGCAAGTCGAGAAGTATACCTTCGGGGTCGGTGACCGGTTCGCCCACCAGGCACGACCACAGTTGCGGGCGTGCCTGCTGGCCGCAGAGCAGGGCGTTCAGGTGATTCCCACCTGGAACAAGTCGCACAGGGAACACCTGACTGTCGGCACACAGCCCCCAAGCGTACGCAAGGCTGCCGACCAGGCAGTCCAAGACCTGGGCTGGAACGAGCCCTACTACGTGGACGCAGACCACATCAACCTGGACACAGTCGACGGATACCTTGCCACCAGTGATTTCTTCACGCTCGATGTTGCGTACGCCATTGGAAAACCGGCAGAGCAACGTTCGATCGAGGCATTGGTGCGGTCGCATCCGGAACTAACCGGCACCATAGAGATCGATGGTGTGGAAGAGCCGTTCACCACCACAAGGGAGGATGTGGAACGCTGCGCAGCGCAGTTCCTGTTCGCGGTACAGGAGGCAGGCCGGATCTACCGGCACATCGCGTCCGCCAAGGGCAGCGGGAACTTCATCACCGAAATCTCGATGGACGAGACCGACTCGCCGCAAACTCCCGCCGAACTGCTGGTCATCCTGGCGGCTGTCGCCGACGAGGGGATTCCGGTCCAGACCATTGCCCCGAAATTCACGGGCCGATTTAACAAGGGTGTCGACTACGTGGGGAACCTGGCCCAGTTCGAGCGGGAGTTCTCGGACGACGTGGCTGTGATCCGACATGCGATTGCACGCTACGGACTGCCCGGGGGCCTCAAGCTGAGCGTGCATTCGGGTTCCGACAAGTTTTCGATCTACGATGCCATCCGTACGGGAACGAGACGTTTCGGTGCCGGCGTACATGTCAAGACGGCAGGCACGAACTGGCTGGAAGAGCTGATCGGACTGGCCGAGGCCGGCGGTGCCGGACTGAACCTGGCCAAGGATGTCTACGCACAGGCCCACGCGGCCCAAGACGCACTCTGTGCACCCTATGCCGCAGTGATCGACATCGACTCCGCCCGACTGCCGGCTCCATCCGAGGTTGCCGGCTGGGACTCGTCCGAGTTCACGTCCGCTCTCCGGCACGATCAGGCGTGCCCGGCCTACAACGCTCACTTTCGCCAGCTCCTTCACGTCGGCTACAAGATCGCCGCGAAGATGGGAGACCGGTATCTGGGAATGCTGGGAGAGTGCGAGGAGTCAATCTCCCGGAACGTCACGGAGAACCTCTACCTGCGGCATATCAAACCGCTGTTTCTGGCGTCCTGACCCGGCTCCACAAGTTTCCGACGGAGCCTGCGCTCAAGCATTCCCTCAGCCATGCCGACCGCAACTGCGAGCAACCCCAGCTTGGAAAAGGCCACGGCAATGGAACCAAGAATCGGTGACACGAACGGGCGGCCTTCGATTTCCGAGCCGCTCCTGGCGAGTGATGAGCCAGCCCCATACCGGATCGTGAACCAAGCGGGCAAGGCCCCCATCGTGCTCACATGTGATCACGCATCCTGCACCATACCGCGAAGCCTTCATCACCTTGGCCTGACTCCCCAAGATGTCCAACGACACATCGGCTGGGACATCGGTGCGGAGCCGGTGACCCGCAGACTCTCCGAACGCTTCGACGCTCCGGCAGTGCTCTCGACCTACTCGAGGCTCGTGATCGACTGCAACCGTCGAATCGGCTCCGAGACATCCATCCCGGAGGTGAGCGACGGCACACCGATTCCGGGCAACACGGGAATCTCCTTGGCGGAGGCGAACCGGCGGGCCGAAGCCCTGTTCAATCCGTATCATTCGGCGATTACACAGCTCCTCGATGGCGTGCGTCAGTCCGGGCGGATTCCGGTCTACGTAGCGATTCACAGCTTCACGGTCAAGCTCGCCGAGGGTGCACGGCGACCATGGCATTTCGGTGTGCTATGGGATCAGGACCCTCGGATCGCAGTCCCGCTGATCCGTGCCCTGCGGCAGTTTCCCGGCATTCTGGTCGGGGACAACGAGCCTTATTCGGGACGGGACCACTTCGATTTCTCGCAGGAATTCCACGCATCATCGAAGGGCCTGCCGAGCGCTCTGGTCGAGATTCGTGAGGACCTGATCCGGGACGCGACCGGCGCTGCCAAGTATGCGGACATGCTTGGCAGTGCGTTGGACTCAGCGTTGGCGAACGTCAAGCTGGCCGCAATCACCTCCTGATGTCACTGCCAGTTCCGAAGTTCACGATCGGCATCGAGGAAGAGTACCTACTGGTCGACTGCACGAGCAAGAATCTGGTCGCCGAACCTCCCGCGTCCCTCATTGCCGAGTTCGAACGGCGGCTTGCCGGACAATTCAGCCGGGAATTCCTTCGAACACAGATCGAAGTGGGCACATCGGTCTGTCAGTCGACAGATGAGGTCCGTGCCAACCTCCGTCACTTGCGCCGCACGGTCGCAGAGATCGCCGGAGCGCATGGACTGGCTCCGATTGCTTCTTCAACCCACCCGTTCGCCCACTGGAGGGATCAGAAGCCGACCTCAAAGGAGCGGTACAAGATCCTGCATGAGGACATGCAGGTCGTGGCGAACAGGCTCCTCATCGGCGGCATGCATGTCCATGTCGGCATTGAGGACGACGACCTCCGCATCGACATCCTGAACCAAGTCACGTACTTCCTGCCCCACCTGCTCGCGCTCAGCACATCCTCACCGTTCTGGGAAGGTACGAATACCGGACTGAAGTGCTATCGCCTGTGCATTTTCGACGAATTGCCACGAACCGGACTGCCGGAACGCTTCGACAGCTACGGGGAGTTCCGTCGCGCCGTCCAGTTGATGGTTGGCGCCAATCTGCTCGAGGACGACACGAAGATCTGGTGGGACATCCGCCCCAACGGGCGGTTTCCGACGCTGGAGATGCGGATCACCGACGTGTGCACGCGGATCGAGGATGCAATCTGCTGTGCGTCGCTGTTCCGTTGTATCTGCCGGATGCTCTATCGACTCCGTCGGGACAATCAGCGCTGGCGAGTGTACGTCCGGATGCTGGTGCACGAGAATCGATGGCGAGCCCAGCGATACGGCATCGACGAGGGCATGGTGGACTTCGGTCGTGTCGAGATCGTCCCGTTCGCGGATCTCATGGAAGAACTGCTGGACTTGCTGCGGGAGGATGCCGAGTTCTTCGGATGCTGGAACGAGATCAATCAAGTACGGGAGATACTGGAGCGTGGCACAAGCGCTCACATGCAACTCGCAACATACGATAAAGCAATCCGGTCCGGGGCCAATCACGAAGAATCACTCCGCCGTGTCGTTGATGCACTCATCGACGGGACCGTGGCCGGAATCTAAGTTTGCTGTGAAACACCCTTGGCAAGGAGACGGACCGGGGGTGCGGACGCTCAGGCGATAGGGACTGGCGCCAGCAAGGATTGACAATGACCCGTCACTGGCGGAGAGCGGTTCTCTCGCCGTGGTCCCGAGGCAGCCCCGCTCTATGGCGACGGGCGCGACGCGCTGAGGAACCGGTGTGGCGCAGGACAGGAGAGGCGGCGCGGTCAGGCGGCCGGCAGGAGTTCCTCCAGCAGATCGTGCTTGTGGAGCATGCGAATCCAGCGCGGTCCGTTGCGCTGGGCCAGCAGTTGCTCGTAGTCGACCTGGGGGGCCTGATAGGGACGATCGTCCCGCAGCACCGCGTAGACCGTCCGCAACAGCTTGTGGGCGGTCGCCAGAATGGCGCGCTTGTAGCCGTGACGGGCGGTCATGGTCGCGTGGAAGCCATGGAACTGGCTGTCCTTGGTGCGGGCCGCCCCGTGGGCACACTCGGTGAGCGTGGCCCGCAGCGTCGGGTTGCCCGCCCGGACCCGACCGGAGCGGCGCTTGCCGGCACTCTCGTTGTTGCCCGGACAGACCCCGGCCCAGGCCGCCAGCCGGGCGGCGGTGGCGCACACCTGCGTCGGTTCCGGCCCCAACTCGGCCAGGATGGCGTGCGCGCTGCTGCGGGCGATGCCGGGAATGGTCTCCAGCAGGTCCAGGGAGCGCCGCCAGTCCGCCATGGCCGCCTCCACCCGCTCGTCGAGTTCCAGGATGCGCCCGGTCACCGCATCGAAGTCATCCAGTTGACCGGCCAGCATCCACAGCGACGCGGGCGACAGGTTGGCCTCCAGCGTCTGCGCCAGCAGTCGCAGCTTCCCCCGCACATGGCGGGTCAGCCCCGCCAGGATCGACTCGACCGCCACGCCCTGCACCAGACCGTCCAGCACGTGGCGCCCGTTCACCCCGAACAGGTCCGTCAGCACGCCACCGAGCCGCAATCCGTCCTGGTCGAGCGTCTTCTGCAGACGGTTGCGGACCCGGGCCCGGTTGGCCACCAACTGGCGCCGGTACCGACACTGCTGGCGCAACTCCGCAAACGCCCGGGGTGGCACGTGACTGGGCCGGGCCAGACCGAACTGGCACACCCGCGCCAGCCAGATGCTGTCCTGACAGTCCGTCTTGCGCCCCTTGATCTGCTGCACGTGCTGCGCATGCACCAGCGTGGGCCGGATGCCGGCCTCCTCCAGCGCCCGGAAGGGCGCGATCCAGTAGATGCCTGTCCCCTCCATCGTCGCGGCCTCGACCCGCTGGCCGTGCAGCCAGTCCGTCAGGTCCCGCAAGGCGGACGGATGCGTGCCGAACGTGCGCGTCGCCATGCTGGCGTCCGGCTGACCCGGCTCGCAGAGGCGCACGCTGGCGGTGACTTCCATCTTGTGCACGTCGATGTCCGCTGCTCGCGGTACGGCCACGTGCATCGCGTCGATCGTGAAATGGTCTTCCTGCATGTGATATGCTCCTTTCCAGCGGAAGCGGGCAGGCGATGCCGAACAGGGACACCTGCCACGAAAGCAGGGCTCGTTTTGCTGCTCGTCCAGACGCTCCCGGGGGAGGCCGGAACAATGCGGGGCTCGATACGGTGCCGCCGGGTCAGTTTGGAGTCGGGGATACAACCACCGATTGGACGTTGCGACCATGACCCGCTTCCGCTCCATATTCCAGCACGGGTGTGGCCTCTGCCGGGTCAACCCGTAGCAGAGTGTTTCATGGCGTCGGGGTGATCGCCTCGATCATGAGTGTTTGGAGGGATGCACATCCGCATAATGGGTCAGGATGAACGTCGCCCGTACGAATCCCGGCGCCTTTACGACGAATCTGTGCGCCTCTCTGATCTCGTCAAGTTCCTCATTCAACTACCGGAACAGCGACTACTGCCAAGAGAAGCGATACGGTTCTCGGCAAGGACAAGGTCGCTCTGCTTGGCAAGCCGGCTTGCTTCCCATCGTCCAACACCGCCTGAACTGGTTGCAACGCAATCAGTTCCCGAGCCCTCTGGATCGAAACTCCGCTACTTCAGGCAATCTTGCAGCAGGTTTGTGTGCTAGACTCACTATATGTCTAGTGACAGTGACAAGCAAGCTAAAGCTATCATAGCCAGCACGGGCGGAGGAGCCGTCTTGGGAGGTGGCGCTGTATCTACGATCGGAGGTGCCGGACTCGCGATCGGAGGAACTGCTTTCGCTATCCCGGCAGTTGTTGTGATCGGGGTTGGTGCAGTGGCAGGCGGGGCCGTCGGATACGGGATATTCAAGACCTACAAGAAGCTCCGTTCGCGTCCGAGTGAATAGCGTCCTTAGTGTTCCGTCACTCGCAATTTTGTGGATCAACAGGGGCGCTGGCAGGGTCGGCGAGCATCCTTGTGAACCTGTGCTGTGCGACCCGGTCCAGTGCGGTTGCCTCAGCCCATTTCCAACTCCGGTCGAGGCCCCCAGCCCGTCCCGTGACCGCCACACCGAACGGCCGTCGTCGAAAACATGATTGCTACAATGTGTTTCCAGAAGACGGGCCCGTCGCGAGAGGAGCGGCAACCCTGCAGAAGAAGTACATTGTCCGACTGACCGAGGAGGAACGCCATCTCTGTCAGGCAGCGGTCGACAAGCTGTCCGGTCGCAGTTAGAAGGCGCGCCGGGCGCGCATCCTGCTCCAGGTGGATGCGGACAGGCCGGGCTGGCCCGACCGGCAGGGCGCGGAGGCCTACCGCTGTCGCACGAACACCGTCGGGAACGCCCGCAAGCGCTGGGTGCTGGAGGGCTTCGAGGTAACCCTGAACGGGCGTCCACGTGACCCGAGCAGAGTTGCCCGCCGAAGCTGCTGGAAGGCCAGCAGGAAGCCCGGGTGATCCCTCCGCGACTCGGTCCGCCACCGGCCGGGCGTGTGCAATGGCCGCTGCGCATGCTGGCGCACCAGGTGGTCGAGTTGGGGATCTGTGAGACGATCAGCCATGAAACCGTCCACCACACGCCAAAAGAACGGTCTTACTAGCCGGAAGTTGCAGTACTGGATGATTCCGCCTGAGGGAAATGGGGAGCATGTGGTGGCGATGGAGCGAGCGCTTCGGACTTACAAACGACCGCTGGCCCCGCAGCCACCAATGGTCTGGATGATGAACAGCCGGTGCTGTTGGTACGGGAGACCCGCACTCCGCTGCCGGCGACTGACGGAACACTAGCGACCGAATAGCGCGCCAATCACTTTACCAACCAATCCGAAAACCACCCCAAATACAACCGCAATCACAAGTACAGGGATCCCTATCGCCGTTCCGCCGATCGCCAGTCCAGCACCTCCCACTACGAATGCAATCACAATTCCTACAATAGCCAGCAAGCAACTGAAGATCTGTCCCACGGATTTTTCCCGGTCCTTAACTATACCACGACAATACCCGCATTCGATGTTGGAGTCTCTTCCATCGAGAGACGAACCTGAGAGGGGCTCAGCGGAGGATGGACGAATCATCGGAGAGTGGTCTTGTATAGTGATCTCGCAACCTACTCGAGCTACTCGAGCGCCTATTGCACAACGAAGCGCGACCGGGAGGGGAACATGGGGCTGAGAGAGGGCGCACGGCAGTGCAGGTGGAGGGATCACGGGACACCACGAGCGGTCGGACGGGAAACTGCCGGCTGCATGGCAGGCGGCCCTGACGACTTCGAGGAGCGTGCGGTAGCCGTATTCTGACATCTGAGTTAACGCAACCACCGCCATACACGTATTTGCTACAGGTCCGGGGAACACGACCACTTCCCTCCCCGGACCGGAAGGAGGAAGACATGCCCATCGGAATCGTCCTGCAGAGTGTTCTGATACCCCTCGGCTTCATGGCCTTCGTGATCGTGATCGTCTGGTTGAACCATGAGGCACGAAGAAAGGCCCGCGAGCGTCGGGCGGAACTGATCCACCAGATGATGGACAAGTTCCCCAGCGGAGAGGCGTTCGCGCAGGCGATCCAGGGACCTGATGGATCGAAACTGGTCGAAGCCCTGACCTTGGACAGCGAAACGCCCTCAAGGAAGGGATGGATCGGACTGTTCATCCCGGCCTCGATCCTGAGTGCGCTGAGCATCGGGTTCCTGGTCCTCTCCTTCCTGGAGGGGATCGACTTCTTGATTCCGGCAGTTGTCATCGGTGCGGTTGGAGGAGCCTTGGCACTCTCCACGTATGCCATGTGGCGTGCCGACCAGCAGGACCGAGAGTCCTCTCCGTCCGCCCAAGACCGGAAGGGTGCGGAGGACGTCGGTCCGATAGCGGACTGACGCTACCCTTCGCGCTGTGCCGCGCATCGCGCCATGGAAGGACCCGATCGCACGGATGCTGCCCTGCAGAAGTTCTACGAGGCCACTGCCGCTCCGATTCGCGCGTACATCTTTCGGCACTCCAGCGACAGGGACTCGGTGGACGATCTGTTCCAGATCACCTACGTCAAGTTCCTCGGCAGCCGGATGGCAGGCACACCGGACGCACCGGAGGCGCGCGCCTACCTGTACCGGATCGCATCGAACGTCATCGCCGACCACGGCCGATCTCTACAGCGGCGAAATCGGTTCGAGGACTTGGAGAGGGAGCCGGCGGCAGCCAGCAGAGAGGAACCGATCGAAGACAACCTTGCCTTGCGGAACGCTCTTCGTTCCCTGTCAGGGCGCGAACGGCAGATGCTCTGGCTCCTGTACGCGGAGGGCTTCTCGCACAAGGAAGTCGCTACCATCATGAAGGTCAATAGTCGCAGCGTGCGCGTGCTCGCGTTTCGCGCCAGAAAGAAGATTGCCGAACTCATGGAACCCGATCGGACAGACAGGCAGGCTGTCAAATCATGAACGAACGGAGTGACAGCAACATCGAAGCAGGCCTGCGGGAGATCTTCGCCCACGAGATCCGATCGCAGCAAGGACAGACTCCCAGCTTCGGCCTTGTCCGTCTGATGGCGAGGATCGAAGCGCGCGAACGCATCGAAGCGCGGGTCGAGAGGATTCGCGTGTGGTCCGAGACCGCGGCTGTTGGGGCCACCGCCGGGCTCCTCGCCACCTTCTGGAACCAGATGGCATCCGGACTGGAGGCTTTCCTCCCGCTCTCCCCGCACAATCTCTCATGGGCCTCTGTCCTGGGCCTTTCGGCGAGCGTGCTGGCCCTGTTTTTTTGCTGGCCGAAGGCGTTCAATCAGGATGTCTGAGAGCAGCGGTGCCTCGCGGCCTATGATGGAAATTGCCCCAGGTCAACGGAATGTCGTTTATCCACGAAGACTTCTTGCTGAGCACGGAACAGGCGAGACGGCTCTACCATTCATACGCCAGGAACGAACCGATCCTCGATTATCATTGCCACCTGCCACCGAATGATCTGGCGTCGAACCGCCAGTTTCGCAACCTGTTCGAGATCTGGCTGGAGGGAGACCACTACAAGTGGAGGGCAATGCGCGCGAACGGCGTAGACGAGACCTATTGCACCGGAAACGCCGAGCCCTACGAGAAGTTCTTGGCGTGGGCGCGGACCATGCCCGACACGCTGCGGAACCCCCTGTATCACTGGAGCCATCTGGAACTGAAGCGCTACTTCGGCTTTGATGACCTGCTGGACGAGTCGAACGCAAGGGTCGTCTGGGACCTCGCCAACGACCAACTCGCGACTGACGAGCTGCGGGTCTTCGGAATCTTGCGGAGATTCGATGTGCGGGCAGTCTGCACGACCGACGACCCGACCGACAGTCTGGAGCACCACCGGACACTGGCCGAGTCGGGTCTGGACACCAAGGTCTATCCGGCATTCCGCCCCGACAAGGCTCTTACGGTCAACCGGCCCGATGTCTTCAATCCCTGGGTTGAGGCTCTCGAAGGCGCTTCTGGCATGTCGATCGGGTCGCTACAGGCGTTCCTTGATGCGCTGAACCGGCGGCACGATCATTTCCATTCGATGGGATGCAGGCTGTCCGACCACGGATTGGACTACCTGCCGGCCGATTTTCCGACCCAGTCTGCAGCGGAAGCCATCTTCGATGCAACTCGGGATGGCACTCCGGCTTCTGCCTCCGAGCACGCCCAGTTCGCCTCGTTCATGATGCTTCACTTCGGCCGGCTGGACGCGCAGCGCGGCTGGACCAAGCAAATGCACCTAGGCGCCCTGCGAAACAACTCGACGCGCGGATTGCAGGCTGCCGGCCCGGACACCGGGTTCGACTCGATTGGTGACTGGCTGCAGGTCCGTTCGCTGGGGCAGTTCATGGACCGACTCGACCGGGAGAATTCACTGCCCCGCATGATCCTCTACAACAACAATCCGAACGACAACTACACGTTCGCGACAATGCTGGGCAACTTCCAGGACGGTGTGATCGCCGGCAAGATGCAGTTCGGCTCGGGCTGGTGGTACCTCGACCAGAAGGAGGCCATGGAATGGCAGTTGAACTGTCTCTCGAATGTCGGGCTTCTCTCCAGATTCGTGGGCATGCTGACCGACTCTCGGTCATTCATGTCGTATCCGCGACACGAGTACTTCCGGCGCGTCCTGTGCAATCTGCTTGGCCGTGACATGGCCAATGGCGAGATTCCGGACGACGAAGCCCTGGTCGGCGGACTCGTGCGGCGGCTGTGCTTCAGCAATGCGCGCGACTACTTGCGGCTGGAGGACATCTGAGGTCACCGTGCACACCGGAGGCCGCTCCAAGGCCCCAGGCGGGAAACCGGTGATCACCAGGCGCAGATTCGCCTCGGCCGTAGCCGGTGCAGCTTCCGGTCTGCCCTTGGCCTGCTCGAAGAACGTCCGAAGGCCCCGCAATTCTCGCAAGGTCGTGGTACTGGGCCTCGACGGCCTCGACCCGAAGATCATCCGGGCGCTGATGGACGAAGGCCGGGCTCCCCACTTCAAGCGGCTGTCCGAGATGGGCTCCTTCCAATCGCTCGGAACCACCATGCCGGCCCTCAGCCCTGTGGCGTGGAGTACGTTCATCACCGGTACGGATCCCGGAAGCCACACCATCGTGGACTTCGTGATGCGGGACCCAATCACATACCAGCCCTACTTCTCCATCTGGGAAGCGGAGCCGCCGGCCCGGTCGATCAGCCTGGGTGACTACGAATTGACCCTGGGTGGGCCGGGCATCGTCAACAAGCGCGTCGGCGTGCCCTTCTGGACCTATCTGGCCGACGAGGGCATCCCGTCGACCGTCATCAAGATTCCCACGAATTTTCCGGTGGACGACACGGCGACCCGAGCATTGAGCGGAATGGGAACGCCGGATCTGACGGATTCTTTCGGACGGTTCAACTACTACACGACGAACCCGGACGAGACGCATCCCGGCCTGACCGGTGGAGTTGTGCATCACGTCACGCTTCGGGACGGCCGCATCGAAGCGCATCTGCTCGGACCGGAGAATCCGTTCCACAAGTCCCATCCGGACTCCAGGCTTCCCTTCGCTGTGGACGTGGATGCTAATCACGATGCGGCGCTGGTGGCCGTACAGGGCGAGAGGTTCCTGCTGCAAAGAGGCGAGTACAGCGCCTGGATCAAGGTGCGGTTCGACATGGCATCATCGCTCGTAGGAGTCGCGGGCATCTGCCGCATGTACCTTGCGGAAGCCCATCCCCATCTGAAGCTGTATGTAACACCGATCAACATTGATCCCTCGTCACAGGCGATGCAGGTCTCGCACCCCGAAGAGGTGGGTGGCGAGATCGCCAAGCACATTGGCCCCTTCTGGACCAAGGGTCTGCCATCCGACACGAAGGCGCTGGACTACCGGATCATCGATGACGAAGGCTACGTCAAGCAGGCCGAGCTCATCCTCGAGGACCGTCTGCGCCTCTTCGAGTACGAGTGGGGGCGCTATCGCGAGGGACTGTTCTTCTTCTACGTGTCAAGCACGGATCAGGACACGCACATGCTCTGGCGCAACATGGACAAGACCCATCCCACCCATGCTGCCAGCGATGTCCGATTCTCCGGCTACATCCACCATCTCTACGAAGAGATGGACAAGCTGATCGGCCGGGTTCTTCCGGCGGTCGACGACGACACCCTTCTGCTGGTGTGCTCGGATCACGGATTCGCTCCTTTCGGACGACAGTTCCATCTGAATTCGTGGCTCCGTCAGAACGGCTATCTGGCGGTCAAGAACGGAGCCGCAAAGAAGCACAGGGCCAGTGTCGAGGATATCGACTGGTCCCGGACGGCGGCCTACGGCATCGGGTTCAATGGCCTGTACATGAACCGGCTGGGGCGCGAGGCCCAAGGCACCTTGGGCGACGACGAAGCCGCCAGACTCTCGGAGCGCATCGCCGGTGAACTGGAGTCGATTCGGGATGGAGAGACAGGCGAGAGGCCGATTCATCGGGTGTACCGAAAAGGTGACGTGTACTCGGGAGAGTTCGTCGCGGATGCACCGGACCTGCTCGTGGGGTACACTCCCGGCTACCGCAGTTCCTCGGAATCCGTGATGGGGGAGAGTTCGAGCGAAATCCTGAACATCAATCCGTGGGCCTGGGCTGGCGATCACTCGATGGCACGCGACCTGGTACCGGGCTGTCTGTTCAGCAGCAGACCGGTCGGCGCTCCTCGACCGACCATTCAGGACTTGCCAGTGACGATCCTGGATTTCTTCGGCATTCCGAGACCGTTCGGGATGAGGGGTAGCACGCTGCTGTAGGGGCCGGCACGACCACTTGCTGGCTGTTACCGAATGCGCACCGAGCGGGTCTGAAGATACAGGGTCGCAGACCCGGGATCTGGACCATCTGTACCCAATATCAGCGGTCCGCAGATTACCTGCCTCATGCAAGGATCTCATCGACCACGCGCCCGTAGACATCCGTCAGGCGGAACGCCCGTCCGCTGAACCGATACGTGAGCCGCTCGTGATCCAGACCGAGCAGGTGCAGGATCGTCGCATGCAGGTCGTGGATGTGGACCTTGTCGGCGACGGCCCGATATCCGAAGTCGTCGAGTTCGCCGAACGTCATGCCCCCGCGTACTCCCCCGCCCGCCAGCCAGGCACAGAAGCCATAAGGGTTGTGGCCACGCCCGTAGGTCTCGGGATCGCCGCCACCGTCCTGGAGATCCTGATAGTGCGGCGTGCGGCCGAACTCACCGGACCACACCAGTAACGTATCCTCGAAGAGCCCGCGCTGCTTGAGATCCTGAAGCAGGCCAGCGATGGGCTGATCGACCGACAGGCACTTGTTGGGATGGGCTGTCCGGATCCGAGCGTGACTGTCCCACCCGTCGGAAGTGATCTGGATGAACCGTACACCAGCCTCCGCGAAACGTCGGGCCAGCAGGCACTGCCGGCCGAAATCATCGGTCGGTTTGGCGCCGATACCGTAGAGATCCCGCGTAGCCTGCGATTCGCCGGACAGATCCAGCAATGCCGGCACTTCGGCCTGCATGCGAAACGCGAGTTCGAACGATTCGATCGCGCCTTCCAGGCGCTGGTCAGCCTGATGCCGCTCCAGGTGCGCACGGTTCATCGCTTGAATCAGATCCAGTTGTCGACGCTGGCTGTCGGCGCGAATCGAAGGATCCTCCAGGTAGCCGATGGTCGCGCCCCGGGCACCGATCTTCGAGTTTCCGAGGGCAGTGCCCTGATACACGGCCGGCAAGAAGGCGTTCCCGTAGAGCTGGACGCTGCCTCCATCGCCGGCGATGTTCGGCGCGATCGTGACAAAGGCCGGAAGATTGCGGTTCTCGGTGCCCAGCCCGTACGCTACCCACGAGCCGATCGAAGGCCGCACCAACTGCATCGCCCCCGTGTGTAACTGCCGGACGGCCGGCGCGTGTGCCTCGCTATCGGCCTGCATGGCCTTCAGCAGGCAGATGTCGTCCACATGCTGGCTGAGGTGCTGCAGCAGGTTCGAGACCTGTATGCCGGATTGACCGGCAGGGGCGAACTCGGCGATGGGGCCCATCATTCTCGAGTAGGCGACTCCGGGCATCGACCGGTTCGACGGCATGGTGTAGGGCAGCGGCTCACCATCCAGCTGCGCCAACTTGGGCTTGTGGTCGAACAGGTCGACCTGGGACGGCCCACCCTGCATCCACAGGAAAATCACCCGCCGTGCGCGCGCCGGGTGGTGTGGAGGCTTTGCTGCCAGCGGGTCGTTCCCGGCGTCCGCCTGCTCCGCCAGCATGGACTGGAGTGCAAGCAGACCGAACCCGCATCCCCAGGACTTGAGCCATGTACGCCGATCCATCGTTTGCATCTTCACACCCCGGTGTTCCGTCAATGGAGGTTCTCCGGCGGGTGGACCTGAGTTTGCGACGGGCATCAATACCTGCCGCTTACCCGTTCCCGCCACGTTGGCAAGCATTTGCGCGTAACCCGGAATGCCTCCGTCTTGACAGACATACTACCAGCAATCTTGCGTTCGACAGAGCACTCTGTGCCAACAGGAGCATCCGACGGCCCCCACGATCCATGCCGGATGACAACTCCTCTTGGTCCCGGTCTAGATCAGGAGCGGATCCGCGTTCCCTTGCCGCCGTGAACGGATGGTTCGGCACACCACTGCTTCCGCAACAGTTCCAGCGATTCTTCTGATTCCGGAGGGAGGCCCAGCACACTCTGATCTCCGAACAGCAGATCCCGGTCGAGTGCCTTCCGTGTCTCGTCGCGGTACGCCTCGTTCGCGGGCAGGAAGGAGCGGTCCTTCAGGCCCTCGAAGATCGCGTTGCAGCGATCCACCTGATCGGAAGTCAGTGTGCGCGGGTCGAGCACCGGCAAGCCGGGGATTCTGGTGATGGTGAGCCGCGCCCTGCCAGCCTGCTGGCGGGTGCCCTTCCACCAGAAGAGGATCAAGCCCAGGGTGGAGTTGCACCACAGCAGCAAGGGGATAATAGGTTGTACCAGTACGCCAACAGTACTGAAAACCCTACTACTAGTGTTCTGTCAAATGGAGTTTTTCTGTTGGACGGACTTGAGTTCGTGGCGTGCATCGGCACCTGCCGTTTTCCCGTTCCCTCTGCGCGGTCAGGCATATACGCTTGGGCTGGATAGCCTCCGTCGAGAGACAAACTCTACCAGCAATTTTGAGTTTGACGAAACACTAGTATGCTTATCCGAGCTGTGTCTTCACCAAAGAACAGGCTCCCAATGAGCGCCAACAATATTATGATCGAAGACAGAATTTGTCGCTTTGTCCGTAAACCATCCCCCTCCCCAGTCGGTGTCACCGATCGGTCTGGAATTCGGTCGAAGTTGCATATACTGCATAACTGTCCTCCTGCGCTAGCAAAGCAGCATCGCTAACTGCCCCAGTATAGCACATCCAGAGTTCTTAGTGCTTCGTCAAGGTATGGGTTTCTGGTGGATGAACTTGCGCTGGCAGCGGGCGTCGGCAATCGTGATACGCGTGTTCACGCTTCGTCGACACCCTGTCGCTCGTCGCCCACGACGCTGCTGTCGAACCTCACTCGCTCCGGTCCCCGACCCGCCGACCCCGCCGGCACGACCCCGTCCGATCATTCCGACCGCACTTGGCCTCGCGCTCCCCGCAGGGGCGGCTCGTGTCTGTCCAACACCAACCCAGTTGGCTTGCTTGGGATCGGGCGGCCAGCCACCAGACACCAGAGTCGACACCCCTTGCCCACCATCCAACTGGATGCGCTGTGCCTCCCTTGTGTCCGTGTCCGACAGTCCGCCGGCTTCTCGCAGAACAGTAAGATCGTAGCCGTACCGAATGGCTCCTGTTCCTGGTGTTGCGTCAACCGCAGATCTCGGGATGGAAGGACTGGAGTCCGCGGCGGGCATCGAGACCTGCCGGTTGCCAGTGGACATACGGTTCCGGCAGTCCTACTATCGTGAGCGGACCTGTGCTACAGTACGCGCAATGGATGCACAGTGGGTTGGTGTTGCCCTGACGGCGATCGCCGTTGTGGTGTCTCTTGCGATCTTCATTCGTTCTGGCTCTACCCAGCTTCGCGGGGAGTTTCGCAGCGAGATGCGGAGCTTTCGTCAGGAGCAGCGCGAGGACTATCGCGAACTGTCCGACAAACTGACGGCGTTGGCCGAGCGGACTACGCGCATCGAAGAGGCATTGGTTCGGCGGTCGACCCCGATACTGCAGACAGCGGCGCAATCGCTTCCCCCGACCAAGTAACGGTGGTCCGAGTCGCCGCCTGGCGGATCTTGGGCGTGGTGTTCCAAATCCCGGAGTTGTGCCACTGATGTTCCCTCAACTGCCACATTTCCGGTAGAGTGCGTCGCAAGAAGGAGGCTGTCCAGCCCGCAGCCAAGTGCGTGCCAGTGCGACACAAACTGGCAAACGGCCAGTGCAGATCCCCGCCGCAGACTCAATTCGGTCTACCTGAAGATCTCTACTTGACGCAACACTAGGCTTCCTTCCGAAGATGGAGAGTGCGGCTCCGGCTGGGTTGCACTGGATTACCCACGGCGAGGCGGGTAGCATGTGCAATCCGTGACGTCCGGTCCGCCGGTGTGAAGTTCTTCCCGCTCGCCGCTTGCCAGTTCGTATCACGAAGGCGCGTACTTGTGTTCGGGCCGGACGGACGCCCTCTTGCAACACACTCTCCCAGCGATGCTGCGGTTGCCGGAACACTAGCCGCGGAACAGGAACTCGTTGGACGCGAACACGGCATGACAGTAGCGCGCCCACGCCTCGTTGCGTCCGAGGTCCGCTCCGGTATCGCTCAGAAAGCGCATCGCACGGGCAATGTCCTCACTTGATGCCGGTCGCCCGAGAGCCTGCAGAATGAACGTGCGAACACGCTGGGCGTCGCTGGCTCCATCCTCTGCGAGCAGAGCCCGTGCGGCCGCTCGGGACTGCTTGATCAGGAACGGGGAGTTCATCAGGTACAGCGCCTGCGTCGGCACCGTCGTAACGTCACGACTGCCCTTGACCGTGTTGGGATCGGGGAAATCGAACAGGTTCAGGATGTCAACCTCGCTGAGCTGCGACTTGCGAAGCGTGGGCAGGTACACGGTCCGTCTGAAACGGATCGAATCGGTCAGTTCGAGGCTGCTCGCCAGCAGGGGAGGTTGTCCCATGACGACGCTCCCGCGCGACCGCAGTGGCAGACTGGGCCCGCCGCTGCGATAGTCGAGCGTGCCGCTCACGACAAGCACTGCATCACGAATCGTCTCCGCTTCCAGGCGCCGTCTGCTCGAACGCCACAGGAGCAGGTTCTCGGGATCCTTGGCCGCCGCCAGCTGATCGTGTCCAGCTGCCAGGCCGTAAGTTCTGGACAGCACGATTTCCCGAATCAGCGCCTTGATCGACCAATCCAGTGCCTGCAGGCGCACGGCGAGGTAGTCCAGGAGTTGAGGGTGACTGGGACGCTCGCCGAGCAGTCCGAAGTTGTCGACGCTGGCAACGATTCCGCGGCCGAACAGGTGGTGCCAGATGCGATTGGCAATGACACGGGCCGTGAGCGGGTTGCCCGAATCGGTCAGCCAGCGGGCCAATTCAAGCCGACCGCTACTCTTCTGGAAGCCAATCCCGATCAGACGTCGATTGGCGATCTTGGGATCTGCCGGCAGGGGCACCAGGCTGAGGAAACCACGCGGAACTTCCTCACCCAGGCTGTGGGGGTTTCCTCCGAGACGGAGATGCGTGCCTCGCGGCTCCGGCTCGTCGGCAAGGGCCAATGCCCTCGGAGGTCTCGGCTTGGAGTAGTGCAGGATTCGACGGGCTTCCGTCTTGGCCGCGCTGGCGGTCTTGCGGGCTTGCGCCAGACGGCTCTGCAATCCACCAACCTCGTCCGTGCCAGTCTGCTCCTGTGATACGGCCTCGATCGCTGCCTCCAACTCGGCAACCAGGGAATCAGCCTTGCGCTGCTCGGCCAGCGCTGCGTCGTACTCCTCCTGCCACCGCTCCAGTGCAGTGGCACGGCTCCGCAACTCCTGCGAGGTTTCGGGCAAGCGGACACGATGGACATCGCTGAAGACCCCCGACATGCGCGCATCCAGCGTCCGCGTGCTGGCAAAGATCCCGGCCATGGCGTAGTAGTTGCGCTGTGGCACGGGATCGAACTTGTGGTCGTGGCAGCGTGCGCAGCCCACGGTGATACCCAAGATGGACCGCCCGAGCGTGTCGAGTTGGTTGTCGACGACATCCATCTGCAGTTGCAGTTTGTCCTGGTCCACCAAGGCCCATGGCCCGATCGCCAGGAAGCCGGTGGCCACGATCTGCTCACGGCGTTGGGCATCGTCCTGTGCCTCCAGCACGTCACCAGCCACCTGTTCGCTGACAAAGCGATCGTACGGCTTGTCACGGTTGAAGGCATCAATCACGTAGTCGCGATAACGCCATGCTTCGGGCGCTGGAATCCGACGCCCGAGGCCCAACGTGTCGGCGTAGCCGGCGAGGTCGAGCCAGTGCCGCCCCCAGCGCTCCCCGAACGCGGACGACGACAGATAGCTGTCGACAACCGACTCAAGGAACCGCGGCCAGTCCTCCGTCGGCAGCGTCGCCAGCTCGCGAACCCGAGCAGGTGACGGTGGCAAGCCCGTGAGATCAAACGCCAATCTCCGCAGGAGCGTGTAAGGATCGGCCGAATCCTGTGGTACAAGCCCTGACTGCTCCAGCTTGGCCAGCACGAAACGGTCAAGCTGCCCGCTCGGCCACTGCTCAGCCTGAACCGTTGGAGGCTCCGTCGCTCGCAACGGTTGCCAAGCCCAGTGGGTGGCAGGCGCCGCCGCCTCCTGTGCGACTCGCGCGCGTTCGGGCCAGAGCGCACCGCTGCGCACCCATTCGATCAAGTCGTTGATCTGCGAGTCCTTTAGACGGCCTGCCGGCGGCATTGCGATCGGACCCGATTCGTGACGCACTGCCTGAATCAAGCGGCTGGCTTCCGGGTCGCCGGGTACCACCACGGGCCCGGACCGACCACCCCTCTCAACTGCCTCCGCACTGTCGAGGCGGAGTTCGCCGAACACGGTGACAGCGCGAGAGCTATGGCACTGGTGGCAGTGCTGGGCAAGCAACGGGCGGATCTTGGTCTCGAAGTGATCCAAGGCGGCACCAGGCGAATCCGTCGGCTGTGCGTGAGCAGACAGCCCCAGCAGAATTGCAACCAACAGCCGTGTCACGCGCCCTCCGCAGTTCCGTGCCGGTACCAGTCTAGCCGCAACTCGTGCCTGCCCGAACACCTGTTCGTACATAGTTCATGAGCAACTCCAGTTGCACGGGTCCCGGGCCAAGTCGATTGGATTCCCCGACCTGTCCGCCACGATGTCCTTGAAGTTCACCTGACCAGTCATGATGGTGACCGTGCCAACGGAGAATCCCGCGCGCGAATGCGATCTGAGGCGGCGACAGGGACCAGGGCGAAGGATCAGCTTCTTGCGAGTTCTTCAGACCGTTCCGTCGCGGCCTCCACGGCTGCCAGCAATCCGCCCCGGACAGCATGCAGTTCCAACTCCCGTAGTCCAGCAATCGTCGTACCGGCTGGAGTGGTGACCATGTCCTTGAGTTCGGACGGGTGCCATTCCTTCTGCTGCAGCAACTTGGCCGTGCCGCACAGCAACTGGCATGCCAGTTCCCTGGCGAGTCGTGGTTGAAGACCCTTGCTAACTGCGCCCGCGACCAGGCCCTCCACGAGCAAGCTCACATACGCAGGGCCGCTGCCGGTCAGCCCGGTGACGGCGTGCATCTGCGATTCCTGAACGTGTGCAACCGTGCCGACGGCACGGAAGATCGACTCCACGGCGTGCATCTGCTCGCGGCTGACGAGATCGTTGGCGCACAGTGCAGTAGCGCTCTCGCCCACC
The DNA here is from genome assembly GCA_965116065.1 of Bryobacterales bacterium. Classification (GTDB taxonomy): domain Bacteria; phylum Acidobacteriota; class Terriglobia; order Bryobacterales; family UBA6623; genus VXMF01. Next base: position 3,038,620 of record OZ220485.1, read on the forward strand.
AGCATCGCGAGATTCGGCATGGCCCGTACCACGGGCCGGCGGGTCGGCAGCTCGGCCTCGATCCGGGCTATCGGGACTCCGGCGGCAACGGAAACGAAGACACATCCAGAGGGCAGCGACGCACCGACATCTTTCGCCACAAACGGCAGCACATGCGGCTTGACCGCAACAACCAGGACATCGGATGCCTTTACCGTATCCGCAGCTTCGGCGGCCATGAAGGCCGACCCGATCCGATGCGCAAGTTCATCAAGGCGATCGCGAGAGATGTCCGAGGCAACAATGCGGGAGACCGCTTTCGCGGCTACGGCTCCCTCAGCGAGGGCACCTCCAAGGTTTCCGACGCCGATGATTCCAAGAGTCAGTCCGGTGGACATTGACCAAGTGTAGAACGCAGCCTCTACAGCACCCAGACTCGTGCCGACTCACCACATTGTGATGCTCGGTCCGCAGTGACGATTCGAACCGCCACGGAGGTCCGTCCACGACCGTCCGTCAGCTACAGGAATCCGGAAACTCGAACTCCCAGCCCGCATGATCGTACTGGCTGCGAACTCGCCAAGCCAGAAGGATGTCCAGCAGTTCCCGCTTCCTGGCTTGACTGGACGGGTCGTTCCACAGGTTCCGGACTTCATCCGGGTCCGTCCTGAGATCGAACAACTGACCGTCATCGGCATCCAGGAAGTGGACGAGTTTCCAGTCGCGACTGCGAACCATGGTCTGAAAATCGTTGGTCGTGAAATTCACGTCACGGGCCGACTCGCAGAAGACATGGTCACGCCCCTTCCAGTCTTCGCCATTGATCGCTCCCAGCAGGGATTCAGCCTCCATCTTGGCCGGAGGCTGTAGACCCGCCATCTCGAGAATGGTCGGTCCGAGGTCCAGCAGGGAGCAGAGTCCGTCCAGCTTGCGGCCTCCGCTGAAGCGGCCGGGAGACCAGACGATCAGAGGCATGCGAGTCACGGCGTCGTACATGGTCCACTTCTGGCTATGACCGTGGTCGGTCAGGCAGTCCCCGTGGTCCGAGGTGAAGACCAGGATCGAATTCTCCAGGTAGCCGCTAATCGCAAGCGAATCCATGATCTTGCCGACCTGCTCGTCAATCAGGGTCACGTTGCCGTGGTAGTAGGCCCTCTGACGGTGCCGTGCTTCCCGTGTCGGCTGCCGCTGGTGCACGACGGAGTCGTGATCGACCTCGCAGTTGTGCTGGATCATCCCTCGATAGGCTTCCGGCTGTCCGTCCAGTTCGTCCCGGGTAACCTCCAGGAGAGGCAAGTCCTTCTGCATGTACGGATTCGAATATCTGGTCGGAGGATCATACGGCGGGTGCGGTCCCGGAAATCCGATCTGCAGGAACAGGGGCTCGGTCTTCGGATAGCTCTCGATCCACCATGTGGCCAGACCTCCAACGAATGCATCAGGATGCATGTCTTCGTCGATGGGCCACTCGAAGGCACCCAGACGCTCGCGGTAGTCGGGTAGGCTCCGGTAGCTGAGACGCCCTGGCTTCTTCAGGCCCCGGGCCCGAAGGGCCTTGTCCCACTCGTCGAAGAAATAGCGTCCTTCCAGGTGACGGTCCTTGTTCTCAACCGTGTATCTCTGGCGGAATCCGAAGAGCTCGTTGTAGGGGAAGGTGTGCATCTTCCCGATATTGATCGTGTTGTAGCCGGACCGTTTCAGATTCTCCACCCAACTGTGCCGCCAGCGGTCGCCGTTGCGGAGCACGCCGTGGGAATGGGGATATTGGCCGGTGAACAGGCTGGCCCGGCAGGGCGCGCACGAGGCGGCTGGCACGTGGCAGTTCGTGAAGGTCACTCCTTCACGGACGAGCCGGTCCAGATTGGGGGTATCCATATGGGGATATCCGAGTTCCCGGATCGTGTCGAAGCGCTGCTGGTCGGTGATGATGAAGATGATGTTGGGGCGCGACTCGGCCATGAACCATGTATTCTAGCCGCACAAGGGACTCACGCCTGGCCCATACCAACACCTGATCCGCTGTGTGCGATAGTTAGTTGTTGCTGGTCGGCACGAGCATGCCGACCTCTACAAGTCCGTGAATTCGACTCGGCAACGAGAAGGTCGGCCGTTGGGGTGGTGACAATGGAAAAGAAATTCAGCAGCGACGAGATGCCACTGGCAGAACTGCTCAGTCTGGCTATGAGCGGAAACCTGCAACTGCCGGATTTCCAGCGAGGTTGGGTGTGGGACGACGACCACATTCGGAGCTTGCTGGTGTCCATCTCGCTGTCATACCCGATCGGGGCCGTCATGACGCTTGTCGCCGGTAATGAGGAGGTCAATTTCAAGGCACGACTACTCGAGGGTGTGACGCAGCCATCCTCACCAGTACCCAACAAGCTTCTCCTTGATGGTCAGCAGCGACTGACATCGCTATTTCAGGCACTGAAAATTCGATCCCCTGTTCGGACGCGAGACCGTCGCGGCAATGAGATTCGCCGTCATTACTACGCAAGCATCGTCGCTTGCATCGACCCGCTCAAGGACCGTGAGGAAGAGGGAATCTTCAGCGTCCCGGCAGACCGCATCGTGAAGACAAATTTCGGCAAGACGATTGAATTGGACTTGAGCAGTCGTGACCGGGAGATCGCAAGGGAGATGTTTCCCCTTGACATCGTTCTTGACAGTAACCAAACGTTTGACTGGCAGATGGCGTACTTGCAGTCAGGCCCGGGTGATCAAAATGATAGAATGTCCAAATGGAAGCGATTTCAGGATGCCATCATCAGCTCTTTTACGCAGTATCAAGTGCCAACAATTGATCTGGCGAAATCAACACCAAAAGAAGCAGTTTGTCAGGTATTCGAAAAAGTCAACACTGGTGGTGTAACGCTGACTGTCTTCGAACTACTCACCGCATCGTACGCCGCAGAGGACTTCGAATTACGCAAGGATTGGGACGATCGGCACGGTCGCCTAGCAAACCATCAATTGCTGGCAGAGATTGATGCCACAACGTTTCTTCAGGTAGTCACCCTACTAGCGACATTCGAACGACGGCAAGCACATTTCCAGACTGATGCCGAGTTCGACAGAGCGCCCGCTGTGTCCTGCAAGCGACGGGATGTGCTGCGCCTTCCCCTGCAAGATTATCGACGTTGGGCAGAAAGGGCCGAGCACGGACTGCTACGAGCGGTACCGTTTCTGAATCGCCAGGGCATCTTCCAGTATCAGGATTTACCGTACTCAAGCCAGCTAGTTCCACTTGGGGCGATCTTTGGATGGATGGAGGACGGAGCCGACTCTTATGCGTCGCGGCAGCGTCTCGGGCAGTGGTATTGGTGCAGCGTCCTCGGTGAAATGTACGGTGGTGCTTTGGAGAGCCGCTTCGCGCTTGATTTGGAGGACTGCATCCAGTGGATCGGGGACGGGAACGGCGATGTTCCGCCGCGGACAGTGCAGGCCGCGCAACTCCAAGCTGAACGTCTGTTCTCGTTGCGAACTCGCAGAAGCGCAGCCTACAAGGGGCTGTACGCCCTACAGGTAAAGCAAGGGGCGCGAAACTTCAAGAATGGCCAGCCGATTGACGTCCATGCACACAAGGCAGATGCCATCGACATCCATCAAGTGTTCCCTCGGCAATGGTGCGACAAGAATGGCATTGACCGGTCAGTCGCCGACTGTATCGTGAACAAGACGGCACTTGACGCTCACACAGTCCACCGCATCGGCGGAAGTGCGCCCAGCGCCTACGTCCGCCGAATAGAGTTGTATCACGGGATCGAACCACACATACTCGACGGCTTCCTGCGATCTCACAACATTGACCCGGGTGCTCTTCGGCGAGATGACTTCGCGCAGTTCTTCAATCAGCGGTTTGAGAGCTTGCTCCGCTACGCCGAGAGTGCGATGGGAAAACCGGTGAACAGACGTCCGGAGCGGGACGAGAGTCCTTTCCTTGAACCCAGTGGCAGCATTGAGGAGGAAGTCCAGCGATTGATCGAAGACGGCGAATCGGTCTCCGTCGAGTTCAAGTCGACAGCTCGGAGAAATCTGCATACGAACCTCTCGGATCAAGCGATTACCTGGGCAGTCGTCAAGACGATCGCTGCGTTCATGAACTCTCACGGAGGCACCCTGCTGATCGGTGTTGACGACCACGGCCAGCCGGTCGGCATTGAGACAGACTACCCCTTTGTCAAGGGAAAGAACCGTGATGGCTGGGAACTCTGGCTAACTGCGGCAGTCAAGAATGCACTAGGGGCAGTGGCTGCGACGGATCTACTCGTACGCTACTGCCGGTTCGAAAACCGAACTGTCGCTCGAGTGGATGTCACTCCGAGGGCAGTCCCGATATTCGCATCTCGAAAAGGTGAGGTGGGGGATATATTCTACGCCCGCCTAGGCGCCTCGACCGAGACACTCTCCGGGTCGGCACTACTCACCTATAAAGACAAGCATTGGCCACAATAGGTTCTTGGTACTCCGTCAACTGCAACATTGATGGTGCGAAGTTCTTTAGGCAAGAGGCCATCTGAACACCCGTCAGCACTGGACTGCTTTGCGCTTCGATGTTCAATCGGCGCTTCGGACACTAGCACTACAGAGTCACGTGACTTTAGACGTGCCCCAGTTACGCCGCAAGTCCGTCCAACGGCCCCGTACTGTCACCAAACGCAGCCACATTCTCCAGGCCCATTTGATGCATCATCGCCAGGTACAGGTTGCAGAGCGGCGTGTCCGGTTGGGCGCGCACACGGCGTCCGGGACGGAGGGCCGCCTTGCCCCGTCCGGCGAGGATCAGCGGTAGATTCGACGGGTCGTGCACATTGCCGTCTCTCAGAGAGGAACCGAACATGACCATCGAGTTGTCCAGAAGCGAGGAACCGCCCTCGTCGAGTGAACGCATTCTCTCCAGAAAGTACGCAGCCTGACGAGTGTGCCAGTTGATGATCGTCTCGTACATCGTGCGACGCTCGGGTTCGTTGCGATGGTGCGAGATCCCGTGAAAACTCCCGTTCACGCCGTCCAGGAACGAGAAATCCCGCCCGGTCTGGGCGTCCCCGAACATGAACGTCGCGACCCGCGTGGTGTCGGTCCAGAATGCCAGCAGCAGGATGTCCAGCATCAGCCGCACATGCTCCTCGTGGCTGTCCGGGATGCCCTGTGCAGGACGCGACACCCCGAGGTCGCCTGCATTGATCCACCGCGGCGCCGGGTTCATGGCGGCCTGGATACGCGATTCGACGGACCGGACGGACTCGAGGTACTCGTCCAGCTTCAGTTGATCCCGGCGGCTTCCGCGTCGCCGGACCGAGGCGGCCTTCTCCATGACCGCATCCAGGATGCTCGCTTCGTCCACGTGACTGGAGGACACTCCTGCTCCGTCAGAACGCAAGGCCCCGAGTCGAAACAGGCGGTCGAACGCCTGCCGGGGCACGATCTCCTTCGCTGCCGGAGTGTGCGGGTCGCGCCACGAAACGTACGAACCGACGATCCGGGCAAAGCCCCCGCCGATATTGTCCACTCCCGTCCGTGGGGCATCGACTCCTAGCTGGATCGAGGGCAGCGGCGTACGATGTCCGATCCTGTTAGCGATGACCTGGTCGACGGACGTACCGCCAGTATCGATATCTCTTCCCGTGGAGCGCTCGACATAGCCTCCCGAGAGCCACGCCGGAACCTTCGCCCAGTGGCCATTGCGACCGACGGCCTGCGCATTCCAGAGATTCTCCAGCAGGATGAATTCGCTCTTGAGTGGCTCGAACGCCTTCAAATGCGGGGTCGTCTCGTAGCTCTCACCGTCGCCAGATGGAAACCAGTGATCCGGACGGACACCACAGGGCATGAACAGGAAGGCCAGCCTGCACGGTGGCTCGGCGAGCTTTCTTGCGCCATGCGTGGCTGCCGGCGCGAAGGACTCCAGCCACGGGAGCGCCAGGCTGACTCCGGCCGCACGGAGAACGGTTCTACGTGAAACAGAGACTTGCATCGTTCCGCTACCAACGGGGGCGTCTACAGCCTACCACGTCCGGAAAGGCACCGCACACTTTTCCAGTGCCGTAGGGCCGGCGGCGGGAGTTTCCCGGCTGCTGGGTACGGCAACGGCTCGACAATGTGTCGCATACCACGGAGTTCCCGACCGTCGGTCCTCTGCGGATGCTCGGACTGGCAGAAGGATCAGGTTCCCGAGCGTTCATCGCCTTCTTGCTGCGTATACCGGAAGGGCCTGCTCAGGACGATCTCGCGGATCAGCGAACGGGCACCGATCCCGGAGGGACCGAGCTTCCGGACGATGTTCTCGATCACACAGTGGTCCCGGTCCGAGATTCCCCGCCCGAGCGCATATCCGAACAGCTTCCGGGCGACATGCCGAACCAGTTCGTCCTTCCGTGCCAGCAGCACTTGCCGGAGTTCGGCCGGACCGTCAAAGACCTCTCCCGACGGCAGCACGCCGGACGCATCGACGGGCCGACCATGCTCGTCGGCCTCTCGCCAGCGGCCTAGCCAGTCGAAGTTCTCCAGGCCGAAACCAATGGGATCAATCACGTCGTGGCAGGCCGCACATGTTGGATTCGCCCGATGCTCGTTCAGCATCTCGCGGACCGTGAGGTTGCGCTCTTTCGCTTCCTCCGACTCCAGTGGTGGAATGTCTGGGGGCGGTGCGGGAATCCTGGTCCCCAGCAGCGTCTCCAGCACCCACACGCCGCGCAGGACAGGGCTTGTGCGCTTGTAGGCCGAGTTCATCGCCTGCATCCCGCCGAGCCCCAGCAGACCACCACGACGGCCCCCGGGAGTCGCAACCAGCTGGAACTCGTTGCCCTGTACGACATCCGGCATCCCGTAGTGACGCGCCAGCCGTTCCGTCAGATACGTATAGTCCGCACTGACGAATTCCACCAGATTGCGATCCTCGTCCAGCATCCGCTGGAACAGCAGCACCGGCTCTTCGCGCATGTCAGCGGCGATGAGAGGCGTATAGAAGTGCTGGATTTCGTTGAGAGTGGGAGCAACGCGGCCTCCCACATCCTTGGTACCCAACCACTGCCCGATGAAGGTCCGGACGAAGAACCGGGAGCGGGGGTGGTCGAGCATTCGATCCACCTGGCGTGCCAGGACAACGTCATCCATGAGGCGACCGGAATCCGCCAGGTGCCGAAGTTGGGGGTCCGGCATGGATCCCCACAGGAAGTACGAGAGACGCGTTGCAAGCTCGTGCGCCGAAATCGGCTGGATGCCCGGACTGTCTGGAGCTCGCTCGATGCGGAACAGAAAGTCGGGCGAAACGAGCACAGCCTTCAGGGCAAGCCGGACGGCCGCTTCGTATGGCTCGCCACGCTCGTGCGACTGATCGAACAGCGCTACGAACTGTTCTTCCTCCCCGTCCTCCAATGGACGGCGGAACGCTTGGGCCATGAATTCCCGGAGCATCCGCACTGCCGCCTTCCGCGGGGCCAATACCGTCTGTCCGGGCTCGCTACCGAACAGGCGAAAGTGCGCGGCGAGTTTCGCAGCGCTGGCTTCGGACGGCTTCTGATCGACATCAAGGGAGATCAGCCGCATCGGCAGGCTGTCCTGTCGGACGACCAGGGCCACTTCGTGCTCGCCACCGCTGAGCGATACCTGGGCCTGCCGGGAGGTTGCCTCGGCGGCCGACCAGGCGAACTTCAGGGATCCCGCAACCGACCCGTCGATCAGGATTTCCGCCGTCGGATGAGTGTCAGCCCGGGGAGACCGGACCGACGCCTTCACGGTGTACTCGCCATCCTCGTAGAACGAGATCCTGCGGCTTGCCTTGTCGCCCGGCAGCATCTCCACGGACTCGTGCTCGTCGACCTCGCGACCCGGCAGCAGGTCCTTGGCCACGAATGCCCGGCCAAGCGGCGCCGTCACGATGGCCTGGTTCAGGACTAGTTCGGCAACCTCCAGGTAGCGTTCTGCCAGTAGGGGTGAAAAATAGAGGGTCTCACCGTTGTTGTCGAAGCCTTCGCCTCCGGAGCCGTCCACGGGAAACATCTCAGCGATCTCGAAACGTGACCCGAACAGGTCGCGAACCGTGTTCTGGTACTCCGACCGGTTGAGCCTGCGTACCAGGACGGGCCCCGCATACTCACCCGCGTCGCAGGCAGTGGCGCGGATGGTCTCATCAATCCAGGAAGCGACCCGGAATCGGTCCTCTTCGGACGGCTGCGGCCCGGTGGGCGGCATGGTGCGGTTTCGCAGCTGCATGGCAACATTGCCCCACAGGCTGCGATCGTTGGAGATATCCGCAATCGACTGAGCTGCCAGGAAGCGAATCCGATTGTCGGAATCGGGTGCGTGGCAGGCCTGACAGTACTCATCAAGAACCGGCCGGACCTCATCGAGAAACTCGTCGGCAAACACCGGCGGGACGACCGCCAGCAGCACAAGACCAAGACCAGGCATCCGTGGCGACATCAGGAACCCCTTCTGTAGACTCTAGGCACTCCCGCCGAAGGAATCAACTGTTCCGGTCGACCCAACCGATTCGTAACCGCGATCGCTGTCCGGATCATCCACTGCCAGTCGAACACCCGACATCGGATTCGCTCGCCACGAGACCTCTTCATCTTCAGGGAACACAGGGACATGGCGGGGGAACCGGTGCCGGAATCTGGCCAGCGCCGGTCTGTAGCGCCAACGCGCAGCCGCCCCATGCGGAGGCGACGATGTTGAAGGGTGGAATCATGAACGTCGATCGACACGTCCGGAAGATGGGGCATCAGGTCGGTCCGGGTGCCATGCTCGCGGGCATGGCCAGCGATCGGGGTCGGTGCGGCCTTGCCGAACCTGATGGCGTTCCGGGGACCTTCGACCGCGACATCGACCCTGTTGCGGAACCGAAGGCAGTCGACGGCTGTCTTGGCTGGGCCATGGATTGGGACTGACACGCCGTCGATGGGTCGGATTTGCGCGTCGACGTAACGGGGTAGTCGTCTCATCGGCGGTACCGCCCGAGGACAGATTGACTGTCACCAACCCCGGTGATACCGTGAATCTGGAGTTGCCCCATGATCAACTCGGGGGCCATCTGTCCCAAGTGGCTGACGCTCAAGGCAGCGCAATACAGCGTACCCCTCTCAACCACGTCCATCACCAGGCCAACGCTCGCATGGTGGATTTCGGCGGCTGGGACATGCCCGTCGAGTACAGCGGGATCGTCGGGGAACACAACGCCGTGCGGTCGGGCGTCGGGCTTTTCGACGTCAGTCACATGGGCGAGCTCGAGATTCGCGGACCGCAGAGTACGGATCTGATTGATTCCCTCTGCTCGAATCGCGCAGCAGGCCTTCGCGACGGCCAGGTGCAGTACAGCGGCCTGCTGAATCCCGACGGCGGCTTCGTGGACGACCTTCTGGTGCATCGGGTGGCGGCCGATCACTACTTCCTCTGCGTCAATGCCGCGAATCAGCTGGCCGACTATGACTGGTTCTGCCAGAACAACCGGTTCGATGCCGACGTGGACTTCGCCAGCGACCGCTACGCGCAACTCGCGATCCAAGGCCCACGGGCGCTGGACGTGGCAAGCCGGTTGACTGACCTCGACCTGGCGGGGATGCGATACTACTGGTTTGCGCACGGTGAGTTCGCCGGCGTGTCGTCGATAGTGGCCCGAACGGGATACACCGGCGAGGACGGCTTCGAGATCTACCTGCCACCTTCCGAGGCGGAGCGAACTTGGCATGCCGTCCTGGAGGCCGGTGACCGGGAGTCCATCAGGCCCTGTGGACTCGGCGCTCGCAACACCTTGCGGCTTGAGGCGGCCATGTCCCTGTACGGACACGAGATCGACGCCGAGACAACCCCGTACGAGGCCGGACTCGGCTGGATCGTGAAGCTGTCCAAGCCGGAGTTCTGCGGCCGCGAGACACTGGCTCGCCAGAAGGCTGGCGGCGTTACGCGGAGGATTGCCGGATTCGTCATGACGGCCCGCGGCATCGCTCGCGACGGATACCCCGTGCTGGTGGACAGCCGCGTTGTAGGCCGCGTCACGAGTGCCTCGCCGGCCCCGCACATCGGCAGGAACATCGGCCTTTGCATGCTGCCGGTCCAGTACTGCCGGACGGGACAACCGATTGCCATCGAAATCCGTGGCCGCGAGGTCGGCGCGGAGATCGTCACGATTCCCTTCTACCGCCGCGAAAGGCACTGACAACGTATGGAATATCCCTCGGATTACCGCTATACGCGTGAACATGAGTGGCTCGATATCAATGGCGACTCGGCCACGGTCGGCATCACTCATCACGCCCAGGACCAGCTCGGTGATGTCGTGTTCGTCGAACTGCCGGCGGTCGGGACCAAACTCCAGAAGGCGGGAGTGTTCGGCGCAGTCGAGTCCGTCAAGGCCGTCTCGGACATCTACTCACCCATCAGCGGGGATGTCATCGAAGTCAACTCCGCGTTGCTGGATACCCCCGAGAAGATCAACGAGGACCCCCACTCGACCGGGTGGCTGATTCGGATGACCGTGTTCGACAGGAACGAGTTCGATTCCCTGCTAAGCGCCCAGCAGTACGAGGAGTACGTCGCGGCGGAGACCGAAGGCTAACAGAGACACTCGGCGTGCGTTACCTTCCAAAGTCCCCGGCCGAGCGTGCGGCGATGCTCGCGGAACTGGGCCTGGACTCGGCTGAGGAGTTGTTCGCCAGCATTCCCGATTCGCTCCGGCCGGCGAAGCCGCTCGCCATCCCGGCAGGTCAGTCCGAATACGAAATCCACGACTATTTCGAGGCCCGCGCTCACGAGGGTGCTCGCGATTACGACTCTTTCCTCGGAGCAGGGGCGTACCGGCATCTTCGTCCGGTGGTGATCGACGCGCTGGCCACGAGGGGCGAGTTCCTTACGGCCTACACCCCCTACCAGGCGGAGATCTCGCAGGGTGTGCTGACATCGATCTTCGAGTTCCAGACGATGGTCGCCCAACTGACGGGCATGGAGGTCGCGAATGCGTCCATGTACGACGGTTCGACGGCCGTTCCGGAGGCGGGCATGATGGCCGTGCGAATCACCCGTCGAGAGCGGCTGCTGGTTGCCGGCACGATCCACCCGGAGTACCGGCAGGTGCTGAACACCTACTACCGACATCAGGAGCTTCCCACGGAAACCGTGGCGTACGAGCCAGCCAGCGGAAGGGTGGACATGGCTGATCTCGAAGCCAGACTGTCCGCGGATGTGGCGGCCGTCATCGTGCAGTCCCCGAACTTCTTCGGGATCATTGAGCGGGTCCGCGAGGTGGCCGAGTTGGTGCACAGCCACGGAGCCCTGCTCATCGTGGTCGTCTCGGAAGCGGCATCGCTGGGACTGCTCGCACCGCCCAGGGAAGCGGACATCGTGGCCGGCGAGTTTCAGTCGTTCGCACATCCGCCAAGCTACGGCGGTCCCTACGTGGGCGTCCTCGCCACCAAGATGCGGCATATCCGCCAGATGCCGGGTCGACTGGTTGGCGAGACACGCGATGCCCAGGGTCGACGGGCGTTCTGCCTGACACTGGCAACGCGCGAGCAGCATATCCGCCGGGCGCGCGCCACGTCGAATATCTGCACCAACCAGGCTCTCGTCGCCTTGATGGCGACCATCTACATGGCCCTCCTGGGCAAGCGCGGCCTGCGCGAACTGGCCGAGCACAATCTCTCGAAGGCACACTATCTGGCGCGTTGCCTGCGCAACGCCGGTGCGGACCTGCCGTTCAGCGCCCAGTTCTTCAATGAGTTCGTGGTACGTCCGAAGGGGCTTTCAGGACCAGCGGTCAACGAGGTCGCCCTGAAGCGGCGCATCGTGGGCGGACTTGACGTTGGTCGCTTCTACCCGGAACTGGATGGCGCATTGCTGGTGTGCGCCACGGAAACCTGCACACGAGAATCCATCGAGCGGTATGCGGGCTGCTTTACCGGAGGTGGACATGAGTAGGGTCCGTCGACACCAGACGCAGGACGAGGCCCTGCTGTTCGAGCGCTCCTCTCCCGGGAAAGTCGGCTACCAGCTACCGCCCCTCGACGTACCGCAGGTCGACGCGTCCGAGGTGCTTGGGGCTGAGAACATCCGCCCGGAAATCGAGGGCTTTCCGGAGGTCAGCGAAGTCGAGGTCGTCCGGCATTTCACCAGACTGTCGACCTGGAACTACGCCATTGATCTTGGGTTGTACCCGCTCGGCTCCTGCACGATGAAATACAACCCTCGCCTCAATGAGGCGGTCGCCCGCATCGAGGGCATCATCGACGCCCATCCGTACCAACCCGAGGCTCTGGCACAGGGAATGCTGCACATCCAGCAAACCCTGGAGAACTACCTTGCGGAGATCACCGGCATGGATGCGGTCACGCTCCAGCCGGCCGCCGGGGCCCATGGCGAACTCACAGGGCTGCTGCTCGTCCGGGCGTACCACGAGTCCCTGGGAGATGCCAGAAGCGTCGTCCTGGTCCCAGATTCGGCACACGGAACCAACCCCGCTACGGCCGCCATCGCTGGGTACGATGTGGTCGAGATCAAGTCCAATGATCGCGGCATGATCGACCTCGGCCGGCTGGACAGCGCCGTCGACGATTCCGTCGCGGCACTGATGGTCACCAATCCGAACACCGTCGGCATTTTCGAGCAGGACATCGCGCGGGTGGCCGAGATGCTGCATGACCGCGGGGCGCAGCTGTACATGGACGGCGCCAACATGAACGCCCTTGTCGGAATCGCCCGACCCGGCGACTTCGGCGTGGATGTGATGCACCTCAATCTCCACAAGACCTTCTCCACGCCCCACGGCGGCGGGGGCCCCGGAGCGGGCCCGGTGGCCGTACGGCAACACCTGGAACCCTTCCTGCCGATCCCTCGGATTCAAGATGGTGCCGACGGGATGTCCTACGATTGGGACCGTCCGCACTCGATCGGCCGGGTACGGGCGTTCTACGGCAACTTCGGGGTGCTGGTCCGGGCCCTGGCCTACATCCTGGCCCATGGTGGCGACGGCCTTCGCAACGCAACGATCGATGCGGTGCTGAACGCAAACTACATTCGCAAGGGACTGGAAGGCCACTACGACCTGCCCTATGATGCCCCGTCCATGCACGAATGCGTCTTCAGCGACAGTCGGCAGGCGCGGCGCGGCGTGCGGACCGGGGACATCGCGAAGCGGCTGATCGACTACGGCTTCCACCCGTACACGGTCAGCTTTCCCCTGATCGTCCGGGGTGCCCTGATGATCGAACCGACCGAGACGGAGAGCAAGCAGGAACTGGACGAGTTCGTGGCAGCCCTGCAGTCGATCGCAGAGGAGATCGAGTCCGATCCGGACCTCGTCCTCAAGGCGCCCGTCACGACGCGGACAGGCCGCGTTGACGAGACACTCGCCGCGAGACGACCTGTCGTGATCTGGAAGGACAATCAGGACGGTTAACTCCCCCCCCCCCCCCCCAGGGTTGCAGCCAATGGCATTAGGATAGTGTTTTGGCTAGGATACGAGCGGCCGATGGAATCCCGTAATCCACTGTTGGCAAATCACTTACGGAAATCTGAAAAAATCTGCCGAAAGTGCTTAACATTGCAGGTTCACCTTTGCGATGGTGAATCTGGAGCCGTTCCCCCGTGGCTGCGATCGACCCTCTCATTGAGAACCTCAAGACCACCACCTTCGGCGGTCGGCGCTTCACCCGCCGCCAACTCGCCCAGGTCCAGGACCTCGTCGCCACCTTCCCGGCCCTGAGCCGCCGCGAACTGGCCCAGACCCTCTGCGAACAACTGAACTGGCACACACCCGCCGGCCGGTACCGCATCAAGGCCACCCTGCAACTGCTCGAAGACCTCGAACAGTTCGGCATCCTCACCCTGCCTCCCAAACGCCATCCGGATGTCCCCCGCCCCCGCAAGCCGGTCCCGCACACCCCGCGCAGCGACCCCCAACCCCCGCTCACCGGCCCGCTGGACACTCTCACTCCCCTGCGCCTGCTACCGGTCGCCAGCGCCGAGCAGATCGCCCTGTGCAAGGAGTTCATCGACCGCTACCACTACCTGGGCTACCGCCAGCCCGTCGGTCCCCATCTGCGCTACCTGCTCTACGACCGCCAGCAGCGACCGCTCGGCGCGATGCTGTTCCAGCAGGGCACCCTCACGCTGGCCTGCCGCGACCGCTGGATCGGCTGGGAACCCGACCAGTACAGACACCATCTGCATCGGGTCGTCTCGCAGGCGCGCTTCCTGCTCCTGCCCTGGGTCCGCGTCGAGCATCTGGCCTCTCACGCCCTGGCCCTGGCGGTCCGCCAACTGCCCTCTGACTGGCACCAACAGTATCGCTACCAGCCCGTCCTGATCGAGACCTTCGTCGACCCGCAGCGTTTCGTCGGCACCTGCTATCGCGCCGCCAACTGGCTCGCCATCGGCCAGACCCAGGGCCGCACCGACCACCCTCCCAAGGACGTGTATCTCTATCCGTTGACCAAGGACTGCCGGCAGATCCTGTGCGCGGCCCCCCCCCAAGTCCCAGCGGCGTTCCGCGCCGTCGCAAACCGCCGTGGAGGTCACCCCCGATGCGGCCTTCGTGCAGACCTGGCGGGAGTTGATCGATGCGCTCAGTAGCCTGGCCAGTCAGCATGATCGGCAGTGGCAGCAGCGCCGCCGTGTCCTCGACACCCTGCTCGTGATGCTGTTCGTCTTCCGGCTGGTGTTCGCACCCCGCCGCCTGGGCTACACCGCCACTCTGGCCGAACTCTGGGACCACTGTCGCCACCTCGAGGTGCCGCTGCCCCAACCCCACCCGGTCTCGGCCGCCGCCATCACCCGCGCCCGCCACAAGGTCGATCCGCAGGTCTTCCGCCAGTTCCATGCCGCCATCCTGCGCCGCTGCCCCCAGCCCCCCGACCACCTCTGGCGCGGTCACCGCGTCTTCGCCATCGACGGCTCCAAGCTCACCCTGCCGCACCCCCTGATCGAAGAGGGCTATCCGCTGCCCCATCCCCAGTCCCACTATCCGCAGGGCCTGCTGAGTTGCCTGTACCGCCTGCACTCCCGCCTCCCCGTCGATTTCGACCTCCACGCCCACGGCAACGAACGCCAGGCCGCTCTGGCCCATCTGAAGGCCCTCTCCGGCTCCGACCTCGTCGTCTACGACCGCGGCTACTACTGCTTCGAACTGCTCGCCGCCCACCACGACCGCCAACTCCCGGCCGTCTTCCGCCTGCAGTCCAACAGCGGCACCCCCATCGCCGCCTTCCTCGCCTCCCCGCTCACCGACTCCTGCGTCACCATCGACCCCGGTCCCGGCACCCTGCGCAAACTCGCCGCCCGTTACCCCGACACCGTCTTTCAGCCCCTGTCCCTGCGGCTCGTCAAGTACACCCATGCCAGCACCTCCTACCTGCTCGGCACCACCCTGCTCGATGCCCGCCGCTACCCCATCGCCGCCCTCTCCGACCTGTATCACTCCAGATGGGCGGTCGAGGAAGGATGCAACTGGTCGTCATACTAATCCATTCCACGCTTCGGAGCCGGTCCGCATCTGTCGGCGCGGCCATCCCTTCGATGGCTGGGAACTGCAGGTCCGGTCCAGCCGGCGGCGAGCCGACGGGCAACTCTGGCTGTACGGGGACCTGCCCAACGGTCGGCGGCGCTCGTTTCCGGCCAGCTGGACGACGCTGCAACCGCCCCCGCAAGGGGACCGGTGTGTGCGGGTGCGGGTGGCGGAATTGCGGGCCTTGCGCACTCTGGTACAAACACGGGAGCAGCACCATGGGAAGGAAGGAGTCGCCGCCGCCTCGGGAGGCCCGCCTGCTGGCGTGGCTGGAACACGAGGAGCGGCTGGCGCGTTGGGAGAGTCTCCCGCCGCCGGCCCGCCAAAAGGCGGTGGAGCAACTCGCCCGGATGCTGCTGCGAACACGGAGCAGGGAGCGGGCCGATGAGACGGGAGACACTGATCCAGCCGCAGCACCTTGAGCGACTGGCGCTGGTGTACGTGCGCCAGTCGACACCGGGACAGGTGCTGGAGAACCGGGAATCGACGCGGTTGCAGTACGGGTTGCGGGAGCGGGCGGAACAACTGGGCTGGCCGCCGGAGCGCATCCGGACGGTGGACGAGGACCTGGGGCTGTCGGGGTCGGGCCAGGAGCAGCGGCGGGGTTTCGCGCGGCTGGTGCTGGCGGTGGCGCGCGGCCAGGTCGGAGCGGTGTTCGGTCTGGATGCGTCGCGGTTCTCGCGCAACGGGGAGGAATGGTTCCAGTTGCTGCGCTGGCTGCGGGCCACCGGGACACTGCTGGTCACGGACGAGGGAGTGTATGACGCCAACAGCGGCGACGACAGTTTCGTGCTGGGCATCCACGGGACGCTCTCGGAAGCGGAGTTGTACCGGATCAAGGCGCGTATGGACAAGGGGAAGCTGAGCAAGGCGAAGCGGGGCGAACTCTACAGCGGGGTGCCGACCGGCTACGTGCGGGATGGGCCGACCCTGCGCAAGGACCCGGATCAGCACGTGCAGGAGGCCACGGCCCTGATTTTCCGGAAATTCCGGGAGTTGGGCACGGCGCGGCAAGTGCTGCTGGCGTTGCGGGCGGAGGGCGTGAAGCTGCCGGCGCGCCCGCGGCACGGCCGGGGCCTGGAATGGCAGGAGGCGACCTACTCGCGGGTGAATGCGGTGCTGCGGAACCCGGCCATGGGCGGGGCGTACGTGTGGGGTCGGACGCGCACGAGCATGCAGTTGAACGAGCGGGACGAAGCGCAGAAACGGCGCAGCAAGGTGGCGATGCCGGACTGGCAGGTGCTGTTGCCGGACCATCACGAGGGCTATGTGAGTTGGGAGGAATGGGTGTCGATCCAGGAACGTCTGGCGGCGAATCACTGCGGGGCGGGTCAGAGCGGAGCGCCGCGGGAAGGCCGCGCTCTGTTGCAGGGACTGGTCACGTGCGGGCATTGCGGGAGGCTGCTGCAGGTGCAGTATGGCAGTGCCGTGCAGTATTGGTGTCGGCGCTCACAGGAGGGCGACGAGGGAGGCTGCCAGAAACTGGGGGGTGAGAGACTGCACCGGTTGGTGACGGAGGCGCTGCTGGAAGCGCTCGAGCCGGCGGGAGTGGAGGCGGCGCTGCGGGCGGAGCAGTTGCAGGCGGAGGAGGAGGAGCGGGAGTTGCTGGGCTACCGGCGCGAGGTCGAACGGCGGGAGTGGGACGAGCGCAAGGCCGCGCGGGAGTATCAGGCGATCGAGCCGGAGTACCGCCGCGTCAAGCAGACTCTGGCGCGGGACTGGGAACGGGCGCAGGAAGCTCTGGAACAGGCGCGGGAGGCCCTTGATCAGGCCCGCGAGAATCGGCCAGGCCGGAGTCCGGCGGAGGAGGAGGGGACGTTCGCGGACCTGGGAGCCCGGCTGCGGGCGGTGTGGGACCATCCGGCCACCCGTTGGAGGGACCGCAAGCAGTTGCTGTCGACGGTGCTGGAGGAGGTGGTGCTGACTTCGGATCGCCCGCAGCGGAAACTGCGGGTGCTGCTGCGCTGGCGCGGCGGTTGGATCGACGAGCGGGAGTTGCCGCTCCGGCCGCCGCCTCCGGCCGTGCAGACCGACCCCACCACGCTGGACTGGGTCCGGCGTCTGGCGGCGTTCCACGCCGATCGGGAACTGGCCGAGGAACTCAACCGGCGCGGCTTGCAGACGGCGCAGGGGCTGGCGTTCACGGCGAAGCGTGTGGCAGCTCTGCGGAGCCGCCACGACATTCCCACAGGTGGCCGCCCAGCGGCCGACAGCCCGCCACCCGTGTCGGTGACCCAGGCGGCGCAGGAGTTGGGCACCTCGGTGTCCTCGCTGTACCGCTGGATCGAGCAGGGTCTGGTCCCGGCCGTCCGCTCCGCTCCGGGCACGCCCCTGCGAGTCCGACTCGACGAGACCGTGCGGGCGCGGTTCCGCGACACGGTCCCGGATGACCATGTGCCGGTCGCCGAGGCGCTGCGGGAACTGGGGGTGTCGCGGCAAACGCTGTGGTCGCGCATCCGGGCCGGTTCCCTGTCAGCACTGCGCGTGATCCGGGGGCCGGACAAGGGCCTGTACGTGCGCCTGGACGCCTCCCGGCAGCCTCTGCTAACCGGCTGGACCGACGGGGAAGACGGATGAGGGCTGGAGGCGCGCACCGACCGCTGTGGCGTTCTCACCGTGTAAAATGCTCACGGTGCGCGCCGTACGCGGTTCCGCAGGCCCTTGATCCCGTCCCGGCGGCCCTTGGAGCAAGTCGTGGCGTCCGGCGCGGTGGATTCCAGGGTGGCCACGGTGTTGTGGGAAGCGTCGTGGGCCCGAACACGGCCCAGCCGTCCCCGGGGCGGGCTTTCTCACGTCGTCAAGCGCATTGCCGGGTCCACTGGAACATCGGCAGGAATTCTCGTAAGTGTATATACTGGTATGCTTTGCCGGAGTCAATGCCCGGCAGGGCAGGAATGCAAGACAGGAGGTGCATTGTGACAGACGCCTGTTCAAAATCAGCAAGCAGTTCCTCGAAGTCGAACAGTTCCACGGTCGCAGTGAACGCCTCGTGCGCCAGGAGTTGTGGGCGCACTTCAACCTGATCGCGATGACCCGCACCTTCACCAATCGCGATGCCGCCCTGTGTGCGGCCGCCCAGGAGAGTCCCGACCAGCCGGTACCGCAGGCCAACTTCAAGCACAGCCTGCACACCCTGGCACGGCATCTGGAAGCGCTCATGCTGAGCCACTCCCAGTTCCTGCACAGCACCCTCGCCACCATCGCCGAGTACGTTGGCGTGGGTCGGCAACGCCCGCGACCGGACCGCTCGGTCCCCCGCGAGTCCAAGCAACCCGCCTCGAAATGGTCCCGCCGCAAATCGAAGAAAACCCAGACCCAAGCCTGACTGTCGCGGCCGTGCGCCGCCCTCGAACCCGCAATAGCCCCCCAAACTGCTAAGTCAACAGGCCCAAATCACTAAGTCAATGCCATTGGGGTTGCAGCAGGCAGTCTGGCTTCCGCAAGCGGCGCGATCCGGACCAGCAGGCACACCCGATCCTGTAAACTTGCAGGTCTGGCTGCGGAACACGCATCCAGGTGGTAGTGCCCAGTCCCTGAGCGATCCCCAAGAGCCGATTCTGGCTACCCGGGATTCAGGAGTCCACGTCTCACGATGAAGATCTCGTCCTACCGTGCCCGGGCTGCATGCCCTTCCCAGTTGGTCGACCCCGCACGGGAGGCCATCGCGGCCAAGATGGCCAACTTCGTGACATTGGAACTCTGGACCAACACAGGCCTGCAAGGAGTCGGCTATGCAGGCTTCGTCGGCACCCCCATGCTCGGCCCGCTCCTTGAGACGGTGAGGGTCATGGCGGAATGGACCATCGGCGACGACCCCGATTGCGTCGAGTCGATCAGTTCCAGGCTGTTGGACCAAGGCGGGTTCGGCGCACCGGCGGGACTGGTCACTTCCGCGGCCGCAGCGATCGATGTCGCGCTCTGGGACATCAGGGGGAAGGCCGCTGGACTGCCACTCCACCGGCTACTTGGTGCTCGCACTGATCGAGTGGCCGCATACGCGAGCGGGTACCTCTGGCGTGACTACGACGCCGACATGCTGGCCTCGAAAGGCAGGGAGCTTGTCGCTGATGGATTCCGGGCCATGAAATTCCGGATGGGGGCTCTGGAGTCCGACGATGCGGAGATCGAACGCATGCGATCGCTGCGGCAGGCGGTCGGTGACGACGTGGACCTGATGGTCGACATCAACCAGGGCTGGAGCGTGGACCGTTCCATTCGGGTCGGCCGTGCCATGGAAGAGTGTGGACTGTACTGGCTTGAGGACCCCGTACATCACCAGGACTACAAGGGCCTGGCCCGAATCGCTGCCGCCCTGGACACGCCGGTTGCCACGGGAGAGTACCACTACGGGCTTGCACCGTTCGCCCATATGCTGGAACGGGACAGCGTCGATATCGTGATGGTCGACCTGCTGCGGGTCGGCGGGATCACCCATTGGATGAAAGCGGCGCACCTGGCCGAAGCGTTCAACAGACCCGTCGTCAGCCATCTGGCACCGGAGATTCTCGCGCATTGCGTGGCGGCCGCTCCGAACGGCCAGATCGTCGAACACATGCCCTGGGCCCTGCCGCTCTTCCGCGAGACCTTCTGCGTGGAGGAAGGGCACATCGTGCTGCCCGAAAAGCCCGGTCTCGGCCTCACGTTCGACCACGACGCGATTGACCGGCTGCAACCCTGATCCGAGGCACTGCTGGATGCCTGACCCCGCGTCCGCTGCAACTACGGCCCGATGCGCCACCATGTTCATTTCTCGGCTCCCTGCGAGTTCCGCCGCCATGCTACCGTCCCGCCTCGACACGTCGGACAACGACATCTGGTCCGGGCTTGAAGGATGTCCCGGGCATGGTAGAACGCGGTCAGTCGGTTCTCGCGGACCGCGTTCAGGTAGGCCGTGCCGGTATGCGAGAATCCGCAGAGCATGCGACCGCTCCAGCTGATCTGTCTGTCTGCCATCGTTGCCACGGCAATCGGGCAGACGCAGGAGAATCCGGAGCCACCCGATAGTGCCAGCGCCGAGCAAGGCGAGGAATCCCGGCAACCAGCGGGCAGCGACGCCGGTCGAACGACGCTGAACCTGCTGGGAGAGGTCAATTCCGATGAGGGCGAGGGGCGGCGGAACGAGAACGTCCGGATCACGCTCATCGACAACAACGTGCTTCGCGAGTTGACGACCCGCATGGGCACGACTGCGACCGTTCCTTCCGATGTCCGGATCGAGAACCGGTACTTCGCGAGTGAGTTCGGACAGCCGCCGAAGCGGCTCAAGCAGGCAGGTGTCGACCGCGTGCCGCGGTTCCGTGGCGAACTCCGCTGGATGCATCAGAACAGCGTGACGAGCGCTCGGTCATTCTTCCAGGTCGGTGGCGTCCAGCCAGCCCACGACAATGAGTTCGGCTTCACCGTTGGCACCAAGATCTGGCCCGGAGCCGCGCTGAGGATCAGCGGGAGCCAGGTACGCTCCCGCGGGAACGTCAACGGGAACGTGCTCGTGCCGGCACCCGACGAGCGCAGACCGCTGGCCGTAGACCCGGCTCGTCGAGCTCTCGTACAACAGATCCTGGATGCCTACCCGAAAGAACTTCCCAACCGGACTGACATCAATCCGAGAGCCCTCAACACGAACGACATCCAGAGCATCGACAACGATCGCGGGACGATCGGCCTGCGACAGGATGTCGGCGCTCGCGACAGCCTTGCCCTGCAGTACAGCTTCACGGGCCAGAATGTCGATGCGTTCCAGCTCGTGGGGGGGCAGAACCCTGATACGACCACCAAGAATCACGGGGCCATCGCCGGGTGGAGCCGAAGATGGTCGTCGTCGACGATAACCGAAGTGACCGTGGCCTTCGACCGCGTCGGAAGCCTCCTCGTGCCCGAGGAGTCAGCCATCGGTCCGCTCGTGCTGACGGGGTTCGTTGTCGAGTTTCTCGGGCCGGGATCGAACATTCCGATCGACCGGGCATTGAACCGGTTCACCTATTCCGGACACGCCGAACACTCGCGCGGCGATCACACCTGGACGTTCGGGGCAGAGGTCACACGCCGACAGGTCAACGGCTTCGAGGCCGAGAGCCATCGCGGTCTGTTCTTCTTCCGCAACGACTTCGGCCGGGACGCGATCACGAACATCCGGCTGGGCACGCCCAGCGTGTACCGGGTGGCACTCGGGAACGTGCATCGCGGATTCCGCAACTGGGCCATGCAGTACTACGTCGGTAACAAATGGAGAATATCGAGCGCATTGACACTGGATCTGGGTCTGCGCTACGAGCCGGTGACGGCCCCCAAGGAGGTCCAGGGGCTGACAGCAATCGACTACGACTGCGACTGCAACAACCTTGCACCGCGCTTCGGATTCGCGTATCGAGTGGGCCCCCGGCTGGGTGTGCTGCGCGGCTCCTACGCAATCCACTACGGACAGATCTTCGACGTGACATACGGACAGGCTCGCTTCAGCCCGCCTCACAACATCAATGTCTCCGTCCAGGTGCCGGACTTCGTGAACCCGCTGGCGAAGCTGTCGGAATCCGACCTTGATCCTACGGCCCGATCAACCGTCTTCTCGATGGACCCGGAACTGGCAACGCCATATTCCCACCAGTACGGACTGCTCTGGGAGTTGAACCTGCGTCGGGGGCTGCATCTGGATCTCGGCTACGTGGGGAGTCGCACGCATAAGCTGCTCACGATGTGGTACACGAATCGAGCCCAACCGGTGCAGGGGATCCCCCACACCACTGCTACGGTGAACCGACGCCGCCCGGACCCGCGCTATTTCGACAACCGTCTGATCCTCAACGGGTCGCGGGGCTACTTCGACGCCGCCAAGGCCGTCCTGACAATGCCGGGCTGGAAGGGACTCAGCATGGAGGCTTCGTACTGGTGGAGCAAGGCGATCGACCTTGGCAACGATTTCTCGAACACCGCTTCCGGACGGTCCGGACGGCTCGGGCGCAGCCAGTCGGAATTCAACTCGCATGCCGAAATGAGAGGGGTCAGTGCCTTCGACCAGCCTCATGCCCTGCTGCTGAGGACAACGTGGGACATTCCCTCCTTGCGGCGAAAGGCCCGGAAGCTACTGGGGGGCTGGACTCTCAGCGCCGTGCTCCTTGCCAAGTCCGGTACGCCCTTCAACGTCATCGCCGGTTCCGACGGCGAGGGCTTCGGCAATGTGGACGGGTCTCCCGGCGACCGTCCGAACCTGCTCGTTCCAGAGATCCTCGGCCAGTCCGTCGACGACCCGGACACGTCCGCCAGTCTCCTGCCCGCATCCGTATTCGCATTCATCGAGCCGACGGCCAAAGCGGGCAATCTGGGACGGAACACATTCCGCAAGGACGGGATCTTCAACATCAACGTCGCTCTTTCCAAGCAATGGGCGCTACTGTCCGACACGGTGGTCCGACTTCGTGGCGAAGGACTGAACCTCTTCAACCACCCCCAGTTCGCAGAACCGGGACGGGAGTTGACATCGCCGAATTTCGGACAGATCACGAATACGCTGAACGACGGCCGCGCGTTCAAGTTCAGTCTTGCGATCGAGTTCTAGTGGTCTGGGCGCAGGGTGCCGTGGAGTTGTCCTGAACCTCTGCTCAACCGCGACTATGGCCATGCCGAAAGAAGGCAGCGTATCCTCACGGACGACACTCGCCGGGGTCGAGTCACTTACTTGACCCGATTACGAGCCACGACACTTGGCGAGCATGTCGCTCAACACACTACTCCTCAGCAGACAGCAGGCTCTGTTCGCGCTCAATACGCCGCCGGAGCATAGCCCGGAAGGCGCTGTCGCGTTTGCGCCCCTCGATGTGCTCCGCAATTGCCGACCGGACCACGTGGGAGACCGGTTGACCGTTGACGGACGCGATCACGTCCAACTCCTCGGACTGGTCGGCAGACAGACGAATGGTCATTGCTTTGACTGGCTTCATGGCGTCGATTGTGTGGTCGGAGCGAGTTGATTGTCAAGCACCACGCCACCATGGTAGCATGGTGGCGTGGTGTCATCCTGGAGGGGCATACCGTGAATGCAGAGAATCCAGTTGCCGACAAGCACAGCATGGGAGGGCAGAAGTTCAATATCCGCATTGATCGCAAGGAATACGAGTGGACGGAGAAGGTGATCACCGGAGCGGAAATTCGTCGTCTCCCGACGACTCCGATCCCGGCCGAGCGAGACCTGTTCCAAGTCGTTCCTGGCCACTCTGACCGGAAGCTCGATGACGACGACAAGGTGACCGCTCACGACGGATTGCGGATCTTCACAGCCCCTAGCACGATCAACCCTGGCACCACCGTCGATTTCCAAGCTACAGCGCAGCACCCGCCGATGCTCCTGCCACGATCCGACATTGAGTACCTGACCGAACAGGGGGTACCACATCAGATCGAGGCCGAGTCGGACATGGTATGCGTCGTGATACCACAGTGGCCGCTACCGGACCGGTTGGACCGCGGTTCAGCCGACCTCCTGGTTCGACTTAGTCCCGGCTATCCGGATGTTCCCCCCGAGATGTGGTGGTTCTCTCCTGCAGTGCACTTGGCAAACGGCACGGATCTGCCCGGCACCGATGTCGTCGAACGGCATCTCAACCGCCATTGGCAACGTTGGTCGAGACACCTGAACGACGGCCAGTGGAAGCCTGGGATCGACGGTCTTGAAAGCTATCTCACATTGATACGGCAAGACATACAGCAAGGGGCACCGAAGGTCGCTTGATGACTGTCACGCTGGTGTTGCCTGGCCAACTCGCAGATGACGTTTCCAGTGCCGCAGCAATCGACGTGGAAACGGCCTGCGTTCTGCTCGCACGGCATGTAGAGACACCTGCTGGCAATGTTCGCCTGCTGGCTCGGTCGCTTCATTGGGTAGCGGATGACGCCTATCTTCGACGCGACGCAACGGGGCTGAGCATTGCCTCCCATGGATATGTGCCTGCGCTCGCAGCCGCAGAGACCGATCAGTCCGTACCGATCTGGCTCCACACTCATCCAGGCCGGGATTCATCACCACGACCAAGCAAGTACGACTACATTGTGGACCAACAGATCGCCGACCTCTTCCGGCTCCGTGCAGGAAGCCCTCTATACGGTGCAGTAGTCATAGCTAGGCCAGAAGACCGACTGTGTTTCTCTGGCCACATTGAGTCTGCCACTTGGCGGGCCGACATCGACCGTCTCTGGATAACCGGTCAGCGTTTCGCTCTCATGCAAAACTGGTTGCATGAAGACATGCCAATTTCCGAACAGTTCGACCGGAACATTCGGGCTTTCGGCGGTGACATCCAACGGATCCTCTCGAACCTCCGTGTCGCGGTCGTCGGTTGCGGCGGTACAGGATCAGTCGTTATCGAGCAGCTTGTACGTTTGGGCGTCCGCCACCTCCATCTATTCGATCCAGACACTCTGACATCGGACAACGTCACGCGTGTGTACGGCTCGTACATCGATGACGTCGGCGAACCGAAGGTAGAAATTAGTGCAACCCATGTCCGCCAAATTGCACCCGAGGCCGAAGTGCGGACCACCCGAGCCAAGATAACGGAGGAATCTGCGGCCAAGCTGCTGCTCGACGCCGATGTGATCTTCGGCTGCACTGATGACAACGCAGGGCGCCTCGTGCTGTCTCGTCTGGCCTCATACCTGTTGACCCCCGTTATCGACTGTGGCGTGCAGTTAAGCAGTGGCGATGCCGGCCGGCTATTGGGTATTGATGGGCGCATAACAGTGCTAGCACCTAGCGCACCGTGCCTACTATGCCGAAATCGCATCGACGTACGGCGTGCATCTGCCGAGATGCTCAATCCATCCGAATACCGTCGTCTTGCCAACGAAGGCTACGCTCCAGCGTTGGCAGATATCGAGCCTGCCGTCGTTTCGTACACGACGCAAGTCGCATCGTTGGCCGTAGGCGAGCTTCTTGAGCGTCTCGTCCACTACGGACCTGAACCCGTGCCGACGGAGATACTGCTCCGGTCGCACGAACGTGAGATTTCGACCAATCATCACCCCCCCTATTCTGGACACTATTGCGATCCAAGGGCTCAGAAACTCGGACTTGGACTTACCGAACCGTTCCTGGAGCAAGTGTGGCAGAAAGAGTGTCCAAATACCTAGTTGAAATTACTATTACCCAGATGATACAATTACGAATTGAGGTTAATCACATGAACGAACATTCCACACCCAGGGAAAAGAACGATTCTCCACCAGAACCAACAGTGAACTCGCCTCCGGCATCCAACACACCACTATTCGAGGCAAATCACGCTGACCGGTACCAGCGTCAGCGACTGATAAGTCAGATTCAGGACCGCACCAAGCATGCGCTACTTTGCTATGTGTCCGGGAGTCGCTGTGCGATTGATGAAAACGACACCATGCCGTTCGTTGATCTTCTGCATGGCATTCTTCCGAATCAGGATATAGATCTGCTACTCCACACCAGTGGCGGTAGCATAAACACTGCAGAAAAACTACTTGGTATGGTCCGAATGCATGTCGGTGCTGCCAAGTTTCGTATCATTGTCCCCGAGACTGCCAAGAGTGCCGGAACTCTCATGGTGCTCGGTGCAGACAGCGTAGTGATGAGCGACACGTCTGAGATTGGGCCAATAGATCCGCAAACTCTTCTTTTTGATCGCTGGCAGTCAGTCCAGAATTATCTTGACGCATACAAGGAACATGCTGAGAGACTTCAGACGAACCCCGAGAACGTCGCATCGCGGATCATGCTTGGTAAACTCGATCCTGTGACGCTCAAGTTATGTGAAGGGGCGGTAAGACGGGCACGACAAGCCGCAGAAAAGCTACTAAGAAGAGGAATGTTCCGTAACGGTGGCAACTGGACACGGACAGTTTCGGAGCTACTCGACACGAGCCGTTGGATATCCCACAGCCAAGCCATCTCTTGGCAAGATGCACAGGATCCGTTACTGGGGCTGACCGTCGAGTATCAAAGATATCATTCTGAAGAATGGCAAAATTACTGGAGACTCTACTGTCTTCAGAGCCTTGCCATAGGTGACCATCAAAAACTCTATGAATCGGAGCGCGCTTCGTTACTCGTCGGCCCGAATGGGACGAAATGATGCTGATGCCAAAGATACCGACAACGGCAGATTAAGGTAGCGACAGGAAGCATGCCCGTGAGTATTACATTCTTGACGCATATTCGTTGATACCAACGTCAAGGCGATGTTTCGCCGGATGGATTTCGACCTGTTTGGTGCAGACAGAGCCATCTGTTTATCACGGTGATCGCGTATGGTCTCGTACAGTCTATTCGTTATCGGTTGTGGCAACCAATCAAGCGGTCACCTTAAGTATATTGCGATAGGTCTTCCAAGGGAAACATTCCCGCACGGTTTCGAAGTGCCAACTGGCGGACACTGCGCATGTACAAGACAACGCGTGCGGAACCCTGGCATTGTGTCAATTGAGGAGTTGTGGATTGAATTCCGTTCCGCATTCGAAGGAGCCGTCTTCCCTCTGGCATTCTCTCGAACAGCGCTTCGGGCGGTCTGGACGGCTCGGGCGCAGCCAGTCGGAATTCAACTCGCATGCCGAAATGAGAGTGGCCGGTGCCTTCGACCTGCCTCATGCCCTGCTGCTGAGGACAACGTCGGACGTTCCCTCCTTGCGGCGAAAGGCCCGAAGCTGCTGGGAGGCTGGACTCTGAGCGCGGTGCTCTTGGCCAGGTCCGGCACGCTGTTCGACGTCATCGCCGGTTCCGACGGTGAGGGCTTCGGCAACGTGAACGGCAAATTCCCACCCTTCGGGTTCAAAGGTGCCAACGATGATGTGCAGCTTACGTATGGCTGGGGGGAAGGCCGGCCCGGGCCTCAGATGGCCACGAAGTCCGATGCCGAGCATGATTTGGACTCCTTGCGGGCATATCAGCAAGTCAGAGAACAGATTGCAGAGATCGATGCACTGCACGAAGAGTTGATCGATCGACTGCGGATGCGGCAAGAAGAGCAGAACGACTTGTGGATGAGACGCTGGGCAAGCCGCAGGCTTGTGAATGCGGAGATGTCGAAGGAGAAGGACTTGGAGACATTAAGGACGGCCCTTGCAAGGAGGAACGTGGGCGTCGATGTCGAGCCGTTCCTGAAGACTGCGGGCATGAAGCAGACCAAGATCAAGTGCCGATATGCCGATGTGTCGCCCAAGACAGTTTCACAAGTGAGCCTGAGGTAGAGCAAGGGGAGGAGGTACCACTACAACCGGTTACCGGAGAGACTTGGAGACCGAAGCTCCCCATCGATTCCTGCGAGACCGCACTACGGCTACGATGGAAGTTACATGAGACTCTGCACATTCGAGCACGCTGGCACCTGTGAGGCCGGAATCCTGAAGGACGGCAAGGTTCTTCCCGTGAGCCATGTCAATGCCAAACGCGGGGCGGACTTCCCCGTAGAGATGCTTGCCCTGATCGAATCGGGTGCCGGTGAGGCCCTTCAGGTGCTCTCGCGGGGTCTCCCAGCGGACATCCCGGTTCACGAGGTACGCCTCCGCCTACCATACGACCGACCCGGCAAGGTCTGGTGCATCGGACTCAACTACAAGTCCCATGCCGAGGACTTGAGCGAAGTCCAGCCTGAAGAGCCTGGCAGCTTCATGAAGCCGTCATCGTCCTTCTTCGAGCCGGGCGGAGCCATCGAACTGCCTCCGGAGGATTTGTCTCAAGACGTGGACGCCGAAGGCGAACTGGCCCTGGTCTTCGGCAAGCGATGCCGTGACGTTCCACTCGAGAACATCAGGGAGGTCCTGTTCGGCTACACAACGACCCTCGACATGACAGCTCTCGACATCCTGGCTCGAAACACGCGATACCTGCAGCGCTCCAAGAGCTTCGATACCTTCTTTTCCTTCGGACCCATGATTGTCACAGTGGACGAAGTCGAGGACATCAAGGCGCTCGAGGTTCAGACCGTCCACAACGGCTCTGTGTTCTCACGTGACTTCGTCTCGAACATGAAGCACAGTCCCTTCCATCTTGCGGCGTTCCACTCCCGCGTTATGACATTCGACCCGGGCGACATCCTGTCCACGGGATGTCCGAAAGGAGCGCGAATCAAGCCAGGGGACACGGTCGAGGCACGCATCGACGGCGTCGGCCAGTTGCGGGCATCGGTCACTCGCAGAATACCGGCAAACTAGCATTCGGCTGACGGCCAAGACATTGACGAAGCCGCGCTGACGATCGAATCCAAGAGTGCATTGATCAATCGTGTCCCGTCCAAGGAGCATGCCCACCCAGAGATCGACAAGGTTCGGGAGTAGGCAGGTCGACTCGGCCCGGAGTGGACACCGCCGCTGTGGGAGATGCTCAGCCGCTCATTCCGGTCGCTGGCGACATCCTATCCCGGCACGGTACTGCTCCGCCTCGTCCGCGCGAGGAGCATCGGATCCACTGCGCGGATAGTGTCTCCATCCAGCCCACAGCCGAGTGGACGCGGGCGCGAGCAGGCGCACTGGAGAGACTGCATTGAGATTGCGGCCAGAGGTCAACCGGCCGTCGAATCCCCGACTGGCAGTGACAGATCCGAAGTAGTCGTCCCGCCGGTATCGGGCCCCTTCAATGCCACGCACATCACACAAGCCCCTGCCAGCCAATGTCTTACCATCGACATCCTATCCAGCACGGCGCTCCGTCTGCTCGGAATCCTCGGCTAGTTGCGAGGGAGATCCTCCGCCATGTGGGGTGTGTCGTCATCCAAATCGTTCGGGGCCGTCAGCCTATTCATGTCGATCAATTGCCCGGTGTCTCCCTCAGCCCTGACGAACGTCATGTCGCCATCGCCAACGGCGAAACGAAACACCTGCGGTCACGGACTCAACTTCCAGCACAAAGCGCAGGTTCGCCCCCTGACTTGGGAGCGTCCCCTGTTCGCTCCCCGCTCCAGAGTTGACGAAATTCCATATAAATGTGTATAATGTCAACTCAGTCGCTGGGTGACTGGATGTGCATGTGTCGATAGGTCAACGAATTCGGATTTCCCGGCGGGCGGAAGGTCTGTCCCTTCGTGATCTTGAAGGCAGAATTGGAAAACGCGTCACGGCACAGGCAATCAGCAAGTACGAGCGAGATGAGTCGATGCCAAGTTCAGGGGTGCTTATCGCGCTTGCGGACGCTCTCGGTGTTTCTGTCGACTATCTGGCCAGCGACAGCGACATTGTCTTGGAAGCCATCGAGTTCCGACGAAAGCGGCTGACAAGCAAACGCGAAGAAGCTCAAGTCGAAGCCAGGATACTGGACCTGCTGGAGCGCTATCTGACAGTTGAGGAAATCCTCGGACTGCCTACGGTCGCCGGGCAGGGTCCATGTGGTCGCCCTTGGCCAGTGTGTGATGACTTAACGGGGGCCGAACAGGCAGCGACCAGTCTCCGCCGCCACTGGGAACTTGGCTCCGACCCAATTCCGAATCTTGTCGAACTCCTGGAGGAACGCAGCATCAAGGTCCTGTCGATTCCCCTTGCCAACATTGACGGCCTGACGGCCGGCGTGCGTCGTAAAGACCGGAGCGTCGCGTCGGTGATCGTCGTCAATCGAAGGGACTGGGGAGAGCGCCAGCGATTCACGGCCGCCCACGAACTCGGGCACATGGTTCTGAACATTGCGCCGACTGTCGAGGACGAGGAAGCTGCTCACCGATTTGCCGGTGCGTTCCTCATCCCGGCCGAAACGCTGCGCGCCGAAGTCGGCAAGCGTCGCCAGTCTATTGGCTGGAGCGAACTGTTCCACCTCAAGCGGATCTTCGGGGTCAGCGTGCAGGCCCTTACTTATCGCTGCAAGGATCTGCTGATCTTTGGCGATCCTCTGTTCCAGCACCTGTTCAACGAATTCAAGCGTCGAGGCTGGCGAAGACCGCCCTACAGGGAGCCATGGGCGATGAATGGCGAAGATCCCAAGCGTTTCGAGCGGCTGTGCTTCCGTGCCTTGGCAGAAGGCGCCATCTCGGAGTCCAAGGCCGCCGAGTTGCTGGGACACTCGGTTCACGAGCTCGTCCGCCTCATGGACGAACCACCAAGCATCGAAGCCGCTCCCGTCAGCACTTGACTCTCATGTCAGTGTTCGTATCCGACACCTCGGTGCTCATCGACCTTGAACGCGGCTCCTTCTTGGATCCCGTTTTCCGTCTTCCATTCGAGTTTACCGTGCCAGACCTGCTCTATGAACGCGAACTCAAGGACCACGGCGGGCCCATGCTGATCGACTTGGGACTCCGAGTGGAAGAACTGGGCGGACCAGCACTAACCCTTGCCCTGACGTACCGCCGTACACGGTTCAGGCTCTCGCTACCCGACAGCTTCGCGCTTGCCCTCTCCAAGACCCGTTCTTGGATCCTGCTCTCCGGAGACCGCGCGCTCCGTAGTTTGGCAATCGAGGAAGATGTCGAATGCCACGGTACACTCTGACTGCTCGATCGATTGCATGGCTACCATATCCTAGGCCGGCACGAACTGACCGAAGGTCTTCGGCGAATCGCCGAACATCCCCGCTGCCGGCTCCCCCAGACAGAGATCCGCGCTAGACTTCGTGCTTATTCCGGCTTGTAATATCTTCGAACTGGAATTGAATTTTAGCCTGAGATCACACGTCAGTTATACGCATGAATGAACAGTTATTCATGAGATTATTTGTGGGTATTATGTCTGTGAAAACTCGCGAAATATAGATCTCATAATTGAGATCATAAATCTAAATATAATTCAGTCAATTTGAGGAGAAATCAATCAAGATCGAGCAGCTACCCGGTTCTAATATGTCAATAAATATCACACTTTGGAGGGGAAAAGATAGAATATTTTTCGACAACTAAATTATCAATTATTAACATCGAGTTCAAGGACTCTAAGCACTTTACAGTAGCGAAAACAGGCGAATATTATTGACCAGTTACGCACGTCCTAGTGCGGTTGGAAATAAGTGGTACTCGGCATCCACCCTATATCTGATGTCGCAATCGCTAATGTAATCGGAGTCCCTTTGCCTATGAGTGGATTCGATACGTGACAGGCTGACGAATTTTGAAAGAATTCAAATCGCTCCATTTGGTGAGAAAATCCTAGGGTGTCCTGTATGATTTAAGAAGCAAATTCTAGTACTGATCATCTGCGACGGCATCGGGAAAATCTGGCGAAGGATCAGCTTCGAAATTGAGATCAGGAGTCAACTTCGTTACGATTCTCGTCGACGCAACGGTGGAGTGCGTGGCTGTGGGTCGCTGTCCCATCGCGATGAGGGCTTGTTCGTAAACATCCGCCGCTTCGTCGTAGACATTCATGATCTCATTGATTATCCGACCAGATCCTCGGAGGCTCTGCAACTGATCTGTCAAGTCCAACATGGTGTCACTTCCCCCTACCTGGTCAACGGTCGCACACTCACTTCACGGAAGTGCACAACGGACCTTTCGTCGTGGTTCTGCAGACCGATATACCCGCTATCCGGACGGGGGCCTCGCTGAGGTTCGAACCATCTCTTCCGTTCCGGTACATCCTGATCACCACGAAAGTCGTTGACCGGAGTCCCGTTGACTGCGATCCGGGTGGTCTGACCGTCGAGCGTGATCTCCATGGTGTTCCAGCCATCCTCGCTGGCCGGGAACTCCGTGGCCGGTGACAGAGAATAGATCGATCCCGTCCGGTGGAACTCGTCTCCGGTGTCCTGGATCTGCACCTCGTATCCCCGATGAACGGCAAACCAGGGGTCCTGCGGAGCCTCGGGGACGCGGATGAAGACTCCCGCGTTGGAGTTCGGAGATTCAGGGCGATACACGATGCGCAAGACGGAGTTTCCGATCGGCCTGCCGTCGTAGACCAGCAATCCCATTCCCCCGGATGTCTTCAGCGCACCATTCTCGACCGTGAATTCACCCGGTCCGACATGACGCCAGCCTGTCAGATCGACTCCGTTGAAGAGTTGCTCGGCAGGGGGCCCGGAGGGCCCGCACGCGAAACTGAACAGAGCCACGAGGGCAGCAACGCTGATTCGCATGATCGACTACCAGCATACAGCGACCGTCTCGGATGTCGAGAGCATCAAGTCCGCTTCCGGACCGGGCGCCTGTCACCGGTCCGACTGCGATCATCAATCGCAGTTCGCACTCGCTGATACCTTGGGACCATGTCCGAGATCACCGACTTGAGCGTCGCTGCGCTCAGCCGTCTCACCCGCTCGGGCGAACTGACGGCGATTGAGGCCGTGGACGCTCACCTTCAGTGCGCCGACAGAATCAATCCCACAACGAACGCGATCACGAACCTTCAGGCCGACCGGGCCCGGGAAGAGGCGGAGGCCGCCGACAAGGCACGCCTTGCCCGGCGAGAAGTCGGTTCGCTCCACGGCATCCCCATGACGATCAAGAGCTCGATCGCTGCCGAGGGCTTCCTGCACGAGTGCGGAACGCCCCTCAGGCGAGGAGAAGTGGCGAACCGCGATGCCACCCTCGTGCGCCGCCTCAAGGCCCACGGTGCAATCGTGATCGGGACCACCAACGTGCCCGAGTACCTGATGGCCTACGAAACGGACAATTCCCTCTACGGGCGGTCGAACTCACCGCTGGACAGCCAGTTCACGCCTGGCGGGTCGAGTGGCGGCTGTGCAGCGGCGGTGGCAGGAGGCTGTGCGGCCGCGAGCTTTGGAAGCGATGCTGGCGGCTCGGTGCGCGTGCCCGCACATTTCTGTGGACTGTACGGGCTCAAGCCGACTCCAGGTGCGATCCCTCGCACAGGGCACTGGCCAGGAGTCGCAGGACCCTCGACGACACTCGCCTCCGTCGGTCCGCTCACGCGCACTGCGGAAGATCTTGCTCTGCTGCTGTCGGCCACATGCGGACCCGACGGCTCGGACATCTCCGGCGGTCTCCTGTCACCGGGTGCCTCAGTCTCGATGGAGTGCGTCCGCGACCTGAAGATCGGCTGGTTCGATCACGCTTGGGACACGCCGGTCACTCCCGAAACACGGACGGCTCTGCAGACTGCGGTTTCAGCCCTGCGGGAACAGGGTTTGCAGATCGAAGAGGTCAGTCTCAGCAACCTGGAACAGGCTCCCCGGATTTGGTGGCAGCAGTTCGGAATCTGCCTCAGGACACTGATCGAGTCCTCAACTCCCGAAGGCTATCAGATGCATCCACTCAGCTACGAAGCCATGGCGACACAATCGGAGGAATCGGATATGGGGTACCAGGACCTACTGTTCGGCTGGGTTACGCAAGACCAGCTGCGGCACCGCCTGCTGGAGCAGATGGAGGAATATCGAGTGCTGTTGTGCCCGGTCGCGGCTGTGCCGGCATTCCGCCACGGGCAGCGAGTCTGGTCCATTGCCGGAGAGACGGTTCGATACCCGAGTGTCTTCGTATACAGCCAGGTATTCAACCTGCTGGGAGTTCCAGCCGCAACCGCACCTGTCGGGGTGTCGGCGGACGGGATGCCGATCGGCGTCCAGATCGTGGGCAGACCCAACGAGGACTGGATCGTGGTAGCGGTGGCCCAGGCCCTGGAAACTGCGCTCCGCAACGGATGACGGAACAGGGAAGACGGACGACGCAGGCTCAGGACCGGCTCAGATACGTCCCGTCGGACGTGTTCACCCGGATGGACTCCCCCTCACGAATGAACTGGGGAACCTGTACCACCAATCCGGTCTTCGTCTTGGCGGGCTTGGTCACGTTCGTCACGGTAGCCCCCTTGATCGCGGGTTCCGTCTCGATGACCTTGAGGTCAACGGATGAAGGCAGATCCAGATTGAAGGGAACACCATCCAGGAACTGGACCTTCACGACCGTGTCCGGAATCATGTAGTTCACCTGGTCGCCAAGTTGGTCCGTGGTCAGTTCGATCTGTTCGTAGGTCTCCGTATTCATCAGGTGATACGTACCACCATCCGAGTAGAGGTACTGCATCTCGTGCGACTCGAGAGTTACCTTGGGGACGAAGTCCTCTGAAGCGAACTTCTCCTCGACCATCGCTCCCGAGCGGTGATTTCGCAGCTTGGCCTGAACGAATCCCCGCTTGTTGCCCGGAGTCCGATGCTCGGTCTTGTGCACGGTGCAGATGTCACCGTTGTGCCGGATCACCATGCCCGGCCGTAACTGCGTCGCCTGTACGTTCAAGTCCGCTCCTCTGTTCCCCCTCCACAGGCACGCCAGCCCTTCGAGCCTGCTATCCGGCCATTATATCGTCCGGTCGGCACACACCTGTGTGTGGCGTGCGGTCCGCCGGCCTAGTCGACCGTGAGCGTGTACGGCGTCATGTACACCGGTCGATCATCCAGGAATTCGGACCAGATCAGGGCGCGACGCCAACCCTCGGCCATTTCGCTCATCCCAGGAGGCTGGACCAGCTTCCCGAATCCTGCCCCGCTTCCCTGTGCAAGGAACATCTCCAGCATTGACCGCTGTGGCGGGTAAGGGACGATCGTGACAGGATCTTCCGCATCGATCCCGACCGCTTCCTTCAGCATGGCGATGGCCTTGCCGTAACCTCCCAACTCGTCCACCAGACCGTTCTCGGAAGCCTGTGCACCGATCCAGACCCGTCCCTGGGCCAGTTCCTTCACCGCATCGACATCAATTCCCCGCCCTTCGGAGACTCTGGAAACGAACGTCTCGTACACACCGTCCACGAATCCGGCGAGCCGGGCCCGCTCCTCAGGAGTCATCGACTTGTAGTCCGAGTCGGCCGCGGCATAGCGCCCGCGTTTCACCGTTTCCTTCGTGATCCCCAGCTTGTCGTACAGCCCCTTCATGTTGAGGTGCACCGTGAATACCCCGATCGAGCCGGTGTAGGTCCCCGGGTAGGCAACGATGGGAACATCCGGTATCGACGCGATGTAGTACCCCCCCGAAGCTGCCAGTGTCGACATGGAGACGACGACCGGCTTCTCTTCGCTCAGCCGACGGACATCGTGGAGCATCCGGTCGGATGCGATCGCGTCCCCGCCCGGCGAATCGATACGTAGGATCACACCGGCGATGTCGTCGTCCTCGCGCAAGCGCTCAAGGTGCGCACCGAAAGTATCCGCACCGAGCGTTTCCTCGCGACCACTGAACGGGTCCGTCCAACTCGACCCGCTCGTGATCGTTCCGATCGCGTGGAGCATCGCGAATCTCTTGCCACCATTCCCGGAGCCGGAAACGGCTGCCGCATAGCGGGCTATGCCAACCCGGTGAATCTCCTCCACGCCTGCCTCTTCGCTCAGATGCTCGAAGAACTCATCCTCATAGAGGATCTCGTCGACCAGTCCATGATCCTTCGCTTCGGTGGACGAGTACGGGCCCTCATCCAGCACGGTCCGCCAATGACCGGTATCCTGTCCTCGCCCTTGGGCGATTCCCTCCAGCAGCTGGCCGAGGAACTCGTCGAGCATGGCGTCGACGACCTCTCGATACTCCGGAGACATTCCTTCCCGGATCAGGGGCTCGCCGGCACTCTTGTACTTTCCGCTACGGATGAGGTCCACCTCGATGCCGAGCTTCTCGAGGGAGTTCTTGAAGTACATGACCTCGGCTCGCAGCCCGGTCATGTAGAGAATGCTCTCCGGCTGGATCACCACCCGGTCGGCCAGCGAGGCGATGTAGTACCCCTCCCGTCCGGCAACCGCCAGGTACGCCCAAACCGGTTTACCGGACTCCTGGAATGCCTGTATGGCCCATCGAAGCTCCTGCGCCTTGGCCCAACCGGCGGACGAACCATCGCAATGGATGACCAGTGCCTCGATCCTGTCGTCATCGGCTGCCTTCCGGATCGCTTCCCTCACGCCATACAGACTCACGCTCGGACTCCGGCCCCGACCGCTCAGGAAACCCGTCAGATCGGGGTCGGACTGCTCGGGAATCCCCCCTCGCAGGCGCACCACCAGCGCCGCTTCAGAGGGAATGGCGGGTTTGCCTCCGGTGGCGAGCATCGCCACGACGCCCAACAAGCCGATCCCGACGAAGACCAGCAGGACGCCGGCCAGAAGCCCCTTCAGAAACGAACTCATCTACCTGCCCGCAAGCCCATTATAGTTGCCGGTCCCGGCTACCGTTACGAACACCACTACCACTCGCTGTAGGGCGTTCCGGTAAGAGAGGTCTCATCCGATCCGCTGCGGACATCGAACAGGCCCGACTCGCCGGTCGGCCCGGTTTCCACGATCAGTTCCCAACTGTCACGGGAATTCGTGATCGGATCGATCGGAACCTCCCGCAAGTACCCTTCGGTGACCAGATCCTCCAGTGACTGTGGAGGAGCTTCCTTGTCGTAGGTGTACTGGTCGATCACCGACCGGATCGTCAAGAGGTTTGACCGCAGGACACTCTCCCGTGCGCGGACGATCGCGGACGAATAGAACGGAACCGCGATCGAGACGATCGTCACGATGATCGTCATGACCACCATCATTTCGAGGAGCGTGAAGCCCGCCCAGTGCCGCCTCGCCTGCATCGGTTCCGCCCCTACCATTCGCTGTACCGGGTTCCGTCGATAGCGGTCGCGTTGCTCAGCGAGTAGATGTCGAACACATTGCGACCGCTCCAGCTCCGCGACATGGGATCGTCCGACACCGACACCAATCCCCATTCCCGCTGGCCCGTCATCGGGTCCATGGGAATCTGGCGCAGAAACCGGATCGTCTCCGGCTTGTCCCGCTCCGGATCGAACGTTCCGTCGTTCGTCCGAAACGGGTCGCGCGCGCTGCCAAATGCTTCGTCATCCGTTTCCCGGCGACTCGAACCGAAGAGGCCCCCCCGACGAGAGTCCGATCCGAAGGCACTCTCTGTATCCCCTCTCTGTGAATCTTCTCCCAGACCGTCTCTCAGGGCTTCGGTCTCCTCAATGTTCAGTTCGACTCCCTCCACCAGGGCATCCAGACTCTCCGGATACCCGTAGTTGTCCGGATCGAGAGCGCTCAGCATGTCTGCATCGGCCATGTCCTTGTAGCGGTCGATCGCCGTTCGAATCTCCTGCAACGCCTGGCGCAGGCGCCGCTCCTGCTCCCTCTGGACCTTGACATGTGCTACCGGCAACGCCATCAGCGTGAGAATCAGCATCAGGCTGAAAGCCACGATGAGCTCGATCAACGTCAGTCCAGCGGAACCACTGCGGCGGGGAGGCGCACCAGCACCTCGAAGCCTGCTGCCATCCGTCGCAACTGTCGCTGCCACGTCCGATCACTCCACCGTGACCTGGGCCTCGAGGGGCTGCATCGCCACCGGCTGACCGTCCGCGTCACGGGGGGCCGTCGGAACGACCCTTACCTGCGCTGTGCCGGCCTCGACCCCCTCGAACGTCACCGTCACGAGTTCTCCTTCTCCGTCGGCACCGCCAGCCCCCTGATATCTTGCGATGTTGACGGCCGCAAGGCCGTTGGACTGCCGGATACTCCGGGAGAAGATGATGTCGCTGGCGTCGGCTCCCTCCAGGAACGGCCCCTTCTCGATCCCGACCAGACGCAGCTTCTCCCGGTCGAACTGCACGCGGAGTGGCGCCGACGCCAGGGCAACGGCGCCGCTGATCATCAGCGAGACCACGACCTGCTCGCCGGCGCTCACCCGGATGTCGCCGGGTTGGAAGTACAGCAGCGGCCCGGCAGCGGCGGCAGGTGCTGCCGGTTCGTCAGCCGCTTCGGGCGGCTCGACCTGCTGAGCCGGTCCCGTGACGGGCTCTTCTTCCGGCTGGGCCTCGACACTCTCGGCCGGCTCGGGTGTTGCTGGGGCCGACACGACCTCGCCGTCGGTTGGTGGAAGGGCGGACTGGCCATTGCCGGCCTGTTCGTACCGCAGCGAGAAGATCTGTTCCGTACCGGTCGCGATCGTCCGCAGATTGCTCGCGTCGATACCGGGCATACGGACGATATGGGGAACCAGCACCAGCAGTATCTCGCTGTCCGTGCGCTGAACCTCCTGCTCGCTGAACAGCCGCCCGACGATCGGAATCTCGCCAAGGAACGGCACTCCGGAAGTGGTCTTGAAGACCTGGGACTGGTTGAGTCCGCCGATCACGCTGGCCTCTCCCTCACGGATGCGGATGTCGTGCTGGATCGTACGCTGACCGATGATCGGCTGGGAGATGCCGCCGATGTCCACAAGCTCGCGGACATTGGAGATCTCGATCTCCACGTGCATCGAGACCTCCCGGTTGGCATGGATTTTCGGCGTCATGGACACGTTGACACCAACATCCTTGAAGGTGAACTGCGTGTTGACCAGCGGATTGATCCCGACGCCACCGACACCGGGTTGGAAGCTGCCGCTCGCGATCGGCACCTGGTCACCGATTCGCAGATCCGCCTGCTGGCCGTCGGCAATGCGGACCCTCGGTGACTGCAGCAGGTCGGTGTCCGAATTGCTGAACAGCGCGGACAGCATGAATCCGGGCATGGAGGTCGACCAGCTGCCCGATCCCAGGTCGCCGATCCGGTTGAGGGGCACTCCGGTGGATCCCTCCGCCACTGCCGCCCCGGCCCCCGTGAAGGTGACCGGGAACTGGAGTCCGTTCTGCTTGCCGGACACCGGGGTCAGGCCGATCGTGTTCTTGCGTGTCTTGCTCGTCTCCAGCACCAGCACATCCACGATGACTTCCGCGCGGGGCTTGTCCATGTCGTGGACAATCTTCTCGGCGATGGCGATCTTGGCCCGGCTGCCCCGCATCACGATGGCGTTCATCGAATTCACCGTGAACATCCGTCGAATGTCGGTCAGACCGCGGATGGCCGTCGACACCTCGGAGAGATCCTGGGGCGTCGACAGGTTCGTGAGGTACACCGTCTTGACGACCTCATCCTCGAACTCACGTCGTTTGTTGGGGTTGTCATTCGCCACCAGGATCGCGTTGCGGTTCAGCGGCTTCCAGAACGCCTTGGCCAGTAGGCTGACGTAGTCGAGCGCCTCGGGAAGCGTCGCGTTGCGGATCTCGATCTCGACGTCCTCGTCGGCATAGTCCGGGTCGAACAGGACGTTGATTCCTGCCAGCTTGCCGATGGTCTCGAAGACCACGGTCGACTCCTCGTTGAGCATGAGGTTGATCGGCTGGTTGGAGATCGGCTCGAGGTCCGGCGGCTCGACGATCAATCCGACACGGTCTCGCCGCTGCTGACGATCCACCTCCAGCGCGCTGAGCAGTGCTTCCGATGCCGTGCCGACCTGGGCATCGCGCTCCTCCAGGAGTTTGAGCGTCATCTGCCGTTCCTGGATGGCGACGCTGGAAGCAGGGTCGATCGACACCGCCCGTTCGAACTCCGCCAGTGCCTCCTCGTAGAGCCCCTGCCCGCGCAGCCGCACGCCGGTCTCCACGTGCGTCTGCCCGGCCACGAACCGCATCCGGCGCTCGGCCAGTTCATAGCGCTGCATGCGCGGCGCCTCCCGTGCAGCAAGGACGTACTTCTCGAGGGCCTCGTCATGACGGCCGGCCAGTTCAGCGGCCTGGCCCTCGCGATAGAGGCTCTTCGCCTTGCGCCTGCTCGCCTCCGATGCGTCGGGCAGGAGCAACTGCAGCAGGATCAGAACGAGCGCCATCCGGCAGCCACCGCTGGATACTGGCATGCTTAGAGAGGGGATTCGGGTCCGCATCGACGGTTCGCCTAGAGATGCAAGACGCTGAAGCGAACCCGAGCGTGGAACGATCGTGGCGAAGCGACGAGGAGACGGCAATTTCACCGAGAACCGCCGGGCCCGGCGAATGTTCGAACTGCTCGAGCGGTTCGAGGCCGGGATGGTCCTGACCGGAGCCGAGGTGAAGTCCTGTCGCAACGGGAAAATCCAGTTGTCCGATGCCTACGCGGCGGTCAAGAACGGCGAACTCTGGCTGCACAACGCCCACATCTCGGCCTACACCCACGCGACGGTCGGCAACGAGGAGCCAGTTCGGCCGCGCAAGCTACTGATGCACCGCAGGGAGATCGACCGCATCGAAGGCAAGATCCGCCAGAAGGGACTCACTCTCGTACCGACAAGGATCTACCCCTCCAACGGCCGCATCAAGTGCGAGATTGCCCTGGCACGGGGCAAGCAGGCTCACGACAAGCGGGCCGAGAAGCGCAAGGCTATCGAGGAATCCGAGGCTCGCGAGGCCGTGATTCGCAGGCAGGGCCGTCGGTGAGCCCCAGCACCCGGAACCGGAAGACAGGAAGAACTGGATCGACCGCTCAGGCCTCGAACGGCTCGGCAAACACGTATAAGCGAAACGTCGGCGTCTTCGAGCCGACTCCCCAGCGTGCCACCTTGTATCCGACCTTCAGGTAGCGGACGTCAGGCGCCGCGTCCAGGTCGCACAGCAGTTGCCAGACACCGGCATAGAATTTCTGCGGAAAGCTCCGTAGCGGCTGCTCCAGCCATTCCTCGCCGTCCACGGAGCCGAGGATGGTCACGTCCAGGCTCTGCTGCTCTACCGTCTGGGTAATGCCCAGAGACAGCAATGCGGTGCCGCCGCCAGCACCGATCTCGAACGGCTCTCCGGAGCCGCTGTCCTGGACGGTCGTTTCGGGTAACAGAAAGCCTGCACGCATCGTGGCGGGTCCGCTGGAATTGCCATTCTACCACCGAACGCCTCCCGCTCCCGATCTCAGCGATCGCTGACCTCCACGATCGTGACGCCCGCACCGCCATCCTGCTGTTCGGCCTGGTAGTACTTCGCGACATGCATGTGGCGGGCGAACATCTGCCACAGTTGGCGTCTCAGAACATCCTTGCCGAAACCGTGGATCACCCGCAGTCGGGTCCGATTGGCGAGAACGGCCCGGTCCAGGAACCTGTCGACGTCGATCAGCGCCTCATCGGCGGACTTGCCGATGACATTGATCTCCGAGGGTACGTCGTCAACCCCGGTGGCGGTCTTCAGGCTGACTCCCTCCGGAAGCCTCGGACGGGACGGCTCCGGCTCGTCCACGATCTTGATCTCGTTCGTCAGAACCCGGAGGCGCATCGGACCGGACTGGACCTCCCAGCGTCCGCCATCCAGTTTGCGCACGATCTCCCCCGAGGCACCGAGTGCATGGACGCGGACCCTGTCGCCGACGGCGAATTCGTCGTTCGGTTGACCAAGCTTGCCCGCCGCAGCCACACCCACCGTCGACGCCACGTCGGAGCGTACCGAGCGCTGAAATCCGCTCAGCGCCTGAGCAGCCTTGCGCTGGACCGGCCGGTCCTGGCGAGCGGAACCGGTACGGAGTTTCCGGACCGCCGAGTCGAGCGCCGACTGGAAGCGTCTCTCGATCCTCTGAACGAGTTCTTCCACCTTCCGGTCGGTCTCGCGACGGAGTGCACTCGCCTGCTCGACAGCCTCATCCTCGATCTGGCGTGCCCGTTCGTCCAGTTTCCGATTGCGAGTGCGGGCCTCGTCGGCCAGCCGTTCGTACTCGGCCGCCTGTCGGCGAAGGTCCGCCAGAAAGCTGGCGACTCTCTCCCCGGCATGCCCCTTCAACTGATGCGCACGGCGGATGACATCGACCGGCATTCCGAACCGCTGGGCCATCTCGAGTCCCGCAGACTGACCCGGCACGCCGCTCCGCAGGCGGTACGTCACGCCGAGACTCTCATCGTCGAAGCCCATCGACGCACTGACGATCCCATCGGCACCGGCACCGTACATCTTGAGTTCGGGGAGGTGCGTGGAGACCACGGCGAAGCCACCGGCCTCGCACAGGCGCTCAACCACGGCAATCGCCAACGCCCCTCCGTCTTCCGGGTCCGTCGCCGTGCCGAGCTCGTCGAGGATCGCGAGGCTGCCACCCGTTGCGTTCTCGATGATCGCAGTCAGCTTGGCGACATGGGCCGAGAACGTGCTGAGACTCTCGCTGATCGACTGGGCATCGCCGATGTCGGCGAGAATTCGATCGAACCACGGAAACTCCGCTCGCTCCGCAGGCACCGGAATACCGGCTTGCGCCATCGCCGCCAGCACGCCTAC
The DNA here is from genome assembly GCA_965116065.1 of Bryobacterales bacterium. Classification (GTDB taxonomy): domain Bacteria; phylum Acidobacteriota; class Terriglobia; order Bryobacterales; family UBA6623; genus VXMF01. Next base: position 3,080,987 of record OZ220485.1, read on the forward strand.
GGTCTTCAGCACAACGGTCTTGCCACCGGCGTTCGGGCCGCTGACGATCATCGTCCGGCGGTTGTGCTCCAGTCGCACGCTCAGGGGCACGGGGCTGGCTCCCTTCGATGCGAGGAGGTCCTGGAGCAAGGGATGACGAGCCTCTTCAAGAACGACCGCTCCGGCGGTTGGATCGCAGAAGCGGGGGCGGCAGCACCGGAAGTCGCGCCCGAAACGGGCACGCGCGAAGACCGACTCCAGTTCCTCCACGGCACGTACGATCGTGACGAGAGCGGCTCGCTCGGACCGAAGCCGGCCGCTGATCTCTCGCAGGATGCGGAGGATCTCGGCCTGCTCGTCCTCACGGAGGCGAACCAACCGGTTGTTCTGCACGATCGTGTCGAGCGGTTCAACGAAGACCGTATGACCACTGGAACTCGTTCCATGGACGATGCCGTCCACATGCGCCTTCCATTCGGCCTTGACGGGCACGACAGTGCGACCGTTGCGCATCGTCACATAGTTGTCCTGGAGCGCGCCGGAGTCGGCATGCTTGCGGACGAAGCGCTGCAGGGATGTCTCGACGAGTTGGCGCTGTTTCTCTACCTGTCGGCGAATCCTCGAAAGAGCGGTACTGGCAAGACTCGAGACCTCATCGCTGGGTAGGATCTTTCCCGAGAGTTCACCGAGCAGGGTGCGCAGGTCCGGGACTCTCTCACCGTAGCCGTACAGGCCGGGCCGCAAATCCCGTCCATTCAGCAGCACCAGGCGGTAGCGTTGTGCGGCATCCACCAGGTCCAGGATGTGTCGGATCTGAGGCGCGTCCAGCACGCCACCTTCCTTGGCGAGAGTCTGGATGGGGTCACTCACATCCTCCAGACCGTCGAACTGCGGCACCGGGAGTGCCTCTCCCTCCTCGCCCAGTTCGGCCGCACGCAGCCAGGCAACGGCTTCCTCGACGATGGAAAGCTCGGCGTCAGCCACCTCGCGTGACGGCAATCGGGGAGAATCCAGAAGACGCTGGAGAGCGGCCGCGCCGTAGGGGCTGACTGCGAAGCGGCGGACAACGCCAACGACCTTGTCGAATTCAAGCGCTTCGTACGGGTTGGACAGCATTGGTGATTGCGGGAATCCTACGCTATGCTCTGCATGCGAAACGCCTTCCGGACGACGGCTGCCGCGCCCGGGGTGAGGTGCATCCCATCCAGGGCATCAACAGCGAACCACTCCGCCCATTCGGCGTCGTCTCCAGCGCGCAGCGTCCCCCTGATCTTCTCGCAGAGAAAATCCAGGACAACGAAGTGTCCACCGGGACCGTCAACAGGCAGGTGCTCGTACACTTCGACGAGTTCCCCGACCCGCACATGGAGACCTGTCTCCTCCAGCATTTCCCGCGCAACCGCTTCCTTCAGGCTCTCTCCGAATTTGACCTTCCCGCCGGGAATCGACCAGTATCCCTTGGCGGGATGGGCACTTCGCTTGACCAGCAAGACCTGTCGACCGTCGAAGACCAGGCCGCCGACGCCAAGTAGCGGATGGCCGACACCGAGACCCATGGTCACGCCGTCGGCGCCCGGTTGTGGCACGGGCGATCACCACTATCAGCGAACGTACAGGAACTCCTTGAGGTTGAAGATCGCATGGGCAAGGTCCGACCACGCGGCCGGTGTGGGATTGCTGCCAAGATACCCCAGACTGCGATCCAGCTCCAATGGGTCCGGGGGACGCCCCAGAGAGGCCAGGAACATGGACCGGACGGTTTCGGCGTCCGGCCGCTCGCGGCCAGCCATCCGCTCGCCCCAGACCTCGGCCAGCGACGTTACCAACGGGCTGTTGAGCATTGTCAGGGACTGTGCCGGCACATTGGTGGTGTCGCGACGACCGCGCGTGGACGCAGGCTTCGGCTGGTCGAAGACCTCCAAGAACGGATTGTGGGCGTTACGTCGGATCTCCTGGTAGACACTGCGGCGTCCGTTACCGTCGAGTGGACCCTTCGCACGGTCCCCCTTGGTCTTTCCCTTGGCAAACGCATAGTAGACAGGCACCGAGGGGCCCAGCACATCGGAGTTGAGACGGCCCGAGACGGCCAGGAGACTGTCGCGAATGACCTCGCCTTCCAGTCGGCGCACGGGCATATGCTGGAGGAGTTCATTCAATGGGTCCACCTGCTGAGCCCGTACGGATCGTTCGTTTCCGAGCTGATAGGTCGCGCTCATCACAAGCCGCCGGATGAGGTTCTTGACGGACCACCCGTCCTTGATGAACTCATCCGCGAGGTGGTCCAACAATGCGGGATGCGACGGCTTGTCACCCAGTCGTCCGAAGTTGTCGACAGTCGCAACCAGGCCGCGTCCGAACAGGTAGTACCAGACTCGATTCACCATGACTCTTGCTGTCAGCGGATTGGCCGAATCGGCGACCGCATCGGCCAGACGCAATCGGCTGGACGACGGGTCCGTGTAGGCCTGCCCGCCGAGCGCGGCGAGATAGCGCTTCGGAACGGGCTCGCCCCGCTGCTTGTGGTTTCCCCTGATCAGCAGCGGCTGGTCGGGGCCCGCCTCTTCCAGGACGCTGGGCGCGCGCCGGTAGATCGGAACCTGATCCTCCAGCCGCCGGTACTGGGCCACGTGGGCATCAAGGCGTCTGGAGGTCCCCAATCGCGTCGGGAGGAGGCCCTCACGCACGAAGAAGTCCAGGAAGGCGGCCTGCTCGCGGTCGATGTGTCCGTCACGCCAGGCGGTGACTGCACCCGTGAGTCGATTCGCATAGCGCTCCACCAGTTCATCAACACCGGCAGGCGGCTCTCCCCCCAGCAGGTAGAGAACCGCTGACGCGGTCTCGGCAGGCTTCACGTCCCGGTCATGAAACGCGACGGCCAGCGCGCCGATGTGGGAGCGGCCATCCTGCGAGGGCTCTGGTCTCGGTCGCTTCTTTGCATCCGCTGCATCAAGGAGGAAATTGGTCGAGTCCTTCGTCGTGGCGAATTCGATGTAGGCGCTGAATCCCTTCCAATAGGTGGTATCCCAGCCTGCCCAGACCGGCGCGTCCGCCTTTGGCGAATAGCGCTGATAGTAGATTCCCGCGCGGGGTACCGCATAGTTCTCGACGATCAGTCGAACCACGCTCAGCCCGGAACCCTGGACAAGGAAACTGATACGGTCCGTATCGATTACGAATCGAGGCGTCTGCAGGACGGCATTGTGACGCCTCGACAGCAGTCCGCTATGGACTCCCGGGCCATAGATCGTGTCGACGATCTCGCTGCCACCAGGAAGAATCGAGAACTCTCCGGCCGGAGTTACGCCTTGTTCGATGCCGGTCCCAGTGCGGCGCCAGTCGCTGATGTCGCCATCCAGCCACCAGATCGTCTTGAAGTTCTCGCCGTTGTACCGTTCGCGGCGGTTCTGCTCGCGCCGGACATCAGCGGCAATGCGGCTCCACTCCGCCTCGAACTCCGCGTCAGTCCGTCCTGCCAAGCGCGCCACCGGATACAGCGGGCTGTCGGGTTCGCAGGCAGCCGATTCAAGAACCCTCGAGACGGCCTCATCGCCCGTCTTCAGCCTGTTTCCGAGGTCCTCGGCCGATTCAAGCCAGGCTTCAGCCAACGCGATACGGATCTCCGACTTCAGGTCGCGCAGGTCGGAGCGGTTCCTCAACAGCAGATCGGGCGTGTCCACGGCCCGTTGAACCGGCCGGGCATTGGCGAATACACCGAACAGCGCATAGTAGTCGCGTTGGCTGATCGCATCGAACTTGTGGTCGTGGCAGCGGGCGCATGAGACCGTCAGGCCCTGGAACGCCTTCGAGAAGACATCGATCTGGTTGTCGGTCCACTTCACGCGGTCTTCCCACGGATCGACGGGCTGGAAGCCGTGCTCGATCATGCGGTAGTGCGCGGTGCCAAGAACGGACTCGTTCAGCCCCAATTCATGGTTGTAGCGCGGGTCGGGGAGCAGATCGCCGGCGATGTGCTCGCGAACGAGCTGGTCGTAAGGAACGTCAGCATTGAAGGCCCGGATCAGATAGTCGCGATAGCGCCACGCATCCGGGATGTCGGGATCCCCCTCGCTGCCGTGTGACTCCGTGTAGCGGACCAGGTCCATCCAGTGTCGCGCCCAGTGTTCTCCGAAATGAGGCGAGTCCAGGAGATCCTCCACGACGGTCGCAAGCGCAGAAGGAGAGTCGTCCTCGACAAAAGCCGTGATCTGCTCAGGGGACGGGGGGAGTCCGGTCAGGGCCAACGACAGACGGCGCATCAGCGTGTGCCGGTCGGCGGGGGGCGCCGGCTGCAGGCCGGCATCCTCGAGTCGGGTAAGGACATACCGATCAATGGCAGACATGGGCCAGTCTCCGGCCTGGACTTCCGGAGGAGAGGATGGACTCAGGGGCTGCCAAGCCCAATGTGACCGGCGGCGGCTCTCGAGGTCGAAAGCCTCGCCCGGGTCGGGCAGGTCCGGAGCGTTTTCCTCCGGCCATGGAGCACCAGCACCGATCCAGACCGCGATGTCCTCGATCTCGGCGTCGCTGAGGCGGCCCGTCGGGGGCATCAGGACCCGGTCCTGGCCGCGCACCGCTTGGAGCAGCAGGCTGGAGCGGGGATCCCCGGGAACGACGGCGGGACCGGAGTCTCCGCCTCGAAGCAGGCCCTGCAAGCTGTCCAAGCGCAGGTTGGCAAAGACGCTCGGAGCATCGGCACCATGGCAGGAATAGCAGTTCTCGGAAAGCAGTGGCCGGACCCTGGATTCGAAGTGCTCCAGCGCCGCCTCGTTCCCCGTAGCGTGCACGTGAAAGACCGCGGCCAACCCGACCACCATCCGACCGAGGCGACACCGGGAAGCCAACTTCATGCAACTCCAGCCATCCTGCCCAGTATTGTAGTGCGTGCTGATGCTCGCGTGAACCCCACCGGCAATCCGATAAACTGGCTAGATTGATATGGAAGAAGCGCTCGCGCACTTCTTTTCGCAGGTTCATTGGTCAATCCTCGTAGCTAGCATCGCGATATCGCTTCTGGTCTTAGGCAAGTCCGCCGATGTACTGGTCGACACAGCGGTCGAGGTGTCGGAAAACCTGCGGATTCCGCCGATGGTCGTCGGCGCGACGATCGTCAGCCTCGGCACGACGGCACCGGAGGCCGCCGTCTCGGTGCTGGCGGCGGTCGAGGGTTCTCCGGGTCTGGCGCTTGGCAATGCGGTCGGGTCCGTCATTGCCGACACCGGACTGATCCTGGGCGTCGCATGCCTTATCGCCCCGCTCAAGCTTGATCCGAGGATTGTCAGCCGACAGGGATGGATCCAAGTTGGTGCAGGCGTGCTCCTGGTGCTGCTGACCGTTCCGTGGAGCCGCCCGGCGGACATGTTCAGTGTCGGTGGCAGGTTGTCACAGGCCAGCGGGTTCCTGCTGTTGGCCCTGCTCGTGGGCTATCTCTACGTCTCCGTGCGCTGGGCAGGTCAGCATAGGGCCGCAACGCCCCAGGAAGGACCCGCTTCCAGTCGATCGTGGTTCGTCGTTGCCAAACTTGTCGCAGCCGTCGGGTTGGTGATCGCCTCCGCTCAAGTGGTCATCCCGGGGGCAACCGAAGCCGCACTGCGAATGTCGGTCCCGGAGAGCGTCATCGCGGGTACGCTGGTGGCGTTCGGGACCTCGCTGCCGGAACTGGTGACGGCGGTGACTGCTGCCCGCAGAGGCCAGGGCGAGCTTGCGGTCGGCAATGTGGTCGGCGCCGACATTCTGAATGTCCTGTTCGTTGCGGGGGCCGCCGCCGCCTTCACGCCGGCGGGCCTCGAGGCGAGCGGCAACTTCTTCTTGGTGCTCTACCCGGCGATGCTGTTCATTCTGGCCGTGTTCCGGGTCGGGGTGTTCGTTTCCGGTGACAGTCTACGGCGGAGCTTCGGATGGGTCTTGCTCGCTGCGTACTGTCTATACGTCGTAGCCAGCTATTGCCTAGCTCCGGAAGGACTCGGAGGATTGTGATCTGGCATTCGCACTCGCACTCCCCAAGCGTAAATGAGGCTGATTCGAGAACAGCGTTCTAAAGGCAAACTCCAAGACAATCGCCCAAGCATACTGGCTAGGAGACTGTCGAACGGGTATCTGAACAACCTGCAGCGGAGAGTGCTGTACGGGCGCTGGATGGGACACAAGGATGTGATATGCCCGACGGGGGCACGATCTCGACGCGCTCACCCGCCGCACCCCGAGGGCCGGCCACGCTACCTTCCGGTCTCGGCGGTGCACCGTGGAGACCACGATAAGGCTAGGGGGCCTACTGTATACTAACGTTACCGTGCGTTCCTATATGGAAGAAGAACTACTGTCCTCTGACTGTCAAATCCAAGGGAGATCCCGAAATCGTGCAGTCCGAACTGATTAATGCCTGGCCAGGCAAGAGTAGTGGACATCCTGCTTTCTGGCACATGCTGGATGTGGGAGCAGTGGCGAACCATCTGGTTGCACGGCAGTCACTTACCGGATGTACACAAGGCGACCAAGCGGCAGTCTTTCTTGTCACGCTGCACGACCTAGGCAAGTTCAGTAACTCCTTCCGGTCAATGCTCCGTGGCGAGCCCTACTCCGGTCCTCGCCACTGGCAGCACAGTTACAGACTGCTGATGCATTACGATGATCTAGTCGCAAGTGTGATCGGTGCGACACGAGGAGTCCGAAAGATCCTCTATGCAGCTGTAGCCGGACATCACGGAGGTCCTCCAGAACATCTTCTTGACCGAAAATACCAAGACCAGGTGAATCAGATTGGCATGGAAGGCTATCGCGCATCCAAGGAAGCCATTGCCGCAGCAGCCCCGCTGTTTCCATTGGCATCCTTCGAAGGACTATCCGCGCGAGGCGCGGAACACCTGTCTTGGGTACTCTGCGGGCTCACGGTACAGGCTGACTGGATCGGCTCGAATGAGGAGTGGTTCGGACCTAAGCTCACTGAAATATCGGTGGCGAACTACTGGAAAGAAGCACTGCTTCGTGCCCAAGACGCGGTCTCAAAGGCTGGATTGCATCATTCTAGGCCGCATCCCGAAGGGTCCATTCGGGTCCTGCGCGAAGGTCAAACTCCACGGCCAATGCAAACAGCCGCAGCCGACGTACCCCTTGTGGAAGGCCCGCTACTTGCCCTTATCGAAGACGCGACCGGTGCAGGCAAGACCGAAGCGGCCCTGATTCTTGCGGCACGCATGATGGCCGCAGCAAAGGGCCACGGCTTCTATTTCGCCTTGCCTACAATGGCGACATCGAATGCCATGCTGGAACGACTTGAGAGCATCGTTCCGAGACTCTTTCACGGACACCCGTCGTTGGCCCTTACACACGGGCGGGCAGCGATCAATGATGTTTTCCGGAGAATCAGGGGAACCGAGACTTTCGACCCGGAGAACGGGGTGAACTGCAGCAGTTGGCTAGCAGACAACCGGAGAAGGGTCTTGCTGGCAGACGTGGGAGTGGGCACAATCGACCAAGCTCTGCTATCGGTGCTACCGACCCAGTTCAATACACTACGGCTCCGAGCGTTGTCGGAACGAATCTTGATAGTCGACGAAGCGCACGAGTTCGGCCCTTACATGGAAATCCAACTGCGACGCCTCCTGCAGTTCCAGTCGATGCTGGGAGGCTCCGCCATCGTCATGACAGCAACGCTGCCACTCGGGATGCGCAATGGCTACGCAAAGGCATTTCAGAAGGGGCTCGGAATCCGCCAGCCAAGTGAAGTTCATGGCGACGCGTACCCAATGCTAACCATCGTGGGTAGCGATGTTAATACGACTAGGACTGACCATGTTCCGGCCACCTCTAGGGACATCAAGGTACATCGACTGGAAGACGAGGCTGCGGTCATTCCGCTGCTGAAAGCAGGATCGAAGCGGGGAGCAGCCTGTGTCTGGATCCGGAACACCGTGGACGGGGCGATCGCGGCAGCGCGAGCGCTCCGCAAGGCAGGGATCAATGCAGATCTGCTGCACGCACGGTTTACGGCGGCCGACCGTCTGCAACACGAAGCCGTCCTACAGCGGCGTTTCGGACGGAACGGTAGCGATAGGGCAGGACGTGTGTTAGTTGCGACACAAGTGGTTGAGGCGTCACTGGACTTGGACTTCGACCTGATGGTATCCGACTTGGCACCGGTCGCCTCGCTCATCCAGCGAGCCGGACGCCTTTGGCGACACATGGATGTACGTCCCACAGCTAATCGTCCTGTCGACGGACTCACTTTACATGTCCTGGCCCCTGACCCTAACGAAGTATCAGACACGAAATGGTTGCATCGCGTTCTGGGATCTGGCGCAAGCATCTATCCACTCGACCTGCAATGGCGCACAATCAAGGCCTTGCTCGACAGCCAAGGGATCCGCGCACCGGGTGGCGTCCGTGAACTAATCGCAGCCGTGTACGGTCCCACCGCGACTGAAGTGCCTGAAGTTCTGGAGAGAGCAGAGATCGGGACAATTGCGGAGAGAATGAGCGAGGAGCAACAGGCATTCAATTCAGTACTTGATTCTGAGGAGGGGTACGATCAGCCGCAGACACAGCGGGTCTTCGATGACGACCGATTCCCTACCCGACTCGGCATTCCGCAGGTAACGTTGCGACTCGCTCGCGAGCACGCCGGGATGCTGGTGCCGTGGGCCGGCACCGGACCGCTTGGATGGCAGTCATCGGAGGTGCAGGTCTCAGCGGCGCGCTACCGAGAGCTTGACGGCGTGGACCAAGAGCGACCTGAGATCTTAGCCTTGCTCAATAATTGGCCCAAGTGGCTGCGGGGTTCAGTCCTCATCGCGCCGGTTCAAGCAGACAGTTCGATCTGCGATGGAATGTGCTATGATAGTTCATCAGGAATCATGTTCACGGGATGACTACCGAATTCTCTCCTCTGTCGACTTGGCTTGGTCCGCGTAGCTGCTAGAATGAACCGCTTCGGTCAGAACTGTACCATGGTTGCTAGACTTGGTGAGAGTGGTAGAGGCAACCAAGACTGTCGTCCCAAATCAATGCAAGTGATGCGGCCATGCTGAACTTGATTCTCGATCAGTGGATTCCCGTCATTCGCCATTCTGGGCGAGACACGATCCGACCTGATCAAATTGCAGAGCCCGATGTCCTGCGGCTGGACTGGCCCCGACCGGATCTGAACCTTGCGTGCATTGAGCTATTAATCGGGCTGGTTTATTTGGCCCATCCACCCGAAGGCTGTGACGACCGCAGCCATCCGCCAAAAGCAGCCGACCTGCGCCGTACGATAGCGCCACTGTCTCCAGCATTCAATCTTCTGGGGGACGGGCCTCGGTTCCTGCAGGACCTAGAGGCACTCGAGGGCGATCCCGGATCGCCTGAAATGCTGTTTATCGACAGTGCTGGGCAGAACACGGCTGGAAAGAACGCGGATCTGATGGTTCGTCGTGGTAGGTATGATAGACTGTCGCTTCCGATGGCGGCTATAGCACTGTATACGCTACAGGCGTTCGCGCCATCGGGAGGGGCGGGCAACCGAACGTCGATGCGTGGTGGAGGCCCCTTGGTAACGCTCGTCAAGCCGCACTCCGAAGGCCTTTGGCCGCTAGTGTGGGCCAATGTCCCACGAGGCGATCCGATCGGGGCGGGCGGCCTCAGTTTCTTACCGTGGATGCGAGCAGCGAGAGTATCCAAGCCGGTAAACGGGCAGGCCCCCGTGACTGCGCCGGCGAGTGACAGTCCGTCTCGTCCTGATCCCGAGGTGTTCTTCGGCCAACCCCGCCGTCTGAGGCTGATCGAGCGCGACGGCGCTGTAGTTGGGGTTATTCAGCAACCGTGGGGCACGAACTACGAGGGCTGGCAGCATCCTCTGACTCCATACTATCGTAATGGAGCCGCAACGCTGCCACGCCTAGCGAAGCCCGGAAACTTCGGCTTTCGTAATTGGAGAGGTGTAATTCTCGCTGCCGAAAACAGCCAGAGAGCCGCTACCTTGCAGCGTTACCTACTCGATAACGAGGGAGCAAGATGCACTCTGGTCGTTGCTGGTTGGTCGATGGCAAACATGAAACCACTGGACTTCCTTTGGTCCGAGCAGCCGGTGTTCCCGCTGTCGAAGAGTGACGAATATCGTGCCGCATGTGCGGTCGAGGCTGCGGAACAGGTCGGCTACGCGGTCGCCGCTTGCGTTAAGGAGGGTGCAGGAGAGAAGCAGACTCGGTGGGGTGCTGGACAACGCGCACAGGAGGCGTTCTTCGAGCGTACACAGGGTGCATTCGAAGAGATGCTGGAATCAATGTCAGCCGGAGAGTCCTTTGATGCGAAGGAATTTGCGAAGAAATGGGTGCAGCAGATGCAGATGGCAGCGCTCCCGATCTTTGACCGAGAAGTGCTGCCTGGACTCACTGATCTCGGTGAAAATCGTCGGCGAATGGCAATCAAGGCTAGGTCGAAGTTAAGGGCTGCATTTGCGGGTCGACCACCATTCGGGAAAAAGATATTCGATCCACTCAACCTGGAGGTACCTGCAAGAACTGCCCTCTACGGAGGACATAGATGACTACGATTCATTCAGTAGGCAGGACTTGCAAGAACTGGTGGACAGTATGCATTGCCGCAGATACTGGAGCGGCCAAGCGAGCCCGTGCGGAATTGCGTCGAGCATCCAGTGTGATTGATGCACTCAGCATCGGTTGCACACACGAATTGAGTCAACGACTCGCTGAAGACGGGATTGACGTGCGGGGCAGGCGAAACGGTCCAGACCACCTAGCCTTGATCGCGTTGACGTTGGCACACGTGAAAGAGGATCACCGCTTCACCGCTGCTCGACAGTTCGGTATTAGCAACACCAACGAATCCAAGCCATTGAGCAGCTTGCGTTTCAATGCGCTGATCCGCACAATGGAGCCGCGCGAACTAGTACGTCCGCTGGTACGCGCACTCGGAATTATCAACGGTGCGGCGAATGTCAGCAAGTTAGCCACTGATCTGTATTGGTGGAACGACAAGACCCGCACCAACTGGTGTTTTGACTACCATGGTGCAATGGATGCCAAACCAGATTCAAAGGAGCACAGAGCATGAGTTGCTTTCTGCAGTTACATTACCTAACAATTTACCCCCTTTCCAACCCAAATCGTGACGACTTAGGTCGACCGAAGACGGCGAACTACGGAGGCGTGCCGAGATTGCGGATCTCCAGTCAGGCCATTAAACGAGCGGCGCGCCTGTCTGAAGGAATGCAAGCCGACCTGAAAGGACACCTCGGGGAACGGACCCAGCGTATCGGCGAAGTTGTGCGCGATGCGTTGATGGCAAACTGCAAGAGCAAGGAGCAGGCGACCGAGATTGCGCAGAAGGTAACTGACATCGCACAGAAGGTAACTGACATCTTTGGCAAGCTGGATAAAGAGGCTGCCAAGAAAGGCGCGATCCGGACGCGCCAGTTGGCCTTCATTTCGCCAGACGAGCGGACTGAGGCAATCGAACTGGCGCGCAAGATCTTAGCTGGCAAGGATCTGCCCGAGGACAAGGATCTAAAGAAGTTAGTGCTCCGAACGGCCGACGGCGCGGCAGACGTAGCGATGTTCGGACGCATGCTTGCCGATGACCCAGACTTCAACCGTGAAGCGGCAGTGCAGGTTAGCCATGCTCTAACCACGCACCGAGCGTTGGTAGAAGATGACTATTATACTGCTGTCGATGACTTGAAACTTCCTGAGGAAGACGCTGGTGCCGGATTTGTGGGTGAGGCTGGATTCGGTTCTGGGATATTCTACACCTATGCTTGCGTGGATTCGGACCTCTTGGTCGAGAACCTAGCTGGTGACCGCAACCTTGCCGCTCGCACTGTCGGTGCCCTCACCGAGGCATTGGCGACAGCTACTCCGTCTGGTAAACGCAACAGCTATGCGCACCAGACCCGGGCAGGATATATCCGCGCCGAGACAGGCGAACAGCAACCACGCAGCTTGGCCGGAGCATTCTTCAAACCGGTGGAAGGCGACGATCTAATGGCCGCATCAGTGGATGCGCTTCAGAAGATGGTGGTCAAGATGGACCGTGCTTACGGAGCTTGCTGTGAAGCCAGTAGGGAGATGAATGTTGCGGAAGGGCGCGGAACGCTAGCTGCGGTCCGCGCCTTCGTATCAGATGCAGTGAACCATGGCTGAGTTCGTTGTATTCACATTGGCGGCGCCGATGGGTGCCTTCGGCGATCTAGCAGGGCACGAGCGGCGTGGTTCGGGTACATGGCCAGCGCGCTCTGCTGTGCTGGGCTTGGTGGGAGCAGCGGTCGGAGCACGAAGAGATGACACAGCGGCACAACGGGCTCTTGCAAGCTGGCGCATAGCTGTCTCGGTTCTAGTCAGGAGCGTACCATTCCGCGACTTTCACACTGCACAGACCGTGCCGACCGCACGGGTCAAGCGCCCGAACACTCGTCGAGACGCACTGCAAGCACTGTGCAGTAGCGACAATCCTCTGATCACTCGGCGCGACTATCGCAGCAACTGTGCGTTCGGAGTGGCGCTCTGGGGTGGCATCGGAGCCACCGAAATTCGGGAGGCACTCATACGACCGCGCTTTATTCCCTACTTGGGTCGGAAAAGCTGCCCACTGTCTGCTCCCATGGCACCGCATGTGGTTACGGCGGAAGATCCCATTGAAGCACTGTCGCGGATTACCGTGCCTCCGTTTCTAGAGAATCTGAGAGAGGAGGTAGATCCGTCGCGACCGCTGTTAGTGGCATCCGACGAACCGTTAGGAAGAGGTTGGCAGGAGATCCGGTGGGACGAACCGCTAGACCGAGTGTCTTGGCATTTTGGCCCACGAACAGTGCATCTCAGACGGCCGGCAAATCTCTCGGAGAACGAATGACGCTCTATCTATCGAGACTTGTGCTAAACCACACCGCATCGGCCAGTGCACTGATACCTCTATTAAATCCCCGTGAGCCAAAAATCGCTGCGGTCGCACATCACCACTTGATCTGGACAGTGTTTTCCGACAGCAGAGACCGGAACCGCGATTTTCTCTGGCGCCTTGACGGAAGGGGACGTTTCTTCACCCTTTCGCATCGGCCACCGCGAGCAACCGAACTGTTCGAACCGCCCGAGACCAAGATATTCGCACCAGCCTTGAAATCGGGAGACCGGTTGCAATTTGTTCTCCGTGCGAACGCGACTAAAGACCGTGCGTCCATTAGTCGGATGGATAAGGAATCCAGGCGCGGGAAGAGTCGACGGGTCGATGTAGTAATGGACCTCATGCGAGAAACTCAGGCGAACGAGAGGCGCTCGGACATCCGGGAGCAAGTGGCCCAAACTGCGGCCCAAGACTGGATGGTTCGGCAGGGGAATGCGAAGGGATTTACTATACGCCGGATGATAGTCGAAGGCTACTCGGCAATCGAACTGATGCACCGGCGCCGAGGGGCTAGATTCGGCATCCTGGACTTGCATGGAGAAATCGAAGTGACTGAGCCGACTGTATTTTTGCGCGCTGTTTCCAGCGGATTTGGACGCGCCAAGGCGTGGGGCTGCGGCCTGATGTTGATTCGGAGGGCATAATGCCCCTGCAGGGCTTGCCACCCCCGAAACCGATCCCATTGAAAGAGCGCGCTGCGCTGGTCTTTGTCGAACGGGCCCAGATTGATGTGCTTGACGGGGCATTCGTCGCAATTGATGCAGAGGGCGTGCGTACCCACGTTCCAATCGGCGGCATTGCCTGCCTGATGCTGGAGCCCGGAGCGAGAATCAGCCACAAGGCGATCGCTTTGGCAGCTCAGGCAGGAACGCTAGTCACATGGGTGGGCGAGGCAGGCGTCCGGCTCTATTCTGCAGGGCAGCCTGGCGGCGCGCGGTCTGATCGGTTGCTTTGGCAGGCACAACTAGCACTGGACCCTGCAGCGCGACTACGCGTTGTACGCAAGATGTATGCGCTGCGGTTCGGGGAGGACGCACCGATGAAACGGTCAATTGATCAGCTTAGAGGTATCGAAGGACAGCGGGTACGACACACTTACCAGCTTCTTGCTCAACGGTACGGCGTTAACTGGACCAAGCGCAACTATGATCCCGGCAACTGGAACAGCGCCGATGTGCCCAACCGGTGTCTCTCGGCCGCCACAGCCTGCCTGCACGGCCTCAGTGAGGCAGCGGTGTTGGCAGCGGGTTACGCACCAGCCATAGGGTTCCTGCACACCGGTAAGCCACGCAGCTTTGTGTACGACATCGCAGACCTATGGAAGTTGCAAACGGTTGTACCTGAGGCCTTTCGAGTCGCATCACGTGCACAGAAAGGGCTCCTCGACATTTCACTGGAACGAGCTGTTCGGCTGGCCTGTCGGGACAGTTTCCGAAAGACCGGTTTACTGAGCCACATCATTCCAGGTATCGAGAATGTGCTGTCCGCAGGGAATCTACCTGTACCCGAACCTCCAGCTGAGGCGTTAGGCCCCGCATTTGAGGAAGAACAAAGCGGCGATGATGGTCATCGCGGTTAACAATGCTCCGCCCCGGCTGCGCGGACGGCTAGCGGTGTGGCTTCTGGAAATCCGGGCGGGCGTCTACGTGGGGCGCTACTCTTCCCGTGTGAGATGCCGGATTTGGGAACAGGTCAGGGCCGGAATTGGTAAGGGCGATGCGATCATTTGCTGGGCTGTACCGACCGACCAGGGCTTCGACTTCGATACTGTAGGCACCAATCGTCGCATGCCCCAAGACTTCGACGGCCTGAAGCTTGTCAGCTTCACACCACTATCGGATAGTGAATCGTCGTGACGGGAAGCTCTATCGCCGCATGTCGGGCTCAAGACTGTGGTATAATTTTCACAGTCCTGAAAGGCATTTGTATTCAGTGATTTAGGTTACAGTCTGTTCCCCGCACACGCGGGGATGAACCGGTTTGGATGGTGATCTGCTGATCATCCGTCGATCTGTTCCCCGCACACGCGGGGATGAACCGGTGACCGCCGCCGCCTCGATTGCGATTGCGATTCTGTTCCCCGCACACGCGGGGATGAACCGCGGGTCCGGGAGGTCATGGACGATTTCGTGCGGCTGTTCCCCGCACACGCGGGGATGAACCGAGTGGCCCTGTCAGGATTTGGTGACCGGTGGCCTGTTCCCCGCACACGCGGGGATGAACCGCACGTCGGATGTCGATCTCCCGATCCGGCCCCACTGTTCCCCGCACACGCGGGGATGAACCGAACTCCTGCGGATGCGAGACGGTCAGCCCCTCCCTGTTCCCCGCACACGCGGGGATGAACCGCCAGACGGATGGCGATCAGGAGGTACACGATGACTGTTCCCCGCACACGCGGGGATGAACCGGCGGTTCGCCCCGCAGCGCAAGGCGGCTACGACTGTTCCCCGCACACGCGGGGATGAACCGGCGGTTCGCCCCGCAGCGCAAGGCGGCTACGACTGTTCCCCGCACACGCGGGGATGAACCGGATGCACCTGGCGTCGAGCTTCGAGCTGATGCGCTGTTCCCCGCACACGCGGGGATGAACCGGATGCACCTGGCGTCGAGCTTCGAGCTGATGCGCTGTTCCCCGCACACGCGGGGATGAACCGGAGTCGGAGAAATTCCGGAAAGCGGTCCGCAAGCTGTTCCCCGCACACGCGGGGATGAACCGGAGCTCGCGGGGATGCGCAGCACCACCGCGGAGCTGTTCCCCGCACACGCGGGGATGAACCGGTCTTGGCTAGTGACCATAAGGTCGCTAAGGTCTGTTCCCCGCACACGCGGGGATGAACCGGTCGGGTGCAGATGCCATCCCAGGTTGATCGGACTGTTCCCCGCACACGCGGGGATGAACCGTTTGGCCGGAGACCATTCGTGCGCCCCGGCTTCCTGTTCCCCGCACACGCGGGGATGAACCGATGTTCCTTGTCCCGGCTGGAATGGATGTCGAGCTGTTCCCCGCACACGCGGGGATGAACCGCGGCACCAGGTCGCGATGGTGCAGACGCTCGCGCCTGTTCCCCGCACACGCGGGGATGAACCGGGCGTGAGGATCTTTCCGCCGCAGATCGTGCACCTGTTCCCCGCACACGCGGGGATGAACCGCATCGCGGCTCGGAGATGGCGCTGGCCGGCATCCTGTTCCCCGCACACGCGGGGATGAACCGGACGCGTCTCGGAACTGCCGTATCGCTTTCGCCCTGTTCCCCGCACATGCGGGGATGAACCGCGGCTGTCAGGTCTATGACTGCCACCCACACACGTTGGCAGCCCGGATGAGAAGTCTGTCCGTAGGCTCGGTGCACTATCCGTGTGTTCCACAACCGCTACCGCGCTTGGACGAGCAGTCGACAGTGACTGCCGGGAGCGCCTGACGACGGTCTGCAGGGATCTGGCCCGCGCCTGCCCAAGTCAACCGATTGGCTCTACCGCGCCCGCCACCCCGGGCGGTCCACTCCGCCGTAATCCAAGTACTCTTGGACGAAATCTGTCTTGAAATATATCGAACAATTGATTGAATATTCATCATAATTGAACTCAGTATCTAGTCGCAAAATCAATTTTCAGATTCCGTCGCTATATCGGATCCAGACTTCAGTTGTGAACTGAGTGCAACAAGCTGCTCCGAGAATGTCTCGTCAAGCTTGACGATGTGAACACACAGCCAATCGATCATCTCCTGCCAGTTCTCACGATCAAGAACGTTATTAAAAGCTCCCTTGTAGAAGATTATGCTCGGCTTGTACGAATCCAGTCGGTCCCACTCGAGTTTGGCGCCGAATCGCTCTTCTAGCGACTGTTTTTGTTGCTCTAGCTTATCAAACAGTTGCTCATTCTCTTCACGATTCGGACGATAGAGAAGGAGTTTCACACCGACTGTGTTCTCCTTGACTAAGTGCGTCAAGACGTACGTGCAGCCAGAAACCCCGCTAGAGACGGACAACCGACACCCTATAGGCGCATCAGATGCACTGAATTTCTGAAACCGTGATACACCTCGGGCGTTGAGTTCATTCAGCACCTTCCCCCAAAATTGTCTTCGTAACTCTTCGAGCCTTCGCTTCTTGACGTTCTGGTCCGACTCTTCGGAGTCCTTGCTGGCCATCTTAATCATGTAGTCTTGCGCTTCCGGCGTCGGGATAATCTGCTGGATGTCAATGAGTGTTTCATTGCCAGTACGATATGGAACGACACGGAAACACTGAGCACGCACGCCGTGACGTATCAGCCAGAGTACAGTCGCTGTCACTTCTTTACGGAAGCTCGTTGCGACCAACACAAGCCGCTGTGTATTTCCTTCGTTGATCACCATTTCATCCAGTTCATCAACATCAAGAAACTCGCACAACCTTTTCTTTGCGTTGTCTCCATTGTTTCCATTCCCAAGATATTGCTGATAGATGTTCACGATATCGGTTCTGTTCAAGCTGGAGCAGTAAGCAACGTACTTGATGGCTTGCCACACCACATCTCGACCGGAATCGAGTTTATTCTCGATCACGACAAGTCGGCCATCCTTATCAAGAGCCAACAGATCCAGACGTTCCCGTGTACCCTCGAATCCATCGAATTCCTTTTGAATAATCAGAAGTTCCTCTCCCAATACGTCCGGCTTTTTTGCTAGCCACTCCTGAAGATGATAACGTTCACCAATCTTGAGGTCGGCAAAACTGGGTCTATCAAGCTCAATGAGGCAATTCTCAGATGGATCAAACCTAAACACTCGCGTCCTCCTGATTCCCTTTACACATTTTCAAGATTGGCGAATCCGAGATGCCAAGCGACCTCTCCGTTGCTCCGACAGCGCTGATGACAACAGCATGCCAAGCGACGACTGCATTCCAATTCTACCAGATCGGAGCCGACCTGCCTCAGGGTTGATCATCCCTGTTGGACATCGTTGAACCAAACAGAGCAGCTTGCGCGAGGCCCGAACAAGACAATCCGCCATACCGGTCAGGTCTTGATCAGACCGGAACGGATCAGATACTCCCAGACGATTTCAGCCGACTCATCGGGTGTCTCGGCGCCTGAATTGAGTCCGACCTCCGGATTCTCGGGAGCCTCGTAGGGATCAGACACGCCAGTAAAGCTCTTGATCTCGCCGGCCAGTGCCTTCTTGTAGAGCCCCTTCACATCACGCTCGACCAGCGTGTCCAACGGACAGTCCGCGAACACCTCCACGAAGTTCGTATTGATCGCCCGCACCTCGTCGCGCACACTGCGATACGGCGAAATCGCGGCAGCGATGGCGATCACACCATTTCTGGACAGCAGACTGCACACGAACCCGATCCGCCGGATGTTCGTGTCGCGATCCTCCTTGCTGAAACCGAGTCCCTTCGACAGGTTCGTCCTGATGACGTCACCATCAAGTACCTCGACCTTGGCGCCGCCGTCTCGCAGGCGCTTGGCCAGCAAGTTGGCGACCGTGGATTTTCCCGCACCCGAAAGGCCGGTCAGCCAGATGGTTGCTCCTTGATGTTGCATGTGGATTCTTGATGCGATTCCTTGATTCGAGGTACTTTGACGGGCAGTTCGCGGAGAGGGGGTCAAACCAGGTAAGGTCGTCGTACCGGCAGGACTTCGTCCAGCAGCACGTCGAACTCCCGACGGACCCGACCGGTAGGCGCAACATGCATGCCGCATTCCTTGTCGTCGCCCTCTTCCCACCACCAGCGCCCGGACCGTCCGTTTGTCCCGGCACCTACCGGCCGTGTGCACGGCTGGCAGCCGATACTCTCATAGCCATCCGCATAGAGCGGATGCAGCGGCACATCGTACGCTTCGGCGTATTGGAAGACCTGCTCACGGCTCCAATCGGCTAGTGGAGACAACTTCAGGATGCCCCCGTGCTCTTCATCGACGGCCACTCTATCGATTCGCCCCCGGCCGTCGGACTGGTCCCGCCGGAGCCCTGTTACCCAGGCATCCAAGGTGGACAACCTTCGCTTGAGCGGGCGGACTTTCCGGATTTCGCAGCAGAGTCTGCGTCGGGCCGAGTCCTCATAGAACAGATTCGGCCCATGCATCGTCAGCATCGAACTCAACTCGTCGGCGTTCGGAGTGATCAGTTCCACACTGATTCCGTACCGCCGACGGTAGGTTGCGATCAACTCGTAGGTCGACTCGTGCAGCCGCCCGGTGTCCACGCTGATTACCGTAACGTCACTCCCCACGATTCTCGATGCCATATCGAGGATCACCGACCCCGTCGCTTGAAAACTCGTGCATATGGCAAGGTTCCGTCCGAATTCCTCCAGCCCCCACCTGAGGACCTGCTCGCCAGTCGCGTTGCGGGCCGGCCACGTGAACTCTCGTGCAGGAAGGCTCAACGGTCTTCCCTCGCAACTGAAATCAGGGTCTCGGCAAGTTCAGGGCGGGTGAACTCGCTGGGCGGCACTTTCCCTTCGCGCAGCGTCCGACGCACATCCCGGCCTGCCAACCTGCCGAACATCCCCAGCGCAGTCTTGGTGCAGGACTCGTGGGTCCGGTGAATCGGGTCCCGTGTCTGGAAGCCCACAATCTCGTCCTACCCTTTCGCGACGATGCTGTCCGCTACCTCACGAGGGGATATCGTGAGGGAACCCGGAACATCGACCTGACCGGCGTCCAGCAACACGACGCTGTCCGCGGAACCCAGCCTGCTCTTCGCTTCTTCATCGACCGGAAACATCAGAGGAATGCTTGATGGTTCACCCCTCGTGAGGTGCATCGTCTCGCAAACGGATCTTGTTTCCTTCGCGTTCATGAATCCGCTGATCGAGGCGTAACATCCTAGTGCCAGAGGGTATAGGTCGCTGAGGTGGCGAAACGACGCCGTATACGCCGGTGCCGAACTCAGCGGATGTCGGGGGCCCAACAGGCTCGCCACAGTCATTACTGAGTCATTATACATAATCCCTATCGGAATAGTAGGGATTACCCGCCTGCTCCCTTGCGGACATCCCTAAGGTTCAGGCAGAGGCTCCCGACCGCGACGCATCATATAGGCTTGGAGGCACTCGTCGATGCTAGGCATGGGCGCGATCCCCCGTGATTCGATCCGGGCGTTCGATAGGGCCGAATAAACCGGACGCTGGGCGATCGGGTTGTATTGCTGTCGATCGGAGTCGACGATCTCACCCTGGGCTCCACCGGCCGCAGCAATCTTGCAGGCAAAGTCAAACCACGAGATGGGATGGCCGCCAGCGAGATGGTACAGACCGAACGGGACCCCGCGTTCCAGGATGTCCAAGGTACGCACGGCAAGCTCCGTGCCGCATGTCGGTGTGGCGAACTGGTCATTGACGATGCGAAGAGGAGCTCCCTGAGCACACTTCCGCAACACGAACTCCGGGAAGTTCCCGTGGTTGGTGTAGCGACCTGGCGTGGCATAGACGCCTGCCACCCGCAAGACATAGTGTGAGGCGCAGTAACTGCGTGCGAACATCTCACCAGCGAGCTTCGAAACCCCGTATGCGGACTGCGGACCCGGCAGGTCGTCCTCGGTGTAGGGCGAGTCGCTCTGCCCATCGAACACGTAGTCGGTCGAGTAGTGCAGGAGTGTGGCACCCGACTCCTGGCACGACCTCGCAATGGACCGTACTGCAAACGCGTTGGTTTGCATCGAGGCGAGGAGATCATTCTCCGCATGGTCAACTCCGTTATACGCAGCGGCGTTGATAACACAGTCGGGATGATGCCGACGGATGATCGTACCAACGGCGTCATCGTCGGAGATGTCGAGTTGGTTCCGGCGCAGGGCAAGCACGGAATGGCCGCGTCGTCGGCACTCGCGTGTCAGTTCAACGCCCAACTGACCACCTGCACCGAAGAGAATCGCTTGCAAGACCCTATTGTATCAGTCAGTTGCCGCAATGTCTCTCAGGACCGACGAGAGTTCCTCCCGCGCCTCGCGCGCCTGCAGAGAGTCCTGGCCGATCAGGACTGGCGAGGCTTCCGCACGCCCCTGATCCATGTCGAACAACCGGCCGTCGTCATACAGCTTCCATCGCTGCGTACGCACCCAACGCTTCCCCGAACGGGAGGCAAAGGCCCACCGGCGGGGCGAAGGGCCGCCACCACGCAGTCGATCCGCAAGACTGGTTCCGTCCAACCCTTCAGGCACGCCGCCGCCCGCGAGTTCGACGAATGTCGGCAACCAGTCGCTGAAGTCGACCAGGTCATCCACCACCTGTCCCGGCGGGAGCGTGCCCGGCCAGTTCGCCAGCAAGGGGACCCGCGTGCCCGCGTCAGTCAACTCACCCTTGCCTCCACGGGTGCTCTCACCGTTCCAGACGAACGCAATGGGCTGCTTGAGCATGTCGTTATCTTGGGCGGTGTAGTAGTACGAGCGAGGCGTTCCGTTATCGGCGGTGAACAGAAAGAGTGTCCGTTCCCGAATGCCCAGTTCTTCGGCGGCATCGACAAGCCGACCGACGCGCTCGTCCATGTTCTCCACCATCCGCTTGTAGCTGTCGTAGTGCCCCTGGGGCCCAACGGGCGGAGGCGTGCCGATGTCATCGGTCACATCGTGCGCCAAGGCCATGGAGTAGAACGCGAAAAACGGCTGATCGCGGTTCGCGTGCATGAAGTCGATGAGGAAATCGACGTAAACGTCCGGCCCGTACCGATCGTTGACATCGGAGCGAATCCGGCCATCCTCATGGATCAGGGGGCGGTAGTATCGGGGTCCCTCGTGCCAGCCGAACAGGGACCAGCGGTCGAATCCGAGCCGTCTGGGGTGGTCGGGCTCTTCCCTCAGGAGCGTGAGTTGCCATTTGCCGGCGACAGCCGTGGAATAGCCGAGAGCACGCAGCCGGTTCGCGACCGTCCCTGCCTCGAACGTCTTCGGGAAGGTACCCCAACCCGGGTGATGTGCACGAAAGGGATACTGTCCGGTCATGAGGGTGAATCTCGTCGGATGACACACGGGCATCGAATAGCAGTGACGGAATCGCATCCCCTCGCCCGCGAGAGTGTCGATGCGGGGAGTCGAATAGGAACTTCCGCCGTAGCAGCCGATCGCCTGATCTCCGACATCGTCGGCAAGGATGAACACGATATTCGGCCGCTCGATACCGTAGGCGATGGCGGTACATGCCAACAACAGTCCGATTCGGAGGCAGACTACCTTCTTCATTGGCGCCCATGATACTGCAAGGCGCCCAGCGGCCGTGCAGGCCCACTGACGCCACCTCCACGCCGGAGTCCAGTGTTCGAATGTCCGTCTGATCGTGGGGCGCCCTGGCCTGCCCGGCGCCTGATTTAACCTACAATGGAACTTCGCGAATGAAGAAGGCACTGATAACAGGGGCGACCGGGTTCGTTGGCAAACGGCTGTGCGCCATGCTACCGCCCCCCAATCTGCTGACGCGCCGCCCCGAGACCGTTCCGCAGCAGCTGTCGCAGGCGGCCTGCTTCCGCTGGATGCCCGATGCGGAGCCTCCTCCGCCAGAATCGCTGGAAGGCTGCGACACCGTCTTTCACCTTGCCGGAGAATCGGTTGCCGAAGGCCGCTGGACCGACGCCAAGAAGCGTCGCATCCGCGATAGCCGCGTGATGGGAACACGGAATCTGGTTCATGCACTGGGCCAGATGCCCGAACCACCTTCCGTTCTGGTCGCGGCCTCCGCAGTCGGCCTCTACGGAACCCGTGGCGACGAGACGCTCACCGAATCAGCCACCGCCTCCAGCGGCTTCCTGGCCGAAGTCTGCCTCGAGTGGGAAGCGGAGACCAACAAGGCCGCGGAATTCGGAATCCGGGTGGTTACGGTCCGGATCGGGCTTGTACTGGGCCCCGAAGGCGGCGCACTGGCCCGGATGGCACCCTTGTTCCGCTTGGGTCTAGGCGGGCGTCTCGGCGATGGACAGCAATGGATGCCCTGGATTCACGTTGCCGACCTTGCGCGACTGTTCGTGTTCGCGGCAGAAACGAGCAGTCTGAGCGGGCCGATAAACGGTTCCGCTCCGGAGCCAGTGCGTAACGTGGACTTCACGAGAGCACTGGGCCGCGCCGTCGGACGGCCGACTCTCTTCCCTGCACCGGCATTCGCACTGCGAATCGCACTCGGTGAATTCTCCGAGGTGCTGCTGGCCTCCCAACGAGTCGTCCCCAGTGCCGCCCTTGCCGCAGGATTCGAATTCGACTACCAAACGATCGACGCAGCTTTGGCCGACCTCTAGGTCCGGCAGGCACAGGCACTTCGATTCGCTGACGAGCTATCACCGAACGACTTCTCGGGCCGCTGCAACCTTCTTGTAAGGAGTGGGTGAGCCGCCGAAGATGATGCTTCCCAAGTTGCTAAACTGCGGTACGGTCGACGATGGATCTTACTGGAAAGACGGCACTCGTCACTGGCGCCAGCAAGGGCATCGGGAAGGGCATTGCGGAACGACTCGCAGCACTGGGCTGCGACCTCGCGATCAACTACAACTCCGATCAACGCGGTGCCGAGCAGACAGCCGAGTCCATTCGCACGGAGGGGGGCAATGCGTTTGTCGTTCAGGCGGACGTAGGCGATTCGGGCCAGGTGCAGCGGATGTTCGACAACGTGTTCCAGCATTGCGACCGGCTCGAAGTCCTCGTCAACAACGCTGGAATGCAGGTCTGGGCACCGCTTCTGGAACTCTCCGAACGGGACTGGGATCTGGTCATCGACACCAACCTGAAAGGTTGCTTCCTCTGCTCGCAACTCGCCGCTCGACACATGAAAGACAGGGGCGGCGGACGCATTGTCAACATCGGCTCGGGCTGCAACAAAGTGGCCTTCCCGAATCTGGTCAGCTATACAGCCAGCAAGGGTGGCATGGAGCAGTTCACCAAGGTGGCTGCAGCCGAACTGGGCCAGTACGGCATCACCGTCAACTGCGTCGCCCCGGGCGCGATCCTCATTGACCGTACCGAGCGCGAGACGGACGACTACGCTGGAGAGTGGTCCAAGCTCACGCCGATGGGTCGGGTCGGCTATCCCAGCGATGTGGCCGAAGCAGTCGCATTCCTGTGCTCGGACCGGGCCGAGTTCATCTCCGGCCAGACGTTGATGGTTGACGGCGGGATCTTCACCCGCGGGCCGTGGGCCTACTGATCCTGCCTGGACAGGACGACGCCGTTCACGAATAGTCCGCTTTGGCCGGGCTTTCCAGTACTGATGGCGTCGAATCCGCAGCCAGCGGATCGTACCCGCCAGTGCGACACCAGATATGGGGAATGGGGACCATGTTGGTCTGTCACATGGGACGAACGGCCATGACGCGAGCTCTCCGGCAGCCGCAGTACGACAAGCGTTCTCGCCACTGCCCGCGCCACAACGCCGGTTCCCTCCTTGAGGCGCGCCCGGTGCACTGGTTCTTCCCGTCGCCGCCTCCACCCGGACTCCATTTCCCTTCACTCACAGGTTCTACTGGACACTCTGTTCCCATACAGTCGAACTTGCTGTCATAGAATGATGATCAGTATCACATCCAGATGCTATGGCAGCGCAGACTCATCCACCTCAATCGATCCTCTCGGAGGAAGATCCGACACTCATTGAGAAGCCCCTCGACAAAGGCCCCGACACTGCCTGGGGAGCGACCGTCTTCCGTGGTACTCGCGTCCCTATCGCAACCTTGTTCGACTATCTTGATGACGAGCAGGCACTAAGCGAGTTCCGCGAGAACTTCCCGCACATCTCCCGACAGCAGATTTCCGCCGCACTGGACATGGCCCGACGCTACCTGGAGCAGAATCCTGCCTGAAGATCCTGCTCGACGAGCACATGCCGCATAGGGTACGCCAGCTCTTCCCCGACCCAGCCAACGTCTATACCGTACAGCACCTCCACTGGGAAGGGCTTGAGAACGCGGAACTTCTACGACGGGCTGCAGCACACGGCTTTACTGCTGTGGTATCGACCGACGGAACAATGGAGCGAGAGCAGCAGAGCTGGGAACTCGTTCCCTTGCCTGTCATCATCCTGCGCATCGGACGCAATCGACTGAAGGAAATCACACCCCACATCCCCAAGGTCATCCGCAAACTCCACTCGAATCCCGCTCCCGGATTCCACTACATCAACAGCCGCCCCGATCGCCGCCCGTCATTGCGGCACTCCGAACATCGCAGCCGCCAATACCCGCAATACCGGATTCGAGCCGAGGATGTTCATCGAGTTGGTCCCGGTGACCAAGTGTGACGGTGATACCGTGCGACAGCCATTCCTCTAGGCCGACAGCGCCGAGCTTACCGAAGTGACGGTAAGAGCAGCCCGCACGGCTGGGAATTTCGATGACCTCGAGTCCGAACCGTCGCGAGACCTGGACTTCGCAATCGGCAAGGAATCGCCCGTACCAGAAATTCGGTACGCTTTGATCGTCGCCACGTAGTCGCCGGCGAGGCATCGAACTGTGCAACGTAATTGGTTTCGCATCATCGCTCCGGGCCTGTTGATGGCTGCGACGGGCGTCGGCGCCGGTGACCTGATGACAGGGACGTTGGCAGGTACCGAACTCGGGACGACAGTGCTCTGGGCGGTGGTCGCGGGGGCATTCCTGAAGTTCGTGCTGAGCGAGGGGGTAGCCCGCTGGCAACTCGCGACAGGCACAACCCTGCTGGAAGGCTGGAACGACAGGCTGGGATCGTGGATCCGATGGCTCTTCATTGCCTACCTATCGTTCTTCACCGTTGTCGTTGGAAGGGCCATCGCGAATGCCTGTGGAATCGCCGGCACGGCCCTCCTGCCGATCGGCGAGCAGGAAGACTCCATCGTCATATGGGCGGTCATCCACTCACTCGTGGGGGTGGTGATTGTCCTCCGCGGGAGCTTTCAGGCGTTCGAGTCCCTGATGTCCGCCTTGATCGGCATCATGTTCCTGACCGTCGTCACCACGACTTTGCTCATCGCGCCACCTGTTGGTGAGATCGTCCGAGGGCTGATTCCATCCATCCCTCCTGACGGGGGTTCCTGGGTGCTGGCCATCCTGGGCGGCATCGGCGGAACAGTGACGCTTCTGTCCTACGGCTACTGGATTCAGGAGCAGGGGCGGAGCGGACCTGAAATGCTCAGAACATGCCGGGTCGATCTTGGCGTTGGCAACGGGGTCACCGCCATCTTCGGCTTCTGCGTCATCATCATCGGCTCGCAGATTGACGTTGAGGGTAGTGGCGCAGCTCTGGCCGCTCAGATGGCGGATCGACTTGCCGAAGTGACAGGGGAACCCGGTAAGTGGATTTTCCTGGTGGGCTTCTGGGGAGCGGTCTTTTCCAGTCTTCTTGGCGTCTGGCAGAGCATTCCGTACATGTTCGCCGATTTCGTCCGCCTGCGGAATCCAACGCCTTGCGAACTGTCCAAATCCACACCGTACCGTTTGTCGGTGGTGCTGGTGGCGATCGTGCCGCTGTTCCTGCTGAGTGCACCGGTCCGGCAAATCCAGCTCACGTATGGGGTCCTCGGGGCCTTGTTCCTGCCGCTACTGGCCCTCACCCTGCTACTGCTGAACAATCGACGGGCGTGGGTGGGAGACCGGGTGCGCAATCCGCTCTGGATCAATGTCGCGCTGGTGGCATGCCTACTCTTCTTCGCTGCGCTGCCGTTCATCGGCGAGTAGTGTGCCTCCCGCCATGGTCGGGATTCCGAGATTGGTCGTAATCGAGCCAGACTGGCTGCATCCAGGCCGGTGCTCGAAACGGTCCCTACGGGTCTCCCCAGCGCATCTTGCTGCGCAGAACATCAAAGTAGCGCGCACTGTTGGTCTGGATGATGTCGACGGTGTGGTTCGCCTTCCATGCACAGATCGCGTCCCCGGCCAACAAGTGCCGTCCGACCTGTCCATCGATACTCAGATAGTTGTCCTCGTCGCCCGCTGCAACCCGGATCTCGACCTTGGCATCAGCCGGCAGGACCACGGACCGATTCGACAGCGTATGGGGGCAGATCGGCGTCAGGCTGATGGCCGCAACATCCGGCGACATCACGGGACCACCCGCAGACAGCGAGTAGGCCGTGGATCCGGTCGGTGTCGACAGGATCAATCCGTCGGACCGATACCGGCAAACGTACTGCCCGTCTGCAAAGGCCTCAAGATCAAGGATGCGGGCCACGCGACCGTTCGAAACCACGATATCGTTGAGAGCAAAGAACCGGTCCTCCTCGGTGCCTTGCCGCATCAGTCGCGCATCGAGCACGATACGTGAATCCAGGCGGAACTCGGACCGCGAGACCGATTCGAGCGCGGCCGACAACTCATCCGGTCCCGTTGTCATCATGAATCCGAGACCACCCAGATTGACCGCGAGCAGGGGTGTCTGGCGCTCCCCCACAGCTCTTGCCGCAGAGAGCAGCGTTCCATCTCCACCAAGGACAACGATCAGATCGCAGCCGTCGGCCAGATCAGTCCGCGGAAGACCGTCGTCGCGTCCGAGATAGTGGGCAGACGTGGCGTCAGCGACCAACTCGATTCCACGACTGGCACACCAGTCCGCAAGCATGCGCAGCAGATCCGGAATCTCAGCTCGGTCGGGCTTGCTCACGACGCCGATTCGACGCATCACGAACGTCATGAATCTGCCTCCCATGACCGCCGCGGAGACCAGTCGATTCCGTAGAGCAGGAACTCACGGTTGCCAGACATGCCGGTTATGGGGCTCTCGATCCACCGCACTGTCTCGAATCCGGAACCTGTCATGCACATTCGCACTTTCTCGATCACCACACGGTGAAGCGCCTCGTCCCGAACGATGCCACCCTTGCCAACCTCACTCTTGCCAACCTCGAACTGGGGCTTCGCGAGCACCACTGCCTGTCCACCTTTCTGCAGCACACGACCGAGTCGCGGGAGAATCTTCGTCGCAGAGATGAAGCTCACGTCGCACGTCACGAAGTCGACCGTGTCGCCGATGTCCTCGGTACGCAGGTAGCGGGCATTGAGACGCTCGTGCACGACTACTCGAGGGTCTTGGCGCACCTTCCAATGCAACTGACCGATTCCAACATCCACAGCGTGGACACGCTGGGCCCCGTTCTGGAGCAGGCAGTCGGTGAAACCGCCAGTCGATGCTCCGATATCCAGACAAACGGAATTCTGGAGAACAATTCCGTAGTGTCGAATGGCGGCATCCAGCTTCGCTCCCGCGCGACTGACGAACTGAGACCGTTGGCGGACCAGCCGCACTGTGGCATCCGTGGCGACCTGCCGACCAGGCTTGTCGGCCTTCTGTTCGTCGACAAGCACTTCGCCGGCAAGGATCATGGCTTGTGCCTGCTGCCGGGATTCGACAAGGCCCCGCGCGACAAGCAATTGATCCACCCGTGTACGGTTCAAACCGATCGAATTCCAATTGTCTCACGGATGCCGGGAGGAGACTCCCGCCATCCGCATCCAGGACCGGTAGACTGCGGGCCCGAAATGAAGGAACCGGACCGTGGTATTGAATTCGCCGCCGAGCAGCGACTGAGCGTGCCGCCAGTTCCGCTGGACACCTTGCCTGAGACCCAGACCTCCGGGGCGCGATCAATCCGAGTGGTACCGCGCGACACCGAGCGAACCACTGACTCGTCGGCACCCTCGCGGTACCCGTGCCGGTGCGAACGGGACCGGCTCTCGAATCCGCTGAACCGCCACATCGCCGAAACAGCGCCGGGCCTTCTGGTAGCGGAGTCAGTCGGCCGTCAGGAGTGCACCAACGAGAACGGGCGCAAGCACTGCCGCCTGAAACGATCCGAGATGGCCGGCAACGGGCCGATTGCCGCAGTGCTTTGTGGCTTCACCGCCTAAGGCCAGGGCACGGACGGATGTCCCGATGTACGGTTCCGACCACGTGCTACGCTGACGCGTGCGAGTACGGCTCCCGACGGATTTCCATGACAGATGAGCCCACCAATGGCCAACGCCCGCGCCCGGATGTGGTGGAGATTCCAACCTCGGCCCTCATCGAGGGCGTTTACTATCCGGACTCCGACGGTCACTTCTTGCCGCCATATCCGCTGCAGCAAAGACCGATCCTCGATGTGCGACTTGCCCTCGGACATCATTTCTACGGGGTGAAGGATGTGGTACTGGAGGGCAACATGTTCTTCTACTACGAGGAGGGGAACCCGCGAGCGAACATCTCGCCGGATGTGTTCGTGGTGCTGAATCACGACCTGGGTAGGCGAGGGACGTACAAGCTGTGGGAGGAAGGCAAGCCGCCGGATTTCGCGCTGGACGTGGTCTCGCCAGAGAGCGAGATCCGCAACCGGGCGGACCAGCGGGACCTGTACGAGCGGTTGGGAATCGGGGAGTACTTCCTGTTTCAGCCGAACATCCAGCAGCAGGGGCGGCGCCTGCTGGGCTACCGGCTGCGGGGAAACACCTATGAGGAGGTGGAGCCGGAGCCGGACGACGGGTTGCTGAGTCTGGCGCTGGGAGTGGACTTCCGCGTGGAGGGAGCGAAACTGCGGTTGCGGAAGTGGGAGAGCGGGCATGAGTATCTCTGGGTTAAGGAACGCGCCAAGCTGGCCAGTGACGAATTCGAAGCCCGGCAGCAGGCCGAGGCACGCAGAGCGGAACTGGAAGCTCGTCGTCGTGCGGCCGGACTGTAGCGTAGCGTCGCCCGTGGAACCTTGGTGGCGAGACTGATCCGAAGGCATGGCAACCGCCGATTGTCCTTTCACGCCTCACTGGCGGGTATGACGCTCACCGACAATTTCGTCTCGGTCCTCCAACCGTCCAGATTTCCACGCCGCAAGCACGGACGCATTCGACCACTCCGTTCCTGCTCAGCCACGTTCACCAACTGCCGTGCTGCCGAGTGATGGAACTGCTCGACGACGCTCACCCGGAAACCAAAGCGCCCCGTTACCCGGCGGTCGAACCGCCTTGGCTGCCTGCAATGTCCGGCGCAACACTGACTCCAGGGTCAGCGTTCAGGGAAGCCGCAGCAGGGAGACCGCGATGCTGCCCCGGAAGCAGTTGTCCACGTCGCGCCCTGGTTGCCGTTGCCTCTCGCTATAGGTGCCTGTGTAGCGGTAGCCGCCGTTCTCGGAGACGTAGTGGAGTTGCAAGGGACTGGTGTCCACCCCGCACTCAACGATCCGCGGTTCGCCGGGGCCCGGAGGCAGGCTGGGAAGATTGACGTTCCAGAACTCCCCGGCTCCCAGCGGCCGTGCAAGCAATCGTGGCAGAAGTTGCCTTACCCACCCCGTAGCCCGACGCCAGTCCCGGTCGTCAAGGATGCGGTCCCGGTAGTGCGACAGCGCAATCGCGGGCAGCCCATGCAGGGCTGCCTCCCGGACAGCCGCGACGGTACCTGAATAGTACACGTCGGCCCCCAGGTTGGCGCCGTGATTGATCCCGGCCAGAACCCAGTCGAAACGCTCGCCGAAAACGTGCAGGGCCAGCCGCACGCAGTCCGCTGGCGAAGAATCGACCGCCAGCCTCCGGCCATCGATCCGGCGTGTGCGAATCGAGCGCGAGGTCGTCACCTGGTGACTGCAACCGGACAGTTCCCCACATGGGGCGACGACGATCGAATCCGCGCCTTCCGGCAACGCCGCATCCAGGGCGTCGAGCCCGGGAGCATCAATGCCGTCGTCGTTCGTCAGCAAGAACTGCGGCAACCTGCCCCCGGACATGGAATCACCATTTTGGCAAACCCGTCCCGAGCCGGTAGGTTGGACGGCTACGACCGCTTGCGCAGCGGTTCCAGCATCCGTCGCAAGCCTTCATCAAGCGGCACACAGGGCTCCCATCCAAGCAGACGCACCGCCTTGGAGATGTCGGGACACCGCCGCTGCGGATCGTCCTCGGGCAAGGGCAGCCATTGGATTGCACATGGGTGGCCGACCAAGCCCTCGACGATGCGCGCGAGATCGAGGACGGTGACTTCCGAGGTCGAGCCGAGATTCACCGGTGTCGGCTCGTCGCTGCCAGCCAGTCGCACGAGGCCGTCCACGATATCGGAGACATAGCAGAAGCAGCGGGTCTGGGTTCCGTTGCCGAACACCGTGAGAGGCTGTCCCGACCGGGCCTGCTCCAGAAAGGCGGGCAGCACGCGGCCATCTCCCGACTTCATCCTCGGTCCATAGGTATTGAACAGACGGGTGATCCGGGTCTTCATCCCGTACTTCCGGTGAAAGGCCATGGTCAGTGCCTCGGAGAATCGCTTGGATTCGTCATAGACAGCCCGGGGACCAACAGGGTTGACATTGCCCCAGTACGTTTCCGGCTGTGGATGGACCTGTGGGTCGCCGTAGGTCTCGGACGTCGAGACCTGCACGAATGTTGCCTGGCTGCGCCGGGCGATTTCCAGAAGGTTCCGGGTGCCGACCGAGCCCGCCATCAGCGTCTCTATCGGCGCGGCAAGATAGTCTTTCGGACTGGCCGGGGAAGCCAGATTGAAGACCAGGTCATACTCCCCCGGGAATTCCGAGATATCGCAGACACTCCGGCAGACGATACGGCAATCCGGGCGATTGCGAAGGTGCTCAAGATTCGCGGCGCTCCCGGTACTGAAGTTGTCTACCACGTCCACCTGACAGCCGTCCGCGAGCAACCGGTCACATAGGTGGGAGCCGATGAAGCCCGCTCCGCCTGCCACGAGGACCGTCAACTGCATGCACCCCAGATTCAATCGTAGACCGACCCGCCAACAGCAACGGGAATGTCGACTCGACGAAATCGATGTTCCGAGCACTGTGCGCCCGCCGGACCTGGAAGTACAATGGCGCCATGAAGCGAAGAGACGCCATCAAGTGGTTCACAGGTGCCGGCATGGCGGCCTTGCCCACCGCAATGCCGACCGTTGCATCCGCTCAGGCCCAAGGGCCCTCTCGCGGACTGCCGGAACTGACCATCACCGATGTCAAGTCGATCCTCACCGCGCCACCGGGACTGCCCCGAACCGTCATCGTCAAGGTCGAGACGAGCGAACCGGGTCTCTACGGGTACGGCTGCGCGACCTTCACGCAGCGGGCGAAGGCCGTTGTCACTGCCGTGGACGAGTTTCTCCGCCCCTTCCTGAAAGGCAAGAACCCCGACCACATCGAGGACATCTGGCAGACGATGTACGTCAGCTCCTACTGGCGGAACGGGCCTGTCCTCTACAACGCAATGAGCGGTGTGGACCAGGCACTGTGGGACATCAAGGGCAAGCGGGCCAACATGCCGGTCTACGCACTGCTGGGCGGCAAGGCTCGCAACGGTGCGGATGTCTACCGGCATGCATCCGGATCGAGCCTGGAGGAGGTGGAGGATTCCGCCCGCGCCTACATCGAGCAGGGTGTTCGCCATGTTCGGATCCAACTGGGCCTCCAAGGGAACGCCAACTACGGTGCCCGCCATGGCGGGGACAATCCGGGCGGCTTCCTCGGGGCCCCTTCGGGAGGACCTCATGATGAACGCATGTACGAACCGACTCCGTACCTGCTGAGCGTGCCCAAGCTGTTCGCCCATATGCGGGACAAGCTGGGTGAGCAGATCGAACTCCTGCACGATGTGCACGAACGCATCACGAATGCCCAGGCGATGTGGCTGCTGAAACGGGTCGAGGAGTATCGGCCGTTCTTCATCGAGGATCCGGTCTCGCCGGAGCAGATCGGCTACTTCCGCCACATGAGGTCCCAGACAACAACCGCAATCGCAATGGGTGAACTCTTCAATTCACCGCATGAGTTCACTGGGCTGATCGCGGACCGACTGATCGACTTCATCCGCGTTCACATCTCGCAGATTGGCGGTCTGACTCCGGCCAGGAAGCTGGCGGCGCTCTGCGAGTGGTTTGGCGTCAGGACAGCCTGGCATGGCCCGGGCGACACGTCGCCAGTGGGGCACTTGGCGAACATCGCGTTGGATGTGAGCTGCTACAACTTCGGTATCCAGGAAGGTCGGACCTGGCCCGATCCGGTTCATGAGGTATTCCAGGGCTGTCCGCGGCTGGAGAACGGCTTTTTCTTCCCCAACGAGGCACCGGGGTGGGGGATGGAAATCAACGAGGAACTTGCGGCTCGGTACGATTTCGACTCGCGCTACGACACACCGTTCGACTACCACTGGGGCACCACGCGGCGCCGCGACGGATCGATCATCCGTCCCTGAAGGGACTTGCGAGCACTGCGACGGGGCCCATCTCACCCATGGAACATCAGTGAGCAACGATCCGAACTTCGGGCGGACGTAGCCGAGATCAAGGCGGCAGCGGACGCCGCGGAGCGCCGAGAGGTGGAGGCAGGCACAGGAAGCTCCCAAGCCAGTGCTCCGCGAGACCGGACAGAGATGTCGGGCTTACAAGTAGATTCCCGGGTAGACGGACTCGATCAGTCGAAGGGTATCGGCAACTGCCGTTTGCCGTTTCTCACATCCCGATCGCGTATGGACGCTCGCCGGTCACGCCTCAGTGCCCGACTCGTCTAGATCCCCGCCGCGCGTAAGCAGTTTCGCGTCCGACCACTCCGTCAGTACTCGGCCACCTTCCGCCGAATGCGGTGCTGCGGTCGGAGTACCTTCTCGGCGGTGCCTACCCCGCAGCCTCGACCCTGCGCTATGTGGCGATCGAGCCGGCTTGAAGACCACCTACGTTGCGACTGCGACAATTCCAGCGTCACCGTCCGACAATCAACAGCCCAGTTTCTGAACAACTCAACCCCGACGACAAGCCAATCTCATACATCCTGACCTCGAGGGTAAGATTGTGAACCCGTGCTAGCGGTATGGTGTCGGCCGCGAAGGGCGCCTTGACGTGGAGGCGGGGCTACAGGCCCTGTGCCGTCGCGGCACAGTCGGCCATCCTGCGCAGGATGAGCAGTCGGCGGGGCGGCCAGCGCCTGATCCGCTCTTGAGGTGCACGACGGGGATGCGCCGGGGCAGTGCCCTGCGTGGCCGCTGGACTGCACACGCTGGTCGACCCGCTCGGGACGGCCGTACCCTGGGCGAGTGGCAGCGTGTTCGCAGGAGCGCTCGGCATGGTTTCGGGTTCACGATCGTATCTGCAACTCATATCTTCTGCCAAGCCCCCGGCTCCACCGAAAGCCTTGTATTTCAATGGTTTTCAGGCTACGATGGGTCAATGATCTGCCCCCGAAGGTCAGGATGTCTGAGCCTGTGCGAAGCGAGTGTGGCGCCGGTCGGTGCGACATGGGGCTGAACGGATCATCCGAGAGGGCTTGGCGACACCGGTAGCGGAGCCGCCAGCGGTGCCCCTGCCCGCGCCGGTGGTCTATCCCGATTCGGACGGTCACTTCCTGCCAGCGAACCGCCCGCAGGCGCGCCATCGTCAATCTGCGCAACTCCTTCGACTGTCACTTCACACCCGGCGCCAATGGCGTCGTGGAAGGCGACATGTTCATCTACTATCGCGAAGGCGACCCCAGCGCCAGTGTCGCACCGGACCTGTTCGTGGTGCTAGATCACGATCTGGGAGAGCGCATGGTCTACAGGTTGTGGGAGGAGGGCAAGGTGCCGGACTTCGCGGTGGATCTGGTCTCCCCCTCGAGCGAGGAACGCGACGAGCGCAAGAAACTCGCCCTGTACGAGAGGTGGGGGTTCGGCGAGTACTTCCTGTTCCAGCCGGATCCGAGTCACCCGGAGCCGCGTCTGAAGGGTTATTGGCTGCGCGGGGGACCGACGAGCCGATCCGTCCGGAGCCGAGGGAGCCGGGCGGCTGGTACAGCAGCCCGGCGTTGGGAGTGCAGTTGCGGGCGGAGGGGACCAACCTGCGCGTGCGCGCCGCGCGGACCGGGGAGGAGTACGCCTGGACCCGGGAGTTGCGGCTCAAGTTCGAGTCGATGCGGGAGCTGGTAGCAGCCGGGCTGAGCGGGCAGAAGCTGAGGTTCGGCTGGCGGAATCGGAAGCTCGGCTGCGTCAGGCCAAGGAGAAGTGTTCTGTCGCTCGTTGATTTCCCACGAGTCGGACTGGCGCTTGCGACGGGCACCAGCCACCGTCAGTTGACCATTCAGGACTTGGTTGCCGTGTTGGTTCTCAAATTGAGACTGGGGTAAATCGATCGGGGATTATATACTCGATTGCCCAAATCGTGATATGATCTTATCCGAATCCTGACTGAGGACATCGAGATGGCGAATAGGGTCTCCGGCAAAGCCCACCGCGAAGGCATCAGCCTGGTCGAGTTGTTCCAGATGTTCTCGCATGACCAGGTGGCGCAGGAATGGCTCGAAGAGCAGCGATGGGGCGGCGGGCGGTGGTGCCCGCACTGCGGCTCGTTCAACGTCCGGCTTGGGCAACGAGGTATATAATCCCCAATCGATCCAATCGGGGCGCTTTCGCCCACCGGCCCCATCTGTCGCAGGTGCCTGTCCAGAGGGTCTATCCAGGAGGCTCCCGCGAGTGCCTCCAGATGCCAACGGAAGTTCGTCGAGCCGGACTCATGGCACCGTCGCAGGCCGCCGCACACTGGCACGTCACGGCGTTGGCAACTCCCGGTGGACCCCGTGATATGCTACGCCAAGCGGGTGTGGCACCCGTCGGTGCGAGATGGCGGCTGAGCGGATCATCCGACAGGGCTTGGTGGCACCGGTAGCGGAACCGCCACCGGTGCCCCGGCCCGCGCCGGTGGTCTACCCCGATTCGGACGGTCGCTTCTTGCCAGAGAACCGCTATCAGGCGGACGCCATCGTCAATCTGCGCCTCGCCTTCGCCGATCACTTCCGGCCCGGCTCCAAGGTCGTCGTGGAAGGCGACATGTTCATCTACTATCGCGAAGGTGACCCCAGCGCCAGTGTCGCACCGGACCTGTTCGTGGTGCTGGATCACGATATGGGGGAGCGGATGGTCTACAAGCTGTGGGAGGAGGGCAAGGTGCCGGACTTGGCGGTGGAGGTGGTCTCCCCCTCGAGCGAGGAACGCGACGAGCGCAAGAAACTCGCCCTGTACGAGAAGTTGGGGTTCGGCGAGTACTTCCTGTTCCAGCCGGATCGGAGTTACCCGGAGCCGCGTGTGAAGGGCTACCGGCTGCGCGGAGGAGCCTACGAGCGGGTCCTTCCGGAGCCGGGGGGCTGGTACAGCAGCCCGGCGTTGGGAGTGCAGTTGCGGGTGGAAGGAACCAACCTGCGGGTGCGCAACCTGCGGACCGGCAAGGAGTACGCCTGGAGCCAGGAGGTCGGCCCGAAGTTCGACTTGCTGCGGGACCGTGCGGAAGCGGAGGCCGAGGCGCGCCGAGAGGCCGACAGGAGGGCGGAAGCGGCCGACAGGAGGGCGGAAGTGGCCGACAGGAGGGCGGAAGAGGAGGCCGAGGCGCGCCGAGCAGCTGAGGTCCGGCTTAAGGAATTGGAAGCGCGGCTGCGTCAGGCCCAGGACTGATGTTCTGTCACTCGTTGATTTCGCGAGAGGCGGACTTGCGCTTGCGACGGGCACCGGCCACGGTCAGTTGACCATTCAGGACTCGGTTTCCGTGTTGGTTCTCAAATTGAGACCAGGGTGAATCGATCCAATCAGGTCGCTGCGCCCAACAGGCCCTATCTGTCGCAGGTGCGTGTCCAGAAGGTCCATCCAGGGTGCTCCCGCCAGTGCCTCCAACTACCGATAGTGCCATTGTTAAACCCGTGCTAGCGGTATGGTGTCGGCTGCGAAGGGCGGCTCAACCCTAGTTCGCCATTTTACAAATTTTACAACAGGCAAGTCCTTGTAAATGAACGGCATACGGGTTCACGCAGTGCCATTATGGCACTACAGGATTGTGCACGCTGCGCCGTTTTCAGGCAGCCGGTGTCCGCGTGCGTATGCGGTGCAGACCCGGCGTCACCCCCGCTGCCCGCGCCAGGGCGGCCGCTGGCGGGTCCGGTCGGCTGTCCTGCCGGCACACGATCTGTGCGCCGGTGTCCGTCTCCAAGGTCGTCGTGATCCGTTCCCAGCCGGCCAGCTTGTGCCGGATCGTCGTCCAACTGTCGGTGATCTCATGATCCCGCAGACGCCGGCGCAACAGATGCACCCCGTGATACGCCAGCACCGCGATGAACAGGTGCGAGCGGATGCGGTCCTTGCGGGCGTGCCAGATCGGTCGCAGACCGATCTCCGACTTCAGACTGCGGAACGTGGCTTCGATGTCGGTGAGTTGCCAACAGGTCCGCACGATGCGTTCCAGGTCCCAGTCGGTGTGGCTGGTGCGCAGCACGTAGGTCCCGGCCCGGGCGTCCTTGCGGGCGTGCTGCTGGTTGCGCTCGAAGCGCACCGCCGTGGCCCGCTCCGGCTCTCGCCGACGCGGTTTGCGCGCACCGCCACGTGGCCCTTTCGCGGGCGCCTTCTCCGTGGCGCTGGCGGCGGACTCGGGGTCGGTCCCGGGCCCGGCGCGCTCGACCGTGAGCGTGTACTGTCCGGCGACGCGGCGGTAGCGTTCCTTCAGGCGCCCCAGCCGCTCGACGACCTTGTCGTAGCGCTTCGTGCAGCCCTTCTTGGTCAGACCCGCATCCAGCGCCTGCAACTCCCGCTCGAAGCGCTCCCGCTGCTGCCCCAGGATCGCCGCGTCCTTCGCCTGCCGCTCCTCGCTCCAGATGCACAGTTCGCTCTCCCCCTCACTCTCTCCTTCCCCCTCACTCTCTCCCTCCGTGTCGCTGTCCCCCTCGGCGCGGCGCAGTCGCCAGACCCGCGCCTTGCTCCCTTTCCGGGTCGGAAACTCCATCTCCGGGGCCTCGGCGGGCGGATCCTGCTTGCCCCGCCGCACGCTGATCCAGTCATAGCCCCGCTCCCGCAGCCAAGCCAGCGTCGCCTGCGTCGACAGTCCCGCATCCATCACCACCGTCGGCCGCGGTCGGTCCCCCCGCAACGCACCGAGGCGCTCGATCGCCGCCGCCAGCGTGGCCGGTTCGGAGACGTTGCCGGGCAGGATCTCGCTGTGGCAGGGAAACCCGCTCTCGTCCAGGCTCATGGCCAGCGTGACCAGCGGGCAGTCGTTGCGTTTCTGCTGCGAGCGACCATGGCGCAGGTCGTCGCGGGGACGACCGTGATAATGGACGTTGGTGAGATCGTAAAACACAATCGTATCCGGCAGTTGCAGGAGATCCCGTTCCCGCTGGAACAGGGCGTTCTCGAGCGCCTTGCGGTGCTGCCAGAGCAGGTCGGTGAGGCGGTAGAGCCGGGACAGCGAGGGCGGCAGGGAGTGGGACAGGCCGAGCAGTTCGAGGGTGGCACTGCGCTCGGTCAGCCAGGCGTGTGCGGCGCGTTCGGAGGAGGGGTGCAGCATGCGGGCGACGACCAGGGCGGTGGCGAGGCGGGCCTGGCGGGAGGAGACGCCGAGGGACTCCAGGGTCGCGGTGAAACCGAGTTCGGCGAGGGCGTGCAGGGCGAGTCGTTCGGCGCCCACGGAGCGGACCCGACGGTGTGCGAGGGAGTCGAGATGGACCAGGGCGAGGTCGTTGCCGGCGGGCTCGGCAGGGGCGGTGGAGGCGAGGCGATCGGCGAGGCGCTGAGCGACGGACAGGAGCTGGGGATCGGCGTCGAACAGGGGCTGCTGACCGGAGCGGAGGGAGTCGATGAGCTGGCAGAGAGTGGGCCATTGTGCGGGAGGGACATCGAAGTGGGAGCCGAGGTTGAGTAGGGTGATTTGGCGGACGGAGTCGCCGGAGCGGACGGAACGGACGAGTCGGAAGGTGGAGTAGGGCCGGGCGCCGGGGCGGGAGCGGGAGCCGGTCCGGGTTTGGCGAATGAACATGCTGCTATCAGCATGGCGCAGAAGAAGCCGCGATGGGGGTATCAGGGGCCAGAAAATTCATTACTTGGCACTACAGACCGCCGATTCATTGTAAATCAAATGTAAAGTCACTGATATGGAGTGGTTTAGGAGGTCACCTCGATCTGGGAAGCGCCGAAAATACCGCTATTTCAGGGCTTGGTTGACGAACCAAGGTTGAGGTGGAGCGGCTGCTGGCCCTGTGCCGTCGGGGCACGGTCGGCCATCCTGCGCAGGATATCGAGGAACGGTTTGCAGGGCAGCCAGCGCCTGCTCCGCGCTGAGATGCACGACAGGGATGTGCCGGGGCAATGCCCGGCATTGCCACTGCACTGCACACGTTGGGCGACCCAGGCATCGCTCGCGGGGCCGGTCGGCGTGGCGCGCTGAAGGGACGACCGGGACCGAAGCCAGCTTGCTGACCAGCCCATCATCGGTGGTGGCGCAGGAGAACTGGGACGAACCGATCGGGACGGCCGTACCACGGGAGAGAGGCAGCGTGTTCGCAGGAGCGCCCGGCATGATTTCGGGTTCACGATCTTGCCTGGAACTCACATCTCCCGCCAAGCCCTCGACCCCACCGAAAGCCCTGTATTGCAATGGTTTTCAGGTTACGATGTTCCCATGACCTGCCCCCGAGGTCAGGATGTCTGAATCTACGATGCGCTCCGCCAGGCAGGTGCCAGCGAGGAACCTGCGTATACTGCAGTGCAGAGGATTTGCGACGTGGCATCTGCAAATCTCATTACCCAGATGTTGGCCAAGATGGACGCCATGAACGCGGATATTGCGGCCCTGAACGCCAAACTGAACATGCTGATGTGGATGATCGGAGCCGCTGTTGCGGTGATCGGCCTGATCGTACGGCTGTCGAGTTAGCGGTTCCCTCGTCTGTTGCATCCCAAATCACGGAGTTCATAGCCGACCCGTCCCTGCGGAGGCGGTCAGTCGGTCCGTCTGGATCTGCTTGGTCCCCAGACCCTGACGGGCATCCGAGGAACTTAGAATAGACACCGTGTCGTCGAGAGCGACGAGATCTCACAGCCGTACCAGTGGTCGGCCCACCGCACTGCTAGTGGTCGGGTGTGCTACGATGCGCTCCGCCAGACAGGCGCCAGCGAGGAACCCGCGTATACTGCAGTGCAGAGGATTTGCGACATGGCAACTGCAGATCTCATTGCCCAAATGTTGGCCAAGATGGATACACTGAAGGTCGCAATCTCAGCGCGGAAGGCTGTGATCGCGGCCCAGAACACCAAGCTGAACATGATCATGTGGATGATCGGAGCCGCTGTTGCCGTGATCGGCGTGATCGTACGGCTATCGGGCTAGAAGTTCTCTCGCCTGTCGCATCCTGAATCATGGGGGCACATAGCCTACTCGTCGCTGCGAAGGCTGCCAGTTGGCTCGGATGGGCCTGCCTGGTTCCCGGGCTCGGACCAGTATCCAAGGTGTCTGCCATGCATGTCACGCAGCCGGAAGCGACGAGATCTCGCGACAGCACTGGCGGAGCGTGAATTGCACGGGGACGATCGGAAAGATCCACCGCGCTCGGCAGTCCCTCGCCGTGTCTCTCATTCCTTGACTTTCGACCAGACCCGGACTTAACCGCCTAACGCCGCAACGATGGCGTCCACGTCATAGACGCAGCCCGCCCACGTGCCTCCGCTGCATGCCTGCATCGCGGCCCAGAGCCGGGTGTCATCAGGAATGTCGGGATGCGCCGACAGATCCGGTCGGCTCACACGTCCAGCCAGGATGCGCGAACCCTCTGCGGCACCGAACCTGTCCCCTTCGTGCCCCACGAGGTCGACAGTGCCCCGGAGCCGGTTGCAGTCGATCTCGATGCGGAGTATGTCGCCTTCCAGCAGCTTGCCGAGCGGGCCTCCCGCTAGCGCCTCAGGACCGACATGGCCGATGCAGGCGCCGGTTGACACGCCTGAAAAGCGCGCATCCGTGACCACGGCGATCTCCTTCCCGCACGATACGTGCTTGAGTGCCGACGTGATCTGGTAGATCTCCTCCATGCCGGATCCGAGCGGCCCACAGCAGATCAGCGCCATGATGTCGCCCGGGCCGACGGAGCCGTTCTTGAGCGCCTCGATGGCGTGGGCTTCACGGGTGAAAATCCGCGCCCGCCCTTCCTTCCGGTAGACGCCGTCGGAATCGACGACGGACGGATCAATGGCCGTGCTCTTCACGACCGATCCTTCAGGAGCCAGGTTCCCGCGGCAGAACGTGATCGTGCTGGTGAGGCCCCTCCGTGCCGCGGATTCCTGAGAATGGATGACCTCATCGGGGTCAACGTTGTCCGTTTCGTGCAGCAGGTCGCGGAACTTTCGTCGACGCTCGCAGCGCTCCCACTCATCCAGCACCTGCTCGAGAGGGATACCCGCAGCCGTGAGGACATCAAGGTCCAGCAGTTCAAGGTCGCGGAGCCGGAGCATGACCTCCGGCACCCCGCCCGCCAGGAACACCCGAACGGTCGGATGGCCCACCGGGCCGTTCGGGAGAACATCGACTAAACGCACGACCCGACGGTTGACCGCTTCCCACTCATCGACCGTCGGCCGGCCCAGTCCCGCACAGTAGGCCACGGCAGGCAGATGCAGGAGCAGGTTCGTTGATCCCCCGAAGGCCGCATGAGTGACCATGGCGTTCCGCAATGCACCTTCGGTCAGGATGTCGCGTACCGTCAGTCCGGAAGCCCTCTGTGCCATGACCGCTTCGGCGGCTTGGCGGGCGGCGTGTTTCCACACGGGCTGCCCGGAGGGAGCAAGTGCGGAATGCGGCAGGGCCAGCCCAAGCGCCTCGGCCACGACCTGGGCTGTAGCCGCCGTGCCCAGGAACTGGCACCCGCCCCCCGGAGATCCGCAAGCCTTGCAGCCGAATTCCCGGGCCTTCTGCAAGCTCAGTTCACCATGGGAGAAGCGTGCACCGATCGTCTGCACCTTGCCGGCATCCTCCCCGTCCATCGACGGCAGCGTGACACCCCCCGGGACCAGCACACATGGCAGATCGTGCATGGATGCCAAGGCCATCATCATCGCTGGCAGTCCCTTGTCGCAAGTGGCGACACCCACCACTCCGCGACGGGTCGGCAGAGAACGGATCAGCCGGCGCAGCACCTGGGCTGCGTCATTCCGATACGGAAGCGAGTCCATCATGCCCGGGGTGCCCTGGGTCCGACCGTCACAGGGGTCACTGCAGAATCCCGCGAACGGGATCGCCCCGCGATCCCGGAGTTCGATCGCAGCCTCCCGCATGAGCAGTCCGACCTCGAAGTGCCCGGTGTGGTATCCGAGAGCCACTGGCGCCCCATCCTCGCCCCGGATTCCGCCCTGCGTACTGAGGATCAGGTATTCGTCACGGCCCAGATGAGCGGGGTTCCAGCCCATGCCCGCATCCTGTGTCCACCCGAAGATATCGCCGCTGGGAAGCGTGCGGAGCATCGCTGGCGTCAGGGGGAGCTGACCCGAGGGGCCCGGCGCCGCCGTCTGTATCTCGTAAATCGCGGGATCATCCCCACCGAACAAACTGCGCATCGACTTCCAGTGTGGCCGATTCGTAACGGATGGACGCTCGGGACGGCCCCCGCCCGGGTCCCCGCGTATTAACCTAGAGCAATATCGTGACCTGTGTGACTCGCCTACTCTCGATTCTCGTCGCAAGCACGGCTTGGGCAGCGTCCCCGAACATCGTCCTGATCATGGTCGACGACCTGGGCCCGGAATGGATCTCCAGCTACGGGGCCGAGGGCATCGAGACCCCCAACATCGACAAGCTGGCCGAGGGCGGGATGCTCTTCCGCAATGCCTACTCCATGCCCCAGTGCACGCCGACGCGCGTGACACTGCTCACCGGGCAATACCCGTTCCGGCACGGCTGGACGAATCACTGGGACGTGCCGCGCTGGGGCGCCGGCTGCCATTTTGACCCCCAGCATAACCTCTCGTTCGCAAGGCTGCTCCGCGATGCAGGCTATGTCACGGCGATCGCCGGCAAGTGGCAGATCAACGACTTCCGCATCCAGCCCCGGATTCTGGATCGCCACGGTTTCGATGAGTGGTCGGTGTGGACGGGCGGAGAGGGCGG
This sequence comes from Bryobacterales bacterium, assembly GCA_965116065.1. Classification (GTDB taxonomy): domain Bacteria; phylum Acidobacteriota; class Terriglobia; order Bryobacterales; family UBA6623; genus VXMF01. The sequence continues at coordinate 3,123,606 of OZ220485.1, forward strand.
CAACCCGGTCAGCGACGAGCGGTACTGGGATCCGTACATCTTCACCAACAGCGAGGCCAGCAGGACCTACGCCGGCAGGTTCGGACCCGACATCTACAACGAGTTCCTGGTCGAATTCGTCCGCAGGAACGCCGGACAACCGATGCTGCTCTATTACCCAATGGCCCTCACGCACGGGCCGCTCGTCGACACGCCCCACGAGCCGTTCGCGGAGACATCCCTGGAGAAGCACAAGGCCATGGTCCGCTATACCGACTACCTGGTCGGACGACTCGTCAAGGCGATTGATTACGCCGGGGTCCGGAACAACACGATCATCATCTTCACGACCGACAACGGCACATCCCGCGGCATCCGTGGCCGGCTCAACGGGCGCCTGATTCGCGGTGGCAAGGCCCAGTTGACGGAGAACGGTCCGCGGCAGCCCTTCATCGTGAACGGGCCAGGCCTGGTCCCTGCCGGGGTGGAGACGGATGAGCTGACCGACTTCTCGGACCTGTTTCCGACCTTCTGCGAACTGGCCGGCGTGGAACTGCCCGATGGCATCGACATCGACGGAGAGTCGATCGCACCGCTCCTGCTCGGCAAATCAACCAGCGGTCGGCGCGAGTGGATGGCCGCGATGGGGTTCGGACCGGCGAAGCTGGACGAGATGGGTGTGCGGGGTGTCGATGACTACGCTCCCCGAGTGATTCGGAACAAGCGCTACAAGATTCATGTCCACGACGGGACGATACGGAAACTGTACGACCTCGCCAGAGATCCGGGCGAGACGCGCAACCTGCTTGCCAGCGAGCTTCCCGAGCACGTTGCGGCCCTCAGGAAACTGCGAGCCGCGAGCGAGACCATGCCCGACAAGGACGCTCGCCCCCGTTATGACCCACTACCGCCACAACCGTGGGACGTCACGATCGAGGAGATGAACCGCAAGCGGTGATCGGGCGGAACGGAAGCAGCAGGAAGGCCGGTTCCGGGGTGCCTTCATGCGGGTGATGGCCCTGGACTGGGGGATGCGCCGCATCGGCATCGCCATGAGCGACGAGCTGGGTATCGCGGCCCATGGACTCCCGACCCTGGTCCGGCGGAACATCCGTTCGGATCTGGAGACCCTGACGAGCCTGATTCGGGAGCGCGACATCGAGACCGTGGTGGTAGGAATGCCCTTGCATATGGACGGGACGGCGAGCCGCTCGTCGGACCAGGCGACTCGATTCGGTCGCCGCCTTGCCAAACATGCCGGAGTGTCGGTGGAGATGCGCGACGAGCGCCTGACAAGCTGGGAGGCACGCCAAGGGGCCGAGGCACTCCCGCGAGCGCCCGGAGAAACGGATCGTCGGGCGGCGGTGCTGCTGCTGGAGGGGTATCTTGCCGAGTTGCAAACGTAGCCGTGCACTGATCATTGCTGCGGCGTCGCTCGTCCGCTGCGGTGGGATGGAGTCGCCCGAGAAACCGTTCGACCAGGCGGTGATCGTGCATGTCGAGCGAGGCAGTTCGTCCCGCCAGATCGCCCAGCAGCTCGAGTCCGCGGGCGTGATCGACTCGCAGTGGAGATTCCTGTGGGTCCGTGCCTGGAATCAGGACCGGACACTGATGGCCGGTGAATACCGGTTCGAGCACCCCATGCGAGCCGATGAAGCCTTCGCGATGCTGGCCGAGGGCAAGGTGATTCTATACCCGATCACGATTCCCGAAGGACTCAATCGACTGGAGATCACGGACCTGGTGACCGAATCCGGCCTGGTGGACGGTCAGGAGTTCCTGGAGCTCACCGCAAATCCGGAACCCGTGAGGGAACTGTTCCCAGGGGCGCAGACGCTGGAGGGCTGCCTCTTTCCAGAGACGTACAACCTCGCCAGGACATCGGTGGCGAAGGATCTGGTCGACGCAATGATCGCCAATTTCACTGCGGCCCTGGAGGAAGCGCGCAGCCAGAAGACCGCCGACATCGCGGACTGGGACGCACTCATCCTTGCTTCGATGATCGAGAAGGAAGCCGGGGACATCGAGGAACGCGGACTGGTGTCGTCCGTGTTCCACAACCGGATCCGGCGTGGGATGCTGATGCAGAGTGACCCGACGATCATCTACGGGCTGGTCCTTGAAGACCGGTATCGAGGGCGCATCTTCCGGTCCGACCTGTCAGACCCTCATCCCTACAACACGTATGTTCACGAGGGCTTCCCTCCGGGCCCCATCGCCAATCCCGGATTGCAGTCCCTGCAGGCAGCCTTTGCGCCGGACGAATCGGACTTCCTTTTTTTCGTTGCCAAGCCCGGCATCAACGCCGGCCACGCGTTTTCGGAGACGCTCCGCGCCCATAACCGTGCCGTTCGGGACCTGCGCAAGTTCGAGCGGTCGCAACGTTGACAGGCAGGCTCCGGTCTCCGTAATCGGAGCCGATTCGATGTGTGGAGACACATCCGGCACAAAGCCAGCGCATCACAGGAAATCCACGGGATCCACATCCAACACAAGTGCCGATGCGGGCCAGCGCCGCTCTTCAGCAAAGGCCCTGGCCTTCGCCAGCAACGCAGGGACCGCGGCCCGACGCGAGGACTTGATCAGGAACTGGAAGCGATAGTCTGTGCGCAGCCGGACCAGCGGGGCGGATGCCGGCCCCATGATATGGACATCGTCCGGGGCGGGCTGCAGGCATTCCGCCAGTTCGCCGGTCCAGGCCGTGGCCTGCGAGAGATCGGAGCTGCGGACCGTGATCGAGGCCATTGAACTGAAAGGGGGATACCACAGTCCGCGGCGGAACTCCCGTTCCCGACGATAGAACGCATCGTAATCCTGCCGGGCCGCAAGGTCGATCGCATAGTGGTCCGGATTCATCGTCTGCATGAGGACATGGCCGGGCTTCTCGCCGCGCCCGGCGCGACCCGCAACCTGGGTCAGCAGCTGGAACGTTCGCTCAGCCGCCCGAAAGTCAGGACGGCCCAGGCCAAGGTCCGCATTCACGACACAGACGAGCGTCACGTTGGGGATGTCGTGACCCTTGGCGATCATCTGCGTACCGACCAGCAGGTTCGAATCCCCTCGCCGGAACCCGCTCAGGATGGTCTCGTATCGATTCCGCCCTCTGACCGTGTCACGGTCGAGGCGGGCGATCCTGGCGTGCGGGAAATGGCGGGCGAGTTCGTCCTCGACCTTTTCGGAACCACTCCCCTGGAAGTCGAGAAAGTCGCGGTCGCAGCCATCGCAGACGCTCGGCACGGGTTCGGAATGGTCACAGTAGTGACAGAGCAGACGCTTCTCGCGCTTGTGGAACGTGAGCGTTACGGAACAGTTCGGGCATTCTGCCCGCTTTCCGCAGGCCCGGCAGACCACAAATGTGGCAAAGCCCCGTCGGTTGAGCAGGATCATCGCCTGCTCGCCCCTGTCCAGGCAGTCCCGCACCGCCTGGATCAGGGCCCGCGAGAACAGCTGGCTGCGGCCGGTCTCGGTAAACTCGACACGCATGTCCACCTTCTGCACGGTCGGCATCGGCCGCTCCAGGATGCGTGTGGGCATCGTCAGCAGGGTGTATTTGCCGGTTTCTGCGTTGTGCCGGCTCTCGACACCAGGAGTCGCGGAGCCTAGGATGACGGGCGCATTCGCCGCGCGACTCCGAACGATCGCCACGTCCCGTCCGTTGTAACGGGGCGATTCGCCCTGTTTGTAGCTGCCGTCGTGCTCCTCGTCGACGATGACCAGACCCAGATCGCGGACCGGCGCAAACACGGCACTGCGGGTTCCCAGCACGACCCGGGCGACCCCGGACCGGATCCGGCGCCACTGGTCAGCACGCTGGGGGGCAGTCAATCCACTATGCAGGACCGCCATCTGGTTGTCGAACCGATCGAAGAACTGCGCAGCGAGCACGGGCGTGAGTGCGATCTCGGGGACCAGAAGCAGAGCCGACCGCCCGGCATCCAGGGCCTCCTCAATCGACCTAAGGTAAACCTCGGTCTTCCCCGAGCCGGTGACTCCATGAATCAGGAATGTCTCGAAGCGAGCCTCCCGGATCGCCGCCTGCACGGCATCCACGGCCGCCACCTGCGAAGGAGTCAGGTCGGGCCGGGTTCCCTTCCCGGTCCGATCGTAGTCCAGAAACACGGCTTCCAGACCCACGGCACCGTCTCGGGCCAGTGCGCGGGCGACTCGAACAGCGTCCGGCCTTTCCACGGAAAGCGCTCGCAGATCATGACGACCCGGATTGCGTTGCAGGAATTCAAGGAGCCAGCGCTGCCCGGCGTTCGGCTTCTTGGGAAATGCCGACGCATCACCGATCTCAACCAGCAGCAACGCATCCCGACCGCGAGTGGGATCGCGGTCCTCATCGACCCGCTCTATCCTCACCAATCCGCGTTGACGCAGCTTCCGCAGTGCGACGTTCCCACCGTCGTGTTTCTTGATCAGGTACCGCAGGGTCAGTGGCCGGACCCGGAGCGACTCCAGCACTTCAGCCTCTATTCCCGCCGGCACGACCATGCTCTCGATCTCTGCACGGCCTTCCGGCGTCAGGGCGACGACCGACTTCGTCCGCCTCTCGCCCTTGAGTGGCAGCATCGCCTTCAGGATCTCGCCGATGGGCGTGCAGTAGTATCCGGCAACCCACTGCGCAAGCCCGAGCAGGTCCTCCCCAAGGGAGGGATCGTCATCCAGCAGTTCCTTGACCGGCTTCGGCCGGAAATCCGGTCCGTTGCAGTGAGTGCTCAGGACGACTCCGACGAGCTGACGGGTCCCGAACGGAACCAGAACCCGGCATCCCGGTCGAACGCGGCCCGACACAGGGCCGGGAACGACATAGGTGAACTGCTTGTCGAGGGGGACCGGAAGCGCGACGTCGCAGTACTCGTGCACGCCCCCAGCGGCTGACACCTCTTCCATCAATCAAGGTAGGGTGCGACGAGGTCCGCCCAGATCGCGTAGCCGGCATCGTTGAGGTGCAGTCCGTCATCGACGAACAAATCGGGACGCGGCTTTCCGTCAGGCCCCAGAATCCCCGTAGCGGTATCGATGAATCCAAGCAGGGGATGGCCCTCGGCAATCGCCTGAATTCTCGCGTTCGCCTCGCGAACCTCCGCAATCAGATGCCAACGCCGGATGCTGGGCTTGACCCCGAAGAACACGATCCTCGTCTCCGGCAGAACCTCGTGGACATTGGCAACGAGTTGCCGGAACTCACGCACGACCGTGCCCGGACTCTTGCCATTGCCAATGTCGTTGTCGCCTTCATACACGAACAGCATTCGGGGCTTCAGTGGCAGGACTACTCGATCCAGGTACCGCAATGCGTCCGCCATCTGCGACCCGCCGAAGCCGCGGTTGATCAGGCCCTTGCCGGGAAACCACCGGTCGAGGTCCCAGCGGCGAAAGCTCGAACTGCCGAGAAAGACGATTCCGCCTTTCGGACGTGGGTTGATCCGGTCACTCTCCTCGAATGCCTGTATCGCCTGCTCCCAGCGGTCCGGACCGGGCTGGGCGAGGACCGGCATGATGACCGTGAAGGCTCCCAACAGCAGAGCGAGCAAGGCGTGGCGAGCGGATGGCGTCTTGTCCGTCATGTCGCTATCCCTACAGCATAGTCCGGGCAGTCCTGTCGCCCTGCAGTCCGTCGGCTTGCAACAGGAGTTGAACACACGCTCGGGCGGCTGGTCTACACTGGATCGGCGATATGGATTCGGGGCCGTCCAGGAGAATCTGGCTCACTGTCGGGGCGTCCCTGGCCGTTTCCGGCGGATTCGCGATCGTCATCTCCCTCCCCGAAGGCGGACTTCTCCTGTGGTGCGGCGTCGCGATGGTGGCGACCGGTTCCCTGGCGCTGCGCGTCAGTCTGAACACGTCAGACGATTCCGATGCATCGGAAACGACGGCCCAGGAGTCTTCGGCACCGCCCGGGGCAAGGGCATCCATCGAGCCCGAACTGCTTGATGCGGTGCCCCGCAGGGTCGAGATGACTCCCCGCGGGAAACTGGTGGTGGCGGCATGGATGCTGACTCTCGCTGCCTATGGCACTCTCGCCCAGAAGCACTTCCATCTCCTGCCCCCCATTCCCCAGCAGGACGTCCTTGAAGCCGAGGGCGCCACGTCGACAGCCACCGTGCACTCGGTCGAGTCCAGGGAACTCGAGGATGGCCGTGTGCTGTACTTCGTCGGATACAGCTTCACGACCGAGTCTGGTGCTCCGGTGCGCATCAGTCGCAGCATCCCTGAGCGCATCCAGACAGCCATCTACGAAGGCATGAGGACCGAGGTCGTGTACTTTCCAGGTGGTCCCGAGTTGCACTACCTTCCAGAACTGACGTCGCCCGTCTCCACCCGCATCGTGTTCTTCGCTGGCGGCATCCTGTTGGCAGCAGCCGGTTATGCGGAAGCACAACGACGCCTTCACCGGCGTCTGGTTGTCCGGGGTGTCGCCGTTCCGGGGTTCACGGCCAGTGTCAGGCGCCGGGGCGGCGTGCGTTCGTTCCAAGTGAACTTCGACATCGCCGGCGAGCGCCGGTCGATCAAGGCCAGCGAGCGCAACCTGCACTTGCGCAATGGCCAGAGTGCGACCGTGCTGTATGATCCCGCGGCAGTCGGCCGCGCGATCGTGTACCGTCTTGCCCTGTACCGGGCCGTGGCTGCACATCCCGGCTGAAACTCAGACATCCTGCCCCGGGGCAGGTCATAGGCCCATCGTAGCCCGAAAACCATTGCAATACAGGGCTTTGGGTGGGGGCGAGGGCTTGGCGGGAGATGTGAGTTCCAGACAGGATCGTGAACCCGAAATCATGCCGGGCGCTCCGACGAACCCACCGCATCTCTCCCGTGGCAAGGCCGTCCCGATCGGGTCGCCCAGTCTGTACAGTGCAGCGGCAACGCAGGACACTGCCCGGCACATCCACATCCCTGTCGTGCACCTCAGCGCGGATCAGGTGCTGGCTGCCCTGCAAACTGTTCCTCGATATCCCGCGCAGTATCGCCGACCGTGCCGCGACGGCACAGGGCCAGCAGCCACCCCGCCCCCACCTTGAGACGCCCTTCACAGCCGACACCATACCGCTGGCACGGGTTCACGATCCTACCCTCGAGGTCAGGATGTCCGAGTCTCGGAATCGGCCCGCCGTCAACCTCCAACCCACCCGTCCCGGGAACACCGCCGCGATCCCGCCGTCCATGCCGACTCTGCGCGCCTACACCTCTGCGCGCCTACACCCCCCCTCCTCCCTCATCATACCAACCACTCCAACCCTGCCACCCTCTCCCCCCTCCCCATTCCCGCGCACTCCCACCCCTATCACGGCAGCCGTCCCCGATACTTCTCCCCCACCTCCCCACGCGAGGCTCCATGCTCCAACAACACCCGCATTGCATCCTCCGCGTCTTTCATCGCCGCCGAGTGCAGCGGCGTCTCGCCGTCTTTGTCCTTCGCATCCACCGCAGCCCCCGCCCCCAACAGCTCCCGCACCACCCCCTCCGCGTTGCTCCACGCCGCCATGTGCAGCGGCGTCTGGCCGTACTTGTCCTTCGCATCCACCGCAGCCCCCGCCCCCAACAGCTCCCGTGCCACCTCCTCCGCGTTGTTCCACGCCGCCATGTGCAGCGGCGTCCTGCCGTCCTTGTCCTTCGCATCCACCGCAGCCCCCGCCCCCAACAGCTCCCGTGCCACCTCCTCCGCGTTGTTCGACGCCGCATCGTGCAGCGGCGTATCGCCGTACTTGTCCTTCACATCCACCGCCACCCCCGCCGCCAGCAACTCCCGTGCCACCCCCTCCAAGTTGTTATCCGCCGCCCACTGCAGCCCGGTCTCGCCCTCGACGGCCCTCGCGTCCGCCAACTCCCGTACCCGCCCCCGCGCCCCCTCCGCATGACGACCCTCCGGATACTCCCGCAAATACCCCATGAAACCCTCCAGCCTGTTGCCCGCCGTGGCCACCCTCCACGCCTCCTCCTCCCGGTACTGCCCCAGACGCCGCTGCGCCAACTCCACGTATATCCCCCCCGGATACGCCCGCACATACGCCGCATAATCCTCCGGATCCCGACTCTCCCTGATCTCCTCCCACAACGCCCGGTCCCCCTCCAGATCCCGCCGCTCCGGATCCGACGAACCGCCCGCGGAACCGGCGCTCCCTCCTCCCACCGACGACTCCCCCGCACCACCCCCCAGCGACTCCAACCGCCTCCGTGCGAAATCCGCGAACTCGCCCTCCGGATATCTCCGCAGATAATCCTCGTAGTCCTCCCCTCTCCCGCCCCTCTCGGCCGACTCCCAGTACCTCAATTCCGTCTGTCTATCCACCACATCCATCCCGGACACCGAATCACTAGTTCCCACCCCGCTGGCCGGCCCCTCCGGTTCCCCCGCCAGATAGTACTTCTCCCGTAACGAACTGTACTCGTGCGGAACCTGTGCCTCCTCCGTCGTCGCCGCCACCTGCTTGCGCACCTCCTGAAACACGTCCCGCAGATCCTGCTGCCGCAGCAGCTGTTCCTTCAGGGCCGCCGTGTACGGGCTGTTCCGCTGCCCCTCTTCTCCGTCGTCCGCCAGCTTCCCGGCCGCCGCCGCATACGCCACCAGCGTCTCCCTGCCCAGTCGACTCGTTTGCAGTGCACCGAAACCGCCGTTGCTCACGCTGCCCGACCGCGTGCGCTTCATCCTCCTGATCGCCGGCAGATTCCGGCAGGCATCCAGGATCACCAGGTGCAGTCCGTCCCCGGACATGCTCCCCAGCACGTCCTCCCGCAACTGCAGTCCGTCATGCATCAGATCCGTGTCCCGGGACAGCTTCGCATCCACCGGCAGCAGGTAGTTCACACCGTCCATCTCCAGACCATGCCCCGCGTAGAAGATCAGCCCTATCCCCGCCTTCTCGCTCCGCTCCGCAAACCCCTTCAGTGCCGACCGGAACTCCTCATGCGACGCGTCCTCCAACTTCGTCACACGGAAACCCAGTCCCTCCAGCACCTCCGCGATGTCTCTCGCATCGTTGACGGGGTTCGACAACACACCGATGTGCTCATAGGCGTTGTTGCCCACCACCAGCGCCACCCGCTTCTCTCCTGCACCACCAGATCCCCCGGATCCTCGCTGGACCGGCTGCCCCCCCTCTTGCACCACCGTTCCCGGTTGCCTCGAAAACTCCTCCGGCTGCGTGCAGGCCCCGATCACCACCACCAGCACCGCCAACGCCACGCGCAACCCACCCCTCAACACCATCCCGCTCCGGGCCGGTCTCCGGCACTGCCCGCTCCAACCCCCTGTCACGGCACCGCCACGCCTGCTTCGCTCTTCCATCACTTCACCCGCTCCTTGATCCAGCCGATGCACGGCGCCACTCGCGTGTACACCCCGTAGGCCTCCGCCTCTCCCGAGGAAACAACGACACCGCATCCTAGCCATCATACCCCCACCACCACTCCACCTCCCTCCAACCACCCCCCCCCCCCCCGCGTGCTCCGCTCCGCGCCCAGCGCCCCTCCGACAACCCACGCCCACATCACCCGTCGGAAACCCACAGCCGCGGCCCCGCGCCCACCACGCCTCGCGATGCCCTCCGACTCTCCGGTGTACCAATGTCTGACCCGACCGATCTCTCCCCGACGGTTCCACCACTGCACCACCAACCCCGACCAGACGTATCCCGGCCTAACCGGTGGAGTCGTGCATCACCTCACGCTTCGGGACGGCCGCATCAAAGCACATCTGCTCGGACCGCAGAATCCGTTCCACAAGTCCCGGCCCGACTCCAACATACCCTTCGCTGTGGACGTGGATGCCAACCACGATGCGGTGCTGGTGACCGTGCAGGCGAGAGGTTCCTGCTGCAACGAGGCCAGTACAGCCCCTGGATCAAGGTGCGGTTCGACATGGCGTCGTCGCTCGTGGGTGTCGCGGGCATCTGCCGCATGTTCCTTCAGACATCCTGACCTCGGAAGGCTGGTCATAAGCCCGCCATAGGCTGAATCCCATTGTAATACACGACTTTCGGTGGCGTGGGGAGGCTTGACAGTAAATATGGATTTCAGTCAGGATAGTGATACCGGAAACACCCATGAACACCCTGCCACTCACCCCCGGTGCGGCCGTACCGATCGGACAGTCCTGTTCCTCCCTCACCACTACCGAGGACGGGCTGATGATCTACTTCGCGCACATGGACCCCTTCGATTTTCACGACGCCGAGGATCGGGGAGCGCTGCTGCTGCGGGCGGCGCGACTGGCGGAAAACGGGGTGCGGCGGGCGGACCTGCAGGCCGCCTTCGGTCTCGGTCGTGCGACCTTGCAGCGGGCGGTGACCCGCTTGCGCCAGGAGGGGGAAGCGAGTTTCCAGCAGGTGCGTCCAGGGCGCCGGTCTCGCGTGCTGGTGGGTGCCCGGCAGGCGGCGGCGACCCGGCGGCTGGCGCAGGGGCTGAGCGGAGCGGAAGTGGCCCGGCGGCTGGGGGTGAAAGTCGGGACGGTGAATGCGAATCGGCGGCAGGGGCGCATCGGGCCGGCGAGTGGAGAGGCGCTGGCCACGACCGCCGGGAATACTGAGGAAGTGGCCGATCCGGATGATGTCATGACGGAACCGGAGGGTGCGAAGGACGGGGCGGAGGCCCCTACGGCCAGCGCCCGGACGTGTTGGACCGCAGCGCGCCGATGGGCCGGGGTGCCCGGGATCGTGCCGGACGGGTGGCCGCCTCGACGGGTCCGCTGACCGCCATGCAGCCGCGCTTTCCCGAACGCCTCTCGGCGGTGGTCGGCGGCGGCGTCCTGGCCGCCCTGCCGATGCTGCTGCGCAAGGGGCTGCTCAAGCGCGCCGCCGAGTTCCTGGAACTGCCCAAGGGGTACTACGGGTTGACCAGCATGCTGCTGTTGCTGAGCTTCCTGTTGCTGGCGCGGGTGCGCAACGCTGAAGCGCTGCGCCATCAGGCCCCGGGAGAATGGGGGCTCTGCTGGGGCTGGACCGCTGTCCGGAGGTGAAGACCCTGCGGGCCAAGGTGCGGGCACTGGCCGACGATGCACAGCAGGTCCGGGCCTGGCTGGATGCGCTGGCGCAGGACTGGCTGGCGGACGCTGCGGAGGTGGCGGCCACCCTGGCGGTGGACGGGCACGTCAAGGTCTACACCGGTCGCAAGGGACGCTTGCCGAAGCACTTCGTGGCGCGGCAGAAACTCTGCCTGCCGGCGACGACCAGCTACTGGGTCAACGCGCTGGGCGGGCTGCCGCTGCTGTGCCTGCACAAGGATCTGGACCCGCGTCTAACGCAGGCGCTGGAACAGGACATCCTCTCGGCGCTGGAGCGGTTGGGCCACAGGGCGTGGACCTGACCACCGACACGGAGGCCGAGCCGGCCCTGACGCTGGTCTTCGACCGGGAAGGCTGGAGTCCGGCCCTGTTCCGGCGGCTCGCCCGCCGGGGCGTCGCCGTGCTGACCTGGCACAAGAACTTCCGGGGTGCCGACTGGCCGGAGGCCGACTTCCGGACCGCCAGGCTGCCCCTGCACGGACCCGGGAGCACGCGCACGCTCGAGGTGCGCCTGGCCGAGCAGCGGGTGCGCCTGCCGCAAGGTCCCGAGGTGCGCCAGATCCGCCGGCTGCTGGACGATGGTCGGCAACTCGCCCTGATCACCACCAACTTCTCCCTGTCCCGCGAGCAGGCCGCCGGCGCGCTGTTCTCGCGCTGGTCGCAGGAGAACTTCTTCAAGTACATGCGGGAAGAGTTCCGACTCGACAGCCTGCCGGTACAGGGTCTGGCCGCCCACGACCCGCAGGCCCGGGTCGTCAATCCCGCCTGGCGGGAGCAGGACCGCGAACTCCGCCGGCTGCGCAGCCAACTCGGCACCCTGCGCAATCGCCAGGCCGCCCTGCTGCGCGGCACGCCCTCCGCGAGTGCCCGTCAGCGCGCCGAGCAGACCCGCCTCGAGAGCGAGGCGCTGGTCGCCCGCTGTGACGAGGTGCAGCGGCAATGCGGGGAACTGCCCCGGCCGCGAGAGACTGTTGCTCGATATCCTGCGCATGATCGCCTACCGCGCCGAGACGCGCATGATGGCCGCCGTGGCGGCGGCCCAAGGCCAGCAGCCCCGGCCCCGCCCGCCCCTCAAGGCGCTCTTCCAGTCCGACGCCGACATCCTGCCGGGGCCCGAACAGGGCATCCTGCGGGTGCGGATCCTCGGCACCTCCCTGCGCCTGGTCTACGAACTCCCTCCCAACCCCTCCCTCAACCTCGCCTCGGGCTCACGTTCTTAACCCCGAGGTCAGGATCTCTGAACCTACGGCCGCGGCTCACTCGTCGTCGTTCATGCCGTGGAACTCGAGCGTGACATCGACGAGGCCGCGGGGCTCATCCGTTGCCAGCCGCCAGGACGTGCGCTTGAGATTCTCGAACATTGCGTCCGTCTTGATGCGTTCGAGAAAGTAGGCCGGGTACCGGATGTCGAACGGCTCACCCGCCGCCATCCCCCAGCGCTTGCGGACGGCAGGCTCCGAGAGAATATCCAAGCCGTCGATGAGCAACCGGGAGAACCGGTACTGCGTGCCCGCTGCGATCTGGATCTCCAGATCAACCCGGTGCTCTCCGTGGTCGACATGCTCGTCGAACGTCGCCTGCGCCTTCATGTACCCCTGACGCTTCATTCCCTCGCCGATGGCGGCCATCGTGTCATACGCCGCCTTGATATTCGCAACCTGCCCGGAGGTGATGAGGTTCACCTTGCGCAGGCTTTCCTCGTCGATGGGCATCGGATCGGGCCAGGCAATGTCACCGAACAGGTACACCTCCCCCTGCTGAACCCGTACGTCGACGAGCAGGCCCGCGGAATCCGGATCCGGACTCGTCTCGCATGGACAGAAGGTCACGTCCATGTAGCCCCTTTCGGTGTAGAGTGGCCTGGCATTGTAGTGCAGCAGCTCCCGGAAGCGAGCTTCCGAATACGGTTCTCCGACCGCCGCCTGGTTGAAGGCGCGCTGCAGGTCCAGGGGATCGACATCCCCCGTGCCATGGAACCGGGTGAACGCGATGTTCATGGTCTCCCGCTCGGGTCCGATCAACATCTCGTAGTGTCCCTCGCCGGCAGGAACGATGTTGGCGACCACTTCTTCGGTTCCGCCCTGTTCCTTCCACCAGGCCTCCAGGTGACTGACGAGGGTCCGGACCATCGGCCCCCCGCCCGTCACCAGGCCGACGAACAATGGCATCCGCTCCCTGAGCCTCGCATTGAGCGTCTCGACCGGTGTGTCGAATCCCTCGAACCGAACCGGGAACAGCTCGGGCACCTCCTGCACGGTGATCGTCAGCAGGTAGCCGTCACCCATCGGACCGAACCGGTACTGCAGGCGTTCGAAGACACCCGTCTCGTTGAGCCGCCGCAAGACGAGTTCGAAGTCCGCCTTCCGCACGGGTTGGCCCAGTTTCAGCCCGACCACGGGAGCCAGGTCCTCATCGGTGAACCTCGCGTTGCCTTCGAACTCAATCCCTCGCAAGGGAAACGTGTCCTCCGCCACAGCGCCGGCAGCACAAGCCAACACGAACAGCAGCAGGCTTTGCGCCGAGGATCGGGCGGGCGGCAACGGCTTCATCCAGGGTCCCCTCTTGATCGGACAGGCCCGGCGGCCCTCTCGTTACGCGTAGAGTCCCTCAATCTGATCGGCGTACTTCTCGTTGACCTGGCGCCTGCGGACCTTCATGGTCGGGGTGAGTTCGCCACCGTCGATGGAGAACTCGTTCGGGAGTAGAGCGATCTTCTTGATCCGCTCGTGGGGGGCCATCACCGAGCACAGGCTCTCCACTTCCGCCATCACGTGAGCATGGACAGCGGACTTCGCACACAGGTCGTCGTTGCCGGAGAACTCGATTCCCTCCGCACTGGCCCAGGCTTGCAAGGCGTCGAAATCGGGAACGATCAAGGCGCTCGGGAAATTCCGCCGCTCGGCGATCACGACCGCAGTCTCGATCAACCCGCTGCTCTTGAGTTGGTTCTCGACAGGGGCCGGGGCGATGTACTTGCCGCCCGAAGTCTTGAAGAGATCCTTCTTCCGGTCCGTGATGGAAAGGTAGCCCTCGGCGTCCAGCAAGCCGATATCACCGGTGAGGAGCCACTCCCCATCCATGACGTCCGCCGTCTGGTCCTCCATCTTGAAGTACCCCTGCATGATGTTCGGGCCGCGCACCACGATCTCTCCATCGTCGGCGATTCGGACCTCGACGTTCGGAATGATCTTTCCGACCGTACCGAACTTGCAATTCTCGACCGTGTTGATGGAGACCAGTGGTGACGTCTCGGTGAGTCCATAGGCCTCGTAGATGGGCAGCCCCAACGCGTGGAAGAACTCGGCCAGGTGCCGGGCGAGCGGGGCCGCACCGGAAACAAACATGCGGATCCTGCCGCCCAATCGACCCCGCAGCTTCTTGAACACCAGCGCTTCCGCCAGTCCGTGCTGCAGGGACAGGAGCACCGGAAGCGGCCGGTCGGTGAGCCGGTAGGGTGTAGCAGCCTTGCCAACGCCGACCGCCCAGTGGAAGATCGTCCGGCGGAGCGCGGGGGCGTCCGCCATCGCTGCCATGACTCTCCCGTACACCTTCTCGAAGAAGCGCGGGACGCCGACCGCGATGGTGGGTTTCACCTCGTTCATGTTGAGCGGCACGGTCTCGATGGACTCGGCGTAGGCCACGGTGGCCCCCGCGTTGAAATAGACATAGTCGGCCAGTCGCTCGGCGACATGGCACAGCGGCAGGAAGGACAGGGCCACATCGTCGCTGGCAACCGGGAGGGTCGAATCCCTGACATTAGTGGCGATGTTCCCATGCGAGAGCATGACACCCTTCGGAACACCCGTGGTACCCGACGTATAGATGATGCTCGCCAGGTCGCCAGGCCGGACGGCTTCGACGGTATCGTCGAACAGAGCCCGGCCGTCGGCGTCGACCTCGGACTCGCCGATCAGCGTATCGAGACGCGTGACGCCGTCGCTGTCGACCGCATCGAATGCCACGACAAGCTCCAGGTTCGGCAACCTGTCACGAACCTCCAGGATCTTGTCCACCTGTTCCTGCGTGGAGCAGAAGACCGCCTTGGAGTCCGAATGCTCCAGCAGATAATGGACCTGGTGGGCCGGGAGCGTCGGGTAGATCGGGACACTGACGACACCCGCCGTCATCATTGCGAAGTCCGCAACGGCCCATTCCCAGCGATTCTCGGAGATCAGGGCGCACTTGTCGCCGCCCTTGATGCCGGCTGCACTGAGCGCCAGGTGCAGGTTCGTCACCCGGCGCTCCATCTCTGTCGAGGAGATCGGCTGATACGATCCGTTCTCCTTCGTGAGCATTGCAGCCGATTTCCCGTGACTGATGGCAACTCTGTACAGGCTGGCGAGCGTCTCGTCCATTCGGGCACCTCCAGAATGGGAATGTTACCACGGGAGAGAGACTTCGGGACAAGCCCGTCCCGGACGATAGACTGGCAGTTCGAAGGCCATGTCGATCCAGCAAGAGCACACTGTGCCAATCGATTACGAGAGATCGAATGAGGCCCGCGGGGTCACCATCTCTCGCGAAGAGGCCCAGCATCTGCAACGTGTTCTGTCACCGCTGGTCGAGGAGTGCCGCACTTGCTTCAGCATCGACCTTGGCCTGGTCGATCCGATCGGCACGTTTCGGCTCGCCGCTGTCCCCGATCGCGACTGAGGAATCACTCACGCCTACAGACGCCGCTCCCGCCGCGAAGCCATCCGGAACCGGCCCCGATTGAGGGCCAAGCGCCCCGGTGGGGTGCCTTCATTGCAGGCGCATGCCGTAGTCGTCGCTGTTGGCAGCGACCTGGCCGACGCCTTCGAGCCGACATGTCGAAACCAGGCCGGATGTCAGGTCAACCCTGCGGATGACGTGGTTGTTGGTGTCGGCCACATACAGGCAGCCGTCAGCGTATGTGAGCCCGGCCGGCTCGTCGAACATGGCTTCATCCGCCGGCCCGTCGCGCAGACCGGCCTGGCCTGTTCCTGCCAGCGTCCTCGACTGCATGCCGTCCAGTGATATCGCTTTCAGCTTGTTGTTGTAGGTGTCGGCCACGTACAACGTGCCGTTCGCAAAGACGATCCCGATCGGGTGCTGCAAGCGAACCGTGTCGCCGACACCATCGACATCGCCGAAGTCGAAGAGGCCCTTGCCGACCACCGTACGGACATGTCCGCCACGGGGATCCAGTGACACCGCTCGGACGGAACTGATCTCGCTGTCCGCCACGAACAGGTGATCCCCGTCACTCGTGAGGCCGCTGGGCTGGGCAAGGGCCGCTGCGAGCAGCGGGCCATCGACATGGTCCTCGCGCCCGCTCCCGGCATGCACGGCCATGTAGCCGCCTTCCAGATCGACACCGAAGACCTGATGGCTGCCAGCCATGGCGACGAACAGCACGCCGTGCATGAACTGTAGATCCCAAGGGGAGTTCAGCCGTCGACCGTCCAGTGGTCCGGGACGGCTCTCCCACTCCGTGTCCTGGATTCCGTCCCCGACAATCGTCGAGACTTTCCCGGACTGGAAGTCGACGGCCCGAATCGCATGATTGCCCGTGTCGGCAACGAACAGGACCCCGTCGACGAGAGCCATTCCCTGCGGATGGGAAAATCGCGCAATGCAGGAGGGGCCATCCAGCAAGCCGGGCTCGCCACTGCCGACAACCGCGGAGACCCCGCCATCGCGGAGGGACGTCACGATGATCCGGTGGTGATTCGTGTCGGCGACGAACAGGCGCCCGTCATCTTCATCGGCCAGCACCTTCCCCGGGAATGACAGATCAGTCGGCGGCAACCGCTCCACCTCCCGCCGGACCGGCAGCAGGTCCCGGCGGATACCCCCAGAGCGGTCATAGTGATCGATCATCTGCCCGATCACGCGGTCGAACAGATCGAAGACCTGCTCTCCGGAATGCACCCCGAACACCTTGCCCAAGGGGTCGATCAGCATGAAGCTGGGCCATGCGCGGACAGCGTACTCCTGCCAGACCTGCATCTCGCGATCATTGACCACCGGGTGCTCGATCCCGTATCGCATGACCGCCTGACGAACGTTCTCCGTGTCCTTTTCCGCATCGAACTTCGCGGAATGCACGCCAATCACGACCAGCTCCCTCGTGTACTTCTGCTCCAGCCGCCTCAGATCCTCCAGCGCATGCAGGCAGTTGATGCAGCAGTACGTCCAGAAGTCCAGCAGGACGATCTTGCCGCGAAGATCACGGATCGCAAGCGGGCGTTCCGTATTGAGCCAATCGAGACCCTCCGGAAACTCCGGCGCGTTGACCGTGCCCGGCTTGATGACTTCCCTGGGGGCCGGGTCCGCCGCATCCGCCATAAGCCCATCATGGCAAAGCAGGGAACCCGGTGAATCTCCTCCATCGCGGTTCCTTTCCCCGCCATGCCAGAATGAACGGCTGCTGCTCTTTCCCGTCGCATGGCAACGGTACTGCCAGTCGGGTGGCAGCGCGACTGCGATCCTACGAGAATGTCCGGTTCACCCAGGAGAATCTGTCTTTGGTCGGGCCCGCGCAACGTCTCGACGGCGCTGATGTACTCGTTCGCACAACGCAGCGACACCGTGGTCTTCGACGAGCCGCTGTACGCTCATTTCCTCCGGGTGTCGGAGGCACAACACCCGCTGCGTGCGATCTGCCTGGCCGCGCAGGATTCCGACGGTGCCGGCGTGGTGCGCAACGTGATTCTGGGGCCGACCCCGGCCGATGTCCTGTTCTTCAAGCAGATGGCCCACCATCTGGTCGACCTGGACCTCGCCTTCATGCGACACACGCTGAACGTGTTCCTGACTCGCGACCCGCAGGAGATGCTGCCGTCACTGCGGAGCCGGATCGGCACGCCGACGCTCCGCGACACGGGGTATGCGAGGCAGTGCGAGGTGCTCGCCATGCTGGAAGCATGGGGCCAGACGCCAGCGGTGATCGACTCCCGGGATCTGCTGCTGAACCCGGCGCAGACCCTGCGGTCGCTGTGCGAGCATCTCGGCATCGGGTTCGAGACGGCGATGCTCCGCTGGCCGGCCGGGCCCAAGGAATTCGATGGTGTCTGGGCATCGCACTGGTATGTCAACGTCCACAAGTCGACGGGATTTCAGCCGTACAGACCGAAGGCGGAGCGGTTTCCGGTCGAACTGGAACCACTTCTGGATACCTGCAGGCCGTACTACGCCACACTCAGGGAGCGCTGCATTGGCGTTGGCCGCGGCACTGGCGGGGCCTAGGGAGAGTCCGTGCCCTCGCTCAGCCTGGTCATTCCGGCCTTCAACGAAGAACGCCGCATGCCGAACGCCTTCGGCGCCGTGGAGAAGTTCCGGGCAGTCGCTTCCTGCATCTGCTCGGAGGTCATCGTCGTGGATGACGGCTCAACGGACGCCACCGCCATATGCGCGGAGCCGGCACGGGAGCGACTGGAGCGGTCCGGAACGGCCGTGCGGGTGCTCCGCAACGCGACCAACCGCGGCAAGGGATTCAGCGTCCGACGCGGCATGCTCGAGGCCCGGGGCGAGTGGATCCTCTTTTCGGACGCGGATCTCTCCACGCCGCTCGGGGAATTCGAGAGGCTCTACGCCGCTGCCATGGAGGGATCCCATGAAATCGCGATCGGTTCGCGGGCCTTGGACCGGACGCTGATCGGCGAGCGTCAGCCGCGATACAGGGAGATTTCCGGACGGGCATTCAACCTCCACATGCGAATCCTGCTCGGCCTTGACTTCGCGGATACGCAGTGCGGCTTCAAGTTATTCAGCCGGCAGGCGGGCCACACGATCGCACGGAAGCAGCGCATCGAGAGGTTCGGATTCGATGTCGAACAGCTTCTGCTGGCGCATAGACTCGGCTTTACGACAGTTGAAGTCCCCGTTCATTGGAACAATGCAGATGATTCGTCCGTTGCGTTACTGGACGGATTAAAAGCCTTTACCGACGTGTGGAGCGTGAAATGGCACGACTTCCGGGGTCGTTACTCGTGAGAGGCACCGTCGCCAGCGGCGCGCACTGGCCCTAGACCAAGGCGCCGGAATGATCGATCCGCTCGGCGTTCAGGTAGGGGCGAAGAGCGTCCGGAATCACGACGGTTCCGTCGCATTGCTGGTAGTTCTCCACGATCGCAAGCCAGGTTCGTCCGATCGCAAGGCCGCTCCCATTGAGCGTGTGCACGAATTCCGAGCGGTTCTTCTTGCCCGTTGCGCGCCGGCATCGGATTCCGGCCCTTCGCGCCTGAAACGCCTCGAAGTTGCTGCAGGAAGAGATTTCCTTGAACTCGCCAAGGCCAGGCAGCCAGACTTCCAGATCATAGGTCTTGGCGGCGCTGAACCCCATGTCCCCGCTCGACAGGATCATCTTGCGGTAGGGCAGGCCCAGTCGCCGCAGGATGTCTTCCGCGTCTGCCGTCAACCGCTCGAGCTCGTCGTAACTCGTCTCCGGAGCAGCGATCTTGACCAGTTCGACCTTCTGGAACTGATGCTGGCGGATCACGCCCCGGACATCCCGGCCATACGAGCCGGCTTCGCTACGGAAACAGGGAGTGAATGCCGTCAGCGAGAGCGGGAGTTCTTCCACTGGAAGCGTCTCACCGGCGTACAGGTTCGTCAAGGGGACCTCGGCGGTAGGCACCAACCAATAGTCCGTGCCCTCCAGCTTGAAGAGATCCTGAGCGAACTTCGGCAACTGTCCCGTTCCGAAGAGGCTCTTGGAATTCGCGATGAATGGCGGCAGGATTTCGCAGTAACCATGCTCGGAGGTGTGCACATCCAGCATGAAGTTCATCAGTGCCCGTTCCAGCTTCGCTCCGCCATTCCGATAGACTGCGAACCGCGAACCGGCAAGCTTGGCCGCCCGCTCGAAGTCCACGATCCCGAGTTCGACGCCCAGATCCCAGTGCGGTTTCGGCGTGAACGAGAACGCGGGTGGCTGCCCCCAACCTGCGACTTCGACGTTCGCTGCCGCGTCCGCTCCCGGAGGGACGCTCTCGTGCGGCACGTTCGGCATGCGACTCAGGAGCGAGTCCAGTGCCTCGTCCAACGCATGGAGTTCTTCCTCTCGATCACGGATCTCGCGATGGACCTGTCTCGATTCCTTGACCAGGTCAAGGGCGTCGTTGCCACCACGCCGCGCCTCGGCGACGAGTGCGCTGAGTTCATTGCGCTTCTGCTGGAGCGACTGGATACCAGTGACGGCCGTGCGCCGCTTCCGGTCCGTATCGACGAACTCATCAAGAATCGTCGTGTCCACGCGATCACCCAAACGGGACTTGATCGTGTCGAAGTCTTGACGCAGGAGTGCACGATCCAGCATGAGACGAATGAGAGAGCTCTCTTGACTGGCAAGTGGGCCTGCGCCACGATCCAGGCCGACTGCAGAAGCCGTACCCCTACCTCCACTTCAAGAGTCCCTTCAAGTATCGCATGCGCCACGTTCCAGATCCGGAGCGGAGAATCCGACCGGTGGTCTGCGGACGTGCAGCGGCAAGCAGTCCGGCCGACCACGACCATGGTTCAAGTCCGGCTGATAGCATGGACGGGTGCTGCTGGATGGATCGTACAAGCGATTGAACATCATCTTGCCGACCGTGGCGGCGGTCGGCTTCGCGGTCGGCTTGGCCTGTACAGTACGGGCCGCCGACTGGCCGGGTGCAGAGCCACTCGACCGGGCGATCAACGAAGCGATCCAGGAGGGACTCACTCCCGGAGCGGTGGTCTGGATCGAGTCCCGTGGCCGGCGACTCCACTTCGACAGCTACGGAGCGCGAAGCGTGGTGCCGTCCCGGGAGGCGATGACACCCGACACCATTTTCGACTGCGCCTCACTGACGAAGGTCATGGCGACGGCGCCGTCGGTCATGATGCTGGTCGAGGAAGGCAAGCTCCGCCTGAACGACCCCATTCGGACGTATCTGCCGGCATTCAAGGACCGGAGCCGCATCACCGTCCTGCAGTTGCTGACGCACTACTCCGGACTGCGTCCGACCCTTGATCAGGAGGCGGTATGGAGCGGCTACGAGACCGGCCTCGCCCTCGCCCTGCAGGAAGCCCCGGTTGCCGAACCGGGATCGAAATTCATCTACAGCGATATCAACTACATACTGCTGGCCGAGATCGTCCGCCGAGCAAGCGGCGTGCCGGTCGATCAGTTCGCCCGGGAGCGCATTTTCGGACCGCTCGGCATGCACGACACGATGTATCAGCCACCCGAGACACTGCGGGAGCGCATCGCTCCGACGGAGCGACTCGAGGACGGGACGGTACTCCGGGGGGTGGTCCATGATCCCACGACCCGCAAGATGGGCGGAGTTTCCGGACACGCCGGTCTCTTCTCCACGGCCGCGGACATTGCCCGGTTCGCGCGCATGATGGACGCTGGCGGCGACCTGGACGGCATGCGCATCCTCAGCCCGCTGAGCGTTCTGCGGATGCGGACCCCGCAGAATCCGGCAGGGAAGGCTGCGCGAGGCATCGGATGGGATATCGACACGCCCTATTCGTCCCCCCGGGGAGACCTGTTCGGAACCGCATCCTACGGGCACACCGGGTTCACCGGCCCTTCCCTCTGGATCGACCCAACCAGCCATTCGTTCGTCGTCCTGATGACGAATCGCGTGCATCCGGAAGCGCGGACATCCGTGGTACGGCTGCGGAGCTTCGTTGCGTCCATTACCGCCGCAAACCTGGACCCCGTCGAGACCGTCGAATCCCGGATCGATCGACCTGCAAGGCGTCGCCCGGTCACCGCCGTGCGCACCGGCCTTGACAAACTCGTGGACAACGGCTTCGCACCCCTTCGCGGCAAGAGAATCGGCCTGCTCACGAACCACACCGGCGTAGACCGTACCGGCCGCCGGAACATCGACCTGCTCGCCGGGGCTGCCGATCCGGTCCTGTCGATGATCTTCACCCCTGAGCACGGACTGGACGGACTGCTCGACCAACCCGAGATCGCCGACGGCGCAGACACCGCAACCGGCATTCCGGTTGTCAGTCTGTATCAGTCCGACCGCCGCAAACCCCCCGTGGAACTGCTTCGCGACCTCGACGCACTGGTGTTCGACATCCAGGACATCGGAGCCCGCTTCTACACCTACATCACCACGATGGGGTATGCCATGGAGGCCGCAGCGGAAGCCGGGATCGAGTTCTTCGTGCTGGACCGACCCAATCCGATCAATGGCGTCAGTGTCGAGGGCCCGATGCTCGACGAAGAACTCGAGTCCTTCGTCGGCTACCACCCGCTCCCGGTCCGGCATGGAATGACGGTCGGTGAACTCGCCGGAATGTTCAACGAGGAACGAGACATCGGCGTCAAGCTGTCGGTCATTCGAATGCAGGAGTGGCGCCGCGAGTCGTGGTTCGACGAAACAGGGCTGCCCTGGATCAATCCCTCACCGAATATCCGGACTCTCGACCAGGCGACCCTCTATCCGGGGATCGCCATGCTGGAGTGGATGAACGAATTCTCGGTCGGCCGGGGAACCGATACGCCGTTCCAGTTCATTGGTGCCGACTGGATTCGCGGCCGGGAGCTGGCAGATGCGATTCGCCAAAAAGATCTTCCGGGAGTACGGGCGTACTCCCGGAAACTGCGACCGAGAGGCTCGGCCTTCGAAGGAACCGTCATTGACGGCGTACAGTTCACTATCGTTGATCGCGATGCATTCAACGCGACCCACCTGGGCCTGACCGTCGCGGCAGAACTCAGGAGGTTGTACCCCGAGCATGTGGACTTGGCCACTTCGGGGAAACTGATCGGCAACCGCACCGTCCTGCAACAACTGGTCCAGGGTCTCGACGTTTCGAACCAGGTTCCCACAGACGAAACCCTGGAGCAGTTTAGGAGCAGACGGAGAGCGTTCCTGCTGTATTGAGACCAGTGCCGGCCGGCCTCAGTACTTCTTGGGGTCCAACCAGTGGCAGGAAAGCACCCGTAATGCTATCCCTCTCGGGCTTCCCGGATTTCCTCGATCCAGCCCGGGCGCCTGCCGCGCCGCTTTCCGCTCGCGAGGTTATCGATCGCCAGAACAGCAGCATCAATGTTGTCGCGTCTCTGGGCATAGCTGTCGAGCAACTTCCGCGCGCCACGGTCCGATTCCGCCTCCAGTGCGGTGATCACGTTCGAGGCCTTTTCGCGCTCCTGGCGAAGCTCCTCGAGAGTTTCTGAGATTCGTGTGTTGTCCACTTGGTCCTTTCCTTTCAGTTCATGACTCTACCGAGCAATCTTCAGTCAATCCGTCGATCACTCCCAAACAGAGAATTGCGTGCAGTGCTTCCGGGTTCTCGGTGAGTGTCACTGCACTACAGCCATATTAGCAGAGTGTCATTATTGCCTGTCAAGAGCAGCCGTCACGACTACGATCATGAGAGCCATTGAATCCGCCCCATGCATCTGCCACCCTCACTCAACCCGGTGGATTGACGTCCCGTATCGAACGGAACAGTGCCGCCGCCTTGCGGCGAGAGTGTCGTGAGATCTTGTCGGCGGCGACGATAGTAATTCGCGGTCGCTGTCACGCGCATACCTGCATCGATACCATCCCGACTTCCCGCCACTACCCTCAAGCTCCGATCACGAGTCGAAATCAACGGCAAGATGACAGAGCCAGCGAGCGGGTCCGCGTCCGTCAACGCTCGGCTTCCCCGGGCGGTGCGAACGGAGTCGATCCATCCTTCGAACGTGCAGCGAAGCCGTCCGCCGTGCCGGGTCGTCCAACGGTATGCGCTACCGCTCACGCGTGAGCAGGGGCGGCTGCATACGGGGCGCTGCACTGGCGGCGGAGATTCATCCAACTGCGTACCTTTGGAACGGTTCGGGGATGGCCCGGATGTCCGGTCGAGCCGAGATTCGCGGAGGATGCCGGCCTGCCTTGCCAATGGCCGCGGGGGCACCCGCTCGCGCACCGGAACGGGTGACTGTTGCACTGCGAACGCGTTTGTCCTATACTCGCTCTGAAACGGCCACTTCACAGCGTCACCGTGGGTCAGAGCCCCCTGCCGTCTGTTGTTTTGTGCCATCATCCCTCTTGCACCAGACATGGATGCACCAGGAGTTCAAGCAATGAGCCTCAGACACACAACTCGATTCACCCTTGCGGCTTGCCTGCTGCTGATGGTCGCAGCGGTCGCCATTCCGAACCCGCAGGAGAAAGAGTACAAGGACAGAGCCGAGTACGACATCATCACGAAGGTCTACGGCGAGGCCGACCCTCAGCAGAAGATCGCCCTTCTCAACGAGTGGACGGAGAAGTACCCCGAGACGGACTATCACCTGGAGCGCTCGCGGTTCTACCTGGACTCCTATCAGAAAACCGGCAGCATGCCCGAGGCCATCGCGGCCGCCAAGGAACTGCTGGGCAAGCTTCCCGGCGACTTCGCGGCGAACTACGTGATTACCCTGTACAGCCCCAACCTCGGAAAGGCGGACGCCGCAACACTGAAGGACGCCAGCATCGCCGCGAACGAACTCCTCACGGCGCTGCCGAAGCAGTTCGGTACGAAGCCGGACAGTGTCGCCCAGGAAGCCTGGGACAACGCCCGGACGGGAGCTGAAGCCGCCGCACACCAGACCATCGGCTGGACGCAGATGCAGAAGAAGGAAAACATGGCTGCCGAAGAGTCCTTCCGGAAAGTGCTGGAACTGGACCCTTCCCGCGGTCAGGTATCGTACTGGCTCGGGCAGGTCGTGCTCGCACAGAACGAGGCTTCGAAGTACGACCTGGCGTTCTTCTCCTTCGCGCGGGCCGCGCTCTACGACGGACCGAACGCGATGAACGCTGACGGACGCCAGCAGGTGCTGGAATACGTGCAGAACATGATGAGGAAGAACTACGGCGAAGAGAGCTTCAACCTCTATTGGCCCAGGTTCGAGTCGATGGCCAAGGTGGGCGCACTACCATCGGAGAGGATCGAACTGAAGTCGGAGGAACAGCTGCAGTTCGAGGCGGAGCAGAAATCCCGGAAAGAGAACCCTCTGCTCTGGCAGTTCAAGGACCTGCAGGTGGCGCTGACAGGTGCACAGGGAGACTCGACGTGGGCCAAGCTGAACGGAGCCCTGACACCGAAGATGCGCCTGTATGTGGTTTCCGCCACCCCTCCGGAACGGCCCGCCACGATCAACTTCACGAGCGAGCCCGGAGGAGGCGTCGAGGTCGTGCTGAACCTGGAGAACCGTCGTCGCTCGGGAGTGCGATCGGGCACGATGCTGACGTTCGAGGGCGTCGCGGCCGGCTTGCGGAAGGAGCCGTTCCGCCTGACGCTGAACGACGGCAAGACCATCCCCTGAGCGGAACAGACGATGCCCACACTCGGTGTGGGCATCCGCAACCGCACAGTAGCATGTTAGGCTAAACTTCGGAAAGAATGCGAGGATGTTGCATCCCCGCAATCGACTCAGCCATGACCGGAGCGATCCTATCCCCATTCCCGTTTGCCGCGGTCTGCATCGCAGCAGTCTTCGTCCCGTCGCTTCCATCGCAGACCGGGGCACCGGAGCCTCCGCCGGCAAACGAAGCCGTGACGCTCGCCTACGAGCCTGCGGACGCCTCGATTCACGAGATCACGGAGACCTTCTCCTCCGTGACGACGGAGGGGGAGACGACGGTCACCGATGTCTGGGAACGTGTCAGCCGTCTTCTGGTGACCTGCACCGACGACGGCTACACCAATTCCGTCACGATCAAGTCGCAGACGATCTCCCGCAACGGCAACGTCGTGCCCAGCCCGATGCACACGGCACTGGCAGGTCTGGACCTCACCCACACGCTGGGTAAGGACGGCACGCTGACCAGCGTCACGGGCTACGACCTGCTGCCAGGGAAGATGGCGGAGGCCTTCGCGGCGCCTTTCGCGTCGACAATGAGTGACCTGCTGAACGTCGAGGCGCTCAGGCAGCGTGACGAAGAGACATATCGACAGATCTATGCCGGAATCCTGGGAGAGGAGATGGCCGTGGGCGTGGCGATGCCGATGGCCGAGAGTCGACTCCTGCCCGAAGAGGGCCAGGTGATCCTGTATGCGGTCTCCACACTGACCCGGGATGGGAGCGGGGATGACGCGGTGGTCAAGGTGACCAGGAGACTGAATTCGAACTCGACCGCCTTGGCAACCGAGTTCGACGGCATCGCCGCCGCCACACTGAACGCGAAGGGCACCGAGGCAAAGCTGAGCACGATGATCCCGGACGACCTGGCGGCGGTATCGGTCACGGGAACGGACGAGACGGTCATCGACCTTGACGGCCTGCTGATCGGCAAGCGGACGTTCAGCCTGACCTTCAACCTGACACCGAAGGTCAGCGCCGGCCAGACGGCAAAGGACGTGAGGGTCACCCAGACGCTCACCTTCACTGCGACACGCGTCGAGGATCTCCCTCCTTCAGGTACTCCCGAGGGCTAGGGCGCCGCGAGCCGGGCGCAGTCTTCGTTCGACAGGGTGAAGGCCGGGTGCCATGAAGCTCGCGCTCGCCCAGATCAACCCCACGGTCGGGGATCTGGTTGCGAATACCGACCGCATCATGCGGTTCGCCGAACGGGCGAACCGACACGGTGTCGATCTGGTCATCTTTCCCGAACTCGCGATCAGCGGGTATCCACCACTGGACCTGATCGAGACTGCCGGATACGCAGACGCCAACCTGACCCAGATCAAGAAACTGGCAGGTGCGAGTTCACGCCTTGATACTGCGATGGCCGTGGGCTACTGCGGGCCCGCCGAAGAACCGGGACGAGCAGCCAACTGCCTTGCCTGCATCCACCGAGGCCGGATCGTCCACACAAGCACGAAGCTGCTGCTGCCGACGTATGACGTATTCGACGAGGCTCGCTATTTCGTGCCAGGAGTGCATCCCGTCACATGGACGCTGGACGGCGTCCGGATCGGCTTGACGATCTGCGAGGACGGGTGGAACGACAAGCAGTTCTGGGAACGTTCGCGCTACGTTCGCGACCCGGTGGAGGAGCTGGCTACGCAGGGCATGGACCTGCTGGTGAACATATCCGCGTCGCCATACCACATGGGAAAGCGGCAGCTGCGGCTCGAAATGCTGCGAGCCACGGCAATGCGGCACCAGGTGCCGGCCGTGCTCGTCAACCAGGTGGGCGGCAACGACCAGTTGGTCTTTGACGGGGCCAGCTTCGGCGTCGACGGCAACGGCACGGTGCGTGCACGGGCGGGTTCTTTCGAGGAAGACCTAGTGTTCTGGGAACTCGCCGGGGCGGGCGAACTGCATGACCCGGCCTGGGACTCCACCGAGACCGGCGACATCGGGGCCGCCTACGATGCACTGGTCCTGGGGACGCGGGACTACGTGACGAAGTGCGGATTCCGGAAGGCGATCGTGGGCCTCAGCGGAGGAATCGACTCATCCCTGACCGTCGTTGTGGCGGCGGAGGCGCTGGGTCCGGAAAACGTCAACGGTGTCGCGATGCCCGGACCGTACTCGTCCATCGGCAGCCTCGCTGATGCCAGGCACACGGCCGCCGCATTGGGCATCCGCCTGGAGACGATCGGGATCGGCCCGGCGTTCGACGCATTCGAGAACCAGCTGGCTCCGATGTTCGATGGGCTGCCACCGGACGTCACGGAGGAAAACCTGCAGGCCAGGCTCCGCGGGGTGACCTTGATGGCACTCTCGAACAAGTTCCGGTCCATGGTGCTCACCACCGGCAACAAGAGCGAACTGGCGGTCGGTTACTGCACGATCTACGGTGACATGTGCGGAGGTCTCGCCGTCATCAGCGACGTGCCCAAGACGCTGGCGTACCAACTGGCCGCTGTCGCGAACCAGCGGCATCCGGGATCCATCCCGGAGTCGGTGCTCAACAAGCCGCCGTCCGCAGAACTGCGCCCCGACCAGAGAGACTCCGATTCCCTGCCCCCGTACGAGACTCTGGACCCGATCCTGCGCCTATACGTGGAGGAGAATCTCTCGGCCAGCGCGATTGCAGCCGAACTGGGCGAACCCGAGGAGTTGGTCCGGCGGATCGCCAAGCTTGTCGACAGAAACGAGTACAAGCGCCAGCAAGCGGCGCCGGGGCTTCGCGTGACGTCGAAAGCGTTCGGCATCGGACGCAGATTCCCCATCGCGCAGAAGTACGTTCGCTAGGCTAGGAGTAGTAGCCTGGTCTCCGACCCGACGAGGACGAACACATCATGACCATCACATCACGAATCTTGCGCGCAGGCCTGCTGGCACTCTGCGCAATCGTCGTTCTCGCCGCTGGCGGACTCTCCTACCTCTACTGGACGGACGCCTCGATTGGCCTCAGTGGGTCCGGTCGCGGGATCGTGGTCGAGTACGTCGACACGGAACGTCGCTGGCAGCGGATCGAGACGCAGCAGGCACAGGCAGCAGTCGCTGCCGCGCACCCGACCCGACAGGATCTTTCGGGCACGGGGACTCTCGCCAAGCCAGAACCCCAGGGTGCAGAGCAACCCGGTACGGCCAACAACTACTGGACAGACTACCGGGGCCCGCGCCGAGATGGTTCCTACACGCAGATGCCCCTCGACCTGACGTGGTCCGCCCAGGGGCCGCCCGAGATCTGGCGGCGGGAGGTGGGCGGCGGCTATGCCTCCATGGTGGTCGCCGATGCACTGGTCTATACCATCGAGCAACGCAGAGAAACGGAGGCAGTGACTGCCTACCGGCTGGAAGATGGTCGGCAGGCATGGGAATATTCATGGCCGTCACGCTTCAGCGAATCCATGGGAGGGGACGGACCGCGCGCCACACCGACATGGTCGGACGGGCACCTGTATGCGCTGGGCGCCAACGGAAGACTGGTCTGCCTCGCGGCCACCGATGGAAAGCTGATCTGGGAACGCAACATTCTGGACGACGCCGGGGCCGAGAACCTGACATGGGGCATGGCAGGCGCTCCGCTGGTCGTGGACGGCATGGTAATCGTGCATCCGGGAGGCCGAAACGGCAAGTCCGTATTTGCGTATGACCGGGCAACAGGCGAAGTGCGGTGGTCCGCACTCGACGACAAGGCGGGGTATGTGGCACCCCAGATCGCAACCCTGGCGGGACGCCGACAGATCCTGCTGGTCACTGGCACGCGTGTCCTTGGTGCATCCATCGAGGACGGATCCGAACTGTGGAGCGTGGATTGGGAGACCAGTTACGACGCGAACTGCGCCCAGCCCCTCGTCGTGGATGGAGAGCATGTCTTCGTCTCGTCCGGATACGGTCACGGAGCGGCACTCCTGCGGATCGCGGCATCCGACGGCCGCTTCGTGGCGGACCAGGTGTGGTTCAACCTCAACATGAAGAACAAGTTCAACCCGTCGGTTCTGGCCGACGGCGTTGTCTACGGGCTGGACGAGGGAATTCTCGCGGCAGTCGATGTCCTCACCGGCAAGCGCCTATGGAAGCAGGGCCGTTACCGCTACGGTCAGCTCCTCCATGCCAGCGGGCACCTGATCGTCATTTCCGAGGAGGGAGAGCTGGCACTGGTCGAGGCAACGCCGGACCAGTACCGTGAGATCGCCCGCTTCGAGTCGATCGCGGGCAAGACCTGGAACGTACCTGCCATTGCGAACGGGATCCTTCTCGTCCGCAACCAGACCGAGATGGCTGCATACGACCTTCGATAGACGCCGCGTTCACCGATCCTCTTGAGCCCCTTGGAGATGAGCCCAGCAACCCCGATCCCGGTCGCGGTCATAGGGGCGGGCAACTTCGGACGCCATCATGCCCGCGCCTATGCGAAACTGCCGGAGGCAACACTCGTCGCGGTCGTTGACCGCGACATCGACCGCGCGCGTCACGTGGCGGACGAGCATGGCTGCGAGGCGTTGGCCACCGTGGACGGTCTAACGGGACGCGTTCTCGCTGCCAGCGTTGCAGTTCCGACGCAACACCATGCGTCTGTCGGAGTTCGTCTGCTGGACGAGGGGATCGACATCCTTGTGGAAAAGCCGATCGCTGACGACATGGAGTCGTCCGGGCATCTCATCGCCGCGGCCGAGCGGAACCGACGCATCCTTCAGGTGGGCCATCTCGAGCGATTCAACCCGGTCGTCGAATCGGCGGCGGCCGTGGCCACCGTTCCCCTGTTCTTCGAGGTCCACCGCCTGAGTCCGTTCAGCCCGCGCA
Organism: Bryobacterales bacterium; assembly: GCA_965116065.1. Classification (GTDB taxonomy): domain Bacteria; phylum Acidobacteriota; class Terriglobia; order Bryobacterales; family UBA6623; genus VXMF01. Next base: position 3,153,659 of record OZ220485.1, read on the forward strand.
GTCTCGACATCGATGTGGTCCTTGACCTGATGATTCATGATCTCGACATACTCCTGAGTCTGGTCGACTCCGAGATCTCCCAAGTGGACGCCAGCGGCCTCTCGGTGATCTCCGACCGGACGGACATCGCGAACGCCCGTGTCCAGTTCGAGAACGGATGTGTTGCGAATCTCACCTCCAGCCGGGTCTCGACGGAACGGATCCGGAAGTTGCGGTTCTTTCAGCCCCGGGAGTATGTCTCGCTCGATTACATCAGCCGCAAGGGCGTGCGCATCGCCCTGGATCCGGACAACAGGCTCCAGGTCACACCGCTCGCGGGGGCCAACGGGGAGCCGCTCCTGCGGCAACTGCGGTCGTTCCTGATGCGTGTCGCGGACCGCGCCACACCACAGGTGAGCGGACAGGACGGACAGGAAGCTCTTGGCCTGGCACTTAAGATAAGGGAGTCGATCGACGGGCACTCCCTGTTGATCGCGAAGACTCTGGCGGACCGGAAGCAACTTGGAACCAAGACCCAACGTGGATCTGTTCGTCCTGCTTGAGGACTATGGCAGGAGCATCGCGACGCGTGCATCCAGAACCAGGTCTTCCGATCTGCCGGGGAGTGATCGGCCCATCTGGCTGCTGACCGACGAGTTCGGAGCCCGGCAACGGTGGCAGTCATCGCACGGTCCGGCTCCGGCGGTCGTACCTGTCCTGGCGGGCCGTCCACCAGAACTCGAGGTGGCCCGATTCGATCCGTTCAGCCGCTATCGGAGGGCACCCGGCAACGGGACATGGCCGCCCGACAAGAAGACGCCACTGGAGCTGCAGATCGGGTGGGAGTCGGGTCGATTCCATGAATGGAGGCCTCACGCACTCGGCGCATCCGTCCTGATGCACATGGTCATGGCCAGCCTGCTGATGGTGCCGGGAACGATGCAACTCGACATGTCCGAACCGGCCGACTGGGATGCGGTCCGCATCACGCTGGCGACGCCTCCGCTCGACGACCTGCCTCCACTGGACGGCCCGAGCCCGTCGAAGCTTCCCGGTGATGCCGACGACGGTTTCCGGGGATTGCCCGCCCCGGAACCCGACCCCGGCCCTGCGGCATCATCCGAACTGCCCCCGTCTCCCGATCCGGCGACGGAGGCAGAGGTCACGCAGCCGCTCGTCCCCGAGGAGCCGGAAGAGGCGGAAGAGTCCACCGCCTTGGCCGATGAACAGCAACCGGAGCCGGAAGAGGCGGCTCCGTTGGCCAAGAGTCCGGCCCCAGCAGAGTTCCAGGAAGGCACGGAACTTGCCCAAGCACGGGATCCGAGGCTGCTCCCGATGCCCAAGGCACCGACTCGCAAGAGGGCAGTCCTGCAACTCGAGACTCCCAAGGCCGCGATGCCGAGCCGGCAAGGTAGCGCCCAGGCGGGGACTCTCGAGTTGACGGCTCGACCGGATCAGGTGATCGAAGGGGCAATCCGGCAGATGATCCACGGAGGCGGAGCACGGCAAGCCGTAGGTACCGGGTTCAGCGGCATCCCGTCGACGGAGACCCTGCCATCGGGGCCGGCCGAACCCCGCAGCATGCTGGAACTGCTGAGCGACCCGCGCGGCGTCGACTTCCGTCCGTACCTCACCCAGGTCCTGGCCGCCGTACGGCGAAACTGGCTCGCGGTGGTGCCCGAGAGCGCCCGGCTGGGCATGAGCCGGGGTCGAACATTGATCCAGTTCTCGGTTGCCCGGAACGGAAGCGTCCCGAAGCTCGTCATCGCGAAGAGCTCCGGGACGTCGCCCCTTGACCGTGCCGCCGTCGCGGGAATCAGCGCCTCGAATCCGTTCCCGCCGTTGCCCAGCGAGTACCTGGGCCAGGACATCCGGCTCCAGTTCACGTTCCTGTACAATATCCGCAATCCGTAGGTTCGGCTTGCATTTCGCCACGGCGCCGGAATCGGTGGCATCCGGATGCGGCAGGCACGCCAGCACCTGCCTGTTCGCATCCAGGAGACCAGAGAATGGCAACCACTCGCAGAGACTTCCTTGGCCATATGGCAGCCGGTGCCGCACTGGGTCTCCCGGGTTGCGGGGCCTCTGGACCAGTCCGATGGAATATCGTCTGGATCATCGCGGATGACCTGTCGCCGGATCTCTCGTGCTACGGCAGCGTGGATGTCGACACTCCCAACATCGACCGTCTGGCGTCCGAGGGCGCCCGCTTCACGAATGCGTATGTGACCTGTCCGGTCTGCTCGCCATCACGGTCCGCCCTGATCACGGGCATGTACCAGACGAGTATCGGTGCCCACGCCCACCGCAGTCACCGGGATGACGGATTCGCCCTACCTCCACCGGTACGCCTGATCACGGAGTACTTTCTCGAAGCGGGCTACTATACCGTCAACGACCATGAGAGCGGCTTGGGCGGGCGCAACAAGACCGACTTCAACTTCGAACACGCCCGTCCCTTCGACGGAACGAATTGGCGGGATCGCGCACCGGACCAGCCGTTCTATGCGCAGGTGAACATCTTCGAACCCCATCGAGGGCGTCCACCCGACATCTGGTCCTTCACGGACGGAGCCGAGGCACCCACCGACCCCGACTCCGTCAAGCCTCCCCGCTATTACCCGCAAACCGACATCGCAAGGACCGACTGGGCCGGCTACCTGGACGCGGTTCGCCTGCTGGACGAGAAGGTCGGCCGCGTACTTGATCGCATTGACGAGGACGGGCTGGCCGAGAACACGGTTGTCATGTTCTTCGGCGATCACGGTCGACCGTTTCCGCGGGACAAGCAGTTCCTGTATGACGGCGGCATTCGCGTCCCGCTGATCATCCGCTGGCCCGGACAGTTCGAGCCGGGCAGTGTCCGCGACGAGCTCGTGAGTTCCATCGACCTGTCGGCCACTTCGCTGTCGATTGCCGGTATCGATGTGCCGGATCATGTCGAGGGGCGCGTGTTCCTTGGTGATGGGAAAATGCCAGACCGGGAATACGTGTTCGCAGCCCGCGACCGCTGTGACGAGACGGTCGACCGGATCCGTGCCGTTCGCGACAAGCGCTACAAGTACATCCGGAACTACCACCCGGATCGGCCCTACATGCAGCTCAACCGCTACAAGGAAGTTTCCTACCCGATCTGGCGGGAGATGCTCCGGCTCGAAAAGGCGGGCGAGATTACAGCCGCAGACTTCCCCTTCCTTGCCAAGACCCGCCCAGAAGAGGAGCTCTACGACACTGTGGAGGATCCCGAGGAACGGAACAATCTTGCCGGTTCCGGGGAACACCTGCAGACACTCACGAAGATGGCGTCGGCACTCGACCTCTGGATCCAGCACACCGGCGACAAGGGCGAACAGGCCGAGGATCCCGCAATCGCGGCAGACTGGGAAGAGCGCATGTCCGGGACATACACCGATGCGTACGCAGCGCTCGCCGAACGGGAAGATCCCTGGAAGTGAACGCTACCCGTGTGGCGGTCCTGATCGGGACCGGGGCCGTTGCCGCTCTGGGAGCGGGCTTCGCCGGTAGCGGCGTTCTGCTGGGAATGATCGCCGTAGTGCTGATCGTTCTGCTGGCAGTCCTGGGGCTGCCGGCAGGGGGACAGCGATCCCTTGTCGTCATGGGCGCACTTGCGACATGGGGAATCGCCTTCTGCGTCCTGATCGCGCTTGCTTACGGTCTGCACGATCCGTACCGGGAGCTGGCGATGATCGGCGGCTTCCCGGCTGCAACGGCGATCCTGGTCTACGGAACCACGCCCGTCGGAATCGCGATGGGACTGATCTACGGATTCGCGTTCGACCGCACGATCCTCCCTGAACAGCGACAGCACGACTTCCTCGCCCGCTTCGGCAAGGAATAGTTGGCCAGACCTTCATGCCGACCAGCGACTCCCACCTGATCCTCGGCTGCGTGGTCGTCTATCTTGCCAGCTGCGCCATCGTGGGCACATGGGCCCTACGACGGACATCCTCGTCATCGGATTTCTTTCTGGCCGGCAAGTCGCTCGGCATCGTCGTCGTGGTGATGGCAACGATCTCCAGCGTGATGAGCGGGTTCGGCTTCGTGGGCGGTCCGGGGTTGGTCTACGAGTCGGGCAGCAGTTCCCTCTGGATGGTCTTCGTGGCGACATTCAGCCTGCCGCTGGCTTTCTTCCTGACCGGGAAGCGGCTGCGCCTTCTCGCAGAGGTCCGCCCGATCCTCACGCTACCCGAAGCCGTCGCGGCTCGGTACGGCGGCCGCATGCCGGCGATCTCGATGAGCGTAGCGATCACTCTCGGGGTACTCGGGTACCTCGGCACCCAGGTCCTCGCGATCGGCACCGTACTGCAAGCCGTGCTCGGGGTCGATCTCATCGTGGCACTCGTCATCGGCCTGGGCGTGCTTGCCTTCTATGCGATCGCGGGAGGCATCGTGGCCGGGGTGTACACCGACCTGTTCCAGGGAGTCCTGATGCTCGGTGCCGCAATCGCCGTGCTGGCCCAGTGCGTAAAGGTCGGAGGGGGCATGTCGGCGATTTCGGAAACGTTGTGGGCGATGGACCCGGAGTTCATCGGGCCCTGGGGCACTCGCGGGGACCTCGCAGCGATGAGTTGGATGCTGCTGTTCGGAATCGGCGCTGCCGGACAGCCCCATGCCATCACGAAGCTGATGATGCTCAAGGACATTCGCCAACTCAAATGGGGAGCGATCGCGACCGGCGCGAGTTACATGGTGCTGGCGATGCTCTGGATGGGGATCGGACTGGCGATGCGGACTCTGGTCGCCCGTGGCGACCATCCTCCCTTGCAGAATCCGGACCTGGCCGCACCGACATTCCTTCTCAACTACACACCGGAGATCCTGGCCGGAATCGTGTTCGCGGGCCTTCTGGCGGCGATCATGTCGACAGCCGACTCATTCCTCAACCTGGGAGCGGCCGCCATCGTGCGGGACATTCCCATGGCACTCCGCGGGAAGCCACTCCCCCGTGAGTTGCTCTGGTCCCGCCTGGCAACGGGCGCTCTGCTGCTCCTTTCGGCGGTGTTCGCGCTGTACATGGAGAACCTGATTGCCCTGCTCGGCACGTTCGGGTGGGGTACGTTCGCAGCAGCGATCGTGCCGAGTGTCTGTATCGGCATGAACTGGAAGCGGGCCACCGGGCCGGCGTGCGTCGCATCAATCGCAGCCAGCATCATGCTGAACTTCGTGCTCGAGGTGTCCGCGAGACACGGCAACCCGTTGCTGCCGCCGGGGCTCGCCGTCGGAGCGGTTGCCTTGCTGGCATCGACGGCGATATTCGTTGGTGTCTCCCTGGTCAGCAGGCCCCGAGAGTTGGCACCCGACGTGGATGCGCTCCTGGAAATCTAGCTGACGAATCACAGCCGGTTTGACTACCACCGGCCTTCGGCACCATGGGACGGGATGGGGACGGTCAGAAACGGAACCGCAACATGTTCCTTGTCTGGTGGGACAACGATTCCCCGGAGACTTACCGTTGCCTTCGAGTCCGGTCGTACTCCGGGCGGATTCAATGCGTCTGCCTGCTGCCTGAACCAGCGATTGCAACGCAAGAAGTGTCGCGGTAGCCGGTCAGCATGGCCCAATCTGTCGCCGAAGGCGCCAACCAGCTCAACGCAGAGTATGGGTCGAAAGAGCTGCCGTGCATATCGTTGGCAATGGTCGGACGCACCTGGTGTTGCATCAACCGCAACATTGCTGGTAGCCGAGTTGACTCGACCGGAAGATCTCGTCGGACTGCTTCCGCCGGGAGGGCACCTTCAATAACGTGCGACAGCCATAGCACGGCAGTTGCCGAAACGTTGCCGATTGCAAGCCGCTGGCTCGGACGCAGCGATCTTCACAGGCCGCGTCTGGACTACTGGACTATCGAGGCGGCGACTGGACTCCAGCCCCCTCTGAGCGGGCAGCCGGAGACCATCAGGAATTCCGGCCGCCATGGACTCGCTCTGGCGGGGCGGAACTGGCTACGGAGGCACTGGTGCCGGGGGCGACACTCGCGGTGGCCGGACCGGAGGCCAACTTCCCTTGATCACGTTGTCGTTGGCGGACACGCCACAGGCTGCTCGCTCAATTCGAGATTGACAGAATTCCTCCCACCGACAGAATTCCTCCCACCGGGCGACAGCCTTCTGATCCCACGGTACTCCCGCGCTGGCAATCACCCCCAGATCGCTCGCCCGGCGCTGCAGCGCCGCAAACCGGGCCTCAGCATCGTCCACATACCAACTCGACCAGAGCTCGCCATACTCAAGACGCAGATTCTCCCACGCCGTCCGCAACATGACCAGCGTCGCGTGGGTCTGATGCAGGTTGGTGGCCAATGCCCAGATGTTCGCACCGACTGCGACAGCCGCACAGAAGGCCCCCACAAGCGGCCACGGGTCCCCGATCAGCGTGACGAACACACCCGACGTGAATCCCAGCGACAGGCCCTGCACCCAATGCTGGCGTTTGCTGTAACGCCCCGCCATTTCCCCGAAATACAGCGACCGGACACGCGCCTCTCGCAATGCCTTCCAGACCTGCCCCGCCTCGTCTTGGGAAAGCCGTGCCACAGTATCGCATTGTATGGCATGTAGCCGGACTGAACTCAATGGCCGGTGACAGCGCGAGCCCGGCGTGACGCCGTCAGTGGGCCCATTCGGGACAGCCGGACGAAGCCCTTGCCCACACCCTTGGAAGTCGCTCCCGCCTTCCACCAGAGACCGTTGCGAAATTTCCGCCCCTTCGGGGCCTGCTTCCCCGGGGCCGGGCTTGACGGTCAACACGGAAGCTCCGGCCAGGATTCCGTGTTCGACACCCAACCCGAATTTCTGTCCATTTGTCCATTGTCCGCCACGCCTCCGCAACCTCTGCCTTCCGATCTCATCGATTCGATGACCAACACCGGCTCTTCTTCCGAGTCGCAGTTCGAAGTTCAATGGACGCGTTCCTTGGCGCAGTACCGACCCCGAGGACGCTGTGAGGGCCGGATTCTAGAAATGTGAGAATCCCTCGCGTGGCAGCCGATCAAGACCGTCCGCTGACTCCGTCCAGACGCCATCTCCTTCGTCCACTCGCCCGATCACGGTGACTGCGGCACCATCAGGTAGCTTGTTCGGGCTAGCGACCGTAAAGAGCAATTCATGCTCCTCGCCGGACCGGATCGCGTCCTCGCTGCTGGCGCCCGGAAACAGAGGCAACGACAGGGGATCAATGATGACAGCGACACCGCTGGCACTCGCAAGTCGATTCGCATCAATCGCCAGACCATCGCTCAAGTCGATCGCCGCAGTCGCCGGTATTGCGCGGAGCAGCCGCCCCAACTCCAAACGAGCACCGGGTTCGCAGTGTCGACGAACTGCGGGATGTGTCCAGTCCGGACAGTCCCGTGCAAGTACCATTGCCAGGCCCATTCCAGCTCCGCCAAGAACCCCGGAAACGCAGACGGCGTCGCCAGGGCGGGCTCCGCTTCGCCGTAGGGCCGTGCCACTCTCGATTCTCCCCACAACGGTCGTCGTCGCGACGAAACGGTCCCCACCGGCGACGTCCCCCCCTGCCAGTGCAAGGTCACCAGCCCCAGACAAGTCGGCCGCCTGGCGCATTCCCTGCTGGAATTTGTCGTGCCAATCCCCCACCGCCCAGTCCGGCAGGCACACGGTCTGCAGAAAGCAGGCAGGCGTTCCGCCCATCGCCGCAATATCGCTGAGGGACCGGACCAGTGCCTTTCGCCCGACCGAGTCCGGTGGGTGTTTCTGGCGCAGAAAGTGCTGACCTTCAATGACTTGGTCGGTTGTCAGCAATAAGTCGTCGCGGCTTCCGCCGCGCAGCACGGCGCAGTCATCGCCTCCAGCCAATCCAACCAGGGGATTGGTTCGGCCCGTCCAGAGAACCTCAATGGCCGCAATCAGACGGTCCTCAATACCACCCCCAGCCGCGTCGCCGCCGTGGTCGCGAAATCCGTTCAGCATTGCGGTCGCTTTCCTCCGATCCAATCGGACCATTGACAGGGCCTTGTCGAATCGCTATACTCTCTGAATATCCTGCCGGGAAGGTGTGCGCGCGGATCCCGTGAACATCCGAGGTCTTCGCCAAGCGTAGCTGAACCCCTGACAGCCAGCCAAACCATGCGGAACAACCGCTTCCTCCTACTCATCGCACATCCCGTGCACGGGCGCGTAATGCGCCTCAAGGCTCCCGGGTGGGTTTTTCATGTCCTTGTGGCCGCAGGATGCGCCTTTGCCATCGCCCTGATCGGACTGAGTACGAGCGTTGGTCGGTATGAGGCCGACAACAGCCGGCTCCTCGCCGAGAATGATGCGCTGAAACAACAGTACGAAAACCTGCAGATGACCGTCGACGAGCGGGATCGGCAGTTGGAATCCCTGACCCAATTGGCCTACGATGTCTCGATCGCCTATGGATTTCGCCGTGACGAGGCGGAAATCGAGGCCGTCTACGGCATTGAGGCACGCCCCGCGTTCTACGCTTCCGTGGATCGGTACGACCGAATCAAGGATGCCTTGGCGAACTCCCACCCCGGATCCTCGATGCAATCGCTCCGGGCGAGCACGACTCCTTCGATCTGGCCGGTCAAGGGACACATTACCAGTGCTTACGGGATGCGCAAGGATCCGTTCCACGGCAAGGGTACGTTTCATCCCGGTCTCGACATCAGCGCCCCATACGGAACACCGGTTGTAGCGGCGGCCGACGGCAACGTGCTCTCGGCGGAATGGGAAGGGGCCCTCGGACACTGCATCAAGATCACGCATGGCGCAAGCGGCTTCGAGACAGTGTACGGACACCTGAAGGAGTACTTCGTTCGTTCAGGCCAAGCTGTGCGACGTGGCGAGATCATCGGCTTGGTCGGGCGCTCGGGACGCACGACCGGAAAACACCTCCACTACGAGGTGCACTACAACCGGATGAACGTCAACCCATACCGATACCTGCAGAATCGATCCCGCACCTACGAAACATCCCTCGCGGACTGACCAGGGCATCCACCTCTCCGGGCCATGCCATCGTCCGGCGGGACGGCCATCACCTTATCTCCGGTTTGCACATCGAGTTCCCGTGCCGCGGAGCCTTGATTGAGAGAGATTTCCAGATAGCCTGAGCTACCCACGATGAGGAAAAGTCTCTTGGGGTGCATCGCTGCGTACGAGTCCGCCCTGGCGGCGACAGACGCTCCTGCCATCACAAGCGCTGTACCGACCGGCACGTCACGGGGCCGGAAGTTCGTCACGATGTTGCCGAACACATCGATGTGCAGCACTCTGCCCTTCCCGTTGACGACCCTGACCGGAGTCTGACGGACCGGGTCCGGCACCGGCGGACCAACCTCCGCGAACGGAAGACCGTTCGCCAGTCGCGCCCCGGACGGCGCAAACAGATCCCGTCCATGGAATGTCTGGCTCAACCTGTCCAGTCCATGCCGAACATCGATGCATCGTGTCTCGGAAGCGTCCTCCTGGTCGAGAACCTGCGACAGCACACCGTTGTCCGGTGCAATGAAGCAGTGCCCACCGACAGCCGCCGCCAACGGCCGACGACCAGACCCGACGCCCGGGTCTACGACCACCACGTGGACAGTCCCGACAGGGAAGTATCCGCAAGCCTGGGAGACGGCAAACGCCCCTTCCCTGATATCGAATCGAGGGATCTCGTGGCAGATGTCGACTACCTTCACGTGGGGTGCGATCGAGGCCACGACACCCTTCATAACCCCGATGTAATGGTCCTGTGTGCCGAAATCAGTTGTCAGTGTCAGGAATCCTGAAGGACGGCCGAATCCCGAACTCATCACGAAGCCTCCGAATCCTGATCCGCCACACGTCCACGGCCAAGGCCGCGTCGGCAACGGCCGCGGTACTCCATCGCACGATACGCAGCCATCAGGGCTCCCGGCAAGGCCAGCGATGCAACGAATGCAAGCAGGAACGTCCGGGCTTCAAGGGCATATGCCCCGACCGCAGCATAGACCAGCGCGACCCCGGCATTCGAGAGTCCGGTCAGCCACACGAACTGGCGGAAGGACATGCGGACGGCCCCGGCCACCATGACGGAACTCTCTGCCAGCACGGGCACGGCGCGGCAGGCCAGCAGCGAAACCGCTCCCCAACGACGATGGAGCCGCTCGGCCCGTTCCATCTCGGATGGACCCACCAACCTGCGTACAGCCGGAACACCGATGGCTCTTCCCAGCACGTACCCCATCACAACGCCGAGTTGCAGCCCCAGCCAGGAAACGCTCGCCCCCAGCCCGAGCCCCAGAAACGCTCCCGAGGCCGTAGCCACGACACTCGACGGAATCGGCAGGACCGTGTCCAGTGTCAGAAGAACAGGGACCGTGGCCGCAATGAGGAGACGGCCAGTTCCGGCCCGCAGCCATCGTTCCGCCAGCGCCGCAACCGACTCGTCCATCACGACAAACGGCACCAGAATCAGGCCCAGCAGTACGAGCCCTGCCAAGGACCAGCGCATCACGGTCCCGTGCATGCTTCGAGTGTACCTGTCCGACTGGAACACCCGGGTTCCGGATTCCGAGCCTCCGGGGAATCGGATGCAGGCTGATCGACAGACTCTCCTGGCACTGCCCGGACTGATCGGATTCGAGCGCATCCGGACATCGGGATCAGCGTTTCTCCATCCGGTCGTCGCGGACGGGAGAAACCGACCTCCTGCAAACAGCCGGGCGCACCATGAGGCGCTTCCGGAAGGTCGAACGGCACGATCAATCGAAGCTGCCCGGGACGCTTCTCATTTCTGCGGTCGGAACCCGCGATCACAGGGAGTCGAACTGCACTTCGTTGCTCTTGACACCATCGACGGCAATCTTGAGCGTGTGCGTCCCGGCCGCCAGATCGTCCGGCAGCGCGATCACCACTTCGTAGACACCAGCCTCGAACACTGCCAGTGCGCTGGACCTCACATCGACAGACCGGTCGTCCACCCAGGCTGTCGTCACACCGGTCACCAGGTTCGGCGGCAGGGCCTGGCCGGAACGGCCAGTTGTCGCGGCCGGCGTCACGGATCCGAGTCCCGTGGCGTAGGCATACAGGTCGTCGCCGGCCATCGGCAGCTTACCGCTGCCAGCCTGGGACAAGACGCCCGTCCTCGGAGCAGCCCCGACCCGGTCCGCAAACAGGCCTGGCTGGACGGGACTGATCTGCACGGCGGCAAACTCGCTTCTCCCGTACGGAGTCTTGACGACGATATCGGTCGAGCCAGCAGGTACGCCGAACGGAATCTGAAACGTCACCTCACCGGGCGCCACCGACAACAGTGGTGCACCCGCTCCTCCAACCTGGACCTGGGTACCTCCAAGCCGCCTAGGAAGTGCTAGATTCCCGAACACGAGCAGCGTCGTCGCCGATTTCGTCTCTGCCGCCAGTCCAGCACCCCGGATCGTTGCCAGGCTGCCGGGCGCGAAACCACGACCAGCGGAAGGGGCCTCCCCACTAGCGGCATTGACGATTCCGGAGGCAACCATCCAGGGTTGCTGCTCCGCAACGGAGGCTGTCGTCAGGACAAAGGTGGATGGCTCCCCCTTCAGTTCCGCTTTCAGCACTTGGGTTCCCGCCCGATCCCCGAGCGGCCATTCGACCGTGCCTCGGCCGCTGAAATCCGTCACGACACTCGGAATCTCGATGCGCTCGGAGGTACTCGCGGAAAATGCCAACTCGACTCCGCTGTACGGAACATGGTTCTCGTCGAGTACGCGATACTGCACAGGTTCGGTCACGGCGGTTCCAGCGATTCCGTACACGCCTGAGGACTGCGACAACAGCTTCAATCCGCTCAAGCCTTCCCTGACCTTCAGTCTGGTGGCCGCAGTATCATAACCGGGCTCGGCAGCCCGTGCGGTGAGCGTCGTCACCCCGGCCTCCAACCCGGAAAGCGAGAATTCCGCGAACAGATCTCCAGCCGGGATCACCACGGAATTCGGTACGGTTGCGATGGCGTCCCGCAGATCAAGCAACACCGTCAGATCGGTGTCACGAGCCTCGGAGATGATGACGCGAGCGGTCCCGCTGGATCCCTGGATCAGGCCCCCCGCCGGAAAGGTCGACAGATGGAGCATCCGAACGAGTTCGGTTGCCGTGGTGGCGGCATCCCCGAATTGCACTCGCGCGTATGCGCGCCAGTTTCCACGGAGCTGATTGAGCCGTCGGATCGACTCCTGGCCCGGCGACGCTGCATCGTCAACGAGAAGAAGAAATGCGTAACGGAACTGCCTTTGCGAGACCGTCGAATCCGGACGGCGCTCTCCGGCGGCTGCAATGATGTCCTCGAGCCGAACTTCCTTGCGAACACCGTCAAACCAGACATCGGGTTCGGGGGACCTGGCGGCGTTTCCGAAGTGCACCCCTCCCTTCGCGTCCTGCACAAGGAAGGTTGCCGGCACCTCGCTCGGGGCAACCAACCCCATGAGGTACTTGTCGAGCTGGCTGTAGCCCTGCGAGGAAGCGGTCGTCTGGAACCGCGGCGAAGCGTCCGGTCCGTGGTCCTTGATTGCATTGCCCTCGAGTACTGATGCGTCGGAATTGAAGTAGAAGCTCCAGTGGGAGGACTGCCTTCCCAGCAGATCCTTGGAATCCAGTCCCGACTCCGGGTCTTTCCATGTCGCATACGCGAGGAAGCGGTGGCCCAGTTCATGGGCGAGGACGGTCAGCAGCGACGAGTTGTCAGGCAGTGTACTGATGCGAGCAAGTGGACTGGCCGGATAGCTGGAAGTCGCCCCCATGTTGACGAATGCAGCGAGCCTCCTGGGGGAGCCGAAGTACTCCCCGGCGTCAATGATGGAATCGCCGATACCCTCCACATAGTTCCGGATCGGCCAGGCATGAGCCAGGGAAGCCCTGCTGGCCGGTAGGCTAAGATCATTGAAGAGAATTAGGGTGTCGTAGGCATCCTCGTGGTGCCTGTAGAACTCCTGCACGATCGCAAACTCATCCATGCCCTCTTTGTCGGAGAACACTTCCGCGATGATCGCGCCGGCGGGGACCGTCTCCGGAGCCGTGTCGCTCCAGTTCACGTAAACCGCATCTCGGTCCACCGGCCCGGGAAAGATCCCCACGACACCATGGGGACTATCCAGGCTTCCATAGCGGAACTCGATGCTGCCATCGGACTTCAGTGTCATCTGAAACGTCTGGCGGCTCCCGAGCCCGGTATCCTGCCACAACGGAATGTCGTACCAGGTGACGGTCACGCTGCTGCCTTCCACGATGGTCGAGACCTGACCTCCCTGGCTGGGATCCAGATCCTGGAAGAACGGGGCTATGCGTGGGGGGCCTCCGACCGCACGAGAATAGTTCCGTTCCCGTCGACTCGCTTCCGGGATCACGAACGTGAAATTCCCGTCTGAATGCACGAAACCGCGGTCATAATTCTCCTCGTAGTACGGAAACGCGAACGGAAACTCGACGACCGCGAAATCGTCATCGTCCATGGGGATCGGAATTCCGGTCGGCTCGACCGCCATTCCAGCCGACAACGCACTTCCCTGCACCGTGAATCCAGCGGGGCCCGGCTTGATCGTGACCATTCGACCGGACATGTCGACCTGATTGGGAGCACGAAGCAATGCCGGCGCCGCTTCGATCAGGGCGATGTCACCGGACTTGATCGGGCGCGGTGAATCGATCTCCAATGTGCGCGGCGACTCCGGGGGGAGTGGAAACCGCTGCCAGTCCTCGTACTTCGTCGCTACCTTGGTGTTCTTCTCGGGGGCGGTTCCGTGCTCCAGGTGGAGCCGCTGCTGGTGCAGGAAGAGAACCTCTTGCGGGCTGCGAGAAGTTCCACATACGGCGATGGGCCCTTCGTGGTCGGGAGCGGCCCACACTGGCTGCGAGACCAACGCTGCCAGTGCAGTCATCCCCAACAGGGCGCCGCGCGGAAATCGGGACTCCATGGTGAACTTGCCTAATTGTCGCATTGTAACGGAGAGACGGATGATCGGTTCGGCCAACCGGAGCCAGCGCCCATGGTTTGCTTCGGGCTCTGGCCGATTGTAAGGGCCGCACGAACACAGATCGGGGATACGCCCCACCTGTCTTCCGTTGCTAGCGAGTCACTGCGACATGGTGCTGGCTAGGCTCGGATGTTGTGCAACCCTTCAGCGGTTGCTGTGGCGTATTGCATGCAGGTGAGTGCCACAGCACGGTAGCTGGCTCAGCGTGACCGCGCGAGAACGGGGTGGCCGAAGCAGGTCATGCCTGCGGGGCCGTCGGAGCGGGGACCCGTAGGAGTTGCGGGTAGACGTGGTGAGGTCGTCGTCGAATGTCCATGCGCGGCTGCGTGGCGGCGCAGGACGCGGGAGAGTTGGCGATGCCATTGCAACTGCATCTCCATCGACCCGACGACCCCCACTTGACGGATCACCAACGCGTTGTATCTCGGTCACGGCACGAAGTTCGTCCAGCACCCGATCGCTCCGACACAACAGGAGAGGCAGCCGAAGACCCGCATGTAGGCTATGAGGCCCATCGGACAACCTCCCATGCGCACGTTCGCATGTTGAGTCTCCAGCACGTAACCGGTCATGCGCCGACGCGTTGCTCCCGGACGGCAAATCTGCGCGCGTCTTCGTGGTTGCGGTACGACCACCGCCACTGGAACAGCGGAACTCTGCCCGTACCACCGATACACTCCGGAGGCGTGGAAGCCCCCCGCACACGAGATGTCCGCGGCAGTCCGACAACGGGAAGCGACTTCGATCCAGCCATTCGCCCTCGGCAATCCGGAAGTCTGCCTCTCTTCCCCGCACGCCATGAAGGTTGCTCCTGCACTCCGCAGAACGGAAACATCTCGACGCCCACAGTGGATGGTTACACGGCCCTCCTAGAGATCGAGTACGGAACATTCAACACCTCCGGACGGGTAAACGTTCGAGTGGGCAGTGGAAGGCAGGCAGTGAGGAGGAGCGCCGGAGGCTGGCCAGCCGCTGCGGGCTGAGGGGTGGGCGGCCCACAGCGTCCTTGGCCGGGCCACCCGAGCGGCGGGCAGGTCGCCGGGGTCAGCCGGGCCGGAGCAGCGCCTGGCGGCGGTCCGGGGGCATGCCCCACGGCAGCCACTCCTGCGGCTCCGGCACGGTCGCGCCCGGCCCCTGCCGGGCGCACTCGCCCAGGAAGGCCTCCAGCCAGCGCTCCAGATCGATGCCGGCCATGTCGAGCGTGCTGCACACCGACAGCAGCAGGCCCTGCAACTCCGCCCCGGTCGCACTGTGCGAACCGTGGCTGAGCTGGCGCCCGATCACGACCGGGCGCAGGGCCCGCTCGACACGGTTGTTGTCCATAGGCACGCACGGCTGCTGCACGCAGACCGACAGGCCCGTGCGATAGCGCAGCAGCGAAGTCAACGGTCCCAGGCGCGGGTCGCCCGCAACCGGGGCGCTCGCCGCCACGCTCTGCTGCTCGCTTTCGACGTACGCGAAGAACGCACTCATCGCGGTGGCGAACTGCTCCTGCAGCGCCTGCCACCGCGCCGACTGGTGCTCACCGTCCCGCTCGGGCTGCCAGTGCCGGTGCCGCTCGCGGTGCAGCCGGTACAACTCCCCGATGCGCCGCACGATTCCCTCCGCCCAGGTCCGCCAGGGCGGATGACGGTCGGCCAGGCGCACGAAATCGCGCCGGGCGTGGGCCCAGCAGATGGCCAACTCCAACTGGCCGGCGTGGTCCCGCGCCAGCTTGTCGTAGGCCGCATAGCGATCGCACACCAGCACCGCCCGCCCGCTCTGTCCCAGCGGCCCGAACAGGACCTTCGCTGCGGCCGCGCTGCGCGCCGGATCGACCCGGAAGCGCACCGCCTCGGACGTCAGGCAGGCCCACAGCCAGCAGCGCGGATTGTGCCCCTGCTCGCCCCGCGCCTGCACCCTCCACGACGTCTCGTCCCCATGTACCAGCAGCGCCTGCCGTTGCTGCACCCCGATGGCCTGCTCCAGCGGTGCGAACCAGTGCACGAAATCCTGCTGATGCCCCAGCAGACTGCTCGCCGGCAGCGCCAGCCCCCGCTCGGCCCACTCCCGCTCGAAGGCCCGCACCGGCCGGCGTTGCCAGTACACCTGCAGCAGGAACTCCACCCACACGCTCAGACCGTAGCAGGTTCCCCGGAACAGCGTCGGCGGCAACCCCGCCTGCACCGTGGGCGCCTGCTGGCCGCGGGCCTGCGCGCACTCGCAGGCCGCCCGATAGCGGGGCCGCCGGATGCGCCGTCGGTAGCTGCGCACCTCCACCTCGACCCGCTCGCTGACCGCCACCCCGTGCCGCTGGAAGGGCCGCCCGCAGTCCCCGCACACCCGCCTCTCCGCCGGCAGGTCCCGCTCCTCGGTCCGCTCCTCCAACTCGGGCCGGGCCACCCGCGGATGGGCTTTCGCTCCCGGTTGCCCGCCCCGCGCCCGCCGGCCCGACCGCCCCGCCACCGCATCCGCCTCGCCCGCCTCTGGCTCCGGCGCCCGCTTCTCACTCCTCGCACCAAAGGCCGCCCGCAGCAGATCGGCCCGATTCGGCGGCTGTCCGGCCGCCGCCTGCCGCCACTCCGCCACCTGCTGCTGCAGCGCCTCCCGCTCCTGCTCCCCGACCACCGCCTGCCGCTGCAGTGCCGCGCACTCGGCCTGCGTCTGCACCAACTTCTTCCGCATCACACGGTGCTGCGCCTGCTCGGCCCGCAACCGCTCCCGCAGCCGCTCCCCGCGTTCCTTCGCCCGACCGTGCTGACTCTTCCAGTACCCCGCCTGCCGCTTCCACTCCCACCTCTCCGCCGACCGCTTCCGACACTCCCGCTCTCCTCCGCACCGCTCCACCGACTGCCTCTGCTCCGCCACCTGCCTGCGCCCGCACTGAAAACATATCATCCTTCCTGTGTTCTGTGCAACTCCTCGCCCTCCTTGCCGTCACCTGGCCCCGTCCTAGCCCCACTGCCCGCTCGAACGTTTACCCGGACGGAGCCAACCCCAGACAAAATGATCGTACATCGCACTTAGCGTCCCACAGATCCTCGCTCACCCCGTGAACGGCGGAGATTCAGGGCAAGAACATGCCCATGTCAAGGGAGTTGATCAGTTATACTCGTAACTGAGAATAAGCGGACCCATACCTTCACTTTACCATCCATCCGTTTTTCTTGTTCAATCTCCTGAGACCCGACAGTGTGTATATGTTGCTTTTGGCACGGTTACACGGGCCACAGAGCAAAATGCGATTCGAGATATGATTCAGCCCACCATCCGCCCGAGGCGTGTTGTGGTCGAGCTGCAGATAGCGCGAGTCATCGAACATTCTGTCACAACCTTGACATTTGGAGCCGTACTGATCTAATAAGAACTCGTACATATCAGATCGGCTCATTCGCTGCGAATCCGGTTCCCTGATGCGTTCACGTACTTGAAGAAAGGCCACAGTATTCGTGTCATTATCAGTGCGAATCGGCGGAATATTCTGGTAATGTACGTCGCCAAACGCCAGCATTTCTCCGCTGGTTCCATCCGCTGAAAGTCCCTCTTTTCGCAGTCGATCGAGAACCACCTCGTGTGCCCGATTCCAAATATCGATTCCAACCCATTGACGGCCTAGCCGCTCTGCGGCCACACAAGTCGTAGCACATCCGGCGAACGGGTCAAGCACGATGTCACCTTGGTTGCTGGAAGCCTTGATGATGCGCTCGTACAGGGCTATTGGTTTCTGCGTAGGGTAGCTCGTCGACTCATGTTGATTCCCTCGCAAGGCTGGGATATCCCAGTAGTCTCGCATGCCCACCATGGTGTAGGCACCGATTTCGTCTTCGAGAATATTCACGTTCTTGAATCCGTATCGATGAGACAGATAGGACTTTTCGTGCAATTGATTGAATTGGTAGCGGTTCGATTTCGAATAAAACAACAATAAATCGTGCTTTCGACTGAACCAGCGTGTGCTTGTTCCGCCAGTCTTGTAACACCATACGATCTCGTTTCGGAACTGTTTACGCCCGAAAACTGCATCCATCAATTGCTTCAAATAGTGACTTGCAGTAGGGTCACAGTGCATGTATATCGAACCTGTTGGCTTTAGAATCCGTCGCATTTCCAGCAATCTGACTGCCATGAAGCAAAGAAACGCACCCATGTCGTCACCGTAGCTTGAACGGGATCCATTGACTACATTCATGACGTTCGGATAGTCATCCGTGATCTGGTCTACCCAATTCTGGTGAACATCACGATCCCACGACCAGCGATCCTGAAACCGCGCACCTGCCGCAAGGCTATCGGGTGTGGCATGAAAATCGCGCCCTTTGTTGAATGGTGGATCGGTAGCGATAAGGTCCACAGATTCACTGCACATCCCGCGGAGAAATTTCAGATTGTCTCCATGAAACAGCGTGCGGTTTTCCCAATTGGAACCACCTGATGTACGTGTGTCTTTGCTTGGTTTGGCCACGCAATGACAGCATAGCGGATCTTCACAGTGGCGTCAATGCTGTCTTGAAACGCACCTCCGATTCTCAATGTAGATGTTCGGTTCTGTCCATGCCGCTCAGATTCGCATCCCAGTGTCTTGCATTAGAGCATATCAATCGTCGTGCTTGACGTCGCAACCTTGGCGGCCGGAGAGTGGAATGCCAAATTCCCGGTGGTCAGTGAGTCCGCCAGCCCCACTGACCGCTCCAGTCCACCCTGTTGGCGCCATTCATTCCCCGCCATTGCTGATCTTCATGTAGTTCGCTGTCAACGTACTTCGAGAGTACCTCATCAAGTTCCGCTACGCAGCGAAGCACTGCAGTTGGATCAACGTGGCCGCGTGCAGTCCGACTTGCCTGACATGGTGGGCCCCGCAGGTCGCTGACTTCGGGGAAGCCGACCGCCAACCCGGTCTCCGGCTCAGTGCGGCCCGGGGCCGGAAGACTCAAGAGACGGTAGCCAATCCTCCCGGACACCGAGGAACTCGAGGTGTCGCACCAGGCCCTGGCGGTTCGCCCGTTCAAGCAGTTCGCCGTGCTCCAGACGGCTGCCGAACCGGTCCGCGCCGTCGGCAATGCCGAGCATCACTCCCGCGGCCACGACCGCCGACTCGATCACGTTTTCCACACGCACGTTGTCATAGGTGTCCGCGGCCGAGTGGTAAGTCCGATAGAACGCCGATGTGTCCTGCACACCAAACAGCGACGGCACGCCGTGCAGCATGAACGTGAAGTTGTCGCTGAAGAAGAACGGGTCGTCCGTGTGCCGCAACCGACCCGCTGGATCCACGGGATCAAGGATCCGTCGTAGCTCGGAAAGGAGTTCGCGACGGCCCCCCACCGAGTATCCCGTGAGCTCCCCGTTGCCCATGTCATGAACGATGGTCGCGACATGATCGTCCATCTCGTCCCGGTATGCCGCAGCGTATGCCCTGGATCCGAACAGCCCGAACTCCTCGCCACCGAACAGAGCGAAGCGGAGCGTCCGCCGGGGTCGCACGCCGCCCTCGACGATGGACCGCGCCACGTGAAGGACCAGGGCGACATTGACGGCATTGTCCTGACATCCGGTCCCGATGTCCCAGGAATCGAGATGCGCCCCCAGAAGGACCACTTCGTCCGGCAGGTTGTCGCCGGGAATCTCGGCCAGCACATTCGCAGTGCTGTAGCTTCCCCTGATCCGGTTCGGCAGGCGGATACGGACCCGGACCCGTTCACCACCCTGCAGAGTTCGCACCAGTCGCAGGCCGTCCTCGCGAGCCACAACTGCAGACGGGATCGGATCAAGCCCGCCAGAGATGCTGTTGACGTGCCTGTACATCAGTCCATCGCGTCGGGTCGACACGAACAGCACGGCCAGCGCACCGGCCTGGGCAGCTTCCCGCAGGGCCACCACCGCATCCCGCTGTTCCACTCCGAGGTCTTCAAACGACCCGACCTCGTCGAGCGTGATGATTGGAATCCTGTCCCGGAAGCGCTCGGGGGACCGGGCGATATGGCCTGGGTACCCTTTGCCACCGTCCACGAGTTCGGCCTCACGAGCTTCCGCCAGCGCGGGCGAGAGCCCGGATGACAAGGCCCGGACACGGTACTCGGACGGCTCAAGGACATTGATCGCGGTCTCACCCTCTTCCCATCGCAATGGCATGGGCACGGGCTCCAGACGAACGCTCTCGAGCCCTGCTTGGGCGAACGAGGTACGGGCCCACTCCAGGGCCCGGTCCATCGCATCGGTGCCGGCCATCCTTGCCCCGATACCGTCGCACAGTGCCCGCACATCGGATTCGAGGCGCCCGGAAGCCCTCAGCGCAGCCGAAACCCGCTCCGCTTTGGTGGAGTCCGACGCGCCCGCGGCGACACCGAGGGAAAGGATCCATCCGGCTGCAAGACCCGCGAAGCGCAAGAACCCGAAGCTACCACATATTCCCCAGACGGCCGCACTGTAGTAGTCTGGTCCGCATGGAACATCAAAGCCGGAGGCTGATCCTGAAAGGTGCTGCAGCGGCGGTAGCGACGCGCGCGCTCCCCATTCTGGGCGCCAATGATCGCGTGAACCTCGCCGTGGTCGGCACGGGCGGGAGGGGCCGCGGCCATCTGCAGTACTTCTCCGATGTTCCGGGCACGCGGATTGCCGCGATCTGCGACGTCAACCAGGAGGCTCGGGAACGTGCGGCGGCCATCGTCCGCAAGACACAGGGACACGACCCGACAGAGTACTCCGACATGCGAGCCCTGTTCGACGACGGCGAAGTGCAGGCCGTCTCCGTCGCCACACCCAACCACTGGCATGCACTGACGACGATCTGGGCGTGCCAGGCGGGCAAGGACGTGTATGTGGAGAAGCCTGCCAGCCACAACGTCTTCGAAGGTGAACAGATGATCGCGGCCGCCCGCACCCACAAGCGGATGGTCCAGGTGGGTTCGCAGAGCCGGTCGATCGGCCACAAGCGCGTGGCCATGCAGATGCTGCGAGAAGGCGCAATCGGGGAGGTCTACATGGCGCGGGGACTCTGCTTCCGCCGCCGGAAATCGATCAGCCGCACTCCCCGGGAACCGGTACCGCCAGGGCTCGACTGGGACCAGTTTCTGGGGCCGGCACCGATGCAACCGTACTCGAAGAACCGGTTCGCATACAACTGGCACTGGTTCTGGGACACTGGCAACGGGGACATCGGCAATCAGGGCGTCCACGAGATGGACATCTGCAGGTGGGGGCTGGGCGAATACGGCAGACCGGATTCCGTCTCGTCCACCGGGGGCAAGTTCGTCTGGCAGGACGACCAGGAGACCCCGAACACGCAACAGGCCCACTTCCAGTTCAAGCGTTCGCAGGTCGTCTTTGATGTGCGCAATCTCTCCAGTCCCAACGAGGGCGGCACCCCCATCGCCGGCAGCAATTACACCGGCAACATCTTCTTCGGTGACCAGGGCTACATGGTGGTCGAACCGAGCGGGTTCCAGATCTACATGGGAGACGAGCGGGAGAAGACTCACGACGAGCAGCGGCACGAAGAGCGTGTCTGGGATCCGACCCCGCACATGACGAACTTCATCGAGGCCGTCCGGTCACGGAACCAGTACGCTCTCAACGCCGACATCCGGATCGGTGCGGCCGCGGCGGAGCTCTGCCACCTCGCCAACATCAGCTACCGCTGCCAGCAGCAGTTGCACATCGACTCGGAATCCGGATCGTTCGTCGGAAACGGGACGGCTAACGAAATGCTGACACGGCGCTATCGCCCGCCGTACGTCGTGCCGAAACACCTGTAGGCATTCCTCAGAACCGGGCAGACCCTCGTCATCAAAGGCCGGGCGCCCGGGGCGGACCAGTTCGGCACCCGCACGCCGTCCGAATCAGAAGTAGCCCGTATGCCAGGCGGCCGCCAGACCGGCAATGCCGCCCAGCACGGGAAACACTGCGAAGACTGCAAGGGCCCGCCACCATCCGAACCGCCCCGGCCCCAATGCGAGGCCAGCTTGCACGACGCAGATCCCGGTCAAGGACCACCAGCCGATCATCCCGTCGTGGAGACACCAGGGACAGTGAGGTGGTGCCGGAGCGTGGATGTTGCATGACGAGGAACCCCCCGCCCAAAGGGACTGACAGCCGCACCCGAAGATCAGATCACAGTAGTCGATGAACAGGACGCAGGTCACGACGAGAGCCAGTGCGAGGCAGGCGAGTCTGGGGAACAGTGGTCGGAACATCATGACACCCTCGGAACTACGATAGCCATCGCGGCGCCTGCACGCCACCGGAAGCAGTCGGCACTCACCGGCCCTCCATGGCCTGCCTCAGGAATCCGGGTCGATCGGTCGTGATGCCGGCCACCCCGAGGTCGCGCAGGCGGCGCCCCTCGGCTGGATCGTTGACCGTGTAGACATACACGGACTTGCCGACCGCTCCCAGTGCCTGCGTCAGTTCTTCGACCCACGGACCGTCGTGGCGAAGATCCAGCCCGTCCAGGCCCGCCTCCTGCACTCTCTGCAGCAGATCGTCCGGACTCCGGATTCGATAGTGCTCCACCTCGCGTTCCGAGAACCCGTAGAGCCAGTAGGCGGGCCTGCCTGGCATCCGGCGCTTGGACTCCGCGATCGTGTCGTAGTCGAATGCGATGAGCATGACGCGGGTCCCGTCGGGCGCGTGTCGCAGAACCCTTTCAAGATCCGGCAGCACGGTCCGGGAACACTTGATCTCCACCACCAGTGTCCTGCCGGAAGGTACCGTGGCCAGCACTTCGTCAAGCGTCGGCATGCGGGTGCCTTGCCAGCGAGTGCCCTTCCACGCACCGACATCCAGTCGCCGCAGCGTCCTCAGCGACATTTCGGCGACAAGCCCGGGCCGACCGGTCACGCGATCCGTACTCCTGTCATGAATGGCCACGATCCGTCCGTCGCGTGTCTGGTGAATGTCGATCTCGACGGCATCGGCACCACGCTCCCATCCAAGCCGGACAGCAGGAAGGGTGTTCTCCGGGGCATCGTACGATGCTCCGCGATGGGCGACGATCTCGACGCCGGTTGCCGTCCACGGTACGAACAGGACCGCACACACCGCCCGCGGCGCTCTTTGGCGCCATCTGAGGGCCCAGGCTCCGAACCGGTCCATACCCGGCCTATACTACAGGAACTGAGGAATATCGACTGCGATGCGCTATTGCACGAACTGCGGCGCCCGCATTGCTGGCGGACGGTACTGCGGGCAATGCGGTGCTCCAGTCGACTCTGCATTCGGTGGCAGCGTACAGGGTGCCGGATTCGACATCGGGGACTTCCATCTGACGGACCGGCATCTGGGAGTCCTTGCGTACCTGACTCCGCTCCCGGCCATCGTGTTCCTCTTGATCGATCCCTACCGGACCAGCCCATTTCTCCGCTTCCACAGCTGCCAGTGTCTGCTGCTGACAGCGGCCGCAGTCCTGATGGCGCTGATCTCGGTGACCGTTTCGTTCTTCGCCTTGCTGGAGGGCCTGCTCTCCTTCGCGTTCCAGTCTGTGCTGCTGTGCTGCTGGGTGTTGGCCGCGTACCGAGCGTTCCAGGGCCGGACATATCGACTGCCGGTGATCGGAGAGATTGCGCAGCGATTCGCCTGAATCGTCCCGATCGGCACGGGGACGGAAGCGGGGTGCCCGATGGTTGCTACTTGGCCTGGATCCTGATGTTGCGGAAACGCACTTCCAGGGGCGGCCCGGAATGCACCTGGAGGCCGACCAGCCCCCTCTGCTCGATGGAGTCGTCCTCCTCGGTGTAGTCGACCGTGACGACACCGTTGAGCCGCAGGACGATCCTCTTTCCGATCGCGGTGACCTCGTAATCGTTCCACGCATCGGGTCTGAGCGCGCGGCGGAGCGTACTCCCGGACGGCTGGGCAAGCGTCACCCTGCGCCTGCTCTCATCGTAGAGATTGCCCCACCAGCTGGGTCCGATATCGGCCTGGTAGCCCACCATCTCCATCGATCCCGGAACCCGGCGACTGCGGACTTGCACGCCGCTGTTGCCCTTGTCGCCGAGCAGGTGCACCTCGAAGCGCAGCACGAAGTCCGCGAATTCGTCAACGGTCGTGAGGAAATCGTTGTAGCCGATCCCGGGCGATCGCCCGATCAGCATCCCGTTGTGGACGCTCCACAGAAACGGGTCGCCCTCCCATCCGTTCAGGTCCGTTCCATTGAACAGGGGGACGAATTCCGGCTCGGATCGAGCCACGGACGGCGCCAGCGCGGAAGCTGTCAAGGCGGTACAGAATTCGCGGCGATCCATTTTCGACATGGTCATCACAATTGGGGCGCAGCGAGCAGGTTCACCCGCTCCGCACCGCCAAGGTAGCACAGGCTCGACCGGGACCGACACTGCCTTCCGTTAGAGCCGTGGGGACTGGCCCGCCTCCGCAATCCGATCCCGCAGCAGCTTCTTCAGTGTCTGGACCGTCTTCCGTTCGCTCGGCGCCGACGACAGGTTGACGAACTCGTCGGGATCGTTCCAGTGGTCGTACAGTTCCACGCCGTGCTCGCCATCCGTTCCCCACTCGGTATAACGCCAGCGCGGGGTCCGGACCGTGTAGCCCACTGCACGCGGTCGCAGAGGCCGTTTCGGATTGACGCGGTCGTGGGTGTCGTACGTGGTCAGCGCCGAGTCCCTGACGGACTCAAGCGGGTTCTCGAGAATCGGGACAAGGCTCTTGCCCACCAGATGCTCCGGAGGCTCCAGTCCGCAGAGATCGGCCAGGGTCGGATACACGTCGACGAGTTCCGCCAGCGACTTCGTGCTCAGTCCAGCGGTAGCCCGGTGGCGTGGTGATGCGATGAAGAATGGCACACGGGCCGAGTTCTCGAAGAGGGTGGTCTTCTGCCAGAGCCGGTGCTCCCCCATGTGATAGCCGTGGTCCGACCAGAACACGATCACCGTCCGGTCCGTGAGGTCGAGACGCTCCAGAGCGTCGAGCAGCCGGCCCAATTGGGCATCGACGAGACTGATCGCGGCGTAGTAGGCCTGGATGGCCTCCCGCTGCTTTCTCTTCGGCAGGTTGAGCTGGTAGGGTCGGTCGACCCAGGCCGCAGGAGGAATGTCGACCAGGTCATCCAAGGGTTCCGCCGGCAGGCGGATCAGGCGCAACGGGTACTGGAAGAAGTACTTCCGGGGGGCCACATAAGGGGTATGGGGGCGGTAGTAGCCCATCGCCAGGAAAAAGGGCCGGTCCCGGGCCTCCTCGATGATCCTGATCGCAGCAGTGGTGCCAATGCCATCCGTCTGCTCCTCGTCCGTGCCGTCCTGGGCCATCCAGCTCAACGTCCCGCCCAAGTTCCTGTTGATGGGATCAATCGAGTAGATCTGCTCCTCTTCCCACTTGTCCCGCCCGCGCGGGTTGACGGTTTCCTCCCAGGAAGCCGGGTCGTCGAGCCCGTCCTCGCCGATGTTCGTCGGAACACCGTAGTGATAGATCTTCCCGATCCGCGCCACGAAGTAGCCGTTGTCCCGGAACATCTGCGGCAATGTACGGACGGTCGGAATGTTCGACCGGAAGTGATCGGCGTTGTTGCGCACCCGGGTCTGGTCCGGATAAAGGCCCGTCATCAGAGACGCCCTGCTGGGATTGCAGACGGGGTAATTGCAGTAGGCCTGGTCGAAGCGGATGCCCAGCCGGGCCAGGCGGTCGAAGTTGGGAGTCCTGACGACCGGGTGCCCGTATGTCCCCAGGTCGTTGTTCATGTCGTCCGTCGCAATGAACAGGACGTTGAGCGGTTCCTGCGCGGACAGGCTCGACAACAGCAGGCAGAATACGGTCAGGATGCGGGAACGCATGAAGCAACCCTACCAGAGTCGGCGCTGCCACCACCGACGAGACGGATCGAGAATCCCCTCCGCTCAGGCCGTGGGGCGTGGCTGGGGCGGCCTCCGCGGCGGCTCGTCGACATTCTTCCCGGACCCCTCGTACCCGGGCCGATCGTCCGGAGACGGCACGACCCGCTCACTGTCCGGATCGAAGGCGATCATCCGCCCGCTGCGGTAGGAATCCACTCCCAGCCGGATGGCAACCATGACCTGATAGCCGAAATGCGGGTCGAAGACCGGCTGTTCCCTCGTCCGCATGCAGTCGAGGAAGTTCGCCACATGGTCGACGCTGACGTTGTCCTGCTGCACCTCGATGCGAAGCATGTCATGGCCCGTGGCCGCACGGAACTTCGCGGCGAACTGGTACTCCGGCTTGACTTCGATGGCCCCGGGCAGGAAGGAGATGGCCCCTTCGTGTCCGTAGACCATGGTGGGCAGGCCCTGGTTGCCCGCAGAAGACGCCATCGAGGCCGAGAGGTTCATGAAATGGCCCGGGTATTCGACCAGCGTTGCGTAGGTGTCGGGCACCTCGCGTTCCCGGTGGACGTAGATCCCTCCGTGCCCGCTGACCCGGGTCGGGAACTGCTTGCCCATCATCAGCACCAGGGGTGCGAGCCGATGGTAGAAGAGGTCCGTGGCGATACCCCCGGAATAGTCCCAGTACTTGCGCCAGCGGAAGAACCGCTCCGCACTGAACGGTCGGACCGGAGCCGTGCCGAGGAATCGTTCCCAGTCGATGTTGGCGGGCGTACCTTCGGGGTCGATGGTGTAGTTCCACTCCCCGTACAGCGAGTTGCGGGAGTACGAGTTCTGCGCCCACAGGACGGGCCCGATCCAGCCCTCCTGGATGACCTTGCGGGCCTCGTGATACCGCTGGTCCGAGAGGTGCTGGCTGCCGACCTGCAGGACCTGTCCGGTGCGTTCCACCGCGACCGCGATCCGCCTGGCTTCCCCGATGGTGTAGGTCATGGGCTTCTCGAGGTAGACATCCTTGCCCGCCTCGATCGCGTCGAGCGCCATCGTCGCGTGCCAGTGATCGGGGGTGCAGATCCAGACGGCATCAATGTCGGAACGCTCCAGAAGCTCGCGGTACTCCACGAACCCGGCGGCGGTCGGCAGGCCGGCTTGCGAGAGCGCCTCATCCCTCCGCTTCCGGTAGATGTCGCTGACGGCGGCGATGCGGATGTCGCCCTGCTCCTGACTGCGGCCGAGAAGCAGCCGCAGATGGCCGCGCCCCTTGCCTCCCACGCCGATCATGCCGATGTTGATCCGGTCGTTGGCACCGATCACGCGCGATGCCGCCGGCGCTGCCGCTGCGGCCGGTGTTGCTGCTGCCGTCGCCAGGAACACCCGGCGCGAGGAGTCTGCGGAATTCATACTCTCCAATCGATGGCGACCGTCCGGCCCGCACCACGGCGGTGGGCGGCCGCGCCTACAGGCACTATACAACGATTGGCCTCTCCAGCGACGGTTGCGAGCGATGTCCGGGCCCTGGTACGTCAGTCTGCCCAGCTTGGCGAACATGGCCTTCCGGCACGATCGACGGCGACACCGGGCCGTTGCATCGGTATCGCGATCTACGGTCCAGCCGATAAGGCCGCCCGCCCCCACCTCATGACGTGACCATGAGGTGGGCCGCCGACTAGCGGCGTCCGGGCCAACCACGGTCGGCGGATACCTGCCAACGGTTCCGCATAATGGAGAGCAGCACTGTCCCGGCTGCCGCCGGATGTCCTGGCTGACAGGGCCGCACCGGACAGAGTTCCGCATGACAACCACCGGCATCAATCCCGCGACAGGACAAGCCGTCCGCATCTCGTTCGCTGACGGTGCCATCGAACACGTCGAGCCCCTGCAGAGTCCGGCGGACGAGTACGTGACGCCAGGTTGGATCGACCTGCAGGTCAACGGTTTCTCGGGGGTCGACTACAACGACCCGAATTCCGCCCTGGATGAAATCGGACGATCGATCGAAGTGCAGATCTCGACTGGCGTAGCACGGTTCTACCCCACCGTGATCACTGGTTCACACGATGACATGGCCGGTTCGCTGCGCAACCTCGCCCGGGCGAGGCGGAGCCTGGCCAACGGGGGAGCCATGCTCGGTTTTCACGTGGAGGGACCCTGGATCTCCCCGTTGGACGGCCCCAGGGGGGCGCACCCGGAAGCACATGTGCGCCCTCCCAGCATCGCGGAGTTCGAACGGCTTCAGGAGGCGGCCGAAGGCGCCGTTCGCCTGGTCACGCTCAGCCCGGAACACGAGCAGGCCCCCAATGTCATCGAACACATGAGGAAGGCCGGTGTCATCGTCTCGATCGGTCACACGAACGCAACCGCCGCACAGATCAGCGACGCCGTGAGCGCCGGTGCCACGATGAGCACGCACCTGGGCAACGGAGCCCATGCCCAGGTTCCACGACACGACAACTACGTCGTCCACCAGATGGCCGACGACAGACTCTACGCCGGCCTGATCGTCGACGGCATTCACCTGCCGGCACCGTTCGCCAAGATCGCTCTGCGCGCGAAAGGGCCGGAGCGCTCCATCCTCGTCACGGACGCGGTGGCACCGGCCCACTGTCCTCCGGGAATCTACAGGTTGGGCGAACAGGATGTGGAACTGCTTCCGAGCCGGAGGGTGGAACTGTTGAGCAGTCGGCGCCTGGCCGGCTCGGCACTCAGCATGGACCGCGGGATCGAGAACGCGATGCGCTTCGCCGGACTCTCCGTACTGGCGGCCACACGGCTGGCGACATCGAACGCCGGAACGGCGATGGAACTCCCGGACCGCTCGGGCTACCTCGAACCCGACCAGGCGGCGGACTTCACCCGGTTCCGCATCACGGATGAGGGCGCGGTGCAGGTCATCGAGACGGTCATCGCGGGATCCTGACGCAGGCGTCCGCAGAGGATATACTCTGAAATTTGGCGGAGCGTGGACTCTTCGTCAGCTTCGAGGGAATCGACGGCTGCGGCAAGACGTCCCAGATCCGGATCCTGCTGGGAAGTCTGCGGGACATGGGGATCGAACCCGTGCTCGCCCAGGAGCCCGGCGGCACGCGACTCGGTCGGATGATCCGGAGCATCTTGCTGGACGCCGCCAACCGGGAGATCGACCCGACAACCGAACTGCTGCTGTACTTCGCGTCGCGTGCGCAGAACCTGAAGGAGGTCATTCGCCCGGCCCTCGCAGCCGGCAAGGTCGTGATCTGCGACCGTTTCACGGATGCGACAGTGGCCTATCAGGGCCACGGACGCCAACTGGGCACCGAAACCGTGCTGCGTCTGAGCGAGATCGCCTGCGACGGGCTGCAGCCCGACCTCACTCTCTGGCTGGACCTCGATCCCGAGACAGCACGGGGCCGGGCCCGTCACAGGACAACGGACGAAGACCGTCTGGAAGCCCTCTCCGGGGACTTCTTCTCACGGGTGCGGCAAGGCTATGCCGCCATCCACTGCGCCGAACCCGGACGCGTGCGGAAAATCGACGCAGACGGTCCGCCCGATGCGGTCGCCCAGCGAGTTCTCCGGCTGGTTCGCCCGGCACTCGAGCAGCACGGGCACCTGCCCCGGTGAAGGACATGCCCGCTCCCCAACTGATCGGACACGAGCACATCGCCTCGGCCCTGTGGCGGATGGTCCGGGAGGACTGCTTGCCGCAGACGCTCCTGTTTGCGGGTCCGAACGGAGTGGGCAAGGCGACGCTGGCGCGCCACCTGGCGGCGGGGATCAACTGCGAACGGGGGCCGGGCCCACCCTGTGGAGAGTGTTCCACCTGCCGGCGCATCTTCGAGGCCGACCTGTCTCTCCCCGAATACCACCAACTGTTCGCGA
The DNA here is from genome assembly GCA_965116065.1 of Bryobacterales bacterium. Taxonomy (GTDB): domain Bacteria; phylum Acidobacteriota; class Terriglobia; order Bryobacterales; family UBA6623; genus VXMF01. The sequence continues at coordinate 3,183,218 of OZ220485.1, forward strand.
GCCGGCGGAAACTGACCGCCGCCAAGCGCAACGCGTCGCCGCTGCTGGTCTCGACATACTCGGATTTCCTGATCTTCCCGCCAGACGGGCCGATGCGGGTCATCGGGATCGACCAGGCGCGGCTGCTGCGGAGCCATGCCAAGCTCAAGCCGTCGGAGGGCCGCAGACGGATCTTCGTCATCGACGAGGTCGACCGCGCTACACCGGAAGCGGCGAACGCATTGCTGAAGACACTGGAGGAGCCGGCGCCGGAACTGACCATCGTGCTGACAACGGAGAACCCGTATCTGCTTCCGGCCACCATTCGCTCGCGTTCCATCCCGTTCTACTTCGCCCCGCTCTCCGCGGACCAGATCCAGACGTTTCTCAGCTTGCGGGATGACATCGGTGCGGAGGACAGAACGAGACTGGCCGCCTGGTCCGGCGGCAGTCCCGGTGTCGCCCTTTCGCTGGACATGGAGCAGTTCCTGCGCCGTCGCAAAGCCATGCTGGCCCTGATCAGCACGGCTCTCTCGATGGGCAAGTTCGCGCAACTGGCCGGGGAGATCGAAGCCCTGGCCCGCAAGCAGTCCGAGGAAATCGACGTGCTGGCCGCGGTCCTGACCTCGCTGCTGCGGGATCTGCTGCGTCTGCACCTGCATGTCGCGACGGGACTGGTCCACGCCGACATTGCGGACGAACTCCAGCGCCTAGCGTCTCGCGCCAACTTCGGATGGACCGAGCGCGCCATGGTGGCTCTCGGCGAGCTGGAGCGGCTCCAGCACTCCAACATCCAGAAACAGATGGCCTTGGAAGCTTACGCACTGTCGCTGCAAGGGTGAGCGTTGCGCCCGTGCAGACCGCATTCTAGGAATCTTCCCGACGAACGGCTAGACTCTAGGCAGTAGGGATCTCCATGCCGCCGCCCCAGACCAAGGACCGCCAGTCCAACGCGACACCCCCGGGTGGACGATTCCTGATCGAGCACTGCAGGCCGCGAGACGTTCTGACTCCGGAGGATTTCAGCGAGACGCACCGCCACGTGCGGTCGACCACCAACCGGTTCACCTCATCGGAGGTTCTGCCCAAGGTCAAGGACATGGAACGCAAGGAGCCCGGGATCGCCCGTCAGCTGATGGAGCGGGCCGGCGAACTCGGATTGCTGGGCATTCTGATCCCGGAGCGCTACGACGGCCTGGAGATGGACATCACGACGCAGATGCTGGTCAGTGAGGGGCTCGGCAACTACGCTTCGTTCTCGACAACCTACGGTGCCCATGCGGGAATCGGCACGCTGCCGATCGTGTTCTTCGGCACGGAGCAGCAGAAGCAGCGCTACCTGCCGAAACTGGTATCGGCCGAGTGGCTGGCGGCCTACTGCCTGAGCGAACCGCAGGCCGGCAGCGACGCCCTCGCGGCGCGGACGAGAGCGGAACTCTCGGACGACGGACGACACTACGTCCTGAACGGCCAGAAGATGTGGATCTCCAACGGCGGCTGGGCGGATCTCTACACGGTCTTCGCGAAGGTCAACGGGGAGCAGTTCACGGCCTTCCTGATCGAGCGTGGATGGGACGGCGTCCGGCCGGGCGCCGAAGAGGAGAAAATGGGCCTGCATGGCAGTTCGACGACGGCCCTGTTCCTCGACAACGTGCGTGTCCCGGTCGAGAACGTTCTCGGCGAGGTGGGGCGCGGCCACGTCATCGCGTTCAATGTGCTCAACATGGGTCGACTGGAACTCGCGGCATCGTGTGTCGGAGGAGCGAAGGACCTGATCTCCGTCGCAGTGTCGTACGCCATGGACCGGACGGCCTTCGGCCAGCGGATCGGCGATTTCGGGGCGATCCGGCAGAAACTGGCCGACATGGTGGTGCGGAGTTTCGCGGGCGAAGCGATGACGTATCGTACCAGCGGCCTGATCGATTCCCGGCTCGAGGGCGTGTCGTGGGAAGACCCGAAGGCACCCGGTCTGGCCCTTGAGGCCGTGGAGGAATACGCCATCGAATGTTCGGTCGCGAAGGTCTACCTGTCCGAAGTCCTTGATTACATCGCCGACGAAGCGGTCCAGATCCACGGCGGCTACGGCTATCACCGGGACTATTCCGTCGAGCGTGGCTACCGCGATTCCCGGATCAACCGCATCTTCGAAGGCACCAACGAGATCAACCGCCTGCTGATCGCCGAAATGCTGTTCAAGCGGGCCGCACAAGGACGCGTCGACCTGATGGCAGTGGCAGACAGGCCGAGCCGCGGAGCAAGGCCGGACAGTCGGCCGCCCCCCGTATCGAGCCCCGCGAGGCTACGTGACCTCGTGCAACGGGCGAAGCGCGGAACGCTGGCCGCCGCGCGGCTGGCCAAACGGCGTTTCGGATCATCGCTGAACCAGCATCAGGAAGTTCTGGGGGCTCTGGGCGAGATGGTGATTGCCGTGTATGCCGCAGAATCCGCCCTCTTGCGGGCGGAACGTCTGCAGGCAGACAGCGACGGCGGCGTCACGGGCGACATGCTGACCGTGCTGGTCCACCGAACCATGACATCCATCCGCGAACAGGGAGGGCTCGTACTGGGAGCTTGCTGCGACGGTCAGGAACTGGAAAGCGGGTTCCAAGCGTTTGAAAGCCTGATCTGCACCACACCGGTCGATCTGCCAGCTGCCCGCGACCGGATCGCCGCTGCCGCGCTGGAACGGGGAGGAATCCCGTTCTGAAGTCCGTGTGGCTGCATCACAGTGACAGTCGCAGTCGATTCGGATTGCCGTTCGCGATCCAGTAGGGCTGGAAAGGAAGAAGGTCCAACCGTACCGATGGCTCGTTGCGCAGCGGACCGCAGCGGGCCGGACTACCGGACGACACACAGACACGCAGTCCGCCGACCGTGAAGCCGTGTAGTGAGCGAACCGCATCGCTACGCGGCGGTTGGGCGGGCAGACATCGTTCCATGTTCCGTAACGAGGCGTATCAGCGGATTCCGAGAGCGTGCTAATTTGCGGGGATCAGTGCACCCTAACCGACAGTTCCATTGCTGGCTGCTCGCCCTGTGTGCCTTCGTGCCGGCGGCAAGCGGTCAATCTGCTGGCGGGACGCCCCCTGATCCGATATCCGTCCGGCGGGCCCCGGCCGGATCAGCCTTGGAGATCCGCGCGCATCGGCAGTCGCGGAGAGGGTCGTTGCGACATGCCTCCGGAGATGTCGAACTGCGATATCGAAGCATCGTCGTCACGGCCGACACGCTGAGCTTCGAGGAAGGCAACGGGGACGTTACTGCTGCTGGCAATGTCCACTACCGAACCCTGGACGGTGAGCAGGATCTGCGGGCCGACCGCATCTCGTACAACATTCACTCGGAACTCGGCACGTTCTACGAAGCACGGGGACGGGCCTCCTCCGCCAGCCAGGGCGGCCCACGCCTGCTGACCACGGACAACCCGTTTCAGATCGAGGCGCGGGTCGTTCACAAGTCCGGGGACCATCTCACGATCCACGACGGCCGAGTTACCAACTGCGAGCCATCGAATCCATGGTGGACCTTGCAGGCGGGCAAGGCCGAGGTCCTTCCGGGTCGGGTGGCGGTTGTCAGAAACGGTCTTCTGCGTCTGCGGGGCATTCCCCTGCTGTACGTTCCGTACTTCCGAAAATCCCTTGCACGAATGCCTCGACAGAGTGGCTTCCTGACCCCTACCATCGGCAACAGTTCCCGGTTCGGACGCATCCTCGGCCAGTCGTACTACTGGGCGATCAACCGGAGCTTCGACGCCACATTCGGGGGAACGCTGTACACGTCACGCGGCTTCGCCAGCAACGCCAGCTTCCGGGGCCGGCCGACACGGAGCTCGAGTTTCGATGCGGTGTTCTTCGATGTTCGGGACCGCGGGCGGCTGAGCGACGACGGAACCCGCCAGAAGCAGAGCGGCAATTCCTTCTCGATGAAGGGCCAGACGATCTTCGGCAACGGTTGGCGGGGTGTTGCGGACCTGCGCTACCTCAGTTCGCTCGAGTTCCGACAGGCGTTCACCCAGACCTACGAGGAAGCGGTCTTCTCGCAAGTCCGGTCGATCGGCTTCGTCTCCAAGAACTTCTCCACGTTCTCGTTCAATGCATCACTGCTGCGGAACGAGCACTTCCAGAGCGTGGCACACGGCGAGAATGTCGTCATCCGCAAGCTGCCCGGCATCGAATTCAACAGCCGTCAGCGACAGATCGGGCCGGAAAGCCTTCCGCTCTGGTTCAGCTTCGACTCGTCACTCGACCTGATCAGTCGCACACAACGCAAGTTCCAGACCCGTCGCTTCGTGCAGCGGGCCATGTTCTTTCCCCGGATCTCCGGCAGGTTCGATCTGAAGGGCTTCACGGTCACGCCCACGCTGGGCGCTCGTGCAATGGCCTATGGACAGCGACGCACGGAGGACGGGCTGGTCGGCGCGAACCTCTACCGCCGGACGGGTGAAATCGCCGTGGATGTGGCCGCACCGGCACTCGAGCGCGTCTTCCGCGCTCCGAAATGGTTGGGAGAACGGGTCAAGCATGTCATCGAGCCGCGCTTCCGCTACCGCTACACGCGCGGAATCGAGGATTTCGACAGCACGATCCGGTTCGACATCCGCGACCTTGTCCACAACACCAACGAGGCGGAGATCTCCGTTACCAACCGGCTCTTCGCCAAGAGCAGCTCAACGGGACGGGTCCGTGAAGTCGTGAGTCTCGAGCTCTGGCAGCGACGATATTTCGAGCCGGAATTCGGAGGGGCGGTCGTACCGGGAGAGCGGAACATACTGCTGTCGACGCTCGATTTCTCGTCGTTCGCGTTCCTGTCGCAGGCCCGTAACTACTCGCCGGTCGCCATGTCCCTGAAACTGCATCCGGGCCCGCGATGGAACCTGCGCTGGCGGAACGACTACGATCCGCTGCACGGCAGAATCGTCAACACGACGGCCGACGCCGGAGTGCAGGTCAGCTCGAGGATCTATGCCGTTGCGGGCCATCGCGCAGTGCAGGCCCCGGGCGCGATCACTCCTCCCGGCAACCAACTCCTGACAGGCGTACGGTACGGCGACTACAACCGCCGAGGCTGGAACGCCTCGATCCACAACGTCTATGACTATCGGCAAGGGAACATCCTGTACTCGGTCTCACAGTTGACATACAACACCGACTGCTGCGGTTTCAGTGTCGAGTTGCGACGGCTCTCGGTCGGCAACGCCCGGAGTGACAACCAGATCCGGATCAGCCTTGCAATCGCGAATGTCGGTTCCTTCGGCACGCTGCGGCCCGCCGAACGCATGTTCTGATTTCGAAGACGCTCCCGGATGTCGGCCCGAAATCCGGCGTTCGTCCTGTACGCGTTGCTGCGATCAGCGAAACGGTCGAGTCGACAAGTGGCTTCGCCAGACAGTCGATCGGAGATGTCGTGACCCTGTTGATCGTTCTCCCTACTGCCGTCTGGGTCCGTTCACGCAGCGGAGCCGAGAGCACGACGGCTCGGCGGGCGGGTGTTGTCCGCAAGCAAGGTGAGCCACACGATGGGCCGAAGTCGAGATGGCGGGGAGAGCCCGGGAACGATCCGGCAACGAGCGCCAAGGCTGGAATGATCCAGAACTGGCCCGACACCCGATTGCAGTGGCGCCGAAGCGGTTCGGAGGTGGATGCAACGGCGAGAAGCGCTGGCGAACAACGGCCGCCTTATCGTAGTCTGCTCCGTTCGAATATTCGTCCGTCCGAATGGTCGCAAGACCAAGTCTGCAACGGCTCCCAAGTTCGTGGCACCCGCATCGGGGCATCCACCGGGAACCTCCCCATTCTTACAGGAGCTTGATGAAGGTCACGAGCAGGCCGGTTTGAGCGATCAGTGCGATGCACATCCATTTCACCAAATCAGTCTTGGCCGCCTCGATCTTCGCGCTGGTTTCCTGTCGAAGTGCATCCATACCGGCCGCAAGCCGTGCGATGTCGGCCTTGGTCTCCTGCCGGAACTTCTCCACGCCCGCCTCGACCCGTGCGATGTCGGCCTTGGTCTCGCGCTGCAGGGTCTCGATTCTCGTGCTCGTCTCTCGCTGCAGGGTCTCGATTCTCGTGCTCGTCTCTCGCTGCAGGGTCTCGATTCTCGCGCTCGTCTCCCGCTGCAAGCCTTCGATTCTCGCGCTCGTCTCCTTCCGCATCGACTCCAGGCCAGCCTCGACCCGTACGATATCGACCTTGGTCACCAGATTGGAGCCGAACAGGTCTACCAACTGCGCAGCCAGAGTCTCGGCCTGTCCGTCTGTGAAGCCACCTTCCGCCAACTGTTGGGCGAAGCGGTGTGTATCAAACGCAACGGCCTCAATCATGGGTTGATTATAGGAACCCCGCTGGACCGTGTCAAAAACTGTCTCCCTGCTGGACACGCTTACAAGAATAACAGGATTGGCTGCCGGGCGTTGGCAACAGAATGCTCTGTCCTGACTCCATGACATGAAGGCCCAAACGTGGCATCAGAGGATTCTCATGGGCCTCCGTTCGCCACAGACCCGCCGATGGTCACGACTCGGCAACCAGCCTCAACGCCCCCGACGGGCCGGAATGGGGTGGTGCGCGACAGCAGGCCGCGTGTCGACGAAGCGGCTCGAATCACTGGCCGAGTCGGAGGACAGGCCCAAGCACGATGAGCGTAGCACGAGAACCCGGGTGGACGGGAAGCTGTTCGGGTATGACCAGCCTGCAACGCGATGCGGCCGATTCCTGGCACGAAGACACACCATCCACCCCCTTGCCCGCCCGGAACCGTGACGGTCCGCGGTGACTGTGGCCAGCCGAGCTCGCTGGAGGCGTTTCGGCCGGGTTTGGCCTTCGCATGAACATCCGATTTTGCGGAGGGCCTCCGACGAAGCCTCGCTGATAATGATCGCGCCCGATCCCAGACCGATTCAGCCCTTGTCAAATACTATGATCCGTCGGAATTCAGTCCCCGGGAAGATCACCACCCTGCCAAGAAAGCACAGGTCACAATGGCCACCTTCAGCAGATTGAGGCGAGTGGTCACAGATCACTTCGACCACTCCGGAAGAACAGGATATGATTCTAATAGGGGATTGAGGTCCCATTCCCGGATGCACTCATTTCGATTCGTCCATGCTGCCGACATCCACCTTGACAGTCCGCTGAAGGGTCTCGCCGGTCAACAGGGCAGTTCGGTGAACCTGATCCGGTCCGCGACGCGGGAAGCCCTTGACGCGTTAGTCAGCCACACGATCGAGGAGCAAGCCGGGTTCCTGCTCATTGCGGGCGACCTGTACGACGGTGACTGGCGGGACTACCAGACCGGCCTGTTCTTCGTCCGGCAGATGGGGCGCTTGCGGGAAGCAGGCATCCCGGCATTCCTGATCCACGGCAACCATGACGCACAGAGCCAGATCACCCGTCGGCTCACGCTCCCGGACAACGTCAGGGTCTTCTCGGCCAGGAAACCGGAGACGTTCGAGATCCCGAACCTGGGTGTTGCGTTGCACGGGCAGAGCTTTGCACGCCGCGACGTGACCGAGAATCTGGCTCTCAACTATCCTCTCCCGAGACCCGGTCTTCTGAACATCGGCCTCCTTCACACCGCTCTGGCTGGCTCGGAAGGCCATGACAACTACGCCCCGTGCTCGCTGGACCAGTTGGTACAGAAGGGGTACGACTACTGGGCCCTCGGTCACGTGCACAAGCCCGCGATCGTCCGGAACGAGCATCCCGCGGTCTACGTCGTGTACTCGGGTGTTCTGCAGGGCCGCCACATTCGGGAGACGGGCCCCAAGGGAGCGGTGATGGTGTCGGTGGAGGATGGGGAGATCACCGGGGTCACCCCGTTCCAGGTGGATGTTGTCCGGTGGGCGATGGTCGAGGTCGGCACCGAGAGCTGCAGTTCATTCGAGGATCTCGTCGACGCACTACGGTCCAGCCTGGCCGAAGCGGTCGACGACCGGGCCGACGGCCGGCTGCTGGCGTGCAGGATCCGGTTGTCGGGCTCCTCCGAGGCCCACGCCATTGCCGTGACGTCCGGGGACCGGCTCCTTGCGGAGGCCCGTTCGGCGGCGGAGGGACTGGGCGATGATCGCGCATGGATCGAACGGCTGGAGGTCGCAACGAGTCCGCGGCGCGCACGCGAGGAACACGCCGGGCTCGCGGAGGCCTTCGGCGACATCAAGGAAGCGGCGGTCGACGAGACGTTGCTGGAGCGACTCCGGGAGGACCTCGGGCAATTCACGTCGAAGCTGCCCCACGAAGTCCGAGACGAGTCCGACGACATCCTGCTGCAAGCGGCCGTATCGGGCGACTACCGGCGCCTGATCGAGGTCTCGGGCCCGTACACGATGGCTCGGCTCGCCGAACATGAGGGCTGACTGGTGCGCATACAGTATCTGGATCTGATCCGCTACGGCTGCTTCACGGACGTTCGGGTCAACCTGTCGCTTGCGGGGCCCGACATCCACATCCTGGTCGGCCCGAACGAGGCCGGCAAATCGACGGTCAAGGCGGCGCTGGAAGACCTGCTGTTCGGGATTCCCAACCAGTCGAAGCTGAACTTCGTCCACCAGTACAAGGACATGCGACTGGGAGCGGTACTGGAAGCCAATGGTGACCGTCTCTCCTTCCGGCGGCGCAAAGGGAAGCGGGACACGATCCTGGATGGGGAGGACACCCCGTTGCCAAGTGGCGAACAGGCGTTGAAACCGTTCCTTGGCAACTCCAGCCGGGGGCGTTTCGAGCGCATGTTCAGCCTGGACCACGAACGGCTTCGGCAGGGCGGGCAGGAGATTCTCGACGCGAAGGGCGATCTGGGCGAGGCACTGTATGCGGCAAGTTCGGGATTCCAGGACCTTCGCGGGCTCGGCAAGTCCCTGGAGGAAGAGGCTGGCGAGATGTGGTCCCGGAGAAAGTCCGGGAGACGCCGCTACTACCAGGCGGAGGACCGTCTGCGCGAAGCGGAGCGGGAGATTCGCCAGCACACGGTCCAAGTGCAGAAATGGCGCGAGTTGCGGGACGAGGTGGATGCCCGCACGAAGGACCATAGCGAACTGGGGACGACCATCGGCACCATCGACCGCGAACTGCGCCGGCTGCGCCGGATCCGACGGGTCGCAAGACCTCTGCGCGAGAAAGCCAGATTGGATGGCGATCTGCGGGAAATGGGCGAGGTGGCACCCCTGCCGGACGGAGCCAGGGAAACTCTGCAACGGGCCGAGGAGGAAGAGCGCATTGCCGCGCACGGGGGAAAACAGAGACAGAAGGATCTTGTCCGCGCACGGGATGATCGGAACCTGTTGGAGTGGGACGAGCCACTGCTGCTGCGGGCCGATGACATCGACCAGCTTCACAGGAGCCGCATCCAGGTGCAGACATCACGGTCGGACCTGCCGAAACGGGAAGCCGAACTCTCCGCTGTCATCGACAGGATGCGCGACCTTGCGAGCGACCTCGGCTGGACAGATGGCCCGGTTGATGACCTGGTCGCCCGGATTCCGGATCGGCCGGCGGTCACCCACGCCCGGAGACTGCTGAACGATCGGGCCGACCGACTCGCTCAAGTCGGGGCAGCCAGGAAGGCGCTGGCCGAAGCCGAAGAGCGACGGGCCGACATCGAGGCGCGCCTTGGTGGGGCGGGCACGGCTGCGGACACATCACGACTGCGGTCCGTGCTTTCCGCTACGGGTCAGGACTCGAGCGGCGTTCCCGCTGACATCCGGGCCGCCCGGCAAGCGTTCGAGGAGGCCGAGGCCGAGGCACAGGCCCTGTTCGAACGGCTCCGTCCCGGGCCCGAGTCCGTTGAGGCGGCTGTCTCGTTGCCCTTCCCCTCCGAGGCAGAGGTCAAACCCCATCTCGATGAACGCAAGCGACTGGATCGTGAACTCGACCGCATCGCGGACCGCATCCGGTCGGCCGAGAGCGACTTGAGCGATGCCAGGCGAGCCCGTGACCGCATCGCCGCGGACGAGCGACCGGTCGGCCAGCAGGAGGTGTCGGAGTTTCGTGCCAAACGGGATACCGGCTGGCAGCTCGTCCGACGCAAGTACATCGAGGGCGACGATCTGAGGGAAGATGAGATCCAGACATTTACGGCTCCCCATAGCAGCCTTGCCTGGGCCTACGAGAAGGCCGTGGAGTCTGCCGACACCGCCGCTGACAGATGGGGCAAGACGGCCAACGCGGCGGCACGCCTCGACCAGGCCCGCCGAAACGTGGAAGCGCTGGTCGAATCGCTCGGGGCCCTGCAGAAGGAGCGTGCCGCTGTGGAAGAAGGCAGGAACGTCGCGGACCGGAACTGGCGGGCCCTGTGGGGCTCCGTCCCGTTCCAGCCTGTCCCGACCGAGAGCGCACTCGCCTGGCTTGCAGTGAACGAGCAGATCCGCAAGGCAGTGGCCGAGCGGAATCGGAGCCAGCGGAAACTGGCGTCCCTTCGCCGTCAGGAGTCCGCCGCCTGCGAAGCGGTACTCGCGGAACTCGAAACCCTCGGAGTGGACGCGACCGGCCTCCGCGAAGCCGGCCTGCTGTCGATCCTGGAACGTGGCAGGGAAGAGCGGGAGCGCCTCGATCAGGAAGCGCAGACCCGGACAAACCTGGAGACGGACGCGAAGCGTGCGTCCGTTGCCGTACAGGCCAAGCGACGGGAACTGGAAGCGGAGGAGGCCAGCCTGTTGGCCTGGCAGGTCGAGTGGTCGCGATCGGTCGCCGCGCTTGGATTCCCGGAAGAATCGAAACCGGAGTACGTGCAGGCGCGGATCGACGTGATCGAGAGCCTGCGACAGGAAGCGTCCGAGATGACGAACCTCCGCGACAAGCGGGTGGAACTGATCCGTCGCGACATCGAGGCATTCGAGCAGTCCGTGGGCACGCTGGTCGGATCGGCCGCTCCCGACCTGGCCCGATGGAATGCGGACGAAGCCGCCATCGAGATGGAGCGGCGTCTCGCAAACTCGCGCGACGCCCACAAGGAGGCCATGGCGAAGGACCGGCAGATCAGGGATCTCGAGGCCGAGATCCGGGCCTATGAGCAACAGAGAGCCAAGGCACGCGAGTCCGTGATCGCCTTGCAACAGACGGCCGGAGTCAATGGTATCGACGACCTTCGGCTCGCGATCGAGAAGGCCGAAAGGGCCCGCGGGATCGAAAGGGAGCGGGCACGCATCCTGCAGGATCTGTCCGAAGACGGCGACGGACTGCCCATCGAGGAGATGGAGGACGAGTGCCGCGATGCGGATCTCGACGAAGCTGCCTCTCGAGAGACCGAACTGACCACACAGATCGACGAACTCCGCGATCGACAGGTCGAGGCTCGGGACAGACTTCGCGATGCCGAGAAACGGTTCGACGAGATCGGGGGAAGCGGTGCCGCAGCGGCAGCGGAGGGAGCCCGGCAAGACGCTCTGGCCGAGATCCGGGAAGTGGCCCAGCAGTACATCCAGAAGCGGACGGCGGCGCTGCTGCTGCAGTGGTCGGTCGAGCGCAACCGGCTCCGGCGACAGGGGCCCATGCTGCGCAGGGCCGGCAAGCTGTTTGCCGAACTGACGATGGGGTCGTTCGAAGGACTGGAACTGGATTTCGACACGGATGACCGGGCCAGACTGGTGGGGCGTCGCCCCTCGGGAGAGCGTGTCGACACGGATGGCATGAGTTCGGGATCAGCCGACCAGCTCTACCTTGCCCTCCGGGTTGCGGCTCTGGAGAACTACGCCGGAGAGTCCGGTCCGCTCCCGTTCGTGGCGGATGACCTGTTCGTCAATTTCGACGACCGGCGCTCTGCGGCAGGATTTCGCGTCCTGGCCCGGCTCGCCAGCAAGTACCAGGTGATCTTCCTCACCCATCACGCGCATCTGGCCGAGGTGGCGGAACTGGCCCTGGACGGCAAGGTCCACGTCTGGAGATTTCCGACCAGGACCGGCGAAGCGGCAGCGAAAGACCCATCCTGACAGTCCGGCCTCAGCGATGAATGGTCGCAGTTGCCCCGCAAGAGCGTTCTCGTTGAGAGTTGCGGCATCCGGGTCCGATACCCGGCAAGCAACGTCCCGTCGGCCTTCCCTCGAGTGCGGTGGGCCTCGGCGTCCGGCACGAGGCACTGGGACGTGACTATTAGCTCATTGAACATGAATGACTTTTCCTCGACTGGACGACATATCGGCCAGGTCGCGAGCGAAGGCCGTTCCCATCCGCAGATAGCAGTCCGGCGGGTTGCCTATGCTGAGAATGGAGTCGATTCAATGCCGGTATGCCGAAGCGCTTCACCTGCCTGATCTGCCGGAACGAGATCGCCGAGCCGGGCGCGGAGTGCCCATACTGCCGCGGTCGCTCGATGATCGCCGAAGGGGCGTCGCCACGGATCCTCGCCGCCGTTTTCTGCGTCATGGCGGCGGTATTCGTGCTGACGGGTCTCTACGCCAGTTCCTTCAAGCAGGAACGGCATCAACGGGGGCGCCTGCACTTCGAGGCCGCCGAGACGGAAATGGCAGCCGAGAGGTACGACGAGGCGGCCACGCACTACCGGGATGCGCTCCTGTACTCCCGGGACGATCCCACGTACCGTCTCGGACTGTCCAGGGCCCTGTTCGCCGTCGGGCGCTACTCGGAGTCGGAGAACCATCTGGCGACGGCGCGCGTCGACGATCCGACATCGGGAATCGTCAATCTGCTGCTGGCGCAACTGGCCGTCAAGAAGAACCAGGTCGACGAAGCCGTCTCGTACTACAGAACCGCCATCCACGGGCGATGGGACGACCGGACGGACGAAGACCGAATCGACATGCGGATCGAGTTCGCCGACTTCCTGGAGTCGGTCGGCCGTGACGCTCTGCTGACGGCGGAGTTGATGGAACTGGCCGAAATCCTCCCGCGCGACCTGCGAATCCGTACCCGTCTGGCCAACCAGTACCTGAAAGATGGCCTGTACGAACAAGCCACCTCGATGTTCCGGTCCGTGATCGATGCCGAACCCCGGAACCGCGCAGCCCTGATCGGGCGGGGCAATGCGGAGTTCCATCTTCACAACTACCTTACGGCACGGACCCAGTACAACAGGGCGCAGATGTACGGCTCCGACGAAACGACCGTGCAACAGATCGAGCTATGCAACAGGATCCTCGAGCTTGATCCGAATCGTGTCGACATCGGCATCGGCGAACGACTCCGTCGCAGCCACGCGGTGGTCACTCGGGCGCTGGCTGCGGTCGCATCCTGTCGGTACCCGTCCGGCAGGGATTTCGTTGGCCCGCCCGGACCCTGGCCGGAACCCGAACAGGCATTGATCGACCGCGCCGAGGCCGTTCTGCGGGACCGGAATGCAGGGAGCAGCAATGAAGAAGTTGCGGCGAACCTGTCACTCGCCGGGGAACTGTGGACACTGGCGGTGTCCCTGTGCGATCCGGTGGAACAGTCCGATGAGCCACTCGCGCATGTGATCGCGAAGGCGGAGCGATGAGACCGTTGCGAGACCTGCTGGCCAGGCTCAACGCGATGAGCCAGGCAAGCCCGGTTCTCGAGGAACCCCAGCGGTTCCTGCTCCTGTCCATCGTGATCGGAATCTTCGCTGGCCTGGTGGTCGTCTGTTTCCACATCTCGATCGAGTTCCTGAACTGGAACACGATCCACTCCCTGTCCGAGAACGCGAGGAACTACCTGCCCCTGTGGCCGGCGCTCGGCGGGCTGGTGTCGTACGCCATCGTCCAGTGGATCGTCCCAACGGCCCGCGGCACGGGCGTGACCTACACGAAAGTCGCCGTCTACGCTTCCGACGGCTACGTGCCGTTCCGCAGCGTGCTGGGAAAGTTCACCACCTGCACACTCTCGATCGGGACCGGCAACCCGATGGGGCCCGAGGATCCGGCGCTGCAGATGGGAGCAGGAATCGCCTCCCTGCTGGGACGGATCTTCCACCTCACACGAGACCACATGCGGCTGATCGCACCGATCGGGGCCGCGGCCGGAATCGGAGCCGCCTTCAACACCCCGATTGCCGCCGTGCTCTTCGTCATGGAGGAAGTGGTCGAAGCGTGGAACACAGGAGTGCTCGGTTCGATCGTCCTCTCATCGGTATCCGCCGTCGTCGTCAGCCGCTGGTTTCTCGGTGACAATCCGCTGTACCGCGTCCCGGACTTTTCCGTGGATGCCTACTCCGAATTGCTCGTCTACGCCGCAATCGGCATATTCGGGGGCTATCTCTCGGCGGTGTTCACGCGGTACGCCATCCGGCTGCGAGGCCTGACGCTGCGCCTCCCGGACCGGCGCAAGGCCTGGTTGCCCGCCATCGCGGGGCTGGTTGTCGGCCTTGTCGGCATGCTGGTCCCGGAAACGCTGGGTGCAGGTTACGAGGTCATCGACGGTGCACTCAATGACCGGTTCTCGTGGGACATCCTGCTGCTCTTCGGCATTCTCAAGTTCATCACCATGTCGCTCTGCTTCAGTTGCGGCACCCCGGGCGGGCTGTTCGCTCCGACCCTGTTCGTCGGTGCGGCGATCGGGGGCGGGCTCGGCGGCCTCGCCACGCTGGTCTGGCCACTGTCCACGAGTTCGACGGGCGCCTACGTGCTGGTCGGACTCGGGACGTTCTTCGCGGGCATCTTCCGGGCCCCGATGACATCGGTGTTCATGGTCTTCGAGTTGAGCGCCAGCTACGAGATCATCCTGCCGGTCATGGTCGCCAACACGATGGCCCTGCTGGTCTCCCGCCAGTTGCAGCACCAGTCGGTGCTGCAACTGGCGGCGTACCAGGACGGACTGGACCTGCCCTCGGTGGAAGAACGCAGGGAGGTCCCCACGATCACCGTGGAAGACGCCATGCGACGCGGCAAGGAGCGGCTGCTGGAGGCCGGAACCGTCGTTTCGGATGCGATGAGGACGATCGAGAGACTGAACGAGGACGCACTGCTGCTGGAGATCCATGAGGGCAAGTGGAGGTGGATCTCGCGACGCGACCTGCGGCGGGCCCTGGAGGAAGGCAAGGGAGAGCGGACCGTCCATGAGGCCGTCCTGAGCCGGTCGGTGATCCGTACGCATCCCGACCTGCCGATCGACCAGGCAATGCGCAAGCTGGCCGTCTATCCGCTGTTGCCGGTCTCCAGTCGGGTCAACCCGGGGTTCCTCGTGGGGACGCTATCGCTGGAGGACGTGCATCAGGCGTTCGGAATCAAGCACCGGCCGGAGCGGGAGAACAAGCCCCCGCCGCGCGAGTGAAGCTTCCTACTCGTGGGAGTCGTGCTCGCAGGCGAAGGTGGACGGCACTCCGTGCTTGTTGAGTTCGGCAATGCCGATCCTGGACGTGTAGTAGCCCTCCACGGTGAGGCGCTTCAGCCGCGCGAAGAACTGGGCACCCAAGGCCAGTTCGGGGTCCTGCGACTCGTCGAGACTCTCGAGAATCGCCACCTGATCCGCTTCATCGAGCGTCACAAAAGGGGCTCCGTGCAGACCGATGGCATGGCCGTCGAGCCAGCCCAGTCCCTGGAGGAAGGCGTGGCCCTTGTCCGACTCCACATCGTGCAGCATGAGGTCGATGTACTCGTTGACCTTGGCTGCCCTGGCACCCGGCGTGTCGGTCTCGGGGATCACCAGTTCCGTGAGCGCGACGACCGTGTCGTTCTGGTGCGCATCGAACAGCAACGGTTTCCATGGAGCCTCCGCCACGGCCTGGGCTGCCGGTGCGGGCGCCGGAGCAATGTGGGTGACGATCGGGGCGGCGGCAGCGGCACCAGTGCCGACAAGGGCCGTCTTGATCCAGTCGCGACGCTGCAAGTTACGAATCCTCCCTCAGACAGTCATTGATTGTACTGCACGGAAGCCGCGCCGCGAGCAAGAAACTCGGGCGCGGCTTGGCAGTGCCACCAGACACAGGCCGCAAGAAGGCGCAAGACCTCCATGGCGGCAACGGGAAGAATCGACCCTATTCCTTCGGACCGAAGACCCACATCATTCCGACCGTGATCGTGTTCTGGTTGAAAGCACTGCCATCGGTGCAGGAGGAACAACTGAAGAAGGCCACATCGGACCAGTCGCGACGATACTCGAATCGCGTCAGGAAACGGGGATCATCCTTGACGGGCTGGACCTCGAACGTGATGGTGTACTCGCGCAGATTCTGCTCCACTCCGGTCGACCGTGCCTGCGAGTCGTCCATGAACTCGATGCGATGGGCCAGGCGGACCTGGTCGGTGAAGTGAACGCGTGCATATCCGCCCATGCCCCACGACGTGGCCGACATTCCGTCGGGATCCGTGTTCGCGATGTAGTCGAGGTTGCCCATGACCTCGAATCGCTTATGCAGGCCGCCGTAGAAATTCCAGCTGAAGTTCTTCAGCCAGCCGTCGTTCGTGCCCCAGTTCTCCGGCCCGTTGATCCACGTGGCCGTGGTGTTGAAGCGATCGCTGGGAGCCAGCGAGATCTGCGCCCCGTAGGACTTGCCGGAGTTCTGGTCCCAGGCGTTGTCGAAGCCGTTCACCAGCATGAATGTCGCAGTGACGGTGTCCGACACGGGAGCACTGAACTTGGCACCGAGGTGCGAGAACGGCTCGTTCCAGGCCCAGAGCATGCCCCGGGTGTAGTTCCAGTTCAGGTGCGACTCGGCAACCTCGAGGCCGGCGATCGTACCGAACAGGCCGACATCGAGTTCGGCGCCGTTCTCGAACTGATAGTAGCCATAGGCCTGCTGCAGGTAGATCACGTCCTCCAGCGGGCCGGGTTCCAATCCGTCGCGAAACAGTCGGGCACCGGATCCGAACCAGATGTCGGAGCGGAATCCGATCGGCCCGTCGCCGCTGGCGTCGATCTCCAGCTTCGCCTGGTTCAGGCCGAATCCCCGGGCGTTGGGGTTGGTGTAGTACAGCGTGTTGGTGCCGTCGTCCGGACTATTCGTGTTGTGGGTGTAGTACGTATCGAGCAGACCGGTCAACGAGATCGACTGGCCCCCGCTGCTGGCCACGCCGACCGGAGTCTCCTCGCTCGGTTCGGCGTCGGCGACGGCTTTCGGGACGACCCGGGCAGGCTGCTGATGGGCCACGATCTGCCCGCCATCGTGTCGCTCCTGCGACGCTGTGACGGCACCCGCCGAGGTAGGATCGACTGCTTCCGAGTCCTCGGTGGCAGTCCGACTCCGCTGGATCGAGTCCAGCATGGATTCGAGCTTCAGCAGGCGGGATCGGAGAGACGAAAGCTCCTCCCGCAGTTCGGCTTCGAGCGCGTCGGCCTCCGTAGTCGCCGAGCCCCTTTCGGAAGCGGTGGCCAGCGGACTCACCATTAGCGCCAGCACTAGCGATTTCAACATGAAATGCTGCATTTGATTCCTCCTGATCCTGAGTTCAAACCCTAGCCCCAGGCACACCCAAGACCAACGTCAGGACTCTACTTCTTGACATGGACAGAGGCCCATGCCTCGCCCGAATCTCCACTCTAGGCGAGCGCGCCAACGAGGGCAACTAGATAATTTTTATGGACTCTATTCAGATTCCTTACTCCACTCCATGCAGTCGCAACATATTTGTAATCAGTAATTTCTGAGAACGAAAGGGCTCGCCATGAACGCCCTGCAGTGCTCCGGAAGCACGGTGGATGACAGGAAATTCCGGGCGCTCTGCAGCAAATGGCCTGTGGCCGACGCAGTATGCCCACAGCGGCAGAGCAAGTGGGCAAACTCGTGCGCCAATGGCGAGTACAGGTCATCCCGACGCTGCATCCAGTGCGCCTTGTAGCCGATCCATGCAGTGTCAAAGTACGGTGCCGTCGGACCGTCCTGATCCAATGCGCGGTAAGAGATCGCGAGCGACTCCGTCCCGACAACCCGGCCGATCAGGAAGGCCATCGGGTAGCGCGCTCCCTGGGGAATCCTCTTGCTGAACTCCGCGACGGACGTCGGCACTCCCGACGCAGTGGCTGACGTGCTCGCGTCCAGGCGACGCAATGCCGGGGCAAGACTCAACCGGACCAGATCAATGTCGCCGAGTTCGATACCGCAGGGAGCGAAGATGGAGGCCGTCTTGCGGATCTGACGCAACGCCCGGGCCTCGGTCCAGGCCGTCTTGCGGGCATACACAACCGTCGCGTCCAGCCGGTAGTCGAGATCCGGCACTCCGCGCGGGTAGATTTCGTCCGGACCGAGCAGTCGATACTCCACATCGGGAAGTTCAGTGGCGGACCAGGCAGTCGGCGAAGCACCCAGGACGAGCCCTGTCCTCGTGCAGGCAAGCAGTCCGACGGAAACGACCAGCAGTGTCGTCATGCGAAACGCTGTTCTCATCGGGCTCATGATAGACTGCGGCTTCGGTGGGCTTCGGTCCCGACCGAATCATCCGCTTGGAACCCGGGAATGTACATTCAGGATCTGGACACTCCCGCACTGCTGATCGATCTGGATCGCATGGAAGCGAACCTTGATCGGGCGGCCGGGTATGCGGCGGAGCACGGCCTGCGAATGCGGCCTCATACCAAGACGCACAAGTCCACGCTTGTCGGGCGCATGCAACTCGACCGGGGCGCTTACGGTCTGACCGTCGCGAAGGTGAGCGAAGCCGAAGTGATGGCTGCCGATTCCCCGCCCGGGCTGCTGGTCGCGTACCCGGTCTGGGGCGCCTACAAGTGGGAACGACTCGCGAAAGTGGCCCGCAACGTTCCGGTGACCGTGGCGATCGACAGTGTCGAGGTCGCCACCGGATTGCAGTGGTACGCCACGAGGGTGGGTACACCGATCGGGATCCTCGTCGAAGCGGACCTGGGCATGCACCGGTGCGGGCTGCCCCCGGGGAAGGAACTCGTGGATCTGGCCCGCGCAGTTGCGGGGATGAGTTCACTGCGGCTCGATGGTGTGATGTTCTATCCCGGCCACGTAAATCTCGCCGTGGAGGGAGGGGAGGCAGCCCTGGTGCGCCTGTCCGCCGACCTCGAAGCCGTGCTGGATGACTTCCGGCGGGACGGACTGCCAGCCGATGTCGTCAGCGGCGGGTCCACACCGACGCTGTACCATTCCCACCGCATGCCGGGACTGACCGAGATTCGCCCGGGTACCTACGTCTTCAACGACCGAAGCCAGGTTGCCATGGGCTCATGCGGCTGGGACGATTGTGCCGCAACGATCCTGACCACTGTCGTATCCACCGCCCAGAAGAACGCCGCCGTCATTGACGGCGGATCGAAGACATTCACCTCGGACAACATGCGGCCGTTCGGAGAGAACGGTTTCGGGCAGGTGCTCGGCATGTCGGACATCCGCTTTCGGGCGATGAACGAAGAACACGGCATGCTGGACCTGAGCCGTCACGACGGACCGCCACTGCGAGTGGGACAACGCCTGCGAATCGTACCCAATCACGTATGCGTTGCGGTCAACATGCATGAAACGGCCCACGGCATTCGCGATGAGACCGTGGAGGTCTCGTGGCCGGTCGAGGGTCGCGGCAAACTGCAGTAGAGCCCGACTGTGTCACGATGGCGGGTAGGGACGGAGATCTACCAATGAACCAGGGCAACCCCTCAGGAATCGAGCGCATCATGGCATCGGGAGCACCCAGCCCCCAGGGACCGTATTCCCACGCGGTCAAGGCCGGCGGTTTCATCTACGTTTCCGGGCAGGCTGCTCTCGACCCGGAAACCAGCCGACCAACCGGCGGGACAGTGGCGGAGGAGACCCACCGCACGATCCAGAACCTGAAGACGATCCTCGAAGGATCGGGGGCGAGTCTGGACGATGTCGTCAAGTGTTCGGTGTTCCTTGCGGACATTCGGGACTTCGCCGAGATGAATGCGGTCTACGCCGAGTACTTCGGCCGGGCAAAGCCCGCCCGCACCACCGTGCAGGCCGTCCTGCCGGCAGCAGGGCTGAGAGTCGAGATCGACTGCATCGCCTACGTTCAGAGTGCTGTCGGCGGGTAGGTTCTCGCACCGCAGTGTGTCCACGGCATCAGTAGCACGAACGGGTCGGATGCGATGGTCACGGAGACATCAATCTCGAGAATTCGGAGAGCCAGGATTCGGTTGACATCAGGAACCAGTTCCCAAAGTGACGGGCCAAGGCCCGATGGCAAGAGGGATCGCAGATCCTCACGGATTGGCAACAGAGTCACCTAGTGTAATCAGATGTAGACGGGAGGCATCCGAGATGTCAACGGTCTCGTCGGGTGTATTCTAATTGGACGACCGAAGGATAACTGCGATGAGCATATCCATCCTCAACGGCACTAACGACAAGCCAGCATCAAGCCAAGCACTTGCAGAGGCGGTTCGACAATGCACGAACCTCTCCGGCCGGCTGTTCATCGGGTACCCGATTGTTCGAGATTCCAGCGGACCTCGGACCATCGACGCTCTGCTCGTATCACCCGACAAGGGGATCGTCATCTTCGATCTAATTGAAGGCACCGACCCAGGTGACTATGGTCAGCGGCAATATGATGCCGCCAACTTGCTTGAAGCTCGGCTCAAGCCCCATCGGGGCCTGATGCGGCGACGAGATCTGCGTGTTCCGATTCGCACACTGTCATTTGCTGCAGTGGCCCCACAAACTGGACCGCCAGACACAGCAGTCGATTGCCCACTCATAACGAGTGCCGAGTTGACTGACACACTCGACCGGTACAAATGGGAAGATCCAGACAGGAATGATCTCTACAGGCTCGGGTTATCCGCGATCGAGAGTATCTCGACCATTCGTACCGCAAGGAAGCGACGCCCATCAACTACACCGAAGTCGCGTGGTGCGAAACTAGGGAATCTCGAGGCCTCGATCTCCACGATGGACCACGAGCAGGGTCGGGCAGTGTTTGAGACTGTCGAGGGGGTGCAGCGCATCCGGGGACTCGCCGGATCAGGCAAGACTGTCGTCCTCGCGCTCAAGGCAGCCTACCTTCATGTGCAACATCCCGACTGGCGCATCGGGGTCACCTTTCACACACGCTCCCTCAAGGCCTATTTCCGTCGGCTGATCGGCAACTTCTGCGTGGAGCAGACAGGGGAAGATCCCGACTGGTCTCACATGCGGGTGGTCAGCTCTTGGGGATCCCCCAACCGCAGCAGCGATGACGGATTATACTTGGAATTCTGTCTTTCTCAGGGTATCGAGTATCTCGATTTTCTCACTGCGAAACAGCAATTCATACAAGGGAGCAAGGCCTTCGAGGGAGCTTGTCGAAACGCGATCGATCAGTTTCGTAAATTCGGTAAACCGCAGCCTCGTTACGACGCCATTCTCGTCGACGAAGCACAAGACCTACCCGACGAATTTCTTCAGATATGCTACGAATTGCTAGTCAATCCGAATAGGTTGGTGTACGCCTACGATGAGCTGCAGAACCTTACGGGTACACCAGTATCAACGCCAGAATCGATGTTCGGAACAGGTGCAGACGGACAACCTAGAGTCCACCTAGACTCTGACCGTAGCGATATCATTCTGCAGAAATGCTACCGGAATTCGCGCCCTGTACTCACGACGGCTCATGCGTTGGGCTTCGGCATCTATCGGCAACCGGCGTTGGGGGAAGATACTGGCCTGACCCAAATGTTCGACAACGCACCACTTTGGCAGGAAATCGGATACGATCTACAAGCTGGAAAACTCCAAGAGGGCTGCAACGTGACTCTTGCAAGAACTCCGGAAACGAGCCCGGCATTCTTGGAAAATCACTCGGATATCGATGACCTCATCAAGTTTGTCTGCTTCAATAGCAAGACGGAGCAGACCAACTGGGTCGCGAATGAGATTCGCAAGAACCTTGAGGACGATGAATTGCGGCCAGACGACATCGTCGTAATCAATCTAGACCCGCTGACTACCCGCAACGAAGTTGGGCCAATTCGTGCTCGCTTACTGGACTTCGACATCAAGTCACACATCGCGGGAGTTGACACGAGCACCGACGAGTTCTACCGCGATGATGCGAACTCGGTGACCTTCACCGGCGTCTACAGAGCCAAAGGCAACGAGGCTGGCATGGTCTACGTAATCAATGCACAGGATAGTTTAGGGAATGGCCACAACCTCGCCAGCATTCGCAATCGGCTCTTCGTGGCGATCACCCGCAGCAAAGCGTGGGTCCGGGTGACTGGCGTGGGCTCTAGGATGAGGGCGATCGAGTCTGAGTACGAATCACTTCGTCAAGAGGACTACAGACTGCAGTTCACCTACCCGACCGAGGAACAGCGTGAACACCTCCGACTCATTCACAGAGACATGACCGCCTACGAGCGCAATCGTGTACAGAAATACAGTACGAATCTCGAAAATCTCATCGGTGATCTCCAGTCTGGGGCTATTCACAAGGAAGATCTGAATGCCGAACAATTGGCAACACTTAACTCTTTAATCGGCAGCTAAACGACCGTGCTACGACCGAATCAAATTGTAGGACAGATCAATGACCGGGTGCGCCGATTGGTCGAGTTCGGCTTGGCCGACGATCAGGAAGTGGCGTTTCAACGGAAGTCTGGCAAGCGTGCCGAAGTCGTATTTCCGAATGCCGAGTATATGTCGAGGACACCCAAGAATCTCGACTACCGCAAAATGTACCAACTTCTCTTGCAGGAGCGAGCATATAATGTGAAGATGTGTGATGGTGCACTGATGCAGATGACGTACCAGTTCTCGAATCGAAAGCTCCAGCGACATCGACTCGCGTTCTTTCCTGCTCCACATCTTGAGAAGTTCCAGAACGAGCCTGATACGTACCTCGACGACGATCTGCACGGAGATGTGGTCGACCGGAGCGTCGTTCCGTTCCCCTTGCGTTATGATTACGACTCACGTGAGAGTCACCCGCGACCGGTAGGACACCCATTTTCGCATCTGACTATTGGGCAGTATGATCACTGTCGCATCCCAGTTTCTGCCCCTATAACTCCTCACTGGTTCGTCGACTTCATTGTTCGGAATCTCTATCATACAGCATTCAGGTCTTATGCGGATGAGATGCCAATCAGTAAGTCTGTATTTAGCGAAACTATCCATCCAGAAGAACAACAGATAATTCATGTGATTGTACCCCGAATTGCTAAGACTTGATTGCAGAAATAGTCGGAAAAATCTCTGGACATCTAGTGATATATTAACTAGATTATAGCGCGAAATTCTTATATTATGCCAGTTGTACTAGCAAGTGCGACACCAGATATGGGGGTGGGTGTCAGGGATGGCCTATCATTTGGGAGAAACCACCATGGCACAGACCTACCACCAACTGCGGCGCGACGAACGCTGCCAGATCCACGCCCTGCACCGGCAGGGAGCCTCGGCCCGCACCATCGCGGACCAACTCCACCGCCACCGATCCACCATCTACCGCGAACTCCGCCGCAATGCCGATCCCTCCGGCTACTGCCACCAGCAGGCCCAGACACGCTCCGAACAGCGCCGCCGACAGGCCGCCTCCGGCCCCCGCAAGCTCCATCCACCCGTCTGGGACCGCATCTGCGACCTGCTCCGCATGCACTGGAGCCCCGAGCAGATCGCCGGGCGCCTGCGACTCGCCGGTGACACCTCCGTCAGCTTCTCCTGGCTCTACCGCCGCATTCATCAGGACCGCGCCGACGGTGGACAGCTCCATGCCTGCCTCCGTCAGCGCGGCAAACGCCGCCGCTGCAGGGCCACCAAAGGCTCCGCCGGCCGCGGCTGCATACCCGGACGGACGGACATCAGCGAACGACCGTCCATCGTCGAGGACAAACAGCGCACCGGCGACTGGGAAGGCGACACGATCATCGGCAAGGCCCATTCCGGTGCCGTCGTCACGCTCGTCGACCGGCGCTCCAAGTACACGTTGACTCAGGCAGTTACCAACAAGACCGCCGCCCTGGTCGGCGGCGCCGTCCAGGACCTGCTCGCTCCCTTCACCCCCCTCGTGCACACCCTCACCTTCGACAACGGCAAGGAGTTCGCCGGCCACCGCACCATCGCCACCTCCCTCGCCACCGCCATCTTCTTCGCCCGCCCCTACCACTCCTGGGAACGCGGCCTCAACGAACACACCAACGGCCTGCTCCGCCAGTTCGTCCCCAAATCCGAGAATCTCCGCACCCTCGACCCCGGCATCCTCCAGGACGCCACCGACCGCCTCAACCACCGCCCCCGCAAGGTGCTCGCCTACCGCACCCCCCATGAGGTCTTCAGCGCCGCCTGCCGCGCAGCCGGCATCGCCCCACCTCCGGCGGGCCCCGCTCCCCGCCCGCTCTGAGCCTCTCGCTCGCGGCGCCCTGTGGTCTCGCCCACTGCCCCCCCCCCCTGCACCTGCCTCCCGGTCCCGGCCCACTCCCGGTCCCCGCGAACCGGCCCTCCCGACCCGCACTCCCCCTCTCCCCACCCCCACAAGGCTCCGGGCGGCTCCAGCCCCCCCTTGACACACCCACCCCGGCTGCCCTACACTCTCCCTGTACCCAGCCTTCACACCTCCCCCCAGCCAACCATCCCTGTCGCACTTCGTTGTTCAATGGGCGTTACTATTACATGTTGCGAATTCATATATGGAATCGATACTTATAGTGACGCAGGTATTCACCCTTGATGCTACTTATCGATCGTTAGAGTCGCCGCATAGCCATATAATGGCGTGAACGCAGTGCTGATCGAACTACGCCGCCAGGCAAGAGCGACCGACGAGGCGGCAATCAGACGGCAAGGCGTGCGGGCCTCGCAAAGACATGAACTTCAGCGCCAAGGAGATCGAGAGGCGGCTTCGGTCGGGAGAGGACAGCGACTGGGAGTTCAAGCAGGTGGAGTTTGACGGGAATGTCCCGAAGCACCCGACGCGCAACGCCTGGGCGAACGAAATCGGGGCGTTCGCCAATGCCACCGGAGGTGTGTTGCTCGCCGGTGTAACCGACGCCGGCGAGGTAGTCGGCATGTCCCTCCCACAGATTGCGTGTCTTAACTCGCTGTTGGTCGAGGTCAGCACCGACTCGATTGAACCGTCCGTTCGCATTCGTACCCATCACCATGAGCTGTCTGGCGGCAAGCTTGTACTGCTAGCGGAGGTTCCCGCGAGCGATAGCGTCCACGAGAGTCCCGGCGGAACATACGTGCGTGTGGGGTCCACCAAACGGCTCATGAGCGGGGATGAACGGTTGCGTCTGGCTCAACGGCGGTCACAGGCCCGCTTTCGGTGGTTCGACATGCAGACCGTTCCGGGGACGGGCTTCCGGACGCTAGCCGAGCCGCTCTGGAAGCCTCTGCTCAACACCGAGAGCATCGTGGAGCCAGAAGCGGCGCTCAGAAAACTCGCACTTCTGGACGATGACAGCGCCGGAGTCCTGCGCGCTACCGTTGCAGGAGTACTGTTGTGTACTCCACGCCCGGACGAATGGCTGCCCAACGCGTGCATCACGGCAACGCGATACCGGGGTGGCGACCGTTCCTCTGGGCAGATCGATGCACAGGAGATCACTGGCCCGCTGAACCAACAGATCGCCGACGCTGTCACATTTGCCACGAGAAACATGCAAGTCGCTGCCCGCAAGGAACCAGCCCGTACCGACCTGCCTCAATACAGCGCGAAGGCCCTGTTCGAGGCACTGGTCAACGCCGTGGTCCATCGTGACTATTCCACTCGTGGAAGCAAGATTCGCCTGTCAATGTTCGACGATCGACTGGAGATCATCTCGCCCGGCTCGTTGCCAAACAACCTGACAGTAGAGAGCATGCCCCTGCGGCAGTCGACGCGCAACGAGGCATTGGCTTCGATATTGGCACGGATGCCGGTAGCAGATACCAAAGGGGGCGAAGACAGGCAGTACTTCATGGAACGCCGGGGCGACGGGGTACCGATCATCAACCGCGAAACGCTGGAGCTGTGTGGAAAACTTCCCGAATACCGGGTGATCGACGATTCGGAAGTGATTCTGCGACTTCCCGCGGCCAGCCAGGAACCGAGTGCTGCCCGGGTGGTCATTCCAGTCCGGTCCGGTGGCCGACCCTTGGCCGACGCCGATCTCCTTCTACTGTTTCCTAACAGAACCTGGAAACACGCAACCACTGACGACATGGGCGAAGCGGCAGTCGATCTCCACACGACGCACCTTCCCATGACGGTGTTCACGTCGGCTCCCGGACATGCGGCACACTTGGAGCGAGGATGGATTCCGAGCGAGAGGGCACTCGCAATAGAACTCCGCGCGCTGCCAAGAGGAGGAAGCATCATCTTTCCAGAGGCAACCGGTCAGATTCCCGGACTGGAAGGTCGGCTCAATCCAATCCGGGACACCCACGATCGGACCTATCTCCATGCATCGAACCTGATGATCGACGGAGGCAAACAACAGCCTGTCCATTTCCTGCTGGGGGAAGAGCTTCGATTGACCGATGCCGAAGGCGTCGAACTGCTGGTCCGGATCGTCGATGTCGTTGGCCGTTCGGCGCTAGTCGAATACACCAGACCTCCTGAGCGCCGTTGGGCGCAACTGGCTGGCGTTCGGCGATTCAGCAATCGAGTGGCAAGTCCCTGTTCAGCCATTCCAAGGTGACCGCGGAGTCCACGTTGGAATCGCCGAACGGCTGTCCGAACGACCGGTACCACCTTAGGACTGGCAGCAGCTACGAGCTTGCCTGGTGTGGCCCAAGCGGGTAGGCCGTCTCACGCCTGCAGCGAGTGGCCTCGTACGGTCAGGCCTGTCGATGTACAGTCCTGCGAGCCAAGGCACTTCGCCATGGTCCCTCACACGTAGCACGCACTCCCAGGAATAGCGTCCTTGATCCTGCGGACGTCTGCGTCCACGTGCGATGCGGCGCGTCAGTGCTCGGCCTGATTCAGCCTCCAGTCATAGGCATACTCGATCACGCCCTCGAAGTTTGTCAGGAACGCCGCAAGCTCGGTGTCGGCGTACTTGACAAGGTGCTGGAGGACGGCCTCCTCGGTACCACCGAAATCGACTGCGTACCAATCGTAGATGCTGGATATGATCACGAGGCCATCGTTCACCACGCGAACACCCTGCGGACTGTTCACGTAGGCGCGCGCGCCCGCTTCGAGGAGCGCCTCGGAGTTCTCAGCAGTGAACGCCGTTTCAAGCAGTTGCGGACAGCCGTACGCTGCACAGTTGACGGCGTAGTGTATCCGCTCGTCCTGCCAGATGGGGCGCAAGATGCCATGCTCAATCTGGTCCAGTGTCAGGTCCTGTCCAGCCACTCGGCCGTGCATGTCGCTCCAGGGTCCGGTCAGCGGAACTACGCCCCTGTGAATCTTCTTGATCGAGTTCACCGGGTAGGCGTCAAGGACGACCTTCACCGTAAGTGCGTTGTACAGATTGATCCAGTACGCCATCTGCTCGGCACATGCGTACTGCCGGGGGTCGACACTCTGCAGGTAGTCGAGGTAATCGGTCAGGATCGCCACGTCTCCGGGATTCCCGGCCAGTGCGGCATAGTCGACGACATTCGGAACAGCTGGGACAGAGATGACGTAGCCGTCCAGGATGGCTTGCCAAGGTCCGTGCTCAATGCGCTCGACGCTGGACTCGTCACAGACGTCCCATATGGCGAGTCGCTCAGACTGTGGCGGGCCGCACGCCAAGCCAAGAATTGCCACGCCAACGATTTCCGCGATCAGGTCGCACCGTCGGGTGGCACGCAGCTTTGTACTTGAGTCCTCGTGTCGAGTGGTCATTCATCCCGCGTGTCGCACAAGGGACTGCAATGGCGACGCTCCGGGCTGGGCGAACGCAACATGGTAGGAACCATCCATCTACCAGTCCACAGTACTCCTGAGATCAAGCGTATCGTGCTCAGAGGAACGGGGAAGACAGCACGACCTCATGGGGACGTTGTGCGGGAACGCAGAGTCGACCGGGAAAACGACAGAGGTGCTATGTCCGGGAATTCCGGGTATAGCAGCGTCGAGGACCACGGCAGCGGCTGTAGCTCCGTAGCGCCCCGAAGTCCCAATGTCCGAAAGTGACTGCCTGGCGAGACCTGCTGGCGGCGGGCTTGCGAACAACGGTAATGAAGACATATCATGACGCTGATTCGGGGTGTGGCCGGTTCGGTGCTCGAGGCGGCGTCGATTGACGTAACGGAAACGGCGGATTTCACGTCCCAACAGACAGGCGGCAATGTCGGATCACAACCAGCCTGAAGGCCGGCAGGGAGTCTTCTACTTCCCTGCGTCCCTGGTCATCGAGTCGATTCACGAACCTTGGTGGAAGCACTTTCTCGGAGAGGTCGGGGAGATGCTGCATCCCCCGAAGTTCGGCCCACTGCCGAAGTACCCTCCGGCACGCCCCGGAGAGATCGACTTCAGCGACCCCAACGTCTACTCGCTGGGTCGTCCTTGGTGGATGGGCATCGTGGAGACTCTCCAGATCAATGCTGAAGGCCGGAGGCTGCCGGCCCCACCCTCGTATCCGCCAGCGCAACCAGGCGAACTCGACCTTCCACCGCTGACCATCCATACACTCTCTCTGCCGTGGTGGATGGGCTTGGCGGAGAGCTACCGCATCTCTCAGGAACTGAAGAAGGCACCTCCCCTGAAGCTGACTTCGAGGCCGGTGCCCGTGCGAGAGATTTGGGGCGACTACAACTACAGGCGCCAGGGAATGGCGGTGACGGCGCTCGTCCACCTGCTGTTCGTGGTCGCAGTATTCGGTTTCCAGGACGGCGACCTAAGCGAAACCACCACGGGTGGCGTCACACTGATCATCCCCGTAGACATTTCTCCCTATCTGGCACAGCTCCAGATGCCACCGAAGCCGGACCCCGGGGACAGCGGTGGTGGAGGTGGTGGTGGAGCCAACTCTCCCCTTCCGGCGAGCCGCGGAAGGCTGCCACGGTTCTCACTTGAGCCGCAGTTAGCCCCACCCACGCCGGTGATCCGGAATCCGAATCCGAAACTGGCCGTGGAACCGACGGTCAAGGTATCCCCGGACATCTCGTTCCCACAGGTCGACCTGTCCGTGTTCGGCGATCCGTTCGGGGCGGATGGCCCGCCCTCTGCCGGGACGGGCTCAGGTGGCGGAATCGGTTCCGGACGTGGTACGGGAGTGGGATCCGGCACAGGCGCGGGGGTCGGTCCCGGCTCCGGAGGCGGGATCGGCGGAGGTGTATTCCGCATCGGAGGCGGAGTCTCCAGTCCAAGACTGCTGCAGAAGGTCGAGCCGGAGTATTCCGAGGAGGCCCGCAAGGCCAAGTACCAAGGGACCGTGATGCTGGCTGTCGAAGTCTGGGAAGACGGCATGGCCCACAACATTCGCGTTCTGCGGAGCCTCGGTCTGGGGTTGGACGAGAAAGCCGTCGAGGCGGTGAGGAAGTGGAAGTTCTCTCCCGGCAAGAAAGACGGCAAGCCGGTCAGAGTAGCCGCCCAGATTCAGGTCAGTTTCCGCCTGCTGTAATTCGGCGGCGCAGTTGTGGCACGCGCTCGCTCCTGCAGCGTGTCCGATGCCTGTCTCCACCCGACACCGTCGGTCGGATGTTCGTGAGATTCAGCCCCCGCATCCGATAGCCAGTACCGAAGGCTCCGATTGGACCGATTCAGAATCCCGGGGATGGCGATGACCAAGCGTGGACGCCAGTCGCTGAACTACAGTAGCGTCGTGACCGGGTGCCCAACACCGACTCGCAGGACATTCGTCACGGCACTCAAGTGGGTTCGTATTCGTTGCTCTCACCACAGTCCGACGGCACCGCATACTGTTGCTACACCGTGCTTTGCCCGAATCATCCGGACAGCAACACGTTCGTCGAACATGTATCGCATCGTGGTCTGACCATGGCCAGAGCGGAGGGAATTCAACCGATCAGTCCAAAACTTTTATCGCTAGCCATTGCCCACCCAACACAACCAATCGGAACTGTGTGCCATCAGGTGCCGTTACGACACTGCCGGTTGAAACGGGAGTGCGGCCCATCCGCCATGAGCCATCCTCAGCACGCTCCAGTCTCACGGAGTAGCGGCTCGTTCCCAGTCTGACAACAACCATCTCGGAAAGATATGTCGCAGTCCAGTTGCCAGCGCCGTCGCTCGATAGCTTATAGGCGTTACCTGCGACCTTGAAAGTACCACCTTCGATCAGCTTTTCCCTAGAACCGCTGCCCGGACTTACCACAACCCAAGTGCCGTCCTCCAACCGCTGCGCACTGAGTGTAATGCCTAGCCTTCCGATCGTTACCGAACCACTCAGTGCTTGGTACTCGGCCGTCCATTTTCCACCCACACTTAGCATTAATACGTAGATATTCCCGTTACCCGCCGTCACACGAGTGATGCCGTTTCGGACAGCGGTGTTCCCGATCCAATAAGTACCGTCCGCGCCGGGTCGGAGTGTAACGGTATCGCCGCTATTACCCAGCGGAACAATTACTGAGACTAGCTGCCGTGTCGGCAAATTGTCTTCGCTCTTCAAGTAGGGTTCGATGGTCTTGTAGATGTGATCGAATCGGTTGAACGCAACTCGTAGGTCGACATCACACTGGGGGCCCCATAAGGATTCAGCGTTAAGACTCTCAAGGTTGTCCGCCACTAAGATTCCCACCACTCTACGGTCCGCACCAGTTCCGGCAAGAATCGGGCTCCCGGAAGAGCCACCCTCGCTCGACCCGAGTCGCCACTGAATGGTCTTGAAACCCTGTGAACTAAAGTTAGCCCATCCGAAGTCAACAACTCGACCGAACGCAGCGCGCTTATAGCTTCCCGCAGGATGGCTAACTGTGGATACGTGCTCTCCAGTACGAACCACAGTAGTGATATAGCCGTGATTCCACAATCCCCTTATACCTGATTTCCACACATCGGCCATGTTCAATACCAACAATGAGAAATCGTCATCTCCATCGTTCTTAGAGACAACGAGAGTCGAACCATACGAGTATGCCAATGGGACGGACCACAGGTTCCAATCAGAATTACCGTAACATTCTTCTGTCTGGTAGTTCCACAGGAATGCGGCGTTCCTCGCCTGTTCCTGAGTACCAACGCAATGGCCTGCCGTCAGGAACAGGGCAAGATGATCACTATTGTAATCAGTGGTGACCAGGAAGCCCGTGCACATGTGAGTGCCGTCTGTTCTTGTGATGAAGACCCTCGCAACCGACGGCTGGTCCCGTGTCTCCAAGTCGGGATAGCACGACACATCGAGATGACATCCTGCGAGGGAGCGTGGACCGTCTTGGTTAGCCTTCCTTCTCACGCCTGGAACCGCAAACCTCTCGTCCTCGATCTGCGCTATACTGGCGATACGGAATGGAACCAACTGGGGCGCAGCCGCTGCATTGTCCGGAACGTACTCGATCGTCACGGTCTCCGCAAAGACGAACTCGCTCCAGAAACTCCCGGCAAGCTGCGGCCCCCGGCCCAAATAAGGTCCAATCGGTGGTCCTTTCTGTTCGTCACCGTACAGCCATACCGATCCTTGGGCATTGAAGTCCTCAAAACGAACCCGAAGGGCGCGGGCACCGGTCGCACGGATCGTCACGCGCCAGACACGCTTGTCCTCCTGCGTCCAAGCCCAAATCCCGCCGATCTTGGACGGAAGAGGGCGTATCGGTCCCAGCCAGGTCGGTTTGCGCTCCGCGGTTGTCCGGGACACATCCAGCCGTGGAAGGGTGATTTCATCCGGCAACGGAAGCCGCCCCCGTCCAGCGGGTACGAGGAGCATGGAGTCAGCCTTCGGCGGGGGTTGCAGCGGCCGACTGACCGGCCCTCCGTCAACCACGAGATTCGCAGCCAGCCCAGCCCAAGCCCACGAAAACAGCAACAGGACCACTGAGCGCAAGCGTCAGTATAGCATCCGCTCCGGTTCGGCCCAAGGAGATGGGCAGACCCGACTACGAATCCAGATCATCGACTGATTTGGAATGGAGCTTCCATCACGAAATGCGCCAAGTCCGTCTGCACGACACACCCGTGCAGGTCAGTCCACTCACGGTCGCAGGGTTGAAGTTCTCCATCGTCCACTCCATCTTCTGCAATTTCTGCTTTTGTGACTGCCCTGCTCTCGGCTCAGTGTAGATTGCTTACTCACGGTCGCTCAAAGTGCCGAGAGTCTACTAGACGTCATCCCCGACATTCTGGATATACTTGCTAGTACAACTGGCAACTAGCGAACACTAGTGTTCCGTCGAACTCAACATTGCGGGTAGGGCGTGTCTCACGACGGAGGCAATCCAGCCCAAGCGTAACTACATGCCAACGTCGCGGGAGCGACGAAACGGCAGGTGCCGCCAACCGCCACGAACTCAAGTCCATCGACCCAACAATCATAGCCTGAATCAACACTAGACTGCAAGCGTTAATGAGATCCAACGTGGCATGAACTGGCACATGATAGTGGACGATGTCCGTCGCAAATTCAAGTCCGTCTATCCCGACTTCACCGAGTGATGGAACACTGGGATGCTCGACGATGCTGGGCGTACCAGAACACTCCTTGGTTTCGATGTACCCCGGTGCAGCGGTAATCAAGCCCGCAGAGCATGGTACGGTCTCGTGAAAAAGAACCATGCTAGCATGTCCGGAGCTTCCGAATGCTGCTGAATTCAACGCTCCGATATGCTACACTATCAGGCAGACCTCCGTGTAGAATGCGGGTCTGCAGTTTGACTACCGATCCTGCAACGAGAGGCACCGAAATCGGTGCAGGAGAGTTGTAGAAGGACAATACCAGCCACAGCGTCCTGATTCCAGAACTATGCGGACTGGACCGTAACCGTAAATCGCGAGGGCCGTGTCATGGGGCTTCGGCCTGATGATAGCTTAGTCCGAAATAGTCAGCAGCCTATGATCAGCTACGGTCATACGAACGCGACCACTTGCAGACTCTCGGATTGCTCGTCTGCGGACCCGATCCACCAAGAATCCGGCAATGCTTGCGGGCACCTTCCCTTCGCCACCTCTTGTGTAAGCCCGGCACAACGCCGCTAGACCAAGGGGGCCGCACTACGAGACATTCCCGCTTGGAACCGGTCGCTTAGGAACCGCGAATTCAATTCACCAGTTCAGTGAACTCGATGGCGCGGACCAAGCCCAGTGTCCTCAACTCGGAATTCTCCGAGGGCAGAAAGCTAACAATCACATCCCGCGGCTCCTGCCTGCCACAGGCAAGGTCTATGCCACTAGCGTCCGAACCTCTGATCTCCACAAGACTGCCATCGTCGATCAGCAATGAAACGATTGCGCCATTTATGGACAAGTCAATCCGGGCTTGATCGCCGAAACACTCCACACCCACAAACGAACCTGTAACCACGTCCATCGCGACCTTGGGCTTTTCGCCAGCAAGTCCCTCCCGAGGTGCGCCGGCGACATCAGGGCTGGCCGTGGTCTCGTTCTCGCCAAGTGCGCCGGCATGCTGCTCCAGCGAAGCGGGTTGTGCCGCCCTAGCACGGGAGGAGTTCCGCTCCAAGCGTGCCAACAGACCCTTTGCATAGTTGATGTCTTCGGGAGACTGGGCTAGCTCCAGCAATTTCTCAGCTGCCTGGCGACCACCCTCGTGGTCCTGCAGGATCAGGCTTGCATAAGCCAGCATGCGAAACACCCTTTTTGCCTGTTCGGCAGGTGGGTTCTGGACTTGTCGTAGGGTTGCAACGACTTGGGCGTAGGACCCCATCTCAATCAAGTGGCTTCCCAAGGCAAGTCTGGCATCAATGTCCTGAGGCGAAGTCTTGACGGCCCTGACGAGCGTTAGCACAAGTCCTTCGTCGTCAGCTTCACGCTGCAACCGAGCATAGCGCTCCAGCATCCGCGGGCTACTGCTACCCAGCTCGAATGCACGACCAAAATAAGCCTTTGCTTGGGCCTTGTGGCCCAGCCGATACTCCAAGTGTCCCAACCCCTCGTAAGGTCCAGGGGCATCCGGGTTTTCTCCCGATGCCTTCCGGTACATGGCGCGGGCTTCTTCAGTCTTCCTGATGTAAGCGAGCAGGTCGGCTAGCAGGAGGTCCACCTCTAGCCCCGTCGCAGGTGTCGCCAGTGGCTTCTCGGGCCCATTGTCAAGCTTGACGTCGATAACGATACCTTGCAGGAGAACCTGCTGAACATGAGCTTGGAGTTCCCTTTGCAAATCCTCGATAGAAATCGCGTAGACCGTCTCGAGTGTTTCTGCCGAGGGTGCACCATTTGCCAGAAGCTGGATCAGTGTCGTGTACTTTGACCGGTACTTTTCGGAGAATGTGAGCATGTGGGTTAGTGCCCAACTCTGGGAATAGAACTGTCCGACATGCTTCCTCGTCGTTAAGAGTTCCGAGTCGCGGTCAGCTTCGACCAACTGTTCGAGTGGAATCCACGACTCCCGGTACAGAGTCGCGATGCTCCCCCGAGGAGCATTGCCTACTGCGACCTGCCCGCCAACCTTCTGCAGGGACGAGTAGATCTCCGCCAGTCCCTCATTCAGCCACACCGGGATCTGCTGTTCTGAGCGACGCACGAGTAGATGCACGTATTCGTGGAACGCAGTGGATTCCTCACTTCCAGCTACCATCACAATCAGATCGGCAGCGGGAGTCCCAAGGTAATAGGCGGCTACCGTTGCTCTAGGTTGAAAGGGGACAAACTCCTTCTTGGATCGAAAGAGCACGATACGAACAGGCTTTGGATGAGATACATCCCATTGCAATGCCTGCCCAAAGACCTGCCGGGCCTGCTCGAATTGCTGAATGGTCCGGCGTCCAACTCGCTTACTCGCAGATGTGTACAGTTCAAAGTTCGGAGACCGCAGCTTGATCCAATGGCGATCATTCGCCTGTCCGAGCCCCACGATGAGTAGGGTCATCGCGACGATGCCCGAGAAACGGTGTTGCCTCACCTTCGACCACCGGATAGCACCGAGGCTATGCACGAATCTTGCCGCCAATCCAAAATCCTCACTATAAACTCAAACGCGCGGCATGGGGACCAATGTTCTCGAGAATTCGCCAGCACACCCGCTGGGTCCGTTCGGTCCTGCCCGGCTTGGCGGTCTGTCTCGGTTTTTTGGCCTAGCCTCTCTCCGGCACTCTCTCAACATAAAAGGGAGGGGTGGCTGGAAGAAGGTGCGAAGGAATGATTCAGGGAGAGTGTAGGACAGAGCGGGCGGGTGTGTCAAGGGGAGCTGCGAAGGGCCTTGGAGGGAATGCTGGATCCGGTACGCGGGGCGATCAGCGGAGTCCGCTGTACTGGACCTGCTTGAGCGCAGCACGGTTGGCGAATGCCCTGCTCACCGCCTTGGCGGCACAACCCCGGGACTGCCCCGAGGTCCAACTCTGCCTTTCGTATTTCCGCACCCATCGCGAGCGCATGCGCTATCCCGAGTTCCGGGCCCAAGGCCTGTGTGTCGGTTCCGGGGTGGTCGAAGCCGCCTGCCAGAGCATCGTCGGCAGCCGCCTCAAGCGCTCCGGCATGCACTAGTCGGTCGCCGCCGCCAATGCCATGCTGGCGTTACGCTGCAGCACGCACTCGGGCAACCGCTTCGAGGACTTCTGGGCCGACCGCGCCACCACGGGCGTGCCACCGCCCGCCACTCCGTGCACCATCTGACCCACTGCTCGGTCGCCGCTGCGCGCTACTTTCTGCCATCCAAGAGAAAGAAGATTGACGAGAACTTCCTGCAATGCAAGAACTTCCGACCAAACCACTCCCGAAAATGCCAAGATCTCACAATAATGTCGTACACCCGCGTGGATCTGGCAGCGTTCGTCGTGCCGCAGTTGGTGGTAGGTCTGTGCCATGGTGGTTTCCCCCAAATGATAGGCCACCCTTGACACCCACCCCCATATCTGGTGTCGCACTTGCCAGTACAACTGGCAACAAGAAATCAAATCAAGCGAAAACTCACTTCGACCTGAGCTGCAACTCTAACGGCCCTACCATCCTTTGCCCCTGGCTTGAATGTCCACTGTGCGACGGCTTTGATAGCTTCTTCATCCAATCCATATCCAAGAGACTTAATTACTCGAATATTATGTGCTCTGCCATCTTCCCAGATTTCTATCGCAAGTATTACCGTACCTTGGATCTTGGCACGACGGGCACTCTCCGAATATTTGGGTTCAACTTTCTTTAGCAGCATTGGACTCGACACACTACCCTCAATGACGTACGTGCTTGGTTTACCAAAAACGACGAAAGTAATTGGCACTGTGGCAACAGGTTCCACGTAATTTTCTGCACTAGTAAATGCTCCGATAGTGAGGCGATTGACATGAGTTTCTACACTGATCTTGGCCGTAAGTGCTTTGACATTAATCTCAGAAGTCGAACCACTATCCAGTATGCCGCTTGCTGGATTTGTCGAGAGCCATTCGCCATCAAATCCAACGAAATAATGAAAGGAACTTGTACCAGTATTGGTTAATCGGACTACCTGCGCTGCCGGATTCATGTCAGAGGGTGAAACAAAAGTCAGGGCCTGTGGATTCACTCTTGCCGATGGCGATGGCGCGAGTCCACGGTCAATTTCTGTTCTCACGATTCCCTCAATCCTAGTTCTCGGAGAAAATACGACAAGAGCGGCATAATAGGTCTCAGATGGGTCTAAAGGCGGATCTGAATTAGCGTTGATGACAACTGTTTGGGCACCCCTGCTAGACCAAGATCCATAGTCGGCGCTGAATTCCGGAGTTATACCGTCAGGCCCATAGCTCCATCGGAACTGTTCGGAACCAGTCTGTACGAACAGTCTAACATCGACATCGGGTCGCGCTGATTCGTAGCTAATCCTGATCTCGCTAGCGTCCGGAGGAGGTTCTACACGGAATCCGGATTGCCGGTCGTAGACCCGAAATCTGTAATTCGTTGCTGGCAATGAAACCGGGACAGGATCGTCTGGTCGAACTTCACTGGTCTGCGAGAACACAGCCTCGACATGGGTCGGGCGCTCCATTTCTATTGTTGTGGATGAGTCCCGCCCGTGGATATCGCCAGTCCAACCTACGAATTGCCATGACTGAGTGGGCCACGCTGTGAGGTTCACACCGGTGCCTTCGCGATAGTAACCGCCATCAGCAGCGGGACTCACGGTAATGCGACCGGCACTTGCGTTCGAGACAGAGGTGGAGAGCAGAAATTCAGATTTGAACTGGGCCTTAAGTACAGCACTTTTCTGTGGAAGATCAACGAAATGGGAGGCGGCCCCACCGTTGCTCCAACCTTGGAACCGGTAGCGGATCGAGCCGCCCTTGGGCGCTCGCTGGACCTCATCTATTCCGAGTCCTATTTCTGTTCGTCCGACATCGGTCCGAAATGCTGCTGGTGCGTAAACCCAAGTGTCTTCATCTTGGTAGTAGCCGCGGATACGCAAGACAAATGGGTCAATGTTTGACTCAACACGGAGGAACGGACTGGTAGAAAATTCAGCACTGAAAGTATGGTTTGGGCGGTCCACTTTCCATAGCGCAGGGCTTGAAGACCAACCATAGTGATTCCAGGGAACGCTGTCCCATTTCCAGCGGAGGAAACGATAGCGACCGCTCGATACAGACGAGGCTATCGCTTCCGCTTGGATGTGGGTTCCTAAGGTGTAGAAACCGTCCGGGGATGTGGGGCTGAGTGTCACGCTCCCGACACCCCGCGGCTCGACGGCGGTCTCGACGTAGTACTGAACAATGAAGTTTGCCTCCAGCCAAGTTACGTCAGGACTGGCAGTCACGTCATGCAGGCGCTGCCCAACGTCGTTCCATCGTCCGAATAGGTAACGTGTGCCGTTTAGCATCTGGGACACCGGAGCCTCGAGAATATGAGTAGTACCGGTGGACCATCGGACCGTCGCAGGCGTGTGTACACGGACACCGTCTACGACTACTGCAAGACCCGGCGGATTGGTCGTGATGGTCGTAACTTCAGGAAGATGGCCATAGAGCTTGGCGACACCATTGATATCCCCCGCGGAGAGGCTCCCGGATGGAATCATCATCCCTGGAGGGACTGTCTCGATCAAGTCTCCACCGTTGGATGAAGACGCTGAACGGCGAGCGTAGTGCATCGCGGAAGCATAGTCATAGGGACCATTGGGCGGATGCTCGCGCGAATACTGGTCGTGCTTTCGCTGATCAAGATTCTCATAATATACTGTCACATATTCGTCACGGTCTTCTCGCTGGTGTTCGTGCCACAAACCGACGGTGTGCCCGATTTCGTGTACCACCGAATCGGCACTACAACCGATCGGGGGGATATAGATAAATTGCTCACCACCACGCATACCAATATCTGATCGACAGTATTTTCCGGCAACATTCTTGAATCGCACGTAGTCTGATTGGGCCTGTCGCTGCACTATCCTAATCACTGTCTTGTTGTTCCATTCCTGAATCGCCGAAACGATGTTCTCTTGTTGTTCACCAGTGACATCGGCGTCAATGACGTACGGGATGATTCCGTCTGGCCAAAGGTAATGCGTCGATTTGGCCGAAAGTTCGCGACGCGCCCATCTCGCCATGTCCGACTTCTCCCAAATGCCGTTTCTTCGCGGAAACGGTTCCATATCCTCGGCTCGGCCTAGAACCATGTCGCCGCCGTGGACAGCCCATCCATCAATTTCCACGTATGACAATCTGCGACCGCGGAATTTTGTCATAAGGCTCGGACCGGATGGATCTTGAACCTGACCCGAAGCCGTTTGCACACCGTCGGGCTGCATAACGAGGACAGGAACGCTACCTTCCGGTCTTTGCGCCCATACTGTCACAGCAAGCGAAAGCGATAAGGATGCTATGCAGTTCTGCCAAGACATTGAAGTAATTCTAACACCTGTAGCCCAATGCGATGATGCTGGCCGGGAGACTGTCGGACTTAGCCTTGGTTCGTCGGATGGGCGCTGAAGTAGAGGTGTTCTCGGGGCCTCCCACATCAAGTTGATTTCCTAAGTCGTTTCCGATCAGTGACTTTACTGTTTCCTTACAAATAATCTCGCGGCTTTTAGTGCCAAGAAGTGATTTCTGGAGCCCTGAACTCGATCATGTGGGCCGCTTCTGTGCCATGCTGATAGCAGCCCGTTCATTCGCTAGGCCCAGACCGGCTCGTACCCTGGCATCAAGCCATATGCGACCTTTGGTCTCGTGCAGTCCGTCCGCCAAGTTACTCAGATTAACCTCGGCTCCCATCGCCGTCCCGCCCGCGCAATGGTCCGCCCTGTATCGACTCTTCGAGTGTCTGCGGGGCCGTCGGATCACTGACAGTTGGACGGCGATCCGACAAAGCTGGCTAGCTGGGATCGTCTCACTGCCACTCCTGGAGACCGACATCGGCGAACCCATCGTGCGCTGCACCGCGAGCGATCCGCTCGCCGGACGGGGGCAGTGACGCGTCGTCCTCACTCCTGCTGAGCGACTGGCCTGTATCGGGACCTACCAACCTATGCGTAGCGTGTGCGAGTCTCCCGTTCACGGAGGGACCGACGACCGACCAAGCGGAAGTTCCTGCTTGCCTGGCCAACATTCCGGGACCGATCGGGTCCACGGCCGCGGTACCGATGTGAGACCGTATACCGTACAGGTACGGCTTGCGGGCTACCACGGGCATCATGCAGGACAGCCGCATCATCCAGCAGGGCCTGCCCGCGCTGGTGATCGAACACTACCCCGACAGCGACGGGCAACCGCTGGCCGACATCGACCGGGCGATCCAGTCGATCCGGGGCCCGCTGGAGACGCGCTATCGCCACCACCCTGACGTCTACGTGACCGGCGACCTGCTGCTGTACTACCAGCGTTGCGACGCAGCCAGGTCGCTCGCACCGGACGCGATAATGGTGCTCGGGACCTCACGCCACGAACGGCACAGCTACCGGCTGTGGGATGAAGGCAAGCCGCCGGACGTGGTGGTGGAGGTCAGTTCGCCGGATTCGTTCCAGCGCGACCGGGAAGAGAAGCCGAAGATCTACTGCAAGTTGGGGGTCCGGGAGTATTTCCTGTACGTTCCCAACTATTGAGAGACGGCGTGAGGCGGGCGGATGTGGGCGTTCCGGCGGTGGGGCGAGGGCCTGGTGGAGGTGGTGGCGGATCCGGAGAGCGCGGTCGGGGGCGAGCCGGAGTACGCGAGCGAGGTGTTGGGGGTCGGATTCCGCCCTGCAGACAACCGGGTGCGGGTGCGGGATCTGCGGACCGGTCTGGACCTGGAGTGGTTGGAGGAGGTGGACGAAGCCCGCGAGGCGGATGCGAAACCCTGTCGCATCGCGGAACAGGAGCGGGAGCAGGAACGGCCGGCTCGCCGCCTTGCGGAAGAGCGACGGAACCAGGCGGAAGAGCAGCGGTTGTTGGCCGAGGCTCGCATCGCCGAGTTGTAGGCACTTCTGAAGGACAACAAGTGAGCCCGGTCCAAGTCGTGGGAATCTCTGTTCTGCGATCGTCTGAGATCGTTGTCCTTGACGCCACATACCGTCTTGGAGACCTATCAGTTGCACTCGCAAGTGCGAAGAAGGATCTCGCATGTCCACTGGGCGGACTCATCGGGAGTGGCCAGTACAGGTGCTCGTGGAATCTTTGAATACAGGCTGGGCCTGTCCTCCTCTCCCACGCCCTGCTACGGCAAAAGACTCCTCTCAACTCGATGCGGCAAGTAAGCCCGCGTACCTTCGCACAACTGCAGTAAGCTTCCACGCACGGACAGACTCCTTCGCACCCGAGCATTACTGCGCACATCGAGAAGGAAGGACTGGGTCGCTTCCTGAAGTCCCTTCACGCTGTGCGGTAGGGCGAGCACGATAGTCAACCCACCAGGCCCGCGTCTGCGTGCCATTCCTCACTGGCAGCACCGATCTGGCACACCCGGTCTGTTGGATGCGAGAAACCAACACTTCCCCGCCCCTGCTTTGGGGACACTCAGAGTCACCGGGTTCCGGACTTCGCAACGGATCCACTCTGGTGCCGTGACGGACTCCAAGAGCGCGGACAACCGGGTTTAGGACTACCCGGCAATCGCTCTGCTACAGTGGCGTCACGATGATGCATCCTATATCGAATCGCAGAGCGTTCGTTGCAACCGTCACAGGCGCCCTTGCTGCTTCCGTCCCCGCCAAGGCGGAACGCGACTGGACCAACCTCACGCCAACACGATATCCCGACCCCGATATCGTGTCCCTCGACAAGCGCTTCGACAAGTACAAGCTCGGCAACACCCCCATCCAGCGCCTCCATGTCGGAACACTCTGGGCGGAAGGGCCGGCGTGGAACGCCGTAGGCCGCTACCTCGTATATTCGGACATCCCGAACAATGTCCAGATGCGCTGGCTGGACGAAGACGGCCACGTCAGCGTCTTCCGCAACCCCTCCGGCAACTCCAACGGCAACACCTTCGACTGGGAGGGACGCCAGCTCTCGTGCGAACACGGCAATCGCAGACTCGTCCGCTACGAGCACAACGGTTCCGTTTCCGTCCTGGCGGACGATTGGCAAGGCAAGCCGTTGAACGCCCCGAACGATGTCGTGGTCGACCCCGACGGCAACATCTGGTTCACGGACCCGGGCTACGGAAGCCTGATGCACTACGAAGGCAACAAGGGCCCCCTTGAGATCAAGGAAGCCGTGTACCGGATCGACGGAAGCAGCGGGAAGATGGAGATGGTCACCGACGAGATCTTCAAGCCGAACGGCCTCTGCTTCTCTCCCGACTACAAGATGCTGTACATCGCCGACACGGGCGCGTCGCACTATTCCGATGCGAAGCGCGAGATCAAGGTCTGGGACATCGACAACGGCCGCTCACTCCGCAACGGCAGGAGTTTCGCGTCGATGCAAATGGAGGGATTCGATCAGGCAGGATCGGCGGACGGAATCCGTTGCGACCGGGACGGCAACATCTGGTCCTCGGCGGGCTGGGTGGGTGATGGCTATGATGGCGTCCACATCTTCGCGCCGAACGGTGACCGAATCGGACAGATCCGGCTTCCCGAAATCTGCTCGAACGTGTGTTTCGGAGGTGTCAAGCGCAACCGGCTCTTCATGACGGCCAGCCAGAGCCTCTACGCTGTCTATGTCGAGGCGCAGGGTGCGCACATCACCTGAGCCAGAACCGGGTTGCTAGAATCGAGCGACGGAAGCTAATCCCGGCCGGTGTCGGGCCCGGTCTTCAAAACCGTTGTTTGGCGCTCCGCGTCAAGGGTGGGTTCGACTCCCACTAGCTTCCGCCACAAAGCGCATGAAGATCGGTCTTCGTCGGAAGCCGGCTTCTCTAGGCGGACACTCATCCACATCATGGCCAAGCGTTCGAACGTACTGCTGATTTCGACCGATCACTGGCCCGCCGGCCTGC
Organism: Bryobacterales bacterium; assembly: GCA_965116065.1. Classification (GTDB taxonomy): domain Bacteria; phylum Acidobacteriota; class Terriglobia; order Bryobacterales; family UBA6623; genus VXMF01. The sequence continues at coordinate 3,225,297 of OZ220485.1, forward strand.
TCGGCGCTGCGGGCCATCCCGACATCCTGACTCCGACCCTGGACGAGTTGGCCCGCAGCGGGGTCCGGTTCCGCAACGCCTATGGGGAATGCCCCGTCTGCATCCCGGCGCGTCGGACTCTGATGACCGGCGTGAGTCCGCGAACGCACGGCGACCGTGACTTCGGCGAGACGAAGCCGATGCCGGACCACCTTCCGACCATGGCCCAGACATTCCGGAACGCGGGCTACCAGGCATATGCAGTCGGCAAGCTGCACGTGTACCCGCAGCGGGACCGGATCGGGTTCGACGACGTGATCCTCGATGAGGAAGGTCGAACACAGTACGGCGTGGTCGACGACTACGAGGCATTCCTGGCCGATCAGGGCTACGCAGGCCGGCAGTTTGACCATGGCATGAGCAACAACGGTTACGACACACGGACATGGCACCTGCCGGAGAACCTGCATGCCACGAACTGGGCATCCCAGCAGATGGTCCGTGCAATCAAGCGCCGTGATCCGGGGCGGCCAGCATTCTGGTTCCTTTCCTATCGGCACCCCCATCCACCACTGGTTCCGCTGGAAACCTACCTTGCGCTCTATCGGGGCATGGAACTGCGTTGGCCCACGCAGGGCGCGTGGTGCCGACAGGAACTCCCCTACCTGCTGGAAGCCATCCGCGGCCGCAGCGCCCACATGGGTGCCCGGCAGATTCAGGATGCACTCTGCGCGTTCTACGCGCTCTGCACGCATATCGACCACCAGTTGCGGGTGGTCATTGGCACGCTACGGGAAGAGGATGTTCTCGACGATACGGTCATCTGCTTCACGTCCGACCACGGCGACATGCTCGGTCACCACGGGATGTGGGCGAAGCGGCTGTTCTACGAGGCGTCGGCCAACATCCCGATGATCCTCGTCGGTACAGCGGGGGACCGTCGTGTCGGTCACCACCGGGTCGACGACCGGTTGGTCGGCTGGCAGGACGTCATGCCGACATTGCTGGAGCTCGCCGGTATTGAACCACCGGAGAGCATCGAAGGACTGTCGATGGTCGGCGAACGGCACCGCGAGTGGCTGTACGGCGAAGTCGGCGAGGACGATCACGCGACCCGCATGATTCGCAAGGGTGCCTACAAGCTGATCTACTATCCGGCTGGCAACGCTGTCCAACTATTCGACGTGGAATCGGACCCTTTCGAACTGAGAGACCTGTCCGATGACGCCGAGCACAAGGGCGTACTGGATGAACTGAAGGGGCATCTGGTCAACCAGTTGTACGGTGGGGACGAGGCTTGGGTCCAGGATGGACATCTGGTGGGCCGCGCCGCCAGGAAATTCCGCGCGGGGCCGAACCGCGGCCTCTCGAGTCAGCGCGGGCACCACTGGCCGCCGCCTCCGAAAACGGACATGCAGCAGATCCAATGGCATAACGAAGAGCCGACATAATGACCTCCTGCATGGCGCCCGCACGGACCTTATTCGAGAAACGCCGAAGCTCATTCGATTCCTTGATGATGTGATTTGCCAGTGTCAGATGCGTGGGCGCTACACCAGACATTGATGAAGATGTCCTGATCATTCCCAAGCGGCTTGCCCGAAGGGACGGAACGAGCATTGGAGCAGCGACCTCGACTGCTTGGCCTCAGTACCTGGAACAGCGTAATCTCGATCCTCGACGACACGCTGTTCGACCATTCACGCATTCATGGACATCGGCAAGTCTCTGCAACCTTGTCATCCTTGGAGCATCGTGCGGACGGCAGGCCATGGACACCGGGACTCGGGAATCGCGCGATACTCATCCAGCCCGCCTTGGCCGAAGATCGGAATTACCACATGGCCTACGGACGCCACCGGGTAGCGGGCCGGAGAGCGGTAGCAGCGGCAACGATGATGGCCAGAGACTGATCCCGACGGAGTCCAACAAGTTGGAGATGGCGCTATGGCGCCGGGGCGCAACCGGACGTTCGAACCATGGCAACTGAAAACGGCGGTTGGCAGACATTGGCGATTCAGTCTTCCGCGTTCCAGTCGAAATCGTGCAGTTGCCGCCAAGGGATCAGTCTGCCCGTACTCCGACGCTGGGGGCGGTCGCCGCCGTACACAACGATGAGGGAGCAGTGGCGGTCCGATCTGGAGAGGCGTTCTCGGACACGCCTGGCACCATCGAACAGAGTCGAGGACGCCGTCTTGGAGGACTTGGCATCCACGATCGTGGTGCTGGTCGGGTTTTCGACGACAAGGTCGGCCTCGGCGCCGTTGCGGTCGCGGAAGAACGAGATGCTGCCGAATTCGCTGCGGTTGGCCTGCTGCTTGGCGGTCTCCGAGACGACCCAGGTCTCGAATATCGGGCCCCGCAGGGGGTGTGCGCGGAGCTGTTCCGGGGTGCGGATACCCAGAAGCCAACAGACGACTCCGGTGTCGAAGAAGTGCAGCTTGGGCATTTTCACCAGTCGCTTGCGGAGATTCGAGTGAAGGACCGGCAGGCGGAAAACGATAAAGCTGGTTTCGAGGATGCCGAGCCAGGCTTTCGCCGTCGGCTGCGAGATGCCACAATCCCCTGCGAGCGACGAGTAGTTGAGCAGTTGGGCAGTCCGACCGGCGCAAAGCGTGACGAAACGCTGAAACGTCGCGAGATCGCCGACCTTGGTGATCGTCCGCACATCACGCTCGATGTAGGTCGCGATGTAGGACCGGAGCCAGTCCGCGGGCTTGTGACCTTCATCGAAGATGCGCGGGTAGGAACCGGTGAGGAGTGTCTCTTCAAGCGTCTCGGGATGCCCGGAGAATCGCATCGTCTCGCCGTGCGTCAGCGGTAGCAGGTTGTACACCGCGGTCCTGCCGGCCAGGGACTGGCTGATCGACTCGATCAGGGAGAGATTCTGTGAGCCCGTCAGAATCCAGCGACCGGGTGTCGGATCCGTGTCGATGATGCCCTGGAGATAGGAGAGGATCTCGGGCGCTCTCTGGACCTCGTCGAGAATCGCTCCTTGCGGAAACTGGGCCAGGAAGGCGCGCGGATCTTCAGCGGCGAAGGCCCGTACATCGGGGGCTTCCAACGTCTCGTACGGACGCTCGGGGAACACTGCTCGGCACAGTGTCGTCTTGCCGCTCTGTCGGGGGCCGGTGAGCGTGATGGCCGGCCATGTCTGCGCCGCCTTCGCGAGCCTTGGGGCAAGGTCGCGGTCGATCATGACCACAGATTAGCATGATTTCAGGCTAATTCAAGATTCAATTTTGATTTAGCCCATGGAGGAACATGTCCACCACTCCATCGCCAAGACGATCGTGGAAGCGATCGCCGATATGTCCAGTTCGGGGCGTTGTCGGGGGCGGTCGGCGCCTGAGACTCCAGCCTTCGTGGGCAGCCTGGCCAGTCTTGGACATCCTGACCTCGAGGGTAAGATTGGGAACCCGTGCTAGCGGTATGGTGTCGGCTGCGAAGGGAGCCTCAAGGTGGAGGCGGGGCGACTGGCCCTGTGCCGTCGCGGCACAGTAGGCCGTCCTGCGCAGGATATCGAGGAGCAGTTGGCAAGGCAGCCTGCGCCTGATCCGCTCTTGATGTGCACGACAGGGATGTGCCGGGGCAGTGCCCTGCGTTGCCACTGGACGGCACACGCTGGGCCACCCGCTCGGGACGGCCGTACCAAGGGAGAGTGGCAGCGTGTTCGCAGGAGCGCTCGGCCTCATTTCGGGTTCACGATCTTGTCTGGAAATCATATCTTCTGCCAAGCCTTCGGCTCCACCGAAAGCCTTTTATTTCAATGGTTTTCAGGCTACGATGGGCCTATGACCTGCCCCCGAAGTCAGGATGTCTGAGTCTTAGATCAGGCAGTTCAGAACGAGGTCGGATCCTGGGCGGCCGAAGGCCGAGGCTCACCTATCGATGAATGCTCGTCGAATCTCCGGCAGAGGCAGGCAGGCTGCCGCAAGCCGACCACGCGAAGTAGTGTCGCCCCATACGGGGGACACGAGTACCCTATCGAACTTCCTGGGTTGCTAAACTCCGTCGGCAAGCTCCAGTGTTCGCAATGAACAGACACCGCCGTTGCCTGATTCGGAACGCGCGTGCACTCGCGTTCATCCTCGCCTCGACGGGCTTCTTCGCACTGGCTGCCGGTCCGTATCGGAACATCGTGATGATCCTCGCCGACGACCTCGGCTACGGCAGACTGAACTCCTACCGGGCCAGCGAACAGCACGTTCGAACACCAGGTATTGATCGACTGGCCGAGGAGGGGAGACTCTTCACGGACGCCAACACCACCTCGTCGGTTCGCCCATTGAACAACGAAGTGCGACAGGGCGGGATGGCTGGAGGGAGGTGAGAAGGCTGGGTACAGGGAGAGTATAGAGCAGCGGGGGTGGGTGTGTTAAGGGGGGCTGGAGCCGCCGGGAGCCTTGTGGAGGTCGGGAGCGGGGGGTGCGGGTGAGGAGGGACGGTCGGGAGGGAGCCGGAGAGGGGCTGCGGGAGCGGTGGCTGGCCGAGCAGGCGCAGCACCGTGTGACGCGGGAGAAGTGGGAGCAGGCGCAGGCCGAGTGCGCGGCGCTGCAGCGGCAGGTGGCGGCCGGACAGCCGCCGAATCGGGCCGATCTGCTGCGGGCGGCCTCTGGTGCGAGCAGTGAGGTGCGGGCGCCGGAGCCGGTGGCGGGCGAGGCGGATGCGGGGGCGGGTCGGTCGGGCCGGCGGTCGCGGGGCGGGCAACCGGGAGCGAGGTCCCATCCGCGGGTGGCACGGCCCGAGTTGGGGGAGCGGACCGAGGAGCGGGATCTGCCGGCGGAGAGGCGCGTGTGCGGGGACTGCGGGCGGCCCTTCCAGCGGCACGGGGTGGCGGTCAGCGAGCGGGTCGAGGTGGAGGTGCGCAGTTACCGACGGCGCATCCGGCGGGCCCGCTATCGGGCGACCTGCGAGTGCGCGCAGGCCCGGGGCCAGCGGACGCCCGCGCCGCCTCGTTGTCACTCATGGCCCGCGCCTGCGCATCCAACTGGGCGAAAGTGATTCCCTCCTTGAGATGGCCGGCAGCCTCCGGCAGCGACTTCAGCTTCTCGTAGGGGGTGAGCAGGTCCTGCTGCCGGTAGCGCTTGCGCACCTTGCCCCGCGCGTCCCGTTCCTCGCTCGGGAAATGGCACGGACGATGGTAGTTCAGATAGGGTGAGAGCACCTCGCGGTTGAAGCGGTCCAGCCGCTCGGCATGGCGGCCCGGGATGTGCCCGTAGCCCAGATGCTTGCGCACCACCGTGCCGTTCTTGCTCTCTACCAGCGCGTTGTCGTTGCTGCGCCGCGACTTGGTGAACTGCTCGATCCGCAGCTTCTCCAGCAGCGCCGCCACACGATGGTTGATGTACTCCGATCCGTTGTCGGCATGCAACCCGCAGATGCGGAACGGGAACGCCTCCAGCAGGCGCTCCAGCAGCGGCAGCAACGGCCGCTCCGCGATCCGCTCCACGCTGCCCACGAACTGGAACTGCGTGACCTCGTCCACCATGTTGATGTGATGGACACCCTTGACCTTGCCGCGATCTCCCTGGTGCACCGTGTCGACCCGCAGATAGCCCGGCTGCCCGTCCGGTCGAGGGGGACGGCGCTCCGCGAGCGTGACCCCCGTCGGGCGGGTCGCGTCCTTGTGCCCGTGCCAGCGTTGGTAGGTCCGGCTCCGTCGCAGGTTGTACGGATGCCCGTTGGAGAGGGTCGCCAGGCGCCGGAAGCGCTCGTCCCCGAAGACCTCCCAGGCCCGCTGCAGCAGTGCCAGTGTGGTCGGATCCGAGAGCGTCCCGTGCACCTCGTCGGTCTCGGCCAGCAGGCGGATGTCCGCTTCTTCATAGCGGCGCCGGAACGGCTTGGCGGCCCCCCGGCGCCGGTCCACCAGTTCCCCCTCCGCCCGGTAGCGGGCGATCAACCGCGCCACCTGCGCCCGCGAAAGGCCGGTCGTGCGGCCCAGATAACCGCGTACCAGGCCGCGCTCCGCGCGCTGCAGTCGCCAGTACGAGAACCGACGCAGGACGCGTCCGATATGGGCGTAGGCCTCCGCTCGCGGCGGCACCCGGACCGTCTCGTCCGGGTTGCCCTCCAGGAACGTCCGCAAGTCGTCCAGGGTGGAATGGGTGGCGAGATCGAGCTGCAAGATCATCCTCCGATGATTCCTGCTTCCCCCGCAGAGCCCCGCTCAGGCTCATCTCTCGTTGGAAGAGACTCAGAGTTCCGGACATGGGGAGCCCCCAGCTGGAGAGGATGACAGCGATAAGACATAGGGTGGCAGGAACTTGTGGGAATCGTACCGTCGCCCGAGGGGGCTCGAAAGTGGCGGAGTGACTGATTTAGCTCTGTCACTATTAGTCGGGAAGGGGACGGCCGGACGGCTGCGCACCGACGGCGCAACGCAGCCGTCCCGGGCCCGGTTCGCGGCTGTGGACCCGTGGCGGTAGGCCGGGATAGAGAGTTGGCCCGTGTCCGCGCGGGACGAGTTCCGTGCGGGGCGGGGGCGGAGCCGGGTGGTGGCCCGTGCCCGGCAGCGGCCAGCGGCCTCGGTGGCGACTGCTCAGAGCCCTCTCGCGCGGGAAGCGCGCCTCCGGTCGGCCCCCGTCGGCCCGTCCGCGCCCGGGGTGCGTTGGCGCCCAACCTGCCACCCAGCGGACAGCCACTGGTCAGGGAGGGCCCGCCGGAGAGGCGCCGTCCCGCCCCCGGATGTTCCCTGTAACGTAGGGAGGGACAGGGACTTGTGCGCCGCGAGCGGCGCCCCGCAGCGACTGGACAACCCGCTTCCGACTAGTTCATGATGTCACTATGAAAGCTGGATTGCCCGCCCCCTCCGGTCTGCCCGCGGCCCTCGCCCTGCAACCCGGCGAAGCGCTGCCCGTCAATCACCAACTCAGCCTCTGCCACGACGGGGAGATCCTCTACTACTTCCTGGGTATCGCCCCCATCGCCTGTCATCACCGCGACGACAAACGGGCCCGCAATCTCTGTCTGGCCCGCTGCGCCCTGTTCCAGTTGGCCTCGCTGGTCGACCTCGCCCGGCCCTTCGGCCTCAGCCCCCGCACCATCCTGCGGGCCCGCCAGACACTGGAACGCGACGGCGAGATGGGCTTCGCCCCGCGCCAGCGCACCCGCCGGCGTCACGCGATCCAGGACCCGGAAGTGCTCGAGCGGGCCGCCCGCCTGCTCGCCGACGGGGCCAGCCTGCGCCACACGGCCCGCCAACTCGCGCTCTGCTTCGAGACCTTGCGCACCTATCAGCGCCGGGGGCTGCTGCCGCCCGTCCCGCCGGACCCGGCCTCCGCCGCCACCGAGGCCCCTCCGGTCGCTGCCAAACCCTGCTCACCCCCCACCGCCACGGCGGTCCGCAGCACGCCACCGGTCCGGCCTCCGCAGCAGGCAGCCGGGACCGACTCACCGCCGCCGCTGGATCGCGTGCAGCGCGACCACCGCGACGCCCAGGCTCGGCAGGGGCGGGCCACCCACGATACCCCGGGGCGCCTCAATGGCATTAGGATAGTGTTTTGGCTAGGATACGAGCGGCCGATAGAATCCTGTAATCCACTGTTGTCAAATCACTTACGGAAATCTGAAAAAATCTGCCGAAAGTGCTTGACATTGCAGGTTCACCTTTGCGATGGTAAATCTGGAGCCGTTCCCCCGTGGCTGCGATCGACCCTCTCATTGAGAACCTCAAGACCACCACCTTCGGCGGTCGGCGCTTCACCCGCCGCCAACTCGCCCAGGTCCAGGACCTCGTCGGCACCTTCCCGGCCCTGAGCCGCCGCGAACTGGCCCAGACCCTCTGCGAACAACGGAACTGGCACACACCCGCCGGCCAGTACCGCATCAAGGCCGCCCTGCAACTGCTCGAAGACCTCGAACAGTTCGGCATCCTCACCCTGCCTCCCAAACGCCATCCGGATGTCCCCCGCCCCCGCAAGCCGGTCCCGCACACCCCGCGCAGCGACCCCCAACCCCAGATCACCGGCCCGCTGGCCGCTCTGACTCCCCTGCGCCTGCTACCCGTCGCCAGCGCCGAGCAGCTCGCCCTGTGCAAGGAGTTCATCGACCGCTACCACTACCTGGGCTACCGCCAGCCCGTCGGTCCCCATCTGCGCTACCTGCTGTACGACCGCCAGCAGCGCCCGCTCGGCGCGATGCTGTTCCAGCAGGGCACCCTCACGCTGGCCTGCCGCGACCGCTGGATCGGCTGGGAACCCGACCAGTACAGACACCATCTGCATCGGGTCGTCTCGCAGGCGCGCTTCCTGCTCCTGCCCTGGGTCCGCGTCGAGCATCTGGCCTCTCACGCCCTGGCCCTGGCGGTCCGCCAACTGCCCTCTGACTGGCACCGACAGTATCGCTACCAGCCCGTCCTGATCGAGACCTTCGTCGACCCCCAGCGTTTCGCCGGCACCTGCTATCGCGCCGCCAACTGGCTCGCCATCGGCCAGACCCAGGGCCGCACCGACCACCCTCCCAAGGACGTGTATCTCTATCCGTTGACCAAGGACTGCCGGCAGATCCTGTGCGCGGGCCCCCCCAAGTCCCAGCGGCGTTCCGCGCCGTCGCAAACCGCCGTGGAGGTCACCCCCGATGCGGCCTTCGTGCAGACCTGGCGGGAGTTGATCGATGCGCTCAGTAGCCTGGCCAGTCAGCATGATCGGCAGTGGCAGCAGCGCCGCCGTGTCCTCGACACCCTGCTCGTGATGCTGTTCGTCTTCCGGCTGGTGTTCGCACCCCGCCGCCTGGGCTACACCGCCACTCTGGCCGAACTCTGGGACCACTGTCGCCACCTCGAGGTGCCGCTGCCCCAACCCCACCCGGTCTCGGCCGCCGCCATCACCCGCGCCCGCCACAAGGTCGATCCGCAGGTCTTCCGCCAGTTCCATGCCGCCATCCTGCGCCGCTGCCCCCCGACCACCTCTGGCGCGGTCACCGCGTCTTCGCCATCGACGGCTCCAAACTCACCCTGCCGCACCCCTTGCTCGAAGCCGGCTACCCGCTGCCCCATCCCCAGTCCCACTATCCGCAGGGCCTGCTGAGTTGCCTGTACCGCCTGCACTCCCGCCTGCCCGTCGACTTCGACCTCCACGCCCACGGCAACGAACGCCAGGCCGCTCTGGCCCATCTGAAGGCCCTCTCCGGCTCCGACCTCGTCGTCTACGACCGCGGCTACTACTGCTTCGAACTGCTCGCCGCCCACCACGACCGCCAACTCCCGGCCGTCTTCCGCCTGCAGTCCAACAGCGGCACCCCCATCGCCGCCTTCCTCGCCTCCCCGCTCACCGACTCCTGCGTCACCATCGACCCCGGTCCCGGCACCCTGCGCAAACTCGCCGCCCGTTACCCCGACACCGTCTTTCAGCCCCTGTCCCTGCGGCTCGTCAAGTACACCCATGCCAGCACCACCTACCTGCTCGGCACCACCCTGCTCGATGCCCGCCGCTACCCCATCGCCGCCCTCTCCGACCTGTATCACTCCAGATGGGCGGTCGAGGAAGGATGCAAAATCAGCAAGCAGTTCCTGGAGGTCGAGCAGTTCCACGGTCGCAGTGAACGCCTCGTGCTCCAGGAGTTGTGGGCGCACTTCAACCTGATCGCGATGACCCGCACCTTCACCAATCGCGATGCCGCCCTGTGTGCGGTCGCCCAGGAGAGTCCCGACCAGCCCGTGCCACAGGCCAACTTCAAGCACAGCCTGCACACCCTGGCACGGCATCTGGAAGCGCTCATGCTGAGCCACTCCCAGTTCCTGCACAGCACCCTCGCCACCATCGCCGAGTACGTTGGCGTGGGTCGGCAACGCCCGCGACCGGACCGCTCGGTCCCCCGCGAGTCCCAGCAACCCGCCTCGAAATGGTCCCGCCGCAAATCGAAGAAAACCCAGACCCAAGCCTGACTGTCGCGGCCGTGCGCCGCCCTCGAACCCGCAATAGCCCCCCAAACTGCTAAGTCAACAGGCCCAAATCACTAAGTCAATGCCATTGCGGGGCGCCTGGCCGCCTCGCTGGGCGACAGAACCCCGCGCGAGCCCCGCTTCCCGACCCCGGCCACGGCCGTGGCCGGGGCGGGGGTCCTGGCGGCCCTGCCCGCGCTGCTGGCCGAGGGCCTGCTCACACACGCCGGGAAACTCTCTGTGCGACCCGGCTATTACGGGCTGCGCTCGATCCTGCTCACCCTCGCCTTCCTGTTCCTGCTGCGGGTGCAGCGCGTCGAACGGCTGGCGAGCGAACCGCCCGGGGAGTGGGGCCTGCTGCTGGGTCTGGACCGCAGTCCCTGTCCACGCACCCTGCGCCGTCATCTGCGCCAGTTGGCCGCCGATCCGGAGGCCCTGCGGGCCTGGAGCGGGGCCCTCACGCAGCACTGGGCGACCGCCCACCAGGACGCCCTCGCCACCCTGTTCGTGGACGGCCACGTGCAGGTCTACAGCGGGCAGGGTGCCGTGCCGAAACGCTTCGTACCGCGCCAGAAACTGTGCCTGGCAGGGTCCACCAGCTACTGGGTGCACGCCCTCGGCGGCGCTCCGCTGCTGTGTCTGCACAAGGCCCTGGACCACTCCCTGGGGCAGGAGATCCGCCACTCGATCATCCCCCAACTCCAGCAACTGGGGGTGCTCTCCAGGCAGGGCGACCCGCAGCACCCCCAACTCACGCTGGTGTTCGACCGGGAAGGCTGGAGCCCGGCCCTGTTCGCGGCTCTGCGACGCCAGGGCATCGCGGTCATCAGTTGGCGCAAGGGCGCCCAGACGGAGCGTTGGCCGCTCGCGGAGTTCACGCCCGTGCAACTGGCCCTGCCGGGCCCGCTGGGGACGGTCCGCTTGGAGGGGCAGGCCGCCGAACGGGAGGTCGAACTCGGGGCGCACGGCACCGTGCGCGAAGTCCGCTTCCGGATCGATCGACGGCTCCCGATCCCGGGCCGGAGCGGACAGCCGCGCCAGCCCGTACCGCGCTCCGGAGCGCCGGACCCGGACCAGCGCCAGCCCGCCGCCATCACCACCCACCCCAGCCTGCCACCGGCACAGGTGGCGAGTCTGTTGCGCTCCCGCTGGACACAGGAGAACTTCTTCAAGTACATGCGTGACGAGTATGCCCTCGACACGCTGGCGAGTCACACCCTTGAGGACATGGACGCCGACGAGCAGTTGGTCAACCCGCAATGGCGTTGGCTGGACAATGCCGTCCAGCGCCAGCAGCGCCAGTTGGGCACCCTGCACCGGCAACTGGCACAAGCCCCGCGCGGCTCGGACGTTGCGCAGCAACTCCGCTCCAGGGTGCAGGACACGAACCACCGTCGGGAGGGTCTGCAGATCGCCCGCCGGGAGGTCGACCACCATGTCCGCGTCGGGGACCTACCCGCCGACGAACGCCCGCAGACACTGGGACGGCCCCTGCGCGAACTGTGCGACACCCTGCGCATGCTGGTGTACCGTGCCGAGACCCGCCTGGCGGCGGTCCTCGCGCCGCAGTTGAGCCGCCCGGAGACGGCGCGCCTGCAGATCAAGGCCCTGCTGCGCAGCACCGCGAGCCTCCTGCCCGACCCCGTCGCCGGCACCCTCACGGTGCGCCTGCTGCACCAGCCCACCCGCGCTCAGGACCGCGCCTTGGCGCCCCTGCTGGATGCCCTCAACCAGACCCGCACCCTCTATCCCGGCACCACCTTGCGACTCGTCTACGAACTCCCGCCCTGCAACCCCAGCCCAACCCCGCAATCGACTCCACCGCATGACATCCCAAATTAGTCCCATGTCCGGAACTCTGAGTCTGGTGGTCGAAGGCGGCTGCAAGAGCATCGTCGGCAGCCGCCTGAAGCGCTCCGGCATGCGCTGGTCGGTCGCTGGTGCCAATGCCATGCTGGCGTTACGCTGCAGCACGCACTCCGGCAACCGCTTCGAGGACTTCCGGGCCGACCGGGCCACCACGGGCGTGCCACCGCCCGCCACTGCCTGCACCACCTAACCCCCTGCTCGGTCGCCGCTGCGCGCTAATTTCCGCCATCCAATGGAAAAGAGGATCGACGGGAACTTCATGGAATGCAGGAACTTCCGACCAAACCACCCTCGAAAATGCCCAGATCTCACAATAATATCGTACACCCGACTCTCTGCGGACACTCGCAGTGGCCGTGATATACTGTCTCCGATGGATACCCATGTCGTCGTGAAGATGTTAACTGCAGCAGGTGCAGAAGATGTGCTTGCCGGCACCGTGGTAGCTGTCGCTCGGAACGCCGCCGCCGACCACAACGGCGAGTTGAAGCCTATCTGGCCTAGCTTTGGAATCGGTGTCTCAGAGATTCGTCGCACAGGGCACCACCTCGGCGCGGGGTGTCAGCGTCGGCATGGTGCAGGCATGTGCTTGCCTAGTTCGACGATCAAGATCGTTGAACTCAATCATCTTATGGACAATGGAAAATGACAACAGCCCTGGATCTAACTCTCTCGAAACTGACGGATGTACTTGCCCTACACGCCGCCATCCGCCGGGTGCGGCGCCTCCAGCCCGTCGGTGGCACGGGCGACAAGATCTTTCCGCCGACCTATCCCGCCGAGAGGCAGAACGCCCCGCCGCGACACGTGTTCGAACGGCGACGGGTGGATGGACGGGACGCGTGGTGCGTGCTTGTCGACAGCGTTCAGAGCCAAGCCAACCGTCTGGAGGAAGCGCTGCTCACCGCAACGGACGGTGACAGACTGCCGCTGCCCTATGTAACGGTGGACTTCAGCGGTGCCGGCTTGGAACCGCTGAAGCGAATCACGTCCCTAGACGCGCCACATCGCGTCTACGACGCTATCCTGCGAGACAGCCTGTTGGATCGAGACTCTTTTATGCAGACCGACCAAGGACGGCGCTTGGCGGCAGCGAAGCCGGAGGATGCGACAGCATTGCTGGAGTTGTCGCCGACGGCGCTGCTGTTCGGCGCATGGCATAGTCAGGGCGAGGGCGGCGGGTTGGGCGCGAAGTTCCCGCGGGCGCTAGTCTCTGAGATCATGGCAATTAACACGCCGGTAGACGACCAGCAGCCTAGTGAAGCGGCACCGCGGACCTCGGGTCGGCGGACCGGCAGCCGTATTGATCCGCTGGGCATTCAAAAGAGTATCAAGATCTATCGCTCCGCTCAGAACGAGCACGACTGGACACCTAACGAGTCGGAGGCTGCCCGGAACAGGAACAACGTTCTGATTGAGTTCTCTCGCAAGAAGGGAGACAAGAAAGGCAAGCCGTCGGTCATCAACCACGGGAACGTGACCCCCACCGTCGAACCCCTCGGCGTAACCTGCGACTACATTGAGCATCGCGCTGTCATTACATTGGCTGGACTGCGGCGGTTACGCTTCGGTGACGATGACCGCAACACCGCTGCACGCGCGCTGCTCGTAGCGTTGGGGCTTCTGGCACTGGCAGAGCAGGACGCCAACGGGTACGCCCTGCGTTCGCGCTGCGACTTGGTCTGCGAGGGCAGCGCGCCGCTGGAAGTGGTGCGAGCGGACGGATCCACCGAGACCCTCGAACAGAACCGTGCTCAGGCGCGTTCTCTTTATAAAGAAGCCTACGCGCAGGCCGAGTCGGTCGGGTTTGGGTTCGAGTCCCTCACACTGAGGCCGCAGGACAAGCTGATCGAGATTGTCCGTCGGAGCCGCGACTTGGCCTTGGCTGGAGCCGGCGGGGACGCGGACGACGAGCAGTGATGAGCCTCGTTCTCGAGATCGAGTTCTTAACCGGAGTGTGCCGTGCAGCACGCGACCCGGCGCTGGAAAAGCCGGATTGGCCGCCCCAACCGGATCGGGTGTTCTCCGCGCTCGTCGCTGCTTGGGCGTATCGCGGGCAGGATCCGAAGGAGCGTAATGCGCTACGCTGGCTGGAAACTGCCACGGTGTCGGCCATCCATGCCAGCGGGCACACGGAACGTAGCGCGCCGGAGTGTTACGTTCCACCTAACGACTTCCAGACCCCCGTCCTTGACTTGGACCGGAAGCGGTGGTATCGCGACTTTCTGTATCACGGGCGACGTCCACCGAAGAAGGGCGGACACGAAAAGCTGTGGCGCGCTGCGCTCTCGACTATGCCGGAGTACCGCCAACGAAAGCCACGGCGCTTCCAAGTGGCCCGGCCCGACGACCCGGTGATGGCGCTGGTCTGGCCAGAAGAGCCAGAGAACACCATCTTGCAGTCTCTGGATGCGCTCGCCCGCGATGTCGCCTACCTCGGTCATTCGAGCAGCCTAGTGCGCTGCCGATTTATCCGAGGCGGTGCCGGATCCCCACGGCACCCAGCCGCGACCGCCCACCGGCAGGTCTATCCGGGCCGCTTGGACGAACTGGAAGCCGCACACCGTGCGAAGCCAGTGCGACCCGACATCGCGCCCGGTGCCTCGGTATGTGAGACGATACCACAGGCGGAACGCATGTCGGTCCCGGTCTGGCTGGTGCTCGAAGCCCTAGAAGACACCATGCCGGACATTCGTGCATCGGCACTGGTCTGCCGCGCACTGCGGCGTGCGCTGATGGCCGGCTATCAGCGTGCAGGGCTGGGAGGAGCGATTCCGGAGGTCGTATCCGGGCACAGCGCAGACGGTACACCGACGCCCAAACCGCACGTGTCGATTGTTCCGCTGGCATTCGCGGGTTCTCGACATGCCGATGGTCGCGTGTTCGGCTTCGCCGTGTTGCCGCCAGCCGGCATAGTGCTCGAGGACATTCCTGGATTCCGCCGGGCATTCGAGGCGATCGCGCCGTACCACCCGGGATCGGAGCGCCGCATGCTGAAGTTGGCAGGCCCACCGCTGCTCGAACCGCTTCTGCTCGCACCGGCGGGCGTCACCGCGATCCGCTCGTTGTCCCCGCAACCTTATCTGCGACCAGCCCGCATCTGGGCCAGCGTGACTCCTATCGTGCTGGATAGACACCTCAAGCGCAAGAACGAAGCGGAGGTGCGCGCGATCGTCGCGGACGCCTGCGAGCGCTCCGGCCTGCCGCGCCCAACCCTAGAATGCGTCCATGTCGGCAAGCACTCGGCAGTCGAGGGCGCGCCCGCGGCGCGCCCTCCAGTCGGCGCGCCGCCGTGGACGCGCTGGAAGGTGCCGGAACCGTTCGCTACCCGTACACTCGTCCACGCGACGATCGATTTCGGCTGCAAGGTCCCCGGTCCAGTGTTACTGGGCGCCGGACGGTTCACTGGGCTGGGCCTGTGCCGCGGGTGGGAGCGCTGACGATGGAGTTGTGCGCCGACCACTTCGCCGACTTCTTCAAAGCGATCCACGGTGACGAACCTTTCCCTTGGCAGGATGCGCTGGTCGCCCGTCTGGACGAGACCGACGAGTGGCCGGGCGTGCTGGATCTGCCGACTGGATCGGGGAAGACAGCGGCTTTGGACGCCGCTGTCTTCCATCTGGCACTGCGGTGGGAAACGCCTCGCAAGTCCGCGTTGCGGATCGCCTTGGTCGTCGACAGGCGTCTGGTCGTCGACGACGCCTTCACCCGCGCCGACAGGATCGCGAACGTTGTTGCCAATTCGGAGTCTGCGGCATCTAATGAACGTTCGGTTCTTGCTGAGGTCGCGCGCCGACTACAGCACTTGGCCGGAGAGGGCGAGCCGCCGCTAGTGTCGTGGCGGCTCCGTGGCGGCGCGCCACTGGAACACGACTGGGCGCGGACGCCCACGCAGCCGACCATTCTCTGCTCGACCGTTGATCAGGTAGGGTCTCGGCTGCTGTTTCGCGGCTACGGCGTCTCGGCCCGCATGGCGCCGGTTCATGCAGGCTTGCTCGGGAACGATACCCTGATTCTCCTCGACGAAGCGCATCTGTCCGAACCGTTCCGGCAGACAATTGATGCAGTGCGAACAACCGGAGGCGCCGATATCCGCACAGTCGTTCTGTCGGCCACGCCGGGTGTGGAGCCTCAGCGACCTCAGAGCCTCTCTGCTAACGATCGCCAACACCCGGTTCTGAAGCGTCGGATTGAGGCACGCAAACCCACCAAGCTGATCGTCGTTCGCAAGCCGCTTACCGACGCTGCTGATGACTTCGCCAGCGCTGCCCGCGAAATTGCAGATCGGCTCCGCGGCAGCAGCGTTGCTAGGCCGGCGGTTGGTGTGGTCGTCAACCGCGTCGCGCTGGCGCGGGAGATCTTCTTACGTCTTCAGGAAGATGCTGCTGCCCGGGCCGTCCTGCTGATCGGCCGCTCCCGCGACATTGGTCGAGACCAAATCGTCGAGACGCTCCGACCCTATCGGACCGGTGAGTCTCGCATACCCGCGACAGCTGCCGCTACTGCGGGCTCCGCCGCAGTTGATCACCAGTTGCCACTCTTGGGAGCGACAGTAGCTGCCGAATCGATGTTCGTCGTCGCGACCCAATGTCTGGAAGTGGGCGTCGACTTGGACCTCGACGGATTGGTAACGCAGGCTGCGTCGCTTGACGCGCTCCGGCAACGGTTCGGCCGCCTTAACCGCGACGGGCGACGCGTGCCGGCCGAGGGCGCGATCCTAGCGTTGGCCGACGACATCGCCGATACTTCTGACGATCCCGTATACGGAGACCGGCTCGCCAAGACATGGAATGCGCTGAAGAAGAGCGCGCGCGACGACGAGGTGGACTTCGGTATCGCCGCGTTCGAGAAGCAGTTCCACGGCTGTGCGGCGACACTCGCAGCGCCCCGCTTGAAGCCGCCGATCCTGATGCCAGCTTATCTCGACCTATGGTCGCAGACTTGGCCGCGACCCGCTGCCGACCCGGACGTGGGTTTGTTTCTCCACGGCGTCGAGCGCGCCTCTTCGGACATCTCCCTCGTCTGGCGGAGTGACATTACCGAGGACGACTTAACGCCGCACGCCGAGGCCGATCTGAAGAGGCTTCTAACCCTAGTTCCGCCGCGGGCGGCGGAAATGCTCGACATGCCGCTGTGGGCTGTGCGAGCGTGGTTGCGGCGTCCGGACCGAGAAGCAGCCGACCGCGTTTCGGATGCGCCCGAACGCGGCAAAGTGGAGGCGAACTCAGCGGAGAACGGGCCGAGCAGGCGGGTTTTCCGCTGGGCAGGGCCGGACGATCCACGGACCGGGTGCGTGTCATCATCAGAACTACTGCCGGGAGATGTGCTGGTCGCACCCGCTGACTACGGCGGATGCGATGAATTCGGGTGGGCGCCAACCTGTTGCGATCCGGTGGTGGACGGGGCGGATACTGCGGCGCGGCCCTTCTGCGGCCGAAAGCACGCGGTTCGCATGGCGCGGGACATCGTTGTGGACGACCGTCTATGGGAACGCGTGTCTGAGGTTTTTGCGGAGGACCGCGCCGCAGGTCGGGCGCTGGTGGAGCGGCTGCTGGACATTCTGCCAGCAGAACTGAACGACGATAGTGGCGATGCGATGAGCACCCACAGACCCGTGCGGGACTCACTGGAAATGCTGCGGCGGGCGAAGGGGCGGATCGATGTGCACCGTCTTCCCAGCATCGCTCTGTACAACGGCGGGGCCGTGATAATAGCGGCGCATGGGCTCCACGAGAGCGGTACTTCGAAACCGTTCGGGCGGCGTCGCTTGACCAGCAGAGCGCCCTCGACCGAAGACGACACAGCGTCGCGAACCTCGTCCAGTGCTGTTAGTGTGGATGATCACACGGCCCATGTAGTCGACCGTGTCAAGCGCTTCGCCAAGATCCTTGATCTGCCTGATCCGACTGTGTCTCAACTGGAACTCGCCGCTTTGTTGCACGATGCGGGGAAGGCCGACCGACGGTTCCAACTTCTGCTGTCCGGCGCCGACCCTTGGAACGTACCTGAGGACGGGCGTGCGATAGCCAAGAGCGGGCGGCGGTCTCCACCGGGTGCTTGGGAACGCGTCGGTCTTCCAAAGGGCTGGCGCCACGAAGCTCTGTCGGTCCGCATGGCGCTGGCGCACCCGAGGTTCGCGGACGCCCGCGATCCCGCCTTGGTCCTCTGGTTGATCGGCACGCATCACGGGTTCGGGCGTCCGTTCTTTGAATTCACTGACTCGAATGGAGGGGCGGAGGAACAGAACTTGTTCGGCTCGTGCCTCAATATAGCGCGCTGGCACATCGCACCCGGCCCTGGTCCAGAGTCCATCGCCTTCAACGTTGACGGCGCAGACTGGACGGCGCTGTACGAGGATTTGAAACGACGTCACGGAATCTGGACGCTGGCGCACCTAGAGACAATCCTGCGGTTGGCGGACCACCGGGCGTCGGAGTGGGAGCAGGAGCAGGCGCCGTGACTCGCGTCTCGATCCTTCGCCTCAACGGGCTGGAGCCGGACAACCTCTTGGCTTTTCTAGCCCTCTTAGGTCTACTGCGCGCGCTCGGTAGAGCGCAGCCGCGATGGCTGCCGCGCGTGGCTTGGACGGTTGACGCACCGCCTGTTCGGCCAGCGCTGTACGTGAACGAGCAGGTGACAGAAGCAATGGTCCTAGACGCCGCGGTTGCAGGCCTCGACGCATTGGTACCCCTGCACAACTTCGATGGCCTCAATGACCTGAAACTCGCCCCGGACACGGCCGCCGAGCGGCTACGCGTTGCCGCGGCTGGAGACCGCTACGCCGCGGACCTTTGGGCAGCGCTCCTCAGCGACGCGGTAGTGCGAATTAAGAATGGCGCACTAGCAACGGAACCGACCCCGCTCTGCCTGCTGTCCACAGGCCAGACCAACTTCCTGTCGAACCTTGAGTCCGTCCCAAAGAAATCGTCGCCGCCCGCTCCACGCGGGACCAAGAAGTTCTCGGCCGCGGAATGCTTGGGCAACGCTCTGTTTCAACCTTGGACGCGACCTGACGATACAAGTTCGTTCCGCTGGGACCCTCACGAAGCTGTGCGCCACGCCTTGCGCGCAACGGATCCCACCGACACGAAGACCAAGGAGCGCACCCAGCATGGCGCCAATCGCTTGGCCGCCGTCGGCCTGTCCGCACTGACGGTGGTTCCGCAGTCGTCGCTGAATGGGAGCGCTCGGCTGGAGGTGCTCGGCGGGACGCGTGAACGCGGGCATAGTGGTGCCCGGGTCTTCACGTGGCCGATCTGGTGCCATCCGATCAGCCTTGCTGCAATCCGCGCACTCCTTGGTCACCCCCGGCTCTATGAACCGGCTGTGCGAGCCGCACTTGGCGTCATTGAGTTGCGCCGAGCGCGCCGGATATCAGTCGACAAATACCAGAACGTCACGCGGGCCGAGTCTACGTAAACCCGTGATTCGTGGACTTCCTTAACGCCACTCTTAACACCGCATACTTCGGCGCCTTACGAATTCCAGTTGCGCTAGCAGGTACGACACCAGATATAGGGGGCAGATGTCTAGTGTTCGGTCAATAGCAACATTTCCTGTACAATGTGTTCCAAGGTGAGGGCCCGGTGGCCCGAGCCGTCGTTCCAGAGCAAGGGAGCAGGAACCCTGAAGAAGTACATGGTGCGCCTGTCGGAGGCGGAACGCAAGACCTGTCAGGAGGTAATCAAGAAACTCAAGGGCAGCAGCCAGAAAGCGCGCCGGGCGCGCATTCTGCTGCAGGTCGATGCGGACGGGCCGGACTGGTGCGACCGGCAGGTCGCGGAGGCCTACGGCTGCCGGGAGCGGACCGTCGCGAACATCCGCAAACGCTGCGTGCTGGAAGGCTTCGAGTTCGCCCTGGACGGGCGGCAACGCGACCCGTCCACCTGGCCGCCGAAGCTCCTGGACGGGCGCCAGGAAGTCGCGCTGATCGCGCTGCGGCTGGGTTCCCCGCCGGCTGGCCACGACCAATGGTCCCTGCGCCTGCTCGCCCGCGAGGCGGTCGAGATCGGCATCCGTGACACGATCAGCCACGAGACCGTCAATCGGACACTAAAAAAACGGCATGGTGGGGCGCTACCTGCAGTACTGGGTGATTCCGCCCAAGGCGGACGGGGAGTATGTGGCCGCCATGGAAGATGTTCTGTCCACATACGAAAGACCTTACGACGAGCAGCGACCGGTGGTCTGCAGGGACGAACAGCCGATCCGGATGGTGCAGGAGACCCGCCAGCCACTACCCGCCACCACCAAGCATCCGCGCCGGGTGGACTACGAGTAGCGGCGGGCGGGCATGGCCTCGGCGTTCATGTTCTGTGAACCGCTGGTGGGTTGGCGGACGGTGACGGTGAGGGAACGGCGCAGCAAGCTGGACTGGGCCGAGGAGGTGGCGGCCCTGCTGGAGAGCCGCTATGCGAACGGCGAGAAGATCACGCTGGTGCTGGACAATCTCAACACGCACACGCGGGGAGCGCTGTACGAGGCCTTCGAGGCGGAGCGGGCGCGGGGGTTGAGGCAGCGCAGCGAGTTCCAGTACACGCCGAAGCACGGGAGTTGTCTGAACGTGGCGGAGTGCGAGTTGAGTTGTCTGACACGGCAGTGTCTGAACGGTCGTCGGATCGGGGACCTGGACAAGTTGCGGGCCGAGGTGACCGCCTGGTCGCAACGGGTCAATGCGCGCCAGCGGGGAGTGAATTGGCGCATGTCGATTGCCAAGGCTCGCTGTCGACTCAAGTCCGTCTACCCGAAAATCATTGATTGACCGAACACTAGACGCAGTCGTGCGCCAAGGGCTTGAGCGACTGACACGTCTCTGGCTTCCTGAATGGCGGCCACGTCACGATTGGTTCGATGACAACAGCATCGGCATCGAGGAGCGTCAGGAGTGGCGACTGGCGCTTGAGGGTTTCGGAGACCCCGAGGACTTCGCGCCAACAGCACCAACCAACCAGAGGTTCGGCGGCTGCTGAAACTGCGGGGTGGTCGGCTGGCTGCAATGGCGGGCAAAATCAATGTCCAAGAGGAAGAGTCTCTGCGGGTAAACGGAACGAATCGAAGCGCTTCGCAGTTCATCCGGTCGAGGTCTCGCATTGGTGAGCGGCAACATGACACGAGCGGTGCAATGTTGCGACTCACGTTCCCCGACGAAGTCGAGGGGCCACTCACCCTTGGCTACGCCTGCCACTTCGGCCTGGGATCGTTTCGGGTTGTTGAGGCGTAGAAGAAACGTCAGTGACGGGCAATGGTTACGTGCGGTGATGGGAGGGCTCTGCATTGAGGGCTCCGGGCTGTATCGGCGTAGCGTCGGACTGTTCGGCGATTTTCGCACGACACCGACAACGGCCGTAGTGTCACAGCAATACAAACCGTCCAAGCCTATGTGTGTTGTCCATTGCAGAGAGCCCGAGCCACCCGGGAAGCTCTGACGATGGTGTTGACGCACCGAACCGTCGCACGAGCTCGGCCAAGAGGGCAAGGACGGCGCAGCGTCCAGATTCTATAATGTGAGATGGACAGAGGTAGCTAGATGCGAAATTCGTTCATTGTGTGCTACGACATCTGCGATCCGAAACGGCTTCGCCAGGTATTCAAGATCATGAGGGGCTGGGGCGATCATCTTCAGTACTCGGTCTTCGAGTGTCAACTGACCAAAATGGACGCAGCACGGCTCAGATCCCAGTTGTCCGACGTCATCCACCACACAGAAGACCAAGTCCTATTCGTGAACCTCGGCCCGGCCAAAGGGCGCGGGGACCGAGTTATCAGCGCCATCGGAAAACCCTATGTCACCATTGACGCCCCTCTGATCGTCGTGTGACCGTCAGGGGAGGCACATACAGTTCAGACCGCAAGTGCGCATAGAGGATAGAACCACATGCCACATCAAAAGCACAGGAGGTAGAGAGAATGAGTCAGCTAAGCGCTGCACACGTAGAACCGAGTGTTTCTCGCGAACTACCGGACTATCTGCCAGCACGGATGATCAACGAATTCGTGTACTGCCCTCGCCTGTTTCATTTTGAGCAAGTGCTCGGCGTATTCGCGGAGAACGAACATACCGTCGAGGGGGCGGCACAGCACAAACGCGTCGACCAAGAAGGCAAGTCCACACCCGATCCAGACGATGACGGCGCAGAGCCTCTGATCGTGACATCCATCACGCTCTCAGATGAAGAACATCGAGTGATCGCGAAACTTGATCTTGCCGAGTTTGACCAAGGCAGGGCAACACCGGTGGACTACAAGCACGGCCGTCCGAAGTCCGGCGCAGAGGGGCCTGAGGCATGGCCACCCGAGAGGGTGCAACTTGCCGTTCAGGCCATCGTCTTGCGGGCGAACGGGTACACATGCGACGAAGGCTTCATCTTCTACCAGAAGACACGACAGAGAGTCCGCATCAAGTTTGACCAAGAGGTCCTCAACGAAGCACACGAAGCAATCCAAGGGGCTTGGGACGCTGCGCTGGCAACCGCGCTGCCCCCACCGCTAGTAGACTCTCCCAAATGCCCGGGCTGCTCACTGGTAGGCATATGCCTGCCGGACGAGACCCATCACTATCAGCAGCGAGCACACAACCGCTTGCCTCACCAGTACGGACTGTTCGATGAGATTTCCGATGTGCCGCGAAAACCGATAGGCCGCGAGACAAGACTCCTTGTGGCACCGCGAAGCGATTTGCGTCCGCTGTACCTGAACACGCAGGGGCTCAAGGTCGGAAAGTCCGGAGATGTTCTGAAAATCAAGGAACGGGACAAAGTAGTGCAGGAGGTACGGATCAAGGAGACATGCCAAGTGAATCTGCTTGGCAACATACAGATCACAACTCAGGCCATCCAGGAACTATGCAAAGCCGAGAAGCCTGTGTGCTATTTCTCCCAAGGCGGTTGGTTCTATGGCATCACAACTGGTCTCAACACCAAGAACGTGGTCTTACGAAAGTCCCAAATTCTGCTCTCGGATGAAGAGTGGTTCTCCCTTCGCATAGCCCGCGCCCTCGTAGCAGGGAAGATACGGAATCAACGCACCATGATGATGCGGAACCACATCGAGCCACCCAAAGTTTCCCTCCGGGAGATGAAGCGTCTAGCTTCCGATGCTGAGGTTGCGAGCTCTCCAGAGCAGTTACTCGGCATTGAGGGATACGCGGCGCGGCTCTATTTCAGCGAGTTCGGCGGAATGATCAAAAAGGAAGACTCGTACAAGGCCAATGGTGATTTTGGCTTCGAGTTCACGTCGAGAAACCGGCGCCCCCCGCTGGACCCGATCAACGCACTCCTCTCGTACGGCTACAGCCTCCTCACAAAGGATCTGACGATCGCGTCGTATGCCGTCGGACTCGACCCGATGATCGGGTATTTTCATGAGCCACGCCATGGTCGGCCGGCTCTCGCTCTGGACCTGATGGAGCCGTTGCGGCCGCTAGTCACCGACTCGGCGGTGCTCAGCGCCGTCAACACGGGGATGATCACCCTAGACGACTTCGTCAAGGCGGGCAAGGCAGTAGCAATGACACCGAAAGGCCGGAAAGCGTTCCTGCGAGCCTACGAGGCACGGATGGACTCGTTGGTAACACACCCTCAGCTTGAGTACCGTGTGAGCTACCGGCGTCTGCTGGAAATCCAAGCCCGGCTGCTCGCGAAGACGATCGAGGGCGAGCTGGCTGAGTATCCGGTGTTCGTAACGCGTTGATGCTGCGAGCGGTGAGTCGACACGGAAATTCCCTTGACCGCTCGCACCGCTATATGTATAATGGTATCCGACACTTACGGCTGACCCGGAGACGCCAGTGCTTCGGTTGTCCCGTGACTTGCTGGGACCGCTCGAAACTGTGTCGCTTGCTCTTTGACATTGAATCACTTATACTGAAATTCACCTTCCCGGGCTTTAAGCCCGGGCCTCATTGAAGCGGGTTCAAGTTCCTCGCAATTGATTGCGTCCATACCACCTTCCCGGGCTTTAAGCCCGGGCCTCATTGAAGCAGGCGGATTTCGTGGACCTGAGGTCAGCCGGGGCAAAACCTTCCCGGGCTTTAAGCCCGGGCCTCATTGAAGCTCCAACCCCCGGGGGGTGGGGTTGGCCATGGTGACCAACACCTTCCCGGGCTTTAAGCCCGGGCCTCATTGAAGCGATGCCGGGAGTAAAACCCAGTGCGATTGACTGTCACCTTCCCGGGCTTTAAGCCCGGGCCTCATTGAAGCCGGCTTCTCTGGCACCTCACTGCGAGCTTTATTGAACCTTCCCGGGCTTTAAGCCCGGGCCTCATTGAAGCGGTACCGGGTACGGCCCTGTAGCGGCCCTGTAGACTCCACCTTCCCGGGCTTTAAGCCCGGGCCTCATTGAAGCGTTACAGCAGGGATGCCTTTGGGCTACGTTCTCAATACCTTCCCGGGCTTTAAGCCCGGGCCTCATTGAAGCACCCACGGCGGATCATGGGTCATGTGGTGCGACGACCTACCTTCCCGGGCTTTAAGCCCGGGCCTCATTGAAGCTACGCAGAGGACCTGCTATCGCAGCCGACACAATACACCTTCCCGGGCTTTAAGCCCGGGCCTCATTGAAGCGTGACGGAAATGGACAATGTTGCCTTGGCCGTCATACCTTCCCGGGCTTTAAGCCCGGGCCTCATTGAAGCGAGAACGTGATCGAGAGATCGCCGCCGTCATTGAAACCTTCCCGGGCTTTAAGCCCGGGCCTCATTGAAGCCATCACGGATCTGCAGCTGGTCGCAAGATCGGTCAAACCTTCCCGGGCTTTAAGCCCGGGCCTCATTGAAGCTCGCGAAGGAAGTCCACCAGCGCCGGGTGGCGGGTACCTTCCCGGGCTTTAAGCCCGGGCCTCATTGAAGCGGAATCGTCGTCGAGGAGGTCCCGGCCGGACCTCGACCTTCCCGGGCTTTAAGCCCGGGCCTCATTGAAGCCCAGCATCACGACGAACATGGCAATCAGTCCGTAGCACCTTCCCGGGCTTTAAGCCCGGGCCTCATTGAAGCGACATGGCGGACGATGGCATTGAGTCCGGCGGCGCGAACCTTCCCGGGCTTTAAGCCCGGGCCTCATTGAAGCCGGTGCGAATCCGCTCCCGCCGGCACGTGGACGACACCTTCCCGGGCTTTAAGCCCGGGCCTCATTGAAGCGCGCTGATCGGCGCGTCGACATTTCTGATGCTCTGGAAACCTTCCCGGGCTTTAAGCCCGGGCCTCATTGAAGCGTATACCCTGTACTAACCTCTAATTCCGCAAAAAATACCTTCCCGGGCTTTAAGCCCGGGCCTCATTGAAGCGCTCCTGTGCGCGTCCCTGGACTCCGGCACGAAACCACCTTCCCGGGCTTTAAGCCCGGGCCTCATTGAAGCCGGGCGGATCGGCTGGTCGACCGGGGTGGGCGAGTGGTACCTTCCCGGGCTTTAAGCCCGGGCCTCATTGAAGCCGCCCCAAAACGGGTCACTGGAGGGATGGTCTCCCATACCTTCCCGGGCTTTAAGCCCGGGCCTCATTGAAGCTAGCCCTTGGCAGGGCCGGTGAACCGACTTCCGGCACCTTCCCGGGCTTTAAGCCCGGGCCTCATTGAAGCAGTGACGTACAGCTCGGCTTCCAGATGATTGGTTTCCTACCTTCCCGGGCTTTAAGCCCGGGCCTCATTGAAGCGGTCGCGACGAGATGGCGGCGGCGCTGAAACGGGTGGTACCTTCCCGGGCTTTAAGCCCGGGCCTCATTGAAGCCGCTTCTTCCGGCGCGCGGAATTCGTGACCTATTCCTCACACCTTCCCGGGCTTTAAGCCCGGGCCTCATTGAAGCCCGGCCCGGGTTACCCGGCGGCGCTTGGCCCTTCGACCTTCCCGGGCTTTAAGCCCGGGCCTCATTGAAGCTCGAGTCGCGGATCGACCACACCGACACTGGCCCCGACCTTCCCGGGCTTTAAGCCCGGGCCTCATTGAAGCTGCCCGGAGATTGCGGGGGCCGTCCGAAGCCGACCCCCACCTTCCCGGGCTTTAAGCCCGGGCCTCATTGAAGCGTCGTCGTCTCCGCATCGTCGCCGCCCCGCAGCGTGAACCTTCCCGGGCTTTAAGCCCGGGCCTCATTGAAGCCAGTCCGCGCATGTACTCGGCGACCGCGTCCCGGTACCTTCCCGGGCTTTAAGCCCGGGCCTCATTGAAGCCGGCAGGCCCTGTATCCTCCCTGCCGGCCTGCCGGCACCTTCCCGGGCTTTAAGCCCGGGCCTCATTGAAGCATGCCGGACCCCCGTCTCCGTCGCCGTCGCTCGGCGGACCTTCCCGGGCTTTAAGCCCGGGCCTCATTGAAGCCGCTTCGCGGGGCGGAACGTACCCGCGCAGGACGTGACCTTCCCGGGCTTTAAGCCCGGGCCTCATTGAAGCGGAGCTTGGCTTGCTCATCATCACCTAGCCCAGACTACCTTCCCGGGCTTTAAGCCCGGGCCTCATTGAAGCTAGTAGGCGTCCCGAATCGCGTTCATGGCGTCTTCACCTTCCCGGGCTTTAAGCCCGGGCCTCATTGAAGCGAGGTCGGCAACTGCCGGCCTCGCGATTTGGGGTGGCTCATACCTTCCCGGGCTTTAAGCCCGGGCCTCATTGAAGCGGCGGATTGTGCGGGCTGTTCTTCGTGCTGATGGTACCTTCCCGGGCTTTAAGCCCGGGCCTCATTGAAGCTCTACTGCCCCAGAGGGGCGATAGACTATCCAAAACAACCTTCCCGGGCTTTAAGCCCGGGCCTCATTGAAGCTCGGAGTCGACACGAAGAAACGTGCCTCTCCGGTAACCTTCCCGGGCTTTAAGCCCGGGCCTCATTGAAGCGGCTCCGAGTCGGAACTGACCGAGTTGCGCAACCGGCTACCTTCCCGGGCTTTAAGCCCGGGCCTCATTGAAGCGTATCGCGTCATCTCGTCCCTCCCTGAGATGCGGGAACCTTCCCGGGCTTTAAGCCCGGGCCTCATTGAAGCGAGACACCCGACGTGGGCACTCCCATCCGGCAGCGGAACCTTCCCGGGCTTTAAGCCCGGGCCTCATTGAAGCACGGTCTCGGCCGCCGTGAACGGGGTCCCTGTCGCACCTTCCCGGGCTTTAAGCCCGGGCCTCATTGAAGCGTGGGGGTCTGCAGGGGGAGGTATGGCCAGGTATGGCACCTTCCCGGGCTTTAAGCCCGGGCCTCATTGAAGCCTGTACCAGAATATCCTGCTACGGAAAAAGTAGAACGGACCTTCCCGGGCTTTAAGCCCGGGCCTCATTGAAGCTGGCGGCGTGGGCCTTGCGCCGGGCCTCCAGATCCCACCTTCCCGGGCTTTAAGCCCGGGCCTCATTGAAGCGTGGAGGTTGGTGGTTATGGACACGCCAAGGACCCCACCTTCCCGGGCTTTAAGCCCGGGCCTCATTGAAGCACTTTGAGACACGGGACGTAAGGAAACACAACATGACCTTCCCGGGCTTTAAGCCCGGGCCTCATTGAAGCGCGGACTCCACCTCTTCCGAGGTGAAGAAGCTCTTGAACCTTCCCGGGCTTTAAGCCCGGGCCTCATTGAAGCGACGGCCTGTGGCTGCGCTACTACCTGGAACGTTTCACCTTCCCGGGCTTTAAGCCCGGGCCTCATTGAAGCTAGAACCGCCTGGTGGGCCTTCGTAGGTCCCCATTGGCACCTTCCCGGGCTTTAAGCCCGGGCCTCATTGAAGCGAGTATACATATTTAGGGTACTCTGCAACATATCCCTGGAACCTTCCCGGGCTTTAAGCCCGGGCCTCATTGAAGCGTTGTCGTCACTGTAGTCCGCCCTCAGATGTTCCCGACCTTCCCGGGCTTTAAGCCCGGGCCTCATTGAAGCCTCACGAATGCGTTCTTGCAGAAGATTCTGTTGGTCTAACCTTCCCGGGCTTTAAGCCCGGGCCTCATTGAAGCAAAATCCGGAAGCTGCCGGAACCCCACGCTGAAAATACCTTCCCGGGCTTTAAGCCCGGGCCTCATTGAAGCACCGGGTGTCCAACCCAGCCAGCCAACTCAGTGGCACCTTCCCGGGCTTTAAGCCCGGGCCTCATTGAAGCACCCTATAGGTGACTTTGATGGTGCACATGATGAGACCTTCCCGGGCTTTAAGCCCGGGCCTCATTGAAGCCGGCAGGGTCCGGGGAGAGGGGGCGGGAGGTGATGATACCTTCCCGGGCTTTAAGCCCGGGCCTCATTGAAGCAGGGCCAGAATGGCAACTACCTTTATGGCAGTCTTACCTTCCCGGGCTTTAAGCCCGGGCCTCATTGAAGCCTCACCCCCAATGTCCATGCCTACACACTCTCTTCCACCTTCCCGGGCTTTAAGCCCGGGCCTCATTGAAGCCAGTCCGAGGCATGGCAACTCGACTACGGACGTTTCACCTTCCCGGGCTTTAAGCCCGGGCCTCATTGAAGCGCCTGTGCGTGGGCGTCCCGCAGCGCCCGCGCCGCGACCTTCCCGGGCTTTAAGCCCGGGCCTCATTGAAGCAATACGCTCGGCGGAAACGGGCCCGCCATGATGTCACCTTCCCGGGCTTTAAGCCCGGGCCTCATTGAAGCCCTGGCCGCGCTCGAACTCTCCCCCCAGCGCCACGAACCTTCCCGGGCTTTAAGCCCGGGCCTCATTGAAGCACCACCATTGACGCGGATCACCACTTGGGGTTACTAAACCTTCCCGGGCTTTAAGCCCGGGCCTCATTGAAGCGGCGTGACCGCGTCCACGAACGCGTGCCAGCCGTCCAACCTTCCCGGGCTTTAAGCCCGGGCCTCATTGAAGCGCAGGGCCGGTGGGAGGATTCCGGCCCTGAAGCCCTTGGCACCTTCCCGGGCTTTAAGCCCGGGCCTCATTGAAGCATTCACCCGCGGAAATGGCAGGACGTCACGCTGCTACCTTCCCGGGCTTTAAGCCCGGGCCTCATTGAAGCTACCCATCGACCAGGACCATGAGGTGCTGATCCTCCTACCTTCCCGGGCTTTAAGCCCGGGCCTCATTGAAGCAGGGCCGCCAGTCCGCCCAGCAGCGCGCCGCCGGCCACCTTCCCGGGCTTTAAGCCCGGGCCTCATTGAAGCGGGATCTCGCTGCTCGTCGAACACCGGGCGATGCTGGACCTTCCCGGGCTTTAAGCCCGGGCCTCATTGAAGCCGGGAGAACCGGTGGGTCCTCCGCAGGCGCCGTGCGGTACCTTCCCGGGCTTTAAGCCCGGGCCTCATTGAAGCTACGACAACGCCCAGGACACCGACGAGGGATTGGGACCTTCCCGGGCTTTAAGCCCGGGCCTCATTGAAGCCGGCCGGCATACTGGCCGGCTGCACCACCGGCGAGACCTTCCCGGGCTTTAAGCCCGGGCCTCATTGAAGCCGCTCACGATCCGCTCGTGGTTCTCTTCGGTGATGTTGATACCTTCCCGGGCTTTAAGCCCGGGCCTCATTGAAGCAGGGCCGGTATGGGCCGGTGAGCATGGGAAGGCCCTACCTTCCCGGGCTTTAAGCCCGGGCCTCATTGAAGCGATGATGAACAGCGAGCGTACCTTGGCAACGTCAAGTATACCTTCCCGGGCTTTAAGCCCGGGCCTCATTGAAGCTGTACATCTCTTGCGTCCCCACGCTGTAGCAGTCCCCACCTTCCCGGGCTTTAAGCCCGGGCCTCATTGAAGCGCGTCGGTCATCGACTACCGCTATCGATACTCGGCGGCACCTTCCCGGGCTTTAAGCCCGGGCCTCATTGAAGCAGGACCCGCACCAGGTCGTCGGCATCGTCCTGTGCGGCACCTTCCCGGGCTTTAAGCCCGGGCCTCATTGAAGCCGTGGCGGCAGCGGACACACCGGAGACTGCACCGGACCTTCCCGGGCTTTAAGCCCGGGCCTCATTGAAGCCCGAGATCCGCGATCACGCCCGCGATCCTGGTCGCGACCTTCCCGGGCTTTAAGCCCGGGCCTCATTGAAGCTCTGTGTCATTGTGTTTTCCTTTCTCAAGCACATGCTACCTTCCCGGGCTTTAAGCCCGGGCCTCATTGAAGCCCGGCCTTGCCAAGCCCTGTACCCCTGCCGGCCTTGCACCTTCCCGGGCTTTAAGCCCGGGCCTCATTGAAGCTTGCCCATCCTGGGCAACCGCTGGTCGAACACAGCGGACCTTCCCGGGCTTTAAGCCCGGGCCTCATTGAAGCTGCTAAGCTGTAACCTACCGTACCTATTAGCGTCTATACCTTCCCGGGCTTTAAGCCCGGGCCTCATTGAAGCGCAATTTCTAGAACTGAATAATTTATAGTTTCTAGAACCTTCCCGGGCTTTAAGCCCGGGCCTCATTGAAGCTCGACCGTTGCGATCAACTTGTCGATGCGGTCATTGTCACCTTCCCGGGCTTTAAGCCCGGGCCTCATTGAAGCCTCCTTTCTGAACGTGGGAAAGGCCATCGGCCCATAGACCTTCCCGGGCTTTAAGCCCGGGCCTCATTGAAGCAAAGTGGCGAATCGCATAATTGATTCCGTATCTGAGCATACCTTCCCGGGCTTTAAGCCCGGGCCTCATTGAAGCGCAGGGCCTTGGCAGGGCCGGTGAACCGACTTCCGGCACCTTCCCGGGCTTTAAGCCCGGGCCTCATTGAAGCCAGGGTTCCGGCCCTGCCAAGGGCTTCAGGGCCGGTTACCTTCCCGGGCTTTAAGCCCGGGCCTCATTGAAGCCTGCGAAGCCCCTGATGGCCGATGCAGATGCCAAAGGCACCTTCCCGGGCTTTAAGCCCGGGCCTCATTGAAGCCCTCCTCGGGGGATGAAACCGACCGCCCTAGCGGCCACCTTCCCGGGCTTTAAGCCCGGGCCTCATTGAAGCTGGTCCACCACCAGCTGGGCCCAACGGCCCGGCAGGGGACCTTCCCGGGCTTTAAGCCCGGGCCTCATTGAAGCGCCTTGCCGTCGTCTTGGCTAGCCAAGATATTCCTGCGACCTTCCCGGGCTTTAAGCCCGGGCCTCATTGAAGCGTCCGTGACGTCGACAATGTCGTCGTCATAGTCAGAGCACCTTCCCGGGCTTTAAGCCCGGGCCTCATTGAAGCGCGTCGGTTTCCGGTCCGGCGTCACTGCACGCTCTCACCTTCCCGGGCTTTAAGCCCGGGCCTCATTGAAGCGGTGCACGCCGGGTCCTCGACGCCGACGGCGTCACACCTTCCCGGGCTTTAAGCCCGGGCCTCATTGAAGCCCGTAACGCCTGCACGTCCAGTTCCGGCTGATCCTCGATACCTTCCCGGGCTTTAAGCCCGGGCCTCATTGAAGCTACTTGGCCTGTCGCGGACGGTAGGCCTTGTTCAGCGCATACCTTCCCGGGCTTTAAGCCCGGGCCTCATTGAAGCGCCAGCCTGTGGTTCCGCAAGCAGACTCCGCAGCGTGCTACCTTCCCGGGCTTTAAGCCCGGGCCTCATTGAAGCGAGTGCGGCGGCCTCGCAGCGACGCAGCATCGCGTCACCTTCCCGGGCTTTAAGCCCGGGCCTCATTGAAGCCCTGAACCCGCGCCGCAGACGGGCGGCCGCCCCTGTACCTTCCCGGGCTTTAAGCCCGGGCCTCATTGAAGCGATCTTCGCAGTCTTGGAAGAAACGGCGGTCTCCTTCAACCTTCCCGGGCTTTAAGCCCGGGCCTCATTGAAGCAAGAGCCTGCTGGCAGAGGAGAAGCAGAATGCGGAACCTTCCCGGGCTTTAAGCCCGGGCCTCATTGAAGCCCGGGATCGTCACGTCGATCTGCTCCGTGGAGGATGACGACACCTTCCCGGGCTTTAAGCCCGGGCCTCATTGAAGCCGCGGGCTGTCCACTGGCCGAGACGAAGTGCGCAGTGGCACCTTCCCGGGCTTTAAGCCCGGGCCTCATTGAAGCGACAACTTTGCAAGGGACTTCTTCGATCTGGATTACACCTTCCCGGGCTTTAAGCCCGGGCCTCATTGAAGCTGTTCGTAATTACCTGGCTTAGCAGGCGTGGTAGTCCTTACCTTCCCGGGCTTTAAGCCCGGGCCTCATTGAAGCGACAACTTTGCAAGGGACTTCTTCGATCTGGATTACACCTTCCCGGGCTTTAAGCCCGGGCCTCATTGAAGCTGTTCGTAATTACCTGGCTTAGCAGGCGTGGTAGTCCTTACCTTCCCGGGCTTTAAGCCCGGGCCTCATTGAAGCGGCGCAGTCGCGCGCCAGGTCCCGCATTTCGGCGGCACCTTCCCGGGCTTTAAGCCCGGGCCTCATTGAAGCCGTAGTAGGTATAACGTACCTTATGCCAGCGATGGCACCTTCCCGGGCTTTAAGCCCGGGCCTCATTGAAGCTCTCCGACCCAAACGACCTCTTCCACCACGCGCTGGTACCTTCCCGGGCTTTAAGCCCGGGCCTCATTGAAGCACCCGCGAACTGGAGTCGGTCTATTTCCGCAACGCGACCTTCCCGGGCTTTAAGCCCGGGCCTCATTGAAGCCCCATTATGCCGCTTAAGGCGGTCATAATGTCGCTACCTTCCCGGGCTTTAAGCCCGGGCCTCATTGAAGCCCAGCGCCGCGTTGACGTGCTGGCTCGTCACGGTCAACCTTCCCGGGCTTTAAGCCCGGGCCTCATTGAAGCACGGTCATGTCACCCCAAAGGGTTGGAGCCATTAAACCTTCCCGGGCTTTAAGCCCGGGCCTCATTGAAGCGACGCTGGAGGGGAATCTGACGCGGATCGACGCGGCGAACCTTCCCGGGCTTTAAGCCCGGGCCTCATTGAAGCAACACGTCGGGGTCGCGACGATGCCAAATATGTGTGATACCTTCCCGGGCTTTAAGCCCGGGCCTCATTGAAGCCCACCGGCCCTGGTTCCCTTCCCAGGGCCGGAATCCACCTTCCCGGGCTTTAAGCCCGGGCCTCATTGAAGCGATCAAAGACGACTGGTAGATTCCCTCGACCCGCGGCACCTTCCCGGGCTTTAAGCCCGGGCCTCATTGAAGCTGGGTCAGATGGCCATAGCGATAGTCGCTCTGATCATACCTTCCCGGGCTTTAAGCCCGGGCCTCATTGAAGCTCCTGGGCACGGACCGTCACGTCGACGACCGTGTCACCTTCCCGGGCTTTAAGCCCGGGCCTCATTGAAGCGGCGGCATGGCGCTGATCGCCGCGATCGTCAAATGACCTTCCCGGGCTTTAAGCCCGGGCCTCATTGAAGCGCGAAGCCGAAATCGATCAGCGCGTCGATCTGCCACCTTCCCGGGCTTTAAGCCCGGGCCTCATTGAAGCGCGACCACGCGGGCGAACGTTCTTGCGCTCGTCACGGCACCTTCCCGGGCTTTAAGCCCGGGCCTCATTGAAGCCCCTCGATCATGTCCTGCCGCGTGATGATGATGCGACCTTCCCGGGCTTTAAGCCCGGGCCTCATTGAAGCGTGATAGCGGAGGGGGAGCCACTGCTCGAAGCCGTAGGACCTTCCCGGGCTTTAAGCCCGGGCCTCATTGAAGCCCCGCTGCAGAACCTTGTGATCGTAGATGCAAGCGGAACCTTCCCGGGCTTTAAGCCCGGGCCTCATTGAAGCCGTCAGCCTGTGGGCCATTTCGGTGTCGGCCCTCAACCTTCCCGGGCTTTAAGCCCGGGCCTCATTGAAGCCGGCCGCAGGGGCTGGCGATCGACGCCTGCGATGTCACCTTCCCGGGCTTTAAGCCCGGGCCTCATTGAAGCATCTCGGATTCAGTTTGCAGGACGACCGACTCGGTACCTTCCCGGGCTTTAAGCCCGGGCCTCATTGAAGCTACTTCGTCGGCGATTCCAACTCCACGTTGACGATGACCTTCCCGGGCTTTAAGCCCGGGCCTCATTGAAGCCGGTTCGCTTCCCGGATGGCGGCCACACGGGCGGCACCTTCCCGGGCTTTAAGCCCGGGCCTCATTGAAGCCCGTCGGCCTCAGCGATCCACCCGTGCTCGACGCGCCACCTTCCCGGGCTTTAAGCCCGGGCCTCATTGAAGCGCCCGGTGCTCCGAGCGCGTCCGGAGCATGCGGATTACCTTCCCGGGCTTTAAGCCCGGGCCTCATTGAAGCCGCGGGATTCCCGCGTCAATGACAGTCCGGGGCATCGCACCTTCCCGGGCTTTAAGCCCGGGCCTCATTGAAGCGCGGCGTCGGTGATGATGGTGACGTTTCTGCGTGTCACCTTCCCGGGCTTTAAGCCCGGGCCTCATTGAAGCGGGACCGGACTCCAGCAGACGCGGGTGGGAGCGACCCAACCTTCCCGGGCTTTAAGCCCGGGCCTCATTGAAGCGACTAGCGGCCGTGAGTCTAGTAGCCTACTTTTTGACCTTCCCGGGCTTTAAGCCCGGGCCTCATTGAAGCGCGGCCCTGCCAAGGGCTACAGGGCCGGTTCCAGGGTACCTTCCCGGGCTTTAAGCCCGGGCCTCATTGAAGCGAGGGTTCCGGCCCTGCCAAGGGTTGCAGCTGCAGGACCTTCCCGGGCTTTAAGCCCGGGCCTCATTGAAGCTGAAATACATTCAAGGTTTGGGCGGCCTTGAACTCGCTACCTTCCCGGGCTTTAAGCCCGGGCCTCATTGAAGCCAGCCCCGTAGACTCCGATAGCAGGTACAGCCCCTGACCTTCCCGGGCTTTAAGCCCGGGCCTCATTGAAGCGACATGGCGCAACTGGCGTCGGAACTCGCGCTGGCACCTTCCCGGGCTTTAAGCCCGGGCCTCATTGAAGCGAGTCGGATGAAGAGCGGCTCGCCGGCCTGCACCGGCACCTTCCCGGGCTTTAAGCCCGGGCCTCATTGAAGCCGTGAGCTCGCGCATGCTGCCGGCCCCGACGGCTTTCACCTTCCCGGGCTTTAAGCCCGGGCCTCATTGAAGCGTTTCGACGGAAGGGCTGTCCGATCTGGTCATTCGACCTTCCCGGGCTTTAAGCCCGGGCCTCATTGAAGCGCTGTGGATGGGGATCGTCGGTCATGTCAGAGACATCACCTTCCCGGGCTTTAAGCCCGGGCCTCATTGAAGCGTCGGCAGGCCGGCAGGGATACAGGGCCTGGTCGGCACCTTCCCGGGCTTTAAGCCCGGGCCTCATTGAAGCCGCCCGCTTCTGCTCGTCCGCCGCCCGCTTCTGCTCACCTTCCCGGGCTTTAAGCCCGGGCCTCATTGAAGCTCATGTTGTCTCCTCGATGGGCCCAGCGTCGCCACTGGGACCTTCCCGGGCTTTAAGCCCGGGCCTCATTGAAGCCAGCTTGATTCCAATATATACGATACGCATACGAATGTCACCTTCCCGGGCTTTAAGCCCGGGCCTCATTGAAGCGGCATCCAGCGGCACAAGGCCGACGGCGTGCGGCTACCTTCCCGGGCTTTAAGCCCGGGCCTCATTGAAGCGACGTGTCGGCCACCACGTCGGTGATGGACGACCAGTACCTTCCCGGGCTTTAAGCCCGGGCCTCATTGAAGCCCGATGCCGATGCCTGACAGAGACGACTCGAACCTTCCCGGGCTTTAAGCCCGGGCCTCATTGAAGCGAGTTCGACGATCCATTTCCCCTTGAGATTCTCGCCACCTTCCCGGGCTTTAAGCCCGGGCCTCATTGAAGCCGCCTGCACCACCTGCGGGCGGCGGAGGAATCGGCACCTTCCCGGGCTTTAAGCCCGGGCCTCATTGAAGCGTAGACAGGCTGGACAGGTCCAGGATTCTGCGGGTACCACCTTCCCGGGCTTTAAGCCCGGGCCTCATTGAAGCAGCGATGCGTGGGCCGAAAGCCTCGCCAGTACGAACACCTTCCCGGGCTTTAAGCCCGGGCCTCATTGAAGCGTAGTAGCGTCCCGGAGCAGCTCCGAGATTGGGACACCTTCCCGGGCTTTAAGCCCGGGCCTCATTGAAGCAACTCCACCCAAATCAGCGAGCGCGTCAGCGCCGCCAACCTTCCCGGGCTTTAAGCCCGGGCCTCATTGAAGCGGTCCGCTTCGCCACTGCCGATGACCGCTCAGGCCACCTTCCCGGGCTTTAAGCCCGGGCCTCATTGAAGCGGTCCGCTTCGCCACTGCCGATGACCGCTCAGGCCACCTTCCCGGGCTTTAAGCCCGGGCCTCATTGAAGCACGCCGGATGTACCGCCGGATGCGGCCGATGTACCGCCGACCTTCCCGGGCTTTAAGCCCGGGCCTCATTGAAGCGGCCTCTCGTGGACAAGCTGGTAGATCAGCCAGCCCGCCACCTTCCCGGGCTTTAAGCCCGGGCCTCATTGAAGCAGTTTCCGGGCACCGGCCTCGATGCAGGTTCGGAGACCTTCCCGGGCTTTAAGCCCGGGCCTCATTGAAGCTCTGCCGACGGACGCGGTCGGTGACGCGGTACAGGACCTTCCCGGGCTTTAAGCCCGGGCCTCATTGAAGCCGGGGATGCGCAGCACCACCGCGGAGCGGATCAAGGCTACCTTCCCGGGCTTTAAGCCCGGGCCTCATTGAAGCGGCCCACTTGGTCGTCAGCAGCAGATCGGCAGCCTGACCTTCCCGGGCTTTAAGCCCGGGCCTCATTGAAGCGACGTCGTGAGCGTAAGCGACGTGATATCGCCACTCACCTTCCCGGGCTTTAAGCCCGGGCCTCATTGAAGCCTTGGCTTCCCATCGTACTGGGATGCCAAGATACCCTTGCACCTTCCCGGGCTTTAAGCCCGGGCCTCATTGAAGCCACATCTCCTCCACGTGCGGCCCGGACCAGGCGTCCGAACCTTCCCGGGCTTTAAGCCCGGGCCTCATTGAAGCCGCGGGTCGCGGTGGATCGCCCGCTGCACCTCGCGGGCACCTTCCCGGGCTTTAAGCCCGGGCCTCATTGAAGCCTAGCCCACCGCGGGAGCGTTTGTCGTTCGTCGTGCCACCTTCCCGGGCTTTAAGCCCGGGCCTCATTGAAGCGCCTGAAATTCGGGCCCAGATATCAGAGGTAGCCACACCTTCCCGGGCTTTAAGCCCGGGCCTCATTGAAGCGCATCCATGGCCTTCTGGACACCAGCCTTGATGGTGACCTTCCCGGGCTTTAAGCCCGGGCCTCATTGAAGCCGGAAGAGATTAAGCTATGGCTACCCAAGCCTAGAACCTTCCCGGGCTTTAAGCCCGGGCCTCATTGAAGCGGGCCGGAAGAGGAGCGGTGCAAGCCGTTCAAGTTCGACCTTCCCGGGCTTTAAGCCCGGGCCTCATTGAAGCACGTGCCGCGCCAACAGAGTGATAGCCTGCATCCGCACCTTCCCGGGCTTTAAGCCCGGGCCTCATTGAAGCGCCGAGTGACGGACGGGCGATGGCTACGCACCGGCTGACCTTCCCGGGCTTTAAGCCCGGGCCTCATTGAAGCTTGATGGTCTGCGCGGTGGGAATGTCGGTCAGTGCTACCTTCCCGGGCTTTAAGCCCGGGCCTCATTGAAGCGCGGCGGCTGCACGTGCGGGATCTCAGGCGCGACGGAACCTTCCCGGGCTTTAAGCCCGGGCCTCATTGAAGCTCCGCATCGCTGCGGGCGGTGACGGCGAACGGATCAGGAACCTTCCCGGGCTTTAAGCCCGGGCCTCATTGAAGCGGTTCCTCCTTCCTGAACGTTGGACCAGCCATCGGTACCTTCCCGGGCTTTAAGCCCGGGCCTCATTGAAGCAAGAACTCGGGGGTTGCATGGGATATCGCCTCGGCAACCTTCCCGGGCTTTAAGCCCGGGCCTCATTGAAGCGACGGAGTCCGCACCCATCGCGGCGAACGGAATCCGACCTTCCCGGGCTTTAAGCCCGGGCCTCATTGAAGCATGATAAATGTCGGGTGGAATCAGAATGCTGCTCGTCACCTTCCCGGGCTTTAAGCCCGGGCCTCATTGAAGCGAAATGCCACGAGCTGTCGTAGATCACGCCGTCCACGTCACCTTCCCGGGCTTTAAGCCCGGGCCTCATTGAAGCATAGCGATCCCAGGTGACGACGAAGAACCGCTCAAGGACCTTCCCGGGCTTTAAGCCCGGGCCTCATTGAAGCGCGGACTCTACGCACCTCAGGGTGGTCCTGAGGGTACCTTCCCGGGCTTTAAGCCCGGGCCTCATTGAAGCACGGGAGAGCTGTTTATGATCCTGGTGACAGTCTCCCTACCTTCCCGGGCTTTAAGCCCGGGCCTCATTGAAGCGATCACGAAGTCGTGAGTCTTCTGGCTTACGTGGATACCTTCCCGGGCTTTAAGCCCGGGCCTCATTGAAGCGCGGGGGACGTCCCCGCAGTAGGTGTCGATCAGGCGCGACCTTCCCGGGCTTTAAGCCCGGGCCTCATTGAAGCCACGCGCATCCGGGCTGACGCACACGACGGACCGCCACCTTCCCGGGCTTTAAGCCCGGGCCTCATTGAAGCCCGTGGATGGTGCGAGCGGCCCGCACCAGGTCGATCACCTTCCCGGGCTTTAAGCCCGGGCCTCATTGAAGCGTCGCGCCCGTCGAGAGCCAGCCCCAGATGGCGACACCTTCCCGGGCTTTAAGCCCGGGCCTCATTGAAGCCGCTGCATCAAACCTCCTGCACCTCCCTGTCCGGCAACCTTCCCGGGCTTTAAGCCCGGGCCTCATTGAAGCATGCGTGAATCCATGCTGTTAAGCTGAGACATTATGCCACCTTCCCGGGCTTTAAGCCCGGGCCTCATTGAAGCATGATGTCTCCTTTCACTCCAACACTCATGATCGAGGCGATCACCCCGACGCCATGAAACACTCTGCTACGGGTTGACCCGGCAGAGGCCTCACCCGTGCTGGAATATGGAGCGGAAGCGGGTCATGGTCGCAACGTCCAATCGGTGGTTGTATCCCCGACTCCAAACTGACCCGGCGGCACCGTATCGAGCCCCGCATTGTTCCGGCCTCCCCCGGGAGCGTCTGGACGAGCAGCAAAACGAGCCCTGCTTTCGTGGCAGGTGTCCATGTTCGGCATCGCCTGCCCGCTTCCGCTGGAAAGGAGCATATCACATGCAGGAAGACCATTTCACGATCGACGCGATGCACGTGGCCGTCCCGCGGGCGGCCGGCATCGACGTGCACAAGATGGAAGTCACCGCCAGCGTGCGCCTCTGCGAGCCGGGTCAGCCGGACGCCAGCATGGCGACGCGCACGTTCGGCACGCATCCGTCCACCTTGCGGGACCTGACGGACTGGCTGCACGCCCAGCGGGTCGAGGCCGCGACGATGGAGGGGACGGGCATCTACTGGATCGCGCCCTTCCGGGCGCTGGAGGAGGCCGGGATCCGGCCCATGTTGGTGCATGCGCAGCACGTGCAGCAGATCAACAGGCGTCTGTCACAATGCACCTCCTGTCTTGCATTCCTGCCCTGCCGGGCATTGACTCCGGCAAAGCATACCAGTATATACACTTACGAGAATTCCTGCCGATGTTCCAGTGGACCCGGCAATGCGCTTGACGACGTGAGAAAGCCCGCCCCGGGGACGGCTGGGCCGTGTTCGGGCCCACGACGCTTCCCACAACACCGTGGCCACCCTGGAATCCACCGCGCCGGACGCCACGACTTGCTCCAAGGGCCGCCGGGACGGGATCAAGGGCCTGCGGAACCGCGTACGGCGCGCACCGTGAGCATTTTACACGGTGAGAACGCCACAGCGGTCGGTGCGCGCCTCCAGCCCTCATCCGTCTTCCCCGTCGGTCCAGCCGGTTAGCAGAGGCTGCCGGGAGGCGTCCAGGCGCACGTACAGGCCCTTGTCCGGCCCCCGGATCACGCGCAGTGCTGACAGGGAACCGGCCCGGATGCGCGACCACAGCGTTTGCCGCGACACCCCCAGTTCCCGCAGCGCCTCGGCGACCGGCACATGGTCATCCGGGACCGTGTCGCGGAACCGCGCCCGCACGGTCTCGTCGAGTCGGACTCGCAGGGGCGTGCCCGGAGCGGAGCGGACGGCCGGGACCAGACCCTGCTCGATCCAGCGGTACAGCGAGGACACCGAGGTGCCCAACTCCTGCGCCGCCTGGGTCACCGACACGGGTGGCGGGCTGTCGGCCGCTGGGCGGCCACCTGTGGGAATGTCGTGGCGGCTCCGCAGAGCTGCCACACGCTTCGCCGTGAACGCCAGCCCCTGCGCCGTCTGCAAGCCGCGCCGGTTGAGTTCCTCGGCCAGTTCCCGATCGGCGTGGAACGCCGCCAGACGCCGGACCCAGTCCAGCGTGGTGGGGTCGGTCTGCACGGCCGGAGGCGGCGGCCGGAGCGGCAACTCCCGCTCGTCGATCCAACCGCCGCGCCAGCGCAGCAGCACCCGCAGTTTCCGCTGCGGGCGATCCGAAGTCAGCACCACCTCCTCCAGCACCGTCGACAGCAACTGCTTGCGGTCCCTCCAACGGGTGGCCGGATGGTCCCACACCGCCCGCAGCCGGGCTCCCAGGTCCGCGAACGTCCCCTCCTCCTCCGCCGGACTCCGGCCTGGCCGATTCTCGCGGGCCTGATCAAGGGCCTCCCGCGCCTGTTCCAGAGCTTCCTGCGCCCGTTCCCAGTCCCGCGCCAGAGTCTGCTTGACGCGGCGGTACTCCGGCTCGATCGCCTGATACTCCCGCGCGGCCTTGCGCTCGTCCCACTCCCGCCGTTCGACCTCGCGCCGGTAGCCCAGCAACTCCCGCTCCTCCTCCTCCGCCTGCAACTGCTCCGCCCGCAGCGCCGCCTCCACTCCCGCCGGCTCGAGCGCTTCCAGCAGCGCCTCCGTCACCAACCGGTGCAGTCTCTCACCCCCCAGTTTCTGGCAGCCTCCCTCGTCGCCCTCCTGTGAGCGCCGACACCAATACTGCACGGCACTGCCATACTGCACCTGCAGCAGCCTCCCGCAATGCCCGCACGTGACCAGTCCCTGCAACAGAGCGCGGCCTTCCCGCGGCGCTCCGCTCTGACCCGCCCCGCAGTGATTCGCCGCCAGACGTTCCTGGATCGACACCCATTCCTCCCAACTCACATAGCCCTCGTGATGGTCCGGCAACAGCACCTGCCAGTCCGGCATCGCCACCTTGCTGCGCCGTTTCTGCGCTTCGTCCCGCTCGTTCAACTGCATGCTCGTGCGCGTCCGACCCCACACGTACGCCCCGCCCATGGCCGGGTTCCGCAGCACCGCATTCACCCGCGAGTAGGTCGCCTCCTGCCATTCCAGGCCCCGGCCGTGCCGCGGGCGCGCCGGCAGCTTCACGCCCTCCGCCCGCAACGCCAGCAGCACTTGCCGCGCCGTGCCCAACTCCCGGAATTTCCGGAAAATCAGGGCCGTGGCCTCCTGCACGTGCTGATCCGGGTCCTTGCGCAGGGTCGGCCCATCCCGCACGTAGCCGGTCGGCACCCCGCTGTAGAGTTCGCCCCGCTTCGCCTTGCTCAGCTTCCCCTTGTCCATACGCGCCTTGATCCGGTACAACTCCGCTTCCGAGAGCGTCCCGTGGATGCCCAGCACGAAACTGTCGTCGCCGCTGTTGGCGTCATACACTCCCTCGTCCGTGACCAGCAGTGTCCCGGTGGCCCGCAGCCAGCGCAGCAACTGGAACCATTCCTCCCCGTTGCGCGAGAACCGCGACGCATCCAGACCGAACACCGCTCCGACCTGGCCGCGCGCCACCGCCAGCACCAGCCGCGCGAAACCCCGCCGCTGCTCCTGGCCCGACCCCGACAGCCCCAGGTCCTCGTCCACCGTCCGGATGCGCTCCGGCGGCCAGCCCAGTTGTTCCGCCCGCTCCCGCAACCCGTACTGCAACCGCGTCGATTCCCGGTTCTCCAGCACCTGTCCCGGTGTCGACTGGCGCACGTACACCAGCGCCAGTCGCTCAAGGTGCTGCGGCTGGATCAGTGTCTCCCGTCTCATCGGCCCGCTCCCTGCTCCGTGTTCGCAGCAGCATCCGGGCGAGTTGCTCCACCGCCTTTTGGCGGGCCGGCGGCGGGAGACTCTCCCAACGCGCCAGCCGCTCCTCGTGTTCCAGCCACGCCAGCAGGCGGGCCTCCCGAGGCGGCGGCGACTCCTTCCTTCCCATGGTGCTGCTCCCGTGTTTGTACCAGAGTGCGCAAGGCCCGCAATTCCGCCACCCGCACCCGCACACACCGGTCCCCTTGCGGGGGCGGTTGCAGCGTCGTCCAGCTGGCCGGAAACGAGCGCCGCCGACCGTTGGGCAGGTCCCCGTACAGCCAGAGTTGCCCGTCGGCTCGCCGCCGGCTGGACCGGACCTGCAGTTCCCAGCCATCGAAGGGATGGCCGCGCCGACAGATGCGGACCGGCTCCGAAGCGTGGAATGGATTAGTATGACGACCAGTTGCAGGGGCGCAAGACGGACTGTCAGGACAGCATCTGGCTGGCGCGGGTGTGCCAGTTCGGTCTTGCCCGGCCCAGTCACGTGCCGCCCCGGGCGTTTGCGGAGTTGCGCCAGCAGTGTCGGTACCGGCGCCAGTTGGTGGCCAACCGGGCCCGGGTCCGCAACCGTCTGCAGAAGACGCTCGACCAGGACGGATTGCGGCTCGGTGGCGTGCTGACGGACCTGTTCGGGGTGAACGGGCGCCACGTGCTGGACGGTCTGGTGCAGGGCGAGACGGTCGAGTCGATCCTGGCGGGGCTGACCCGCCATGTGCGGGGGAAGCTGCGACTGCTGGCGCAGACGCTGGAGGCCAACCTGTCGCCCGCGTCGCTGTGGATGCTGGCCGGTCAACTGGATGACTTCGATGCGGTGACCGGGCGCATCCTGGAACTCGACGAGCGGGTGGAGGCGGCCATGGCGGACTGGCGGCGTTCCCTGGACCTGCTGGAGACCATTCCCGGCATCGCCCGCAGCAGCGCGCACGCCATCCTGGCCGAGTTGGGGCCGGAACCGACGCAGGTGTGCGCCACCGCCGCCCGGCTGGCGGCCTGGGCCGGGGTCTGTCCGGGCCACAACGAGAGTGCCGGCAAGCGCCGCTCCGGTCGGGTCCGGGCGGGCAACCCGACGCTGCGGGCCACGCTCACCGAGTGTGCCCACGGGGCGGCCCGCACCAAGGACAGCCAGTTCCATGGCTTCCACGCGAGCATGACCGCCCGTCACGGCTACAAGCGCGCCATTCTGGCGACCGCCCACAAGCTGTTGCGGACGGTCTACGCGGTGCTGCGGGACGATCATCCCTATCAGGACCCCCAGGTCGACTACGAGCAACTGCTGGCCCAGCGCAACGGACCGCGCTGGATTCGCATGCTCCGCAAGCACGATCTGCTGGAGGAACTCCTGCCGGCCGCCTGACCTGTCCTGTGCCACACCGGTTCCTCAGCGCGTCGCGCCCGTCGCCATAGAGCGGGGCTGCCTCGGGACGACGGCCAGAGAACCGCTTTCCGCCAGTGACGGGTCATTGTCAATCCTTGCTGGCGCCAGTCCCTATCCCCTGAGCGTCCGCACCCCCGGTCCGTCTCCTTGCCAAGGGTGTTTCACAGCAAGGGTTGGGAGTCACTTCACCTTCCCGGGCTTTAAGCCCGGGCCTCATTGAAGCCATTGGGTATCATTTCAGTCATTGAAGAGATACATTACATTACCTTTTTTGCTTGGATTTTACATATTTTACTGAATGATCCACTCGTTAAGATCTGCCAGAATAGC
Organism: Bryobacterales bacterium; assembly: GCA_965116065.1. GTDB lineage: Bacteria > Acidobacteriota > Terriglobia > Bryobacterales > UBA6623 > VXMF01. Next base: position 3,268,524 of record OZ220485.1, read on the forward strand.
ACCGAGATCGTCTCGCTTACCTGCAGTTGTTATTACCCTGAACTTTACACACCAAGAACCATTTGAATAGATTCCCTCGATTACTTCCGTACATTCAATTTTGTCAACTGTCAATTTAAAGTGATTTTTATTCGGCAAATCTGGGTTCCATTCGGTTGTTTTACAAGATCGAATATACGGTCGCGCATCACATAGTTGCTTTAGATAAATTTCGATCGGTCGTCGTGCTTGGCCGTAGTTGTGCTGACCAAGGTTTGGACGGGTTTTTTCATTCAATTTAGCATCCCGCGGTAGACGTTTTGCTCCAGATGTCCGAAATCGTGTTCGGAATGTCTCGTGAAATATCTGACCGATAGCCGACAGTTCCAAATACTCCACGTTATCAATCTGCACGCGGTTAACTAGCGGTTCGAAACGTTCATCCCAAATTTCACTGAATTGTTCCCACTCTTCCACTGCCGTTGGTCTACTAAGCACTGTGAACATACCGCTCGCATGTTCCCATAGAGAGGAGTCGAGAGATATCGGCATTGGTGGAAAAGAAATGATTGTGTTAAATCGCTCGTGCTTGTAGTACACTGGAAGTCCTAGTGCTTGCCCCATTAGTACAGCGACCGCGATCTGTGCTTTGTATCCTCCGGTTGCATTGATGGCGCAGTAGTCAATTCCGCACTCACGTACAAGTTCCCCCATAATCTTGGCCAAGTTGCGTAGTCCACTCGTACGGAATGCACCGGGATCATCATCACGCAAGGCACAGATGTTGTGGGAGCGCACATTCCAGCCAGCGTAACTGAAGTACTCTTCCAGAACTGCGCAGACATCTTGGCCGTCCTTTGTCTCGGACACTAGGAGATGTAAATTTCCCTGTTCTATGTCGGCTCTCTTCATGAGCTCGGCCACAGAGTTAATCTCGGCACCGCAGAGCCAGTCTGCATGATCGATTTCCCGCAACCGTGCAGCCACATCGGACCAATCGCGTCGTTTGTACGCCTGCACTAATGTCGCGCGGGCATACTCATCATTGCTATCGACTTTAAGATGCTTCAGATTGCTCCACAAGCTTGTGCCTACGGTGCAGATCAATGTGTGGCTTGCTTGTCTTCGCATAGTGATTCCGCGCAGTGGATGAAGTGGCACCGGTTGTTTGGACAGGCAGTCGGCGACGTTAAGGTGGACTCTGCAACTCCTGTTGAACTACCGACGGCCGATATTATAGCAGAACGCAAGATCGTCATCCTCCCGTCTCGCTGTCGAGCGCAACGCCCATTGAACAACGAAGTGCGACAGGGCTGGCCGGGGTGGGGAGGTGGTTCCTGGGTTCCTATCCTTTTGCGATGCGGGTCTGAACCCACGCTTCCGTTCAGGGCACACAGGAACTGCTGCGACGGGCCGACCCAGCTCCCTCACGGACCCCAAGGTCCAAGGTGCAGACGGTCCAGCCCGCCGCCCAGCAGTGGGGGGGGGGGGGGGGAGGAATCCGTTACCTGTCACAGAGCGGGTTGGCCCCCTCTGCGACCGCTTGGAGGGGCTGCCCACAGCTTGCTTGGCCTGGCCTCTCTCCGGCACTCTCTCAACATAAAAGGTGAAGGGAGCGAGCAGGTCCTGGACGGCGCCGCCGACCAGGGCGGCGGTCTTGTTGGTAACTCGCTGTGTCAACGTGTACTTGGAGCGTCGGTCGACGAGCGTGACGACGGCACCGGAATGGGCCTTGCCGATGATCGTGTCGCCTTCCCGGTCACCGGTGCGCCGTTTGTCATCGACGATGGACGGTCGTTCGCTGATGTCCGTCCGACCGGGGATGCAGCCGCGACCGGCGGAGCCCTTGGTGGCCTTGCAGCGGCGGGGTTTGCCGCGCTGGCGGAGGCAGGCATGGAGTTGGCCGCCGTCGGCGCGGTCCTGGTGAATGCGGCGGTAGAGCCAGGAGCAGCTGACGGAGGCCTCGCCGGCGAGTCGCAGTCGCCCGGCGATCTGCTCGGGGCTCAAGTGCATCTTGAGCATGTCGCAGATGCGGTTCCGGACGGATAGATGGAGCTTGCGGGGGCCGGAGGCGGCCTGTCGGCGGCGCTGTTCGGAGCGGACCTGGGCCTGCTGGTGGCAGTAGCCGGAGGAGTCGGCATTGCGGCGGAGTTCGCGGTAGATGGTGGATCGGTGGCGCTGGAGATGGGCCGCGATGGCGTGGGCCGAGGCTCCCTGTCGGTGCAGGGCTTGGATCTGGCAGCGCTCGTCGTGCCGCAGTTGGTGGTAGGTCTGTGCCATGGTGGTTTCCCCCAAATGATAGGCCACCCTTGACACCTACCCCCATATTTGGTGTCGCACATGCTAGGGCCTGTTAACTCTAATGGGCAGGATCGTGGTACCCTTGGTGAATGGAACTCACCCCAGATCAATACGAACGGATCGCGCCCCTTCTACCGGTGCAGCGCGGCAATGTCAGCCTGTCCAATCTCCAGGTGCTCAACGCCATCCTGTAGGTCGCCGAGCATGGTTGCAAGTGGCGCGGGTTGCCGGCACATTTCGGCAACTGGCACACCATCTACACCCGGATGAACCGCTGTTCGAAGAGCGGTGTGCTCGACCGGGTCTTCGAGCACCTGCAACGCGAGCAGATCGTGCGGGTCAGGCTGGAGCCTCTCTCGCTCGACAGCACCAGCATCAATGTCCATCCCGACTGGACGGGAGCGCTAAGGAAGAACGGTCCTCAGGCCATCGGCAAGTCCCGCGGTGGCTGGACCACCAAGCTGCATAGGGTGGCCGCGGATGCTCGTACGGCCGTCGCCTTCTCGCTCTCGCCGGGCCAGGCCCACGACGCACCGGAAGGCCGCAAGTTGCTGCAGCGAATGGATCGGGCGGACACTCCTCGGGCGCTCATCATGGATCGTGCGCACGAAGGTGACAAGACACGGGAACAGGCCGTGGAGCTGGGGTATGAGCCCGTCGTGCCACCCAAGCGCAACCGCGTCGATCCTTGGGAGTAGGACCGGGAACTCTACAAGCGCCGTAACGAAGTCGAGCGGTTGTTGCGTCGCTTGCAGGGATTCCGTCGCGTCTCCTCGCGCTTCGAGAAACTCGACGTGGTCTTCCTCGGATTCATCGTCTTCGCACTCATCATTGATGCGTTGCGATAGTATTAACAAATCCTAGTACAACTGGCAAGGTGAAATCGAAGCAACCCAACTTAGGAAACTCAGAGTGGGAACGCCCTGAGTGGAGTTGGAAGCGGGCCGTGGCAACCGCCCAGGACCGGGTCGCACCGCACAGGTGCAGAAGGATGCTCGCCGGCCATGCCGACGCCCCTGTCGATCCTCAAAGTTGCGAGTGACGGAACACTAGGGCCTGTTAACGCTAATGGGCAGGATCATGGTATCCTTGGTGAATGGAACTCACCCCAGCTCAATACGAACGTATCGCGCCCCTTCTGCCGGTGCAGCGCGGGAACGTCAGCCTGTCCAATCTCCAGGTGCTCAACGCCATCCTGTATGTCGCCGAGCATGGTTGCAAGTGGCGCGGGTTGCCGGCACATTTCGGCAACTGGCACACCATCTACACCCGGATGAACCGCTGGTCGAAGAGCGGCGTGCTCGACCGGGTCTTCGAGCACCTGCAACGCGAGCAGATCGTGCGCGTCAAGCTGGAGCCTCTCTCGCTCGACAGCACCAGCATCAAGGTCCATCCCGACGGGACGGGAGCGCTAAAAAAAACGGTCCTCAGGCCATCGGCAAGTCCCGTGGTGGCTGGACCACCAAGCTGCATATGGTTGCCGCGGATGCTCGTACGGCAGTCGCCTTCTCGCTCTCGCCCGGACAGGCCCACGACGGACCGGAAGGCCGTAAGTTGCTGAAGCAAATGGAGCGGACGGACACTCCTCGGGCACTCATCATGGATCGTGCGTACGAAGGCGACAAGACACGGGAACAGGCCGTGGCGCTGGGGTATGAGCCCGTGGTGCCGCCCAAACGCAACCGCGTCGATCCCTGGGAGTATGACCGGGAGCTGTACAAGCGCCGGAACGAAGTCGAGCGGTTGTTTCGTCGCCTGAAGGGATTCCGTCGCGTCTCCTCGCGCTTCGAGAAACTCGACGTGATCTTCCTCGGATTCATCGTCTTCGCACTCATCATTGATGCGTTGCGATAGTGTTAACAGGCCCTAGTGTTCGGTCAATCAATGATTTTCGGGTAGACAGACTTGAGCCGACAGCGAGCTTTGGCAATCGACATCCGCCAATTCACTCCACGCTGGCGCTCATTGACCCGTTGTGACCAGGCTGTCACCTCGGCCCGCAACTGGTCCAGATCCCCGATCCGGCGACCCTTCAGACACTGCCGCGTCAGGCAACTCAACTCACACTCCGCCACGTTCAGCCAACTCCCGTGCTTCGGCGTGTACTGGAACTCGATGCGCTGCCTCAACCCCCGCGCCCGCTCCGCCTCGAACGCATCGTACAGCGCTCCCCGCGTGTGCGTGTTGAGATTGTCCAGCACCAGCGTGATCTTCTCGCCGTTCGGATAGCGGCTCTCCAGCAGCGCCGCCACCTCCTCGGCCCAGTCCAGTTTGGTGCGCCGCTCCCGCACCGTCACCGTCCGCCAACCCACCAGCGGTTCACAGAACCCCGAACGCCGAAGCCATGCCCGCCCGCCGATACTCGTAGTCCACCCGGCGCGGATGCTTGGTGGTGGCGGGCAGTGGCTGGCGGGTCTCCTGCACCATCCGGATCGGCTGTTCGTCCATGCAGACCACCGGTCGCTGCTCGTCGTAAGGCCTTTCGTATGTGGACAGAACGTCTTCCATGGCGGCCACATACTCCCCGTCCACCTTCGGCGGAATCACCCAGTACTGCAGGTAGCGCCCCACGATGCCGTTTTTTTTAGTGTCTGATTGACGGTCTCGTGGCTGATCGTGTCACAGATGCCGATCTCGACCGCCTCGCGGGCCAGCAGGCGCAGGGACCATTGGCCGAAGCCGGTCGGCGGGGGCCCCAGCCGCAGCGCGATCAGCGCGACTTCCTGCCGCCCGTCCAGGAGCTTCGGCGGCCAGGTGGACGGGTCGCGTTGCCGCCCGTTGAGGGCCAACTCGAAACCCTCCAGCACGCAGCGTTTGCGCACGTTCGCGACGGTCCGCTCCCGGCAGTCGAAGGCCTCCGCGACCTGTTGGTCGCACCAATCCGGCCCGTCCGCATCGACCTGCAGCAGAATGCGCGCCCGGCGCGCTTTCTGGCTGCTGCCCTTGAGTTTCTTGACGACCTCCTCACAGGTCTTGCGTTCCGCCTCCGACAGGCGCACAATGTACTTCTTCATGGTTCCCTCTCCCTTGCTGTGGCAAGACCGCTCGGGCCACGGGGCCCTCACCTTGGAACACATTGTACAGGAAATGTTGCCATTGACCGAACACTAGTCCTTCAGCCAAGTCTTTACTAGTAGGGTATTCTGATATGGTTTGTCCTTAGATGGATTCTTCTTGCGAGATAGTTCTGTCCATTGGCCAGCAGACTTCATTCTTCGCTCAAGCCACATTGCGACCTCAACTCTATCGCCATCTTCCCAGCGTCCATTGCGAGCAGCCCTTAGAATCGCTGTTATATCTGGTTCATTCTGATTCGGTCGGCTCTTCAGAATCTCCTCAATATCACGCTCAACCGGATTCATACTAGCCAATTTTTCGGCGCGTTCTGCGGCCTCATGCGCTTCACGGATCCGGTCCCGATCCTTGCGTTTCTCGTCATCTATTCTCTGCTTCCACTTTTCGGTAGTAACCTTGTCCTCTGTGAACCGTCCGTAACCGACGGCCGTCTTTGCACCAGCCCCAGACCACTCGAGAGCAAGACTCAGCCAAGACATAACCAATTTCATGTCGTCGTCTGCAACGGCTGTTCGTGGGAGCAGTCCGATTAAGAACGAAGTGTTGGGACTGGTAACCAAAAAGGGAATGGGAGTAGGGGAGCGCCAGTCGCCAGGAGGATCTTTCGCGGTCCAGCCGGCATAGTGTGGAGTGATCACATCGCCTTCGAGCTGCACCGGTGCTAAAGGGACAGCATCCAAGAAGCAGATACTACCAACACTATTGGAGTTACCGAGTAATCGCTTGGCAACCTCTGACGGTACCGGTGGGTCGGCTTCCTGCTCCGCCCATGCTCGTACCGTCCCCTTGATCGAACTGCCAGGCAGGTACGGCGTTCCTAGGGTCGGATGCCAACCGAAACCGTTCTCTACAGGATGGCTACGACCAATTCCGGTCACGAAACGGCTTTCGGACGTAAATACGGAGAATCGGCCACCTCGTCCGCCGACCAATCTCGCCATACGGCCAGCGTAGGCTTCGATTTGGGCACCGTCCGTGCCAACTCTGCTACCTGTCACAGTATTGATCCAACCGAGCTTATCCGACAAGGTCCACTGCTCACCCTTAAGTTCCCAGCGGTTGCAGAACTTGTCGAACCAAAGGCCAGCGTGACCGGCAGGCGGTCGTTTCGCTGGACTCTCGGTAGCCTCTTTATAAAGGGGTCGGATCACGCGATTCTCCTTCGCTTCTCGGGAACGCTGCCCGGCAGCACTTCTTGTGCCATTCTAACCAAGCCAAAGCTTCGATCTGTGCGCGCAAATATAGAGTCTCGTCCTTCTCTGTGATTGCCTGCAAGAGGTCATGGTTTGACGCATACACATTTCCCTTGTCTCGACAGAGCCACTGTTGCAGACTCCGATAGATCTCATGGTGTGCCTTCTGATCGTCGCTTTTTGGATTCACACCAGCGGCGGCCCGTACTGTCGCGAGCGCCTGTCCGAGCCCGTTCATGACAACGGACGGACCTAATCGATCCACATAAGAGCGGTACCTCTGCTTAAACTCATGTGATCGGTCGCTCAACTCGCCAACTCGAGCAAGCGCGTGACGGGCTCTCTCCTGTTCAAGCGTCCTCACTGCCCTACCTCCGAACCTGACTTGCGAACACTGACATCGAACCACCCTTGCCCTACTGTCTCGTTACCTCCGACTTGCAAGTATCGGTCATTCGAGGGAAAGAGCGCATCTAGCGAACCAATCGATTCGTCGCTGCGACCAGCCACGATGGCGTACATGAGCGTGTCTGGCGGCAATGTCTCTTCATACCATAAGTTCTTGCTCATTTTGGTGTTGCGGTCAAGGAAGTTACGGGCTTGGACGGACAGACCGTAGCGGGCGAACCATGCGAAATCATCATCGTGGACCACGGCAAGCTGGTCGGGTAGGCGTGATCTCGTCTCATCGTGGCTTACCAGTGGCTCAATGGCCCTCACCAGATCATCCACTGGTGCATCTTGGATGCGAAACTGGCGCTCTTCAAGAAACAGATGGTCTTTGTCGCCGGCCGACCGAACAGTATGGACGGTATGGGGATCTATGTGAGGGATCGTTGGACGCGGTTGCAGACCTGCCCGGCCAAGGTCTCGACGATAGCGTTCGACTACGTGTGGGCACGTGACCCAACGGTACGAACCAGTGAGGTTGCGTACCGGAAGCAACAGAAGCCGAGCATCCGAAACGAGCAGGTCACCTGCTTTCTCCTGCACCCCGAAACGTTCGTCGGGTGCATCCACATCGGTCCTCACCATCTTGTCTCTCAATGCCCCCTTCAGGCTTGACCCGACGATCACTGGATAGTCCGTGGCGGCTTCGCGCGCGACCGGCAAGTCCACAACTCCCATACCCCGCCCGATGCCGGGGTGAATTGAGGTCTCGGCCAGAAGGCCCAGCAGGGCTGTCTTCATCGCATCTCCTCCCGCAACCGCACATCCGAATTAGGCAAGACTCCAATTGCCACTAAGCCAAACCCCCACTCTTGCCGCGTCCCGATGCGCACCATACCATTGCCGACGGTTGCAGCCTCGACAACGGAGCTTGGGTCTGCGGTCTTACAAAATAGCGTACTACCGGGCGGTAGTACCGAACGAACGGTGAGCGGTTGCCGTTCAAGCGAGTTCCAGCCTCCAATGCGCTGTGGTCGATCCAGGCAAGCAGACACGACATGGGCGTTGCCGAGATCATTCAGTGACTGGACACCAGTATAGGTATCGTGCGCCAGTTCCAGAGGCGACAGCGCAACGGCCACAAACTCACCCGTGGCTCGAATCGTAGCCGAAGGCACCTTGAACTCAACGGTAGACTTCCATTGCTCGCATTCGGCAAGTCGATGTTCCCCACCCAAGGTTAACAACTGCCCGAAGGGCGGCGTCCATCCAGCGGGCAAACCGGCAATCCTGACTCCCAGAGAGACGTTAGACCGGAGCCGGACGTGCTTCGTGCTGTAGAGCATGCCCTCAAGGGCAGTGCGGGTATCGACTCGGCGAGCCAATCCTATTCGTGGTTCACTTAGCCAAAGACACTGTTCTGGCACTACATCTTCGTCACTCGGAAGTGTACCGTTAAGCACTGCGCTAAGCCCGTGCGACGTAAGCCACCAACTGTCACCGGTCTTTAAATCGGCGTTAGGGGAAGATCGCACCACCTCCGGAAGCCGGACTGAGCTTCCAAGGTCGCAAGCAACCGGAGCACCGGGTCGGAGGAATGCACTCGGACTCCAACATGTTCCCCTCGATAAACCAAGGAGATGGCGAGGTGTACGGAACAGCGGTCTACCGTTTCGAAGCAAGAACGGGCCGTCCAAGGAGAGGGTGCCGAGGTCGTCAGGACCATCTCCGAGGGTCTTGCAGATATCCTTCGACCACCTCTCGTAGCCGTTCCAACCCTTGCATGAGGCCAACGCCGCGCGCAGTGCTCCGACCACCGTGAGCGGATGTGGGGGGAACAGACTTTTGACGTTCTCTTGTGGCGCTGCCCCCAATGTAAAAGGAGTACTGTCTCGGAAGAACCATGTGTCCACAGGGTACAGTTGAACGCCGATCACCACGTGAACTCCTACTCCTCAGGATTGGCCAGAAACCGTGCCAACAGTAACGCATCGACGCCAACTTGCGAGACGTGGGCGTTGCGGCCACATTCGATTGCAGTATCTCCTTGTCGATCGTCTGGTTGGCGAGCGGGTTCCAGAAGACTGCAGACACTCGTCGTCAGTTCTTCCGCACGAGACTCGTCACCGTTGTCTATTCGTACTTCGAGCGAGTGAGATATCTCCGAGCGCAAGAACGGGCGAAGATTAAGCTCATCCGGAACATCGCCCCAACTCCCTGGCTCCCATTGATCCCAGCCACACAGCCGCACAAGTGTGTCCCGAATCCGATAAACGAGTGTGGAAGAAAGACCGAATGCATCTGACTTCGAGTTGGCTTCGATCTGCTCGACCAGAGACTTAAGTAGATCCACAGCATCGAGATCGACATCTCTATCTAGGCTAGGACGAGTCCAAGTAGTCACCCACTTGCAATAGGGGCCGCTGGGCTTCCGGACGGTAACCGCCAGCGAGTTCCGCCCATTGCCGTCCTTGGCAACGGAATCGAGTAGGTGATGCGCCTCGTCAATCACCGGTTTGAGAGGTGATCGCACATGGGCGAACACGATTGCGGCGGAGATGGTGGCCGTACGTTCTCCACCGGTGCCTGAAAAGGCGTTGCGATAGGCTCTCGACAAATCCTGGGCGCAGGCCAGTGCGCCTTGTATCGGCACCATGGCGAGCACATCGTCTCCACCTGCGTAGACCACCACTCCGTCTTGGTCGTGAACGAGCGCAGGAACCCTCTGCGTGAACTTCGCTAAAGCCTCGCTGACGCATTGTCCTCCGCTGTCGGCTACGAGTTTGCCTAGTCGATCGCCGTCAGCCAAGAGCAGTGCATAGAATGCAGGTGGCGGCCCCAGCGGCTGACCTTGCTCGTCTTCCGCCTCATAGAGCACTCGGAGCCGTTCGGCCAACGAAATGCGGGCGGCAGTCGACGTGGGGCTAGGACAGCGTTGCGGATCTCTCACGAACTCTAGATGCAGGTAATTGGCATCAAGTTTTGAGAATGCACCCGTTCCCCCACCCTCCAAGGTAAACGGTGGCTCCTGCATCGGTAGAACATTCTCTCTTGTATTCTGGCTCACTGCTCTTGCATAGTTCGCAGCTTGCTGTGGCGATGCGGACATGACTCGCCTCATCCACGGCACGGCACCGACACAAACCGTCGATGGCCACTGGGATGCTTCCACATCCCAGCCCAGCGCTTCTTCAGCGACATTGGGGAGCATTCGCTTCACTAGCGCGATTGCAGACAGACGTTCGTTTTCACGTAGGTCCAGTAAGCTGAGTCCTCCATGGCGAACCTGCCCCCAGAACTTGTCCTGATCGAGACGGTCCTGTGCACGCACGAACCCCGAGAGTTCCTGCAAGGTTGGCATCACCGTACACTTGTCCCCGGGCTCCTCGGCTGGCTGATGGGTGCGCCAGCGCTTGCGACGGGCAAGCAATCCGCCAACAACATCGGCATCGCTAGCAGTCCACATGATCTCCCAGAATGAACCGACCTGTCGATTCCAGATGTCCTCGGTGCCGTTGCCGATGGGACACGCGGATTCCACGTACTTGCTCCATACTGCACGACATACACGCTCCCAGGCGTTTCGTAATGATCGGATTCCAGCCTGAGCTACCTCAGCCGCGTTCCCTTCCAACTCGACCACGAAGTGATTCGGAAGTGAGCCTACCCGAGGCGGCTTGCCATCCCTACAACCGCGCACCCATTGGTAGAGAGTGTCTTCTTCCACCGAAGGCACGACGATTCGCCCACCCGCCTCGACGGTGCCACGCATGGCGTGGGCAGAGAGAAACGCCAAGAGGTAAGAACTGCCCCATAGATCGCGGGTCCGGCGTGATTGGGAGACGAAGCCTTGGACCGGGCCGATAGAAAAGTCGAGGCGAATGGTCATGGCAGGGCCCGCTCGGCAAGCTGGAACGAGCGTTGGCGCTTATCGGGATCCATGAGTCGCTCCAAGAAATCCTCAATCGGTCGAAAGAGGTCGGCTTCACACATCTGAGGAACCACATCCTCACCAACTGCTATGTCTGAGGCGTTCTTCGGCAAGAAACGGGCAGGCAGAAACGATAATACTACTACTGGTGTCTTTCCGCACTCGTGTATGTGGATGAAGAGTGGGCTAGCACGTCGATCAAACTTCCCGTTCTTTGGGCGAACCTGATCAGAGGGCCACTTTCCGTAGTTGTGAGGAAGTCCGAACGCGATGCGCCGCGGGTGCTCATTCCGTCGGCGTCTCTTCATCAGATCATGGTCGTCCTTGAAGTTCTTTTCCGCTACGCGTCCAAGTACTTTTCCATTTCGCCCCCAACTCCTATATAGCAACAACTCCTTTCCAATTAGGTCCAACAGGTCGATGGCTCGATCCTTATCACTCGACATCAATACGTGGCGGGCCTTCGGCGAAAACGCAGTGTACTCCGGATACTCTGGCAGGCGGCCGTAGACCGTCTCGCATCTAAAGCGTGCAAGGGAATCGCGTAGCTCAACCATGCCCGTCGGCGGACTCCATCGCGGCTCCCCGCCCACGTACAGCGATTGAAGAACAAGCGAACCGTAGCCCTTCCGACTCTTGGCTCCCATTCCTCCGAGGGTTCCAAGACAAATGAGGGCATCCTCCAAGGTCGCCAGCGCACCAGTATATGCCGCTTCGTCCCAGCCACCTTCTCGAACTCGCGCTTTGATCGTGAACCTGAACGGCGGGAGAAGGCAAGCGCGCGTGAGTTGGCCAGCGCTGGTACCCTTACGTTGGCTATTGAACGCTTCCATTACTCCGTAGCCGAGATAGCGTGCGCCCACATCTACCACTTTCTTGTTGAGAGTCAGGACCTCACCTCTGGTCTTGACGGCGTGCGCTACGCTTCCAATCAAGCGCATCGACACTCGGGACTGTCCACCAGCCGCACTCCCAAACAATTCGTCCTCTTGGCGCTTTATTTTCTCAAGATCTCCCTTAAGCCTAGACCAAGCCAATGCCCGCCACCAGAATCGAAGCACGCCCTTGAAACTTGCTGGGCGAAGTTCAGCAGATATTTCAGAGTCGACGCCACCACAGAACATAGGAGTGACAACATGGTAGGTCGCTTCGATCGTCGTCGGCATCGCAGTCCTGAAGGGAATCCAACCACAGCCACCTCGCCACCTCCATGAGTCAGCGTACTGTAACGACTGTCCCCCTCCTCTAGTAGTTCAATGATAGCAATCGTAGCATGTGCGTCTCAGGCTTGTCGTTCTTGATGCACATTTCCTCCCGGCCCCGAAATGCCGACCAACGGACACGGCGCATGATTGTCCGGCAGGCAGTAGACGACGTAGCGCTTTGTGGTGGACATGCCTAGATTGGGCCAATGGGCACCCTGCCCGCACCACCAAAGAGAATTCAGGTTCTCTCAGCCCCCCTAGCATTGGCCGCGAACTCGGATGCGATACGCTTCAGTATGCGTTCAAGATCTTGGGACCTAGCACTTCTAGGGCATGCCCTGCCGTCGGATCAGCCTGTGGAAACACTTCGCAGGCAAGGGCCTATCGCAAAGTCGCTCGTTGAGTTTTCCAGAGAATCAATATCGCTCGGTACCCTCTTGTCTGTATGCGGCGGTGCAGGTTCTGCAAGCGCTCTTCCAGCACCTCCCCGTGTTCCTTCCACCTCACCCCGTCCACTCCCGATGCCGACCGGTGCTGCAAGCCCTTATACGCGGTGCCCAAGGCTTCCGGTGTGATGGGGTGTAGCAGTGCCGTCAATTTCTTCCGTCGTTCCCTCTTCACTGTTTGCCGCATCCGTCCGGCTCCCGGCAACACAGGTCTCCACCTCAACTGGATGCTCTCCCCTGCTATGCGCGGATCTGAGTTCTGCGGTCCGTGCATCCTCGGCTTCGGCTGACTGCCTTCCCATTCCATCTCCGACCAAAACCTGTCGAGGTGGCCCGCAGACCTGCACTCCGGAACCTGACCGTCGCTTGCCGGAAGCGGTGCGATCCGTGTTGCGTTCGAGTTGTTGGGGCGGCCTCTCCACTCTGGACTGGAGTTTCGATGCTCCATGCTCTGCCCCACGCACCGCTGCCAACCCTTCACCGAAAGTCCCAAGACCGCCAGCGCAGGAGTCGCGGAGAAACATGGATGGGGCTCGTCCCTTGCTCCAGGAAACGCTCACTCCCTGTCCTTCACCGGTTGGTCTGGCTGTTCACCTGAACCGAATCGGCATCGAGAGTTCGCAGCCACGCCGGCATCTGCCTATCATTCGTGACGCTCCGATCGACTCCATGTGCGGAAGCCCGAGCCGGTTCACTCCCCAGCGCTCTACCGATCGAGGACGACACTGCGGTCGTGCTGGCGGTACCGCTCCGGCAGCACGACGCTCACCGCCGGGCGCAGCGGAGCTTCCCGCAACGGGCGGTCCGGCTCTGCCCGTCGCGTCGTCCCCTCCCCGGGACCCACCCGTTCGGGTGTAACACCGCGCTGCTCACTCCGCTCGGCCCGCTCCTGCTCCCGGCCCAGCACGTAGTCACTCATCTCCTGCGCGTCCTTCGAGGCCCGGTAGATCTCCCGCGGATCATCGTGCAGGGCCTTCACCCAGGAATCCACATAGGCGGCATGCCGGCTCGGATCGTGCCCCAGACCGATCCGGTTCCCCGTGATCAGCGAACTGATCTCCGCCCGCAGTTCCTCCCGTGCATACTCCTGCGAGAGTTCGCCGTACTCCATGCCCCGGATCAGCGTCGGTCGGTTCAGCCGGTCCGGATGCCCGGTCCAGTGCCCCAACTCGTGCAGCGCCGTCTGGTAGTAGCCCGGACCGTTGTCGAACTGCTGCCGCAGCGGCAGCACGATGCGGTCCCGTCCGAGATCGTAGTACGCCCGGTTCGCGGCCGAGTGCTCCACCACCGCACCGGCCTCCCGGAACACCCGTTCGGCGCCCGCATGGGCCTCCCAGCCCGGACGGGCGGGCGGCGTCCGGTCCGGCAGGCCGTTGCACTGCTCGGCATTGAAGACGGTGTAGCGGTACACCCGCGGCGACGGCAGTGTGCGGGTCTCGTAGACCGCCTCGCCCCGCTCGCCGAGCACGGGGTGGCCCCGGGAGTCGCGGGCGAGCCGTCTCTCCTCGCGGTGCCAGTACAGGATCGGGCAGCCCTTCTCGCCGCGCCGCACGTGACCGCCCAGGTCCCGGACCTGCCCGAAGGTGCCCCAGCGCTCGTCCGCGAAGCCGCGACTGCGCGCATTGCTCGCCAGCCAGACCGAGTTGCCGCCCCGGTACTGTCGGCCCGTCTTCACGTTGCAGGGCAATCCCCGCTCCCCCGGCTTCCAGGCCTCCGTCCAGGGGGCCGTCCCGTCCCGGATCTGCCGGATCAACTCGTCCGCCACCCGCCGGAAGTAGTCGTCGGCCAGCGCCCGCGCATCACGACGGGGCACGGTCCGTCCCTTCCTCCGCGCCGAAGACTGCCGGGTCCTCGGCCGCCTCCAACGCCTCTTCGGCGTCCACCGGATCGTCGAACCAGGCCCCGCAGGCCCGGGCCGTTGCAGGATCGGTCTCGACGATGACGCCCGCCTCGAGGGCAGGTCCCACCTCGGCGGGACTCCTCACGCGCCGCAATCCGGCGGAACGACCGCCCGGAGCGGTCACGATGGTGTCGATGGGTCGCATTCCGAATCCTCCCCGGCCCGGTCGGCCTCCGCCACCGGCGCCAGCAGCGAGCGGCAGTCCCAGCGCTGCGACGCCGCGTCGAAGCGCTCCACGGCCAGCACTTCGCTGACCTGTCGGCGACCGCCCCGCCGCTCGATGTGGACGACCCGGTCGATCACGTCACCGAGCAGGTCCTGCACGGCCACGTACGGCAGACCGACGCCGGACTGCAGCACGCACGAGGCACAGCGCTTCAGCGCGTTGTAGGCCGAACTCGCGTGCAGCGTGGAAAGCGATCCGTCGTGACCGGTATTGAGGGCCTGCAGCAGGTCCCACCCCTCGCCACCCCGCACCTCCCCCAGCACGATCCGGTCCGGGCGGTGCCGCAGCGCGGCCCGCACCAGTTCCCGCACCGCCACCTCGGGCGCATGGTCGGTGGCCCGCCGGGCCGCCAGCCGCACCAGATTCGGATGCGTCAGCGGCAGTTCGACGGTGTCCTCGATCACGATCACGCGCTGGTCGGCCGGGATCAGCGTGGCGATGGCGGCCAGCAGCGTGGTCTTGCCCGTACCCGTGCCGCCGCTGACCAGCAGATTGCGCCGCGCCGCCACCGTCTCCTCGAGCGCCTGCCGGGCTCCCGGCGGCAGACTGCGGGACCGCTCCAGATCGGCCAGCGACAGCCGGCGGCGGGCGAACTTGCGGATGGTGAGCACGGGACCGCCGAAGCTGCACGGCGGCAGGGCCACGGCGATGCGCGAGCCATCCGGCAGACGCGCATCCAGCAGCGGACGCTCCTCGCCGACCTCGTCCCCCTGACTGCGGGCGATCGCCACGGCGGCGCGCCGGATCTGCACCGGATCGGGCGGGGGCCCGGGCAGGGTTGCCAAGCGGCCCTCCCGCTCGACATGCACCGCGTCCGGATTGATCATCACCTCCGAGACCGCATCGTCCTCCAGCAACCCCATCACCGGCTTGAGGAACGGGGCGATGAGGCGGAACGACGGTTCGTGCGACAGGGACATCAAGGGGCCTCTTCCGGCGGAGGTCGGTCCGCCGCGCGGGGCAACCCGCTCGGCCGACACCGGACACTCCATCTGTAGATCATGGTATCCATATACGGATGATATGTCAATAAAACATCTACTATTTTCGTCTTTTCTTCCTTGTCGGCGTCATTCCGGTCGGAAACAGGGCGAGCCGCAGCACTCCGCTCCGGCGAGCACGCCCTCATCGTTCGACCCGTTCGGCGATCGAATAGTCGTGGTCCAGCAGGAACTCCCGATACCCGCAGACGCTCGCGAAATCCGCTCCCGGCTCGCGGGAGGGACAGCCTTCCTCGAGCCACCGGGCATACCGCCTCTCCGGCTCCGGCCCGGCATGCCGGGCGTGCAGATCCGCATAGCGGTCCACGGCCGCGCCGGACAGATCGGCCCAGCGGCGCCGCTCCACGGCCCGCCGCAGCGCGAAGTACTCACGCTCGTTCCAGTCCCGCAGCCGCCCCTCCCGCCAGCGCCGCCACGCCGCCCGGATCCGCGGGAACTGGCCGGGACTGTCGGCCAGCAGCACCCACTCGCAGTCGATCGCCCGCCGGCGGAGTTCGCACGCCAGTGGCACATGCCGGGCAAGGTGCCGGAGGAGGCCGGTGGTGCCGGTCCCGGACGGGGCATGGCAGAAGGAGACGAGCGGGCGTTCGCCCCGGATCACGTGCAGCGGGAAGGCCTCCGGAAACGGGCGGGGTTGCCCTTTGCGGCTCCGCGCCGCCACCGGAAACCGCCCGGCGGGAATCTCCAGCGAAGAGAAATGGCGCGTCTTGTCGGACTCCGCCAGCAGCCAGTCCCCGGGAAGGTCGGCCGCCAGCAGGTAGTCGAGGGTGATCAGCGCCTGCCGGACGGCGCGCCAGGCCCGGCCCGGCACCGGAATCAGCGTATCGTCACCGACCGCACGGCGGAGAGGGGCCGGCACGGTCCGGTAGAGGCTCTTCCCGACGACCGCGACCACGTGTCCGTTGACGGTCGCCCGCCGGAGCATCCCGGTCTCGCGGGATCCCGCCCGGCACCCCGTGAACATGCGGTACTGCCGGCGCACGAAGTACCCTCCGGTGAGGGCCGCAGCGACCAGGAACCGGGCGTCGTCGGTGCGGTACCCGGCGTGCGCCAGTCCCGCCGCCCGCGGCTGCAGGACCTGCCGCAGCCCCGCATGGGCGGCTCCCGCTGCAGGCACCGATCCGCTTCCGGCGTGCGACGGCACGGTCATTCGCGCAGGTGGCCATCGGCGTCCATGGCATGGATCCGGAACCCGGCTTCCACCTTGGCGGCCAGCGTCCGCTCCCGGTAGTCCCGGGTCGCGACTTCCACATCGACGAAACCGCTCGCGCCGGATCCGTCCCCCGGCCGGGGCTGTCGGTATTCGATCCGCACGTCGGGCAGCGTCAGCCGGCCATTCGCCAGACGCAGGCCGAGCGCGGCGGCCGCCTCGGAGCGGGAGCGATCCGCGCCAACCCCGGCGGCCCGCAACCGTCGCGCCTTGCGGTCGACCAGCCGCTGCAGGTCGGCATCGTTGCGAATCCTGTGCACCCGACCACCACCCGCCTCGATCCGCTGCCATTCCCTGCGGGCCGCGCGGTAGACCGCCGTGTCATGCAGGACCTGCGCCGGGCGGACCGCCGCGACACGGTACACCTGGGCCTCCGGATCGCCGGGGTCGCGGGGATCGACCTTCCGCTCCAGAAGACGTTTGCCCCGCCGGGTCAGGGACACGGCCTCCACCACGCGCTGTCCCCGCCGCAGGCGTCGGACCTGCACAAGACCCGCATCGGCCAGACCGCAGAGCACGTGGCGGGCCCGACGCGCGGACACGAAGCGGTCCCCGAGATCGGCCCGCTCGACCGTTCCGAACATGCCCACCGTCCGCAGCGCCTCGATGCCGTCGGCCGCGATGCGATGGCGGCCCCACTGCGCCGTGCCCCGACCGGCCCGTTCCACCCGACCGGGGTTGGTCTCGCACAGCACTTCGACCGCCGTGTCCCGCGCATTGCCCTCCCCGGGGTCGCGCTCCGACGGGTGAGCGTCCACCCTCTCCTGTGTCCTGCGGAGCGACCGGTCCGGCGTGGACCGCCTGGTGGCTTCCACGGCCCGGTCCGGCAGTCCGCCAGCGGGTCCGGGTCTCATGCGTCGCCCTCCTCCTGCTCCCGCAGCCGGGCGGCCAGTTCGCCGTCGAACGTCGCGCCCGCACGGACCTCCCCCTCCAGACGCCGCAGCTTGCGCCCGGCATCCCCCAGACCCAGGCGCCGACAGAACCAGTACACGAGCACGAACGTGTCGAACGCCAGCACGGCCACGTACGTCGCGATGACCGCCCCGTACTGCGCCACCAGCCGGTCCCGGTACGGGGCCAGGTACCCGAACTCGTCCAGCGCCAGCCAGAACACCGCTCCGCCGATCGAGAGCGTCAGTCCGAACGCGATCCGGGCCATGCTTCAGTCCGCGATCCGGTCACTGCGGAAATACGTGATGACCAGTCCGAGCGGATTGACGGCCAGCAGCTCCCGCGGCGGGTGCGGCAGGAAACGGAACTCGAATTCGGAGGTCCAGCGCCGCCGCGACGCGCTCCGCCCCGCACCGTCGTGCAGGACCTCGGTGAAGTCCACCCGGGCCCGGTAGGGTTCCTCCCGTGACGGCTGCACCTGCACGGCGTCGATCCCGACTTCGATCACCGGGCCCTCGCCGCCCAGGAACCGGGCCAGTTCGCCACTCTCCTCCTGCCCCTCCAGCGCCCTCCGCGCCAGCGCCGTCTCCAAGAACAGCAGCGAGTCCTTCCAGGCCTCCAGGGCCGCTCCCCGCCGCCGCTCCCGATGCAGGATCAGGAAACGCCGCAGGAAATACTTGACCTCGGGCCGGGTCACGTCCGGCCGGTAGGCGGCCACGGCGTAGTCCACCGCCTCGGCCCGACCGACTTCATCGATGCGGATCACCAGCGGCGCGAGATGCTCGAAACGGTCGAACGTGCGCCAGCAGAGCAGCAGCAGGCCCACGCACACCAGCGAGAGCGCTCCCAGCGCGATCTTGAGGTAGCGATTGGTGGCGAGCAGACTCGCCCAGATGGCCGGATAGGCCTGTGACAACTGCATGGAGAGACTCCTCAGGCGACGCTCCGCCGCAGGGCGGAGCCGACCACCGAGCCGGCTCCGCTGACGAAGCTGCCGCCACCGTGAAAGATGGCATGGGTCAGGGCATGGACCTTGCACATGGCCAGCACGGCCACGAGCAGGACGCAGGCGGAATAGAAGAACCACGTGACCTGGGCACTCAGTCCGGTCGGGACCGAGCGCCAGACACCGTCGAGCATGAAGGTGCACAGGGCCAGGAAGGTCCAGCCCACGGCGGTGTGGAACGAGAACTGCAGATAGGAGCGGAACCAGCCCCAGAACAGGAAGTCCATCCTCGGCACGAACAGCCAGGGAATGAACAGCGGCCCCAGCACCACGCAGGCCCCGGCCGCGACACGACCGGCGGCGATGGACGCGATCAGCAGCGCGGTGCAGGCGGTGTTGAACAGCAGGATCACGAAGGTCCAGATCAGCGACCCCGCCCCCATCATGAAATCGAAGAAGCTCCAGGCGGTGAGTTCCTGCCAGCCGGCATGGAACGACTGCGCGAAGTTCCACGTGATCCAGCCGTCGATCTGGCGGGCATAGAAGTCGGCGGCCCGGATGGGCAGGGTCGCGAAGGGCAGGCCGAGACCGGGCATGTCCTGCACGTAGAAGCGGAGCATGGCCAGACTGAACGCCATCGAGAGCACCAGGGGCACGAACCGCGACCACGGGATGCCGGCACCGTCGAGGGCCGTGCGGATACCGAACCAGGCGATCGTGAGGGCGGCGAGAGCGCGAAACAGCTGCAGGCCTTCGCCCACGAACAGCGGGGCGAGGTCGCGGATCGACTGGTCGATGGCGGCGAACGCCCACAGCAGGGGGAACGCGGTGGGGTCGGTGGGCGGGACCGGCGCGGGGGTTGGCAGGATCTGCATCGTGGAACGTCCTTGTGCGTTCAGGGCATCCGCCAGACCGGCGCCGACCGGGCCGCGACCATGGCGGTGACCGCGGACGCCGCACTCATCGAGCGTGCAAGCCGGTCGCGATCCCGCTTGCGGCCGGCAAGTTCGGCTTCCAGCAGGGCGTCGAGCAGCTGGTTGGTCTGCTCGGTCCCCCGGATCTGCCGCACCTGCCCGACCGCGACCTTCCCCAGCAGCGCCGGAACGGCCTGCGCTCCGTGACCGGGATCCAGCACCGCCCGCTCGAGTTCGTCATGTGCCTGGCGGCGCTGCGGGGCCAGCCGCCGCACTGCCCCCAGCACCGTCATGGATCGCACGGCGGCCGCATCGGCGAGTTCGACCGTCGCATGTTCCTGGCGCACGGACTCCTGCAGGGTCGGGGGGAGCGCGGCCAGCGCGGCGTTCCAGTCCGGTACCGGTGCGGACGCGCGTCCGTACGCCACCACGGCGTCGCTGCCACCCGACCGCCCGTTGAGAACCGCGGTCCAGTCACCGCTGGTACCGTAGCGGTCGGCGGAAGAACTCCGCAACCAGTCGGTGGCACTCGCCCGGAACCGGGCGAGCGAGCCCAGTTCCCGCAGCGTGCCGGCCCGACCGGCATAGTGGTCGAGGGTATCGCTGGCAACGGACCGCAGGTCCTGCAGTTCCCGGAGCCGTTCCTGGGCGGCCTGCACGACCGGTGGGGCCTCGCGGATGGTGACCGGCATCAGGCCGGTGGCGCCCAGCCCTCCGCCCGGCAGGCCGAAGGCGGAACCCACCGCCCGACCGATGCCGGAGAAGAAGGCGGCCCAGAAGGGCTGCGCCGGGGCCGCCAGCACAAGGGCGAGCGTGACGGGAAGGATGAGCTTCCGGGTCATGGGGTGTCTCCTCTCTCGGGGTCGCCGACACCGGCGTACGCGGGCAGGGTCAGATCGCGGGTCAGATGGATGCGGATGCGGTGACCCTCCCGGATGGTCACCTGCGGCAGACGGTTGAGATAACGCTCCAGCATGCGCTCGGTCGCCCGGGACAGGCCCGTCCCGACCGCCAGTCGGGCGGAGCCGAGCCGCGAGGCGAACGCCGCCTCCGGACCGGCGGACTGCGAGAGTCCGGCGAGGGCCCCGACCGCGCCGGCAGCGGCCAGCGTCGAGAGGTAGTGCCGGTTCACACGATCGCGCAGTCCGGTCTCCCCGATCTGGTTGAGGCCGATGCCGTCCGCCAGATCCAGCGCCGAGCCGTCCGGCAGGACCAGACGATGGAAGGTCACCGCGAGACGGGACTGGCCCCAGTCCTGCACCGGACTCGCCTGCCCCAGGGCGCGCGTGCCCCGAGGGATGAGCACGCGCTGCCGGGACCGGTCGTGCACGGCAGCGGCCACCATCGCGTTGACCGGCCCCACGAAGTCCCCGGCGAGGCGGTTCGTCAGGACCGCCTCGAGGAACTCCCCCTCTCGCAGGATGTACATCGGTGCGGGTGCCTGCTGCGGCTCCGGCACGACCGACGACTCGATCGCTGCCGGCGGCTCCTGCGGGTCGACGGGTCCGGCAACCGGTGTCTCCGCCTCCGTGGGGGTGTCCGCACCGGGACGCGGCACGGAACCGTCAGCCTCGACGGACCCATGCCTCCCTTCGGTCCGCACGCTCTGCACCAGCGGCGGCACCCGCAGCGACCGATAGCGTCGCATCCGCTCCTCCTGCTCGATCTGCACAGCGGTGTCAGGTCCGCCGGCAGCAACCGCCGTGGAGTGGGAGCCGGTCATGGCGGGAACCCGCCCGGGCGCATGGGGCAGGCCGTCCGGGCGCGGTTCGGGGACACCGAGTTCGACCCGCATCCTCTGCTCGGCCCTGCGGATCGACTCCTCCCGGATCCGGTCGGCGGCGCCGTCGACGGCGGCCACGCCCACCCCGGACGCCGGACCGGACCCTCCCTGGACCGGTTCGGTGGCCGGCGGGCGGCCCGGGCCGTCCGCCTGTCCGGGGAACGTGACGAAGACGACCGCCATCACCGCGGTCAGGCCCACCAGCAGCCAGGTCTGGGCCCGGGCCGGGATGGCTCCGGGCGGTCGGGGAACCCGGTCGAGAATGTGCTTCATGCCCGCCATCGGTTCAGTCCTTCACCCGCCGGAAGCGCAGCCGACGCTTCCCGATCTGCAGCCACCCGTCCGCCAGCGGACGACGCGTCACGTACAGCCCGTCGGCGAAGTCGTAGGGCACCAGCGAGGGCTTCCCGTCCCGCCGCTCGTACAGGACCGGCAGCTCCTCGGGGTCCGCCCTCACATACGTGAAGCGCTCGTCCCGCCACATGGCCGCCACCCGGAACGGACCCGAGGCGGCCCCGGGCTCCAGGATGTAGTCGAACCGCAGCGTGGACGGATACGACGCCCGAAAGCTCTCGGTCGCGGTCGCAATGTCCCGTCGGGCCTGTTCCCGGGCCTGGCGGGCCGCCTCCTGGGCTGCCGCCACCTCGGCCTCGAGACGCGCGGCCGCTCCCCGCGCCTCGAACCGCAGCGGCTCGATCTCCGCTGTGGCTCGATCTCCGGACCCGGCGGGACGCAGGAACAGCTTCAGATCCGGCTCCCCCGCCTCCTCATCCAGTTCACGGAACAGCAGCGTGTAGACGTGGCCCTGGTCGGTGACCAGCGTCACGTTCGTGCGGATGCCGGTAGCGGCCGGCTTGACGAAGGCCAGATTGGCCGCACCCTGCACGCTCCAGTACTCGGGATCCCCGCAGACCCAGTCCAGGATCCGCTCCCCCTCCGGCAGCACCACGGCGGTCGCGTACCGCACCCGCGCCCGCACTTCGATCACCTCGTCCGGTCCGGCCTCGACCTCACGACCGTCCATCCGGGCGGGTCCGGACAGGGCGGCCAGCACCAGCAGCAGAGCGGCATTCGATGGGATGTGTCTCACGGTTTCATTCCTCCAGCAGGGAGTCGAGACCGCGCTCGAACCCGAGCGCGCGGATCGCGTCCCGGCGTCGGGCGGCCTCGACGGGATTGGTGGTGTAGAGCCAGTAGCTGCGCCGGTCGACGGTCAGCTCCAGCAGATGGGCCTCGCCAGGACGATGCAGCAGCAGTTGACGTTTGGGAACCAGTGTGCGGATGGCCTCCGCTTCGGCTCGACGCAGTCCGAAGGCCTCCGCGTACTCGCTGACATCCAGTTCCGGATTGGCCAGGAAGATGCGGGTCAGGCAACTCTCGGCCACCGTCCGGCACAGACCGGCGTGGCGGGCCGCATCGCCCGGCGACTGCGTGGCGAGGATCACACCCGCATTGGACTTCCGCCAGGTCTTGAGCCCCTCGACCAGGTAGCTGCCGATCGCGGGATCGGCCAGGAACCGCCACGCCTCGTCCACCACCAGCAGCTTCCAGCGCTGCAACTCCTCGGGTGCCGTGATGGCGCGACCCAGACGGTGCAGCAGGTAGTACAGCAGGGCCCGGGCGAGTTCCGGCCTGCCGGCGGCACCGGCCAGATCCAGCACCTGCCAGTCGGCCAGCGTCAGCGTGTCGTCGGCGTTGTCGAACACCCAGCCCCGCAGCCCCTCCCCGGTCCACGCCTCGAGCGCGGTGCTCAGGCGCACCGGCAGCAGCCCCTGCAGCGACGAGAGGGTCCGCGCCCGGGGTTCGAGTTCGTACAGGGCCCGGACCTGCGACCGCAGTTCGGCACGGTCGCGCGCATCGCACTCCACCCCCTCGGTGTCCAGCAGCAGGCGCACGAACGATTCCAGGAACTGCAGATTGTCCGGCGTCGGCTCCAGCGCACCGAACGGATTGAGCCGACAGGTCCGGTCCCCCTCGCCGGGCAGCAGTTCGAGACAGGCACCGCCCACCAGTTCGGTCAGCTGGCGGTAGGAACCGCCCAGGTCCAGGATGCACACCCGCGGATCGTACTTGCGGGCGTGGGCGAGCAGGAAATTGAGCAGGAAACTCTTGCCGGAACCCGTCGCGCCCATCACCAGCGTGTGGGCGATGTCGCCCGCGTGGGCCGCATAGTGGAACGGCGTCCGTCGACCGGTCTCGAAAACGGCCAGATGCTCGTCACCGAGGTGTGCGTCCCGCACGCTGCCTTCGGAGACGGCCCACAGGGGCGCGAGGTCGGCCACCACGGCGGCCGACAGGTAGCTGGACCGGAGCTGGCGCCGGTGATTGCCCGGGGCCATGGCGAACCACGCGTTCAGCCCGTTGTAGGTCTCGCGGTGCAGCCGGGCGTCCGTGGACGCCGCCACCCGCAGGAGTTCGGGACGGACCGCCTCCAGGTCCGCCGCACGCGCCCCGCGCAGGGCCACGGTCAGCGCGTACTCGCCGAACGGGACGCCCTCCACTTCCAGTTCCCGCAGCGCCTCTCCCAACTGCGCGGACTCCGCTTCCGCCGCCCGGTCCTCCAGCGCTCCGGCCGCCTGGGGCGTCGCTTCGCCGGCCGCCGCGTGCGCCAGCATGCTGTACCGCTTCTGGTGATAGTGCCGCCGCGCCGAACGGATCCGCCGGCTGGCCACGGCCGGATCGTCGCGTTTCCATTCCGCCACCACATCCAGATCGGCAGCCAGGTCGAGGATGCCGCCGAACAGGTGCGCCCGCGTCGCGGGCGGCGGATCCACCAGGGCGTAGGTCTCCACCCGTTCGGCATCGACCCGCAGGTGCTCGCGGTAGGCTTCCAGATCGCTCAGCGCGAGCTGGAGATCGAGTCCGTCGGCGGCGAATCCGCGACCGTCCAACGCCGCCTGGCGGGCATTGACGCTGAACGCGAGTTCCCGGAACAGGTCCTCGCCCCGCAGGGGCTCCAGGGGCGTCACGTCGCCGACCAGGCCGCAGAACGCCCGCACGCCACTGTCGAACCTCCCGCAAGCCGTGGCCAACTCGGACGCGAGCACGGTGCGCGTGCGCTCCGGGGACAGCCACCGGACGGCTCTTGCCAGCAGATCCCGCCCGCGGCCACCACCGACCCGCACAGGAGGAGCCGGTGACAGGCGCGGGTCCCACAGCCAGTACACACTCCCCTCGATCGCATACAGACCCCGGGCCAGCAGATGGCGCCTCCGGGCCTCCGCCGCCCGGGCCGCCACCGGATCCGTCGAGGCCCGCTGCGGCAGGTCCGCCAGACGGCGCTTGCGCACCTGCCAGCGAATGCGCCAGCCGGGCTCCAGACTCTTCAGTGCCCGCGTCCAGCGCAGGGCGGTGTAACCCACATCGGAGGCGGAGCGGCATTCGAACGGAGCCCCCTGCAGTCGTGCTCCCGCAAGGAGCTCGCCGTCCTTGGTGAGAACCACGCTCTCGGTGGCGAAGCCCATCCAGGGCAGTTGCGCATGCAGGGGCGCGGTGTCGGCGGCCGTCATGACGACACCTCCGGCCGCACCGCGATCGATGGCGGACCCGCCACCCGCAGGACCGGATCGTACCGGCGGCTGCAGGCGGCCGAGCGCAGCAGCACGGCGGGCAGGCAGGGATCGTGGCGGGTCACCAGCAACCCGGCACCGTAGCCACTCGCGAACAGCACGATGCCGGCCAGCGGAGCGTTGAACGAGGAGAACGCGGCCGCACCGACGCAGGCCGCTCCCAGGAACAGACGCCGCTCGCAGCCCAGCAGGGTCAGCGGCCGGCTCAGGGCCGGATAGGCGGCGTGCCGCTCCGCATCGGGAGAGGACCGGCTCACGGGAACAGCCAGTTCATGAAGTTGACGGCGCCGATGGCCATGCCGACACCGAAGATGAGACTGGCCAGGGCCCGTTTGCTGCCGCCCTCGCCGAAGGCGAACATCAGTCCGCCGATGACGATGGCGATCAGGCTCAGGCCGCGGGCGATCGGACCGGTGAAGGCGGTCTGGAGCACGGTGACGGCCTGCAGCCAGGGACTCACGCCGGTCTGGGCGAGGAGCGCCTGGGGCAGCACCGCCACGGCGACGAGCAGCCGGACGGCGTGCGAGTGGATTCGAGGGGGCATGAAGCTGCGTCCTTTCTGGGTCGGGAGCGGGATGGTGCGAGTTCCGCGGCGGTCGGGGAGTGGGCCGATCGGAGCCGTTGGTGTGGTGGTTGGGAGCTTCGTGCCCATCGAACCGAACCGCCGGGGAACTCATCTACAGATCAGAGTATCTATGAATAGAACACATGTCAAGCAAAAAGCGAAAATAAATTCTATTTTTCTTCTAATTGATGTCATGTTGCCCGTCCCGGGTGCCCCTGAGCGGGTCTCTTCACCCGTCGGGTCGTCAGAACGACGCGGAGCGGGTGCCGTGGACAGGGCCCTTGCGGGCGCTCTCAGGCGGACCATGATCCCGGGTGTGCCGGAGTGGG
This sequence comes from Bryobacterales bacterium, assembly GCA_965116065.1. Classification (GTDB taxonomy): domain Bacteria; phylum Acidobacteriota; class Terriglobia; order Bryobacterales; family UBA6623; genus VXMF01. Next base: position 3,294,378 of record OZ220485.1, read on the forward strand.
ACATCGGCCCGTAAAGCTCTATCAATCAATGACATATACGAATACCGAGGTGGTCCTGCCGCTGCAGGCATGGAGGCAGGACAGCCTCGACGGCAAGCTCGGCTGCGCGTTGACCCCGTGCGGGGACGAATTCGGCCCCGACAGATGCCGGATCCTGCTGATGGCCGACTTGGCTACCGCGGCCTCCGCCATCGACTCAAGGGCCGTTAGTGCGAGAACTGCGGGTCGACGAGCCGACCGGACGGCACGGGCACGGCGGAGTCGTCATCCACCAACAGACAAGCGCGAGCAGGCGCGGGCCCGGGCGAACTCGCTCGAATTGGGGTTGTCGAGTATCCGGACCAGAGCGGGAGTGGCCGCCGTCATGATTTCCGCGGACCGGATCTGCTCGTCTCACATGTGCAACAGTTCGGAACGAGACTGTCCGCACAGGCGTCGACCGGCTGCTAGGACCAGCCCGGTCATCGCAAGGAAGGTTCGCTTCAACATCATGCTCCTCCTGCCACACAAGCCACCATGGCGCGGGAAGGCATCCGGTTGAGGAGTGGAAGGCGGACTGGTTGCAGAAGACGGCGCAGAAGCTGCAGACGGATGAGGGGAAGCAGTTGTATTTGTTGCGCAAGCAGCCGGTGGAACCGGTGTTCGGGGTGATCAGGTCGGCGTTGGGATTCCGGATCTTCTCGCTGCCGGGCATCGAGTTGGTGCGGGGGGAGTGGAATCCAGTGACACTGGCGTACAACTGCAAGCGAATTCACACTCTCCGTCTGGCCGAGGAATGCTGGATGTAGCACCTTGTGCGCCCGATATGGAGATATGTTGGTGTGAGCGGCCGTCAGCGTCGACAGGACGGGCCACGGCGTTGGGCCAAGTGACGGGGAGGCCCCAGAATCACCGGCCCGATCCCACAGTTCGCGTTTCACGCAGCGAAACCGCGGAGGATCTCCTCAGTGCCCCTCATATCGGCCTACCTCGAAGTCCGACAGTCTCCTATAGCTATTGAACGGATAATCCGAGAAGGGGCTTCCTCCGTTATCGCCCCCCACAAATGCTTCACGGACAATTCGCAGGTCGAGTTGAAGCCCATGGCGTAGAAGTGATACACTCTGGTGTGGCACGCAAGTTCATTACAACCGTTGGAACATCGCTCCTGACAAACCGCGACGACCGTCCTTGGGCTGGATGGAACGGACGCAGCGGTCATCCTCTGCCACCTTCAGATCAGGTGGACCAGTGGTTGGCAGCCGCCGATGCAGAAGTGGCCAGCGCGGAGACCAACACCTTACGAGCGATTGGCATCAGCGCCGAAGATCAAGTTTGTCTACTACACTCCGATACTCCGGAAGGACGCTATTGCTCAGAACGTTTGCAGACCTTCTACGGATCTGTGTTGCAGTGCCGTCAGGTCGATGCGCGACCCTTGACCGCTCTCGGATACGATCACGGGACCTTCTCGCAAAAGGGTTTACGGGCCCTCGTACATGAAGCGATTAAAGCGGTTCGCGAGGCGCATGACACATCGCTTGAGCCGGTCTTCTCAGCCACGGGTGGGTTCAAGGCTGAGATCGCCTTTCTCAACCTGCTCGGTTCTCTCCTTGGCGTCGAGGTCTACTACATCCACGAGAAGTTCCGTGACATCGTTCGCTTACCTCGGCTGCCGCTGAAATGGGACGCAGCCTGGGTACTGCAACACCGGATGTTCTTCGAGTGGATCGACACTGAACCGCGCAGGACGGTGGAGGTGGAGAGTCGCTTGAAAGCTAACCGGGATCTCGAGCCGCTGGTCGAGGATGCCGGAGACGGCTGCTCCTATCTCAACGCGGCCGGCCATCTTCTGTATTCTGCCGCCAAAGAGGTAGGCCCTAAGGCGGTCTGGCCAACTGCTGCACCGAAGCCCCCTAGTCAAAAGAACGGGCTGTCCAGCGTGGAGCATCACCGCCCGCAAGGATGGCAGGCATTTGTGCAGCGCCTCTGCAAAGTGGATTGCGTGTCAAGAGTTTCCTATGATGCGAAGGTCTCTGGAGGGCAGGCGGTAAGGGTACTCGACGGTCCAAACGGTATTATCGGAGTCCGCTACGGTAGCGCGGATCATGCATTGCCATTGCGGGTTGAGACCACCGCCCGCAGCAGTGCTCAGGCAGATCTGGTCAGAGACTATCTTGTGGACACGATCCTGCCCGGCTCGTGATCCCTCCTACCTGCGGAGAATCAAATATCCACACTGATGCCTCAGGGCCACTTCGGACTCGGAGCAATCGCGGATATGGGCGTACGGAACATGCACTCAGGCACCTTCGTGAAAGATCGTCGAGGGTTTCCTGGGAAGCTGCTGTGGAGGCCTTCGTAGACCGGCGTCATCGGAGAGCTGCTTCAGGACTGGCAGAAGTTTCTCCCGTATCCAATTCTCCATTTGCTTCCAGTCGTGCTCCCCTACGGGACGAAAACCATGAGCGAGGATCGAGTCGTTGCGAATGGAGAGCAGGTCACGGAGTTCACTACCATGCTCCGTGATCAGGTCCGCTGCCGGTCCCTGAAGTCGCTCTCGTACGATCTGCCATGCGGTCCACAGGCCAATCTTGATCTTGCCGTTCGTGTCACGTCGAGCCTCGATGCCCGTAGGCAACAACTCCTGTGGAAAGTCGGCAGTGTCGGCATCAAGCTTCATTCGAAGTTGCCACTGAGCGGTCCACTCGAGTAAGCGATAAACGCGGGCGGTCGCATCATCGAAGCGTCCCTGAGCTGCACGCCGCTCGGCATTCCGCCAGAGATCCCACAAGAGCGCTGGTTCGTTCGCCCTTTCCGCTTTATTCACCAAACATCGAAGGGTCGGCAGCATCCAGGGATAGCACCGCGAAACCCGGCCTGCATAGCAATCGAGCAACTCCAAGGCACCAGCATGATCGAAATCATCCCAACGGGCAAACACCGTGCTCATCACCCGCGCTAGGCGAAGCCGTTGCTTGCCCGCATCGTCGCCAGCAATCCGAATGCGATCCAATCCCTCTGCGGCTTCGTGATAAGCGAATCGACCCCAAGCAGCGAGATACGGGCTCATCGCACGGTCTAGGCGCAGCCTTGCCACATTCGCAATCGTGACCTGCTCAGTCCCGTCTCGCACGCGGATAAGGTCTGCGCGTGCACCCACAACGACTTGTAGTTCCGTATCCTCCCGCTCCAACGCCGCACAGACGAGTGCCGCTGTCATCGTCTTTGTACCCCCAGAGTAGTCAGCGACGATGCTCACACCGGGGAACCGAGCTGCCATTTCGGAAGCTGCACGGCGCATTACGCCATAGGCTTCGTCGAGATTGTCTCCTAGAACAGTGAAAGTCGTGTAGTCATCGACTTCAAGACCCGCTTGGATTGGGATACTCGGCAAAGTTGGCTTCGTATCGCTCCACTGTGCCTTGATGACATTGCCTTGACCGGTTATGTGTTCGATGGATCCTGGCTTCCCTGTGTCCGGGTCCCGGTCCGTGCAAAATAAGCACACGAAACGAGGTTTCGCCGACTTGATCGCCTTGAGAACTGGCTGATGTGAGCCGCCTACGGTGCAGAGCATAACGGGGCCGTCTTCAGTCATCTAGGGCCCTTTGTTTGTTGCTCGGTGAATCATCCGCTCAATTGCAGCCGAGAGTTCCGGCAAGTCACGTTCAATAACGCTCCACACCACAGCTAAGTCGACTTGCAGATAGTCGTGGGCCAGCACATTGCGAAATCCAGCGATCTTTCGCCAGGGAACACTCGATTCGGTCTCTTTGAGCGATGGGCTCAGGCGTTGTGTCGACTCCGCGAGAGTCTGCAGGTTTCGCACTACGGCATCCTGCACCAAGTGTGAACTTTCGAACTTGTCCTGGCTGTTGGCCGTATATTCGCGAATGCGTTCGATGCAATTCGCGATATGATCCAGCAATGCGATGTCCGCCACTGAATTTGACATCACAACGGCACGGCCTCTCTCAGTACACGGTCTCGGAACGCTGGATGCAGTCCGCGCTCGGTTACGACCTCCACACGGCGATGCAAGAGATCCTGAACATCCATCAGAAGCCCCCCGAGAGCGAGTCCCGTCCTTCCTAGTGGCAGCGTCACCAGCAGGTCGACATCACTTGTCTCGTCCGCATCCCCTCGTGCCATGGAACCGAACACCCGAACACCACTGAATCCGTGGTGTTTCGCCAAGGCAAGGATCTCAGTCCGATGGGCTTCAATCAGGGGATGCATTGCCAAGACCCTTCCTTCTCATGATCACTAGCGACAGTAGCAGTCCAAGAGAACTGCTTCTACTCCCGCGAACAAGATCGCAGTCTGCCGATGTCTTGGCGGGTCGCAAGTCCATGTCTCACCTCTGCTTCTTTGATACCCTCGGGGACATGGCCAATCGAAATCCGCAGGACCAAGTCGCCATGATCGATTCACGGTGAAGTGGTACCGGTTGTTTGGACAGGTAGTCGGCAATCTTAAGGTGGACTCTGCAACTTCTGTTGAACTACCGACTGCCGAAATTATAACAGAACGAGAGATCGTCATCCTCCCGTCTCCCTGTCGGGCGAGTCTGCCTCAGAGGCTGGCCTCAGGATCCCCTTGCCGGGCCTTGCCCGTGCCAAATCTGAACCGGCAGACCCCGGCGCGAGTTCGGGCCGATCTCGCCAGCACTGCTCGCAATGGGCGAGATGGCGCTCCCGTTGCTCCCTGTAGGCGACCGGGAAGGGGTGCTCCCGCAGTTCCTCGAGCAGGTTGCGGAAGTAGCCCAGCGACCGCACTGGCTCGCCGTCCGGGTCCTCGAGCAGGGCCAGCGACTTGCGCACGCTACCCAGCAGGATGGCCTGCTCGACCCGCTCCAGGGCCACGCCCGCACGGTACCACTGTGCCGCCAAGCGCTCATCCACCGGGCGGAACGTCGCCTGCACGCAGGTCGGTTGCAGGAAAATCTCGCGCACGCGGGCCACATAGCCCGTGAGAGCCGGGTCCGGCTGCGAGGCGCCGGGCACCTCCTCGTCACCGGGCTGCGCTTGATATGGCCAATACTCGGCACACACGCGTAGACGCGAACGACGGTGCTGGTTCGGGGCCGCCTCCAGGGTACAGATGCCCTGCGCCACCAGTTCCCGCAGACAGCGGCCCAGCGTCGACCGACTCTGGCCCAGTTCCCGAGCCAGGCTGCCCCGTTCGAACTCCAGACAAGCACTGCCTCGTTCCGCCCGCAGACAGATGTAGCTGAAGACCTTGAAGGCGGGATCACTCAGGCGGTGCAGGGCCCGCTCGAAGCCCGCTCCTGCGGCGAACCAGCCACCCGCTGTCGGCTTCAATCGCACGGCTCCCCGCCGCTCTGCAGCACTTCCCACGGTGTCCGGCCCCCCAGTGCCGAGTGAGGCCTCTCTTGGTTGTAGAACCTCAGCCATGAGCCGATCTGTTCCCGGGCCACGAAACCGTCCGTGAATTCCTGCAAATACACGGTTTCATACTTCAGGGAACGCCACAGCCGCTCGATGAACACGTTGTCGATGCAGCGGCCCCGACCATCCATGGAGGGGCGGACCCCGGCGCCTTCCAGACAGTTCTGGAAAGCCGCCCCCGTGAACTGGCTGCCCTGGTCCGTGTTGAAGATCTCGGGAGCCGGATGCCGCACCAGGGCCGCCTCCACGGCGGCGACGCAGAATTCGCTGTCCAGCGTGTTGGACAACTCCCAGGCCAGCACACAGCGACTGGCCCAGTCCATCACGGCCATCAGGTACAGATATCCCTGCTGCAGCGGGATGTAGGTGATGTCGGCACACCACACGTGGTGCACCTGCTGCACCTGCAGGTGGCGCAGCAGGTAGGGGTGGACCCGGTGCCCGGGATGCGGCTCGCTGCAGCGCGGACAGCAGTCGATCGCCGCCAGCCCCATCTGACGCATCAGACGCCGCACCCGGCGCCGACCGACCGACCAGCCCTCCCGCTGCAGGTGCCGACTCAACTGGCGACTCCCGTAGAACGGATGCGCGGTGTACAACTCGTCCACACGATGCATCAACGCCAACTCGGCCGCGTCCGGTTCGCGCGGCTGGTAGTACAGTGCCGACCGACTCAGCCCCAGCCACTGACACTGCAGTCTCAGGCTGGCCCGGGGATGGTCCCGCTGGACCAGCGTCCGGCGCGTGGCACGATCCAGCGTTCCCACGCGCTCTGGAAAAAATCCCGTTCGACGACCAACTGCCCGATCTTCGCGTGCAGCTTCTGGATCTCGGCCTCGAGGACCTGCCGCTCGTTGTGCGGCTGCTTCTCGAACAACCCGATCAAACCCTCACTCGCGGTGCGTTTCCACTGGCTCACCTGGTTCGGATGCACCTCATGGTGCGCCGCGATCTGCTGGATCGTCCGGTCCCCCCGCAACGCTGCCTTCGCTACCCGTGCCTTGAAACTGGCCGTGAACCTTTTATGTTGAGCGGGTGCCAGAGAGAGGCCAGGCAAAGCAAGCTGTGGGCAGCCTCTCCCAACGGTCGCAGGGGGGCCAACCCACTCTGCGACAGGCAACAGATTCCTCCCCCCACTGCTGGGGGGAGGGCGCTCGGGGGGGCCTGGCCAGGCCCCCCCGAGCGGCGGCGGGCTGGACCGTCCGAACCTTGGGACCGCATCTGCAAGATGTGCAGGAGGCGCTGAAGCCACCGCAGTCTGCCCGAGAGCAAGTGCCAGCACGCTCTAAGACCCACATAAGGCCCGTCCATCCTCAACGCCAACCCGCTATATTGATACTGCCTTGACGGTCCTGCCCGACCCACGCTTCCACCCGACACCCCGGTGCCCCGTTTCCCGCCGGGAAATGCTCCGGACAACCTCCACCGGTTTCGGGATGCTGGCCCTGTCCGGCCTCATGTCCGATCCGGCCTACGGGGCCGTCACGACCGACGGCGCTCCACCGGGGCCGCACTTCGAACCCAAGGTCAGGAACGTCATCTTCTGTTACATGTCGGGCGGGCTGTCACACATCGACTCGTTCGACCCCAAGCCGCGCCTGGCAAAGGAAGCCGGCCAGCCCATGCCGTTCGAGACGGCGAGGACGATGTTCAACCAGGACGGCAACATCCTGCCGTCCCCCTGGGACTTTCACCGCTACGGCGAAGCGGGGACACCCGTCAGTGACTTGTTTCCGCACATCGCCACCTGTGTGGACGACATGGCGGTCATCCGCTCCATGACCGCTCCATTCATGGAGCACGCCCAGGGGAACTTCTACTTCCATTCCGGGCAGCCCTTCACCGGCTTCCCTTCCATGGGGGCCTGGGTGAACTACGGACTGGGGAGCGAGTCCAGGGACCTGCCCGGATTCGTCGTGATCGGCACAGGGGGCATACCGCTCGGTGGAATCAACGTGTTCAGCAGCGGATTCCTGCCCGCCGAACATCAGGGCTCGTTCCTGTTTCCGGGGACCGAGGAACCCCTCGCCAACATCAGACCCGCGGAAGAGGACGCCAAACAGCGTCGCCGTCTTGCATTCATCCGGTCCCTCGACTCCATGTACCTGGACCGCACCGCGCATGATCCCCAGGTCGAGGCCGCCATCAAGAACTACGAGACCGCGTACCGCATGCAGTCCGCCGTACCGGAACTGATCGACATCAGCGGAGAGACTCCTGCCACCCGCAAGCTCTACGGACTGGATTCGAACTTCCCGCCCAAGGCCAACTACGCCCTGCAGTGCCTCACCGCCCGCCGCTTGATCGAGCGAGGCGTGCGCTTCGTCGAACTCACCATGGTCGACGGACGCAACCGCGGCAAGGGCAACGCATCCAACCCGTGGGACCAGCACCAGGACCTTGTCCTTGGACACGGTCGCAATGCCTTTGCCGTCGACCAGCCGGTGGCCGGGCTACTGCAGGACCTGAAGGTCCGCGGGCTGTTCGACGAGACTCTCGTGATTTTCTCCGGAGAGTTCGGACGCACCCCGTTCGTCCAGGGAACGAACGGTCGCGACCACAACCCGTTCGGTTTCAGCCTCTGGCTGGCTGGGGGCGGCGTCAAGGCGGGCTCGATATACGGCGCCACGGACGAGTACGGCTACCACGCGATCGAGGGAATTCGCACCGTCCACGACCTGCACGCGACCGTGCTGCGCCTCCTCGGAATCGATCACACGAAGCTCTCGTTCCGGTTCGGGGGCCGCGATTTCCGCCTGACGGACGTTCATGGACACGTGATTGAGGATGTACTGGCCTGAGTCTCCATCTCCAACCTGCCGATACGAAGCCGTAGCCCGAACAGGCTATGGCAGCAACCGGTGACCGATCGGATCGTGCCGCATATCAATCGGCTACAATCAACGTGAGCATTCAGGGCCGTGAGACAGATGCCAGACACAGTTACGCCAGCCGAGATGAGGGAACGACCGCATGGTGCAGTATTCCGAGCACTCATTAGCGTTGACGTCGACCCGGGGCTGGCTCAGGATGCATCGGAGGAAGTGCGGGAAAGAACCGGTGACAACATCGTTGCGGCGGTCCGGCTATCCGAGGGGCGCATCAATCTCCACCTTGACGCTCAATCCGTCGAAATCCAGTCCCTCAAGGGCGAGGTCCAGATCCTCAAGGGCGAAATCCGGTCCCTCAATGACAAGTTCGAGTCCCTCGGCGGAGAGGTCCAGTCCCTCAAGGGCGAGGTCCAGATCCTCAAGGGCAAGTTCGAGTCCCTCAGCGGCAAGTTCGAGTCCCTCAACGGAGAGGTCCAGTCCCTCAAGGGCGAGATCCAGATCCTCAAGGGCGAAATCCGGTCCCTCAATGACAAGTTCGAGTCCCTCAGCGGAGAGGTCCAGTCCCTCAAGGGCGAGATCCAGTCCATCCACAAGGAACTGACTGTGTCCCGTTGGGCATTCAGTATAGGATTCGCCGTGATCGCCATAATGATCGCCATCACGTCAATCGTTGGCAACTAGACGTTCCCGGTCCTGCCTTCCGATCCTGTCGAATGGTTCCTTGGCCCGGTGGAACAGGGTCCGATACAGCCGAGGGAAACCCTGTTCGTGAGCGACACACACCGATGAGACTCAATCTCGTTCACCCCGAACACTTGATGCCTCCACCGGGCTCGTCTCCACAGAGCCGGCGTCTCGCTTGACGGGTGCTACGTGAATCTGCCCAGCCGTGCTCCAGTTCGGAATCTTCTCATCACCAGATAATGCTCCTACCCGGGTGGAATCATGGCCGATCCATGTTGCTCGCCCAGAGATAGTCGACACGCCCAAGGCCCCGCAGGCCGAGGAACCCTCACTTGGGCTTTCAGGCATCTGGCATTCGGGACCGGACACTTCGGCAAGCGGCATCCCGGTGGTCGCTATGCCAAACCGTTCAGATTCGACAGGTTCATCGGCTGGGGCGGCACCAACGATCACGGGAACTGCCGATATATCGGTCGATGGCGCCCTGTCCATGACCTGCACTCGACAGTACTGCACCTTCTTCGCATCGACCACACCCGGCTCCCGTTCCGGTTCGGGGTACGGGACTTCCGCCTGACCGATCGTACAGGGACACGTAATCAGGAACGTACCGGCCTGACACACCGGGTTCCCGATATGCCGACACGAAGACGTGATCTGGATAGGTTATAGTTGCGACAGGTGACCGATCAGCCATCCTCTCTCGCTCCCAGATCCAGACGGGACTTCGTGTCGACCGGAGCCGCAGCCGTCGCGGCACCGCTGCTGGGAGCACCGGCCATAGCAGCCACCAGGCTCAGCCCCAACGACCGTGTCAGGGCGGCGGTCGTGGGACTGCGCGGACGCGGACGGTCGCATATCGCCGCCGTCGAGAACCTGGCCGGGAAGAACGTGGAACTCGCGGCAGTGTGCGACATCGACGAAGGCGTGCTCGCATCCCGCCTTGACGACCACGTCAAGCGAACCGGCGGCAAGCCGACGGTGTTCCACGACATCCGCCGGCTCCTGGACGACCAGTCGATCGATGTCGTCTTCTATGCGACGCCCAACCACTGGCACTCGCTCGGCACGATCTGGGCCTGTCAGGCCGGCAAGGATGTGTACGTGGAGAAGCCACTCTCGCACAACGCGTTCGAGGGACGACAGGCGGTCAAGGTGGCGCGTCACTTCGGTCGGACCGTCCAGCACGGAACGCAGAACCGGTCAAGCCCGGAGATCATCGAGGGCGTCGAACGGCTGAAGGACGGGCTGCTCGGAAACGTCTATCTGGCACGGGGACTCGCCTACAAGTGGCGCCGGTCAATCGGCCGCCATGTCGAAGGGCCCGTCCCGGAAGGCATTCACTACGACCTCTGGAAAGGCCCGGCGCCCGACCGTCCGTTCAGCAATCTGCGGCTGCACAACCGATGGCACTGGCAGTGGGACTACGGAAACGGCGAACTGGGCAATCAGGGAGTCCACCAGCTCGACATCATGCGCTGGGCGCTGGACCTCGACGAGCACCCGAGCCGGATCCAGTCGATGGGCGGAATGTTCGTTCACGACGACGATCAGGAGACCCCGAATGCCCAGAGCATCTCCTACGAGTACGAGGGACGGCAACTGTACCTGAATTTCGAGATCCGCCCCTGGATCTCGAATACGGAGGCGGGTATCGGCGAGAAGTGGCCCACACATGGCGTCTGCACGGGTCTTGTCTTCTACGGATCGGAGGGTTACATGGTGATGCCACACTACGGGGCGTACTACACCTTCCTCGGCCAGAAGAAGGAACCCGGCCCGTTTGCCGAGCACCCGACCGACAAGATCCGCGACCAGCCCCACTTCGACAACTTCATCCAGGCAGTGCGGAGCGGCGACGCATCCAAGCTGACCGCGGATGTCGAACAGGGCCACAAGTCCTCCCTCATGGCGCATTTGGGGAATATCTCCTACCGGCTCAAGCGGCAGATCGAATTCGATTCCGCTACCGAGCAGGTCATCGGGGACGATGAGGCGAATGCGCTGCTGACGCGGACCTATCGAGAGCCTTACGTGGTTCGGGAAACCGTGTAGGGAGCACCACACGGCCGTCCAAGGGCAGCGGACCGCAGAATCCCTCCTTCTGAGTCAGTCAGGATTCCATTGAGCAAAGCAAGCATCACCGTCAATCAGGGCATCGAATCGCTGGTAGGGACCCGGGACGAGAATCTCCGGATTCTCGAGAGGTCCTTGGGAGTGACCGCCCACCTGTCCGCCGACAGCCTCGAGATCGAGGGCGACGAGAACCAGGTCCGTCGCGCGGACGACATCATCGCGGACTACCTGACCCTGCTCAGTGAAGGACATCAGCTCAGCTACGGGGATGTCCGGGACTATCTCAAGGTCGCGACGGCCGATCCGGAGATCCGGTTCAAGGACCTGGTGGAAACCAGCCGTCAGCGAATCTGCGGGCGCAAGGCGGTCACCCCCCGCAGCCTGAACCAGTTGCGGTATTTCGACGCGATGGACCGGTTCGACATGGTCTTCGGCATTGGGCCCGCCGGAACCGGCAAGACCTACCTGGCAGTCGCATACGCGATTTCCGCCCTCCTTGCCAAACAGGTGCGGCGGATCGTGCTCGCCCGTCCGGCCGTCGAGGCCGGCGAGCGTCTGGGGTTCCTCCCCGGAACCCTGCAACAGAAGGTCGATCCCTACCTACGCCCCCTCTACGACGGCCTGCATGACCTGCTGGACGAAGAGCGCGTCGAACGGGCGCTCACGAACGGGACCATCGAGATCGCTCCGCTGGCATTCATGAGAGGCCGCTCACTGAACGAGAGCTTCATCATCCTCGACGAAGCCCAGAACGCCACGGCGGAGCAGATGAAGATGTTCATCACCCGCCTTGGCTTCGGCTCCAAGGCAGCGATCACCGGCGATGTCACCCAGATCGACCTTCCGGCGGGCAAGCGCAGCGGCCTGATGGAGGCCATCGATGTCCTGTCGGACGTCAAGGGTGTCCGGTTCGTCTATTTCGATGAGCGCGATGTCGTGCGGCACGGTCTCGTCCAGCGCATCATCCGGGCGTATGACCGGTACAACGACAGGAAACTTGACTCGATGTCGCCTGCGCCGGCAGAGCGAAAAACCGAGCCGGCAGGCTGACGGCCCATCATGAAGAAGGAGCGTCCGGACGAAAATTGGCACTTTGAGAACCGGCAGCGGAAGATCGCATTCGACGAGACCGCGATCCGGGACTTCCTCTTGACGGTAGGGCTCGACCTGGCGCCCGGCCTCGGGTTCTCCGTTGTCGTCAGTTCGGACGCAGCAGTCCGGAAAGCGAACGCGGACTTCCGGAACGTGCGACGCACCACCGATGTGCTCTCCTTCCCCGACGGCGAGGACGATTACCTGGGCGACGTGCTGATCTCGGCACCACGGGCGTCCCGGCAGGCAGCCGAGCAGGGACACTCGATCGAAGAGGAGATTCAGATACTCGTGCTGCACGCGCTGCTCCATCTTCGGGGCTACGATCACGAGTCGGACAACGGGGCGATGCGAGACGCGGAAGAGCGACTGCGTCTTCGGTACGGGCTTGCGCCCGGCCTCGTCGGGAGGAGCACCGCATGAACGTCCAGTCCCTGTCGGAAATTCCCTCTGCATCCGGCGGACATCCCTGCTTGCAACGGAATCGAGCATGAAGTCCGGATTCGTCACGATCCTCGGCAAGCCGAACGTCGGCAAATCGACCCTGCTGAACGCACTGGTCGGCACGAAGGTATCGATCGTGAGCCAACGGGCGCAGACCACCCGTGACGCAATCCAGGGAGTACTGAGCGAGTCCCGCGGGCAGATCGTATTCGTCGACAGCCCCGGAGTGCACGCGCCGTCGAAACAACTGGGACAGCGCATGATGCGGGAGGTCGAACGCGCGACGCAGGGCTGCCATGCCGTCCTGCTGATGGTGGACGCCAGCACGCCACTCGACGATGCTGACCGAAAAGCGATCGGTGTCGCAAAACACCTGCACGCGCCCGTGCTGCTGCTGGCCAACAAGGTTGACAAGGTGTCCAGGAAGGAGGCACTCCTGCCCTTTCTGGACCGCTGCAGGCAACTTCACCAGTTCGACGCGTACCTGCCGATTTCCGCGACGAAGCGGGTTCAGCTCGACGAAGTGCTGTCGGAGATCTTCTCCAGGCTGCCGGAATCGCCCCAGTACTATCCGGAAGGTCATGTCACGGACCAGCCGGAGCGGTTCCTCGCGGCGGAACTGATCCGCGAGCGCATTCTCCGCGAGACGCACGACGAAGTCCCCCATGCGGTCGCGGTGCAGATCGAACGCTGGGAGGAGTCTCGGCGGAAGCTGCGGATCTCCGCCACAGTTGTCGTCGAACGGGATGGACAGAAGGCGATTCTGATCGGGAAGAAGGGGGAGAAGATGAAGCAGCTTGCCAGCAAGGCCCGCCAGTCACTGGAGGCACGGTTCGAACGCAGCGTCAACCTCGAGGTCTTCGTGAAGGTTCGGCGGAACTGGCGCAACAGGCGCGGGTTCGTCGACGACCTGGACTTCCATCGCATTCTGGAAGGCAACCAGTCCTCGTGATAGATTCATCGAGAGGATGAGACACACTCGACGCAGCATTCTCATCGCATTCACGATCGTCGGTGCGGCACTGGGCACGAGCGACGTCGACGACGGCCTGCTGCACGACCGGATCACTCGGAAGTTGAACAACAATCCGTCACTGCGGATTCGGGACCTGCAAGTCGAGGTCGTGGACGGTGTCGTGACCATCAGGGGCATCGTCCGATCGAAGGGTATCCGGAAGCGTGCCGCCAAGATGGCATCGGTGAAGGGTGTCAAGACCGTCGTGAACAAGCTCGTGGTGGGCAACTGACAGGTTCACGGACCGCATTGGTAACACCCGTTGGACGGGTCGGCGATGGGAAACGAATGGGTGAATGGACCGACTTCTTCGTTGCGTCGACAAGTCCACCGGCAACTTCGCTCCAACGGATGGAGCCTCACTGTACGAAACACGGACCCGCCATCGGTGCACGGAGGGAGTAACCTTGGATCTCGACTCGACAGCGTGAAACGGCCGCTGACGCGATGCAGTGGCGAAGGGCGCATCACGGGAGTCAGGAGATGACTTCCCACCGCATGTGAATCCGAGGAGGTTCGACGATGCAGACGACGGAACCAGAACTCATCACCCGCGATCTCAGGCACTTGATCCACCCTCTACATTCCCGCACGGTCCACCAACGCGGACATGTGTGGGCCAGCGGAAGGGGCGCGGTACTGGTCGATGTCAACGGCAGGGAATTTCTGGACGGCCTCTCCGGGCTGTGGAACGTCGTCGCCGGCCACGGCCGCTCCGAACTGGCGGAGGCCGCCCGCGACCAGATGGAGCGACTCGGCTACTGCTCGGGCTACTCCGGCAGTTCCACCCCCCAGGCGATCCAACTGGGCGAGAGGCTCTCCACTCTCACCTATCCCTCCATCAACCGGTTCTTCTTCACGTCCGGCGGCGGGGAAGCCAGCGAGTCGAGCTTCAAGGTGGCCAGATCGTACTGGAAGGTCAAGGGCTTCCCGCACAAGACCAAGGTGATCTCGCGCCAGTGGGGTTACCACGGCGTCACACTCGCGGCGATGAGCGCGACTGGAATCGCCAGCTACTGGCCTCTGTTCGAACCCCGCGTGCCCGGCTTCCTGCATGTCCCCTCCCCTTATCCGTACCGCTACGAAGCACCACCGGGATCCAGTCCGGGACTCGCCGCAGCGGATGAGCTCGAGAAGGCGATCGTGCGCGAGGGACCCGAGACGGTCGCCATGTTCCTTGCCGAGCCGGTGCAAGGCGCTGGCGGTGTGATTGTCCCGCAAGCCGACTACTTTCCACGCATCCGTGAAATCTGCAACCGCCATGACGTGCTGCTGGTCGCCGACGAGGTGATCACCGGGTTCGGACGGACCGGCAAGTGGTTCGCCCTGGACCATTGGGGCGTGGAGCCCGACATGATCCAGTTCGCCAAGGCGATCACATCGGGATACTTCCCCTTTGGCGGTATCGGGCTCACCGACGAGATCGCCGAGACACTGGAAGAGACCCGTTCCCCCTGGATGCACGCCTACACATACAGCGCCCACCCCGTTGGCTGTGCGGTGGCCATGCGAAACCTCGACATCCTCGAGCAGGAAGACCTACCGGCCCAGTCGTGCAAGAAGGGAGCCTACCTTCTGGGGTCCCTGGAGACTGCACTCGCCGACCATCCGCATGTCGGCGACATTCGGGGCAAGGGGCTGATGTGCGCCGTGGAGTACGTCAGGGACAAGCAGACCAAGCAGGAGTTCGCCCCGACTGACCGGATCGGAGAGAGAGTCAATGCTGCAGCACAGGCGCGGGGCCTGTTCAGCCGTCTGCGCGGGGATGTGTGGTTGCTCGCTCCACCATTCATCACGAGCTACAGCCAACTCGACCAGATCGTCGAGATCCTGACCGAGTCGACCAACGAGGTACTGGGATAGACCAGCTGGCCGGAACTCCGCAAGTTCGCAGCGTGCATGACGCAGGTGCACGCTCCGCCCTCCACTTTCGCGTACCATATATGGCGGAACGGTGAGGTCGCAACAGGGAAGCCAAGAACGGTCTTGAGCACCGCCACGTCCCGGGGCTCGTCCAATTCGAACCCTCGCCCCCCGTCTCGCCGCCATCAAGTAAGGAACTGACCATGAAAATCCGAATCAGCACAGCCGTCTTCGCTTCGCTCCTGACACTGCCCTGGACCGTCCTCGCCCAGCAGGATCAGGGGGTCATCACGGGTACGATTGCCGACGCCACGGGTGCCGTTGTCCCGGGCGCGGCGGTAACGATCCGGGAGATGAACACCGGCATCACCGTCGCGAAAGAAGCGAATGCCAGCGGTATCTACGTCTCGGGCCCCTTGAAGGTGGGGATGTACGAGATTTCCGTGGGAACCGAGGGCTTCAAGACGGCCGTTCGATCCGGGGTCGAAATCCACGCGGGAGACCGCATCGGCCTGAACTTCACGCTCGAGATCGGCAACCTGGTGGAGGTGGTGGAGGTCACCGGCGCAACACCTCTGCTACAGACCGAATCGGCAACCCTGGACTACACCGTCCAGCGCCAGCAGATCGAGGACCTGCCGATCAGCGGACGCAACTATCAGTCGCTCGCCCAACTCACAGCCGGCGTGGTCCCCGAGATCGGCGGTCGTGACCGCGGCCCACTGGGAGATGCCCGGCTCGGTGGTGGGTTCCTGAGCCACGGCCAACAGGCCGGCCAGAACAACTTCCTGATCGACGGTATCGACAACAACTCCACGATCATGGGCCAGCAGGACCGCAAGGCGCAGGCAATGATTCCATCCATGGATGCCGTCCAGGAGTTCAAGATCCAGACCAGCAACTACTCCGCCGAGTACGGCCGCAATGCCGGCGCAGTGGTCAATGTCACGATTCGGGGTGGCACCAACGAGTTTCGCGGCAGTGCCTACGAGTTCATGCGGAACGACGTCTTCGACGCCCGCGAGGCGTTTGCCCGCAACGACCGTGACGGCGACGGAAAGGCCGATCCGGAAGTCCTGCGCCAGAACCAGTTCGGCGCCACCTTCGGCGGACCGATCCGCAAGAACAAGGCGTTCTTCTTCGCCAGCTGGGAAGCCTGGAAGCTGCGCAAGTCGCAGTCCGACATCGTCATCGTGCCGACGCAGGCCGAACGTTCGGGCGACTTCAGCCAGACGGTGGGCCTGGGTGATCTGAAGGATCCCCATGGCGGACTGTTCCAGAACAAGACGATCCCGTCGGACCGGTTCGATCCCTCGTACGTGAAACTGTTGGAACTGTACCCGACTCCGAACTTCACCGACAATACCCGGCGGAACTTCGTCAACAATCCCCCGTGGAAGACGGACCGGGATCAACTCGACTTCCGCTACGATCACACGATTTCCCCCAACGACAATTTCTTCGTGCGCTACAGTCACTACCGTTACGACAACCTTCGGTCCGCTCCGCTGGAAGGCGTCGCAAGGGGTGGTGTCGGCAACGACCGCGGACTGGACGACAACGACGGCGACCACCTGGCTGCTTCCTGGACTCACGTCTTCGCGCCGACCGTCATCAACGAGGTGCGCGTCGGCTACAAGTGGCTGAAGGTCAACAAGGTGCAACAGGCCGCACCGCAATCGGAACTCAACGAGCAGTTCGGACTCAAGGGACTCAACGAGGATCCGTCGATCCTGGGCCTGCCGCGTATCCAGTTGACCGGCGGACTGGCCCACATCGGGCTGGGAGGCAGTCCCAACCTGCCCAACGGCAAGATCAGCCAGACATGGCAGTTCATCGACAACCTCACCGTCGTGCGGGGCAATCACAGCCTGAAGATGGGAGCCGACCTGCGGCACGACTTCGCCGACATCCTGGGTTCCCAGCAGGCCACCGGAACGTTCCGGTTCAACGGCCGCTACACGGGAATCGCACTCGGCGACGGCCTGCTCGGGTGGGTTGATCGTGGCACTTCCGGAACGACGATCGACGCGGACATGACGTTCGACAGCTACATGTTCTACCTCCAGGACGACTGGAAGATCACGCCGAACTTCACGCTGAACCTGGGCATCCGGTACGAACTGACGACACCTTACATCGAACAGCAGGATCGCATGAACCGGGTCGAGTTCGACGCCGGTCCGGACTTCGGCCGCATCATCCGCGCCGGAGAACTCGGTAGCGGGATCGAAGACCGGGCACTGGTCAGCTTCGACAGGAACAACTTGGCCCCGCGTATCGGCTTCGCCTGGCAACCCGGTGCCAACTGGACGGTCCGATCGAGCGGGGGCGTCTTCTACGGCGGTTCGCAAGGTCTGGGAGCCAGCGCACGCATGCTGCGCAACTTCCCCTTCGTAGCCGCGGTCAACGCTCGTGGTACCGGATCCGCTCCCATATTCCTGCTGAAGGACGGCTTCCCGCTCGACTTCCTCGGCGACCTGGACGCTCCGGTCAGTTCGGTGGACGATCTGCCGGCCAACTCGGTGATGCGCACCTGGGCCATGGACTTCCCGCTGCCGATGGTGTACCAGTGGAATCTCAGCGTGCAGCGGCAGCTCAATCAGTCGATGGCACTGACGACGGCCTATGTGGGATCATCCTCGACGAACATCCAGTTCGACTACAACATCAACGCGCCGGGAATCGGTCCGTCAAGCACCGAAGTGGAACGTCGGCTGTACTTCCCTTCCCTGAACGGGTTGACCTACCGCAGCCCGGCCGCTCACGCCTCCTATCACGGACTGGAGGCAACACTGACCAAGCGGTTCTCGAAGGGCTTCACCTTCACGAGCGCCTATACATGGTCGCGTGCGATGAGCCAGACGCAGGAACTGTTCGTCGCTGGCGACAACGGCGGTCCGCAGGACAAGACCTGTTTCGCGTGCGAGCGCGGTCCCTCCTCCAACGACACCAATCACCGCCTGGTGAACAGCTACATCGTGAACCTGCCGTTCGGCCGCGGCCAGAGGTTCCTGGATCGTGGAGGCATCGTGAACGCCATCTTCGGCGGCTGGCAGATGACGGGCATCCTGAGCCTGCAGTCGGGCCAGTACTTCGATCTCACGCTGGCCAACGCCTTCGCGAACCTCGGCACCAACGGCGTAGGGGCGTGGCGTCCGAACGTGATCGGCGATCACCGGCTGAGCAACCCGACACCGGATCTATGGCTGAATCCGGATGCCTTCGAGATGCCGGTGGACGCCAGTGGCAACCCGACATTCGGGAATCTGGGGCGCAACTCACTGCAAGAAGACGGAATCTTCAACTGGGATGTCGGTCTGATGAAGAACTTCCGCGTTACCGAGCGGGTTCAGCTGCAGTTCCGATGGGAAGCGTTCAACGTTACCAATCATCCGTCGTATGGAACCCCTAACACGAACCTCTCCAGCCCGGATGTCGGGAAGATCACCAGCACGTTGGGTCTGCCGCGGCAGCAGCAGCTCGGATTGCGGGTGACCTTCTAGTCGCCAGCAGGACATTGCCCGCAGGAATCTGGCTCGCGCAGATCCGGTAACGCCTCGGTCTCCTGGCGAGAGGTCAGCAACTGCGGGAGGATAGGTGGTGCCATGCCGATCGGCCGCCGCACATTCTTCGGATCCGTCTCAACTCTTGCAGCACCGCAGGTTGCAAGGCCGGCAGAGCCCGTACTCGAGACGGAACTGCTGCGTGCCATCGAGTCGATCCCTCTCGTCAACACACACGAGCACATCATCCCGGAAGAGGAACGGACGTCTTCTCGGATCGACTTCTTCACTCTCGCGGGACACTACGCCATCAACGATGTGATCTCCGCCGGGCTCGCGGGAGACGATCTGGATGTCGTGCGCAATCCGGATGCATCGCCGGAGCGCCGCTGGCGTGCATTCGAGCCATTCTGGAACTCGGCCCGCCTGACAGGCTATGGCCAAGCACTGCGCATCGCGATTCGCGACATCTACGGAGTCGATCGGATCTCGCGCACTTCTTTGCAGACAATCAACCGCGAAATCGAAGCCGCGAACCGGCCCGGCCTGTACGAGGAGATACTCATCCGCCGCTCGAACATCGCCTACGCGGTACTGGACGACTACTGGAACGCCAAGCCCGTCCGTCCGGATCCGAGGTTCTTCGTGTGCGCCCGCAAGTTCGACCGATTCATCGCCCCGCAGTCCGCTTCCGACATCCGGAACCTGGAACGGCTCACCGACGTTTCCATCACGGACCTCGCCGGGCTCAAGCGGGCGATGGAGACCAGCTTCGAGCAGAGCCTCGACATCGGCATGGTCACGGTCAAGTCGACACTGGCCTACAACCGGGAAATCCACTATGCCGAAGTACCGGAACGGGATGCGGAGTCCAGCCTGGAGTCGATGCTCAAGGCGACATCCGTTCCTTCCGCTGACTTCCGATCGCGTGTCGAGCGGCCCTTCCGTCCGCTCGAAGACCACATGTTCCATCATCTGATCGGCCTGGCGGCAGCCCACGACGTGCCGGTGCAGATCCACACTGGTCTACATGCGGGGAACGGCAACTTCATCGAGAACTCCAAACCGACCCACCTGACGAACCTCTTCTTCCTGTTTCCGCAGGTGCGGTTCGACCTCTTTCACATGAGCTATCCCTACCAAGGGGAGGCGGCGGCGATCGCGAAGGTCTTCGCCAACGTGTACATCGACCTTTGCTGGGCCCATATCATCTCGCCCAGCGCTTCGAGACGCGCTCTTCACGAAATGCTGGATACGGTTCCCGCCAACAAGATCTTCGGCTTCGGCGGGGACTATCGGTATCCCGAACTCAGCTACGCACACGCCAAGATGGCACGGCAGAACATCGCACGGGTACTGGCCGAGAAGGTAGGCGAGGGCTCCTGCTCGGAGGAGGAGGCCCTTGAGCTCGGACGCAAGCTCCTGCACGACAATCCGGACGCACTCTTCAGAGGTAACGATGGCTAGAGTCTCATCCGAAATGAACAGGAACGCCCGACTGCGGGCACGGATGCGGTGGGCCCATCTCACGATCCTCCTCGTCCTCTCGGCTACCGTCACTTTCGCCCAGAAGCCGAACTTCGTCGTGATATTCGCTGACGATCTCGGATACGGCGATCTGGGCGTGTACGGGTCCGAGACGATCCGGACTCCCAATCTGGACCGCATGGCGGCAGAAGGCATGCGTTTCACCGACTTTTATGCATCGGCGCCTTTCTGCAGTCCGTCAAGGGCTTCCCTGCTGACGGGTCGGTACCCGGTCCGCGCGGGAGTGCCATACGTGCTGTTCCCGACCGAACAGACCGGCCTGGCACAGGCGGAGATCACGATCGCCGAAATTCTGTCCGACGCGGGATACGCCACCGCGGCAATCGGCAAGTGGCACCTTGGCTGGCCCAGGCCGTTCCGCGCCCAGCGCCATGGATTCGACTTCTTCTACGGTCTGCCGTACTCCAACGACATGCTCAAGTGGAAGGCCACCGAGATCCTGCGTGCGCAGCACGCCTTCTGGGAGCTACCGCTGCTGAACGACGATGAAACCGTGGAGGCTCCGGTCAACCAGCACACCCTCACCAAGCGGTATACGGAGAGGGCTGTCCGGTTCATCAAGGAGAACCGGAACCGGCCGTTCTTCCTGTATTTCCCGCACACCTTCCCGCACAATCCTCAGTACGCATCGGAAGACTTCGAGGGACATTCTCCCCACGGACTGTACGCCGACACGGTGGAGGAACTGGACTGGAGCGTGGGAGAGATACTGCGCACACTCCGGGAACTCGACCTGGACGAGAAGACCCTGGTCGTCTTCACATCGGACAACGGACCGACCAGAGGCGGAGGCGGACGCTGGGGACACCGCAGTTCGGGTGGAAGCGCCGGCGGGCTGCGTGCCAACAAGGGGACCACGTTCGAGGGCGGGATGCGAGAACCGGGCAACTTCCGGTGGCCCGGCAAGATCACCGCCGGAACCGTATCGAGCCAGTTGGCCTCGATCCTCGACCTGCTGCCGACTCTGGCCGAACTGGCGGGTGTCGATGCTCCCGACGATCGGGTGATCGACGGACGCTCGATCGCGGACCTGTTGCTGGGAACCAAGGACTCACTCGCCGAGGAACCGTTCTTCTACTACTTCGGAACGCAACTGCAGGCGATCAGGCTGGGGCGCTGGAAGCTCTTCCTCGCCCACGCCGAACCTCCCGAGATGTCGGCATCGCTGTGGTACCTGCAGAATCCCCAGCTCTTCGAACGCCACCACAGAGTGCTCGACGCACCACAACTGTATGACCTGCACGCTGATCGCGCAGAGTCTCGCAACGTCGCAGCGCAGCACCCGGAGATCGTCGAACGGCTGGATGGGATTGCCCGACGCTTCGATGAAGAGATGCAGCAAGACAAGCGCCAACCTGTATATCTGGACGGACAGTGAGCAACCTGAACATGCGGTGCCACACTGCAGCAAGTGAAGCAGCAGAGGCAGCCACCGGGCCCAGAAGCGGAGGAGCGACCATCATCGACAGGATGAGTGTGACCCGTACGGGCTCGATTGATTATCGGCAAGTCGTGGCCGAGAGGGTCTTCTGGTGACCACCAACAAGAAGATAGTGATCATCGCCGGCCCCAACGGAGCAGGAAAAACGACATTCGCGACCGAGTATCTGCCCAATGAGGCGGACTGCCCGACCTTTGTCAACGCTGATTTGATCGCTTCTGGGCTGAGTCCGTTTCGTCCGTCTTCCGTCGCGATCCGAGCTGGTCGACTGATGATCGAGATGCTGCGCGGATTCGCAGCGAAAGGCGAGAGTTTCGCCTTCGAGACGACACTGAGCGGCCGCAGCCATGCCCGCCTGATTCCGCTGTGGAGGAAACAGGGCTATCATGTGATACTGTACTATCTGAGGTTGCCGACGCCGGAAACTGCGGTTGCCCGCGTGTGGCAGCGAGTGTCGGAGGGAGGCCACGACGTGCCTGAGGAGATCATTCGTCGCCGGTTCGAAGCCGGATGGCACAACTTCGAACGGATATATCGCGAGATGGTCGACGAATGGGCGGTTTACGACAACTCAGGGTCGGTCCCGATTCGGCTGACGGAGGGAAGAAAACTATGAAACCGGTCGATCTCAAGAACGAAGGATCAAGTACGCCATCCCACGACCCGGGTTTCGTTGGGGCGACAGCGGCGATGCGAAGGGCCGCCCTGCGGGCGCGCCGTCGTGCGGCGAACAACGGCACCCCGATCGCGGTATTCATGGACGGCAAGGTCGTCTGGCTGCAGCCTGATGACGAAGTGTTCTCCCAAGGCCATCAAGATCCGGAAGCCTGAGTCGCACACGAGGGGACATCTGTGGCAGCGGATGTGAACCTAGCCGCCACTGCAATGCAATAGCGACGGAGAACTTGCACCCGCCACTATTCCACGGGCTGAAGCAGGATCCATTCGTCAAGTCTCGCCCCAAGACCGAACGTGGCGATGAGAATCGCTATGATGTGCGCTCTGTAGCATAGTGACAGAAGGCCCTCCGAGTCCATTTCGATAGCTCCCAGTGCCTGTTGCACTAGCAAGTGCGACACCAGATATGGTGGTAGGTGTCCAAGGTGGACTATCATATTGGAAAAACTACCTTGGCACAGACCTACCACCAACTGCGGCACGACGAGCGCTGCCATATCCACGCACGGCACAGGCAAGGAGCCTCGGCCCGCATCATCTCGGCCCAACTCCACGTGCGCCTTCCTCCCGGTCCTTGCCCCTGCGGACTGTCCCTACCGACCGGAACTCGCCCACTCCAGCCCTCAAGGGGCCTCTAGCCCCCTTGACACACCCACACCCTCTCCCCTACACTCTCGCTGAACTCTTCCTTCGCACCTTCCTCCAGCATCCCTACCTGTCGCACTTCGTTGTTCAATTGGCATGTTGAGAGTTCCTACACCACCGCCGAGGGCAAGTCTTCGTGTGGGCGTGGGTTCGTGGATGGGGCGGGCCCTACGACTTGGTTCTTGAACATGACACGAGAGTCGATTCAATCATATGGAGTAAGATCCGGTTGACAACCACTCAAGGTGGATCGTATGATAGAGACTATGGGGCTGGAGACACCCCCAACGAACGCCAAGACGGTGGACTTGGTGTTGATGCCGCCACTAGGGACCAGTTGGCCCGCCTCGCTCGCAACAGGAAGCGGAGGACGGTGGGTCGCAGCGGGCCCGACATTCGCTCCAGATGGTACCCGGAGGAGGTTCCCAATCCGAATGGAGTCTTTGAAGGCGAGTGCTTCACGGGTCCAACAGCGTGGGAGTTCATTGCATCGAGGCTGGATGCTGGCGAACACGTCAAGAAGGTCCGACTTCACTCACCAAAGGGCAAGTGGGGATACGAAATGAAGATTGATCTCGGACCCGGCTTGCTACTGTACGTGAAGCTGCGATTGCCGAGTTCCAAGTGCATCATCGGAAGAAGCTTCCATCTAAGCGACGAAACATGAAACAGGACAACACTTCCCTCTCTTCAGTGCATTCCACTGCCAACGACTTCGAGTGTCCAGTCTGCGATAGCAAGGCCGTCGACACGCATTGGCGTACCGAGACATTCAGTTACGGTCTCCCCGATTCGGCAGTCATGTTGCGGGTCGAACTGCCTTTGCGCCACTGTTCGACCTGCGAGTTTGAGTTCATCGACGACGAGGGAGAGCAACTCAAGCACGCGGCGGTCTGTCGGCACCTCGGAGTTTTGACCCCGGCCGAGGTGCGAGCGGCCAGGGAACGCCACAAGATGACTCGGACCGCCTTCGCCGAGGCCACGGCCCTCGGTGAAGCCACGGGAAGCCGGCGCAGTGATCCAGAACCGGGCCTACGATTTCTACCTGCGGCTAGTCCGCATGCCTGGGGTCATGTCGATTCTCCAGAGATTTTCGACCTTGAGGTCCAAGCCATCCGATGTCGTTAGGATTGGGATGGCGGACCCGCAACTCCCACATTCGGATCTCAGCGACCAGTTCCCTCACTTGGAAATTAATGCGAATGTATGCTCGGCGGAGAAGAATTTCCATCTCTGGAAGGAATCGTTCGAACCGGCTAGCGAACTCCAATGTATGTAACAACGTTTTACTCCTTCAAGGGTGGCGTAGGACGGAGTATGGCGCTTGCCAATGTTGCCGTCGAGTTGGCACAACGGGGGCGACGAGTGCTAGCCGTCGATTTCGATCTGGAAGCACCGGGGCTTGAGATGTTCGATCTCCCTCGTCCCGAGGAAGTAACGCCCGGGATCGTCGACTTTGTCAGTGAGTACTTGATTTCAGACCAAGCTCCTGCTGTCGATAGATTCATATTCGAATCACCCGGCGTCGGAAGGAATGGTGGAGGTCTCTGGATGATGCCGTCAGGTGCACCTGCCCAAGACTACGCAAACAATCTAGCGAGTATTAACTGGGGAGAACTCTATGAGCGACGCCACGGTTACCTTCTATTCGAAGACCTAAAAGAACAATGGAAGAACGTTGTGATGCCAGATTATGTATTCATAGACTCTCGGACCGGACACACCGATGTCGGTGGCATCTGCACGCGGCAGCTTCCCGATGCCGTCGCAATTTTTTTCTTCCCAAACACTCAAAATCTACGTGGACTGACCAAAGTCGTGAAAGATATTCGGTCGGAAAAAAAAGTGTCCAACAACGAGGTTATTCATCTGCATTTCATCATATCGAACGTGCCAGATTTAGATGATGAGGACCAAATTCTGGAGAAGAGTATAGACTCGTTTAAAACAGATCTAGAGTTCAAGAATCATCTCACCATTCATCGATACGACAGCCTATCGCTACTAAATCAGGCGATATTCACAAAAGATCGTCCAAGAAGTCGCCTTGCTAAGGAATACAAGGATGTCGTAACAGAGGTCGTTCGTAACAATCCACAGGATCGTGAAGGAGTACTTGATTCACTTGCAAGTCATGATTCAATGCGACAGTATCCAACAAATCCAGAAGATTGGGTCAGGCAGCAGGACAAATTCAACAAATACTTGGAGATTGCTGAAGAGAATCTTCGAAATGATGGAGAAGTTCTATTTCAGATCGGAGTGTATCGCAATCGTCTCAATCGCTCCGTTGAAGCCTTGGAACTGTTCGATCAAGCGATCGCGAACGGGTTCCGAGAACCCGAAGTCTACCTCAGTCGTGCTAGATCGCGGCAAATCAATGGAATAAATGGCGCAAGTGAGGACGCCAAGAAGGTGATAAATACTCCCAATTCATCTCCTCATCATGTACTTCGTGCACTGTATATTCTTCACGAAATTCTTGGCGATGAGAACCTGATAGATATCGTGCAGTCAACTGATTTCTTATCAAAGGCACCAGAAACAAGAGTTTGGATCGCTCAGCAACATGGCTTGACCACAAGATCTAAAGCGGAGATCATATTGGCCATAGTTAGCCCGCTATCCGTCGAAATCGAGTTGCATGAGGCCGAAATTGCAAGACATCTTTTGGTTCTTTGCTCAATATCGTTAGGAAAATTCTCGGAGGCTATCGAAGTCATTCGGGCCGAAGAACCGGACGTAAAAGCAATGAGTATTGAAACGGCTTTCAATTACGGAATGGCGCTCTGGGGAGAAACTGAGCAAATCGTTTGCGGACCATTTGCACGTGCAATCAGTTGCTTTATGGCGAAGGAAAGCCAGTACATGACGGCGAATAATCTGCAGTGCATGGCAATTGCTCATTGGGCGACTGGAAAGAAGAAGGAAGCACACGATCTAGCGCACAGAGCGCTCGTCAAGATTCGATCTCGCGGACGACGAAGAGAATTCAGTTGTTGGCGATATCTCGAAGTTCAAGCAGATGAATTCGAGCAGGATATGAACGAAATTTTTGGGTTGATTGATGGCAACGAAACCATCAAACCGCGCTTCTTTTCGCCATTGCAGGGCAAGCAAGATACACGATCTGCCTTCGCACTAGAACCAATCACTTGATCACCGTTTTGACTGCACAACGCAAGATCAACCGGAAAAACCGCTCTGAATCAAAGAGCATCTCGCGATCTTGGGGTACCGGAAGGTGCGAATCATTGAGCGACTGAGCCGAATCTACCGGTGCTCTCGTGAGAAGATGCACTGATGTAGTCACTATTCAGTCCGCTCGATCCAGCATCAAGGAACCGCATACGCAATGCCGCAATCCACTTCCTGCACCCGAAAGACCTACGACGCCGTGATCGTCGGCTCCGGCGCGACGGGTGGCTGGGCAGCGAAGGAGCTCACCGATGCCGGCCTTGATGTCGCCCTGATCGAGGCCGGATCACCCACGACTCCAGAACAATTCGGAGAGCATGTCCCCCCGTACGAACTGAAGTACCGCGACATGCGCCCCAACGGCGTGGCCTCACCCGAGATCGCCCGGCTGCGTCCCATGCATGCTCTCCAGTGGGCGTGTTCCGAGGTCAACTACCAGTGGTTCGCCAACGACATCGAGAATCCGTACACCACCGCCGAGGGCAAACCCTTCGTGTGGGTACGGGTTCGTGCGCTGGGCGGGAGATCGCTGACATGGGGGCGGCAGAGCTATCGGCTCAGCGACCTGGACTTCAAGGCGGCGAGCCGAGACGGCGTCGGCATCGACTGGCCGTTCTCGTACAGGGATCTGGCTCCCTACTACGCCAAGGTCGAGCGGTTCATTGGAATCAGCGGACGCAGGGAAGGCCTGGCCCATTTCCCGGACGGCGAGTTCCTGCCGCCGATGGGCTTCACCTGCGGTGAACGGGCGCTGAAGCACGATATCGAGAGCCGCTTCGGCCGACCCGTGACGATCGGACGCTCGGCCGTGATCACTACGGACCATCAAGGTCGCGCGGCGTGCCACTTCTGTGGTCCGTGCAACCGTGGCTGCATCACGTACTCGTATTTTTCGAGCCCGTTCACCACACTGGAAGCCGCCAGGCAGACCGGACGACTGACGGTCATGACGGATTCCGTGGTGTCCCACGTGACCACGGAGTCAGAGACAGGGCTGGCGTCCGGTATCGCATACATCGACCGGACCACCCGCACTCCCGGAGAAGTCCGCGCCAAGGTCGTCGTTCTCTGCGCATCCACACTGGAGTCCACCCGGATCCTCCTCAATTCCGCCAAGGGAGGCTTGGCGAACTCCAGCGGCACGCTGGGCCGTTACCTGAT
Organism: Bryobacterales bacterium; assembly: GCA_965116065.1. GTDB lineage: Bacteria > Acidobacteriota > Terriglobia > Bryobacterales > UBA6623 > VXMF01. The sequence goes on from OZ220485.1 coordinate 3,321,953, forward strand.
GGACCACATGTATGGGGCAGCAGTCAGCGGCCGGATGCCCGAACTCGGCAAGGCCAGACCGTGGCACGGCCCTCCCCGCCGTCCCAACGGTATCTTCATTCCTCGCTTCCGCAACGTGACCCGTTCGCACACCAACGGCGTGATTCGCGGATACAGCTACCAAGGGAGTGCATCGCCGCGATTCGGCCTGGGAGCCCGGGGCTTCGGCAAGCACTTCAAGCAGGCGGTTCATGACGAGGCCTACTGGCGAGCCGGTCTGCACGGCTTCTGCGAGAGCCTGCCCAGCTACAACAACCACGTCGAGATCGACCCGCATGGCGTCGACGCATGGGGCATACCGGTTCTCCGTATCCACATGGAGTGGGGTGACAACGAACGGGCACTCTTCCGGGACTGTGTCGAGCAAGGAGCGGCCATGCTGGAGGCCGCCGGTGCCGTTGACATCGGTACATCTGCGACGCCCAAAGTGCCTGGAGACGGCATTCACGAAGTCGGCACAGCCCGCATGGGGTCGGATCCCAAGTGCTCCGTACTCAACCAGTACTGCCAGGCACACGACATCCGCAACCTCTTCGTCACGGACGGAGCAGCGTTCCCCAGTCTCGGGTCGGTCAACCCGACGCTCACGATGATGGCCAACACGGTCCGGGCATGCGAGTTCCTGGTCGAGGCCGGTCGGCGAGGGGAACTTGGATAGCACCCCCGACGGTCTTGCGCCGCCTCTGGAACAGTCGCGAGAAGGTGGGACTACCAGAGACACGCCGGTGCACGCCGGACGCAGGCACCGCGCAACAGGCCCTGTTGCGGCGGAATCAGACTCGGCTGAAAACGGACCCGCCGAGCGTCCCCGTGCTGTCGGCGAATGACTCCTTCTCGACACCCAGCGAGTGGAGGATGCTCAGGTACATGTTGGCCATCCGCGACTCGCCATCGTGCCAGTAGCTCCCGTGCTGCAGGCCCATGCTGGCTCCTCCGGCGATCAGCGTCGGCAGGTTGGTCGGGTTGTGTGTGGTGCTGGCGCCGCTCCCGAACAGCACGATCGTGTTGTCCAGGACCGTGCTGTTGCGGTCCCTGTACTCGGACAGCCGCCCGAAGAAATACGCGACCTGCTGACTCAGGAAGTGGTCGTACTTCGCAAACTGCAGCTGGCCTTCCTTGTCGTTCGCATGCGACAGCTTGTGATGGGTGCGGTCCAGTCCCAGCTTCAGCGGGAACGTGTCACTGATTCCCATACCGTCCTCACGGTTCAGCATGAACGCGACACTGCGCGTGATGTCCGCATCGAACGCCAACGCGATCAGGTCGAACATCGTGCGGTAGAACTCCGCCGGTTCGCCTTCGGATGTTGCGTCAAGGTTCAGCTGGGAGTAGTCCTGCTTCTTGAGCGGGACATCGATCCAGCGCTCCGATGCGATGAGCCGAGACTCGACTTCGTTCAGCGAGGTCAGATACTGGTCCATTCGTGCACGGTCGGACCTGCCCAGACGCCGGTCCAGATCACGTGCACTCTCGGCGACGGCGTCCACGAGCTTGATGCGTCGACGGAGCATGTCGCGCTCGGATTCAAGCGAGGCCCGGTCGCCTCGAAAGAGACGATCGAACACCCGGCGAGGGTTGTTCTCAGCGGGAATCGGCCGCCCCTCCAGGCTGTAGGAGATGGTTCCGGTCCTCGACAGGTAGCCGGTCCCTGCATCGATCGACAGCACGAGTGAGGGCTGCCGGCAGTGCTGCTTGGTATGCAGCGCAATCACCTGGTCCAGTCCGACGCTGTTGTAGGTGCCCGGCTTGGGATTGTGCAGCGGAGCACCGGTCAACCACATGTCGGAGCAGGTATGGGGATCGGCCTTGGGCCCGCTCGGGTGATGCAAACCACCCATGAAGCTGAGCTTCTGCCGGAACGGGCTGAGCGGCTCGGTGGAACGTCCGAAGACGAATTCCCCGCCCTCTTCGGCTCGCGGGAACCAACTCCACTCGTCCAACTCGTTCTCCGCCTTCGGCAGGGACATTCCGTTGGCCGTATACAGAGCGCAGAACCGACGCGGAATCTGCTCGGCGACCTCGGCCCCCATGGCATCGAGAACCGGCAGCGCCAGTGCCGCTCCCCCCATGCCATGCAGGAATGCTCGTCGGTTCATCGTGGTGCAACTATTCATGTGATCTTCTGCCAAGACCGTGCGGGGGCCGCCTATTTCTCGAGGAACAACGGACTGGCCGCCACGTACCGGACCATGTCCCGCATCCGGTAGCCGCCAGCCCTGAGCTTCAGGCCGTCCTGCTGGAGATAGTTTAGCTCATTGTAGGTGAGGCTTCGCCCGTTCGCGTACGTCGTGAGGTGCTTGAGAACGCTGAACGCCACCTGATCCATCCGATCCTCGACAAGATAGCGTTTCAGGTCGTCCAGCCCTGCGACCTCGGTGCCATCCGGAAGCGTGGACCTGGCGTCAGGGCGGGTCGCTTTGAGGAGGCCACCCGCATCCAGTTCTTCCAGCGGCAGACCCCATGGATCGATCTTGGTGTGACACTGCATGCACCCAGGCTGGTCACGATGCATCTCGAGCCGTTCACGGAGCGACAGGCCCTCGGTGGACTCCTCCAGGTCCGGCACGTTCGGAGGTGGCGGGTCGGGTGGTTCCGCTACGATCTTTCGCGCCAGCCAAGCTCCGCGCTTCACCGGATTCGACTCCCGACCGTCCGACAACCCCGCCATGATCGCGGCCTGGGTCAACAGGCCCCCGAGTTCTGGACGTCCATGGCGGATCGGCTCGAATCGAAACCCGCTCTCGACCCTGTCTCCCAGCCCGTAGTAGGTGGCCACGGCTTCGTTGGCAACGACGAAGTCCGAAGCGATCAGGTGCCGGGCCGACAGGTTGTTGCGAACCAGATACCGGAGCAGGGCCGACGGCTCTTTCCGCAACTGCGCCCGCACGTCCCGAGTCAGCGTTGGGAACCTCTCGGAGTCGGATTCCAACACATCGAACTTGTCCAGGCTCAGCCAACGGTAGGCAAACTCATCCGCGAACTGCGCAAAGCGAGGATCGTCGATCATCCGGTCCACTTCCGACCCGAGATGCTCGCGCAGCTCCCGCCGTCCGGCCAGGTCCAGCAGGGTCCGGTCGGGAGGGCCGTTCCACAGGAAGTACGCAAGCTTGGACGCGAGTTCGAACTCTTCGACCGGTTCCGGCTCAGGCGTAGCGCTATTCTCGACGAGGAACAGGAACTGGGGGGACGTCAACGCCACCTGCAGGGTGTCGGCCACACTGTCGCGGAATCCCCGTCCACTATCCATGGATCGTTCGAAGACCCTCAGCAGGGCGTCCTCTTCGGACTCTTCAATCGGTCGACGGAACGCCCGTCCGACGAAGCTGCGGACGACCTCGCGGGCATAGGCGCGGGAGTCCGACTTCCGGGCGGAGTCGATGAAGATGTTCCGGTGCGTCGCGGGCGGCCAGGTCTCGTAGAGTGGACCCTCGAACTCCACGGACCGGATCAGCAGCCGGGGCATGTCGCGGCCGTCCGTATACTCGCTGCGGACGGCGATCTCTCGAACGCCAGCCAGATAGTTGACGTTGTTGGCCTCGACGTCCGGATTGGGAAAATCGCGGATGGCGCCCTCGAAGACATACTGTGCAAGTCCTCCGTCACCAACGGTCTGAGGGTGGCCAACGGGAGCGAACGTGCTACCGCAGTCCCGGCGAAAGCCGAGATGGACGCCGACTCTGGGTTGTCGCTTCTCGAAGGCGCCGAAGCGACGGGCCACAGGATGTTCGTCGGGCAGCCGTGTGAACGCGACGTGGCTCACCGGTGCCTTGCCGTCATACCGTACCGCCAGCGGAAGCCTCCCGGCGGGAAGCCGCACTGCCAGGAACGCCGGCTGGACCAGTTCCCTCGAGAATTCGCGATCTCCCAGTACCAGGGTGAGTTCCTTGGCCTCCATCGGAGGCGGCAGGGCGAAGTCCCGGCCCGGCTCGACCAGTGTCTGTACCTCGGCACCGTCAAGTGCGCGCCGGTAGAGCCGTACGTCCCGAATATCTCCCCAGAACTCCTCGGCGCCAGGAACGCGGCCAATGTGAAGGTCGGCCTCCGGATTACCGAGTTCGTCCGAGCCGATCGTTCCCGTGGTGACGGGATATCCGTTCACGTACAGCGTCACTCCATCCTTGCCGCGCCGCACGACGGCGGCGATATGCTGCCAATCCCGAGCGCGCAGCACGGGCTGCCTCGCAGTCACGGCACCGTTCGATTCCCGGTCCGGACCTGTCGTCTGCAGACGGAGGAGCCCCCGGTTGTTGGCCATCTCCAGGTACCAGCCCTGCGTGTACTGAAAGGCTCCGATCCCCAGCAACGCGGACTTTCTGAGTCGGTCGGGGTTGATCCAGGCCGCGACGGTGAAGTCGCCATCTCCCACATCCATGGAATCACTCCACGGCACCACAACCGAATCGCCGTCTCCGTCAAAGGACACGGCTCGACCGAGCGGGGAATCGACATATTTCGCATCGCCTTCCAGCCGAGCGGAAGAGACCCCCTCCGCGGGCCACGGCCCGACAACTCCCTCGGACAGGCGAGAGTACGGAGCGGGTTCGGGCAGCCAGTCCTCGTCGCTCTCGTGGACATCAATCTGATAGATGCCCGCAGCATCAAGGTCCACTGCTGTCGGCGCACCCGACGCCGGAAGGGCAACGGACTGCGCAAGGTCCGGGTCCTGGGGACTTTCGCCGCGGTCAAGAAGGAGGAGACCGTCGTCGTACTTCGCGGCAGTCACAGTCACCCGGAATCGCCCGAAATCCGGTAGCTCCCGCACCGAGATCTTGAAGTTGGCCATCGGACCGAACGTGCCATCGCTACGGAAGATCTCGTCCGTCGGGATCGCTGGGCGGAGCAGCAGGCCTTCCGGCACGGTGTTGTACGGGCTGCCCTTGGGATAACCCCGGCTGCCCCGCATGCAAGCGAACACCGCATGGTAGATGCTGTCGAAGTCCCGCCACCCCCGTACCGTCGCATTCCCCTTGTATCCCTCGTTGAAGCGGTACCGGGTACGCATGCGGTGGGGCTCGAATGCAAAGGTCTTCAGGAGTACGGGTTGGGTGACGACATAGTCCTGAATGGGGACGAGCATGCTGTTCGCCCCGAGAATCAGCTCCTCCGAAAGCGGCTCGGGATTGATCGAAGCTCCCAGTTCGACGCGGAAGTTCTGGATCGACGGCCTGGAATCCGGATCGACGATCGAGCGCCGCAGTGCTTCGCCAGCGATCTCGAGGTAAGCTTCCATCAGGAGTGGCGAAATCTCGAGCGTCTCGGAGTTGTTGACGAACCCGTCCTCCGACACTGCATCCGGCGGGAGAATGTCGGTGAGATCGTCATCGAGCCGCAACAGCGAACGCAGGGTGTTGCGGTACTGCGAGACGGTCAGGCGGCGTACATTGCCGTTCTTGGGCGTCGGGCGGGATCGAGCAACATGCATGGCATGCTCGATCCATTCGGACACGGCGGCTCTGGCTTTGCCGAGGGGTTGCGGGAACCCCTCGGGTGGCATGGCCCCACTGTCGATCTGATGCTGAACGACCTCCCAGAGCCGGAGATGGCGCTCCTCCAGTGCTCCGTTCAACTGGTCCAGGCGGATTCCCGAGGTCGGATTGTCCGCATTGTGGCAGACGATGCAGTTCTGCGTCAGGAAGGGCCTCATGACCTCTCCGAAGGACCGCTCGAGATCCAACTCAGGCTCCCGGGCTGCCTGCGCAGGCACTGTACGGACAGCCCATGTGAGAGCGGCCGCCGAAACGACCGCCAGGATGCACATGCTCCATGAGCGAGACAACCGTTCCGGCACATTCATGGCGAATTTGGGCGCCGTTCCGGCCTGCGGCCGGAACGGACCGATACAATTATGGTACCGCCGACCAGCCGTGAGCAATCGTGGTCAGGGACGAGCAACCAAGGCCATGACTCACTCTGCCAGCAGTGGGAGCGGGTCCCTTCGCGGGATCCCGGAAGATGCTTGGAGCCCGACTGCTTCCGCACCGGAGTCCGTCGACCCGAACGATGCATGGTGACGATAGGCACGGTGAAGGGACCAGTTCGCCAGTCAGAGAGCGGCCAGCAAATGCCAGACACGCCCGGATGTACTCGGATCAACAAACGGACACTCGCTGAGAACGGTCTCCGCGCTGTGCCCCGCCAGCGGCTTCCCCAAGACATGCTCGAAAGTGAGGCGCATGTCGCGGATGACCGGCTTGCCGTTGAAGATATCAGCACCCACGGTGATGCGATCAGACAGGTCGGACTCAATGGTAGGTGGATCCGGATTCGTCGCTTCAGATCGGATCCGATACGCTAGCCCACCTTGCATTGAGCGCCACGATTGAGATTTCATACACTGTTGGCAGCCGATACCAGCAAGGCAGTGGAGAGAGTCTCATGCGAGAAGCGTCGGCGCACCGGCGCCAAGATCGGTAAGGCACCCCTCCAAGCGCCTGAGCGGATTCACCCGGCTGTGCGCCAACCAAATGCGAGCAAGGACCCAAGACGGATCAGCGTGATTGTCCGAGTAATGAACTGGCCCGCTCGACCAAGGACGCGACCATGACTCGACGACAGATTCTCATGATGTCGGCTTTCGCCGGCGCTATTGCTGGCGGTCGCGCATCCGCGACTGCGACCACACAGGCCAATGCGGACGGATTCTTCACACTTGCCAGACGCTCCGGTCGCTGGTGGCTGCTCACTCCCGACGGCAGCCCCTTTTTCTCACTCGGGTTGAACCACATTGACCCCGCGAGTCTTCGCTATCCGGAGAACATGCATATCTGGAAGGACAAGTACGGTGGCAGCACAACCAGGTGGATCAAGGAGTCGGTCGTTCCCAACCTGAAGAAGTGGGGCTTCAACACTGTCGGCTGGGTACAGGAGGTCACGGTTCGCAAGTGGCGGCATTCGCGTCCCTTCACGAACGACGAGTACCGGGCGCTCGGCATGCCGTTCTGCCATTTGCTGCCACTCACGGAATCCCATCAGTGGGAGAAACACACGCGACATTTCGACTTCAAGGCACCGGACTGGGCGGACTGGACTGATTACGTAGCCCGCTCGCACTGCTCCGAACTGGCGGACGAACCGAATCTGATCGGATATTTCTACAGCGATTGCCCGACATGGGTTCATGAACGGCCGGACAATGCATGGCGGGGACCGATCTTCGATCCCGAACGACTCCAGAGCGAGGCGGGGCGCAAGGAGCTTTTCGAGCTTGCGAGCAGCTACTACAAGACGGCCCACGACGCCATCCGGCGCTATGACCCACACCATCTCCTCTTCGGGGACCGTTACGAGGCCAACGCAGCAATTGCCACGGAAGTTGTGGAAGCCGCCGACCCGTACGTGGACATCCTGTCGTTTCAGGACTTCCGGGACCCACTCAGACACCTTGCTGAATGGCATGAGCGAACGGGAAAGCCAGTGCTGCTGGCAGATGCGGCGAAGATCCGCCCTGCTGGCGAGGACGGCTTTGTTCCGAACGACGGAGAGTGGTACGCCGAAGTGCTGGAGGGGCTGTTCCAGAACCCCGGGTGCGTCGGCTACCACCTGTGCGGGGCCTACCAGCGGAACAAGGCCCGTCGGCGGGGACTGCTCGACGAGATGGAGCGCCCAGACCAAGCGAACGTGGACCTGATCGCGGCGGCAAACCATCGCATAGCTCAATCGGTTCCCGAATAGGCCGTAGCGATCGACCGCGTCAAGCGTCAAGTGGGGCCATGCTACGGATTCGACGCGGTTCAAGCTCGTCAGAGCAGTGTTCGACACAATTGGCTCCTGAGTACTTCCGAGTGCGACAGGATCGGACACGTCACTAGCGAGGCAGCCCGATCCGTGCCCTAACGAAGATAGATTTCCCGGTGTTGGTCAAAGTTCTGAAAAGAGAGGCTGTAAACTCGGCCTGACCGATCATATGCCAAGAATATCCTCCAGTCCATTGTCGACCAACTACTCTACTCCGGCTTCGACTTATCGTGGGCTATAGCCCTTCTGAGCGAAGAGAATACGATTCTGAAAATTAAGATAGTCCTTGATTCTAGTTGCCACTTCTTAATAGTGCATTTTGTGCTAAAGAATCATGATCTCGTTCGAGATGTACTCCCTACACCAGTCTTGATTCATCTGTCATATTGCTCCGTCTTGGCTGCCGGATAGCAGAGTTTCGCTCCCAAAATACTCCGTCACTGTATCCTTGTATAGTCGAATCCTTCTGTGCAGCGCTAATCCGCTTTCTTGCCCAGCAAAGGTATTCGATATTTATATCGATTCCACACCAACGTCGCCCCAATTTTTCGGCAACTACTGCGGAGGTTCCGCTTCCCAAGAACGGGTCGAATACAAGATCGTTCTCTCGTGAACTGGCGAGAACTAGTTTTGCAATCAACTTTTCCGGCTTTTGAGTTGGATGAGGTGTATTTTCCGGCATTGACCAAAACGGCACGGTCAAATCTGTCCAGATATTGGATGGATAGGTCAATCGGAAGTTACCTTCGGCATCCTGATCCCAGTCCTTTGGATCTCCATTCACACGATAGGGTGCCAGTACCTTGCGCTTCAATTTCACGGAGTCCACATCGAAGTAATAGTCGCTGGAGTTTGTACAAAACCATATGTCTTCAGTATTGTTTTTCCAATTTCGTCTTGCCCCTCTCCCTTTTTCTCGCTCCCAAGTGATTCGATTGTGCACAAGAAATCGCTCTTCCAAGACCGGAAGTACCAATGTTGACGTCCTCCAGTCAGAACAAACATACAGTGTAGAAGTCGGCTTTAACATTGGAACGATCGCTTCTATGATCTTCTCAAACCAAGATGTATACCTCGATTCATGTAGTTTTCTGAAGTGATTCCCATTATAGTTCTTGGTTAAATTATACGGTGGATCAAGTATAAGCAGGTCAACAAAGTGATTTGGTAAGTGATCGAATATGTCAAGAAAATCGCCCTTAATTAGCCTGTACTCCAAGTCTTGGACTTCTATTGATTTTTCAACTCGAACAATACTCCTCGATAGCTCCTGTATCTCTTCTGGGGTACATGTCAGCGTCCGATTTCGTGGTGCGCGATCCGTCATGAACTTCCCTGTACGCGTACTGGATCTCAGGTGTGTCCTAGATGCTGCATTGTATTCCGCTCACTCCTACAAGCGTATCACCTTCAACATCTCGGCTCCGGGCAGTTGTCATCTTGATGTGGACGGGACGAAGAGAATCTGGCTGGCCAGTCAACTCGCGTTGATACATGTCCAGACCTGACCAGTGGTACGATGTTGCATGGTCTCAGATGTGGAGGCCTGTAGGTGAGAGATCTCACTCCTTGGATCCGTCGCTGTACAGGAGGAATGGCTCCCGCCCGGGACGGGGTTCCTCCCGGCCAGAGTCTACTACCTATCGTGGTACTACGACGAACGTGACCGGTATCGTCCCCAGTTCGACCGGTTCCTCAGAACCTCGGGCAGGTGATGTGATCGTCAATCTGCCCTGATGGGTGTCCGGCCGTGCACCAGCAGCATTCACCCTTACGGCAACCTCGGCCTTTGCGCCGGTGGCGATTTGCCCGCTTGCGGGAGACACGGAGAGCCACCGCTGATCGGAACTGACCACGTAACGCAGCGCCCCCCGCCCATCGTTCGCTAAGCGGATCGTCTGAGGCACAGGGTCTGCGCCAGATGACGATACGAATGCCATGGCTCCGGGCCGGATAGTGGCAGACGGGAAGGGTGAGGGCGCCTTCTTGAGTGCAACACTGAGCGTACCGCGAACCTCGACGCCCGGCGAAAAGACCACGAGACTGACGTAATAGGTCCTAGCTGAACTGAGTGGCGGAGTTGAGTTCCGGGAGATGACAACCGTCCCGGTGCCGTCGGCCGAGCGTTCCTGGAAGTCAGCGTGGAATTCCGGCGTACGACCATCCTCCTCGTAATTCCAACGCAGCCTGTTCGAATCAGCATTCACACCAGCGTTCACGAAAAGACCCACATCTGCACCCGGTGAGGTTGCGGCAAAGCTGATGCTCATTTCCGTAGTGTCGTCAGGAACATGTACCAGAAAACCCTCTTCCTGATCGTAGATTTGGAGATTGTAGTTCGTGGACGGTAGAGTCACATCGACAGGGTTTCCGGGCTTGAGCGAGGGAGATCGGGAGAACATCGCCTTGACATACATCGGACGATCCATCTCGATCGTGGTGGACGGACCCTGCCCGCGGATATCGCCAGACCAGCCCACGAATTGCCAAGACGGAGCGGGCTGCGCAACTAGGTTCACGCGGGTGCCTTCCCGGTAATAACGATCCGCCGAAGCTGGATTCGCGACAATGCGACCGGATTCGGGGTTCGCCACAGAAGCGGAGAGCGGATACTCGGAGGCGAACTTGGCCGTGAGTACGCCGCCGGTCCGCGGAAGTGTCACGGAATGCGAGGCAGACCCCCCGTCGCTCCACCCTTCGAACCGGTAGCGGATCGAACCGCCTCTGGGTGGTCCCTGAACCTCCTCAACGCCAACTCCGATCTCTGTTCGGCCAATACCGGTCTGGAATGCAGTCGGCGCAAAGGTTCGGATGTCACCCCCTTGGTAGTAACCACGGACCTGCAACATGAACGGTTCGATGTTCGAATCAACGCGAAAAATGGGCCTGTTGGTAAACACAGCGCTGAAGGTCTTGTCCGGGCGATCCACCCGCCATGAGGCAGGGTTGGAAGCTCGCCCGTGATGCCCCCAGAGGATGCCATTCCACTGAAGGAATCGATAGCGACCACTCGAAGTCGGCGACGCGACCGCTTCAATGTCCGTCCCGACAGTGTAGAATCCATCCGGTGATGGAGGGCTGAGCGCTACGCTCCCGGCATTTCGGGGTTCGACGGCAGTCTCCACGTGAAATTGCTCGATGAAGTTCGCTTCCAGCCACGTTGCGTCTCGACTGGCAGTCACGCTGTGCCGACGCTGCCCGCCGTCATTCCATCGTCCGAACAAGTACCGTGCACCGTCGAGCATCTGGGATACGGGAGCTTCAAGAACATGAGTAGTGCCAGCCGGCCATTGAACTGTCGTGGGCGTGTCCTTGCGGACGCCATCGACGATGAGGGCCAGGCCTGGAGGGTTGGTCGTGATCGTCGTCGCACTTGGAGATGAACCATAGAGTCTGGCAACGCCATCAACGTCACCTGCAGAGAGCCCCCCGGCTCGGATTCTCAATCCCGGGGGAATCGTCTCCAGTACTTCGGCACCATTTGCCGAAGACGACCTGCGACTGTAGTGCATTGCGGAAGCGAAGTCATAGGGGCCGTCGGGCGGATGCTCGGCGGAATATTGTTCGCGCACTCGCTGCTGAAGATTCTCATACAGTACTGTCACGTACTCGTCACGGTCTTCACGCTGGTGTTCGTGCCACAAACCGACGGCGTGCCCGATTTCGTGCACCACGGAATCGGCCGAACAGCCGCTGGGTGGAATGGAAACGAGTTGCTCACCACCTCTCTTGCCAACGACTGATTGGCACGGCCCGACCGAGACACGAGCAAACCGCACGTAGTCGGGCTGCGTCGACCTCTGCACGAGCCGGAGGACAGTCTTGCTGTTCCATTCCTGAATCGCCTCGATTACATGCTGTCGCTGGTCACCCGTCACATTGCGGTCGATCACGTACGGCATGACACCATTCGGCCAAAGATACCTGGAAGTCCTTGCCGACAGTTGGCGTGGCACCCACTCCGACTCCTTGGACTTCTTTCCTGAACCCGCCTTCCCAGAAAACGGCTGCATGTCTTCTGCACGCCCCAGAACCATGTCGCCGCCGTGGACAGCCCATCCGTCGACGACCACATACGAGAGTCTCCGGCCACGGAATTCTGTCGTGAGACTCCGCTCCGAGCGTTCTTGGACCAGCAACGGAGCCGTCTCCGCGCTCTCCCGACTGGGAGCGGGGTCCAGTACCGGGCCTTCCGGTCCCTGGGCCGATACTACAGCCACCAGCGCAACGAACATCCAGACATTGAACCCGAAACGTAACATCCTTGATTGATTGTAGTACGTACAGAGCACTGCGGCGACAATGACCCGTATCGGCCCAACGCACAGGGAGCTTTACTTCGCGAACACAGCGTCCTGTCTATCGCGGCCTTGAGCCGGCCGCCAGCCAAGGCTGGAAGTACGGATGCGGCAGAACGGACTACTGCAGATCACCGGACACGAAGACGGCCTTGCCCCCCAGATACGTGCGTTCCACCTCGATTTCCTTCACTTCTTCAAGCGGGCACTCCAGGATGTCCCTGTCGATGACGATCAGGTCCGCGAGCTTGCCGACCTCAAGCGATCCCTTCTCATCCTCCGTGAACGTGATGAACGCGTTGTTCGTCGTATACAGCCGGATCGCCTCCTCCCTCGCAATGCGTTGCTCCGGCTGCATGACGTTGTCCGTCCATCGCGGGTGGCGGGTCAGGGCGATCCACATACCGAAGAACGGGTTGTACGGGTTGATCGACCGCATGCTGCCGACCTTCTGCATGTGATCGGACCCGCCCCCGACAACCACACCGGCTTCCCGTAGGCTCCTGTAGGGTTGGAAATATCGCAGCCGCGCCGGGCCGAACTGCTTGAGCAGAGTCGCGCCATCCCGCTCAAGCCAGGCCGGCTGCAAATCAGCGACGATGCCGATCTCCGCCATCCGTTCGATGGCCTCGGGGCTCATGAAGTTGGCGTGCGTGATACACGGCCGCATGTCTCGCAACCCGAACTCGTCATTGATCTCCGAGTAGGCGTCGATCAGTGCATGTACGGCACCGTCCCCCACGGAGTGCGCCGTCGGCTGCAGCCCATTGACCAGCGCCAGACGGGTAATCGCATACGCCTTGCCCGGCTGCACGAAGCGGAGTCCACGATAGTTCGGGTCCGTGATCGAATACACGTCGCTGACACCCCAAGGCTCACGCATGTAGGCGCTGCCTGTCAGCATTCCGCCATCCATGAAGAACTTGATGCCTCGAAGCCAGACCATGGATTCATACCGGTGCTTCGGATGCCTAGCAAGCTTAGAAATCGCCGCTTCGATGTCCTCGAGTGGATCTTGTGCGTTGATGGCATGACTCACGAAGACCCGAACAGACAGGTCTCCCCCGTCAAGCAGGTCTTCATAAAGATCAACGGCCTCGGCACTGGCGTTCCGGTCCGCAATGCTCGTAAGCCCAACCCTGTTGTACGCCGCAAACAGCTCCCGTAAACGATCCCGCTTGTCGCTTCGCGTCGGCCGCCTCTGACTTTCCTCGAACTTGATGAGATGGGCGCCGCTGCGAATGATGCCAGTCGGATTCCCGTCCGCATCGCGCTCGATCCGACCCAGAACCCCCTTGGGAATCCGGAAATCGCGATCAATCCCGCTGATCTGCAACGCCAGCGTATTGAGTGACGCGTCCGGTCCGGTCCGAAAATACACAGCATGGTCGGGAGCAACGCTGTCGAGTTCCTCCCTGGTCGGGTATCGCTGCTCCCGCAGCCGGGTGATGAAGACCTGCTGCAACCGGATCCAGCTACCCTCCGCAACAACCTCCGTCCTCTGTCGAAAATAGTCGAGCACATCGGCAATCGTCTCCATCTCCGGAACTGTGTGATCGAACTCATACATCGCCGCACCCAACGGATGGGTATGAGTGTCGATGAGTCCTGGAAGTACGGTCTTCCCTGCAAGATCGATCTGCTGGGTGTCGGGTCCGGCCAGCCCCACGACCTCCACGTCATCTCCAACCGCAATGATGCGATCCCCTCGAATCGCCAGTGCTTCGGCAATGGAAAACCGCTTGTCAACAGTAACGACCTTGCCGTTGTGCAGGATCAGATCGGGCACTTGGGCCGTCACCTGTGCGGCACCTGACATCGACGCAACAAGGACTGCGACGATCACGGCCCCACTCCCGCTGGCCCCTTCCCTAGGTGACACGCAGCCAAGTCTCGCCCAGTCCCTCATCGTGCTTTGCTCGATTCCATACGTCTTGTATCGGGACAGTGTCTCGAAACCGTATCGTCTCACATGCATCGAGCCAACTCGACACAGCCCCTCGGGTCCCACGAGGTCGATGCAGAAGCGCACACGTATCGAGTTCAATGCTGTTCTCGAACGGCCGCGTTGCTGTCAATGCAGCCGTGTCAATGAACTTGTGGAGGGTATGCCATATCGTGAACACAAGCCACGCAAACGCAGGCCTCCTGACCTCAGCAACAGGAGTCCAGCAACTTCCTGAACCGTACCCCACGTCGGGCCCGACTTGCCGGGTGTTCGTGAACATCTTGGAGTTGGGGTGCCGACGCAGCGGTGACGGGTCTTGTTGCATGCCTTGCGAGACCCTCGCAATACCTCTGCCACCGCCACGCCGCTCCGGCTTCGCGCAGGCGCACGAGAAGCGTTCCGCGATCCGGCGCAGCCAACAAGTCGCACGCTGCGAAGTTCGAGGGATAGACGATCGGACCCACGTGGGCTGCCACACAAGACCAAGAGTCGTCAGCCTTTGACGGGCTCATGCCCAGCCCCTGCTGTCCGAAGGTCGGAACCTATGGGTCATCATGAGGATGCCCATGACTTGTGCCGTTTGCCGCTCGGCACCGTCACCGCGAGGCAGTTCGACGCTGACGACGATCGATTGCTGTGGCACTGCGGTTGGGCGTGCACTCTCGGGGTAATCGTTCCAGGAGACCCGAATGGTCCAACTTCGGCTAAGCGATTCCCTGGAGCCGTGCGATGAACTCGCTACCGCGATCGCAATCGACGATCCACTCGCCTATGTTCTGCAACCGGTCCGGATCGTTGATTCCGGCCAAGAGCCCGGCGACCGTCTCTGTCGATTCGGTGCCGAACTTCCTCTGGGCCAAGCGGACCAGCAACTGTCGTTCTTGCCGCAGCCCTTGCAGTAGACCCTCTTGCCGACCTTCTTGCCAACCTTCTCGCCGACCCTCGGCCCGAAACGCATCGAAGTGAGCCTGAAAGCGCTCTTCCAGCGTGGTCCGCAATTCGCCACTCTCTACCATCTGTTCCATCTTCGCCGTGTCCTCCAGAAATTCCAAATCCACCCCTGTGCGC
Organism: Bryobacterales bacterium; assembly: GCA_965116065.1. Classification (GTDB taxonomy): domain Bacteria; phylum Acidobacteriota; class Terriglobia; order Bryobacterales; family UBA6623; genus VXMF01. Next base: position 3,337,040 of record OZ220485.1, read on the forward strand.
AGCATCAACTGACGCAACCATCCCAGAAACATCTCCCGCAACTCGCTCTGATCCCCTGCCACCACCAGCGACACCGCATCGCCGACAGGCAACTCCGCCCGCTTGTACGCCCTCAGATTCCACCAGCGCACAAGGTAAGAGAAGCGTTCCCTCAATTCTCGGACACCAGAGAAGAGCCCCAGCCGCAAGCTGCCGTTCTAGGCAGGATGTAGATCACCTGGCCGGCTAGAGTGCGTACTGGAGAAGCCGAGCACGACTGGCACTGTCGGCTAGCCGATTCGCTGGAGCCGTGCGATGAACTCGCTACCGCGATCGCAATCCACGATCCACTCGCCCACGTTCTGCAACCGGTCCGGATCGTTGATTCCGGCCAAGAGCCCGGCGACCGTCTCTGTCGATTCGGTGCCGAACTTCCTCTGGGCCAAGCGGACCAGCAACTGTCGTTCTCGCCGCAGCCCTTGCAGTAGACCCTCTTGCCGACCTTCTTGCCGACCTTCTTGCCGACCTTCTTGCCGACCTTCTTGCCGACCCTCGGCCCGAAACGCATCGAAGTGAGCCTGAAAGCGCTCCTCCAGCGTGGTCCGCAATTCGCCACTCTCTACCATCTGTTCCATCTTCGCCGTGTCCTCCAGAAATTCCAAATCCACCCCCGTGCGCAGCATCAACTGCCGCAACCACCCCAGAAACGTCTCCCGCAACTCCCGCTGATCCTCCGCCGGCAGCAGCCGCCAGATCCGCTGCACCACCTTCTCACAGTCCGCCACCCCCGTGATCCGTTCCCCCGCCGCCACCAGCGACACCGCGTTCTCCGCCGGCAACTCCTCCCGCTTGTACGCCCCCAGATCCACCAGCACATACTGCTCGCCCGTGAACGCCGCCTCCCGCGGTACCCGTGCCCCCGCCGGACGCGCTCTCGTCCCCACCAACTCCGCCATGCTCCGTGCCGCCCGCCAGCGCCCCTTCCCGTTGTAGATCACCACCGCCAGCACCGGTGGCAACCGGTCGCCCTCCCGCGGTTTCTGGCCCCGCTTCAGGCTCCAGTACAGCCCCACCGCATATTCCTGCACCCGCACCGCCATCCACCAGACCACCTCCGACTGGAACTCCAGGATCACCAGCAGATGCAGCCATTCCTCCCCCTCGTCCGCATCCCGGAAGCGGATGCGCCAGACCATGTCGCACTGCCGCAGCCGGAAGTCCCTATGGATCTGCTCCGTCGGCAGCGGTTGCAGGGTCGAGAAATCCAGACTCTTGATCCACTCCACGCCCCCTTCGATCTGCTGGGCGACAAACTCGCACAACAGGTCGGTCAGCAACCTCGGGAACCCGAACAGGGCCTTGTACGATGCGTCATGCGGCATGTTCTTGCGCGTCTTCATGCGATGATCCCCGCCGATTGTCGCAGATCGTGCCTCGGTCTGTCCACTGCCACCGAGCATGCCACTCTGCCGATCGGCTCCGGAGCCTCTGCACCGTCATCAGGTGGAACCACCCGCTCCGCCAGTCAACCGAGCGCCCGCCACAGGAGAGGATGGCGGGGTCTCGCCGCTCATGTGGTGAAGAACTTCGTCCAATCCAGACTCCACCGAGACTGAAGTCGGCATCATGGAACACCTCGTGCAGATGCCTCCATACCGATGAAGACGCTCGCGTGTCGCGTGCAACCTTCACGAAATGGTCCGGGATGCGGTGACCAACGGAAGCACTGTCGAGTCTGAGCCGATACCTACGAACTGGCGTCTCGCGGATACTCTAGTGAACATTCAGGGAAACGAAGGAAGATTTTGGCAGAAGCAACGTGCGAACGAACTGGCAGCCGACCCCCACTGGGTATCGACCTTGATTACCGCGAACGGTCCCACCTGCCGAATGTGCTTCCCTGCCTTGCCAACTCAAGGAGAAGTGGGGCTGGACGCCACCAGTGACCGTGTGCGACGTGAAACTCCTCGATGCGGGCGATCACCTTGTTCAGGCCTACCGTATCGGCATAGAACATCGGCCCACCCCGGTAGGCCGGGAACCCGTAGCCGTACAGGTAGATGATGTCGATGTCGGACGAACGAAGTGCGTGTCCCTCCTGCAGGATCCAGGCCCCTTCGTTGACCAGAGCGTAGATCACCCGGTCAAGGATTTCGCTGTCGGAGATCGAACGTTGTTCGATGCCGGCCTCTCGGGCGACACGCTTGAGCAGGGCGTCCACTTCCGGATCCTCGTTCCGCGTGCGGTCGTCACCGTATCGATACCAACCCGCTCCCGTCTTCTGCCCGTACCGGCCAAGCGCACAGAGAGCGTCCTCTGCAAGCGGGCGTCGCGTGCCTGGAGGGTACAGGTCGGGCGCTTCCTTCCGGATCTTCATTCCCACGTCGAGACCGGCCAGATCCCCGACCGCCATGGGCCCCATCGCCGCACCGAACTCATAGAGCACACGGTCGATGTGCGCCGGCTTCGCGCCTTCTTCCGCGAGGAACTGCGCCTCCCGCCGATACGGGTGGAACATGCGGTTGCCGACGAATCCGAAGCAGTTGCCAACAAGGACGCCCACCTTCCGGAGCCGCCGGGCCAGAGCCATGGACGTGGCGACGACCTCCTTGCTGGTCTCGGCGCCTCGAACGATCTCCAGCAGGCGCATGACGTTCGCCGGGCTGAAGAAGTGATGCCCGATCACGTCCTCCGGGCGCGAGGTCGCGGACGCGATCTCATCCACGTTGAGGCTGGAAGTGTTGGTCGCCAGCACCGCGCCCGGCCGTGCAACGTCATCGATCTGCCGGAACACCTCCTTCTTCAATGCCATGTTCTCGAACACCGCCTCGACGATGATGTCGGCGGTGTCGAAGCCGTCCCAGTCCGTCTGCGGGGTGATCATCGACATGCGTTGCTCGGCATACTTGGACGTGAAGCGCCCCCGCGTGACGGATCGCTCGTAGTTGCGACGGATCATCTGGACACCCTTGTCCAGCGCTTTCTGGCTGACCTCCTTCAGAATCACGGGAATGTCGGCATTCACATAGGACATGGCGATTCCGACACCCATCGTGCCAGCACCGATCACTGCCGCTGACCCGATCTGGCGGGTGGGCGTCTCCTTGGGCACGTCCGGGATCTTCCGCACCTCTCGCTCGGAGAAGAAGGCGTGGATCAGGGCTTTGCACTGCGTCGAGGCCAGGCATTCGCTGAAGATCTCCGCTTCCCGCCTGATGCCTTCTGCAAACGGGAGCGACACCCCGGCCTCGATTGCTTCAATGGCCTTCAGTGGTGCCTGATGGCCGCGCCACTTGCGCCGCACCAGTGCACGGGCCTGCTCGCAGAGCTGTGCGGTCTCCTCCGGCGTTCCGAGCTTCTCGCGACTCTGGCTGGCCTTCGGATGAGGACCGCCGTGGTCAGCCATCTGGCGGGCGAATCCCGAGGCTCCCACCAGCAAGGCATCGTACCCTTCGCCATCGATCACCCGGTCGACGATTCCGAACCGATACGCCTCGTCCGCTGAAATCGGATCGCCGAGTGCACACATCTCAAGGGCCTTCTCCACGCCAGCCAGGCGTGGCAGGCGCTGTGTGCCGTGCGCCCCGGGGATGAGGCCCAGCTTGACTTCCGGCTGTCCGAGCTGCGCGGATCCCAGTGCCACGCGGTAATGGCAGGCTTGGGCGACCTCCAAGCCACCGCCGAATGCGGTCCCATGGATCGCAGCAACAACGGGCTTGGAAGAACTCTCCAGCGCATCGATGACATTGACAAGCCTGGTGCCGCTTCGTGCCTGTCCGGACCGGATCTTCTCGAACTCCCGGATGTCGGCCCCGGCGATGAAGGTCTGGTTGGCTCCGATCAGCACGATCGCTGTCACAGCGTCGTCCTTGGCGAACCGATCGAGGCCGTCGAGGATTCCCTCCGGGACGCCACGGCTCAGTGCGTTGACGGGCGGATTCTGCACCTTGATCACACCGATTCGGTCCACGATGGTCGATTCGACGAGGTTCGTCATGATGTCCTCCAACTGTCTGCGTCAGTGACTCACCAGGCTTTGCGGGGCCTGCTGCGTCCTGAGCCACTCACCGAGTCCTCGGCACTCAAGTCCACCCTCATGGTACTGAAGGGGCCCGATGGTATCCGCCGTTCGGGCCGACCGATCCTTGCGTTCCCCGACCAGGACTCGGGATCGCTCGGAGGGGCCGAAGGGACCCGGAGGCATATCGGCAAATCGTCTTCGGCGGCAAGGGACCGTCGACACCCCGGACCGTGACCTGCGCCGGCCATCCTCATCTCCTTGCGCTGCGACTGGCGCGACGGTATCGAACGCAACGTCATCGGAATCGGAACGAGGCACCGGCGAGGACACCGGATGATGGCTGCCGACCGCAGCGCGAAATCTCTGCCATGGACGATGGCATCGGAGTGCTCCGCCCGATATCGCGCTCCGATGCCGATCGCTCTGGTTTGTGCAGGCCGGCCCACTGAACGGGATTCCCCTACAATCAGGGGCTGTGGCGGGAAGAACCATCGCGTCCGAGAACGAGTATCGACGGAGACCAGCATGTGCGACGAAATGACCAGCGCTGACAACGAGCGATTCCTACGTGCCAAGGACATGACGAGACGGCAGTTCGGAACCGGGTCGGCCGGAGCCGGATTGGCGGTGCTCATGCCCCGGGCGTCAAGCGCCCAGGCCGTTACCGAGTCCGCAGTCGACATCGAGACTCCGGATGGCGTGGCGGACGGCTATTTCGTGCACCCGGCGAGAGGGAGCCATGCCGGTGTGCTGATATGGCCCGATGCCTTCGGTTTGCGGCCGGCAATGAAGCAGATGGCGAAACGTCTGGCCGGATCGGGGTACTCGGTCCTGGTCGTGAACCAGTACTACCGACTCAAGAGGCCACCGATCGTCAGCAGCACGGACTTCGCCAAGGTGCGAGAGACGGTCCGCCCCCTGATGGCATCCCTGACTCCGGAAACTCACGTCGTCGACGCGAGAGCATTCGTGGCCTTCCTGGACAGCCAGCCGTCGGTTGATCGCAGCCGCAAGGTCGGCACGATGGGCTACTGCATGGGCGGGCCGATCACGATGCGCACGGCGGCTGCCGTGCCCGAACGGGTCGGTGCCGGGGCTTCGTTTCATGGTGGCGGCCTGGTGACGGACCGCCCGGACAGCCCGCATCTTTTGGTGCCGAAGATGAAGGCCCACTACCTCTTCGCGATTGCCGAGAACGACGACCAGCGCCAGCCGGAAGCGAAGGATGTTCTGCGCGCAGCATTTGCCAGAGCCGGGCTGCCTGCGGAGATCGAGGTCTACGACGGTGCGATGCACGGCTGGTGTCCAACCGACACGCCGGTCTACAACGAGGCCCAGGCAGAGCGGGCGTGGAGCCGCTTGCTCGCACTGTTCGAGCGTGCACTCGCCTGACCCCAAGGTCGCGATCGGGTCGCAGCGTGATACCGGTTTTTGCCCGATCCGGCATGCGGTTACACGATTCCCCACCGGAAGAACGCCCCTTGGCAATCCCCACCAATACATGCGGTGCGTCGTTGATCACATCGCACGCCCGTCGACTTCGTCTCAAGCCCTGTAGTTGGGAGGCTTGGACATCGCTGGTCGGCATCTAGCCTGAGGTGGGCCGGCATCGTCGCCAAGCGCCGAGACCCTCCCCCACCGCAATTCCTGAGCGGTGTTCATAGTTCCCTGCATGGGGCTTCACGTCTCCGCAGTCGATCCATCGCCGTCGGCCTGCTCGGCCCTTGAGTATCGCGCATATGGACCTGATAGAGTGACCCGAGTGCAGGATCTGTCGATTCGCCCCCTTGCAGCAAGCGACGAGCCCGGGTGGCGAAGGCTCTGGACGCTGTATCTGCAGTTCTACGAAAGCTCCGTTACTGAGGTGGTCTACCGAACCACGTTCTCGAGGCTACTGTCCGGAGACCCCCAGGAGTATCGATGCCTGGTCGCCACCCGGGCAGACCGGACAATCGGAATCGCGCATTTCCTGTTCCATCGACATTGCTGGAGCGTGGAGAATGTCTGCTACCTGCAGGATCTCTACGTGGATGCGGGGGACCGCGGAACCGGAGTCGGACGCGCCCTGATCGAGGGTGTCTACGCGGCGGCCGACGCCGCGGAATGTCCCAAGGTGTACTGGACGACCCAACACTTCAATACAGTAGGGCGTCACCTCTACGACCGCATCGGAGTGCTCACGCCGTTCATCCGCTATGAACGGCGTGGAGACTGACGCTTGGCGACCGGGATTGGGCCACCCGGTGGGGTGGCGGACCGGGTACTCGCCACAGCGGAGAACGGCATGCGGGAACCCCGGACTGTGCCAGACTATGGCAATGACCTGCACTCGACGTGAATTCGCCGGCGCGAGTCTCGGACTTCTGGCGCCGGCGGCGACGGGCAGGCCGGCCGCTCCAGACCAGGGTATGGGAGTCGGAACGGCCGCCTACATGCAGCGCGCAAGGGCGGATCGTGACCTTGCCCCGTCGCAACGATTCACCGAAACACTGCGATTTCTCGAGCATTGCGGGACGCTGGGAGCTCGGGGCATCCAGGCACCTCTGGTTTCACTGGACGAGGACTATTGCTCGAGACTCCGGGAGAAGGCGTCCGAGTACGGCATGTACATCGAGGTCTCGTCCCGGCTGCCCCTGGACAGCGAGGGACTCGAGCTCTTCGAACGGACGGTACGGGCAACCCGGACCGCAGGCGCTTCCGTAATCCGGACCGTGATGCTCGGAGGTCGCCGATACGAGACATTCAAGACGCTCGCAGACTGGAACGAGTTCGCCCGGTCGAGTTGGAAATCCCTGACCCGGGCGGAACCGATCCTCCGGAAGCACGGTATTCGGCTCGCCATCGAGAATCACAAGGACTGGCGTATCGACGAAATGCTGGGGATCCTCAAGCGCATCGACAGCCCGTTCGTCGGGGTGACCATTGATACCGGAAACAACCTCTCGCTGCTCGAGGATCCCCTGGACACGGTGCGGGCCTTCGCACCGTATGCGAACTCCGTTCACTTGAAGGACATGGGGCTCGAATCCTACGAAGACGGATTCCTGCTCTCGGAAGTTCCGTTCGGGGACGGCTGTCTCGACCTCAAGGCCGTCGTGGAATCAATCCGGTCGGTGCGCCCGGAGGTGCGGTTCACGCTGGAGATGATCACGCGGGACCCGCTGAAGGTACCCTGCTTGCAGGACGACTACTGGACAACGATGGGACGGGTGCCCGGGCGCGACCTCGCATCGACCATGCGGACTGTTCGCGAGAAAGGGAAACCCCTCCCTCGCGTCAGCCACCTGCCACCCGAGGAGCAGATTCGAATCGAGGAGCAGAACAACCGCGACTGCCTGGAGTACGCCAGTTCGCACCTGGGACTCTGAGCAGTCGTTCGGACAGCGGGCGAACGCGGCCGTCCGTGCCCATACTCCTCTTCGTTGCTCCTTGTGGGATCAGTGTCCCGCTCCGAGCGAGAATAGGAATTGTCGCTTCCGTCCTCCGCCAGCGATCGACGCGATGTAACTGGCGAACCAAAGGGTGCTGTCTGGAGAGTCCCTTCATATGGGATGGGATCGGTCCAGAGTCGCTGTAGGCACCGACGGTGAGACCGGATCCAACAGTCCTGCTCAGTGGATACGCAGTGGCCATCGTGCTCGCTGCGTTCCTCGGAATCTGGCTGGAGCACATCCTTCGCCTCACGCACACACGCATCCAGCTGGCCATGAGCTTCGTCGCGGGCTTCATTCTGGGAGTGGCCCTGTATCACTTGCTGCCTCACAGCGTCGTACGGCTCCCTGGCTCCGACGCCCTTGAAGTGGCGATCCAGTGGACAGCCTCGGGAACGATCCTGATGGTTCTACTCTTGCGCGTGTTTCGCTTCCATCAGCATGATGCCGGTTATGGAGCGTTCGCAGATCACGGCGACCATCGTCATGGCGGGTTCAAGGGTCACTCGTTCAGTTGGATCGGCGTCTGCGCAGGCATGGCGATCCACACCCTGACGGAAGGCACCGCTCTGGGTGCGTCCGTGCGGAGTGGCTTGCACGACCAGTACGGCCACTCCGCACTGGTTAGCTTTGGCATCTTTCTTTCGATCGTGCTGCACAAACCGCTCGACTCACTCTCGCTACTGGGACTGATGCGGATCTCGGGCATGCAGCACAAGCCCGCCATGGTCGTCACGGCCATGATTGCGCTTCTCTGCCCGCTCAGTGCCATTGCAACCTACTGGGGAATCGGCCTGTTCGGGGCCGCAGAAGCGGACGCGATCGGTCGTGCTCTGGCATTCGGGGCGGGGGCGCTGCTCTGCATTGCGCTCAGCGACTTGCTGCCCGAAATCCAGTTCCACGGCCACAACCGCTTTCTGCTGACCGCAGCTTTCGTGGTCGGAACTTTACTTGCGTACGCTCTACGCTATCTGGAAGGGCCACTGCTTCGGTAGGCATATCGGCTGATCGAGTTGCATCCCGAGTTCGATGAGGTCGCTGAGATCGTGGGCCAGCCAGTCGAACTTCCAGATCACAGGGGAGTCGGTGGCCCGCGGGAAATCGCGGGTAGTCTCGCAACCAGTGCAGTGATCAGTGAAGCTCCTATCACTGTCGTGCTTCTGCAGGCCCTTCTTCGGACATTCGCGGCATACCGCCCTGCCCGGCGTCGGGCGGGCAGGACGATGCCGGTGGCACCGAGGATGCGGGCGCTCTCAATGGGATCCTGGGATCCTCGTGGGCTCAGTGGGACCGGCGATGCCTGGGGCAGGCAGAACGGCCCGTCACCTGCGTCGCTGGGAGCGAGCTCCGGAGCAGGTCCTGGTCGCGTTACGCTACCATTCCGTACAATGATGTTGTACAGGTTTAAACCGTGCATATGGACATGACGAGTTCGAACAGGATCATCGACCGTTCCAACTTGGTGCTGGCAGCTTTGGCAAGTGGGGGCGAGGGAACCCGCGTCAATGCAGTGCAGTTGCTGAACCTGATGCTGTTGATCGACCGTGAAATCGCGGACGATATCGGGGGACCGCATTTCACGTTCGAACCGTACCCGTACGGACCGTACGATGCGGCGGTGCTGGAGACCGTCGAGAGTCTGGCAAGCAACGGCCATGTGTACATCGACGAAAGCGGCCCATGCTGGATGTGTCTGACGACTGAGGTCGGTTTCGGAGTGGGCCAGGAACAGTTGGCCGGGCTGCCACAGTCGGCGGCCCGGTTCGTGTCGGCGGCGAAATGGGTGCTTGAGCAGTCGTTCCGGTCCTTGCTGTCCGGCATCTACGAGCGCTATCCGGACATGGCCGTGAAGAGTAAGATTCCTCTCCGAGCATTGCGTCCTGCACGGCACTCAACACGGAAGAGGCTGCATCCCTTCCTGCGTGGCATGGCCCAGTCTGTGGGCATACTGCGGCGGCCAGGGGAATCGGACTTCAAGGACCCAGATCCGATCGCGAGCGATTGGCGGGCCGTGGGGGACGATCTGAGTTACGCGATGGAACAGGTGTCGCCGGATCTGGGGGCCGGATGAGCGAGGGCGATACTGCGGGCAAGGATGCTGCCCGGTCGTTCTGCAGCACGCGGAGGCGGCTGCAGACGGACGACTGAAGCCATCTGAAGGGCAAGTCGCGCCGGTTTTCTCGGCCATTGAGTACTATGCTGGGCCACTTCCGCCACCGCAGATGCTGGCGCACTACGACCAGACCTTGCCGGGACTTGCCGACCGCATCGTCACGATGGCAGAGGAGCAGTCCCGGCATCGACGTGAGATGGAGCGCGAGCAATCGCGACATGATTCCAGACTCGAATCTCGGGGGCAGATGTTCGGCTTCTCGATCGCGCTGTTTTCGTTCGCTGCGGCGGGAGCCCTGATCGCGCTGGACAAGACGCTCTACGGGATGAGCGCGGTGGTGGCGGCTGCCGCCGGACTGTCGGGGCTGTTCGTGTGGTCCCGGTCTAGGTCGGGGCAGCAGGGGTCGGCACCGCCGGAGCGAGGCGAAGACGGTCGGAGAGACTGAAGGGCGCTGTCCATCAGTTAAGAGGTATTGCGGCGTCCAGGTGCCGGCGACCGCCTGGGCCGATGTCGCGCCTATCCCGAGCAGGCTTTCGTACGCGGGATAGTGCTCCAAGGCGCGTCGGATCTCCGTGGCGCCGCGTGGAGGCAAGTTGCCGAAAACGAAGCACTGAGTGACGTTGCGAAGCTGGTCACGCATAGGACTGGTGCCGGCAGCTGGTCGCGTCGCCACACAACAGGAAACGAGTTCGCGTTGGGGCAGTCCAGATCCAGTTCTGCGCAATCGCCGAATACATACACGAGTTAGGCATGGCGGGGAGCAGGCTGACCGGCGCCAAGCGCTTCTCGTGGGCGTCGGTGCGACCGGTCATGGGAATATGGTGCCGTTGGCCGATGCCGGGAGCACAGGCATTCAGGACTCGGCGAGGCCGAGCGCCGAGGTCACGAACTGGATGCCGGTCATCGCAGTACAACGCGACCTCCTGGGGGGCCATTCGAGTGGTTCAGGGCTTAGTCGGCCGACAGCCTCGTCACCCGACGGGTAACGGGGCGGGTCCTCCCGCTCACGGTGGATCCCGGCGATGCGGATGTACGTGGGCTTCTGGAGAGAGTATGGGGGACGTACTGGCGAGGGGCCGGTCAGTGGATCAAGAGGTTACGCCGGAACTGCCGTCCGCAGCGGCACCCCGGCCTTGGCAGCGGAACGCCGTCAGGGACGCGTGGCCGCACGCTGCTGGCGCCCCGTCAATCTGATCGCCCCGCGACTCCGTTCGGTTCTCGTTGTTACTACTCCGTACCCGCACCCAGCACCTCGAGATCAACCCGCATCTCGTGCCAAGGAGGCAGGCTCTGCAATGTCCCCATCGCCTGCAGTGGGACATCAATCTCCATACCTCCGTTTGGCGGCAACGGGTTGCTGATCACCACATCGAACGTCGCCAACGGCGGCGCCTGCTCACTCGCCTCGCGGACCCGAAGCAGGGCAACGAACGCTACCGATGTCTCGTCGCGTGAGTGGTTGGTTACGTAGGCCCGTACATGCGCCTGATAGTTGTCGTCGTAGTACGGGCGAATGCCTGAGACCTCAACTGGCCCCAGCACACCGATCCCGAAGGCCTCCACACGAGAGACCTCGCCTTCGTCCGGCGTCTCAAGTCGGAGACCATCAATCCCATCCGACAAGATCACGGCTGCCAGAATGGCCCCGGCCAGAAGCCCGGCAAATAGGCCGGAATGCCACGGCCGTACATGCAGGGACGCACGCCGCTTCGGCGAGGCTTGGGAAGCTGCGGGCGGGGCGGGGTCGGCGTTCGCCTGCATCTCGGACTCCACCGCGGCGACGGGCGGCACTGCGCCGCGTCCCGGCTGACTCACCGACGATGCCGGGATCGCAACCGTTTCGTCGGGATCCAGAGAGTCCGCGGCCTCCGGGCGCTGCGGCGCACCGCACTGCGGGCATTGATCGGCGGCCACATCCACACTGGCACCGCATCGTGGACAGATGAAATCGAGCATATACCGATCCATTCTGCCTCTTTCTGACCGTTGCAGTCACGAGCAAACCCGGACAGCCCAAGAGTCCACCCTTTTCCGCCGGATCCCGACGTGGTCGAGAGAGGCCCCGGAAACTGGACCGGCGCGCGACCTGCGACCTGTCGGTGATCCCTGGCCCGGATCGGCGCTGATAAGATGGAGTCCCGGCTCGACCCGAGCCGCCGTCTATGCAAATCGTGGATGCAGGCTTGGCCGACCCGGAGACCATCGACAAGTTCGAGCCCGTGATTGGCCTTGAGGTGCATGTCCAACTCAAGACCAGGACGAAGATCTTCTCCTGTTCTACACACGCTTTCGGCAAAGCGCCGAATTCCCAGACCGACCCGGTCGTGCTCGGACTCCCGGGAGCGCTTCCGATCCTCAACCAGGAGGCAGTTTCGCTGGCCGTTCGTGCTTCCTTGGCGATCAACTGCCGAATCAACTCTCATTCCCGGTTCGCACGGAAGAACTACTTCTACCCTGACCTGCCCAAGGGCTACCAGATCTCCCAGTACGATCAGCCGTTGGCGGAGCATGGCTGGCTGGACATCCAATGGGACGGCGGGAGCAAGAGAGTCGGCATCACGCGACTGCACATGGAGGAAGATGCCGGTAAGACCATTCATGACGGCTATCCCGACTCGGACCGGTACAGTTACGTGGACCTGAATCGAGCGGGCGCTCCGCTTTGCGAAATCGTGAGCGAGCCTGATATGCGCAGCGCGGACGAGGCAGTTGCCTATCTGAACGAGCTCAAGCAGATCATCCAGTTCTCTGGAGCTTCCGATTGCGACATGGAGAAGGGGCAGCTCCGCTGCGACGCCAATATCTCCATTCGCCCTCGCGGCGCGAGCGAGTTCGGGACGCGCTGCGAAATCAAGAATCTGAATTCCTTCCGTTTCGTCAAGCAGGCGATCCAATACGAGATCGCCCGGCAGGCCGCTGTCGTCGAATCGGGCGGCACGATCCACCAGGAGTCCCGACTCTTCAACACGGCCACCGGCGCCACCTCCACGATGCGCGGCAAGGAGGACTCCCATGACTACCGCTATTTCCCCGAGCCTGACCTGCCGCCATTGATCGTCCCCGAGGAACGAATTCGGGCGATTCGCGACGAGATGCCGGAACTGCCGCCTGCCATGCGCACTCGGCTCGTCGGGGAATACGGCCTCTCGGACTACGACGCACGTGTCCTGACACTGACTGCCGCAACGTCCCGATTCTTCGAGCAGACAGTCCGGGCGTGCGGCAATCCTCGAGCCGCCGCGAACTGGGTGCAGGGTGAACTGATGGGGGCGCTGAATACAGCGGGTATGGACATCGACCAGTCGCCGGTGAACGCCGAACGCCTCGGCTCCCTGCTCTCCCTGGTCGACAAGGGAACGCTCTCCGGCAAGCTCGCGAAAGATGTCTTCGCGAAGATGTTCGCCACCGGCAAGACTGCCGAGGAGATCGTCGAGGCGGAAGGGCTGCGACAGATCAGCGACACCGGCGAACTGGAAGGGATCATCAGCAAGATTCTCGATGCGTCGCCCAAGCAGGTGGCCCAGTACCAGGGCGGAAAGAAGGGCGTGATCGGGTACTTCGTCGGGCAGGCCATGAAGGCGACCAGGGGGCAGGCCAATCCGAAACTGGTGAACGAGATGCTACGGAAGGCTCTTGACGCTTGACAACATTTGACGTGCAGGCCAGGGTCGGCAACCGGAAAATGCTGATAACAGTGGACGAGATTCCTTGTCGGCCCAGAGCGTCGATCTGGCAGTTCTCATGAGGCGCTGAAGGCGGTAGACCTTAGCCATGGCAGTTCTCGGAGTCAGTAGTTACGGGCTTGACATCTGAGGGCGGACCAGCAATCATACTCGCATGAGCTTGATCGATATCTTCCAGCGCTTCCCGCACCATGCGGCCTGTATCGCATACTTGGAAGCCACGCGGTGGGGCGACACTCCCACGTGTCCGCTCTGTGGCTCTGTGAGTGTCGCGCGCAAGGCAGACGGCGACCGGATCGGCCGGTGGAACTGCCATGATTGCAAGTCAAGCTTCAACGTGCTCCACGGGACAATCTTCCAGAAAACCAAGATCCCGCTGCAAAAGTGGTTCTTGGCGATCGGCCTGCTACTCAACGCCAAGAAGTCGATCTCGTCCTGCCAGCTCGCGCGCGACCTGGAGATCAACCAGAAGTCGGCGTGGTTCCTCGCCGTGCGCGTCCGCATGGCGAGCGATACGGACACGGCCCTGTTGCAGAGCATCGCTGAGGCCAATGAGTGTGACTTGGTCGGGAAGGGGCGGACATGCAACAGGCGCGGCAGGGATCGTCCCGGCGGGCGAGGCCGGACCGAAAAGATGCCGGTCATCAGCATTGGCGAGCACGACGGTCAGGTCGTGTTACCGCCAGCGAAGAAGTCTGAGATTATCGGGGCCAGCCTCAAGCAGTTCATCCTGGACCATGTAGATCCCGCCGGCGCGGTACTTAGATTGGATGCCTGCGCGGCCTTCAACAGCCGACATGCCGTTATGTGCCATGCGACGATCAACCACTCCGACCGGTACGTCAATCGCGAGTTCAACAACACCACTGAGTGTCTCCGGAGCTGCATCAAGCGCACACGGTACGGCTCGCATCATCACTCCAGATGCAAGGACGCCAGCCTCTATGTCGTTAAGCAGTGTATGAATTACTACGAGCGTGAGGTTGCCGACCGGTTCAAGCCGTTCCTCGTGGGGGCGGTTGCGTGAACCGCCTCTACTACGGCGACTGCCTCACCGTTATGCAGGGTATGGCGGCCGGCAGCGTCGATCTGATCTACCTGGATCCGCCTTTTAATTCGAATCGCAACTACCACAACATCTACAAGGATGAAACGGGTCGGCCACTTCCTGATCAGGTAGAGGCGTTCTGCGACATGTGGACACTCACGGCGGAACGGGAACGGGAGATCCGGCATATGCCGATTCTCGTACGGGAAACCGGGATCGATGACGAAACGGCCGAGTTCTGGAAGACATGGATGAACGCGTTGCGGAAGACCAACCCGACGCTATTGGCGTACCTGTCGTACATGGTGATCCGGCTGGCGCACATGCGGGTACTCTTGAAGCCGACCGGGACGCTATACCTGCACTGCGACCCGACCGCGAGCCATTACATCAAGGTCATGCTCGACGGTGTGTTCGGCCATTCCGGCTTCCGGAACGAGATCATATGGTCGTATCGCCGGTGGCCTGCGAAGCAAGCCAACTTCCAGCGCATGCATGACGTGATCCTGCGCTATTCCCGTAGCGAAAACGTGACATGGAACCAGATGTACGAGCCATTGTCTCGAGAGACACTCAAGCGGTTCGGGACGAAACGGCAGGTCGCGGACTTCTCAAGCGGACGGCGACTTCCACGGCAGACAGATGAGGAATCACGAACAGCCCCGATGCGTGACGTTTGGGAACTCAGCATTCTTGCGCCTGTGTCGAGAGAGCGAATGGGCTTCGCGACACAGAAGCCGCTGAAGCTCTTGGAGCGCATCATCCAGGCCAGTACAAACGAGGGCGACGTTGTGCTTGATCCGTTCTGCGGGTGCGCTACGACACTGGAGGCGGCGCAGCGGCTCAATCGCAAGTGGATCGGCATTGATATTGCCATTCACGCTGTGAAGCGAGTGGCACGTATCAGGCTCACCGACCGGTGCGGACTGGTGGAGGGGCAAGACTTCGAGGTGCGGGGCGTTCCCAGAGACTTGGAAGGCGCACAGGACCTGTGGAAGCGAAGCCCGTACCAGTTCCAGAAGTGGGCCGTTGAGCAGGTCGACGGATTCGTGACGACGAAACAGACTGCGGACGGTGGTATCGACGGACGACTCTACTTCGCGCACCCCGAGCACAAGGACCTTCAGAGCATGGTGATCGAAGTGAAGGGCGGGACGAACGTCAACATCGCCGATGTGCGCGCCTTGGGCGATGTGCTACGGCGCGACACGGCGCTGCTGGCGGGCCTGATTGTCATGGACTTGTCGCCCGGCAAGGCGAAGAACTTCGCACGCCTGATGGCTGAGGCGGGAGATCTGGATGTGCTCGGTGTGAAGTACCCGCGGATGCAGATGATCACCGTGGCGCAGATCGTGGCCGGTGAGCGGTTCAAGACACCGAGTGTCGCGGCGCGGAGCGTCGCGGCCCCGCGCTTGCCGGGGACATGATGGGCTGCCGGAGGGCGGAAAGCCCGTATCTGCTGATTCTGGCGTTTCTCCCATGCGAATGGCCAACCTCGTCCCCTGGCCCCATTTCTTACATCGCACTTGCTGGCGCAAACGGAATCTTGTAATCGCCGACCTCGTGTGGATCAGACCCGGAATCTGCGGACGGCCGCGAAGTGCGAACGGCCAGACTGGGTTTCTCTGGCAAGCGCCGCTCGTCGTCGCACGTTCGGGTAAGATGCTATCGCAAGCGGTACATGGTCGACAGCTTGCGACCACGGACGCCATGGCCATGCCGTATTCGGCACATCGGGTCCAGCCATCGCGGACCGATTGGATCGCATGGAGATGACACCCCGGATTCTGGCCGGCGCGGCCATGCTGATCACGCTAACGGACTGCTCGACTCCGGAGTCGGTCCCAGACTCAGGCTTCGGGGTCAGGCCCAACATCCTCGTGATCGTCTCCGAGGACAACGGTCCGGAAATCGGAGCATACGGCACCCCTCATGTATCTACGCCACACCTGGACGCGCTGGCAGCTGGCGGCGTGCGCTTTCAGAATGCCTATGTGCCACAAGCCGGGTGCAGCCAGTCGCGGGCGGCCTTGCTGACAGGGCTCTACCCCCACCAGAACGGTCAGATCGGACTGGCTACGTGGAAGTTCGGCCTGTACGACAGCGAGACGCCCAACATCGTGCGCAGCTTGCAGCAAGTCGGCTACCGCACCGGCATTATTGGCAAGCTGCACGTCAATCCGGCGGACGCGTTCCCGTTCGACTTCGCCGCGATTTCCTCGTCCAACTTTCGACGGGAGGGCATGGCACGCTACGCTACCTTCGCGGCCGAATTCATGGGATCGGCGGAGCAGCCATTCTTCCTGTCGGTGAACTACCCCGACGCCCACCGGCCGTTCCTGCCCCAGGTGGACGGCATCCCGGAGCAGCCGCTCCAGGGAGCGGATGTCGAGCCGCTGCCATACATGGGGATTGACTCCGAGGTGTTGCGGAACGACACGGCAAACTACTACAACTCGATCAGCAGGCTGGACCGCTTGGTGGGAGATCTGCTGCAGGCTCTCGCGGACTCGGGCAAGGCCGAGGAAACGCTTGTGATCTATCTCGGTGATCACGGCGCGGATCTGCTGCGTGGCAAGCGAACATCCTACGAAGGCGGAGTGCGGATTCCGCTGATCATTCGTTGGCCGGGCCTGCAGCGGGCAGATCAGGTACGGGAGGAACTGGTCTCGACACTGGACCTGATGCCAACGTTCCTGGAGGCGGCCGACGCGAAAGAGGTCCCCGGCCTCGCAGGCCGCTCATTGAGTCTGCTGGTCGCTGGCCAGAGTCCGTCCTGGCGGGAGTATCTCTTCACGGAATACCACCTGCACTCGAACCACAATTACTATCCGCAGCGCACGGTCCGCGACCGGCGGTACAAGCTGATCCGCAACCTGATGCCGAACACGGTGAATCCGGGACACGCTTTCACCATCGAAAGATTCGTGGGCAAGTCTGAGCTGCTGCAAGCGGTGAACAGAGCTCCCGAGCGAGTCCGCATGGCGTACCAGACCATGGCCAAACCCCCGGAGTACGAACTGTACGATCTTTCCGCCGACCCCCATGAATTCGACAACCTTGCGTCCGACCCGGCCCACGAGGATGCCTTCGAGCGGCTGAAGGCTAGACTGCAGCAGTGGCGTGAGCAGACCGAGGATCCTTTCCTCGATCCCGCCAACACGACCCGCCTGCAGGCCGAGATTGCATCCACGCTCAAGAACGGCAAGTACGAGCGCCCCGAGAGCTGGAACTATCCCGCCTACCTTGCGCCGGACAAGCCAGCCTCGGCCGCGAGCATCGAACGGTGAGGACAACGTTGAGTACACTCACGATGCGGCCGTGGCGTCCACGGCATGAATTGCGGACACCAGCGGGCCCGGTCGTCCTTGTCGCGCTTGCGCTGGTCTTGTCGGCCTGCTCCGGCACGCACCCATCACCGTTCAACGTGCTCTTTCTGAGCGTTGACGACATGAACGATTGGGTTGGCGCCCTCGGCTACCAACCCGCCCAGACCCCGCACATCGACCGCCTCAGCGCGCGGGGTACCCTCTTTACCAACGCGCACGCTCCCTCTCCGAAGTGCAACCCCTCCCGCACGGCAGTACTCTCGGGGCTTCGACCATCAACGACGGGCATCTATGCCAACGGCGAATGGTGGAAGCCGAACCTGCCGGATGTCGTGATGCTGCCGCGCCACTTCAAGGACAACGGCTACTACGTGGCTGGAGGCGGGAAGGTCTTTCATCACACGCCGGGCTTCAACCCTCCGGATTCGTGGGACGAGTACTTCGAACTCGTCACCGACCTGAGGACCGCCGGCTTCCTGGTGCCCTACCGGCGACCGGACCACCTCACCAGCTTCGACTGGGGACCGCTGGACAAGACCGATATGGAGATGGGCGATGGCGCGACAGTGCGCTGGGCCGAGGAATTTCTCGCTCGAGACCACGACCGTCCGTTCTTCCTGGCCGTCGGCCTGTTCCAGCCGCACCTGCCGTTCTACGCTCCACGGGCAAGGTACGAATCGGTAGGCGCGGACGGTGCTCCCGTCCCGCTCGACAAACCCGGTGATCTCGACGACGTACCGGCCGCCGGCCGCAAGCTGGCCGACTATCGGGTAGCGGATCTGGAACTGATCCTGGAGCACGGCGACCTGGGCGATGTCGTCCGCAGCTACACGGCCGGCATCCGGCACGCCGACGCCCTGATCGGACGCGTGATCGACGCATTGGATGCCAGTGCCTACCGGAGCAACACCATCGTCGTGCTCTGGTCCGACCACGGCTACCACTTCGGCGAGAAGCACCACTTGACCAAGGACACGCTCTGGGAGCGGTCCTCACACGTGCCGCTGGCGATCATCGCGCCTGGCGTCAGCACGCCGGGCGGGCGCTGTGACCGACCGGTGAGTCTGCTCAATCTGTATCCGACTTTGGTGGATCTGTGCGACTTGCCGCCCCGGGCAGAGCTGGAAGGAGTCAGCCTGCGACCGCTGATCAAGGATCCCGCATTGCCTTGGGAGCGCCCCGCGGTCATGACCTTTGGCCGCAACAACCATGCGGTCCGCTCGGAGCGCTACCGCTATATTCGCTACGCCTCCGGCGAAGAGGAACTCTACGACCACAGCGTGGATCCCGAGGAGTGGACGAATCTGGCGCGTGACGCCGCCAGCGCAGCGGTCATCGCGCGCCACGAACAGTGGCTGCCCAAGGTGAATGCGCCCCAGGCGAAACGCAAGACGGCGTTCATCTTTGATCCGGACACCTACACGTGGCGGCGCCGACCCGAAGAGCCGAATCGATGATCGATCGCCGCGAATTCCTGGCAGGTGCCATCGCTTCCAAAGGCCTGGCCGCACGGCCCGCCAGGGCAGGCGGCAGGGGCCTCAACGTACTGTTCCTGGTCGTGGACGACCTGCGGCCCGAACTGGGCTGCTATGGCAACGAAGTTGTCCATTCGCCGAATCTGGACAGACTGGCGTCCAGCAGCCTGGTGTTTCAACGCGCTTATTGCCAGTCCGCAGTCTGCGGGCCGTCCAGAGCGTCGTTACTTACGGGTCTGCGCCCGGACACCACCAGAGTGTGGGGCAACCGCACACACTTCCGCGCAACGATACCGGACGTGGTCACGCTGCCCCAGCGCTTCAAGCAGGAGGGCTACTACACGCAGTCGATCGGAAAAGTGCTGCACGGCAACAAGGCCGACCGACCGTCATGGAGCGAGCCGGCCTGGCCGGAAGGCGGTCGACAGGCCGGCATGCAGTACATCGACCAGGAACGCTTCGCCGCGATGCGCGCGAAGATCCCCGACCGACAGTGGTCAGGTGCCGAGATCCCGACGTTGGAGTGGACGAAGTTGTCGTCTTGGCAGGCACCGGACGTACCGGACAACGCATTGCAGGACGGCCAGGTGGCGGATCGGGCGGTGGCAGCCCTGCATCGCATGAGAGGCGAACGGTTCTTTCTCGCGGTTGGTTTCCAGAAGCCTCATCTGCCGTTCACGGCACCGCAGAAGTACTTTGGACTGTATGACCCAGCCACGCTGCCGATGCCCACCGACGCCCAGCGCCCGCTGGATACCCCCGATCTGGCATTCACCCGATCCAACGAGTTGCGCGGCTACAAGGATATCCCTGATGGAGGGCCGGTACCGACCGAGAAGGTCCGCGAACTCATCCACGGATATTACGCCGCGACCAGCTACATGGACGCACAGGTCGGTCGGGTATTGCGGAAACTGGAGAGGCTCGACCTGGCCGACAGCACGGTGGTGCTCCTGTTCGGCGACCACGGCTGGCACCTGGGCGAACAGACGCTGTGGGCCAAGACCACGAACTTCGAACTCGCCGCCCGCGCCCCGATGATGCTGAGAGTGCCGGGGATGCGTTCGGGAGGGCGGAACTGTGCTGGGCTGGTGGAATTGGTCGACATCTACCCGACATTGTGCAAAGCGTGCGATATCGCGGCACCCCCGATCCTGGAAGGGATTTCGATGATCCCGCTGCTGGAGGATCCGGATCGACCATGGAAAAAGGCGGCATTCAGCCAGATCCCGCGGCCGTATCTGTCGGATCAGGACTGGGTTCACATGGGCTACAGCATGCGTACGCGTCAGTTTCGATTCACCGAGTGGATGGACCGCGACAGAACCGTCGTGGCTCGCGAACTCCATGACCTGCAGTCGGCTCGGTTCGGAACGGTGAACATCGCCGGTCGTCCCGAGAACTCGGCGCTCGTGGACTCGCTGTCAGATCAACTTCGCGACGGATGGAGAGCGGCCCGTCCGTAGGGTGCGCACCCGGACCAGTCCGGCAGGACAGAACGCCAGATCGCGGCAGTACGGAAGGTGGCGAACAGGAGGACAGGGGGCCCCAACCCCTCTCTGCGGGGGCTCGCCAGACGGAGAGCGGGACATCAAGGGTCCCCGGGCGGCGCGGGGACGGGACCGAACTCTCGCACCCGCGTCGAGCATGTCGTTCGGCGCTACCGAGGCAGGTCTGGTGGGTGATGCGACGCTGGCGATCGACGCAACCGGAAACGCCGACATAGTGTGGGGCTGGCTGTGTTCGCTCCTGTCGATGCTGGAGGCTCCTCAGGGCAACACCCATCCCGACCAGGGACAGACGCGTGACCGATGTGACTGCAGTGGTTCCGTCCATTGCATGCGCGCCCGAAAGGGTCCCGTAGGGAAACTTCCGCCAGCAGTCTGCAGCGGGAGTCGGGCCGCCATCGGGGTCGAGGTTCGTCGCGGAAACCCGCCGATTTCCCGATTGCTGCAACTTGCGTGCCGGCGGGTCCGGATCTTCCGTGCGCCGTCGCGGAAACCCGCCGATTTCCCGATTGCTGCAACGGCGTGCGAAGATGGACCGTAGTAGGAAGACATGAGACTCTACCGCCCCGTGCTCACTCTGCTACTTTTCGCGGTCGCTCCTCTCGCAGGCGACGTGTCAATCATTGAGGAGATCATCGTCAAGGTCAACGGCGATATCATTCTGCGCTCCGAGTACGAACGGACCTTGCAGCAGAGTTCTCGCGAAATCCTCGCCGATGCGAGCCTGTCCGATGCCGAGCGACAGGAACTGCTCGACGAACGGGAGAGAGTTGTCCTGCGAGACATGATCGACCAACGTCTATTGGTCCAGAAAGGCCAGGAACTGGGCATCAACGTGGACGCGCAGGTTCTTCGGCAGCGCGACGAGATCATGCGGCGCAACGACATCGAGACGACCGAGGACTTCGAAGCCTGGGTCCTGGAGCGCACGGGAGAACCAGCCGAGGATCTGATGGACCGGATGCGCGAGAACTTCCTTTCACAGTCCGTTCTGGGCCAGGAGGTGTCCCGGCGGGTGGTCGTGACACGCGACGAGATCGAGCAGTACTACGAGGAGCACAAGAACGAGTACGTTCGCTCGGAAGGCGTACGGCTGAGTCAGATCCTCTTCACGGCGGACGATGACGACGATGCCCATCGCACGGAAGCGGAAGATGTTCTCGACCGCGTCCAGCGAGGAGAGCCGTTCCCGGAGATGGCAAGGCGGTTCTCTGACGACGAGGCCACGAAGGAACTCGGCGGGGATATCGGCATCTATCGACGGGGCATGTTGCGCGCGGAAATCGAGGACGCCGTATTCGGGCAGCGGCAGGGTCACATCACCGATCTGATCGAAGTTCCGAACGGCTTGCTGATCCTGCGCGTCGACCAGAACTTCCGTGAGGGCCTGGCGGAACTGGAAGAGGTGCAGGAAGAGATCCGGGCAACGATCAGCGGCCCGCTGTTCGAACCCGAAATCCGCAAGTACCTGGGCGAACTGCGGGGGCAGTCCTATATCGAGATCCGACCGGGTTATGCCGACGCTGGAGCGGTCGAGGGCATCAACACCGCCTGGAGCGATCCGTCGCGGCTGGCACCACTGACCACGACCCGTGAGGAGGTCATCAAGGAGCGGCCTCGCAAGCGGGTGCTCTGGATGATTCCCCTCCCGCGCAAGAAGGTGGACGAGGACGACCAGGACGGCGAACCGACACCCGCCACACAGGAGGCATCCGCGGGGGCCGCGTCGTCATGACCAAGGCGAGGTCCATCAGCGATCTCAAACATCTCGAACCGAACACCCGCTTCGAAGGCACGTTCCTTGTGCAGTCGAAGGAGGTTCGCAGCAAGCGGAACGGCGTGCGGTTCCTTTCGTTGACATTGAGCGACCGAACCGGCTCGATGGACGCCAAGGTCTGGGACAACGTCGAGGAACTCGTACGGACATTTCATGCGAACGATTTCGTTCGCGCGCAGGGCCGCGTGCACGTGTTCCACAACCGCCATCAGGCGATCGTGACGCGGTTGCGCACACTGCCCAGGGAACAGGTCGATCTGCGGAACCTCATCCCCCACACCGACCACGACATCGACGAAATGTACGGGAAGCTGCTGGCAACGGTCGACGGACTGTCGAACCCCGACCTGAAGCGGCTCATGACCTCGATCTTCGGCGACCCCGAGTTCGCCGACCGATACAAGCGAGCGCCGGCCGCGAAGACCAATCATCATGCCAGGATCGGTGGACTCCTCGAACATTCCATGAGCATGCTGCGGGCGGCCCGACTGCTGGCGACACACTACACCGACCTGGACAGCGAGCTGCTGGCATGCGGAGTGTTGCTGCATGACTGCGGCAAGGTCTTCGAGTTGAATGCCGAACAGGGATTCGAGTACACGGACAGTGGCAGGCTGCTTGGTCATGTTTCCATGGCAAGCACGTGGGTGGAGAGAAAATGCGACGAGATCGGCAACTTCCCGCCTCGTCTCAAGACCGTCCTGCTACACCTCGTCTTGAGTCACCACGGACATGTCGCATTCGGTTCGCCACGAGTACCGCTGTTTCGAGAAGCGCTGGTGCTGCACTTGATCGACGAACTCGATTCGAAGCTCGCGATGATGCGCGAGGCGGAGAAGGACATCGTCCCGGGTTCCGTGTGGAGCCCGTTCCACAAGGGCCTGGAACGACCTGTCCTTGACCGGAACATGTACCTACAGGCCGACACGCCTCAGCCCCCCGCTCTACGGGCTCCGGAAGAACCACGCCCACCCGACCCGGATCCCGCGCCGCGGACCATCTCGGAAGGGCGTTCGGAGCCAGCAGGCCCGGACACTCCGATGGTGGAGCAGTCGATCCGACCGAAATCGACCTGTACGTCGAAAGACGCACAGCCTGCGAGCGACGGGGCGCAGCCGCACGTACCCAAGGCAAGGCCGGACAGGGTACATGTCAAGCGGCCAGCAGCCAGTTCCAGCCTTCCGGCGGCGCCCCGGATCAGCCAGGTTGCCCCGGCACCCAGCCCTCCGCTGCCGAACCAGATCCAGCCGGAACGCATCGTCGAAGATCCGGCCGAACACGGGACGGCATCCACTGGTGTCAATGCCGACAGCGTCCGGACATAGTCCACATCGAGTGGGTCGGAGAGCCCTGAACGACCATGGCAACCAGTGAGTCCAGATCGCGATGTGGCAGCGGCGAGGGTGCCGAGAGCATGACGAGGACATTGGACGGCAGCGTCATCGTCGTGACAGGATCGACACAGGGTCTCGGCGAGGAGATCGTTCGGCTCGCCGTGGCGCGGGGAGCGCATGGCGTGGTCGTCAATGGTCGTTCCCGCGAACGCGGCAAGGATGTCGCGGCAAGGCACGCTAGCGAGCAGTGCCGAACCGTGTTCGTACACGGCGCTCTCGAGGACCCCGAGACATGCCGGCGGATCGTCCAAGCTGCCGACGAGAACTTCGGACGGCTCGATGGACTGGTCAATGCCGCCGCCTGCACGGAGCGCGGCACCCTGGAGGACACGTCCGTGGACGACTGGGACCGGATCATGGCCGTGAATCTACGGGCCCCGTTCCTGCTCATCCAGGCGGCAGTCGGACTCATGCAGCGGGAAGGCCGAGGAGGCAGCATCGTCAACATCCTGAGCATGTCGGCTCATGGGGGAACGCCGAACCTCGTTCCCTACAGTGTGTCCAAGGGTGCGCTGTCGACCCTCACGAGGAATGTCGCCCATTCGCAACGGCATCACCGGATCCGGGTGAACGCCCTGAACATCGGCTGGATGGCGACCCCTGCGGAACACGCCGTACAGACACTGGAAGGCCAGCCGACGGACTGGCTGGCGACTGCGGACCGCACTTCTCCGTTCGGGAGAATCCTCCGCCCGAGAGATGTCGCCGGCATGGTCGCCTACCTCTTGAGCGATGAGTCCTGCATGATGACCGGGGCCCTGATCGACTTCGACCAGCACGTGATGGGAATCTACAGCCCCTGAGCACAGGACTGCACGAACCGATATCGGCAGGGATTGCTGCGAATCCCACGACGGAGCTGCTACCCGGCGGCCGGAACCGATGGTTTGGGAGACTCCGCTGCATCACCCGGAGCGCAGGAGCCGCCAGGATGATACGGCTCTTGCTGGCCAGGATCCCCGAGCCGGATCGGACCACCGCCGAGATCCTGCCGATAGCACCTCTCGACGAACTTCAGCCCGGCCGGCAAGCGGCCGGGCTGAAGGCGCATTCGATGGTGGTGCGCCGCTGCCGCCAAGGCATCCGACCGCCCGTGGTATCCTGAAATTACATATTTCTCCTATAAGCTGGCAAGAGACTTGGATAGCCCTTGCGGAGAATGGCGTGAGCATGGGCGCGTAGCTCAATTGGTAGAGCAAGTGACTCTTAATCACTAGGTTCGGGGTTCGAGTCCCTGCGCGCTCACCAGCCCGGTGCATCCGCACCACCACCTCATTGCGATCGGCCAAAGGTCGCCAGCATCGTTGCCGGGCGGCGGCCATCCAGTCTTTCGTTGTCCAGGGGAAACTGCCAGACCAGATGAAGCTGTCACCGGGCCCGCTGGGCGGGCTTCCGGACGCGATGGTCCCCTCATCCGGCAGTACCCGGGACTGCGTGTGCTCTTCCCCCGCTCGCCAGGGGGCTCCCGCATCGATGTCGAGCAAGTCCACCATCGTCCAGGGAGACAGGCATGGCAGGGCCTGGCGCCTGCGAGGGGAGTCTGCGACAACCACGAAGGCTCTCGAACGTGTTGGAAGCCCGCTTGCCGATGCGATGCCAGGCCGGAACACTGAAGTCACCCCGCTCGGACACTCCGCCGGAAGTCTGCCCCTAGTCCGCTCGTTCCCCTCTGCATGCAGCCATTCCCGAGCCCGTTCGTTTCCTCGGACTCTCAAGCCCCCACCGCCCGGAGTTACCAAGCCGGTCGGCCGGAATGGAGATGGAGACGCCACCTGGCATGTCGCCGTTGACAGCCCCTTGGTTCCCGCTCACTGCACGAAGGGTCCCGCTTGCAGCGGCAGACGAGAAAGTCCCGTCATCGGGCCATACGCTTGAAGTGTGGGTTGTAACACTAATCTCCATCTCCGCTGCGGGATCCTTGCGCTGGCCTTGGCGCTATGGGCCCCAGCAAACGCGCAATCGAGAGGCGAACTGGTCGGCACGATCTCCATGCAGGAGACCGGTGGCCCCGTACATGGCGCCAGTGTCTTGATCGTCGAACTTGGCCGGACCACACTCTCCGCGAGCGATGGTACGTACCATTTCGGAAACGTCCCCCCAGGTTCCTACCATGTGGTTGCCCATCTCGACCAACTGTTCACGGAAGCCGCCAAGACGGTCACGGTTGAAGCAGCCAGCGAAGCTACGCTCGATTTCCGCATTTCCTTGGTCACTCAACGCTACGAGATCACGGTAACGGCCTCGGAGAACCACGAGACGCCGTTCGAGTCGTTCCAGGATGTCGAGTCTCTGGACGCCTACGACCTGACCGAGCTGCAGGGCTCATCGCTGGGGGAAGCACTGGATCACCGTGTCGGGACCGGGATCGCCAAGCGCAGTTTCGGACCTGGCAGTTCACGCCCGATCATCCGTGGATTCGACGGCGACAGAGTGCTCGTCATGGAGGACGGCATCAACACGGGAACACTCTCGGCCCAATCCGGCGACCACGGAGAAGTTCTCAACGTCGGCCAGATCGCCAGACTCGAGGTCGTCAAGGGGCCGGCGACACTGTTGTACAGCGGCAACGCGATGGGCGGAACCATCAATGCGATCAGCCGTCACCATGAGCATCATCGCCACCCGCATGAAGGGCTGCGAGGATTCATCACCGGCTCTGGCGGAACGACGAACGCACTCGGAGGAGGCAACGCCGGGTTTGAGTACGGCATCGGCAAGGTTCTGCTATGGGGTCAGGGCGGAGGGGTTCGCACCGGGGACTATACCGCCCCTTCCGAGGGTCAGATCTTCAACTCGCGCTCCGAACTCCTGAACGGCGGGGGCGGGTTCGGCTGGTATGGCGACAAGATGTTCTTCAGCGCCGAAGCGAAGGTGGACCGTGGAGACACAGGCATTCCGTTCGCGCACGAATTCCACGGAGCGCATGGTCACGGACACGATGAGGACGAAGACCATGAAGGGGAGGACCACGACGACAAGGACCACGAAGGCGAGGACCATGACGACGAGGATCACGAGGGTGAAGACCACGAGGAGGAAGAAGAGCATGAAGACGAGATCGAGAGGATCTCACTTCTGAGCCGACGGTCGAGCTTTCGCGCTAACTGGGGATTGCACAACTTGGGTGGACCCATCGAGGATTTCACCTTGAAGTTGAGCTATGTCGACTGGGAACATGACGAAGTCGAGCAGTTCGAGGACGGCGACTCCGTCATCGGCACACAATTCAAGAACAGTCGCTTCACGTACCGCGGCGTCTTCGAGCAGCAGCGACGGGGGCCGCTCGGGGGTCGATTCGGGATTTGGGGAGTGGACCGGGACTTCTCGGCGGAAGGCGAGGAGGCGCTCACGCCTCCGATCAGCCAGCGTGGTCTGGCGTTCTTCGCTCTCGAGGAACTGGACTTCGAGCGCTTCAAGCTGCAGTTCGGAGGACGCGTCGAGACACAACGCTACCGGCCGGCATACGCCGAGCGGGAAGGCCACGAAGGGCATGAGGACGACCACGCCGACGAGCACGAACATGACGAAGGCGAAGAGGAAGGCGAAGAGCACCATGAGGAGGACCACCACGACGAGGACCACGCGGCGCCGGATGCCGTCGACCGGACCTTCACGGGTGCATCCGCTGCATTCGGACTCCACGCCGACACGTGGAACGGCGGTGCCGTCGTCGCGAACTTCTCCCATAGCTTCCGTGCTCCGGCTCTTGAGGAGCTCTACAACTTCGGACCGCATGTGGGCAACCGGGCGTTCGAGGTCGGCGACCCCAGCCTGAAGGCGGAGACAGGCAACGGAGTCGATCTTTCGATGCGTCAAGGCGAAGGACGAGTGCAAGGGGAACTGAACTTCTTCTACTACGACTTCAGGAACTTCATCTTCCCGTTCGCGACCGGCGAAGAGGTCGATGAGCTGCTCGAGATCGAGTTCACGCAGCGGAATGCACGATTCATGGGGACGGAAGCGAACCTCAGCGTCGGTCTCGCCAGCGCTCTGCGCCTGAACGTCGGGATGGACTATGTGGACGCGCAGGATACGGACACGGGAAGCTATCTGCCCCGCATTCCACCGCTGCGAGGCAAGTTCGGCATCGACCTGCGTGCAGGCGGATTCCGGCTGGTCCCGGAGCTGGTGCTCGCCAGCGAGCAGAACCGAACCTTCACCGACGAAACCACGACTCCGGGGTACGCGGTGATCAACCTGAAGGCTTCCTACACGCACGCCACCCAGCACGCGGCGCACCAGTTTTCGGCCTCGGTGTTCAACATGGGTGATCGGCTGTATCGCAACCATTCGTCGTTCATCAAGGATCTCGCCCCCGAAATCGGACGTGGCGTTCGAGTCAGCTATACGGTACGGTTCTTCTGATGCGCACGGGACTGGGACCAATGTCCTTCAAGTGCACGAGTTCCAGTGCAATGTGCTTCGAAAGGAATGACGTTCGAAGTGGTACCGGTTGTTCGGACTCGAAGAGGGAACCAAGAAGAACTCCACCGTGCGACTGACGGAGACGGAACCGAAGGCCTGCCAGTAGGCCATCAGGAAGCGCAAGGGCAGCAGCCAGAAGGCACTCCGGGCATGCGTCTTGGGTGCAGGTGCATCCAAGCGCCGGCAGGCCGATTGATCGCGCGGTATCGGGCCGGCATTTCCTCGCCAGCAGTCTTGCCGGTGCATCGTACCGAGGAAAGGGGCTGTCTGGCCCGGGCGCAAGGACTCCTCAGCCTGCATCGAACCGGCAATCAACCGTCGTCGATGCCCGGAGCCAACGCCTTGCCGGCCACCGGAGACGTTTGGCCCGGCGCTCCATCCGGCCGCCCCCATGCCCGATGCCTGGCTGATCGCCGACATCCTGCCGACGCATGTGAGACACCCCCCGTGGAGGGCGCGCTCCACGGCCGACACGCTCCTAGGCCACTTCGAAGTGGCCGACTGCGAAGATGTCGGGAAGCTCGTAGGGGGTGGACTCCAGATCGTCCCTGTAGGCCGCGGACAGGTCGACCATCCGAACGTTCTCCACGGTCCTGAAGCCAGCGTCCGCCACAAGGTCGCTCATCCCGCGCATGGAGTACGAACTGCGCATGGGCTCACCGCGCCTCCGAACGAAACTGTGCAGTTCCTGTCGCACGCTCTCGGTGTCCGGACCGCAGGATTCCGGCCGCAGCAGATAGTCGACCACCATGCGTGTACCCGGCTGCATGCCCCGGCTCAATGCCCGCAGGGTGAACCTCAGGTCGTTTTCGGTGAGGTAGTAGGAAACACCCAGCAGGGAGAAGAATGCCGGTTCCGAAGTATCGAACGGTGTAGGCGCAAGTGCATCGAAAGGCGACACATCAGACAGATCGGCCACGACGAAGTGATGATTCGGCACGACATCCAGACCCGCGCGACGTACGCGTCGCAGTTTCTTGGCCTGCGTCACGGGGTGGTCGACCTCAAAGAGCTGGATCCGTTGCATCAGATCGCGCCGACGGAATCCGAATGAGTCCATACCGGCACCAAGGATGACGTACTGTCGCATCCCTTGGTCGACGAGAGCATCAAGGCAGTCCTCCGTGTAGCGGGCGCGCAGGAGCACGCACAGGCTGGCCGGCATGATCGGCTTCAGCGCAACCCGGAACACCAGGCGGGTCAGGGGGCCGAACGCCTGGACGATGTTCAGGATGCGCCCGGACAGGGCCCGAGCGTACGGATCCTCGAACACCGGCATCGTATTGCGGAGGTGCCAGTCCCTTGCTGCCGCCACCCAGTCAGCGGTCGAGACCCTGTATCGCGAAAGGGGCATTTCCGACGCAGTGCGTGGATCCGATGGTAGCAGCAGCCTGCCTGCGGAAGCGGCCCGCTGAAAGCCTGTTGCGTCCCGTTGGCCGGCAAGGTATTCTATGAGCGGCGGGATCGGTGCGCATTTGACAGACGCCGGTCCGGTTTTCTTGTACAGGAGGAACAAATGGCATCGAATCGAGGAGTTGCCTATATCCGGCCCGGCGTGGTGGAAGTCCAGTCGATCGACTTTCCCAAGCTTGCTCTCGGGGACCGGAAGTGCGAACACGGCGTGATCCTGCGGGTCGTCTCCACCAACATCTGCGGGAGCGACCAGCACATGGTGCGGGGACGGACCACAGCGCCAGAGGGACTCGTGCTCGGCCATGAAATCACGGGAGAAGTGATCGAGGCTGGCCGGGATGTCGAGTTCATCAAGGCCGGGGATCTCGTGTCGGTGCCGTTCAACATCGCTTGTGGACGCTGTCGCAACTGCAAGGAGCGGAACACCGGCATCTGCCTTGAGGTCAACCCTGCCCGCCCCGGAGCGGCCTACGGATACGTGGACATGGGCGGATGGGTCGGTGGGCAAGCCGAGTACGTCATGGTGCCCTATGCAGACTTCAACCTCCTCAAGTTCCCGGACCGGGACCAGGCAATGGCCAAGATCAGGGATCTCACGCTTCTCTCGGACATCTTCCCGACTGGCTACCACGGAGCAGTCACGGCCGGAGTCGGACCTGGAACGATCGCCTATGTGGCGGGGGCCGGGCCGGTGGGACTCGCCTGCGCACACGCCTGCCAGTTGCTCGGAGCGGCCTGCGTGATCGTCGGTGACATGATCGGGGAACGGCTCGAACAAGCCAGGAGCTTCGGGTGCGAGACCGTGGACTTGCGGCAGGATGCGACGCTCGGCGAACAGATCGAGCAGATCGTGGGCGTGCCGGAAGTTGACTGTGGTGTGGATTGCGTCGGATTCGAGGCCAGAGGGCACGGCAGGGACGCCGTTGTCGAGCGCCCCGCTACCGTGCTCAACGCCCTCATGGAGGTCACTCGCGCCGGAGGCGGCATCGGCATTCCCGGCCTCTACGTAACCGGCGACCCCGGCGGGATCGATGAGAACGCCAAGATCGGTAACCTCGGTATCCGCATCGGTCTGGGATGGGCCAAGTCGCACCACTTCATGACGGGCCAGTGTCCTGTCATGACCTACCATCGGCAACTGATGCAGGCGATCCTCTACGGAAAGGCCACGCCGGCCACAGCGTGTAACGTGACCGTGATCTCGCTCGACAGTTCACCACAAGGCTACCGGGACTTCGACAAGGGCGCGGCCCGCAAGTACGTGATTGACCCCCACGCCATGATCGCGGCCTGAACGGCCGTAAGCGGGGAAAATGGGCCCCGTGCCGGATCCCGACCGGTATGGGGCCTATACTGTGGGGTGATGCGACACCGACTCTCAAGACGTAACATCCTGCGGACTGGCGCGGCGGCGGGAGCCGGTGCCATTTGCGCAATTCCGGAACCAGCACCAGGGGCCCCGACCATGGGCAGGCGAATTCGTCTGGGTGTCTCGACGTACTCCTATTGGCACTTCACCAAGGAGAAATACCCGATCGAAGATGTCATCGACCACGCCGCCGAACTGGGGTTCGATGGCGTCGAGATCCTGCACCGCCAGATGCAGGACGAATCGACCACCTACATGAACGACCTGAAGCGCCGAGCCTGGGAGTCCGGATTGGATCTGATCATGCTTTCCATCCACCAGGACTTCGTGGACCCGAGCCCGGACAGGCGCAAGGAAGCCATCGACCACACAAGGCACTGCATCGACCTGGCCCACCAGATGGGAATTCCCGCAATCCGACTCAACACCGGCCGATGGGGAACGATTCGCTCCTTCGACGACCTGATGGCGGCAAACGGACAGGAGCCCGCGCTGGATGGATACACGGATGAGGACGCGATCGGATGGTGCGTGGATTCGATTCAGGAGTGCCTGCCACACGCAGCCGAAGCCGGCGTCGTCATGGCTCTGGAGAACCACTGGGGTCTGTCCACGAAGGTCGACACGCTGCTTCGGATCTACCGCGAGGTGGACGATCCTTGGCTCGGCATCAACATGGACACCGGCAACTATGTGGGCGACCCGTACCCCCAGATAGAGCAGCTCGCGCCCCACTCGACGATCATCCAGGCCAAGACCTATCCCGGTGGCGGGGTCTGGTACACGCTGGACCTGGACTATGAACGGATCGCCGGCATCGTCAAGAACGCCGGCTTTCAGGGCTACGTCTCGCTGGAGATGGAAGGCAATGCCCCCGCCAAGGAGGCAGT
The DNA here is from genome assembly GCA_965116065.1 of Bryobacterales bacterium. Taxonomy (GTDB): domain Bacteria; phylum Acidobacteriota; class Terriglobia; order Bryobacterales; family UBA6623; genus VXMF01. Next base: position 3,368,895 of record OZ220485.1, read on the forward strand.
CGCCGAGAGCTACCAGACACTAAGGCAGGCGTTCGGGTAGGATCGCATCCTGGAACGGTCGCAATTCTCGGCCACTTGTATCGCGCAAGCGACGAAGCGGACCGATCTGCTATCGGGAAGGCACCCTGCGAATGTCGGGCCCACGAGGCGTACAAGGCCAGGCCGGGCATCCGCGATGCTGATCTGCCGCCCGATTCTGCCATGTTCGTGCAGCCGATTCTGCCATGTTCGTGCAGCAAGGAGCGGCGGCTTTTCGGTGGACTGCGGCAGGGTGCGGAGGTGTGCCGCTGGCCCCGTCGTGAGGACAGGGCGGAGAGGGTGTCGTGGCTGCCGCCCTACCGCAATGCACTTCAACCGGAGCAGGACAAAGATGTCGTCGATACGCTTGCAGTGGCGCAGGCAACGGCCGGCCTTTGGTACTTCATTGCGCTGCCCGGAAGCCCGGTAGATGGAAGACGACCTGTCGAATTTCCGCACCGGCAAGGCCAACCCGTGACATGATCCTGGCATTGATTCCGTGCACGATGGGGCCAGCCGCAGACGCGCTGGCGCTGGTCTCGACGGACGGTATTGATTCCGTGCACGATGGGGCCAGCCATCCAGCATTCGCGGACCGATCCACTGGCCGGGTCCAGTCAAGTCTGTCCACGCAAGAGTCTCCGCATGATGCGGGTGCCAAAACTGTAGCGAGCGATGATCTGCTCGAACCGGGTGCTAGACTTGGGCAGGATTTGGTGCATCCGGCCATGCAGACGATTCGGTACCTGACATTCCTGGTCTGGCTGCCACTGGTTCTACAGGCCGCGCGAACCCACGAAACGAACCCATTGCATTCCCCGAAAGACCTAGCCAAAGGGCAGCGACTGTATCGGATCCACTGTGGCGTCTGTCACGGGATGGAAGGCAAGACGGGACGCGGAGCCCGGCTGGCCAAGCGTTCGTACGTGCGAGGCGATTCCGATGCCGATCTGTTCGACCTGATCGAGAGCGGCATCCCGGGTACGGATATGCCCGGGCTGTGGATGGATGAGGACGATATTTGGAGAATCCTGCTCTTTGTGCGAACGTTCGCAGCGACCGCAGGCGGGTCCTGTGAACCCGGAACAGGAGACCCCGTGGCCGGCAAGGATGTGTTCACGAACAAGGGAGCGTGCCTTGCATGCCACACGGTCGGAATGGCGGGGGGCAGGCTGGGTCCGGACATGAGCTACGCAGGGGTGACGTTCTCCAACGAGCAGTTGCTCAAGGCGCTTCTCGAACCGCATGCAGACATCGCAGACCGCTACCGGACCGTCCGAATCGTCACGGCAGACGGCGAACGCGTCGAGGGTGTCCGCATGAACGAGAACGGATACCACATCTTCGTGATGGATCGCTCGGAGGCAATCCGCTCGTTCCGCAAGCACGGTCTGGAATCCATCGAGCAGCCGGCCGAATCGCTCATGCCCGCCTACGGAGACCTGCTCAGCGACAGTGAGACCGCGGACCTCGTCGCCTACCTTTGCACGCTGCGCGGACCGAGCAAGGAGAACGAGCGTTGAGAAGCCCCTTCGCACTATCGACACTCTCCGGAGCTCTGCTGGCTGCTGGCCTGCTGGCCAGCGAGGTCACGAACGAGGACCTTGGCCGCGACGAGCTGGACGCATCGAACTGGCTCAACTACCACGGCGGCTACTCCGGTCAACGACACAGTCTGTTGGACCAGATCGATACCGCCAATGTCCGGGAACTCCGTGTCGAGTGGATCTTCCAGGAGAAGATCAGCGAGAAATTCGAGGTCACTCCCCTGGTCCATGAAGACATCATGTACATCACGGTCCCGCCCGGCGACGTGTATGCGCTGGATGCGGAGACCGGTACCCGCCTCTGGCGCTATTCCCGGCGCCTTCCGGGCAAGCTCATAGCGTGCTGCGGATTGGTGAACCGGGGCTTGGCCATCCTCGGCGACCGACTCTTCATGGCCACCCTCGACGCGTATGCGATTGCACTCGATCGCAAGACCGGGCGGCTGCTTTGGGAGACGGAACTCATCGACTATTCGCTCGGCTACTCGGGCACGCTGGCTCCCCTGGTGGTGAAGGACATGGTCATGGTCGGCACAGCCGGTGGCGAATACGGAATCCGCGGATTCATCGATGCCTTCGACGTGGCAAGCGGGGAACGGCGGTGGCGGTTCTATACCGTGCCGGGACCGGGTGAGTTCGGTCACGGGACCTGGGCCGGAGACTCCTGGAAATCCGGCGGAGCATCGATCTGGCTGACTCCGACCCACGACCCGGAACTGAACCTCGTGTACTGGGGCGTGGGCAATCCGGGGCCGGACTGGAACGGCGATGTCCGCCTCGGCGACAACCTGTTCTCGGATTCGGTCGTGGCCCTCGACGCCGACACCGGCGAGCGACGGTGGCATTTCCAGTTCACCCCCCACGACGTCCACGACTGGGACGCCACGCAGGTCATGGTGCTGATGGACAAGCAGTACCGAGGTCAGCTCCGCAGACTGCTCGTCTCGGCCAACCGCAACGGCTTCATCTACATGCTGGATCGCGAGACGGGCGAGTTCCTGCGGGCCACCCAGTTCGTGAAGCAGACCTGGGCGGTCGGCATTTCCGAAGAAGGGCGGCCCATCCGCCGTCCGGGCATGGAGCCGTCCGCCGAGGGCGTGGAAGTGTTCCCGGCAGTGGCCGGCGGCACGAACTGGATGTCACCGACATACAGTCCGGACACCGGCCTGCTGTACGTCTCGTGTCGCGAAGGCAGCAGCACGTACTTCAAGGGCGAAACGGAGTACCGTCCGGGCACCCGATATTGGGGAAGCATGTTCGTGAACGAGCCCACCATGCACAACTGGTACGGGGCGGTCCGGGCCTTCGATCCGGTCACGGCAGAACTGCAATGGGAACACAGACTGTTCCAGCCAGCCTGGGCCGGCCTGGTGTCAACGGCCGGCGGCCTGGTCTTCGCAGGAACCTCCGACGGGTTCTTCAAGGCGCTCGACGCTCGCTCGGGCGACGAACTCTGGCGCATCAATCTTGGCGGAGCCGTCCAGGCAAGCCCCATGGCGTTCGAGGCCGACGGGCGGCAGATGATGGCGGTGGCGGCAGGAGGAGGACTCTTTGTCTTCGCCCTGCCGCGGTCCGAGAGCGACTGAGACCCCGGTCAGGACCGCAACAGCCGGCCGTGGGCCGGAAAGGCCTCAGCCCTGGATCAGATCGATGACCAGCTCCCGCGCCGGTGGCTCCTGTGCGGAGATGCGGAATGCACCTTCGACGAGCTGCTGTGCCTCTTCCAGGTTCGCGTCATCGTTGTAGTAGATGGCGCACAGCCCGGTGTTGCTGAACACCTGCTGGCCGACTTTTGCGTCGATCACGACCCCGACGGCAGGATCGTGCAGCTTGTTGGGTCCTGGCCGTCCAGCACCGAGCAGCACGGCCGCCCTTCCGATATCCTCCGCATCAATGCGGCTGACGAACCCATCGCGGGGAGACGGGATGGGAAGGTAGCCTTGGGGATTCGGCAGTTTCTCGAAGTCCATGAGCACCTCCGGATCGCCACCCTGGGCTGCGATCACGCTCCCCAGGACCTGCAGCGCCGACCCGTCCGCAATCACCGCCTGCGCCTTCTCGCGTGCACCTTCGATCGAGATGCTGGTGTCCGCCAAGTAGATCATCCGCGCAGCAATCTCGATGGCCAGGCCGCGCAGATCCGGCGACCCCTCGCCCCGCAGCACCTGCGCGACTTCCATGATTTCCAGCGCATTGCCCACGGTGGACCCGATGGGCTGCTCCATGTCCGTCAACAGGACCTGCACCTTGACATCCAGCTTGCGCCCGATCGCAATCAACTGCTGCGCCAGCCTGCGAGCCTCGGTCCGTCCGGAAACCAGCGAGCCGCGGCTCACCTTGACATCGGCGATCAAGCCGTTGAGGTCCTCGGCCAGTTTCTTCGACATGGCCGAGGCCGCGATCAGTTCCAGCGATTCGACCGTCGCCGTCTGGTCGCGCAGTTCGAACAGGCGCTTGTCGGCCGGCGCGAGCGCGTTGCTCTGTTCCGCAAAGGCAAGGCCGTACTCGGTCACCAGGTCGGCGAAGTCATCGACCCCGAGTTCGGTCCGCATCCCGGGAATCGACTTGAGCTTGTCCAGCGAACCGATGATATGCCCCGTCCCGTGCTCGACGATCATCGGAACAGCGACACCTGCCGCCGCGGCGATGGGCGCCGCGACGAGCGGGGTCTTGTCGCCCACGCCACCGGTGGAATAGCAGTCCACCCGCATCGCATCGATCTGGCTGAGATCCAGCTTCTCGCCACACCGCAGCATGGCGGTGGTCAGATACGCGGACTCGGCGGGACTGAAACCGTTGCACACTCCCGCCATGAGGAACGCGCCCATCTGGGCGTCCGGAATCTCGTTTAACGTAAAGCCGTTGATTAGCCGTTCGAAGTCCTCGAGGGTAATCTCTCCGCCGTCTCGCTTAGTTCGAATCAGGTCTACGATGCGATCCATTTCCAGTTGCCGGGCCCTTCCACGTATGCCGAGCCGGACCGCTCAGGATCGGCCTCGAAACGGTGGCACACGACTCCCGCACAAGAATTCCAAGATACCACAGCCGATCACTGCTCGGACCATACTTCGCAACAGGCCGCAGTCCGGCCCTCGTGGCGGCAGCGCGTCACGGCAGGAATCTGGTTCGCGCGCGCCAGGATCCGCTCCCGAGACTCGGGAGCGGAATGCGGGCATCGCCCCTCGCAACGTCGGCGAACATGTCAAGCAGCCCCTGGGTGACTTGGCCGTTCGTGGCGACCATCGGTCCCTGACCGGGTTGATAGCGCGCTCCCTGGAAGTCGCTGTACTCGCCACCCGCTTCGGCGAGGATCACCAGTCCTGCGCCCACATCCCACGATTGGAGTCCGATTTCCCAAAAACCCTCGAAATGCCCCTGGGCAACAGAGCATAGGTCCAGCGCGGCCGATCCGGTCCGGCGCACGCCGTGCGTCCGCATCGCGACCTGGTGAAAGTAGTGGAGATTCGGGTTCGTCTGCCGAATCGAACTCGGGAACCCGGTCGCGAACAGCCCCTTTTCGATGTCGGCCACTTCCGACACGCGGATTCGCCGCGCATTCAGGTAGGCTCCGGACCCGCGCTCGGCGGTGAACAGGTCGTCCCTGACGGGGTCGTACACCACGCCCGCCAAGCCCTCTCCGCGCCCCCAGACACCAATACTCACGCAGAATCGAGGCAGACCGTGGGCGAAGTTCGTCGTGCCGTCCAGGGGGTCGACATACCAGACGAACTCGCCTGCACCGGTGTGTCCTCCGCCCTCCTCGGCAACGATGGAATGGGACGGAAACCGGGATCGGATTCGCTCGACGACCCAGCGCTCCGAGGCCCGGTCAGCCACCGTGACCGTGTCGAATCGCCCCTTGTACTCGACGCTCACGCCGAGGTAGTGCTGCATGAGAATCGCGCCGGCACCGCGGGCCAGCTCAGCGGCAAACGGGATGTAGTCGTCGGCAAGGGTAGGCACATCACAGGCTAACAGCCCTGCGCTACAACCGCCTGTCAGGGCCTGATGATTCCCGGCCTTGGTCTCCCGTCCGGTCGGCCGCGCTTCTTCTGCGCAGGCGGGGGATGCGGCGGTGTCTCGACTTCCCCGCCCGGCGACCGGGCCTGCGGCAAGCGCCGCAAGTTCGCAGGCTTCTCGCGTCCGGAAGGACGCTCCACCGCCTGGGCATCCAGATCGGCATAATACCCGGAACGGGCGAACACCTTGGCTCCTGACCGCTTTACGCGAATATCGATGTTGCGGAATATCTCCTTGCGCTGCACTCCGTCCAGTCGCGGATAGAATCCAAGGTAGTACTGGGTCCGGAGGTTGACAAGCACCCGGTCGAACGCCTCGTCGAGGCTGGCCGCTCCATGCTGGACGAACGTCTCACCGCCCGTGTTGCCGGCTAGCGTGATCAGTGCATGCTCACCACCCCGATTCCGTCCCGCGTCGCTGCGGATCGGAAGCACGATCAACGGGTAGATCGCAATCTCGGCATCATGGGCCGCCCTCATCGCATCCGCAAAACTCCTGTGGCTGGTTGTGTCACCGCCATCCGTGATCAGGACGATGACCCTGCGTGTGTCGCGCCGGGCGAGTTCACCCGAAGCCAGGTGGATGGCATCGTAGACGGACGTTCCGGACTCGGGCCGCACCCGGCCCAAGGCCGACGCAAGCGCGGCTTGGGCCCGAGTGAACGGCTGGAGAACCTCGACGTCGGACGAGAACGAGAATATCGCCATGCTGTCCCGCGACTGCGCACCCGGTCCGAGCAGCCCCCCGATGAATCGTCGGGCGGACTCGCGCTGGTAGCGCAACTCGATGGCCGTGCTCAGGCTCGCATCCAGCATGAGCACGACGGATACAGGCCTGTCCGTGTGTCTTTCGAAGACGGCCAGGTCCCTCTGGACCCCTTCCTCGAAAACCTCGAACTCGGCCCGGTCCAGATCGCCTACGGGAACCCCATCAGCATCCTTGACCGTGACCGGCAGCGTGACCAGACGCACATCGGTCGTGAACACCACATCCTCGTCCTGCTGCGCTTCGACCGGCACGGCGGCCCCTAGCAGGAACGTGACCAGACAGCCTGTCAGGCCGCTGTACGTGGCACGGACTCGTCCCACTGGCCCTCCACCCAGACTTCGCCGTCCGCGAAGTGCTCTTTCTTCCACACCGGCACCTTGCGCTTGACTGCATTGATCGCTTCCAGACTCGCCTCATAGGCCGGCCGGCGGTGAGCAGCCGCCACGACGATCGAGACACTCGCCTCACGAATCTGGAGGCGGCCCACACGATGCACGAGCGCGATGCCGTCCACCGCGTGCGTGTCGAGCACGCTGCGGCCGATCTCCTCCAGTTGCCGCAACGCAAGCGGCACGTAGCACTCGTAGTCCAGATACAGCGTCCGCCGACCACCGGAGTTGTTCCTGACCACTCCGTCGAAGGTAATCAGGGCGCCGTCGCCGTCGCCTTGTGTGCGAACGGCCAACGCTCTGCTGTCGATCGGTGCACGGGTCACGGCCGCGAACACTCCGTTCCCCTCGGAACTCGCCAGCCATCCGGTGCCACCGCTCACCGGCGGCATGATCGCCACCTCATCGCCGTCCTCGAGCACTTCATCCGGACGGGCAAACTGGAGGTTCCGCGCCATCGCGATGCTACCGGCCATTTCGGCGAGCCTCGGCCTTTGAGACGAGTAGTGGCGGAAGAGCGTTTCGAGAGACGAACCGTCAGGCAGGTCGAGCTCGTCGCTCGAGCGTCCGACCAGATCCCTGAGCTGCCCGAAGAAGAGTACCTGGACACGCATGACCGCCTTCATTCTCGCAAGCCCCGCCGATTCGCCAACCGAAGACCTCCGCCGATGCCGGGTCAGCGCTCCAGGCACCTCTCCCAGGCCTCGAGATACTTCAGTCCCGTCCCCGTGTTGAAGATCACCAGTTCGTCATCGGGAGCCAGGAAACCGTCGCGCAGCAGTCGGCGAGCCGCGGCCACGCAGGCCGCCCCTTCCGGGGCAACGAACATCCCTTCCGAAGAAGCCAGAAGCTGTCCAGCTTCGAGGGTCTCGTCATCGTCGATCGCAACCGCCGTGCCACGGCTCTCGCGCAGGGCCCGCAGAACCAGAAAGTCACCGAGAGCCTTGGGTACGCGCAGTCCGCTGGCAAGCGTGGATGCACCCTCCCAGAATGCAGACTCGCTCTCGCCTGCATCCCAGGCGCGGACAATCGGGCTGCAGCCGGAGGCCTGGACCGCGATCATCCTGGGGCGCTTCGGGCCGATCCAGCCCAGATGGCCGAGCTCGTCGAAGGCCTTCCACATGCCGATCAGCCCCACACCGCCTCCGGTGGGATAGAAAATGGCATCCGGCACACGCCAGCCCAACTGCTCGGCCAGTTCGAGACCCATGGTCTTCTTGCCCTCGATCCGATACGGTTCCTTCAATGTCGACACCTCGAACCAGCCCTCCCGCTCCCGACGCTGGGCCACGATGCGCCCGCAATCACTGATCAGGCCGTCCACCAGCGTGACATCGGCGCCCATGCCCCGGCACTCGACGACGTTGGCTCGGGGCACATCGCGCGGCATGAACAGGTGCGCCTCCAGGCCCGCGCGCGCAGCATACGCAGCGAGTGCACTCGCTGCGTTTCCAGCAGACGGAGCCGCGAGCTTTCGAACACCCAGTTCGTTGGCCATCGACACCGCAGCAGCCATGCCCCGGGCCTTGAATGTCCCAGTCGGGTTCGCGCTCTCATCCTTGATCCAGAGGTTCGCCGAGCCGATTCGCCGACCAACTCGGGGTGTCCGCAGGAGAGGGGTCATTCCCTCGCCGAGCGAGACGAGGTTTGTCTCGTCGCGGAGCGGAAGCAGGGGCGCATACCGCCACATGCTCCGTGGTCCACGCTCGATGACGTCCCGCTGCAGCTCGTTCCGCGCATGCTCCAGGTCGTAGCGGACGAGCAGGGGCGCACCCTGCGAAGAGAGGTTGTGGAGGATCCCGGCCGGCAGAGTCTCACCGGTTCGGCTACACTCCAGGTGGGACACGAACGTCATATCATGCAAGAAGGTTAGTATGCGACACCGTCTCCAGTGGAACATCCTGATCGCACTGTTGCCAACTCTGGGCGTTGGCACAGCAGAAACAGTCGTTCTTCGCAACAGCTTCCATCTGGAAGTCGACCGCCTGGAGAGCGGACCCGATCGAGTGCGACTGTTGCTGTCAAACGGGGGATGGATCGACGTACCCGCGGGCGAGGTGCGACGGGTCATTCCAAGCTCCGGCACACCGGTCGAAAGTAGTGCGTCGGACGCAATACCTGCAATACAACCATCCATCACCATCGCGGACGAGCTCGACCGGCTCGCCGACCAGGCGGGTCTGCCGCGCGCATTGGTCCGGGCGGTCGCGTGGGCAGAGTCTGGCAACCGCCAGGACGCGGTCTCTCCCAAGGGTGCGATCGGTCTGATGCAGCTCATGCCCGCAACGGCGGCCGAGCTTGGCGTGGATCCAACCGATCCTGTCGAGAACATCAAGGGTGGAACTCTCTACCTGAAGCAGATGCTCGATCTGTACGAAGGGGACCGAGAGCAGATCACGAAGGCCCTGGCCGCCTACAACGCCGGCCCGGGACGAGTCGACGAATATGGGGGATTACCGCCCTATCCCGAGACGATCGCGTACGTCACGAAGGTTGTGCGAGAGTTCCTGTCTGCCGAACAGCAGCAAACGGAGCCCGGCGCGGAAGGGCCGGGACCACGGTAGGTCCGGCGGGAGATCCACTCGTTCCGCGCCCAGCGAGCGCGTACGCTAGCGATCCCGGCGGCGCCGAGAGCCGGGAGCATCCGGACAAGCCTGTCGACTGTTGGCAGAAGCGGGCGGGAACAGGTCGGGAGTTGTGACCGAATCGGTGCCGACGAGGTCCACTGGGAACCACGATGCGCCGGATCGAATCCTGGCAAGACCCGTGCACCACCGGCATTGCGCGCATGCGCATCCGGCCGTACAAGGGGCAACCCGAAATCCATGGCGTCGAGCGGGCCTCTGGATCCCCCGCCTGCGGATTCTGCGCACTCTGTAATCAGGAATGTCGGTGCCGGCGTTGCGGGAATCTATACTCGGTACTTGGTGTGTAACGTCTGAATGAAACCCCAGACGAAGCTCGTTCACGCCGGCGACCGGCGGAAACTGGGTGCCTACATCCCTGTGTCTACGCCTGTCTATGCGTCGTCGAGTTTCTTCTACGACACGATGGAGGAGCTTGCGGACGTATTTGCCGACGTGAAGCCCGGCGAGACGTACTCTCGCATGGGCAATCCAAGCACGGACGCGCTGGAACGGCAGGTGGCCGCTTTAGAGGAGACGGACGGCGCCTTCGCCACGGCGTCAGGGATGGCGGCGGTGCACCTCGCCATCATGGCCGGTCTGCTTGATCGCCGGCAATCGATCGTCGCAGCGAACGTGTTGTATGGTGGCAGCCTCGAATTGCTGAAAACCGTGCTCCCGGAGTGCGGGGCCGAGGTACGGTTCTGCGATTTCTGCGATCTGGAGGAGTTGGAGCGAGCGGTCGAGGAGGTTCGGCCAGCCGTGCTGCTCACCGAGACCGTCAGCAACCCCTGCCTGCGCGTGGCCGACCTGGACAGGGTGAGCGAAATCGCGAAAGCGGCTGACGCCCTCCTGCTGGTCGACAACACCTTCACCCCGCTCCTGATGAAGCCGTTCGAGCATGGTGCAGACATGGTCATTCACAGCGCCACCAAGTATCTGGGCGGTCACGGCGATGTTCTGGCGGGCCTGGTTGCGGCCCCGGAAGAGCATCACGAGGCCCTTCGCCAAGTTCATCGGTGCCTGGGGGGCAACCTGGGGCCGTTCGAGGCATTCCTGGTCATGCGGGGGATCAAGACCCTTCCACTCCGCATGCGACATCACATCTCGAACGCACGCCGGGTATTCGAGGCGCTGCAGGATCATCCTGCCCTGGTAGAACTCCTGTATCCGGGCGACCCCGATCACCCGGATGCAGAGGCCGTCGCGAAACTCATGGTGCCGGGACAGGCTGGTGCTGCCATCGGTCTGGATGTCCGAGGGGGCCAGGACGGAGCGCTTGACTTTTCCGATCGCTTGAACCTCATTGCAACGTCGGCAAGCATCGGTGATCTCACCACCCTTGCCATTCATCCGGCGAGCACCACCCACAGGCTGCTGACACCCGAAGCCCGGGCCGACATCGGGATCACGGATGGCCTCGTTCGCCTGTCGATTGGCGGCGAGCACATCGACGACATCCTCGCCGACCTACAACAGGCACTGGAGATTGGATGAAACCGCAGACCGTAGCCATACACGCGTGTCTGGAAGATGGAGCGGACAGGACGTTCATACCCTCGGCGCCTCCGCTCGAAACCGCCGCGAGCTTCCATTTCCGACAGGCACGCGACCTCGGAGCTGTCGCGAATGGTGACCTGGATGGCTTCGTGTACCAACGCTATGGCAACCCGACCGGAGCTGCTCTGCAAAGGCAGATCGCGGCACTCGAGGGCGGTGCGTCGGCCCTTGCCTGCAGTTCGGGAATGGCTGCCGTTCACATCGCGCTGCTGGCTGCACTGCGAGACCGTCCGAAAACGGTTGTGACCGGCAACGTGATGTTCGGACAGACATTTCAGCTCCTGCAACTGATGGAGCAGCAGGGCGTGCTGACGAGCTTCGCCGACCCCTGCGATCTCCCGGCATTCGAGAGCATGCTCGACAAGGGCGCCGTCGGCTGCATCCTGGTCGAGACGATCTCGAACCCCCTACTTCGGGTAACGCCACTCGACAAGATCGGCGAGTTGGCTCACAGCCGGGGAATCCCGGTCGTTGTCGACGCGACCTTCTCGACGCCCACCCTCAGCCGGCCACTGGGCCAAGGTGCCGATTACGTGATCCACAGTGCCACCAAGTATCTCGCTGGGCACGCCGACGTACTGGGAGGCATTGCCGTCTGCAACGAGCCGGATGCCGAGTACCTCCAGGAACTCGGTCGACACCTTGGTACGATCCTCGGTCCGTTCCAGTGCTTCCTGACGTCCCGCGGTATCAAGACGCTCCCGATGCGAATGGAGGAACACTGTCGCAACGCCCTGCATGTCGCTCAGAGTCTCGAGCGCCATCCTCGCGTCGCGTCCGTGCTGTACCCGGGCCTCGACAGTCACCCTGACCGCGAGGTTGCCGAGAGGGTGTTTGACCGCGACACCGAGGGAGCGCCGATGTATGGAGGCATCGTGAGCTTCGAGGTACGCGATGCCGGCCAGCGGGAGACATTCCGGTTCATGAACGCTCTGCGCCTCGTGGTCCGTACACTGAGTCTGGGAGATGTGCACTCACTGATCACGCACCCCGCCACGACGACTCACAAGAATCTGGGCGCGAAGCGTCGGCACAACCTGGGGATCCGGGACAATCTGGTGCGGTTCTCGGTCGGCATCGAAGATCCGGGCGATATCGTCGAGGACATCGCCCAGGCCCTTGAGTCGGCGTAGGCGCGATTCCGTCCGTCGACGCCGGTTCTACTGGCATCACGGGATCTGTCGATGGAAGCTGAAATCGGTGTCCGGGTCGACATCCGAATGGACGGCCCGCTTCAGACACAGGCGGAACGGACGGGTCGTCGACACCCGGCTTACCTGAACCCACCGTGTCGAACTTCGATGTGCAATGTGGACGCCGACAATACCACTTACCCACCCTGACTACTACGACTCGGCTTGCGAGCCATGCTGTTTGGCAACTTAGGAGCCTCAGGCAGAGTGATTCGATTGTCGGCTGTCCGCCGTCAGCGGAAACTGTTTACCAAGCTAGCAACCGCCTCACCTCCACCCAGTAATGCCGCTGGCCATGGATGTCCGGCGACGACAAGCCAGACCGTTCCGACTATCCAAAGAACCGAGACTGCGAATCCCATCCACTGGCCACGAGAGACCTCACTCCCCGAGATTGCCAAGCTCTTGTTCTCCCAATCGGCTCGGTGTGATTGCTCGCTCTCGGCCATTCGCAAGATGCGTTCCGCACTGCCTGGCAGCACCTGATCATATTGGCCGAACATCGAAGGAGGAGGAAGTGGACCCCGAAAGCTCGCTGCCTCCCACGACGGAAATTTGGACTGGTTCAGGAAGTTGGCTTAGGATCTCATCGGGGATGATCGGTCCGATCGCATTGCCCGGACCGCGCGCATCATCACTCCGCCGTTGCCGTTCCGTTCTCTTCCTGCTCATGGAACAGATCGAAGGCTCGATACATATCCGCACCGATCCGGGCCATATCATCGGATCGAGCATCCTCGGGGTAGCGAGGGGGTGAGAACCGTGGTCTACTGAACGCTGGCCACGCCCAAAGGCCGAAAGCCGCTCGCAGCAAACTTCGATCGTATGTACTCCGGTAGTTCCGATATGGTGCGTATCGCCTCTTGATTCGACCTGCCACGTATGCAGCATAACACGCTTGGCGATCCTTTCGCCGTAACGCTGGAATCCGGGGCCGTACCGTCCAAGACCCATGCCGGCCAAACACGGAAGATGATCATCCGCTGGAGCGAGAGTTCCCCCAATCGGGTTACTCACCCTCTCGGTGCGGGTACCGTCGCATGGCGAACGGTGATTCCGACTTCGTTACAAGACTGCCGGAGAGGGTACTGAGTCACAGGCCGCCAAGAAGTACGACTGGCACACCGTTCGCCAGTATCGAAAGCGACACCCCGCAACCGAAACTCGAACGCAGAAGGCGTTGTAGAAGTTCCGGGGCCAGTCCTCCTCGTCGGCCATACACAGACCGGGCACGACTCGCCCGGGTCGGACAAACGACAGCAGGTGGCCAGGGCTCCGTGCTCCTGCTCTGAAGCGAGGTTCAATCCTGGGTGAACCGCCTGCCGTTCGGTGGCGGTTCGGTCTCATCGTACCTGCGCAAGCTCGGAACTCGCCTTGCATCCACATCGAGTGCGGGGAAATGCCCCAGCCAGCATCCTGCGGATCAGTTCGTCCATGCGGGGCGGGTTGGGCATGGGGCCGATGCGGACGCGTGCCATGTCGTTCCTGATCAGAATGTCCCTTCGGTTGATGGTTGTCGATCAGGTCCACATCTACGGCCTGTCCGTCCTCGAAGTGGAACACAACACGACATTTTCCGGAGGCATGGCGACAGATTTGCGACCGAGAATGGACTGTGCGTCTGTCGAAATCGACTGTTGATTCACCACCGGACACGGCCAGTCCCACCCTACCGATCTGAACTCATGTCCCCACACCTTCCAAGGCATCTTCGAATACGATCAACTGTCGTTTGGTCCACCCGAATATCATGGTCATCTGGCCGGTCCTTGCGCACTCGAGCGGGTCGGCGGGATTCGTGCGCTGTTCCACCCCGGACTGCAGGCACGCCGGTGACAATTCGGAAATTCCTGCTGCGCACTGACAGGGAAGCGAGTGGCGCCGGGGAGAATCCGGCCGGCCGCTTGAATCGCGGTTGTACACTCAAGGCTACGTACAGGATCTGGCTGGCACCGTCCGACTGCCCATTGCGGCCCGGGTCGATTCCGCCTGCGCTTGGAAGCACCTGCATCTACGATGCGCACTGGGACCCGAAGAGACGCGCTCAAAGCGGCTGCGGGAGTGGCTTTGCCATTTGCGGGCGTCGGTTTCCGTCAAATCGGGCGAGCGCAGTCGGGCGTGACCGCCAACGAGATCGTTCTGGGAATGTCCGCGGCGTTCTCGGGCACCTCGCGTGGTCTCGGCATCGAACTGTACCGCGGAGCTAGCGCCTACTTCGAACAGGTCAACCAGAACGGGGGCATTCACGGCCGACGGGTGGCCCTCAAGACCTACGACGACGGATATCAACCGGCACCATCGGTCGTGAACACCATGGACCTGGTCCTGGAAGACGCCGTATTCGCGCTCTTCGGATATGTCGGCACACCGACCGTGACGCGGGTCCTGCCGGTCCTGAAGAAATTCCAGGACCGCAACATGTATATCTTCTTTCCGTTTACCGGCGCGGAACCACAGCGGCAGCCGCCGTACAGCGACTTCGCATTCAACCTGCGAGCCTCGTACCGGCAGGAGACCTCCGGGCTGGTGGAGAATTTCCTCTCCATCGGACGAAGGCGCATCGCCGTCTTCTACCAGGCCGACGCATACGGGCGGAGCGGCTGGGCCGGCGTGCGCCAGGCCCTGATGCATCACGGCGAGCGCATCGTAGGGGAAGCCACCTACCGACGTGGCGCCAGGTATACCGGCAGCATGCGTGCGCAGGTGGAAATCCTCCAGAGGTCCGCCCCGGAGGCCGTCATCTGTATCGGCTCCTACGCCGCCTGCGCGGCCTTCCTGAGGGATGCGGTCGACCTTGGCCTCGAAGTTCCAATGGCCAACCTCTCCTTCGTCGGTAGCGAGAACCTGGTCCATTTGCTGGCCGAGGGCCGAGCGGATGTCGATCGCTACAGTCGGCTCCTGGTGAATTCGCAAGTCGTCCCCAGCTACGAGGACACGTCCATTCCAGCCGTCCGCGAGTACATCGAACTGATGGAACGCCACGATCCGCAACCGCCTTCGGACCTCGTCACGGAAGCGTATGCAGCACTTCCCAGGAGCTTCGTCAGCTTCGAGGGATTCCTGAACGCGAAGCTGATGGCCGAGGTTCTGCGCCGTCAGGGGCCGGCCCCTGATCGAAGCAAGATCGAAACGGCGGTCTTCTCGATTCGGAACTTCGACTTGGGGATCGGAAAACCGGTCTCATTCAGCGCCGACCGACGCCAAGGATTGCAGGCCGTCTACTACACGGTGGTCGAAGATCAGCGTTTCGTACCCCTCAACGACTGGCGCGAGAGGTTCGGCGCATGAATGTCCAACGTGTCTTCCAGAAGCCCCTCTTCGGTGTGTTCTTTCTGTTCGGCGTGATCGGCGTTTCGACATCGGCCCTGTGCATCTACACCGTCGACACCCATCTTTCCGAAGAGTATGAAAGCAACAGCCTGGGCATCGCCAAGGCGATCGCCGACTCCAGCGTCGACATCATGCTGAACCGCGACCTCTCCACCCTGCAGTCGCTGATCGACCAGTTCATGGAGATCCAGGGAATCGGTTACATCTACATCCGTGACGAACATGGAGAGTTTCTGGCACACACGTTCGTGCCCGGAATTCCGGAGGACATCCTCGGAGGCGAGTCCTCCGAGGACCGGACCGTCGAACGCCACATACCCGGCCTAGGGGACTTCATCGAGGTCAGCAGCCCGATTCTGGCCGGCGTGGCCGGCAGGGTGCATCTCGGCATGAACTCCAGCCTGATCGCACTCAAGGTGCAACGGGCGGTCGGACAGCAGGTCTACCTCATTTCGCTCATCTTCGTCTTCGGGGTCTTGGCAGCCGTCTGGCTCATGAACCTCGCGGGCAAGCCGCTCACGGTACTCATCGACTACGCAGCGGTGCTCGCCCGGCGGGAAGAACCCGATTCGGAGACCAACCGTCTGCTGGAGCGGGATGATGAGATCGGCCAGCTTGCTCACCTGTTCCAGTACGTCTCCCGAGGGTCCCCGGGGCGCAGGAAGAGTGCTCGTTGAGCGACATCGACAAAAGGCGGATTCCATGGCCGACCCCCCAACGAACAACACGCACCGACTGGTGGTCCTGGCCGCGTGCACGACCTTGCAGATCTGTCTCGGCACGGTGTACGGATGGAGCTTCTTTCAGTCCCTGCTGGTTCGGCAGCTTGGCTGGTCGTACAC
The DNA here is from genome assembly GCA_965116065.1 of Bryobacterales bacterium. GTDB lineage: Bacteria > Acidobacteriota > Terriglobia > Bryobacterales > UBA6623 > VXMF01. Next base: position 3,385,186 of record OZ220485.1, read on the forward strand.
GGACACGGCCTGGGCATTCAGCCTCGCGATATTCTCGCTCGGAACCTCGGCGGCATGGGCGGGTGCTGCTTTGGGCCGGTTTGGCCCGCGCAAGCTGGCGGTGCTTGGCAGTTGCATGTTCTCCGGAGGATATCTGATCGGCAGCTTCGCCCTGCACGTCGACAACGTGTCTCTGTTTCATCTCGGCTACGGCGCGATCGGGGGTGCGGGTATCGGCCTCGGCTACGTGACGCCCGTCGCAACGACCGTGAAGTGGTTCCCGGAGCGCAAGGGGCTCGCGGCCGGAATCGTGGTAATGGGATTCGGCGTTGGAGCGTTCCTGCTCAGCAAGGTGCTGGCACCGCTGCTACTGGCCCGCGACGACATGTCGCTCGCGATGCTGTTCGGGTGGCTCGGGATCATCTTCGCGGTCGTCTTGCTGCCCTGCAGTCTGCTGATCACCAACCCTCCGGCCCGTCACGGCAGCACGGCGATAGCGGCACCCGACTACCCACTGCCAGCCGTTGATTCCGTTGGCCACTACCTGCGGACGCCGCAGTTCGCACTGATGTGGCTCGTCTTCTTCTTCAACATCGCATCCGGCATCTCGGTCATCAGTTTCCAGTCCCCCTTGCTGCAGGATCTATGGGGTCTCGCCGACCCCACGGCAGAACCTGCGGTGCTGGCCGAGCGCGGTGCGACGCTGATCGCCGTCAGTTCCCTGTTCAACGGCGCCGGTCGCCTGTTCTGGGGTCTGCTTTCGGACCGAATCGGTCGTGTCAAGGTCTTCCGCATCCTGCTCGCCAGCCAGATGGTCGTGTTCGGCCGACTGATGACAGAGGGAAATCCGTGGGTGTTCTGCGTCCTGGTCTGCTACATCCTGCTGTGTTTCGGAGGCGGGTTCGCCACGATGCCGTCCTTCATCATGGATGTCTTCGGCCCCGAACGGATGTCGGTGATCTACGGTGTGATCCTGACTGCATGGGCCGCAGCCGGGATTTTCGGGCCACTCTATGTCGGGTATCTCAAGGATCGTTACCCGGACCGGGCCCTCGTGTACTGCTTCCTGATCGGAGTCCTTCTGCTTGGACTTGGCTACATATTCTCGTACCTGCTGAACGATGAACGTGTTCGGATGGGTCGCCCCACGATGGCCGACACACTGCGCAGGTTCGGCATACCGACACCTCGTCAGGCATGACGCCCCGGCGTTTCTGGCTCTCTGCACTGCTCCCGGCACCGGTCAGGAGCCGGGCGCCCGAGCGGACTCACGTGCGCTGCCACGCTTGATGCGCTATCCGGGTTCGGCGTGTTCCTCATGGGAACATCCCGGAAACTCATTCACGGCCGTGTTTCCCCGGTAGCCCAGGTCATCGTGAATGCCAACCCGGGAGGTGTAGTATCCATCAATGGTCATGCGCTTCATCAACACGAAGAACTGATCCGCCGCACTCTGGGGACTCCCCTCGTTGCGGGCCAGTTCGGCCACGATTTCGTCCTGCTGGCTGGCGTCACAGTCGACGAACCTGCTCCCCAACCGGTCGTTCGTCAGGTTCGACACCGCATTCAGCCCGGACTGCCACCGTTGTTGCGCCTGAGGCGGTCCGTCAGCGACGACAACGTCAATGTACCGTGCGACCATCGCGGCCCGTGCTCCGGGCGAGTGATCATCACTCGGCAGAATGATCTCTGCAAGAGCATCCAGCAACTCGAACTGGTCGCTCGAAAAGAACTCGGGCGTGTAGCTGTCCCGCGTGCAGGCAAGCTGCACGAGACCAGCCGATCCGGGCAGTACTCCGGCGGCGGCGAGTTTCAAGATGGTCCGGCGTTCCATGGTTCCGATCACCCCATTTCGTCGCGACGAAACCGCTCCGCGATTCCGTCGGCAGTGCGCCACGAGAGTGCAATGTTGGTCAGGGTCGGATTCTTCTCGGGATAGGCCGGGAAGACCGAGGCATCTGCGACGAAGAGATTCGGCAGATCATGGGATTGTCCGCCGGTATTGACGACCGACGACCGCGGGTCCGCTCCCATCCGCGTTGTTCCGACCCAGTGATTCAGGTCGATCACGAGGTCTTCAACGCGAACCGTACCAGGGCTCTCGATGACCTCCCCGTCCCCTGCGCGGATGATCTCCTCGCATTTCTCGACCATGTCCTGCGCCATCGCGACATCGGAATCGTCGTAGTGGAGATGCACGCGTGGGAGGGGCATTCCAAACTCATCCCTGTGGTCCGGGTCGAGGTCGACGAACTTGTTGTCCGATATCAGGGTCGTGCCCTGCATGTTCATTCCGGCGTTGCCGATGTTCCACTCACGGAGCTTCCGCTTGAGTTCCCGTCCGTACCCCGGCGCGGTGCGGACAGCGCGTCGATGAGCGGTCACGCCGGCACCACACTGCACTTGATACGTACCCTCGAACTGCGGGCTGGGCTCGTCCCAGTACAGCCCCGTCAGCAGGGAATGGTAGTAGCTGGTTCCGTCGTCGTTGGATGCGTCACGGTCGACAATCCGGGGGAAGAAGCCCCGAACGGTGACTCCGAAGTGGCTCGTGAGGTTCCTGCCCACCTGCCCACTAGCGTTCGCCACACCGGAGATCAACAACAGTCTGGCCGTCTCCACCGCGCTGCACGAGAGCACGACGGCCTTGGCATCCAGTTCCACAACATCCCCCGCCCTAGATTTGTACTCGATCCCGAGCACCCTTCCACCGGCGGCGGAAGCCCGGACCTTGGTCGCCATCGACTCGGTGAAGATCGTGAGGTTACCGGTCTCCTCGGCCAATGGGATGGGGGTATTCACCGAAGTGTACTTGGCATCGACCGCACAGCCCGAGCAGTGTCCGCAGTAGTGGCAAATCTGGCGGTGCTTCCATTCGGGCCTGTCAGGTGGCTCAGTCAACATCGCCTTGCGCTGGGCAACGAACGCCATCCTTGCACCACGTTCCTGTAGGCGCTCGACTCCGAGACGGAGTTGCTCCTCGGCGCAACGCATCGGGACTGCTTTCAGGAATTCGCCGTCCGGCATGTTCGACAGCCCGTCCCGATTCCCGTACACGCCCATCAGCCGCTCGGACCGGCTATAGTACGGAGCAATCTCTTCGTAGGAGAGCGGCCACGCCTCGAAGTCCTTCGGCCCGAACCGGAGTGAATGCCCGGCCCAGCAGACCGACCGTCCACCCAGCGCCCGGATCTGGCCATGCCCCGGTCTGTCCCCGACCGGCGTGAAGTGGCCGCGCAGGAAGTTGTCGCGCCAGAAGTTCGGAGCTCTCCTGTCGCGGTAGTCGTACGGCCAGTGATGGCCGTTGTAGTCAACGCCCGCCGTGAGTCGCGGACCAGCCTCGACCAGAGCGACCTTCAACCCGGCGGTCGCGAGAGCGTAGGTTGCGATTCCACCCCCTGGACCACTGCCGACGACAATGACGTCGAATTGCTGGTCAGCCAATGTTCAGAGCCTCCTGATTCGGCGATTCGCATCGCCTTGAGATGTCATAGCGGATTATAGTGCGTCGGGCAGAGCCTAGGCCGGCTGGATGCGATAAGACCCTGTAGAGTGAACCAATTAGATTCGGATCCCAGCCGGTCAGAGAGCAATCCGCAAAGGGCGATGAGCGTCATGCCCGCGATCCGACTACGTTGGGCGGCTGGCATCCCCAAGGTCTCGAGGATTCCTCGTGTTTCCTGGGTGTCAGCCAACTGCCGCATCCTTCACGGGTGGCGACGCGATTACACTCCTCAGAATCGCATCCAGCCCGGTAAGCGGGTCCGCCAGACGTTGCACCCGTCGGCCCAGTGTGACGATCGCTTCATGATCCGGAAGCGGCATTGTGCGTAGCTCGGTCGCACTCACTTGCGTATTGCCGTTGATCGTGCGGAACCAGACATCGAGAAGACGGCTGTTGTAGAGTGCTGCGAGACCCCAAGCCTCGTCTTCCGAGAGCGTACCGCCGGGACGATGAATGTAGTTGAGATGGTTCTCCAGACCGACATACGGGACCGGGAGGGCAGAAGCGATCCAAGGAGCGGCCAGAAGCCGTCGTGCTTCCTCCTTGGCGCTAAAACGGCGCAACAGGGTGTAGTTCCTGTTCGGCACAAGAAGCGGCTCCGCTCCAGCGTGCCTGACATATTCGGGCTTGTGCCGCTTCAATGGCCACGTGGCCTTCATGGCCTGCACATGATTCATCCACAGTAGCGGTGCGTGGCTGGCAGGAACTTTCCCCTCCTTAGCGACTAAGTCGGCTGCCCGAAACGGAATGACTGGTCCTGTCGAGATACACAGATCCATGTCGCTGAGGTTGGTTGACCACGAGTTCACAAGTGCCAGCACCCGGTCATCTTCGTCGCAAACTGGCAAACGCAAGATCTTGTCCGCAGAAGCGAACTCCCGCACCGCGGTCGCAGCGAGTTCGCGGACCGCTGCCTGGTCGATGTCCGAAACACCGCGACTCGACGATACCGTGATCCTTGGACACGAACTGGCACTGTGCCAACGATCATGTCGAGTGCCACAGAGGATCATGTTCTCCTGAAGGACCTCGTCCCGGCGAAACGCGTCGCGCCTGGAGTTGAAGACATGCACTCCGGTGGGCCGGATCATGTCGAAGAACACGGTCCGGAATCGCTGGAAGTAGGGGCCGGACGTGAAACTGCGCGGAGTGATGAAGATGAAGTCCCCGCCCGTTCGGAGCAAGGCGGCACCCACCGCCATGAAGAGTCCGTAGATGTTCGGCTGACCATGAACCACTTCTGGAACTGCCGCGGCATGCGGGGAGGATCGACCGATCTTGAAGTAGGGCGGGTTGGCGATGACGGTGTCGAGTTCCTCTGCCCGCGAACAAGCAGGAAACAGTCCGGGTGGTCGCACCGCGTCGGCGTTGGCCAGGATGAAATCCTTGGCTTCGACACGTACCTCGACAATCGTACCCTGCTGATCCCTGCACCAATCGGCGAGATAGTCGAGCACTGTCTGCAGAGGGGTAATCAGGTTACTGTCGATCTCGTAAGCGACCAGTTCGATCCTGCGGGGCTTCGGCTGCCGGGACACGACCGATTCGACTGCCGCGCAACAGAGGATTCCTGCGCCAGCAGCGGGGTCCAGGAGACGTATTTGCTGCCTTCCCGATCTAACTCGCGCACCCATGAAGTTGGCTACCTGCACTGGCGTGAGGAAGAGTCCGCGAGCCTTGCGCTGCTCGTCCGATACCTGGGCGGTGTACCATTCTCCGACGCGATCAGAGTAGGATAACGGACGCTCTCCTGTCTGAGGCGTCGGCATCGCGAGGTTCACGCTGTCGGTTCCGGCCAACCGGTAAACGTCCGGGGGTGGACCCGATTTGGCCATGCTCAACTGGAAACCTCCTTTCTGTGTTCCTGACCGGCCAGTGGCATAGTCGACTCGGACCGAGCGCAGCATTCGCGGAAGGAGCGCCTAACGGCTCGCCGGATGAACCTGGATGGGGACAGGTCCCTACTGAACACCAACGCCAGCAACGCAGCCTGCTTCGTGTTGCAGGGCCTCAGGATGAGTCGTGTCGTTCTGTATCGGCGCGTCACCATCGCTGTCGTGTCGATAGACTCCGACAAGAGTATCAGCATATGTCAGTTCACACTGCCGCCCCAAGGCAATGCCCCGCAAACACTCCACAACGACCCAGTTGCAATGACCCTAGCAACTGCGATGTCGCCCATGTGGGAGACTCGGCCTCATCAACGCGAAATACACTTGGCGAGCCCTCCATGCAATCCAGTAACCGACCAACCACGTTCGAAGACTCCCGGACCGCAGGATGATGTCGTACACACACGGCAGGTTGTCGGCTTGACATGCGAGTCGGCATGCCCGACCCTACTAGCTATGCACCGTCGCGAATGGATGATCGCCGTCGCAGCCACGTTTGCTGCCAGTTCCCTGCCAGCCGCAGGGGGAAAGATGGAACGGGCCGTCATCGACTCGATGCTCCCCAAGGAACTGCCCTTGCTGGACCGATTCAAGCTCGCCCTGGACACCGGCTTCACGGCCATGGAAGTCCGGACCGTCGAGGACCACTCCGAGGCCGAGAAGATCCATGACGCGGCGCAGAAGGCCGGTCTGCGCATCCATTCGGTCATGAACCAGACGCACTGGCAGTACCCGCTGTCAAGCCCCGATCCGGCCGACGTGGAGGCCTGTGTAGCAGGGATACGAGCCTCACTGCGCCAGGCAGAACTCTACGGTGCCGATGCAGTTCTGCTCGTACCGGCAGTCGTGCGGTCGGACACCACATACGAGCAGGCTTGGGATCGCTCACAGCGGGAGATCCGCAAGTTGATCCCACTGGCCGAGAAGCACGATGTGGTCATCGCGATCGAGGAGGTATGGAACAAGTTCCTTCTGACCGCCCGCGATTTCCGCCAGTTCATCGACGAGTTCAACCACCCGATGATCCGGGCCTACTTCGATGTCGGCAACATCGTGCACTATGCGGTGCCCGAGCACTGGATCCACGAACTCGGGAGCCGCATCGTCAAGGTGCACCTCAAGGATTACAGCCGACGCGATGGATTCGTGAATCTCGGCGACGGCGACGTGGACTGGCCCGCCGTGAAGAAGGCGTTCGCCGATGTGGGCTACAATGCGGAAGCCACGGTGGAACTGAGAGGCGGCGACCGCGACTACCTGATGGACTTGGGCCAGCGGGTTGACCGATTGCTGGGCCTCTAGCCTCTACCCTTCCGTGGCCCCGGAAGGAGTGACGCACCGATGAAGTGTGATTGCCCGAAGAGTACGTATGCGCTTCTGCGCATCATGACGGGTTTCCTGTTCATACCGCACGGCTATCGGAAGCTGTTCGGGCTCGGCGGGGAAGGACCGGCGGACGGTTCCCTGATGATGATTGCGGGCGCCATCGAGTTGATCGGAGGCTTGCTGATCCTGATCGGATTCCAGACCCGTTGGACGGCCTTCCTCTGTTCAGGACTGATGGCGGCCGCATATTTCATGGCCCATGCCCGCGGTGCCTTCCTCCCCATGCTGAACGACGGCGAACTCGCCGTGCTCTACTGCTTCGTCTTCCTGTTTCTCTGGGCCAACGGGTCCGGCGCCTGGTCGGTGGATCAGTGCCTCGCGGACCGGAAGCAGTCATAGTCCACCCAACGGGAACCGCTCCCTCACGAACCGAAGCGCCCCGGCCTGATCGGAGATGTCGCCATCCAGTCGGCGCTCCTCGACCGCGGCGAGAATCTCGCCGAACAGCGGGCCCGGGGGATACCCGGCGGCAATCAGGTCGCGGCCGGTGAGGATTTTCCGGAGGGGCGCCTCCTCCCGTTCCATCGTCCTGAAGGCTGCCAGGGCGAACTCATGGTTCTCCAGCCTGCCGTGGCTGCTCAGGCAGTCCACCCGATGCAACTCGAGGTGGTCCGCGAATCCCGGCTGATCGACGAACTTCCTCAGGCGCGCGGGTCTCATCTCCCGCACCGACATGAACTTCATGTGGTTGCCGACCAGAGCAACGATGTGCTTACGGTCGGCATTCGAGAACCGCAACCGCGTGCAGATTCCCTCTGCCAGTTCGATGCCGCGTTCGACATGGCCGTGGAAACGGATTCGGTCGGTCCGGGAGTACGTGTCCGGCTTCCCGATGTCATGCAGGAGAACGCCCCAGGCGAGCGGCCCGGTGGTTTGGCTGAGCCGGTCCAGCATCAACATCGTGTGCGTCCACACGTCGCCTTCCGGATGATAGACCGGTGGCTGCTCAACTCCCCGCAATGCCACGACTTCCGGCAGCAGTCTCACCAGCAGGCCGCTCTGGTCCAGCAGTTCGAAGCCCCGGCCAGGACTGCCGTCCGTCAGGATGCGGGTCAGTTCGTCGCGCACGCGCTCGGGCGCGACCCTGTCGATATCCGCAGCCTGCTCCCGAACCGCTGCGAATGTCCCCGGCTCGATCTCGAATTCCAGACTCGCCGCGAGCCGGACGGCTCGCAGCATCCGGAGCCGGTCCTCACGGAATCGCTGACGGGGATCCCCGATCGCCCGGATGACGCGTCGGCGCAGATCCGGGAGTCCCTGCACATGGTCGATGTGCGCCCCGGTCAGGGGGTCATGGAGGATGCCGTTGACCGTGAAATCCCGCCGTTGGACATCGACCTGCGGGTCGTTCGTGTACGAGACGCTGTCCGGTCGCCGCCCGTCGGTGTAGCCGAAATCACGACGGAAGGTGGCGACCTCGGTCACTTCATCCCCTTCCCGGACCGCTACGACCCCGAACCTCTCGCCGAGGCGCCGGGAACCCGGAAACAGCGCCAGCACATCCTGGGGCAAGGCGCTGGTGGCCACGTCCCGATCCTTGACCGGGCGGCCGAGCAGTTCATCGCGGACACAACCGCCCACCCAATAGGCTGCATGCCCGTGCTCTCGCAGTTTCCGTATGACGGCAATTGACACGTCGTCGGACTCCGGAAGACGGACCGACCCCCGGAGAGGAGCCTACAGCTTCGGGCGGTATCCGGACCGAGTTCGGACCCGGTACCGCCTGTGCTCCGGATCCATGAGCTCCACCTTGATGTTGCGCCATCCGCGGTTCGGGTTCGGCTGCGGGTAGTACGTCACGGTGTAGGCACTGGCAAGTTCCTCGCGGATCTCCACGAACGCCTCGGACTGTCGCTGCCAGGTCTTGGCAAAGTATGCCTTTCCGCCCGTGCGGGCCGTGATACGGCGAAAGGCGTTGCTTGAGATCGGGTCGCGATTGAGTTCACGCGTGCTGATGACGTAGATCGGGACACCCTCGTCCTCGGCGATCGCTCCGACGTCGTCTGGCGACACGGCACTGGCGTTGTCGGGACCGTTCGAGAACACGATGATGACCTTGCGTCCGGACACCTTCGCAGCATCGCGAAGCGTCAGCAGCAGGCAGTTGTACAGGGCCGTCTCGTCGCCGGCAACAGACCGCCGCAGCCCCCTCAGGGCATCGTCGTGTTCGGGCGAGAGCGAGGCGTGACGCGTGAGATTGCGGCTGAAGGAGTACACCGCGACGGAATCCGCACCTTCCAGCCCGCGGATGAAGTCCGCGATCGCGTCCTCGGCGTACACCAGACTGCGGTACATGAAATTGCTGGTGTCGAAGAGGATGAACACGTTCGTGCCGACCATCTGCTCCGAAATCGAATCCGGCAGTTCGAATCGCACGTCCGTCTCGGGCGCCCCCGGCCTGGGTCGCGAACCGGTGCGAACGACGCGACGGGGTGCCTCGCTGCCTTCACCGAACGAGGCGATGTTCTGCTGGATGCCGTCCTCGGTGATCCGGAAGTCCTGCGGCGCCAAGTCGCGGATGTACCGCCCGCGCTGGTCCGTGACCGCGATGTTCAGCATGACGAGGTCCACCTCGACCTCGAACAGGGCAGCAGGCTCGTCCAGCAGGCCTGGAACCTGTCCGGAACCGGGACTCGCCACAAGACTGACGGCAGCCGCAACCGGCAGCCACGCCGGGTAACACCTCCCGGGCAGCATTTTCCTCACCGAACACGCCTGCGTCATGGTCTGACTCCCACAGTAGCGAATGCCGATACGTCGATCAGGTCCCGGAACCAGATGGTTCCGCCGCCGTGCCGACCATCTCCTCCTGGCCGGCGTTGCTCATTCCCTCACGAACCTGATCGGCGATCATGCGCAACGAGCGCCACAGGGCCGGCCAATCATCAAGGTGCGTGGCGAAAATCCGCTCGAGCGTTCGTTGCGTCCAATCCGGCACGAGGAGATTGATCCGTGCAGGATCGATGTGCAACTCGTCCGCCAGTGCGGCCCAGAACAGGTTGTTCGACTCCCAGCTCTCCGCGAGAATGCGGCTCGAGTACCCCATCAGCGTCGGGAACAGCGGAACGTGCAGCAACTCCAGTCTGTACGAGTGGGCCAGCCGGGGGTGCGGCACACCGAACAGTCTGCCCATCCGAGCCTCGCTGAAACGCTGCGCATCGCGGGCCGTGAGTTCGTTGATCGCAGACAGATAGGGCTCACCGGCTGCCGTCAGCGGGGTGCGCTCATCCTCTCGAAGTCGGTGTGCGAGGTCGAAGAGTTCGGCTGGCGTCGGTATGTCCAGTCCGTCGCTCACGCGACCCCGCCGGAAGGCCTCTTCCATGCGCCAGACTCTCGCCGGCTCCATCCGCCGCACGAGGTGGGGCCGTATGATGCCGGAAAGCCCGGAATCCAGGGCCGCCTGCGCCAGGACCGCCTTGGCCATGCGCAGGTGAAGCCCGACATAGTGCAGATCCACGGGCTCCATCCCCCACCAGCGGCGAAGCGTCGCGCCCAGCAGCATCTGCGGTGCCAGGTCCTGCCAGATCAGCGCCTGCCGCTGGGTCGGAATCATGAAGTTCTGCTCCGCCGCGGCCAGTTCGTACGGGAGTGCCATCAACGAGCCGACCAGCCTGCCGCCGCCGCTGCTGGGCCAGCCCGTGGACTGCAGTCTCGTCCGCGCCCAGCTGAAGCGGCCCTCGGGACCGAGGAAATCGTGGCTGCGGACGAATAGCGGGTTGGCCCGGATCAGTTCCGCTCCCAGTGGGGAATACAGGGCGTAGACAATGCCGACCAGCGAGTCTCGCAGGATCGGGGCTAGTTCTCCGCGGATCTCCAGCAGGCGGTTCGGACTACCCTGGGCCCGGTCCACGGCGCGGCGCAGGTTGAGCCTGCGTTGCTGCTGGATATGGCGATCCACCCAATGACCGCGGGCCATGGCGTTCGACTCCTCGACCGACAGCAGGGAACGCGGAAGACGAATGTCCGAGATGCTCTCCGACAGTCGGTTCGCCATCGCGACGTTGAACGCCTCGCCACGCGAGACGCGCTCCAGGTGATCGGCAAGGTCAAACAGTGTCTCGAGAGGAACCAGTCTCTGGAGCGTCAGCAGCTGGTTGATCCTGTTGACGATCTCCTGGCGCTCATTCTCCTCGCCGGGCCCCGCCGATCCGACCAGCAGATCGACGAGTTGATCCTGCGGTCCGTCGACCGGGTCCCGACCAGCGGCCTCCAGCAGGACAAAGACGCCCTTCCGTCCGGCCTCGAAGACACCCTGCTGGTCGCGCGCATCGTTTGCCGCGGAAAGTACGGTGAGCAGCGATGCGTCCGCTTTCTCGTCGGGAATGGCACCATTCCGGCGCAGGACCTGCCAGATCGCGAGGTGCGCCTGCAAAACACCGGTCACGTCGGCCCGTCGCAGTGCATTGCCGATTCGGTCCAGGCGCTCCATCGTGTCGATGTGAGCGGCAATCGTGGATTCAGAGATGTCCGGCGAGTCGTTGTACAGCGTGAACTGCTCCCCATACTTCGGGTAGGCCCTGATCAACCGTTCGACGGCTTCGGGCGAGAGCGGCGTCGAACGATGCCGCTCCATGTCGGACACGGCCAGGAAAATCCGGAGCGGCTCGTTCTCGATCGCCTTGCGGCAGAGGGCGAACATGGCCTCGATCACGTCGTCAGCATCCTTCCAGCCAGCGGCAGACGCCGTGAGCTTGCCGTCGTACTTGCCGTGGGGGTGCTTGACGAACAGGTCCCTCCACGGGCCGACTCCGCCGGGAATGTGCGGCTGGCCGGCGGGAGTGAAGGCAAGCCGCGAGGAGAGCAGGAGCAGATCCGCACTGGCCCTGAAGATGGGCCGGGCCGGGCCCGGACTTGTCACCCGACCTCGAACGGCGGTGTAGAATCGCTCGATCCGGCGCGCGTCGAGAAAATAGGCCTTGGCTGCATTCCCCTGGACCCGGGCGACCGCATCGTAGAAAGCGGCCAGCCAGCCGTCATCCAGTTCGATCAGACGCTGAAAGAACCGCCCACCGTCGGCGGGCGAGGCTCCGCTCAGATCCTGCCAGGCCGGGGCGGCGCGAGACCCGCCCGGCACCTGTGCGACACCGTCCCGCACCTCGAACATGGCCCCGAAGAAGTCCAGCACTGGCGCATAGTCCTTCAAGCGTTCCACCGGAACGGTCTCGCGCAGCGCGACCGCTGTCGGACGATGCAGGTTGGACATGGCCACGTAGAGCCGAGCCAGGGCGGGATCGTCAATGAACCGGTCGAGAAAGTCGCCGTCCTGCCCCTTGGTCGCTGCCAGCCAGTAGTCGCGGCCGAACAGCACGGGGACATGCGTGGGGCCGAACGGATAGTGAAACTCCTCTCCGCGCCGGAAGGCCAGCTCGAGATCCGCCACCGGGAACGCAGAGTCGATCGAAAGGAATGCCCTGGAGGGGTTGACGGTCTCCAGGACGGCCTCGGCGCCGCATTCTCCCCGCAGCCGATAGCCGATGATCTTGAGGAGTTGCGCGGTCTCCGCCGACTCGCACTGAACGATAGCGATCGTGTTGTCGCTGCCCGCGAATACACCCAGTTCGCGGGCCTGGGACAGGTACTGCTTCAGGAGCTTGAGGTACTCGGTGGGCTCGAGAGTGCCGCTGCCGCGGGAGGCGTGATATCCGCCCGTGAATATCGTCCGACCCAACGAGGAGAGTGTCTCCTCGATCGGCATGTCGGTCGAAAGCGCCGCCATACGCCGGAACGAATTCAAGGTCCCGGGAACGCTGACGGTATCGCCGGGTGAGCCGGGAGAGGGTGGGTTCCGGATCGACCCTGCCCGGTCCCAACCGTTGCGTTCCAAGCCGCTGGCCGCGGCCAATGCCTCTCTGGCTGCATGAGCATCACCATGCAGCAGGGCTGAGACCACCCGCCGGCGCCCGAGGTCCGCCACCCGATCCGGCGCGGCACCGTCCGCCGCGCGCAAGGCGGCAGCATATGCGCCAACAGCCTCGGGACTGCCATAGCGGTCCAGGAACGAGGCTCGAGCCAGCAGGATCTCCCAGTCGTCGGGGGAGTCGGCAGCCAGTGCATCAAGCTCCTCGAGCGCACCGGCCGGGTCGCCAGACCGCTCGAGGTCACGGGCCTCGGCGAGTGTCGCCCGAGCAGACGTTACTCCGAACGGTCCTATCGCAATCGCTAGCGAGATGGCGGCTTGGGCCCTTCGTGTTGCCATGAATCCACTCGCATGGAATTGTACACCGAAATCCTCGGCCCCTCCGTCGTCATCCGACAGCGGCCCCGTCGACCAGAGACTGCAGCAACTCCCAGAGGCGGTGGACATGCCGTTCGGAAGTCCGTGGATGGCCAACCGCCACGCGAACGGCGTAGCGGCCTCCCAGCACGGCATGGGACAGGAAGAACTCGCCACTCGCATTGACGGCGTTGAGCAGACGCTCGCTAGCGGCATTCGCCTCGTTCTCACTGGCACCGGGCGGCCGATACCGGAAGCATACGAGGGAGAACGGCACGGGTGCCAGCAATTCGAATCCGGGCGCATCGCGAATGCGGTCCGCCAGGAGGCTGGCCAGACGGATGTGCTCGCGAAGCGTGGCGGCGATGCGCTCGGAACCGAACGCCTTCAGGACGTACCAGAGCTTGAGCGCCCGGAATCGCCGCCCCAGGGGGATCGAGTAGTCCATGAAGTTGATCGCTCTCGGATGGGCCTGGCTGCGCAGGTACTCGGGCGTGAGGGAGAGAGCGCTGCGGAAATCGTCCGGTCTGGCCGTGTACAGCACGGAGCAGTCGGTCGGAACGAACAGCCACTTGTGAGGATTGATCACATAGGAGTCGGCACGCTCGCAGCCGGCGAAGTAGCGCCGGCACTCCGGCAGCATCGACGCGGCGCCGCCGTAGGCGGCATCGACATGCAGCCACAGCGAGTGTTCCGCCGCAATACCCGCAACCTCGGCGACGGGGTCCACTGCTGTCGAGGGGGTCGTGCCAACCGTCGCAACGACGGCGATCGGCGTGAGCCCGTTGCGGAGATCCGCCTTGATCGCCGCTTGGAGCGCATCCGGACGCATGGCCCAGTTGTCGTCACTGGGGATCTTGCGGCAGGCATCGATGCCCCTGCCCAGGGCGGCGACCGTCTTCTCGATCGAGGAATGGGCCTGGTCGGATGTATAGATGACGATCCGATTCAGATCGAGCTTCCGTCCGGCGCTGCGGGCGGCCAGGGCCGCCCGCTCCCGCGCTGCGATCACGGCATGGAGACTCGAGGTCGAGGCGGTATCGAACATCCATCCGAACCAGTCCGATGGCAACCCCAGCAACCGGCCCAGCCAGTTGACGGTCACCTGCTCGAGTTCGGTGAGTGCAGGCGAGGAGCGCCAGATCAGTCCCACGTTGTTCAACGCCGCAGCCAGGGTGTCCGCGAGGACGCCCGGCGAGGATCCCCCCGCTGCGAAGTAGGCCATGAAACCCGGATGGTTCCAGTGCACGACATGCGGGAGAATGTCGCGTTCGAACTCGGACAGCAGACCGGAGGGGTCCATCCCGATCGCGGGAGGCTCGGTCGGCAGCTTGTCCACCAACTCGCCGGGGAGCACGTCCGGCAGGATGCTCGCATGTTCGGCATGCTCCAGGTAGTCGGCGATCCAATCGACGACTGCGTGACCCGCGCGCCGGAAGTCGCTGGCCGGCAAGTCGCCAGTGGTGGTGGTGATCGTCGGAGCGTCGGTTTGCCTTCGCACGGCGTCTTATGCTAGCGAAAGAGCCGCGCAAGTCCCTTCCGGTGGACCCTGGCGGTCATGGTTAACCGCGATTCGACCGATTCGAGCATGTCGGACCATCAGGGTACGGTATCCTTACGGTAGCGGTTCGGGGACCGGTCGAAAGGAGTTCATTGTCATGCCAACACGAGTTATTCGCCACCTCGTCCTTGCGAGCCTGGCCTTGGCCATCATCGCAGCCAGCAGTGCTGTCGCCCAGGTGGGTTCGGTGCGCGGAAAGGTCGTCGACGCGAATGGTCAGGGCGTGCGAGACGCCATGGTCTACATCGAGCGCGTCGGGGTCCGGGGCAACTACAAGGTCAAGACCAACAAGAAGGGCAACTACTTCCATGCCGGCCTGCCCCTGGGTCAGTATGCCGTGCGACTGGAGATCGACGGCAAGCAGGTCTACAGCATCAACGGGTACCAGGTGAAGATGGGAGAGACCAAGCCGCTTGATTTCGACCTGGGGCAGATCCAGCAGGAGTCGCAGGCTGCAAGTTCCGGAGCGGGGCCGACCAAGGAACAGTTGGCGGCCATGAGCGAAGATCAGCGGAAGCAGTACGAGAAGGCACTCAAGGCCCGCCAGCAGCAGATCAGCAAGAACAAGCAACTCAATGAGGCCTTCAACGCCGGCATGGAGGCCAAGCGACTGGAGGACTACCAAGTCGCCGTCCAGCACTTCAAGCAAGCGCTCGAGATCGACGCCGAACAGGATGTGATCTGGGGCAACATGGCCGAGGCGCTCAGCGGCCTCACGGACACCAAGACCGGTGCCGAACGCGACACGGTGGGCGAGGAAGCGATCGCGGCCTACCGGCAGGCCCTGACCCTCAAACCGGACGCGGCGTACCACAACAACCTCGGCCTGCTGCTGATTCGGCTGAAGCGGTTCGAGGAAGGCACCAAGGAACTGGAGACGGCGGCAGAACTTTCCCCGGAGAACGCCGGCCAGTACTACTTCAACCTCGGCGCGGTCATGGTCAACTCCAACAACACCCAGGGAGCCATTGATGCGTTCACCAAGGCGACGGAAGTGGCGCCCGACTACGCGAACGCATACTACCAGTTGGCGACCGTGCTCGTCGGCACGGCTCAGATGAAGGACGACGGTACGGTCGTGCCCGCTCCGGGCACGGTCGAGGCCTATCAGAAATACCTGGATCTGGATCCGTCCGGGCCCTATGCGGCGAGTGCGCAGGCGATGGTCCAGAGCCTGAGCGGCACCCTCGAGACCACGTTCGAGCAGCCCAAGAAGCGCCGGAAGAAGTAGGCGGACGTAGGGCAGGACGCCTACTTCCGGGTAAGACCGGAACGCGAAGGGCGGCTGACGGACGATCAGGCGCCCTTTCCTTGGTGGCGAGGAGGCCACACCACTGTGTTGCGCACTTTCCTGTACCTCGTGATCGCGACCATTGGGCTTGCGATGCTGCGCAACATCGTTCGTGAGATCGGACGGATCATTGCCCGCACCATCCGGCCGGGGCAGTCGACCGGGGACGGCAGCAAAGAGGATCCGCAAGGCTCCAGGAAGCTCGTGCAAGACCCCCAGACGGGAACGTATATCGACCCAGCCCACGCGATCCGCGCAACGGTCGGTGGCACGATCCACTATTTCGAGTCGGAGGAGAGCCGGGATGCGTTTCTCCGCTCCGAGGCATGAAAAGCCCCGCGGGCGGCAGTGGCGGCGCCTTTCTGCCTATGGCGGCATCGACGTCAGACCATCAGCATTCCTCCGTTCACCTCGATCGACTCGCCCACGATATGGGAGGCGGCGTCGCTGGCTAGGAACGCGATCACGCTCGCAACTTCCCGCGCCTCGCCCGCCCTTCCCTGCGGGATCTGGAACACCATCTCCTTCATCCGCTCGGCGCTTGAGAAACGTTCGTGGAACGGCGTGAGGATAACCCCCGGATTGACGGCGTTTACACGGATGCCGTCTCGCACCAGTTCCTTGGCCAACGCCTTCGTCAGTCCGGTCACGCCGGCCTTGGCCGTGGCATAGAGAACCGCGCCCGGGCCACCGCCGTTGTGCCCGGCGATCGAACCGAGGTTGATCACGGCGCCCGAGCCCCGGGCCCTCATGCCTGGAGCCGCTGCCTGTGTTACCCAGAGCACACTCGCCAAGTTGAGGTTCATCGCGTCGTTCCAGAATGTCGCGTCGATCTCGGCGAGGGGCCGCCGTCCGATCAGCGAGCCTGCATTGTTGACGAGGGTGTCGATGCGACCGAAACGACCGAGCACGGCATCAACCAGACTGCGGCACTGGTCGGCCTCGCGCAGATCCGCCCGAAACGTCTCGGCCACACCGCCGATTTCGTCGATAGCCGCGGCGACGGCCTGTGCCTCCTCCTCAGAGGAGCGAAAGTGCACGGCGACGGCCGATCCGGAACGGGCAAGTTCAACCGCGGTGGCGGCGCCGATTCCCACGGACGCTCCAGTTACCAGAGCCACACTGACATCTGAAGATTGCGTCATGTCCAGCCAGTGTACCCGGTTCGCGGACGGGTCCGGCTCCCGCCGAGACTCCCATGCAGTCGATTCGGAGGTGGCGGCGACTCGCATGCGATGATGAAGGTTCAGGCTTCGCTTTGATGCGCACGCTAGCGCTCGGCAGCCCGAGGGCATTCCAGTGAGTGAACCGAGAACGTATCCGAACTATATCGACGGCGAGTGGGTCGAGTCCCATCGCAAATTCGAGAACCTGAACCCGGCCGACACCGACGACCGTGTCGGTCTGTTCTGCAAGGCAAACCAGGCCGATGTCAATGTCGCCGCCCAGGCGGCGCAGGACGCTTTTCCGGCGTGGTCGGCGCTGACAGGGCCAGCGCGGGGAGCCTACCTGTACAGGGTGGCCGACATCCTGGAAAGAAACCTGGAGTCGCTGGCCCGCGAGATGACGCGTGAGGAAGGCAAGACCGTCCCGGAAGCCAAGGGCGAGACGATGCGCTCGATCAACATCTTCCGCTACTTCGCCGGCGAGGGCTCGCGCATACCGGGCATCCAGGTGCCGTCGGAGCGCGACAGGGTCTTCATGTACGCCGTGCGACGCCCGCTCGGAGTGGTGGCGCAGATCAATCCCTGGAACTTCCCCAGCGCCATTCCTGCCTGGAAGCTCGCGCCGGCCCTGATCGCCGGCAACACCGTGCTGATGAAGCCGGCCACGGCCGCGCCACTGAGCGCGTGGAGAATCGCCGAGGCATGCCACGAAGCGGGAATTCCCAAGGGTGTCGTGAATCTGCTCTGCGGTTCGGGCAGTGAAGTCGGCGACGCGATGGTGCATGCCGAGCCGGTCAAGGCCGTCTCCTTCACGGGTTCGGTTCCAGTCGGAAAGGCACTGCATGCGCGAGCCTCGGAACGGCGAATCCGCATACAACTGGAGATGGGCGGAAAGAACCCGACGATCGTGCTGGCGGACGCCGACCTCGACAAGGCCGTGGCGAATACGATCAATGCCGCGATGTTCTCGACCGGACAGAAATGCACCGCCACCAGCAGAGTGATCGTAGAAGACGCCATCCACGACGAATTCCTTGCCCGGACCGTCAAGGCGGCGCAGGCATTGCGCGTCGGGGACGGCCTGCAGCCGGGAGTGCAGATCGGTCCAGCCATCGACAAGGACCAACTGGAGACCAACGACCGATACTGTCGCATCGCGGAGAGAGAGGGTGCCAGGATCGAGTGCGGGGGGCACCCCCTTGCAGACGGCGAGTACGCCAAGGGGTTCTTCTTCGAACCCACGGTCTTCAGCGGCGTTACCGAAGACATGCGGATTGCACAGGAAGAGGTGTTCGGGCCGGTTCTCGCCGTCATGCGGGCTGCCAATTTCGAGGACTGCATGCGGGTCGCGAACAAGACCGAGTTCGGACTCTCTGCATCAATCCAGACACAGGATGTTTCCCGGATCTTCGAGTACGTGAATCGCATCGAGGCAGGCCTGATCACGGTCAACCTTCCCAGCGCGGGTGTCGAGTACCAGCTTCCGTTCGGCGGTTCGAAGGAATCGAGCTTCGGCCCCAAGGAGCAGGGTCCGGTCGCGTTGGACTTCTACACGGACTACAAGACGGTGTATCTCGGCTACTGAGCAGAGTCGACAAGGCACGAAGGTCGGCGTTCGACACCGTTCCCATCAGTTCGGGTGGGAAGATGCCAGAGCCCGGAATCAACACCTTTGCGAACATGCGTGCCCCATTGGCGGCTCGCACAGAATGTACAATCGGATGAGCAGTTCCCCGGGCGGCCGTTTCGGAACAGGCGGCTATCCCGGGCGTTGATGGTCGGCAATGGGCACGTAGCTCAGTTGGTTAGAGCGCCTGCTTCACACGCAGGAGGTCCCCAGTTCGAGTCTGGGCGTGCCCACCATGAAGCCCCTTTCGCAACACGTCATCCTCACTCGAACTGCCGGGGTGTAGAGTTCCCGACAGTTCGGCAGGTGAACCACATCGAATTCGGCCGGTGCACTGCCCGACGGCAAGCCCCGGCGGTGGTACCCGTCATGTACCACGCCCAACAGGACCGCCCGCAGCCGATCATCCTTGAGCGCGGATGATCTCTTGCAAGCTTCTGCACAGGTAGCCCCTCGCTTGATTGGAGTACCCTTAGCGGAGTTACGCCATGAGACTCCGAAGTCTTCCGTCGACCCAGATCTGCTGCGGTTGCGCGATCGCCATCTGGACTTCCAGTTGCTCGCAGCCCCCACCGGTCCCGATGTCCACGCAGGGCGATCGGTCCAAGGCAGCGATCACGACCTACCTGGCAAGCGAAGCGGCCGTCATCACGGATCGCGCCTTGGCGGAATCCGCATCCCAGGAAACGTGGGATGCGGTCAGCGAGCAGCGACGGGAAGAACTGCGAGAGATGCTCGGCCTCGAAGCCGATCGTGTGAAGTCACCGCTCAACGTCCGGATCACGGGCACCATCGAGAGGGACGGGTATGTCATTGAGAAGGTATCTTTCGAGAGCCTGCCCAATGTCTATGTCACCGCGAACCTGTACCTGCCGACGGATCAAGCGGGTCCGGTTCCCGGGGTGATCTATGTCTGCGGCCACGCATACTCGGCGCACGGCGCAAAGACCTCGTACCAGCGGCACGGTCACACCCTCGCCAAACACGGCTATGCCGCATTGGTCATCGACCCGATCCAGATCGCAGAGACCGCCGCACTCCATCACGGCGTCCTGAATCAGGAAATGTACGAGTGGTATACACGGGGGTACAGTCCTGCCGGGCTCGAAGTGTGGAACGTGATTCGGGCCTTGGACTACCTGGAAACACGCCCCGAGATCGACAAGGACAAGTTCGCGATCACAGGCCGTTCGGGCGGCGCGGCGATGAGCTGGTTCTCGGCATCGGTCGAGCCGCGACTGAAGGTTGCCATTCCGGTCATGGGCATAGCGACCTATGCTGTCACCGTACCGGACAACACGCAGCGGCGGCACTGTGACTGCATGTATCCGGTCAACTTCCGAGGCCACGATCTCCTGCACCTGGCCTCGCTGATTGCTCCGCGTCCGCTGCTGATGGCGCATGGAAGGCTGGATCCTCTCTTTCCGGTCGCCGGCTACCAGCAGGTCGATGAGACGATGTCCTCGCTGTACGCGTCGTACGGTGTTCCGGAGAGATTCGACAACATCGTGGTCGAGACGGGCCATGCCGACTCTGATCTGCTGCGGGCCGAAGCGGTCAAGTGGCTGGACCGATGGCTCCTGGAACGGGAGCCTCGGGAGATCGACACATCCTTCGAGGAGGTCGACCCGCAGGAGCTTGCCGTCTTTGCGGGCGCTCCTCCCGCTGACGCCGAGAACTATCGCGTCCATGAGTTCTTCATTCCCCATCCGGAACCGGTCTCCTGGCAGAATGCTGCGGACTGGAATACGACGCAGGAGCACTTGCGTGGAAAGCTGCGCGATGTCGTGCTCGGTGCCATCCCGGTGGGAGTCGCTCCGCCCGCTACACGTCCAGGCCACCTTGAGGCTCCCGATGGCTTCGAATCGATCGCGTTCGACTACGACGGGACCGTCCCGATCGAAGTGCTCCTGCATTCTCCGGACGATGCGGACGGACCGACGCTCCTCCATGTGGCGTCACCGGGCGAGGATCCGGAGGCAACACGACAGATGCTGCGGAACCTGTCCCGATTCGGGCGTAACCCGGTCATGCTGGTGTACCCGCCCGGAACGGGAACCGGAAACTGGTCGAAATCCGATTGGAAGATGCTGCTGCGAAACGCAATGCACACCGGCCGGACCATCGACACCATCCGGATCGGCGGAGTGCTGACAGCGGTGAGCGTGCTCCGTCAGCGGATCGGAGTCGACCGTCACATCGCGGTCAGCGGCATTGGCCCGGCCGCCGGGTGGGCCCTGTACGCAGCCGTACTGGATGAGTCGATCTCGCAGGCGATCCTGGTTCGCGCGCCCGCTTCCCACGAGGAGGGCCCGGTACTACTGGGAGCCCTCCGACACACTGACCTGCCGGACGTGGCGGCATTGCTGGCTCCGCGACCCCTGACGTTCTACGGGGAGATGCCCGAGTCCTACTCGCGAACACAAGACATCTACGAGGGGCTCGGGATCAGTGACCGCCTGACGATCTCGATGAGTATCGGCGCAGCCCTGAATGGCCGGTTCGGCCATGGATTCGCTATCGGCCTGTAGGGTAGCGGGTTCATCCGACCGGCAGGTGGGCCGACCTCGCCAGCAGCAGTATGCTGTAGCATTCGGATGTCGACGCGGATGCAGGCCTCCCTGACGGTCCGCCCCTCGGGGCTGGGGTCGCTGGCGCTCTTCCTCTTCGCGACCGTCATGGGCTTGGGCTGCGCTGGGGAACCGCCGGTGGACCCACCCAGTGTGATCGAGCGGGAGCAGATCACGTCCGGACCGAAGAACCACTTCTTCGGTTACATCGGCCATGTCGGCACGATCCCCTGGAATGCGAGCGGGCGCTACATCGTGGCGCTGCGCACGGACTTCGTCGACAGGATGCCTGCACCGGGCGATGCCGCCGACATCATCCTGCTCGACACTACGAACGGCTACCGGGTCCGTGTCGTGGATTCGACCAAGGGCTGGAACGTGCAGCAGGGCACCATGCTCTACTGGAACCCCCGGGATCCCGAGAACCAGTTCTTCTTCAACGACCGCGACCCCGCAACCGGCAAGGTCTTCTGCGTGCTGTACGACATCGCCCAGGGGCGTCGGGTACGCGAATACCGGTTCGAGGACACGCCGGTCGGCAATGGCGGAGTGTCACTCGACGGCAGGCATTTCGCCGGCATCAACTACGCGAGGATGGCGAGGCTGCGGCCGGTGACCGGCTATCCGGGAGCGTGGGACTGGACCGAAGGCGTCAGCGCGCCCAGCGACGACGGCATCTTCCTCGTGGATGTCGATTCGGGTGAGAAGGAACTCCTGGTGTCGTTCCGGCGGCTGGCGGAGGCGCTGCGCAGGGAATGGCCGGAGATCGACTCGCGACCGCTCTTCATCAATCACACGCTCTGGAGCCGGACCGGAGAGCGGCTGTTCTTCTTCGCCCGGGCGAACTTCCGCAAGCCCGGACGCATCAACGTGTCGTTCACCATCGATCGGGCCGGTGCCGACCTGAGGCGCCAGGAAACGCACATCGGAGGCCATCCGGAATGGGATGCCGGCCAGCACATGATCGGCGCGATCGCGAGGCGACAGGCCGTGTTCGACGTGGAAT
Source organism: Bryobacterales bacterium (assembly GCA_965116065.1). Classification (GTDB taxonomy): domain Bacteria; phylum Acidobacteriota; class Terriglobia; order Bryobacterales; family UBA6623; genus VXMF01. Next base: position 3,407,383 of record OZ220485.1, read on the forward strand.
CGCAACGGATGGTGGGTCTGATCGGTCCTCCGGAGCAGTTTCCCGACCCGGAGGGCGACATCGCCCTCTCGCCGGACCTGGAATGGCTCGCCAACGGCTACAAGCAGGACGGCCATCTGCACTACGTGATCCACAACCGTCGCACCGGCCGGACCTACCGGGCGGGTGGATACGACCTGTTCGGGCGGGTGTCCGGCGACCTTCGGTGTGACCCTGCTCCACGCTGGAACCGAACCGGCGACACGCTCCTGATCCCGGGTATGACCGAAGAGGGCACCCGCCAGATGTTCCTGCTCCGGTTACCGGAAAATCGATAGACGGATTGCCCCCATCGGAGCCGTCAGGACTGGCCCGAATCGTCTGCACGGAACGCCGGCAGCGGACAAAGCCATCCCATTCCCGGTTCCCGGAGATCTCCCGCCAACGCACTGCGACGGAGTATTCCCAGATACTCGGATACACTGCTAGGGTGGTAGTCCCAGCAGGGAACCACCTTCCGATATGTCACAGTCCGGGAAGTTGCCAACTGCGATAAACCTCCCTTTCATCGAGCACCTACTGGCTGAGTTCGAGCGCGACCCGGCGGCCGTTCCCGAAGGATGGCGAGACTACCTGTCCTCGATCGCAGACGCGGCCGCTCGTCCGCGCCCAGCTCCTTCAATCGCTCCCCATGTGGTCGATAGCGTCCCGCCCGATGCCGCTGGCCATCCGGATACTGTTGGCAGTCCGTGCGAGCGACATCGGTCTTCCGCAGCCTTGCAGCACAGGGTCGACAAGATCGTCCGGGCCTATCGAGTCCGCGCTCACATCGTGGCACGGGTGGATCCGCTGGATTTCACGAGAAAGAGCTCCAAGGAACTGGACCCCTCGTACTACGGGTTGCAGCCCCAGGACATGGACGAGCGGATTTCCCCCGAGACACTCTCGAGCTGCTCCTTCACAACCCCGCGGGAAGTCATCGCAAGGCTCCAGGACACCTACACCCGCTCGATCGGCGTGCAGTTCATGCACATCGATGACCTCGGCATCCGCGAATGGCTCCAGAAACGGATGGAGTCGACCGGCAATCATGTGCAGCTCAGCCCCGCTCGACAGGTGCAGATACTGACCAGTCTGACCGACGCCACGATCTTCGAGGAGTTCATTCAGAAGAAGTTCGTCGGGGCGAAGTCGTTCTCTCTCGAGGGTTGTGAGACCCTGATTCCCCTCCTCAACCTGCTGATCGAGAGAGCGAGCGACCGGGGTGTCCGGGATGTAGTGATCGGGATGGCACATCGCGGCCGTCTGAACGTTCTAGCCAACATCATGGGCAAGAGTGCCCAGCAGATCTTCCGTGAGTTCGCCGATCTCGACTCCGAGCACTACCAGGGACGCGGCGACGTCAAGTACCACCTCGGCCATCGCGGAAAATGGCGCAGTGCCCAAGGCGAGGAAGTGCGCATGTCCCTCTGCTTCAATCCGAGTCATCTGGAATTCGTGAATCCCGTGGCCATCGGACGACTGCGTGCACGCCAGGATCGCAAGGGCGATTCCGCACGGACCCGAGGGCTGTGCATCCTGCTGCACGGCGATGCGGCGTTCGCCGGAGAGGGCATCGTCCAGGAGACCCTCAACATGAGCCAACTTCCCGGCTATCGGGTCGGTGGCACGATCCACGTCATCATCAACAACCAGATCGGTTTCACCACGCGCCCCCTCCAGGGACGCTCCACCATCTACGCGTCGGGCGTCGCCAAGATGCTGCAGATCCCGATCCTGCACGTCAACGGAGAAGACCCCGAAGCGGCCGCTCAGGTGGTGCGCCTAGCCGTGGACTTCCGGAACGAGTACCACCGTGACGTGGTGATCGACATGTACGGATACCGGAGACGGGGCCACAACGAGACCGACGAGCCACGCTTCACCCAACCGTTGCTCTACAAGGTGATCGGGGAGCGGAAGACCGTTCGCGAGGCGTATCTCGAGCACCTGCTCAAGCAGGGAGGCGTGACGCGGGAGGAGGCCGACCACATCGCAGAGGACAGACGGGAGCAGCTTGAGAAGGAACTGGCGTCGGCCAAGAGCGAGAACTACATTCACGTCGGTGATCAGGTGACCGGTGACTGGGCCGGCTACAACCAGGGGGCCGACTCGCAGGTCGCCGATGTCGACACTGGCGTACCACGATCGAAACTCTCGCTGATCCTTGGAAAGGTGACGGAATACCCCGACGACCTCGTTCCCGACCCGCGCATTGCAAGGCTGCTGGAAGCACGCGGCGAGATGGCGAGCGGGAAGCGACCGCTCGACTGGGCGACCGCCGAAGCCGTCGCCCTGGGCAGCCTGCTGGTCAAGGGGCATCGAATCCGTTTTACGGGTCAGGACGCTGAACGAGGGACATTCTCGCACCGCCACGCGGCCATCTTCGACGCCGAAACCGGACTGCCTCACATTCCGCTGCAGCACCTCTCACCGGCGCAGGCCCCATTCGAGATCCACAACAGCCCCTTGTCCGAGGGCGGGCCGCTGGGGTTCGAGTACGGGTACAGCCTGGAGTGGCCCGACGGGCTGACCATCTGGGAAGCGCAGTTCGGGGATTTCTTCAATGCGGCGCAGGTCATCTTTGACCAGTTCATATCGAGCGGTGAGGACAAATGGACACTCTGGAGCGGCCTCGTGATGCTGCTTCCGCACGGCTTCGAGGGCCAAGGCCCCGAGCACTCCAGCGCTAGGCTGGAACGGTTCCTGCAGCAGGCTGCGGAAGACAACATCCAGGTCGCTGTGCCCACGACGCCGGCGCAGTACTTCCATCTCCTTCGCCGGCAGGTCGTGCGCTCCTGGCGCAAACCCCTGATCGTCATGGCACCCAAGAGCCTGCTGCGACACCCATCCGTCGTGTCCGATCTGGACGAGTTGACGGTCGGCACGTTCCGCCGGATTCTGCCCGACACGGGGAGCGATCCAAGCAGTGTCCGGCGAGTACTGGCATGCAGCGGAAAGATCTACTACGAACTGGCGGCGGCGCGAGAGGCGGAAGCCAGGGAGGATCTCGCGATCGTCCGCCTGGAGCAGCTTTACCCTCTTGACGACGAAACGCTAAGCGACGCATTCGCGCCATACGTCGGCGCGGAGGTGATCTGGGTGCAGGAAGAACCCGGCAATATGGGAGCATGGAGATACCTGCAAATGATGTTCCCCGGCATGTTCTCCCGATCAATCAGCCGGCCGGCATCGGCAAGCCCCGCTACCGGGTCGCCAGGCAGTCACAAGCGGGAGCAACTCCAGATCATTGAAGCGGCGATTTCAGGGAAGTGAGCGAGAAGCGTCACCCATGCCAATCGAACTGAGAGTGCCCACTGCGGGCGAGTCCATCACGGAAGTCCGAATCGGGGCCTGGCGCAAGTCCGAGGGAGATCCGGTGCGCCTCGATGAGGTCGTGGTGGAGATCGAGACGGACAAGGCCGCCATCGAACTGCCTGCGCCGACCCACGGAAAGCTGAGCAGGATTCTCGTTGCGGAAGGAGCCGAAGCGGCGGTTGGAGATGTGATCGGGCTGATCGACGAAGGGGCTGCACCGGCCCCCGCGACGCCGCCTGCCGAAGAGCCGAAGAGCAAGGACAAGGAAGTACCGGGAGCGCAACCGGCCGAACAAGTGCGGGTCATGCCTGCCGCGCGACGCGTGCTGGAACAGGCCGGCGTCCCGGCAGGTACGGCTACCGCATCGGGGCCCGGCGGACGAGTGCTCAAGGAAGACGCGCTACGCGCCGTCCGGGACGAGCAGCAGGCAGCGGACGTTCCCGTACCATCGCCACCACCAACTGCAGGGACCCTGAGCGAACCGACGCCGGTGAGCACCGCCGAGCCCGGACGGGACGAAGAGGCGGTTCCGATGACGCCGATTAGGAAAGCGATCGCCCGGAACCTCGTCGAAGCCCAACAGGCCGCCGCCTTGCTCACAACGTTCAACGAAGTCGACATGACGAAGGTCATCGAGTTACGCCGGCAATACCGGGACGCGTTCCTGGAGCGGCATGGCGTCAAGCTCGGGTTCATGTCGTTCTTCGTGAAGGCCTCCGTGGATGCACTGCAAGCAGTTCCCGCCGTCAACGCGCGTGTCGAGGGCAGTCAGATCATCTATCGGAAGTATCAGGACATCGGTATCGCGGTCGGAGGCGGACGGGGGCTGGTCGTTCCCGTCCTTCGCAACGCCGGAACAATGAGCTTCGCCGATATCGAACGCGCGATCGCCGACTTCGGGGCCAGGGCTCAGCAGAACAGGATCGAACTGTCGGAACTGATGGGAGGAACGTTCACGATCTCGAACGGGGGCATCTACGGCTCGATGCTGTCGACGCCAATCGTCAATCCACCGCAAAGCGGGATCCTTGGCATGCACGCCATCAAGGACCGACCCGTGGCCCTCGACGGTCAGGTGGCCATCCGGCCGATGATGTACCTTGCGCTGACGTACGACCACCGCATCGTGGACGGGAGAGAGGCCGTGACTTTTCTCCGACGTATCAAGGACCTTGTCGAGACGCCGGAGAGGATCTGGCTGGAGGTCTGAGGAACCAGTGCCCGCGAGAGCGGGTGAAGCGCACGAGCACCAGCACATGCCATTCCACGACTTGATCGTTATCGGTGCCGGACCGGGCGGCTACACGGCCGCAATTCGTGCTGCCCAGTTGGGGCTCGACGTGGCATGCGTGGAGAAGGAAACGGAACTCGGCGGGACCTGCCTGCGAATCGGCTGCATTCCGAGCAAGGCGCTGCTCGAATCGTCGGAACGGTATGAAGAAGCCCACAGGGACCTCGCCGCCCACGGCGTGGTGACCGGGTCCGTGAAGCTCGACCTGAACCGCATGCTGCAACGCAAGGACCAGGTGGTTTCCTCACTGACCAAGGGCGTTGCCGGCCTTCTTCGCAAAAACAGTGTCACCCGCTACAGTGGTCACGCCCGGTTCCTGGCACCCACTCGCCTTGCGGTGGAAGGAAATGGCGAGACCGTCGAAACGGAGGCTCGACACATCCTGATCGCGACGGGCAGCAGGTCCACATCGCTGCCCGGAATCGATCTGGACGGAGACCGCATCGGCACGAGTACGGAGGCACTTTCGTACCCCGAGGTCCCGGGCCGTCTCGCTGTCATCGGGGCCGGCTACATCGGGCTGGAGATGGGATCGGTGTGGCGTCGGCTGGGTTCCAAGGTGGTGGTATTCGAGTACCTTGACCGGATTCTGCCGGGGATGGACTCGGAGGTCGCCGGCACTGCACAGAAACTGTTTTCGCGTCAGGGCATGGAATTCCGGCTTGGCTCCCGGGTCATCGCAGCGCGAGCCGAGGGGGACAAGTGCATCGTGGAATGCGAGGGAGTGGAATCACACGAATGCGACCGTGTCCTCGTGGCAGTGGGACGGAAACCGAACACGGATGGACTGGATCTGGAAACGGTCGGAATCGATCTGGATGATCGCGGACGCATCGCCGTCGACGATCACTTCCGGACATCGGTCCAAGGCGTGTACGCCATCGGAGACGTCATTCGAGGCCCGATGCTGGCCCACAAGGCCGAAGAAGAAGGCGTGGCGTGCGTCGAGACGATCGTCACCGGGTACGGCCACGTTAACTACGGGGCGATCCCAGGTGTGGTCTACACCCATCCAGAGATCGCGTCGGTGGGACAGACGGAGGACGACCTGGCAAGAACTGGCATGCCGTACCGGAAGGGCGTATTTCCGTTCATGGCAAACGGCCGCGCAAGAGCCATGGCAAACACCGAGGGATTCGTCAAGATCCTCGCTGCGAGAGACACGGACCGGGTCGTCGGGGTCCATGTCATCGGCCCCCGGGCTGGCGACCTGATCGCTGAGGCGGCAGTAGCGATCGAATTCGGGGCGTCCAGCGAGGACATCGCTCGATCCTCGCACGCCCATCCGACCCTTGCCGAGGTGATGAAGGAAGCCGCTCTGGCAACAGACGAACGCGCGCTGCATATCTAGTGTTCCGTCAAGTGGAGATTTTCAGATGGGCGGACCTGAGATTGCGGTCGGAGTCGGCATTGCCACTTGTCCGTTCCCGCAGCGCTGGCACACATTTACGCTTGGGCCGGATAGCCCCCGTCTTGCGACGTACTCGAATTGACATTCTCACGGACCTTCGCCAGTATTGTCGATAACGAGGTGGCCTCGGCTCTCCATGCGGGGATCGTCGAACGGGTGTTGAGAGGTCCCCTAGCGGAGTCGGCCGAGCGGGACGAGACAGCGATTCCAGCACGGAGGCGACCGATTCATTCGGAAATCCAAGCGCACCAGGAAGCGACGAAGACCGGGGCGACCGCGTTAAGGAAAGCAGCGACCGGATGCGGAACGCAAGCGGCTAGAACGGCAGCCGGGGATGTCGCTGGAGGAGATACTGCCGGACCTGCCCACGACGGTGTGTGACATCGGAGCGAAGAGCCACAAGGAAAGCTGGAACGGCATCCACTCACTAAACCTCTAGACGCACAGTTTCTAGGCTAATTTTATCAAACTTCCACGCTAAGAATCTGAAGTTCAATTGCTATTTGACGATAAAAAATGAGCATACTACAATCGCCAAGAAAATCGCAAAGAATATACAAGGAAGGCTGATCTCTACAACAGTCAATCTCCAGTACTTCTTCATGCTTTTCCCTTCACCCAATAGATCCCACTCGCGTTGGAAAAATGGGTAAGTAAGGTTGCGCTCTAACTCATGTAAGGCTAGGAATTTCCCAGAGTTTAGTTGCCGATATGAACGGATGATGATCCCCCAAGACACAGCTAGAGCCATACCAGTAGTTCCAACTGAAACCAGAACGACCTGTAGCGGAAAGTTGCCGACACCAAATCGAATGAGTACGGCAAGAAATGCCGCGAGTCCAGCCAGTAGACTGACGTACAGCCTGTTGGCCGCTTCGCGGCGCTGGCTCACTCGGTCAGCGAGTTCTGCATGGAGCTTGTATAACTCCAGAAACTCGCTCTTGTCCGGCTCATTTGTCATGAAACCTCCTTGATCGCATTGATAACACTCTCTGTATTCCACCCGACAATGCGAGATGCAGCCTCTCGTACTGACGCGGACATTCGACAGTTTGCCCAAGGTTTAATCGCGACTATTGGCTTCGCCATTTGAAAGCCATGTCTTGCAATCTCTATCTCCTTCTGGATCCACTTTCTGTATGCCACATAGATGCCGGCCGTAATCATAACCACGCCACAGGGTGACATCTGCCGTCGGATGGCATCGCTCAGGGCTTGATCGGTTCTCTCACCAAGGATTGGATCGTTGCTAGGTACGGAGTAGTCCTTGAATCTAAAGTAGCTCCTTTCATTCAGCAGATTAATCAGCCGCTGGTACTGATCTGAATAACTCCAAGAATGACTGATGAACAAGTGATGTGTCTTCATGTCATCAACTCCTCTGATGTCTTGGTTCGGTTTCTGCAACAACGAAAAAACGCCCACTACGACAGAAGGGAGGGTGTATGCTGGTGCGAAAGACTGACTAGCGAATAGTATAGAGCAGAATGGCTGGATATGTCAACAGGGAGGTTGGAGAGGTAAGGCAGGGAGATGACTGCCAGGATGGAAAAGGGTCGAGCCGGGGCAGTTTCCGCGATGGCTGTCAAGCCCGGTTCGGGGACACTAGTCCTGACTGTACACGGTTTTACGCCGGTCTCGAGTGGGGTGAGGCGAATTCGAAAGAAGTACGCAAGGCTCTCATGCGGCCGCCCCCATGAAGTGCGGAATCAGCAGGAGGTCCGCCCGCAGAAGGGTGAAGGACATTGTGCGCCTGTCGGATGTGGAACGCAAGACCTGCCGGGAGGAGGTCCCGACGACCGAAGCGGTTCGCTCGGGCGGGCGCCAGGAAGCCGCGCTGATCGTGCTGCGGCTGGGGCCGCCACCGTCTGGCCACGCCGATGGTCGCTGCGTCCGCTGGCACGGGAGGCGGTCGAGGTCGGCATCTGTGAATCGATCAGCCACGAAATCGCCAACCAGACATTGACAAACGGCATCGCGGGGTGGCAACTGCAGTACCGGGTGATTCTGCCGAAGGCGGATGGAGAGTATGTGGCAGTAATGGAATCGCCAACCAGCGTCACTGGGTCCCCTTTCGGACCAGTCCATGTAGGAACGAGAGGCCTCGACCCGACCGCAAGCGTGCTGGTCGCGATGACGACTCCGAAATCACGCCAGCCTCGTGACGCTACCCGCCACAGAACTGCCAGCATCCAACCAGGAACCATGCCAGCGGATCTGGAATGTCCGGACGGAGAGATTGCCCGCAAGCAGATGGGGAGTGGTGGCTAGGGACGGACTTGAACCGCCGACGCCTGCCTTTTCAGGGCAGCGCTCTACCACCTGAGCTACCTAGCCACAGTACTCATCGTAGCCCAGCCGGTAGGCATCGTCAAACAGACTCAGACATCCTGACCTCGAGGGTAGGGTTGTGAACCCGCGCTAGCGGTATGGTGTCGGCTGCGAAGGGCGCCTTAAGGTCGAGGCGGGGCTACTGGGGCCGTGTGCCGGCGCGGCACAGTAGGCCATCCTGCGCAGGATGAGCAGTTTGCAGGGCAGCCAGCGCCTGATCCGCTCTTGAGGTGCACGACAGGGATGTGCCGGGGCAGTGCCCCGGGTTGCCGCTGGACTGCACACGCTGGGCGACTCGCTCGGGACGGCCGTACCAAGGGAGAGTGGCAGCGTGTTCGCAGGAGCGCTCGGCCTCATTTCGGATTCACGATCTTATCTGAGACTCATATCTCTTGCCAAGCCCCCAGATCCACCGAAAGTCTTGTATTTCAATGGTTTTCAGGCTACGATGGGCCAATGATCAGCCCCCGAGGTCAGGATGTCTGAGAGTAGGATCATCCGATCATGGGCGATACGACATTATGTTTGCGATCCGGGCATTTTCGAGAGTGGTTGGCCGCAAGTTCTTGCATTGCATGAAGTTCCCACCAAGCGTCTTTCCTGTGAGTGGGGAAAAGGGTTGCGCAGCGGCGACGGGCAGTTGGCTGAATGGCGAGAAAGACTGCTAACGGTATTGCGCCAGTGGCTACCCGATCGGCCCAGAGATCCTCGAAGCGGTTGCCCAAGTGAGTCCCGCAGCACAGCGTCAGCACGGTATTGGCACCAGCGACCGACCAGTGCATGCCGGAACGACTGTGGCGGCTGCCTACGATGCTCTTGCGGCCCGCTTCGAAACACCGGAACTAACACATAGATCCTGGGCCCGGAATGCGAGGTAGCGCATGCGCTCGCGATGGGTCCGGAAATACGCGCTGCAGAGTTGGACCTCCGGAGAGTCTCGGGGCTATGCCGCAAGGGCAGTGACTAAGGGGGGGGGGATCTGACACCGCTCGTCGTACTGCAGATTCACTATCCGAGGCACCCGAGACTCACCTGCTTGGGCCGGAATCCAATCTCAAACAGGTGGCGGTCGAACATTGGTATCAAGACTCACGGTCGGGGCGCGGGAGCAGCGTTCCGGCGGCCGGGTGGCTGGTTGTACACTAGATGGTGAGTGTGGTTGACATGGTTCGCGGTCCCGTGCTGAGGACGGGACGATGAGCAACAAGGGACGACCGGTAGCGTGCTGTCCAGCGGATCAATGTCGTCGAACCAGTCGGGCGAGGGGTCGATCTGGAGGAACTTGATCGAGGCAGATCTGGTGTACTGCATGGTGGCGTTGCCGGAGCAGTCCTTCCACTCGACGCAGATTCCGGCGTGCTTTTGGTTCGTGGCGCGCCGTCGGCTGCGGCGCGGTGAGATCTTGTTCATGGATGCCTGTCGGCTCGTCCGGATAGTGGATCGCACGCACCGCGAGGTGACGGGTGGTGACATCGACCGGATCGCGGGTGCGTACCACGTTTGGCGGGATGGTACAGATGCCTACGAGGATGTTCTAGGCTTCTGCAAGAGCACCGTGTTGGACGAGGGCCGGCGGCAAAGCCACGTGCTGACGCCCTGCCGGTATGTCGGAACAGAACTATCGCCCGACGACCGGGAACCGTTCGACGACAAGATGCAGCGGTTGGTTGGAGAGTTGCAGGCAAAGCAGGCGGAGGGGGCGCAGTTGGACGAGGCCATCGCCGAGAACCCGAAGACGTTAGGGTTCGATCCAGCGGAGACCCGCGGGGAGTCGGCCGAGGGATGGCGCTCACGGCCGTTAGGCAGCTGATCGTGACACTCAAGGGCCAGTCCGGTGACCAGCGGGTTCTGGTCGACGCACTTGGGCTCCATCGGCTGTCCAACTGACGGTTGAGTGCGGGAGACGTATCGAACCCGCCGGGTGCATCCATGAAACTTGATCTGGCGTCCCCTGACGAGGCCCCCGAAGGGAGCAACAGCTATCCATTCGGTGCCTTGCCGCGTGGTTGGGAGCGATCGACTCTCGGAGCCGCCTGCGAGCGTGGGGGCGGTCACATCCAGACCGGACCGTTCGGCAGCCAACTCCACGCTTCCGACTACCGACCCGTTGGTACTCCGTCCATCATGCCTCGGAACCTCGGTGACAATCGCGTCATCGCAGACGGAATCGCACGCATTGGAGACAGTGATACTCATCGCTTGCAATGCTATCTAGTCCGCGACGGCGATATCGTCTACAGCCGCCGAGGCGATGTTGGGAAGCGAGCGCTGATCCGCCCTCGTGAGGCTGGGTGGCTGTGCGGCACGGGCTGCCTTCGCGTACGCTTGGGCGAGAACGGCGCCGATCCGGGATACACCTCGTACTACTTGGGGCACCCCGCCATTCGCGAGTGGATCCTCCGCCATGCCCATGGCGCGACCATGCCGAACTTGAACACGGCGATCCTGTCGGCCTGCCCATTCGTGGTGCCACCTATTCGAGAGCAGCGCGCGATTGCTCATATATTGGAGACACTCGACGACAAGATCGATCTGAACCGCCGCATGAACCAGACACTGGAGTCGATGGCGCGGGCGCTCTTCAAGGACTGGTTCGTCGATTTCATGCCGGTCAGGGCCAAGATGGAAGGGCGGGATACCGGGTTGCATAAGGAGATCGACGATCTGTTCCCCGACCGCCTGGTGGACTCGGAACTAGGCAAGATACCGGAGGGTTGGAGCATTGCGATCCTCAGCGAAATCGCCATGTCGCCTCGTATAGCTGTCGATCCTGCACGCATCAAGGGTGATACGCCCTACATCGGTCTGGGGCATATGCCCCGCAGGTCGGTCGCACTTGCGGATTGGGACACGGCTGGGAGCGTTTCAAGTGGTAAGTTCTCCTTCGAGAATCGAGACATCCTTTTCGGTAAGCTGCGGCCGTATTTCCATAAGGTCGGCATCGCACCAGTGAAGGGTGTCTGTTCAACGGACATCGTGGTCCTAAGAGCGCGAGTGCCGCTGTGGTCTGCCTTTGTCCTTGCTTGTGTCTCGTCCTCTGACTTTATTGGCTACGCAAGCCAGACTTCTACAGGTACGAGGATGCCTCGAACGAATTGGAATACGATGAGAAAGTATCAGGTCTGCCGGCCCGATCGTGCCGTCGCTGAGGCATTACAGCACGTTGTTTCCCTGATGTTGGATCGGATCATCACGAATGTCCACGAATCCCGAATCCTAGCCTCCCTTCGCGATACAGTACTCCCGAAGCTAATTTCCGGAGAGATGCGGATTCCTGATGCCATTAAACTAGGAGAAGCACTCGCATGAGAGAGTCGATGGTCGCTGTCATGGATCAGAACGAGGGCCTATCTCTGGCGTCGAATGCTCTTTTTTCTGTGCCATCGAAGCATGTAACTGCCCAGATGACCGGATTGCTCCGCGAATCTATGGAGCGATAGGGCATGAATGAAATAACAGGCGATATGCTAGCCGAGATCTGCGATATCTTTCTCCTGAATCTGGCCTCTGGACAAATTCGTGTTCGTGGACCCGAGAACGCGACCAAGACAGGGTGAAGCAACTGAGTGGATTCCCAAGATTGGCAAGGATGAACAAACGAAAGTGATGACGACGGAAGGCAGGACGCCGCCACGTATCGAACGCCTCAAGGTGCAGAATTTTCGTGTGTTGCGAGACGTTGAGTTCAAGCATCTAACGCCTCTTACTGTATTGATCGGCCCCAATGGTAGCGGGAAATCCTCGGTGTTCGATGTATTCGCCTTTCTGGCCGAGTGTTTCGAGGGCGGGTTGCGCCGGGCGTGGGAGAAGCGCGGCAAGGCTCGGGAATTGAAATCGCGGGGCGGAGAGGGTGCTGTGCTGATTGAAATAGCCTATCGCGAACAACCCGACATGCCTCTGATCACGTATCACCTGGAGATCGACCAGGAAAATGGTCGACCTGTTGTGGCAATCGAATGGCTCCTCTGGAAACCAAGGAGGTACGGAGCACCTCTTAGGTTCCTGGCATATGCCGACGGCAGGGGACGGGTCACTCCAGGCGAGTTTCCGGACAAGCAGGACGAGCGAATCGAAGTTCCGCTGAGTTCTCCCGACACCCTTGCCGTCGATGCGCTGGGCCAGCTGGCTGAGAATCCCCGCGCTGTCGCGCTGCGAGATTTCATCATGGGATGGCATGCATCCTGCCTTTCGTTCGAGGATGCAGGAAGACGGCCGGAAGCTGGCCCGCAAGACCGTCTGAGCAACACCGGAGGCAACTTGGCCAACGTGATCCGACACCTGTCGGAAGAGCATCCCCAACGCTGGGAACTCATTCTCAGCCGGCTTCGGGAACGAGTTCCCGGGATCGAACTGGTTACGGCTGATCCGATGCCGGACGGAAGACCACTACTGCGAATCAAGGACGGCCCGTTCGCCGAGCCGGTCATGGCCCGGTTCGCATCGGACGGTACACTCAAGATGCTCGCCTATATGGCCTTGCTGCACGATCCTGTTCCTCCTCCGCTGATCGGGATCCAGGAGCCGGAGAATCTCCTGCACCCCCGACTGCTCTGCGGGCTTGCGGGAGATTTTCGAGTGGCAACCAGTTCCACACAGATCGTGGTGGCCACCCATTCACCGTTCTTTCTCGACGCGTTACAACCCAGGGAAGTACGTGTGCTTTGGCGCGACGAGTCCGGCTACACACAATGTCATTCCCTGAATCAGAACAAGAAAGTCAAGGCATTCATGGACATCGGAGCTCAACTGGGCGATCTTTGGACAGAGGGCCAATTTGGGGTCGGAGATCCCCTGACTGAAGGAGGCATGCCGGTGCCGGACTGAGGCAAGAACTGACATGACTGCCTCCCATCCCGATTCTCATCCAGTTGCACCTCTAGTCAACCCAGCAACGCACGGCAAGCGCGTACGGCAGTTCTAGAACTCGTACCGGAACATGATCTCGATGCGGCGCGGTGCGCTGAGTGTATCGACGATCCGTCCGAACTGCGCAGAGCCGATTCCCTCGTTTCCCGCCAGGAATGTCGGGTGATTGAGGATGTTCTCGATACGCGCACCCACTCTCACCAAGTGGTTCTCCTTGATGCGAATCGATTTGCTGAGCGAGCCGTCCAGCGTGAACACGCTGGGTCCGGAAAACAGCCGCCGCTGCAGGGTGCCGACCTCCCCGGGGCCGGGATGAAAGAACACCTGTCCGAGGAACGGTTCCGTGCCGTCCACTGCGACGCCCCTGTTATCGCGGGGATTGATCGCCCCGGCCGCAATGCTGAAGGGACCGTCGTCGGTCATTCGGAACTGCACGATATGGTCCAGCTGGCGCTTGGTCAGGGAAGTGGAAGCGGTGTTCTGGAGGGAGCGGCCCGAGCGGTTCAGCGTACCCCTTCCCGACAGGACCGAGAACGGGGAGCCACTCTGCCAGGTCAGAATCGATGCCACCGTCCACGCATCCCGAAGACGGTCTTTCTTGCGGAAGGGCAGGGTCCAGACCACATTGGCATTGAGTACGTGGTTGAGGTCGAATGTGGCCCGGGCCCGCTCCAGCGAAGGCTGCTGGATATCCAGGAACGGGTCGAACCGGACTCTCGTTCCGCTCGAGTCGGTCAGCACCTTCGAGAACGAGTAGTTCGACTGGAATTGCACGCCCGCGAAGGCACGTCGCCGGACCTGAAGCTGCAAGGCGTGGTAGCTGGAATTCGAGTAATTGGTCACCATGTCGGCCACGAAGGCATGCTGGTTGTGCCGGAACCGCACCTGGTCACCGACGAGATCGTTCGTGACGTAGATTTGGGCCAGATTGCCGACTGCTCCTTGCCGAATGTACTCCTGAATGACCGGGGCATTCAGGAAACCGCCATTGGGCAGGAGCGGAAACACCTGCAGTTCCTGGCTGCCCTCGATCGCGGGGTTGAAGAACGGTTCGAACGCACCACCAGCTTCCATCGACAGAAAGCCGTTGTCGCGCGCCCGAATGACATCCTCCACGAATCCGTTCTCGCGGACGATGAGCTGGTTGTAGTCGAACGCACGGATCAGCTTCGTACCCTTGTTCCCGAGGTAGCGTGCTTCGACGACGGTCTGCCAGCCCACATCCCGCTGCAGGCTGAAGTTCCACTGCTGCACGTATGGCGAGCGCAGCTTGGGATCGACACCGAATACGGCGCTGAAGGGGTCGATGGCCTGGTTCTGACTGACTCGGCGCGGAATCGCATATTCCGGGGGATCGACAACCACTGTGCCATCGGCGAGAAACGCATCGAGATTCTGCAGCACCGCATTTCCCTGGAGACCGCTGTTGGCGGTCGCCGCATTCTCGGCAGCCTGGATGATCTCGTCGACGACGTAGTTGATGCTGTAGCCCACCCGCAGTGCGGTCTTGCCATCCCCGAACACGTCCCAGGCCAGGCCCACGTTGGGAGCGAAATTGTTGAGGTCAGGCCGCCACAGGGGGCGCCCGTCCGGACCACCGGCAAAGTCGAGCTCCGCGTCCGACAGCAACGTATCTATCAGCATGATGTGCTTGTTGACAGGCTGTAGCATCAGTCCGTCCCGCTCGTCAAGCCGGCCCTGGTACTGCCATCGGGCGCCAACATTGACGGTGATCCGCGGACTCAGGCGGAAGCTGTCCTGACCGTAACCGGCGATCATGTCGAAGCGGTATCTCCGACGCTTCCCCTGTCCACTCACGAACCCCGAGTACTGATGGCGCACATTGAACGTCTGCGAGGCCGAGGAAATGATGCCCGCGAGTGATGCCTGGAGGCTCTGGGCGGTGGCCAGGTCCCCCGTCGCGATCCCGCCCGGGAAGAAGAAGCCCGGCAGTTGGTAGAGGCTCTGGGACCCGACACCCAAGGCCAACTCCGGCAAGGTTCCGGCATCGTTGAACGACTCCACACGGACCTGCTGGGCATCCACTCCGAATCGAATGGAATGGCGCCCGAACTGGACGGCCGAGTCGTTGCGGTAGTTGTAGGTATCCGTGGATCGCCCCTGATCCAGGAAGTTGACCTCCGGGTTGGAGAAGATCATGTCGGTCAGGATGTAGTCCTCCGGAAGAGCACTGTTCCGGAACTCGCCGGGAGCCAGATTGAATCCGATACGGACTTCATTGGTCCAGCGTGGACCGGGCGTGGTGCGCCAGCCTGCGGACAGGAAATGGGTGTGAATGCTGTCGCGAACCGGGGGAACCACGTTGAAGGCGACGCGGGCGTCCCCGTCCTGCCGGTCGTTGCCCTCCTGTGTGTACTTGTACGTGACGCTCAGCGCGTCCCGCGAGGTCACGTTCCAGTCCCCTCGCGCCGTCAGGCCGTCGCGCTCGCCATTGTCGCGCGTCAGGAACCGGTAACCGGCCGTATTGAGTTGGCGTTCACTGGTGCTGTCACCGACATCGAAGTTGTTGATTTCGGACGGTGCCGGGATCTTGCTGATCACCTTGGCCATTTCCGGATCAGCTTGCAGTCCATGAATGTCAAGCACGTTGATCTGTCGCAGCGCCCCGGCGAGATCGACATAGCTGAAGATGCCGCGCGCGGCATCAGGCGTCAGGATGGTGTTGTTGATCAAGGCCTGACGACGGTCGCGAGACGATTCAAGATTGGCGAAGAAGAACGCCCGGTTCCGGATGACAGGCCCGCCGACGGACCCTCCGAACTGATTGATCCTCAGGGCAGGCCTTTCCAGTCCCTGCCGGTTCGAAAACCACGGTGCCGCGGCAAGCTTGTCGTTCCGGATGTGCCAGTAGCCGTTCCCGTGGAATTCCGGACCGCCCGATCGGGTCACGAAGCTGACATGCGACGCTCCCGCGCCGACCGCAGGAGCACCGTTCTGCGAGATCACCGAGAACTCCGCAACCTGGTCCAGCAGGGTCCGGCTCGCAAGATAGTCGAGGGCGTTGTTGCGAATGAAGTTGTCCTGGACATTGATCCCGTCAATGGTCACGCCGGAGAACGAGGTCCGCTGACCATTGATCGTGGTCGGGCCCGTACCGTTGTAGGTCACTCCCGCCTGCAGGCGGACGAAGCTCAACGGATCCCGGCCGATGAGTGGCAGTTCCCTGATCTGCTCCGACGTGACGATCGATGAGACCTCGGCGTTCGTGGTCTGCATCTGGTTCACGCCACCCTCAACGACCACGGACTCAATGGCGATGCCGATCTCCAGCCGGATCGGGGGGACCGCTGTCTCACGGGCAACGTCAACCTTCAGTCTCTGCACGGCATGGCTGCGGAATCCATCAATCGAGACCTCGACCGAGTACAGGCCGGGCACCAGAGCACCCGCGGCGAACCCGCCAGCCGCATTGGTGACGAGATTCGTCGTGGTTCGTGTCGACTCGTTCCGGACGACCACTGCGGCACCCGGAATGGCAGCGCCGCTGGGGTCCAGCACAACTCCCGACAGGCGCCCGGTTGCGGACTGCCCGGTCGATTCCCCGGGGTTCAGTGCCGCTGCCATGATGGCGAGCGCTACGATTCCTGCTCTCTTGCACACACCCTCAGGCTATCATTGCTTCCGCTGCAAGTTCCGCGCCTTCAACGGAATTCCGACAGCGAAACCGATCATCAGGGACAGCGGTAACGGCGCGAGGATCGGCCTGGCCCGTTCGACTGATGCGGCTACCCTGCCCCCAGGAGATGGCCGGCCAGCAAGTACACGGCTGGAGGCACGATGAGCAAGCCCATGATATCCAGGACGATACCGGCCCGGAACATCTGCGGCATCGTGACCCAGCCGCTCGAGAAGATGATCGCGTTCGGCGGTGTCGCCACCGGCATCGTGAAGGCGAACGAAGCGGTGACCGCCATGGGGACCAGCAGAAGGTACGGGTGGACGCCCACCTCGGCCGCCATCGCCGCCACTGCCGGAGACAGCATCAGTATCGCCGCCACGTTCGATGTCGTCTCGGTCAGGACGGTGGTCAGCAGGCAGATCGCGATCACCAGAAACCATCCGGGCGCCCCCTTCAGCACCCCGAGCAACGAGCCGATCCAGGCGGCGAGTCCGCTGTCCGTGATCGTGCCGGCAAGCGCGAAACCGCCGCCCAGAAGAAACACGATCCCCCACGGAATCCCGCGGGCAGCATCCTTCCAGTGCAGCAGCCGGTCCGTTCTCCCGTCCGCGGTTCTTCCTGCCGGTAGGACGAACAGCAGAACGGCCATGGCCATGGCGACCGTGGAGTCGTGAACCGCATGGGGTTCCGGCAACATAGCGGACCAGCCGGGCAGGTGAAACGCCCCGATTGCAAGTGGTGCACGAAAGATCCACAGGACGCCAGTTGCCGCTGCAACCGCCAGTACCCGCTTCTCGGGAATCGATGTCGGCCCGAGCTGCGCAAGTTCGTTCCGAATGACGGACTGGCTACCCCGGAAGCGGATGGACGACAACGGAATCGCGGTCCCGAACCGACATAGGTACAGCCAGACCAACGGGAGGAAGACGACGACGATCGGGAGGCACAGCCTCGACCAGTCGGCGAAACCGATGGCTGGCATGTCGGGCAGGGATTCGGCGGCGAAACCGAGAAAGGCGACGTTGGTGGGAGAACCAACGACGGTTCCGACGCCACCGATGCTGGCGGAATAGGCGATACCGAGCAGAAGGACACAGCCGAACGAGTCGCGAACCACCGGTGACGACTCCTCCGCCGACAGGTCCTCACGCCCACGGACCTCTGCGGATTCGGCCAGCTGGCTGACGACGGCCATGGCCATCGGAAGGAGCATCATCGTCGTCGCGGTATTCGAGATCCACATCGACAGGGCGGCCGCGGTGATCATGAATCCGAGAACGATCCGTTTCGGATGCGATCCGAACAGCGCGATCGTGTTGAGGGCGATTCGGCGGTGGAGGTTCCAGGCTTCCATCGCGTAGGCAACGATGAACCCTCCGAGAAACAGGAAGACGAGGTGATTGCCGTAGTTCGCCGAGACCTCCCGGCTCGTGGAGACACCGAGGAGCGGGAACAACACGAGCGGCACGAGCCCGGTGACGCCGATGTGGACAGCCTCGCTGACCCACCAGCAGATCATCAGGGCGGCCACGGCTGCGGTCTTCTGCGCAGCGGGCGCCAGTCCGCCCGGTGCGGGCAGGAGCAGAACGACCAGGAATGCGGCGACACCGGCGACAAGCCCGGTCGTCTGGCGGTTCAATCCGACGATGCCCGGCATGACAGGGCTGCTGCATTCCGGAACAGGTCGGAAACCTCAGGGCAACGCCAAGAAGACGGACGATATGCTCCGATCAGTGGTAGCGCTACGGGGATTCGAACCCCGATTTGAGCCTTGAGAGGGCCCTGTCCTAACCCTTAGACGATAGCGCCATTGATGCAGTTCATTGTATCAGGTACTCCGCAATCAACCGGCCCGACTTCACACCCGAGCCGGGATCGCGATGTCCGCTTGGGTAGCCCGGCAGGCCATCGGACCACGGGACGCATGCTCTCACTGTCACATGGAAACCGGCCGGGGAGCGCACGGACTGAGATAATGGCCGATCGGCCGGAACGGCCTGTCTGCCCGTGCGGCTGCTTGATCGATTCGTGTTCCGGGAAGTGGCCGTGGCGTCGCTGGTCGGCACGTTCCTCTTCACCCTCGTCCTGTTCCTGCAGCGCGTCGAGCCCGTGATGGAGCTGATGGTCGGGCATGGAGCGCCCGTCGCCGACATGCTCCTGCTCGTCCTGCTGACAGTTCCCCAGACATTCCCCTTCACCGTTCCGATGGGCGTGCTGACCGGAATCCTCGTCGGCCTGGGGCGGCTCTCGGGAGACAACGAGATCCTGGCCATGCTCTCTTGCGGGGTGCCAGCGAGATCGATCGTCCGTCCGCTGGCAAGCGTGGCAACGATCGGGCTTCTCGGATGTGCGATGACAACCCTGTGGCTGACGCCCTGGGCGGTGGGCGAGCAAGTCCGCATCGCCGAGTCCCTGCGGATCCGGCTGGCGGGTTCGGACGTCATTCCACGGGTCTTCATTGAGGACTACCCCGACCAGGTGATATGGGTCCAGGATGTCCTGCCGGGAGAGGGTGTCCATTGGAAGGGCATCTTCATCGCCGACATGCGCCCTCCAGCGGAACGGGGATCAATCAGCGGATTCAACGCGGCCGTGGACGGTCCACGTATCACGGTCGCGTCCGAGGCCTTCGTCCTACCCCGTCCGAAACAGACCCGGGTCCAGATCCGCTTTCCGATGACCTCCACGTATGAGCAGTCGAGCGACCCCGAGCAGTACCTGGCCTTTCGATCGAAGGAAGCGGACCAGATTCTCCAGGCTCGTCCTCGACACCTGGATCCGCGAGCGCAGCGCTACGACGCGATGGACACTGCGACGCTGGCCCGTGAAGCGGCCACATCGGAACATTCCGATCCCGCGGTACTACTCCACGAGCGGCTGTCCCTGCCGTTCGCATGCTGGGTGCTACCGCTCGTCGGGTTCCCCATCGCGGTCTCGCTCCGACGGGCAGGGCGTTCTGCGGGCATCGTCATCGCGATGATCCTCTGCTTCGCGTACTGGATGGTCTCGCTCGCCGCCACTGCCGTCGCTGACCAGTTGGCCGTTGCTCCCGGCATGGCGGCCTGGCTGGCAAACGTGACCTTCGCACTCGCCGGCCTGCTACTTCTGCGAGGGGTGGATGCCCCGACCAGACACGACTGGAGTGCGACCATCGGCGCCTCTCTGTCCGGTCTCGTCAAGACGGTCTCGGGCGGCCGCAGGAAGGGGCGGCGTGGAGGTGACGCTGCGCGGCGCGAGCGGCCACGCGGTCCGGTCGACCTTCTCGTACCCGTGGTCGACCGCTACATGCTCCGGACCTTTCTCTTCTACGTCGTGGTCTTCCTCGCCACGTTCATCGCGATCTGGTATGTCTTCAGCTTCTTCGAACTGCTCAACGACATGCTAACCCGGGACAAGGCTGGCCGCTTCGTCCCCTACCTTTACTACCTCACCCCATTCCTCGTCTACAACACGACACCGCTGGCAGTGCTCGTCGCGACCCTGGTGTGCTTCGGGATTCTTGCGCGGCAGAACGAGCTCACGGCGTTCCGCACGTGCGGCGTCAGCCTCTACCGGCTTTCGGTTCCCGTCCTGCTCGTGGCCGCCGCACTGGGAAGCGGACTCTTCGCACTCGAGGAGTCCTACCTGCCGGAGGCGAACCGTCGTCAGGACGCCCTGCGGGACGAAATCAAGGGTCGCCCGCCACGCACGTACCTGCGTCCGGACCGGCAATGGACATTCGGACTGCAGGATCGGATCTTCTATCACCGCGCGTTCGACTCGCGGAGCAAGGTCTTTTCCGGAATCAGCGTGTACGACCTGCGTCCCGAACCCTTCGAGCTGCGTCGGCAGATCCAAGCCGAACGTGCCCACTGGGATCCGACCCGACAAGCCTGGGAGTTCGAGAACGGGTGGGTGCGGAGCCTCGAGGGGATCCGCACGGTGGCCTTCGAGACCTTTGCTGCACGGAGGTTTCCGGACATCCAGGAGCCGCCGGACTATTTCCTGAAGCGCGACCGCCACGACCAGCAGATGAACATCGCGGAACTGAAGGCGTACATCGTCGATCTCACGCAGAGCGGATTCGACACCGTGCGACTGCAGGTGCGGCTGCACAAGAAGCTGTCCTTCCCGTTCTTCGCGTTCTCGATGGCGCTGCTCGCGATACCATTCGCCATGCGGTCCGAAGGCCGCAGCACGATGTGGCCCGTCTGCTTCGGGCTGGGACTTACCGTGGCATACTACGCATCCAACGCGCTGGCAGAACAACTGGGGCGCGCCGGCCAGCTCCAGCCCCTCGTGGCCGCATGGGCGCCCTGCCTGCTGTTCGCGATCGGCGGAACCTACATGATGCTGCGAACCCGTACGTAGCCGGCCCAATGCGCTCAGGCCCGGGGGACGAAGCGGACGCACATGGGATTCGGAACGGTGACGATGCCTCCGGTCGGAGCGATCTGTCCGGAGGCAGGATCGACCCGAAACACGTGGACGTCATCCGTCCGCTGATTCGCCACCAGCAGGAAGCGTCCATCGGGTGACAGTCGGAAGTTGCGCGGCCAGTCGCCACCCGTGGAGACCCGTTCGACCGGTTCAAGCCGGCCTGCATCGGGGTCGATGGCAAGGACGGCGATAGTGTTGCTGCCGCGATTCGAACCGTACAGGAACTTCCCGTTGGGATGCACCAGGACTTCGGCAGTGGTATTGGCGGGCCCGTCGTAGGCATCCGGCAACGTACTGATGGTCTGAACCGGCGACAGGGTCCCGGAATCCGTCTCGTACTCCAGGACGGTCACCGTCGAGAGGAGTTCGTTGATGACGTACGCCCAGCGTCCGTTCGGATGGAACGTCATGTGTCGCGGACCGGACCCGGGTTCCATCCGGACCTGCGGATCCGGGGTCCGTTCCAGTTGAGCCGTGGCGGCGTCGATGGCGTACTGCACGAGTTCGTCCGTCCCCAGATCCGGCACGACAACATAGCGGCCGTCAGGCGTGAAGTTGGCCGAATGGGGATGCGGCTCGTTCTGCCGCTGGGGATTGACGCTCGATCCTTCGTGGGGCATGTCGGAAACCAGGGCTCCCAGCCGCCCGTCAGGCCGCAGGTTGAGAGATACGGTGTTGCCGTCTCCGTAGTTCACCGCTGCCAGCGCCGTCGCGGCACCATTGACGGCCACATGCGCGGCCCCTCGCCCAGCCGTGGAGACCCGGTTCAGTTCCGCCAGGTCTCCGGTTGCTCGATCGATCGCGTAGGCAACGGCAAACCCCTCCGGCGGGGCACCGTCGTTAGCATCCCGGCCCACGGCATACAGGATCTCTCCTGCGGGATGCCGCGCCAGGAAACCCGGACGGCCGACCTCGGCCGACCTGCGCGGCTCCCCGAGCTCGCCCGAGTCGGCGTTGAAGTCGGACACGTAGAGATGATCCGATCCGGTTCCGAAATAGACCCAGTAGCTCTCGGACGGACTCTCCTGGGAACAGCCGACAAGCAGTCCGATAGCCATGACGATAGCTCCGGCCGCGCATGTGGTACGAAACATGTGTTGACTCCTTAGTCCGGCAAGGCGAACGTGAAAACGGCATGACCGGCCGCAACCGTGACGTACTGTTTCCCGTCCACCTCGTAGGTGATCGGGGAGGCAGCGATCTGTCCTCCAAGATAACGCTCCCACAGCAACGTTCCGGAAGCCGCATCGAGAGCGTAGAAATATCCTTCCCGGCTGCCCGAAAACAGGAGGTTGCTGGCGGTGGTCAGCAGGCCTGAGTCCGTCACGTCGGTCATCGAGAACTCCCAGACCTTCGCGCCTGTCAGCGGGTCAAGTGCCCGGATGGCACCGTGACCATCGTCGTCGGTGTAGTCCATGAAGCGGCGCCTGCTGGTCGACGAGACGGGACCGCGCGGAGCCCCGCCCAGGTACCGGGTGCCGGGCTCGTATTCCTGGTCCCACTTGAAGTAGATCGAGTAGTACCCTTCCCAGACCGACAGATAGAACAGGTTGGTGACCGGGCTGAAAGACGGCGCGTACCAGTTCGTGCCACCCTGCACGCCCGGCCACGTCTTCGTCCCCTCGCTGCTAGGGCCGCGCCCGGGGACCTTCACGGGACGTCCATCCTCGTCGAGCCCCGCAGCCCAGGTCTGCTTGACGAACGGTTCTCCGAGCAGAAACTCCCCGGTTGCGCGGTCCAGCACGTAATAGAACCCGTTCCGGTTCGCCCAGAGCATCAGCTTGCGGGGTGTTCCCTTCCATTCCAGGTCCGCCAGGACGGGAACCTGCACGGAGTCCCAGTCCCACTCGTCATGGGGCGTGAACTGGAAATGCCAGCGGAGCTTGCCCGTATCGGCATCGAGCGCCACTACGGAATCCGTGTACAGGTTGTCGCCCGGGCGCACGTCCGGATTCCAGTCGGGAGCGGGGTTTCCGACGCCCCAGTACGTCAGGTTCAACTCCGGATCGTACGACCCGGTCAGCCAGATCGAACCTCCACCGGTCTTCCAGGCCTCGTTCTCCCAGGTCTCGTGCCCGGGCTCACCCGGGCCCGGAATCGTGTAGAAACGCCATGCCTCTTCGCCGGTCGCCGCATCGTAGGCCGCCAGATACCCGCGGATGCCGAACTCCCCGCCGGCGGTGCCGACGATGACCTTCTCGTTGATGACCAGCGGTGCAACGGTCAGGGAGTAGCCCCTCTCGTAGTCCTCGACAACCGTGGCTTCCCACACCTTCATTCCCGTCTTCGCATCGACGGCGAGAAGCTTCGCGTCAAGCGTGCCCCAGTACAGGGTGTCCCCGAGAATCGCGGCCCCCCGATTGACACGTCCGCAGCACGGATAGATGCGGGACGGAAGCTCGTGCTCGTACACCCAGTACTCCCGACCTGTCCGGGGATCGATCGCGACAAGCTTGTTGGGTGGCTCGGTGAGATACATTACGCCATCAACAACCAGTGGCGTTGCCTGGAACTTGTCGGTCGAAGCCGCCTGATAGACCCACTCCAGTTCCAGATCGCCCACGTTGGAGAGGCCGATGCCATCCAACCGGCTGTGGTGCTGGCTCTGGTAGGTGCCGTTGTACGTCAGCCAGTTGTGCGGCTCACGGTCCGCCCGCTCCAGGCGGGACTGATCCACCTGCGCACCAAGAGTGCATGCTGCCAGCGTCGCCAGGATTCCCAACCGCATCGCAGCAATAGGATACCCGATGCGACCGGCCACCGGCTTACAATGGGTATGTCCGTGCGTGCAGTCATCCAGCGGGTCAGCAACGCGAACGTGACAGTGGGAGGCAGGTCGATCGCCCGCATAGGGCGGGGACTGCTGGTTCTGCTCGGTGTGGGACAGGACGACATCTCGAAGGACGTGACATATCTGGTGGGAAAGACGGCGGGACTACGCGTGTTCGAAGGGTCGGACGGACGCATGACGGAATCCGTCAGGGATATTTCCGGGGAGATCCTGGCCGTACCCCAGTTCACACTGTATGGCGATGTGCGGAGGGGCCTGCGTCCGAACTTCGACGCGGCGTGCCTGCCGGGTCGGGCCGAGGCGCTCTATCGCGAGTACGTCGCCCGGCTACGGGCGGACGGTCTCGCCGTTAAGACTGGTCTCTTCCGGGAGACGATGCGGGTGGATCTGACAAACGAGGGCCCGGTGACGATCATCCTGGATTCGGCCAAGCTGTTCTGACCGGAGGCGAGTCTCAGCCTGGGCATCAAGCGGTCCGGCTCCACCGACGAAAACCGAGGTACTGGCGGTTTCCGGCTCCGTCCAGCGATCACTCGTGGGGTTTGGCGTGCCCGACCGCGTGCTTGCCGCGCCCCCTTGCGGACAGTCGCTCCTCCTCGCTCAACAACCTGTTGAATGTCGCTCCGAAGCCGTCGACCTGACGATAGGCGTATCCCTGCCACGGATCCCTGCCGTGAACGCGGGGATCCCCACTCGCCCGCAGGGATGACTCCAGCCGTGCCCAGAGCCGTGCCTTGACGGCCTCGTAGGACGGGTCATCGGCAAGGTTCCGGAGTTGGTGCGGGTCAGCGTTGCAGTCATACAGTTCCTCGAGCGGCCGCTTGCCGAAGCCGAGTTCGAATTCCCGGGGAAAGTTCCGACGCGTCTCGGGACGCAGCATGAAGTCCTTGAACGGTCCGTCGTCGATGTCTCCGTGCGGAGCCTTGTTGGACGAGATGAACTCCGGCCCTCCGGTCGGCCAGCGGTCCGGTTCGAAATTCCGGATGTACAGGTAGTCGTGGGTCCGGATGGCTCGCATCGGGTAGGTCCCGCCATTCGGCCTGCACCAGGTATGCCTTTCCATCGCCGTGATGACATGATCCCGGTCCGGGATCAATCGGCCCTCACGCGTATCCGTCAGCAGAGGAAGCAGGCTGCGACCGTCATGCATTGCGTGCGGCTCCAGCCCGGCGGCCTCAAGAAAGGTGGGAGCCAGGTCAATGTGGCTGACCAGGTCCTCCACACGCCGGCCACCCGGTACCCGGTCGCCCCAACGGACGGCCGTAGGCATGCGCGTCCCGCCATCGTAGAGCGTCGCCTTGGTGCGGCTGAACGGCATACCGTTGTCGGAAGTGACAACGACCAGCGTGTTGTCGAGTTCCCCGATCTTCTCCAGCGTGGCCAGAATCCGCCCCAGGTGCCGATCGAAGTGCTCGATCTCGTAGTAGTAGTCAAGGATCTCCGAGCGCACTTCCGGCGTATCGGGCAGGTACGGAGGAACGAGCACCTTGGCCGGATCCAGTCCGCTCCGCTGCCCGATGCCGGACTCGTAGTCGCGGTGCGGCTCTGTCGCGCCGAGGAAGAAGAAGAACGGGGAGCCTTCGGGCCGAGCGGTGAGGAAATCCCGGAAGTTGGCGGCGTAGTCCCGCGTATCGATCCCGTGGGGAGGATCCGGCTCCTGCCGGTCTGCATACTCGGTTCCCAGCGGATGCCTCGTCAGGCCACCGGCCTGCCAGTCACCCGGCACCCATGCCTTGCCAACGAACCCGACGTGGTAGCCGGCATCCTCGAGCTGGTGCGGAAAGAGGGGATACTCAGACGGCAGCATGCCATAGAGCACACCGGCCTCACCGACCCGCCAGATCGGACGACCGGTCAGAAGGGCGGACCGGGACGGCGTGCAGGAAGGGCAGGCCGTGAACGAATGGGTCAGAACGACCCCCTCGCGGGCCACCCGGTCGAAGGCCGGAGTACGCACGACCGGGTCCCCGAGAACGGATGCGTGCGGATAGGACTGGTCGTCGGTATACGCCAACAGGATATTGGGGCGACGAGGGGCACCGTTGGGGGCACACCCGGTCGCACCGAACGCGAACGATCCGGCGATCCAGTCGCGTCGGCTGATCGTGGGCACGCCAGCTTGTCCTTCCGGCGGAGTCTGCTCGTCACGCATCGGACAGGATGGGCTCCTTGCTGCGTGTCCCTTCGGAACTGCGGCCCGGAAGCCGGTCCATCGCAGCGGGATAGGGATAGTGAAGTCCGAGCAGATCCTGGAGATCCTGGTCGTAGCCCGCGGCGACCTCACGGTCGATACAGCGCCTCCAGTCCTCGATCGGCTTGATCGACTTGATGGTATACGAGCCCAGGAGGGCCGCTCTCGATGCGGTGGATCGGTTCGACTGACCGGCGTGCCAGAGCAAGGCAGGAAACAGCAGGAGCGATCCGGGTTTCATGGTGACGTGAACGTGACGGGACTCGAACTCCTCCGGATGCGGCCACTCGGCCCGTTTCTGGCTGCCGGGCACGATGGCGGTCGCGCCGTTGTCGAGGGTGAACTCGTCCAGGGGCACGACCGATTCAACCGCGAGGTGGAAACTGGCGTTCAGTGCACGTGGCCAACGATTGCGGGCATGGAGGTCCCAATAGGGATAGTCGACGTGGGGCTCCTGCGCTCGCGCACCGGGATGGAGCACGTTCGCTGCCAGCGAACTCAGCATCAGGTCGTCCCCGAGAATGGGCCGAAGCACGGCGAGCAGGCGCTCGTCAGCGCAGAGCCTCCGAAACTCGCTGCCCTTGGCGGGTAGATTCCAGACCCGGGACTGGGCCGTGTTGACGTCGTCCCCATAAAAATGGGATGTCCGGTCCGGCTCTTCATCGACGAGCTGATAAATCCTGTATCGAGCGGAGGCAATCAGATCGGCGTCAAAGAACTGGGGCAGGACCACATAGCCCTCGCCTTCGCAGAGTTCACGGACGATGGCCTCGACATCGATTTCGGCAGGCCCCATGCAGTCAGGATAGGTCATCATTCGCAGCAACTCCCCGATTCGTCCAGCGGCGGAAACGGACTCCAACCTGGATCCCAAGGCCGGACATCGTTGGACGGGATGGGAACGTTCGCACGTGAAGGTCGATGCGCCGTCCCTGCGTCGGCTCACGGCAGGACCTGCCGGATGCAGAGTCCTGAGGTGCCTGAATCGATTCTGCAACCAGCCAGCACAGGTACGCAAGACGGCCTACTCTGGGAGGAAATCGTCGCGAGAGTTCCACGATCCATGGACATGGACAACGCACTGCGCGGAGCAAGCGAGCAGGCGTGAGACGAAGGTTGCGATCATGGATATCCTGGAGCGGGTCGCTGGCCAGTGCATGGCTCCGGCACCGAATCCGAACACGGTCTGCCGGTACAACTGTCGTATCATGATTGCCCCATGAGATTCGTCCTACACAGGATCACGCCACCGCCAGGATCGGAAGCTTGCATCACTGGCATTCACGGCAGGAGACCAGCTTGAGCCACGTTCGCATCGCCACATTGCCGGGCGACGGCATCGGCCCTGAAGTGACGGAAGCGGCGATCGCGGTGATGCGGGCCGTGGAAGGCACCTCCGACGATCTGGACTTCCGATTCGAAACACTCTCTGTCGGGGCCGGAGAGTACTTGGCCAACGGCAGTCCCCTGCCACGGGAGACTCTGGCCAGGATGTGCCAGTGCGATGCCATCCTGCTCGGCGCCATGGGCCTGCCTCACGTCCGCTGGCCGAACGGCACCGAAATGGCCCCCCAAATCGACATTCGCGAGGAACTGGACCTGTACCAGGGCATCCGACCGGTACGCCTGTATCAGGACTCGTTGACGCCGCTGAAGGGAAAGCGGGCCGGCGAGATCGACTTCGTCCTCTTTCGGGAGAACACCGAGGGCCTGTTCTGGGAACGGAAGAAACGCCACGACCCGAACGCCGACGCTGTCGAGAACGCGATGCGTGTCACGCGTCGGGGAGCCGAACGTATCGTGAGAGCGGCCTTCAAGGCCGCCGAGAGACGAAGAAAGAAGGTAACGCTGATCGACAAGGCCAACGTGCTGCCGGCGATGGCGTTCTTTCGGGATGTCTTCGACACGGTGGCAGAGGCCTTCCCCGAAATCGAGACCGAGCGAATCTATGTCGATGCAGCGGCCCTGTACCTCGTACAGCGACCGGAGTCGTTCGATGTGCTTGTCACGGAAAACATGTTCGGCGACATCCTGTCCGACCTCGCGGCCGGAATCATCGGCGGCATGGGGATGGCCCCGTCGGCCGACATCGGCGAGACCTACGCCGTGTTCCAGCCAGCCCACGGGAGTGCACCCGATATTGCCGGCAAGGGCATTGCCAATCCGCTTGCGACCATCCTCTCGGCGGCCATGATGCTCGAATGGCTGGGCTTCCCCGAGTGCGCAACCGCGATCGACAACGCGGTGGAGCGGGCTTTGGAAGATCCCGGTTGCCGGACGTCCGATCTGGGCGGAACGAGTTCCTGTGTCGCCATGACGCAAGCCGTTCTCAACCAACTCTAGCCACGGGGCATCAGCACTCTGCCCGGCGGTACGTGCAATCAGTGGCGGAAGCCGGGCTTCTCACTCAGCCCAGAGCGCAGGCCGCTTCATGGACTCGGGCAGGACTGTGGACGTGTCACCCCGGGCCTCTCCCAACTGCTCGGTGGTCAGGTCTTCCGCGGTCCGGATATCCGCTCCCCGCAGATCCGCGGCGGCGATATCAACGCCGATCATTCGCGCTCCGACCAGGTTCGCATTGCACAGGTCGGCATTCCGAAGGTCCGCCCCGGCCAGGTCCGCCATGATCAGGGAGGCGCCGCGCAAGTCCGCGTCCCTCAGGTCAGCGAGCCTGAGATCGGCATGGTCGAGGTCGGCTCCGCTCAGATCGACCCGAACGGTCGGATACTCCTTGCGCCACAGGTTCCACTCGTCGACATCGTGCCGCAGCAGCCTCACATGGAACTCCTCAGCCATGGTTCCTCGGACTGCGCCTGCCTAGGCCGAATCTCGGCAGCACCTAGCCCGGATATCTCACCAAGTCGCGCGAGCATCGATTTTTCGGCGGTATGGGACCTGTCACTGGGCTCAAAGGCATCAATTTGCAGTGTGGATCCATAAACAGGGCCATGATTTCCGGGTGGGTCCGCCCCGGATCGCTCCACCGACCTCCTCGCCGGCCTTGTCCGGCTCCTCCACTCCCGCTCGCTCCTCCCCGTAGACACACCTCTCCCACCGGCCGCCTTGCGGCGCTCCCCCAACGTCCTGTCCCGCAACGACCTCAGCTCGCCAAGGCCTCCCCGAACCGCGCCAGGCACTGCGCAAACAACTCCCGGCGCGGAAACACCGACGAGATCCGGACCCGCACCCTCCGCACGCTCACCCGCACCTCCCCGGCCACCTTCA
This sequence comes from Bryobacterales bacterium, assembly GCA_965116065.1. GTDB lineage: Bacteria > Acidobacteriota > Terriglobia > Bryobacterales > UBA6623 > VXMF01. The sequence goes on from OZ220485.1 coordinate 3,436,884, forward strand.
GCAGCAGCGCCCGCATCGTCCCGTACTGCGCCTTCGCCAACTTCGTCCCCACCAGCGCCACCCGCCGGAGCACCTCCAGCAGCATCGCTCCGAACAGCGCCCAGTACATTCGCAACTGGTTCGCCCGCATCGAACCCGCCGAGGTCCGGTCCGCGAACAGGTGCAACTGCTGCTCCTTGATCCGGTTCTCCATGTCCCCCCGCGCACAGTACAGCTTCTCGTACAACTCCTTGGGTTTCCACTCCTTGCGACTCATGCTCGTCACCACGAAGCGTTGGTTCCGCCCCCGCGGCCCCGGCAGCCATTCCGCCTTCGCCACCACCCGCCGCTTCCGACTCCAACTCTCCCGCGTCCGGTACCGGAAACTCCGGTACCGCCGCGCCGCCTTGCCGCTCGTCACGCACCGGCTCCCCGCCCGATTCTGCTGCCGTGCCACCGCCTCCGCCAACCGCTTGTTGCCCGCCAGCCCGAACACGTAGTCCACCCGCTCCTGTGCCTCGCACCACGCCATCAGCGGCTCCCGACAGAACCCCGCGTCCCCCCGCACGATCAACCGCACCTGCGGCCAGCGCTCCCGGATCTGCGCCACGATCCGCTGCAACTCCTCCAGGGCACCGTCCGCCGCATCCCGGTTGGCCGTCCGCAACCGCCCGCACAGCACGTAGGGGCCACAGGTCACATACAGCGGCAGATAGCAGTACTCGTCGTAGTAGGCATGGAAGAAGCGGCCCTCCTGTTCCCCATGCACCGGATCGTCGGTGGCATCCACGTCCAGGACGAGTTCCTTGGGCGGTTTCCGGTAGCTGTCGAGGAACAGTTCGACCAGCAGCCGGTCCAACTGGGCGGTATCGGCCACGATGCGCTTGTAGCGGTCGTCGGCCGCCTGTTGGGGATCGCCCAACTCCATGCGATTGAGGGTACTGGAGCCCGCCAGCGGATGGCCGCGATCGCGTTGGCGGGCCCGGTGTTCCCCGTGGATGTCGGGGGTGCCGACGGCCAGGGCGAGGACGCTGTCGGAGCGGAGTTGGTCGTGGTCATTGATGTCCTCGTAGCCGAGCACGAGGCCGAACAGGCGCTGGGAGACCAACTGCTGGAGGGGGTGTTCGCAGCGGCGGGGATCGCGGTGGTCGCGGAAGCAGCGGGCGAGGCGCCGGGTGAGGTGGACATGGTGATCGGCGGCGCGGAGCAGGAGAGCGCCGCCATCGGACGTCATGCGTCCGCCATCGAAGCCCAGGCAGACTTGACGGCGGCCATGGTTGGCGAGGAAGAGGCTGGTACAGGGTGTGGATTTGGGCATGATGCTTCAGGACCGCTTCAAGATCCTGATAGCAAACATGTTATCATACCGATATGCCTGATTTTCACCCCTTTGGTGAGATATCCGGGCTAGCCCCTGATTGCCGTCCATTAGAGCAAATCCGGGGCAACTGGCTTGCCCGAACGGGTTAGAATGCCTGAAGGTCCTGCAAGGCTCCCCCAATGACCCGCCCATTCGCCCTGATCACCCTCGTCGCCGCTCTCGGCTGCGAGTCTCCGCCGGAGCAGCCACCGGCGGACCCGGAGACGTCGACACGGCCCGCCGAGGAGATCCGCGACGAGACCCATCGCTTCCACAAGGACGGCCTGGTTGTGGCGAAAGTTGTCGAGACCGGTCTTGGCGGCAAGGAGTTCATGCCGGGTGGGAATTTCGCCGAGTACGACAAGGATGGAACGAAGTACCAGGTGCTGTTCACCCAGCGGCGCAACGCCGATCAGGCGATGTTCCTGTCGATGGACTACAAGGACATCCTCACGGACTCGCAGTTCGTTCCCCATTTCGGCGGATTCTTCGGAACAGACTCCGGAACGCCTACGCTCATCTTCCAGAAAGACCGGTACTTCGTCGTCGTCCGAGGTCTGGAGCTCGAGGCGGCCGACCAGGCCGGTCGGATGATCGCCGGCTATCTGAACTGAGTCTCGGGAGCGTCGCTCCTCGACGAACGCCGGCAACTGCGACTCCCGACTGTCGGCAACGTGTCCGCCATCGCCGGCACATCATTGTCCGCGCAGCAGAACACCGATCCGGAGAATCGGATCAACCGGATGCAGCACGCACCTGCGCGAGCCGAGGGCGGCCCCTCGACTCGCGCTCTTGGCGGCGACGGAACCGCCGTCAGAACCGGAGCGTCAGCCCGAACTGGAACTGCCTCTGATCCGCACTCGCCGTCTGCACCTTGCCGAAGTTCCGGTTGGATACGTCACCGTTCGGATTGTTGAAGTGCGGCGTGTTGGTGAAGTTGAACGACTCCAGCCGGAACGTGAGCGCAGCGGACTCTCCCAGCTGCGGTATCGGGAACCGCCGGAACAGGGAGAAGTCCCAGTTGAACAGGCCCGGTCCATCGAAGATCTCGCGCCCGGCGTTGCCGAGCGTATCCTGCTGGGGAATGGCGAACGCGTCGGTGGTGAACCAGAGGCCGTCCCCCTGCGGTCCGGCAATCTCACCGATGCGACTCGGGGTGCCCACGACATCGGCGCGCTGCTGGTTACCGCCTGCATTCAGGGTGGACGAGGGCGCGGTGATGGTGAACGGCTCACCACTCATGATGCTGAAGATGCCCTGCAGTTGCCAGTCGCCGAGCAGCCACCGTCCGGGTCCGGTCTGCAGGAACGCCTTGTTCCGGCCGAACGGAAGTTCGTAGGAATAACTCGATACCCAGACGTGCCGGCGGTCCTGGTTCATCCGCCCCTTGTTGGTCATGAACGCCCCCCGGATGCCGTCGACGCTCAGGCCGCCGGTATCGTCGCTGAAGTTGAGCGCCTTGGCCCATGTGTAGGCGTTGGTCATCGAGAACCCATTCGAGAACCGACGGTCAAGCTTCATCTGCAATGCGTTGTAGTACGTGTGCGTTCCGGTCCTCGTCCCGGTGTTCTGGGTGCGTCCCCAGAGCACGTTGAGAGGGCGGGTATCGTTGCCCGTACCGGGCACCTGGGCCGCGTTGTACTCCCATCGACTCTGGTTGTTGACCCCGTGGTTGCCCACATAGGCGAGATCCAAGGTGAAGTTCATCGGCAGCGTTCGCTGGATGGCGAAGTTCCAGCTCTGGACATAGGGACGCCGCATGTCCGGGTTGACCCAGCCGAAATTCTGGCGGGCGAACAGGGCGTTCCCGGGCAGGTTCAGGTCGATGATTCCGTTGTCGGGAACCGTGAACTGCTGAAACGCCGGGAATCCTTCGGCCATCGCTCCGGATGCGGTGAACGCGTTCGGAGCGACGAAGGAGTTGTTCTGCTTCACCGGAAAATTCTGCTGTCCCATGATGCGGTTGATGAAGCTGATTCCGAAACCGGTGCGCAGCACGGTCCTGTCATCGATCCGGTACGCAATGCCGGCGCGCGGTCCCCACCCGAGATCATCGCGAATCCCGTTGTTGTCCGGCCTCCCACCGATCCCGCTGAGCTCCAGCGAATTGGTGAACGGGTTGTAGTTCGAGTACGAGCCCGGGAAGCGCGGCTTGGATGCGCTCTCGCGTTCCAGCCGAAGTCCGAGATCCACGGTGAGCTTGGGACTGACCTGCCACTTGTCCTGCACGTAGCCGGCGAAGATCAGTTCCCGGCGCGTGGGGAACTGCACATCGAGATCCCGGCCGTGACGGCCGGGCTGGTCGAGCAGGAAGGCGGCGAAGGAATTGGCGATTCCCTGCGTCTGGTTGGGACCGTCACAGTTCTCCTTGCACGCAGTCTGCCCCCGGTTGAACTCGAACCGTCCGCGGGGGTTGAAGGTCTGGGTCTGCAACAGGTCGTTGCGTTCGCGCCGCACCTCGAAGCCGAAACGGATCACGTGGTTGCCCTGGGTCTTCGTGAAGTTGTTGACGATCCCGAAGAACGTGACCGAGCGAGCCCACGGCAGCGAGGGCGAGAAGCCGACCAGGGGACGGTCCAGTCCGTTGACCCGAACCTCGGACAGACCGCTGGTCCACTCGTTCACGTTGACGCCCGGGATACCGATTTCCTCGGCCGTGCGCAGACCCCGGTCCGCATTGATCGCGTCGTTGCGATTGCGCACGATTCCGAACCGGCCTTCCCAGACGAAGGTCGGCGAGAAGATATGGGAGTACGAGAGCATCGGACTCTGCGTCCTGGCGGGTCCGCTCCCGGAGAACCCGTTGTTCCTCGGTCCGCCGTAGATGCCGCATTCCGGACCGTACAGACCGCAGTCCGTCACCGTCGCCTGCTGCAGGCTGTAGCGCAGCGTGAGGCGTCCGCTCTGGCTCACCACGTAGTCGTACTTCACGTCGAAGGCATTGATGTCCTTGATGCGGACGACCGCGATTTCCTGGTTGCGCGAGCCGATCGGTCCGCCGATGTTCGGCTCGGGGATGAATCCGACCATCGCGCGGGCGATCGGGCTGACGCGGGACGGCGGCAGCCGGTTGTTGTCGAACGCCGTGCGGCCCCCGCCACCGGCGTCCCCCGTCAGGGGATCGTAGACGGTGGCGGGCTCCCCGGAGAAATCACCGGTACGGAACGGGACTGTCGGGATCCGGTCCTGCTCCACCTGGCCGAGATGGTCCCGGCTGCCCTGGTAGTCGCCGAAGATGAACATCTTGTTCCTCACGATCGGACCACCGGCGGTGAAGCCGAACTGGTTGTACACGGTGTGGGCCTTCGTGTTGGCGAACACCTGACGGGCCTGCGCGTTCTCGTTCCGGTGGAACGCGAAGACGCTGCCGTGGAATTCGTTGGTTCCGGACCGCAGCGTGACGTTGACCACCGAACCGCCCGCGTTGCCGAATTCGGGATCGAAGTTCGAGGTCGAAATGTCAACGGTCTGAATCGCCTCGGCCGGCGGCACCAGCGCGGTCAGGTTCCCGTTGTCGATCTTGTTCTCGATCCCCTCGATCTGGAAGTTGTTGTACTGGCGCCCCTGTCCATTGACCCGGACCGCCAGCGAGTCCTGCGAGTTGTAGAACTGCGAGTGCGGGCGGGTCAGCCGGCCAACACCCGGAACGAGCGTCATCAGGCCCTGGTAGTTGCGGTTGAACAGCAGCGGCAGTTCCTGCAATTGCCGCGATTCGATCTTCACGCCCGTGTCGGCGCGGTCGGTTTGCAGGATGGGGGCCGCCCCGGTGACGGTGACCGTTTCCGTGACCGCTCCCGGCGAGAGTTCCAGGTTGACGCGAATGGTCGAGTTCGGTGTCAGGCCGATGTCACCGCGCAGGGCGGTATTGAACCCCTCCAGCGCCACTTCGACCTGGTACGTGCCCGGATCGAGATTCGGGAACACATACAGACCGCTTTCGTTGGTTTCGCCCTCACGGGCAACGTTGGTGCTCGTCTCCGTCAGGATCACCGCCGCACCGGGAATCACGCCCCCGGACGGATCCGTGATGGTTCCGAGAATCTGGCCCTTCAGAACCTGTGCACTGGCATCAGGTGCGACAACAGCCGCAACCATCGCTAGCGCAAAGACGTACGCGATACCGCGCACACGTTTCTTTATCGTTGTCATTCGTATTCCTCTTTCCTGGCGCCGTCAGCGGCGCACCCCTATGTCTAGTAGTGTACTACTAGACATAGGGACGGGGCGATCGTGGGACCCACACGATGAGCGGGTCCGAGGGAACGCCTCCGGCCGGACCACCAGCGCAGGGTGCTGGCCCCGTTCGCTTGGCGGGAGTCTGCGGTGAGATGCATCCAACACGCTGGAGCGTCGTTCAGGAACGCGGGGGACTATTCCCGTTCCGGATGCTGATGGGTCGATGGCTTCCGCTCTGATCGAACTGGCCCTCTGGCTCGCCGCTTGCGGATCAGCGGCGGTCATCACCCTGAGAATCGCCCCGGGGCGGGGTGCGTGGCTCGTCCTGCTGGGCGTCGCCGGTGTCGCGGCAGCGGCCGTTGGACTTCTGCGACCGCCCGAACCTGGACGCGATCCCCGTCGCCCGGTCGAACTCCGCGACGGAACGGTGGCCGATGTACGGGGATACATGGCGTCGGACACCTGCCTGCCATGCCACCCCCGCGAACACGCTACATGGAAGGCCGGATATCACAGAACCATGACCCAGACCGCGCAGCCGGGCTCCATGCTGGGCGACTTCGAGGATCTCACGCTGTACTTCGATGGCCGGGAGTACCGGCTGTACCGTCGAGGAGAGGAGTATCGGGTCGAACTGCCTGCCCCGGACATGGTCGACCGCGCCATGCTGATCGCGGAATCCGGTGACCTGCGCGGCGCCCAGGAGTATGCAGCCACGATCCCGCGCGTGGACAGACCGATCACACTGACGACCGGGTCCCACCACTACCAGTTGTATTGGTACCCGAATGGGAACGGCCGGGAACTGTACATGCTGCCGTTCGCGTACCTGATCAGGGACCAGCGGTGGGTGCCACGCGTATCTGTCTTCCTCACTCCACCGGATCTGCGCGAGCCCAGAAAGAGATGGAATCGCGACTGCCTGCCGTGCCACTCCACGGGTGGCCGCCCGCTCTATGAACCAGGCGGAAGTGGCGCACCGGACACGCAGTTGGCGGAACTGGGAATCGCTTGCGATGCCTGCCACGGTCCGACAGCCGACCATGCGGGCCAGCACAGGAATCCGCTCAGGCGCTATTGGCATTACTGGACCCGAACCGCTGATGACAGCGTGACGCAGCCCCACAGGCTGGCCGGGCGCAGCGCCAGTCAGGTGTGCGGGCAGTGTCATTCGCTCAACACGCAGTACAACGGCGAGGACTGGGCTCGCTCGCTGGTGGAAGGCTCGCCCTATCGACCTGGCGATGACCTGGGCAAGTCGACCTATGTCGTTCATCCGGACACCCTCGAACGTGCTCCCCTGATGGCGGAATTCGTCAAGGACCGTCCGGGACTTCTCGACGAGTGGTTCTGGCCGGATGGAGAGATCCGCGTCGTTGGACGCGAATACAACGGCCTTCTCGCTTCGCCGTGCGCGAAGGGAGGCGAGTTCTCGTGCCTTTCCTGCCATGCGATTCATGCCGGGACACCCGACGACCGGCTCGGGGAGGGCATGCGCGGGGACGCCGCCTGCACACAATGTCACAGCCAAGTTGCGGAGGCCGGGAGCGACCACACCCACCACAGTCCAGGATCGGACGGCAGCCGGTGCATGAACTGCCACTTGCCCCATACCAGCTACGGGCTGTTGAAGGCGTCAAGGTCCCACACCGTCACGAGCCCGACGGTTTCCGCCGAGCTGTCCACCGGCCGCCCCAACGCCTGCAACCTCTGCCATCTCGACCGCTCCCTGGGATGGTCGGCCGATTGGCTGGAGCGCTGGTACGACATCACCGCGCCAGTGCTAGATCCCGATCAACGACGCCTGCCAGCGGCTCCCACATGGCTGCTGCGAGGGGACGCCGGACTCCGGGCCCTGGCCGCATGGCATTTTTCCTGGGAACCGGCCCGGCGCGCATCCGGTTCCGGCTGGCAGCTGCCGATCCTGGCCCCGACGCTCGACGATCCCTATGATGCGGTTCGCTACGTCGCTGCCCGTTCTGCCCGGGCGCTCGGCGGCCTGGACGACGGGAACTACGATTTCCTCGATTCTCCGCAACGCCGGCAAGCGGCGGCGGAGCGGATGATCCAGAACTGGGAGCCGACCGGTGGGAGCCTGCCCGAGGGCCTGTTCACTGCGTCGGGTGCAGTGAACAGGCGTGCAGTGGAGCAGCTGGTGCGGGAGCGGGACGACCGCCCGGTGTATCTGGTGGAGTAGCGGCTACGCGATGGATCGATTCATGACAGGCTCTCCCGATGACAGGACGCTTGCCCGGAACCATGTTCGGTTCGGGTGGCTGATGCTTGCCACCTTCGCGACCGTCGGCGTTGCGCTCGAGGCCTTCCATGGCTTCAAGAGCAGTTGGTACCTGGAGGAGAGCTACGAGACCCGCAGGCTCCTATTCACCCTCGGCCATGCGCACGGGGCACTCCTGTCGATCGTGAACGTGCTGTTCGGGGTGGCGACGCGGGTATTCGGAGGATCGGTTTCCCGGTTACTGCCGGCCTCCCGCCTGCTGACGATCGGAACGATTCTGCTCCCTGCCGGTTTTCTGATCGGCGGATTCGGCATTCACGGCTCGGACCCGGGAATCGGCATCTACCTGGTGCCGGTCGGCGCTATCTCGACCGTGGCTGCGTTCGTGGTGGCCGGAACCGGGATGGGAGAGGAACGAGGCGGCGACAACGCGATATCGACACCGAACGAGGTCGGTCAGCCGACGGCGGCCAGCCGGCCAACCGGGAAGCGCCATCGCCGGCGCTAGCGTTGTAGCGAACTCTACATTGCTGGTGGAGCGTGTCTGTCGACAGAGTCCATCCGGACGGAGCACGAGTGCTTGACACGAACCGGCCAACGGCCGGTGCCGATTGCCGCGGCGAACTCCAGTTCCGTCCAACCAAGTCAGGTCGATCCGGCCAGGAGGCCCGCAGCCAGACTCGTGGCCCGAACCGGACCCGAATCCGATACCATGATTGGCAGCGATGACCTCCAGGCTGGTGATTGCGGCAATCCTGCTGGCACCCGCGATTGCGTGGGGACAGGAGGATGCGGTGCGTTTCTTCGAGGAGCGGATCCGCCCTGTGCTCGCAACGCGCTGCCAAGGCTGCCATAACGAGGAACTCAAGACCAGCGGGCTATCGCTGGCATCCAGGGAAGCAGCGCTGGAAGGCGGCACGCGAGGGGTCGCCATCGTACCCGGAAGCCCCGAGAACAGCCCGTTGATCGCAGCGGTCGACCACTCCGGACCGTTGCGGATGCCGCCGACCGGTCCGTTGTCCGATAGCGAGATCGAGGATTTCCGGACCTGGGTCCGCAACGGTGCAGCCTGGGGCAAGGCCGGCGTCGGCCCGACCACCGCCGAGGCGCTGTGGTCACTGCGGCCTGTCCAGCGAGTCGAACCACCGCGCCTTCACAACCTGGACCTGGCTCGCAACGAAATCGACCATTTCGTCGTCGCCAAGCTGGAAGCTGAAGGGCTGGCCCTGTCCCCTGAGGCCAGCAGGACCACGCTCATTCGCAGGGCGAGTCTGGACATCACGGGACTGCCGCCCACACCGGATGAAGTCCGGGGCTTCCTCGAGGACGACTCGCCGGATGCCTACGAGAGACTCGTGGAGAGACTGCTCGAATCCCCCCACTACGGCGAGCGATGGGGACGGCACTGGCTCGATATTGCCCGTTACGCCGATACGAACGGCTATTCGATCGACGGACCAAGGTCCATCTGGCGGTACCGCGACTGGGTGATCGATGCACTCAATGACAACATGCCGTTCGACCAGTTCGTGATCGAGCAGGTCGCGGGCGACCTTCTTGCCGAGCCTACCAAGACACAACTTGTAGCGACCGGGTTCCACCGCAACACCATGGTCAACCAGGAGGGTGGTATCGACTTCGAGCAGTATCGGGTCGAGGCGGTGGTGGACCGCGTCCGGACCACGGGAGCGGCGTTCCTCGGCCTGACACTGGCCTGCGCCCGCTGCCACGACCACAAGTTCGACCCGATTTCCCAGCGCGAGTTCTTCCAGATCTACTCGTTCTTCAACGATGTCGACGAACTGGGAGGCAACCTGGAGGAAACCGTGGGCCGATCCCGGATGATGCACCCCATCCTGGAATTCGGCGACCCGGCGAGTCTGGAGAAGCGTGACCGGCTCCAGCGCGAGATCGACAGACACGGGAAGGAACTGGCGAAGCTCCAGCAGTCCCTGGAGACCTCATGGGACGAGCGATTTCCGTCAGGTGGCGACTCCGAGATCGAGATCGCTCGCGAGATCATCGCCATGCCCCCGGACGAGCGGTCGTCCGTCCAGGATTCCGTGCTGAAGCGCGTGTTCTCGAAACACGTCAAGGAATACGAGGCCAAGGCGAACCAAATCCGGGAACTGCGGCGGAACCTTCCCGATATCGAATGGACCATGATCATGCGCGACCTGCCGGAGCCGCGCGATGCCTATATCCACGTGCAGGGCGACTTCACCCGCAAGGGGGACACGGTGCGGCCGGGCACACCGCGGGTGCTGCCACCACTCCCCCAGGACGCCCCTCGGAACCGATTGGGCCTGGCGCGCTGGATCGTGTCGGCGGAGAACCCGCTCACACCACGCGTGACCGTGAACCGGATCTGGCAACGCTACTTCGGGCTGGGCCTCGTCGAAACCGAGAACGACTTCGGTTCGCAGGGTTCCGCGCCCAGTCACCCGGAGCTGCTGGACTGGCTGGCAGCGGAGTTCGTTCGTCGGAACTGGAATCTCAAGGAAATGCACCGGCTTATCCTTCACTCCGCCACCTACAGGCAGACTTCCGACTACCGCCTGGACGCCGCAGAGGTCGATCCCGGCAACCGCCTGCTCGCCCGACAGAACCGGATCCGGCTCGAAGCCGAGATCATCCGGGACGTGGCCCTTGCGGCTTCGGGCCTGCTCTCGCCCGCGATCGGCGGACCGAGTGTATACCCGCCGCAACCGGCCGGGGCCGGACAGTTCACCCAGGTCGACCGCAAGTGGAAGGCGGACGACGGACCGAACCGGTACCGGCGCGGGATGTACACCTATTTCATCCGTTCGGCCGCGCATCCCGGGCTGATACTGTTCGACGCGCCCATCGCCCAGGAAAGCGTGACGCGTCGCAACCGCTCGAACACCCCATTACAGGCCCTCACACTGCTCAACGACGAATCCCAGACGGAGTTCGCGGCCGGCTTGGCTTCACGGATCCTCGATCACTCCGAGAACCGGGATGACCGTATCCGTCACGCGTTCGAAATCTGCCTGTCCCGGCCTCCTGCACGGCCGGAACGAGAGCGATTGGGAGAGTTCCTGGGCAGCATGAGGGACGAGTTCGCGACCAACTCCGATGCTAGAGAAGAGGCGGGAGCGGACTCGGCAGAAGCCGCGGCATGGATGGCCGCCGCACGAGTGATGATCAACCTGGATGAATTCGTGACGCGCCAGTAACGACGGACAGAGATACCGATGAACCTCACTCGCACACTGCTTGCCCAGCGCACACGGCGTCAACTCTTCGAGGACTGCGGGATCGGTCTCGGAAAGATCGGGTTGACCTCACTCTTTGCAGGGGACCAGATCTACGGCAGGTCATCGGAACGAGCTCGCGGCCTGCATCATCAGCCACGGGCGAAGAGCATCATCTACCTGTTCATGGCCGGAGCACCAAGCCAGTTCGAGCTGTTCGAGCCGAAGCAGGAGTTGCAGAAACTCAACGGGCAGACCCTGCCTCCGTCCCTGCTCGAGGGCAAGCGGTTCGCATTCATGGAGTCCTTCGCCAACAAGCCGCCCAAGCTGTTGGGCACACGCCGGAAGTTCGCGCGGCACGGCGAATCCGGCCAGTGGGTTTCTGAATGCCTGCCCCACACCGCACGAATCGTCGACGACATCACGTTCGTCCGAACCGTCCACACGGAGAACTTCAATCACGCCCCGGCCAAGATATTCATGAACACGGGCACCCCGTTCTTCGGTCGCCCGAGCATGGGTGCATGGGTCAGTTACGGCATTGGCAGCGAGGCCAAGGACATGCCGAGTTTCGTAGTTCTGCAATCAGGGCCACGAGGTCCCCGGGGTGGGGCCATGAACTGGACGAGCGGCTTCCTCCCAACGGCCTACCAGGGAGTGCCCTTCCTCAGCGGTGGTGCTCCGATTCTCAACATGACCAGTCCGGAGGGCTACGACAGGCGACGCCAGTCGGCGACGGTGGACGCCATTCTCGACCTGAACCGCCTGAACATTGAACGAACTGGGGATCCGGAGATCGCCACGCGCATCGCAGCCTACGAAATGGCCCACCGGATGCAGACGAGCGGCCCGGAGTTGATTGACTTCTCGACAGAAAGCAAGGCGACGCTGGACCTGTACGGTGCCAGGGCGGGCGAGAAGTCATTCGCCAACAATTGTCTGCTCGCTCGAAGACTGGTCGAGCGGGGGGTCCGATTCGTCCAACTTTACCATTCCAGTTGGGATCACCACGGCGGCCCCGGCGAGAGCCTCGACAAGGATCTGGACGAGGTCTGCCTGTCGTCCGACCAGGCCTGCAAGGCGCTGGTGACGGATCTGAAACAACGCGGAATGCTGGAGGACACACTGGTGGTCTGGGGCGGCGAATTCGGACGGACGCCAATGGGCGAGGTCCGGGATACCGTGGGCCGGAATCATCACATCGACGCCTTCACCATGTGGTTCGCAGGCGGAGGCACCAAACCGGGCCAGAACATTGGCGAGACCGACGAGATCGGTTTCGCTCCGGTCCGGGATCCGGTGCATGTGCATGATGTCCAGTCGACGATACTGCATCTGCTGGGCATCGACCACACCAAGCTGACCTTCCGCTTCCGGGGACGGGACTTCCGGCTGACCGATGTGGGGGGACATGTCATCGACAAACTGCTCGCCTGATGGCCCCGGCGAACAGGAGTCGAGTCCACGGACTTGGTCAGTTGCTTGAAGCCAAACAACGCTACCCCAACCTCGGACTCGAAACCGCAGTCCGGGCAAGCGTTGAGAGTTAGTCCATCTGCACCTACGATCTGGTGTGGCAACCGTGAGTGTGACTGGCAGCCTGTGTGCTCATAGATCCCTCAATCGGCGGGACACTGCAACTCGCGGCGATTCAGCCCCTTCCTCATGTCGTTGTACAGCTTCGATGGCTTCTGGCTGGAGCGACCGATCGAATCGCCGGGCAGGTCTGGCATCCGCTGGGTGCCAGCGCGCTGGCACGGTACCGGTGGCACTCCGAGCCAGCTCGCGTTCGGAGCCGTGCGCCCCTTAGCCACCTTTGGCCGTTCATCGCCCGAACATAGTCGTGGTACGGGCAACCATGGCACGGACAAAGCGCCTCAAGAACCAGAGAGCCACTGCGCCAGTGAGAAGCAAGACGATCAGCACTACCAGGAACCAGTCGGGGCGTTGTACTGCGAACAAGATCACAGACACCACTCCGATGTCTTCCGCAATCGACACGACCGAGTTCGTTATCGGTTCCGGTGACAAGTTGACAGCGGCACGTGTGCTTGCCTTCAACGTGTGGGTTTCCGCCGCAATTGCACCCCCTGCAATCAGGGCGGCCACTTGTGTCGCCATGCTGTCGCCTGAGAATGTGCTGGCAGCCAGCAGTGCGCCAGCCGGCACTCGCACGAAGGTATGGATCACATCCCGCGCTGAATCGACCAAGGGAATCTTGTCGGCGATGAACTCGACGCAATAGAGCGCGAGTGCGGGACCGATTACCCACCAGCTCTCAACGGCAGCCATACTGCCACGAAGTTCCACCACATCAAAGCGTCCCAAGAGACCCAGGGCCGCACAAGTTGCATCCAGGTTGATTCCACCTGCCCAAGCGGCCCCATGGATTGCGCTATGGAAGTGACGATTTCCATACGGCTTCTTCCCCCGATCAAGTTACCACCGTGCCGTCACGTTGGAGCCAGTGACAGGTGTCCGGGCCACGGGAATCAAGTCACTCGCGACTGCGGGACCAACCGTCCGAACACAGGGAGCGCAACAGCCAGTAGGATGTGTTCCACTGCATACTGGCTGGCAGCCAAGTACTCCGTCAACTACAACATTGCTGGTATAATCTGTCTCAAGAAGGCGGCCGTCCGGCCAGAGATCCCAAATGCGCGCCAGCGCGACGTGGACGGGTAAACGGCAGGCGCGAAGGCCCTCCGCAAACTCAAGGCCTGCTACCTAGAGATTTCCTGTCTATGGTTAACGCAAAACCAGGTTCCCTATCCGTTCGACACCTTGGCAACAGTTAGCTCCGTCTGCGTGCGGCTCTGTGCCGGAATCTTCCGCCGTCCCTTTAGGCCCAGTTCATCCGTTCCATATAGGGGGAGGCGCGCGCGAGTCGAGAGAGTATCGTCACGTGGGTGCTCGCTGGCCCCTCGTCCGGGTTACCGACACCTTCGGCGACCCATAGATGCCCACCATCTTCTCTGCCGTCAAGCGGCGCTCAAGCCGTGGCTCCGTCTCGCGTGCCGGAGCAGCCGGGAGAATTGCTCCGTGACGGTGCGTGACGAAGGCTTACGGCGTTGGGTCGAGAGCGGCGACACATCCAGGTTGCCCGCAAATCGGCTGCGGCGTATCGGCGCCATCCTGCGCGCGCTGCGTGCTGCAACCTCGCCGTTGGACCTCGACCTGCCCGGCTGGCGGCTACATCCACTGAAGGGCGACCGCAAGGGCCAGTGGTCGGTTCAAGTGGACCGTACCTGGCGCATCGTTTTCCGTTTCGTGGACGGCGAGGCCCGCGACGTTGATCTGCTTGACTATCACTAGGAGGCTGACAATGGACTTCTCGCACAATCCCGCTCACCCCGGTGACGTCATCCGCGAGGGCTGCCTTGGGGATGAACCGCCCCGCTCTGCCGCACGCCGCCTCGGCATTGATCCCGACCAGCTTGAACTGGTCGTCGCCGGCGAGGGCCGCATCACCCCGGCCCTTGCCCTCCAGTTCCAAGATGCCGGCTGGTCAAACGCGTCCTTTTGGGTCCGGGTCCAAGCCGACTACGATCTTGATCAGGAAGTCCTCCGCCTGGGCGGCTCCGCCTGGGCCTTCCTACGTTGACGGTCTTGCTCCGATTTCGCGGTAGCACTTCATTTGCAGAACTTATGGCAGACCACGGGACGGGCCGAAGTACGGCCCTGTAGGCCGGCAGGCCAGCCTCCCGTCGCACCCTGGAAATCTTTCCCGACCGACGACTGGTTCCACCTTGAGCGCCACCTCACCCGTTGCCTGCACTTCTGGCCGGACCAGATCAAGCGCGCGCAAGGGCCTGCCCGCTGTTCATGCCTGGCACGAGCAACTCCGGCCAAGGGACTCCTCACCCAGTCACCCAGACTATGCGCTGCCCGAGGGGGATCCCTGTGCTATTATGACTGACACTTGAATCCGTATGGGGAATCTAGACAGTGGCAAGCTTCGAACAAGCCTGTAGCGACACCGAAAAGGCTGCCGAAGCAACGCGAAAATCGGCAGCCCGGGTGGTCTCGCAAGCCCGGGCACTGGTAAATGCCGCCCGCACTGGCAACATCACCCGCTTGGGTCGATGCCAGAAGGAGTTGAACGAGGGGCTGACAGCACTCCAGCAAGACGTTTCGAACGCTGGTTCGTGTTGGCCGTTCTCCGACGAGGAAGAGCAGGGCTTGCTCGGCTCGGAATATGCTGACGAACTCCGGGCCGCAGCAGCCACAAGGGGGCTGAAGATTCAGGAACGGGATGGGGAGTTGATCTCGTATCCGTCCATCGTGCGGGTAATTCCGGCTGAACGAGCCGTCCGGGTGGACAAGAAGAAGGTATCCACCACAAGACCATCTTATCTTGTCAGAATTCTCTGGGAGAATCAGAGGAGATCCAGCAGTTTTTCTTCACAACGATTTCTTGAATCACTGTATGCTGTCTACAACGAGGTGGCGGGGGAAACATCCCAGGACATCTTGCCAGACGGGGGGCGTGTTGTACCTCTGGCCAGAATCTACAAACTGATGACATCCCTGCCGGGCAGCGCTCGTGAGTATGGTCGCAGCGACTTCGCCCGTGACCTGTACATTCTGGAATCCAAGGGACCTCGTCGCACCAGGAACGGTACAACCGTGTCGTTCTCGTCCTCTACCGGTGCCCGGAAGCGATCGAGTGACCTCTTTTCCATCATCGGGCCCGACGGCGACAGCGCTGAGTATTACGGCATTCGATTCAGCAAGGACGACGGATGAACAATACGATTCCGGTAGCCGACTGGCTGAACCATATAGAGCGCGAATACCTGTCGACCTTCATCAGGGAGGGCGGCGCCGCGGTCAAGTTCGCAGTGGCGGCCGAAGAACAACGGGAGACTCTCGTCGAGGGATTGAAGACTCGCTGCGACGAGCAGAATTACCTCCGGATCGAATTGAACTCGATCACACGTCGACTTCACATGCCCCAGGATATCTTCTTTGGGATGGCGTCGCAGATCGATTGGCAGATGCTCGCGCGACGGGTGGTCTTGCGGCTTCTTTCCGAGAAGGGCTTTCGGGGCGATGGCATTGATCCGAACGGTACGACAAACATCATTGATACCGTCGCCCACGCCAACAACATCAATCCGGACTCTGTTCTCTTCGAGTTGCGACCGGCACTGGAGCGTGAGGTTACGACCAATGCGAACATGGCCAAGGCATTCCGCGTGGCCATGACCCATCTTTGCCATATCGAGAGGGAACGTGCACGTCCTGAGGGATATGCCGGCACGCCGCTGATTGACTGGCTCACCGGCTCCAGCACACGGATCGGCAACGTCAAGCCATTCCAGATCCACACTCCGATCAACCGTACAACAGCGCGTTATTTCATCGAGTCCACCCTGTTCTGGGTCCGACGGGCGGGATACTCGGGGACTGTGATCCTTCTGGACAATACTCGGGTGACGCTGTCCCGCAATCCCAAAGACGGGATGCGCTACTACACGCGGCCGATGACCATGGATCACTACGAGTTGCTGCGGGAGTTGATCGACGATGTGGACCGGTTGTCGGGGTCGCTGCTGATCACGCTCACCGACTACGCTTTTGTCGACGAGCAATCGGCCAGGGGTTGGGCGATATACCCGGCACTCCGAACAAGAGTGATGGACGATGTTCGAGATCGGAACATGGCCAATCCGGTGGCAGCTCTGGTTCGGCTCTCATAGAAGGCGGATAGCATGGCATCATACATGGACGGCAAACTGGAGGCTCGGCTGGCGGTGGAAGCTCTCCGGAACGGTGTACCGAACAGGGAGGCAGTGCGGGCTTTGGGATGCAATCAACCGCGGGCGGAGAATCGGTTTGTCCAGATGCTGGAAGACGCGGCACCGACCGAGAACGGACCACCCACCCATCAGGGGATGCTCGTTTCCGGAGATTTCGGCTCCGGCAAGTCGCACCTGCTGACGCACCTTGAGCATCTCGCTCTCTCCAAGAACTTCGTTTGCAGCAGGGTTGCGATCAGCAAGGAAACTCCACTCTACGATCTCGGAAAGGTGTTTACCTCGGCCATGGAGAACGGCCGGATTCCTGATCGGCGTGGACGGTTTATCGATGAAATCGCGCATTCCATGCAACCAAATTCTGACGACTATACCGCATTCGCCAACTGGGCTGACACCGCGACCTCGAACGGGACTCTGAGTATGATGTTCCCCGCAAGCCGAGTCGTGCATGAGCGTTCGAGCGATCTGGAATTGAACAGTGAAATCGAGTCTTTCTGGGCTGGTGACCGTATACAGATCTCCAGAATCCGTGATGGACTGCGGCGAATCGATCAGCTAAAGTACTACAAATTTCGCGCGCCGAAGGCGGCTGATCTTCCACCACAGCGATTGCGATTCATCATCGAGTTGATCAAGAGCGTAGGCTATCGAGGCTGGGTCGTCCTGCTGGACGAGATCGAACTCATCGGCTCATATTCGATCTTGCAACGCGGGCGGTCGTATGCGGAGATCGCACGCTGGATGGGACGTGCACCCCGAGAAAGTTATCCTGGATTGATCGTGGTCGGTGCCGTCACCGAAGATTTCGCATCCGCAGTCATCAGTCCCGACGGACAAAAGAAGGATGCCGACTACGTTAGACCGAGACTGGAACAGAGCGCAAGATACGCACCTCTCGCAGATCGTGCAGAGAAAGGCATGCGTCTGCTCGAGCGTCAGTGCGTGGCACTCGAACCACCCAGCGATGAGGGCGTGAAGGTGGCGGTCGAAACCCTGCGGGGTTTGTATGGCAGTGCCTACGGGTGGGAACCTCCGGCTTACGAAGTCTCTGCGGGAGGAGCAGGGTTTCGAGGAAGAATGCGCTACAAGGTCCGAGCGGCGATCAACGAATGGGATCTGCTCCGGCTACATCCGACCTACCAGCCGGACACTGAGATCCAGGACTTTACGACTTCGTATGAAGGCAACGCTGACCTGGAGCACGAAACCCAAGCCGACCCCGCATAGGATTCCTGTCCCTGAGAATCGGTCTGAGTGTTCGCCTGGCTGTCCGTTCGATTTGACAGCATTGGCAACGGCGAAGGAGCCTGAGTGATCGGGTGGTTGCGGTTCGTCCCGGCAGAAGACGGCCAGAGTGTCTACGCGGGACTGTTGGAGACTTCGGCGACGGGCGACCCGTTGGGCTTCAGCTTCGTCCGAGGGACACCTCAGGGGACGGAAGACGAATGCGGGTTGCCATCCTTAGCACAGGCCCTGTTCCGATCGTGCGTGACAGCGCCAACTCTGTTCGTCGGTTTCGCCGAAGAACTACCCTCCCGGCAATTGCCGGCTCTGAACACGAAAGTGCCCTTCTGCCGCGTGGACCGGGCAGAACCGAACCACACGGATGATTCAGGACCGGAGCCATCAATCAGTGCAGTCCACCAGGTGTTCTGGGCAAACGGGGAACCCGGCGGACATTCAGCCGCGAGCGAGGCGCTCAACCTGGTCATGGAACGGCCAGACCCGTTCGAGCCGATGAAGCGGACCGGCAGAGCCTTGACCGAGGCATTCGCCGACGACCGGGTCCGAGCAGCGATGGGAATCAGCGGGCTGAAGACCGTGATTTCGTTGCAGCCTCACAGCGGTCCAAGGCCGATGAGCGGCAGTGCCAACTCGGGCTTCGCTTCGCCGGTGGCACGGGCACAGGGCGGAATGGAACGCGACTTGGCCGGACGGCTGTGGGCAACACTGGCAGCACCCTTGCCCGTGGGGCCTTCCGGCCCACCAGGCACGGCGCTGGAATGGCCCGCCGAACTCATGCCGTTCCAGCGCGAGGGTGTCCACGCCCTGATTACGATGGACCGGCTGCTGCTCTCGGACGACATGGGCCTGGGCAAGACGGTGCAGGCCGTGGCAGCTCTACGGATACTCCGAGCACTCGGAAAGATCGGTTCGGGGCTTGTGGTAACCCCGGCCAGCCTGCTTGATCAATGGCGGCAGGAACTCAAGCGATGGGCACCGGAACTTAGTGCAATCATCATCCGCGGAGGGGCGAACGACCGAACGTGGCAGTGGAAGGCCAGGAAGGACATTACGTTGGCCAGCTACGATGTCCTGCGTCAGGATGCGAGATATCTTGCCGAGCGCCGAACGCACGGCAACACTTGTTGGGGCGTGGTCGTACTCGACGAGGCACAGCGAATCAAGAATCGCAATGACACCAGCGAAATCGTCAAGAACATCCCAAGGCAGCGATCCTGGGCATTGACAGGCACACCCATTGAGAACGATGAGTACGAACTGGCGTCCATCATGGAATTCGTCGATCACCACGAAGGGGCCCCGCGCAAGCGTTACAGCCCGGGGACAGCGTTGCGTGAGCGGCATCGCGCATTGCAGCTTCGACGCAAGAAGGTCGACGTTCTTCAGGACCTTCCTCCCAAACTGGAGACCCATCTTACGGTTCCCCTGCACCGTGATCAGCGGGAGAGCTATGATCGGGCCGAACGCGAGGGAATCGTCTATCTGAAGTCTCTGGGTAGCGACATCGGAATCCAGCATGTGCTGGAGCTGATCACCCGTCTGAAGCAAATCTGCAACGCCGATCCCAGGACCGGCGCATCCAGCAAACTGGACGATATCAGCAGCAGATTGGGTGCGTTGACTGCACAGGGTCACAAGGCGCTGATCTTCTCCCAGTACACGAACGACACCTCTGGCGTGGCGGCTGCTGCAAATCACCTCCGGGCATTCAACCCGCTGACCCTGACCGGCGAGACTCCGGCGGAAGTACGCGCAGAAGTCATCAGTCGATTCAGGACCGGCGAGACCCACAAGGCGCTGGTCGTTTCCTTGCGGGCCGGGGGGCTTGGCCTGAACTTACAGGAAGCGTCCTACGTGTTCCATCTTGATCGGTGGTGGAACCCCGCCGTGGAGCGGCAGGCCGAAGACCGGAGTCATCGTATGGGACAGACCGTCAAGGTGAACGTGATCAAGTACACCTGTGAGAAGACGATTGAGCAGCGCATCGACAAGATCCTGCGGGAAAAGCAGGCATTGTTCGATGAACTGATTGATGACGTGTCGCTGGATCTCTCAACCCGCATGAATCGCAAGGAACTTCTGGATCTGTTCGACTTGGGCTAGTCGTTGTTGTCGGCTCGCGCCGGACTCCCGGGAAACCAGCCCCGCAGTTTCACCAACCGCGACGCCAACCACGCGAGCCCTACGGACGACCGCAGCGGGAAGGACGGCTCACTGCGCCGGTGGTGCCCATCGTTCCAATTGGGTTATCTCGTACCGAACCGCGGTGTCGTTGCTGGATTCGATGCCGGGCCGGCTGGCACCACGTGCGATCAGTGCGTCGAATCGCCGCTTCAGTTCCCCGACCGTCTCCGGTTCCTCTCCCGCAAGATCACGTTCCTCGGCAATGTCGGAATCAAGATTGTAGAGCTCGGCGATTGTCGGCTTTCCACGTGACTTCTCCAGACTGGGATCACTTCGCCGGTAGACCAACTTCCAAGGACCGTCACGATACGCGAACTCACCCCGGTTCGAGTGGCTGACCAGTGACGTTCGAGTCCTTTCTGACTGCATCCCGAGCATCGCTGGAAGGAAGCTCATGCTGTCCTCTGCACTCACGGCGGGAAGGTCCGCCCCGATCAGATCGAGACTGGTGGCAAAGATGTCAGTGAGACTGACAAGCTGGCCACTCGTTGCCCCGGCAGCAACCCTTCCGGTCCATCTCACCAGCAGAGGCACCCGATGGCCGCCTTCCCAGATGTCACCCTTGTGTCCTCGAAACGGCCCGCTCGGCCTGTGCCCGGCCGCCACCAACTCCTCCCAGCCCGTGTAGTGGGAGTGACCGTTGTCCGCAGTGAAGATCACGATAGTATTCTCGGCGATGCCAGCGTCGTCGACCGCCTGAATGACCTGGCCAGCGGACCAGTCAGTCTCCATCACGAAATCCGCGATCGGCGCGATGCCACTCTTGCCCATGAATCGAGGGGACGGTGAGACCGGTTCGTGGGGAGATGTCATGGAGTAGAAGAGGAAGAACGGCTCGTCCGACTGTGCCCGCTGATGAATCTGTTCGACCGCCCGCTTGGTGAGTTCAGGCACGATCTCCCGGAACTGCCACCCTGGCGCCATCGGACTGCCCTCGAAGCCTCTTGGCATGACAGTCCCCTCGGATGCATCGTGGACGTAGCGGTCAGTGGGCAAGGGATCAACGGTGTCGTTTTCGATGTACGAGAACGGGGGCATGTTCGGCAGGTCCACCCCGAAGTAGTAGTCAAAGCCCCGAGCGGTCGGCCCTTGCGCGACCGGCTTCGTGAAGTCCCACTCGAGGACTTTCTGGCCGTTGCGCAATGTTGTCATCTTGCTGGGCTGGGGGCCCGCCCATTCCCATCCCAAGTGCCACTTCCCAATCATCGCCGTCTCGTAGCCGTGTTCCCGCAACACTCCGGGCAGTGTCGGACGATCGGCTGCGATGAGGGGCGGCTCGTATGCCGCCAGTACCCATTCCTGCAGTCTCGTCCGCCACGAGTACCGGCCGGTAAGGAGTCCGTAGCGGGTAGGAGTACAGACGGCGGACGGACTGTGTGCATCCGTGAAGCTCATGCCATCGTTGACCATCCGGTCCAGATACGGTGTCGGAATCTTGTTGTCTGGGTAATGAGACTGGATGTCACCGACGCCAAAGTCATCGGCCAGAATCACAACGATGTTCGGAGGTGTCTCGGACATGTTGCCGGAGCACGCACAGAAAGCCATGGCTGCCAAGCCGGCTGGAAATCGTCGTAGGTTCACTGTGGATTCTCCTGGCACTCCCGCCACTCGCTTTGGTGCGAGTTCCACGGTCAAGTGTCACCGGACCGCCGTGTATTGACCGAACGCTCGGGAACACCGCCAATCTAGCACGCACGCCAACGGTCGGCCCGTGCCGGGAATCTTGGCGCACGGTTCTGTGTCAGTTCATGATGCGGCTGCCGTCGAGGACTACTTTGCCCGGAATGCCTCGCTCACGACCAGTCTGGCTATGAGGTCTCGGAAACCATATCCACCCTCAGGCTCGGCGTTAACGATCGCATTCAGCGCCGCGCGGTCCGTCCGGGTCGGCTCCCTGCCGACCCCGTACCTGAACAGAAGGGCCCCGAGGGTCCTCGTGAATCGACTGGGATTGTCCAACAGGTAGCCCTTGATGTCCTGGGGACCTGCCAGCCAAGTTCCGTCCTCCATGCGGCTCCGAGGGTCGACTGGCCGTTCCTCACTTCCGGACGCTTCGCTCCGGAAGTAGGATGTTCTCCAACCCCCAACGGCATCGTAGTTCTCCAGCGCCAGGCCGATCGGGTCAATCTTCACGTGGCATACCGCACAGGATGAGACCTTCTGATGGGCAGACAGGACCTCACGGACGGTTCGCGCCTGGGATATGTCCGCGACCAGGGCGGGCACATCGGCGGGAGGAGGAGGTGGCGGCGTGCCGAAGAGGTTCTCCAGTACCCAGACGCCTCGCAGGATCGGCGAAGACTCCACTCCGTCTCCGGTCGCGGCGAGGACAGAAGAGAGCCCGAGAACCCCTCCTCGACCGGCAACGTGTTCGGGAACCTCCAGACCGAGTGTCGACAGATCCAACCGTTCCGGCTCGGGCCAAAGAAGGCTCTGGCGCTGGTCGGCTTCGAGCCGCAACAGGTCAACCTCACTGCCGGGGATCCCCCACGCAATCCGCATGGGTTCGTTGGCGTACGTGAAGTCCGAGTCGATGAATGTCCGGATCGACCGGTTCTCCTGGAGAATCTCGTCGAAGAACATCTCGGTGGAGCGAACGATGCCGTAACGAATCAGCTCGCTCCAGACGTGACGCACATCGCACACCATCACCGACGATGCAGGGCGCCCGCCGAGCCACTGTCCAGCGAAATGCTTGACGAACTGCTGTGCCTTCGGATCACGGACCATGCGGTCCACCTGGCCCCGCAAGGTGACGGACTCCGACAACCGCCCGTCGGCAGCGAGACTCAGCAGTTCGGAATCGGGCATCGTACTCCAGAGGAAGTAGCTGAGCCGGCTCGCAAGCGCGAATTCGTCCAGCACGTCCCCGCCGAATTCCCGGAACAGGAACTGCGGGGACAACAGAATTCGGCGGATACCATAATGCACGGCATACTCCGGCGCTGGAGCGGTTGTGCCATGCTCCAGGACTCCCTTGATCAGGTGCTGTTTCTCGCCCCCCGAGAGCGGTCGCCGGAACGCCCGTTCCGCAAGTGGCAGAAGTACCGATTCGAGATACTCCCGGTCCAGGGTCGGGGCCTGCCCACCAAGGAACGCTTCTTGCCTCGGCAGGAGCCGAACCGGACCCCGGATTTCCATGCGCTCGAATCGAATCGATGGCGCGGGAGAACTCTTTGCTTCCTGCAGGTAGGTCGACAGGAGACGACGCAGGTCTTCCCTGTTGCCAGGAGTCCGCATCAATGCCGGTGGGTACTGCTTCTGGAGACGATTCTCACAGTAGAGGTGAAACGTCTCACCCTTCTCAAGCAGCACGTCAACATCAAGGTATGCGGGATCCAGATTCGTGACTTCGACACCGCCAACCCTGGGCAGGTCAATGCGCAAGGCACGCTTCGGCAGGTCGTAGTCAGTGGTATTGAGGGCGTAGAAGCCCAAGCGCAACGGCTTTCCGTCGGCACCCGAAGCAGCTTCGGCGCCGACCTTCAGTCGAACCTGGTAGACGCCGGATGCATGAGCCGTGAAGGCCTTGTCCCAGAGCGCTCCGGACCAGCCCGCGATGTTGATTCCGGTGAAGTACAGGCCTGTCTCGTCACCGTCGCGCGTCCAGAAGCTGGTTCGGGCCGGATCCTGGCCCACGCTCCCCCTCTCCGAGGTCGAGACGGTCTGCTCGACGTTCGGCAGCGGAACCATACGATCCGCGATGTCAGTCGCAACGTCATGGAAGGCATCAAGGTGGGCTGGACTGAGATGCGTTCCTTCGGCCATCGTGTCGAATCTGAGATCCGGGTTGTCGTCGGGAAACGTTACCGGCAGGCGGATCTCGCGAATACCGAACAGGTCGCGCAGTGTGTTGAGGTACTCGATCCGGTTCAATCGTCTGAGTGGCGGGCGGGTGGAACGCGCATCCGCATCCGGTTCCCCGAACTGCGCCAGCACGGTCTCGAAGAAGCGCTCGCGCTCGTTGGTGGAAGGTTGCCGTGCACCGATCGGAGGCATGACGCCCTTCGCAACGTATTCGCCAGCACGCAGCCATTGTTCGCGCCATTCGGAACTGGAGACAGCGATGTCGGTTTCTTCCGTCCTGAAGCTTCCCTTGGGCTCTTCACCGTCGTGGCAGCCCGCGCAATAGCTGACGGTGAAGATCCGGCGATACTCCGGTTCGGCGTTTGCTGCGAGCAGCGGAGTGCCAAAGACCAGGACGGCCGCAGGACCAACAGACCGCGTCCGTCTCATGTCAGGATGCCATTGAGGTCGGACTGGCTGGTTCCGAACTGTTCGACCTCCAGGCCGAGCCGCTGCAGAACGGTCACATAGAGGTCGCAGGCCATCGTGTTCGACACGATGTCAGTCCCACAGGCAAGATGCCGCTTGTGCTTGAGGCCTCCACCCGCCACAAGGAGCGGGAAATTGGTTCGCCGATGGGCGGCTGCGTCGCCCATGGCACTGCCGATCAGGGTGACGGTGGAGTCCAGAAGAGACCGGCCATCAATGTCCGGAGCGTCCTTGAGTGACCTGAGGAAGCGGGCTGCCCCCTGCATGTGACGCTCCTCGATGGTCAGCAGGCCAGCAATTTTCTCCTCTTTGCTGCCGTGGTGCGAGAGCCGGTGGTACCCCTCGCTCATGAACTTGCCGTCCACGACCATGGCCCGGTCGGTGATCGGAATGGTCATCGAGATGACCCTCGTGGAATCGTTCTTGATGGCAAGGGCCATCAAGTCCCACATCAAGTCCTCGTTGTCGAGCAGAAAGGAACCATCCGTGTTTTCCTCAACAGGCAACTCGAACCCCTCGGGCGGTTCCGGGTACGGTCGATCCAGCCAGTCCCGACGCCGCTGCAACTTCCCCTCGACGGTTCGGACCGACGTGAGGTACTCGTCGAGCCTTCGCCGGTCCTCCGGACTGGCCCTTCGTCCGACCAGCGCCGCATCAGCAGTCAACTCATCCAACAGGCTTCGACCGGACTCAATCAGATAGGACTGCCGTTTCAATGCCAGGGGGCCCGCGCCGAATATTCTTGCGTACAGTACACTCGGCCGCAACGTGACGGGAAGCGGAACTCCAGATTGCGTGAACGCCAGTGATGCCTTTTGCTGGGCCTGACCGCAGCACAGTTGCATCGATTCGTATCTGGTGTCCCGGCCAAGCACAGGCGCTGCGTACTGGTCAAGCGAGATGCCAGGCAAGACCTGCCCCGTGTACAGCGTGTAGACCAACTGGTGGCCGTTTCCGGTGGGCCCCTTGTGGTCCAGTCCAGAAATTGTCGTGAACGCCCCGGCGAGTCCAGCATCTTCGAGGGGCTGCATGAGGCGGGGAGTCCCGCTCTCCGCAAAGAACTCCGGCTTGTAGAAGCCGAGTTGCGTGCCGACGCAGACCAGTCGCTTGGCCTTGGACTCGCTTGCGAGCCTGGGTGGGGGCGCCGCACCCCGCAGTGACGGGAGAAGAGGGAGAGCGAGCGCATAGCCAGCGCCCTTGAGAAACTGGCGACGTTCATGGAACGGACGCACGGGCATTGCAACCTCCGCAGGGGTGCAATTGATCCTACCGGAACGGAGATCACGAATCAAGGGCTGTAACCCACGCGGAAGCGCTGCTCGGGTTCACGTTCGCACTGGAAGGAGCGTCTGAAGAACCACGAGCTGAACCGGGCCCGGAGTCGGGGAGCGAACAGTAGCGCAGTCGGTGATGGGACCAACATCCATCAACTGGGGCGGACCCTGCCGGTGGCGGAGCGCAAGAAGTCCCACCGCCAAGCCACCTGAAGCGGCCAAAGGGAACGAGTCAGCAGCCGGACATAACCCGGAAAGGAGAGGGGGCGCAGAAGGGCCGCGCGGGCGCGATTTCGCTAGTGGGGCGGAAAATCCCGCATCAGGCTCATCGCTCATAGTGAGCCAAACACAGTTCATATATCATGTTTTATGAATTGGGTGAGACGGTTTGACTGGGAACTTCTTCGGCAGATACTAATTGGCCTGAAGCTACCTGATCTTGCTCGATTCTCACGATTTGTGTGACGTCTTCCTTGATCATCTTGGTAGCCGATCTAACGTAAGATTCTCCCAAGAGCACTATGAAAATGGATCCAGAAAGACATATATTCGCTACGCCGACCTAAAGCTGCTAGAAGTCCTGTCGATTCTATTGTACTGTTGAATGCCATCATCAAACTCAGTGTCCACACGGAACCTGATCCAACGAAGACCATCAACCACGAATATGCTTGATCTATAGTAAGCTGATGGTCTGGATCTCTTGATCCATCTTTCGGAGCCCGTTTAACCTCATCACTGAGCTCCGGTTTATTTTGAAAAATAGGCATTGCAACGTATCTGATCGCTCGATTTAAGTTGCTACGAACCAAATTATAGCGTAGTATCTCTGCCTCTTTTTCGCTGAGGTCCCCAGAATACTCTTTCGAGTTCATGTCCAACATAGCCCAATAAGCGAATCGTCTGTACTCGTTTAAAACTGAGGGAGGTTGATCTTTCCGTCCGGTCGCTTCAGCTTCTCTTCTGATGCGAGTTCGAAACCCCTCGGGCCCGAACCTTAGATACGCCAAGTTAACACCCAACAAGAAAAGAGCAAGTGTCATCAGGACATGCATATCTATTTATCGTCACTTAGCAAGAGCGGCAAGCTCAAATAATCGATCGAGCAGCAACCACCTCAGGTAGCTCCTACTGTTACCGGTTCTTTACACTGGTCCCACAGTAGATTAAAGGCATTACTAAGATTCTGCGCACCTTTTTTATGACCGAATGCCCCTATACCGACAGGTCGGTCCCTGTCAATTTCGAATCTATAGCTATCATCATCCACCAAAAAAGTGTGGAATGTATAGCGCTTCTTTAAATCTGGCGGCGCTATACGAAGGTGCATGTTTGACTTGTCTTCACATCTTATAAAGAGCGGGTGGCTGCTCCGATCTTTCGCGTTATCTTGCTCGAGAATAATTCTCAACCTATTGTCTGGAGACTTTTCCAAGAAATGATCAATCGCCTTGACCACCTCTTTATCTCCATAAACATCGCGCGTCAGTGATCCCGACAGGATATCGATTTTCTGCTTTGCCTTCATGGCCAATTGCTCGATGATGATCTTGGCGTGCTCCTCTGTTGAGTTGTTAATTGGTGTTCCGTCATTCCTTCTCATCAGGACACGGACATCTCGTCTATAGTCGGAAAGTTCGTCCCTAGAATATCTCATGAGAGCCTCACGATCTCAGAGCGTACCGCAACACGCCCTCTACGATCCACAGGATATCACGATAGATGGGCATAGTCAATGTTCCAAATTGGTCCGGAGCCAGACAGATGTTCGCACGGTAGGTAGGAACGCCGGTTTACCCAGCCCCATCGCACAACTCCGCATGTGCCCGCTTGAGCATACGGTTCCTACCCCCTTGATCATATTCGCCATTACCGCTGTATCCCGTCGGTCCTCGGAGAAAGGAGTCCCGGCCTCCGTGTCCAGATCGAACGAGTGCCTCCTGATTTCCTCGCCGTGGCAGCCCTTCGCTCCAGTAGCTCCTCCATGATGCCTGCCCTGTTGCTCACCACATTCCTCGCTACGTCGCAATGTCTGGTTCTTTCTGCACCTACTTGCATCCGCCGACGCTGGCTCGTCCGCCCCGACGCGAGGCTCCGGGTCTTGCCCAACTAGCAATTCAGGCGATACACCACCCAAGGAAGAGATGGTGGACCTGGAGGGATTCGAACCCTCGACCTCCTCCATGCCATGGAGGCGCGCTCCCAACTGCGCCACAGGCCCTCCTCATAACATCGTCTACCGTTAGGCTAGCATATGTCGCCCACTACCGTTCGCGCTTCCCTCGACGGTTCAGCACCGGCACAACCGTCAGATTCTGTTGAACTGCTTGATCACCTCGGTCAGCGACTTCAACTTCTTGATCAAGGGGACCATCGCCCCTTCCCGTTCGTCGATATCAACGGCCGCCGCAAGCACATCGCTGGCATGTTCCTGCGGCACGACAACCACGCCATCCTCGTCGGCCACGATAATGTCACCCGGATCGACGGTGACGCCTGCACACTCGACGGACTCGTTCTTCGAAACGCTGATGTAGCGTCCCACGGCCGTGGCCGGAGTATAGCTCCGGGCATAGACCGGTAGCCCCAGCGTTCGCAGTTCCGCCAAGTCACGTGCTCCGCCGTCCAGCACCATTCCTGCCATGGACCGGGCCTTGGCGGCTGTCATCATCAGGCCACCTACCGCAGCAACGTTCAGGCCATCCTCGATCACTATGACGCCGACCGTGTCCGGCGCAGCCTCGTCGATCATCTCGACCGAGTGGCTGACAGCCCTTGTCGCCGTCGACTGGCCCTCCTGCATCGGTACGAGCTTTGCCGTCGCCGCGCGGCCCACAAGCCGACCGGCCACGACCGGCCGCATGTCGTAGTTCATGAACCCCCGCTCTCCGGTGACAGTATCCACGGCATCCGAGACGGATGCGATTGCCACGTGCTTGAGACCTTCGACAACGGAATCGGCGGGAGCGTCCTCCGAGACGGCAGACCAGCTCACTGCCAGCAAGAGCACGATCGTCGGGCTAAGAGCGAGGAAATTTGCGAGTTTCATGGCAAGAACTCCGATTGCCATTGTAGTTCGTCAGCAGCAAGCCGTGAAATCTCCCCCGGAATCGCAGGCGTGTGCGGCTCTGCATCGAGCATCCCCAGGCTCTGCTCTGACGCGCGAGACCACGGTCCGTCACTGATATACTCCGGGCCATGGCAACGGAAAGACTCCTCGGGATAACCGTCCTTCCGGAGTACATCCAGAGCGAAGGCATTGGAGGGCTGCTTGACAACCTCTCCCGCATCGGGGCGAACGCCGTCGCGACCTCTCCCTACCTGATGGAAGAGGCCGACCCGGAGACCGGTCAACGGGAGCCGCCGGCCGATGCCAACGCGGGCAACGTCCGGCTGCTCGACCGCCCCCTGTTCGGCAAGCGTGAAGTATGGGTCAAGACCGCGCCAAGCTTCGAGCCGCACCTGCCCTACTACGCGGGACTGCGGTACCGACCGTCGCAGCCGACCGAACTGACACGGACACAGGGCCAGTTGCTCAGCGACTTCATACCGGCGGCGAAGAAGCGAGGCATCCGGGTCTACTTCCAGGTCCAGGCCGCGATCCCACCCGGCTACAGGGTACAGTTCGGCGGACCAGTCGACGAAGACCGGGCCCGACTGCCGGACGGCACGATCCCCGAACGACGTCTGGCGAAGAACGGAAGCCTCGCGAGCCCCCAAATCCTGGGCTACGAACACGCCTTGGTCAAGGACCTGATCCGCAACTACCCCGACCTTGACGGTCTTCGAATCGACTGGCCTGAGTACCCTCCGTATTTCCTGGACTCGGTGTTTCTCGACTTCTCGTACCACGCCGAACGAGCCGCCGAGCGGATGGGCTTCCCGTTCGAACGGATGCGCAGGGATGTCGGAGCCCTCTACAACAAACTGCACGGCGGAATGACCGACAGTGATCTCGAGCCATGGGCTCTTGATGGTGACGGCGGCAGGTTCCACCTGTTGCGACACCTCTCGGACCATCCAGGCATCGCGGCCTGGCTGCGGTTCAAGGCCGCGCTCGTGGAAGAGTTGGTCGCCGGAATACGGAACGTGATGGACACGAATGGCGGCGAAGCCATGGAATTGCTGCCAAACGCGTTTCCACCTCCTTGGACGATCGCATCGGGCATGGACTTCACCCGTGTCGCCAAGCACTCGTCGGCGATCAGCTGCAAGCTCTACACGATGCACTGGCCCATGATGCTGCGATTCTATGGCGACCAGATTCTGCACGCGAATCCAGGCCTGTCCAGCAGTCTGCTGGCAAAGGCGCTGGTGAACTGGCTCGACATCGCGGATGACGACGGACTGGCAACCGTAGAGGGCTACTCGTACCCTGCCCCGGACATGCCGCATCCGGTCGGGCCGCTGGCACAGGAGCGCAAGATCCGCCAGGCACAACGGGAAGCCGGAGACACCCCGGTCTACGTGCTGGCACACGGGTACGGACCCCTCAACGACTTCCGCAAGAGACTGGAAGTGGCTCGCGACGCAGGCCGCCACGGATACTGGGTGAACCGGTACGCCTACCTGAGCGACGACAAGCTCGAGGTGATCCGCGAGGTTGGGACATGATCGAGGATCCCCCAAGGCCGAGCCCTTCAAGCATCGAACAGAGGCCCACCGGCAACAAGCCCACCGCTGCGTTCACTCGCGATCAAGTCGCCGGACCGAAGCCGCTTGCAATGCACTACTGCCCGAATTGCTCGCAGCGCCTCACGGATCGCGGCTGCAAGCTGCGTTGCGAACGCTGCGGCTACTTCATGGACTGCTCGGAATTCTACTGAAGCGGGGCGGCCAGACATTCCTACAATGAAGGTTCCGGTCCGGCCCCGGGATCGGCTCCCTCTCCATGCACCCAGATGACCGTATCTTCCAGCAGCGGTTCGAGAAAATCGACCGTATCTCGGACTTGGGATTCGAGCGCTACCCCCACAAGTTCGAAGCGACGCACACTGTACCTGAAGCTCGGGATGCCTTCGGGCCAATTGACGGGGAGAGACTCGAAGAGGAGCAGCCGACGGCCCGTGTCTGCGGTCGACTGACCACGAAGCGCCGGCAAGGCAAGGCCGGCTTCGCCAACCTCAAGCAGGGAGGTCAGCAGATCCAGATCTACGTTCGCAAGGACGAGGTTCCGGAACGCGATTTCGAACTCTACAAGATCCTGGATGCCGGGGATCTGATCGGCGTGGCCGGACGGGTATTCCGAACACGCACCGGGGAACTTACCGTCCGTGCGACCGGGTTGCAGTTCCTGTCGAAGAGCGTGCTCCCACCCCCGGAGAAGTTCCACGGCCTTCAGGATGTCGAGATCCGGTATCGCCAACGCTCGCTCGACCTCATGAGCAACGACTCCGTCCGACAGATCTTCGTCACTCGGGACAGGATCATTCGCACGCTGCGGGACTCCTTCGAGAAGCGGGGCTACATCGAGGTCGAAACCCCGATGATGCAGCCAGTATACGGAGGAGCCCTCGCTCGCCCGTTCGTGACGCACCACAACGCCCTTGATGTCGACCTCTACCTCAGGATTGCGCCGGAACTCTACCTGAAGCGTCTGACAATCGGAGGCCTGGACCGTGTCTACGAGATCAATCGCAATTTTCGCAACGAAGGACTCTCCAAGCATCACAACCCCGAATTCACGATGCTCGAGTTCTACGAGGCCTACAGCGATTACCAGGTGCTGATGGACTTCAGTGCTGAACTCCTCGCCACAGTGGCCGGGGCAGTCCTTGATGGCGGCACGGTGGGCGAGTTCGGTGAACACAGGATCGACTTCGGATCAATGAACCGTCTTACACTCGCGGAAGCGGTCTCGGAGTACTGGCCGGACGAATCCAGCCAGCCCCAACCGGCGGAACTCCGCGATATCGGTCGAGTCCGGGAATTGGCCGCAGAACACGAAGCGAAGAGTGGTGCAGCCGTCCATCTGCCCGACGGCATGTCCGCGGGCATGGCGCTGCTGCGCCTGTTCGAAGCGGCGTGCGAACACCGCCTGATCCAGCCTACGGCAGTCTACGACTACCCGGTGGAGGCGTCGCCCCTTTCCAAGCAGAAGCCCGGGGATCCGGATTGGGTGGAACGTTTCGAGATCTTCTGCGGGGGCATGGAAATCGCCAACGGCTACTCGGAACTGAACGATCCCGCCGAACAGTTGCTGCGGTTCGAAGAACAGGCAGCGGCGAGAGCGGCAGGCGATCACGAGGCCCATGGAATCGATGAGGATTATGTGCGGGCACTATGCTACGGACTGCCCCCGACGGCCGGCGAGGGTATCGGCATCGACAGGCTGACGATGCTCCTGACGAACTCCCCGACCATCCGTGACGTGATCCTGTTTCCCCTACTCCGCCCGGAAGCGGAGATCGGCATCGCCGAACGCCTGCGGCGCGTCACTCGCAAGGCATCGTCGTGAGGCCCGGACTGTTCCCCCGTCCTGATCCGTTCGAAGGGAGTTCCTGTTCTGGTCTGTGAGACACTGACTCTTCGCGGAATGGCAGATCCGACCCGTGCAGTGTCCGCACTCAGGATGGAATCTCCAAGGGGAAATGCCTCGTGAGGCGGTTCCGCTGGTCATGGCCTGATGAGACCGAAGAGCGGGCGCGTCGCGGGGCCGAGATAGCGAGCACCCTGCACATTCCCCAGAGCCTTGGCGAGGCGCTGGCCAGCCGCGGAATGGA
The DNA here is from genome assembly GCA_965116065.1 of Bryobacterales bacterium. Classification (GTDB taxonomy): domain Bacteria; phylum Acidobacteriota; class Terriglobia; order Bryobacterales; family UBA6623; genus VXMF01. The sequence continues at coordinate 3,469,321 of OZ220485.1, forward strand.
CGGGTCCACTTCCGAGCGGATCATGCAGCGCCCCTTGAAGGAGTGCACCGCAGCGATCGGGGAACCCGACGGAATTGAGGAAGCGGCCGCAACACTGGCGGATCTCGGGCGCAAAGGCCGCATCGGCATCATCTGCGACTACGATGTCGACGGTGCCACCGCACAGGCCATTCTCGTCGAGACGCTGCGCACGATTCTCCCGCCCGGATCGAAGGATCCGGTGGTGGCAGTCCCTTACCGGAACAAGGAGGGATTCGGCCCCAACACCCGCTGCCTGAGCCAACTGTCGGAACAAGGCGTCGATGGCGTTGCAGTCCTTGACTGCGGGACATCCTCCGGTCAGTTGCTGGACCGGTTCCACGAACAGTTCGGGATCCTGCCGGTGGTGGTCGACCACCACCCTCCGCACCATCAGAGTCCGCCGAATGCCGGTGTTATCGTCAATCCTTGGGTCACCCGCAGAACCGACCCCGGAGAGATGGGCTCTCTCTGTGCAGCCGGGCTTGCATGGTTCCTCGGGAGGGCCATTCTGCGGCAGTCCGGCCAAAGTGAAGCCGACACGGTGCAGGTGCGAAAACGCATCACATTGCTGGGGGCTCTCGGCACGGCATGCGACATGATGCGCATCGACACGCCGTTCAACCGGTCCCTGATTCGCACGGGAACCCGGCTCATGGAGGACACATCGACGATTCCACCGGGTCTGGCGGCCCTCAAGGAGACTGCTGGCCTCACTCGCGTTTCCTCCTCGGACGATTTCGGATGGCGGATCGGGCCTCGCATCAATGCCGGCTCGCGGATGGGCGAGTCGGACCTGGCGGCCCGCTGCCTCCGGGAGAAGAGCCTCCCTTCGGCGCTGGAACTGGCTCGCCGACTGCAGGATCTGAACCGTCGGCGTGTCATGCTCGGACGGGAGGCCAGTCAGGAACTGGATGAAGCAGTCGGACGCGAAGCTCTTGCCGAAGGACCGGTCAATGTTCATCCCGTTCAGGCGGCAACACCGGGAACGGTCGGCCTGGTCGCATCATCGCTTGTGACCCGGTTCGGTTGGCCGGCAATCGCCGTCGCACAACGGGAGGACGGGCTGCTGGCTGGGTCCGGGAGGGCCGCACTCGGTTTCGACCTGGGGTCGGCTGTCAGCGCCGCGTGCCAAGATGGAATCCTTGTTTCTGGCGGAGGACACGCAGCTGCGTGCGGAGTCGTCCTGCAGCCGAACCGGCTGGAGGATCTGCGCCAGTTCCTGCTGTCTCGCTTCCGGGCTCTGGACCCGGGCGATGGCAATACGCTGGAGCCGTCACACGAGATCGACGCCCTCCTGCACGAGGAGCAACTCGCGAGCGAAGCCATGCTGCAGTTTGCGTTCGCACAGCGTAAGCTTGACCCTTGGGGACAGGGAATGCAGAGTCCGGTCGTGGGCATTCGGGGCGTCACGCTCGCCACGAGCAACATGACACCGACGGGCCACCTGTTCCTGCATCTCGTCATGGGAGAGGCACGATGCAGCGCCGTGTGGTGGAAGGCTCCGGCAGACTGGACCGAGCGGATCGGTCTCAGCGGACCTCGTGCGGGCCGCTCGACGAACGACATCCGGATTGATCTGGTGGGGCGCATCGAGTTGGACGAATGGAACGGAAGGCGTCAGGGTCGCTTCGTCGTGCGGGATGCAAGGGCGACCGCTGCATAGTCATCCGGAAAGGGCCTACTCCATTCGGCTATTCGTGACCATCGATTGCTCGCAACGCCTCCGCCGCAGCCTGTACCGTTCGGTCGATCTCGACCGGACCGTGACAGGCGGAAACGAATAACGCCTCGTACTGGGAGCAAGGCAGGTAGATGCCGCTCGCCAGCATCGCACGGAAGTAGCATCCGAACGCTTCGGTGTCGCACTTGGCCGCATCGTCCCAGTCTCGGACCGTTCGATCCGTGAAGAAGAAGGTCAGCATCGAGCCCACCCGATTGCTGGTCAGCGCGATACCAGCCGCCTTGGCGGCCTCCATCAGTCCCGCCTGCAGGCGAGCGCCCTGGGTCTCGACATGTTCGTAGATCTCCGGATGGCTCTGTAGATGACGGAGCATTGCAAGTCCACCTGCAACGGCCAGCGGATTCCCCGAGAGCGTCCCGGCCTGGTAGACGGCACCCAGGGGGGCGACGCATTCCATGATCTCCTTCCGGCCTCCGAACGCGCCGATCGGGAGGCCGCCTCCAATCACCTTCCCCAAGGTAGTCATGTCAGGTGTTACGCCATACAGCGACTGTGCTCCGCCCAAAGCCACGCGGAAGCCGGTCATCACTTCGTCGAAGATCAGGACCGATCCGCTCGCGGTGCAGAGGTCGCGGAGCCGGACAAGAAAACCCGGATCGGGAGGGACACACCCCATGTTGCCGACCACGGGCTCGAGAATCACGGCTGCGATCCGGTCACCACGGCCACGGAAGGCTTCGTCGAGGGCCGCGATGTTGTTGTACGGCAGAGGGAGCGTGGTCTCTGCGAATCCGACCGGCACGCCGGCCGAGTCGGAAATTCCGAGGGTTGCGAGGCCCGAGCCCGCCTTGACGAGCAGGGAGTCCACGTGACCGTGATAGTTGCCAACGAACTTGATCACGAGATCCCTGCCCGTGAATCCTCGCGCAACCCGCAGGGCGCTCATCGTCGCTTCCGTTCCGGAATTCACCAGACGGACCATCTCGATGGAAGGGATGATCGAGCCGATGAGTTCCGCGAGTTCGACCTCGGCCGCAGTGGGCGCTCCGAAGCTCGTACCTCGATCAAGGACATCCCGCAGTGCCGCCAGAACGTCGGGATGGCGATGCCCCAGCAGCAACGGCCCCCAGGAACCGACGTAATCGATGTACTCGTTACCGTCGGCATCCCAGATTCGGCTGCCTTCGCCCCGGGTGATGAAGATCGGCTCACATCCAACGGCGCGAAACGCCCTGGCCGGGGAATTCACGCCGCCAGGAATGGACCTCTGGGCTCTGGCGAACAAGGAACTGGATCGGTCTTTCGTCATGGGATCACTCACTAGCCAATATACATGCAAACGCGAAGGTCTGATTACAGGCTAGTATTGTAGCGAACCGAAAGTTATGAGAGACTTCTTGATTCGCGCTCGGAGGTTCTCACAGTATATACTCGAATCTTAGCTTGCCTCGTCTCTCGCCGCAATCACAAATCCCTTGATTTGCTGGACGAAAACCACGCATCGTTATCTGCGCTAGGAGTATCAACTATGCCCCGAATGGGCACTTACCGCCGGGACAGATTCGTTCATGCATCTTCACTATGGTGCAGGAGCCAAGCCACCAACATCAATCCTGCTGACGCTACCAGCCTAGCATCCGCATCCGTGACGCGGGGCTCTTTACCTAAAACTCGCCCATGGCCAGTACCAGCTAAATTACGGATCTCATTGATAGACAAGATCATTTTCTGCGCATTACTCACGATCTTGCTCAAGTGCCTTCGTAGGTCAGAAGTCGACCGAGAGCCTTTCGAGAGTCGTAGTTCATCAAGACACTGCTGCGCTAACTTCGGAAACTTGACATGTTCAGCACATTCACTTCCTCGTCGATATAGGATCGTCTTCATCGTCGTTTCCAACATGTCTTTTGTTGCGCCGATGGCTTGGATCGGATCCTTCGCAAGGCTGTATAGTACTCGATCCAGTTGTTGTTGCAGTTCGATTCGGGAAACTCCTTGGGCCACATCAACTTGATCGAACATCGACGCCACCGTAACCTCCAATGGACTGTGTTGTGAATCGATCAATTTAGTTTCGCGAGAAGCATCCAGTCTTTGACCCATGAGACGCTGTTCATACCAATCGATCCAGACCCTCTCGTTCTCAGAATCAGATAGTTTTTCCCTAAGTTTCGCCCATCGATCGCTCGCCCAAACCGGTGCTCCTCCCAGCCACAGCGGCTTGTTACTCAAATCTGCAACCACTTCTTCGGGTTGATGTTCTGCACCAATATTTGCCTCTAGCGACTCGATATCTAGTTCTATTGTTTTCCAAAATCCTCCGACATTCGGGTCAACGTCTGAAACAGATTTGCCTTCATAAAAGACTGAAGATCGACAAGAAATCTCAATTGTTCCTTGCGCTAATCGCGCAACTGAAACTACCTTATTGTAAACAGATTCGGGGCTAGCAATTCCCTTTCTTACATCGAAAATAGCAGTGATTATCTGTGTGGCTTCCGCCACATCAGCCACTGCATTTTGGGCGAATATCAATGCGCTAGCATCGTTCTCAATCTGCCGAATCTCCTCGTGTGCCTCGAAGGGAAGCACATCTTTCAAATCTATTGCGTCGCGAGTTGCCGTTTCCGAGATTCGATCGACAGCATCTTGGGCTTTCTGGGCCGCAGCTTGTGCGACATTGTGGATCGCTCGTATCTTTCGTGGCCAGGCGGCTGCAAAATTGGCTCCCGCAAGTGCCAGAAAAGTAGGTGAGATGACTTGGCGGAGTCTTTGCTCTTCGTCTGCATATAGCGCATCATCCAAGAAAGGCACGACCCGAAGCGCAATACGCACCGCCAGTACATACGAGAACTCCACCGCCGTTCCGCCCACCCAGCAGCGCAGATCATCGCTACACCCGATTTCAGTCATATCTCTATCCTACGAGTTTGTCGGACTTAGAGGGTAGCGGATATGAGGGTGTGAGGGACGCTGAGAGGATCTGCGGCAGTTTCGCTGCCTGAGACGGGTCCCGTGAGGGCGGAGGAGGGATTCCGGGGCCCGCAGCCCGACGCGCAGGCCCGTCCTGACGATGTGGACGGCCAGTCATACCACCATATATCCACATCGGATGCATGAGGTGCCATATCTAGTTTCATTCGGCCAGACGGAGGGTGTGAATCCCCTTGCAGTTGTACGCCAACGTCACCAGATTCCACTCCCCGCGCACCAACTCGATCCCCCGCAGCGAGAACATCCGGAACCCCAGCGCCGACTTGATCACCCCGAACACCGGTTCCACCGTCTGCTTGCGTAACGCATACAGCTTCTTCCCCTCGTCCGTCTGCAGCTTCTCCGCCATCTTCCGCAGCCAGTCCGCCTTCAACTCCTTCTCCGGCTTGTCCTGCGGCGGTCGGAAGTCATGCAGCCTCCGCCGCCCCTCCGCCCCTGTCGACACATACGCCTTCACCCCGTCCGCCTCCACCTTCTCCACTTCCGCTCCGTTCGCATGGCCATTGTCCGCCAACACCGCCTCCGGACTCCCCAGTGCCTCCGGAATCGACGCCACACCCGCCGCCAACTCCTGCTTGTCATTGCAGTTCCGACTCACTCCCTGCCCCACCACCAACTGACTCCCCTCCGCGTCCACCGTCGCCTGCGCGTTGTAGGACTGCTCGAAATCCGCCCGCTGGTTCTTCTTCATCCCCCGACTGTCCGCATCCGTCAGGTTGCTCTGGTCCTTCCCCGCGGGTTCCTCGCTCGGTGGCTGCGGTGCCCGTCCCGCTCCGTTCCGCTCCTGCCGCGCCGCCACCTTCCGCTCGTACTCCGCCTGCTCCTGCTTTGCCTTCTCTTGCGCCGCCTGCAGCCGCTTCTGCAACTCTTCCCGCCTCTGTATCTCTTGCGGCAACACCTCCGGGTCCACCTCCTCCTGCCGGTCCGCCGCCTCCGCCTTCCCCGGCAACTCCTTGATCTCCAACTCCAACTGCTCCACCAACTCCCCCGCCCGCTGGTACGTCACCGAACGGTACTTGCTGGCCGACGCCCGCAGCTTCGTCCCGTCCACGCTCACCGTCCCCAACTTCAGTATCTTCAGTTCCTTAGCCAACAACAGCACCTGCAGAAAACACTCCCCCACCGCCGTGAAGTTCTCCCGCCGGAACTTCGCGATCGTCGCGTGGTCGGGCTGCACATTGGCCGCCACGTAGCGCACTCCCAGATCGCGCCAGGTGGCCCGCTCGATGCGCCGGGACGAGAAGATGCCATGCGCATGGCAGTAGATCAGCAGAGCCAGCATCATGCGCGGTTCGTACCGCGCCGAGCCCGTTCCGCGCTGATTGACCCGGAACTGGTCCATCTCCACCAGTTCCACGGACTCGAGCACGAAATGCGCCAAGTCCTCCTTGGGAATCCACTCGCGCATGTCCTGGGGCAGCAGGTAGGGCTGATCGCGTTCGCAGGGGACGAACTTGGCCATGGACCCAGGCTACCACTTTGCGGGTAACCCCCGCTCTTCCCTGCACTTCCGTGCTCTACTACGCCCCGACGGCCTAAGTCCGACACGCTCCTACCATTTGCGTCGCACGCAGACAGCGTGGCATGGACTTCTCAATGTCGGCATCCTGCCCACTTCTTACTCCCTCATGTAGGGTATCAAGGTGTATAGTGCGTCTCAGTCGGAGCGGCGCGGGCGAAACCCGTACGAGTAAGGCAAGAACTTCACCTCGCAGACGGGCTCCAGTGACGAGGCCCTAACTGGCCAGATGCACTAGCGTAGCCAGTGATGCAATCACACTAAGTTTAGCGCAAGGAGTCGATCCGAGCAGCGATTGCGGGCCAATCGACATCGGACGTCATGTGGCACCACGACAACCTAACCGCCCCCGAGACAGCGTCTTCAGGTAAGCCCATTGCTGTAAGGACATGGCTAGGGGAGTACCTCTGCGAGGTGCAGGCAGACCCATTCGAAACTGCGGCCAGATCCTTGACTGCCAATATGATCGCTTCGGAGTCCACATCAGGCACTGAGAAGTTGATCACATGCGAGAGTGTATGATCAAGATTCGAATGAAGACGAATGCCTAATGGTGACAGTGCCTGTAGTGCTTCATCACGAATCGCTCGGGTACGCTCCGCTCTCACCTGAGCATCGCGCTCGGCAATTTCGGACGCAACGCCAAGCCCCACCACCAACGGCACCGGGACGGTTCCTGGGCGAAGTCCAGCTTCCTGTCCTCCTCCGAACGCTAGCGGGCGCAAGGGAGCGCGTGAATATCCTCGTCGCCGGGCGACGAGTGCACCGACTCCAACCGGACCGTAGATCTTGTGTGAACTAACACTGATTAGGTCGATGCGTTGCGAACGAAGTGAGTCGAGGTCCTTTCCGAATCCCTGCGCTGCATCAACATGCAGGAAGGCTGCGTGGCCTTTGAGTCGAGAAGCAATTTCCGAAACCGGCTGAATGACGCCCGTTTCGTTGTTGGCGTGCATGACAGTCACCAGCAGAGTGTCGGGACGGATGGCGTCTTCGACAGAGTCTGGCGACACCATGCCCATTGAGTCTGGCTTCAGCAACGTGACCTCGAACCCGCTCTCAGAAAGGGACTCCAGAGGTTCCAGTACTGCCTTGTGTTCGATTTCGGTCGAGACCACGTGTCGCCGGTTCCGGTCGTGTCCGAGCTGTGCCAAGCCAAGAATCGCAATGTTGTTGCTCTCAGTGGCGCCACTGGTGAAGATGACCTCGTCATCCCGAGCGTCGACGACTGAAGCAACCTGCTCCCGAGCCGCTTGGACTGCTCGCTTGGCAGCCAGTCCGTAGACGTGTGTGCGGCTCCCAGCGTTACCGATTTCTTCGCAGAGCCAGCGGGTAACTGCTTTCTTTACAGAAGGATCCAGCGGAGCGGTTGCGTTGCAATCCAAGTAGACCGGCATCGCCCCCGAATCTTGCTCAAGCCCTCTAGTATGTTTCATGTCTGGCAAACAACACCTTCCGTATTCTAGAATAGTACTATCAGATGAGGCTCCGGCAGGCGAGCCTCGTTGAGATTCTCCCTTGACCGGCATTGGCGAATACGCATTCCCCGTGATCCGAGGCATCCAGGCGCAACGGGAGTACTACGTGTCAATGTTCCCCATCCGCCTTCTCCCGAAGCTGTTCCTCTTCGACGAAGGCGACCTCGTCCCCGAGTTGCGCTCCCAGCGCCGACTTAATCGATCGCGGGTGCCAGAACTCTCACGGTACGTGCTGAACAACCCCGAGAACTACGTCTTCTCCGCTATCGCCGTCTCAATAGACGCCGCAGTCGAGTTCGAGGCGCTACCGAGCACGAAAGCGCACAATCGTATGGGAACGCTGCATGTTCCATTGACAGCGCGCTTCATAATCAACGACGGGCAACACCGGCGAGCCGCCATTGAACGAGCGCTGCGCGAGAAGCCGGAACTGGGCGACGAGACGATCGCAGTGGTGTTCTTTCTCGATATAGGTTTGGAGCGATGCCAGCAGATGTTCGCAGATCTGAACCGCTATGCAGTTCGTCCCTCTAAGTCATTGGGAATATTATACGACCATCGCGACGAAACAGCTCAACTCACGAAGGATCTCATTGCCCAATCGCCGGTGTTCCGAGACGTAGTAGAACTTGAGCGAACATCACTCTCTCCACGGTCACGCTGCCTGTTCACGCTCAGCGCGATCTACCAAGCTACCGCCGAGTTGGTGAACGGCATTGAGGATGACGGTCCTACCGACCTCGCATCTGTCGCACTGAGCTTCTGGGAAACTCTGGCTTCTTGCCTACATGAATGGGAGCTTGTCCGGCAGGGTAGACTGACATCAGCCGAACTGCGCTCAAACTACATTCATAGCCACGGCGTCGCCTTACAGGCACTCGGTCGCGCTGGAGGGTGCCTCATACGCTGCTATCCCGAAAATTGGCGGAAGCGCCTAGAAAAGCTGGACACGATCGACTGGCGTCGGAAGAACGGAGGACTCTGGGAGGGTCGAGCGCTAGCCGGCGGACGTGTCTCACGTGGAAACCAGAACGTCGTCCTTACCGCCAACGCCATTAAGCATTGTCTCGGCCTAGAACTCTCGAGAGAAGAGCAACGAGCCGAAGATGCCTTGACGAGAGGGAACCATGGCTTCAAATAACACCACTGCCCGCGACCGCTCCGCGTTCAGCGATACCGGATTCGAGAAAAGCATTGCAGATATTCTCGAAGAGGTAACTGCACTCTATCTCTCGGACGAAATTCCGTGGGTGATCGGGTATAGCGGCGGCAAGGACTCGACGGCCGCGCTCCAACTCGTTTGGTATGCCTTAGAACTCATCGGACCAGACCGCTGCAAGAAGCCAGTGTTTGTGATCAGCACCGACACGCTTGTGGAAAATCCGATCGTGGCGCTCTGGGTCTCAAAGTCTCTTGAAAAGATGAATGCAGAGGCTAGGAGGAAAGGGCTTCCACTGACTTCCCACCGTTTGACACCGGATACTGACAATACCTTCTGGGTGAATCTCATCGGGCGCGGCTATCCCGCTCCACGACCAAAGTTCCGTTGGTGTACCGAACGACTGAAGATCATGCCTTCGACCAAGTTCATCAGTTCGCTAGTGCAGGAGCACGGAGAGGCGATTCTTGTACTGGGAACCCGAAAGGCAGAGAGTGCCGTGCGGGCGCGGGTAATGGAGAATTTCGAGAAGAGACGAACCCGCAAGCATCTGAGCCCCAACGGAGACCTTGCCAATTCCTATGTCTATTCACCTCTCGAGAAGTGGAGCAACGACGATGTCTGGCTATTCTTAATGCAGAAGCCAAATCCTTGGGGCTATCGAAACAAAGATCTCCTGACGATGTACCAAGGGGCAACGGATGGTGGAGAATGCCCTTTGGTTGTCGATACCAGCACCCCGAGTTGCGGTGACAGTCGATTTGGATGTTGGGTATGCACGCTAGTCGAGAAAGACAAGTCGATGCACGCAATGATCCAGAACGACGCCGAGAAGGACTGGATGCTTCCGCTCCTTGAGTTACGTAACGAACTGGACCCACCCAAGACCGAATCCGGTGACCGTCCGCTACGAGACTTCAGAAGAATGAACGGACTTGTCCAACTTTACCGAAACCGCCCGATCCCTGGCCCCTACAAGCAAAACGCGAGGGAGGCATGGCTGCGAAAGTTGCTAGACGCCCAGCGACACATACGGGAAAATGGCCCTCAAGAGGTGCGGGATATCGAACTCATCACACTTCGGGAACTGGAGAAGATCCGGCAGATCTGGGTTGTTGAGAAACATGAGATCGAAGATAGACTGCCAGTAGTCTACGCGGAGGCGACAGGTACGTCTTATCCAGGCGATAGAATTGATGACAACCTAGTTCTGGGTAATGACGAGGTCCACCTTCTCCGCGAGTTGTGCGGCGAAGACGAAATCCACTTCGAGTTGGTACGCGAACTGCTCTCGGTTGAGAGGCAGCACAAGTCGATGTTGCGCCGGGCCGGGCTCTTCAAGGCATTCGAGAAGGCCTTCGATCGTGGTTCGTATGACGACGAAGGTGATGCGGTTGAATTGGCACGCCAACGCCGCGATAGTCTTAAACGTTCCCTAGACGATGCGTCAGTGATGTCGGCTCTAGATGTGCGCAGTCACTCTCTACCGTCTACTGTGCTGGAGGGCGAACGATGATACTCGATTCGATCACGCTCAATAACTTTGGGTTGTATGCCGGCCGACAGACAGTTGAGCTCACGCCACCGTCGATCGAACGTCCGATTGTCTTGTTCGGGGGAATGAACGGCGGAGGGAAAACGACCTTCATGGATGCACTGCAGTTGTGCTTCTTCGGGGCTCATGCGAAGACATCCAGTCGAGGTTCCACCGCATACGGGGATTATCTATCGAGCAGCATCCACCGAAGGGCTGCCCCTCCAGAGTCCTCGATCGAAATCAGATTCCGTCATATGGCTGACGGCAGCGAAGACCAGTTCAAGCTAGAACGGTCTTGGTCTCGCCTGAACGGTAAATGCACGGAGACCTTCGTGGTCGAGAAGAACGGCCAGCTTGAGGATGTCGTGGCGCAGAACTGGAGCAGTCAGGTCGATGAGTTTATGCCAGCCAACATAGCTCATCTTTTCCTGTTCGACGGCGAGCAGATCGAACGCTACGCCTCGACCAACGAGTCATGTTCTTTGGTCGAGGCGGGGGTCTTGGCATTGCTCGGACTTGACATGGTAGACCAACTCGACCAAGATCTGCGAGTCTACGAGCGGCGCAAGCGCACAGAGGACCAAAATGAGGCGACCCGTGTAGCAATCAATGCGGTCGAGCGGGACATGCGCACACTCCGGCACCGCGTCGAGGATCTCAATCAGGAACGCGCCGCCCTCCTTACATATCAGATCGATCGTCAGCGTCGGAAGCTGGTGGAGTGCGAGACTCGGTACAAGAGTTTAGGAGGGCTCCTGTTCGAGCAAAGGTCGGAGATTGAACGAGACCTCAACGCTGCCCAGACATTCGTCGACGAAGCAGCAACCTCTCTCCGTGAGCTAGCCGCCGGATCTCTCCCGATGCTTCTCACTAGGAAACTCTTAGATTCTGTAGCGGAGCGCGACCAACAAGAAGAAGACGCGCGCCGGGCTCGCGAGTTATTGGCCATCCTAACAGCCAGAGACAAGGAAACGCTCCGGCGACTTCGAGTCGAATCAGTAGACGAAGACATGATCAGGGCGCTGGAGACACACCTTGAGGCAGACCGGGAGGGCAGGCGAGTCATCGGGCAACAACAGCCTGAACTGAACGTTCATCCGAGCGTTCGAAATGATCTCAAAGCCTTGCTGGAAAACGTACTTGCTCAGCTAATGGTATTAGCAAAAAAGCAATTGGCAACACAACAAGAGGCACTACGAAAACTTGTGGATGCCAAGTGCGCATACGACAGTGTGCCGGATTCGGATGCGATTGCGGGCATCATCGACGAACGTGAAGCTGCTAGAAAGAAACTCGCATCGCTTGAAGTACAGCATACGGGAATTGGGGGTGAGATCAAGCGACTAGAGCAAGAGTTTGAGCGCAAGGAGCAGCTTCTGATGCGGCTCATTCATGATGATGCTGCCGAAAACAACAAGTGGGACGATCGGAAGCGAATCTTGCGCCATATCGATCGTGTACGCTCGACATTGAGTGACTTCCGAAGGATCGTCGTCATGCGTCATGTGAATCGTATTGAGCGCCTTGTACTTGAGAGCTACCAACAGTTGTTGCGTAAGGAGTCCTTGGTTGCACGACTGACGATTGACCCAGATACTTTCGCGATCACGATCTTCGCAAATGATGGTCGACCATTGAATCCAGAACGCCTCTCCGCCGGTGAAAGGCAGCTTCTTGGCGTGTCTTTGCTTTGGGGCTTAGCGAGAGCTTCAGGCCGTCCTCTTCCAACTGCGATCGACACACCACTAGGCAGGCTCGATACGACACACCGAATGAATCTCATTGAACGGTACTTTCCATTCGCGAGCCATCAAATGTTGTTGTTCTCAACCGACGAGGAGATTACCGGAGAATATCTGAATCGACTCCGCCCCTGGATCGGCCGCAGCTACACCCTGTCATATAGCGACAAGGCCGAGTTCACTCAGATAGTCCCCGGGTACTTCGAACGGAAGGAGATCGAATAGTGGCGCTCGAACATGTGCGGGTCTCGCAGCAGGGTAAGGAGTATCTCATCCGGCTTAAACGTGTTACGGGGATCAAGAACTGGAACATCCTCTGTCGTTGGGCCCTATGCACGTCCTTAGCCGAACCGAGTATTCCCCCGAACACAGCTAGGCAGCCTGACAGCAACGTGGAGATGACTTGGCGTGTCTTCGGCGGCCAATACGCTGACCTGTATCTTGTGCTTGTCAAGGAACGCTGCCTGCGTGATGGCTTGAACACCGACGACGCTACTGTAGCGGATCAAGTTCGATTGCACCTACATCGAGGCATCGCATACTTGGCGGGCAACAAACGACTTCGTAGCATAGAGAACTTGGTATCTCTGGCAATCGACACACGCCAGGATCGGGACTTCACAGCGGATGCCATTAAGAGTCCTAGGTCAACCGAAGGCGCAAGTATGGAAATGTAGATTTATGCCCGTGTCTAGACCGTATTTGCTGCCGATTACATCCAGTATGCTTGCGGTCGACTGCCAAGATAATGCTCCCGATTCACATACAAATATCATCTCCATGTAGCCTGTTAAACTTAGACATTACAATGGAAATTATGCGATGAAATTCGCACTATAGATTGTAGTTGATCTGTAATTTACGTATTTATCATCTACTTTACTCTTGTATTTTTGCCAGTTGCACTAGTGTTCCGTCACTCGCAATTTTGAGGATCGACAGGGGCGCCGGCATGGTCGGCGAGCATCCTTGTGCTCCTGTGCCGTGCGACCCGGTCCAAGGCGGTTGCCACGGCCCGCTTCCAACCTCCGCTCGATCCCCCCAGCCCGTCCCGCGACCGCCACCGAACAGCTGTTATGTAAAACAGGATTGCTACAATGTGTTTCCAGATGACGGGCCCGTCGGCCCGCCGTGAGAGGAGAAGCAACCATGCAGAAGAAGTACATTGTGCGACTGACCGAGGAGGAACGCCAACTCTGTCAGGCCGCGATCGACAAGCTGTCCGGGCGCAGTCGGAAGGCGCGCCGGGCGCGCATCCTGCTCCAGGTGGATGTGGACGGGCCGGGCTGGCCCGACCGGCAGGTTGCAGAGGCCTACCGCTGTCGGACGAACACCGTCGAGAACATCCGCAAGCGCTGCGTGCTGGAGGGCTTCGAGGTGGCCCTCAACGGGCGTCCCCGTGACCCGAGCAGTTACCCGCCGCAGCGGCTGGACGGTCAGCAGGAAGCCCAGGTGATCGCCCTGCGACTCGGTCCGCCACCGGACGGGCACGCGCAATGGTCGCTGCGCCTGCTGGCGCATCAGGTGGTCGAATTGGGGATCTGTGAGACGATCAGCCACGAAACGGTCCACCGCACGCCAAGAAAAACGGTTTTACCAGCCGGAAACTGCAGTATTGGGTGATTCCGCCCGAGGCGAACGCGGAATATGCGGTGGCGATGGAGCGGGTGTTGCGGACATACGAACGCCCGTTGGACCCGCAGCGACCGGTGGTCTGCATGGATGAACAGCCGGTGCAGTTGGTACGGGAGACTCGCACTCCGCTGCCGGCGACGCGGGAACATCCGCAGCGCAGTGATCATGAGTACGAGCGTGCCGGCACGGCGGCAGCGTTCGGGGTTCTGCGAACCGCTGGCGGGCTGGCGCAGTGTGACGGTGCGGGAACGGCGCACGAAGCTGGATTGGGCGCAGGAAGTGGCGGCGCTGCTGGAAGGGCGTCATGCGCGTTGCGAGCAGGTGACGCTGGTGCTGGACAACCTCGACACGCATGTACCGGCGGCCCTGTACGAGGCCTTCGGGGCACAACGGGGGGAGCGGTTGCTGGACCGCATCGAGTTCCGCTACACGCCGAAGCACGGGAGTTGGTTGAACGTGGCGGAGTGCGAACCGGGTTGCCTGACACGGCCGTGCCTGCGGGGTCGGCGGATCGGGGAACTGGAGCAGTTGCGCAGCGAAACGGCCGCTTGGGCGGCGGGCGTCAATCAGCGCCAGCGCGGTGTGAACTGGCACATGACCGTGGACGACGCCCGCTGCAAACTCAAGTCGGTCTATCCTAAAATCACCGAGTGACGGAACACTAGCAAGTGCGACACCAAATATGGGGGTAGGTGTCAAGGGTGGCCTATCATTTGGGGGAAACCACCATGGCACAGACCTACCACCAACTGCGGTACGACGAGCGCTGCCAGATCCAAGCCCTGCACCGACAGGGAGCCTCGGCCCACGCCATCGCCACCGATCCACCATCCACCGCGAACTCCGCCGCAATGCCGACCCCTCCGGCTACTGCCACCAGCAGGCCCAGGTCCGCTCCGAACAGCGCCGCCGACAGGCCGCCTCCGGCCCCCGCAAGCTCCATCCACCCCTCTGGGACCGCATCTGCGACATGCTCAAGATGCACTGGATCCCCGAGCGGATCGCCGGGCGACTGCGATTCGCCGGCGACATCTCCGTCAGCTTCTCCTGGCTCTACCGCCGCATTCACCAGGACCGCGCCGACGGCGGCCAACTCCATGCCTGCCTCCGCCAACGCGGCAAACCCCGCCGCTGCAAGGCCACCAGGGGATCCGCCGGCCGCGGCTGCATCCCCGGTCGGACGGACATCAGCGAACGACCGTCCATCGTCGATGACAAACGGCGCACCGGTGACTGGGAAGGCGACACGATCATCGGCAAGGCCCATTCCGATGCCGTCGTCACGCTCGTCGACCGACGCTCCAAGTACACGTTGACACAGCGAGTTACCAACAGGACCGCCGCCCTGGTCGGCGGTGCCGTCCAGGACCTGCTCGCTCCCTTCACCTTTTATGTTGAGAGAGTGCCGGAGAGAGGCCAGGCCAAGCAAGCTGTGGGCAGCCCCTCCAGGCGGTCGCAGAGGGGGCCAACCCGCTCTGTGACAGGTGACAGATTCCTCCCCCCACTGCTGGGGGGAGGGCGCCCGGGGGGCCTGGCCAGGCCCCCCGGGCGGCGGCGGGCTGGACCGTCTGCACCTTGGACCTTGGGGTCCGTGAGGGAGCTGGGTCGGCCCGCCGCAGCAGTTCCTGTGTGCCCTGAACCCCAAGCGTGGGTCCGGACCCGCATCGCAAAAGGATAGGAACCCAGGAACCACCTCCCCACCCCGGCCCACGGCCCGACTCACCCGTAACAGGAGCACAGCCATGACCGCATCCCCTTCCAGCGTAGTGGCCGGCATCGATGTCGGCAAGCTCGCGCTCGACGCCCACATCCACCCCGCCAACCTCACACGCCGCTTCACCAACGACACCCAGGGCCGTCGCGCCCTGCGCAACTGGCTGCTCCGACACCACGTCACGCGCGCCGTCTTCGAACCCACCGGACGCTACCACCGCCGCCTGCACCAGTGTCTGGCCACCGCCGGCCTGGAGACCGTCCTGGTCAACCCCCTGCGCTCGCGACGCTGCGCCGAGGCCCTCGGCCAGTGTGCCAGGAACGATCGCGTCGATGCCGCCATGCTCGCCCGCTTCGGCCTGCTCCCGGACCTCGAAAGCACCTCTCCAGCGCCCGAGAACCGGAAACGGCTCAATGACTTGCTCGCCCTCCGCACCATGCTCATCAAGCAGCGTGGCGCCCTGCAGAAGCTGCTCGCCGAACTCGAACTGGAGGACAGCGAAGGCCCCGCCGCCCTGCTCGCGGCCAATGCCGCTGCCTGCATGGACTGCGAACGCCGCATCCGCACCTGCATCGCCGCCGATCCCGTCCTGGCCCGCCGTGACGCCATCATCCGGTCCATCCCCGGTCTGGGACCGGTCACCGCCGCCTCCCTCTGTGCCGCCCTGCCCGAACTCGGCACGCTCGGTCGCCGCAAGACGGCCGCCCTGCTCGGCCTGGCTCCCTTCGACCGCGACTCCGGCCAGCACCACGGTCACCGCCGGATCCGCGGCGGACGGGCCCAGCCTCGCCATGTCCTGTACATGGCTGCCACGTCCGCGATCCGCTGGAACCCCGACTCGCAGGCCTGCCATGACCGCCTGACCCAGCGCGGGAAACCGCACAAGGTGGCCCTCGTGGCCGTCATGCGCAAGCTGGCCGGCCTGCTCGACACGCTCCTGCGGGAGGACCGCCTCTGGCAGCCTGAGCCTCCCCTGCGGCTCCCGGCACCCCCACTCGAGGCCGCCGCATGAACTCGTGGCCCACCCCCTCGCGAGCTGCGCTCCCGCCCCCACGCGAGTCCGGCGCGAGGTTTCACCCCTCCAAGGCCAATTTCCCCGAATCCGCGCTTGACAATCAACACGGAAGCTCCCTCCGCCTGCTCTACGAACTCCCTCCCAACCGCTCCTTCACCCCTGCCTCGGGTTCACCTTCTTCACCCCGAGGTCAGGATGTCTGATCCTCGTGTTGCCGCTTCCTCAACTCCTGCTTCACTCGCTTCAGCGTGCGGTTCATCCGCTGCGCGATCGGCTTGCGCCCGATCGGGTACTTCCCGCCCCTCGTCTGCCCGCAATCGTGCGTGAATCCGAGAAAGTCGAACGTCTCCGGACGACTCTGACCGCGTTGTCGCCGCCTCGTCGCTGCAAAACGTCCGAACTCGATCAGCCGGGTCTTCTCCGGGTGCAGGCTCAATCCGTACGCGGCGCATCGTGCTGTTGCCTCTCGCAGGAAACGCTCCGCGTCACTGCGATACTGGAAACCGAGCACGAAATCATCGGCATACCGCACGATGATCATCTCGCCCCGGGCCTCTTGTGGGCGCCAGGTCCGTTGCACCCATGCGTCCAGTACGGAGTGCAGCATCACGTTGGCCAACACCGGGGAGAGGACCGCTCCTTGCGGTGTTCCCTGCCCGCTGTCCTGCCATTGCCCTTCCTCCATCACTCCGGCGTTCCACCACTTCCGGATCAGCCGTAGCAGCCGTCGGTCTCCGGTCCGCTCCACCAGCAACTCCATGAGTCGCTCCCGGTCGATGCTGTCGAAGTACTGCCTGACGTCCGCATCCAGTATCCAGTTGATCTTGCGCCGTTCCATCCCGACCACCAGCGCATCCAGTGCATCGTGCGCACTGCGCCCGGGTCGGAATCCGTAACTGCATCCCAGGAACTCCGCCTCATAAATCGGCGTCAGCAGATTGTCGACAACGGCCTTCTGGACGATCTTGTCCTGCAGTGCAGCCACTCCCAGCGGTCGTGTGCCTCCGTCCGGTTTCGGGATCTTCACCCGCCGGCTCGGTGTCGCTCGGTACGCTCCTGTCCGTACGCGGTGGTGCAGGTCCTGCCATCGCTCTTCCAACCCCTCCCCGTAGGCCTTCCACATCACCCCGTCCACCCCCGGCGCCGACCGGGGCTGTAGGCCCCTGTAGGCGATACCCAAGGCTTCCGGTTTGATGTGGTACAGTAGCGCCGTCAACTTCTTCCGTGGTTCCCTCTTCACGTATTGCCGTATCCGTTCAGTTCCCGGTGACACAGGTTCCCACCTCTGCGTGTGGTCCGTGCGGGTCCCTCCCGGCTTCCTCTTGATCCCGGCCCTTCCCTCCGACGACTCCGCCGGGGCCATCGCCCCTTTGTTCGCCGCCTTCCCGGTCCCCGCACTGGCGCGCGGTCCCATCGGTACTATGCCCGGGTCTGACTTCTGCGGTCCATGCATCTTCGGCTTCGGCTTACTGCCTTCCCTCAGCGGCCCTGACCACAACCTGTCGGGGCGGTCCGCAGACCTCCCAGGTCCCGATGTTGGACGTACGTGCCTTGAGGTCCTGGACACCGCGGAGCCCGGACGTCCCTTGCCGCTAGCGGTCCGCCCTGTGTTGCCTTCGACAATTCAAACAGTCTCGGCACTCCGAACTGGGGTTTCGATGCTCAATGCTCTGCCCACACGCGCCGCTGTCAACGCTTCACCGACGACCTCGCGACCGCCTGCGCATGACTCGCGGAGAAACATGGATTGGCTCATCCTTTGTCTCAGGAGACTTTCACTCCCTGTCCTTCACCAGTTCGCCTGGCTGTTCATTGCGGTAGGGAAACCGCTTTCGCGGCTCCCCCCGCGCAGATCCGTACGTGCCCGCTAAGGCATACGGCTCCTATCTCGAGTGCCTGACGGCAAATCGCTGCTGCGGCCACGGATGGCGGACCCGGAGCGGTGGCCAGTACCGCTCGCTCATCTTCCGCAGTCGTCCCCATGGGAATCCTGCCTTCTGTGAGCGACGACGTAGGCTCCTCATCCAGTGTCTCTGTACATGATGGTGAAATTGTCGCAGCGTCGGGTAGCTGTTCGGCACGGCATAGTAGTTCAGCCAGCCGTTCAGCACTTGCCCCAGCCACTGCGCGGTCGTCACGATATCCTCGTGTTGCCGCTTCCTCAACTCCTGCTTCACTCGCTTCAGCGTGCGATTCATCCGCTGCGCGATCGGCTTGCGCCCGATCGGGTACTTCCCGCCCCTCGTCTGCCCGCAATAGTGCGTGAATCCGAGAAAGTCGAACGTCTCCGGACGACTCTGGCCGCGTTGCCGCCGCCTCGTCGCTGCAAACCGTCCGAACTCGATCAGCCGGGTCTTCTCCGGGTGCAGGCTCAATCCGTATGTGGCGAATCGTGCTGTTGCCTCTTGCAGGAAGCGCTCCGCGTCACTGCGGTACTGGAAACCGAGCACGAAATCATCGGCATACCGCACGATGATCAGCTCGCCCCGGGCCTCTTGCGGCCGCCAGGTCCGTTGCACCCATGCGTCCAGTACGGAGTGCAGCATCACGTTGGCCAACTCCGGCGAGATGACCGCTCCTTGCGGTGTTCCCTGCCCGCTGTCCTGCCATTGCCCTTCCTCCATCACTCCGGCGTTCAACCATTTCCGGATCAGCCGTAGCAGCCGTCGGTCTCCGATCCGCTCTCCCAGCAACTCCATGAGCCGCTCCCGGTCGATGCTGTCGAAGTACTGCCTCACGTCCGCGTCCAGTATCCAGTTGATCTTGCGCCGTTCCATCCCGACCACCAGCGCATCCAGTGCATCGTGTGCACCGCGCCCGGGTCGGAATCCGTAACTGCATCCCAGGAACTCCGCCTCATAAATCGGCGTCAGCAGATTGTCGACAACGGCCTTCTGAACGATCTTGTCCTCCAGTGCAGCCACTCCCAGCGGTCGTGTGCCCCCGTCCGGTTTCGGGATCTTCACCCGCCGGCTCGGTGTCGCCCGGTACGCTCCTGTCTGTACGCGGCGGTGCAGGTCCTGCAAACGCTCTTCCAGCCCCTCCCCATACGCCTTCCACGTCACCCCGTCCACTCCCGGCGCCGACCGGGGCTGCAGGCCCCTGTAGGCGGTGCCCAGAGCTTCCGGTGTGATGTGATGCAGCAACGCCGTCAACTTCTTCCGTGGTTCCCTCTTCGCGTATTGCCGTATCCGTTCAGTTCCCGGTGACACAGGTTCCCACCTCTGCGTGTGGTCCGTGCGGGTCCCTCCCGGCTTCCTCTTGATCCCGGCCCTTCCCTCCGACGACTCCGCCGGGGCCATCGCCCCTTTGTTCGCCGCCTTCCCGGTCCCCGCACTGGCGCGCGGTCCCTTCGGTACTATGCCCGGGTCTGACTTCTGCGGTCCGTGCATCCTCGGCTTCGGCTCACTGCCTTCCCTCTTCCGGCCCCGACCACAACCTGTCGGGGCGGTCCGCAGACCTCCCAGGTCCCGCTGTCGGACGTACGTGCGTGCCTTGAGGTCCTGGACACCGCGGAGCCGGGACGTCCCTTGCCGCTAGCGGTCCGCCCTGTGTTGCCTTCGACCATTCGCACAGTCTCGGCACTCCGAACTGGGGTTTCGATGCTCAATGCTCTGCCCACACGCGCCGCTGTCAACGCTTCACCGACGGCCTCACGACCGCCCGCGCATGACTCGCGGAGAAACATGGATTGGCTCATCCTTTGTCTCAGGAGACTTTCACTCCCTGTCCTTCACCAGTTAGCCTGGCTGTTCACGACACGCCCGGTGCGACTCCCTCTACCCCCACTCGAGGCAGCCGCATGAATACCGGCCCGACCCTTTCCCCCGCCACTCCCTTCCCCACACGAGACTGGCGCGAATCTTCGCCCCTCCAACAGCCATTCTGTCCTCACCAGGGCTTGTGAGGATCAACACGGAAGCTCTGCCAAGTTCAGTTTCGTCCGCCACGCCCGTACCGCTACCGTGCGCCGACCCGCAAGCGGTCCACAGAACTTCGAACACAGAAGCCATGTCCGCCCGCTGAACCTCGTAGTCCACCCGGCGCGGATGCTCTGTGGAGGCGAGCACCGGCGGGCGGGTATCCCGCACCATCTGGACCGGCTGTTCATCCTTGCAGACTGCCGGTCAACGCTCGGCGGACGGCTCCTCGTACGTTGACAGAACATCTTCCATGGTCGCCACATACTCCCCGTCCGCCTTCGGCGGGCATCACCCAGTACTACAGTTAGCGCCCCGCCATGTTGTCTTCTCAACATTCGGCTGACAATTTCGTTGCTGATCGATTCACAGTTGCCGACCTCGACCGCCTCGTGACCTAGCAGGCGTAGCGACCATTGTTCCGCCTCCGACAGGCGCACAATGTACCTCTTCATGGTTCGCACTTCTTGATGGTTCTTTTTTCGTGGCTGTGGAAAGACGGCTCTGGGCACGGGACCTTCACTTTGAAACACATCACACAGCAAATGTTTCCACTGACGCAACACTAGCGTGGCCAACAAAAAAGGCGGTCCAGTGTCCGTAACAACACGGCCAACGAAGATTGCAGAGATGCGTCTCTCGCCCTGTGCTATCCTATCCGAACATGGATAGTTACCGTGATGCTCAGGGCCGCCTCTACAGTGTGGAGTCTTCGTTACGCCACCGTACATACAGACAACCACCTCGGCAACATGCCTTCAAGCCGACGGATACCGTCGCTTACCGGCCATGGCCAATCCCTTTCCTGTCTGACGACATTGTCGCAAACCGCCGTCAATGTTACCATACAGCACCGGCTATCAGTCTTGTGGCACATCAAACTTGATCCATGGCCAACATCAGGCTGATCAATCGCAGTACCCATAGGTATATCCAACCGGTAAACAAATCACGAAAGGAAGTGCAATGCAGTACACCTACAAATGCATCCAATTTCATCAGACTTCATCAGACAAACCGCTTACTCTCTTTGCAGCGAGAGCCACCGAAATTGACACGTGGGCTGGCATCCCCCAAAAAACGAAATTTGCTTCTGAGGGGCAACTCGTCGGGGAATCCGTCGGTTTCCAACGTGAAGAGAATACCAAGAGAGTAAAGAGTCTCCTAGAATTCTATCAGAACACGGACAATATCATCCAGAATCCATTACTCTGCTCACTACGAACCATACCCGACTCAGACGTTCACTTCGAACCTACAGGGGAGTCTCCCCAAGACTCGTCCATCCAAGTAGGTACGTTATCAATCGATGTCCCGGATTTTTCCCACTTCACTATCGAGTCTTGTCTTCGTAAAGTACGAGAGTACATTGAGGAACGTGTACCTGAGTGTCGAACAGCTCCATTGGACCAGAACCTTCTCATCGATCTCAGATCTCTTGCCGCTAAAACTGGATACATCCAAGAGCAACGGCTCCCCATCTTGGCCAGACCAGATGGAAACGACGGTGATACGGAAACATTCGAGACTTACGACCCAACAGGTGTACTTTTTGAGGAATCGCATATCGTGGACTTCTGGCAGGAGCTCGCCACTCGTGAAAAATTACTGCAAGAAATTGGCCAACCTATTCACGGCAGTGAGTTTTTGGGATTCACCAAAGAAGCTCTACTTTCATACCTCTGTCCTGTTGTATTAGTGGATGGGCAGCATAGGTTACGAGGGGCACTCGAAGCTGCTCACGAGCGCCTCAGTGATCCAGGTATTCAGTCAGAAGTGGAAGATCGAATCCAGGAGGGTGAATCATCTACGGACATAGAGAAGGAGATTTTAGGTCGGGAAGCTCGACTGTTACCGATCTCTTTGCTGATGACTACATCTCCTGAAGAACAGGTCTTCCAATTTGTCGTAGTCAATCAAAAAGCAACTCCAATTGGGCGCGCATTATTAGGAACAATTGTCTCCACAACACTTTCTAATGATGAGATGAATAATGTTGCATATCGGCTAAGAAATGCTGGCATTGAAATCGAAGAATCGCAGGCTATAACATATATGCTTCGCCACCAAGATAGCCCCTTCAAGGATCTTGTCGAGCGCGGATTGACTGGAGATTCAAAACACCTCCTTCAATGGAGCGTTTTTGCATCCCTCATTGCGATATTCCGAAATCTGAAGGGTGGTAAACTCTTTGGCGAGAAAAACGACTACGCTGAATTGTGGGGTAAAAAATACCTTCCTTCATCGGAGATTACAGCAGACTACAGTCGCTACGGATGCGAGACTCCAATCCAATATTGGATGACTTTGAATGGACCATGGCGCTCGGTATTCATTAGATTTTGGACCAAAATCCGCACAGTTTTTGGCAACTCTGAAGATCCAGATAAACCTAATTACTGGGGACGGCCACGACAATCAAATCTCTTCAACAAGGTTTCTTTGACTATATTGGCAGCGGATTTCTTTCAGTTCCTGATTGAAACAAAAACTAAATTGACGTCTGCAGAGGAAATTCCAGCGCTAGTTGACGACTGGTTAGAGAATGTCAGCATGGGCTACTTCGACAAGGACTGGTCTCTTGCTGGCGTTAAGAAGGACTCGATTGGCATTCGGAGTCACTGGGCATCAATTTGGTCTGACTATCGAAAAGCGGGTGGCAATCTGCCGGATAGGCGTTTATTCCGTCAGGCTAAGGGCACGTGATGGAAACACCTTTGCTTGTCGAAGAACCTCGGTTTCTTGACACCGATGTCAGTCTTGGAGCAAGAGTTTGGGACCAAGATAACCTTCGGAGATTAGCGAGCCTCGAAGTTCCGGAGTCACTACTCAGTCGAAGGTGGACTCTTCTGAGGGCAGATATCAACCAGCAGTGGGCACGATGGTTCGTGGAAGGTCTCGCCGATCCCCGGCGCTATGCCGACCATCGTCCAAGCTATCCTCGGATATTTGAGGATGTTCTTGGAAGCGTAGAGACCTGCTTCGGCCATCTCAGCAAACCAGAACGCATCAAGTTGGCGTCAAGCGCAGCTCGGATCGTACTGGATTCGGCCAAGCGGCTTCGAGTATCTCAAGAACGGAGGCGATTGTCGACTTCGGAGCGCTGGCAACTGCTTGATCTTGCCGGTCCATCCCCGCATTGCTGGATCTGTGGCGCTGAGTTTGTAGAGAAGGCTATCGAGAACTTTATTTCCAATGAAAGACACTCTATCGACTTACCACCATTCGTTGATATTCTCAAACCTCGGGGGCTCTTTATGCGTGATTTTTCAGTTGAGGTCGACCATATCGTACCCCATTCCCATGGCGGGGGCGATGACGAGAACCTAGCCCTCGCTTGTGGGTGGTGCAATCGGCACAAGGGTGCTTACACGTCCATTTACGACGTGGAGGGACGTCCAGTGTCACCCAAGAAGACATCGTTCGAAGCCACATCACTTCCACAGCCGTTTTGGACTGTACGTGTTCTGGCGACAGGTCGGACTTGTGAGCATCCAGAAGGGTGTGTACGCTCATCTGTCAACGCTGAAGTCACAGTCACACCTTTACTTGACACGGGAGCGTTGAATCCGATGAACTTGCACGTAACCTGCTCTGAACACGATCCGCTCCGATCGTGGCGGTATCAATCACATACTTCGGCAAAGAGGGCTTGGAGGCTGTGAGATCCGGAAGACATCCCATTGCACAACCCAAGTTCGACAGCTTCCTAGTCTCTCTCCGATGCTCTCTCAACCTAAATGGGGTGGATCAAGGGAGGTGCGAAGGAAGGGGCAGCGGAGGCAGGACTCGGGGTGAGCGGATGGCAAATCGGGTGGCGATGTCGCGGTGGCCAGCGAACTCCTTGCCGTTGTCGAAGGTGATGGTGTGCGCGAGGGGAGTGAAGGGAACGAGCAGGTTCTGGACGGCACCGCCGATCTTTGCCGCAGTCTTGCTAGTAAGTCACCGATTCAATTGGAACTTAGAGTAACAGTCGACGTGTGTGACGACAACTGCTAATGGACCTTGCCGATTATCGCGTCGCTTTCCCGGGCGCCGGCACGCTGCTTGCCATTGACGATGGCGGGACGTTCGCTGCTGCCTTGACGACCAGGGATGTAGCCGCGCGAGCGGAGGAGTCTGCATTGCGTAGGAGTTCGCGTTCGATAGTAGAGTCGGTGGCGGACGGTGGAGTTGGGACACCTGCCCTCATCTCTGGTGTCGAACTTGCTAGTGGAACTGGCACTTCAGGGTTTCACAATGCCCCGTCAATACAACCTATCCCCGGAAGACGTTACGGCGATGCCACCTGAGGAAAGTCGGAGCCGGTTTCGCTGTTGGGGATAGGTTAGTGGCCAGTGGCTGATTCGAGTATCGTAATAGCCACTCATCAGCCCCACACCCGGATATCGAGTCGGCTGTAGCCACAACGAGATCCGGCGTGAGTGTAAACGCTCCGGCATCGAACAGTCTATGGTGCAGTGCACAGAGAGCGATTCCGTTCTGTACCTCGGCTGGCCCCCTGGCCTGGTGCCATTTGATGTGGGCGGCGTCTAGTGCGATCGGAGCATTTTTCCCTTCCACTACGTTGTCGAATCGGATTGCGAAGCCGCACAGGGCACAACCGAACTCATAGGCTTCTAAGACTGCTCGTCGGAATTTTGGATCACGGCCATTCAACTCCGCACAGGGAATGCGCATCCAACGAGACCGGATTCCCACAGCCTCAAGGACATCCTCGGATCGCGTCAAGGGGAAATGAGCATGCACAAGAGTTTGCGCGATCTGCTCGCACAATGATATGTCGTGACGCAAGGTATGATAGATGAACTCGGGGAAACCGCCTCGTACATCTGAACGGAACAAGTCTCTCTTATACGGATCGCCACTACGTGTACACCTTACGTTGTTCTTCCCAGTTACTTCCCAGACACCATCACTCTGCAATCGCCAGAAGGGAGCTTCTGTATGAACGTGGGTACGAGGGGGTCCAAATTCACGCAGCAGTTCACCGACTTCATGATCGATAAGATTGAACGGCGCCAATCGAGACTGGTCACTCATACATCTCCCAATTGACCATAGTACAAGAAGGGGCTTGTTTGGCGCGCGTTCGCCACCGCGCTTCCATACTTTGAGTCTCTCGAATTGCCTCAAGACCGAGTTTGCGTCGATCAGCAATGTCTGCTCTACTCTCTTGCTAACCATAAGTTTGATCCTCTAGATGTTAAGTCAGAAACTGAAGTCATATTAAGTGAACAGACTGAGGAATAGTGCTCTCGCATCATCCAATCTTCCTCTTCAATCTGATGCGAGTTCAGCAACGTCAAGGCCAAGGCTACGGCAAGTAAGGGCTCTCGCCAAAATAACATCGTCGTTTATTGGCGTGGTGCCAGTGTGTAGTTCCACTCGCCGTGGAAGGCTGCCCGGTCCAAGGCGAGATGTTCCATCTCCTCGTCCGTGACCGTCCGCCCCGTCTCGTAGGCGTTGGCATCCAACCCGGATTGGATCCGCAGTCCTTCCTGCGCTGTCACCGACCCGATCAGATTCACCACAACCTCGCGGCACACCAGTGGACGTCCCCTCCAGTTCTGGGTGATGTGACTGAACATCCGATGCTCGATCCGGTTCCATCTGCTCGTCCCGGGCGGAAAGTGGCAGACCGAAACCCGTACCGCCAGTTCGCCCGCCAGTCCCTGCAACTCCCCTTTCCAGAGCCGACTGCGACTGCTGTTCGAGCCGCCACCGTCGCACGTGATCAGCAGCTTCGGCGCCTGCGGATAGGCCGCCTGCCCCATCTTCCGCCACCAGCGCCGGAGCGTCTCGACCGCGAATTCCGCCGTGTCGTGGTCGACTCCCACGCTGACCCACCCCACGTTGGCGGCCACATCGTACACACCGTAGGGAATCGCCTTGCCCTGCTGCTTGTCGGGGAAGTCGTGCACCTTCACTGCTTCCGGCTGCCCCCCGAGGATGCCATTCCCGTCCCCCGTTCCGGTACCGACCCAACAGTTCCTTCTTCCTGGTATCCACCGACACCACCGGTTGGCCCGCTGCCTGGAACTCCCGCACCCGCTCGCCGATGTACCGGAACCGGGCATCCCGATCCGGGTGCTGCCGCCCCTCCAGCGTCTTGCGATTCGCCTGCAGGCTGTAACCCAGCGCATGCAACAGGCGGTTCACGCTCCGTTCACTCACCCGATGACCCTCGGCGCGCAGGACCTCCGCCAGCCGTGCCGCACTCAGGCAGGTCCAGCACAGCGGACTCCCCGGAGCGCCCCGCGTGACCGGATCCAGCAGCCTCTCCAAGGCCCCTTGCAGTTCCGGGTCCCGCTCCTCGAGGGCCTTGCGCCCACCACCGCTCCGCCGCCTCCGTTCCGCTGCTGGCCCGACCGCCGCCACCACCCCGACCTCGACTTCCCGCAGCCCCGCCCGGACCGTGTCCCGCGCCAGCCCGGTCGCGGCCGCCACCCGCGCGATCCCTCCCCGGCCCACACCCTCCGTGTCCGCTCGTCCAGCACCGGTACCAGCGCCTCGAACCGAACCTTGATGCTCTCTTCCAAGGCACTCATCCCACGCAGCCTACCAAACTTCACCCCAAAAGACGAGGTTATTTTGGCGAGAGCCCTAAGTTCAGCAGGGCTCGGTTGTCATTGCCGCTTCGATGGATCCTCGCACACTGTCGAGTCCATTATAGGCCGCGACTGCGCTGTACGAGTAAGATCTCTCGCCAAGATAAGGTCGTGGTTTACTAACTCGTGTCTGCCAGAAATCACACTAAATCACTGATTCCATGATGTATAATGCTAGTTCGCCGAGTCCAAGGTGGCGGTGATCGGGCCGTTTTCGCCGGAATCGGGCCCGAATCGAGCCATCTTCGGCGTGGCAAGGAGGTCAGATGCGACAGATTCACGACCAGCAGTTGCAGTTCGGGCAGGTGCCGATCGAGGAGCTCCGGTTGGTGACCGATTCCCGGGACGACACCCCGGCGATCCTGCGGGGCCTGCAGCAGTTGTACTGCACGCCGAGCGTGTACCGACCGGTGATGGCCCTGCTGGAGAAGCGGTTGCTGGCGAAGATCGACGCGCGGACCGGTCGACCGGGCCTGGACCTGTGGCAGATCCTGGTGCTGGGCATCCTCAAGCAGGGCTTGCGCATCGACTTCGACGGCCTGCGCGAGTTGGCGAACGAGCACCGCACGCTGCGGCACATGCTGGGCCACGGGCTGTACGACGAGACGCACTACCGGTTGCAGCGGCTGGTCGACAACGTCTCGCTGCTGACGCCGTCGCTGTTGCAGGACATCAACGAGTTGCTGGTGCGGTGTGGGCATGCGGCCCTGGGCGAGTCCGGCGAGACGGAGCTGCGGGGGCGCTGTGATGCGTTCGTGGTGGAGACGGACGTGCACTATCCGACGGACGTGTCGCTGCTGTGGGACGCGATGCGGGGATTGCTGCGGAGCACGGGGCGGAGTGCGGGGAAGCACGGTGTGGGGGGCTGGCGGCAGTGGCGGCAGTTGACGCGGCGAGTGCGGCGGCGGTTCCAGGCGGTGCGCGAGACACGACGGGCCCAGGGGCCGCAGATCCGGGCCTACCTGCGGACCTGTCGGATCCTGGTGGCGCGGGCGGAGAGCAGCCTGAAGGAGTTGCAGGCGGTCGGTCTGGCGAAGAAGAAAGTCGAGCGGATAGAGGGATTCATCGGTCATGCGCAGCGGCAGATCGAGCAGGTGGACCGGCGTCTGCTGCAGGGGGAGACGATTCCGCACGAGGAGAGGGTGTTTGCGGTCTTCGAGGAGCACACGCGCTGGATCTCGAAGGGCAAGGCGGGAGTGGCGGTGGAGTTGGGGGTGCCGGTGTGCGTGGTGGAGGACCAGCACCAGTTCGTGCTGCATCACAAGGTGATGTGGGAGGGCAGCGATGTGGACGTGGCGGTGCCGATGATCCGGGAGACGCAGAAGCGGTATCCGGAGTTGAAGGCGTGCAGTTTCGACCGAGGATTTCACAGTCCGGAGAACCGGGTGGCCCTGGACCGTTTGCTGGACCGGAACGCATTGCCGGGCAAGGGGAAGCTGAGCAAGGCGAATCGGGAGCGGGAGGCGGCCCCGGAATTTCGGGCGGCGCGGCGGCAGCACCCGGCGGTGGAATCGGGGATCAACCATCTGGAGCACCACGGACTGGATCGCGTACGGAGTCGGGGAGCGGAGGGCTTCGAGCGGACGGTGGCACTGTCGGTGCTGGGAGCGAACGTCCATCGGCTGGGGAAAATTCTGCTGGCGGCGGAGCTCAAGAAGGCGCGTCGCCGGGCCGCCCGCCTGGCGGCCTGAAGCCCTGCAAGGGAACGAGTCCACAGCCGGGCAGAGTCCGGCAGGGGGAGTTGTGTCGCCCGAACCCGGTCGGCTCGAAAACGAGGTCCGGAAGGGGGCAAACCGCCCTGCGCAGGCGCAAAATGGCCCATGGGGTGGAAGAATCCCGCAGCGGCCCCATCGCAATCCAATACATAATCCATAAATTATGTTCTACAAATCGGCCGAAGCGGTCTGACAGTGGACTTTTCTGGCAGACACTAACTCGGTGCCAATGTGTAGTTTCACTCGCCCTGGAAGGCCACCCGGTCTCAGAGTTCTGGACATGAGACCAATTGGGGATGTCATGCGGAGGAGTCGTCTGCGGGGGAAGGCTGGGGATGCAGTGGCTCGTTGGGGGTGCTAGTGTTCGGTCAATCAATGATTTTCGGGTAGACGGACTTGAGGCGACAGCGAGCTTTGGCAATCGACATCCGCCAATTCACTCCACGCTGGCGTTCATCGACCCGTTGCGACCAGGCTGTCACCTCGGCCCGCAACTTGTCCAGGTCCCCGATCCGGCGACCCTTCAAACACTGCCGCGTCAGGCAACCCGACTCGCACTCCGCCACGTTCAGCCAACTCCCGTGCTTCGGCGTGTACCGGAACTCGATGCGCTGCCTCAACCCCCGCGCCCGCTCTGGCTCGAAAGCCTCGTACAGCGCTCCCCGCGTGTGCATGTCGGGATGGATGACGACCGACCCGCGGCACAACGTCGTCGCGCGCTCCCCGCGTGTGCGTGTCGGGATGGTCCAGCACCAGCGTGACCTTCTCGCCGTTCGGATAGCGGCTCTCCAGCAGCGCCGCCACCTCCTCGGCCCAGTCCAGCCTGGTGCGCCGCTCCCGCACCGTCACCGTCCGCCAACCCGCCAGCGGTTCACAGAACTTCAAACACCGAGGCCATGCCCGCCCGCTGATACTCGTAGTCCACCCGGCGCGGATGCTCGGTGGTGGCGGGCAGTGGCTGGCGGGTTTCCCGCACCATCCGGACCGGCTGTTCGTCCACGCAGACCACTGGTCGCCGCTCGTCGTAAGGCCTTTCGTATGTGGACAGAACGTCTTCCACGGCGGCCACATACTCCCCGTTCACCCGCGGCGGAATCACCCAATACCATCACCCAATACCGCAGGTAGCGCCCCACCATGCCGTTTTTTGAGGGTCCGATTGACGGTTTCGTGGCTGATCGTGTCACGGATGCCGATCTCGACCGCCTCGCGGGCCGGCAGGCGCAGCGACCATTGGCCGCAGCCGGTCGGCGGGGCCCCAGCCGCGGCGCGATCAGCGCGACTTCCTGGCGCCCGTCCTGGCTCTTCGGCGGCCAGGTGGACGGGTCCCGTTGTCGACCGTTGAGGGCCATCTCGAAACCTTCCAGCACGCAGCGTTTGCGCACGTTCGCGACGGTGCGCTCGCGGCAGCCGTAGGCCTCCGCGACCTGCTGGTCGCACCAGTCCGGCCCGTCCGCATCGACCTGCAGCAGCACGCGCGCCCGGCGCGCTTTCTGACTGCTGCCCTTGAGCTTCTTGATGACCTCCTGACAGGTCTTGCGTTCCGCCTCCGAGAGGCGCACAATGTACTTCTTCATGGTTCCCTCTCCCTTTCTGTGGCAAGACGGCTCGGGCCACGGACCCTCACCTTGGAACACATTGTACAGGAAATGTTGCAATTGACCGAACACTAGTCACTCTGCCGCTGTCGAGCCCTTCGGGAGACCGCAAGTTAACAACGTTCAGCCAGCACCCACTGTCTTACCGCTGTCGCTGTCATCCTACCCAGAAGGGCCATCCCCATGTCCGGAACTCTAAGCCTGCCGTAAAAACATATCACTCGTCCAATGTTCTATTCAACCTTTTGCCATCCTCGCAGTCCCCTAGCCCCATCCTGGTCCCACAACCCGCTCGAACGCTTACCACGGAACCGTCATGTCCTTCACACCCTCATATCCGCCTAACACTAGGTCTGACAGATTCCTAGAATAGTGTATACTACGCAATTCTGGTATCGACAGTCGCAACTTGGGCACAGTCCTCACTGTTCAAGCTACCGATCCGTTACAATGAGTCTTCGCAGTATCAAGTTTCAGATGGACTACCGGTCTGGACCCGACAACCTCGTAACGGAGTTTTTTCGGCCTGCGCTCACTGAGGCTCGCGAATATTGGCGTGCAGTCGGATATTTCTCGAGTTCTTCTCTCGAAGCATTCGGCGCACCTCTTGGCGATTTTCTAAGAAAAAGAGGTGCGATTAGACTTGTCACGTCTGTACAGTTGTCCGATTCAGATCTTCAAGCAATCAGAAACGGCATGGGAAAAGAGCGAGTATGTGAATCTAGGCTAGAGTACATCATCGACAAAGAGTTTGCTGAAGGAGTTGGAAGTGGTACCATTCGCTTAGCTAAGCTGATTGAACTCCAACGCCTAGAAATCCGAATCGCCGTCCCCAAAACTGGCACGGGAATCTACCATGAGAAAATCGGCCTATACATTGATGGTTCTGATTTTGTAGCGTTCACTGGTTCGTCGAACGAAAGCCGAAATGCACTTGAGCACAATCGAGAGTGCATTGACGTATATCCATCTTGGCAGAATCCAGAAAGAGCGCGTCGTAAGCGAACACACTTCGAAGCCCTTTGGAACAACACCGACGAAGGTATCGATACCTACACATTTCCTGAAGCGGCGAAGAGAAAACTCCTTCAGATTTGTCACACAACAAACCTTCAATTCTCAAATCCAAGTTCTGAGTCGAAGAAGTGGCGTCACCAAGAAGAAGCATTACAGAAGTTTCTGATTGCTGAGCACGGTATACTAGATATGGCGACAGGTACAGGCAAGACGCGAACAGCCCTTAATATTCTTCGGGAACTGTACGCCCGGAACGAGATTGACACTGTAATCATATCAACTAACGGAAACGATCTTTTGGACCAGTGGTATCATCAATTGTTATCTATGGATACTATTCGAGAACGACAATTACGAGTGTTTCGTCACTATAGGAATCGAAGGGAAAGTGCTAGCTTTCTCTTAGCACCGAAGAACGCCGTCATCCTTTCATCGCACGCTCCTCTCGCATCTACCCTGCGAAATTTGAGCAATCGCCAAGCCTATCGTACACTCTTGATTCATGACGAAGTTCACTCCTTGGGCAGCCCGAAAAATCGAGAACGACTACTTGGCCTGGCGGATAACGTGCGCTTTCGCTTGGGACTCAGTGCAACACCGGAACGCTACTATGACCACGAAGGTAATGATTTTCTTCGCACGCATATAGGTCCTGTCTTAATGACATTCGACCTAGAAACAGCAATCAGGCGTGGCATCCTAGTACCGTTCAAATATTATCCTAAAAAATTCAAGCTGACTAATAATGATCGAGCTCAGATTTCTGCGGTATATAGAAGAAAGGCAGCCCGAAAAGCTAGTGGCAAACCTATGACCGACGAAGAGGTTTGGATCGCAATTGCAAGAGTTTACAAAACATCGGAAGCTAAACTGCCGATTTTCTCCGCCTTGTTGCGTGAAAAACCAGATCTTCTAGATCGATGTATTATCTTTACTGAGACACTTGAAGTTGGCATCCAAGCTACAGAAGTAGTTCACGACCATCGACCAGATTTTCATACGTATTTTTCAGGAGAAGAAAAACAC
The DNA here is from genome assembly GCA_965116065.1 of Bryobacterales bacterium. Classification (GTDB taxonomy): domain Bacteria; phylum Acidobacteriota; class Terriglobia; order Bryobacterales; family UBA6623; genus VXMF01. The sequence continues at coordinate 3,501,703 of OZ220485.1, forward strand.
ATTCTACAGTTATTCGCAAAGGGTAAACTGGAGTGCCTTGTCACCTGCCATCGCCTTTCGGAGGGAATCGATATACAGTCGCTGAACACCGTGATCCTGTTGTCATCTGACAGAGCAATGCTCGAGACCATTCAACGAATCGGTCGTTGCCTGCGTACTGACCCATCCAACCTCGGCAAAGTGGCGAATGTGGTCGACTTCATTCACGTAAGCAGTATGACTACCGAACCGAGTCCAGACGAACAACGATGCGACTGGTTGACGCATCTCTCGATGATTCGATCTGAGGAGTAAAGAAATGAAAGCTGACTCAAAAATCAAGACGGCAATCGAGAGGGCTGTACGTACGGAAGGTCAGAGTGATGCGCTTTCTCGACGGCTTGTAGCTTGGTTTACGGATGTCGCGGCAGGAAATGAGTCTATCACTGACTCTATCTCCGCTATGCGCAGAGTAAGCCTATTATACGAAAAGACAGATTCCTTGACATCTAATAACGACGCCAATCCGTAATCGATCGACGAGGTTGACCACCACATCACGGAGACAATACGCTGATGACGACAACAATGCGCATCCTTGGATGGAAATCGTGCGGTCTACGCTGTCCAGATCATGAGATCGACTGCCGTGACGAAAACGGAAATCCGTTTCCGGCAACTTTGATTCAAATGCCTAACGGAACTGGAAAAACTACGACTTTAACGTTGCTAAGGGCGGCATTATCGGGTGCTGCTCAAGCCTGGTCACCGGACGATGTTCGTAAGTTCTGCAAAAAAAGTGCACCGAGCGAAAGGGGAAGTTTTGAGATCAAGCTCTTAGTGAATGACAAACGCCTAACGATTTTATTAGAATTCAATTTTGACTCAGGCGAAATACAGTACTTTACGACCCGAACAAGAGGCAAGGAGGCAGGATTCGACCCACCGGCCGCTGCAATGCGATTTATGGCGGAGGAGTTTGTGAATTTTTATGTGTTTGATGGTGAGTTGGCTGAGAACCTATTAGAGAAGAATCATACGCACGCTGAGCAAGCGGTTGAGCGGTTGTTTCAAATTCATCTTCTCAAGACCATGAAGGAACGAGTGGTTGACTATTGGAGGGAGAGTACGAAGAATTTCTCCGTCAAAACTGATAAGGGAGTCACCCAACGATTGAATCTACTTCAGCGGTGGAAGAATCGACTTGATGAAGTTCTCACAGAGAAGTCGAAATTAGAGACACAGCGATCTTCACTTTTGAACGAAGTGCAAGATGTTCAGAATAAACATGAACATGAGATTGCCAAGCACAAGAACATTGAATTAAAGATAAGGATAGCGGAGAAGAAGATAGATGACCTTCGCCTAGAGTTGGCCGCACAATCTAGAGTCGTATTAGAAAACATGAGGGATCCACAAGCAATTGGTCCAGTGTATTCTGAGCTAATGTCCGGGCTGAAGTCAGGGCTTGATCGTGTCCAGCTCCCAGAGGGTGCTGCTCGTGAGTTCTTTCAGGAACTTGCCGAGGAACCTGAGTGTATCTGCGGACGGCCAATCGACAGCGAAGTTCGAGACGTGATTCGACAGCGATCATATCGATACTTGGGCTCCGAAAATATCTCGCTTTTGAATGCCATGAAGACCTCAATATCAGATGCTTTAATTGAGACGAACGAGAACTCGGTAGCGGGTTTATCGGCGAAAGTTGACAAACTTGTGCACATTCGTGGTGTAGAGTTACAGCTAGCGCAGAATCGACTTGACGAACTGGTCGCTGAAGCAGAAAGGATGAATCCGAGCATTCGAAGACTGCGGCTACGCATTGATGATCTTAAAGCGAAATTGCAGGCCATCGATCGTTCGCTCAAGAAGTTCCAAGGCTATGACCAGCATATTTCTTTTGATAAAATTGGCAAGGAAAACCCTCGTCGAGTTTGTGCGATCGCGACAATTGAAGAGGTAATTCAACTGCTGCAGGAGATGGTTGAGGAGACCACCCGGATTCGGCATCTTCGGGAATGTCGGGATCGATTAGAGCGGATATTGGACCACGCTCACGATTTGGCTCGATCGTCTATTATATCGGAGATTCGGGATGAAGCTAATCGAAAAATTGTAGAACTAATGCCTGATAGTAGTATCCGTATCGAAAGTATTGATGGATGCCTTAATTTGCGCGGACAAACGGGGGCGAGTGTCGGCGAAACTCTTTCGGTTGGATACTCTTTTCTGTCGACACTATTTCATCGCGCAAACGAGCACAGCCTGCCGTTTGTCGTCGATAGTCCGGCCAATCCGATTGATCTGTCAGTGCGATCGAGAGTGGGAAAACTGGTTCCTAAACTGACCGGTCAATTTATCGCATTTGTTATTTCATCGGAACGTGAGAGGTTTGTGTCGAGTCTCCGTGACGCCTCCGATAGCAAAATTCAGTACATCACATTGTTCCGGTCTGGTTCCAAGAAGTTTGAATCAACTGCGAGGGCTGATGACTCTTGTGTAAAGTCGTTGGATGGATTCAGGGTCACAGGCGTGAACTTCTTTGATCAATTTCAGGTCGATTCGGAGGATAGCTGAGATGGACTTCGTGATTCGGGAAGATGCCCGGAAGTGGTTCAAACACATCCGTAAGGGCAGTGGCAGTAAGTCAAAGGCACAACTTGAGTTGGATTTCGATATCGTTTACTTTTGTTTTCTATTCGGAATTCGATGGCGAGTGAAGAAGGATGTGTCTGCATCAAGAGTATCGCTGCTCGTCGACAACTATCCCGGTCAGTACAAAAGTCGGGGTCGACTTTATGTTGCGCTACTACTTCGTAGTGAATTGGATTTACTGGGTGTAAGCGTGGACAAAATGGACGATAAAGACGCGGTTTATGAGCAGATTGCAAAGCTAGTAGACCATAGTTCACCGAACTTTTTGAGTGATTTGGGAGTGCGAGAGTTCAATAGGTATGCTTGTGCCGGTTTCGAGAAGATGACTGAATTGATCGAAGATGCGCCTCGGTCGCTAGAATCGTTTTTGGTAGTTGTGCTTAATTTGCTGTCACCGGTTGAAGTTCCAGAAAAGGATGTTGATTAGTGGCTCAGTTCACATTGATGCTGATCACCAATAACGTGTAAGGTCGGTGAACATGGCAACCGATCCTGCGGTAGCGGTAGTTTCGATTTGAAAGGTGTCTTGAGTCACTTAGCTAACGAGAAATTACACCACTCAGAGTTGCTCGCCAGTGATCGGCGGATGTCCTGGCGGTAGACCTTCCTGAGGCGTCGTGGGCGGGTGTCCCGGCGGCAGCGCCGTTCCTTCGGGATTCGTCGGTGGGTGTCCCGGCGGCAGATCGGGGGGACGGCCGGCACCGTGAGGATCCTGAATGGTATCGGACCCCGCTGTCTCGGGCGGCACCACGACCCATCCGTCCGGCCCCCGCGCCAGTTCGTACATCATCTGCATCGACGCTTCCGGATCATCTGACGCCATGATCGAGACCGACGCCAAGGCCCGGTCCTCTTCGTATCGAATCCGGTCTGCCCGCACCCGCATCTGACCGACCCGCAAGTCCGTGTGCTCGGAGAGGTACGCTTCAACGGCAGCCTCGATCTGCGCAGCGGGCGGCGCTGGCTCCCCTCCGCAACCCGGCAGCATCAAGAGAACCCACATGCCGGTGAGCAGAAGGCCCTGCCTGACCTCTCGACAGAGTGCGCAGATGTTGTGAATTCCGGACATCCTAGCGAGTCACCTCCCAAACCAGGTGCCGGAGTTCCGGCTCGACGAGTTTCTCCCAGGCCAAACGGACGGCCGCTGGCGATCCCGGGGTCGATACCACCACCTTGCCCCGGAACACGCCTGCGGTAGCGCGAGAGAGCATGGCGGCCGCACCAACCTGCTCGTAGCTCAGCATCCGAAAAAGTTCCCCGAAGCCGGTCAGTTCCTTGTCCAGTTCACGACTGAGCACATCGTACGTTCGGTCGCGGCGTGACAGACCCGTTCCGCCATTGAAGAGCACGAACTGGATCTGCTCGTCGCGAGCCAGTTCATGGAGCGCCTCTCGAACCATCTGCGGTTCGTCCGGCACGATGCGGACCGAGTGCAAGATGTTGCCCGAGCCCTCGATCGCCGTCCGCAAGTATGCGGCGTTGGCGTCAGTCTTGCGGGTGCGAGAATCGCTCACCGTCACGACCGCCACGCTGACCGGCCCCTTCGCCGCAGCCTCACTCCGGTGCTCATCGCTGCTCGGTGACGGCATGCGTCTGCTCTTGGTGCAGGCTCCGCGAGTGCATCAATACACATCCCGGCCTAGCGGGGATCAAGCTTCCTGCCAACCTTCTTCAGGCCGGAAACGGCCTTCTGGGCCCCTTCCCCGACGGCATGACCCACGGCCTTGGCACCGTCCACTGCACCCTCGGCGACAGCCTCGGTTCCGCTCCGAGCAGCTTGCCCGGCCGCGGCGGCTCCCTCTCCAACCTTCGTGCCAGCTGCTGACACACCCTCCCGGGCCTTCTCCACTCCTTCAGCGGTGCCCGCTGCAACCGCCTCGGTAACCATGACGGTCTCCGTGGCGGCGGTTGCCACTCCGGCGGCCGTACCGGTCGCGACGGCTTTCGTACCCTCGGCGGCCTCATCGGCCACCACCTTGGCACCGTCGACCGTCGTTTCAGCGACGACCTTGACACCCTCCGCGACCGCCCCGACGCCTTCCTTAACGCGGCTCGTAGCCTTGCCGATCAATCCCTGCTCGGACGAATCGGGCCTGCTTGGCTCCACCCCCCGGACAGGCACGGAGGCACCTGCCAGGACTAGGGCCAAAAGTCCTGTCCGCGCAGCACTACCGGTACCCGACACGCCCGCCATACCCTCGCATATCAACTATAACTTCCGATGGCTGCATCAGGCCAGAAGGTGGCGCTGAGCGTCCATCAGCGTCTCGGTCTCGACAGGTCGGGCGTAGTCTACGCCTTCGACATCAAAACCGAAGAGGTTGTTGAAGTCGCGCCTGAAGCCCTCGAAATCGGAGAGTTCAGTCAGATTCTCCGTGACGACCCGTGGCCATAGAGCCGCAACAGCGTCCTGGACATCTTTCCGCATCTCCAGGTCGTCCAGACGGACGAGCCGCTCCGAATCGACAGCCGGACCCGCAGGACGGAGAAGGTGCTCGGCACAGAGGCGAACCATCTGTTCGATGCATCCTTCGTGGAGGCCCTTTTTCTTCATCACGCGGAACAGCAGACTCATATAGAGCGGAACGACCGGAATCGCCGCAGAGGCCTGGGTAACGACTGCCTTGTTCACCGACAGCCACGCCCCTCCGCCAACCGTTCGTCGCAGTTCGGCGTCGAGGGCATCAGCGGTTGCCTTCAGGTGCTGCTTCGCGGCCCCGATAGTACCGTCCCGATACACGGGCCAAGTCAGACTGGGCCCATAGTACGTATAGGCGATTGTCCTTGCTCCGTCGGCGAGCAGGTTGTCCGTCAGAAGGCGTTCGATCCACCACTTCCAGTCTTCCCCGCCCATGACTGCCACCGTGCTGTCAATCTCGGACGGGGCTGCCGGCCCGACGGTCGCGGTGGTCACTTCCGCCTTGGCCAAGTCGACGGTCTTCCCCGTGTAGGATTCGCCAATCGTCTTGAGGCTCGAAGCATGGGTTGTGCCGGTCCGGGGGTCGGTCCGCTTGGGCGCCGCGAGACTGTAGATCACCAGGTCGAACGGCCCCAGCGACTCGGTGGCGAAGCGAGCAACCTGGTCCTTGACATCGTCGGAATAGGCGTCTCCGTTGATACTCCGGGCCCACAACCCATCCCGGTCGGCAGCGCGATGGAACGCAAGGGAGTTGTAGTAGCCAGCGCTAGCGGTCCGCCTGCCAGCAGGTGGCCGTTCCAGGAAGACCCCGAGTGTGCGGTAGCCCATGCCCCACGATGCTGCAATACGTGAAGCCAAGCCATAGCCGGTGGAACTGCCGATGACCAGCGCACTGCGGTCGCGGGGTGACGTATCCGGACGAAGGCGTTCACGAACGCCTGCAATCTGCCTCTCGACATTGGTGGCGCAGCCGACGGGATGCGCATTCACGCAGATAAAGCCCTTCGATCGTTGGTGTATGACCTGTTCGGGCATTCGGTTCGTCCCCTGCAGTCGGTCCAGCGGCTCATGACGTCAGCCGCAGCGGGGACACACCCCAAGTAGCCATCATATACAGACTGCGGCGGCCCTGTTCTGAAAGGTGGCACCTGGCAGCTGCATGTCCGAGACCACCCGGTTGCCGTCGGGCGCGACATTTTCGAGGGAGATCGCCGCCAGTGACATCATGATCGGCCGCCCTGTCCGGGCCCGAGAATGTCCTGGAACACACGGTTCCGGAGCAGCAGGCATTGTGGACGGGCACGGGCTCGTTCGCGCGGATTGGCGGAGACCAGTAGAGCAGTTCCCGACCGCGGAAACGGAATCAACGGACCGCAACCTCGATCAATGTCCACGGTACGCAGGCTCCTGGCCACAGGAGATACAGCGCAAGTGGCGTCGCGAACGGCCCGCCGAGCGGGAGCACCCAGCCTCACGACCCGGTTCACGGAAGTGGCTTCCGTAGTGCTTCCCCTAATCCCGGTCCAATCGTCGCGCGACAGTCGGCGGCCAGACATCATCCTTCGGCGCGGCACCCCTGTCATGCGGATCGCAGCCGGCAATATCCTCAAGTTCGTACGGACACTCCTCGGGCAGTCGGAGCCTCCATGCCTTCCTCAGACGTCGCTCGTCCGCTCCGCCACCAGGAGCGTCGTGCTCGGTCAGCATCTCCACGGCATCCTCGCGACCGTCTTCCCATGCATCCTGGAGCATTTCGTCCAGCTTGCCCTTCAGCCCCGGATTCCTCCGCAACTGACGATGCATGCCCCTGCGGTAACCCCGAATTTCCCGGGACCAGTGATTCACGCTGTCCCGCTTCCCGCTGTACTCCATCTTCAGCAGATGTGAGAGGACATTCGTACACAGCGCGGTCCATGCATGCTCTTCACTTCGGCCCAATGTCTCGATCTCCTCGATCACGTTCTCCCAGTCAATGCCGCCGATGTCGCGCCGCCGCAACGCGTCGGCCTGCTCCCGAGTCCAACCCCAGAAATCCTCGTCGTAGAGTTCCTGCGGTCGGGACCCGCCTTGGGCCGCCCCGACCCGCTCACGAAGAGCCGCTTCCACGGGCATACCTGCATTGTAGGCGGTTCCCACGACGCTGGGACCTTGCCATTCCGCCGATATCGGCGGCGGCGTACATCGATCGACACGTGACGATCATTCGGTCAGCGGCATACGCCGCAAGCATATGTATGGCAAGATCCAATGCGCCGTGAAATACGACCTGATCCGCAATTCCGTGCTCAGGCGCACAGCCGGCCCGTCACAGGGCCCCTGCTGCTCCACAGTGCAGGAAATGGCATGCGCTGTATCAGCACACATGCAGTCAAGACGGTTGCATGGAGATGAGACCGGCTTCCGGCTTGTACTGACGACTGCGCCGGACAGCGGCGCGGTGTCGGTCCGCCACACACCGGTCACACAGCCGACAGATGCCAGTTCTGCTCGGAGGCTGTGGTATCTTCGGATTAGGCTGCATCAAGTCGCCATCCGGTGCGGTGCCTGTCCGAATCCCAGCCTGACCCGCTCCTGAAGAGAGGGTTCCGTATCTATTCACATGATCCGAACCTTCCGAGGGGCCACGCCCGCCGTTGCGGCTGACGCATACGTCGACCCCAGCTCGGTCCTGATCGGAAAGGTCAGTGTCGGTGCGCGATCCAGTGTATGGTGCAACGTCAGCGTCCGGGCCGACACCTCGACAGTCGAGATCGGTGAGGATACCAGCATTCAGGACAACAGTTGCCTGCACGAAGACGACGATGCTCCGCTGCGGATCGGCAACCGCGTGGTCGTGGGCCACTCCTGTACGGTGCACGGTTGCGATGTGGGCGACGACAGCCTGATCGGCATGGGAGCGACGATTCTCAGCAAGGCACGCATCGGTGCCGGCTCGATCGTCGCGGCGGGAACAGTCGTCCTGGGCGGCACTGAAGTTCCTGCCCGCAGTCTGGTCGCAGGCGTCCCCGGCAAGATCAAGCGCCACGTCACGGACGCCGAAGTCGAACGCACACGGGAAAACGCCGCCCACTACGTGGAACTCGCTAGGCAATACCTGGAAGAAACCTGATGCCTGCAGACCGACCCGAAGGCGTCGCCCCATCCCCCCTTGGTCAGTTGCGGCGAACCCATTACTGCGGAGACATTCGCGACTCTGACATCGGCAGCAGTGCCGTGCTGATGGGGTGGGTACACCGCAAACGGGACCTCGGTGGACTGCTTTTCCTCCACCTGCGGGACCGCAGCGGGATTTCGCAGGTGGTCTTCAATGCGGAGACGCACCCCGAGGCGCATGCAAGGGCCGAGAGCCTTCGCAGCGAATTCGTGATCGCCGTGGAAGGCCCGATCGTTCGACGCTCCGAAGACACCTACAACCCCAATCTCGCAACCGGCACAGTGGAACTCGTCGCCCACCACCTTACTGTGCTCAACACCGCAGAGACGCCTCCGTTTCAACTGGACGAGGACGAACATGCGCCCATCGGCGAGGAAGTCCGGCTCAAGTATCGCTACATCGACCTGCGACGCCCGCAGATGCAGCGCAATGTTCAGTTCCGGCACGCCGTGAGCGCCGCGGTCCGGGAATCGCTTCAGTCCCAGGGATTCCTGGAAATCGAGACGCCGTTCATGACGCGGTCCACACCGGAAGGAGCCCGTGACTTTCTGGTGCCGAGTCGGATCCAGCCGGGCACGATGTACGCCCTGCCCCAGTCCCCGCAACTCTTCAAGCAGCTGCTGATGATCGGCGGCTATGACCGTTACTACCAGATCGTCCGCTGCTTCCGGGACGAGGATCTCCGAGCCGACCGCCAGCCGGAATTCACGCAGATCGATGTCGAGATGTCATTCGTGCAGGAGGACGGTGTTCTCGATGTGGTCGAGCGGCTGGTGTCCGGCGTATGCCAGGCCGCCGGACGACCAGTCCCGGCCCTGCCCCTGCCCAGGCTCACCTATGCTCAGTCGATGAAGCTGTTCGGGTCCGACAAGCCGGATCTGCGACTCCCTCCGATGGCGGTCGTCAGTGATCTGCTGGAGCCCGGCGACCTGCCCATGACCGGTCCCCTTGTCGCCATTCGAACTCCTGCGGTCGGAACGCTCTCCAGGCGGGAACGGGAGCAGTTCCGCGACTACGCAAAGGAACTGAATCTGCGCGTGTTCGACGACTTCCGGAGTCTGGGCAAGAAGATGCCTTCGCAGATGGACGCCGTGCGCCAGCGGCTGCAGGCCGAGGAAGGCGATTTCCTCGTGCTGGTGACCGGACTGGAGCCGGACGCAGGTCCCCGCCCGGACGAAGCCGTCCTGTCCGCTGCAGGGAGTCTTCGGACGCGGATCGGAACAGCATTCGCCGACCGGCACAAACTGCTCCGGCCGGACGATCTGCGCTTCCTCTGGGTCACGGACTTCCCGATGTTCGAGTGGGATGCCAACGATCAGAGATGGACCCCGGCCCACCATCCCTTCACCTCGCCGCACAACGACGACACGGACAGGCTGACCACGGACCCGGCCGCCTGCCGCTCAAAGGCCTACGATCTGGTAGTGAACGGAGTGGAACTGGGCTCGGGTTCGATTCGAATTCACCGGCAGGACATGCAGGCGAAGGTCTTCGAGGCGCTCGGGTTCACGCCGGAGGAGGCATCCCACCGTTTCGGATTCTTCCTGGAGGCTCTGCGCTATGGCACGCCTCCCCACGGCGGCATTGCGCTCGGGCTGGACAGGCTGGTCATGCTCCTCGCGGGCGAATCGACCATCCGGGACGTCATTCCGTTCCCGAAGACCACCAAGGGCACGGACCTGATGTGCGAAGCGCCGAACACGGTACCGTCCAGGAACCTGACCGAACTCGGGCTTGCGTTACGGGTCCGACCACAGTCCTGATCGGCGTCTCACGCTCCCACGGGGGAACCTGCCACATGTCGAGAGTCCTGGTCATCGGCGGTACGCTCTTCATTGGCCGACACCTCGTACAGAGACTCCTGGACCGGGGTGACGACATAACGATACTGCACCGGAGCGCACACAACCCGTTCGACGGCGTCCGCGAAATTCACTGTGACCGCAATGACACGGCCAGGATCGTATCCATCCTGCGGGAAGGCTCGTACGAATACGTGTTCGACAACGTCTATGACTGGCAGCGAGGCACGACCGGTGAGCAGGTGCGTGCGGCGGCCGCAGCCTGCGGTCCTGACTTGCACCGCTATGTATTCGTTTCCAGTTGCGCAGCCTACGGAGATGGTCTCGACCTCTCGGAGGACGCCCCCCTGGCGAGTCCCCGTCACCCGGATCCATACTGTCGCAACAAGGCAGACTCCGAGCGGGCGCTGCTCGCCCTGCATGCGGAGCGCGGTGTGCCAACGACGACCTTGCGTCCGCCTTTCATCTACGGACCCCACAACCCGTTCTACCGCGAAGCGTTCATCTGGGACCGGCTGGTCGCGGGTCGGCCGATCCTGATCCCCGACGATGGGGCCCGACTCATGCACTTCGTCGGTGTCTCCGATCTTGCGGATGCGGCGTTGCTGGCGGCGGGCACGGAGGCCGCGGCAGGCCGCGCGTACAACATCGCGCATACTGCCGCCCTGCGGCAGGACGAGCTGGTGGCCCTGCTGGGCGCGGCGGCAGGGGTGGAACCGAACCTTCACAGAGTCCCTCGCGAGACGCTTCTCGCCTTGGGCGGCCAGGTCTTCGAGCCACCCTTCTACTTCGGCCAGTACTTCGACATGCCACCGATCACCATGAACATCACCCGGGCGCGAACCGAGTTGGGGTTCAATCCGCCCACAATGATCGAGGGCCTGCGCGCTGCCTGGGACTGGTACCGTCAGCGGTCCCCCGAACAGCGGCCTGAACCGGATTACTCGTTCGACGACAGGGTACTGGCTGCAACACGTTCCCGTTGAGGCAAATAGCGCTCCATGGGATGGTACGGCAACCGCTCTCCTCGCCGATTCAGGAGTCCGGACGCATGAAGCACTGCGACAACCCTAGTGTTACGTCAGACAAAGATTCTCAGGTAAGCGGACTTGAGTTTGCAGCGGCGATGGACATCTGCCGTTGCCAGCCCTGTCCATGCGCCACACGGCGTGCCAGTGACATCTCCTGCAAATAGAGCAGTCCATCTTGAACTACACCCTGCCCGGGGAACTGGTACTGAGGACAGAGACGAAGTACCATTGTCACCACCAAATCTACTCGACAGACAGCCCTCAGTCCTGCCCCGATAGACCCTGTGCTGCCTCGGAGTGCACCGAAACATCTACCTCCGCATCGTCCCCACTGTCGTCGATCAATTCGGACACCGTTGTTAACTCGTCCGCCTCGCCATCATCAACCTCCTCAGTAATTCCATCCGGCTCGCCAGTAATTCGTTGGTCCTCTTCAAGACACCGAACAAGATCGCCGTGAATCTGATTCAGAACATGCGACGGACCGCGAAACCACTCAGTTGACCAGATCCGAAGGATCCTCCAGCCGAGGCCTTCCAACACGCCTTGGCGAATCTTGTCCCGATCACGAGCGGTAGCGGAGGAGTGGTATTTCGCCCCATCACACTCTACCCCAGCGATGTAGCGCCCGGCGTCGTCTGGATGGAGAACTCCGAGATCTATGCGGAAACCGGATACTCCGATTTGGGTTCGAACCGCCCAGCCCCTACTGCGGAGCTCATTCGCTACTGCTTCCTCAAACGGACTCTCCGCGGGTCCGAGCGAATCCTGATCGCTCGCAGCCAACGCATTAGGGCCGAGCTCGGCATACTCAAGAAACTGCTTTAGATCGCGAACGCCTATTCTGTCATTACGAATTCGCTTAAGGTCGATCTGCTCCGCACGAATCGAGGAGAACACGTGAAACTCTCGCCGAGCGCGAGTGATCGCAACGTTAAGGCGTTTCTCTCCTCCCGAGACATTCATCGGTCCAAAGTTCATTGTAATCTTGCCATCCGTGTCTGGTCCGAACGTCACCGAAAACATCATCACATCGCGCTCATCACCTTGAATATTCTCAAGATTCTTTACAATGACTGGCTCTTCACGATTGTCGGAGAAAAACCAATCCAGTCTGCTATCGGCCCGCCTAATTTCATCGAGTAAATCCAATATAAGGAACTGTTGCTCTGCATTAAGTGTGATAATTCCGAGTGTTTGACGCTCGCCCTCCGGGACGCTTAGCCAATTCGTGAGGCGTCGCTTCACAGTCTTAGCTATGGCCTTAGCCTCAATTAGATTGATGCGACCCTTACCCCGCAAATATGTACCATTCACCTTGTGAAACCTGATCGCATTGGATCTGGAAAAAGGAGACGGAAACGTGACAAGACGATCGTCGTAATAGCGCCTGTTAGAAAAGGCGATAAGAGCCTCATCACGACTCCGATAGTGCCAATTAAGATCGTAGCGAGGCACGCTGGCGCTCAGTGCTTCATCTAAAATTGAAGGCATATCGCGCTCGACTTCCGGAAGATCCTCGTCGTCTACATCGCCTCGTTCAAAGAAATTCGTGGGAGGTAGCTGCTTAGGGTCACCTACTATGATTGTCTGACTACCCCGCGCTATTGCGCCGATCGCATCCCAAGTTTTCACTTGCGATGCCTCATCAAATATAACCACGTCGAAAGTGGCTTGGTCTGTCGGCAAGTATTGGGCTACCGAGAGAGGCGACATCAGAACACATGGAGCTAGTTTACCGAACTGATTGGGAATGCCAGCCAAAAGTTGACGAATCGGCAAAGAGGGGCGTTCAAGCCCCATCTGATGGCGGAGTATTCCGAGTTCCGACCTCTTCGAAACGCGGTCTTTTGCAGGTAAACCATGCGCGATACGCCGACTTACCTCAACTGGAACCATCTTCATCACGTCGTCATCAAGCTTGCGAAAGACTCCTAAGACATACTCGTGGTCAGAACGAGTAAAACTTCGCAGGTCGTCACTCGCATCCATCGCCAGGGGAATCCACCAAGCTGCATAGGCTCGTTTAAACGCCTGCTCGGCATTCTCTCCTTCGACCTCTTCGGCCTCGAGAGCTCGAACCAATGAGTCTAAGCCTGTAGCTCTGCAACTCGTCTTTATCCTATTCCATTTGGTCCAATCAGGGAGACGCGCTGTTCCCGCTACAATCGCCTTGAGGCCCTTGACGAAATCTACAACACTCCACCTAGGAGGGTTCCTTCCGCCTTTACAGACATACTCACGGATCTTATCGTCAACCGCATCCTCTGCGTCAGAATAGGCTTGGAGCACCCTATGAATAACGCCATCCGGTCCGGACGCAAGGGTGGATGTCGCGTGTTCAAAACGGGCCTCGTCTTCGATGTCGGTGCTTAGGTTTTTCAAAGCTAAACGCAGGCCAACTGCTTGGCGAACAGCCTCTGCGGCGCGAGTCGAGTCTGTCTGCCCATCGCCCTGTGCGACCGTCGCTAAGGGATTGTCGTGAATCTCTTTGTCGTACTTACGTATCTCGAAGAGAATCAGCAGTTCAGTGGCAGGGTCAGCCGACCCGCTCGTTGCGTAAGTCTGCAAGAGTTTTCGAACTTTCCACTGCTTGAAGGCAGAGACCGGCCAAATCTTCGTTTGAGATTCCCGCCAGTCTGAGTCTAGTTGCTTAAGGGGCATACTACGAACTTTGTCAAGCGAATATCTGGCATTCGTCCGGGCCTTTGCAAATTCGAGTTTCTCGATAGTCGACCGTAATTGCTCCGCCAATTCAGACAGGCGATCATCTGGCATCTCCGGCACCGACGAAAGATCGATCGCTCCGTTATCTACACGGGGTACGAGAAGTCTAAGCCGTTCACGTCGCACAGCATGCAGTTCAGAATCTTGGCAAAGTCCGAGTTCGTGAGCTAGCTCAGTTTGGGACTTCGCCAAATGATCAAGCGCATTCAGGAGAGACTCGATGACTTGCAGAAATTCCGTCTGCCATTGAAGTGAATACTCTTCGTGACGGACTAGAATGAGAGGAAGCCCGGTCCGTATCAGCTTGTATCTCCGCCCAAGTTCCGCAGCAAGATTCACCAACTTCCCGTAATCGCTTTCGTTGTGAGCGTCCTTGGAAGGGAACGACATTTTGAAAGTCTGCTCGCTCTTAGCGGCCAGAGCGACCGCCTCAAAGACACTGAAACCCTGTGTTCCCTTCAAATGAAGCGCCTCTACATAGTGATTCAAATGGTCCCGAGAGCACTTCAGATCTTCTGTGACATCAATCCACCTCTCTTCTGAGGCCGACGAAACTCGCTCCCATGCCTGCCCGAGTTGCGCGAGAACAGACTTTCGATTCGCCTTATTGGAGTGAAGTTCTAGTATAGAATCGCCGAGTCCTGTCGACTTAAGTCGACGGTGAACCACATCGAGCGCAGCTGCCTTTTCGGCAACAAAAAGTACAGTCTTTTTCTCCGCTAAGAACTGTGAGATTATGTTAGTAATAGTCTGACTTTTTCCAGTACCTGGAGGCCCTATAACCACCATGTCATTTCCCTTAGATGCGGCTAAGATAGCCTTAATTTGCGAGCTATCAGCTGGTAATGGACTTAACAAATCGCACGGCAGATGCTGACGATCTATTCCCATTGGTGAAAGACAAGGATCGCTTTTTTCTTTTCCGTACATTTCTATGTTCCCGTCAATAAGATTCCTTATTAACCGATTTTTCCGGAGTCGATCGGATCGGTCAACTAAATCCTTCCACATTAGGTATTTTGCAAACGAAAAGGTTGATAGTGCATGCTCCTCCACAACCTCAAACCCGGTAGATTCACGTACTTTGTTGCGCATAATATTAAACACTAATCGGATATCAATTCCGCTCTTGTTCCGAGGAAGATCGGTCTCAAGCTCTGGAACATCTAGATCAAAATCGCGTTTCAATAGCTCGAGTAATGTCGAGTTCATCCTCACTTCATCCTCATGTCGGGCGATTCGAAATGGAGCATTAACGGAGCCACGATATAGCTTGACTGGGATCAGAATCAGGGGAGCGCTGTAAGTTGACATGTCCATCTCTGTCTTCTTCCATCGGAGAAAGCCTGCAACAAGAAAGAGAGTATTGGTGCCACCTTCTTGTATATCACTTCGTGCACGTCGGTAGAGCGCAACAAAGCGGGACTTCATTTCTTGGCGAGTAAGTGGAACAACAACCTGTTTGGAATCGAAGGCTTCGCGGATAACTTCCTCTTCAATCTGTTGCTTTTCTTCGGGGGACACTTTCCGGTTGCGGAGCGGGTCGTTATCCTGCAAGGAGAACCCTGTGAATTTAGCACCGGCGGCGAGACTGGAGACAAGGGTGGCAGAACTCGGACAACGTATTGGGAGTGTCTGCTTCCTATCACGGTAGTTGAGAAGTCGATTGTGAAGCGTAAGGTCAAGAAGCTTGCGTTGCCATCGATAGATGCGATCCTGAGGCGTCTTGGGCTCTTCCTCGCTAATTTCGCTTGGAAGGAAGCCAAAGTCTGGTACCGGGGGTAGCGGTGCCGGAACCACCTCATGAGTCGGACTAGGTTCGTAGTAATCCGAAGCTCTGTGACTCGCGAGAGGAAGAATCCGGGCTGCACGAGACCGCGCGATGTCAACAGCCATCACGAACTCGGGGTCGCGATTCTCATCCAATCGGCGATTGCCGAATTCTACCGCGCGCTCGAATCCAACCGATTGACCGTCAGGTTGACGGTCGGTCAGGAACGTAGTTTCAATAGGAACAAATTCCCGAGCCTGTGCCGCTTTGCGAACGGCAACCACATCTGGCTCCTTGACCGCACCAAAATCTCTCTTGACGATCCATACACCGACCCACGCATGGTCCTGCGAAAACAGGACCACTGGGTTTAGACCCGTCTGCTCAAATGCCGCAGCGAGAAACAACGTGGTGTCGAGGCAAGTGGCGAGGCCTTCGTCGGCTATTTGACTTGGTCCCCTAATCTTTTGGCCTTCCTTCTCGAAAGAGGCCGGAGGATGTGCATAAGTGAGTGCGAGGCTGGTTGCGGCCGACCAGATTGCACCGGCTAGGAGATAGGCGCGGCCTGGTTCTCCCGATTGGTAGCCGTCCAGCGAACCTTTGTGGCCATTGTCTTCCAACAAGCGCGCAGCAGCCTTCAGGACACGAGCTACAGCGGGATCGTTCGGAGACACAAAGGCTGCCAAGATCTGAGCCATGTCTTCCACTCCGCCCCATTCATCACGTGCAAGTAACTGGATTGGGCGCGTGCCAACGATAGTCTCTTCAAGCTCCGGTGCTTCCATCTGGAATTCCAGTTCGCCATCTTCCGCTTCGTCGAGACCCTGCAGTCGTTCGATGTCGAGTTGGGTATTGAGGTCGAGCAGTCGATGGTGCGTGCCCGGGGCAATACGGTCGATTGTCCAGATTTTCTCTCTGATGACTGGAGGGTATGTCTTAAGCGTGATTGTGACTTTGGTGAGCGCGGTGTCCGTTGGATTATTGACACTGAGTTCCTCGATTATCGGAACTTTGTTCTGTGCAGAAGCAAAGTTCACTCGCTGCACTGCATGATGATGCAACGTTACTACCGAAGGTTTCTTGTGCTCCCGCGGTGTTTCGATATCGTGGATGTTATTCGACGATTCTATCCTTCCCATCGCAATCTCCAGGCCAGACATCAAGGCTTGACGGGAACATAGCTCGGTTTGGCCGATTCCCGCCGATCAACTCATAGCATTATATCAAGTTACTAGTTGTAGCATACGTCTACACGGGAACATTGAGCATGCCCGTGAGATCAACGAGAAAATGGCTAGTGTTGCGTCAATGGCAACATTTTCTGTGTAATGTGTTTCAAGGCGGTGGCCCTTTGGCCCGAGCCGTCTTTCCACAGAAAGGGAGAGGGAACCATGAAGAAGTACATTGTGCGCCTGGCGGAGGCGGAACGCAAGACCTGTCAGGAGGCCATCGAAGAACTCCATCGAAGAACTCCAGGGCGGCAGCCAGAAGACGCGCGGGGCGTGCATGCTGCTGCAAGTGCATGCGGACGGGCCGGACTGGTGCGACCAGCAGGTCGCGGTGGCCTTCGGCTTCCGGGAGCGGACCGTCGCGAGCGTGCGCAAACGCTGCGTGCTGGTGGGCTTCAAGTTGGCTTTCAGCGGGCAGCAACGGAATCCATCCACCTCGACCCCGAGGCGCCTGGATGGGCGGCCGGAAGCCGCACTGATTGCGCTGCGGTTGGGTCCCCCGTCGGCCGACTACGGCCAATGGTCGCTGCGTCGGCTAGTACGGGAGGCGGTTGAGGTCTGGATCTGTGAATCGATCAGCCATTGAGCAATACGGCATGGCGGGGCGCCACCTGCAGTACTCGAACTGCGAGAAGGTCACGCTGGTGCTGGACAATCTCAACATTCGCACGCGTGGAGCGTTGTACGAGGCTTTCGAGACGGAGCGGTCGCGGGGGGCTGAGGCAGCGCATCGAGTTCCAGTACACTCCACAGCACGGGAGTTGGCTGAACGTCGCGGAGTGTGAGTTGAGATGCCTGACGCGGCAGTGTCTGAGGGGTCGCCGGATCGGGGACCTGGACAAGTTGCGGGCCGAGATGGCAGCGTGGTCGCAATGCGTCAATGTGCGCCAGTGTGGAGTGAATTGGCGAATGTCGGTTGCCAAAGCTCACTGCCGACTCAAGTCCATCTACTCAAGAATCATTACCTGACAGAACACATAGGTCGGCACCGTTCATAATCAAGATCGTGCGGAAAACTACGACCTACCTTGGCTACATTGCCATCGCGGCCACCATCCTGCTTCCGCCGGTGCACGCCCAGAGCAACCTCGACAGCCTCCTGTTCACGGAAATCGCCCGCGGGCTGGCGAACGCGACATCCATCACCCACGCAGGCGACGGATCGGGACGTCTGTTCATCACCGAGCAGATCGGTCGGATCATGATCCTGGACGGCGGAACTCTGCAGGACGTTCCGTTTCTGGATATCAGCGACCGAGTCCGGGCCGGAGGCGAACGCGGCCTGCTCAGCGCTGCCTTCCATCCCGACTACTCGTCGAACGGATACCTGTTCGTCAACTACACGGATCGCAACGACGACACCGTGGTATCCCGCTTCTCGGTCACTTCGAACCCGAACCTGGCCGACAGGGATTCGGAAACGGTCTTCTTCCAGGCAATCCAGCCGCGGCGGAATCACAACGGGGGACAGATCCACTTCGGTCCGGATGACTTCCTGTACATCGCGATGGGGGACGGCGGGGGAGCGGGCGATCCGTTCGGAGCCGGTCAGGACCTCACCACCGTTCTCGGCAAGATGCTCCGAGTCGATATCGACAATGGCGCTCCCGCCACGGCACCAGACTCCAATCCGTTCGTAGCGAAGGCGGGGGCCATACCGGAAATCTGGGCCTACGGTCTGCGAAACCCGTGGAGGTTCAGCTTCGACCGGATGACGGGGGACATGTTCATCGCGGACGTGGGACAGAACCGGAGGGAGGAAATCTCGTTTCAGCCGGCCGACAGCACCGGCGGCGAGAACTACGGCTGGCGCCGTATGGAGGGCTCTCTCTGTTTCCGTCCGTCCACGAACTGCAATGACGGCTCCCTCGTGGAACCCATCGTGGAATACGAGAACGATGGAGGGAACTGTGGTGGGTCCGTCACCGGTGGATACCGCTACCGCGGCGCACGGTTTCCGCAGCTGACCGGGATCTACTTCTTCGCGGACTACTGCACCGGCCACTTCTACGGAGCCGTCGAGGAAAGCGGCAGCTGGCAGAGGCTTGGCCCGCGCGAGACGGCATTCAACATCCGGACATTCGGCGAGGACGAGACCGGTGAGGTCTATTTCGCCGACCCCAGTGTGCTCTATCGCGTCGAGGCAGTCCGCCCTCTCCCGAGCATCTCGCGGAGCGGCGTCGTGAACAGTGCCACCCTGCAAGCAGGCGCCGGGCTTGCTCCGGGCAGTCTGGCCACCGCCTTCGGAATCGGGCTGGCCGAGAGCACGGAGAGTGCTCCGGGCTACCCGTTACCGGTCGAACTCGGAGGAGGCTCCATGACCTTCAACGGTTCGGTCCCCGCACCGCAGTTGCTGGCCTCGTTCGGGCAGCGCAACTTCCAGATTCCATGGGAACTCGGCGGGCTCGCCAAGGCGAAGCTCACCGTGACGGTCGGAGATGAGACCAGTGCGGAAGTCGTGGTGCCACTCACCACGGTGAGCCCGGGTCTGTATGCACTGGATCAGTTCGGTCAGGCCGCCGCCTTCGTTGCCTCCACCGGGCAGCTCGCCGCAGCGCCCGGCAGGGGTTTCCTCCACGCACGACCGGCGCGGACCGGAGAGGCCATCGCGGTCTACGCCACAGGACTGGGACCCGTCACCGACCCGCCAGCAACCGGGATGGCCGCCTTGGCCGATCCGCCCTCCCTCACTGTCAATCCCGTCAGTGTGCGGGTTGGCGACATCTCGGTGCCGGCCAGTTTCTCGGGCCTGGCACCTTCCTTCGCCGGCCTGTACCGGGTCGAGTTCACGCTCGCCGACTCCGTTCCGACCGGCAGTTCCGTCCCCTTGGCCGTGCAAATCGGAGGCCTGGACTCCAACACGGCCTTCATTGCCATCGAGTCACCGCCCGCCGAGGATCCTTCCGGCGGAACGACAGCCATGCCCACCGAACCGACCCCGGGGACCACACCCTGACGAGACTCCCACCGGCATGACCAGGCACTGAAGCGACGCACTGGACAAGCACCAACGTCAACCGGTCCCCGAGAACAGGGCTCCTCCTCCCCGGGTCTCCACTCTTCACCGGGTGAGATTCCGAAACAGGAATACTCCACCCTTGCCGGCAACGACGATGTCCAGATCCTTGTCGCCATCGATATCAACGACGGGAATCTGCATCCCGCCACCCACCCGACCGCCGTAATGGATGATGTGACGGACCCACTCCCACTGTCTCTCCGTCTCGACGTACTCGTACCAGTACAGCCCGAGAGGTTCCCGTCCGCCGACATCCTTGCCGTTGTGTGCGTACAGGCGCTTGCCGGTGATCAGTTCGGGACGTCCGTCACCGGTCAGGTCGGCGAGCGTCGTCGCATGCGCCTGCGACCAAGCCTCGTCAATCAGGTTCCGTTCCCAGACCCGCTTGCCGTCCGGGCTGCGACCCTGCCGCAGCCAGAAGATACCGTAGCTGTGAGCATGGGAGGTGACGACATCGTTCATGCCGTCGCGGTCGATGTCGTGGACATGCAGGAAGCCGACACTCTCGTCGAACGAGAACTCGGGGTGCAACGTCCACGGCGTATGTCGGGGATCAGCCGGAGCCTCGAGCCAGCCTTTCGGGGTAAGGATGTCGGTCCGTCCATCGCCGTTGATGTCCCCCGCCCCGATGCCGTGTCCGTCAGCGGCGTTCTGGACGACGCGTTCGGACCACATCCCGTCGTTGCCAGACGCCTCGAACCATGCCGTCTTGTCGGCGTTACGGCCACCGAACTGCGGCAGGACCTCCCTCGCCTCGCCATCGTTGTCCAAGTCGACGAGAAGCGCGAATTCCACGGAGAGGCCATCATGCACGGTCTGACGTTCCCATGTGCCGATCGCACGCCCCGGGTTCCGCCACCAGGCAATGCTGCGAGTCCCCCATCCGACGCTGACGATGTCGGTGTGTCCATCGCGATCCACGTCGAAAGGCAGGTCACTGAAGTCATCGATGTAGTTGTTCCAGGTGAGAATCGAGCGGAACTTCTGGCGTCGAAAGTCGGGTCCCCGGAACCAGTTTTCGCCAGAAACGATGTCCAGGAACCCGTCCCCGTTGATGTCGGCTACCGCGCAGGATTCGTTGCGACCGAGGTCGATGACCTGTTTCTGGAAGGCAATCTCTTCCGACGGCCCCCCGGCAATACCGGGAGCGGCAAGCAGCAGTACCCAGACCAATGGCCAGACTGCATGAAGCAACGTTCGCATCAGGGCACCATCATCCCACAGGGCCGGACCACCGAGCCTTGGGACGGCGGGGGCATCAAGTGGACATTGGCGGATGGTGGCCAGCCACACTTCCGCCGCCGTCCGCGAGGCAGGAGAGACCGGATGACCGGACCTCGCCGCAAGCGATGCGGTCCCCGACACCCACGAGCATCTTCCGTCCGGCGGTCATGCCGTCAGGTAGGGACGCACGAAGTCCAGCGTCGCCCGCAGATTGCTCCTGGCGTGTTCGTCCAGCGGCCGGGCATCCGGGTTGCGCACTTTCCAGTTCGGGAACACGCCCCGCAGATGCAGCACGTAGGCCAGTGCGGGCAGCCCATGCGCACTCGCACGCGTTATGAGAAGCAGCGCCTTGGAGAACATGTCGATCGCCTCGGTTCGGTTCCCGCCGTGCCAGAGATCCCAGACCCGTACGTAGAGGTCGACCCACGAAGCGGCCGGCATGGTACCCGCCGACCCTCGCGACATTTCCTCGATGAGAGTCCGGCCATGACCTCCGGTGAACGCCATGGGGCGGTCCGTTTCCGGGAGCCTTCCGAACGCGGTGATACGGCTGAGAGTGTGGCCGGCCTCGTCCTTCACGAATCGCAGGTTCGGAATGTCGCGCACCATCCGGGCCACGAATTCGACATTCATGTTGCCGATGGCCTGCATGAACATCGGCAGGGATGCGGCCTCGGCCACCGCTGCATAGTAGTCGGCAACCCTGTCGAGATCGAACTCCCTTTGTCCGCCCTTACGTGGCGGAAGAGCAATGATCGCGTCCGGACCAATCGAACGAGCGTGCCGGGCGTAGCGCACAGCGGTGACGGTGTCGGAGGCCTGCACGCCAATCACGACCCGGGGCCGCAAGCCCTGGGCCGCCTTCACGATGGTCTCGGCTCCCGCGATACGCTCCTCGTAGGTGAGCAGGGCGTACTCGCTGGCCAGTTGGGGCCAGACGACACCATGCACGCCGGCACGGTGCAGGAACCGCACCTCGTCCGCCAACGTCACCAGATCGACGGAACCGTCGTCCTTGTAAGGCGTCGCCACGATCGGGTAGATTCCCCGGAATTCACCTCCGTCGACACCCGGGAGCCGCGGCAGGACCAGGCCCGAGAGCCCGGCCAGCAGTGCGCGACGGCTGACGGCAACCCCGAATTCCGGACGGCTAGAGTGCGCTGCTGCCTGCATGTTCATGGACCATTGCTTCCGTGATCCCGGTGCCAAACCCCGGCTTATCGGACGGGAAATAGTAGCCATCCTCAAACGGTGAGGACATCGCCAGCATCAGGTCCGTAGCCTGGTCGCCGGTACCAAAGCTCTCCGCCAGCGGGGCATTCGCGGTCAGCACGATTGCCATGCCGTAGAGACTGCTGCCCCGGTGGGGAATGATCGGCAGGCCCCGCTCCGCTCCCATCACGGCGATTCGCCGCAGGGACGTCAGACCACCACACCAGCTGATATCGGGTTGGAGGATCTCCGTGCCCCGATGGTGCAGGAGCATCTGGTAGCCATACTGCGTGTACTCGTGTTCACCGCTCACGATCAGGGTACTGTCAACCTCCTCTACAAGTCGCTGGTAGCCCAGTATGTTGTCGGGCGAGAGCGGCTCCTCAATGAAGTACAGGTCCAGAGGATCGAGACGCTTCGCCATCTCAAGTGTGTAGCCGATATCGTTCCAGCGGCACCCGCAGTCAATCATCAGCGTGCGATCCGGGCCGATAGCCTCCCGTGCTGCGGCCAGCACCGTCTCGGTCCGGCGCATGCCCTGTTCACCTTCCATGACGCCGTCCCGGACGGCCATCTTGAAGTGCTGGAATCCGAGTCCAAGCCCGATGCTCGGGTCCGCGTTGGTGATGTAACCGGGCACCTTCGCCTGGGTGGGGCCCCCGATCAGTCGATGCACCGGCGCATCGGCGTACTTGCCAACGATGTCCCAGAGCGCGTTGTCAATACCGCTGAGCGCCATGACGAACACGCCGCGACGACCGTAGTACAGGCCGGAACTATACAGTTGATCCCAGAGCAACTCGACATTGAGGGGATCCGAGCCGACCAACAGGTGCCGCAGGTGTCCGTGAACGATCTCGGCGGCCGCGCCACCACCGGCTCCCAATCCGTATCCGGTAATGCCCTGATCCGTTCGGACGATGACGATGATGGCGCTCGCCAGCTGGGAGTAGGGTCCGCTGAAACGCCAACGGGCCGGATCGAACGGCCCCGTGAACTCCGGGAGCCGCCCCTGGGTTGACCGTGACCACAGTCGCACGGGAACGGCTTCGACCGAGACGATCGTCAAGGCGCCGTTGGTGCGCGGGACGGCCACTGCGGGTACGAGCGCGGTGCCGCCGAGCGCAGCCAGGAATGATCGGCGTGACCGCATTGCGGCAACAGTCTAGCACTCCGGACAGCGCATGGTGTTCTTGCGGGCCTGGATCCGTCCTGGCGGACTCGGAACAGGCATCCAAGCAATGTGCGATCGGACCGGTTCCATTCGGCTAGGGATCACCAAGAGAGGCTCTGCGCGGTGCCGATCGGGGCACATCGTGGCGACACGGTGTTCTCTCCATGCAGTTGTGTTGATGATGATTCTGCATTGACGGGAATCGTATTACCGAGACTGCGGAGAATGCGCCATGTCACGACCGCCAGCCCAGTCGCCCAAGTGCGCGACGGTCTGACGTCCCCCGTGGAGACAGGATTGCGAACGGTCTCCGCTGCGGACCGCGGAAGCGGCATTGTACGAGAACAAGGGCTCAGCTGGCCGTTGGCGATAGCTTCGCACCCGCCGATCCAGTGATGTCGACCGCACAGCGTCACCCGATCCGTTCTCATTGTTCGGCGACCACTCCGCACCCCCGTGCCGAGTCCAGCGGCCAGCCCATCCGTTCACCGCTCCAACAGCATTGTTGAGAACCACTGAGGATGGGTTGCCGATGTGAAATCATGGGGCTACACTAAGTTCCGATGAAGACCTTAGGCATCCGGGAAGTCAAGACCCGCTTCAGCACCTATTTGCGCATGGTGGAGCAGGGTGAACGCGTGGCGATTACTAATCATGGGAGGGTCGTGGCCGAACTGGTGCCCCCGACGCACGTCAGCGAAGATGAAGCCCAAGCCGAGTTGCAGCGCCGAGCTCGGGCGGGAACGGTTCGCTTGGGGGCTCCCAACCGACCAGACATCTATACGCGCCCTTCGGTCGGGCTTCCTTATCAAGTCATCCAGGACTTGCTCGACGAGACTCGAGGCGGACGTTGACGCTATACGCCGAGACCAGTGCCATCGTCGCATGGCTGCTCGGCGAAGACTTGGCCCACCGAGCCGGCGATGCTTCGTCGCAACTGGCAACCGCAGATGCCGTCCATACTTCCGACTTGACGCTTGTCGAATGTGATCGCGCGCTTCGTAGGGCTGTGGGCACAGGGCGCATCAGTGCCACTAGGTCGATTGCATGCCATGCCACGATCGACAGAGTGTCTGCCTACTGGACACTCCATGGCATCAGTGCAGAGATAGTCCAGCGGTCACGCCGCTCGTTGTCCTTGCGAGCCAATTCGGTCTCTTGACGCCATTCATCTCGCGACGGCGCTGGCGATTCGGAATCTGTCGCCCGAGGTGCAGGTTCTGTCATTCGATGATCGGATTCGCGAGAACGCACATGCCACGGGCTTCGAGGTGGTACCAGCGAAGCGCAAGCAGATGTGAAGTCGCTACAAGCGGCAGGTGCCTGAATTCAGTCGGTCGAATCTCAGGACGACGCTGCACCTCCCATCAGTGGTCTCATCTGCCTCATGTAGGTATGCTGAGCCGGAGCCACACACAGGACTGCTCGCCACCGTCTTGACAACCGTCTCAGGCTTGCATTCTCGACGGGAAAGCCTCTCTCGCTCCGCGGCCCGCTCTCGATCTGGAGACGATCGGTTCGTCCAGCTCGGAGTATCACGAGTCGCCACGCTCGTCATCCAACGCCTGCACGAAGGACCTATCGTGGGCTGACGGCCAACCAGGCATCCCAGGTTCGAGGCATTCGCCACCCGGATGTGAAGACTATCGACTGATTCAGAACTTCCGTAGACAACCAGCGTCCGGCGATCCTCCGCAATGCCCCGAGTGCGGCGTTCAGAACAGCCCCTCGATCAAGCCTTCCCCATCCAGAAAAATGCCCTCGGCCGCCGGGTTCCGCGGCAGACCGGGCATCGTCATCATCTCCCCGCAGATCGCGACTACGTACCCGGCACCCGCCGCCAGCCGAA
Source organism: Bryobacterales bacterium (assembly GCA_965116065.1). Classification (GTDB taxonomy): domain Bacteria; phylum Acidobacteriota; class Terriglobia; order Bryobacterales; family UBA6623; genus VXMF01. Next base: position 3,526,948 of record OZ220485.1, read on the forward strand.
CCTCCCGGACCGGCAGAACGTGGTCCGTCGGTGCACCGAACACCTTAGGATCCGCTGTAAAGCTGTACTGAGTCTTCGCCATGCAGATCGGGAGCTTCCCGTAGCCGGCCCTCTCCCAGTTCCGCAGTTGGTTGACAACGGTCCTGTCCGCCGCAACGTCAGTGGCACGGTAGATACGCTCGGCGATGGTTCGAATCTTGTCAAGCAGGGGGAGTTCCTCCGGATACAGAACTTCGAACTGTGCTTCATCGCGATCGACCATGGCGACCACGTGGCGCGCAAGCTCCTCCGTCCCCCGTCCCCCGTCCGCCCAGTGGCGGCAGACGATGGACTCCACGCCAAGAGAACGGACGTAGTCCTGGACCGCTGCAATCTCTGCGGCCGTGTCGGACGAGAAGTGATTCACCGCCACCACCACCGGCAAGCCGAACTGCCGCACGTTCTCGACATGCCGGCCGAGATTCGGACAGCCTTCCTGAACGGACCGGACACTCTCGGTATCGAGTTCGGACTTGCCACCGCCCCCGTTCAGCTTGAGCGCCCGCACCGTGGCAACCACCACGGCACAGGCAGGCCGCAGCCCGGATTGACGGCACTTGATGTTGAAGAACTTCTCGGCGCCGAGATCTGCCCCGAACCCGGCTTCGGTCACGACATAGTCGGCAAGCTTGAGAGCGGCGTTTGTCGCGATCAGTGAATTGCAGCCATGGGCGATGTTGCCGAACGGGCCGCCATGCACGATGGCGGGGTTGTGCTCCAGCGTCTGGACCAGATTCGGCTGCAGGGCCTTCTCCAGCAACACGGTCATCGCTCCCTCGGCCTTGAGGTCCCTGCACAGCACCGGCGAACGGTCGCGCCGGTAGCCGACAATGACCTCGCCGATCCGACGCTCCAGATCCCGCAAGTCGGCGGCAAGGCACAGGATGGCCATCAGTTCGGACGCGGCGGTGATGTCGAACCCGGTTTCTCGCGGGAAGCCGTTCTTCGGCCCGCCCAGCCCAGAGGCAACCTGTCGGAGTGCACGGTCGTTCACGTCCATCACGCGGCGCCAGGCCACTCGGCGCAAGTCGAGACCGGACTTGTTGCCCCAGTGAACGTGGTTGTCGGTCATCGCGCTCAACAGGTTGTGCGCGGCAGTGACGGCGTGAAAGTCCCCGGTGAAGTGGAGATTGATGTCCGTCATGGGAACCACCTGGGCATAGCCTCCGCCCGTCGCCCCGCCCTTCATTCCGAAGCACGGCCCGAGCGAAGGCTCCCTCAGGCAGATTGCAGTCCGTTTCCCGATGCGGTTCAGAGCGTCGCCGAGCCCGACCGTCGTGGTGGTCTTGCCCTCGCCAGCCGCCGTCGGGCTGACGCCAGTCATCAGAATCAGCTTCCCGTCCGGGCGATCCTGGATGGAGTCGATGAAGTCGTGCGAGACCTTCGCAATATGATGCCCGAACGGCAGGAGATGCTTGCTCGCGATGCCGAGCCGCTCGCCTATCTCCATGATCGGTCGCGGGCAGACCGAGCGGGCGATATCGATGTCATTCCTGAACGAGGCCATTACCTGAGTCTCCTTTGGTTGCGTCAGAACGGACTTCAGAACCTGAATCGACTTTCGGCCGGCTCAAGTCGATGGAAGACGCCGATCAGTCGGCCCATCGGACCCGTCGAGCCACGCCGTGACGGTTCGAGGCCCACCATCTAGCGGCTCTCTCCGAGATTCCTGACCGCCGCTACCGACAAGGTCGTACGTGCGAGTGTCTCCACGGCAACTGGGCGGATTCGATGCCTTTGCGGCTCGGTCGGCAGGTAGGGTGTGGCGACAGCCCGTGCACGGTGTGCGGGCGGCAAACACCTTTGACCTAAGATAACCTGCCCGCAAACCGGGGTTCCAGTCGTAAAGTAGTGCTGGCACTCTCGGCTCTGCCGGGACGGTCCGTGGGTTGCTCTTCCCGGATCGACTGGATCACTCGGATCATCATTCCGAATGCGGATGTCAGACACCCAAGAACACCCGGGCTCTCAAGGCTCCGCCAAGTCCAACAATACCGGTTCACTAGGCGGCCAGAAGCGTCGATCCGTCCGCCCGTCTGCGTGTCCGTGCGCGCGAGCGGGGCGGGAACGGACGCACGAGACTCGCCGATGTCTCCTGCAACGCCAAGTCCGTCGACCCTACTATCATTCCGTGGCGAGTTACTAATGAAAACAGTCTTATCAAAATATGTTTCCAGATGAGGGCCCGTGGCCCATTGTGTGCCTGTCGGAGGCGGAACGCAAGACCTGTCAGGAGGCCATCCAGAAACGCAAGGCCAATAGTCGGAAAGTGCGCCGGGTACGCATCCTGCTGCAGGTCGATGTGGACGGGCTGGGCTGATGTGACCGCTAGACCGCGGAAGTCTACGGCTGCTGGGAGCGTACGGTCAGAACGTGCGCAGACGCTGCGTCCTGGAAGACTGCGATCTGGCCCTCAACGCTCAGCAACAGGGCCGTCCACCTAGCCGCCGAAGCGTCTGGATGGGCGCCAGCAAACCGCATTCATCGTGCTGCAGCTGGACCCGCCATCAGCCAACCACGGCTAGTGGTCACTGCGCTTGCTAGCACGCCGAGACGGTCGAAGTCGGAATTTGTAAGTCGATCAGCCACGAAACCGTCAACGGGACATTAGGGGCCAGTTGCAATAGCAAGCGCGCCATCAAATATGGGCCAAGTGTCCAAGTCTTGCCAATCATATGGCAGAAACGACCTTCGCATAGGACTACTGCCACCTGCGGTACGAAGATCTCTGTCGGCTCGACGCCCTGCATCAACAGGGAGTTTCTACGCAAATCACTTCGGAACAAATCCACCATTTACTGGGAACTCCACCACAATAATAAGGGAATTATGTAGATAACTTGACAAAGCCATGGTGGCAGGCGCCGCACCGTCGTTGGGCGGTTTCCGCATTCATCGGCCTCTGTCTCACTGTCTTGGGGAACCTTGCCCCGCGCCGATCGCATCAGAATCTGCATCGCGGATGCTCACGATGACCTCCTTCCGCAGGAGATCATCCGTATACCTCACCCCATTACGGGCTAGTGTGCAGTGCTTGCAGACCGGACCCCGTTCAGCCTGGCCACGCAACAGCATCCGAGCGGATTTCCGTAGCTTTGTCAAGTTATCTATATAATTCCCAATAATAACCCCTCTTATATTGAGAAAGTGCCGGATAAAATTCAGCCAATCAAGCTGTAGACGGTCGCAGGTAGTATGAACATCCTCTGCGAAAGATAGCAGATTTCTCCCTCACAAGATGCTCGACTACTACCGCATTCCCCACGAAATCCTCAGCACTGCCAAGCTCGCTGCCGATGTGCCGACTATAAGCTACGAAATACGACGCACTATACAGGCGGGGGAAAGACAGCCGCCAACTCCTCGAAGATAGCCATTCATACTTGGCCCCTTAACTCTCTTCCATAGCTCACCCTCGACATCCCGACAACAGGTGCCTTCGAATCTCATCTATTCGTGTACCGACACGGACTCTACCTCTTTGTCATACTTAGAGGTTCAACGGGTGGGTAATTCCGCGGACGATTCCCACCAGTTAGTAACACCCAAGATCACAGCCCGTCGCTGGCGAGTTTCTATTATCATTCCTTCGTCCGTCGCATAAACGCGTCGAATCGGCTCCTTCGAAATAATACTTCCCAGATACTGACCGTCCTTGTTGAACCAGCGCAAGCGCTTCTTCTCGAGCAGGCCGAATGCCGTCTGGGCAACAACTAAGTCTCCTCCTTCGAAGGTATCAACGAGGGCATGAAGAGCGTCGCCGCGAAGCACGTACAGCCGCGTGTCGGTGAGCAAGTAGAGATAGTCACCAGTATCGACGATCCTCCGGGGAACGCTGCCGATATCGTACACTCGTACTCCGTTTCCCTTATCGTCGACCTGCACGATACGACCAGAGTAGCCGGCGAGGTAGACCGCGTCTGATCCAGATGCGAAGCCGGCGGCGTAGATCCAGTCGGAAACGTCAGTCTCGCCAGCCTGCATACCAACGCTCACGGTGAATCTGATCCCGCCAACCTCGACTTCCGTGTGCTCAATTTCTTGAACGAAGGTTGCGCCCGTGTAGTGTGGCAGAGCGTTCGTCTCGATACCAGTCAGAATCTCTGCTGCGGCTGTAAGTGCCTTCATCTTCTCGCTGGCTTCGTAGTCCCGGGGATTCAGGTCCGGATGCCATTGCTTGGCGAGCTCACGATACCGCTGTTTCAGTGTTTCCGGAGCGATGGGGAGAGAGAGCCCCATTAAGGCGAGAGCGCTGTCCACTTCAGCGCTCGTTCCGAACTCACTGCTTGGGATCGAAACCCGTCTCCAACCCTCTTTAATTGGCAGCTTCACGCCCCAGACGCCTTCGCCACCCATACCGACGCACCACGCCTCGTCTACCGCAGTAAAGAGATAGCGGCTCGCATCCCGTGAGAGCGCGACACAACGGATGTGGTTCCTAATCTGATCATCCGGAATCTCGATCCGTTTCCTCATTGCCCGAATCTCGGGAGACTCAACAAGGGGTGTCTCCAAGATCGATTCGAGTCGATCATTGTAGGCGTGAATGACGCAATGCCGTGACATTGCGATCAGTCCACATCCGAGCGGATGGACGCCGACACGGTAGACATCGTGTAAAAGTGCCTTCTTTGCCGCCAAAGCACCGGTACGATCGTAGCGTAAGGCAGCCGCCTCGATCTGCCCAAGTCCATCAGCCTTCCCGAGATCGTCGATTACTAAGACACCAGAATCGGTTGGATATGTTTGTCGGAATGCCGTGTCGGGACGTTTTGAGTACGGAATCTTGTCGATTGTCGCGATCTGCCAATCAGCGTCAAGGACATCGAAGTACTCGCCCATCTCTGGAACGGCAGCCTGTTCGAGGCGAGACTGGGCCTCCTCCCACTGCTGCGGAGCGCGTGGTAGTGGCACATACCTGAGTGACGCGACATCGATCTCTCTCAGTGGTGGCTTATGACCGGTCCGATGGGAATCGGGCATACGCTTCCTTGGAGGTGTTGGAATATCACGTGAGCCTGGAGGAAGAAGTCGATATGTGCCGTCCACTTTAACCCGCACGATCTTCCCAGCTTTATCCAGATACGACAGTAGGCGTGCCACTCTGCGACCGTCTTCTTCGTGGATCAACCTCTTGATCTCGGTCTGTAGACACTTCGGGTGCGTGGCGATCACATCTTGGATGGCTTCAAACAGCTGGAGATCGTACTGATGTCGCTTAACCCCGTCTGTCCATGGATCGAGCTCAGGCACGGAGATGACGATTTCGTGCATTCTAGCGAGCCCTTCGTGGTCACCGACGAGTGCTAGGACCGTCCCACCCTGCTCAAGGGCTGGAATCGAACGAATATCGAACTCTTCATGGTCTCGGCGTCTCTCCACTACCCAGTCAGGAATATGCTGCATGTTCTCGTGCACGAGCTCCGCAGCACGAGCGTAGTTGCGATCGGAGATAGCTGCCTGCATTCTAGACATCGTGTCGAAATACCTGTCAGCAACCTGATAATCTCCGAAGCGGTATGGGCAGGCATCGCTCAATTCAGTCTCGCCCGCTTGTCTCTTGTCTGCGGCGACAGGTCGATTTTCGAGCAGTCGTTTAATGAAACGCAACATTCTTGCTCCATTTTGCCATACTACAAATCGCAGATATTCGAACGACGTCATTCGCTGCGTGATTTGAGCCAGAAACTATGCATAGCATCGACACTGCGGGGTGAGTCTTCAATGGGCCCAAATACCTACTTGGTCCGACAGCCTGCTAGTCAGCGAAATACCCCGGGCGGGCTCGGACCTGCGCTCCGGGCAACCGGACCTTGACGCGCACGCGACGCCATGTCCCGTCGAACTCCTGGTCATCCGGATAATAGGCGATTTCGTACACGCTCCTCATCTCCGCCTCCAACTGCGGCAAGACGGGTTCAATGTCCGCAACCGACCTCGCCGTGAACAGCCTGCCCCCTGTTTCCTTCGCCAACGACCTCATGCGGTCGCGGGCCTTCCTGGACCAGTTGCGGCCGAATCGCTCACCCGAGAGCAGGAAGACCGGGTAGATCCGAGCGTCCATCTCGCCCGCAGCCGCCGCAAGCCGAGAGGCACGCAGCATCGATGGTACGGACTGTCCGCTGATGCGGTTGTCGATCCCGTCACTGATCACCACGAGCGCGTTTCGTTCCCCGGCGTGCTGGGCGAGTTCATCGTCATAGACCAACGCGATCACGTCCCAGAGCGGAGATCCCCCGACGGGATACGGCAGCCTTGCGCAGCGTTCCAGAAGTACATCCCTGTCGGATGTCAGCGGGCTGAGCCGATGAAACAGGCTGCCGGACATGGCATAGAGTGCGACGCGGTCACTCGGACGCGCCATCCCGATCAGGCGGATGGCAGCCTCGCGCATGTGCTCCAGATCCACCGCAGTGCTTCCGCTCAGATCCAGCAGGATCGCCAAGTTGAAGGGAGATTCCTCGGGATCCACAACCTCAATGTTCTGGCGCCTGCCATTCTCCTCGACGACGAAATCGTCCCTGCCAAGCCCGGTCATCGGACGGCCGCCGCTGTCGGCGACCGCAACGCTCATGCTGACCATCCGGACTTCCGACGTGAACACCGCCTCGGCGGTCGGCGAGATCGCGGTGTCGGTAGTAGAGGCCGTCGCTCGGCGCGGTGGGGTGTTGCCATTGCGGCGTCGATTCGCACGGTCCAGCAACCTGTCGACGGCGGCGGACGAGAGCGTGTGCGGCTTCAGTGGCCAATCCGGTGGAATCGGCCAGTCGTGAACGGTGAGCGCTGACGGAGACCGCAGCTGCCCTTCGATCAAGGCATACCGCATGTCCTGCGATCGGGGCCGACTCGAGAGCTTCCAGATTCTCCGGCGGGGACTGATCGCATAGGGCGCGATTCCCAGCCCGTTACGGGACGCCAGACTCAGACGGGACGGACGGTCCATCGAGTCGATGTTCAACTGGGTCATGTCCAGCGGAACCGACAACGTGATCGCACCCGTGGATGAGACCAGCTTCGCTCTCCGCACCATTCCGACCACGCGGATCGGCCCGCTTTCGGTGCGGACGGAGAATCCGAAGCCGAGGGGAACTCTCACCTCGATGCCCACGTTCTCGTCGTCTTCCGGCCGCAGCGCCTCGATCAGCAGACGGGTCGGAAAGCGGTTGATCGCGATGCCATCCCTGCTATCGGGGTCACCGCCCGATCGCCAGACTCTCAGCCGATCATCGGCGACGACCTCGATGTTGACGTCGCCATGGTCGTTGACGATCTCAACCGGCTGGGCCGCGGCAGCCGTTACGAAAAGCAGCGCATAGAGCAGGAGCGGCATGGGACAGCGGACTGCCTTCATTCTGCCTGACGGCCCCGCATCGGCGACCGATCAATCGATAGGGGTACAGTTGCAGTTAAACCCCATGGCAGCCACTCCGCGCAACGTGATCGTCGGCACAAGTGGACACATCGACCACGGCAAGACGTCCCTGGTGCGGGCGCTGACCGGGACGGATACGGACCGATGGGAAGAAGAGAAGCGGCGGGGCATCACGATCGACCTCGGCTTCGCCAACCTGGAGGTCGAACCGGGCGTGCACCTCGGATTCGTCGACGTACCCGGCCACGAGCGTTTCGTGAAGAACATGCTGGCCGGCATGGGCGGCATCGATATCGTGCTGCTGGTGATCGCTGCCGACGAGTCCGTGATGCCCCAGACTCGCGAGCATTTCGAGATCTGCCGCCTCCTCGGCATCCGGCACGGAATCGTCGTGCTCACGAAATCCGACCTGGTGGACGAGGAGATCCTTGAACTGGTGCAGATGGAGGTCGAGGAGTACCTCACGGGAACGTTCCTGGAAGCGGCACCGATGATTGCGATCAGCAGCGTAACGGGCGAAGGACTCACGGAACTGCGAAGTGCATTGGCCTCTGCGGCTCGGGCGGTCGAGCCCCGCAGCAGCAAGGGCCTGCTCAGGCTTCCGGTGGATCGAGTGTTCTCGATGAAGGGTTTCGGCACGGTCATCACCGGAACCCTGGTCAGCGGACGACTCGGGGTCGAAGACCAGGTCGAGGTCCTTCCGACCGGACACAAGACACGGGTTCGCAGCGTCGAAGTGCATGGAGAGTCGGTCCGCGAAGCGCTTGCGGGCCAGCGGACCGCCGTCAACCTGGGTGGCACGCCAAAGTCAGCCCTGCGACGGGGCATGTGCCTCACTGCGCCATCCCGTTTCACGGCGACAACCCGGTTCGACGCCCACATCGAGCTTCTGGAGTCGGCAAAGCCCCTCAAGCAAGGCGCCCCGGTCCATGTGCACCTTGCCACGTCCGAGACCGTCGGGCGCACGTACCTGCTTGACACCCCGGGCCGCAGTGCCTTGCTCCGCCCGGGAAGCGCGGGTTTCGTCCAACTGCGGCTGGACAATCCCCTCGTCGCGGTGTCCGGCGACCCGTTCATCCTGAGGCAGTTCTCGCCACTTACGACGATCGCGGGAGGAAGGGTGCTCCGCCCAGATGCGCCGCGATACAAGCGTAGGGACAACTGGCGGCCACTTCTTGATGCGCTGCGAGCCGACCGGCCGACCGCGATCCTCGAGCTGCTCTGCGAGAGCCGACCGTATGGTGTTTCCGGGCACGAACTGTCAGCCATCACTGGCCGAACGGAGCCCGAATGGTTGGCAACGGCCCGTGCCAGCAAGTCCGTGCTGGTCCTGCGCCAGCAACCACTGTGGGTCAGTTCCATCACGTGCGTCCAGGCAGCGGAGAGACGGCTCACGCAGACGCTGCTCCACTTCCACCGGGCAAATCCACTGCTAGCGGGAGTGCCCGTCGAGGCCATCCGGAGCAGTGAATTCGGTGCCGCCCCGGACTTCTTCGCCGACTGGCTGCTGAGGCGGCTCGTTGACGAGGGAACGGTGGAGATGGACGGCGAACTCGTACGTTCATCGAGCCACAGGATTCGCCTCCAGGCCGACGAGCAGGAAGCTCGGGATCGTCTGGTCGCGGCGTTTGCGGAGGCCCAACTGCGCGTGCCGGCACTGAAGGACTTCCTCCCCACACTGCCGATTGACGCAGCCCGGGCCCAACGGCTTCTCGCCGCCTTGCTCCGGGAAGGTGTCCTGGTCCGAGTGAACCGCGATCTCGTGTTTCATGGGGAAGCGATCGCAACCTTGCGTGACCGACTCTCGGCCAGGCGGGGGCAACGCATCCAGGTCGGTGAGTTCAAGGTGATGGCCGATGTAAGCCGAAAGTACGCCATTCCCCTGCTGGAGTACTTCGACCGCCAGAAGGTTACCCTGAGGGACGGAGACGCTCGCCGGATCCTCTAGCCCGGATATCTCACCAAGTCGCGCGAGCATCGATTTTTCGGCGGTATTGGACCTGTCACTGGGCAAAAAAGCATCGATTTGCAGGGTGGATCCATAAACAGGGCCATGATTTCCGGGTTCCTCCGCCCCGGATCGCTCCACCGACCTCCTCGCCGGCCTTGTCCGGCTCCTCCACGCCTGCTCGCTCCTCCCCGTAGACACACCTCTCCCACCGACCGCCTTGCGGCCGCTCTCCCCAATGTCCTGTCCCGCGCCGACCTCAGCTCGCCAGGGCCTCCTGGAACCGCGCCAGGCACTGCGCGAACAACTCCCGGCGCGGAAACACCGACGAGATCCGGACCCGCACCCTCCGCACGCTCATCCGCACCTCCCCGGCCACCTTCAGCAGCAGCGCCCGCATCGTCCCGTACTGCGCCTTCGCCAACTTCGTCCCCACCAGCGCCACCCGCCGGAGCACCTCCAGCAGCATCGCTCCGAACAGCGCCCAGTACATTCGCAACTGGTTCGCCCGCATCGAACCCGCCGAGGTCCGGTCCGCGAACAGGTGCAACTGCTGTTCCTTGATCCGGTTCTCCATGTCCCCCCGCGCGCAGTACAGCTTCTCGTACAACTCCTTGGGTTTCCACTCCTTGCGACTCATGCTCGTCACCACGAAGCGTTGGTTCCGCCCCCGCGGCCCCGGCAGCCATTCCGCCTTCGCCACCACCCGCCGCTTCCGACTCCAACTCTCCCGCGTCCGATACCGGAAACTCCGGTACCGCCGCGCCGCCTTGCCGCTCGTCACGCACCGGCTCCCCGCCCGATTCTGCTGCCGTGCCACCTCCTCCGCCAACCGCTTGTTGCCCGCCAGCCCGAACACGTAGTCCACCCGCTCCTGTGCCTCACACCACGCCATCAGCGGCTCCCGACAGAACCCCGCATCCCCCCGCACGATCAACCGCACCTGAGGCCAGCGCTCCCGGATCTGCGCCACGATCCGCTGCAACTCCTCCAGGGCACCGTCCGCCGCATCCCGGTTGGCCGTCCGCAACCGCCCGCACAGCACATAGGACCCACAGGTCACATACAGCGGCAGATAGCAGTACTCGTCGTAGTAGGCGTGGAAGAAGCGGCCTTCCTGTTCTCCATGCACCGGATCGTCGGTGGCATCCACGTCCAGGATGAGTTCCTTCGGCGGTTGCTTGTAGCTGTCGAGGAACAGCTCGACCAGCAGCTGATCCAACTGGGCGGTATCGGCCACGATGCGCTTGTAGCGGTCGTCGGCCGCGTGTTCGGGATCGCCCAACTCCATGCGATTGAGGGTACTGGAGCCCGCCAGCGGATGGCCGCGATCGCGTTGGCGGGCCCGGTGTTCCCCGTGGATGTCGGGGGTGCCGACGGCCAGGGCGAGGACGCTGTCGGAGCGGAGTTGGTCGTGGTCGTTGATGTCCTCGTAGCCCAGCACGAGGCCGAACAGGCGCTGGGAGATCAGGTGCTGGAGGGGGTGTTCGCAGCGGCGGGGATCGCGGTGGTCGTGGAAGCAGCGGGCGAGGCGCCGGGTGAGGTGGACATGGTGATCGGCGGCGCGGAGCAGGAGAGCGCCGCCATCGGACGTCATGCGTCCGCCATCGAAGCCCAGGCAGACTTGACGGCGGCCATGGTTGGCGAGGGAGAGGCTGGTACAGGGTGTGGATTTGGGCATGATGCTTCAGGACCGCTTCAAGATCCTGATAGCAAACATGTTATCATACCGATATGCCTGATTTTCACCCCTTTGGTGAGATATCCGGGCTAGGTGGTCATGGCGGCTACCATGCCTGCATTCCGATGCACGCCTTCGCCCAGCGTCAGCGATGATCGAATGGCTAATCCGTCGCGCAGCCTAGCCCCTTCAGACGCCCCGGCAAGCGACGGCGATGCGCGGGGACAACTCTCAGCCGGTCCGACCCAGCGACTCGCCATCCTGCGGCGATTCCGTCGTGTCGCCATCGTGGGCCTCTCGGCGGACCCGCTCCGGCCCAGCCATACCGTGGCAGTCTACCTTGCCAATCGGGCGTACGATATCGTGCCGGTCAATCCCCGCGAGACATGCATTCTCGGACGGCGCTGCTACCCCTCCCTCCGGGCCATCGAAGGGCCGGTCGAAACTGTCGATATCTTTCGCAACTCGACATACGTCCCGGACATCGTCGACGAAGCCATCGCGATCGGCGCTCGAGTGATCTGGATGCAGTTCGGCGTGATTCATACAGAGGCCGCACGCAAGGCACTGGATGCCGGACTCGAAGTCGTGATGGACCGATGCATGAAGGTCGAGCACGCACGCTTCGATGGAGGTCTGACGTCCATGGGTCTGCGTAGCGGCATGATCTCCAGCAGCAGCTGGGGCAATCCGGACGGCCGGCCAAGTCTGTAATAATGTTGGCCTCGGGAGACCTCTCGCACCATGAAGTTCGGAGTCAACACGCTGATCTGGTCCGGCGCTTTCGAGCCGGACAAGTACCCGATTGACGACCTCAAGAAGGCTGGCGTCGACGGCATCGAGATTCCCGTCTTCGTTCCGTCCGATCTTGACGCCGCAGCCGTGCGCAGGACCAGCGAAGCGCACGACCTGAACGTGCATTTCTGCTCCGTGAACCCCGAAGGCATGAATCCGATCAGCGAGGACCCGGCCGTTCGTGCACGGACGGTCGAGCACTGGAAGACAGTGATCCGGACGGCCGGGGAAGCGGGTGCCGACCAGATCGCGGGCCCGACACACGCTCCAGTCGGCTACCTGCCAGGACGCCGCCGGACAGAGGACGAGTGGAATTGGGCGGTCGAACTCCACCAAGCTCTCGACGATGACCTGAAAGAGGCCGGCGTGACGATGGCGATCGAGCCGCTGAACCGGTTCGAGACATACTTCCTCAACACGGCTGCCGATGCTGTCCGTCTCGTTCAAGAGATCGGCAGCGAGAGAATCGGGATCCTGCTGGACACGTTTCACCAGAACATCGAGGACAAGAACGTTCCGGACGCATACCGGACCTGCGGCGAACACCTCATGCATGTCCACACGTGTGAGAACGACAGGGGCACGCCAGGGAGCGGCCACGTCGACTGGCCGGGGGTACTGGCCGCGATCAAGGAGATCGGGTACGACAGATGGCTGACCATCGAGTCATTCAATGCCCACATCCCCGAACTGTCCGCAGCAACGGCGATCTGGCGAGACCTTGCAGACTCCATGGACGACATCGCGGTGGACGGGACCAGGTTCCTGCGGGATCTATGGTCCCGGACCTGAGCATGCGGTAGGGGACACGTCCCTGCCCGACTCTCTCCGGATTCACTGCCATCGTGTCGTGGGCCCGGAACCGTCGTTGAGACGGGACCGAGAACACCATGACGGGAACACGAGAGAACGTATCCCAGCCACTTGGGATCGTCTCCGTGCTGGTTTGCTTGCTGATCGCTGCGGTGCGTGGTGGCAATCCGGTGGCGATCAAGATCGTCCTTCGGTCATTCACTCCGATGCAGGGAGCGTTCTCCCGCGTAGCGATCAGTTGCGTCAGCATCGGGCTGATTTCACTGGCACGAGGTGAAGATCTCCGTCCGAGGCGTGCAGAGGTAGGCCCGATGGCCCTGTTAAGCCTGATATACGCCGTCCAGATCAGCGCCGTCCAGACCGGGTCCGACTACACATCGCCGGTCTTCGTCGCGATTCTCTTCAACACGTACCCGATCCTTGCCAACCTGATTTCTTCATTCGTGGTGCCGGAGGACCGGCTGACGCCCCGGCGGGGCCTCGGACTGGCGGTGGCGTTCGCGGGGGTGGTCTGGATCCTTCTGTCGCACGCCACGAGCGCACTTGCACCGCATCCGGTTCTCGGCAACTCTCTGGTGTTTCTGGCGGCTACCCTGCTGTCATTGCGCATGGTCTACGTGCGGCAGCTGATCCTCCGCATCGCCTTCGTCCGGGCTGTTTTCTGGCCTCTGCTGGGATCGCTTCCCCTATTTCTGCTGGGCGCCACTATCCTGCCGGACACACTTTTACGCATCAAGCCGGACTGGTCGATCTGGACCGCACTGGCCTTCCAGGGCGTAGTGGTCGGTGGTGCCGGTCAACTCGTTTGGGTGTACCTGCTGCGGAAGCACACACCCGGGTCCGTCATCGCGTTCTCGTTCCTGACGCCCGTGAGTGGAGTGGTCCTGAGTTCGACGTACTTTTCCGAGTCGGTGCCGGCACCCGTGATGGCTGGCCTTGGAGCCGTGCTGCTGGGGATCGGGCTGGCCATGCGCCACGCTACGCCGACCAGGCCCACGGCAGGAGGCGAACCGGATCCGATGTCGACCACTCCACCGTAAGGCGGGCCCCTACTGTCCACCGTCCTCTCGAACCATCGGGACGAACCGCACGGGCAGTTGATTCCGCCGCCGCACATTCCCGTCAGAGTCTTTGGTAACCAGGACGATCTGCTGCAAGTCCGGATCGCTGCCGACCGGCGCGACGAGTCGGCCACCATCGGCAAGCTGTTCGATCAGGGTCTGGGGAAGTTCTGGCGGAGCTGCCGTGACGACGATGCGGTCATAGGGAGCATGCTCGGGCCAGCCGCGGTATCCGTCGCCGCGCAGAACGCTGACATTTCCGTATCCCAGATCGCCGAGAGTGTTGACAGCGCGTTCGGCAAGTTCGGGAACGATCTCGACACTGTAGACATGCTCACAGAGCATCGCCAGGACCGCTGCCTGGTAACCGGACCCGGTTCCAATCTCGAGGACTCGATGCTGGCTCTCGACTTCCAGGAGTTCCGTCATGAACGCCACGATGTAGGGCTGCGAGATCGTCTGACGGTAGCCGATGGGCAAGGGGGAGTCCGCAGTCGCGTAGGAGCGCACCTCGGCGGGCACGAAGTCCTCCCGCCGGACACTGCGCATCGCCTCCAGAACCTGAGGATTCCGCACTCCCCGGGCCTCGATTTGCTGGCGGACCATGCGCACGCGCTCGCTATCCCACGCATTCCTCCGCTCCTGCGCAGAGCCTGCCGCGATCGAAAGGACCAACGACAACGCCACGCTGCGGATGGCGGGGACCTTCCCTCTCATGAACAGCGCTCATGGTATCAGGCACTGGCCGGGCGCGAGATCAGAAGACACGGTAGTGGCGGACAACCACAACCCGCACACCCGGATAGCGTTGTACGACGCCTTCGAACGGAAGCGCCAGAAGCAGCAATTGAAGCGCATCAAGTTCCGGTACACCTCCCAGCCTGCCAGTGGCTAAATGGGTCCTGATGTATACTGAGTTGCCGGACACGCTAACAGGTAATCCACCTTGTGTGCATCCGCTCATACAGCAAACGACAGGGAGCGAGGAGTTCTCTGGCAGAAACTCGTAGTCAATGAATGTGGGCTGAAAAGGAATCGAATGGCTTGCTTCAGACACCGGCCCGGGGTGGTCACGAAGACATCCGCCCAGTCTCCCGTCGCTCATGTACTCGAGATCGGTCCGCTCGCACGTGCCAGCGGACATTGGCACTGTGAGTCTTACAATCAAGGCAGGTCGACATGGAAGTGATGGGTGTTATCGTTCTGGCGGGTGGCTTTCTCTACTGTGTAGTCTACTGGGCCAGAATGCTGAACAGAGTTGCACGCGTGCAGCGTGAGGCACCGAATGTAAAGTTCACACCAGTTGAAGCGAACGACAACAAGATTGCAACGGCCAAGTTCAAGGAACTTCTGCATGAAGCTCAGTCTTCGCTGATCGTATATGACGATGGCGACGATGTGGATGACTCCATCTACAAGAATGAGGAAATTGCGAGCTTGACAAGGCAGAAACTGCAGGACAACCCCAACTTCCATATACGATGCCTGTTTAACGCAGACAATCCAGAATTGGCATTCAGGAAGGCTCTTGACGGATGCTCTCGGGCAGATATCAGAATACTCAACTCGCACTCCTTTGAACTACCCATCCACTACAAGATTATTGACAACGGAACGAAAGCATATCTGTCGCGGCACCCTCGCAGTTCCAGTGAGCGACACTTCAGTATCTTGGATTGTACAGAGGTGTCTGAGGCTGATCGAAAGCTCGTGGTGAATGTAGTCTTGGGTGAATATAGAGGGCATTTTGATTGGGCATTCAAGGTTGCTAAATCCTCGGGATAGAGCTGCATCCACAGCAACCGGCACTTCGCAGACGTACTCAGCACACTTCCGACCCAATTGTGGATCTGACTTAGGGCATGCTAACGCTGCTGAGGGGGATCAGGGTGTCCTTGGCGCCATGGAGTTCATCCCAGTTCAATACGAACGTATCGCACCCCATTTACTGGTGCAAAATAGCCATGTCATTCTGTCCAATTACCAGGCTCTAAGCACCGCCAGGTAGGTCGCCGAACGTGGCTGCAAGTAGCGAAGGTTACCGGTACATTGCGGCAACTGGAACACCCTCTACACCCGGATGAACCGCTGGGGGACGAACGGCGTGCTCGACCGCATCTTCGTGCATCGGCATCGCTAGCAGCTTGCGCGCATCCAGATGAGAACCCAGCGGCTCGACAGATATTGTCAACACGCCCTAGTGTTTCGTCAAACTCAAAATTGCTGGTAGAGTTTGTCTCTCGACGGAGGCTATCCAGCCCAAGCGTATATGCCTGCCCGCGCAGCGGGAACGGGAAAACGGCAGGTGCCGATGCACGCCACGAACTCAAGTCCGTCCAACAGAAAAACTCCATTTGACAGAACACTAGTCCGTCTCCGCGACCGGTTCGTCGGCGTACTGGCCGTAACCGAGGCCGCGTACATGAGGCTCTTGCTGCAGCAGGAGTCGGAGGCGTTTCAGTTCGTCAGAGTCCCAGCCCATGGCCACTGCCACGGCGTCGTCCCACAGTCGCCGCACTTCGCACTCGCCATCCCGGAACTGCGGCACTTCCATGCCCTTCGTACGTCCCCAGCAGTCCGCCAATGTTTGGACGATGCGGTCGTCCTTGATGTCAGGGATGCGGATTTTCTCGGCTTCTGACGTACTGTAGGTAGGGAACGTCAATTTTCGCCCGGGAGTCCGCATGAGCTGCAGGCGGCCAGGTGTCGAGTTGATGAATACGGCAGTGGCCTTCGCTTCTGATGGAGACAGTCCAGTCACCGGCATCCAACCGTTGCCAACGTATTTCTTGTCGCTGGCGGTGGCAGTAAGTCGGCCGGTGCTATTGTCCTGACCAGCAGTAATCAGCAAGTATCCGGCCTTATCGAGAATCCGATGGGTCTTGTTTCGCTTCTTCGGGGTCCAATGTTCATCCGGGACACTCTGTATTCTTGTCTGACTGTCGGCACCTTTTGATTTCAGTATCGGAAAACTACCGGGAAGGCCGACTTCTGCGGGTTCGAAAGAGCCCCGCAGAAGTTGGCCTGTCGCCTGCGCCGACAGGCCAACTTCTCGGATGCTACTCAAGTCGTTGTGGTTCGCGAATCGCCACGCCGCTTCGGCAAGGTCGGGCGAACGCCAGACCGCCGCGGTCCAGTCTCCATCTGCGACCCGTTCAGCGGACCAATAGGATACTTCACCCCATCCGTGGTCTATCGATCCTTGGGTGCATTTGACGAGGCATTCATGGAAATCCTGGACCTCTGAATCGTCCGCTGGCATTTTATCTAAATGAATAAACCGGGTCGGCGGCTTCGTACCGTCGCGATGACGGCGCATCACCACGATGCTCTCGTTGATGCTCGTATGCTGACTCAGGTTGATCTGGGTTGGCTCACGGCAGGTCAGTACGCTGTCTACGTGGTATCTCTGCGCCAGTATTTGACGCTCCCTTAATCCCGAAGATCCAGACAGAGCGATGGTGGGCTCGATCATCGCGATGACCCCGTCGTTCCGCTTTACACAGTGGTCCGCCAGTGCCACGAACAGCGGCGCGATGGAGTTCTTGTCCACGAAGTCCTTCAAGCCGGGATCTGCGTGGACAAGAATCTGCTCCATCTTGTCCGCACGCGAACGCAGGGCCCGTTGTGTCTCCTTGGGGAACTTCTCGCCCATCTTGCTCCGATTCGTGAAGGGCGGGTTCATGATGACGATGCGGGCGTCTTGCACGGCATCCACCGCATCTTCCAACTCGGCGTCGTCCTTCTGATCCCAGATGATCTGTGAACCGACTCCGGTGTCCTCCAGAGGAAGCTCGTCAGGTCTGGGGACAACGGCCTTCTGGCCCAGGAGTTCCAAGGTCCCAGTTGCCACCCCATCCCGGTTGTACACCGACGGGCCGTCCAGCAGTGGACCATAGTGCATCCGGTGAAGCCCCATCCGACGGTAGGAGATGTGGTGGTTGCCGGCAGTCAGTTGGGACGCGGCCAGTTGCAGCGACACCGGGTTGATGTCCAGCCCGTGAATCGTCTGTTCCACGGCCAGCTTCTGCAGTTGATGGATCTGCGTATCGTCGGCACCCCTCTCGCATGCACGGCGCTTCATCTCGGTGAGCATCGCAGTCAGCAGCGTGCCGCTGCCACACGCCAAGTCGACGGTCTTGTGAGCTTCCCAGACATCGGGGTCGCTCCAATCCGCCTCACCACACGCATCCAGTGCGAGCCGGGCGGCGATGGACGCGGCGACGGGACGAGTGAAAAAGGCGCCGTCGGACGCCTGGTTCCCCATGACCTGGTTGAAGAGTTCCCCCGCATGGTCCGCACCCATGTCGGCGTAGGTTCCGGCGATGCGCTCGGCTTCAGCGTCAGGTACATTTTTTAGTCCCGGGTGAGGGCGTATTGGAGGGCTTGAGTCGGGATTTCCGGTCGGGAGCAGGCCGCAGGCGCGGTTTCGAGGGCGGGCCGGCTACGGCCCGCGCGGCAGGTGGGGCGGTCGACACACCCCGGCCGCTGGGAGCGACACAGGGAGGCTGGGCGCCGGGTGCGGCGCCACGGACAAGGCGGGCTGGGAGCGGTGGCGGGGTTCAGTCCGCGGGCGGGTGCAGCAGCAGGTCCAGGGCGGACTGCGAACGCGCCGCGTAGTAGCGGTTGGCGGTCGGAATGCCCTCGAATGGCGACTGGCAGCGGATGAGCGAGATCGCGACGTTGGTCAGGCAGGCCAGGTTGCGCGGCAGATGGCGCACCGCGACCCGACAGCGGTCCTCGTCGTAGGTGAAGTCCCGCACGTAATGCAGGCGGTTCTCGATGTGCCAGTGCTGGCGGATCAGGGCCGCCAACTGCGCCGGCGTGGCCTGCTCCGCCGACAGCGAGGTCAGCGCGTAGCACACGGCGAGAGTGGTCTTGTCCGTCTTGCCATGCCAGGTCTGGCGTTCGATGCGGATGGCCTGCCGCCGACCGTGCAGGTCGGCATAGCCGTTCCAGGCCGGGTCCGCCAGGTCCTGCACCCAGTAGCGGCGTCGTTCGATCCGCCCGTGGTCCCCGTCGAGCGTCTCGTGGTCGGGGAACGCGCCAAAGTGGATGTGCTGGAGGTCGTCGAGGATGGTCGGCTGGTTGCCCTTGACCGACGTGACGAGGTAGTGGGCCTTGGACTCCTGGCGTAACAGGCGGGTGGTCGCCTGCTGGGCGTGCAGGGCGTCGAAGGTGACGACCCGGCCCTGCAACTCCAGCTGCCCGGCCAACTCGCGCACGGCGGGAATCTCGTTGGTCTTGCTGCCCACCTCGACCTGTCCCAGCACCAGACCACTGCCATGCTCCACGGCCGCCACCATCATCCGCCGTCCCTGCGCGGTCTGCCGGGAGGCGCCCCGCACATCCTTGCCGTCCATCGCGATGCCGGCCAGCAGCGGCTCCTGCGCGGGCGTCTCGCCCGCCGCCGACGGTGCCGGCGCGTCCTCGACCGCAGCCTGCAATGGTTTCGTATCTCCCTGTTGTGTAAGGACTGGACTCTTCTGCTGCTGGGCCCATGCCATGATCGCCCGCTCGAGCGTCTCCGGCGGCAGGCGCGCCAGAATGGTGTGCAAGGTGGTGATCGAGGGCGTCGTGTAGCACTGCTGGCTGGGGCTGAAGAAACAGCCCACCGTCCGCCGCTGCTGTTGATCCAGCAACGCCGCAAACTCGGCGAACGCGGTCACGCCCCGGTACCCCGCCAGACGCGCGGCGATGGCCAGCGTCAACACCGTGCACAGCGGATAGCGCTGCCCCCGCGCACAGCGATAGTCCTCCACCTCGCCCAGAAAATTGAACAGGCTGCGCAACTGCGCGGCCGGTGGGGGTGCCTCCCGGGCCGGTCCCTGCCAGTTCGGATCCTCCTCTTGCTGACTCAGCGCCGCCCGCGCTCCCGCTTCCAACTCGTACACCAGAACCTCCTTGGGTTGTCCGTGGGGCCGCCACCTCACCGGCGGTCCCGGCTCGCGGGCGTAGCCGCCCGTATAGCCCAGCGAACGCCAGTTCGCGGCCCGGTAACAGGTGCCCGCGAACCGCGCCCGGTCCACGAACGATTCCGCCAGCAGCACCCGGTAGCCATGCTCCCGCTGCATGTCCTGCGCCAGCCGCTGCAGGCTCAGCCCCAGCACCCGCGAGGCCAGATTGGGGAGGCCCTGGAACGCCGGCAGGATCACGAACCGGGAGTTCTGGGCCACCAGATGCAGACGCCGCAACTGCTGCTCGAGCGTCCAGCCCAGCCAGCGGTCCCGGGCCGTGACCTGCAACGCCGCCGCCTGCCAGCCCACCAGCGCGACCCAGGCCGAGTCCAGCGTGGCCACCTGCCGCAGACCCTTGCCGAACAGGGCGCCGAAGCCCAGGTAATGGTGCGCGGCGACCAGCCGGTCCCAGAGCCTGTGTTCCTGCGCTCCGCAGGTCGCGCGCACCTGCACCGCCTGCAGGTCCACGCTGTCCGGCAACCCCAATGACGACTCCATGGCCTCCACCCTGACAGATCCCGCACGGAATGTCCAGCCCCGTCCGCCCGCACCCTCCCCGTCCGTCCCGTCGTTCCTGGCCTCCTACCCCTGCCTCACACTCTCAACTACCCCCAACTCCGAAAAAAGAATCACCGTGGCTTCAGCGTCAATATGGCGCAATGCTCGCTCCAATCCGGCTTCCTTGCCCGTGTTCTCGACCGACTCGAGGACATCGGCGGCCGGCTCCAGCACGGCCCGGTAGTCATGGGTCATGATGCGCCGCCATTCCCGGTGAGTGCGACGCAGGACGTTCGCATCGTTCTTGACAGTCTTGAGGTCGCTGATTCCTCGGAGCCAGCCCCCGACGGCAATGCGTTGGTGCAGCATGGCAGCGTTCATCAGCAGCAGCGCGGCGATGGTACAGCTGTCGGCCTGCTTCCGGCGACTCTCGTCCTTGAGTCTGTCCAGTCCGAAGTGGGTGTCGAGATCCTTGGACAATCGATCCTCGCGCAGGTGCCGTGCGGCTTCGCCAACGCTCTCCCTGAGGATGTTCAGGTCCCGCATAACCCGGTTTCCACTGAGGCCGGACTTGGCCAGCAGGTTTGCAGTGATGGCGTTGCCGTGACCTTCCAATCCGGTGAGTGTGAGTTGCAGCAGCCGCGTGGCCCGACTCTCACGGCCCTGCTGCTGACTTCGTTTCGGTCCGCGCTTGCGGGCAGGGGGCAGGCGGACGCCGGTACCCTTGTTGATCATGTCCCTGCCTTTCGCCTTGGTCTTGCGCATATCCACCTCGCCCGGCTTGACATGTACTACCGCGTCAACCCGCAGCTCGAGACTGCCGTCGTCATGCTTTTTGCCGGCGATGATCGCCGCCGGCTCCGGAACCTGGGTGCTGGCCGGGGGACTTGCGACGGATTCCATTCGCACGTTGTCGGTGACAGTCGTTGACTTGCCAGTCGGCTGGTCCGCCGCGGAGCGATCCATCTTGCTCAAGGGAAGGAAGACCTCGGACGGTCGCTTGCGCCCTTGCAGAACATCCTCCGCAGCCCTCTGCGCCGCTCCCGGTGCCCCCACATGTCCGTGGTACTGAATCCTCTGGCTCTCCCCGCTCGCGATCGCGACGATATTGGACTCCCTTTCGGGTTCTTCCGGGACATACAGATGCAGCAGGTCGGACAGTCTGTCCTCGATACGGCTGTCATGGGCCCGCAGTGCCAGCAGAATCTGGCCCAGTTCCTGCCAGCCGTCCTCCTTGCGACTGTGCATCAGCCAGCCTTCGGCGTCCACATGGGGCGGGATCATGATCGGGCAGATGATATAGCCCATCGCCTTGCCCGGGGCTGTGCGCATGGCGCGGCCGACGGCCTGAATCACGTCAATCGGGCTCTTGCGGGGATCCAGGAACGCGACGGCGCTCAGTGATGGTGCGTCGGTGCCTTCGCCGAAGATGCCGACATTGACGATGCCATACGGATTCTGCCCGGTTGCCAATCCCAACTGACTCTTGGCGTGTTCCCGGGTGGCGACGTTGCTACTGGCGTCCAGGTGCGAGAGCCTGAACTTTGCGGCTTCCTGCCCGGGGTGATTGATATCCAGCCAGCCCTGCACCCACTGCCGGACGGTATCGGACTCCAGATGTTCGGCCATGGCCTTGGATTTGGCAACCGTATTCATGAACGAGATGGATGACTTGACCAGGACATCCTCCCCGTCCGGCACGTTGGTGGTGCCGCCCCCCATGACCAGGGCGAGTGTAAGGCCCTTGAGGAAGTCCGAGGTGGTCAGGGCGTTGCGCCCTGTTCCACCCTGCGCCAGCGCCAGTCGCTTCGCAGCCTCGTACGCACTGGCGTCATTGACACCCAACGCTATGATGCGGTAGTCGGCCAGCCAACCGTTCTCCACGGCTTCCATGTAGCTCCTTCGGTACAGTTCCACTCCGAAGATGGTCTCGTCATCCATGTTCCGCACGACCCAGTCAGGGTTTCTGGACGGCAAGTTCCCGCTGGTGTCGTACACGCGCGGCGTGGCGGTCTGGTAGATCCGATACCTGGCCGGGAAGCGGTCGTTGTCGTGGCACACGGTGAAGTCCCGAAGGCGTTCTTCCAGCCTGCGAATGCGCCGCAGTCCAGCCGTACGATGGGCTTCGTCGGCGACCATGACTGCGGCCGTCGTCCCACTCTCGACCAGGGCTGTCGCTATGCGGTGACTGCTCTGGTAGGTACCGATGATGATGTTGATCTGCGCATTGCCGGCGCCTTGGCGAATCCAGGCGGAGATTTCTGCGGCATCGGTCGTTACTGCGCCTTTGACCTCGTTCGCACTGACGTTGCTGTTGTCCCGTGTGGGATCCGTCTGCCGGTTGGCGGTGCCTTCCTTGGTTGGGTCATAGCCAGCTGTTTCATCGGAGCAGACGGCGAGTACTCGCAGATCCTTTTCTCTTTGTTGGAGATACTCCCGCCTAATCTGAGCGACCAGCGCGATCGACGGGCAGAGGACGACCGACAGTTCGCCCGGCAGTGTCAACTGCTCAATGATGCGCAGGGAAATCCGGGTCTTGCCGGTGCCACAAGGCAGTATGATCTTGCCTCGCGCCTGACCTACCGGCAGGCCGCCACTGTTCGATCGGGCATGTTCCTTAAGAATGTGGACGCTCTCGGAAATAGCCTCTTCCTGCATTGAGGCCCGTGACTGCGGCTGGGACTTGCCGTCTGGTTCTTGGTCTGAACGCTGATAATCAGTCGGGGGGGGGGGGGGTAGAAAGCTGTCTGCTGTTGTTGCAGGTCGCTCGCGATGTTGATGACCTTGACCGGCTTTTGGGCCATTGAAATGGTCTGCTGGGCGTTCCCACCGATGGGGGTGGCACCGTTGATGACCAACCAGCGCTCTGCCCAGAAATCATCCGCGGACGCACTCGTGAAGCTGTCGATCTCTGGTTTGCCAATGGGAGCGCCTCGACCACTGGCATCCAACCGCCGGGATTTGCATTGAATGGCGATGTGCTTGCCATCGCTACCACGTACCGCTACACAATCAATTCCCACATCCTGATTCGTGGTATTCGGAAATTGCTGTTTCCGTTCGGGCCAGTCAGGCCAGCGATAGCATTGCATGATGTCCCATTCCCTGATATGCGGACCGACTCTCGCGGTTAGGTCTTCGAGCCACCGGCCATCGGTACCTTCGGTGGACATCTCAGCCACCTTCTGAATGGCTTCGGTAATGGTGTCAGATGTGTTGATCGTCTGCATAACCTATGTCGCCCATTGAACAACGACGTGCGAGGGGGGGGGGGGAGATCATAGCGCAGGTGGAGAGGGCTTGTCAAGTGCTGCTCGGGGCGTCGGGGCGCTGGGAGAACAGGAGTGGGGGAATGAAGGCAGGAGGGGACTACTGCCAGAAGGGAGCGGGCGCGGGAGCAAGGCGGGCCGTTGGTAGGGCCAAAGGGCACCGGGAACAGGTTCAGAGGGAACAGAGTTCGAGGCGAGCGGGCGGCTGGGGAATGTGAGGTACCGTCACCAGATGTTCGCCGACTCTAATTACCAACGTCATCGTCATGTGGCTGCCTCAGTTCCGCGTGACGCGGTAGCCGTGGTGACGGCCGAGCCATCGGACGATCTCGGCGCCTAGGATGTGACGAGGCGGTCGACTGCCGCCAAGACCTCATCCCGGACGAGATGCAGCCGGACCACACGCGGTACCTCAGCACCGTCGAAATGGCAGAGTACGGCGTCCCGTACCATCGACTTGAGGTCGTCCCAGTCCTCGCCCTGCGTGAAAATGCCGTATCCGAGCGCCCGGGCATCGTATCCGCCTTCGGCCGCGTCCGTGACCTCGAAGATGACCTCCGTCGACCGCACGGGAGCCACCGGCGCTGGATCGTCACTCATTGCTCGCTCCATTCGCACATTGTCTTCATTGTGTCGGAGCCGGTTCAGCGAAGCCCAAGGTCTCGGCCAGGGTCCGCAGCGGCTTCGGCTTGTGGTCCACTCCCTTGATGTGCAAGGCTGCTCGACCGTTATCTTCCAGTAACCGAAGTCTGCATTGTCGAAGATCCTGTTGTGTTCGGTTTCCTCGAAGGCCAGAAAGGTGTCGGAGACGCGCGCAATGTCATCCTCGCCGAGTTCGCAGTTCTTCTTGCCAAGGTCCCTGTGGAGCGCCCGGTTCCAGCCCGTGGCGTCGATCAACTGCACCCTGCCGCGCCTCTGCTCCGACTTGCGGTTGGTGAGCACCCAAACGTAGGTGTCGATGCCGGGTGCTGTAGAACAGGTCCAGTGGCAGAGCCACGATCGACTCCAGCCAGTCGTTCTCAATGATTCGGTGCCGGATGTCACTCTCGCCCTGCCCGGAATCACCGGTGAACGGCGAACTGACGAAATTGACAATCAGGTCGTGATCACGACAATCGCGATCGAATCGGTCCATGCTCGGGCCGCGGCAAGGAAACCTGCATCGAAACTCGCTCTCGCTCATTCGCCTGCGAAGCCAGAACGGTGTCGGCCACGGATACGCATCCAGCAATAGAGGGGAACCCCCAGACCAATGACCAGCAACCCGGCTCCGGAGGTGGCGGGGCTTTCCCGGAGTGCGTTCGCGACGATCAGCAGACTTGCCACCCCGAACACTAACGGGGCGAACGGATAGCCCCAGGCGCGGAATGACCGGGGCTCCGATGGGTGCTTCCAGCGCAGCACGAAGACCGCCAAAACGGCTGCGCCAGCAAACAGCACGACAGCAAAACCCGTGTATTCGACCAGTTGGCCGAACGTACCTGTCAGGACGAGAATGCCGCTCCAGATCGACTGTGCGGCAATCGCGACGGTCGGTGTCCGGAAGCGCGGGTGAACCCTGGCAGCCGTTCCGAAGAACAGCCCATCACGCGCCATCGCATAGTACACCCGAGGCCCGGCCAGGACCATCGCACTGATGCTGGCTGCGATCATCACGATGGAGGCGGCGGCCCACACGCCAGCCGCCCCAGCCCCGAAGAGGTGCTCCACGGCGACATCTCCGATCCGAGTCGACAGGCTGGAGAATTGGTCGACAGGCATGGCATACAGGTACACCAGATTCAGGGACAGGTAGATGAACACGACCGTGACGGTACCCATCAGCAAGGCCCGCGGAACGTTCCGAGCGGGATGTCGGATCTCCTCGCTCATGTAGGCCGCGGCGTTCCACCCCGAGTAGCTGAACATGACCGGGATCAAGGCGGACACCCAGTTCGAGAGCGTTACCGATTCACCGTCTGCGAAGTTCGTCACACTACCTCGTCCGATCGAGAATCCAAGCGCGACGACGACAATCAACGCAGTGACCTTCGCACCTGCCAGGAGGTTCTGGACAAGGCGCCCCGGCCCCAGACCGGCCGCATGAATGATTGACAACCCCGCGATGGCTGCCAGCGCCACCCCACTGCGCGGCGACAGCGTCAGCGAGACGAATGGCAGCGCAAGCGTGAAGACCGGCGTCGTGTCGCCTGCGACGGGAATGAAACGGCCCAGAATGGCCGCCATACCAACCGCACTGGCCGCGATAGCCCCTGAGAATCCGGCGACGAACGAGGTCCAGCCTGTCAGAAATCCCAGCAGCGGGCCGTAGGCCTCCCGCAAATACACGTACTCGCCCCCGGCCCGGGGACGCAACGCGGCCAGTTCCGCATACGACAGGGCACCGGCGAGCGCCAGCACGCCACCAGCGAGCCACACTCCGATCATGGCCACCGGACTGGGTGCCAGTTCGGCCACGACGGCCGGAACGATGAAGATGCCACCGCCAATCACGTTGGACACGACGATGGCGGCACCATCCACGGAACCCAGCTTGCGCTCCAGGTGCGGCGCAGCCCCCCTGTCCTGTCCAGCAGCAGTCAACGAACGCAAGTTACCGTCTGGCATGTGGCATACTGAGGCGTTCCCGGGCTCCCCGTCAATTCGATAGGAGTGGAATGGAAGGCTCCAGTCTCCTTGGTTCGGCCCATCGGAGGACATTATCACCATGCGACTCAATCGGGTCCATATGGCAGCCATCGCGGCGGCCCTTGTCGGCATCTGCACACCGGAAGTCCTCGCCCTGCAGTTGGGTTCTCGGCCCGCAGAGCGATGGATCGAAGTCCTTGATCGTCCCGATCGAGTCCAGGCCCTCAAGATCGATGACGTAGTCGCCAGGCTCCGGCTCAAGCCCGGTGACATCCTGGCGGACATCGGAGCGGGCACAGGGGTTTTCAGTCTGCCCCTGGCGCGCGCCGTCGCTCCTGGCGGCATGGTCTATGCCGTCGAGGTGGACCAGGGTCTGGTCGACCACATCCGAGACCGAGCTCGCACCGAGGGAGCCTCGAACATCAAGGCCGTTCTCGGCGAGTATGAAGATCCCAAGCTGCCGACGCAAGACATCGACGTGGCGTTCTTTCACGACGTGTTGCATCATGTCGAGGATCGGGCGGGCTACCTGGAGAATCTCTCGCGGTACATCAAACCGGGCGGCAGGATCGTGATTATCGAGCGCGGACATCACCGAACCGGAGAGCACATGCAAAGGGCGCAGGATCAGGTGCACATGCACATGACGCAGGATCAGGTGACCGGCTGGATGTCCGATGTTGGCTTCCGACTCGCCGAAGAATATCACCTGTTCGATGGCGGGAAATGGTTCGTCGTGTATTCGAGACGTTGAGGGTCCTCGGGAACCCCTGGACCGGCCCACTCACGAGAGTGGCAATGTTCGCACGTGCATGCATGCCGATGGCAGTCGGCTGACACTACTGCTGGCGGAGAAGAGACGATGTCGATCCAGCAGCCGACTCGCCGTGTCGGGTGGAGGCGTTCCCGGTGGGTCACTGGCTTGCCAGACTGGTCACGGGCTCAGAAGGTCCTGCAAACGATCCATGGCGATCTCGATGCGGTCGAGTGCCGCGGCGTAACTGAACCGCAGGTACCCTTCTCCGTACGACCCGAACGATGTGCCCGTCAAACACGCAACGCCAGCATCCCGGAGAATCCGCTCGGCCAGGTCGTCAGACTTGAATCCAGTCTCCGAGATGTTGGGAAAGGCGTAGAATGCGCCTCCCGGTCTGGCACAGCGAACGCCGGGAATCGCATTGAGACGAGAAACGATGACATCGCGGCGGCGACGGAACTCCGCCACCATGTCGGTGACGCTGTCCTGCGGCCCGCGCAACGCCTCGAGGGCGGCCCGCTGCGTGAAGCTGGCAGTATGTGACGAGCAGTTCACCTGGAGCATGCAGATCGCGTTGACCATCCACTTCGGGAAGACGCCGTAGCCGATCCGCCATCCCGTCATTGAGTAGGCCTTGGAGAAACCGTCCAGAATGATGGTCTTGTCCGCCATGCCATCCATGGACGCAATCGAGGTGGGATGGTCGTCGAACGCGATCAGGTTGTAGATCTCGTCGGAGAGCACGACCAGATCCCGATCGGCCACGAGCTCGGCTATCGCCCGGAGATCCTCGACCGGAATCGTACCTCCGGTCGGATTCTGGGGCGTGTTGAGGATGACCAGCCGGGTGCGGTCCGTCAGCGAATCCTTGAAGCGGTTCAGGTCGATCGAGAATCCACGGCTTTCCAGCAGCGGAATCGGAACCGGCGTGGCTCCGGATGCTCCGATCATCGATTCGTACATCGGGAAGCCCGGATTCGGAAACATCGCTTCGTCGCCCGGCCCGAGAAGCGAGAGCATCGAATAGAACAGGATCGGCTTCCCCCCAGGCGTCACGACCACTCGCGACTCGTCCGTCGCAATCCCGCGCGTTGCAGCAATATACTCCGCAACGGCCTCGCGAAGTTCGGGGTCGCCCTGGGTGGGACCGTATTTTGTGTAGCCGTCGGCCAGAGCCTTCCGGCCCGCTGCGACGATGTTCGGAGGTGTCGGAAAATCGGGCTCTCCGATTTCCATGTGAACCACATCGCGGCCCTGTGCCTCGATCGCACGGGCTCGGACGAGCACTTCGAATGCACCTTCACCGATGAGTCGGTCGATCCTGGAGGCCAATCGCATGATAAGAATCGAGTGTATCAATCGTGACTCGACTCTTCGGCACGGACTGGCCGACACTGGCCCCTCCCCGGCATGCGACGACGCTGACTGGCTGGACCGAGGGTTCCATGATGATCCGGCCTGCACGCATCCGCGCCATTCTGCGTCTAGAAATATGGACATTCCGACATGCCATCCGACATGCCAGCGGATCCGGGCAGCATGACATGGTTCCGAGGACCGGCGATGGCCCTTGAGAAGTCCCCGAGCCCGGAAGCCGCAGACCGGCTGGCGGACGCGTCCGAGGACTCGATCACGGCCCATTCGCGGCGCATGTTCCGACTGATCTACCGCATCGTCGGGAATGTCGCCGACGCACAGGACCTGACCCAGGAAGCCATCCTCAAGGCCCTGACCCGCAACTCCCAACTCAAGGATGACCGCAAGGCCATCCAATGGCTGAACCGGATCGCGGTGAACACCGCCTTGGACTTCGTGCGGAAACGGGGCCGCGTATCGTTCTCGGAACTGGTCGACCCGCCTCCCGCCAAGGAAGAGAATCCGGAGCAGCGCACGATACGGGCCGAGACGCACGATTGGATCGAGGAAGGGCTCCAGTTGCTCTCCGGTCGCGAGCGCGCGGCGCTGATCCTGCGCGATGTCGAGGACTGGCCGGCATCGGAGGTCGCCAAGGCGATCGGATGCTCCACCGCGACCGTGCGATCCCATATCGCCAATGCGAGGGTCAAGTTCCGGAAGTACAGGGAGGAGCGGAAGCCATGACGCGATATCACCACCACCCGGACGATACCGTGTTGAGCCTGTTCGCCAGTGGCGATCTGGGACCTACAAGTCGATGGCTGGTTGGCCGCCATGTGTCGCACTGCGAGCAATGCCGAACGGCAGTCTCCGCCTTCCGGCTTGACAGGGACGAACTGCAACGCGAAATGCCGGTTCCGGACATCAACTTCGAGGCCATGGCGCACCGGATCCGGGTGATGGCCGACCAGACGCGGACCGGGACGGTGACGGGACCCGACCGTCGCTGGAAGACCATCGCGGCCGCGGGGTTCGCGGTAGTGGCAGTCGTCGTCGCGCTGCTGGCACCCAACGGAGGGTTGGAGTCTCCGTTGCCGCAACGGACGGCAGTTGACATACCCCGCCCAGCAGCACAGCTACCCGTGTTGGAACCGGGCAGCGAGGCCCAAGTCACGTCCCAGGGGAACCTCAGTTTCCGCGCATTCCACGCAGGATCCGGCACCATGAACATCACGGAGTACTACGCCCCATGAGAGTCCTCCCTCATCTCAGCACCGCATCCGCCCTCGCTCTGGTCCTGACAGCCCCGCCAGCGACACCCCAGACTCCCGCCGTGGCCGATGACCGGGTAGCGGTCGTCGTCCCCGATGGGGTGCCGCTCATGGTAACTGCCTCCGATTTCTCGGCGAGCGAGTTCGAACCCCGCGGTGGCGCTCTCGTCATCGAACTGGCCGGATGGGTCCGGTTCCGTCACGAAGGTGAAGACGCCGTGCGTGCGGTCACGCTGGCGATCCGCGCTCACGAGCAGGGGCTCGGTGGCAGGGCAGCCGTGTCCATTCCGAGCCTGCACGCACCCAGCGGCCACGAGTTCGATGTCCATCTCAATCTTCGGATGCTGCGCCCCTTGCCGCTCCCACCCGGACCCGTCGTACGTGTCGCAGCTGACGCCGTGCTCTTCGACACGCTGGCCGCAGCGGGACCGGACCGTCTGGATTCCGTGCGAAAACTGAAGGTTCTGGAGATGGAAGCCCGGCGCGACCGGGAGTACTTCCTCACTCGCTGGCGGGCCGGTGGACGTCAGCAGCTGGCCGCCGCGATGCAAGTCAGCCTCCGTCGACAGGCGACGAGGCCCCGGCTGGACATCCGGCTCGCCGCCAACGGGCCGACCACGGCGGTCTCTGCCGGTGCACCCCGCGAGATCCAGTTCGCGTTCGCTCAGGACGCCGACGCTCCTCTTCTTCTCGAGAGAGGGTCGGCACTTGTCACGGGAACCGTCATGGACACGCCAAGGATCATCCTCCGCAACCGCGCCACGGTCGATGTGCGGCGCTTCGAGCTTGGGTGGCTCGTCACCGACGCCACGGGTCGGGTCTACTCCCTCGGGGCGGCTCCAGTGGGTACCGTGCGGAGCCTGGGCCCCGGCACGCAGATGGAAACGGGCGGGTCCGGTCGATTCGAGATTCACGCGGACCCGGATAGCGGACCGATCGAGATCCGATCGATGAGCGCATACGTCCGCAGTGTCTCCCTTGCGGACGGCAGCATGTGGGTACCAAGCCGCCTCGCCCTGCAGGAGTCCCGGCTTCTGGACACCATCCCGGTCTCGGCCGAGGAGCAACGTCTTTCCCGCATCTACCGTGACCGGGGCCCGGATGCGGTGATCGCGGAATTGCGGAAGCTGCATGCTCCCGCCAGAGACGACACTGTCCCATAGACGTCACCCACCGGACCGGGGACTGTGTTTCCGTCGCAGGATCCAGTGTTGCTACAATAGAGACTCTAAGGGTGCATCCCGGACTTGCGTCGGCGGGATTTCCAGCCCACTTCCACGAAACGAAATCCGAGGCTTTCATGGGTCTACTCATAGCGATCGTTGTCTGGGCCATCACGCTTGCGATCTCCCTTCCGTTCATCACGCGGACTTGGTGGATGCCGGAGCCGATCACGGAGCTGGGAGCTCAGATCGACTCCGCATTCATGGTCACCCTGCTGTTCACCGGCATCATCTTCGTGCTCGCGCAGGTCGCTCTTGGCTACACGGTCTGGCGCTACGGCCGAAAGCACGACGGTCCAGCGTCGGATACGCACGGAGACACCCGACTCGAGTGGCTCTGGACGGTGGCCGCTGCCGTCATCTTCGTGGGTCTGACCCTATACGGATATACCGTCTGGGCCGAGACAAGATTCATCGATCAGCGCTCGACGGAGCCATCGGCGGATCGTCTGGTCGTCGAAGTGACGGGCCAACAGTTCGTATGGAACATGCGCTACGCAGGAGCGGACAACCAGTTCGGCCCGACCGACATCGGCCTGATCGACGATGCGGCAGGCAATCCGGTGGGCGTGGACCGCTCCGCCCCGGGCGGCGCCGACGACATCATGGTTCCCGAAATGCGGGTGCCCGTGAACAGGGACGTGGAGGTGGTTCTGAAATCGAAGGATGTCCTCCACAATTTCTTCGTCCCGGAGTTGCGGATCAAGCTCGACACGGTTCCGGGACTTGTGGGCAAGCTGGCGTTCAAGGCGGAAAAGGAAGGCATCTACGAGATCGTCTGCTCGGAACTGTGCGGACTGGGTCACTACAAGATGCGCAGCTTCCTGCATGTCGTCAGCCAGGACGAGTACGACGCGTGGATCGCGGAGCAGGCCTCCTACGTTTTCTAGGCCGCAGACAGGTCCCGCATTGAGGAATTGGAAGACATGACCGAAGTTCAGGTTTCCCCGGAAGTTGCCGAATACACGGACGTGCACCGTCACCCGGAGCCGAAGAGCTTCATTTGGAAGTACATCTTCTCGGTCGACCACAAGGTGATCGGCATCCAGTACCTCCTGCTCGCGTTGGTGGCCGTGTTCGTCGGCATGGCGCTGAGCCTGCTGGTGCGCTTGCGGCTGGTCTGGCCCGACACCCCGATTCCGCTGCTGGGCCAGTTGTTCCCGGTAGGTGCACCGGACGGCGTCATGACGCCGGAGTTCTACCTGGCAATGCTGACGATGCATGGCACCGTCATGGTGTTCATGGTGCTGACCACGGCGCCGCAAGGCGGCTTCGGCAACTACATCCTGCCCATCCAGATCGGGGCGGCGGACATGGCGTTCCCACGGCTGAACATGCTGTCGTTCTGGACCACGTTCGTCTCGTTCCTGCTCCTGATGGCGGCCTTTTTCGTGGAAGGCGGCGCACCAATGAGCGGATGGACCGGATATCCGCCGCTGAGCGCTCTCCCGGAAGCCACCGTGCAGGGCATCGGTCAGGATCTCTGGCTGGCGTCGATCGCGGTCTTCTGCATCGCCTCCCTCCTTGGGGCGCTCAACTTCATCGTCACGACCCTCGATCTGCGGACCAAGGGTCTGACGATGATGCGGCTCCCGCTGACGACCTGGACATGGTTCATCACGGCGATCCTGGGCCTGCTCGCATTCGGCGTACTGCTGGCGGCCGGCCTGCTGCTGATGATGGACCGCAACGTCGGAACCAGCTTCTTCGTCCCCGGGGGACTGGTCGTCAGCGACAAGGTGATCGATCATGCAGGCGGTTCGCCCATCCTCTGGCAGCACCTGTTCTGGTTCTTCGGTCATCCCGAGGTGTATATCGCGATCCTTCCGGGCATGGGCGTGACATCGCACGTGCTGTCTACGTTCGCCCGCAAGACCGTGTTCGGGTACAAGGCCATGGTGCTCGCACTGGGAGCCATCGGGTTCCTGGGCTTCGTGGTCTGGGGACATCACATGTTCGTCAGTGGCATGAGCCCGTACTCCGCATTCGTGTTCTCGATCCTGACGATGTGCATCGGCGTCCCGTCCGCCATCAAGACATTCAACTGGATCGGCACCCTCTGGGGCGGCAAGATCCGGTTCACTTCGCCGATGCTCTATTCGATCGGCTTCGTTTCGCTGTTCGTGTCCGGCGGGCTGTCAGGGATCTTCCTGGGCCAGCCAACCGTCGACCTGTTCTTCCACGACACGTACTTCGTGGTCGCGCACTTCCACCTGATCATGGGAGTGGCCGCGATCTTCGGCATGTTCTCCGGGCTGACGTTCTGGTTCCCGAAGATGTTCGGCCGTTTCATGGACGAGGGACTCAGCAAGATCCACTTCTGGGTGACATTCGTCGGTGTCTACGCGATCTTCGGCCCGATGCACTATCTTGGCCTGCTGCCGCATCCCCGCCGCTACGCGGAGATCACGGGCGTCGATTATCTGGGAACGACCGGCGCCGAGGGCCTGCACTACTTCATCACGATCGCCGCGATCCTGACGGTCCTGGCGCAGTTCCTGTTCCTGTACAACTTCATCCGCAGCCTGTTCCGGGGAACCCCCTGCAACGAGAGCAATCCCTGGGAGGCCACGACCCTCGAATGGGCGATCCCGTCGCCTCCCCCGCATGACAATTTCGGTGGCAAGGTGCCTCACGTCTATCGTGGCGCGTACGACTTCGCCCTGCCTGGTGCAAAGCGGGATTTCGCGATGCAATGCAACGACGACAAGACGGCCTTCGGGACGCAGGCAGCTGCCGGAGACTAGCTGAATGGCTGCGAGCGTCGCAACAACCGAAGAGTCGCCCCCCACCGTAGCGGGTGGGGGCGGCTTTGTCACCCTTCCGCCCGAGCCGCTGGGTAACTGGGGCCGGTCGGGGCCCGATTCGCGGGTCGTCCAGCGCTACAAGCTGGCCGTCTGGGTCGGTATGGGCGCGATCGTCATGTTCTTCGCCGCGCTGACCAGCGCCATGATCGTTCGCGAAGGGTTGTCGGGAGACTGGCGGCCGTTCTCCCTGCCGACCGTGCTGTACGTCAGCACCGTGGTCCTGCTGGCGTCAAGCCTGACCGTGGAGAAGGCGCGGAGCGCACTCCGGCACGGCAGTCCGGACCGACTGCGGCTCTGGGTCAACATCTCGGCCGTGCTGGGACTGGGATTCCTGGCGGGTCAGCTGCTGGGCTGGCGGGAGCTTGTCGACCGCGGCCTGTTTCTGGCCTCGAACCCGGCCAACTCGTTCTACTACCTGCTCACGGCGGGGCACGGGCTGCACCTGCTTGGCGGCATCGCGGTTCTCGGCTACATATGGACCCGTCTGCGGAGCCGACGATTCTGGC
The DNA here is from genome assembly GCA_965116065.1 of Bryobacterales bacterium. Taxonomy (GTDB): domain Bacteria; phylum Acidobacteriota; class Terriglobia; order Bryobacterales; family UBA6623; genus VXMF01. The sequence continues at coordinate 3,560,929 of OZ220485.1, forward strand.
CGACGCGCAATGCGGCCGTCGAGGCCACTGCCGTCTATTGGCATTTCATGGATGTCCTGTGGATCTACATCCTGGGACTTCTGCTGTTCTGGAGGTAAGCGGATGTCGGAAGGACACTCGGTCTCAATGGCCGCACCGACATGGCAGGGGGGCGGAACCCCCTTGGCGATCGGCCAAAAGAAGTTCGGGATGTGGCTGTTCATCGTCTCGGACACACTGACATTCTCAGCCCTGCTGCTGACCTACAGCTTCGTACGGGCGGCGAACGACTGGCCGACACCCTTTCACTTCTTCCCGTCGATCGTCTTCTCGACGGTCATGACGCTGGTCCTGCTGTCCAGCAGCCTGACCATGGTGTACGCGGTATCCGCAGCCCATCACGGGGCCAGGCGCAAGGCGGTGAAGTGGATCTGGGCTACCGCCGTACTGGGCGCGACCTTCGTGGTCCTGCACGGCTATGAATGGCTGCACCTGATGCACGACGAGCAGATGTACCCGTGGAGCAATCCGTACGGAACCCCGCTCTTCGGCGCGAGCTTCTTCCTGATCACGGGCCTGCACATGTTCCACGTCGTCACCGGCGTGGCCTACCTAGGCGTGCTCGCGCTCGGATACCGGCGCGGGAAATGGGTTTCCGAAGATGTCGAAGTGGCCGGCCTGTACTGGCACTTCGTCGACCTGGTGTGGATGTTCGTCTTCCCGATGATCTACCTGATGTCCACGGCCATCGACTGAGCGAGAGATTCAACGTCATGCTGCTTTCCCTGATCGGCTATCTCTTCTGCCTCGCACTAGGCATCTGGGGCTTCTACGTCACCGGTACGCAACTTGCGCAAGGTACCCTCACGTCGACTCTCGACAATCTCTTCCTGACCCTGTTCGCGGCCCTGATGGGCGTGACCGCCTTGGGATACCTCGTCTGGCGGTTCTATCCGGCACTGACATCCGGAGCCGCCGCGAGCGGCGAGAGTGCCGGCACGGCACCCTTCATCCTGCCCGAGGATCCGGTGTACGAGGATTCCCACATACCCCTCTTCAACAAGATCTGGATCGGCCTCCTGGCGTTCACGGCACTGGAAGTTGTCCTGGCCTATGTCCAGATCGCCAGCGCCGGGGTGATGCTGGCGATCCTGCTGATCCTCTCGCTGGTCAAGGCGGCGATGATCATGGCCTGCTTCATGCACCTGAAGTTCGACCATTCCCTCCTGTCCTGGATCGTGGTTGCCCCGGCACTGGCGTGCATCGTCCTCATGTGCGGTTACTTCTTTCCGGACAGCTACCGTCTGCTGGAATTGCGGCCGTGAAATCGCGTGTGGGAAGGCTCCGGCGAGCTTCCGGTCCGCTTTGCGCCCTGTTCGGCCTTGCCCTGCTGCTCGCCGTTCCCGCCCCTGTGCCCGGACAGGGCTGTTCCATGTGCCGCGAGACTGCCGCGTTCCAGAAGGGGCGTGCGATCGATTCCCTCCAACGCGGGATCATTGCACTGGCGATTCCGCCGGCGGGCATCGCCCTCGGCCTGGGCCTGATGACCTGGAAGCGCCGGAACCGGTTCGCGGACGAATAACAACGCCGTCATCGCGCCACGACGCGACTGCGGCTCCGGGGGTGCTGCACGCCCTCGGCCCGCCTCGGACTCCAATTCCCACCGTTCAACGTGACAGGCGTGAGCCTGCGCCGAACATCGCTTGCGACGAGTCGACCGGCGGCTGCGAGCGCCATTCATCCTGGCAATAGACCCTACCGGGAAGCGAGTTCCCGTGGAGCGGGCTTGACCGAGCCGGAATGTTGCAATATCATTAAGCAGATTAAGAAATGATTAAGATCACCGTCGGCATGGTTCTTCTATTGGCGGTCCCGAGCATGTCGGGAGCCCAGTGGCAGGTCTGTGTGGAAGACGGAGCGTCGTTGCTCAGCGCCCCCGTGCGGGGGGCCATGCTGAAGGAACTGCAGGCCATCCTCGGCGGACGGACGGCAACGATCGAGTTTGAGCGTTGCCGTCCCGGCGATTCGCAGGTGACACTCACCATCGAGTCCGAACCGCCACCCGACCTGCCGAAAGGCGTTCTCGGACTCGCGCATCGCGAAGGAGACCGCATCGAACCGGAACTGCAGGTCTTCCACGGACCCTTGATGCGGTACCTGGGCCGGCCCAACAATGCGTTCGCGGTGGGCAGGGCACTGGCCCGGGTCGCCGCGCACGAGGCCAGCCATTTCCTGGGCCAGCAGGTCCACCACTGCGAGTTCGGGCTGATGCGGGCCGTGCTCCCGGCCCACGAACTGCTTGCCAGGGATCGGTGGCCGTTCCGCCGGGATTTCGGATGCGGGAACAGTACCGTCTCGCTGGCCAAGACGGAAGCCTACACCGAGGGACAAACGTCGCGATAGATGGGCCGTGTCCTTCACGGACCGGTGGCGGATCCGGTCGGGAGATCCATGAGGTGGTCCCAGTGGTTGGCGGCACCGCGGACGATTGCGGGCAGGTCGCCGTGCAAGAGCAGTCCGTCGTCGATCAGGTCGAGAGATGCTTCGGCGACCCGCCCCAGATACTCGGCCCGACTTGCGTATCTTTCCTCGATCGACGGGCGCGGGTCACGACTGGCCTCCCGTTCGGCACGACTCCGACGAAACGGGATGTACGAACCGACCATGCTCGCGATCTCATGCGGAGGGCCGGAGTGCTCATTGAACAGGTTCCAGCCGGTGTAGGTCGCAAGAGGCACCTCCAGTTCGGGCATGCGGACTCCAGCCACCTCGTTGCCATCGTCGTCGACCGCAGGCACGAGGATGGCGAAGGGCTTGCCGACGGCGGGCGGTTCCCGTGTCACGATCCCTTCCGTCACGAAGCGGGGCCCGTAGTCGACCCGATACGCCTTGTGCACTCCTGTCGAGGTGTTGACGCCGGGAATGCGGGGGAAATCCAGGTCTTCGGGGCGAACGAGCGTTGCATCCTCGATACGGGGGTAGCGACTGCCCGGAGGCTTCCTGTCGTCTGCCGTCCAGCGGTGCATGGCGTGGAGCAGGGCCTTCATGGCCCACCGGAAATCGAGCGGATTGGCCTTCTGCTGCCCGATCGTGATGCGGGGCGGGAACGAGCCCGGCCCGTGCTGGGCACCGGCGAGGAGGAAGACACGAACGTTATCGAGAGGTTCGATGTCGCGCGTTCCGTCGATGTCGGTGTGAATCAGCGAGGCGGCACGTCCCCAGTACTCGTACGACGAATTGGTGTAGAAGATCTTCGGCCAGTACTTCCGCTCCATCTGATGCGTCAGAAGGCCGTCTTTCCTGCCGGTTTCGGGATCGAACTGGGCCTTGCCGGTGAACGGGAAGATGTCCGTCGGGTGGAAGAAGTTCATATAGGGATGGGCATCGCGGGAGGGTTGGGCGAACCGATGATTGAAGCTGCCCCGGCCTCCTCCGGCAACATGCGACATGACGCCATCCATGACGATCCGATCGCTCTCGTCACGGTTGAAGCCGTAGTAGAGGAAGGTCCGCAGGAATCGCCCGCTCTGTGAGATACCGAACGCGATAGCCCGTTCAATGACATCGGCCGGAATTCCGAGCGACTCCGACCCGTCGTACTTGAGGTGCGACAGAGCATCCCGCACCGCGGCCGGGCCCAGTCCGACCAGCGGGGGATTCTCCGCAACGTAGACGACCTCGTAGATCCGGTGGGGATCGAATCCGCCGGCCAGCCAGACCGTCCCCTTGTCCGGAACGGGCTGGCCTTTATCCATGCGGGCGAATCGCCAGCGGTCGCGCCGAATTACCTGCCGCTCGCCGTCAGCGGCATCCCGCACGGTCAGGACATTCGCGGGGGCACCCGGGTCCGCCACCGGGTAGGGAACGTGGTTGCGGTCAGCGAGAGAATGTTCGGACACACGGTCGGACACGACGAAGTCGCTCCTCACCAGTCCCCGGATCGGCTGTCCGTCGGCACTGGCTACCGGCGTCCGCAGGCGCAGCAGATCAGGGCGGAGGGGCGGGTCGAACTGCCAGCCAAGCCACAGGAGGGTGTAGCCCTCTTCCATCAGATAGCCGTCGCCGAAGTGTTCGGAGCGGCCCGGGTCAAGGGCTCCGTCCGCCATGTTGAAGAAGCCGAGCATGCCCTTGCGCCCGCGATTCGACACCTCGTACAGGACAGTTCCATTGGACCGGCTCATGTCGGCCGGCTTGAGCAGGTAGAACTCGGTGGTGAACTCGACCTCGCCACTGGCGTTGCGGGGAGCCAGGGAAACGTCCGTGATGATCCGGTTGGCCGGATTGTCCGGATCGACGGCGAAGCGGATCGTGCCGGTGATCCGCTCGTAGGCACCGACGAGGCCAAAGACCCGGCCCTCAAGGACATCGTCGCGCGCCACGACCTCGACCTTGTCGACGCCGGCATCCGCGACGGCGACGAGGGCGAGCGATAAACAGGTCGTGGCCAGTGCGGAACGCATGGCTACATTGAAGAACGGAAGCTACCGGGAACGCAAGTCCTCATTCGCCGGACAACAGGCTCAGGCCGCGTCCGCGACGGTCCTGCCTGTCTTCTCGAAGACGAGGAAGGCATGCATGAAGCGATCCAGGTCCCCATCCAGAACGCGATCGACATTACCGATCTCCAGTTGGCTGCGCAAGTCCTTGACCAGCCGATAGGGTGCGAGAACGTAGTTCCGAATCTGGCTTCCGAAATTGATATCGAGCTTGGATGCCTCGATCTTATCGGTCTCCGACCGCTTCTTCTGCAGCTCGAAATCATACAGCCTGGCCCGCAGCATCCGCATCGCGGTCGCCTTGTTCTTGTGCTGGGAGCGCTCGTTCTGACACTGGACGACGATCCCTGTCGGCAGATGCGTGATGCGGACGGCCGAGTCCGTCATGTTCACATGCTGCCCGCCCGCTCCACTGGCCCTGTAGGTGTCGATGCGCAGGTCGTCGGGGCCGATGTCGATCTCGATGTCGTCCTCGATCTCGGGATACACGAACACCGAAGCGAAGGACGTATGGCGGCGGGCGTTGGAATCGAACGGCGAAATCCTGACGAGCCGGTGGACGCCCACTTCCGAGCGCATCAGGCCATAGGCGTTCTCCCCCTTGATGATGAGGGAAGCCGACTTGATACCCGCCTCCTCACCCGCCTGGGAATCGGAGATCTCCGTCTTGAATCCGCGCCGCTCCGCCCAACGAAGATACATCCGCTGCAGCATCTGGGCCCAGTCCTGGGCCTCCGTGCCACCGGCGCCTGCGTTCAGGGTCACGATCGCGTTCGACGCATCGTGCTCACCAGCCAGCAGTGACTCCGTCTCGATCTGCTCCAGGCGGGTGGCGAATTCCTGCAGCGCCTGGGCACACTCCCCTTCAACGGGCTCGCCCTCAGCGGCCAGATCCAGATAGGCCTCGATGTCCGAAACGGACTCCTCGATCTCTTCGTCGGTCTCGATGACACGGGCCAGGCGCTTCCGCTCGCGCAGGACCGTGTGGCTCTTCGCAGCGTCTGACCAGAAAGAAGGATCGGCGATCTGCTCTTCGATCTCGGAGAGCTTCAGCTTTCCTCCAGGAGCGTCAAAGATACCCCCGGATCACCCGGGATCGCGAGCGGGCGGACTCGAACTGTCGCTGCATTTCGTCCAGGATCATGGTTTCGCAGGTGCTTGCCTCATTATCGCAGAACCCTGCACCAAGCACCGCTGGGACCACCGGGACATCCCCGCCCCGCCAGGAATGCGAATCCGGATCGATATGGTTCAGCGATATCGCGACTGCCGCCGGACAGGCTGGACGACAGCGCAGAAGAGCGCCACGGCAACCATTGCGCACAGCCACCACAGCCACTCCCCGAATCGGACGTATGCGGTCTTGCCGGTTCGGTAGCTGAACCGTGCGTCGAGGGTATCCGGCCGATACGACGGCAGGGACGCCTCCACCTTGCCGGACGGACCGATGACCGATGTCACTCCATCATTGGTCGCACGGAGGATCCAGCGTTTGTTCTCGACCGCTCGCATGCGCGCCACGAGGAGATGCTGCTCCCGCGCCGCGCTGCGGCCGTACCAGCTGTCATTGGAGATGTTCACCAGAAGTTCAGCCCCGGCCGCCGTGAACTTCCGAATCGAACGGCCGAACACGGACTCATAGCAGATGAAGGTTCCGATCCCCCGTCCATCGACATCCGCCACGACAACCCCGTTCCCCGGCTGGAACATTCCGGCCTGAAGGGTGATCTTCTCGACGAAGTGGTGGAAGGGCCACGGAACGAACTCCCCGAACGGTACCAGGTGCACCTTGGAATACCGGGAGAGGCGCCTGCCTTGGCTGTCCAGCGTAACCGAGGAATTCTGTGGCCGGGTTCGATCACCATCCTCGAACGAGACCGTGTTGAAGATGAAGGTTGCCCCCGACTCGCGAGCAACACGTTCCATGTACGCCTTGGATGCCGGATCGTCGAAGTAGTACGCAGGCACGGGATACTCCGGCCAGACGACAAGAGACGGGCGGCTCGCACCCGTCTGCGCCTTGGACACGTCCAGCATCCATTGCAGGTGAGCGGTTCCTTCGTTTGCCGGCCAATCGGTGCGCAGCAGAGAAGGGTCGACATTGGGCTGGACCAAGCGAGCGGTATGCGTGCCACCCCCCACCCCGGGCAACTGCGGGAGCAGGAAGAGTCCCAGCATCGGCACGAAGGCCCACAGCGGACGGAACGACCGATGTAGTACCGATACCGCGATGGCCGCGTTCGCAGTCGCGAAGACGAGCGAAGGACCATAGATGCCGGCCCAGGGCGCGAGCCGCAGAACCTGCGGTACGGGGAAATCGAGAGCCGCATTTCCCAATTGCATCCAGGTGAAGAAGATGTACTGGTGGCTGCCTTCGATGCCGACCCAGAGGACGGCCAGTGCAGGCACGGCCCACTTGCTCCGGATCAGGGCACCGGCAACGAAGGCGAACGCTCCGGAGTGCAGGGCCTTGACTGCGAAGAATCCGATGAACAGCAGACCCGCGATCCCCGGCGTGATGGACGCGTGGTCGCGCATCACGGGATAGATCCAATAGCAGGCTCCCCCCCAGAAGACCATTCCCGACAGCCACCCCAGCACGAAACACCGTTTGCCAGACCGTCCCTGAAGAACACACAGCAGCGGGACAAGGCACAGCGGAGCCAGCCAGCTCCACGAGAATCGCGGAAACACAAGCACCTGCAGCAGACCGGACAGCGAAGCCGCTGCGAACGGAATCGTCGCGAGCGCGGTGCGGCGAAAATCAAGCTTCATCAGTGACGCAGGGCCTGGGCCTCGACGGATTCCGCCATGTACGAACTTCGCACGAACGGTCCACTAAACACGGCCCTGAATCCAATGGATTCCCCATACGACCTGTACGCATCAAACTGCTCGGGGCGGATATACGCCGCTACGGGGAGCCGCCGGCGTCGGGGGCGGAGATACTGGCCCAGCGTGGCGATATCCGTACCAGCGGAACGCAGATCCCGAAGGAGCGCCTCAACCTCCTCGGGCGACTCTCCGAGCCCGACCATCAGGCCGGACTTGGTCAGTGTCCGGGAGCCGCGCCGGCGGGCGAACCGGAGCACTTCGAGCGAACGGCGGTAGTCCGCCTGCGGCCGAACCCGGGAGTACAGCCTTGCGACCGTCTCCATGTTGTGGTTGAACACATCGCAGCCGGAGTCGAGAACCCGGGCGAGGGCATCGTGATCACCGAGGAAATCGGGAACGAGAACCTCAACCTTCGCGCCCGGCAGTGCGCTTCTCACCGCTCGCACCGTAGCGGCGAAATGGGATGAACCGCCGTCGGGCAGGTCGTCCCGGTTAACGCTGGTGATGACAACATGCCGCAGGTCCATCCGGGCGGCCATGTCGGCCACCATCCGGGGCTCGTCAGGCGCCAACGGCCCCGGATCTCCCTGTGGCACGGAGCAGAATCCGCAGGTTCGCGTGCACGTGTTGCCCAGGATCATGAACGTCGCCGATTTCCGTGAGAAGCACTCATGGATGTTCGGGCAGCGCGCAGACTCACATACGGTATGCAACCCGCGCCGACGCAACTCCGTCTTGAGTTCGTGCACGGCACGAAAATCCGTCTCGGGTTTGCGCAACCATGGCGGGAGCCGAGCCTCGTTCGTTCGCAGGGGCTCGATACGAACCAGATCCGTCACAAGGCTGTACCCGGAGTGCGGGCCCCCCTCAGCCGATACCACTGAACAGCGGACCACTCATGTAGCGTTCACCGGCGTCAGGAAGGATCGCGACGATCGTCTTCCCCTCCAGCTCCGGCTCCCGGGCCAGTCGACATGCCACCGCAGCGGCGGCGCCACAGGAGATGCCGCACAGCAGACCCTCTTCCCGAGCAAGGCGCTGCGCGTACTCGATAGCTTCCTCATCCGACACGGATTCGACGCGGTCCACGAGGTCGAGGTCGAGAGTGTCGGGAATGAAGCCGGCACCGATACCCTGAATCGCGGTGATTCCCGGTTGAAGTTGCTCTCCTGCCAAGTGATGACGAATGACCGGGCTGCACTCCGGTTCCACTCCGACGCTGAGAATCTGTCTTTTCCGCTTCTGCTTGAAGTACCGGGAAATCCCGCTGATCGTTCCGCCCGTCCCAATGCCTGACACAAGTACGTCCACGTTGCCATCCGTGTCGTCCCATATCTCCGGGCCAGTGGTCTCGTAGTGGACGCGCGGGTTGGCCGGGTTCTCGAACTGCTGCAGCATCAGATAGCGGTCCGGATTCTCCCTGACAAGCTGTTCGGCGCGTTCCACCGCACCGTACATGCCGTCTTCGGCGGGCGTGAGTTCCAGTCCGGCACCCAGCAGTTGCAGGACCCTGCGACGCTCGATGCTGTAGTTCAAGGGCATCGTGATATTCAGTTTGTAGCCGCGGGCGGCCGCCACGAAGGCCAAGGCGATCCCCGTGTTCCCGCTCGTCGGTTCGATGAGTTCCATCCCCGGCTTCAGGACTCCCCGCCTCTCGGCATCCCAGATCATCGACGCCCCGATGCGACACTTCACCGAGCACGCGGGATTCCGTCCTTCGATCTTGGCGAGGATGTCGGCCCGCGCCCCGTCCTTGATCCGTCGAAGCCGGACCAGTGGCGTGGCTCCGATGGAATGCGAGTTGTCGTCGAAAATGCGAGCCATATCAGTATCAGCGGTTCCCGGAGAGGATCAGTATCTCTATATCTGCCAGTTTAGAACCCGCCTCGAGCGCTTCTGCTGCCAACGCTCGACCAGATCCGCAAAGGTGGTGCGATCGACGACGCACGAGAGTGCCCGTTCCACGCGATCCCACATCTCCGGAAACGGAGAGTCGACCGGCTCGTCCGCGAACGGGCGCTTGGAAGGATGGAAAGGCCCGTCGATCTGACGGAGTATGTCTCCAACCGTGATCTGGTCCGGTGATCTGGCCAGGAAGTACCCGCCGTCGGATCCCCGCCTGGACCCGAGATAGCCACCCTGCTTGAGTTGGGCGAGGATGAGTTCCAGGAACTTCTGCGGGATCTTCTGGCTCTCGGCGATCCGTGCGATCTTGACGGGTTCCGGAGTGCCGTGCAGAGAGAGCTCGAACACCGCCCGGAGAGCGTATTCCCCCTTGACCGAGATGTCCATTCCGATCTCTACCATTCTAATAGGGATTGGGGAGAATCCTCAGATGGCCTGCTCGTACTCACGGGCAGCAGCGCCAACAGCCGCAACAAGCGCTGCAAGAAGGGGATGGAATCCGAAGCGCGCGCAAGTCCACCAGAACGCCCTGCCTTGCCCTGTCGCCCAAGGGGCCAACAAGTCGCTCTGCCAAGCGATGAAGGAGGTCGAACGCAACCATTGGACCCTCGTCCCCTGACACCGTACGACAAGACCACGCAGTGCTCCGGACCGGCCACTCCCCTTGGCGAGTCTGTTTCGGTTGGCAATCCCCCAAGCAGGCATACTGCGCTCGAACCGTGAAACCGAGCGAATGCCCGCACCGGCACGACCGCCCGTGACGAGGATCACGCGGAATGGAACGAAAGCGGTCTTGGGACATACGACTGTCCAATGTCGACCTCTCACCATCTTGCCGATGCCGTCGAGGGAAACGTGGCGGGTCTCCATCGACAATCAACCGCTCCGGGCATCCGCGTCGTCGGCGCTACCATTCTGTGGATGCAGGGAATCGGTCGTCGTCGGAACGCACCACATCGTCGAATCTGGCATCATCGGGGTTCCGTCGCTGCAAACAGCATTTCGCCCCTGGAGGCAGGCAGGTGATCCGTCGAGTCACGATCAAGAACTTCAAGCGCTTCGGCGAACACACCTTCGACTTGGCGGACTCGATGGTCCTTGCGGGTCCGAACAATGCGGGAAAGTCCACGCTGCTGCAAGCGCTGGCCATGTGGAAGTTCTGCCTCAATCGCTGGCTTGCCCAGCGAGAAGGGGGAAAGGCTGTCAAGCGGTCCGGTGTGCCCATACCTCGGCCCGACATCACGGTCGTGCCGCTCCGGGAAATGAATCTCCTGTGGGAAAACCGAAAGGTAACCGGTCCGAAGGGAATGTCGGGGGCGCGACGGTTGATCGAGATCGACATCGATGGCGAAACCGATGGCGAGCAGTGGTCGTGCGGCATCGAGCTTGATTATGCGAATCCTGAATTGTTCTATGCACGCCCCAAGAATGCGAAGAAACTGGACATCAAAGCCATCCAGAGGTTTCCACCGGACGCAGCAAGAGCCTTGGATATCGTTTACATTCCTCCGCTTTCTGGCATTGAGCACAACGAGCCAAGGCGGGAACGTGGCATGCAGGATCTGCTCATCGGACAGGGAAAACCGGGGGATATTCTGCGAAATCTGCTGTGGGAGGTCTCTGAAAATGATGATGGTTCACTTTGGCAGGAGCTAGCTAAGCACATACACGATCTCTTTCAGATTGAATTGCGTAAGCCCATCTACTCTCCAGTTCAACCGTATATAATTTGCGAATACAGAGAGCCTGGGTGCACACGTCCGCTTGATCTTTGCAACGTCGGAAGCGGAACACTCCAGGTACTCCTCCTGGTAGCCTTCCTGTACGGACGTCCTGCATCCGTAATTCTGCTTGACGAGCCGGATTCGCATCAGCACATCATTCTGCAGCGGCAGATCTATGACCTGATTCGCAAGGTGGCGCACAACCGGCACAAGCAAGTACTCGTCGCGACACACTCGGAAGTTGTCCTAGACGCCACGGCTCCGGAGCGGGTACTCGGGTTCTTCGGACAAACGGCCCGCCCACTTGCCAGCAAGACCGAACGCGACCAGGTCCGGGAAGCGCTGAAACGAGTTACAACCACGGATATCCTGCTTGGTGAGGAGGTCCGAGGCATACTCTATGTCGAGGGAGAATCAGACGAACAGATTCTTACCGAATGGGCTCGAATCCTGAACCATCCAGCGCAGGAATTTCTTAGGCGAGCCTTCGTCCACGTACTCGGCGGACGAAATCTGCGAGAGGCGAATGACCATTTCTTTGCCATGAAAGCCGTAGTTAACGACATTCATGGGCTCTGTTTAATCGATGGAGATAACCTGGACTTCAAAGATGAAGATTCATCAAAAACTGGCTTGTTGATCTTGCGGTGGCGTCGTTACGAAATCGAGAACTACCTTCTTCAACCGAAAGCAATCAAGCGATTCATGAATCTTCCACTGATGGAGGCGCAAGTCGACGAGGAATTCTGGAAGCAAGTCCCTAGGGGGACCGACCTTCTTGGAGAGCATGTCGCACTCAGTCGGGTGAAAGCAAGTGAGGAGTTTCTGATTCCGATCTTACAGAGGGTTGGCATGGACACGCGCAAGCGCGATCTGCATCTGCTGGCTGCCAAGATGCATGCCGAAGAGATCCACCCAGAGATCGTGGAGAAGCTCGATCATATCGCGAATCACCTGGGCAGGAGTTGAGCATTCGAGAAGGCTCGACTGGAGCAACTTGTGGTCTCGGAGACCATTGCGGCACCAAGCAACTACAAGGGTAGTGCTGCGTCAAGCCAGAATCTTCGGGTAAGCGGCCTTGCGTTGGCAACGGACATCGGCAACTGGCACTTGCTTGCCAGTTGGGTCGCGCCGCCGTGCCCTGCTCCCATGAGCGGATTGCCCACAGGCTTGCAACACACAACCACAACATTGCGGCTCACGGAACACGACGCCCCCGTAACGAGAAAGAAAGGGGGGAGCGGTTGCCCGCTCCCCCTGGCTGTTTATGCGTGCGGTGCCTTGGCGACCGACTCTAGGGCAGATCCGCGCCGAAGGCTCCCTTGAGGGTCAGGTTCTGGGCCGTGGCCGCCTTCTTCGTGCCGAATCCCTGCCCCGTCAACCCGTAGATCCCGACCACTCCCAGCGGCCCGTCCGGCGAACTCCCCACGAACTTGAAACTGTACCCCGTTCGATTGTTGTCCCACTTCTTCGTCGCCCGCGCCACCGACGAATCCCGGTAATCAATCGAGATGTTCCGGCTACCGATGGGACCGATCATGTCCAGATCGTGGTTGCCAGCCGAGCTGGGATAAGCGTCCCCCCAGGTGTCATCCGTGCCAAAGGTGACCTTCCCGAAGATCAACCGCCGCACTTCCTTGTTGTCATGGTAGAGGTAGTCGCCGCTAGACACCGACTGCAGGTCGCTCAGCACCGTCGTGACATACCCGCCCACTCCGTTCGATCGGACGCTGACGCTCTGGCCGCTCCATGCGGCCTCGGGGACCGGGTCCGCCCCGAACCATTCCACCTCGACGCTCGCCGTACCCTCGTAGGCCGCCTGACTGCCCAGGTCCGCGATGGCGCTGGACGGGCTGCCGTCCACCGCCATCGTGCCCACGTACGCCACCGTCTTGCCTTCGTACGTCGCCCGACCGCCCAGCGGCAACTGGTCCCGCCTCTGCGCCGTCGCCACCGGCAGCGGACTGTACGCGAACGACTCCACCTCCAGGTGGGCCCAGTTCTTGGCCCGCAGCGCGTTCTTCGCCCACTGGATCCGCCACACCCCGAACCGCGTGTAGTCCGTCATCCCCGCCGTCGCCTTGATCTGCCACTGCCGCTGATTGAACATCGCCGACGCCGATGTGTTCCAGATCTGCTTGTTCGCGCCGGCGCTGTCGAACAGTTCCCCGTCGTCGCCGTGGATCGTCAGGAACGATTTCTCCACGCCGTCCTCATCCTCGTCCACGAACAGACCGTCCCGACCCGGATCGAACGCCGCCTCCAGTCCCTCCACCGAACTCAGCGCCTCGATCATCGCGTCGATGCGGTCCAGCGCATCCGACGGTGCTGTTGCTGTCGCGTTCCGCTCCCGTACCTCATATGTCACGCCGTTGTACTCCTTGGACACCACGCGGACGGTCTTGACGGGCAGTTGCCAGGGCCAGCCGACGAACTCGCCTTTCTGTTCTCGAGTCAGGGCTGCGATGGCTGCCGGCGCGGGGTTCAGGAAGTTGTAGCGGATGCGCTTTGATGAGGGGCTTTCCATGTTGGCATCCCAGAACACGTAGTGCAGCAGGGCCAGATTGACCTCCCTCCACTCCGCATTGACCTGGTCGGCCAAGCCTCCGATCGACTGCAGCCCGGCGATCTTGTCCCGGCCCTTCTCGATCCGCTCCCGCGCCATCTGCACCCAGGTCTTGGGACTGTTCCGGCTGAACTCGCCACCTCCTTCGCTCGCCAGCAGGTCCGCCAGCGAGAGCTGTACCTCCAGCATCTGTTCACCCTTGTACTTGTTGGCATCCCCCGGCTTGTCGGCCTTGCGGAAAAACGATCCCCGGAAGGCGCCCTTCACTCCGAGAGCCTTGGCCTCCTCACTGGTCAGACCCGCTTCTCCATCCGGGTATTCGGCATTCTCCGTCGAGCCCAGATTCTCGAAGTACCAGGCCCACGCCTGCGGCTTGACCGTCAACTGGCCGTTCTCGATCATCGTCCTGGCGGTGTCGCTCACCAGCTTCGCGTTCCCCTGCGTCCCGTCGTCCACCGACGGTCGCTGCACCGGCCCGTCCGCCACACGGGTCGCCCCGAAGCCCCCCGCCAGGTAACTCTGGCTGTCACTGCCGGCCGCACTGTCCGTCTTCACGCCCGCGCCGACCGACCACACCCCCACCACCTCGCTGCCCGCTTCCGGCTCACTGTCGCCTCCCAGCAACCGCCCCTCGAACGTGCTGTCCACCTTCTGCGGTCGATACACCCCGGCGCGCCGTCCGAAGTCGATCGTCGCTCCCTCCTCCATCCCCTCTTCCCAGTTCCCCTGCAACGTCAGGTCCGCCGTCGGCAGCACGATGCTGTCCACCTCCCCGAACAGGTACTCCCAACTCTCCCCCTCCGCCGTCATCAGGTTCGTGATCAACCCGTCCACCTTCTCCGCCGTGAAGTTGATGCTGATCTCGATGTCCCCCGCGTACTGCTTGTCCGCCCCGCTCACCGCCAGCGTCTCCCCCTCGTACCGCGCCGTCCCCGCCGTCTGCACGTACCGCGACCGCGCCGTATTGTCCGTCACCCCGAACGCAAACGCGCCCCTCTCCCCCGTCTTCGGACTCACCTTGTACTCCGCCTTCTCCGTCGCATCCGCCCGCTGCCTGCGCGTGATCGTCCCGTACCGCGTGTTCCCGTACTCCCCGTACGTCACCGTCGATTCCGTCTTCGTCGCCCCGAAGATCGTCCCCGCGTCATCCGCATCCTCCTTGGCCACCTTCAGGTCCTCGTTGTCCTTCAGCCCCGCCGTCAGTTCCTCCACGCTCGTCAGCGCCTCAATCAGATCGTCGATCCGCCCCAGCGCCTTGTCGTCGTCCGGTTCCGTCAGATCCTTGAACTTCTTGTTGGTAGAGGGCCCGGCCCCGAACACCGTCTCCAGCACGCCCTTGACGTTCGTCTTCGCGTTGCCGCTTGCTGCCGTGCCCCACTGCTTCTCGATCTGCTCGTCCCGCTGCAAGTCCGTGTCGAACACTTCCAGGATCTGGACGATCTTCTCCCGGATCCCCTCCAGCTTCGTCCGCGCTTCCGCCACGAAGTTCGTCCCCTTGGTCTGCGACACCCCGTCCCCCAGCAGGTCCGCGAACGGGTAGTTCTCCCCCTTCACCACCAGCGCCGTGTTCGCCTCGTTGATGTCCGCCGTCGACTTGTCGTCCCCCCGCATGGCCGGGTTTGCGCTCAGACCGTCCGTCCTGAACTTCGCCGCGCCGATCTTGACGTTGTCCAGACGCATGCCCGTCAGCATCCCGTCCTGCCTCCGCACCCGATAGCTCCCCGCACTGTCCGTGTCGATGTCGCCCATCCCGCTGCTCGGCAGCAGCGCTCCGTCCACGTCGTAGCCCTGACCGTCCTCCCGCATCACTGCCATCAGACCGCCCGTGCCCTCGATCGCCATGCTCTCCGGCTGGTACTCCGCCATCCACGCTCCGTCCACCATCGTCACCGTGTAGACGTTCCCGTTCCCGGCCGTCACCCGACCGCCACTCATGAAGGCATCCCCGTCCAGCGTGTACGTGCCGTCTTCCTCCCGCACCAGCGTCACCGTCGTCCCGCTCGTGCCCAATGCCACCTGCGTCTGTGGCGCCTCATGCATGGCCATCCACATCCCGTCCGCGTCCATGCTCAGCGTGTACAGGTTGCCGTTGGCCGCCGTCACCATCGTCACCCCGTCCTCGACCCGCATCTCCCCCAGCCAGTAGCTGCCGTCCTCCCTCTTCGTCAGCACCACCGTCTCACCCGACATCCCCAGCATCACCGAGACCGTCTCCTCCCGGTACGTCGCCATCCAGTTCCCCTCCCCGTCATCCATCAGCGTGTAGCTGTTGCTACCCACCATGAACGTCGCTCCGTCGGCCAGCGTCTCCGGCTCCCCACTCACCGGACTCACCACCGTCCAACTCCCGTCTTCCGCCTGCACCGTCTCCAGCGTCACCCCCAGGCTGCCCACCGTCACCGTGCCCGTCATCGGCACGTACTCCGCCATCCACATCCCCTCCGTATCCATCATCAACCGATACCGGTTCCCGTTCGACGCCGTCGCCAGCGTCACCCCGTCCTCGACCTGCATCTCTCCCAGCCAGTAGCCGCCGTCCTCGGCCTTGCTCACCGTCACCGTCTCGCCCGACAGACCTAGCATCACCTCCACCACCATCTCCATGTACTCGGCCATCCACATGCCGTCCTCGCCCAGCGTCAGCGTGTAGGTGTTCCCGTTCCCCGCATGCGCGGTCGTCTCCCCGCTCGTCACCGCCATCTCGTCCAGCCAGTAACTGCCGTCCTCCCGCCTCTCCAGCGTCACCGTGTCGCCCGACAGGCCCAGCATCACCGCGATCATCGGCATCCGGTAGTCGGCCATCCAGGTGATCGCCCCGCTCTCGTCGGTCGTGATCCGCAGCACGTACTCGTTGCCGTTCGCGGCGGTGTGGACGGTCTCGCCACTCCGGACGGCCATCTCCCCCAGCCAGTAGCTGCCGTCCTCAGCCTGGGTGATCGTCACCGTCTCCTCGCTCATCCCGAGCGTGACCATGATCTCGTGCGCATCGAACTGCGCTGTCCAACTCCCCTCCGCCAGCGTCAGCATGTACTGCCCGCCGTTCCCGGCCGTCACGCTCCCCCCGCTCTCGAACGCTTCTCCGTTCAGGGTGAATCCACCACCCTCGGTGGTCATCAGGGTGACCGTGTCACCGCTCGTCCCCAGCGTGATCTCCACCGGCTGCGGCTGGAAGGCCGGCGGTGCCGGTGGGGGTGTGACCGGCCTCGCTATCGGTGCGGGTTCATCGCCTCCACAACCGGCCATCCCGACTGTCAGAAGCCCTGCCAGGAAGAGAGTTACCCCCCCCCCCCGAATTTCTTCAACTTGCTCTGCATGGAAGTTCTCTCCTTCTTTCTTCTACTCGTACGCGACCGAACGACTCTACCGCTCGGCAACCCGGTTCGCCGGAGACCTCCAAGGGCCATCGGACCGGATCACCAAGAAGCTATCACAGCTCGTGAACGCGTGTCAAACACCTGTCAGTTCCTCAATTCCCAACGAGAGCTAGGCCTGAGAGAGTCTCTGTGTGGCCAGCGGAGAACCCCGGGGGATGATCGGGCATCTCGACCTCGCCAACCAGCACAGATGGACATGCGCCCTTCCCCGTAACACCGCGGGGCATCTTGCGATGGTCGGCATTGATTGGCACTGGTCGGATGTACCGCCTCGTGCGCACCCACGGACCCGCTGACGCATACATCACCTCGGGTTGGCATCGCAGTCGCCGGAAACAACTCGGACACACTGCCAGCCAGCGCTTCGCCATTCGTCTGTGTGCCGCCGGACTTCGCCAGACCCAGTGCCTGAATGCACTGGGAGTCCTGCAGGTTCAGGCGAGCCTCATGCGATCTCTGCACTACATTTCCGGCAGTGACTGCGCCGCTTCGCGTTCATGCACCCACACCGACCGCAGCGGTTGTACGCGAGATTGCAGTAGATATTCGTGGCAATCACCCCGCTGCCCAGGATCAGGACGAAGAACACTGCCAGAATCAGAAGGTCGAGCACGATCGGCTACCCACCCACAATCACAGTCCGCATTGCGGTCCACCGCACCCTCGGTGCGTAGACCGTCAATAACTCCAGCGCCACAGGGAGGCCCCGGCCGTGAACCCCGCACCCACGGCCGTCATGAGCACCAGATCGCCCTTCTGGAGACGCCCAGCCGTGACCGCATCCCTCGTCGCCAACGGAATGGTGCCACCCGTGGTATTGCCGTACTGGTCGATGTTGATCATTGCCTTGTCGTGCGGTATGCCCAGGCGATCCGCCGCCGCAGTGATGATGCGCCGGTTGGCCTGATGCGGGATCATCAGATCAATATCGTCGGACGTAAGCCCGTTACGATCCAGCAACTCCCTGCACTGCTCGTACATCTTGTTCACCGCATAGCGATACACCTGCCGTCCATCCTGATGCACATAGTGCATCTTGGCATCCACGGTGTCGTGCGTGGCTGGCCGGGCACTTCCGCCCGCCGGCATCGCCAAGTGCATGCCGCCGGATCCATCCACCTCGTTGATGAAGTCGATCAGGCCACCCTCGCCATCCGTTGCCGGCTCCAGCAGGAATGCACCGGCTCCGTCACCGAACAGAACACAGGTCGCCCGGTCCTCGTAGTTGATGATGCGGGACATCGTGTCCGCTCCGATCACCAGTACCCGGCGATGACTGCCGGAAGCGACAAGCTGAGACGCCGTGGAGATGCCGTACAGGAACCCGGAGCAGGCCGCGATCAGGTCGAAGCCCCACGCGCCAGTGGCGCCGATCTTGTCCTGAACGAGGCATGCTGTCGAGGGAAACAGCATGTCCGGCGTCACCGTGCAGACGAGAATCGCCTCCACATCCTCCGCCCGCAGCCCCGTCGTCGCGAGAACGTCACACGCGGCCTCCGCTGCCAGATCGGATGTTGCAATGTCATCCGACGCGATGTGTCGTTTCTCGATGCCCGTTCTTGTGAGAATCCACTCGTTGGTCGTATCGACCAGCTTCTCCAAGTCCCGATTCGTGAGAGTCTTCGGAGGAACGTAACATCCGACGCCCGAGATCTTGGCTCGGATTGGGGAATTCAACACGTAGGTGCTCCAGTTGGGGAAGGCCGCGTCTATGTCGGACCTACCATGATACTTGCACTGCGGTCCTGCGATGCCGACATCTAGAGTGCGAACAGATTCATGTGGATTCCCAAGTGGCAGCGTGACCGAAAGAAGGGAGTGGATTCCCCGATCCCGACGCAGGTCGTTTCGAACGAGGAGATCTGGCCCCGTCCGCAGAACCCGGTCCAGGCCCGATGGGAGCATCGCATCGGAGAACTGGCTGCGGAGAACGCGAAGAGGATCGGAGTCGGCCGGCGGGAGTTCATGCGAACCAGCATGGGCATCGCCACGGCATTGTGGGCGGCCAACGAAGCCCATGGCCAGCGCTACTGGGACGTCACCAGGGAGGAGATGTTCGAGCCTGCCGCCCACGAAGAGACATGGCCAACCGGCGAGTACTTCATCTTCGACGTACAAGCGCACTTCACCAACGGCTACCCCCTGGATTTCCGAGCCTCCCGGTTCATGCGGAACCTTGGGCTCGATCTGGCAAGCGATGCCGAGGCGTACAGCTTCGGGACATTCTTCAAGGAGATGTACCTGGACTCGGAGACCGACATGCTGGTCATTTCCGGGGTACCGGGGCGGGAGAAGAGCCCCACTGAGGAAAGGGCCGCGCTGGCCGAGATTGCGTCGAAGGGCGAAGCCGTCGACCCGATGGCCGTCCGGGGCGGTGGCATTCTGCCGAGTTGGCTCATGGCGGCCCGTCGCGACGACATCAACAGCATCGCCGGCAGCAACCGTGCGCTCTCCCAGAGCAACTGCGCTCCGAACCACTACTGGGACCATTTCGCCAACCGCCAGGACCGGGCCCTGCTCAAGGAACAGATGGCTCGCGAAGTCCAGGAGTACGGAACCTGTTCGTGGAAACTCTACTGCCATTTCGATCCGGCGCGGACCGGACACGGATTCCGTCTGGATGACGATGAGACTGCGTATTTCTTCGAAGTTGCGCGCGAGTTGGGTCGCAGCACCGTCAGCGTGCACAAAGGCTACGCCTCCCAGTCCCGACGCTTCGGGCACCTGGCGAATCCCCAAGATGTCGAACGGGCTGCCGTGGAGAACCCAGACATGACGTTCGTGATCTACCACTCCGCCCTGAAGCACGGTCCCGCCGAGCCTGCGTTCGAGGATCCGGCCTTCTTCGACCCGACGACCGGGGACTTCGCCTGGCATGACATCCTGATGGACATCAAGCGTCGCAACCCCGGAATCGACAACGTTTACTGCGAAATCGGGAGTGCATTCGGGACACTTGCGATCGCCCATCCCGTGATGTGCATGCACCTGATGGGCAGGAACATCCAGCACTACGGGGGAGACAGGGTGCTGTGGGGCACGGACTGCGTATGGTGGGGATCACCCCAATGGTGCATCAATGCGTTCAAGCGGTTCCAGATCAGCGACGAGCTTTGCGAGAAGTTCGGATACGCAAAGATCACCACAGCCGACAAGGCCCGGATCTTCGGGCTCAACGCCGCAGAAATCTACGGGATCGACCCCGTGCAGGCAGTTCAGGCGTTCCGTTCCGACACGATCAGCCGGATGCGCTCCAGCTACCGCGACGAAGGCATCCAGCCCGACAATGCAGCCCACGGCTGGGTCCGTGCCGAAGCATAGGGTCCGGTTCAGCCACGCTTCGCGTCAGGGAGAGACAGTCGGCTTCTGGATCACCCCCAGCATCTCCCACTCGTGGAGCTTCCGCTTCACTTCCTGGACGTAAGGGGTCTGGCCGGGATTCTGGCGCTGACCACTCAGGCTGACGAACGACCGGTACTGGTCCGCGGCCTTCTCGAACTCGGCGCGCTGCTCGTGAATCATGCCCATGATCTGGTAACTCTGCGGAAATCGCCGCGCATCGTCGCCTTGTCGCATCGTCAGGACCATCGCTTCTGCCTTGTCGTGGTGTCCGGAGTTCAGCGCAGCCAAAGCGGTGTAGAACCGGACGCTCCCAGACCCCGGGTTCAACTCCAGATAGGCACTGCCAAGAGTCTCCAGCCCCTGCCAGTCGTTCTGTTCGACCGCCATGCGGATCAGGGGCTCGTAGGGCTTCAGGTAACCGGGATCGTGTTCCACCGCTTCGCTGAATGCCACCTTCGCCCCTTGCGCGTCGTTCAGACCCAGCTTGGCGTCACCCATGGCCGCCCATGCAGCGGCGAATTCCGGGTACAGGCTCACTGCTCTTTCGAGTTCCGCTACACCCTTCTTGTAGTTCGGCTTCTTCTTGCGCATCTCACGAAGCCCGTTCTCGTAGGCCTTCAGTGCCTTCTTTGGAGCCTTCAGTGTGAGTGCACTGACGATATCACCCAGAACACCATCGATACGATGGAGCACGATCACGCCAACATCGTTGTTCCCCAGGGTGCTGTACATGCCCAACTGCACATCGTCCGAACGAAAGCCGGACAACTCGGCCCGCAGGACGCAGGAGCTGAGATCGTAGCGCCCGAGGCCGACTTGGCGGACGCCGTCGTTGGTGTAGACGCCCCCACTCATCCCTGCACCGGTGCCGAAGCCCACACCCGAGACACTGGCATCGGTCGTGAGCATCGTGATGTCTCCGCCTACCTGAAAGGTGAACCGGCCCTTCGCATCCGTGTATCCCTCCGGGTAGGCGTTCCCTGCGCACACGCGTTGCACCACCGCTGGCTCCGAAGGCGGCAAGCCGTCGTCGGTCAACACTTTGCCATGCAGATACAGCGGTCGCATCTGATTGGCGAAGGGATCCTGCCGCCCGAACGGATCATTCTGCCGGTTGTCGTCGCGACCGGGCATTTCCTGCCGCTGCCCCTGGCCCTGCTGGCCGCCACCCTGTCCGGCCGTGCCCCCCGTCGTGCCGCTACCACCGGTGGCTCCTCCGCCCTGACCCTGCCCCCATGCAACCACCGATGCAACAACAGCGGCCGCGATCAAACGAATCAATCCTGACGACTGCATCGATCCATACCTCCGTCACCCCGAGAGGGCGCTGCTGGAAGCAGGCTAGCACAGGCTCGCGCGCTTCCACGCAAAGAGACGGTCCTGTGGGCTTCGGCCTTCGCCCAATGGACACCAAGGTCGGACAGTGGTGGTCCTGTTGTCCAGTGGCATTGTCCGCGCAATCCTGCGATGTGCGTCACGACCGCTCCCAGCCAGCCCGTGCCGATCAAGGTGTCGACCTTCCCGCCACCCAGCCGTGTAGCTGCCTGCCGACGGTCGGGGGCATTCGCTGCTGGCCCTGGGACACGGAACGCAGCCGCACCCGGCGGTTCCCGGAGCCACTTTGCCGCTGCTTGGTAGTCCGTGCCGGCGCCTGCAGATGAATGGCGGAGGTGCCGCCGGAGAGTCGCAGGCGGCCGTCGATCTGCTCGGGCTCAAGTGCATCCTGAGCATTTCGCAGATGCGGTCCCAAAGGGGCGGATGGAGCTTGCCGGGACAGACAGAGGCATCCTGGCGCCGCTGCTCAGCGCAGCGTTGAGCCTGCTGATGGCGCTGAAGTCGGGTGACGACGATCTGAGCGGGACGTCTGGCTCGCGCAACGCGCGGAGACTCTCCCATCAGATAGGCCAACGTGCCCCCCCTAAGCGTCATATCTTGCGTTGCACTTGCTGGTGCGATCGGCATCCTGAGAAGACAACGTGAAGACTCCCTTCGCCTGACTTGCGGAGTCGCCCCAGAGGCGGTAGCGCCGCATTCTCAAGGCATGTCGGTTCCACGGCATCAAGCAGGCCAATGCAGGTCTGTCAAGCTGTCTCCAGCGACAGGCAGCGGAGGCCTGTGGCTGGCGTCGGTGCAACTGCAGTTGGTCGTTCAGATGAGTCGTGGAGTCCACCCTGGATTAGCCGACTACCTGTCCAAACAACCGGTACCATTTCAGTGTGCCAAGTGTTCATGCGGCTTCGTCCAGTGGGGACACAGGGGTCTCGCGCCGCATTACTTGCGGCGAAGGCACGCGGCCGGTTCAGATCGAACGGCACGGGCGGAGCCCTCGTGAGGAGGAGTGGAAATCCACATCGTGGACGGGATCAAGTAGCATCAGAAGCACTTGGTGCGCTACTTCTTCCTCGTACGTCGGCTTGACAGTCAGCCCGGAGTGGCATCAAGGGGAATAGGCGGGCTGTAGAATGGGCGTTTCCGCTATGCAGTTCCGTGGCATCTACGCCCCGCTCGCCACCCCGTTCGACCACCGCGGGATGATCTACTGGTCGAAGTTCGACTTCAATCTCTCGCAGCTTCTGCGCACGAAGGTGTCCGGCTTTGTCGTAGCCGATCGGTGGGGGGAAGCTCCGCTGCTGTCCTCCGAAGAAAAAGTGGGTCTCTGGAAGCGCGCCGCGGATGTCGTCGGAGACCGTGCGAGCGTCATCGCCACGGTTTCCGGCTGCGGAGTCGAGGAGGCCCGCACGCTCTGCAGTGCCGCCGCGAAGGCGGGATGTTCTGCCGTCCTGCTGGAAGCTCCATCGCTTGCCCCCGAGCCGAACAACCGGGATCTGTTCTTTCGGGCCGTTGCCGACTCGTCCGAACTTCCCGTGCTGGCCGGTTTCCGGCCCGACGGCGCCCACCCGGTCGTCCCTCCGGAGCAAGCGGTCACCCTCAGTTCGCATCCAGCCATCATGGGGCTCGTGATCGAGGGTCACACCGAAGCAGGAATGGACGAAGCCCTGCGAACCTGTCCCTCCGGTTTCTCCTTCATGACACGCGAGTTGCCTGCAGCGGGGGCCAGCCTTGCTGATGGGGCGGGGGCCGCCTTGCTGGCCGTGGCGTCCGTCGTACCATTCCATGCCCTCTCCATCGAAGAGGCCGTTCGCACCAGGGAGAAAGCGGCAACCTCTGATCTCGTGCAACGTGCACAGGCATTCGACCGCCTGCTTGGAACCTACGGGGTACCGGCCCTCAAGGCAGCACTGGACGAGCGCAGTTTCTACGGCGGACCACCGCGCCTCCCACTACTCAGGGCGGAGCGGTCTACAGCCGAAGCCGTCTCGCGATCCTTGTACGAATTGGCGAGCTAGCGACTGGCGTTGCGTCGAGCAGAGATCCTTGGATAGAGGGACTTGCATAGCCAGCGGGGCCGGCACGTGCCGTTCGCCCGCCCCCGCCATGCGGGCAGGCATTCACGTTCGGGCCGGATGGCCTCCATCGTGCAACTCCCTCTACCAGCAATTTCGCGATTGACAGAGCGGCCGGGCCCCATCCAGTCATGATGCGACTTCCCCAGCCACATCATGTTCGATGGCTTACCGACCTGTGGACAGGTGTCTGCGGAGTTCGAGTCCGGCTGCTCGAATTCACGACCTGACGAAACGCTAGGCCCCAGACTGACGGGCCGAGCGTACGTACTCGCTGACGTAAGCGCGGAAACGGTCCCGCAATCGCTCGGTCACGGGCCATGGCCCGTCCTGTTTGCGGTCCCCGATCCGCGCAACCGGCACCAACTCACGCGTCGACGATGTGATGAAGACCTCATCCGCTTCGTAGAGGTCGGATTCGCGCAACGTCCCTTCGCTGATCGGCTCGGCCAGTTCCTCCAGCATCACCTGGCGCGTCACCCCGGGTAGCGCACCACTCGCCAGGAACGGGGTGACGACGGTGCCGTCGCGTACGACGAACACGTTCGCCGACGTGCACTCGCAAACCTCGCCCAGCTCGTTCAGGAGCAGCACGTCGGTGAACCCCGAGCCGCTGGCACGCTCGAACAGCGTCAGGTTATGCGCCCACGACAGGGTCTTGGTCCCGGCAAAGCGGGACCCGGTATGCCGTCCGTCCGCATGCAGCAGGAGGCTTGCGGAGGGCGGAGGCACATCCACATCGGCCGTGAACGCAACGACATCGGATTCCGGCTCCGCACCCGAACTCTCCCACAGCCGAGGCAGACTGCGGACGATGTTCAGCCGCATCTTGGCCTCCGGACATCCGTTCCGTCGAATCAGGCCCGTGAGCCGGTGCAGAAGTTCGTCCCTGTCGGGCGGCATCGGCACATGGAGGAGCCTGGCGTCCCGCTCCAGCCGGTCCCAGTGGCGCTCGAATGCGAACGGAACCCCCTCGTACACGCGGAGAGTCGTGAAGACGCCCCACCCGGTGAACAGCCCGACATGGCCCAGTGGTAATACCGGTTCGCGGCTCGCAACGAACCGGTCGTTATAGAGCACGATCGCGTGCAGCACATCTTCATTATGAACCCGCCTCCGCCGCCCTATTCGACATAGAACAGACTGAGTCTGGACAGGCCCAGATGAGCCAGTACGCCACGCCGCATGTAGCGCTGTTCGAGCATCGCAAGCTGCTCCGCACTCATCTTGCGGCGATATGCCTTGAGACCGGTGTCCATTTCGCGTCGGATGGCGAGCAGATGGTCCTCGCTCATGCCGCCGATGGCAGCACCGAACACCCGATCCTCCAGCGCCGTGAGCCGCTGCTCGACCTCCTCCAGGTCACCCAGTTCATCCGCCTGCGCCCGACCGGCCATCCCCTCCAGGGATGTCGCCACCGCCCCGAAGACATCGCTGCCCGGACACCCATCGTCGACGAGCTGCCGCAGCTGTCCGACACGTTCGAGGAAGAACTCCGCAAGTCGGGACGGGTCCGGCCCCGGACGAGCCTGCTGTGCCGGATAGGCCCGTGTCCGGGCAGTCTCACGCGCAGCCTGCATGACTTCCTGTGCGCAGTATGCGACGGAGTTGACCGTCGAGAATCGACGGCGCCGGGAATGGTACTTCTGGAACGCCCGGTCGATGCCCTTCAGCACCGCTTCCAGTGGAACACCGCCGTCCTTCCATACCTCGACGAGCGCCCAGTCGAGGGGCGACATCATGAACATGCCACTGTTGCGGGCCCTCCGGAAGTGCTCCTCGACCTCCGTGAAGTAGGTGCGGTGGTTCACGGCAGATGCGGCCAGACGCTACAGGTACAACCCGTTGAAGACCATTCGGAACGTTGCATTGGACTGACCACGGTACTGTGGACGGATCCCGAACAGGATGACACGCCCCTCGCCGAGGCTGATGTCAACGACGGCGTGGTTGGAGGCCAGATAGCCTTCCCCCAACAACCAGCCGGACGCGAGAATGTCGCGATCCGGATACGTGAGCACGGGGCGGACCTGGTCGCCGGCGCGTTTTCGCGGGCGGAACGCCGGGCCGGACTCGAACCAAACAGCCTCCCGACCCCGCATGCCGAAGCACAACGGGTGAAGCAGGTTCGTGTCCACGTTCACCAGCGTTCCGGGGCCATAGAACCGTCGCTTCTCCATCCCCGCCACGACATTCTGCACGGGCAGGTCTAGACGCTCCACCACATAGGTCGCCGCCCGGTTGAAGGCCAGGAGCACCCCGCCCTGTCGCACGAAGCTGGCGATCGCAGCGGCTCCGGATTCTCCCAGACCACCCCGATAGTCCGGAGGCACAACCGAGCTGCCCGCACCATGCTCATGGTCGAACCCGCTTGCCAGGATCTCCGGCTTGGCGTCGGGCAGGATCAACACGTCCGCAACGCCGTCCAGCCGGGCACGGACCTCGGCATTGCCGACGGACTCGTACGGCATCTCGTACTCTTCCAGAAGCCATCGCGTCCAGCCCTCATCCATGATGGGCACGTTTCCGGCATAGATCGCCACTCTCGGCGACGTGATGCGAGGGTGATCCGATGCCGGTTCCCTGCTTGCCTCGAACCGGATGCCGAGTTCGGTGGCCATGGTCGCCAGGCGCGGCCGGACGGCGCTGGATGGGTGCAGCAGGAACTCTCCGTCCGAAACCCGACGATGAACCGGAATGCCGGCGGCAAGCAGACGGTTCACTGCGATCCAGCTGGCTCCCTGCGTCGCGGACAGCGACAGTTCCTCGGCCGGGTCGACGATGCCCGCCTGGACAGCGATCTCGACCACCAATTCCGTCTCGGCCTCAATCGGCCCGTCCAGCCGGAAGACATCCACTCCCATCAACAGCGGCAGCGAATGGGCCGTCACGTCATATGGCGGTATCGGCGGACCACCGGGGTAGGCGCGCAAGTCCGGATAGTCCTGGCGCGCCAGCAGGGTATTGGCGAACGAGCCGTAGGGCTGCCCCAAACGCACGACGTAGTCGCCTCGGCGCATCCCGGCATCCGCGTTCGGCTCGTCCATGACCCGCTCGATCTCGACGGCCCCGAACTGCAGCGTCCGCAGCAGTCGCGTCGCGGCGTTGGGGTCGTGCTGGTCCGCTGGCACCACATACACCGACTCCCCGCCCCGCTTGATGACCCTTGTCCCGATCTCGTAGAAATTCCGCAGCAGGTCCACTCGCCGGAGTGCTGCCGTATAGAGGACGGACTCGAACGTGATCAGCTGGTTGTCGACGATGTTCCGCAAGCGCCACTCCCCGCCCTCCCAGGGCTCGAGAAAATTCCAGCTGCTGGCCTGGGCGTCGAAGCCGCGTCCACGGCGGGTGAGCTTGGCCTGCGGAACCGTCAGGGGCGAGGCCAGACGAGCACTGGCGGACTCACTCAGCAGCCGCAAGGCTCCGTGATAGCTCTGGTAGTGCCGGGCCGGCGTGTAGTAGTCATAGAGTCCGTGAATGAGCACGCCTTTCTTGCCCGCGGCCGTCAGGTCGACGGCCATCGCCGTGCCGAACGCGTTGACTTGTTGCGTAATGAGAGGATCGATGTTCGGGTCCACCGGATCGATCCATGGCGGAATGAAGATCCGTGCACCGTTCGGACCCATCTGGTGAACGTCGTACACGATCTGGGGATGCCATGCGTTGTGCAGCTTCTCCACGATCAGGCGGGTCTCCGGCTGGCTGAAGATGTACCAGTCCCGATTGTTGTCGTGCCCGAGATATCTGTGATAGAGCTCCGGTAGTGGAGCACCCTCGTGGGCTGTGCCGACCCACTGGTCGTACCAGGCCTTGACCTTGTCCACACCGTCCGGATTCAATGACGGCACCAGCAGGAGGATCGTGTTCTGCAGAATCGCCCGGTTACGAGGTGTGTCCGTGGACAGCAAGTTGTACGCGTACTGCACGGCGGTCATCGTGGATGCCACTTCCGACGAGTGAATCGAGCAGGTGATCGCGACCGCCGGTTTGCCGGCAGCCAGGATCCTCTCCGCAGCCTCTCGGGACACGCGGCGGGGGTCCGCCAGCGTGGCCGTGATTCTCCGGTACGCATTGATGTCCCGGAGTGTCTCTGGATCCGAGATGACCGCCATGATCATCTCCCTGCCTTCGGTGGTCTGTCCGAGGCTCTCGACCCGCACAGCATCACTGGCCGCGTCAAGAGCCCGGAAATAGCTCACCACCTCATTCCACCCCACCAGCTTGCGGTCCGCTCCCATCGCGTGCCCGAAGTGGGCTTCCGGCGTCGGCAAGGCGGCAATGGCAGGCACGGCGCTCAGCACGAGAGCCAGTAGGCGCATCGCAGACTGATGGTACTCCACTGTCGATACAGTTGAGCTGTCCGTCACTGGACTCCGCCGGAAACAGCCCCGCTCGCTAGACGGGACCGTCCTGCCAGCGGTTCGGACTGACTGCGCCGCCGACAGTCGCGACGAACCGCAAGTCCACCTCCCGGAGATCCGCGTACCTAGCGAACGGAAGAAACTGGCTGTAGTCCGGACGGGCCTCATGACGCATGCCCACCGGCCGCGCGTGGGGCCCATCCTGCGGCTGGTCGGCACCGACGCTTCCCACGCAAGGTCCCGGTCAGGCAACCTCGGCCGCCCCGTTGGCCATGCAGACAGTCTCGTGAAGGAGCAGGGCCCGCTTCCGCGCAAGCCCTCCGGCATACCCTCTCAGACCACCGTCGGCGCCAACGACACGGTGGCAGGGAATCAGGATGGAAACAGGATTGCGGGCCACTGCGCCAGCCACCGCCCGCACGGACCCGGATCGCCCGATTCGAACGGCCAGATCGGTGTAGCTGATGCGGCTACCCGGGGAGATGTCGCGCAGCGCCTGCCAGACCTCAAGCTGGAACGCAGTGCCTCTCAGGGCCAGCGGCACCTCCGACGAGTACTCCAGGTCGCCGTCGAAGTAACAGGCCAGGAAGGCCTCGGCATGCAGCAGGAACACGTTGCCGTGCCCGCGACTCGGCCCGGATGGCGCCAGCCGCGGTTCGATGTCGGCGGCCTGCTCCGGAAAGTAGATTGCCGACAGCCCCGTGGCGCTGGCAAGCATCCGGATCTCACCAACCGGGCTGCGAACGGTGGCCCCCTGCATGCAGTCCATTCTGACAGGGTGTCCGGGACCGGTCAAAGGCTGGCGTCGTGTCGTGAACTGTAGTGCGTCGTCCAGGCGGCGCACGAAGGATCCACGGGACGCCGACCCGATGCGGGCAAGCGAACCCGGGGTCCTGCAACCCCAGCCGCGGCGGTGCCATGCCGGTTGCGAGTTGACCGGAACAGGGGTCGATCAGGACATGCGGCCATACGCAGTGCGAGGGGTTGCTAGACTGGTGACGGCAACGCACACGATGGCCGAGATTTGCCCGTCAGTCCTGGCCGCAGATTTCGCGCGGCTGGGCGAACAAGTCGACGAAGCGGCTCGCGGTGGGGCCCGCATGCTGCATGTCGACGTGATGGACGGGCAGTTCGTGCCGAATCTCTCGATCGGGATCCCGGTCGTCGAGTCGCTGAGGCGCCACAGTGAACTTCTGCTCGACTGCCACCTGATGGTGAACGAGCCCGAACCCTATGTCGAGCCCTTCTTCAAGGCGGGCGCCGGCATCATTACCGTGCACCAGGAAGCGTGCGTCCACCTGGGCCGGCCCCTGGGTGTCATCAGGAGTCTCGGGGCGCAAGCCGGAGTGGCGCTGAATCCCGGCACGCCCCTGGGCACACTCGAGGAAGTCCTGCCGGAAGTCGACCTGGTCCTGCTCATGAGCGTGCATCCCGGCTTCGGTGGTCAGGCATTCCTGCCGGCGTCGCTCGACAAGGTGCGGCGCCTTGCCCGCATCCGACAGAACCGTGGACTCTCGTTCCGGATCCAGGTCGATGGCGGAGTCGACCTCGGTAACGCCCGCGATCTGGCCGAGGCCGGTTGCGACATTCTCGTGGCCGGGTCCAGCGTCTTCCGGGCGGGGAACATCGCGGAAGCCATGCGATCGCTTTCGGACCGCGCGAACCTGCCGAACGTCGCGTTTGCGTAATCGGACCTGAGGAGTTCCTGTCCATGCCGAACGCACTTCGACGTATCATGGAAACAATGCCGTACGATCGTATGCCATGCGTTGCCGTCTGCATCGCCCTGCTGTCCTTGTCGGTCGGCTGCGGACGCAGCCCCTACGACAATCCGATCGCGAACGACTCGCAGCAGCCGGACAAGATCCTGTTCGACAAGTCCATCGAGAACATCGAGCGCCATCGGTACGAACTGGCGCGGATCACGCTTCAGACCCTGATCAACACCTATCCGGACAGCGAGTACATTGCCAAGGCCAAGCTGGCAATCGCGGACAGCTGGTATCGGGAAGGCACCTCCTCGGGCCTGGCCCAGGCCGAGGCCGAGTACAAGGACTTCATCACCTTCTTTCCGAACATGGAAGAGGCGGCCGAATCCCAGTTGAAGATCTGCGAGATCCACTACAACCAGCTCCAGAAGCCCGACCGTGACAATGTTCACGCCGTGCGCGCGGACCAGGAGTGCAGGCAACTGCTCCTGCGATATCCGAACACGGTGTTCCGCGGGGAAACCGAACAGATGCTGCGGAACGTGCAGGAGGTCATCGCGGAGGGCGAGTACCGCGTGGGCATGTTCTATCTCGGCAAAGGCAGTTTCCGTGCGGGCGTGAACCGGCTGCAGTCGGTCACGGAGCACTACCCTCTCTTCAGCAAGGCGGACCAGGCCCTCTGGGCCCTGGGGGAAGGGTATGGCAGACTGGGGGACAATTTCGAGGACTCCGAGTCGGCGGCCTATGCCAGGATCGTATCCGACTATCCCATGAGCCAGTACGTGGAGCAGGCCAAGCAGCGACTGGCAGCAATGGAGTATGAGGCCCCGGCAACCGACCCCAAGCGTTTTGAACTGCACAAGTACAATGTCGAGAATCGAGTCGAACCCGGTACAATGGGCAAATTCTGGGGACTCTTCCGGGGCAAGCCGAATCTGGGCCTGGCAGCGAAGATGGGAGACCCGGCCATGACGACACTGATGCCCTCGACACCCCCCGGACTACTGGCTGCCGCGGCCGCCGCGACCGGTGGGGTCACCCCCACCGCAGACGTGACGGTCGAGACCGTCTCCGGTCCCAGCGCACTGGACACCGAACCGGATGCCAGACGCAATCCGCCGGAGTCCGAGAACGAGCAGGCTGAAGAGCCGAACTAGAACTCCCCGTGGCAAGAATCCTGGTCGCTGATGACAATCCCCTCGTGCGCCGCATTGCGGTGGACACACTGGCTGCGGAAGGCCATGAAGTCGAGAGTCTGGTGAGCGGTTCCGGGCTGATCGAGCGCGTTAGCAAGAGCCGTCCGGACCTGCTTCTTCTGGACACGGGCCTACCCGATGACGATGTGGACGAAACCTGTGCAGCCATCCTGGCAGCGAGTGCTCCCGACAGCCTCCGCATCGTGCTGCTGGCAGGTCCACTCGAAGACATCGAGGACTCCGAGATCCGGTCCGGAGTCCATTCGGTCATCCAGAAGCCGCTGGACGCCGCCACGCTGCTTGATCTCGTGAAGGATCGATCGGCTGCCGAGGACGAGAGCGGCCCCAGCGAAGGGGTTCTGGAGGCACTGGTCAGCGAGGCGCTGGGACAGTCCGAGCAGGGCGTTTCACGGGAAGATCTCCGCGCCCAGATCGATGAAGTGGTGACAGCCGCCATTCCGTCGATCGTCGATCGGATCACGGAGCGGGTGGTTGAACACCTGAAACCCGCCTAGCAGGCCCGCCCGGCGGTGCCACCAGATCAACTGTTCTCCGGGCATGTCAGCCGCTCCATCCTGGAAGCGACGCTGCCCTCCAGGCCCATTGCGATCAGCCGAATCCGCGGGCGAACAGGCACGGCCATGCAAGAATGACCTTCTGGCAGTGTGCGCTCAAGCCTGCCTTGGACGCACGGGATGGCCCCATGCTCCTCGTAATCGCAGCGTCACCTCGGGAGTACACCGGCCTGGTGAAACGCAGCGAGGCGGTCTCTCCTGCGGTCCGGTGGCTCGCAACGACCCGAATCGGCGGCAGCAAGGCTGTTCTGGTAGCGAACGGCGCCGGTCGCGCAGCCGCTTCCGGAGCCACCCGGGCGCTGCTGGAGCAGGGCGGGGCCCATGCGGTGGTATCGACCGGCTTCGCGGGAGCACTGGACCCGTCGCTGGAGGTCGGGGACATCTTCGTGGCCGAATCGGTCCTGGACAACGGCCAAACACATCCTGCACTCCCGCCCATGAGCTGCCCGCCCGGCGCCCGACGGGGGACTCTGATCACTGTGGACGAAGTCGTGGTGTCATCGCGGTCCAAGCAGGACCTGCGGCTCGCAAGCGGGGCGCAGGCAGTCGACATGGAAGCGGCCGGCGTCGCATCGGAGGCGGCCCGGTACGGTGTCGACTTCTACTGCATCCGGTCCATCAGCGACACCGCCACACTCGACCTTCCGGTCGACTTCAACCGGGCCATGCGGTCGGACGGAACACTCTCGGCCGTGGATATCGTCCTGCAGGCTCGGATCAGTCTCCGCCGCTGGGCCGGACTGGGCCGGCTCTGGAGCGACGCACGCCTGGCGTCGCGCAACCTCGGCCGTTATATGTCAAGCTGCGAGTTCAGACACTGAATTGACTCCGACATCCACACCGAAGGTCATGACGGCAGCCGTCTATCGCGGCAGCAGGACGGTGTCTGCCGAGTCCGTGCCCGTACCTTGCATCGGGTCTGGCGAAGTGCTCGTCCGTGTCGAGTGTTGCGGGATCTGCCACACGGATCTCAAAAAGATCGAGTACGATCTGCTGCCGGCTCCCCGCATCTACGGGCACGAGACCGCCGGAACGGTCGCTGCCGTGGACGAAGGAGTGACGGACCTCGCCGTCGGGGACCGGGTCTGCTTCTTTCACCACATTCCCTGCTTCGACTGCCACTACTGTCGATTCCAGGACTACGCCCAATGTGCCACGTACCGGAAGGTCGGGGTGACATCGGGGTTCGAGCCGGCGGGCGGAGGCTTCGCGCAGTACGTCCGCATCATGGACTGGATCGTCCGGCGCGGTGTGGAGAGAATACCGGACAGTGCCAGCTTCGAGCGGGCCACCTTTGTCGAACCGACCAACACCTGCCTGAAGGGCCTTGCCAAGTGCGCCATCCGAAACGACGAATCCGTGCTGGTCATGGGACAGGGGCCGATCGGCCTGCTGTTCACGGCCCTGTTACGCCGCCAGGGCGTGGAGTGCGTGTTCACCACCGACCGGATGCAGGATCGACTCGAGCTGTCCCATCGCTTCGGAGCTACCCAGGCATGGGAAGCCGGTCCAGCCTCGGAGCAGGCCCTTCGCGCGGCGACGGGCGAACGCGGTGCCGACGTCGTGATCGTCGCAGCCTCTGCCCCGGGAATCGTGGAACGAGCCGTCATGCTGGCTCGCCGGGGCGGACGTGTGATGCTGTTCGCCCAGACATCCGCCAAGGAGCAGTTCGTTCTGGATGGCAAGAGCGTCTGCGCGGAGGACCGGACCGTGTTCGGGTCGTACAGTGCCTGCGCAGACCTGCAACGCGAAGCAGCCGAGACCGTGTGGGATCCCGCATTCCCCGTCGATCTCCTCGTGACTCACCGACTCCGCCTCGACGAGTTCGCCCTGGGCATGGAACTGGCCCGACGCCCGCAGGTGGGAACCCTCAAGCTGCTCGTGCATCCGCAGTCCAGGTGACGAATGGCGCGCTTGATGCTGGCGGGAGTCCTCCACGGCAAGGAAGATCTGCGGCTGGAGCGTATCCCGGTCCCCTCGATCGGCCCGTCCGACATCCTCGTTCGCGTTCGCGCAACGCTGACCTGCGGCACGGACCTGAAGGTCTATCGTCGTGGCCATCATGCCAAGATGATCACGCTACCGGCTCCGCTGGGCCACGAACTGGCCGGCGATGTGGTCGAGGTCGGAGAAGCCGTCCGGCGTTTCCGGATTGGCGAGCGGGTCATGGCAGCCAACTCGGCGCCGTGCCTGAAGTGCTTCTATTGTCGGCGTGACGAGAAGAACCTCTGCGAGAATCTCCTGTTCGTGAACGGAGCGTACGCGGAGTTCATCCGGATCCCGGGCCATGTGGTGGACAACAACACCTACTCCATGCCAAGCCATCTCGACTACCGCGAGGCCGCTCTCTCCGAACCGCTCGCCTGCGTCCTCAAGGGGATCGACGAGACCGGTGTGCGGTCCGGCGACACGGTCGCCGTGATCGGGCTGGGGCCGATCGGCCTGCTATTCGTCCGGGTCGCGAAGATCGCCGGGGCTCGCGTCATCGCGGTCGGGCGACGGCAGGAGCAACTCGCTCGGGCCGAGCATGTCGGTGCGGAGGTCCTGATCGAGTCCCGCAGGGGCAACGATCCCTCGGACGAAGTCCGGCGCCACACCGAGGGTGGCCATGGTGCGGACATCGTGATCGAGGCGGTCGGCTCTCCACATGCATGGCGACAAGCCGTGACGATGTGTCGTCCGGGTGGAACCGTCAACTTCTTCGGGGGGTGCCCCAAGGACACCGTGGTCTGTCTCGACACCGGCAGACTGCACTACTCCTCCCTGACACTGCGGGCCACATTCCACCACACTCCGGACCATATTCGCGAGGCTCTTGATCTCATCTCCCGAGGAGACGTACATGCATTCGACTTCATCGCGGCCGAGGCCCCCCTGCAAGACATCGTGGCGGTTTTCCAGCGGATGGCAACCCGCCGCGGCAGCCTCAAGACCGCGGTCATTCCCGATGATTGAACCGCGGTCCGGGTCACGGATCGACATTTCCTGCGGGTCGGCACAGTCTTGACGTATCCTAAGCCAAAAGCTCCCGTTCGTCCGCGATCGCGGGTCCCGCCGCGATGCGATGCGGAATCCGCTTGGAATCGGCACGAACAAGTCCGGAACAGCGGCTGCAGGATCGGGCTGCCAAGGGACTGGATCGAGTCGGCAAGGCATGCGGAGCGCGTTCGTGGCGGGAACCGAAAATCGAGAGCGAGAGGCAAGAGGAAATCATGGACGAAGCGTCAGACAGCCAAGACAATAAACCACATCACATCCTGGTCGTGGACGACGAGCCCGATCTGGAGCGACTGGTGCGCCAGCGCATGCGGCGCGAAGTGAGGAAGGGCAAATACAGTCTCGACTTCGCGCAGAACGGTGTCGAAGCCCTAGAGAAACTCAAGGCGAACGATCAGTTCGACATGGTGCTCTCCGACATCAACATGCCCCGGATGGACGGCCTCACTCTGCTGGATCAGATCCGCAAGGTCGATCCGGACCTGCGGGCCGTGATCGTCTCCGCCTACGGCGACATGAAGAACATCCGCACGGCCATGAACCGGGGAGCCTTCGACTTCGTGACGAAACCGATCGACTTCGATGACCTGCGGGTCACGATCGAGCGAACTCTGAGCAATCTGGAAGAGTGGCGGCAAGCGCTCGCATTCCGGGACCGGTTGGTGAAGATCGAGAACGAACTCAATCTGGCGAGGAAGATGCAGGGCTCGATCCTGCCGAAGGAATTCCCCTCGGACGGCAACTACTCCCTGTATGCGAGCATGGAGCCCGTGCAAGCGGTCGGCGGGGACTTCTATGATGTGATTGATCTCGACGGCGGCAGGATGGGGGTGACGATTGCCGATGTATCGGGCAAGGGGATTCCCGCTGCACTGTTCATGATGTCCAGCAGGACACTGCTCAAGGGATCGGCGATCGGAATGGGCAGTCCCAACGACACCCTCAACGAGGCGAATGACATTCTCTGCACGGAGAATACCGAACTGATGTTCGTGACGGTGCTCCACGCCCGCTACAACCCCGAATCGGGCAGATTCTCGTATGCAAGCGGCGGCCATGACGCTCCTCTCCTGGTCCGGGCCAATGGCGAGACGATGCTGGCACCGCGAGCGGAGGGCATCGCACTGGGCGTGATGAGTGATTTCAAGTTCGAGGCCGAGGAGATCATTCTGCACCCGGGGGACACGGTTATTCTGTATACAGATGGCGTTACAGAAGCGAAGAACTCGGACGACGAGATGTTCGGGGTGAAGCGCCTGCAAGGGCTCTTCGAGGGGGCCGCACCGGCAAGCGCACGGGAAGCGATCGAGCAAGTGTTCCAGGGAGTGAGGGATTTCGCCGGAACTGCCGAGCAGTTCGACGATATCACGTGCCTGGCCCTACGCCGGAGCAAGAACACGCAGTGAGCGATCAGAAGACAATCACTCTGGAGAGCCGGGCATCATCGCTCCAGGAACTCGAGGACGCAGTCGACGAGTTCGGCACCGAGCAGGATTGGGCTCCGAAACTGCTTTTCCAGTTGAAGCTGGCGCTTGAGGAGGTGGTCCTCAACGTCATCAATCACGGATACGGCGAAGAAGGACACTCGGTCAACATCGCGATCAAGTCGACAGCCGACACCGTCACGATCGTGGTATCGGACACGGCCCGGCCGTACAATCCGCTGGTGGAAGCCCCGATGCCCGACCTGGAATCGACGCTTGAAGAACGGGCTGTCGGGGGACTCGGCGTGCACATGGTACGGAGCATCGCTGACGATGTCAGTTACGCGCGGAAGGGAGACACGAATTGTCTGACAATCGTCAAGCGGAAGCACGAGTGATTCGCACGGCACGGATTCGCGGTCCAGCGCTCTTGTTCCTGCTGCTCGGAACCACATCCGTGGCCCTTGCCCAGGCCAACGGGGTTACCGAAAAACAGGTGCTGTTCGGACAATCCGCCGTACTCAGCGGACCGGCAGGAGCGTTGGGGCGCGAGTTTCGCGCCGGGATTCTCACGGCATTCGGTGATGTGAACGCAGCTGGCGGCGTTCACGGTCGCAAGCTGGAGCTGCTATCGATCGACGACTCCTACGAACCCGAGAAGGCCATGAGCAACACGCACAAACTGATCGAGGAGGAGCGCGTCTTCGCGCTGATCGGTGCGGTCGGTACGCCAACATCCAAGGCTGTCGTGCCCATCGCCGCCGAAGCCGGCGTTCCCTATATCGCTCCGTACACGGGTGCGGATTTCCTCCGGGCGGCCGAGCAATGGACCAACGTCGTCAACCTGCGAGCGTCCTATCGCGAGGAAACCGAGGAGGTCGTGGAACGGCTGACATCCGACCTGGACATCAAGCGCATCGCGGTGCTGCACCAGGACGATTCGTACGGCCATGCCGGCTTGGTGGGCGTCCAGCAGGCACTCAACAAGAGGAAGATGCGGCTGGTCGCCGTCGGAACGTACCGCCGCAACACGTCCGCAGTCAAGACGGCCGTCCTTGCGCTCCGGGATGCAAGACCCGAAGCGGTGATCGTCATTGGAGCCTACCAGCCCGTTGCGGCGACCGTGGCCTGGTCACGGCAGCTGGGTTTCCAGCCCGTCTTTGCAACCATTTCCTTCTCCGGAGGGAACGCTCTTGCCTCGGAACTGGGCCGCTGGAAACTTGGCAACATCTTCGTCAGCCAGGTCGTCCCCTTCCCGAGTTCGGCGACACGCGTCGCGGCAAGATACAGGCAGTCGCTGATGCGACACACGAGCGGCATTGCCCCGGGCTTCGTCTCGTTCGAAGGCTACCTGGCTGGACGGCTGGCTATCGTTGGCCTCGAACGCTGCGGAACAACCGTCAGCCGGTCGACGTTTCTTGCGGGTATTCTGCGCGGAGGACCGATTTCCATCGATGACTTCCGTCTGCGGTTCGGCGAGTCCGACAATCAGGGGTCCGACCGGGTGTTCCTGACCGTGGTCGATGGGAGCGGCGATTATCGCCCGGTCACGTCGATGAGCAGGTTCCTCGACTAGAGTCGATTGGCAGGTTGCGAATGAAGGGTATCGCAAGACGATTCGGGCCACTAAGGCTCCTGGGCTACGCATGGAGAGTACTGCGGTACCGCAAGAGCATCGCGATGCAGATGTATCTTGGCCTGGGCGGTGCCGTGGCCATCACGCTGGGAGCAAGCCTGATCGGCTGGATGGCGTTCAACGAGGTCGGCAAGGCACAGGACCGTGTCAATCTGCAGAGCGTTCCCGACATGGCAGCGGCATTCGCCGTGGCACAGCAGATCGGTGCGCTGGTGAACTCGGCACCGCGGTTGACCGTCGTGCAGTCCGACGAGGAGTTCGCGTCGGTTCGCGCGCAGATCACCGAGGAGCGTGAGGAGGTACTGCGGCTCCTAGATGAACTGACCAGCCGGAGGGGCAACAGCGAGGGTGTGCGCAGAGTCCGCGTGTGGGCCGACGAACTGATGCGGAACATCGCGTCGATCGAGGCCCAAGAAGCGGAACTGATCGAACTGACCAAATCCAACACCGCGCTGCAAGCCAAGATACGACAGGTCGACAATGAACTGGCCACCCTGCTGGCGACAGTGGTGGATGACCAGTTCTTCTACACGATGACGGGCTACCACGAACTCGGAACCGAACCGGACCCGCCAGAGAGGCATTTCTCGAAGGCCGAACTCGACCGCTATCGACAGGTCGCGAGTCTGAACGAAGGCGCGGCGGTCGCGAGTCAGATCATCGCCAACGCCTTCAGTGCACCGGACTCGGACTTGCTGGTGCCGTTGAGCGAGCGCTACGAGGCCGCTTCCGGCCTGATCGGACGCAGCATGGTGGCCTTGGGTGACGGTCCAAGGGACCCGGAGATCGTGCGCCTGTTTCAGGCGCTTTTCGGACTGAGTCTCTCCGAGACCGGGGCTTTCGAGATGCGGAAGCGTGAACTGGAACTGGAATCCATGCAGTCGGAGTTGCTGGCGGGAAACTCCAGGATCGCCAATGACCTGATTTCCGAAGTCGAGGGCCTGGTCTCGGGCCTGCGCGTCAGCACTCTCGTTGCGACGCGTTCCAGCACGGACACGATCAGGACGGGGCGGACCCTGCTGCTGGCCCTGAACCTGGTCAGCCTCTCCGGAGCCGGACTCATCGCGTGGCTCTTCATCGGGCGTATCCTTGCAGCGCGCCTGAACCGTCTCTCGGCGCGGATGCGCGGAATGGCCGCCGGGGACCTGGAGTCCGAGGTCCAGGTCGACGGCAACGACGAGATCGCCGAAATGGCTGAGGCACTGGAGGTCTTCCGCAAGCACGCCCTGGATGTGCAGCGGCTCAACCTGGTCGAGAAGCTGGCAGACGATCTTCAGGACAAGAACGCGGAACTGGAGGCGGTGCTTGCCGATCTGCGCAAGGCACAGGATCAGATCGTCATGCGGGAGAAGCTCGCCGCGCTAGGCGAACTGACGGCGGGAGTGGCCCACGAAATCAGAAATCCACTGAACTTCGTCAAGAACTTCGCCGAGGCATCCGAGGAGTTGCTGGATGAAATGAAGGAGATCCTGGATGGCGCCGACAGCGGGATCAGCAAGACAGCCCGACAGGAGGTGGACGAGGTCTGTGACGACCTGACCGGCAACCTGGAGACCATTCGTCACCATGGCAGCCGGGCAGACAGAATCGTTCATGACATGCTCTCGATGGGGCGAGGATCGACCGAGCGAAGACCAGGCAACATCAACAGCATTGTCAGGGAGCACGCCAACCTCGCCTTTCACAGTGCCCGCGCCACGGACTCCGACTTCCAGGTGAACATGGTGTACGACCTCGACCCGGCACTGGACGACCTGGAAGTCATGATGGTTCCTCAGGACATGGGCCGTGTCGTCCTCAACATGGTCAGCAATGCCTGTTACGCGACACATGAGAAACGCATGTCGGACCTCGACGGCTACGAGCCAACACTCCAGGTCCACACGAAGCGGATCTCGGATCAGATCGAGATCCGCATTCACGACAACGGGAAGGGGATGCCGGAAGATGTCGTGGCCAAGATCTTCAATCCGTTCTTCACCACGAAGCCAACCGACAAGGGAACGGGCTTGGGCCTGGCATTGGCAAGTGACATTGCCCGTGAGCACGGCGGACAGATTCTTGTCGACACGAAGCCGGACGAATACACGCAAATGACCGTGCAGTTTCCCATCGAAAACTAGGAAGGGCCGAGCGCATCCATCCGTTCGGATGTTCCTGTCGCGGACGGCCCCTGATGATGATCCACACGGCTCCCGGGAAACGCGAATCGGCATCGAACCGTCCTGGCCACGGGGAAAGGGTACCGACCGCACCCTCTGCCGGCGAGATTCGGTCGGATCGACCCGACGGCCAGGTCGTCCCGGTGCTTGGATCATCCTGGAGTTCTGGCGGTTTCTGCTTCGCAGGCGCCTGGATGCCGAACAGGTGGGTTCGGAGGAAACGCGGGGTTTCTGGCGACACTCCATGCCGGGTGCCGTAGACCTGGAGTCCATGCCGCAAGTCCGTGGTGCGTCGCTGTTCCGGTCCCGATTGCGTTACGATTCCGAACTCGGTATCCACGTCGGATCGCGACGGCGGCGCAAGTCGATCGTCCGCCCATCGGACGGGCGCGTCGGAATCGCGGAATGACCGTTCGTCAGTGAACTGCTGCCGGCCGGTCGCGACCGGCCGCAGAACCTGGCCCACAGCACGTCGCTACAGGTCTTGTCGTGGTCCCGCAGGGGGTACGGCGTTGACGGCAACAGGAGGAACCGGCATGAGCCGCACGCCACCGACCCGTATCGATCTGCGACAGCACAGCCACGTGTCCGACCGTGCCCGACACTACTACGGTGGCACTACCAGTGCCTGGTCGTCTCATTCAGTCACCGGCCTCGTGCGACCAGTCCACACCCGCAAACGGCTCGAACGCCACTTGGACGGGAATGTCGTGACATCCACCGTCGTGGACTCCCTTCCGTATTTCCCAAGCGTCCTGCCACGCCTGGTTCCGGCACCGCTACGCCAGAAGCGTCAGCGGTTCCAGCGACACGGCCGGAACGAAGGCCCCTTCACCAAGATCCGGCATCACCCACCGACGGCTGCAACTGCATCGGCCCTGGACCCGTACACCGAGATGATCTTGTCAAAGCCGCTGATCTCGAAAACCTCTCGAATGGGGTCGGCCAGAACGCAAACACCGAAGTCCATATCCTTGCGCTTGAGCGTCTTGGCCGTCAGCAGGACAGCCCGCAGTCCGGCACTGCTGATGTAGGCGAGATGCTCGCAGTCCACGATCATGGCTCGGTCGCCGGGCCGGATCGCTTCCCTCAACGCGACCTCGAACTCACGGGCGTTGGTGCCATCGACTCGGCTGCAGGCCTCCGCGACCAAGATTCCATTGTTGCGATCCGTTACCAGGTCCATTGGCGAATGCTCCGTTTCCGAAGCGGGCCAGACGGTCCCGCTCCTCATTCCTGAAAGTCAACGATTTTCTGGCACGTGAACGCCCCGATGGGTTGCAAGCAACATCGCCGTGCCGAT
Organism: Bryobacterales bacterium; assembly: GCA_965116065.1. Taxonomy (GTDB): domain Bacteria; phylum Acidobacteriota; class Terriglobia; order Bryobacterales; family UBA6623; genus VXMF01. Next base: position 3,601,917 of record OZ220485.1, read on the forward strand.
TCGATGGATCATCGCTTGCCGAGCCGGGCCGCTCCTAGAACTTATACCACACAAACAGGTAGGAGAACGTGTGCCCGAAACCGGGCGAGTTCTCCTTGACGAACGGACCGGGGAGAAGATGCCCGATCCCGCCACCAAAGCTCAGGATATCGGACACCGGCACCGTGAAGATCGCATTGAGCTCATCACCCACCTTCGTGTCGGCTGCGCCCTGCCGGGGCGCCGCCACAAGCAGCCGTCCACCGACGTTGTACAACCCGTCGCGGGCGGTCGCCAGCCAGAAGGAGTGAAAGTCGAGCTTCAGCTTCAACTTGGTGTGGGGAACGAGGTCCAGCCCGAGCCGGATGTTCTTGAGGTTCCTCCAGCCCTCCTGATCGGTGAAGCCGTACCACAGGTGGGCCGTCGGGTACAGATCCACGAATCCGCCCACGCGCCCGTCATCCGGAGCCTCGTCTCCGGAACCGAAATTGTACTCGGCATAGGGACGGGGCTTCCACGCCGCATCGATGGAGTAGCCAAGCTCCGCATAGTACCCCCATGCGGAGATGTCCGCTCCGGCCGCACTGCCACGCTGCACGATGACGGCTCCGTTGTAGTCCCATGGGCCGAGGCCCTTCCCCCAGACGCGAATCCCCGTCGTATAGCGGTCCAGGTCACCCCGCACACCCAGTTCATTGACGACGGCGGGATTCGTCTGCCAGAGAACGTACGGTTCCACGGTGCTCCGGGGCAGCAACCTCTCGAAGGAGGCGTAGATGCCGTGCAGGTTGCTTCCCTCTGGTGAGATATTGACGCGCCGGAAGGGATCGTTCCGAACGACCGAAGCGGCGAAGACATCCACCTTCGCGCCCGGCCTCCGTAGCTGTAACCGCACGGCGTCGAATACACGGGCGGTATTGGACCAATCCAAGGCACCCACGAGGCGCTGGTCGCCCAAGGCGAGGATCTGGCGCCCTGCGGTCACCGATACGGGAGAGCTCGGACCGCCCAGTTCCACGTAGGCCTGCCGTACATCAAGACCATCGCGGAATGCACCGGGAGCGGGAACATCACGAATCGCAGGGGCGCGCGAGTCCTGTCCCTGGAAGCCGAATCGGAGCCAGGACGAGGGCTGAATGCCGACGTTGAGTCGCGTTCGGATCAACGGATACCCGTCGTCCCGGCCCTCGGCGAATCCGATCGACTGACGATTCTCGTAGCGAACGCGAAATTCTCCGCTGAGGGAAAGCCAACTGGGCATCGCATCGCCGATGCCATCCTTGATCGTCGGCCACCTCCGGGCGGCAGTGTCATCCTGGCCGTTGGCACACGGCTGCAGGGAGAGCCAGAGGGCCGTGACCATCAGGCAGCCCGTGCGTACACGCCGGGCGGACCGGAGCGGCATCCGGACGCTGATTGCCGGCAGCGTTCCACCCCAGCGATCCCCTCGGCGGTCAATCCACTCTGATCGCATCGAATCCTGGCCTGCTGGACATCGTCATCGATCCACGGTTGCACGATGGCTGGTGCTGGAGGAGGGGGTCGAACCCTCATGCCCGGTCAAGGGCGCTGGATTTTGAGTCCAGTGCGTCTGCCAATTCCGCCACTCCAGCCTGAGCAAAGGAACGGGAACGAACAGCAAGCGAAACATCCTGAGTGGGCTTACGTTCACCGGCCATGCCGACGGCATCTCCACGTGAGATCGCGTGTCCCTTGCATATTGTATCCCTTTCCGGCGGACCGAGGGCTGCGGCGATCTCGAGACGGGCGACAACTGCCGACGGTCGCAGCCGGAACGAGCACGAACCCCACCGGATCATCGGACCCGGAAGGATGGGACCCACCTCCCCGCCAACGGGTACGTCACCATCGGCATACGGCGTTCTCAGTTACCCCGGGCCCCGGTCGTCGAGGCCGGTAGGACGGCGGCGGAGCGCCGTGCAAGAGCCGATTCGAGATGGGACATGGTCTTCATCATGGACCGGAAGGCGGGCAGATGCGCTGGCCCTGATCGACCGCACCGGCGCCGCAACACTCGCCGCGGTGCCACCGGGGTGAAGTCGCGAGTTCCGGAGACGATGGCGTGCGAGCGCTTCCAGGCGAGCGCTGCCGACATCCGGCTGTTCAGCAGCACCAAGGTTCATGTCGGGAACCGTTTCCTCGCCATGGGACCGGAATGGATTGACGGACATGGGGTCTCTCGAGACTGTCACCCGACCTCCCGACAACCGCTTTCGCGCTTCCACGCGGCCAGCCGGTTCACCTTCGCCTAGTCGTCTTCCGGGAGTTCGGCGCCGGCAGCGCTACCGCCACCTTCGTTTCCTGCGCCGACTACCGGAAGCCCCAGCGCCTGCCGCACGGCCTGATCGAGTTGCGCACGGACTGCGGTCTGTTCCTTCAGGAAGTTCTTGGCCCTCTCGCGCCCCTGGCCGATCCGGTCCCCGTCGTACGAATACCAGGCTCCGCTCTTCTGCACGATCCTGTGCTCGACTCCGAGATCCACGAGATCACCCTCGAGAGAAATGCCCTCGCCGTACATGATGTCGACTTCCGCCTGCTTGAAAGGCGGTGCCAGCTTGTTCTTGACCACCTTGATCTTGGTCCGGTTGCCAATCACCGCATCCCCATCCTTGATGGCGCTCATTCGGCGGATGTCGATCCGGACGGACGAGTAGAACTTGAGTGCCCTGCCACCGGTCGTCGTCTCGGGGCTGCCGAACATCACGCCGATCTTCTCGCGGATCTGATTGATGAAGATGATGCAGCAGTTGGACCGCGAAAGCTGACCGGTCAGTTTGCGAAGGGCCTGCGACATCAGGCGCGCCTGGAGTCCGACATGGCTGTCACCCATCTCTCCCTGCAGTTCTGCCTTCGGCACGAGTGCGGCCACCGAATCGACGACCACGACGTCGATCGCACCGGACCGCACCAGCACATCCGCGATCTGCAGGGCCTGCTCCCCGAAATCGGGTTGCGAGACGAGCAGGTTGTCGATATCGACTCCCAGCTTGGCCGCGTAGATCGGATCCATCGCGTGCTCCGCATCGATGAACGCAGCCATCCCGCCGGCCTTCTGCGCCTGCGCGACGCACTGGAGAGCGAGCGTCGTCTTGCCGGATGACTCCGGACCGTAGACCTCGACGACCCGGCCGCGCGGGAAGCCTCCGATGCCCAGCGCCGCATCCACCGAGACGGCGCCTGTCGAGATCACGTCGACGCCGACGCCGGCATCACGCTCCCCCATGCGCAGGATGGCTCCCTTGCCATGCTCCTTCTCGATCTGGCTGATCGCGTCGTCGAGACTCTGTTGTCGTTGTTTCACTTGATGGCCCCCTTCCGAGACGGTATACCGCAAGAAATCTCTGTAGACAGTATAGCGAACAAAATACGTATTCCGCGCAACTAGTCGGACTCGTCGGGCAAAGGGGCGTAATAGCCGCGACGGACCCGAACAACCGCGTTGCGATAGCGGGTCCGCACTTCCACACGGTGGAAGGATCCATCGTTCACGAACTGGCTCGGCGAGTAGAGGATGAAGTACTGGTGCCGCAACTCGTTGGCGATGTTGGCGAACGACTGTTCGAGATCGCGGGCCTGGAACGGATGGAACGCGATGCCCCCGGTCTCGGTGGCGAACCGCCGGAGCGTCTTGTCCCCGGTGAACCTGTTGCCGCTGCGGTTGGTGGAAATGGTGTAGACGACCGTCTCGGCCTTGTGTGCCATCTCAAGGGCATCCTCGCGAGTCACGGTGCTGCGGTTGTCCTCACCATCACCGATCACGACCAGCGCCCGCCGGAACTGCTCCTTGGGCTGGTCCTCCGGCAGCTTGTCCCGGCAGGCGTAGTAGATCGCGTCGTACAGGGCGGTCCCGCCTCCGGCACGGAGGCGACGGACGCCTGCGGCCAGTTCCTCGATGTCGTTCGTGTAGTCAACGATCAGCTCGGCCCTCGTGTCGAAGCTGACCAGGAACGCTCGGTCCTGTTCTTCCGCCAGTACGCCCTGGAGGAACTCGATCGCGGCTTCCTGCTCGAACTTGAAGCGGCCACGGATGGAGTTGGAAGTGTCCAGTACGACGCCAATGCGCAACGGCAGGTCGCTCTCGCGGTCGAACTCACGAATCTCCTGCTCCCAGCCGTCGTCGAAGACCCGGAAATCCTCGCGTCCCAGGTCCGTGATGAATCGGTTCTTCCTGTCAGTGACCGTGAACAGCAGGGGTACGCGCGCGACATCCACCCTGATGATGTCGGATTCCGCCCCAGTGTAGACAGGGTCCAAACGCGGTTCCGTACTCTCCTGGGCCCATGTCCCGACAGTCGCGATCATGGTGCCCAGCAACGCCACCACATGTCGCTGCATGGTTCGATTATATCCCGAGCGCTTCGAGACCGGTGCCGAAATCAGGAGGCAGCGGCGCCTCGAACAGCATTCGATCACCGCTGACAGGATGGTCGAAGGCCAGCCTCCGGGCATGGAGCAGGTAGCGGCGGGGATCCGTGGCAGGGTCTGCGCTCCGGCGCGCTCCGTAGAGGGCGTCCCCGAATACGGGATGGCCGACGCTGGACAGGTGCACCCGGACCTGATGGGTCCGTCCGGTACGGATGCAGACCTCCAGCAGCGAATGCCGGGGGCCAGCCCTCAGCATGCGGACGTCACTCACCGCCTCGCGTCCGCCTCGCACGATGGCCATCTTCACCCGGTTGCGCCTGTCCCGACGGATCGGCATCTCGAGACGGAGCCACCATTTCCCGTTCCGCATCACAGGGCGCCCGTGCCGGAGGTACCGGGCATCCGCATGCGGTTCGAGCGGCATGCGTCCCTCGACAGTGGCCCAGTACAGCTTGTCGACGACACGCCGCTGGAACTGGTCCTGGAGCATCTGGTGCGCCCGGTCCCCCTTTGCCACAACCATGACGCCGGTAGTGAAACGATCCAGTCGATGCACGATCCCGGGCCGGAGATCCCCCGAGATTCCCGAGAGACTCCCGAACCGATACAGCAGTGCGTTGACCAAGGTGCCGGAAGCAACGCCCGCTCCGGCATGCACGGCCATTCCGGCCGGCTTGTCCACAACCGCCAGGTGGTCGTCCTCGTACAGGATGTTGATTTCGATGTTCTCGGGCTCCGCCCGCAGGGGCGGCCGCTCGGCCGGCTCGATCTCCAGGGACTCGCCGCCATGTAGCCTGCGACTGCCGCGATGCTCGACACGGCCATCCAACTGCACCCGTCCGTCACGAATCCAGGCCAGGACCAGCGACCGGCTCACATCTTCCAGGCGGTCCGCCAGGAAGCGGTCGAGGCGCTCTCCGGAATGCTCGGGTCCAGCGGTGAACCGCATCGCTACAGAGTGGCACAGCAACACGCCGAGCCCGGGATTGACCGCGTTCGGCCGATGTGTAATCATACGTAATGATGAATATTCATGTGCCGCCAGTCGCTCCACGCCGGGCGGACATACCCCATTTCCTTCACGACCGCGACTTCTCGGCCGACCAGCTTCGATCCCTGCTGGACCTGGCCTCACGCGTCAAGAGGGATCCCGCCCGGTACCGCACGGCGCTGTGCGGGAAGGCGGTCGCGCTGCTGTTCGAGAAGCCGTCGCTGCGAACACGCATGACCTTCGAACTGGCGGCCCTCCAGCTTGGCGGTCACAGCATCTTCCAGGATCACCGCGATGGGCGCATCGGCGAACGCGAACCGGCCCGGGACATCGCGCGGAATCTCGACCGCTGGTTCGATGCCATCATCGCGAGGACGTATTCCCACAAGACGCTGGAACTGCTCGCCGAATGGTCGAGCGTTCCGGTCATCAACGCGCTCAGCGAGTCGTACCACCCCTGTCAGGCGCTGGCCGACTTTCTGACCGTGAAGGAGCGTTTCCCGTCTCTCGACGGCCTCAAGATCACCTACCTGGGTGATGGCAACAACGTGGCACACTCCCTGCTGCACACGGCCGCGCAGCTGGGGATCTCGATGTCCCTCTGCGGTCCGCCGGGATACGGACCGCGTCCGGACGACCTGGCGGCGGCACGCGCGACGGCGACCGCGACTGGGTGCGACATCAAGGTCGTTGAGGATATTCGCGAGGCTGTCCGGGACGCAGCCGTGATCTACACCGACGTGTGGACGAGCATGGGCTGGGAGGAGGAGACACAGCAACGCCGGATCGCATTCGCCGCCTACAGAGTGACCAGGGATGTCATGCGTGCCGCCCGCCAGGACGCGGTGTTCATGCACTGCCTGCCCGCCCTGCGAGGCCAGGAGGTAAGCGATGCCGTCATGGAATCACCCCAATCGGTTGTCTTCGACCAGGCAGAGAACCGGCTGCACGCCCACAAGGCGCTGCTCCTCACGATTCTGGAAGGGAGGTAAGCAACGATGTCTGCGAATCTCAAGCGAGTGGCCCTCGCCTATTCGGGGGGACTGGACACATCCATCATCATTCCGTGGCTGCAGGAGCACTACAAGACGGAGGTCGTCGCCATCTGCGGCAACGTCGGCCAGGGCGGGAACGAGATCGACGGCCTGAGGGAACGGGCGCTGGCGAGCGGCGCGAGCGATGTGCATGTCGAGGATCTCCGCGAGGAGTTCGTCAGCGACTACATCTGGCCGATGCTCCGGGCCGGAGCGGTGTATGAACACAAGTATCTGCTCGGCACATCAATAGCGCGGCCACTGCTGGCCAAGCTCCAGGTGGAAGTCGCCCTGCGCACCGGATGCGACGCACTGGCCCACGGAGCAACTGGCAAGGGCAACGATCAAGTCCGTTTCGAACTCACGTACAAGGCACTTGCTCCGCACCTGCCAGTGATCGCACCCTGGCGTGAATGGGACATCGTTTCGCGCGAGGACGCTGTCGACTACGCCGCCCGTCACGGCATTCCGATCCAGCAGAGCAAGGAGAAGATCTACAGCCGGGACGCCAACCTGTGGCACATATCCCACGAGGGCGCCGAACTGGAAGATCCGGCCAATGCGCCGTCTGCAGCGGTGTGGACATGGACTGATGATCCGGCCACCGGACCACCTGCCGGTACGGAGGTTGCGGTCGCCTTCGAACGGGGTACGCCCGTCGCGCTCAACGGGACCACCGCATCACCGGCCACAATCGTCGAGTCGCTCAACCGGATCGGCTGCGAGCATGGCATCGGACGCATCGACCTGGTCGAGAACCGCTATGTCGGGATGAAGTCCAGGGGATGTTACGAGACCCCCGGAGGCACCATTCTCATCGCCGCCCACCGGGAACTCGAGGCGCTGACACTGGATCGTGCCACACAGCACTACAAGCAGAAGGTGGCGCTCGACTATGCCGAGCTGGTCTATGACGGCAAGTGGTTCACCCCACTGCGGGAGGCTCTGGACGGGTTCGTCCTGCAGACACAGCGACACGTGAGCGGTGAAGTCCGGCTGCGGCTGTGCCAAGGGCGTATCGATGTGGTGAGCCGGGCCTCGCCGTACTCCCTGTACGCACCCGCCATCGCCAGTTTCACGATGGGCGAGGAGTACGACCAGCGGGATGCCGCCGGGTTCATCAACCTGACCGGGCTACCGATGCGGGTCCATGCAGCGGTGCAGGGCGGGCTATCCGGCACAGGGAGCGATCGGCCATGAAGCTCTGGGGAGGACGCTTCGAGTCCGGACCATCCGAGCTGTTCGAGCGCTACTCGGGGTCCCTGCGGTTCGACCGGAACCTGTTTGTCGCGGACATCATCGGATCAAGGGCGTTCGCAGCGGCACTGGAACGAGTGGGGATTCTCACGGGCGACGAGCGGGCCCGGATCGACGCGGCCTTCGACCGCATGCTGGTCGAGGCGGAATCCCCGGGCTACTTCGATGCGGAGGACGAAGACATCCATACGTTCGTGATCCACAAGCTCGGCGAATCGGTCGGCGAGCTGGCCGAGAAGATCCACACCGGACGCAGTCGCAACGAGCAGGTGGCTGCCGATTTCCGGCGGTGGACCATGGATGCGACCCGCAACATTCAATCCAGCCTGGAGGGACTACTGGACTCCTTGCTCGAATTGGCGAAGCGCGAGCCCGACGCGCTGCTGCCCGGCTACACGCACCTCCGCCGCGCCCAGGCGGTCCTATTCGCGCACTACCTGCTGGCATACTTCGAGATGTTCGCCAGAGACTGGGAGCGGTTCCAGCACGCCTACGAGCGTGCCGACACCTCACCGCTGGGCTGCGGGGCACTGGCTGGGAGCGGCTTTGCGTTCGACCGCGAGCAGATGGCGGCCGACATGGGATTCTCCGCAATCGCGGCGAACAGTATGGACGCGGTCTCGGACCGGGACTTCGCGCTGGACTTCCTCTATGCATCGTCCGTCACGATGCTGCACGTCAGCCGACTCGCAGAGGACTGGATCCTCTATAGCAGTGAGGAGTTCGACTTTCTTCAGCTCGGCGACGAGGTCACGAGCGGTTCAAGCCTCATGCCGCAGAAACGGAATCCCGACGCGCTGGAGCTGGCGCGCGGCAAGGCCGGAAGGGTCTGCGGAGGCTTGCAGGCGCTGATGATGACGCTCAAGGGCCTGCCGCTGTCCTACAACCGGGACTTGCAGGAAGACAAGGAACTGGTCTTTGACGCCGCCGAGCAGGTCCGCCAGTCGCTCGAAGTGCTGGCACTGTGCGTAGAGACGGTCAGAATCCGGCCCCGAGTGATGGAGGAGGCTGCCGAGGATGGCTGGGTCTCGGCCACCGCCCTGGCAGAGATGCTGGCACGGGCAGGCGTACCATTTCACCGAGCCCATCAGATCGTGGGCGGTATCGTCCTGGAGAGCGTGAAGCGTGGGAAGCGACCCGCTGAGTGGAGCCTTGCAGAGTTGCAGGCTTTCGCGCCAGAGCTCGACGCTCGCGCCGTCGAGGCCCTTGCACCGCGCAATGCCCTGGAGAACCACACCCTTCCCGGAGGCACAGCACGTTCCCGTGTCCAGCAAGCGTTGGCAGCGGCCCGAACACGACTGGAGTGTCTTTCCCGTGTGTCGGATAACCGGGCAGGAAGGAATCCGTGAGGGGGCGCAGGCACCGTGAAATCCTGGACATTGTCCGCTCGCGGAGTCCGCGTACGCAAGATGAACTCGTCACGGCACTCTCGGAGAGGAGCATCGACGTCAGCCAAGGAACGCTCTCGCGAGACCTGAGGGAACTTGGAATCGTCCGGACCGCGCAGGGATACTCGGAGTCTCGACACCAACCCGACGGTAACGCGGCCCGCCAGAACCTGGCAGCAATCGTGACCAGGTTCCTTGTGCGGGTGCAAACGGCGCTGAACCTTGTCATTCTCCATACGCTTCCGGGGGGAGCCAACGCCCTTGCCCAGCACCTGGATGCGGCGGATTGGCCCGACATTGTCGGGACGATCGCTGGCGACGACACGATCTTCGTGGCAACTTCAGATGTTCGTGCGGCAGCCCGTGTTCGGGAGAGGCTGGAGGCGTTGTAGTCCATAACAACACCGGGCGAAGCATCTTCAGAGGTGCGGGGCGTGGAGGATTCCTTGACACAATCAGCCACGGGACGGTTCGCCGAACTCTGCCACGAAGCGCAGTCTGGGAGTGCCCGCCACAGTACGTGTTGTCTCGCTCCAAGCGAACAGGGAGTACGTGGCGGCGATCAAGGCTCTGAAGACACAAGCGCGGCCCTACCGACGGGAAGCGTCCGGTGGGGCCAGGGACGAGCAGCGGTTGCAAACGGTGCGGGAGACCGGCTCGCCTCTGACAGAGAGACGGCGGAGCATCCGCGACGGGCGGACTCCGAGCACGAGTGGGGCGGTTACTTCGACGGTTCGAGCACCGATTCAACGGCCTGGGTTACGAGCGTCAATGCACGTCAGCGGGGCGCGAACTGGCACATGTGAGTTGCCGACAACCACTGGAGACTCAAGTCTGATTAACTGAAATCACAAGTTGACCGGAGAATCGCAGTTCAAGATTCAACGGTCGACACGTCTGCCACATTGGAACTGCAATATTTGTTCCGGACGACCCGTGAGTAGAGTCTCCCGCCAAATACAAGATTCGTCAGCATGGGACGGTAGTGACCAACCGGACCGATGGTGGACAAGCTCGGTTCTATCGTTCGAACATTCGGGACCCGACACCATCGTGGAGTTCCGTAACGGGTAGACATGCAGCCAACCGGTGTCGAAGAGGGTACGGACGGCACCCTGACGACCTCGCGTTAGCTGGTTAAACTGTCTTGACATGGAAGGAGGAGCGGATGCCCGCTCCTCCTGGCTGTCCACGCAGTACTTCTCGGCCACCGACCCTACGGAAGATCCGCGCCGAAGGCTCCCTTGAGATCCAGGCCATAGTGCTTCGCGGTCCCGCTGTCCATCTTGGTGCCGAATCCCTCACAACAAGATACTGGGACGGATGATCTTCTCGGGGTGAACGAGTAGATTCCGATCACTCCCAGCGGCCCGTCCGGCGAACTCCCCACGAACTCGAAACTGTACCCCAGTGCGTTGGCATCGTGATCCTGCTCCCCCCGGGTCTCTGCCGAATCCCGGTAGTCGATCTTGACCGTCCTTGAAAAGTTGGCATTCCACTGGTAGTCCAGCTCGTGGTTGCCACTGCCGAAGCTGGCATCCGTGCCGAACGTGATCTTCGGAAAGATCAGCCGCCGCACTTCCTTGTTGGCATGGTACAGGTAGTCGCCGTTCGCCACCGACCGCAGGTCGCTCAGCACCGTCGTGACGTGCGCGCCCACTGCGTTCGATCGGATGCTGAGGCTCTGGCCGCTCCATGTGGCAGCGGGGATCGGGTCCGCCCCGAACCATTCCACCTCCACGCTCGCCACACCCTCATAGGCCGCCTGACTGCCCGGGTTGGTGGGGTCTCTGTCGCCGCCCACTAACTCCGCCATCTTGCCCACGTACGCCACCGTCTTGCCCTCGTAGGTTGCCCGTCCTCCCAACGGCAACTGGTCCCGCCTCTGCGCCGTCGCCACCGGCAGCGGGCTGTAGGCAAACGACTCCACCTCACGGTGGGTCCAGTTCTTGGCCCGCAGCGCGTTCTGCGCCCACTGGATCCGCCACACTCCGAAGCGCGTGTAGTCCGTCGTCCCCGCCGTCGCCTTGATCTGCCACTGCCGCTGATTGAAGATCGCCGACGCCGACGTGTTCCAGATCAGCTGGCTACCTTTCGTGTCCGTGTCGTCGCTGTCGAACAGTTCCCCATCGTCGCCGTGGATCGTCAGGAACGACTTCTCCGTGCCATCCGCATCCTCGTCCACGAATAGACCGTCCCGTCCCGGGTCGAACGCCGCCTCCAGGCTCTCCACCGAACTCAGCGCCTCGATCATCGCGTCGATGCGGTCCAGTACATCGGACGGCGCTGCCGGGGACTGATCACGCGTCTCCCGCGTCACGCCGTCGCTTTGCTGCTCGGTGACTACGGTGACCGTCTTGCTGGGTAGATTCCAGGGCCAGCCTCTAAGCTTGCGTTTCTCCGCTGTCGTCAGGCTTGGCGGCCGGACGTAGTCGTGGCGGATCATCTTCCGCTGGTACGAAGATTCCGGATCCAGCCTGGGATCCCAGAACACGTAGTGCAGCAGGGCCAGATTGACCTGTTTCCACTCCGCATTGACCTGCTCGCTCAGGCCCCCGATCGACTGCAGACCGGCAATCTTGTCCCGCCCCTTCCGGATCCGTTCCAGTGCCAGTTGCACCCAGGTCTTGGGACTGTTCCGGTTGAACTCGCCACCTCCTTCGCTAGCCAGCAGATCCGCCAGCGAGAGCTGCACGTCCAGCATCTGCTCGCCCTTGTACTTGTTGGCGTCCCCCGGCTTGTCGGCCTTGCGGAAATGCGATCCTGGGGAATTGGTAAACGCCCCGAGAGCCTGAGCCTCGTCCGAGTCCAGACCCGCTTCCCCGTCCGGGAAGTGGGAGGTCGCCGTCGAACCCAGATTCTCGTAGTACCAGGCCCACGCCTGCGGCTTGACCGTCAACTGGCCGTTCTCGATCGTCGTCTTGGCGTCGTCGCTCACCAGCTTGGCGTTCCCCTGCGTCCCGTCGTCCACCGACGGTCGCCGCACCGGCCCGTCCGCCACCCGGGCCGCCCCGAAGCCCCCCGCCAGGTAACTCCGGTTGTCGCTGCCGGCCGCAGTGTCCGTCTTCACGCCCGCGCCGACCGACCACACCCCCACCACCTCGCTGCCCGCCTCCGGCTCACTGTCGCCTCCCAGCAACCGCCCCTCGAACGTGCTGTCCACCTTCTGCGGTCGATACACCCCGGCGCGCCGGCCGAAGTCGATCGTCGCTCCGTCCTCTTTCACAAGTTCCCAGTTCCCCTGCGTCTTCAGGTCCGCCTTCGGCAACACGATGCTGTCCACCTCCCCGAACAGGTACTCCCAGCTCTCCCCCTCCGCCGTCATCAGGTTCGTGATCAATCCGTCCACCTTCTCGGACGTGAAGTTGATGCTGATCTCGATGTCCCCCGCGTACTGCCTGTCCGCTCCGCTCACCGCCAGCGTCTCCCCCTCGTACCGCGCCGTCCCCGCCGTCTGCACGTACCGCGACCGCGCCGTATTGTCCGTCACCCCGAACGCAAACGCTCCCCGCTCCCCCGTCTTCTTCGGACTCACCTTGTACTCCGCCTTCCCCCGCGCATCCGCACGCTGCCTGCGCGTGATCGTCCCGTACCGCGTGTTCCCGTACTCCCCGTACGTCACCGTCGATTCCGTCTTCGTCGCCCCGAAGATCGTCTCCGCATCTCCCGTCTTGGCCGCTCCCTCCAGCACTCCGTCGTCCCCCAGCGCCGCCGCCAGTTCCTCCGCGCTGGTCAGTGCCTCGAGCAGGTCGTCGATCTCCCCCAACGCCCGGTCGTCGTCCGGCTCCGCGTCGTCTCCGAACAGGCTGTCGAACCCGGTGTTGGTCGTACCGGTCCCCTTCAACACCGCCGCCAGCACGCCCTTGACGTTCGTCTTCGCATTGCCGCTCGCGGCCGTGCCCCACTGCTTCTCGATCTGCTCGTCCCGGTCCGAGTCCTTCTCGAACACCTCCAGGATCTGGACGATCTTCTCCCGGATCCCCTCCAGCTTCGTCCGTGCTTCCGCCACGAAGTTCGTCCCCTTCGTCTGCGACACCCCGTCCCCCAGCAGGTCCGCGAACGGATAGTTCTCCCCCGCCACCACCAGCGCCGTGTTCGCCTCGTTGATGTCCGCCGTCGACTTGTCGTCCCCCCGCATGGCCGGGTCTGCGCTCAGACCGTCCGTCCTGAACTTCGCCGCACCGATCTTGACGTTGTCCAGACGCATGCCCGTCAGCATCCCGTCCTCCATCCGCACCCGGTAACTCCCGGAGGTGTCCGTGTCGATGTCGCCCATCCCGCTGCTCGGCAGCAGCGCGCCGTCCACGTCGTAGCCCTCACCGTCCTCGCGCATCACCGCCAGCAGACCGCCCGTGCCCTTGATCGCCATGCTCTCCGGCTGGTACTCCGCCATCCACGCTCCGTCCACCATCGTCACCGTGTAGATGTTCCCGTTCCCGGCCGTCACCCGACCGCCACTGCGGAACATCTCCCCGTCCAGCGTGTAGCTGCCGTCTTCCTCCCGCACCAGCGTCACCGTCGTCCCGCTCGTGCCCAATGTCACCTGCGTCTGTGGCGCCTCATGCATGGCCATCCACATCCCGTCCGCGTCCATGCTCAGCGTGTACAGGTTGCCGTTGGTCGCCGTCACCATCGTCACCCCGTCCTCGACCTGCATCTCCCCCAGCCAGTAGCTGCCGTCCTCTCTCTTCGTCAGCATCACCGTCTCGCCCGACATCCCCAGCATCACCGAGACCGTCTCCTCCCGGTATGTCGCCATCCAGTTCCCCTCCCCGTCATCCATCAGCGTGTAGGTGTTGCCACCCACCATGAACGTGGCTCCGTCGGTCAGCGTCTCCGGCTCCCCACTCACCGGACTCACCACCGTCCAGCTCCCGTCTTCCGCCTGCACCGTCTCCAGCGTCACTCCCAGGCTGCCCACCGTCACCGTGCCCGTCATCGGCACGTACTCCGCCATCCACATCCCCTCCGTATCCATCCGCAACCGGTACCGGTTCCCGTTCGATGCCGTCGCGACTGTCACGCCGCTCTCCACTTCCATCTCCCCCAGCCAGTAGCCGCCGTCCTCGGACTTGCTCACCGTCACCGTCTCGCCCGAGGTCCCCAGCATCACCTCCACCACCATCTCCATGTACTCCGCCATCCACATGCCGTCCTCGCCCAGCGTCAGCGTGTAGGTGTTCCCGTTCCCCGCATGGGCCGTCGTCTCCCCGCTCGTCACCGCCATCTCTTCCAGCCAGTAACTGCCGTCCTCCCGCCTCTCCAGCGTCACCGTGTCGCCCGACAGGCCCAGCATCACCTGGATCATCGGCATCCGGTAGCTGGCCATCCAGGTGATCGCCCCGTTCTCGTCGGTCGTGATGCTCAGCACGTACTCGTTGCCGTTCGCGGCCGTGTGGATGGTCTCGCCGCTCCGGACCGCCATCTCCCCCAGCCAGTAGCTGCCGTCCTCGGCCTGCGTGATCGTCACCGTCTCCTCGCTCGTACCGAGCGGGATCAGGATCTCGTGCGCATCGAACTGCGCTGTCCAGGTCCCCTCCGCCAGCGTCAGCGTGTACATCCCGCCGTTCCCGGCCGTCACGTTCCCGCCGCTCTCGAACGCTTCCCCGTTCAGCGTGAAACCACCGCCCTCGGTGGTCATCAGGGTGACCGTGTCGCCACTCGTCCCCAGCGTGATCTCGACCGGCTGCGGCTGGAACGCCGGGGGTGCCGGTGGTGGTGTGACCGGCCTCGCTATCGGTGTGGGTTCATCGCCTCCGCAGCCAGCCATCCCGACCGCCAAGAGCGCTACCAGGAGGAACATCATCCCCCCCCCCCCAGTTTCTTCACTCTGTCTTGCATGTTCATGTCCTCCTTCTTGCCGCTTACTGCCAAGCGACTCCGCCGTTCGGGAATTCGGGAAACTCGGTTCAGAGGTGGTCGACGGGTCCACCTACAGCTCCTCAAAAACAGTATTGTACACGAAACTACACATGTCAACACTTTATGTTATTTTTTGCAAACATTTGAGCACGAATGCCGCCGCCTAAGATCCGATTCATGCGAAATCGGCGACCTTCCTCGCGGTCCCGCGACACTCCCTCCGATGCGGTCCGACCCGTTGCAAGGAGAGCGCTCGACTGCTGCTATCACAGCGCGTGACGCCCCTCGGTAGCGCCCGCGTTCCGCTTTGTTCCATACGCTCCTAATCGCAATCGGGTGGAGCGCCCGCCGACGAGCGCTCGACAGGCACATCGGCGGAGAACCGACTGCCGGACCGGGAAGCAGGATCGGACGGCTCCTGCGACCGGCGGATCGAGTGGACCCGAACACGCTGATCGCCCCTGCCAGCCGCCAGGACCTGCTGCGGGATCGACTCGAGAGTCCTCTCCTTCCAAGACGACAGACTCTCGAAGGGGGACACGGACTTGCGAACATCGCGTACTTCATCCATGCTCCTCACGTCCAGCTCACCCATGAGCTATGCAGTGTCATCCGAATCCGAACTGCGGCCGGCTTGCGCCTTCATTACCAGCAGGGGCCGGCGATGCGCCGGTGACCTCCGAGGTCGGAGATGCAGGACTGGAAGTAGAGATCCCGTACGTCATCATTGAGCCACTCGTCGGCCCTCCTTGTTTCTCGGCAACCTCGCGGGCGGCACACGGAACCGCTTCCCGCTCGCCGATGAACGATGCGGCTGCAATCGTAAAGTCAGACCCGGTTCCGCACCCGGTGGATGCGATCCCAGAGAGCAGGACAGCCGCGGCACCCTCGCCGCGTCATCGCTCGGTCAGACCCTGGACATCAGGGCTCCGCACAGAGGTGGATTCGAAACGCACCGATTTCGAGCCCCGTGATTGCAACTGCCAAGCCAGCACTGGGAACGGCAGCATACACCCGTCCCGACCGCCAGCTCGGAGCGCGATTCCAATCGAGATAAGATATAGGCAACCCTCATCGTTCAATTCCGATGGGGTAAACTTTCGGCCACTGGAACTGTGGCCGGCTGACTCCTAGGAGCAAGACCAATCCATGAGTGGCGTTTCGTTGGACGGACATGTTGCAGTGGTCACCGGCGCAAGCAAGGGCTTGGGTCGCGAAATGGCTGAATCACTCGCTAAGGCCGGTGCGAAGGTGATGCTGGTGGCCCGCGATGCGCGGTTGCTGGCGGATGTCGTGTACGGCATCCGGGAACACGGGGGCTCGGCAGACTCGGTGGTAGCGGACGTGACGGACGAGACAGCGGCAATGGAAGTGAATCAGGCCACTACAGAGACCTTCGGCACATGTGACATCCTCATCAACAATGCCGGCATCAACAACAGGAAACCGCTTGAGGAGTTCTCGCTCGAGGAGTGGCACGAGATCCTTGAAGTCAACCTGACCGGCCCATTCTCCATGTCCAAGGCAATGGTGCTAGGCATGAAGCAGAAGGGTTGGGGACGCATTATCAACCTGACGTCGATCATGTCGCATGTCGCCCTGCCGAACCGGACCGGCTACTGCACCACCAAGGCCGGCCTACTGGGCTTCACGCGGGCACTCGCACTCGAGTTAGCCCCGTTCAACATCACCGTCAATGGGATCAGCCCCGGACCGTTCGCAACGGAGATGAACCGTCCACTGATCGAGGACCCGGAGAAGAACCGTCAGTTCCTGTCCAGACTCCCGGTCGGCCGCTGGGGGAAGATCGAGGAAGTCGGGCAGCTTGCGGTCTATCTGTGCTCGGACGGAGCCGGGTACATCACTGGAACCGATCTAGTGATCGACGGTGGCTGGACAGCCCAGTAGAGCGGGCGTTTCACTCCGGGAATCGGCGCCGCGACTCTCTCTTGACGGACTGCAAGGCTACGAACCGGTAGCCCTGTGCACGCAACTGCGGTACGAGCATGCCAACCGCCCGAAGTGTTTCCATCCGGTCGGCACCGGGGTCGTTCGGGTGCGCATCGTGCAGGCAGACGATGGCTCCATCGCAGGCCTTGCGAACAACCCGTGAGGCTATCGAATCAGCATTCCGTTTCCAGTCGTTGCCAATCACTGTCCAATGGACGCCCATCAATCCGAACTCAGGCAGAAGGTGTCGCAAGGCCGGCGACCGCAAGCCATATGGAGGCCGAAACAGAGAGACCGAAGCTCCCGTCGCATCCATGATCGCGTCTTGTGCCGCCGACAGTTCGCTCCGAACCCGGTTGGCGGAACAGAAGGGCAACCTCGGGTGTGTGTGTGTGTGGTTACCGATGGCGTGGCCAGCCAGGATAACCGATCTTGCGATTCCCGGATTCCTCTGCACATTCTGTCCGCACAGAAAGAACGTTGCTTCGACATCCAGGGACTCCAGCAAGTCGAGGAACCGTTCCGTATCCGGCCCCGGCCCGTCGTCGAACGTGAGTGCGATTTCCCTGCGTCCTCTTGGCAGACGCCATAGGCACTCCCCCCAACGCTGTGCCGAGGGCCATGCCGCGGAGTACGTCGCGTATCCCAAGGCCACGGCCGAGACCGCTCCCGGTAGCCACACACTCCGAATTCTACCGACTCCAACGCCGACCGTCGTGAGGCCGAAGCGGGCATGCCCTCATGGTGGGTAGGAACGGCAAGCCGTCTGGGTGGACGGTCTCGGAGTCTTCTTCGCTGCCTGCCCGGCATCAGCCATATACTGGTAACTTCAATCTGAGATTGGTCAGTGGGGAATCAAGATGGCAGCCAGAAAGAGGGAGGAAGAGTTCCATTCGCCGCAAACCGAGGCTGCACTGTTCTTCGGGCTCTTCCTGCGCGGGTATTCGGCAGAATCGCTGAGGGCCGAGATCGACATCCCGCCCAAGGTCTTCCAGAGGTGGATGCGAACGCGCGAGTACGACGCCGACTTCCGCCAGCAACTACAGAAGATGTACATCTATCGCAAGCGAGTCCTCGCCATCTTCGATTCGCTGGTCCTGAACAGTGAGACGAGTACGGCATGGCAATGACCGTGCCGGCCACAATGCCCTTCCCCGTCACGGAAACACGGCGGTCACCGGCAGTTCATCCAATGCAGAGGTAGGTCCATGGCCCTATATCATCCCCCCGATGAGTTCATCGCACAGGCAAACGTTCCTCGTGGTGAAGCCCACCTGGATCTGCTGCAGCGGGCGGAAGCCGACCCGGAAGGCTTCTGGAGCGAGTTGGCCGAGTCCGAACTGCACTGGTTCACGAAGTGGGACCGCGTGCTCGACGACTCGAACCCACCCTTCTTCAAGTGGTTCACCGGCGGCACCACGAACATGTCCCACAACTGTCTGGACCGGCATTGCCAGACCTGGCGCAAGAACCGGGCCGCCATTGTCTGGGAGGGCGAACCCGGCGACCAGAGGATTCTGACGTACCAGGAATTGCTGCGGCTGGTTCAGCGGTTCGCCAGCACACTCAAGAATCAGGGTTTCGGGGCCGGCGATCGCGCCATCATCTACATGCCGATGGTGCCCGAACTGCCGGTGGCAATGCTGGCCTGTGCACGCCTTGGCATCACCCACAGCGTAGTGTTCGCCGGCTTCTCCGCGGAGGCCCTCAAGACCCGCATCCGGGACCTCGACGCGACCCTTGTCGTCACCGCCGACGGCGGCTGGCGCCGGGGAAAGATCGTTCCATTGAAGGAGTTCGTGGACGAGGCCCTCGATGATTGTCCCGCCGTGCGCAGCGTCATCGTCTACCAGCGGACAGGCAGCCCTGTGGACATGCGGGAGGGACGGGATTCCTGGTGGCACGACCTTGACGCCGACGCCAGCGACACCTGTCCAGCGGAGGAACTCGACTCCGAGCATCCGCTGTACGTGCTCTACACGTCAGGCACGACCGGGAAGCCCAAGGGCATCGTCCATTCAACGGGTGGCTATCAGTTGCAGGTGTCAATGGCCATGCGCTGGGTCTTCGACATCAACGACGAGGACACATACTGGTGTGCAGCCGACATCGGTTGGGTGACCGGCCACAGCTATATCGTCTATGGCCCCCTGCTCGTCGGCACGACGACGGTCATGTACGAAGGCGCACCCGACTTCCCGGGGCCGGACCGGTTCTGGCGGATTGTCGACAAGTACAAGGTGAACGTGTTCTACACCTCGCCGACGGCAATCCGTGCGTTCATCAAGTTCGGCGAACAGCACCCGGAACGCCACGACCTGTCACACCTGCGGCTGCTGGGTTCCGTCGGGGAGCCGATCAACCCTTCCGCATGGGAGTGGTATCACCGAGTCATCGGCGGCAGTCGCTGCCCGATCGTCGACACCTGGTGGCAGACAGAGACGGGTTCGATCATGATCTCTCCCCTGCCCGGAGCGACCTCGCTCAAACCCGGCTCGGGGACGTTTCCCTTACCGGGAATCGTGGCGGACGTGGTGGATATGGACGGGAATTCCGTCGAACCGGGCGGGGACGGCTACCTGGTGGTGCGGAAGCCCTGGCCGTCGATGTTCCGGACCCTATGGGGTGACCCGGAGCGATTCATCGAGACGTACTGGAGCCAGATCCCGGGACTGTACTTTGTCGGAGACGCCGCCCGTCGCGACGAGGACGGGTATTTCTGGGTCCTGGGCCGGGTCGACGACGTCATGAACGTGAGCGGCCATCGCCTGTCGACAGCCGAAATCGAGTCCGCACTGGTCCGTCACGACGGCGTTGCGGAAGCGGCCGTCGTGGGTATGCCCGACGATCTGACCGGGCAGGCCGTGATCGCCTTCGTCACGCCGATCCAGGGCCACGAGGCATCGGATGAACTTGCGGCCGAACTCAGGGACTGGATCGGACAGCAGATCGGCAAGTTCGCACGGCCAAAGCAGATCCGCTTCGCTGACGCACTACCGAAAACCCGGTCGGGCAAGATCATGCGTCGGCTCCTGCGGGAGATCGTGACCACTCATACGGTCAGTGGCGACGTTACGACCCTTGAGGATCGCTCGGTCATCAACCGGCTTGCCGCGCAGCAGGACGAGGACTGACACACAGACGGGCGGATGCTCCGTCAAACAGTAGTCGCCCATTGCACCACAAAGTGCGACGGTGAGGGTGGCTGCATCGGGGCGTAGCACCCCTTGCCACTATCTTGAATCGTAACTGATTGATAATATGATGGATACCGCTAGGGATACAGAATGCGGGCTTAGCTTATTCCCTCCACTCTCTGACGACATCCTCGAAATTCTCGTAGAGCGTGTTGCGACTTGCTCGTCCACTCTTAGCATCGCCCTCAACTTTGGGCGCGTTATCGCGACGTCCCCTGATATGGTCCTCGGCTAACTCCCATGTTCTTTCGTACACAGTGCGGTTGTACAGTCTGTACATGTCCTCATCGATAGCCTTTTTCTTGATCGCGACGGCCACAAGTTCGCAGTGATTTAGGTAGAGAGCAACTTTATGGGACAATTCACTGGCACCCTCGCCCGACCCCAGCGACTCCCACGACGGAAGAGGTGTTGTCCACTTCTAGGTGCATTCAGCAAACAGCTGCCTGCCTATCAGCCACTCCTTGTTTCCCAAGTCCGCCTTGACAGCGAAGTCGATGGTCGCTCGTTTGGCTGCGATGTCGAGACTACGGCGATACGCGAGCCATGCTCCTAGAACTGCTCCTAATGCTGCTGCGACAATCGAGGCTGCTGCTGTGACTAATATCGCAGGCTCCACTATCCTCCTCGCACCCAACCTGTATCACCATCCTGGGTGGAATATAGGCGAAATCGGATATTGTTCATCGTTGTCCTCCCAACTCAGCGAAACTGCTCCGCTGGTTATTACACTTTGGCATGTTCACATGGACTGAGTCAATCGATCCGACGATCCGACGATCAGGAGAAGCTCATTGTCCGAAATCGCGATGGCCCACAGTGTGAAGGAGGGGCTCCGGGCGGCCGACCGCTAGGCACCGCGATCCTTGCTGTAGTTTCTTCCGCTCCGCAGCGGCTGGAAATTCCATACTCGCTCGGTCCGGGCCGAGGGGATGATGTCGTTTCCCACCCCGCATCGCAGCGTGGACCTGCGGTCCATCGAGGCGCGCCCGACGTGCGGAGTGGAGAAGCATCGGTTCTGGGACCGGCTGGTCGCGGCCCATCGTTCCCCGGTGATCGGCTCCCTGTTCGGTGAAGGCTTGCGACCGATGCCACCAGTTCCTCCGCATCGATACACAACCTACCAGAAATGTTGCCGTTGACGGAACACCAGGACAGTCATGCAATCTCTCTACGGTTGCCGGGCGGGCCTTCGCATCGAACACCATTGGCGGCGTCCCAAGACGGGCAAGGCCAGCACGGCCGTAGGCTACGCACTGACATCGCGACTCGTCGAGCAGACCACGCTACTCCGCGAACCACGAAGCAGATCAAGGACGCTCTTTGCGCTGCCGGTCCATGGCGCTTCGACCGGCCCAGCGCTTCGCTGTGTCTGTACTCGCGGAGGTGGCATTGCCATTACCCATCCGCCTCGGACCACTACGGGCCGATCCTCTCGGCCCAGCCCAGTGGCGGCCCAAGATGTGAGTGCCCCGTCATTGCCCGTCCACTTCCTCGCCGAGAGGCGCTACGCATTCATCGCGGTGGACGGCTCTTCCCGCACGCGAGCCTGGAGCCTACGCATGCCGCGGAGCCAGCGGTCATAGTCGGATGCCTTGCGGCGCATGTACTCGGCGACTTCCGGGTGGGGCAGAATCAGAAACCGCTCTTCGGACAACCCCTCGATCACGGCATCGGCGACAGCGGAGGGCTCGATTGCACCGGGAGTCAGAAAGTTGTTCCGGTCGCCATCCTCGCCGAGGAGCAGACGGGTCCGCACTCCCTGGGGACACAGGACCGAGACCTTCAGTCCCTGCTCACCGTACGTTACCGACAGCCACTCTGCCAGTGCCACCGCCGCATGCTTCGTCACCGCATAGGCAAGCGAGCCGATCTGGGTCAGAAGACCAGCGGCCGAAGCCGTATGCAGCAGGTAGCCCCTTCCTCTGGCGGTCATCTTGGGTACCAGGCTCCGAGCAGCATACAGATGCGACCGGTAGTTCACGTCGAATACATGCTCGAGTGCCTCGTTCGACACTTCCGGCCCCCCGGGATGCGAGATGCCGGCGTTCGAGCAGAACAGGTCGATCGGGCCCCAACGAGCTTCCGTATCGGCAATGAGTCCACTTACCTGATCCTCTACGCTCACATCGGCGACATACGGGGAGGCCCCGATCGAAGCGGACACCTGGGCCAGTGCATCTCGATCGATATCGGATACGACCACATGCTTCGCTTTCTCCTGTACGAAACGGACGGCGAGTGCATGTCCGATGCCACGAGCCGCTCCAGTGATGACGACGATCTTTCCCGATACGGTCATGGGCACATCTCCTCATATCTCTTCGATTCGTTTGCCCCCAAGCGAGCCTCTGGCACACCGACACGGAGTCCGGTTCCATTGCGGTCTCCCGGGGAGCCAGGAATCCACCGCCCGATCTGTCCAGGGTGGATGATCGGACTCCGAATCCGGCTCTCCTGGCAGACAAGGCGGGCAGGTATCGGCGGGAGCAGCGTACCACGTCGCACCCACGACGACCGCCAGAACCGTATCCGTGGCCCAAAGCGCAACCCGCTTCCGGCACCCGTCGAAGTCAGCTTGTCACCGCGCATATGCCCCGTTCCATGCGTCGATGAGACTCCAACCATCAGGCACACCGAGTACCGGCCGAACAACGCCCCGGAATCCAGCATTACGGCCATCTCATGCGTGGAACGTTGCATTTGGTGGATCGTGTGGATCGCACAGGCGCAGTACCGGGAAATCCCATCCCTGCACCCTCCGGCCAGACGCCGTCGTTAGTCGGAGGGACGGTAGTCGACCCATATCGGGCTCGACCAGACGATCTGACCGTTGGTCTGCACCATTCGCACGTGGTAGTGAGCCGACGCCGAGGGCGGAGCGCTCTCGTCGCGGAACGAGACCGACACCTCTACAGACCCGGGCCGGCTGCTGTAGACGACCTCACCACTGCGGATGATCTCCAGGGACGAGACCGGGGCGGTTCCTCGTACATGAATCGAGAACTCCGGTGAGTTCCCGGCCTCGACCTCACTTCCCATCTTCACAGCCGACGCGCCGGGCATCCGCGCATCGAAGTACAGCACGATATTGTCGGTCGCGGCATAGGTCCGCCGCTGCTTGATCGCATCCAGCACTGCGGTGTTCGTCAGTTCGGGCGCCCATACACACGCGTACGACTGATGGGTCGACTCGTGGTCCGAATTCGACAGGAGGCCGATCCTCCAGCCCTTGTTCCACGCACTCCACACGAATCCCGCAGGCCGGTTCGTACCCGCCTTGGCTGGTGAATTCGGCTCTTCGTAGGATCCCCTGAGTGCCTGAAACACTTCCACGACGGGCTCCGCCCGTGGGTCGTTGTCGCGCCAGTCTGTCCCTCCACCACCGGCGGTTGTGTGTGCGATCGCAATGTCGCCGTGCCGCAGCAGGGACGGGTACAGCCGTTCCGCCCAGCTCTCGTTGCCCGTGAACTCTTCGTCGGAGATGGGAACGGGCTGCATCTCGCGTCGGGTCGAGATGATGTTGCGGTGTCCTCCAGGAAAGGTGACCGTCCGTTCGTACCCGAAGAACGTGGCGAAGCGCCCCGGCTGGTTGAACATCGTCGCGGTCTGGCGGGTCCGCCACCACTGGTACTGGTAGTAATGCAGTCGTTGCGCACCGGAATGGTCGGTCACCGCCAGGAAGTCGAGCGCTCCTGCGTCGAGCGCGTAGCGGTACTGCAAGAGTATGTCACCGTCCCTCTGGCTGTCAGCCGACAGGTCCGAATGCCGGTGGAGGTCGCCTCGGAACAACTGCAGGGGCTCCTTCGCCTGCCAACGTGCGGCCCGGACCGTTGCCAGATCCGATTCCTCGGTCGGGGCGGCATCCACGAACTCCTCCCCGCCGCGCTCCAGGGGGCGGAGCCGCTCCGGTTCCACGTACTCGTCATCCAGCCGATACCGTGCGTAACGGATCTGGGATGTCCGGACGTGAGGATCCTCGTAGGTCCTGCCGTCCGCCGGCCAGACTACATCGGCGCCACTGTCGGCACGGGCGAGCGCAATCTGGGCGTAGGCGCCGGCCACACTCAATGGCACGTCCCGGACCGGAAGCCAATCGGCACCGTTGAAGGCCGCCAACTGAATCCGCGACATGCCGCGGATCGTGTCATACCAAGGCTGCAGCGTTCTCTCGTCAGCACCGAACTTGACCCGCAACTCGTGCTCGGCAACCGGATGCCGCAACATCATCCTCCGGAAGAACACATACGGAACGTCGCCATCCCCGATGAACAGGCTCGGATACTCGTGCATCTCGGACATCCAGGCCGGCACGGCATCCTTTAGTGAAGAGAGGGGCTCGCTCCAGCGGCCGTCGGAATAGCGGGCGAGCCGAACATCGCTGCTGGATCGGATCGAAGTACCCGGCCGCCCGAGGACACCCCAGTCCTTGCCCCAGTTGGGACCGCTCTCAGCCCAGGCGACCCAGACCCTGTTTCGGCTGTCAACAGCAATGGACGGTTCGATGGCGCGGTTCGGATCCGGAGAAAGCTCCAATACGGATTCCAGTCGATCGGCATGCAGCCGACGGACATGAATCCCGTAGCTGCCGCGTTCATAGCTATCCCAGGCGACCCAGACCGATCCGTCGGGAGCTGCCGCGATGTCGGGAGCCCAGTCGTTCTCGGCGGAATCACTCACGCGCACGGCTTCGGACCACTTCCCGTCCTCATGGCGCGCCGCCATGATGTCGAGGTCCTGTCCACGGAATTCCTGCCAAACCACCCAAGGCGCCCCGTCAACGGCCGTCACCGCCACCGGGAAGTACTGACGGCGACCAGCGGGAGAGACGTAGACCGCATCGGCCCACGAATCGGACCCGGGGTCGAAGACACGATCGACGAGCCGCCAGCGGTCGTCCACGTATTCACTCCACAGCACATGGATCCGGCCAGACGGGCCCGCCGCAATCGCCGTGCCCGAGTAATCACCCCATCCGGGCGTGACCCGGCGGGTCTGCCAGTCGTCGCCCTTGCGCCAGGCGAGATACAGCACATTCGCTTCGTTGTGGAACGTGGTCCAGGCGACGAAGAGGCCGTCTTCTGTCTGCACCGCCGCCGGAAAGTCATGCTGGCTCGCCTCGCCCCTCGTCAGGGCTCGCACAGGTGGGGCTGCAACGGCAGCAACATCGCCATCGCGGAACTCCAGCCGCCCCTTCGCGTCAAGATCAGAGAGCCTGAACTGGAAGTCGCCCCGATTCGTCTCGACGGAGAGGACAGCGGATGGTACGGCCTCCACGCTCAGGTAGACACCATTGGGCAGGATCGTGATCCCCTGCGGCAAGGGGTCCCGCAGCCTGTATCCGGCATCGGGAAGACTGGCTGGCCGTACTTCGAGGTCCCATCTGTTGGAGCCGATGATCCGATCCGGTCGGTTGAAATGCCACCCCCATGCCCCATGGATCTGGCCGGGGGATACAGAGGCGCTCCCCGTCCACCGGGTGGATTCCGTAGTCCGCAATCCAAACTCCAGCTTCACGACGCGAGTCGCGGTCGGATGGTCGATGACAGTCGTCGGCGTCTCCACGCCTAACGCCAACTGCCCCAGGAGCAGGACACCGGACAAAGACGGGAGAACCGTAGCTGCTCGCGCGTGCATTTGGTGCGCATCGTAGCACCTTGGTGGCCGGTCGGCCCCGGACCATAATGCGGGGAAGCCATCGCACGCAAACAGCGGTGTTGACGTTTTCGAGAGTCCGACTGTTGCCCGGGCAGATCGGGACGGCCTGTGCAATCGCCGCAGGGGAGTGGTAGACTCTCAAGCACCGGAGGAACTCATGAAACGGATCGCTGTCCTACTGCTGGCATTCGCAACGATCGGCCTCAGCGCCGACAAGAAGATCGTCATTCGTGCACTGTCATCGGGCTTCGCCTATACCGACGACGCCGTACGGATGTACGAGCGAGAGGCTGGCGACGATGCGGACATCGTCGTGGCCCGTTCGGCCGAGGAGTTCGAGAACGCCATCAGGGACGCGGACGGAATCGTGGGCGGCATTGGCAAGGATCAATTCGCCAAGGCCAAGAAGCTGAAGTGGGTCCAGTCGACGAGTGCCGGTGTGGAAGCGTACAGCTTCTGGCCGGAATTCATGGCCAGCGATGTCCAATTGACGAACTGCAAGGTCGTGCAGGGACCGACGATCGGGGACCATGCCTTCGCACTGCTGCTATCGCTCACGCGTGGCATGCACGAGTACATCCCGGGTCGCCGTGAGTGGAGGTCCAGGAGCAACGCACCGAAGGGCATGACCGAACTTCCCGGCATGACAGCGATCATCATCGGGATGGGCGGTATCGGGATGCAGATTGCGCAGCGTGCCCACGGATTCGGGATGAACGTCATCGGCGTCGACCCGAAGAACATCCCCGTCAACAACTATGCCCCGACGATCGTACCGCCGGACCGGCTCGACGAAGTTCTTCCCAAGGGGGACGTCGTGTTCGTGTCGGCCCCCCTCACGCCAGAGAGCGAACACATGATCGGGGCGGCGCAGTTCGACAGGATGAAGCGCGGCGCCTACTTTGTTGCGGTGTCCAGAGGACGCCTCTACGACAAGGGAGCGCTGATCAAGGCGATCGACAGCCAGAAACTAGCGGGGGCCGGGCTCGACGTGACCGACCCGGAGCCCCTCCCTGCGGACGACCCGCTGTGGCAGTTCAGCAACATCGTGATCACACCGCATGTTGCATCCCACGCCAAGGGGTCCGACGACCGGCGACTGGACCTGATCAGGGGCAACGTGGGTCGGTTCGCGAGAGGGGAGCCACTGACACACTTGGTGAACAAGGCCGTCGGCTACTGAGACAACGAGGATCGCGGGAAGCCGGATTCTGGATTCGACGTTGGACCCGACGCAGCAGAGTGTATGCGTGCCGTTCCCATGTTGAAGGAAGCCCGAACTCGACGGGAGTCTGTCCGAAGCTGCGGGTTCTTCGGGACCGGCGCCTTGCCGTGAACGTTGCCATCGCGATTGGTCGCAGCGTCCGACCGGCCCGGTGGGGCCTCAGGCCTGCGAGTGAGAACACTGCGTGCAACACCGAGGGCGCGGCTGGGGAGAACACAGGTCGAGCGGGGACATCTCTGTCCGGCTGTTCGGGAGAGACAGAGCGTGCGGTTCAGGTCGGGGCCCGCTGCGGTTCTCATCCGATATGCCCGCGCTGTAAGGGGAATCATATGTGAGCAGTTGTCAACCACAAGGGAAGTATGCCGGCATCTGCACTAGTGTTGCGTCAATCATAACATTTCCTGTACAATGTGTTTCAAGGCGAGGGCCCTGTGGCCCGAGCCGTCGTTCCAGAGAAAGGGAGAAGGAACCATGAAGAAGTACGTGGTGCGCCTGTCGGAGGCGGAACGCAAGACCTGTCAGGAGGTCATCGAGAAACGCAAGGACAGCAGCCAGAAAGCGCGCCGGGCGCGCATCCTGCTGCAGGTCGATGCGGACGGGCCGGACCGGTGCGACCACCAGGTCGCGGAGGCTTTCGACTGCCGGGAGCGCACCGTCGCGAACGTCCGCAAACGCTGCGTGCTGGAAGGCTTCGAGTTGGCCCTCGACGGGCGGCAACGGGACCCGTCCACCTAGCCACCGAAGCGCCTGGACGGGCGGCAGGAAGTCGCGCTGATCGCGCTGCGGCTGGGGCCCCCGCCGGCCGGCCACGGCCAATGTTCGCTGCGCCTGCTGGCCCGCGAGGCGGTGGAGATCGGCATCTGTGACACGATCCGCCACGAAGTGGACTACGAGTGGCAGCGGGCGCGGGCATGGACTCGGTGTTCGGGGTTCCGTGAACCGCTGGTGGGTTGGCGGACGGTGACGGTGCGGGAGGCGGCGCACCAGGCTGGACGGGGCCGAGGAGGTCGCGGCCCTGCGGGAGAGCCGCCATGCGAACGGCGAGAAGGTCACGCTGGTGCTGGACAATCCCGACACGGTCGCGGAGTGTGAGTCGGGTTGCCGGACGCGGCAGTGTCCGAGTGGTCGTCGGATCGGGGACCTGGACCAGTTGCGGGCCGAGGTGACAGCATGGTCGCAATGCGTCAATACGCGCCAGCGTGGAGTGAATCGGCGGATGTCGGGCGGATGTCGATTGCCAAGGCTCGCTGTCGACTCATGTCCGTCTACCCGAGAATCATTGCCTGACGGAACACCGGGTAACCGTAACGAGAAGGAAAGGGGGGAGCGGTTGCCCGCTCCCCCCGGCTGTTCGCGCGGTGCCCCTGGCACCGATCTCTAGGGCAGGTCCGCGCCGAAGGCTCCCTTGAGGCTCAGGTTCTGGGCCGGTTTGTCCGCCGGGGCGAACTTCGCACTGGAACCGGAGTCCGCGGGGATCGAGTAGTACCCGATCACCCCCAGAGGGCCGTCCGCCGAGTTCCCCACGAAGTCGAAACTGTGCCCTTTTGTATTGTTCTCGTGATTCGCCGTCGCCCGGGGCTCCGCCGAATCCCGGTAATCGATCGTGACCGTCCTTGAAGCCAACCTATTCCACCGGAAGTCCAGCTTGTAGTTGGTGCCCGACCAGGTGGCATCCGTGCCGAAGGTGATCTTCGGAAAGAGCAGCCGCCGCACCGCCTTGTTGGCATGGTACAGGTAGTCGCCGCTCGACACCGACCGCAGGTCGCTCAGCACCGTCGTGACATGCGCGCCCACTGCGGTTGGACTTGTTCGGTTGGTGATGCCCCAACTGCTCGGAACTTCGTAATCGGTCGCGAACCATTCCACCTCGACGCTCACCTCGCCCTCGTAGGCCAACTGAAGGCCCTCGTTGGGCGCATCGTTGTGCATCGTCGGCCAGCCCAGGTACGCCACCGTCTTGCCCGCGTACGTCACCCGCGCACCCGCCGGCAACTGATCCCGCCTCTGCGCCGTCGCCACCGGCAGCGGACTGTACGCGAACGTCTCCACCTCCTGGTGGTACCAGTTCTTGCCCCGCAGCGCGTTCCGCGCATGCTGGATCCGCCATACCCCGAACCGCGTGTAGTCCGTACTCCCCGCCAGCGCCTTGATCTGCCACTGCCGCTGATTGAAGATCGCCGACGCCGACGTGTTCCAGATCTGCTTGTAGCTAGCTGCCGCGGTAGTGCCTGTACCGGCGCTGTCGAACAGTTCCCCGTTCCCGCCGTGCACCTTCAGGAACGAGTCCTCTTTCTCGGTGTCGTCCTCCACCACGAACAGTCCGTCCTGCCCCGGATCAAGCGCCGCCTCCAGTCCCTCCACCGAACTCAGCGCCTCCAGCACCGCGTCGATGCGATCCAGCGCATCGCCCGGAATGTCCTTCAGCGGGTTGTCGTCGTCGTCCACCTTGACGATCTTGAGCGGCAACTGCCCGTGCACCTCGCTCGGCGTCAGCCGATTCGTGCGCGTTTCGTTGTTCCCGTCCGTCTGGACATCCCAGAACACGTTGGTCGTGAGGCGCAACAGCACCTCCTCCCATGCCTTCTGCTCTTCCGTCCCCAGACCGCCGATCGCCTTCAGTCCCGCGATCTTGTCCCGCTGCTTCTGGACCCGCTCCCGCGCATCCTGCACCCACGTCTTCGGACTGTTGACGGTGTACTCCCCGCCTTCCGTGGCCAGCAGCGCCGCCAGTCCGATCTCCACGCTCTCCTTCGCGGTGCCCTTCTTCACGTTGGCGTCCCCCGCCTCATCCGCCATGCGGAAATAGGTCGCATCCACACCCCCCGCGAAATGACCCGCCTTGAGGTTATCCTTCTGGGTGTCGGTGAGCGTTTCCCGGTACCACGCCCACGCCTGCGGCGTGACCGTCAACTGCCCGTTCTCGATCGTCGTCTTGAGCGAACTCCTCATGTTCGCGCTCACCGCCGTCCCGTCGTCCACCGACGGTCGCCGCACCGGTTCGTCCGCCACTCGGTTGGCTCCGAAACCTCCCGCCAGGTAACTGGACTCATCGGATCCGACCGCGTCGCCCGTCTTCACGCCCGCCCCGACCGACCACACGCCGACCACCTCGCTGCCCGCCTCCGGCGCGCTGTTGCCTCCCAGCAACCGCCCCTCGAACGTGCTGTCCACCTCCTGCGGCCGATACGCCCCCGCTCGCCGTCCGAAGTTGATCGTCGCACCCTCCTCCTTCGCCAGCTTCCAGTCCCCCTGCGTCTTCAGTTTCGCCTCCGGCAGCACGATGCTGTCCACCTCCCCGAACAGGTACTCCCACCTCTCCCCCTCCGCCGTCATCAGGTTCGTGATCAGTCCGTCCACCTTCTCCGCCGTGAAGTTGATGCTGATCTCGATGTCCCCCGCGTACTGCTTGCCCGCTCCGCTCACCGCCAGCGTCTCTCCCTCGTAGCGCGCCGTTCCCTTCGTCTGCACGTACCGCGACCGCGCCGTATTGCCCGTCACTCCGAACGCGAACGCTCCCAACTCCCCCTTCTGCTTCGGCGTGGCGCTGGCGTCGTAGGAGTACTCCGCCTTCTCCGTCGCATCCTTCCGCTCCTCGCGGATGATCGTCCCGTACCGCGTGTTCCCGTGCATCCCGTACGTCACCGTCGATTCCGTCTTCGTCGCCGCAAAGATCTTCGCCGCGTCACCCGCCTTGGCCACATTCTCCAGCGCACCGTCGTCTCCCAGTGCCGCCGCCAGTTCCTCCGCGCTCGTCAGCGCCTCGATCAGGTCGTCGATCTTCCCCAGCGCCGTGTCGTCATCCTGCTTGGTGCCTGCAGGCAACAGCGTGTTGACCTTGTCGTCGTCGAACACCTCCTGCAGCACGCCCTTGACGTTCGTCTTCGCGTTGTTGCGGGCCGTGCTGCTCGTGCCCCACTGGTTCGTGATCTGCGTGTCCCGGTCCGAGTCCTTCTCGAACACCGCCAGGATCTGGACGATCTTCTCCCGGATCCCTTCCAGCTTCGTCCGCGCTTCCGCCACGAAGTTCGTCCCCTGCGTCTGCGACACCCCGTCCCCCAGCAGGTCCGCGAACGAATAGTTCTCCCCCTTCACCACCAGTGCCGTGTTCGCCTCGTTGATCCCCGCCGTCGACTTGTCGTCCCCCCGCATGGCCGGGTCTGCACTCAGACCGCCCGTCCTGAACTTCGCCGCGCCGATCTTGACATTGTCCAGACGCATGCCCGTCAGCATCCCGTCCTCCATCCGCACCCGGTAGCTCCCCGAGGTGTCCGTGTCGACATCGCCCATGCCGCTGGCCGGCAGCAGCGCGCCGTCCACGTCGTAGCCCTGACGGTCCTCCCGCATCACCGCCAGCAGACCGCCCGTGCCCTCGATCGCCATGCTCTCCGGCTGGTACTCCGCCATCCACGCTCCGTCCACCAGCGTCACCGTGTAGACGTTCCCGTTCCCCGCCGTCACCTCACCGCCGCTCATGAAGGCATCCCCGTCCAGCGTGTACGTGCCGTCTTCCTCCCGCACCAGCGTCACCGTCGTCCCGCTCGTGCCCAACGCCACCTGCGTCTGCGGCGCCTCATGCATGGCCATCCACATCCCGTCCGCGTCCATGCTCAGCGTGTACAGGTTGCCGTTGGCCGCCGTCACCATCGTCACCCCGTCCTCGACCTGCATCTCCCCCAGCCAGTAACTGCCGTCCTCCCTCTTCGTCAGCAGCACCGTCTCCCCCGACATCCCCAGCAGCACCGAGACCGTCTCCTCCCGGTACGTCGCCATCCAGTTCCCCTCCCCGTCATCCATCAGCGTGTAGCTGTTGCCACCCACCATCAACGTGGCTCCGTCGGTCAGCGTCTCCGGCTCCCCACTCACCGGACTCACCACCGTCCAGCTCCCGTCTTCCGCCTGCACCGTCTCCAGGGTTCCCCCCAGGGTGCCCACCGTCACCGTGCCCGTCAGCGGCACGTACTCCGCCATCCACATCCCCTCCGTGTCCATCATCAGCCGATACCGGTTCCCGTTCGACGACATGGCCAGCGTCACCCCGTCCTCGACCTGCATCTCTCCCAGCCAGTAGCCGCCGTCCTCGGACTTGCTCACCGTCACCGTCTCGCCCGAGGTCCCCAGCATCACCTCCACCACCATGGCCATGTACTCGGCCATCCACATCCCGTCCTCGCCCATCGTCAGCGTGTAGGTGTTCCCGTTCCCCGCATGGGCGGTCGTCTCCCCGCTCGTCACCGCCATTCCCTCAAGCAGGTACATGCCGTCCTCCGCCTTCTCGAGCGTCACCGTGTCGCCCGACAGACCCAGCATCACCGGGATCATCGGTGCCCGGTAGCTCGCCATCCAGTGGATCGACCCGTTCTCGTCGGTCGTGATGCTCAGCACGTACTCGTTGCCGTTCGCGGCCATGTGGATGGTCTCGCCACTCCGGACCGCCATCTCACCCAGCCAGTAGGTGCCGTCCTCGGCCTGCGTGATCGTCACCGTCTCCTCGCTCATCCCGAGCGGGATCATGATCTCGTGCGCATCGAACTGCGCCGTCCAGTTCCCCTCCGCCAGCGTTAGCGTGTACTGCCCGCCGTTCCCGGCCGTCACGCTCCCACCGCTCTCGAACGCTTCCCCGTTCAGCGTGAAGCCACCACCCTCTGCGGTCATCAGGGTGACCGTATCCCCGCTCGTCCCCAGCGTGATCTCCACCGGCTGCGGCTGGAAGGGCGGCGGTGCCGCCGGCGGGGCCGGTGGTGTATTTACCTGTCTGGGCTCATCGCCTCCGCAGCCGGCCATCCCGACTGTCAGAAGCCCTGCCAGGAAAAGAGTTACCCCCCCCCCCCGAATTTCTTCAACTTGCTCTGCATGGAACTTCTCTCCTTCTCTCTCTTGTACTCGTACGTCACCGAACGAATTCCCCGCTCGGCAACCCGGTTCTCCGGAAGCCTCCCTGGACCCTCGGACCGGATCATCACGAAGTTACCACAGCTCGCAAACGCGTGTCAACTCCCCGAGAGAATCCGGAATCTTGCAAGCGGTGTCCCGCTCACAATCGGGCCGCTCCGGCTCCTTCACCCCTCCGCCTTCGTGCAGACCCGCATACTGCACCCCTCACCCTGCCTCACCGGGAACCACGATGCCTCGTGGAACGACTGGAACACGGATCCCCATCGCCACGCTGCCCCGGAGCGCACCGTTCTTCACGACACCACAACGGATCCCTCCCCCCTCCCTGCTCTTCCGCCAGCAGCGCTCTCCCCGATTCCTGACGGGACCGCACGACCAGTGCGACTTCCGCCGCCAACCACCATCTCCTGCACCCGAAAGAGCTCCGTTGACAGAGCACTAGGTGCGATTGAACGGAAACCGGCGAGAAGTGTCCGAAGGCAACCAGCGCTTCGCGTTCCCGCATCAGTCGTTCTCTCAGGATGCGGACGATGGACAGTCCGAGGGCACATCGACCCGAAGAGAATTTCCGACCAAGACAAGGCCGCACCCGACATGGCTGGCTCCGCGTCTGATTCAACTCGCAGGATTATGGATTTCCGGAAGCCCGGACGATCCTGAGCGCACGCTGGATTTCCTCGTCGTCTGGGTGGAACTCGAGTGCCTTGGAGAACTGCTCGGCAGCCTTAGCGTAGTCGCCGGAATGGCCGTATACGAGCCCGAAGTTCTTGTGAATCTGCCCCCTCGCTGGACAGTCGCCACAGGCCTCGATCGCTTGGCGGAAGAGTTCGAACGCACGGTCCCATCTCTTTTCGTCAGCCTCCGCCAGAGCAAAATTCCAGAGGGTTCCGGCCCGGTCCGTGTTCTGTTCCTCAGCCTTGAGCGCAGCGAACCGCCGCAGGTACTCCCGGGCCTTCTCCGGATCGACGCCTTGCAGTGTCTGTGCGAGATTGTAGGTCGCCTCCTTGTGGCGGGGGTCCAGCGCAAGCGCTCTCTTCCAGTGAAGGACCGCCTCCTCGGGATCCCCGGACTGAGCCAGCG
This sequence comes from Bryobacterales bacterium, assembly GCA_965116065.1. Lineage (GTDB taxonomy): Bacteria > Acidobacteriota > Terriglobia > Bryobacterales > UBA6623 > VXMF01. Next base: position 3,635,816 of record OZ220485.1, read on the forward strand.
CTCTGCCAAGATCGTAGTGAAGCATCGCATTGCCGGGGTCGAGTCGCGCTGCGCGCCGAAACAGTTCGACGGCACGGCCGCCGTTACCGGATGTGCGCTCGATCGCTCCCAGCAGATGCAACGCCGGCACATGCCGGCCATCCAGATCGATTGCCCGATCGAGAGCCTCGATCGCCTCGGCGGTTCGGCCGAGGTCGTGCAGCGCACGTCCCCTGTTGTAGTGGGCACTGAGAGATCTCTCATCCAGGTGGACTGCCTCGTCGAACTCCGCCAGGGCTTCCTCTGTTCGACCCGCCTCGGCGAGGGCGATGCCAAGATTCAGTCGCGCATCAACCGAGGGGGGCGATTCCTGAATGATCCGTTCGAAATGCGGTATCGCCTCACGTGGCCGACCAAGCCTGGTCAGCACCATCCCGAGGCCCTGCCGTGCAGGAATGTGGTCGGGAGCCAACCGGACCGCTTCCGTGATTCGTTCCAGAGCGGACTGCAATCTCCCCTGTTCGGCCAGCTTGAGACCGAGGTTGAGTTGCGCCTCGGCGTAGTCAGGCCGCATCTCGGTTGCCTTGCGAAACATCGCTTCGGCCAACGCTCCCCGCCCGAGAGCCTCGTATGCCACGCCGAGATTGGCATGCGCCTCGGCGTGGTTCGGATTCGTGCGGATCACCTGCTGGTAGAGTTGCCTGGCCTGATCCGGATCGCCGGCGCTCATGCTCCGCTCGGCCTGCTGCATCAGGACAGCGATGCGGGCCTTCTGCTGGGCCCGCTGCCTGATTCTCTGAAACTCCTCGAGTTCGGCGTTCCCGCGATCGGATTCACCGACCTTCAGCAGCAACTTGGCGAGACGGTACCGGATCTCCGGAGTTTCGGGGTCCAGGTCGGCGGCCTTTCGCAGGTAGGCTGCCGCCTCCTGGTGCGCACCCGCCTGCTCCAGAACTGCTCCGAGGTTGAACAACGCATCAACGTGTCCTGGATCAATCTCGACGGCGCGTCGCAGTGCCGTCTCCGCCTCGACTCGTCGACCGAGCCGCCGCAATGCCAGCCCCCGCACATAGTGCCCATCGAAGCCCAACCGCAGACTGCCGACGAGCTTGGCGTAGCGGTCGATCTCGTGCAGAGCCGCTGCATACTGGTGGCTGTGCACCAGGACCTTTGCCAGCGTCAGGCGTGCCTCGGCATGCTTTGGTGCCAGGTCAAGACCGGAGCGCAGGATCCGAACCGCCTCGGCATGCCGACCCAGTTCTGCCAGCAAGGAGCCGAGGCTGAATTGGAGCACGGGGTCGTCCGGATATGCTCGTACCGCCGCCTCAAGGACCGCTAGGGACTCCGTATTCTCGCCGTCCTGCCGGTACTGCCGGGCCTCGGAGAGCGCCGTCTCCGGGGACTGGGCGAGCGATGCGGGAACCACAAGCCCGCCAAGCGCTGCGATCGACAACAGGGAGAGGGCAGGAACGACCGGGCCGCTCCGCGGCACTCGTCTCTGCGATCGGGGAATCCGGCTCATCGGATCAGGGCTGCTACGGCGACTTCCCTGTTAGGGTACGAGTATTCAGAGTTCACCGCCAGTGGTTCCGTCGAGGAACCACTGGCGGCCAACCCGTCTACCGCAACGACTGCCCAACTCGGCAATCGGTACCGCTAGAAGTAGATCTTCAGGCCCATCTGGATTTGGCGCGAGCGGTTCGCGGTCCGTGTGACGCGACCGAAGTTCTGGTGACTGACGTTCGCAACCGGGGCTGCGTATTGCGGGGCATTGAAGGTGTTGAAGAACTCCACCCGGTATTCGATGCGGAGTGATTCGGTGGCCTCCACGATCTTGAAGAAGGAGATGTCGATGTTGTTGATCCCGTCAGCACGCAAGGAGTTCCGCCCTGCATTGCCGAACGTTCCCGTCTGCGGCACGGCGAACGCGGACGTGTTGATCCAGGCGGCAGGCGTGGGGGAAGAAGCCACCGGATCCCCGACATAGTCCGGTCGGTACTTTCCGCTCGGCAGACCGGTCCCCGCGATGTCGCCGTTGACATTCGGCGTGTAGGGCTGCCCGGACGTGAACAGGGCCAAGCCGTTGAACCGCCAGCCACCAAGGACCGCCTGGGCCACGGAATTCTCGAACTTGATCGGGATGTCGTAGACCCAGTTGAAATTCAGATTGTGAGTCAGGTCGATTCCCGAGACGCTGCGGTCGAGATTGAAGTCGTACGGATTCTGCTGGGAACAGTTCTCGACGAACCATCCCGTGCAACCGATATCAATCGACTTCGCCCACGTGTAGTTCACCATGAACGACAGGCCCTGCGAGAACCGGCGGTTGTACTGTGTCTGCAGGCCGTGATAGTTGCTGCGTCCCCAGGATGTGAGGTAGTTGTTGGCCTTGAACAGCGGAAACGGTGCGCGCTGGCGCGCCTCGGAACTCTTGCCGGGGGTGAGGGCGACGTTGTAGAAGGTTCCGAGGGGCTGTCGCCGGTTGCCGGATCCGACATAGTTGACCGAAAGGACCGTGGCTTCGTCCAACTGCCTCTGGACCCCGATATTCCATTGCATGGAGTAGGCGTTCTTCATGCGGGGGTCCGAGTACCACGCTCCCTGGTTGTACGGGGTCGCAGTGGGCAGGATTCCCGTCGGAGCGGGATTCTTCGCCGACACGCTCGGCATCGAGTCTGCCGGGTTGGTTCCGTTCGCCAGCTTGCGGCCAACATCGGGCCAGGTGTGCCCGAGGTTCTGCGTGTTCTGGGTGACGCCCGCAAAATTCTCGAAGTACACGCCCGAAGAAAGGCGGATGGCCGTGCGCTCGTTGAGCCGGTAGGCGACACCGAAGCGCGGCTGCCAGCTCAGCGGCCACGGCTCCTGAATGTAGCCGTTCGTCACCTGGACCCGGTCCGGGAGGGCACCGCTCGGGTCCGGCAGACAGGGAGCGACCCGCTTGACTTCGCAGGTCGGCGGAGCCGCCGTGATCCAGTAGATGCCCTCGTTGTAGTCGATGTTTCCGAATTCGACCGTGTTCTCCTCCACATTGCCGAACTGCGGCAGAACGGTGTGGTCCATCCGTAACCCGAGGTTGATCGTCAGTTTCGGCGTGACCTTCCACTGGTCCTGGGCAAAGAACGAATACAACGCTCCTCCCCGTGCACGCTTGTGGAAATCCCGCCGGGACCATTGATTCGGGACGTTCAGCAGGAACGAAGCCATCGGGTGCCCGGTGCTGCCGGGACTGGCCGGACTGGCCGTGCCGACGGTGCTGAAGCCGTTGGTGTGGTCGTTCGTCGTGCCGAAGTGGCCGATGATGTTGTACTCCCCGCCGAACTTCAGCGTGTGAGCACCCCAGATCTTGGTGAAGGTGCCCTTGTACTGCCACGTGTCGCTCGTCCGGGTGAAACCGGTTCGCTCACCCCCGGCGAAGTACTGGGCAACGTTAACATTCGGAACGAACGTGTCGCCACCACGGAAGCCGCCGGCGAAGTCCGGATTCCAGCCTACCGTGGATATGAACCCGTCCGGCAGGCTGTCGAACGAGTTTCCGGTGTCGCGCTTGACATCGGTCCGTGCAAAGGAAACCTGGAGGATGCTGGTCGGATCAAACGTGTGGACCCAGTTCGCCGCGACATTGAGATTCTCGATATCGACGAAACTGGTGAAGTTCTGGCGTCCCGCCGAACCCAGCCGCTTGTTGTTCTGCGCACTCCAGCGCACGTAGGCCGTGTCAGCGTCACTGAAGCGGTGGTCCACCCGTCCGGAGTACTCGTACTGGTCCAGCTTCGTTCCGGTCGTGTCCCGCTGATTGAAGTTCCCCAGATCCGAGCCAAGGTCGATCGGCATCGGGATGGTCTGCTCGAGATAGTAGACGAAGCCGGGATCCAGCCGATTCTGCGGAATCACGTTGTCCACGAACGGGTCGCGGACGGCATCGCCGTCGGGACCGATGCGGGTGGAGTACGGATCGAAGATCTGCCGGTCCGAGTTGCTCAAGTCTCCCATGCGATTCGCCGCCGTCGGTACCTGATAGTTCTGGTTCGCCGGCGTGCGGTTGGTGAAGCCTTGGAAGGCTCCGAAATAGAACGTCCTGTTCCTCACGATCGGCCCGCCGACCGTCGCGCCGAACATGTTCTGCGCGAGCGCCGCCTTGTCCTTGAGGAACGTGTTGCGGGCGTCCAGGTTGTCGTTCCGGTGAAACGCCCACAGACTGCCATGCGTTGCGTTCGTCCCCGTCTTGGTCACGACATTGACAACGCCACCCGTAACGCCACCGAACTCGGCCAGGTCATTGTGCGACTGGACCTTGAATTCCTGGATCGCGTCGATGATCGGCGGGACGGCATAGGTACTGGTCATCGTGCCCTGATTGTTCACGCCGTCCGTGAGAAACAGGTTGCTGCGGTTGTTCTGGCCATTGATCGAGGGAAAGCTGAACGTACCCACCGAGGTACTGCCGAAGCCACCCCTATTCTGCGCGACATTCACCGGCGATGCCCCCGGCGTGAGCATGAGCAACTGGGTGAAGTTCCGGCCATTGAGTGGCAGGTCGACCACCTGCTGCTCGGTCATGGCGGTCCCAAGTTCGGACGAGGACGACTGGACCTGGGCACCGATCGCCTCGACGGTGACCGACTCCGTCACGGCGCCGACCTCGAGCACGATGTCGAACGTCGCGGTCTGGTTCACCACCAGTGCGAACGGCTCGATCGCCGAAGTCCGGAAGCCCTCGGCCGATGCTTCGATCGTGTAGTAGCCGGGCGGAATGTTGACGAAGCCGTAGTTGCCGACCGCATTGGACTCGGACCGACGCTCAATGCCCGTCTCCACGCTCGTGAGAACCAGGAGCGTAGCCGGTACCACCGCACCCTGCTGGTCGGTGACCGTGCCGTTGACAGCGGAACTCGAGGCCTGTCCGAACGCCAGGCCAGCGACCACCGCAAGCATGCTGCACAACGCTGCGGCCGTGCGCGGAACACGCAGGTAGCGTGCTCCAGAACTGGATGAAATACCGATCATGTCAAATCCCCCACAGCGGCCTCGGTCGACTGGATGGCACAATGCACGTCAGCAGTGTTTCCTCCTCTAACCGGCCCCGTGTGCAGTGTACTCCAGCGAATCGCGCAGGTCAACAAGAATGTCAGTTAGCCGGACATCCCGATCAAGGTGTGGGATCGGTCTGCTCCATGGACCGCACTCCCATTGCCCAGTCGCAAGCCTCCCTGCCATCGGATTATGGGTGTCCCTGGTCTTGCTGCCCTGTCCTCTGGACGCGCAGGGCATGGCAACAGGCGGGACGCGAGCCTTGTCGCCGATCCCCCTGCCCGAGCAGGTCACTCCACCAGCAGTCTCCTACCATGACATCGCAGACGGCGCGGGGCTGACCGACCTGCCAGGCAGGCATCCGGTCCGTGCAATGACCTACCTCCCCGAAACGACGGGCACCGGTGTCGCGCTGCTGGACTACAACAACGACGGCCTGCTCGACATCTTTCTGGTCGGTCCGGGAAGTCTCCGGCAAGACGCCGCCGTGCAACCGCACCTGCTCTATCGCAACCTGGGCAACCTGCAGTTCGAGCGCGCGGGTGAGGAGACGTGGATCGACGGTCGAGACACATGGGGGCAAGGAGTTTGCGCCGGAGACTTCGACCGGGACGGATACACCGACCTGTTCGTAACGGCCTGGGGGCCGAATGCACTGCTGCGGAACATCGACGGCTCACGCTTTCGGGACGAGACCGCTCAGCGGGGGCTCTTGACGGATGAACGACGGTGGAGCACGGGCTGCAGCTTCCTGGACCACGACAGGGACGGTGATCTGGATCTGTTCGTGGCGCACTACGTGGATTTCGACCCGGAAGCGACTCCCCTTCCGGGCGACGCTCCACAGTGTGAATGGAAGGGGATTCCGATTCCATGCGGCCCGCGTGGACTGCCCGCGGAATCGATGTCCCTGTTCGCCAACGATGGAACGGGTACATTCCGGGACATCTCCACGGAAGCCGGAAGCCGGACGGAGGAGCGCTGCTACGGACTGGGCGTGGTGGCTGCCGACCTTGATGGCGATGGCTGGACGGACATCTTCGTCGCCTGCGATTCGACGGCGAATCTGCTGTTTCGAAACTCCGGTGACGGGACGTTCGACGAGCGGGGACTCATCGCGGGGGCCGCCTATGACGAAGACGGACGGGAGCAGGCGGCCATGGGCGTCGGAGTCGCCGACTACGATGGCGACGGGCGCGTGGACCTGTTTCAGACGAACTTCGCGGATGACACCAACACTCTCTACCACAACGAGGGGAGGCTGGTCTTCCGAGACAGAACGGTCGTCGCCGGCCTGGCGACGGTCACAAGCCATGTGGGATGGGGCGCCGATTTCCTCGATGTTGACCGGGACGGATGGCCAGACGTGTTCGCAGTCAACGGCCACGTTGCCCCGAGCGTGGATGTCGAGGGCTCCAGTGAGTCCTTCGCCCAGCCGAGGCTCCTGTTCTGGAACCGGGGCGACGGAATCTTCTACCCGCTCTCGTCCGAGGCCGGCCCGGGCATCACCACACCGCATCCGTCGCGCGGATCCTCCATCGGAGACCTCGACAACGACGGGAACCCGGAAATCGTCGTCGTCAACATGGGGCAGCCACCATCACTGCTCCAGAACCAGATCGAACCGGACGGCAACTGGCTGACCGTGCGGGCAGTATCTTCTGCGGGTAGTGACCGGATCGGTGCGCGAATCACTGTCTTGGCCGGTGACAGAGTGCAAGTCGGCGAGGTTCGCAGCGGTTCCAGCTACCTTTCCCAAGGGGACTTCCGACTCCATTTCGGACTCGGAAACGCATCCTCGGCGACAGTGCGCGTGACATGGCCAGCCAGCTCGATCACAACCGAGCGGGATGTCTCGGCGAATCAGTTCATCAAGATCCGGGAGCCGACCGATGCGCGGCCCTGAGACGCTCACGCCAAGGAACGTTCGAGGGGCATGGGGACAGGTTGGGCCTGACACGATGCGCCTTCATGTGCACGCTGGGGGCGTACTCGAGTCAGCCGGCTCCAGCGTTGCATAGGGGGAGGAGGCCGAACGGGTCCAACTGCCCGACCTGCCGCTCCGCATGACCGATCAGTCCCTCTATCTGCTGGACCTTCTGCTCCGCCAAGCCGGCCGCTTTCAGCGTCACCAGGACCCGACAGGTCCGCAGGTAGGCCCGGACCTGCGGACCCTTGGCCCGCCGTGTCTCGCGCACCGCCTGGAATCGTGTGCGCGCTCGCCGCATCAACTGCCGCCAGCCCCCCACGCCGTGCTTCCGCGCACTCCGCCCCGTGCTCCGCAGCAAACCCCGCATCACATCCCACAGCAGCGACACATCCGTCGAATCGTGCATGTCCGTCTCCACCACGAACGAATCACGGCGCCGCCGCAGAGGGGCCTCGCTGGACGGTCCCAAGGCCGTCACGGGCCGGTACACGCTCCGCGTACAGTACAGATGCTGCAGGCCGCGCAGGGTCGCATGGTGTCGTCCCGGCAATCGACCACGAACTAGATCTCCTCGATCGGCACCTGCCCGAACTACAACTGCTGTTCCTGAATCTGTCGCATCCGACCTCCCCGCAACGCCAAAGATGGCCCGATTCCGGAAAAACCGCCCGATCACCGCCATCCTGAACTCGGCGAACTGGCATTACACACCATGAAATCAGTGATTTAGTGTGATTTCTGGCAGGCACTGGTTCTCTGAATGCTGGAGCGCAAGAGGGACCCGCCCCCGTCGGAAGATCCCATTCTTTGGGTCTCGGCCGCGCTCCGCCCCTGTCACATATTGCCACGCTCGGATACACCTTGGTCCACCAAGCTACTAGCAGTCAGGGAATACGCCGTTGGCCGTCAGGGTCGCTTCGTAGTCCCCTTTAGAGACCGGGCAACGCGCTAGTCCGATGGCTTGCTTCATGGAGGTCTGAATCTGTCGAGGAATAAAGTCGTGCCCAGTGTTACTACCTCGCCGGATACCATAGCTCCCCACATAGACACCGCGGATTCGCACGACGGCCCGCTCGTGACGACGGCCTGCCGAGACCTCTGCGTCAAGCTTCCGTGCGATTCGTAACGCAGACTCAGCCGTCAGGAGACTACGCTTGGTTCTTGGCAATGTACTCGCGCAGAATGCGAAATTGCTCGGCCGCGGCCGGTATCAAGACACGCTCTCCAGCAAGCAAGTCGAACGTGTCTAGAATTTCCGCTACAAGCGCCTGATAGGCATCATCGCTATCGATCCCAGACATCGCAATGTTTGCTTCAGGAAACGACGCCTCGAAATCTCCTGGTCCTATCTTCGTGATCCGTACGAAGAATGGCTGCCGAACGCAATAGTCTCCCTCCCCCAGATCCTCAATCCAGACGGACTCATCCCGCGGGGTCGTATTCGTGGTGGCATCCCCGGGCAGCCAAGCCAGCAGGGAGCCTGTCGGAGGATACTCGGTAATACGCTGGAACCCGCCCGGCGCGGCTTCGACACCGAAATCCACGGACCTGGCCTTGGATTGATTTTCCGAGGGCCTCCCGCACAACAGCATGTTGCACGCATTCGGTGTCGGTTCAGTGGGTTGTAACAGAACTTGGCTCATCACCCTTACCTTCTCTCAGTCCGCGGGATTGCAACGCCTTCTCCTGAAGCCATCGACCGATGCTGTCGGCCTGTTCCGCTGTCAGCATCATTCCCACGAAGATCGTGCGCTGCATTTCCAGCGGCCCATCTGCCACCCGCTCCTCGCTAACGACTCCGTCCGGTCCCACGACGCCGGTAACCTCCTCAGGCACGGCTGCGGACTCGTAGAAGAAATCAACCTTGATGTCGCCACGGGCTGTCGTTCCTCCCCAAACTCCATTCACCGGAATGAGTCGATAGTCTGCATCCCGCTCGAAATTGAACTGTATTGTTGCCGTTTCTCCCATAGTGGTACCTATACCGCATTCTACTCTTTACGGCAAGCGGAGAACTGCCGGCCTCGGCTTGAAATTGTCCGGTGCGCATTCAACTGCAGGGGGCAATGGCATTGATGTCAGTCTTTGGCCAAGAGACCCTAACTCCCTGCCCTTCACCAGTTAGGCTGCCTGTCGCCCACATCCCGTCCATCGTGTCGGCACCATGACAGGAACAAGCCGATGGTAGGCCCGAGCGGACTCGAACCGCTGACCTCTACCGTGTCAAGGTAGCGCTCTAACCAAGACTGAGCTACGGGCCTGCCTAGGTCGCACCCCTCATCCAGAGGGCGTACTGGGATATCGAGCGGTACAGCCGACGCCACCGCTATCCATGATCATCTCGGATGATAGCACAGCAGGTCGTTCTTGAACCCAGATCGGCAACTTGCTCACCCTTCCCGCTCTCCGTCCGCAAAATCGTCTTGGCAGTTGCACTGGCCAGTGCAACCGTATCGAACTCTCGGGAAGCGCGGTAGATGCCCACGCAGAATCGTCATGCAAACCCTTGTGCCCAAGACCTGAAGTCCCCGTGGCTGGCGGCAAGAGCCGGCCCCGGAGCGAGTGGTTCTGTCGTCGGCGCTTCCCGGCGGAATACGGCGGCCATGCCACGAACCACAGCCACCCGGTGGTAACCTGATCAGCTGTGGCAACTCGATTCTTGGCAATCCTGACTTTGGTGCTCCCCTGCTCGGTGGTGGAAGCAGCGGAACGGCCCAACATCGTCTTTGCGATCGCGGATGACTGGGGCTGGCCACATGCCGGAGCCTACGGAGACAAGGGAGTCAAGACTCCCACCTTCAACCGACTGGCCAGGGAGGGAGTGCTTCTTGAGCATGCCTATGTCTCTTCACCCTCATGCACGCCGAGTAGAGGTGCCATCCTTACCGGACAGCAGTTCTGGCGCCTCGGACCAGCCGCCAACCTGTGGAGTGTCTGGCCGTCGACCTTCCCCGCGTTTCCGAAGTTGCTGGCGGCCGAAGGGTACTTCGTCGGCAGCTACCGCAAGGGATGGGGCCCGGGGATCCACCCGGACACGGATGTCGCCCCGGCAGGGCGGGTCTACAAGAACGTGAAATCGTTCTTCGACGCACGCCCGAAAGACATGCCGTTCTGCTTCTGGTTCGGCGCAAGCGATCCCCATCGCCCATACAGGCAGGGCACGGGCACTGGCAGCGGCATCCGGCTGGAGGATGTGCATCTTTTCGAGCACTTCCCGGATGTCGACGAGATCCGCAGCGATGTCGCCGACTACTACTTCGAGGTACAGCGTTTCGATCGAGAGGTCGGAGAACTGGTGGACCTGCTGGAGCGGTTGGGCGAGTTGGACAACACGCTGATCGTCATGACCGGCGACCACGGCATGCCGTTTCCTCGCGGCAAGGGGAACCTCTACGATTCCGGAACGCGTGTACCCATGGCCGTCCGGTGGGCAGACGCGATTCCCGGGAACCGCACCGTCACGGATTTCGTGTCGACCACCGATATCGCTCCTACGTTCCTTGACGCAGCCGAACTGGTGGTCCCGCCCGAGATGACCGGTCGGTCCCTGCTGCCGATCCTCACCTCCACCAAGTCGGGCCGGGTGTCGAAAGAAAGGAACTATATCATCTTTGGCCGAGAGCGTCACGTGGTGGCCCAGCAGGCACCGGAAGTCGGAGGCTACCCTTCTCGGGGATTTCGAACGGACGACTATCTTTATATCCGCAACTACGAACCGAGCCGGTGGCCGGCCGGCACACCGGATCACAAGAATGCTCAGGTGCCCAACGCCTGGCTCGCGGACTGCGACAACGGACCAACGAAGTGGTTTCTCTGGGTGAACCGCGATGAGCCGACGTTCCGGAAGCACTACGAACTCGCATTTGGCAAGCGGCCGGCGGAAGAATTCTACGACATTCGGAGAGATCCGGGTCAGGTTGTCAATCTCGCCAACGATCCGGACTATGTGCGAACCCGCAAGGATCTCGCCGTGCGCCTGACACGGGAACTGAGCGCCACCGGTGATCCGAGGATCAACGGGCGTGGTTCACTCTTCGATGTCCAGCCCTACCTAGGCGGGTCACCGACCTATCCGGGCCCGTAGAGGGCCAGCAAGCACCGTCAGGGGCACCCGACGGAGACGATCATGAACTCGTTGCCACCGGCGGGCCTCCCTTCCGAGCATGACAGCGCCTCGAATGCCGCACAGGAAATTCCCATCCGTTGCGACTCTTGGGCATGCCGAGGTGCGGGCCCGCATTCACGGTACGGCGAAGGCATACTGAACTGCGGTGGCTGTTCAGACGGATGTTCCGCCGTCAGCACACCAGTCCGATCGATGGCTACCACACAGACATGGGCATCAAGCAGCCGAATCACCAGCGGTCGTCCCAGTCTGCCGGGGCCAGGTCCGCCAATCGGTGTCTGCCAGCCCGCCTGTCGACCGAACCAGTGATCCGTCATGTGGATACGATCGGGTACGCGGACTTGAGTTGGCGGCGGGCATCAGCAACTGTCATCAGCCAATTCACGCCGCACTGGCACTCCCTGATGCGCGCGCTCCAGTCCGCCACCACCGACCTGAGTTCGTCCGGCCCCCCGACCCGCCGACCCCGCAGCCAATGGCGCGTCAGGCAACTCAGTTCGCACTGCGCCACGTTGAGCCAACTTCCGCGCCGCGGTGTGTACCGGAATCTGATGCGCTCCACCAGCTGCCTTGCCCGTATCCGCTTCGACTCGAAGGCATCGTACAAGGCCCCCGGGGTATGCGTGTCGAGGTTGTCCAGCAGCAACGTGACCCCCTCGCAGGCCGCATAACGGCCCTCCAGCAGGGCCGCCACCTCGTGTGCCCACGCCAGCTTGGTGCGCTGCGCCCCAACTGACACCGTCTGCCAACCTGAGAGCGGCTCACAGGACAGAATGACCGTCGCCGTGCCGGCCCGCTCGTACTCGTAATCCGACTGTCGCGGATGCTCCGCCGCCTCCGGCGGCGTGCTGGTCTCCCGCACGAACTGGACGGACTGTTCGTTCATGCACACCACCGGCCACTGCGGGTCGTGGGTCTTCTCGTACATCCTGAGAATCCTATCCATCGCCACCACAAACTCCCCGTCACCCCGCAACGGGGTTACCCAGTACTGGAGATGATCCCCCGTCATGTCGTTTCCCGGCGGGCGGTCAGCGGTCTCGTGGCTGATCGTGTCGCCTACCGTCAGCTCGACCATCCGTCTCGCCAGCAGATGCAACGACCACGCGGCGTGGCTCCTTCCCAGTGCAATCAGCTCGGTCTCCTGGCGACCGTCCAGCCACTTGGCCGGACGCCTGGACGGGTCGAGGCGGCCATCATTGAGGGCCGCCTCGAACCCCTGCATCACGCAACACTGGCGCACATTCTCGACGGTGGTCACCCGGCAGCCGACGACGGCCGCTACCTGCTGGTCGGGCCAGTCGGGTCCATCCTCATCCACCTGCAACAGGATGAGGGCCCGGCGTGCTTTCCGATTGCTGCCCTTGAGCCTCTGGATCGCCTCCGTACAGACTCTTCGCTCCACATCCGACAGTCGGACGATGTACCTATGCCTGGCGCCGTCTCGTCGCATCGGATGGCCTCGGTTCTCGCAACACATGGTGCCGGCAATCCTGCAGTTCCGAGACGCTAGTCTGCCAGCGACTGATAGACCAGCGCACGCAATCTCCTGTGGTCATCCAGTCCGCCAGCGGGAATTAGCTGTGTCATGTAGACCACGACAAGCTCCTCGGCCGGGTCGACCCAGTACGTGGAATGATAGGCACCGCCCCACCCGAATTCCCCGGCCGTGCCGGGCTCGCCACGCGCTCCCACATCGTTGACCACATAGAAGCCCAACCCGAAACCCTGGCCGGGCCGGAAGTCGATTCGATCCAGATGGTCGGCGGTCATCAGTTCGACGGTCTTCCGGCTCAGGATTCTCCTTCCGTCCAGTGTGCCGCCGTTGAGCATCATCTGCAGGAAGCGCGCATAGTCGCGCGCCGTGGACAGGTATCCGGCCCCGCCCGAGAAACTGGTTCTGGGTCCTCGCAGGTAGTGGCCCTGTCCGACCATATTCCCCGGGTCCGCAGCGCGTTCGAGACCTTCCTCCGTAGCCGAATAAACCGTGGTCAGTCGATGCGCCTTGCTTGCCGGCAGGTAGAAATGGGTGTCCTTCATGCCCAGTGGTTCGAGGATGTTCTCATGGAGAAACTCGTCCAGCGACTGGCCACTGGCGCGTTCTATCACCACTCCAAGGATGTCCGTGCCATATCCGTACACCCAACGCTCTCCGGGCTGCGACTCGAAGGGCAGGGACGCCATCCTTGCCACAGTGTCCCCCACCGGTTCCTCGCGGTCCGCGAAATACCACCCCTGAATGCCGGCAGCCTTCCAGCGGTCCTTGGCCGTTCCCGATCCATAGCTGATTCCTGCCGTATGCGTAAGCAGGTCCCGCAATGTGATGGGCCGCCGGCTTGGTTCGACATCGTATCCGCCTTCGCCGGTCTCGACGGCCACGGTGGTGTTGGCGAAGTCCGGAATGTACCTGTCGAGACGATCGCTGATGAGCAGCCTGCCGTGCTCCTGCAGCAACATCACCCCGGTGCTGACCAGTGCCTTGCTCTGCGAAGCGATCCGGAATATGGCGTTCCTGCTCATCGCTGTGCCGGACTCGATGTCGCTCTTGCCGAACGCCTTGTGATAGACCACGTGGCCCCTTCGGGCGACGAGGACCACAGCACCGGCCATGCGGTCTCGGTCGATATAGTCTCGGAAGGCCACATCCAGTCGTTCCAACCGTTGCGAAGAGACCTGGACATACTCCGGCACGGCCGGAAGCAACTCCTGCGCGACGGCTGGCGGGACCACTCCGAGTGTCAAGACCGCAGTGGCGACAAGAAGCAGGACTGGCGTTCGGAATCCGCGCATGCCCAATGGTATCGGAGAGCACCGGCTCGGAGCGAAGATCGGACGGGCCTTGTACATCCAGCCGTCATCGGCTGGCTCCAGGTGCGACACTATGCAGGGAGTTACCCAACGATCCGACCGAGGCGGATGTATCTCGCAACGGTTGCTGGATTGGCAGGTACCGACTGCTCGCCTTGGCATCCTGCGAGATCAAGAGACTGACGCCAGAGTCCGCAATGAAGCACTGGCTCAAGATGCGGAAGACTGCTTGAGGCAGCCCGGCAACACGGAGGCTACACCATGTCGATCGACCGAAGAGAGTTCCTGACCTCGTCGAGTGCGGCCCTGGCCGCTGCCAGCGCCGCAAAAGGGGCAGGAAGTAGGGTCCGCGCCGCCATTCTCGGAACGCAGCACAGTCACGTCCGCGGCAAGCTCCAGGCAATGCTCGACTCTCCCGATTACCAGGTCGCATGCATCTGCGAGCACGATCCGGACATCCAGAAGCGAAAGGCGGCGGATCCACTCTACGCGGGTCTGGAATGGGTCTCGGAGGACGAACTGCTCAACGACACATCGATCGACATGGTGGTCGTCGAGTGCAAGCCGTGGCAAGCCATTGAATGGGGCCGGAAAGTGATCAATGCCGGCAAGCATCTGCACCTCGAGAAGCCGGCGGGTGACACGTACGGACCATTCAAGGAGCTGGTGGACGCGGCCCGCAGCAGGAGCCTGCTCCTGCAAAAGGGATGGGTTCTGCGCGGCCAGGCGGGTATCAACGCCGCGACAGACGCGGCCAGCAAAGGCTGGCTCGGCCATGTGCACCTGATAAGGGCGACCATCAATTCCGACCGCGACCAACCGCAACGGGACCTGGAGTCTCGCTACCCCGGAGGGGCCATGTTCGAACTGATCGGACACGTGGTCGACCGCGTCCTGGAATTCACCGGTCGCCCGGACAGGGTTCATACGTGGCTCCGGCACGACACGGGTATCGATGACACGCTGAAGGACAACACGCTCGCGATCCTGGAATACGCGGGCGGACTGGCACTCGTCTCGACCACGGCTCGGATGTACGGTTCCGGCGATCACCGGTCCTTCGAGGTGATCGGTACGGACGGTTCGTTCATGGTGCAGCCGCTCGGCGGCAACTCCAGGATGAAGGTGGCCATGCGCCACGCCCGCGGCCCTTACAGGGAGGGTTGGCAGACGATCGATCTCGGCCCCCAGCCACGCTATGTGTCCGACATGGCGGAGTTCGCACGCGCTATCAGGACCAAGACACCATTGAAGTACTCGTACGATCATGAACTGCTGGTTCACGAGACCGTCTTGCGGGCGTCCGACATGATGGCCTGATTCCAGCAGACAGGGAGACACAGCATGTCACACTCAGGGTCTCGATCGCGAAGGACCGTGCTGCAGCAGCCGCGGTCATGGTCCCGCTGGCAGCCGTGCGCGGCACGGCCGCCAATTCTGTCCCGTCGATCGGCCTGATCGGCTGCGGGGGGCGGGGCGGCTCCCTGGCCGGAGCCCTCCTTCAGGCTACCGACGCCAAGCTGGTGGCGATGTGCGACCTGTTCGATGAGCAGATCAGCAAGGCGAAAGAACGGACCGGCGCACACTCTGCAAGGGAATTCAACGACCTTAGCGAATTGCTCGCCAGTGATGTGGACGCCGTGATCATCGCCACGCCCCCCTTCGTGCACGCTGATCACTTCGAGGCGGCCGTCAAGGCCGGCAAGCACATCTACATCGAGAAGCCCGCCGCGGTGACCGTGGAAGACTGCAAGCGAATGATGAAGGCGTCGGACGCAGCGGATCGCACGATCAACATCACGATGGGCTTCCAGCGACGCTATGCCAAGACCTACAGGAAGGCCAAACAGGTGCATGACTCGGGCGCAATCGGGACTATCCAGATGGCCCACGCTCATTTCCTCAAGACTGGTCCCAGCCCGAGGGGTTCAGCAGAGCGGGTCCCACCGCAGACCGAGATTGACAGGATCAAGCGATGGCACATCTGGAGGGACTTGGCGGGCGACCTGATTGTCGAGAACAACATCCACTGCATCGACATCCTGAACTGGTTCATCGGAGGGCATCCGGCCCGCGCCGTCGGTCGCGGATCTCGGACGGCCGGTCGCGCCGGGGACATGCGCGACAACAACAATGTCGTCTACGAGTACGAAGATGGCGTCCTGGCGTCACTCGCGGGCTCCACGCTCGGATCAAACAGCTACCGCGAGGTCCATGAGCAGTTCTTCGGGACCAACGGGATGATCGAGACCTCCGAGTTGCACTGGCGACACTATCGGGGGCGCGGCAACGACACGCTGGAGAAGTCCGAGCGCAGCACGACGATGGACGCCATGGAGTCGTTCGTCCAGCGAATCACCGAGGGCAAGCCGGAGAACACAGGGGTCCGGGGAGCCGAGAGCACGCTGACCGCAATTCTGGGGAGAATGGCCATGGACGCTCGGGGCGAAGTGAGTTGGGACGACATGATGAAGGGATAGGGTGGATCGGAAGCCGGTCGCACAACAGTCCAGGGAACCGATGCGAAGGAGGGACTTCATGGCGGAGTCGCCCTTCGCGGACTGTCAAGAGGCACTGCGATCTCAGGTCGTCCGACCTGACTGGCGGTTGGTCCGATCCGTTTCGGTGAGACAGGATTCGCTGCTCTTGCCGAAGCTTCGGTGGCTCGCATCGAGAGTCAGTGGTAGAGCAGGGATTTCACAACCCGACCTTGCTGCACCGTCTCGATAAGAGAATGCCCCGACATCGGCGCAAACCGTGACAGTGAAGAACACGTAGTGTTCCGTTAGGTTATGTGGCTGATCGTGCCACAGACGCCGACGTCCACCGCCTCGCGGGCCAGCAGGCGCAGCGACCATTGGCCGCAGCACGATCAGGGCGGCTTCCTGCCGACCGTCCAGGCGCTTCGGCGGCCAAGTGGACGGGTTCCGTCGCCGCCCTGTTGAGGTCCAGATCGAAGCCCGTTTGCGCAGGTTCTCGACAGTGCGTGCCCGACAGCCGAATGCCTTCCGCCACTTGACGGTTAAGCCAGCCCGGCGCGCTCTCTGACTACTGCCCGTTCGTTTCCGGACGGCCTCCTAGCAGGTCTTCCGCTCCGCCTCCGGCCGGCGCACAATGTACTTCTGCACGACTCCGTCCCCTCTTTCCGTCAAAAGACTGCCCGGGCCACAGGGCCCTCGTTCTTGAACCACATTGCACCAGAAATGTTGCCCTCAACGGAACATCAGGAGCCTGTCAGACTTAGACTTCCGTGTTACTCTCGGCCGATTTCAGATCAGCATCGGCTTTTGAAGATTGTCACAACTCCAGAGTGCCGACCACGCTGGCTCCCTCCCCGATCTTCGACTAGGACTCCTCGTGGCATATGTAATATAGATGTAGGCATATTAGTCGTCCAAGCGGCCCACGTTTGAATCCGCACCGCTGTCGCCGTCCGCCGACACGGGGTGGAGGGGACCTTTGGGATGGCTTGGAAGATGTGTGCTGGTGACCGGCAACCGAGACGACGAGGAAGAGACGTTATGCCCAGACGATCGAACGGCGAGTGGGTCCCCCCTCACCCGGTAGCGCGGGTCGTCCATGTCGGACGGATCGCGACCGGGAAGATCACGGAGAACTACGCTCCATCGGGACGGTTCACGGCTGGCCGCGATGCGGCCAGCGAGTGTGCCAGCAAGGTTGCGAGCCTGACGCCGGAACGCTGGACCTATGTTGCCCGGGCATCCGCGGATATCCAGAGGGGGGCATAACCGAACATGTCTCAGTTCATTGTCGTTTTCACGACGCCTGCAACTGAAGGCGCGCTAGCGCGCCTTCAGTCTGCGTATCCAGCGGCCTATGAGCTAATCCCGCAATCCGTCTATCTGATTCGCGACTCAGAACTCAGCGCCGACGTAGCGGTCAAGGTCGGGATCAAGAGCGATCCGCGCTACGCTGAGGGGGCAGTGTTCAAGCTGAACCATGCCTATTCGGGCTACACGGATCGAGCTCTGTGGGAGTGGCTGAGCGAGTGAGCAACGAAACCGGCGCCGAAGAGCCAAGACGCGCCAGCGAGCCCGCAGGATGGCGTAAGACCGAGCTTGCCTTGGCGCGGATGCAAGGTGAGATGGGGACGAACATTCGAGAGCGTGTGGCTGCGCTCGAAAAGGGACAGGAGAGTCTTGCCACGAAGGCGGACCTTGAGCGTGCGAAGCTGGCGATGCTCACCAGCATCGTCGCAGCAGGGTTCTCTATCCTGATTCTGCTCATCCGGCTCCTGACGTGGATTTGGCCTTCTTAGGTCATCATCTCGACACTTTGCCAGTTGCACTAGCAAGTGCGGCACGAACTGGCAAACGGTAGGTGCAGAGCCCCGCGCCAGACTCAGGTCCGTCTGCCCAAAGAGATCTGCTTGACGCAACAGTAGTCGCTCCCAGCGTGGTCACTACGGTGAGCACTCGGATCCTCAGGACCGCGAGCCGCCACTGGCCAGCGAAAACGCGGAGGCTGCCGGTGTCATTCGCTGTAACGACCAGGGAACCTGAATAGTGGCGCCCACCGCGACACGAGCGAATCGGAAGGATTTCGTTCTACAGGTCCTCCCCCTGTTCTTCTTTCCGGGTGTAGTCCCGCCGCCGGACTTACACCCGATACTGCTTGCGCTTGCCGATCGGATCCAACCAGTCAAGCACTCGGATGCTCAACGTGTTCGACTGGTCATTGGAGATCCTACTGCGAGGCTCACGATCCGCCTTTCAGGTTGACGAGCGAAGCCCTTCCGCGTCGACGTGGCTGTCCGACTTCCACATTTTCGAACGCCGCGAAGGCACCTGACGAAACGGCGGGAACCACACAGTGTGCAGCGACATGTCCGATATTGCCCACGGCAACGGCCGGTGTGAGTGGCCGCGCCGTCTCCGGCATACAGATGGAGCCGAACGGTCGTCGGGTATCGTCCCGACGCTGACCGGCCGATCATGGAATCGAGCCGATCTGGAACGGCCACCTCCGGCTGGGGTCTACTGGAGCAAGGAACTTTGATGCGGCCGCTTGAACGGCAGTACGACCGAACTGGATGACCTCACCCTCAATCGTCCTGTTTCGTCGCGACCTGCGTGTCGTCGACAATCCAGCGCTGTCTGCGGCCATGACCCAGGGAGGGGCGGTGGCCCTGTATGTTCTCGACGATGAAGCGGATGGACGCCCACTGGGAGGTGCTGCCCGCTGGTGGCTGCACCAAGCATTGACCCGATTGCGCGGGACACTCACGGCCTTGGGCGTGCCGCTGGTCCTGCGACGAGGCGCGCAGAATGCCGAGGTGGTGAAGGTCGTCCATGCGGAACATGCCGGAGCCGTGTACTGGAACCGTCGATACACTCTGTGGGGGACCGCGACGGACTCCGCCTTGGCGAGCGACCTTCGGTCCAAGGGTGTCACCGCCAGGAGCTTCGCGGGCGACTATCTGCGTGAGCCTGGGGAGGTGCGCTCTCGGCAGGGGGGCTGGCTCAGGGTCTTCACCCCCTTCCATCGGGCGTCGCTGGCAATGGGTGAGCCACCGGTACCAACCGCGCCTCCTGCTCGCCAGCCTGTCCAAGCCGTTGCATCCGGAACTGAGAGACTGTCCGCATTCAGGCTGCTCCCGTCGGCCCCGGACTGGGCAGGCGGCCTGCGCGACACCTGGTTAGGCAATCTGGAGACACCCGAGCAGAGACTCGGGAGGTTCCTGCAGGATGCAGTCGCGCACTACGACCGGAACCGTGATCGTCCGGACCTTGATGGCACTTCGACTCTGTCGCCGTATCTGGCGTTCGGGGAGCTCTCGCCGCGGCAGGCATGGCATGCGGCTCGCCGCTTTCAGGACTCTGATCCAAACGCCAAGACCGGCATCGACGCCTTCCTGCGGCAACTCGTGTGGAGAGACTTCTGTGCGAGTCTCCTTCATCACTTCCCCGACCTCGCTACGCGACCATTCCAATCCAGATTCGACGAGTTCCCCTGGATCGAGGATCCTGCCGCGTTGCACGCCTGGCAGCGGGGCGCGACCGGATATCCCTGGATTGATGCGGGGATGCGGCAACTGTGGGAGACCGGGTCGATGCACAACCGTGTCCGGATGGCCGTCGCCTCGTTCCTGACCAAACATCTGCTGCTGCCATGGCAACAGGGAGAAGCCTGGTTCTGGGATCAGCTGGTCGACGCCGACCCGGCGCAGAATATCGCCAACTGGCAGTGGGTCGCGGGTTGCGGAGCGGACGCGGCCCCGTACTTCCGCATCTTCAATCCGGTCTTGCAGGGTACGAAGTTCGACCCGACGGGCAACTATCGGAGGAAGTGGCAGCCAGCCGCCTCGAGCTACGAACCGGGGTCCGCTGGAGTCCCGCCGATCGTGGACCACAAGGAAGCTCGAGAGAGGGCGCTGGAGGCATTCCAGTCCCTACCAAGGCCGTAGGTTTCTGCTGCCGGGCACCGCATGCAGTCGCGAGCGGGTCGAGCAGCGGGAATCCCGTCAGCATCTCGCGAGCCATACTCCCGGCAGTCTCGGACGGACGGAAGTCGCGCTTGATATGCCGATGTATCAGCCACCTGGAATTCGTATCTATCAAATGGCGAACTTTCGCCTGTGAATCGTCGAGGTGATGCGTGCCAGCTTCGGCCTTCGAGTCCGCATCGCAAGCGGTTGGCTCCCTGCGGTCGGTGCGGTGGACTCCGGGAGTTTCCGGACTGCATTGACCGACAACGATGGAGATGCGACGAGTCCAAGACGATTCCTGTTAAGTGTCGGACGAAACCGGACACCTCGAGTGCGGGTCTAAGCCATCCAGAGAGCATACAGGCTCTCGTCATCCGCAACAGCCGGGACAACAACCGAAGGGAGAATCACCATGAAGATTGAAACAGTCGCCGCCATCACTGTCGGTGCAGTGATCACGAGTCTGCTCTTTGCGCAGGGCACGCCTGCATCGGGATCGAACGAGGACCTTGAATGGCAGATGTTCGGCACGAGTGTCGCGAGACCCGCCGACGACAGCGACGACGCTACTGGGGCTGACGACGCTGCTGCCAGACCTGTAGCGCTGCAGGGACTCGCATTCATCTACAACAGGCGGACGGGCAAGGTCTATCGATTCTTCGAACAGTGCGGCGAAGAGGAAGATCTGCAGTTCGGGTGTTTCGACGACATGCCGGTCCTTGAAGGAACGATGACGACGAGAGTACCAAGCCCCCAGTCCATGACCGGCAACATCCCTCGGCGCTAACGACGTTCCGGACGCTGCCGAGAGTTATCCGGCAAGTGCAGGGGATCATCTTACCGTCAAATCCTGTCACGAATGTCGCGTCGGTACGGAACCGGCAGGCCAAGAACAGGGCGATTCGTGCGAGACCGGACGAGTTCGTGGCAGGTCCGCTGCCGGATTGATGGGCAGCCACAGGTCGTATCGGTCAACGTCATTACAACGGAAGGCATTTGCGGTGGCAACGCACCGAACAGGCGGAAAGGCAAACGCGGACATCGGCCCGCTGACGAGTCCTTCATGCCGCGCACTCCCTCGGCTTTACAGCAAGGACTCTCATTACGCAGCGTCTCGCGATGAGCAGGTGCATCCTGATGTGTTGCGAACACCTGCACCGGCTTCGCACGATGGATCATGCAAATGGGTCCGGACCAGACCGGAGCGCTGAGAGCGAGTGGTCGTTTTTGGCCACTCCGGCACCCTGTCAGAGCGCCCGCCACGGAAACTGCATCCCATGCGAGATGACGGACTCTCGCCTCCCTGCCGCTCTGTGCCATTCCGGTGCGTTCCATCCGGTACGATCGCAGGAGATTCGAAGTTATCGGGCCATGACGAGTGGCTCATCCTCCCAAGGATAGGCGGCCTGCGTCCGATTGCGGCTTCGCGCGAACTGCTGGTACCATTGCGATACTCGACCACAGTCCACCCCAGACTAAATGCAAGACACAATTCGACGTAACCCCGGATCCAGCATCCGTCTCTCCGCGAACGAGCGCATCGCCTGGGTTCTCCCGGTCTGGGGAATCTGCCTCGCCTATGCGATCATCCGCTACAACGTGTTCAAGGGCGTCGAGTGGAACCACCTGCCACTCTACATCGTCAACAAGTCCGTCGCGTTCGCAGGTCTGATACTCATCGCCCTGTCGTACCTGATCGGAAAGTACTTCGGCGGTCCAGCCGGCACGGAACCGGTACGGGCCAAGGCGAAGTTCCTGGGCCTGGCAGGTTTCTCCATGATCACGCTGCACGTTCTCATGGCCATGGTCCTGCTCTCTCCGGCGAACTATGCGAAGTTCTTTGCCACTTCCGGCAAGCTGAATCTCTCGGGTGAGCTCACGTTCCTGTTCGGCGTTCTCGCTTACGGCTGCCTGCTGTACCCGGCCATCACCACGCTGCCGTATATGTACGACGCTCTTGGAATGGAACGGTGGCTGACTGCCCAGCATATGGGTTACTGGACGCTGGGCCTTGCCGGAGGGCACACATTCGCCATGGGTTTCAAGGGTTGGTTGGATGTCTCGACATGGCCGGGCTCTATGCCACCGATCACGTTGCTGGGCTTCCTGGTCGCCATCTCGGCTCTCGTCGGAAAGCTGGTCTTCGTGAGCCGGCGATGAGCCTCGCCCCCGCTACAGGCGATGAACCAGGGCTGCGATGAGCGCCATTCTGTCGGCGATCCGATCGACCAGAATGCTCTCGTGAAGCGCGTGTGCGCCCTCTCCCACCGCACCGAGACCGTCCAGTGTGGGAATGTCCATCGCGGCGGTCGTATTGCCGTCAGAACCGCCACCGACTGCCGCCTCGCCAAGGCTCACACCCATTTCCGCAGCGATTTCCCGCGCAATCCCGAACAGGCGCACCACGTCCTCGTTTCTTTCGAGGGGCAGTTTCCGCGTACCACCCGTCACCCGCACAGAACAGCGCGGATCAGTTGGCCCCAGTTCCTTGAACCGTCGCTCGATCTCCAGTGCTTCCCCCCTCGTCCGAAACCGGACATCGACATCCGTCCACGCCCGTTCCGCGACGACATTCGATGCCGTCCCGCCCCGCACCACACCGGGGTTGACCGTCAGTCCCGCATCCAGGTCGGTCCAGGAAGTGATGCGGAGGATCTGTCTCGCCAGTTCCGCTACCGCGCTGGCTCCATCCGCGAAGTCAAGGCCGGCGTGCGCGGCAACACCCCGCGCCTCGACCCGAAAAGTGGCCCCTCCCTTGCGCGCTGTCTTGAGATCTCCGGACAGGCCGGCACTCGGCTCCGCCACGAGCACCGCCACGCTCTCCCGAGCCTCCGCTCGGGTCAGCGGTGTGGAGGACGGGCTGCCGGTCTCCTCGTCGGCGTTGAGCTGTACCACGAACCGACACCGGGACGGGAGACCGAGACTCCGGAGGGCCCGGGCTGCGAAGAGAAGATACACGATCCCGGCCTTCATGTCGAAGAC
The DNA here is from genome assembly GCA_965116065.1 of Bryobacterales bacterium. Classification (GTDB taxonomy): domain Bacteria; phylum Acidobacteriota; class Terriglobia; order Bryobacterales; family UBA6623; genus VXMF01. The sequence goes on from OZ220485.1 coordinate 3,659,117, forward strand.
CCCGGGCCCCCACAGTCGACCACCTTCCTCTCGCCACGGCATCCGCTCCAGCGTGCCGACCTTCCAGACCGTGTCGGTGTGTCCCAACGCGAGAACCTTGCCCTCGCCCTTGGTCGGGATGTCGAACTCGATACGAAGGTGGTCGCCATGCTCCGACTGTGAGTGGCGAGTGAGGCTGGCTTCCCCGTCCACCTCGTCCGCGATGGCGGCAACCATGCGATTGACGCCCGCACGGTCGTGAGTGGGCGACTCGATCTCAACCAGGGTCCGTATGAGCCTGATCACCTCTGGCTGACTGTCACGTGCGTAGTCAAGAAGTCTCTGCGTTACCACGGCCTGCTCCGCCCCGATCCTTCTGTCGACCTACTCGACAACGATCACGGCCCGTCCGGTCTCCAGACGGATCTCGCTCACGCCACCCTCGATCGCGATCCGCTCACCCATCACGTACGGTCGCACCTCCGGCGGTGCGAGCGATTCCACGAACCACTCCAGCAGCGCGCCACTCAGTTCGACACCCTCGACGGCAATGGACTTCAGATCGACGACCGCATAACCATCGTGCGCGGAGCAGTCGGCATCGACCGCGACCGATCGCGTGCCCCTCATCAGCAACCGCATGAAGGGGGAGATGGTCTCGAGAGAGGCGCCGGCTTTCTCGAGATCAACGCTGGCACTGATGACAGCCCCTCCTTCCCGAAACGACAGATCGAGATTCTCCACTCCTTCGGGAATGGTCGAGGCGGCATCGAACTGGAGAAACGAGTTCATTTCGTCGTCACTAACCTCGATCGTCGACCCGCTTTCAAAGCCCCCTTCCACCAAGCGCTGGAATTTCTGCGCCGCTGACCGGGAAACCTCGGGGGTGACACCCGCACTGGCGACCGGCAGGGAACCAAGCACCGTCAGACCGACAGCAGCCACCATTGCCGTGAGCCGTCCCCCGGCAGGCTTGCCGGTGATCCCACGGGACGGCCGTTCCGGGCCGCGGAGGTGCCGGAGAGCGTCAGCGGCCGCCCGTTCCTCGGCGGTCTTCTTGGTGGTCGCCTCGCCGACACCGGACGTGTCGCCGCAGCGAGCTTCGATGCGATACGTCCGATCATGAGATGGGCCGGTCTCGGCAAGCACTGCGTATTCGGGCACCAAACGCCCGTGCGCCTGGAGCCACTCCTGCAGGACGGTCTTGCTGCTCCTCCGACCTGAACGACTCTCGTCGGAGATGGCGAACGACTTCGCAACATGTCGCTCCACGACAGATGCGGCCGCCTCCAGACCACCGTCGAGGTACACCGCTCCGATGACCGCCTCCAGAACATCGGACAGGAGCCTGCTGCGGATTCCCTCCGCATTCCGGCACGCGCCCTTGCCCAGCCGAAGGTACAGCCCCAACCCCAGCGAACGGGCCACATCCGCCAAGTGGGAGTTGTTCACATAGTGGGCCTTCGCCTCGGTCAGTTCGCCTTCGGAGCCGTCCGGGTTGTCACGGTACAGCGCCTCGCAAACCACCAGTCCCAGCACTGCATCCCCCAGGAACTCAAGGCGCTGGTTCGAGAACCGGTCCGGTCTCGCCGAGCCATGGGTCAGCGCAAGGTCAAGCAGCCCGGGATCGCGGAATCGGTACCCGAGGCGATCCTCCAGTCCGTGAACATCGTCCGGCATCGGCGTCTGCATTGGGCCCGCCCGATTCGGGCACAGGAGCAGTCGGCCTCCGCTACCGGGACGCTCCGATCTCGGCACAGATGTCCTTCCCGCCAGACTGGACCCCGCCACCCTCCGTGCACTTGGCCGCCATGGCTGCGGCCTCTTCCGTCTTGCCGAGCTCCGACAACACCCTTGCGATGTTGTAGTACGTGAAGGGCACGGGACTGGGTGCCATCTCCAACGCCTTCCGCAACGACTCTTCAGCCGCTGCAAAATCCTCGCGCTTCATGTGCACCTGACCAAGGGCCTCGTGGCACTGTGACATGAACTCCATCTTGGTGTTCAGCCACTCGTCGTCCGACATGTTCGGATCCAGCTTGTTGATCTGCGGGATCAGGACCATGGCCTCCCTGGCATAGTCCGCGGCCTTGCCCAGTTTCTCTTCCTTGTCGAGGTCGAATTCCCCGGTGCGGGACGGAATCGCGTTGGCCAGCGAAATCAGCGTGCCGACCTTCATCCCCGGGTCCGGCTTCTTCTCGAGGAGCATCTCACCGTACAGCAGCATGTTCTCGAAATCGTTCAACTGCTGGTAGGAGAGCATCGCCATGTAAGCCGCGAAGGCAACGAACCCGCTCTTCGGGTGCTGGGCGATGAACTCCGCTCCGGCACTGGCCCGCTCCTGGACGGTGGCCGCACCCTGCACCTTCATGAACGCATCTTGTTCCTCTTGGGACTTGAACTGCGGCATCTGGGCCGACAGACCCGCAGTGCAGACGAGGCTGGCCACGGTCAACATCAGGATCCGTTTCATTTCGATCTATCCTCCCGGCACCCGCAGACTCTGGACCGCCGGGCCGTTCCCAGTGTACCGCCTGTCGCCCCGCACGGTGCGGCAGTAACCCGCTCGCCCTTGCCGAGCACTAAGCACTCGCGGTCAGGGTCCATCCGGGCCATACGACTCGACGCCCCCACGACGAGTTCGCTATCCTCGCCCATTGAACAACGAAGTGTGACAGGGAGAGCGGCCGGAGGGAGCTTCCGTGTTGATTGTCAAGCCCGGATCTGGGGAAATTGGCCCTGGAGGGGCGAGAATCTGCGCCGGCCTCGCGCGGAGGCGGGCGCGGCTCCGGAGGGGGTGGGCCGGGGGCCGCGCGGGCGGCTCAGGCTGCCAGAGGCGGTCCCCCCGCAGGAGCGTGTCGAGCAGGCCGGCCAGCTTGCGCAGGACAGTCACGAGGGCCACCTTGTGTGGTTTGCCGCGCTGGCTCAGGCGGTCGTGGCAGGCCTGCGAGTCTGGGTTCCAGTGGACCGCGGAAGTAGCGGCCCTGTACAGGCCATGGCGGGCTGGGCCCGCCCGCTGCGGATCCGGCGGTGGCCGTGGTGCTGGCCGGAGTCGCGGTCGAAGGGAGCCAGGCCGAGCAGGGCGGCCGCCTTGCTCCGACCGAGAGTGCCGAGTTCGGGCAGGGTGGCGCAGAGGGATGCGGCGGCAGACCGGGGATCGACTGTATGATGGCGTCACGGCGGGCCAGGACGGGATCGGCGGCGATGCAGGTGCGGATGCGGCGTTCGCAGTCCGTGTAGGCAGCGGCATTGGCCGCGAGCAAGGCGGCGGGGCCTTCGCTGTCCTCCAGTTCGAGTTCGGCGAGCAGTTTCTGCAGGGCGCCACGCTGCTTGATGAGCATCGTGTGGAGGGCCAGCAAGTCATTGAGCCGTTTCCGGTTCTCGGGTGTTGGAGCAATGGCATTGACTGACGCCAAGGCAGCAGACGATTGGAGGGAAATTTGTAATCCACTGTTTTTGGATCACTTACAGAAATCTGCAAAAATCTGCGGAAAGCGCTTAACATTGCAGGTTCACCTTTGCGATGGTGAATCTGGAGCAGTTCCCCCGTGGCCGCGATCGACCTCCTCGTTCAGAACCTCAAGACCACCACCTTCGGCGGACGGCACTTCACCCGCCGCCAACTCGCCCGGGTCCAGGACCTCGTCGGCACCTTCCCGGCCCTGAGCCGCCGCGAACTGGCCCAGACCCGCTGCGAACAACTGCACTGGCACACTCCCGCCGGCCAGTACCGCCTCAAGGCCGCCCTGCAACTTCTCGAAGACCTCGAAGAGTTCGACATCCTCACCCTGCCTCCCAAACGCCATCCGGACATCTCCCGCCCCCGCAAACCGGTCCCGCGCAGCGACCCCCAACCCCCGCTCGCCAGCCCCTTGGCCGCTCTGACTCCCCTGCGCCTGCTACCGGTCGCCAGCGCCGAGCAGAGCGCCCTATGCAAGGAGTTCATCGACCGCTACCACTACCTGGGCTACCGCCAGCCCGTCGGCCCCATCTGCGCTACCTGCTGTACGACCGCCAGCAGCGACCGCTCGGCGCGATGCTGTTCCAGCAGGGCACCCTCACGCTGGGCTGCCGCGACCGCTGGATCGGCTGGGAACCCGACCAGTACAAACACCAGCTGCCTCGGGTGCACCAGCTGCATCGGGTGGTCTCGCAGGCGCGCTTCCTGCTCCTGCCACAGGGTCTGCTGAGCTGCCTGTACCGCCTGCACTCCCGCCTGCCCGTCGATTTCGACCTCCACGCGCACGGCAACGAGCGCCAGGCCGCTCTCGCCCACCTGAAGGTCCTTTCCGGCTCCGACCTCGTCGTCTACGACCGCGGCTACTACTGCTTCGAACTGCTCGCCGCTCACCACGCCCGCCAACTCCCGGCCGTATTCCGCCTGCAGTCCAACAGTGGCACCCCCATCGCCGCCTTCCTCGCCCAATGGCATTGACTTAGGGTCTGTTAACACTATCGCAACGCATCAATGATGAGTGCGAAGACGATAAATCCCTGAAAGATCACGTCGAGTTTCTCAAAGCGCGAGGAGACGCGACGGAATCCCTTCAAGCGACGAAACAACCGCTCGACTTCGTTACGGCGCTTGTACAGCTCCCGGTCATACTCCCAGGGATCGACGCGGTTGCGCTTGGGCGGCACGACGGGCTCATACCCCAGCGCCACGGCCTGTTCCCGTGTCTTGTCGCCTTCGTACGCACGATCCATGATGAGTGCCCGAGGAGTGTCCGGCCGATCCATTCGTTTCAGTAACTTGCGGCCTTCCGGTCCGTCGTGGGCCTGTCCGGGCGAGAGCGAGAAGGCGACGGCCGTACGAGCATCTGCGGCCACCATATGAAGCTTGGTGGTCCAGCCACCACGGGACTTGCCGATGGCCTGGGGACCGTTTTTCTTGACGCTCCCGTCCCGTCGGGATGGACCTTGATGCCGGTGCTTTCGAGCGAGAGAGCCTCCAGCTTGACCCGCACGATCTGCTCGCGTTGCAGGTGCTCGAAGACCCGGTCGAGCACACCGCTCTTCGACCAGCGGTTCATCCGGGTGTAGATGGTGTGCCAGTTGCCGAAATGTGCCGGCAACCCGCGCCACTTGCAACCATGCTCGGCGACATACAGGATGGCGTTGAGCACCTGGAGATTGGACAGGCTGACATTGCCGCGCTGCACCGGTAGAAGGGGCGCGATACGTTCGTATTGAGCTGGGGTGAGTTCCATTCACCAAGGATACCACGATCCTGCCCATTAGTGTTAACAGACCCTAGTGATTTGGGCATGTTGACTTAGCAGTGGGGGGGGGGGGCTATTGCAGTTTCGAGAGCGGCACAAGGCCGCGACCGTCAGGCTTTGGTCTCGGTTTTCTTCGATTTGCGGCGGGACAATTTCGAGGCGGGTTGTTTGGACTCGGGAGGGACCGAGCGGTCTGGTCGCGGGCGTTGTCGGCCCACGCCGACATAGTCGGCGATGCTGGTGAGGGTGCTCTGTAGGAACTTGGAGTGGCGCAGCATGAGCGCTTCCAGATGCCGTGCCAGGGTGTGCAGGCTGTGCTTGAAGTTGGCCTGCGGCAGCGGCTGGTCGGAACTCTCCTGGGCGGCCGCACACAGGGCGGCATCGCGATTGGTGAAGGTGCGGGTCATCGCGATCAGGTTGAAGTGCGCCCACAACTCCTGGAGTACGAGGAGCTCGTCTCCCGCAAGGAGTGCCCGCACCCCAGATACAGCAGCAATACCCGCAGCAGATTCTCAGCCAACTTGTTCTTGCGCAGCCCCTTCAAGGCCCCGGTCTCGACCGCCAGCCCTAGCGCTAGGACAGACTTAAGACGCGGGAGTGGAAGTGTGTAGAAGGGAGGGATGCGAGTAGGACTCCGGGTGTTGCAACCCACCACCGAGAAATGGCTCCGAGGGGCCTTGCAGGAGGGGGTGCTAACGCGGACCGCGCTGGCGCGTGGCCTGTGCGAGCAGGACGGGTGGCGCAACCAGCGCGGGCGGTACTGCGAATCGTCGGCGCGCAAGGCCCTGCCGCGACTGGCCGACGAGTTGGGACTGGCACTGCCCGTCGCGCACAGCGAGCGGCTGCCCGCCGCCGACTCGGCCCGCCCCGCGACGCCGCTGGCGGCGTTCCGCGGCAGCCTGCAGGAGTTGGGCCCCGTGCAACTGGAACTGGGCTGGGACGACCGTACCCGCGGCGCGCGGATCCAACTCGTGCTCCACAACGACCGCTTCCTGGTGGGTCCGCAGGTGGTGGTGCCGCACCTGGCCTCGCACGTGCTGGGCCAGGCCCAGCGGCGGGTGGCCCAGGACTGGGAACAACTCCATGGCGTCGCTCCGGTGCTGCTCGAGACCTGTGTCGAACCCGCGCGCAGGTGCACCAGTTACAAGGCCGCCGGCTGGCAGCGCGTGGGCCGGACCCAGGGCCGCCCGCCCGGAGCGGACGAGCCGGTGCCGGCCAAGACCGTCTGGTGGCTGGGCCTGACCGACGACTGGCGCACGACGCTGCTCGAACCCCCCGACCGCCCCCTGGGCCGGTTTCCGGCCCTGGAACTGCCCGAGGCAGCGAGTTGGGCCGAACGCGAGTTCCAACGCTCGGACCTGCCCGACGGGCGCTTGCGCGAACGGCTGGTGCGCATGGGCCGGAACTGGGAACGGCAGGGCGGCCGCCCGCTCCCGTCCATCTTTCCGCATCCCGCCGAACAGCGCGCCGCCTACCGCTTCCTGCACAATGACAAGGTGACCGGCGCCGACATCCTGCAACCCCACCGGGAAGCCCTGCTGGAGCGGATCCGGCAGGAGTCGACCGTGCTGCTGGTCCAGGACACCACCACCCTGAATCATACGGGGTTGAAAGACAGTACGCAGGGACTGGGGCCGCTGCAGAAACGCTCGGACACGGCGCGGGGACTGTTCGTGCACGCGGCGGTGGCGTTCACTCCGGGCCGGCGCCCGCTGGGCGTGAGCGGTCTGGAGAGTTGGGCGCGACCGGAGCAGGCGCCGCCGGCGGAGAGGGAACGGGAAAGTCAGCGCTGGTTGCGGGGTTTCGAGCAGGGACGGGAACTGGGACGGCGGAGTCCGCACACGCGGGTGATCGTGGTGGGTGACCGCGAGAGTGACATCCACGAACTGCTGGCGAGCCAGCATCGGCACCGTGAGGAAGCCGGCCTGGTGGTGCGGGTGCATGCGGGGCGGCAGCGCCAGGTGCAGGTGCAGGACCCGACCACGCAGGCGGTCATCGTGCGCAAGCTGCAGGAACAGCCGGACTTTGAGCAGCCGGTGTTGACCGGGCGCAAGGTGTTCATCGACTCGCAGGGCGGGAAGCGGGCGCGGGCGGCGCGGACCGCGCAGGTGGACCTGCGGCCGCCCAGGAGCCGTCCGCAGGACGGACCGGTGCCGGTCTGGGTGGTGCAGGTGCGGGAGCCGCAGCCACCCCCGGGCGAGGAGCCGCTGGAGTGGCTGCTGGTGTCGAGCGAAGGGGCCGCGAGCGCCGAGTGGGCGGAGCGGATCGTGCGCTGGTACGAGGCCCGCTGGAGCATTGAGGAGTTCTTCCGGCTGCTCAAGTCGGGGACGCGCATCGAGGACCGGCGGCTGCACACGGCCACCGCCCTGGAGAAGTGTCTGGCGTTCGATGCGATCACGGCCTGGCGGGTGTTCAGTCTGGACCGCTATGCGCGGGACCGCCCGGACACGCCGGCGGACCAGGTGCTGACCGCGACGGAGTGGGAGGTGATTGCCCGGGTGGTGCAGGCGGAACAGCTACTGCCACCGGCCGAGCGGAATCGTCCACCCCCGCCCGACATCCGGAGTTGGGTGGTGATGCTGGCACGCATGACGGGCTGGCAGCCGTCGCGACGCCGGCCGCTGCCGGGCAACGAAGTGCTGTGGCGCGCGTACGTGCAACTCCAGACCATGGTCCGCCTGCTGGAAGCCCAGCGAGCAGATCCTTACGAGGCCCCGCCACCCATCCCGAGGTTTAACTGTGTCCTAGCGCTAGCCAGCAGCCTCTGCCAGTTGGTCGGCAGGAACGACACCAGCAGTTTCCAGTCCTCTTGCAGCCCGAAGCTGCCCTCTGCATCGCTCATGCCTTCGATTATACAATGATCCACTCAAACAAGTTAACGCTTATGGGGCATGCACCCCGAATATCACAATACGAGCCTCTTGCAAAATTGCCTGCGATGGGGGAATTCGGGGATGGGAGAGTTCGTGCCCGGGTCAGGGTAGCAACCGGTGCGGGCCATAGGGGACAATGGGCCGTCCGCCAACTGGGCCAAGGAGAGAGCTCGTGTCCCTGCATGGAACCGTATCGACCTACTGGTTCACCTTTCAGAAATCCCTGTTTCCGTGGTTGAACGAGGAACTGGGCGCACTCAGTGAGCGGCACCGGCAGTTCGTGCAGGTGCTGGAGTTCGCCCGGGTGGAAAGCCTGCTGGCCTGCTCCGCCGGCAGGGGGCCGGGCCGCCCTGCGTTCAGCCGGGCCGCCCTCGCACGCGCCTTCCTGGCCAAGGCCGTGTTCGACCTACCCACGACCCGCGCGCTGGTCGAGCGGCTGCGCTGCCCGACTACGCCAACTCTGTGGGTGGGAACGAGCCGAGCAGTTGCCCAGTGCAGCGACATTCTCGCGGGCCTTTGCCGGGTTCGCCCACAACGAAGTGGCCTCGGCGCTGCATGCAGCGATCGTCGAGTGGACGCTGGGGGAGCACCTGGCGGAGTCGGTCGCGCGGGACGCGACGGCCATTCCGGCGCGGGAGCGACCGGCTCGCCAATCCAAGCCGGTCAAGAAGCAACGAAAACCGGGGCGACCGCGCAAGGGGGAAGAGCGAGCGGAGTCGGAGCGCAAGCGGCTGGAACGGCAGCCGGGGATGTCGCTCGGGGAGATGCTGCAGGACCTGCCCACTGTGTGTGACACCGGAGCGAAGCGCAATGCGAAGGGCTACAAGGAGACCTGGAACGGGTACAAGTTGCCTATCGACGCCATCGACGGAGGGATTCCGGTGAGTTGTCTGCTCACATCGGCGTCGGTGCATGACAGTCAGGTGGCCATCCCGCTGGCGCACCTGACGGCGGGACGGATCGAGAACCTGTACGATCTGATGGACATCTCCTACGATGCGGAAGCCATCCGGGAATACAGTCGGGGACTGGGGCATGTGCCGATTATCGCCATCAATCCGCGGCGGGATGCGCAGAAGAAGGCGGAGTTGCAGCGGGAGGCCCTGGCGCAGAGGAGCATCGGGCAGGTCCCGCCGCAGACGCGTCGGTATCGGGACCGATCGACGGTGGAGCGGAGCAACGGTCGGCTCAAGGACGAGTTCGGTGGTCGGCATGTGCGCGTGCGGGGACATCGGAAGGTCTTGTGCCATCTGATGTTCGGGATCATCGCGCTGACGGTCGACCAGCTCATGCGGTTGCAGTTCTGAGCGAGAGTCACGTCCCGCGTCAAGCTCTGGAAAGGGTCGGCCAACAAGGTCGCGAGAGGAGCACTGTATCGAGAAACGCAGGGGAGCCTGTCCGATTCGCGATCTGGCCGTCACGGTCCCCGAAATCCGCACCAACCACACTCGCCTTTAAACATAATCATCTTATATTGATTTATTCTGTGGCGCACCTGTTGGAGTTTTGCAAGATCCTCAATACGGCAAAAATGTCAGCGAATTCCGTAAATTCAAGGGAAAGTGAAGTAATGGGACTCAGAAAGCTAAGCGTGGGACTGTCCTGGCACTAGAGCGGTTGGGCGTGGTGGAGCCACAGGCTGTGGACTTGACCACCGGCACGGAGGCGGAGCCGGCCCTCACACTGGTCTTCGACCGGGAAGGCTGGAGTCCGGCCGTGTTCCGGCGGCTCGCCCGCCGGGGCATCGCCGTACTGACCTGGCACAAGAACTTCCGGGGTGCCGACTGGCCGGAGACCGACTCCGGACCGCCCGGCTGCCCCTGCACGGGCCCAGGGGGCACGCGCACGCTCGCAGTGCGCCTGGCCGAGCAGCGGGTCCGCCTGCTACAGGGTCCCGAGGTGCGGCAGATCAGCCGCCTGCTGGACGATGGTCGGCAACTCGCCCTGATCACCACCAACTTCCGCCTGCCCCGCGAGCAGGCCGCCGGAGTGCTGTTCTCGCGCTGGTCCCAGGAGAACTTCTCAAATACATGCGGGAAGAGTTCCAGTTGGACAGCCTGCCCGTGCAGGGTCTGGCCGCCCAAGACCCGCAGGCCCGGGTCGTCAATCCCGCCTGGCGGGACCAAGACCGGGAACTCCGCCGGCTGCGCAACCGACTCGGCACCCTCCGCAATCGCCACGCCGCCCTAGAGCCACCTGCCGGAAACCCGCTTCAGCCTCTTGGCGCAAGCGGGTCACCGCCCGCTGCAAGGTCGAACGACCGAGACCGAAGGCGGCCTGCAGATCCACCCGTCGCACACCGCTTTCCGCCAGTCGGGCCACCCGCAGCAGCAGCGCTCCCCGGTCGTCGGCATCGTGAGAATCGAAGAGGTCCGTATTCGCGAAGTAGACGGTCAGCCCGTCCGGGAGGGCCTCGCCAGGGACAGTGGCAGCGTGTTCATGGGAGCGTCCGGCGCAATTCCGGTCTCACGACCCTGTCTGAAAGTCATGTCGCGTGGCAAGCCCTCCACCCAGCCGAAAGCCCTGTATCACAATGAGATCCAGCCTACGGCGGGCTCATGACCAGCCCCCCCCTCCCCGAAGGTCAGGATGTCTGAAACTAGTCCCATGTCCGGAACTCTGATCCTGCTGCAGGTCGATGCGGCCGGGCCGGTGCGACCGCCGGTTACAGCGGTATGGATGTGGCTGACGGTGGGGCGAGACCGACAGCGAGTTCTAGTGCCCAGCGGTGGTCTTCGTCAAATCGAGGGGTGTCCCAGCCGTGAGAATGCCACTGGAAGGCACCTATGGCCGGGGTTCGAGGCCTCCGCATGCCTTCTCGTTAACGCGCAGGTACGAGGCCAAGAACCGGTCTAGATGCCTCGATAGACTCGACACGATGAAGCCCGCGTTCCGGCCATGTATGCCGGTGGTTCTGGTAGACCACGTTGTCGCATGGCCACTTGCCCCGAACACATCGGTCACTTTCTTGAAGTATCGGACATTGGTGCTGAATCCCTGCCCGACTACATCCACATCCACGTACAGGAACGTGGAGCCCGCCTTCACGATATCGTCCGTATGGAGGCGAGCCGCGCGCAGATGGGACTCGGCGGCGTCCTGCAGAGCCTCTTTCGTAAGGCCGATAATGGCCGCATCGGCTGGGAGATCTTCCACGAGTAGTCGCAGTGGGCGGCAGTCGTTGAAGATCTGCAATCGGTTTATCGGCTCCGCTAGGGGCTGGGGGCTGGCGCCCGAGGCGGCCAGCAAGGCGATGGCGAACAGGGGCGTGCGCACAGTACTATCGTAGCCGGACGCTGCCGGCGACCAGATGCTAACCGCGACGAAGGAGAATCCTCAGACTGCTCCCCACCCGACGGGTGTCGTCTCGGGCTTCCTGCGATGGCGTACTCAGCCACGGTGGCAGGCGTTCGAAGGGCTTGTTGTATACTCGTGTGAGTAGATTGGATTCTCCGATGAAGCTTACAATTCCTGTCGCAGTTGTCTCTTTGTTGTTCTTGGTATGGGGCATTTCTGCCTTGGGTCAAGGACAGCAGGGGCTATTTATGAGCCCTGGAGGTCCGGTCGAACAACAGACGATCATGCAATGTCGGTCTGCCATGCATCGTGCATGGCGCGATGATATTGCGGAATGTGGCGATGACGTCAAATGCAAGGCTGAGGTGACAGATTTGTACCGGAAGCGGCTGCAGTCCTGCAATGTGCTGTTTTCTGGGCCTTGAGTGAGCACATCGCCAAGCACTCATGATTTGGCCGGTTCCCCCGACGGCATACAACGCTGCACAACAGGTTGAAGCGGTATAGCCCGAGCACATGTCAGAGAGCGGAAGTGTGTCATGGTCAGAATGTCTAATCGGTGGACTGATCCCCGCCCCAAGTTATTCCAGCCCCTTGGGTATCTAGCCAGCGGAGCCAACCTTGGTTCGTCAACCAAGTCCTGAAATAGCGGTATTTTCAGCGCTTCCCAGATCGAGGTGACTTCCTAAGCCACTCCATATCAGTGACTTTACATTTGATTTACAATGAATCGGCGGTCTGTAGTGCCAAGTAATGAATTTTCTGGCCCCTGATATCCTCATCGCGGCCTCTTCTGCGCCATGTTGATAGCAGCATGTTCATTCGCCAAACCCGGACCGGCTCCCGCTCCCGCCCCGGCGCCCAGCCCTATTCCACCTTCCGACTTGTCCGTTCCGTCCGCTCCGGCGACTCCGTCCGCCAGGTCACGCTGCTCAACCTCGGCTCCCACTTCGATGTCCCCCCCGCACAATGGCCCACTCTCTGCCAGCTCATCGACTCCCTCCGCTCCGGTCAGCAGCCCCTGTTCGACGCCGATCCCCAGCTCCTGTCCGTCGCTCAGCGCCTCGCCGATCGCCTCGCCTCCACCGCCCCTGCCGAGCCCGCCGGCAACGACCTCGCCCGGGTCCATCTCGACTCCCTCGCACACCGTCGGGTCCGCTCCGTGGGCGCCGAACGACTCGCCCTGCACGCCCTCTCCGAACTCGGTTTCACCGCGACCCTGGAGTCCCTCGGCGTCTCCTCCCGCCAGGCCCGCCTCGCCACCGCCCTGGTCGTCGCCCGCATGCTGCACCCCTCCTCCGAACGCGCCGCACACGCCTGGCTGACCGAGCGCAGTGCCACCCTCGAACTGCTCGGCCTGTCCCACTCCCTGCCGCCCTCGCTGTCCCGGCTCCACCGCCTCACCGACCCGCTCTGGCAGCACCGCAAGGCGCTGGAGAACGCCCTCTTCCAGCGGGAACGGGATCTCCTGCAACTACCGGATACGATTGTGTTTTACGATCTCACCAACGTCCATTGTCACGGTCGTCCCCGCGACGACCTGCGCCATGGTCGCTCGCAGCAGAAACGCAACGACTGCCCGCTGGTCACGCTGGCCATGAGCCTCGACGAGACCGGGTTTCCCTGCCACAGCGAGATCCTGCCTGGCAATGTCTCCGAACCGGCCACGCTGGCTGCGGCGATCGAGCGCCTCGGTGCGTTGCGGGGGGACCGACCGCGGCCGACGGTGGTGATGGATGCGGGTCTGTCGACGCAGGCGACGCTGGCTTGGCTGCGGGAGCGGGGTTATGACTGGATCAGCGTGCGGCGGGGCAAGCAGGATCCCCCCGCCGAGGCCCCGGAATTGGAGTTTCCGACCCGCAAGGGGACGCAGGCGCGGGTCTGGCGACTGCGCCGCGCCGAGGGGGAGAGGGAGACGCAGGGAGAGAGGGAGACCACAGAGGGGGAGAGTGAGGGGGAGAGCGAACTGTGCATCTGGAGCGAGGAGCGGCAGGCGAAGGACGAGGCGATCCTGGGATAGCAGCGGGAGCGCTTCGAGCGGGAGTTGCAGGCGCTGGATGCGGGTCTGACCAAGAAGGGCTGCACGAAGCGCTACGACAAGGTCGTCGAGCGGCTGGGGCGCCTGAAGGAACGCTACCGCCGCGTCGCCGGACAGTACACGCTCACAGTCGAGCGCGCCGGACCCGACACCGTCGCCAGCGCCACGGGGCAGTCGACCCCGAAGGGGCAGGGCGGCGGTGGTGCGCGCAAACCGCGTCGGCGAGAGCCGGAGCGGGCCACGGCGGTGCGCTTCGAGCGCAACGAGCAGCACGCCCGCAAGGACGCCCGGGCCGGGACCTACGTGCTGCGCACCAGCCACACCGACTGGGACCTGGAACGTATCGTGCGGACCTGTTGGCAACTCACCGACATCGAAGCCACGTTCCGCAGTCTGAAGTCGGAGATCGGTCTGCGACCGATCTGGCACGCCCGCGCGGACCGCATCCGCTCGCATCTGTTCATCGCGGTGCTGGCGTATCACGGCGTGCATCTGTTGCGCCGGCGTCTGCGGGACCATGGGATCCACGACAGTTGGACGACGATCCGGCACAAGCTGGCCGGCTGGGAACGGATCACGACGACCCTGGAGACGGACACCGGCGCACGGATCGTGTGTCGGCAGGACAGCCGACCGGACCCGCCCGCGGCGGCGCTGGCGCGGGCGGCGGGCGTGACGCCGGGTCTGTACCGCATTCGCTCACGTACGCCGGCCGCCTGAAAGCGGCGCACCGTGCACAATCCTGTAGTGCCATAATGGCACTACGCCAACCCGTATGTCATTCATTTACAAGGACTTGCTCTTTGTAAAATGGCGAACTAGGGTTAGTGGACATTCGGACTCAAGAGCGAACAATAAAGGAATAAATGTGCCAGTTGTACTAGCAAGTGCGACACCAGATATGGGGGTGGGTGTCAAGGGTGGCCTATCATTTGGGGGAAACCATCATGGCACAGACCTACCGCCAACTGCAGTACGACGAGCGCTGCCAGATCCACGCCCTGCACCGGCAGGGAGCCTCGGCCCGCACCATCGCCGATCAACTCCACCGCCACCGATCCACCATCCACCGCGAACTCCGCCGCAATGCCGATCCCTCCGGCTACTGCCACCAGCAGGCCCAGACCCGCTCCGAACAGCGCCGCCGACAGGCCGCCTCCGGCCCCCGCAAGCTCCATCCACCCGTCTGGGACCGCATCTGCGACCTGCTCCGCATGCACTGGAGCCCCGAGCAGATCGCCGGGCGCCTGCGACTCGCCGGTGACACCTCCGTCAGCTTCTCCTGGCTCTACCGCCGCATTCACCAGGACCGCGCCGACGGCGGCCCACTCCATGCCTGCCTCCGCCAACGCGGCAAACCCCGCCGCTGCAAGGCCACCAAGGGCTCCGCCGGTCGCGGCTGCATCCCCGGTCGGACGGACATCAGCGAACGACCGTCCATCGTCGATGACAAACAGCGCACCGGTGACCGGGAAGGCGACACGATCATCGGCAAGGCCCATCAGGGTGCCGTCGTCACGCTCGTCGACCGGCGCTCCAAATACACGTTGACTCAGGCAGTTACCAACCGGACCGCCGCCCTGGTCGGCGGCGCCGTCCAGGACCTGCTCGCTCCCTTCACACCCCTCGTGCACACCCTCACCTTCGACAACGGCAAGGAGTTCGCCGGCCACCGCAGCATCGCCACCTCCCTCGCCACCGCCATCTTCTTCGCCCGCCCCTACCACTCCCGGGAACGCGGCCTCAACGAACACACCAACGGCCTGCTCCACCAGTTCGTCCCCAAATCCGCCAATCTCCGCACCCTCGATCCCGGCACCCTCCAGGACGCCACCGACCGCCTCAACCACCGCCCCCGCAAGGTGCTCGCCTACCGCACCCCCCATGAGGTCTTCAGCGCCGCCTGCCTCGCAGCCGACATCGCTCCACCACCGGCCCCCTCTGAGCCCCGCGCTCGCGGCGCCCTGTGGTCCCGCCCACTGCACCCCCTCTGCGCCTGCCTCCCCGTCCCCGCGAACCGGCCCTCCCCACCCGCACTCCCCTCTCCCGACCTCCACAAGGCTCCTGGCGGCTCCAGCCCCCCCCTTGACACACCCACTCCCGCTGCCCTACACTCTCCCTGTACCCAGCCTTCTCACCTCCCTCCTGCCAACCTGCCCTGTCGCACTTCCTTGTTCAATGGGCGCTTTAATGCGAAGTTCATCGCATAATCGCGCTTGTTATGCCTAAGTCCGACAAGCTCCTAGTGTTCGGTCAATGGCAACATTTCCTGTACAATGTGTTTCAAGGTGAGGGCCCCGTGGCCCGAGCCGTCTTTCCACAGAAAGGGAGAAGGAACCATGAAGAAGTACATCGTGCGCCTGTCGGAGGCCGAACGCAAGACCTGTGAGGAGGTCGTCAAGAAACTCAAGGGCAGCAGCCAGAAAGCGCGCCGGGCGCGCATTCTGCTGAAGGTCGATGCGGACGGGCCGGACTGGTGCGACCAGCAGGTCGCGGAGGCCTTCGACTGCCGCGAGCGCACGGTCGCGAACGTGCGCAAACGCTGCGTGCTGGAAGGTTTCGAGTTGGCCCTCGACGGGCGGCAACGGGACCCGTCCACCTGGCCGCCGAAGCTCCTGGACGGGCGGCAGGAAGTCGCGCTGATCGCGCTGCGGTTGGGGCCCCCGCCGACCGGCTACGGCCAATGGTCCCTGCGCCTGCTGGCCCGCGAGGCGGTCGAGATCGGCATCTGTGACACGATCAGCCACGAGACCGTCAATCAGACCCTGAAAAAAACGGCATCGTGGGGCGCTACCTGCAGTACCGGGTGATTCCGCCGAAGGTGGACGGGGAGTATGTGGCCGCCATGGAAGATGTTCTGTCCACATACGAAAGGCCTTACGACGAGCAGCGACCGGTGGTCTGCATGAACGAACAGCCGATCCGGATGGTGCAGGAGACCCGCGAGCCACTGCCCGCCACCACGAAGCATCCGCGCCGGGTGGACTACGAGTATCGGCGGGCGGGCATGGCTTCGGCGTTCATGTTCTGCGAACCGCTGGTGGGTTGGCGGACGGTGACGGTGCGGGAGCGGCGCACCAGGCTGGACTGGGCCGAGGAGGTGGCGGCGCTGCTGGAGAGCCGCTATCCGAACGGCGAGAAGATCACGCTGGTGCTGGACAATCCCGACACGCACACGCGGGGAGCGCTGTACGAGGCGTTCGAGGCGGAGCGGGCGCGGGGGTTGAGGCAGCGCATCGAGTTCCAGTACACGCCGAAGCACGGGAGTTGGCTGAACGTGGCGGAGTGTGAGTTGAGTTGCCTGACGCGGCAGTGTCTGAAGGGTCGCCGGATCGGGGATCTGGACAAGTTGCGGGCCGAGGTGACAGCCTGGTCACAACGGGTCAATGAGCGCCAGCGTGGAGTGCATTGGCGGATGTCGATTGCCAAAGCCCGCTGTCGACTCAAGTCCGTCTACCCGACAATCATTGATTGACCGAACACTAGCGCTAGACTTGGCCCTGTCGTCCGCGCTGGACGAATCCGCCTGGGAAGTGCTTGATGAGGCCTGGCGGACGCACCGCAGCAGAGGCCAGCGAACACCCCGCACGCTCGCCGAGCGGGTCGACTTCAACGGCGGTCTGTCCGCCCAGTCGGATGCCCAGGCCAGTGGCCGGTACAGAGTGCTGTACCCGGCTTCCGGTGACATCATGCGCGCTGCCCGGGTGCCCGGAGGAAACGGAGTCGTGGATTTCTCCCTCTACTGGCTCCTGGCGGAGAGTCCGGACGAGGCGAGCTATCTGACGGCCATCCTGAACGCGCCCTGCCTGTCCCGCGCCTTCGCCGCGTCCCGCGAGAGCGGGCGGGCCTTTCACCTGCATCCGTTCCGCAAGGTGCCGGTTCCCCGCTTCGACTCCCGGAACACCCGGCACGCCGAACTGGCCCGGCTCTGCCGGGAAGCGGAGGCGGTAGCGGAACAGATGTTGCAGGACCGGCAGCGGGCAAGCTCCCGCGCCATCCGTAGCTGCCTACACGACAGCGGCATCCTGGCCAGGATCGACACGCTCGTGGCGGACCTGTTGCCCAACCAGTCCGCTCCAGACCCCGCACTTGCTGGACCCGCTCGTTGAACGAGTTGCTGCCATTCCCTCCGCGGCGGCTCCGCACAGTCTCTCCTCCTCGTCGAGGCCCTCTCTCACCGAAATCCAGTTCGCCGGCCGTTGGACTTCCTCCCGCATGCACCACCCGCCGGATCGCCGCGCCCCGGCGCGCAACGCCCGGGCGCGACCCTGTTGTAACCGAAAAAAATCTGCAAGTACCCACCTGCGTTAGGATGAGTGGTGTAAGATGGAGAGCATTCAGCAGTGCTTAGGCCTGCCGCTCATCTTTGCAAGGGAACCCAACATCGTATGAAAGTCACCAAGATCGCTATCCTAGGATTGATCGTGCTAGTCCTAGTATTAATTTCGGGGGCAGTGGGGCATCCTGGCCCCTTCGGTCACACCCATGATCCCACTTGGCCTCTTCCCGGGCTCGGAGAGATTGATGACACCACCTTGGATGACATGCTGTGTTTCGAAGAGTGCGAATACTACGAAATCTACGAAGGCCCAACTCCTTGCGACCCTCCGGGGTGCAACGCGGAGGACTACATGAGGATTGAAGAATGGTGCTCAATGATCTGCGAATGATCCGGATCTTGCTGAGCC
Source organism: Bryobacterales bacterium (assembly GCA_965116065.1). Classification (GTDB taxonomy): domain Bacteria; phylum Acidobacteriota; class Terriglobia; order Bryobacterales; family UBA6623; genus VXMF01. The sequence goes on from OZ220485.1 coordinate 3,677,214, forward strand.
TAAAGGCCATGTGGTAATCACCCCGGTGGCGCGTAGTTGAACCCGGGCCGGCGACTGGCTCTGCTGGACATGCATCCTCGGACTTCCGAACAGGGGGAGCGCCTTGCTGATAGGATGGCAGCGATAAGATGTTGGTTGGAAGTACTTTGTGTGATGTGTGTGGCATCCCGAAGGGGTTCGGTATCTGCCAAGGTGACTATCTTAGATTAGATCTATCGCTATCGATCGGGAATGCGAGGGCTGGTTGGCTTCTCGTGACCTGCGCCATGTAGTCCCCCTAGGAGACTGTCGGACTTAGGAGACATTCGGGCCCATAAACGAACAATACAAGAATAAATTATATGATAAATAAGAAATATATAGATTAAATAAAGAATTTAATACAAATTTCATCGCATAATCGCGATTGCTACGCCTAAGTCCGAGAGGCTCCAAGCTGGCCCGCGCCACGCTGCAGCCCGATCCGGTGGCCGAGATCACCAGCCCCGACTTCCCCGACGAACGTCTGCTGGTGTGCCTGAATCCGCGCCTGCGGCAAGAGCGTCGGCGCAAGCGCGAGGACCTGCTGCCGGCCACCGAACAGAGCCTGACAGGCATCGCCACAGCCGTGCGGGCCGGCCACCTCGCAGGCGCGGCTGAGACTGGTCGTCGCATCGGTCGAGAGGCCAACCGCTACAAGGTCGCCAAGCTGTTCGCGGTCGACATCACGGAGGAGTCTCTGCACTGGCGGCGGGACGAGCACCGCATCGAGGACGAAGCCCGCTACATTATGCGCACCAGCCTCAATGAGGTGACGCCGGATGCCGCCAGTGCAGGCCTACAAGAGCCTGGCGAGCGTGGAACGCGCCTTCCGCAGTGCCAAGTCCCATCTGCGGCTCCGCCCGGTGTATGTCCATACGGCCGATCACGTGCGTGCACATGTGTTTCTGTGCATGCTGAGTTATTACATTGAGTGGCACATGCGTCGCAGCCTGGCGCCGCTGCTGTTCGAGGATGACGACCGACCCGCGGCACAATGTCGTCGCAGCACGCTTGTCGCCAAGGCCCGGACTTCGCCCAGTGCGGAGCGCAAGGCTGCGACCCGGCAAACCCCCGACGGCCTGCCGGTCCACAGTTTCCGCACCCTGCTGGACGATCTCTCCAGCGTGGCGCTGAACACGGTGCACCTGGCGGGAAGCGAGGCGAGCCCACTGACCATCGTGACCCGGCCCACGCCGCTGCAGCGCCGGGCATTCTCGCTCCTGGAGGTCAATCCGCATCAGAATGTTCCCATAACCGTGCCAGGTTGAGATCCGCCCGTCTACACCCCAAGTGATTTACAATCAACATATTGTGGGAAAAATCTGTACGGCTTAGTCCGTGAAGTTCCGGCTAGACATTCCGTTCCTAGGCTGACCCCCGCTCGGCCGGGGGGCCTCCCGGGGTCCTCGCGACGCGGTCCGGAGCGTCTCGTTCGGTGACTGGAAACGGCCGCATCGGCAGGGAGATCCTCCACGAGTAGTCGCAGGGGGCGGCAGTCGTTGAAGATCTGCAATCGGTTTATTGGCTCCGCTCGGGGCTGGGGGCTGACGCCCGGAGCGGCCAGCAAGGCGATGGCGAGCAGGGACGTGCGCACAGCACTATCGTAGCCGGACGCTGCCAGCGACCAGATGCTAACCGCGACGAATGGGAATCCTGAGATCGCTCCCCACCCGACGGGTGTCATCTCGGGCTTCCCGCTGTGGCGTACTCAGCCACGGTAGCAGCCGTTCGAAGGGCTTGTGGTATACTCGGGTGAGTAGATTGGATTCTCCGATGAAGCTCACAATTCCTTCCGCAGTTGCCTTTTTGTGGTTCTTGGTGTGGGGCATTTCTGCCTTGGGTCAAGGACAGCAGGAGCTATGTTCGTGGCGTTGGGTTCCCACCGGTGGCGGATACTGGATATACGATTGTTATATCTCCAGGCCTGACCCGTTGAACTCCAGTGGCGGACACAGTGAAAAACAGGAATGTATCGACGACGCCGAGAACAACCACAGAGCCGCCAAGAGAGAATGCGCTAGACGGTACCCGAGTAGATCAGGAGCAGACTACGACGCATGCATGGACGAAGGCGAAAACAATTATATAACCGAAACAAATGCCTGCGAAGATTTGTAGTCTTGTAGTCGCAACTCCTTTGTTTTTAGCTAATTGCGGGGGAGGTTCTACGCTTCCGCTGATACCAGCCGTTCCGACTAGGGACCACCAAGGCCCCCCAGAAGGCTCCATCGGCGTTGTGAGTCCTGGAGGTCCGGTCGAGCAACAGACGATCATGCAATGTCGGTCTGCCGTGCATCGTGCATGGCGCGATGATATTGCGGAATGTGGCGATGACGTCAAATGCAAGGCTGAGGTGACAGATTTGTACCGGAAGCGGCTGCAGTCCTGCAATGTGCTGTTTTCTGGGCCTTGAGTGAGCACATCGCCAAGCACTCATGATTTGGCCGGTTCCCCCGACGGCATACAACGCTGCACAACAGGTTGAAGCGGTATAGCCCGAGCACATGTCAGAGAGCGGAAGTGTGTCATGGTCAGAATGTCTAATCGGTGGACTGATCCCCGCCCCAGGTTATTCTAGCCCCTTGGGTGTCTGGATCGAGTAGCAAAACGAGCCCGACCTTCTCTGCAGGTATCCAAGCGGGGGAGTCGGCAGCGCAGGTTGGCGAGGGATGTGGGATCCGTTCGGGACGTTAGGTGGGAGTGCAGGGGCCCGTCACAGAGCGGTGTCTAGAGAAAGAGTGTGGGACAGGTAGGGGTTTCCAGGCAACGAGCGGAGCCAAGGCGAGTCCCCGCCGGGTGAATGCTAGGAGCCTGTCGGACTGTAAACGTTCGAGCGGGCAGTGGAGCCGGGAGGGGGCCAGCCGGCGGGTGAAGAGGGAGCCAGGCTGCATAGAACGTTGGAAAGGTGATATGTTTTTAGAGCGGGAGCAGGAGGGTGGCGGTGGGGAGGCAGTCGGTGGAGCGGGGTGGGGGAGAGCGGGAATGTGGGAAGCGGCCGGCGGAGAGGTGGGAGTGGAAGCGGCAGGCGAGGTACTGGAAGAGTCAGCACGGTCGGGCGAAGGAACGCGAGGAGCGGCTGCGGGCCGAGCAGACGCAGCACCGTGTGACGCAGCAGAAGTTGGTCGGGGCGCAGGCCGAGTGCGGGGCACTGCAACGGAAGGTGGTGGCCGGGGAGCAGTTGCGGGAGGCGCTGCAGCAGCAGGTGGCGGAGTGGCAGCAGGCGGCGGCCGGACAGCCGCCGAATCGGGCGGATCTGCTGCGGGCGGCCTTTGGTGCGCGGAGTGAGAAGCGGTCGCCGGAGCCATAGGCGGGTGTGCGGGGACTGCGGGCGGCCCTTCCAGCGGCACGGGGTGGCGGTCAGCGAGCGGGTCGAGGTGGAGGTGCGCAGCTACCGGCGGCGCATCCGGCGGCCGCGCTATCGGGCGGCCTGCGAGTGCACACAGGCCCGCGGCGGGCCGGCGCCCACGGTGCAGGCGGGGTTGCCGCCGACGCTGTTCCGGGGGACCTCGTACGGTCTGAGCGTGTGGGTGGAGTTCCTGCTGCAGGTGTACTGGCAACGGCGACCGGTGCGGGCCTTCGAGCGGGAGTGGGCCGAGCGGGGGCTGGCATTGCCGGCCAGCAGTCTGCTGGGGCATCAGCAGGATTTCGTGCACTGGTTCGCACCGCTGGAGCAGGCCATCGGGGTGCAGCAGCAGGCGCTGCTGCTGCACGGGGACGAGACGTCGTGGAGGGTGCAGGCGCGGGGCGAGCAGGGGCACAATCCGCGCTGCTGGCTGTGGGCCTGCCTGACGGCCGACGCGGTGCGGTTCCGGGTCGATCCAGCGCGCAGCGCGGCTGCGGCGAAGGTCCTGTTCGGTCCACTCGGACGAACCAGGCGGGCGGTGCTGGTGTGCGATCGCTATGCGGCCTACGACAAGCTGGTGCGGGACCACGCCGGCCAGTTGGAACTGGCCATCTGCTGGGACCACGCCCGGCGCGATTTCGTGCGGTTGGCCGACCGCCCTCCGCCCTAGCAGAGCTGGGCGGAGGGTGTTGTGCAGCGCATCGGGGAGTTGTACCGGCTGCACCGGGAGCGACACCGGCACTGGCAGCCCGAGCGGGACTGCGAGCACCAGTCGGCGCGGTGGCAGGCGTTGCAGGAGCAGTTCGCCGCTGCGATGAGCCGGTTCTTCGCGTACGTGGAAAGCGAGCAGCAGAGCGTGGCGGCGAGCGCCCCGCGCCTGGGAACGTTGACCTCGCTGCTGCGCTATCGCACGGGTCTGTCGGTCTGCGTGCAGCAGCCGCTCGTGCCCATGGACAACAACCGTGTCGAGCGTGCCCTGCGCCGGGTGGTGATCGGGCGCCAGCTCAGTCACGGTTCCCACAGTCCGACCGGGGCCGAGTTGCAGGGTCTGCTGCTGTCGGTGTGCAGCACGCTCGACATGGCCGGCATTGATCTGGGGCGCTGGCTGGAGGCCTTCTTGGGCGAGTGCGCCCGGCAGGGCCCGGGCGCGACCGTGCCGGAGCCGCAGGAGTGGCTGCCGTGGGGCATGCCCCATATGCGTTAACTTGTTTCACTTCGTTAGTCGAAGTAACCTGCCAGTTGTGGTTTGCGTTTCCTGGGTGGGTCGGCCAGTTGCTCTGAGAGAGCGTTCCACTGGTCCAAGGTCTCGGCCAAGGACAGGGAAGGCTCCACGGCCCGCTGCACCTGATGGTGCATGAACTGGAAGTCCCGCCAGGCGCTAGCCGGTCGACGCCGTTTCCAACGGGTAGCCCCAGGGGGAAACAGAGCCGGCGTGGCCGATCAGTTTCTCCACGAGCAGAGCCACGAACAACCTGCCGTACAGCCAGGCCTTGGCGCTGCTTTCATCATGTTTGGGCAGGTGGCCCAACCCGGCGAGGGACTTGAAGCGCTGGAAGACCAACTCGACCTGCCAGCGCGTCCGGTACCACTCCAGCACCTCCGGAGCGCTGGACCGGGCCGCCGGGAAGGTCGTGAAGACGATCACGTACTTGGCGTACTCGAGAGTCTCCGGTCGCAATTGCTGCCCCTTGCGGGACGCCTGCTGCCGCAGATGCCGGTGGGCCAGTCGGATGGCCTCGCCGGTCTTGCGCAGGGCACAGACGCGCCCGCTCGCGGCGGGACCCGCCACATCCACGACCTGCACCTCCCAGGACCCGCAGGCACCGGCGCGGCGTAGAGTCTGCACGCCAGCCAGCAGGTCGAACGGTTGCCCCTCGACCGTCTGCAGCTTCAGCGCTCCGGTGTTCACACGCACCGTCACCCGTCCACTCGCCTGTACGACATGGCGCAACCCCGACGCGGTCGCATGGCCCCGATCCGCCAACAGGTAATCCCCGTCCGCGACCGGAAACTGACGGAAACTCTCGCCCGTACCAGCCCCCTGGGTGGCGGTCAAACGGAAGAAATCACACGCCAGCGAAGGCAGGCACACGCTGTAGTGCAAGCGCCACAGGGAGCCGGTCCTGCCCGGCTCCCTGACGGTCGTCGCATCCAGGGCCCGCACCTGCAGACCCCCGGCGCTCGACAATTCCACCCCCCCCCCCCGCTCCCGGAACAACTCCACGCACAGGGCCTGCAACCACCTCTGCGATTTCCGCAGTCGCTTCCACAGCGCCACCGCGGACAATTCTGCCAAGCCTTCCTGCCGCGCCCGCACGCTCGTCTCCAGCAAGGAGTGCCCACAGCCCAGATGCAACAGCAGCATCCGCAGTAGACTCTCCGCCGACTTGTTCTTGCGCAGTCCCTTCAAGGCCCCAGTCTCGACTGCCAGCCCCTGTCAGTTGGCCGGCAGAAACGACAGCAGCAACTTCCAGTCCTCTTGTAGCCCAGGGCCGCTCTCTGCATCGCTCATGTCCTCAACGATACCACGATCTACTCAAACAAGTTAACGCATATGCCCCGCCCGCCCGGGGGGGGGCGGGAGGAGCCCCCGTTCCGCCCCTCCGAGCGGGTCGACCCAGCCTGCGTCTCCGCGACTGCAACTCGATCGACCCCCTCACACCCCAACACAACCGCTCGAAGATCTGAGCATGGGAAAGTCCTGAGTGGTCGCTTACGGCGGATTGCGGTGGCCGGTGGACGATATAATGGCAGTTCGGCGGCAAATTGCCCACTCCCCCCGAACCGCCCATCCCGAACTTAGCGGAACGTGCCTGACCAGTACCTTGAAATCCGCGGTGCGCGGGTCCACAACCTCAAGGACATCAATCTGCTCCTGCCTCATGAACGCCTGATCGTCGTGACGGGTGTCTCGGGCTCGGGCAAGTCCTCGCTGGTGTTCGACCTGATCTTCGCGGAGGGGCGTCGTCGCTATGTCGAGTCTCTCTCGTCGTACGCCAGGCAGTTCCTCGACCGCATGGACCGGCCGGACATGGACGAAATCCGCGGTATCGGCCCCACGGTCGCCATCCGCCAGAAGAACACGACCAGGAACCCGCGCTCGACAGTCGCCACGGTCACCGAGATCCAGGACTTCCTGCGGCTCCTCTTCGCTCGCGTGGGTCGCAGTTTCTGCGTGGAATGCGACGGTCCCATCTCCGCCGACGGGGTCGACACGGTGGTTTCGGAAATGCTGGCCCAGCCTCCGGAGTCCCGCTGGTACGCGCTGTTTCCCGTTCGTGCGACGGATATCGACCTCGACACCTACTACACCGACCAGCGCTACAGCGAGCAGCCCTCGCGACTGCTCGCCAGACTGGCTCAACTGCGGGACCGAGGGTTCAACCGTCTCTTCCAGGATGACCGGACCTTCGAGTTCTCGACACCGGAGTCCCTGCTGGACATCGATTTCGATCGTCCGTTCGATGTGCTGGTCGACCGCATCGCCATCTCGCCCGCCATGCGGGAACGAATCGCCGAAGCTGTCGAGACCGCTTACCGGGAGTGCAAGGAAATCGTGTTCCGGGCGGCGGATGACGGCCAGCAGGTCATGCGCTTCAGCGCCGAGTTCCAGTGCCGGGCGTGTGCAATACCGTACCGGAAGCCCGAACCCGAGATGTTCAGCTTCAACACGTTCTACGGCGCATGCCCCAAGTGCTCGGGAATCGGAAGCGTGCAGAAGTACTCGAATGACCTGATCGTCGGGCGGCAGGACCTGTCCCTGCGGCAGGGTGCCGTCACCGCATGGAGTGGAAAGTACTCCGCGTACCAGCGCAGGATGCTCAAGATCGCGTCCCGGCACGGGATCCCGGTCGACATTCCGTATCGCGATCTGAAGCCCGAACATCGGAAGATCATCGAAGAGGGCAATCGGAACTACGGCGGCATACGGGGGTTCATCGAAGCCGTCGAGGGCCAGAAGTGGAAGCCGCACATCGCGGCACTGCTCTCGCAGTGGCGGGCGACGATCGAGTGTCCGGAGTGCGGGGGGGCGCGTCTGCGGCGCGAAGCCCTCAACGTCCGTGTCGGCGGGTATGCCATCAATCAGGTGCAGGGCCTTTCGCTGGCCAAGGCACTGGAGTTCTTCGAGAACCTGACGCTCGACGGCGCGGAAGCGGAGATTGCGGACAACCTGCTGCGAGAGATCAGGAACCGGCTCCGTTTTCTCAATGACGTGGGACTGGAATACCTGGCCCTGGATCGTGGCGCGGCAACGCTGTCGGGCGGCGAAGCGCAGCGTATCCAGCTCGCCAGCGCCCTGGGTTCGCGACTGGTCGGCGTCTGCTACGTCCTTGACGAACCATCGATCGGGCTGCACACCAGGGACACACAGCGGCTGATCGGCGTGCTGAAGGAACTTCGCGAGATCGGGAACACCATCTTCGTGGTGGAACACGACCGGGAAATAATGCAGGCCGCAGACCACCTCGTCGACCTGGGGCCGGCCGCCGGCGAACACGGTGGCGAAGTCGTCTTCAGCGGAAGTGCCGATCAGCTGAATGGCAACAGCCGCTCGCTGACGGCCCGCTACCTGCGCGACGAGACTAGGATCGAGATTCCGGAGCGGCGGAAGAACGCCGCCTCCGCCCCGAAACTGCGCTTCCTGGGGGCATGCAGGAACAACCTCCAGTCCATCGATGTCGAGATTCCGGTCGGCCTGTTCACGGTGGTCACGGGAGTGTCCGGATCGGGCAAGTCCTCGCTGGTCAACCGGGTCATCCACGATGGCATGCAGCAAGCCATCAACGCGGCCGTCATTGGCGATCCCGTCATACCGGCGCAAGCGGATTGTCGAGGGATCGAGGGCTACAGATCGATCCGCAACGTGATTCTGGTCGACCAGGCCCTTGCGGACCAGGGCGCACGCTCCGTGCCGGCAACGTACATGGGCGTGTTCGATGAGATCCGCAAGCTCTTCGCCGCCACCAAGGGTGCGGCTGAACGGAAGAAGTGGCCCGGGGACTTCTCGTTCAACAACGAGGGCGGGCGCTGCGAGACCTGCAAGGGACGGGGACGGCAGACCGTCGACATGCAGTTCCTGGCCGATGTCGACCTGCCGTGCGAGGACTGCGGGGGGAAGCGATTCAGTCCCGATACGCTGGAGGTGCTCTTCCAGGGCAAGAACATATGGGAAGTGCTCGAGATGACGGTGGACCAGGCCATCGAGTTCTTCACGGCGAGTCCGAAGATCGTCAATCGTCTTTCCGTACTGACCGAGATCGGACTGGGCTACATCCGTCTGGGCCAGCCCGCGCCCCAACTCTCGGGCGGCGAGGCCCAGCGCATGAAACTCGCTCTTCACATCGCCGACAAGGCCGCCGACAGGAGGCTGTTCCTGTTCGATGAGCCGACGACAGGCCTGCATTTCGACGATATCCGGAAGCTGCTGCGGGCGTTCGAGCGACTGATCGAGAAGGGCGCAACGGTACTGCTGATCGAGCACAACCTCGACGTGATCAAATGCGCGGACTGGGTGATCGACCTGGGGCCGGAGGGCGGGGACCGGGGTGGGCGAATCGTTGCCCAGGGAACGCCCGAGGACATTGCACGATGCACCGAATCACACACCGGCCGCTATCTCCGGAAGGTGCTCTCTTGCGGCTGATCCTGCTGGCCCTTGCCATCGCCCCACTGGCCGCCCAAGAGTGGGAGTTTCCGCACCGCACTCATCTGGACATCGGCCTGGATTGTTCGACATGCCATGCGCAGGCGACCGGCAGCAACGCTTCGACCGACCACCTGATCCCCGACGGCCAAGTCTGCGGTGCATGTCACGACGGCCGAACCGCTCCCGCCATCGACGTGTCGCGGCTCGCACAGGCCGATCCCGTCGAACGGACATACCGGTTCGACCATGAGTTCCACCTGGGGCTGGAAGACCCTGCCCCACTGATTGCCGCCGCCATCGACAACGGTGACTACTACGGCAAACCGGGCGACGCCAGGCGGTTCCTGGATGGAGCAACGGCCTGCACGGGCTGTCATCGTGGGCTTGAAGAGAGCCTCGCCGTCACTGCGGCGGTGCACATGCCGAAGATGGGCGACTGCATCGTCTGCCACACGCGGGTGGACAATCCCTTCAGTTGCAGGGAATGCCACCTCGACGGCGTGGACCTGCTGCCCGCCGACCACACGAGGACGTTCGTCGACCAGCACTCTACCGGCAGGATCAAGCTGGACAAGCCTTCCTGCCTTCCATGCCACGGCCGCAATTTCGCGTGCATGGGCTGCCATTGAATCAGCGCCGGCACGCAAGTCGGGAAATCGGATCCGGGGGGGGCCTCGTGACCGGGTGGGAAAAGGCGCGAACCGGTCGACGCCGCGTCCCGAGGACCGCCCCCTTGCGCTGTCACTGCTATCTTGGTCGCCGACAGTGCTACATCCGACAGCAAGGAACTGTCGACTTGCTCGGTCGCAGCGGGAACCGTGTCATCCAGGAATGCGCGTACGGACTGCAGCCGGGGCAGACCGGCCCCGAAGCCGGTTCAGGGTTCTCGTTGCACTGGCGGTCATTCTCTCGTCCTGCCAGGGAGAGTCCCTTGCTCCCGAGGCTCTCCCCGCCCTGCCCGAACTGCGCCGGGACACGATGTCTCCCGGTGCGAAGGCAGCACTGGGCCCGGCGCTGGACCGAACGATCAGGAATCCGGACGATAGCGAGGCAAACGGCGCGCTGGCGATGGCCCTGCACGCGTACGAACTCCGGGAACAGTCCGTTGCGGTGTACCGTCGTGCGGTGGCCCTGGCTCCGGACGAGGAACGGTGGCAGTACTACTTGGGGCTGGTGCTGGCCGAGTTGGGCCGGCATTCCGAAGCAGTGGCGCATTTCCGCCGGACGATCGCAATCAATCCAGACTCGGTCGTGGCCCGTATCCGACTGGGAGAGTCGCTCCTGGATGAGAGACGCTCGGGTGAGAGCAGAGCAGCCTTCGAGGAAGCCACGCGACTGGACCCGTCCAGCGCCGCGGCACACTACGGCCTGGGACAGGCGCAGGCGGCATCCGGTGACAGGGATGCAGCGCTGCGGTCCTTTCTGAGAGCCATCGACCTTGCCCCGGAAGCGGGTGCAGTCCGGTATGGGCTGGCAATGCAATACCAGTTGCTCGGGCGAACGGCCGACGCCAGCCGACAGTTGAAGATCGCGGGTGAAAGACGGCAGGAACCGCCGATCAACGATCCTCTGCTCGCAGCGCTTCGCGCTCTGCGGTCCGACCGGCAGGAACATCTGGAGGAGGGCCTCAGACTGGAGCGCGAAGGACTGCTGACGGAGGCCGTGCGGGCTTACGAGAAGGCGGCCGCCGCTGATGCGAACCACGCCCAGCCGCACGTGAATCTCGTCGCTGCGTACGGGAAACTGAAGCGGGTCGACGACGCCTCCCGTCACTACAATCGCGCCCTCGAGCTGGCACCGGACTCCCCGGAACTCCATATCAACTGGGGGACGCTGATGGCCCAGGACGGTCGACTCGCAGAAGCGGTCGCGAGCTTTCGCCGAGCCCTCGACATCACTCCGCGTTCGGGCAGAATTCACGCCGATCTGGCCTGGGTCCTGAAAGAGGCGGGCAACATCGATGACGCTCGGGAACATTACCGGCTCGCGCTGCAATACGATCCGGGCAACCGCGCGGCGAACTTCCATGTCGCCCGCGACCTGATTGGAGAAAACCGGGTCGACGAGGCGATCCGGCACCTGCTGAGGACCACCGAGACGGTGGACGAGCGAACCCCTACGTACCTGTATGGTCTGGCGGATGCGTACGTACGGATCAATGAGCCGCACAAGGCCGTCGAGTACCTTCGGCGTGCTCTCGATCTCGCCAACGAGATGGGACAGTCCGACCTGGCCCGCAGTCTTGAACGGGACATCCGGGCCATGGAGGCGGCCGTCCGCCGTTGACAGCGGTCCGGCCCCATCCCGTGCGGCGGGACCGGAGTCCTGCATTCGTCAGAAGATGAGCTTCATCCCGAACTGGATCTGGCGGGCCGGGCAGCATTCCATCGTGGAGGAGATCCGGCCGCCGGCCGGACGGTTGATCGTTCCGTTGGGGAAGTTGAAGTGCGGCTCGTTGAACAGGTTGAAGAACTCCGTCCGAAAGTCGAGCGAGACCCGTTCCGTCACGGTAAAGGTCCGGGACACCATCACGTCGAGGTTGACGAGACCCGGTCCCTCGATGATCCACGCCGCCGAGTTCCCGAAGGTGAAGCGGTCCGGCACCTCGAACGCATCGACGTCGAACCACCGCTCCGGCGTTCTCTCGCTACGGGGCAGGTTGCCGTCGCCGACCCGGTTCGGACGCTGTCCTCCGGTCGTGTTGGCCGGGTTGCCGGCGACACCGGGACTGAGCGGCAGACCGCGTTGCGCCTCGAAGATCGGCGAGATCTGCCACCCGCCGATCATCTTCGCCGCCGGACCCTGCGTGGCGAACTTCCGGCCCTCCCCGAACGGCAGGTCCCACACCCCGGCGAAAAAGAAACGCTGCGGCATGTGCTGCCGCGAGGTCGTCTTCTCCGGTGCCAGGTGCCAGTAGCTGGTCCTCTGACCGAGTTGCTTGACCAGCGTCTTGCTCCAGGTGAATCCGCTCAGCATGGAGAATCCGCCACTGAAACGCCGCTCGAACTTCGCTTCCAGGCCCTGGTAGTTGGCCCCACCGACAGGCGGATTCGTCATGATGTTCGCGTACTCGGGGAACCAGCGCCGAGGATTGTTCCCTCCGGGCCCCGGCTCCGGCTGATTCACGTTGGCACCGGTACCGGTCTTGACGGTGTTGGAGCCGACATAGGCCAACGACACCAGGGAGTTGCCGGGCAGGGACTGCTGGATGTTGAGGTTCCACTGCTGCGTCGTGCCGTTCGGAAGGGAGAACGGCCACACACCTACGAGCGACCGTCCGGCGATCAAGTCCGCATTCAGGGCATCGGCCGGGATGCCGTCGCGAACGATCACCCGCGATGTCGAACTCGCCGCCTGCGTGGGGATGTCATTCTGCAGATAGAAGGGCGGGTTCGCGGTGGGGTCGGCAAGGACCGGCAGGGAGAACGTCCCGACGTAGAACACGCCGTATCCGGCGCGAATGACCGTCTTCGGTGTGATCTGGTAGGCAAACCCGACGCGCGGTCCCCAGTCGTTGAGATCGCGCTTGCGGAAGGACCGTCCCTCCACACCGCTCCCTGTCGAGATCAACGTCCCGAAACGCGAGTCGTCGGGGTCGATGATGAAGTTGCGGGACCGATCGTTCTGCTCCACGTAAGGGGACTGGTACTCGTAACGAAGCCCCAGGTTCAGCGTCAGCCTGGGCGTCACCTTCCAGTTGTCCTGGAGGTAGGTCTCATAGGCGTATCCATGACGCCGAACGTTGAGCGGCGTACTGAACCGGACATTGTTCGTCAGGCCGAGCAGGCTGTCAGCGAGGCCGTCTCCCCCGCCCGCCACGCCCGCGACCGCCCGCGTGAACTGGTTGTTGAAGAAGAACCGGCCCCTTGCAAAGTTCGTGATGCCAGACCAGCGAACGAAGTTGCGGACGTTAACACCCATCTTCAGGGAATGACTGCCCGCGGTCAGCGAGAGACTCTCCACGATCTGCCGAACATCCTGTTTTCTGGGGTCCGGGGCGAAATTGCGGTCGCCGACGGTCTGATAGCCGGATGGCCGGAAATCCGGAAGGCCGTTGATATCCTCGCGGTCGAACAGCCCCTTGAAGCCGAAGTCCTTCCAGAGTTGGGTCTGCGTAGGGGTGTCGATGCCGCCAACCAGCCGGTTGTAGGCAACACGGACCTCGTTGACCATGCTGCCGCCAAGCGCCGCCGTCCAGTTCACCACGCCCGTCCGAGCCCTGGAGAAGCGGGTCGCGGTATTCCCTCCGCTGGCAGGCAGTGGCAGACTCCCGGGCTCGAGGCGGTCGAAGTCCAGATAGCTGAAGCGGACGAAGATGGTGTGATTCGTGGCGGCCCGCCAATCGAAACGACTGTCGATCTTGTCATCGTCGCGGTTGCGGGGCGGGTTGAACAGGTAGTTCTGCCGCCCGCTCCGGTTCGGGTCCGGATACAGTTCGACCATCCTTGCCGACACGGGGTCAATGCGGTGTGCAGGCAGCATGTCGTTCTCGAATCGGGTACGGGTCCCGTCCTCCGCCTGCGAAGCCGGATCATGGATCTCCGCCATGCCCGAGAAATCCCCGCGAGCCTGCTCGGGGGTCGGAATGATGCTGAGCCGGGTCAGCTTCTCCCGGATCCGGGTACCCTCATAGCTTCCGAAATAGAACATGCGGTCCTTGACCAGCGGACCGCCGAAGGTGGCTCCGAACTGGTTTTGCCGGAAGGGCGGCCTCGGACGCCCGCTATTGAAGAAATTGTTGGCATCGAGTTTGTCGTTGCGGAGGAACTCGAACGCGGTTCCGTGGATTTCGTTGGTCCCCGACTTGGTCGTCACCTGGACGATGGCGCCTCCCCCTCGACCGAACTCGGCACCGTAGTTGTGGGTCTCCATCTTGAACTCCTGAATAGCGTCGATCGAGGGCTTCACGGCCTGGTTGGAGGCAACCACGACTCCGCTGAAGTAGTTGTTGTTGTCGGCCCCGTCGAGCGTGAACACGTTCTGGTCGAACCCGGCCCCGTTAACACTGAAGGCATCCTCGACGAAGTTCTGTCGTCGGCTTGGAAGGACGCCCGCCGTCAGCACCGCAAGTTCCTGGTAGTTCCTGCCGTTGAGCGGCATCTGCGTGATGGTGGTGTTCTCGATGGCCTGTCCCAGGCTGGATGTCTCCGACTCCAGCAGCGGCAGTTCCGCAGTGACTTCGACGGTCTCGGTGACGGAACCGACCTGGAGTTCCACATCCACGCGAGCGCGGCTTCCCGCGTTGAGTGTGACGTTCGGCCGAAGCAGTGTCTGGAACCCATCGCTGGATGCAGTCAGGTCATAGGTGCCGATCGGCAAGGCGGTAATGACGTAGTTGCCCGTGGCATTGCTCTCGGTACTGTACGCGAGGCCGTTGGCCTGGTGGATCGCCTCGACCGATGCGCCGGCTACCGCCGCCCCTGAAGAATCCGTCACGATTCCGGTAATCGTGGCGGTATCGGTCTGGGCCGTCCCGACAGCGACGGCCAGCAGCAGCCCCGTCAGTAGAACCAATGCTCTGCAAGAAGTCGATGGCGTCATGACGCGTACCTCCCTTTCTCGCATCCCGGCCGTTCGTGGAAACCGACCAATCAACGTCTGGGCAGCCCCTTGATTCCGGTCAGGAAAATCTGAATCGTCACCATGCTAGTACCGCCAAGGCCCGACAATGAACGAATTCTCGCCGGTAGTGGCGGAATATCCGAACTTTGGCCCCGAAAGAGAGTCCAGACCATGCCTCCCCGGCCATCCCGTCCTGCCTCGGGTTGCGAAAAGAACACGCCTGGGCCGGAGACAGGGAACCGATTCCAACCCGAGGCCGGTCATGAAGCCCACGGTCCGATCAAGGCCTTGGAGGCTTGCTGCCGGACCCGTGGGAGCCCCCTCGTGCCCGTGCCGTCAGCGGGCCTGCATCGGACGCCTTCCGGTTCAGGCATACTGATCTCGATGGCGAAATACAGAGCGAATTCATGAACCCTTGGCAGCCCTGTGGGTACGGTTCGATGACAGTCCGTACTCAACCTTCGCTTCCCCATGCGCCTTCGTGGCGGGATCGACGGTGGTGGACAGCGCCGCCCTGATCATGCTTTGGCGACGATCGGCATTCAGCGTACCGACATTCATCCCCAACTCCGGGCAACCGCCGCTCCGCCAAGCCTCTGATAGCCTCTGATGTTCCGTCAACCGCGGTCTTAGGTCAACCGGACGTCAAAGAGCGGCTGCGCGGGCCGCCAACTGCAACACAGGGTGATCCCGTCGTAGGCGAACTGGGGAGTGTGCGGCGGCGATGGAGAGGGTGCTGCGAACTCACGAACGACCGAAAGACGAGCAGTTGCCGATTGTCTGCTGGGACGAACTGCAGGTGCACTGGGTGCGGGAGACATGGACTCCGCTGCTCGCCTGGCGGGAGCGTCCACAGTGCAGTGATGACGAGTACGAGCCTGCCGGTACGGCAGCAGAGTTCAAAGTCTTGTGCACCGCCGGCGGGTTGGCGCGACGTGTCGGTACGGCCACGGCGCACCCGGCTGAATGGGGCGCACGAGGTAGCGACTCCGCTCAAAGGCCGTTCTGTCGATTCTGAGCATTGGACAATCTCAACACACCTGTACCAAGGGCCTTGTACGAGGCCTGCGGAGCAGGGAGAGCAGTTACCAAGAGCCTGTCGGATTTAGGCATAGCAAGTGCAACTATGCGACGAGATTCGTATTAATTTTTTATATAATATGTATATACCGTGTTTATCATTTAATTTATTCCTGCATAGCATTACAGATACAGAAACTGCCAGAGATTCCTCGTCTATTGGGTTCACGAGATCAAGGAACCTCTGCCCGTTTCCCATGGATCGCGTCTTGAACTCTAGCCGAGCATCTCTGAGCACTTGGTCCGTCAGTTCCTTGTAAATGAAATCCAAAGTTGCGCGCTTGGCTGAGATATTGCGATGATATGCCCATACCAGAGTAACTGATGGCGAAATCGCGCATGGTGCTAGTGTTGCGTCAGGCTATGATTTTTGGGTCGCTGGACTTGAGTTCGTGGCGGGCGGCGGCACCTGCCGTTTTCCCGCTCCCGCCGCGTTGGCATGCAGTTACGCTTGGGCTGGATTGCCTCCGTCGTGAGACACGCTCTACCCACAATGTTGAGTTTGACGGAACACTAGCAGGGCATCCATGCAATGGCTAAAAGTCGACAGTGTCGTTAGCTGATCTGAAGCTCCGGTCGAACGACGGCAAATCGTACCTTGGGGTCTGCATTGTTGCCTCCTGTCGGTGATCGAACACATTGCCTTGGGCGG
The DNA here is from genome assembly GCA_965116065.1 of Bryobacterales bacterium. GTDB lineage: Bacteria > Acidobacteriota > Terriglobia > Bryobacterales > UBA6623 > VXMF01. Next base: position 3,693,519 of record OZ220485.1, read on the forward strand.
TGCAGATGCCGATTACCTTACTAAGTGTTAGGAACACACGAACAGCACGATCATCCGTTTGGTGAACACGTGCCGTGGCTGCTGCGAACGTGCGTCCTTACGCTCGGCCATAACCGTGGCGGCGATTCCGATGCGCTCCCAGTTGGCAGCACGGTAGCATGTCCCCCTGAAACGCTCTTCATCGACGAAGGTCTCGCACCGCACCGGGAGTTCCCCATGCAGGTTCTGCCAGTCAGCGGACGGGCAACACATCGCCAAGGCGAGTCGATACGCACTTCCGGGAACACCACCCAAGCCTTGTGCAATCCGAATGCCATTGCCGAGCACGCTCTTGGCTGACGGGAGTACCAAGCTGTGGCGCTTCCCGATCCAGGGACAGGCCTGATCATCCGCTATGACTACATCCCGGACGAATGAGGCTGCGACCAGTCGCGACTAGGGCGAAGCTCAACCGAACTGTCTGGTGGCTGCGGGCGATACGGTGGACATGGAAAACCCGGCGCGCATCAAGCAGTCCATCGGTCTCGACATCGCGCCGAGTTGGGCGGTCGTGTCGGAACACGATATCGACGAACGGCCTCATGGCGGGCTGTCTCCGCTGCCCGATCAGCCGGACTCCTGCAGCTACGGTTTCGTCCCGTCGGGACTGTTCGCGCAGATCAAGGCCCGCTCACTTGAACTGGCTGGCGCGAAGAAGAGCCGCGCCGTGCGACGCTGACGGTGGTGGATCTCACCGGCACGACACCGGCATCGAACAAGGGAGCAGGTGCCGGTATGGAATCGAGGTCTTGATCAAGGTGCGTTCCGATGCAGTTGACGCACTTCCAAGCGTCGGCAGGACGACACGTATGGCTAGCCCAGCGCGGTCCGGCGGTCTTCATAGGACAGTCGACCGCCGGTACGGGATAATCCCGCCTCTCTCTGGTATTCCCCTATCATGAGTCATAAGGGTCAGGACATGTCTGGGTTAAAGCATGATTCGAGTGCCATCCCGGCGGCCGTCGCGAACGGCCGGCTGGCGGAGGCTGTGCATTTGCAGGCAATCGAGGGCAATCCCCTCTCTGCGGAAGGGATCGCCATGTTCGAGATGTTCGAACGCGAAGGGTGGTCACCCGAGCGTCGCCGCGCCCACATTGCTCACCAGATCCGGGATCTCGGCCGCATCACTGCGGCGGAATGAGCGATCGACACTACTGCTATCCCCCGGACTTCACCGTTCTCCGCAACATACCGGGCATCCGCGATGCCCGGACACTGCAGATAGCGGAACGCCGGTTCGTCGCTCTGCGCCTTCTTGAGCCGGTACCGGTGGGCGATTTCAATCTCGCTCACCTGAAGGCGATCCACCACCATCTGTTCCTGGATGTCCATGCATGGGCAGGCGAGGTCCGCACCGTCGAGATCACCAAGGGCGGAAGCCAGTTCCAGCCGAGGCGGTTCATCGAGACCGGCATGGCAGATGTTCATCGCCGCATTGTGGCGGCGGGGTATCTCCGTGAGGCATCGACGGACGAATTCGCCGATAGCGCGGGACTGGTGCTGGGCGACATCAACCACGTCCACCCGTTCCGCGAAGGCAACGGGCGCACCCAACTGCAGTTCCTGACGCAACTGGCCGCGCAGGCCGGGCATACTATCGACCTCACTCGGGTCCACCGCGCCGCTTGGATGGAAGCTTCGCGGCGGTCCAACGCGGGCGATCATGTCGCGATGACGCGCTGCATCCGCCGGGCACTCGTTTAGCGGTCGGTCTTCCGCTGCCCGCTCGTAATCCGGCTACGCTTGGCTCAGAACCGATCTCGAATCCATCGCAGACGGCCATCCCAACAACCGCATCGAAGAACGTGCCCATAGCACATCGAAGAGTGACAGGAAGGCCCTGAATCGCCGGCTCGCTGTGCCCGTCAACTGCTGCGGAGAACTGGTTCGGCTACCCGCCCCGGCGCTGCGCAAGGCCCTCCCCTAGACCTGGTCGGGGGCAGGAACCTCGAAGCCCTTGCGATACGACTTGGTCAGCATCGCGTTGGCTTTCTCGTCTTTGTGGAAACGGTTTGCCGCACGGTCGAACTTCAGTTTCCTGCCGCGCTGGAAGGCGATGTTGCCCAGATGGGCCAGCGCCGCCGAATGGTGCGCACTCTCGACAGGACCGTTCTGGTCCTCCGTCCTGCGGCTGCGCACGGCCTTGATGAAGTTCTCGAAATGCTCGGTCTTGGCCTCTCCCGTCTCAACCAGTTCCGGCTTGCGCCCACGGAAGATCTCCCACTTGGTGTAGCCGGAAACGACCAGATAGCCGTCCGAGCCGTAGAAGATGTTCCCGTTCGCCGACTGTGTCTCGTGATTCGAGTGCCAGAAGCGCACCGCCACCTCGGCCATCTTGCGCTCCTTCTTGAACTGCAACAGCGTCGTCAGCAGTTCGGGGGTCTCGCGGTGATCATCCCATACGTACTGTCCGCCCGCCGACATCACCTCGTCCGGGAGCGTCACGCCCAGTCCCCACTGGAGCATGTCGAGTTCGTGAATGCCCTGGTTGCCGATCTCGCCGTTGCCGAAGTCCCAGGTCCAGTGCCAGTTGTAGTGGACATGCCGCTTCGAGTAGGGCCGCCACTTGGCAGGACCGACCCACAGGTCGTAGTCCAGCGTATCGGGCGGAGTGGCGTCCGGAGCCGCCTCCAGCGCCGGACGCCACTTGAAAATCGTCGCTCGCCCCATGTAGACATCACCGATCGCCCCTTCGCGCATCTTCTGCACGGCCTCCCGGATCGCCGCCGAACTGCGCAACTGAACACCGTTCTGGACAATGCGGTTGTACTTCTTCGCCGCAGCGATCAGGCTGAGTCCTTCGCTGAATGTGTGCGTCGCCGGCTTCTCGAGATATACATCCTTGCCGGCCTGGCAGGCCCAGATGGCGGCCAGAGTGTGCCAGTGGTTGGGTGTCGCGACGGTGATGACGTCGATGTTCTTGTCCTCGATCACCTTGCGCAGATCCTGAACGACGTTCGGCCGGTGACCGTGCCTGCTCTCGAACTCGCCGGCGCGCTTGCGGGCAATCTCCAGATCCGGATCGACGAAAGTGGTGACCTCGACGTTCTTGAGCGGCTCGAGGCCATACATGTGACTTTGCCCGCGTCCGTTGACACCGAGGACAGCAGCGCGAATCCGGTCATTGGCTCCGATGACGCCACTACCGGCGGCATAGGCGGCAACCGGTGCAGCCGCTGCGGCGGTCTGGACGAAAGCTCTTCGATGGATGGTGGACTTGTTGGCCATTGCGGAATTCTCCCCGGTCCATACTAGCGCATCGACCATGGGCAGGCCAAGTTGAGGGGCAGGTCGATGTTCAGTGACAAGACCGCGCTCGCTGCGGCGGCGCGTTGCGGGGCTTCACCTGGAAGAGCGGTTCGCGGACAGCTTGGGTTAAGGTGTGCTCATTCCGGAGTCCGCAACCGAAGGAACGGCGCACGTGACCGGCCGGACCGGCGGCGAGACTCGCACCCGCATGCCGTCGCGGCGAACCTCTCGTGACGTTCCATGGTGTAGCCGGGAGGCTCCCGGCAGAACAGATCGTCCGCCTACTTGTCGCGAATCGTGAACAGCAAGGCGCGGCCCGCCGGAAGCCTCCGGACCTGGGCTTCAAGTGTGCTGAAGCGTAGCCGCGAAGCGATCTTCCGCAGCCGGTCGCGAGCTTCGGTGGTGAGATCCACAACAAACACATCCGCCCCTTCCGAGTACGAGTAGCGCTCGCAGCGCGGCCCGAGCCCGCCCAAGATGGCCACCGCATCGTCCCAGAATGCCCTGCGCCGCAGCAGTCGGCGCTGGCTCCCCGCATCCCGGCTGATCTCTACGGCTCCCCGCTCCCCCGGCAACACGATCCGCTCGCAGCGCGAAGCTGCGAAGACCCGGTCCGGTTCATGTTCCGGAAACCGGTCCAGGTGGGCGGCCAGTTCCACCTCCTCGACAAGAACGGGTGCCCAGCGGTAGCGCATCTCCCCGCTCACCATCGCACCGCGGGCCAGGATGCCAGCAACCTTGGCGGAGTTCTTGCCGCAGTAGCCCAGGATCTTCGCCAGCAGTTCGTGAACCGGTACTTCCACCTGCCGGACCCGGCTCATCGTCACGTACCCGGCCGCTTCGGAACTGACCCGGCACGATATGGTCGACGGGAGCATCCACCCGCCATCATAGTCCGCCGTCGCGCATCCGCTCGCGCTCGGGCCGGTCAGTCGATGAATCCGTGCCGCCGCAGCGTTTCGCCAAGTTCCGGTTCTTCCCAGAAGACGATCTCCTCGACGACTGCGCCCCTGTCGAGCAATACACCGTACGGCACGTCCTGGAACTCGAATGTCTCCCGCAATGCACTGGCGTCCGGTGACAGCTTGACGTCCCGCAGACCGGCGTCGTCCACGAAGCCCGGCCCCCAGTCGACATCCTGGGTCGGCACCCCGATGAAATCCACCTGCCACCGGTAGCGGGCCATCGTCTGCCCGGCGTGCAGGCAGTGCAGGCAGCTTGGATTGAAGAAGAACAGAAAGGTCCTGCCCTGCCCCAGCGGATAGTCCGCACCGTCAACGGTGAGCGGCCCGGTGTAGGTCGGCAGGGTCTCGGGTGCGAGTCGATCCACACCTAGCATGATCCCGGCGAACGCTACCACTGCCAGCACCGCCCCGCCTGCACCGCGCACGTGTCGGGGTGCAGGCGAGAACCGGACGGCCAGCAGGGACGCCCCCAGCATTGCGGCATCACTCCAGAAGAAGGCTGGTCCGACGGCCCGCTCCAGCCATGGGAAGCACGAACAATCCTCGCCACGCAGGGTGTCGTAGTGCACGGCCATGTAGGCCATGAAGGCCACCAGCAGACCGCAGGACAGCAATCCGCCCCAACGCCGCCATGCGGGGCGCAGCAACAACACGCCGGCCGCGACCTCCGCGATTCCGACGGCCAAGGTACCCGCGAGACTCAGACTGACCGGCACGAGCAACTGGGTCAGCTTCAGTTGCCAACCCGAGATGTCGGTCAGTTTCCAGAACCCGGCGGTCAGCCACAGCACCGCCATGACGACGGCCGCGGCCAGACCCAGCCAACCTGTCCCTCGCCTGGTGGCGGATCCCGCTGCGGACATCGTTTGCACTGAGCGCTCGCGACAGGCGCTGGCAACGCCCAAGGCGTCACATTCGAGTATAAGGCGAGTACAGGGTCGAGAGTCGCTGGTCGGCAACACGGCGCTCTGGCGGGCAGTACGGGCGGCTCCGCGCATGCAGGCCATGGGGGCTTCTCGCGTCGTACGCGGTCAAGGACTTCGCTAATCTGAGGCAGTCCGGGTGGCAGCCGCCGTTGCCGGACAACGACCGGCGACCAGCCTCTGGGACAATCAATCCTGATGCAGAAATCTGACGGCATGAACTATGCACCGGAAGGGACGGCGCAACCCGTCGTCGCTACGGGCGAGTTCCCCATTGCGGCCGTGGCCTTGGACCACGGGCACATTTTCGGCATGTGCAACGGGCTGACGGAAGCAGGAGCACACGTGAAGTGGGTCTACGACCCGGACCCCGCCAAGGTCGCCCGGTTCCAGCAGACCTTTCCGAAGGCACAGGCAGCGCGCACACGAAGCGAGGTCCTGCAGGACCGGGAGGTGCAGCTCGTCGTCTCCGCAGCGGTGCCGAGCCTCCGCTGCCAACTCGGGTGCGAGGTGATGGCGCACGGGAAGGACTACTTCACCGACAAGGCTCCCATGACAACACTGGAGCAGGTCGCGACGGCCAGACAGCAAGTGGCCGCGACGGGCAGGAAGTACGCGGTGTACTACAGCGAGCGTCTGCACACGGAATGCTCGATCTATGCCGGAAACCTGATCCAGGAAGGAGCGATCGGGCGTGTGCTCCAGGTGATCGGCATGGGCCCACATCGGCTGAACGCGCCATCGCGTCCTGCATGGTTCTTCGAATTCGCGCAGTACGGCGGCATCCTGTGTGACATCGGGAGTCACCAGATCGAGCAGTTCCTGCATTTTTCAGGCGCCCGCGACGCTACGGTGACATCAAGCCGGGTCGCGAACTACAACAACCTCCAGTACCCGGAACTGGAGGACTTCGGCGATGCGGCGCTCGTGGCCGACAACGGTGCCACCAACTACTTTCGCGTGGACTGGTTCACGCCGGACGGCCTCGGGGCGTGGGGAGACGGCCGCACGTTCATCCTTGGAACAGACGGCTATATCGAGTTGCGCAAATACCTGGACGTGGGCAGGGATAGCGAGTCGGACCAACTCTACCTGGTCGACGCCAAGGGAGAGCGGCACATCCGCACACGCAACACGGTCGGCTTTCCGTACTTCGGGCAACTGATCCTCGACTGCCTGCAGCGAACGGAAAACGCAATGACGCAGGAGCACACCTTCAAGGCTGCGGAACTCTGCCTCATCGCACAGCGAGACGCACGGCGAGTCTCCTGATCCGCCGTGCACCTGACGCTTGCATTGGGTGCCCTGGTCGTCGCTTCGGTGATCTACTACGGGGCAGCGCTGATCGCGATGGTCCGGTCTTGGCGACGGACTCATCCGGCAACCGGCCCGCATGGGGCGACTGTCGGAGTCTCCCTGCTCAAGCCAGCGGTGGGGGCTGGGCCCACGTTCCTGGACCTGTTGCGGTCTCATGCAGTCCAGGACCACCCGGACTTCGAGATCCTGATCGGGGTCGGGCCGGGGGATTCCGCCGCAAGGGACGCAGCTCGTGCGATTCAGGCCGAGTTCCCGACGCTGCGGGTCGAGACCGTCGACTGCCCCGAGGAGGACTCCCGACAGAACGGCAAAGCGATGGTGCTTGAACGGCTGGCCCAGCGCGCATCGAAGCCAGTCTGGGTCGTGACGGATGCCGACATCCGTGTACCGCAGGGGTACCTGCGCGTTCTTTGCTCGGAACTCGGCAGGCCGAATACAGGGCTCGTCACGTGCCTCTATCGCGGGGAATCGAACGGCAGCATGGCGTCTCGCCTGGAAGCCGCCCGGATCAACACCGAGTTCCCGGCCCAAGTCCTGCTCGCACAGTGGCTGCAGGGCTTGCGATTCGCCCTCGGGTCGACGCTGGCTATCCACCGCGACACCCTGCGCGACCTGGGGGGCTTCGGGGCTCTCCGCCAGCACGTCGGAGACGACTACAGACTGGGCGCCATGGTGGCGGCGGGAGGTCAGCGGGTCGAGGTCTCCGCACTGCCGGTGGCAATGCGATCGGAGCGGGGCAACGGAACCGCGAACGTCTGGGACCGCCAGCTGCGCTGGTCACGCACCATCCGCAAGCAGCGGCCGGCAGGGCACGCCGGGCTGGTCATCACCTTCGCCACGGTATGGTCGGCGCTTGCGGTGCTCCTCCAGCCGGCCGCATTGTGGCCACTCGCCGTGCTCGGTCTTACGTCAAGGATGGCGGCAGGTGCAGTGTCGGCAAGACTGGTCGGACGCGCCCCGGTCGGCAGAGACCTGTTGCTCGTCCCCATTGCCGACATCGCTGCATTCGCCGTCTGGGCATGTAGCTACTGCGGAAGCTCCGTCAATTGGGCAGGAAGGCAGATGCGACTCGGCAGCGGCGGGCGGATCCTGCCGTGAACGCTCCGACCGGGATTCGATCCGGCGAGATCCGGTCGGGCAAACCGGTTGGCCGAGCGGATTCCGACTCGCCGAGACCTTGACCGATCATCTCGAACGATGACGGCAATCCGATGAGTACCATCCTGGCCGGCGCGCCGGACATCGCTCCGTAGTTGCATGCGGAAACGCCGCAAGGTTCGTCCCTCCACGAGCCCATTGGCTATACTGACAACTTCTGGGAAGGTTGGTTCCTTGGATTCCCCCAAAACGGTACTCCTGCTGAAGCCGCGCGGATTCTGTGCCGGTGTGGTTCGTGCGATTGATATCGTCGAACTGGCCCTCGAGACCTACGGCCCCCCGATTTTCGTGCGCAGGGAGATCGTCCACAACCTGCACGTGGTGAACGACCTCGCGTCGCGCGGCGCCATATTCGTGGACGAAGTCGACGACGTACCGCCCGGCGAACGCCTGGTCTATAGCGCTCACGGAGTGGCTCCCTCGGTACGCCGCAATGCGGAGGCCCGGAACCTGCGCGTGATCGACGCAACCTGCCCGCTCGTCACCAAGGTGCATCTTGAAGCGATCCGGTTCGCCAAGGCTCAGCGCACGATCCTGCTGATCGGCCACAGGAACCACGACGAGGTGATCGGCACGATCGGCGAAGCACCGGACAGAACCATCGTGGTCTCGGATGCGGACGAGGCCGAGACCGTCGAAATCCCGGACGGCGAAATCGCGTACCTCACACAGACAACCCTGGGGGTCAGCGAGGCCCAATCGGTCATCAAGGTGCTGAAGCGCCGTGTACCGCACATCAAGGGCCCACCCTCCCAGGACATCTGCTACGCGACGGAGAATCGGCAGCAGGCAATCGAGAAGGTCGCGAAGGAAGCGGAATTCCTGCTAGTCGTCGGCTCGCAGAACAGTTCGAATTCGCAGCGCATGGTGGAAGTCGCCAATGGAGCCGGCCTGCCGGGCCGCCTGATCGACGACGAGGCCGACATTCAGCAACACTGGCTCGACGGGATCCGTCGCGTCGCGGTCAGTGCGGGGGCATCGGCACCGGAGAGTCTGGTCCAGCGCGTGGTCCAGCACCTGCGGTCCATCGGATTCGAGAACGTCAAGGAAGTGGAAACCGTCCACGAGGATGTCCATTTCCCGCTGCCACCAGAGTTGCGCGCAGGACAGGGCCTCACTCAGATCTCTGTGCACCAATGAACGCCGTGGCAGCCGAGAAGGTCGGTTCCGCAGCGGAACTGACGCAACACGACCTGGCAGCGGAGGCGGCGAAAGCTGCTGACTCCGCCTGCAACTACCTGCTGAACCGCCAAACCTCCCAGGGATATTGGGTGGGTGAAGTCGAGGGCGACACGACGCTGCCGTCCGACTACATCCTGTTGCAGCTCTGGCTCCATCAGCCCCGGGAAGACGGATCCTGGCATCCGCCGTCAGGCCCCCAGGTGGAGCGGGCAAGCCGTCGCATCCTGGCGTGGCAACTCGAAGACGGCAGCTGGAACCTCTACCCTGGCGGTCCCTCGAACGTCAGCGCCTCGGTCAAGGCGTATTGCGGCCTTAAACTGAGCGGTCTCACCGCACGGGACGAGCGCATGCTCCGAGCCAGGTCCCGCATTCTGGAACTGGGCGGGATCGAGGCGGCCAACAGCTACACCAAGCTGTACCTGAGCTACTTCGGCCTGTACCCCCGCTCGAAGGTGCCATCGATCCCTCCCGAGATCTTCCTGCTACCCGCTGACCACCGGTTCAGTGTCTACGCGATGTCCTCCTGGAGCCGGGCGATGCTGGCACCGCTCGCGATCCTCGATGCGACCAGGGCCCGGCGTCGAGTACCCGCGGGCATGTCGTTGGAGGAGATCCGCTCCGGACGGGAGACGGCCCTGCCGGAGCGGTCGACGTGGCAGCGCTTCTTCCTGTTGCTGGACCGCGGCATCAAGATGCTCGAAACCACCGGGGTCGGGCGCGACCGGCAGAAGGCCATCAATGCGGCGAGCGAATGGATGCTGGCGCGACTTGAGCGGTCCGAGGGGCTGGGGGCGATCTTTCCCGCGATGGTGAACTCCATCATGGCATTGACCCAGATGGGCTATCAGGCGGACGATCCGCTGCTGGAGAGGGAGATTGCCCATTTCGAGAACCTGATCCTGGACGATGAGACGGGATTCCGGGTGCAGCCCTGCCACTCGCCGGTCTGGGACACCGCTCTGACCGCCTATGCGATCGGCTCGGTCCGGCCGCGTCTCGACGAACCCGCCCGGTGGGCCTTGAGCCGCGCGGCCGACTGGCTGCTCTCCAAGCAGGTCCGGAATCGCGGCGACTGGGCGGTCCGCAGGCCGGCACTGGAGCCGGGTGGGTGGTACTTCGAATACAACAACGAGCACTATCCCGACAACGACGACACCGCCAAGGTCCTGCTCGCCCTCGATCGTGCAAGAGGCTCGGCCCCCGGCCTGCAGAAACAGGCGGAGCGTCGGGCCGTGGACTGGCTGGCCGCCATGCAGTCCTCGGATGGTGGATGGGCGGCCTTTGATGTCGACAACAGCGCCACGATCCTGACGCAGGTTCCCTTCGCCGACCACAACGCGATGCTCGACCCGACCTGCGCCGACATCACCGGCCGGGCACTGGAAGCGCTGTGCCTGCGAGCACCGGAGCGTCACGGCACAGCAATCCGCAGGGGCGTCGACTACCTCCGGCGCACACAGGAGATCGACGGATGCTGGTACGGACGCTGGGGCGTCAACTACACCTACGGCACCTGTTTCGCTCTGCGCGGCCTGCGGGCGGCCGGGGTCGACGCAAGGGATGCGGCGATCCTCACCGCCGGAGAGTGGATCCGGTCGGCCCAGAACCCGGATGGCGGATGGGGAGAATCGCCGGCCAGCTACGAGGACCCGCGCGAGCGCGCGGTCGGTCCGTCCACGCCGTCGCAGACGGCGTGGGCGCTGCTCGGGCTGTTCGCATCCGGCGACTTCCAGAGCGGCTCCGTCAAGGAGGGCATCCGGTACCTGCTCGACCGACAGACTCCCAAGGGGACATGGACGGAGGAGACGCCTACGGGCAGCGGGTTCCCGCGTGTCTTCTATCTCCGCTATCACATGTACCCGCAGTACTTCCCACTCATGGCGCTGGGAGAGTTCATCCATCGCGGGGAGCGTCCGAACAGATGAAGTTGCCCCTCTCGACAGCGATCCGCATCGGCGCGCACATTGCCCGCAACACGGCGTTCCCCCGGGCCGCATGGCAACGCGATCCGTCGCCGCAGGGAACCGCGTTTCCCATCCTGACCCCCAAGGTGTCCACAGCACCCGCTTCATCACCGCACCCGATGCTTCGCAAGCGGTTCCCCCTGGTCCTGATGCTCGAGCCACTGCACGCCTGCAACCTCACGTGCACCGGCTGTGGTCGCATCCGCGAGTACGACACGACGATCACGGAACGGCTCCCTGTCGAGACGTGTCTCGCAGCCATCGACGAATGCGGAGCTCCGATCGTGTCGGTATGCGGAGGGGAGCCGTTGATGTATCGGCCCATCGGTGAACTGGTCCAGGGAGCCCTGCGAAGGAAGAAGCACATCTACCTTTGCACCAACGGCATGTTCCTCAAGGCACGGCTGGACGAGTTCAAGCCGGACAAGCGATTCTTCTTCAACATCCACCTGGACGGTCTCCGCGAGACTCACGACATGGCGGTCGAGCGGGATGGCGTGTTCGACGCGGCGATCGAGGGCATCCAGGCGGCCAAGGCGGACGGGCACATGGTTTGTACGAACACGACGGTATACCGTGAGACCGACATGAACGAGGTGGAAGCGCTGTTCGAGTACCTGGAACAGTTCGACGTCGACGGCCACATGCTGTCGCCAGCCTACGGATATTCCGCCGTCAACAGCCGGGAGATCTTCCTGACACGCGAGGAGATCCAGCAGAAGTTCCGGGAGGCGGACCGCCTGTTCCGGAGGTTCCGGATGAGCAACACGCCGGCATACGCGGAATTCCTGCAGGGGAACAGGGACATGCCGTGCACGGCCTGGGGCAACCCGACATTCAACACCCGCGGCTGGAAGGGGCCCTGCTACCTCATCACGGATGCGCACTGGGACACGTTCGAGGACCTCATGAGCGAGACCCCATGGGACCGGTACGGCCGCGGCAGGGACGAGCGCTGCGAGCACTGCATGGTCCACTGTGGTTATGAGCCCTCGGCAGCCCTGGGAGTCAACGGTCGGCTGGGAGACAGCCTGCGGATGATCCGGTGGGCACTTTCCTGAGGCGGACACCCATCGCGGGCGGACCACCGAATCGGAGTTGCCGGCAGCCGGGGAGGAATGAACAATGCGGGCGCTAGTCCTCAACGAATACAGGAAGCTGGATCTGCAGGATGTCCCGCAGCCCGATATCGGTCCGGAGGATGTGCTCATCCGTGTCCGCTCTTGCGGTATCTGCGGCAGCGACGTCCACGGCTACGACGGCAGTTCAGGACGGCGACTTCCTCCGATCATCATGGGGCACGAGGCGTCCGGCGAGATCGAGGTGACCGGCGCTTCGGTAAGCTCCCTGGCCCGCAGCGAACGTGTCACGTTCGATTCGATGATCTCCTGCCGGAACTGCCTCTTCTGCAGCGAGGGTCGGCCGAACCTCTGCGAGGACCGGCGGGTCCTGGGCGTGTCCTGCGGGGACTACCGTCGGCACGGTGCCTTTGCGGAGTATGTGGCGGTTCCGCAGCACATCGTGTTCCGCATCCCGGAAGAGGTCAGCTTCGACGAGGCCGCCATGGTCGAGCCCGTCTCCGTCGCCGTACACGCGGTTTCCAGGGCGGCTCCCGCTCTTGGGGACAGCGCCGTCGTGATCGGGGCGGGAATGATCGGCCTGCTGACGATTCAGGCCCTTCGCAGCGCTGGCTGTGGGCTCATCATCTCGGTGGACCTCGCTGAAGACCGTCTGCAACTGGCCAGGGAACTCGGCGCAGATCACACGGTCCGCTCGGGCGACGGTGTGGATGTGCCGGCGGCCGTACGCGGGATAACGCATGGATTCGGTGCCGACCTGGCGATGGAGGCGGTAGGCGTGGATACGACCGTGGACATGTCGATTGACAGTGTCCGCAAGGGTGGCCGGGTCGTCCTGGTCGGCAACATCGCATCATCGGTCCGTTTCGGGTTACAGAGTGTCGTCACACGGGAGATTGACGTTCTCGGCTCCTGTGCGTCGTCGAACGACTATCCGGCGTGCCTCGACCTGATGAAGCGTGGCGCGATCCGGGTACGCCCCGTCTTGAGCGCCTCGGTACCGCTGGAACGCGGGCAGGAGATGTTCGACCGGCTGTACGCCCGGGAACCCGGCCTGACAAAGGTGATCCTGCAGCCCTGACCCGGTCGCACGATTGACGCGCAAGAACCAGGCGGGCGGAGTACGAGCAGGCATACAACGCGCAAGCGACAGTGGATGCGGATGGGATTCAGTTGATCGTAGGGCAGAAGGAGAGTCAGAACCCGAACGACAAACAGGGGTTGGCGGCCGGGCGTGGCAGCCATCTCCCAGGAACTGCGGCAACCGACAGTCGTGCTGGCGGACAACGAGTAGGCGAACGGGTACGTGTCGACAGGACCGAGGGGCAGCGACGGTTGCGTTGTTACCGACTGCTGAAAGATGAATCGGAGAAGGAACCCAAGGACGACTAGCTGCGGGAAATGGCCGCAGATGGAGAATGACGAGGCGCGGCATCTGTACCGGCTGAGAAGGCTCGCGTTCTGCCAACATCGAGACGGTGAATCATGGGGCCTGCCGATCGAGGTCCACATCCTCGCGTATCCCCCTCCCCACGTCCGACAGTCTCCCAGCGGCGACTACACCGGGCCGGCCAGTCGCACCAGTTTCACATACTGGTGATGCTGGAGTCGCAATCGACGCTGGAGCGGTTCATGGCCTTACGGGTGCGAGGTTACGCGTTAAGTGCTTGCGAGCGTTTGCTCGAAGGGCCGTGGCCGCAACAGGGCGACCGCTTGCCGATGTTGCTGGCGGTGGTGCTGTACCACGGGAGAGTAAGGCAGGGTGGCAGGCGGCCTTGAGCATGGCGGCGAAAGGAGTCACAGGGCCAGTCGATGTGGCGGCCGTAGTGGAGCAAGTGCGGCATCTGCTGACCACGCACCCTGTATGTAGGCAGCGTATCTGGCTTGGCTTCGCCAGTTGCTGCGACGGAGTGCTTTCTCGGGTGGCAGCGACAGTTCGCCGGGTGGGTTACACCCCGGTTGCGCACCAGCGCCCTCGCACGCCTGAAGGAAGACAAGGTCAATCCAACTACTTCCAATGGCTGGCATTCCGTATTCGTGGCTGCGTAGGCTCGGCGAACACTGCGCTCGCCAGGCCAAAGCAGCCCTGATCGATTTACAATACGTCATATCCATGTTTTGCAAGAGTAGCGCGAGCAATAGTCGAGTATTCTCGGACATCCTGTGCGGACATGTCACGCCTCCAATCACCTATGCGACTAGGATCTGGCGGACAACTAGTCCGTCGATGTATCGAACAACGTTGCTGAGATGACACGAATTGTCCCGCTGGAGTCCTGTAATCTCGTAGCTCATCCAGCCTTTTCTTAGCGGATCGATGGTAGAGGAGAAGATCATCAGAGTACTCTAGTTCTACAAAATCACAAATCATCTTCAATGTATCTTTTGGAAACCGTATCAAGTCCTCAAATCGGATGGTCAAAAAATGTTCGCAACTTAATCCCTCAAGGCCAACAAAATCAACATAATTCGACCACCAACGTGCGTGTTTTTCGAGGCCAATTTCACGTCCAAACCATGTAGACTGTAGCGATAGCAGCACATCCCTTCCATCTCGAACTATATGGATGAATTTTGCCGTGGGAAACATACTCGCTATCTTGCATATGATTGCGCCATGTTCAGGAGTCTTATCGCCCCATCTGAGCTTATTTTTTCTCCGAGCATAGAGTCCATAAAATGATTTCAAAGCACTCACAATGTCATAAACACCATCCGAAATAAATGCGGCCTGAAGATCTCGTACTGTCAGTCCGAAATCATGCCATCGAGGTGTTTCAGCGATAGTCGTGATCAGCTCGTCGATTGAAGCTGAAGCATTGCCATATTTGCGGATTAGATCTCTTATAAAATGAGTCTCTGGGGGAATCGCTAGTAGCGGGTGTGCGTCAAGCATCAATCGCAAAAGTGTTGTGCCCGAACGTGGTGCTCCTACAATGAAGATTCCTGATTCGGAGAACATTTGCCTTTTACCTGTCGCTCTGTGACCAACTGCAAAGATCGGCATCTTCGGTGTAGCCAATCCATGAAGCGACATTCGAAACTGAGTTCCAAATTATAGTGCGTTCTGTCTTGTTCATCTTGCTCCATCCGGTAAATAAGCTATTTGAATGCACGGCACTTGTCTTCAAAATCGAACGATCTTGATAACCGAGATCATGGATCGATTTCAGAGCACTTTCTATTACTTTTGGCTCCCTATTAACGGATAGAAAATCGAATACTTGATCTATAATTTTAGGTGTACTATTGACTAGATCTTCGTATTTAATCAGTAAAGTTCTGGATCCATATCTTGCGACAGAAAGTAGAATCCTCTCGTTAACCTCTTTCCAATATTGAGCCCAAGCCATTCGACCATTTCCGTATCTAATTGCAACATTTCGAATCTCTGGATCTTCGTGATTATCAGATAGATTCAGAAAAAACTTCTCCAATGAAACAATTGTATCAAATGGATTTCTTACCAAGAAAATATACCGAGCCTGATTGTGAAACATCCGATCAATCTGATCGATAATCGTATAGTGGTTTGGTGTTTTGTCAACCCATAGTTGCTTCTTGCGTGAAACAGTATAGGCCTCCATCATCCGTGAGAATACAGTTCCCAGTTCAACAAGCAGATCTTTCTCAGTCACACCTATGGTTCGTAAAGCCGGTACAGTTTGAGGATAGCTGACTGTTTTAGCGAGAGCGGTCAGTAGCTTAGTTTCTGGAGGACAAGCAATTCGACTGTGTGTGTCTAGAAGGTATCGTAGAAGAGTTGTCCCCGAGCGATGACAACCAATGAGAAACGATGGGGTCACGACTGCTGAGTATAGCAACTGCGTAGGCGAGTCCGAAGCGGTGGGAGAGATGGTCGCCAGTCTACCGCACTGAAACGCCAGACTTGGACGTGTCACTGCCTGCATGGCGTGATCGTCAATCTCGGATCCAGGGAAATTGGGCTGGGAAGAGCGAAGTTCCGGGTTGGTCTCGGGTGAGGACAGGAGCGGCTTCGGAGGGGGTGGCACCGGAGTTCATGGATCTGCCTCGAGTGCGGGTACGGGGAGTCGCACGGAGGTTCCCACTGCCAGAGGCTGTCTCCCACAGGAGCGTGTCGAGCAGGCCGGCCAGCTTGCGCATGACGGCCATCAAGGCCACCCTGTGCGATTTGCCGCGCGTCATCAGGCGCTGCTCATAGCAGGCTTGGGAGTCGGGGTGCCAGCGGTTCGCGGAGGTGGCGGACCTGAACAGGATGTGGCGGACCTGAGCCCGCCCGCCGCGAATCCGGCGGTCGCCGTTGTGCCGGCCGGAGTCGCAGTCGAAGGGCGCCAAGCCGAGCAGCGCGGCCGCCTTGCGGCGCCCGAAGGTGCCGAGTTCGGGCACGGCGGCACAGAGGGATGCGGCGGTAACTGGCCCCAGACTGGGGATGGACTGGAGGATGGCATCATGGCGGCCAGGGCGGTATCGGCGTCGATGCAGGCGCTCCAGCAACGGCACCAGATGCCGTTCCGCAATCCGCTCCGCGCTGCCCACGAACTGGAACTACATGGATCTCGTCCACCATGTTGATGTGATGGACTCCTTGGACCTTATCTCGGTCTCCCTGGTGCACCGTGTCAACCCGCAGATAGCCTGGTCGCCCTTCCGGTCGCGGGGCGGATCGCGTCCTTGCGCCCGTGCCAGCGCTGGTAGGTGCGGCTGCGCCGCAGGTTGTACAGATGCCCGTTGGAGAGCGTGGACAGGCGCCGGAAACGCTCGTCCCCGAAGACATGCCAAGCTCGCTGCAGCAGCGCCAGCGTAGTCGGACCCGAGAGCGTCCAGCGCAACTCGTCGGTCTCGGCCAGCAGGCGGAGGTCGGCCTCACGATAGCGCCGCCGGAACGCCTTGGCGGTCACCCGGCGCCAGTCTACCAGTGGACCCTCGGCCCCCGGTAGCGGGTGATCCACCGTGCCACCTGGGCCCGTGAGAGGTCTGTCTTTCGGACCAGATAGCGGCGCACCAAGCCTTCGCTCCGCGCGTGCAGTCACCAGTACGAGAACTGGCGCAGGATGTGTCCGATATGGGCGCAGGCTTTCGGTCGTGGAGGCACCCAGACAATCTCGTCCGGGCGGCCTCCCAGGAAGGCCCGCAAGTCATCCAAGTGGGGATGGGTGGCGAGATCGAGTTGCAAGATCATCCTCCGAGGATTCCCGCTGCCCCCGCAGTACCTCGCTCAAGCTCATCTCTCGTTGGAACAGACTCTGAATCGACGGGCAAGTCGACCTCCTGACACTCCTCAGAAGACGATCACCTACCATCGAGATCCACCCGAAAGTGCACGGTATTGGTCGGGGGTGTGACAGATTAACGATGACGCCGCCTCCCCATGGCTCTCTCAGAATGTCTTCTGAGCAGATCCACTGCACGATCGAGCCCGTTCGGTCGGTCCGAATTCTCTGCGGGTGGCGGGCCGGTTAACGTCTCATCGATCGCTCGAGCAAGCTGAGTTGCATCAACGTCACCTACGCGTAGTGCCACGTGACCAGGAATTCTAGCGACTCGGGCATCATCAATCGGATTTGTGCCATGCGACAGTGAAAGACTCCGAATCCCTAGCATGGATGCCTCCAAAGTCGTGATGCGGTTGGCTTTCGTGATCACCAAATCACTCTCGTGCATCAATTGCATAACCGAACGCGTGGGACGCAATGGCACTATGGTCGGATGTAATTTTGCTACTTCAGACAAGATATTATAGTCGTAATCACTGATCCATATCATCCTCTTCTGGTGTAGATTCAATAAGCAATATGCTTGCACTAAGATCCCAAGAATCGGAGAGCTATCCTCAGATGAATTGGTCGCTCCTCCCGGAATGACCGTGATAACAGTAGCGTCATCTGGAATACCCAGCATCCGACGATATTCATGATCTCTGCTCGAATCTATATCCAATGACCTCAGTACCGGACCGCTGTATTCAATCTTGTGTGCCAAGAACGAGGGCACGGAACGATTTGGCTGGTCGTCAACATAGAGGACAGCGTTAGCATGGTCGAGGGGCTGCATATAGATGCTAGATTCTTCCAAGAACCAATCTGTAATAAAGACGTTATAGGTGCTATTAATGGCGGCCGCTGGTGGAACAGAAAACTCCTCATGTGCGATTACGATATCGGGTGTGAGCCCCTGAATCAGACGACCTGCCATGACCAAGGTTGGGTATAAAGGATTGTTTTCAGTAAATCCCAAGTCAACCACGTACTCTCCTAGATCACGTAGCGTTCTGTACCCGGTTGAATAAGATACGAATATAATATCTAGATTGGGAAGAGACTCGCGAAGATGAGCTGCTATCGCATGATCAGGTATCGCATGGCCCCGCCCTCGCCCGCGAGAAAAGAAGAGAACTCTACATGAGTTAGCGCGAAACTTTCGTACTCTTAGCATAGTCTATTGTGTCTCCTATTTTGCCTAAAATTCTTCGCATAATCTTCACAAACCGTCACCGCATATGCTGCATCGAAATCATTAATTTTTGACGATGTTGTGATGATCTCGTCATGACTTGGCGATTGACTTCGAAAATGAAGTGTGCGACGTGAAGAAGAGATGTTAGCCGACAACATCCTAGAGTTAGTCGTGTCTTTTGAAGCTCCAAGCACTTCGGCAAACCTGATGGTGTTATACAGTCTTCGGTTCATTGCTTTACGGAACGTGATGGAGCAGCAGAAGGAGACGAGTTGCGAAGGATCTGTTTGGTATGCCTAGACCTACTATTCTGCATAACTGGGAGAACAAGGCGCCTTACAAGACGGTAGACGAGTCTGCCCAAGCTGGCGAATGCAATCGCCACGAATGCAATCCCAGCGATGAGATTCATTATCTCAGTAAACGATGCAGATTGCAATGAATTGAAGAGGGCTGTAAATCGCAAAATTGCTAGCGTAATGACCCGTGGAATACCGCGATAAACAAGATCGATCAAATGGAGAATGAACAGACAGCAGATACCTGTGTATACGACAACAATTCCAAATACCCATCTAGGCTGCTTGAATACTTCCGGGATCTCGATTGGTGGATCTTTGTCTACAAGGCGATGCCAGTAGTAATTGACAAGGTGATTTCTGAGCTTCTCGATACTCGTAACTCCTGAGATATCATTGATGAACCAATAGCCATCAAGACGAAAGAATGGATTCAAATTGACGCCGATGGAGAACAGAATTGCAGTCACCCCAACCTGTAGCAGCATGCTCTGAGTGAGGACACCAAGGGAAGCAATTCCGGCACCAAATATGAATTGAAAATAGACACCTGCGATGTCGACCACAGCTCGACGGTATCGTGTCAATGACCAACAATTGCTGACATCTGCATAAAATACGGGATATATAAACATTATTCCCCAGCCAATTCCTCCATGCTTTTGGCCAAAATATTTACATGCAGTTAAGTGTCCAATTTCATGAAATAGCAATGAGGAATATACCACTACAATTATCATCCACCAGTTAGCTTGATGGCTGGTCACGGCTTCTCTCTCCAGTGCCAATAGACTGAGAGATATAAGGAGAATTGCCGACGATACTGATACTATATAAGGCCACACTTTCCGGCGAAAAAGGCAAGTTAATCGATCAGTTATTGGATCCAAAGATGCCGACTTCCATAATTCAGTTTGAAAGGATAAAACCTTTTTCTGTGATACCTCAGCATCTCTGATTGAACAATCAGAAGGAACGATGATACCCAGTCTAATTAGACTATCTTTAGTAGCTTCGAATTCGTCGATTGGTCGATGATTTCTCCAATGATGAAGAAACCACTCGTCGAACTGTTGCAAGGTATGAGGCTTGGTAAAAAATTCAATTACATCGAGGCAGTTCTTATTAACTCGAAATCGACGATTGATCAAGATCAGCTGATAGGTCTCGACACTACTGCGGGAATCCAACGCTTCAATTCGAAGCCGAGGATTCACTATGTAGAGATTATTGCTTGGTCGATTTTCTCCACTCTGCACAGTCTTACTCTCTAAGTGGCAGGTGTCGTAGCCCGTGAAATGAGGAGCCGCGCACGGTGCAGCGAAGGGAAAACAGCTTGATCCGACCACTCTGTGTCAGGGGCCACGTTGGCGGCCGGTCGGTCCCTCAGGTACTCGTATGTCGATGCCAGCAATCGCCGCGCGATGGACCAAGCGATCCGCCGCTCTGTCGAGATCATGCCTTTGCCCACAAACAGTTGCTCCTTCACAGTCAGGCGCACGCAGTCGCGGGCTGAATCCATCTTCTCGCTATGGGAATACACGTCTCGTCCGGCGTTCACACCGTGTGATTTCCGTACAGCCACTGGCGCTACCGCTGTGCGCGTCCTACGCTAGCGCCGTTGTAGATGGTGCCCGAGGCGTCTTCGGGCGGTCGCGCTGGAGCGGTACCTCTTGCGCCAGTTTCCTTTGGTTGCACTGTAGGTTGGTCGCCACGCAGAGGGCCCTCAGTGCCCCAGTGGTCGTTGCTCAGTGTGTTCGGTCGCATTGTCGCAAAACGCCGGGGGCGGCTACTCAACGATCTTCCCGTCGAACAAGCGAACCACTCTCTGGGCCGCTGCCTCGAATCGAAGGTCGTGAGTTACCATACATATCGTGGCGCCGTTCAGATGAACCTCCCGCAGCAACTCCATCACGGCCTCACCGTTCTTCGAGTCAAGATTCCCGGTCGGCTCGTCAGCAAGTAACACGGACGGGCTGCCTCCCAGCGCTCTTGCGACGGCCACTCTCTGTTGCTGTCCGCCTGAGAGTTGAGACGGATAGTGCTTCCTGCGATGAACCATTCCCACCCGTTCCAAGGCGTCTTCCACCCGTTTGCGACGTTCTGAGCCAGCCATTTGCCGGTAGGTTAGCGGCAGTTCGACGTTTTCGAAGACTGTGAGATCACCAATAAGGTTGAATGCCTGGAAAATGAAGCCGATCTGGCGATTGCGGATGCGAGCCCGCTGGCTAGCCTTCAGGTCTTCGACGGCCTTGCCGTCTAGAACGTATGTTCCGTCCGTCGGGGTGTCAAGGAGTCCGAGAATCGACAGTAGCGTCGATTTGCCACATCCCGACGGTCCCGAGACGGACACAAACTCGCCATCTCGGATCTCAAGGTCGATGCCTGAAAGCGCGTGAGTCTCCACTTCATCAGTGAAGAAGACCTTTGATACACCCTCCAAGCGTATTAAAGAAGTACCGTTCACTCGTTGTGCCACTGTCCAATCTGCTCCTGTTGTCAATTACTTGCTGCGGTTCTCACGGCTCATTCGAGCCGTACTTTATCGAAGGCATCCCAAGCGGACATATCGGACAGAACCACAACGTCACCCTGGTTCAGACCTGATCGAATCTCGATCGTGCTCACCGAGACCTTACCCAGTTGAACCTGAGTGCGTGATGCATGTACCTGATCCGCTTCAACCTTGAATAGATCAATCATGCTCTCCGTGTTCGCGTGGATGGGACGCCCCACATGCAGCACGTCCTCAAGGCGTTCGAGCTCAATCGTCCCATCGACACTAAGATCGGGCCGTGCACCGCGGGGCATCTTGCCGAACAAGCGGACCTCAACCAAGACCGTGCCTTCAATCGCAGCAGGGTCAATGCGTGAAACCTCGCCCTTGACCACGCCGTTTCGGGTGTCGATTTCCGCTTTCAGCCCGACAGCTACTTCGTTAACAAGAGTTTCCGGGATTTTGAGAGCTGCCTTGAGGTGTGAGGGGTCGGATACACGCGCCAGTTCGTCGCTTGGTGCAACCAGCTGCCCAACCTCAACACCCATTACCTGAAGTACTCCGTCCATGCCGGCCTTGACAACGAGACGGTCAACCTTTTCCTTGCGTAAAGCTACGAGCACATCCATCTGCTCAATGCGAGCATGCTGTGCCGCCATCTGCGCTTCCGCAGACGGCTTCCGTGCATCTAGTCGCGCCTGTTCCAATTGAAGTCGCTTCTCCAGTTGTTCCATTGATACGCGCGACTTCACCAACGTGATCTGGTCCGTCAGGCCGGACTTCGCCAGTTCGAGATCAGCTTCATGCTGCGCCTTCGCCTGCAAGTACCGCTCTTCGACTTCTGCTATCACCGACTCCTGGTTGAGGCGTTCGTCCTCCAATTGTGCTATGAGATTCGCAAGGTCGGCCTGGACTTCCTTCAACTGGGCTTCAGCATCGAGATACTCCTGTTCGACCAGCGGACTGCTGAGTTCCAGCAATACTGTACTGGGGTTCACCGGCTGGCCGGGTTGGACAAAACGACGCTCAATGCGCCCCGGGTCGCTAGCAGCGATCACGACCACGGTCTCGGGCACAAGAGTGCCTATACCACTAACCTGCCTCACCATCTCACCCCGCATCACAGTATCGGTGTATATCAGATCAGCATCCACGCTAGGGGCTCTCGGTTCTAGTTGAGACACGCTCCAAGCCAACGCCAAGAACACAAGGGCCACGACGGCCGAAATAACGATTCGACGAACGCGCTTTCGCCTGACGTGCCCTACTCGTAACCTGTCCATTCGAACCTCACTCCGACTGAGTGCCACGCAACGCTCGAAGCTCGAACGATGCCAAGTCCACTAGTCGGGGGTAAGCCCCACCGTCACTAGAGGGACACTACTCTACTCTATATTACTAATCACGCTCGACCTGTCCGAGAGTGATTGACATTTATCAAACTGAACCCGATTTTCGGTATCATCCAGACCGTGTCGAGGTTCCATAGCTTGCTGTTGAGCGGGCTCGTGCAACTGACAATATCACCCTTCCTGTGTTCTGTGCAACTCGTCACCATCCTCGCCGTCGGCCGGCCCCGTCTTCGCCCCACTACGCGCTAGAACGTTTACCGCGCCTGCATCGCCGCCGATCCCGCCCTGGCCCGGCGCCATCATCCAGTCCATCCCCGGTCCGGGACCGGTCACCGCCGCCTCCCTCTGCGCCGCCCTGCCCGAACTCGGCACCCTCGGTCGCCGCAAGGCGGCCGCCCTGCTCGGCCTGGCCCTCTTCGACCGCGACTCCGGCTAGCACGACGGCCACCGCCGGATCCATCCGCGGCGGGCGGGCCCAACCCCGCCATGTCCTGTACATGGCCGCCATGGCTGCGGTCCGCTGGAACCCCGACTCGCAGGCCTGCTACAACCGCCTGACCCGGCGCGGCAAGCCGCACAAGGTGGCCCTCGTGGCCGTCATGCGCAAGCTGGCCGGACTGCTCGACACGCTCCTGCGGAAGGACCGCCTCCGGCAACCCGAGGCCCCCGTGCGGCTCCAATGGCATTGCCTGGTCCCCAGCCAGCAGACGACTGGAGGGATATTCGTAATCCACTGTCTTTGCATCACTTACAGAAATCTGAAAAAATCTGCGGAAAGCGCTTAACATTGCTGGTTCGCCTTTGCGATGGGATTTATATACTTGACTCCACCAGAACACGACGCGATAGCGATACTGGTGCCGGCGCCAATTGCCATTCATCGCAAGTCGTTCTGCTATAAGTACTTTCGAGATTCGCAAGGGTGCTATCTGGAAGCGGAGTCTGTATAGCACTTGGCACCATTGCTCGCGCGAGCACCTGGCCCGTCACCTCAACGAGGGAACCGTGACAGCGTACACACTGGAGCGGCTGGTCGCATCACCGGACATGGCGTTCCAACAGCGGACCATGTACAGCTACTCTGATAACCGCCGATCAGCCACAGTCTCTATTCCGCCGGTCTGGCGAGTCAGGTGGAGTCAAGTATATAAATCCCTTTGCGATGGTGAAGCTGGAGCAGTTCCCCGTGGCCGCGATCGGCCCCCTCATTCAGAATCTCAAGACCACCACCTTCGGCGGTCGGCGCTTCACCCGCCACCAACTCCGCCCAGGTCCAGGACCTCGTCGGCACCTTCCCGGCCCTGAGCCGCCGCGAACTGGCCCAGGCCCCCTGCGAACAACTGCACTGGCACACACCCGCCGGCCAGTACCGCCTCAAGGCCGCCCTGCAACTGCTCGAAGACCTCGCAGGGTTCGGCATCCTCACCCTGCCTCCCAAACGCCATCCGGAGGTCCCCCGCCCCCGCAAACCGGTCCCGCATACCCCGCGCAGCGACCCCCAACCTCCGCTCACCGGCCCGCTGGACATTCTCACTCCCCTGCGCCTGCTACCGGTCGCCAGCGCCGAGCAGCTCGCCCTGTGCAAGGAGTTCATCGACCGCTACCACTACCTGGGCTACCGCCAGCCCGTCGGTCCCCATCTGCGCTACCTGCTGTACGACCGCCAGCAGCGCCCGCTCGGCGCGATGCTGTTCCAGCAGGGCACCCTCACGCTGGCCTGCCGCGACCGCTGGATCGGCTGGGAACCCGACCAGTACAGACACCAGTTGCATCGGGTCGTCTCGCAGGCGCGCTTCCTGCTCCTGCCCTGGGTCCGCGTCGAGCATCTGGCCTCTCACGCCCTGGCCCTGGCGGTCCGCCAACTGCCCGCCGACTGGCACCAACAGTATCGCTACCAGCCCGTCCTCATCGAGACCTTCGTCGATCCGCAGCGTTTCACCGGCACCTGCTATCGCGCCGCCAACTGGCTCGCCATCGGCCAGACCCAAGGCAGCTCCGAGCGGCACCCCAAGGATGTCTATGTCTATCCGTTGACCAAGGACTGCCGGCAGATCCTGCGCGCGGGCCCCTCCCGGGCCCCCCGTCGTTCCGCCCGTCCGCAGACCTGCGTGGAGGTCACCCCCGATGCGGCCTTCGTGCAGACCTGGCGGGAGTTGATCGACGCGCTCAGCAGCCTGGCCCGCCAGCACGATCAGCAGTGGCTGCAGCGCCGCCGTGTCCTCGACACCCTGCTCGTGATGCTGTTCGTCTTCCGGCTGGTGTTCGCACCCCGCCGCCTGGGCTACACCGCCACCCTGGCCGAACTCCGGGACCACTGCCGCCAGCTCGCAGTGCCGCTGCCCCAGCCCCACCCGGTCTCGGCCGCCGCCATCACCCGCGCCCGCCACAAGGTCGATCCACAGGTCTTCCGCCAGTTCCATGCCGCCATCCTGCGCCGCTGCCCCCAGCCCCCCGACCACCTCTGGCGCGGGCACCGCGTCTTCGCCATCGACGGCTCCAAACTCACCCTGCCGCGCCCGCTGCTCGAAGCCGGCTATCCGCTGCCCCATCCCCGGTCCCACTATCCGCAGGGTCTCCTGAGTTGCCTGTACCGTCTGCACTCCCGCCTGCCCGTCGATTTCGACCTGCACGCCCACGGCAACGAACGCCGGGCCGCTCTCGCCCATCTCAAGGCCCTCTCCGGCTCCGATCTCGTCCTCTACGACCGCGGCTACTACTGCTTCGAACTGCTCGCCGCTCATCACGCCCGCCAACTCCCGGCCGTGTTCCGCCTGCAGTCCAACAGCGGCACCCCCATCGCCGCCTTCCTCGCCGCCCCGCTCACCGACACCTGCGTCACCATCGACCCCGGTCCCGGCACCCTGCGCAAACTCGCCGCCCGCCACCCGGACACCGTCTTCCAGCCCCTTTTATGTTGAGAGAGTGCCAGAGAGAGGCCAGGCCAAGCAAGCTGTGGGCAGCCTCTCCCGGCGGTCGCAGGGGGGCCAACCCACTCTGCGACCGGTGACAGATTCCTCCCCCCAGCAGTGGGGGGAGGGCGCCCGGGGGGCCTGGCCAGGCCCCCCGGGCGGCGGCGGGCTGGACCGTCCGCTCCTTGGACCTCGGGTCCGTGGGACAGCTGGGTCGGCCCGCCGCAGCAGTTCCTGCGAGCCCTGAACGGAAGCGTGGGTCCGGACCCGCATCGCAAAAGGACAGGAACACAGGAACCACCACCCCACCCCGGCCCACGGCCCGACTCACCCGTAGCAGGAACACAGCCATGACCGAATCCCCTTCCAGCGTAGTGGCCGGCATCGATGTCGGCAAGCTCACGCTCGACGCCCACATCCACCCCGCCGGCCTCACCCGCCCCTTCACCAACGACACCCAGGGCCGCCGCGCCCTGCGCAACTGGCTGCTCCGCCACCGCGTCACACGCGCGGTCTTCGAACCCACCGGACGCTACCACCGACGCCTGCACCAGTGTCTGGCCGCCGCCGGCCTGGAGACCGTCCTGGTCAACCCCCTGCGCTCGCGACGCTTCGCCGAGGCCCTCGGCCAGTGCGCCAAGAACGATCGCGTCGATGCGGCCATGCTCGCCCGCTTCGGCCTGCTCCCGGACCTCGCAAGCACCCCTCCACTGCCCGAGAACCGGAAACGGCTCAATGACTTGCTGGCTCTCCGCACCATGCTCATCAAGCAGCGCGGCGCCCTGCAGAAACTGCTCGCCGAACTCGAACTGGACGACAGCGAAAGCCCCGCCGCCCTGCTCGCGGCCAACGCCGCCGCCTGCACGGACTGCGAACGCCGCATCCGCGCCTGCATCGCCGCCGATCCCGCCCTGGCCCGCCGCGACGCCATCATCCAGTCCATCCCCGGTCTGGGACCGGTCAACGCTGCGTTTCTCTGTGCCGCCCTGCCCGAACTCGGCACCCTCGGTCGCCGCAAGGCGGCCGCCCTGCTCGGGCTGGCGCCCTTCGACCGCGACTCCGGCCAGCATCACGGTCACCGCCGGGTCCGCGGCGGGCGGGCCCAGCCCCGCCATGTCCTGTACATGGCCGCCACCTCCGCGATCCGCTGGAACCCCGACTCGCAGGCCTGCTACGACCGCCTCACCCAGCGCGGCAAACCGCACAAGGTGGCCCTCGTCGCCGTCATGCGCAAGCTGGCCGGCCTGCTCGACACGCTCCTGCGGGAGAACCGCCTCTGGCAACCCGAGCCCCCTGTGCGGCTCCCTGCACCCCCACTCGAGGCCGCCGCATGAACTCCCGGCTCTCGCCCCCACGCGAGGCCGGCGCAGACTTTCGCCCTTCCAAGGCCAATTTCCCCGGATCCGGGCTTGACAAGCAACACGGAAGCTGTCCCGGTGTCGACTGGCGCACGTACACCAGCGCCAGTCGCTCAAGGTGCTGCGGCTGGATCAGTGTCTCCCGTCTCATCGGCCCGCTCCCCGCTCCGTGTTCGCAGCAGCATCCGGGCGAGTTGCTCCACCGCCTCTTGGCGGGCCGGCGGCGGGAGACTCTCCCAACGCGCCAGCCGCTCCTCGTGTTCCAGCCACGCCAGCAGGCGGGCCTCCCGAGGCGGCGACGACTCCTTCCTTCCCATGGTGCTGCTCCCGTCTTTGTACCAGAGTGCGCAAGGCCCGCAATTCCGCCACCCGCACCCGCACACACCGGTCCCCTTGCGGGGGCGGTTGCAGCGTCGTCCAGCTGGCCGGGAACGAGCGCCGCCGACCGTTGGGCAGGTCCCCGTACAGCCAGAGTTGCCCGTCGGCTCGCCGCCGCCCGGGGGGCCTGGCCAGGCCCCCCGGGCGCCCTCCCCCCACTGCTGGGGGGAGGAATCTGTCACCGGTCGCAGAGTGGGTTGGCCCCCCTGCGACCGCCGGGAGAGGCTGCCCACAGCTTGCTTGGCCTGGCCTCTCTCTGGCACTCTCTCAACATAAAAGGTGCTGGAGAACCGGGAATCGACGCGGTTGCAGTACGGGTTGCGGGAGCGGGCGGAACAACTGGGCTGGCCGCCGGAGCGCATCCGGACGGTGGACGAGGACCTGGGGCTGTCGGGGTCGGGCCAGGAGCAGCGGCGGGGTTTCGCGCGGCTGGTGCTGGCGGTGGCGCGCGGCCAGGTCGGAGCGGTGTTCGGTCTGGATGCGTCGCGGTTCTCGCGCAACGGGGAGGAATGGTTCCAGTTGCTGCGCTGGCTGCGGGCCACCGGGACGCTGCTGGTCACGGACGAAGGCGTGTATGACGCCAACAGCGGCGACGACAGTTTCGTGCTGGGCATCCACGGGACGCTCTCGGAAGCGGAGTTGTACCGGATCAAGGCGCGCATGGACAAGGGGAAGCTGAGCAAGGCGAAGCGGGGCGAACTCTACAGCGGGGTACCGACCGGCTACGTGCGGGATGGGCCGACCCTGCGCAAGGACCCGGATCAGCACGTGCAGGAGGCCACGGCCCTGATCTTCCGGAAATTCCGGGAGTTGGGCACGGCGCGGCAGGTGCTGCTGGCGTTGCGGGCGGAGGGCGTGAAGCTGCCGGCGCGCCCGCGGCACGGCGGGGGCCTGGAATGGCACGAGGCGACCTACTCGCGGGTGAATGCGGTGCTGCGGAACCCGGCCATGGGCGGGGCGTACGTGTGGGGTCGGACGCGCACGAGCATGCAGTTGAACGAGCGGGACGAAGCGCAGAAGCGGCGCAGCAAGGTGGCGATGCAGGACTGGCAGGTGCTGTTGCGGGAGCATCACGAGGGCTATGTGAGTTGGGAGGAATGGGTGGCGATCCAGGAACGTCTGGCGGCGAATCACTGCGGGGCGGGTCAGAGCGGAGCGCTGCGGGAAGGCCGCGCCCTGCTGCAGGGACTGGTCACGTGCGGGCATTGCGGGAGGCTGCTGCAGGTGCAGTATGGCAGTGCCGTGCAGTACTGGTGTCGTCGCTCGCAGGAGGGCGACGAGGGAGGCTGCCAGAAGCTGGGGGGTGAGCGACTGCACCGGTTGGTGACGGAGGCGCTGCTGGAGGCGCTCGAGCCGGCGGGGGTGGAAGCGGCGCTGCGGGCGGAGCAGTTGCAGGCGGAGGAGGAGGAGCGGGAGTTGCTGGGCTACCGGCGCGAGGTCGAACGGCGGGAGTGGGACGAGCGCAGGGCGGCGCGGGAGTATCAGGCGATCGAGCCGGAGTACCGCCGTGTCAAGCAGACCCTGGCGCGGGACTGGGAGCGGGCGCAGGAGGCCCTGGAACAGGCGCGGGAGGCCCTCGGGCAGGCCCGTGAGAATCGGCCGGGCCGGAGCGCGGCGGAAGAGGAGGGGACGTTCGCGGACCTGGGAGCCCGGCTGCGGGCGGTGTGGGACCATCCGGCCACCCGTTGGAGGGACCGCAAGCAGTTGCTGTCGACGGTGCTGGAGGAGGTGGTGCTGACCTCGGACCGCCCGCAGCGGAAACTGCGGGTGCTGCTGCGCTGGCGCGGCGGTTGGATCGACGAGCGGGAGTTGCCGCTCCGGCCCCCGCCTCAGGGCCTGCAGACCGACCCCGCCACGCTGGACTGGGTCCGGCGCCTGGCGGCGTTCCACGCTGATCGGGAACTGGCCGAGGAACTCAACCGGCGCGGTTTGCAGACGGCGCAGGGGCTGGCGTTCACGGCGAAGCGTGTGGCAGCTCTGCGGAGCCGCCACGACATTCCCGCAGTTGGCCGCCCAGCGGCCGACAGCCCGCCACCCGTGTCGGTGACGCAGGCGGCGCAGGAGTTGGGCACCTCGGTGTCCTCGCTATACCGCTGGATCGAGCAGGGTCTGGTCCCGGCCGTCCGCTCCGGTCCGGGCACGCCCCTGCGAGTCCGGCTCGACGAGACCGTGCGGGCGCGGTTCCGCGACACGGTCCCGGACGACCATGTGCCGCTCGCCGAGGCAGTGCGGGAACTGGGGGTGTCGCGGCAAACGCTGTGGTCGCGCATCCGGGCCGGTTCCCTGTCAGCGCTGCGGGTGGTCCGGGGGCCGGACAAGGGCCTGTACGTGCGCCTGGACGCCTCCCGGCAGCCCCTGCTGACGGGCTGGACCGACGGGGAGGACGGATGAGGGCTGGAGGCGCAGCTACATTTTCCAGTCCCGGGTGCGGGCGTCTTGGAGGGCTGGAGTCGGGAGTTCCGGTCGGGAGCAGGCCGCGGGCGGGGTTCCGGGGGCGGGTCGGCTACGGCCCGCGCGGCAGGTGGGACGCTGGACACACCCCGGCCGCCCGGAGCGATACAGGTGGAAGTGCCGCTTCCCCTCCGCGACGCCACGACCGCGCGAGGCAGGCCTGCTCGTCGCAGTGCACAGCGCGCAAGCGCTGATTCTGATGCGCCACCGTCCAATGGCCGCGATTCCAGGCCAGCAACTGTGGCGGACCCGCCTGGGAGGCCGGGACCGAGGTGCTGCCGTGGACGGTTTCCCGACTGGCCTGGGAGGTCCTGACCGAGCGCCGTTCGCGCTGGATGCGGAAGATCTGCTGGAGATGAGGATGGTTGACGGTACCCGGGGGCGGGGTCAGGGCCCGGATATGGCGCCGTTCGATCCGGCCATGGGCCGTTTCCTCGGGATCGGCGTGGCTGCCCGTGGCCAACTGGTCCCCATCCAGACCGGTGAGCATGGCGTGGGTCTTTCCGGCGTTGGCCTTGACCCTCATCCGGTAGTGGGCAGCATGGGTCTCGACGATCAGCCGGGCGGCATGGCGGACCGTGTGCAGGGCATCCATGGTGACCACCCGACCGTGCAGGGGGACCAGTTCCAGGACGGTCCGGACGGCCGCGATCGCGCCGTTCCCGTCGTGGAAGCCGAGGCTCGCCAGCGGCAGGGGAGGACCCGTGGACGACCAGAGTCACGGTCTCGTTGCGATCGGGCCCGTTGCGGTTCGCGCCATTGCGGTAGGGAAACCGCTTTCGCGCCTCCCCCCGCGCAGATTCGTAGGTGCCCGCCAAGGCATGCGGCTCCGATCGCGAGTGCCTGACGGCGAATCGTTGCTGCGGCCACGGGTGGCGGACCCGGAGCGGTGGACAGTACCGCTCGCTCAACTTCCGCAGTCGTCTCCATGGCAATCCTGCCGTCTGTGAGCGGCGACACAGGAGCCTCATCCAGTGTCTCTGTACATGATGGTGAAATTGTCGCGGAACCGGGTAGCTGTTCGGTACGGCATGGTAGTTCAGCCAGCCGTTCAGCACCTGCCCCAGCCACTGCGCGGTCGTCACGATATCCTCGTGTTGCCGCTTCCTCAACTCCTGCTTCACTCGCTTCAGCGTGCGGTTCATCCGCTGCGCGATCGGCTTGCGCCCGATCGGGTACTTCCCGCCCCTCGTCTGCCCGCAATCGTGCGTGCAACCGAGAAAGTCGAACGTCTCCGGCCGACTCTGGCCGCGTTGCCGCCGCCTCGTCGCTGCGAACCGTCCGAACTCGATCAGCCGGGTCTTCTCCAGGTGCAGGCTCCATCCGTACGCGGCGCATCGTGCGGTTGCCTCTCGCCGGAAACGCTCCGCGTCACTGCGGTACCGGAAGCCGAGCACGCAATCATCGGCATACCGCACGATGATCATCTCGCCCGGGCCTCTTGTGGGCGCCAGGTCCGTTGCACCCATGCGTCCAGTACGGAGTGCAGCATCACGTTGGCCAACACCGGGGAGAGGACCGCTCCTTGCGGTGTTCCCTGCCATTGCCCTTCCTCCATCACTCCGGCGTTCCACCACTTCCGGATCAGCCGTGGCAGCCGTCGGTCTCCGGTCCGCTCTACCAGCAACTCCATGAGCCGCTCCCGGTCGATGGACTGCCGGACATCCGCGTCCGGTATCCAGTTGATCTTGCGCCGTTCCATCCCGACCACCAGCGCATCCAGTGCATCGTGCGCACCGCGCCCGGGTCGGAATCCGTAACTGCATCCCAGGAACTCCGCCTCATGGATCGGCGTCAGCAGATTGTCGACAACGGCCTTCTGAACGATCCTGTCCTCCAGTGCAGCCCCTCCCGGCTCTCGTGTGCCCCCGTCCGGTTTCGGGATCTTCACCCGCCGGCTCGGTGTCGCCCGGTACGCTCCTGTCCGTACGCGGTGGTGCAGGTCCTGCCATCGCTCTTCCAGCCCCTCCCCGTAAGCCTTCCACGTCACCCCGTCACCGACCGGGGCCGTACGCCCCTGTCGGCGATACCCAGGGCTTCCGGTGTGATGTGGTGCAGCAGCGCCGTCAACCTCTTCCGTGGTTCCCCCTTCACGAATTGCCGTATCCGTTCCGTTCCCGGTGACACAGGCCCCCACCTCTGCGTGTGGTCCGTGCGGGTCCCTCCCGGCTTCCTCTTGATCCCGGCCCTTCCCTGCGGCGACTCCGCCAGGGCCGTTGCCCCTTTGTTCACCGCCTTCCCGGTCCCCGCACTGGCGCGCGGTCCCCTCGGTACCGTGCCCGGGTCTGCCTTCTGCGGTCCGTGCCTCCTCGGTTTCGGCTTCCAGCCTTCCCTCTTCCGGCCCCGACCACAACCCGTCGGGGCGGTCCGCCCTGTGTTGCCTTCGACCATTCGCACCGTCTCGGCACTCCGAACTGGGGTTTCGATGCTCAATGCTCTGCCCACACGCGCCGCTGTCAACGCTTCACCGACGGCCTCACGACCGCCTGCGCATGACTCGCAGAGCAACATGGATTGGCTCATCCTTTGTTGCCGGGGACTTTCACTCCCTGTCCTTCACCAGTTAGCCTGGCCGTTCGCGAATCCGCTTGCCATCCGCCGCCACAGCCGCACCGATCTGGAGCCGGGGCATGGCAGGGCGTTGCAGGACGGCCTCCAGGGCCGCCGGATCGGCCTGGGCCAGGACCCGGTAGAGGACCGATTTCGACGGCGGTGCATACCGCTGTGTCTGCGGGTTCCGCCAGGCACCCACTGCCTGCCATTCGTCCTGGCTCAGGGACTGGGCATGATCGGCGCTCGTCCGTCCACCGTGCAGGCCGGCCAGCCGGGCGAGCAGATGGATGATCAGCACCGAGTCGATCGTGTGCTTGCGACCCCGGACGTGGCGGAAGTCGGGGACGGCCTGCCGTTCCTTTTCTGTTGAGAGAGTGCCAGAGAGACGCCAGGCCAAGCAAGCTGTGGGTAGCCTCTCCAGGCGCTCGCAGAGGGGACAAACCCACTCTGCGAGCGGTGACAGATTCCTCCCCCCGCTGGTGGGGGGGAGGCCGCCCGGGGGGCTTGGCCAGGCCCCCCGGCGGCGGCGGGCTGGACATACAGGTCCTTGGGTTGCCCATGGGGATCGGTGTAGCGCCCG
Source organism: Bryobacterales bacterium (assembly GCA_965116065.1). GTDB lineage: Bacteria > Acidobacteriota > Terriglobia > Bryobacterales > UBA6623 > VXMF01. The sequence continues at coordinate 3,726,207 of OZ220485.1, forward strand.
TTCCCCGGGCAAATCCCTTCGTCCGACCCAGGTGCCGCCAGCCGACCGCCTCGTACATGTGGACCACAAAGCGGGCCGGATGCACTAACGACTCCGCCACCGGCAGGGGATGCCCCCAGGCGGCTTCCCGGTCCGCACTCAGGCGCCGTGTCATGGCCCCCAGGGCGTGGGAGGCCAGGTCGAGAAACACACCCGGTGCCCCCGGCAGCAGGAATCGGGTGTTGTTGACGGGCAGATGCAGCCGCCGGAACTGAACCGTCCCGGTCCAACCCACCCAACGGTCCCCGGGGGCGGCACTGCAACGCGCCCGACTGCCAGCCCGACCCCCGCGTCCTGCCATTGGCAGACATGGCGCAGGCCACGACCGGCGCAACGCTTGCAACCGAGATGGTGATGCTGATCGACGAGGCCTTCCCAGCGCTGGCGCTCCTCCGGCAGCGCCAGCCGTTGCAGGCTCAGCCACAGCACCCGCGCGGCCAGATTCGGGAGGCCCTGGAACGTCGGCAGGACCACGAATCGGCCGTTCTGCGCCACCAGCTGCAGACGCCGCAACTGCTGCTCGAGCGTCCAGCCCAGCCAGCGGTCCCGGGCCGTGACCTGCGGCGGCAGCCGCGATGGCGACTCCATGGCTCCACCCTCACAGATCCCGCACGAAATGTTCAGCCCCGATCCGACCGCACCCTCCCCGTCCGTCCCGTCGTTGCTGGCCTTCCACCCCTGCCTCCTACTCGCAACTACCCCCCCCCAGCTCTGACGAAAGAACAGCCGTGCGGGAGGCGCAAACCGACCGCTGTGACGTTCTCACGGTGTAAAATGCATGCGGTGCGCCCCGTACCCGGTTCCGCAGGCCCTCGATCCCGTCCCGGCGGTCCCCGGGGCGGGTTGTGGCGTCCTGCACGGTGGATTCCCGGCCGGCAAGCCTGGCCAGCGGAGCGTCGCGATGCTGGCCACGGTGCTTTGGGAATCCTCGTCGGCCCGCGCACGGCCCAACCGCCCCCGAGGCGGGATTCTCACGTCGTCAACCGCGTGGCCGAGGCCGCCGTAAAATCGTCCGGAATTCTCATAAGTGTATATATTGGTATGCTTTGCCTGAGTCAATGCCCGGTAGGGCAGGAATGCAAGACAGGAGGTGCATTGTGACAGACGCCTGTTCAAGATCAGCAAGCAGTTCCTCGAAGTCGAGCAGTTTCACGGTCGCAGTGAACGCCTCGTGCTCCAGGAGTTGTGGGCGCACTTCAACCTGATCGCGATGACCCGCACCTTCACCAATCGCGATGCCGCCCTGTGTGCGACCGCCCAGGAGAGTCCCGACCAGCCGCTGCCACAGGCCAACTTCAAGCACAGCCTGCATACCCTGGCACGGCATCTGGAAGCGCTCATGCTGCGCCACTCCCAGTTCCTGCACAGCACCCTCGCCACCATCGCCGAGTATGTCGGCGTGGATCTGGCAGCGCTCGTCGTACTGCAGTTGGTGGTAGGTCTGGGCCATGGTGCCCCCCCCCAAATGATAGGCCACCCTTGACACCCACCCCCATATTTGGTGTCGCACTTGCTAGTACAACTGGCACCTTCAAACTGCTAAGTCAACACGCCCAAATCACTAAATCAATGCCATTGCGTGCGGCTTCCCGGCCCACCCCCTCGCGAGCCGCGCTCCCGACCCCTCGCGAGACCGGCGCAGATTCGCGCCCCTCCAAGGCCAATTTCCCCGGATCCGGGCTTGACAATCAACACGGAAGCTCCCGCCTTGACACTCCCGCCCTCGCTGCCCTACACTTTCCTCGAACCCAGCATTCACACCTGTAGCACTTCGTTGTGCAATGGGCGCGTCTCAACGATTTGGACGCACTGAATGAGGTTTCCTGTGCGTCTAAGTCTGACAGCCCGTCGCAGGACTGTGCTCGTGGCAAGTAGGCCGGGCACTAGCGGTTGACACGCAAGTGATCTAGCGGGTCCGACCGAAGCCATGTAGATACGCTTAGATCATCGCACTACTTGCAAGTGCCGGGAAGTAGTCACCCTCACGATGTCCGGTCGTCTGTAACTCGGCACTTCATTGCTCTCCCATCGGATCGGCAGATGCCCGGCGCTTCACGTGCTGGATGCTTAGGCCGTTCGACACTACGTTGAACACGATCCAACCGTTCCTGCGAACTATCTTGCCTTCCCCTTCAAGGAGATTTAGCGTCCGGCTCAGGTGACATGTCGTAATACCTATCGCGGACGCAATGTCAGATTTCTTCGTCGGGATCCTATACGACTGATCACTATCTTGTACACACAGTCCACCTTGGCTAGCCAGATGCAGCAAGAACCGAATCAGTCTAGATTTCGCCGGAAGCATTGCAACCTCGGACAGCCTTGTCGCCAGATGACGAACCGAATGAGCGTGATCCTGATAAATCCTATCCGCTATTCCCGAATCCGATTCCATGATCGACGCGAAGATGCGCTTTGGTACTTCGAATCCCCGGCATGCAGACACACAATAGACAGAAGCGTAATGCGTGAAGCTTCCGACAGTCTCAATCGATCCAACACATTGGGGCCCAGATTGGATGTCAATTGTCATCTCTCCATGCGAACCTTCATTCCTGACAAACCTTACCGCCCCACTAGACAGCACAATCACCTTCCTGGCATGCTGCCCTTGCACCGCCAAGCGGTGGCCGGCCGACATAGCAGTCTCGGACAGTCGACCGAATCTTCCAGACAGAATATGAGATCGCAGGTCATCTACAATCGATGTTCTCGTTGCCGTATCGCTCATATAGGACAGCCTGTCATGATTCGCACTTCATAGTGACCCTTAGACTCATAGCGACATGAGCTGTTGCGGGTCAAATGTCGATTTTCTCGTCGACACCATCAAGGAGACTGCCAAACCAGTTGACACGACCAACACAGACACGATTCCCATGACCAACGGATCCCAAAGCTCAGTCTTATGCAATACAGGTGAAACCACTCCGATAAGCAGAGAGGAGAACCCCAAACCGACGACCAACCCTGCCGAAAGAATGATCAACGTCTGGCGGACATACGACATCACGATATTCATCTGAGTAGCGCCTAAAGCCAACCGAATGCCGATCGAATGCGATTGCTGTTCGATTCTATACGCTACCAAGCCAGCCACTCCAAACAGGGCTAGGATCACACAGGCCAGTGCAATCATGATTCCAATGAAGATGCTGAATCTCTCGTTGGCCACTGAGTTGTGGAGAATATCCCTCATGGTTCGCACGTCGGATACCGCAACTCGACCACTGACTTCTTCGATCGACTTCCGCAGAGATCGGATCAGGCCATCCGATTCACCAGCGGTACGAATTGCCATCGACATTGCGGAGAAAAATAGAGCATCTTCAACGGCGTACACTTGCAGTCCAGGCGGTTCTCCAATGGACTTGTTGCGGACACCTCCTACAATTCCGATGATGGTGTAGTAAGTGTCTTTGAATGGGCCTGCCACTGCTCTTCCAATTGGATTCTCTAGAGGGAATAGAGCTTGAGCCAACCCCTCGCTGATGACTGCCAATCTCGCACCGGATCCATAGTCAGTGGAGCGAAACACCCTTCCACTCACTGTTGGTATGCCCATCGCATCGAAATACCGTCCTCTTACCCATCGCCATTCCGCCGAGAGTTTATCGATCTCCGAACCTCCACGCTTATTGGTGGTGCTGTTAAACGACAGTCCATCCAGCGGTAATCGATGTGTGAGACCAGCTGAACGTACGAATGGCGACTCCTGCACAACACGGACCATTTCTTCAAAGACCTGCAGACGTTGCTCCGCTGAGAAGCCTATCCGCAAGGCAGTCAACCTAAGTGTGAGGACCTTGTCCAATGAGTATCCTGGTTCGTCATTCACAAGCCGAACAAAGCTAGTCACCATGAGTGCTGCGCCCATAAGTGCAACAACTGACAGCGCTACCTGAGCAGTTGAGATTACTGTCATCGCTCCAGTGACTGTCCTGTTGCCTGCACTTCCCGCTGCACGCCCCCCTGCGGACAATCTGCTCTTTGACGCGTTCCGCAATGCTCGAACGCACGGTACGATCGCAAAGGCATTGCAAAGAACGATAGTGATACCGATCGCAAGGATTGCAGACCGACCGTCGATAGATACCGAATGCAGTAAAAGCATGTTCTCTGGAGTGAACCACTGGAGACCGCGAAGCAGTGCCGAAGCCATCACCAAGCCAAGCATTGATCCAACACCCACAACGATCAAGAACTCCAAGAGGAGTTGGGAAATCAGAGAGACCCGAGTTGCACCGAGTGCAAGACGCGTCAACATCTCTGAGTGACGTGACACAGTCTGAGTTACTAGAAGCGTTGAGACGTTAAGCGACGCGATTATGAGAAATACCACCACAGCGCACACAAAGGCCCAAACGGCAAATTCAAAAGGCCTTGTTACTTCCGAGTTAAGGTCGTTTTGTACCAAGAAATTTGTATCACGATAGTATTGCGGATACGAACTTGACAACTGTGCCGCAATCAAGTCCAATTCCGATTCAAGATCTGAGGCACTCGACATCGGCTTTAGACGTGCGATTAACTGGTCATTCAAATTGCTAAACTGTGCATCAATTGGTTGCCCATCGAGAAGAAAAGGTCGCCAAATTTCACATTCGTTTAGAGCTGTACCGGCACCGGGATATGGTGGATAGCTGAACTCCGCAGATACAACTCCAACTATAGTGACCGGCATCCCATTGAGGTGAATGGTCGACCCCAAGATGTCGTCGCGACCATTCAATCTGGTTCGCCAAAATTTCTCACTAATGATCACGACATCGGCATGACCAATGAACTGTTCGTCCGCTTCAAAGTGTCGGCCCATGATGAGGCCAACACCGAACAGCTTAAAGAAGTCTGAGCACACTCTGCCCATGGTGATAACCTCTAAGGATCCCAGTCCAGTTAGTACCGCGGTATTAGGATTCACTATGCATAGATACTCTAGCGATCTAGAGCGCTTCTGGAGCGCTTGATACGTGGGTATTCGAACCTGACCTGGTCCTTCCGCTGTTATCTCGAACCTTCGGTCAAGTCGCTCCCATATCACCACCAACGAATCGGGATTCTTGTATGGCAAAGGCTTCAACAGAACATGCTGGGCGATACTGAAGATGGCCGTTGAGAATCCTATTGCGAGAGCGATCAATGCACCGACGGTCAGGGCAGTGGCTATTCTTGATCGACAACAATAGAATGCCTGGCGAAAAGAGTTCCACACAGATGTCATGGTGTCCATCCAATTCGGATTGGAACGAACTGATCTCTTGTTCTGCCTAGTGTGACAGTCAGAGCCGGGCTTGATTCGCTCCGTTGATGATTCTCACGATTCTCGACGTAGAGCCCACTGTGCCAGAAGATCGCATGGTCCTGCCTAGCAGCAAGCGAATTAGTCGCTTGCTAGCAGCAGCAGCAGTTTTTGTTGTTTTCACAGGTTTTGTTGTCGGTGTCGTTGTGAGATTCGAGATCATCGAGATCATCAATGATGCCGATGCCAAACTCCAATCGCTCGTCCAACTCCTCAATCAGAACCTCGTCGTCTGAGTCGATGTTCTGAGTTGCTTCGTCGTTGCTGTTTCTTTCCTCGTCTGCCATTTCTCTGTCCTCCTCTGCCAAACCCCAGGATCTGGGATTGTGGCTTCTTGTTCTGCTTACATGGTCGCCGAGCCGCTGTCTTCAATAGGCGGACGGGCGACGAAATTGCGGTTTTGGATGCTGTACAGCCGTCCCTTGCCTTCTTTCTGCTGCCAGATGTTCGTCAGCGTCTTGCCTATGCGGAGTTTCTGAGGTGGGCACGGCCGTTTCCCCAACTCCAACCGGGGCAATGGGCATGATGACCCTTGACAAACCGGCAGGAAAAAGCACTGCTTGCAAGTGTCGTCATCCTCGAAGTACGGTGCCGTCCAACCTACCAATTTGTCTATATCGATTTCGGCCCGTCCATCATTCGAAAGACGCCCGACGATGTTGTACTCCTTGGTATCCAATACGACCGTGCACTTCATCAGCTTACCGTCTGCACCCACAATCAGGTTGTATGGTCGAGCCGCGTAGCAGACCGCTGATTTTGCGGTAGGCATCATGTAGGGCATGCGACCTTCCGCCGGATAGCCCAGTTCCGCTGCCAGCACGTCAAGACCTTGGCGCTCACGCTCGGCCCCCAAACCGCATACTTCCAAGTCTGCGTCGTTCGGACCGCCCCATTTCCCGACTGGGAAAAAGCGGATGCTGAATCTCTTGTCATCCTTGAAGTCTCCGATTTCCTCCAGGAAACTCCGCATGCTGCGCAGGTTGACCGGGGTGAAGTTGACACGCAGCGTGACCTTGAAGTCATGAGCCGTGGATTTGATCGTCCTGAGATTCTCCAAAATCCGGTCGAACGTGCCCCCTCCGCCCTTCAGCGGCCTGCTGTGGTCGTGACACTCACGTTCGCCGTCCAGAGTGATTTGATACTGGCGCAGATTCCAGCCCACCAGCTTCTCGAAGACTTCGGCCGTCAGCAGATATCCGTTCGTCGTCATCGAGGAGGAATACTGGATGCCGTGCGCTCCGGCTATTTTCTGCGCCGCCGGTGCTATTTCCTCCACGGCCTCCATACCCAGCAACGGCTCGCCTCCGAAATAGTTGACCGATAGGCGGTTCAGCCTTGGTGCGCGGGTCTCCATCAGCCTGATGACCGCCTCGCGGACCCATGGCTCCATGGTCCCTCTCGGAAAGGACTCGTAGCAGTACTGACAGCGAAAGTTGCATTCCTCCGACGTCAGCAGGATCAACTCCAACCGGTCCGGTCTTTGGTGATGCTGTAGGAATCGGAGCCTGAACCGCTGCAGTTCGTTCGCCGTTGCCTGAACGAGAAATCCTCGTTCAACCAGATAACGGGGTAACTCCTCCAAGGATTCCAGGTGGACACCGGTCTGCTGCAACAGTTCGCACACTTGATCCGAATGGGGCTCTCTGAACCCGGACACCGCCCCACTGTAGCTGTTGTACAATACCAGCACGCCGTCCGGTGTCTGTGCCCGTGCGTTGTAACGGGATGGGACCCAATGCACACCCCGTGACTTGATACTCACCAATCCTTGGCGAGGTTCAGCGGCACTCGCCATCGCCTCAGCCTTCGCTGTCAACGGCGCTCCGTCATCAGCCGCTGCTACATTCGCTTCCGCCATGGCCCTCAAGCATATGCGATTGCCAAGCGGATTTCCTTGACCTGCATCAATCCCCAGTGGTGCCGACGGCCAAGGCAAGGAGACTGTCGGCGCGGATCTGATCATGATCATTGATGTCCTCGTTGCCCAGCACGAGGCCGAACAGGCGCTGGGCGACCAGATGCTGGAGGTGGTGTTCGCAGCGGCGGGGATCGTGGTAGTCGCGGAAGCAGCGAGTGAGGCGGACATGGTGATCGGCGGCGCGGAGCAGGAGAGCGCCGACATCGGACGACATGCGCCCGCCGTCGAAGCCTAGGAAGACTTGGCGACAGGAAGGTTGGTACAGGGTGTGGATTCGGGCATGATGCTTCAGAGCCGATTCAAGATCCTGATAGCAAACATGTTAACATATCTTAATGCCTGATTTTCACACCATTTGGTGAGATATCCGGGCTAGCGTCTCCCGTACGGGCTCAATCGGCACAGGATGAGTCTCCCCACCCCAGCAGCGTCGTCGACCGTGACCATCGGATTGATTCAGATGGCTTGCACCGCCGATCCGGCCACCAACCTCGACAAGGCTCTCAGGGGCATCGCGGAGGCGGCCGACCGCGGAGCCCGGATCCTCTGCCTCCCGGAGTTGTTCCGGACACCCTATTTCTGCCAGGAGGAGAATATCGCCCACTTCGACCTTGCCGAGCCGGTACCGGGGCCCACGACCAATGCGCTTTCCGCAAGCGCCCGACAGCATGGCGTCACCGTGGTCGGCTCCGTGTTCGAGCGTCGGGACGCAGGCATCTATCACAACACTGCGGTCGTGCTGGACGCCGACGGGCAGCTGCTGGGTCGGTACCGCAAGATGCACATACCCGACGACCCCCTGTACCACGAGAAGTTCTACTTTACGCCGGGAGACCTTGGATTCCGTGTCTTCGACACCCGCTACGGCCGCATAGCCACCCTCGTCTGCTGGGACCAGTGGTTCCCCGAAGCAGCCCGACTCGCGGCCCTGGGTGGTGCGGAATTCGTGTTCTATCCGACAGCGATCGGCTGGCATCCCGACGAGCGGTCGGATTGGGGCGAGCGCCAAACTGCTGCGTGGCGGCTCGTCCAGCAATCCCACGCGGTGGTGAACGGGGTGTTCGTGGCAGCCGTGAACCGTACCGGCACAGAGTGTACGCTGGAAGATTCCCCGAGCCGCCCCGCGGACTACCAAGGTCTTCAGTTCTGGGGACGGTCCTTCGTGGCGGACCCTCTCGGAGGAATTCTGGCCGAAGCGGGCGATGCGGAGGAAATCGTGATCGCTTCGTGTGACCGGAGCGATATCGAGCATACCCGCCGCGGTTGGCCGTTCTTGCGGGACCGCCGGATTGATGCCTACGAGGGATTGACGAGGAGATCCCTGCGGTGAGGCCGCGTGCGGCAGGTGTCCGCATGCCCGCGGAATGGGAGGCCCACGACGCGACCTGGCTCGCCTGGCCGCACCTGCGGAGCGATTGGCCCGGCAAGCTGGATGCCGTGCGGTGGGCGTTCGTCGATTTCGTCTGCAAGCTCCAGCGTCACGAGACAGTCCGCATGTTGGTGCGTGACGAGCGTGAAGCTTCCTTCGCGAGGTCACGGATCCGGCGCGGGGGTGGCGACCCGGACGCACTGGAACTTCATGTCTGCGAGACGGACCGTTCGTGGTTGCGAGACTCCGGGCCGACATTTGTACACCGCGACGACAGCCTGCTGGCCGTCTGCTGGCAGTTCAACGCATGGGGTAGGTACTCGAACTGGCAGAGGGATGCTCTGGTAGGCCGTCGTGTCGCCAGCATTGCCAGGGCTGAATCGGTGCGGCCAACGGCCGGTGACCGCCGGCTGACGCTGGAGGGTGGTTCGATCGAGAGCAACGGCCGCGGGACCCTGCTGACCACGGAGCAGTGCCTGCTGGGAACGGGAGGCCGAGCCCGCAATCCGGGCATCTCTCGCGATGCCCTGGAAGAGGCTCTGCGGGATGTCCTCGGAGTGTCGGACATCCTCTGGCTGGGCCGCGGGATCGCAGGGGATGACACGTCCGGTCACATCGACACGCTGGCGCGGTTCGTCGGCCCGTCGACGGTCGCGGCCATTGTCGAGACGGACTCGCGGGAAGAGAACTGGCAGCCGCTGCAGGACAATCTCCGGCGCTTGCGCGGGGCACGGGATCAGCAGCGGCGGCAACTGGATGTCGTTGAACTGCCGATGCCCCGTCCTGTCCGTTTCGACGGAATCCGGCTGCCGGCAAGCTACGCGAACTTCTACGTCGCGAACGGTTGCGTCCTTGTTCCGACATTCAACGACCCGAACGACGGACCGGCCATGCGGACTCTGCGGCAGTGCTTTCCCGACCGCGAGGTCTACGGCATTCACTGCCTGGATATCGTCCTTGGCCGAGGTACACTGCATTGCCTGGCCCAGCAGCAGCCGATCGTGGATCCCCGCTGATCGCTCTTGATTGCCCGACCACGGCGGTGTCAGCGATAATGACTCTGTTGTCGGGACAACCAATTCCGGCGAAACTACGTCCAAGAGAGTATGAACATCCCTTCCCCGATCCAACCGTCCAAGAGACTACTTCCGCTGGCTCTGATCTTCGGTGTGCTCGTCACCGGAATCCTGATCGGAACCATCATCGACGGACAGGCAGACGCCGCACCCGAGACCACTGGGCCGGTCTCCGACGCAACACCGCTGGAGATTCCGGCGGCAGACCCGGTAGAGAATCAGTTCTCCGAGATCGCCCGCAACGTCAGGCCGTCCGTCGTCAGCATATTGATCCCGGCCGAGCGCGAGTCGGCCGAATCGGAGGCTCGCGGGCCGATGGCGGACCCGGAGAACTTCTTCCGCAGGTTCTTCGGCTTTCCGGACGGTCCGGGGGAGTTTCCCCAGCTCCCGCAGGTTCCCCCGCGGCGGCGGCCTCCTGGACAGGGATCCGGGGTGATCGTGGACGCCAAGGGGTACATCCTCACCAACGAGCATGTCGTACGGGGCGCCGGCAAGATCCTGGTGCAGTTCGTCGACGACGAGGAGCGTCATCCGGCGAAGCTGATCGGTCTGGACGCCGAGACGGATCTCGCAGTGATTCATGTCGAGGGCCAGGACGGACTGCAGGCGGCGAGAATCGGCAATTCGGACGCGGCCAATGTCGGGGACTGGGCCATCGCGATCGGTTCGCCGTTCGGCTACAACGAGACCGTCACCGTCGGCATCATCAGCGCAAAGGCGCGGGAAATGGAAACCGGTGCACGGGCGCGTCCCTTCCTGAAGTACATCCAGACCGACGCGGCCATCAACCCGGGCAACAGCGGAGGCCCCCTGCTCAATATCCGCGGCGAAGTCATTGGCATCAACACAGCCATCATCTCCCGGACCGGCGGATACGACGGCATCGGCTTCTCGGTCGCTTCGAACATCGCCGTCAAGACCTACAACCAGATCATCAGGTACGGCCGTGTTTCACGGGGTTCGATCGGAGTCGAATTCAGCAGCGACCAGAGCCCATCGTTGCTGCGAAGCTACGGCGCGGACGGCGGCGTATTCGTCGGACGTGTCGTGGATGACGGTCCGGCGGAAGATGCCGGCATGCAGGCGGAGGACATCATCACCCATGTCAACGGCAAGAAGATCAGCGATGGCGACGAACTCATTGCCGTGGTTTCCGAGATCGCAGTCGGCGACACGGTGCCGATCAGCGTCGTGCGCGACGGCAAGGCCATGAAGCTGGACGTGACGATTGCGGACCGGGGCGAACTGTACCCGGAACTGACGGAAGCCCGACCTGAGGACTCCGACCCCGAGGAGGCCGCGGTACGATTCGGGGTCACTGTCCAGGAACTCAGCCCGGAACGGCGGAACGAGATGATGCTGGAGGAGGACGGTGGCGTCCTGCTCACCAAGGTGGAGCCGGACTCGTTCGCCGACGAGGTGGGCCTGGAACCCGGCGATGTTCTGCTGGCCGTGAATCGAGAGGCTGTCCGCTCGATCGAGGATCTGCGGAACATCCAGAAGGAACTCAAGCCGGGCATGGACGTGGCGTTCAAGCTGCTGCGGTCGACCGGACGTTCCTGGCGCACTCTCTACCTCGCGGACATGCTCCCCGAATAGACACCGCATCGCAGTGACGGGGGATCTCACTGTCCGGTCGGCACAGAGGACAGAGAGCCCCCGCCGGTGGGGAGAAGCTCTCTGCAAGGTTCTCCGGTTCTTGCGACAAGGCGGCCGTAGCGGGCTGACCGATGCGCAGACTCGAGAACGACGGGACTGCGTGTCGCGCTTCTCATCGCTTTCGCGCCGGTGACGGACGGCGAAGCCGACATCGTAGCCGGAAGCACGTTCTGCACCACTGGATGCGATGGGACGGGCACGATGTCGACCGGGCGGTAGATCTGGTCAAGGCCGCTCCTTGATTCCGTTCTGAGACCGGGGCAGGATGGTCTTCACGCATCGTCGATCTGTCGATACCGGGGCGATGCTCCGTCACCTCCGAAAAAAGTTGTGATGGATCTGCCTGCCGAACGTCTTGGAAGGTAGACGGGCCCTGGCAACGGTCGACAGACCTCAGGAGGAAACATGACGCAGAGAGAATGCACTGATGCCCGAACCGCGACGGTTCGTGCAAGGCGGGCTGCCGGGTCGAGAACAGCGAAGGAAGGTGATCCTGCGTTGCTCGCCATGCAACGGCCCAACCGGAACAACAACAGGGGAAGAGCGAACCCTTGGAGAAGAGCACCGGAGAAGTGCCGCGCCGCAGCTTTCTGGGTACTGATTGTCGCCTTGACGGCAGGCGTGCCGAACAGTAACGCGCAGAGTGGCGAGAACCAGAAGCACGGAAGTCGGCCGGACCTCAAGGAGTCGATCAGGAAGTCATCCCGGTTGCACTACGAGTTGCTGACGAAGAAGTACGACCGCGCACTCGAAACGATGGTCGTGACAGACGACATCGACTTCATCGAACCGACCATAGGCACGACGGCACTGGTGCTGGCCAGCAGTGATGAATCCGCGAACGCGATCGACATGGTGAGGCCTCTGGCCCTTCAGTACGGAGCGGACGTGAGGCTGCCGGACCGGACCGGCACGACTCCTCTCCACGCAGCCGCATCGGCTGGAAACATGGCCGTGGTCCGATTGCTGCTGGACAACGGAGCGGATGTCAATGCAGCAACTCTCTCGGGAATGACTCCACTCTATTCGGCGCTACTCAAGAAACGCACGAGAATCGCAGCCCTGCTCAGGGAGCGCGGAGCCGATGAACTCCCACGAGAGCTTGTCAACGGGCTTGCATTGTCCGTAGCCCTGCAAGACGCCATGGACGGACTGGCAAAGCAGCGGCGCGCGCCCGGAGTCAGCATGGAGTCTCGCTTTCGCGATGACCTGACTGCCAGCATCGATTCTGCGGCAGCAACGCTGAGAGAGGACGGCAGGATCGACCAGGCGCAAGCGCTGGAGGCCTACCGTGATCGACTCATCGAGATCGTAGGCAACACACCCCTGAAGGAGGGCATGTCGCCACTTGCCTGGGCGATGTCCATTGCCAGCAAGGCGGGGGCCGCTGCGGCGACGACTTTTGCACAAGACAAGTGAAATCTGCTCGGCACAGGGTGGTTCCAGCGGAGTGCCTGGCTCGCTCGTTCCATTGATCGGGGCAACAGCGCTTGGCCCGCGCCGGCATTCGGTGCTACGCAGCAAGCGCCACGGACGGTCCGGCCAAGGCTGGCGCTACCACCTCAGACTCCCTCCACCAACAGGGCCCGCAGACCTCGGCCGGGAACCCCGGCAAGCGGATCATAGCGGGGGCTCGGTCACCCCGAACAGACCCCGGAGCCGCTTGAGTTCCGCCATGAGTTCGCTGGTAACTCCTTCCATGCCGGACTGTCCGTACACGCTCTGCGTCTCCTCGGGGTTCATCTCCGTGTCGTACAGTTCCCACTCGTCGCTCTCATAGAAGCGGATCAGCTTGTACCGGTCCGTGCGGACTCCCTCGTGCGCGGGGACGCCGTGGGCGACCTGGCTCTCGTAGTAATGGTAGTAGAACGACTTCCGCCAGTTCCGGGGGACACGTCCCTGCAGGACCGGAACCAGGCTGCGCCCCTGCATGTCGGGGGGCACGTCAACACCGGCGACCTCCAGAAGTGTCTCGGCGTAGTCGAGGTTCGACACGAGGCTGCGACTTGTCGAACCCGGCTTCACAACCCCCGGCCAGCGCACGACCAGCGGTGTCCGCAGTGACTCCCGATACATCCAGCGCTTGTCGAACCAGCCATGCTCTCCCAGATAGAATCCCTGATCCGAACTGTAGATCACGACCGTGTTCTCGGCCAGGCCCGTTTCGTCGAGATGCCGCAGAAGACGTCCGATGTTGTCGTCGACTGAGGCAATGCAGCGCAGATAATCCTTGATATACCGCTGGTACTTCCAGCGAATCAGATCCTTGCCTTGCAGGTTTGCGTCCTGGAATGCCTGGTTCTTGGGGCCGTAGATGGCGTCCCAGGCAGCCTTCTGTGCCGGGTTGAGGCGTCCGTAACTCCGCATCCACTGCACCAGACCGGGATCGTCCTCGGGAGTGCCTGGGGGCGGGGTGATCTTGAGATCGTGGCCCGGTCTCATGTGCCGACCGATCTCCATCCGATTCGCTGCAGCAGGGGAAGCACGCCCGGAATAGTCATCAAAGAGCGTCGGCGGCTCCCAGATGTGCTGGCCATCGTAGAGCGTAAGGTGTTCCGGTCCGGGCATCCAGTTGCGGTGGGGTGCCTTGTGCTGGCTCATCAGCATGAAAGGCTTGTCCGGGTCGCGGTCATTCTTGAGCCAGTCCAGCGAAAGGTCGGTGATGATGTCCGTGGTGTACCCTTCGTGGCGGCGACGCGTGTCCTCGGGCCCCAGTCGCATGTCCGGGTTGTAGTAGGCACCCTGCCCCGGCAGCACCTCCCAGGCATCGAAGCCCGTGGGGGCTGTCTTCAGATGCCATTTCCCGAAGATGGCGGTCTGGTAACCGACCGCCTGCAGGAGTTTCGGAAACGTCTGCTGCGAACCGTCGAACTGCAGCCGATTGTCGAGCACGCCATTGAGATGGCTGTACTTACCGGTCAGGATCACGGCCCGACTAGGCGCACAGATGGAGTTCGTGACCAGTGCACGATCGAACCGCATGCCCTCCCGGGCAATGCGGTCGATGTTGGGAGTGTGGTTGATCATCGAGCCGTAGGCGCTGATGGCCTGGTAGGCGTGATCGTCCGTGAAGATGAACAGGATGTTGGGCTTGTCCGATGCAGCAGGGAGCAGCGCGGCGGACAGGAGAGCCAGAACGGTCAGGTAGCGCATCACGATGAAGATTCTAGCGAACCTCGAACGCGGGAATCCAGCGGCCGCATACCGCCCCTGTCCTCCTCCACCGCCAGACTCCATACAATGGGCATGAAGTGGACGATCTGCTCATCGACGTGCGGAGCCTGTCATTCCACTACCCCGACGGCGCCCAGGCGCTCCGGGACGTGAGGTTCGTGCTCCATCGCGGCGAAACCGTGGCGGTGTTCGGAGCCAACGGTTCCGGCAAGACGACGTTCCTGCACCATCTGGTCGGCCTCCTCCAGGGCGATGGACCGGTCCGTGTTTGCGGCATGGACGTCAAGCCGTCCACGCTTGCGCAGATCAGACAGCGAGTGGGAATACTGTTCCAGGACGCGAACGACCAGCTCTTCATGCCGACGATCGAAGAGGATGTTGCCTTCGGCCCGCTGAACATGGGCCTCGACCCCGAGACGGTCCGCGCCCGAGTTGACCGCAGCCTGGCGTTGGCCGGTCTCAATGGCCAGCGGACGAGGCCGCCGCACCACCTCAGTGCGGGCGAGAAGCGACGGGCTGCCTTGGCTGGAGTCCTCGCTGCCGAGCCGGAGATCCTGCTGCTCGACGAGCCCGCGACGTTTCTTGACCCTCCGGCGAGGAACGCCCTGATCGCTACGCTTCGCTCCCTGCCGCAGGCAAAAATCGTGGTCACGCACGAAGTGGGCATGGCTCAGGCCCTGGCAACCCGCGCCGTGTTCTTCGAGGAAGGTCACATCGCGGCCGAGGGAAGCGTCACGGAGATCGCCGATCGCTTCAATTGGCACTAGTCCCGGCTACCTCCCGACCGACCGTGGACTCGGGTGCTGGGCATTGACCTGATCCAGCCAGCTCTCCAGCCGGCCCAAGAGTGCCGATGCCATCTCGGGTTCGTCCGACGCCCGATTGCTCCGCTCGCCGATGTCATCCGCCAGGTCGTACAGTTCCAGCCGGGCATCCTCGTAGTAACGCAAGAGCTTCCAGTTCCCCATCCTCACCGCGCTGACCGGAGACGTGGTCGCATAGTAGTGCGGATAGTGGAAATAGAGGGCGGCCCGGTCCGGCACGTCGTCCGGATCACGCAGCAGCGGTGCGAGATCGATCCCATCGATGCCCCGGCCATGGTCGCGATCCACCGCAAGGCCGGTCATCGCAAGGATTGTGCGGTAGTAGTCGATACTGCTGACCGGCACGTCCGAGACGATACCGGGCACAGTCACTCCGGGCCAACGCACCATCAAGGGAACCCGGATGCCGCCTTCATACAGGGAGCCCTTGCCGGATCGCAGCGGTGCATTGTCGGTCACCTGCATCCCGCCGTAACGATTGACGTAGCCGCCGTTGTCGGAGGTGAGGAACACGACCGTGTCGTCTGCCATGGCCGTCTCGTCCAGAGTGTCGAGAATCCGCCCGAAGTTCTCGTCGAGCGAGTGCACCATGGCCGCGAGATGGGGATTTCGATGCTGCATGCCGGCGCGGATCTTCGCGCGATAACGCTCGACGATCTCAGGTTTTCCCTCGATCGGAGTGTGGACCGTGTGGTAGGCCAAGTGCAGGAACAGCGGCCTGTCGCGTTCCCGTCGCAGAACCCGAATCGCCTCGCTGGTGAGACGGTCCGTCAGGTATTCGCCGTCCTCCCCTCCTTCCAAGTGGGGTACGTAGCGGATTCCCCGGAACGGTCCCTTGCCGCCATACGGATAGAAGAACGTCTGCGGAGCGCCCCAGAGGGTTCCACCGATGTCGTAATCGAACCCCTGCGTCTGGGCGTAGTACTCGGCCGTGCCGAGATGCCATTTTCCGATGTGGGCCGTCACGTAGCCACCCTGCCGGAGCACTTCCGCCACGGTGATCTCCTCGTGAGGAAGACTGTCAGCCGTGATCGGCGGCACCAGGCGCCGTCGCAAGGGCGGATTCCTGGCAGCCTCGCGCCAGACAGTCATCCGCAGCTTCGCAGGGTGCTTGCCCGTCATGATCGAAGCCCGAGTGGGACTGCAGACAGGGGATGCGGAATATGCATTGGTGAACCGGATGGCTTGGCCAGCAAACGCATCGATCCGGGGCGTCTCGTGGAGATCCGATCCGTATACCCCCAAGTCCGACCAACCCAGATCATCGACCAGGATGAACAGGATGTTGGGCGCGGCCGAAAGGGAGGACAGGCTGACGGCCAAGCCGAGTAGCACCAGCAAGCTTCGAGTTTCCATTCGTACAACGATAGATTGTATCCGGGTCCGGACCACGCCCGGACCTTCTGCCAGTGTGCGTGAGTCCATTCCCGGTCGTGCGGGAGCCATGTCGGGCTGAACGGCGTAACCGGCAGAACCCACAACTGCCGATACCCGCATCTCGCCCCAACCTGTCTGCGGCTGCTCCGCACTAAGATGGTTATTGGTGGGCCACTCACCGGAACTGCAGGTTCCGACGCCCAATGCCCCTTCCTCGCAAACACTTCCACATGTCCGTTTGGATTGGCGGCCTGGTACTCGCAGGCGTCGTTTCCGTCGGACTGTACCTTTGGCTGCAGCCACGGATCGTGTTTCTCGGATTCCCGAGCATGTACCGCCTGCTGCTGGCGGAGAGCGGCAATCGCAGCGGCGTGCGCTACGACTACTGGAAACCCGACAGACTCGACGATCCCGAGCTCGGCCAACCTGATTTCCGCCGCTACAAGGTCATCTTCGTCAGTGGCCGACGGTCTGATCCGCTGCGTCGTCCCGTGCGGCAGGCCCTGCTGGAAGCGGGTGAGGCTGGCTCCCGCGTGATCGTCCTCCCGGCCCATGATGCACCAAGACTCGGCGTCGGCAATGCGGACTTCGAGGACCGCGACCGCTGGATCGACGACTACTGGCGCTTCGGAGGGGTCAAGAACATGGCCCGGCTGCTGCAAACCTCGGCATCACGATACCTGGGCCGTGGCGGACAACAGTTGCCACCGGAGCCGATGCCGGACGACGGGTACTACCATCCGGATGCTGACGAACTGTTCACCACGACGGCTGACTACGAGCGCTGGTACCGATCGTCGGGGCATGCCAGGCCGGATGCACCGAAGGTGCTGATCGACTTCGCTGACGGATGGCGGCTCGGCATGAACGACGCTACGGACGCCGTCATCCGTGCCTTCGAACGTGCGGGGTTCAACGCAGCTGCCATCTTCGGCACGGCCCAGACCGCACCCTTCGCCATCAGCTACCAGCCCGACATCCTGGTGTCCCGCAAGCACGGGCGCTGGTGGTTGGGCCAGCAAGGTGTCGACATCCTCGAAAAACGAATCGACGTACCCGTCCTGCGGGGCCTGTCGCTGCTGTTCACCGGCGAGTCGTTCCGTGAGTACCGGCAGACCCGTGCGGGTATCCGGGATGCGGGCCTGATCATGGGCGCCATGGTCCCCGAACTCGACGGGGCCATCCAGCCGACCCTGATCGAAGGGCTCGATTCTGTCTGGTACGGCAGACGCTTCGAGGCCTTCCGTGAGGAGCGGATCGAACTGATGGTCGAACGCGCGAGACGCTGGGTCCACCTGCGCAAGGAACCGAACGAGCAGAAGAGGATTGCTGTCGTCTACGTATCGGGAATCGGCAAGGGGCGGATCACGGCAGCCGGACTCAATGTTCCGCGCAGCATGCTGCGGTTCCTGTCCGCTCTCCATCAGGACGGATTCGCGGTCAACGACCTACCGGCCAACGAGTCGGAACTGGTCACCGAGTTGCTGGAGAGGGGCCGGAACGTCAGTTTCGGCCGCCCCCGCGACCTGCAGGAGTTGTCGGCACGGGACGATGTCCTGAGCCTCCCAGTGGAAGGCTACGATCGCTGGTTCGAGACATTGCCTGAGGCCATGCGGAACGAAGTGACCGAGGCGTTCGGGCCGCCGCCCGGCGACCTGATGGTGCGGACCGAGGGCGACGAGCCGGTCTTCGTCATCCCGAAACTGGATTTCGGCAATGTCATCGTTCTCCCCCAGCCTGTCCGGGGGGCCAAGATGGATGCGAAGCTGCAGCACAACGACCGCGTTCCCCCTCCGCATCAGTATCTGGCCGTCTACTGGTGGCTTCGGGAGGTCTGGAAAGCCGACGCAATCGTCAACTACGGAACGCATGGCACACACGAGTTCCTTCCCGGGCGGCCGCTCGGTCAACTGGCGGACGACTGGTCCGACCGGATCATCGGACCGGTCCCGAACCTCTACGTCTACGTCATGGACAACGTTGGCGAGGCGCTCATCGCCAAGCGTCGTGGTGCAGCGGTAACGGTCAGCCACCAGATTCCTCCGGTTGACTTCGCCGAACTCCGGGACGAGGATCCGGATATCGCGAATCTGTACCGGCACATCCAGCAGTTCCAGTCCACCCAGCAGGGTGCACTCCGCGAATCGCTCCGGGAGCGCATCCGGACGGCTGCCGCCGCACACGGCTTCGACCGGGACCTCGGGGCCGACTGGTCGGCGGGGCCGCCCGCCGACGAGGAGATCGCGGCCCTCGGCCGACATATTCACCTGATTGACGAGGACCGCATCCCCGTGGGCCTGCACATACATGGGCAGGCCGGCTCGGCGGACGAACTGGCGCCCATGGTTGCAGCGATGTTGGGCCGACGGTTCTTCGATCGCATTGGCTGCGAGTCCGCCGGTGATCCACTGGACTGCTCCGCGGCATCCCGGAAGCGTGCCAGCCAGGCGGTGCGGCACGCCCTGGCCGGCGGAGAACTGGCCACTGCGATGCTACCGGTCTCCGAGGAATTCGAGCGGATTCGCCGATCATTCGCAAGGACGCCGGACGAAATCACCCATACGCTCGACGCGCTGGCCGGGCGGTACGTGCCGCCCGGTGGCGGCGGGGATCCGGTACGCAATCCGCAAGCACTTCCGACTGGCCGGAACCTCCATGGCATCAACCCCGCAGAGGTGCCGACGCAAGCCGCCTGGGAGTTGGGAGTCGCGCTCGCCAAGGAACAGGTTGCCGCCGAACGGGAACGTCTGGGACGCTGGCCCCGGAAGATCGGGTTCACGCTCTGGAACACGGAGCTGATCCGGCAACACGGCACGGACCTGGCGCATGTGCTGCATCTGCTGGGTGTGCGGCCGGTATGGGACCACCGCAATGTCGTCGAGGATGTGGAACTGGTTCCGGCTTCCGAGCTCGGACGTCCGCGCATCGATGTCGTGATCCAGGCGGCTTCCCTGTTCCGCGACACCTTCCCTGGCCGCATGCGGCTACTCGACAAGGCCGTGCGTCTGGCAGCAGGAGCTGCAGATGGAGAGAACTATGTTGCCGAACATACGAAACAGGCGGAACGGGAACTCAAGCGCGCAGGGATGTCGGCCAGAGATGCGCGCGCACTGGCCGCCGCACGGGTCTTCAGCAACTCCGCCGGCGGTTATGGAACAGGCCTTGTGAACATGATCGAGCGGAGCGGCGACTACTCGGGTTCGGAGGGGCTTTCCGATGCGTACATCGCCCGGGCGGGTGCGGTGTACACGGAAGGCATCGAGTGGGGACGTCCCGTCGCGGGAGCTTACCGGACCCACCTGCAGCATACGGATGCGGTCACGCTGAGCCGTTCCACCAACGTGGTCGGTGCGCTTACACTCGACCACTACTTCGAATACCTCGGCGGGATGACCATGGCGGTGCGAGACTCAACCGGCACCGAGCCGGAAACGTATCTCGCCGATGTCCGTGATCCCGGTCGTGCACGCATCGAGACAGCTCGCGAAGCCCTGGCGCGGGGCCTTCGCGGCAAGTTCTGGAATCCCAAGTGGATCCGGGCGCTGCAGGCGGAGGGCTTCTCGGGTGCGGTCGAGATGACACAAACGGCGACAAATCTCTTCGGGTGGGATGTCACGAAACCGGACGCGGTCGACTCGGAGACCTGGGACCGCGTGCATGCAGTCTATATGGAAGACTCGCTCGAACTGGGCCTGCCGCAATGGCTCGACGCCGAGAACCCGTTCGCCTTCCAAGAGATGGCCGCCGTGCTGCTGGAGGCTGCGCGCAAGGGATTCTGGGATGCGTCTGTCTCCGTGCAGCGGGCGCTGGCCATGGATTATGTGCTCTCCCTGGAACGGCATGGGGCATCGGGCAGCACCCGTACGACGGGGAACCGTGTCTTCGAGGAGTTCGTGGAAGTGCAGGTTGCGGAGTCGGCACGACCGGATCTGATCTCGGTCCTCCGTGACCAGCTGCGCGACGGAGCCGCTCCACAGGTTGAGGGCCGGAGACTGGTCGAGGAGCGGCGGGGGGCGGAACCGGAGACCTTCCGGGCCATATCGGCAGCCGGGCTGGCCAGCCTTGGCGTCCTCGCCGGAATCTTCTATCTTGGCTGGCGACGAGCTCGATAGGTCATTCCTGCACAGTGTCAGATGCCGACACTCTCGGCGTGACATGGGTCGCTCAACTCTCGGTCCACACGCAGCGCGGCTCGAGTCGTGCGGATGGCTTCACGGCTGCCTGCTGCCAGTTCTGCCGACGCTGCGACTATGGTCGGTCAGTGTTCCGTAGACCGCAACATTGCTGGTGGAACGGAGTACAAGCAGAGTCCATCTGTCCACGCGTCCATGCGCGACAGACTGACGGAAACGGGCGATCCTGCCCATGACGAGCTAGTGTTCGGTCAATGGCAACATTTCCTGTACAATGTGTTCCAAGGTGAGGGCCCCGTGGCCCGAGCCGTCTTGCCACAGCAAGGGAGAGGGAACCATGAAGAAGTACATTGTGCGCCTGTCGGAGGCGGAACGCAAGACCTGTGAGGAGGTCGTCAAGAAACTCAAGGGCAGCAGCCAGAAAGCGCGCCGGGCGCGCATTCTGCTGCAGGTCGATGCGGACGGGCCGGATTGGTGCGACCAACAGGTCGCGGAGGCCTTCGACTGCCGGGAGCGGACCGTCGCGAACGTGCGCAAACGCTGCGTGCTGGAGGGTTTCGAGTTGGCCCTCGACGGGCGGCAACGCGACCCGTCCACCTGGCCGCCGAAGCTCCTGGACGGGCGGCAGGAAGTCGCGCTGATCGCGCTGCGGCTGGGGCCCCCGCCGACCGGCTTCGGCCAATGGTCCCTGCGCCTGCTGGCCCGCGAGGCGGTCGAGATCGGCATCTGTGACACGATCAGCCACGAGACCGTCAATCAGACCCTGAAAAAAACGGTATCGTGGGGCGCTACCTGCAGTACTGGGTGATTCCGCCGAAGGTGGACGGGGAGTATGTGGCCGCCATGGAAGACGTTCTGTCCACATACGAAAGACCTTACGACGAGCAGCGACCGGTGGTCTGCATGGACGAACAGCCGATCCAGATGGTGCAGGAGACCCGCCAGCCACTGCCCGCCACCACGAAGCATCCGCGCCGGGTGGACTACGAGTATCGGCGGGCGGGCATGGCTTCGGCGTTCGGGGTTCTGTGAACCGCTGGTGGGTTGGCGGACGGTGACGGTGCGGGAGCGGCGCACCAAACTCAGACATCCTGACCTCGGGGGGCTGGTCATAAGCCCGCCGTAGGCTGAATCCCACTGTAATACAAGGCTTTCGCTGGGCTGGGGAGGCTTGACAGGGAATATGGATTTCAGTCAGGATAGTGATACCGGAATTGCGCCGGAAACACCCATGAACACCCTGCCACTCACCCCCGGTGCGGCGGTCCCGATCGGACAGTCCTGTTTCTCCTTCAAGACCACCGACGACGGGCGGATCGTCTACTTCACGAACATGGACCCCTTCGATTTTCACGACGCCGACGACCGGGGAGCACTGCTGCTGCGGGCGGCCCGACTGGCGGAAAGCGGGGTGCGGCGGGCGGACCTGCAGGCCGCCTTCGGTCTGGGTCGGTCGACCTTGCAGCGGGCGGTGACCCGCTTGCGGCAGGAGGGGGAAGCGGGTTTCCAGCAGATGCGCTCGGGGCGGCGTGCCGGTGTGCTGGTGGGGGAGAGGCAGGCGGAAGCGACCCGGCTGCTGGCGGAAGGACTGAGCGGAGCGGAGGTGGCGCGGCGGTTGGGAGTGGACGTGTCGACGCTGAACTACCACCGGCGGCAGGGTCGTCTGGGGGCGCAGGCGCCGCGACCGGGACGGAGTGCGAGTGTGTTGGTGGGGGCGCGTCAGGCGGCGGCGAACCGGCTGCTGGCGCAGGGGCTGAACGGAGCGGAAGTGGCGCGGCGGTTGGGAGTGAAAGTCGGGACGGTGAATGCGAATCGGCGGCAGGGGCGCATCGGGCCGGCGAGCGGAGAGGCGCTGGCCATGACCGACGGAAATGCTGCGAAAGTGTATGATATAGAAGAGGTTGAGACTGAACCGGAGAGTGCGGCAGCTGCGGCCGAGGCCCCTGCGGCCAGTGCCTCGGAAGTGCTGGATCGCAGTGCACGGGACCAGCGGGACCGCAGCGCGCCGATGGGCCGGGGTGCCAAGGATTGTGCCGGACGGGTGGCCGCCTCGACGGGCACACTGACCGCCGTGCAGCCGCGCTTTCCCGAGCGTCTCTCGGCGGTGGTCGGCGGCGGCGTGCTGGCGGCCCTGCCGATGCTGTTACGGGAGGGTCTGCTCAAGCGCGCCGCCGAGTTCCTGGAACTGCCCAAGGGGTACTACGGGGTGACCAGCATGCTGCTGTTCCTGACGTTCCTGTTCCTGGGGCGGGTCCGCAACGCCGAAGCGCTGCGCCATCAGGCTCCGGGAGAATGGGGAGCCCTGCTGGGGCTGGACCGCTGTGGGGAGGTGAAGACCTTGCGGGCCAAGGTGCGCGCACTGGCCGGCGATGCGCAGCAGGTCCGGGCCTGGCTGGATGCGCTGGCGCAGGACTGGCTGGCGGATGATCCGGAGGTAGCGGCCACCCTGGCGGTGGACGGGCACGTCAAGGTCTACACCGGTCGCAAGGGACGCTTGCCGAAGCACTTCGTGGCGCGGCAGAAACTCTGCCTGCCGGCGACGACCAGCTACTGGGTCAACGCGCTGGGCGGGCTGCCGCTGCTGTGCCTGCACAAGGATCTGGACCCGCGTCTGACGCAGGCGCTGGAGCAGGACATCCTGCCGGCGCTGGAGCGGTTGGACGTGGTGGGGCCACAGGCCGTGGACTTGACCACCGACACGGAGGCGGAGCCGGCCCTCACCCTGGTCTTCGACCGGGAAGGCTGGAGTCCGGCCCTGTTCGGGCGGCTGGCCCGCCGGGGCGTCGCCGTGCTGACCTGGCACAAGAACTTCCGGGGTGCCGACTGGCCGGAGGCCGACTTCCGGACCGCCCGGCTGCCCCTGCACGGACCCGGGAGCACGCGCACGCTCGAGGTGCGCCTGGCCGAGCAGCGGGTGCGCCTGCCGCAAGGTCCCGAGGTGCGGCAGATCCGCCGGCTGCTGGACGATGGTCGGCAACTCGCCCTGATCACCACCAACTTCTCCCTGTCCCGCGAGCAGGCGGCTGGAGCGCTGTTCTCGCGCTGGTCGCAGGAGAACTTCTTCAAGTACATGCGGGAAGAGTTCCAACTCGACAGCCTGCCGGTGCATGGTCTGGCCGCCCAGGACCCGCAGGCCCGGGTCGTCAATCCCGCCTGGCGGGAGCAGGACCGCGAACTCCGCCGGCTGCGCAGTCAACTCGGCACCCTGCGCAATCGCCAGGCCGCCCTGCTGCGCGGCACGCCCACCGCGAGTGCCCGTCAGCGCGCCGAGCAGACCCGCCTCGAGAGCGAGGCGCTGGTCGCCCGCTGTGACGAGGTGCAGCGGCAATGCGGGGAACTGCCCCGGCACATCGCGGTCGCGGAGCTCAGTGCGGAGCAGGCGCTGGATGCCCTGCCCAGCCGCGAAAGACTGTTCCTCGACATCCTGCGCATGATCGCCTACCGCGCCGAGACGCGCATGATGGCCGCCGTGGCGGCGGCCCAGGGCCAGCAGCCCCGGCCCCGTCCGCACCTCAAGGCGCTCTTCCAGTCCGACGCCGACATCCTGCCGGAGCCCGAACAGTGCATCCTGCGTGTGCGGATTCTCGGTACCGCCAGCAACGCCAGCGATGCCGCCCTCGCCGGCCTGCTCGCCCAACTCAACCAGACCCGCACCTGCTTCCCCGGCACCTCCCTCCGCCTGGTCTACGAACTCCCTCCCAACCGCTCCTTCACCCCTGCCTCGGGTTCACCTTCTTCACCCCGAGGTCAGGATGTCTGAAACTGGACTGGGCCGAGGAGGTGGCGGCGCTGCTGGAGAGCCGCTATCCGAACGGCGAGAAGATCACGCTGGTGCTGGACAATCTCAACACGCACACGCGGGGAGCGCTGTACGATGCGTTCGAGGCGGAGCGGGCGCGGGGGTTGAGGCAGCGCATCGAGTTCCAGTACACGCCGCAGCACGGGAGTTGGCTGAACGTGGCGGAGTGCGAGTTGAGTTGCCTGACGCGGCAGTGTCTGAAGGGTCGCCGGATCGGGGATCTGGACAAGTTGCGGGCCGAGGTGACAGCCTGGTCGCAACGGGTCAATGCGCGCCAGCGTGGAGTGAATTGGCGCATGTCGATTGCCAAAGCTCGCTGTCGACTCAAGTCTGTCTACCCGAAAATCATTGATTGACCGAACACTAGGCCCCTCCCGGACGCAGAAGCTTCGGGTCTGCCGACCCGAGGCACTCTTCTGCACACGGGAACCTGACGCCCCTACCCTCGGACGCAGACCGCTTGGCTTGCCTGTCGGCACACTTGGGATCCTCGGACGGCGCCTTGCCCTAACTCCGGGGTGTTGCTTGCGCCGCTTTCGCCTGGAGTCTCGGCTGGGCCGGCTTCTGCTCGACAATGTTCATCGGTGAGTCTACCGCTTGCGATTGCCGTTCCTGCTGCAACTGCCGTAACAACATCCCTTCGATACGCACTGCCCGCTCCGCCGTTACCGCCAACTTGTCGGAATGCCTGTCGTAGTCCTTGCGCTGCTGGACGATCACCTCATCCAGCTTGTCGGACAGCCGGTCGTACTTGTCGGACAGCCGGTCGTAGTCCTTGCGCTGCTGAATGGTCACTTCCTCCAGCCTGTCGGAGAGTCGGTCGTAGTCCTTGCGCTGCTGGACGGCCACTTCCGCCAGCTTCACGGTCACTTCCTCCAGTTTGTCGGAGAGTCGGTCGTAGTCCTCTCGTTGCCGTGCTGCAAGACCATGAACTTCCCCACGAAATTCCTCGCGAAGACTCTGGATTTCCCCACGAGATTCCTCGCGATCGGCTCGTATCTCCCCGCGAAGCTGTGAGAAGCCAGAGCGCATGAAGCCGACTATGGCCACGACGCCTCCCAGCACCACCATGACGATCTTGAGAGACTCTGCTTCCATCGACTCAATCCTATCACAGGTGTGCCAAGGAAGGAGCCGGAGTGGACGTGTGGCTGCGGCCGCGACCCTTCGCAGCGATTGCCTTGTACCTGCTGCGAGTGCTAATAGAGGCTGGTCGCAGTTCCGCTGCCGACCCCGACCAGAGGCAGGCGGTCACCACCCGATGTGCAGAGCGGAGTGAACGGCTGGCGACAAGCCCACACGGCCGTCCGCAGAGACTGCAGACACGGTGCAGCAGTGAAGGGAAGACGACAAGCATTAGCGGTAAGGCACGGTCAAGATCTTCCCGTTCTGCGGATCAGGGGCCGCTGCACGATCCTTCTAAGCGTTGGCATGCGCAGTGGGAACGGTTGAATAAGAGTTGCCGATACCTGCCGCCAACGCAGATCCTGACACTCTCGGCGTGACATGGGTCGCTCAACTCTCGGTCCACACGCATCGCGGCTCGAGTCGTGCGGATGGCTTCACGGCTGCCTGCTGCCAGTTCTGCCGACGCTGCGACTATGGTCGGCCAGGGTTCCGTAGACCGCAACATTGCTGGTGGAACGGAGTACAAGCAGAGTCCATCTGTCCACGCCTCCATGCGCGACAGACTGACGGAAACGGGCGATCCTGCCCATGACGAGCTAGCCCCCTCCCGGACGCAGAAGCTTCGGGTCTGCCGACCCGAGGTACTCTTCTGCACACGGGAACCCGACGACCCTAGCATCGGACTCGGACGCAGACCGCTTGGCTTGCCTGTCGGCAAACTTGGGGGCCGCGGACGGGACGTTGCCCTAACTGCCGGGTGTTGCTTGCGCCGCTTTCGTCTGGAGTCTCGGCTGGGCCGGCTTCTGCTCGACAATGTTCATCGGTGAGTCTACCGCTTGCGATTGCCGTTCCTGCTGCAACTGCCGTAACAACATCCCTTCGATACGCACTGCCCGCTCCGCCGTTACCGCCAACTTGTCGGAATGCCTGTCGTAGTCCTTGCGCTGCTGGACGATCACCTCATCCAGCTTGTCGGAGAGCCGGTCGTACTTGTCGGAGAGCCCGTCGTACTTGTCGGAGAGCCGGTCGTACTTGTCGGACAGCCGGTCGTAGTCCTTGCGCTGCTGGACGGCCACTTCCGCCAGTTTTACGGTCACTTCCTCCAGTTTGTCCGACAGTCGGTCGTAGTCCTTGCGCTGCTGGGCGGCTACTTCAGCCAGTTTGTCGGACAGTCGGTCGTAGTCCTCTCGTTGCCGTGCTGCAAGACCATGAACTTCCCCACGAAATTCCTCGCGAAGACTCTGGATTTCCCCACGAGATTTCTCGCGATTGGCTCGTATCTCCCCGCGAAGCTGTGAGAAGCCAGAGCGCATGAAGCCGGCTATGGCCACGACGCCTCCCAGCACCACCATGACGATCTTGAGAGACTCTGCTTCCATCGACTTGATCCTATCACAGGTGTGCCAAGGAAGGAGCCGGAGTGGACGTGTGGCTGCGACCCTTCGCAGCATTGCCTTGTACCTGCTGCGAGTGCTAATAGAGGCTGGTCGCAGTTCCGCTGCCAACCCCGACCAGAGGCAGGCGGTCACCACCCGATGTGCAGAGGCGGAGTGAACGGCTGGCGGTAAGCCCAGACGGCCGTCCGCAGAGACTGCAGACACGGTGCAGCAGTGAAGGGAAGACGACAAGCATTAGCGGTAAGGCACGGTCAAGATCTTCCCGTTCTGCGGATCAGGGGCCGCTGCACGATCCTTCAAGCGTTGGCATGCGCAGCGGTAACGGTCGCATGAGAGTTGCCGATACCTGCCGCCAACGCAGATCCTTTTGCCGGACGATCACTGCTTGACGTATTCACCGGCAGCCACACGTACATCCCTCCGTTCTGTCAACGCTGCGTCTATCGTCGGCCAGTGCCTTATCAACCACAACACTATTGGCGGAACGGAGTACAAGCAGAGGCCATCTGGCCACGCGTCCATGCGCGACAGGCAGGCGGAAATGGGCGATCCTGCCCACGACGAGCTAGTCCTCTCCCGGATGCTGAAGCGTCGGGTCTGCCGGCCCGCGGGCCTCTTCTGCGCACACGAACCCGACGACCCGACCAGCGGACGCAGACCGCTTGGCCATCGGCACGCTCGGCGTCCATGGACGGCGCCTTGCCCTAACTGCGGGGTGTTGCTTGCGCCGCTTTCGCCTGGGCCGGCTTCTGCTCGACAACGTTCGTCGGTGAGTCTACCGCTTGCGATTGCCGTTCCTGCCGAAACTGCCGTAACAACATCGCTTCGATACGCACTGCCCGCTCGGACGTTACCGCCAGTTTGTCGGACAGCTGGTCGTACTTGTCGGACAGCCGGTCGTAGTTCTGGCGCTGTTGGGAAATCACCTCATCCAGTCTCTCGGAGAGTCTGTCGTAGTACTTGTGCTGCTGGGAAATCACCTCATCCAGTTTGTCGGAGAGTCGGTCGCAGTACTCTCGTTGCCGTGCTGCAAGACCATGAAGTCCCCCGGGAACACTTTGGATTTCCCCACGAAATTCCTCGCGATCTGCTTGGATCTCCCCCCGAAGCTGTGCGAAGCCAGAGCGCATGAACCAGACAATGGCGACGAAACCACCGAGCACCACCACGACCATCTTGATAGACTCTGCTTCCATCGACTCTACCCTATCACAGGTGGGTCAAGGAAGTGAACGGAGTGGACGCATGGCTGTGGTCGCGACACCTTCACTGCGATTGCCTTGCACCTGCTGCGAGTGCGAATAGAGGCTGGCCACAGTTCGTTGCGCTGATCCTCTCCCCCGCCCGCTCCGGCCACCAAGGGCAGTCTGCCACTACCCGACGGGCGGAGGCGGAACGAACCTCCAGTGCCTTGCGTACCACGGCCCCCGGACGCAGCTCTCAGAGCCGGCGATACATCTGTGTGGGGAGTACGGCGAGCATCAGCGGCAGGACCGCGAACTTCCGGTTCCGCGAACTGGGCATCTGCAATACGATCCTTCAACCGCTGGCATGCGCAGCGTGAACGGTCGCATGAGAGTTGCCGATACCTGCCGCCAAGGCAGGTCCGCTTGCCGGACGATCACTGCTTGAAGTGTTCACTTGGCAGTGGCACGCCCAGCCCACCGCGCCGTATCTCGGAGTTCGATCGACTCCATCGCTGACCGCGGTCATGGCATTCGTCCAGAAACAGATCACTCTGCTTCAACCGGCACAACGGCCAGCATCTCGTCTCCAAACTGCGTGACGATGCGGACTGCGAGACGTCCCGTGCTCGGCCGCTTGAAGGGTGCCGACGTGAGCGATTGCATACACTCCCACTGTCCCGGATCAATGTGCCTTGCGAGTTCGCTCTGCAATCGCATCAGTTGCTTGTCCGAACCACTGGCAGGAAAATGGATGCGGCGCGCAAAGAAGGACTTGCCGTCATAGTCCGTGTCGAGCATCCAGCAGTCGATATCGCTCGGCTTCCCACTCGGCCGCAGATTCCCCGAACCTGGATCGTACACCTGGTAACCCCGAATCCGCACCCGCAGGCGGTCGTCCCCGCCCTCTCCAAGTCGCTCGACCTCCACATCGGGTTCGCCCACGAGAACGAACGCATTGTCCGCCTCGCCGGAGGCCAGCTCGCCGACGGTCAGGTCGCGGTTGGCACGAACCGTGAGAATCTCGAGCTTGCCACGCTTCTCACGATCCACACCAGGCTCGAAATGGAAGGCAATGACCACCAACTTGGTGAAGTCGTTCAGGGCCGCCGTACGAGCCAAGTCGTTGACCATCGTCGGTCCCGCCGAACGGTCGTCCGGTACCAGCGCCAGCGCAACTCGTTCGCCGGACTCGCGCAAGTTGGCCTGATGGGTGATTCCGCCACCTTGACTGTCCTCCATCCAAGCTTCGATGCCGTCGAGGTGCCAGCGGTCCGCATCGGAACTGGGCATCGGGATGCCGACGGTTTCCAACGCCCTCATCACGTTCTCGCGGATGCCGAGATCGCGCTCACTGTCTCGGAGATCATCCTGGGGTGCACTCGGCGAAACATAGGTCCATGGCGAGTGCGACTCGACGGTGAAGGGCGAACTGATGCGCCGAAGCCCCTTCTTCACAAGCGGTCTGTCGACAAGCAGTGTGGTCTTCGGGGGCCGGTCGTAGGCAAGATGGGCGGCAGAGACATACGGCACGCGCTCGTATACGAAGCCGCTGCCGGGATTGGAGCCGGACTGTCCGGTTGCCTGTACGCTCGTTCCGGACAACTCGCCTTCCTGTGCCTGGCCTTCGGCATCGTCCAGAGTGAAGTACCACTTGTGGACAGCCGAGACCAGTCGCTGTCGACACAACGCGATCGGAATCGCGGACGTGTCGATCGTGATCCAGCGACGGCCCCAGCGCTCCGCCACCAGTGCGGTTGTGCCGGACCCGCAGGTCGGATCGAGAACCAGGTCGCCCGGGTCCGTGGCCATGAGGATGCAGCGCTCGACCGTCGCTTCCGCCGTCTCCACGACGTAGTGCATGTCGTTCGGCGACTGTTGTTCGGACCAGAGATTGTGAATCCTCCTGCCGGGGACCTCGTCCTCGTAGCGCTTCCAGCTCAGCCGACCCCGATCGGTCGCAATCAGGCGTTTCTTGGCCGCAAGGGTGTCCAGTCCCTCGTGGCTGACCCTCCAATGCTCACCCGGCGGGCAGCGATACAGGGTCCCGTTCCATCGGAATGGACCGGACCGCCCGGTCTCGGATTCGTGCTGGGATCCGATACGCATCCTTCGGAACAGCTTCGCGCCTCCAGGTAGGTTCTTGTCTGGATCCTGGCGTTCCTTCTTCGTCAGATTCCGGCAGGCTCCGTCCGGCAGTTCAACCATGGCATCCCAGTTCATGTGGGCCAGCTTCTCCTGTCGCGAGAGGTGCTCGTACAACTGGTGGTACTTCACCTTCTCCTTGTCCCTGGCATACCAGAGCAGCCAGTCGGCCACTTCGGGGAGATGTCTCGCAGAGGTTGCCCCGGACTTGGCGAACGCGATCGTGGCGACGCGATTCTCAGATCCGAACACCTCATCCAGGATGATCGAAAGACGGTGTACATTCTCCGTCCCCATCTGCAGGACGAAGCTGCCCGTCTCCGCAAGGAGCGCTCGTGCATGAATGGCCACGCAGTAGATCGTGCTCATGTAGGAATGCGGGCCGTCGACATAGGTGTCCCGAAACGCCTTCCGAGGGGCAGCCTCTACCGGCGCTCCACCGCCATCCCGCTTGCGGGTGCTGGGCTGGTAGTTGCTGTTGAAGCCGATTCCGTAGGGCGGGTCGAAGAAGATCATCTGCACTTGTCCCGCCAGATTTTCCTTGACGGCGAGCGATGCCATCACGTCAACCGAGTTGCCCCGGATCATGCGATTCGACCAGTTCCCCTCGTGGTGATACCAGTCATACCGCGCCCCTTCGGGAATGCCGTTGAAATCATCGAAGAGGTCGCCCTGCGTGTCTTGCTCTACCGGTTTCGACAGTTGCTCTACGAACGCTGACGGGCTCACTTTCTCGTGAATGTATAGTGGCAGCGCCTGCGTACGGATCGCATTGATGTCGAGATCATCACGGCGCCTCCAACTGAGAAGAACTGGACCGTCGGATCCGCCAGGCTGCGGTGAGAACGGTACGCCCTCGCGTTCCTCATCAGTCATGTAGACACGGTCCTCGCTGGTCGGGATGTTGGTGCGTCGTGCGTGGGCGTGCTGGTAGGCTTTGGTCTTCATAGTTTCTCGTCCCTGTGACAGGCTGCCGTGATGAGGTCGTGAGCCCTTTCGATGTCTTCGATCCAGACGGCCTGCCAGTCCCCTAGATCGTCGTCGGGGGCAGCGGTCTTCCGCGAAACGGCAGGGGCCCAGTACTCCTGCAGGTACTTGCGCTTGGCGCTCTCTCGGGGCTGGCCGGCCATGAGGCCCTTGAACTCGATGATCAGATAGCGTTTGCGCCCGCTCGCAGTCGGCAGACTGGATCGAGCAACGAAATCCGGCTCCATCAATGCCATGCCCCGCCGTTCGGGATCGAAATAGGGCACGCTCCAGCCGAGGCGAAAATTCCGCACCCAGGCCTCGATGTCCGGGTGAGTGTCCAGGATCTCTGCCACTTGAACCTCCGGTTTGGTATGGCAGGCCGCTGCGCTCAACTCTGATTTCACAGGATACTCGGCCCGTCGTCTCGGATACCAGTGATCAAGCACTGTGCGGAAGCTGACCGAAGACGTGTCGGTCATGCGCAGCGACCCCGGATCAGCTTGGTCCACGAACACGGGGGCAACGAACTGCGATCCGTCGATACGACGAACGTGGGCCGCTATGGCATCCAGCGCCTCACTGTCATGTTGCAGGTCGGCCCAAACCTCGCACTTCATCACTCGGAGGCACTCCCGCACGATCTGAACGCTGCAAAGGAAGGCCTGCCGCCTGTTGTCCTGCGCACCATCCAGGCGAGTGACCAATTGCTCAGCGGCTTGCCAGATTGCCTGCCGCGGCGTAGCGGATTCCGGATCCAGGTCGAGGCCCGTTCCCACTGCACCAGTGACTTCCGTGGTCAGGGAGGGACGCGATTGCACGGTCTGGCCGCGTAGCACCGAGACATCCACTTCCCAACGCGGGACGTCGTCGGAAGGCGCGTATCCGACCACATGTGGAAACGATATGCGAAACTCACTCCGGTCCGCCAACGTCTCCACAAGCTCGTCCTCGGGCACCGGCGGTGGGCCATTGATGACTTCTCCTCCAAGGAAGGTGAATGGTACGCCGAAAAGGTTTGCGTATTCGATCGGCTGTTTCTCGTCCCGGGCGCTGAAGGCGGACTTGCGCAGGGCTCGACCGGCTACCTGTTCGCAGAGAAGCTGGCTGCCGAACGCCCGGTATCCGAACACGTGCGTCACCGTGCGGGCGTCCCAACCCTCGGTGAGCATCCCAACGGAAACAACGCAACGAATATGCTCACCCGCCTTGCCACGCTGCCCGACGGTCATGAAGACATCCCGAATGGCTTGGCGCTTCTCTTCGGAGTGCTCGGAGCTTGGTGCGAACAGCGTGGCTTGCTCCACGATCGCCTGACTGATCTTCCCGGCATTCCCGCGGCCGGAATCGTCCAGTCGCGAATGGACCAACACGGTCGGCGGATGCGCCCGTGGCATGCCGGTGACAGGATCGCCGTTGGAGAACAGATCGAGATTACCCGCTTTCCAGATATCCCCATCCCGATAACCCGCAATGTAGCGATGCAGCATGGTCGCGTTCTCGATCGTGTTGGCCACCACGATCATCACCGGAATCCGGCCTTTCTCCGAATAGGCTCGGTCCGTTTCGAGGTAGTGCGTGTACAGATGGTGCAGGGGCTCACTGACTTCCGGCGTCAATGTCTCGCCAATGTTCCGCTTCTCGTTGTACAGGTAGATGTTGCGGTACCGCGGATGCTGGTGGACGGGTTGGCCGTCCTCTTCCCGTCGGTCGTCCACCGGAACGCGGGGCACCTTGACCAAGCCGGATTCGACAGCATCCAGCAGGGGAAAGTCCGAGACGGTCCAGGGGAACGTCTCAGCTTTCAGTAGAGCGGGGAGGCGCAACCACATCGGAGTGGCCGAAAGGTCGAACACCTGTTCCAGCCGTCCTGCTCGCTGCAGGGCTCGCAACGCCCCGAACCAGAGTTCGGCCTGCTTGCGGTCTTGATGCTCATCGGGGTCCGCCTTGACCTTCTGGAGTTTCACCCCCTGATACGTGTAGCAGTGGTGGGCTTCGTCGTTGATCACCGTGATGGGACCGCCACCACGATGCTCCTTGAGAAGCCGGTCCAACATCTCGGCCTCACCCTCACGCCACGAATCCGGCTCAGTGGCACCCTTCGGGATCAGGAGTTGCTTCTCCTTCCCGGTGGCCTTCTTGCCGCCCACATCCAAACTCGACTGTCGCTGGAATGTCTGAAAGTTCAGTACCGCCCAACGCATTCTTCGCAGATCAGACTCAAATCCACGCGGAGCGGCCGATTTCCAGATATCGCCGTCTTTCTCGGCCAGAACACGCAATCGCTCGCGAATCGTTAGGCCCGGCGTCAGAACGAGGAACTCGACCGGGCGCCCAGGATGGCGCACGGTCCACCACAGGGCGATCATGGCCATCAACAGTGTCTTGCCCGTGCCGGTCGCCATCTTCAGCGCAACGCGAGGGATGGACTCGTTCCAGTCCTCGTTCGCCTCTTCGATCTTCCTGATGACGGCAGCGTGTTCATCGGGAGCGTGAGATCGTCCGGCATCGAATAGCCAGACGAGTGTCTCGACAGCTTCTCGCTGGCACCAGAACGGGCGCATGCTCGCACCCTCGCGAGACCAGAACTCCAGCAGATGCTGGATACGCGAATGGACGCCAGGCCAGTTTTCCTTGCGCCAATCGCGCACATGCTTACGGATTTCGTTGATCGTTCCGTGCGGCTCGATCAACTCGTCAGGTTCACTCCAGTCACTCGCCTCGCCCTTGGGTCTCGGCACCGGCAGTTGGGTCGAACTTGGTCTCCGGCCAGGCTGCCGCCGATTCAGTGCTCGTCCGTGTTTGTCCAGCGCCCAGTGATCGCCCGGCTCTTGGTATGGCGTGTGCAGAATCCACTGATGGTTGGTACTCGAGATCTCATCAGGCATGAGAATCTACTAGTTGAGCAGATTGGCTGGGGCGCATCGGTCCCAAACTCCGCACCGCCGGCAGAGACCGATCGGCCCAAGCGTTCGAATGCGCCACGTTCTCGTGGGATCAGGTCAGCTACCTTCGCGGATAGAGATTCATCCTAGAATCGGACATGGAACCTCCGACACGGGGACGGAATGTGCACGGATATCACTTGGGATACAGGCGAATGAGCGAGTAGAGCGCACCTGCGCAGCGCAGGCAAACTCTACCGCGAACTTCTACGCAATGCCGACTCCTTCGACTACTCCCACAGGAAGACCCAGACCCGCTCCGAACAGCGTCGCCGACTGGTTACCCCTTCGGCACGTAGCCAGACCAAGGGATCTCGTACATTGAGGCTTGATCGCTCTCAGGAGGATGGGTCGACGGCCCGGAGATTTCCCCGAAACGGCTCTCTGGATGCATATGAACCGGACATCGCATGCTGGTTGATGCCTCTGACCTCTTGGTCCGTGTCGCTGCTACCCGTGTTCTGCCGCGCATCTCCCAAGACGCAGCGAGGTGAATCAGCATGTCCGCTACACTGAACGCAGTGTCTCCCGTGGAGTCGTTCACCTCGCATGCCGAGGCTTGATCCCCACTGACACACGGAACCATCGTGCCCAAGACCTTCTACTTGGAGACGTTCGGCTGTCAGATGAATGTCCACGACAGCGAGAAGCTCCGCAGTCTGCTTGTGACTCGCGGGTATAGCCAGGTCCAGTCTCCGGACACGGCCAGCATGCTCCTGTACAACACCTGCAGCATCCGGGACAAGGCCGAGCAGAAGGTGTTCTCCCGCCTCGGCGGTGTAAAGCGCAGCGGCTCCGCCAAGACCATCGGGGTCTTGGGCTGCGTGGCACAGCACAACGGCGAAGGCATTTTCGACCTTGCACCGCACGTGGACTTCGTGTGCGGCTCGGCCAGCTACAACGACTTGCCCGCCATCCTGGAAAGGGTCGAATCCGGTGAAACACGAGTCACGGGTCTGAACCTAGAAACCGACGAGACGTTCGATGTGCCCCGGACCGAGCGGGAACGGCCCTACAGCGCGTACATCACGATCATCGAGGGGTGCGACAAGTCCTGCACGTACTGCGTGGTGCCATTCACCCGGGGGCCGGAGCGCAGCCGTGACAGCGCATCAGTCATGCGCGAGGCGCGCGAACTCTCCGACCGAGGCTACACGGAAATCACGTTGCTGGGACAAACCGTCAACAGCTACCGCGACCCTTCGCCCGCTGGCTGGAGCTTCGCCCGGCTGCTGGACGAGATCGGACATCTGCCCCGGATCCGGCGGGTGCGGTTCACCACCTCGCACCCCACCGATTTCACAGAGGACATCGTTCGAGCCATCGACGGCAATGAATCGCTCTGTGACTGGGTGCACCTCCCCGTGCAGTCGGGCGCGACCAGCGTCCTCCGGGGAATGCACCGCACCTACAGCCGGGAACAGTACTTGCATTGCATCGAGATGCTCAGGAGTGCGAACAGAACGATTGAGCTCAGCACTGACATCATCGTGGGTTTCCCGGGTGAATCCGAAGCGGATTTCCAGCAGACGCTCTCCCTGCTGGATGCGGTCGAATACTGCTCGGTCTTCTCCTTCAAGTACTCGCCACGCAAGGGCACGCCGGCCGCTGAGATGCCACAGATTCCCGAGGAAGAGAAGGCAAGGCGCCTGCGGGAGTTGCAGGAACATCAACGTCGGATCCAGTTGCGTCGGAATGCCGACCTGATCGGACGTTGCGAAGAGGTTCTTGTCGAGGGCCACAAGAAGAAGTTCAACCAGTGGGTCGGGCGCACGACCCAGAACCGTGTGCTGAACTTCACGGATTCCTCAGCCTTGGCCGAAGGTCGCGACCTCCGTGGCAACTACTGCAACGTCCGGGTTACCGCATCCGGTCCGAATTCCCTGGTCGGCGACCTGGTGTCGGCCAATACGGAGACCGCATTCCAAGGGTTTCACGTCCTGAACTGAAAGGGAGACAACGATGGCAGAGATCGAGATGAGAATCTGCGGCCTGATGATGGACCCGATCACGAACATGCCGATCGTGGTCCTGAAGGACAAGGCCAACAAGACCGTACTGCCCATCTGGATCGGTGTGTACGAGGCGAACGCAATCGCCTTGGAGATCGAGAAGGTAGCCACCCCCCGACCCATGACGCACGACCTGTTCACGAACCTGATGCAAGCGTCCGAAGCCTGGATCCAGAGAGTGGTCGTCAGCGAGCTGAAGGACGATACCTTCTTCGCCGTGATCTGGCTCCAGCAGAAGGATGGCCAACTGATGTCCATCGACTCACGACCCAGCGACGCTCTGGCATTGGCGCTCAGGATGGACTGCCCGATCTATGTCAACGAACAGGTGATTGCTTCGTCGAAACTCTCCCCAAGCCTGAACGACAAGGCCAACAGCGACGAACTGCTCAAGTGGCTGGATAACCTTGGAGAAGAGGACTTGGGTCAGTACAAGATGTGACCGGGATTAGCGACGGATGCGGCGAGGCTCAGATTTCCCGAGATAGGGACCATGCCTCCTGCCTGTTCAGATCTATGCCCCCAATATCGTCCTACGCGGGCCTCTGACTGGCTTGAATTCGTGACGATCAACATCTGGGCACTTTCAGCACCTTAAGCGTGGACGCCCAAGCTGGATCAAGCACTTTCAGATGCAGGATCAAGAGACCTCTTGGTTAGGAATTTCCGGTCATATTTTTGATTGAAATAGTCTTTGTATCGGGAGTTCTATCTCTCATGAATATCTCCCATTGTTCTGCATCTTTATCAATCAGAATTCGAGACTTCGAAATATAATCGTTTCCAGCCCAAACGAGCAAGAAAGAAGCGAGTATCATGAGTTCAAGTAGCCCTAGAAAAATCCAGGTAATCCATCCTGTAATCTGGACTTGAAGGGTGACCGCTATAGTCCCACCGACAACAACGACTAGCGCAGACCATGCCAAGATATTGGAGATCTTTCTGTCCCTCTGACCTACACCAAACACATAATCAGACAACTTACGCCATCCTAAATGGTCTGCTATGACTTTTTTGTTCTTGGCATCATTCTCAACGATTCCCGCCCAAAACGAAAGTCGTTTATAGTAATCTGACTTCTTTAGACCATTTGATACGTTGTCCAACTTCCCCATTTTCTCGCGAGCATATTTCCTGAGTTGTGCTCGATGTTCCAATGTTTCTAATCGGAGATAAGCGAGATTTGCAGCTAAAACAAATACAGCCATATTGACTAGAGTTTGCACAGCGAATACTCTCTCGAAAGCTATGGCAGAGGTCTAGTACAGGCCATTCTCTGTTCTAGATTTGGCATCAGTGCATGTCAGCCGGGACGACATCAACAGATTTGCAATCAGCCCATAGTTCCTCATATATCTTGGCCAAGTTCTTCGCACCTTCCGGATGCCCGAAAGCTGCAACAGCTGACGACTTTGTCTTGTCCTCTTCAAAGCGATAGCTGTTCTTGTCGACAACGACGAAATGAAACTGGTACCGATCCTGTACGTCTTGGGAGGCGATACGCAATTCGATACTCGATACATCGGAACATGCCTTGAATAATGGATGAATTCGTCGATCCTCGGGGATATCTTTCTCCAGAATAATCCTCAGCTTGTTATTGGCGGACGATGCTAGAAACAGCTCCGCCTCCTCGACCACCGAATTCCTTCCGTATACCCTAGCATTAAGGGAGCCTGACAGAATGTCAACCGTTCGCTCTGCATTCGCAAACAGATACTGAATGACAACAGAGGCGTGCTCAACGGATGCGTTGTAGGTCGGCGTGCCGTCTCGTCTGGATGCGAGTGACTGCACCAGTGCTCTGTACTCGGGTAGAGTCATGCTGATGTTCCTTGCTTTCGCACAAAGTCGTGAGCCCGCATCAATCTCATGGTACGTTCTTCCACTATCGCCGGTTACCGCACGATACGATCCGCTCGTAGCCGAGACGATCCAGTTCTCACTCTGAGTGTGACAGATCCCCGTTCTCCCCGCCCTGTCGACGAAGACACAGCGATGCGATGGTCCGGTTCAGCGCACTCAAGCCTGCGCTCCTGACGCCGTCTGATTATAGGCAACCCATTCTGAGATCGCAACTGGCGGGACAACGAGACAACCTCGAGTTGCGGCACGTCGATGCGTCCACCTTTCTGAACTCGGAGGAACATTGTCGCCGTCATAGCGCATCTGCCACTTCAAGCGTCATCGTGCATCCGCTGCATCAGGACAACCAAGATTCGGGGAATCGCCTAGACCCAGGTTCCCGAGCCCCCGTAAATTACTCCCAAGCAACAGCTTGTGCCAGATCCAAGAAAGTCCACCCAGACGCTTGGAAGAGGCGCTGCACTCGCTCAGATGTCTCAGGATCGAGTTCGACTTCGTGACGCGCGAAGACAGCCCGTGCTGGAAGCTCCAGGGATGGATCAGACTACCGGGCCGCGATGCTCGCCCAGTTCGGCGGCCCGCCGCTCGCCGTCTTCCATCACCTCACTAAGCTCCGTTCCCGCAAGCGGCTTGTAGGCCTGCACGGTCGCCACCGCCTTCTCCAGTTCGGCAACGGACTTCATGCCCATGATCGCGACCGAAAGACCCGGAATGCCCAGCGCGTACCGAACCGCACGTCCATAGTGCGGCTCGTCCGAGAGGATCGCCCCGTCACCGACAGTACCGCCAAGAATCTTCATCGCCACGACGCCAAGGCCGCGGTCCGCAGCCTCCTGGAACACCGTACCCTCGAAATCGTATATGTGACGGTCGATCGGGTTGACAGCGGCCATCACCGCCTCGACGCGTCCCGAACGGAGAATCGGCAGCGCCCGCGCAGGCCGCAAGTGGCAGGTCATCCCGATGTGGCGCACCAGCCCACGCTTCTTCAGTACTTCGAGCCCAGCGAGCGCACCGTCCTCGCCGAGCAGGACATCCAGGCTGGGAAACCGGTCGGTTCGCCCCACGTTGTGCAGGTGGACGAGATCAAAATGCCCGGCCCCTGTCTTCTGCAGGCTCTCCCGTACCTGCCATGTGGCATCCTGCCGGGATGTCGCCTCCACCTTGGTGACCACGACGAACTTGTCCCGCTTGCCCTTGAGCGCCGGTCCCAGCCGACGTTCCGACTGTGCATAGATCGGCGCCGTATCGAGATAGTTCACACCAAGGTCGGCCGCCGCCGCGATGACATCGTTGACCTCGGTCTGGCTGATCCCCTCGCGACCGAGCGGCGACGTGCCGATCCCTAGCACACCCACCTCCAGGCCGGTCCTGCCGAACTTCCGCTTGGCGACTGACTCAGCCCGGGCTGTGGCTCCGGCGGCCAGCACTCCGGTGATGGCGGCGGTCTTGCCGAGGTCCCTGCGAGTGATCTGTGGCATTGGGTTCCTCCGACTCATAGTGTAGGGAATCGGCTTCCCGGATGCCCGCGGCGTGCCTGCAACCGGTCCTCGCACAGCGGTCCTTGACGATGATCAGTCCGGCGACTCCGTTCTGAACTAGAATGGGACTTGGTCGGAACACCCCGGCCCCGCTCTCGTCCAATCCTCCATGGAGGCCGATCCGACCGCAGTCAGCGGGTCCCGTCCGCCTGACGTGAACGTTCTCAAGCCGACCGGCATCAATGTTCGGGTGTGGATCCGCGACATCGCCCTCTCGTTCCTGATCGCTGCCTTCGTCATCGTGTTCCTGTGTCAACCCGTCAAGGTCGAGGGCACGAGCATGCTCCCGCAACTGGAAGATGAGCAGCGGATCTTCGTCAGCAAGATCTCCTATCGCTTCGAGAGCATCGAACGGGGTGACGTGATCGTGTTCCGTTTCCCCGAGGATCCCTCACGCTCCTACATCAAGCGCGTCGTCGGCCTGCCCGGCGACACGATCGAGATCAGGGAGGGTCAGGTCTTCATCAACGAGACCGCCTACCCCGAGCCGCACGTGCCGCCCCACTACCGGGACCAGTCCAGCCGTGCCCCCTCGGTCGTTTCGGAAAACACCTACTATGTGCTGGGCGATCACCGCAACACCTCGAACGACAGCCGCACCTGGGGTACGGTTGCCGAAAGGTTCGTTACAGGCAAGGCCGTCTTCGCCTACTGGCCTCTTGGGAAGATCGGTGTCGTCCGTTAGTCCGGGCTGCCACGAAGAATGAGTTTTCCAGCCATA
Source organism: Bryobacterales bacterium (assembly GCA_965116065.1). Lineage (GTDB taxonomy): Bacteria > Acidobacteriota > Terriglobia > Bryobacterales > UBA6623 > VXMF01. The sequence continues at coordinate 3,766,782 of OZ220485.1, forward strand.
CTCGCGCTCGAGGACGGACGCTGCTTTCACGGACGCGGGTTCGGAGCCCGCACCGAAGCCGCCGGGGAAGTGGTCTTCAATACCGGTCTTACCGGCTATCAGGAGATATTCACGGACCCGTCGTACAGCGGCCAGATCGTGGTCCTGACGTACCCTCACATCGGCAACTACGGCACCAACCCCGACGACAGCGAGTCCGCATGCCCGTGCATCGAGGGACTCGTCACGCGAGAGTTCTCGTCGATCGACAGCAACTGGCGGTCCCGGCAACCGGCCTCGGAATTCCTGGCATCGCGCGACATACCGGTCCTGGCCGACATCGATACCAGGGCCTTGGTACGCCACATCCGGCGGCATGGGTCTCTTCGCGGTGTTGTCTCCTCCATCGACACCAACCCCGACCGCTTGGTGGACAAGGCCAGGGCAACGCCCAGGATGGCCGGACTCGACCTTGCCAGCGGCGTCTCCACGCCCACTTGCTACCAGTGGACGGACGGCCCTCCGGATAGCCTGCCATCAGCACTGCCAGAGAACCCGGCCGAGCATTCGTTCCACGTGGTGGCCTACGATTTCGGCATCAAGCGGAACATTCTCCGGCGCCTGGCGGCCATCGGCGCTCACGTCACAGTTGTCCCCTGCCAGACATCGGCCGAGGATGCGCTGGCGCTGCAACCCGACGGCGTGTTCGTCTCGAACGGCCCAGGGGATCCCGAACCGCTGGCGGGGCCAGCGGCGGAAATCCGCAGGCTGGCGGGACGCGTCCCGATCTTCGGCATCTGTCTCGGTCTGCAGGTTCTCGGCCGAGCCCTTGGAGGCAGAACCTACAAGCTCAAGTTCGGGCACCACGGGTGCAATCACCCGGTCCTGAACAACCGCACCGGGAAGGTGGAGATCACATCCCAGAACCACGGCTTCGCCCTCGACCCGGACTCCCTGGACGCATCGTCGATCGAACTGACTCATGTCAACCTCAACGACCAGACCGTCGAGGGATTCCGCAGCCGCAAGGACCCGCTGTTCTGCGTCCAGTACCACCCCGAAGCCGCCCCTGGCCCCCACGATTCCCGGTACCTGTTCGACGAGTTTCGCGACCTCATGCTGGCTTCGGCGGGCTAGTCACCAGCAGAGATCGCCCCCTACCAAGCCTGTCCATGCCGAAACGCACCGACATTCACAAGATCATGATCGTCGGATCCGGTCCCATCGTCATCGGCCAGGCCTGCGAATTCGACTATTCCGGCACACAGGCCTGCAAGGCCCTGCGCGACGAGGGCTACGAGACCGTGCTGGTCAACTCCAACCCGGCCACGATCATGACCGATCCCGAGCTGGCCGAGCGCACCTACATCGAGCCTCTTACCACCGAGTACCTCCGCTCGATCATCGAAATCGAGCGACCGGACGCCCTGCTGTCCACCGTGGGAGGGCAGACTGGCCTGAACGCCTCCGTGGCACTGGCAGAGGCCGGCATCCTGGACGAATTCGGAGTGGAACTGATCGGAGCGAAACTGGACGCCATCAAGTGCGCCGAGGATCGACAACTGTTCAAGTCCGCAATGATGGAGATCGGACTCGAGTCCCCGCGGTCCCGACTGGTCTCGAAGATCTCCGACGGCCTCGACTTCGCGGCGGAGGTCGGCTATCCGGTCGTACTCCGTCCGAGCTTCACGCTCGGTGGCACAGGAGGAGGGCTCGCCTACAACGCCGAGGAAATGCACGAGTTGCTGCGGCGCGGCCTCGCACTCTCCCCGGTCCACGAGGTGCTCGTCGAGGAGAGCGTCCTTGGCTGGAAGGAATTCGAGATGGAGGTGATGCGCGATCTCGCCGACAACGCGATCATCATCTGCTCGATCGAGAACTTCGACATGATGGGGGTTCATACCGGCGACTCCATCACGGTTGCTCCCGCCCAGACACTGACGGACCGTGAGTATCAACTCATGCGGGACGCCTCGCTGGCATGCCTACGCAGAATCGGCGTTGACACGGGCGGGTCCAACGTGCAGTTCTGCATCCATCCCGAAACGGGCCGGATGCTCGTCATCGAGATGAATCCGCGCGTATCGCGCAGTTCCGCCCTGGCCTCGAAGGCGACAGGTTTCCCGATCGCGAAGATCGCGGCCAAGCTCGCGGTAGGCCTGCGCCTGGACGAGATCCCGAATGACATCACCAAGAAGACCCCAGCCAGCTTCGAACCCAGCATCGACTACGTGGTGGTGAAGGTGCCGAAATGGCAGTTCGAGAAATTCCCCGGCAGCCAGCCGGTGCTGGGCGTCCAGATGAAGTCGATCGGGGAAGTCATGGCCATCGGGTCGACCTTCAAACACTCGCTCTGGAAGGCGATCTGCTCCCTGGAGACCGGGCGCAAGTCCGGTTCTGACGCATACAGCGACGACCTGATTCCCAAGCGGCTGATCACACCCAATCCGGATCGACTCAACTACATCCGATTCGCCCTGTCCCGTGGCTACTCGGTTGCCGATGTCCAGGAGATGACCGGTATCGACCCGTGGTTCCTGTCGCAGATCAAGGCGGTCGTGGACTGCCAGGGAGAATTGGGCAACACCAAGCCCGAGGATGTCTCTCCGGCCCAGATGCTGCAGGCGAAACGCTACGGACTGTCCGATAACCGTTTGGCCCGGCTCTGGAACGAGACCGAGACCGCCGTCAGGAATCGCCGCAAGGACTGGAACATCCGCGCATCCTTCAAGCGCGTCGACACGTGTGCGGCGGAGTTCGAGAGCTTCACCCCGTACCTGTATTCCGTCTACGAGAAAGAGTGCGAGGCCGAGCCGAGTGACGCCCGCAAGATCATGATTCTCGGGTCCGGCCCGAACCGGATCGGCCAGGGCATCGAGTTCGACTACTGCTGCTGCCATGCGTCGTTCGCACTGCAGGAACTCGGTTGCGAATCGATCATGGTCAATTGCAACCCGGAGACGGTGTCCACCGACTACGACACGAGCGACCGCCTGTATTTCGAGCCCCTGACACTCGAGAACGTGCTCAACATCTGCGATACCGAGAGGCCGGACGGCCTGATCGTGCAGTTCGGCGGTCAAACGCCGTTGACGCTGGCACTGCCCCTGAAAGCCCACGGAGTACCCATCATCGGCACGGACCCGGAGTCGATCGATCTGGCGGAGGACCGGGACCGCTTCGGAAGGCTCCTGAGTGAACTGGACATCCCGCAGCCTGCCGGCAGCACCGCAACCACGCCGGAAGGCGCACTGGAGGCCGCCAGGCGCATCGGTTACCCGGTCCTGGTCCGTCCCAGCTACGTGCTCGGTGGGCGAGCGATGGTGATCGCCTATGACGCCTCGACTGTCGAGAGCTACATGCGCGACGCCGTCGTCTATTCCCAGGACCGCCCGATCCTGATCGACCGGTTCCTAGAGAACGCGATCGAGGTCGATGTCGATGCTCTCTGCGATGGCGAGGATGTTGTCATCGGCGGCATCATGGAGCACATCGAAGAAGCGGGTGTCCATTCCGGAGACAGTTCTTGCGTGCTTCCGCCACAGACGATCCCCGACGACAACCTCGAAACGATCACCGACTACACGATCCGCCTGGCCAAGGCCCTGCAGGTCGTGGGTCTGATGAACGTGCAGTACGCGATTCACCAAGGCAAGGTCTACGTCATCGAGGTCAACCCAAGGGCTTCGCGAACGGTTCCGTACGTGAGCAAGGCCACCGGGGTCCCGCTGGCCAAGATCGCCGTGAATCTGATGATGGGCCGCAAGCTCGCGGAATTCGATCTCAACACCCGCGTCCTCCATCCACACGAAGTCTGCGTCAAGTCGCCGGTCTTCCCTTTCAACAAGTTCAGCGGTGTCGACCCTCTGCTGGGGCCGGAAATGAGATCGACGGGCGAAGTCATGGGCATCGGCTCATCCTTCGGCGAAGCGTTCGCAAAGGCCCAGCTGAGCGCCGGCCAGATGCTGCCGGAGAGCGGATCGATCTTCCTGAGCGTGAACTCCCGCCAGATCGACGAGGGGATCGAGATCGCGCGACGGTTCTCCGAATTCGGATTCCAGATTCACGCCACGCGCGGTACAGCGGCGTCGCTCCGTGCGACCGGTCTGCGCTGCCGCACGGTGATGAAGGTCAACGAAGGGCGCCCGAACGTGCTTGATCTCATCGCGAACCGCAAGGTCGACCTGATCGTCAACACCCCGGCTGGCCCGTACGCGTTCAAGGACGAGAAGAAGATACGCAGTTCCGCCATCCAGCACGGAATCCCGAGCATGACGACCCTGAACGCGGCCAGGGCCGCTGTCAACGGCATCGCCGCTCGCCAAGCGGAGCGCGCCAAGGTACGGGCGCTGCAGGATCTGCATCCGACCGGCAAGTCGGCCCCGAGCTAGGTGCGGCGGCCTGCAGGCGCGTCGGATCACCCGCTGCGAGTCGCTGTCGGCCGGCCCACTAGAATGGACGCTTATGGGTAGGATTCGGCGTGCGCTGCTGAGTGTCACCGACAAGACCGGTCTGGCGGACTTTGCCGGCCAACTCGCATCCTGTGGCATCACACTCGTCTCTACCGGCGGGACCGCGAGGACTCTGCGCGAGGCCGGTCTGTCGGTCCTTGATGTATCAGAGGTGACCGGATTTCCGGAGATGCTGGACGGTCGAGTGAAGACCTTGCATCCGCGGATCGCGGGCGGCATTCTGGGGATTCGTTCGAATCCCCAGCACGTCAGTGCATTGCAACAGCACGGGATTGATCCGATCGATATGGTCGTCGTCAACCTGTACGCATTCGAGGCAACGGCGGAGAGGGAGGGCGCGACATTCGAAGAACTGATCGAGAACATTGACATCGGGGGCCCGTCGCTCATCCGGGCTGCAGCCAAGAACTTCCGTGACGTCGCAATCGTGACGGACCCGGCCGACTATGAGGCCATCGCCGACGAAATCGAGACCGCTGACGAGTTGTCCGAGAGCACGCACTGGAGGCTGGCGCGCAAGGCCTTCGCAGCCACTGCTGCGTACGACCATGCGATCAGCGCCACACTTGCCGGACTGGAGCCCGGTCAGGCTCCGGGCGCGATGAAACCGGACCCTTTCCCAGCCTCCCTGGACATGCATGTGCCCAGAGCGCGAATGCTCCGGTACGGAGAGAATCCGCACCAGCAGGCAGCCCTGTATACCGACGGTCGGTCCGGCGCGGCAGGTGCGCAGCCCTTGCATGGCAAGGCACTGTCGTACAACAACCTGGTCGATCTCGATGCCTCCTGGCAGCTAGGCCTCGAGTTCGAGCAACCAGCGGTGGCGATCATCAAGCACACCAATCCATGCGGCTGTGCGGAGGGTCCGACGCTGGCGGACGCATACCGGAAGGCGTTGGCCTGCGATCCGGTATCGGCATTCGGCTCGGTGATCGCCACCAGTGTGGAAATCGACACCGAGACGGCCCAGGAGATGTCGAAACTCTTCGTCGAGGCGATCGCAGCGCCCGGGTTTTCCTCCGGAGCACTGGCCGTCCTTACCCGGAAGCGAAACCTGCGACTGCTGGCTATCGAGCGGTCCGCTCCCGGGACGGTACTCCGGAGCATTTCCGGCGGATACCTGGTCCAGACCGAGGACCGAGGGGAGACCAGCCCGGAACGATTCGAGGTCGTCAGCAAGCGGGGACCGACCACAACCGAGGAAAGCGCACTACGTTTCGCATGGAAGGTGGTCAAGCACGTGAAGTCGAACGCAATCCTGTACGCAAGAGACGGACAGACGATCGGCGTCGGGGCGGGACAGATGAGCCGGGTCGACGCCGCCCGCGTCGGTGCGATGAAGGCGGTGTTGCCCCTCGAGGGGAGCGTAGTCGCGTCTGACGCCTTCTTCCCGTTCGCGGACGGTGTCGAGGAACTCGCGCAACGCGGCGCGACAGCCGTCATTCAGCCGGGCGGGTCCAAGCGCGACGCCGAGGTCGTCGAAGCGGCAGATCGTCTGGGATTGGCGATGATCTTCACCGGAGTGCGACACTTCCGGCACTGAATGGTCGGCGATTCGGCAACCATCTACGGAGTGCTTGGATCACTTGGTTGGGAGATGCACCTGCAGTGTCGATCCCCATCGACGCATCCTCTTGTGCGCCTTCTGGATCGCTGAGTTGTGACTCTCCCGGATGCCACGCCCTTCGGTCTGCGTCAGAGGTGTCGACACACCGCTTCGTGTCGGAGACGTTCCCCCTCATGGTCGACGAACTCGAGGTCGCAAGTGGCGCAATATCGAACAGGCAGGTCGACTTTCAAAGTAACCGCAGAATCGCCCGAACCGTACTCGAACTCGTCGCACCGGACGGACATTTCGATAGCCCCACTAGCACACAGTGGGCACTCGAGTTCATCCGATGCTCTTCTTCCTGAGGACCTCGTCATTTCTTCCGGTGCCATGTTCCGTCGTCCCTTCACCCTCGTTCGGAGTGGCGGAAGTTCCGCCCATATGCCTTGCTCAGCCACAGTTCCAGCTTCACGTGGAGCTTGGTCGATGCCGACCCGGGGTCTGTGCCCATGACATAGCCCGTCGCATCTGGCCGTATCTTCAAATCGACCACTTCCACTTCCTTTCCAACCTCAAGATGCGATGCGATGAACTCCCATGCCGTCATGTCGGTGAGAAGAGCATCATCGCGTTTGGATACACCACCTGCTCTGATCGCCAATCCGTTCGGCCTCGACTCTAAGAGCCGTGGCTTCGCTTCTTCGAGCGGGCCCAGTCGATCAGTTGTCGTCTTGTGGGCCAACTGATCGCAGAGCTTCGCTCCCGGAATCTCCACGATTGCTCACTCCTCACAACACCTATCATATGGTTCATTTCGTCGAGCCATATCAAGTAAGTCGGCCTGACTCCGGGATATACACGTCAAGAAACTGATTCACAACGCCTTGCGGAACTCGTGCCGCGTTAAGAAAGGGCTGGGTCTCCGCAGTGCGACGACTCAGGACCGGTCACCGGACATCGGGCAACTGTGCTGGGCTATGACCTTTCTCGGCTGCGGTGTACAATCAGCCGGAAGCCGGACAGTGTCCCGTCACGGACTTGTGTCTGGCGGGAGTGCGACTCGCTGGCAGGCGGTGGGCCGCCTCGTCCCGTCTGTTCTGCTGCCAGCAGGGACCACAACGGTATGTGGCTGGGATCCTGCAACTGGGGGAGACGACCGTAGCCCTGACTACACGTCACCAAGCAATCGGCGCCGAGGCGCATCCCGCTGGCGCCCACGGCGGCTGGTCCCGGTCGTCCGTAACTGAGGAGAAGTCCATGCAAAGACAGGTCATGGTACTCGCGCTGCTGCTTGTCAGCACACCATTACTGTCGGGTCGGCCCAATATCGTCTTCATGATGGCCGATGACCTGGGCATCGGTGACGTGAAGTGCTACGGCGGGGACCGCTGCAAGACGAGCACGCCATCGATCGACTCGCTCGCGCGGGACGGAATGCTCTTCACGGACGCCCATTCGGTGGCATCCGTCTGCGTTCCGTCCCGGATCGCCATCATGACCGGTCGCTACGCGTGGCGGTTCTCCCGCCCGACCCGCAACGGACCATGGGGATTTCTCAACCCTCAGCTATCACCTGGAACCTCCACGCTGGGCACCATGCTGCAAGGTGCCGGATACCGCACCGGATACGTCGGCAAGTGGCACTTGGGCACGCTGATGCAGACCACGGACCGCGAGAACCAGGGACTGGACAACGTGGACTATGACCGTCCGCTCCGGGTGGGCCCGAACGACTACGGATTCGACTACTCCTTCATCCTTCCCGGCTCCCTCGACATGTACCCCTACGTGTTCGTCCGCAACGGCCACTTCCAAGGGCGTGTCACCGCGCGGAAGGGCTGGAGTGCATTCAACCGGATCGGCCCGGCCGCCGAGGACTTCGAGGACTTCAGAGTCCTGGATGTGTTCGCCACCGAAGCAGAGCAGTTTATCAGGCGAAACGCGGCGTCGGCCCGCGATGGCCAGCCGTTCTTCCTATACGTGGCTTTGACATCTCCGCATACGCCGACCAGCCCGAGCGAGGACTTCGAAGGAACCAGCTCAATCGGACTCTACGGCGACTTTGTCGAGGAAACCGACGCCACGATGGGTCGTGTACTTGAGGCGCTGGAGCAGCACGGTCTGACCGACAACACCCTGGTTGTCGCTACATCGGACCATGGCGCGGCCCCCTACGCCGGGAACATCCGCAAGGCCACTGCGGGCCAGATCCACGATCTGGAAGAACTTGGCCATTACTCCAGCAGTATCTATCGTGGCTACAAGTTCACGGTGTTCGAGGGCGGCCTCCGCATTCCCTTCGTCGTTCGCTGGCCCGGTACCGTCGACCCCGGCACTCGCTGCGACCGTCTGGTGGGACTGAATGACGTCCCGGCAACATTCGCCGAGGCGGCTGGTGTCGAGGCGCAGCCCGGAGCCAACCCGGACTCGTTCAGCATCCTGCACCTGCTCAGGGAGCCGTCAGCGTCGGCCCCGCATCGGGCTCTGGTGATGCAATCGCCGCAGGCATTCGCAGTCCGTTCCGGCCAATGGAAGCTCACACTGACTCCCGGCAGTGGTGCGCGTGGACTGTGGGGCACGAAACCCGTCCCGGAGCAGGCATGGGGAGACGCACTGCAAGCATTTGGTCGCAAACCCACCACAACGGATCTCCGACAAGCACCCTTCGTCCAGTTGTTCGACTTGCAGGCGGATGTGGGAGAGACAACGAATATCGCGGCCGACCATCCCGAAATCGTGGACCAGCTCGGTCGGGAACTCGATCGTCTGATCACACGAGGACGCAGCACGCCCGGGCCCTCACTCCCGAACGACGTGGAATCGGTGGATGTGCATCGGAACGCCAACCAGTGGATCCGGAAACTCTCCGGCTCCTACTGAGTTGAACGGTGGAAAATGCACTGGATCGTGAGGCGGAACGCGGTACCCCTGGCCACAGGCTGGGCCGGACCCTATGCCAAACTGGGCGAACGATGCGATTTGACGAAGCAGCCAACAGAGTGCGCGTCGCGGAACTGCGCCGACGCGGGGTGGACGTGTGGGGTCCCGAGCGCGTGTACGTGGACGAGAATGTCCAACTGGACCGGATCGAGCCAGGCGCCGTCATCCGCCAGGCTTCGCTCTCCGGTCCGCACCTGAGCATCGCTACCGGTGCCGAGATCGGTACGTCCGGTCATGCTGAGGTGAACGATTGCCAGATCGGCACCGGTGTGCAACTGGGCTCCGGGCTGTACATGGGGGCGACTCTGCTCGAGGGTGTGAAGGTCCGTGGATTTGCCGAAATCCGGCCGCACACCCTGCTGGAGGAACAGGCGGAAGCGGCCCACTCGGTGGCCCTGAAGAACACGACGTTCACGGCCTGCTGCGTCGCCGGATCGCTGATCAACTTCTGCGACATATTCGTCAGCGGCGGCACATCAAGGGAGGATCACACGGAAGTGGGCTCTGGAGCGATCCACTACAATTTCGATCCCCGTGGCGACAAGTGGGGCAGCTTGATCGGCGAAATCCGGGGCGTGCTGCTGCGGTCCGCACCAGTATTCGTCGGCGGACATTGCGGCATCGTGGGCCCTGTGACGATCGGACTCGGCGCCATCACCGCCGCGGGTTCCACCATTCGCAGGAACGTGCCGGAAGGTACGCTCTACGGGTCGGCTGCAAAGGACATCTCGCTCCCCGACTTCGACCGCACCGCATCCAGGTCGATGACGGGCAGGCTGCGGACCACAGTGCAGTTGATCTCCACGCTGCACGCTCTGGACGCCTGGTACCGATTCGTGCGGATCCCTCATGCCCGAGGCAACGAAGGGAGGCTCTACGACGCAGCCCGGCGGCGCATAGGCGCCCAGATCGACGAGCGGATCGTACGGCTCGACCGGGCAGTTGACAGCCTTCGGGCGGCCCTTCCCCGGCAGACGAACGGCCCCGCCGGCGGGGGGCCACAGGGAGATCACGTCCGCCTGGTCAGGAACTGGCCCGAATTGCGAACGATCTTGCATCGGGCCGGAGACCCCGGCCCCCCTCCCGCGAGATTCCTTGAATGCTATTCCCGCAGTCGACAAGAAGGCCAGAGCCATCTGGCTTCGATCCGGGGAGCGGCACCGGTTGCGGACATGGCCGAAAACTGGCTCAACGACCATGTCACGGACATCCAGGATCTCTTCGTCAGCGCGGTCGAGACCGAATGAAGCTCGCCGGGAATTCAAGCTCCCCCGGCGAAGGCTCTTCCGGACCACCTCGCCCCCGGGGAGGTTGATGCAGCCGTCCGGTCCTGGCCCGCATCATCGGGTGCATCGTCGCTTCATGTCCGGCTGGAGGGACACTCGTCGAGTGGATACCTGGACTCCGGGTCCTTCGCCAGCGGGCGGACTGCCGCACGTCTCCGCGACACGTCGCCCGGAGCACTTCATGGCAGCAGGCGCCATCAGTGACCGTGACCAAATCCAAGGCTTCGTGCGGCACGCAGCGGAGTACATCCAGCGGCACGGCCCGGCGAGCGCCGGGGAGACCGCTCGCTGCCTCTAGTTCCGGACCAGCCGAAAGGTCCCGTAGTGGTAGGGGTAGCCTTCGCGGAACCAGTTCCGGAAGGTCCGCCGAATCAACGGCAGGGCCGTGCGCTGGGAGCCCCCTTTCAGAACGTAGTGCGTGTCATCGAAGAACGCTGCCGAATAATCCGGATAGAACGGATAGGGATCGAACCCCGGAAAAGGCCGGAGCAAGGCGGAGGTCCACTCCCATCCGTTACCGACCATCTGGGAGACGCCGAAGCAACTGTCTCCGTCCGGTGACGCCGTCACCGCACACGGATCCCACCGGACGAGGTTGACGTTGGCGTGGCGCGGTTCCGGTGACTCGGTTCCCCAGGGAAAGCTGGTGGACCCCGATGGAGCCGACCCGAACGCGGCACGGTCCCACTGCGCCTCCGAAGGCAGAGCCGCTCCGGATCGCCCGGCAAACTCCCGCGCCTCCTGGTGGGTCACATGCACCGGCCAATCCAGTGGAAGGGAAATCTCGCCGGACATCGTGCGCAGCGTCCAACCCCGCTCGCTGCGCCGCCAGTAGTGTGGCGGCTTGCCACCATCCTCGACGAAGCGGAGATACTCCCCGTTGGTGACCTTGTGTTTGCGGACGGAGAACGGAGCAATGTCCAAGCAGTGTTCCCCGAACTCGTTGTCCCACCCGAACCCCGTCCCGCGCGCTCGGCCGAGTGTCGCCGTGCCGCGCGGAACGTCGATCCACTGTTCGGTCGGCGGCGGCACGGACGGCGCGGCATCGGGACCGCCATCGGGCTCGATCAGCTTGTGGGACGGATCGAGATTGTGCAGCAGGTAGCACAGGGTCTCTGCATGCATGAGGCGGTGCTCGATGCAAACACGGGCAACATCCTCCGGCACGGTGTCGAACACTCCGTCGACGGTCCTGCGGACAAGCTGGCAGTAGGCCCGGGTTTCTGCCAGACCGGGCCAGTCTTCCGGAACATCGGAAGGCAGGTCACTCGCATCCGGGTCGATGCCGAACGCGAACAGCGCATCAAGTTCGACGTTGACCGAGTCCCCGCCCAACGCATGACGGCAGATCATGTTGGCATCGAACGCCTCGAGATGGCCAAGGTAGAAATTCAGCCGATGCCGTTCCGGCACCGGTCGGACAAACAGCGAAGCGGGCCGGACCAAGGCAAACAGGGCGTCGGTGCAGTCCCTCGCCTCCTGCAAGCTTCTCAACTGGGCAGTCGAACTCACGCCTTACATTATCGGCAATCCCGGCCTGGCCCCCGGAATTGACCCAGCATGCTATAAACGGCCGAATGGACAACGGTAATCCCCTTGCGTCCGACTTTGCGCGTGACGTGCGGACCGGTCTTTGCAGGGAAACTCGCAAGTGCCTTCCTGCCAAGTATCTGTACGACGATGTCGGAGCCGCCTTATTCGAAGCGATCACGCGCCTGCCCGAATACGGTCTGGCGAGGGCGGACGAACGGGTCGTCAACGACTGCGCGACGATTCTCCCGGCCTGCCTCGCTGCACCCGAGGTCATCGTGACGGAACTGGGAAGCGGAAGTGGCTCGAAGACCCGCCGGATCCTGGAGGCGTTTCCGCAGGGCCGTGTGCTCGAGTACCATCCCATCGACATATCGCAGGAGTCCCTGGCCCTCTGCCAGCGCCGACTGGACGGTCTCGTCCCGGTGAAACCCTTCCACGGGACCTACTCGGACGGACTGGACGCACTCAGCCGGTCGCGGCCGACGGATGTCCCGATGCTCCTGCTGTTCCTCGGCAGCAGCATCGGCAACCTCGATCCTGCCGAACGATCATCCTTCCTGGCCCACTTGCATGCGCACCTGCTGCCCGGAGACTGGATACTGCTGGGATTCGACCTGATGACATGCCGCGATCGCCTGCTCAAGGCCTACGACGATCCGGCCGGCGTCACGGCTGCCTTCAACCGCAACGTGCTCGGGCGCGTCAACCGCGAACTTGCGGGGGATTTCGACATCACGTCCTTCGGCTATGTCGTCCGCTACGACGAGACGCAGCGTCGAGTCGAGATGCACCTGCGCTCGGACCGCGATCAACAGGTCGTGATTCCGGGAGCCGGAGCGACTTGTCGGCTCCGGCACGGCGAGACCATCTGGACCGAAAGTTCGTACAAGTTCCGGCCGGCAGACGTGCATCGGGAACTGGCAACCGCCGGGTTCGCACCTGTCGAGGAGTGGATCGATGACGAGTGGCCGGTCCTGGAAGGACTGTGGACGATCGGCGGCTGAATACCGGAATCAGATCAGTATTTCGGGGATTCTCTCGCCGAGCATGTCGCCGCCCGGAACACCCAGCAGCGCCGTCGCCGTCGCGGCGATATCGACATGCGCGATCGGACGATCCGTCTCGCCGCGGTCCAGTCCCGCACCCAGCGCCAGCATCCAGACGTTCCGGCAGGAGGGATCGCCGCTCCGATGATTGAGGAATCCGTTGGCGGTATCCCGGTCCCCGTCGCGCCCCAGTTCGGGCAGGATCAGCAGAGTCGTCCGGTCCCTGTAGGACGGGTTCGCCTGGACCTCGTCCCACAGCATGCCGCACAGTCGGTCGGTCTTGGTGACGGCTTGCAGGTAGAGCGAGTACGCACCCCAGTGCGCCACATCCATGTCCCAGAAATTCACGAGCAGCAGGCGCGGAGCAAACTCACGCATGACCTCCCGCGCCACGAAGAACGTCAACTCGTCCCCCGAATTCGGAGCTTCCGGCCCGTAGATGTACTCCACCAATCCCCTCTTGAGCGTCTCCCTGACCTGCCGGTCGAGTTGGCGACCGGCCCGGAAGATCGTCCACCCGATGCCCTCGTAGCCGGCGTTGAGAATGCCCTCGAGCTGCCGCAGCACGTTCTCGCGGGCCGCAACGCCCTGGTCAAGGTCCCGCTTGATCACCTCGTCAACGGCCTCGAGCAGCAACTGCTTCGGCAGTACGACATTCGCTCCGAAGTCCTCTCCGTAACCGCGAGACCTTGTCGCACCCACGGATGCGAAGCTCTTGTTGGTGCAGATGGCCCACGCGTCGGTCGCCGGACGGTCCGTAGCCTTGCGGTAGTACTCGAAGATGGTAGGGCTTGCCGCCCGGTCGAAACCGAAGTCGTCCACTCGCTGCCAGTTCCCCGTCACGATGCTGGACGTCGAGTTGTAATGCGACAGAACGCCGCTGTTCACGCAGTTCGCAAAGAACCGGCCTTCGGCTTTCAGGCCGGCAAGCCGCGGAATATTGCGCAGCCCTTGCGGCGTGAAGGTCTCCTGATACCGGCAGCCGCCACCGAACGTGACCACGATGAGGTTGCGGTCAGATGGCAGTGGCTCCTGCTCTTGGGCGCGAAGCCAGTGCGGTGTCAGCCTCTCGGCGATGGCCAGACCCGCGAGTCGGAGGAAGTCCCGCTTCGGAAGCCGGAGCATCAGTACTCGACGATCTCGCCGCCCGCGATCTTCCTGCGCTCGTTCGGGCCGATGTCCAGCGGGTGGTCGTAGCCGGCGAGAATTCGCCCCGATGGGGAGTAATACGGGCCGATGTCACAGGCCATCGAGCCGGCACCCTGCTCCACGAACGTGATCCTGGTGATGAGCTTGGCGGACTTGTAACCGTACTTCGAGGGAGCGAGCAGCCGGAGAGGCGCACCATGCTGGTCGGTCAGGGGTCTGCCCGCCATCTTCAGGCACAGCATGACACCGGGCTCGGCCATCTCCTCCAGGGACATGTACTCGTACCATTTGTCCGCGCAGTCGATGCGCACCGCGGTTGCGCCATCAAGTGGCTTGACGTCCTCCACCAGATTCCCGAACCGGAAGCCGCCCCACGTGGTCCGTGCGGACCAGCACTGCACGCACTTCAGTCGCGTCGACTGGTCGACCTGCGGGTAACCGCGCAGGTCCGGGACCGTCAGGGAGAGCGGTCTCTCCACCATCCCGCCCACCTCCAGCCGATAGGCGTCCTGGTCAATCGGCGGCACGGGGTTGTACCACATGATCCGGAAACCCATTTCATCGGGTGTATCGGTCGGCAGCAGAACGCGGCTCTGCCCCGCTGCCCGCGAAGCGGCCGCCAGCGAGGAGGAAACCGCCAGGAATCTCCTTCGATCCATGCCTGCCCTGAGTCTAGCAACACCGGCCGCAGCCGACGACTACTCGGGATCGAATATGTACCCGTGGCCATGGACGGTGACGATCCAGCGCGGATTCCTGGGGTCGTCCTCGATCTTCTGCCGAAGCCATCCGATGTGGACGTCAACCGTGCGGGTGGACAGCCCGGCCCTGTAGTGCCAGACTTCACGCAGCAGGACCTCCCGTGTATGAGCCTGCCGAGGATGACGAACGAAGTACAGCAGGAGCTGGAACTCCTTCGCAGAGATCTGGAGCCGCTTCCGGCCCTTGAACACCGCGAACTGCTTCACGTCCACGACCGTGTCACCGAACTCGTGCACCGGCGGCAGATTCTCGTCCGCATTCATGCGTTCGCGACGCAGGATGGCCTCGATGCGTGCAATGAGTTCCAGCATTTCGAACGGCTTCACCAGATAGTCGTCCGCCCCGGTCTTCAGGCCTCCCACCCGATCCATCAGTTGTCCCTTGGCCGTCAGCATCAGGATCGGCGTCATGACACCCCTCTTCCGCAGATCCCTGCAGACATCAAGTCCCGGCTTCTTCGGCAGCAGCAGGTCGAGCACGATCAGGTCGATTCCGCCGTCCAGTGCGCGCTCGTAGCCCTGTAGGCCGTTCTCCGCCGTCTCCACGTCGAATCCTTCGGCACACAGACGATCCTCAATGGTCATGCGGATACCGGCCTCGTCTTCGATCAGCAGAATGCGCTCCATGGAACCGATCTACCCCCGGTCCGACCGATCGACTGGCAGATCAAGTGTGAATACGCTGCCCTTCCCGACTTCGCTCTCGAAATACAGTCTGCCACGCATCCGACGGGCCAGATCCCGGGCGAGCTTCAGACCCAGTCCGGATCCCTGAACCTTGGCCGCGCTGGCTGCAGCCCCTCGATAATACGGATCGAACACGTGGCCGGCCTCGTCCTTTGGTATACCCGTTCCCCGGTCGTGAACACGGACCCGAACACGCGGAACTCGCCGGCTGTCGTCCAGGCACGTCTCGATCCGTATCCAGCAGCCCGGCTTGCCGTACTTGACCGCATTGCTCACCAGGTTCGCCAGAATCTGCTGCACGGCACGCTTGTCCGCCCTGACTGGCGGAAGGTCATCGTCCGAATCCTGCTCGACGGTGAAGCCGGACTGCGCGATGATCGGCTGCGTCCGTTGCAGCACGTCAGCCACCACCTCGCGCACATCAAGCGGCCCGGTCTCAAGCGGGCGCCTGCCCGCATCAAGGGCTGCGAGCTCGAGCGTCTGCTCTACCAGGTCGCTCAACCTCCGTCCCTGGTCCCGGATGAGTTCGCCGTACGTCCGTACCTTGCTGTCGGATGTCAGGACGCCATCCGCGATATTCTCCCCAGCCGAACGGATCACCGCCAGCGGCGTGCGCAACTCGTGCGTGACCCCGGCGATGAACCGGACCTGCATCTCGGCCAGTCCCTTCGCTTTGCGGGCTGTCGCGACGACCGCTGCAGCGGCACAGGCGAGCACCAACAACACACCGAGACCGGCGGAGAGGTTCCGCAGCCGCAGTCGGAGCAATTCTGCGGAGAGATATCCCGACACGTGTGCGCCAGCGAGTTCCACGCCGAAGGGCGGCCTGACACCGGCAACCAGGACTCGCGGACGCCCCAGCCCTTGCACCAGTCGCCGGTTGTCGAGAATGACAAGCGGCTGGAGCGACTGCTCGTTCGAATCGATTCCCGTACGGACCGGCGTCGAGTCCCGGAACT
Source organism: Bryobacterales bacterium (assembly GCA_965116065.1). Lineage (GTDB taxonomy): Bacteria > Acidobacteriota > Terriglobia > Bryobacterales > UBA6623 > VXMF01. Next base: position 3,783,143 of record OZ220485.1, read on the forward strand.
GGGCACCAGTCGCTCCCGGAAAGGCTCCTACGCCTAACTGGATTGGCACCCGGTTGTCGACACTGGCCAGCCAATCTCTGTCGATCGATGGCTCCGAGCGATACAGGAACCGCGGTCCGGCGCTGGCCAGCACGGCAATTTCGTACTGGCGCTTGTCATCTGGGCCCCCGAATATCCGCGCCTCCAATTCCGGAAAAACGGCGTCATGAATGTAGGCCCAATCCACGTCAAGGATCATGTAGCCGGTCTGCTGTGCCTGCAGTCCACGCCCGGATTCGAACTCACTGCGGATGAGCATTCCGAGACGCGGCAAGCACAGCCAAAGACGCAGTCTCGGGGTCCACCTGGAGCCAAGCCGGTCGAACCGCTCTCGCAGACCAGTCAGCCGGGCATCGATCGCCGCTTCCCGAAACTGGCCGTCACCCGCCACAAGTTCCCGGAACTCCCACTCACCCGTGCTTCTCTCGGAGACCAGAACCAGTCGACGCAACAGATTCGGATACGACGTGGTTCGAGACCACAGAGAGTAGTTCTCCGCATATCGCCCCAGCCCCGGACCGCGATTGCTCCACACTCGCTGCTGGAACATCGTTGTCAGGAGATTCACCTCGCGCTGCAGGACCTGCTCGAACTCACGCATTGAGTCTGCGAGCCTGTTCTGCATCATCGTTTCCTCGGCATCGCTCAACTCTTGGATCCAATAAACCTGAAGACCTGCCAAGGCGAACAGCGTACAGACCCCCAAAGCGATCGCGCCCCAGTACCACCGCTCACGAAACTCTCGGGTATTCACGGACTTGTTTGATTATTAACGATCGTTGCCACTAAGCAAAATCACTCGGCGTTGCCAGCCCGAAGTCCCCTGGCAATTCCACTTCGCAAACCTGTCACCTGCCCATCGGCTCCGACCGGGGACATGCCACGGAAGACCACCGGGAGACCTGTGTTTGGATTCCCATGCGATGCACTGCATCACGGTGATTGAATCCTAACACGTCTCCGTGCATATAGAGTCTTCAGCTATATGATGTTCCCATGTACGTGGAAACTGTCCCCAATCGCAACTCCCCACCCGCCATTCTCCTCCGCGAGGGCTGGAGGGAGGGATCCAAGGTCCGCAAACGCACCCTCGCCAATCTCTCCTCGTGGCCCCAGCCCAAGATCGACGCACTCCGCAAGCTCCTCCGCAACCAGCCTCTCGTCAGCCCCGATCAGGTCTTCTCCATCGCCAGTTCACTGCCTCACGGTCATGTCGAAGTCCTCCTCGCCGTTCTCGGCCGATTGCGCCTGCCGGCCCTGCTCGACCGTCGGCCCTCCCGCCAGCGGGACTGCGTCCTTGCCATGATTGCCCAACATCTGCTCCACCCCACCTCCCCGTTCGCCGACACCCGCCTCTGGCGCTTTTCCACCCTGCCAGCGAGTTCAGCCTGCTTGACGCCGACGACGACGATCTCCTCGACGCAATGGACTGGCTCCGGCAACGCCAGCAGCGCATCCAGCAGCGACTCGCCCGGCGCCACCTCGAGGAAGGGGCCCAGGTGCTCGTTGCCGGGACCGACGGTGTGCTTGCCGACGGTCCCGGCCGTCCGCTTGCATTGCAGGCATGCTCCGGCGATTCCGCCGGTCCTGACACCCTGCCAGATGCGGTGGAGACACTGCGTAATCGCTGCGGACTCCGGCACCTGGTCCTGGTCGGTGACCGCGACCTGCTGACCGACGCCCGCATCCGGACATTGCGGCGATACCCGGACCTGAGCTGGATTTCGGCCCTGAGCGCCGACGCGATTCGCCAGCTGGTCCATGCCGGGAGCGTGCGGACATCCCTGTCCGAGCAATGTGATCTGACCGAGATCAGTGCGTCGCAGTATCCCGACGAGCGCCTCGTGGTCGGCCACGATCCAGCCTTGGACACCCTGGACGGCATGTATGTCATCCGCACCAGTCAAACCGACTTGGCGGCCGAGGATGTCGTGCACGGCTACAGGAATCTCGCGCGGTTCAAGCGTGCGTTCCGTCGCCGCACGAACGAAAACTCGCCGGTGCGCCCCATCTGGCACCGCTGCGAGCAGCAGATGCGGACCCACCTGTTCCTGTGTCTACTGAGCGACTACGTCGAATGGCACCTGCGGCAGGCATTGAAGCCGCTGCTCGGCGCGGAAGAAGAGATCGAGGAGTGGTCAGCGCCGGGCACCCCGGTCGCAACGGCCGAACCGACGGAGCCAAAATCAGCGAAGAAGAACCCCCGGACGACTGCAGACGGCCTGGAACGGCTCGGTCTTGCGACCCTGATGCAAGCGCTGGCGACACGGAGCCGTCATCAATGCCGCCTGCAAGGCGATTCCCAGGGACGCACCGTGGAGATGCTGACCGAGCCCACACCGCTGCAAGAGCAGGCGCTGGAACTCGTCCGATCGTTCGCAGTGGACGAGACCTCGGATCGTTGACCAGGCTGAATTCCTGCCAAGGCGTTCTGGCGATTCCTGTCCGGGAACTCCGGACTGGGGGGCTCTTCGTCCAGGCGTCCGCCCGCCATCTCCCGGCTCATGCCGGATCCGGGATAGAATTCTGGATATGGCCTCGACTGCGTTGCTGGCCCCTGAAGCTTCCCGGCTCCACCGAACGCCACCGGGGCATCCCGAACGGACCGAGCGCTTTCAGGCCGTGCAGCGAGTCCTCACGGAGGAGGCGCTTGCGGCGCGCATGCAGTGTCTGCCGTCAGGAAATGTCGATACGGACACGCTCCGGCTCTGTCACGGTTCGGCGTACATCGACCTGGTCGAACGGGAGATCACCGAGGGAAGGCGGATGCTGTCAACGGGGGACACCCACGTTGGACGGGGCTCGCTCGCCACCGCACGGGCAGCCACGGGAGCAGTGTGTGCGGCGACCGACGCGGTGACAACCGGGGAAGTCAGCCAGGCCTTCTGCGTGCTCCGTCCTCCCGGACACCATGCCCGCCCGGATCACGGCATGGGATTCTGCATTTTCAACAACATCGCCGTCGCAGCCCGGTACGCGATCCGCAGGAACGGTCTCGACCGCGTTCTGATCGCTGACTGGGATGTTCACCACGGCAACGGCACACAGGACATCTTCTACTCGGATCCCGATGTCCTCTTCTTCAGCACTCATCAGTCGCCGTGGTACCCGGGCACGGGTGCCGCCAGCGAAACCGGGGCGGGTGCCGGTTCCGGATCGACGATCAACTGCCCCCTCCCGGCCGGTTCCGGCCGCGCGGAAATCCTGGGAGCCTTCCGGGAGAGACTGCTGCCGGCGGCGGAAGCCTTCCGGCCCGATCTGGTGATGATATCGGCCGGGTTCGACTCCCGTGTCGGGGATCCACTCGGTCGCTTCCGTCTGCAGGACGAGGATTTCCGCGAACTGACCCTGCTGTTGCGGGATGTCGCCGACCAGCACGCGAATGGCCGACTGGTGTCGGTCCTGGAGGGCGGCTACAGCCTCGAAGGCCTGTCCGCTGGCGTTGCCAGCCACGTGGCAGCCCTGCTCGAATGACGCTGCGGGTGCCGATCAGTCCACCTGGATCGAAACGATCCTCGATGTCGTGACGGTCGCGTGCTCGGGGTGCTGGAACTCCATGTGCATCCCCAGGCCGAGATAGGCCCGTCTCAGCATCGAGCCGCCCCAGCTCGACCCTCGTACACAGACCGGGACCGGCATCGGGCAGAACTCGGGATGCCCCGAAATCCATGTCTGGCCGTCGCGAATCCGAATCTCGTAGCGGCGGTTGAGGGTCTCGACCAGAACACGACTGCCTTCGTCCAGTGCACCAAGTCGAACTCCGCCCTCGAATTCCGACTGGACCATCCGCGAGCGAATCGCATCGTCCAGTCCATGCCCGGAGAACAACGGCCCCAGCCGGCCGGTCCTGTTCCGTCCCGCCATCGCTCCAGGCACCCGATCAGCAGCCCTTTCAGAGCATGCTAGCGCACCGCTCCCAACTTCCTGTAGTATTCCGCAACAGCCTCCCGGTAAGCCTCCGGCACCGTCTCGCCGACGATGACCCGAACTTCCTCCTTGTCGTCCAATTCAACCTGCCGGCGGAGTTTCACCTCGAGCTGTTCGAGAAGCGCCAGCATGTTCCGGTATTCCGCCGCGAGCAATTCCGGATTGCCCAGGAACCGTCCGTCACCGGCGTCCTGGGCGAAACGCCGGAGATCCGCGATGTCGCTGGGATCGAATTCCAGCTGTTGACGCACTTGCCAGGTTAGCTGCGGCACCTCCGCAAGTCCCTGTTCCAAAGCCCGTTCCATCCGCTCGCGGACTGCGGGGTCGTCAGGGCGTGGAACGCTGCCGGCACCCCAAGGACGATCGACCGGGCCACCCCAACTGCCCCAACCGCCGCGACTGTCACCGTCGGAGGCCCGTGTTCCACGTCCGGTCCCCGACTGACCCGATGCGCGTCCTCCTGCCTGCTGCCCCGGCCCCTGGGACAGTGGATCCTGCCGTGTCTGGCCGGGCACTTGGCCAGTCTGATCACCGTTTCCCGGGAGAGCCGCCGGAGAGCCGTCCGCCCGGGCCCCCTCGGAGGGGCGCGCCGCCTGCTCCAGATCCCGTCGCAGCCGTTCCACATCCGAAAGCAGCCGGGCCAACCCGCGGTCGGAGCCCTGCTGCCCCTGTCGGGCAACCCCCCTGGCGTCCTCGATGCCGTCCCGCAACCGCCGCAACGCCCTGGAAACAGCCTCCTCGTTGCTGGCCGCGTAGGGAGCCAATCCCCTGCGCACAAGGTCCTCCGCTGCTCGAATCAACATGGACGCTTCGGACTGCTGCAGTTCCATGACGGCATTCAGCAAGGTCTTCGATGCTTCGTCGTTGCGCCCTCGCAATGCGCGGGCCTGCCGCTGGAGACCTCTCTCGACTTCGGCGAGAGTGTCGCCCATCTCGCCCTTCCGATCGGCGAGGTCGACCTCTTCCTCTCTCGACAGGCCAGTCGGCAGAACGCCGGTCTGCCGACCTCCCTGCCTCTTCAGTTCCGCCAAGGCCACTTCCAGCGATTTCTGCAACTGGCCGGCAGCGGCTTCCTGCTGCTCGACAAGTCGGGACGCCTCGCGGGAGAGACTCTCCAGGGCGGAGGCGCTCTGTTCTTCCTGTCGCTGCCGGAGAGCTTCAACCGCCCTCTGCAGTTCCTGCGATGCACTCGCCGTGGACGCTCGCGGATCCGGATCGCGATTGCTCCGATCCATCTCCCGGGCCGCCCGGTCCAACTGCTGGATCGCCTGTTCGAGTTGCTGACGGGTCCCGGCCCCTCCGCCCGATGACCCGCCGGTTCCGCTTGAGGAACCCTGACCGGACTGTCCGCCCGCCATCTGCGTCGACTGGCGCTGCTGACGCTGCAGTTGCTCCAGTCGACGCTTGAGGTCCTCGGCCTCGCGTCGCAGCATCTCCTGACGCCACCGCTGCTCGAAGCTGGCACGATCGCGGTCCTGCGACTGCTCCGCCAGTTGTTCCTGGCGCCGCGCAAGCTCCTCGAGCTTCTTCATCGCCTCGTCGATCTCCTGTTCCATGCGCTCACCCGAGGCGCCACTGCCGGTCTCGTACTGGTTCTTCTCCAGATCCATTTCGAGTTCGAACATCTCGGCCAGGTCACGCGAGGCGCCTCCGCCGCTCCCGCCACCTCGACTCATCGAGATCTGGATATCGGTGAACAGGTTCTCGGCACGGAGCAGGAACTGGAGCGCCTGCTGCTCGGGCCCCACGGCCTCGTCCAGGCGAAAGCCGGCGAGAGCCTCTGCGGCCGGCTCCATGAACGAGGCGGCCTGTTCCAGGAAATCCGCGAACTGCTTGAACTTCGGATCCGTTGTCGTCAGCTGCCGCGCCCGGGTTCTCTGCACCAGGGTCTGCGCTTGCTGCATGAGCGTGCCCTGCAACTCGGACAGCATGCTGGCGCTCTCGCGCAACTTGCTGTCCTCCCGTCCGTCCTCGGAGTCCCTCTCGCTGATCAGGTTCCAGGTGGCGAGAATGATCTCTTTCTGCCGGCGGGAGATCTCGTCTTGCTGCTGTCCCTGCTGACCACCCTGCCCGCCCGCCTGCTGGGACTGAGAATACCGCCTCTCATACGGCTGGACGGTGATGAAGTACATGTCACTACGGATCTCGCGTTTGGCGTCCCGGGCAACGACGTAGTAGCTGATCAGGTCACCCGGCGACAGACCCGCTTCGGGCGCCGGGGGCGGCAGGCGGTCCGTGTCCCCGCCGACCGGCAGAATCGTCACGTCAGCCGACGGACCGAGATCCTCGAGGTAGAAGAGATGGTCGCGGGAGACCCTTTGCGCGCCGGTCCGGCCCACGAGGGCCACGGCCCGTTCCTCCGCTCCGTTCACCGAGTAACGCAGTTCCACCCCGCGCAGGCCGAAGTCGTCGGCCGCCTCGATGCTGACAGTCACCTCCTCGACACTGCTGGCTCGCCAGTCACGGCCAGGCTTGCGGATCTTCACGGTCGGCTTCTCGTCCGGAACGGCGGTGATGAAGAAATTCTCGGTCAGGCGCACGCGCTCGCCCTGGTACCTGGCGGCGATGTGGTACGTCGAATCCTCGCTGACTTCGATCTCGGCCTGACCGCCTTGCAGTGGCAAGGCCCTGTCCCCCACCACGAGCAGTCCGTTGGTCAGGTCCTTGTCGGTCGTCAGGATGATCGAGACACGGGTGCCGGGAACCGCAGCGATATCACCACCGGGATCCTGGACCAGTGGCTCCATCCCGCTCCACGCCGGGTAGTCGTACTCCAGACGGATGTTCTCCACGGTGGGCATCTCAACGACATCCACTTCGAATTCGCGACTCTGGAGCCTTCCGGCCGTCACGAAATAGCGCAGCGGCTCGCGCACCATCGAGAAGGAGAACGCATAGCCATTGCCCTGCAACTGGGGGCCCATCGGGGCCCGCTCCCAGTCAACGCTGCTTTCGAACTTGGCGTGGATCTCCACGCTGCCGGGCTCGAATCCCGTCACCCCCGCAGTCACATCCAGACGGCCGCCCTGACGGATGGTGGTGTTACCGGGTTCCACCAGCAATTCGTACAACGGCTCGTCCTGGGCAACGAACCAGCCCGCCCAGAGCTTCGCCGTCCCGTACTGCCAGTAGCCCGGGCCCAACGTACCCAGCCAGATCAGGGAGCCGATGCCGACGGCGGCCGTGGCGGCGAAGCCCACGGCCAGCCACCGGTTCACGACGGCGTCGATCGGGACGGCGGCGACGGCCTGCTCCGTCTCACGGGCCAACAGCCCAAGGAGCGGGCTGGGCGCCCGCCCGCTCTCCTCCGCCCGGGCCCGTTCGTCGGCCCACGTGCGAAGCCGCCCATCGAATTCGGGCGACCGGCGTTCGGCTTCGTCCGCAGCGCGCTGGAGGCGAGGGCCGATCAGGAGTTTCCGCAGCGGCACGACCACGAGGACTCCGATTGCGAACACCAGCATCGCAGCGAGGAAGAGGCGGGCCCCGACGATGCTGGCGTCCGAGAAAGCTGCCCGGTTCGCCAGATACACGCACACCGCCGTCGCACCCAATGCCGTCAACGCCACGGCACCGGCACCGCGGGTGGCAACCGTCGCCCGCAGTCGACTGGCGATGGTTCCCAGATAACTGTCGAGGCCGGGGCTGGCTTCGTTCGAGTCTTCGAATAGCATTGGCTCAGTCCCCCCTGACGGCGTCCAGGTGCCGATTGCCCACCGCTGATTCTATCAGCGCCAGTCCCAGCAGCAGGAGCAGGAGCAGGCGCCAGACACGCCAGATGGGCGTGAAGCCCGACGGGACACCCGCCGTTTCGAGCGCCACTTCCGCATCTTGACCCGTCGACTGCCAGATCGCAAGTGTGTCTGGCTCGATCCTCGCAAGGCTGGATTCACGAGGGTCCGGATTCACTGCGACGAGTTCCGAGCGGCTGCCTCCCCGAATCTCGTAGAAGCCGAGCGACTCGAGCGCGATCGTCTCGCGGCTCACCGAATCGGACAGGCCCAGGACGGACTCTCCCGACGAGTCGATGACCTGGACGGCCCCGCCGGCCCCGCGAAGCGCCCCCAACTCGATCACATCGCCCAACAGCGCTCTGCCCCGCGTCGCTCGGGCCCCGGTAAGATGGCGCGCCATCTCGGCGACGAACGGCACGAAGACCGGAGTAAGGGGCAGATCGTTCCAGACATTGTCGAGGGTCGAGGCAAAGACCAGCACGCGTCCGCTGCCGACGGTGCGCTCGATCAGGATCGGGTCTCCGTTCCCCAGGCGCATGGGCACGGTGTCACCCTCTTCAGGCTGCACGCGGGCATACAGGAAAAACTTGACCGGGCGAAGCCCCTCGGCAGCACCCACCACCGCGTGCGACCGGTCCGCCTCGCCAGCGACCTGGAACGGCTGACCGCCCCGCTCGGAAGACAGAGGCTGTTCCAGGGCGTGATCCGTCAGCGCCGCGCGCCGCTCGATGGTACTGTTCGGTCCGAGTGCGACGAAGACCGCGCCGCCCGCCTCGACCCAGGACCGCAGGCGCACATCGAACCCGCGTTCCAGACGGGAAACGTCGGAAAGCACCACCAAGGCGTACCCGCCCGGATCCAGACGGGCGGCCTCACCCGGAGAGACACTGTCCAACCGGTACCGCCGGGTCGCACTGGCCTCGACCGCCGAGCGGAAATAGACCAGGTCCCGCCGGCGGGCGTCCTGGGTGACGAACAGAATCCGGTCCGGATCGGAGTTGTCCAACGCGATCCTTCGCATGTCATCCACAGTGAGACGGTCCGGGGGCTCCAGCCGGAACTCCGCCCGGCTGAAACCCCTGGGCGGGTCGGTGATCTCGAACGCATACGTCGAGCGGCCGCCGGCGGGCACCGCCCGCCGCTCGCTGCCAACGACCCGGCCGTCGATCGACAGCGAGACGGTGCGGTCTGCGGTCTGCGGCCCGAAATTCGCGACCGTCACATCGAATCTGGGCCGCTCCTCTCCGAACAGCCGGGCGGCCCCCTTGATGCTGTCGATGGCCCAGTTGGTGGACTCACCGCCCGCCACATCGTGTACGACAAGCTCCGCCGAATCCGGCAGGACCAGATCACGGAAACGAGCCGGCATGGCGGAACTCTGCAGGTCGGTCACGAGATGCACCACGGACGTGATCTCACTGCCGACGAGCGTGCGCACGGCCTCGATCACGTCCCCGTAGTTGTTGCGGGCGTCGGTGGGCTCGAGATCTGCCAGAACGCTCCGCAACGTGGACACGTCTTCCGTCGCATCCGTGAGGACCCGTACGGACGGTCCATTGGCGATGAGCTGGGCGCGGTCGCCGCGCCCCAGGGAGTCGATGATGCCCCGGGCCGCATCCAGGGCGGTTTCCCAACGGTTTCCGTACTGCATGCTCATCGACGTGTCCACCGCCACGACATGGAGCTTCGGAGCATCCCCGGTGATCGCTGTCGGCGGCCGTTCCCAGATCGGCCCGGCAAACGTCACGGCCAGCAGCAGCAGCAGGGCAAGGCGCAATGCCAGCAGCAGCAGGTACTGCAGCCGGCGTTCCCGCACGGTGGTCTCGGTCCGCTTGCGGAAGAACATCAGCGAACTGAACTCCAGGCGGACGGGATTCTGCCTCCGCATCAGGTGCAGCCACAGGGGCAGGCCCACCGCGAGCCCGCCAGCGAGGAACCAGGGCGACAGCAGATCCATGGCGTCAACGCCTCCGCAGGCGGAACAGCAGGTACTCGCGCAATGCGAGATCCAGCGGCTCGGACGTATTCAGCAGGACGTAGTCGGCACCCTCCCCGCCGACGCGCCGTCTCATTTCGTTCACGTGTGCCTTGATCAGGCCCGGATAGACGCGGCGCGCGTACTCGGAAGAGACTTCCATCCGCTCCCCGGTCTCCATGTCCTCCATCATGGCTGCCGAGGTCAGCGATGGCTGCAGTTCTTCCGGATCGAGGACATGGAAGAACACCAGATCCTGCCCCTGGTAGGCGACGGCGCGCATCGACTCGACGACTTCGTCGGCATCGACGAAGAAGTCCGAGATCATGGCCACGAGCCCGCGACGGCGCAGCAGGCGTCCCATGGCCTGCAACGGCACATGCAGATCCGTCCCGGTCGTCGCCTCGGCCTTCTCCAGCGCATGCAGGATGCTCTGAAGGTGCCGCGGGCGGAAGACGGCCGGCCGAACTTCCCGGATCGCCTCGTCGAACAGCACCAGACCCACCGCATCGTGCTGGCGCGTCGACAGATAGGCAAGGGCGGCGGCCAGGTAGCGACCGTAGTCCAGCTTGGTCATCACGCCCGATCCGTAGCCCATCGACGCGCTGCAGTCGAGCAGGATCATCAAGTGCGTGTTGGTCTCTCCGAGGAACCGCTTGACGTACACCCGGTCCGTGCGCGAGAGCACGTTCCAATCGATGTATCGCGGGTCATCGCCCTCGGTGTAGGCACGATACTCGGCGAACTCCTGACTGAAGCCGAACAGCGGCGAGCGGTGCTCTCCGTGGAGAAATCCGTCGACAACGGTCTTGGCAACGAGTTCGATGTTCGCGAGGCGCTGGAGGATGGCGGGGGCAAGGAGTTGCTGGCCGGCCATCGCGTCAGGCTCCCCACCCGCTCACTGACCCCGACCCGATCCGCTCGTGCATGCAGCCTAGTCCTGGCCAGGCGCCGGCTTGGAGTCGAGCATCGCCCGCAGCACGTCGTCCACCGTCGTCTTGTCGGACTCGGCGTAGAAGTTGGTCAGCACTCGGTGCCGAAGGATCGGCAGTGCCAGCGCCTTGAGATCCTCGACCGTGACGTGGTAGCGGCCGGCGAGCAGCGCCCGGGCCTTGGAAGCGAGCACCAGAAACTGCGTCGCCCGTACGCTGGCCCCGTAGTTGACGTACTTCCTGACGATCTCCGGAGCTTCCGGATCCGTCGGCCTCGTCGAGCGGATGAGCGATACGGCGTACCGTGCGGTCGGCTCCGAAACCGGCACCTGCCGGACAAGCCACTGATATCGCAGGATTTCCTCGCTGGAGGTCACCGCTTCGACCTTGGGCAGCGGCGTACCGGCCGTGTTGCGATCCACGACCTCGCCTTCCTGCTCGGCCGAGAGATAGTCCAGGACAACGTTGAACAGGAAGCGGTCCAGTTGCGCCTCGGGCAGCGGATAGGTGCCCTCGAGTTCGATCGGGTTCTGGGTCGCCAGCACGAAGAACGGCAGGTTCAGCTGGTAGCTGTTGCCCCGGACGGTGACGGAGTGCTCCTGCATCGCCTCCAGCAACGCCGCCTGCGTCTTGGGCGGCGTCCGGTTCACCTCGTCGGCCAGCAGGACGTTCGTGAAGAGCGGCCCCTGCACGAACGTCCAGCTGCGCCGCCCTGTCGCCGTGTCCTCCTCCAGGATGTCCGTACCGGTGATGTCGGTCGGCATCAGATCCGGCGTGAACTGGATTCGCTTGAAGGTCAGGCCGAGCGCCGAGGCCAGCGTGCTCACCAGCAGGGTCTTGGCCGTGCCGGGCATGCCGGTGATCAGGCAGTGGCCGCCGACGAGCAGCGTGATGAGGAGATTGTCGATCACTTCATCCTGGCCGACGATGATCAACCGGACCTGCTCGCGAATCCGGTCCATCGAGGTCCGGAACGACTGGACGAGTTCATCCGCCTGGGCAGGGTCTTCGGAGGGCAGGATCGCGTCCATCGATATTCCTATTGCTTGACTTGCAGGAGCAACTGCAGGGCCGGTCGGTACGTCGGAGCTTGCTCCAGAGCCCGCAGCACATGCAGCCGCGCCTTGGCAGAATCGCCTATCTTAACGTAGACCCGGGCCAGGTTGTACTCGGCCGCGGCCCGGTCGAGGGGGTCGAGCGCCAGAACGGCCTCGAACTCTCGCTTCGCCAGGTCGGGTCGACCCGACGCGAGCAGGAGGTCCCCGAGCCGGGCATGGACCTCTTCGTCCTGCGGCCAGACATAGAGCAGGCCGTCGTACACGCCGATGGCCTCGGCGTCGCGGCCGGCTTCCTCCAGCCAGCGCCCGAGTTTCTTGAGGGTCTCGGGCTGACGCCCGCCACGCCGTTCGTACTCGAGCAGTGCATCGACCGCTGCCTCGCGATCTCCGGTCTTGTCGTGAGCCATTGCGAGAAGGCCGTACGCGCTGCCGGCACCGACATGCTGGGGATAGGCTTCCCTGGCTGTCCGGGCCGGATCAAGGACCGCTTCCCAGTCCTCCTCCCTGGCAGCTTCCAGGGCGCGCTTGAGATTGCGCTGCCAGCGGGGCATCCCGTCGAGCGCCGGCCCCAGGAACCCCTTGAGGTATTCGAGGAACTGCTCGTCGAATGCCTCGGGTTCCATGCCGAGCACGGCCCGGATGTTGGCGGAAGTCGTCATCTCGCTGTCGGCGAACCCGCGCAGAAGATCCACGAGTTTGGATTCCTCCCACGTCTCGGCGATGAAGCGGCAGATGTATCCGGCCTGCAGGTACGACACGGCGACCTGGCCCGGGTACCGTGGGCGGATGAAACCCCGGTCGAGGTCGGCGACCGGCAGCAGATCGCCCTTCCGCATGACCGCGACGAACTCCGGAGTGACGGACTCGCCCCAGCGCGGATCGGCCATCCACTCCTCGTACATGGAGATCCCCTCCGAGTACCACCGGGGCACCAGGTGCCCCGTGGATTCCAGCGTGAAGACATGGGCAAGCTCGTGCCACAGGGTGGTGCCCCAGTGAAAGTCGCCGGGCTCGCGGCCCGAGGGACTGTCCATGGCGACGACGTATCCGAACGTCACCCCCAGCAGTCCGATACCGGGCATGGCCATGGTGCGGACGGCGAAGTCGTCATGGTTCGGGTAGAGTTCGACACGCACCGGACGCTCCAACTCGAAACCATACTTCCGGGTGAACGTATCGATCGCACGTTCGGTAAGGTCGAGAACGTAGGGCAGCAGCAGCGCGGACTCGTCCCGATCAAGGCGAACGTGCACCCGGGGCTCCTGACGGCCCGGCGGCACCTCGCCGGAGAATGTCTCGAACCGGTCATAGGTGTCCAGCAAACGCAGGGTATTGACCGTCTTGGCGCTATAGGGGTCCCCCCGGTAGGCGATTTCCAGGTGTCGCGCACCTTCCTCGTCAAGGCCCTCGCGCAGCAGGTTGACACCCAGTTCCGCATGGGCACGCCAGAGCCTGGGATTGATCCGAACCGCCTTGCGGAGTCGTTCGGTCGCCTCACGGTAGCGACGGGTGATCACGTAGAAGTGAGCCTGCTCGGTGTAGACTTCGCCGTAGCGCGGGTTGAATTCCAGGGCTTTCTCGACCCATTGATTGTCCCGCTGTCCCTCGAGCAACTCGAGCGAGGCCAGCAGTGCGTACGCCTCCAGCGGGGCTGTCTTCAGCTTCTCCGACTGACGCAGTGCCGTGACAAGACTCTTGCGGGCTTCATCGAGGCGCCCTTCCTCAAGCGCCATGCGTCCCATCAGCAGGTGCCCCTCAACCTGATCGGGTCGTTCCTCGAGCGTCTTGCGAACCTCCTCGATCGCCTTGCCGTCGAAGCGGGTGGCGAGCACCCTGGCCATGCCGAGGCGGGCCGGCACATGCCCCGCATCGATTTCCAGTGCCTCATCGAAGAGCCTCGCCGCTTCCCTGTCCTGGTGGGAATCGATGTACAGGTAACCCCAGCGCACACGCAGGTCCGGGTTCTCCGGTTCACTCCGGACGGCCTCGCGAAACCAGTTGTTGGCCGACTTGAGGTCCCCGAGCATCCAGTACGCTTCCGCTCGCTCCGCCGGCGTGCCGTCCACCGAGATCACCTGGTAGCAGGCGGAGGCCTCGCCGAGACGGCCGCGATCGTGCAGGACATCGCAAGGATCAAGGGCGGCAGGGCGCAGCCCCCTGTCCTGCCCCCGCTGGCCCCACGCTCCCGGGACGGCGACGGCGATCAGGAACGCCACCAGCGACACCCGCAGACCGCGGGTCACGGCACCCCTCGCTCTGGCGGGCGTTCGCCGTCGACGATGCGCTCCTGGATCGCAGCCAGTTCCAGCAGCAGTGCCTGCAGGGCGTCCAGGTACTCGGCTTCCACCATGTCATCCTTGCGGGCTGCCAGGTCCGCGACGCGGCGCTCGAGTTCCTCCCGCCGCAGCAGCAGGGGCCGAAGGGAGGGATCGTCGGCCAGTTCGGCAGCCTGACCGAGACGCGCCAGCAGGAATCCGTCCGCTCGCTCGCCCTGCAGTTGCGGATGCTCGGTGGCAAGCCGCTTCGCATCCTCGAAGTGCGCCCGGACCTTGCTCTCGGCATACCGGAACGCCTCCAGCGCGGAGATGGTCTCGTTCTTGTCGGTGTCCGCCTTCGCTGCGACGAAGGCCTCTGCCCAGTACTTGCCGAAGATGGTCGCATTGCGCTCGCGCCCGTTCCTGGTGGCCGTGATGACGATCCGGCGCGGTCCCTTCAGGGTCTCCAGTGCGCCACCGCTCGAACTCGTCGTGTTGACGACGAGCTGGCGGGCGACTGGAACGGCGTCAAGCCAGTTCTTCAGTTGCCGGTCGGTGATGTCCGGTCCCGGAATGTTGAACTTGTAGGTGCCGCCATCGTGGGAGCCATGGCCCAGAAGGAAGACCGCGAGCGAGTCGCCGGGCGCCACGGCGTCAGCCAGTTGCCCGAATTCGGACTCGATCCGCGGCAGTGTCGCCTGCGTGCCCGCGACCACCCGGACCAGCGCCTCGCTGCCCGCGACCTGCTGGAGAGCAGGCAACACCGTCCGGATCTCCTCCCGGTACCGCCGTGTGTAGTCACGGGTGCCGCCGAGCCCCTCGATGACCAGAAAGTGGGTCGCCGCCGGCGAGACGCCGGTGGCGACCGCCAGCACCGTGCCGACCAGCAGGACCGCACGCGGATACCATCGCTCGCAGCCTCTCACACGACACCCCATCGCTTCCGCAGCGTCCACTCGGCACCGCGCAGGGCCAGCAGCAGCAGAAACAGAGCCGGCATGTTCCAGAGGTCCAGGATTTCGCGGGTCGTGATGCCGGCTTCCGAGAAACGAATCTCTCCCGGCAGCATGTCCAGCTCGTCCAGTTCCCAGTAACGCCCCCCTGTCTGCCTTGCAAGCTGCGCCAGCAGGTTCGCGTCGCGTTCGGGGTGAAAATACTCTGCCACACCTCCCTGGCGGCGGACATGGAGCGAATCCGCGCCCAGACGATCATCGCCAAGATGGGCGACAGCCTCGATACGGTACACGCCCAGGTTCGGAACATCCACCTCCGCCTCGTAGATCCCCGGTTCGGCGGAGGAAGGCCTCAGATCGACTGTCAGCGGGAGACCATCCTCGGGCGTGACGACGGCGGTCACGCTGGCGTTGTTGGCGTAGGTGTAGTCCTTGGCCCGGACCTCGGCACGCAACTCCACCCGGGACTCGTCGGCATAGTTGGACCGATTGCTCGTGAGGCGGACAGGGCCCTGCGAGCCGGCCACCAGACTGCGCAGCAACTGGCGCCAGAACGTATCGTGCCGCAGGTCGTCGCTCGGCAGCCGCATGCGCCAGCGCCAGCTTCCTCCAGTGGCGAAGATCGCGGACCGGCCATGGCCGTAGTTCTGCCGTACGAGCAGCGGCAGGCTGTCACGGCCGAAGCGGGTCGACAGAAGGGTCACGGCGGCCGGTTTGGGACTCCCCAGCCGCTGGAAATCGGCCAGTGCCGGCAACTCCTCCCACAGTTCGGCGTTTCTTTCCGGGTCGGAGTCGAGCCGGCAGACCAGCGAGTCCCGCCCCTGGGGCGAGAGTTCCGCCTTGACCCGTTCCCGGACGAACGAGTCCTCGCCCCCGACCAACGTCGCGGGCAACACATCGACGATTTCCGAATGCTGCCAGCCGCCCGCACCGAGGCCGTTGCGGCCGCCCAGCATCAGAAGCGTGCCGCCCCTGCGGCTGACGAACTCACGCACCGCAACCTGCTGCTTCGGGGAGAAGAACGGAGCCTCGATACTGCCGATGATCAGCGCATCATACGCGAACAGGTCCTTCTCCTCGGACGGAAAGCCGTCCTCCAGTTCCTCGGGAGTGTCGACCCCCTGGCGGTAGAACTTGTTGGCGGATGTGCGCAGCATCGTCACCAGTTGCACGCTCGCATCGTTGTGCACGGCCCGCCGCATGAACTTGTACTGCCAACGGGGCTCTCCCTCGACGTACAGGATACGGCGGCGCCCGCGGGGAACATCGACGATCCGGCTCCGTACGTTGTTGGCCTGAATCTCCTCCTCATCCACCGGTTCGACGGAAAAGGCGAGGTTCCGGACACCGGCCTCGCCCGCACCGAAGTCGATCCACTCGCGCCGCACCGGCTCACCCGGCCGCAAGGTGACCGGCTTGCTGGCGAGGACGCTGGAGCCATCCCGGACCGTGATGCGGGTCTGTCGCGTCTCCTCCCCGTCGTGTCGCAGGGTGACTTGGGCGCTGACCCGTGACCGCGGCAACGACCTGGCAGCAACCGTGACCGGCCCCATCTCGATGTCGCCCGCGATGCGCTCCCGTCCGACGCCGATCGTATGGACCGGGACGTTGAACTGGCGAATCTCCGCCATCACCTCGCGCCCGAACCGCTCGGTGTTGTCCGCCCCGTCACTGACCAGCAGGACGGCCCCGAGCGGTACGGCCGTGGACTCGCGAAGCACGCTCAGCAGAGACTCCCCGACACCGGTGCTGGCGCCCGGCTCCGGAAGCGACTCGGGCCCGAGGGAATCAATCCGTTCGGGCCGGGCCGCGAACCCGAAGAGACGCAGCTGGAACTTGTCGGCGAGGGTCGGCAGTACCTCCTTGGACAGTGCCTCCGACGCCTGCGCAAGACGCGACACACCATTCTCGCCCAACGACATGCTGCGGGAGGTGTCCAGCAGCACGGCGACGGCGTTCTGCCGGTTCTTCAGGGACTGAATGGCCAGAGCAGGCTGCCAGAGCAGCACAAGGACAAGGGCCGTCGCCAAGCATTGCAGGGTCCAGACGGTCCACAGGGCCCGTCCGGGCAACCGCTGCGGTACGCGACGCACATGCCAGGCGAGTCCGGCCGCGACCAGTGCACAGGCCGCTGCGAGCAGCCAGCCCGGCCAGCCGCTGGCGAGCAGGAACTCTCCCTTGCGGTAGGCGGCCAGCGGGTACTTGAAAAGAAACTCGAACACCTCGGCCCACTCAGTGCGTCATGGCGTAGATGACGTAGTTGACGGCGAAGCGGTACGCCAGAGCCGTCAAGTTCTCGGGATATTCGGGGGTGTCGGCATGTTCCCACGCATCGCCAAGATCCATGTTGTAGTTGATGGCGACCATGAGCCGCCCCTCGTCGTCGTAGACACCGCGCCAGTGCGGCGTGTAGCCGTGCTTCTCCCAAGTGGTGCCGGACCACACGTACTGGATGCCCGGCACCTGGATCCGATGATCAAGGTCGTAGAGGGTGTGCAGGATCGGATCGGCCTCGGGGATCTCGACGATCGTCCGCTGCGGAAAGACACGCTTCATGCTCGCTTCGAAGCCGGCCCACTCGTACGCCCCGTGAAAGTCGTCGACGACCAGGAACCCGCCCCGGAGCAGATACTCCCGCAACCGCGCCGCCTCGAACTCGTCGAGGTGCCAGCGGCCCACCTCGACAGCATAAATCCAGGGATAGTCGAACAGGGCCTCGTCCATCGGATCGAAGAACCTGCCGCCGTACGCCGTGTCGATCAGCGTCAGTCGGCTGATGCCGTTGGTCAGGTGGTACTCGGCGTCCGGCCAATCCGTGCGCCAGCCACCCCGCCGACGCCCCCGTCCACCGTGTTCTCCGGAGCCGTAGGCATACCGTACGAACTGGAATTCGGCACGTGCATCCGGATCGAAGTCCCACGCGCGAGGGTCACCTCCACCGCCACGGCCCCCCCAGAACTGCAGGGCGGTCAGCAGCGGCACGGCAGTCAAGGTGAATACGCCGACCGGAACCGCCAGATTTCGTAGCGTCGCCAAGACCATGCGGCAGCCTGTCCCCGGAGGATGCCTGACTGTAGCACAGAAGCGGACCCGCAAGGCAATGGCGGACCCGGTTCCGGCTAGGCCGGCACGAGGTGTCGCAACCGCTCGATGCTGGCGGGATCGCGAAGCTTGCGGAGCGCCTTGTTCTCCAGCTGCCGGATACGCTCCCGGGTCAGACCGAAGTGCTTGCCGATCTCCTGCAGGGTCTGCTCGCGGTGGGCCCCGATGCCGTATCGACGCTGCAGGATCTCGCGCTCGATCTCCGGCAGTGTCTCGAGCACGCTGGCGGCCTCCTGTGGCAGGTTGCCCTTCAGGAGACTGTCCAAGGGGGAAACGGCTTCCTTGTCCTCGATCAGTTCCTCGAGGCTGGATTCGCCGTCGGGGCCGACCCGGGTCTCGAGCGAGACCGGAGTGAGGGCGATGAGGCGGAGCTTCTCGACCCGCTCGAGATCCACATCGAGAAACTCGGCAACCTGCTGGTTCGTGGGTGCCTGCCCCAGGTCCTTCTCGAGCAAGCGGAGCGCTCGATGGAACTTGTTGAGTTGCTCGTTCATGTGGACCGGAATCCGTACCGTCCTGGACTGGTCCGCCAGCGACCGCATGATCGCCTGGCGGATCCACCACGTGGCATAGGTCGAGAACTTGAAGCCCAGCCGGTGGTCGAATTTCTCGACGGCACGAGCCAGACCGATGTTACCCTCCTGGATCAGATCCAGGATGTGCATGCTGCGGTTCGCGAATTTCTTCGCGATCGACACGACAAGGCGCAGGTTCGCCTCGATGAGTGCGTTCTTGGCCACCTCGGCCTGTTTGCTGCCGACGTTGATGCGTTGCAATTGCCGGCGGGCCGCAGTCTCGTCCATCGGCAGCCATTCCAGCCCCAGCGTATCCGGCGCCCGAAGGCGCCTGGCATCACGGACGAACATCGCAGCGTAGGTGCGCCACACGTCCTTGTCGAGGTTGAGATGCCGGATCTCCCGCATGACGGCCACGACTCGGCGGTAGTACTGCCAGCGCTCCGCTCGCCACTCGGACGACTCCCGGTTCGAAGCCTCGTCCAGATGCTGCTTTGCCCCCTGTATCGACGCCAGCGCAGCCGCGATCTTGCCCAGCCGCTGTTTCAGTCCGCGGACGCTCCGCATCACGTCCTCTGCATCGGAACTGGCGCCGCCTTCGACCACACGCCGACCCACCTGCGGCTCCTGCTTCAGCTTCATCCGCAGCTTGAGCAACTCGGACCACAGCCAGGATGTCCGGGACAGGTCGTGACGCACCCGCTCCTCCGCCCGTTCGAGCCGCTTGGCAAGAGCCACCTCACCAGCCTTGTCCAGCAGGCGGACCGCGCCGATCTCGGACAGGTACAGCCGCACGCTATCTTCCGGGGGCGAGGCATGCTCCCGCTCCCGCCCATCAGGGGCAGCGCTCCGACCGAGGACATCCATGGATGCATCACCAGCCGGGAGCGGGGCATTTTCCGCCGGGGCCGTCACCGTTGCAGCAGTCGCACTCAGCATCTTTTCGTATTGGACGCCCGCCGGACCGATTCGGTTGCACGTCTCGCCGATATAATTTAACAAAATTTTATCATTTTGGACGCTCGGAGTCCACCAGCCGCGTTATCCGGAGTCATTGATTCGCCGGAGCCTATAATCGCGTACAGGTGCGACCGCGAGTTTGCAGCGCCGGGTTCGGACTGTACCTGGCCGTTGCGACGCCGCTCGGTGCGGCTTCAGCCGGATCCGGCAACGTGGCGGAGACGGAGAGACATACCCGGCGGTTTCTCGAGGTCTTCGGCCTTCTGGGTCAGCGCCTGGCCGAACCCTTCGACACGGCGGAGTCCATCTACCGCGGGGCGCTGCCGGCGATGCTCCACACGCTGGACCCGTTCTCTGCATTCCTTGATCCGCAGCAGCTCGAGAGCCTGCGGGAGATGCAGCGGTCGACCGAGAGGGGATTCGGCAGCGTCGTCAATCTCCTGCCCGGACGGGTGATCGTCCTGCAAACGCTGCCCGGTAGTCCGTCCGAGCGGGCGGGCATCGCTCCGGGCGACGAGATCCTGGCACTCAACGGCCAGCCACTTGCCCAGTTCCCGATCGAGCAACTCGTGGCGGTGCTGGCGAATGCCCGTCAGGACCGGGCGCAGCTCATGGTCAAGCGCCCCAACTTTCCGAACCTGCTGGAAATGACGCTGGTGCCGGCGGAGATGGCGGACCCCAGCGTTTCCCGCCACTTCCTGCTCGAGCCGGGTATCGCCTACGCGAAGATCCTCAATTTCGAGGCTGCGACCGCCAGCGAGTTGCACGGCATTCTCGGCTCCCTCGGTGGCCGGGACCTGTCCGGTCTTGTGCTGGACCTGCGGGGGAACCCTGGCGGGATCATCGAGTCGGCCGTCCAGGTTGCCGCATTCTTCCTGCGGCCGGACGAGCGAATTCTGTGGATCCGCGGCCGCGACGGGAACAAGGAGGCACTGCGGGTACCACCGCACTCCGCTCCGTACAGCTTTCCGTTGCGGGTCCTGATCGACGGACGCACGGCGAGCGCAGCAGAACTCGTGGCCGGTGCGCTGCAGGATCACGGACGGGCACGCCTGGTCGGGCAGCGCAGTTTCGGCAAGGGCCTGGTCCAGAGCGTCTTCGAACTGAGTGGCGATACCGCACTGGCGCTCACCACGGCGTTCTACGAGACGCCGTCCGAGCGGTCCATCCAGCGCTGGACCAGCGCGTGCGGAGAGTTTCAGCTGGCCCCTTGCGGGCCCGGCGGGCACGACGGCAGGGTCCGTGGAGGCATCGAGCCCGACAGGGAGGCCGGACCACGTCCGTTCTCCCGGCTCGAACAGGTGCTGCTCGCGAGCAACTCCTTCCTGGAGTTCGCCCGCGACTACGTCAGCGTTCGCCCTGACATCGACCGGTCGTTCGAACCCGACAACGGGATGCTGGACGAGTTCCAGGTCTACCTGTCGCAGCGCCATATCCGGCCCGCTCTCGCCGAATGGTCGTCCACGCTCGGGTTCGTCCGCTCGATGCTCAAGCAGGAGGTGCTCAACCTGACGGCGGGAGTGGCGGCTGGCGACGAAATCGAGATCCGCAGGGATCCCGTGGTGGCCGTCGCACTCGCGGAACTGCGCGCCGAGGCCCACTAGCGCAACGGGATCCGTTTGCGCGCCGTGGACGAAACGTGCACACTGGTTGCAGAGGGAAACACGTGTTCACCAGACAGATACTCCTGACCGTCACCTTGGCCGCCCTTGGTACCACTGCCGGGTGCAATCGGTCGGACACCGTCCGGATCGGAGTCGTGCCGAAAGCGGTCGCGCACGAGTTCTGGGTCGCGGTCCACGCCGGAGCGGACGAGGCTGGACGCGAAGCCGGCGTCACGATCGAGTGGCAGGGCCCGTCCGCCGAGACCGAGTTCTCCCGTCAGATCGAGATCGTCGACGCCATGATCAATTCCCGGGTGGACGGCATCGTCCTGGCACCGACCGAGGCCACGGCGCTCGTCGGAGTGGTCGAGCGGGCCGGACGGGAGGGGATTCCGGTGACCATATTCGACTCCGGGATCAACACGGACGAGTACGTTTCCTTCGTGGCGAGCAACAACCGCAAGGCCGGCTCCACGGCTGCGCACACCCTGGGGGACCTGCTGGACGGACAGGGCAGGATCGTGGTGATCAAGAACGTACCAGGATCCGCATCGACCATGGAACGCGAAGCGGGTTTCGAGGAAACGCTGGCCAGCGACTATCCGGGCATCGAGATCGTCGACTTCAAGTACTGCCAGTCGGATCGCTCGATCGCCCTGCAGGTTTCCGAGAACATGCTCACGGCGAATCCGGATCTGGACGGAATCTTCGCCTCGGCCGAACCGGGAACGGTCGGTGCCGCTACGGCGCTCCGCAACCGCGACATGGTCGAGCAGGTCAAACTGGTCGGTTTCGACTGGACCTACACGCTGGAACGGGATTTTCGCGAAGGAGTGATCCGTGCGCTGGTGGTGCAGGATCCGTTCCAGATCGGTCGCACGGCCGTCCAGTCCGTGCTGGCCGCGCTGCGCGGAGAAACGCCCCCGAAACGCATCGACACCGACACGCATGTGGTCACACTGGAGAACATCGACGATCCCGAGATCGTCGCGGTCCTGCGGATCGACCTCGGTGAATACATGCCGTAGCCCATCGGGATTTCCCTCAGGCAGAGAACGCGGTACGCAGCCGGGCAAGGGCCCAATCGAGTTCGTCGCGCTCGACGACCAGCGGAGGCGCGATCCGGATCACGTGATCGTGCGTCTCCTTGCAGAGCATTCCCAACTCAAGCAAGCGTTCGCAATACACCCGGGCGGGCACCTGCAGTTCAATGCCTGCCAGCAGGCCTCGACCGCGGACTTCGATGATGTCGGGATGGGAAAGCCGCCGCAACTCATCCAGGAACCACGCTCCGATCTCCGCCGAACGACGCACCAGCCCCTCGTCGAGTGTCACCTGGAGCGCCTCCCGGGCCACGGCGCATCCCAACGGGTTGCCACCGAACGTCGAACCGTGACTCCCTGGATCGAAGACCCCCAGAACTTCGCGGCTCGCAATCACCGCCGACACCGGATAGCACCCTCCCGCAAGCGCCTTGCCGAGAACGAATACATCCGGCTGCACTCCCTCGTGACGACAGGCGAACAGTTC
Source organism: Bryobacterales bacterium (assembly GCA_965116065.1). Lineage (GTDB taxonomy): Bacteria > Acidobacteriota > Terriglobia > Bryobacterales > UBA6623 > VXMF01. Next base: position 3,805,724 of record OZ220485.1, read on the forward strand.
GCCGGTGCGACCGAGTCCCGTCTGAATCTCGTCGGCGATCAACAGGACGTTACGGGAGCGGCAGATCTCGGCGGCGGCAGCCAGATACCCCTCGGGCGGAATCAGAATTCCGGCTTCACACTGGATGGGCTCGACCAGGAACGCGCAGGTGTGCTCGGTAATGGCCGCTTCCAGCTTGGCGGCATCACCAAAAGGGATGGAGCGAAAACCCGGCGTGAACGGTCCGAACCCGTCCCGCGAGGCGGAGTCGGAGGAGAATCCGATGATCGTCGTGGTCCGGCCGTGGAAATTGTTCTCGCAGACCACGATTTCGGCGCGGTCCGCGGGAATCCCCTTCCGCATGTAGCCCCAGCGGCGTGCAGCCTTGATCGCCGTCTCGACAGCCTCCGCTCCGGAGTTCATGGGCAGGACCATCTCCATGCCGCAAAGTTCCGCCAGTTCGCGGCAGAACAGGGGCAACTGGTCGTTGCGGAACGCCCTCGACGTGAGCGTGACGTGCTCGGCCTGCACGCGCAGGGCGTGCAGGATGCGGGGGTGACAGTGGCCCTGATTCACTGCCGAGTAGGCACTCAGGCAGTCCAGGTAGCGGCGACCATCGACATCGTAGACCCACGCCCCCCTCGCCCGCGCCACGACAACCGGAAGAGGGTGGTAGTTGTGAGCGCCCCAGCGGTCCTCGATGGCCAGCATTTCGTCCGTCCGGGAAGCTTCGATTGCGTGCGCCAAGCGTGAACCCTCGCAGGTTACAGGGTACCACCGGGCGCCTCTCGGGGCGCTGCCACCCGACACTACTCGGGTTCCGGGACATAGATCACTTCACCGCTCTCGAGCCGGTAGGCGACTCCCAGCCGCTGCCCCCGCCCCTGACCTCGCTCCTCGCTCGATCGGAGACGCTCGATGTGGCGGCCCTTCTTGACGATCATCTCCATGTCGGGCTTGCCCGGATTGGTGACGATCGTGATGTCCCGCGTGCTCATGCGGGCCGCAACCTCGGCCAGGCTCGTGCTCCCGGCCAGGGCCAGAATCAGAGCGACCACCAGCACCATGCTCGCGTCGAACAGGTTGACAACGCCCCCCAGCGGATCACCGTCGTCCGGAGACACCATCGCTTCATCCGCCCGTCGCTGCCATTCCCGGCGACGCATGCGCCTATCCGAGCCCTTCACCATCTGTCGCGGTCTCCTTCCCGTCTGTCCGCGCCTGCCAGGCATCCAGCAGATAGTGCATCTCCGTCAGGTCCTGGCGGCCCCACTGACGGACCAGCACCGCCAGGGCATGCGAGACGCCGCCCACGATCAAGCCGACCACCGTGGTGGTGAAGCCGATCAGAAGATTGGCCGCCATGGACTGCATGTCGCCGGCCGCCAGGCCGGCGAGCGCCGGCTGCAGCGGAATCAGCGTGCCGACCAGCCCCAGCATCGGACCCGTGCGCGCAAGGACCGCAAGCCTCTCCGCACGCCCCCGCAACTCGTTGCCAAGATCCGCTACGGTCTTGTCGAGCCGCTCGGGATGCTCCGTTGCAGCGTGCGCGAAGCGGCCGAGTGCCAGCTTCCAGTCCAGCGCCAGGAAGCGCTCCGGACTCGGAGTTCCCGCATGGTACCGGCGAAGCGCCTCCCGGTTGGCCCGCCGTTCCAGTGCATCCGACAGGACACCACCGGCGAGATAGGTGGTGTACACGAAGAGCGCTACGATCGCCACCAGTGCGGGCAGCAGGAACGCACTAGAAATCCAGTAGAGAAGACTTTGCAGGTGTTCCACATGAACCCCACCGACCCGAGGTCGCCCCGGGCGTCATCCGCGCCGTTCCGCTGCCAGGACCTTCTCCAGCCGTCGGACGAAACGCTCGTGCGGCTGGAACCGAGCCCGGAGGAACGCGATCGCCAGTTCTTCGGCGCGGTCGGCATCGACGACCCGCCCGCCCAGACAGAGAACGTTGAGGTCGTCGTGCTCGACCCCCTGTGCGGCCGAATACGGATCGTGGCACACGCAGGCCCGCACACCTTTCAGTTTGTTGGCGGCCACGCACGAGCCGACGCCGCTGCCGCACACGACGATGCCTCGGTCAGCCTCGTTTCCTCGCACCTTCTCGGCGACGGCGACTGCATAGTCGGGATAATCGTCATCGGCATCATACCGGTGAGACCCGACATCCGACAAGGCGTAACCGGCCTCAGTGAGCCGCTCCACGAGCACCTCCTTGAGGGCAAGGCCAGCGTGATCAGCACCGATAGCGACACGCATCAACTCCCAATCATATCCCAGAACCAGACGGTGACAGCAGGGCCGACGGCGCGTCTGGTGCGGTTCAACTTGGGAGCGGGAAGGCCGGTCCTGTACGTCTGCACCGGTGGGAGAAGGGCTGCCGAGGGAGAGCGAACCAATGTGGGGGCGGCAGGCGGAAGGTCGTGCCGAGGACCGGAACGTCACCCCACCGGGAAGCGTTGCCGTGCTTGCGGAGCGAGACCGCCAAAGCGGACGCCACAGCCTGCAACGATGAGTGTCGGAAGCGCCGGAACCGGCAGGCGCAGTGCCGATTGTCTCGGCAACGGCGTCACTGCGATTCCTGCTTGCATCCTGACCGTGGAGTTCCCGATACCGTCGACCGCCGGTCGATCCGTCCTCACCGACCCGAAGGACCTTCCGTACGCGCCTGTAATACCATGGAGTTGCTGAGCCGTTCATCGAAAGTGGTGCGGTCCGGCCCTGACCAGGGGGCGTCCGGCCGCCTGAACCGGCCAAAATCCAGCGCGGCCATCAGCCGCCGCTCATGAAAATAGGTTTCATCAGTCTTGGATGCCCGAAGAACCTCGTCGACAGCGAGGTCATGATGGGACTGCTCGAAGCTCGCGGCCACGAACTCACTGCGGATCCGGGCGAAGCGGAGGCGCTGGTCGTCAACACCTGCAGCTTCATCGAACCGGCCAAACAGGAATCGATCGATACGATCCTGGAGACCGCGCGGTACAAGACGGCCGGCCGCGCGAAGAGACTCGTGGTTGCGGGCTGCCTGGTCGAGCGCTACCGGGATGAACTGCGCGAGAACATCCCGGAAGTCGACGCGGTGCTGGGAACGAACGAGATCGAGTCGATCATCCGTCACTGCGAAGGCTGGACTGATCCGGCGGAGGACGGCAGGCAAGAACCGTACCTCTATCACGACCTCACACCGCGCCGACTCGCGACCCCGCGCCATTTCGCCTACATCAAGATCAACGAGGGCTGCGACCACCCCTGTTCGTTCTGCATCATCCCCCAGTTGCGGGGCAACTTCCGCAGCCGTCGTTTCGAGTCCGTCGTGAGCGAGGCGGAGAGACTGTTCCGGCAGGGCACCCGCGAAGTGAACCTGATCGGCCAGGACACGACGGCATTCGGTGAGGATCTCGGACTCCGTGACGGTCTCCCGACACTGCTGGACCGGCTCGGCCGCATCGAGGACGGAGGTTGGGTCCGGGTACTGTACGCCTACCCGAACCGGATCACCGACAAGCTGCTCGAGACCGTGGCACGCCACGAGAACCTGTGCCCCTACCTGGACATTCCCCTCCAGCACGCCAGCGCCAGCGTGCTGCGCCGCATGCGGCGCGGGGCCAGCGGCGACATCTTCCTCAAGCTCGTCGAACGCATCCGCCGGACGATCCCGGGAGTGGCCCTCCGCAGCAGTTTCATCGTCGGCTTCCCCGGAGAAACCGAGGCGGACTTCGCGGCACTCTGTCAGTTTCTCGAGGCCGCCGAGTTCGACCACGTCGGCTGCTTCCGTTACTCGGACGACCCCAAGAGCGCCAGCCACGCGCTGGACGGGAAGCTCGACCGACGCACCATCTACAACAGGCAGCGGCGCCTGATGGCCGTTCAGCGCCGGATCTCGCGGCGACGAAACCGCGCTCGCGTCGGTGGTCTGCTTCCCTTGGTAGTGACCGGGCCCTCTCCCGAAACCGAGCTCCTGTGGCAGGGCCGACTGCAGACCCAGGCCGAGGAGATCGACGGAAAGACCTACCTAACCCGCTTCCCCGATGGCGTGACACCACGTCCGGGCGATCTGGGAACGGTCCGCATCCACCGCGCCACCGATTACGACCTCTTCGGCGAAGTCGAGCGGATCATTCGCCCGGCGACGCGTCCCGCGGCAGACATCCTCCCGGTCCTGCAGTAACGACGAAGAGAACAGAATGACCGTTGACCGCGAGCGCTGTCCGATCTGCGGCAAGCCGGCAGATCCGAAGCAAGCGTGGTTTCCGTTCTGCAACACACGCTGCCAGACGCAGGATCTCGCCAACTGGTCCGCGGGAGCGTACTCCATCCCGGCACCCGCGAGCGAAGCCGACGAGCACCTTGATCCCTCCAGTGGACAGCAAGAGGGTGCGACAGATGACTAAGCGACGCCTGGCAGTCACACTTGCCACGTGGTTCTACAGCGGCTACTCGCCGCTCGCCCCCGGCACGGTCGGTTCCGTGCTGGCGGCCGCCATCGCCTGGCTGGTCTCGAGTCGGCTCGCGGTACCGCCGTGGACATTCTCGGTAGCCGCCGCCTGCATGATTCCGATCGCCATCCCGATCATCGAGCAGGCAGAGGCCGAGTTCGGGTCCACCGACCCATCCAGCGTGGTCCTTGACGAAGTGGTCGGCCTGTGGATCTCCATCGCCCCGGTCTCCGCAACATCGTGGCCACAGTGGGTCGCGGCCCTGGTACTGTTCCGTGTCCTCGATATCGCGAAGCCCTTCGGGATCCGTCGTCTCGAAGCTCTCCCCGGCGGTCGCGGGGTGCTGGCCGACGATGTAGCTGCGGGGGCCTGCGCTATGATTGGAGTTGTACTGGTTCGCTGGTTAGGCTACTGACCCCGGAGCGTCCCACGGGCCACGAATGGCCAGTCGCAAGAAGTCGAAGATTTGCATCGACAGTGTGTCACCGTCCGCGGTGATTCCGGGAGGGCGCCTGACGATCCTGGGTTCCGGCATGGGCGATGCAGGCTTCCGCCAACCCGAAGTGCTGTTCGGAGACAAGCACGGGAGAGTGGTATCCAGCGATCCCGGGCGGGTGGTCGTGACCGTTCCGGATACGGTCGACATCGACTCACTGCGCGTGCGTTTCCAAGATGCCGACAGCGGGTCCACGCCCTTCGGTCTCGGCAGTACCCTGGGCACCGAGTTCCATCCCGTCGCCAACCCGGCAGTGGACGCGGAAGGAAACGTGTTCACGACCCAGAGCGGGGCCCGCGGCAAGTCGACTCCCGTCTCGGTCTTCCGGGTTGCGCTGGACGCCAGTTCGGTGAGTGCGTTCGTGTCCGGCGTCGTCAATCCGACCGGACTCCTGGTGCTGCCGGACGGCAACCTGCTCGTCTCGAGTCGGCACACCGGGACGGTGTACGAAGTCGCCCCGTCCGGGGAAAAGGAAGTCTTCGCCGAGGGGATGGGCGTCGCGACGGGGCTGACAGCCGACCCGGACGGCAACGTGTATGTGGGCGACCGGACCGGGACCGTGTTCAAGATCAATCGCGCACGGAAGATCTACGTCTTCGCAACGCTGGAACCGTCCGTCGCCGCCTACCACCTGGCGACCGGCCCCGACGGCGCCCTGTACGTGACCGGCCCCTCGACCTCCAGCTACGATGCCATTCACCGGATCGATCCGGACGGCAACGTGTCGATCTGGCGACGAGGGTTCGGCCGTCCCCAGGGTATCGCCCTCGACGGGCACCACCGCCTGCACGTATGCGCCTCGCATCGCGGCCAGCGCGGGATCTTCCGGGTGACGGAGACCGGAGTGGAGCAGGTTGTGTCGGGACAGAACATCGTGGGTCTGGCGTTCGCGCTGGACGGGTCACTCGTGGTGGCAACAAGCAGCAGCCTCTATCACGTTCCGAGTCTGGCCTGAACCGAACGGCGTCCAGGACCCAGCCCGACTCGAGACCGAATTCGCTCCGATGCAGGCCGAAGTGATCGCCGTCGGCTCCGAGCTGCTCACCCCCAGCAGGCTGGACACGAACTCGCTGTTCCTAGCCGGCAAACTGGCCGAGCGGGGGATCGAATTGGCCAGGAAGTCCGTGGTCGGCGACGACCGAAACCTGCTGGCGGCAGAGATCCGCCGGGCCCGCAGGGACTCCGACATCGTCATCCTCAGCGGCGGGTTGGGTCCGACGCTGGATGACCTGACGCGCGAGGCGGTAGCGGATGCCACCGGTCGAGAACTGAAGATGCACGAATCTCTGGTGGACGAGATTGCGGAGCGGTTCCGCCGATTCAACCGGCCCATGGCAGATGTCAACCGGCGCCAGGCGTACGTTCTCGAAGGCGCCGAGGTCCTGCCGAACCCCCGCGGAACGGCACCGGGCCAGTGGCTCGAAGACCGATGGGGCATCCTCATTCTCCTGCCCGGACCGCCACGGGAACTCGAGCCGCTGTTCGAGGACGCCTGCCTCCCGCGCCTTGACCGGCTCGTGCCCGCACGGAGCTTCTTCACGTTGGTGCTGCGCGTGGCCGGTATGGGCGAATCCGACATCGAGCAGCGGATCGGACCGATCTACTCGGACACCCCCAGTGTCCAGACAACGATTCTCTCGTCGCCAGGGGACGTACAACTCCACCTGCGGGGCGTCGCGGACACGGACGACGAAGCCCGGGACCTCGCGGAACGGCTGGGAAATCTGGTGATGGCGGAACTCGGCCATGCCGTGTATTCCATCGGAGGCGCCCCGCTGGACGAGATCGTGTCCGGGCTGCTCCGCAGACGCGGGCTCAGGCTGGCTTCGGCCGAAAGCTGCACGGGGGGCCTGCTGGCAGCCAGACTGACCGATGCCCCGGGAAGTTCCGAGTTCTTTGCCGGGGGCTTCGTCAGCTACAGCAACGGGGCAAAGTCCGGATGGGTGGGGGTGGACGCCGCAACCATCAAGACCCATACCGCGGTGAGCGCGGAGGTGGCCGCCGAGATGGCCGAGTGTGCGAGGAATCACGCCGCCCAGGCACTGGGAGAGCCGGCAATCGGCGTGTCCACGACAGGTTATGCCGGCCCGACAGGCGGAACGCAGCGCGACCCGGTCGGCACCGTTTACTTCGGAATCGCCGATGGCGGAGGCACGTGGACGCACCGACGCCAGCTGGGAAGCGGAAGGCAGCGCATCCGGACCCTGGGTGTACAGACCGGACTCGACCTGCTACGCCGACACGTGCTGGGACTGAACGGTTCCTGAATCGGTTCAGCCCCTGGCAACCAGCGCACCCGCCGTACGCAACGCCTCCCGGAGGCCCTCGACGGCGGCCGTATCGCAGCACCGTTTCGGGATCACGTAGTGTTCGCCGGGACCGGGCGACACTAGGAAACTGCGCCGAGTCTCCTCGGCATCCCAGACATCCTCCCATGCCATCCAGTCGCCACGACCCGCTGCCCGGACTTCGACTCCGCTGTCGCAGATGTGAAAACGCATCCGCAGGGGCTTGCCGCCGGACAGACGGAAGTCCCGGCCGACGAGCCAGACAACGGAGCCCACGGCCCCGCAGGCGATGAACCCGAGAACGACCGGGAGCCACAGCCAGACACCACCTGTGATCCAGGCGACTCCGATGGAGACGGTCAACGCCAGTGCATAGACCCGAAGAACGATCCGGCCACGGCGCGAGAACTGCGCCAGCGTGGCGAACACCGCATCCGAATACCGGACATCAGCGACAATCTGGAACTCGTCGGGAACAGGCTCAGGCGACGGGACCATCTGGAACTCGTCGGGAACAGGCTCGGGCGACGGGACCATCGAATCCGCATTCTAGCGCAGGGACGGCCCGTCCTGGCCCTTGCCCGGTTCCTGGACCGAGCGGACGGCAAGCCCTGGCAGAATCAGCGGCCGTGCCTGTAGTTGACCCAGACCGGGCTGCCCCAGGCCATGTTGCCGTCGTCCTGAATGACCCGTACGTAGTAGTAGTGCGTCCCCGGCTCGATCTCCGAATCGGTATACGAGAAGGTGACTTCCTCGACGCCAGGATGCGCGGTGTAGACGAATGTGCTGTCCTTGATGACATCGATCTGCCGGATCCGGCCGGTCCCGATGATCCTCACATCCAGGCGAGGTGGCTCGCTGACCGGAAACTCCTCCCCCATCGCGTGGCCACCGCTCTGGAAATCAACGATGATGTTGTCGGTGGCGGCATAGGTCCGGCGCGCGTGCAGCGAGTCCCAGATATCCTCGTATGTCCGCTCCGGCGAGTAGACGGCCGCGTAGGACATGTGGGTCGAGCGATGGTCGGAACTCGCGATGAAGCCCATCTTGTAGCCTTTCTCCAGCGCGTTCCAGACGAAGCCCTTGGGGCGCATGTCGCCCGACGTGATGTAGCCCCCAACCACGATCCGCTCCGCCGTAGCACCACGGGGAGCCCCCAGATACTCGTAGGAATCGCGATTGCCCTGGAAGATCTCGACGAGGCGCTCCACCTGTTCATCGTTGTACCGCCAGTCCGTTCCCATCTGCGTGGCGGGTGTATGGGGAATACTGATGGCCTCCTGCCGGCCGCCGGACAGCAGTTCCTTCCACAGCAGCAGCGTGTCGTCCTCGGCGACGCCGATTTCCCGGTCCCCGGGCTTGATCCGGATCGGGGCGTAGCCCCGTCCGCGCCAGACGATGTTGCGGTGGCCATCGGGGTACGCGACGGTCCTCTCGTAGTTCAGCAGGGGATAGAAGACGCCGGGAATCCTGTACACGGCCACAGCCTTGTCGACCATCCACCACATGTACTCGGTATCGGCTTTCTCCGGAAGGACATGCTCTGACGGCCCGAGAAAGTCCATCCCGGCAGCATCGATGGCGTAGCGGTACGAGTCATAGAGGCTCCCGTCGCTGTAACCGTCGAACGACAGGTCCGTGTGGCGGTGCAGATCCCCCCACGTCAAGTGATAGCGCTGGTCGCCGACATCCATGCGGTACGTCTTCCACAGGGGCGGGCGCACCTCCGGCTGCGAATCGTCAGCGGGCTGCGGTGCAGGGAGATCGTCGGCTCCGACGAGAAACTCGTTCCGTACCGCTGCGCCCGGCACACGGGCCAGGTCCAGCTTGCCGGCATGGACATCGTACTGCCAGAAGCGCCCGCCGTCGGGAGGGTAGCTCTTGCCATCCGTCTGGGACGCGATCCACAGGTTCCCGTCCCCGTCCACCGCGGCTGCCGGCCTCTGCTCGTTGCGGCCATCCGAGAAGGGAATCCAGACGGGCGGTGTCCAGCCCTGCCCGTCGAACATCGTGACCTTGTAGTCCCAGTACGGAAAGATCGATCGCTTCGCGACCGAAGGCGGATTCGCACGCCCGAGCGTGCGGGTCCGCAGAATTGCCCAGACCCGGCCCTTGCCGTCCACCTGGAGCAGCGGATACTCGGTGTAGGTCTGCCTGGCGCTGTCAAGACCGAGAGCCATCCAGCTCCCCGTGATCGGACTGGCTGGAAAACGATGGTGGATGGGCGGCACGGGGCGCGCGATGCGCCCCCGATCCAGCACCCGCACCTGAGCCTGTCGATGGAAGTACAGGCCGCTCTCGCCCCGATGGATCCCGTTGATGCCGTAATGATCCTTGCCCCAGTTGGGCCCGCCGTTATCCCAGGCCATCCAGAGGCGGTCACGGTGGTCATAGACAATGCTGGCGTGGGCCTGGAAGTCCTCACCGGCCGTGACACGCTCCACCGGACCGAGCTTGCCGCCCGCGAAGCGACGCAGGAAGATATCGTAGTTGCCATGCCGGTAGCTGTCCCAGGCAATGGCCGCCTCGCCTCGCGAATTCACCGCGACCGAAGGCTCCCAGTCGCTGGCCGGATGCTCGGTGACCCGGACCGGCTCCGACCATTCTCCGTCACGACGGATCAGCAGGGACACGTCCGTGTGCCCTTCGGCCCCGGACTGATACACGAGGTATACGTCACCATTCGATGCGGCTGCCATCCTGGGGAACGTGTCCGGCCCCGGGCTGTCGGTAAGGGCGCCTTCCGACAGCGAGCCGCCGATGGCGTATTCCATCCTGTGCAGGTTCACCCGGCCGGAGCGGATGGCCGACACAACGGCGGTGACCGCACCGGGTGCGGTCGCAACCAAGTCCACCTGGTAGTACTCGCCGGGCGGACCAATGGTCACCGGGTCATCCCAGGTCTCCCCATCAGCCGATGACCGCAACTGGACCGTGTCCGTCCCATCCTCGAACGCGATCCATGCCACCCACACGCGACCATCCGGCCCGATCGTGACGGCCGGGTAGTCATCATCCGCAAGGCTGTCCGACATCCGGCGTGAGGGAATCACGCGCTCCACCCGCATGCGGCCATCCAGCAGTTCCAGAGGCTTCCCATAGTGGATCTCGCCCACCCGGAACACCCCATCGCCCTGCGCGGTCCGGACTGCGACCCGTGCCTCTTCGCCGCCCTCGACATCGACCACGACACCCTTCCAGCGAGTCGCGGAAAAGGTGGCCTGATCCCTCGGCTCCATCTGGAGATTGCCATCCCACTGGTTACCGCAGGTCCAGGTCGTCGCGGTAGCAGCCTCCTCGAGCGCGAAATGATGGGTCGCAACGATCGCGACGGTCCCGGACGGCGAGGACACGGCTCCGCTCCAGTCCGTAACCTCCGCGTCGGCGCCACCGAACAGGATGCGAAACCGCTGGCTAGCCGACAGCGGCAAGGCGGCGAGCAGCACGAGAATCCAGGCGCACTTGCGGATCAAGGATGCGGGCGGGCACATGAAAGTCACCGGAATCGCCTCATCATAGCCGACGAGGCGCGACTCGCCGCCCGCCGCAGATCACGGACTGGAGGTCTCGGCAGGGGCGTCCGTCACCTGATTCTGGTAGTTGATGATCGTGTCGACGATCGCGATCTCGACCCGGCGGTTCTTCTGCCGCGCCTCCCTGGAACTGCCCGGCACGCGCGGGCTCTGCTCGCCGAATCCCTTCGCCTCCAGAATCTCGCCGGGGATGCCGGCTTCGGCGAGGTAGTCCCGCACCGCCGCCGCCCGCCGCTCGGAGAGACTCTGGTTGTAGGCTGAGGGACCCTGATCGTCGGCATGCCCGTACACGAAGACCCTGAACCCGTAGGAGGCCAGCATGACTCCCGCAATTCGACTCAGGATCTCGCGGTCCTCGGGGCGGAGTTCGACACGGTCGAAGCCGAACAGCAGGGAATCCTCGGTGAGCCGCACCACCATGCCCATCGGGGTCCGGTCCGTTTCGGCGATCCGGCCAAGTGCCTCGCGCATGCGGTCCAGTTCCTGGAAGCGCTGGACTCGCAACCGCTCGGCCGCACTCCGCTGCCGCTCGGCCTCCTTCTGTGCGGTGTTCGCGCTGTGGCGGGAGCGCTCCGCATCGGTCAGGGCCAGGTCGCGCTCCAGAATCGCCTGTTGCAGCGCCTTGCTGACAACATCCTCGCGCCCTCTCGCGTCCCGCAACTGGTTGGTGAGGGCGAGTCCTTCCTGGTTCGATTCCACGAGGGTACGGTCCAGTGTCTGCACACGTTGCCAGAGCAGCCATGTCACCGAGGTAACCACGACGAGGAGCGGAAGGCAGAAATACAGCGCGATGCGCTCGCTGCGACTCCGGAGCGGCATGGTGCCCTCATTGTTGCAGCATCGACATGGAACCGCCCCGGCGATGCCCGACTAGAACCGGAATCGGCGGGGATCCTGCTCGGGCATTTCCTTGCGCAAGGTGTTGAGCAGGAGGCGGTGGAAGGCGCAGAGCTTGCCGTCCGGCGCGGGATGCCCGCACTTGATGCACACCGCGGTCTCACCCCGTCCGCCGTTCGACTTTCCGAGCCGGTTGCCGTTCACGTCATGGCGAGGTCTGCCGTTCCTGCGGGCCGGCGCCCGGTTGCCGCTGAATCCGTTGCGGGAACCCCCACTGGAATGCATGCGGCGGCGCGGCCCGTTCACGTTCCGTCCTGGGCGATTGGTGGTGTAGTCTGGCATGTCGAGTCTGCTTGCGAGTCTGCGAAACCCTGCGGGTGCGGTCCGCTTGTTCCCGGCCCCGCCCAACAAGGCTCCGGATCGGCCGGTCTAGTTGGAGGGATTCGATGCGGCGAGAGGGTTCGCCGTGTCATAGGCCTGGATGATGGCACCGGTGATGTTGACTTCCGTCACCGCATACAGGACCGGACTCTGCGGATTCGAGATGTCCAGGACAACCTGATAGTCGTTGTCCTTCGCATACTTGTCGATCACCGCCATGATCTTCTGGCCGACCGAACCGAACAGCTGGCTCTGCTCCTGGGCAAACTCGCCACGCGCATCTTCCATGCTGCGCTGCAAGGCCGTCTCCTCCCGCTGAATGTCCCGCGCGAGACTGCGCTGGGCTTCATCGCTCATGGTGTTGGCACCCTTCTGCAGTTGCTCGCGCAACTGGTTGACCTTGTTCTGGGATGCCTCCAGCTGTTCCTGCTTGGGCCGGTACCTCTCCTCCAGTTCCCGGATCAGCTTCTGGCCTTCCGCGGTGCGGGAGATCGCTTCCTGCACGTTGAGAACGGCAATGCGCGGCTGCGCGGACACATTGCCAACAAGCATGGAACCCGCCATGAGTGTCAACGCCACCGGGGCGAACCGCAGTCCGGTCCATTGCGTTCGATGCATACTGGAGTCCTCCGCTGGATCGCCAAGCCGGCGTCCCAACATCCTCAGGGTACCACGGACAACCTTGCGGAATGCTCTGCTTTCGAGTCGCGGACAGGAGCCGGTCCCGACGGGCACGGATTCCGGCCCGCTGCTGGCGGGACGGAGCGCGTTCAGAGTCCGTGCAGCACCTTGATCGGGAGACTGCACGCCGGACGGTACCGGGTGCCCGGATACCGCAAAGCCCGTGCGCGGTGTCATTCGCGTTCCTCCGTATCGACTAGAATGTCCTGCTGATCGTGAACCGGAACATCGACCGGCGCTCGAAGTACGGCAGCGGTGTCCCGACGGGCCGTACCGCATTGATGAAGGAGTTGTGATTGGGGAACAGGGAACGGTCCGCAACGATCGGAGGCCGGAGATACTCCTGCAACCGCAGCGGGTTGTACGCCCAGTAGAAACGGAACGGGGCGTTGACCACCGGCATCATCACCTGCAGCTCGATCCCGGTGGAACTGCGAATCTTCTGCGTCGGTCCGATGACGCCGATCCGCTCCTGGAAGCCTGCCTGCGGGAAACGCTTGTTGAGCTCGAGCGTGCGGCCGGGGTTCAGGCGCACCTGGCTCTTGCGCAGAATCTTGTTGAATCCGATGTCCCAGAACGGGGCCAGCACCACCGGTCCGAAGAGCTTGATACGATACTCGAAGTTGTAGACGAAGCGGGTGTCGCCCCCGGGGAAATTCAGGCGAAAGACCGGCACTTCGGTGGTGATCGGCACCCGCTCCTCGACGCCGTCCACGATCCGCACCTGTGTCCGCTTGGTGCCATTGTCGTTGACGACGGCTACGTTGGTGAAGTCCGGGATCCACACCATGGGGCTGATCGCCCAGATCTGGAAGCCCCGGACATCGTTCTCACCCCCCATGAACGAGCGGTTGAACGGGGGCGGCACACGCCCTCCGTAGCCACTGAGGAACGAGAACAGACCGCGCATGGCGATCGTCTGCCGACTGCCATGGGGGCGGAAGTACTTGGCCTCGACCGTGGGCTGGATGAACCGGGTGTTGCCGCCGATTCCGGCGATGGCAACGCTGGCGAAGAGACTCTTGCCCTTCGACGGGGTGATGGGATGGTCGACGGTGTTGTAGAAGTAGCCGGGCGTGATCTGGCTGGTCGTGATGCCCTCCAGCGAGTTCGGCCCCGAAACGCCCTCGAAGTTCATGTACGTGAACAGATTGGTGGCCGTCTTGCTGAACGTGACGATGTTCGAGCGGCGGTAACTGTAGGTCAGGCTCAACCGCGCAAAACTCCGCCGCAGCGGGTAGCTGACGAACGTCGTGAAGCCGTTCGAAGTGTTCCGGTAGTCGAGAATGTTCTCCGGTCCGAGCTGATTGAAGAGCGGGATCAGGTTCGCCCCCGCGAAGATCGATGCCTCGCGAGCCTGGTTGAAGCTGAAACGGCTCGAGAAGATCGTGAAGCCGGCCTGAATGGGCTTGTCGAACAGGTACGGCTCGGTGTAGCCGAACTGCAGCACCCGTTCGCGACTGCCCAGCTGCGCGTCGAAGGACAGTGTCTCGCCGAGCCCGAGAAAGTTGTTGGTGGAGTAGCCGAAGCCGATGAAGCTACCCGCGAATCCCGACACGCCGCCATTGAGGTTGATCATGTTCCGCCCGCGCTCCTTGACCTTGAGCGTCAGGTCGACGAGTCCGTCGCGCGTGTTGCGGGTGATCACGGTGTCGGTCTCCGGCCCTTCGGTCTTGATCGGATCGAAGTAGCCGAGCTGGTTCAGCCGCAGCATGCTCAGGTCCCAGACGCGGGTGTTGAACATGTCACCCTCGTCAAGCAGGATCTCGCGGCGGATGACCTTGTCGCGCGTGGTCGTGTTGCCGTCGAACTCGATCCGGCGCACGAAGAACTGCTTGCCCTCGTCCACGGACAGGTTGAGGTCGATCCTGGGCGGATCGTCATCCTCCCGGAACTCGAAGCTGGGTTCGGCCACGAAATCGATGTATCCGAACTCCCCGTAGAGCTTCTTGAGGTTCTCCATGCCCTTGCGGAGCTTCTCCACATCGAAGATACCCCCCTCGGTCATGGCGAAGACCGGGCCCAGCACCTGATCGGGGACGCGGAAGAGCTCCACGTCGGTGAAACTCAGCAGGCCGCGCACGTAACGAGGTCCCTCGTCCAGGAGCAGGTTGACATCGGCGTGCTTCTTCGGCTTGTTGAACAGCATCGACCACGGAATCAGAAAGGTGCCCCGGCCGGGCGAGTCGCGCACCTCCAGATCATGGCTGAGAACGTTCGCCTTGAAATAGCCCCGCTTCTGGTAGGCGTTGCGCAAGCGCTCCTTGTCCTCCTCGAGCTTGCGGATGTCGAACGTGCGGGTGAAGAGATTCTCCAGGACGATGCTCTTGGGGATGCCCAGCGGCTTGGTGTTCTTCATTGCCCGGCGGGCGTTGCGGTAACTCATCACGTCGAGACCATCGAAGGTGACCTTGCCGACCTTGACCTTCGGCCCCTCGTCGATGTTGAACACGATCTCCACCGAGGCAGGAGGAATCTGCCGCACCTCGGGGTTCACTTCCGCATACTGCCGGCCGCGCTCACCCAGGAGCTCGCGCAGCACGTAGACCGCACGGTTGACCGTTGTGGGGTCATAGCGCGACTCGACGGTCAGGCCGACGTTCCGCTCCTTGAACCGCTCGAGGATGTCGGACAGCGTGGCGGACTTGTTGCCCTCGTAGCGGATGGTCCGAACCACCCGTCGCTCCGTGACCACGAAACGGACGAGCTTGCCGACTTCTCCGTCCTCGACCTCAAGTCGCAGATCGTCGAAATAGCCGGTGTTCCACAGCACCATGAAGTCCCTGCGCAGGGTCTGGGCATCGTAGAGGTCCCCTCGCTTGGTGAAGATGCGGGCGGCCAGGCTGTCGCGTGGAATCCGGCGGGTGCCGCGAAACGAGACCTCCTCGATGATGTCCTCGCCCGTCCGACGTTGCGGCTGCTCCTCTTCCTCGACCGTCTCGAACGGTGAGGCCGGCGTCGGCTGCTCCAGAGGGATGTCCTCGAACGGCGAGGGCGATTGCCGGGCCTGCGCCAGCAGGTAGGGCGGGGCCGGTCGCGGATCGCGATCCGGTGCGGGTTCCTCGACCGACAGCGCCGCGGGCCGCCCGGCGGTGTCCGGAACGGCATCACGCTCCTGCGCGTCGGCCAACGTGGCGAAACAGACGGCCAAGGACGTGGCGAATCGGGTCAGACGGCTCGGATTCATGGACGGGAATCTGGTCAGGAACCGGAAGCGCCGGGGCCGACAACGGATTCAGGACGGGCCGCCGGGCTCATGAACGGAATACGCATGCGCTTTGATTGCCGTTTCAACACGGGCGTTCGATATTCGCAGTGGAACCGGCATAAGGGATGTCGCTGACTGCGAGCACCCGCCTGCACCGGCACGACGATCCGTTCCGGTCGACGGACCGCACCCGCAACCTCAATCGGATCGTCGGAATTCGATCAGGAACTCTCCCAAGGAACCATCGTAACTCAATTCCAGGTACTTCCGCCTGGTTCTGGAGGGGATCTCGAAATACAGGTACCCTCCGACCGGATCGTCGTGGGCGACAAGCGGCAATTCGAGCTTCCGCAGCCGATCCACGACCGTGTCCTCACCCTGCTGGTCGAGTTGCTCGACGGAGCGCTTCTCCTGGGTCGCCGAACCGGCCCCGGCCATGCGGGGAGGCATGCCCAGTCGACGAGGGCGCTGGCCGGTTCCGGGCACCCCGCCCCAGATCGGGGCGTCGGGATTCTCGGCGAACACGGTGCCCGATGATGATGTGCGCTTGGCCGTGAGATCAAGCACGGCGCTGCCGGCGATCCGGCCTGGCGATACCGCTGGCGACGTGTCGTTGTTGTTGCGGGCCCGCAAGAGGAACTCCTCACGCTGGAACTCCAGTTGGGAACCGTACAGCGGGCGCACCCGCAGTTCAACGAGAACAACCTCGCCTTCTAGGCTGGCCCCGGTCACCTTCCGGATCTCGGTCGTGTCACGGACGAGGCGGGCGCGGATTTCCGCATCGGGGAGTTCGCGCGAGTACCAATCCGGCTGGCTGGCCACCGCAAGAGCCCCTGCCAGAAGTGTGCCGAACAGGAAGATCACTCGCACCATGGCCGTTCGCTGCTCAGTCTAACCCATCGTCTGGCCGGCATCCACGAGCACAGCGGCGATCGCACACACCAGGGGCGGGCAGCGACGAGAGACGAGACCGGGAACCGGGCCGATCCGGCTCCCGGAGAGTCCCAGTCGATCTGGCCTTCAAGAGGCACCCCCACCTGGTCCTCTACTCCGCCAGAAGTTCCGAGAGTTCCGCCCACTCTTCCTCGTACCTGTGGATGCGCCTCTGGTTCGCTTCCAGATCATCGAGAATCGTCCGGCGCCGATCATGATCCGTTCCGTTGGTCGCCAGTTCCGCCTGCAGGACCCCGCTACTCTCCTCGAGCTCCTCGATTTCCTGCTCGATCGCGCCGACCCGGTCCCGAAGGTCGGCAGCCTTGATGGGATTCATCCGTTGCTGTCGCGTGGGCGCGGCCGTGCGCAGTGCCTGCTTCAGTTCCTTGCTGACGGTCGGCACCGCTTCCGTGTCCGGCCCCTGATCGCGACGTTGACGCGACCACAGAAACTGCTCGTAGTCACCCGGGTACACCTCGACATCGCCACCGCCGACCGAAACGACCTTGTTCGACAGCCGATCGATGAAATACCGGTCGTGCGATACGAACACGAGCGTGCCATCGAACTCCAGGAGCGCCTGCAGCAGGACATCCTTGGCTCGCAGGTCGAGATGATTCGTCGGCTCGTCGAGCAGCAGGACATTGCTGGGCTGGACCAGCATCCTTGCCAGTGCGTACCGGTTGCGCTCTCCGCCCGAAAGCACACCGATCCTCTTGAAGACATCGTCACCGCTGAACAGGAAGCAACCCAGCAATCCCCGCAGGGCCGCCTCGCCCATCATCGGGGCATGGGCCACCATATCCTCGATGATGACCCGCTCCGGGTCCAGTTCGCGGTACTGGTCCTGCGCGAAGTGATCGATGCTGGCGCGATGGCCTTCCCGGCGGGTGCCCACCGAGAACGGCTCGTGGCCGGCGAGAATCCGGATCAGGGTCGATTTCCCGGCTCCGTTCGTACCGACCAAGGCAATCCGGTCGCCCCGCTCCACACGGAGCGAGATTCCCGCGAACACCCGGTTGTCGCCATACGACTTGGCGACGTTGTCAAGTTCCAAGACAACCCGGCCCGACGGGGCGGGTTGCGGAAACCTGAAGCGGATCGTCTTCTCTTCCGGGGGAACTTCGATCCGATCCATCTTCTCGAGTTCCTTGATGCGGCTCTGCACCTGCCGCGCCTTCGTCGCCTGGTAGCGGAAGCGCTTGATGAACGCCTCCAACTGCTCAATGCGGTCCTGCTGGTTCCGGAAGGCCGCTCGGATCTGGGCGACGCGCTCATCCCTCTGCTTCTCGAATTTCGTGTAGTTGCCGGTGTAGAAATGCGCCCGTGCGTTCCACAGATGAACAACCTTGCGAACCGTCGTGTCCAAAAAATAGCGGTCATGGGAAACGACGATGTAGGCGGATGGATAGCAGCGCAGGTAGTCTTCCAGCCAGTTGCGCGCCTCAAGGTCCAGGTGGTTGGTGGGTTCGTCGAGGAGCAGAAGATTGGGCTTGGCCAGGAGCAGTTTCGCCAGCGCGATCCTCATCTGCCATCCGCCGGAGAATTCCTCGCAGGGCCGATCCCAGTCCTTCCGGGGAAAGGCCAGCCCTCCCACGACAGTGCCGACCTGAGCCTCCTTGGTATACCCGTCGAGCGCCTGGAAGCGGTTCGAGCACCACTCGTAGCGGTCCATGACCGCCTGGAATTCCGGCGTGGACGGGTCCACCTCGGCCATGCGGTGCGTCAGTTCGTCAAGCTCGGTCTCCAGCGCAAGGGCCTCGTCAAACACGCTGAGACACTCACCGAAGACGGTCCGGCCGGAGAAGGCCAGCCCCTCCTGCGGCAGGTATCCGACACGGATGTTCTTCTGTCGCTCGATGTCCCCCCTGTCAAGACTCTCCGAACCGTTCAGGATCTTCAGCAGTGTCGATTTGCCAGAGCCGTTTCCGCCGACCACGCCGATCCTGTCGTTGGGTCCGACCAGCCAATCCAGCTTGTCGAACAGTATCCGCGGGCCGAAGCGCATGCGGGCTCCCGTCAGCCGGATCATTACCACGAGTGTACCGAGAGAGTCGCCGGAGGGCCCTCGATTCCGAGGACCACGGACGGGTCTCGAGTGGCGGAGACACTCGGACAACCTCCCTCGGTGACGACCAGCAAGCACGCAGGGTTGCGTCCACATGCGCACGGTGGGGCACCAGGTCCTGTCCGCCGTTCCCGCCGGCAGCCGGGACATCGAACAGCACGGCCCTTCATCACACAGGCCGGTTGACTGCGCACCTGATCCTCCCGGCATCCCGCAGCTTCGACGACATCTGCCTCCCGTTCATCCCCGCACCCGACACGAACCGGCCCTTGCCTGAAGGGTACCGGTGCTGCTGTATCCAGACGCTGACGTGTGCCTGATCAACCGCTTTCGGCCCGCAGGCCCGATTGCCGACCGACCGTTGTGCTCCCTGCCTGCCCGGAACCGCAGTCCACCCCGGAGCCGAGTCGTCGACAAGGCGTTCGGCCACCATGTGCTTGGGAACTCTTCCGGGACAAGCGGCCACAGGCCCTGTGCAGTCTTCTCGAAACCGTATACCTGAACATCCAACGGTCCGAGATGCGGGCTGCGTCGCCTTTCGCGCCCCAGGCAAGGCCCTGTCGGCGGCGGCATCGGCCGGCCTTCCGGACCCGCCCGTCGGCTCGCCTGCTGCACCCGTTCATCGGAATCCAGGACATTGCGCTGCGCCTCTTGCGAGGACCTGACCAGACATCGCAGTTCGCTCGGTCTCGTGACACTCCGGATCAGTCCGTCTTCGGAACACTGAGACTGCATGCCATCCGAAGTCGTACGAGGATTGCCCTGGCGGAGGCCTCCGGCGGCCTTTCCCCGTTGACAACGAGATCCGCGCTCTCCCGTGCCGGCAGCACGTGCCGCCGGAACATCGGTAGCACGTCACAACGCCATTGACGCCGAACCGTCAGTTCCGTTCTTCCACGGTCGGCGGTGTCTCGGGCAATCCGCCGTGCAAGACAGACATCCTCCGGCGTCTCCATGAAGACACTCAGATCCGCCATGGTGCGGATTCGCGCATCGACCAGAGCGAACAGACCTTCGAGGATCACGACCGGGCGCGGTCCCATCCAGATCGGGGATGCCATCCGTGTGTGCGTCGCGAAGTCGTACCGGGGCACGGCAATGCCCTGCCCTGTGGCCAGTTGGCACAAGTGCGAGCGAAGCAGGTCCCAATCGAGCGCCGACGGAGCATCGAAATTGACGACGTCACGCTCGGAAGCCGGAACACCCGAGAGGTCGCGATAGTAGGAGTCCGTGCACAACACGCCAGTACCGGGAGACAGCCTGGCGATGTGGTTCGCAACAAGTGTCTTGCCGGAACCGGACAGTCCGGCGATAGCGACCAGGATCATTGATCAAGACGGAGCGCAGCGAGGACGGTCCGTGTCCTCAACCGTCCCAGGACTGCCAATCGACAACGCCGACACGGTCCGCCCAGATCTGCCACATCCGGGCAAGTTCGGCAACCTTCTCCGGCATCGACTCTGCAAGGTCGTTGAGTTCGCTGCGGTCCTCGGCGATGTTGTACAGTTCCCAACGCCCGTTCTCGGGTCGGGACCGCTTCGAGACAAGCTTCCAGTCACCGACCCGGGCGGCCCGGTTGCCCTCGTGTTCCCAGTAGATTCCCTCGGGATGGCCCTGCGCCGGTTCCCCGCGAAAGAGCGGAGCCAGAGACGTCCCTTCCAGAGGCGTGATCGCGTGTCCGTCGAAGATCCCGGGGTACGGTGCCCCCGCCACGTCCGCACACGTGGCCATGATGTCGATCAAGTGACCGACATGGTCGGTCCATTGCCCCCTGCTGCCAATGCCGCGCGGCCAGTGTGCGATCAGCGGCGAAGAGATGCCACCTTCGTGGACCCAGTGCTTGTAGTATCGGAACGGCGTGTTCGAGACGTTCGCCCAGGGGATGCCGTAACTCTGGTAGTTGTCCTCCGGGCCCGGCATGATCGTGGGATCGTTGCCGACGGCGACGGGCTCGCCTGCGTAGGTATGCGTGGGGATATGCAACGCCTTCCATGTGTCCCTGGCCTCCTCGGCGCATCCGCCGTTGTCTGCCAGGAACAGGATCAGGGTGTTGTCGAACTGCCCTCGTTCCTTGAGTGTGTCGACCACCGTTCCGATCGCCTCGTCCATGAGTTCGACCTGCGCCGCATAGACTTCCATGCGGCGGGCCTGCCATGTCTTGTCCGGAGCATCCTCCCACGGCAACTGCGACGCGTCGCGCTCGCTCAAGCCCACGGATTCGTCCAGCACACCCATCTCGCGCATGCGCTGGAGACGCTCTTCGCGGAGCCTGTCCCAACCCAAGTCGTAGCGACCCTCGTATTTCGCGACCGCTCGCTCGGGGGCATGCAGGGGCCAGTGCGGTGACGTGAACGGCAGGTACAGGAAGAAGGGAGCGTCCGGCTTCTCGTCGAGCGCTTGCTCGATGAAGCGCGAGGCGTTCTCTCCGATCGCGGTCGTGTAGTAGAAATCGGATCCCGGATCCTCCGCCTCGTTGCCCCGGGTGAGCGACGCCGGATCGTAGAATGAACCGGCTCCGTGGATCGTGCCGAAGAACCTGTCGAATCCGCGCTGCATCGGCCAGTGCGAGGGGTCGACCTTTTCGCCCGAACCCTCGGCCGGAGTCACATGCCATTTCCCGCTCATCAGCGTGGTGTACCCGGCTTGGCCCAGCACCTCCGCAAGGGTGACACAGGAGTTGTTGAGGCTACCCGAATAGGCAGGGATCGGCTCCCCGTCCTTGCGGTACTCCGACATCATGTGGCCCACCCCGGCCTGATGCGGATAGAGTCCGGTCAAGAGCGACGCGCGGGTGGGGCAGCAGCGAGCATAGTTGTAGAACGACCGAAACCGAAGCCCCTCCGCAGCCAGTCCGTCCAGCACGGGGGTGTCGATCTCCCCTCCATAGCAGCCGATGTCCGAGAACCCCATGTCGTCGGCCATGGCGACGATGATGTTGGGCCGCTGCGAAGAGTGCATGTCGCTGCTGGAACAGGCCCACGGTAGCGCCGCCGAGGCCCCTATTCGCAGCATGTCGCGACGTGTAAGCGGCGCAATGCGTTCAGGCATAGCGCCCATGATACCGAGTCGGCGTCCGTCCAGCACGGCCCGGACGATCCAGTTCGCCAATGCTGGCTGCTGCTGTGCGAGGATATGGCAGGCAGCGGCGGTCACGCCGGGGCCGGATCAAGTCGTTCAGGAGGACAATCATGGATTTCTCACAGGTGAACTGGATCGCCGTCGGAGCGGCAGCGGTGGCAGCGTTCATGTTCGGGGCCGTGTACTACATAGCGCTCGGGAAGCAGTGGATGGATGCGGCTGGCATTACCGCGAGCGAAGTCGAGAAGAGGTCACCGGTGCCGTTCATCATCTCCTTTGCCGGACTTCTGGTGATGGGGAGTGTCCTGGCGGGGCACTTTGCCCAGCACGAGCCCGAAACCATGGCGGCGGGGCATGCAGTGGAGTCCGCTGTCATGCTGTGGGTCGGCTTCGTTGCAACGACGATCGCGACCAACCATGCCTACCAGCAGGCCAAGCCGAAACTGACCTTCATCGACTCCGTCCATTGGCTGGGCGTGCTTGTCATCCAGGGTCTGGTTCTCAACGCGTTCTGAACCGGAACCATCAGGGCCCGCATGTCGCCCACGCTCCAAGCAGGCCGTCTTGCCAGGGGAACCTGCTGATCGCCGGCTCATCGGCATCTCTCATCCGTCAACGGGAGCGGGAGGTGTGACCGCACCCCGGATCCATCCGGACAAGGGCGCAATGAACCGTCAAGCCGCGGGCGGCGGGACAGACGAACCCGGCGACCTGGCATTCAGATGCGGATCAATGCCGGATTGCACGACTCCGAGTGCCGGTGGTAGTCTGGGCAATCGGCCGACTTGGCCGCCGTCTCCCCAGTCATGAGAGCCATCCGCCTCGAGAAGCCGCGCCACTTCGAGTACATCGAGATTGCCGCCCCGGAGTCCCCAGGCCCCGGGCAGGCGCTCGTCCAGACGCACCGGATGGGCATCTGCGGGACCGACTACAGCGGCTACCTGGGCAAGATGCCCTTTTTCCGCTATCCGCGAGTACCCGGTCACGAACTCGGCGTGACCGTACTGGAGACAGGACCCGACGTATCCAACGTGGCGCACGGCGATCGCTGCAGCGTCGAGCCGTACATGAACTGCAGGAATTGCTTCGCCTGCCGGAACGGCAGCCCGAACTGCTGCGAGACACTCAACGTCATCGGGGTGATGGTGGACGGGGGACTGTGCGAGCGGTTTCTGGTCCGCGCCGACAAGCTCCATGTATCGCGCGAACTGTCGTTCGAGCAACTTGCGCTCGTCGAGACGCTGGGCATCGGATGCCATGCCACCGACCGGGGCGAACCGTCCGAAGGCAGCGACGTGCTCATCATCGGAGCCGGACCGATCGGCCTTGCAACGCTGGAGTTCACGCGGTTGACGGGGGCCCGGATCACGGTGATGGACCGCGTACGATCCCGCCTCGATTTCTGCCGTCAGCAATATGGCATCGAGAACACGGTCGCCTTCAAGGATCCAGAGAGCGCAGTGGAGCAGATGCGGGCCATCACGGGCGGAGACATGTACTCGCTGGTGACCGACGCCACGGGCAGTCCGGCTTCCATGAGTTCGGCATTGCGCTACGTGGCCCATACGGGAACGCTCGTATACGTCGGCATCACGACAGACACGATCCGGTTCCCTCACCCGGCCCTGCACCGGCCGGAAATGACCATCAAGGGATCGCGTAACGCGCTGCCGAAGGATTTCCGACGGATCATCGGCCTCATCGAGGATGGAACGATTGATACGCGCCCATGGATCACGCACCGCACACCGTTCGAGGAAGTCGTCGCGAACTTCGAAGGGTACACACGGCCCGAGTCCGGAGTGATCAAGGCCATGATCGAGGTGACGTGAGCGTCATGCTGCGATCCTCCGTCACGGTGAATCTGGTCCCGGAAGCCCGGCGTGGACCGTTCGTCTTCCACGACGACATCGTGGCAGCCTGCAGCACCGCGGCGGAACTGGGCTTCGACGCCGTCGAGATCTTCGCCCCGTCAGGTGACCATCTGCCAACCGAGTCGCTGCGGGATCTGCTGGATGGAAACCGGTTGCGTCTCGCTGCGGTCGGCACCGGGGCCGGCATGATCCTGCATGGCCTCAGCCTCTGCGACCCGAACGAATCGGCCAGGGAACAGGCGCGCGATTACGTGAAGAGGATGATCGACTTCGGGACTCCGTTCGGAGCACCGGCGATCATTGGCTCGATGCAGGGACGAGCCGGCGTCGACCAGGCAAGGGACATGGCCCTGGGCCGCCTTGCGGACTCGCTTCGCTCCCTGGCGGGACATGCGGCGGAGCGGGGCCAGAACCTTCTGTTCGAGCCGATCAACCGCTACGAAACCGACCTGGTGAACTCGATTGAGGACGGGGCCCGTCTCTGCGGACTGGTCGAGGCCGACAACCTCAAGCTGCTGGCTGACCTCTTTCATATGAACATCGAAGAGCCGCGCATCGATTCGAGCATCCGGAATTCGTGCGGACGGATTGGCCACGTGCACTTTGCGGATTCGAACCGGCGCGCCGTGGGCTACGGGCACACGCCGATGGAGCCGGTCATGCTGGCGCTCAAGGAGAGTGGCTACGCCGGGTTCCTGTCCGCCGAGGTCTTCCCGCATCCGGATTCAAGAGCCGCGGCCGCCATGACGATTCGCTCGTTTCAGGCCCTCGTCCAGCGGTAACGGCGATCCGGCGCGGTCAGGGAGCACACTACTGGACTGGGCCGGATCCTCCAGCTTCCCGCATGAAACGACGTTTCCAACTCTCCCAGAGACCCGCCAGTTCCCGTACAACCTCGGGCCGTTGATCGGCCAGATCGTGCTGCTCGGCCCGATCGTTCGCAAGGTCATACAGCGCCCAGGCGCCACGCCGTTCGCTTTCCTCGTCGGCCACCGTCTCCCAACCGTCATCGCGCGTCTGGACGGTGTGCAGGATCTTCCACTTCCCCTTCCGCAGGGCCCGGTTGCCCTGGTGATAGAACCAGACGGCATCGTGCAGTTCGACGCCGTCCCTGTCGAGAGAGGGGCCCAGGCTGCGACCTGCGAACGGAGGACCGCCCTCGTCAGGAGTCAGATCGATCCCCGCAAGGTCCAGAAGCGTGGGCGCAATGTCGACCACATGCCCTACCGTGGAACGCAACCCGTTCCGGGCCTTGATGCCGTTCGGCCAGTGAACGATCAGCGGCGTGGCGATTCCGCCCTCGTGGACCCAGCTCTTGTGCAGTCGGAACGGGGTATTGGCGGCACTCGAAAAGCCGGGCCCCAGGCACAGGTACGTGCCGGCAGATCCGAGCGGAGCATCCGGGTCGTGCCCGTCTCCCCGCACCATGATCTCGGCACTCGCACCGTTGTCCGAGAGGAAGAAGACGACCGTGTCGTCGAAGGCGCCCATTTCACGGATCTGGTCGAGCACCCGTCCAATCTCCAGGTCCATGCGGTGAACCATGGCGGCGTGAATGGCCATCTTGGCTGCCTGGAAGTTACGCTGCTCGACTGTCAGGCTGCTCCAGGAAACAGGACGATTGACCTCACCGGCACCGAGCTGGAGGATCGACTCGGGGAACGCGTATGGCGGCCCGATGTCCTCGTCCAACCTCGACAGGTCTCCACCTCCGACCCCGAGTTCGCGCTGGCGGGCGTGACGCTCCTGCCGCAGACGATCCCATCCTCCGTGGTACCTGTCCCGATACAGCTCGATGTCCTCGGAGCGGGCGTGCAGAGGAAAGTGCGGGGCATGGAAAGCAAGGTACTGGAAGAACGGTCTGTCGGCGTGTCCGGATGCATGCTCTCTCAGGTTCTCGATGGCGTGATCCGCCGTCATCGTGGTCTGGTACCGACCAGACTCGGGCAGAATCTCCGGCATGCGGACACCGTCCCGGTCGTGGCCCTTGATGTGGAAGAAGCCGGACGGATTGCCGGCCCGGTACGAGTGGACGAAGCCGTTCTCGAGCGGCTCCCCGTCAACATGCCATTTTCCGGAATGATACGAGCGGTATCCGCGCTCGCGGAGCCGGTCGGACACCAGTCTTGCCCAAGATGGCCGCACTCCCCTTCCGCCGAATTTCCTACGGTCAACGCCCGGCATCCCGTCACGCCGGACCTGCTGCGCGTAGTAGCCGGTCAGCAGGGAAGCACGTGTCGGCCAGCATCTCGATGTGTTGTAGAACTGCGTGAAGCGCAGTCCTCCGGCCGCCAGCGCGTCCAGATTCGGAGTCGCGATCTCGCCACCATACGATCCGGCATCGGAGTAGCCCATGTCATCCGCCACGATGAGCAGGAAGTTGGGTGGAGCGGCCGCAGCCACCGGCCCGGCCAGGACGCCCAGCAACAGGACTCGAATGGAACTGGCTCGGATCGCCATGCAGCGACGATTGGCAGGGGGCAGAACGGCGATCCTGAGAAGCCGCCCGATCCCGCCTTCCCCAAGTCAACAGGATAAAGTAGCGGAGACCGAGACACTCCCGCCACGCCGTCTTCCATACGCGAACGCAGCGCGCCAGATCTGTTCCGGTGCCCCGGTGCTAGACTCGAAACTCGCTTCGGGCCGGCCTGTCGCCACCGGTCACCGGCTGACGGAGAACAACCGCAACCCGGTCGCCCTGCCACCATGCACAGCGCGGACATCGTCGTCATTGTCGGGTACCTGGCGGGGATCACCGCATGGGGGGCCTGGCTGGGACGCGGGCAATCCGGTGGAACGGACTATTTTCTTGGAGGACGATCCTTGCCATGGGGCGCGGTCACGCTCTCGGTTGTTGCCACCGAGACAAGCACCCTGACCTTTCTCAGCATCCCTGGCGTCGCCTATCTCGGAAGCCTCGTCTTCCTCCAGTTAACGCTGGGATACCTGGCCGGCCGCATCGTGGTCGCCATGGTCCTGCTCCCTGCCTATTACCGGGGCAACCTGTCGACAGCCTACGCATTGCTCGAGACTCGCTTCGGCCCCGATGTCCGGCGCCTTGCCTCGGCAGTTTTCATGGGAACCCGGCTGCTGGCCGATTCCGTCCGACTCTTCGCAACAGCAATACCACTCGCACTGATCACGGGATGGCCCTACCCCGTCTCGATCGCAGTCATCGGAGCCCTTACGCTGGTCTACACGTACTGGGGCGGAATCCGGGCTGTGGTGTGGGTAGACTCCGTCCAGATGGGACTGTACCTGCTCGGAGCGGCACTGACGGCGCTCGTCATCCAGACGACTGTGCCGGGTGGGTGGAGTGAGATTCTCGCCTTGGCCAGCGAAGCAGGCAAGCTGCAGGTGATCGACCTCTCGTGGGGTCTCAACCAGCCGTATACGCTCCTGGCGGGCCTGGTGGGAGGTGCAGTCTTCACGATGGCTTCGCACGGCACCGATCAGTTGATCGTTCAGCGGCTGCTGGCCTGCCGCGGTGTCAAGGAATCCCAGAAGGCCCTCGTTGCCAGCGGTGTGGTCGTGATCGCACAGTTCCTGCTGTTTCTGCTGGTCGGCATCGGCCTGTGGGGGTTCTACGAAGGCCGGGCCTTCGCCAGCGGGGACGAGATCTTCGCCCGCTTTATCGTGGATGAATTGCCGGTGGGCCTCTCGGGTCTTCTGATCGCATGCGTCCTTGCCGCTGCCATGTCCTCGCTGTCGTCCTCGATCAACTCCCTGGCGTCCGCGACGGCATTCGACTACTGGGCCCCCGTGTCGGGGTCCACGGGCGATGAGCGCAGCATACTGCGGGCAGGGAAGATCTTCACCCTGGTCTGGGCAGGCCTGCTGGTGGCCGGAGCCATCGCGTTCATTCCGCTGTCGCGGGAGACCTCCGCGGTCGAGACGGCCCTGGGCGTCGCCGCGGTCGTCTACGGAGGCCTGCTCGGGGCCTTCGCCCTAGGTGTACTGACACGAACGGCGGGACAGTTTCCCGCGATCCTGGGAATCGCGCTTGGCGTCGCGACGGTCGTGGCGGTTCGCGACGAGGTTGCCTGGCTGTGGTATGTCCCCATCGGCACTGCCGTGACACTGGCCTCGGGTACTGTCGCCGGCTGGGTCGGAAGGCGCACGAACTGAGACTGCCAGCCTGCAACCCTCACAGAAACTCCCGAGGGGAAGCAGTCGAGGGCCGGACGCATCTTCCACCCGCCAAGCAATTCAAGCAGTGACGCACCATGTTCGTGCCGATCCCAACCTGACCGGGTGATCGCCAATCCGGATCCCGCCATGAGGCCCGCTTCTGAACTGCGTCGAGCCGATTGCGAAAAGCGGGAACCAGCGCTTGGCGAGGGCCCGCTACTCAACAGAAGACGCTCCGGGGCAACCCCCGGAGCGTCCACTAGACCTCTCTTGCAGGCCCTAGAAGATGAACTTCAGCGCGTACTGGAAGATCCTCGGGCCGCCGCCGCGGCCGATGTTGCCGGTCCGTGTGAAGAACCCACCTCCCACACCGTTGAACTGTCGGAAGGTGTTGATCATGATGAAGTTGGTCCGGTTCAGAAAGTTGAATGACTCCAGGCGCAGCTGCAGACGCATGCCCTCACGAACCTGGAAGTTCTTCGAAAGTGCAACGTTTGCGCTGAACAGTCCAGGACCATCCAGGATGTTGCGGCCGGCCGTGCCCAGCCCGAAAGCCCCATCGGGGCAGTACACTTCCGTCCCGGCTTCGGCATCCGCATCCACGCAACTGGGAACACTGACGAAAGCGCTGGTGTCGAAGAACGGGTAGTCAACGCCCCGAACCGCTCCAAGGGACAGGTCTTCTTTCTGCGCACCGTGTGCGATCCGGTGCGGGCGCTGCGATTCACCCAGATTCAGGTCGGCATTGGCGACCGTCACCGTGAAGGGCGAGCCCGAGTACGAGGTCTGTGTCCCGGATAGCTGCCAGCCACCCAGGACGGCCTGCGCCGCGGTTCCCCACTGCCGACCCCAGCGACGCCCTCGTCCGAAGGGAAGATTGTAGTTCGCCACGAGCGTGAACACGTGCCGACGGTCCCAGGTTGAGCGCCCTCGCTCGAGCGCAAGATTCCGCCGGTCCAGGGCGTTGGCGAAGTCCGTCGCACCGGAGCCATTGGTCCGCGACGCGTCGTCGATCGATTTCGAGAACGAATAGTTGACCCGCCAGAACAGCCCTCCCCGACTGCGTTTCCGCCACGAGACATTGGCCGCATGGTAGTTGGAGTTGGACCCAGTGTTGTAGAAGTTGATGGCATTCCAGTCCGGGTTCGGACGCAAGGAATTGGCATTTTCAGTGAAACCTTGGGTCGCAGTCCGATTCGCCAAGAACCACTCCGGTGTTCGGATCGCCTGGTTGTGGTCGTACCGCCGGATAAGGTGACTGCCCTTCGATCCCCGGTAGTCCATCTCGATGCTCGTTCCGCCCGGCAACTGTCGCTCGATCGTGAAGTTCCAGGACTGCAGGTATGCCTGTGTCGGACGCTGGGTAATGCCACTTGCCGCTGGGCGGTCCGTCAGCCAGCCTCCACCAATGATGACATCGCGCCCCTGTGTGCCCAGCGGGTCATGGAGGAGAATCTCCGGCGGCCTGTTCGGATTCGCGTTCCTCGCCTGATAGTTGGTCTGAATGGTGAAGGGGAAGACGTTGCCGAGATTGTTGCGGAACGGGTTCAGGATCGTGCCCGCCACGAACAGCCCATACCCCGTGCGGACCACCATCGTGTCCGTGACGCGGTAGGCGATCCCCACACGAGGCGTGATGTTGTTCCAGTCCGTCTCGATGACCGAACGCGGAAAACCGACCTCGTCAGCCGTCAGGAACCGGTCCTCGAGGTTGAAGTCGCCCAGCAGTGTGTCGAAATTCTCCGGCAGGTTGCGGTCGCTCGAGAGGACGACCTTGTCGAACTCCGGCACGTAGCTGCCCATCCTGTCGTTCACGTCCCAAGGCATCCGGTTGACTTCCCAGCGCACTCCGAGATTCATGGTCAGCCTGGGCGTCACCTTCCAGTCATCATTGAAGAAAGCGCCCATCGCGATCTGCCGCCAGTCGGGTGCGTTGATCCCCTCCCGCACGTTGACGTTGTGGAGCCAACCCAGATACATGTCCGCAACCGGACTGCCATAGTCCTTGCAGGTCAGGGAATTGCAACCGCCAGTGCGGAACCCGCGGAAGCGGTAGTCTCCCCGGGCATTGTTCACGCCGGGACGCTCATAGATCACGTGATTGTAATTGTATCCGTACTTCAGGGTGTGATTGCCCTTGATGTTGGTCAGCTTCACGCCCCATTGCGTATCAATGACCTTTGTGAGGACCGGCAGATTGGTGGCCGAGCCCAGTGTCGCGTGGTTGTCGACCCGCACGCGCGGGAAGTCATCGATGCCCCGATACTTCTCACGGTCGCTCTGGGAAATGAAGTTCGTCATCCCGAGCTCCTCGATGATGTTCTGGTCGGAGAAGGCTCCGCGCTGGAAGACATCGTTCCCGCTGAATCCGCCCCGCACCTCCATCAGGAACGTGGGCGAGAACATGTGGGTGTAGTCCGCACCCAGCAGGTACCGGTTGTCATCGATGGTGTTGCCGAACTGGGGCAGGACGCTGCCTCCGAACGGGTTCTCGGTGTTGTTGGCCCGGTATTGCACGCGGGCCGCCAGGTTGTTCTCACCGATCTTGTGGTCGATCTTGGTGATGATGCTGTCGAAATTGTCATTGTCGTTGTCCACGACCCGGTAGTTCAGCAGGTCCCGCCGCTTGCCGAGGTTCGGTTCCGGGTATTCCTGAAACAGCCGCAGGGCGACCGGGTCGGCCCGGGACGCGGGGATGATGTCGTTCGGGAAGCAGGAGTTGTTCTGGCCGCGCGTTACCCGATTGATGCTGCACCCGCCTGGCGCCGTCCGGTCGCGAATGACGAAGTTATGCCGAAGCTGGTCGAGCACGGCGTCGTCGGTCACGTCCAACTGGTTGTCGAGATGCGAAAGGCCGATCGTCTGGCTGAAGTCACCACCGATCTCCATCGGGGTCGGCACCCGCGAAAGACGAGTCTGCTCCTGATCGCGCTTCTGCAACTCGTAGCTGACCATGAAGAAGGTCTTGTTCTTCACGATCGGCCCGGCGAACGTGACCGAGAACTGGTTCTGGTTCAGCCGGGTCTTGTCGGCCTCGAAGAAGCCGCGGGCGTCCAGCACGTCGTTGCGCAGGAAGTAGCTCACGTTGCCATGCGGAGCGTTCGTACCCGAGCGCAGGGACATGTTCAGGATCCCGCCGGCCATCCGTCCGTACTCGGCCGAGTAGCCGGAAACCTCCATCTTGAATTCCTGCAGCGCATCGATGTTCGGGCGTACCTGCGCGGCACCGCCCTGCACATTGCGGTTGTCGAACCCGTCGACATAGAAATTCGTGTTCGTCGGCCGGGCACCGTTGACCGATGCGAAGGACCCCTGTGCACTGGCTGACGGGAGCACTCCGGCGACGAAAAACGCCAGATCCGTGAAGTCGCGCCCATTGAGGGGCAGTTCCTGGATCTCCTCCATGACGATCACGTCACCCTTGATCGTGCCGTTCTCGGTGTTGAGCGTGACCAACTGGGCATCGACGGTCACGGATTCGGTGACCTGGCCGACCTGCAGCTCCACATCCACGCGCCGGTTATCGCCCGTCCGCAGGACGATGCCCTGCTCGACATGCTGCTGGAATCCCTCGGAGGTGACGATCAACTCGTACTCGCCCGGAATCAGCGCCGGGAACGTGTACGAACCCACCTCACCCGTGGTCTGTTCTCTCGAGATCCCGGTTCCCGAGTTCATCACGATGACCTCGGCGCCCGGGATCACACCGCCACCGGTATCGCTCACAATACCGGTCAGCGTCGCCAGATTGGCCTGTCCGAAACCGAGCGGCACCAGCAACAACGCAATTGCCAATACCGCTATCGAAATCTGTTCTCGTCCTGTCACCCTGATCGTCCTCCCTCTCTGCAATGCAGCCAACAGTTCCTCAATTCCTGCGCGGCCAGACCCACCAGCCGCTCGCTACAAGAGTATACCTGCATTCCTCGCTGTCCAGACCGAAACAGCGTAAATTACTCGCAAATTCCTCATTAGCGGCAACATCACGAAGTCCGAACTGGCCCGGACATCGGCTGTTGGCCCTTTGACACACATTTGCCATCTCGACGTCTGCCCGCACACAAGCCCGCATTCCACTGCCACCGGACGAGCAGCCCGGAACATCCGGGGCGCTTACCCTGTCAAGGTATGGACGAACTGCTGCTTCCGACCGGATCAGTCATATCCCAGCTGGGCAAACTCTACCATTCCGGAGAGCTTTCGCCGGTCGAAGTCGTTCGCGGTCTTCTCCGGCGCATCGAGCGGCTGGACCCGTGCCTCAATTCCTATCTGGCCGTCGCGGGCGATGCGGCCCTGCGGCGGGCGGCCCTGGCAGAGACGGAGATTCGGGGCGGGGACCGACGCGGGCCCCTGCACGGCATACCGTACGCCGCCAAGGATCTGCTCGACACGCATGGGATTCGCACGACCATCGGTTCGCGGATCATGGCCGACAACATCCCGGATCGCAATGCGGTGATCGTGGAAAGGCTGGAAGCAGCCGGAGCGATTCTGATCGGCAAGACAGGGATGCACGAGTGGGCGTACGGCATCACGAGCACCAATCCCCATTTCGGTCCGGTCCGCAATCCATGGAATCCGAATCGGATACCTGGCGGATCAAGCGGCGGGTCGGCTGCCGCCCAGGCCGCCGGACTGTGCGCGTTCTCGCTCGGCTCGGACACGGGAGGTTCGATCCGGATCCCCGCAGCGCTGTGCGGAATCGCGGGACTCAAGCCCACCTTCGGTCGGGTCAGCCGTCGGGGTTCGTTTCCGCTGGGCCACACTCTCGACACCCTGGGGTGCTTCGGAGCCTGCGTGGAGGACACCGCACTCGTCTACGGAGCCATCGCAGGACAGGATCCTCAAGACGCGGCATCCACAGGCCGGGCCGTGACCATCCCTTCCCTGACGGAGGAGTTGCGACTCGACCGCACCGTCATCGGAGTGCCGTCCCGATTCTATTTAGAGAACCTGGCCCCGGACGTCGAAGCAGCCGCAAGAGCCGCTCTCGGGGCCTTCCGCGATCTTGGGGCGGAACTTCGCGAAGTCGATGTCCCGGACATCGAAACGGCCAATTCCCTGCACCGCCTGATCCTGCTGGCGGAGGCCAGTTCCGTCCACCGCATCCGTCTGCAGGAGCGCAGGGAGGATTTCGGGGACGACGTCCGCTCCCTGCTCGACCAAGGATGCTTCGTCCTCGCCACGGACTACATCGAGGCCCAGCGCGCCCGACGCCTGTTCTGCGAGAGGTTCAACAACGCGTTCCAGCATGCCGATGTCCTGGTCCTGCCGGCCGTACCGGTTCCGACCGCCCGTATCGGGGCGTCCGAGATCGATGTGGCGGGGCGGAGAGAGAACGTTCGGCTCGCGACGACCCGCAACATCAGGGCCCTCAACCTGACCGGGCTGCCGGTGCTCTCGGTCCCCTGCGGATTCCATCGAGACGGCCTGCCGATCGGGCTGCAGATCGTCGGACCGGCATTCGGCGAAAAGCGGATCCTGGAGGTCGGCCACGCCTACGAGAGAGCCACCGAGTGGCATGACAGCGTTCCGCCTATGGCCCGCGAAAGTCCCACCTGTACAGGTCCAGACGGACACGCCCGCCGTTGAATGCGACTCCCTCGTGCCGAAGCCGAAGGCGCTGCTCAAGACCGGACGGCCCATCCAGGGCAATTCGCCCGCCGGCAGCCAGCACGCGGTGCCACGGAAGACCCACCTGGGGCGGGCACAGGCGGAGGGCTCTGCCCACTTGCCGAGCTCCCCGCACCAGCCCGGCAGCATCAGCGACCTCGCCGTAGGTCGATACTCGACCGCGGGGAATGCTGGCCACCACGTCCCAGATCCGCTGCAGTCGCTCGGCTCCCGATTCGCCACGCCCACGGCGGGGGCGACCCCACATGCGTCCGGAACGGTTCGTCAGCGACATCGAGACTACGCAGGTCCTGCCGGCGCTCTCAGCGGGGACCGACGGGCCCGATGTCGCCGAGGATGGCGTTGAAGAGATCCTCCTTGCTGGTCGGCTCCTTCTTGCCGCCCCTGGCATTGCGATATTTGTGCGATGAATAGCAGGTCCTGCACTCGGTCCGAGCGGGCCTGCCCTCAAGAAGAGACACGATCGAGTGGTTCAGCACCGCCTTGCAGCGGGAACAGTAGTCGTCGATGATGTCTCCGAGCCGGTGAGATTCGGCCATAGAGCCTCCCTATTCCGGGGCGATGCAATACAAGTGACTCGCGGTGCGGATGAAAATCTGCCCGTCGACGGCGATCGGACTGGCCAGCGTGTGACTGTCAAGACGGTTCGTCGCGAGAATCCTGTACCCGTCCTCGACATCGACAACCGTCGTGGTGCCTTCCTCGTTCGTGGCGTAGAGCTTGCCATCCGCCAGCAGGGGCGAGGACGAATACGTGCCGGCTTCCAGCCGAATGCGTTCGGCCAGTAGCTCGCCGGTCTGGGCGTCCAGCACGTTCAGGATGCCGCGATCGTTGGTCACGAACACCCTCCGTCCATCCGTGGTCGGAGTTGGTACATCCGATCCCAACGTGTTCTCCCAGAGCTTGGCCGTGTCGGTAATCCACCCTTCTCCACCACCCTTGAACGCGATGAAGGGGTTCCCACGCGTGCTGGATGTGTAGATGATGTCCCCGATGTGGATCGACGACGCGATGGTCCGGTAGAAGCGCTCGTGTCCCGGATTGAAGCCTCCCATCCGCCAGATTTCCTTGCCGGAGTCGAGGTCGTGGCCCGTCACGTAGTCACCGCCAGACACCACGAGCTGCTCCTGGCCGTCGATCTTCATCACGAGCGGAGTGGAATAGTCGTCCGGCGATTCGTTGGTGGCGTCAGTGGGCCGGTCCACCTTCCACAGCGTCTTGCCCGACCGCGGGTCGACAGCGAAGACGTACGACGGATCGTCCGTCTTCATGCCGTGCAGTACCTGCAGGTAGAGGCGCCCGGCGTGCAGGCGCGGGGTCGAAGCATAGCCATGATTGAGGCCGAACCGGCCGTAGTCGTTCTGGATGTTGCGCGACCAGACCCGGTTGCCCGCGAAATCGAAGCAGGCCAGATCACCCGCACCGGTCAGGATCCAGACATGCCTGCCATCCGTGATCGGAGACGGGGAAGCCAGATTCTGCTTGCGGTAGATTCGGTTGCCCCTGCCGACCGCACTCTGCCAAAGCACCGAACCGTCCTTTCTGCTGATCGCAACGAGGAAAATCTGGTCGCGGGCGTCCCGTCGCGGTGGACCGTCGGCGGATCGGTCCGGACCGCGTCCCGGCCGCAAGCCGCCACGTCCGGGCCCCCGTCCTCGCCCTCTGCGAGCGGCGTAGCCTCCCGGGGAGTCGAAGCCCTGCTGCGCCGACGTGACGAACACGGTGCCACCCCAGACCGCCGGAGTCGCCGCACTCCAGCTCGGCAGTTCGGCTTTCCAGACAACATTTTTCTCGGTCGTCCATTCCGCCGCCAGTTCAGCAGCCTCGGGATTGCTGCCGTTGAACAAGGGTCCACGCCATTGCGGCCAATTGGACTCCGCCACCAGCATCATTGCCGAGAGCAGCAGGGTGATCGTGAGGTTGCGGGTATTCATGTGCGAACAGGTCCCTGTGAAAGGGATCGCCCGAATCGGACAGCGACAGGCTTGCTTGAGATGACGAATGCGACTCCGGGGCGGTTACGGAAACATCTCCGCAGCCACGTCACGGTAAGGCGCGCAGATCATCGGGGCTTCGATCATAATGGGACTTGCGCCATACCGGCGCGCGCCCAGAATCGCAATGAAGAAGCTGCAGGTCGACGGCGGCCGACCACTCTCCGGGCGGATCGCGATCAGCGGCGCCAAGAACGCTGCGCTCCCGGCAATCGCCGCGAGCCTCCTGACCGCCGGGACGGTGCGGCTCCGGGGCCTTCCCGACGTGGTGGACATCCGGACCATGATCCGGCTCATCCAGAACATCGGCGCACAGGTCTCCCGAGATTCCGATGCGACTTCGGTCACGGCGGGCGAGCGCCTCGATCCGACCGCCCCGTACGAACTCGTCAAGACCATGCGGGCATCGAGCCTTGTGCTGGGTCCGCTGGCTGCGCGGTGCGGCCGCGCACGCGTGTCCCTGCCCGGTGGCTGCGCCATCGGTGCCCGGCCCATCGACATGCACCTCACCGGCCTCAAGTCGCTCGGCGCCACTGTCCGGCAGGAGAGTGGCTACATCGAGACCGCGGCTCCGCGGGGGGGCCTTGTGGGCGCCCGCATCCGATTCCATCGACCGACCGTGACCGGCACGGAGGATCTCCTCATGGCGGCGGTTCTCGCCAAGGGCGAGAGCGTGCTGGAGAACGCCGCCCGCGAACCCGAAGTCGTGGACCTCGCCGACCTGCTGGGAAAGATGGGCGCCCGGATCGAGGGCGCCGGGACGTCGACCATCCGGGTGACGGGAGTCCCGGAGCTGACCGGCGCGGACCATGAGATCATCCCGGATCGGATCGAGACCGGCACCTACCTTGTCGCGGCGGCTCTGGCAGGGGGCGAGTTGATCCTTGACAACACGAACCCGGAGCACCTGCAGCCGGTCATTGCCAAGATGCGTGAAGCGGGGTGCGAGATCAGCACATCGGCGGGCGAGAGGACGATCAGCGTGCGGAACGGCGGGCCGCTGGTCGCCGTCGACGTGACGACGCGCGAACATCCGGGCTTTCCCACCGACATGCAGGCGCAGTTCATGGCCCTGATGACGCAATCCGAAGGGGAGTCGACAGTCCATGAGACGGTATTCGAGAACCGGTTCATGCACGCACTCGAACTCCAGCGGATGGGAGCAAGGATCGAGATCAACGGCAATCGGGCGGTGGTGAGCGGCAGGAGCAAGCTCTCGGGTACGGACGTAATGGCCTCGGACCTGCGCGCGAGCGCCTGCCTGGTACTGGCCGGGCTGGTCGCCGAGGGACGAACCGTCATCCACCGGATCTATCACCTGCAGCGCGGCTACGAGCGGCTGGCCGAGAAACTGCGAGCCGTTGGTGCCGGAGTGGAGATCGTCGACTAGCGACCGTTGCTGCCGGTCGGTCTGGCCGGAAGCGACAACTCAGCGCTCCAGCGAGAAGCGCTCGATCGACTCATCGTTCCGTATGATCAGGTGTCGGTTGGCATACGCCGGGTGCGTCCACTGCACCGCCCCGAGTTCCCGTCGACGTCGCACCGGATTGGTAGGATGCATCAGCGTGACGCGATCCAGTTCCTGGTAGCCCCGGGGAGTGAATCGCGCCATGATCAGTTCACCGCGATCGTTGTTGATGAAATAGCGATCCTCGTGCCGCACAATCTGGCCGGACGCCCACCGGGCGTTCTCCGTGGTGAGATCAAGGGTCTCCCAGACACGCTTGCCGGTCCGGGCATCCAGGCAGCGCAGATGCCCGTAACTGCCGATCCCGTAGATGTAGTCGCCATCCACGACCGGCGTGGTGACAAGCGAGTGGAGCCCGTCCGTATCGATCTCGCTGTCGCTGTTTCCCTTCCAGAGAAGCTCCGCCGAGGGGCCGTCCGGCAGCAGCCGGTACATGCGCGACCCGTTGTAGAACGAGGACACGAGCAGGCCGTGCCGGCTCAGCACCGGCGTTGCCACCGTAAGGCCCGCCTGAATCCGGAACGGCTGTTCCCAATAGACCTCCCCGGTTGCCGGATCAAGTGAGGTGACGGCCGACGGATGCCAGATGATGAGTTGTCGGACTCCGCCCGCGTCAATGACGACAGGCGGGTCGTAACCCGGCTCGGACGTGGACTCGATCGCCCGCCAGAGTTCCTCGCCGGTCAGCTTGTCGAGAGCGACCACCTTGGCGTCGGGTTCACCGCCCACGAGAGCGATCAGGCGCGGGCCGTCCACGAGTGGCGCTCCCACGAAGCCCCACGTGGGCAGTTCGGCAGCGTAGTCGGTGGAGTAGTTCCTGTGCCAGACCTCGCTGCCGTCCTCCACCCGCAGGCAGAACAGATCTCCCATCGCCCCCAGCACATAGACGCGACCGCCGTCGACCGTCGGGGTGGCGCGGGGGCCCAGATTGTACTCCAGGCCCGCATAGTCGACCGACCACTCCGTCGTCCACAGGAGTTCGCCGGAATCCTCGCGCAGGCAGAGCGCACGCTCGATCCCCTTGCGGCCGGAAGTCGACCGATAGTCGGTCACGAAGACCCTGCCGTCCGCAACGGCCGGTCCCGCGTAGCCGTTGGCGATCGGCATGGACCAGGACCGTTCCAGACCACCCTCCGGGAAGCGTTCCAGGATGCCGGTCTCGGTCCAGACGCCCAGCCTGTCCTTGCCTCGCCACTGCGGCCAGTCCTCCGCCATCAGCAGGGAAACCGTGAGCAGGAGCAACAGGATCTTCATTGCGGCCATTGTAGCCCGCAGACCCCGGCGATGATGGCTTGCCAATGCCCCCGGCCCTCGGCGCAGCCATGATCCGTGCGGTCGAGCGATGGCAGCAATCGTGGAGACTTCTCGCACGAGGCAGTTCTAGCCGGCAGCGGCGTTTCGGGGCCTCCGGGGCCAAGGCGCCGAATCCTGCACCTTCGTGGAGATGCCGCAGATCCGGCCGCACCCGGATGACGGTCAGGTTCCGTGGAACAGGTACCGCTGTACAACGACCGGCGGTGCGGTCACGCTTGCAAGTTCATCCGTCCTTCCCGTTCCGGCTAACCCGGTCCCTGAAGTGCGAGCGGAGCAACGCGTTGGGAATTCCTGCGTACTTCACGCCGGGGTTGTCGTTCCTTGTGTCGGTCCACGGCGAGCCTGGCAAATGCGTCAGCCTAGACAACTGCCCAGCCGTGAAACGGCTATATACTTTCCAGGTGCGCGCCAGAAGATCCTGCACGAAGCGGTCCTCTGGATCAACCCTTGGGATGCGGACCGGCGACTCCTCGATCGGATCGAATTCCCGTGCCAGTCGGTTGATCGGGGAAGCACCGAAACTCCGGAACTCCCAGAAGATAGACCGGGCGACCGGGCCGAAGTGCCAAGCCTCAAGCGTCTCATCCAGCAGGGGCTTCTCCCTGAATCCCAAATGCCAGCCATGCGCGTAGTACATCAACTTGTGCAGCTTCATTTGCGTCAGGTGCTCCCTCTCGAGAAAGAAGTTCGCTACCGCCTTTGCGCTGTACGGGGCCGCCATCTGATCGTTATGGTCTGAGTCTAGCAGGCGATGCATCCTATTAGCAGGGCCGTCTTGCGTGCACTTTCGGTCGGTGTCGAAGATGTGCATGGCTCCGCGAAGTGCGGCACGGAAGGAGAACCTGTGTCGACGAATCGATCACCACACCGAGAAAGCCCGCAAGGGATGCAGCCCGCGACTCGTGCGGGGCTGGGCCCAGCGAGACTGGCCCCGCTTCCGGGAACCTGTGATCGGGGCGGGGGATGAACTGACTGGCGGTAACATGGCGGGATGGGAACGAGCGAGCCGGACAGGCCCGACCACCGCGGGCACCGCATCGGCGCTCACACATCGGCTGCCGGCGGTGTTCATCGCGCGGCACTTGAAGCCGTCGAGATCGGATGCAATACCCTCCAGGTATTCACTCGAAGCCCGCGGATGTGGCGTGGTACGAGTCCGTCGCCCGAGAGCGTCGAGCGACTCGAAGAACTGCGCCGGGAACATGACCTGCGGCCCATCGCGGTTCATGGGTGCTATCTCACCAACCTCGCGGCCTCGGACGAGCAGGTCGCAAAGAAGTCGCGCCAGTCGTTCCGGCTGGAGATCGAGAACGCCCGTGCCATCGGGGCCGACTACCTGGTGATTCATCCGGGCAGCGCCCGGGGTCAGCCCAAGGACCAGGCAATCGAGGTCTTCGCAGGAGCCTTGACGGCGACGCAGGACGGATTCGACTGGGGACCTGTCCAGCTATTGCTGGAAAACACCGCCGGAGGCGGTGCCACGCTCGGCCGTTCGTTCGAGGAGCTGGCGAGCTTGCGGGATGCTGTGCAGGCTCGCGGCGGGGTACCGCTCGGATTCTGCATCGACACGGCCCACTGCTTCGAAGCGGGCTATGACATCTCCACTGAGAATGGACTTGAAGACACGCTGCTGGAAATCCGGAGGTGGCTCGGAATGGAGAGCGTGCAGGTCATCCACGCGAACGACTCCAAGACGGCCCTCGGTTCGAACAGTGACCGCCACGAATCGATCGGGGATGGCCAGATCGGTTCCGAGGCCTTTGCCCGGATGCTTGCTCACCCCGAGTTGCGATACAAGCCGTTCATTCTGGAGACCCCGTTCATCGACGGCAGTCACCGCGAGAATGTGCGCAGGCTGTGGAGCCTGACACGGGAAGCGCCTGCCACTTGCCAGTGAGCAGCGTCCGACTGTGACGACTATTCGTCGCTGCCACCAAGCAGACCGGCTCGCAGCAGGAAATAGAGCAGCGTCATGATGCTGCTGACGGCTGCCGCCACGTAGGTCCATGCCGCGGCGTTGAGCACCCTGTCCACGCCCACACGCTCGTGCGAGGCGATGATCCCGTAGTCCACCACGAGTTCCTTGGCCCGCCGGCTCGCATCGAATTCGACCGGAAGCGTCACAAGCTGGAACACCACGGTTGCCGAGAACAGCAGGATTCCGAGCTGGACCAGGCCGCCCAATGACAGGAAGAAGCCGGCCATCATCACGATCCAGCCCAGGCTGGAACCGATGCCGGCCACGGGAACGAGAGCCGACCGGAGTTGCAGTGGGGCATACCCGTCCGCATGCTGGATCGCATGTCCGGCTTCATGGCAGGCCACGCCGATGGCAGAGATCGTCGCCCCGTCATGTACGTCCGGGGAAAGCGCCAGGCTTCGGGTTGCCGGGTTGTAGTGGTCGGACAGGAACCCGCTGGACCGGCCGACCTGGACATCGTAGAGGCCAGCTTGGTGCAACATGGTGCGGGCCGCTTCTGCGCCCGTCATCCGTCCTCGGACCCGCTTCCATTTGTTGAAGGCGGACTTGGTTCTGGCACTCGCCCAGAGGGAGAGCAGCAAACCCGGAATCATGAAGATCAGATAGAGCGGATCGAAGAACAGCATTTTCAGTCCAGCGGGCGATCGACACCCGGTTCAACCTCAGTTTAGTGCACCGGAGGAGCGCAGAGCGCATCCGCCTCGGGGCCGCCTCTCAGCAAGCCAGCCCGTCAAGTCGCCGGTAGCGGGTCCGCTGCAAGCTTCCGGTAGGCCCGCCGCACGGCTTCGACCTTCGGTCCACGCAGATTCGCGAAAGGCCGGTAGAGATCCGGATCCGGCACCTGCCGCACACCGGCAGCGACAATCCAGTCTCTCGTCCGGGGAATCGGGACCGACCGGCCCACCGGAGAATAGAGCCAGTTCGCAGGCAGGCCGCTCGCAGCGAACTTGTCGAGGACGGACTGGACCTCCCCATCGGGGAGCGACCCGAAGACCCGGAACCAGATCTCCGGCGCCACGTCCGCAAGCCCCTGCACCAGGGGCATCGAATCGACCGGGTCCGTCCAGTCCGCATTCACCACCAGATCCGCGATCGCGAAATCGTAGTCACCGTCGGACTGCTGCAGGAAATCGACGGCGTCAGCGACAGTCAGGCGGAGCCGTCCCTGCCGCCGGTAGAGGTCAACCAGCGGGTGGAATTCGCCTGCCATGCCCACCATGGCCGGGTCCGCCTCGACCACATCCAGCACCAGTTCCGGAAACTCGTGCAGCAGACCGACCGCACCGCAGCCGCCACCCAACCCCAGCATGAGGGCCCTCCCCGTCGGGTGTCGCTGTCCAGCCAGGAGCCAAGCCAACTGGTATCTGGTCTCCATTACCGGACCGGGTCCCGCAGGAAGGGCCCTGTCGAGGTCGGTGGCGGAAGGACGCAGAAGGGACGCTCCTTGCAGGACACCTCCAATCGTGAAACGGCGAGCATCCGCCGTGTCCACGACTCCTACGCGGCCGAAGAGACCGTCCCGCTCGAGCCTGACAGTCGGCATGCCCCTCAGCCCCCGGCCCGCGAGTCCGGCAGTACTCCCGACATCGTGAAGTGCTCCCCCAAGTAGACGCGGCGCACCTCGGGGTCGGCCTGCAACTCGGCCGGACCACCGGACCGGAATATGCTGCCATCGCGGATGATACATGCCCGATCCGTAACGCTCAACGTTTCCCGGACGTTGTGGTCCGTGATGACGATGCCGATCCCTTCGTCGCGGAGCCGCGAGAGAATACCCTGCAACTCGATCACCTGCTTGGGATCAATGCCGGAGAACGGCTCGTCGAGCAGCAGGAAGCTTGGGGAAAGCACCAGCGCTCTGGCAATCTCCACCCGCCTGCGCTCACCGCCCGACAGTTGGTAGCCACGGTTGTTGCGCACCTTGTCGAGGCCGAACTGGGCGATCAGGTCGGCAAGTCTCTCCCTTCGCTCGGCCCGCACGAGCGGAAGTGTCTGGAGGATCGCAAGGATGTTCTCGTCAACGGTCAGCCGTCGAAAGACCGAGGCCTCCTGTGGGAGGTAGCTGATTCCAAGGCGCGCCCGCTCGTACATCGGCATGTCGGTGATGTCGACGTCGTCGACGAACACTCTGCCCTCGTCCGGACGAACGAGGCCGACGATCATGTTGAACGAAGTTGTTTTCCCTGCACCGTTGGGGCCGAGCAACCCGACAATCTCGCCGCGTTGGACGCTGAGGGTGAAGTCACTGACGACCTGCCTGCCGCGATAGCTCTTCGCAAGCCGGTCTGTCCTGAGTCTCTGCATCGGTTGGCGCTGCGGCTGGCGATCTGCCCGGCTACCGGGATGCCGGGTAGTACGTATACGCACGCTTCCCGTCGCGCCCCAAGACCAAGAGACTATTATCGGACGCCCGGAACGTCAGGCTGCCCCCCTGTGTCTCGGTTCCGTCCGGGCCGATCAACCGAGCCGGCGAACCGGTCAGGATCACTTCCGGGTCGCCCAGCAGGAACGTCGCCCGATCGCCGAAACCCCGAGCACTCGCCCCGTCGACGGACTGGGAGATCCGGACAGCACCTGTCGCGACAGCGGGGTCCGGGTCAGCCCCTCGCCGCACCCCGGGGCTCGTCCGCAGTTCATCCGAGAGTACACGCATGCCTTCGCGTCGGAAATCGACACCGTCCAGAAACACGGCCTCCCCGGACGCTTCCGTGAAGGACATCTGCTGCGCCCAGATCGTCATCAGGCCGGATGGCTCCCCGTCTGACGGAGAGGTCTCCGCCCACGAGGCCCGAACGCTGCCGGACGCCTGCAGTCCCGATGAGCCGCTGGCGAGAACTATGAGATCGGCATCGATTCTGCTTTCTCCTTGCCAGAGCCTCGCACCGCCACGGATTTCCAAGGTTCCGCCATCGGGGAGTGACACGATACTCTCCGCTGAAGTGTAGACCGGTTGCGGGCCGGAGAATAGCCCGTTATGGGCCGGCTCTCCCTCGGCTGGACTCGCGGAAGCCACCGAAGCAGTTGCTTCCCCGTGAGCCTCAAGTCGACCCGTCGCACGGTTCATGACCACACGCCGTCCGGAAATCACGCTCGTGCCACTCGACACGGCTGCCGCCCCTTCCAGCGTGACTACGCTTCCATCCACGTCGAACCGGGCGCGGTCCGCCTCACCGCTCCGTTGTGTCTGATCGCCGTCGGCCAACTCCACGAAGCGAAAGTTCCC
This sequence comes from Bryobacterales bacterium, assembly GCA_965116065.1. Lineage (GTDB taxonomy): Bacteria > Acidobacteriota > Terriglobia > Bryobacterales > UBA6623 > VXMF01. Next base: position 3,849,264 of record OZ220485.1, read on the forward strand.
CGACTGGAGGATCTCGGTAATCTCGGACGATTCGGGATCGAAGACGGCCTCCAACCGCTCGCTCACGGTCCGAAGGGAAGGTGCGCCAGGTGCGGCAACCTGCTGGAGCAAGCGAGCGTCGCCAGTCGCAACCACGCTCTCAAGCCTGCTGCGTTCACCGTAACGAAGGCGGATTCGATTCCCCTCAAGGACCCGTGCGGGGCCGTCGGGATCGGTCTGCGGCTGCTCCAGGACTCCCCGCTCCAGTGCTTCCACTGCCTCGACTCCATCCGAGTCGGGCCGCAGGGAGAGGCGCAGCCTTTCGGACTTCAGTGTGCTACGGGCCTGGCCGTCCCTCATCTCGAGGGTGGCAATGGCGGACCCGTTGGCTGTGACAGCGCGAAGGAGGCTTCGGCCCGCTACGGAGCCGGGACCGTACTGCATGTCGACCGAGTGTGCCCGGACCACGATGCGGTGATCGTCGGCGTCCGCTGCAAAGCGGGAAGTGCCTCTGCCGCGAATGCGTAGCAGTTCACCCTCATCGCCGAAATCCGCCCGCAACCGAAGAGTGTCGAAGTTGCTGTTGGAGTTGGCAGACTCCTCCAAGCCACTGACGCGGATGCCATCGATCCACTCGATGCGCCCGTCAACCAGACCGATCGAAGCGGCCTCGCACTCAATGCTCCGATCACCCTGACGGACCACCGCTCCACCCGCGAGATCAATGCGAGCGCCACTCTCGGAATAGTGAAGGCTCCCTGCTTGAATCCGGGCCGAACCATCCGCACTGGAGTTCTCGCGTCGCTCCAGCCGGACATCGGATAGCATGCGCACTTCGCCTGACCCGGCGTCAAACACCGCCCCCTCTGACGTGCCTGTCCAAGCATCGAAGTCATAGTGAACTCTACGGTCGGTGCGAGCCCGATTCTCATCCGTCAGAAACGTCACGCCCCTTGTGGTGATCACGGCGGGACGGGCGGAGCCACCTTCTACGATTCCGAGCATCATGACCGTATCGCCCTCGCTGAACAGGTCGCCACCATCCATCAGACGCATCTCTGCGCTCTTGATGCGGTCCACACTGCCGGAATCGTCGTGGTAGATCGTCAGGACCGCATTGCGGAGATCCGTCCTGCGCCCGTCGGCGCCCTGCACCAACCCTTCGGCACGAGCCTCGATGCGAGTGGAGTCTCCCACGGATTGGGTCCATTGCCAGCCCTGAGACTGGGCTCCGAGGTCTGCGGGCAGCACCGGCAGGATATCGGGTGCAACCGCCCGCGTATTGTCGTGAGAGGCGAGATAATAGTCGCGCAGCACAAGCGCGATGACCGCGCAGGCTGCCAGCAGAAGCAGCGATCGCAGCGAGGCTCGCAAGTGGTCCGATGATATCAGGAGTTACGCCAAGACACTCCTCCACGCCTCATTGGGCGGCTCCCCTGGGGTCCCCAGTTTCGGCATCACGGGAGCGCAAAGGCCACGTAACTGCCGCCGGACTGTCCTCCCGTCTTTCCGCCGCCCGCCGCAATCACGACGAACTGGCGTCCATCCACCTGGTAGGTTGCCGGCGTGGCATTGCCGCCTGCCGGTAATTCCGTTTCCCACAGCAGTTCCCCCGTGCGGTTGTCGAACGCCCGGAATTTCCTGTCTCGCGCCGTCGCTCCGATGAACAGCAGGCCACTGGCCGTAACAACAGGCCCTCCATAGTTCTCGGTTCCGGTTGGCGGGAGCCCCTGCGCTGCGAGTTCCGGGTATTCACCGAGCGGGACCGACCATTCGATCTCGCCGGTATCGAGGTTCACGGCGTTCAGCGTGCCCCACGGCGGCTTGATGGCGGGATACCCGTCCGGGTCCAGAAAGCGGTTGTAACCGTCATGGGTAAACAGCACATCGGCCGCGGTGCCGCCAGTGTTCATTTCGACCACACGGTCAGCCTTGCCCTGCAATACGAATCGTGCGATCGCGCGAGCCGCGCCGTCACTCAGACCGGGGAACGGCGGCATCCTGCCGGTCCCTCGACGGATGATCGCGACGAACTCCTCCTCCGAGATCGAGAGGTCCTGCAAAGACGGGAAATTCGGAGGGGTCCCGCTCTGGTCGTCGAGGTGGCAGGCGGCGCAGTTCCGCTGATACAGCCGCTTGCCGTTGACCGGGCCTGACTGGCTCCCACGCCGCACGAGCCGGTGAATCCAAGCCATCTCGTTGACATTGAGGTAAAGCAGTCCCGTCTCGGGATCGAATGCCTGTCCACCCCACTCGGCACCACCGTCGAAGCCCGGGAAGACAATCGATCCCTGCAAGCTCATTGGAGTGAACATCCCCTCGCTACGGACCTGACGGAATCGTTTCAGCACGGCTGCATGAGCTTCTGGTGTGCGTGTGGTCAGGTCGTTCTCGGAGAGCCGCTGCCTGCCCAGTGGCGGCGGGGCAACCGGCACGGGCTGGCTCCGGGCCAGATGTTCTCCGGGAACATCCGACGGAGTGACCGGGATCTCGGTCATCGGGAATAGCGGCGCGCCGGTCTCGCGATCGAACACGTAGATCATGCTCGTCTTGGTCGAAACCGCAACCGCATCGATCAGACGACCGTCACGCAGGACGGTCACCAGAACCGGCGGGGCAGGTACGTCCATGTCCCAGATGTCATGGCGCACGAACTGGAAGTGCCAGGCAAGCTCGCCGGTCGCTGCACGGAGACATACGAGGGAGTTCGCGTAGAGGTTGTCGCCGTGGCGGTTCCCACCCCAGAAGTCGAAAGCGGCCGACCCGGTCCCGGCGTACACAAGGCCCCGATCCGTGTCCAGAGCCAGACCCGCCCAGGAGTTGGCGCCACCGACGGTCTTCCAGGCATCCTCGGGCCAGGTCTCGTGGCCAGGTTCGCCGGGATGCGGAATCGTGTGGTAGCTCCAGCGCAGCGACCCCGTGCGAGCATCGAATGCCCGGATGTCCCCCGGAGCACTGGGCAGGCTCTCACTGACAACGCTGCCGATGATCAGGAGATCACCGTAGACGACACCCGGCGTACGCAAGCTGACGGACAGCTCCGTCGCTCGGGGTTGCAGGTTCTCCCGGAGGTCGATCGCACCGCCGTCTCCGAATTCGCGGATCCGTTCCCCGGTCCGGGCATCCAGGGCGTACAGCAGGTGCTCGACCCCGGTATAGATCCGCGAGTCTTCGCCGTCACTCCAGTGCATGAACCCCCGGTTCAACATCCGCCCCTTGAAGGGAACGCCATCCAGTTCCAGCCTCTGCGTCCAGAGTTCCTTTCCCGTGGCGGCATCCAGAGCGAAGACGCGCCCGTTAGGGCTCAGTCCATAGAGAATGTCATCGACCACCAAGGGGTTGCACTGGATCTGCGATCCGGGGAACTCTTCGTCGGTGTCGTACTGCCACGCGACCTCAAGGCGCGAGACGTTCTCCGGTCGAATCTGGTCCAGTCGGGAGTAACGTCGCTGCTCGGGCCCGCCACCATACGTCTCCCAGGTCAGGTAGCCGGAATCGGGGCGATGGCGGACGTTGCCGCAACTCATCAGGAACAGGCATGTCAGGAGAACGACGAAACGGAGCACTTGCAGGCTATTCTAGCGATTGCAGCCTCCATGCCGAGCACTTGGGGACAGTGACTGGCTGGAGTGCGATGGACAGTCGGGCAGAGCCGGAATTCCATGGATCGCAGTTCAGACAACGAAATGCTAGCGGTACTCCTTGTCGGGCAGGCCTCTAGCTGATCAACCGTGGAAATCGCCCCAACGGTTTACTTGGCAACGGTGCTTCATGTAGAATCGAAGTCGATTGGTGCCGACGTGCGAGTTGGCCAATTAGCACAATGACCGAACAAGCTGTCAATCCGCATGACCTCCGGCTTCTCACCAGACAACGGCACCTACTCGGACTCCTTGATCTTCTTGGAGGGTATGTTCGCAACACTGACTTCCAGAAGCTACTCTTCTTGTATTGTCAAGAACCCGATTCTCAACAGCCTTACGAGTTTGTTCCATACCAGTACGGGGCGTTCTCGTTCACCTCTTATACAGATCGCCGAAAGCTCGTCTCACGAGAACTTCTAGTAGACAATGAAGATGGCTGGCAGCTTACAGATCGTGGCAAGCATATCGCGGCCAAAATGCAGTATCAGTCTATAATCAATTTCTCCCACAAATACAAGAGTCTTCGCGGTAACGATCTAATCGCAAGAACTTATCGAATGTACCCTTATTATGCTATACGTAGCGAGATCGCGAATCAAGTACTTCGCAATGACTCGGTTGTCCTCAAGAAGATCGAAGACGCCCGGTCGGGCCGATTTGCCACTCCATTATCCACAATCGGCTACGAAGGTCGAACCATTGAAGGATACTTGAATACCCTGCTCAAGGCTAACGTAACACTACTCTGCGATGTGAGAAAAAATGCAATCAGCCGTAGGTACGGCTTCTCAAAGACAACCCTTTCCGGTGCATGTGCGGGAGTTGGAATCAAGTATAAACACCTCCCCCAGTTGGGAATACCGAGCGAGCAACGTAAGAATCTCAAAACCCGGGCGGACTACAAACGATTATTCCAATCATACGAACTAGAGATACTTCCTAAGCAAGGTCATGCTCTTGCGACGATTTCGACTTGGCTCCAACAAGGCGAGAATGTAGCCCTGACGTGCTTTGAGCACCGATCTCACGATTGCCATCGATTGTGCGTAGCACGAGCGGTCAAGGATAGTTCCGAGAAGGATTTCGAAGTAACTCATCTGTAGATTTAAATGCCAAACGAACGTATTCTGATCACAGTCAAGACCTACCCTGTACTCTCCGAGAAATACGTAGAGACTGTCTGTACTGCCGGAGTACGGGAGGATGGAAGTTGGTTGCGGATCTATCCAGTTCCGTTCAGGCGGCTGAATGACCTAGAGCAATATCGATTATATGATTGGGTCGAATGGCCTCTAGAAAGAAACTCCTCTGATCCAAGACCTGAAAGCTATCGACCCGCTGGTTCTGGATCAATGAGAACTGTCGGTCACGTAGGAACATCTGGAAACTGGGAAGAGAGGAGAAAGTTACTACTCCACACTTGCCTTATAAATGACTCCCTAGAGACAATAATCGAATTGGCAAAATCCAATCAGATTTCACTAACAATATTCAGGCCAAAGAAGGTCGTTGATTTTGTTTTCGAAGAAGATACACCAACGTGGGATTCAAGTAAACTGACACGCATCAAGAACCGACTCAATCAACTCGGTCTATTCGATGATAACGAGTTGCGAATGACATTTAAGGTTGTCCGCAAGGTTCCTTATAAGTTCTATTACCGATTTGAAGATGTCAATGGAAAATCCAGCCGTATGCAGATCCTTGAGTGGCAGATTGGAGCGCTATACTGGAACTGCCTGCAGCAGGCAAAGGGCGATAAGAATCAAGCACTTGCCAAGGTCAAACAGAAATACTATGATGAATTCATCAACAAAGATCTGCATTTCATCCTTGGTACAACTAAACAATATCACTTCGTGGCGCGAAATCCATGGATGATAATCGGCGTATTGCCGATACCATTTGAACATCAATTAAAGCTACTTTGACTTCTGCCCTACAGGCCAGCGGGGTGCCAAGTGAGAGAACTGTTCCCTCATCTTCTCGGGCACCGGAGAAGAGCGCCAACCACAGGGGGGCCGCTCTACACAGGGTGGAGATCAACTAGCCGGCTAGAATGCGCACCGGAGAAGCCGCGCAGGACAAGCACTGTCGGCTACTCGATTCCCTAGAGCCGTGCGATGAACTCGCTACCGCGATCGCAATCGACGATCCACTCGCCTATGTCCTGCAACCGGTCCGGATCATCAATCCCGGCCAAGAGCCCGGCGACGGACGCCGTTGCCTCGGTGCCGAACTTCCGACCAGCTTGACGAACCAGCAACTGCCGCTCTCGCCTCAGCCCTTGCTCCTGACCTTGCTGTAGGCCTTGCTGCAGGCCCTCTTGCCGGCCCTCGGCCCGAAACGCATCGAAGTGAGCCTGAAAGCGCTCCTCCAGCGTGGTCCGCAATTCCCCACTCTCTACCATCTGTTCCATCTTCGCCGTGTCCTCCAGAAATTCCAAATCCACCCCCGTGCGCAGCATCAACTGCCGCAACCACCCCAGAAACGTCTCCCGCAACTCCCGCTGATCCTCCGCCGGCAGCAGCCGCCAGATCCGCTGCACCAACTTCTCACAGTCCGCCACCCCCCTGATCCGTTCCCCCGCCGCCACCAGCGACACCGCTTGTACGCCCCCAGATCCACCAGCACATACTGCTCGCCCGTGAACGCCGCCGCTCGCGGTACCGGGACCCCCGCCGGACGCACTATCGCACCCACCAGCTCCGCCATGCTCCGTGCCGCCCGCCAGCGCGACTTCCCGTTGTAGATCACCACCGCCAGCACCGGCGGCAACCGGTCGCCCTCCCGCGGTTTCTGGCCCCGCTTCAGGCTCCAGTACAGTCCCACCGCGTATTCCTGCACCCGCAACGCCATCGACCAGACCACCTCCGATTGGAACTCCAGGATCACCAGCAGATGCAGCCATTCCTCCCCCTCGTCCGCGTCCCGGAAGCGGATGCGCCAGACCATGTCGCACTGCCGCAGCCGGAAGTCCCTATGCAGCTGCTCCGTGGGCAGCGGTTGCAGGGTCGAGAAATCCAGACTCTTGATCCACTCCACGCCCCCTTCGATCTGCTGGGCGACAAACTCGCACAAAGGTCGGTCAGCAACCTCGGGAACCCGAACAGGGCCTTGTACGATGCGTCATGCGGCATGTTCTTGCGCGTCTTCATGGGGCAGTCCCCAAGGATTGTCGCAGATCGTGACTCGATCCGTCCACTGCACCGAACATACCACCGCTCCGCCGACCGGCTCCGGAACCTCTGCACCTTCATCAGCTCGAACCACCCAATCCTCCGGTCGACCGAGCACCCGCCGCTGGAGAGGATGGCAGGGTCTCGAAGACTCGGCGCTGTACTCTCGGCTGTAATGCACGATCCAAGGCATCTACTCCACCCGTTGCCAGATTCTGAAGAAGACGATCCCTCCATTGTGAAGATCCGGGGAATGCACGCGGTATGGGGACTTCCAAGCTCTCCGGTGCGCCGTCCCGCTGCGAAGTCGGCGGCCTCTGCCGCTAGACGACCAGAGGTGCCTCGTCGGTCGCAGCGCCTCCGGTACAGCTACACTCCCACGACATCCACTGCCAGTCGTTTCTCTGCCTTGTTCGCTCAGCCGGTAGGATCATAGGAGCGCGACCAAGGCTTCTGCAGCCGCCTCGCCAGCAACCTGATTCATGCGCGATCCAGCAACCTACCGCAGCAACTCCTGGTTTCACGGAGACCAGTACGAACACCTGGCCCGGCGGGCCTGGCTCCGGTCCGAGGGATTCACCGACGCAGCCTTCGACGGACGACCCGTCATCGGGATCTGCAACTCATGGTCCGAACTGACGAACTGCAACGCCCACCTCCGTCAGGTCGCGGAGGCCGTCAAGCGCGGCGTCTGGGCCGCAGGCGGCGTTCCGCTGGAATTCCCGACCATCTCGCTCGGTGAGATGTTCATGAAGCCGACCACGATGCTCTTCCGCAACCTCATGGCGATGGATGTGGAGGAGTCGATCTCCGCCAACCCCATCGACGGGGTGGTGCTGCTCTGCGGCTGTGACAAGACCACCCCGGCCCAACTGATGGGGGCCGCCTCGGCCGACATCCCCGCGATCATGGTGACGGGCGGACCGATGCTCTCCGGCCGCTGGCACGGGCAACCGCTCGGCTCCGGCACGGACGGACGCAAGCTCTTCGAGGATCTACGGGCCGGGCGAATCGGCGAGGAGCAGTGGGCCGAGGTGGAGGGCTGCATCTCCCGCAGCGCCGGCCACTGCACGGTAATGGGCACGGCCTCCACCATGGCGTCGATGGCGGAAGCCCTCGGGATGATGCTCTCGGGGGGCGCGGCGATTCCCGCCGTGGACTCGCGGCGCTACCAGTTCGCGGAAGCGAGCGGCCGCCGGATCGTGGACATGGTCCGCGAGGATCTGAAGCCGTCCCGCATCCTGACCCGCAAGGCCTTCGAGAACGCGGTCCGGACCGACATGGCGATCGGGGGATCCACCAACGCCGTCGTCCACCTCCTCGCAATCGCGGGCCGAGCAGGGGCGGGCCTGACCTTGAACGACTTCGACCGAATCTCGCGCGAGACCCCGTACATCGCCGACATCAAGCCCTCGGGACAGCACCTGATGGAGGACTTCTACTATGCGGGCGGATTGCCCTGCGTCATCAAGGAACTGCTGCCACTATTGCATGGCGATGCGCTCACCGTAAGCGGCCGCACCGTGGCCGACGAGGTCAGCGGAGTGGAGATCCGCAATCGCGAGCTCATCCGACCACTGGACTCGCCGCTCCACCCCGAGGGCGGAACGGCCATCCTCTACGGCAATCTCGCCCCGAACGGCGCGGTGATCAAGCAGACGGCTGCGTCCCCGCATCTCCTGCGACATCGCGGCCGGGCACTGGTGTTCGATCGCTACGAGACACTTCGGGAACGCATTGATGATGATCTCGACGTCGACGAGCACACCGTACTGGTGCTCCAGAACGCCGGGCCATTGGGCGGACCTGGCTTCCCCGAGTGGGGACACCTGCCGATTCCCGGCAAGCTGCTCCGGGCCGGGGTCACGGACATCGTACGGGTATCGGACGCACGGATGAGCGGCACCAGCTTCGGCACGGACATCCTGCATGTCTCCCCGGAATCCGCTCTGGGAGGCCCTCTGGCGGCAGTTCGCACCGGTGACGAGATCGAACTCGACGTACCCGGCCGACGGATCGACCTGCGGGTCGAGGACAACCGGATCCAGCGTCGGCTCGCCGAACGGCCACCGCAGCCGCCAGCCTATCGTCGCGGATACGGCAAGCTGTTCCTGGATCAGGTCACCCAGGCACACGAAGGCTGTGATTTCCGCTTTCTCGCCCGGGAGCCGGACGACAACGGCGGCCCTGCTAGTTGAACCAGACCGGGCTCGCCCAGCCCTTGTTCGTGTCGAGTTGCTCCATCCGCAGGTAGTAGTACTCGCCTGGCTCGGGACTCTCGCGATCCTCGAAATCGAATTCGTAGTCCAGCGGACCCTCCGCATTCACGAGTTCGCACTCGATCTCGAGGAACGGATCGATCCCCATCTTCGCCAGATAGCTGTGCTTGACAGTCTTCTCCCCTTCCCCGCGCCACCGATAGTAGCCTTCCTGCCTGAGTTCGTCCAGGGGAATCGACACCTCGACCGTACCGAAGTCCGGATCATCGAGACGGAATCGCAGCGGTCCCTCGACCCCGTCGATCCGCACCAGCATGCCGTCACGGTCGTTGGACGTGGCAGCCGTGGCCCAGCGTATCGCGTCCCCATCCTGTCGCATCCATTCAAACGCCTGGTCCCGGTTCAGATGCCGCTCGAGGCGCAGTTGCCCGGATCCGGCCCACAGACGCCCCTCGCCCATGCCGACATTGGCACGCCGCTGGTAGAGGTTGTCACCCCATACGATTCGCGCCAGCGAGCCGCGGTTCCGCGCCGGGTAAGCCGCATGCACGACCTTGCCACCCTTCACCAGTTCGACGCGGATAAGCGTCTGGGTGCCGGACACACGCGCCCGGACTCGCGGACTGGCGTGCTGGGCAGCAGCCAGTTCTCCTCCCATCGGCTCGCCATCCACGCTCAGTTCCAGCAGGATACGCTGGTTCCCGGTCACGCCGAACGTCCGCCGCTGGTACAGGCCGTCCCAGATGGCATCCCTGGACTTGCCATATGCAAAGACTCCAGTCAGGGAGTTGGTCATCGTGTAGATCAGGCCCGGATACGAATTCCCGAACCCGACCGTGTGGTTGTCGCTGGACGCGGTCGCGGCCAGCCGCAGTCCCGCCTCGAGATGTTTCTGCCACGACTCCTCGAAGACGCCATGAACGGAGGCGATCTCGAAGCCGCGCTCGATGCGAGGGTCCGTCCGGTGGTTCCAGTCCGGCGGTCCGCCGCCGATGTGCGGAATCACCATCGCCGGGACTTCCGCACGCTCGAGCAGATCCATCATCTGCCCCACGTCGGCCCGATTCTTGGACGGGTCGAGCTGCATCGTGGTCGGCGCGTCGTCGGCGTTGTAGAGGACGTTGTGGTGCCCTCCTGCCTTGGTGCCGACACTGTACTCGTATCCGAGAATCGTGACGAAGTCCCTCCACCCGTTGAATCGCTGGTTGGCCCGGATCACGTCGGGCCAGTTGTCCCTGGGATCCTCGTACTTGTCGAAACGGTAGTTCGGCCCAGTGACGGCCAGGGGCATGTGATGGGGCGTGAGCGCCCCGAAGTCGAGGAGCCCGTTGCGCCGTGCGTGCAGGTACAGTTCCTCGTACGTGCCGCGTCCGTCGTGGAGATAGGTGTGCTGGTGCAGATCCCCGTAGTAGACCCGCCGCTTGGGATGCCTCTCCACGCGAACCGGGTTGCTGGTGCCGCGTAGCGTCCCGTCGTGACTACGGACATCGAGCCGGTAGACTCCCGCCTGACTGGCTACCACGTTGCTCGCGACGTAGTGGAGCAGTTCGGGGTCGTACTCGAACCCCACCGCACCCAACTCGGGATCCAGGAACTCGAGATCCAGGCCCTGATGGTTCCAGGCGAGCGAGCCCCACGCGTCGCTGGCGATGGCCTCGACGCTGAACCGCTCGCCGACCGCAACGTACGACGGCGCATGGACACGAAGTTCGGTCGCGTCTCCCCCGAGGACTTTCAGGAAGGCGTCCCCGACGTAGTCGCGGGGCCGCTTGTCCGCCCCGACGATCACGACGCGAAAGTTGAACAGGTGCTCGGCGTAATGCTGCATGCGCACACCGTTCGCGCCCCCCAGATCGAGGTAGACCTTGTCACCGGGTCCGAGGGAACCCGCTTCGAGATCGGCTCCGACGGTCTTGCGGTACGGAAAGACATCCGGCGAGTTGCGCTGAACGCGATTCGAGTAGACATGCGGTACGAGCCTGGCTCCCGGCGCGGTCGTTTCGAGGGTGAAGAATGCCGGCGCATCCGGATCATCGACCTGGAACTCCTCGACATCGCTCGTGAAGTGCTTCCAGATCTCGATCGCCTCGCCCGGCGATACACCCGCTTCGCCAACCCGGTACTCCAGCCGTATGCGGTGCCGCTGCCCCGCCCGCACCACGGGCGAGGTCAGCAGCCGGACTTCACCGTCCAGAGGAAATCCCGGCGGCATATAGGCCCCCGGACGATACACGATACGCAGACTCGGAGGATCCCCCCGCCCCGGCTCGGCTGTCGCCGTCCGATCCGGCCAGGCAATCCCGAGAACAGCACCGACAAGCGTGGCGGCGATCAGAATGTTCCGCATTTCCCACCCGATTGTATCCAAGTGGCGGCTCTGGAAACGGTTCTTGGCCTGTCGGCTATGCTTGAGCCTATGACCCGCCGAGTCTTCACCGTCGGGGCCTTCACGAGCCTGTTGCGCGCATCCGACGTAGGAAGTGCACCGCTGGTATTTCGGGAGGACTGGACGGCGACCCCGCCCAGCATCCCGCTAACACAGAGGGATGTCGCCAACCCCAGCCTGCAGGTCGCGGTCCACGGTCAAGGGCCGCCCCTGGTCAAGAAGAGCTTTCACGACGCCAGGGAGTGGGATCCTCACTACGTCTGGTCGGGACTGGCAAGGACGCCTTGGGCCGTCAGCCTGTCACTGGTCGACGGCGGGCTCGTGGACCTCAGCGGGACGGCCACGGTTCGCTGGCGAAGCCGGCAGTCCGGATTCCGGGCGTTGCGAGCCATCGTCGAACTGGCCGATGGCAACTGGCTGGTCAGCGAGGAATCCGACCCGGCGTCCACACACTGGCGGGTGCGCGAGATCGCGTTCGTGGCGACCCGCTGGCGGCAACTCGACATCAAGACCGTCACCGAGGGGCAATGGGCCGACGCCCCGGACCTGCGCCGTGTCCGCTCGGTGGGCTTTACCGACCTCATGCCAGGCGGGCGCAGCGCGGCCTGCTCCCGGCTGGACTGGATCGAGGTGTATGGGCGGCACCGGACGGACGGGTCACGATAATCAGTCGCTCCCGGCAACGGACGGATCTCCTGTACAATCATGCGCATCCGGTGGCGCACGCCACTGCGACCGCGAGATGACACCGACCGAATACCGCTGGCGGAACAGCCTGAGCCGGCGGCGAGCCCTCGCCGGTCTCGCTGGCTTTCTGGCCGGCTCCTCGGGGCTGCGGGGCCAGCAGGACACCTTCCGTGCTCACCCTCGCGTTCCGGGCCTCGACGAGATGCAGGACGTGTTCGATTTCGAAGCCGTCGCGTATGAACGGCTCGACCGCGCGACCTACAACTACACGGCGCGGGGTGGCGGCAGCGAGTTCACCCTTCGACGCAACCGGGAGGCATTCGAGTGGGCCCGGCTCGTGCCGCGGCTCACCGGCCCCGCAGGCGTCCCGCAGACAGCCACCGAGATTCTTGGCACCCCCATGCAGTTTCCTCTCATGCTCGCGCCGACGGCCGCCCATGTGGCGCTCCACCCGGACAAGGAGGAAGCGACCTACGAAGGCGCCACGGAGGCGTCGGCAACGCCGCTGATCGTGAGCCATGTATCCAGCATGAAGTTCGCCGACCTCGCCAGGCTCCGGGGCGGACCGCTGTGGTACCAGTTGTACCCCCGGATGGAGATCGAACAGAATCGCGAGCCGTGTGCGGCCGCCGAAGCGGCCGGCGCCGACGCCATCGTGGTGACGGTGGACCAGCAGGCGACATCGTACGACCGGGCCGTACATGACCGGAATCTGTCCCTGCGCCGCAGCCGGGCACCCCGCCTGACCGGGAACGCCGGCCGGTACCGATTCTCCAGCACACGGCTCTGGTATGACTGGACGCTGTTCGACCAACTGCGGTCGATGGTCGGGATTCCCCTGCTGATCAAGGGAGTCCTGACGGGCGAGGACGCCACCATCGCGGTCGAGAGAGGGCTGGACGGGATCGTGGTCTCCAATCACGGAGGCCGGACGCTGGACTACACACCGTCGACGCTGGAAGTGCTGCCGGAAATCGTCGATGCCGTCGGCAGCCGCGTTCCGGTCCTGATCGACAGCGGGTTCCGGCGGGGCAGCGACATTCTCAAGGCTCTCGCTCTCGGCGCCAACGCGGTCTGCGTGGGCAGGGCCTATCGCTGGGGCCTGGGTTCGTTCGGCGCCCCCGGTGTCCGGCGCGTGCTGGAAATCCTCCAGGACGAGCTGACGGCCTCGATGCGGCGGTGCGGCATACACGACCTGGCAGCGGCCAGCCGCTCACTGGTCATGACGGACTTTCCGTGAAGTGGACGATGCCCAACCGGCGAGACGCCCTGGCCGGGTTCCTGGCTTGGCTGGCAGCATCCCCCTGCTTGCGGGCGGAAGCAGAGGCACAGCGGGGCATCGCTCCGCTCAACGAGCTCGCCAACGTGACCGAGTTCGAGGAGATGGCCCGTCGGACGCTGAATGCAGCGGTGTTCGCCCGCATTGCGGACGGAGAGCGGGAAGCTCTGGACCGCATCACCTTCCGGCCTCGCATGATGGTCAGCACGCTGGGACTGGACCTGTCGCTGGATCTGCTCGGGCAGACGCTGTTCGCACCGATCCTGATCGGACCGGCATCGCGCCAGAAGCGGTTCCATCCACGGGGAGAAGTCGCGACGGCGCACGGGACCGCAGCCGGGCAGGCGGTGTTCGTGGCCGCGGAACGGAGCGGCACGCCCCTTGCGGAGACAGCGGCGGCGGCGCCGGGTTGCTGGCGACAGTTCTATCCCGACAACGACCTGGAGTCCCTGCTGGCACGCATCGGTGACGCCAGACGGGCCGGGTGCTCGGCAGCATGTCTCACCGTCGGCGAAGTGACGCCCGAAAACGGACTGACCGGATACGGATGGGAACGCATCGAGCGCCTGCGCGCGCAGGCCGGGATACCGCTGGTCCTCAAGGGAGTCATGCATCCCGACGACGCCGTCGAGGCATTCGAGCGGGGTGCCGACGCGATCGTGGTCTCGACCCATGGCGCGCGGCGGCCGGCCGGCATGGTCGATCCGGTCGCAGTCCTTCCGGCAGTGGCCGAGGCCTTAGCCGGGCGCATCCCTGTCCTGATCGACGGCGGAATTCGCCGCGGCAGCGACATCCTCAAGGCACTGGCGCTGGGCGCCACTGCCGTCCTGGTCTGCCGGCCGGCCCTGTGGGGCCTCGCCGCCTACGGTGCCGATGGTGTCCGGCAGGTAATCGAGATGCTCCAGACCGAACTGGCGCGGGACATGGTCCAGATCGGTGCAGAGACACTCTCGGACATCCAGAGGCAGCACGTCCGCATCCACCGACGCTGACGACTCCCGGGCCCCTACTCGGCATCCGGGTTGGAAACGGGATCCTGGGCCCCGACCGCCGCCCTCCAGGCGTCCAGCTTGGCCCGCAGTGCGGCCGCCCTGTCGGGCATTTCCGGTGCCAGGTCGTGCTCCTCGCCGATGTCGTCCGCCACGTTGTAGAGTTCGCTCCGGTCGTCCTCGTAGAAATGCACCAGCCGCCAGTCCCCATCGCGGATCGCGGAGTGGGGCGTCGCTCCTCCACCGTGATAGTGCGGATAGTGCCAGTACAGTTCCCGGCGCTCCAGGTCCTGCGTAGGGTCACGCAGCATGTCCACCAGGCTGACTCCGTCCACCATCGCGTTGTGCTCGCTGTCACCCGCAACGCCCGCGATGTCAAGGACGGTGGGATAGATGTCGACGGTGATGACCGGCGTGTCACTGACCGCTCCGGCGGGCGTGACACCGGGCCAATAGTAGATTGTCGGCGTCCGGACGCCGCCTTCGTAGGCGGACCCCTTCCCTGCCCGGAGCGGATGGTTCTCGGTGGGATCGCCCATCCGACCATCCGGGCCCTTGCGGTCAAGCCCTCCGTTGTCACCGGTGAACACGATGACCGTGTTGTCCGCGATGCCAAGTTCAGCCAGCTTGGCCCTCATCCGGCCGACGCTGCGGTCGAGCGCAGCCAGCATGGCGGCATAGTCCGGGTTCCGGTGTCGCCTGGCCGGATCCACTCGATCCTGGAAGCGCGTCAGGTCGTCGGCCTTGGCCTGGATCGGAGTGTGCACGGTGTAGTACGGGAAATAGAGCAGGAAGGGCTCGGCCCGGTAGTCGTCGAGAATCCTCAGGGCCTCGTCCGTCAGCCTATCCGTCAGGTAATCCCCCTCCGCACCGCCCTCGGGCAGGGGGGAAACACGCCTGTCGGGACGCTCGTACGGGTGGTAGTAACTGCCCGGAGCGCCCCACTCGTTGCCTCCGATATTGCGCTCGAATCCGTGTCGCTCGGGGGCAAAGTCCATCATGACGTCGGGTTCGTTGCGCGGCATCAGGTGCCACTTTCCAACGTGCGCGGTCCGGTAGCCTTCGGCCCCCAGAGCTTCGGCCAAGGTCGTGTACCCGTGATCGAGCTTCATGGTCCAGTCAGGCGGTCTCAACCGGGCACGCGGCCGGTCGTGACCCGGAATCCAGTCCGTAACGCGCGTCCGCCCCGGATACAGGCCCGTCAACAGTGCCGCCCGGGTCGGCGAACAGACCGTGCAGGCCGCATAACCGTGGGTGAATCGCACGCCGTCGTCAGCCAGGCGGTCGATGTTCGGCGTCTCGTAGAAATCACTCCCGTAGCAGCCCAGATCGGTCCACCCGAGGTCGTCGACAAGGAAGATCAGGAAGTTCGGCCGGCTGGCGCCGGCGAACTCCTCGACCGGAGTACCGCAACCGGCCAGAAGGACCGCCGATGCGAGCATGGACAGGAACCGCATGCCACGATTCTACTTCCTCTTTGCTTGGCGCACGTTGTCGTTTGCGACAATGGTGGCAGGCGACGCCGCGAGAGCGACGAAAGAACCCTCGCCCAGGAATGCCGGGGCTGAGCCACAGGACCCAGACTGCCATCGGCATCGCCTGCGCATCCTGCCTGCTGGCCCTCGCCGTGTCGGTCTGGACGGTAAGCTGGCTCATCGCGGCCGGTGCGGCCCCGTACGTCTACGACAGTTCGGAATCCTTGCCGGTGCGCACTGTCGGTCTGGTACTGGGCACGTCGCGAAATACGGGAAGCGGCCTGAACCAGTTCTACACGGCCCGGATCGAAGCCGCCAGCGATCTGTTCCAGCGCGGCAAGATCCGCCACATCATCGTCAGCGGATCGAATCCGAGCCGCTACTACAACGAACCGCAGGCGATGAAGGAGGATCTCCTCGAACTCGGAGTTCCCGAAGACTGCATTACCGAGGACTACGCCGGTTACCGCACGCTCGACTCGATCGTGCGGGCCCACAAGGTCATGGGCCAGATCACGTTCACTGTCATCACGCAGCGCTTCCATGCCGAGCGGGCCGTCTACATCGGAAGGCAGTTCGGCCTTGACGTGATCGCATACTGCGCAAGGGATCCCGAGGAGATACCCTATGGCGCGAAACTGCGGGAATACGGAGCGAGGATCAAGGCCCTGCTGGACGTCACGGTCCTTGACACCCAGCCCAGGTATCTGGGCGAACCGGTGGTGATCGAACCTCGTCCGAACAACGACCCGGACAGCAGCGAACCGGTGGACTGAACCCCACCGGCACCAGACGGGAAGGCCTGTTCACGGCGCGACGAATTCGGCGGCCCAGTTCAGCACGACCCGGATACTGGACCGTTCCGCGCCGCCGACATGGGCAGATATGGCGAAACGACCATCCGGAGCCACACTGTAGGCTGCGTCACGGCGGGAAGCAGCGAGGCCGTCTCGCGTGAACAGCCGGACGGCCTCGCCCGACTCGAAACCGTCTCGCGTGTCCACGGGAACCTCGAACAGCGTCTCATCGCGGACAAAATACAGGTGCCTGCCGTCATGGGACCACAGCGGCTTCCGTCCACCGTCCGTCGTGAGCTGCCATCGCTCCGTGCTGACCGGAAACGCTCGCACAAAGATGTCGAACTCACCCGACTCGTTGCTCTCGTAGGCAATGTACCTTCCATCCGGAGAGAACCGGCCATCATCAATCATGTACGGCACCTGGCTGAGGAATTCCCGGAATTCCCACTCCTCGCCGGACCGCTCCAGATAGGAGATCGAAGTTCCGGGGCCGGTTTCCGCAACTCGCGCTGCCGTCTCCGGAGCCGCCCGGGACGGGCCGTCCTCGCGCTCCCGGGCTGATCGGGCCGCTCGCCCGCGCCGGTTCCGGACCAGGACATACCGGCCATCCCTCGACCAGTCCAGTGGAACGAGGTACTCGTCCCGGTTCGCGACGGGCACGCGGTCGGGACTTCCGCCCCCCACGCTCACGAGGCGCAAATCCGTTGAGTCGCGCTGAGCGAAGAGAACCTGGCGTCCGTCAGGAGACCAGATCGCCCCCACCTCTTCGCGATCGTCGAACGTGAGTCGATTGATGACCTCACGGTCCGCATCATGGACCCAGAGGTCGAAATCCCGGCCGCTGCCACCGGCCACAAGCACACGGTCACCGGACGGGGATATCCGCGGCCCGAGGATCCAAGCCTGCGGTCTGCCGATCGAACCGACGATGTTTCCCTGGCGGTCGAGCCAAGACAGGTGCATCTGGCCATTGTTCGGATCATCGACATAGACCAGCGTGCCGTCTGCTGCCACGGAAGGGTGACTTGCGCTCTGCGCAATCAGGAACGGTTCGCCGAGCATCCTGGAATCCTCCGGTGAAAACGGGACCGCCCACAGAGCCGAGGTCGTCGTGGCCGGACGGAACAGCAGGTGGCCCGTCGCTGAATATACGGGAGTCGCCCCGTCGATCAGGTGAACGGCCTCGCCCGCCCGGTCATCGACGATCCGCTGGATCATCACGCGGCCCCCTTCGAGCGAACGCTCCGAATACAGAAGTGTCTGGGATCCATCCCGCAGCGGGATGATCGCCAAATCCATGGGCGACGACCGCCGGCGGGCCTGGACTCCCGGCAGCGGACGCGAGAGTCCTCCCACCGCCGGAACGGTCATGATCTGCCCGCCCATCTTGCTGTAGAGGATCGACTGTCCGTCCGCACTCCAGACCGCGCTGGCATACGCGAGCCCGGTTTCCTCAAGGAGCATCGTCACCCCCAGGCCGGAGACCGACACGCGGCCGATGCCGCGATTGGTCGCGAAGCCGACGAACTGGCTGTCCGGCGACCAGAACACGGCACGGGCCCCTTCCGTCCCTTCGACACGGATCGGGTCAAGGCGGTCGAGCGACTGGAGCCAAAGCGCCGATTCCGTGCCCGATGTGCTGAACGCGATGACACGCCCGTCCGGCGAGACGGCAACCCGGCGGACACCCTGCTCCGCCCCGGCGGTCGCGAACGGCCGCAGCGTGAATTTCCGGACCCGGGGCGAGTCCTCGTTGGCACCCGCCGGCACCAGCAGACCCACGACCAGTGCCACCGTCAGCGCCCCGGCCCCCAAGAGCCACTTCCACCACGCCGCCCGAAGGGATGACCGCACGTCCGCCCGAACAGGTCGGGGCACCGCCGCCAGCCCCGCAACGGCCGGGATCGGCGAAGCGAGACCCGAGTCGGCCACTGCGGCCTCTGGCGTGGGGGATGCCTGGGAGTCGATTGGGCGAATCGATGTGCGACCACTGACAACCCTGCGCTGGAGCAGTTCCAGATCACTCACGAGTTCACGTGCTTCCTGATAGCGATCGCCAGGGGACTTCGCCAGGCACTTCTCGATGATCCACTCGAGCTCCATCGGGACCCGCGAGCGCAGCGAAGTGACGGGCGCCGGTTCCTCGTTCAGGATGGAGTACAGGATCGCCTGGTCGTAATGCCCGCGGAACGGGACCGTCCCCGTGACCATTTCATAGATCACCACGCCGAGCGACCACAGATCGGTCACCGGCCCGACCTCATCGCCAACCGACTGTTCGGGGGACATGTAGGCGACGGTCCCCATCCGGGTCTCGACCTTGGTCAGCTTGGATGCTCCCGACACCTGCGCCAGCCCGAAGTCCATGATCTTGACAGCCGGCCGACCGGCTCGGTCCTTGCCGACCATGATGTTCGACGGCTTGATATCGCGATGGATGACTCCCACCGTATGCGCGGCGGCAAGGCCCTCGGCGGTCTGCTTGGCAATCTCGCAGGTCAGTTCGAGCGGCAGGGGCCCTTCGGCGATCTGCTCGTCCAATGGTCGGCCCTCGAGATAGGCCATGGCGAGAAACGTCTCGCCATCGCACTCCTGAATCTCGTAGATCGTGCAGATGTTGGGATGATCAAGAGCTGCCGCCGCCCGGGCCTCGCGGAGAAATCGCTCGCCCGCCTCGCCCGCCCCGGTCACGTCCTTGGTCAGGAACTTCAGCGCCACAACGCGCTTCAGGCGGGTATCCTCGGCCTTGTAGACCACTCCCATCCCGCCTTCTCCGAGGGACTCGAGAATGCGGTAGTGAGCGATCGTCCTGTCCGTCATCGCGCGAACGGATCCAATATGAGTTGGCGAGATCGGCTCCGAGCGAGTTACCCCGCCGGGTGACAATGAACACATGGCCGAACTGAAGACGAAGCCCACCGGAGCGAGTGTGGCGGAGTTTATCCAGTCGATTCCTGACGACGGCCAGCGCGAGGACTGCCGGGATCTTCTGGCAATGATGACCGAGATTGGCGGAGAGCCAAGGATGTGGGGCTCGAGCATCGTGGGTTTCGGCAGCTACGACTACCGTTATGCCAGCGGTCGCACCGGCACATGGTTCCGGGTGGGATTCTCGCCCCGCAAACGCGCGCTGACGGTCTACCTGATGACTGACCTGAACAGGCTCTCGGACGATCTCGCCCGACTCGGCCGGTACAGGCGCGGCCAGAGCTGTCTGTATATCCGGCGACTCTCGGATGTGGATTCCGATGTGTTGGAGACGATGGTCCGTACCGCATGCGCCGAGGATCATGAAGGCTCCTGTGGGGGAACCCGCTAGTGTCGGGGGAGTGAGACAGGTTCCGTGCGTATCGGAGTCGACAGCGGCGGCACGTTCACGGACTTCGCCGTCTGGGACGGCAGGCACCTGCGAACGTTGAAGGTGCGTTCGACACCTCGCGACCCCAGTCTGGCAATCATCAGGGGAATCTCCGGCGCCCCGGCGACCGAGGTCGTCCACGGCACGACCGTGGCCACGAATGCCCTGCTGGAACGCAGCGGAGCTCGGACCGCGTTCGTGACCACGCAAGGGTTCGAAGACCTGCTCGCGCTCGCTCGCCAGAACCGAGCCGACCTCTACGACTGGACTCCGGCTCCCATCAGTCCGCTGGTGGCAGCGGCGGACCAACACGGCGTTCCCGAACGCACCCTGCACGACGGCTCGATTCTGCAGGAGTTGCCTTCCGATGCGCCGTCGACCCTCGCCAGAAAGCTGGGGGATACCGAATCGGTGGCAGTCTGTCTGCTGCAGAGCTACGCGAATCCCGAGCACGAGCGGCGCATCGGTCAAGCCCTGCGGGACGCCGGGTTCACGGTCTCGCTCTCGACCGAGATCCTGCCGGAATATCGGGAGTACGAGCGCGCCGCAACCACCGTGGTCAATGCCTATGTCTCCCCGCTGATGGGGCGCTACATCCGGTCACTGGAAGACAGGCTTCCCGGCGTACGCCTGCGAGTGTTCCAGTCGAACGGAGGCTCCATCTCTGCCGCCGAAGCATCCCGGCAGGCCGTGCGCACGGTGCTCTCCGGCCCGGCAGGAGGCCTGGTCGGAGCTGCCGCGATCGCCAAACTCCTGGGAATCGAGCGCTTCGTCAGCTTCGACATGGGTGGCACTTCAACCGATGTCGCCCTGTATGACGGGAAACTTCGCTTCACCACCGAAGGTGAGACAGCAGGTCTACCCGTCCGTATCCCAATGCTCGACATCGAATCCATCGGTGCAGGAGGAGGGTCGATCGCCTACTTCGACAAGGGTTCGGCCCTACGGGTGGGGCCGCGCTCCGCCGGAGCGGACCCGGGCCCGGTCTGCTACGGGGTCGGGACGGAACTGACCGTAACCGACGCGAACCTCCTGCTGGGAAGAATCGAATCCGGATCATTTCTCGCGGGCACGATCCGCCTGGATACCGATCGCGCCCGCGAATACGGGGCCCGCGCCGCTGCGCGGGCAGGCACCAGCGTGAAGGAACTCGCGACCGCCATCGTTCGAGCGGCGAACGCAAAGATGGAGCGTGCAATCCGGAAGGTCTCGGTGGAGCGCGGCCACGATCCCCGGGACTACGCCATGATCTGCTTCGGAGGAGCCGGAGCACTGCACGCCTGCGAACTGGCCGAGAGCCTCGAGATGCCCCGTGTTGTCGTCCCGGCCAACGCGGGAGTGCTGTCCGCCGTTGGCATGCTCGTCGCCGACTGTGTCCGGGACTACTCCGCCAGCGTCCTCGACAAGGATCCGGCGGCCATCTTTGAGCGCCTAGCCGACACTGCCCGAGCGGACATGCGGGAGCAGGGTTTTGATGCAATCATCCTGATGCGCTCGCTCGACATGCGTTACGAAGGGCAGTCGTACGAGATCAACGTGCCGGATGACCGCAGCGCTGACTTCGACCGGATTCACGAGGAGCGCTACGGCTATCACCACGCCGGACGCCCGACACAGGCGGTCACGGCAAGAATCCAGGCGATCGGCCGGACAGCCAAGGAGCAATGCCCCGACCTGGCTGGATTCTCCGGGGAGCCGCGGTTCACCAGCATCCATGTGCCGAACGGCTGGCGGCAGGTGGAAGCGGTCGGATCCAGCATCATCCTGGAACGATCCAGCTAGGGCGTACCGACCAACAGGGTCGCGACAGCAGCCCCGTAGCTAGCCGGACCCGAATGGTGAGTCAGCACGAGGTCTCCGGCCATCGCGATCCGGTTGCGTGTGCTGCTTACGTGCGCGGAAGCTGCAATCTGGGGTATCATCGTCGAGACGATTGATAGTGGGGAATACGCGCTTCGTCTTCGGCCATATGAACACGGACTTGGAAGTAGGTACGAACATGGAATGGTGTGATGTACTGCGACGAATCAAGGCAGGCGAAGACGAGAGCACCGAGTTCGAGCGCAGCCTTGGCGATGGTTCCGCCGTTTGCGACGCCCTGTGTGCGTTTGGCAATGCCGCAGGCGGGTTGCTGATCCTCGGGGTCGACGACAATCAGCGGATCGTAGGAGTCCACGAGAATCCGGACCGTGTGCGGGAGCGGCTCACCAACTTTCTACGGACAGGCTGCAGCGTACCCATCGCCGCACACTGCGGTCGACACAAGGATCCAAACGGGTGGGTCCACTGGATCGAAATTCATCGCCAGTTGCGCAACTTTGAGCCCCTGCAAACTGGCGGACGCTATAGGATTCGACGCATGCGAAGCAGCGTAGAACCATCGCCGAGTGAGCGACAGGAACTCTTCAATAATTTTGGATTTAAACTCGCCGAAGAACAGGTTATTCGAGCCGCAACAATAGACGATATTGATGTTGACTCTTTTCATGAGTTTCTATGTAAACAGGGTATAGATTCAAATGAAGACCCACGACCATCACTTGAGCGCGACATGAAAAATTCAGGAATCCTTGCGACATCCGATGGACGACTGATACCAACATTATTCGGAATAATGGTGTTCGGAAGAGATCCACAAGGTTACCCGAATACATCAGATTTCCTCATCCGATGTACTGCCTATACCGGCTCCGATAGGGCTTCCAACGTGCTCAGTTCAGAAGCATCCAGAGGTCGTCTGGAAGACCAAATTCGTCGTTCACTCGGATGGTTTTCGAGGCTTGTTCCGAGGGAAATATATCGTGGATTTCTCCGTGAAGGCAATCGGGAACCGTTGGAACAGGCACTTCGTGAAGCACTTCTCAATGCCGTGATCCATCGTGAATACGCGATCAGCGGGTCGCCGGTCTTGCTCGAAGTGTTCACGAACCGAATTGATGTGACCAGCCCCGGCGCCCTGCCCTATCGGACGACGGTGGAGCAGGTGCAGTTCGGCAGTCAGATCCGTTCCCGGAACGAGTCCATGGCCCATGCGATGGTCGTCGCAGGATTGATGGAACAGCGCGGGCGGGGTTGGCCTGTGATGCGGCGCGCCATGGCAGAGTTCAACGGCTCCGAGCCGGAGCTCGTCAACGAGGAACAGGGGAAGTTCGTCCGAGTGCGGTTCCGAACGGGGCCCGAATTCGATTGAGTGCTTCTTTCGGCCAACGGCAGCCCGCAGATATAAGCTCTGGGCTTGACGACGACAGCCTTCCACGCCACAATGCAACCGGGAAGGCCAGCCATGGAACTCGACCGCGCCGCCATTCTTGAACGCTATCCCGACCAGGAATCCTGTCTCCGCCGCATTGAGCACATTCGCTGGGGAACCAAGCCTCGCTGTCCCCATTGCAGTAGCTTCGCCGTTCGTCGCAAGCACGAAGGATCGCGTGTGGGCCGCTGGAACTGCCACACCTGCCAGTCCAGCTTCAATGCCCTCTCCGGTACGCTGCTCTCGCACAGCACGGTCCCCCTGCAAAAGTGGTTCCTCGCCATCGAAGTCATGCTGCATGCGACCGAAGATGTCTCCAGTGTGCGACTCGGTCGCGAGATCGGGGTTTCCCAACCGACGGCCCTGTACCTCATGCGGCGGCTTCGCAATGGAACCGCCGGCGAATCCGGTCTTGTGCAGGCCATCGTTCAAAGCGATGGTGGCGAAGTGGAAACGGAGATCCGACGCCTGTTCGGGACATCCCTGCCGCCCGAACCATACTGGCAGACAAGTGACTACATCGACATCATCACGACCGGATGGAACGATGACGAACGCTACCGGGCCATTGTCAGCGAACTCCCGCGTCGGTTTCATGCATCCAGCCGGAGCAGACAGGCCCAGGCCCTCGTCGACCGCCCAGGACTGACCGGCACGAACTGGGATGCGCTCCTCGCCGCAGTCGTCGAGCATCTCGCCACCACTCACAACCACCCGATCCCCGATTGGTGCGACGAACCCGGGCGTTTCCTGGAAATTCCCTGGCACCCAGACTGTCCCACGCACGGGTGGGCATTCATGGATGCCTGGAGGCGGTCACCGGCTGCGTTCATCCGACATGGAGCACTCCCGGATCCGAGCGACCTGGATTCCCGTGGAGGGGAACGGCACTATGGCCCTGTTCTCTAGAACCGAATTGATCGAAGCCCTCCAGGAACTCTCCCGAGAACTGCGATTCAAGGGAGTCAGGGCTCACATCTATGTGATCGGGGCTGCTGCCATTTCTCTGTGCTTCGATGCCCGCCGGACCACGATGGACGTGGACGCGCTGATTCTCGAAGGGCATGGCCCCATCGTGGATGCAGTGCGCCGAATCGCCCGCAAACGGGGCTGGCCGGAATCCTGGCTGAACGAACAGGCGGTCAGCGCCATTCCCAAGACCCGCGATGGACTGGCACGAACCGCCTACAGCGACGCCAACCTGGTTGTGACATCCGCCTCCACCAAGCACCTGCTTGCGATCAAAATCCGGGCTGGCCGCAAGAAGGATCTCGGCGACATCACGCTGCTGGTAAACCACTTGGGTCTACGCTCGATCGAGGAAGTAGTCGCCGTGCACGATCAAGTCTTCCCCGGCGATCCTCTGATCGGTGGACTGAAGCCTCGGGTGGAGCAGCACCTCGCCTCGCTATGGCTCGCGAACGGAGCGCTCGAAGCACCGGTCAAACCCGCACATGCGGAAGAGGGCCGCAAGGGGCCATCACATTGAGCTCCGACGTCCCCGATGAGCCTCCGGAGCTAGCGCTCGATCTGCCCGCCAGCAAGCTCCTCGAGTGAGCAGACGGCATTCTCGAGTTCTGCGTGCAGCGCACATCCGCCCGCCTCGCCAATTGCATTCGCCATGGCCCGGTAGTACCAGACAATGCCGGACCGGCTTCCATTGAACTGGTCCCACGTCCGCTCCCCTCTCGTGTTCAGGGCGGCGATCAGAGAGCGGCAGTTGTGGAGCTTGTCCGCCGCCAGCACGAGCCGGGCCGAAGGACCGGCGGTGCGGGTCCTGCGTACCGCGGCCAACTTGCGACTGCGCCAGTCCGCCCCCTCCGACTTGTCCTCGCTACAGGCATCGACGATGTCGGCGACCGGGCCCCCGAAGATCTGGCGGATCTCCGCAGCCCGGGGCGGTCCGCCCTGGTCCTCGACCGCATCATGGAGGAGTGCGGCGATGCACTCGTCCTCGCTACCACCGGACTCCATCACGAGGGAGGCGACCCCGAGCAGATGCCCCACATAGGGCGATCCGCTCCCTTTCCTGGTCTGTTCGCGGTGCAGGGCTTCTGCGTAGGTCAGTGCTTGGGAAAAACGCTCGCTCATGTCCATCAATCGTACAATCTCAGTATGAACATAACACGCCGTGAATGGACTATGGCCCTCGCCGCCGCCGGCATGGCTTGTACGAAGAAGATCGAGGAGCAGCCCAATACCGACAGGTCGTCCTCCGCACCGCACATCATCGACCTGCATTGCGACACACCGATGCTGTTCCGCGACGGCACCTACGATCTGGGCGTCCGGAACGACCGTGGGCAGGTCGATCTCCCGCGGATGCGGGAAGGCGGTATCACGGCCGTGTTCTTCTCCGTCTATACAAGTGCGACGCGCCACTCCGAGTTGCAGGCAGTCCAAGAGGCACTCGAGATCATCGACTCGACCCTCACCCAGATCCGACGCTTTCCGGACGATCTGGTCTTCGCCGGATCGACGAAGGAGATCGAGTCCGCCAAGCGCAGCGGTCGCATCGCCATCCTGCTCGGTGTCGAAGGCGGCCACATGATCAACAACTCCCTGGGCGTACTGCGCAACTTTTACCGGCTCGGGGCCCGCTACCTGACACTGACCCACAGCAGGAACACGGCGTGGGCCGGATCCTCCGGGAGTGACGACAATGCAGGGCTTTCCGATTTCGGACGCGAGGTCGTAGCCGAAATGAACCGCCTCGGCATGATCGTGGATGTGTCCCACACATCCGACCAGACCTTCTGGGACGTACTCGAGGCAAGCAGGGCGCCGGTGGTCGCATCGCACTCGGCAGCCCGCGCGATCGCGTCACACAAGCGCAACATGACGGACGACATGATCCGTGCGACCGCGGAGCGTGGCGGTGTCGTTCACGTCAACTACTACAACACGTTCCTGGACGACGACTACGCCCAGCGGAGCCGAGAGTGGGAGTCCTCCCACCAAACCCCGGAGAGAGGTCAGAATACCGAGACGCGAACGGCAGCCAAACTGGCGGACATCGGTCGCCCCCCGCTGGCCGTTCTACTGGATCATTTCGAGCACATGGTGCGGGTCGGGGGAATCGAGACTGTCGGACTGGGATCGGACTTCGACGGTGTCGATGGAGAATTGCCAGAAGGGATGGAGGACATCTCGAAGGTGCCCGGCATCGCCGAAGGACTGGCAGGACGAGGATTCAGCTCCGGCGACATCGAGAAAATCCTCGGGGAGAATACGCTGCGGGTGTTCCGGGACATCGAGTCGGCGGCCGGGGAGTCGTCTTCGATCTAGACGAGCGCCGCGGGATTGGAGAGCGTCCCGATCTCGGGTACGAAGATCGAACAGACATCCCCGGGCCGGAGAGCAGCGTCCTGCTCAACGATGATCCCGGTCCCAGTGAGGATCACCGTCGGAGTCGGAAGCTGGTTGCAGCGAGCGACACAGTCGACCAGTTCCTCGAGCTTCCTTACCAGCTTGGAGGTTGACACACCACCGCTGAATATCTCGCTGTCGCCCCTGGAGATTGAGCACGTCATCTGGAGCGAGTACGGGTCCGGGATCGCGTCCGGCGTGACGAGCACTGGCCCGAGCGAACAGCAGGCGGTGTAGACCTTCGACTGCGGCAGATACAGGGCGTTCTCGCGTTCGATGTCCCAGGCGGACATGTCGTTGCCAAGCGTGTAGGCCAGGATACGGCCCCCGGACCCGATCACGATCGCCAGTTCAGGCTCCGGTGCGGTGAATGTCGAGTCGTCGCGTATGCCGATCGGATCACTCGGCCCGACACAGACCCTGGACGTTCCCTTGAAGAAGATCTCGGGGCGATTCTCGGGGCGGTAGACGTAGGAGTACATCCCGTCCCGCGTGCCGAGTTCCCCATCCCGGAAGTCGGCGCTCGGCGCGTAGGTACAGCCACAAGCCCACACCTCAGCCGGTTCGAGAGGGATGACCGGTTCGCAGCCGCCAATCCAGCCGTCCGCCCGGTCGATCGCGATCTCCCGCAGGTCTGCCCCCGAGGAGTCGGCTTCGGTCAGCAAGGCCTGCATGGTGCAGTCCCGGATCAACCGGAATCCATCATCCTCCTGGATCGCTGCCACGACCCTGCCTTCGAACCGAATCTGTGCAAGCTTCATGAGACCGGCGTTCGCTCCGACTCCATCGTGGCACACCGAGACCCCGCATTGCTGCCGACTACTCGTGAATTGCACCTGTCACGGCACGCAATGCCGTCCTCGTCGGAATCCCGAACCGGAGAACCACTCGACGATTGCGAGAGCCACAACAGGCAGCGCCTCAGGCAACAGGAACGTTGTCCGACGGCACGCCTCCGTAACGCAGAACCGGCGGAACCTCAGCGAATTCCCTCACGGCCGAGAACAGTGGGTCGAAATCCTTGGACAGATTCCCGATCAGGCAGTCGGTGAGGTCACCCCGCAAGTCAGGGTGCTTCTTGAGCAGGGCTCCGAAACTGAACGATTCCTCGTAGAAGGCATAGACGAGCTTCCGCATCGACTCGACCCCCTTGCGGAGATTCGCACCATATGCCGAGAACTGGTCGGCACTCGTGTCTCCGACGCGGAGGGCAGTGTCCACGGCATGCGCCGCCCGCTCGCCGCCGAGCAGGGCCAGCAGCACGCCCGAGGAAAAAACCGGGTCCAGGAACGTGAACGCATCTCCTGCCAGTACGAGACCGTCGGCCGCACAATACCGAGAACGGTACGAGTACTCGGCCGTTACGCGCATCGGCTCGCAGCGAGTTCCGGGAGCCAGATGCTCGGCGATCCAGCGATTGGCCTGCACTTCCCGCTCGAAGACCATCGCAAGATCCTTGCCGTCTCGGTAGAGGTAGTCGCGCTCGGCAACGACTCCCACGCTCACGATATCGTCGGGTAGCGGAATGTACCAGAACCAGCCCTTGTCGGGCAGATAGGCAACGGTGGTGGCGCCTTCGTCGTAGCCCCGGTCGCGCTTGGCGCCACGAAAATAGGTCCAGATCGAGACCTTGTTGAGTTGCGGGTCGGGCTTGATCCACCCCAGTTCGGTGGCCGCAAACCCGTGTCGTCCACCACAGTCGATGGTGACCGGCGCCCGAACGGGAAACGTCTCCTCCGCACCCTGGACCAGCAGACCTTCGCACCGCCCTCCGTTCATTAGCAACCGCTTGGCGGTCGCCCCCATCATTACCCGTGCTCCGTGCTCCGCCGCATTCTCCAACATCATCCGATCGAACTCGCTCCGGACCACCTGCCAGGTCTGGGCAGCGGGATGGTCGAGGTGCTGGAAAAAATAGAACGGCGAGGAGATTCGGCCGTCCATCGATGCGAACTGAACACTGTACTTCTTGACGAAGCTGGAGGCATGCAGCTTCTCGATCATCCCGATCCGCTCGAGCGGGAAATAGCAGTAGGGCAGCAGGGACTCCCCGACCTTGTAGCGGGGGAATCTCTCCCGTTCGACGATCAGTACCCGACGGCCCAGGGAGGCGAGGACCGCAGCCGCAGTCGAACCAGCGGGTCCCCCGCCCAGAATCAGGACATCCAGGTCCGCACAGGAATCGCCCTGGCGGGTCGGGGCAGGAACGGCCCGGGCATCATGCATAGCGAATGTTCGTGTGCTCGGGGAGAAAGAACGCATGCAGAAGGCGGTCGACCTGCAACAGGCCTTCCCTGGTCAGTTCGATCCGATCCCGGTCGAACGACAGGAGGCCGTGGTCCCGGAACAGGGCCAGTTCGTTCTTCCAGCGTTCGGTCACGTCCACTCCGAAACGGTCGAGGAAGGGCCTGGTTTCGAGATGTCCGAGTTTCATCTTGAGAACGAACTGGCGGATCATCGCCTCCTGCGCGCTGATCGGAAGCGCTCTCGAGACCGGCAGGGCCTCCGCGGACACGCTGTCGATGTAGGGCTGCATGTTCGGCTGGTTCTGATAGTGAACTCCATCCAAGTAGCCGAAGGCCGAGACGCCCAGTGCCAGCATGTCGGCACCATCCCATAACTGGTCCCGATAGACGAAACGGATCTTCGAGGCATCGCGCACGGCGGTATAGGCGCTGCCCACGCTGTAGCCGTTCGCTTCCAGCGACTCGAAGGCCTCGCGCGTCCAACGACGCTTGGTCGACCAGTCGGCGACCGGTGCGGCTGTCGCCCCCTCCTCACGCATCCCCTTGTAGATGGTTGTATTGAACGGGATCTCCATCTGGTAGATGGTGACGGCGTCGGGGGCCAGCCGGACGGTCTCGGCTACGGTGTGAGCCCATCTTGCATCGGTCTCGCCGATCATGCCCGCGATGAGGTCGAGGTTCACCTGCTCGAACCCGCAGTTCTGGATCCAGTCCCAAGCCCGGTAGATCTCCTTCGAGCGGTGTGCCCGATTGTTCGCCGCAAGGATGGAATCGTCGAAGTTCTCCACGCCCAGGCTCAGCCGGTTGACGCCGAAACTGCGGATCGTTGCGAGCTTGCGCTCCGTCAACGTGCCGGGCTCACATTCGAAGGCCACCTCGCGCAGCTCGCTCCACGGCAGCGCTTCGCGCAGCCCGTCGATCAGCAAGGCCAGTTGCCGGCCGGAAAGATAGGAGGGCGTCCCGCCACCGAAATAGACGAAATCGAGGGAGCGACCATGCAGGAACGGCTGCCTGCCCAGGATCGAGGCCTCGCGCAGCACGGTGCGCAGATAGGTCTCGATCTCCTCGTGATTCTTGTCCGTGTAGACGCGAAAGTAGCAGAAATCACAACGTTTCCGACAATAGGGCAGATGCACGTACAGCCCCAGAGGAGTTGCGGGATCGCCTGGCTGACCCAGCCGTTCCACGGCGCTCGACACCTGCTCCTGCTGCCAGAGCGAGAACGGGGGGTAGTTCGAGACGAAGTAGTTGCCGGCCTGGGTGGAGTCTTGACCAGCCAGCACGGCCAGCGAATCCGTTGCCTGTTGCATGCTTCACGAACCCGACAGTTCGCGTTCCTCTTATTCTGGCATGTCGTTCCGGTCCGTTGGTCAGTGCGGCCCTTGGCGGCCGGGGGACTCCCTGCCCGCCAAGTCGATATACTCGCCGACCTGCTGCTCAAGGAGATCCAGAGGTAACGCGCCGTTTTGCAGCACCGCATCGTGAAAGTCACGGATGTCGAAGGCCGGACCATAGGCCCGTTCGGCCGCCCCCTTGAGTGCGAGGATCCTGAGCTGCCCCATCTTGTAGGCGAGTGCCTGACCCGGCCAGGCTATGTAGCGATCGATCTCGCTTTCGTCACCGTGGTACTCGATCGCCTGCTCACGCGTCCAACCCATAGCATGAAGGCCGGTGTCGACGACCAGGCGCCGGGCCCGGAACCGTTCACTCTCGAGTGCTCCGAACCGGCTCGCCGGGTCGTCATAGACACCGAGCGCCTGCCCCATGCTCTCGGCGTACAGCGCCCACCCTTCGACGTATGCCGTCGAGTGGTAGATCTTTCGGAACTCGGGAAGATCCTCCAACTCCAACTGGGTCGCGATCTGGAAATGATGTCCCGGATTCGTCTCGTGCAGCACCAGTGCCGGCTTGTCGAACCGAGACTGCTGCTCGGCCCGGTAGGCCTTGAGATTGAACCACCCGGGACGAGAGCCGTCCGCGGCGGGTGCGTTGTAGTTCGAAGCCGAGACCGCTTCCCGGTCCGGAGGGATGGCACGGATACCGAAACGGTGACGGGGCAGCGTGTGGAAGAACCGGGCCAGTCCCGGCTCGACCCGCATCGCGATATCGCGATGGTACGCCAGCATCCGCTCCCGGTCACGGAACCGATAGGCCGGATCGGACGTCAGGTGCTCCTCATAGTCCGATGCACCGCCCGGAAACCCGGCCTCAAGAGCGATGGCAGTCATGGCACGGTCGATGCGCTCAACCTCGCGGTTCCCGACTTCGTGGATCTCCTGGAACGTGAGCGGGAGAGACGTGTGATAGCGGATGAAGTGGTCGTACAGGGCGCTCCCGGCGGGCAACGCTGTCACTGCGACCGCAGTACGAGCCTTGGGCAGGTACTCCTCACCCAGAAAGGTCTCGAACCGATTCCAGGCCGGCTGGAAGGCATCACGATACGCCTGTCTGGCACCCTCGACGAGTTGCTGGCGGCGCGCATCGGAGATGCTGTCCGGAAGATCGCGGAACGCCGCCAACAGGGGTGAGTCATCGGGGTCCGGGGCGGACTGTGTCCTGAGTTGGCGGATGACGTGGACAACCACGAGCCGCGGCTGGACGATCCCCTGGTTCAGGCCCTCCCGCAAGGCATCGATGTTCTGCTCGACATAGGCAGGCACGGCCCGCAAGCGGGCCAGCATGTTCTCGTAGTGCACCTCCGACGTAGCCGGCATCTCGCGGAGTGTCAGGAAGACCTGGGTGTGGATGCCAAAGAGCTGGTTCAGTCGAACGAGCCAGGCTTCGTACTGCATGCCATCCAATTCCGACTCGATCTGACTGCTGAGCAGCCGTAGGCTGATCCTGTCCTGCCGCCCCAGGTCGTCGGGATCGAACTTGCGGAGCCGAGCCCGATACGACGCCAGTCGCCGACGCCACACCTCGCGCGCGGGAACCGACCAGTCCCGCCAGCGGTCATCGTAGTCGGTTCTACCCAGGGCGGTCGCGACCTCGGGATTCTCCCGGAGGTAGTCCTCGTGATACTCGTCAAAGAGACGGTGCAGTTTCTGCGCGCGCTGTTCCCCGCAAGCGGTCAGGCACATCAACAGCACGACAACGAACCGCAGCATACATCCTCCTTGAAGCATCGACTCCGGACACTCACTCCCCGCCATGGTAGCGCCCGGCTTCCGCTACACTCGAATTTGCTGTCCGGGCCGGCGTGGGGCACGGACCCGACAGTCCCTCAGACCGGATGGCACGGCTCGATAGCAAGGTCGCGATCGTTACAGGCGGCGCCAAGGGTCTTGGAGCCGAGTTTGCAAGAGCCCTTGCGGCGGAGGGGGCTCTTGCCGTCATTGCCGACATCGTCGATGGCGGCCGGGTCGTGGACTCGATTCGGAAGCAAGGCGGTACGGCGAGCGATATCCCGACGGACGTCAGCGATGAACCTGCTGTCCAGGAACTGGCCAGGACGGTCCGATCACGCTATGGCCGCATCGATATTCTTGTCAACAATGCGGCCGTCTATGCGTCTCTGCCACCGGCGCGCTTCCTGGACATTGATGTCGACCTGTGGGACCGGGTCATGGCGGTCAATGTGCGGGGGGCCTTCCTGATGGCCAAGCATGTGGCTCCATTGATGATCGAACAGGGCGCTGGCAAGATCATCAATGTCTCATCCGGTACGGCGTACAAGGGGCAGCCGACGCTGATGGCGCACTACATCACATCCAAGGGTGCGATCGTGTCTCTCACGAGAGCCCTGTCCAGAGAACTTGGAGAGCATGGCATCTGCGTCAACACTCTGGCTCCGGGCCTCATTCTGAGCGAGAGCATCTTGGAGAACCAGCCGCACCTCGAGATGTCGGTGGATCGGGTGCTCGCCAGCCGAGCCCTGCAGCGCCATGGCCAACCCGCCGACCTGACGGGAGCGATTCTGTTCCTGGCCTCTTCCGAGAGCGACTTCGTGACCGGGCAGACCATCGCGGTCGATGGCGGATCGATCAATACGTAGCAGGACGGACCACCTGGCGTTTGCGTGAATCCAGCCGATGGATCGAAACGCCAGGCCCCTGCCGCATTGTCGACGGGCCGACCAGGATTCGAAGACGGCGCCAGCCGATCAGTAGTTCACCCAGAACGGACTGCCCCATGCCACGTTCCCGTCAGCCTGCTCGACGCGAACGTAGTAGTACTGCAGCCCCATGCCGGGCCGGGCATCCCGGTCGAGATACTCGAATTCCGCCTCGTTCCCTTCCGGCGCATTGGCCAACAGAAGGCTCTCGCCCCGGAACACGTTGACTCTTTCCAGCCGGTTCGTACCCCGGACCTTGACCGCGATCGGCAATGGCTCACTCGTCCGGAACTCGTCGCCCATGAAGTGCTCGCCCATTCGCACATCCAGCACGATATTGTCCGTCGCACCGTACGTGTGGCGGCGTCGAATGGCGTCAAGAATTCCCTGCCTCGTCACCCGGTCGGTGTAGACCATCGTGTACGAGTAGTGCGTTGATCCGTGGTCGGAACTGGCCGTGACCCCAAGTCGGTAGCCCTTGTTCCAGGCGTTGCGGACCATCCCGATGGGTCTGTAGCCGCCAGGAGCATCGTCCGGACGGGTACTATCGGCAGAGAGCGGAGCACCTGCGTACTCGTAGTTCGTCCGGGCACCTTGCATGATCTCGACCACGGGTTCGATCTCGGGGTCGTTGTCGCGCCAGTCCGTGCCCATCCGCGTACCGGAAGTGTGCGAGATCGCGATTCCCCCCATGCGGCGCAGTGCCTCGTAGAGATGCCTGGTGTCATCGCGCACGACATCGCCGGTTCCGATCGGCGGCATGTCGCCCCGTGGATCCCTGCCCAAGGCATAGCCACGCGAGTTCCGCATGAAGAACGGCACGACCGTCCCGCTGCGGTCCGCGAAGAAGACGTTGCGGTGGCCGTTGGGCTGGGTGACGCTCCGCTCGTAGCCGAAGATGCTCGTATAGCGCCCCGGCAGATGATGCATGTCGGTCATCTTCTGCGAGTACCACCACCAGTACGGATATGCGCCGCCCTGGTGATCGGTCGAAGCCCCGAAGTCCATGGACGCCGCATCCAGCATGTAGCGATAGAACTCCTGCAGGTTTCCGTCATTGACACCGCCCCCATCCCAACTCAGTTCGGTATGACGGTGAAAATCTCCCCGGACAATCTGCACGGGCCGTCCGTTCACGGTCGTGCGATACCCGCGGATCGCATCCAGATCGGCAGCCTCGTTGGGATGCCAGGGCTCGATCTCGACATCCTCCAGAGCAAGAGGATCAAGCGCAGGGACAGGAGCGGAACCGCGCGCTGCAAGCCGCCCGACCCACACCTCGCCCCGCACTGGCCGGTGCGCATAGGCGGTCGTGCGGTTGTCTGTCGGCCATGCCAGCCAGGAACTCCCGTCACGGTCCCTCGCGAGACTGATGCGAGTGCTCGAACGACCGAAGCTCCGGGGAACCGGCATGACGGGCGCCCACGAGCCACCGGCGTACCGCGTCAGCCAGTATTCCCAGTAGCCGCGCGTTCCGGTGCCCTTGGCGGTGTGACGGATCACCCTCTTGGCGGCAACCACCACGTTTCCTCCCGCATCCGTGAAGACATGTGGCTGGTAGGTCCATTTCGGAGTGCCTTCACCGGTGTCGAACGTCTGCTGGAGCGGCTCGGCAGGCGCGACGACGCGACCATTCACCAAGGCCGCGATCCGCACTTCGCGATGCGCTCCGATGACGGCCCCGGGTTGGCGTGACCGGATGTTGTAACCGGTGTCCTTGCCCCAGTTCGCCCGGCCGGATTCCCACGCGATCCACACTCGATCCGAACCGTCGACAGCCACCGTCGCCTTGGCCTCGTACCTGCCTGTCGCCGCGATCGCCATCTCGGGAACGGCGACGACGCCGTCACGAACCCCGGTCAGAAAAACGTCGTAGTTCCCGTTCACATAGCTGTCGTAGGCAATCCAGACCGTCCCGGTCGTGTCGAATGCCACCGCAGGCTCCCACTCGTTCACCGGCCTGCCGGTGACCTGAACGGGAGTGGACCAGCCCCTGTCGAGGGAGTATGTCCTGAGGTAGATGTTGGAGTGTCCGCCGCGGAATCCCTGCCAGACCAGTGCCAGGTTGCCGCTGCCATCATCGGCCAT
Source organism: Bryobacterales bacterium (assembly GCA_965116065.1). Classification (GTDB taxonomy): domain Bacteria; phylum Acidobacteriota; class Terriglobia; order Bryobacterales; family UBA6623; genus VXMF01. The sequence goes on from OZ220485.1 coordinate 3,884,266, forward strand.
GCGAGGATTGATATCGGGCAGTGAGTGGTCGGTCAGCCGCAGCATCGGCCCCCACGCTTCCCGGGCTGGATCGAAGGCGCGAGCGTACATGTCCCAGTTCCCATCCAGCATCTGCGACCACGCAATCCACAAGCTGCCCGCGGCGTCGACACCGGCCTGGGGCAGCCATACGTCCCCGCTCGTGTTGGGGACGTACCGCAGGTTGCCCCACACACCGTCCTTCCACCGGCGAACGGCGATCTCGTCCCTACGGTCGGCATAGGCCGTCCACGCGAGCCAGACTGATCCATCCGGGGCGGTCGCAATCGAAGGCAGGTCGTCCTCCATGACCTCGGTACCGGCCATGACCAGATCGGTCACTTCCTGTGCGAAGGAGGGCCCGGCGACGAGCATCACACCGAGCGCCAGTGGTGTAGTAAGGCTGGACATTGCCACAAGAGGATACCGCAGACTGCCGTTCGCGAGACAGGGATTCGCCAAGCTAGTGCTCCGTAACTCAATGATTTTAGGATAGACGGACTTGAGTTCGCAGCGGGCATCGTCCACGGTCAGTGTGAAGTGGTGCCGGTTGTTTGGACAGGCAGTCGGAACAGATGGTTCGAGGAATCCGCCAGTCGCTGCTCGCCACCTCGGAACACCCACGCAACGACGGTTCCGAGTGTCGGCGGGTCGGCATAGCATCGGTGTTTCTGTTCTGCGAACCGCTGGCGGGCTGGCGCACGATGTCAGTGCGAACGCGACACACCAAGCTGGATGGGGCGAAAAGATGGCGGCTCTGCTGGAGAGCCGCCCTGCGGTGCAAGACGATCACGTTGGTGCTGGACAACCTCAACACGCACATCTGGGAACGTTCGACGAGGCATTCGAGCCGGAACAGGCACAGCGGCGGAGGAAGCGTATCGAGCTCCAGTCCACCCCGCAGATCGGGACTTGGCTAAACGTGACGGAGTGTGAACTGAGATGTCTGCCACAACGGCGTCTGCAGGGGCGATTGATCGGGAACTTGGACGAGTCGCGGGCCGAAGCGGCGTGGTCACAAAACGTCAATACCCACTAGCGTGGTGCGAATTGGCGTATGTCAGTTGCCGATCCGCACTGTAAACTCAAGTCCATTTACTTGAAAATCACGATCTGACAAGACACAATGCTGTCATCTCGTTTAGGGCACTTTCTGCGCCAAGGGTCTGTAGTAGACCATGTGGTGCGACACGGACATAGCCACACCACTATAGCTGAGGATCCCAAACAGCCCAGACCCGGCACCTCGCAAATTGAGAGAAAAGTCGGCCGATGTCAGCAGCGCGAAGGTTACTACGGCCCCCGCCCCGCCGACAATCCACCCTAATGGGCGTTTGAAGAATGGCCGCCACACGGAAACGGCAAGCACTTCTTGCCGGGAGAACGACATCGTCCCTCCGTCCGGTCGGACGATCGAAACACTGCCATTCGTTACCGATGCCATTCGTCCCCCAAAGCGCTGGTATGCTTGGCGACGCAAAGAAAACTTCCTCTGTCGCGTTTTATCAACGAAGCGGACACGCACACGGTGACCAAGCTCAATGCGCTCAACCGCTGCCCAATCCGAACTGGGACGGGCTTGGCAGTCGATCGGCGTGGCAAGGGCCAGAACGGACGTCAGCGAGGCCGCGAGCACCAAGCACCGCTGCATAACATCAAGGCATCCTGAGGCTAACTTGGAGAAGCTGGCCTTCCTGGATTCGATCCTCTGTTCCAGTCAGCCCTTCGTCTGCGATGGCGAGGACACGGATACGCCCGGGATGGCACCCCGGAAAATCGTGCATTCCCGAAGCGCGAGGTCGTTGCTTGCTGAGTATAGCTTCTAGCATGTAGCAAGGAGCCGGTTTCATGTGGTTGGTATCCAGCGGGGTCAGCCTGCAACAGAATCTCCACGCCTTCTAGTGGACGTTCGGCTCGGCTTGCGACTTCCACTATAACCGTTCCGCCTTTGTCCCGAAGAATGATCTCGTTAAGCCGCGTGTCGCCCTAAAACTTGGTAAACGGTTCCGACTATATTGGAATATAACCCTGAGCATGAACATCTACATAAAAGGGAACTCCTATTGCAACTTTATTCAGCACATAATTTCCATCAGGATCTGTTACATGAAATTCGCGAGATGCAGTCCGTCTTGGTGATTTATTTGGCTCGTAATATCGAGCATGCACGGTAGCTTCTGGTATTCCCTCACCGTCTTTGTTGACAATCCGCCCGGTTAGAATCGTGACGACCGCTGTTGAGTCGTGATCCACCTTCTCACGAGTGGTGCCTAGGTCGAGCCCCATCCGACGAGTCCTGCATCATCATGGCCGCGCATCAACTCGCAGGACATCCATCAGCCTGCACTAGAAGGCCAATCGCGCACCGAGCTGAATCTGCCGCGCCGGAAATGTCGATGTCACCCGACCGAACGTCGAACTGGCAAGATTGCCGTTCACGTTCCGCAGGTTGACCCGGTTGAGCACGTTGAAGCACTCGAAGCGCAACTGGAGATTGACACGTTCGCTGATCGCGTTGTTCTTGATCACCGAGAAATCGATGTTGATCATGCCCGGACCACGGAACCCATGCCGCGGGAGATTCCCCAGCGAACCCGGTGTGGGAAGCGGGAAATCGGACACCGAGAACAGGCCCGCGATGTACCGCTGGCGCCCGGGCGAGCTCGGCAGCGTCGAGCTCGGCGCATCGGGAAAGTCGAAGTTGACTCCATCGGCATTGAAGTCACCGCTGCCCGCAGCGTAGCCGATCACCGCGCCGTTGGCATCCAGTTCCGGCTGGAAGGGCGCGGTGCTCACCACGTTGAACGGCGGCCCGCTCTGCAGCATCGCTATCGAGCCGAACTCCCAGCCTCCCAGCACATGCTTGCCAAACGCTCCCATACCCTCCGGCGTGGCGAACTGATACAGGCCCGAGAACGAGAACCGGTTGCGGAAGTCCCAGTCGGCCGGCGCCCTGAACCGCTGCAGGTCATGCTGGCTCGGTGTCGCGTTGCCCGGGTCACGATTCACACGCGAGCCGGCCTGGCCAAGGTCCTCGGTCTTCGACAGCGTGTACGAGGACTGGAACGAACCGCGGTTGCCCAATCGACCGCGGAACGAGAGGATCATGGCGTTGTAGCCCACTTCGTTCGCGTTGCGCTCGTAGAACATACTCCCGAAGCTGGGGTTGAGCCGATCGAAGCTGCCATCGAGCAGGTCTCCGGCGAAGCGGTTGAAATCATGCCCCACCAATCCACCCGTCGTCATCGACCCGCTGTACATCGCGCCGAGCACCATGTCCCCCGGCATGCGTTTCTCGATGCCGATGTTGTAGTTGTAGGTGTCGCTGGCCTGGATGTGCCGGTCAATCCCACCGACGGCAGCCCTGGCCCCCAACAAGCCGCCACGCTCGTCAACCTGGAGCACCTCGAACTGCGGCAGGGCCCAGCCGTAGGGAAAGGTCAACTGCTTGGCCCGTGAGAAGATCGGGTCGGGTGAATTCGGGTCGTCGCGCCTCGCCGTCAGGGAAATCAGGCCCGGCGGATTGCCACGGACCCGATTCGCCTCGCCGAGCGGAATCCAGTCGTGGTATAACCCCACTCCGCCGCGTACCGTCCAGTTGCCATCGCCGGTCGGATCCCAGGCGAATCCGGCTCGTGGCGCGATATTGTTGGTGACGCGCCCTGCGTAGATGCCGTCGTCAGTGAACTGGACCGTTGCGTTGGCGAAGGCCTCGTTGACCTGATCGGCTGAGCCCAGCGAGGAGAACTGCTGGGACAGGAAGACATTGCCCAGCGGCACGCCCTTCTCCTTGTTGCGGGTGATGTTCCCGAAGTCGTCCCAACGGATGCCCCACGTCAGCGTCAGACGCTGGGTCGCCTTCCATTCGTCCTGGATGAAGAACCCCCACGTGTTCAGCAGGTGCTCGTAGCCACCCGGACCCTCAACGCCGGTCAGCGGGTCGATCCAAGGGCCATTCTGCGTGAACGGTTGGTCCGTGACGAGATCGATCAGGTTGTTGAAACCGAACGAGACCCGCCCGTACGTGTCGTTGAAGCGAGCGTCATCGTCACCCCACCAGCCACTCACGCCGAATTTCAGCGAGTGGCTCCCCTTGATCACGGTCACCACGTTCCGCCAGTTGAAGTTGTTCTGGATGAACACCGCCGGGCCCCACGCCGGGCTGATGCCCAGACTCTGCCCCTGAATCGAGATGCCGGGGATATCGACCGGGATCGGTCCGCCATCCGTCGATTCGTTGAAGCCGCGCCAGCCATCGACATACCCCCACCCGAAACTGGTCTCGTTCAGGACTGTCGGCGAGAAGGTGTGCGTCCAGCTGCCCTGAATGGCGTTCATGTGACCGTCATCGGTGGTGCTGAAGCCGCGCCGGTTGACCTGGGTCTCAATGTCGTACTTCATCCTGTACATGTTGAAGTACACGCGGTCGGCGGAGTCGTTGAAGTACTGGTCGACGCGTGCGTTGAACTGATTGCCGTTGCGGAACGGACTGCTGACGAACCGGCCCTCGTTGATCAGGGGCAGGCTGCAGGGAATCATCCGTGTAGCGGCAGTTCCGCAACCGTTCGCACCGGTTCCGAACACATCCTCGGCGGAACGAGTGTTCCCGGTTGTGGACGCATCCACGGGCGGCCGCTCGGCGAGAATCTGGGTGCCTAGCGTGCTCGGGAAGTTCTCCTGCGCCCAATTCACGAATTCCCGCGATTCGAACGTCCGCACGGAATCCGCGAGGGACAGCTCGGACCGCAATCCCTCGTACGAGCCGAAGAAGAATGTCGAGTTCCTCACGATCGGTCCGCCGATCGTGCCGTTGAGTATGTTCTTCTTGAACTTCTGCTTCTCGCCGGGAGAAAACACGGTGCGGGCCGTGAGTCCCTGATTGGTGAAGAAGTAGCTGGCCGTGCCGTGGAACTCGTTGGAGCCGCTCTTGGTCGTGATCGCAACCTGGACCGAGCTCGCATTGGTCTGCTCGACGCTGAACGTGTTGGTCTGGATCGAGACCTGTTCCACGGACTCAATGTTGGGCGTCACGTTGGGGCGGCCCTGGATGATGTTGCTGGTGATGTTCAGCCCATCCACGGTATAGAGGTTGCCACTGGAATTGCGCCCGTTGCCACTCGCCTCGATCGCGACTTCCGTGTTGAAGTTGTCGGGCGGGCCGGTGGCAGAACCCCCGGCCAGCAGACCATAGCCGGTGATGCCGGGAGCGACAGCCGCCAAGCCGAGCATGTTGCGGGACCCGAACGGAAGGTCATCGAGTTGCTCTTCCTCGACCGTCGCCTGCAGGCGGGAGTCGGCGGTGTCCAGCACCGGCGCCTCGGCGGTCACCACGACGCGCTCCGCCGCCGTCTGGACATCGAGCTGGGCATTCACCTGGCCGATCTGGTTGGTCAGCAGGTCGACCGAAATCACCATCACGGCGAACCCCTCGGCCTCGACCCGGACCTCATACTGCCCGGCGCCAAGACTGGGAAAACGATAGACGCCGGACGCGCTCGTCTCGGTCACGCGATCGATTCCGGTCGAGATGTCCACCAGCGTCACGCTCGCTCCGGGGATCACCGCGCCGGACTGGTCAACGACAGTTCCCTGGATGCTGCTGCCGAACTGCGCGAAGGCGACGACGGGAACGAGCATGGCCCCCAGCAGGAACACGAGTGAAAAATGACGGGATTTCATGTTGGACTCCTCCGCTGTACATCCAACCCGTGCATCGCACGATGCTCGCAACGTTCGCAGCACGGGTCGCAAGCCGACCGTATCATAACAGGTAATTTACAAACGGGCCCTGCCTCTTCCAGAAAATCGACGGAATTCGTCGCCTACCGCAACTTCGGACCGTCACGGACCAGGCGGTAGCGGTTTCTCGCGATCTCGTCCTGTTGCGCATGCTCAAGCTGCTCGCGCATCTTCACGGCCAGGGCGGCGGCTTCGTCGACGCGACCGATTCTGCGCAGCGCGATCATCAGGTTGTAGGTCACCTGCCGGTCGTCGGGCGCCAGTCCGGCAGCCTCTTCCAGCACCGTGATCGCGTGCTCAGGCTGCCTGGCCCGCAAATGGAGCTTGGCCAGCTCGACTCGAGGCGACGCTTCGCCGGGCAACCGCTCGACAGCCAGATGCAGGCCGTGGAGTGCCTCCTGAAAGTCCGCCGAGCCGGGTTCCACGCCTTGCCTGATCAGCGCCTGGGCATAGAAGAACTGCGCGACGGCGTCTTCCGGGCTGGCCGCGACGCGATCCCTGAGAACCGCGAGCGACTCGTCCATGCGACCCGTTTTCTGCAGGGTCAGCGAGAGCCCGACGGCCGCCGACTGGGTGTCCGTGTCGCGATCGGCGGCTGCCACGAATGCCGCCTCCGCTTCATCGTAGCGTCCCAATTCTGCGAGCAGGATGCCGCGCATTGTCAGGATGCGATGCGAGCCCGGAATGTTCTCGGTTCCGATATCAACGACCTCGACACCAAGATCGTAGGCCCCGTGTTCGATGCAAAGTTCGGCGAGCTGCAGGTAGAGCCGTTCCGCTCGAGGATGGCTGCGGATGGCGCGCTGAAGCGTCGACAGCGCGCCCGGGGGGTCCAGCGCTGCATGCTGTGCGTCGGCCAGGAGGCTCAACGTGTCGATATCGGGCGGCTCAACGACCTCGGCCGCGACCAGCAGTTCATCAACAGCCTCGGCCGGACGACCGGCCTCGTAGAGGGCCAGACCGAGGTTGTACCGCGTGGCAGCATCGGACTCCGGCCCGGCCACGAGGCGGCGGAAATCCTCCGCTGCCCGATCGAAACGGCCGAGCGTGAAATGGCATACGGCCTGTCGGCGCAGTGTTGCGGGGTCGCCGCGGACAACATCCGCCCCACGGGCGAAGTGCTCCAGCGCACGTTCACAGTCCCTCTCACCGTGGGCCAGTACGCCGAGCATCGCGTGCGCGGTAGGATTGCCAGGCTGCAGTTTCAAGATACGTTCCAAGAAGCCCTTCGCCTGGCTTCCCCCGCGATGCATCTCCAGTTCCGCCGCGCCCTGCAGGGCCGGGAGATAGTCGGGCGCGAGGGACAGGGCCGACTTGTAAGCGTCCAGGGCATCTCCAGCACGTCCGAGCCGAGCCAGCGCCAGACCCTTGAGGGTGACCGGGCGAGGGTCCGCTGGAGCAGCCTCAATGAGCCGGTCGGCCATCCGCACCGCCTCCCCTGCCCGGCCATCCCTGATGGCCTCCGCAACACGCCCCAGGGTGAGTTGGGCTTGCGCCACCGCCCCGCCCACCAGAACCAACCCCGCGATGGCAACAAGACCGGGCTTCTGCCGAACCGGTCGGTGGCGGAACATCATCAGTGGACCAGTCCCTTGCCTTCCTCGATAACGTACAGTCGCCCCGACCGCAGCCCATTGATCCGCTCTTCCAGCCCGGACGGCCAACGGACCGTCAGATCCGCTCGCTCTGCCGAACCCAATCCGAAATGCAGTCGGGGATCGTCCACGGAATAAAAGCTCGACTGGCCAGTGACTGCCCGGGCCTGCATATGGTCGCCGTAATGCAGCACCGCCTGGGCCCCGATGGCAGCCCGGTTCGATCGACCAGGTGCGCCACGCAGGGCCAGCTGCATCCAGCCGCCGGTTCCCGAGTATTCGTTGCGCAGCAATGACGGGGGCTCGTTCATGTTCACGACGACGATATCGATGTCCCCGTCATTGTCGTAGTCGCCAAAGGCGGCACCACGGCTGGACCGAGCGTCCGCCACGCCCGGCCCAGCCTCTTCGATCAACTCCTCGAATCGACCGTCACCGAGATTCCGGAACACGACGTTCGGCGTCTTGTAGGGGTAATGTGGCAGTGTCGCTTCCACTTCCGGGTAGACGCTTCCGGTCACGTAGGCGAGGTCCGGCCAGCCGTCATTGTCCAGGTCCGTGATGGCAGCCCCCCAGCCCACGAAGCGCGTCTCGACACCCAGTCCGGCCTCGACGGTGAGGTCGTCGAAGACCCCGCTGCCGTCATTGCGGTACAGGACGTTCGTGTCGTCCGAGAAATGCGTCTTGAACAGATCCAGGTCGCCGTCCAGATCGTAGTCTCCGATGCCCACTCCCATGCCGGCCTGCTCAACCGCATCTTCGCTCAGCGCCACCCCTCTCTCGAGACCCTCCTCGCGGAACGTGCCATCGCCCAGGTTCCGAAACAGCAAGCTCGGCGTGCCATCGCAGGCGACGTAGAGGTCGACCCAGCCGTCGCCGTCCAGGTCGGCCGCAACCGCGGTCATCCCGTAGCCGGGTGCAGACTCGCCGATTCCCGAACTCGAAGTCACATCCTCGAAGGAACGGCCCCCCAAGTTGCGGTACAGGCTGTGGCGTCCCTGTGGCAAGCCGCGCGGACCACAGTTAACCGCGACACCCTTCCACTTGCAGTTGGCTCCGGATCCCTTGCCGGGAGTCGTCGCGGGATCGAAGTGCAGGTAGTTCGTGACGAAAAGGTCCAGCAAGCCGTCCCGATCATAGTCCAGGAACGTGGCGCCAGCCCCCCATCGCGTCTCACTGTCCAGCAGCCCCGCCTCGCTGGTGATGTCGACGAAAGAGCCGTCTCCGGAATTGTGATAGAGCACGTTCTGCCCCCAGAACGTCACGAAGATGTCCGGGTGGCCGTCGTTGTCCAGATCCCCGACCGTTGCGCTCGAGGCCCAACCTACGCGATGCAGACCGGCAGTCGCCGTCACCTCCTCGAACGTGCCGTCACCGCGACTGCGGTGCAATTGCAGCGAACTGGCCGCAACCGAACGGTCAAAGCGTGTTCCGCCCAGGATCAGCAGATCGATCCAGCCGTCCGCATCGTAGTCGAGCCACGCCGCCCCTCCTCCGATCGTCTCGAGGATGTAGTCCTTGTGGTCAACCTCTCCATAGACCGCAGGTCGGACAAGGCCCGCAGCGCTCGCCACGTCGACGAATTGCGCCCGAAACGGAATGCCGGACGGTTTCCCGCGTGGAGTTGCACGCACTCCTCGGGACGCTACGCCTTGTGCCAGGGCCGACCAAGGGCCCATGGCCAGCACCAGGATGAGCGCCACGAGAATCGAATCGACCCTCTCCGCAGTCGACCCGGAACGATGCGAATGGACTCCCAAGCCTACAGCTTAAGACTATCGATGACCCGCTCCGACCAACTTGTCTCCGTCACTCCGGGTGCACTGCCGGACGCGGCACGTACATCCGGGATGGGGGCTTTCCCTTGGGCCGGCGGCGGCGATGGATTCCGGATTCCCGAGACACTCCGGCCCACGCCACCGAACCCGACACGACGACCGGTCACACGGGTGAACCCGGCGCACCCGCAGGGGCCTATCACCCTTGAGCCTGCGCCAAGGATGCGTGCGAAGACGGACGCCTGCCATGGTCCGCCGGCGCGGTCTTGTGCGTGGATACCCATCATGCCGCCAGTCAAATGCGGCTGGCACGTGAAACGTCCATCACGGCATCAATCTCCGACAGCGATTCGACGATGGACTCGAGTTGGGACTTGTCCTTGACCTCGACGATGAAGTCGACCTGCGCGGTGCCGCGGGTCGGACGGACCTTCGATCCCATCTCGACGATGTTCAACCCGGCATTCGCGACGATGCTCGTGAGGTCGTTGAGAACACCGCGCCGGTCATCGACCTTGACGGTCAGCCGTGCCTGGTACCGGGAATCACTCTTCGGAGCCCAGCTCACGTCGATGCGACGCTCGGACTCGAACATCAGGTTCTGGACATTGCTGCAAGACTTCGAGTGGACGGCGACACCCTTGCCCCGCGTGACGTAGCCGCTGATCTCCTCGCCTGGAATCGGATTGCAGCACCGCGCCCGGTAGATGAGTACATCGTCGACCCCGCGCACCTCCAGCGTCAGATCCTCGGTGCTCCTCTTCCGCGCGTCGCCCGCTTCCGGAACCGGGGGTTTCCGGCGCAGCTCGGACGGGTCCGGCACGGACTCCGTCGGCGACAGCTTCCGGACGACCTGCGCAACCGAGTACCGACCAAAGCCGAGGCGGGCGTACAGGTCGTCGGCGGTGCGGCAGCCATACTCACGGCACACCGCGACCAGCCGATCGGAGTCGGCCGGCCCCAGCGCAACCTTGGCCGCTCGCGCCTCTTTCTCGAGCAGTCGCCGCCCGATCTCGATGGCACTCCGTCTGCGCTCGGCGTTGAGCCATTGCTTGATCTTGTTCCGTGCTCGGGAGGTCTTGACGAACGAGAGCCAATCCTGCTTGGGGTGGCTGTCCGGCTTGGTGAGCACCTCGACGATCTCGCCGTTCTGCAGCGGACGGCGAATCGGGGCGATCTGACCGTCGACGCGTGCACCGACACAGGTATGTCCGACCTCGGTGTGAATCGCGTACGCGAAGTCGACGGGGGTGGCTTCCCGGGGAAGCGAGATCACCTTCCCACGGGGAGTGAACACATAGACTTCCTCCTTGTACAGGTCGATCTTCAAGGTGGACAGGAAGTCGGTCGAGTCCTTGACCTCGCGCTGCCATTCCACCAGCCGGCGCAGCCAGGCAACCTGCCCTTCGGCCACATCCGAACGGTTCTGTCTCTCCTTGTACATCCAGTGGGCGCAGATCCCCTCTTCCGCATTCGTGTGCATCTCCTCGGTCCGGATCTGCACCTCGAAGCGCTGACCCTCGTGCGTGACCACCGTCGTGTGCAGAGACTGGTACAGGTTGGGGCGCGGCATCGCGACGAAGTCCTTGATCCGCCCCGGTACGGGATGCCACTGCCCGTGGATCACTCCCATCGCCGCATAGCAGTGCGTCTTGGTGTTGGTGATGACCCGCAGAGCAAGCAGGTCATGCACCATGTCGAACGAGACCTTCTGGCGCTCGAGCTTCTGGTGAATCGAGTAGGGCCGCTTGATTCTCCCCTCGACCCGGGCCGGGATGCCATTCCTGGTCAGTTTCTCTTCCAGGATGCGCTGGATCTGGGCCAGGAACTCCTCGGAAGACTCCCTGCGGGATTCGACCTGACGCACGACGGACTGGTATGCGTGCGGCTCGAGGTAGCGGAACGCCAGATCCTCGAGTTCGCTCCGGACCTTGCCCATGCCCAGCCGCAGCGCGACCGGCGCGTAGATCTCCCTGGTCTCGAGGGCGATCCGTTTCTGACGATCCATGTCCAGCGCGGCCAGCGTCCGCATGTTGTGCAGACGGTCAGCCAGCTTGATCAGAATCACCCGGATGTCCTTGGACATCGCCAGCACCATCTTCCGGAATGTCTCGGCCTGGCGGGCCTCGGAAGACCGGTAGCGGAGCCGTCCGATCTTGGTCACTCCATTGATGCAGGCCGCCAGTTCCGGCCCGAACTCCCGGCGAATCTGTGCCAGCGTGGCGGGAGTGTCCTCGATGGTGTCGTGAAGCAGCCCACCCGCAAGGGTGGACTCGTCCAGGCGCATTTCCGCCAGCAGATGTGCGACTTCCAGCGGATGGGCCACATAGGGCTCACCCGTCTTGCGTTTCTGCCCGCGATGCTGCTCGGCGGCAAACGAGAATGCACGCGGGAGCAGATCGACATTCACGCCCGGACGGTACGAACGGTACTTGTCCTCCAGTTCCGTGTAACGTCGGTACTCGGGGTTGTCCCTGTCGACCGGCAACGTTGCTGCGCTGCTTGCGTCCGGCATGGTGAGAGATCCCACATATAAGTATGGCCCGGAGCCAAGCAGGCTCCGGGCCACGGATGGGACGGAGAGACACCCGGCCAGGCAGCTACTCGTCCTGGACGATCATCTCGGTCGTGCTCTCTTCCGCCTTGCGCTTGCGCGTGTCCAATGCCCTCTGGACCCATTCGTCCGCCTGCGCGAGCAACTGGTCGTGATCCTCGTTCGTCTCTGCGAAATCGGCCTTCTCCCGGTACAGGAGATTCACGTAGGCCATGGCGTCGTCATAGTCGGGGTCGATCTCGATGGCCTTCTCCAGTGCCTCCAGTCCCTGATCAATGACCGGAACGACATCTTCCATCACACCAGCCAGCTCTTCCCGCTGCGTACGGTTCAGTCCGCCCTTCGTCCGGATCGGCCCGGGATCCTCCTGCCTCATCCCGATCCCGGCCCGGAACTCGAGGCGTGGCTCGTACGACTGCGTCCAGCAGATCACTCCGATCGTATAGTGCGACTCCTTGTTGTCGGGCTTCTTCGCGAGGACCTTGGCATGCCAGTCCTTCGCCTTGTCCATCTGCTTCATCTGGAAGTACAGGGAAGCGATGCTCTGGAGTGCCGTGAGGTTCTCCGGATCGTCTTCAAGGACAGACCTGAAGCCGTCCAGCGCCTTGTTGGCGATGTCGATGTTCTCCTGGTACTCGGCACCGGGCTGGTACTGCATCATGGTCGAATACGCCAGGTAGACGCGTGCGTCACCCAACTCTCCATCCAGCCTCGAGGCGTCCTCGAACAACTCCGCGGCCCGGACGAAATCCCCCGCAGTGAAGGCCTGCACGCCCTTGTTCAGGGACATGCGGGCCTTGAGCGAGTCGAGATTCTTGACACCCAAGGCGTTGAGCCCGACCTTCCCGCCCACCAGCAGCAGGACGATCGCTCCCACCACGATGCCACCGATCTTGTAAAGTCTCGTTTCAATTTTCATGGTTCGCTCCTCCGCCGCCCAAGCTCACGCCAGCGACCGCTCCGGCATCCCGGCAGCTACTGGATGTCCTCAGTCAGGAGGCCGATCTTGTCCACGCCCGCCCCCTTGCCGATATCGATGATCTTCGCGACGTCCTGATAGTCCAGTGCCGAAGCCCCGCGGACGAACATGACCCGCTCGGCACGCGTCTTGAAGATATCCCTCAGGTTGTCTTCCAGCGTGTCCAGCGTGGACGGGTCACGGTTGATCTGGATGCTGCGGTCTGCATTCACCGATACGACGACGGTCCGCGCGTTCGGCTGCTGCTGCTGGTTCTGGTCCTCGTTCGGTTGGGGTACCAGTGCTTCCAGTCCCTTCGGCGTGATGGGCGTGATGACCATGAAGATGATCAAGAGCACCAGCAGCACGTCGATGAGCGGCGTCATGTTGATGTTCGGGGTGACATTGCCTTTCCCCCCTACTGCCATGGCCATGGTGAGTATCCTCCTCGTCGTTCCGTTCGAGCGGGTTCCGGACGGCTAGCCGCCGTACCTCGGACCCTCTTCCTCTTTTTCGGTCAGCAGGCCGACCTGGTCGACGCCCGCAGTGCGCACCGCATTGACGACTTCCACGACCCTCTCGTAGCGCGAGCGCGCATCACACTTGACATACACCGTCTTGTCGATGCGATTGCTCACGACATCGCCCACTCGCTGGGTGAGATCCTCGACCGCTTCCAGCCTGCTGGACCCGAGAAACACCTGACCGTCACGCGTCACCGCCACCACGATCGCGTCCTCGGCGTCCGCCTCGTCCATCGCAACAGGGTTACGGGTCCGGACAAGGTCCACGCTCACGCCCTTGCTGAGCATCGGCGTGATGACCATGAAGATGATCAGGAGCACGAGCATCACGTCGACCATCGGGGTGACATTGATCTCGTTGATCGCGGCCATTCCGCCGCGTGTACCCTTCTTGACATCCTCCTTGGGGAGTTCGTTGAGTCCTACCTGTTCTTCAGCCATGCTCGTTTCCTCGCTTCCCGACGGGCACCACACTCGAGCAGCACGCTGCCCCGCGTATGGCACCCGTCAACACACGATACTACAGCCGGTCGATCCGCTGGCGTTCCGCCCAGCGACCCGTCAGGCATCCCTCTTGAGGAAGTAGTCGATCAACTCGGAACTGGCGTTCTCCATCTCGACATCGAAGCCCTCGACCTTCGAGTTGAAATAGTTGAACATCCAGACGGCGGGAAGCGCCACGAACAGTCCGATGGCGGTCGCCACGAGCGCCTCCGAGATGCCGCCGGCGACGGCACCCAGACCGGTCGAACGCTCCTGCGAAATGCCCTGGAAGGCGTTGATGATGCCCACCACCGTGCCGAACAGGCCGACGAACGGTGCGGTCGAGCCGATCGTTGCCAGACCACTCAGGCCGCGGTTCAGTTCGGCATGCGTGATCGCCTGGGCCCGCTCGAGTGCGCGCTTGGACGCGTCGACGGTACGGCCGGGAACGTCACTGCCGGCACCATGGGACTTGAACTCCGCCAGCCCGGCCGTGACGACCTTGGCTAGGTGGCTCTTCTTGAACCGGTCGGCGAGCTTGATGGCTTCATCCAGCTTGCCCTGCCGCAGTGCGCCGGCAATGGCCGGAGCGAACGCCCTGGACTGCTTCTTGGCGGCGTAGTACGCCAGTCCCCGGTCGATCATGACACCGATCGACCACGCCGACATCAGGAACATGATGATGACGACGGCCTTGGCCGCGAATCCCATCTGGTTCCACATCGACATCATGTCGAATCCGACTTCCTGCTGCAACAGGAAAGCCGTGGTTGCGAATTGCGAAAGCATTTGCTTCATTTCCTCCTAAGAAAACATCAGACTTGGTTTGACCAACTGTTCGTGCCGGGATTGCCGGGCGCCGACGGTGTTCGGCAACCGGGGCACCCGATCCCCGCTATGGGAAAACGCGGACGCGAGACCTCAGCCACTGAGAGTGAAGTTCACGTCGATATTCGTGAGCACCTCCACCGCCTCGCCGTTCAGCAGGGTCGGCCGATAGCGCCATTGCTTCACCGCTGCCAGGGCGGCGGGAACGAGAAGCGGGTGGCCGGACATGACCTCGAGCTTCTGGATCGTGCCGTCCTTGGAAATCACGGCGGAGAGTTTGACCGTGCCCTGGATGCGGGCCTGCCGGGCCAGCGGCGGGTACTGTGGGCGCACCTGGCGCGTCAGACGCGCCTTGGCGACATTGCCACCGACACGAATGCGCTTCGGTGGAGCCTTCTTCTTGACGGGTGGTGGCGGAGGGGGCGGGGGCGCCGCCGTCGGGGCACTCGAGATGATGCCACCCAATACGCCACCGACGGTCCCGCCGACGGTCCCGCCGGGAACGCCACCAACCACGCCGGCGATGCCGGCAGTGGGGGGCGCGATGTCCTCCTCGATGATGGCCACCCTGTCGGGAATCGCCACGGGCTGCGTCAGTGCACCCGTATCGAATTCACGGGGCACCTGCTTGACCTGCCGTACCACGGCCGCTGGCGGAGGGGGCGGCGGAGGGGGCGGCGGCGGCGCCGTGAGGAAACTGACGAAATCGGTGGCCGGCAGTTCGTAATAGTTCAGCAGGGGGATGATCAGCATGACCCCCACCCCCAGCAGCTGCACCACCGTCGACACCACCACCGACCAGCGCGAAGTGGTCTTGACTTTGTTCTCCATCAATGAGTCTTCAAACATGGTTGCAATCCCTTCCCAAACGTCTTTCCGAACTCAAGCGCGTTGCTTCGCTCGCCTCCCGCTGGCGGCTGCCAGACGGTTTTGGCCCCACAGTAGCACGGGACTCGCGACGAAAATCGAGGAGTAGGTCCCGACCAGCACGCCCACGACCAAGGCGAACGAGAAGCCTCGCAGCACCTCTCCACCAAGAATAAACAAGCACAGAACCGCAACCAGAGTCAAGCCGGACGTGAGTACCGTCCGGCTCAGTGTCTGGTTGATGCTCAGATTGAGCAGATCCGTCAGGCTCGATTTCCTCGTCAACTTCCGGTTCTCGCGCACACGGTCGAAGATCACGATCGTGTCGTTCATCGAATAGCCTACCAGTGTCAGCAGGGCGGCGACCACCGTCAACTCGATCTCCCGCCCGACCAGCGAGAAGAACCCGACCGTGATGAACACATCGTGAAAAACTGCGATCACTGCGGCGACGCCGTAGATCCATTCGAACCGGAACGCAATGTAGACTAGCATACCCGCAAGTGCGAACAGAGTGGCCTTGATGGCCTGCCACTGCAATTCGGAGCCGATCTTCGGCCCCACCACCTCGACACCGCTGATATGGAACGCTCCCGCCTCGACTTCGCCAGCGGCGACGGTCAACACGCTCTCGGCGACGCCGGACACCGACGAGAGTTCTTCCGTGTCCCGAACCAGGCCGAAACGCGGGGAACCGTCACGCCAGTCGATGATCGCCGCAGCCGCCGCCTCCAGATCCTGGCTGCTGTGGCCGGCGTCGCGCAGGGAGGCGTTCGCCATCAGTCGCTGCGCCAGTTCCTCTTCGCCCACGTTGTTGAGATCGAGCTTCCCGGACGCCACCGGGTACAGCTCGCGAAGGGTGCCGATGACCTGGTTCTTGCCGGAGGTCTCGACGACATCCCCGGCCAGGTCGAGCTCGATCTTCAGCTCGTGCGCGTCGGGCGAGTCCTCGAAGGGCTGCAGCGTGGCGACGGTCAGGCCCTTGTCGGTGAGTACGCTGCGGATGCGATCCAGATGGGGGGCATCCTGGAACTTCACGTACACGAGCGTGCCGCCCTTGAAGTCGATGCCGAAGCGGGGGCCGCCGTTCAGTGCGGTGGCGATTCCACCGGCTGCCAACAGCAGAAACGACAGCGTCATGAACCACCAGCGGCGGCCGATGAAGTCGATTTGGGTCTGGCCGATCAGTTGCATGGTCGATTATCGCCGCACCGCACTCCGCCCGAGTCTCCCTAGACACCATGCGGCACGCGGAAGTTCCCCTTGAACCTAGATGCTGATCTCCTTGACTTGCTGCTTGCGCCGGAGCGTGAGATCGAAGATCAGCCGCGACACGAAAACCGAGGTGAAGAGGTTGGCAAGCAGCCCGATCGCCAGCGTGACGGCAAAGCCTCGCACCGGCCCGCGCCCGAACAGGAACAGGAACGCCGCCGCGATGATGGTGGTCAGATTCGTGTCGATGATTGTCAGGAACGCCTTGCCGAAGCCGGCGTTGAGCGCCGCGACGACCGCCTTGCCGGCCCGCAGTTCTTCCCGGATGCGCTCGAAGATGAGCACGTTGGCGTCGACGGCCATGCCAATCGTGAGGATGATCCCGGCAATGCCCGGCAGTGTCAGCGTGAAACCGAACGTGCTGAGCACGGCGAGCAGGATCAGCAGGTTGAAGAACAGCGCCACGTTGGCGTTGATGCCCGCCGCACGGTAATACACCAGCATCAGCACCACGATGATCGAGACCCCGAAAATCGCGCTGCGGACACCCTGGCGGATGGAATCGGCGCCCAGCGAGGCTCCGACGGTGCGCTCTTCGAGGTAGACGACCGAGGCCGGCAGGGCTCCGGCCCGCAGTACCAGCGCGAGATCCAATGCCTCGGTCTGCGAAGCGATGTTGTTGATCACGCCCTCGGACTCGATGCGGGACTCGATCGATGCCACGCTCTGGATGCGCCGATCGAGGACGACGGAGAGATTCCGCCCGATATTCGCGGCCGTGAATATCGCGAACCGCTGCCCGGCCTGCCTGGACAGGGTGAAGCCCACCTGCCACGCTCCGGGGTTCTGCGTGTCGCGCCCGGCCGTCGCCGACCGCAGATCACGGCCCGTCACGACCGGTCCACGCTGGAGCAGGTACCATTCGTTCCGACCACGGTCCGCATAATGGGCCAGTTCGCTGTTGGCCGGCAGGATCCCGTTGTTCTGCGAACGCGCCTGCTCGGGCGAGGCGTACGGTCCGCCCAGCACCGCCTTGATCTCGAGCTGTGCGGACATCTGGAGCAGGTTCATCACACGGGCCGGATCGCTCACGCCGGGCAACTGGACCAGAATCTCGTGTTCCGCCTCGGCCCGACCATGCTGCTGGATCACCGGCTCGGTAAGTCCGAGACCATTGATGCGGTTCTCGATGGTGGACATCGATTGCTGCAGCGTTTCGGCCTTGAGCCGCAGCAGTTCGCTCTGCCGCAGGCTCAGCGAGAACGAACTCCCGCCGGTCGAGGCCGGGACCCAACTGGGAGCTTCCTCCTCGAGGATCGTCCTCACGTCGCTAACCCGGTCCGTGGGCGTGCCTTCGAGCAGAATCCGGATACTGTCCGCTTCCTCCAGCGTCGCCGGGGCCGTATGCCGGATCTCGGTATAGGCGATCTCCGCCCGCGCCAACCGACCCCGGATGCGGTCGATGGTCAGATCCGCTTCGGACTTGAGCGAATCCTGCACCTGCACCTGCAGGATCAGGTGGGTCCCGCCCTTCAGATCCAGTCCCAGAGCGATGTTGTCCGCAAGATTCCGCTTGACGGCATCCCAAGCGGGACTGATGCCGAACACCCGCCAGAAACACAGCACGAAGACGGCTGCGACAAGGAGAATCTTCACTCCGAACCGGCTCTTCATCTGGACATTCCGTTCCGTTGCCTGCCTAACTGCCGGGCTTCTCCGCCATGCCGACGACGGCGTTCCGGGAGAACTCTAGCTTGACGCCGTCCGGGGGGATGCGCAGAGTCACCTTTCCGTCGCTCAGCCCCACAACCGTTCCGGTCAGGCCTCCGTTCGTGACGACACGGTCTCCCGAGGCCAGATCGCCCAGCATCTGCTCAAGCTTCTTCTGGCGCTTGCGGGCGGGGAGGATGACCAGCAGGAAGAAAATCCCGACCATCAGCAGAAGCGGCACGAATCCCTGCCAA
Organism: Bryobacterales bacterium; assembly: GCA_965116065.1. Lineage (GTDB taxonomy): Bacteria > Acidobacteriota > Terriglobia > Bryobacterales > UBA6623 > VXMF01. The sequence goes on from OZ220485.1 coordinate 3,902,786, forward strand.
CCCACCTGCTGCAGGAGCAGCGCCGGGGAAGGCGGGTTCAGGGCCAGTCGTTCAGCGATCGACAGGTTCACGGCAGTTGTCGGGATCCGTTGCGGGAAGACCGCGCAGGAGGCGCGGCGGCATTCGTCACTATAGCGAGAATCGGGGCACGGGAACAACAGGCAGGCCCGATGGTCCTATGGCTCGGCAGCCGAATCCGCAGCAATCTGCTTGAGGAATTCCGGCAACCGCCCTTGAAGAATAGCTTCGCGAATCCGACGCATCCTGTCAAGGTACAGCCAGAGATTGTGCAATGTCGCGAGCGTCCCGAACAGCATTTCCTTCGCCAGGAAGAGATGCCGCAGGTACGAACGCGTGAAATTCCGGCAGCAATAGCAGGCACAGTCCGGGTCGACCGGGCCGTGCTCGCGGGCATGCACCGCATTCTTGATCTGGATTCTTCCGGTACGGGTGAACAGGCATCCGTTGCGGGCATTGCGGGTCGGCAGGACGCAGTCCATCATGTCGATGCCGAGAGCGACGTACTCGCCGAGTTCATCGGGCATGCCGACCCCCATCGCGTAGCGCGGAGCGGAGCGGGGCAGGATCTCGCCGCACACCGCCGTCATCTCGTAACTCAGCGGTCGGGGCTCACCGACCGAGAGCCCCCCCACGGCATACCCCCGAGCATCGAGGTCGACCAGTCGCCGGGCACATTCTCGCCGCAACCCCGCAAACGTGGAGCCCTGGACAATCGGGAAGAGCAGCGCGGGGGAATCGGAATCGCATTCCCGCCAGTGCTCGAACGAGCGGTGTGCCCATCGAACGGTGCGTTCCACGGACTCGCGGGCGGCGCCCTCACTGGCCGGGTATGGCGTGCAGTCATCGAGAACCATCATCACGTCGCTTCCAAGCGCAGTCTGAATGTCCACTGCGGATTCCGGGTCGAGGAACCGGAGGGATCCGTCCAGGTGCGATCGGAACTCGAATCCTTCCTTCCGGATGCGGCGAAGACCGGCCAGGCTGAAGGCCTGATAGCCGCCGGAATCGGTCAGGATTCCGTGGGGCCAGTGCATGAACCGGTGCAACCCGCCACACTCGCGCACGGTCGAGGGGCCGGGACGCATCCATAGGTGATAGGTGTTGGCCAGCAACATGCGGATTCCCAGTTCGTCCGCCAACTGGCGCGGTGTCAGACCCTTGACCGTGGCCTGTGTGCCCACCGGCATGAAGACAGGCGTCTCGATGGAGCCATGCGCAGTGTGCAGGATCCCGGCCCGCGCCCGGGTCCGGGAACAGCTTGCAACAATCTCGAAGCGGGGGGTCATTCCGCCACCACCGAAGTTCCAGTGTGGCGCACCGCCACCGCCCGGTCAGTCGACGTCGGGCGCGACGGGCTCCAGCCGAGGCCCGAGACAGATTTGGAAGCCGACTGCTCGTGCGCAGGCTCGTTGGGACCCACTGCTATATTGGGATGTTCGGCTCGGGCGAACACCAACATGGCAGAGCAGACCCCCCAAGACTCCCAAGCGGCCAAATCGGCAGCCAAGAGTGCCGATGCGGCCGCAGCGCGGCGCAAGGCAGCGGAAGAACGCAAGCGCAAGGCTCGCGAGGAAGCCGCCCGCATCGCAGCGTTGACTCCGCTGGAAGCCCCGCACGTGAAGAGCTGGCCGTGGTCGGAAGGCGGAATGACCGGCAACCGCAAGAAGAAGCCCGCCATTCTTGCGGTGACGAACGAGAACTGTACAGGCTGCTCGGGATCGCCGGTCTGCATCAACTACTGTCCGGTGGACGAGTGCATGTACTGGATCCCTGACGAGGACCACCCGCCGTTTGGCCGCATCGAGGTCGACGGACAGACTTGCATCGGCTGCAAGCAGTGCATCTCCAAGGGGCCCGACGGGACGTTCCTTGACGGTTGCCCCTGGGACGCGATCGACATGGTACCGGCCGCGGAGGTCGAGGCCAAGCTCGGCGTCAAGTACGAGTTCTAGCCACATGGACCGGCCGCGACCGGACCGGTAGCGAATTGACGTGAAACACTCCGCAAGATTCCTGGCGATCGTTGAGGATGCGAAGGCACGTATCCAGGAGACGACGGTGAGCGACGTCCGGGCGGACCAGGATGCAGGGAACCCGTTCGAACTCGTCGATACGCGCGAGGAATCGGAGTGGAACGCGGCGCATGCAGCCGGGGCGATTCACCTCGGCAAGGGGGTGATCGAGCGGGACATCGAGTCGAGGGTACCGAACGTCGACACCAAGCTGGTGCTGTACTGTGGCGGGGGTTACCGCTCCGCGCTGGCCGCGGACGCTCTGCAGAGGATGGGCTACCGCAACGTCTATTCGCTGGCTGGCGGCTGGCGTGCCTGGAACGCTGCGGGCATGCCCGTCGAGCGGAGCTAGATTCCGAATCAGGGCGTCACGGCTTCGAATCAGGCAAGAACCGAAGATCGGCTGCCGCGGATGGCGGCTGGCACAGCAGCCGGGTTCCCTTGGGCATCTCGATCGGGTGCAGGAACCAGAAGTCCCGCGGGTCCGTGTCGACCTTCCCTCGCAGCCAGAGCAGATGTTCCACCTCTCCACCCGGCAGGTGGGCGGTGAGCTGCAGCCAGGATCCGCCGGACCCGCCAAGCAGGCTGACGCCGGTTGCGACCAGACCGGCATCCAGACGGACCGTCCCGTCGATCCTCCGGCGCCCGTGTCCGATGCCATACTCGACGGCTGGCTCCTGGTGTGCGTGATAGGGCTCCCGAAAGGCGCTGTCGCCCTCGGGAGCACCGCCCTCGACCCAACTCGAGATCACCGCGATCTCGGGCAGGGAGAGGCTGGCGTCATTGCGAAACGCTCCGAAGCCCTTCACCGCGCCCCACGGCGGCATGCGTCGCGTCAGCACTTCGTGCTTGATCGCCGTCGCCCACGGACGCACCTCAGCGTACGTGGTCAGCGGCATCGGGGCGGCACCGCTCTCACGATGACATCCGGCGCAGCGGTTGTAGATGATGCGAGAGACGTTTCGCGTCCAGGTGAGTTCCGTCGTGATCGCCTCGTGAGCGGCTGCCGGCACTACCGCCCACGCGGTCCAAGCCAAGACTGCCGCAACGCCGGGAGATGCCACCCAGTCCCGGCCGGGCGTCCTGTAGGCACTGGCTCGCACGGAAGATCGCGTATGCGGAGGCTAGTCGCCGCTCGTCCTGGATGCCTTTTTCTGGGTCACGTACTCTCGGACATCGGCGGTCGCGTCAAAGGCGACCTCGAAGAAACCGATCATCATCTCTTCCCAACTCTGGTCGCCCCAGCGAACCTCGACACTCGGATCCGGATTGTCCGGGTTGTTCGGCGAATTGTCAAAATGAGCCCGGCACTCGATCGCCGTCCCTGCGGGCAACACCTTCGGTTCCTTCAGGTGGTAGTAGAACTGCCAGTCGAAGTCATACTCGGGTACCCGCAGCAGGGTTTCCACCCGTCCGTCCGGGTAGCGGAGATCATACTGGAAGTCCTTTCCGCGGAGGTGCATGTGGGGCAGGACACTGACCAGTTCCACCTCCCGGTTCAGCACCCACCTCGACTGCACGGGATGAGCGGACGCGCCGGCAGGAATGACGAACTTGCTGTTCGTGGCCTGCATCGTCACGAGTCGCTTGGCCGGCGGCTCGTCGCGGAATCGCAGCCCGATCCGGCTCCGGTCGAAGCCCTCTTCTCCATTGCTCGTGTAATGCAGTTGCAGGACGATGTCCGCACCGGCCGGGAGGAGCTTGCCGTACTCGGTACCGATCCATGAGTCGGCCTCATTGCCCGGAGCGAAGCCCGTCAGAATCTCGCGATAGTTGTTCCTGGGCTTGCGACGGTCCTTCCGCCGTGTGCGCTCCGGCACGAAGATCTTTCCTGGTTCGGCACCCTCGAGCCAAGTGGACCCGGGCGGGCGCGTGAACGCGAGCACGTGGTGCACCACGGCACGATTGTCAGGCCGCACCTCGGCTGCCGCGACCCACCTGTCCTGGGTGAAGCCGGTGGGAATCACCAGGTACTGGTAGTCGATCGTTCCCTCTGCCTGCACCGGGAACGGCTCGGGCAGTTCGAGGACGAGATCCGGCTCGCCGATGTTCCAGCCCGTGAGGAATTCCAGCGGCTCGGGGGCATCAGACGGATCACCGCGCTGCGCACCCGAATCGACCCACTCGGCGATGATGCGCTTGTCCTCGTCCGTCAGGACATGCGCATTCTTCCATTCCCCGTACGCCGGGTCCGCAAACCACGGCGGCATGCGGTTCAATGCCACCGCCTCGTGGACGGCTCGCGCCCACGGACGAACCTCGTCGAAGGTTAGCAGTGACATCGGCGCAGCCTCGCCGGGCCGGTGACATGTCTGGCAGTGCTGCTGGAGGATCGGCTCGATGTCCGCGTGGAAAGTGGGCGGAACAGCCAACAGCAGCGGTGCGACCAGCAGCACGGAGAACGAAAACAGCAGTCGGGTCACGAAACACCTCTCCCTCGTTGAGTCTAACAGCCTTGTATGTTGATCCGGATACGCAAGACTTCTGCTCAGCCCGTGCCGTGTTGAGGGTACTCTGGACGGCCAGAGTCGACATCCGGAAAGTGGATGCTGTCTATTCCGGATACAGACTGGAATCCGCCCGGCCGAACGCCGCCATATGACGCGATACTAACCACGCATGAACGTAGAGATGCCAATGAGCAGGCTGAGCAGCGTGAATCCGATACCGATCATCCACCGCAAGGACTGCATCTCACCCCGCAGGGACTGCATCTCGCCCCGGAATTCACTGCGGACGGACTCGATCTCACGCCGGACGGACTCGATCTCACCCCCGACCTCACGCCGCAGGGACTCGATCTCACCCCGGACGGACTTGATCTCACCCCGGACGGACTCGATCTCACCCCCGACCTCACGCCGCAGGGACTCGATCTCACCCCGGACGGACTTGATCTCACCCCCGACCTCGCGCCGCAGGGACTCGAACATCCCGACCAAGACATCGAAGCGGGCGTCAAGTCGCTTCTCGGTCGCCCTGACCGCCGCTACGATGTTCTCACCGGCCTTGTCCCGGACTTCCTCCGAGGCATCGTTCGCCAGTCCAGGTTCGACACCAGCAACTATGAACGCACGGAACACTGCACTCGGGGTCCGCTCCCGGGTCTCCGCTTGGGTCGCTGTCTCTGGCATCCGGATTGTCGCCTCGTTGAATCAGCATTAGTATAGCCGATGCATCCTTCACGCACTCGCTCGGCTCGTATTGCCGAATTCCGTGGAATCGTTCGCGTCCATGGACTCCGACTCTCTCGGTACGAGCAGGCGCCAACGCTTCGCGTGGCAATGTCTGACCGCGCTCTTCCACCCCAACCCAAGATGCGTACTGTCTCCCGATCGATCGGGATGTTCTGTAGCGTACATCGCGCTGCGAATTGCCCGTTGAGACTCCTGCCAAGTTCTATACACCCAATAACGAACCCAAGCAACGAAGGCCGGAATCGGGGAGTCTCTCTGGATGATAGAGACTCTGCTGTATCAGACGTTTCTGCCTTGAAGCCGTCCGGCGCCTACTCGCGTGCTGAACGGCGCACGTGAGTCCGGGGGCGTGACTGATTGCCCGGTCGCCGGCGGGAACGAGGGTTCCGCCATGTTCCGGTCGGACACCGCAACCATGCAGAATACGCAGACTCTCACCGCAACTGCCATGCGGCGTTCACATGATCCGGTGTTACCGTATGGGAGGAATCCGCGACGCGGTATTTCGGGTGTCACGGGAGGTCGAATTGTCAACACTAGGACGCTTGGTACCGGTCGACTTGCGGGAGAATTTTCGTTCCGAGGACAGGGAGTTCACACCGTGGCTGGCAGATAACATCGATATCCTTGGGGAGGTCCTCGACATCGGAATCGAATCGAAGCCCGATACCGAGGTTCGAGTCGGCTCGTTCTTCGCTGACATCGTCGGCCAACAGGTGGGATCCGAGTACAGGATCCTCATCGAGAATCAACTCGAGGAGACAGACAACAAGCATCTCGGCCAGATCATCGCCTATGCAGCCGGGCTTGAGGACATCAAGACTGTCGTCTGGATCGCCAAGAGCTTCCGGGAGGAACACCGGGCCGCCATGGACTGGCTGAATTCCATCAGCGGGAGCGATCTCCGGTTCTTCGGGGTCGAGATCGAACTGGTGCGGATCGGCGAATCCGATCCGGCTCCGCACTTCAAGCTGGTCTGCCAGCCGAATGACTGGAGCCGAAACGCTCGCGCGAGAAGGACCCAAGGCCAATTCCGGAGATGTTCGTTCTGGTCGGGCGTATTGGAACAACTCGAATCTACGGCCGGACCTTGCCCGGTCTCGACGGGAGTTTCAAGAGACCAGAGGCAGTGGTTCGGCCTAGACTGTACCGGTATATCGCTTCAGGGCAGGGTCACGAAGGGCGAGTCATGGGTCGAGATCGCTATCGGCGGTAAGGGCCTCAAGCCCGAACTCGCCGAGGAACGCTTCCGCAAACTCGAGTCGCAAAAGGAAGACATCGAATCCGAAGTGGACTCCGAATTGAACTGGCATCTTCAGCCAGACCGCCAGGCCGGCTGGATCAGTCTCCGCTGGCCAGATAGCTGCGGATGGGACGACGAGTCGAAATGGGACACTCAGCATGCACGGATGGCTAGATCCCTGCACAAGATGTACAAGGCGTTCCAGCCGCGAGTCGGTTCACTGTGACGTTGTCGGCCCGCGGTCTCCCGTCGAGGACGGGGCTAGCAATGGCGCTACGGTAGAGAAAGTATGTCCGTACCTGACGAAAACGCCGTCGTGCTCGAGTTCGTCAACTTGACGATCAATTTCTCCGTGGACATGGCTGGACTCAGCGCGGAGCAGCGATTGCAATACCTGACTGCGATCCGCGAAAGGATGGAAGCCGCCGAGGAATCCCTGCAGGATCCGGAAGCCCGCACCGCAATCCGGGATCTTGCGGAAATCGTGGAAGAGACGATCAAGGAGGTCAACACGCAAGCCGCGCAGGGAGGATACGAAGTGCTTCCGCCTCCATCAACTCGGCATTGAAGGTCCGCCAGAACCCCCATCGCACCTCGTGCTCCCGGCTGATCGCTCCGGCGACTCCGCCGTGGCTTCCAACACGGTGTTCGTCACGTTCCCGACCACAACTTGCGAGCCCAGCCACTCCCGTCGCGCATCCTCGGCTGCAGCTTGCCGCCTTCTCTCATTGCCCGTCGGCAGTTGCAGTTCGGATGAGGTCCACGCGGCTCGACTCCCTGCCCTCCACCGATTCGCTTGGCGTTCGCCTCTCCAAGTGACGTTGGGCGAACGCGAAAGCGTGGCCAAGCCTTGCCGTTGGGTCGCGGCGCCATGCGGCCGCTTAACGGTTGCGGAACGCACCATCGGGAAACAGGTGACAGTACCCGCCAGGAGGGTTGGCAGAATCAGCCTTGGACTTCGACGGAGCCCTTCCCGCAGATCGCTTCGGCCTGCCTGCGGAACCCCCGGTTCGCACGCACCTTGGAATCCAACTCATAGATCAGCAGAAACTCGCTGGGCCTCCGGATGCGTAACCGCACCTCGGTCTCTCCCGGATTGGCGCGGACCAGTTCGAGCAGTTCCTTCGCGACACGGCCCGACTCGTCCTGGCCGTTCAGCTTGACGTTCAACGCGATGGTGCCGGGCTGCTGCGCACGGGCGTGCTCCAGGGGCGTCACGTTGGAGACGGAGACTTTTGGCTCACTGCCATCCTCACCGCGGACGGTCCCTTCAATGAGCAGCGGGCGATCTTCGACAAGCCGGTCCTGCAACTGCTCGAACTGCGTGGAGAATACGAGCAGCTCAACGCTCCCCTGTCGATCATCAAGGGCTGCCGAAGCCCACGGGCGGCCCTCTCGATTCCGGCGCCGCTGAATGTCGTGCAGTACCCCGCATACGACAACCTCGTCGCCGTTCTTGCGATCCCCGAGGGACTGGCTGTCCGTTATGTTGAAGTCCTCCATCGCGTCCAGATGGGCATCGAGCGGGTGGCCCGTCACGTAGAAGCCGAGCACATCCTTCTCGCCTGCAAGCTTCTCGAGCGGCTCCCACTCATCCATCTCGGGGAGATTCCCCACCGCGGCCGGCCCCTCGTCCTGGAGCCCTGCGAAGAGGGCCTCCTGCCCTGTCAAGCGATCCCGGACTGCCCGATGGCCAACCTCAATGGCGGCATCGACGGCGCTGGCCTGCTGGGCGCGATTGCCCTCCAGTCCGTCGAGCGCACCAGCCTTGATCGCACTCTCGATCATCCGCCTCTTCAGCCTGCCGCAGTCCACCCGCTCACAGAGCTCGAACAGGTTCCGGAAGCCCGCTCCCCGCTCGTTGCGGGCCTCAACAATCGCATCCGCGGCACTCCGGCCGACGTTCTTGATCGCTCCCAGACCGAACCGGATGGTCCGGTCCCCATCCGGCGTGAAGCCCCATTCGGAGGCATTCACGTCCGGTGGCAGGATCGAGATCTCCATGTCGCGGCATTCATTGAGATAGAGCCGGACCTTGTCGGCGTTGCTGTGTTCCGCCGTCAGCAGTGAGGACATGAACTCCACCGTGTGGTGTGTCTTGAGGTATGCCGTGACGTAGGCGACGAAACCGTAGGCGGCGGAATGCGACTTGTTGAAGCCGTAGCCGGCGAACTGGGCCATGAGGTCGAACAGATCCTTGGACTGCTGGACCGGAAAGCCCCGTTCCTTGGCGCCACGGAGGAACCGGTCGCGCTGTTGCGCCATCTCCTCGGGCTTCTTCTTGCCCATCGCTCGACGCAACAGGTCCGCTTCCCCAAGCGAGTACCCGGCCACGAGGTTGGCGATCTGCATGACCTGCTCCTGGTAGACGATCACGCCGTAGGTTTCCTTGAGCAGCGGCTCGATCTCGGGAAGCAGGTAGGTGACCTTCCTGCGACCATGCTTGCGGTCGATGAAGTCCGGGATCATGCCGCCCTGGATGGGACCGGGTCGGTAGAGCGCATTGAGGGCGCAGAGATCCTCGAGCCGGTCCGGCTTGTACTTCCGGCAGATGTCCCGCATGCCCTTGGACTCGAACTGGAAGATTCCGCTCGTCAGTCCCTCGGAGATCAGTTCATATGTCTTGGTGTCATCCAGCGGAATGGAGTCCTGCGTCAGGTCGATGTTCTTGCGCCTCTTGATCCAGCGAAACGTGTCGTCGATGATCGTCAGCGTCGTCAGGCCCAGGAAATCCATCTTGAGGAGCCCCATCTGATCGAGACTCTTCATGTCGTACTGGGTGACGATCTCGTCCTTGCTCGTCTTGTAGATCGGAACCAGGTTCTTCAGCGGCTGAGGGGCGATCACGACTCCCGCCGCATGAACCGAGGGGTTGCGGGCGATCCCCTCCAGACGCTTGGCCGTCTGGATCAGTTGGTCGACCTTGCGATCGTCCTTGATCGCCTGCTGCAGCCGGGGCTCCTGCTTGATCGCGTCGTCGAGCGTGATCTTCAGCGCGTTCGGCACGAGCTTGGTGAGACGGTCGACCTGACCGAAGCCCATGCCCATCACCCGCCCCACATCCTTGATGGCGGCCTTGGTCGCCATCGTGTTGAAGGTGATGATCTGCGAAACCTGCTCCCGGCCGTACTTCTCGGTGACATACTGGATCATCTCGCCTCGTCGGTTCATGCAGAAGTCGATATCGACATCCGGCATGGACATGCGCTCAAGGTTCAGAAAGCGCTCGAACAGCAGTCCGTACTGGAGCGGGTCGATATCGGTGATCGACATCGCATAGGCAACCAGCGAACCGGCGGCAGACCCTCGGCCAGGACCGACCGGGATACCGGTTGACTTGGCATAGCGGATGAAGTCCCACACGATCAGGAAGTACCCGGAGTACTTCATCTGCTGGATCACGCGGATCTCGTGATCCAGGCGCTCCTCGTATTCCGGCAGAGGCCGCCGCAACTGGCCCCGCTCCTGCATGGCCTTCAGCCGGACCTTGCGCAGTTCGAAGCCTTGGCGGGCGACATACTCGAAGTACGTGTCGGTCGTATGCGCCGCCGGCACGTCGAACTTCGGGAACGGGTCGTCCACCGGCTTGAGCTCGAGGTCGCACATCTGCGCGATCTCCCAGGTCCGATTGAGGGCTCCCTCGTCGTCGTCGAACAGCTTGGCCATCTCCTCACGCGTCTTGAGGTAGAATTCCTGCGTCCCGAAGCGCATCCGTTTGGCATCGCTGAGAGTCTTGCCGGTCTGCACGCAGAGCAGCGCTTCGTGCGCCCCCGCGTCCTGCTTGGTCAGATAGTGCGCGTCGTTGGTGGCGACAAGGGGAATCCCGGTTTCCTGCGCCAGCCTTAACTGCAGTGGAATCAACTGCTTGTCCTGCTCTAATCCGTGATCCTGCACCTCCAGGAAGAAATTCCCCTTCCCGAAGATGTCCATGTAGTCATACGCGACCTTGCGGCCGGCCTGATAGCCGTCGTTGAGGAGCGCCTCCTGCAGGTCCCCCCGCAGACACGCGGACAGGCAGATCAACCCTTCGGAGTACTTGGCAAGCATGTCCTTGCTGATGCGCGGCTTGTAGTAGAAACCCTCCAGGTAGGCGGTCGAGACCAGGTCGATCAGGTTGCGGTATCCGGTGGCGTTCTTGCAGAGCAGGACAAGGTGGTGGTAGCGTGTCTCGGCATCGCGCCGCTTGTGGTCGCCGGCAACCGTATAGACCTCGCAGCCGATGATGGGCTTGACCCCGACCTTGCGGGCGGCGGAGTAGAAGGACACGGCTCCGAAGAGATTTCCGTGATCGGTGATCGCAAGGGCCGGCCACTCCCGCTGCTCGGCGATCTTCATCAGCCGGGGGATGTGGCAGGCTCCGTCAAGCAGGGAATAGTCGGTGTGACAGTGCAGGTGGACGAAGGGCTTGGACATCGGCTGCGAATCCAAGTATAGGACAGCATCTGGGAGCCCACCGGGCGGCTTGCGCACATGCCAGAAGATGCAGTCCGCCTCGTCTGACGGCCTGTCGGCGAGCACTTCCGTGTTCGATCCGGCGACCGGATTCCAGGACCTGTCGCGCCTGTCTGGAACCAGTCACCCGCCGCCACCAGTGAACCGGCAAGGCAGGGTCCGCAGAGCACGGCACGCCACAACCGAGGGTGGCAATGCCGACACACTCGGCGATCGCAGTCGACCTTTCCGAGCCGGCACGGGGGGCGGGGATGCGGTCCCCAACACCAGCAACGGTGCGAGACAGCGTAACGACAAGGTTCCGGTGAACGCCCGAGGGCCCGGTCAGTCTCCGAAGACCTCCCGGAGGTGGTCCTCGGATGGACGATGCGTCGCCGTAAGCCAACTGACCAGCAGATAGGTGGCCAGCGACACGCAGAATGCCGGGAGGATCTCGTGGATGTCCTGCAGGTGCGGAATCCGGAGACGGACGCCGAATCGCCAGCACAGCGTGGCGACCACTCCAACCAGCATGGACCAGAACGCCGCATGCCCCGTCCCCGAGCGCAGGTACAAGCCACCAAAGATCGCCGGAAAGAAACTGGCGGCGAAGACGGCCCCGGAGAAACTGGTGAGTTCGACGATCCCGGCAGGTGGAGCCACGGTGATCAGCAGGACAATCCCGGAATAGATGACGATCGACACTCTCGTCCAGCGCACGGTGGATCGCTGGTCCGCGGACCGCCACAAGTTGCGCAGGTCTCCCACGGCCGCCGTCCCGACGATCAGCATCACGGAAGCCAACGAGGACATTCCGGCGGCGAACAGGCCGGTGATGCAGACGGCGGTCACCAGCGGGTTGCCGAACTTGTCCAGCATGAAGCCGACGACCTCGTCGGTGTTGTGGATCAGGTACGCGGCTTCGGCCTCGCTAGCCATGCCATGCACCAGCGCACCCAGGCCCATTACACAGACCAGGGAAATCCCGAGGAACACGGGTGTCCAGATCATGGCGAACCGCATTCCGGCCGTGTCGTCGACGGAATAGAAGCGGACCAGACAACGCGGCTCGGCGATCTGCTTCATGCCCACGGAGAGGCCGATTCCGAGGATGTAGGTGACCGACACCAGGCTGCCGAAGGAAACCAGCCCGTTGCCGATCGGATCGCCTGTCACCGATACGTGCGCGAGGTTCGAGATTCGGTCGAACAGCGGACCGACGCCGCCCGCATGGATGAACGGGACCGCCGCCATCACGACGGCGACACCGAGCATCATCATTCCCTGCACGGCATCGGTCCAGAGAACGCTGTACATGCCACCCAGGACGGTGTAGAGGCACGTGAATCCGAGAATCGCGGCCGCTCCCCAGGCGTACGGAACAGCGAGCACCGTCTCCAGCAGGTGCGCGCAGCCCTTGGCGATACCCGCCATGTACCAGAGCGTGGCGAACAGGATCGTCAGGGCCGAGAGGACCCGAGTGGGCTTCGACAACGGACTCTGGTAGCGGAAGTCGAAGTAGTCGGGGATGGTGACCGATTTGAGACCGATCGTCTGGTTCCGCAGCCGTGGACCGAGCAGCAGCCAGGAAACCATGCAGAAGACGGTCCACAGCACCCCGACCCAGACCCAGCTGAGCCCGGAGGCGAACGCCTGCCCGGCCTGCCCGATGTAGGTGTTCGTGCTGGCGAAGGTCGAGAAAAACGCGAGCGAGACAACCCACCCGGGGATACTGCGTCTTGCAACGTAGAAATCCTCGACCCCGCGCGAAGCACGTCGGCGGAAGTGCCATCCGATACCGACACAACCGCCGAGATAGGCAAGCAGCGTCAACAGGATCAGCCAGTGTTCGGCCAGGATGCTCACGTGTCCGATCTGCCGTCATCGTGGCGGACTTCCACCCTGAGCTTCGTCACGATCCATGCGTTCGCGGCAACCAGGACAGGGATCGCCACGAATGCACAGGCCGTCAGCAGGTCCATGGATGCACTCCAGTGTCGCTGAGGGCGAACGGTCTCGGCCCGTTGCCCCTGAAGCAGACGCGCAGGCCGGACGCTCGGGCTGGAGCGAACCGGAAGAACACAGGCGATCGACTACTGGACCCTATTGGCGGTGAAGGTGACCGGACGGCCCATGCCGCCACCGGGAGGGCCGCCTCTTCCCGGCCCACCACCAGGGCGTTGACCTCCGGCTCCCGGCCCGCCACGCTGGCGTTGACCGCCACCACGGCCCCCCGGTCCGCCCGGAGCGCCGCGGCCCGGCCTTCCGCCGGGAGGCCCGTCCATGGATCGCGTCAGTTCCAGTTCGTCGCCCATCAGCGTTCCTTCGTACTTGAAGCGTATCTCGGAGTCGCCGCGCGACAGTACCTGAACGAAGGAAACTCGATCCCCTTCGACCTTGCCATCCTTGATGTCGAACGTTCCCATCATGTCGTTGCCAACCGTACCCGTCAGGGTTCCTCCTTCGGCCTTGAGTTCGAATACAACCGTCTGTGCTCCTCTGGGGCTCTCGATTTCGGCCTGCCATTTGCCATCGATTCCGGCCGCCTTCAGTTTCCGGATGGATACCGCTGCGAACGGCAGCCCCAACGCAATTGCTCTTCTGGTGATCATCTTCGGCGCGCCTCCTCTTGACACGCACCTAAGAAGGCGCAATCCGGACGCGGAGGTTATACTGGTGACTGTCCCGCCGGGAGCTTGCGTCGGCACGCTCCCTCCGCCACCACCAACCGTGCGCGCTAGGCCGGACCGCCAGCAGCCCGATGCACGCCTTGTCAGAGTCCACCGACAAGGAACCCAGCATGGCTCTGCTCATTGATGGCGACAATGCCCGACCGACGCTGATCGGCCAAGTGCTCGCCGAGACCGCGAGATACGGCACGATCACCGTTCGACGCATCTACGGCGACTGGACGATGCCGGAAATGTCCGGATGGAAGCGGCTGCTCCATGACCATGCCGTCCAACCCGTGCAGCAGTTTCGGTACACCACGGGCAAGAACGCTACGGACAGCGCGCTCATCATCGAGGCCATGGACTTGCTCCACTCCGGCATGGTGAGCGGGTTCTCCATCGTGTCAAGCGACAGCGACTACACCCGCCTCGCGACGAGAATCAGGGAGCAGGGACTGTTCGTGATGGGAGTCGGGGCCAAACAGACACCCAAGGCCTTCGTCAACGCGTGCGACGTGTTCGTGTACACCGAGAACATCGCGCCGGAGGACCGGCCCTCACCGATGCAGCAGGAGCCGACGGAGAAGATCGACTGGGTCCCGACGGTCCGGAAAGCGATCGAATCGGCCGAGCGGGACGATGGATGGGCTCCTCTGGCAGCCGTGGGCGTGTACATCCGTCAGGTCGATCCGGCCTTTGACCCGCGGACATTCGGACACAAGCAGCTGTCGATGCTCATCAAGTCCCGCAGCGAGCTCTTCCAGACCAAGGAGCCCAAGCCGAAGGACTCCCCGGCGGTGATCTACGTGCGACTCGCCGACTGATCCGCCAGTTCGGATACTCGACTCTTCCAGCACGCCATCACGGATTGCGCTTGGACGCTGAACGTCTTGGCGCAAGATGGGGCTCTCCAGCGTCAGCTTCAGGATTCTCGAACAGCCTCCTTGACCTCAGGCCGCTCCCGCCGCCCGGACCCAGAACGGTATTCCACGCACAATCGGCCGGCCAGACAACGCCATCGGGAGTGGCGTATGCCGCAGGTACATTTTTTAGTCCCGGGTGAGGGCGTATTGGAGGGCTTGAGTCGGGATTTCCGGTCGGGAGCAGGCCGCAGGCGCGGTTTCGAGGGCGGGCCGGCTACGGCCCGCGCGGCAGGTGGGGCGGTCGACACACCCCGGCCGCTGGGAGCGACACAGGGAGGCTGGGCGCCGGGTGCGGCGCCACGGACAAGGCGGGCTGGGAGCGGTGGCGGGGTTCAGTCCGCGGGCGGGTGCAGCAGCAGGTCCAAGGCGGACTGCGAACGCGCCGCGTAGTAGCGGTTGGCGGTCGGAATGCCCTCGAATGGCGACTGGCAGCGGATGAGCGAGATCGCGACGTTGGTCAGGCAGGCCAGGTTGCGCGGCAGATGGCGCACCGCGACCCGACAGCGGTCCTCGTCGTAGGTGAAGTCCCGCACGTAATGCAGGCGGTTCTCGATGTGCCAGTGCTGGCGGATCAGGGCCGCCAACTGCGCCGGCGTGGCCTCCTCCGCCGACAGCGAGGTCAGCGCGTAGCACACGGCGAGAGTGGTCTTGTCCGTCTTGCGATTCCAGGTCTGGCGTTCGATGCGGATGGCCTGCCGCCGACCGTGCAGGTCGGCATAGCCGTTCCAGGCCGGGTCCGCCAGGTCCTGCACCCAGTAGCGGCGTCGTTCGATCCGCCCGTGGTCCCCGTCGAGCGTCTCGTGGTCGGGGAACGCGCCAAAGTGGATGTGCTGGAGGTCGTCGAGGATGGTCGGCTGGTTGCCCTTGACCGACGTGACGAGGTAGTGGGCCTTGGACTCCTGGCGTAACAGGCGGGTGGTCGCCTGCTGGGCGTGCAGGGCGTCGAAGGTGACGACCCGGCCCTGCAACTCCAGCTGCCCGGCCAACTCGCGCACGGCGGGAATCTCGTTGGTCTTGCTGCCCACCTCGACCTGTCCCAGCACCAGACCACTGCCATGCTCCACGGCCGCCACCATCATCCGCCGTCCCTGCGCGGTCTGCCGGGAGGCGCCCCGCACATCCTTGCCGTCCATCGCGATGCCGGCCAGCAGCGGCTCCTGCGCGGGCGTCTCGCCCGCCGCCGACGGTGCCGGCGCGTCCTCGACCGCAGCCTGCAATGGTTTCGTATCTCCCTGTTGTGTCAGGACTGGACTCTTCTGCTGCTGGGCCCATGCCATGATCGCCCGCTCGAGCGTCTCCGGCGGCAGGCGCGCCAGAATGGTGTGCAAGGTGGTGATCGAGGGCGTCGTGTAGCACTGCTGGCTGGGGCTGAAGAAACAGCCCACCGTCCGCCGCTGCTGTTGATCCAGCAACGCCGCAAACTCGGCGAACGCGGTCACGCCCCGGTACCCCGCCAGACGCGCGGCGATGGCCAGCGTCAACACCGTGCACAGCGGATAGCGCTGCCCCCGCGCACAGCGATAGTCCTCCACCTCGCCCAGAAAATTGAACAGGCTGCGCAACTGCGCGGCCGGTGGGGGTGCCTCCCGGGCCGGTCCCTGCCAGTTCGGATCCTCCTCTTGCTGACTCAGCGCCGCCCGCGCTCCCGCTTCCAACTCGTACACCAGAACCTCCTTGGGTTGTCCGTGGGGCCGCCACCTCACCGGCGGTCCCGGCTCGCGGGCGTAGCCGCCCGTATAGCCCAGCGAACGCCAGTTCGCGGCCCGGTAACAGGTGCCCGCGAACCGCGCCCGGTCCACGAACGATTCCGCCAGCAGCACCCGGTAGCCATGCTCCCGCTGCATGTCCTGCGCCAGCCGCTGCAGGCTCAGCCCCAGCACCCGCGAGGCCAGATTGGGGAGGCCCTGGAACGCCGGCAGGATCAGGAACCGGGAGTTCTGGGCCACCAGATGCAGACGCCGCAACTGCTGCTCGAGCGTCCAGCCCAGCCAGCGGTCCCGGGCCGTGACCTGCAACGCCGCCGCCTGCCAGCCCACCAGCGCGACCCAGGCCGAGTCCAGCGTGGCCACCTGCCGCAGACCCTTGCCGAACAGGGCGCCGAAGCCCAGGTAATGGTGCGCGGCGACCAGCCGGTCCCAGAGCCTGTGTTCCTGCGCTCCGCAGGTCGCGCGCACCTGCACCGCCTGCAGGTCCACGCTGTCCGGCAACCCCAATGACGACTCCATGGCCTCCACCCTGACAGATCCCGCACGGAATGTCCAGCCCCGTCCGCCCGCACCCTCCCCGTCCGTCCCGTCGTTCCTGGCCTCCTACCCCTGCCTCACACTCTCAACTACCCCCAACTCCGAAAAAAGAATCACCGTGGCGTATGCCGTGAGGCGGACAATTCGCTCCCAGTTCCGCTCGCGCCAAATATACTGGAACTCTCTTTCGCCATGGCGTCTTCGAACTCTCCAAACCGCATTCGTGGAGCTGCCGTCGAGAGGACCCTGTTCTGGGTGGAGCGACAGGGCAACCGCCTGCCAGACCCGGCCGCGATCTTCGTCATCGCCCTCGTTGCGGTGTGGGTCGCGTCGTGGATGCTGGCCGGCTACGAGTTTACGGTCCCTGCCAGGGATGAAGCGCGGACACTGGCCGTTCAGAATCAGCTCTCGGGAACGAACCTGGCCACTTTCCTGGCCAACATGGTGACTGCCTTCACCGGATTCGCGCCGCTGGGTGTCGTCCTGGTGGCGCTTCTGGGGGTTGGGGTCGCCGACCACACCGGATTCATCCGTGCAAGCCTCAAGGGCCTTGTGGCAATGACACCGCGCAGCCTCCTGTCCCCCATGTTGCTGCTGGTGGCGATCATCAGCCATACCGCAGCCGACGTAGGATACGTGCTCGTCATCCCTCTGGGAGGCGTCATCTTCCACGCTGCCGGCCGTCATCCCCTTACGGGCATCGCATGCGCATTCGCCGGGGTGTCGGGCGGCTTCGGGGCGAACTTCATCCCCTCAGCCATCGATCCGCTGCTCCAGGGGTTCACCCAGTCGGCCGCGCAGATCCTGGATGCCGGCCGCGAAGTCAATCCCCTCTGCAACTGGCTGTTCACGAGCGTGTCGAGCGTGCTCGTGGTGGTCGTCGGCTGGATTCTGACCGACCGAGTGATCGAACCCCGGCTCCAAGACACGCCCCTTGATGGCGAGGGAACCGACTCGGTCGAATCACAAGCGCTCTCCCGTCAGGAACGGAACGGAGTCTGGGCTGGTCTCGCCACGATGGCGCTCGGCGTGCTGCTGCTGGTCCTCGTCGTGCTGCCGGCCGATTCACCCCTGCGTGCACCGGACGGACAGCTCACTTCGTTCTCGGCACCGCTGATGCAGTCGATGATCCCGCTGATCTTCCTTTTGTTCCTGATTCCCGGTACGGTCTACGGATACGTGGCCGGTACGGTCCGCAACCATCGGGACATCATCGCGGGCATGAGCAAGTCCATGTCGACGATGGGCTACTACCTGACGATGATCTTCTTCTGTGCGCAGTTCACTGCGGCCTTTTCGAGATCCAATCTGGGGGCACTGCTGGCGGTGGAAGGCGCCGAGCTGCTCAAGGCACTGGGCCTGCCGGGCATGATGACGATCGGTGGCATCATCCTGCTCACTGCGGTGGTGAACCTCTTTGTCGGATCGGCGTCCGGGAAGTGGGCCCTGCTGGCACCGGTGTTCGTCCCGGTCCTGATGCAAGTCGGACTCTCGCCGGAACTTACACAGGCAGCCTATCGGGTGGGCGACTCCACCACCAACATCGTCACGCCCCTGATGCCCTATTTCCCCCTAGTGGTGGCATTCTGTCAGCGATGGGTCAAGAGTACCGGTATCGGCACAGTCACGTCCTTGATGTTGCCGTACTCCATCGGATTGCTGATTGCGTGGACGCTCGCCTTGGGAGTGTACTGGGCGTTGGGCATTCCCCTGGGGCTGCAGTCGACGTACACATACCCGTGATGGTGGAAAGACTGCGGCGAGTCCTGGTGAGCACCGACACAGTTCTCCCTCCGTCGGTCCGATCAGGTTCCCTACATTCGCGACCGCCCCGCCACCGATTCCGAGAGGTACCGCCCATGGAGACAGTGTGGTTTGATCGATCCGAGACCACACTGGCCGATGCCGATGCGATGCCGGTCATCGCCGTGGATCCGGCCTCGGCAAACGAGATGTCCACCACCAAGGAACTACTATGGCAATCCCTTGCCCTGGGACGACGAGGAGCATGCAGTGCACGAAGTCCGGCTCCGGAAGATCCCATGCACAACGCGTACCTTGATGAGGGGCGGCCAGTGACTGTGCTACATCCCGGCTCGACTGCAAGGAACGGAGTAGGCGCGACGGTCATGGCGGCAACGCGGAACCGCAGAGCATACGAATAATGCCGATCGATCCTTCTTGCCTGTGGAGGCAAATCGAGTTGGGGGAGGACTCCGAACTCGAATTGAAGGCGGTGGCATTTCGGGGCCGCAGGGTCTCCGCCCCCGGCAGGGACGCGCTCGCCGACGAACTTGCGGCGTTCGGCAACGCCGGTGGCGGGCGCGTTGTTCTGGGAGTGACGGATGAACGGCAACCACAATCACTTGCCGCAGAGCAGATCGACGAGCTAGTGAGACTCGTGGGCGATGTCTGCTCGGACAGCATCAAGCCATCACTGGAGTTCCGGATTTATCGAGTGCCGGACCCGTCCGGTGGGGGTGTTCTTGTTGTGGAGATACCGGAGAGCGTAACGGTACACCGGTCGCCTGGTGGGTACATGCGCCGGAGAGGAGAATCCAGACGCCAGATGGATTCAGCCGAGATCCGGCGGCTCTCGCAGGCGCGCGGACAGTCCGAGGCCAGATCGACCGACACTCAGGTGGTCGGTGGTACGGGTATCAACACTCTTCGACAGAATCTCTGGCGACGCTATGCGGGTACCCATGCAAGCGACTCGGACCAGGTCACGTTGTCCAAGTTGAAATTTGTCAAGGACGACTCCCATGGAACGCCGAGGGCAACCGTTGGCGGCGTCCTCCTGGCAACTCAGAACCCGCAAGAGTGGATGGCCAACGCGTGGGTCCAGGCCGTATCCTACCGGGGAATCCGACCCGACACTCGTCAACAGGTGGATGCCCGTGCAATTACAGGTCCGCTTGACGAGCAGATTCGCGAAGCGGTGCGCTTCGTCGTACGCAACCGGCGGGTTGCCGCCTACAAGGATCCCGCCAGGGCCGATGTGCCACAGTTCAGTGACCGTGCAGTCTTCGAGGCTGTGGTCAACTCCGTGGTGCACCGGGACTATGCAGTCTCCGGATCGAGGATTCGCCTGTTCATGTTCGACGACCGACTGGAACTGTATTCACCCGGCGGACTCTGCAATTCCATGACCGTCGACGACCTGCGACTGAGCCAGTTCACCCGCAACGAGTTGATTGCCTCTCGTCTGGCCCAGTGCGCAGTGGGAGATGTTCCAGGCACGGGCGAGCGCCGCTACTTCATTGAGCGGCGCGGGGAGGGCATCGGCGTAATCGAGGACGAGACGTACGCACTCGCTGGCCGGCCCGCGATCTTTGAACTGGTGGGTGAACGCGAGCTCAGGGTGATCCTGCCGGCGGCTTGCCCGCCTCCTTTGGATGGCGTCATGGCCTCGGTGGCTGTCACTGATCGCGACACGGGGGTGCCGCTCGCAGGGGTAGACGTGCTGATGATCCACCCCAACAGGACCTATCGTGAAGGTCGCACCGATTCGTTGGGGCACGCTGCGTTCGAACTCCACAGCGAACTGCCAATGACCGTGTTCCTGGCGGCGAAGGGATTCAGGGCTCATGTGGTCCACAACCATCAGCCGGCCTCACCACTGGAAGTGCACATGCAGCCGGTCGCCGACGGAGGATCGCAGATCATAGCCGATCGCTCAGGGCATTTGCAGGGCATCCAGGGACGGTTGCATCCGATCCTGGATCGGCACGATCGCACGTACCTCCATGCGAACGACATCTCGATCAACAGCGGCCAAACGCAGCCGGTGCATTTCACGCTGGACGATGAACTTCACCTCACCGATTCACTTGGTGCCAGCGCGAGGATCCGGTTCCGGGAGATGATCGGGAATTCGTGCATCTTCGACTATCGGTACGAACAAGGCTGAGACTGAAGGTCGGCGGGACGCCGCGAACCAGTCGGCCACCACAGGCCGGGAAACCAGGGTTTCCCGGCCTCTTCATGCTGGAGGAGTGCCGGAAAAGGGGCCCTTCAGCAGCAACGTCGGCGCCACGTTTTCGCTTGCTGCCAGAGGCTCCAGCCAACACTGTATCTGTTCGACAGCATCTCAGTGTAGCCGTCGCTCAGGAGAAAGGGGCCGGGCTCAGGAGCATCAGGGCCATTGCACGGATCCGGCAGGTACACCGGAAGGCCGGGAGCCATACGCAACATCTGCTTCAAGTCAGGGGGGGTCCGAGGACACTTGGAGGGTGGCGGCCGGCACTCAGCGAGATCCCCCGCGAGTGCGCAGAGTCTGGGCGTGGTCGCCTTCCGTGATAGCCTCGACGGTAAGGATGCTTGGCGAACGACACGGGCCGATTTGCCCTCAACTCACAGCGGTGCTTTCGATCTTGACGGTCGCTTGCGGCATCGCGTCGGCTACCTCCCGGATCGAATGGGGTTCGGAGATCCTCCGCCAGCCACGGGAGTGGTACGGGTCCGGCGAAGCTCGTGCCGCGGCGGACAGCGTGCTCTCGCACCAATCGCCAGAGGGTGGCTGGCCCAAGAACACGGATCTGCTGGCCTCACCATCGTCGACGGAAGGCCCAGGGCGGCCCACCATCGACAACGGAGCCACCACGACGCCTCTGCGATTTCTGGCACTGGTGATCGACCGCACGGACAGCGCAAGATACCGACACGCCTTTGAACTGGGCACGGAGTACCTCCTGGCAGCGCAGTACCCGAACGGGGGCTGGCCCCAGTACTTCCCGTTGCGGGAAGGCTACTACTCTCGCATTACCTACAACGACGACGCAATGGTCAATGTCCTGACGTTGCTTCGTGACATCAGCACCGGCGATTCGCCGTATGGCTTCGTGGACCAGATGCGACGGGACATGGCATCGGCCGCAGTCGCAAGGGGCATCGATGTCATTCTCCGCTCGCAGATCGGGCAGGATGGTCGGTTGACGGCCTGGTGCGCCCAGCACGACGAGCGGACACTGGAACCGGCATGGGCACGTTCATACGAACCACCATCGCTCTCCGGAGCCGAATCGGTAGGCATCGTGAGATTCCTGATGTCCGTCGAGGAACCCTCTCCGGAGGTCATTGCGGCCATCAACGGCGCAGTGGAGTGGCTGCGCTCGGTCGCCATGGCGGGAGTCCGGATCCATGGGATTCCCGGGGCCGACAGTCGCGTCGAACGCGTCCTGGTCGAGGACCCGGAAGCACCTCCTCTCTGGGCGCGGTTCTACGAACTCGGCACCAATCGACCGCTGTATCTGGACCGGGACTCGGTGTACCGCTACGATTTCTCCGAGATTGGCGCCGAGCGACGAAGCGGGTACAGGTACCACGGCACTTGGGCGTCCGAGGTTCTCGCCAAGGAGTACCCGAGCTGGCGTGCGCGGCATGGGCTGCCATCGACGGCCCCGTCAACGCAGTAGGTCCGGTGTACAAGCGGATGCGCACTACCACATGAGCGGTGAGGGCGCACGAACGATCCTCAGTGAATCCAGTCCTGTCCCGACCATCCTGACCGACCGGGAACTGCCGGAATCGATGAAGGAGTCCACGAAGGCTCGATCGAACAGCCCGGCAGGATCGTCGTCGCCGGGACTCCACGACATGGCAGCCCTTGATCTGGCACCGTTCGAAATCAAGAGCGGATCAGGTCGTCACGGCGCAAGACCCTCTGGCGTACGATGAACCTTCACAGGTTCCCCGAACCGTACCGGCATGGAAACGCTGCTGGAATTGTTGCCTCGGATCGAACGCCTCGGGCCACGAGAGGCCATCAGGTTCTCGAACGGATACCGCACCTGGTGTTGGTCCTACCGGGATCTCGACGATGCGATCCGGAAGCTCGTCGCCTATCTGGATCATCAGGGACTTCGATCCGGTGATCGCCTCGTTCTCTGGTCAGGGAACCGGCCCGAATGGGTGGCGGTGTTCTGGGCCTGCATCGCACGCGGTGTGCAGGTCGTCCCTCTCGACCGCCAATCCTCTCCGGAATTCGTCCGGCGCATCGTGGCGGCGACACACGCAAGGCTGCTGGTTCACGATGGCACGGATGCCGGGCTGGCCTCGTCTCTCGACTGCCTGTCGCTCGCGAGCCTTGACCGGATTCCACCCGCCCCTCGCTTCAGCCCGGCCCGAGTGCATGCAGATGACGTGGTCGAGATCGTCTATACATCTGGAACGACAGCCGAACCCAAGGGGGTGATCCACCTACACCGCAACATCTGCGCGAACCTCGACCCGATTCGGGAGGAGATCGACGGCTACCGGACATGGGCCAGGCCCTTCCAGCCGATCCGGATCCTTGACCTGCTACCTCTGAGCCACATGTTCGGGCAATCCATGGGCATCTTCATCCCCTTGCTACTTGAGGGCTCTGCGGCGTTCATGACCGAGATGCACCCCGCAGCTGTCCGTCGAACGATCCGGAAGGAGCGGATTTCCGTCCTCGTATCCGTCCCGCACATGCTCGACAGCCTACGCGCCGATATCGAGCGAAACCATCCCTTGTCCACGCCCGCGCCGGACCGACCAGGTGGACCTCTCCGGCGCTGGTGGCGGCACCGGGACATCCATAGGGCCTTCGGGCTCAAGTTCTGGGCTTTCGTCGTCGGCGGCGCCACGCTCGATCGCGAGACCGAGGGGTTCTGGTCGCGGGTCGGGCTGCTTGTCATCCAAGGCTACGGTCTGACCGAGGCGAGTCCGGTGATATCGGTCAACCACCCGTTTCGAGCCAGGGCCGGCACATTGGGGGAAGTCATCGGAGGACAGGAAATCCGCCTTGCCGACGACGGTGAAATCCTGGTCCGTGGCGCCAGTATCGTCAGGGAGTATCTCGAGCACGGCTCGCGCCGTACCCGGGCCGTCGACAAGGATGGCTGGTTCCATACCGGAGACATCGGTGCGCAAGACAGCGAAGGCAGGCTCGTCTTCAGAGGTCGCAAGAAGGATGTCATCGTGACGGCGGACGGAAGGAACGTCCACCCGGAAGATATCGAGAGGGTCCTGATGGCGGAGTCCGCCGTACGGGCCGCCGTCGTCGTGCCCGTGAATCGAACCGGTGTGGAACGGGTCCACGCAGCAGTGATCCTCCAGCAGCGAGGAGAGGACGTGCAGGCGATCGTCGAGCGGGTCAACCGGCAACTCGAACCGCACCAGAGAATTCAGAGTGCCTCGGAGTGGCCGGATGAGGAATTCCCACACACCACTTCTACCTTCAAGACCCAGAGGCGGAAGGTCGCGGAGCGCCTGTCGGCTGAGTCCGATCCCGTCCCGGGGCCGCGTCGACCCGCCTCCGGGTTGGACGAATTCCTGCTAACACATACGGAGCGTTCCGAGGCCGACATCTCTGACGACCTGCACCTGACCGAAGACCTGGGCCTCTCGTCCCTGGAGCAGATCGACATGCTGGCATCCCTGGAGCAGCACCATGGCGTCGAACTGGAGGAATCGATGCTCTCTTCCCTGACGACGGTCGGAGATGTCCGCAGTTGGGTGGGAGGACAGCGAGGGCATCATGTCTCCGGCCGGACCGGCAGCGCCTCACCCGGACGGTCCAGGCCGGCAATAGCGAGGAACTCGAACGTCGATCCACCAAGGTGGGCGCGGCACATGGCGGGCGCCGCCATGCGCAGTGCGATGCAGCATCTCCTGTTCCTTCCGCTGTTCCGCCACTACATCCGGATCTCCACTACGGGCCTTCCCCATCTCGAGAAGACGACTCCGCCGGTGATCTTCGCAGCCAACCACACCAGCCATCTCGACACCGTGGCGCTGCTCGCCGCGCTGCCGGCCGACTGGAGGCCGAGAATGGCGCCGGCAGCACGGCAACAGCACTTCTTCCCGTCCGGGCCAGCACCGGACCTGGCAAGGCGGATCAAGCTGAAGGCGCAGTACTGGCTCGCCTGCGGCCTCTTCAACGCCTATCCGCTCTCGCAGGATCTCGGCCAGATTCGCGATACCCTCCGTTACACCGGAGAACTGATCGAGACGGGATTCTGCCCCCTGGTCTACCCCGAGGGCCGCCTGTCCCCGAACGGGAGTCTCCAGCCGTTCCAGTCGGGGATCGGACTGATGTCCGTGCGCCTCGAGGTGCCGGTTATCCCGATCTGCCTCAATGGGCTGTTCGATGTGATGTCCGTGCACGATCCCTGGCCGCGCAGAGGCTCGGTGCAGGTTCGGTTCGGCCCACCGATCCGTCCTCGCGCGGGCGAAGACTATGTCCGTCTCACAGAGCGTGTGGAAGCCAGCATTCAGGCAATGGCAACCGAGATGCAGGACTGATGTCCCGCCCGCTAGGCGAATCCCGTCTTCGTGCCGCGGCGCGGCACAGCCGCTGTCCCGGACGGCATCTTGGGATCCGATCGGTGTCGATGTGGAGCTACCGATGCGGTGCGGACGACGCAGTGCCGATCGAGACGATTGCACCGGGAACTGCAATGGCAGGGAGCAGTGACACTTGGTCGGCCTTGCGCTCTTGACAGTCGACACGAACCGCATCCCGAGTTCGCGGTTCGCAACTCCACCGGGTATTTCGTCAGTGCGACGAGATTCGCTGGCCAGTGCCGCCATCGTCGCCCCGCGACATTGCCGTTGCACGCCGCGCTCCGATGAGTACCGACCGATTGCGACCATGCCCTGCATCGTTTCGAGAAGTCACAGCGGGCGACGGCAGGATGTGCCCCTAGAAGCGGAACGTGTACTGGAACTTGGTCGCGACGCGCGACTCCTGCTGGCGAAAATCGTAGAACCCCTCAAGATCCTGGATCCACCCCTGGCCAAAGATGAAGAACAGGTCGTTGCCGGGCTCGAGTGTCCAGCGGACACGGCTCTGCAGACCCAGGTTGCCGGACCGGTTGTCAAACTGGATCAGATTGGCGAACGAGAGGAGCGGTGACACCGCGTAGTTCACCTGAGCGCTGAAGATTCTCGCCACGAAATTCCCTTGCGGCAGGCGGGCGAAAGTCTGGTTGGAGTTGAGGCTGATCGTGAATTTCGGAGGCACCTGATACCGGATTCCCGTCTGGATCGTGTTGGCTTTCCCGGACCAGAAGTTCCCGAACGTGATTCCGAAGCTCCCCTGCAGCGGCCGTTTCTGCGCGGACGTGAAGAAGATGCGCATCGGCGTGAATCGATACTCTCCCGGAGGCAAGACAACCCCGGGCGAAATCTCGAACGGCTCGAACAATCGCTCGTAGGTCGGGTTCAGGTCCATCAGGCTGTGCAGCGAGTCACCGGACATCAGGTGCCAGTCCACCAGGGTGAAATAAAACTTCTCCGTTTCCAGCAGCCCGTTGTCGAGCCGCGTGAAACGCGTGTAGAAGGCGTCATGGAACATCTGCTGGATCCCGGAGGAAGGCTTCGGGCGGGGATTGAAACTGGCACCGAGGCGCAGCATCCGGACGTTGGAACGCTGGACGAAACCGATGGCGGGGTCGAAGTTCTCCTGGATCTCGCGCCACATGACCTGCCCCTGGAACCGGTCGTTGTCCCAGTGCGCGGCAAAGCCGTACGAGTTGTTGTTGTCGGTGATGCCTTCCCGGCTGGTCTTGAGCCCCCAGGCATTGAAGATCATGTTCCGGCTCGAGCCCAGGAAGTTCGAGGTGGCCAAGCGCAGGTCGGCACCCACCGTACTGCCGAACGAGGGCCGCTGCGGATCGCCGCCCGTGAAGATCGCGCCCACGTAGGACTGCTCGAGGAAATTCTGGCGGATGCGACTCACCACCATGTTGCTCGCCCCCACGCCCAACGATTCCCGGGTGCGCACGTTCAGGAAACCGATCTCGGTCCGCTTGGCACGGCCGGTGAGTTTCACGCCGTAGTCGATCGGCACCTCCTGCCCCCGCAACAGACCGACGCGACGGCTGAAGAACGGAAAGATCTCGGCCCCGGTGCTGGGAATCCCTCCCGGCTGGCTGACGCCCGTCGTGGCGAAATTGAACATGCCCGCGTCCTGCAGGAAGAACGACCGCTTCTCGGGAAAGAAGATCGAGAAGCGCGTGAGATTGATCTGACGGTCATCCACTTCCGTCTCACCGAAGTCGGTGTTGACGGTCGTCGAAAGACGGAGGCTGGGAGTCAGGTTGTAGAACAGATCCAGGCCCGGCTTGCCGCGGATGACATGGTCTCCCGTCGGCGCGGAGTGAATCCAGCGCTGCGCGATGAACGGCCGTACATCGAGGCCGACTCCCTGCTGGAGCCCGTCCAGATCCGTGATCTCGCCAGCCTCGGACACCTGAAAGAACTGGGTCTGAAAGCGCGCCCCGGTCCAGCGCACTTCCTCCAGTGTGCGCTGCACGATACGGTTGATGTTGAACCCCCAGACCGTCTCGCCCGGCGGAAAGCTCAGACTCTTGAAGGGAATCGCGAATTCGGCGCTCCAGCCCCGGTCCGTCCGACGGGTCCTGACGATCCAGATCGCATCCCAGTCCTCGTTGGTCTCGCCATTGGCGAAGACAAGCCCGTCGACCAGCGCCCCGTTCGGGTTCGTCGAGAAATAGAACGCGTTGCTCTGGTCACGAAAGGTGTCGAGGATGATGCTCACCCGGTCGTCCGGCTGGAGATTCGCATCGCGGGCCATCTGCGAGGCGAGCACCTTGTCCGGCTCGGAGTCGTGGCACATCACGCCGACGTACAGGTGGTCCTTGCTGTACAGCAGGGTCACATCCGTCCGCTCCGTGGGCTTGGCGCCGGCGACGGGTATGCGCTGGACGAGCGCGCCGATCTTCGGCGCACTCGTCCAGACCGGCTCGTCAAGCACGCCGTCGACGACAATCGGCGACGGGATTGCCGTCACCACAGCGGACCGCACGGTTCGCTCCGCAGCGGGTTGCTGCGGTGCTGCGTGACTTCCGACCGGCACGATGAGCAGAGCAGACACCCCGGTGGCGGCGAAGAGGTAGGTCGCCGGGCGCGACTTCAGGAGAGTGAGACAGAGAAGCAGCACGTGAAAATCCTGCGGACGGGACGTTCTCCTCGGCCAGAAGTCCCCCATCTTCCCATGTCGGTCAGCGGAACGCTCAGTCTCCTGATCAGAGTGAGGTCGAAACGACACAGCAGATCCCCCCTGGCGAAGCGCTGATGGCGACGGGCCAAGTCGAAGCACTGCGGGCGGCGGTTCGACTGATCGAGAATCTCGGGAGTACCTGCTAGCGAATACCGGTCTGAATCGTGCTGGCCTTCCCGGACCATGGATTCCCGAACGTAATCCAGTCACTCAGCGGAAGCCCTGGTCACTCAGCGGAAGCCCTGGCACCTGTTACCCGCCGAGTGCGCGTGGTTGGCCTACGCCTCCGTTGAGGAGGATAACGAAGCTGCTTGTCCACAAGGTGTCGACCCGCAGGGGGCGTAGACAGGATCGCCCGCAGTCGATGTTGCCGGCCTTCAACACACACTCCGCCAAGCTGCCCCGCACTCTGGGGTCGGCGGGCGGTGCAGCGCACACGGCTATGTTCTCTGTGGTGCGGTAGACGGGCTTTCTGCCGTAATCCTCGAATCCAACGCTGCGGGCGCGTTATCGCCGGAGGGCGCTTCGACCGTCTGACGTTGGGCAGCGGCCACTTCACCTAGCCGTGGCGGCTCGCGGAGAGCCAGTGCCGGCAAGACCATGAGCGAGGCGAATAAAGCGATCAGACTGCCCATCTATCCAGCGGCGTGATGTGGTGTGTGTCGCCAGTACTGTCCGTTGGGCCTCGATCCTGGAACTCAACTCGGCCCCTGGAACCTCAATCTTGGCGCCCAGAAAGAACACTGGACCCTCATCAGAAGACCACTGCGACCAAGGCCTGCATCTGGTCCCTGGCTGGGCTAGTGGCTCGCTCCACTCCGCCGAACCAATGCGTGTAGCGTATCTGAGGCGTGAGAGACACCCAGCGAGATCGAAACAAGTCGAAGCCGAAGGCAGCGGCTGCTCCGTACATGGGCTCGTGCCGGTGAGCCTTCGTGATCCGGACCGCCGGACCGAATCCGACAAACGGACGTTTCCTTGCGGTCCCGAACCGATACGTTACCAGTGTCGGCAGCTCCCAATATCTCCAACGACCATCCAGCCTCAGAGTTCCGGACATGGGGAACGCCTTGCCGGATGGGATGGCAGCGGTAAGGCACTGACTGACAGGGCCTTGTGGGATCTGTGCTGCATTCCGAAGAGGCTTGGTAGCGGCAGGGTGACTATTCTGGAACTGTCACTATCGATCGGGACCGTGAGGGCCGGTTGGCGTCTCACGGTTGGCGGAACATAGCCCCACAGTGCATCTGGTCGCTGCCGGTTACCGCGCATCGACGGGGAGCCAGCGGCCGGCGAGAGCGGCTGACGATGGCCGGCAGGAACCCGGTCCACCCCCAGCCGAAGGCGACCGGTCGACCCCACCGCGTCGCCAACTCGCTGCGGGCTGCTCGCCCAGGTTGCCCGCAGCGGCATGGACTCGAGACGGCACCACCCCGGCCCGTCCACTGCGCAGCGGCGGCCCGGCGCGGCCTGGCGAGCCTCCTGACGACGGCGGCCCATCGCAGGCCCAAGGCGCGCCCGCTCCACACGGCCCGCCAGTGCACGGACACCGGCTAGTCGGCGATGGCCCCATCGGAGCCTTCGAATCGCCCGGGCAGTCTGCCGGTAAACCCTTGCTGAAAAGCCACTTGTGAGACCCGCAGGGCCGCCTGACCGCAGCGGACGGCCACGATTGACTATTTTATGATGTCACGATCTGCCGGGTTGCGGGTGCCGCGTTACGGGCTTGCGTGTCCCCTGCTCGGCCCCGTCGCACCGACTCGCGGACCGCCCGCTGGCCGTGCGCTCGGGATGCCCGACCGCTCCACCGGTGCAGCCGCACTGCCGCACCGCATGGGCCGAGTTCCGCAAAATCCAACCTCTCCATCGACCCACACCCTCAGTCCACTCCGGGTGGCGGCCCTCCTGCAACCCCACCTGTCCGCGCCAACACGCCTCTTGCCGGTCGCTGGCAGCGGCTTCCGGCTGAACCTCAGACGCCTCTCCTGCACGGCCTGGCAGACCCCCGCCACCCGGCCGCAGATCTTCCAGCCCTGCTACGCGACCCGTCAAGGACCGCCCGCCCAGCCTCCAGAACGGCCCCCGCATCCCTCGCCAACCCTGCCATCCACCCTACCGCGTGACATCTCAAATTAGTCCCATGTCCGGAACTCTGAGCCTGTAGGTTGAGACGAGGAACGGTGTCTCGCTGAATACTCCTTGCGAAGTCGTTGTGAACGTCAGCAACGACGCCAACAGACTGGCTTGGACCGAGAATCCGCGCCGCAAACGCATCTCTGCGAACGCGCCAAGTAGCGGCGACACGGACCCGTGCCGGGTGCGTTGCGGGTACGTATCTGAAGCACCTACGTTGAGCGTTGCAAGCGAGTGCTGTGACCCAATGCGGGGCAGAGTCGAGGCCATGCCCGTCCCCGCCAGGAAGCCGAAGGAGAACCGCTGTGAGTCGGAGCCTCGTGAGGCTCGCCTTTCGCTGCCGCCATCCTCTGCGGAGGACGAAGGAACTACGAAGACAGCGAGAAAAATGGCTAGCATAACCGCGGGCAAGCGGAGACTTATGGCAAACTCCCGGGATCTGGTGCCAACACTTCGAGCAGTTCGAGGTCGTAGACCGATTCGGACCCGGTTCGGACATCCGGGTGAAGGAAGTTGCGCACTGGACGGCTGGCCAGCGGTAACCGACATCGTTTTCGTGAGCATGTCTTGCCTCTTTCGGCCAGTGGGAGGTTGTCGTTGCCTACCTTCTTAGACGTTTGAGACGAGGATTCATCACAACTTTCTGTAGATTGTTCTGAGGCGGCGGCCCAGAGTGATGGAACCCCAGGTGGCCGGTGCGGTACAGTTCGGTCACGTCGATCCGCTTGGCAGACTTCGCTCCGGTGACGGATGTGCTGGACGAGCTGGTCCGGACTGGCTCATCCAGCGATCCCGTCAACAATGATCGGTGCCGGAACTGCCATTGCTGCGGACGACCGGAGAGTTGCGCTCACGGCCGGTTGCTGTGGCGCACCAAGGCTCGCGACCGGTACGACGAATCCATGAGCCACTCCGGGGGCGGCGACGAGGAGGGGTGTTACGCCCAGCCCCCGATCCTCCCACTGTCAGTCTGCGGAACGGTGCGTCGCTGTCAGGCCAGTCTCTGCAGGAACGTGACGCGGCCGATCTCGACCCACTCGACCACGAAGATGTTCCCGTCGCGATCGAAGCAGGCGCCGTGCGGACACACGAAACGCCCCGCGGGAAAGTGGCTGCGATCCAGCAGTCGACGCTCCTGGTAGTCGTCCTCGCCCACGCCAAGGTGACCGATGAGCCCGTTGCTGTCGTCGAACAGCGAGACGCGGGCCGCCAGATCGGGAACCAGGAGCGTTCCGTCCCGGCCGATGTCGAAATGGCACGGCAGATTCACACCCCTCACGAAGCGCTGATGGCGACCGGCCAGGTCGAAGAACTGCAGGCGGTGGTTCGAACGATCCGCAACCAGGACTTCCTCCACTCCGGAGCGGGTGTCGATCGCGATCCCATGGGGACAGTGCAACTCACCGGCCGCATCGCCTCGTCCTCCGCCGAACGTGTTGCGATAGCGACCCTCACGGTCGTAGTGAACGACATGGCTCGAGCCGTAACCATCACCGACATAGATGTCTCCGCTGCTGGTCACGGCAAGATTCGTGGGCTTCCAGGAAGGGGCAAGCCGATCCTTCCCGACGGCATATGCGGGTGATTCGGTCGGATAGCCCAGCGTGAGCAGGACATTCCCGCGCAGATCCGTCTTCTGCACGATTCCCCGCCGGATGTCACAGAAATACAGGAACTCGTCCCCACCCTCGCGGACCAGTCGGAAGCCGTGGGCCCCACCGGCAAAGGCGCCGCCCCAGGACGTCACGAAGGTCCCCTGCGGATCGAACACCACGACCGCGTGGTCGCTCTGCGAGGTGCGGTGCACCGTGTGATGGATGTAGACATACCCTTGCGCATCCACCTGGACACCGTGGCAGTTCCCGTAGCGGATGCGGCCCGGGAGGTCGCCCCAATCGTGATGCGCCGCATAGCGGCGCGAACCGGCTGCGAGAATCGGCGGATCCGACATGGTCAAGGATTGTAACGCCCCTGCAGGCCCGTTCGCATGAATGGCACTCCGTGCCCGGACGGGCCGCAGGCGAAGGACTCGGAACCTCCGGCCGGGCCTGATGTCGCGGGCTCGGCGGAGCCATCCAACCGCTCTCGCCGGTCAGGGCCGTCCGATGCAGTACAGATATTCGGCCGTGCGAATGAACAATCGGTTTCCGGCCGCGGCCGGGGACGCCAGGGTGTAGTCGTCGAGCCGGTTCACCGCGAGAATCTCGAAGTCGTCCCCCGCTCGCAGAACCGTCGTCGTGCCGTCCTCGCTGATCGCATAGATCTTTCCGTCGGCAAGCAGTGGCGAGGCACTGTAGGTGCCCGGCTCGATCCGGGTACGGTCCCACACCGTACTCCCGTCACGCACCCGCAGGCTGAGGGCGATCCCACGGTCTTCAATGATGTACAGACGCTCTCCGTCGCTGGTCGGCGTAGGGACATCGGGCCCGTAGTCGGTCGACCACAGCTTCTTCGAATCGGTGACATCCCCCTTGCCGTCGGTCCGAAAAGCGATGAAAGGGCGCCTCCTCGACGGCACCAGTACGATGTCGTCAACCACGAGAGCCGACGCGATCGTGCGGTAGTTCCGCGCGTCGTCCGGATTGAGTCCGCCGCCCCGCCAGATTTCCCGGCCGGTCCGCAGGCTGTGCCCGGTAACGTATCCGCCTCCGGCCACGACAAGAACATTCTCGCCATCAACCTCCGCCAACGTGGCGGTCGAGTACGAGTCGGGCGTTTCGTGCTGGCCATCCGTCGGACGGTGGACCTTCCAGATCGTCCTCCCGGACGCTCCGTCTACCGCAAGCACGTAGGACGGGTCGTCGGTGTACATGCCCTGGAGGTTCTGCAGGTACAGCACGCCATCGTGCAGCAGCGGCGAGGAGGCGTACCCGAACTGCACGCCGAACTTCCCGTAGTCTTCTTGCATCTCGCGCAGCCAGACCTGTCGCCCGGAAAAATCGAGGCAGCGGAGCTCCCCGTTCCCGTTGATCACCCAGACGTGCTCACCGTCCGTGACGGGTGAGGGTGACGCCATGTTCTGCTTGTTCCCGATGCGATTCCCGCGCCCGATCGACTGCTGCCAGCGGATGGCACCGGTGGCACGGTCGACGGCGATCAGGTAGAGCCGATCGCGGGCGGCATCGCCTTCCGCCGTCGGTCGGGAGTTCTGCCGGTTCCGGCTGGAGCCGGACTCGGCCGAAGTGACGAAGACCGTATCGCCCCAGATGATCGGCGTCGCGGCTGCCCAGCTCGGCAGCTTCGTGCGCCAGACCACGTTCTCGGTCGTACTCCACGTGACGGGAAGGCCCGTCCCGTCGCTGGTGCCATCGAGGTTCGGTCCGCGCCACTGCGGCCAGTTGTCGCCAGCGGCCAGCACGGGGGCCACCATCATGCCGATCAGCAGGAACCGTGTCATGCCGGCCATGGTAGCAGGCAGCGGATGGAGGCGAACATCGACCTGGCAGCAGCCGGAACGTGCAACCGCTCCGCCGGTGCTGCTAGCATTTGCCTATATGAACACCGGCAAGGCCCTGAGCGCGGGGATGGACGCAGTTCGCAAGATCGTGCCCCGCTTCCTGTCGATTGCGCGCGAGTTGAGCCTCGAAGTCGTCGGGTTCATCTTCCTGGCATTCGCGGCCTTCTTCCTGTTCGGCCCCTTCGGACTCATCCAGGCGTACCGACAGGAATCGGAGAGCATGACCCGGCTCGTGGTCGCGGCCGCCGGGACGGTCATGTTCACATGGTTCGGCCTCGACTCGTTCCGCAAGGCGAAGAAGATCTCCCGCTCCCGATAGGAACGCCATCCGCAGTCCGCCGATGAAGCCGCTCTACGAGGATCCCCCGCCGCCCGCCCCGGATCCCGGCGAGTACCCCTACACACGGGGCATTCATCCGGGCATGTACCGCGACCGCCTGTGGACGATGCGGCAGTACGCCGGCTTCGGCAATGCCCGCCAGTCGAACGAACGCTACCGCTACCTCATCGACCGCGGCACGACCGGTCTGTCCGTGGCCTTCGATCTGCCGACACAGATGGGCTACGACTCGGATCACGCACTAGCGGCGGGCGAGGTCGGACGGGCCGGCGTCGCGGTCTCGAGCCTTGCGGACATGCAGAGCCTGTTCGACGGCATTCCACTGGACCGGGTCTCGACCTCGATGACGATCAATTCCACGGCAGCGATCCTGCTGGCACTGTACTCCGTCACCGCCGAACGCGCCGGCCTGTCCACCTCGGTCCTGCGCGGAACCGTGCAGAACGACATTCTCAAGGAGTACATCGCCCGTGGCACCTACATCTATCCGCCCCAGGCATCCATGCGGATCGTCACCGATCTGCTGGCGTGGTCCGCCCGCGAGGCCCCCCGCTGGAACGGCATCTCGATCAGCGGCTACCACATGAGGGAGGCCGGCGCGACCGCCGCCCAGGAACTCGCGTTCACGCTCGGCAACGCCATCGCCTACGTGGAAGCGGCCCGGAGGGCGGGACTGGCCGTGGACGATCTCGCTCCTCGGATCTCGTTCTTCTTCAGTTCCGACCGGAATTTCCTGGAGGAGATCGCGAAATTCCGCGCCGCCCGGCGGCTGTACGCGCGGCTGATGAAGGAGCGCTTCCGGGCCTGCGACCCGCGTTCCATGCAGTTGCGTTTCCATGCGCAGACCGCGGGCTCGACCCTGACTGCCCAGCAACCCCATCTGAACGTCGTCCGCACGGCGTACCAGGCCCTCGCGGCCGTCCTGGGCGGTACGCAGTCCCTGCACACGAACTCCCTCGACGAAGCCTTGGCCCTGCCGAGCGAGGAGGCGGCGACGCTCGCTCTCCGCACGCAGCAGGTGATCGCCCTCGAATCCGGCGTGCGCGATGCGGTGGACCCACTGGGAGGTTCGTACTGCATCGAGGGGCTGACCACGGAACTGGAGGAAGAGGCCCTGGCCTATCTCGACAGGATCGACGGCATGGGGGGCATGGTCGCAGCGATCGAGCACGGCTATGTGCAGCGGGAAATCCAGGACAGCGCGTATGCCGCCCAGCGCCTCGTCGAGAGCGGCGAGCAGACGATCGTGGGCGTGAACGCCTACATCTCGGACGAACCGGCCGCCGTGCCGATCCTGCGGGTCGACGACGGACAGGAGCGGGAACGCTCGGCAGAACTGGCGGCCTGGCGGGAGGCCCGCGACCGGGAGGACTGCGAGGCGTCCCTCGATCAGCTGCGGGAGACGGCCCGGGGCCAGGGGAACCTCCTGCCGGCGATCCGCAGGGCGGTCGCGGCAGCGGCGACGCTCGGAGAGATGGCGGACGCCATGCGGGATGTGTTCGGGACCTACGAGTAGCCGGCCGATTAGGTCCTGTTACCACTACCGCAACGCATCAATGATGAGTGCGAAGACGATGCATCCGAGGAAGATCACGTCGAGTTTCTCGAATCGCGAGGAGACGCGACGGAATCCCTTCAAGCGACGCAACAACCGCTCGACTTCGTTACGGCGCTTGTAGATCTCACGGTCCTATTCCCAGGGATCGACGCGGTTGCGTTTGGGCGGCACCACGGGCTCATACCCCAGCGCCACGGCCTGTTCCCTTGTCCTGTCACCTTCGTACGCACGATCCCCATGCTGAGCGCCCGAGGTGTGTCCGTCCGCTCCATTCGCTTCAGCAACTTGCGGCCTTCCGGTCCGTCGTGGGCCTGTCCGGGCGAGAGCGGGAAGGCGACTGCCGTACGAGCATCTGCGGCAACCATATGAAGCTTGGTGGTCCAGCCACCACGGGACTTGCCGATGGCCCGGGGACCGTTTCTCTTGACACTCCCGTCCCGTCGGGACGGACCTTGCTGCCGGTGCTGTCGAGCGAGAGCGGCTCCAGCTTGACGCGCACGATCTGCTCGCGTTGCAGGTGCTCGAAGACCCGGTCGAGCACGCCGCTCTTCGACCAGCGGTTCATCCGGGTGTAGATGGTGTGCCAGTTGCCGAAATGTGCCGGCAACCCGCGCCACTTGCAACCATGCTCGGCGACATACAGGATGGCGTTGAGCACCTGGAGATTGGACAGGCTGACATTGCCGCGCTGCACCGGCAGAATGGGCGCGATCCGTTCGTATTGAGCCGGGGTGAGTTCCATTCACCAAGGATACCATGATCCTGCCCATTAGCGTTAACGGGCCCTAGATCCGGTGGAAGGCCTTGAGGATGTCCTGCGTGGCGTACTTGAGGGCGATCGGCCGCCCGTGCGGGCAGGACATGGGGCAATCGGACCGCGCCAGCTCCTCCAGCAGCCAGCGCATTTTCTCCTCGGACAACGGCATGTTGACCTTGATGGCGGCGTGGCACGCGATGGTTGCCGCCATGCGCTTGCGGAGATACCCCAAGCCGGGCCGCTCGCCGTTCTCGTTCGGTACATCGAGGAGCTCGTGCATCAGTGACTCGACCTGCTGGGCTCGCAGTTCCGCTGGGACCGCCTTGATCGCAACCGTCCGACCGCCGAAAGGCTCGATCTCGAATCCGTTCGCCCGGAATTCCTCGGCGAGTTCCTCGTAGGCCACCATGCGGTCGGGGGTCAGGGTGAGCACGACCGGGGTGAGCAGACCCTGCATCTGGCACGTTCCATGCAACCGGTCGGCAAGGACCTTCTCGAACAGGATCCGCTCGTGCGCTACGTGCTGATCGATGATCCAGATCCCATCCTCGCCCGCCGCGACGATGAAGCTGTCGTCGAGCTGCCCCAGCAGCCGCAAGCCGCCCAGGGACCCCAGACTTGCGGGACCGCGATCCACCAGTGGCGCGCGACTGTGTTCGAGGTCGTCCTGCGAGGCGGAAGGTGGCAGGGGCTCCACGGCGGGCATGCGGGGCTCCACGGTGGCGGACGCCGCCCACGATCCGCTGGAGACCCGAGCGGCAGCGGGAAACGGCAGCCGTTCCGACGGCGGGACGGGAACCCCTGATGCGGGCGGAGCAGCGATACCGGGAGAGGCGGCCACGCCGGCAGCGGGCGTGAAGCCGCGCTGCTCGATCTGTCGGGGCTCGGGCAGAGATGACGCCGGTTTGGCGTCGATCAGCGTCGCGCGGATCGCGTTCCGGATGAAGTCGAAGACCCGCGAGGGATTGCGGAAGCGGACTTCCGTCTTGGCGGGATGGACATTCACGTCGACTTCGCCCGGCGGGATATCCAGGAAGAGCAGGACGAACGGATAGACACCGTGTGGCATCAGGTTCTCGTAGGCTGCACCGACCGCCTTCTGGATCAAGCTGTCCCTGACCATGCGCGAGTTCACGAAGATGTGGTACGCATTGCGGTTCGTCCTCTGTGCCTGCGGCTCGGAGACGAAGCCCGTCAGTCTCTGATCGTCCTCACCCGCCCCGTCGGAAGCCTCCCCGGCAACGTCCAGTTCCACCAGCCGGTCCAGCAGTTCCCCGCCGAACACCTGGTACACGCGCTCGCGCAGCGTCGCGACCGGCGTGACGTTCAGCAGCGTCCCGTGTTCATTCCGCAGCTGAAACGCCTTGTCGAGATGGGCGAGGCTGTAGTGGGTCGCCGTGCGCAAGGCGTGGGACAGTTCCGTCTTCTCGGTCCGCAGGAACTTGCGGCGGGCCGGCACGTTGAAGAACAGGTTCCGCACCGCTATGGTCGTGCCGGGGGCATGCGCGATGTCGCGGACATCCCGCATGCGACCACCGTCGATCTCGACGGCCGTTCCGGACGACTCGTCCGCCGGCCGGGTCTGGAGCAGCAGCCGGGACACGCTGGCGATCGACGGCAGGGCCTCACCCCGAAATCCGAGCGTGGCGATCGAGAGCAGATCGTCGGCGGCGCGGAGCTTGCTGGTGGCGTGCCGTTCGAAGGCGAGCATCGCGTCGTCCCGGTTCATGCCGGAACCGTTGTCGCCGACCTTGACCAGACTCCGGCCCCCCGCCTTGAGGTCGATCCGCAGCTGGGTCGCCCCCGCATCCAGTGCATTCTCGAGCAGTTCCTTGCACACGGAGGCCGGGCGCTCCACAACTTCTCCGGCCGCGATCTGGTTCGCAACCCGGTCCGGTAGCACGCGGATCCTTCCCATGAGTCCTAGTCTCAGCCTAGCGCGGAGGTGAACCGACTGTCAGCAGGGCGGGCCTTGCGCATCGACTGGACCGGTGCAGGCCTGACGCGGTTGGCGGTGCCGGCGGGCAGCGGCGCACATCCGCTTGACATGTTCCCGACGGCCATCGGCTGGCGTGCCCGGGTGGTCCGCGAGACGGCCGGACACGGCCGCCCGGTAACCTTGCCGCGGATTCACCGACCATGACGGATAGGGGTTCCGCGTGTTCGAGGGGAGCATGGCTGCCGACTCGCCGTCCAGGCGGAGGTGGAGCTTCCTCGGCTCGGTGGCGCTGCAGGCTGTCACCCTGACGTCGCTCCTCCTCGTCCCCCTGCTCGACACCTACGAGATCAACCCCGCAGCCTGGACCCGGACGACGTTCGCCCTAGCCGTCCCCCCACCGCCGGCCCCGCCGTCACCGGCCGTCCGGCCCGCCCCGCGGCGCGCCGTGCAACGTTTCGAACCGGACCTCCTCGCACCGTCGGCGATCCCCGACCAGGTCGCCGTCCTGCAGGACACCGGAGCACCGGTGGCACCTGTTGGCGCAATGCCGGCATCCCCGGGTATCCCGGGTGGCGCCGGTCCAGCCGGAGTCGCCGGCGTGCTGGGCATGTTCCCTGTCGACACTTCCGGACTCCCGCCGCCGCCACCCGTCCGGGTCGGCGGAAACATCCAGAACGCCCGCCTGACGCACAGGATACTGCCCGTGTATCCGATCGAGGCCGTCGAGCAGTTCGTCAGCGGCACGGTCCTGCTGCGCGCGATCATCGCCGTCGACGGTCGCGTGCGGAACCTGGAGCTGGTCTCCGGACACCCGATGCTCGCGGCAGCCGCGATGGAGGCAGTGGCGCAGTGGCGCTACAAGCCGACCCGGCTGAACGGACGGAACGTCGAGGTCATCACCCTGATCGACGTCAACTTCAACCTCACACCACCCGAAGAGGTGAAGCCCGCGCAGCGCAGGCGCTGACGGCGTTCGCGCTGCCTGCGAAGCAGAACGGTCACCGTCCCGGCATCACGCCAGAATCTCGCGGATCAGGTTGCCATGCACGTCCGTCAGCCGCATGTCGCGGCCGTTGTGATGATACGTCAGGCGTTCGTGGTTCAGGCCCATCAGGTGCAGGATCGTGGCATGCAGGTCGTAGACCGACTTGCGATTCTCGACGGCCTTGTAGCCGAAATGGTCCGTCGCGCCGACGACCGTACCGCCCTTCACGCCGCCACCGGCCAGCCACACGGTGAACCCGTACGGATTGTGGTCCCGACCGTCCAGCCGCTGGCTGATCGGCATCCGGCCGAACTCCCCGTGCCAGACGATCAGCGTCTCGTCGAACAGGCCGCGCTGCTTGAGATCGGTGATCAGCCCGGCGATCGGCCCGTCCGTCTCGCCGGCGTGCATGGTGTGGAAATGCTGCAGGGACCAGTGCTGGTCCCAGGTCGGCTCGTGATTGCCGCCGCCCGAGTAGAGTTGCACCACGCGGACACCGCGCTCGACCAGTCGGCGCGCCATGAGTGCCTGCCGACCGAAGAAGCGGGTCCGGTCGTCGTCCAGGCCGTACAGCCTGCGGGTCGACTCGGCCTCCTTCGAGATGTCGATCGCTTCGGTCGCATGCACCTGCATGTTGAAGGCCAGCTCGTACGACTGGATCCGCGCGGACAGTTCGTTGTCCTCCGGGTTCAGCGCCAGGTGCTCCCTGTTGAGGTCGCCCAGCAGATCGAGCCATTTCCGCTGCCGCTCCCGGCTGATCTCCTTCGGCGGCATCAGATCCACGATCGGATCGCCCGTCGAGCGGAACTGCGTGCCCTGGAAGGCCGCCGGCATGAAGCCGGCCCCCCAGTTCGGTTGGCCGTTGATCGGACCTCCCCGGTGGTCGGTGAACACCACGTACCCGGGCAGGTTGCTGTTGTCCGACCCCAGACCGTAGGTCAGCCAGCTCCCGACGCTGGGGTGGCCCGCGAGCACCGTGCCGGTGTTCATCTGGTACAGGGCGGGGCCGTGATCGTTCGACGCGGTGTACATCGACCGGATCACCGCCAGGTCATCGACATGGCCGGCCACGTTCGGGAACAGGTCGGACACCTCGATACCGCTCTGGCCGTACTTGCGGAATTT
Source organism: Bryobacterales bacterium (assembly GCA_965116065.1). Classification (GTDB taxonomy): domain Bacteria; phylum Acidobacteriota; class Terriglobia; order Bryobacterales; family UBA6623; genus VXMF01. The sequence goes on from OZ220485.1 coordinate 3,942,818, forward strand.
CCACGGCGACGGCATCAGGCCGCCGGGATTGCCCTGGGAGACGACGACATCGCCGACACCGGTCATGGCCTTGCCGGCATGCCGCTCGAGTTCCGGCTTCGGATCGAACGTGTCGATGTGGCTCGGTCCGCCGTAGCAGAAGATCGAGATGACGTTCTTCGCTCGCGGTGCGAAGTGGGGCTCCGGCACCGTATCGGCCGGCGAGGCTCCCAGGGCGCGATCCTCCGCCATGGTGGCAGCGAGCCCGAGGTTCGCCAACCCCCCTCCGAGAACCTTCATCAGGTGGCGGCGGTTCATGGCAACAGCAGGCGTCATGGCGTCAGGAACTCCCTTCCCTGTAAAGGTTACCGCAAGCGAGCGGATTCGCAAAACTCGAAGCGATCCAGCGAAGCCGCCTTCATCTCGATGCTGTAGCCCGGCGCGCAGGGCGGCATGTAGTGGCCCTTCCGCATCCGGACCGGATCGACGAAGTGCTCGTGCAGATGGTCGACGTACTCGAGCACGCGGCCCTCCAGGGAGCCGGAGACGCAGATGTAGTCGATCAGGGCCAGGTGCTGCACATACTCGCAGAGGCCGACTCCGCCGGCATGGGGACAGACCGGCTTGCCGAACTTCTCGGCCAGCAGGAGGACCGCGAGCACCTCGTTGACGCCTCCCAGTCTCGTCGCGTCGATCTGCACGTAGTCGATCGCATCGGCCTGCAGGAACTGCTTGAACAGGATCCGGTTCTGGCACATCTCCCCGGTCGCCACCGCGATCCCGTGCGGCTGGAGAGCAGTCCGGATCGCCTTGTGTCCCAGCACATCGTCGGGACTGGTCGGTTCCTCGATCCAGAGCGGCCGGTACGATGCAAGGCCCTGCATCCAATCAATGGCCTCGCCGACATCCCAGACCTGGTTGGCATCCGTCATGAGGATGCCGTCGGGTCCGATCTCCTCCCGGATGATGGCCGCACGCCGCCGGTCGTCCACGCGGTCCCGTCCGACCTTGATCTTGAAGCGGTTCCAGCCCTGGGCAAGGCCCTCCCGGCACAGGGTCCGGATCCTGTGGTCCGGATATCCCAGCCAACCGGCCGAGGTCGTGTAGGCCGGATAGCCTTCCCGTTCCATCTTCGCCGTCCGGTCGCTTCTTCCCTCGAGCTTCCGCTCGAGCATGGCAACCGCCTCGTCCCTGCCGAGCACGTCGGTGAGGTAGCGGAAGTCGATCAGCCGGACGAACTCCTCCGGCGACATGTCGGCAACGAGCCGCCAGAGCGGCTTCCCCTCGCTGCGGGCCCACAGATCCCACACGGCGTTCACGATGGCCGCCGTGGCAAGATGCACGGCCCCCTTGTCCGGACCGATCCAGCGGAGTTGCGAGTCGCCGGTCACCCGGCGCCAGAAACCACCCATGTCGGCCGTGAATTCCTCCAGTGGCCTTCCGCACACCAGCGGAGCGATGGCCCGGGCGGCCGCAACGACGATCTCGTTGCCCCGCCCGAGGGTGAAGGTCAGGCCATGCCCGCACTGGCCGGCATCGGTCTCCAGCACGACATAGGCGGCGGAGTAGTCCGGATCCGGATTCATCGCATCCGACCCGGACCGGTCCCGTGAGGTCGGGAACCGGATATCGCGGACGGTGAGCCGGGTGATTCTCATGGACTGCACGTGCCCCCCGGCGATCCGGCGATCTCGAGGTCCTCCCGCTCGGCACGGGTCTGCTCGAAGTCCGGCAGCCAGCTGTTGGCGTGGTCGTAGCGGCCGCCGCGCACCGACAGGACGACGAAGGAATACCAGGGACAGGAGTTCTTCAGGTCGGTCTCGGAGAAATAGGCATCGGCGTCCGGGTGCGAGTGATAGACCCCGATCAGGTCCAGCCCCATCTTGCGGGCCGCGGCATCGGCCGCCATCAGGCTCTCGTTGGACAGTTCGTAGAACGCCCGCTGCGACCCCTCGGCGGAGTTGGGCAGCGGCATCGTCATCTCGACCGACTTGCCGTCCGGTCCGGCCTTGCCGAGCATCGCCCCGACGCACTCGTCCGGGTAGGCAGCCTCGGCGTGGGCCCGCATGATGGCGAACGGTATCCTCTCGATTCGCAGCATCCGATCCTCACTCGTCCCAGAAGCGCTCGCTCAGGTACTTGTCGGCACCGTCGCAGAGCATGGTGACCACCACGCCTTCCTCGAGCCCGCTGGCCAGGCGCAGGGCCGCGAACACGTTCGCCCCCGAGGAAACCCCCACCATCAGTCCCTCCGTCCGGGCCAGACGGCGCACGGTGGCGTAGGCATCCTCGGTATCCACGGCGACATCGTCATCGGCGAGCGAGGGATCGTAGATTTCCGGCTGCATGGCGGTCGCCATGTGCTTGAGCCCCTCCAGCCCGTGGAAGCCGGTCGAGGGCTGCATGGAGACGATGCGAACGGCCCGGCTCCTCTCCCGCAGGTACCGGCCGACACCCATCAGGGTGCCACTGGTGCCCAGTCCGGTGACGAAGTGCGTGATCGCACCCTCCGTCTGACGCCAGATTTCCGGGCCCGTGGTCCGGTAGTGCGCCTGCCAGTTGGCCGGGTTCCCGTACTGGTCCGGGTAGAAGTAGCGATCCGGATGGGCGCGGTATTCCGCGCGGCAGGCCCGGATCGCACCGTCGGTCTGCTGGGCCGGATCCGTCAGCACCAGTTCGGCCCCGTAGGCCCGGAGGATCCGCTTCCGCTCCGGCGAGGCACTCTGCGGCAGGAACAGCTTCACCGGGTATCCGTGCACCGCACCGAGCATCGCATAGGCGATTCCGGTGTTTCCGCTGGTGGCATCGATGATCGTCTGTCCGGGCCGCAGTCGGCCCTGCTCGATGCCCACCCGGATCATGTTGGCGGCCGGGCGGTCCTTGACGGAGCCGCCCGGGTTGCAGTATTCGGCCTTGCCGTAGACACGCACACGGTTACCGGACTCCGCGATGCGCTCGAGGCGAATCAGCGGCGTGTTCCCGATCAGGTCGAAGAGCCGGACCGGACCCGGGCCGCCGGGGCTGCCTGTTGCGGTCACTGGCATGAAGAAGGAGGCGGACCGGGCGATCCAACACGAAGGTTCGCCAGTGCGGCGGCCATCTCCCATTCTACGAGTCGCGCCAACGCGCGGAAAAGCCGCTGCGGTATCGTGATACTGTCAACCGGCATGCAATCCGGTTCAGAGACAGGGAGGCACTCGACATGTCGAAGGAATTCTCGCGACGGGACGCGGTCCGCTGGGCGGGGGGCGCCGCCATGGCGACCACGTTCCTGCCATTGACCGGCAAGTTCGCGGCATGGTCGCATCCAGCCGAGAAACCGCTGGCCACGCGGCTGCTGGGACGCACCGGACGGGAGGTGACCACGTTCGGCCTGGCGGGCGGCAACAAGGTCCAATGGGACCTGCCCGGCGACGAAGCCGTCGAGATCGTCGTCAAGGCCGTACGGGCAGGAATGACGTACATCGAGACCGCGAATAACTACTTCCTGAGCCAAGAGAAAATGGGAAAGGCATTCGGGATCCTGAACCTCAAGCCCGGCCGGCCCGGATACGATCATGGCCTCCGCGGACGGCTGTTCATCGCAACGAAGACCGCTCTCCGGCACGCGATCGTGCGGGACGGTTCCCGGCCGATGGGCCGATCGTCCGGCGGCGGGCAACTGGTGCTGGCGGACATCGAACGGTCCCTGACGCAGTTCTTCGGTGACGGCAAGGGCCATATTCCCGAGGGGGCGTACCTGGACCTGATGCAGGTCCACCACATCGGCAGCAAGGCCGACGTGGATGCCGTCTACGAGGGCCTCGACGCTCCCGAGGACAAGTCGCTGCCGCGCGTGGGAGCGCTGGCGTGTCTGCTGGACTACCGGGACGGCACGAACCGGACAGGCCTCAACCCGCAGCACCGCCGGTGGATCCGCCATATCGGCATCACCGGCCACGAAAGCCCGGCCGCCCACATGTACGCGATCCAGCGCGATACCCGGAACATTCTCGACACCTTGCTGGTAGCGGTCAACCCCAATGACCCGCACTACTTCTGCCACCAGACCAATTCGGTTCCGGTCGCTCACGCCAAGGGCATGGGCATCATCGGCATGAAGGTCTTCGCCGACGGCGTGATGTACGGACTCCAGCAGCAGTACGCCCATCGACCGGGACAGAGCGTGCCCACGGTCGGTCAGCCCGACAAGCTCCCTTACGAGGACTTCATCCGCTACACGCTCAACCCGCAAGGCATGGCCACGATCATCACCGGCATCGGCCTGATCGACAAGGACAACGACCCGCAGCGCGACCAGCTGGTCGCCAACCTCGCCGCAGCACAGGTCGCCAAGCCCCTGTCCCGACAGGAGAAGAAGGACATCGAACAGGCGGTCGCCGACCTGCACGGCACCCGCACCAACTTCTTTCAGCAGCCATCGGCCGGCTTCCGGCCGGCGCAGGGGTTCCGGGCACGGCGCGACGCGGATGGCAACGTCCGACTGGAATGGCACTCGGCGTTCGCTGCCGGCGACCCGATCGTCCGGTACGAAGTGTTCCGCCGTCACGAGCGGGTCGGGCAGATTCCGTTCCGGCCGCAGACATCCCCGCAGCCGTTCGTGTTCGAGGACCGGACGGCACCCAGGGGGCACAGCGGTGGTCTGTACTACCGGATCCGTGCGGTCGACGAGGCCGGACGGCACGCCGACACGCGCAACGAGAAGTGCTGAGGGACCGCCCGCGGGGGCGATCAGATCTCGCCGTCGGCACCTTCGGCGAGGATCCGCTCGGCCATTGCCACGGCCATGGGGTGGTACCCGCTCCGGGCCCTTGCGAAGATCCTCCGCGCCCGCACGCGGCCCTGTTCGGACTCGACGAGTTCCCGGTACAGCGGTCGCAGGAACTTCATCCGCCCGACCGAGACCAGGAAGTTCTCCACGGCTTCGTCCGCCGGCGCGTACTCGTTACCCACTGCCATCACCAGCCACGCGCAGAGGATCTCGGCGTTCCCGGCCGCCGTGAATCCGAAGGCGCTGTCGAGTTCGGCCATCCTCTCCGGGCTCAGTGACTCGGGCAGCGCGCGCAGGAAGCGCAGCCAGTGCTGCGTCGTCCACCGGTCCGTACCCAACCTGTCGGCCGGCACATCCTCGCGAGCCCACTGCAGGGCGGCCTCCTCGGCTTCGTCAAGGACGGCGGATTCATGTTCGTGGCGATGGTCGGGCAATCCGGGCTGCCGGAGCCATTCCTCCACCGCGATCGGCGCCGAGGCCTCGGGATGCCTGGACAGCAACTCGGATTCGAGGTGGGCGGCGAACTGGTCGGTCGTGACGCTGCGGAAAGCGAACGTATCGAAATAGCTCCGCAGGAAGGGATCGAAGGCGTTGCGTCCCACTGCCTTCTCCACGGTTCGCAGGAACATCGCTCCCTTGACGTAGGGCACTCCGGTCACGCCCTCGTCCGGGCTGCGGCCTGCCAGATCCTGGTGCAGGATCTGGTCGCGTTCCTCCATCCCGGACATCTCCTCCTTGAGGTCGGCGATCTCCAGGGATGCGTCCATTGCCGCCCGCGCGGGTCCGTAGACCGCCTCCTGGATGCGCTCCTCGAAGTAGACCGTGAAGCCCTCGTTGAGCCAGAAGTCCCGCCACGTCGCATTGGTGGCGAGATTGCCCGACCACGAGTGCGCCAGTTCGTGTGCGATCAGATTCACCAGGCTCTTGTCGCCGGCGATCACGGTGGGGGAGACGAAGGTGAGCCGGGGGTTCTCCATGCCGCCGAAAGGAAACGCGGGAGGCAGCACGAGGATGTCGTAGCGGCCCCAACGGTAGGGTCCGTACAGCGCTTCGGCCGCACGCATCATGGCCTCTGTGTCCTCGAATTCCCGTGCGGCGGCCTCGACGACGCCGGGCTCCGCGTACACTCCGGTGCGGTCCCCGGTCGACCGGAACGCGAGATCCCCGACACCGATCGCGATCAGGTACGGCGGGATGGGCTGGGGCATGCGGAAGCGGTATTCCCCGCCCCGCCCGGCGCCGGACAGCGATTCCGCGCTCATGACAGCCAGTAACCCGGGGGGCGTCCGTATGCGGGCCGCATAGGTGACCCGAATCCCGGGCGAATCCTGCAGCGGGATCCAGCTGCGGGCATGGATCGACTGCGACTGCGAATAGAGGAACGGCCGCTGTCCACCGCTGGTCTGGGACGGCTTCAGCCACTGCAGACCACTCGCACCCGGGTCCGTGGCATACGAGACGCGGACCTTGCCGGCACCACCGTGGGCGATCCGCAGGGGCGCGCCGAGAATCGGATCGGCCGGCCCCAGCTCGAACAGCGCATCCCGGAACTCCTGCCCGTCGTCCGCGATCTCGACTCCCAGCACCTCCAGGTCGCGCGTGTCCAGGACGATGTCGGCACCCTCGCCCTCGACATCAAGCGTGCAGGTGCCGCTGAGGCGCCGGGACTCGAAGTCCACGTCCAGATCCAGGTCGACATGCGTCATCCGCGCGCCACCCGTGTGCGCGTAGGAGTGGAGGTCGGTGGAAGGGTCGGGGGTACCGTCGGGACCGGTCGTGCAGGAGACAAGCATGAGAGACGCGATCGGAATGGTGATTCGCACAGCTACGATCATCGTAGCTGTCCGCTCATTCCCGCGTGATGAACTCGTCCAGGCTGAGCATTGCGCGTCCGAGTTCCCGCCACGCGGCAGTCTCGGCATCGTCCCCGCGCGCCGCATACCGCTCGAGCTGGGCCGCATGATAACGCCGGGCCCGCTCGGTCTCGGCGGCCGAGGGTCCACGGGCCAGACACGATTCCGTCAGGCGTCCGAAGCGATCGGCAAAGCTGCGGTCGCCCGTGCGCAGCACGCGGAACGCAAGGGCTTCGGCCGCCTCCAGAAAGACCGGATCGTTCAGGAGATTGAGGGCCTGGAGGGGCGTGTTCGACCGCTCGCGGCGGGAGACGCTTGTGAGGGTATCGGGCGCATCGAAGTTCACCAGCATCGGGTAGGGGGAGGTGCGCCGCAGGAACACGTACAGCCCTCGGCGGTACCGGTCCGGCCCGGTGTCCTCATCCCAGTCCTTCCGGGAGTAGCTCAGATCCGAGATCCCCGAGGGTTGCGGGGGATAGACACTCTTGCCGCCAACCGCGGGATGCAGCAGGCCGCTGGCCGCGAGCGCGTTGTCGCGGATCAGCTCGGCGGGCAGCCGCAGCCGGTTCTGCCGGGCTATCCATGCATTGCCGGGGTCCCGCTCGCGAACGTCCCCGCGCTCGGCGGAAGCCTGCCGATAGGTCGCGGAGGTCACGATCAGGCGCACGATGCGCTTGCGGCTCCAGCCTTGCCGGACGAACTCGCTGGCCAGCCAGTCCAGCAGTGCCGGATGCGACGGCAGGTCGCCCTGCGTACCGAAGTTCTCTGCCGTCTCGACCAGCCCCCGTCCGAACAGCTCCTGCCAGATGCGGTTGACCTCGACGCGGGCGGTGAGGGGGTTCTGCTCGGAAGCGATCCATTCCGCGAGCATCAGCCGGGCCGGTTTCGCTTCAGCACCAAGGGACGGCAGCACGGCGGGAACACCGGGCGGCACCTCGCTCCCGAGGGCGCGGTAGTCCCCGCGCAAGGCGAGCCGTGCGGGCACGGGCTGGCGCCGCTCGACCATGGTGTACGCCCGCGAGACCCGGTACGCCTCCCGTTCGAGGGATACGACCTCCTCGCGCGCCTGCTTGAGGCGTTCGCCGAGCACCTTGTCCTTGGCAATGTCGGGTCCGCTGCGTCCGAGGAACCACGTCGCGATCCTGTCCCGCTCCAACACGGTAAGGTCCTCGGCAGGAGTCCGCAGCAGCCAGTCGGCGCGGTCGTTCGCCGCTCTCCACTCGGTGACGGAATGATCCCAGTCGGTCCGCAGGCCGGGGCTGTCCATCGCGGCGATCATGCGTTCGCGCCATTCGGCCTGGAGTGCGGGTATGCCGTATTTCTCGCGGACCCGCTGCAATCCGGACCGGTAGGCCGCAACGGTCCGCAGGTACGGGCCGAGTTCCCCGGGCAACGGGGCCTCGATATCGCGTTCCACGGTGTTGTGGAAGAACGCGAACATCGCGTAGAACTCGCGCTGGGAGACGGGATCGTACTTGTGATCGTGGCACTGGGCGCAGCCGAGGGTCAGGCCGAGCCAGGTGTTGGCCACGGTGTTGAGCCGGCCCACCGTTTCCTCGAACCGCTTCTGGGCGTTCTTCGTACCGGCCTCGCGGTTCTTGATGCCGTTGCGCAGGAAGCCGGTTGCCACACGCTGCTCGACGGTGGCCTCCGGCAGCTGGTCGCCGGCGATCTGCTCGACCGTGAAGCGGTCGAAGGGCATGTCGCCGTTGATCGCGTTGATCACCCAGTGCCGCCAGCGCCAGGCATGGGGCCGCAGGGGGTCGCGCTCGTAGCCCTCACTGTCAGCGTAACGCGCCAGATCCAGCCAGGGGAGTGCCCAGCGCTCACCGAAGTGGGGCGACCGGAGCAGTGCGTCCACGAGCGATTCGTAGGCCCCCTCGCCCTCGACGGACCCGAAGCCGTCGAAGCCGACGGTCGAGGGTGGTAACCCGACCAGGTCGAAGAAGATCCTGCGCCGCAACGTGTGCGCGGGTGCCTCGGGCGACGGTGACAGCCCCTCGGCTTCCAGTCTGGCCAGTACGAACCGGTCGATTGGATTGCGGACCCATCCCTCCTGCCGCACGTCGGGCAGGGCGGGTCGACGGACCGGCTGGAAGGCCCAGTGCGACCGGGAGGCGCCGACGCGGGCCGCGGCGCGCGCATCCGGCCCGGAATGCGAGTCCGGCCAGACGGCTCCGGCGGCAACCCACTCCTGCAATGCGGTGCGTTCCGATGCGCCGAGCGGTTCTCCACCGGGCGGCATGCGGAATCCGTCGCGGTCACTCGTCACCCGTGCCAGCAGCCGACTGGCTCCCGGGTCGCCGGGCACGACGACCGGACCCGGGCCGGATGGATCTCCCGTCAGGACGGACTCGCGGCTGTCGAGGCGCAGTCCGGCCATCTGCTGCTGTTCCCCGTGGCACAGATAGCAGCGCTTGTGCAGGATCGGCTCGATGTCACGGACATAGTCAACCGCCGCACGGGCAGACGGCAGGACCGCCAGCACCGCCAGGAAGGTCGCAACCGGAGTGCGATTGATCATCAGGCCCACATTCTATATGGTGCCGAGTTCGGTACCGGGTCGTCCAGGTCACCGCACCGCCGGAGCCTGTTGCTCCGCCAGCACGGCGAACGTGGAGAGCACCTCGGCCACCTGTTTGCTGCCGCAATGCACCTCGGCACGAGCCACGACAAGGCTCCGACCCTTGCGGATGATCCGGGATCGCGCCGACAGGACACCCTCGGTAACAGGCCGCAGATAGTTGATCTTGATCTCCACGGTCGTGCAGCGCCCACCCACCGACCTGGCGATCCCGAACCCCAGCGCGGCGTCCGCCAGTGTCAGCATCACCCCTCCGTGCACCACGCCGGCGCCATTGAGGTGAGTGGACGCGACCGGCAGGGTGAGGGTCACACCATCATCGTGGTAGGCACCGAACTCGATGCCTACCAGTCGATTGAACGGTGACGTCATGAAGGCCTGATGGACGCCCCGAAGGGCCTCCTCGGACCCTGTTGCTGCATGCTTCGTCGTCATGGCGTGAGGCTCCCCCCTTGATCGAACACCGCAAACGTCGCAAGGGCTGCGGCGACCTGCAAGCCGGCACAGTGCACCTCGGCGGCAGCGACTACAAGTCGGCGTCCGCCCCGAACGATCCTGGATCGCGCCGTCATCACCCCGCCCGATACGGGACGCAGGTAGTTGATCTTCATCTCGGCTGTCATGCAGCGCCTGCCAAGGACCCGGGAGATGCCGAATCCGAGCGCCGCATCGGCAAGCGTGAAGATCGCACCACCATGGACGACACCGGCCGAGTTGAGATGCTGCCTTGAGACTGCGAGACGCATGGTCGCACCGTCCTCGTGGAACTCGACAGGTTCGATTCCGAGAGCGACATGGAACTGGTTGCCGGACGGACCCAAGCTCCAGTCTCGCGCATCCCTGGCGGAAGCTCGCGAGAAAGCCGTCCTACAATCGGACTTGCGTCCGAACCACTACGTCCTCGTGATTCTTGACAGTTGCCGCCATGACACCTTCATGGAGGCGAACCCGCGAACGATCCGGCGCCTCGGCGAGATCGAGCAGCGATGGTCCTACGCTTCCTGGACGGCACCCTCCCACTACAACCTGCTGATGGGACTCCTGCCGCACGGCAGTCCGCAGCAGGTCTACGCGTCGGAGTACTACAAGAAGGACTTCTTCAAGTTCAACGAAAGGCTGGGTGTCGAGGATGTCGGATTCAAGTCGCTGGTTCCGCACCTCTATTTCCCGACCTTCCTGCAACAGCAGTTCAACTACCGGACGCACGCGATGGTGTCACTGCCCGTCCTGAACCCGAAGACCATCCTCAACAAGAGCTTCGACACGTTCCGGCTCATGCCCCGCCACAACGACATGCGGGCGATGCTGCGTGAGATGCGTTTTCCGGAGGACCGGCCCTCGTTCTACATCCTGAACGTCGGGGAAACGCACTACCCGTACGCGTTGCCGGACGAACCGCCCGAGGAATGGCCCAGGATCAGCGGGGTCCATGGCGTCTTCAAGCACCTGGACGACCACATCGTGGGCGGCAAACTGATCGATGGCCCACAGGAGTTCTTCGACCAGGCCAAGCTCGACCTGCTGCGCGACCGCCAGGTGAAGGCGATCACCTACCTGGACCGGGTCATCGAGGAACTGTTCGACATCGTCCCTCCCAACACCTACATCACGATCACCGCCGACCACGGCGAACTGTTCGGGGAAGACGGCTATTTCGGACATGGCCCCATCCAGCACGACAAGGTGTTCGCCGTGCCGTTCGTGGAAGGCCTGCTGCGCTGACGGTCAGAGCGGGAGGATCTCTTCCCGGTCCGGGTCGAACTTCAACCTGCGCCTCTGGAGGTACGCCAGGTTGCCCAGATGGGACGCCTGGGCCGAGCGGTGGCCGACCCAGACATCTCCGTTCGGTTTCTCGCGGCTCTTGACGCAGTCGATGAAGTTGTCAACATGATCCTGGGTCATGTTGCCGATGAACGGCTGGGTCTCTGCGGGCTGGTCCTCCCCGGCCAGGTACCACTCGTACCGCTGACGGGTGATCCAGAGGCGCCCCTCGGTTCCGATCACTTCCACGCCGGCACCCCGCAGCCCCGGTGCCAGGGTTCCCTCGAAGGTCGCAGTCCAGTCATCGGGATAGTCGAGCAGGCAGGTGATGGTGTCGGGGGCCGTGCGGCCATCCCTGTAATGGTAGATGCCCCCAGAAGCGACGGCGGCGACCGGGTTGTCCTGTCCCATGAACATGTGCACGGCATCGATCCAGTGCGTGAACAGGTCGGTGATCTGTCCGCCACCATATTCCAGATAGGCGCGAAAGTTGAAGTACTGCTTCGGGTCGTAGTCGCGCCACTTGACCGGGCCGAGGAAGCGGCCCCAATCGAGGTTGGACGGCTGCGTCGCGTATTCCGGCGGATACGGGCGCAGATGCGCACCGTTTCCGTGCCACCACGTGCGAGCCAGCGTGACCTTGCCGATCGCGCCACTGTCAAAGAACTTCTCCTTCGCCATGATGTAGTGCCTGCCGGAGCGCTGCTGCATGCCGACCTGGCACACCCGCCTGTTGAGCCGCACGGCCTTGACGATTTCCGGGCCTTCCTCGATCCGGAGCGTGAGGGGCTTCTCGCAGTAGATGTCCTTGCCGGCATTGGCGGCATCAATGCAGGTCCCCGCGTGCCAGTGATCCGGCGTGGCGATCAGCACGGCATCAACGTCCTTGGCTTCGAGGAGCCGTTCGTGCTCCTTGTAGCCCTTGGCATCGGGGGCAACCTCCGCGGCCTGATCGATGCGCGCGCTGAACACGTCGCACAGCGCGGTGGCATTCACGTTCGGGTTCTGGACGAACGATCGCAGGACGCCTCGTCCACGCCCTCCACAGCCGATCAGACCAACGTTGACCTTCTCGTTGGCACCGAGGATGCGGGCATACGAAGCGGCCGTGAAAGCGGCCGCGGACCGGAACAGAACTCGCCTGTCGATAAGTGCTGGCATAGTCGAAAGCGTACCACGTTGGTCCATGCTCGACACGGGGCTCGACAGTTCCTTTGCCTGCCCTTCGTAGTCCAAGCCAGAAGCTGGCTCCATGCCCCGAGGGACATGGATACAGCCTGCGGGGCCCTCTGGCACTGCGGAGGAAGTCGCCGCCGCTCGGTGAATTCCGAGACCCGATCGAAAAGACCGGATGCAAGCACATGAGCCCACCTTCAACGGTGAAGGACCATGCCAGGTTCGCACAGGGCATTCCGGGCGCACTGCACAGTCGACCCTGGTGGCACCGAAGGCATGACGATCGAACGGGCCCGGCAAGCGGCCTCCGATGATCCACCTCCTGCACGGTCCCCGGCAACCGTGGCGGAACCCCGCCAGCATTTGCCAGACTAGTAGTCGGATTGGGCGGAACGTCTCCGGAAAGGAGGCGGAGGCCGACCCGACGGGCGGCTAGCTCAGTTGGTTAGAGCGCCTGCCTTACAAGCAGGAGGTCACTGGTTCGAGTCCAGTGCCGCCCACCATGGTGGCGAGGCGAAGGTTCAGTCCAGCACGCCAGAACCAACGGCCACTAAATTCGTCAAATTCTGTATTGATGTTCGCGTTATGATGTTGATTGCGCTATTCTCAGAATCGCATGGTCGCAGAGTCGAATCTGTGGTCTGATCCCCGACACCCGAACGAAACCGGCAATCGTGTATCGAGCCCCGCATCGTTCTGTCCGCCCTATCTAGCGTTGCATTGGCCGGTTCAGATGGCAACCCCAAAAGGACGGGGTGCACATACACGGTGTGCATCCGTTTCCGTCGGTCGCGTTCATCGTCTTTCCGGCACTCATGGAGGCGGACTGTTACGCAACAATGTCACGATTGCGCAACCTTATGTTGCGCAAAATCGATATTGTTGCGCATAAAGAGATTGGGGAGTATCAAGAGGCGGAACCCGCCCATCATGATGAGATCGCCCGCCTTCAGTCTCTTATGAAAGTGGACAACGCAACCCCAGAATCACCAATCCGGACATGCGGACGGCACCGCATCGGGCAAAACCGCAGAAAATCAATGCAGACACCATCGAACGCTCGTATCCAGCCACATCCGTGTCCGGCAGGCTTCTAAGCTGAATGCGCCAATGACGCCGCACGAGTTCATCGCCAAGTGGCGCGCCGCTGAACTCAAGGAGAGCTCCGGGGCGCAGCAGCACTTCATCGACCTGTGTCGGCTGCTCGGAGAACCGACACCGGCCGAGGCCGACCCGACAGGCAAGACCTACTGCTTCGAGCGCGGCGCCCGCAAGGACACGGGCGGAGACGGTTGGGCGGACGTGTGGAAACGGCACCACTTCGCCTGGGAGTACAAGGGTCGGCAGGCTAACCTCGACGCAGCGTTCGATCAACTCCGCCAGTACGCGCTGGCGCTGGAGAATCCGCCGCTGCTGATCGTCTCCGACATGCAGCGGATCCGGATCCGCACGAACTGGACCAACTGCGTCAGCAAGACCCTCGAGTTCGCCTTGGATGACCTGGCGGATGCTGCCCGACGCGACCAACTCAAATGGGCGTTCTCGGACCCTGGGCAACTGCAGCCGGGGGAGACGCGGCAATCGCTCACCGAGAAAGCGGCGGCATCCTTCGCGGAACTCGCGCAGACACTGCGGAAGCCGGAGCGGGGCCATGATCCGCCGGTAGTCGCGCACTTCATCAACCGGCTGATCTTCTGCATGTTCGCCGACGATGTGGGCCTGCTGCCCAACCAGATGTTCCGGCGAATGCTCGAAGCGGCACGGCGTAGACCGGAGGACTTTGTTGCCCTTGCCAGCGAACTATTCCGAGGAATGGCTTCGGGCGGACGGATCGGCTTCGAGCCGGTCGATTGGTTCAACGGGGGACTGTTCGACGACGACACGGCGTTGGCACTGGAGAAGGCCGATATCGATACCGTGCTGGCGGCGGCCCATCTGGATTGGTCGGAGATCGACCCTTCGATCCTGGGGACGCTGTTCGAGCGAGGGCTTGATCCCGGCAAGCGCGCCCAACTCGGAGCGCACTACACGGACCGCGAGAAGATCATGCTGATCATCGAACCCGTGGTGATCCGCCCGTGGCTTGCCGAATGGGCCTCGGAGCAGGCTGGGATCGCCACGGATCTGGAGGGGGCGAAGGCCGCGAAGTCGCCAGCCACGCGGACCAAACGGAACAAGGCTGCGGAGCAGCGGTACCGGAGGTTCCTCGACCGGCTGCGGGCGTTCACCGTGCTCGACCCGGCCTGTGGTTCGGGCAATTTCCTGTATCTCGCCTTGCAGTCGCTCAAGGATCTCGAGCAGCGCATCCAAGTCGAGGCGGAAGTGCTGGGCTTCCAGCGGGCGTTTCCGGAGGTCGGGCCGGCCAACGTCAAGGGCCTCGAGATCAACCCCTATGCGGCCGAGTTGGCCCGTGTCTCGATATGGATCGGTGAAATCCAGTGGATGCGGCGCAACGGCTTCGCGGAGGCGCACGATCCGATCCTGAAGCCGCTCGACACGATCGAGTGCCGCGATGCGATCCTGGCGGCGGACAGTGCCGAGCCGGACTGGCCAGATGTGGACGTGATCATCGGCAATCCGCCGTTCCTAGGCGGCAAGCTCTTGATCAGGCACTTGGGCGAGGATTACGTGCAACGGATGTTCGCGACCTATGTCGGCCGCGTGCCGTCCGAAGCGGATCTCGTCTGTTACTGGTTCGAGAAGGCGGGTCGGCAGATCACAGCGGGCAATGCGCAGCGCGCAGGGCTTGTCGCGACCAATTCCGTTCGTGGCGGCGCGAACCGCCGGGCGCTCGAAGCCGCAACGAACGATCTGCGGATCTTCGAGGCGTGGAGTGACGAACCGTGGGTCGTCAGCGGAGCGGCAGTGCGGGTGTCGCTGGTCTGCTTCGTGGGAGCCGATGTCGAGTCAGCGGTCGGCGCACGGCTCGACGGCGAGCCCGTCGACGAGATCTACACGGACCTGACAGCGCGGTCCGGCGGGGTCGGTGTCGATCTCACAGGTGTCCGTCGGCTCCCTGAGAACGCTGACGTAGCGTTCATGGGGGATACCAAGAGCGGTCCCTTCGATGTTGCCGGCGATCAGGCCCGCGAGTGGCTGCGCCTACCGGCGAACCCGAACGGCTGCCCCAACGCCGATGTTCTGAAGCCGTGGGCGAACGGCCAGGATCTGACGCGTCGGCCAACTGGGAAGTGGATCGTCGACTTCGGCTGGACGATGTCCGAAGCCGATGCGGCGCTATATGAGGAGCCTTTCGCACACGTTGTGGAACATGTGAGGCCAGCGAGACAAGGGAACCGTGCTCCGCAGACACGGGAACGGTGGTGGCGCCACGAGCGGCCACGCCCCGAGATGTGGGAGGCACTGGACGGGCTGTGGCGCTGCATCGCAACGCCTTCCGTCGCCAAGCACCGCCTATTCGTGTGGCTGGACACTCGCATATGCCCGGATCACGCCCTGATCGTTGTCGCACGCGACGACGACACGACCTTCGGCATCCTGCACAGCCGCTTCCACGAAGTCTGGTCCCTGCGACTCGGCACGAGTCTGGAGGATCGGCCGCGCTACACGCCCACCACCACCTTCGAGACCTTCCCCTTCCCTCCCGGACTGACACCGGACATTCCCCCGCATGAGTACGCCGCCAATCCGCATGCGATCGCTGTAGCCAAGGAGGCCCGGAGACTGGTCGAACTGCGCGACCGGTGGCTCAACCCGTCCGAATGGGTCGAGTGGGTCGACGAACCGGTTCCCGGCTACCCGCAGCGCCCTGTTCCCCGCGACAAGTCCGCAGCGAAGGATCTTAAGGAGCGCACTCTGACCGAGCTCTACAACACCCGCCCGCAGTGGCTTACCGCCGCCCACGCAGCTCTTGATGCCGCAGTGGCGGCTGCGTACGGTTGGCCAGCGGACATCTCCGATGACGGCGTTCTCCGCAAGTTGCTGGCGCTGAACGGCACCGGATATTGAGCCAACCGCGGTAGACCCGCCTGAATGCTGCCAACCCGCTAGCAAGACGTTCGGGATGGCGCCGATTTAGGCGACGTTAGAATTTTTCCAGCGAGGGTCTGCCAAACCGATCCCCGCCAATACGCTTCGCTCGGGAATCCAAGTTGTCATGGCCTTATTTGCTGTGAACCGGTCAGACACAGGGGTATCTTGGCCAGATCATCCGGTTCTTGCATGTTCGGTGAGGGTTTCGTCTGTGACACCTCCGCATGCCATGTCCCGCGATAGCAATCTCGGTATGGCCGACACAGGCACCCGCCAAAGCGGACATGCGACCTACCGACAGGGATCGAAGCGCATCTCGGGCATCCATTCGACAACTGCGGTACCGCTGGCTGAAGGTAAGTCTTGCGGGACACCGACAGCAGCGCCGGCGCCAGTAGGTTGATCTTCGGCAGAACCGACGCGACGGCGCAACGGTGCGTTCAATGCCGTCCGCACGCTGCTCAGGATACGGTTCAGTCCGTGGAATTCCGGAGGATCGGTCGCTGATCTATTGGAACGGCGGGAGTCCGTTCTCGAGGTCAGATAAGGCCGAATCAATGTGCCTCCATTCAGATTCGACCTCGGAGCAAGGGTCTGTTGCGCAGCCATGGCCAGTGTTGCGCAAGTATTCACCATGAACGCTCCTTATTTGCGCAGCAATGCTATAATTGCGCAGAACGGAGTCTCCGTGACGACGGCAAATGTCGAAATCGATCCCACAAGAAGCGTTACGAGCGATCGAGACCGTGGCTCAGGGCCGACCCGACGGCCTTTCTGCCCGCCAGATTGCCAGCCTCCTGCCATCCCCGACTTCACATCGCACCCTGCAGTTCCGGTTGAAGCGTCTGGTGGCCGATGGACGACTCGAGGTACGCGGTCCCAAGAACCAAACAAGGTACTTCCTGCCCCCCAAGCAACCCACCTCAGCACCTCTCGACATACCGATTCCCCTGACGCAACGAAGCAAGGAACTGGTTCAGCACCTGGATGGGCCACTCCAACGCAGGTCTCCTGTAGGGTACCGCCGAGAATTCCTGGAATCGTATTGCCCGAACTCCAATCCGTTTCTCGATGTCGAGACCCGGAACCAACTCGAGTCCACCGGGCGTCCCAAGACAGGGCCGCAAGCTGCTGGTACATTCGCCAAGCAGATCGCGCAGCATCTCCTGATCGATCTGTCCTGGAACTCCAGTCGGCTCGAGGGGAACACGTACACGCTGCTCGACACCCATCGACTCATCGAACTGGGAGCAGAAGCCGAAGGCCGGGGTCTCCCAGAGACCCAGATGATCCTCAATCACAAGGATGCGATTTCCTTCTTGATCGATTGTGCCGACGAGATAGGGTTCAACCGATACACGATCTGCAACCTCCACGCGATGCTCGCAGACAACCTGCTGGCTGACACACAAGCGGCGGGGCGACTACGGCGAATGCCCGTCGGAATCGAGGGATCGGTCTTCCATCCACTGGAAGTTCCACAACTTGTGGAGGAAGTCTTCGACCAGATTCTCGCAACGGCTACCGCCATCGATGATCCGTTCGAGCAGTCGTTGTTCACGCTGGTCCATCTACCGTACCTCCAACCGTTCGACGATGTGAACAAGCGCGTCTCTCGCCTTGCGGCGAACATTCCGCTCATCAAGGCCAACCTCTCTCCCCTGTCGTTCACGGACGTACCTCGGCAGATGTATACGAAAGCGATGCTCGCCATCTACGAACTGAACGACATCAGTCTCCTGCGGGACCTCTTCCGGTGGTCCTACACACGCTCCGCGGCTCGGTACGCCTCGGTGAGGCAGTCACTCGGTGAGCCCGATCCGTTTCGCCTGCTGTTTCGGGACGAACTGCGGGATCTCGTTGGCGGAATCGTCCGAGGTCGAATTCGACGGGGGGACGCCGGGCAACACATCGAACAGTGGATGCAGTCGAGAATTGCGGTTGCGGACCGTGAGCGATTTCGGGAGGCCGCGGAACATGAACTGCTGGCGCTGAATCGGCAGAACCTCGCCCGGTTCCGCGTGCGACCATCGGAATTCGACGCCTGGTGGAACATATGGATTGAAGAGGCTCCTCCCACTCTCGCGTGAACGACACCGACGCAGTTGATGATGCACCTTGCGATTCCGGATATTTCACATTAAATTCCATAATTGTTCGTATTTCAATCTCAATAATGTTACAATCGTGGCGATCAGTGCTCGGAAGAGTCCTGAAGATCCAGCATCGGATACGAACGGAGATGCTAGGTGGCAAGTCGAACAGATGAAACTTGTGGGACATCCGTTCCAGTAACCGTGGGAGTGCATTCATGAGTGAAGTGATCAACCAGCAGGCAGCGCGATTCGGGGGTGCTTGGACAGTCGAGAAACTGCGGATACTCGAGAGGTACCTCGACGCCTACACAACGGCGCTCAAAGCTCAACCCTTCCGTCTCGTCTATATCGATGCGTTTGCCGGTAGCGGGCAATTCGAAACCGCCCGTTCTGAGCCAGACGCTCGCGAATTGATCGATGGTTCCGCCAGGATCGCGGTCAAGATCGATCGCAAACCGTTTGACCGTCTCATCTTCGTCGACAAGAGCCGCGAGAACTGTCAAGAGCTTGCTTCCCTCAAGCAGTGCCATCCCGGCCGAGACATTCGGATCGAGGAAGGGGATGCGAACCAGTACATCAATTCCCTGGACCTGGACTGGCGGGAATGGCGGGGCGTGATCTTCTTGGACCCGTTCGCCACGCAGGTGGACTGGACGACCATCGAACGGATCGCCGGATGCAACGCCCTCGACATGTGGCTGCTGTTCCCAACGGCAGCCATCGTCAGAATCCTGCCAACGTCCCGCCGACCGGAGGATATCGACCCAAAGTGGGCGGAACATCTGGACCGAATCTATGGTGGCGCGAGCTGGCGGCAACTCTATACGGAGAGTGGACAGACACACTTGTTCGGCATCCCGGAATACGGGCGCGATCCCGGAGTGGATGGCCTGCTGCGAATCTATGAGGGCAAGCTTGGAGACGCATTCGGGCCGAGATTCCTCGAAAAGACCCGAACATTGCACAACTCCAAGAACGGACGTCTCTTCGAACTCCTCTTTTGCGTGGGCAACGAGAAAGGGATTCCCGTCGCGAGCGAGATCGCAGGGTACATTCTGGACAAGATCTGACCATGGCTACGAATTCCACGATCGAATGGACGGAAACCACTTGGAACCCTGTCACAGGCTGTTCCAAGATCAGTGAAGGCTGCAAGCACTGTTATGCCGAACGCATGTCGCAGAGGCTGCAGGCCATGGGCCTTCCGAAGTACCGTCGCGGGTTTCAGGTCGTACAGCACCCCGAAGTCCTCGAAGCCCCGTATGGATGGCGCCGGTCCCGGCTCGTCTTCGTGAACTCCATGTCGGACCTGTTTCACGAGACCGTGGAACCCGAGTTCATCAAGTCGGTCTTCACGGTGATGAACCGCTGTCCCCAGCACACGTTCCAGGTGCTGACGAAACGGCCCGAACGGGTTCTTGCCCTCAATCGTGCACTGCACTGGACGCACAACATCTGGCTGGGCACCAGCATTGAAACCGAGCGCTGGCTCGGTCGGCTGCAGGCACTGCGGATGACAGGCGCCCGAACCAGGTTCCTCTCGCTCGAGCCGCTTCTCGGCCCACTCTCCACCCTGGACCTGTCGGACATGGATTGGGTGATAGCCGGCGGAGAGTCCGGGCCCGGGGCACGCCCGTTGGATCCGGACTGGATTCGCGACATCCGGGACACCTGCGTCCGGCAACAGGTCCCGTTCTTCTTCAAGCAGTGGGGCGGAACCAACAAGAAACGGTCGGGGCGCATTCTCGATGGCAGGACCTGGGACGAGATGCCCAATCTGTGATGGAGGAATCGAAGCCTCCCGACAGGAGTCGGTTCACGTTGGAGATCCTCGTCAGGTCGGACCTGGGGCCTCCACTACTGCCATCATTCCCGGAACTTCACATCGAGGAACGAAGCGCTCCGGGGTGGCGTCGTCGCCTCGACCTGGCACCCCGGCCAAGCTTGGCTGGCTGGCCGCGGCGGGTTGGCGGCCCGGTAGGGCTGACCGGTCGACTTCGGCTGGGGGTGGCCCTGGTCCCTGCGGTGCATCGTCAGCCGCTCCCGCCGGGCACTCTCCCGCGGCCTGATGGCGCGGCGCTACCGGGACGCCCGCCCCGGCCAACTCACGATCCCATCCGAGACGCATGCCCACCGTCAAGCCCTCAGGCCCACCGAAAGCCTTGCATTACAATGGCATTCAACCCGCGGCGGGCTAATGGCCTGCCCCCGAGGTCACGATGCCTGAGACTATCGAAACGGGGCCGTCAGGACCGACTCCATCCGGAATCCCGTCGGTCGCGTTCCGGGTCCGCTGGTAGAATCAAGACCCCAAGGAAAGAACCAAGGATGCGCCCTGCCATACGCTGCGTGGTCTCGACCGCCATTCCAGTCCTCTGCTCCCTGGCCGGCTGCGGCGGCCCCGAAGAGGCCGGGGATCCAATCCCGCCGAACATCGTGCTGGTGATGGCGGACGACATGGGGTGGGGCCAGACCGGCTACTACGACCACCCTGTCCTGCAGACTCCGCACCTCGACGCGATGGCGGCGGCCGGCCTGCGGTTCGACAGGTTCTACGCGGGAGCCCCCAACTGCTCGCCGACCCGGGCGACGGTCCTGACCGGCCGGACTCACGACCGGACCGGCGTCGAGAACCACGGCTATGCACTCCGTCGACAGGAGCGGACGCTGGTGCGGGCGCTGAATGAAGCCGGCTATGCCACGGGGCACTTCGGAAAGTGGCACCTGAACGGATTACGCGGCCCCGGAGTTCCCATCCTGACCACCGACATGCACGGCCCCGGCGTCTTCGGATTCGACTCGTGGCTGTCCGTCACGAACTTCTTCGAGCGCGACCCGCTCATGAGCCGGAACGGTCTCTTCGTCCAGAAGCGGGGCGATTCCTCGGAGGTCATCGTGGACGAGGCCCTCGCATTCATCGGCCGACAGACCGCCGAGAAGCGTCCGTTCTTCGTGGTGATCTGGTACGGCACTCCGCATTCTCCCTGGATCGCGTCCGAGCAGGACCGGGCCGCATTCTCCAGCCTCGACAGGAAATCGCAGCACCACTACGGGGAACTCGTCGCCATGGACCGCAGCATCGGCACGTTGCGGGCCGGCCTTCGCGACCTCCAGGTCGCGGACGACACCCTGCTTTGGTTCACGAGCGACAACGGCGGACTCCCCAACATCGAGCCCGGAACCGTCGGCAACCTCCGCGGGTTCAAGGGCAGTCTCTACGAGGGAGGCATCCGGGTACCCGCGATCATCGAGTGGGCCGGTGGCATTCCGGAGCCTCGCATCACGTCGTATCCGGCCGTGACGATGGATATCTTCCCGACTGTCGCGGCGGTAGTCGGCCTGCAGGAATCCGCCGCCCTGCAACCCCAGGACGGTACCTCGCTGGTGCCCCTGTTCCGAGGCGAACCGGACCGGCGCGAGCATCCGATCGGATTCCAGCACACGGGCCGGCTCGCACTGATCGACAATGACCTGAAGATCGTTGCGCCTGACAGCGACAACCGGCGGTACGAGTTGTACGATCTGGCCAAGGACCCCTCCGAGAGCAACGATCTGGCGCACACCGAGTCGGACACATTGGCGCGCATGCGCTCGGCGATCGAGGACTTTGCCGATTCAGTGGCCGCAAGCCACGCGGGCACGGACTACCCCCGTGGTGATTTCGACCCGCACGAATCCCGGTCGGCGTGGTGGATGGCCGACGACGGCTATGCCCCGTACATCGAAGGCTGGCGGGATCACCCCCAGTACGGACAGTACATCGAACGTCACTTCGGAGAGCAGCCCTAGGGTGGATTCGGACCATGGCCATACGGATTGGCAACGCGCCGTGTTCCTGGGGCGTGGAGTTCCCCGATGCCGCCTCCAATCCTCCGTGGAAGACAGTTCTGGAAGAGGCCCGGCGTGCCGGATACGCAGGAATGGAACTCGGACCGGTAGGGTACATGCCGGAAGACGAAGGGACCCTCCGGCACGCCTTCCACGAGACGAACCTGGCCCTCACGGCCGGGGTCGTATTCCAGCCGTTCCATGACCCTGACGCCTGGGCAGATCTCGAACAGGCACTGCGGCGCACGTGTCGCATGCTGCGAGCCATGGACGCTTCCTACCTGGTGCTCATCGACAGCCTCAACTGCGAGCGCTCGAAGTATGCGGGAGATTCCGCCAGCTCCCCGCGTCTGGAACCGGGTGCTCGCAACGCCCTGCACGAACGGCTTCGGATTGCCGCAACGATCGGCCGTGACGAGTACGGGCTCGTTCCCTGCCTTCACGCTCATGCCGGGGGTTACATCGAGTTCGAAAACGAGCTGCACCATGCACTGGATGCGGTCGACGAGAGATTGCTCTCGATTTGCCTGGACACGGGACACAGTCTGTATGCCGGCTTCGACCCCATCGCCCTCTATCGGCAGCACCCATCTCGAGTGCGCTACATCCATCTGAAGGACCTCAACAGGGCCGTGCTGGAACGAGCCGTGCAAGAGCGGGTCGGGTTCTATGAGGCTTGCGCCCGCGGCGTGTTCTGCAAGCTGGGCGACGGCACGCTGGATCTTCATCAGCTCCATCTTGCTCTCCAGCAAACCGGCTACACGGGCTGGGCCACCGTCGAGCAGGACCGCGGCCCGCTAAGCCTGCAGACGTCGTTCGACGATGCGGTTGCGAACTACCGCGTCCTGGAGTCGGTCGGCCTCCTGCGCTGACCAGGCCCCTTGTGCGCAAGCGGGCTGTCCGTCACTGTGCGAGCAGAGCGTAGAAGGCGATCGTGCAGACGCAGACGAAGGCTCCCAGCGACCTGGCATGCCTCCATGGCGTCATGTCGACACGCGGATCGTCCAGTTCCGTATGCGGACTCCGGCTCGGCCGTACCCGCGCGGCCAGCAGCATGAAACCCACCACGACGACGAACACGATCGCCAGAAAGTGCAGGAAATGGATCTCGTCCGAGGTCCCGAGGAGCCGCTGGAGAAAGGACTGCACGGGGCCATCGAACGTGAACACCAGCAGGAAGAACAACATCGGACCACCGAGCAGCCCGACCTTGGCGGCGAATGCGGACACCCGACGGGAGAGCATTCCCATCAGGATCACGGCCAGCATCGGTCCGAAGAACGTGGCGTTGATCCTCTGCAGGTAGTTGTAGAGGCTGCCGGACGTATCAATCATGGGCGCAATCAGCATGGCCGCGAGGGCCAGCACGATACTGCATGCACGGCCCGCTACAACGAACTCCCGCTGCGATGCGTCACGGCGCAGGACTGCTCCGTAGATGTCCCGGCAGAACAGGGTGGCCGACGAGTTCAGAACGCTGTTGAACGTGCTCAGCACCGCTCCCACCATCACAGCGGCGAAGAAACCGGCAAGCCAGTCGGGCAGGACGGTCTTGACGAGCTGGGGATAGGCAAGCAGGTAGTCCGCCGGGCCCAGCGTGTCCTTGAACATGTGATAGGCGATCACACCGGGCAGGACGACGACGAACGGACCCAGCAGCTTGAAGCAGGCGGCGATCAGCATGCCCTTCTGCCCTTCGGCCAGGTTCTTCGCTCCCAGCCCCCGCTGGATGATCTGCTGGCCAGCGCACCAGAAGAAGATCTGGTTCACGATCATGCCCGAGAACAGGACGCCGAACGGCAGGAAGGAGCCCGGTTCATCCCCGGTGACGTCGAACTTCGGCCGCTCTTCGACGTACACGGTCTCCAGCCCCACCCAGGGGTCGCCGTGCCCGATCTGCATCAACGCGAGGACGGGCACGAGCAGGCCCGCGATCAGGAATCCGACACCGTTCACCGTGTCCGAGATGGCGACGGCCTTCAGTCCACCGAGAATCGCGTAGAGCGAACCGAGCGTTCCGACACCCCAGACCAGCAGCCACGTCACCTGCGACTGGGTGAGGCCGAGTGCCTCGTGCAGACCGAACAGGCTGTCGATCCCGGTCGCACCGAAGAGCAGCACCACGGGGAGGATCGCCAGCACATACGAGAACAGGAACACGGTCGCAGCCATCACGCCGGTGGCCCTGTCGAAGCGGCCCGTCAGGTATTCCGGCAGTGTCGACAGGTTCATCCGCAGATAGCGCGGCAGGAAATACAGGGCCGTCCCCACCATGGCGATGGCCGCAGTGGTCTCCCAGGCTGTCACGGCGATCGTGTGGTTGAAGGCGTCCCCGTTGAGGCCGATAAGGTGCTCCGTTGACAGGTTCGTCAACATCAACGAACCCGCGATGACCCATGCGGTCAAGCTGCGGCCGCCGAGAAAGTACGCATCCCACGTGGCCATCCGGTCCCGCCGGGTGTAGGCATACGAGATCGCTGCGACAAGCAGGGTGAAGCCGACAAACGAGACGGAGGTAACGGACACGGGAACTCTCGCGACGGCCCGGGCTGGATCGCCGGCAGCGATCCTACAGGCTACCGGTGCTCATTCGATGGAAGGGACAGGCCGTCGATGTTGACGATCGAACACCGTGAAGTGTAGATCCGAGCCGGTGAATCTGTCAACAGCGGCAGTAGGACCAAGAGCGTGGCGGACGAATACGAACGGGGCTGATCCCGGAACGATGGACTTCGATTCCAGCGCTCGCAGCAGCCATGAACATGTCCCCGAACTCTGGCTTGATTCTGCTCGACAGCGCAGAATCTTCCGCATGCATCCTGTCGAATGTTCCCGGAGACCCACCCGGGATTGAGTGTGTTTGCCGGAAGAGCCCCTACAACAGGGTCCAGACAAGCCATGCCGTCAGGAGCCCACCGGCCCCGGAAACCGCGCCTGAGAGCAGTCGCCGGAATCCGGAGAGCCGGACCAGGCCCACCGCACCGACCGCGAACCCACCGATTGCGAAGAGCGTGCTCAGGACCGTGCTCACTACAGGACTCCGCAGCATGGTGGGGAGCATCGCGTTGAACGCGGCGACCCGCTCACCGTGATCGTCCACTTGGTAGAAAACGAAGATCCAGCATGCCGTGACGTAGGTCGGGACCAGCAGCATCATTACCCCGATTCCCGGCAGCATGCTTGATTTCCCGTGTCGCATTGCCGCCATCCGTGCCCTCCTGCATTCTCGGAGATGCTGTGGCGGTCGTCAAGCGGAACCTCCCGGACGATCACGGTAAGTCGGCTAAGTGGAATGACATGAATGAGCAGGTTCCGTGCTGCATGCCCGGCTGGCCCCAGCCAGCCCTCCCGGACGCCGTGGTGGCCAGAACACCTGGAACCGATCGAGTCGCACCCGTGTCGGCACAGAGGACGGCAACCGTCGGAGAGGCCGGACATGTCACCGGCAGTGTCGGACGTACGTGCCTTCGAGGCATCGAACGCCGACGCCGGGAACGCACGAACCGGCAAGGATTCGAGTGATTGCTGCGGCACCCCCTGAGCGGGCTCCACGCTCACTCCGCAGTCCCTGCGTCAGGCCCGATTCGTGACGTTCCACATCCGCCCCGGTTCGGCACCCTCAAGCTACAGGTAGGTGCGCTCCCTGGTGCGGCCGGCTTCCCACTCCCTGCGGGCAGCTTGCACGGCCGGCACCTCGGAGACCTCGGCGATCGGAACGTCCCACCAGGACTCGTACGACGGAACGGAAGCGTCCCTGTCGGTCTCGACGACGACGACACTGGTGCGGTCGGAGCCGGCCATGGAACGCAGGGCATCCTGCAGTTCATCGCGGGTCGTGGCGCGACAGGCTTCCGCCCCCAGACTGCGGGCATTCTCGACGAAATCCACCCCGACTGGTCGACCGCTCAACTGACCATTGGAACGGACGCGGTAGTGTGTCCCGAACCCATCGCTTCCGCAGGCCTTGCTCAGTCCGCCGATGCTGGCGAAGCCGTGGTTGTCGACGACCACGATGTTCAGCTTCGCCCCTTCCTGGACCGCCGTCGCGATCTCCTGGGCCATCATCAGGTAGGATCCGTCACCGACCATGACAAAGACCTCCCGGTCCGGCTCGGCCATCTTGACACCCAGGCCAGCGGCAATCTCGTAGCCCATCGTCGAGTAACCGTATTCCATGTGATAGGAGTTCGGACTCCTCGCTCTCCAGAGCTTGTGCATGTCACCCGGCATGCTCCCGGCCGCACAGACCACCACGTCGCGGTCGGCAGCTACCGCATTGACGGCGCCGATGACCTCGCCCTGACTGATCGGCGGTCCATGGTCCAGTCCATGGATTCTGTCAACTTCACGTTCCCACGCTTGACGGTACTCGCCGATCCTGCGCGCGTAGGCGTCCGGCACCGAATAGTCAGCAACCAGAATTGACAGCTCTTCCATCGCCGCCCTGGCATCTGCCGCCAGCGGCAGTGCCGCGTGCTTGAAAGCGTCGAACTCGGCGACATTGATGTTGACGAATCGCACCGATGGATTCTGGAAGGCAGTCTTGGACGCAGTCGTGAAGTCACTGTAGCGAGTGCCAATCCCGATCACCAGGTCGGCTTCCCTGGCGAGGATGTTGGCCCCGGGTGTTCCGGTGACGCCCATGGCACCGAGCGATTGTGCGTGGTCGTAACGCAGGGACCCCTTGCCGGCCTGTGTTTCGGCGACGGGAATCCCGGTCCGGGCGGCAAGCTCGGCCAGCGCAACGCAGGCCTCGCTGTACAGCACGCCGCCCCCGGCAATGATGAGCGGGGATTCCGCAGCCCGGATCCATCGAGCCGCCTCGTCCATGACCGCCGCATCACCGCGCTGCCGCTGGATGGACCAGACCCGTTCCTCGAACAGTTCGGAGGGGTAGTCGTACGCTTCCGCCTGCACGTCCTGGGGCATGCCCAGGGTCACCGCTCCGGTCTCGGCCGGTGAGGTCAGGACCCGCATCGCCTCGGGCAGGGCGGTCACGATCTGTTCCGGGCGCTGGATCCGGTCCCAGTATCGGGAGACGGGCCGGAAACAGTCGTTCACGGATGCGTCCTGTGTCTGCGGCGTCTCGAGCTGCTGCAGCACGGGAGCCACGTTGCGGCGCGCGAAGATGTCCCCGGGAAGCAGCAGGACTGGCAAGCGGTTGATGGTGGCCAAGGCTGCTCCGGTCACCATGTTGGTCGCACCCGGACCGATGGATGACGTGCATGCCAACGCTCGCAGACGGTTCGAGACCTTGGCGAAGCCGGCGGCGGCATGCACCATCGCCTGCTCGTTGCGAGAGAGGAAGTAAGGGAACGAAGGATCCTGATGCAGGGCCTGGCCGATTCCGGCGACATTGCCGTGCCCGAAGATGCCGAAGCACCCGCCGAAGAACGGCCGTCGGCGACCGTCGCGTTCGACATGCTGGTTCTTGAGGAACTCGACCGTGGCCTGCGCCATCGTCATGCGTCGTCTCATGGACTTCCTCCTGTTGTGGGACGGACTGCACCTGCCTCCGGTCCCTGAGCCATGAAGGACATGGTATGGGATCCGCCCGAAGCTAGCGAACGCCGGACACTCGCCGCAACAGTGCAACCCAGTCCTTGCCGGGCTCACGAGGGGGCGACAGCCCCACCCCGCCATCTTCCCGCACCTGGTCCCACATGATGTAGCGTGAACGCCAGTCCTCCCATTTGAGGTCCGTGTGGTCGTACTGGTAGCCGAAACACCACTCGACGCCGGGTCCGCCTCCCATCAGTTTGCCCCAGAGTTGCTGCTTGCGAAGCTTGTCGTGCGCCGGGTCGGCGGCGTCCGCCGTCACTCCAACCGAAGCGCGGATCTGCTCGTCGTGAAAGATCGCCCACGGCACGCCCGAGGCCACCGACCACATGCGGAGCATCACGGTCTCCCGGTTCGTGTCTTCCATCCGTCCCTGGATCTTAGGTCGCCGCGAAGAGGGAGGATTCGATCAGGCTGGTGTAGGCCCGCAGTCCGCGTGTGTTCTTGGTGTGGACGGTGATTGGATGGTTGTTCGGATCAACCTGCCGGATACAGCCGGCGATGGCCAGCCTGTCGGCATGCGGAGTGTCGTTCTCGTCGCCGAGGTTCCAGATCATCCCGAGATGATGGCCGAATCGCACCGCCAGTTCGCGCAAGTAGAGTCTCCGATCAGCGTTGAGCCCGGGCCTCTGCCGAGTTTCCCGTCATTCTCGGTCTCCTGGATGACAAGATGCATCACGATCCCCATCCTTTCCATGTGGGCGAAGACGATCTCCCATCGGGCGAGTTTCGACACGTCGATTCGGTCGCGCACCTCCGGCCCGGTCCAGATCCAGGTGTCCTTGCCATCCCCACCATCGCTGTTGTAGGTCATGAAGTAGACGCTGTTCATGCCTTCGGACGCCAGATAGTTCAGGGACCCCACGATGTTCCTGCCCTTGCCGCCCCGCCAGGTCGGAGATCTGGCGCATCATCCGGGACCGCCCCGACGGATATCGTTCCGGACTCCGCATCGAACGCGGCCGACGCCCCGGCTGCGTTACTGAGGACAATCCCGGGACCGGTGCGGAACTCCGCCCGCTATGCGCAGATGCCGGCGAAAGGTGGCGTGAACCGGATCCGCCACTTGTCGCCGGAGTCCGCGGATGTCTCGGCGGCATTGCCGTCTGCCGCGAAGAACCCCCGTACGGTGCGGGATTCGCCGGACTGCGGATGCGTGAACACAACGCTCATGCGATAGTTGAGGAACGCATTGGGCAGGGCGTCCTCGGAGGTGTCCGGCCCGTCGAAGGTGAGGCTGAACGGCTGCCAGCGAAGCAGGCTCTCCGGGGCAACGGCAACCGCCCCGGCGAGAACACCGGCGGCCACCGACATGACCACCCAGCAGACGGTGCCAGCATGTCGGCCCGGACCCCATCCCCGAGCAGCGCCATTCAACTCCACCAGCCCGCAGAACGGGCAGGCCGGTAACGGACCTTGCCTGCCATACCCCTATCCCGTCGTCCGGTCGATTCCGCGTCCCACGCTGTCGTGCCGAGGACTCCGCTGACATCGCGGGAGATCACGATTCCACCGCTATGTCCGGGAAATCGCGATCTCACCATCGGCTCCGCTGCCATACAATGCAAGCGAGGCTGCTGTCATGAACCGGCACGAGCATCCCGAGGTCTGGCGGCCTCTGACCGGCATGCCCGACCAGGCAAGGGAATGGGAACGGCAAGAATACGTTGATCTTGCACAGGAGTGGATCAGAATCCAGTCTCTCCTGAAGGAAGACCTGCAACGTCAGTTCATGGATGCCTGGCTGCGGGAACGGGGTCGGCTCTTCGCCGTTGAGACAGGACAGATCGAGGGCCTGTATACCATGCGGCGGGGAATCACCGAACAGATCATCGTCGAGGGCTTCGCATCGATAACGAGCTCGCATACGATCGAGGATATCGACGACGGCATACTTCGTGGACTCCTTGCAGACCAGGAGACCGCATATAACATGCTCTTTTCCGATGTCGTGGATGAAGCAGGTCTCACCCAGCACAAGATCAGGAGTTGGCACCAGATCCTGACGAGACACCAGAAGACGGTGACCGGATTGATGGCGGATGGACATCGCATGCGCCGCGTCGAGGTGCCGTTCCGGGAAAAGGGCCGCTGGAAGACAATCCCCAACAATCCCCGTCGGACGGACGGGAACATTCACGAGTACTGCCCTCCGGAACATGTTCAGGCCGAGATGGACAGGTTCATCGGATTCCATGGAGAGATCGAGGCGGCTCGGTACCCGGTCGAGACCGAGGCGGCCTGGATGCACCATCGCTTCGTGCGCACACATCCATTCCGGGACGGCAACGGACGGGTTGCGCGGATGCTGATGGCCTATGCCTACATCAGGAGAGGCCTGCCACCACCGGTGATCACGAATGCGATCCGCTCAGGTTATATCCGATCCCTGGAAGCAGCAGATCGCGGAGACCTGAGACCATTCAACAATTTCCTGTATCGTCATGCCATATCAACGCTGGAAGAAGCCGTCGAGATCGGGAATCAGGCACTGGAAGACCGACTGGAACGTCCCAATGGCAATGGCGGCCGCACCATCGTGAATGTCTACCACCCACCGGGAGAAGGGGAATCGGATCGAATTCGCCAGCATCTGCGCTCACCCGCAAACGTCTCGCAACGATGAAGGCGGGTTGGGTGAGCGCTGTTCGTGACGCACCCGGGTCCACCGTCGATGTTCCCCGGATCCGGTCAGGCCGCCGCCGTTTCGGAAAGCGACTGCAGTCGATGGAGCCTCGAGTAGATTCCCTGCTGCGACAGCAGTTCCTCGTGCGTTCCCGTCTCGGCCACGCGCCCCCTGTGAAGGACCAGGATGCTGCGGGCTCTCCGGATGGTCGAGAGACGATGAGCGATGACGATCGAAGTGCGCCCGGTCAGCAGTCTGGACAAGGTGTCGCGAATGTTCCTTTCGGTCTCCGGATCGACACTGGATGTCGCCTCGTCCAGCACCAGAAAGGGACGGTCGTGGACGAGAGCGCGGGCGAACGCCACGAGCTGCTTCTGCCCCGATGACAGGCCTGCCCCGCGCTCGCGGACAGGCTCGTCGTACTGGCCGGGACGGGACTCGATGTGCGTCTTCAGATGCGCGATCGAGGCCGCGCGCCGGATGCTCGCCGTGTCCACGTCACCGTCACCGAGACCGATGTTCTCCCCGATAGTTCCGGAGAACAGCCAAGGGTCCTGCAGGACGACGCTGAACTGCTTCCGCAACGACTCCGGCGACCACTCGCGGATGTCCTTGCCATCCACCAGAATCCGGCCCCGCTGGAACTCGTAGAATCGCAGCAGCAGGTTGACCAGTGTGCTCTTCCCCGCACCGGTGTGACCGACCACCGCCAGCATCTCTCCGGGTTCGACCTCGAAGCTGACGTCCTCGAGCACCCAGTCCTCGTCGTTGTACGCGAACCACACGCCCTGGAACTCGATTCGGGGGGACTTCAGCACCTGGTCCTTCTCCGTCGCCGAAGGCCGCTCCGGAGGGGCCGTGTCAAGCAGTTCGAAGATCCGTTCGGCACCGGCCATGGCACCCTGCAGGACGTTGTACTTCTCGGCCAGGTCCTGGATCGGTCGAAACACCCGCGTGCCGTACTGCAGGAACGCCAGCAGAACACCCAGTGTGATGGTGCCCTCCACGACCCAGCCCCCGCCGAACACGATCAGCAGCGCCAGCCCGAGGTAGTTGATCCAGTCGATCACGGGGAAGAAGATGGAGTGCGCCCGCACGGACCGGTAGTTCGCCCGCCGGTGTTCCTCGTTGATGGCATCGAATTCCTGCAAGGCCTGCCGCTCGTGGTTGAAGAGATGCACCTCCGTGATCCCGGTGAAACACTCCTGGAGGAACGATGCGAGTCTCGCCACGGCCTTCCTCACGTCCCGGAAACTGTTGCGGGCATACCAGCGGAACACGAGGCTGACCAGGAGCACGAGCGGCGCGACCGCGAGATACACGAGGGTCAGTCGCGAACTGAGATACGTCATCGCGCCGAAGGCGCATGCGAGCGTGAGCACGTCGCCGGCAACGGCGACCAGTCCCGACGTGAACAGCTGGTTGAGAACATCGACATCGTTCGTGGCGCGCGTGACCAGCCGGCCGCTCGGCGTACGATCGAAGTACTGTACCGGCAGGCGCTGCAGGTGCCGGAAGATCTCCCAGCGAATGTCCCTCATCACGCACTGCCCGGTGTAGTTCATCGTGTGGATCTGGGCAGCTTGCGCGACGGACGACAATGCCAGGATCCCCAGGTAGGCGCCGACAACCCACAGGAGGCCGGCCAGAGGCTCCTCGGGAAGGAATGCCGCAAGGAACGACTCGGCAGCGGCATCGGGCATCAGGTACAGGTCGACGGCGACTTGCGTCAGGATCGGAAACGCCACCGCGAGTGCCGAGTGCAGCATCAGGAAACCGAGTGAGACGAACGCGTATCCACGGTACGGGCGCAGATACTGCCACAGACGCAGCAACAGCGCGGCGTCGTAGACGAACGCCGTAGGGTCCTCTTCCCACGCCGCGTCCCGCCCGATGGTCCTGCCCGTGCTCATCGCCTGGCCAACTCCTCTTCCAGCTTCTGTCGATCATGCATCCGCGCATACAGTCCGCCGCGCTCGAGCAGTTCCTCGTGCGGACCGGAGTCCACGACCCGGCCACCGTCCAGGACCGCGATGCGGTCGGCCAGGCGTGCCGAGGAAACACGGTGGGTGACGATCACGACGGTTCGATTGCGGGTGTTCTCGCGCAGGTGCCGCAGCAGTTCGTTCTCGGTCTCGGCGTCGAGACTGGATGTCGCGTCATCAAGGATGATCACGCGTGGCTCCCGTACGAGAGCGCGGGCCACCGCCACGCGCTGTCTCTGCCCGCCCGAGAGCGTGATGCCGCGCTCTCCGACCAGGGTATACAGCCCCTTCGGGAAGCTGTCCGCTTCGTCAAGGAGTGCCGCCATGCGCGCCGCTTCGCGAACCGCACGGCCGTTGACAGCGGAAGCACCTAGGTTGATGTTGTCCCGGATGCTGCGGCTGAAGAGGAACGTCTCCTGCGGGACGAACCCGACACGACGACGAAGGTCGACGATCGGCAGCTTCTTCACGTCGACACCGTCCACGCGGACCTCACCCTCCGTGGGATCCAGCAGGCGGGGCACCAGATTCACCAGAGTCGACTTGCCACTCCCCACAGGACCGATCAGGGCAAGTGAGCCGCCCGCAGGTACATGCAGACTGACTCCGGACAGCGCAGGTGCGGTCGCATTGGGATAGCGGACCGTGACGTCGCGCCATTCGACACCGCCCTCCATCTGATCGCCGTCCCGACGGGTCTGCGGTCCTTCCGCAATGCCCGGCCGCTGACGGAACAGTTCGTCGAGTCGTCCGAGCGAGGCGACACCGCGCTGGGTGATGTTCACGACCACCCCCATCCCGATCATCGGCCAGGTCAGCATGCCGAGAAAGTACACGAACATCGTGAACGTCCCGACGGTGATCTCTCCCTGCAGCACTCGCCAGCCTCCGAAGCCCAGGACAGCGACGCTGGCGATACCCACCACGAACTCGAGGAAAGGGTAGAAGGTCCGCCAGATCCGGACCAGTCCGAGGCTCGCATCAAGATAGTCGCTGTTGGACTCGGCGAAGCGGCGCTCCTCATTGGCCGACTGGCCGTAGGCGCGCAGCATGCGCAGCCCGGCGACATGCTCCTGCACGCGCATGCTGATCGACGAGAAGCAGGACTGCACCTTCTGGAACTGCGCGTGCGTTCGGCGGCCGAAGTGCCCGACGCCCAGGGAAATGAACGGCATCGGAACAATGACGAGCAGCGTCAGGACCCAGTCCGTGAAGGCCATCACGGATATGACCGACAGGAAGACGATCGCGATTTCGGCCGAGTACATCAGTCCCGGTCCCAGCAGGGAGCGCACCTGGGCCAGATCGTTGGTGGACCTTGCCATCAGGTCGCCGGTCCGGTACCTCTCGTAGAACCGTCGGTCCAGCGCAATCAGATGGGCGCTCAGGTCATTGCGGAGATCGTATTCGATATCTCGCGAGATCGTGATCAGGATCCAGCGCATCGCGTACTGCGCGATCCCCTTGGCGGCGGCCACGACGAGCAGCAGCACGGCGAGTTGCCGTGCGCGGTCGTGCACCCCGCCCGCCAGCGCGTCGATCGCCTTGCCCAGCAGGTACGGCAGCGCGGTCGCCAGCAGACCCCGCAGCACGAGCGCCACGATGCCGCCTGCATACCGCCAGCGGTACCGCATGAGGTACGGGAACAGGGTTCGGAGACTGGAGAGCACGGGTGACCTATCCGCCGTGATACAGCATCCAGTAGATGACGGCCCCGGTCACCGAGACGTACATCCACAGGGGCCAGGTCCAGCGAGCGAGCCGGCGATGGCGTTCGAATGTCCCGCGCATCGCCCGCACCAGGGTCAGGATCACGAGGGGCACGATCGCGACGGCCAGCACGATGTGGCTGATCAGGATCGAGAAATATACGGGACGGATCCAACCCTGCCCGGTGAACGGCACCGAACCGACCTGCCAGTGGTAGATCAGGTAGCTGACCAGGAAAGCGGCCGAGGCACCGCAGGCGCCGAGCATGCATGCTCTGTGGCGTTCCACGGCACCGCGGCGGATCCAGTAGTACCCGCCCGCCAGGAACCCGGTTGCGGTCAGGTTCAGGGCAGCGTTCAGCGTGGGAAGATCCGTGAATTCCATCCCTGGAAGGCTATCCTGACGTTCAGGCGAGATGCCTGGCTTCCGTTCTCGTGGTCCGGAACCATGACGCGAGGAGCATCGCCGTCGCGAAAGCGCCCAACACGAGCCAGCATGTCGCCGAGGACGGGCTGTACCCGGATGCGGGAGCGCCGAGCACGCGGCGCAATTCGGCAACGCCATAGGCGAGCGGATTCACTCTCGTCAGCCATTGGACCCACGCCGACGAGCCGTCCATCGGGAAGACACCTCCGGAGATCAGCCACATCGGCATGAGGACCAGATTCATGATCGAGTGGAAGCCCTGGACCGAGTCCAGCCACCACGCACAGTAGAAACCCAGCGCGGTGAGGCCAAGTGCCGAGAGGAACAGCACTCCGAACAGGGACGGAAGCGCGGCCACATCGAGCGACAGGCCCGCCACGGGTGCCAGCGGGAGCAACAGGGCTCCCTGGATGGCGCCCAGCGTGGTCGCTCCGCAGACCTTTCCGAGCACCAGGGCCAGGCGTGACACCGGGGCGACCAGCACACCGAGGAGGAATCCCTCCCGACGGTCCTCGATCAGCGAGATGTTCGCGAATATCGAGGTGAACAGCACGGCCAGCATGACCGTGCCGGGGTAGAAGAACTGTGCATAGCCACCCTGGCCGGCAAGCACGGAGCCCCCGAAACCGGATCCCAGGACGAACCAGAACAGGAGCGGCGTGGACAGGCTCCCCACGATGCGGCTGGTCTGCCGGTAGAATCCCCGCAGTTCCCGCAACCAGAGAGTCGCGGCGCACAGCCAGAAGCCATGGGATGACGCCGCGACGGGGCCCACTTCGGACATCGCTACGGCAGTCGCTGGAGGCGGAGTCGACATTCGCGACGGGATGACGGGGATTCCGGCAGACAGAACCCGAATCCCATTCTATCCTTGCGTTCAGTTCCGGCTAGAGTTCCAGGCAGTAGCCCGCCTTGCCGACATTCACGACCAGCGTGTTCCCCAGTCTGGCAGTCCGTCCGGCGCCCTCGTGAACGTGACCGCACAGGCAGTACGCAGGCTGGCAGTCGCGGATGTAATCGCGCACAGCGATGCTGCCGAAGTGCAGCCCCGGACCGGCTTCGTCCAGCGCCGTGTCCTTCGGTGGCGCATGACTGACGAGCACCTGCGGCTGCAGCCCCGCATACCGGCCCAGGCGCTCGGCAAGTTCTTCCTCCGTATACTCGCCAGGCGTGTCGAAGGGGGTCGGATTGGAGTATCCCATGCCGACGACATGGGTGTCCCCGACCATGCGGGACATGTCGTGAAAATCACGGAATCCATGCTGCTGGCAGAACTGCCGCACCTGCTCATCGGTCTCGTTGTTGCCGGGCATCACCCAGAGCCTTGTGCCGAGATGGGCCAGCGCTTCCGCACAGGGATCCAGCGGGGCCGGCCAGGTCACCAGGTCGCCAGCGGCGATATAGATGTCGGCCTCGACGGCAACCGCCCGCTTGAGACTGGCGATGTCGCCGTGAATGTCCGAGAAAACCTGTACGCGCATCGGATCGACTTCAGGTGGTACGCCGGGTGGCTGCCAGCCTGGATTCCGCCACTTCCAGCACGTTGGCCTCAGCTTCCTCCAGCGTCTCGGCACGCGTCACGGCGATCAACGCACCCGGCGAAACGTTGTCCGCCTTGGCGTGCCAGGTCGACCCGATGCGATACGTGGTCACACGCACGGGCCAGCCGGCCAGTTCCAGACTGCGGACGCTGAAGTTCTCGGCTCTCATGCGCCCCTGGCCACCGGCGCGCCAACCAGATTGCCCCACTCCGTCCACGAGCCGTCGTAGTTCGTGACGTTGTCCAGGCCCAGCAGGTATTTCAGCACGAACCAGGAATGACTGGACCGTTCGCCGATACGGCAGTACGCGATCACGGGCTTCTCGCCCGAAATCCCCGCCATCCGGTATATCTCGGCAAGATCGTCGGAACTCTTGAACGTACCGTCCTCGTTGCACGTCTTGCCCCAGGGGATGTTGCTCGCCCCGGGAATGTGACCGCCACGCTGGCACGTCTCGGGCAAGCCCGGAGGAGCCAGGATCTCGCCGCTGAACTCCGCGGGGCTGCGCACATCGACCAGTTCAGCGCCGCCCGCCTTCACGGCATCCATCACGGACGGCAGATAGGCCCGGATCGAGAAATCCGGGGCAGCGGCCCGGTACTTCGTTCGAGCAGGGGCCGGCCGTTCGGTGCACAGTTCCCTGCCCTCCGCCAGCCACTTGACGCGGCCGCCGTTCATCAGGCGCACGTCGCGATGTCCGTAGATCTTCAACTGCCAGAATGCCCAGGCAGCAAACCAGTTGTTGTTGTCTCCATAGAGCACGACGGTCGTATCGGTGTCGATTCCGCTGCTGGCCATCAGTTCCTCGAACGCCGCCTTGGGAACGATGTCACGCCGAACGGTGTCGCAGAGCTGGCTGTTCCAGGCCCAGCCGACGGCGCCCGGCACATGGCCCTCGTCGTAGGCCGCAGTGTTCACGTCGACCTCCACGAGACGGACGTCACGGTCTGCGGCGTGAGCCTCCACCCAAGCCGTACTGACCAAGACCTCGGGATGCGCGTAATCTGCCAATGGAATCTTCCCTTCGCCCCGGTCGGGGCTCGAACAGCCCTGATTATAGCCCGACCCGGTCGTTTTCGAGCCGAGGCGAGAACCGGCTGCAGCCGGGGCCGAACCGATCCACACGGCGAAGCCTGGGACGCCGCCACCTATGCGGCCAGACAGGCCTGGATCGAGTCCCTTGACACAGCCCCCTCCCGGATCAGGCGCCACTGCGTCGGAGTGATATCGACCGTGGTCGCGACTGTCCCGGTGAGGATTCCCCCATCCACGATCAGACGCACCCGCCCGTCCATCGTCCCGAGGACCTCGAAGCCGCTGCGGCAGGTGGGGCGTCCCGACACGTTGGCGCTCGTAGCGATCAGTGGAGCCCCCAGTCGGTCGATCAGGCGTGTGGCAAATACGGAGGCGGAGTGGCGCAGTGCGAGTCGGCCGGTGTTGCCCGTCACGCGCAAGGGCATCTTGGACGAGGCCGGAACAATCACGGTCAGCGGACCGGGCCAGAAGCGGCGCGTCAACAGGTAGAAGCTCGAGGACAGTCGGGTGGCGTAGTCCTCGGCCATCGGAACCCCATCGACGATCAGCGGGAGCGAGCGGTGGGTATCGCGGCGCTTGGCCTCGAAGACCCTCGCAACCGCATTCAGGTTGAAGGGATCCGCCACCAGGAGGTAGAGCGTATCACTGGGGATCGCCACGACCTCCCCGGCGTGCAGGGCCTCCACCGCCGCGCTCACGGCCCGCTCGTCGGGCTCGCCCGGGGAAGTCTCGATCAGACTGGTGGTCAATCCTGGAACGTACCCGGCGCGCCGGCACGGTCGTATCGTTCATGCCGGCCCCTCCAGATTACAGCAGGCTGCGGGCCCCCCCCGCAGGCGGCGGCGCAGTCCCGGGGCGGTTCATATACTGGGCCCAAGGGCTTGCCGGAACACGGAACGACCGATCATGCGCCAGCCACCGCACTGGGAACGACTTCGCGAGGACGCCTGGGCGATGCCGCCGGCTCCGGGCGTGTACCAGTTCAGGGGGCCGGAGGACAAGGTCCTCTATATCGGCAAGGCCAAGAGCCTCCGGGACCGCATCCGCAACTACTTCTCGGCCGATGCGCTGTCCGACACGAAACGGGCACGCCTGTTGTTCGAGTCCGTGTCTCTCGGCAACATTCTCGTGCAGAACGAGCGGGAAGCCCTGGCCCTGGAGAACAACCTGATCAAGGAACATCAGCCCAAGTACAACGTTCTCCTGCGGGACGACAAGACCTATCCCTACATCAAGATGACGCGTGAGAAGTACCCGCGCGTCTATGTCACCCGACGCCTGAAGAAAGACGGGGCCACCTACTTCGGACCCTACTTCCCGGGCAACCTGGCCCACCGCCTGGTGCACTTCATCCACAAGCACTTCAAGGTCCCGTCGTGCAGCATCGACCTGCGACGGCACCACCCGCGGCCCTGCCTCGAGTTCCACATCCGGCGGTGCTGGGGCCCGTGCGTGCAGGGCCTGGTGGAAGACCAGACGTACCAACGTGCCGCCGAGGACGTACGGGCGTTTCTGGGCGGAAGGCGGGGGGAACTGATCGGCGACCTGCGCCGCCGCATGCTGGAAGCCTCGGAAGCACTGGAATTCGAGAAGGCCGCCGGTCTGCGGGACTTGCTGACGACCGTGGAGGAGATCACGGAACGGCAGCGCATGGCGGCCGCCGAGGGCCGGGACATCGACATCTTCGGAGTCCACGCCGAGCCGCCCCTGGTCGCGGTCAACATCTTTCACGTGCGCAACGGCAGGGTGGTCGACCGCAGGGAGTTCTACTGGGAGGATGTCGCGACGTTCGCAACCGGAGACTTCCTGTCAACCCTGCTACCCCAGGTCTACCTGGGACAGCGGCTCGTTCCGTCGCTGGTGAGGGTCCCCGCGGAATTCGAGGGCATGACGGCCCTGGCGGAGCTGCTTGCGGAGAAGCGGGGAACCAAGGTCGATATCGGTGTACCGCAGCGCGGGGCCAACAAGGCCCTGCTGGATCTGGTGGCAACCAACGCCCGGAACTGCTTCGAACAGCGATTCCGCGTCCGCAAGCCCAGCGCCACCCAGATTGCCGAGGCCTGGCGGGACGCGCTGAACCTGCCACCGGCCACCGACGGGTCCGAAACCTCCACCCGGATCGAGTGCTTCGACATCTCGCATACGCAGGGAGTCGAGGTGGTCGCCTCCATGGTGGTCTGGGAAGACGGCGCGATGCGGAAGGGGGCCTACCGCAAGTACATCATCCGGTCCCAGGAGAACGACGACTTTGCCGCGATGCGGGAGGTTGTGGGCAGGCGCTACCGGCGCCTTCAGGCGGAAGGCAAGAAGTTCCCGTCGTTCGTCCTGGTGGACGGCGGAATCGGACAACTGCATGCAGCGGCCGAAGCCCTCGAAGAGATCGGGGCCGCCGCGCAGCCGCTCGCAGCGATCGCGAAGCGCGAAGAGACCCTGTATGTGTTCGGGCAGGAGGACGAACCCATCCGGCTCGACCGATTCCACCCCATCCTGCATGCCATCCAGCAGATCCGGGACGAGGCACACCGCTTCGCGGTCACGTTCCATCGCCAGCGGCGCTCGAAGCGGAGCCTGCGCTCCGAGTTGCTGGAGGTTCCCGGCGTCGGCGAGGCAACCGCCCGCAAGCTCCTGCGGAGGTTTGGCAGCGTGGCGGGCATCCGCAGCGGCAGCCTCGAGGAGCTCTCAGCGGAGGTCGGCCGGCAAAGAGCGACGGCAATCCGGCAGTATTTCGACGGTACGCACCACGATCAGGCCCAGCAGTTGTAGTAGCCGTCCCTGCACTCCACCTCGATCGGCATTCCGTACACCCGGGAGAGGGTATCCGAGGACAGCAGGAGTTCCTTCGGTCCATCGGCATGGATGCGCCCGCGATCCAGCAGGATGACACGCGACACCTCGGGCACGATGTCCGGCAAGTGGTGCGTGACATAGATGAGACTGGTCCCCTGCGCGGCAATCTGCCGCAGGATCGCCCGCAACTCGAGCGCCGCACGGACATCCAGACCGTTGGATGGCTCGTCCAGCAGGAGCGCGCGCGGCCGGTTCACCAGAGCGCGGCCGATCACCACGCGCTTGGCCTCCCCGGTGGACATGGCGTTGACGGGCTTGTCCCTGAGGTGCTCGGCCTGCAGCAGGCGCAGGACCTCGGCCCCACGAGTCTCCATCTCCGGGCTCACCCGGTGCTGGGGCCAGAGCTCGAAACTCGAGTAGTAGCCGGACAGCACCACGCTGCGGCCGGACGCGTTCTTCGAACAGGCCGCGACCATCTCGTTCGACACGACCGCGATCAGCTTCCGCATGTCGTGGACGTGCCAGTCCGACCGCCCGAAGAGCTTCATGACCGGGCCGAAACGCCGCACCGGATGGTCGTAGCGCATCATCGTCCGGATCAGGGTCGATTTGCCGGACCCGTTCGGACCGATGATGGCCAGGTGCTGACCGCAGGGAATCGACAGCGAGAGCCGATCCAGTACCAGGGTCTCTCCGCGGTATACGGTGATGTTGCGAAAGTCCAGCAGTGGCGGGGCAGGGATCGGTTCGGTCACGTGGAATCAGAGACGGGCGGCAGGCCGTCAGCTGCGGAGGAAATTGCCCAGGATGGTCTTTCCCGTCTCGGTGAGGATCGATTCGGGATGGAACTGCACTCCCTCCACAGGGAACGACCTGTGCCGGAAGCCCATGACGATGCCGTCTTCGGTCCATGCCGAGATCTCGAGATCGGCAGGGAGTGAGTCCCGCTCGACGATCAGGGAGTGATATCGTGTCGCGACGAAATCCTGATCGAGGCCCTCGAACAGGGTCCGCCTGTCATGGCGTACGCGGCTGGTCTTTCCATGCATGAGGTACGGGGCCCGGATGACGTTCCCCCCGAATGCCTCTCCAATGGACTGATGTCCGAGGCAGACGCCCAGGATGGGCACCATGCCGGCCATGTTCCGGATCAGGTCTACGCAGATGCCGGCCTCCCGCGGCGTGCAGGGTCCGGGAGAGACGACAATGCGCTCGGGCTCCATCGCGCGAGCCTCGTCGACCGTGATCTCGTCGTTGCGCCTGACCGTCATCTCGGCACCGAGTTCGCCGAGGTACTGGACCAGATTGAAGGTGAACGAGTCGTAGTTGTCAATGACCAGGATCATCTCCTTCTATCATCGCCCCTGAGCGGACCAACGAGACGAACGGGCCGGCGCGGCCGTCCACAGCTTCCCGGAACGGTGTCCGTGAGCTATCATTGGTGCGCGACCGTCACGCCACGGTAGAACTCTCATGAATCGAAGAACATTCGTCACATCGGCGGCACTCGGGGTAACGGCGACCTCCTGCGCCGAGCAGGGCCGTTCCCCAGAGGAGCCACAGCCGACCTATCCGCCCATGAAGATGCATGTCGGCGCACAACGAGGACCGACCAACATCGAGATTCTCCAGTTCCTCAAGCGGCACGGGGTCAACAACTGCTGCGGTTACCCGCCGGATCCCGGAGAACGGGGATACTGGCTCCGGGAGGACCTGGAGAAGACGCGCGAACTGTGCGAATCGCAGGGCGTTGCCCTCGACATGGTGGCGCTGCCGTTTCTCGCCTCGTCGCATATCGATCGGGAACGGCGCGGGGCGATCATGCTCGGCCAGTCACCGGAACGCGACCGGGACATCGACGACATCCACAAGATGATTCAGGGCTGTGCGGAGGCCGGGATTCCCGCATTCAAGTACAACATGAGCATCTTGGGAGTGCTCCGCACGGAGAGGACGCCCGGACGTGGCGGCTCGTCGTATTCGACATGGCGTCTGGAGGAGGCCACGCCCGACCCGCCCCTGACCAGAGCCGGACGGGTGAACGAGGAAGAGGCGTGGGAGCGGATCACCTACTTCCTTGATCGCGTCATTCCTGTCGCCAACGAATACAAGGTCCGCGCCGCCTGTCACCCGCATGATCCCGGCGTTCCGCCGGACGGCTACCAAGGCGTGGCAAGAGTGCTCGGAACGCCCGAGGGGCTGTACCGATTCATGAGCATCCAGGAGAGTCCCCACCACGGCTTCAACCTGTGCCTCGGCACGACATCCGAAATGCTGCAGGACCCGGCCACCGAGATCCACGACGTGATCCGGCGAATCGGCGGGGCCAGGAAGATCTTCAACATCCACTTCCGGAACATCCGGGGCAAGCGGGACGACTTCCAGGAGGTGTACCCGGACGAAGGCGACCTCAACATGGTCGAAGTGGCCCGGACGCTGTGGGAAGTCGACTATCCGTACATGCTCATGCCCGACCACATGCCGAGGCATGCGGACGACCCGAACGGCCGGCAGGCCTTTGCATACGGCTTCGGGTACATCAAGGGGCTGCTCCAGACACTGCGCGACTCCGCGTGATCCCATCGCCACGCAGGGCGGGCTCCGGGATGGCCCTCCGTTGGCGGGACCTGTGCTAACGTCGGAACGTTGACCCGACCGATGCCTGACTCGCCAGCAGTTGCCGTCACGGAATGCACCTTCAGCTATGGCAAGGCCCGCGCGCTGGACGGCGTTAGCTTCGAGGTCCCGCGGGGTGCCATCTACGGACTGCTCGGACCCAACGGAAGCGGGAAGACAACCCTCTTTCGGATCCTTTCCACACTCCTGCAACCTGAGACCGGAACAGCCAGGATCTTCGGGACGGATGTCGCCGCCAGCCCGACCGAAGCGCGTCGGCAGGTCGGAGTCGTCTTTCAGTCCCAGAGTCTCGACCGACGGCTGACCGTCGAGGAGAACCTGACCCATCAGGGTCACATGCACGGCCTGTGGGGGCGGGCTCTTGCCGGCCGTATCCGCGAACTTCTCGAGAAAGTGGGCCTCACCGACCGCCGCAAGGACCGCGTCGACAAGCTGTCAGGAGGCCTCCGGCGAAGGGCCGACCTCGCCAAGGGACTGCTGCACGGACCCCGCCTGCTGCTGCTTGACGAGCCCAGCACGGGCGTCGACCCCCAGGCGCGTCTCGCGTTCTGGAACTACCTGGAAGTGCTGCGCCAGTCGGAGGGCACCACAGTGCTGCTGACCACGCACCTGCTGGACGAAGCCGATTCCTGCGACCAACTCGCCATCCTGGATCGGGGCCGGCTCGTTCGCCAGGGGACCCCGGAAGACCTCAAGTCCGAAATCGGCGGCGAGGTCGTCACGCTGTACTCCACGGATCCGGAGGAGGTTGCCGCGACGTTGGCGGACGAGTTCGCGATCAAGGACGCCCGGATCAGCGGTCAGGGGGTCCGGTTCGAGCATGCGGAAGGCTCGGCCTGGGCGGCTCGCTCGATGGAGCGGTTCGGATCCCGGATCCGATCCGTCACGATATCCCGTCCCAGCCTGGGAGATGTCTTCCTGCATCATGCTGGCCGCGGTTTCACTCGCGAAGACGGCCAGTGATCCATCAACCGCAACCTTGCAGGTAAGGTGTGTCGCGGAAGGGGTATTCCGCCCGAGCGTCGATGCCCATCAGCGTGGCGGGAACGGACACCTGACCGTGGCCGATGCCCGTCGCAAGGACTGGTCCGTCCTTTCAGCGATCAACGAATGACGGAGCTGTGGTCGACGAACTCCCGCCCCTTCCGGTCCCCGGATTCGCTCGCCAACCCCGGCGGTCGACTCCAGGTCACGAGATTCCGATCAGCCCCATGTCCGGCACTCTGACACTGTCGGCTGGGCCGTAGCGAGCGGAAGCAAGCCCGCAACGCGGTTCGCGTTCTGTATACTGTGGAGGCACGGCTTGCGGGCCACGATAGACACCATGCAGGACAGCCGCATCATCCAGCAGGGCCTGCCCGCGCTGGTGATCGAACACTAACCCGACAGCGACGGGCTAC
The DNA here is from genome assembly GCA_965116065.1 of Bryobacterales bacterium. GTDB lineage: Bacteria > Acidobacteriota > Terriglobia > Bryobacterales > UBA6623 > VXMF01. The sequence goes on from OZ220485.1 coordinate 3,986,565, forward strand.
CCAGGGCCGAGAGTGACTGACACTACCGCGCTATCCAGTCGGTCCGGGGCCCGCTGGAGTCGAGCTATCGCGATCACCATGACGTCTACGTGACCAGCGACCTGCTGCTGTACTACCAGCGCTACGACACATCGAAGTCGCTCGCACCGGACGTGATGGTGGTGCTGGGGACCTCGCGTCACGAACGGCTCAGCTACCGGGTGTGGGAGGAAGGCCGGCCGCCGGACGTGGTGGTGGAGGTCAGTTCCCGGACTTCGGTCCAGCGGGACCGGGAGGAGAAGCTCCTGTACGTTCCCGACTATGGCGAGACGGCGCGAGGCGGGCGGATGTGGGCCTTCCGGCGGTGGGGAGAGGGGTTGGTGGAGGTGGAGGCGGATCCGGAGAGTGTGGTCGGGGGCGAGCCGGAGCACGCGAGCGAATTGCTGGGGGTCGGATTCCGGGCCGAAGGCAACCGGGTGCGGGTGCGGGATCTGGAGACCGGTCTGGACCTGGAGTGGTTCGAGGAAGTGGAGGAAGGCCGCAAGGCGGATGCGAGAGCCCGTCGCATCGCCGAACAGGAGCGGGAGCAGGCGGAACGGGAACGCGAGCAGGAGCGGCAGGCCCGCCAGTTGGTAGAGGAGCACCTCGCCAGACTGCAGGCACGTCTGCGAGATGAGGAGTGAGGCACAGCCCTGCAGGGGGACGTGTCGGCCCAAAGAACCACGGGCTCGGCGTTGTTAACGCCACATGGTGAGGTGGAGATTCGATCGACCGACTCCGATCAAGCGGGATTTCATCCGTGCCAGCATTCCACGCGGGCATCTCATCGACACTCTCCTGCGAGGACATACAGGACGATCGAACGCAGCGCGCTCGACCCGGGCGACAAGGCCGGGCTGCACCAGCCGGAGAAGGCGAACGAGATCGACGCATGGCTCGTCAGGGAATTTCCTGATGCAGTGATCCAGTGCGAGGAGGATTCCGGAGTGCGGACGGTCCTGTTCCGTGGACTGGGCCCGTGTCTTCCTGGGGCTGGAACCATAAGGTGCTCGCTGGCCTGCGACACGACGGGTCGGATTTTCGGGCGTCAGAGCACACCGGCCCCACTCCCCTATCGACCGGAACCGTGGCGGTCGGCATCTCTTGTGGCGAGCCTAGTGTTCCGTCACTCGGTGATTTTAGGATAGACGGACTTGAGTCTGCAGCGGGCATCGTCCACGGTCATCTGCCAGTTCACGCCGCACTGGCTCTGATTGACGCCTGCCGCCCAAGCGGCCGTTTCCCGGCGCAACGGGTCCCGTTCCCCGATCCGCCGACCCCGCAGGCACTGTCGCGTCAGGCAGTTCAGTTCGCAACCGGGCCGCAGGGCTCCGCCACCGCCCGGTGCCCTGCCACGCACCTCCTGCATGATGGCTGCCATACTCAGTGGACAGGTGAGCCTTCCCCGGGTTGGCCATGCTCCACTCACGACTACCATGACCGTTCCCTTCAGCGAACCACACGACCGTATCGGCCATCCGCACGATCGTCTCTTTCGGGCCATCGTCGAGAACAACAGGCGCGCGCAGGACCTGATCGAGACGCATGTCGGGTCCCGCTTTCCCGGGCTCCTCGCCCCCGTTCCGCCCGTCGCTCTGGACGGCACTTTCGTGGACGAGAACCTGCGTCTATCCTAGGTCGACAAGCTCTTCGCGGTGCAGTTGCGCGATGGCGCCCCGGCCTTCGTCCATGTCCTGCTGGAACACAAGTCGACGTCGGATCCCGCCATCGCCCTGCAGTTGGCCCGCTACAAGAGCCGCATCTGGGAGGCGTACGCCGACGGGAAGCTGTCGGTCCACTGGCCGGGAGGCGCTGGCGGGCCATCGGGGTCCACGACGCGGGTGGATCGGCTGTGGGCGCTGCCCGCCATCATCCCGGTGGTGTTCTATCACGGAGGGGATCCCTGGACGGCGCCGTTCTCGATCGCGGAGATGATCCTGCACAAGGAGTTGGGGAGTTCGAGTCGCGGTTCGGTTACATTCTGCGGAACCTGGGCGAGTTGGCCGACAGGGAGTTGGCGGGGGACCCGGCGACGCGAGCGGGCCTGATCGCGCTGCGGTATTCGCATCGGGGGACGGCGGAGCAGAGACGGGAAGCACTGCCGGGAGTGCTGGCGGACCTGCCGGACGGGACCCGGTACGAGAAGCAGGTGATGGTGTATCTTATGAGTGTCTGGTCGGTGTCGAGGCAGACGCTGGCGCAGGCAGCGGAGAGAGTCAAGCCGGGCAGAGGGGAGAGTCGCGTGGGAGAAGTCGTACAGGAACTGATTGACCAGGGCATGGAGCAGGGGAAGGTGCAAGAGAGGGTCCAGATTCTGACCCGCCTGCTGGAGCATCGTTTCGGTCCTGTTCCGCCTGGCATCCGGCAACGGATTCGAACAGCGACCCCGGAAGATCTGGATGCGAAGCTGAGCATTGCGTTTGATGCCATGTCCCTGCCTGAGGTCTTCGGCGATATCGATCCGGAATGAGCGGTGCGCGGAGGCAAGCGTCGACAGCCTTGCGAGGATGCAGGGGGAACGAAGGGGATGATTCGTCAGATGATGCTTGTGGACTGGTGTTCCGTCAATCGCAGTATTTCCTGTACGACTTGGCGAGCGACCCATGGCCCAAGCCAGGACATCATCCAGAAAGCGCGCCGGTCGCGCGTCCAACTGCAAGCCGATGCGGCCGTTAGGGCGCCGAGGCCCATGGCTGCCGGAATCGCACGGTCGCGAGCGTGCGCCAGCGTGGCATGCGGGATGGCTTCGGGCTGGCCCGCAACAGTCGGCAACGGGGTCCGTCAACCGGACTGCCAAAGCGTCTGGACGGGCGCCAGCAAGCCGCACTGATCGCCCAGCGACTGGGCGTCCGCTGCCGACAGGCCGCGGCCCAGTGTCGCTGTGCCTGTTAGCGCGGGAGGCGGTCGCGTGCGGCATTCGTGAATCGATCAGCCACGAAACTGTCAGGCGGACTGCCGTCTTCAGAATCCAGTGCGACATCCAATATGGGGTGTCTTCGCGAGAACCGAGTGTGTTACCCGCGCCCGCTCGCGACTTTGAGGGGCGGTAACGCTTTCCCCTGCCCGATCAGATGACCGTGGAGGATGCGCGTCGTGAACTCCGGTCCGTCTATCCTCAAATCACCAAGTGACGGAGCACTAGTTCGCGGGAGGCATTCCGGACCGGGTTGGCCTTCGCGCAAGAACCCGGCTTTGCGGAGAGCCTCCGAAGAAACCGCACCAAGGCAAACATCTCCCATCGATCTTCGGATCGACGGACTTGCGTTCGTGATGGGCATCGGCCACCGTCATGCGCAATTGACGCGACACTGGGCCAGTTTGGGCCAAAAAAAGAAGGCCATCTCAGGACATACTCTGGTCCCCGCGCCTCGGTGGTGCGTTCCAGCCTGAAGCAGACTGGGCATCGCGTCAACTGGAACCGGGGTAGTATCCGTCCCGTGTCTGGATCTTCACGCCCTTGCGACGGGTCTTGAGCGTGATCTTGCGAAAACCCCGTTCGTCAAGCCCTCGACTCGGGCTGTATCCGATGCTGTACTGGCTGCGCATCTCCGCTTCGATCTGCCGGAACACGTCCGCGAGCCCCTTGCGTCCCGCGATTCGAAAGAAGCTGCCGCCGGTCTGCTGGGACATCTTCCTGAGCGTGCCGGCCCCATTGGCTCCCATCCCGTGCAGACCGATGTAGCCCTGGAACCTGCGGTCGAAATACTCAATCGTGTACACGACGATGTCCGCACGCTGGGCGGCCTCGATGGCCGACTTCAGATTGACCTTGCTCCCGTAGTCGACGCCATCCGAAATGAGTACGATTGCCTTGCGTCCCACCTGGTTGCGGAACATCTCGTCTGCTGCGAGGTACAACGCATCGTGAAGGGCCGTGCTAGTCTGCGCCCTGTCCCCGGTCGGGTTGGGGTGGAATCCGCCCGTCGGAACCTCCACCTCAAGTTCACCGAGACCGCGTTCGAGCAGCGTCAGCGAGTCGGTGAAATCCTGCAGGAGTTCGACGTTGCGATCGAAGCTCATGAGGAACGCCAGGTCCGTCTGCGGCCGGACCACGGCCCGCAGGAACATAGCCCCGGCCCGGCGTTCTTCCGGGATGAGACTCTGCTGACTCCCGCTGGTGTCGATCAGCAATCCGATCGTCAGCGGGAGATCGGTCTGGTGCGCGAAGTACCGGATCTCCTGCTTCCGTCCGTCCTCCGAGAGGATGAAGTCCTCCCGTTCGAGGTCACTGATCAACCGCCCCTTCCCGTCCTTGACCGTGGCAAGAACGTTGACGACCTTGACGTCCAGCGAGAACGTGGGAGTCTCGCCCACATCGCTGTTCTGGGCCCCGACCGGGACCAGTACCAGCAGAAGCACGGGCAGGAGACTGACAATCCGCATCCTTTCTGGAGAGACGAAGCGGACGGCGGGACGGTTTCCCGGGTGTCGGAGTTCCCGCTCACGCCCTAGGCGCTGATGGCATCCCACGGCTTGCGGGCCTTGCGTCCCAACATGCGAGATGCCCCCGGGTCATTGACGAAATCCTCGGCCTCGCCATCCCAGACAAGCTTGCGTCCGGCGTGATAGGCGATATTGCCCAGATGCGCCACCAGGGAGGACCGGTGGCCCGTCTCCGCGTCAGAACGCGGCACCTCTCCGTGGCGAATGCAGCGGACGAAGTGCTCCGCGTGCAGGGCCGATGGCTCGGGGTTCGAAGCGTGGGTGCGTTCGAGCCGGCTGGGCTCGAACGACTCGCCGTCGCTCAGGGAACCGCCGTAGGCCCCGGTCTCAGGAATGATCTCGTAGCCGATCCGGTCGGCAATCAGTGTCCCGTTGCTGCCGTAGAACGCCATCCCGTTGGGCCGGTTCTCTGCTCCCCGCGCTCCGTGCAATCGCATCTCCGGCGTCAGTCTTCCCATGCTGCCGAACGAGTTGATGTTGCATGCCTCGTAGCTGACGATGAATCCGGGATACTCGTAGGTCACTTGCAGCAGGTCGGGTTGGTCGCCCATCCCGTTCACTGCGAAGCGACCTCCCGCGGCCGTCACGGTCCGAGGCTGCTCCTGCCCCATGATCTGATGGACCGTGTCGAATCGATGCGTACCGAAGTCGGTGATCCAGCCTCCGGCATAGTCGAAGAAGAGTCGGTACGTCTTCAGGAAGCGCATCGGGTTGAACGGCACCCACGGAGCCGGCCCCAGGTAGAAGTCCCAGTCCAGGCCCGGCGGAGGATCGGAGTCCGGGGTCGTGCCCGGCCCCGCTGGCATCAGGTTCGCGAAGTTCCACACGCGGACGAAATGCACGTCCCGCAGCCGGCCTCCCTGGACCAGTTCCGCGGCCTCCGCGAAATGCGGCTGGGACCGGTGTTGCGTGCCGGTCAGGAAGACCGCCCTGGAACTGGCGGCGGCCTTCACCATCGCCTTTCCTTCCAGGATGTTGTGGCCGAGAGGCTTCTCGACGTAGACATGCTTTCCTTCGCGGATCGCATCCACTGCAGGCAGGGCGTGCCAGTGATCCGGCGTGGCGATGTGCACCGCATCCACGTCGCGGTCCTCAATGACCCGGCGGTAGTCGCGACCCAACCTAGCCGACTGGCCCGCCAGTGCATCCCGAGCGGCCTCGGCCTGCCTGTCGTACACGTCGCAGAAATGGGTGTACTCGACACCGTCGACCGCGGCGAGTTTCGCGGCAACACTGCGGCCGCGTCCACCACAACCCACCAAGGCAACGCGAATGCGGTCATTGGCACCGACCACGCGGGAGGCCGATGCCGCCGTAAGCGTCGCAGCACCTGCGGTGCGAAGGAAACGCCGCCTTTCGAACGACGGGGACGCCTCGGTACTGGTTGTCATGCTGATCGTTTCGCGTCGGTGATTCGATGTCATTGGTTCCTCAGGCCCCACTGGCGGCCCGCTCCTCACGCACTTGATCGGCACCCTTGCCGAAGGCATCCCTCATGCCCTTGGGGGCCAACAGGGCAATCGTCCTGGCCAGATTCACGAGAACCGGGGCAATCCTGGACTCCGCGACGAGAGTCGTGGACCCCGGGACGGGTCGGAACGAGAGCAGCATCAACACAAGAACGACCGCGAGGAGCAGACCTCGAACCACGCCAAACACTCCCCCCAGCGCCACATCGATCACACGCAGGCCCGTCAGTTCCAGGACGCCGCGAAGGATGTAGGACAGTACATCTCCGGTGATCAGGCAGCCGAAGTAGATCCCCGCGAAAGCCGCAACGACCGCGGCCCGCTCATCCTCGATGAGTGGCTGCAGCTTCTGGGCCAGGAACCCGTAGCCCCACATCGCGACCAGCAGGCCGATGACCAGGGAAGCGATTCGAATCAACTCCCTGGTGAAGCCGATCCGTGCGGCCATGACGACGGACACGAGCAGGACAACAGCCAAGATGATATCCAGAAGCAACGAGCCGTCCGTCCATCGGGCCCGCCCGCTTCGGCAGAGCCACTGAGTGCGAGTATAACCCCCTGCCCTGCAGAGGGGGTCGGTGATCGGCTGCCGACAGCAACATGACTGCCGAGGAGCCGGTTAGGCCGCTACAGAATTCACCGCATCGCGGAGTCCCCATCTCCGGGAACGCCCGCGGGACGCCGCACGCTCCGACAGGTGAACGCGAAGGCAGGCGGAAAGTTCATCAGGACCAACTGCGACTCGACGTGATGAAAGTACTGCCCCAGGAAGTCGCCGACATCGAAGCGTTCCACCCGGCCACCACTGAGCCGGACCCGGGAGACGTACTGATACTGCGTGATGATGCCTCCATCCTCCAGATGCGGCAGCAGCGGACGAAAGATCGCGTCCGCGGATTCCGCATCCATCAGTGCGATGCCGAGGGATGAAACGACGGCGTCGACCTGGTCGATTCCGCGTTGGCGGAACTCGGCGGTTGCCGTCTCGGCACCGGCCGGCACCACCCGCAGGCGCGGGTCGCGGATCGTATCGCGCAGGTACTTCACGAACCTCGGGCTGATCTCGAAGGCCAGCAGGATGCCGTCAGGCGCCAACAGGCGGAGGAGTTCGCGGGTGATGACCCCCGTGCCGGGCCCGAACTCGACGATGACCCGCTGCGGGCGCTCCTGCAGTGGCGCCACCATCACTCGCGCCAGTCCGCGGGAACTCGGCACGACCGATGCCGTCCCCTTCGCATCCGCAATCGCATTCCTGGCAAACGTTGTAAGGCTCATTCATCCGTTCAGGGGCCTGCGATCGCAGGGCCCGCAGCACCATTCATCATAGGCACCGGACAAAGACGGGAGGAATCCGGGCCCGTATCGTGCGACACTGAAGCTGCCGTGTCCCACTGGGTCTGCCGGTTCCTAGCGCCCGTGGCGCTGGTCGGCCATCTGGCCGGAACCGACTCCCTGTCCCTCCACGGAACCGTCGAACCACCGATGGCGCGGGGGCTGGCAGCAGTATCCGCTGTCGAGAGTCCCTTCTATTTCGAGAGACCCGTGCAGGCGAGCCGGTTTGCCTTTCGGCGACTGGAGCCCGGAGCCTACACGCTCACGGTCATGGATCCCGAGTGGGGAGTGACCCGCACCACGGTACAGGTCACACCTTCCTTCGCGGACCCGGACGGAAGGGTCCATGTAACGGTCGATCTGGAACGCTCCGATGCGGCACGATCGCAGCGTGTCGAGCAGCAAGGCAAGGTGTCGGTCGCGACACTCAAGGTCTCGGCCAAGGCCAGGACGATCCGCCGCAAGGCCCAGGCCAGGCTGCGCAAGGGGGACGAGGCGGGCGGTACGGCACTGCTGCTCAAGGCCGTCGAAATCTCGCCGTCGTACACGGACGTCTGGAACGAGCTGGGGACCATCGCGTACAAGGCCGGGCGCTACGTCGAAGCCGAACAACGCTTCCGCAGGGCCCTCGAAATCGACCCCCTTGCCTACGCCCCGATGGTGAATCTGGGTGGAGCGCTGCTGTCGCAGAATCGGTTCGAGGAGGCGCTCAGCTTCAATCTCATGGCACGCAGCATGGAACCCCAGGATGCCTTGGCCAACTCACAGCTCGGAATGAACTTCTTCTACAAGGGGCAGTTCGAGAAAGCCGAGGAGTTCCTGCTCCGTGCCAAGGAAGCGGACCCATCCCATTTCAGTTTTCCGCAACTGTTTCTCGCGGAAATCCATGCGAAGCAGGGGGAACTGAGCCGGGCGCGGGCGGCCCTGGAAGAAGTACTGCACCTGCATCCTGATTCTCCGGTCCGGACACTCGTGCACGACGCGCTCCGTCGACTTGATGCTGCCACGCCCTCGAATCGATAGAGTCCGGTCGGGGTCGTCACCCCTCCAGCAATCCGGAACCTTGTCAGACCAGGACCGGCAAGCAACAATGGAATGCTGCCCATGAACATCCGCACACTGTTCGCCCTCGCACTGCTGCCAACCGCGGCAGTGGCGGTGTCCCCCGAGCTGCCCAACTTCATCGTCATCATGACGGACGACCAGGGTTACGGCGATCTGGGGGTGCAGGGCCACCCGTACATTCGCACGCCGAACCTGGACCGGATGGCGGCGGAGGGCATCCGCTTCACCGATTTCTACGCCCAGCCGTTCTGCGGGCCGGCCCGCGCCGCCCTGATGACGGGCACCTACCCGCCCCGCAACAGCCTGATGTTCAATCACATCCCTCGTGCGCGGACAGGCATTCATCCCAACGAGATCACGATCGCCGAACTGCTCCGCGACCGCGGCTACGCAACCGCGATGTTCGGCAAGTGGCACCTGGGGGACGCGGTCGAGTTCCTGCCGACCCGCCACGGATTCGATGCGTACTACGGCCTACCCTATTCGAACGACATGTGGCCGTTTCATCCGAAGATCGAGCGCAGGCCGGACGAGGGCGAACGGATGAGGTACACCCGGGAGCGAACCGCCTACACGGGCTACGCCCAGTCGGACGAGACCTATCCGCCGGACTGGTTTCCGCCGCTACCCCTGATCAAGGACGAGGTTGTCATCGAGACCAATCCTCGGCAAGAGGAACTCACCGAACGCTACACGGATCGCGCGATCGGGTTCATCCGGGCGAACCACGATCGGCCGTTCTTCGTGTACCTCGCCCACTCGATGCCCCACGTTCCACTGTTTCGGGGGCGGGATTTCCGGGACCGCTCCCTGCGGGGCCTGTACGGGGACGTGATCGAGGAGATCGACCACGAGACCGGGCGCATCCTCGAGACCTTGCAGGAACTGGAGATCGACGGGAACACGCTTGTGGTGTTCACGTCCGACAATGGCCCCTGGTCGGGCTACGGCATCGATGCGGGGTCCACAGGGCTGTTCCGCGGTAGCAAGGGCACGGTGTACGAGGGCGGGGTCCGGGTGCCCGCGATCATGCGCTGGCCGGGCCGGATCCCGAAAGGTCTCGTCACCTCCGAGGTCTCGTCCATCATGGACATTTACCCGACACTGGCGGTCCTGGCCGGTGGCGAGCCCCCCAGGGACCGCACCATTGACGGTCGAGATCTGCAGCCCCTCTGGGACAACCCGGATACGGCACAGGGGCATGAGGCACTGTACTTCTTCGAGGGAGGGTACCGCTACCGGGCCGAGGATGGCCCACCCGAGAACAAGCCGCTGCTGCGTGCCGTCCGTGCTCGCGAATGGAAGCTGCACGTCGAGACGGAGGAAGACAGCGAGACCGGAGCGACGGACATCAAGCCGGCCGAGCTGTACCAGTTGCAGTGGGACCCGAGCGAATCAAGGAATGTCGCCAGCAAGCACCCCGATGTCGTCAAGCGGCTGACGGATCGAGCGAGGTCGTTTCTTGCCAGCCTCGGCCGCGACGTCCGCCCACTGGGGCGCCTCGCCGACTGACTCGCGGAACCGGCTCCCTACTCGACCATGTAGAGACCGATATCGAGCCCACGCTGGCCTTGCGAGAGATTCCCCGTCGCGGCCAGAACGTTGGTCCCTTCCCGCAGGGATTCCGTCGCGACACTGAGGTCCATGTGGTGATAGTGGCGGCCTCCGGGACGAATGTCACCGAAATCGAACACCTGCGTCCCGTTGAGATAGATGGCCCCGCTGTCGACACCACGGTAGGTCTCCAGCCACAGGTTGTCCGGAACCGACTCCAGGTCGAACGTGGTGCGAATCCAGACCGGCCCCTCTCGCCAGACCGTTCCCGTCGGGAACAGGGAGTTCCGACCCGACTGGAACGGCCCCGGGCCGCTCTTCCAGCCGTCGGCAGAGTCTCCTGTCGTCCACTCCCCGACCGGGGCTTGGAGCCGGTACTGCCACTGCTGCGGGTCGTGCTCGGAGGTGGGCAACAGCACCCGGGCGCTGCCTTCGGCGTCATAGATCCTGTCGTGCAGCGAGTTCATGAACTGTTCGTCGAACTTGACGAGTTCGCGGTCATAGGTCATCAGCCCGTTGACCTCGCCTTCCACGTCCGTGGTCTGCGTGTAGATCGCAGCCGCGAGACCAATGGCCCTCGGGCCGACCAGGTTGCCGACCACCTCGGCGTACTTCGCCTGCAGGTCCTCACGACTGAAATAGGTGCGATACCCCCAATTACGCCTGTTCGTCCACCAGAGATGTCCGTCCACGGGCCAGCCAAGGCCGCCGAACTCGCCGAGGAGGGTGGCACGTTCCGGGGCGACGCGTTCCATGCCGGGGCCCGGATACATGTGGGCGTCGAAGACATCCCCCACGCCCCGGTCCGTCCAGCCACTGGTGGCATTGACGAGCCGGGTCGGGTCCAGGTCGCGGATCATCGCATCGATCCGCGCCACATCGTACTGCCCCCAGCCCTCGTTGAAGGGCACCCACATGACGATCGACGGAAAGAACGAGAAGGTCTCGATCAGTTCCGTCAGTTCGGCTTCGAACTGCGCAGCGGAGTCATCCGGGCGATCGGCGTCATTCTCGTCCTCGGCACGGACCCGGAGGTTGTCGGGGCTGCCCCGGCGGAGGTTGCCGTTGGGCATGTCCTGCCAGACCAGCAACCCGAGTCGGTCACAGTGGTAATACCAGCGAGCCGGCTCGACCTTCACGTGCTTGCGGGCCGTGTTGAAGCCGAGCATTCTGGTGACTTCGATGTCGTAGCGCAGCGCCTCGTCGGTCGGCGCGGTGTACAACCCGCCGGGCCACCAGCCCTGATCCAGTAGTCCGAACTTGAAGATGGGCTCACCGTTGAGGAACATTCTCGTGAACCCGCGGGAGTCCTTGCCCAAGGAGATGTCCCGGATGGCGAAATAGCTGGCGACCCGGTCGAGTTGCTCGCTCCCTCTGGCAAGAACCACGTCCATGTCGTAGAGATTGGGCTCGTCGGGAGTCCACAGCCGGGGCTCGGACACCAGGAGCTGCACGGGATCACCCGGGGCACCCTCCGCCTGACCGACCGCTGTGCCGTCACGATAGGCGCCGACCCGCACGGTGCAACCGTCGCAGGGACCCCGCACGGAGACCGTCACGCGGACGGCCCCATCCAGCCGGCCCGACTCGACGGCGAGCGATTCCACTGACGATATCGGCACAGGCTCCAGCCAGACCGTCTGCCATATGCCGGTCACGGATGTGTACCAGATCCCGGCCGGTTCGCTGACCTGCTTGCCGCGGGCCTGGGTCCAGGTATCGGTCGGGTCCCATACGGACACCGTGAGCTCCTGTTCCGGACCATCGTCGAGCAGGTCCGTCACGTCGAAACTGAACGGGGTATACCCGCCCTTGTGCTCACCCGCCAACCTGCCGTTGACGAAGACCCGGGCGTGCCAGTCCACGGCACCGAAGTGCAGGAGTAGTCGATCCTCCCGCCACTCCGGGGGCACAACGACACTGCGCCGGTACCACAGGGACTGTTCGGGCGTCGGGGTCCTGCGGACGCCGGACAGTGTCGACTCAATGGCGAACGGTACCAGGATCTCACCGTCGAACTGCTCGGGTATTGGCGCATCCCGGGCCGTCAAGGCGTAATCCCAGACTCCATTGAGGTTGAGCCACCTCCCCCGGACCATCTGCGGACGGGGATACTCGGGCAGCGGGGGGCTCCGGTCGACATCGTCGGCGAAACGGCTGACCATCGGGCTCTCGGGGACGGCGGTACCGCTGCCGCACATCGCGAGCAGAACCACAGCAACCAGGCAGGCGGGCAGGCGGACCCTGTACAGATGGACAACTGACATCAGACAAAGCCTACCAGACCAGCCGTTCTCTACAGAGTTCGAGCCGCTACGGGAGGATTCGCAGGTGCCCGACCAATCCGCGGACCGTCGACAGATCCAGCACGCCTTGGCCCGAAACGGTCCCATCGAGCCCGTCAGCTGAAATGGCACCCGTGCGAACTTCAGTCGCCGCAGTGGGGATCAGCGTGGGCAGACTGCGGGATGGAGTCCCTCCGTCCGTCGGCTGCCCGGAAGGCCCCATGCCATCAGTTCTCTCTCCTCTTACGTCTGCAATGGCGGTATTCCCACTGTGGATTTCCAGCCAATTCGTACGGTACAGCCAGATCTGCTCACTGCTTCGTACGACCTGGTTGCTTAGAGAAACGTAAATGAAACAGAGAACTCGATATTGCCTCCCATGTTGAAGACCGGCACGGGAAATGGAAGGTCCGGGTCGAACTCTTTCTTGAGCATGATTCTTATTGGATTCAGAATCTCCCTTGCGGCAACATGGTTTCTGACATCAAACCGAACTCCATGCTTCGTCGACCAGTTGTACTTCAAGCCAGCACCATAGTTGTAACCTACGCTCACACTGAACGGAACCAAGCTTGCGTAACTCGGCAGATCGTCCCGAATCGTCTTGATGTCCGACAAGCCCATCCAGTAACCTGAAAGTCCCGCTCCAGCGGTCAGAAACGGTCGGAGCTTCTTCCCGGTCGGCCGCACGTGGCCCACGACGTTGTAGTAGACATGGTGCGATCTCACACCGATGCTGAACGAATCCGCGGATGTCCAGCCGATCTCCGATACGTCTCGAGTCCAGGAATCGAGCAGTCGATTGATGTCATTGCCGTAACGTATGGCGATGTCTGGGTCCTCCGCAGGAAACACGGAAGCGTTCGATGTCACAAGGTGCGCCTGTGACGATGATGTAGGCGCTGGCGCTGGTGCAGGGGCCAGACCGGGGTCCGCAGCAAACGCGGATGCCGCGGACTGGATGAGGTCCTGGTTCCGCGAACGCGAAATGGTGAGTTGTCCGTGCTGGTAGGAATATGACAACTCACCGCCAATATAGCGGTGGAAGTCACTGGCCTCTCTCGCGCCAATGCGAAATCCATTCGATAGTGTGTAGTCGATGCTTGCCAAGGAACCATCGATGTCCGAATAGTCACCGGTCAATCGCAAGTTCTTCGCCACATCAGATGCGCTAATGGGAACAATGCCCACCGAATTGTCGCTGAGAGAGCCGAATCCGCCGGATATCGCACGTTCGGCACATTCCAGCGGAGCGGGCAGAGCCAAGACCGCAAACATCGTGCATTTCAGCAGGGTTGTCCACGGCGCCTTGGCGCCTATGGATGGGGCAGGAATTCCGAATCGTCCACGTTGGCTACCGGATTCATGCCGTATGGAGGTTTGCATAGTAGTTCTCCTTGATTCTGCGTGTCTAATCTTCTTCACGTCTTGAGTTCCAGACGAATTCTTCGCGAGATCTCGGTCTCCGTGCGATCTCGGAATATACGGGTAGCATTCGCTGCACCTACCCCACCAGCGGGCGGTTGGGCAGCGGGTAGTTCTTCGGATGACAGTCCTATCCAGGTGACGCTCTTGTCACCCTGTCCTGGTCGTCATTGCATTTCATCAGTGGATAACCTTACGCACGGTGTGGTGACGGCAGCGGGCCAACGAAACCTGTAGTGTAGCATATTCGTCGCACACGGTGTCCCGCATCCGGTCCACCCCCGTCACTTGCATCTACTCGGCTCCATTGGCCCGCTGCACAGATGTTTCCGTATCCCCGTTCACCGGGCTCGCTACGGCCCGACCGCCGTCCACGTTCCGTCGGCATTCATCGTCAGCGTATACCCCAAGATGGTGTCGCCGCTCTTGATGGGCCGTTCGCCGGCCCGATAGCTGCCGTCGTCCATCCTCCGCAGGAGCACCCTCAAACCCGAGGTGCCCAGCATCACGGTGACACCCAGGTACTCGGCCGTCCAACCTCCGTTTGCATCCATCGTCAGCGTGTACTGATTGCCATTCCCGGCCGTGACCGTGCCACCGCTCTCGAACATCCGACCCTCCAAGGTGAATCCACCACTCTCGGTGGTCATGAGAACAACCGTATCCCCGCTCAGCCCCAGCATTATCGAAATCCTCTGCGGCTCGAACGCTGGTACTGGTTCACGCTCGGCCGCCGCATCCCGCAGCAGCTTCAGCACAGACTCATCGTGGTCCAATCGTTCCGCCCAGGTTAGCGGTGTGTCGCCGCGGTCCGCTTCAGCGTTCGGGTCCGCCCCGGCTTCCAGCAGGATTTCCGTCATCTCCAACATGAGATGCAAACGCTCTTCTTCACTATCGGTCCGGACGTACCACAGATTCATAGCCTCGAACAGGGGCGTTTCTCCCTCCTGATCTTTGGCGTCAACAGTCGCCCCATGAGCCAGAAGGCTCCTGAGGATTCCTGGATTTCCGTGGCTGGCCGCTATATGCATAGGCGTTCCTGATCCCGAATTCGGATCGGCACCGGTATTCGGATCGGCACCGGCTTCCAGGAGTGCGTCCACAATCGCCAGTCGATCGTCTTCGTACGCTGCTGCCACCGCCGAAGAGAGGGGCGTAACGCCGGCGTTATTCGTGACATTCGGATCGGCATCGGCTTCCAACAGTGCCTCCACGATCGCCAGACCGTCGTAGACGAACGGACTACCGGGAAGATAGGGCATATAGCGGGATGTTGGTGCTTGATGCAGGGGTGTGTCGCCCCAATCGTTTGTGACATCCGGATCGATACCCGCTTCCAGCAGCAGCCGCACGATTTCCCCCGTTGCCGCTTCATGCAGTAGCGTCTCGCCGTTCTCATCTCTCGTGTCGAAAGGCGCCCCGTCCTCCAGTAGGAACCGTACGGAGTCCGCCGCGATCTGCAGGACGGCACTTCGTAGCGGTGTCCAGTATCCATCCACTACAACCGCGCTGGAACTCGCACCAGCATCCAGAAGCAACTTGACCGCTTCCGGAGTGCCCGCCTGGTCCATCAGAGGTGTATCGCCGCCCTCATTCACGGCGTTCGGATCGGCACCCGCTTCCAGCAGCAGCCGCACGATGTCCGCCGTTGCCGCCGTATGCAGCGGCGTATCGCCCGTATCGGCCGCAGCGGCATTCGGATCCACACCGCGATTCAGCAGCCGCTCCACAACCCCCGCGGTTGGAGCCCGATGGAGCAGTGTCTCACCATATTCGTTCTCGACGTGTGGATTGGCACCCGCATCGATCAGCAGTTCCATCACCGGCCCGGTCGAGGCCACCTGCAGCGGTGTCGTACCGCCCCAGTCTTCCGCGTCGACCGTCGCCCCTGCGGCCAGCAGCACCCGGACGGAGTTTGCCCCGCCCCTCTGTGCCGCGATGTGCAACGCCGACTTCCCCACCGTGTTGAACTGGGATTCGGGCAGGATCCTGTCCGTGAGCTGCTGGAACTGTTCCGTCTCCATCGCTTCCCGGTCCGGCAGGTTCCTGGCATCGGGATCGAAGCCGGCGTCGATCAGGAGCTGGAGGCTCTTGGCCTGGTTGACATCAGCCGCCAGAGATGGGGTCGTGTAGCCGGAGCGGGGATCGTAGACATGCTCCCTGTTGGCGGGATCGTACACATCCGCTTCCAGCAGGACGCGCACCACATCCGGCCTTTGAATCGCGCTGTGCAGCGGCAAGGTTCGACCGCCATTAGCGCGCCAGCCTTCCCACTGCGAGAGATCGCCGGACAGGGCTTCGAGGAAAACCGGAAAGGGTGTGTCTCTCGCGGACCTGGCCGTATAGACACGTCGACGCAGCGGGTCGGCACCGGCATCAAGCAGTGCCTGCGCCGCCTCTCCGGTCTGTGCGGAGTGCAGCGGCGTGTATCCGCCTGTCGTTTCTGCATTGGGATCAAGGCCGGCTTCGACGAGCACCGTGACGGCTCCGCCGCTGCGGGCGTTAAGGAGCAGAGTGTTCCTGGTAGTTTCTGCATTGGGATCGACACCCGCTGCGATCAGCGCCCTCGCCACACCTTCGGTAGCCGCTCGATACAAGGGCGTCCTGCCACCATACAGTGCATTGGGGTCGGCGCCCGCTGCCAGGAGAGCGCTCACGACTCCCTCGTTCGCTGCGGTATGGAGCGGGGTTTGCCCGAACCGGTCAGTTGCCGCAGGATCGGCACCGGCTGCGATCAGCGCCCTCGCCACACTTTCAGTGGACGCGTGATGCAGGGGTGTCTGACCGTTGTTATCCCTGGCGTGGGGATCCGCCTCGTCCGCCAGCAGGGCCTTGGCCTCCGCCTCGGTCGCTGCCCGGTGCAGGGGCGTCCGCCCTTGCCAGTCGCGGGAAGCTGTGTCCGCGTCCGAACTCAGGTGCAGGTCGCCGATGTCCTTGTTGCCCATCAACAGGGCTTTCACCTCCTCGGCCCGGGCCAGCGACAGCGGTGTCGAATCGTCCCAGTCTTCCGCTTCGACGGTTGCCCCTGCGGCCAGCAGCACCCGCACGGAATTCGTGTAACCTCTCTGTGCCGCAACATGTAGTGGCGCTTCCCCTACCTTGTTGAACTGCGATTCAGGCAGGATTCTGTTGATGAGCTGCTGGAATCGTTCTGTCTCCGTAGCTTGCCAGTCCGGGAAGTTCCTGCCATCGGGATCGAATCCGGCGTCGATCAGGATCTTAAGGATCGCAGCGCGGTTGTAACGAGTCGCCAGATACTGGGCGGTGAATCCGGTTCGGGGATCGTGTACGTGCATCCTGTTGTCGGGTCGTACGCCCCCGCTTCCAGCAGCACCCGCACCACTTGCGTCCGCCCACTTTGAATCGCGCTGTGCAGAGGAAGCACTGGAGCGCTGAAGTGAGACCAACCCCCGCCGACAGAAAAGTCGCCACGCACGGCGCTGCGAAAAGCGCCCTCGGTTTCCCAGTAAGAAGCGCGCCGATACAGCGGGTCCGCGCCGGCATCAAGCAGTGCCTGGGCGGCTTCGCCCGTCTGCACGGAATGGAGCGGCTTGTACCCGTCTGCATCATTCGCATCGGGATCAAGGCCGGCTTCCACGAGCACCTTGACGGCTCCTCCGCTGCGGGCGTAGTGGAGCGGGTAGCCAATGTCGGGATCGGTGCCTGCCGCGAGAAGTGCGGCTGCCACGCCCTCCGAGGCCACTTCATGCAACGGGGTCCACCAGGTCGTCCTAGTCGTTGCATTGGGGTCGGCACCAGCCAGCAGCAGTGCTCTCGCCACTCCCTCGTTCGCTGCGTAATGGAGCGGTGTTCGCTCCAACCTGTCCGTTGCCTTGGGATCGGCACCCGCTGCGATCAGCGCCGTCGCCACGGATTCAGTGGCCGCCCGGTGCAGTGGGGTCTCGAAGTCGTGATCCCGGGCATTGGCGTCGGCCTCGGCCTCCAGCAGTGCCTTGGCAACCGCCTCGGTCGCCGCCAAGTGCAGGGGTGTCCGCCCTTTCCAGTCGCGGGCGGACGGGTCGGCACCCGATCCCAAGAGCAGACTGACCGCCTCCGCATTGCCCTGTCGGGCTTCGCGGTGCAGATCAGAACCGCTGCCGTAGCGCCAAACGTCAGACTGCCCAAAGGCCGTCGCTGTCAGCGCCGCTGCAAGGAAGAATATGCTCGCCGCTAGGCTGCTAATTCTGAGGGGGGGGGGGGGGGATTTTCAGTGCTCTCACCGATAGTATCCTTTCAACTCTCACTTACTGTCCGTATCTACCAGACTGAACCGTGGCCTGCCGACATCAACACATCGGCAGTTCCGAACGAAACGATAAGCATAGCAGATTCAACTCACCCGTGCGCAACGTCCCGTCACGGAAAAATTGCCTGCCTCAAGATGAGATTACATGGAATTTACAAGCGGCCATTATAGCGGGCTCTTGCAGCAATCGCCGTCACGCCTCCAAGACCACTCTTGTACCACAGTGATCATTCGTCATTCCGATGGCGTGGCCAGATATCCGCTCTTGGCGCGCACCCGAGGACGCTTCACTCCCGCAACCGCCACTGCAATCTGCCGCCATTGCCGGGTTGCTGCGGCCGGTGCACGGTACGCCAGCAGGTAGCCGTGCCGCAGCGAATCCGCGACCGCAGCGACGATCTTCCGCGCGTGACTGCTCTTCTTCATGGCGAAGGCCAGCCCGCCCGTGTCGTGCGCCAGTTCCTCGATCTGTTCCATCAGTCCCTGGTCCGCCAGCGCCGTCCCCTGGGCCGCCGCAAACACCGGCACGCCAATCTCGCGGGCCTGCCCGATCGCCGCCCGCGCATGCAGCACACTCGCGTTGTCGTCTCCATCCGTGAAGACCAGTAACGCCTTCTTCCCGGCCACCGTCCCCAGATCCTTCGTGACGCGGTACACCGCATCGAAGAGGGCTGTCGCCCCGGCGGCGCGGATGCGCAGCACCGCCCGCTTGGCATCGTCCTTGTCCGGTGTGAGCACCTGCAGGCGCTCCAACTCGGTACTGAAGGCATACACCGCCACCGAGTCCACGGCACGGAGCGAGTCGATGAACTCCAGTAGCGCCCGCTTCAGCGTGGGCAGTTCCTTCTTCATGCTGCCCGTCGAGTCGATCAGCAGCGCACACGAAAAACCCGCATCGTCCGCCTCGAAGGCCACCACATCCTGTCGAACGCCATTGTCAAGGATCCGGAAGTTCTCCGCCGTCAGGCCCCGAACGTACCGTCGCTTCCCGTCCATGACCGTGGCGTGCACCTGGACCAGCCGCACCACCGACCTGAACACTGGCTCGGCCCCCGCTTCGACGCGGGACGCTTCCTGTCCGGTGATTCCTGAGACGCCCAGGCTGCCGAGCAGCCCCACCCAGACCGCGAATCGCGCAGCACGTGATCCCCTCATCGCGACCGCACCTCCCGCAAGTTCGGACCTGTCAGTTCCTCGAACGCCTGCGTTACTGAACGCCAGTCCCAGAAATCGCCCATCTCCAGGGCCGACAGGACGCTCCTCGCAACTGGCTCCGCCAGTCGGGCGAGTTGCGCCGTCGGCATGCCCGCCGCATCCGCCTCGCGGATCAGGTACAGCTTCAGTTCCGCCATTCTCTCCGCGATCATCCCGTCCAGCAGATACCGCTCGTATACCTCGTAGGGCGGATCGGTCCAGAGCCGCGGCCGGATGTCGGTATAGGCATGGGGGCGAATCGCGCCCAGCACATCCATGCGCCGGTCGGTCGCCGCATCCCCCGGCAGCGCCGCCAGCGCGGCGGCCACGGGCGAATCCGGGATACGGGCCCCGCGACCGAGCTGATACAGATCGGACAGCGAGAGGGCACTCCAGACCGTCGGCCAGTTCCCCGCGCCCAGCGCGGTGAACAGTTCCTGCGTTCGATTCACGGACAGCAGACCTGCCACGGCCTCGGCCAGTTCCGATCGGGCAGCTGCGTCCCTGGCCGCCGCCACGATCCATTCCCGCCCCAGCAGGGTCGTGAGCACGAAGCGTCGCATCTCGATCTCCCGCACTTCGTGCCAGCGGCTCGCCCGCAACGAACCCAGCTGCATTCGAGCCAAGGCATGCGCTTCGGGGTCCCTCGTGCGGAGGCTGAATTGTGCCACATGTCCGGCCGCCTGTGCCATCCCGGCAAAGCCCCCCGCAATATACGACCCCGTGTCCTCGCTGATGCCCTTCAGGTTCGTCGCCGGAAAGAAGTTGTCCTGGAACTGCTTGCCAAGATCCGCGAATTCGTGCTTGCGCAGGAACAGTGGGTCTTCGGCGACCGGCAGGTCATCCGGGCGCAGGTAGTAGGCGTAGATCACGCCGGTGAGCGCCGTCACGACGTGCGGCAGCAGGCCGGCTCGCAAGGCCCGCGCCCGCCGCTCCATCTCGGGCTGGCGGACTCGACGCCTCGCGGCAGCCTTGGCGAGCTGGCTCTGCGCCCGCAGCAACTCCGCCGTCTCGAAACTCGCCACGAGCCTCTTCCGCTCCTCCCGGAAACCCAGCTCCTTCGTGACGGCGACGGTCGGAATCTCCCGGACCGCAACGTCCAGGGACTCGATGCGGGCATTCCGGTCCCCCTCGCCGGAAGCCAGCACCAGCGCATCGTCGCGAGCCTGCAGCAGCGATGCCAGACTCGGCACGCCTTGGAGCCGAAGGACTTCCAAGAACTCGTCCTGCCGTGGTCCATCGGCGTCGATACCGAGAGCGAGACGCAACCGTCGGTCGGCATCGTCGTCGGTCGCTGGGCCCGGAACTGCAGCCAGGATGTCCTCGAGAGTCTCGAGGGCCCCGTCACTGAACGCTTCATCGCCGCGACCTTCCGACAGCCGCCGACACAGCGAAGCGAACAGGTCCGCCGCCACCTCCGCGGACAGGTGGCCCTCGAGCTGCGCGATGCAGAGAATCTCGGTGAGCGCATGGAACAGCGCCAATCGGTGATTGCGCGCAATGACATCGCCAGACTTCAGGCCACGAGCGAACGTCAGGAAGGTCTCCAGGTGGGATGACTGCAGGCCTGTCAGCGTCGCGAAGTACGGAAACACGGCCTCGTACGGACCGAATGCCTGCGCGAATGTCAGGGCGGTGACCGCGTCCATCGCCCCCTGCCGGCGCTGCTCCAGACGCGATACGGCCAGAAACTTGGCCACCTGCGAACGCGGTCCTCTCGTCGTGTCGAAACGGGTCCGGGCCAGTCGGACCAAGATCTCGTCTTCGACCTCCGGTACGACCTTCCGGTCGATCTTCCGGACCAGCCGGCTGGCATCGGTTTCACCCTTCGCCACCATCCAGACCTCCGCCCCACCCGGAAAGTCGACCCCGCCTGCCGCGTCCAGCGGCAACTCGCGCAGCAGCTCGAGGAAGGGGCTCTCGCGGATCTTCCCCCGCCCGCCGTGCTGGAACTCCGGTGACGACTTGTACAACTTGAAGAACCGCTCGGCCCTCTCGGGCGTCTGGGTGATGAACCCCTTCCTGGCTGCATCCAGTTGCCCCAGCGCCGCATAGTAGCCCAGCAGTCGGCCATTCTCCTTCTTCAGCAGAGCCGGGAAGAACTCCTCCGGGTTGTCCGGCCGGGCCCCGACCAGCTTCGTCCACAGACCCAGAGCCGGCACGCCCCCCGGAACGGACGCCATCCCGTTCGCGACCGCAAGGGCGGATCCATGCATCACCAGTACCTCAGGGAACTGCGCCACCAGCCGCTTCAGACCCACGCTCTCCACCACGGCCCGGGCAGCATCCGGATGCATCTGGCTGATGCCGATGTACACCGCCCCGATGCGGGGGTCTCGTACGACCGCCTCGGCGAACCCGCCCCGCTGCGTCTTCCCGGGATACAGTTCCGCACGCCAGATCTCCGCTCCCAGGGCCAGCGGCACGATCTCCTGTGGTAGCCGCAGGATGTAGTCGCGGTTCTCTCCCAACGCCGACTCGATGTCGACTGCATCAACCGCCAGCGCCGAGGCGATGTCCTGCCGCTCGGCTCCCGACTCGTTCTCGATCGGCTGCAGAGCATAGCCCTTCTTCCGGCTACCCCGGATCCGCCAGCCCAGCAACTCGAGCACCTTGCGGGCCTTGCGCAGCCCCCGCTTGGACTCGACCGACAGGGTGATCGCGATGTCATCCCGGCTTTCGGCGACTCCCCTCTCCGAGTCGCGCAGGGATTCGAGGTTGCTGATGGTCGCGAAGTACCGGTCGAATCGCCGCACCAGTTCCTCGTGGGCCGTCTTGCGATCCCCCTTGATCAAGGACTCGTAGACGATCGGACGGCAGAACTCCTGGAAAAACTGCCCGGGACGGCTCCGCAGGTTGGCATTGGCAAACAAAGCGAGGGACCGCATGCCTCCCGGCACGGCGACGCCGACCTCCCCGGCTCGGTGCGCTGCCGGGACGGTCGGCAGGTCCGGGCGACCACCACCGGTTTGCGAGCTGAACCAGCGCGCCTGTGGGATGTCGTTGTGCCGCAGCGACACGCGATAGCCGCGTTCCAGCACCGCATCCAGTTCCTGCCTGTCATCGCCCGCCACAAGTCGTTCCGCCAGCGCACGGTAGGCCGCCGCTGCCCCGGCCCCGAACGTATCCTCGATGCGGGCACGGTAGCGCAGGAGGTCCAGATCACCGGGCACACTCTCCAGACCGGCTGCCAGGGCCCGGCGCAGGTCGTGGTAGCGGTGCGATGCCTGCAGCGAACGAGCCAGCGTCAGATGCAGCCGGACGGATCGGGGGAACCGCTGCACGGCGGACTGCGCGATTTCCAGCGCTCGTCCGATCCGTCCCTGCGAGAAGTGGATCCGGGCGGATGCCGCTGCCGCCGGCTCCGAATCCGGGTCCAGTTCGGCCGCCCGCTCCCACAGATCCAAGGCGTCCTCCGGGTGACCCAGTTCTTCCCAGAACCCCGCATACGCCGCAAGAAACTCGGGGGCGTCGACTGCAAGCTCGCCCCCCAGCTCGACCTGCTCTGCGGCAGCGGCCCGCCGACCCGCGTCCAGCAGGAGCCGGATCAGTTCCGCCCGGCGCTGGTGGGGGGCTCCCGGCAGGTCCACTCCCTTGCGGAGCGCTTCCATTACCGTTGCGGTATCGTCTAGGCGCTTCGCGATGTCCGCCTTGTGGAACCAGAGCGCCTGGTTGTTCGGATCAAGGGACAGACTCTCCTCGAACCGTTCGAGCGCCCCGTCGTAATCGGCAAGGTGTGCCTGCACGCGCCCGAGCGCCTCGATGGCTCTCGGGTCGGCGGGCCTCAGTTGCGTGAGCCGCGCAAACGCGGCCTCGGCTTCGGCCCAGCGTTGCAGTCGCACCAGCAACGTTCCGAGGTCGGCGAACACGGCGGGGTCCTTCGGCCGGATCTCCGTGAGACGATGCCGGGCGGCCGCCAGCGATTCCCACTCCTCGTTCTTCCTGTGAAACAGGATGCTGGCCCGCAGCAGCGTCTCGTCCGCGGGGTTGATCGTCTGCAGTTCCTCGAGTTCCGACCGGATCCGACGGGAATCTCCAGACGGGGCGCTCACGAGGCGCCGCAGATCGGCTGTCCTGCGCAGGAAATCCCGCATTGCCAGCGGTTCCGGCAGCCTCAGCCCAACCCGCTTCGCGATGGAGGGAACCGTCCACGTGGCTCCCGACTGCGTATCCCGCACCTCAGCCTTGTGGATGTGGAACCCCGCGCCCGGTGCCGGATCGTACCACTCGGCCTCCACATAGCGGGCCGGCTGCTCGAGGTACTCCAGGAATCCCGCGACGTTTCCGGTCGCGGTGCCTCCGGTCACGACGCTGGCCAGGTCGGCCGGTAACGGCACCAGGGCATCCAGCGGCAGGACGCTGAAGCGCACCCGATGGGTCCGCATGCGGTCGGCCAGGGCGGCCGCCACAGGCAGCGCCAAGCCACTGTCGAGTTCCGGCAGGCGGCCCACGGCCAGCACCGCCAGCCAGTCACAGCCCAGCACCGGGGCTGCTTCGGCGAGTTGCCGGTACAGACGGGCACCCAGTTCCCCGGCTGCTGCCGTCTCCGCCAACGCCGCCGCTGGCGTCCGGGAATCGGATGCGGACGCGTCCGCCGTGGCAATCGCTTCGTCCGCTCCCGGGGACAATTCTTCCGAAACGGATGCGGCTCCTGTCACGCCGGGCTGATCAACGGGAGGCTGGGACGGGGGTGTGGGGGGCCGAGCCGCCCGCAGAACCCGTCGCAACGCATCCGCCGTGCGAAACGGCCCTTCCCGTTGCAGCCCGGACCCGCTGGCAATCGCGAGCTCGAGGCGAGCTCGGCGGCCGAGCCCTTGCCGCAGTCCCACCAGTTCGCCTTCGACCCGCTCCCAGTCCTCCTCCAGGAAGGAATCCGCCAGCACGAGGGCGACCACCTGCGTCTCGTCGGGTTCCGTCGGGAAGCCGGTGACCGTCCGCTGGCCGGCGAAGGTGTTGACGGCAAAGACCCGCCGGGAGGGGGCGACCGCCACCGGTTCGTCCGGTTCGCCGTCCTGACTCGTGTCGGTCGCTTCGTGCGGTTCGAACCGGAGAAGGACGGGCTGCCCCAGCAGCCCGGACTGCAGACCCGGCCCGACCAGCAGGACCCAGAGAGCACACCACGCACCGAGGCTCACCGGACGGTCTCCGCTTCGCTTCGATCCGGATGGGTCCCGTTGCTGTCGTACGAGAGGCTGTGGGGTCGGTTTCCAGACCGGTAACGTGGTGCCGATTGTCTGGACAGGCAGTCGGCGACCTGGAGTTGGCGGGGGATTTCTGTGTCGCTTGAGCATCTTCGAATCCGTCTCCCAAATCGCTTGGCGCCTTCTAATTTGCTAGGAGCCTGTCGGACTTAGGCCGTCGGGGGATTCATCCGCTGGCGAGGTCACGCTTCCGGATATCCGGGCGCCCCTCGACCGCAACTCGATCAGCACATTCCGAATGGCTGCGTCGTCGCCAGGGATAACGCGGGAACGGGCCCCGACCCCCGTCCCCAGTATCGCGGACGACGTTGTCACCCAGTCGTTCGGAAGCGCATCCACGACGAATCGGCCGCCACCGTCTCCTGCAGCCAAGAGCGTAAACGAACCGTTCTCATCGGTAACGGCCTCCACATCCTCGTCCATGCGCATGCGCCGTCGACTGTCCAGATAACGAATCCTGACCGCAACACCTGCCTGCACGGTGCCGGTGTGGCTTCGAACGGTTCCCTCTACTGGGCGCAACTCGGCCAACCGGAAATGCAACGAGCTCAGCAAGCCACTCGGGGACACGATGATCTCGGACCCGGCGTATCCGTTTGCGCCCGCGCGCACGACCTGAATCCCTGGGCCGGATGTCGAAATGGAGAATCTCCCGTCCGGGTCCGTGTCGTGCGTCTCGATCCCTGCCTTTGGTGGGCCGCGAAGAATTGTTACTCTTGCGGCCAGTGCCGTTCCGTCCAGGGTCTGGACGCTCCCTTTCAGTACGACCGTTTCCGCCTTCAGCGCCCACCCCGTGAGTCCATTCAAGGCCAGGACAAGCGCACACGTTTGGAATCTCTTGTATTTCACGATTGTCCTTCCATTGCAAGCATTGGTTGATACAGGACGGGTCATTCCCCGGAGCATTGATTGTACGGATCAACAAAGAAGGCGGCCTTGATCTGCACAGTAACCTGTGCAGACGTCACAGGTACGGGATGGCTCCTGCGGACTGGATGCTTCCAGGCTCCGTACGCCCCTGTTGCACAGCCGTACGGATCACAATCCATGTCCGACGTTGAGATCACGAGGTCCGGAAAATAGAGAGTCTCCACGTGGCTGTCTCTAGACACACTATCCAATTCGTACAATTCCATACGATGGTTCGCTATGGTGAAATTCTGACCCAAGGCATCCTTGCAACCACCCGAGTCGGCTCTTCCATCTCGGTTCGTGTCCGTTGGACACCCCGTTGCGATCCAGACGACACCGCCTCCATGGTTGTTCGATCGGCCGGTTGTAGACTTCTGCTGGCGGTAGTTGTCGTGATTGTAAAAATCCCTGTTCGGTGGAGACCACCCGTGAAACGTACAAGAGTTCCACTCGTACCATCCATCCCTGCAGAACGTCTTCAATCTATTGCCATCCTCGGGGTCCCGAACGGAATGGTTGTTGCACCAGCCTTCGAACTGATAGCCGTCCTTCTTTCCGGACGACTCGGTTTTTACTCCCCAGTTGCCGAAGGGACGACTGTGTTTCCACGGCCAGATACCTACCCGGCACTCTGCGTCGACCGGTCCGAGGACTAAGCGATTGGAGTTCCAGGTCGTGTATCCAACCCGACAGGACGGCTGCGCGGAGGCTTCGGAAGTGAATCCGCCGGGCGCCATCAGGGCCAGAACGGCAATTCCGGTCAAGCGGCAAGCCCGCATTCGATCAACGAGAGGGTGCATTTTCGTAGTGTCCATTTCTCACCTCCTACTGATTAAGAATTCCCGGCAAAATAACATCGCCGACTGCCAGTCCAGAGAACCGGTACCACTTCACTTCTCCAAGGTACTCATGCCGCCCAGCCCACCAAACTTCGCCCCAAAGGGCTAGGCTATTTTGGCGAGAGCCCCTAGTTGCTCAGAGAAACGTGAATGAAACAGAGAACTCGATATTCCCTCCCATGTTGAAGACCGGCACGGGAAACGGCAGGTCCTGATCGAACTCTTTCTTGAGCATGATTCTTATCGGATTCAGAATCTCCTTTGCGGCAACATGGTTTCTGACATCAAACCGAACTCCATACTTCCTCGACCAGTTGTACTTCAAGCCAGCACCATAGTTGTAACCGACGCTCACACTGAATGGAACCAAGCTTGCGTAACTCGGCAGATCGTCCCGAATCGTCTTGATGTCCGACAAGCCCATCCAGTAACCTGAAAGTCCCGCTCCAGCGGTCAGAAACGGTCGAAACTTCTTCCCGGTCGGCCGCACGTGGCCCACGACGTTGTAGTAGACATGGTGCGATCTCACACCGATGCTGAACGAATCCGCGGATTTCCAGCCAATCTCCGATACGTCTCGAGTCCAGGAATCGAGCAGTCGATTGATATCATTGCCATAACGTATCGTGCTGTCTGGGTCCTCCGCGGGAAACACGGATGCGTTCGAAGTCACAAGGTGTGCCTGTGACGATGATGGGGGTGCTGGCGCTGGTGCAGGGGGCAGACCGGGGTCCGCAGCGAACGCGGATGCCGCGGACTGGATGAGGTCCTGGTTCCGCGAACGCGAAATGGTGAGTTGTCCGTGCTGGTAGGAGTATGACAACTCACCGCCGATATAGCGGTGGAAGTCACTCGCCTCGCGCGCGCCAATGCGAAATCCATTCGATAGCGTGTAGTCGATGCTTGCCAAGGAACCATCGATGGCCGAATAGTCACCGCGCAATCCCAAGTTTTTCGCCACGTCAGATGCACTGATGGGAACAATGCCCACCGAGTTCTCGCTAAGCGAGCCGAATCCGGCGGATATCGCCCGTTCAGCACATTCCAGCGGAACGGGCAGAGCCAAGACCGCAATCATTGTGCATTTCAGCAGGGTTGCCCACGGCGCCTTGGCGGCTATGGATGGGGCAGGAATTCCGAATCGCCCACGTGGGCTACCGGATTCATGCCGTATGGAGGTTTGCATGGTAGTTCCTCTTGATTCTGAGTATCTCATCTTCTTCCCGTCCTATCGTTATATCGTCGGGTTCGAATTCGACATCTTTCATGAGCTAAGATAGGCTTCATAAGCCCCCCTTCTATATGGGCCGCCTTTAACTTAGCACCGGACTGAAAGGCGTGGTCTATGCTGATATTTTTCACCTTGTATGGATTCAGAATAGGCAAGGCAAACACAAGTCTACCGCCCAGATAGAATCTGGACTGCTCGTCTGCCCAAGCAAAAGGCACTGCAAAAAGCGCCAAGGCACAAAGAGATTTTATGGGTCTGTTCATTTTCTACTTCTAGTTTCCTTCAGCCCTGAATTCGATCTGATACTTCCCTTCTCGCCCTTCCCCCCTTGCGATGCAGTCGACTCGCGATGTGCCGGTCGGCAGGTCTGGCAGACCCGCAGGTCCCCGGAAGAAAACCTTGTCGCCACCGCCCGCCAGTTTCTTCAGCAAGAACGATGCGATGTCGTCGATAGCGCTCCCGAATACACGATGAACCGACGGCAGGATGCCCTGAACCTTGCCTGAATCGGGAACCTGTGGCCAAGCACGAATCCGCAGTGCTCGGAACGATGCCTCTACAACGGTCTTTGCAGGTTCGCCCATTGAACAACGAAGTGCGACAGTGCGGGTGGGTGGAGGAGAGTGCGAAGGAAGGATTCAGGGAGAGTGTAGGGCAGAGAGGGACGGATGGAGGTTGCAGGGGCGGGAGGCGACCTCTCGGCAGCGCCGTTTCCCTGCCGGTGGAGGGCGTGGAGCTGGCAGCGCTCGTCGTGCCGCAGTTGGTGGTAGGTCTGTGCCATCGTGGTTTCTCCCAAATGACAGGCCAACCTGGACACCTGCCCCCATATCGGGTGTCGCACTTGCTAGTACAGCTGACATGGCGAACCACGGTTGAGTCCGGGCGCGAGACCGGCGAAGGTGGAGAGGGCCGAGGTGGCGAAGCAAACACGGTTTTCTTTCGCGACCATCAAGGGTTAAGCATCATCTCAGCGGACCGCTCGGCGAGGGCCGCGATCGTCTTCGACGGATTCAGCCCGATAGGACGCGGCACGACCGAGCCGTCGGAGACGAATAGCCCGGGATGGCCGAAGACCTGGCCCCTATGGTCGACCACCCCCAGTGAGGGCGAGGCACCCATTCGGCAGCCGCCGAGAGGATGTGGCGTAACAAGGTTGCCCGGCACCCCCCACTTTCTCAGCACTTTCTTCAACTCCAAGGTCCGCCCCCCGGTCACGTTAATCAACTGTTCGTGCGAGTCGATGAGTCCATTCACTCCCAGCCTCGATCTAGCCGGGTCCCATTTGAGCTTCATCCGCTTCTTCCGCCACGGCCTTAGCCAGTCCCGGCCCCAGCGAAGCTGCCCGTCACCGCCGTCGATTGCTTGGCCGAACCACGGCATCATGCTCTCGACCGGGTTGCCGTCGTCAAGTGCACTAAGAATTCTTGACAACACCCGAACACCGATCCTCCGCCCCTTCAGTGCCCGCAGAGCGTTGCCGAGCACGTCAGGAAATCCACCGTCCTCGACAAAATACTGTGCACCACCGTTTCTGCCGTCGAGGAAGTCGATGGCGGCGGTGATCGTCGGCCCTATCGTGGGCGACAGAAGGCGGTTGTAGACAGCGGGTGTCAGCAAGTCACCGTTCGCTGACCAGCCGCATCCTAATACCGCGGACACGTTCGGAAGCGTCCTAAACTTGTCGCGCGAGCGGAATATGATCTCGGTCGAACCGAGCGAGCCTGCGGCAACGACCACTTGCCTGGCATGCGCCACCCGCTTGATCCGCTGGCCCTCCGAGATGTCGTGATAGACTACGTCATATCGCCGGTCCTGAGGCACGATGTGGCTGACCATCGCAAGCGGGCGAATCTCGGCACCGTTCTTCTCGGCAACCGCCAAGTAGTTCAGGTCGAGTGAGTTCTTCGCCTGCGCTTTACAGCCGACGACGCAGTTGCCGGCATGCACGCAGTAACCCTGCTTGCGACCGAAGACGTTATTTAAGGTCTTGGTCGCCTCTTCGGAATCTGGTCGGCGTCTGGGGAAACTCCCGTTAGGGTCGAATGAGACGGCAAGGTCAAGCTTCTTGAACCGGTTGATTGCGTCAATCTTTTTGGCCGCGTTCCTGATAAGATAATACCTTGGCGTGTGCTGGCCGGAAGGAATCTTCTCCGGTCTCAGCATCCCGGCCACACGCAGATAATACGGCGCGAGTGAGGCCGACGAGATCGGCGAGGGCCAGCCGGAGTCCAGCATCTCGGGCTTGGCGTCGATTGAGACGTTTGCATAGATCAGCGATCCACCCCCAACGCCCGCGCCGCTGACAACCCACATCTTTTTATAGATCCTGAGATCCATCCAGCCGTTTCGCTCGTGCGGCGCGTCGGTATCGAAGATCCATGCATCGTCGACACTACGTGGATAATTCTCCGGCTCCCATCGTCGTCCGCGCTCGAGCACTAGGACATTGCGCCCCTTCTCTGCTAGCCGGCACGCATGCACGGCTCCGCCGAATCCACTGCCGATGATAATCACATCGAAATTCACGTTGTCCTCTCCTGTCGACACAGATCGATGGGCTTTTCAATCAGATGCGGCTTGAGTTTCGGAACGGGATTGAACAGACACGTTGTGCCTTCCGGCACATGGAACTTCTCGGCTTTTCGCGACCAATAGAACCACCCTTTCGGTTTCGGCGTCCACTTTCGCTCCGATGTGTCAGAGACCGACTTCCATTTTCTGCTAATCCGCTCCAGACCGACCGGATAGATGGTGATCTTGTCTTTGCAAACTTGTATCCGCAAGAATGCCTTCCAGTCTTCGATGGCCTGCGCCGAAAACAACTCCCGCTGGTGTAGATTCAGCAACAGGTTGGTAGCCAGCAGATATAGCGATAGCACATATCCGAAAAACAACCCGGCCAAAATAACAGTTCCTCCCAGTGTGAGCACCGCCTTCCACATCCCGTCGCAAGAGTGGTCGCAAGGCAGAATCGGCGCCACACGCACGACATAGCGTGCTAGCATGACTGCCACCGAGAACTGGGCGGCACAGTGGGTCAACCCAACAATGATGGCTAGTCCCGTCTTTCCTTTGGTCCCGGATCCGGCAAAACGCACAAAGCCGTAGATCGTCGCCAGCCCCAGAATGAGCACCGGAACCGGCGATGACCGGAGCGCCGAGCAAAGAGCCTGAGCTGATTCGACGCTGAGGATAGACCTGGAATTGAGTAAGGAGTCAGGACTGGCAGTTTCAATAAACCAGACAAGCAACATCATCACGATACCCAGGACGCCGCAGGTCGTCCAGTATTTCCATGGCAACTTAAGGGCGCCAACGAGCTTGCCCGGCCGAGTTTCGTCATTTCTTGGAAAGACACTCTTCCGCTCGGCTTCGAGGGATGGCGCCGGCTTGACCTGCTGTGGCAGACCGGCTGTGCCCGTAAGGAAGGCCCCACCGCCGCCGCAGGTGATTAGATGCGTTTTTCCTTTCGCATCCCCGCTGCCCGTCTCGTAGCGTGAGTAGTGGTGTCGATCGCCGGAAAGCATCAAGCGCACACGCGAGCCAGCATCCTCGACCAGCCTCCTGATCTCCTCAATCTTCTTCCAAGATTCCCAGCTTCGGGTCGGACTGTGCTCTCTTGTTCCTTTCTCGACATTGTCGGGGTAGTCGAGCCAAGCGGGCCTGGGCACGCAGACGATCACTTCGTCGCTCTTGCTGAGATTTTTTTGGGCGAGGTTCTTGAAATACTCCAACTGTGGCAAGTCAAAGTCGTCCGCTGTGGCAAGATCAACACCCCAGATCCAAGTGTTATGCGGAAGCTTGATAGCAAAGTAACTTCGGCGCTGTTGGACCTCCCAGCAGCCCATCCAACGACCAGGCTGGCAGAAGCGCTGCACGAACGCTCCAAGTCCGTCGTACCAGTCATGGTTGCCGGGAATGGAGAACAGGCGGCGGCCTTGATGCTTTCCATTATTCTGCTTCTGCCACGGCCGAGCGGCATAGTATGGACCGATAGTCCGATCCTCGTACTCCATCTGTGTCGCGTAAGGATAGACGAGATCCCCGCCGAAGATGGTAATCTTTCCGGCATTGAGGATACGTGCGTCATTTCCTATGCCGGAATTCTGTTTCAACTTCTTGAAGTACTCCTTGTCTCTCTCCTTATCTCTCGGCCCTGGATAGGGCTGCTCGATGGGCTTGCCCTGTTGACAAATGAGATAATCGCGCCCAATCAGCCATGCAATTGAGTGGGTGGCGTTGAACCCGTCACCCAAATCGGCAACGAAGTCAATCCAGACATCGTTGTCCTCGTTATCGAAATAGTCGGAATAGTCAAAGAACTCTCCCTCCTTCCCTTGGTCGAGCGCCGCCAGAACCTCACGACGCGGGATCCGGTAGCCAGTGGCCCAGCTAATCGCCACATGCAGACCTGTCTTGAACAGAGTTCCAAGCTTCAGCCAACCAACCGGATCCTTACGGACGATTTGGATGTTCCTAGGCGCGGAGTTCTGATTGGACACTTGCTTCTCCCGAAACTGAAATACCTGCCGTCTTATGAGCCTCGAACTTCTCAGCCAATCTTGATCGTTCCACCATCGAACTTGGTAAGTGACATAACGAATCGATCTTTCGGATATGTCAATGCCTGTTCCTCAAGTATCCCGATGGCAACTTCTTCACCCAGACGCAGGCTGTCGTAGTGATCCGAGAAATAATGCACTCCAGCCATGTTGCGTCCGATAGAGACATTCATGGCAAGTTTGTTCAGTTCGCCCAGAAGTGTCAACGGTTTCTTGTTCGTCGGTGGCGACAGCTTCAGGCTGTTGGCGCCGTAGCCGTCGCTGACGTGCGGATCAACCTCAAAGTAAACACGAACTTTCTGACCGTTTTCTGGTTCAAACCTGACGCTACTTTGACCGTTAGGGTTAATATCCTCAACAAGTACCGCCGAAGTGTCGAAGAACGCCTTTAGTACCGTCACACACGCTCCGGCAACAGCAGCATGACCGGCTCCGTAACTGGGATGCATCGGGGATCCCTCTTGAAACGCCATCGGCAGTAGCAGTGTGCCGGGCTGCCCACCTTGTTGGGCAGCCGTGTGAGCTTTGACTGCTTTGAGCAAGCGCGTTTGATCGTACTCTTGCTTCATTTCTTCAAATGCGGTCCTGACGCTCCGGGGAAGTTTCGCTGGAGCTGTATCAGCGATATGGATGCGCGCTGCCAGAGCCTCAGGCCGCAGACGCAGATGAATGTTGAACTTCTGAAAACGCACAGCCTTCAACGCACGGGTCGCAACTTCGGTGACCAGAGTCAAGATATGCGGCGGCCCCCACAACGCGAACCCGCCCGTGTTGGCACCACTGAAAGAACCCATTCCGGAGAGTTCATCGAAACTCGGATCAAACGGTGCTCCCTGCGAAAGAAGAATTAGACAGGCACTTAGGTACGCCTGATATAGTGCATCGTCATGGACGTATGTTGCGAGATCGCGAGGCGTCTGTATGAATCGAACAGATACTGGGTTGGCGCTACCAAACAGCACGTTATCGTCGCGGACATCGTAACCGTCCTGCACATCCAGATAGGAGGCCTCATCATACATGTAATCCTGAGGAACAGCAACAGGCACTCGCTGGTCGATCGTCTGAGGGCCGTATTTGATGAATCCGGCCGCTTCCGCCAGATTTGTTGCTCCATGCTTTGGCTTGTACCTCTGCAGGGTCTTGCTTCCCATTAGCAGAAATTGCGACAAATATGGTCCGTCAGTAACGCCAGCCATTGCCTCTCGAAAGAGATTCTGAGGGATCAGTTGCTGTCCCGCACCAAGCCGTTTGCGTCGACACTTGGAGATGTCAAAATGTTTCAGTGATATTTCGAGGTTATTGAGGCGATCGATAGCGGCTTTTACTTTCGGAGCTGGGTTGCTCAGATTACCACTAAAGTCCGAGAGCTTCACATCTCGTAGTAGGGCGAGTTCGTATACCTCGGCCATCTCATAGGTAAGTTCGTCAGATCCCAATGCGGGCGCTGGCGGCATGGTTACGGCTTGGGAATCGGGACCCTCAAGGTCGTGGACGAATCCGGCGGTCGGAGCTTCCCACTGCCGAATCTTCAGATTTCTTGGTCGGCTTATGGCATTGAAATTGGCTACAAGGCCAGTGTCGATGGCACGGCGGAAGTCACCCACGTGCGGTGGCGACCTGACAAGCATCGAGTCTTTATGGTGTTCGAGTCCCTTGGTAAAAGTCATCGGAGATGAAGAAGCTCGATAGGTTGCTTCATCTCCATTGGAGACATGTCCACTCCTGGAGCGATTAAACGCCATACGAGCAGTTTTTTTACGGATTTTGAAAGCTGATTGATGTCTCATTACGAGTTTCCTGTCTTCGAATTCGTCAAGTCTTTTGGTTTGTCGTCGTGCGCCGGGTTACCGGAATCGACACGAGGAACTCCTGATGTGCGACCAATTTTCGCCAGTTGTTGAACGACCGATTCGTGGGTTGCCGCACGACCAGCAAAATAGAAGGCCAGAGTGGCGCCAACCAGTGGGCCGAACGCGGTGATCACCGTATTCAGAATCTCGGTATCGATGCCCACCGTCATCTGATCGTTTGCGGAAGACAGCAGGGACTGATCGGACAAGACCGGAGCGAAGATCAGGAAAGTTGTGTAGGATCCCACGATCCAGAGCGCGAGCATCGCCCGTATCGAACCGCGCGGGAGATTCAACCCACGCAGCTCGCTGGCGTCGACCGTGGTTCGGGACCGAAGCCGCGCAACCAGTGGAAGGATTCCAAACACCAAGATGCCGAGCATCAACTGTGCCGCGAGAAACTGAGATCGGACATTCCATCCTTCGTCGTTCCCGTTCA
The DNA here is from genome assembly GCA_965116065.1 of Bryobacterales bacterium. Lineage (GTDB taxonomy): Bacteria > Acidobacteriota > Terriglobia > Bryobacterales > UBA6623 > VXMF01. The sequence continues at coordinate 4,020,633 of OZ220485.1, forward strand.
TCATCGAAACGGCATACATCATGATGCCAAATGTGACGGCAAACAGGGCTATGGGCATACCGGTTTCGATGAGATGAAGCCACCAACGGGTGTCTGTCTCCTGCGGTCGAGATGAAGCTTCTTTGATTGACATTGCTGTATTCCTTCACGGTCAAAACAGATCTTTCGGGCGGATTTTGATGCTGATGCTCGCCGAGCAGTGCTTGGGCGCAGCAAAGGCAGCACCATCGGTCTCTTTCTGCGTATCGTGAAAAGGTACTGAGTAGCGGAATTTGGGGCCAATAGAGATGCCTCGCACTATATCCACATCCGCACCCCCTGCAATTTGGTAAACCCAGTTAAGTGGGCGGTCTCCATGTTCATACGCGTAGGTCTCATTAGGGCCTGTTAACTCTAATGGGCAGGATCGTGGTATCCTTGGTGAATGGAACTCACCCCCGCTCAATACGAACGGATCGCGCCCCTTCTACCGGTGCAGCGCGGCAATGTCAGCCTGTCCAATCTCCAGGTGCTCAACGCCATCCTGTATGTCGCCGAGCATGGTTGCAAGTGGCGCGGGTTGCCGGCACATTTCGGCAACTGGCACACCATCTACACCCGGATGAACCGCTGGTCGAAGAGCGGCGTGCTCGACCGGGTCTTCGAGCACCTGCAACGCGAACGGATCGTGCGGGTCAAGCTGGAGCCGCTCTCGCTCGACAGCACCAGCATCAAGGTCCATCCCGACGGGACGGGAGCGTTAAAAAAAACGGTCCCCAAGCCATCGGCAAGTCCCGTGGTGGCTGGACCACCAAGCTTCATATGGTTGCCGCAGATGCTCGTACGGCAGTCGCCTTCTCGCTCTCGCCCGGACAGGCCCACGACGGACCGGAAGGCCGCAAGTTACTGAAACGAATGGATCGGCCCGACACTCCTCGGGCACTCATCATGGATCGTGCGTACGAAGGCGACAAGACACGGGAACAGGCCGTGGCGCTGGGGTATGAGCCCGTCGTGCCGCCCAAACGCAACCGCGTCGATCCCTGGGAGTATGACCGGGAGCTGTACAAGCGCCGTAACGAAGTCGAGCGGTTGTTTCGTCGCTTGAAAGGATTCCGTCGCGTCTCCTCGCGATTCGAGAAACTCGACGTGATCTTCCTCGGATTCATCGTCTTCGCACTCATCATTGATGCGTTGCGATAGTGTTAACAGGCCCTAGTCTCGTCAATATCCTCCTGCGTGAGCTCTGGAATCACCGTGCGCAAATGAGCAAAATCGGCGTGCAAGTTATCGTAAGAGGGACCCACGCCGCCTCCAGCGTATACAGTTAAACGATCAAAAAGCCTTTTGTCTACATAAACATTGGCTAAAGACCTATGGGCATCGTACTCCCTAACAACATTATGAAAAGCCACATCCAATGCTGTTTCGAAAAGATCAAGCACGTTTTCTTGTGTGAGAGCGGTGGGTAAGGTTTTTCTTTCAGGAGCTAAGCTAAGCTTCATCAACTCCCCTTCAATGCGTACTTTCGATGTTGCTGTAGATGAATGACCAGAGACTCCATGGATCATCGGTACACACCCCCAGTTGCACTGCAAGTGGCGGGTGGGTACGGAAAACGGCGGCTTTTGGTGGAACGGGTCCGAGTCGTGCGCCGGACCAGGAAGGAAATCCCGGGTATCGGGCGTGGACCCCGCTCCGAGCGACGCCGTCACCACAGCTTTTGTAACGGGTTGGTACGGGGGAGCGTGAAAGTTATGATCTCTGGCGTTGGGATCTGCTTGAGCCGCCAGGAGGACCTTGGCGATCGACTCGCGCCAAGCAGAGAAACTCCATGCAGGAAGGCTGCCGCTGACAGCGCTCCTGGATGGATACGGTATGCTTGCCGCTAAGCTGTCAAATCGGAGGGGGGGGGGGGGGGATTTTGTAGGCAGATCTAACTTGCCGATGCGCAGCATCCTGTCACGGATGCGCGAAGGTGTACTGCTAGAGTTGGCAGGCATGAGGCTTCTCAGCTACGATGCTCACGGCTATTGTAACTCACCCGTATCCTGCATATGGGCCAGTCCAGCATGGGTTTACATAAAATTGACAGCCATGGGGCAGGCGGGAATTCTCTTGCGGTGTTCACGGCCTGCCATCAGCGGCATGGCACTAGATATTGTGATCCGAGGACAGAATAGCACACTACATGGGAGAACGACGACCCAACCCTTGAACGGAGCGCGGTTCGTCCGGGGTTCCGTCCATCACATGGTTGGGGTGCGACAGGGGTACCGACGTGCGTGACTGGCGTCCCCGTGCAGCAGCGCGGTGTGACCTGGCGGGGTTCTGCCACCCGCCGCAGAGTCGGCTCGCACCTTCCACGGCCACCCGGAGAGGCTGGCCACAGCCCGTCGGCCGTAAACGTTCGAGTGGGCTGTGGAGCCGGGAGGGGGCCAGCGGGCGGGTGAGGACGGAGCAGGGTTGCATAGAACGTTGGAGATGTGATATGTTTTTAGGGCGGGAGCAGGAAGGTGGCGGTGCAGAAGCAGTCGGTGGAGGGGTGCGGAGGAGAGCGGGAGTGTCGGCGGTGGACGGGGGAGAGGTGGGAGTGGAAGCGGCAGGCGGGGTACTGGAAGAGCCAGCACGGACGGGCGAAGGCCCGCGGGGAGCGGTGGCGGGCTGAGCGGGCGCAGCACCGTGTGACGCAGCAGAAGCTGGTGCAGGCGCAGGCGGAGTGCGAGGCACTGCAGCGGCAGGCGGTGGCCGGGAAGCAGGCACGGGAGGCACTGCAGCAGCAGGTGGCGGAGTGGCAGCAGGCGGTGGCGGGACAGCCGCCGAATCGGGCCGATCTGCTGCGGGCGGCCTTTGGTACGAGGAGTGAGAAGCAGGCGCCGGAGCCGGACGCGGGCGAGGCGGGTCCGGGGCCGGGGCGGTCGGGCCGGCGGACGCGGGGCGGGCAAGCGGGAGCGAGAGCGCATCCGCGGGTGGCGCGGCCCGAGTTGGAAGAGCGGACCGAGGAGCGGGAGATGCCGGCGGAGAGGCGGGTGTGCGGGGACTGCGGGCGGCCCTTCCAGCGGCACGGGGTGGCGGTCAGCGAGCGGGTCGAGGTGGAGGTGCGCAGCTACCGACGGCGCATCCGGCGGCACCGCTATCGGGCGGCCTGCGAGTGCGCGCAGGCCCGCGGCCGGCCGACGCCCACGGTGCAGGCGGCGTTGCCGCCGACCCTGTTCCGGGGGACCTCGTACGGTCTGAGCGTGTGGGTGGAGTTCCTGCTGCAGGTGTACTGGCAACGCCGGCCGGTGCGGGCCTTCGAGCGGGAGTGGGCCGAGCGGGGGCTGGCGCTGCCGGCGAGCAGTCTGCTGGGGCATCAGCAGGATTTCGTGGACTGGTTCGCACCGCTGGAGCAGGCCATCGGGGTGCACCAGCAGCAGGCGCTGCTGGTGCATGGGGACGAGACGTCGTGGAGAGTGCAGGCGTGGGGCGAGCAGGGGCACAATCCGCGCGGCTGGCTGTGGGCCTGCCTGACGTCCGACGCGGTGCGGTTCCGGGTCGATCCGGCGCGCAGCGCGCTGAGCGCGTTCTTCGCGTACATCGAAAGGGAGCAGCAGAGCGTGGTGGCGAGCGCCCCGGCCGCAGGCGACCCGCGTCTGGGACCGTTGACCTCGCTGCTGCGCTATCGCACGGGCCTGTCGGTCTGCGAGCGGCAGCCGGGCGTGCCGATGGACAACAACCGGGTCGAGCGCGCCCTGCGGCGGTCCGTGATCGGGCGCCAGCTCAGCCACGGCTCGCACAGTCCGACCGGGGCGGAGTTGCAGGGTCTGGTGCTGTCGGTGTGCAGCATGCTCGACATGGCCGGCATCGATCTGGGGCGCTGGCTGGAGGCCTTCCTGGAGGAGTGCGCCCGGCTGGGGCCGGGCGCGACCGTGCCGCAGCCGCAGGCGTGGCTGCCGTGGGACATGCACCCGGCCCGCCAGGTGCTGTTCCGGCCCGGCTGACCCCGGCGACCTGCCCGCCGCTCGGGTGGTCCGGCGCCCGGCAGTGCCCGGGCACTGGCCGGGGTGCGCGCCACCCCCCTGGGCCGCGACCCACTCGCTCCGCGTTACCCTCTATTCGGTTGCGAGCGCGCCGGAGAGAGGCCCGGCCCAGCACGCTGTGGGCCGCCCTCCCCTCGGTCCGCAGCCGCTGGCCAGCCTCCGGCGCTCCTCCTCACTGCCTGCCTTCCACTGCCCACTCGAACGTTTACATTCGTACAATTCCATACGATGGTTCGCTATGGTGAAACTCTGACCCAAGGCATCCTTGCAACCACCCGAGTCAGCTCTTCCATCTCGGTTCGTGTCCGTTGGACACCCCGTTGCGATCCAGACGACACCGCCTCCATGGTTGTTCGATCGGCCGGTTGTAGACTTCTGCTGGCGGTAGTTGTCGTGATTGTAAAAATCCCTGTTCGGTGGAGACCACCCGTGGAACGTACAAGAGTTCCACTCGTACCATCCATCCCTGCAGAACGTCTTCAATCTATTGCCATCCTCGGGGTCCCGAACGGAATGGTTGTTGCACCAGCCTTCAAACTGATAGCCGTTCTGCTTTCCGGACGACTCGGTTTTTACTCCCCAGTTGCCGAAGGGACGACTGTGTTTCCACGGCCAGATACCTACCCGGCACTCTGCGTCGACCGGTCCGAGGACTAAGCGATTGGAGTTCCAGGTCGTGTATTCCACCCGGCAGGAGGGCTGCGCGGAGGCTTCGGAAGTGAATCCGCCGGGCGCCAAGGCCAAGATGGCGATTCCGGTCAAACGGCAAACCACTCTAATGGTGTCCATTTCTCTCCCCTACCAACTAACTATCGAGTTCGAATTCAGTCTTACTCTATAGGAGTTCCCCTCGGAACGCAGGCTCCCCCGATGCGATATTTATTGAAATCATCCAAAATACCAGCTTTATTCTCAACAAAATCTGTTACGAAGCTGGCCCTTGAAACAAAGTAGCTATCATCAAGTTCGAAGTCAATCACTGTATACATATTGAAAGCACGACCATCACATTCCTTTTCGCCAGCAAACTGCATCTCTCGGGCACAGGCCACGCCACCCTCGTAACGACTCTCGGACCACGAAATTCTCTCGCTCCCACGAAACCAACCGGAATTGTATGTCGGATATACTCGTGAACCGTTGCACAAAGCATATTGGCCAAGTATTTCAAACTTAACTCCACCGGGTTCATCTGGTGCGTGAGAGAGGCCTGGAGCGAATAAACCACCGATGACAGTGGGAATCTCATGATTGCCTACATCTTGTCCCCAGCAGCTAAAATTCTCATCATTCCGACTCAAACGGGGAATCATTTGGCTACTACAACTTTCAAGCGGATATATTCGAACTCGTCCACTACCGGCAACCGGTCTCACGTACTCGGCCTCCCACCGCCCGTTTGCATCCATCGTCAGCGTGTACCGGTCGCCATTTCCAGCGGTCACCGTCTCCCCGCTCTCGAACGCTCTCCCATCCAGCGTGAATCCGCCACTCTCGGTAGTCATCAGGGTCACCGTCTCCCCGCTCCGCGACAGAACTATGTCGATGCGCTGTGGCGAATCGCCGTTAATCAAGAAAAATAAGCGCAACGTTGCTTCATCATTCATATCCCCTTGACCGACTACAGTGGTTGCAAAAAATGTGAACAGAATAACACCCCACAATATCCCCGAGAATGTTCGAGTCATACGATGAACATGAGGTAGTTTTTTCACTCCGATTCCACTCCTCGGGTTCAGATCAATCGTTACGCTTTTTTCTCGCTCACCTTCTGCACCTGATGCAGCCCGTCCTCTAAGCATCACCGCCAAGAGCCCATGACCCCATTCAGAAACTTGATTCATAGCTTGGTAGGGCGAAAGACACCCTTTTGTGAATGAACTATAGAAAGTTCTCATGGTCAGTGTTCCTGTCATTGACAACTCCAATTTTGCATCCCCAAACTCTCTCGCTACTCTACGCTGCACGTGCCAGGATCAAGAACCTTGTCACTGGAAGTCGATACATGGAATGTATTGGATGAAATATACGTCCATGTCCATCTGTATGAACCAATGTCATCGTCGTCCCTCACCATCGTACACGAGTCGCCTTTCGCGAGTTCGTTGCTCCAGTGCGATGGTACGCTCGGGAATCCTTTGGTGCGAGTGTACCACATCTGATCTGTACTTCCCTTGCACTCGACCTTTCGGTTCGAGTAGGTGCTGAGGATCGCATCACATGCCGGAACGGATTCGAAATGCAGTGTTAGCTCTGCGTCCTGACAAGCGAACGTCTCCGGTGAGAAACTGTCAAACTTGCCCGCATTCACGATCTTCCTGTGCAGCCATGGTCCTTCGGTCGGCAGAAGTTCTTCAGAGAGGCTGCCATCTGCAAGTGCAATCAGAGTGTTGAGATCAGCACCGTAGCCCCGTTCCGCCAGATTACGGTGATGACCTAGCACCGGAATTCCGACCCACCATAATGGTAGGGGTGACGTTGAATCATTGCCCAAAGGCTCTGCTTCATCGATGACCATTTCCACTCCGCATCGTCCCTCATATACTTCGGAATCGACCTTTTGTTCGATCAGTGGATCCACAATTTTATCGACAATCCAATCGAATCCAGCGCATGGATCGAGTCGTTTTTGTAGTTTTGATCGTAATCGTTTACCGAGAGAGCGTCCTTTACGTTTATCACGAATATTCAGTATTCTTAACGTAGGCTCTGCCAGTTTATCACGAATCGTGCACGGCAGGAGAAGGATCTGGCCAGGGAGCTTCTTGTAAACGTGCCGCGCGATCGCGTTGATTGGCACGCCACCTGTCCGGGTTACCTGTGCTCGGACCAGATGGTAGTTGCTATAGTCGTACGGCGGATTGGCGGACAGGTCTGCCGATAATGGTCGGTAATGACTGCTTTCATCGCCGGGAAAGCGAAAGCGTACCTGATTCACCTCTTCTTGCGCAAATATGGAGCTTCCGAGGGTGCAGACGGTCACTCCCGTCGCAAGGAGTCGCAGTCCGAAGTACTTTCGAAATCGCATGTCTTGTTTCCTTCCCTAGTTCCCGGTCAGATCCGACGGCGCTGTCGGCTCTTCTGATCCCCCAAGGACCACACAGGAATCGGTTTTGGGCAGGAACTGCTCCTCGATTCCGGGTTCGTGGAACACTTCTGCCAATACCTTCGCCAATACGGAATTGTCATCGGTCGTGAAGGTCCTGCCCGGTTGCGCATAGTGGATCGGCAGGAGGTCGGCGGCCCCCCTTGCCCGTCCGTCGGCCCCCAGGATCCGAAGATCCTGCAGAACACCTAGACCCGCTGAAGGGAAAGACTGCGATCCATCTGCGGGCCCCACCTTGGCCGCACCGGAGACGGCGTAGTGCAGAACGTTGTTGCCGTTGCTGTCCGTGTCCTGAATGGAGACTCCACGCTCCAGCATCGCGAGAAAGCCCCTGCCACGATGGTCGATCCGCCACAACGCCGCCGCCGTCAACCGGCTGTCCAGTTCCAGCAGACGTTCATCAAGGTTGTTCCGCGCTGCGAAGTGAGTGATCAGATGCACGGGCATCCGACCGCACTCCTCGTCGCGTCGCCGGAATGAGCTGGGCAGTGCATTCGCCACCTGAGCCACCAACTCAATCGCCGTCGCCGCACGGAGCCATTCGATGTCGAGCAACCGGTCTTCCAGCACCGTCTTCGTCGCGCCCGCCGACAGCAACGTGGCAAAAACTGCACTGCGCGGATTGCGCCAAGAGAGCGTCAGGGGACTTGCCTGGCCGGCATCCAGTGCATCCACATCTGCTCCCGCTTCCAGCAAGTACGCCACGACGGCCGGATTAGGGTTCTCCGCAGCAAGATGCAAGGCCCTGCGCCCGTCTTCGTCCGCAGCGTTCAACTTCGCTCCGTGCTCTAGCAGTAGCGCAGCGACCGCCGGATTCACATTCCGCGCCGCTGCATGCAGCGCCCGTTCCCCACTCCGATCCTCGGTGTGGGGGTCCGCTCCCGCTTCCAACAAATGTTGCGTCACGGCCGGATTCGGGTTCCCTGCGGCAAGATGCAGGGCCGTGCGCCCCCCATCGTCCACAGCGTTCAGCTCTGCTCCGTTCTCCAGCAGCAATGCAACCACAGCCGGATTCGGATTCAGCGCCGCAATGTGGAGCACCCGGAGTCCCCGCGTGTTCTCAGCAGCAGCATTCGGATCTACCCCGTTCTCCAGCAGCAACGCAACTACGGCCGGATTCGGGTTTAGCGCCGCCAGACTGAGTGGACCCGCATCCGCGCCTTTCTCCAACAGTAACTGTGCAACCCCCGCCTCTGGATTCAGGAGCGCGACCCGCAGATAGAAATCGAGCAGCGGCTGCCGGACCTCGCTCACGAGAATATCGGCAACTACCTGCCGTGACTCTTCTCCGATTGCGATGACTTGTTCCGCCTCCGATATCGGAGCCTCGGACATGTCGGTAGCCCCCCGAAGCATCTTCAGGACCCGCGAGTTGCCCTGGTCGATCGATCGATCCAGTGGCGTTCGCCCGGACCGGTCATCCATGTCCGCGTCCGCTCCGGCTTCCAGCAGCAATTGCGCCACGGATGGATTCGGGTTCTCGGCCGCTATATGCAGGGCGGTGCGACCGCCTCCATCTTGTGCGTCGAGCGTAGCACCTGCATCCAGGAGCAGATCCGCTACGTCCGGATTCTCGTTGGCTGCCGCGTAGTGCAGCGCGCGTAGTCCTTCCTCGTCCTCGGCATTGACGTCCGCTCCCGCTGCCACCAATAACGCCGCTACGTCCGGATTCTCGTTGGTTGCGGCGTAGTGCAGCGCCATCCGCTGACTTCCATCCAGTTGAGAGATCGAGACCTCTGCTTCTTCCCGATCCAGCAACGACTTTGCGATCTCCGGATTCGCATTCTCCGCAGCGACATGCAACGCATGGACGCCGTCTGGGAATTCCAACTGAGCACCCTGCTCGAGCAGGAAGGAAGTGACGTCCGGGTCCCGATTCGTGGCGAGAATCCGCCGGAACAACACCTGCAGATCGGCGGTGTGCAGACCTGATTCCTCATCCCGATCCGGACGGAAGGCCGGCAAGGCCTGCAAACGATCCACCGACACGCTCTCCGTCCAGTCGCTTGCGAGCAGTCGCTCGACCGGAATTTCCCCAAGCGCCTCGAACGTGGACCGCAGCCCCAGCCCACTGCGCACACTCGCGACCAGTCGATCGTAGTTCGCCCCAAAGCGTACGAGCGCCAAGGCATGCTCCCTGCGGTCTGTGCGTCCCGCCGCCACGTCCAGAGCCGTCCGCCCGGCGAAGTTGGGCACATTGGGATCTGCCCCATATTCCAGCAATGTCTCAAGGACCTCTACGGTCGCATTTTCTAATGCATGATGGAGCGCAGTCTCGCCGTCGGCACCTCTTCCCGTCAGATCCGCACCGGCGTGCAGGAGACCCCGGATGGCATCCGGACTAGCCTGTGCCATCCAAGTCGGGTCAAACAGTTGCCCGCGGCCGGACTGCCCCCAAGCGGCCGCAGTTGCCAAAATCAAGACCACGAGCACCACTGCTGCCGAACGAGATCGCAACGGCGGTCCACCGAGCCGAAATACCCTGTCGTCGAACTGTTTTCTCACCTGCACTCCTAACCTCCCTGATTCCTCACGAATGTGAACGTCACGGAAAACTCAAGATTGTTCATGGTCCCAATATCAATGTTCCGATACTCGGGCGGCAGAAACACCTCCTTGAACGTGACACGGTTCCTCACGTCGAAACGAATGCCGAACTTCTTCGACCAGTGATATTTCACCCCGCCACCATAGTTGTATCCCAAACTCACGTTCACGGGCAAGAGAGTTTCCAAGAACTGGTCGTCAGATCTAACACTTGGACTATCCACTTCTAACCCTGCTTCAATGGCGTCCTTGTGCAGATTCCTTATCCAATATGCCGAAATACCAGTCCCGAATGTTGCGAACGGTCGGATGGCCTTTCCACTAGGCCTTGCATGGACCACCACATTGTAGTACACGTCATGCGACTCCAAATCCAGATCCAGACTTCGCCCCGCCAATGGATCCATCTCCGACACCCAGTTATCCAGGGTACGACGCCAATCATCGGCTGACCGCAGTTCTTCCGCATCATTCACCGATGATCGCTGATCAGACACAATTGCGTCGACCCATGAGTCTCGCAGGTTCTGACTCCACGAATTCCGGATCTGGATTCGACCTAGCTGGTAGCCATAGGACAGTTCGCCACCCACATAACGCTGAAAGTCATGGGCCTTCCGCACTCCGATGCGCACTGCATTCGAAAACGTGATCGAAGTGCTCGGAATTTCGTTGACGATGTCTCTCAGATTCGCTTCGTCAACGAGTGCGTCCCATCCCGGCAGATTCAGAGAGTCCCGCAGGGTCTCCGTGATCGCCATTGGCTTGATCCTCAGTGCAACGTGGCCTGCCGATAAACCCAACTCACCGGACCGGAGAGGACTTGGTGTTATCGACACGCCAATCATCATCAAACAGAAAAGGGCAGATCTTGTCCCTCGTACAGCCGCGAGACCGTGCCAGTTCCGCCCGATAGACTTATGCCGAATCGTCCGTGTACTCGTGAGCTCGTAGTGAAAACTCTTTTTCGACACCTGTCTCATCAGTCGATTTCCTTTCTGGTTATCACTTCTACATCAATGGCTCGTACAGATAGCGATATCTGTGCCGTTTCGTCATCCGTAAACGCCTCCACACTGTCTTTGCTGCCAATCGGCTTGAAGCAACTCAGACATCCCGTATCAGCGAGTCTAGAATCGTCATTCTGTATCATCACGTCACCTCAACCGACACGGCCCCATTCCACGAATGTGCGTTACTGCACACCTCCCTGGTCTCTCAAGAATGTGAACCCCACGGAGAACTCGAGATTGTTCATTTTCCCAAGCCGGAGTAGGTCAGCAGTCGTCCAGAACTGCCTGAATATGACACGGTTCCGCACATCAAAACGAATGCCGAATTTCGATCGATTGTACTTGACACCGCCACCATAATTGTACGCCAAACTCACGTTCGCCGGTATAAGTGAATAGATGAAAGAGGGGTCATCGTCTATTTTTATTCCTAACCCCTGAAGGACGTCTTTGTTCAGTCCCATCCAGTGCAATACAAGTCCAACACCACCTGTTACGAATGGTCGGAACGACGTCCCTTTACGTCTCGCATGGATCACCAGATTGTGGAATGTGTCATACGACTTCATTCCGATTTTCAAGGTCCTCCCGATCGTCGGTTCCCTGGATGCCCAATCATCCAACGCCTGTCGCCAGTAATCCTCTGACGACAGGATTCCATTGTCGGTCGATTCTAAAGCCGACGTGATCGCCGTCGCCCACTCATTTCTTAATGACTCATTCCACTCTGTCTGAAACCGTATTTGCCCCCCCTGCTGGTAAGCATGGGACCGTTCGTATCCAACATAACTTTGGAAATCACGGGCGTTGCGGACCACAATACGAAGAGTTGGGCCGGAGATCGTGACCAACTGCCTCGGGACAAAGCGATCGACGATATGATCGAGTTCGTCAAGCGTTGGATTGGGAATATCATAATAGGCGCCTGAGTTGGAGAGTGTCGAATCAACCGGGGAACGCTCGAACAGGTCGGGGCCAACTACGGGGGCCTCGGTAATCAGTCCAACATAGCCTGCGGAAATACTCAACTCATTCGACCGGAGTGAAATCGGGTTTGCCAACATGGCGACCACGAAAGAGCAGAGAAGAGCGGATCTCTTGTGGAGATACAGCATCAGATAAGCTTCGAGCGTGGTACGGCAGTACTTAGGTGAAATCGAGAGGTTTCTTCTTTTCGACATGTGCTTGACGTGGAAGTGCATCGTTACCCCCGTTGTGATGATCGTCGTTTGCCCACTTTGGCCGACGGCGTTTCACACTTCTGATATTCATCACCATGGTTCAGAATCGAGATGGTCAATGATATGCCAAGAGAAAGAGTGGGTAGCAAGTACATCCCTAAGGCTTCGCCAGCGCGAATTGCTTCACGACCAGGATTTACTAGGATAAACGCCGGTATCAGGACAGCTATCCAGCGTATTCGGCGAGCGGTAGGCGAATCTTCGGCACTATCAGAGAAGGCGATGAGTGCTGGCCAAAGTAGTTGTACCAATTGAGATTTGGTAGTGTACGGTTGGAACGCGGTGACGGCACAGAATGCCACACCGTGCAATTCTAAAAGGCGTTCTCGTCGCGTTCGCTGAGTCAGGAACAGCATTCCTAGACCATTGATGCAAGTGAGCATGAGCCAAATCCGGTTTACTTCTTCAGTCGATAGATCAATCGAGTTTACACTGGGATAGTTTGAGTCTGGAAAGCGTTCAGTATCGACATCGGACAGATGCCTTTCGAGTACGCCCTTCAAGGACTGGGATGGACCGGCGATTGCTCCTCCTGCCTTTGCGATTGAATATTCCTGATCCCACCAAGCAGACATGATTGAACTATAGTCGTGCCAGCCGAAATATGCTACGGGGGCTACGGTCAGAATCGCCGCGATGACGAGACCCAAGGTGGCGATTCTCCACATCCGTAGCGCTGCCAAGTATGGCAAAAATGCTAGTGGCCATACTTTTAATGCGGTTGCTGTACCTAATAAGATGCCGCTATATATAGGTCGTCGATGAACGGACAGTAATGCCGCTGCTACCAGTGCAAAGATAAGCATCTGGATGTTTCCAGTGCGTAATTCAATATAGAGTAATATCAAACTGATTGCTGCAAAAGGTATCCAGTTCAGAGTGTCTCCACGCTCACGCAATTTTGAGGCTAACGCTTGACACAGACCCTGGATGGACAGGCCCTTCAGAATTGTTATCAGGAGCAGTGCATGATTGAATCGCATCGCAGCAAACGGAACAAAAAAGAAGAGAAATATCGGTGGATATCTGTACCACATGGGCCAATCTAATCCAGATGCGTCACCGTAAAGTGCGTTTCCATTCCAAGCACTACCCGGCTGGGCATTCTGCTTAACAGGAAGACGGTCCATACCGTTCACTTCGTTCCATAGGATCGAGTTAGTTGCCCAATAATAGACACGGGTGTCGTAGCCGCGGCCGCTACCTTCGAATAGCAGTTCGTGGATTAGGATCGACAGAACAAGCGCTGTTACACCATATGCATATCTCCCAGGGAGAGCGGTGCGGAGTAATCGTCGTGGCATCTTATATCACTCTGTCGAGGGCACTACCTCATCCCCATCCCACATGAGGTGCTCTGTTCACGCCAGAGGCTGACGTTGAGTGGAAAAATACGGGATGGGGGGCAGGGATTTGCGAGCTCGTTCGGCTACAGCAAACCGCCGAACGTTACACCAAGTGTCACCCCTACACCAGCGTGACGAAGATAGCGAACTCCCAAGTGAAGGGCTGTGTTCTTGGAACTAGTGACGTTGGTCCGAGTGATTACGCCACCACCGTAGGCGAAACTCTGCGTATGGTCATCGCTAGTGAAGTCAAGGGGCTCGACTTCGCAGCGTCCTTGATAGCATGTCTTTCCGGTGTATCTGGCTATTATGCCTACGGGAATAAGTGAGAACTTCTCGGTCTTGACTACAGTTGGCCCACCTAAGAAGCCCAGCGACCGGGCGCTCACGCTGTCGTTGTCGTCAGCGTCGACGGGGAGTACATTATCGGCGAGCTTTGATCCTACTGTGGTTGAGCCTTCTAAGCCCAGATATAAGCGACTCAGCTCTAAGCCGCCACCAAATGGGACAGAAAGGTAAGACTCGTCTTCATGGAGACTGAAGCTCGCCATTCCGCCATAAGCATGGATATAAGGTTCTTCAGCAAATAATCCGACCGGGGCGGTAGCGGCTAAGAGAATCAATCCAAGTGCTGTTGATTTCAGAACCTTAATATGGGAGGGGGGGGGGGGGGGGGTATTGATGGGCATCCTTGTTCCTTTCTTTTTGACGAATGCAAGATTGCACCAAGCTGGTTCCATAGGAGGATCATGCTTGGTGTTGTACGATTTCATTCTAGATCATTCGACTCGGCAGAAAGGGTGTCCCGGGACGAGTTTACTTAGAATTTACGAACATCGGAGCAATCTCGTCCAGGATTCGTCGTAGGGTTTCCGATCCGAAACGCTATATATTGTGCGTGGTGCGGCATTCGAATACATGATATTGACAATTAGGTCAGCTGCCCGGCGCTTGCCGGGCCAGTCTCTCCGCTACCCTTCCAAGACAACAGAAGAGGGTGAGGGCCAGCGCTTCGAGAAGTTCCCTGCATCGGACGGCACTCCGGCCGAACCGCGAAGTAGGCGACTCCACCGCGGAATGCCGAGTGGCCGCCCTGACACGATTCGTCCTGCCGTGGAACGCCGCCCGGGACATCCACCTGGACTGATCACACGGGCACGCTGAACGGGCGTGAGTACACCTGTGACATCGAGACCGGGTGGACACCTCGTAGCAGCACTATCCCGACGACCGCAGGTAGTGCTCGATCCCGCCGGCAAGTTCCTTCACCGTGCGCTGCACGGCCACTCCCATACGCTCCACAACCGAGCGAACGTCACTGGACGGCACAGCCTCATCCGCTGACGAACTGCCGGACCAGACAACACGGCCGGACTCGGCATCGACGAGCTCCAGCGCGATCTCCACGGCTACGCGCACGGGGCCGTCGTAGTCCACCTCTTCCAGCCGCCGCAACTCACCCCGGACAATGAAGTCGCCCCGGGTTCTTCCATCGAACGGGATCACCGAGGCGAACGTGCCCCGAGCCAGCAGTTCGCCTCGCAGCAGCCTCCCGACGCTCTCTTCCGGATCCTCGGCCCACTGGTGGTACTCGTAGAATCCGACCTGTTCCGGAGACTCGCGATAGACGATGCGCCGCTGCCCGACCAACTGCCCCGCGCGCAGCGGCATGAGAACCGCCACGCGGTCCAGCGGGTCCGGGGCCGGTACCCGACTCGGTCCCTCCAGCACGTAGTAGGAGACTGGCGGCGCCTTGCCGCCGCACTGGACTCCCACCGCCAGCGCAGCCACTACGAACACTGCCAGCAATCGCGGTTGCATGCTATTCTTGGCCAGCAAGCCATTATGCCTGATCTGGCGCTATCCTGCTTTCGGTGCGGCCACAAGCTGCGCCTGATGCCGCGCGAGAAGGTCCAGCGACTCGACACCTGTGCCAACTGCGGAGCCGACCTGCACTCCTGTGTCCATTGCCGCTACTTCGACCCGGGCCGCAGCAACGAGTGTTCCGAATCCCAGGCCGAGCCGGTGCGGGACAAGGAACGCTCGAACTTCTGCGGCTACTTCGAACCCCGCACCTCGGTCGACCTCACAGCCCGCGGTGGCAGGAACCGGACCACCGATGCACGGGCCGCCTTCCACGATCTCTTCAGGAAGTAGCGGCCAGCGGTCCCGGCAGTTCCCTGAGCAGTAGCAGTGCGAGACCCGATCGACCCATCATCCCCGAAGAGGGTCCGTGACCCGTCGACTGGGCGGACAACCGTAAGCCGGGTGGCGGAACTCTATGGCATCGACAACTGGGGCTTCGGTTACTTCGGCGTCAACGAGGCAGGGCACCTGACGGTCGCACCGCATCGAACTGCGGGCGGCACGATTGATGTGCACGAGGTCGTCCGGAAACAGGTGTCGAGACAGCAGGCCCTGCCGTTCCTGCTGCGGTTCCCGCAGATCCTGGACGAGCGTCTCCGTTCGCTGCACGAGGCCTTCGCCAACGCGATCGAGGAGTTCCACTACCGGGGCCGGCATGTCGGAGCCTACCCGGTCAAGGTCAATCAGAAACCGGAAGTGCTCCGGCGACTGGTTGCATCCGGTCGGCCGCATGACTACGGCCTCGAGGTGGGCAGCAAGGCCGAGTTGGTCGCGGCACTGTCGATGCCTCTTTCCGAGGGAGCTCTCATCGCTTGCAACGGCCTGAAGGACGACCTGTATCTGCGCCTCGCCATGCTCGCCGGCAAGCTGGGACGCCATGCGGTCATCATCGTCGAGGACCTCGAGGACCTGCGCACGACCCTGAAACTGGCACGGACACTCGACCTGCAACCCCCTCTCGGCCTCCGGGTCAAGCTCAGTGCGCGAGGCAGTGGCAAGTGGGAGAGTTCCGGCGGAGAGTTCTCCAAGTTCGGCATGAGTGCCCTCGCCCTGGTACAGGCCCTGCGGCTCATCGAAGATGCAGGGGCCCACGACCAGATCAAGATGCTCCATTTCCACATGGGCTCCCAGATCAACGACATCCGGCGCGCCAAGTATGCGTTCAAGGAAGCGGCACGGGTTTACGCCAAGACCCGATTGATGGGCTTCGAGATCGGGTACCTGAACGTCGGCGGCGGCCTCGGTGTCGACTACGACGGGTCGCGCACCGCCAGCGAATTCTCGATGAACTACTCCGTCCAGGAGTTCGCCAACGACATTGTCTATGCGATTGGTGAGGTCTGCGAATCGGAGGAAGTGCCGCCTCCGGCTATCGTGACAGAGCACGGACGGGCGATGGTCGCCTACCATGCGATGCTCGTCGTCGATGTGCGCAAGGTCGTGACCCCGGGCATCATCGCCGAGGGGGGCTTCGAATCGATCCGGTCCGAGGCCGAACCCGTGGTTGAACTCATCGACCTGGCAAACGGGATCAACGCCAAGAACTTCAGGGAACGCTATCACGACGCCGTGCAGCAACGTGCAGACGTCAACTCCCTGTTCGAACTCGGCTACCTGGGCCTGGAGGACAAGGCCAGGGCCGAATGGCTGTTCTGGGATATCTGCCGCCACGTCGTCCAGCTATCGCGCAGCATGAAGGATCGACCCAAGGAATTCCAGGAACTGGACCGTCTGCTCGCATCGAAGTACGTCTGCAACTTTTCGATGTTCCAGTCCATGCCCGACTTCTGGGCGTTCGACCAGCTCTTCCCGATCATCCCGATCCACAGACTGGACGAGATGCCGACCGAGCGGGGCGTGCTCTGCGACATCACTTGCGACTCGGACGGAACCGTCGACCGGTTCGTCCATGTCAAGGACCGCAAGGAGTCGCTGGAATTGCACGCACTGCACCCGGGCGAGCCGTACTATCTGGGTTTTCTCCTGCTGGGGGCATACCAGGAAACGCTTGGCGACCTGCACAACCTGTTCGGAGTTGTCACGGAACTGAACGTGAGGGTCGGACCGGACGGACAGGTCGACGTCGACGAACCGATTCGTGGCGACCGTGTGCGCGACGTGCTGGGCGACCTCGGCTACGAACCGGAGACGCTGCTGGACGCGATCTCGGTGCGCCTGGCGGAGCGCAAGGCATCGGGATGGATCGGCGACGAAGAGGAGCACGAGGTGCTCGCCACCTCGTCCCGCGTGCTGGACGACTATACTTACTTGATCTGAGGGCAGCCGGTGGCTCGCCCGCCTACGGATGGACGACCCGAACCCGACGAACCCCGCGACGATCGCGGATCTGCTGGCACCGCACCCCGCCCGGTCCGCCGCACTCTTGAACGAGTCCGGCTCGGTCCTCAGCTACGGGCAACTGCGGGATCTGGCTGCACGTACCACCGAGGTACTGAACGGCTGCGGGATCGGCCGAGGCGATCCGGTAGCCCTGGTCCTGGACAACGGCCCCCACATGGCAGCCGCATTCGTCGCCGTGGCGCACGGAGCAGCCGCCGCGCCCCTGAATCCCGTACTGCGAGAGGGAGAGTTCCTCGACGCACTCGAGAGCCTCCGGGCCAAGGCCCTGATCGTCGAACAGTCATCGGGAACCGTTGCCGCCACCGCTGCTGCCCGGCTTGGCATCCGAGTGATCACACTCGAGAGAACCGGAGCGTCCGGCACCTTCCGGCTTGAATTACCCCGGACGACGGCGCGTCCTGCCGGCCCGGGCCCGGCAGGACGGAACGACACGGCCCTGCTGCTGCACACCTCGGGGACGACCGCGCGTCCGAAGCTCGTCCCGCTCTCGCAGCAGAACCTGGTGACATCGGCCGGCAATATCTCGCGGACACTGTGGCTCGGCCCTGAAGATACCTGCGTCAATATCATGCCCCTGTTCCACATCCACGGCCTCCTTGGTGCCCTGCTCGCGTCGTTACACGCCGGCGGAACGGTCGCGGCCATGCCCGGCTTCCAGCCGATGCGTTTTCTGCGGTGGCTGGGGGAACTGGACGCGACATGGTACAGCGCAGTCCCGACCATGCACCAGGCGATCCTGCAGCGGTCCCAACGCAGTTCCGGGTCCGTCGGGACATCCCTTCGCCTGATCCGTTCCTCGTCGGCAGCATTGCCACCCTCTGTGCTCCGCTCACTGGAGAGCCGGTTCGACTGTCCGGTCATCGAGTCGTACGGGATGACGGAAGCGTCCCATCAGATGGCCAGCAACCCACTTCCACCACTCACGCGCAAACCGGGTACGGTCGGCCCCCAGGCTGGCCCGGAGATGGCCGTCATGGACAAAGCCGGCAGGCTGCAGCCTGCCGGCGCCACCGGGGAAATCGTCATTCGCGGGGCCAACGTCATGGCCGGGTACCTGGACAACCCGGAAGCGAACGCGGACGCGTTCCGTGACGGATGGTTCCGGACGGGAGACGAAGGGTACCGCGACACGGACGGCTACTACGCAATCATCGGGCGGCTCAAGGAACTGATCAACCGGGGTGGCGAGAAGATCTCTCCGCGGGAGATCGACGAGGCGCTGCTCGAGCATCCGGCGATCGCCCAAGCGGTAGCGTTCGCCGCCCCCCACGCGAAACTCGGCGAGGAAGTCGGTGCGGCCATCGTGCTGGAACACGATACCAGCCTCACGCTGCGGCAGGTGCGTGAGTTTGCAGCGGAACGGCTCGCACCGTTCAAGGTGCCGCGGGTGGTGGTCTTCGTGGATGCGATTCCCAAGGGACCAACGGGAAAACTCAAGCGCGTCGGGCTGGCCCGTGATCTCGGAATCGACTAGGAGGCCGTCGGAGTTGGCCCGGATATCTCACCCCCTGTGGTGAGATATCCGGGCTATGGGTGATGCACTGAATCGGCAGTCCGCAGCGAACGCACTTCACCGACCACTCGGACGCTGATTTCAAGCCCTCCTATTTTCTCGGGCAGTTTCGACCGTATGTCTCGGTCCCTCAAGTAAACAAGCAGTTGGTGATCATCGCTCAATCCGAAACCCTCCACC
The DNA here is from genome assembly GCA_965116065.1 of Bryobacterales bacterium. Lineage (GTDB taxonomy): Bacteria > Acidobacteriota > Terriglobia > Bryobacterales > UBA6623 > VXMF01. Next base: position 4,039,804 of record OZ220485.1, read on the forward strand.
CCATCAATTGACATCAGTGCCTCAGATTCCTCCACAGGAATCACTGGCTCTGTGGCGGACGGATCGAATTCCGATGCGACGCTCTCGTTCTCGAGTTCATGTAATCTGACGTGTTGCATGTTGATCAGGTCCATATACCTGCGCCAAGTCGACGTCTAACACATCTGGCGAGGCTGACCGAGCCTGCCGCAAGTACCGGGGTCTGTATCGGGAAGCCGAAACCGACCCACCCGAGCGGCCACCCAAGGCACTGCAAACGGGTCTCCAAGAACACGTGGTCCGGCCGAAGGCACGCAGTTGGTAACAACTGACGGATGAGGAGTTGCAGAGTCCATCCTAAAATTGCCGACTGCCTGTCCCAGCAACGGGCAACACTTCAGACACTCTGCGCAAGTTCGAGCTGGACCGCAACACCGTAATGATCTACACCTCGGACCACTGCGAAATGGCCGGCTCCCATTACATCTGGACCAAGCACAACATCGCCGAGATTCGATGCGCGGGCCGCTGATCATCCGCATGCCGGATGGCATGAGCGCCGGAGCGGTGCGGGAGCACCTCATCAAGCATTCGATTGCGGGCGCGGGCTCTCCTTCCACGCTGCACTGTCGGATTCGACCGGTGCCGCGGGGCGTCAGGAGCACCCTCCTGCGAACACGTCGGCAATCGTGCCCTGGATCGCCTCGGCTGCCGCCCTTGCGTCTGGCGCATCCCGAATGGGACGGCCGACCACGATGTGATCCGCACCGTTCAGGAACGCCTGCCGAACGTCGACCGTCCTCTTCTGGTCATCGGCAGGCCGGTTCTCGACAGGCCGGATGCCGGGGGTGACGACAACGAGCCGGCGGTCGACATGCTCGCGCAGTGCGGACGCCTCGAGGCCCGACGAGACCACGCCATCACAGCCGATTTCGAATGCACGTCGTGCTCGGGAAAGAACAAGCTCCCGAGGGCTGCACCGGAAACCGAGATCCTCAAGGTCCCGCCTGTCCAGACTGGTCAGAGCAGTCACGGCGAGGATTTTCACATCACCACTTTGGGCGCAAGCCGCCTCGAGCATCGCGTCATTCCCGTGGACCGTGCAACAAGTGACACCCCTGTTCCTGAGTCGCCTGACGGCTCGTCCAACCGTCGCGGGAACGTCGAAGAACTTGAGGTCCACGAAGACCTTCTTGCCGGACGCAGCCAGATGTTCGACCAGGGAGAAGTAGCCACCGTCCATGAAGAGTTCCAGCCCGAGCTTGTAGAACGCAACGCTCGGCCCGAGACTGTCCGCCAGCACACGTGCGGATTCCACGTCCGGAACGTCCATGGCGAAGATCAGCCGCTCGCGGAGCGGCACAGGATTCAATGACAAGGGCATATCTGGTTAGTGTTCCGTCAATCGCTATGTTTGGGTCCGACAGGGGTGTCGGCGTCGTCGGCTACAGGCAGAGACCACTGTACGATGCCTTCGAGTCCCAACCGCCGCACGAGAGTGGCCGATGGCCGTTGCCGAAGCAAATCCATTGATCTGACAAGCATCACCGGACAGTCCTTTCGTTCGGCAGGTCTCCCCGCTGGGCTGTCGACGAGTGCCTTCGCACACCACTCAGTCCGGGTCGATATCGTCAAAGACGTCACTCAGGGGCGTGACATCCGGCACCGTGCTCGGCTTCGCCTCCCACTCTTGCAGAGTGGTTGCTCGGACCCGTCACCAGACGCCCGGCGGACCGGGACCGAAACGATGCTTCCGTACGCGAGTCAGAATCCGAGCCATCCTTCGTACCTGTCCCGGATCAATCGGCTCCCGTGCGACTTCTCCCACGCGCCTCTCCACTCGTTCCGCTTCCTGCGCAAGCATCTTCTTCGACACCGGTCATACATTCACAAGATACACGCTCACCCGGCGCTCGTATCGTTGTTTCCTCCCGCAAGTCCGCCGATGTGCACGCGGCACAACCGTCGGTTTCTGCGCCTTCGTCTCCCGATGCGAGTACCGTAGCACAGTCGGGCCGCTCGTACCTCCGGGCCACCCGCCACCTCCGCGACCGAGCGTGAGTCCATCCGCGCCTTGCGACTCCGCTGTACGGTGGGGTGGACTTCGAACGGCGTTGTTCGCATATTCACACTTGCGACTCCTGGTCCTCAGTGAATTCCTGGAATCGGTCCAGTGCAGGATGATGCCAGCCAACAGGATGTCGTGGCCAGTTCCGAACCGCCAAGCAAGAATGTCTGTCGGCCGTTGACTGGACCAATGCGATGAAATAGATTATAATAGGAACAAGATGAGTCAACAACAGACTACCAATCAAGAACAATTCGCTAAAGTCTCTGGAGGGGATGGACTGGTTGTATCGACAGACGACCAGCCACTCTACAAGGCTCTGCGAGAAGGAGGTGCTGACGAGAGCTTGGCGTATACTGCTACACAGAGGGTTCGTGATATGGCCTCGGTCAATGCGGTCACCTTCCTGAGTGCCAAGATCGAGGCTCAGGGTGCTGAGTTGCGATCCCAGATCGAGGCCCAGGGATCCCGGATTCAGGCTCAGGGATCCCGGATTGAGGCCCAAGGCGACAAGTTGCAGGCCCGGATCGATGCACAGGGATTCCGGATCGAGGCCCAAGGTGCCGAGTTGCGGGCCCAGATCGAGGCCCAGCGTATGGTGCTGACGGCAGCCACGACCTCGCTCCGCTGGATGATGGGCATTATCGTTGCTGTATTCGCAGCATTCATTGTCCTGCTGGGGCAAGCCCTGCGCGAGCCGCAACTTCCGGCGGACGCGGCCGCAGCCCTGCGGCAGACGGTCGAAGCGTCCTCCGGCAATACCATGCCAGCCGGAGTGGACCCGAGTGCAACGCGAGAATCCCAGTCGCCTGCACCATAGAGAACACGACCGTTCTGAGGGAGGTGCCCGTTCGCGACACCTCCCTTCTGACCCGCCCTACGAACATCACGAACGGCTCGGGCTCGGGCCCTCCGTCTCGGGTCTCCGCCTTGCGGCCCATCCAGTAGCCAGTCTCAGGCCGCCCTCGACGACACCGGGTCCGAGACCGTCGGATCAACAACTTGTTCGCGGTACTGGCAGGCAGTATCGTCAGCAGCACGAATCGTGCCCCGGTCACCGGGTCCGCTTACGCAAGCGTCCCCGTGGCGCCACCGCGCCAGAACGTGCGTTCGGTGCAGCCGGCCCAGGTCAAGCGCTAAGATCTATGGAGCGGATGGACTGGTCGTATCGACAGACGACCAGCCACTCTACACGGCTCTGCGAGCAGGAAGTGCTGACGAGAGCTTGGCGTATACTGCTACGCAGAGGGTTCGCGACATGGCAACAGTCAATTCGGTCACCTTCCTGAATGCCAAGATCGAGGCTCAGGGGTCGCGGATCGAAGGCTTGGGATCCCGGATCGATGCCCAGGGAGAAGCCTTGACATCCGCAATCGATGCGCGGGGGGCCAAGTTGCGATCCGCACTCGATACCCGTGGGGCTGTGTTGCGATCCGCACTCGATGCTCAGGGCATGGTACTGGCGACACACACCACCTTGCTCCGCTGGATGATGGGCATTGTGATCGCTGTATTCGCTGCAGTCATGATCCTGCTGGTGCTAACACTGCGCGAACCGCAGTTGCCGGCGGCCGCTGCCCTGCGGCAGGCCGTCGCAGCGTCCTCCCGAGATACCATGCCAGCAAGAGTGGAACCGTGTGTAACGCCAGAACCCCCGTCGCCTGCTCAATAGAGAACATGACCGATCTGTGATGGAGGTGCCCGTTCGCAGTGGCTACCTTCTGGCCCGCCTCACGAAGATCACCAACGGCTCCGGCCCTCCGTGTCGGGTCGCCGCCTTGGTGTCCATCCAGTAGCCGACCTCAGACCGCCCCCGACGACACCAGATCCGAAACCGGACGGATTAACAACTTGTTTGCGGTCCTGGCAGGCAGTGTGGTCAGCAGCACGAACCGTGTCCCGGTCGCCGGGTCCGCCCACGCAAGCGTGCCGGTCGCGCCACCGTGCCAGAACGTGCGTTCGGAGCAGCCGGCTCCGGCCGCAGTACCCAGGGCAAACCCCAGCCCTCTGGGCGTGCCGGTCCGGGCCGTGTGATTCCGCACCATGAGCCGCGCCGTCTCGGGCCGCAGCACGCGAGCCTCTTCGGGGACCAGGAACTCCTGGAGAAACCGCGAGACATCCGCGGCGGTTGCGTGCGCCCCGCCCCAGGGAGCGGCAAGGTCCCGCCAGTAGAGACTGTTCCAGTCCCAATGGGACGCTTCAGCGCGGCCCTGCCCGCCATGCGAAGGCCCCTGTTCCACCTGGCTCCGCTGCGTGTCCTCCAGCGCAAACCGGCCCAGGCCAAGCGCCGTCCTGTGCATGCCGAGAGGGCGGAAGAGTTCCCTCTCCAGAAATGCCGGAAACGGTTCTCCGGTGATCCGGACGCAGACCTCGGCGAGGAGCAGGATGCCCATGCTCTGGTACTTGTAGCGCGTGCCCGGCTCGAACAGCAGATCCGTCCGGATCGTCCGCTCGACGAACTCGCTGAGAGGGGCGTTACGCTGGCGCAGTGCAACGTTCTCGGGGAGCTGGTCGGGCAGGCCCGAGGTGTGCGTCAGCAGGTGCTTGATCGTGATCCTCGAACGAGGCCCCTGCCGGAACTCCGGAATGAACCGCCGGACCGGGTCCGCAAGACGGAGTTCCTGCCGGTCGTGGAGCACCATCACCCCGGCCGCCGTCATAGGCTTCGTGATGGAAGCCAGCAGGAACACCGCATCGGTCGATGCGGCACTACCGAACGAACGGCTGACGACCTTACTCCCGGCCCGGACATCCAGGGCCGCGCCGAGCACGGTTCCACCGTCGACGTGCCGACCGATCAGTGCCACGGCCGCATCAAGACCGTCCCGCGCTGCTGCTTCCGCCACGGACACCACCAGAGAACCAGTGAGAAATTTCCGTCGATTCACCTCGGCGCCCATCCTGTCACTTGGCGCGCAACGCTCGGCCGGGTCCATCCAGGTCCGCCTGGATCTTCTTGATCAGGTTGGGCAGGTAGGACCTGAATCGCGAAGAGGCCGTGGATGTCTCCTTCGGCAGGGCGAGAATGAGATCCCGTGCCGGTGCGGCACGGTCGTCCATGTAGTCCAGGGCGTTCAACGCCGCCATGGCCACGTAGACTCCGTGCTCCTCGGCATTGCCCAATGACACGAGCACCGCCAGCGCACGCTCCGCATCGGAATCGCTGCCGTATCGTCCAAGGGCCTCTCCGGCGACAACCCGCACCGCCGGGTCCTCGTCAGAGAGGGCGCTCGATAGTTCCTCCGTGAAGGCTCTGACTCCGTCTTGTTCCCGGACCAGGGCACCAACGGCGGCCCAGTACCGCACGGCGCTGTCCCGGTCGTCGAAACCGGACCGAATCTCGTCCTCGACATCGTCACGGATGGAGGTCGCCGTCTCCGCCATGCGCATGATCCTGCCGATGGGGTAGCGGGTCGGGCTGGCCCCCATCGAATGCGGGGCATCCCCGCCGGACCGCGAATGGATCGTGCTCTCCGGCAGAAATCCCAGATCTCGGATCGAGAGGGACCACTCCCGACGAGCGTTCCGCATGCGCTCCAGAATCGCGGCGTGCGCGGCGCTGCCCGCCAGATTTCTCGTCTCGTCGGGATCCTCCGCGAGATCATACAACTCTTCCGCCGGCTTGGTCTCCCAGAAGTGCGTGCGTGGCGGGCTCAACCTGCCCTCCATGTAGAGCCGGTGCCAGACGGCGGTTGTGGGCGTCTGGAACATGTACTGGATGTACTGCCCGTAGATCCGGTGCGGCATGAAGTTCCGGATATAGATGAACCTCTTGTCCCGAACGCTGCGCACCATGTCGTACCGCTCGTCCATCCTTCCGCGGAACGCATACAGATACGCCTGCGGTGCCGCCTCGTACTCGCCGGCAAAGGCGTGCCCCTGAAGGTGCGCCGGAGGCTCGATGCCGGCAAGGCTGAGCACGGTCGGGGCCAGATCGACGAATCCCACAAGGCGGTCGCTCTCACCGCCCGCAACATAATCGTCCGGGCCAAGATGACGATACTTCTCCGGAACGTACAGGATCATCGGCACACCCAAGCCCGAGTTGTAGGTCCAGCGCTTCCCGCGCGGCATGCCCGGCCCGTGGTCCGCCCAGTAGAAGACGATCGTATCCTCGGCCAGACCGTCCTGCTCGAGTTGCTCCAGCACATCGCCGGCCATGGCGTCCATCTCCGAGATCTTGTCGTGGTACTGCGCCCAGTCTCGGCGACTCTCCGGCGTATCGGGGTGGAACGCCGGCACCCGGACCTCCGCAGGATCATGGACGGCAGCATGAGGCCGCCTCCGGATCTGGGATTCATGCGTGACGGTGAAATTGAAGACGGAAAAGAACGGCTGGCCGGCCGCACGCTTGCGCCAGTGAGCCTTGCGGCTGGACTCGTCCCAGACGACTCCCGACTTCTCGAGATTGTAGTCTTCCTTGGAATTGTTCGAAACGTAGTAGCCAGCCTCCCGCAGGTACTGCGGGAACATCCTCATCGATGACGGCAGTCGTGTCAGAGATCGCATGTGCTGCGAGCCGGTCGACGGCGGGTACATGCCGCTGATGATGGTGGTGCGGGCGGGAGCGCAGACCGGAGCAGTCGACCACGCGTTGCGGTAGATCATCCCGCGAGACCCCAGCGCATCCAGATTCGGGGTGTCCGCGTAGGTGTCGCCGTAGACGCCGAGGTGGGGACCATTGTCTTCGGAACTGATCCACAATATATTTGGCATCGCTGCAAGTGCAGGTACAATCCATGTGATCAACAGCACCAGGAATCGGGCGAGCATGGTCCGAGTATAGCGACATCACGATGCGGTAGAATCGCAAGCAAGGGATAGCGACCGTAGGTTCTTGATGCTCTGCCCATTCTGTTCATGTCTGAAAGACAAGGTCATTGACTCGCGGATGACCAAGGCAGGCGATTCGATTCGCCGCCGGCGTCACTGCCTGGGATGCGGGCGCCGCTACACGACCTACGAGCGTATTGACGACATTCCCTACATGGTCGTCAAGAAAGACCGGCGCCGCGAGCGGTTCTCCCGGCAGAAGGTGCTCCAGGGGCTTCTGCGGGCCTGCGAGAAGCGGCCCGTGACCATGGCGCAGTTGCAGGAAATGGTAACTGCGGCGGAATCGCTGGTCATGGAGTCGCATGATCGCGAGTGCTCGACCCGCAAGATCGGTGAGATGCTGATGCGCAAACTGCGCCAGATCGACAAGCTCGCCTACGTTCGGTTCGCATCCGTATATCGGGAGTTTCGGAACGAAGAGCAGTTCCTGCGGGAGCTTCGCAGCCTTTAGGAACGCCGGTCCGGACCATCCAGGGCCGCAGGAGTCCGCCACTGGACCCGCACCCTGCATCTGCCGCTCAGTCTCGTGACACTCCGATCAACTCCATGTGCAATCGCCTGAGCCGGTTCGTTCCCCAACCCCTACCGCTCGAGTACGACACTGCGGTCGCGCTGGCGATGCCAGTCCGGCAGCGGGTTGCTCACCGCTGGGCACAAAGGGAACTCCCGCAACGGACGGTCCGTCTCCGCAGGGCGGATCGTGCCCCAGACCGATCCGATTCCCCGTGATCAGGGAACTGATCTCCGCACGCAGTTCCTCGCGCGCATACTCCTGCGAGAGTTCGCCGTACTCCATGTCCCGGATCAGAGTCGGTCGGTTCAGCCGGTCCGGATGCCCAGTCCAGTGCCCCAACTCGTGCAACGCCGTCGGATAGCTACCCGGACCGTTGTCGAGTTTGCTGCCGCCCTCGCCGAAGGCGAACATCAGTCCGCCGATGAAGATGGCGATCAGGCTCAGTCCACGGGCGATCGAACCGATGAACGCAGTCCGGAGCACGGTGACGGCCTGGAGCCAAGGACTCACGCTGGCTTAGAAGGCCATAATATCCTCTACTTTTCGTCTTATCGCTGTTGTGCAGCCCGTCCCAAGAGCCCCTGAGGGCGTCCCTTCGCCCTTGCGGGACATCGCGGGCAGTCGGTGATCAAGGGTGAGCCGAGATGGGGATTGCACCCGTCAGCCTTTGCCGATCAATGACTTGTACGAATGCCGAGGCGCCCCTGCCACTACAGGCATGGATGCGGGATAGCCTCGACGGTCCGCGCCAGCCCAAAGGTACCCGACGGCGGGTTCGGCCTCGCGTTGGCCCGGTCCGGAATGGAATGCGGACTCTACGGACGTCGGATCCTGCTGATCGCCCATGTCGCTGCCGCAGCGACATCCGGGTCCGGCCCGTGGCGCAACTCGGCCAGTGCGGGCAGCGCGGCGGGGTCACGTCGCACACCGATGGAGTGGATAACGCCGACCAGCAGGACCCCCGACAGGCTGCGGAGCCCTTCCCGGAGCGCCTGGCCTGCCGCGGCCCCCACCATCGGCTCAAGGGCCGTGCGAGCGTAATGCGAAAGCTTCGGGTCGACAAGCAGACGGGACAGCGCGGGCACGGCGGAGTCGTCTCCCACCACAGCCAGGCGCTGGCAGGCCTTGGCCCTGGCAAACTCGCTCGCATCGGGGCTGTCGAGTATCCCGACCAGAGCAGGGGTGTCCGCCGTCATGATCTCCGAGGACTGGAACGGCGTGGATCGGATCTGCTCGTTCCACCGGCGCAGCAGCTCGGAACGAGACTGCCCGCGCAGGCGCCGACGCGCTGCCAGGACCAGACCGGTCATCACAAGGAAGGTTCGCCGCAGCATCCTGTCTCCTCCTGCTACACAAGCCGCCATGGCTCCCGCATGGCACGGGAACGCATCCGGTTGGCTGCATCAGTCCCGAGGAAGCGGTCCCTTGATGGATCGAATTCGAGGGACTGCCCCAACTGGTAGGCGATGTAGGCGGCATGGCACGCGATGTGGGTCTGACAGGCTGCCAGGGCATTGGCTCGCGGCTCCCTCCGGGACCGGACGCAATCCAGGAAATCCCGCACATGCCGCGTCGTGGCCTCCCGGGCGTTATCGAAGGTCCTGCGGAACTGGCTCAGTCCCGCGGATGTCTCGACGATCCCGGCATCACCCGTCTGCACCCAGCCCTCGTCGCCCTCGAAGCGTGCTGCGCACGCACCAAGTCCGTCCCAACCGGTATCGCGCAGCACCAGCCGCAGACCGTTCGCGTACCGGAAGTCGACCGAATAGGGTGTCGCTCCCTCCGGGCGATGGGGCTCGAACCGCACCGGAGCGGTCTCGTCGAGGCCGGCGGCGGCGTGGCACAGATCCACCGTGTGGGAACCCCACTCGAGTATGCCGCCACCATGAAAGTCGAAGAAGTTCCGCCAGCGCCCCTTCACATACAGGGAGTTGTACGGTCGCCACGGCGCGGGACCGAGCCATCGGTCCCAGTCGACCACACTCTTTGGCGGCTCCGGTTCGGCCGGCAACCAGTCGTGCGTCGTCAGCGGGGGGTAACGGCCACCCGGAGCGGCATTGGCGTGCAGCGTGTGGAGTTCACCCAGCGTGCCGTTCCTGGCCAGGTCGATACAGTACTCGAAGTTCGTGCCGTTCCGACGCTGGGTACCGGCCTGATAGACACGGCCCAGCCGATGGAAGGCGTCCGCGAGAGCCCGGCTCTCCTGGATCGTCATCGAACAGGGCTTCTCGCAATAGACATCCTTGCCGGCTTGCGCCGTCATGATCGAGAGCAGAGTGTGCCAGCGGTCACCCGTGGCGATGAGTACCGCATCGATGTCCCTGCGTGCCCACAGTTCATGCATGTCGGCGTACATCTCGCAGTCACTGTTGCCGTGATGCCGGTCAACCTTGGACTTGATCTCCTCGCGCCTCTCGTTCCGTGCGTCGCAGATGGCACGGAACTGCACATCGTCGTGGACGAGGAAGGACTCCAGGTCGCGTTCCCCTCGACCACCGATACCCAGACCGGCTACGTTGATGCGGTCGCTTGGCGGCACGGCACCGGCCAGGCCCAGCACGGTACCGGGAAGGAAGAGCGGCGCCGCTGTCCCGAGGACGCGACGCCTGGAGACAGGTCCGTTCGAGGGATGGGTGTCGAGACTATCAGCCATGCGCTCGCTCCGGATCAACCCGCTGCCCAAGGTGCCTGCCGGCTGGTCGGCTGGCAGGCACCCGTCGCAGTCACAGCATACCCCACACTTCGCCGGAGCCCCTGTCGCAGGCACGTGATCCTCTCGCAGTGCGCATGATGGCCTCTCCAGCAGAGCCGTCACCTCTTCCGCCCCATTCAGGCTGCTGCCCGGCGCCCTCACCGACACCGTGCGCCCTGTCCGGCACGACAAATCCCATTGACGCGTATCCCGTCACGGATTCTCACGAATCCACACGGGGTGCCGTGCCAGAATGGAAACGGGTAGGACGACCGTGATCGACTACGAAATCCAGGGCGACAACCTCGAGATCGTCAAGATCCGCCTCCAGCCTGGAGACGAGATCATCGCCGAGGCCGGCAAGATGATCTACAAGCAGCCACAGGTGGAATGGCGGACGACGATGCACGGCAAGGGCATCGGAGGCAAGTTGCTCAGCGGGCTGAAACGCAAGCTGTCGGGAGAATCCCTCTTCCTGACCCACTTTTCCTGCCTGGCGGAGGCAGGTGAAGTCGGCTTCGCCGGCGAGTTTCCAGGGCGGCTGAGAGCCGTCCATCTCGAGGCAAACCGGTCGGTACTCGTGCAGCGTGACGGCTTCGTCGCGTCGGAAGCGAGCGTCAGACTGGATATCGCCCTGACCCGGAAGCTCGGAGCGGGGCTGTTCGGCGGCGAGGGGTTCATCCTGCAGCGCCTGCACGGCCCCGGTGTGACCTTCATCCATGCCGGCGGGGACTTCGTGGAGTTTGATCTCAAATCCGGCGAGACCCTTCAGGTTGATACCGGATGTCTCGTCTGCTTCGACGATACGGTCGAGTACAGCATCGGTCTGGCAGGAGGCATCGCCACATCGCTCTTCGGTGGAGAAGGCCTGTTCCTGGCCACCCTGACGGGGCCGGGAAACGTCGTCCTGCAGACACTGACGCTCAGCAAGCTCAGGATGCAGTTGGCCTCGGGGCTTAAGAAATCCTGAGCCGTTCCGTCCACCGATGCTGCGCTGGGCCGCTGGACAGCGCAACCCCAACGCGAGAACGGTCCTGTCCGCCGCGAATCAAGCAGGTCGGCTCTCGATCGGGGCCCGCGACAAGCCGGCTCAATCACGCTCATCGAGGAGATAGGCGTGGGCCTTTCCATCCGCTTCCCAGGCGTAGAACAGCAGCAGGTCGTCGAGGAGATGGCCACTCTGTCCCCGCACCCATTTGACACTCTGGTACCGCAATCCGGGCTCCGGGGTCAGGTCGCGAGTGCGGGTCCAGTGCTGTCCGGAGGCATCCGATGTCCATTCCTCGACCCGGTCGCCCCACCCATAGCGATTCATCTCGCTCTCCTCGCTGGCCTCACCGTCTCCGGCGATCAGGAAGGCGCGGAATGAACCGTCCCGCCTTCGGACCAGATGAGTCGAGTTGAAGGGATGGCCAGTGGCAGTCAGCGGGATTCGGTGCCATCGACTGCCAGTGAACCGGACGAAGTGGACCGTCGAGGCATAGGGTGTCTCGCCGGACACCGGCAACAGGAAACTCGGCTCGTCCTCTTCGCCGATGGCAATGGACGGACCGACCGACGCACTTCGACCCTGCGTGTCCCAGACGAGGCAGTGGCGCTGGGCCGTGCCGAAGTTGACAGGTCCAGGTAGTTCCTTGCCATGGACGTTGAATATCTTGCCGGTTTCCAGGTCAGTGCGAACGTAGTAGAGATTGTGAAGTCGAGTGTAGTCGTGCAGCACACCGCCATACCGCCCGCTCCGGACCGGCTCCTCGACCTTCCAGATGAACGCGATGTGGAGCATTCTCCCCTCGGAACCGACATGCGTCGTCTGGTACGAGCCAGCGTGAGAAGCCATGGCAGACTCATGCGGCAAGCCGTCCATGTCAATGACCGGCGCGGGGGGCTTGTCCCAGGTTCGACCGCCGTCATCCGAGATTCTGTACGTCCAGAACCCCAGATGACCGCTCTCCCGGAAATAGACGAGCGTTCTGCCGCCTGCAATCCTGTGGACCTGCGGATAGGAGATCGACCGGGCAATCGCCGGCAGCCGTTCCCAGCGCTGAGTGTCCCGGATCGCTGATGTCGCAAGATGGTATCCGGGAGTGCGGTGAAAGCCGAAGGCTACATGGATGCGACCGTCAGCCTCGGCCCAGATTATCGGGGCATAGTGCTGGTCGCGCTCGAAGCGCCTTGTGTCAACCTTGATGCCAGTACCATCCAAGAGCATGCTTGCCGGTGAAAACTGCCGGGAGGCGAGGTCATAACTGCGGATCCAGGGTAGTCCCTTGTCCCCCCGCCAGACCATGTGGACTTGCCCTCCGCTCTCCACCGCCTGGGGATACATGCGGTTGTCGTAGAGCATCTTGAGTGCACCGTCCTCGGCAAACCGCAGAGCTTCCCCGTGCAGCGAGCAGCAGACGAGACCGAACCCAACCAGGATGCGTTGCATGCTGCACACCAGAATAGGCCGTGCCTCCTCCCGACGGCAGAATCGCGCTTCGGCAGTTCTTTCGCAGCCTCCAGATACCGGACCCGTTCGTCGCTTCCATCCGGCCGAACGGACCTACGGTCGCGACACGCACCATCGTGGTGAATGGCCATCGCTGGTATTCTGACCATGGCGGTCAAGAGTTCATGCGCATGAAGCACTCCGGGGCCTTTCTCGTTGCCTCCGTTCTGATCACCTTGACGACACCCTTGCTGTCGGACACAACCGCAGCGGAACGGACCGGCAGCCGGGTTCGCAACGGAGCGCTGGCGGTCTACGACTTTGCGTCCATACGCGACGGGACCGTTACGGATCTGATCCCTCGGAACAGGGACTCCCGCCTGCGCATCGGGAGCCCGCACACGGTGCGCGTCCTGCCGGGTGCGCTGGAGTTGCTGCCGGGTGGACTGTTGCGGTCCCGCTCCCGGCCGGCGAAGATCTCCGACATGGTCCGGATCGGCACCGAGATCTCGGTCGAGGCATGGATCAGGCCGGCACGACTCGATCAGCACGGTCCGGCCACGATCCTGTCGATGTCCAACGGCACTGACCAACGCAATTTTCTGCTGGGACAGGAAGACGACCGGTTCGTGGCCCGATTCCGCACAGCAGGGACCGACCCGACAGGGGGGCCGGGACTCGCAACGCCGCCCGGCGTCGTGCGGCCCGAAGTGACCCATGTCGTGTTCACCCGCGACCGCACGGGCAGAGCACGCCTGTTCGTCAACGGCGTGATGTCCGTCGAGGCTGACATCCCGGGCGGGGTGGGCGATTGGGAGAAGTCGACACTGTGGTTCGGCACGGCACCGAAATCGGATCGACCGTGGGTCGGCACCTATTATCTTGCGGCGATCTACGGGCGGGATCTGTCGCAGGACGAGGTTGTGCAGAACTTCCAGGCCGGGCACGGACCGTCCGCGCTGAAGGCGTCGGACGAGGATGTCGACGGGATGTTGTTCGAAACCCAGGTGGCTCCCTTGCTCGCTCGCCGCTGTCTCGGGTGCCATGACTCGGCCTCCCGGCAGGGAGGACTTGATCTCTCGCGCAGGGAGACCGCCCTGGCGGGCGGCGTCAACGGCAACGCCATCAATCCCGGTAGCGCCGCTTCGAGCCTCGTCTGGCTGATGGCCGAGGCCGAATCAATGCCGAAGGGACTTGCACCCATTTCGTCCCGGGAGAAGCAACTTCTCCGGGACTGGATCGACAACGGCGCGGCATGGACTCTTGCGGTAATCGATCCCGCGATCTACGCTCAGGGCGACCGGGCCATGGGGAATTGGGTGCCGAGGCTGGCCGTCTCCGAGTACATCGAATCGGTGCGCAGTTCCCTGGGTGTCGACATCGTCAGGGAGGCCAACGAGATCCTGCCTCCGGATATCCGTGCGGACGGATTCGAGAACACTGCATATAACCTGAACGTCGATCTGGCCCATGTGGAGGCGTTTGCCCGGCTTGCGTCGATTGTCGTCAGCCGGGTCGACATCAACACCATCCGCAACGACCGTGAATCCACCGAAGAGTGGATCGACAGGCTCGGCCGTCGACTCCTGCGAGGCGTCATCACGGAACATGAGATCGGACTGTTCGCAGATCTTGCCCGGTCCGTGACCGAGGCTGGCGGCAGTTCCGACGACGCCACGAAGTATGTCCTGGAAGCGATGCTGCAGTCCCCACGGTTCCTGTATCGGATCGAGCTGCAGCGCGGGGACGGAACAGCCTGGCCCGCAGATGCCCACGAGCTCGCGGCGCGCCTGAGTTACGTCATCTGGGGAGCGGCCCCCGACGACGAACTCCGCGACCTCGCCGCTTCCGGGGCATTGCTCGACGAACGCCACCTGAGGAAGCAGGTCGACCGCATGCTGGACGACCCCAGGGCCGTACAGAGGTCGCTGCAGTTCGTCGAGCAGTGGCTTGCCCTCGGACGCCTCGGCAACCTGCGCCCCAGTCCGAAGAAGTTCCCCACCTGGAACCCGAGCCTGGGCGAGGACATGCGACAGGAAACGCTGGCCTTTTTCAAAGACCTGGCATGGAAACAGCAGCGTCCGCTGGCAGACCTGCTGAACGCCCAGTTCAGTCACCTGATTCCCGGGCTGGCTCGACACTATGGGCTGGCGCCGAAAGCGAGCGCACGTGCCCGCTACGACTTGACAGGCGTACCGAGCCGCGGCGGGCTGCTGACGCAAGGCAGCATTCTCACGGTGGGCGGGGACGATGCGTCAATGGTCACGCGGGGCCTGTTCATTCTTCGGGACCTGCTCTTCAGCGAAGTGGGCGATCCCCCTCCGGGGCTCGACACGAGCCCCATCGCACCGTCACCCGGGCGCTCGCACCGCGCCATCGCGATGGAGCGGGTTGCGAGCAGCGCCTGCGGTGGATGTCATTCCAGGTTCGAGCCTCTGGCCTTCGGCCTGGAGAAGTTCGACGGAACCGGCCGGCTCCACGAAACGGACGAGCATGGTAACCAACTCCGTGAGGACGGCAGGATCCTCCTCCCTGGCGATGTGGCCCCGGTCGTGTACGAATCCGTAGGGCAGATGATGGACCTGCTCGCCGCAAGCAGTCGCATCCAGCGCAACTTCACGCGGAAGCTGACGCAATTCGCCTTGGGGCGTCCTCTCGTCGCCACGGACCAAGCCTCGATCGAGAGCATTCACCGGACCGCGCAAGAGGGTGGCGGCACGTACCAGAGCCTGCTCAAGGCCATTGCCCTGAGCGACTTGATCCGGACGATTCCAACCGAACTTTGAGCGGCTCCCGACCGTGGGGAGAACCGATCCGCCCCAAGGCTCCTTCACCCATTGATTCCGGGATGGACAGTCTTGCGTGCGCGACGGACACCGGACGCTGTCACGGACCGAGGCACGCCACCATGACCGCATTCGCACTCGATCGCTCCGCTGTGCACTTGCCAGTTCAACCGGAGATGCCACCGCTAAACCTCGGGCCGCACAGTAGTTACAAGCCGTGTCCGGACTTCGTCATAGACTGGAATGCCTTCGTTCGCCGCAATCGTGAGCGCGATCCCATAGCGAATCTCTCGGTCCAAGGTACCCGCCGGTTCCCGGCACTGGATCCGCAGCGAAACATGTCCGTCGTCCAAGAAAGGGACGGATCGTTCTCCTTGATAGTGGCTGTGAAACACCGTCCCGCGGGAAGCGGAATAATTAGAAGGCTGTAAGGGTATTCTCGATACACCTACGGCGTCCTCAAGCTTGTTGATCGATCCTACATCCAGATTGGCCTGTCGATAGGATTGGTGGCGAGGATTAACCGGAGATAGCCAAGCAACGGTCACGGTCAACTGCCTCGGTTCTGTAATGAGTTGCAGACTTCTCGGTAGTGGAATTCGGTGGACGTATGTCTCACCTGCGTTGATCGTGCCGTAGCCTACCAACGTCGCTCGATGTGGAGCACAAGTCAGTGATCTTTCTATCGTCGGGGCTCCGTGACCCACCATCCGCGCGATGTTGTCACGCCTCTCCGAGTGCTTGCCTATACCGTGTGGTTCGAAGAGCTTATCCAGAAATGCGACGTTATCACCCCAGTTCGCCTGGTGCACGAGCAGTGCCTTTACGACAACCGCCCGGAATTTCGGGTCCATGTCGGCGGGCATGGACCCGCCGTCCCGATCCATGAGGGCATCGAAGATGAGATGCGCCGACCTGGTCGCCAACGCCGTTGCGGCGCTTGTACCGGGGATCAGGCGGGTTCGGTTCAGATCTCCCTGTGCGTCCGGTGATGCGGCCCTGATCCCATGCCGGCCTCTCGTCACTGGCACGATGGAGAGTGTTTGATCGCTCGATTGCAGGCGAACATGTTCGCGCCCGCCAGGCAACAGTATCTCCGGCTTGATGATCCTGCGGTGGCCAAGTCCCATGGCCGAACTGACATTGGGCAACTCCCGGATCTCGTAAGGATCGACCGTGCCACCACTCAGTGGTCCGGTCACGGCGTCATGATGCATGGCTCCGATCGTGACGACATTCAGTGCTTCCGCTGGCGAGAGGAGCGTTCGGTGAATCTTCTGCTCTGATAGCGCTTTCAATACCGCACGTTCCCTGCTTTGCGGGGTAGCGTCTTCGAATGCGGTCCAGCTTTGCAAGTCACTCAACGGCAAGGGTTCCAAGATGTTGCCGGCGCTGACCAAGAAGAGAAGCTCGTACCGTTCTGCAAGGTAGTCAAGGAGCTTGGCCCATGGGCTCATTGGCCCGGCAAACTGGCGCCTGGAATCTCCGAGCGAAAGGTTTACCAAGAAGACATCCGGGGCGGTCGGTCCGTCCTCTCCGTCGCCTTCCTTCATACGCAGCACCGCCTTGTGGATCACATCAACCAATAGACGGTCGCGATGCGCCTCTTCGGGAGCATCGTTTCCTGGCGCATAGAGGACAGGGCGCACATAAAGCCGACGTGCAAGCGGTGTGCCCGGGAGATTTCTGTCACCGTGCAGGATCAGCGAAGCCATCCCTGTACCGTGGTGGCGGTCCGCCAGAACGCTCATCCCCTCGAGATCGTCCGGATCGTCCATGTCCAAACGTCCTTGGAGGAGGGCGTGGTTCTGGACGGGCACTCCGTCCAGCAGCGCTGCAACTGGTGTGAGTGCCGGGTACGCATTGGGAACCCCTGCATCGACTTCGTATTCCGCATTCCTCGTCGGAATGTCGGCCGCAAATTGCGGACGCAGGAACATCACGTCGTCGCAGATTGCGAGATGCACCTCTTCGCGTGTGGCGAGACGGGCAACTTCCTTGGCAGGCACAATGATCAGCGCCGCTTCGTAGCGGATGCTCTCGATCACAGCGTGGTCGACGATTCTTCCACCTGCGTCGACGACCGCCTTAGCAAACCTTCCATAGGCTTCGTCCCGACTCTGTGGTCTATCGTGATGCCACAGTTCGACTTCGATTCGACGACTCCCGTGCGGGTCCGTCTCAATTTCCTCGCGCCAGATCGAAACGGTCTCGTCGGCTACCCGATCCCTGGGGCCCCAAGGCCGGATGTTTCTCAGATAGGAGAACAAGTCTCGCCAAGGTGTGAATCCGTGTGGAAGGTCTTCACCGCTTTGCCATCGTTTCCAGAGCGAGAGCAGTTGCTGCAACGCGGAAATGTCAGGCATCGAAAGGTAGAGTCGGCCTCGAATCCTCCGGTCTGTACGGGGTTCTCCTTGATTATCAAGCTCGAAGAAATTCTCATCCGGCTCGAAGTCGACTTGATCCTCGCCAAGGTACTCCAAGCCAGGGAAACGCGTTACAAGACCGTAAAAGTCGGAAATCGATCCCGCAACCTCCAGAACCAGCGCGCGTTCCGGTGCGATGCTCGTTGGATCGTTTCGCAGCGACAGCCCATCGCTGTCGTGTTGGAGGACATTGTGGAGCCGCTCGAATATCGGTCCGAAGCGCTGCCCCTGTCGCTCAGCAGAAGGGTGCATCGGGTCTTTCGCGCCGAACCCTTGATGTTGCGGAGACTCCCCCACAACGGGCTTCGGCAGCGGGAGAAGCGGATACTTCGGCCACAGAATGACTACGCTGCTTCTGGACGATGCGCTTTCGCCTTCCACAGTTTGAGTTGCTCGGTGACAATCGACTTCAAGGAAACCGCTCCCATGGCCAAGACTTGGCGGCGACGCACTTCGTTGCAGAACTCCTCGGCTTCGGAATAGCTGACCTTTCCCAACGAGCGGGCGATCGTCGTTGAACTCATCCCGAGCGGCTCGTCCATTCGTTGAGCAAAGCTCTCAAGATAATCGGCAATCTTAGCCTGCGTCGGTGCCGGCAATTCGAGACGAACCTGGAATCGGCGCCATACTGCCCGGTCGAGAAGTTCCGCATGATTTGATGCTGCGATGATCACGGTATAGCTGGGCAGTGCATCTACATGCAGGAGCAGTGACGTCACGACGCGCTTGATTTCCCCGGTCTCGTTCACGTCGCCCCGTTCCTTGCCGACTGCATCGAACTCGTCGAAGAACAGCACGCACGGTGTCGTTCTCGCGTAGTCGAAGACCCGGCGAAGGCGGCTCGCTGTTTCACCGAGGAAACTGCCGATGATCGCATCGTAGCGGACTACGAAGAACTCAACCGCCAAGGCCTCGGCGATCGCTTCCGCCAGCGATGTCTTTCCATTGCCGGGCGGACCGACCAGCAGGATGCGGTGCCGTGGTTCCATGCTGAACGAGCGCAACAGGCTAGCTCGTTGCTGTTCCTCGATCAACTCGCGGCAGGTCTGTTCACAGGTGTCGGGCAAGAACAGGTCTTCAAGACGCTTGCGTGGCGGTGTCGCCACGACATAGTCGCGACCCCGCATGACCGCATCCGAAGGCAGGGATCCCGCATGTCCATTCTTGCCGATGCACTGCAGCGCACGGGTCAGGCGATCAGCGAGAACGTTGTGTTGCTTGGCTCGCTCCTCTGCAATAATGGCTTTCGCAACAGTGGTCAGCCCGTTGCTATCCCCCGAGGCGCCGGCGCGGACCAAGGACACGAGAAGGTCACTACGCGCCATATTTCGCTCTCCGATGAGCCTGTTGCCGCTCAAGCATCTCGACAGCCGCTTCTTGCAACCGGTTGTTGCGTGACATCGGCAGGTCTCGAGTCGCTATGGTCCTGATAGTGCTCCAGGGGCATTGCTCCGAGACCCGTACCGTGGTTGCCACTGCGCCTCTGAAGTTCGCGTGTCGCACCGGTGTGACCGAACCCGAAAGCTCCTAGCGCTTGTTGGTTGAGGTGCGTCGGCGAACCATGGGAACCACTGGTGCGACGAGTCGGATATTGGCAAGTGTAGGGTAGAGCACGTGGATCTGTCAACAGCGCTGCTGGAGAAGCGCCGGCTGCTGCGCTAGATGTGGAGCATAGTACAGGAGGCATAAACTCAAAGGCGGTCTTCGGAAAGCGCGCTGGCCGCGCGTTCTGTGGCAGGTCGATGCGGACGGGACGGTACGGTACGACCGTCCGGTCGTGAACATGTACAAACGCTGCGTGGTGGAAGGCTCCGAGTTGGCCCTCGACGGGCGGCAGGAAGTCGCGCTGATCGCGCTGCGGCCGGGGCCCTGCCGACCTGTCTCGACCAATGCTCGCTACGCCTGCTAGCACGTGAGGCGGTCGAGATCGGCCTCTGTGACACGATCAGCCACGCGAAACCGTCAATCAGACACCAAAAAACGGCATGGTGGGGCGCTATCTGCAGTACTGGGAGCCTTTTGCAAAATTGCCTGCGATGGGGGAATTCGGGGATGGGAGAGTTCGTGCGCGGGTCAGGGTAGCAACCGGTGCGGGCCATAGGGGACAATGGGTCGTCAGCCAACTGGGCCAAGGAGAGAGCTCGTGTCCCTGCATGGAACCGTATCGACATACTGGTTCACCTTGCAGAAGTCCCTGTTTCCGTGGTTGAACGAGGAACTCGGCGCACTCAGCGAGCGGCACCAGCAGTTCGTGCAGGTGCTGGAGTTCGCCCGGGTGGAAAGCCTGCTGGCCTGCTCCGCCGGCAGGGGGCCGGGCCGCCCTGCGTTCAGCCGGGCCGCCCTCGCACGCGCCTTCCTGGCCAAGGCCGTGTTCGACCTGCCCACGACCCGCGCGCTGGTCGAGCGGCTGCGCTGCGATGCCCAACTGCGCCAACTCTGTGGGTGGGAACGGGCCGAGCAGTTGCCCAGTGCAGCGACATTCTCGCGGGCCTTTGCCGGTTTCGCCCACAACGAAGTGGCCTCGGCGCTGCCTGCAGCGATTGTCGAGCGTACGCTGGGGGAGCACTTGGCGGAGTCGGTCGCGCGGGACGCGACGGCCATTCCGGCGCGGGAGCGACGGGCTCGCAAGTCCAAGCCGGTCAAGAAGCAACGAAAACCGGGGCGACCGCGCAAGGGGGAAGAGCGAGCGGAGTCGGAGCGCAAGCGGCTGGAACGGCAGCCGGGGATGTCGCTCGGGGAGATGCTGCAGGACCTGCCCACGGTGTGTGACACCGGAGCGAAGCGCAATGCGAAGGGCTACAAGGAGACCTGGAACGGGTACAAGTTGCCTATCGACGCCATCGATGGAGGGATTCCGGTGAGTTGTCTGCTCTCGTCGGCGTCGGTGCATGACCGTCAGGTGGCCATCCCGCTGGCGCACCTGACGGCGGGACGGATCGAGAACCTGTACGATCTGATGGACAGTTCCTACGATGCGGAAGCCATCCGGGAGTACAGTCGAGGACTGGGGCATGTGCCGATCATCGCGCTGACGGTCGACCAGCTCATGCGGTTGCAGTTCTGAGCGAGAGTCACGTCCCGCGTCAAGCTCTGGAAAGGGTCGGCCAACAAGGTCGCGAGGGGAGCACTGTAGCGAGAAACGCAGGGGAGCCTGTCCACTTCGCGATCTGGCCGTCACGGCCCCCGAAATCCGCACCAACCACACTCACCTCCAAATATAATCATCCTATATTGATTTATTCTGTGGCGCACCTGTTGGAATTTTGCAAGATCCTCACATTGTCTGGTCGACTGTCACGCCAATCCTCCGCGAGTCGTTGGAAATTCCGATAGAGCATAGGCCGATCGAGATAATCTCTTCTTTCCGTAACGAAACTCTCGGCGCCTGCCCATGCCATCAGATAAGCCGTATATTTGTTATCTTTATACATCTTCTCGTCCATCGCATGATTGTAAATTGCTGTGGCTACCAACTCACAATGATTTAGGAAAAGGGAGACTTTAGCTAACGAGTCAACCTTTTCTTTCTTTTCTTCATCTACTATATGCGAATCATTTGCTCTGTCTTTAACGTCATCAATTCCGGCAGCCAATGATTTAGTATTAGCACCTACCCTAGCCAAGGCAATCAGTTCGCTGCGGTCAATCGGTTCGCTGGGGTCACCGTGAGCTAGTTTTCGGAAATGTGAACTAGCTTTAACGAGAGCAGTATTTGCCATTTCCGAAGTGATGAAGTCTAGTGTTGCTCGCTTGGCAGAAACACTACGATGGTACCGCCAAGCAGCGAAAGCCGACACTAGGATTGCAAGTGGCGCTAACCACGGATAGACATGCATGATGAGCATTGTCTGCATGATGACCTCTTCTCTCGTGATCGTGCTACACCAGTAGCGACGATGACGAAGGCAGTGTACCATACCGAAGCGGGAACTCCGGGCCGGTCGAGGAGTGCTGCTTCGAAGTCCGACTGTCCTCAACGAACTCGTACCAGCGGTCGGCCTTGAGTCCGGCCCACTCCTGCTGCAGACCCCTCGGCCAGTCGACCTCAACCCGGTCGATGGACTCCGCCCGGCCCACGCCAAAATGCAGGACCAAGTCGCTCTGGGAGCAACAGCTTCTCCCTCCGAGCACAGCTTGCATCTGGACTGCGCCCTTCACCGTGACCGAAACCCGCGCTCCTATGGCACTGCGGTTCTACTCCACTCCTCCGAGTCGGATCACCACGGCATTCGCAGCGGGTGTCGGATTCTTCAGACGTGTCGGTGGAGCGTTGACATTCACCCGGACAACTTCAGACCCCTCCACCGAAGTCCCCGTCGTTCACGATAGTTGCATTTGCGCGACTCTGCATGATGGTCTCCCCTCTCGCAATCGTACTTCGCCAGTAGTGGCGATGACAAGGACAGTATACAATGCCATCAACTGCTAGCGCGAAGCGGGCGCTCGGTGCCGGTCGAGAGGCGCTGCTTCGAATTCGGGACGGCCCTCGACGAACTCGTACCGACGGTTGACCTTGAGTCCGGTCCACTCCTGCTGCAGACCCCTCGGCCAGTCGACCTCAACCCGGTCGATGGACTCCGCCCGGCCTACACCAAAATGCAAGGCCAGATCGCTGTGCGAGTAATAGCTTCCCCCTCCCAGCACAGCTTGCATCTGGACTGCGCCCTTCACCGTGACCGAAACCCGCTCCTATGGCACTGCGGTTCTACTCCACTCCACGAAGTAGGATCACCACGGCATTCGCAGCGGGTGTCGGATTCTTCAGACGTTTCGGTGGAGCGTTGACGTTCACCACCACGATTTCAGGATGGCCGTCGCCATCCAGATCGCCGGCAGCCATGCCGCGCGCTGCCCTCGGAATCTGCAGCGCAGGACCGGCTGTATCTCGATACGGTTCCATGCAGGGACACGAGCTCTCTCCTTGGCCCAGTTGGCTGAGGGCCCATTGTCCCCCATGGCCCGCACCGATTGCTACCCTGACACCTCCCCCCATATCTGGTGTCGCACTTGCTAGTACAACTGGGAAGCAATTTTGCAAAAGGCTCCTGGGTGATTCCGCCGAAGACGGACGGGAAGTATGTCGCAACCATGGAAGATGTTCTGTCCACGTACGAAAGGCCTTTGCCAAAGCTCGCTGTCGGCTCAAGTCCGTCTATTCGAAAATTACTGCCTGAGGAAACACTAGGCCCGGATCGCGTCGACCCGCCTCGTCTCCCGGCCCGGGGGCCCGAGACGGTCCGGCACCCCCATTCCCGCCAGCATCGCGTTGTAGAGATCAAGCCCCTCAACCCCGAGATCCAGGATCTCGCCGGTCTTGAATCGTCCGTTCGCGCCTGAAATCGCATGAAAGACCCCCGACAGTTCGCGCTTCACGTCCAAGTGCCGACCATCGCCGGATTCCGTCGACACCGTGACCATCGAGTTCTCCAGTGCGCTCCTGCCATTGGCATCCCGGATCGCATCCAGCCGCTCGAGGAAGTAGGCAACTTCGCGGATGTGCATGTGCGCGTGGGCCCGGAGCTGCTCGTTCCTCTTGCCGGGGTCGAAGTCATGCCACCATTCATGGCTGCAGGCGTTCGCCCCCGTAGCATTGCGCTGGGCCGCGTCGTCGAACTGGAAAATCCTGCGCCCCGCGTACTGGTAGTCACCCTTGATGCGGAGGCGTTCTCCCGCCGCAAGGAAGGTCAGTGATCCGAAACGGACGCGATCGAGCTCCACGGCCAAGGCATAGAGATCGCAGACCAGCCGCCACTCGTCCGTCAGTGCGTCCAGTTCCATGTCGATCCCCTCGCCCCCGGGGTCGGCATAGCCTCCATGCGCGATCCGCGAGCGGGGTGGCAGCACCGGCTCACTCCCGCTGGCGGGCTGCGGGGCAAAGGCCCGCATCTCGAATTCGCGGATGCGATCGAGATGGTCCGCCAATCGGGCTCGCGACTTGAAGCCGAGGGGCGAGTTGATCCCGGTGAAATACTGGTATTGGCCGACGACCGAATCGAGTACGCTGCGCGTCCGGATGCCCCTCCGAGAGGGTGACCCTGCCGAATATCCGGTCGAACAGGTCCCGCGGTTTCTCCTGCATCGTGGCCGCGACGGTCCCGTCGGAGTTGTAACTGTGCACGTACCGGCTGACTCGGCTGCGACGGAAGTAGGTACCGGCCACGACGGTCGGAGTCACACCGGGAGGCTGACCCTGCGGGTAGTACGCCTTGCGCACGACCTGATCGATCGAGGGCCCGCCTGCCCGAGCCTCTCCGTTCGGCGGCTCGGCCGTGAATGCGCCGCTCGCCCCGTCGAAATGAGCGTTGATGCCCTCCTCGTCGCATCGGATCTGGTCCACGCCACGGAGAATGAGCAGCTTTTCGGCAAGCGCTGCGAGCGGTTCCAGAACTCCCTCGAAGCCCTCTCGCTGGAACGGGGCAGGAACTCCCAACCCGAAGAAAACGTTGAAGGCTCGAACAGGAACCTCGCCGGCAACTGTAGATCCCTCCATTTCCTCGAGCAGAGGAAGCCCCACGACAATGCCGCCCGCTCCACGCAGTGCGGTCCTTCTGGTCATTCCGGGGCTGGCCATCGCTGTGGCGGATCGTACCAGCCGTCCACACCGGGGCGCATCGGATCCCGCCCGGCATCCATCCGGCAACGCCTCGACGGCACGGCCAGCACCCCCTGTGATAATCTAGGGGGACAAGGGTCTTCGGAACGGTCGGCCCCGGGATCGATTTCAAGAGGGGCGGCAGATGTCAAAACGCACCTACCAGCCGAATCGGCGCAAGAGAGCAAAGAAGCACGGTTTCCGCATCCGGATGAGGACACCGGGAGGCAGACGCGTGCTCGCAGCTCGCCGGGCCAAGGGCCGGAAGCGACTCTCCGTCAGCGACGAGTAGGCTCACGACGACGACGGAGAACAGCTTGGGGTTCCCTCCCGAGCGGCGGATCAGAAAGCGCGCTGATTTTCAGGCAGTCTATGATGAAGGGGTTCGGCTCGGAACCGGACTGTTCACGATCTTCGGCCGAGCGACAGGATCCAAGCTGCCCGGACGGGTAGGCCTCACGGTCACACGAAGGGTTGGGAATGCCGTGATACGCAATCGCTGCAAGCGCCTTCTGCGAGAAGTGGTGCGCAAGCACTGGAACCTGGTCCCGGACGGCGTCGACGTGGTATTGCACGCCAGACCCCGGCTTGCCGGGGCGAGAGTGACCGATGTGGAGAACGGTATTGTCCGAACGCTGCCAAGAGCCCTTCGACGACTCGCTTGAAACACCCGATCCCGGTGGGGCGAGGGAGTCGCGGCGCCTTCATGCCGGGCAACACCTGGCGGTGGCATTGCTACGGCTGTACAAGACGGCCGTCTCGCCGCTTCTCATGAGCTGCTGCAAGTTCCATCCCACCTGCTCCACCTACGCCAGGGAAGCCATCGAGCGCCATGGCGTCCTGCACGGGTCCAGACTGGCGGTGGCGCGGATCCTGCGCTGTCGACCTTTCGCTCCGGGCGGAATCGATCCCGTCCCCGAATGACGCTGGTTCGGCCACATGCGTGATCCCTTGAACGACGATCAGTTCATCCAGCGCCGGATGCTGCTGGCCGCTGTCCTGTCGGCAGTGGTGATGGTGGCCTACTTCTTCGTGGTACCCAGACCGGAACCTTCGTTGCCGGAACCGGCAACCCCGGGAATCGCATCCACCCGGACCGAAACGGTACCGACCGACAGCCCGGAGCCGGCCGCCCCCGCGGACGAAGTCCCCGCGGGAGAGCAGACCATCGAGGCGGACAGTGAGCAGTCGGTGACCATCGAGACCGACAGCTTCGTGGTGGAGTTCACCAACCGTGGAGCACTGGTGACCAGTTGGCGCCTCAAGGATTACAACGATGCGCTCGGGGAGCCACTCGATCTCGTTCATCGCGGCGGGGCCGAGCGCTTCGGGTTCCCGTTCCGGCTGGTCCGTCCAGGCGGAGCCGCCATCGAAGGCGCGGACGAAGCCCTGTATGCGGTGACGCCGGGGCCCCCGCATCGGGTCGCACCCCAGACCGTCGTCTTCGAGTACGCTCGCGACGGTCTCGGTATCCGCAAGTCGTTCGCGTTCCAGCCGTCCGGAAACGTGGTCGGCGTGCGGACGGAGGTCGTCCGGGATGGAGAGCCCCGGGTACACCTCATCGCATGGGGCGGCGGGTTCGGCGACACGGCTCAAGCCGGCAACAGCGCCTACAGCCAGACCTTCCGATTCGAGGACGGCGAGATTGCAGCGGTCCCGGCGTCCGATGCCGAAGACGAGCGGATCATCCAGTCCGGTCCGTTTCCGTTCGTCGGCCTCGAGGACCTCTTCTTCGCCGCCGCCGCCATCCCTGCTCCGGGCGAGGACATCCGGATCGAGACGAGCGAGATCGCAATCGTGCCGGCCAACGCCGAACCGGGCGATACGGAGTCCTATGTCGCCACGGCGTTCGGCGGCTCCCCTCACAACGACATCCGCTTCTACATCGGGCCCAAGAGCCGACAGGTCCTCTCGGCAGTGGAAGGTCTCGGGGGAACCCTCGGACGGATCGTCGACTTCGGGTTCTTCGCCTTCATTGCGGAGCCGTTGCTGGCAATGCTCCGATGGGTGCATGGCAACTGGGCCGCCAACTGGGGCTGGAGCATCGTCATCGTCACCGTCTTCATCAACACGATTCTCTTCCCGCTCAAGTACAAGAGCACCAAATCGATGCGGAAGATGCAGCAATTGCAGCCGCTCGTCAAACAGATCAACAACAAGTACAAGGGAGTGACACTGCGTGACCCCCGCAAGGCCAAGCAGAACGAAGAACTGCAGGCCCTGTACAAGAAGCACAACGCCAACCCGATGGGGGGCTGTCTTCCCATCGTGCTGCAGATGCCGTTCTTCTTCGCGTTCTACAAGCTGCTGACCGTGGCCATCGAGATGCGGCAGGCCGAGTGGCTGTGGGTGACCGACCTGTCCAACCCCGAGACCCTGCCTATCCGCGTCCTGCCGCTGGCAATGGTCGCGACGCAGTTCTGGTCACAGTCGCTCACACCGACCCCTTCGGCGGACCCGACCCAAGCGCGACTGATGAAGTTCATGCCGCTCATGTTCGGGTTCATCTTCTACCAGTTCTCGGCGGGGCTGGTGCTATACTGGCTCACCAGCAATTGTGTCGGCATCGTTCAGCAACTGGTGCTGAACCGCCTGCCGCAGGAAAAGCTCGAGATCGAGTCCGGCAAGCCGCGTGGCAAACGCCGGAAGCGTGGCAAGTAGGCGTGCTGACGGATCGCACGCGCGAACGAGACTCTGCATGGCAACGCTGAACTGGACGGTAGAGGGACTTGGGCCCCAGATCGAGGCCTTCCTCAATCCGCTGCTGGACGCCGCCGATTTCGACATCGACTACGACATCTACGAAGTCGAACGGTCCGCCGCCGCGATCGGCCCCGAGATAGCGGTCGACTTCCAGGGCGAGGACACACCGCTCTTCACCAGCAATCGCGGGGAACTGCTCATGGCTCTGGAGCAACTCACTCTCGAGGTGCTGCGGGTACCGCACGAAGACCGGTATCGGCTGATCTTCGATGTCGACGACATTCGCATGCTCCGCATCGAGGAGCTCCGGATCAGTGCGAAGACGGCGGCGGAACAGGTCCGGCGCACGGGCAAGCGATTCGAATTCCGCCCCATGACATCGCGCGAGCGCCGCATCATCCACCTCGCGTTACGGGACGAGGAGCAGGTGACTTCCCTCTCGGAAGGTGACCCGCCGCGCCGATACACCGTGGTGGAGTTGCGCGAACGAGGCTGAACCCCACCGGACGCCGGTCGCCACGGCAGCGATCGAACATCCATTCGGGGGCACGCCCCCTCGGAGACGCAGTGCCGCCATTGGATTCCATCGATTCGGTTGAGGGCGGCGACACCATCGTCGCTCCATCGACTCCTCCGGGGCGGTCCGCCACCGGCATCGTTCGACTCTCCGGGCCCCGAGCCTCCGCCATCGCGGCGACGCTCATGCCGGACCGGACGCTTCGAGCGCGGTCCGCGACCGTCGGTGACCTCGTCGACGCCCAGGGGTCGCTGGTCGACCGGGTCGTGGCGACCCTGTTTCCCGGCCCGTCCAGCTACACGGGAGAGGACGTTGTCGAGATATCCTGCCACGGATCGCCCCCCGTACTGCAGTTCATCGTGGAACGGGCACTGGAACTCGGCGCACGGCTTGCCGGGCCCGGCGAATTCACGCGTCGCGCCTACCATAGCGGACGCCTGGACCTGGTGCAGGCGGAAGCGGTGCGGGACCTGATCGATGCTTCGACGCTGTACCAGGCCCGTGTGGCGGCGCGCCAGAACGCCGGGGCCCTCTCGGCCAGGTTGCGTACCACCAAGGCCCATCTCCTGGAACTGATCGCCCGCCTGGAGGCCGGCATCGATTTCGCGGAAGACGACATCTCCGTGGCCGACCGCGCCGAGGTCGTCTCGCGCATCACCGCGGTGGCCGACCCGGTGGCAGCACTTGCCGAGGGCTTCGCCGTCGGCAAGGTCGTGCGCAGCGGCATGAAGTTGGCGATCGTGGGCCGTCCGAACGTGGGCAAGTCAAGCCTCTTCAACCGCCTTCTCCAGCGCGACAGGGCCATCGTGAACGAGGCAGCCGGCACGACGAGGGACTCGATCAGCGACACCGCATCGTTCGGGGGTATCCCGGTGGAGCTGGTGGACACTGCCGGGCTCCGGGCGGCCCTTGACCCGATCGAGTCCGAGGGCGTGACAAGGGCGTGGCAGTCACTGCACGATGTAGACTGCGCGATCGTCGTCGTCGACCTGTCGGAGCGCAGGCCGGACCGGGACGAGGAAATCTGGCGGCGGGTCAGCGGGGTCTGCCCTTCCCTGCTGGTCGGCAACAAGAACGACCTGCCCACTCGCTACGAGTCCGACGAGTCTCTGCTGCCAGTCTCCGCCAGGACCGGCGATGGCATCGACCACCTCCGTGCACGTATCCGGGACCGCGTCGTGCCGGGACTGGATGAACGGCAGGAAGGAACGTTGATCACGAACATCCGACAGGAACGCTTGCTGCGGTCTGCCGGTGCGTCACTGTCCAAGGCACTGGAAGCGGCTCACTGCCAGATACCGCACGAGATGCTGCTGCTGGACCTCTACGAGGCCCTCCAGGCGCTCGACGGGATCACCGGCGCAACCAAGATCGATGACGTTCTGGACCGGATCTTCTCGACGTTCTGCATCGGGAAGTGAGAAATGACGCCCGGGAGTGGCGCCGACCGACATGGCTCCCGCCTCAGGCTTATAATGTGGCGTGAAGGCAATTGTCCAGGTCGCGCTGAAGAAGACGGTTCTTGATCCGCAAGGGCGGGCGATCACCAAGGCACTGCGGGGCCATGGGCACGACGAGGTGATCGGCGTGCGGCAAGGCAAGTTCTTCGAGGTCGATCTCGCGCCCGGCACCAGTCTGGAGACGGCAAGGTCGAACCTGGAGAGACTCGCGGCCAACGTGCTGTCGAACCCGGTCATCGAGGACTTCGAAGTCACCCTTCTGGACTAGTTGCACGAGGAATTCGCACGGCATGGCAGGAATCGTCGGATACGTCGGATTCCAGGAAGCCAGCCCGATCATTCTTGAGGGCCTGCGAAAACTCGAACACCGCGGCTACGACTCGGCGGGCCTGTCCATTGGTTCACAGGACGCCATCCACACCTTCCATGTGGAAGGCAAGATCCACAACCTTGAGGCGGCGGTCCGACTGGACGCGGCGCGCGGTACATTCGGTATCGGCCAGACGAGCTGGGCCGATCCTCACCGCGGACCCGATGTCCGAGTCGACAACAACCCGGACATCGTCGTCGTGCTGTCCGGAAAACCGAACAACATCGAGGATCTGCGGTCCCGGATCCGATCCGACGGCGACTTGACCGACGCCGAAGTCGTGGCGCACCTCATTCGCGCGTTCCACGGAGAGTACGCGGCACTGGAAGACGCAGTGGCCCGCGCAGCGGTCGAAATCCGCGGTGGGTGCGCGATCGCAGCGGTCACCCGCCGGGAACCCGGAAAGATCGTGGCAGCGCACCTGGGCCACCCGACCGTCGTGGGACTGGGACAGGACGAGAATTTCGTCACCTCCTACCTTCCGGCCATCGTGAATCACACCCGCGACATGATTCGACTCGAAGGCGGGGACATGGCGGTGCTGACGGCACAGGGCGTATTGATGCTGGATTCGGACTCCAGGCCGGTGACCCGCACCGTGGACCGCGTCCTGTGGGATCCGCTGATGGCCGAGAAGAGCGGCTACAAGCACCTCATGCTCAAGGAGATCTTCGAACAGCCGCGGGCCATCCGGGAGACGATCCTGGGCCGGCTGGATGAGGACACCGGCGCCATTGAACTGGACGAACTGGGCCTGACCCGACGCGAACTCAAGGGGCTCAAGCACCTCAACGTGATCGGATGCGGAAGTTCCTGGCATGCGGGTCTCGTCGCCAAGGGAATGATCGAGACGCTCGCCAGGGTGCATGTGGAAATCGAGTACGGTAGCGAACTGCGCTATACGGACCCGCTCGTCGACGAGGGTGTGCTCTCGCTGCTGATCAGCAAGTCCGGCGAGACCGGGGATACGGTGGAATGCCAGCGTCTGCTGCACGAGAAGGGATCCAAGACCATCGCGGTCTGCAACTCGGTCAGTTCGACGCTCGCGAAGGTGGCTCGTGGCGCCATCTACACGAAGGCCGGGCCCGAGCTGGCCGCCGCGTCGACCAAGTCGTTCACGTCCCAATTGACGGCGATGTACCTGTTCGCGATGCTGCTGGGCCAGCTCCGTGGTCAGTTGGACGACGGGAGTTCCCGCAGTCACGCTCGCGACCTTCTGGAACTGCCGGGGCTCGTCGAATCGGCACTCGAGCTGTCGGGGCGCTGCGAACGGCTGGCGCGGATGATCGCGCAGGCCGGCAAGATCCTGGTGCTGGGACGGGGCGTGCACTATCCGATCGCGCTGGAAGGAGCCCGCATGCTGCAGGAGCTCTGCCACCTCCATGCCGACGGCTGCGCGGCCGGAGAGATGCGGCACGGGCCAACAGCACTGATCGATGCCGACATGGTCGTCGTGGTCATCGCCACGGTCGACGAGAGCAGCGAGTCGAGCCGGTTGCGCTACGAGAAGACGATCGTGCAGGTGCAGGAAATGACGGCTCGCCAGGGACGCGTCATCTGCATCGCCAACGAGGGCGACGAGCGGTTCCACAACCACGCCTACGAGGTGATCTGGATTCCCAAGACACGTGAACTGCTACAGACAGTACTGGAACTGATCCCGCTGCAGTTGCTGTCGTATCACGTCGCCGTCTTCCTGGGACGAGATGTGGACCAGCCCACCGACATCGGCAGGGCGATCCGGTCCGACTAGGTTCCAGGTCGGTCTCGCGGTCAGCGACGCTTCAGTGTCGGGCGCTCATCCTCGGGCTCGTCCTCGGACTCCACATCGATGTCGTCGGTCGGGATCGTCCCTCCCGCACTCGTCCTTCGCAGTCGCGGCTTGTTCGGGTCGTCCGTGGTCTCCTTCCTGCGCAGGACCAGCTGTTCGAGCCGCTCCTTGACCTGCAGGAACTCCGAGGTGGTGACCACGTACTCCGGCTTGTTCGGCAGCAACTGGTCAATCGTCTTCTGGGTCTTGCGGATGCGCGAGCCGTGGGGCGGGTGACTGCGGAACAGCTTCGACATCGTCCCCGGTCGCCGCTTCTCGTCGGCGAGCATCTTCTCGAAGAAATCGATGAACGAAGTCGGGTCGTAGCCGGCCTTGTAGAGATACTGCACACCGAGAAAATCGGCTTCCGCCTCCATACCGCGCGAGAACTTGAGAAACGTCATCGGGATCAGGAAGCCGCTCGCCTGATAGATCCCGTATCCCGTCCAGCCGCCGATGAACATCAGGGGGATCGTGGCGAACTGAATGAGCTGCGCCTTCGTGGCCTGACGCGTGCCATGCCGTGCCGCGACATGGGCGATCTCGTGCGCCATGACACCCGCCAGTTCGGACTCGCTCTCCGCACGGAGCATCAATCCGCTGTTGACATAGAAGAACCCGCCCGGCAGCGCGAAGGCGTTCACGTCGACACTGTCGATCAGCTTGATCGTGAACGGGACCTTCGCGTCGGAGTTGCGGACCAGATTCTGGCCGACCCGGTTCACGTACTCGGCGATGACCGGGTCGTCGACGATCTTGGAGTGCCGCTCGACATCCTGCGCGAGGCGCTTCCCCAACGCAATCTCCTTCTCGATGGAATAGAAGTTCGGGCCCTTCGCGATCTCGCGCTCACCGATCTGGTCGACATCCTGCTTGGCGGACTTCGGGGCCCGCTTCTTGGTCCCCTCCTCCTTGCCGACCGCGGCACCAGTCACAACCAGGGCCAGGACGAGAGGAAGGATTCGTCGAATGCTCGTCATGATCGCCATTCTGGTCCTCTCTGCCGGGCCAACTGCGACAGCAGGCCCATGCAGACTCAGTATAGCCCCTTCGCGCAATCCGAATGGCTCTGGGGCTGCGACTCCGATGTGGAAGCCGTGCGGCGCATCGCAGATGGGGCCGGGATCGGACGAGTCGATCTTGTTCGATCTCCAGGACCTGGAGGCGAAGTACGGTGCGGGAACGGACCTGTCCGAGGAACGGTGATCGACGACCGAGGCGGTCGTGCCTTGGCGGGCAGGCATCATGGGCTTTGACACCGAAGTATCCGAACGCTGCGGTCCACCCTGCATCCCACCGACCGGCAACACCTGCAGCGGCCTCGACGATGCTGGAGCCGCAGCCGGGTCCCTGGCTGCACACGATCGTGTGCGCCTGCGTGGACGGGCGCGGCCGTACCAGCGGACGGGCCGGTCGGAACGGGTGGGGAACCGAGGCTGCGGACGGCTCGGCGATACGGACCCTTCCCGAGGCCGGATCATCCCCGGCGTCGCGATCCCTCCGTCCCTGACGCCCATCGAACTCCAGACCGAGCGGTCCGGTCGCTGTGGGGAGGAGGCGCGGCCGCCATACTGAGACCCATATGAACTCCACCGAAGGTCGCGAACCGTTTCCCGTTTGCTCGCAGTACGACTACTTCAATCACGCGGCGATCTCGCCGCTGCCGAGGGTCTCCTCCGCTGCCATGCAGGCCCAGGTTTCCGAGACGATGCATCTTGGCGTCCACGGCTTCCAGCATTCCCAGGAGGCGTATGCGGGCCTGCGACGATCGGCAGCGGCCATGCTCGGCTGTGCCGCCAGCGAGATCGCCATCGGCAAGAACACCTCCGAGGGGATCTGTGCCGTAGCGAACGGAATCGACTGGCGGGCGGGTGATGTCGTCGTCGGCCTGGAGAGCGACTTCCCGGCAAACTATGTCCCCTGGCGAGCATTGGGACAACGAAGCGGTGTTCGGTTCCGCAGTCTCCCGATGCACGACGGCACGCTGGACCTCCAGGATCTGGATGACGCCTGCAAGGGGGCGCGGCTCGCCGCACTGAGCTACGTGCACTTCCTGACCGGATTCCGCTGGGATCTGGAAGCCGTGGGAGAGATCTGCCGGCGTCGGGGCTGCCAACTGGTCGTGGATGCGGTCCAGGGAATGGGAGCATTCCCGATCAACGTCAAGCGAGCGGGCGTGCATGCACTGGCGGCTTCGGGCCACAAATGGCTCCTCGGGCCGGAGGGGGCCGCCATCTTCTACATCGACAGGGACTTCATGGACCACATCAGTCCGGTCGAGCTGGGATGGGCGAGCCTTGAGGGATTCGAGGAGTACCGGTGCGACGGCGACTTGCAGCCCGATGCCAGTCGCTTCGAGTGTGGAACCCTGAACGCGGTGGGCTGTACCGGACTGCGGGCATCCATCGACCTGCTGAACGAAATCGGATCCGACGCGACGTCCGCGGCCATCGACCGGCTGGTCCAACGGCTGGTCGAGGGGGCGGCAGCGAGGGGCTACGAGTTCGCCGCCCGGCGGACACCGGGCAACGGTTCCGGAATCGTGTCCATGAGAAAGCACGGAGTGGTTGCGGCAGATGCCACCGCCATGTTGCTCCAGCACAGGGTTTCGGTCTCCGAGCGACTCGGATGGGTCCGCATCGCTCCGCACTTCTACAATACGGACGAGCAGGTCGACCGCCTGCTCGGGATCCTGCCGTAGCAAGCACGAAACATCGCGGGCACGATAGCGCTATGATGCTCCCGTCATGATCGTGGGAATCGCAGTGTGCGTCAGTCTGCTGACGGGGATCGTGACCGCGCAGACTGCCACGTACACCGAACCGTATCGACCACAGTTTCATTTCACGCCGGAAGTCAACTGGACGAACGACCCGAATGGACTCGTCTTCCATGACGGGGAGTGGCATCTGTTCTATCAGCACAACCCGTTCGGAAACGGCTGGGGCCACATGAGCTGGGGCCACGCGGTCAGCGAGGATCTCTTCCATTGGCAGCATCTTCCGATCGCTCTGCCGGAGGCGAACGGAGTCATGGCGTTCTCGGGCAGTGCCGTTGCGGACATCCTCAACACGTCCGGCTTCGGCCAGGACGGCAGGGTTCCCCTGGTCGCGATCTATACCAGCCGGACCGAGACGGACCAGACGCAATCGATCGCCTACAGCACCGATCGCGGCCGCACGTGGATCCAGTACCAAGACAATCCGGTGCTCGACGCGGAGGACTCGGCATTCCGGGACCCGAAGGTCTTCTGGCACAGACCGACCCAGCGCTGGGTGATGGCCGTCGTCCTGGCCAACCAGCGCAAGGTCCGCTTCTATGGATCGCCCGACCTGCGATCGTGGGCGCACCTGAGTGACTTCGGCCCGGAAGGAGCGCATCCGGTCAGAAACTGGGAGTGTCCGGACCTGTTCGAACTTCCGGTCGATGGCGAGCCGGGCGAGAGCAGATGG
The DNA here is from genome assembly GCA_965116065.1 of Bryobacterales bacterium. Taxonomy (GTDB): domain Bacteria; phylum Acidobacteriota; class Terriglobia; order Bryobacterales; family UBA6623; genus VXMF01. The sequence continues at coordinate 4,074,437 of OZ220485.1, forward strand.
ATCCTCCAGGTCGACTCCGGCGATGGCCATCCGTGGTTGGGTTCAGGGTGCCAGTACTTCGTGGGCGAGTTCGACGGCGAGAGGTTCTCCAACGACAATCCCCCCGAGACGGCCCTGTGGCTGGACTGGGGCCGCGATTTCTATGCTGCCCAGTCCTATTCCGGCGTACCGTCGACAGACGGCCGGAGAATCGTCATCGGCTGGATCAGCAACTGGATGTACGCACGGCAAACGCCCACCGCGCCCTGGCGGGGAGCCCAGTCCGTACCCCGCGACCTGAGGCTCCGGAGATTTCCCGAGGGCTTGCGGCTGGTTCAGCGCCCGGTTCGGGAGATCGAGGGCCTGCGGGTACCGGGCCTGCAGATTCGGGATGTCGACTTCGAGGAAGCGAACGCCCGAATCCGGAAAAGTGGTCTCAGCGGCGCTGTACTCGACATGCTCGTGGAGATCGACCTGGGTACCGCCGACGAGGTGGGGTTTCGCCTGCTCGAAGGGAGTGGCGAGGAGACGGTGGTGGGATTCACCCGCACACCGGCCGAGGTGTACGTGGACCGCACCAAATCCGGGGATGTCTCGTTCCATCCTTCATTTGCGGGTCGACATTCCGCGCGGCTGCCAACTGCGGACAGCCGCATCGAACTGCGGATACTGGTCGACCGCTCGGTGGTGGAGGTGTTCGCCGGTGGCGGGAGGGTGGCGATCACCGACCGCGTCTTCCCCGGTCCGGCGAGCACCGGTCTGTCCGCCTTTGCCGAAGGTGGGGAGGCGCGGATCAAGAAGCTGTCGGTCTGGAAACTGCGTTCCGTCTGGCCCCGGCCTGAGGCGGCCGATGGACTGGACAGTCGGTGAGACCCCGTCCGTCCGCGGCGCGAGCGAAGCACTCATCCGCTCCGGGCATATGGTAACCTGACTAGGCCCGCCGGTCTCTTGGCTCCGGCCGCAGGATGCTCCTGGAGCTAGCAGCGATCCGCAAGAGTTTTGGCGGAGTGCATGCCCTGCGGAACGCCTCCCTGCAGGTACAGGAAGGCCAAGTGCATGCACTGGTCGGAGAGAACGGCGCCGGCAAATCCACGCTCACGAAGATCGTCGCCGGCCTGCAACGCCGTGACGCGGGGCGCATGCTGTGGCGAGGCCGTAGCGTCGACTTCGCAAGTCCCGGCGAAGCACACGCCCACGGGATCGGAATGGTGCACCAGGAATCCCTGCTGGCACCGCACCTGACGGTCGCCGAGAACGTGTTCCTGGGCCGCGAGATCCGTCGTCGGGGACTGCTCGATCACCTGGCGATGGAGCGGGAGACGGATCGCATCATCACCTCTCACGGGTTCGCACTGCGCCCCGAGTGGAGGGTGGAACAGCTGAGGCCCGCCCAGAAGCAACTCGTCGAGATTACGAGAGCACTCTACGGCAACGCATCGCTGCTGGTTTTCGACGAGCCGACATCGTCACTATCCGAGAACGAGACGACCCGCGTCTTCCAGACCGTCAAGCTCTTGCGCAGCAAGGGCATTGGCGTCATCTACATCACCCACAAGCTTGTCGAGTTGATGGAGATCGCCGACCATATCACGATCTTGCGCGATGGCGAGACGGTCCATGACTGCCCCGCAGACGAGATCTCCGTCAACGATATCGTGCATCACATGGTGGGGCGGAACCTTGCCAACATCTACTCCCGCGACACGCTTCCGCCCGGAGCCGAGCGCCTGGCGGTCGACATCCCGGGAGTCAGGTTCCAGGTCCGTGCCGGCGAGATCGTCGGATTCGCCGGCCTGGTCGGCGCCGGCCGCACCGAAGTCTGTGAGACAATATTCGGGATCACCCCGTCGCCTACGGGCTCGATTCGCATCAACGGAAAGCCCTGCGACATTCGCTCACCCGTCGATGCGGTCGCGAACGGAATCGGGCTTGTGACCGAGGACCGGCAGAAGACCGGCCTCGCTGTCCGGCTGTCGATTCGCAGCAATGTGAGCATGGCGAATCTCGACGCCGTGTGCTCGGCCGGAGTCGTGCGCCAACGAAGAGAGAGTCAGGTGGCCGAGGGCCTCCGGACCCGGTTGCAGATGAGAGCCAGCGACGTGGAGCAGAGCGCGTGGCAGCTCAGCGGTGGCAACCAGCAGAAGGTCGTCATCGCGAAGTGGCTGTTCCGGAATTCCGACGTGGTGATCTTTGACGAGCCGACGAAGGGGATCGATGTCGGCGCCAAGGCGGAGGTGTTCGCGCTGATGGACGAGATGGCACGACAGGGAAAGGCCCTGATCATGGTCAGTTCGGAGATGCCCGAACTGCTGCAGGTGGCGGATCGGATTCTCGTCATGCGCGAGGGTGCCATCGTCGGCGAGCTGCCACGCGAGACCACCCAGCAGCAGATCATGCAGCTGGCAGCCGTCGGGGAACCTCAATAGGAGCCGGGCGATGCGAAGTGTGTCTACGATCCTGCAGAGGTTCCTCCCCTTCATCAGCCTGGCGATCCTGTTTGTCGTCCTGTCAATCGCGTCGCCCTACTTCCTGACCGGCACCAACCTCTCGAGCGTGATCCGGCAGACGGCCGTCATCAACACCATGGCGCTCGGGATGACGCTGGTCATCGTATCGGGCGGCATCGACCTGTCGGTCGGGTCGATACTGGCCTTCTCGGGCGTGGTCGGGACCATGACGATGGTCGATACCGGATCCGTCGTGCTGGGTATCGCGGCCGGCGTTCTCGCGGGAACCGTGTGGGGCTGCCTCAACGGCCTCGCGATTGCCGCCCTTCACATCCCGCCGTTCATCGTGACACTGGGCACGATGGGCATCGTGCGCGGACTGACGTTGGTGGCCTCGGGCGGGTTGCCGATCGTCGGACTGCCCAAGGAACACAGCTTTCTCGGCGAAGGCGCCATTGGTCCGTTTCCGTTTGTGCTGGTGGTGCTGGCCATCTGCGCGGTCATCATGCATTTCGTACTGCGCTCGACGAAGCTGGGCCGGTACACCTATGCGATCGGCAGCAATGAATCCGCCGCAGTCTACGCGGGAATTCCCGTCGGGCGGTACAAGGTCGCCATCTACGCGCTGTGCGGGATGCTGGCGGGCGTCGCCGGAATGATAGAGACTTCGCGCCTGATGACAGGGCAGCCAACCGCAGGCGTCTCGTACGAACTGCAGGTCATAGCGGCGGTGGTGATCGGAGGCGGCAGCCTGGCAGGTGGCGAAGGCACCGTCATCGGCACGCTGATCGGCGCGTTCATCATGGGACTGCTGTCCAACGGAAGCGACTTGCTGGGGGTCAATCCCTACTGGCAGCAGGTGATCATCGGAGCGATCATCATCGGGGCGGTTGCGCTGGACGAAACCCGCAAGCGTCGGTTCGCAACATGAGGGACGGCCCTGTGATCTGCCATCTCGGCAGACGACAGACTGCCCACATCCGAGGAGCGCACGGCGACTCCGGCAGGGGCTGGAGTCTGGCGTGGGGCTCCGGCAGTCGCCGTTGGTAGGCGGATAGCGGCCCCGGATCCCGCTCGGCCGCGGGCCACGCTGTTATGATCCTGGAATTCCGCCGACCGTGCACTCGGTCGTGTTCCGCGACAACAACCAGGGACCGGTCGCACAGAATGGAAGCAGCGATGACGGTGAAGATGCTCGTTGCCCGCACACTGCTCTTGTCGGCGAGTCTGACACTTGGACTGCAGGCCCAACCGGTTCATGATGTCCTCGATCTTGATGAGGCCATCGAGATCGCACTCGCGCGCCACGGCAGTCTGGATGCCGCCAGGGCTGCGGTCGAGGCGCGGGCGGGCTCGACCCGTCAGGCGGGACGATCTCCGAATCCGGTCTTCACTCTCCAGACCGAGAACTGGCGGTTCTACGGGGAGCCGGCCTTCCAGCCGTCCCGGGCCCTGGATGTCTTCGCCTGGGTCAACATGCCGATCGAGACCGCCGGCAAGCGACGCCGTCGCGTCGAAGTGGCTGAGGCGGATGCAGCAATGGCGGAACAGCAGCGTCAACTCGTGGCGTGGACCATCCGGCAGAGGGTCAAGAAGACGTACTGGCAGGCGCTGGCGGCCATCGGCGACGTGGAGATGCTGGAACGCAGCCGGGAGACCCTGCAACGGATGGAAGACTACCACGAGGTGCGTGTGCGGCTGGGTGCGATGGCCGAGGCGCAGCTGGTCCGGGTCCGAGTGGACGCCGGACGGGCCGCCTTGGCACTTTCCACCGCCGAGATGGAGGTCGGCCGTGCCAAGCTCGCCCTGCTGGAGTCGATGGGGGCTCCGGATCTGGACACCCGGTTCGCATTGACGACGCCACGGGCACAGCCTGTCCGCACAAGTCTGAAAGACGGCTTGTCCGTGCAGCAGATCATTGCGGACGCATTGGTTCATCGGATGGAGATCCAGATCGGCCGGTCCCTTCTGCGGAGGGCTCGCGCGGACGTGGCGTTGCAGCGGTCGCTGGCTCGGCCCGACGTGATGCCCTTTCTCGGCTACAAGCGGACCAATGCGTTCAACACGCTGCTGGGGGGAGTCTCGGTTGCATTACCCGTCCGCGATAGGAACGGCGGCAACATCGAGGAAGCCCTGGCTGAGGTCCGTCGGCAAGAGGCATTGGTGCAGGCTACCGAAGCGCGCGTTCGCACGGAGGTCGCGAGAGCTGTCGAGACTGTGCGACGCCGGGCGGACATGCTGCTCACGATGAAGACCGGTATTCTCGACGGTGTGAGCGAGACCTCCCGCATCGCCCTCGCCGCCCACCAGCAAGCCGGCACCGCATTGCTCGATGTCCTGGATGCGCAGCGACTGCATGATGAGGTCCGGCTGTTCCATTCGCGTTCGGTTTTCGACTACGAACTGAACTGGGTAGACCTGGAGACCGCTATCGGCGCGTCGATCGTGTCAATTTCCCCACAAGGGGATCAGGCCGTGCCCGTTCATCCGGAAGAACCGGTAAACTGACCGTGCGACCGCGGGAGCGAGCGACCATGCAGACCCCGGACCCCGGAACCCGGCGAGTCTCCCTGTTGGTGGCGGTGGCGAGTCTGCTGGCGATCTCGGCCGGATGTGCGAAGCTGCCTCCCGAGGAGCCCACCGTTGCCGCAGCCGCACCGGACGCGAGCTTGATTCGCCTCGACGAGAATCGGATTCGAATCGCCGGAATCAGGCTGGACGAAGTGGTCCCCGGACCGCTTGAGAAGACCATGGAGGTATCGGGACGAGTCACCTTCAACGAGAATGCGACCGCGCGAGCAGCGGCGGTCACGGAGGGGATGGTCGTCTCCTGTTGCGAGTCGGTTGGCGCGGATGTTAAGAAAGGACAGGTTCTCGCCCGCATCTACAGCCACGAGGTCCATGACGCGAGAGCCTCCTACCACCGAGCGAGTGTCGAGTTGGAGCAGCGACAGGCGGAGTTGCGGTTCGCCGCGGAATTCCATCGCCGTGCTGCCCGTCTCCACCAGCTGAAGGCCGGCTCGCTACAGGATGTCGAGGAGGCCGAGAAGAAGCTCCGCCACGCGGAGACATCGGTTGTGCTGGCCAGTGTCGGCCAGGAACGAGCCGTGCACCACCTGCGCATGTTGGGAGTTACGCCGGGGCGCATCGCGGAAGGGCCGGACGAGGACCATCAGGCCCGGAATGAGGATGCCGATCTGGTGGATGTGCGCTCGCCGACATCCGGCACCATCATCGAGCGCACGATCCGTTCGGGCGCCGTGGTCAAGCCGTCGGATTCTCTTTATGTGATCAGTGACTTGAGCACGCTGTGGGTGATCGCCCAGGCGCCCGAGCAACATCTCCCGTCGCTACGGACCGGCATGGTCGTGGACGTGTCGGTACAGGCATATCCCGGCAGGACCTTCCCCGCTCGCATCACGTACATTGCCGATGCGCTTGATCCCGCGACCCGTACCGTTGCGGTGCGCTGCGAACTGAGGAACTCCGACCGGCTGATCAAGACGGAGATGTTCGCGACCGTCACGATACGAGTCCGTGGGGGAGAGGAGGGTCTTGCCGTGCCGATGGCGGCGCTGCAAGCACTGGACGGGGCCGAGGTTGTCTTCGTGCCAGAAGGAGAGCATTCCTTCCGGGTGCGCCGGGTCCAGGCCGGACGGCACTTCGGCTCTACCATCGAAATCGTGAACGGCCTTCGTACGGGGGAGCGGGTGGTCGTCGCCGGAGCACTCCACCTCAAGTCCGCACTGCAGAAGGAACGCATGATCGAACAGTAGGAATCACGGCGAGTCGGTCGTCGAACCCGGTCGATCCGAGAACATGCTCAGGCGCATCATCGACTACCATCTTGACCATCCGCTGGTCGGGCTGACCGGCGTTGTGGTTCTCGTCGGAGCCGGCCTGAGTGCTCTCTATCGGATCCCCATTGACGCCTTCCCGGATCTCACGAACAACCAGGTTACGGTCATCACCGAAGCTCCGGGCCTGGCACCGGTGGAAGTCGAGCAACTGGTCACATTCCCGATCGAGTCGTCCATGATGGGGCTCCCCGAGACCGAGGAAGTCCGTTCGATCTCCAAACTCGCCCTCTCCATCGTCACCATCGTCTTCGGCGACGACGTGGAGCACTACTTTGCTCGGCAACTCGTCAACGAACGTCTGAACGCAGCGCGCAGCCGCCTTCCGTCCGGTCTGGAACCGGCACTGGGACCGGCGGCGACTCCCTTTGGCGAGATTTTCCGGTACACGCTCGAAGGCGGCGGCTACAGCGCAATGGAACTGAAGACGCTCCATGACTGGGACGTGAAGTTCCAGTTGCGGGCCGTGCCGGGTGTAGCCGACATCAACACATGGGGTGGCTACACTCGCCGATACGAAGTGGAAGTGGACCCGGAACGGTTGCGCGCCCGCGGCCTGGCGCTGCGGGACGTATTCGAGGCCGTACGGCAGAACAACGACAACTTCGGGGCCGGTTTCATCGACCATGCCTCCGAGCAGTACACCGTGCGCGGCCTGGGGCGCATTCGGAACCGGCTGGACCTCGAGAATGTCGTCCTGGCGTCTCACGACGGCACTGCGGTGCACCTGCGGGATGTGGCGGACGTCAGGATCGGACATCTGCCGCGGCAAGGAGCCGTGACCCGTGACGGGCAGGGTGAGACCGTCTCCGGCATGGTGATCATGTTCAAGGGCCAGAACAGCAAGACCGTCATCGAACGGGTCAAGGAGACGATCAAGGGAATCCATCGCTCGCTGCCGGAAGGTGTGCGGATGGTTCCGTTCTACGACCAGTCCGCGCTGATCGACGGGACCATCCGCACCGTTCGCAACAACCTGTTCCTGGGCGGCGGGATGGTCATCGCGATTGCCATCCTGTTTCTGCGGAACGTTCGCGCCGCCCTGATCGTCGCGGCAGTGATTCCGCTGTCGATGCTGGTGGCGTTCTCGGGCATGGCGTGGTTCGGTGTCACCGCCAACCTGATGAGCCTGGGGGCGATCGACTTCGGCCTGATCGTGGACGGCGCGGTGATCATGGTCGAGAACTGCGTTCGGCATCTGCGCGCGCGTGCCAGTCCCACCAAGCCACTGAACGCGATCGAGAGCCTGAGCCTGGTGCGCTCGGCCACGCACGAAGTTTCCCGTCCGATCGTGACGGGCATCGGCATCATCACCGCCGTCTACATTCCGATCTTCAGTCTGCAGGGACTCGAAGGGCGCATGTATCGGCCGCTCGCCTTCACTGTATGCGGGGCCCTGCTGGGTTCACTGGTTCTGACCCTGACCGTGGTTCCGACCGCCTCGCGGCTCCTTGCGAGAGGCCCAGTCCAGCAACCAGGGGAGTCCGGCATGGACCGTGTGCGAGAGGTCTACGGACGCATCGTGAACCATGCGCTGGATCACCGAATGATCGTGGTGACCGGGGGACTGCTGCTCGTCGTCCTTGCCGTTGGCTCGCTGGGCTGGATCGGCATCGAGTTCATGCCGCAGCTCGACGAGGGGGCGATCCTGGTGCAAACGCTTCGGCTTCCCAGCATTGCGCTCCCCGCCGCCGTCGAGATCGGACTCGAGGTCGAGCGAACCTTGCTGCAGTTTCCTGAGGTCACGGGCGTCGTGGGCAAGCTTGGTCGGCCCGACCTCGCCACCGAAGCGATGGGAGTCTACGAAAGCGATGTCTACATCAACCTGCTACCCCGCCAGCACTGGACCACAGCTGCAACCAAGGAAGAGCTGACTGCGGCCATGGCGACGGAGCTGGCGAAGATTCCCGGTGTCATCTACAACTTCACGCAACCGATGGCGATGCGCCTGGACGAGACCATTTCCGGCGTCCGGGCGGACATCGCGGTCAAGATCTTCGGCCCGGATGCGGATGTGCTCGACCGGACGGCCGACGCCATTCTGCGGGAACTGGGGCAGGTGCGCGGTGTCGCGGACGCGCACAAGGAGGTCTTCTTCGGTGCCGCCGAGTGGCGCGTCGCTGTGGACAGGAACGAACTCGCACGCTACGGCCTCAGCGTTTCCGACGTTCGCGATGTCGTGCAGGCCGCGGTAGGCGGCAAGGCCGTGTCGGAGATGCTTGATGGACGCCGGCGGTTTCAGGTCGCCGTTCGATTGCCCGCGTCCTATCGCACGGACCGGGAGGCACTCGGCAGCATCCTGCTGGCAGCGCCGGGAGGCGAGCAGGTTCCACTGCACCGAGTGGCGAAGATCCTGCGGGGGGACGGACCCGAGGTCGTCCAGCGCGAGGACGGCCAGCGCCGTCTCGTGGTGCAGTGCAATGTCCGCGGACGTGACATGGGCAGTTTCGTCGAAGAGGCGAGACTTCGGATTCAAGCATCGGTGGATCTGCCGGCGGGCTACTACATCACGTGGGGTGGCCAGTTCGAGAATCAGGAGCGGGCCATGCGACGGCTGACGCTGGTCTTGCCGGCCGTATTGCTGGTGATCTTCCTGCTGCTGCTCGTCACGCTGCGTTCCTTCCGGCAGTCCCTGCTGGTGGTGCTGATCGTTCCGTTTGCCACGGTTGGCGGAGTTGCCGCCCTTTGGCTGCGTGGAATGAACCTGAGCGTGTCGGCCTCGATCGGGTTCATCGCGGTCTTGGGCGTGGCCGTGCTGGATGGACTGGTGATGGTCTCGACGACGAATTCCCTGATGGACCGCGGACGCGCGCTCCGCGATGCAGTCGTTGAGGGAGCCGTGATGCGGCTGCGTCCGGTCCTGATGACGTCCGTGCTGGCCAGCGTGGGCTTTGTCCCCATGGCGATCGCAACCTCGGCGGGTGCGGAAGTGCAGCGGCCGCTGGCTACAGTGGTGATCGGGGGGCTGGTCAGCTCGACGGTCCTTACGTTGGTCGTGCTCCCGGCTCTCTATGGCTGGTTCCTGCCCGGCAAGAGAGTTGCCGGGCAATAGCCGCCAGGTCGGGTTTCGGACGAGTCGATCAGCCCGACATTTCAGCCGCATTCCGGCGGCCCGGGACGAGGCTCTGAATTCACGGATCCGGCACCCGGCTTCGGCCGTACCTGCGGGTGTGCAGTCGGGGTCTCCGTCGAACGGGGTCCCGGTCATGCCGAAAGGACGCACTCCACTGGACGATCGAGAATGGCGGTCGACCGGATCACGACCCTCTGCAGTCCGCTATCCCGGGACCTCCGGGCCGTTCCCGGATCACGATCTGAGAGCAGTCTCCGTGTTGGCCCGCAGGATCGGTCTTCGAGGAGCGAGCATCTCGGCCCGATGGAGCTGTGGGAGGGGCGGCTCAGGACTGTGTGCACAGAACGTTCGTGCCGTTGCCCGGACGGGCGGCACGGGAAGCGGTGTTGTCGGCGTCGGTCGTGGACAGGAAGGGTGCCGAGCAGACCGCTCCTGCGATACCGGTGTCGCGTGATGAGGAGGGCCCGTCCGGTTCGCCCGCGGATGAGTCCTTCCGCCTGCCGTTGTGCTGGCCGTGCCAATGTCGACGGCCGTGATGGGATCAAGGCCAGAACGGACTGGATCATCGCGCCGCGCCGGGCCACTGCGGCAGATGCGGCCATTCACTCGCCGCCGTGGCGGTCGCAGGCATTGCAGGCAACGGCGGTGTGCGGTCGGTGCGCCTGAATTTGGAGAGCAGTCCTTGCAGCATCTCGCGCTGCGTGAGAACGCGCAGACAGTCCCGTCCCCCTGCCGACAGCTTCATGGAACGGGTTCGAGGACATGGACACGCCGGTGCAAGGAATCGGCCAACCAGATGTTCCCCTCGGGGTCAAGCGTGATTTGGGTGGACGGCCCAATGGACACTCCCGCTGCCGGTTCGCCGTTCCCAGTGAACCGGGTTGTCCCTCCGCCTGCAATGATGGTGGCTAGCCCGTCCGGTCCGATCATAAAGACGTATCCCCCTTGCGAGGCATAGACATTGCCGGATTCATCGACCTCGAAACCAGTCACAGCGTTCGGGATCTCCATCGGTGACAATGGCGTGATGAGCGGTTCTGCGGACGATGTGTCGATCTTGCCAACCCTGCCTTGGTTGCTCGCTGAAAAGTTGCCGAAGTCGAACACGTAGAGAAAGTCGTCCGCATCCACTGCCAGCCGCTGAGGATAGTGCAGTCTCGCTGTGGCCGCCGGGGCCACACCACCCTCTTCCCACTGATAGTCGGATGGCAAATCGCCAGTAGAGACCACATATCCCATTTCGGCGGACTCGTCCGGTACTCCCGTACCGACGTAGGTCGTGATAATGCCGGATGGGTCGATCCTTCGTACGCGGTGGTTGCGAAGGTCGGCTATGTAGATGTTGCCCACGGAATCCGATACGATCGATCTCGGGCCATTGAGTTGAGCCGCAGTAGCCGGACCACCGTCTCCGGAGAATCCGGCCTCTCCCGTTCCGGCGATCGTTGTGACCGTGCCGGCAACATCGATTTTTCTGACACTGTTACGTGAGTTATCCGCGATGTAGATGTTGCCAAGAGCGTCGACGTGAACGGTCGAATAGTCGTCTATCTCGTCCGTGGCGGTAATCGAGTCGATCCGACCGTCGGAGTCGATCCGGCGAACCCGACGCCTGTCCAGCACATACACGTTGCCGACAGCATCGGTGGCCACATCCAGCGGAGAGCGGAACTGCGCACTCGCAGCCGGTCCGCCATCGCGCCTGTCAAACGCCTCGCCGGAACCGGCCATGCGCATGATCCTGCCCGAAGCGGTGAGCCGGTGGACACTACTACTAGCGCTGTCCGCGATCAACAGGTTTCCGTCAGCGGCGAACGCAAGCCCTAGCGGGAGTATCAGGCGATTCGGGGCAGCAGCATCGAAACTGTCCGGCAACTCGCCGGCAGCCAGCGTAGTGATGATCCCCGACGAGTCGATCCTGCGAATCCTGGAGTTCCACGTATCGGAGATATACACGTTACCCGCAACATCATCGACCAGCACGCCGCTCGGAGTGTGGATCTGAGCTTCCACTGCGACACCACCGTCCCCTGAAAAACCCGGATCTCCTGTCCCGGCAATCGTCATGATCGTGCCTGTCGTGTCGATCTTGCGGATGCGGTGGTTGAGCGAATCAGCAACGTAGATGTTGCCGGATGCGTCAAGCGCTACGGATGACGGAGAACTGAGGCGGGTCGAGACTGCCACGTCACTGTCGTTGTAGCCGCCTGACTGTGACGCCACACCCGCAATCGTCGTGACGTTTCCCTGCGAGTCAATGCGTCGCACCCGATGATTCGATTCGGTGATCAGCACGTTGCCGGACGCATCCAAGGCCAGACCGATCGGGCCCAACACCTGATCTGCCGTCTCGATCGTGACGATATCTCCGAGCAGGTCGATCTTGCGTACGACATGGTTGCCGGAGTCGGCCACGAGAATCTCGCCGAGTTCGTTCACGGCGATGCCCGTTGGCGAATTGAGTTCTGCCTCGGCAGCGGGGCCTCCATCGCCTGCATAGCCCCGCTCGCCAGTCCCGGCGATGGTCGTGATCACGCCCGCCGCATCGATCTTGCGCACCCGATGGTTGGACGATTCCGAGACATATGTGTTGCCGGCGGTATCGACCGCTACGGAGTATGGGGCGAACAGCCTTGCCTCGGTTGCGGCAACTCCTTCGGCGACGTCAACCGTCCCCGCGATCGTGCGAAGGGTGTACTTGGCCAGTCTCCACTGTGATCCAGTCCATTCGAGTAGGTACTCCCTGTCTGCCTCAGTGTGTCGATGACCGTTCTCGACGACCTGATCGCCGATCCACCACGTGCCGTCCTCGCGAGTCGTTAGGGTGATGTCGGTTCCCGCCTGCAGTTCGACCGTCTGCTCCTTGGGGACGAAGGTCGCCAAGACCGTTGCGTCCTCCGTCTGCGAAATCGCATAGCGACTCCCATTGGGCACTTGGAACTCCATGCCGTTCACGACAGGTGATCCCTCCCACCGCAATGATCCGTCGCTGGTTACCGTGAGCACCCTGGACTCTCCGCTCGTACCCAGCGGCAGGGTGAACCTCGATGTCGTTGCGGTCGGCCTCAGGATGCGAACCTTGTTGCCGGAGTACTCTACGAGATACAGGTTTCCAGAAGCATCCGTGCCGACCTGGACGGGCTGGGCAAGTTCGGCGTCGATGGCCAGGCCCTTGTCGCCCGTAAACAACTGCTGATCAGTGCCGGCTATCGTGGTGATTATTCCCTTCGAGTCGATCTTGCGAAGTCCGCCTACGTTGAAGTCGGTCACGAACAGGTTGCCATCAGCGTCTGTTGCCACACCTCCCGGAGTCCCTAACGAGGCCTCGAGTGCAGGTCCACCGTGACCCGAGTTCACGGCGAACCGGGTACCGGCTATCGTACTGATCGTGCCATCTGGTGTGATTCTTCGAATTCTGGCCGCGGTGATGTCAGACACGAAGATGTTGCCCTGTGCGTCCGCGGTCAGGCCGCTGATGACTCCAAATTGGGCGGCGGTGGCGGGTCCACCGTCCCCGTCATTGCCTAGGCTTCCGGTGCCCGCGATCTTGGTGATCGTACCAGCGGGGTCGACCTTGCGGACTCCACGTCCACCGACTTCAGCGATGTACAGGTTGCCGTGCTCGTCCACGGTTATCCAGATGGGCGTGTTGAGTTGCGCCTCGATCGCGGGTCCCCCATCTCCTTGCGAGCCCTGCTCGCCTGTGCCAGCGACAGTGCTGATCTGCCCCGCATTGTCGACCTTGCGCACCCGATATCCAGTGGCTTCAACGATATAGAGATTGCCTTCGGCATCCAGAGCAACGTCGGTTGGAAGGGAGAGTTGCGCCTCGATCGCGGGTCCCCCGTCACCATCTGAACCGCTCTCGCCGGTTCCCGCGACCGTAGTGATGATCCCCGACGGGTCGATCCGGCGTACTCGCCCGTTCCCGGTGTCGGCCACGTAAACACTGCCGACCGCATCTACTGCAATGCCACGTGGACGCCACAAACGCGCCTCCGTCGCTGATCCCCCATCGCCATCGAATCCCGCGTCGCCCGTGCCCGCAAAGGTCTCGATGACATAGGCCGTTTCCGTCACGGCATCCGGTGGGAGCCGGGGGTTTCCGTTCTCGTCCAGCGGCAGCGATATGACTTCCTGCGCGACCGCTGTTACCCCAGCGAGCAAGGCCATGCCAGCAATGAGTCCTGATCGAAGGACAGGCCCTGCGCTGACCGACAGGCACTGTTGCCGACCGGGACGCTGGCCATCGAAGGTAGCGATCTCGGTCGATTCCCCACAGCTTGGATACTCAAGAGCCTGATTCCGGGACTTGCCCGCAAGTCGGGATTGGGAAGTGCGCGCAGGCCCCAAACACATCATGTACTGATTGTAACTGCCACAAGAACGAAGACCTGATGACTCGTCGCAGCCCGGCAACAGGGCAGCGGTCGTTCCGTCGATGCCCACGCTCGTGCTGCTCGCCCGGTGCCTGTGCTTGGCTGATGCAGCGCATGGATATGAAGCGAACAGTCCCCGTGGGCTTGACTGTCGGTGAGCAGATGCCCATTGGCAACCGCGACAGGGGCATCACCGGGCGCCGTTGTGGGCCGTGGACCCCTTGGCCAAGCTGACCCACACTCGCGCGGGATATGGCGTGCGGTGCACTCGGCTATGTTCTCTGCGGTGCAGCCGACAACGCTTCTGACGGTGTACTCGAATCCACGACTGCGGGCGTGCTGTCGATGGACGTCGCTTCGAAGACCTGCCGCAGGGCGGCGGCTACATCGGCTGGCATCCGCGGCCCACGCGGGGCCTGCACCAGCAGGACCATGAGCACGGCGAATACAGCAATCAGAATGCCCATCATCCAGCGGAGCGATGTGGTGTACGCCGCCAGCACCGCACGGCGGTCTACGGACAGCTACGATGCCATGGCCCCCTCTAAATGGGTGCCGTTGGATCACGCCCCATCCGAACGTAGGAATAGTGACGGTACGGGCCGTGCCGTAAGCAGTGGAGAGCGAATCGCTGGAGACAGTCGCTACGAGCCTCTCCCGGCTGGCGTCGCGCAAGGCTGGAGCGAGCGATGCGGAATGCAGTCACCCGTCACTTCAGCGATTGCACGAACGGTTATCCTTGGAAGACTGTCTCACCCGAATCCGTCGAGTGTGACCCGAGAAAAGTGAATCGATCCGAATGGCAAACCCGATCCCCCATCTCCCTTACATCGACCCGAACGTCGACCATGTCGATGCCAAGAAGTTCCGCCACATGCCTCCGCACAAACTGAAGGCCCTCGACAGGACCACTGTCTTGCGGGACGATGACGTTCCGTTGGCGGTGCTGGTGCCCTACAACACGTTCCTGGAGATCCAGGACGAACTCTCCCGACTGAAAGAGACGATCGGCGAATACGAGTTTCCCGATCTCAACTCGCTCTGGGACGACTCGCTGGATTCCGCCAGGCTTGACGAGTTCGACGATCTTGATGAGGATGACGAGGACCAGAGCAAAGATGACGAGGATCGGAGCAAACTGGTCGATTTCAAGGGTACGGCCGTGGATGAGAGCAACTCGAAGGACGCAGGATAGACGATCAGCAGGCGGGCATGGTGAATAGTGTTCCGTCAACCGCAACATTGCTGGTCGGGTGTGTCGCGAGAAGTAGGCATGCGGGCCCGAGCATGCATACGCACCAGGTCGGCGTGAACTGTCCATCGACAGTGGCCGTCGCCCGCCGGCAACGGCAGTTCGTCGAACGGGACGCATTCGACCGTCGAACACCGATCATTCGCGGGGCCGGGCGGGAGCAAGCGTCGGACGCGCCCGGGCGCCTTCCGGTGGGCCTGTTGATTTCCTGACCGGAGGACAGCCTTGAGGGCTGGCGCGCAATGGTCGGGTTGCAGTTTTTCCAGCAGCGCCGCTACCGGGTGGTTGATGTACTCCGACGAACCGTTGTCGGCATGCAGCCGGCGGACGCGGAACGTTCCCCGCTGACTCTCCGGCATCGGTAGCGGACACTGTCCGCTCCACGCTGCCCAGGAACGGGGACGGCGTGACATCATCGACCATATGGTTGGGCCCGCCTGCGTCTCGTGCAGTGCATCCGTCCCGGCCACCGGTCAGATGTCCTCCCGTTCCTGGCTGGCACCGGTCCACCAGTTCGCCCTCCGCACTATAGTTGTCGACCAGCCGCGGCAATTGCGCCCGCGAGATGCCCGTCGTGTGACCCAGACAGCGGCGCACCAACCCCCGGTCCGCTCGTTGCAGTCGGCCAACACTGGCGCCGGCACAGACCTCGTCCGATAGGGGCGGAGGTCCGCTGCCGTGGCGGCTCCGGACCTTCTCGTCCGGGTAGACCCCCAGGAACGCCCGCAAGTCGCCCCGCCTCGAGTGGTTTGCGAGATCGAGATACGAGGTCACTCTCCGATGATTCCCGCCCTCTCCCCGGCTGAACCCGGCTCACGCTCATCTCTCGCTGGCAACAATCCCTCTCTTCAGGCACATTTCTCATCCGAAGACTGTGGTACAATCGTCGCGAGGTGAAATCTCCATGCAGTTGTTGGCACGCTTCTTCAATTTCTCTTCCCGGCGAGTCTGCGGTTCGGTCTCGGAATTGCGACCCCTGCTCGCTCTACTGCTTCTGCTTCCAGTGCTTGGTTCTGGTGCTGACGAGCAGGGTTCACTTCCTCGATCGATCTTGGGAGGCGAAGCCGCCCTGCTGCAAGACTACCCCTTTGTGGTGTACGTGTCGGGCGTTAGAAACTGCACGGGTAGTCTCATCGCACCCAGTTGGGTGCTGACAACTGCCCGGTGTGCAGTCGCCGCCAATGATCCAACGCTCAGTATCATGCACGGTCGTGGGTCCACCATGGAGAATCAGCGTCGGAAATCCCAACGGGTCATCCCACACCCCCAATATCAGAACCAAGGTCGTGTGAACAATATCGCACTCATCCAATTGTCCAGCCCACTTCCAGCCCAGCATGCGGCCCCGCTCGGCATCCCTCGCCGATCAGCCGAAGAGACCCACGCTCCTTCCGGCACTTCAGCGGTTACGATCGGCTATGGGCGAATGGAGAACAACGAGCGCAGTAACAGTATTCGGACTATCACCACAAGCTTGTATCATCCCAGTTACTGTAGAAGTCAGTGGGCCATCAAGAACGAAGCGACCGTTGCTACCGAGGACACCCTGTGTGCAGGCACGGCTGACAAGCGAATCAAGGCTGCCGACTACGGTGGCCCGTTGGTCGTTGCCTATTCTGGAGGCGGGGACCAGGAGTGGTTACTGGTGGGAGTCGCCAGCAGGAGGGCCCTGGACGATGCAGGTTCCGATGTAACGTCCGTCTTCACGAGAGTTTCAAGCTATGCCGATTGGATTCACACAACCACCGGTGGCACGGCTGCCCTCATTGCATCCACACCTCCGACCACCACGTCGGCGGACGAGGAGTCGCTCAGACTGCCGGCGGGGGCGTTCTATCCCGGCACGACGGTGGCGTTCGAGCCGGCCAACAACAACCGGCCCGAGATCGAGGACGACGCGTTCCTGCCGGCGAGTGGGCGGCGCTGGTTCGGACAATTGCGGCTGTACCCGGCGGGCAACGTGGACATCAAGTTCGTCTCGACGCAAACCGGCAGTCTGGATGACCAAGCCGACCTGTCCGACGCATGGGAGGAGCGCGGGCAGTTCGTCATCGAGGCGGCCGGCCAGACGCTGACGATCGACATGGCGGACACCACGGACTCCATCGAGCCGTACCAATTCACGCCCACCAATTCCGCCGAAGTGACCGCGTTTTACAACGCGTTCCGCGGCCGCGGCCTGCGTTCGATCCCGTCCACGGTGACGCTGCGTTTGCCCAGTTCGTCGAACAGTGGCAATGACGACGACAGTGACGACAGTGACGACAATGATGCCGACGACACGCAACTCGAGATTCGGTTGAGCAAGATCGAGGCAGATATTCAGACACTGGAGGGGACCCTTCAGAACCTGGAAAGTGACCGGACCAAGATCAAGAGTCTTCTTGACCAGTTGAGCGGTGTTCACGACGATGTCAAGACGCTGCATGCCACCAAGGACAGCACCTTGGAATCTGCGCTAAAGCTCGCCGCACCGTGAGGGCGTGTTACGGTCCCCCACAGAAAGAGAAGATCCCTCAAAGACACTGCTAGCCCGGTCGCGGTTGCTCACGGCTCCGAGACCGGGGCTTTCGGTTGGTGGCGCGGGGTACGTCCACATCCCTCTGCGTTGCTCCTGTACTTGGGAACCACTGATCTGCACCACCCACGAGAGGCCAACCTTGCGAAGACGAGATTCCAGTGCCGCGGTGGACTCCTCGGCTTGTGCCGCCGTCGCTTCGACAACCTTGATCCTTACGGAAAATTCCGTGGATGAGCAATAGTTCTTCCCCCATTACGCGTCCCGCGTCTGCTGGCACCGCTCGCCAGCCGGAACTTCACATCCGGCACCAAGCTCAGCCACTCGCCCGTCGTCTCTGGCTAAACCCTTGGCTGCCCCCTCGTTCCACACCCTGTAGACCCTGCACTCCCCCCTATGTCGTGGGTTCCGCATCACGAAGATGTCCGGCTCGACGCTCTCCCGCTGCTGCCCTCCTCGTCGTAAAGGAACATGTGCGTCTGCCAGCACCACGCAGCCCTCGTCGGCAAAGTGCTGTTCGAGGCTGGAACGCACCCTCCGGCGCTGGCCTGGAGCGGACCGCTGGACAAGAAAGAAGCGTCCGCCAGAATCGGAGTAACGGACGGTTTCTTCAAAGGCCGGAGCAGACGCCTCGGCCACTGCCGGGAATAGACTCGGTCTGCTAACTCGCTCATCCGCGATGTCGGAGCGACGGGACCTGCACCGGTGACAGTGAGTGTCGCCGTCACGCGCAGCACCATCTTGGTCGAAGGCGGGTTCAAGTCCGGAGCGTGCGAACGGAGGTCATTCGGGCCAGCCTGCTCAATGCACACCTGAAGCGAGGACTCTGTGTGGCGGTGCAAGGGGGCACCATCCGACGCCTATCGCATGACACCTCTGCGGTTGGCTGACTTGGCAATGCGGCCGGATTGCGGACCCCTGTACGACGCGGTCCCGTCAGTGATGCACTCAAGGCAACTGCACGACCCGCCCGAGTCGGCATTGTGCGGATCGAGCCGATGTCCTCGGTTTCGGATGAGGATAGCGTGAAGTGGTGGTTCGAGGCTCAGGGAGTGCGGAGCAGGCTATCCCGTGGCCACTGCCGGAATGTGGCGAAATCGCTGTCCCGCACGCCACGCGGACGGTGTCCTGCTGCGGCGACTGGCGCTCTTGTTCCAATGTGGGGACCGGCACGGCACTGGGGCGCAGAAGATTCGTCCTCGCCATCTTCCCGGCAATCACCGAGCCCTGGTCACCAGCAGTAACACAGCCCCGTTCCGCCGCATGGTTCCCCTGGTCTTCTGGTGCACCCCGAGCCGATGCCACACACGGGACCGGCTTGAACGGTCCCGTCCCTGCCCCACCTCGAACGATGTCGCGACTCCCCCGGAGAACCGCCCTGATCAACTGCAGCCCGAGGTCGACCCGCAGTTCGGACAGCGATAGCAGCTGCCGCTCACCGTCATGATCGAGCCGCACTCCGCACAAAGAGGGCCATCCACCGGGGTCTCCTGGAAGGCGAATGCCTGCTGTGGGTCGGGGTCCGTCACTGCCAGCTTGCTGGCCTCACCGACCTCGCTCGCGGAATACTCCTCCGACACGAACCTCGAGCCCAGCCAGCGGAAGATGTAGTCAGTGATGGACTTGGCGTAACGAATCCGTTCGTTGTTCGTCCAGCCACTTGGCTCGAAGCGCACGTGCTGGAATTTCTCCACAAGGGTCTTGAGAGGCACACCGTACTGCAGTGCCAGCGAAATGGCCGTGGCAAAGTTGTCCATCAGGCCGCTGATGGTCGAACCTTCCTTCGACATCCGGATGAAGATCTCACCCGGTGTCCGGCCGTCCTCGTAGAGCCCTACGGTCATGTACCCTTCATGACCGCCGACCGAGAACTTGTGCGTCAGCGACTCCCGTTCGTCCGGAAGCCGGCGACGTAGCGGGCGGGCACCCTGGTCGGCCGACGCATCGTCGTCCTGACCGGCACTGGAACCCGTGTTCAGCGGCTGGACCGCCTTGGAACCGTCACGGTAGATCGCCACGGCCTTGAGCCCCAGACGCCATGCCTCCATGTAGGCATCAGCGATCTCGTCGACGCTGGACTGCTCCGGCATGTTGATCGTCTTGGAGATCGCGCCCGAGATGAAGGGCTGCACCGCCGCCATCATCTTCAGATGGCCGCTGTAATGGATCGTGCGCTCTCCGTTCTGCGCCTTGAAGCTGCAATCGAAGACCGGCAGATGCTCGTCCCGGAGGCCCGGCGCTCCCTCGATCGTTTCCGTCGAGTCGATATGACTCACGATCACGTTCACCAGGTCTTCCCCGTAGCCGAGGCGGTCCAGCGCTTCCGAGACCGTATTGTTGACGATCTTGATCATGCCGCCTCCGACCAGCTTCTTGTACTTCACCAGCGCCAGTTCCGGCTCGACCCCGGTCGTGTCGCAGTCCATCATGAACCCGATCGTCCCCGTGGGAGCAATCACGGTCACCTGACCGTTCCGGTATCCGACCTGGTGCCCCAGGGAATAGGCCTCATCCCATACCGTCTCCGCAGCCTCCCTCAGGTCTGCCTGCACACCCTCCCGGTCCAGTTCCTTCGCGGCGTTGCGATGCATGTGGATCACATCCAGGAACGGCTCCCGATTGCGCTCGAAGCCATCGAACGCCCCGTGCACCTGAGCGACCTCCGCGCTCGTCAGATAGGCTTGTCCGCACATGACAGCCGTGATCGAGCCAGCGATGGACCGGCCACGGTCGGAATCGTACGGAACACCCATCGACATCAGCAACGCACCGAGATTGGCGAAGCCAAGACCAAGCGGACGGTAGTCGTGCGAGTTGGCCGCAATACGCGCGGTCGGATAGGCTGCGTTGTCGACCAGGATCTCCTGGGCCAGAATCAGCGTTGCCACGGCCCGCCGGAACGACTCCACATCAAATGATCCATTCGATTGCTGGAATCTCTTCAGGTTCAGGGAAGCCAGATTGCAGGCGGAGTCGTTCAGGAACATGTATTCCGAGCACGGGTTGGAGGCATCGATCCGCGCCGTGGCCTTGACCGGATTCCACTTGTTGATCGTCGTGTCGAACTGCATCCCGGGATCGCCGCACTGGTGCGTCGCCTCTGCGATCTCCCGCAGCAGATCCTTGGCCCGATGGCGGTCCTTCGGCTGGTGTGTCAGTACCGATCGCGTCCACCAGTCCCCGTCCGTCCTCGCGGCGCGCATGAATTCATCCGTTACCCGCACCGAGTTGTTGGCGTTCTGGAACGAGATCGATGAATAGGCGTCGCCGTCGATGGCACCGTCGTATCCGTTCTGCACCAGGATGTGTGCCTTCTTCTCCTCGGATGCCTTGCACCAGATGAAGTCCTTCACATCCGGATGATCAATATCAAGAATGACCATCTTGGCCGCGCGTCGCGTCTTGCCGCCCGACTTGATCACACCCGCGAATGCATCGAAGCCCTTCATGAACGAAACCGGACCGGACGCCCTGCCGCCACCGGCCAGTCCAGCATCGTTCTCGCGGATTCTGGAGAGGTTGGTACCCGTTCCCGACCCCCACTTGAACAGCATGCCTTCCGTCTTCACCAGGTCGAGGATCGACTCGAGCGAATCCTCCACCGAATTGATGAAGCAGGCCGAACACTGCGGGCGATGCTCGTCCGGACTCATCGCGGTTATGCGGTCCTTCTCCCTGTCCCAGACCCAGCCGTAACCGCGCGACTCCTTGAGGACGCCGACATTGAACCAGACCGGGGAGTTGAAGCTCGCCTTCTGATTGAGCAGCAGGTACGCAAGGTCGTCACGGAAACTCTCGGCAGCGTCGTCAGAATCGAAGTAGCCGCCCTCTGCGCCCCAGCCAGCGACCGTGTCGACGACCCGTCGAACGAGCTCTGCCAGGCTTCGCTCGCGGGCGGGACCTCCGATCGTGCCGTGGAAGTACTTGCTGGCCACGATGTTGGTGGCCGTCTGCGACCAGTCCGCCGGCATCTCCACATCGTTCTGTTCGAACACCGTATTGCCGTTCGCGTCCGTGATGATCGCCGTGCGCTTCTCCCACGCAAGAACGCTGTAGGGCGTCTGCCCCTCTCTCAGGTCGGACGTGAAGTAGCGTTCGAATGCGATACCCCGTCGGGCCGCGATTGCTGGCGCGGCAGATGACACCGCCGGAGCAACCATCTGTTCCTCGCCCGAATCAACGGCCGTTGTGACACTTCCGTAACTCACAAATGCTCTCTCTTTCGGTTTTTCGAGCGCGAAGCGATTGCAACCACATTCTGGGTTCTCTGTCGATTCAGGCAACCGGGGTGCAGAAAGTAGGGGTCCGGGCCCGACATCTACACGAGATGTTGTGGGATAGCCTCGCGAATTCAATTTACCTTAACAGAACGACAGTTGGGATCCGTGATACCAGACGCTACATCTAGTGGTCGGCGAAAAAAGTCCCGTCGGGGCGTGGAAATCGGCCCTTCCTGCCAAGCAGTGTCCTCCCCGAATCGGCGGAGCGGGTGATCCGACGACCTGCCGGCCACTCTCCGGACCGTTCCCCATGCCCGCCCGGTTCTGCCCTAGGCCCAGATCGACTCCGCCGCACCGCGGGCGATGCGGGCCTCACCGGCCTGCACGATGGCGAACCTCGTGCAGATCGGACCGACCATCTCGTACAGCACCACCGCCGACAGAACCACCGTCGATATCGAGGCGTAGTACGCCGGGAACTGCCTCCCGATCGCCATCACGAGCCCGACGGCCAGCCCTGCCTGCGTGAAGAGCCCGAAACCCAGGAGATTCTGGACCTGCGGCTGCAGTCCTACCCGGCGACTGCCCAGCCATGCACCAAGGAACTTGCCGCCCCCGCGCGCCAGGACATAGACGATTCCGATGATCCCCAGCGAAGTGAGTCTCTCGACATCCAGATCCGCCCCGGCCAGCACGAAGAAGATCGCATAGAACGGTGGGTCCGTACCGGCCAGCGTCTTGAAGAGCCTCCGGCTCCGGCGGGACAGATTGACCATCGTCGCTCCGACGGCCAGGCTCGCGATCAGGGGCGAAAGTTCCAGCACCCGCGCCACACCCACGCACAGGAGCACGGAGCCGGCCAGCAAGATCAGCATCTCACCGGTCTCCGTGACATTGCGGGCCCATCCCGCCAGCATGATCCCCGTCAGGAATCCGAGCGCCACCGAACCCGCAAGCTGCCAGATCAGGGGGAAGCCAACTCGGAACAGCGTCTGGGCGATTCCCTCCTGCCCCCAGGCGGCAACGAGGTTGACGCACGCCGCACAGAGCAGGTAGGCAATCAGGCAGACGATATTGTTCAGCGCGATGATGCCGAGCAGGGCGTCACTGAGCGGACCGCGGGCGTTGCACTCCCGCAACACCATCAGGGTCGATGCGGGGGCCGTCGCGATCGACACCGATGCCAGCAGAAGAGCGACCTGCCACTCCAGTCCGAAGATCAGCATTCCGAACAGGACCATGCTGAAGGCAAGCATCGATTCGACCAGGGTCAGGCGAAAGATCTTGGCTCCGATCCGCCGGACAAGGCTGACCTCGAACACGGCGCCGATCGAGAAGAGGATGAGTCCGAGCGCGACTTCGCTCAGCGCTTCCAGTGCATGGATGTTGTCGTGGGTCAGCCAGCCCAGCATGGACGGACCGAAGGCCATGCCCGCGAGGATGTACCCCGTCACCTCGGGAATCCGCAGAACACGGACCAGGTGGCCGGACAGCAAGGCCAGCAGCAGGATCAGTCCCAGCGAAGCGAGTTCATTCATGGGGCTGCACCACCGCGGCCCAAGCGTGACCGCGCCGTTCCAGCACGATGTGTACCGGCCGGCCTTCCGATCTGGCAAACTCCTCCGCCACTTCGTCGTAGGAACCGGGCATGCGCTGGTTGACACGAAGCAGCCGGTCGCCGGGCCGAGCGCCGACGCGTGCGGCGGGGCTGCCGGGGACCACGGAATCGATCCGCAATCCGCCATCCCGACTGACAAGGCCCTGGGTCAACTCGCCGAAATCGGTGGCCGGGCGAGCCAGCATGCGAACCGTGAGACCGCGACCGGCTCGCCGGATCCGGACATCCCTCACTTCACGGGAGACGGGGAGGAGCAGGCTCCGCAGATCCGATAGGGACTCGACCGCCGATCCGTCGATGGCCGCGATCAGGTCGCCGGGCAGCAGGCCAGCCTGCTGCGCTCGATAGCCCCACCATGTCTCCTGCACGACAACACCCGCATCCTTGCCGGCAGGCTGCCCATCGGATTCACTGATCGGTCCGACCAGCATCCCGAAGCGTTCCGCGACGCGGTCCCGCAATGTCAGATCTTCATGCACCTGCGCCTCAAGGGTGTTCACCTCGGCAGCAATCAGGGTGCCGGCGCAATCGAGCACGACAGCGAGAAGGCCTCCGTCGATCGAGAAGACCCCGGAACCCGGGCGCAGGGAGCCGAGGTCAAGGTTCGTCTGGACCTCGACCAGATCCAGGTTGCCGCAGGGAACTTCAGCCACTCCAAAGAGATTGCCGGGGGCATACCGGAGGCTCCCCGATGCGGATCTCCAGACGGCAAGAACCCAAGCTCCCCGCCGGTACAGACGGACGGGTCGGCGGTCGGCGACGGTAGCCTCCAACGGGGCGGTCAACAGGACATACGGAAAGTGGGGAGCCGCCCGTTGTACGACCAAATCCACGGCCTGGTTGCCAAGCGCAGTCCTGTCGCGATCAGGGAAGGGCCCGATCCGTGATGAAGTCACCACCTCTCCTGCCTGCCACACCACTCCGGTCTGCCCGGTGACGCTGAGCAGGACCACGCTCTCCTCGACCAGGGAGGCAGTGTAGGCGAAGTAGTCCGAGACGTTCTCGACATCGCGCCGCTGCGCACTGCGCTCGAACTGAAGTATGTCCGCCGTCACACTGGGCGTGGCGGACTCCGGCTCCCGCAGACTCGGCCGCAGCAGGCTGCCGATGAGAAGGATCAGCATGCATGCCGTTGCAAGAACGGCAATGTATTTCGGGTCGGCTGAGTGACGTGCCATGCGTGCGCCCGTGATTCGGCTGCTAGATCACGACCGGATCGCCGCTGAGACGGTGATCAACGATCAGGACCGCCAAGCCGACCAGTGCAGCCACAAGACAGCCCAGAACGGCAAGAAGCAGAACACCGGCCCCCCAATGGGTCGACAGAATCCCTACTGGCCATCCGATTCCCAGGGCCACCACGGGTGCGGCCCGAACGGAGCGGACTACGGCGGTCGAGGCCCAGAGCGTACATGATCGATCCGCCAGACAGAGCGTCATCTGGAACAGCACGCCCATTCCGGAGCCGAGCAGGAGCGTTCCGGACACGGCGCCCCACACCCCGCCCACGAAGTGGAGCAGCACGACTCCGGCTGCCGACAGTCCGGCAGGGACGGCCATCGCGACGACGGAATCCCGGATGCGCGGCAACTGGCAGCCTGCCGACCAGCCTGCCGCGAGCGCAAGCCAGAATCCGGACAGCACGGTCAGGCCCTGGGCCAGTGACAAGCCGAACGTGCGTGAGAGGTACACCAACTGCCAGACAGCCGCCATCGCACAGGCTGATGCCTGCAGCAGCAGGCTCACTGTCATCAGGATCCGACGCGGGTCGGCGCCCGCAGCCAAGGCGGTCACAACGGATTCCGCATCGGGAGTGGGCTGCCAGATCAATCGTGCGCGGAGAGCAGCCCATCCCAGAATTACGGCAACAACTGCCGCCAAGGGCAGCAGCAAATAGGAAGACGAGGCGCCTACGGCCGCGGCCGCGGCGAGGCTTGCCACGACACCACCGAGGCCGAGACTCACTCCGGACAGTCCCAGGACGGACGGCCCGTACCGGCCCGGAAGCACAGGCAGAGCCAGGTCCACGGCGATCGCCCAGGTGCCCCCGGCCACCATTCCCACCAGGAACAACGGCAGCAGTTCGAACCCCTGAGGAGTCAGCACGAACAACACGACCAGGCTGACGGCCGAAGTGAGCCCGCAGGCGCCGACATACATGCAGGCAACGGCGCGGGCTTCGCGAATCCGGGTTCGCGAGAATGCGGGCAGCAGACCGGCCAGTGCACCGGCCGCAGCAGCACCCGCCCCCTCACCGGCGGTGAACATGGACGGGGAAAAATGGAGATTCAGGGAGCCGAGCATGCCCACGGCAAGTCCCACCGTGAAGGTGGAGAGCGCGATCAGCCGAACTCGGTCAGGCCAAAGGCCCTCGGCGGGGTCGGCCGCCTGAATCATGGATGCATTGTAGCAGCGGGCAGGCTCTGCGAATCCCGACCGAGAATCGGCACTTCATCACTTCGGGCACGACCGCAGATGCGCCGCCAAGTCCTGCACGGCGGTCCAGAGCAGGAGCGATTCGGTCGAGCAGCCGATCAACTTCATGCCACGGTTGATCCAATAGTCCGCCAGACTCCCGTCACGCACCTGAATGGCGGGCCAGCGTCCGTGACGATCGCAGGCGGTGATGACACTGTCGATCGCCTCGACGAGGCGCGGATGATGCCAATCACCCCCGACGCCAAGTGCGATGGAGAGATCCGCCGGACCGACCAGGAGGGCGTCCAGCCCATCCACCGATGCCAGCTCGTCGAGTCGATCCAGAGCTCGTGCGGACTCGACCTGTGCAACCAGCAGGGTCTCACGGTTGCAGTGGCGCGTGATCTCATCGAATGTGGCCCGCTGGTAGCCGATGTGAGAGGGCCCCAGCCCGAAGCCGCGGTGGCCATCGGGCGGAAACCGGGCTCCTCGGACGGCGTGGGCAAGCTGTTCAGGGTCCTCGGATCGAGGAAAGATGATGCCCTCTGCCCCCGAGTCCAGTGCTCGCGCGACGAGGTCGTACTGGAAATCACACACGCGCACGACGACCGTCACGTCGGTCTGACGGTAGGCCTGGACAAGGTCGTGCAGCGTATCGCTGGAGAACGGGCTGTGCTCCGAGTCGAGGAACACCCAGTCAAGGCCGGCGGCACCATACATCCGGGGAATCTCCGTGGTCGGCAGCTGAGAGTGAGCGATGCCGACCGCCACCCGTCCTTCTTCCAAGATCCGCTTGGTCCTGTTGACACGCATCGAAAGGGAATTATGGCAGACGGGCGAACGTCTACCGGGAATGCAAGCTGGTGACTACAGACGGGATGAGCGCGGCGCAGTCGGCCGAACGGTGCTGGACCGCGCCATGGCGCCGAGGAGAGGAAATAGTGCAAGGTGAAGCAGCCTGCCGTTGATTCGCCATGCGTTGGGTCGCTGGCAGGGGAGTCTCCCAACTACCGGCGACCGCGAAGTTGCCGAACCGTCCGCTGCCGCTATCGGGCTCCAGTCCGGCCTGCTGTAACGTCGTCCTTGCACGGGCGTCACCTCTACCGCTGACAGATCGGGCCCACTTGGGGCCGTGTGGCGCAACCTACCGCCGAAACCGACGTATCCGCTTCAAGCCCGGCTAGAGCCGGACGACGAGAGAGGTGTAGAGGAACGTCTGGGATTCCCCGTCCGGGATGTAGCGTTGGACGAATCCTCCGGCAAAGAACCGGAATAGTCCGAACGTGAACTGCATCCGATCGACTGGCCGGAAGCGGACGACTGCGTCCATTTCCGTACCGACCGATCGTGTGCTGCCACCACCTACGGGCGCAGCGACGCGTCGCAGTGCGTTGGCCCCGTAGAGACCGTCCCGCGATGTGGCGAGGCTATGGGAAATGTACTCCAACTCGACTTCAAGGTCCTTTCTCGGGTGCAGTCGCAACCCACCGTTGAGATACTGCAGGTTTCTGTGCGAAACGATGTCCTGCTCCCCATAGTGCCTGTGCCTCGATATCCAGAACGGATCGAAGGTGCCGCTGCTTCGGTCAAGCGGGTCACGGTCTCCGCTGCCATGGCTCCACTCAACACCGAGTCTCGGTCGGGCCGGTATCCGGCCAATCGTCTTGCCGATGCCAGCCGTAGCGGACCACGCCCGCTTCGCAAGTCCACCGAAGTCCCCGGACTGCGCCATCAGAATGAACTCGAAGTCCCAGGTCCGATCCAGTTCGCCGGAGAACCGTGAGCCGAATGTCTGGAGGTTGCCGCCCACGTTCCGGACGAGATCAACCGGGCGGCGAGTCGCCAAGTAGAACGGCTCGACAACAAGCCTTTCCGCCAGGGACTCAATGGAACCGACCACGCCGGCCACGGCAGTCCGGGAATCAGGAACGTCCAACCCGTCACGGACATCGACATGCGCGACGGCGATCACATCCACGCTGTCCGTCCCCCGCCGGAGGGTCAGCTTGGCACCGTCCCAGACCGGTGTCGTGTTGCTCCAGTTCCGACCGCCGATCAAACGTCCCTGAAAGTAGTCGAGTTCCTGCCTCCCGGCGTAGAGTGTCAGCGGGCCCGATTCCCGGCCCACGGCAACATACGCCTGCCGGAAATCGACCGGGTTCCGGAAACGCAGCCGATTGCGCCCTGAGGCCAAGCCAGCCACACGCGAGTCCTGCACCTGGAAGAAGAACCGTACCTGCCTGGAAGGCCGGATTCCGAGATTGAGCCTCAGCCTGGACAGGGCAAAGTCGTCCACCTCCGGGGCGTCGGTCCCATTGCCGCGACGAATCTCGCTGCGGACCCGCAACTCACCTCCGATTTCCAGTCGCGGCGGGGCGGGGGCACTGCCCGCGCCACTGTCCTGACTGTTCACCACAACGCTCGAAGCAAGGCAGGCAACCAACATGATTCCGTGAGATGCACAGTGATGCATCCCTCTGCGATCACCTCGACTCCAACGTTGCAGGCCTGACCGGCACGAATGATCGCGGGCGTTGCCCTCCCTCTGTGCAGGACCCAATGCAGGAATGTACCACGAAGGCATGCTCCGTCGGGCCGTGCGACCCCTCGGACGCCGGTGCGCGGGCGCAGCTGAAACCAGTGAAATCAGGTCCGCTCGTCCCCGACGCTCAGAACCGCCAGGAACGCTTCCTGGGGGATGTCGACCCTCCCGACGCGCTTCATCCGTCGCTTGCCTTCTCGCTGCTTGTCGAGCAGCTTTCGCTTGCGCGAAATGTCTCCGCCGTAGCACTTGGCCGTCACGTTCTTGCGGAGTGCGGAGATGTTGTCCCGGGCCACGATCTTGTTGCCGATGGCCGCCTGCAGGGCGACCTCGAACTGCTGGCGCGGAATCAGTTTTCGGAACCGCTGGATCAGAGCCTTGCCACGCTCGTATGCCTGGTCGCGATGCACGATGATCGAGAGCGCGTCGATCGGATCGCCGGCGACCAGGATGTCCAGCTTGACCATCGGGGATGTCCAGTAACCGGAGAAGTGATAGTCCACGGACGCATACCCTCTGGACACGGTCTTCAGCCTGTCATAGAAGTCCAGCACGATCTCGTTCAGAGGCACCTGATATGTAAGAACGGCGCGATCGCTGGCCGCATACTCGAAAGATTTCTGCACGCCCCGCTTGTCGTCGAACAGCTTGAGGACACCACCCAGGTAGTCGTCCCGGGTGATGACCGTGACGTCGAAGACCGGTTCTTCGATGTGGTCGATGGACGGCTGCGACGGCCACCGGCTGGCACTTTCCACCTCGATCATCGTCCCGTCGGTCCGGTGGACCCGATACCGCACCCCGGGGGCCGTGGTGATCAATTGCAGGTCGAACTCGCGCTCCAACCGCTCCTGGACGATCTCCAGATGCAGCAGGCCCAGGAATCCGCAGCGAAACCCGAACCCCAGTGCAACCGAAGTCTCCGGCTCGAAGTGGAACGAACGATCGTTGAGCTGCAGTTTCTCCAGTGCATCGCGCAGGTCTTCGTGCTGGTGGGACTCTACCGGGTACAGCCCGGCAAACACCATCGGCTTCGATTCCTGGAACCCGGGCAGTGGACTGTCGGGAGGGTTGCCATCGTCGCAGATCGTATCGCCGACTCTCGTCTCGGTGACGTTCTTGATGTTGGCGATCACCCATCCGACCTCCCCGGCATACAGGGCATCGCAGGAGACGGTCTTCGGCGTCCGATAGCCGAGATCCTCGATCTCGTAGGTCCGGCCGGTCGCCCAGAACCGGATCGTCTGCCCCTTCTTCAGCGTTCCGTCCATGACGCGCGCCAACACCACGACACCCCGGTACGGGTCATACCAGGAATCGAACAGCAGCGCCCGCAACGGCGCTCCCCTCGTCGTCCGAGGCGGCGGAACCCGTTCAATGACGGCGGGCAGGACAGCCTCGACCCCGAGTCCGGTCTTGGCACTGATCCGCAAGGCATCGTCCGCTTCCAGGCCCACCGTTCCCTCGATCTCGTCCTGGACACGGTCCGGGTCGGCCGCGGGCAGGTCGATCTTGTTCAGGGCGGGGATGATCTCCAGATCGTGTTCCAAGGCGAGGTAGGTATTGGCCATGGTCTGCGCTTCGACCCCCTGGGCGGCATCAACGACAAGCAGCGCCCCCTCGCAGGCTGCCAGACTCCGTGACACCTCATAGGAAAAGTCCACATGGCCGGGCGTGTCGATCAGGTTCAACTGGTAGGTCTTGCCATCCGGTGCCGTGTATGCGATCCGAACGGCTTGCGCCTTGATCGTGATGCCGCGTTCCCGCTCCAGATCCATCGAATCAAGGACCTGGTTCTGCATCTCTCGCGTGCTCAATGCACCCGACAGTTCGAGAAGGCGGTCCGCCAAGGTTGATTTGCCATGGTCGATATGCGCGATGATCGAGAAATTGCGGATCAGGGAAGGGTCCATGCTGCACCCGAACACTGGGCCGGAGACACGGAAATCCCCCGGAAATCCGCCAGTGGCTGGGCCCTGTTCCGATTGTAGCTAGGATCCGCGCGCGAACCTCCGCCAAGACTCTCGATCCAGGCGTCCACCCCAAGCCCCGCAGTTCGCATCGTAGGATGCGACCGGCGACCGAGTCCCGGCTGGCGCATGCGGCGATGGTTCCCGATTGCAGGACAGGTGGATCGCTCACCCTGATGATGCCGGAGTCGAGAGACTCAAGTCACTTGCTGCCAGTCAGTTGCGGGGATTCGAACGTGACCGATTGCGGTGGCCGGGATGATCGCATCGACATCCTTCCCGCTCCGGCGCCAACGGCGTTCGGCAACCTGCTCGAGACTTCGATGCAGTCGCAGGAACTTGAACACGATCTCCCGGACCGGTGCCTACGACTCACCGGATCTTGTGGCGCATCTCCCAGCCCTACGTCAAGCGAGAGTCGCTGGACAGACCGCCTTGCGTTGGCGATCGGCATCGGTCTTTGCCGCCAGCCAGTCTACGCCCCGCTGCCGTGCCTTGTTCCTTCTGCCAAGGCCGGATGGCGCGCACGCCTGCAACAAGCTCCACCCTCAACGTTGCGAATCACGAAACACTACGCCACCGTAGCGAGAATCTCGGTCGTCATTCGGACACGTCATTGAACAGGCGGTGGATTTCATCGAACATCGCAGACCCCTGATGGTCGAATCCCGCCCATTCAAGCGTGCCGTCCGGGCGAAAACTGGCACTCTCCGTCGATTGGACGAAACGCATGATCCGGTCCGGATCGACCTTCGAGTCGTGACGGAACTTCATGACCAGTCCGCTTGCCCGGCGTTCGACCAGCGGGATGCGCAGCATTTCCGCTCGGTGCTTGAGAATCGAGAGGTTCAGGAGGTTGTCGACCGCTTCCGGGAGAGGACCGTAACGGTCCCGGAGTTCCTTGGTTACTTCTTCGCGCCGGGTAGCGTCCCGAACGGTGCCGAGGCGCTTGTACAGCTGCAACCTCTGAATCTCCTCTGGTACGTATTGCGTCGGAATATGGAAGTCCATCTGCAGCTTCATCAAGGTGCGGACGGACTCCTCGACTTCCTCGCCCCGCAGCTTTCGAACAGCCTCTTCCATCAACTGCGTGAATGTCTCGAAGCCGACCGCTGCGATCTGGCCGCTCTGCTCGGCTCCGAGGAGGTTCCCGGCACCTCGCAGTTCCAGGTCGAGTGCAGCCATCTTGAAACCGGCACCAAGTTCGCTGAACTCACGCAGGGCGGCCAACCTCTTGCGAGCGATATCGGTCAATTCCCGGTTCGGTGGTACAAGCAGGTACGCATACGCCCGTCGATTCGAGCGGCCGACACGGCCCCTGAGTTGATACAACTCAGCCAGTCCGTGCATGTGGGCCCGATCGACAATGATCGTGTTCGCGAGCGGGATGTCGAGACCGTTCTCGATGATCGTCGTCGCTACGAGGACATCGAACTCGTGGTGCATGAAACCGAGCATGATCCCCTCAAGCTCCCGCTCGTGCATCTGCCCGTGAGCAACACGGAAGCGGACACCCTGCATCGCGACGGCCAGACGCCCGGCCACGTCCTGAATCGACTGGACCCGGTTGTGCAGAAAGTACACCTGGCCCCCACGCGCCACTTCGCGCCGGATCGCCGTTTCGACGATGATGTCATCGTATTCGGCGACGACCGTCTGCACCGCCAGTCGGTCCTGCGGAGGCGTCTTGATCAGCGAAATGTCACGAAGCCCCATCAGGGACATGTGCAGCGTCCGCGGAATCGGGGTGGCGGTCAACGATAGTACGTCAACCGTCTTGCGGACCTCCTTGAGCCGTTCCTTGTGACGGACGCCGAAGCGTTGTTCCTCGTCCACGATCACCAGCCCGAGGTCGCGGAAGTGTGCATCCTTGGAGAGGAGCCGGTGGGTGCCGATGACGATGTCGATCAACCCCTCGGCCAGCCGGCGCAGCACGTCCTTCTGCTCCTTTGGCGTCCGGAAACGCGAGAGCATCTCGATCTCCACCCCCTCGACGACCTCGAACCGCTGCCGGAACGTCTCCAGATGCTGGAAAGCGAGTACCGTGGTGGGCACGAGCACGGCAACCTGCTTGTCATCGCCGAGAGCCTTGAAGGCCGCGCGCATGGCCACTTCCGTCTTTCCGAATCCAACATCCCCGCACACAAGCCGGTCCATGATGTCGGGAGATTCCATGTCCTGCTTGATGTCCTTCACCGCGACCAGTTGATCGGCGGTCGGAGCATGGGCGAAGGCACCCTCGAATTCGCGCTGCCAGTTGCCGTCCGGAGAGTACCGGAAACCGCGGCCGAGCTTGCGCCTGGCATAGAGCTCGACCAGATCGTCGGCCATCTCGATCAGCCGGGTCTCGACTCGTTGCTTGGTCCTCTCCCAGGTCTGCCCCCCCAGTCGGTCCAACTGCGGGGCGGGCCCCCCCGCACCGTGGTAGGCATGCACGAGATCGAGCCGGGTGAGTGGGACATAGAGCTTGGCGCCCTCCGCATACTCCAGAAGCAGAAAATCCTCGCTGCGATCTCCCGCCTCTTCGCTGCGGGTGCCGAGATAGCGCCCGACTCCGTGCTGGGCGTGCACGATATGGTCCCCTTCCCGCAGATCGTCCAGATCGGTCAGGAACGCTGCCGCCACGGACGCGCGCTTGGTGGGCTCGGGTGCTGCTGGCTGCCCGGCAAGAATGTCCTGCGTGCCATAGACCGCCATGGCGGAATCCGGCAGCAGGCAGCCCCGCGCCAGCGTCGACCGGACTACGACCGCCGATGCGGTCGGACCGGCCACGGCGGCTTTCTCTTCCAGATGGCGGCTGAGGCCCGGCATCCGGTCACCCAGCACCAACTGGTACGGCACGCTGTACTCACTAAACAGACCGGCAAGCCGTTGGACCTCACCAGCAGCGGAGGCGGCAACCAGTACTCGCGTCCCGGCGGCGACCCGAGCCTGGATCTCCTGCACGCAATGGGCGATATTGCCCTGAAAGTGCGCGGCAGACTGGGACGGAATCTGCCAGCTGGAGTCAACGGGCCCAAGATGCGGCGCCGTCAGGCCGAGTTCATCAAGAGCTACCCGATCGTGCGTCCGCGAAAGGTCGGTGAACACCCCGAGTGGAATCGCGAACCGAGCGGCATCGGCACCGGTCCTGGCTGCTGCGTCCTCGAGCCGGTCGCGAGATTCGGCTGCTTCCCTTGCGGCCGCCTGCGGTTCATGCCATAGAACGATGGCTTCGGGAACGAGATCGAGCAGAGTGCCCGAGCGCCATTCCGGGCCAACGGCAGAGAACTCCCAGCCGGCCGGCAGGAGTCCCTGTCCGGAACCTCCTGCCGGGAACTCCTGCATCGGCAGGACGGTTACGGCATCAAGTCGCCGGACGGACTGCTGCGTGACGGGGTCGAACACCCGAATCGATTCCAGATCGTCTCCTAGGAACTGAAGACGTACCGGCTTTCCCGACTCCGGAACGAACACGTCCATGATGCCGCCCCGCACCGCGAACTGCCCGACCATCTCGACCGGATCCCGGCGACCGTATCCCAGGGATTCGAGTCGCTCCTCCATCGATTCGAGCAGGATCTCGTCACCCACCTCGACCCGCCAGGCCAGCTTCCGGTGGAGGCTCGCGGGTGCAACCCGCTGGAGAGCGGCGGCGACCGGTGCCGTCACGACCGAGACCCGCCCCTCTGCCATCCGCCAGAGAGTGATGCCCCGACTCTCGGCAATGTCCGGGTGGGGAGACAGGCCGTCAAACGGGGTGACATCGTGGGCCGGCAGCAGACAGGGGCCGGGATCCTCTGCGCTGCCTCCGGACAGACCGTACCAGGCCTGAATGGTCTCATGCAGCGATTCGGCGTCCGCCTGGCGCGCGGTCAGGACAAGCAGCGGTCGGCCGGTCCTTCGATGCAGGAGAACGGCATAGGCGGCTGCCGCGGCTGGCACCAAGCCCGAGACGAGATGCAAGGACGACCGTCCGGACCGCAGTGCGGCGAGCAGCCCGCGAAAGGCATCGTGCAAGCCCAGTTCATCGAACTGGGCTGCCAGTTCCTGGGGTGTCAAGCCGCGCGGGTCCTCAGGATGTTCGCGACC
Source organism: Bryobacterales bacterium (assembly GCA_965116065.1). Classification (GTDB taxonomy): domain Bacteria; phylum Acidobacteriota; class Terriglobia; order Bryobacterales; family UBA6623; genus VXMF01. The sequence goes on from OZ220485.1 coordinate 4,108,781, forward strand.
ATGTCGGTGGTCGAGTAGCCAGCCTCCACCGGTATCGCGAACACCTCGCCTCCCGCCGCTTCAACGATCTCGCGTCCCGCGATCCAGTGCGCCCAGTCTGCACCCTTGACAAGCACATCGGGTCGCAGCACCTCCAGCAGGGCGTGCGGCGTCTCCTCTCCGAAGATGGTGACGGCATCCACACACGCCAGCGAGGCCAGGGTGACTGCCCGCTCATTCTCCGGAAGGATGGGACGCGAAGGGCCCTTCAGGCCCTGCACACTGGCATCGGAATTCACCGCAACCACGAGCCGCCGTCCGTGCGACCGCGCGGTCTCGAGCAATCGGACATGCCCGGGATGCAGCAGGTCGAAACACCCGTTGGTGAACACCACCCGCTCCCCGGTACGTGCCCACGACTGGCGTTGCGCGACCAGTTCGGCGCGTTCAAGGACCATGCTCATGGAACCACTTGACTGCCAGCTGAAGAGACGAGTGCTCTGTCCATCGCACACTGATCGCTAGAGCGAACGCCAGCATGACTGGAGATGGTGCGGCCTGTCCGCTGCTTGGCCGCATAGTGTCGTGCCGGGCCGAGTGGCTGCCCACAATAATTCACTCTACCGTCGAGCAGTCAGAACACCAGCCAATCCCCCAACGGACGCTGAGCCGATCGCCGTAAGGCCCTCTGGAATGTCTTTGTCGCAAGCCGATAAGAGTGCGATCCCACACACAGCCACGAATATTCCCGAGGCTAGTGCTATTACCACGATCCGACAGAATGCCTTATCCCCCAGATAGGCCGGGTTTCCGTATTCAAACGGGCCAGAGGGTGCCTCGGAGGAAGAGTCTCCGAATTCAACCTCCTCGGGCTCTGATTCATCGTTGTCGCTCGCCTCTGCGCCGGAAAGCTGGTCATTGTCGCTGTCATCCGCCTGCATTCGCTTAGTTTTTCCCTCTGGATATGGTCACACGGCGCGAAAAGCCATTTCTGTCATGCAGATATAGCTCCTCTCCGCGCTCATCAATGAGGTTGGCCAGTTCGGCAGAAATCGACAACGCGCTGCTCGCGGCGCCTGCGTTGTTACCTGTATTGAACGCCTTTCTGACCTTTTCGGCGTTGGAGATGTCACGCTCGCTGAGACGCATCGTAACTTTCTTCAGAGCCATCGTTGTGTTGCTCCGTAAGCAAGTATACCTTATCCGGCATCGTCAGCACTGGTCTTGCGTCAAACAGAGATTCTCAGGCGGAGGGACTGCAGCTTGCGGCAGGTATCGGCACCTGCCGTTCGTATCGGCTAGCGCACACTTGTGCCCGCGCCGGACAGCCTCCCTCTTGAGACACGGTCTACCCGCAATCTTGCGGTTGACAGAACACTAGTACCCGAGAGCGTACTCGTGCTTGATCTTTTTCGTGTCCGAGAGCAGGTACCGAAACTCCTTGATCTTGTTGTACGATGTGCCGCTGGGTGTAGACGTGCTGCCATACAGAACGAACGCTTCCGGTTCCAGGTTACCGAAGTCCCGACTGGGAAGCTCCTCGATGGCCTCGTGCAGTTCCGTGAGATCGACCTGACCGGGCAGGCGTCCCAAGGTGAGATGCGGCATGAACGGCCGTACCTCCGGGGGGATGCCCAGGCGGGAGAGCCGAGCGTCCACGCTGCTCGCCAGCTGCCGTATGGGCAACGTGTTCTCGGCGGTCACCCAGAACACGCGCGGACTGGGCCCGTGCGGAAAGAACTCGAGGCCAGCCAGAGAGACCTTCAGCCTCTGGTTGATGCGGACGTGACTGAGGGCGTCGACGACCACATCCAGTCGACTCTCGTCCCATTCGCCAACGTACTTGAGGGTGACGTGCATGTTCCGGGGATGCACCCACCGGACAGGGGCCATGGGTGCCAGTCGACGGACGAGCTCGGTCAGGTTTGCGATGACCTTCGGATCGGGTTCAAGTGCTACGAACAAACGCATGCTTCGATGAGGCGGCCACAAGCTCCGGGCCGCAAGACTACTGCTTGTGGACGGATACCTGATTGGCGGGAGGCTCCAGGACGATCGTCTGGGTCTGCTCCGGCTCGGTGAGTGCTACCTGCTCCCCGTACGTGCGATAGCCCTTGCTGATGACCTGGATCAGAACGTATCCCCGAGGTAACGGAGGCACCGGCGTGGTCCCTTCATTGCTCGTCTTGAGTTCGAGGGCAGACTTCCTGCTCGGCTTCAGCCGCTTGCCCTTGAGCGGCCGCACGACGACACTCGCCCGCGGCACGGGTCGGCCTTGCGGATCCCTTACGACGATCCGCAGGGTCGTCCATTCACGGGCCGCGCGCAGAAGGCTGGCACCGGGCAGCCAGCAGACCATGACCCGGAGCACAGCCCTGCGGGTCGTGCTCGTGCGGGTTTCGCGATTGTTGGATCCGAACACGATCAGAAGATGTAACTCAGGGCACCCGAGTAGCTGCGGATGGCCTGCAGGAGCGTCAGCACCCGTCCATCCGCCACCTGCAACGGGACATACCCGCTCTTGAGGAGATTGCGGAACTCCGCACTGGCCTCGAACTTGCCCGGCCAGCTTCCGCCGATCGGAAGAGGCTGCCGGAATGCCACGTTCAGGCCAGGCTCGGAGCGCGAGGCGAAATCGTTGAACGGGTCGGCGGGCACGACCGACGCCCGGCTCAACCACTGGTACGAGGCACTCAGCCCCGTCTCCGTACCCGGCAACTCGGCCGAGACGGAAGCCTCCAGCATGTGCGCCCGGCGGGCCGCAAGCTGCGCGCGCAGTTCATCGGGAAGCGTGCCGTGCAATGCGCCGCCCGCAGTCGACAGCACGTCACCGTACCCATACCCCAGCGCCGTCTGCAGCCGCTCCACGATCTTGCGGGCGTAGGAGACCCGCACGCCGGACGCACCGAAGTCCCCTCCGTTGAGGGTCGAGGTCGAGGCATACAGATCCGGTACCGAGTCGCGGAGGCCATACAGGCTGTCCGGGTCGGCAGCGGTCATCGCCACGTCCCGGATGGAATCCCGGTAGACGGCCGCCTCGATGAGGTTGTCCCCGAACTGCTCGCGATAGGCGATTTCCATGTGGGCGGACCGCTGCACGGTCGGACGCCCGCCCGACAGCGCCACCCGCGGGAACATTCCCAGCTGGTTCACGTTCCTCATCAGAACGGAATCCGGCCCATCGGCTGCCACGGCGTTGGGCGGCACGCCGGAAGCGTATTCCACCGAGAGTTCGCGTCCGGGCACGAATCGGTAGACGACCCGCGCATGAGGGCTCACGACATTCAGACGGTCAGCGAACTTGACGGTCTCGAACAGCAGCCCGTACTCGACACGAACTCCGTCGGTGACCTGGACCGAATCACCGAATTCGAGAGAGAACGTCTCGAGCCGCGGCACTCCCGGTCCCCCGTGCCGAACTCCCATCAATCCCGTCCTGGCAGCCGAAGAGACCTGCGTCTGACGCACGGTCAGAGCCACTTCCGGTCTCGCGAGGCCCATGTCGCGCGCGTACGTCGTCCGCAGGGCCCGTGCTCCGCCCACGAAGTCGGTGCGCCCCACCCCCGGACTACCGCTCACGGTCAGGTCGTGGTGGCCGAACAGTGATGTCGCCACGGCGAACGAAGTCCCGAGGTCCTGATGGGAGCGCAGTCCGTTCGTACGATTCCCCTGCCCGGCTCGGAAGCCGGCATAGGCACGAGTGTCCTCGAAGTGACCCCGCAGATCGCGCAGGAACTCCTCCCGCTCATCACGCTCCCCCTGATCGAACTGCAGTACGTTGCGACGCGAATACCGGGCGCGCACGTACCACCGCCAATCATCCGACATGTCCCGGATCGTGCTGCCATACGAGAGTTGCAGGCTCGCCATGACGCCTCGCAGCCGGACATCCAGGACGGTGCGCTCACCGGGCTCGACCTCAATGCCGGTCTGGCGGGCCGGGGCGAAGTTCGCCTGCCGAACCACGATCGAGTACTCGCCGGGGAACAGATCCGTGAACTGGAACCATCCCCGGTAGTCGCTCTGGACGGTCACGGCGACCCGCCCGTCGGGAGCGTGCAGGTTGACCGAGGCACCCATCTGGGGCGTTCTGGCATCGTCGCGGACCAAGCCGGCAATGCTGCCGCCGACCTGCGAGAACGCCGGTACGGCGACGGCCAGCACCAGAGCGAACACCGCTCGGAGACTCGCTGGGAGTGTCCAGGCCCGTCCCTTCATCACTGCCACTGCACCACGCCTCAGAGAATCTTGAATGTCGTTGTCGGGGTCAACGTCTGGTTCTTGACCTGATCCTCGACCAGGAGATTCAGACGGTACTCGCCGGGCTGCAGGCTCTGCAGGGGCAGCAGCTTCTCGATCACGACCTGCCTGGCGGAAGCGCCCCGGATGTCATTGACGTTCTCCGTGAAATTCAGGAGCAGGTCGTCCGGATTGTCCAGACGGGCAATCTGGTACGTGACGTTTCCCTGCGGACGGCTCGTCTCCTCGCTCTGACCGAGATTGTAGATCTGCATGTAGATGCCCATCTTCTCGCTGCGCTTGAACGAGTCGTCGATCCGCGGACGGACCTTCGAACTGCCGATCACGAACTGGCCGGTGCCCAGCGAGCGGGTCGGCACCCGCTCGATCTTGTCCGCAATGATCAGCGAACTCGCCGACAGGGCCTCGTCGTCGTATTCCGGCACCCGCAACGCCGTCCGGTACGTTCCCATCGTCTCACCCACCAGATCCTTGACGACGAGTTCCAGCCGGTACATGCCCGGAGCGAGAGGCACGGACTTGTTGTAGACCGAAGCTCGGCCGACTTCCTGGTGCATCCGCTCGGTCGTCGTCTGGATGCTCACCGTGTCCTCGAAGGTGGACTGCACGCGCCGGGTCATCGTCGTGATGCGCCCGAAGATGTTGGCGACCGCCTTGTGCAGCCCGTTCTCCTCCTTGAACATGAGGTTTTCGTTGCGCAGCAGGACCGTGATGCCGGACAGCACGGAACTGTTGGTCACACGTACGAAGTGAATGTCCACATCGTAGGGCAGCGTGTCGTAGTCGATCGTGGAGTTGACGATGGCCTCGAGGTCCTTGAACTTGACCGTCGGCGGCTTGAAGATGTTGGCGTAGAGCTGCAGCCGCTCGAACTGGTTGTAGCGGATCGACTGGGCGCCTCCGATCGGTGTGCCCATCCGCGTACCGTCCGTCCGCCGGAAGCGGTCCGCCTTGGTGGTCAGGCCCATCTGCTCCGACAGCGTCAGGCCCGCTCCCGGGACATGCAGCAGTGCATCCTTCTCGGAAGGGTCCATCGTCAGCCTGTACTCGCCTGTCATCGTCGGGTCCACGAACTCCAGCAGGATGTCGCTACCGATTCCCTCGATCCAGCGGTAGCGCCAGATCTCGAACGGATAGGTCGAGGTGAAGCCCCCACCCTCGTCGTACGGACGCTGGTACTGCCCGCCGGAGGGATGCGATTCGATCTCGTCCGGGGGGCCATGGGCAATGTAGATGCGCCCCCGGTCCGTCTTCCAGCCGGGAATCCCCGATGCGTATCGGTCGTTGGCGTATGCAATGCGACGGTAGTGCTCTTCCTTGTACTCGTTCTCCATCGAATCCGGCGTGGGATCCCGTCGAAGCCAGAAGGACTCGATGAAGTTCTCGCGCTCCTCGTCCGTGGCCATCTGCACGAACGCCTTGCGCTCTTCCGGCGAAATGATGTAGCGGACATCCTCGTCCAGCCAGCGCCGGAACGGCCCGCGCAGTTCCTTCCGCAACCGTTCCAGACGGCGTCGTTCCTCTTTCCTGGAGAGTTGCGCCGGCTCGTCGCTGTTCTGCGAGAACAGCGGCGTCGGGAGGCCCGTCACTGCAAGCGCCAGCATCGCTACAACCAATCGACTCCGCATGGGCCCTCCTGACTCGACAACATCACCGCCGGAATGCCAGCCCACCACAAGACAACTGGAATCCGCGATACGTTTCCACTCTCGATTCTAGTGGTTCGGAGGCAATCGGTCAAGCCGACGGGAGAAAAACTGGGGACGATCCGGCGCCGCCGACCGATCCCGCTGTCATCGGCGGCGATAGCCGAGAAGCAGCAGGGTCAGATCGTCAGCCTGCGGTGTATCGGCGGCGTGTGCCCGCACATTCGACAGCAGTTCGTCGAACAGTTCCTCCGGTTCAAGCGCGGCTCCAGCCGAAGCAGCCGCCACCAGGCGGGTCTCGCCGTACTGCTCGTTGGAGGGACTGCGTCGCTCGGACACCCCATCGCTATAGACGACAAGCTTGTCCCCTGATTGCATCCGGCAGGTTTCCTCCGCGAAGTCGGCATCCTCGAAGAGACCCACTGGGCGGCTGTTCGGCACCAGTCGCTCCACCGTTCCCGAGGCGCGGATCAACAGAGCGGCGCAGTGCCCGGCATTGCTCCACCGGAGCGTGCCGTCCTCCGAGATCACGAGTGCGAACACCGTCACGAAACGGGACTGCTCGAAACGCCCGCAGAGATAGTGGTTGATGCGACGCAGGGTCTCCGCCAGCGAGAGTCCGGGCCCCGATCCGAGAAAGAACGCCCCCTGGAGCAAGGCAGCCAGGATCGAGGCGGCAACACCCTTGCCCGACACGTCCGCGACCACGGCGGCCCACCTGTCCGGCGCCACCTGCATCACGTCAAAGTAGTCGCCCCCCAATTGGGAACTGGGCTCGCAGTGGCCCTTCGCCACCAGCCACCCCTCACCGGGCAGCTCGCGCGGAAGAAGCGCCCGCTGGATGTTGCGAGCCATCCTGAGTTCGTGCTCGAGACGCCGCTTCTCCCGCTCCTCCTCGATCAGGCGGGCGTTCTCCAGTACGGTCGAGATTTCGATGGCCAGCGCCTGCAGGACGACCTGACTGCTTTCCGCCATGCTCGTGTCCGAGTTGCCGCGGTCCATGTACAGGGCTCCCAGCGTGTCCTTCTTGGCCGAAATCACGGTGGTCTCGTTCTCCTGACGCACCCGCATGCGCAGGATCGGAACGCAGACGGCAGTGCGCAGGTCAAGTCCACCGATCGTCCCGTCCGGATCGCCGCCGGCCTCGGCAGGCTCCGGAATCGACATCGAAAACAGCTCCGTCCGGCGGTCGAGTGCATCGGCGATCAGTGCTGTCGGCACCTCAAGGTCCTTCGCGGACCGGCCCCTGCCGGTAGCGTCGCTGGCGACCTTGATCTCGAGATCGCCGGCAGCATTGCGCAGCAGCAGGAAGGCCCGGTCCGCACCGGCGATGCTGAGCGCGGCGGCGACGACGGCCTCGAAGACCACGTCGACGCCCTCGGACGCTTCCATCGTCCGGGCCACATCCAGGGCGGCCGAGAGTTGACCGAGCGGGCTTGAGGAGCGCGAGTCCCTCGCAAGGCCCGACACACTCCTGAGCAGCGTGGCGTCCGGAGCACTCACGTCACAGACGGTGATCGCGAAGGAATCCTCGATCCCGAACGCGATCCGGTCCCCGACCGCCAAGCGGCTCGTCGTCACCCGCTCACCGTTCACGGTGATGCCGTGGCGACTCATCAGATCCTCGATGAAGTGCTCCCCATCCGCCAGTCGGATTCGGGCGTGGCGCCGTGAGATCCGGTTGTCGCGGAGCGTCAGGTCGCAATCATCAAGCCGACCGATGAGAAACGGGTAGCGCGTGATGTGCGCCTGCAGGCACTCGCCCTCGGGCGGTTCGACCAGCAGCGAAAGCGAGCGGGGCCACAACCTGGACGCCGGGACAGTGGAACTCTCGCCGACAGGCCGCACCACGCGGTCACGCCTGCCCGGTCGGCATGGCCGGACGGGCGTCCTTGCCGGTAGGGCTCTCGCTCAAGTCCCCCTGCTGGCAGTCGGCGCAGTAGCCACCGACCTCGGTGCGCGCGACCTTGACCTTGAATCCGAACTGCGCTTCGACCTGGCGCTTGATCTCCTGCAGTGGATCGCCAAAGTACTCCACCACCGATCCGCAGCCCATGCAGACGATATGCGCATGTTCACGCTTGAGACGGGTCTCGTAGTAGTGGTGTTCGCCTTCGTAGTGCATCAGGTCCAGTTCGTCCACGAGGCCCTGCTCCTTGAGCACCTTGAGCGTGCGGTAGACCGTGACCCGGTTGATCCGCGGGTCCTTCGCCTTGGCGAGTTCGAACAACTGGTCGGCGTTGAGATGCTTGTGGGAGTTGTGAATCAATCCGAATATCAGTTCGCGCTGACGGGTGAGACGGATTCCGTGCTTGCGGAGCGGCTCGCGGGGGCTGAGGTTGCGATTCAACTCGACCACAGGAATTAATCTAGCACAGGCCACCGCAGCCGCCACGCAGCCCGGTTCCTGCACACAGGGGTGTCGACCTCCGCGCCGACGTCGGTCCATCGAACTCGTGTCCCCGCCCCACAACCTGCTTCGACGGGCGGGCGAGCGGAACGACGGCAGTTTCACACGTGGTTGACGCTACTGGTCGATGGCCCCGGAAAGCACCATGAACACATAGGCCTTGACACCTCGAAGCCGCTCTCCGGACAGGACCAGCTTGACGTGATGGATACCACGCAGCAGCACGTAACGCCCGGACTTCGCATAGAGAACCGTCGGTTCCGCAACCCACGCGGCCAGCTTTTCGCGAACGACAATGTCCTCATGAGTCAATGCCTCCAGGAACGGATCCCAGTCGGTCCAGCCCGTCGAGCCAATAGCGGGGGTCTTTCGTATAGCGCTGCTTGACAATGAGGGTCAGACCAAGCGTCGGGCCGAGCCCCGCTTCCCGCACATCGATATTCGTCCCGTGTCGGACAAGGTTCACGCGTTCCTGGAAGCGTCCGGATGCCGACAGTCTGCGCCTGACCGCAGCCGCCCATGATCGGGCGGGTGCCGGGACGCAGGAAAATCTCCGGCACGGAACCTTCGCCGTCCGGTGCCGAGCCGACATCGTATTCCAGCATCAGCTTCCGGACGACGATCTCACGCAGGGGCGAGTCTCCTCTGTCCATCTGCGCGCATAGCCGCATGATCGCTGCCGTGGCCGGATCCGTCCTTTTCCGTCCGTGCCAAGCTCCCGGAAGAACGCCGACATTCTGGTTCCGCTCGCCAGCGAGGCTCCGAAATCCGCTGCGGGATTCCGTGTGTGCAGCGGCAGTTCCAAGCCGAATGGAAGGGCCCCATGGTGATCGGAAGTTGCAGGGCCCGTTCGAGGATGCGCTCCCATTCCGGGTCTCCGATCAGGACCGGAGCGATCCGGTTCCAGAGGTGCACCAGCAGGTCCCCCAGGGTGCGGCCCTCTTCGGCGACACGGTCGTGCGCAAGGATGACCGCCTCCTTGATGTCCATCTGCGAACTTCAGGCCACAACCGGGGTCGGATTCAGCGAGAGCATGCTGGCGACGGCCCATGCTGACAGGCACCTCGTAGAAGCAACCGAGGGCGAACCGTGCCCAGAAGTAACGCATGCCCGGAACGATGACCCTCTCGACCGGCATGCCGATACCTGGACGGGTCTGATCGAGCACCAGGAACTCCATGGCCTTGGCTTCCACAAGCGCACGTCAGTTCTCCACATCGTCGCGCGTGTCCGCCGAGTCGATCACCGGACTCGTGCGCGTCGTGGAGTGCGGGTGGTCGTTCACCGGCACCAGCTAAGGACAGTTGGCGAGGCGAGCGGTCTTCCACCACCACAACGCTAGCGGGTCATCAATTCTGGGCCGACCGTCGTGCTGGCCGGGTCCCGCCAGCCAGGTCAAGCACTGATTCAGCTCGCAGGTCGCACGCTGCGCAGCCAGACGCGGGTCGGCGTGTGCACCGGCACCGTCGATGATGTCCTCGCTATCGGCACCGGTGCGGCGCGAGAGTGCAACGAACATGGGGATGCCAGGGTCCGAAGTCACGTCAAGCACCCAGACGCCCCTGTCGTAGCGGGCGCAGTAGCCCGGGGCCGCTGCCAGGAACTCATGATCAAAGCTCTGGAAATCCACCGTCGCGACGCGCAGTTGGTTACGCCACCAGATCGCGAAGGCATCCCGCTCGACCAGTTCATAGAAACCCCGCAGGATCGCTTCCTCCAAGGTATTGCCTGCAGCACAGCCGTTGGAATCGGCGATCAGGACGGACCGCAATGTTGGGCCGCCATGCTGTAGAGCACGGTCGTCGGCAGATAGCGATCCCGTTGCGGCGGGACGAGAGTGTAGCGGTGACCCGTCGCGTTGATCCTCTTCGCGTTGTCGAGCTGACTGTCGTAGAAGCAGGTGCACGGCGTTGGGATGGACGGCCTCGTCCTCCCTCGACAAAGCCGTTGTATCGCTTGCGGATGCAGATCTCGTCACCGGTCTGGGCGCCCGAATGGCGCTCGACCGCTTCTCAGAGGGCGCTGACCCTGGACTGCTCTCTCGTGCTGCCCTTGCCGGCGCTGTTGCTGCGGAGGCTGTGCCGCAGCGAACTCAGGATCCGGCTTCTCGCGCTAGGCTGGCCGCCAGCCCAATCGACATGGAGCCAGGAATCGGTCTCCTCCGTGGTGCGCGACAGCCAGGTCACGACACCACTGATGTTCTCCACATACGGTGTCATCGTGCGATCGAGCATCTTGAACGGGACGCGCTGGCGGTCAATCGATTCCTTGTCAGGAACATGCTCTGCTACGGCCTGTTCGTCGGCTGGCACTATTGCTGTGGCTCAGCCTACGACACCGAGTTCTGGCGCTACGCTCGGGATCACGCATGACGACAACACCCCGCAGCAGCAGCCACTGGTGTCGTGGAGTGTACTGCGCTCGAGAAGTTCGCCAAGATGATCTCACTGCTGAAGCAGCCCGTCATCGACAAGGCGAACTGGGATCGTATGTGCGCGATCCCCCTCACCCGCTACGCACAGATGTGCCAAGGGCTTGACTGTTCGGCAGCCATCGCAGGCCGGCCGCCGTTCAGGACGGGAGTGTCGGAACCGTCTGAATTCCGGGAAGTGGGGCGACCATATTGGGAATGGTAGTGACAGCATCGAACCATCACGGTAGGACCGTACACTCTCCGACAGGTAGAATTAAGGAACCATCCTATTTCTCTGATGTCGGGCCGTGGCGCAGCCTGGTAGCGCGCTTCCTTGGGGTGGAAGAGGTCCCGAGTTCAAATCTCGGCGGCCCGACCAACTGCGCCTGCGGGCGACGAGGGCGACATCGTACAGGAGCGGTCCCGGCATGCGGTTCCGCAATTTCTAGTCGGGAGCAGTGCGGTTGGCCCGGATCCATGCTTCGGCCCGTGCGATCAGATCCGGATGATCCCGAGCAATATCGTTGGACTCGGAAATGTCAGTCTCGAGATCAAACACCTGCCAGGCTCCGGGTTCATCCGAGACCAACTTCCACCGGCCATGCCGGAGAGCCCGCTGGTAGCCTCGTTGATCCCACTCCCAGTAAAGGAATTCATGGCGTTCCTGGCCGTCGGAGTTTCCGAGCAGTGTCGGTGCGATCGAAAGACCGTCCACATTGTCCGGCACCAGATGTTCTGCACGGGCCAACTCGGCGAGTGTCGGCATCAGGTCCGGCGCGTAGGCAACATGGTTGCTGACCACGCCAGCGGCGATCTTGCCGGGCCAGCGCACGACAAGGGGCGACCGGATCCCGCCATCGTGCATGGACCGCTTCGCTCCGCGGAGTGGCCCGGACGAATCGAGTTCCCCGTCGAAGCGGTGGGAAGCGCCATTGTCCGACATGAAGAAGACGGCCGTTGTATCTGCGATCCCGAGTTCCTGCAGTAGATGCAGGAGTTCGCCGATGTGCCTGTCGACCATGCTCACGAAGGCCGCATGGACCTTGGCCCGATCGGACCAAGGTCTGTTCTCGTAGAGTTGAACAGCAGGCTCGTCCGCAGGGATGTGATAGGCCGCATGCGGCGGCGTCCAGGGCGCATAGCAGAAGAACGGGCGGTCTCGATTCTCGCGAATGAACGCCAAGGTCCGGTCGAACACCAGATCGTGTGAGAACTCGTAGTCACCTTCCGCCGTCCGGCGCGGAACGAACGGGCCGGTGGGGCTCATTGCCTTGTACGCTTCATACGCAGTTCGGCTTCCCGAAAACCCTGTCGGGTTCAGGCCATACATCCTCGCATTGGCAAGCAGGGGAAAGGGTCGTCCGTTCTCGACGAGAAACGGCGGGTAGTACGTGTGCGCGTGGACCTGGTGGTAGTAGCCGAAGAAGGTGTCGAAGCCCTGTCGCTCGGCCGCTCCTTCGGACCCCATCGCACCAAGGCCCCACTTTCCGAATCCGCCGGTCACGTACCCGGCCTGCTTGAGAACCTCCGCGATCGTGACGTCGGAGTCCCGAATGGGAGCGGTGTCCGCATTCGCTCGCACGGTCGTGTGACCGGTGTGCCGGCCGGTCATCAGCGCGCAGCGAGACGGTGCGCAGACGGTGTGTCCGGCATACGCATCGGTGAAGCGCATTCCCTCGCTCGCCATGCGGTCCAGATTGGGGGTCTGGATTGCCGTCGAGCCGTACGAACCCAGATCGGCCCACCCCATGTCGTCCGCCATGATGAACACGAAGTTCGGCGGCTCAACGTCCGGGGAAGGTGGATCCACACTGCAGCCGATGAGAGTCGGCAGGAGGATCAGAGCGCCTACTCTGCTCATTGGGCCATTTCCATCCGATTCCCCCACATCCGGCATTCCATCCCGGTCGAAGCCGACTGAACAACTCGATAAGGGCTACGTGTTGCGCAGCCCAGTCTGCCTCCAGCCTCCCACTGCCAGTTGGTAGTGCGAGGTCTCGATCGTAGCATCCCGGAGACGTCTTGACCGGGCGTCACTGGGCAAGCGGCCGGCACAGACTCCGGCTGCCCGCTGACCCGAGTACCAGAAGAATCACTCCCATGAGGTGGATTCCGGCTACATCTCGATTGCTCGGCACAACTCGAGCCGGTCGGCTGCCCCTCACCTCGCGCGGCACCTGCCTCCGGATGGTCCGCATAGTGCATGCTCCATGCCCGGCCGGGGCCGCAGGCCGACAAGGAGACTCCTGCCCTGTCCGTGCTATCGCCGATCTCGGACCACTTCCACCACCGCACGAGTCGTCAGGAGCCAGACTGCCGAAACAGGCTTGACGGTCCGTTCCTGACCACTACGGCTTGGATGAATCCTCTTCCACTGCCAGCGCGCCCGCAAACGAGCTCTCGATCTGCTGGGTCGACTCCCGTAAGGCCACGTCATAGTCCTCCAAGCGCACGGGCTTGTCCCATACCGTCGGGTGGGCAGGCCCGCCACCCACCAGCAGCATCGCTTCGGAATCCGCGACAGAGCCGGTTCCCGGTGACCATTCGTTGTCGCCGAGCAGGGCCAACTGGTCGTAGACATCGTCAATGTCCCGCGGCAGCCGGCCGTGAACGGCCAGATGGCCAGCAACGTACTGCCGCAGATGTCCGACCGCCGCGCCATGATCATCCGACTGGCTCGCAATGGCGACGGCGATGTCTCTATGGATTGCTGGATAGATGCCTCGTTTGTCCTCTTCGACCGCCCTGACCAGCAGGTTGTGGGCTTCGGCGATCTGCTCGTCCGTCCGGGCAACCATGCCGGATACCCGCCCCAAAGCCCACAGTAACCGCGGGTCGTTCGGACGGTGCTCGCGCGCCTTCTCCAACAGGCGAAGGGCCAGATCATGGCGATCGCTGCGTTCGGCCAGCAGCGCACCGGTGTCCCGCATCATCCCCGAGAGAACTCTGCCGAATCGTGAAGTGCCCTTGCTAAGCCCGTCCACTGCGCGCATCTCATCAATCTCCGACTTGAGGTCCTTCGCCAGCAGAAAACGGAGATTCTCGGCGCGGACACGGTCCCGAGGATGAGTGCCAAACAGGGAGTGCCCGAACTTGGGACGGAAGCTGCGTCTACCGAACCGCTCGTGCTGCCGATCCCAGAACCGCACCGCCTCCTCCGGGTCAAAGCCCCGCTCCAAGGCGAGCTTGGCACCGACCACATCGGCCTCCTTCTCCTGTTCTCGATTGAATTTCATGCGGACCACGGAGTTGACCAGCGACGCGACGAGCGCGCCGATGGCAGCCCCGATTGGCGTCCCCTGCGCGGCGCCCGCCCCGCCCCCTTCTTTCCACCCAGCAGACCTCCCAGAGCCGCTCCGGCGACCGCGCCAACGATCTTGTTACGACGCTGTCCGGAACGTATCCGGCGCAACGACTCCAGTGAGTGCTCCTTGATCACGTGGGCAATTTCGTGCCCCAGCACCATAGCCAGCTGGGCTTCGTTCTCGACATGCGCCAGCATGCCGGTCGTGATGTAGATCCTTCCATCCGGCAGGGCAACGGCATTGGGCGCGATGTCATCCAGCACATGAAACGAGAAGGTGGTCGACGCGGGAATCTCCGCGGGTACTAGGCTCTGGCCGAGGACACTCAGATAGCTCTGAACAAGCGGGTCGGAATACCTGGTATTCATCCTCGCCTCGGCGTAGCGGTCTGCGAACGGTTGTATCTCCTCCAGCAGTGCTCGGCGCTTCTCCGCCTCCTCTTCAACTTTCTGCTGGGCCTTCAGGTCACGCTTGTCCTGCTGCTGCTTCTGTGCGAGGGATGCCGGGACAAGGGCGGTGCAGGTCACCGCTGCCGACAGAATGAGAACATGAAACTGCATGAATCGGACCTCCAATCAAGTCCTGTAACTGGGTGAGACTATATTTTGATTGTAACACAGGAGTTACTTGGCCAGACATGGCCATCGAGACTCTCGGAAGATGGTACTGCGGTTGCGCCATTTCCGTCGTTGATCGGACGGTTCAGTGCTAGTCGATTGGACGCCATGGTCCGATCGCCAATCCCTGCCTGCTTCAGACACATTCTGACCAGCGGCGTTCGACGGCGCTGTGGTCGACTGGCAGGACTATCACAAGAACAGCGGGATCACTCTGGCGAGGAGTACTGGACCTGGCGGCACCGGCCGGGCAGCTTCGGCGGTCCGATGAGGCAGTCTCCATGAAAATCATTGGAAAATCAATACTTGTCAGTCCGACTGAGGCTGGATTTCAGCGCGTGTTGCAATCTCGCCTAACGTTGCTAACCCCTCTCCAGACGTGACTCGGTCAGGTGCCGGACGGTTCCGGCCGTCGAACGAATCGAAGTGCATGGCTCCATGAGATCCCGGCAACAGCCCCAAGGCGCGTGCGATCAGAGATCCGTCAGGACAGCACCTGAAGCCTTGCTCTAACCGTCAAATGGCCGGTATACTAATCGGCAAATGGCCGGATCTCAGTTCTTGCGAGGAGACATTCTTTACGAGCGTCTACTGATGCCTACGCTCAAGGTCGCGATGGAGGATACGAGGATCGTCTGTGTCCTTGGACCGAGACAGTGCGGCAAGACCACGCTCGTCTGCCAGTTCGACCCTGATCGACCCTTCCTTGATCTCGACGACGCCGAATACCATCGACTCGCCGCCACCGACCCGGCCGGGTTCGTTGCAGGATTGCCTGATGCGGTCACGATCGACGAAGTACAGCGGGTGCCAGCGCTGCTTCCCGCCATCAGAGTCGCTGTCGACAGGACCCCTCGGCCGGGCCGCTTCCTCCTGACCGGATCGGCCGATCTGCTCTTGTCCAAGCATGCGACCGAATCGCTCGCGGGACGAATGGAGACTTTGCGCCTGCATCCTCTCACAGAGGCGGAGAAGCACCACCGCCAAGGTCGTTTTCTCGCCGCGCTGCTGGACTGCGACTTCCGTCCGAGGCTGGAGCCGAACAGGGAACCTGACATTGACAGCATGCCGGAGATCCTGGAGGCCGGTGGATTCCCCGAGCCGATTCGCCGTCCGGCACACCGGGCCAGAGAGTGGCATCGGCAGTACATCCAAGGCGTGCTTGATCGGGATGTGCACGACATGGGCGAGGTCAGGAAGCCGGCAGCACTCTCGCGCCTGGTCCGGTTGCTGGCGGAGCGGACAGCCACCCTGTTCAACGCCAGCAACCTCGCCAGCGATCTTGGCATTCGTCGCGAGACCATCGAGCACTACCTGGCCGTGCTGGAGCGGCTATTCCTCGTGAGGCGCCTGCCTCCCTGGCACACCAACCAGGCAAGTCGACTCGTACGGTCCCCCAAGCTGCATTTCGTGGACAGTGGCATGGCGATGGCACTCGCCGGGCTGACAGCAGATGACTGGTTGCCACAGCGCGATCGCATGGGACGGTTCCTCGAATCGTTCGTGATCGAGCAGATCATCACTCAGGGAGCCTGGACAGACACCGACCTGGAGTTCTGGCATTACCGCGACAAGGACAGAGTGGAGGTCGACCTTGTCATAACCAAGGGGTCAAAGGTCTGGGGCATCGAGGTGAAGTCATCGATGTCGGTGACACCCAGGGATGGACAGGGCCTAGCGCGACTCTCGGACCGGTGCGGAACCAACTTCGTAGCTGGAGTTGTCCTCTATGCAGGGCGAAGCGTCCTGCCCCTGCGGGATGGACGCATTCACGCGGTGCCACTGACCGAGTTGTGGCAGCGCTAGGAGCCTGCCGGACCTGGGACACACCCGGTCCGAGCAACGCAAGCCGTGTAAACACGGAGATCAAGCATGAACGCAGTAGTCGATTCGATATCGATCGCGAAAGCAACGTGGAATATCGTTCACCGCAGAATCGCACTTGCCAGGACCGAATCCCACAGGCTGGTCCGGTCCGGAACGATACCGTGCCCGCGATTACAGCCCCAGTGAACGGTGCGTCCTGCCGACCGTTGTGAGACCATGGGAGCACCAATCGCACGAGTTGACCAACCCATGAGAAACCCCGTTCGGTCCATTACCTTCACCTTGATCCCAGCCTTGACGACAGTCCTGCTGCTCGGAGTCGGTTGCTCCTCGAGTCAGGACGGATCAGCCCGGCCACCCAACCTCGTGGTCGTCCTGGCCGACGACCAGGGCTGGGGGGATCTCAGCCTGCACGGCAACTCCAACCTGGCGACCCCCAACATCGACTCCATCGCGCACGCCGGAGCCATGTTCGAGCATTTCTATGTCTGCGCCGTGTGTGCGCCGACCCGGGCAGAGTTCCTGACGGGCCGCTACTACGCCCGCGGGGGCGTTCGTGGCGTCTCGACCGGCCAGGAGCGACTGAACATTGACGAACATACGATCGCACAGACCTTCCAAGCAGCGGGCTATGCGACCGGAGCATTCGGCAAGTGGCACAACGGCACACAACACCCGTACCATCCGAACGCCCGCGGATTCGACGAATTCTACGGCTTCACGGAAGGTCACTGGGGACACTATTTCGACTACGAGATGGATCACAACGGAACGCTCGTCCGCGGGAAGGGGTTCATGGTCGACGACGTCACCAACCATGCATTGGAGTTCATTGAGCAGCACAGGGACAGCCCCTTCTTCGCCTACCTGCCGTACAACACCCCGCACTCCCCGATGCAGGTGCCGGACGAATACTGGGATCGATTCGAGTCCAGGGAACTGGCAATGCACCACAGGGATCCCGAACGCGAGGACATACCCAAGACCCGTGCCGCACTGGCCATGGTCGAGAACATCGACTGGAATGTCGGGCGCGTCTTGGCCAAACTGGACGAATTGGGCCTCAGTGACGACACGATCGTCGTGTATTTCAGCGACAACGGACCGAACAGCTGGCGCTGGAACGGCGGCATGAAGGGACGCAAGGGCTCGATCGACGAAGGCGGCCTGCGCTCGCCGCTGGTGGTCCGCTGGAGCGGACATATCGCGGCGGGTACATCGGTCAGCGAAGTCGCCGGGGCAATCGACCTGCTACCCACCTTGGCGGACCTGGCGGGCATCGATGTTGGCAGCACGAAGCCATTGGACGGCCGGAGCCTGGTCCCGCTCCTCATCGACCAAGAGACCGAGTGGACGGATCGACTGCTGTATTCCTTGCGGGTCCAGCGGGGCCAGAAGAACGTCAGTGTTCGTAGTCAGCGCTTTCGACTGGATCCCGAGGGGCAGTTGTTCGACATGGAAGCCGATCCCGGACAGCGGGAAGATGTCGCCGCGCAGTTCCCCGATGAGGCGACCGCCTTGCGCGAGGCAGCTGCGGCATGGGTGGAGGAGGTCGGCCCCGGCGTGGGCCCCGACGACCGTCCGTTTCCGGTCGGCCACTCGGAACTGACACTGTTACCGGCACGGGACGGAATCGCCCACGGAGGTATCCGGCGAAGTGCGAATGCGCCGAACTGCTCCTACTTCACCAACTGGACGAGTCCCCAGGATTCCATGACGTGGGACATAGAGGTCGCAGAAGTAGGCGAGTACGAGGTTTCGGTGCACTATACCGCCGCCCAGGCCGGTTCGACGATCGAGGCGACATTCGAGGGTGCCTCGGTCCGGGGGAGCATCAACGATGTCCATGACCCGCCGGCGTACGGTGACGTCGACGACCGTGTGCCGCGGGTCGGTGAGTCGCTGGTCAAGGACTTCAAGCCTCTTGCGCTCGGTACGGCGACACTTCCGAAGGGACGTGGTACGCTGCGCCTGAAGGCCGTTGACGTGGCCGGCAGACAGGTTGCCGAGATCCGTTACGTGGCACTGAAACGTCTGTAGGCCGGACACTTGCAACCAAGGCCCATGCGAATGAACGGGAAGGCGTAGGCGAAGCAGCCGCGCATGACCGGCGGATGGCAGGAATTCCGTCGAGAGACCGCAGACTGAATCGATAACCGCTATTCGGGTTCCGTCACCCGCAGAACCTGTCCCGCATCTACGGATTCCAGCACCTGAACGGTCCCGCTGGGCCAGAGAATCTCGACTCGAACGCTCTCTTCGGTGTCTCCGAGGCCGAAATGGACACCGTCGTGGTTGGAGGACGCATAGCCGACTGCGGTCGTCATGACGTTGCTCTGGTCTCCGACGCGGATGACTGTGCCAAGCCCGTCCCGGTTCGAGCGTCTCCCCTTCAGACGTACGTTCAGCCATCGATGGTCCCCCGGGCTGAGATTCTCCCATAGCTCAGCCGGTTCCCCCAGCGAGGTGACCACGACATCAACCCTGCCGTCACGATTGAAGTCCGCAAAGGCACAACCCCTGTGGGCACGCACGGCCCGAACAAAGCCGCGGCCAGCTCCCGCCGAAACGTCCTCGAACGTGCCATCGCCGACATTCACGAACACGCTGTTGGGTTCACGATATGGCGTGGTGTCCTCGAACTCCCGGATGATATCGTTGACGTGCGAGTTTGCCGTGAAAAGATCCTTGTGGCCATCGTTGTTGAAGTCGACGAGGCCGTTCCCCCAGCCGCTGTGCCGGTTGGAAACCGCAGCCATCCGAGACGAAGCCGTCGCGTCCTCGAAGAAGCCCTCTCCGGTGTTGCGAAACAGCGGAAACGTCTCCGCAATCAGTGCCGTGATCGCGACATCCGGCAGACCGTCGTTGTCGTAGTCCCTGAAATCAACGCCCATGCTCGCGACAGGATCGCCGTGCTGCAACAGCGCAGTGCCGGCGAACATTCCCGTCTCGTGGAATGTCCCGCCATCCCGGTTCTGGAACAGGAAGTTCGGCAGATTGTCGTTCGTCACCATGACCTCGACCCAGCCATCTCCGTCCGCGTCCGCGAATGCAACCCCCATCCCCCGACCCGCATGTTCGGAGATACCGGTACGCCGGGTCACGTCTTCAAGGCGCCCGTCACCCAGATTCCTGTAGAGACGGTTGGGAATCGGCGTCAGATGCAGCGGGTCGCAGTACGCGCGGAGCCCCCGGTCCGCATCCCCGCAGTAGGTGTCGGCATCCAGGGTCCAGTCGGCGTAGTTGACCACGAACAGATCCAGCAGCCCATCATTGTCATAGTCGAACCATCCCGCCGCAACCGCCCACTCCCCGCCGCGCAGTCCGGCTTGCCGGGTGACATCCTCGAAGCGGCCATCGCCCTGATTCCGATACAGGGTGATCCTGAAGACGCCCACCACCAGCAGATCGACATCCCCGTCATTGTCGTAGTCGCCGGTTGCGGCGCCAATGTCGTAGCCGTGCCCCTGAACCCCCGCCGCTTCGGTAACGTCGGTGAAGCGCAGCCCTCCCTCGTTCCGGTACAGTCGGTTCCAGGATCGGGGTCCATCCTTCTCCAGGGACGGGATGGGCGCACCGTTGGTGAAATAGATATCGGCCAGACCGTCCCCGTTGTAGTCGAAGGCAGCGACCCCACCGGCCATCGTCTCAATCATCCGCTTCTGCTGTGTCGGGAAATTCTCCAGCACGAAATCGATGCCCGACTGATCGGCAACGTCTCGAAAGCGGATCGGGGCCGGCTCCGCCAGCGCCAGCATCCCGTTCGGCCCCGTAGAACCGACGAGAAGAGCCATCAGACCGAGGGCAGTGCGCCACCGGAAGCGGCGGCCTACTCGCTCTTGATCCATCGGTCGAACTTGCTGCGGTCCCGTGCGAACGAGCTCCTTCGCATGGCAGTAGACCGCTCCAGCGCCTTCTGGGCCGCCTCCGGATTGCCAAGGCGACGGTGAGCCTGGAACAGCGAATAGTGGATGTCCCCGTAGTGATCCAGGGCCAGGCCTTTCTCGAGTTCGACGGATGCTTCCTTGAAGCGGCCGGCGCGCATGTACGCGCGCCCAAGACTGGGCCGCGCCTCGATCAGGTTCGGGTCAAGGCGCAAGGCACGTTCGAGGAAGCGAATCGACTCCTCGTGCTGTTGCTTCGCGATCAGGAGGCGTCCCATGATGTACAGGGTGCGCGGGTCGGCCGCATTGAGTTGCAATGCCGTCTCCAGGGATGCCTGGGCATCTTCGAGGGAATTGTTCAGCAGGTGGAGCAGACCAAGGCTCCGGTGCAGTTCGGGCTCGTCGGGCTTGAGGTCGATCGCCTTCCGGTACTCGGCAGCCGCTTCGCCATCGGCCTGCCTTTGCCGATGGGCATCCGCTCTCATCTGATGCACTCTCCAGGACCCCGGAGCAAGTATCTCCACCCGCCGGAAGCACTCGTCGGCCATCAGTTGCAGGGAGCGGACGGTCCAGTAGATGGCCTCGGGAGAAGGGTCTTCCGAGCCTCGCATCGCGTGCGTGAATGCGATGGTTGCTCGTTCGATCTGGCCAAGTTCGAAGTAGGCACGTCCCATCATGAGCAGTTGGGAGCGCGCCAGAGAAGGCCTCGACTCCAGCGCCCGTACGCATTCCCGATACCGGTGAACACGGCAGAGATCCGCGGGGGGAAGAGTCCTCGGGGCATTGACCGGGACGCTCTCCGCCTCGTGTATCAGCCGCGAGCGTTGGGAGCCAGCTCTCGCGGCTTCCCCGACATGTTCCAGAAGTTCCGCTCTCAGGAAGCGCGCAGGCGCACCATTCTCTTGTGGCAGCCCGCCAACCAGTGCCCGGGCGGAATCGGGTGACAACTGGTCGAGCAGAAGTTCTGCTCGGCTCGCCAGCCACTGCGGATTCGATTCCCACACTCTCTGGACCTGTACGAGGGCGGCTTCCATGTCGCCTCTTTGCAGGTTGATCGCAGCCAACCCCAGTCGTGACGCCTCCGATCTAGGATTGGCGTCGAGTTCCGCCAGAAAACGCCGCTCCGCCATCACGAAATCCCCGGATCGCAGGTAGGCCGCACCGGCCGAGGCCTGCAAACCGGAAACGCTGGGGTCCCGTTCCAGTGCACCCTCGTAGTAGGACACGGCCGCATCCCAAGCCTGGCTCAGGCCGAGCATGTCCGCTCCAAGCCGCAATGTCCAGACGGAATCCGGCCGTGCGAATACCAGACTGCCCGCCAGGTCACTCATCAACTTCAGGTACTGCCGGCCGAGTCGGTACCAGGCCTCCGTCTTGTCGGGGTCGTGAGCGAACGCCGCCTGGTACTCGCGAACCGCCCCGGCATAGTCACCCTGCGCCAGGAAGCAGGCGGCCAGGGCTCCGCGGGCCTCCAGATTGGCGGGACTCTCTTCGAGACTCCGTTGCAGTGAAGGTATGGCCCTGCCCGGTTCGCCGAGCTTGAGGTACCCCAGGCCCAGGAACAACTGAGCCGCCGTCAGGTCTGGATCCGTCGCGGCAACAGCCTCGAGTTCGCCGACCGATTCCTTGTACTCTCCCTGCAGGAACAGGACCAGGCCCAGGTTGGCGCGCGCTTCGGCAAGATCCGGCCGAGAATCGAGCACGGCCCGGAACTGCTCCTCTGCGGCCACAAACCGACCCGCTTGCATGGCTTCGTGCCCGGCCGCGAAACGAGCGGCCATTGCATCCTGCCCGGAATGCGTCTCCGGCTGGGCCGATACCGTCAGCGCGAGCGTGAGCCCGAAGAGAACCGAGACCGCTGTTCTCCCCGTATGCATCCCTGTCTCAAGCAGCCCGAACCCGGTCCCGTACGAACGCAGGGTTGCCTGCCCTGCTCCCTCTCGTGCGCAGGGAGAGGAGGTCACGCCCCCCCACCAGGAACTGGATTCGTCGAGCCGAAGTGTCAGAACAACACTCTCAACCCGAACTGCACGAGTCGGGGCACTCCCCGCGTGCCACTGACCACCCCGAACTGCGGGGTCCCCAGACTCGTACCCGGATGCCGAAAGATCGGGGTGTTGAACAGATTGAAGAACTCGGTGCGGAACTCGATGCCGAGCCGCTCCCCGATCTGGGTTCGCTTGAAGATCGCGAAATCCCACTGCGCGATGCCCGGACCGCGCACATCCGGGAGCACGCGGGCCGTGTTGCCGAAAGTGAACGCCGCCGGCTGGCTGAAGACATCGGTGTTGAAGTACTCGTTCAGGCGCGTCTGCGGATCGCCCGACAGCTCCGCGCTGGTCCCGTTGTTGTTCGGGAACTGCGAGCCGCCCCAGGAATTGGAAAGGTTCCGAGATGTCGTCAAGCCGATCGGAAAGCCGCGCTGGACGGTGGTCACGCCGTTGATCCCCCATCCACCCACGATCTTGTCCGCTGCCCCCGAGAGGTTTCCGCCGATCGGCTTGCCCTTCCCGAAGGGCAGATCCAGCACGTAACTGAGCACGAAGCGCTGCGAGACGTCAAACGCTGCCAAGGACTTGAGCGAACGCAAATCGTTGTTGTTGCCGCCGGTTGCCCAGCCCTGCGCGCTGAAGCCCTCAAGGCCATCCAGCCAGCCGGTCAGGGTGCCGGCATCGGTGATCAGTTTTCCGGCGGTGTAGGTGGCCAGCAGGCTCGCCCCGCCCTTGAACCGGCGCTCGACCTTCGCCTGGAAGGAATGGTACGTGGAACTGCGGTTGGTGGGCCCCGACATCTCAACGTTCGTGAACTGCGGATACGGTCGCAGGAGCTGGCCGCGGGCGACCGTCGGCTGGGACAGAGGCCCGGTGGCAATCGAGGTGCCATGGAAGGGGTTGGGCACCTGTTCGTTGAGCTGGGTCCCGAGAGACAGGTGCTCGTCGGGAAGCTGGTTCAGTGTCTGCGCGTTGACCGGCAGGCTGGTCCCCTTCGATCCCGCGTACGCGACATCGACAAGGGTCCCGTCGGGCAGTTGACGCTGGATGTTGAAGTTCCACTGCTGCATGTATCCGAGGGGCTGGTTGGGTACAGGCGAACGGATGCCGAGACCGCCGATGAGGGTGTTCAGGAATGTGGTGTCCCGACCCGGCGGTGACAATACGCCGTCCGGAAAGGGATCGCTCAGCAGACGGAACGGTGTCACGCCACCATCCAGCGAGCTGATCCAGGGCGTGCCGATGGTGTTGACAACGTCCTGGTTCGGAGCCACCGCGAATGCGACATCGTTCGGCAGCCAGAAGATGCCGTAGCCCGTACGAACGACCGTCTTGTCGTCGACCCGGTACGCGATTCCCAGACGTGGAGCGAATGCGTGCCGGTCGTCGAGCCGGGTGCGCGACTTGCGCAAGTCCGAGTTCACGAGTGCCAGTTGTCCCTTGAGATCCATACCGGTCTCGGTCGAGAGCGGATTGACGGAGTCGAGAGCCAGTGCCGTCATGTTGTCGAACCGCTCCGAGAAGTTGCCCGAGCGCTCCCAACGCACACCAATATTCACGGTCAGCCTGTCATTGACCTGCCACTGGTCGTTGACATAGGCAGCCCGATAGATCATCTGGCCCGCCACGAGCCCCGGAGTGGTGATTCCACGGTCGGAACTGCCCGTTCCCGTCAGGAACGACGCGAACCCCCATCCACCAACCGGGTTGAAGGGATCGTTCGCGGTGAACTTCGCGTTGAAATCGAAGATGCCGCTTGGCGTGTTGCTCTGGGCGTAGTTGTGGGTCAAGCGGCGCACATCGCCCCCGATCTTCAGCGTGTGGCGACCGCGAATCAGTGTGAGGCTGGGCAATGCAGCGAGATTCTCCTGCCGCCCGATAATGATGCTCCCCGTTCCCTGTGCGCAAAACAGCGAGTAGCTCTCGACGCAGGGTGTGGGGATGTGCCGGAAATTCTCCGGAATCTGGCTGACCAGCGACGACGGCCACGCGAACTGGGTCAGGTCGACGCCCTGGCTGGCCGGCGACCGGTCGTAGCGGAAGCGCGTCCACGATGCCCGCAGATCGAGGATGGTCGTCGGGGAGATCAGGTACGTGTCCGCCACCACGATCTGGTTCGTGGTGAACGTCTCGGGCCCGGCGTCGATGTGGGCTCCCGTGCCGTAGGGGTCGACGCCGAACGTGAGATTGTCCCACCAGGTCCAGCGTCCCATCACGCGGTGCTTGTCGCTGGCGGTCCAGTCAACGCGATTGTTCAACTGTTCATTGTTGCCGCCGTCGCTTGCGTTCGCAGCGTAGTTGAGATTGAGACCGGGCAGGTTGGGCTCCGACCAGAGGTGACTGAGCGCTTTCGCGGTCGCATCCTGCCGCGAATCCGGTATCAGGTTGTTGGGGAAGGGCGTCCGTGGCAGATCATCGGCGCTGGTGACGGAAAACGGATCGTGGATCACCTGGTCGAGCTCCGAGAAATCGCCGCGCTGCATGGCGACGGTCGGCGAGTCCAGCAGCAGGGACCGTCCTTGCCGCTGGCTGTAGTTCTCATAGGACGAGAAGAAGAAGACGCGTTCGCGCACGATGGGACCGCCCACGTTGGCTCCCCACTGGTTCTGCACGAAGGGCGGCGTTTCGATCCCGCTGGCGTTGTTGAAGAAGGTGTTCGAGTTCAGGACCCGGTTCCGGAGGAACTCGTACGCCGAGCCATGGAACTGGTTGCCGCCGGACTTGGTGGCCATGTTGATGACGCCGCCCGCGAAGCGACCGAACTCGGCACCCAGATTGTTCGTCTGGATCTTGAACTCCTGCACGGCATCCTGCGTCGGCACGAGAGCCGTCAGGTTCGCGTAGCCGATGTTCACCGGAGCCCCGTCGAGCGTGGTGGCGCTCTGGTTCGACTGGCCACCACCGATCTGGTAGTTGCCCCAGGCGAAGATGTTGACGCCGGTGGGACTCTGCATCGACTGCCCCTGTGGGACCACGCCTGGCGCCAGCGCCACGAGATTCAGGACGTTTCGGCCGTTCAGCGGCGTCTCGGTCACCTTGCGCGATTCGACCACCTGTCCGAGTGAGGATGTCTGTGACTGCAGCAGCGGCGTACTCGACACCACCTCGACGACCTCCGAGACCTCGCCGATCTCCAGCGTGGGATCAATCCGGATACTGGCCTCGACCTCAACCACGATCGGCTCCTGGGCGAACTGCTTGAAGCCCTCGGATCGCGCCTCCAGGCGGTACTGGCCCGGAACGAGATTGACGAAGCGGTACAGACCGGACGCCTCGGTCTCCTGCACCCGTTGTTCCCCTGTCGCGAGGTTCGTGAGCGTCACGCTCGCCCCGGGAATGACCGCACCGGTCGAATCCTGAACGGCCCCGACCACCGTGCCGTAGAACGTCTGACCGACCGCCTCTGCGGGAACGATCGCGAGACACGCGACCAACGTTAGAAACACACCAAGAATCTTCATGAATTCCCCCTCTACAAATGCCGCGCCAGCAACACACACTGCGCTACCAAGCGGCGCCAGTATACTCCAGACGTTGCGATAACGCAACCGGCACCAATGACGTGACCTGTCCACGACGAGAACCCGGGCCCCAAGGCTGGGGCTTCAGACTTCCGCGCCTTGACCAGGCCCGGGGTTCGACGACGACCACCCCGAGAGACCGAATGCGGATCTTGGTGGCACCCTACATGAAACACTGTTGCAACTAGTGGTATACTTGTGCTTGCAGCGCCGGCCAACGGGTCGGCCATCCTGACTTCCCCGGATCCCTCTTGCCTTGACAGTCACTGCCTCGCGAATCTCGTTCTCCCTGCTCTCGGTTCTGCTTGCCTTCTCACCGTTGACCTCCGCTCGCACCATCACTGGCGAGTTGACGGATCCGGACGGCCTTCCGATTGCCGGTGCAACCATTGAAGTTCAAGACCAAATTGAGTTTACGTTCTCGGACTCGACCGGTCGATTCCGTCTGACGAGGGCTCCTGACGGGAACTGCCACCTTCGAGTGACAGCGGAGGATTTCGAACCCGTAGAGTTGTCGGCACCGGCGGATGTCGAGCACTTCCCGATTCAACTCGTCGACATCCGGCGCAACGATGCATCGATCGAGGTGGTGGCCCGGGTCGAGAGCCTGCGTACCGCGATTCCCGGATCATTGCACGTGATTGGCAAGCAGGATCTGGTTGCTGCGAAGCCGATCGATGCGAACGAGATCCTGCGACACGTTCCGGGCATCAACCTGCGCGAGGACTCGGGGCCGGTGGCAATGCGACTGAACATCGGCGTGCGAGGACTGAATCCCAACCGCAGCAGGAAGGTCCTGGTACTCGAGGATGGCATCCCGATTGCGCTGGCGCCGTACGGCGAGCCCGACATGTACTACTCGCCCCCTATCGAGAGGATGAGTCGGGTCGAAGTGCTGAAGGGCAGTGGCCAGATCGTGCACGGGCCACAGACCGTCGGCGGCGTGGTCAACTTCGTCACGCCGGACCCGCCGGCGAAATTCCACGGGGAAGTCGACGTGGAGGGCGGACAGCGGGGGCTGTTCGTCGGACAGGCAAGGTTCGGGAGCAGCAACCGGGACCAGTCGGTGGGCTGGATCGCCAATTACCTGCACAAGCAGGGCGATGGCTGGCGGCAGTTCTACTACGACATCGAGGACGCCCAGACGAAGTTCACGCTGCGCCCGAACGACCGCCACATGCTCACGCTCAAGGCTGGTCTCTACGACGAGATATCGAATTCAACCTATGTCGGACTCACGACGCCCATGTACGAGACCGGGCCGGACCAGAACCCCGTTCCGGCAGACACGCTGGACGTCGAGCGCGTTTCCGGTTCCGTCTCCCACGCCTACACGATCAGTACCGATTCGGTCTTGAGCACTTCGGCATTCCTCTACAACACCAAGCGATTCTGGGGCCGGCAGGACTTTGACCGGTGGGACGCCGGCCGGAGTTATCTCGGAGTGGTCGGAGATCCGTCCGTTCCGGGAGGCGCGATCTATCTCCGCGATTCCGCCGGTAACCGCAACCGCCAGTTCAACGTATTGGGCGTCCAGTCCAACTATGGATTGCAGCACGCGCACGGCAACCTGGACCTGGGCGTTCGATCGATCCACGAGAAGGCCCACGACAGTCGGATC
Organism: Bryobacterales bacterium; assembly: GCA_965116065.1. Taxonomy (GTDB): domain Bacteria; phylum Acidobacteriota; class Terriglobia; order Bryobacterales; family UBA6623; genus VXMF01. The sequence continues at coordinate 4,136,255 of OZ220485.1, forward strand.
AATGGAGACCGGTTCGATGCCAGAACCGGAGTCATCCGTGACGACGAGTTCCGTTACGGGCGAGCGTTGGCGGGATACGCGCAGAACCGGTTTCGGGTCGGATCCCGAGTCGTACTGACGCCGGGTCTGCGGTTCGTGCACTACAGGCAGGAACGTCACATCACCCGCAAGCGTGTCGAGGGAGTGCCGACCAACGTCGATATCCGGCAGATCAACCAAGTGACGACCCTCATACCCGGCTTGGGTCTGTCGGTTCGTGCGCATGATGAGGTGACGTTCTTCACCGGCATCCACCGAGGGTTCGCGCCACCGGGAACGAAGGTCGCCATCAACAGCGACGGGGACAACCTCGACCTGGGTTCGGAGCTCTCATGGAACTACGAAGCCGGCATCCGGTTCGCTGGAAGCCGGGCGCTCTCGGGTGAGTTCACGTTCTTCCGGATGGATTTCTCGAACCAGATCATCACGGCCGCCGAATCAGGCGGAGCGACCACGACCCTCACCAACGGTGGCGCGACCTTGCACGAGGGCATCGAGAGCGCACTGACGGTGCGGTGGGACGAAGTGCTCGGCATGACCGGTTGGAGCGTCCATACCAAGGCCCGCCACACATTCCTGCCGGTCGCCAGATTCACGGACAACGAACTGTTCGGGGGAAATCGTCTTCCATACGCCCCCCGGCAGACCTGGGGATTGATCGTCGGTGCGAAACAGTTCGGAGGCATCAGCTTCCATATGGACCTGAACGCCGTCGGAGGACAGTTCGGCGACAACCGCGAGACACTGACTCCGTCCGTGGATGGAACCGTCGGACTGCTCCCGGCCTACCGGATTGCCAATCTGGCCATCGGATACGAGATCCGGCGGGAACGCTGGATGCTCGAACCGTACTTCACGATGAAGAACGCGTTCGATGAACTGTATATCTCTTCACGGGCACCGCAGGGAATCCAGCCCGGTCTGTTCCGGCAGGCAAACGGTGGCATACGGATCAGCTTCTAACGGGCAATGCGCGCAGTTGCAACAGTGGGACGGACCGGGCACTTCCGGAAGGAACCGCTGCCAAGGCCGGATTGGAGGACAGGGAACGACGGAGGGTCCGACAGATATCCGCGAGATTGACAAGCGATTGAACCATCGACCTTCCGATCGAAGAGAGTGTCCTTCGTAGAGACAATACCGAAGATACCGTACGATTCCTCCATCGCCACGAATTCGTACGCAGGCGATCGACAAAGAGCCGATCGATTCGGCGTTGTGATCTGTCGCCATTGCCGAATGCGGTCGGAGCGAGACTCGGGAGTAACTGGTACTGATTCAGGAAGGCAGGCACCGCTACGAGCGGCGGCTGTTCGAGACGGTCGGCTCGCGAGCGATTCGCTTGCGCCAGTCAACCACGTCACGTCCATCAATCCGCAAGACCCGAGCCGCGGCCTGATCAAGAACGGCTCGGGTCGGGCACTCGGCCATGTTCGGCCACGGACACAAGGGTTCGTCCTTGCTCCTGTCGAAGGCTTCGACCAGTGGGGTGATGTTGACTCGCCTGGGGTCGGGCACGAGCAGCGCCCGCAAGGCATCAAGGGAGAACCTCGGGTAGGTCAGTTTGCGGGACCGAGCGCCCAGGAGCGTAAGGACGCCAGGAGTGGAGTTCCACCATGCGCAAAGGGCCTTTTCGGCCGCTGTATCGTTTCCCTCGATTCTGACCGGTATCCACGCTGAGCCCAGTAGTGGCTCGTCCGCATGGACCGCAGACACTCTGACTTGGTGCGTATACAACCGACACGCGATCAGGAGTCGACTGGCCTTGGTGCACAGCGACTTCGCATAGTCAACTCTATTCGGATCGGGGGTGGACTGCGTGTACGGAAAGGCCGTCATCTTGGTCACGACATTCGTCTCGTGATCCCAGAATATGGGCGTAGTCCATGGGGCTCCGTCCGGACAGTCCCTGACGAACGCATCCCGTATGCGCTGCCCCCCCGGTCCGATCTGGCAGCAGTCTCCAGCGGCGACGAGGCGGGTTCCGGCCAAGGCATCAAGATCATGGATCGCCTCGGCAAGCTCGCCGTCGTAGAACTGTGCGGACGACCAGTCGCCGTCCCGGATGCGAGGCCAAGGCCACTGAGATTCCGTCCCCCACGAATCCAGCGGCTGGCTGCGCGTGATCAGATCGGACAGCAGGATGGCCTCATGCGGGTCGTCCGGCATCCGGGCCAACGAGACGAATCGGGTCGGCTGGCGGGCACTGCCAGGGTCAGGTCGGCGAGCAATGATCAACGATTCATGAATCGCGGTGTTCTCGGAGAAATTGATCCGTTTCGGATCGTGACTCGTGACGATTGTCTCGATCTGAAATCGGGTGGCCAGGAACCGTCGTTCTTCCATGCCCGATGTGCTGGTGAGCGCAGTGGTGGGAACGACGGATGCGAACGTTCCGGAATCCCTCTTCAGCAGCATGTCGGCCAAAGGACTGAAGAACGTCCGCACGCTGGTCTGGTCGATTGTCTGTGCGGGTATTCCGGTGCGCTTGATCAACATGTCAGCGATCGCGATCTCGCGTTTCTGCAAGGACTTGCGATCGATCTCTCCGTACTGGCGGTTGCGGATGTCGTTGCGGGTGAACGGCGGGTTCATGATGACGAGATCGAAGCGGCCCACAAGGGCTTCGCTCGGTGGGGCCGCCTGTTGCGCCTGTTCCGCGCCTAGACTTTCGGCCGTCGGGAGCGGCGAAACCAGACTTGCCAGTTCCCGCGCGTCCCGAGCCGCTGCCAGCAGTTCCAGCGACCCGGCCTTGACACCGCCATCTGCTTGGGGGCCGTGCCGCATCGTGAACAGGTTCATGCGCCGGTAATCGACACGCGGATTGCCGAGCGTCAGGTTGCAGGCGGCCAACTGCACCCCGTGGCGGTTGATGTCCAGGCCATGCAGCACGTCCTCCACCAGCGCCAGGTACAGGAGGTCGGAATCGGCCTGCGAGCCGGCAACGTGTTCGTGGCGATTACGGATCGCATGCATTGCGGCCATCAAGAGCGTGCCAGTACCGCAGGCCGGGTCGATGATCTTCAACGCCGCCAGTTCGTCGGGATCGAACCAGTCGAAAGAGTGTTCCTCCAGAGCCAATCGCGCCAGCAGAATCGCAGAAACGTGGTTCGTGTAGAAGGAACCGTCGAACTGTGCGGATGCCAGCAACCGGTGGTACAGCGGTCCAGCATGGTCGAAGCGCAGGGACGCGAGATCATCAGCAACGGCCACGGAATTCTCGATGATCCGGCGCAGCGGCTCCACGGCCTGCTCGTCTTCAAGGGCCGAGAGTGCGGCAAGCGCCGGGGCGAAGACCGGATTGAAATCAACGGCAAGAATCTGCTTCCATGCTCCCCTGATGACTCCTGGTGCCTCGGCTGGTTCGACCTCGTCCTTTACGGTCTTGAGCTTGACAACCTCCGCGACAGACTCCACGAGCCGTAGCCGGTGGTGCAGCAGGGCCGCGTTCGATAGCATGAGCGCGGCGACCAAACATGCCGCCTTGAGATCCTCCTGGCGTTTCGGAAGGGCTAGAGCATCCGCCAGAGCAGGAGCACAGCCATCGGCAAAGAGCAACTGGGCGGCATCCCGAACGGTGTGCTCGATGACATCAGAAACACGCTGGCGAGACAACTCGATGTTGCGGAGGCTGTCGATGAGGTCCTGAACTGATCCGGTTCGCCATCTCGGCTCTCCGCCGAAGCTCCGGACCGGCGCGAAAGAAATGGTGGCTTCGGTGACCGCCTGACTCACGACCTGAGCGGGAACCCGTCCATCTCGCAGGTATTGCGGATAACACAGGCCGAACGCGATGGCCCTTGGTCTGCCCTCGAGTCGTGACCGAGCCTGCGCAGCAGCTTCTCGACGCTTGGCTGGAGTGTCGCCGAACTTCGCTTCGATCAGGATCGGGACGGGTTCAGCGACACCATCGTGCCGCACCGTGAGATCAATCGCCGCGCCGGACGAGCGACTCTCTGGCATGGCGGAAATACCGTCTCGGGCATCCAGGATCAGCGCAAGTAGCGTGTTGATCGATTCTTCCCTAATATGTGGAACATCCATGTTATTCGACACCATTGCAGCAGACTATCACCCTGATCGTCAGTGCTTGCAAGTGACCATTTCCTATGTTGCGTCGTCCTACGTTCACTTGGGGGTCTGTCGAAACTTGGCGTCGACACATCCGAACTACATGAGGCAAACATCTCACTGATCTCATTATATCGCAATTTTTTCCATTTTTATTGTAATTTCTGCCCGACCGCTGCCATTTCACACTTCGCGACTCGCGAGTCCCGCTACGCCCGGCAACTCTCTATAGTCCAGACCGAATCGTCGTGTATCGTACAATGCGCCGACAGACAGGCGCCCGCTCACGACAGTTCCCGCTTCCTTACCCTGCCGGAGGGTTCTCCCCGGCTGGCAGGCGGCACGGCCGCACGGCACTGCTGCGACGGGTCAGTGCACGTTCTGCTCGTGATCGATGCGTCCTCGCCAAGGGTCTGGTGGCCAATCCGCAGCCGTTTCCGAGCAGGCGAAACCGGAACCCCCCCTCGCGACAGCCTGTCCAGTCCTCAATCGCTCCGCAGGTAATCAGCATGAACTTCAACATCCCGGATGAATCCCGGCTACTGGTCACTTCCGTACGGCGGTTCGTGGAAGAGGAACTGCGGCCGCTGGAAGCCGAAGTGGAAGCCACGGGAGTACTCGATCCCGACAAGGCACGGGATATCCTCGTCAAGTCACGGCAACTGGGCTTCTACGCAATGAACATGCCCGAGGATGTGGGTGGTGGTGGGCTCAGTGCCGTGGACATGTGCCTGGCCGCTCAGGAAATGGGCCGGACCAGCGACATCCTCGTTCGCCGCGCGTTCGGAACCGTGTACGAACTGCTCCTCGAGTGCCAAGGCGGGCAAAGGGACGAGTGGCTGCTTCCGGCCGTCCGCGGAGACCGTACATGCGCCATCGCGATGACGGAACCCGGAGCCGGATCGGACGCCGCCGGCATCCGGACCACGGCGCGGTCCGACGGGACCGGATGGATCCTCGACGGAACCAAGCACTTCGTGAGTGACGGAGCGTTCTCCGACTTCTTCGCCGTCACGGCGCGGACGGACCCAGACGCCGGAGCCCGAGGGATCTCGGTCTTCCTGGTGGACAAGACGATGCCCGGCGTCACGGTCGGGCGCAACCAGTCGATGATGGGCCTGCGGGGCGGCAGCCATATCGAACTCTCGTTCAACAAGGTGCAGCTGGGCCCCGAGCACCTTCTTGGTGAGCCGGGCAAGGGCCTGCGGCTGATTCTCGGCACGATCGGGCGGGTGCGACTCTTCGACATCGGAGCCCGTGCTGTCGGCACGGCGACCCTGCTGCTGGAAATGATGACGCGTCATGCCAGGGACCGCAAGCAGTTCGGCGTGCCCATCGGGGAGTTCCAGATGATCCAGTCCCAACTGGCCGACAGCGCGATCGAGATCGCGGCGGCGAGACTCCTGTGCCTAGAGGCCGCGTGGGAAACCGACCAGGGACTGGACCCCCGCGAAAAGGTCTCGATGGTCAAGGTCTGCTCATCCGAGACGCTCGGCAGGGTCGCCGATCGGGCAGTCCAGGTCCATGGCGGACTCGGATATTGCAAGGATCTTCCAATCGAGCGGATCTATCGCGACTGCCGCGTCATGCGGATTTATGACGGTACATCGGAAATCCATCGAGGCGTGATCGTCCGGTGTTTGCTGCGAGGCGGAACGGCGAGAGTGCTCCCTGACGGAAAGGCGATCGACCGGTAGGACATGCCTGCAGCGCACCATTGGAGCAAAGCGTATTGCTGGCAGGTGGAAATACTCGAAGCGGTTGAAGTGAGCGCTCCATGACGCCGGTTCCTGCATCCGTGGTGAGCCTGCACGCATGTGCACCAGCAGCCCAGGCAACTCAAGCGGTCCGGATCTGTCGCGAGACATGCCCGACCGGGCTCGCAGTACCGAGGAGTTGATCCGACCGATCCTGGCAGGATATCCGTACAGGCATCACCTTCGGGAGGAGTTCGCACTTGGGGAGCATCGCCACCGATCCAGGGAAGAGCAAGCGTACAAGGCGCGTTCCGAAGCTGGCCGGCATGAGCATGACAGCCTGTCAACACTGCCGGATAGCCCCGATGCAGCAGGTGCTGCGCACACTGATCACGCTTGTGTCGATGCAGGAAGGCAGGCACCGCTAAGAGCGGCGGCTGTTCGAGACGGTCGGCTCGCGAGCGATTCGCTTGCGCCAGTCAACTACGTCACGTCCGTCGATCCGCAAGACCCGCGCCGCCGCCTGATCAAGAACGGCTCGGGTCGGGCACTCGTCCATATTCGGCCACGGGCACAAGGGTTCGTCCTTGCTCCTTTCGAAGGCCTCGACCAGTGGGGTGATGTTGACTCGCCTGGGGTCGGGCACGAGCAGCGCCCGCAAGGCATAAAGGGAGAACCTCGGGTAGGTCAGTTTGCGGGACCGAGCGCCCAAGAGCGTAAGGACGCCAGGAGTGGAGTTCCACCATGCGCAAAGGGCCTTTTCGGCCGCTGTATCGTTTCCCTCGATTCTGACCGGTATCCATGCTGAGCCCAGTAGTGGCTCGTCCGCTTGGTGCGTATTACAACCGACACGCGATCAGGAGTCGACTGGCTCGCGATAGCAGAGACCGGGCGTAGTCGGTCCTTTCCGGCTTCGGTGCCGATCGGGCATCCGGCCCGGTTCTCATCGTCGTGGCGATATCGGTCCGGTGGTCCCAGAGAATGGGCGTGGTCCATGGAGCCCCGTCCGGAGCGTCTCTGACGAACGCATCCCGGATGCGCCGACCCTCCGGTCCGATCTGGCAGCGGTCTCCAGCGGCCACAAGGCGGGTTCCGGCCAGGGCTTCGAGATCATGGATCGCCTCGGCCAGCTCGCCGTCGTAGAACTGTGCGGCCGACCAGTCGCCTTCCCGCACGCGCGGCCATGGCCACTGACATTCCATCCCCCACGAATCCAGTGGCTCGCTGCGCGTGATCAGGTCGGACAGCAGGATCGCCTCATGCGGGTCGTCCGGCATCCGCGCCAACGAGACGAATCGGGTCGGCTGGCGAACACTGCCGGAGTCCGGTCGCCGGGCGATGAGCAGCGACTCATGGATCGCGGTGTTCTCCGAAAAGTTGATCCGCTTCGGATCGTGACTCGTGACGATTGTCTCGATCTGAAATCGGGTGGCCAGGAACCGTCGTTCCTCCCTGCCCGATGCGCTGGTAAGTGCAGTGGTGGGAATGACTGATGCGAACGTTCCGGAATCTCTCTTCAACAGCGTGTCGGCCAAAGGACTGAAGAATGTTCGCACGCTGGTCTGGTCGATTGTCTGTGCCGGTATTCCGGTGCGCCTGATCAACATGTCAGCGATCGCGATCTCACGTTTCTGCAGGGACTTGCGGTCCATCTCTCCGTACTGGCGATTGCGGACGTCGTTGCGGGTGAACGGCGGGTTCATGATGACCAGATCGAAGCAACCCGTAAGGGCCTCGCTCGGGGGGGGGGGGGGGGCCGCCCAATGGCATTGACTTAGTGATTTGGGCCTGTTGACTTAGCAGTTTGGGGGGCTATTGCGGGTTCGAGGGCGGCGCACGGCCGCGACAGTCAGGCTTGGGTCTGGGTTTTCTTCGATTTGCGGCGGGACCATTTCGAGGCGGGTTGCTGGGACTCGCGGGGGACCGAGCGGTCCGGTCGCGGGCGTTGCCGACCGACGCCAACGTACTCGGCAATGGTGGCGAGGGTGCTGTGCAGGAACTGGGAGTGGCTCAGCATGAGCGCTTCCAGATGCCGTGCCAGGGTGTGCAGGCTGTGCTTGAAGTTGGCCTGTGGCACGGGCTGGTCGGGACTCTCCTGGGCGACCGCACACAGGGCGGCATCGCGATTGGTGAAGGTGCGGGTCATCGCGATCAGGTTGAAGTGCGCCCACAACTCCTGGAGCACGAGGCGTTCACTGCGACCGTGGAACTGCTCGACCTCCAGGAACTGCTTGCTGATTTTGCATCCTTCCTCGACCGCCCATCTGGAGTGATACAGGTCGGAGAGGGCGGCGATGGGGTAGCGGCGGGCATCGAGCAGGGTGGTGCCGAGCAGGTAGGTGGTGCTGGCATGGGTGTACTTGACGAGCCGCAGGGACAGGGGCTGAAAGACGGTGTCGGGGTAACGGGCGGCGAGTTTGCGCAGGGTGCCGGGACCGGGCTCGATGGTGACGCAGGTGTCGGTGAGCGGGGAGGCGAGGAAGGCGGCGATGGGGGTGGCGCTGTTGGACTGCAGGCGGAACACGGCCGGGAGTTGGCGGTCGTGGTGGGCGGCGAGCAGTTCGAAGCAGTAGTAGCCGCGGTCGTAGACGACGAGGTCGGAGCCGGAGAGGGCCTTCAGATGGGCCAGAGCGGCCTGGCGTTCGTTGCCGTGGGCGTGGAGGTCGAAGTCGACGGGCAGGCGGGAGTGCAGGCGGTACAGGCAACTCAGCAGGCCCTGCGGATAGTGGGACTGGGGATGGGGCAGCGGGTAGCCGGCTTCGAGCAAGGGGTGCGGCAGGGTGAGTTTGGAGCCGTCGATGGCGAAGACGCGGTGACCGCGCCAGAGGTGGTCGGGGGGCTGGGGGCAGCGGCGCAGGATGGCGGCATGGAACTGGTGGAAGACCTGCGGATCGACCTTGTGGCGGGCGCGGGTCATGGCGGCGGCCGAGACCGGGTGGGGTTGGGGCAGCGGCACCTCGAGGTGGCGACAGTGGTCCCAGAGTTCGGCCAAGGTGGCGGTGTAGCCCAGGCGGCGGGGTGCGAACACCAGCCGGAAGACGAACAGCATCACGAGCAGGGTGTCGAGGACACGGCGGCGCTGCTGCCACTGCCGATCATGCTGACTGGCCAGGCTACTGAGCGCATCGATCAACTCCCGCCAGGTCTGCACGAAGGCCGCATCGGGGGTGACCTCCACGGCGGTTTGCGACGGCGCGGAACGCCGCTGGGACTTGGGGGGGGGCCGCGCACAGGATCTGCCGGCAGTCCTTGGTCAACGGATAGAGATACACGTCCTTGGGAGGGTGGTCGGTGCGGCCCTGGGTCTGGCCGATGGCGAGCCAGTTGGCGGCGCGATAGCAGGTGCCGACGAAACGCTGCGGATCGACGAAGGTCTCGATCAGGACGGGCTGGTAGCGATACTGTTGGTGCCAGTCAGAGGGCAGTTGGCGGACCGCCAGGGCCAGGGCGTGAGAGGCCAGATGCTCGACGCGGACCCAGGGCAGGAGCAGGAAGCGCGCCTGCGAGACGACCCGATGCAGATGGTGTCTGTACTGGTCGGGTTCCCAGCCGATCCAGCGGTCGCGGCAGGCCAGCGTGAGGGTGCCCTGCTGGAACAGCATCGCGCCGAGCGGGCGCTGCTGGCGGTCGTACAGCAGGTAGCGCAGATGGGGACCGACGGGCTGGCGGTAGCCCAGGTAGTGGTAGCGGTCGATGAACTCCTTGCACAGGGCGAGCTGCTCGGCGCTGGCGACCGGTAGCAGGCGCAGGGGAGTCAGAGCGGCCAGCGGGCCGGTGATCTGGGGTTGGGGGTCGCTGCGCGGGGTGTGCGGGACCGGCTTGCGGGGGCGGGGGACATCCGGATGGCGTTTGGGAGGCAGGGTGAGGATGCCGAACTGTTCGAGGTCTTCGAGCAGTTGCAGGGCGGCCTTGATGCGATACTGGCCGGCGGGTGTGGACCACTTCAGTTGCTCGCAGAGGGTCTGGGCCAGTTCGCGGCGGCTCAGGGCGGGGAAGGTGCCGACGAGGTCCTGGACCTGGGCGAGTTGGCGGCGGGTGAAGCGCCGACCGCCGAAGGTGGTGGTCTTGAGGTTCTGAATGAGAGGGTCGATCGCAGCCACGGGGGAACGGCTCCAGATTCACCATCGCAAAGGTGAACCTGCAATGTCAAGCACTTTCGGCAGATTTTTTCAGATTTCCGTAAGTGATTTGCCAACAGTGGATTACGGGATTCCATCGGCCGCTCGTATCCTAGCCAAAACACTATCCTAATGCCATTGGGGGGCCGCCTGCTGCGCCTGCTCCGCGCCCAGACCTTCGGCCGTCGGGAGTGGCGAGACCAGGCTGGCCAGATCCCCGGCACCCCGGGCCGCTGCCAGCAGTTCCAGCGACCCGGCCTTGTTGCCGCCATCCGCCTGCGGGCCGTGCCGCATCGTGAACAGGTTCATGCGCCGATAGTCGACACGCGGATTGCCGAGCGTCAGGTTGCAGGCGGCCAGTTGCACCCCGTGGCGGTTGATGTCCAGTCCATGCAGCATGTCCTCCACCAGCGCCAGGTACAGGAAGTCGGAATCGGCCTGCGAGCCGGCCGCATGTTCATGCCGATTGCGGATGGTGTGCATGGCGGCCATCAGCAGCGTGCCGGTACCACATGCCGGGTCGATGATCTTCAGGTCGGCCAAGGCGCCGGCATCGAACCAGTCGCAGGAGGCTGCCGTCAATGCCAATCGCGCCAACAGAACCGCCGAGACGTGGTTCGTGTAGAAGGAACCGTCGAACCGCGCGGATGCCACCAGCCGGTGATACAGCGGACCAGCATGGTCGAAGCGCAGGGACGCGAGATCGTCGGCAACAGCCACGGAGTTCTCGATGATCCGGCGCAGCGGCTCCACGGCCTGCTCGTCTTCAAGGGCCGAGAGTGCGGCAAGCGCCGGGGCGAAGACCGGATTGAAATCAACGGCGAGAATCTGCGTCCACGCCCTCGTGACGACTCCTGGTGCTTCGGCCGGTTCGACCTCGTCCCTTACGCTCTGGAGCTTGACCACCTCCGCAACCGACTCCACCAGCCGGAGCCGGTGGTGCAGCAGGGCCGCGTTCGATAGCATCAGCGCGGCTACCAACGATGCCGCCCTGAGATCTTCCTCGTGCCTCGGAAGCGCCAGAGCGCCAGCCAGGGCCGGAGCACACCCGCCTGCAAAGAGCAATCCGGCGGCCGAACAGTCTGTTCGATGGCATCGGACACTCGCTGGCGCGACCACTCGACGTTGCGGAGGCTATCGATGAAGTCCTGCACGGTGCCCTTCCTCCATGTCGGCTCCCCACCGAGTCGGCGCACCGGCGCAAAGGAAATGCTCGCTTCGGTGACGGCTTGCCGCACGACCTGAGTGGCTACCTGTCCATCTCGCAGGTGTTGCGGGTAACACAGGCCGAAGGCAATGGCCCGCGGTCTGCCCTCGAGTCGGGACCGAGCCTGCGCAGCAGCTTCCCGACGCTTGGCGGGAGTGTCGCCGAACTTCGCTTCGATCAGGATCGGGACGGGTTCAGCGACGCCATCGTGCCGCACCGTGATATCGATCGCTTCATCCGAAGAACGACTCTCCGCTATCGCGGAGATACCCTCCTGACCATCCAGCATGGACGCCAACAAGGTGTTGATCGATTCTTCCCTGACGTGTGCCATGTGGCTGTTGTTCGACACCATTGCAGCAGACTATCACCCTGACCGTCGGGGATCACAAGTGGCCATTGCCGGTCCTGCGTAACCCTCTGTCCACTCGGGAGTCTGTCGAGACTTGGTGGCAGCACGCTCGACTGCATGCTGCGATCCTCTCGCTGCCCTCATTATATCGCAACTTGTTCTTCTTTTTTTATTGGAATCTGCCCCGATTGCTGTCATTTTGGGGATTTCGAGTCTTGTGATTCACGAATCCTGCTATGTCGGACCGCTGCCCAAGGCCCTGTCAGAGAGCAGGAAGATTTCGTCCTGCCGCAAGCCTGCCACCATCTGCACTTCGCCGGGCTTCGCCGGATCCACGCTTGGCGCGAGCGAGGCGTCTCGCCCAGCATCATCGCTGTCCAACTCAAACGCGATAAGTCCCCGATCGGTCACGAATTCCAATAGGACACGACCCGGTCGATCGACACCTCCACAAACGAACAAGAGCCTGCCGAGGCCCTGAGCGCATCGCTCCATCGCCGGATCGCCCGGCCTCTGTCCGCACAACCCTGGCACCCTGGCCGTCGTGTAGTCCAGCCCAGTGCCACGATCACGCCCCTCTGCGACCAACCAGTTGATATAGCAGTCCCCACTCTTCCAGCAGCGATGCCATTGCCCTACGGTCGAGGCATTCCCTGCCAGCGTCGCTGTTGACAGATCCACCGACGCCCCCTAACGAACCGCCGCTACGCAATGCATCGCCCCCCTGTGTCGCAATTCGCGATTCAATCGGCGGTACAATTGGCGCGTCCAGCCATGTCCGATCACCGTCCGCCACAACAACGCCGACTGAACCGCCGCGGATTCCTCTCCATGACGGCTGGCACACTGGCCGGCTGCGCGGGCACCGAAAGTCCGGGCGGCAGGGACGGGCAACGGCCGCCGAACATCGTGTTCATCATGGCCGACGACCTTGGGTACGGCGAACTGGGCTGCTACGGCCAAGAGAGGATCCGCACGCCCCATATCGACCGGATGGCATCGGAAGGGATGCTCTTCTCGGATGCATATTCGGGCTGCTCGGTCTGCGCCCCGGCCCGAAGTGTACTCATGACCGGCCTGCATATGGGACACACTTCGGTGCGATCCAACCCGGGCGGCGTCCCGATTCTGGACGAGGACACCACGGTCGCGGAACTCCTCAAGGCCCAGGGCTACGCCACGGGGTGCTTCGGCAAATGGGGCCTCGGAGATATCGGGACAGAGGGCGTGCCGTGGAAACAGGGATTCGACGAGTTTGTCGGCTACCTCCATCAGGCGCATGCCCACTACTACTACCCCCTCTATCTCTACGACAATGACCAGCGGCTGCCGCTGGATGGCAACGAGGGCAATGGACGGGGAACCTATTCGCACGACGTCATTGCCGATCGGGCGCTTCGCTTCATCGAAAGGCATCAGCACCAGCCGTTCTTCTGTTACGTGCCGTTCACCATCCCGCACTCGGAGTACACAGCGCCGGATGACGAGATCTACGCGCAGTACGAGGGTCAGTTCGAGGAGCCCACACTCCGCGAGAACCAGAATCGCCCGGGCCGGCTGATCCGGCCGGAGCAACCCCATGCAACACTGGCGGCCATGATCTCACGGCTTGACCGGGACTTGGGCCGGATCCTGGACCGTATTGCAGAACTCGGCCTGGACGAGAACACGATCGTTTTCTTTACATCGGACAACGGGGCTGCAGCAGCATCATGGACGGACTATTTCCGCAGCAGCGGGTCGTTGCGCGGAGCAAAGCGGACATTCTATGAGGGGGGCATACGCGTTCCCATGCTCGTTCGCTGGCCGGGCCGTATCGAACCGGGTTCCAGCAGCGATCATGTCTGGGGCTTTCACGACTTCCTGCCGACCGCCCTGGACTTGGCGGGTGCGGTCCCGCCTCACGAGACCGACGGCCTCTCGGTCGTGCCCACGCTGTTGGGTGAAGGGCACCAGGAGATCCACGACTACCTGTATTGGGAGCTTCCTCGGTACAACAGCGAATCCGGCACCTTCCGGGACGAGACGCCGGCCCAGGCTGTACGCGCCGGCAACTGGAAGGCCGTGCGTCCGGCCCCCAACGCACCCTTGGAACTCTACGACCTGGAAACGGACCCTTCCGAGACGCGGGACCTGGCATCGGATCATCCGGATGTCCTGTCCCGCATGGAAGAGTTGCTGCAGATGGCGCGTGCCTCTCCACGAACGCAGACCCAGCCGGACCACGTCTGGTGGGAGAGCAAGGGCTGACGCGACCGCGGAGTGCGGGGACCGTTCACATCGCTCGACTGTGGCCTTGGCTCCTGTACCGCTCCAGAAGAGTCCTGAGCCTGTCGACGACCTCCGGCTCCCGCTCATAGAGATTGACGTCTTCATGGCGGTCGGCCTCCATGTCGTAGAGTTGGCCCGGTGGATCGCCTTCCTGCGGGCCGTCCCACTGGTTGGAACCAGGACCCTGGCCGTCGATGAACTTCCATTTGCCTGCACGGATGGCGAACATGCCATCAACGGAGTGATGGACCACCGCCTCCCGCAGCGGCTCCTCGGCCTCCCCGAGGAGTGCGGGCAGCATGCTGACACTGTCTTGACCGGCGTTCTCGGGCAGGTCGAATCCCACGATATCCGCTGCGGTCGCCATCAGGTCCGTCAAACAGACAGTCTGGTCCGATTGCGTCCCGGACACAATCCTGGCGGGCCAGCTCGCTATGAACGGCATTCGGTGCCCTCCCTCCCACACGTCCCTTTTCTTGCCCCGCTGGCTGGCATGGTTGGCGTAGTGGTCGAACTCCTGGATGTGGCTCGTGTCCCATTCAGCGCCGTTGTCACTGGTCACGATCAACAGGGTGTCCTCGAACTGGCCGGTCCGTTGCAGTGCCTCGACGATCAGGCCAATCTGGGCATCCACCTGCACGACGAAGTCACCATACTTCCCCGCCCTGCTGCGGCCGACGAACTCCTCGGTCGGCACCCAGGGCCAGTGCGGGGCAGGCAACGGGAAGTACAGGAAGAACGGTCTGTCGGGGTCTTCAGCGCGGGCGCTGATGTAGTCGACGGCGTGTCGCGTCAGGTTCGGTAGCACATCGAAGAAATCGAACCCTTCGGCAGCTTCGCCCGGACGCCAGAACACCGGACCGTCGAAGCGTCCGGGCTCGTGGACCGTGGCCGGCCTCTCGCAGATGTTGTTCTCGAGATACACGTACGGGGCCATGTCGAGGGAAGCCGGAATGATGTACGAGTAGTCGAACCCGAGCGTCGCCGGACCGTTGGTCACCGGCTGTCCGAAGTCGATCTCCAGTCCCTCGGGCTTCGCGAAGTCCGTCGCACTCTGAAAGGCGACGGTCTTGTCTCCCTCATCCCAGGTCTCGGGCTCCGAGACGGTCGCCCAGTCCAGCCCCAGATGCCACTTTCCGATCACCGCAGTGTGGTAACCCGCATCCCTCAGCATGCTGGCTACGGTCATCCGGTCGGGCTCGATCAGCGCGCGGGAATATCCCGAAAGCACTCCCTTCTTCAGGCGGCTCCTCCATGCATAGCGCCCGGTGACCACGCCATAGCGGGTGGGTGTGCACACCGCAGACCCGGAGTGGGCGTCCGTGAAGCGTATGCCCCCGGCAGCCAGTGCATCCATTGCCGGCGTCGGAATCTTCGAATCCGCGTTGAAGCTCCCCGGATCACCGTAGCCCATGTCATCGGCCATCAGGAAGATGATGTTCGGACGGCGCTCCGGCGAGGACTCGCCGGAACAGGATGCAAGAGCGAAGGCGGCAACCAAGGACACCAAGGCTCCGCGAAGACGAAGGGGGAGGGAGTGCATGGGCTTCTGCCGATTGTAGAGCACATCGTCCGCCCAGGGCGCCGGCCGGGACCGCAACCGAAGAGGCCCCCGACGGTACATCGCCGTCGCCCGATGCGGGATGTACTACACTTGCCTCCGCGTGATGTTCGTTCGGTACCGACTCGTCATACTTGCTGCCGCGCTTGGAACGGCCACCCTCGCCGCCCAGGAGCAGCCGAACTTCATCATCATCTTCGCGGACGACCTCGGCTATGCGGATCTGTCCTCCTACGGAGCGACCCGGCACAGTACGCCCCATCTCGACCGCATGGCAGAGGAGGGCATGCGTCTCACGGACTTCTACGTGCCGATGCCATTCTGCGGACCATCACGCGGGACCCTGATGACGGGCCGGTATCCGTTCCGTAACGGCCTGGTGGCGAATCCTTCGCCGGATGCGGGGCGCAACGCCATTGGCCTGCCCCCGTCCGAGATCACGATCGCCGAGGCGCTGCAGCCTCTGGGCTACGCGACAGCAGCCATCGGCAAATGGCATATGGGCCACATCGAGAGGTTCCTGCCGCGGCAGCAGGGCTTCGACGAGTACTACGGCATCCTCTATTCGAACGACATGCGCCCCGTACAGTTGGTGGAGAGCGAGACCGTGGTCCAGTACCCGGTGCTGCAGGCCCAACTGACACGAGACTACACCCGTCGCGCGATCGATTTCATTGAGCGAAACCGGAACAGGCCGTTCTTCCTCTACCTGCCGCATGCCATGCCACACAAACCCTTGGCTGCCTCAGAGGACTTCTACACTCCCAAGACACCGGACGACCTCTACAGCGACGTGGTGCGTGAACTGGACTGGTCCGTCGGACAGATCCTGGACAAGCTGCGCAACACCGGACTCGACGACAGGACGTTCGTGTTCTTCTCGTCGGACAACGGGGCAACCTACGGAGGCGACAACAGGCCGCTGCGTGCAATGAAGGGATCCAGTTTCGACGGCGGCGTCCGTGTTCCGGCGATCGCGCGGTGGCCCGGCCGCATCCCGGCGGGACAGGTCTCCTCGGAAATTCTGGGTTCCATCGATCTGTTCCCGACCGTTGTGACGGCGGCGGGCGGAACACTGCCCGAGGACCGGATCATCGACGGTCGGGACCTTCTCCCCCTCCTTGAAGGACGTGTCGCCGAGTCTCCCCACGAAGCGGTGTACGCGATGGCTGGACAGCGACTCCGAATGATCCGGACCCGGCGATGGAAGCTCCATGTCCGGCAACCCACCCCGGGGTTCCGCTGCATGGACAACGCCTCGGACTGGAGGGATCGCCGTGGACCGGATGGCATCACGATCATTGCCCAGTTCGAACAGGCGAATCCGACCCAGTGCCCCGGCGTGCAGACCGGTCCTCCGCCCAAGCCCATGATGCTGTTCGACATGCAGACGGACACCTCCGAACAGGAGGATGTGGCGGCCGACCACCCGGATGTCGTGAGGCGGCTGGCAGCGATGTTCCGCCGCCTGGATGCGGATGTGCCGGAGGACTTCGGGATTCGCCCGGCCGCACCGGAACTCCTTTGGCTGGATGGAGGGGAGCTTCGCTATGATCGCGAGATCACGCCCCTGCCATTCCGCTAGCGCGCTACGCCTGAACGATGCTGTCAAGGACGTCGTAGAATTCCGGGAACGACACGCTGGCGACCTCGGCACGATCCAGACTGGATTCGCCGTCTGCCGCAAGGGCAGCAACGGCGAATGCCATCGCTATCCGGTGATCGCCGCAGGAATCGAGTTCCGCCGCCATCAGTCTCGATCCTCCCTTGATGTCCATCCCGGTCTCGTACTCAGTGACCCGCACTCCCATCCGCCGCAGGTTCATTGCAACTGTTGCGATGCGGTCGGTCTCCTTGACACGCAGTTCACCCGCATCACGGATCTGCAGGCCGTTCCGTGAAACGGCCCCGAGCACGGCCAGCATGGGGATTTCGTCGATGACGCCGGCCGTGGTCGGACCCGCGATCCGGCCTCCCCGCAACCCGGTCCCGGCACGGATCTCCAGCGTGCCGGTCCGTTCCCCACCCCGCTCGTGTTCATCACAAACTTCGACGTGGGCCCCCATGCCCCGCAGCACATCCAGCACGGCGGTGCGGGTCGGGTTCAGGCCCACTCCCTCGATCCGCAACCGGGAACCGGGAAGCAGCAGCGCAGCTGCCAGGAAAAACACAGCCGAAGACAGGTCACTCGGGACCCGCAGGTCACAGGCGGAGAGCCGAGGTGAGCCGGCCACCGAGATCGACCGGCCCTCGACCTGGATACGGGCACCGAATCGACGCAACGCTATCTCGGTGTGGTTCCTGGTCGCAAGGGACTCGACGACTGTCGTCGTACCCGCGACACCGAGCCCGGCGAGCAGCACGCAACTCTTCACCTGCGCGCTTGCAACCGGCAACTCGTATCGGATCGCGTGCAGTCCGCCACCACGGACCCGCAAGGGAGGGTACTGCCCATCCCTGGCATCGATGCGGGCACCCATCCGGATCAACGGAGTCAGGATGCGCTTCATCGGCCGCTTGGACAGTGAATCATCCCCGCAGATTCGGGACTCGAACCGCCGAGACGCCAGGACCCCGGTCAGCAGGCGCATCGTCGTGCCGGAGTTGCCCGCATCCAGCGCGGTAGCTGGCGCATTCAACCCGCAGTTACCCGCACCTCGGATCCGTACGGTCGTGCCGACGTGAGAGACGCGCACCCCAAGCGCGCGGAGACACTCCAGCGTCGACCGACAATCGGCACCGGTCGAGTAGTTCACAAGCTCGCTGGTGCCTTCCGCGATCGCAGCGAGCATCGCATAGCGGTGCGAAATCGATTTGTCGCCTGGGAGGGAGATGGTCCCATTCAGTCCCGCAACCGGCCGGATTGTCCGCGACATCAACCCTTCCATTATGAGAAACAACGGACAGGGGGCGAATTCCGGAGGGGGATTTCCGGCCGGGAGCTCCGCATTACAACGGGACAATCAGGAACAGGTCGGGACACGACCGTCCTCGGGTCGAGCACTCGATCATTCGTGCATGGTTGCAGTGAAACATTGAATATGATAATGTTTTGAATGGAGAAGCGTTGCCACGCTCACAACGAGGTCGAGGTGCAAGGCCGCGAAGGGACCACTCTCCGGCTTTCGTGACGGGAGGGTAACGATGGGTGCCTTGAACCGGTTCGTGGGTCTCAGCATCAAGGATTCCACGGGAGTCCTCCTTCCGACGCAAGAGAACTGTCGCGCGACACGCGGCGGGTCCACATCCGGCCCTGTCCACGACGTTTGGACTGGCTGGCACAGATCGATGCGGTCGATGGCGATCCTGGTCCTGGGTGCGATTGCAGTCTCGCAGGCAGTTGCAGGAACAAGCGCGCAAGCGGCGGCGCGACGATTCAAGGCCGCATCGCTGTTGCGTGAGGATCTCAGCCGGGTTCCGAAGCTCGAGTTGGGACTGCGCCAGTATGAGCTGGTTGTATCCGCTTTCGAAGCGGTGCGGAGGACCGATCCAACCAGCGGTTATTGCGACGACGCCCTGCTGGCGATCGCGGAACTCTACGAAGGAATGACCGTCCGATTCGGAGGGGACAAGTACATCCAGAAGGCCATCGAGACGTACAAGCTGCTTGCCCGGGAGTATCCGAGCAGCAGACACCGCGAGCCCGCTCTCCGGCGAGTGGCGAGCCTCTCCAGCATCCCGACCGATCAATCCCGACCAGCCCCACCCTCGCCAACCACGAGAGCCACATCCGCGGCCGGCGCCCCCCCCGGTACCGTCGCCCTCTCGGACACGCTCCACGCCCCAGGCTCACTGGTGGCTCCGCCGGGGGCTCCTGCGCCCGGCGGCAGAGCCACGATCTCGCAGGTCCGCTACCACAGCTATGAGGACGGCACACGCGTGGTGCTGCAGATGGACGGGAAAGCGTCGCTCAAGTACGACCGCTTGCAGCGTCCGGACCGACTCTACATCGACATTTTCGGCAGCGCGGTCTCCAACGCTTTGCCCGAGGGCGCGACGATGGTGATCGACGACAGCCTCATTGCAGCGGCCCGGCTCGCACAGAATCGCCGCAACAAGGCACGGCTGGTGTTGGACCTGCGCAGCAGAGTGTCCTTCGATGCCTTCTGGCTGGACGAACCGACTCGCCTGGTGCTGGACGTGCGGACGGCCGGAAGCAACCGGGCTGCCCGCACGGACGAGGCACTGAGCGGAATGCCCGGCAGTCCCCCGACACGGACGGCATCGCCGCCCCCTCGCGCCGCAGCCAAGACGGCGGACGGTAAGCTCAGTCTTACACGTGCCATGGGCCTGAAGAGTCGCCGCATTCTGATCGATGCCGGTCACGGTGGTCACGACACGGGCTCGGTTGGTGCGGGCGGACTGCAGGAGAAGGATGTGGTGCTGGACATCGCGGTACGGCTCGGCGAGCTGCTATCCGCGAGGATGGGCGCCGAGGTGATCCAGACCCGAGAATCCGATGTCTTCATCGAGTTGGAGGAGCGGGTGCGGATCGCCAACGAGAGCGACGTGGATCTCATGATCTCGATCCACTGCAACGCCGCGCGGCAGTCGAGCGTCCGGGGCATCGAGACCTATTACCTCAGCCTCACGACGGATCCATGGGCCCTTGAGGTGGCTTCCCAAGAAAACGCGAGTGCCAATTTCAGCGTCCACCAACTCGACGATCTGGTTTCAAAGATCACACTGGGGGAAAGGACCGAAGAGTCCAAGGATTTCGCCACTCGCATTCAGTCGAACCTGTTTCGGGGACTCTCCCGACACTCGTCGAGAATCCGTGACCGGGGCATTCGCAAGGCTCCGTTCGTGGTTCTCATCGGAGCACGGATTCCGGCTGTCCTGGCGGAGATCGGCTTTATCAGCAACAGGCAGGATGAGCAGCTCATGGGACAGTCCCGGTTCCGCGAGGAGGTGGCCGAGCATCTCTTCCAGGGCATCTCGGAGTACATGCGGAGCCTGGGCACATCAACCGTTTCGCAGTCCCTCTCTCCGGGTTCGTCGCAGCAGGACTGATCCACCCGCACCGAAAGGCCCCCTTGCGGTGCGGCCTACGTCCGCTCAGCGAAACGCAGCGCCTTTCTGCTGATCGTCGTGAGCGGCACACTCTGCAGTTCCTCGTCAGACATCCAGCAGCAGCCACGCTCCGAGTCCCTCGAAGCCGAGGCTTCGTACACGTCGCATCTGTAGTTCGTCACCGTGATCGCGTGCGAGAACCTGCCGATGCGGGGACGACTCACAGCAGCCAGGACGCTGAGGCTCTCCAGGGACTCCGACGGCCCCTCACACCAGGGCAATTCCCAGAAACCCGGCATGATCGAAGCATCCGGAGGACGCCGGCGCACCAGTATCCGGTCACCGCACCGGGCGATGGCTACAGAGAGAGCCACCTCGCGCCCGGCACGACTGCGTTTCTTCACGGGCAGTTCCGCTGCGGTTCCGGCTGCCCGGGCCAAGCAGGAGTCGGTCCACGGACAGTCCACGCACTTCGGCACCCGGGGCACGCACACCGTCGCCCCGAGCTCCATCAGGGCCTGGGTGAAGTCACCGCGTGCCCCGGGAGGGGTGGCATCCGCGAATTCCTGTCCGAGAGCCTTCAACGTGCGCCTGGCAGCCGTACTGCGAATCTCCCGGCGGTCATCGGTGAGCCTTGCCAGCACCCGGAATGCGTTGCCGTCCATGGCCGCTCTGGGCTCGTCGAAAGCGATGCTCACGATGGCGGCAGCCGTGTACTCGCCGATTCCCGGCAGACGCAGGATCGACGCATGGTCTTGAGGCCACACGCCTCCATGCTCAACCACTATGCAACGGGCTGCTTCATGCAGCATGCGGGCTCGCCGATAATACCCGAGCCCGGCCCATTGGCTGAGGACATCTTGCAGGGATGCTCTCGCGAGGTCGGGTATGTCCGGAAAACAACCGAGAAACCGCTCGTAATACGGACGAACGGCCTCGACCCGCGTCTGCTGAAGCATGACTTCAGAGACCCATATCCGATAGGGATCCGTCTCCTCCCTCCAAGGCAAATCCCTGCGACTGGCACGATACCAGTCAAGCAACTGCCGAACCAACGGGCCTGATCCAGCCTGCACGGTCTCCAAGGCCCTTTACGGATGCGACTGTGGACTCAGCCGTTACGGCAGTCAATGTGCCTCACGGCCGCCCCCTCCCCCATGAACGCAATACGGAGAATGAGCAGTCCTGGAGTGGCTGTCCACCATCCCGGTGGCATCATGAGGCGTCCAGTACCGGGACCACTCGTCCAGCGAACGGACCCGCAATTCCGATACAGGTCGCCTCTTCACAGTCGTTGCCACAGCTTGGGCAACGATCCTAGCCGAGAGACTTCCGTGAGCCAGAGTCTCTAGCTCGAGGTCTCGACTTTGTCCACGGACGTGACCTTCATCCCGTCGATGGTCCCCATCACGGTGACCTTGGCACCGGCGTGGTCCTTCAGCTTGGCCTGGTCCGCGACCTCGTAGATCTTGCCGTCCTCTGTGACAACCACAGCTGCCTCGCCACCGCCGATGCAGCCCTTTGCGCAACCTGCGTGCGCTTCACCAGCCTTGCCAGCTTTGGCACACTTCATGTCCGTCACGTAGCCGGTCACTGACCCAGCCAAGCAAAGCGAGGTGACAGCGAGCGTCAAGATGGACAGCGTGAGAATTCTTTTCATGGCTATACTCCTTCGTGCCAGTCGAACCGTCGACCGGTGTCCTTAGGATATATCAAGTCCGCAGTTCCGTCAAGCACCAATCTCTTCCCAACGAACAATGAGCTTGAAGGGAGGCTCTGCAGGGGAAGCAGGGATCATCGGAGGATGATCCCTGCAGTTCGGTCTCGCCGCCCACTCCCACTTGGATGCCTTGCGGACCTTCCTGGAAGGCAACCCGGACGAGGTCGTCCGCGTGCCGCCGCGACCGGATGCCCGCGTCGCGGTTCTCGTACGGGCGACTGCAGCGCGCGGACCGGGGGGTTGGTGCGCCGTTATCTGGGTCGCACGGCAGACCTCTCACGGACGCGGGTGGCGCGGCTCGCCCCCCGACCGGAACTCAACGAACCGGAAAGATCGTAGTTTCCAGAACATTACCCTGGGCCGCGCATGACTGAGGCACCGTAAGCGAACGTTGTCTGAATCCCCATGATCGGACTCCGCAGCCTGCGAAGCGATACACATACGCCTGTTCGGGCGCGGACTGTCGCTTGTCGATCTTTCAGTAACCGTTCGTCCTGAGAACGCCGACCAACTCTTCGACCGCATCGGCGCTGGCATCCAGTGCGGCCTTCTCGCTTGCCTCCAACTCGAGCTCGAAGACATGCTCGAGTCCATGGGCACCGAGCTTGCACGGCACGCCGACGAAGATACCCTTCCGTCCGTACTCACCCTCAAGAAAGGCCGCGCACGGAAGGACCTTCCGCTTGTCCTTGAGGATCGACTCCACCATTTCGACCACCGAGGACGACGGGGCGTAGTACGCGCTACCGGTCTTGAGATGCTTGACGATCTCGGCCCCACCGTCACGAGTGCGCTGCACGATCGACTCGATCTCATCACTGCTCAAGAGCTGGCTGATCGGAATACCCGCAACACTGGTGTAACGGACCAGCGGCACCATCGTGTCGCCATGGCCGCCAAGCACCATCGCTACCACGTTCTCTACCGAAACGCCTGCGGCTTCCGCCAGAAATGTCCGGAAGCGGGCCGTGTCGAGCACACCGGCCATTCCTATGACGCGATTCCTCGAAAATCCGGACGTGTGATACGCCACATGGCACATCGCATCCAGCGGGTTCGACACCACGATGAGAATCGCGTTCGGCGAATACTGCGCAGCCGCGGCGATGCACGACTTCACGATCGAGGCGTTCTTCAACAGCAGGTCGTCGCGACTCATTCCCGGCTTCCTGGGAAAGCCGGCGGTCATCACAACGATATCCGAGTTCGCGGTGTCCTCGTAGTTGTTGGTCCCCACGACCCGCACGTCGGAGCCCTCGACCGGGCAGCCTTCGAACATGTCAAGCGCCTTGCCCTGAGGCACTCCCTCGACAATGTCGATCAACGTGACGTCCGCAAGTTCCTTGTCCGCAATCCGCAGAGCGCAACTGGCACCGACATTACCGGCACCGATGACTGTGACTTTCTTCCTCATCGTGTCCCTTTCCCCTTTCAGTCCATGTGCCGAATCACCGCTGCTCCGAACTCGCTGCAGCGCACTCTCGTCGCACCCTCCATCAGCCGGTGCAGGTCGTACGTCACCGTCCTGGCTGCGATCGCACCCATGATGCCACGCTCGACGAGCTCCGCAGCCTTGCTCCAGCCCAAGTGCTGGAGCATCATGACCCCGGACAGGATGACGCTGCTGGGATTGATGACGTCCTTGTCGGCATACTTCGGTGCCGTCCCGTGCGTCGCCTCGAACACGGCGTGATCGTCACCGATGTTCGCCCCCGGTGCCAGACCGAGCCCGCCAACCTGCGCCGCACAGGCGTCGGAAAGGTAGTCTCCGTTCAGGTTGGTCGTAGCAATGACGTCGTATTCGGCAGGCCGCAGCAGGACCTGCTGGAACATGGCGTCGGCAATCCGGTCCTTGACAAGGATCTTGCCGTCGGGGACCGAGCCGTCCCCGCCATCGGCCCAGACTTCGGCCTCGGTGACGCAGGAGTCGCGGAACTCCTGCGTTGCCACCTCGTAACCCCAGTCCCGGAATGCACCCTCGGTGAACTTCATGATGTTGCCCTTGTGGACCAGCGTTACCGACGACCGACCGTTGGACTGCGCGTAGCGAATCGCGGCCCGGACGAGCCGCTTGGACCCGGCAATCGAGACCGGCTTGATGCCGATTCCGGAGTCTGCGCGAATACTCCTGCCCATCGGCCCGTTCAGGAACTCGATGACCCTTCCGGCCTCCTCCGATCCGCACTCCCATTCAATGCCGGCATAGACATCTTCCGTATTCTCTCGAAAGATCACCACGTTGAGATTGCCGGGATCCTTCATTGGCGACGGGACACCGGAATACCACTTCACCGGCCGGACACAGGAGTAGAGTGTCAGGATCTGCCGAAGCGCCACGTTCAGGCTGCGGATTCCTCCCCCCACTGGCGTCGTCAGAGGTCCCTTGATGGCGACCTTGAATTCACGAATCGCCTCGATCGTGTCCGCGGGCAGCCATTCGCCGACGCGCTCGTTGGCCTTCTCGCCGGCCAGAATCTCATACCAGACGATACGCTTCGACCCGCCATAGGCTCTCTCGACAGCAGCGTCGAAGACGGCTCGTGCCGCCTTCCAGATATCCCTGCCGGTGCCATCACCCTCGATGAAAGGAATGATGGGGCTGTCCGGCGCACTGCAGCGCCCACCTTCCATGCGAATGGGAGTTCCATCCGAAGGGACAGGGATACCGTTGTAACTGGACATGACGATCCTGTATCTCGACGATGTGCTGCGACCGACGAATCCAGACGCAGATACGGGGCTGGCCAGACCTTCCAGCTTCGAGATACTGCATCCATGATATCACCGCCACTGCATGGGACCGACTTGGGGAGCCACTACCCGCCGTTCGCCGGAGACCTCCGGCGACCCGGTGGGCGGAACCGGCTTCCGATGCACTGAGACGGCGGGACAGGACGACGGTAGTTGCCGTGGTGCCATGCCTTTCACCAGGGAGAGGCCGCACCCGCAGTGCTGTGCGCCGACGCTGCTTCAGGTGGACAATCCCGCGGCAGGGGTGCTTGCCATCATGTCTCCACATGGTCAGCGTACTGCCCGACCGAGCCGATTGGCACGGGAGAGGCTGAATCCTGTCTCTCGGTAGACGGACCTGCGTTGCCAACGGGCATCGGCACCTGCCACAGAATCGGTTCGCAGATCCTGTGACCGACCAGCAAGGCTATTTCCGGAAGACGCGGAAGAGCTTTGTCAAGGGGTCGTAGAACTCATCGACCACCCGCTCCTTGAGGGGGATGATGGCATTGTCGGTGATGGTGATGTGCTCCGGACAGACCTTGGTGCAGCACTTGGTGATGTTGCAGTACCCGATGCCGTCAGTCTCACGCAGTTCTCCAACCCGGTTCTCGGTATCGAGAGGGTGCATCTCCAGCGCAGCGGCATACACCAGGAACCGGGGCCCGATGAACTCCTCATGCAGATGATGCTCGCGGAGGACATGGCAGACATCCTGGCAGAGGAAGCACTCGATGCACTTGCGGAACTCCTGCACTCGATCCACATCGCGCTGAGCGATGCGCCAGGTGCCGTCCTCGGCGTCCGGCGGTCGGGGAGCAAACGGCTTGATCCGCTTCTTCACCTTGAAGTTCCAAGAGACATCGGTCACCAGGTCCTTGACCACCGGGAACGACTGCATCGGCTCGATCGTGACCGGCTTGTCCAGGGGCAGCTGATCCAGCCGCTTCATGCACATCAACCCGGGCGATCCGTTGATCTCCGCCGAACAGGACCCGCACTTGCCCGCCTTGCAATTCCAGCGAACCGCCATATCGCCTGCCTGCTCGGCCTGGATCCTGTGGACAGCATCCAGAACCACCATGCCCTCGGAAATCTCGCAACTGTAGTCGTGAAGTTCGCCCGAGCCGGCCCGGCCCCGCCAAATCCGGAATGTCGCCGTTGCCATATCCCGTCTCCTCTTATTTCTGCGCTTCGATGATCTGCTGCAGCTCATCAGGAACCGGCGCAATCGGCTCGCGAGAGACTGCCAAGCCTCCGTCCTCGTCCTTGTGAATCACGACGTTCAGCTTTCCGTAGTGCTCGTCCTTGTCCGGATAGTCGAGCCGCGTATGGGCACCCCGGCTCTCTTGACGTTCCAGTGCCGCTCGCGCAATCGCTTCCGAGAAGGTCAGCAGATTCCGCAAGTCCAGAGCCGTGTGCCAGCCCGGGTTGTACTCCCTGTTGCCGCTCACCGCAACACGTCCTGCCCTGTCGCACAGACGCTCGATGCCTTCCAGCGCGGCCTTCAGGTCATCCTCATGGCGGACAATCCCTACCTGCCCCTGCATCAAGTCCTGCAGCTCCTGCTGGATGGCGAAGGGGTTCTCTGCACTCCCGCTGTCCGTGGCTCGGTCGAACGGCTCCAGCGCTGTCCGCATCACTTCCGCAACTTGATCTTCCGCTATCTCGCCGGCACTGTTCTCTTGCGCGAAGCGGGCTGCGTATTCTCCGGCACGCTTGCCGAACACCAGCAGGTCCGAGAGGGAGTTGCCTCCAAGTCGATTGGCACCGTGCAGACCGGCGGCGCATTCTCCCGCCGCGAAGAGCCCGGGGACATCGGACATCTGCGAATCCGGGTCCACCTTCACGCCGCCCATCACATAGTGCGTGGTCGGGCCAACCTCCATCGGCTGCTCGGTGATATCGATGCCCGCCAACTCCTTGAACTGGTGGTACATGCTGGGAAGCTTGCGCTTGATGTGCTCCGCCGCGTCGGGCAGCTTTTCCTTGATCCAGGAAATGTCGAGAAAGACCCCGCCGTGGGGGCTTCCCCGGCCTTCCTTGATCTCTCGCACGATGCAGCGCGCCACATGATCGCGGGTCAACAGTTCCGGTGGCCGACGCGCGTCCTTGTCACCCTGGGTGTAGCGCCAGCCCTCCTCCTCGTTGTCCGCCGTCTGATTGCGATAGAGGGGCGGGATATCGCCGAACATGAATCGCTCGCCCAGCGAGTTCCGCAGGACGCCGCCCTCCCCGCGGACCCCCTCGGTCACCAGGATGCCGGCGACGCTGGGCGGCCAGACCATGCCCGTCGGGTGGAACTGCACGAATTCCATGTCGACCAGCGACGCCCCAGCCCGATAGGCCAAGGCATGCCCGTCGCCCGTGTACTCCCAACTGTTGCTCGTGATCCGAAACGCCTTGCCCACGCCACCGGTGGCCAGCACGACGGCCTTGGCCCGAAAGACCTTGAAGGTACCGCGGTCACGATCGAAGGCCAGAGCTCCGACCACGCGGTCTCCATCCGTCAGCAACTCGATGACGGCGCATTCCATGTGGTCGTCGACGCCCTGGTGGATGACATGATCCTGCAGCGTGCGGATCATCTCGAGGCCGGTGCGGTCACCGACATGCGCAAGCCGCGGGTAGGCGTGTCCACCGAAATTCCGCTGCAGGATGCTCCCGTCGCCAGCCCTGTCGAACAGGGCCCCCCAAGCCTCCAGTTCCCGTACGCGTGCGGGCGCCTCCTTGGCGTGCAGTTCGGCCATGCGGCTGCTGTTGAGGTACTGGCCGCCACGCATGGTGTCGGCGAAGTGCACCTTCCAGTCGTCACGATCATCGACATTCGACAAAGCCGCGGCGACACCACCCTCCGCCATCACTGTGTGCGCCTTGCCAAGAAGCGACTTGCAGACAAGCCCCACGGAAGCGCCGAGTGCACGGGCTTCGATCGCGGCCCGCAGCCCTGCACCGCCAGCACCAATCACGAGGACATCATGTTCGATCGGCTCGCAATCGGTTGTCACAGGATTCTCCAGTCGGTCCAGATACCCATGGAGCAGAGTCGGACGTACAGATCGGAGAACCCGACCGAGAACAGACTCATCCATGCCCAGCGCATGTGCTGGCGGTTCAGGCAACTCACGCAGTCATACGTCTTGGCCAGGTTGGGTGATCCCGAGAGCCGGTCCCGCCGACCTCCCAGCAGGTGCCGCAATGAGTGACAGCCAAACGCGTAGCCGGACAGCAGCGTGACGTTCGCCACCAGCACGATGCTGCCCACGCCTACGCCGAATTCGACGGTGCCCGTTGCCGGGTCCGTGAACCAGAGCGCCTTCCATGCATCATAGGCGAGCATCACGATGAACAGCAGCGCGATATAGAGAAAGTAGCGGTGCACGTTCTGCATGACCAGCGGAAACGAACGCTCGCCACGATAACCGGATCGGGGCTCTCCGACCGAGCAGGAGGGCGGATCGGCCCAGAACGCCTTGTAGTAGGCACCGCGATAGTAGTAGCAGGTGAGGCGGAACCCCAGCGGGGCCCACAGGATCAACAGTGCGGGCGAGAAGGGCAACCAAGCCGGCCACCAGCCGGGCTTGGGGCCGAACCAGCTGTGTTCGGACGCGCCGAAGAGTTCCGGCGAGTAGAAGGGCGACAGGTATGGACCCGCCGTGTAGTATTCGCCCTGGAACGTGGCCCAGGTAGCGTAGGCGATGAACGTGGAAAAGCACAAGAACACCGTCAGTGGCTGAATCCACCAAGCGTCCGACCGGGATGTCTGCCCGAATCCACGCCTGCCTAGGGGAACATCAATCGTCGCCATCGACCCTCCAGTGTGCGCCAAACGGAACCTCGAATGCTATCTGGGGCGCCTGGCAGTCTTCAACCCGTTTCGAAGGGTTGGCTGCAGAACACCACTTGATCTGTGCCCCATCAAGCAGCGGCCCATGGAACCTCGCATTGTTGCAGGGCATTCAATCACTACCCAATATAGCGCTACTGCCAAACCGTTACTTCTTGAAGCCTCGTAGCACGTGCCTACCCCGGGGGGATCTCTCCTCCCCAGCAATGGCGCTGAAGGCAAGATCACGGCTGTCACCACCGTGGCATCTCTCCGCTGCCACAGGTTCACGTCGCAGATCCCACCGAGACCCGGCCCCGCAGGGCGGCAATGTGACCAACCGTTCCGGTCCGCTTCCGCTCTACCGACCCGATCGTCTCAGTGTCCTACAACATCGACTGATTCCGCATAGCGGCGTTCGTCGCCGCGATGGCCGAAGCGTCGCCCGCCCCAGTGGCTACCGATCACGCCACGCTGCGCACCTATTTTCCTTGGGTCGCAGAGTCATCTATGCTATGAGAGTAGCAGAGAGAAGGTAGGCTAGCCGAATTGCAGGCAGTCTCTCCGGGAGCTCGCAGAAAGTGCGAATCGAGTCTGCAACAGGTAGCAGTTCCTCCGTATCCCCGCTAGCGCGGGGCGGACACCTAGGGGGCTCGGCGAGGCCGCTGGTCGGAAACGCGCTACGTAAACCTGCATTCCTTCAGCCTTCGCTGTTCATCCAGGTTGAATGGGTTGAACATTACGCAGCAATTGATTGCGTGGGTATGTTTAGTAGTTTCGTTAAGATTGACAAGTCCCATATTGGAGGCAAACAAGCCAATTTTTGCAACTTTCAGCGCAAGAATATCACGGTCAATACACCAGCTATCGAGCCGAAATTCAGATCGTTTCTAAGATCAATACAACCACATTTTTCAAGAAGTGTACCGACACACAGGCGACAGTTTTTCTGGAGAGATCCAGTGCCTGCGATGCACTATCAATCGGAGGTATTATGATCGAACTATCGCTGTGGATTTCGGACAATATCAGTGTTCACGACAATGGAATTGAATCCCATTATCCAATCTTGGAGCGGATGTACAAGAGCACGTTTCACAATCCTCGACCGGAGCATCTTGATCGTTATCCAGAGGTGTTTGCCAGATGTCACACAACGGAATCGGGCGTGATAAATGAAGCATCATCGAAGCAGAACAGAATCGAGCAGAAACGACTGCAGTACAGGCCAATGATCACGAATACCGAGCACTTAGCGCTAGGAGTGCGGGCGTGAGGCAAAGACGCGTTCCGTCGCCGATCTATCTGGATGCAATCCCGGATCGGGCGTCCAACCTGGTCGAAGTCAGGCGTAGAAGAAAACTGATCGCTTTTGGGTGGTATGGTGGGAAATTCAGTCATCTAGACTGGATTCTACCTCTTCTCCCGGATTGTCACCACTATTGCGAGCCGTTTGGCGGTTCGGCGGCGGTATTGCTAAATCGAATGCCTTCGGCTGTTGAGACTTACAACGACCTTGATGGTGAAGTCGTGAATTTCTTCCGTGTCCTCCGGTCAGACACCGACTCGCTGGTCCGAGAGATAGCGCTAACGCCGTTCAGTCGTGAGGAGTTCTTCGTTGCTTGCACAACGAATGGTGACCCATTGCCAGATCTAGAACGTGCTCGTCGGTTTTACATCCGGGCACGTCAAGCACGGTCAGGCTTGGCACAGAAGGCGTCGGTAGGACGCTGGGCGAACTGCAAAGAGACTTCTAGAGCAGGAATGTCAGGCGTTGTATCTAGATGGTTTGGTGGAGTCCCCGCTCTTTGGCAGATTGCAGAACGAATCAGTCGTGTTCAAATCGAGAACAGACCGGCACTTGATGTCGTGCAAATCTATGACTCTCCGCGCACGATGTTCTACTGCGATCCACCCTATCCGCACGAATCTAGATCGGGTGGAAAGGCGTATGGGTACGAATTGAGTGATGATGAACATCGACAGCTTGCATCGGCCCTGAGTCAGATACAGGGAAAGTGTGCCATCTCAGGCTATCGCTGTGAAATGATGGACACTCTTTACCGGGATTTCCTGCGAATTGACGCAGTTCCAAAGGCTTGTCACTCCAGTAAGAATCAGCGTCAAGAGGCGATTTGGGTTAACTACGAGGTTACCGATGGACTATGAATCTGCCTCTGAGAGGCTGCGCCAGGCATTCGAGCGAGCGCGCAGGCATTTTCTGGAGCATTCTACTCCTCCCTGTAGTCACAAGTTAATGATGTGCCTGGATGCGATATTTGAGCCGAATATGACGCAGGCGTTTCGTGAAGCTCTTCTAGGTTGTGTTCTAGCGAGGTTGGATGATCTTGGTAATGATGCACGAATGCCGTACGTTAAACACGGAAAGGGGGCGTACAGCGGGCGGTCACTTGATGAAAAGGTCGTCAACCCATACCTAATCGAGCAGCGCGTTCCAGCATCTAGAGGTCCATTCCTCTCTGTGTTCCGTCGAAGCGTACGTTTCAATGAAGAGACTGGATATGGAGTCCGAGATCGGGACGCATTCGCTAGGTTTTTGGAGGTCGTACAACAAATCAATGCGGCAAATAAGACTCAGCTTGATGAGATTCTAGTCGTACTCGCCTATCGATTTCTAATATTGCGTGAAGAATCGACTATTCCGATTTCAAAGTTACGACGAATCAGTCATGAACAATACAAGACACTGATCCACAACTTGCTCGAGATCCAGAGCGGAGGCAGATTTCCGATATTCTTAATCGAGGCAATGTTCCAGTCAATTCGAGCAGCTTTCGATTTGAATTGGGAAATTATTACTCAGGGTATTAACGTAGCAGATGGTCCGACCGGCGCGACAGGTGACATTGAAATCAAGTCTCAAGGGCAAACGATTCTAGCGGCAGAGGTTACAGAGAGAGTTGTCGACAAGCACCGAGTCCGCACAACATTCGAAACGAAGATTGCAGTTGCTGAGATCCACGACTACCTGTTCTTGGTAAAGGTACCTCCAAAGCTAGAAGCCAAGATACAGGCACAGCAGTACTTCAGTCAAGGGCACGAAGTGAACTTTGCTAATATAGAGACCTACATACTGGCTATCTTGCTTAGCGTGGGAACCAAAGGTAGACAGTCTTTCAATCAAGCTTTGACGTCCCGAATGGACGCAACCGATGTGCCAGCGGTCTTGAAAGTAAAATGGAACGAACAAATCCTAGCATTGACAGACGTATGATAAGAAAATCCGCGGCTAATTCGATCCTGCGTTCTTGCAATTGAAGTTCACAACTGCCAATTGTATTAGCCAGTGCGACACCAGATATGGGGACAGGTGTCAAGGGTGGCCCACCATATGGTAGAAATTACCATGCACGGACTTACCGCCAACTGCAGTATGACGAGTGCGGCCAGATCCACGTCTGCCCGGGCAACATCAATCGTCGCCATCGACACTCCAATGTCTGCCAAGCTCAACCTCAGCACCTCTCGACGGTGGCTCCGCCACTTCTTATACGTAGTCATCATTCCTCCGTTCGAGCATCGTACCGGGAACGGGTGACGGAACAATATCGTCCGAGGTGATCCGTCACGGCCTATGGCTTGGCGGGATGCGAACTCACGTAGAAGTTGCCGATGAACCGCCCCTGACCACCCTGCCCGTGCGTCCAGGTCCCGCCAAGCGTCCCGATCGCGCGGTTCGGGTGGCCGTGTTCATCGCTGATGCCCGAGAATCTGCCGCCCCATGTGCCACCCGTATCGGTTCCTTCCGGGAAATAGTCCAGTTCCAACCGGATGTCCGCATCGCCGATCGTGCCGTCGCTGTTGATCGGAGCCGTATCAAGGTGAATCCGGAACTGACTCTCCCGAACGTTGACCTCACTCAGGAAGGCGTTGAAGTCCGCATAGGACGCAAGGTCGAAATCCGCGGGCATCTCGGTGTCACTGTTGTGGCACAGGGCGTACAGTTCCGACTTCACGCCGGCCGGATGCAGGGTGATGCCCTCGAAGTCGAGTATGCGGTAGAACGGGTTCTCGCGCTCCATGACACACCCGATGCACCCTCCGACCTCGTTCGCTGCAAAATGCATCCAATGGCCGCCCGCGACGTAGTTTCCCGGATCGTCATCGTCCCAGTTCACCTCGACATACGCGACCGCTGTCCCGCTCTCCTTCGAGCGGAACAGCGTCCAGCCACGCCGCTCGTAACGCCTGGAGAAGAGATAGTCGAGGAGCGGGCCCCTGCCGGGCTCGTCGGAACTGTCCAGCAGTTCGGTGACCGAGTGCTGGGCCGAGTCGAGGTCAATTCCCAGGGAGCGTCCCCCGCGCTCGATGGTCATCCTCACATCCGCCCAATCATCATGAAAGTCCAACGAAACCCGGTCATTCCGTGACGTCTGCTCGACGCCCTTGATGGCTGGCGCCCTGTCTTCGAAATAGCCCGGCCGATTGTCGACCGCTTCACTCACCCCGGCTTCAAGACGATCGTGATGCATGATCCGGCATCGTTGATGGTGAGTTTCGGTATGTCGTTGACGGGGGGGCGGTGGCAGTGTAGGTAACTGATCCAAGTTGAGTTCACTGCCGCAGGCAGCGAATAACAGGCAGCTTGCAGCCAGGATTTGAAGTCGAGTGATAGCCGAGTCGTGCCCCCCTCGTGGCACTGCCCCTTAACGTACAGTAGCAATCGATGTCAGGCAACGAACGGGGGAGAACCGGAGATCCTGGACGGCTCTGACCGTCCCCCTCCATCGGGGGGAGGGATGCAGAACGGCTGCTGTGCCAGGTTACAGAGGCGAATCCCGTCGGGCGGCAACCGCCAGCGAAGCATTGGCGTCGATGGTTCCGAGCGCGGAACGGAACCATCCCGTCCGGACACAGGAAATTGAGGCTCTTCTCGCGCTGAATGCGGTCAGCGATCTCGACCCGGGCTTCAATCGTTCGTGACCATTCTCCCGGTTGACCCGAAGGCAACGCACCCCTGCCGCTGTGGTCGGCAACGCAACGGCCGTCCAACTCCGGATGTGGCTCGGCAAACGAGGTACCATGAGATTCTCGGTCGCCAGTCACGACACGGATCAGACGATGAAGAACCGCTCCCCTGACGTCACAGATTCACCCCGCTCCACCACCAGGCGGGGTGCAGAGTCCCCGCGAGGCGCAGTGGCCGAATGGACGGTGACGATACTGCTCCTCCTGTTCGGCACCACAACGCTAGTCCAGGCGTTCGTGATACCGACCGGCTCAATGGAGGATTCATTGCTGATTGGCGACCATCTTCTGGTCGACAAGCTGGCCTACGCCCCGGACGGCGCCATCAGCCAGTACCTGCTTCCGTATCAGGATGTCGAGCGCGGCGACATCGTCGTCTTCCGGTATCCGATCGACCTGCACCAGACGTTCGTCAAGAGGATCGTCGGTATTCCGGGCGACCGCATCCGCATCAAGGACAAGGAACTCTGGATCAATGGCAGGAAGGCCGAGGAGCCTTATGCGGTGTACAAGAGCGACTACATCGATGCCTATCGTGACAACTTTCCGTCCATACCCACATCGATGCAGATTTACGAGCCGGCCATGCGCATGCTGCAGCAGAACGTCCGGAACAACGAGGTCATCGTGCCCGACGGACACTACTTCGCCATGGGCGACAACCGCGACCAGTCGCTCGACAGCCGGTACTGGGGGTTCGTCCCCCGCAGCCACATCATCGGCAAACCGCTGATCATCTACTGGTCCTTCGATGCTCCGACGGCGCACTTGCAGGATCCAGGCATCTCTCTTGATCACCTGCAGGACCTCGCGTTCAACTTCTTCACGAAGACCCGCTGGACGAGAACGTTCAAGCTCATTCGCGCCCACGACCTCATCCTGCGCTGAACGTGGACCATCAGCAGCATCGGGATGGATGACCACCGCCACGCCGTGGTCCTGGCCGGCGGCCGCGGCACCCGCTTCTGGCCGCATAGCCGGGCCGCCCGCCCGAAGCAGCTGCTGGCACCGTTCGGCGGTCCATCACTGCTGCGGCGCACGGTAGATCGGCTCCAAGGGGTCGTCGGCAGCGAGCGGATCTGGATCGTGGCCTCCGAGACGATGCTCGACGCGGTCCGCGCAGAGCTTCCGGAACTCGACCCGGCACGCATCATCGGCGAGCCGGAGCAGCGCAACACGGCCCCCGCCATCGGCCTCGTGGCCACCCTGCTGCTGCGGGAAGATCGCGACGCCGTGATGGGAGTCTTCCCCGCGGATCATCACGTGGCCGAGGAGTCGACGTATCGGGACATGGTCACGAGGGCCTTCGAAGCGGCGCAAGGGGATCGGCTCATCGTACTGGGCGTCACCCCGACCTCTCCGGAAACCGGGTACGGTTACATTGAATTCCCGTCCGGCACACGGCCGGATTCACTCGACATCGCCCCCGTGGAGCGGTTCTGTGAAAAGCCGGACCTCGAATCGGCACGAGCGTTTCTGGCTTCCGGCCGGCACTTCTGGAACAGCGGCCAGTTCTTCTGGAGGGTGGATGTCCTGGCCGAGGAGATGGCCCGCCACCTTCCCCGTACATGGGAAACTCTGAATGGCATCACCGGGGACGGGCCTGACGGCCTGTCTGCACATCTGGCGGAGCGCTACGCTCGCTGCGAGGACATCTCGATCGACCATGCGGTGCTGGAGAAGTCCGAGCGGGTCGCGGGCTTCGTCGTGGACACGATCGGATGGACGGACCTCGGAAGCTGGGAAGCGCTTTATGCCCTGCTGGAGAAGGATCGTTCCGGGAACTGCAGCCGGACGGACGGGGTCTTCGTCAGCGCGAGCGGGAACTACGTGGATGTGCCGGGCAAGCTGGTGGCGCTGCTAGGCGTCGACGACCTCGTCGTCGTCGAGACCCCCGACGCGTTGCTGATCTGTCCCAGGACCGAATCGCAGCGGGTCCGTACGGTGATCGAGGTCCTGCAATCATCCGGGCGGCAGGACCTGCTCTGAGGGGCCGACGGCCCCGACGAACCACTGTCGCAACCGCTCGGGCAGTTCGGGGTCGGTCCGGAGGCGGTCGAGGTCGGACGGCGTGTCCACGTCATAGGCACTCGTGGGGGTCGCCCCAGCCGCAAGGCCGGCCGCCTCGACCGACCGCACACAACAGGCAAGCGTGTCGCTCCGCGACCAACCCACTCCGGCAAACATCGCTGGAGCCGTCCGCACGGCCGCGACCAGCGTGAAGCCGCCATCGGCCGATGGCCCCAGGACCACGTCGAAACGGTCCAGTCCGTCCAGCGCATCCCGGACCTGGCGGACCGGCAGTGTCGGAGCGTCGCTTCCCACGATCACGGCGCGCCGGAAACCGCGATGGTGCAGCTCCTCCAGGCAGAACCGCATCCGGGCACCAAGATCCCGGCCTCGCTGCAGCCGAAACCGCTCGCTGCCCACCAGTTCCTCGAACTCCGGCCAGCTCCGGTCGCAGTAGAGCAGGACATCGATCCCGGTCATCGCCGCCAGACGTTCCCAGGTCGCCCGCACGCACTCCCGGTGGAACCGCGCTGACTGCTCGGGTGACAGCCTGCTGGCAAGTCGCGTCTTGACCGCTCCAGCCACAGGCGCCTTCGCGAAGATGGCCAGTGCCGTGTCGTGCTGGCGCGGCATGGGACCGTCAGTCCAATGCTACACTTCAGCAATAGCTGGTTGCGAATGGCGGGGAACATCCACGACGGCAGACCGATGACTGCCCTCTTGGTGGATGACGAGCAACTCGCGCGC
This sequence comes from Bryobacterales bacterium, assembly GCA_965116065.1. Lineage (GTDB taxonomy): Bacteria > Acidobacteriota > Terriglobia > Bryobacterales > UBA6623 > VXMF01. Next base: position 4,172,606 of record OZ220485.1, read on the forward strand.
GAGGAACTGGGCTTCCTGCTGCGCTCGTTCCCGGAAGTCGAGGTCGTGGGGGAGGCAGCCGACGGTCCGGAGGCCATCCGGGAAATCGATGCTCTGGAACCGGACATCGTGTTTCTGGACGTCCAGATGCCGGGACTGAACGGCCTCGACGTCGTGCGGGAGATGCTGGCTGCGGAGCGCCCGCTACCCCACATCATCTTTGCGACGGCATTCGATCACTATGCCGTCGAGGCGTTCGAGGTCAACGCGGCCGACTATCTCCTCAAACCTGTCGAGAAGGACCGCCTCGGCCGATCGCTGCAGCGCGCGAGCGATCTCGTCCGCGTCCCGAACCGCGAGTCGGAGACGATGGCACAGATCCTCTCGAGGATCAGCCACCATACCACCACACCCACTAAGGTGCTGGTGCGAAGCGGCACGCACATGATGCTGGTCGACGCTTCGGACGTGATCTTCGCGACAGTCCGTGACGGTACCGTCCACATCGTGGCGACAGAACTGGAAGGGCACAGCAATTACAAGACGCTGGAAGACCTGCAGTCCCGTCTGGGCGACCCGACATTCTGGCGTCCACACCGGTCCTATATCGTGAACATCAATCGGATCAAGGAAGTGGTACCGTGGTTCAAGTCAAACTACCAGCTGGTGATGAGCGACCTCAACAGCACGGAGATTCCCGTGAGCCGCGGGCAGACGAAGCGGTTGCGCGAACTGTTCCGCCTTTGAGACGGGCGAACGAGACCTGGGCCCTTCCGGCTCCACCCACACAGCGAGACGGGAAACGGCTAGCGTCATGACCAACGACCGGGAAGCCTGGCTGGTGGTCGTGGCAGCTCTCGTCCTCGCCCTGCCCACGGCAACGGCGCAGTCCGTCACCGGCAGCATATGGGGTAGGGTTCTTGATCCGTCGGGCGCCTGGGTGGCAGCGGACGTGACGGCCAGTCGCATCGAGACCCGCCGCGAGTCCGTGTCGCCCGCGAGGCAGGACGGCAGCTACCGGTTCCCGGCGCTGGAACCGGGGAACTACGAAATCCGGCCGCGGGCTCCGGGCCTTGCCGCCCCGGCCGTGAGGGTCCAGGTGCAAGTCGGCACGCGCGTCCGGCTCGACCTGCCGATGCACCTGGAGACGGAGCAGTTCGATGTGCAAGTGCACGACGTCACGCCCCTCCTGGAAGTCGGAACGGCCGCAATCGGGTCGGTCGTGAACCGCAGCGAAATGCGGAACCTCCCCCTGAACCAGCGGGTATTCCTCCCGCTCACACTGCTTGCCGGCGGCACCCACGCGAGCGCACCCGGATCGGAACTCTCGACCCAGAATGACAGCGGATTCCACGTTGCGGGGAGTCGCGAGGCCTCCAATAATTTCCTGCTGGACGGAATCGACAACAACGATCTGTACATCAATCGACTCGTGGTCGGCCCGCCTCTTGACACCGTCCGGGAATTCCGTCTGCATGCGAACGGGTACCGGGCCGAGTACGGCCGCAGCGCTGGCGGGCAAGTCAATGTCGTGAGCCGTTCCGGCACGCGGCAAATGCACGGATCGGCCTACGAGTATCTACGCAACGAGACGCTTGATACCCGCAACTACTTCGACCCCGCGGACCAGCGGCTCCCCGTGTATCGTCGCAACCAGTTCGGAGGAACGATCGGGGGACCCGCCGGACCGAAAGGCGCCTATTTCTTCGTGGGAGCGGAGGGCAGTCGGATCCGCGACGCCGCAACGCGCACTGCGTCAGTGCCTACCACCGACCACCGTCGGGGCGACTTCTCGTCGCTGGAAAGCCCCGTGATCGACCCGCTCGCAGCGGTTCCGTTTCCGGACAATACCGTTCCGGCTGCGCGCCAGAGCGCCGCCGGCCGCGCCGTGGCCGAGTACTGGCCCGCACCGAACCGGCATGAAGCGGTCCAGAACCATGTCGCAACCCCTCTCGGGAACGGTCATGTCAACCAGGCCATGGGCCGGCTGGACAAGGACGTGGATCAGGGCGGCCGGGCATTCGTCCGTTACAACCTCGGCCATGACCGGAGTTTCGCTCCCTTCTCGGAGAGCGACGTTCCCGGCTTCGGCGCATTCACCCTCGACCGCGGCCATCACCTAGCCGCCTCGTACGCCCACGCACTGTCCCCCCGGACACTGCTCGAGGTCCGCGCCGGGTTCAACCGGCTGCAACGCGAGGTGTTGCACCAGAATTCCGGGCGCGACGTTGCCGCCGAACTCGGAATATCGGGACTGTCCCGGGACCCGCGCTTTGTCGGCTTTCCAAGTGTGAACGTAGCCGGCTTCGCGAGCCTTTCCGACGACACGGCCCTTCCGATTGCCCGCACCAGCAGCACGGTACACACTGCCGCCAGTGCAACAAGGGCAGGATCCGGACACAGGTTCAAGTGGGGCGGCGAGTTCCGGAGCGTCAGGATCGACGGGACCCAAGGCCTGTTCGGCCGCGGTCAGTTCAATTTCCTGGGAGCCGTTTCCGGACACTCCGTCGCGGATCTGCTGCTCGGATTCCCGACCTACAGCATCCGGACCGCCATTGACAACGACTTCCGCCAACGTGCCGGGTTCTGGAACGGATACGTGCAGGACGACTGGAATCCGGGTCAACGCTGGACGATCAGCCTCGGTGTCCGCTACGAATACAACGTTCCCGCCTTCGACGCCGAGGACCGCTTCAGCCAGTTCGACCTGGAGACCGCGCGACTGGTCGAACCCGGCTCGACCTCTCTCGGACGGGCAGGCTACGCACCGGACGGCAACAACTTTGCACCCCGGGTGGGGATCGCGTGGAACCCGGAGGAGACGCTGGTGTTGCGCTCGGCCTACGGCGTCTACTACGAAGTCAACGTGCTGGAAGCGAATTCCGGGCTGTACTTCAATCCCCCGTACTTCGACCTCCGGCTGTTCTTTCCCTCGCCAACGGCATTGCCCCGACTGGCGAACGCGTTCTCCGGAGGCGGATTCACCCCGCCAGCGTCCGTGAACGCCATCCAGCCCAACTTCCGGACCGGCTACGGACAGCACTGGAACATCGGAATCGAGAAAGCTCTGCCGGGGGAAATCGTCGCGCGGGCAACCTACATCGGATCGAAGGGATCGAAGCTGCTGCGCCGCCGGAATCTCAACCAGCCCGCACCAGGCCCCGGAGACATCGACACCCGGCGCCCCGTCAGCGGCTATGCGAACATTGCTCTGTTCGAATCAGGGGCGTCGTCGACATACCATTCGGGCGTCTTCACGCTGGAGCGCCGGCTACAGGCTGGAACGGGTTTTCGCGCTGCCTACACCTGGGCCAAGTCGATCGACGACGTCTCGGCCTTCCTGGGATCTGCCGGCGACCAGTCGTTCCCGCAGAACAGCCACGACTTTCGGGCCGAGAGAGGCCTGTCGAACTTCGATCGGCGGCACCGGCTCGTGGCGACACTCCAGTACTCCGCGCCGAACCGACACTGGCTGACCAAGGGCTGGCGGGTTTTCGGGATCGCCACCTTCGCCAGTGGCACACCGGCTACACCAGCACTCCTCGACGACCATTCCAATACGGGCAATACCGGTGGGATCTTCGGGGCGGACAGGCCGCAACTGCTCGGAAATCCGCAGCCCGCCAACCCGACCCCGGACCGCTTCTTCGATCCGTCCGCCTTCACGCTTCCGCCACCCCTGTCGTTCGGCAACGCCGGGCGCAATATCCTCAAGGGGCCAGCGACGGCCTCGCTGGATATGGCCCTCGTCCGGTCGATTCGTCTGACGGACGATGCCACGGCCGAATTCCGCATCGAGGTGTTCAACCTCGCGAACTCCGAGAACTTCGACCTGCCGGAGCGGACGTACGGCCTGCCGACGTTCGGTCGGATCTTCACGGCGGGCCAAGCCCGACAAATGCAGGTCAGCCTTCGGCTCACCTTCTAGGACCTGCGCCCCTCCGGACCGACTCACGCAAGTGCACGGTGACCGAGGTACAGGCGTCTTGCATCCAGGTAGGTGCATGCAGACTTCCCGTGTCAAGCGCAATCGCACAGGGACCGCAACGCCCTCGGGGCTCGACAGACGCGGCGACGCGAAACCGCTGGAGCGCCGCGGCCCGGCGGGAACTCCGGCGAAGCCGACCAGGCGCGGGCGAATCGATCTCGAGCAGTTCGTCATATTCAATCAGCAGTTCCTGGCCCTGGTGCGAGCTGGCGTGCCCATCCCGCAATCGCTGGAACTGCTCGCCGGGAACATCCGCAACAAGTCCCTGTCCAAGCATGTCCAGGCCGTCCGGGATGACGTACGCGTCGGCGTCCTGTTGTCCGAGGCCTTTGCCAAACGCAATACGTTCCCACCCATCTACGTGACGTCACTGCTGGCCGGCGAACGATCCGGAGCCCTGGAATCCGTGCTGGAGCGCTACGTGACCTACCAGAAGCTCTCCCTGTCGATCCGCAAGAAGCTGTTGGTCTCATTGATCTACCCCTCCGTCCTGGTGGTTCTCGTAGCGGTGCTGGTCGTGTTCCTGGTGACGTACGTGGTGCCGGAATTCTCGCAACTCTACGAGACGATGGACGCAGCACTTCCAGCCTCGACGCGCTGGCTCGTCGCCGTCGGTACGACTGCCCAGGAGAATGCGGTGCCAATGGTCGCAGGTCTGGTCGCACTGGCGGCAGCCGCGGCGTGGGGAGTACGCAGGGACGCCACGAGGTCGACAGCGGAACGCTTCACCCTGCGCGCCCCGGTGATCGGCCACCTCTGGATTCGCTACCAAGTCGCCCAGTTGGCGCGGCTCCTGAGCACTCTGCTTACGGGTGGAATCCCGCTGGTTCGAGCGCTGGAGACGGCCGGCGACTCCATGGGCTCGGGCGTCCTTCGCTCAACGCTCGCCTCGGTGAGGGAACGTGTACAGGAAGGCCAGGCGCTCGCGTCCGGAATGGCGGCTAGCGGCATCTTCCCGCCACTGGCCGTGGAGATGGTGCGAGTCGGGGAAACAACCGGTGCGCTGCCCCAGATGCTGACATCGGTCGCGGAGTTCTTCGACGAGGAAGTGCAGACCAAGACCGCCGCCCTGCTGAATCTGGTGGAGCCGGCAATCATGATCTGCATGGGTCTGTTCGTGGCCTTCGTCCTGATCTCGCTCTACCTGCCCATCTTCAGCCTGGCGGGACAGCTATAGGGTGGCTCCGCCCGGCAGTTATCCACGCTCGTGCTCGTGGGCGCGTCTAACATCTAGGGACCTGTGCGCCCCCCAACATGCCGGAAATCGACGCACCCAGCGAGACTCCCGACATGGTCGCGAAACGGGACGCGCAGGCCCTTGCCGCGCGCTACCGCTACCCGTATCTGGACCTGGCATCGGCTCATATCGACGGGAACCTGTTCCGGTCCATTCCCGTGGACCTGATGTTCCGGCACAACTTCGTGCCGATCTCCGAACAGAACGGATCGCTGGAGATCGCGATCGCCGACCCGAGTCGACTGCCGGAACTCGACGAAATCGCATCGATGCTGGGCCGGAAACTGCGGATCTCCATAGCGACGCTCGCGCAGATCAACGACCTGCTGAACAAGACCGAACAGTCCCAGCGTGTGCTCGAAGAGGTCACGGAAGAGTTCAATCTCGAGGCTCGCGCGGTCCAGGACCCGGAGGAGACGCTCTCGATCGGCCGGCTTACCAAGGACAGCGGCATCGCACCGGTCATCAAGCTGATCGACTCGACGATCTTCAACGCACTGGAGCGACGCGCTAGCGATATCCACATTGAGACGCGCATCTCCGATGTCGCGATCAAGTACCGCATCGACGGCGCCCTGCACTTCGCGATGCCTCCGATCTCCAGAGAGTGGCACGAAACGATCCTCTCGCGCATCAAGGTCATGAGCGAACTCGACATCGCCGAGCGCAGAATCCCGCAGGACGGCCGGTTCCGTGCCAGATACCGGGGCCGGCAGATCGACTTCCGTGTCTCGATCATGCCAACCGTGGATGGAGAGGATGCGGTCCTGCGCATCCTGGACAAGCAGTCCATGGGCGAGCAGTTCAAGCGTCTGTCCCTGGATGTCGTCGGCTTCGGTCCCGCTGACCTTCAGCGGTTCTCGCACTATATCCACGAGCCGTACGGAATGGTACTGGTCACGGGGCCCACCGGATCGGGCAAGACCACGACACTGTATGCGGCCCTGAGCGAGATCCAGAGCGACGAGGACAAGATCGTGACGATCGAGGATCCGGTGGAGTACCAGTTGCACGGAATCACGCAGATCCCCATCAACGAGAAGAAGGGACTCACGTTCGCGAGGGGTCTGCGCTCGATCCTGCGGCACGACCCGGACAAGATCATGGTCGGCGAGATCCGGGACCCCGACACCGCACAGATCGCCATCCAGTCGGCATTGACCGGGCACCTCGTCTTCACAACGGTTCACGCCAACAATGTGGTGGATGTCCTCGGACGCTTCCTGAACATGGGCGTCGAAGCCTACAACTTCGTCTCGGCACTGAACTGCATCCTTGCGCAGAGGCTGGTACGGGTGATCTGCCAGCACTGCCGCATCCGCCGCCGATATCCGCTCGAAAGGCTCCAGGCGTCAAATCTCCCGCGTGCCGAGTGGGAGGACTTCGAGTTCAGTGAAGGGGAGGGGTGCATCGAGTGCTCCGGAACGGGATTTCGCGGCCGCACGGCGATCCACGAGCTGCTGGACATGTCGGACCGCATCCGCGAACTGATCCTGGCGAAGCGGCCAAGTTCGGAGATCGCCCGGGCCGCGCGCGAGGAAGGCATGCAGACCCTCCGGGAGTCCGCTGTCGACCGGGTGCGACGAGGCATCACCACGCTCAAGGAAATCGACAAGGTGACCTTCATCGACTGACCATGGGGCTCCTGCTGCAGTCACTGGACCGCCTGCTTCCGGACCCGCAGGCCTCTCTGGTCTTCGAGATCGGGGACGGGGCCGTGATCGGCGCCCGGCGCTCCGGGACCTCGGTCCGAGCCGTCGCCGAGCGCCGCCTGCCCGAGACGGATGACGAGGACTCCGTCACGAGCGTCGCGCCACTACACCGTGCAGTGTCGGAGATCCTGGCTGAACTGGCGCCGATCCCGAGCCCGCATGTCGCCGTACTGCTGCCGGATTCCGCAACCCGGATCATGGTTTTCGAGTTCGAGAAACTCCCGCTGCGAACGCAGGAGCTGCGCCGGGCGGTGGAGGAGCGCTTCGGCCACAGCCTTCCATTCGACCCGAACGATGTCCGGATCGCTTTCCGGGCCCAGGGTGTTGACGGACGCAATTCGATCCTAGCCACGGCGGCTTCGGTCGAGTTCGTCCGCATGTCCGAAGGGGCATTCGAGGAAGCAGGCCTGCTTCCCGGCTATGTGGGACCGTCAACGACGGCCGCATTGAACCTGATCGAGCCGGGCCCGATGGCCCTGCTGATGAAAATGGGGCGAGCCTCACTGACGATGGTCGCCGTCGAGCACGCGGCCGTGCGCCTCGTGCGCCGGATCGCCGTCGCCGACCCGTTCGGAACGGAACGCGATGCCGCCCTGAACGAGATTCTGGCGGATCTGTTTCCGACCCTTGTCTACATTGAGGAGAACCTCGGGACCAGCGTGTCCAGACTGCTCCTGTCGGGGTTCGGAGACCTGCTCGGCCCCGCCCGGACACGCATGGAATCGGAATTCGCGTTTGCGGTCGACCCGCTGCTCGGCAGCGAAGACTCGGGCTCGCCGTGGGGCGCGGGCCTGATGGGGTACGTTCATGGCTGACCTGCTTGCGCTCCTGGCCCACTGGTCAGGCCGATCGGGAACACCGAACACGAGCCTGAACCTGGCAACGAACCCGGCCGGCGGATACCGGGCATTCTTCGTGCTGGCCGGCCTTGCGGGCATCGGCCTGCTGGGGGTCACCACCATGCTGGTCGTGAAGCTCGCCCAGTCCGAAGGCCCCCCCGAAGGACTTGTCGAGCGCGAACGCCAACTGCTCGCCGAACAGCGCGAACTGGGCCGACGGAGAGAGGACACGGCCGCGCGCCTGGAGAGTGAACACACGGTGGAGGTCCTGGAGCGAACCGCTCTCCTCAATGACCTGCTGATCCGCAAGGGAGTCTCGTGGACACACACGTTCCTCGACCTGGAGCAGGTGCTGCCCGCCAATGTGCGGGTGTTGAGCATCTCGCCAGAGGTGGCGGTCGGCGACACCATCCGGCTGGACATGACGGTCAGCGCCAAGGCTCCCGCCGACTTCATCGTGTTCCTCAAGACGCTGGAAGGTTCAACGCTGTTCGGCTCTCCAGTCCTGCGCGGGAGCGCGCCTCCCTCCGAAGGCGAACCGACATTCCGCTACCAACTCGCGGTGGAATATGAGCAGAGACTCTGAGCCGAAGCACCGGAACCGCATGCGGATTTCGTGGTATCGACGGATCCCTCCCCGCCACGTGCTGGCGGCTCTGGGCGTGCTGGCCCTGTGCGATCTCGGTTTCTATGGCTTCGTGGTCCGTCCCTCGGAGCAGGACGAACGGCGGCGAGTCGCGCGCAATGCCGCACTCAGCAGCATGGTGCAGGAAGCACGGCAGGACCTCGAGATCGTCGAGGATGCGTCCACACGGATCGACACAGCCGACATGGAGGGCACTGCGCTCATACAGGAAATCGCCCTAGCCCGGCGCAGCGCGTTCTCGGCACTGCTCACCGAACTGGGTGAGGCATCCTTCATCGCCGGTATCGAGATCCGGGAAACCAGCTATGCGGTCGAACCCATCGAGGGCACCGACGAATACGCCATCCTGGCCGTGAATGCAAACTTCCGGGGCAGTTACGACAACCTGGTGAGGTTCCTGTACCGACTGGACCGCTCCGAGCTGTTCTTCATCATCGGATCGCTCGGAGCCACGCCCCGCGACGAGGGGAACTCCACCGAACTGCGCGTCAACATGCGGTTCGACACGCTGGTGAGGGACCTGTAGGCCGACACGATGGAACTTGGCGCGAACAGGAAGTCACTGACGCAACTGGCCGTCCTGCTGGTCCTGCTCGCAGTCGTCGTGTACTTCCAGTTCCTGCGAGAGTCCGGCGTACCGGTACAATCGTCGAGCCCCCCGCGATTGACCGTCTCCGCACCGGACCGGACGGCCACCCGACAGACTCCCGACACGCAACCAACACCTCGACGGTTCCAGCCGAGGCTGGGAGGCACGGGCGGAGAAGATACGCTGAATCCGATGACGGCCGACGCCACGATTCGCAGGGACCGGCTGGAACGGCTGCAGGAAATCGAGGAACCCTCGGTCGAGCGGAACATCTTCAATTTCGGGAGACCCAAACCGGTCACGGTGTATGGTCCCACGCGGGAGGAGCTGGAGGCTGCCCAGAGGCTCCTGGAACAGACCCGGACGCCACCGCCCGCCCGCCCGCCACAACCTGTCAAGCCGGAGCCTCCGCGCCAAGTCATTCCGCCGGACTGGAAATACTATGGTCTGGCAAGCCTGCCCAGCACGGATACCCGGAGGGGATTTCTCCTTGACGACGAAGAAATCCTGGTGGTGGCTGAGGGCGCCGTGGTCCGGGACCAGTACCGCATCGAGGCGATCGGCCTGTCCGAAATCGAGATCGAGGATCTCCACGCCGGCCAGAGCTTCTCGATTCGACTGGAGGTCCCCAGATGACGGCGGACTCGACGGTTGACCGGAGGGGTGAGCACGGATACGTGCTGCTGGCCCTGCTGGCGTCAACCGCAGTGATCATTGCCACCCTCGCTCTCAGCCTGCCGCGGATGGCCATGCAGAGTCAGCGCGCCAAGGAGCAGGGACTCATTGAGCGGGGTGAGCAGTACCGAAGGGCGATCGAACTGTACTACCGCGATCACGGCAAGTATCCAGAAGAACTCGAAGACATCGAAGAGACTGACGGCGTCCGCTACCTGCGGCGTCGGTCCGAGGACCCGATGGGGGCGACCGGGGAATGGCGGATCATCCACATGGGAACGGACGGCCGGTTCGAGGACTCCCTGCTGTATGACACGGAGAAGGAGCGGGAGCAGATGGGACAGGGTGCATTCGGGCAGCTTTCCGACGGAACGGACACCTCGCCAACTGGTGCGGACATTCCTTCCATCCCGGGGTATCCGGCCGGGCCAATGCCGGGCGGTCCGTATGTCCCCCAAGACGGCCGGACCGGTCCGGGCCTGCAGCCACTCATAGGGGCCGCCAGGGCTCGGACGGCACGTGAGTCCGCGGCCCCCGACCTGTTGGAGCGTGACCGATACAGCCAAGGCTTCGGCTTCAACACGAACCAAGTGCCTGCTGACCAAATGCCTGCTGACCCCCGACAGGATCGCAGTCGAATGCTGCCCAGCATGGTGCCACTGGACGAGAACGAGTGGCCCGCGGAAGTTCGATACGGTGGGGAGAACCTACCGGCTGAACCCGTGGACATCCTGCCGGGAACCGTTTCCGGATTCGCACCTTCGGACGGCAACGCCGGTCCGCCTGCCGCTGGTCCCAACACGGCAGTCGGACCGGGCCAGGCTGGATTGGCTGCCGGTTCGGGGGCGCCGGAGATGATTCACCAGATCCTCACGACACCGCGGTCCGCGGATCAGGACGGTCTACCCGGAGCACAGTCGACCGCACAAGCGCAGCAGGTGTTCGAACGGGGGATCGCCGGCGTTGCGAGCACGAGCGAGGAAGTTGGGATCAAGGTCTACAACGGCAAGCAGGCCTTCAACGAGTGGGAGTTCGTGTTCGACTACCGTGAGATGAACAACGGCTCGGGCAGAAACCGACGGCGGCGGCAGCCCGCAGATGTTCGGACGGCACCAAGTCCGCAGACAGGCACCAGGCCCCGGGGGACTACATCCAGGGGCAGGGCCGGAACCCGGCGCTGAGTCTCCGACGGAACCGTCCGATCCGGCCGCTGGGCGAGCGTTCAGAAATCCAGACGGAGCCCGAATCGGACGGAGCGGGGAGCGTTGCACTGCGAGAAAACCCGCCCGAACGACGAAGCACTCCAGTTGCGGTTGGGGTCGCAGAACACCACCCGGTTGAACGCATTGGCAAGCTGTGTCTCGAACCGCACCTTGAACTTCGGATTCACCCATGCGTCCTTGTACAGGCTGAAGTCCTCCGCGACATGCCTGAAGCCCCGCACGAAGTTCATGGTCCGGGACGCGTTACCGAACTGCAGTGGACCCGGATCGGCGAACGCCGCACGGTCGAAGAACCGGTCGTCTGCGTCACTGAATGAACCACGATGATCCAGACGGACCCGTTCCGTCAGGATGTCGGGGCGCTTCTGGCTGTTGAACAGGAATGGCTCGAGGTCGTTCGCCATCAAGACGTTGACGGGAGTTCCCGCCTCGATCCGGAGCGCGCCGGAAAGCGACCATCCTCCGAGCACGAGCGCCACCAACCCCTCCCGGTACCGTCGGAAGAACGGCACCTCATGGGTGAAGGTCGCCACGACACGGTGGGGCACGTCGTCGAGACTCAGTCCCCGCTCCAGCGAGTGAGTATCGGTGGGATTCTGGGGGCCGTAGCCCAGTCCGTCCCACGGCTGGCGTTGGCCGGCGCCCATACCGGTGAGCTTCGACCATACGTAACCGGCCTGCATCTGGAAACCATCCGAGAACCGGCGCTCCAGCCGCGCGCGGAAGGCGTGATAGAAGCTGTTCCCGGCCGGCACATTGAGATAGCCGATGGTCAGAACCTGCGGAAAAGGCCTCAGTGATTGGGCGACCGAACCGGAGAACCCCGCGTACGGCACACCCGCAACCGCCGGGTCGGCGGTCAGGCCAGCGGGTGCCGAGAGCAGGCTCGGCCCTTGATCAAGGACTGCGGTCGTGTTGGCATTTGCGGCCGGTCCGAGCACGCGGCGGTCAGCGGTCAGCCGACTGCCGCGGTTGCCCTCGTAGGCAAGGTCGATGGACATCGAGCGAGAGATCTGCCGCTGGACGGTGAGAGACCACTGCTGGACGCGCGGCAGAGTCGCCCGATCCGTCGTCACGGAAACCGGGGACGTGTTGTTGCCGATCGCGGGATCGATGGCCGGCGGCACAACGACATTCGCCCGAGGAAATCCGTCATCGAGGAAGTATGCGGGCCGATGACCGTTGCTCAGGTCGTTGGCCATCGCATGGTAACGGAAACCCAATGTGTTGATCGCATCGAACTGGGCATGCGGAACGGACGAGTAGTAGACTCCATAGCCTCCGCGGATCACGCTCGCGTCACCGATACGGTACGCGAAACCGACTCGTGGCCCGAGAGCGTCGACGGGAGGAGACTCCAGTGTCCGGGCCCCTGTCCGGCCGGGGCCCTCCCCGGCAAAGATCATGGCGCCCAATCGGTCGTCAGCACCCGGATTCGGGACATACGGGGCGAACGTCGACATGTTGTCATCGCGCTCGTGCATCGCCGACTGGTAGTCGAACCGGAGGCCGAGAGTGACCGTAAGGGTGGACGTTAGCCGGATCTCGTCGACCACGCTCCAGGACACGAAGCTCTCCGTGAGCGTCGGAAAGTCCGGAATCTGAAACCGTGTCGCATTGACCTGACCGAACAGGAACGACGCGAACGGATCGCCCGTCTGCGGGATGTTGTTCCCGGCCGCATCGTACCCGCCGGTGTGCAGTCGATGAAAGTTGAAATTCCCGGCGACATTGCTCGCCCAGCCCCGGAATGGATACTGGCCATGCCGGAATTCGCCACCGATCCGGATCCGGTGACGATCGCGAATCCACGTCAGATGGTTCGAGACATGGTAGCGGTGGTTCGCCAGGAATCCGGTCCGGCCCCATCCGCTGCCGAGCGTGGAATACCGCGTGTTCCCCTTGAAGCTCAACGCCGGGGGCCCTGCATCCTGGACCAGCAGCCCGTTACCTCCGGCCCCCCACAGCCTCTCGGGCCATTGCGCCCCGGCCGCAACGGAGTGGCCGGTCACGTGGAATTCGTCATAGCCCACAACGGCCTGGTGCAGGAGATTGGGCGTGGCCGTCCAGTCGAACTGGAGCCGGGCATGGTGTGTCGTCACATCCTCGTACAGTCCGGTTCCGTAATAGTCCCCGTTCCGCTCGGGACGTTCGATCGGGTCGAACTTCAGTTCGCATCCATTGGGCCCCCCGCAGTTTCGCACCGCCGGGTGACTGGTCCGGCTCAACTCGAAACTCGAGCGCAGGACTGTCAGGAACGAATGCTGCAAGCGAAAGTGATGGCTCGGTGCCGCAAGAGCCCAGATCTGACTGCCAAACGGATTCCCCTGAACGTTGAACTCCAGGCCCGGTCGCTGCGGTCGGACGATGAACGGCAGTACGCTCGACGCGACCCGGCTACGCAGCGGATGGGCGGCCGGGATCGAGTTGTTGGGCAAGGGGTCGCGGACGGGGGTGCCCCGGACAGTTCGGGTTGACGCCGGATCGAAGACCTGTCCATCGAGTACGGGCCGACCAAGAACATCTGCCGCCAGTGGTCGACCTGTGAACAACCGGGTGAAGTCCCCGTTGCGGAACGCATCCACGGGGACGGAGTTACCAAACCCGGACTGTGCTCCGTCGCGCATCGCAAGGTTCTCCCAGTGATAGGAGAAGAATGTCTTGTCCTTGATGACAGGTCCTCCGACGAACGCGCCGTAGCGGTTTCGACGGGACTGGCTCTTGTTGCCGAAGAATCCTCGGGCATTCAGACGAGCGTTGCCCAGCTGGTAGTACAGGGCGCCGTGGAACTCGTTGCTGCCTCGCTTGGCCGATGTTGGGAGGAAACCGGACGCCGCGCGGAACGGCTCCAGGTGGAGACCACGGAGTTCTCCCACTGGCGCGAGATTCGGATCCGCAAACCCGTTCCCATCTGGCGGTCCAGCGGTGATGGCGGTCGGCCCGCCACACGGGACCTTCTGGCTGCCGCCACTCTCGACCGAAGGGTGACAGATGTCCGCCGACTGTCGGTCGACACTTGATCCGGACGCAGCAACAGTCCGTCGAACCAACACGGCATCCTGCAGGAACACCGAGCCGTTCGAGACCTGGACGCCAGTTCGCAGAAAGGTCCTGAAACCCTCCGCCTCAATGCGAATCGAGTAGCTTCCGGCAGGGACGGGCCGGGACCTGTACGCTCCGTCCTGATCCGAGCGGACGATGGTGGAGCGGAGGGTCGAGTCGCTGGTGACCGTTACCGGCACATCGACTGCCGCGGCCCCGGAGTCGTGTCGGACCGTTCCACCGATATATCCCCATTGCTCCGCCTGCCCCGGAACCAGCGCCACCCATGTGGCGAGGAGCGAACTCGCAACCGAGATGTGCCAATGACGACTCACCGCATGGTATCGGAACACCCGAAATTCGGCCAAGGCCAGCTTCTGCAAGCCCTGTTCCCCTAGTCTGCCATAAAGGAAGCAACAGGCACTGGAAGAAATGTAAACGGACTGGAAATTCCTGATTGCCGGGGATCTGCGCACGATCTGGGGACATGACCATGGTCGTGGGGCGTCCGGGACGTGGCAAAGCCGCAGTATGTCCGCCTCACAGGCCTCGGTCCGGTCACGATCAGCCAGGGAACACCTCTTGCGGCAAGGTGGCTTGCCCCAGCGACATCTCGAGAATCCCAACGGCCGGATGCACTCCCGTCCGACGGGTTCGCCCCCTCACCCGGTCAGGGACACCATCGGCCAGCAGGTCGTCGCTGACAGGAACCGGGGTGTTGATGGAAGCGTCCGGCTCGGCCATCGCAGCGCACGGAACACGGACCAGGTACGGTGCTCCGTGGAGCCGCATGGTAGACAGCCCACTCACGGAGAGTGCCGCGGGGACCTTTGCCATGGCCCCCGCGGAGGCTGGCTTGGCAATTGCCACCCCGCACAAGCCAACCCGGTCACCCGCGATGATAGCACACCATGTCGACTACTCCAGCACGAAGGACCGGAAGACAGAGACTCGAACGATCCGATCGTCACTCCGGCCAGACACCGGCCGGAGCGCTCCCCCTGTCGATGGTCCCTACAGTCCCGCACGCCTCAGCACCGGCTCCAATCAAGCCCGGGAAGACCACGGCCTGTCAGAACCGGGGACCGGCAACCGGCCGGCCCCCGGCAAGACGCTAGAAGACGAACTTCAGTCCGATCTGCATGATGCGCGGAGCACGGGCGCTCGAAATGATGCCGAAATTCCGGTTCCCGACCTGCGCGTTGGGGAAGTTGAAGTTCGGATGGTTCGGGAAGTTGAACGCCTCAGCACGCAACTGCAGCCCATATTTCTCGCCGAAACGGATGTTCTTGTACAACGAGAGGTCCCAGCCGATCGTACCCGGCCCGACCAGAACGTTCTTCCCGGCGTCGCCGAAGGTGAACGGCTGGTTGGCCACGAAGGCATCCTCGTTGTAGAAGCCCGCCGGATCCGGGTTGTCCATTTTCCACGACACTCCCGGCACCACGTCCGGACGGTCGCCTCCGCCCACGTTGGCCGGGTTGCCGGCGACCGTGAGATGCTGGGGCGTACCGGATGTAAGTGTCACGATCGACCCGAGGGACCAGCCCCCCAGCGCGGCATTGAGCCCGGAACTCCAGTCGCTGCCGAATCGCTTGGTCCGCCCGAACGGCAGTTCGTACACGAAACTCCCGATGAACCGGTGCCGCATGTCCTGCGCACCACTGCCACGCTCCCGCTTCCAGTCAAGTGGATCAAGCACGAACCGCAGGTTGGAACCAGGCGCATCGCCGGAACCGGTCACGCCACGGGCGTCACCGATCACGTGCGACCAGGAATACGAGAGGATGTACGTCAAGCCTTGCGAATAGCGCTTTTCGAGCTTTGTCTGAAGTCCGTGATACAGGGTGTTCTCGCGAAACGCGTGCCGATTCATGCGGCCCAGCGTAATGAAGCCTCCCGGCTCCGTTCCTTCGAAACACAGATCGCCGCGACAGGATGCCGGAATCTCGGTCCTGGCCCAGGGCCGACGGGAGTTCGGACTTCCCGGCCCGGGACGGGGAAGGTTCTCGTCGTACCGTCCGATCATGTGGTTCATCTTGTTGCCGAAGTAGCCGATCTCCCACAGGGCGTCTCCCGGGATCGAGAACTGCAGGTTGAAGTTCCAGTTCTGCGCGAGCGGCCACTGCGGATCAACCTCGAAGGCCGACATCTCGACACCCTTCGCATTTCTCGGGCTGATGGTGTCGGGTGGCAGGCCATCCGAGTGCTTCAGTTCCGGCTCGACGCGACCCGTGACCAGGCTGGACTTGATATGGAACGGTGGCATCGTCTCCATGAACTCGCCGCCGCCGGTGTTCGACATGTTGCCGTAGAAGATCCCATATGCCATGCGCACCACGGTCTTTTCGGTCAGCTTGTAGGCCAGACCGAAACGCGGAGCAAAATTTGTCTTGTCGGTGGTCATCAGCGCGCGGTTGAAGCGGTCACTCCCATTCAGGCCGGCGACATGGATGAAGCCGTCGTCACAGCCCCCGGGGGTCACACGTTCCTCTAGCGTGCACGGACCGAGATTGAAGTTGCCGATACCGTCCCGTGTCTCGTAGTAGGGAGGATTGAGCTCATACCGGAGACCGAGGTTCAACGTGAGCTTCTCGCTCACCTTCCAGTCATCCTGCGCATAGAAATGCAGAAAGTTCGTCCGCATGTTCATGTAGACGGTGTTGGAAGCGCCGAACTCCCGCGCGTAACCGAGCAGGAAATCGCCCATCGCATCGCCCGTTCCCCCTCGATTCTCCGGTGATTGCTCGGTGAATCGCCCGTCGTACCAGATCGTGCCCATGGTCCGTTGCGGGTTGTCGATGAAGCTCTGCAGCCACCAGGACTGCACGCCGAACTTGATGGCATGGCTGCCCCGCGTGTAGGTGGTGTCAGCCGACGCCTGGCGTGTCTGGGACTGGATGAGATTGGGACGAAACGTATTGTTGCCAAGTTGTGAATAGCCGGTGAGGTTCATCTCGTTCGTTCCGCGAAGATGCTGGTTGAATCCCGGTATTCCCAGCTTGGCGTTGATGTTCTCCTCGATATCGAGGTGCGACTCGACATCCGTGTCGAGATAGTTCCAGCCGGCCCGGAAGGCAGTGATAAGGGTCGGCGACCACACTTTCTGGTAGGACACGACGGAATTGTTGCTGGTCACGTTCTGGGTGCCGCCACGGGACATCGAACCGAAATCGGGAATCGCCGGATACCGCGGCGTTCCGCCGATGTTCTGCTCCTGGCTACTCCAACGGACAAAGAAGTTGTCCGTGGAACTGAGGTTCTGGTCGTAGCGGATGTCGAACTTGTGGAAGTCCTGGTTGCGTGGCGTGACGTAGGTGTAATTGCGGGTACGGTCGGCGTTATCAGGGTCCGGGTACCAGGTCCGCATGATGTTCGTGACGCGGTCGAACCGGTTCGCGGGAATCACGTTGTCCGGGAACGGTTGGCGGTTCGTTCCATCCCAAGTCAGCGGGTCATGGACGATGTCGAAGCCGCTGAAGTCACCGTTCTTGACAGCGGGCGAGGGCACGGTCGAGACGAACGTACTCGATTCACGGACGTCCGTGAGTTCCATGTCCCCGAACAGGAATGCCCGGTTCCTCCGGATCGGGCCGCCGAGAGCGAAACCGTACTGCTTGCGTGCGAACTTGGGCTTTTCCGCTCCAGCGGGTGCAAAGAAGTTGCGGGCGTCCATGGCCTCGTCACGGAAGAACCCGAATCCGGTACCGTGCAGTTCGTTCGTCCCCGACTTGATGGACAGGCTCACAATGCCCGCCGATGTCCTGCCGTACTCGGCGGCGAACCCGTTGGTGATGACCTTGAACTCGGAAATCGCGTCGATCGAAGGCTTGACGGCTTCCTTCTGCCGGCCCTGCGACGCGATGGACTGGTTGTTGTTGTCCATCCCGTCGATGACGAAGTTGACCTCGGTCCCCCTCTGGCCCCCGATGGACACGCCTTGCCCGCGGGACCGGACAGTACCGGACGAAATGACAGCCAACTGGAGGTAGTCGCGGCCATTGAGGGGAAGGTCGACGATCTGGCGGTTCTCGATCACGGTTCCCGCCGAGGCCTCGCTGGTCTGCAGGAGCGGGGCGGATGCCTCGACCTCGATGACCTCGGTGACTGCACCGATTTCCAGTGTGATGTCAAGTTGGCGGGTGTCGCCGATCGACAAGGCCACACCGCTGCCGGAGTACTGCTTGAAACCTTCCGCTTCGGCGAGGATGATGTACTCGCCGATCCTCAGCGGTGGCGAACGGTACGCACCGGTCTCACCGGTCTCTGCGGCATATTCGGTCCCGGTGGATAGGTGGGCGAACGTGATGCTGGCTCCGGGAATAACCGCACCAGTGGCATCCGACACGGTGCCGACGATCAGAGCCGTGTCGGCCGCTTGGCCGTACAACGGGCCGCCAGAAGCGGCAAGAACAAGAAGCGCAGCAAGCGCACAGGCCGCCCATTGAACATTGAAGTGCAACGAGGCAGGGGGGGGGTAGGCTGGTGAAATCATGATGGGTACGTAACAGACTCCTTCTGCTTATTGGTGAACACCTGTCCGGAACGCGGTGTCAAGCCGCGAAGTTGGCTGGCCGACCTCTCGATTGGTCTGTCCCGGTCAAGCGTTGACAATCTACCATATATGACAAGCAGATTGCAACGAAGCCGTACAGGCACAGCGACACGGGGATGCACTTGCAGCGGCCCGAATGCAGTCGTATGCGCCACGCCGGAGGTTCGGCAGTGTGGGATCCGAACGATGGAATCGCTCCTGCGGACAACAGCCTGCCCTGCTGCCTGCCTGGTGTCCCAGTGGAGATCTTCACTGGAACAAGACCGCGCCTGCGACGTCGACGCAACCCCGGTTGACCTCCCTCGAGCCCACTCGACCTCCGGATGGCGGGTGGCAGGATCGGACGCCATCACGGTTCGAGTACTGACAGCGGCCACAAGGAAGCGGACGTGGGATGGTCGGCTGCGGGGTCTGGAGAGACTCCGCCCCAGATCGGAGTTCCTGCGAGTCCGGCCCGTGAGGACGGGAAGAGACCGCAGTTGCCCGGGCCCAATGGCAGGATGAGAGTTACCCGCACAGCGAGTGCGCCGACGGGTCGACTCTTGCAAACTTGTCGGCGATGGTATATCGTTCACTAATGCTGCTATGAGTGCGCCGGCCGTCGCCCACCTGTCCACCGAAGTCGATCGCGCCCTGTGCGACAGGTTCCTCTACTACATGGTCATGATGCGCGAACTGGAGGGGCGCATCGAGCTCAAGCTCTACCGGCAGGGCAAGATCCTGGGAGGCTGCTACACGGGTCGTGGGCAGGAGGCCATTCCGGTCGGAAGCGCGATTCTATCGAGGCCCGGCGACTGGCTCACGCCCTCCCACCGCGACATGGCCGCACTGCTGATCCGCGGCATCACCCCCAGGGAAGTCCTGGTCCAGTACATGGGCCGCGATGGCGGACTGACGCGAGGACGGGACGGGAACATGCACATGGGCTGCGCCGACCGCCACTGCTTGCCCATCATCTCGTCCATCGGAGCGAGCATCCCGGTCGCGGGCGGATTGGCATTCGCCATGCGCTATCGCGGCGAGTCCAACATCGTCTTCAACTATTCCGGCGATGGCGCGTCCAGCCGTGGCGACTGGCACGAGGGGCTCAACATGGCGGCGGTACTGGAACTGCCGATCGTGTATTTCTGCAACAACAATCTGTACGCCTACTCGACGCCGCTGGACCGGCAGATGAAGGTCACCGATGTAGGCCGCCGCGCGGCGGCCTACGGCATACCGTACGAGATCACGGACGGCAACGACGTGCTGGCGATCTTCGAGGTGGCGAGAAGGGCCGTTGCCCACACCCGAGCGGGAAAGGGGCCGTACTTCATCGAGTGCAAGACATTCCGCATGAGCGGACACTCGGCCCATGACCCTGCCGACTACGTGCCGAAGGAGGTTCGCGAGGAATGGTCCCGCAAGGATCCGATCCTGATGCTGCAGAAGCGCATGGTCGAGGAGTTCGGAGCGGACGAACAGGACTTCAGGGATCTGCGCCAGGGAGTGCTGCAGGAGATTGACGATGCCGTCAGTTGGGCCCTCGGCCAACCGTTCCCGGATGGTGAAACGATCGAGGACAACGTCTACGAATCCGCGTAAGGGCCGGATGCACTTCGTCGAACAGCCATGACAGAAACAACCTACGTCGAAGCGATCCGACAAGGCATCTGGGAGGAGATGGAACGCGACGAGAGCGTCTTCGTCATGGGCGAGGACATCGCCGCTTACGGCGGCGCCTTCAAGGTCACCAAGGGCATGCTGGAACGGTTCGGCGAGATGCGCGTTGTCGATACCCCACTCTCGGAATCGGCAATCGTCGGTGCGGGCACCGGAGCCGCGATCAACGGTCTTCGCCCTGTCCTCGAGATGCAGTTCGCGGACTTCATGGCATGCGGATTCGACCAGATCACCAATTTCGCTGCAAAGTGCCGGTACCGCTGGGGGCAGGCGATTCCCATGGTGATCCGGGCCCCGGCAGGCGGCAACATCCACGGCGGCCCGTTCCACTCCCAGAACGTGGAAATGCCGTACGTGCACACCCCGGGCCTGAAGGTCGTCCAACCATCGACCGCATACGACGCGAAGGGCCTGATCAAGGCCTCGATTCGGGACAATGATCCGGTCATCTTCCTTGAGCACAAGTACCTGTACCGCTCGGTCAAGGCCGAACTGCCATCGGATGACTATGTCGTTCCGCTCGGCAAGGCGCGCGTCCACAGAACGGGATCGGACCTTTCGATCATCACCTACGGCTGGATGGTGCATGTGGCGCAGGAAGCCGCGGAGGAACTCGCCAACGAGCGAATCAGCATCGAGATCCTCGATCTGCGGACGCTGGTCCCTCTCGACCGGGCCGCCATCCTCGCAACCGCCAGGAAGACCAGCAAGGTCATCCTGCTGCACGAGGACACTCTCACCGGTGGAATGGGCGGGGAACTGGCGGGCATCATTGCCGAGCATGCATTCGACGATCTCGACGGGCCGCTGGTACGGATTGCCGCACCGGACACGCCGGTACCGTTCAGCGAGACGCTGGAGAAGGCGTTTCTCCCCAGCAAGGACGAAGTGGCGGAGAAGGCGCGCTCGCTGTACCACTTCTAGTCCTGATCGCGCCATTATCTTCAATGCTGTGGATACCGGAACCGCCCGAGCCGGACGCGACGGTTCCGACCGGTCCGCCGATGCATCAAACCGATATCAGGAAATGAGCATGTCCAGCAATCGACGAACATTCCTCAAGTCCACAGGCGGGGCCTTCGTGGCCGCCCAGCAGGCGTGGCCACTGCCGGGCCCGCGTCCCTGGCTGACCGACCACCCCGACCGGGAATGGCGCCACTACGGCGGAACTGCCGGTGCCAGCCGCTTCTCTCCAGCCGACAGGATCAACCGTTCGAACGTGTCGGAGCTTCGGGTGGCCTGGGTGCACAGGACCGGCGACGCGATGGATCGCCCGCAGACCACCATGGAGTGCACCCCGATTGTGGTGGACGGGGTGATGTACATCACGACCGCGCGCGTCAAGGTCCAGGCACTGGAGGCAGGCACCGGCAAGCTGCTGTGGACATTCGACCCTCTGGATGCGGCCGCAGCGCGACGGAGCGCCGGCGTGAACCGCGGCGTGTGCTATTGGCAGTCCGAAGACGGCTCTGTGAAACGGATCTTCAGCACCGTCCGGAACCGACTCTATAGCCTTGATGCAGCAAGCGGAAAGCCGGACTCGTCGTTCGGCACCGACGGGATGATCGACCTGAACGAGAATCTCGACAGCGAGGTTCCGGGAGTCTCGGTGAAATGCACGAGCCCCGTCGTCGCGTACAAGGACCTGATCGTCGTCGGAGGCGGAGGAGGTGAGGGGCCGTATCCGCAGGCACCGGGGCACATCCGGGCCTTCGATGCAATGACCGGAAAGCGCCGATGGATCTTTCACACGACGCCGCGCCCTGGCCAGTTCGGGTACAACACATGGCCACCCAACGCCTACAAGCATGTCGGCGGGACCAACAACTGGGCCGGCATGAGTCTTGACGTGGAACGCGGGATAGTCTTCGCGGGCATTGGCTCGCCAGCGTTCGACTTCTACGGCGGCGACCGCATCGGAGCCAACCTCTTCGGCAACTGCGTGCTGGCGCTGGATGCGCTCACGGGGGAGCGAATCTGGCATTTTCAGACCGTCCATCACGACGTCTGGGACTACGACCTGCCCGCCCAGCCTGCGCTGATCCAGATGACACAGAATCACCGCACGTTCGATGCGGTCGTACAGCCCACCAAGCAGGGCTTCCTGTTCTTCTTTCACCGTGAGACCGGCCGCCCGGTATGGCCCGTCGAGGAGCGACCGATTCCCATGTCCGACATCGGCGGGGAGCAGTTGTGGCCGACCCAACCATTTCCCATGAAGCCACCTCCCGTCTCCCGACAGGGTTTTCACGAACGCGACATCACCGACATCTCGGAAGAGGCCCACCTGGCCGCAAAGAAGATCTGGAATTCCACCGACGCGGGGGATCTTTTCACACCACCCAGCACCAGGGGCACACTCGTGCACCCGGGCTTCCGCGGTGGCTGTCTCTGGGGTGGATGTTCGTACAATCCCGCAATGAACCGCGTGTTTGCCAGTTCGGACGAGACGACCAACCGGATCGAGCTCAGGGCAGCTCCCGAAGAGGAGTTCGACTACGCACTGCCCGACCGAAGCGAGTTCCTTGATCCTGACGGCTATCCCGCGATCAAGCCGCCCTGGGGCTACGTTACGGCGATCGACCTCCAAACCGGCGAATTCGCGTGGCGGGTCGTCAACGGTGAGTTTCCCGAACTTACCGCACGTGGCATCCCCAAGACCGGCTCTCCTTCGCACGGTGGTTCGATCGCAACCGCAGGTGGACTGATCTTCATGGCTGGAACGTTCGACAGGAAGTTCCGTGCATTCGATCAGGACACGGGCGAGGTCCTATGGGAAACGGAACTCACGGCGGGAGGGTTCGCGACACCCTGCACCTACGAGGCCAACGGCCGACAATTCGTGGTGATCGCAGCGGGCGGCGGCAAGGGCGATACCGCATCGGGCGACGAATTCGTGGCGTTCGCGGTGGATTCATGAGATGCTTCCGGTCTGGCGCCTTGCGCGAGCAACGAAATTGGCGTTGGCATCCGAGGCTCTCCGGAGTTCCGATCGGTGCGGGGTTGCAATAACCGGGTCCGACACGGAATGACGTGCACTACCGCAGTTGCGGCTTGCCAGTCGCGGCGCCCCTGACTTGCCAGTTCGCTTCTCCGATACGGGACCGACAGAACTCTCTCACTGGCCTGCCAGCGGCCTTAGGCCTCACCCAGGCGCCGTGGAGTGCTGCGTTCCGAGCGCAACGGTCAGCGGTGACTGCGGGCCGCAACCCGGCGTCCGCTGGATCGAATCGCATGGCCGTCGCGCGTGCTCGGCGTGCCTGGGCGAGAACATCACGATGTCCTCCTTGGCGAAGGCTCCAAACCGGCCGCGGCGGCCGCGCCGCGGACCTTGCCGGGATGGGTCTGGATGACCTGATACCGTGCGAAGCGCCATCAGGCGAAGTCTGTGGACCTGAGATTCCGGATGCGGGCGCTCACCACACCTGCTGCCCGACGGCGCCGCGGCTGCCGTGACAGTGAGCGCCGCTCCTGTCGCGACCGTTGCGAAGCCAGGGTGCTGGATTCTGCCGCCTTGTCAGCCGCGCTGCACCCGGCCGTCTCCATGCATGCGGGATCAACCCGCAAGCAACTGCTGCAATATCAACAGGAAGCAACCCGGTCGACTGGCTCATGCCCGCGCCGATAGAAGCCGGGCTGGCAGGCTGATGATGGCCCTCACCATCTCCAGGATGCCGCCGACTGCAATACCAATCAGCCGAAACGGCAGCATCAGCAGCCAGACGATCGGGTAGAACAGCAGTGCAAGAATCGCCATGGGCCACGATATGGCCAGAAGTATCAACCACAGCAGGAACTTCAGCATCCCGATTTCGACACGATACGGTATTGCTGATTATACAGGCCATGCAAAACAGTTGTGATTCGGGCCGCATCGGCATGCGTTCGGGGGTTACGTGGCCGACGGGCTCACCGTCAGTCTTCTAGCGAACGAAACGACGCTCCGGACCTGCAACCCGCGCCGTTCGTGGACACACTCCACGCCATCAGGAGGCCGCGACCCTCAACAATGAAGCCTACCTGCTGCTGGGTGCTCAAGGCGTCTGCTCGGAGGTTCCCAGTGCACGTTTCGCGGTCGAGTGCCTGGCTGCATGGATGGCTTCCACGCGCTCGAAGGCCGCCTCCGCATCGTCCCTGCGGCCAAGTCGCAGCAACGCCTGTCCGAGGCTGTAGTGAGCATCCGCAATCCGTGGATCCAGAGTGACCGCCTGCTGGAGCGGGCCCAGGGCATCCTCGTAGCGGCCTTGCCGGACCAGCAACCGGCCGAGGCCGGAGTACCCGCGCGCTTCACCGGAGTCACACGCAATGGCTCGGCGGTACCGCTGCTCCGCCTCCGGGACTGCACCGGCGATAGCCGAAATCTCAGCAAGATAGAAGGTTGCCTTGGCGTGGCAGGGCTGGAGGGCCAGTTCCTTTCGCAGCCACTCCGACGCCTGTTCGAACTCGCGCTGCTTGAAGTACAGGAAGCCGACGGCGAACGCGACATCCGGCATGGCGGGATCCTTGCGCAACGCCCTGCGGAACTCTCCGACCGCCTCGGCATGCATGCCCTCGGCGTCAAAGGCGGCCCCCATCAGCTTGTGGTAGAAGGCAGACCCCGGAAAGAGCCGCTGCAGGTCCAGAAACGCCTCTTGCGCGCTCCCGACCGCACCGGTATGCCGGTACACCTCGACCAGCATGTACAGTGCCTGCTCACCCAGCTCCGGGTGGTCGCGAGCACCATCCAGCAGGGGCGCCGCTTCGGCGAAGTTGCCGCGATGGAAGTGGACCGAACCCTGCAGAAACAGCGCCTGTTGCGCAGAGGGCCGATGCAACCTGGCCCGTTCGAGCGGAGCCAGGCACTCGTCGAAGCGGCCCATCCGGAAAAGGGCCAGCCCCACATTGAACTCCAACGCCGGGTCGTCGGGTCGCAATTCGAGCGCCCGACGAAACCGCTTCAGAGCCCCCTCGAGATCGCCTTCCGCCAGCAGTGCGGAAGCCGTACGTGTCAACTCCTCCAGATCCGGCGGCTGCGCCGGAACCAGTCCGCAGATCAGCACAAGGAGTACGGACAGAAGGCCGGCGGGGGCGAATGACGGCCCCCGCGCGAAGGAATCCTGCCGATTCCCGAACTTCACATCACCACTTGAACTTGAGCCCGAACTGAAACACTCGGGCGGCACGGGCTGAGGTCACACTGCCGAATCCACTGCCGCCGAATGTGGCTCGGTAGCCCGTCCATTGGGTATGGTTCAGTGCGTTGAACGCCTCGGCCCGAAACTGCACCGACGAGGACTCGCCGAGCGGGAAGTTCTTGAACAGCGAGATGTCGAAGTTGTTGGTGCCGGCCCTTCGCACTGCGTTGCGCTGCAGATTCCCGAACTCTCCCGGCGTGACGGCAGCGAAGGCCTCGGTATTGAAGAACCGGTCCCGGTTCTGACCACTGCTGAGATTGGGTTCCCCGTCCGCATTGGGGCGGCACGGACATCCACCGATGCCGTGAGGGTCGCCCGCAATGCCGATGTTCAGCGGCGTCCCTGTCTGGAATGCGCTGATGCCGGAGAGGGTCCAGTTGCCAAGCAGGGCCTTGAGTCCGGGAGACCAACCGGCGGGAGTCGGCAGGTCATAGACGTAGCTGAACAGCAGGATATGACGCCGGTCGTAATCGGACGGCCCGTGCTCGGCACGCGGATTGTACGAATCCTGGTGCTTCGTACCGCCCACATCGCCACTGGTGTAGTCCATGCTCTTGGCCAAGGTATACGAAGTCTGCAGGGTGAGACCCTTCCAGTCCTCGGTGCGTACGCTCGCCTGCATCGAATGATATCCGGAGTTGGTCGAGTTCTCGTAGGACTGGATCGTGGCCCAGCCGCGATACGGCCTTGCCTGGTTCACGATCAGCTCGCCGTCACGGACAAGCTCGGCACCGTCGGGATGAGGCTGGTTCAGGTTCCGGACGGTCTGCAGATAGGAGCCTGCACTCCCGACATAGCCGACGTTGAACACGATTCCCGCGCGGTGGCGATGCTGGATGCCAAGGTTCCAGTTCTGGACCTGCGGGATCTTGTAGATGCCATCATAGGTCCGCAGACTGCCAGGGAAGCGCGCAGCCGCTCCGCCACCCGGATTGCTGAGGCTCGTGTTGAAGATCGATGCCGTGAACGAGAACGGCGGATTGGGGCCGATGTTGTAGATGTCGTTGCCCTGAATCCGCTCGTGGAATATGCCATAGCCCACACGCAGAACGGTGTCGTCGCCGAAGAGGCGCACGGCGAGACCCGCCTTGGGGGTGATGAGGGCCCAATGGTTGGTCGTCAGCCCGCGCGGGATGCCGTTCACTCCGGCCACTCCGATCCCGTTCATCAGGTCCCCCGTCGTGGGGTCGAGTTGCCCATTGTCGAGTACCGTCGCCATCCGATTCATGTCGAAGAGAGCCGGAAAGAAGGCGGCGATCTGGTCGTTCTCCTCGTAGGAATGCGGCAACATGTCATACCGGACCGCAAGGTTCAGGGTCACTCTCGGATTGATCCGCCATGTGTCGTTCAGCCAGATGCCTCCCGACCGCGTCAGGTAGACCGGGGATGTCTGCAGTTCGAGTTCCTCGTACTTGAATGCCCGCCCGAGCAGGAAACTCCCGAACTCATGGCCAACGTCTCCACGCTGGAACGTGAACTGGCCCTGTGTCGGTCCGAACAGGTCCTGCTGCTTCAGGAACGGCATGTACTCCGCACCGAAACGGATCGTGTGGTTGCCTCGTGACAGGAGGGTGTTGTTGCGGAACTGCCACGTGTCAAGAACGTTGGTCCATGGCCAGGATCCGGTGTTGATGTTCACGTTGAGCGCGCCCTGGAACAACAGGTTCGGGATCCGGTCCGCACGGTTGTCCGAGTACAACTCGGGAACGTTCAGGGAGCCGGGCCGTGCGAAGTTGCCGGTCGGGTCCAGGGCCAGGGGCTGACGGGAGAATCCCACCATGGTCTCGTTGACGACATTCGGCGAGAGAGTCGATGTCCACTGCACCATGTATTTCTTGGGCGGGTTCGAGAACTGCGTGCCGATCGTCGGGTAACTCTGGTTCGACCACTGCGTGGTCGGGAAGGTCTGGCTATTGGTGTCCATGATGAAGCGGAACATGATCCGATTCTTGTCGTTGACGTTGTGGTCGACACGCAGAATCTCCTGATGGACATCCAGAGGCGACCCTCCGACGTCGATGTAGACACCTTCTTCCGTATTCGGGAGCGGCAGCACGAAACCCGGATCTGCCAGGATCACTGCATTCGGGTCGATCCGGGCGGCAGGAATCCGGGAATTCTCGAAGGGCATTCCGGTATCAGGATCATTGATCACGCCTTCTGCGCTGAAGTCTCCCTGCCGCATCGCTGCCGAGGCGGCGTTCCGGTTGAACAACGTGTCCTGGCGAATCGACCGCCATTCGTGGTTCCAGAAGAAGAAGGTCCTGGTCTTGTCACGGTTGTAGCCCCCGAACGAAATCGGGCCGCCGATGTTGTAGCCGTAGTTGTTGTACCGCAGTTTCGGCCTGTCGCGGCCGTTCAGGTTCGCGAAGAAGTTGTTCGCATCGAAGGCGTCGTTCCGGATGAATTCGTAGAAGGTGCCATGAAACTCCTGCGTGCCGGACTTGATGGCGATGTTGATCTGTCCGCCCGCTCCGAACCCGGCGTCCGACTCCGCATTCGCGGTCGAGACCTTGAATTCCTGGATGGCGTCAATGGAGGGCAGCACTTCGACGCAACCGCCGCAACCGCGGTCGTAGTTCTCCTGCCCATCGACGCGCCAGACGTTGTGGTTCCGGCGCATGCCGTTGAACGAGATGTTCGCCGCACCTCCGGAGCCAACGCCCGTCGGCGTGTTGAAGCCGAAGTTGTTCGTGGAAGAGGCACCGGGAACAAGTGCTGCCAGTTGCATGAAGTTGCGGCCGTTCATGGCGATGTTCTCGACCTGACGTCCGGAGACGACCTCTTCCACCGTGGCACTCTCCGTCTGCAGTTGCACGGCCGTGTCGGTGACTTCAATGGTCTCGGTGACCTCACCCAGCTCAAGTGCGACATCAATGACCGTCCGGTCCCTGACATTGAGCACAACCCCAGTACTGCGAAAGGACTTGAAGCCGGCCGACTGGACATCGACGGTATACAGACCGACCTCCAGCGCCGCAGCGGTGTAGACACCCACCTCGTTCGTCGAGATCGAAGTCACGGTGCCGGTCTCCTCGCGGGTGATCGTCACCTCGGCACCTGGAATCACCGCCCCGGTGGCATCCGTGACGATTCCGGAAATCGTCGCCGTGTTCTGCGCGGCCACCTCCGGTGGGTGGCTCAAGGCCAGCAGGGCAGCAAGAACAACGAATGCGAGCGGCTGCCGACACTTCGACCGACGGTCGCTCGTCAGCGAGCACGATGGAAACATGATCAATCCTCCTCAACTCAGGACAACTGCAGCCGCAGAACTCGAACCAACGCACCGAGCGAGCGGCTGCAGCAACTGGCGGACAAGCTTATCACGCCGTTCAGCCAGACTTCAAGTCAGAATCTCTTCCTGCGAGAGATGAGCCTGAACGAAGCGCAGCCGGTGGTGCGGTCCCGCAAAATGGACTGGCGCCACCTGAACCCTTGGACGGGACACCGAAACGCCGCAGTGCTCAACAGCCGTGACCATCACTGAATGCTAGGAGCGTTCGGCGGCATCTGGACCGGATGGTCTACTGCGGTATGGCGCGTCCGCTTCCCTGCCGCAATGCGACCGTCTGGCCGGCCCCGGGTGCAGGAAAACTCTCATCGTGTCCGTCAGGCCAGCGCACCGTGACCGACGTGATCGGCTGCGCGTGCCCCAAGCCGAAGTGGGCCACCGGCTCGTTCGCGCTCAGATAGCTGCCGTCACGCCGGATTCGGCGCCAGTGTGTCGCACCGTCAGCGAAGTGCAGCCCGACTCGCGCACCGATCGCGTACGGATTCCGCCCGGCACCATGCAGTCGGACACGCAGCCACCGATCATCATCCGTCTGATTGAGATACAACCGTGCCGGCCCGTTGTTGTTGGATACGACCAGATCCACATCCCCATCGCCGTCGATGTCGCCAGCGGCCATGCCGCGTCCGACCAACGGCATCAGTTCGCCCCAGACATTCGCTCCTCGCAACAGCTCGAATCCGTTCTCCGTGCCTCGAAAGAACTGATCGTCCTGTACGAAAGGATAGGTATCGCCTCGCTGGGCCTCCATCACCGTAACCGCGCCGTTGGCGATGAACAGGTCCAGCCATCCGTCGTGATCGAAGTCAGCCCACGACAGACCGAAGCCCGTGAACGGCATGCTGTGACTGCCGAGACCGAGACGATTGGTGGCGTCGAGGAACAGACCGCGCCCGTTGTTCAGGTAGAGGGTGTTGGTCTCAAGGGTGTTGTGCGTCAGAAACAGGTCATCGTCGCCGTCATTGTCGAAATCGGCCGCGACCACCCCCATCCCCGCTTCCGCCCTGCCGTCAGCGTTCACGGCAGCCCCTGACAGCATTGCGACGTTCTCGAACCGGCCGGCCCCTTGATTGATCCACAACTGGTTCTCCGTGCCGTCGTTGGCGACGTATATGTCGGGCCTTCCGTCACTGTTGAGATCGACGCTGGCTACGCCCAGACCGTTTCCGAATGCGGTTCCGAGACCGGCTTCCGCCGAGACGTCCGTGAAACGGCCGCCGTCGTTGCGGAACAGTCGGTCGGGCACGGGGTTGTAGACGGTTGGACTGCAGTAGTCCCGGGCCCCGACCGGAGAGAAGCAGGGTTTGTTGTTGCGCACCGTGAAGTCGATGTAGTTCGCGAGGAACAGGTCGAGATCGCCATCCTGGTCATAGTCGACGAACGATGCCGATGTGCTCCAGCGCCGATCCTGCGGTCCATCGACCCGCGCGAACGTGCCGTTTCCGTTGTTGCGGAAGAGAGCATTCTCTCCGAGCGCGGTCACATAGAGGTCCGGATCCCCGTCCGCATCGTAGTCGCCAACTGCCGCTCCCATCGCGTAGCCATCGAACGTGAGGCCGACCCTTTGCGTCCGATCCGCGAACGACAGGGCTCCATCCGGTACGATCCGGTTCTCGAACAGGCGGCTTCCCAACGCATGCCGGGGTGGAGACTTGCCCGCATTCGGATCGACGCCCGGTTCCAGCGACGCCCCCTGCAGAAGATACACGTCGAGATCCCCGTCCTGGTCGTAGTCGAGGAGAGCGACACCGGACCCCATGATCTCCGGAAGTCGGAATTTGTCACTCGCATCAGGGAAATGGTGGAAATCCAGTCCGAATGCGGCCGCAGCCTCATGGAACAGCGTGGAAACCACGGGCTGCGGATCATCCGCATCCGAGCCAGATGGCGAGCCGCACCCTGCGAGAGCGAGCAGCATGCAGGTGGGGGCATACCGCATTACTGTTGAGTGTGCCACGAGCAGCCGAGAACGTCACAGGCACGAATCGTGGCAGTCGGGGACTGGTACCATGCGCCCATGCGGCTCCCCACCATTGCACGGCTCGCGTCGGCTGCGGCCGTTCTGGCGGTCTCCGGACCGGCAGTAGCCCAGAATTCGACACTGCTGGCAACCGTTTTCGACGAGAGGACGGGCGAGTCCGTCACTAGTCTGGGCGCGGCGGCGTTCTCCGTGAAGGACGGCGAGTTTCCCCTGACGGTGATCTCGGTATCCGCGCCACGCGACCCAGTGGACATCCTGGCCGTGGTGGACTCCAGCATGGTGGGCAATGCAGTCCGCCCGGTGGCGGAAGCGTTGATCGAAGAACTGCGAGAGGACGAGTCGATGGCCATCGTGGCATTCCACGACAGCGCGGATCTGCTGCAGGACTTCACCTCGGAGAAACGGTTCCTGCGCGAAGCCCTCGACCGGCGCGAGTACGGGAACCTGCCGCGGGCGACCGACGCCCTCTTCGCTGCCATCGACGGCGGGTTCGCGGCCAGCGGGAACCGCAAGGCGGTCGTCCTCGTCTCGGCCGGCATCGTCGCCAACGGCCGGACCTCCGACGCGGAAGTCCTGGAACTGGCGAGGGCCAAACGCGTGGCGGTCCACTCCGTATTCATGCGCAATGATGCCCGCAACCGACTTCGGCGCATGGCATTGCGGGCAGGAGGCGCCAGCTTCGCCGCCCGCAGGCTGAAGCTCGACCCGCGCCAGTTGGCGAAGAAGGTGCTCGAGGCAGTCCGGAGTCCCTACGCGCTCACGGTCACCGGTGTCGCAACGCTGGGGAACCGGATCGAAGCGACCGCGCGCAACCCGGCCGACACCAAGCGCAAGCTGTCCGTGTCGATCCTGCCGTTTGACTGAACGCCTCCCGCGAACCGGCGCTGACCTGAAAACGGACCAAGTGATTGATTCTATGTTGTATAGTGATAATTTTCGAATCTTGGATAGTGGCGATTCGGCCGCTTTCGCCGGTATTGAGCCTGCTCGTGTTCAGGGGGCAGGCAGGCTGCCCCCGCATACCCACTGCTGTGATCCCTTACGGCCGTCTCCGTAATCGACTGATACCTGCGGTCGGCAGGATGCTGGCGTGGTCCCCCGCGAAGTCGCGCTTTCGCCGACTGTCCATTTGCTGTAGAATACACCAAAGCAACGAACAACGGTCCGATGCCCATGGAGCGCTCAAGGGAGAACAAACAGACCGTTCGGCCACGTTTCGGCTCCAGAAAGTCGGATTGCG
The DNA here is from genome assembly GCA_965116065.1 of Bryobacterales bacterium. Taxonomy (GTDB): domain Bacteria; phylum Acidobacteriota; class Terriglobia; order Bryobacterales; family UBA6623; genus VXMF01. The sequence continues at coordinate 4,204,440 of OZ220485.1, forward strand.
ATCGCGTTACCGCAACCGCCGGCGACGACGACATGTTCACTTGGTGGACCATCCAGCAAGGCTCCACCGCCTATCTCGATGCTCACCGCCAATTGGCCATTCGCTTTGGTGCATAGGATGGATCTCTGTGGGAAAGCGCCGGGGCGGGTCAGCAGACAGAGTGACCTTCCATTCGGCAGCGAGTTTTCTCCCTCGCAGATCGAACTTCCGAAGGTACTGGAATTTGCGGACCAGCATGGTGGCGATTGGCACGCCTTCGAGGCGGCTGTGCGGGAAACGTGGTTCGAGGGGCACAAGACCAGCGAATACAACCGTGCCAAACTCGCCAACAATACGAAACTGGGAATGATCGCTTACGGGATTATAGACCGGCATGCTACGCTGACGACCTTTGGTCAAGAACTCAAGGACTTGCGCAATGACGACAGTGCATTGTATGATCGATTGGCCAAGCATATCCTCCTCAACCTTCACGGAATGACTCTCGTCCAGTGTGTTCGCGACATGGTTGTAGCTGGCGAGCAGGTAAATCTGACCACTCTCCGGAAGGGCCTTGCAGATCGCGATATCCACTATCCGTCGGGCGGCAAGCATCCGAGCATAATGCGCCTGTGGCTTGCGAGGGCTGGAGTCTTCATCGGCAATCGGTGGCAACTCAATGAGCGCCGAATTGAAGAGCTCCTTGGCATCGACCCAGACGAGTTCGCAGTATTGGGCAATCTTACTGTCCAGCAGAGGGCCTTCTCGAGGACTCTAGCGAACATGGGCACAGATAAGCCGCAGCCCGCGAATGCGGTAGCGAAACTCGCCACGGCGACCTACGGCGTGCAGTTTCCGGAAAAAAGTCTGCCGAGGCTGGTTCTCAGCGATTTGGAAGCGGCAGGATACATCACCACCCAAAAGACCACGACAGGACGAGGAGCCAAGCCCTTTCAGGTATTGTCCACCAAAAAACTGATCGCCGATGTGGTTGAACCGCTTCTTGAACAGCTTCGAAAACAGACCGACCCGAAGCTCGTGGCACTATTGCGAACTCCGCTCTCCGAGATACTGAGAGAGATGAGGGGCAAGAATCGTTATCGAGCCGGACTTGCGCTTGAAGCACTTGCGTTCAAGATCATGCGTCTCCTTGATATGACGTATGTTGCGACCCGATTACGAGCGAACCAGACAGGCGGCGCGGAAGTCGATTTGATTTTCGAGAACACCCGCTTGGTATTTTCTCGCTGGCAAATCCAGTGCAAGAACACGGCGCATGTATCGCTGGAAGATGTCGCGAAAGAGGTGGGCCTTACCCATTTCCTGCAGAGCAATGTGATTGTCATTGTCACGACTGGAGAAGTCGGCACCGAGGCCCGACGATACGCCAACAGGATCATGGCCAACTCGAACCTCGCCATTGTCATGCTGGACGGCGAAGATGTAGCTACAATAAGCGAACATCCAGCGGAAATACTGCGGGCATTCGAACGCGAAGCACTCCACGCTATAAACCTGAAGAAACTCGATCTCTAGTGAAGGCAACCTGACGATGACAACTAGCAAGCCTCCCAGCGTCTATTATCGAACATCTCTTGGTAGAATCTACCACGGAGATAGCCTAGATGTCATGAAGACGCGAAGACCAGCTTCTGTTACCTTGATCATGACGAGTCCGCCGTTCGCATTGACCCGCAAGAAGGACTACGGAAACAAACAGGAGGACGACTATCTCAAGTGGTTTCGCGATTTCGCGAAGCAGTTTTGGCGTATCCTGAAGGAGGACGGTAGCCTTGTGATCGACCTGGGTGGCGCATGGAAGCCAGGTGTACCGGTACGCAGCCTCTATCACTTCAAACTACTGATCATGTTATGTGAGGAATACGGCTTTCATCTGGCTCAGGAATTCTATTGGTGGAATCCGTCTAAGCTCCCTACACCAGCGGAATGGGTCAATGTGAGGAGAATTCGGGTTAAGGATGGAATCAATACCGTCTGGTGGTTATCCAAGACACCTTGGCCGCGCGCGAGCAATCGCCGAGTCCTGCAACCCTACAGCGATAGCATGAAAGCTCTCTTGAGCAATGGATACAAGCCAATGATGCGTCCATCCGGGCATGATATCAGTAAGAAGTTCTCCATTGACAATGGCGCCGCGATCCCTCCGAATCTAATCGCCATCCCAAATACTGAGAGCAACAGTAGCTACTTGCGCTATTGCAAGTCCATCGGAATCAAGGCACATCCTGCACGTTTTCCAGCAGCATTACCGGAGTATTTCATCAGGATGGCCACCGATCCAGGAGATGTGATTCTGGATCCATTCGCTGGCAGTTGCGTCACAGGTGAGGTCGCTGAGCGCCTTGATCGCAAGTGGATATGCACAGAAATCGTCGAGTCATATCTGCGCGGTGCCAAGGGAAGGTTCGAACAAATGAGGAAAATATCGAAGTCCAATCATCCAAAGAGGGAGGCTGACGGATATTATCGCGTTCCGCATCCCGGGTTACTTTGGACCGAACGCGTAGATGATGACGAGAAACCGCTTCCCGAGGATGGTGGCAAGCGGCGCCCTTAGCATTACCGCCATACCCGAAGAACCCGAAGCAGGGTAAGCGGTTTGATGCCAAGTCGCGCGCGATGGATTGATCGTCATCCGCTCAAGGGCGTGACTCAATGCGGGCGGGCAGCCCCGCTTGATGACCACGGGTGCGTCGCCAGAAAGAACGGGCACAGTGGGTGGATCTGGAGTATCGGCAGGGTCAGGCGGCCGACAGGGCTTTCTGCAGCAGACCACCTCGGACGAGCGAGTCGGTTCGTGGCATCGGCTGATAGCTGCTTGTAGTTGGCGGGGTGTACTGGCGGCGACAGCAGCCGCAAATCAGGAGAGCCGGCTCCCATATCCATCCAGTGCATAAGACGCGGATTGCCGAGGGCCGCAGATCCGCGGCTGTCTGCGGGTCCGTCGGATTCTGTCGGTGCCAGCGGATGTCAGTCTGGCGACCCTGAAGGCAGGGGGCATGGGTCGGCCAGTTAGAGGGACCAAGACCTGGCCACAGCGTCTTGACAGAGGTTAGCAGACACGAACTAGGATCCGCGACGGCCATCCTTGGGCGTTGCCAAATATCCGGCAATCACTCCGTTGTCGATCTTGTTCACGAGGAACTCATAGGGCACCCTCGCCCCTTCGACATAGAACTGCACCGGCTCCAGAAGGGTCTTGCGCCGCTTCACGATCTTCTTGTCATCCGCCCACAGTTCGATGGAATAGCGGTTTCGCTTGCGGTCCGTGCCGGTGAGCTTGACGCTCACGGGCCCCACGCGCTGGGGTTTGCTGGTCTTGCCCAGGTTGAACTCATAGTAGTTGCGCTCGCCGAGCCGCTTGAGGGCCGCCAGTTCCTCACCGTTGGTCGCGATCAGCCCACTCTGAACGCCCAGGTCGCCCTTCACACTGGTCAGTTCTGCGATGGTCTTCTCGAGCTCGGCTTTCGTGGCCTCGAGCTCCTGGTTCACCGTCTCCACGCGACCGCCTACTGCGCTGATCTTCGCTTCGCTCGTCTCGCGAACCTCGGCGAGTTGACCGCCGACCTCGCTGATCTTCGCTTCGCTCGTCTGACGGGCATCCTCGATCTTCTCCTGGAGCGACTGGGCCTCGCCGATCACTCTCTGCTCGACGGCCCTGGTCCGTGCACCGAGCTGCTCCTCGGTGGACTCGACCATCTGCTTGACCGCTCCGATCTCGCTGTCGAGCGCGGAACTTGTCCGGGCAACGTTGCCATCCAGAAGCGCCAGTCGCTCGTTGTGCTCGTCGAATCGCGCGTTGACATCGTCGCTCAACGAACGGACCTGCAACAGGGTGTACACGTTCGCCCCGGCCAGCAGGGCGATACCGATCAAGAGCACCACCGCTACCGGCGAGACGGAACTCTCCCCTGCGTCCCCTGCGCGGCTCCTGGGGTGTGAGGTGACATGACTGGACATTCCGAAAGTTCTCCCTAAGACAGACATCACTGCTGAGAGCACTGAGGCTTCAGTCTCCCTGCAGTGAACAAAGCGCTACCTATCGAGATCGGACGAGACGAGGTGCCGATTCCGTTACACTGGATCTTCGCATACCTGCGGTCTTCGCGGGAATCTATGCGGAGAACTCTATTTTCTGGAGGAGATCCCGAACCATGACAACCAGATTCACAGGCTACGTTCTGACCCTGTTGGCTTTGATATCCACCCCGATACCAGTTCTCGCTGGCGAGTGGATGGACCTGTTTGATGGCAAGACGCTCACCGGATGGGTCCAGCGGAACGGCTATGCGACCTACCACGTGGAAGACGGAGCGATTGTAGGCCGGACCTCGACCGGCAGCCCGAACTCCTTCCTCTGCACGACCACCCATTTCGGGGACTTCGAACTCGAGTTCGAGGTCAAGGTGGACGACGAACTGAATTCCGGCGTGATGATCCGTTCCAGCCAGAAGACCGAGTCGACCGGCACCGGGCGCAACAACGCGATCGGACGCGTGTACGGGCCGCAGGTGGAAATCGAGGCCAGCGGCAACGAGGGAGCCGAATCGGGCTATGTCTACGGAGAGGCGACCGGTCGGGGATGGCTTACCCCCGAAGACAGGCTCAAACCGCACACCACCATGAAGGACGGCGAATGGAACAGTTACCGGATCGTTGCAAAGGGACCCCGGATCCAGACGTGGGTGAACGGAAAGGCGATCGAGGATCTGACCGACGAGGAAATCTACAAGACGCACGCCGGCGGCTTCGTTGGACTCCAGGTACACGGCATCCGGGCCGGAACCGGCCCCTTCGAAGTTGCCTGGCGGAACATCCGCATCCGCCCGCTGAATTGAGCCGTACGGCCCGACCCATATCCGGCATGGCAGGAGACAGTGGTTCACCCGGAACGGCAGAGGAGTTTCGTACCGCACCTGCTGGGCGTGAAGGCCGCCACTGCGCTGGGGCGTCGGGTCACGCCACCGTTCGTGACGCTCTACGTGACGACCCGTTGTGACGAGCAGTGCATACACTGCTACTACTGGGACGAACTCAACCCGACGCCGAATCTCGATTTTTCCTTCTCGGAGTTCGATCGGACCTTGGCTTCGATGGGCGAGATCTTCAACCTGTTCATCGGGGGCGGTGAGCCCTTTCTCCGCCCGGACCTCGCGGAGATCATTCTGGCCGCACACACACGCAACCGCGTCGCCAACGTGTTTGTGCCGACCAACGGGCAGCATACGGCCCGCACCGTCTCGACTCTCGAATCGGTGCTGAGCGCGGCGCCGGGCGTCCGATTCCACCTGAACCTCAGCGTCGATCACGTCGACGAGGAAGCGCACGACCGCATCCGCGGCCGGCAGGGAGCCTATCGACGGCTCATCCGAACGGTGGAAGCCGTCGGGCCGATCCGCGAGAAGTACCCGAACCTGCTACTCCATACCCTGACGACAGTCATGCGGGACAACCAGGAATCGATCCTGCAGATCCACGAAGAACTGCAACGGCGCTTCGACCCGGACGGCACATCGTACAACTACTGCCGAGGCAACCCACTCGACCCCGCCCAGACCGAGGTGGATCCGGCGATCTACCGGAAGTTGGCGGACCGGGTCAGAGAGGACCGCCGCTCCGGGCGAATCCGCCGGAGCACGTTCGGAAACCTCAATCACAGCCTTGACGAACAGGTTCGCGCGACGGTGGAGCGTACGGCGGTGCAGCGCCAAGCCCAGTTCCCGTGCGTTGCCGGCAGACTGGCCTGCGTGATCTACAGTAACGGAACGGTCACCGAGTGCGAGACGAAGAACTCGTCGCTGGGCAACCTGCGCGATGTGGGGTATGACTTCCGATCACTGTGGTTCGCAGAGCGTGCGCGGACGGTCGCGCGAGATGCGGCTGACGGGTGTTACTGCACCCACGAATGCGGGCATTACGCGTCATCGATCTACAACGTCAAGCTGCTCGCCAGGGTTGCGGGGCGGGCGATTTCGGCAGGCATGCAGGCAACCCAACATCCGTAGCCTGCTTGAATGCGGCAGCGGACAGCAAGTAGGATAGTGAAGAGAAGGACAAGCGATGGATCTGACGTTCTCGATCACAGAACCGGAGGCTCAGTCAATCGTGGGCATCCGGGCAAGAGCTAGGCTCGCCGAGATCGGTCAGGCCATGGACTCCCTGTTCAGGGAACTGTTCGAACACGTCCAGGCGGTCGGAGCAGCGCCGGCCGGACCACCTCTCTCGATCTACCACGCCATGCAGTCGGACGGCGTGGACTTCGAGTGTGCCATTCCGCTGCTATCTCCGGTCGAGGGGACCGGCCGCGTCCGTGCCGGCGAACTTCCTGCCTGCACCGCTGCGACGGTCACCCACACCGGTCCCTACGAGAACCTCAAGGAAACCTGGACGGCGTTGACCGAATGGATGGCGTCGGAAGGCTTCCAGGCGGCTGGCACACCTTGGGAAGTGTACGTAACGGAACCGTCTGCGGAACCAGACAAGTCGAAATGGCAGACCCAGATCTACTTCCCGGTCCGCAAGGCTTCCTCTCCCGGGACCGCCCAACGGGTTCGCCTTGACGCCTGCGATACATAGCTGCCGGTCGCCTTGCATTGACTTGCTGACCGGCATTCGGTACGATTCGACTAGTAAGCGGCACTCACCGCTTGTCATGACGATCTTCGGGTTCAGTCCCTGCTGCTGTACCAAGCCGGCGTAGAGTCGGCCGTTGCCCCCCTCCGGTCGCAGTTGCGGCCGCATGACCAGCCTTGGAGGTCGTGATGTTTCGCGCAGTCCGAGAACAGATTCGAACCGTCTTCAAGCACGATCCTGCCGCCAAGAGCGCCTTGGAGGTGCTGCTGTGCTACCCGGGAGTGCATGCGATTTTCGTGCATCGGGTCGCCCACCGTCTCTACAGGGCACGCCGACACGTGCTTGCCCGACTGATGTCTCAAGTCTCTCGCGCGCTGACAGGGATCGAAATCCACCCCGGCGCGACGATCGGAAAGCGGTTCTTCATCGACCACGGCATGGGCGTAGTGATCGGCGAGACAACCGTGATTGGCGATGACGTGCTGCTGTACCAGGGGGTCACGCTCGGCGGCACCGGCCACGGCAGCGGGCGCCGTCATCCGCAACTCGGCAACCATGTGGTCGTAGGCTCGGGAGCGAAAGTGCTTGGCAACATCGAACTGGGAGAGTGGGTCAAGGTCGGCGCAGGGTCGGTAGTGGTCAAACCGGTTCCCGCACACGCCACGGTGGTCGGAATACCGGGCCGGATCGTTGCGGTCAAGGGTGTGGCCGTCAGTCACGACGAATGGGAGATGCTGGAGCATGGTGAACTACCGGACCCGGTTGGCCAAACGCTCGCCAATCTGAATGAGCGGTTGGCGCTGGTCGAAGCGGAAGTAAACGTCCCCAAGACACCCGCACCAGACATGCAGACGATACTCCCCAGTGGCTGAGGACCCGGGCTGAGGTTGACCGTTGCGGTGCCAGCCTCGCTCAAGGCCATGCATCAGGAGCGCGTCGGCGGACCCGCGGATGGTTGCCTGTGGAATAGCCCTCCACAGCCCTTCAGTCAGCAGTCTCCTCTTCCTCAACGGGAGGAAGGCCCAAGTCAACGGGATCGATCGCCTCGATCGGAGGACCTTCCCCTGTCGCTACGCGCTCGGACTTCCGCTGCTGCTTCTTCTCTTCCTTGTCGCGACGCTTGTTAGCGCGCGCCAGTTCCTTGAGGCGCTTCTGGAATCTCGTGTTGGATCGACTAGCCAAGGCTTCACCCTCCCTCGAATTCGAAATCGTCGCACGCCACCAAGCCGACTATAGCCGCCCTGCGGGTTGCGACCCAGCAAAGGTCAGATTATGACAGATTGTCACAATCACCCTGCATCCATGACATGGAACGGTCGAAGATGCCGTTCCGGCAAACTCCCTACCGCGACGAGCGGCGATGCTCGCGACAGAACTGATTCCAGATCCGAAGCCCACCCATCAACGATCGGGGCTCAGCGATGCACACAGGGCCGAACCGCACGGGATCCCGGCGTCTTGCGGAAGGACATCAGTTGCGCCGCGCGCGGCGCCTGAGGCGCTTGGCCCGGATCTCCTTCAACTTCGACTTCTTGCGTTTGGGCTTCGAGATGCGGAACGTTCCGCTGCCCAGATACTCAGCCTTGTAGTTGCCGTCCTTGCCGTCCATCACGTCACGTTCCTGTCCCATCAGCATAGCCTACCAGAGCGGCCGACGGAGCTTGTGTTCGGCAGGGCGAGCGAACCGAGTGCCGATGCCCAGAGCAAGGAGTCACCGGGCATGAGGACGATGAGCGGGTCATCGGACATCCAGATCGGTCAGGGACCGATCTAGCCGTTGTCCTCTGGCCATCGATACTGCGGGCTGCAACACCCTGAACCCGAGGCCCGGTATCCCGGGCAGGTCCAGCCCGACCTATACTGGATGGTCTTCCGGCCCCCACCTCCCCCATGGCCTACCCTCGCATTGCACGCATGCGTACAGTTGACGAGTTTCGCGCACGGTGCGCGCAACTGGGCCTGCCCCTGGCTGCCGAGGACAGCATCGAGACTGCGCCGCAGTCTCCGCTCTCGCGGGCCTTGGATGCGGGGCGGAAAACGCTCTCCAACCGGTTCGTCATTCATCCGATGGAGGGTTGGGATGGCAAGCCGGATGGCAGGCCGAGCGAACTGGTACGCCAACGCTGGCGGAACTTCGCCGTGAGCGGCGCCAAGCTCATCTGGGGGTGCGAGGCGATGGCAGTGACTCCCGACTGCCGCGCCAACCCGCATCAGCTCATCATCAACGCATCCACCGAGGACGCCCTGAAGACGCTCCACGGCGAGTTGCTCGAAGCGCACGGAACCGAATTCGGCACGACCGGCGACCTGCTCACGGGCTTCCAGTTGACACACTCCGGGAGATTCTCGAGACCGGACACATCCGGGCTCCAACCGCAGATCCTGTACCGCCATCCCTTCCTGGACCGCAAGTTCGGCATCCCGGACGACCACCCGGTTCTGACCGACGATGACGTCAGCAGGATCATTGACCGCTTCGTGGAAGCGGCGGGAATCGCGGAGCGCTGCGGCGTGGATTTCGTCGACGTCAAGCACTGTCATGGCTATCTCGGTCACGAATTCCTGAGCGCCGTGACGCGAACCGGTCGCTTCGGCGGGTCCTTCGAGAACCGGACGAGGTTCCTTCGAGAGGTAGTCCACGGAATCCGGGCCACCACTTCCAGAATTGATATCGGGGTGAGGCTGAGCGCGTTCGATTTCGTTCCGTTCTGCCCGGATCCGGAGCAGTCTTCCGGCACTCGTCTCGGTCCGGGGATCCCCGAGGACTTCTCCAGTTCCCTGCCCTACCGGCATGGCTTCGGCGGACGGGCAGACCATCCGGTCGAATACGACCTGACGGATACCTGCAAGTTGGTCGAACTTCTCAGTGAACTGGGCATCCGCCTGCTGAACGTGACGGCCGGCAGTCCCTACTACAACCCCCACATCCAGCGGCCAGCGCTGTTTCCGCCTTCGGACGGCTATCAGCCACCCGAGGACCCGCTGGCTGGATGCTGCCGGCAAATCCAGGCAACCGCGGACCTGAAGGCTCGGTTCCCGGAGATGGTCGTGATCGGTACGGGATACAGCTACCTGCAGGAGTTCCTGCCGCATGTCGCCCAGTGGGTGGTGCGTAGCGGCCGTGCGGACGCCGTCGGCCTGGGCCGCATGGTTCTCGCCTACCCGACCCTTCCGTCCGACGCTCTCAGCAAGGGACAACTTGATTCGAAGCGGATTTGCCGCACCTTCAGCGACTGCACGACCGGACCGCGAAACGGCTTGGTGTCCGGTTGCTATCCCCTGGATCCGGCCTACAAGAAGCGGCCCGAGGCGGCAATCGTGAGAAAGATCAAGGCGTCGCTCTGACGAACCGACGGCCACCGCTCAGGACGGCAAGTCCTCGAACGGCACCCATCCGACACGCGCGCCCCATGCCAACCAGGCTCGCTCCAGATCCGCCACCCGTTCCGGCATTTCTCCGGCGAGGTCGTTGAGTTCGCTGCGATCCGACTCGAGATCGTACAGTTCCCATGGGCCGACCCCAGCCGATGCCGAGACGCGTTTCGCAACGAGTTTCCAGCGTCCCATCCGCACCGCCCGATTCCCCTGATGCTCCCAGAAAATCCCGTCGTGACCGTCTCGTTCCCCAGTCTCGAAGACCGGGCGGAGGCTCTTGCCTTCCATGGGCACGATCGGCTGTCCGTCATGGACAGCCGGGTATGTCACGCCAGCCAGGTCAAGACAGGTAGCCATCAGGTCGATCACGTGCCCGGGCGAGTCCGTGACGGAGCCGGCGGGTACCTTGATCCCGTCAGGCCAGTGGCAGATCAACGGCGAGGAAATTCCGCCCTCGTGAACCCAGCTCTTGAACATGCGGAACGGCGTGTTGCTGGCATTGGCCCATGGTCGGTCATAACCGTCAAAGGAACCCGGCCCCCCCGGCATCGCGTTCGGATCCGCCCAGGTGTTCCGGGCGGTTCCCTGCTCGATATTCGCACTCTCGTGGCATCCACCGTTGTCCGTCAGGAAAAGGACCAGCGTATTCTCGACCTGGCCAAGGTCGCGGAGCGTATCCATGACCCTGCCGACACCCTGGTCCAGGCAGTCGATCATCGCAGCGTAGACTTCCATCCGTCGTTCCCACAAAGCCTTGTCGTCGGCATCCTCCCACGCAGGCACATCGGGATCGCGGTCGCTGAGGACCCAGCTGTCAGCGCGGATGCCCACATCGGACTGGCGGGCGAATCGTTGCCTTCGCAGTTCGTCCCAGCCCATGGCGTACTTGCCAGCGTAGTTCTCGATGTCCTCGGGCTTGGCATGCAGCGGCCAGTGCGGAGCCGTGTAGGCCAGATACAGGAAGAAGGGATCCTCACCGCCGCCATGTTGCTGAAGAAACTCCACCGCATTGTCGGTAAACGCGTCCGTCATGTAGAACGAGCCGTCGTCGGGCGGAACATAGGGTTCGCTTCCTGATGCCATCTGCCGCGCGTCGTCGAGCTTGAAGTAATTCGACCCCCCACTGATGAGTCCGAAGTACTCTTCGAAACCGCGGTCCGTCGGCCAGTGCGGCCGTTCTTCACCAACGTGCCACTTCCCTGCCATCAGCGTGGTGTAGCCTGCACCCCTGAGCACCTCGGCGATCGTGACGCACTTGTCGTTCAGGTAGCCTTGGTAGGCGGGGTTGCCACGGTCGTTGACCATATGCCCGACGCCGGCCTGATGGGGATAGAGACCGGTCAGCAGGGATGCGCGGGTCGGGCAACAGCGAGCAGCGTTGTAGAACTGGCGGAATCGAAGGCCGTGGGAGGCGAGCGCGTCGAGGTTGGGGGTCGATACTTCGCCGCCATAGCAACCGAGATCCGAGAATCCCATGTCGTCCGCCATGATGATGACGATATTCGGGCGCGGGCCGATTGCTTGCGCATCGTCGCTGCGGGTGCCACAGTCCGTGACGGCAGCGGCTCCCAGGGCTCCGAGAAAATTGCGGCGGCTGACTGTGGACGGGTTCACGCCTACGAGTATGGCGGGAACCACCGGGCGCAGGCAACGTCAGACTCAGTGGCACAAGGGTCGTTCTGGAATCGGTATCGAGATCCTCCCGGGACCGAGCCCCTTCCCGGAACGGCTGGGGCACCTTCACCGGCAAGCCGGCCGACGGACTCGAAGGACTTGGCCAAGAGTAGATTCGCAAGTGGGAAAACGGCTACGACTGGAGTGGCAAGAAGTGCATCTACGCTCCTTCGCCCGCTTCAATGTGCTCTTCTTGCTGGATGGTCGAAGACAACCGGTGATTCGAACCGGCTCGCAGATGTTGCAGGCCGACCCTCCGACCAAGAAGGTCCTCGCCGGGAACAGGACGGACAGCATGCCGGGGTCCGTCGGTCTGCGGTTGCACTCCGATGAAGGAATCGCTGCTACCCCCGAGGCGCTGCGGTCATGGGTGCCGCACCTGTGGCAGGGCAGGCGCTGGGAACGGACATGCGGGCAGGACAGAGCCGGTCGTGGGGCCGAATGGGCAGTCGGGTGTTCCAGTTCCAACGCAAGATGCGGGAACCTGCGGGGCCAGCGTTCGCTGAGCCTGCATGTTGCCGTGGACGTGCTCTCCGGTGGACATCGTCCTCTCTCGGAACCGTACCAGCTGGCCCGCCAGCAGAAAGGCGGAGCTTCAGGCAGTGGCCGGCATCCGAGCGACGGCCAGTACAATCGGTCATGAGTCGTCCCTCTCGACGGCGGTGATCCCAATGTGAGCGGCGCCTCTCGAGGAGTTGCTCCGACTGATTATGTTCGACCTGAAACAATACGAAATCGATGTCGAGACGGTGCACAGGAACGAGTCCGTCGCCGCCCTGTACCAAGGCGCGTTCCGCCACGCCAAAGAGGCGACTCTATCGGATATCGGCGCGTTGATTGCCTATTCCGGCGACAAGACGGGCCGTTCGCCGAAGGACAAACGCGTCGTCCGGCATCCCGACTCCGAATCCTATGTCTGGTGGGGGCCGGTGAACATCGAACTCGACGAATCATCCTTCTGCGTCAATCGCGAACGAGCGATCGACTACCTCAACACGCGACATGACCTTTACTGTGTCGATGCGTTTGCCGGATGGGATCCGGACTACCGCATCAAGGTACGCGTGATCTGCGCCCGACCTTACCACGCACTCTTCATGCAGAACATGCTGATCCGGCCGACTGCCGCGGAACTTGCCGCATTCGGCGAACCCGATTGCGTGATCTTCAACGCTGGCGCCTTCCCCGCGAACCGGTACACCACCGGCATGACATCCAAGACCAGTGTTGACTTGAGCCTGGAACGCAAGGAGGTCGTGATCCTGGGGACCGAGTATGCGGGCGAAATGAAGAAGGCCGTCTTCACGCTGATGAACTACCTGATGCCGAAGCAGGGCGTGCTTTCGATGCACTGCTCGGCCACCGTCGACACGAAGACTGGCCGGTCATCGATCCTGTTCGGTCTCTCGGGCACGGGAAAGACCACGCTCTCGGCCGATCCCAAGCGCGAGTTGATCGGTGACGACGAACACTGCTGGACCACCAAGGGAATCTTCAACATCGAGGGAGGCTGCTACGCGAAGGCGATGTACCTGACCCGTGAGGCCGAGCCGCAGATATTCGATGCACTTCGATTCGGTGCAGTGCTGGAGAATGTCGTCTATGACGAAGCCGATCACCATGTCGATTTCGCCGACAGCAGCATCACCGAGAACACCCGTGGAGCCTATCCCATCGACTTCATCCCGAACGCCCATATCCCTTGCGTGGCGGACCATCCATCCGACATCATCTTCCTGACCTGTGATGCGTTCGGCGTCCTGCCACCAGTGAGCCGGCTGACACCGGAACAGGCGGAATACCATTTCGTCAGTGGCTACACCGCGAAGGTAGCGGGAACCGAGGTGGGGGTCCAGGAGCCCGAGGCGACATTCTCACCGTGCTTCGGGGGTCCGTTCCTGGTATGGCATCCCAGCAAGTACGCGGATCTCCTGGCCAGCAGGATCCGGGAGCACGACACCAGGATCTGGCTGGTCAACACGGGCTGGAGTGGCGGCCCGTACGGCGTGGGACAGCGAATGCAGCTCCCGCACACCCGGACGATTCTTGACGCCATTCACGCTGGAAGTCTGACCGATGCCCCGACATCGCGCGAACCGTTCTTCGGACTTGCCGTCGTGACCGAATGCTCGAACGTACCCAACGATGTCCTGATCCCCAGACAGACCTGGAGTGATCCGATCCAGTACGACCAGACGGCGAGGAAGCTGGCCAGGCTGTTTCGCGACAACTTCAGGACGTATGCGGATGGGGTAAGGGCCGATGTCCGAGCAGCGGGTCCGGAAGGGTAGGTGTCCATTCGCCGTTGTGCGTGTCAACGTCTCCGGGGCAGATCTCCACGAACGGGTCGGTGACCATCTCGATGCTTGGGATGCACTCCGGGGGCGCCAGCGACATGGTTCCGGAGACGTGTCGTTGGGGCGTGGACTCGCTCTCCGGTAGCCCGGACCGGAACGGACATCTGGCCAGTGAGAAGTCTCCAGCGGCGTGTCGACCTTCGCAGCGGGCCGGTCGCAGGGAGCAAGGTGCAAGAGATCGCCGTTTCGGCCAACCCTCGGCTCCCGCGCAGGAACGGCAGGGCTGGGCGATCGGATTGGCATGACCCGATGACCGCCGGAACCGGTTGATGAACGCCCCTCAGAGTCGCTTACGAGCTCACTCATCTTGCCCATTCATGACACACCCTGCCCTGCCATCCAAACCGCCAAGGGCCCTCTATCGCAAGGGCATTCAGCTTCCGACAGGTTCGTGACTGTAGCGTACGGACCTGCTGCCTTCGTAAGCGAAGCTCGTCGAGTACCGCACTCCGATCGACCGCACAACCAAGGCTCGCATGCCCGGTCCACTCCCTCGCCGCCCGACCTTCTCTCCATCCAGCCATAACTGCCGAAGCTGGAAACTCCCTGGACCGGTGGCATCCGATTAGACGGCCCCCCTCAGTTCGCACAAGTTGGGCGTCACCGTTCAGCGTCAGCAACTTGCGAAGAACGTCGCCATCGGGGATGTCCGCTGGCTAACCGTGCGCAGCAGACCCGGCGGCATTGAAGACTGCGTGGGCGTCGGTGAGCCACTGCGATCGAGAACTGTAGAACTTGTTCAGAATCCGCTCCCTGAGCGCCTTCGCCGCGGTCTAGTCCCGAGGAATACGACGCTGAGGCAAGCCGGGCACCGGTTCGTCGACCGAGTCGAACGGCGGATCAGGGCCGATGCGAGTGTGCCTCAAGAAAGAGGCCCTACGACCTGAACGCACCGGTCGCCAGCAAGCGGGTCGATCGAGCCGACTACCGTACGTTGCCGCGCTCTGATTCGCTGGTTCCGACGGTCGCCCAGATCCGGAGTTGGTACGGGTACCCGTCGAATCGGCATCCGCATCGCGTCGTCTGCCACAAGTGCGCATGTCGCGGCCGGAACGGGATCAACCCGGTATCAACTTGATCATGGCGACGATCAGAGTGCCTTGGGCCAGCAGCAAGGGAATCACCCACTTCAGCAGGTCAACCTTTACACCCTCAAGGTTGGCCTTGGTCTCCTGCCGCAACTTCTCGATTTCAACCTTGGTCTCCTGCCGCAACTTCTCGATTTCAGCCTTGGTCTCCTGCCGCAACTTCTCGATTTCAACCTTGGTCTCCTGGCGGAACGCATCTATCTCGGCCTCAATCCGTCTGACATCGACCTTGGTCGCCAGTTCGGAGCTGAGCAGGTCGACACGATCCTCGGCCAAGGTCTCGGCCTGCACCTCGGTGAAACCGCCTTCCTGCAGGCGCTTGACCAACCGGTGCGTATCGAATGCGATAGCCTCGACCATGGCTTGAGTATACGACGCTGGCACGCCGGTTCGTGGATCTCGACGCCGGATTCTCCGGTGATCCAACCTGTCTGTCCACGAACATCGGAAGCAATGCGGGGCGTCCCTAGTGTTCCGTCGCCGGAACTCAATCGGTCGGCAAGAGTGCCGGCGGGGCCCGCGAGCGTCGCTGTGCACCAGGGTGGCGGAACTGGCACATGACAGGAACCGACGCCCTGTCGCAGGCGCGAACCCACCCATCCCAGGACCACCGAGTGACGGAGCACCGGTCGCCGGGCTCAAATGTCCGAGCCTGTTCGCATCTCGTTCAGATCTCGCTCCTGCGACAGGTCCATTCCGACTCGCCTGGACCGGCATCCATAGGGCACTGGCCACGAGCATTCGTGGGAACGAACATCAGGCCAACAGGTGGGAGACTGTAGAGACATGCAGATCACACTGGCTATCCGGTACACCGCATTACTCCTGATAGCGCTGGCGTCGTGGGCCCGCGCGGAGGTCGAGCAGCTCACCATCCTGCACCTCAACGACCTCCACGCGCAACTAACACCCGACGATCAGGGGAGAGGTGGACTCGCGCACGTTGCTACCGCCATCAAGGAGGAAAAGCGAAACGCCGGAGCCTCGATCCTGCTGCATGGCGGAGACATGGTGCAGGGGTCCCCGGTGTCCACTATTTTCGAAGGAACACCGATCTACGAAGTGGCCAACAGCCTGGGATTCGATGCGCACTGCCTCGGCAACCACGAATTCGACTACGGCTGGCGGAGAATCCGGGACTTTCAGGACGCATCGCATGCGCCGATTCTTGCCGCGAACATCCGCAACGCTGAGGGCAAGCCCCTTGTTCCGCCAGCCCACATCATCCGGGCCGGCAGGCTCCGAGTCGCTGTTGTCGGAGCGCTGACCGCACGATTGTCGACTCTCATCAAGCCACAGCAGTCAGGCCCCTGGCAGGCGGAACCTGTCGTGGAATCACTGGCCCCCGTGGTCAGCGACCTACACGACGAAGTTGACGTTGTGGTGGTCCTGGGCCATCTGTTCGACGACGAGGACGAGCTCGTCCTGCACCACCTGGCCGACGTGGATGTCGTTGTGAGCGGACACGACCACGGGGGCTACAACCGGGAAGTGGTCATCGATGGCCGGATCGCCGTGAAGCTGCGCCCCTCTGGCCGCGAACTCGGACGACTGGACATCTGGTTCGACACAGAAGAAGAGCGGGTTGTCCGGCATGAATGGAAGCGCATCGCGGTGCAGTCCGAACGCTACCCCGCTCAGCGGGACACCGAAGAACTCGTCCGCAAGTGGGAGGCAAGGGTATCGGCAAGGGTCGACGTGGACATCGCCCAGTGCTCACGGAACCTCGGACGGTCCGAACTGCGGGCTCTGATCGAACGCGCACTCCGCGAGGCGACCGGAGCCGATCTCGCCTACATGAACTGGGGAGGCGTCCGTGCCTCGCTCTCACAGGGCACAGTCAAGGCCCGGCATATCTGGAACATGCTCCCGTTCGACAACGAACTCGTCGAAGCGACCGTTCGAGGACACCAACTCCCTGAGGAGTTCGCGAAGGGCAGGAATATCGAACCGGATCGGATCTACCGGTTCGTCACGAACGACTACGTATCGAGCCAGTGGTCGGACCACCCGATCCGATTCCGGCCCGTCGGCGCGGCATTGCGCGACACGTTTCTCGATTGGGTGGAGTCGAGAGGACAACTTCCGTGATCCCGATGGACAGGGCGTCCATCGCCGGCAGATCGGGGGAGGCGAGTCCGCTATCGGCCTCGCCGTTCCTTGTCGTAGGGCGCGCCGGTGCCCGACGAACCCAGGAAGAACTTCCGGCCATCCTCGAACGTCACGTCCCTGCCGTTGGCGCGGTTCGACCGGTCCTTGGCTTGGTAACCATCCACGACCACCACAGAGCCGATCTTGATGGTGTCCCGCTTGAGTCCACGCCGTAACAGGCTGTTGGGCGTCCCGCCTTCCACCATCCAGATCTGCTTCTTGCCGTCCTCTCCGGTCACCTCGATGTGGATCCACGTGTGCGGATTGACCCACTCGACCCTGACGACCGGGCCCTTGAGCACCAGTGGCCGGTTCGGGTCGAACTCCGCCCCGAACGCATGATGGGCGTAAGCGGGTACGACCGCTGCCAACAGCAGCGTGATTCCCGCTACTACGCCAAGGACGGAGTGGAGGCAGCAGGGTTTGCTGATTCTGGTCATACGTCTGTCACACTTTCCGGCGGACCGAGCCGCCCTCCTCTGTCTAGTCGCGGTCGGACCCATCAAGAGCCGCCTCGGCTTCCAGGATTCGCGCCCCCCGGAGAATGCCGCCAAACGAGTAGTTCCCCTCGTGACAGGCATACTCGTATACCCGGCTTTCGGTGGCAGGCCAGATGTACTCGCCGCTCCAGGCACGTGTCCAGACCGTCGGATCCTCGACGGTGAAACTGTACAGGAGGGTCTTGTCGTCGATGCGCTTGAACCGCTCGATTACATGCAGGTTGCGGGACGCACCCGACAATGCGGGGCGGTCGGTGAAATTGATCGTGTCGACGACTAGGGTGTCTCCCTCCCAATGACCGACCGAGTCCCCCAGCCACTTGCGAATGTCCGGCGGGTCATGCTCGGCGTTCATCCGGATGATCCGCGCATCATGCACCATCTCGACCAGAATCATGACGTGCTCGTCGGTCTGCACGATCCGCTTCAGGTTGTTGTAGAGAACGGGCAGCATCGGCGGCCCTCCCGTGGAACCGAATCCCAGCAGGCAGCGCTCCGCCAGTGGCCGCAGTTCCGGATCGTCGTAGGGCCCGGGTTCGACTCCCTCCTTGACCCACCAGGCCTCTCCCGTGTTGGGCCGGAATCGGCTGGCCCGCATTGCAGCGGCCTTCTTGGCCGTTGGCGTGAGTGCAGGCCTTCGACCGTTCTTCGGATCCGTGATGATCGAGGTGCGCCACTTGCCGTCGATCTTGAACGCACCGGCGCCCCTGTCGACCCAGAACGCGTTGTAGCCCCCGACATTCCCCGCTGCACCCGTCGAGCCGTCGCCACCCTCGGGCGGCGCCTTCCGATCCGGGTCTGTAGCAGCATTGCGTCGGGCCAGGTAGTCGGCTTCCCGACGAGCGATCTCCTCAGCCTCCGCGTCGGTCAGCGTCAGCTGATCGCCGAACCTGGCGGGCCGTTGCAGGGGGGTCAGCGTAGCTATGTCGTAGGTGCCGGACAGGTCGGGGTGTCCCGAAGCGGTCCTGGGGATATCTGTCGCCCCAAGCGTCGCGATGGCAACGGCTGATCCGCCGAAAGCGATCAGATATCGATGCAGCATGGCAAATCCTCTTCTCCTGGTCTCGTTGTCCGGGCCATCCGGGCGGCATTCATGGCCGCTTCAGCGAACGCCTTCTTGCATTACCTGCCTCTCCAACGGCTTGCGCCGAAACGGGCCGTAGATCAGTTCCTCGACGAACTCCACGCACTTGAAGTCCATGATCCGCGCGTCTTCTTCCATGCGCCGATACAGCGGAAGGGAGATTCTCCACGGACGCGTGAAAACCACTGGATCATCAATCTCCGCCTCGTATTGAATATGGTACGGCGAAGTGAGGGTGTAGCGCTCGACGACCCGCAGTTGGTTGCTGTGGTGAGTTCCCGAGCGATCGAACCAGGTTCGGCCATTGAAGCCGGTCACATCCACCACGAGAGTGTCGCCGTCCCAGCGCCCGACGGACTGGCCCATCCATGAATCCGTCTCGGCGGGGCCGACATCCTTCATGTAGATCTCCCGAACCGCCCCCGCATATTCATACACGATGAAGACCGAACTCTCGTTCTGGAGGATCTGGAACGGGAATGGCATGTATGTGGCCCGCGGCACTCCGGGAAGATAGCACCTGACCTCTGGATCGCGCTCGATCCAATAGGCACGGTTCTCGTCTCGCTGCAAGGCCGCTTCCGGTTTGTAAGGAATTTTGCCGCCCTCGACGACGCCCATTCCGCCCGGCACGGAGCCGACCGCACCCAGAGCCAGCAACGCAACAGACGGAAGTGGACCGTGCGGGCCATCCCTCAGCATCATCGACGGGCGGGCGACATGCCGTTCAATCTCGTAGTGCGCAGAGCCGATGGCTTGCCAGATCCCATTGAAGTCGGGCTTTCCGTTCGCAAGCCTGTCGGGTTCGAATTCTCCGGACTGCCCCGCCCCGGAGATGGCCGATACGGCAAGCACCAGGACCAGAATCGGAGTCCGCATCACGTCACAGGGTACGATACCACCTTCGGATGGCGCCGGTTCCGCGAGTGTACTTCGCGTCGGATGCACGAGCGACTTCGAAGGACGTTCCTTCGAGTCGCTCTCCTTGGCGTTCCACCGAAGACGCGGTCAAGTCCTGAAGTGACTGACATCTGCACGCAGATTACGGAGACCACGCTCTGGATCTCATCCAGCACCAGGGGATCGCCCGAGAGGCTGGCCTGGGCCTCAAGGTCAAGTCCACCACCGGATCGCGATTCCGTGAACCTCGCATGCATCATCTGGCCTGACTGGGCGGCTGTTGAACGAAATCCCTGCACGGAAGTGCTTGTACAACGGTACTCTCAGCGCCAATGCCGATGGCGGCAGCCGCGAGGCTTGGCGCCGTGCTCGGCTTCCGGTTCCGCAACCAATCCAGGACACTGCAGGTGCGACGAATCCCCGCATTGATTTCCCGTCGGCTCCTGGGTTCATTGGCAAACGCCACGCTATACCAGCTGCCCGCTGGTCACTTCAGGATTTGAGCCTTGCCCGCCGGTCCATATACCGGATGCCGGCAATCGTGGGACGGATGGTACGGGACCTCCGAGGTGCTCGGTGGGCATCCCATGGCCATCCGGACAGTCCCGGTACCCGGACGACGGGTTGTGTACCGCAAGTAGCGGCACTTCCGATGCTGCACCCGGCCTTCGCAAGGGAAAAGCATCGACATTGGAGAATCTGCGGCTTGACAGCCTCGCCCAGGCCTCCGATCGCCGCACTCCGTGCGACACTCACATACGGCTTGCGGGCTGCACTTCTGCTGCGTAGCCTGCTCTTTGACGCCGCAAGGTCTCAACCTCTCGCCAGCATCTTCCTCGCCAGGTCCCAGACTGGCGCATGCGAAGCTCCATACTGTCTCTTGGAGCCACCGCCATGTCTGAATTCGTCGAAGTCCGCGACTGGCATGACGAGTCATCGCTGCTCACCGTGCCCGCCACGCAAGGAATACTCCGTGTGGATCTTCACGCCGGCCCACCATACCTGGGAAGGACGGCCGACTTGAGGCGGCGATTGCGTCGTCTCCTCGGACTTCGGCAGGGGGCATCGCGACGCCTATCACTACGGGATTCCGCGCGCAACGTACACTACCGGCGAACCGGCTCGCGGTTCGAATCGGACATTCTTCTGTATCGACATGCTCAGCAATGCCACCCTGCAAGGGGCCGCGACTTCCTGAAGCTCCGCCGACCGCTCTTCGTCAAGGTCCTGATGGGGAACCGCTACCCACGAGCGTGCGTGACACGTCAACTGACGCGCAGCAGGGCGTTCTTCTACGGACCATTTCCTACTCGAACATCGGCGGAGCGGTTTCTGGACGCGTGCCTTGACCTGTTCCGGATACGGCGCTGCACCGAGAACCTGGAGCCGTCGCCGGACCATCCGGGCTGTGTCTGGGGCGAAATGCGTCTCTGTCTGCGCCCCTGTCAAGCTGCGTGCGATGCCCGTGGCTATGCAGCCGAAGTCAGCCGCCTGACAGAGTTCCTTGCCACCGACGGAGGATCGATGTTGCGCGAGGCTGAAGAAGGCAGAGAGCGCGCCAGCGCAGCACTTGAGTTCGAAGGAGCGGCCCGGCACCATCGCGTGCTGACCAAGGCCAGGGGAGCACTACGCATGCGGGGGGATCTCTCGCGGGGTCTGGAATCGCAGTGCGGGCTGGTAGTGCAATTGTCTGCAGAGCCCTCTGCACTGGAATTGACGCCACTCCACAAGGGGACGTTGCAGAGCTCCGTTCGCGTGCAGTGGGACGGCGAGCCCACCATCGGCACCCTTGGCCGCGCGATTCGCGAACACCTGACAAACGCTGTCTGGTCCGAAGGGCCACCGCAGGAAAAGGAAGATCACCTGGCACTGCTCCAGCGGTGGTACGGAAGCAGTTTCCGGAAAGGTGAGTTTGTGGCCTGCGATCGATTGGAGAAACTGCCCCAGCGCAAGCTTGCGGCCGCCGCCGTACGTGTCGCCACGAACCTGGACCGCAAGCCCGGTTCGTCGGGCCCCCAAGGCTCCTGCGACCAGGCAGCCGCTCGGGCCATACCGGATGCGGACCCGCAGCGCACGGACGCATGAATCTTGCGGAACGGCGCAGATTGCGATCGGAAACATCAGAGCCCGGTGCGCCGACATCGTTTAGCTTCCGCGTGACAAGAACGGAACGGGACCGAAACATACGGTACTGACCCCCTGTGCGGTGTCGTCCCCTGGAAACAGACCGAGGGCGATGAGTTGGTGTGGTCGCATGCTATTCCACCAGCGCCAATGCTTCGCGACCCCGACGCAGGCAGCCCAGAACCTGCCCCGCTCGGCGAAGGGCCGGCAGAGAATCGGGATACCGATGTCCGGACCAAGACTGGACGCGATCAAGGAATCCGATCTCAGGATTGGAATCGCATGCAGTCGCAACTCGGATACGGGTCGGCGTGGATCGTCGGGAGTCCGTGGAAACCAGGCACGCAATACCTCTCGCAGGATTGTCACTCGTTGCGGAGAATGCAAATCGCCAGACCAACCTGAGATGTGCTGTTACTGCTTCCGTGGTCTCGTAGTGGCGCGGAATACCAGCACTGCGATCAACGTCTTGCTGGCAGTGGTAGTGCCACCGGTGCCGCAGCTTGGGCCGTCAAGGTCGCGGTCTCCGCCCGAAGCGGACGCGAACGCAGACTCTTGAGTATTCTCATAGACGGACGCCAATGCTGACGATCGACACTCATGCTCACCTGTTCTCGGAGGACGAGAAGACCTATCCCCCAAAGGAGAATCCCGACCGTCCGCCGGTTGGTACCGGCACGCTCGAGAATCTCACGGAGGAAGCCGAGCGTTACGAGGTCCACGCGGTGGCCATCGTTCAGGTCAGCGGCTTCTATGGCTTCGACAACCGGTTCATCAGGGCTGTCGCATTGGCCAACCCGCACTGGACAAGAGGGATCTGCACACTGGACCCGCTGGATCCGGCAGCACCGGACAAGCTGCGGCGATTCGCCCGGGACGGCAGCATGCGAGGCCTGCGTAGTGTACCGGCTCATGGAAACAGCCTTGACCATCCGGGGGTCAGGGCCCTGTGGAGGGCCGCCAGCGAGGAAGGTCTTCCGGTGAATGTCCTTGGGGGCTACGAGATCGCGGACCAGATCGGCCGACTACTGAGAGCGTTCCCATCCGTGCCGGTGGTCCTCGACCACAGCCTGCGGCTGGAGGCCGGAGAGCGGGCCCGACCAACGCTCGAAGCACTCGAACGGCTCTGCGAGCATCGACACCTGTACACCAAGCTCTCCTTCATCGCGAACGGAAAGGAGGGTTGTCAGGACGGCTGGCCTTGCAAGGCGATGCACCGACACGTGCTGAAGGTGATCGGACTCTTCGGGCCGGAACGATGCACATGGGGGTCACACTTCCCCACTCAGAAATACGCGACCCCGCTGACGTGCGGGGAGCATCTCGAGATCTTCAGGACCAGCCTGCCGCTCAACGAGAACGCCCGCAGGCAAATCCTTGGCGAGACTGCCCGACGCCTGTGGTTTCCGGAACTGGACCCTCGGACCTGATGGTGGGGGCTGGCCAGACGATCGGCGCCGACGGTTCCACGGATACACTGTCACGCTGCCTGGTCGTTGTCGGCCCGACGGCATCGGGCAAGAGTGAACTTGCCATCCGGCTTGCCGGGCGATTTGGAGGTGAACTCGTCAACTTCGACTCGATACAGACCTATCGACACTTCGATGTCGGCACTGCCAAGACTCCAGTGGCCCAGCGCCATGGCGTCCCGCACCATCTCCTGGACCATGTCGATCCGGACCAGAACTACTCTGCCGGCGAGTTCGTTCGCGATGCCCGGAATGTCCTGACGCAGATACAGTCCCGAAGAAAGCTGGCCGTGCTGGCGGGCGGAACCGGGTTCTATCTTGAGGCGTTGCTGAAAGGACTCTTCGAAGGACCAGCGGACGATCCACCGCTCCGCGAGCGACTCAAGAGCAGGGCCACCAACCGCCCGGACGGCTATCTCTGGCGGGTCCTTGCGAGAATTGATCCAGAGTCAGCGGCGAGAATCCACAGGAACGATGTTCCCAAGATCATCCGCGCGATCGAGGTCACACTACGGGGTGGACGGCCCATGTCGGAACAATGGCGTGACGCGCGAGTACCTCTGGACGGCTTCCATGTCCTGTGCCTTGGTCTGGACCCTCCAAGGGAGCTGCTCTACGAGCGCATCAAGCTGCGCACTCAGCGGATGTTCGCAGAGGGACTGGCCGACGAAACAAGTGCACTGCTCCGCAGGGGTATACCGAGGACGGCAAGACCGTTCGGAGCCTTGGGCTACGCACAATGCCTGCGCTACCTGGACGGACATTGCAGCCTCGACGAGGCCATGGAATCCACGGTCGTCGAGACCCGGCGGTACGCGAAGCGTCAACTCACCTGGTTTCGGCACCGGTCACCGGAAGCGAGATGGTGGTACGGATGCGGGGATACCGACGAGGCCTTCGGTTGGGCCGAGGCCGAGTTCCGTCACTGGTCAGGGAACAGCCGGAGGTCCGCATAGATGCCAGCCGGGCCGCAACACGCTCTCATCGTGGGGTGCGGGTTCACTGGCAGGAGGGTGGCCAGACAGCTCCTCACCGCAGGCTGGAGCGTTACCGCTACGACCCGGAATCCCGGGTCCCTCGCAAGCATACGCGAGTTCGGGGCGAAGATCGTGCCATTCGACGCCGGTGTCGATGCGGGACCGAAAGCGTCCGCGGACGGAGCCATCGTCCTCCTGTCGGTTCCGACTCTCCGCCTGGACGGACATCTTGAAGAGGTGACTCCACGGATCCTGGCTGGCCTGGACGGCCGCCCGGCACATGTCGTGTATCTCTCGACAACCGGTGTCTACGGACAGACTGCGGTGGTGGATGAGTCCACTCCCGTCGCACCCGAGACAGAGCGCCAAGTCCTCCGAGCGAGAGCAGAAGACGCCGTACTCTCGACTCCCTGTGGCTCGCTCGTCCTTCGCCCGGCAGCAATCTATGGACCGCATCGCGGCGTGCACGCCGCGATGCGCGCTGGCCGGTTTCGACTGGCCGAAGGGCCCCCGAAGCACGTGTCACGCATCCATGTCGACGATCTGGCAGCAATCATCGCCGCCGCAATGGCGACAGGACTCGAAGGCGCATATCCGGTCGCGGACCAGCTGCCGGCCACATCCGAAGACGTTGCCAGATTCTGTGCGGCCCTGATGGGAGTATCCATGCCGCCCGGAATCACCGCTGGGGCGTTGCCGGAATCCCGACAGTCTGGCCGTAGCGTCGACGGAACGGCAGTACTGAAGGCACTCGGGCTGGATCTGCGCTACCCCACGTTCCATGAAGGCATTCCAGCTAGTATCCGGGACGAGATATAAGAAGGCTATCGAACATGCGGATGGACTGGACTTTCTCAGGCGCTGCCTATGCCTTCAAGCTATGCAATTCCCTACGGAGATTCACTGGAAATCAAGACAAACTGATCCAGTGTATTTATGCGTGAAAATAAATGATATACCTTAACTTCGTATCTCAATGATTTCTTTCGGTATAATCAACACTTTCGTGAACCTAGATCATCCTGTTCTGGCGAACCAAGAACGAAGATCGTGCCTGGAAATTCAATTCCCGAAGAACCGCGTCTGTCCAGTGCATACAGCAGACCATCGATTTACCATGACAAAACTGGTGAAAATCACCCAAACAGAACATTGTTTCAACCGTTGTCGGGGTCGCAAGACTCTCGAGTTGCATGTCCAAGCAAGAAAGCGACATTTCACTCATTTATCGTCTCGGATTGCCTCGGATTATCTCCGAGGTTCAGTTGCTCCTCAGCCGTCGTCTCCGCTGCCGCACTGCCACCTAAGGTGACCGAGAGATGTTTCCTCAAGGCGAAGTACCAGAACAGGACAAAGATCACGGCATGAATCGAGAGATTCCATACTGCATCAGAGTTGCCCTCAGGGGCCGAGTGGATCATCTCAAATAGATGAATGACCATGTAAAACACTAGATGTAATCCTGCTGCGACTGCAGGCATGGAGAGCAATAGAGCGTCTCGAACCCCAGTACTCGCATCGAATTGATCGCGTTTGATCGCCAGTAATCCCACCGAAGCGCCAAGAATAACGTACAGATGAATCGGAGGAAATGTCTCAGTCATGGCGATGATATTAGGATACTAGCGGGTGAATACTAGGATAACTGGGAGGCATCAAGCTGTTCGAATGTCCTTGCGGATGAGAACGTACGATCGAAGCGATCAATGTACTTCCCAACGATCTTTCCCACTACGCGATCCCTGCCGATTCGGGAGACTCCCGAAAAATCGATTGTCTGGTAGAATCTAGACTCACTACCTGGATCATGCCAAGACAGGTAGGCGCATGATCCTCCATCGATTATCTTAAAATGCGGAAGCCGAGGAACTGGTCCAGAGTATGGTCCTTCTGGCCCGGAGCGAGTCCTGATCTGGACTTGGGGGTTCTTGGAGCCAAACTCCTCGCAGAACCTTAGCTGTCTTGTATCCCAATTGAACAAGCATCGGATCACAAAGTCTGGGTGATCTCCCAATTTATCATGGACCGCCTGAACAACCTCTTCGCTGTCGTAGATCGAGTCAGCCACGAGGTCTCCGTCATCGTAGATGATCATCTCCTTCGCAGCCTTGTCCAATAGGCGAATGAACTCGGACTGAGCCACGTTAGGATTGTTCTTCAGCAATCCAGAATTTTGCACAGCTTGATACTGCGTTGCCCAGAATACCACATGGAACGCGTAGAGAGTTACAGCGATCAGCGCAAGTATGGCAACAACCGGAACCGCCATCGAGATCAGGTTCCTGATGAACTCCCCGAGTTCGCCCATGTGCAGAGTATAGCAGCATCGACGTTACAGTTCGGTCTGTGCATCCTCTTGGCTGGGTCATAAAGGACAGGGCCAAGCCCGTTTGTCTTGGCAACGCATATTGGTTGCCCCCCTCTCCATCTCTCGCAAGGCGCGCTGGGAGCGATGTGTGTCCATGTGTCTGCCTTCCGCATACCGACTCCGGATTGGACTGCCGGAAGCGGTCCATGAGGCGTAGTGGGTCGAACGGGCCGACGATTCGGCGCGTTACTGTGACTTGAGCGAGGAACATCCTGTTCTCAGTGCATTTCCGCACTCGCAGCCAGGAGACGATGAACATGCTTGGCCAGCATGTCAAATTCGAGATTCACCGCATCGCCCGCCCGGTAAGCCTGGAGTGTCGTGACCTCGTAAGTATGGGGAATGATCGCAATACTGACCGAGGCCCCCTTCAGTTCGGCAATCGTGAGACTGATGCCGTCGATCGCGATACTGCCCTTGTCGACAAGGAACTTCCGGAATTCGTCGGGGACACTGACGGTGAGCCACCAGTTTCCATCTCCGACGGGGGCGAGCCCGGTGACGTCTCCGGTCCCGTCCACATGTCCCAGAACAAAGTGCCCACTCAGACGGCTGGTCGGCAACAGTGGACGTTCCAGGTTGACGACGCCACCGGCATGCAGTCCTCCGAGGTTGGTTCGGGCCAGCGTCTCCGGCGAGAGGTCGGCAGCAAACGACGCCGGTCCAACCTCGACAGCCGTCAGACAGCAACCGTTGACGGCAATGCTGCCCCCACGCGTCAGGTCGCCGATCACCTCTTTCGCCCGGACAACGAGCCGCCCTCCGGTTTCCGAACGAGTGCAGGCCAGAACCCGGCCAGTCTCCTCGACGATTCCCGTGAACATCTCGTGTCTCCGTGGTCCAGCCCCGTCACTCGGCCGGTGAGGGATCCTTGACGACCTCAGCCTCGACCGCGAATTCGTCCGGGGCAACCATGAACGTCCGAAGGTTGCACAGCCGCATCGCACCTGCCCGGGACTTGCGGCCAGGGCCCCCGACCATGGGCACGGCTCGGGTCCCGCCGAGGATCTTCGGCGCATAGTACAAGAGCACTCTGTCGACAACCCCGGCCTCGAGCATTGACCAGTTCAGGATCGCGCCCCCCTCGACCATCAGTGAGACGATCTGGCGGGTGCCGAGCCAGTCGAACAGCCGACCCAAATCAACCCGGCCTGGGGGGAGATTGAATGTCTCGACAGGGATCTTGCGCTGGGCAAGAGCCTGGCGCTTCTCCGCCGGTGCAACCGCCGATGTGGCGACAAGCACATCGTCCTGGAACGACTTCACGAGCCGCGACTCGAGGGGCAACCGCAACTGGGAGTCCGCCACGATTCGCAGCAGGCGCCGACGTCGGGGAAGCCCCGTCCGGTCCGTCAGGAGACAATCGTCCGTCAATACCGTGCCGATTCCCGTCATGATCGCGTCGTGCCGATGCCGGACGGACTGCACGTGCTGCCGGGCGACTTCACTCGTGATCCACCCTCGGTTATCGTCCGGTGCCGCGATCTTGCCGTCGAGAGTGAGTGCTGTCTTCAGCGTGACGAGTGGCCGTCCGGTTCGGGCGAAGTGAAAGAAGGGCTCGTTCATCGTGGCCGCCTCGTCCGCCAAGTCACCTTCCGCTTCTTCGACCCTCACCCCGCCCGCGCGGAGCGCGTCCAACCCGGATCCGTCAATGGAAGGATTCCTGTCCCGCGTCGCCACCACGACTCTGGCGATCCCTGCTTCCAGCAGTGCGCCTACACAGGCGGGAGTGCGGCCTTGAATGCTGCAGGGCTCGAGTGAAACGTAGATCGTGGCACCCCGCGCCCGCCCCCCGGCCTGATCCAAGGCCAGCACTTCTGCATGTTTGCGCCCCTCGTAGGTGTATGACCCCTCACCAACCTTGCGGTTGGCCGCATCCACGACAACCGCTCCGACTTGGGGATTCGGACTTGCCAGCGCATGCCCCTTGCGGGCAAGCGCCAGCGCTTGACCGAGCCAGAATCGATCGGTATCGCTCATGCGACAGACTGGCCCGCAAACAGGGACCGTACGAACAGCTTGGCGTCGAACGCCATGAGATCCTCCGGACGCTCCCCAACCCCCACCCAGCGAATGGGCAGTCCAAGTTCCCGGGAAATGGCCACAACGATACCGCCCTTGGCCGTGCCGTCGAGCTTGGCGAGGACCAGTCCCGTAACCCCGGCCGTGGACGTGAACTGGCGTGCTTGCTCGAGTCCGTTCTGCCCGGTGACCGCATCAACGACCAGCAGCACCTGGTGAGGAGCGCCAGGCACCAGGCGGCCCGCAGTCCGCCGTATCTTCTGCAGTTCTGCCATCAATCCAGCCTTGTTGTGCAGACGGCCGGCAGTGTCCACGAGGACAGTATCCATCGACCTGGCCTTTGCAGCCTCCAATCCGTCGTAGAGGACTGCGCTGGGATCCGCTCCCGCTTTCTGTCGGACAACGGGACAGTCAGCGCGGTCCCCCCAGATCACAAGCTGCTCGGCCGCAGCTGCGCGAAACGTGTCCGCTGCACAAAGCAGCACGCTGCGGCCATCCTGCTGGAGGCGGCACGCCAGCTTGCCGATGGTGGTGGTCTTACCCACGCCATTCACGCCGACAATCAAGATGACCTCCGGACCTGGCGGGGCCGACGTGGAACCGCTACCGCTGCTGGCCTGATCCAGGATCTCGATCATCCTGCGTGCAATCAAGTCCTTGACGGCATCCCCATCCCGGAGCTGGTCCCGTCGCAAACCGACTCGGACATCCTCCAGAATCTCGTTAGTCGTGCGAACCCCGAGGTCCGCCGCAACGAGCGTCATCTCGAGATCCTCCAGGAGCTCCGGATCGATTTGTCTGCGCCCCTCGAATACTCCTCCTAGCTGGTCCGTCAGCGCTTCTCGGGACTTCGAAACGGCTCGCTGGAATCGCCGGAAGAGGCCGGTCTCCTCCGGTGGGGAATCAAACAGGGACTGCATCGTTGCAGCGGCGGGCGAAAGGCCCAGAATTCTGATGATATCAGTCGCTCCCGGAGTCCGGGCGGTGGCACTTCTGGCGAACCCTCAGGGCTGTACCGACACACAGATGGGACTGGACCAGGCGAGTTCGCCATCTTCCGGTTCCACACGAACAGTAGTACGGATGAAGACCGGCTCGATCGGATGGTCGCGGTGGTGTAGATCGGGTTGCGGTGACCGAACGGGTTGTCAGGATTTCGTTGGTGGCCGTAAGGAAAGTCGAGAAGCGTTCGGGAAAGTGATACATGCCCGCCGTCTCTTGCGTCATGGCGTTCCAGAAGTCGGGACCGCCTGCCTGGTGATCGCCGGATGCGCCACAGTCGATCTCCGTCGCATCAATCATGTGCTGGTAGAACTCCGGAAGGGCCCCATCGCCGATGCCCCTAACATCCTGTGACAACAGTCTCCTCCCAACGAGAAACGAGCTTGAGCGGGGCTCTGCCGGGGCAGCGGGAATCATCGGAGGATGATCTTGCATCTCGATCCCGCAACCCATTCGCGTCTAGACGACTCTCAGTCGTTTCTGGCGGGCAACCCGGACGAGGCGGGTCTAGGTGCCACAGCGGCAACAGGCCTACACCCTGTCGGACGGGTGGCTGGCACCGGCATACAAGAACGCGATGCGATGAGATTCTCAATCTCTTTCAATAGAATCGATTCTGTTTTCTTGTTCCTGTGTTGCCCACTTGTAGACCCGAACTCAAGTCCGTCGATCGAAAGATCGCTGTTGGACACAACGCCAGGTTCGACGGGCACCTAGTGTTCGGTCAATCAATGATTTTCGGGTAGACGGACTTGAGGCGACAGCGAGCTTTGGCAATCGACATCCGCCAATTCACTCCACGCTGGCGCTCATTGACCCGTTGTGACCAGGCTGTCACCTCGGCCCGCAACTGGTCCAGATCCCCGATCCGGCGACCCTTCAGACACTGCCGCGTCAGGCAACTCAACTCGCACTCCGCCACGTTCAGCCAACTCCCGTGCTTCGGCGTGTACTGGAACTCGATGCGCTGCCTCAACCCCCGCGCCCGCTCCGCCTCGAACGCATCGTACAGCGCTCCCCGCGTGTGCGTGTTGAGATTGTCCAGCACCAAAGTGATCTTCTCGCCGTTCGGATAGCGGCTCTCCAGCAGCGCCGCCACCTCCTCGGCCCAGTCCAGCTTGGTGCGCCGCTCCCGCACCGTCACCGTCCGCCAACCCACCAGCGGTTCGCAGAACATGAACGCCGAAGCCATGCCCGCCCGCCGATACTCGTAGTCCACCCGGCGCGGATGCTTCGTGGTCGCGGGCAGTGGCTCGCGGGTCTCCTGCACCATCTGGATCGGCTGTTCGTCCATGCAGACCACCGGTCGCTGCTCGTCGTAAGGTCTTTCGTATGTGGACAGAACATCTTCCATGGCGGCCACATACTCCCCGTCCACCTTCGGCGGAATCACCCAGTACTGCAGGTAGCGCCCCACGATGCCGTTTTTTTCAGTGTCTGATTGACGGTCTCGTGGCTGATCGTGTCACAGATGCCGATCTCGACCGCCTCGCGGGCGAGCAGGCGCAGGGACCATTGGCCGAAGCCGGTCGGCGGGGGCCCCAGCCGCAGCGCGATCAGCGCGACTTCCTGCCGCCCGTCCAGGAGCTTCGGCGGCCAGGTGGACGGGTCCCGTTGCCGCCCGTTGAGGGCCAACTCGAAACCCTCCAGCACGCAGCGTTTGCGCACGTTCGCGACGGTCCGCTCCCGGCAGTCGAAGGCCTCCGCGACCTGCTGGTCGCACCAATCCGGCCCGTCCGCATCGACCTTCAGCAGAATGCGCGCCCGGCGCGCTTTCTGGCTGCTGCCCTTGAGTTTCTTGACGACCTCCTCACAGGTCTTGCGTTCCGCCTCCGACAGGCGCACAATGTACTTCTTCATGGTTCCCTCTCCCTTGCTGTGGCAAGACGGCTCGGGCCACGGGGCCCTCACCTTGGAACACATTATACAGGAAATGTTGCCATTGACCGAACACTAGAGTCCGGTATCGACCCACCGCCGCTCGGCGGCTGATCGCTCAACAGCCGCGAGGACCCTTTGAACAGCCAGGCCATCCTTGAACGTCGGTCGGGCAGGCTCGCCACTGCCCACGCCCGCGAGAAAGTCCGCAAGGGAACTGATGAACGTGTGCTCGTAGCCGATCGGATGGCCGGGTTTCCAGTAGTGCGGATCGCCCGGCGGACCCGGTGCCGGTGCCAGCACCCTGCGGCGCCCGCGCAGGTCCGGGGCCTCGGTGGCGTCCGCATAGGTGAGGGAATTCATGTCCTCGAAATGGAATTCGACCATGCCTTTGTCGCCGTGGACGACGAAACTGTTCTCGTTCTGGTAGCCGGTAGCAAACCGGGTTGCCTCGAAGGACCCCAGTGCTCCACATCGGAAGCGGGCCTGCAGCAGCACCGCATCGTCAATGTCGATCGCGTAGTTCTGGCCCGGCCGGTCCGGATCAGGTTTTTCGGCAAGGAAGGTCTCGAGTGTCGCGGAGAGTTCGCGGATCGGCCCCAGCAACATCAGGGCAGTATCCAGCAGATGCGAGTTGAGGTCGCCATTGACTCCCGATCCGGCCGTGCTCCTTGCCATCTTCCAGTTCCGGGGTCGACCCGGATCCGGCCCCCACTGCTGAAGGTACGTCGCCCGGTAGTGGAAAACCCGGCCCAACCGGCCCTCTGCGATCAGCCGTCGGGCGAGTTCCACCGCTGGGACGCGGCGATAGTTGAACCACACGAAGTTCTGTAAGCCGGCTGCGGCTGCCACCATGCGCTCCGCCTCTTCAAGCGTGTTCGCCAGCGGCTTCTCGCACAGCACCATCTTGCCGGCTTCCGCTGCGGCAACGGCGATGGGAGCATGCAGGTGATTGGGCGCACAGATGTCGACGATGTCGATATCCTTCCGTTCGATGATGCGACGCCAGTCGGTCTCGGTCTCCTCCCAGCCCCAGGCATTCGCGAGAGACTCGATCCCGGCGCGGCCGCGCCCGCACACCACCCGCAGTCGGACTGCAGGCACTCCCGGAAAGAAGTGTCCGACCTGCGCATAGGCGTTACTATGCGCCCTGCCCATGAAGCCGTAGCCGATCAGGGCGACGTTAAGTGGACTCATAGACGCAGAGCCTAACACTCCGGACACAGGCATCCCGACCGATACAGGTCAGTCCGCGGACATCTCGGCCAGTCTGCCGGCCGCTTCGTCCCAGCCTGCTGCCGCATCGGCACGGGGCTCGTAGCGATCCAACTGGAACGAGCTTCGAATCACCGCCCTGGCCTGGCCGAGGTCGCCGACCCGCCCGGATGCGACGCTCTGCATGAGGGCGTTGCCCGCGGCGGTTGCCTCCACCGGCCCGGCGACGACAGGAATTCCGCAGGCATCGGCGGCATACTGGCAAAGAAGGGCATTTCGCGATCCACCGCCCACGATGTGCAGCACGGCCGGACGCCGCCCGGTGATGTCGGCAAGGTCGGCAAGGACGGAACGGTACCGCAGCGCAAGGCTCTCGAATATCGTTCTCGCGAACTGGCCGGGCGACGCGGGCACGGGCTGGCCGGAACGCTGACACGCAGTCTCGATCCTCCCGGGCATGTCACCGGGCGCGAGAAAATCCGGATCGTCCACGTGCACCAGGGACCGGAACGCGGCACTGCGCGAGGCTCGGTGGATCAGGTCCTCGTAGTCGGTCTCGAAACCCCGCCTGGACCATTCGCGACGGCATTCCTCGAGCAGCCAGAGACCACAGATGTTCTTCAGCAGCCGATTGGTCCCGCACACACCGCCTTCGTTGGTGAAATTCCTGCCCAGCACGACCGGCGAGACGTGGACCTGGTCCGTTTCGACGCCCAGAAGCGACCATGTACCGGAACTCAGGTACGCCCAGTCGCCGGCTTCCGCCGGGACTGCCGCCACGGCCGAGGCGGTATCGTGGGTCCCCGGTGCGACCACCCGCATCGGGGCCATTCCACATTCCTCCGCCACGGACGGGAGCAGCCCACCAATGTCCGTACCCGGCGTCACGACCGAGCCGAACAGGTGCGTCGGCAGACCGAGACCCTGCAGGACTTCGTACGCCCAGTCGCCCCGTCGAGCGTCGTAGCACTGCGACGTGGTCGTGTCCGTGAACTCGCAAACCCGCTCCCCCGTGAACCAGTAATGGAACAGATCCGGCATCATCAGGAACGATTCGGCCACTTCCAGCAGCGCCGTGCCTTTCATCGCGAACAGCTGGTACAGCGAGTTGATCTCCATGAACTGGAGGCCTGTACAGTCGAACACTCGTTCGCGCGGCACCAGTTCGAACGCAGCATTCATCCTGCCGCGTGTTCCGGCATCCCGATAGTGCCGCGGATTCGCGACGAGTCCTCCGTCGCGGTCCAGGAGTGCAAAGTCCACACCCCACGTGTCGACGCCGACCGAAACGGGCCTGCTGGCTGCTGCGGACCGCATGCCCTGCTGCATTTCGCGAAACAGGTGCAGGGCATCCCAGTGCAGCCGACCGAGAATCTCCACGCCGGGATTCGGGAACCGGTGCAGTTCCTCCACGGCCAGACGCTCGCCATCGAAACGCCCGAGCATGACGCGGCCGCTCCCGGCCCCGAGATCAATCGACAGGTAGTGTTCGGCCGCCATCGGATCGCTCGCGATTGGCGCCGATTGTCGCGCATGTGCACGGCCCGGGGCAAGTCTGCATCGGCTGCGCACGGAGAACTACGCTGGATGCATGGCAACCGTTCCGTGGAAGGCATCACTGCACGGCGGACACTCCGGCGAATTCTGCGAGCACGCATCCGGCACACTCCGCCAGTCTCTGGAAGCGGCGGTCGCGGCCGGATTCGACACGTACGGCGTCTCCGAACACGCACCGCGGGCGGAGTCCCGCTTCCTCTATGCATCGGAACGGGAAAAGGGATACTCGGTGGATCGGCTGGAGCAGGAGTTCCAGGCCTACGCGGCCGAATCACGGCGCCTCAAGGCAGAGTTCAGGGACCGACTGACCGTGCTGCGGGGGTTCGAGACGGAGGCGGTCCCCACGAACAGGTATGCGGCTCTCATGCAGGACTTGCGGAAGCGCCATGGATTCGACTACCTGGTCGGTTCCGTGCACCACGTCAACGAAGTATCCGTCGACGAGTCACCGGAACTGTTCCGGGCCTCCGTACAGACATCCGGTGGTCTCGAACCGTTCTTCGAGCAGTACTACGACCTGGTCCGCGAGATGATCCTCACCCTTCGCCCCGAGATCGTCGCCCACCTCGACCTGCCCAAGCTGTTTGCCCCGCCCGGCTCCGACCTTGCCACGAGTCGGATCCGGCGGGCGGCCGAAGGCGCGATCGCTGCCGCGAAGACCTGCAACTGCATACTGGACCTGAACACCGCCGGGTGGCGCAAGCGCCTGGACGAGCCCTACCCGGCACCCTGGCTGGTTCGCATGGCAGCCGGGCTCGGAATCGGGTTCTGCTTCGGCGATGACAGCCACGGACCGGCACAGGTCGGCTGCGGACTCGACAGGGCCCGGGACTACCTGCTTGCAAACGGCGTCAGTACCATCACGATCCTGGCCCAACAGGGCCCCAAGCTCGCCCGCCGCACCGTTCCGCTGTCGCCGCAGTGAACTCTGGCCGGCATAGTACAATGAAGGTTGTGTCTACCGTGGCTGTAGCGGCGTGCGTCGCGAGGCCGGGTTTCCGTACGCAGTAGCGCAATTCCCCTAGCAGGCACACTGCGGGATTTCACTCCATGCTGAAGCTCTTCCAGAACCAGGGCAAGGCCCTGCGTTGGGTGATGGGGATCATCCTCTTCCTCGTCGCCGGATCGATGGTCATCACCCTCATTCCGAACGTATTCGGCCCAGCCGGTCCCGCCAGTGGCGACATTCTCGCCGAAGTGGACGGACGGGCGATCACGACCAGGGATGTCGAAATCGAACTGCGGCAGCAACGGGCCGGCGGCGTACCGGCCAATGTCATCTCGATGATGGCCAGCGGAGTGCTCGAGAACCTGATCGAGGAGCGGGTGCTGCTTTCGGAGGCCGAACACCTGGGGCTCATCCCTTCCAACGAAGACCTGGCCAACTGGCTGCGCGAGTACCTGCCGGATGTCCTGTTCCCTGACGGGCAGTTCATCGGCGGGCCAGCGTACGAGGGTTTCGTTCGGCAGCAGTTCCGTCGGACCGTGCCCGAGTTCGAGCGTGAGGTGCTGCAGAGCATTGCCGTCGACCAGCGGCTCAGGTGGATGATCACGGACGCCGTCACGGTCACCGACAGCGAACTCAAGCAACGGTTCCACCACGAACGGGACAGCATCCGCATCGAATGGGTGGGCGTTGATTCCGACCACTTTCGCAACACCGTCGCGCCCACTGCGGAACAACTCCAGGAGTACTTCGACGCCAACAAGTTGCGCTACCGCCACGCTGAACGCCGCCCGCTGAAGCTGATGGTGATCGACTCCGACGCCACAACGGACGAACACGAGGTCAGTGACACGGAGATCGAACTGTACTACTCCCAGAATCAGTACCGTTTCGAGCAGCCCGAGCGCCTCAAGGTCCGCCACATCCTGTTCCTGACAACGGACAAGACGGACGAAGAGACCGAACAGGCCCGCGAGAAGGCGGAGGAAATCCTTGCCCAGTTGCAGGACGGTGCGGATTTCGCCGAACTGGCGAAACAGCATTCCGAGGATCCCGCGAATGCGGACAGCGGCGGGGAACTCCCGTGGTTCAGCCGCGGCGAAATGGACCCGGCCTTCGAGGAGGCCAGTTTCGCGCTGGCAGCGGGCGGATTGGCCGCCGCTCCAGTCAAGTCGCAGTTCGGATACCACCTGATCCGCTTGGACGAACGCGAAAGCGGCAGCGTCAAGCCGCTCAGCGAGGTACGGGACGTGATCCGGGGCGATCTGGTGGCCGAGCGGGCCCAGAACGCGCGCTATGCGCTCATGGAGCGGGCGATGGAGCAGGCCGAAGCGGCAGGCCCGGCGCTGGAGTCGGTGGCGGCCAGGCTCGAACTGCCATACCAGGAATTCCCTCCGTTCAGCAGGGAGGACCTGCCGGACGCACTGCCGAAGGAATCGGCGCTGGTGCAGTCGATCTTCGAGGAACCGGCCGGTGCGTTGTTCACCGTTGCCCATGAAACCACCCTGTACCTGGGTATCGTGACCGAGACGGTGCCGGCTCGTGACGCACTCTACGAGGAGGTCGAGGCCACTGTCCGGCAGGATTTCATCGACACCGAGTCGGCCAACCTGGCAAGACAGCGGTCCGAGGAACTGGCGGAGGAGGCCCGGAAGGGAACCACCAGCCTCGCCGTGGCGGCCCGCAAGCGTGGTTTGACGGCGACGAACACGACGGACTACGTGCAGCGCAACGGGGATGTCGAGGGCATGGGCCCGGTACGCGCACTCGGCGAGGACGCATTCACCAACTCCGATGGCGAAGTCATGGGCCCGGTTGCCATGGGCGACCGCTGGATCGTGTTCCGGACCCTGGATCTGCGAACCGCCGACGAAGCGGACATCGCGACCGCCGGCGACGAGCTCCGCCAGACGGTCCTGGACGAGAAACAGCAGGAGATATTCGAGTACTTCCGCCAGACCAAGGTTCGCGAATACGCCGAGAGCGGACTCCTGCGCCGCTACGATGACCGCATCCAGGCATACCTGCAATCAATGCAAAGCGCGATCTAGGTATCGGGTTGCATTCGGGACATGGGAGGCATCGACAAGGCC
Organism: Bryobacterales bacterium; assembly: GCA_965116065.1. Lineage (GTDB taxonomy): Bacteria > Acidobacteriota > Terriglobia > Bryobacterales > UBA6623 > VXMF01. The sequence continues at coordinate 4,241,793 of OZ220485.1, forward strand.
AAGGCGTGGCAGGCATGAGGATCCAGAAACTCGTTCCCATCCACCAGGAATTCCCCGACCGCAGACTCCCGAACGTGGCCGTCGCGGTGCGCACGGAAATGGAGCAGGCGGAGTGGGCACGGCGGGTCGACCCGGGCAGTCGCATCGCCGTGGGCGTCGGGAGCCGTGGAATCCGGAATATCGACGTCATCGCCAAAGCGGTGGTGGACTTCTGGTTGTCCCGCGATGTGAGACCCTTCATCATCCCCGTAATGGGGAGTCACGGCGCGGCCACGGCGGAAGGCCAGGCGGATGTCCTGGATCACTACGGCATCAACGCCATCACCATGGGTGTGCCCGTCGAGAGTTCGCTCGATGTGGTGCAAGTCGGCACCACACCGGAAGGAATCGACGTGTCCATGGACCGGCGCGCATTCGAGAGCGACGGGGTGATGCTGTGCAGCAGGATCAAGTGGCACACCGACTTCGAGGGTCCACTGGAGAGCGGCATCCACAAGATGATGGCGATCGGTCTCGGAAAGTGGGAAGGCGCCAAACGCTACCACGGCTGGGCCCTTCGAATCGGCATGGGCCAGGTCATCCGCAGCGTGGGGTCTTCGGTGCTGGCCACCGGCAAGATGCTCGGCGGACTGGGCATTCTGGAAGATGCCCACCACAACACGGCGGAGGTGCACGCGGTCGGTGCGGATGGGATGGCCGAGCAGGAGGAACGACTCCTGGAGCGTGTCAAGGCGTGGAAGCCGAACCTTCCGGCCAGCGATATCGACCTGCTGGTCGTCGACGAGATCGGCAAGGACATCAGCGGCGCCGGCATGGACACGAAGGTGGTCAATCGTGGCGGGCCACAGGGACCCAACAGTTGGGACGGGGTACCGTCCGTGCATCGCATTTTCATCCGCGACCTCACGGCCAACACCTACGGCAACGCCATCGGGATGGGATTCGCCGACATCGCGCACGACAGGTTGATCAACAAGGTCGATTTCCCGGCCACATGGGTCAACGCCCTCACGTCGTCCGTCACCTACCCGGGCTTCACGCCACTACACTTCCCGACCGACCGGGAGTGCCTGGAACGGATCCTGGCAACCTGTGGCAAGATCGACAGTTCCGACTGCACGGTGGTATGGGTCCGCAACACGTTGCAACTCTCCCGCCTGCTTGTGAGCGAGAACCTGCTGCCCGAACTCCGGGCGAATCCAGCGGTCCATGTCACGGGACCGGCCCGGGCGTTGGACTTTGCTCCGGACGGCAACCTGGCCAGCCCGCTCAGGTCGTCCATGGCAGATCAGCGGGCAGAATGATAGCCGGATCCACCGCGCAGCCTGTGGACCGGCTGGCGCGAGAGTCTGCGGCGGACCAAGCCTGATGGACCTGTTCCAAGCAGTGGTTCTGGCCTTGGTCCAGGCGTTCACCGAGTTCCTTCCGGTCAGTAGCTCCGCGCACCTCGTCCTCGTCCGCTGGCTGCTCGGATGGGACGATCCGGGACTCGCCTTCGACATCGCACTGCATTTCGGAACCCTGCTGGCATTGGCAGCGTACTTCACACGGACCTGGATCCGGATCCTGGGGCTGGCGGTCGGAAGGAAGCTGCTCGAACCGCCGCCCGGGCACACCGACCGGGACCTGTACGAGAGTCCGCACCTACTGTGGTTCCTTGCGGCGGGTACGCTTCCTGCAGGATTTGCGGGACTCGCCTTGCAGGATGTCATCGAATCCCATCTGCGCAGCCCGTCTGTCATCGGCGCAATGCTGATCGGTGTCGGAGCCCTGATATGGTGGGCCGAGCGGACCGGGCGGATGAAGCGGGGACTCGATTCGCTGCCGTTCGCGGCGGCCATGCTGATCGGCTGCGCGCAGGCCATCGCTCTGGTGCCGGGAACCTCACGCGCGGGCATTACGATTGCGGCGGGACTCTTCCTAGGCCTGACACGGCAGGCTGCCGCCCGCTTCTCGTTCCTGCTGGCGATGCCCGTGGTGGCGGGGGCTGCGCTCAAGGCCGGACTCGAGATCCTCTCGGGGACTGCACCGATTCCGCCGGACCCGGTCCCGCTGGCCGTGGGGGTGGCGGTAAGTGCCGCAGCCGGCTACGGCATCATCAGGGCCTTCCTGGGCTACCTGCAGGATTCGACAATGACGCCCTTCGTGTACTACCGGCTGGTGTTTGGCATAATCGTGCTAGTTCTTGCCGGGAGCGCAGGGCCGATAGCCTTTCTGGCCGACGGCATGCCAAGCGGATGAGAATCAAGCTCTTGGTCGACAACCCCCGACTCAGCGAGATCATGGGGGTCCTGATTTTCCTGCTGGCAGTGGGATTGCTGCTCTGCCTGGTTTCCTATTCGGCAGCGGACCCGTCCGCCAATGTCGCTACGGACCGGTCCCTGGTCGCGAACTGGATGGGCCTGTCGGGGGCCTACAGCGCAGACCTGATCCTGCAGACGCTCGGGCTTGCGGGCTTTCTGTTGCCGGTCTGGCTCGGATTCGTCAGTTGGAACCGCATTCAGAACGCGGCCATCGCAGATGTGGGACGCCAGTGTATCGGTGGCACGATCCTGACGATCGTGCTCTGCTGCAGTCTGGATCTGGCTGACCCGCTGGTGGACGGTCTCATGCCGGCGCGCTGGGACGCCAGCATCCAGGCCGGAGGAGCACTCGGCAAGGTGCTGACGGGCCTCTCTGCATCGGTCCTCAATGTCGGGGGAACGATCCTGCTGCTGCTGGCGGGTGCGGCGATCGGCTGCTACCTGCTGACATCACTGCGCATCAGCGACCTGACTCGGTCGGGCAGACGCCCGGAGGTCGAGGAGGCCATCGAAGAGGATGGCGAGGATGGTGTATCGGTCGAACCCATCACGAATGCGCACAGAGGTACGAACTCTATCGCCTCGGCGGCCGCAAAGCAATCTCCATCACATGGAGAGGAAACCCAGGAGGTGGAGGGCACCGCGGGCGCTCCGCCGATCGTACCCTACCGTCAGGCACCCGATGAGACGAACTCGTCGGGTACCCACGAAACACGGCGACAAAAAACCGGTACGCTCGGGAGCGTGCGGTTTTCCCCGACGGTCAAGGTCCAGAAGAAACGGTATACGCTCCCCTCGACCGCCCTTCTGAATCCGCCCCGGGCGAAGGAGCCCTACGACGAAGCCCAGTTGCAGGCAACAGCGCAGCAGATCGTCAAGAAGTTCGAGGAGTTTGGCGTCGGTGGCACCATTCACCAAATCAATCCCGGGCCAGTGGTCACCACCTTCGAGTTCAAGCCCAATCGGGGCATCAAGGTCAGCAAGGTCGTCAACCTGGCGGAGGATCTCTGCCTGGCTCTCGAATGCGAGTCAGTCATCGTCGAGCGGATCCCGGGCAAGGCCACGGTCGGAATCGAGGTGCCGAACCGCCGCCGGGAGGTGATTTTCCTGCGGGAAGTCGTGGAGTCGTCCTCCTTCCGGGAGGCCAAGTCGATCCTGCAGTTCGCCTTGGGCAAGGACGCCAACGGCAGAATCCAGTGCGCCGACCTCGCCGCGATGCCGCACCTTCTCGTGGCGGGCCAGACCGGCTCGGGCAAGAGCGTGATGGTGAATTCCGTGATCATGTCCATGCTGCTGCGTGCGACCCCGGAGGATCTACGGTTCATCCTGGTCGACCCGAAGACGGTGGAACTCGGCCTGTATCGGGACATCCCCCACCTGCTTACACCAGTCATCACCGACATGAAGCTGGCAACGAACGCCCTCAAGAACGCAACCCGTGAAATGGAACGTCGATTGCAGCTGTTGGCCGAAGTGGGGGCCAGGAACATCACCCAGTACAACGAGAGAATCGACAAGGCCAAGAAGGCGCCCCAGGAATCCGGGTCCACGAACGGGATCGAACGACTGCCGTACATCGTGATCATCGTGGATGAACTGGCAGACCTGATGATGGTCGCCGGACGCCAAGTGGAGGAGTCGATCCAGCGTCTGGCCCAGATGGCCCGGGCAGTGGGCATCCATCTGCTGCTTGCAACCCAACGCCCGAGCGTGGATGTGATCACCGGCCTTATCAAGGCCAACATCCCGGCCAGGCTCTCGTTCCTGCTGGCAACGCGGGTCGATTCGCGGACGATTCTGGACTCCATGGGAGCGGAATCGCTGCTGGGCAAGGGCGACATGCTGTACCTGCCACCGGGTTCTGGACGGCGGCTCCGTTTGCACGGCCCCCTCGTCTCGGAAGACGAGATCGCAGCGCTCGTCGGTCATTGGAAGGAACTATCGAGACCGGAATATGAGAATTCCTACCTCGAATCCGTCGACGGCGACCCGGACGAGAAGGAGAACGACGATTCGGGTTTCGAGGATCCGATGTACCGAGATGCCGTACGGCTGGTTCTCTCGCTCGGAAAGGCATCCACGTCGACACTGCAGCGTCGACTGCGGCTGGGATACGGGCGGGCAGCTCGCATCCTGGATGCGATGGAGCGCGACGGCATCATCGGCCCGCCCGACGGAAGTCGACCGCGCGAGGTGCTCAAGCGTCCGGACTGGCTCGACGAGGTCGACTCCGAATCAGAGTGAACGAACCCGCTCACTCGCCTCTGTTGGGCGTACCGTCCGCTCGCAGGCCCAGCCAGACAGCCGGATCAGACGCTCTCGACTGGAATCGGAGTGCTCTCGTCTGCGAACACGGACTGATGCACCAACCAGGATCGGCAGCCACTTCCGGTTCCGGTACGCCGCCAGACTCCTTGGTACAGTGCCCAAACCGCAGAGTCGCCGTCTCGCTTCGCAAGGCCTATCGGCCCAGGTGTTTCCGGAAGAGATCGGCTACCGCTGTGCTGTGCCGGAGAACATCCCGGTCGTCTTCGGCCTCAACCATGATCCGGACCACCGATTCCGTCCCCGAATACCGGACCAGAATCCTGCCTCGATCGGCCAACTCCAGTTCCCTGTCCATCACCGCCTCCTGGATCTCCGGGAGTTCCCCGAGTGGCCGCTTCTCGCGCACGTGCACATTGATCAACTGCTGCGGAAAGACCCGCAGCCGCTTGCGCAACTCGCTGCAGGGCACTGCCGCTTCAGCGAGGATTCCCAACATCGTCAGCATGGTCAGCAACCCGTCCCCGGTCGTGGAATGGTGGCCGAAGATCACGTGCCCGGACTGTTCGCCACCCAGCATGGCACCGATACGCAGCATTTCCTGGATCACGTGCTTGTCACCCACTGCGGTGCGAACGAGACGGACACCCCTGTCCCTGAGGGCGATCTCGAGACCCAGGTTGGACATCACGGTCGCCACGACGGTACTGTCGACCAGCAAGTCCCGTTCCTGCATGCTTGCGGCGGCCAGCAGCAGGACATTATCGCCGTCCAACAACTCGCCGCCCTGATCCACGAGCAGACAGCGGTCCGCATCGCCATCCAACGCCACCCCGAGGTGCGCACCGCAGGCAACCACCTCCCTGGCCAGCAGTTCCATGTGCAGCGCCCCGCAGTTCTCGTTGATGTTCCGCCCGTCCGGGTCGTGGCAGATGTACCTCACGTCCAGCCCGAGCCCTTCGAGGGCCAATGGCGCAACACGGGAGGCGGCCCCGTTCGCACAGTCCACCACGACCCGCAGACCACGGATGGATGCGGGCGGCTGGCTGACTGCAAGCAGATGGCGTGCATAGTCAAGCGCTACCCTGGCGGAGCGTTCCGGTAGCGGCCGGGCCTCTGGCGTCACCGTGTCCCTCAAGGAATGGACGATCTCTTCCAGGTCGCATTCCGTCGCGTCGGGCAGCTTGTATCCGAATGGACCGAATACCTTGATGCCGTTGTCCTCGAAAGGGTTGTGCGAAGCCGACACCATGATCCCGAGCGTGAAGTCCCCGTAGCGCGTGGCGTGTGCGATTGCCGGTGTGGGGACGACCCCGGCATACTCCCATACGACGCCTCCCTGGTCGAGGCCTCCTGCCAGCAGGCTGGCGATGTGCGGGCTCGATTCCCGCGTATCCATGCCGATCAGGACCCTTGGATCACGACTGGTGTTGATGTGCTCCGCCAAGGCAAGACCGACGGAGTACACACTCCGAGGATCAAGCGGAAACGAGCCGTAGCGGCCACGAATACCGTCGGTCCCGAAGAGCTTCCTGGAAACGGGCATCAGTCAGTTTTCCGGGTACAGCGTACTCGCGGAAGGATCTTCGATTGTACGACCCTGGGCCTCGTACCGCCGGTGGCTGTCGGCCCGGGCGGCGCCACAGGTACCTTCCGTGCTCGCTGGGTGATTGGGAAGGCCGGTGCCTGCGATCCGTCCGTCCGGCGAGGCTCAGGTCTCGAATCCGTGCATCTCCCGGTAGAGCGGTCCATCGTAGCGCTGCGTGGACTTGAAGTGTTCATGTCGACCGTCACCAGCTTCGGGAGCAGCCAGAGCGAGGATGCGGTCGCGATCCTCGGTGCCCAGCGGACGGAACTTCCGAGCAATCCGGATGTCGGCCATCAACTGGTCCATGCGGAGGTAGCCCCTGACGATCGAGGCGACAGGCAGGCTCAGTGCCCAACGCACGCACTCTGCCACTGGATCTCGGCGGTGACAGCTGTGGTGGACGGGATCTCTGCCACTCGCGGCCCTCCACCGAGGCACTTCATTCCGATCACTCCCACATCCTTCGCCAGACACAGCGGCACGACTTCCCTCTGGAAGGAGCGGTAGAAATGATCCATCGGGTTGATCGGCATTTGGGATGTCGCCCATGCGAATCCCTTGTTGAGCATCTTGGCGTGGATACTCGGATGCTTGTGCCCGGTAAACCCGATGAAGCGAACCTTGCCGGCCTTCTGCGCGTCCAAGGCGACCTTCAATCCCCCTCGGTCGAAGACCCAGTCCGGGTCGTTGTCGTAGTTGATCTCGTGGAACTGCCAGAGGTCGATGTAGTCCGTTCTCAGCCTTCTGAGACTGTCGTCGAGACACTGCCGCGAAAACTCCTCGTCGCGACCGGAGTTCTTCGTCATCAGGAAGACCTTGTCCCGGCGGCCCTCCAGGGCCTTGCCCATGAACTCCTCGGCGTAGCCGTCATGGTACATCCAGGCGTTGTCCCAGAAAAACACGCCATTGTCGACGGCAGCATGGGCGAGTCGCTGGGCCGTGGCCTCACCGTCGTCCTGGGCCGCACGTCCAAGATGGGCCCCTCCGACGCAAAGGATGGAGACCTGCTCGTCCGTTCGACCCAGCCTCCTGGTCGGGATCCCCCGTCCCGTATCGTCCTGCGCGACGGCCTGGGCGGCCGATGCAGCAGCAACTTTGTTGGCGTGCACCTGGTACGACATGCAACAACAGTATAAGACGAGCCCCATGGATCGGCCACAGGGGAAGCCGGGGTTCTCCGCACTCAGGCAGTATCAGGGTCTCAGACTTCCGACGAAGATCCGCGCCCAAGGCTCCCCAGCGGCCAGTCTCCGGGTAGTGCGACCATCGCTGCATCGAAGCCCGCTCCCAACTCGTGTATCCCCCACCACTTCTAACGGACCGCCCGGTATCTGGTGGTTGAACCGGAAATCCGCGGAACGGTGCGATCGAATCAGTATGCTCGGACATGGAGACACCGTAGCCGAAGCCTCAGTACACAACGAGCGGATTCACGAACGCAAGGTGTCGCTGACGCCATCACGATCCAGGCGCATTCGTCCAGAATGGAGAGAGAATCATGAACTGGCGCGATCACATCACTATTAACCCCGCAATCTGCCACGGCAGGGCGCGCATCTCGGGCACACGGGTTCTGGTGACGACAGTGCTGGGCAATCTGGCGGACGGTCGGGATGCTGATGACATCGCAAGGATCTATCCGTCGGTCTCTCGCGAAGCGGTGCTTGCAGTGCTCTGCTATGTAGCCGTCTTGGCCAACGAGCGAGTCGTTGCGCTCCGGCAACTAGGACAACCGACATGCGTCGCGTCGGACGTTAACCACTGCTGCTCCCACCGCGACACCTCCGCCATCAGCAGGTTCGTGATCAACCCGCCTGCTTTAGCCGACGTGAAGTGGCCGAAACGTGCGGCAACCCCGCCGAGGACGCCAAGGGGCAGAATTCTGTAGCCCGAGCACCTGCTCGATTTGTTAGACTTGTCCGATCCTCTGGAATTCGAACCGTACGGAATAAGACACATCGCATGCAGTTGCCGTTACGCTGGACCTGTCGGCATTCGTACCGAATCCGTCTTCTACTACGTGGAATGGGGCTCTTGGTCTTCCTGCCGTTGCTTGGCTTTGGTGCTGAGGAACAGCGTCCGATCCCTCGCGAGATCATTGGCGGTGAACCCGCTACCGTACAGGACTATCCTTTCGTGGTGTATCTGGACATTTCAGATACATACTGCACCGGTAGTCTGATTGCTCCCCAATGGGTTTTGACAGCAGCCCATTGCGTGGTCATTGGTGTGTCTGAGAAGCTCGCCAGTGTTCGGGTGGTGCATGGCTATGGAAGCAATGATCGCACCTTCAGAGACTCCAAGCGAGTCATTCCGCACCCGGATTATCGTTTTGAATACAGGTTGGGGGGGGGGGGGGGGGAACACTGTCCCTTACGATATCGCACTCATTGAGCTCTCCGTTCCATTCCCTGCATCCCACGCATCCTTATTGGGGATACCTGGCCGATCAGCCGAGCAGAGACATGCTCCTTCTGGCACGTCGGCCACGATGTTGGGATATGGACGCATGGAAAACCGACAACGGAGTAGGTCCATGCGATCTCTAGTGTTCGGTCAATCAATGATTTTCGGGTAGACGGACTTGAGGCGACAGCGAGCTTTGGCAATCGACATCCGCCAATTCACTCCACGCTGGCGCTCATTGACCCGTTGTGACCAGGCTGTCACCTCGGCCCGCAACTGGTCCAGATCCCCGATCCGGCGACCCTTCAGACACTGCCGCGTCAGGCAACTCAACTCACACTCCGCCACGTTCAGCCAACTCCCGTGCTGCGGCGTGTACTGGAACTCGATGCGCTGCCTCAACCCCCGCGCCCGCTCCGCCTCGAACGCATCGTACAGCGCTCCCCGCGTGTGCGTGTTGAGATTGTCCAGCACCAAAGTGATCTTCTCGCCGTTCGGATAGCGGCTCTCCAGCAGCGCCGCCACCTCCTCGGCCCAGTCCAGTTTGGTGCGCCGCTCCCGCACCGTCACCGTCCGCCAACCCACCAGCGGTTCGCAGAACATGAACGCCGAAGCCATGCCCGCCCGCCGATACTCGTAGTCCACCCGGCGCGGATGCTCCGTCGTGGCGGGCAGTGGCTGGCGGGTCTCCTGCACCATCCGGATCGGCTGTTCGTCCATGCAGACCACCGGTCGCTGCTCGTCGTAAGGTCTTTCGTATGTGGACAGAACATCTTCCATGGCGGCCACATACTCCCCGTCCACCTTCGGCGGAATCACCCAGTACTGCAGGTAGCGCCCCACGATGCCGTTTTTTTCAGTGTCTGATTGACGGTCTCGTGGCTGATCGTGTCACAGATGCCGATCTCGACCGCCTCGCGGGCGAGCAGGCGCAGCGACCATTGGCCGAAGCCGGTCGGCGGGGGCCCCAGCCGCAGCGCGATCAGCGCGACTTCCTGCCGCCCGTCCAGGAGCTTCGGCGGCCAGGTGGACGGGTCGCGTTGCCGCCCGTTGAGGGCCAACTCGAAACCCTCCAGCACGCAGCGTTTGCGCACGTTCGCGACGGTCCGCTCCCGGCAGTCGAAGGCCTCCGCGACCTGTTGGTCGCACCAATCCGGCCCGTCCGCATCGACCTGCAGCAGAATGCGCGCCCGGCGCGCTTTCTGGCTGCTGCCCTTGAGTTTCTTGACGACCTCCTCACAGGTCTTGCGTTCCGCCTCCGACCGGCGCACAATGTACTTCTTCATGGTTCCCTCTCCCTTGCTGTGGCAAGACGGCTCGGGCCACGGGGCCCTCACCTTGGAACACATTGTACAGGAAATGTTGCCATTGACCGAACACTAGTTGCGGAATTGTATCAGCGGGATGAGTGCGACTCTCGACTGGATTTCAATAATGGTGTTGGGGACGATACGATCTGCGCAGGTTCTACGAACCGACGGGTAGATAGTGGAGATAGTGGAGGACCGTTGATTGTTGCATATACTGGAGAACCTGAAGAAGTGCGTACAGAATTCATCCGGGTTGGGCGCACCACCGTGGTGCTGGGCCGCAGAATTCCAAGCGCATCCCCCAGGAAAGATATCCAGTACTTGCAGGTAGGTGTGGCCAGTAGACTCTCTAAGGACCCGGAAGGTACGCCTCGAGCAGGCATTTATTCAAGGGTGTCGAGCTACGCTGAGTGGATTCGAAAGACGACTCGAGGCGTAGTCTCACCGATTGAGACCACGCCCCCAACTCCGCCCGATCCTCCAGATCCAGACGATCATGAGCAGATCACGATCAGGCTCGGGGAGATTGAAGAACAGATACGGTCGCTGCAGAGGACAGTTCGATCGCTGCAAGAAAGGAAAGACCTACTGCAAGCGGATGTCAACCGGATGAAGAATCTGGAGAAACAGGACAAGACGCTGCAGACGACCGAGGACGGGGTCCTGCATTCGATCTCGACGTTTCTAGCGCAATAGCTCCTGTGCTGGCTGTCCATCTCAAGTCCCCAGACAATCGGCCCTGAAGAAGCGAGTGTCTCACGGTGCTCGAAATCGGGCGGGCCAAGTACTCCAGAAGGTGTGTCCTCGATGTTGATCAAGGAGTCAGTGGCAGTTGCGTCCGACAGCGAGCAGAGGACTCGTGGCTCGCCTCATTCGCGCAGAGCGATGTTGTACGGAGCGTAGTTGGGCCTGCTCTGGCGGGGAGTAACCGGAGGGGTCTGCGTTGTGAATTGGACGTCTCGGTAGGTGGCGGATCTCGGCGGTGGAGCTGGACCGTGATAGTGTTGGCCGAAGCTTCCTGCTGAGGCAAGGTCTCGATCTGGAAGTGTTCGTCGCACTGCAGTTGGCGGTATGTCTGTGCCATGGTGATTTCTCCCATATGATCGTCCAGGCTTGATCCCTTGTCCGATATCTGGTGTCGTACTTGCCAGTGCAACGGGCAACTGAGTTCCTTCCAAGTTCCACAGTCTCCTAGCGGGACGGCATCGGTGCCGGAGCGAAGAATGATCGGGGCTCGATGCGCACGATCCGCCACTTCCCGCGCCGTCTCCTGACGGTAACCGTGACCGTGGACCTCCGTCGCTCCACCGGACCAGGGTCCACTCTGTGCGTGAGATCAAGCAGCCAGTCAATGCGTACCTTCCATTCTTCCGGCCCGCCCTGGGGCGTACTACTCTCGACGGACGAGGCAATGCGGCGCTGCGCTGTCAGGGCCGACAGATCCTCCCGGAATGTCGCGAACTCTCCGAAGAACTGCCGGTCGACCAACGAAAGGAACAACGCGGCGTTGCCAGCCTGCAGGGCCCGACTCGCATCACGAATCATCTGGCGGATCGCAGCCGCGTCAACCAGGGACTCGGTGCGGCCCCGCTGCATCATGACGCCCGCGCCGGCAACGAGTCGGGCGATACAGGCCCTGCGGGACCGTGTCGGAAACGCTGGCGATGGAACGCGCGGCAATCGCATGCCGGTGCCGAACCGCAGAATCCTCGGCCGTCCTAGGCAGTGCGGAACGGGCTCCGTCGGATGGCGTAGTCGAGCGCCTCCGATGGTACCGTGTACTCCGAATGCGCTGCGTTTCCGACAAAACCCAGATCTCGAATACCGGCAGGGCTCGTATAGTAGGCATCCACGATCAGTTGCCTTGCCCAGCCAAAGAACTGCAGTCCTCGCCGGATGTCCGACGGCTTCTTGACGCCAAATACCGAGAAGCGCGCATACTCCTTCGTCGGAAACTGCGTTTCGCCGTCGGTTTCGTTGCGTTCCGCATCCACGAGGGCGTCCAGAAGGGCCAGCTGGCCCGGTTCGCCGGCATCGATGAATGCATCGCCATGTCGGGCCCGCGCGACGGCATCAAGCCACAGAATGCCGCCAGTGAAGATGTCGGCCAGTTCCTGGTTCTCGCTCACCAGCAGGTCGATGAACTCCGGGGCGCCGGCGGCTCGGCCGCTGGGCCCGCCCTCGTCAGCCGGCACGACCAGTTCCGACAGTCGCTCCAACGTGTGGAACTCATGCTCATTGAAGAACTTGACCGTGTACTCGCCATCAAAGGTGCGCTCATGCTCCACCTGCTCGTGCACTTGCGCCGCAGCGGCAGGCAGAATTCCCTGCCCCAAACCCGCAGATGTCACGGCCAGAGCGACACGCCGCAGGGCATCGCGCCTGGACAGCCGGTCAACCGGTACAAGTCCCTGGATCTCAGACATCGCCCTTCCTCAATTCCTCGGCGAGATATTCCGCGGTTCGCCACGAGAGCGCATTGATGGTGAGCGTCGGGTTCTTGTCCGGGTTGCTGACGAACGTCGAACCGTCGGCAAGGAAGAGGTTCCGGACGTCGTGGGCCTGGCAGTACTGGTTGACCACCGACGCGGAAGGGTTGTCGCCCATGCGGGCCGTTCCAACCTCGTGAATGATCGAACCCGGGACGGCGATCCCTTCGCGCTCGCGCTCCAGATTGCCGATCCCCGACACCCTGCCCCCGGCAGCTTCGATCAGATCGCGGAACGTGCGTTCCATGTGACGGGCCTGTTTCCACTCGTAGTCGCTGAACGAGAAATGGAAGCGCGGCACGGGTATTCCCCACCGGTCAACGACATCGGGGTCGATGTCCATGTAGCTCTGGTCGTTCGGAATCATTTCGCCGCGGCCGGAGAGCCCGACCGATGTGCCGTACTGCTCCCGGATGCGACGCTTGACGTCTTTCCCGTAACCGGCCGAACGAGCAATGCCGGCGAAACTTCGGGGTCCGGGCATCCGGAACCCTCCCCCCATCTCGATGTGATACCCGCGCGGAAAGTCCAGCTTGCCGTGGTCATCCCACAGCCACCACGGCGCGTACAGATGGGCCCCGCCGAACCCGTCCGTGTCATAACGCGGCATGTTCTCCAGCGCGGGCAGCGTTCCCCGGAGACTGAACCCGACGGTGTCCATCAGATAACGACCCACAAGACCGGAACCGTTGGCGATGCCGTTGGGGAACTGCCGCGATCTGGAATTGAGCAACAGGCGCGCCGTCTCGCATGAGGAAGCGGCCAGCACGACAGCACGACCCTCGACCCGCTTCTCGGTCCGTGCCTCCTTGTCGATGTAGATCACCCCACGGGCGAGGCCCGACGGGGTCGTCTCGACTTCCCGGACCATCGCGTTGGTGATGACCGTGACATTGCCCGTCTTCATGGCGGGGAACACATCCACCTGCGAGGCCGAATAGTTCGACTCGGTCAGGCAGCCCCGCCCGCACTGGCCGCAGTAGTGACAAGCGAGACGCCCGTTCACCGGGCGGGTGATCACGGCACGCCGATTGGCGATGAAGGGCACTCCCAACTGCTTGCCGGCAGCTCGCATCAGTCGTTCGTGGACCTTCGGCTCGGGCGGCGTATGAAACCTGCCGTCCGGCGCGCTGCGGATTCCCTCAACGGTACCCGTGACCCCGATGTAACTCTCGACCCGGTCATACCACGGCGCAATGTCCTCGTAGGAAATGGGCCAGTCCCATCCAACCCCGTCACGGGAATACGGCTTGAAATCCATGTCCGAGAAGCGGAAGGACATGCGGCCGTAGTGGTTGGTGCGACCGCCGACCACCCGGGACCGGAACCACTCGAACCGTGTTCCCGGAGCGGACGTGTACGGCTCGCCGTCGAGTTGCCACCCACCGCTGACCGCCGTGAAGAACCCGAAGGCCGTGCCCGTGCCGAAATAGGCCTTTCCCCCGGCCTCGGCAGCGCGATGGCCGTAGGCATGAGGCCACTCGTTCGTCTTGAAATCCCGCTGCGGATCAAGCATGGGGCCGGCCTCAACAAGCGCAACCTTGATGCCCTTCTCGCCAAGGACACGTGCCATGGTGCCGCCCCCGGCTCCAGCTCCGACGACGACCACATCGTATTGCGTATCGGCCATGGCGGTCGGCTCCCTTCTCCTGATTCCGTCGTCGCGTGAATCGTCCGCGCGACTCGCAGGCGGCATCCCGTGCGGGACTACTCCACGTTGACCGGCACAGGGTCCGGCCGTTTCCTGACAACGCCCTCGTACGCTTCCGCGATGGAGATCCTGTTCGCCGTCAGGGTGTGGCCCGTCGACTGGTCCAGATTGATCCGCGAGTTCGCATACTCGTTCATCGTCGCAATCACATTCGTGCGGGCATTCGCCAGGTCCCGCTGAGCCTGCACGACCTGAAAGATGGTCGACGCTCCCAGGTCGTAGCGTTTCTGCTCGGCGTCCAGCGCGGCTTCCTGCAGTTCCTGCGCCTTTATGGCCGCACCGTAGCGGGCCCGTGCCTGCTGGATGCGAATCAGCGCGGATTGGACCTCCGAACGGATCGCGTTCTCGGCCTGCACCAGCTGAATCTCCTGCTGCCGCTTCTCCAGCAACGCTGCCGTGTAGTCGGCACGGGCCTGGCGGTTCTTCAGCGGAATGTTGACCTGCAGCCGGAGCTGGTAGTCCGGGAAGTTGCGACGGAAGAGCTGGGATGTCGCGTTGCCGAGTCCGCCAAGAAAGAACGGGGGGACATACGAACTCTGCCCCGGACTCGGACGGAAGAGTTCGTTGACCGACCCCGCCAGTGCATTGTTGGTCAGATCGACGGTGAGATCGGCGCTCGGCAGCATGCCGTTCCTAACGCCGGCAAGACCGAGTTCCGTGTTCTTCATGCGGATTCGATTCTGGGCCATGTCCGCCCGGGCGCTCAGCGCAAGGTCCATGAGCACCGAGAGAGGCTCGATCTCGCCATCGATGTCGATCCGGATTTCATCCGTCGGAATGATCTCGGCATGCAGGAGCGTGGGACTGGCGATCCCGTTGACGCTGATGGCGTCCTTGAGCAGCGTCTCCTGCAACTGGACTTCGGTCTGCGCGGCCGTCAGATCCGCTTCACGCGCAGCCACCTCCGCCTCCGCACGGATGATCTCGATCGGGGCGAGAGTACCGATCTCGACCCGCCGCTTGTTGTCGCTGTAGAGCTTGTTGGCCAACTCCAGGTTCTGCCGCTGGCTTTCCAGCTGCGCCCGGAGTGAAACCAGTCCCCAGTAGATGCCCGCCACCCGCGTGACGACCTCCTCCACCTGCCGCTTGAACTGCAGGTTGGAAATCTCGTGGTTGTTGTTGGCCACACGGATGTTGCGGGTGTTGACGGCGATGCCGAAGCCCCGCAGCAAGGGCTGCGTGAGCCGCAACGTCAGCGCACTGACCAAGGAAGGGTTGAAGTTCGTGCGCAGGCTGTTGGTCTCGGCGCGGGAATTGGCCCAGACCAGCGCCATCGTCGCGCCCGTCACGAAGCCCTGGCGAACTCCCAGCTGGGAGTTGCTGATCTCCCGCACCAGAGTGTTGGTGCCGGTCACCAAGTTGTTGGTCTGCGGATTCGAGAAATGGCCCCAATCGAGGTTCCCGAATATCGACGGGTCGAGGTTCACCGCCTGCGTTCCGAAGAACGTACTGGCATCGCCGATGCTGCCCGCTCCGCCGCCACCACCTCCGCCGCCCGCTCCGGCCAGGCCCGCTCCGCCACCGCCGGCCCGCTGGGTGATTCCGGTGGCTTGCCCGGCCGGCCGGTTCCCGCCGGTTTCGCCAAGACCCGTGGAGAGCGTGCTGATCTGGTTTTGCACTCCCCGGAGCTGCGCCCCGGACTTCGCGCGCATCAGATCGTTGGCCGCGCTCTGGGGACCGTAGCGCGACCAGGCAATGTCCAGATTGTTCTCGATCGCCAGGGCCAGTGCGTCCGACAGTGAAAGATACAGCTTCGCGTCGTGGAGGAGAGCTTCCAGACGACCGGAGTTGCCGAGGGAGATCTCGGGAACGTCCGGAGCTTCGAAGATGTTCATGAAGGGCGGCCAGGCCGAAGCCGCCTCGCTGTAGTCCACCGGTCGGGAGCGAATCGTCTGCGCTTGCACCAGCGGCTGCAGGATGAGCACCGCCACCAACAGCAGCGGCAATTCAACACACCGGGTCTTCATTGGGGATCGGGGAATGCGGCGCGGCCTAACTAGTCGCAGAATCCCATAGTAGCTAGACGCTCGGCCAAGCCGACTGGTTACCGATTCAGGCACGGACCCGCGCTACCCTGCTCTTGGTCATGCAACCTGTCCGAACATGGAAGCTAACCCTATCGTACGACGGAACGGACTTTGCCGGCTGGCAGGTCCAACCACGGCGGCGTACGATCCAGGGACTGCTGGAGCAGGCGCTCATGCGTATTGAAGGTGCACCGGTTCCGGCAGCCGGGTCGGGGCGGACCGATGCCGGCGTCCACGCACTCGCACAGGTCGCTTCGTGCGTGATGCGCAATCCGATCCCGCCAGACGGGCTGATGAAGGCCCTGAACCGACTGCTGCCACCCGCGATTCGCGTTGTCGCCGCCCGCGAGACATACGCCGGGTTCCATGCCCGGCACGCAGCGACTGCAAAGACGTACGAGTACCGCATTCACCGCGGGTCGATCTGCCCGCCATTCGAGGCGCGCTACACGTACTGGCACCCGTATCCGCTGGACGAGATGGCCATGGCAGCCGCCGCGGCACGCTTCGAAGGCGTGCGGGATTTCTGCTCGTTCGCCTCGACGGGGGCCGGACCGGTACCGTCCACGGTGCGGACCGTCTTCTCCGCGTCCCTCAGCCGTGAAGGAGACCGGATTCGGTACCGCGTGCGGGGGTCGGGCTTTCTCTATCGGATGGTGCGCAACATGGTGGGAACACTGCTGGAGGTCGGGCGCGGCAACCTGCACGCCGACGACATCGGTCGGATTCTCGACGCCCGGGACCGTCGGACCGCCGGCCCGACCGCCCCCGCTCGCGGACTGTTCCTGGAAAGCGTCGAGTATCCGACCGCGCAGTCTCATGAGTCGACGGACGCTACTTCGTCCGCGAAACGATGAATGTCGCGAGTTCGCGGAGAACCCGACCGGAGTCGCCCAGGCAATCGATCGCGTCGAGTGCATCCCGCAGACACTGCCGGGCCCGGTTCCGGGCGCCCGCGATCCCGTACAGGGCAGGATAGGTGGCCTTGTCCTGTGAGGCGTCCTTGCCCGCCGTCTTGCCAAGTTCGTCCGTCGAGGAAACTACGTCCAGAACATCGTCAACGATCTGGAACGCCAGGCCGATACGACTCCCGAAGGTTCCCAGCGCGGCGAGCCGCTGGGGGGCGGCTCCGGCGCAGATACCGCCGAACCGGACGGACGCGCGAATCAGCGCTGCGGTCTTCGCTCGGTGAATATACTCCAGCCGGTCCTCCGACACCTGCGTGCCTTCGGCCGCGAGATCGGCAACCTGTCCCCCGATCATCCCTTCGGGCGTCCCACCGGCGACGGCGAGTTCGGCGACGAGCGCCGCCCGGGTCTCCGCCGGCAGGTCGAGTTCGGCAACAATCCGGAACGACAGGGTTAGCAGGGCGTCACCGGCGAGAATCGCCACCGCCTCGCCGTAGACCTTGTGGCAGGTTGGCCGCCCCCGCCGCAGATCGTCATTGTCAAGCGCCGGCAGATCGTCATGAATCAGTGAGTAGGCGTGCATGCACTCGATCGCACAGGCCGCGGACAGAATGCCGCGGGTGCTCCCGCAGGCTTCTGCGGCGGCAATGGCCAGGATGGGCCGGACCCGCTTGCCGCCAGCGAACATGCTGTGGCGCATCGCCTCGTGAATCGTGCCCGGTCGCTCAGCCGCAGCGGGAAGCAGTCGGTCGAGTTCTGCATTGACCGCGGCCCGATGGCCGGACAGATAGCCCTGCAGACTCACCGGAGCGACCCGTCAGAAGGGCGATTCAGGCTCTTGTTCGAGTGAGTATGACTCGGGCTCGTAGCCATCGCCTTTCCTGGTCAGAATCTCGACCTTCGACTCGGCCGAGTCGAGCTGCTTGCGCAGTCCCTGACTGAGCTGGACGCCTTCCTCGAACAGCTTCAGGGATTGTTCCAGGGAGATTTCCCCGTCTTCGAGCTGTTTGACGATTCCCTCGAGTTTCGCGAGGCCCTGCTCGAACGTTGGCTCCTGCGATGGGTCCGACATCGAATGCTCGGCAGTCATCGGGTATTATACTCCCAGCGTGGTGCCCCACGCCGCACTACCCGCAGAGCAGGTCGTTTCGAGGCTCGCCAGCGGAAGATGCGGGCCACCACCGTACGAACCGGTGCGACTATGGCTGGCCATCGGGGAATCCGGATGCCGCGATACCAGTGGTCACTGTCCGAAATCGAGTCCTTGGCCCGGAACGGCGACGTGACCGCCGAGGGCATGCTCCAAGCCTCCGAGGATGCCATCCGCGCCAGCGAGCCCGGGATTCAGGCTTGGGCCCATCTCGATCTGGCCGGTGCACGGCACCGTGCGCGGTCGCTCCCTCTACCGGGCCGACCTTCCGCAGTCAGCCCGCTCCGGGGCGTCCCGTACGGAGCCAAGGACATCTTCGACACGGCAGACATGCCCACCGAGTGGGGCTCCGCAACGCAGCGGGGCCGGTGCGTTTCCACCAACTGCGGACTCGTGGCAAGACTGGAGCAAATGGGTGCCGTGCTGCTCGGAAAGACGCATACGACCGCCTATGCCTTCTTCGATCCCGGACCCACCAGAAACCCCCACGATCCAGCCCATACTCCGGGCGGGTCGTCCAGCGGTTCGGCGGCCGCCGTCGCCGCCGGAATGGTACCTTTCGCAATCGGCAGCCAGACCCAGGGATCGGTCCTGCGGCCGGCATCCTTCTGCGGCATCGCCGGATTCAAGCCAAGCTTCGGCAAGCTGCCACTGGACGGGGTCATGCCGTTCGCCCCGACGCTGGATCATGCGGGTGTGTTCGCCGCAGACGCGAAGGACATCCGGATCGTCTGGAAGGCACTGGGCTTCGAGGTCGCTTCGGTACCGGCACCGGCGATCACCGTGCTGGACTGGCCGCCCGGTGATCGGGTGGAGCCGTCCATGGCCCTGGCCTTCCGCTCGGCCGTGCAGACGCTCTCCAGCCGCGGACTCCGTATGAGGCAGGCTCCTCGTCCGCGATTCTTCGACAGCCTGCCCCGGATCGTGCATACCATCATGGCCTGGGAGGCGGCGCACGAGCACTGGGAGCGCTACCGCACGTTCGGCGCAGCCGTCGGAACGAGACTGGCCAACCTGCTGGCGCACGGACACGCAATCGACATGGACGAGTACCGAGTCGCCGTCGACCAACTGCACGCAACGCGGAGAACCTTCGCCAAGTGGTCCCGCGAGCATCGGGTGATCGCAACCCCGGCGGCGCCTGGCCCGCCACCGCGCGGGCTCGGCTCGACAGGAGACCCGCGCTGCAATGCGCCCTTCACTGCACTCGGGGTCCCGGCTATCTCGATTCCCATGCCGGTCCCGGAGGGAGAACTGCCCCGAGGGCTGCAACTCGTGGCCCCGAGCGGTGAGGAGGCCGCCCTGCTGGCCACCGCCGTTGACTGCGAGGCACTGCTGCGCGACGAGTCGTAGCTGTGCAACGCCGAGTACCCGCACAACGCCGGAACCTTCCGGTGGCGTGGTAATCTCAAGGGGCGGGTCGGCATGCGCATTCTCCTGGCCGGAGGGGGCGAAGGCGCCGCCCTCATCGCTGCTCGCCTCATCCGGGAGGGGAACGAGGTCACGATCGTCGAGAAGGACGCCGAGCGCTGCGTCGAACTCGACGAACACCTGGACGCGAAGATCGTCCACGGGAGCGCCGGCAACATCCGCACCATGATCAAGGCCGGCGTGGCCGATGCGGAGATGTTCATCGCGGAGACCGACTCCGACGAGATCAACCTGCTGTCGTGCATGATCGCGCAGACCGAATCGAACGCGAGGATCAAGGTCGCGCGGATCCGCACCCACGAGTTCGAGCAGTGGTCCCGGATCCTGGACAAGATGGGCCTCCAGCTCGACCGCATCATCCATCCCGAAACCACGATCATGCGGCGCATCATGCGCGTCCTGCATGTCCCAGGCGTTTCGGACATCCTTGATTTCGCGGACGGAGAGATCAAGCTGTTCGGGATGAATGTCGCCGCGGACAGCTGGTTCGCCGGCAAGACCGTCGAGGAACTTGACGACGCTGGTCCGCCGCCCGACTGCCTGATCGCGATGATCTTCCGAGGACCCCAGGTGATCATCCCGCATGGTGCCCAGCGACTGGAACCGGGCGACCACATCTACATCTGCACAACGCGGGAGAACCTCGACTCGGTACTGGCGTTCATGGGCATCCAGCCCAAGAAGACCTTGCGTCGGGTCGTGGTCGTGGGCGGCAGGCAGCTTGGCATCTGGGTCGCCCAGGAACTGGAGCGCAAGGGGGTCTCGGTCAAACTGATCGAACGCGAACCGGACCGATGCGAACTGATCTCGAACGTCCTTGACAAGACGGTGGTCGTGCACGGGGACGGGACGGACCAGCAGACGCTCGAAGAGGAGAACATCGAAGGCGTTGATGCATTCCTCGCACTGACCCGCGACGACGCGGACAACATCGTCGCATCGCTGCTGGCGAGACGGCTGGGAGCGGACAAGGTGGTGGCCCTGGTCAATCGACTGAACTACCTGCCCATCGTCCAGAGGCTCGGCATCAACACGTCGATCAGCCAACGACTGACTGCCGTCGACATGATCCTGCAATTCGTCCGCAGGGGGCGGGTGCTGTCCGTAACCAGCTTCCGCGAGGAGGAAGCCGAGGCGATCGAGATGATCGCCTCCAAGGGCTCCCGGATCATTGACCGGAAGCTGAAGGATATCCGGCTGCCCCGGGGCGCGATCGTCGGAGCGATCTCCCGCCCGAACGGGCACGTGTGCGTGCCACGGGGCAATGTCGCCGTCCACGAGGGTGATCGCGTGATCTTCTTCACCCTCGAGAGTCTGGTACCGGAACTGGAGAAGTCGTTTCTGCCCGGCGCGAGGAACCGGAGGGACACAGCGTGATTCGTTGGGCCCCCATCAGCAGGGTAGGAGGGCTCATCCTGATGGCATTCGGGGGAACGATGGCGGTCCCCGTCGCGTACTCGGTCGGCACCGGGGGGCAGGACCTGTGGCCGCTTCTCTCGGCCATGGCCATCACCGTCGGATGCGGGGGACTGCTCTGGGGTGTTTCTCGCCACCAGAATCGCGACCTCACGCAGCGCGAGGGCATCCTGCTGACCGTGTTCATCTGGATCGGGGCGAGCCTGTTCGGCGGGTTTCCCTTCCTGTTCGCACCGGGCATCGACTCCTTCACGGACGCGGTATTCGAATCGGCTTCGGGCGTGACGACGACCGGCGCATCGATCCTCACCGATGTGGAGGCGCTGTCCCGGCCAGTGCTGCTCTGGAGAGCCCTGTCCTCCTGGCTGGGCGGGATGGGAATTGTCGTGCTGGTGATCGCCGTGCTCCCCCTTGTCGGGCACGGTGGGATGCACCTGTACCGCGCGGAGTTCTCCGGAGCGAAGTCGGAGAAGCTGCGGCCGCGGGTTGCCGAGACCGCGACCTCGCTCTGGGGCATCTACGTGGCACTGACAGCGGCTGTCTGCCTGCTGTTGATGCTGGCGGGCCTCGACGGGTTCGATGCCGTCACGCATTCGTTCGCGACGCTGGCGACGGGCGGATTCTCCAGCCGCACGGCAAGCATCGGCGCATTCTCGAATCCTGCCGTCGAGTACCTGGTCACGCTCTTCATGTTCCTGGGGGGAACGAGCTTCATCCTGCACTACCGCGCCATCCTCGAGCGGCGGCCCCTCGCTGCGTTCCGGGACCATGAGTTCCGGCACTACCTCGCCGCCGTGGTCGTCCCGAGCGCCATCGCCTGTGTTCTGCTCCACTGGCAACTCGGATACGACATCGAGAAGGCAGTTCGATCGTCCCTCTTTCAGATCACGTCGATTCTGACGACGACCGGATTCAGCACGGACGATTTCGAGCTCTGGCCACCATTGGGACAGTTGATCCTGTTGGTCCTGATGTTCACGGGCGGTTGTACGGGTTCGACCGCGGGCGGCATGAAGATCTCGCGAATCGCCCTGCTCGCCAAGGTCGTCTCTCGGGAATTCAAGCGCATGGTGGAACGACACGGGGTCTTCGCGGTACGCCTCGGGGGCAGGGTGGTCCCGGAACCCGCGATCCAGAGCCTGCTCAATCTGGTCTATCTCGCGTTCGTCGTCAACTTCGCCTCGTGCCTGGCGCTTGCTGCGGTCGGCGTGGATGTGCTCACCTCGATCTCCGCGGTGGCGGCGTCCATGTTCAACATCGGGCCTGCGCTGGGCAGTGTGGGACCCACCGAAAACTACAGCCACCTGCCAGACCTGGCGAAATGGGTCCTGAGTTTCGACATGATCGCGGGACGACTCGAGTTCTACACCCTGCTCGTGACCGTGACGCCATGGTTCTGGCGGAAATAGAGGACAGCGCATCGGCAGGTTGCGGACGATCCCGCCCTGATACGCTGAGAGTCAGGGAGTGGGAAGCTGGAGCCACGGCTCGCACCCGGAGATACTGCCATGAAGCTGGACTTCAGCAAATGCGGCGGCCTGGTCCCGGTCATCGTTCAGGATCATCAGGACGGACGAGTGCTCATGCTGGGTTTCATGAACGAGGAGGCGTTCGCACGCACGACCGAGTCCGGGAAGGTCACGTTCTACAGCCGGACCCGCAACAAGCTGTGGACCAAGGGCGAGAGTTCCGGACACTTCCTGGTTGTGAAGCGCGTCGAGGTCGACTGCGATCTCGACTCGCTACTGATCCAAGCCGAAGCACTCGGACCCGGCGTCTGCCACAACGGATTTCGCAGCTGCTTCTACCGCAAGCTCGACAACGGCGAATGGGTGCGTGACGAAGAGCGAGCCTACGATCCGGCCGTCACGTACGCGTCCTGAGTCCATCACTGCGATCACGCCATGCTCCGTATCATTGCCAGCGGGGATCGCGAGATCCTAGGGGCACTCCTGCGGAATCGGCAACAGCGCCTTTCCGAGGCCGAGCGCACGGTCGAGCCGATCCTGCAGGCCGTCCGGGAACGGGGTGATCAGGCGTTGCTCGAACATGCTCGCCAACTCGACGGCCTGCAGGACCGATCTGCTCGGGTTGGTGTCGATGCCCTCTCCCGGGCCGAAGATGGAATGCGTCCGGAGTTCGTCGAGGCCGTCCGGATGGCCTCGGAACGGGTCCGTCGCTACGCTGAACGGCAGTTGCCACCGGAATGGCTGGAGCCGATGGACGACGGCATCGAGTTGGGCCAGCTGGTCCGCCCACTCGACTCCGTGGGCGCCTACATCCCCGGGGGGCGGTATCCCCTGCCATCCACGGTCATGATGACCGTGATCCCGGCGCAGGCCGCTGGCGTGAAGCGCATTGCCGTCGCATCACCGCGACCATCCCCCGAGACGCTCGGGACGGTGGCCCTGATGGGTCTGGACGAACTCTACGCCGTCGGCGGGGCGCAAGCGATCGCCGCATTCGCCTTCGGCACGGAGAGCATCCCGAAGGTGAACCGCATCGTCGGGCCGGGCAACGCCTACGTCGCAGCGGCCAAGAAACTGCTGGCGGGAGAGACCGGGATCGACTTCGTGGCCGGGCCGACTGAGATCGTCATGGTCTTCGAGTCCGGCGATCCGGCGGTCCTGGCATCCGACATGCTGGCCCAGGCCGAACATGACGCCGACGCCGCAGCCCTGCTGCTGACCCCCTCAAGAGACCTCGCCGAGTCGGTGGCCGCGGAAATTGTACGCCAGTTGTGGACGCTGCCGACTAGGGCGGTCGCGGAGGCGGCCATTCGAAGCAACAGCGCCGCAGTGGTTACCGAGAGCCTGGACGAGGCCTGCGAGATCGCGAACCGGTTCGCGCCCGAGCATCTGGCCGTGAGCGAGGAGGTCGAACTTGCGGGCATCCGACATGCTGGCAGCGTCTTCGTCGGGCCCTGGAGTCCCGAAGCCGCAGGTGACTACGCGGCCGGACCGAACCACGTCCTCCCGACTGGCGGGGCAGCGCGGCTCCGCGGAGGGCTCAGCGCCCTCGATTTCGTGAAGATCATCTCCGTGCAACGTCTCACCGAGCAGGGGCTGCGGCGGCTCGCTCCCGCGATCACCACGCTTGCCAGGGCCGAGGGGCTCGAGGCCCACGCCCGGTCCATCGAGGCACGGACCGGACCGGCGCAGGGGGTCGCACATGACTAGAGCCCCATCCCCGAGAGAGGCGGTCCGGCGGATGGCGCCGTACGTGCCCCCACTCGAGGATCGCAACAACAAGCTCCGGCTGGATTTCAACGAGAACCTCGCAGGCTGCTCCCCTGCCGTGCTGCGGGTACTTGGCGACGCCGCGACCCGTGGATTCCTGGCCACGTATCCCGAGTACAGCGATGCACGGCGGCGACTCGCACAGCACTTCGGTGTCACGGAGGACCAGATCCTGTTGGGCGCCGGCAGCGATGAGGCGATCGGTTCGTTCCTGCAGACCTACGTGGACCCCGGGGACGAGGTGGTCATTCCCACGCCCTCGTTCAGCATGCTGAAGTTCTACACCGAGCTGCTCGGGGGCAGGCCGGTGATGGTTCCACTCCGCCAGCCAGACCTTGCCTTTCCTGTCGAAGAGATCGTGAACGCCGTCAGTCCCGCGACGAGTGCGGTTTGCCTGCCGACGCCGAACAATCCTACAGGCGGGGTGCTTGTAAGGGAGCAGGCCGAACTGATCCTGAGAGCCGCGGACGGGCGGGCCGTGCTGTTCGACGAGGCCTACTTCGAGTTCCATGGCGAGACCCTGCTTGATCTCGTCCCTCGATGGCCAAACATCTTCATCACGCGCACGTTCTCGAAGGCCTACGGCATGGCGGGGTTGCGTTGCGGGGTACTCGTCTCGCAAGCCGGCAACATCGCCGCCGTCCGCAAGGGACAGTCCCCCTACAACGTCAGTTCGCTCTCGGTGCGGTGCGCGCTTGCGGCGATCGAGGACCCGGACTACCTGCGCGAGTATGTGGGGCGCGTCCTGGAATCACGGGAACTGCTTTGCGCCACGTTCGACGAACTGGGAGTCCGCTACTGGCCGAGCCGCGGCAACTTTGTGCTCTTCGAGATCGGGGACGACTGCTCGCGAGTCTGCGCGGACCTTTCCGACCGAGGCATTCTGATCCGCGACCAGTCGGCGGGCGTTCCCGGCACGGCACGCGTGACGCTCGGCCCCCTGCAGGAAACCGTGCAGTTCGTGACAGCATTCCGGGAGGTAACCGGAAAATGAGCGGCGCGGTACTGGTGTTTGACATGGACGGCGTGCTCGTGGACCCCACCGAGACGTTCCGGCGGGCACTGATCGAGACCGTGCATCACTTCACGGGAGTAGGAATGAGCCAAGACGAGATCGTCCGGATCAAGAATTCTGGCGGTTACAACGACGACTCGGATATCGCCATGCTGGCAATCCGCGCAGCCGGCGTCTCCGTCGACCCGGCCCACGTGCGGGCATATGGCCGCACATTGTACTGGGGTGAAGACGGAGAGGGATTCATCCGCAATGAACGCTGGCTGGTCCGTCCGGGATTGCTGGAGCGGTTCGCCTCGACCATGCGCCTGTCGATCTTCACCGGTCGTGGCCAACAGTCGGCACGGCATACCCTGAGGCGTTTTTGCCCGTCGATTCCCTTTCATCCGGTCGTCACCAACGAGCTCGTCGCGAACGGCAAGCCGGCGCCGGACGGCCTGCACTACATTCGACGCGAGATTCCGGGGGCCGAAATGGTGTTTGTCGGGGACAACGTGGACGATTGCCGGGCGGCCCGGAGTGCAGGTGTCCGCTTCCTCGGCATCGTGCCCGCCGACTCGCCGCGGCACGAGGAGACACGGGCGCTGTTGCGGAGAACGGGTGCCGAGGATGTGGTGGAGAGCGTCAACGACATCGAGGCGGTCCTGCCATGAGTTCCATGACTGCCGCTCGCAGTGCGCACATTCAGCGCCGCACGAAGGAAACCCGCATCGACGCGCAACTGAACATCGACGGCGAGGGTCGCTACGAAATCCGGACCGGCATACGGTTCTTCGACCACATGCTGGAGTCCTTCACCCGGCATGGAGCATTCGACCTCGAACTCGGGGCCGACGGGGACCTCGATGTCGACCAGCACCACACGGTCGAGGACTGCGGAATCGTCCTGGGCCAGGCGTTCGCGGAGGCCCTGGGGGACAGGGCTGGCATCCTGCGGTCCGGCTACTTCCTGATGCCGATGGACGAGGCGCTTGCCGCGGCTGCCGTGGACCTGGGGGGCCGCCCCGCCCTGGTGTACGGCGTGCCGACCCGGTTCCGCCTGGTGGGAGACCTGCAGGCCGAGCTCCTGCACGACTTCTTCGATGGCTTTGCCGTCCATTGCGGAGCCAACCTGCACCTGAAGGTCCTGTACGGCCGCTCGAGTCACCACCGGATCGAGGCTCTCTTCAAGTGCTGGGCCAAGGCGATGCGCTTTGCGTGTTCGCGGGACCTGCAGTTGCGGGACCGCCTGCCCAGCACGAAGGGCATTCTGGAAAAGGGGGCCTGAATGACCGCCGTGTTCGACTACGGGGCCGGCAACCTGCGCTCGGTCGCCAACACGCTGGAGAGCATTGCCGTACCGTTCGAGATCGTGTCCGACGCACGTGGGCTGTCCATCGCCTCCCGCATCATCCTGCCAGGAGTCGGCCACTACGGACAGTTGCTGCGGTCGCTGGACGCGCTCGGCGTCCGGCAGACCCTGTGCCAGAGAATCGCGGCCGGGGTGCCGTTCCTGGGCATCTGCCTCGGGCTGCAGGCACTCTTCGACAGCAGCGAGGAAGCGGAAGAGCGCGGCCTCTGCGTGTACCCGGGGCGTGTCGTGCGCTTCCCGCGGGATGCGCGCGTCCCCCAGATGGGCTGGAACTGCCTGAACACCCGAGGAGCGCCGCGTCTGCTGCGCGGCATCGGCGGCAACCCCTACGTGTACTTCGCCAACAGCTACTACGTACCGGCGGAAGCGGCGGGGAACCGGTCGGCGGCCCTGTGTCAGTACGCCGGAGAGACGTTCTGTGCAGCCCTCGAGTCCGGCAACGTCTTCGGCGTCCAGTTCCATCCCGAGAAGTCGGGCCCCTTGGGTCAACGCATCGTGAGGAACTTCATCGAGGCAGAACCGTGCTGACCAAGCGCGTCATTCCGTGCCTTGACGTCACCGCCGGCCGGGTCGTCAAGGGCATCAACTTCGTCGGCCTGCGGGACGCCGGGGATCCCGTCGAGTTGAGTGCCCGCTACAACGACGACGGTGCGGACGAGCTGGTCTTCCTGGACATCACCGCCTCGAGCGACCACAGGGCAACGATGGTCGACGTGGTGGAGCGCACAGCCCGGAAGGTCTTCATCCCCCTCACCGTCGGCGGCGGAATTCGGTCCGTGTCGGATGCCCGGTCCATCCTGATGGCGGGAGCGGACAAGGTCTCGGTCAACACGGCGGCCGTCGGGCGTCCGAGCCTGATTCACGAACTCTCCGAGGAATTCGGCGCCCAGGCAGTCGTGCTGGCAATCGACGCCCGCCGTTCGGGGCCCGGCCGCTGGAACGTCAACACCTACGGGGGCCGCACGGATACTGGAATGGATGCCCGCGAGTGGTCCATGCGGGGCCAGTCGCTCGGCGCCGGCGAGATCCTGCTGACATCCATGGACGCCGACGGCACCCAGGAAGGCTACGACTGCGATCTCACGGGCACGATCGCGGCCGCTACGCGCATCCCGGTCATCGCCAGTGGAGGCGGCGGAACGCCGGCGGACTTTGTGCGTGTTCTGACGGAAGGGCGGGCCGATGCCGCCTTGGCGGCCTCGATCTTCCATTACGGGACCTACACATCGAATGGACTCAAGCAGCTCTTGCGCGCCGAGGGCGTTCCCGTCCGCCTGCTCGACCCCAGCCTGACCATCTGACACCGATCCGAGCGCCGCGATCGACTTGCGATACATTGATCCATGATGCATAATACTGCTATGCATCAATCCTCGAACCGCACAACCGGCATCGGGAAGGACCTGGTCGCCGCCTCGGCAACGCCGTTGGTACTGTCGATTCTGGCCGAAGGTGAGAACTACGGATACGCCGTGCTGCAACGCGTCAGCGAGTTGTCGGGCGGCAAGCTCCGCTGGACGGACGGCATGCTGTATCCGGTGCTGCATCGTCTCGAACGACTCGGGCAGATCAAGGGGCGCTGGGGCACAGCCGACACCGGTCGCCGACGCAAGTACTACCGAATCACGGAACGGGGTCGTCGGCAACTCGAAGAGCACCGTCAGCAATGGCTGATCGTGCACGAGACCCTGCTGGGCATGTGGCCGGCAACTGCCGATTCAGCAGGCCCCGCCTGAGCGCCCCGGAGGCAGCGATGGAAGCGCATGACACCGCCAGAGACGCGGAGCTGGAGCATCGGATCGCCTCGTGGAGGGCCTACCTTGACCGCCACACGACACTGAATCCGGATGACCGGGACGAGCTGGAGGATCACCTGCGCAGCCAGGTCGGCGATCTCCAGGCAGCAGGCCTCACGGCCGATGAGGCTGTCCTGCTGGCTGTCCGGCGGGTCGGCGAGGTCGACACACTCACGTCCGAATACGCACGCGAGCATTCAGACCGCCTCTGGAAGCAGCTCGTCGCGACGGAAGGACCGAAGGATGGAGGCAGTTCGGGGGGTCGCGCCGAAGCAGCCGTGGCGGTCGGACTGGGGCTGGTTGCAGCGTTGGCCTTCAAGCTGTCCGGCTGGGCCGGGCTGGCGACCAGCGAGTGGTTCTACGCCCGGAATGCCAGCCTCTTCGTGCTGCCCTGCCTCACGGCCTACTTCGTGTGGAAGCGCCGAATCCCTGCCCGCAGGTGGGCCTGGGTGGCAGCCGTGTTCGTCGCCGTGACGCTATTCATCAATGTCGTCCCGTTCGAGGAGGGCGGCTCGTCCGAAACACTGGTCGTGCTGCACCTGCCGATCGCCCTTTGGCTCGTGGTCGGAGTGATGTACAGCGGGGGGCAGTGGGACGACCGGTTCCGGCGCATGGACTTCATCCGGTTCACTGGAGAACTGTTCATCTACTACGTGCTGATCGCCCTGGGAGGGAGCGTCCTGACCGCCATGACGATGTTCGTGTTCCAGGCAGTTGGAGTGGATGCCGAGTGGCTCGCGCAGGATTGGATCGTGCCCTGCGGTGCGCTCGGTGCGGTTCCTGTGGCCGCGTGGCTTGTCGAGGCCAAACAGAGCGTGATCGAGAACATGGCACCGGTGCTGACACGACTGTTCACACCGTTGTTGACCGCTGTCCTCCTCGTGTTCCTGGGAACCGTGATCTGGACCGGTAACGCGATACGCATCGATCGCGAAGTGCTGATCGGATTCGACCTGCTGCTCGTCCTGGTCCTGGGGATGCTGGTCTACTCCGTTTCCGCGCGGGACCCGGTCTCGCGGCCTGAAACCTTCGACGCCGTGCAGTTGACACTCATCCTGAGTGCGCTGCTCGTGGATGCCTTGGCTCTGTGGGCGATCTCGGCCCGGATATCGGAGTACGGTTCATCGCCCAACAAGATGGCCGCCCTGGGGGAAAACCTGGTCCTGTTGATCAACCTCTCCTGTTCCGCCTGGTTGTATATCAAGTTCCTCCGCGGTCGCGAGTCGTTCGACGCCATCGCGCGCTGGCAGACAGCCTACATACCCGTCTACGCCATCTGGGCCGGGGTGGTCGTTACCGTCTTTCCGGCTCTGTTCGGCGCGGCCTAAAGCGACAAGCGCGATGACGATCGCGGTCCGGGAGAAGGTCGAGGCTGTGTCTCCCGCTATATCCGCACTGGCTCGTGAGCTATGTGGCGGCTGGCTCATCACGTCGACTTGTCGTGCCGGCGCCGCCGAGCCGGTCACAGATTGCATCCGGTGCTGCCTTCACGCCAGCTTGTCAGGACGAGCGTCGCCCCTGGAGCCGGCCCTGATGAACCGACCGGTCCAACGTTGCGCAAGCGGCCTCGCGCGATGAGCGACGCTTCCTGCAATCGTGGCGCGGTCGCCGAGAGTCGCTCGGTGCATCAAGAGCGGATTCCGAGAACAATGCTGCTCTATCATGATGCTGCTGGCCCCCGTTTGTTGTGGAAGATCATCCCGCGCCGTTCGTGGGGAGTCACGGCTTCCTCCGCAGCGCCGACCCACGGCAAATCTGAGAGGGCGGCTGAAATTCCCGCCACGGCTCCGGTTTCGGGTTAAGCTGAAACATCTTGACGGACAGCAACATCCCTTACGAGGCTTCTCCTTCATGATCATTCCCTGCATCGACCTGATGGACGGAAAGGTGGTGCAACTGGTTCGCGGGAGAGACAAGGCACTGGAGGGAGACGCTCCCGAGGCCATGCTGGAGCGCTTCGCCGGATTTCCGGTCGTCCAGGTGATCGACCTCGACCAGGCGATCGGTCGAGGTTCCAATCTCCCATTGGTGAGGTGTCTGGCCGGCAAGGCGCGAACTTGGGTCGGTGGCGGCGTGCGAACGGTCGAGCGCGCCCGAGAACTGATCGCCGGCGGCGCCGAGCGGGTCATCGTTGGCACGGCAGCATTCTCCGTCGACGGCCCTGATGACCGATTCCTGGACGCCCTCGCCGGGGAGGTGGGGGTGGAACGGATCACGATCGCTCTGGACTCGATGAACGGTCGCATCGTCGTGAAGGGCTGGCAGGAGTCCACGCAGCTCACGGCCGAGGCGGTGCTATCGCGATTCGAACGTTACTGCACGGCCTTCCTGTGCACGTATGTCGACAGGGAGGGCACGATGGAAGGCACGGACCTGAACTGGTACAGCCGGCTACGGACCGCGACGACGCACGAGATCACCGCCGCGGGCGGCATCGGCACCCTGGAGGAGGTCCGGACCCTTCTCGACATCGGCATGCATGTAGCCGTCGGGATGGCCGTGTACACCGGACGCTTCGACCTCGCGACCCTCGCGACGATGCAGCCGCGATCCGGATCGGCCGGGGCTGCGTCGTAACCTGATTTGTTGCAGTGGCGCCTTGAATGAGTGAGAACACAAACAGAGACGCCGCCCGCCACGGCCACTCCTGAATGCTGGTTGACCCCGAGATCATCAGGAAAGCCCAGTCGGGAGACGACGGGGCTTTCAACGAGATCATCCGAGCGTACCGGAAGCGGATTCTTGGCACGGTATACCGGACGATCAGTCGCGGGGACGACGTCGAGGATGTCGGGCAAGAGGTTTTTGTCCGGCTCTACGACTCGCTCCGGCAGCTCCGGACGCCGCAGGTCTTCGAACCGTGGCTGTATCGGCTGACGATCAACGCCTGTTACGACTACTTGCGCCGCAAGCGCCGGGAGGTCGATGTCAGGATGGCGGATCTCAGCGAGCAGCAGGTGGTCGCTGTCGATGCGGCGTTGAGCGGAAAGAAGGCACTGGAGGACAGCAAGCGAGAGAGTGCGAGGGAACTGCTTGAAATCCTGCTCAGCAGGGTGTCCGATGAAGATCGGGTCCTGCTGACGATGAAGGAAATCCAGGGCCTGAGCCTGAAGGAGCTGAGCGGAGTTTACAAGGTGAACACGAATGCTCTCAAGGTTCGGCTGTTCCGGGCGCGCAAGCGAGCGCTGAAGGCGTACGAGGCATTGATGGAAGAGGCCAGAGAGCGAAGATCGGGCACGGAGGAAGATGACCATGCGGACGAATCGTGATGAATTCCTGAATCGCCTGTTCGCGATGTACAGGGATCTGCTCGGCGATTTCGAGCCCGGCCCGGACTTCACGGCGCGGGTGTGGGCAGCGATCGAGGCGCGGAAGGAGGACTCTCCGACCTGGCTGTCCTATCTCATCGCATGGTCTCCGCGTCTGGCAGCCGCCTCCGTGCTGCTGGCCGCGCTCGCTGTCGTCTCCCAATGGGCCCTGCACGAGACGGACAGCGCCTCCGTGGTACTGGAGTCGAGTTACGAGGATGTCCTCATCCAGAGCGCGATGGACCAGAGCGACGGCACCATCTGGGTGCTGGCAGAGAACAGCGAATGACGGCCGGTCAGACGAAGAAGCGCGCTGCCCTTGCGCTGACGGCCGTGTTCGTGGCAGGAGCCGTACTGGGTATCGCAACGACCCGTTTCTATACGGGCCGGGGCAGGCCATCGGATCTGACACCCCGCCAGTATCGGGGCTACCTGCTCGATTCACTGACCAAGGAACTCGGACTCACCATCGATCAGCAGGCCAAGGTGGAAGAAATCCTCGACGAGATCGGCGAGCGATTCCAATCGGTCCGGGATGCGATCGAGCCGGAGATGGAGGCGATCCGCATGGAGCGGGCAGAGCGGATCATGCTCTGTCTGCAACCGCAGCAACGGGCCCGATACGAGAAAATCCTGAACGAGCGGCGTCGGAGGCGGGAAGCGTATCACCGGCAGGTTTTCCGGGGGAATTCGCGGCGACGGGGTAACGATAGCCCCTAGCGGCATCCTTCCGGCTTTCGCCCTCGACGGGTGACGTGGTGTCGGCGTGACAGCCAGGTCCGTAGCATCTCGCGTTCCGACTCGTGACTAAGGACCGCCAGCGCATCCTGGGGCGTGACCCACGCGATCTTCCGTACTTCCCGGGACGGCCGGAACGGGCCTTCCCGGACCACGACCATATCGAAGAAGGCGACGACCTTGGGTCTGTGGCCAACGAAATAGGGTAATATGCCGCTGAACGCCTGAATCTCGGCCTCGCAGCCAGTTTCCTCCAGCACTTCCCGCCGGGCGGCACCCTCCCAGTCCTCGCTGGGATCCAACTTTCCCTTTGGGAGGCAGCACTCGCCGTCGAGGTAACGGTCCCTGTAGATTACAGCGATCTGCTCCAGCTCCGGGCTCCGCCACACGATGCCACCAGCAGCGCAGATGAACGACGGAGACGAGTTTTCCGTCATGACGCCTTCGACGCAACGGCTTCGCGAAGATCGCTGCCCGTCATCTCTTTCGGCTGCTCCATCCCGAGGCAGCCCAGGATCGTAGGCGCGATGTCCCGCAAGGCTCCGCCATTCGCGAGAGACCCATCGTAGTTGCCAGCCAATATGAACGGAACGGGAAAGGTCGTGTGGTAGGTGTGCGGCTCGCCGCTCTCGGGGTCGACCATCAGATCCGCATTGCCATGGTCGGCCGTAACGATCCACTGGCCGCCCCGATGTCGCAGTGCCTGCTCGATCCGAACCAGACAGCCGTCCACGGTCTCGCATGCCCGCATGGCGGCTTCCAGCACGCCCGCGTGACCGACCATGTCGCCGTTGGCGAAATTCACCACGATCAACTCGAACGAACCGCTGTCGATACCCCGCACAACCGCATCGCAGACACCGGCTGCACTCATTTCGGGCTGCAGGTCGTACGTCGCAACGTGTGGAGAAGGCACCAGTTCGCGGTCCTCTCCCGGGTATGGTTCCTCACGGCCACCGTTGAAGAAATAGGTCACGTGAGGGTACTTTTCGGTCTCCGCGACCCGAAGGTTCCGCCAACCTCGCTCCGCACACAGTTCGCCCAGAATGCGGTCGGGAAATTGAGGAGGGACGATCACGGGGTACGGATACGCCCTGTCGTACCGGGTCATCGTGACGTAATGCAGGTTCTTGGGCGCCAGTTCCCTGCTGAGTTCTCCCAGGTCAGGATCGTTGAGCGCCAGCGTCAGTTCCCTGGCGCGATCGGCACGGAAGTTGAAGAAGACCACAGCGTCCCCATCCCGAATACGGCCGACGGGCTCACCTCCCGCGCTCTCCATCACGGTCGGCACCACGAACTCATCCGTCACCCCCGCCGCATACGACGCTTCCAGTGCCGCGCACGCATCCTTCGCGCGTGGCCCCTCGGCCGCCGCAATCGCGCGGAACGCCCTGTCGACGCGCGCCCAGCGACGGTCCCGGTCCATGGCGTAGTAGCGACCACTCAACGTGGCCAGCCGGCCGCAACCGACTTCGTCCATGCGCCGGAGCAGTGCACGCAGGTGTCCCAGTCCACTGGTCGGGGGGGTGTCACGACCATCGGTGAAGGCATGAACGAACACGTTCTCGACACCGGCATCCCGGGCTGCCTCGAGCAGTGCATGGAGATGGCGAACATCGGAGTGGACTCCGCCATCGCTGACCAGACCCAGCAGATGGAGGGCACGTTCCCTGCCACGGGCCATCGCGCCTCGCAGGGCCGGGTTCCGGCCAAGCTGGCCGGAGCGAACCAGTTCGTCGATCCGGGTGATATCCATCTGAATGACACGACCGGACCCGATATTGAGGTGACCCACCTCGCTGTTGCCCATCTGTCCTTGTGGCAATCCTACGAACGGCCCGTCAGTCCGGATCAAGGTACGGGGATGAATTCGCCAGAGCCGGTCGAAATTGGGGGTCTTCGCAAGGGCGACGGCATTGTTGGTCGGGTCGGGGTTGTGCCCCCAGCCGTCCATGATCGTGAGTACCAGTGGCGAGGAGTTCCGCATGCGGTCCCTTGGACCGATTATGCCGCAACATGCAGGCTGGCGGAGTGCGGCAGGACCGGGCCGCTTCCCGAAACACCTACCCCTTGCGTCGCAGCATCCGGTCCAGAGCGTCGGACGTCTGGTAGATCAAGGCTTCGGCGTAATGCTGGAACGGGTGGAAGTACTCGAAGGTCAGGTACCCGTCATATCCGACCCGCTCCAGTTCGCCGATGACGGCCGGCCAGTTGGTCGTGCCATCAAGCAGGGTCCGGAAGGTGTTCAGATTGAATTCGTGGGTACGCTTGTCCCATTCCTTCAGGTGCACGTTCTTGATGCGGTGTCCGAGGATCGGGATCCAGTGCTCGGGAAACTGGTACTGCATGATGTTCCCGGTATCGAAGTGCACCTTGACGATGTCAGTCTCGAATCCGTCGACGAACGCCGCGATTTCCTGTGGGCTGAATAGGAATCCGTTCGCGAAGATGTTCTCGATGTTGATCGAAACGCCAGCCCGCTCCGCATGCGGGATCAAGGTCCGCACCGCCTCCTTCGCCAACTGCTCACAGACATCGTTCGGAACCGGGATGGGATCCTCCAGCCAAGGAGCGTAGACCGCCCCCGGGACTACCAGCAGGTTGTCGGTCCCCAGCAGGGCCGCCACATCGGCCATCCTCTGGGCAAGTTCGATGCCCTTGGCGCGACGTGCTGGATCGGGGTGCGTCATCGAGTATGGCCAGAACAGGAACGAGCAGACTCCGCTGATCGCGATGCCCGCATCGTCGGCCATGCGCCGGACAGCCCGGATCTCGTCATCCGTTGACTCTGCGGAAAACTCGCCTTCGAGATTGAAGTTCGGCTCCACGGCGTCGAAGCCGGCGTCTCTGGCGATCTGGAAGCACTCCTGCAACGACCACTTGTCCGGATAGGGGAAGGCCCACAGGTTGATGGACTTCCTCATCCCTAGAACTGGCTGCCTGGACAGCGTTGACTGGGCGGCCGCGGGTGCCGCCGCGAGGCCCTGACGGGCCATGAAGGCGGATCCGAAGTACGCGGAGTAGGCCAGGAGTTCTCTGCGACAGGGATCGCTTCCTCGCTCTCGTTTGGACATGGATGCTACCTCCCAGGCGTGTCCCCGATGTCGCGCGTGCGGTTAAGCCGTTCCAACTGCACCTACGCGACGGGATGCCGTATCAGGTCCATGGTCTCGCCTGGTCGGAACCAGGATCGCAGAACTCATCGCGGTCAGGATACCGGAATTCTCGGACGAGAGTCCAGCGTGCCATACGGAGCAATCGCATGTGAGGCCGGAACCGGTGCTGCGTCTGATTCCGACCGCAGATCTCATCGTTGCCAGTCGCCAGACTCAGCGAGCAGCAGCGGAACGAGGTCTCACCCGTCACCGTGGCAACAGCCGGAACTCCGATGCCGGCGATTGCTGCCATCGTCGGAAACCAGTCCAGATCGGAGACAGACTCATCAACGATCTGCCCCCCTCCCCCGGAACGCGGTCGGGACACGAATCAGGCGGTCCTGCCATGGTCGACCCGGACAGGAGGGGCTTGCTGCGCCAAGGCTGGCACTACGGTCAACAGCGGACCCGCGGCCGTTGGATTCGGAGTCGATCTAGCACAAGACGCACACGAGTGGGCCGCTGCCAAGCCAGGCTACTGACGGATCAACTTCGCCGGACATGGCAATCTGTGATGAGATAGATTGCGAGATCCATGCTGAACCGATTCGGTATTCATCCGTTCGCAGCAGCGGGAGTTATAGCTGTCGACTCGATGCTCTTCGGGGCAACGGCGAGTACCGGTGGCTTCGGATGGTCCGCGTCGCTTCCGGTCGGCATGGTTCTCGGTCTTGCGGTCGGCCTCATCCAGCACCGTGGATCGCCGCCCGATGATCCGGGTCTCGCGATCGGGAAGGGCATCATGGTCGGCATACTCACGGCGATCCCAACGCCGCTGCCGGCGGTACTGACTGCCGGAGCCGGGATGGCTGGAGCGGCTACCATGCTTCGCAACAGGAAGCGCAAGCAACTTGGTACGGACGCACAGGCTGCCCAGTAGCCCTGCCCACCCAAGTGAAACCGCATTGACGGCAACGGGTTGCACCGGCAACCAATGGTGTACGCATCGACTTGGCGCTGGGCGGTTGCGTGTCCGGGGTGTCTGAGTTGCGGTTCGGCCCCTTGCTGATCAACGGATCGGGAGGCACTTCGCGCACCACCAGGACGACAACCGTCCCGTCAGTCTGTCCAGATTCGTCCAGTTCGACAAGGACCCGGCTCCAGCTCCGGTCAAGGCTCTTCGTACTGGCCAGATACTTGCGCATTGTCGACGGACGCACGGAAGATCGGGATGGCGCAGACCCGGGCCCGGAACCACCGCCCGACCACCTATGCGGTCCGCTTCCTGCAGATCGGTTACGATGGAGTGCATGACACGTCTGACGCTCATGTTGATCCCGGTCCTGATTGTGGCGGGCTTGCTGCCCGGCTCGTCGATCGCCGGAGAGAAAGCACTCATGCACTGCTTCGCGTTTACCGAAATCGAAGGCGCCAGCAGTGCTGACTGGAAGGCATTCAAGGCCGCGACCACTGCACTGCCGGGCAAGATCGAGGGACTGAACAAGGTCTGGCTCGGAAAGCTACGGCGCCCCCTGCGCCAGTTCGGCCGAAACCAGGACGAACCCCAAATGCGCCAGTGGGGTGTATGCATGGAAATGACTGACGAAACAGCCCTCAGTGCCTATGCAAAGCACGAAGCACATACCGCTTGGGTCAAGGCGTACGAGAAAGTCCGGGTGCCCGGCACCACGACGTTCGATATTCTGGGCGAGTAGCGGCCTGCCCGCACCGCAACGTGATTCTGACGCCGCACGGGCCGGTGTCGGCAACCGCGCTTGACTGGGGAGCAGTGTGCAAGCTTGCCTGCCCGCCGGCACGTTCTTCGAGTTGGGCTTGGCTGGCCGACACCCACATCGCAGGCAACAGTTCCGTCGAACGAAACGGGCACCGGCCAGCGCGTACCCTGAGCCGGATCGTCGGAGAGATTTCGGTCGCTCAGCCAGCGGGCACTCTGGTCAACGGCGACATCTCGTG
This sequence comes from Bryobacterales bacterium, assembly GCA_965116065.1. GTDB lineage: Bacteria > Acidobacteriota > Terriglobia > Bryobacterales > UBA6623 > VXMF01. The sequence goes on from OZ220485.1 coordinate 4,279,313, forward strand.
GGCCACAGGCGAAGTGGCGGACTATGACCGTTTCCTCACCCTGACTCGACCTCTCAGGACCGGAGGATTCATCGCCCTCGGTCTCGGGAACCACGACCACCGTCGAGCCATCCTCTCGGCCCTATCCCTGCATCTGGATGCCGAACCCCGTCGGGTTGCTGCCGTCGTCAACCAGCCACCAGTCCGGTTCGTCATGCTGGACTCTCTGATAAACCCGTGTGAAACAGGTGGGGAGATGGGGCCCGGCCAGCTGGCTTGGCTGGATCGGCTGCTGTCGCACGATCCCGGGCTGCGGACATTCCTGTTCGTCCATCATCCGGGCGAATCGTCGAGTGTGGGAGCCGTCGACTTCACCGACCTTGAACAGGTCGCCGAGGATCACCGCTGCGTGCAGGCCATCGTCACGGGCCACGAGCACGAATTCACGCTGTTCGGCAGTGGCGGTTGGCACCGAGTCGGCCTGCCAGCCGCCGGATTCCCGTTCCGTCCCGGCATCCCGTGCGGGTGGGTGGAGGCTCGCCTCTCCGAGGAGTGCATCGGTCTGCGCCTCCAGGCGGGACATGCCTCCCGGGAGCACGTGCTCGCTTGGCGCTAGCTCCCGTTCGCCGAGCGGTTGCGGCCGCAGCTTGCTTCAACTAGCCTGATACGAATATCATTATGAAACGTAAGGAGCCCCGGAGATTCTCGATGCAACATCCGTCCACCCTGTTCATGGCATTGGCCATCTGCGCACTCACTGTGCTGGGCCAGCAGACACTGGAGATCCGCAATGTGGAGATCGACTCCCAGTCGCCCGAAGGAGCCGTCCTCACGGAGGCCGGCATCGCCGAGGATGCCTCCGAGAGGATCGCGATCCTCGATGGCTTCCTGAGTGACTTCCCGGACAGCACCTACCTGGGTTATGTGCTCCTGCAGTTGCAGGGACTGTACACGCAGCAGCAGGACTGGACCAAGGCCCTCGAAGTCGGAAAGCGGCTCCTCGAATACGTGCCCGGTGATCTCGAGGTCCGTCACAACTACAACCAGTCCCTGGTGAACTCCCAGCAATGGCCGGAACTGCTCGACGCACTCGCCGCGACGAAGCCACTCGCGGAAAAGGAAGCGGCCACACCGCCACCCGAGGACCCGACCGAAGACGAAGAGATTCTCCACCAGAACACCGTCGACTACGCCAACGGCGTTGTGCAATACACCGAGTGGGCCCTCAACGTGGGTGTTTCACAGGCGCCACCCGACCAGCAGATCCACTTCATGGACAAGCTGCAGGCACTGTTTCCGGAAAGCCAGTATCTGGCTGGCATGGACGACAGGTACGTCCTCGCGTACCAGCAGCTCGGGGATATCGCAGGGATGATCGGGGCTCTCGAACGTGCGCTGGCGAACAATCCCTCGAACGAACAGTACCTCTACGCACTGGCCGAAGCGGCACTCGGCCAGAAGGACACCGAGAAGGCTGCGGCCCGCGCCGAGGAACTTGTCCAGCTCATGGAGGAGAAACCCGCTCCCGAAGGGATGCCCGCCGAGGAATGGGAGGCTCACAGGAAGAGGTACAGCACACTGGGCCACTACATCCAGGGGAGCATCAACTTCAACAAGAATGCTTGGCGCACGGCTCGGCGGCATCTCCTGCAGACGGTCGACGTGCTCCGGGAAGAGGGCGGCGAACGGTACGGAATCCTTGCCTGGATGCTCGGGTACTGCTACGTCAAGCTCGATATCGCCGGTGACAATATCCGCCAGGCAACCCGGTGGATGGAGGAAGCGGCACGAGTTCCGAACCCGATGCAGGCCCAGGCCGCCCAGACACTGGAGGCAATCAAGGCCGCGCAGTAGCCGCGGACACGGGGCCGGGCGGCAGGGACCCTGCGGCAACGCAGAGGGATTCCTCGACCGTACGACGTGGCTGCGTGATCAATTCCAGGGCCAGCCGCCGCACGCGGTCGCGGAGGCATTCTTCACGCAGGTATTCCACGGGCGATTTCCCGTCGATGCGGGCCAGCATCAGGAACGCGAGATGGCGTACACTCGCAGCCTCGTACCAGTCCAGGGCGGATTGCGGCAGCAAGTCTCTGGCCCCGGCGAACGCGACCCGCGCCAGTGCGAAGTAGTCCGCGGCGCGTTGCGGACGCCGAAAAGCCTTCAGGATCAGGTGGTTCAGGATGAAGCCCGCATCGTAGCTGGGGTCCCCGAAGTGCGCACACTCGAAATCGATGCAGACGATGCCCCTCTCGTGGACGAGCAGATTCTTGGGGCTCCAGTCGCCGTGCACCAGCGCGATCTGTCGGGAGCCCGACTCGGTGATCCATTCCTCGACGGTCTCCGCCACGTCCGGGTGACGCACTGCGATGGTCCGATAGTACGGATCGGTTCGCAACTGCCGGAATGCGGTGCTGTCGCCAAACGTCTCGCGCAGCGAGCGATCGTTCCAGGTCCCCCGAACGATGCGGCCCAGCGTCTCACCCGCCAGGAACGCCACCCGGGCGTCGCAACGCCCCGCAAGCAAGTGGGTCTTCCAGTCCTCGCTGCCACGTGGCGCTCCGCGCATGGCGTAGAGGAAATTGTCCCGGTCGAGAAAGACCGGTTCGGGTAGCCGACCGGTCGGCAGAGTCGTCCGCAGCGCCAGCATCGCGTCCCACTCCCGGAATACCCGGGACCTGTCCGCCAGCCACTCATCACGGACCCGAAGGCGTGGCAGCGACTGCTTCAGGACGAATCGCCGGTGCTCGTCCTCGACCAGCACGACCGTGCTGGAGACACCGCCTCCCAGCAACCGGGCACGGGGAGAGCCCGACAGCGCCACTCGACCTGCGAGAATCTCCGGGGCGTTGTCCACCCCAAGAGTGACGGGTTCGGCCATCAACGGCCGGACGAGTCCAGAACACCGGTCGCTGGCACCTCGCGGTCCGCCTTGGGGCGGGCCCGAATCAGTGTCCACGGCCTCTGGCGGAGTTCGGAGCTGAGCGCTGCAATGTCCTCCGAGGCGCGACGGAAGTTCTCGACGATCTGCGTGACGTTCCCCTCGTTCATCACCATCATGGCTCGAGCGTCTTCGACAAGTGTACGAGCCTCCTGCAGTGTGGTCCGGATTTCGTCGAGGCTTGCCTTGAGCGGCTCCCGCGTCTCGTTCACGGTCCTGTTCGTGTTCGCGACGGTCTCGTCGGCGGTGCGCGCGAGCCGGCGATACTCCTCCACCAGCACTTCGACCCGCTCCAGGGTCTCGCTGAACTGTGTCGTCAGGCGGTCAATCTTGGGAGTCTGTGTTTCGAGCAGTTCGTTGCTGCTCTCGAGAATCCCCGCAATACGTCGCTGGTTGTCCTGCCCGCTGATTTCCTGCAGGTTGGCCAACAGACCGTGGATGTCGTCGGCAACCACCGTCATCTTGAGGTCGATCTGTCCCATCAGATCCGTCGCGGTATCCGCCACTTGGGCGACCTTCCGCGTCAGGTCCGAGAACGTGAGGGCCTCGGCCGACGGAACGGTCCCGCCCGGCTCGATCCGGGCGGCCTGACTGGAGCCGGGCATGATCTCGAGGTAGTTCTGCCCGAGAGCGTTCAGGCTCGCGATCGTCGCAACGGAGTCGCGGTTGAGCGGAATCTCGACACGCAGGGTGAAAACCACTTCCGTCCTCGTCATGTCCTCCGACCACGGAGTGAGCGACTGGATCGTTCCCGCTTTCCGCCCCCCGAACCGGACGATGCCGCCTTCGTCGAGGCCCCCGATGTAGGAGAAGTACGTGCGGTAGCGGTGGGTCTGCCCCGTCAATTGGACGTTCGCGACCACCAGGAAGGTCGTCACGAATATGACCAGCGCAACGATCACCACCAGGCCGACTTTGGCTTCGTTACTCATTCAGGAACTATACTCCCAAGATATAGGCATTGGAACCTTCGCTGAATTCGTCAGGCACTCGGTTGACGAACTGCCGGATGCGCGGATTGGGATGGCCCCGGATCTCATCTGCAGTTCCAACGGCCAGGATCCTGCCATTGTCGAGCATGCAGAGCCGGTCGCCGATCAGGAACGCGCTCTGCAGCTCGTGGGTCACGACGATGATCGTCATTCGAAAGGCCTCCTTCAGGCGCAGGATCAACCGGTCGATGCCCGCAGCGATGATCGGGTCCAGGCCGGCGGACGGCTCGTCGAAGAACAGGATTTCCGGGTCCAGCGCAAGGGCCCTTGCCAGTGAGGCCCGTTTCCGCATGCCACCCGAGAGTTCCGTGGGGTACATGTCCTCGACGCCGGACAGTCCGACCTGCTGCAGTTTCATCCTCGTCACGAGGCGGATCGTGGACTCCGCCAGGTCGGTATGCTCCCGCAGCGGCAGGGCAACGTTGTCGCCAACCGTCATGGAATTGAACATCGCGGCACTCTGGAACGAGACCCCCATGAGGCGGCGGACCCTCGCCAGGTCGTCCGGGCCAGCCGTGGTCACATCCACGCCATCAACGAGGACCGAACCGGACGTCGGAACAGCCAATCCCTCCAGCTGCCGCAACAGCGTGCTCTTGCCGCAGCCCGAAGTTCCCAGAATGACCATCGTCTCGCCGCGGTAGATGTCGAGATCGACGCCGTTCAGCACGAAGCGGGTCCCGTACTGCACCTTCAGATCCCGCACCGCGATCAAGGGGGCCGAGCCGGTCTCGTGCGGGCGCATCTGCGTCACGGGCTCGGTCGGGCGTTCCATTACCAGAAGAAGTAGAAGAACGCCGTGCAGATCAGGTCGGCCAGGATCACCAGGAAGATCGATCGGACGACGGCGCTGGTGGTCGACCGGCCGACACCTTCCGGTCCGCCGACCACCCGGAACCCTTCCAGACAGCCCACGTGGACCACGATCGCCCCGAAGACGAGCGCCTTGACCAACCCACTGATCACGTCGCGGAGCAGCAGGATTTCCGCAGTCCGGCTCAGGTACATCAGCAGCGTCATGTCCAGCGTGAAGTAGGCGAAGACGCCACCGGCGACGATACCCGAAAACACCCCCATGACGGTCAGGCACGGCATCATGAACGTCATCGCCACATACTTCGGCACCAGCACGAAGTCGATCGGGTCGAGCGCCATGGCTCTCAGCGCATCGACCTCCTCGGTGACGACCATGGTCGCGACCTCCGCCGAAATGGCGGAGCCGGAGCGGCCTATGACGACGATCGCGGCTATCAACGGCCCCAGTTCACGCGTCATGCTGGTTCCGACCAGATTGATGACGGCTTCCATCGCGCCGAATTTCCGCAACTCCGCCCCGGACTGCAGGGCCATGATCATACCGGTCGCTCCGGACACCAGGCACAGCACGGGCAGGGACCGCACGCCAATCTCGGCCATCTGATGGACCGTCCGCTTCCAGCGGAGCCGGCGACGGGCGAAGGGATTCACCCGCAACGACAGTCGGAATCCACGCCAGAACTGGATGGCCAGCGCACCGACGTACTCGACCTGGCGAATCGTGGTCTGGCCAACCGAAGCGAGGAAACTCATGAGAAGTTCATGGGTGCCCCTGTCAGGCGCTGAGAGCGTCCGCTTCGGAGGGGTACACCTCAAAAACATCGATGATGCGAGTCAACTGCAGGACGTGTCGAGGCCCTTCGTTCAATCCCGCAAGCACCAGCCGGACACCAGCCCGGCGAGCCGACTGAAGGCCTTCGACGAGGCTGGCGATGCCGGAACTGTCGATGTAGTTCACATGTTCCATGCTAACCACGATCCTGGAGTTGGGTTGTTCCTTTACGGCATCCAGCAACGTTTCCCTGAGCCGTCGGGACGTCGACATGTCAACTTCACCCTCCAGGCGGATGACCGATTCGTTGCCGATGCGCATTACGCTGATCTGCATTCTTTCCAAATCACCCTCCGTCATCGCCCAGCCGCGAGAGCTGGCACGTGTTTCCTGAGTCGCACCCGGTTCCATCCGTCCACACGCGAATATTCGCCTTCGTCGACCAGCGAGCGGATCAGGAACAGGCCCCGACCGCCCCGGCGCAGTTCTCCCGGCGGGGGCACTTGCTGCGCGAAGGGATCGAATTCATCGCCCTGGTCCCAGACCTCGACCTCGAATGCGTCCTGCCTGCGTCGGCAGACCACTCGAATCGGGAACGTCTTCTCACCGCCGTATGCATGGCGCATGACGTTGCTGATCGCTTCATCCACCGCCGCGACGATGTCGCGAGTGGCTGCACTTCCGGCCTCCAACGCTACTCCACACTGCTCGACCAGCAGTCGCGCAAGTTGGAGCCAGCGAGGATGGCTGGCGATGGTGAAGTCGACGTCCCCGGCCATGTCCGTCCCTTCGTTCCGCGACCAAGGACGCACGATTCGACCGCCGTGGCGAATTGTAGCACGGCGACCGACACCTTCCGCAGTCGATTCCTGTCCGTCCTCCAGAGACGAGGTCTGCCCCGGAGAGAGGAACTGCCGAGGCCCTCTGCTATGTTGGCGGTACGTGGCTGCCTCAGCGGCAAGGCGGGCCGCCTTCGACTTCGCGTTACGGATCGAGCGCGACGGCGCGTTCTCGGACGAACTGATTCACTCGACCCGCGTCGCACGTCTCGCAGCACGCGAGAGGTCGTTCCTCACGGAACTGCTGCTGGGCTTCCTCCGGCGACGCGGTGAACTGGATGTCCTGCTGTCGGCGACGACCCGCCGCCCACTGCGCACGCTGGACGCCGAGGTCGTGGCGGCCCTGCGGCTCGGCGCATACCAGTTGCGCTACATGCGCACCGTACCGGCACACGCCGCCGTCTCCGAATCCGTGGAACTTGTCAAGCTCGCCGGGAAGCGCTCGGCAGGAGGTCTGGTGAACGCGGTGCTGAGACGCCTTCCACCTCCGCTGCCTCGCGACGAGGCTGCCCGGCGGAGCCATCCGTCCTGGATGGTCTCGCGCTGGGAGGCAAGACTCGGCCGGCAACAGTGCACGGCGCTGCTGCGTTCGAACCTGGAGCGCCCGGCGACCTATTTCCGGATTCCCGACCCGAGCGCCACCGGGCCTGCCCGGCAACGGTTGGCAGATGCCGGCCTTCGTATCAAGGAGACGGACGTACCCCGCGCATTCCGACTCGTGACCGGCAGTGCTTCCGCCGCCCGGGCCGCCGCAGGCGTTCCACTCACTTTCCAGGACCTCAATTCCCAGCGGGTTGCGACTCTGCTGGAAGCCACGGCGGATTCCACCGTGCTGGACATGTGCGCCGCCCCGGGAGGAAAGGCCCGGCTGCTGGCGGAGACAGCCTCGGTGGTCGCGGCCGACCTGCATGTCCACCGCCTTCGCACCCTCCGGAGACTCGGCTGCCAAGGCATCGAGACCATCGCCGTGGACGCCCGGCTCGGCCTGCCGTTCCGCCACCAGTTCGATCGCGTCCTCGTTGATGCCCCCTGTTCCGGAACGGGAACGCTCGCCCGGAATCCCGAGATCAAGTGGCGGCTGCAGCCGAACGACATCGATGATCTGCAGGCCCGCCAGACCGAGATTCTCCGCAACGCGCTCGACGCGCTGGCACCTGGCGGCCTGCTCGTGTACGCGACCTGCTCCCTGGAGCCCGAGGAGAACGAGCACGTGGTCAGGGCCGCCCTCCACCAGAAGCAGGGATGGACGGTCAGCGAAGCTCTCTCCACCCTTCCTGGCCGGGATCCCGGAGCCGGGTTCCGGGCCTGGCGCATCCGACGGCCGCATGCCTGATTCCCGCATCCATTTCTGGCTGGTGCTGACAGTCGGGGCCATCGCCTTTCTCGCCACAGCCTCGAGCCCCCCGTCCCTGCTTGATGACGTCGACGCGACCTACGCCCAGATCGCGCGCCAGGTCCTGGAGTCCGGGGACTGGGTGACAGCGAAGCTCAACGGTGTCCCGTACTTTGACAAGCCTCCCGGCCAGGTCTGGGCGATGGCGCTCTCGTTCGCCGTCCTCGGCACGAGCGACTGGGCTGCACGGGTACCCATGGCCCTGGCGGCGATAGCCTTGTGCTGGCTTGCGTGGCGTACGGGCAGATGGGCCTTCGGGGATGCAGGGGGACTCTATGCCGGAATCGGGCTGGCCACGTGCTGCGGCCTGTTTCTCTTTACCCGCGTGCGGATCCCCGACGTGTATGTCGCCTGTACGTCCATGTTCGTCCTGGACAGCTTCCTGCGAGCGCAGGAGGATTGCGACGGTTCGGCGCGAACCCGCATGCGCTGGGCAGGAGCCGCGGTGGGAGCCGGGATGCTGTTCAAGGGCCTGGTGGCAGCCGTACTGCCTATGGGGGCCATCGCCACGTACCTGTGCGCGACCGGACAGTGGCGCTCTCCCACTGCCTGGAGACGGCTCGATCCGATCGGCGCGGCGACAGCGGCGGCTGTGGTCGCCGCGCCATGGCACGTACTGGCCATCCTCCAGCACCCGCCGGTATTCGACTTCTCGCTCGAGAGTGGTCCCGATCAATACCGTGGCTTCTTCTGGCGATACTTCGTCAATGAGCATCTCCTGCGCTACCTGGGACTGCGCTATCCGGCCGACTACGACCGGGTACCGCTTCCCTGGTTCTGGGCCGGGCACCTGGTCTGGCTGTTTCCCTGGAGCGGGATGCTGGCGGGCTGGCGGCAGATGCGATTCGGGGCAGGAGACCGGGCCTGCCGTGCCCGTCTCCTGATGCTCTGTCACTGCGGATTCACTCTGGCGTTCTTCTCGGCCTCGACCTCGCAGGAGTACTACACGCTCCCTGCATATGCCCCGGCCATGCTGCTGCTAGCGAGCACGGCGGTCTGCGCCCCGCACTCCGTACTGATCGCCGCCCGAATCGCTGCCAGTACGTTCGCCGTCGCATTGGTTGTCGGCTGCGCGGTGCTTCTGACGGTCTGGAACCTGCCGGCCCAAGGGGACATCTCATCCGCACTCAGCAGCAATCCCGATGCCTATACGCTGTCGATGGGGCACTTGCAGGATCTCACCCTGGGGGCATTCGCGTATCTTCGTGTCCCCTTGGCGCTCGCCCTCTGCGCATTCGCGCTGGGGGCGGTCGGCGGATGGACCCTTGCCCGGAACCGAGCCCTCGTTGCGCTGGCATGCGCTACGGTCCTGCTGTTCCACGCAGCTCACTGGGCCATGAGAGCGTTTGACCCGTACCTGTCGTCACGCACCATCGCTGAGGCCATCAGCAAAGAGCCGTTCGGCCCCCTTGTTCTGGACCAAGAGTACTACGCATTCTCGTCCATCCCTTTCTACACGAATCGTCAGGTGCTTCTGCTCAACGGCCGCAAGAACAACATCGAATACGGTTCCAACGCCCCGGGTGCGCCGGACGTGTTCCTCGACGACGCCGGGCTGGCGTTACTCTGGTCGGGCCCTGGCCATGCCTACCTCGTCACCTACTCGCGGGACCGGAAGCGCTTTGCGGACCTGCTGGGCAGGGACCAGATCCGGATCATTCTGGAATCCGGCGACAAGACGCTGATGGCCAAGGCGTTTCCCGATCGATACGAGCTACCGGTCCCGGCTCCGCCGGCAACCGGGCGAGCGCACCAGACTCGCGCTATATTGGAATTACCGCTACGATCGGACCGTGATTCGGGCCAACATCCCGGCGAACGCCGGTCGGTGGAGCAGGAAGACCAGCGATGAAACAGGACATACACCCCCAGAACTACCGCGAGGTCGTTTTCCGTGACGTGACGACAAACACCGAGTGGATCACGCGATCGACCGCCAAGACCGACAAGACTACCGAATACCAGGGCAAGCGGTACCCGCTGTACGACTTGGCGATCTCCTCCTACTCGCACCCGTTCTACACGGGCAAGCGCAAGCTGGTCGATTCGGAAGGCCGGATCGAGCGATTCAACAAGAAGTACGGACGCAAGACCTCCCAGTAGGGTGGCGGCCTACCATTCGGTGGTGAAGGCCAGTGTGACGGTGCGTCCCATCTCCGGAATCCGCTGCCTCGTGAACGGGTTCAGTGAATTGAGGTGTTCGGAGTAGTAGCGGTCTCCAAGATTCTCCATCCCCATGTGGAGGATCGTCCCCTCCCGGAGATTCACTCCGAGCCGGATCGCATGGAGCATGAAACCGGGAGAGGGAGTTTCCATGCGCGTGGTGGAGATGCGCTGCTGTTCCCAGACGTTCCGCAGGCCGTATTCCGCCCACCAGCGCCGACCGGGCTGAACGACACGAACGGTCGCATCCAGTTCGAGTGGTGCGATTCCCAGGACCGGCTCCACCAACTGACGGTCGTCGGCAATGGTCTTGAACGCCCGAGCACGGAGTTCGAGCCAGTCCGCACTCCGGCGAACCCCTACGTTCCAGCCACGGAAGAAGGCACTGGTGCCGTTGACATATCGGAAGACAGCAGGAGGACTCAACGGCAGTCGCTTCGTAAGAGCCGAATCCGGCATGACCGTGATATAGTCCCCGATGCTGCGGACAAAGCCCCCCGCACTGAAACGGAAGTTCCGCACGGCCCACTCGACACCGAGATCCCCCTGGAGACTGGATTCCGGCCGCACATCCGGATTCCCCATGAACTCGGCGGCTACCTGGAAGCGGGTGCTCGGGAAGCGGTCCGAGTAGCGTTCCAGCGCATTGGCCGTCCTGACCACGCGCCCGGCACCTCCGGCCAAGGTCAGTCCGCCACCCAGTTCGTAGCGCCCGGCAAGACTGAAGTTCGCGTTCGTCTCCGTACGGTCCGAGTCTGGTCCGGAGTTGGCAAGGAAGTACTCGCTGGGCCGCCCGGCATCGCTGCCCACGAAGTCGAGACGCACGGCTGCCCGCACCTCTCCGCGGCGGAAGCTCCGGCCGACATGGGCGTAGGTCCCGAGATTTCGTAGGGACGTTCCGGCCCAGACCGTATCGTTGAAGAGGAGCATACGGTTGCTCGCACGGGCGATGAATCGCTGAGCCTCCTGCTGCAGGCGGAAAAAGTCCCAACCGGTCTGCACCCGCCACGAATCGCTCGGTGACAGCTCGACCCGGCCTGCGACCCCGAACGTGTCGGCCTCGGTCGGCAGAGACACGTCAAGAGCGAAGGGCGGCATACGGCCCGGCATGTCCATCGCGGTGGGCTTCCCCTCGTTGCTCATGCGGTGGCTCTTCTTGTTCAGGTAGGCCCTGAACTTGACCGACGACAGCACGCCGTCAGGTCTGGCCCAGCGGTAGCTCGCTTGCCAGGACCGAAGCAGGAAATGCTCGGCAGTCAGCAGTCGACCGGGATAGTCGACACCCGTCTGCTCGTCATAGAAGCCACTCACCAGGAGCTCCTGATTCGGGGAAGGGTTCACGCGAACCCTCGCTCCGAGCTGATGAGCAGCGGCATCTCCCGGAACAGGAGCTGTGGCGACACCGCCGGTGCTGCCGGCAGAGTAATCGTCCAGCAGATCACCCGCTGCGCGGAGGCTGACACCGAAACCCGGATTGCCCGCATGGACCCGCGTGTGCCCGATCCTGGCGGCACCGTTACTACGCCAGCCGAGTCCACCCCGGCCACCCACGCGCCAGCGCTGCGGACGCGGGACCGGATCGGAATCCACGAGTATGGCCGCCATTGCCCCTGCCCCCTCTGCCAGAGCGTACGGACCCGCGACGACCCGGACGGAGGCGACAGTGCCCGGATCAACGTGGCTGAGTTCGGAATCCATGCGGGCGGGCCCGGCCGCGAAGGTCCGGGTACCATCGACAATCATTGCCAACTGGGTTTCGCGCAGTCCTTGCACGACGGGCTCGAAATTGATGCCCCCGCGGCGCACCAGGTGTACATGCGGGGTTTCCTTGAGGCTCTCCACCAGATCGGGCCTGGCCTGTCGGCTCGGCTCGACCTCCTCGGAAGCCACGATAGCCAGACTCAGGAGGCGGGCGTTGACCCCGATTTCCCCGGCGACCGGGGCCAGAGCGAGGTGGACCTGCAGATCCTGCATGCCCGTCGCCGCAACGGTCTCCGGCTGAAAGCCGCTCGCCATGACGTCCACGCTTCTGGCACTGGCGGAAAACTCGGCAACTCCGGAAAGAGATGTAACGCCACGGGCAACCTCAACTCCGTCGTTACCTCGCAGAACGACCGTGGCGTCGGGAACGGAAGCCCCACTGGGGTCGACCACACGAACCGTGAGATCCGCCCACGCCACTGTCGCGATGAAAAACAGTCCACTCGCCTTCAAGGCTCTCATTTCTTGCCCCTCTCACACCAAGCCGCCCCCCCCCCCCACACACACAGGCAGACGGAGCGGACTCACTCCTCCGAACGACACGGGGACTCGGAGCCGCCTCCCGGAGGAGGTAGGGCTGGATCAGCCGCAGGGAGGCTTCCGAGTCAGTCGGTGAAGGGGACTCGGGGCGGTGGAGACGGCGAGACTGGACGGATGGACTCCCAGAGAACTGGCGCCGCCCAGATCCAACCAGTTTGCAGGTTCGGTGAAGGAAGCTCGGAATCGATCTCGGGCAAACACCCGATCTCGAGTCTCCAAGCAGCTTCGGAACGCTCTTTGCCACAGTTGCTGGTTATGCCGCAACGAGAAGCCGGCTCGGGCTGCGGGAGCGTACGATGGCAGGCCGGTGCAGCCTCTTCAGGGCCAAGGTCCCGGGGGACGCCCTTCAGTGGGCACGCCATCCGGCACTCGCCCGCCATCCGATTCATCGAGCAACTGGGGTGACCGGGCACCAGCACCGCACCGACCGCCTGCCATGGCAGCAACGCGGTGGCGATGAACAGTGAAGCCACCCGGAGCGAACGCAACTGCCGCAAACCGCCCACTACAGTCTCCTCTCGCAATGTACACCAAGGTCGCACTCCTGTCCAAACCGGCTGTCTTCCGGTCTTCCGGTTCGATTAGCCCCTGCGAGAGATCGACCTGGCAACGTGTGCTGCCGTGAGTCACCTTCGCTCCGGTAAGACTGTCCTACGGAAGTTTCAGTCTGCATGAACAGTACGTCAACGCAGCGATTAACTGGAGTTCTACATCAGCCGATTTAGAATCTGAACTCGTTCTTGAGATGGAAGCAGATTCCGCCCATCGCGCATCGAAGTGCGACTCGGCGGAGTGCCGCCATCAGGGCCAGCACGGTTCCAGCCGCAACCGGTCGAGTTGGCTTGAGTGCGAGCGGGGAGACGACGGTCGCCCTGAGGTCACGATGGCGACCGTCGTCAGAGGGGTAGTGTCTGACGCAGCACTGCAATCGGGGCGACGTTCTTACCGCGGATCGCGGAGGCTGGCGTGTGCGTGCGCTTCTAGGCGGCGCGGTGCATGCGGTGCCATCGCGACCCGCGCCGTCTGCAGCGGATCGTGTCATCTCGGACCTATCCCAGTTCAGGCACTGGCGCGGTCCGCCCGCCTACCAGCCGAGACTGCATCTCCTGCGCTACGGCCGTTTCGTCGGCCTCCGAGAACCGCACCGCCAACGCCGAGAACGAAACCATGCTGACGACTGCCCCCAGTGTTAGCAGCGCCTGGGGCCAGCTAAGGCTCTCTGCCTTGAACAGGAAGCCGGCAGCCACAGCGCCTGCGTTCCCGCCAGCGCCGACGATGCCCGCGACCGCCCCGAGCGCTCGCTTGTTGACAAATGGCACGACCGAGTACGTCGCGCCCTCGGACATCTGCACGCAGAGGCTGAACAGGATCAGCGTGGCAATCGCAAATGGCAGAAACGACTGCTGTGAGAACAGCATCAGTGCCAACCCCTCAAGAAACAGAATGGCGCCCATGAACCACACGCGGCCGCGGAGTCCCCAGCGGAGTCCCCAGCGATCTCCGACCATTCCCCCCAGCGTACGGGCAAAGATGTTCATCAGGCCGAACAGCCCGGCCACCAGTCCCGCGGTTGCGAGGCTGAGGTCGAAGTAGTCGTGAAAGTAGAGTGCGGCAATGTTGTTGATCGTGAGCTCAACGCCGAAGCAGGCGCCATAGACCAGGAAGAGTGCCCAGACCCGCAGATCCGAGCAGGCCGCCAGATAGGCCCCATCGACGGTCCTGGCGCTGGCAATCGATCCTGATCGTCGCAGTTCACTGTAATTGCCGTCGGGGGAGTCCTGGGTCAGCCTCCAGTACGCCATTGAGAATCCGAGCAGCGCGAGCCCCGGCACGATCATCGCCAGCCGCCAACCGATGGCCTGATCGGCCACGAACGTCATGACCACCGCGAAGAGCAGCGGCATGGCCATCTGCGTAACGCCTCCACCGAGGTTGCCCCAGCCAGCCGTCGTGGCGTTGGCTGTGCCCACCGTGTTCGGCGCGAACATCACCGAAGTGTGGTACTGGGTGATGACGAAGGACGCCCCGATCGCTCCAATGGCGAGGCGGAACAGGAGGAATGTCTCGTAGCTCTCCGCCAGACCGATCGTCATCACGGGTATCGATCCCAGGGCAAGCAGCCACGTGTAGGTCTTCCGCGGACCGATCCTGTCGCACAGCCAGCCGATCGCAAGCCGGGCGAAGACGGTGATCGCCACGGAGGCGATGATGGTGTTACCGACCTGCTCATTGGTCAGGCCGAGATCATCCCTGACCACGGCCATGAGCGGCGCGATGCCGAACCATCCGAAGAAACACAGGAAGAACGCAAACCACGTCACGTGGAACGTCCGCATGGGGATTGTTCTGAAGCTGAACAGATCGATCTTGGTTGCCTTTTTCTTGAAGTTCATTGCTTGTTTTTCCTCGCTGTTGAGTACACGAATCCGCTGCCGGCCACGACGGTAACCGCGGCCGCACCAATTCGCTATGACTGTGTGATGCCGGACATCAAGGTCCGGCGGGCCCCCGGCTGACGGGGCGGGAGGCCTGCTTACCGCGCAATGCCCCGTGGGCTGCTACGCTCCACACGGACTGCCGCTTGCTTGTAATTCGGTTCCCTCGATATGGGATCGAATGCGCTCTGCGTCAGGCAGTTTGAGTTCTTTTCTTCATAGTGGAATGGCATGAACACTTGGCCAGGAGCGACGATCTCGGTAATGCGCAGTTCCAGGTGGTCGAGTCGGCTTCGTGGGGACACGACCGTTACCAGATCATGCGATCTCAGTCCGAGGCGTTGTGCGTCGCGCGGGTTCATTTCAAGCCATGCCGACGGAGACATCCGTTCCAGAATCTTGACTTCCTTGGTCTTGGTGCGCGTGTGCCAGTGCTCGACCGTGCGACCGGTGTTGAGCACGAACGGAAACTGCTTGCTGGGCTGCTCGGGATACGGCTCCCATTCGACCGCAAAGAACTTCGCCCGCCCATCGGGTGTCTGGAACCGCCCATCGGCGTAGAGCCGGGTCGTTGGCGGGCACCCGCGCTCCAGGTCTCTTGCGGCATCCACCGGAAACGGCCACTGGATCCCATGATGCCGGTCGAGCAGGTCGTAGGTAAGGCCCGAGTAGTCGCATAAGCGCCCCTTCGACACGGCGCACCATTCCCTGAAGGCGTCCTCCGGTCCCGTCCACTGGGGAAAGAGTGTGTCACGGACACCGATTTCCTCCGCGACTGCGAGGAAGATGGCAAAGTCGGAGCGGGCTTCCCCAGGCGGCTCGACCGCCTTGTTGACCTTGCTCACGCGGCGCTCAGAATTCGTGTATGTACCGGTCTTTTCGCCCCAGATCGCCGCCGGGAGGACGAGGTCGGCGATTTCCGTCGTCGGCGTTGGATGAAACCCGTCCTGGACAACGAGGAAGTCGAGGTTCTCGAGCCCCTGCCGCAGTACTTCGACGTTCGGAAACGAGACCAGCGGATTGGTGGCGATGATCCAGAGCGCCTTGATGTCGCCCTTGACGCAGGCTTCAATGATGTCAGGATAGGCGAGTCCCCGCGAAGACGGTAACTTGTCCACGTCGATTCCCCACAACCCCGCCAGTTCGGCCCGGTCCCCTTCATCGGCGAAGTTCCGGTAGCCGGGCATTGAGGCCGTAAACCCGGTTTCTCGAGTTCCCATGGCATTGCATTGCCCGGTAATCGAGAATGGCGACGAGCCGGGCTGACCAACGTTCCCAGTTAGCAGCGCGAGGTTGTTGATGGCATTGACGGTCTCGGTCCCCTTGGTCGAGTGGTTGACACCCATCGTCCAGGCGAGGAGCGGCCGCGCGGCACGCCCGTAGATCATGGCTGCGCGGTAGATCTGCTCCTCGCTCAGGCCCGTTACCCGAGCCACGCGGTCGGGACTGTATTGTGCGAGGTGAATCCTGAGTTCGTCGAATCCGGTGGTGTGGGCGGTGATGTAATCCTCATTGATCAACCCGGCCTCGACCAGGATGTGCGCCATCCCGTTGAGCAGGGCGATGTCGGAACGGGGCTGGAGCGGCAGATAGAGATTCGCCATCCGAGCCGTCTTGCTGACGCGCGGGTCCACGACCACGACCGTCTTTCCCGGGTTCCGCTCGAGACGGTAACAGAGAATCGGATGGTTGTCGGCGATGTTCGCGCCGATCAGGAAGACTGCGTCCGCTTCCTCGAGGTCGTCGTAAGCACCGGGCGGTCCGTCGCTGCCGAATGACCGCTTGTACCCCGACACCGCACTGGCCATGCAAAGGGTCGTATTGCCGTCGTAGTTGTTCGTGCCGAAACCCAACTGGACCAGCTTGCCGAGTGCGTAGAATTCCTCGGTCACCAACTGCCCTGTGCTCACGACCCCCAAGGCGTGCGACCCGTGTTTCGACTGTACTTGGCGGAATTCCCGCGCAAGGGTCTCGATCGCTTCCCGCCAGCCGATGCGCTGGAAGCGGTCGTTCGGATCCTTGAGCAGCGGGTAGTGTGGTCGGGTCGCCGCCGAGAGAACCTCATGCTCCGCCAGCCCTTTCGGGCACAGCTTTCCGAAGTTGACGGGGTGCTGCTCATTACCCCGGACGGAGACCGCCGCCCCGTCGCGCACGCCGATGTGCATGCCACAGCCCACCGAACAGTAGCCACACGTAGTGGGTATCCATCGCTCCGGTATCTTGGCGGCGGATGTAAAGCCATACTCCGGGTCCTGCCCGTAGGCGTAGTCTTCTTGTCGAGTGTCGAAGCCGAGTCGTCGCCGGAGGCTCATGGTGCCGTTCTCCTTGCGAGGAAGGGCATCGCCATGTTCTTGGGAACCACGCTGACGAAGAACAGGTATCGCCCGACCAGTGCGCCACAGACCGCGAGAGCGAATCCAACCACGGCGAAGCCGAGTGCAGGCAGACCCACGGCCCCCCCGGCCAGTGACCCGAGCCGCAGCAGGAAGAGTCGAGCCAATGGACCCGAGAGCAACCTTGCCGTGGCCTGTTTCTCGTATTCGTCGGTCCGCACGAAATCCAGAAAGCGCCAGATCTCCAGCAGCACATGAGCCAAAGCGGAGAGTGCAGCCAATGCGAGCAGCCCGGGGCCATGGCGAGTGCTCAGCAGCGCCACGAGCAGCGGCCCCAATGTCGAACCGGTCAGGAAGAAGTCGACCACCGTCAGCGGAGTGTTCCACGAAGGGCGCCCCGGAACCCGGTAGATCTGCGCAGTCGCGAACATCGCGAAGATGCCCGTCGCAGAGGCGGCGGCACCCATCAGCGAGGCCCAGGGCAGGCCTGCCAGCAGCAGGGCAGCACAGGCTGACGCAGCTATTCCGAAGGTGCTCAGGCCCAGAATCTCCCGACTGAGCCACGATGTCTTCACGTTGCGAATCGCCAGCGGTGCGAGAGCAGGCCGTCCCAGATGCAGCGGTGCCGCCACGAACGACACCAGTCCCAGAGCCAGTGCGACGAGTGCTGCCGTTTCCAGGGCCTCGGAGCCTCCGGCCAGGCTAAGGAACCAAGTCGTTACGAAACTCGCGATGGATAGCTGTGTAAGCACAGTCAGCAGGACCAGCGAGAAATGGGGCTTCGCCGGCTTGATGCGGTGATGGTCGGCTCTCTCGGCATCAGCTGGCAGTTCCTTGGGCAGCGTGACGCGAGTTGTCGAGATCGTATCGTCGGCGCTGGGCAGGCCCGGTGCGTTCGCCTCGTCTCGATACTGCTTCCTCCACCCATCGATGTCAACGGCCTCGATCGCGAGGGCCTCAGACGGGCAGGCGTCAACGCAGGCGGGGGCGTCACCCGCAGTCAGACGCCCGTGGCACATGTCACACTTGCCGACGACCCCGCGGTCCCCGTTGAACACTGGCACGCTGTATGGGCAATTCCAGATGCAGTATTCACATCCGATGCAGTATTCGGCGTTGTGCAGGACGATGCCCGTACGGGGATCTTTCGAGTAGGCCGCGGTGGGGCATCCCGTCATGCATGCCGGCTCCAAACAGTGATTGCAGCCCATCGACAGGTGCAAGCGCTGGGTGTGTGGAAAGACGCCTCCCTCGATCTCACCGACCCGTCGCCAGGAGACATCGGCAGGGTTATTGTTCTGTTCGGCGCAAGCCACCTCGCAGCATTTGCAACCCACACACTTCGACATATCGAAATGAAATCGGTACTGCTGGCCATCCTCCAGAGGAATATCCGGGATCAGCGACGACGAACCGGCCGGCCTTCGTGCAACTCGGTCCTGATGAACATCGGCCGCAATGATCGTGAACGGGTTCGCGGCCTGCGGGTCGGAATTTGACGCTGCTTGCATAGCGGATTTGTCGTCCTTTCTGATGGTGGTACAGATCCACCAGATCGTTCGGGACGGGTCCCTGAAGGAACCTCGACCCAATCGGTATTGGAGTCTGGAAACGGGGAGACTTCGCGCTCGGTACTGGCTCGTACCGGGCGATTCGGCGACCAATGAATCGACGCGGATCAGGCCTCGTGGACGTGCAGGGTCTCGAGGTCGTGGATCGGCGGGCGATGCACGGCCCGCCTGTCTGTTCTGACCATATCACGCCCCCGTCGAGACGTAAAGCAAGAATTTCTTATAGCCCAGATAACCGGAAAGCGGAACGCCCGCAGATTCCTACACTGAACAGGTAGTCCGAGATTCGCTCCCCGCAGAGCGGACTCCATGCCCCGCCAGATCCTCGCCCCTTGCGGCGAAGGGTCTGCATCCAGCCTCGTGGCTCTGGCGCAACCGGGGCCCGTTGTATCCGAGGGAGGGAGTTTCCATGGCGGAGAGCCAGCAAACAATCGTCGTGATCGGTAACGGCCCTGTCGGGCACAGGTTCTGCGAGAGACTCGTGAACTTCGATGCCGAACGCAATTACCGAATCGTCGCGTTCGGCGAGGAGCCGAGGCCGGCCTACGACCGCGTGCACCTCAGCTCCTACTTTGACCATCGCGACCCGGCCAGACTGGCCGTGGCGCGCACCGGTTGGTATCGAGCGAACGATATACGGCTGCATGTCGGGGACCGAGCATGCCGGATCGACCGGTCGAGGCGGGTCGTCGTTTCCGAGGCGGGTGCGGAGATCCCTTTCGACCGTGTTGTGCTTGCGACGGGTTCGCGGCCGTTCATTCCACCCGTTGACGGTATCGACAAGCGGGGCGTCTTCGCCTACCGCACCATTGAGGACCTTGATGCCATCATTGCGTACTCGGCCAACGCCCGGAACTGTGCGGTCATCGGCGGTGGACTGCTTGGCCTCGAAGCGGCCAAGGCCGCCCTTGACCTCGGGCTCGAGACCCATGTGGTTGAGTTCGCCCCACGCCTTATGCCGCGTCAGATCGACGAGGCGGGTTCGCATCTCCTCGTGCGCAAGATCGAAGCGCTGGGGGTCAGCGTGCACCTGGGCAAGGCAACGCAGCAAGTGCTGGGGAATGGAACCGTGACCGGCATGACCTTCTCGGACGGGGGAAGCCTCGCTGCGGACATGATCATCGTGTCTGCCGGCATCCGTCCGCGGGACGAACTGGCCCGAGACTGCGGACTGGATGTTGGGCCGCGTGGCGGCATCGTGGTCGACGACACCCTGCGGACATCCGATCCTGAGATCTATGCCATTGGCGAAGCCGCCCTGCATCGCGGCATGATCTACGGTCTGATCGCGCCAGGCTGGGACATGGCTGAGGCTGCAGCGGGCCACCTCGTGGGGCGTGAGACGCGATTCAAGGGTGCAAGCCTCTCGACGAATCTGAAACTGATGGGTGTGGACGTCGCCAGTTTCGGCGACTACGAGGCCCCAGACGGGACCGCCGTCCCACTTGTAGTGGACGACCCATTTGCCGGCGTCTATAAGAAGCTGCTCTTCAGTACGGACGGAAAGAGACTGCTCGGAGGCGTGCTGGTCGGTGACGCCTCCAGCTATTCGGCGTTGTCAGCGCTTGCCGAGTCCGGACAGGAATTGCCGGTTGAACCGGCGCGGGTCGCAGGCATCAGCGGCGATGAGTCTGACATCGCGGGTTCCATCGCGGACGATGCGCAGATCTGTTTCTGCAACAACGTCACCAAGGGTGCGGTCTGCACCACGATCCGCCAGCACGCACTGACCACGATCGAGGACGTCAAGGAGCGCACCAGGGCCGGGACCGGCTGCGGAGGCTGCCTCCCGATGGTGACGGACCTGCTGCATGCCGAGTTGGACGCTTGTGGCAAGGCAGTCTCGAAGAGCCTTTGCGAGCACTTCGACCACACCCGCCAAGATCTGTTCGACATCATCAAGGTGAAGGGAATTCGGACATTCGAGGAACTGATCCGAGATCATGGGCGAGGGTACGGCTGCGAGATCTGCAAGCCGGTCGCGACCTCGATCTTCGCTTCGCTCTGGAACGAGAGTATCACCGACACGTCGCATCACACCCTGCAGGACACCAATGATCGGTTCCTTGCCAACATGCAGCGTGGCGGGCTCTACAGTGTCGTGCCGCGCGTGCCCGGTGGCGAGATAGCCCCCGACAAGCTGATCACCCTCGGAACGGTCGCGAAGAAGTACGGCCTCTACTCCAAGATTACCGGCGGCCAACGCGTCGACCTCTTCGGGGCGCAACTGCACCAGCTGCCATCCATCTGGGAGGAGCTGATCGAGGCTGGCTTCGAGAGCGGGCACGCCTACGGCAAGGCGTTGCGGACGATCAAGAGTTGTGTCGGCACAACGTGGTGCCGCTACGGTGTTCAGGATTCGGTCGGGTTCGCGATCCGCATCGAGCAGCGTTACCGGGGCATCCGTGCTCCACACAAGGTCAAGGGTGCGGTTTCCGGCTGCGTTCGGGAGTGCGCCGAGGCGCAGTCGAAGGATATCGGACTTGTCGCCACCGAGACGGGATACAACCTCTTCGTGGGTGGAAACGGGGGCGCCAAGCCGAGGCACGGCGACCTTCTGGCGTCCTCGCTGGACGAGGCAACGGCGATTCGCTACATCGACCGGTTCTTCATGTTCTACATCATGACGGCAGACAAGCTGACCCGCACTTCCGTGTGGATCGAGCAGCTTGAAGGCGGAATCGAGCGGATCAGGGACGTCGTCCTGTACGACCGGCTCGGCATCTGCGACGAACTGGAGCAGCGCATGCAGTTCTTGGTGGACAGTTACCGTTGCGAATGGTCGGATGTCGTGAACGACCCCGAACGCCGGAAGCTGTTTCGGCAGTTCGTCAACACGGACGACATTGACTCCGGCATCGAGATCGTGCACGAACGTGGTCAACCCCGTCCTGCCAACTGGCCAAGGGACGGCGTGAGACTCGACCAGATCAAGCTGCCCGGCGGTCAGACACTGAGTCAGTCTGCGAACGGCGACCCAGGCCGCCCCAGCCGCAAGCGGCGGTGGGTTCGCGTCGGCCGGGTGGCCGATTTTCCACGGAACGGTGGTGCCGCGATCAAGTGCGGTGCGACGCAGATCGCGGTGTTCAACCTCACGGACAGGGGTCAGTGGCGGGCTTGCCAGAACGTGTGCCCTCACAAGAACGCCTTCGTGTTGGCACGGGGAATAGTCGGTAACGCGGGGCCTTCGCCCAAGATTGCCTGCCCCTTGCACAAGAAGCCCTTTTCGCTCGACACGGGCGACTGCCTGTCCGGCGAACCGTATTCGCTGAAGGTCTTTCCCGTGCGAGTCGCGGGAGACGGGGTGTATCTCCTGCTTCCGCCCGAAAGGCAGCTCGACGCCCTGCTCGCCACGCCCTTGCACAGAATCCAAGCGGATGACGCGGAGTCCTGCGTGGCGTGTGCCTGAGGAGACGGGGGACGACGGATGCGGACGGAAGGATGGACTTCGAGTGCCACTCGTAGCGACGGACAGGACTGACGCGGTGAATCGGACACGGACTTCGGGGACCGGGCCGATCGCGCCTCGTGAACGGTGTGGCTCGGAGGACGGCTCCCACCTCGAGTTCCTGCACCAAATCAGCGGGCGCCTGGCTGTTGCCACCCCGCTGAACGAGGTGCTCGGACAGATCGTGGACTTCCTGAACGATGTGGTTGGTGCGGACTCCTGCTTCATCTACGTACTGGAAGGCGACCAGCTTACCCTGTGTGCCTCCAAGAATCCGCATCCCGAGGCCGTCGGAAGGATCCGCATCCCCATGGGCGAGGGCATCACAGGCTGGGTCGCCAAGAGCCGCGAGACCGTGGCGATTCCGCACGGGGCGATGCGGGATGAGCGCTTCCGGCGCTTCAGCCAGCTCCCTGAAGACGAATTTGAGGCTTTCCTGTCCGTACCGCTCCTGGCAGGAGGGCGCGTGATCGGTGTGCTGAACCTGCAGCATCGTGAGGGCCGCGAACATTCCCAGCACGAAATCAAGCTGGTGTCGACGATCGGCCATCTCGTCGGAGCCGAGGTCGAACGTGCCCGGCTCGATTCCGAAGTCGCCAAGCTCACAGGTCAACTGCGGACCCGGAAGGTGATCGAAAGGGCCAAGGGCATCCTGCAACGGGATCTCGGGATGACAGAGGAACAGTCGTACTTGAAGCTCCAGCAGGAGAGTCGGCGCAGGCGAGTGCCGATGAAACAAGTCGCGGATGCGGTCGTGCTATCCGACGATCTTCGACGGGCCCACATGGATGAACAGTGCTGATGGGACTGCATCCGGACCGTCATCAGGCGTATTCCGGACCGAACACTGCTGGCCCGTGCATCGCGATGGCGGAACTCGTTCGGGATCTTGTAGGCCGTGGCGAGATTCGACGACGTTCGATGCGAGCGACTCGATCGAGACAGGACGGGCATTCCTGCCAGTCACAGCGAACGCCTCGGTCACTTTCCGGCCCGGTTCGACCGTCCTGCTGCGAGCCAGATCCAGCGGTACGCACTGGTTGATGCCGACATCCACGCTGTCCATCTTGCTGCTTCCAAGCTTGTCCTGCCCGGCAAGTGGGACGTGCACCTTGGATCGGCCAACCCGGGAGTCTGCCAGCCGACCGGCTACAGCCACCTAACGCGCCTCTGCCGCGAGTGGTCCGCGTGCCCCACGAAGCCGGTTTGCCGTTGGCGAGCCTCGGCTCCACCTCGAGATTGCTGTCGTCAATGCCTTGCTGAAAACGGTGCGACTCACCATGCGGGTGAGCACCATCAATACCTTGCACGCCACCCGGCGGATCGTGGAAGGCCACGGGCCCCCACCCGATGACGGTAAAGGCCAACGTGAATAGGACCTCCGTGATCCCCGCCAGGCCCTGATGGGGCAGCAAGACCGCGGGCTTCCACGAAGACCCGAGGGGGTTTCCGTCCGCTTCGTTGCCTCCGTGTCCCGCTCCGATGGCTTTGGGCTGGAGCAATCGTTGACCGGATGGGTTTCGCACCCGCATGGTTCCAGCACCTTGGCACGACGCACGTGACATCCCGAATCAGTTCATGTTCGGAAGTCTGAGTCCGGCGGGGGCAAGGGTGTCCATGTCGGCCCGACACAGATCGATACGGATGGGAGGGGCTGTCTCAGCGCAGCGCGTGATCGTCATCCTCTTGAAACAGCTCAACCAAGCGTGTGTTGACGTAATAATCCGCCCGGCCCGCGCGTCGCTTGCTGAGAAGCCCCTCTTCCGTCAAGAGCATCAAGTATCTGGCCGCTGTTGGACGTGAGACCCGCACATCGCCCTGAATGGTCTTGATCCGTGTGTATGGATGGCGAAACAGAGCATTCAGGAGTTCGTGGGAATAGATTCGCGGCAACTTGCTGCGGATTGTGTCTTTGTATTCTGTCATCAAGGAACGAATCTTCTCGACGAGTTGAAGAGTGTCGCGGGAAGTGTCCGCGACAACCCCGAGCATGTAGGTAACCCAGTCCTCCCAGACCCCCTCCTGCTGCACCGCCCGTAGCAGTCGGTAGTATTGCGGTTTGGAACGAGTGATGGCTCCGCTAAGGTAGAGAATCGGTGTCTCGATCAGATTGCAGCGCACCAGATACAGGACGTTGAGGATTCGTCCAACCCGCCCGTTTCCGTCTTCGAACGGATGGATGCTCTCGAACTGGTGATGGATGACCGCCATCTTGATCAACGGGTCGAGGCCTGACAGCGAATCATCATTGGCAAATCTCGTGAGTTCGTCCATCCTCCTCTGCACTTCTTCCGGATCCTGGGGCGGGACGTGAACGACTTCTCCGGTGAACGTGTTCGAGATCACCGTTCCCGGCCTGACACGGTAGCCATCCTTGCGGGACTTCACGGTTCGATAGACCGCGACCATGAGGTCATTCGTCAGCCGATGGTCATTCTGCTGGAGTTGATGGAATCCCAGCTTGACCGCACTCCGATAGCGGGTGACTTCCTTCGTGGCTGGATTCCACGACGAATCCGGGAATGCCACGGCACGGTACAGGTCGTCGTGAGTGGTGACGATATTCTCGATTTCGCAACTCGCGCGGGCTTCCTGGAGCGTCAGCGTATCGATCAGGATCTCCGGGTTCGGCACCGAAATCGCCCGCCCCTTCAGTTCAGCCAGATGCCGGTGGGCCAGCGCGGCAGCCTTCAGGATTGAAGGGGTTTCAAGCTCAGCGGGCGGCGGCAGTGGAGGAATTCTGTAGGTTGGCTGCAACATGCGAAGTCAGAAAGAGTCGATTGGCTTACCGCGACGGAGGAATTGCGTCAAGGTTCCTCAATATTCTTGACAGGTTGAAGGGAACCTGTCAAGACGGTTGTCATGAGAACCGGAACCTGTCAAGGTTCTCCGATCCTCTTGACACGTCAGGAGACGAAGTGTCAACCGCCTTGCCAATCCGGAGGGGTCATGTCAAGAAACTGGAGAATTCTTGACAGGTTGAAGGGAACCTGTCAAGACGGTTGTCATGAGAACCGGAACCTGTCAAGGTTCTCCGATCCTCTTGACACGTCAGGCTGAATTACCGAACACAGATCCTCGAAAGGGGTACCCGATCGTTGCGGAGCGGTACCGCAAGCCGGCAGGAGGAGGCCGCACGGTGGGGCTGCGGGAGGATGCGGAGCGCACTGCTCGGCTGGCCGGACGCCGTGTGCTAGCTCGATTGCGAAGCGTGGTGTTCCCGTTGACAGATCCGTCCGCGCCCGGCCAGGATGCAGAGCCCGCCAAGCTACTATACCGGCTGATCCAGCATCGTGCCGGTCGCCGGATCGAAGAACATGACCTTGTCTCTGCGATAGGACTCGACTGCGAGATTGATCGACGCCTGGACCATATACCCGAGCTCGCCATCAAAGGCGGCCTTGCCGCGCGTGCGTATGGCGGTGAGGAAACTCTGGTCAAAGCTCTCGCTGGGTGGAGACTTGATGCGGAATACCCGCCCAGACTCACGCGGCAAACGCTGGCGAGCGAGGAGCGGGTCGAAGAAGGCGATGCGCTTGGCCCGGTCCGTGGCAAGCCTCGGGTCGGTGTCGAGGGCGTTCTCGTACGCCAACCGGATATCGGCATTCGCCAGCGCTCGGGCAACCACCGCATCCT
Organism: Bryobacterales bacterium; assembly: GCA_965116065.1. GTDB lineage: Bacteria > Acidobacteriota > Terriglobia > Bryobacterales > UBA6623 > VXMF01. The sequence goes on from OZ220485.1 coordinate 4,304,929, forward strand.
GGCGTGCTGGAGGAAGATCCCGGAACGGCAGTTCGGCAACCGGTGCCGGCGCGTCTTCCCAACGGCCCTCCAGGCCAGACTTGCGCACTGTCTCCCGCACGGCATCCTCGAATGGCTCTTCCGGATCAATCAGGAGGAAGGATGGTCGGCGGTGGTTGGGTCCGAAGAACCGGATATTGGCCTCGTGGCCGCGGACAACGATGGGCAGCTCGTGCCCGTTGCCCAACGAACCGGCAACGACGATGGTGTGCCGGGCAGGATAGTCGATGGCGATCACGAGCGTGTCGGGAACCTCCAGCGAGTCCGAGGCATACAGCCAGTTTCCTCCCGCCGCCACAGCGCGGCGTGGCAATTCCGGACCAGCCACTTTCATCACCGGAGCCAGGTGATGGATGAACAGGTCCGTCGCGATACCGCCACCGTACTCCGAGTACCGCCGCCAACGCAGGAAGCGGTCCACTGAGAACGGCACCTTGGCCGTAGAACCCAGCCATCGCTCCCAATCGAGACTCTCGGGAGTCACCGGCTGCTCCTCTCTGTAATTCCACGGAACATCGCGCGAATTTCGGCTGCGGCTGGTCTGGCTCCAGAGCAGTTTGCCGAGCACGCCCGCTTGCACGGCGGTCCGGGCCGGCTCCCAGATGCCATGCGCCATGTGCTCGCTGTCAACGGCCAAGACCCGCCCGGTCTCCTTCGCCACCTCGACCATGCGCCGGGCTTCCCCAACCGTGAGGGCCATGGGCTTCTCCACATCGACGTCCTTGCCGGCACGCATGGCGTCGATCGCCATCTGTGCGTGCCAGTGGTCCGGGGTGGAAATGATGACGGCATCAACTTCCGGATCCTGGAGCAGATCGTGGTAGTCGTGGTAGGCCTTGGCACCGGCCAACCGTACGCCCTCTTCCAAGCGCGGCTTGAAAATATCGCACACGGCTACCACACGGGCTTGGTCGCTCACCGCGTCGAGCGAGCGCAGGTGCCCGCGACCGTTGCTTCCGAGACCAATGACTCCGATGTTGATGATGTCATTGGCTCCGCGGACCCGCTCCTGGGAGGCGGCGGCCAGCACGACCGTCCCGGACTTCAGAAACTCTCGTCGGTTCTCGTATTGCATTTCATCCTTCCAGAATTCCCTTCATCCCTTCACCGTTCCTGCGAGTCACCGCCACCCCGTCCTCGGCAGGGCAAACCAACTCGACATGGGCGGGGATGCTCCATCGAGGACGCTGCAATAGGAAGAGAAGGAGCCTCCGCAAGGGCATCTCCCCTGCTCCGAAGGGCACCTTCGTGCCACCGCCATCGGTGCGGTCCTTCCTGTACGGGGAGCAGATCCTCCGGTGGTCTTGAGGGACAGACCTGAGCGGGTCCAGTCCGGCTGCGATGAAATGATCCGGACCCGGATTGACGCCGATGCCTGTCCGAGGAACCTTCGAATCCACCGCCACACCCCTCCGACGTGAAAGACCCGTCAGGCTTCCGGCAAGCGTGGTGGTGGAAATCGGCACGAATCCGGAAATCGCGCGCAACCGGATCAATGCGGGCCCCCGTGGAGACGTTGCTGGACGCAGTGATGAGATCGAAACCGAGAACACGAGCCTACCGAGAACGGTCCAGGCCGGTCGCAATACTCCATTCCCGCAGGCCTGCGCGCCCGCCCCGGAACTTCCGCAACGGCTCAGGATGTCCACTCCAGATCCAAGGGAACTCGCTCCGACTTCCCGTGCCGAACTCACCAGCTCGTCGAACGACTGGTCGTCGAACCACCAGTTCCGGCGCCAAGATCAAACCGAGGTGGCCCTGCGCCGAGGAGGTCAGCGCCGCGGGGCCGCACGAGGCCACTGCGAACCGCCTCCTGATCCAGACCATCGCGACAGGGTACGCGTTGACTGCACGCAACCTGGGTACAGCTACCCTGACTGCCCGTGTGCCACACTCTATGGAACGAGGGGGAAATCGCATGTGACCCGCCGGAAATGGACCCGATCTCTCGCAGGAACCGTCTTGGGCCATGCGGCCCTGTTCGCGCAGCGCCAGCCTGCCGAACCAACCGCACTGCTGTTCGGTACGGTGTTTCAGGATACCTACCTCGCACTGCCGGGAGCACGGGTGGTCGCCCACAAGGAAGGAAGTCCCGGCAGGAAGTACCGGACCGTGACGAACCACCGGGGCGAATACAGAATCCGCGTACCGGCCGGCGACGCAACGTACGTTGTCACCGCGAAGGCAGCCAGGTTCGCGGAGGCTCGTCGCACGGTTCAGGTCTACGGCATCGAGAAATCGACCGCGAACCTGATTCTCGAACGCCGCAAGGCACGGAAGACCGGGACCACAGGCTCCGCCACACCGTAGGATAGGAGGTACCATGCGCATGAACCGGCGAAACCTGCTCCTGACTGCTGCACTTGCTCTCGTGCCGACCGCTCGCTCCCAGTTTCCGGGCTTCGGCAAGAAGAAGAAAGAAGACCCGAAGCGAACAGTGAAGGGGCAGATCATGGACGAGCATCAGGAGGGAATCCGCGCGGTCGTGCAACTGAAGAATCTGCGGACACAGGACGTGAAGTCCTTTCACACGAACGACGAGGGCAATTACTACTTCAGCGGGCTCGATCTGAGCATCGACTACGAGATCACGGCGCTGGCGGAGGGATTCCAGAGCAAGACCAGAACCGTGTCAACCTTCGATAGCCGCACGGAACTCATTTTCAACTTCGAACTGAAAGCGGCAGATTGACCCCGCGACAGGTGGGGGTTCATCCCCTTCGGGAATTTCAACGGCAGTCCGTGGACCGAGGCAGGGTTACCATTAGGTAGGTTACGTTGGCTGCCTGCTGTCGGCGCGATGTCTGGCGGCCCAGAGGCGACAGCATGAACAGTACCCGACAGCACCTGCACATCATCTGCTACCTGGCCATCATGCTGGCCGTCCTCGCTGGCGAAATCCCGCTGGCGAACGCTCAGGGACCGATCGGGGACCGGCCTCGTCGACCCGGCCCCGGAAGCCCGCAGGCACCCGGTCCCGGCCGGATCCCGGACTCGCCCACGAACCTTCCGCCCGTCGAGACACGGGCGCCACAGCGCCTGCCCCAGGACCAGCCCCTCTTCACCGCCGACACCAATGCCGTGACGGTCGACATCGCCGTTCTCGACAACAAGGGGCAGTTCATACCGAACATTCCTGCAGGCAACTTCCAGATCCTTGAAGACGGCGTTCCGCAGAAGATCGTCGACATCGGGCAGATCCAGGCCCCGGCAACCGTCGCCCTCCTGATCGAGTTCAGCAACCGGTGGCAGCAGTACTGGTCGGAGACCTGGTACCAGACCCTCACGGCTACCTACGGCTTCGTGGAGACCCTGCGGCCGGAGGACTGGGTGGCCGTCATCGCCTACGACCTGCGGCCCGAGATCCTGGCTGACTTCACGCAGGACCGGCGGGAAATCAACGACGCCCTGCAGCGACTGCGCATCGCGGCGTATAGCGAATCCAACCTCTTCGACGCACTCGCCGACACCGTACAGCGGATGTCCGGCATTGAAGGACGCAAGGCCGTGGTGCTGCTGTCGAGCGGTGAGGACACCTTCAGTCGGCTCAACTTCGCACAGACTCGCAGGATCGTGCAGGAAGCGGGAGTGACGGTGCACGCGATCGGTCTCGGCCAGATGCTCAAGGAACTCCTCGACGCGCGCGGCTACGTAGGTGGGGCGACCCGTATCGGCTGGCTGCAGGCGGACAACCAGTTGCGGACATTCACGAGGGAGACGGGAGGCTTCGCGTTCTTTCCCCGCTTCTACGGCCAGTTCCCGACCATCTTCCAAAGCCTCAATTACCTGATGCGCAACCAGTACACCGCCATCTACCACCCATCGAACACCAAGCGCGACGGCTCCTTCAGGGAGATCAAGGTGCGGCTCGTGAACCCGACGAACAACAACGAGCTACGCATGACTGGCAAGAACGGCAAGCGGATCAAGTACAAGATCATTGCTCGGAAGGGGTATACGGCACCCCGTGAGGTCGAGTGATACCGGACTGTCGATCGGGTCCCGAACGGCTCCCGGTCTCGCTCGAGCCTGCGATTCTCGGCCCGCCGAGTCGGGCTGTCCGGAGGCGCTATATTGAATCGTTGCCATGCATGGAATCGAGGCACCGGTACGGATCCTACTGATTGACGACAACAGCCGGGGATTGGCCGCACGCAAGTTCATCCTGAAGGGTCTCGGCTACGATGTCGTAACGGCTACAAGCGGGGAAGAGGGACTGGAACTGTTCCGTTCGTCGGCCGAGAAAGCCCCGTTCAGCCTCGCCGTGATCGACTACCGCATGCCCGGCGGCATGTTCGGGGACGAGGTCATCGCCCAGATCCGCACGCTCGCGCCGGATGTGCCGTTGGTGATCCTGTCGGGCTTCGCAAGCCCACTGGCACTGACCCCCGAATCGACGGGAGCGGACGTGGTACTCGAGAAAGGACCCCACGAACAGTTCGACCTGGTCGAGACGGTGCTCGAGCTGGTCCCGTTCGACCAGCGCCAGCAAGGCAAGCCCCCCGACATCGAACGAGATACACCGGTCGGAGTTCCCAGGACAGTCGGGAGACTCCGAGCCGGCTGATGACAGCGACCTCTCGCTTCCCTGCCCGCAAGGACTCCACGCTCATGACGAAATTCACCTGGCTAGGTCACTCCACGTTCCTGATCGAGGTCGGCGACGGACCGTCAATTCTCGTTGATCCATGGATTTCCGACAATCCCTCCTACCCGGAAGGATTCGCGTTTCCCGGCGTCGACCTGCTCCTGATCACCCACGGGCACTTCGACCATATCGGCAGTGCCGTAGAAGTGGCGCAGCAGCACGATCCGATGATCCTGTGCTCCTTTGAAGTCGCGGGCTGGCTGGAATCCAAGGGTGTTCAAGGCGTCACGGGAATGAACCTGGGCGGCAGCCTGGAAACGCAAGGAGTCCGCGTCACGATGACGCAGGCACTGCACAGCAGTTCGATCGGCGAGCCGGACCACCCGATCTATGCAGGGGTGGCGGCAGGCTTCGTCGTCCGCCAACCGGACGCACGGACGTTCTACTGCGCAGGCGACACCGACGTGTTCGGTGACATGCAACTGATCCGCCGACTGCACAAGCCCTCGCTGGCCATGCTTCCGATTGGCGACCTCTACACCATGGGACCGGAAGGAGCAGCTGTGGCCTGCGAATTCCTGTCGCCGCAAGTGGTCTTGCCGATGCACTGGGGGACATTCCCGGCGCTGACCGGAACGCCCCGGCAACTTCGAGCGGCGCTGGGTCCGGAAACCACCGTTGTCGTGCCCGACCTGAAGCCGGGCGACACCTACTCCTGGTAGCGCATTAGGAGCCTTGCCGAGAGAGGCCCTCGTAGGTCTCGTCCTCGGATGCCTCGGTCGTGACCGGAAGGCCGCGCGGAGCCCAGCCCGGGTAGACGAGGACACCAACACTATCGGACTCCCCGTGAAACCCTCCCCGCATGTCAACGACCTGCGAGAAGCCACTCGCCTGGAGTTCTTGAGCAGCTCGCAACGAGCGGCCGCCCTTGAGACAGGCCGTAATGATCTTGGCATCCTTGCCGAGGGCCTGTTCACACACGGTCACGAAGTCCGGGTTCGGTTGCATTCCCATTTCGGTGCGATGAAGAAGGGGAATGTTCTTGGCCCCGGGAGCATGTCCGGCCTCGAACTCCGGAATCGATCGCACATCCAGGTAAACATGCCCTTCCCCGGATTCCAGGAGTTCGCGTGCCTCTTCGGGCGAGATGCGTTTGACGTCCATGAGAGTCCTCTCTCCAAGTTCGCTGATAATGACCGCAGCTGTCAACCGATCGGATTCGGCGGGGCGGCAGGACGGCTGTCGAGCAGCTACTCACCGATGTCGTGTCAAGTGGTGATTTTCATATCGGCCGGATCGAGTTCACGGTAAGCGTCGGCAACTCTCATGCGCCACTTGACGCCGCACCGGCGGGCTTTCCTCGGCAAGATCTCATTCCGACAGTCTGGATTGTGCGTCCTGCTGAGCCACAGGCCTTCCGTCGAACTCGCTCTCCCCCGCATCCACTGACTCGGCAAGCCACCACACGTCCCGCTCTTGCCCAGGGGAATCCGACTCGCTATGATCGGCGTTTCGGCGGTCATGTCAAGTCTCCCGGAAATCTCCGTCGTCGTTCCGGTCCGCAACGAGGAATCGACGGTGGCCGAACTTGAGCGTCAACTGCGAGGGGTGCTGCCGCCGAACCACGAGATTCTCTTCGTCGATGATGGCAGCACGGACTCCACGTGGGAGCACCTTGAAGCGCTGCACGATCCCGGCCGGGTTCGGCTGGTGAGGCTCCGGGCCCCCACCGGAAAGTCGGCGGCGCTGATGGCAGGTTTCGAGCGCACCAGGGCGCCGGTCGTGTTCACTCTCGACGGTGACCTGCAGGATGACCCGGCCGAAATTCCGGCGCTTCTGGAGCACCTGCAGAGCGGGTATGACCTGGTCTCGGGGTGGAAGAAGGTGCGGCATGATCCGCTGCACAAGGTGATTCCCTCGCGGATCTTCAATGTTGTCATGCGTCACGCCACCGGTCTTGCTCTCCATGACATGAACTGCGGTTTCAAGTGCTATCGCGCGGAGGTGACGAAGTCCCTCCGGATTTGGGGCGACCAGCACCGGTTCATTCCGGTCTTTGCCGCCCATCAAGGCTTTCGCATCGGTGAGATCGAGGTGCGGCATCGACCCCGGTCGCACGGCCGCTCCAAGTACGGCCTGAGTCGACTCGGGAAGGGCTTCCTCGACCTCGGGACGGTCCTGCTCCGGACCCGCTTCCGCGACCGGCCGGCCCACGCCTTCGGTTTCGCCGCGTTCGGTTGTACCACCATTGCGGCCAGCCTGCTGATCATCTCGCTGTTCGTCGTGCCGGACTGGCGACTTGCGCTGGCAACCGTCGGTGGCACCGTCGTGTTCGCCATCGGCTCTGCCTTGCTGCTCGTCTCCGGCTGGCTGGCCGAAGTCCGGCTGGATGACACACGGAGCCACCTGGGCTCAACAACCGAATTGGTCCGGGAGTCCCGTGACTAGGCGTGCGGTTCCGGCGCTGAAGGTCGCTGTCTCCCTCATCCTTGTCAGCTTCATCGGCCACATGATCCATGGAAACTGGCAACAGATCCGCACCGAGCCATGGCGACTCGAAGTGGGTTGGCTGGTTCTCTCGTTCACCCTGGCGGCGGCCTGGTACCTGGTCCGGCCCCTGGGGTGGAAGCTCCTTCTGCACGGCTTCGGCCATGACGTGCCGTATCGGGAACTCTTCCGCGTCTACCGCAAATCGGAACTCAGCCGATTTGTACCAGGAGGCATCTGGCAGTTCGCCGCACGGATCTACCTGACACGTCGATTCGGCGTCGGAGCCGCCGCCTGTCTTGCAGCGACGATGCTCGACATGACGCTCGCCGCGCTGGCTGCGATCGTCCCGGCAACCTGGCTGGCGGGGTCGGCAGCGACGACGCTCAGCCCGTGGCAGGAAGCCACCCTGCTCGCGTTCCCGGCGATCGCCTGCCTGCTTGTCGTCCCGCGGGTCTTCAACGCCTGGGCAGAGCCACTCGCCCGGTTGCTGAGGCAGCCCTTCGAACGGCTCGAGATGGGAGCCTGGCAGATGATCGGTGTGTGGGCGATGTACTGCTTGATGTGGACACTGCTCGCACTCGCGATGGCGAGCTACGCACGGGCGCTGCTCACAGATGTCGACGGCCAGCAGTTCACGTTGATTGCCGGCTGCTACGCTCTGGCCTGGGTGCTGGCATTGCTCACGATGGTCGCACCGGCCGGAGTGGGGGTTCGCGAGGGAATCCTCGGCCTGCTGCTGGGACAGGTCCTGGCGACCGGGACCGCGTTGGCACTCGCTGTCGCAATGCGGCTATGGGTGGTCGGCATGGAACTGGTCTGGCTGATTGGCGGCCAGATCGTGCCGCAACAGACCGACAGCGGGAAAACCTAGAGTTCGCGGACCGCGATGTTGCGGAACCTGTGTTCGAGACCGGGCCGGCACCGGGCCCCGCCGTGGACCTGCACCGCTATGCTCCCGGTCGTGACTCCATTCGGCAGGTGGTTCTCCGAGTCCTGGAAGTCCGCGATCCGGGTGCCATTGAGCCAGACCTGGATCCGCGGCACAGCGCCTTGAATGCGCGCCCGGATCGTATTCCAGTCCTTCTCTTTCCAGACCTGCTTCCAGTCCTGAGAAGGCTTGGTCTCCACGCCCTCAAGTCGTTCTCCGTACACTCCTCCGACGTTGCCGCCGTCCAGGTAGTCGAGCATCACCTGATACGCCTGGCCGCTTTCGCTGGAACGCAGGAACAACCCGCCGTCGCATCCGAAGTCCGGCTTGATCTCGGCGTGAACCTCGAAGTCCCCGAAGGACTCGTCCGTGAGCAGAATCCCACCGTTGTCCGCCCGATCCTGCTTGCCCGTCAAGGCCCCGTCGAAGACCCGCCACTCCTTCGTGTCGCCGTGGTGGCTGGTCAGACTCATGTGCCAGCCGGCAAGGTTCCGACCGTTGAACAGAGGCCGAAATCCATCCGGCACCTGCGCTCCGAGCAGCCATGGGATCAGTACCAGCAGGAACGGTCGCGTACGCAAGGGATGCCCCCGTAGCGGCTAGCGTAGCACGTCCCGGGACGGAACGGGCCCTTGGGCCCTGAAGACGAAGAAGCCTGCCTCCTGGCTAGCTGATCAGGTGCAGGACGACCGTCCTTCGGTGCGGTCGGCGCCGATGTTCGAAGAGGTAGATTCCTTGCCAGGTCCCCAAGGCAGGGCAACCGTCCATGACCGGTATCGACAGGTGCGTCTGCGTGAGGGCGGCCCGGATGTGGGCCGGCATGTCGTCCGAACCTTCCATGGTATGGCGGTACCGGGGATCGCCCTCGGGAACGAGGCGGTCGAGAAAGCTCTCCAGGTCATGCCTCACGTCCGGGTCCGCATTCTCCTGGATGGTCAGTGACGCAGAGGTGTGTCGCACGAACAAGGTCAGCATCCCCGTACGGACCCGGAGTTCCGTGACCCAGTCCACGATCGGCCGCGTGATCTCGGAAAGGCCCTTTCCGCTCGTCTCGAAATGCAGGCTATGGAGAAACTGCTCCATCCCATATCTCTCCCGTTCGCTCGTCAGCCACCCTCCGGGCCACCTGCGCCTGCAGTCGATTCCGGACCCCACCGTCCGTCCAGCGGGCTGATTCGCGCAAGGACGCTCGAACGGTCCGGCCGCCAAGGCTCAATGACCCACGGATATCGACCATGCAGACAGGGCATCGCCAGTCCACAGGATAACCGGCGGCCGGAGCCGACCGGGCTGCGAGCCCGCAAGGCACCGATGATGCGGGCTCCCGACAACAGAGATTCCCTGTATACTGGGCCGGTACGGGCGATTCCTGCAATACGGCAGGCAAGGAACCCGAACCTGATGGCCGGATACTACCGTGAAGAGGATCTGCCGCGTTTCGCTGAGATGGCGGAGGGCTCCCCGGATCTCTGGGAGAAGTTCCACGCATGGTACAGTGCGGTCTTTCAGTCGGGAGCGTTGTCGGAACGTGAGAAACGCCTGATCGCCCTCGCAGTCGCACACGCCGTACAGTGCCCCTACTGCATTGATTCCTACACGCAGGAATGCTTGGAGAAGGGCTCCAACACGGAGCAGATGACAGAGGCGATTCACGTCGCCTCGGCCATCACGGGCGGCGCGACGCTGGTGCATGGCCTCCAGATGCGAAACGCGGAAGCCAAGCTCAGCATGTAGGCAAGCCGTGCCGACGAGTCTGCGGTCCCTGGATCACACCTTGGAATCGTCACATGCGCAGTTGCGGATTCTCGGCAACGGACACGCCGGCAGAGCACTCAAGCCGTTCAGTGAAGCCTTGGCCGAGTGGAATCTCGCACCGCTGACCGCCACGGCAATCGAAGCGGTCCAAGTCAACGTCGGAAAGCTCTGCAATCAGACCTGCAAGCACTGCCATGTCGACGCCGGACCCGACCGAACCGAGGAGAACATGTCCCGGGACACGTTCGAGCTCTGCCTAGCGGCCATCCGGAGAATTGGACACCCCACAGTGGACGTTACGGGAGGCGCTCCCGAACTGAACCCCAACTTTCGCTGGTTCGTCGAGCAGGCAAGGCTCCTGGAATGCCATGTGATCGACCGTTGCAACCTCACCGTCCTGACGCTTGACTCCCAACACGACCTCGCGGAATTCCTCGCCAGCCATCAGATCGAAGTGATTGCCAGTCTGCCGTACTTTCTCGGGCCGCGCACCGATGGGCAGAGAGGCGCCGGCGTGTTCGAGAAGTCGGTCGAGGCACTGCTCAAGCTCAACTCGCTGGGTTACGGCCTCGCAGGAACTGGCCTCACGCTCAATCTCGTCTACAATCCGACCGGGGCCTTCATGCCGCCCGATCAGTCCGCGCTGGAAGCGGACTTCCGTCGCGAGCTGCGATCCCGCCATGGCATCGAGTTCAACTCCCTCTACACGATCACGAACATGCCCATCAGCCGGTACCTGGACTTCCTGATCCGGACCGGCAACTACCAGCGGTACATGGAGCGGCTGGTCGCCGCGTTCAACCCCGCCGCCGCAGCCAGCGTGATGTGCCGCAGGACGATCTCGGTGGGGTGGGACGGACGGCTGTTCGATTGCGACTTCAATCAGATGCTCGACATTGGAGTCGGGTTTGGCATGCCTCGACATATCCGGGACTTCCATCCGACCCGGCTCGCGGAGCGGCGGATCGTCTCCGGCCAGCACTGCTACGGGTGCACGGCCGGAGCCGGATCAAGCTGCGGCGGAGCAATGACATGATCGACATCGCACGCATGTTCCCGCCGACGGCAAGCGCGCGCCTGGTGTACACTGGTACCCTGTCGGCCTGCGACAGCGGGTCGACTCCATGAGAATGTACCCGTGTCCGTCAATCCGCTTCTCTCGCTTCCCCTCGCGCTCTTGATGCTGCTCCTTACCCAGTGCGCTGATAGGGAGGCTCCTCCGGAGTCCACGCCTTCAGAACCTGTCGAAACGACGGACGCACCGCCGGAACCGGAACTCGAGCCCGAAACCGGGACCTTGGAGGACGAGCCCGAGCCCGCACCTCCGGCGGAACCATCCGGTCCACCCAAGGTGCGGATGGAAACCAGCAGTGGCACGATGATCCTGGAACTCTATCCCGACAAAGCGCCGGAAACCGTGAAGAACTTCCTGCAGTATGTGGATGAAGGGTTCTACGACCGTACGATCTTTCACCGCGTGATCCCGAACTTCATGATTCAGGGGGGCGGGTTCACCGAATCCATGGAAGAGAAGTCGACCCGGCCGGCGATCCAGAACGAGGCCGGGGCACTCTCGAACCTGCGGTACACGATCGCCATGGCACGGACCTCGCAGCCGCACAGTGCCACAGCACAGTTCTTCATCAACCACCAGACGAATCGGGGGCTGGACAAGGACATGGCACCGGATGAGTGGGGCTACTGCGTGTTCGGCAAGGTCGTCGAGGGTACCGAGATTGTCGAATCCATTGCAGGCGTCCCGACCGGCAGTCGTGCAGGCCACCAGGATGTTCCCCGGACACCTGTCCTGATCAATTCCGTCGAGCGCATCGGGTAGGGTGGCGACCCCTTACTGGCGAGGCCCGAATACGAGTCCGGCGCAGTCGACGCACTGCATTCGACAGGTCAGTGAGTGGTCGAAGTGGACCCGGGCTGGCAGGACTAGCCAGTGGAGTTCCATGTCTTGGTCCGCAAGCCAGCGTTCCGTCACCCACGATCTTGAGGATCGACAGGGGCGCGGTCGTGGTTGGCGAACATCATGGCATGCGTCAATGAGTGCCAGCGTGGCGTGAACCGACACATGACCGCGGACAATGCCCGCTGCAAACTCAAGTCCGTCTATCCCGAAATCGTGAGTGACGGAACACTAGGAGCCATCAGAACTGACAGCCAGAAACCCGGGCTTTCGACTCGTCAGTTGCCGCTATGGCCTGAGGGAAGCTCTCACTCGTCCTTGCGGGAGTGCTTTGGCAGCAGTGCAATGGCGAACGCCCCGAAGGCAGCGAGCCCGAACACCGCCCACAGCGCCTGACCGTACCCCGCCATGCGCGCCGCGACCTCTGCGATGATCCGCGGATTCCAGAACTGCGCAATCGTGTCGGTTGGCAGGATTGCCGACATCGCCTTGCCCAGCGACGGCAGTCCGAACTGGTCCGCCGCCATCAGCGGGATCAGCATGTAGTCCGCACCCATGGCGAACCCGAACACGATAGCGAACACGTACACCATGTTGGGATCCTGGGGTGTTACCAGAAACAGTAGCGGAATCGCACAGGCCACGATGACATAGGTTGCCAGCATGACGTACTTGCGGGGCAGGCGGTCCGCCAGCCAGCCGGCGATCAGCCGGCCCAAGATGCTGGACATCAAGTATGTGAACGAAGCGTCCGACCACACTTGGTCTCGAGCCGCCTGATCGATGAATCCCTGCTCCTCGAAAACGAATTTCATCAGGAAGTTCACGGCAGCGATGGAGCCGATGGAGGCCGCGCTACCGATCAGCAGCAGCCAGAACGGAACGCGGCGCACCAGTTCCCCGAAACTCATGGACTTTCTGCCAGGCCCCGCGGACCGGGCCTGTGACTCTGCCACTGCCTCGCTGGCATCGCCGTCCGGGTGCTGTCCCTTGTCCTGCGGTTTGTCCCGAATCACGAACAAGGCAATCGGCCATGCGATTGCCATGAGCCAACTCATGGCGCGCAACGCTTCCGTATAGTCCATTTGGAGCGCGAGGTATGGTGCCAACTTGTTGCACAATGCCCCGATGACGGCAACACCAACGTACGTGATCCCCATCGCCATCCCGCGCCGTCGCTTGTACCAGTTGGAAATGATGATCTGGTGAGGGATCGGGCCCGACAGGAAGTACCCGGCCATGTAGACGCACCAGGCGGCGTAATATTCCCATTCGCTGCCACTCAGTCGGCCAAACCACTGGAACGATATGAATGTCAGTGCCGTACCGATGACGATCAGTAGCCTGGGCGATACCTTGGGAACGATGACCGGCCCGATCCAGATCGTGAGCAGGACCGCGATCGGCGCTCCGGTCGTGACGAGCACCTGAGTCCACTCATGACCATCTCGGAAATAGTCGTAGAAGAAGGAGATGTTGTAGTAGGGAAAGCCGGTTGACAAGCCGAACGTAATGAAGCAGCAGGCAATGATCCAAGGTCCGAAGAAGCGCTTGTTCGATGAGTCCATGTAGTGAGTTCCTTCCAGTTCGGATTAGCCAGTGTACCCCACAAGGGAGTGAGGTCCGCTCGGGCAGTATGCTGAACTGAGGGGTGTGCAGGCAGCTAGCCCACCGCCCCCTGACCGAACGGGACTCCTGACATGAAAGCGAGCGACTCAAGCCTGACACCAACTCTGGTGGGACTTGCCTCGCTGGTGATCTTCCTGGCCGGCGTCCAGGCGGCCAGCGCGATCGTCACGCCGTTCCTGATCTCCGCGGTGATCGCGGTGCTGACGATTCCGGTCGTGTCCTGGCTGCACGCTCATCGCGTTCCGAAAGCGATCGCGATCCTGATCGTGGCGTGCTCCCTGGCCGGACTGCTCGCTCTTGTCGGCAGCGTGGCACTCGCCTCCTTGGAGGAGTTCAACCGGAACCTTCCGTCCTACCAGGAACGCCTTGCGCTACAGGTGGAGACTGTCACAAGCAGTGCACAAGACCTGCTGAAGAAATTCGGCGTCGAGTTCGTCGTGGAGGACCTGTGGAAACAACTTGATTTCAAGTCGGCCGCCGGACTGGCAGGCTCGACGCTCCTCAGATTCGGCAACCTGGTCACCAAGGCACTCCTGATCGTCCTCACGATCATCTTCATGTTGCAGGAAGGGTTCCGGATGCCCGCCAAGATGGCCGCGGCGCTGGGGCAGACAGACCGGACCTGGGACGGGTTCCTGACATTCGCCAAGTCGGTCCAGAAATATCTGGCGGTCAAGACCACGACTAGCCTTGCTACGGGGGTGCTGGCGGGCCTGTGGACCTGGGCCCTCGGAGTCGACCATCCTGTGTTCTGGGGTCTCTTGGCCTTTCTCTTCAACTACGTGCCGAACATCGGCTCGTTCGTGGCTGCGATTCCTCCCGTGCTGATGGCGATAGTGCAGTTCGGTGCCGGTACAGGTGTCGTGGTGGCCATCGGCTATTTCGCGATCAACATCACGATCGGCGGCGTGATCGAGCCGAAGTTCATGGGAGACAGTGTAGGCCTCTCGCCCCTTGTCGTGTTCATGGCACTGGTTTTCTGGGGATGGATGCTCGGCGGGGTCGGGATGCTGCTTTCCACGCCCTTGACCATCATCGTCAAGATCGCCCTGGAGAACTACTCCGGCACGCGCTGGATCGCAACCCTGATCGGCTCCGGGAGAGCATAGCGGACGAAGTTTGCCTCCGACCACTCGGCCCTCGGTTCCGCGCCGGGGACCGGAGACTGCTACGCTGCGCCTCGGCACGTCGGACGAGGGATGCCTGGGGTGGTGCCGGTTGTCTGTACCGCCGGTCTGCGATTCGGTCGTCACGGGACCCACGCTTCGACCTTGCTGGAGTGAGAGTCACGAACTCACTCAGGCCAGCGGACACCCGATCACTCACGGTGATTCTTTTTTCGGAGTTGGGGGTAGTTGAGAGTGTGAGGCAGGGGTAGGAGGCCAGGAACGACGGGACGGACGGGGAGGGTGCGGGCGGACGGGGCTGGACATTCCGTGCGGGATCTGTCAGGGTGGAGGCCATGGAGTCGTCATTGGGGTTGCCGGACAGCGTGGACCTGCAGGCGGTGCAGGTGCGCGCGACCTGCGGAGCGCAGGAACACAGGCTCTGGGACCGGCTGGTCGCCGCGCACCATTACCTGGGCTTCGGCGCCCTGTTCGGCAAGGGTCTGCGGCAGGTGGCCACGCTGGACTCGGCCTGGGTCGCGCTGGTGGGCTGGCAGGCGGCGGCGTTGCAGGTCACGGCCCGGGACCGCTGGCTGGGCTGGACGCTCGAGCAGCAGTTGCGGCGTCTGCATCTGGTGGCCCAGAACTCCCGGTTCCTGATCCTGCCGGCGTTCCAGGGCCTCCCCAATCTGGCCTCGCGGGTGCTGGGGCTGAGCCTGCAGCGGCTGGCGCAGGACATGCAGCGGGAGCATGGCTACCGGGTGCTGCTGGCGGAATCGTTCGTGGACCGGGCGCGGTTCGCGGGCACCTGTTACCGGGCCGCGAACTGGCGTTCGCTGGGCTATACGGGCGGCTACGCCCGCGAGCCGGGACCGCCGGTGAGGTGGCGGCCCCACGGACAACCCAAGGAGGTTCTGGTGTACGAGTTGGAAGCGGGAGCGCGGGCGGCGCTGAGTCAGCAAGAGGAGGATCCGAACTGGCAGGGACCGGCCCGGGAGGCACCCCCACCGGCCGCGCAGTTGCGCAGCCTGTTCAATTTTCTGGGCGAGGTGGAGGACTATCGCTGTGCGCGGGGGCAGCGCTATCCGCTGTGCACGGTGTTGACGCTGGCCATCGCCGCGCGTCTGGCGGGGTACCGGGGCGTGACCGCGTTCGCCGAGTTTGCGGCGTTGCTGGATCAACAGCAGCGGCGGACGGTGGGCTGTTTCTTCAGCCCCAGCCAGCAGTGCTACACGACGCCCTCGATCACCACCTTGCACACCATTCTGGCGCGCCTGCCGCCGGAGACGCTCGAGCGGGCGATCATGGCATGGGCCCAGCAGCAGAAGAGTCCAGTCCTGACACAACAGGGAGATACGAAACCATTGCAGGCTGCGGTCGAGGACGCGCCGGCACCGTCGGCGGCGGGCGAGACGCCCGCGCAGGAGCCGCTGCTGGCCGGCATCGCGATGGACGGCAAGGATGTGCGGGGCGCCTCCCGGCAGACCGCGCAGGGACGGCGGATGATGGTGGCGGCCGTGGAGCATGGCAGTGGTCTGGTGCTGGGACAGGTCGAGGTGGGCAGCAAGACCAACGAGATTCCCGCCGTGCGCGAGTTGGCCGGGCAGCTGGAGTTGCAGGGCCGGGTCGTCACCTTCGACGCCCTGCACGCCCAGCAGGCGACCACCCGCCTGTTACGCCAGGAGTCCAAGGCCCACTACCTCGTCACGTCGGTCAAGGGCAACCAGCCGACCATCCTCGACGACCTCCAGCACATCCACTTTGGCGCGTTCCCCGACCACGAGACGCTCGACGGGGACCACGGGCGGATCGAACGACGCCGCTACTGGGTGCAGGACCTGGCGGACCCGGCCTGGAACGGCTATGCCGACCTGCACGGTCGGCGGCAGGCCATCCGCATCGAACGCCAGACCTGGAATCGCAAGACGGACAAGACCACTCTCGCCGTGTGCTACGCGCTGACCTCGCTGTCGGCGGAGCAGGCCACGCCGGCGCAGTTGGCGGCCCTGATCCGCCAGCACTGGCACATCGAGAACCGCCTGCATTACGTGCGGGACTTCACCTACGACGAGGACCGCTGTCGGGTCGCGGTGCGCCATCTGCCGCGCAACCTGGCCTGCCTGACCAACGTCGCGATCTCGCTCATCCGCTGCCAGTCGCCATTCGAGGGCATTCCGACCGCCAACCGCTACTACGCGGCGCGTTCGCAGTCCGCCTTGGACCTGCTGCTGCACCCGCCCGCGGACTGAACCCCGCCACCGCTCCCAGCCCGCCTTGTCCGTGGCGCCGCACCCGGCGCCCAGCCTCCCTGTGTCGCTCCCAGCGGCCGGGGTGTGTCGACCGCCCCACCTGCCGCGCGGGCCGTAGCCGGCCCGCCCTCGAAACCGCGCCTGCGGCCTGCTCCCGACCGGAAATCCCGACTCAAGCCCTCCAATACGCCCTCACCCGGGACTAAAAAATGTACCTGCCCGATCACTGCCATTGTCGTCTTTTGAGCGGACCTGTGCTAGAGTACACGGTATGGAAACATCTTGGTTCAGCCTCGCCCTGACAGCGGTGGCTTTTTCACTGCCGCTTGCTGCGTTCTTTCGTCATGGACTTGCCAACATTCTCCGGGAGATCCGGGCTACCCGTAGCGAGATCCGGGAACTCCACAAGGAGTTGCAAGGCCTCCACCAGTGCATTAACGACGAGCTTCAGGGTATCCGCGTAGAGTTGCAAGGTCTTCACGGCTGCGTAAGTGGCGAACTGCAAGTTCTTCGTGAGGAGGTTAAAGTTCTTCGCGAGTGGGTAAACGCTCGTGCGGCAGCCTCGCACCTGGACGACGGGTCGTTCGGCATATACGGTCCGAACTGAGAGCTTCTCGCCGACGGGCAGTCTTGTACGTCACTTTCTGTCAGTGACGTACTCTCTCCCTGAGAACCTGTTGGACTGAAGCCTCACCACTGCGAGCACCCGATTCCCTGCGTCTTGACGACGTATATGCCCCTTTCCCATCCCTCGCGGGCCATGGCCCATAGTGTGCGGTCTCATTACCCCCCCCCCCCCACTCCGGCGGATTCCCGGTTGGACCCCGGATTCGCCACGGCCTTGCAGGCATCCTGCCTTGGGCCGAGTCCGCAGGCTGCATGTCGCCTCCGTACGCCAGACACAGGTGTGACTGACTAGCCACAGCGCCGAATTCGAACTGAGGGATATCGACACCTCATCGGATGTACAGCAGTTGCGCCTGAGACCGCAAGCGGGACGCTCCAAGCAACGATCCGAATCTCTCCGTGGTCGATCGTGAGTTTTCTGGTCCGTATGGCCGCCGACTGGCGACGTAGGTCAAGCCGGAATCGACCGCGAGAGTGGCGGCTTGTCCCTGTTCGGAAGAGGCCGGCGCCTGGTGAACCCCGAAGGTGCTTCAACCCCCAATCGGGCCGTCAGCCGTAACCTGCTTGATGTGATGGGCCTGCCATGGATGGGCCATCCTGGCCGATGACATGGAACTTTGCGCAACGGCACGCCATGCGATTGCGAACGACAGTTCCAGTCTCCCGCTGCCTACTGGCGGGCGCCCACACCGACGGCGCCGAAATGAGGCCCTCCGTGCGGCCCCGACATGGTCCCGCTGAACTCGGGTCCGGTCGTAGCAGCCGAGAACCGCCGCAGGCCCCTTCCGATAGGAGTGCGGGCATGCTATCTCCATGGCAACCGGACCGACTGCTCCCCGGGCTCATCTCTGGCCAGTGTTTCGTCAAACTCAAAATTGCTGGTAGGGTTTGTCTCTCGACGGAGGCTATCCAGCCCAAGCGTATATGCCTGCCCGCGCAGCGGGAACGGGAAAACGGCAGGTGCCGATGCACGCCACGAACTTCAAGTCCGTCCAACAGAAAAACTCCATTTGACAGAACACTAGTGTTGCGTGAAGACATGATCTTCGAGTATACGATCTTGCGTTGGCAACGGACATCGGCAGCTGTCCGTTGCTTGCCAGTCCGGTCGCGCCGCCTTGCCCTGCTCCCATGAACGGATGGCCCACAGGCTTGCAACACACAACCACAACATTGCGGCTCACAGAACACGACGCCCCCGTAACGAGAAAGAAAGGGGGGAGCGGTTGCCCGCTCCCCCTGGCTGTTTGCGCGGTGCCCCTGGGCACCGACTCTAGGGCAGATCCGCGCCGAAGGCTCCCTTGAGGGTCAGGTTCTGGGCCGTGGCCGCCTTCTTCGTGCCGAATCCCTGCCCCGTCAACCCGTAGATCCCGACCACTCCCAGCGGCCCGTCCGGCGAACTCCCCACGAACTTGAAACTGTACCCCGTTCGATTGTTGTCCCACTTCTTCGTCGCCCGCGCCACCGACGAATCCCGGTAATCAATCGAGATGTTCCGGTTACCGATGGGGCCGATCATGTCCAGATCGTGGTTGCCCGCCAAGCTGGCAAAAGCGTACCCCCAAGTGTCATCCGTGCCGAAGGTGACCTTCCCGAAGATCAGCCGCCGCACTTCCTTGTTGTCATGGTAGAGGTAGTCGCCGCTAGACACCGACTGCAGGTCGCTCAGCACCGTCGTGACATGCCCGCCCACGCCGTTCTTTCTGGCGCTCACGCTAGTTGAAGCCCAAGTGGTGGCGGGGACTTCGTAGTCGCTCGCGAACCATTCCACCTCGACGCTCGCCGTACCCTCGTAGGCCGCCTGACTGCCCACGTCGGATTCGAACGGTCTGCCGTCCAGCGCCATCGTGCCCACGTACGCCACCGTCTTGCCCTCGTACGTCGCCCGACCGCCCAGCGGCAACTGGTCCCGACTCTGCGCCGTCGCTACCGGCAGCGGACTGTAGGCGAACGACTCCACCTCCAGGTGGATCCAGTTCTTGGCCCGCAGCGCGTTCTTCGCCCACTGGATCCGCCACACCCCGAACCGCGTGTAGTCCGTCGTCCCCGCCGTCGCCTTGATCTGCCACTGCCGCTGATTGAACATCGCCGACGCCGACGAACTCCAGATCCGCTTGTTCGGGGCTTCGTCGTCGAACAGTTCCCCGTCGTCGCCGTGGATCGTCAGGAACGATTTCTCCACGCCGTCCTCATCCTCGTCCACGAACAGACCGTCCCGGCCCGGATCGAACGCCGCCTCCAGTCCCTCCACCGAACTCAGTGCCTCGATCATCGCGTCGATGCGGTCCAGCGCATCCGACGGTGCTGTTGCGGTCGCGTTCCGCTCCCGTACCTCATATGTCACGCCGTTGTACTCCTTGGACACCACGCGGACGGTCTTGACGGGCAGTTGCCAGGGCCAGCCGACGAACTCGCCTTTCTGTTCTCGAGTCAGGACATCGATGGCTGCCGGCGCGGGGTTCAGGAAGTTGTAGCGGATGCGCCTTTCTGAGACTGCTTCGTGGTTGGAATCCCAGAACACGTAGTGCAGCAGGGCCAGATTGACCTCCCTCCACTCCGCATTGACCTGGTCGGCCAAGCCTCCGATCGACTGCAGCCCGGCGATCTTGTCCCGGCCCTTCTCGATCCGCTCCCGCGCCATCTGCACCCAAGTCTTGGGACTGTTCCGGCTGAACTCGCCACCTCCTTCGCTCGCCAGCAGGTCCGCCAGCGAGAGCTGCACGTCCAGCATCTGTTCACCCTTGTACTTGTTGGCGTCCCCCGGCTTGTCGGCCTTGCGGAAAAACGATCCCCGGTAGTTGCCAGCCGCGCCGAGAGCCTTAGCCTCCTCATTGGTCAGACCCGCTTCTCCATCCGGGTATTCGGCATTCTCCGTCGAGCCCAGATTCTCGAAGTACCAGGCCCACGCCTGCGGCTTGACCGTCAACTGGCCGTTCTCGATCATCGTCCTGGCGGTGTCGCTCACCAGCTTCGCGTTCCCCTGCGTCCCGTCGTCCACCGACGGTCGCTGCACCGGCCCGTCCGCCACCCGGGTCGCCCCGAAGCCTCCCGCCAGGTAACTCTGGCTGTCACTGCCGGCCGCACTGTCCGTCTTCACGCCCGCGCCGACCGACCACACCCCCACCACCTCGCTGCCCGCCTCCGGCTCACTGTCGCCTCCCAGCAACCGCCCCTCGAACGTGCTGTCCACCTTCTGCGGTCGATACACCCCGGCGCGCCGTCCGAAGTCGATCGTCGCACCCTCCTCCATCCCCTCTTCCCAGTTCCCCTGCAACGTCAGGTCCGCCGTCGGCAGCACGATGCTGTCCACCTCCCCGAACAGGTACTCCCAACTCTCCCCCTCCGCCGTCATCAGGTTCGTGATCAACCCGTCCACCTTCTCCGCCGTGAAGTTGATGCTGATCTCGATGTCCCCCGCATACTGCCTGTCCGCCCCGCTCACCGCCAGCGTCTCCCCCTCGTACCGCGCCGTCCCCGCCGTCTGCACGTACCGCGACCGCGCCGTATTGTCCGTCACCCCGAACGCAAACGCACCCCGCTCCCCCGTCTTCTTCGGACTGACCTTGTACTCCGCCTTCTCCGTAGCATCCGCCCGCTGCTTGCGCGTGATCGTCCCGTACCGCGTGTTCCCGTACTCCCCGTACGTCACCGTCGATTCCGTCTTCGTCGCCCCGAAGATCGTCCCCGCGTCATCCGCATCCTCCTTGGCCACCTTCAGGTCCTCGTTGTCCTTCAGCCCCGCCGTCAGTTCCTCCACGCTCGTCAGCGCCTCAATCAGATCGTCGATCCGCCCCAGCGCCTTGTCGTCGTCCGGTTCCGTCAGATCCGCGAACTTCTTGTCATCAGACGGCCCGGCCCCGAACACCGTCTCCAGCACGCCCTTGACGTTCGTCTTCGCGTTGCCGCTTGCTGCCGTGCCCCACTGCTTCTCGATCTGCTCGTCCCGTTCCGTGTCCTTGTCGAACACCGCCAGGATCTGGACGATCTTCTCCCGGATCCCTTCCAGCTTCGTCCGCGCTTCCGCCACGAAGTTCGTCCCCTTCGTCTGCGACACCCCGTCTCCCAGCAGGTCCGCGAACGGGTAGTTCTCCCCCTTCACCACCAGCGCCGTGTTCGCCTCGTTGATGTCCGCCGTCGACCTGTCGTCCCCCCGCATCGCCGGGTCTGCGCTCAGACCGTCCGTCCTGAACTTCGCCGCGCCGATCTTGACGTTGTCCAGACGCATGCCCGTCAGCATCCCGTCCTGCCTCCGCACCCGGTAGCTCCCCGAGGTGTCCGTGTCGATGTCGCCCATCCCGCTGTTCGGCAGCAGCGCTCCGTCCACGTCGTAGCCCTCACCGTCCTCTCGCATCACCGCCATCAGACCGCCCGTGCCCTTGATCGCCATGCTCTCCGGCTGGTACTCCGCCATCCACGCTCCGTCCACCATCGTCACCGTGTAGACGTTCCCGTTCCCCGCCGTCACCCGACCGCCACTCATGAACATCTCCCCGTCCAGCGTGTACGTGCCGTCTTCCTCCCGCACCAGCGTCACCGTCGTCCCGCTCGTGCCCAACGCCACCTGCGTCTGTGGCGCCTCATGCATGGCCATCCACATCCCGTCCGCGTCCATGCTCAGCGTGTACAGGTTGCCGTTGGCCGCCGTCACCATCGTCACCCCGTCCTCGACCTGCATCTCCCCCATCCAGTAACTGCCGTCCTCTCTCTTCGTCAGCATCACCGTCTCGCCCGACATCCCCAGCATGACCGAGACCGTCTCCTCCCGGTACGTCGCCATCCAATTCCCCTCACCGTCATCCATCAGCGTGTAGCTGTTGCCACCCACCATGAACGTGGCTCCGTCGGTCAGCGTCTCCGGCTCCCCCGTCACCGGACTCACCACCGTCCAGCTCCCGTCTTCCGCCTGCACCGTCTCCAGCGTCACCCCCAAGGTGCCCACCGTCACCGTGCCCGTCATCGGCACGTACTCCGCCATCCACATCCCCTCCGTATCCATCATCAACCGGTACCGGTTCCCGTTCGACGCCGTCGCCAGCGTCACTCCGCTCTCCACTTCCATCTCTCCCAGCCAGTAGCCGCCGTCCTCGGCCTTGCTCACCGTCACCGTCTCGCCCGAGGTCCCCAGCATCACCTCCACCACCATGGCCATGTACTCGGCCATCCACATTCCGTCCTCGCCCAGCGTCAGCGTGTAGGTGTTGCCGTTCCCCGCCATGGTGGTCGTCTCCCCGCTCATGACCGCCATGTCCTTCAGCCAGTAACTGCCGTCCTCCCGCCTCTCCAGCGTCACCGTGTCGCCCGACAGACCCAGCATCACCGGGATCATCGGCACCCGGTAGTCGGCCATCCAGGTGATCGACCCGCTCTCGTCGGTCGTGATGCTCAGCACGTACTCGTTGCCGTTCGCGGCGGTGTGGACGGTCTCGCCACTCCGGACCGCCATCTCCCCCAGCCAGTAACTGCCGTCCTCGGCCTGCGTGATCGTCACCGTCTCCTCGCTCATCCCGAGCGGGATCATGATCTCGTGTGCGTCGAACTGCGCCGTCCAGGTCCCCTCTGCCAGCGTCAGCGTGTACTGCCCGCCGTTCCCGGCCGTCACGTTCCCGCCACTCGCGAACGCTTCCCCGTTCAGGGTGAAGCCACCACTCTCGGTGGTCATCAGGGTGACCGTGTCGCCACTCGTCCCCAGCGTGATCTCGACCGGCTGCGGCTGGAACGCCGACGGTGCCGGTGGGGGTGTGACCGGTCTCGCTATCGGTGCGGGTTCATCGCCTCCACAGCCGGCCAGCCCGACTGTCAGAAGCCCTGCCAGGAAGAGAGTTACCCCCCCCCCCCGAATTTCTTCAACTTGCTCTGCATGGAAGTTCTCTCCTTCTTTCCTGTACCTGTACGCGACCGAACTACTCTACCGCTCGGTAACCCGGTTTCCCGGAGACCTCCAAGGGCCATCGGACCGGATCACCAAGAAGCTATCACAGCTCGCAAACGCGTGTCAAGCACCTGTCAACTCCCAGCGAGAGATGAGCCTGAGCGAGGCTCTGCGGGGGCCGCGGGAATCATCGGACGATGATCTTGCAGCTCGATCTCGCCCCCCTCCCCCTCGGACTCGAACGACTTGCTGGCACCCGCATGCGCTTGCGGCACAAGACCTCCGTCGCGAGTCAGTCTTCCAGGAATGTTGCGGCTGACGGAACACTAGAACCAATTCGCTGGTTTACAATTGTGGGCGGACTCTTCCCCATGAAACGTTGTGGAACTCTGTTGCTGGCTTTGGGCTTGCCCTGCATCCTCTGGCCTGCCGAGTTCGACCGGCGGGAGCGTGAGTTCTGGTCATTCCAGCCGCGATCGTCCGCCGTGCCGCCACCAGTGAGATCGGACTGGATTCGCAATCCGGTCGATGCGTTCATCCTGCAGCGATTGACGGCCGAAGGCCTCGGACCTGCCCCTGAGTCCGATCGCCGCACGCTTGCCCGACGGTTGTCTTTCGACGTGACGGGATTGCCTCCCGACCCAAACGAGATCAAGCAGTTTCTTAATGATGGGGACGCCGACTCCTGGGAGCGGCTAGTCGACCGGCTGCTGGCGAGCCCGCGACAGGGCGAGCATGCGGCGCAGCACTGGCTCGATGTCGTGCGCTATGCGGAGACCGAGGGCTTCGAGTATGACCGCTACATCCCGGGATTGTGGCGGTACCGCGACTACGTGATCGATTCGCTGAATCGCGACATGCCGTTCGACAGGTTCGTCCGCGAACAGATCGCCGGTGACGAACTGGCCCATGGCAGTATCCGCCATCCGGAAGATCGGGACCTGCTGGCGGCGGCTGGCTTGCATCGTCTCGGTCCAGTCCGCCGCAACGCCGGCAATCAGGAGGTCGCATCCAGCCGCAACGAAGTCCTGACCGAGCGTACGGACATCATCGGAGCCGCGTTTCTCGGGCTGACTGTCGGCTGCGCTCGCTGCCACGACCACATGTTCGATCCCATCCGACAGGTCGACTACTACCGCCTGCAGGCATATTTCGGACCGTCCCGCGAGACCGACATGGTCTTTGGGGGTGATGTCTCCATCGAGGAATGGCGGAAGGAGACCAAGGATATCGCCGGAAACATGAAGTCGCTGCGGGGGAAGATCAAGCTCGCCGAGGGGGCGGAGCGCGAACGCCTCCAGTCAGAGCATGACGCGCTCGAGGCACGGCTTCCCGAAGCCCCACCAGCTCTGAGCACCATCCGTAACGACAACCACGATCCCACGATCGTCCGAGTGCTCGATCGCGGCGACCACACCAAACCCCTGCAGGCCGTCAACCCCCGCCCACCAGGAGTGCTGCTGCCCGAAGACGCTCCGACACTTCCTGTTGACGTGGAAAACCCTCGTTCCCGGCTCGCCGAATGGCTCACGGCCCCCGATCACCCGCTGACCGCAAGGGTGATCGTGAATCGCATCTGGCAGGCGTACTTCGGCCAAGGCATCGTGGACACGCCCAACGATTTCGGATTCATGGGGGGCCGTCCCAGTCACCCGGAACTGCTCGACTTCCTGGCCAACGAACTCGTCCGCAGTGGATGGAGCCTCAAGCACATCCGGCGGCTCATCCTGACCAGTCGCACCTACCGCCAAGCCTCCCGCAATCCCGCCCTCAGTGCGGTGGGAACAGAAAAGGACGCTTCCAACCGGCTGCTATGGCACGGACCCCGCCGTCGTCTCAGAGCCGAGGAGGTCCGCGACGCCATGCTGTCGGTGTCGGGCGAACTGAATCTGGCCTACGGCGGCAAGAGCGTCATGCTGCCCGTGGACAATGCGCTCGTCGAACTCCTGTATGATCCGACCCAGTGGCGGGTTCCCCGCGACCGCGCCCAACACCGACGCCGATCCATCTACCTGATCGCCAAGCGCAATCTTCGGCTCCCGTTCATGGAGGTGTTCGACCAGCCGGCTCTGTTGACAAGCTGTGCCGGACGTCAGGCAAGCACCCATCCACCACAATCCCTGGAATTGCTGAACGGGCAGATCGCGAATGATCTGGCCACGCTGTTTGCGAAGCGGCTTGCTGCAGAGCAGGGTCCGGCTCCTGAGGGAATCGTGCAACAGGCGTACATCCTCGCAACGGGCCGGAATCCGACCCCGACCGAGATCGACACGACCATGCGGTTTCTCGCAGACGCGCCCGCAAGGGAGTTCGCGCTGGCGATGTTCAACCTGAATTCGTTCCTTTACGTCAACTGAACCGGACCCGCTGCCGGTACAGCGATCAACGTTGCTACAATCACCCGTCCGCCCTGTGTTCCGCAAGATACTTGTCGCCAATCGCGGTGAAATCGCCGTCCGTGTGATCCGGGCCTGCCGGGAAATGGGCATCCGGAGCGTCGCGGTCTATTCGGATGTCGATCGGGCCGCCAAGCACGTCAGACTCGCCGACGAGGCCTACGCGATCGGTCCCGCGCCAGCAACGCAGAGCTACCTGAGTATCGACCGCATTCTGGAGGCTGCCTCGAGGTCCGGGGCAGAGGCAGTCCACCCGGGCTACGGCTTCCTCAGTGAGAACGCGGCATTTGCAGAACGTTGCGGAGCGGTGGGAGTCAAGTTCATCGGCCCTTCCCCGCAGTCGATCCGCTCGATGGGAGTCAAGACAGAGGCTCGCAGAATCATGACTGAAGCGGGCGTGCCGGTCGTTCCCGGCACTTCGACGGCCGCTAGCGATGCGGTCAAGGCCGCGTCGGCAGCAGCCAACATCGGTTACCCCGTCATGCTCAAGGCTGCTGCTGGTGGTGGCGGGAAAGGGATGCGGCTCGTGGAGAATGCGGCCGATCTGGCCGGCGCCTGGAACCAGGCGCGAGGAGAGGCCGCCCAGTCGTTCGGCGATGACACGGTCTACATCGAGAAAGCGCTCGTCCGTCCGCGGCATGTCGAGGTCCAGGTACTCGCTGACGAACACGGCGGCATCGTGCATTTGGGGGAGCGCGAATGCAGCATTCAACGGCGTCACCAGAAAGTCCTGGAGGAATCGCCGTCCCCGCTTCTGGCCGGCTACCCTGAGGTGCGAGCCAATCTCTGCAGGGCAGCCGTGGCGGCCGCGCGGGCAACCGGATACTCGAACGCGGGAACAGTCGAATTCCTGATGGACTCCGATCGACGATTCTACTTCCTGGAAATGAACACGCGCCTGCAGGTGGAGCACCCGGTGACGGAACTCGTCACTGGAATCGACCTCGTCAGGGAGCAGATCCGCGTGGCGGCCGGGAAGCCGCTGCGACATGCCCAATCCGACATCCAGCATCGGGGACACGCAATGGAATGCAGAATCTATGCCGAGGACCCCGATGCCGGTTTCCTGCCATCCCCGGGCCGCATCTCCCGGCTTGTCATGCCCGAGGGCCCCGGAATTCGGGTCGACTCCGGTGCCGAGGAGGGCTGGACCGTTCCGATCCACTACGACCCGTTGATCGCGAAACTGTGCGCATGGGCCCCCGTCCGTGACGAGGTCATCAAACGGCTGCGTGCCGCCCTGCGGGAGACAGTGGTCGGCGGTATCGCCACCACCCTGGGCTTCTTTGGTGAGCTCCTCGCAGACCGGCGATTCCGGGCCGGCGAGATCGACACGGACTTCATCAGCCACGGTCTCGATCCGCAGGCATGTGTGTCCGCATCACCGTCGGTCACGGCCCGGCAGGCTGTCATGCTGGCGGCTGTTCAGTCGACGATGGTCCGCAACGGTCGGGCGAGTGAACGGCGGCGGTCGACTCATGGCACCTCACGATGGAAGGACACCAGTCGACGGGTGTCGACGACCGCATGGGGCAGCATCCCATGAGACGTCTCGACCTGCTCGTGGACGGCAAGCACTGGGTCGTCGAGACCGGGCCCGGCACATGCGTGATCGGTGGACGCCAATGCACGGTGGACAGCGTGGACCTCGGACGTGGCGGACAGTCGGTCATTATCGACGGAATTCAGCACACCGTGCATGTCGTGGCGCAACAGTCAGGCTCCTGCGATGTGGCCGTGGACGGAAAGACAGTCGCAGTCCATGTGCAGGACCCCCGCAGCCTGCAGGGTCGCAGCACGTCCGCACGAAGCGGCGGCCCACGAGAGGTTCGCTCGCCCATGCCGGGGAAAATCCTGGCAGTCCACGTATCACGGCATGATCATGTCGAACGCGGCCAGGCCCTGGTGGTCGTTGAGGCCATGAAGATGCAGAACGAACTTCGTGCACCACGGGAAGGGACCGTTCGCGCAGTGAACGTGCGCCACGGCGACTCAGTCTCATCCGGGGATGTCCTGGTCGTGGTCGCATAGGATAGAAGGACTAGGTGGAACCACGGATGGCTTCGAGCATGCAGTGTCGGCACTGCCGAGGGGTGGGCTGGATCGAGATATCCACGCCGCGGGGCATTGTGGCGAAGCGCTGCACACGCTGCCAGCAGCACCAGGATGTCGGCGCGACCCACGCCTTGGGATTGCCACCGCGATTCTCCGACGAGGCGTTCGAGACCTTCAGTGCCGGCAGCTTCAGCAAGGAGAGGTGGCGCTACGACACGCTGACCGCCGCATTGCGAAAAGCACAGAGGTTCGTGGACGATTTCCCGCTGACGAAAGCAAGAGGCTTGCTGTTTCATGGCGGAACACCGAAGGACCAGTCCTGCCTGGCGGTGGCAACTCTGAAACGGCTGGCCGAGAAGGGCTTCAGTGGCGTCTACTTTGACTATCAACAGCTCTTGGAGAAATTGCGGTCCAGAAGCGACCCCGATCCGGTCATTGCCGAGGCCGGTCGGAATGCGTCGCATCGGATTGCAGAGGTCGATGTCCTGCTCCTGGATGCGCTGGGCGATCACCGCCCGACCGAATGGGTTCTCGATACCGCCGGCGGGATCATCAAAGACCGCTACCACAACGACAAATGCCTGTTGGTAACCACCGGACTGCCGCTGGATGCGCAGACGGGACGGACGCAGGACGGCCCCCGCGGGATGGTGATGCACCAACGCCTGAACGACAACCTCGAAGACCGCATCGGACGGGACTCCGTACAGCGCTTGCGCGATCATTGCGAACTCATCCCGATGGCGATTCCGGAACCCACTGGCCAGCGGAGACCCGACATGCCAGGGAGGGCTTCCTAGCACTGCGCGAAGCGACGATCTTCGAGTAGACGGCCCTGCGTTGGCGGCGAGAATTGGCAACTGTCACTCGCCAGTTCGGTCGCGCTACCTTGCGGCTTCTCCCATGAAACGCCAACTCTGCCAGCAAGTGCAAGACCAAATATGGACGCCGATGTCCAGTGCTTCGTCAAGCAGCGATCCCCGGGTAGACCAACTTGAGTCCGCGGCGGGGATCTGCACCTGCCGGCTGCTTGCTTGTGGCACACCGGCACGCATGTGCGCTCGGGCTGGATGATGGCCTCTCTCCTGAGATACGTCCGTCGGAAACGGGAATGTGGCGGTTGACGGAACACTAGTCCCTCGACCCGGCCCGGGCGAACTCCGAGCCGTGACACGCAGCAATCAACCCGGCGGCATTGCTGCGGACGATCCGCTGCGGCAGAGGCTGAAGGCCGGCCGCACAGGCCGCGTCGCCGAGGACGGCCTCCGGCCGGGCGCCCGCACGGCGCAGGTCCCGGATCGCCGGAGCACGCTGCTTCTTGCTGAGCTTGACGCCGGATCCGTCGCGCACGAGCGGATGATGGAAATACCGGACCGGACCGTTCCAGCCAAGAGCCCTCGCCAACCGCAGTTGGCGACCCGTCGAGTCCAGGAGGTCCGCGCCCCGCACGACGAAATCGACACCGTGCCGCATGTCATCCACCGTCACCGCGAACTGGTAGGTCCACTGTCCCAGTCGGTCCCGGATGAGGAGATCCCCGCACTGCAGTTCCGGGCGCTGCCGCTGCCGTCCGAGAAACCCGTCCGTGAACTCCTCCGGTGGAGTACCCGGCACCCACGCCAGACGCAGGCCGGACTCGGACGATGCCGGACGGTCCGCCTCCCGGCACCGGCCGGAGCATGTGCGTGGCTCGCCAGCCCGCTGCCGCGCGAACGCCGTCAACTCCCGGCGCGTACACGTACAGCGGTACACGAGCCCGGAGCCCCTCAGTTTCTTCAGGACGCCGGCATAGACGGAATCACAGTCACTCTGCCGGTAGCTACGGTCCAACGGATGGAACGGATTGGCCGGTTCGAACCCCAGCCATTCCATGTCCGCCAACAGCGCAGCCTCGAACTCCGGGTTGCACCGCCGGCGGTCGTGGTCCTCGATGCGGAGCAGAACCACCCCTCCCAGCAGGTCCGCCACACCCCAGACGTAGAGCATGTGAGCAACATGCCCCAAGTGCAGATGTCCGGTGGGACTGGGCGCGTATCGCGTGACCGGAACCGCGGCGGCTCCGCTTCCCAAGGGGGCTGGCCGGAGAGCCGCCACGGCTCCCTGCCGTCCTAGTTCAGGTCAAGCGACATGGAACCGGACGTTCCGGAGGAGTTTGCAGCCGTCACGTCGACTCTATCGATATCCTCGAAGACTCCTTCATCCAGCATGAACTCGACGGTCGCCGTGAACTGGCTTCCGTAAGCCGTCGACTGATTGCCGCCGTAATAGGTTCGGAATCTCTCGGTCACGCTGGACTCGAGGGTCGGCGTGCGGAGCAGGGATCCTGGAGTGCCCGTGAACGCGAAGGAAAGAGTGTCGACCGCACGGGACGTTGCGTAGCCGGTAATCACGACACTGAAGCGTCCCTGAGCGGTGGAGCCCAGCGTGACCCGCTGGATGACAGGGGCGGATTCGATGACGACGAAGCGGGCCTGTGGCTGGCTGTCCGGCGTGACGTCAATTGCACTCTCCAGCCGCAGTGCCTCGTCGAGTGTCCTCGGGACGGCTTCGTTGATCGATACCAGGCGCGCCGTCGCAACGATCTCACCGGCTATCGTCCCGGTCTGGAACAGGTTGGTGTCGGTGTTCCCGGTCAGGAAGAACGCATCCGTCGATCCCTTTGGGATATGGAACGCTGCATCTCGCCCGCCAGTCACCCATTGCACGGCCGGATCACCGACAACCACCTGCGTCTCGATGTTCAGGCTGACCAAGCCGATGATGTCCGTGGCATACGCTTCGGCGATGCTCAGACTCAACGGAATCTGGTCGGCGGCGGCAACGGTCTCCCCGCTGCGCGAGAACGAGACGGCTGGCAGTGCCGGAATCTCCACGCTGAACCGGACTTCGGGCTGGTCATCCTCGGTCAGGTCGAGTCCCCAGTCGTCAGCACGCAAGGTCGCACGGACAACCATTTCACCCGTCGCCTTGGCCGACCGGAACGTCGCCTCGGTCAATCCGCCGTCGAACGTCGCCGCCGTCGAGCCACCAGGAATCTCGAAACTGATCTGACGTCCCCCCGTCGACCATGCCACCCCGGGATCGCTGCCGAAATCCACGGGCACGAAATCCACGGTCAGAGCACCCGCGATGTCAACCGGGTAGGGCTGCTCCACGCTGACACTCAACGGAACCTGAACGGCCGGATCCACGGGCCCGTCCGAGCGGGAGAACTGCACGACCGGAGTCTCCGGCAGGTTGACGCTGAACCTCGCTTCGGGGCGGGTGTCCTCGGTGAGGTCAACCCCCCAGTCCTCAGCCTTCAGGGTGGCCGTCACAACCACTTCACCCTCGGCCGCGGCCGCCCGGAACGTCGCCTCGGTCAATCCGCCATCAAAGGTCGCGGACGTCGAGCCGCCGGGAATCTCGAAACTGATCTGACGGCTCCCCGTCGACCATTCCACCCCGGGATCGTTGTCGAAGTCGACGGGTACGAACTCGACCGACAGCACACCGGTGATATCGACGGGATAGGGCTGTCCGAGGCTCGCCTGCAAGGGAACCAAGGCGGCCGGGTCCACCGACCCGCCCGTTCGGGAGAACATCAGGGTCGGGGCGTCCGGCACATCCACCGTGTACCGGATTTCGGGGCCGTCACCCGGCGTGAGGTCCAGTCCCCAAGCCGGAGACCGGATACTCGCGGTCAGGACGACCTTACCCGGAACACCGGAAGCCTGGAAAGAGACCTCATTGACGCCGGTCGCGAATGTCGCGGCGGTCGAACCGCGCGCGATATCGAAAGCGACCTGCTGACCACCTGTCGACAACTGGACCGACGGGTCGTTCTTGAAGTCCTCTGCCAGGAACTGCAGGGACACCACACCCGCCAGGTCGTGCGGATACGGCCGGTCGATGCTCAGTGTCACGGGCACCAGTTCCTTCGGATCCACGTTTCCACCGACCTCGCCGAATGACAGCCCGGACAGAGCCGGCAGGTGTAGTGACAGCGGAAAGTGCGCGTCGCCCATCAGCAGTGTGCCCGTGGCCGTCCCCGTACCGCCCGGCTTCGCCGTGATACGAACGGTCAGGCTGCCCTGGTTCTGCAGGCTCGCGGGCAGGGTGGGCAGATTCGCGATCGAGAACGGCCCGCTGATCGATATCGAATTGACCAGTTGTCGCCCCTGACGGATGTTCGTGCCCGTCACCTCGATAGCGGTCTCGCCTTGGTCGAACTCGATGGTCGTGCCCGACTGCAAGGATTCGGGAGGCCCCAGGGTCCCGTCCGGATAGTCCCGACGCAGCGAGTACCGGAGCAGGTCACCGCCCGTGCCAGCAAGTCCGTAGCGATACTTCAGTGCGCCGAAATCCAGGGTCATCTGCGCGGTGTACTCTTCCGTCCTGGTGGGCGTGAAGGTCATCTGGATGCTGATGCTCCTCCCCGGCTCGATCCGGGCCGGAAGTGCGGGGGGGCCGACCATTCGGTAGGCGGCGCTGCCGGACAGCACGATATCGCGCAGTATGCCGGGACCACTTCCCTTGTTGGTGAGAATCAGCGCCGCTTCCGTCGGCACGTTCAGTCCACTGTTGCCGAAGTCGACTCTGCCTTCGGTCGACACGGCACGGGCAGACTGGCCGGGCAGCGCGTACGTCAGCGCGTACGCCGGAACCCGTCCCACGACGTTGAGGCTGTAGACGGTGTCGCCGGGGTCCAGATCGGAACCGTCGAGGTGCATGTCGATCTCGATCAACGCTTCCGCCGGCCCGGGGCCCGTCGGCAGGTAGTAGATGAACATCTCCAAGCGCTGCTCGTTTCGGATCAGGATCGGCAAGCGTGTCACGTCGCTGATCTCGTAGGAAAAATCGGACGACCCCTTGACCTTGACGCCCCGTAGTGTCACCGACCGGTCGCCACCGGGATCGAAGTTGAGAAAGACCCGCTTGGCGACCCGCTGGCCGACCGCATCGGAGTCGAAGACCAAGGTGTCCCCCAGGGCGGACGGGTCGTTCACGCCCTCCACGGCCACGCTGAGCTGCGCGGCCAACGGCACGGCGGACATCGTGGTCAGGAACAGTGTGGCAATGGCTGTCAGGAAGGTCTTCATGGCTTCTCTCTCGTGGCTGGACGCGGAACGCGGCGTCATGTGCGATTCCCCGTCCTACCGGGGCGTCGTCACGCCAACGTTGCCGATGCGGATGCTGGTCGGGGCAGCGGTATCGGGCTCACCTCGCAAGGCGGCCGCGACGATTCCGATCGTCGCCGCTGCGCCGATCGCCGATATCATCCGCCAGCCAATGCCACGCCGTTTCGGCTTCGGCTCGCCAGGCGCCACCGCATTGGCCTGCGTGATGGAGGATGTGGCGGACATGTTGTTGAACTCGGCCTGCACCTCGATCTGGAAGGAACCCTCCAATGAGTTCGGCACCATGCCGGTGACCCGAACCCGACCCTGATCATCCGTGGTCAGTGTGGATACACGGGAAGCTCCGAAGAACGTCACGCTCGGTCCGGAGGCAGGAGCCCGCAGTGTGACGGTTGCCTTCGGGATCGGCTTGCCCGTCGCGTCGAGCACCTCGATCACCGGCTCGACGGCGACATTGCTGTTGATGTTGTTGATCCCGTCGTCACCCGCCAGAACGCGGATTTGGAGCGTCCCCTGCGCCACTGACGTGGCCGTCAGCAGAACGCTTAGCGATACGGCGAAGACTTTCGAAAAAAGGTGAGCCATGAACCCTCCAGGCCAGCGATGCCGCCATTGTAATGCGCGACGTGGGAATGCACGAGTTTTGACCAGCCTAGCAGGCCTCGCGGTACTGAATACTATAGAGACGATTCGACGTTATGCGGGGTTACAGCGAACGCCGCCTTCAACACTCACGCCGGTACCGCCACCGACTGACCGACCGGGCGGAAACCCAGCCCCTCCAGCAGTGCAACGATATCGTCATCGGTCAGCCCCTTGCGCGTGTCGGCCAGCTTCGTGAAGGCCTGGTAGACGGCCTTCGTGTCCGCCCGCCCCAGATCCCCGTATCCGAGATCCGCGATGCGCTGGTGCAAGGCGTGGCGGCCGCTATGCTTGCCGAGCACGAGCCGGGATGCCGGTACTCCCACCGATTCAGGCGTCATGATCTCGTAGGTCGAGCGGTGCTTGAGATAACCATCCTGATGGATGCCGGCCTCGTGGGCGAACGCATTGCGGCCCACGATCGCCTTGTTCGGCTGCGGCCCGAACGTGATGCACTCTGTCAGCGTCCTGCTGGCGGCATACAGCCTCGTGGCATCGATCCCGCAATGGAACGGGACTCGGTCCGGACGGACCTTCATGATCGCCACGACCTCCTCCAGGGAGCAGTTGCCCGCCCGTTCCCCGACACCGTTCAGAGCACACTCGATCTGGCGCGCTCCGGCATGAAGCGCGGCGATCGCGTTCGCCACCGCCAGACCAAGGTCGTCATGGGTGTGGACACTGACGGCGGCCCGGCCATCCACGGCCTGCACCACGTGAGCGATCCGCTCGGCATAGTCGTCGGGCGTCATGAAGCCCACCGTGTCCGGAATGTTCACGGTCGTAGCGCCGGCATCGACAGCAGCGACGCAGACCCGGCAGAGGTAGTCCTCTTCCGTGCGGGTGGCATCCTCCGCCGAGAATTCAACGTCATCGACATGCCTCTTCGCCTGCTCGACGGCCGCCACGGCCTCGTCCAGAACTTCCGCCTGCGTCTTGCCGAACTTGTACTTCAGATGGATCTCGCTGGTCGCGATGAAGCAGTGGATCCGTGGCTTGGCGTGACCGTCGAGTGCAGCGGCGGCCCGCTCGATATCCACGGGGACAGCCCGCGCCAAGGCTGCGATGTGCGCCCCCGGATGCTCACGGCAGACCGCACGAACAGCCTCGAAGTCGCCGTCGGAAGCGATCGGAAAGCCCGCCTCGATCACGTCAACTCCCATTCCGACAAGCTCCCGCGCCACCCGCAACTTCTCGGGAATGGTCATGCTGCAGCCCGGAGACTGTTCGCCGTCCCTGAGAGTCGTGTCGAAAATGTGTACTCGATCCGTCATGCGACTCGGCCTCTTCCTAGTAGAACCCAGGACTGCCAATAAGGCAAATTTATTATTCTTGGCAATAACATAAGAGTCTGTTATGAATCTCGATCTCTTACGCGTGTTCGGAGTCGTCGCCGAGGAAGGCAGCTTCTCGCAGGCCGGACGCCGGCTCTTTCGCTCCCAACCCGCCATCTCGCTCGCAGTGAAGCGGCTGGAGGATGACCTGGGAGTGCGCCTGCTGGACCGCAGCAGCCGCAGGGCGAGACTGACGGACGCCGGCAGGGAAGTGTCCGAGCATGCCCGCCGGATCCTGGCCGCCGAACACGAGATGAGAGTCGCACTGCTGGAATTGCGGGACCGTCGGGCCGGCAAACTCACGATCGGCGCGAACGAGTCGACCGCCCTGTACCTGCTCGGTCATGTCGAGTCGTTCCGGCAACAGTATCCCGGAATGCGTGTCGAACTCCGCCGAAGCCTGTCGAGCAGGATCCCCGAGGCCGTTCTGCAGGGATCGCTCGAACTCGGAGCTGTCAGTTACGATCCCTCCGACCCGCAGCTCCGCAGCCACCGCCTCTACCAGGACCGACTGACGTTCGTGGTGTCCCCATCGCACCGGTTCGCGGGACGTGCCGAAGTGAGCATCCGCGACCTCGGCGACGAGACGTTCATCGCTCACAATGTGGTGTCGCCATATCGGGCCCGGGTCATCGAGGCGTTCCGCCAGCACGAGGTCCGGCTCAACATGGCCATCGAGATGCCGACGATCGAAACGATCCGGCGGCTGGTGCAGAGGAACCTCGGCGTCGCGTTCCTGCCCAAGATGTGCGTCGCCCTGCAGATCCGCAGCGGCGCGCTGCGAGAGGTCCCGGTCCAGGAGCTGCAAGTGGAACGGACGGTCCGGCTCATCTATCCCGCCCGCAGGTCCCTTTCCCAAGCATCGCTGGCGTTTCTCGAACTCCTGGGTGAGCGACCTTCGCAGCATGAGGGATAGCCCCGGGGCGACCGCGCGGCATGCTAGCATGAGCGGCGAGCCAACTGCCACGGCGGTGCCCATACGCCAAGTGAGAGTCTGTTACCTTGACTGCTTTTCCGGCATTGCCGGCGACATGCTGCTGGGAGCCCTTCTCGACGCAGGCCTGGATTTCGAGGTGCTGCGCACGGAGATCGAGAAGTTGGGCATCGATGGCCTTGCGATGACGTCCGAGAAGGTTCGGCGCGGTGGACTGGCGGCCACCAAGGTCCATGTGAAGGCTACCCGCGACCATTCCCACAGGTCTCTCTCCACGATCGAGCAGATCATCGGCAACGCGGATCTTGATGACCGGATCAAGCAGGATAGTCTCCGCGTTTTTCGGCGGCTCGGTCAAGTCGAGGCGGCGGCCCACGGGATTCCGGTGGAGCGGGTCCACTTCCACGAGGTCGGTGCTTTCGATTCGATCGCGGACATCGTCGGCGCGTGTGCAGGAC
Organism: Bryobacterales bacterium; assembly: GCA_965116065.1. Taxonomy (GTDB): domain Bacteria; phylum Acidobacteriota; class Terriglobia; order Bryobacterales; family UBA6623; genus VXMF01. The sequence goes on from OZ220485.1 coordinate 4,341,063, forward strand.
TCCGGACGCTCGGCATCGAGCGCGTCCACTGCTCCCCGATCAACCTCGGAAGCGGAACAGTCCGGGCCGCACATGGCACGATGCCGGTACCGGCCCCCGCTACTGCCCGCCTGGTCGAAGGTGTGCCGACCTATGCGGACGGACCCGACTGTGAACTGACGACTCCGACAGGCGCGGCACTGGCCGTCACCCTGAGCAACAGCTTCGGCCCGCCACCCGCCATGCGGATCCGGACGGGCGGCTATGGTGCAGGCACACGGGAACTCGACGGGCAGGCCAATGTGCTCCGCGTGCTTGTCGGCGATACGGACGGGCACGAACCCGCAGACAGTGCAGTCTGGATCCTGGAGGCGGCCATCGACGACATGACTCCCGAGCTGGCCGGATACGCTATGGAACGTCTGCTGGACGCAGGGGCGCTGGACGTGACATTGTCCCCCATCTACATGAAGAAGAACCGCCCGGGATTCCTGCTGACGGTTCTGACCGCTCCCCACGACCGGTCGGCACTGGGCGAACTGATGCTGACGGAAACCTCGACTCTCGGCATCCGCGAAACACAGGCACGGAGAAGAGTGCTTCCACGCACCTGGACGCGCGTACGAACCCGGTACGGCAGCGTGCGCGTCAAGGTCGCCGGCGCCTCCGACAATCCGACGAACTTCGCCCCTGAATATGACGACTGCCGCAAGCTGGCCCTGGAACACGGCATTCCATTCAAGGCGGTATGGGAGCAGGCCAAGCACGAATTCCTGCGCAATACGGACGACTGACCGGCCGATCAGCGCAGCGGCCCTGCGTGCAAGACTAGGAAGCAGTTCCCCACAATGCCAAAGTTTTATCTATCAACGCCGATCTACTACGTCAATGCCGCTCCTCACATCGGACACGCCTACACGACAATCGTGGCGGACACGATCAAGCGGATCCGGCGCATGCTCGGTGATGATGCGTATCTGACCTCGGGGTCGGACGAACACGGCCAGAAGGTCGAGAAGTCGGCCTTCGCAGCCGGTCTCGATCCCAAGGATTTCACCGACCGCATGTCGGCCGCATTCAGGCAGGAGTGGGAAGAACTCGGCCTGGAAGTCGACTTCTTCCGGCGCACCAGCGATCCTCGTCATGCACTGGCGGTTCACAGGATCTATGAACGCTGCCGAGCCAGCGGCGCGATCTACAAGGGCAAGTACACCGGAAAGTACCACATCGGCGACGAGGCCTTCGTCACGGACGAGGAGGCCGCGGCTTCCGACCCCGCGATGATCACGACCGTCACCGAGGAGAACTACTTCTTCCGGCTGTCGGCCTACCAGCAGCCACTCCTCGACCTGTACGAGTCACAGCCCGATTTCGTCCAGCCCGAATCCCGACGCAACGAGGTGCTCTCGTTCATCCGAAGCGGTCTCAAGGATCTGTCGATCAGCCGGTCGAGCCTGCGGTGGGGCATCCGCCTTCCCGACGACCCGGCACATGTCTTCTATGTCTGGTTCGACGCCCTGACGACCTACCTCAGCGCGATCGGATATGGCGCGGAGAATTCCAGAGATTCCGACTACGAACGCCTGTGGCCGGCTGACGTGCACTTGGTGGGCAAGGAGATTGTCCGCTTCCATGCGGTGTACTGGCCGGCCTTCCTGATGGCAGCAGGCCTGCCCCTGCCGCGCCAGATCTGGGCGCATGGCTGGCTGATCTTCCAGGGCGGCAAGATGTCGAAATCCAAGGGCAACATCGTACGCGCGCTCCCCATCAAGGATGTGGTGGGAACCGATGGCTTGCGGTACTACCTGCTCCGCGAAATCGTCTTCGGCCAGGACGGGAACTTCTCCACCGAGGCACTCGCGACACGCTACAACGCAGACCTGGCGAACGGCATCGGCAACCTAGCGAGCCGTACAGCCTCGATGCTGGGCCGCTATTGCGGAGGCACTGTGCCCAACTGTGCAGCAGGAGACGACGGCGGACTGCCTGAACTCGCTGCCGAGTGCATCCGGAAGGCTGTTGCCCACTACCGGGACTTCGCTTTCTCGCGGGCCCTTGAGTCCGTCTGGTCGCTGCTCGCCCGTACCGACAAGTACATTGTCGAACACAAGCCATGGGTGCTCGCAAAGTCGGAGAACGCGAAGGACCACGAGCAGCTGGAAGCGACGCTGTACAACACCGCCGAAGCGTTGCGAACCGCCGCTGTGCTGCTTGCCCCCGTCATCCCGCAGGGCGCACGGTCGATCTGGGAGACGCTCGGGCAACACGGCATGGTCGAACGCCAGCGGCTCGACCAACTGCGCTGGGGCGGACTGACTCCGGGTACGCCGGTGGCCCTCCGCCAGACACTGTACCCGAGGCTCGACATCGGCAAGGCAGTGGCTCGCATGGAGACGCTGGAGGAGCAGGCCCTGGCCGAGCAGGCGCAGTTGATGGGACAGTCGTCACCCGGCCCTGGCATCGAGGTCGACACTCCCGAGGTCGAGATCGGCGACTTCGCCCGCGTCGATATGCGCGTCGGTCTGGTCCGAACGGCCGAGCGTGTCAAGAAGTCCTCCAAGCTGCTGCAACTGAGCGTCGACCTCGGGGAACCCGAGCCACGCACGATCCTGGCAGGCATCGCCGAAACGTACGTGCCGGAAGACCTGGTGGGACGCCGCATCGCGGTCGTCGCAAACCTCAAACCCCGCAAGATGATGGGGCGCATGTCCCAAGGCATGATCGTCGCCGCGTCACTGGATGACGGACGCCCCTATCTCACCAGCTTTCCCGAAGAGACGCCGCTTGGCGCAAGGCTCGGGTAGTGCGTCTGCGACCGGACGATGGGGCGTGTTCGTCGATTCGACGGAAAGGCGTTCGATAGTGACCGATTCGCAGTGCATGCACGGGCGCGAGAGGCTCCGCCATGCGCAACCACGCCCCCTCTTCCCTGTCCGAACCGCCGGTCTGAAAACGGTTGCCGGGACCGTCCGATGGAGCGCACTTCAGGAAACGTGCCCGTGTGTCGTATCTCGTGTGCGACACATGGTGATGTGGCAATGGCACCGCCTCTCGCGGTCCCTCCGAAACGCAAGGCGCTGATATCACTTCTTGATCCACGACTGCGAGCCCCCGGAGCGTGAGAGTGCCGTTCGGCTGCACAAGAAGACCTGTGGTCCGTGGCCGGGTGCATGGAGACGGGGCGCGAAGGGCCGGTCTCCGGAACAATGTATGTGTGGGTCAAGCTGCGCTACGGCGCGAGGAACCAGGTGCCGTGTCGTCAGTCTCCCGCCCCTAGCTGGAGAGACGGACGAGGATGCCGATGACTGCCACAGCCGCGCCGATCAACCACATGAGCATGCGTAGCCGGGAATCCACTGCCGAGGAAATGGCATCCAGTTTCGTGTTATGGGCGTCCAACTTGGACTCGAAACGGGCGATGAGGTTAGCGGCAGCCATGTTATCCACCTCCTGAACAAAAGTGTACGCCTGCTCGTCGTCAAGACCCAGTCTGCGCAGCAGTAGGAAGATACGTTTGGCATCGGGTGCGGGAACTGGCGTCGGTTCGGACAAGTCAGTCATGCAACTTCCAGTATCTCTAGTATAGTAACGGGACTACAGCGGAGCCGATGCGATCCACGATGGCAGAGTCCAGCAGTCATGGTCTTGGCCCCCGCCGGACCGGGGCGAAGTCCGACCTGGATTCCACCGAGGCTGCGGACCAGTTCTACGACGAGGTTCGCGACAAGCATGTCAAGGAGTTCTCGAAGCGAACGATGGCTGATCCTCGAAGCGACATCCGGCCGGAACCGTCGCGGATCATCTCGAGATCCGGAGACAGCCCGGATGCAGGCCAACGCTCTGCTCGTTCGCCACACGAAATCTCACTGGAGAGTGCAAGAATCCACAGACACAGCCTGATGAGCCGAACACTGATCCCGACCTTTGTTCTGCCCCGAGCGCCTTCCATCATCCCCGGGGCCGACGACGCGAGGCAGTACCCGACCGGCGTGTCCCGGGGCATGATCGTCGCCGCCTCACTGAGTGATCCACGCCGACGCCTTACCGGTTTCCCCGAGGAGAAGCCGCTTGGCGCAAGGCTCGGGTAGTGCGTCAACGACCGGAAGACTCCGTGCTCGTCGACTCGCACTGCCACATCGATAGCGCGGCGTTCGACAGCGACCGCTCCGCAGTGATCGCTCGGGCACGAGAAGCCGGGGTCTCGTTCATGCTCGCGATCGGAACGGGGGACGGACCACCGGACATCGAAGCGGCCATCCGACTGGCAGAAGTTCATCCGGACATCGGCGCCACGGTCGGTGTCCATCCGCATGATGCAGGGAAATTCGACCGCCAGACGGCGTCGAGGATCGATGCCCTATGCGCGCACCCGGACATCCTGGCGGTCGGCGAGATCGGCCTCGATTACCATTACGACAATGCTCCGCGCCGGACCCAGCAGAGGGCATTCGTCGAGCAGATGGAAATCGCCGCGGCCAGAGGCAAGCCGATCTCGATTCACACTCGGGACGCCTGGGATGACACCCTTTCTCTTCTGGCCCGGCACTGGGCGAGCAATGGCATCGGCGGCATCCTGCACTGCTTCACCGGATCGTCCGAACAGGCACTGCGTTGCCTCGAAATGGGGTTCCTGCTCTCACTATCAGGCGTGCTGACGTTCCGGCGCTCCGGCGACCTCCGCGCCACCGCCCGCTGGATTCCGCTCGACCGCCTGCTCGTGGAAACGGACGCGCCATACCTCACGCCCGAACCCCACCGCAAGGTCCGCCGCAACGAACCCCGCTTCGTGGTTGAAACGGCACGTGCACTGGCCCGGGCAAAGGACATTCCCGAAGACGCGGCGGCTCGGGCGACGACAGCCAACTTCCAGAAGCTGTTCGGCCTGAACGCCCGATTTCAGCCGGACCGCGCCGCCGACCCGATCTCGGCCACATAGACCTGCGTGCAGCCAGAAATGTCGCTCGCGAACACGACCATCGACTCGTCCCGGGAGAACGATGGATGCGGGTGCGTCCACTGCGGCCCGTATACCGTATCCGTGGCCATCTCCATCCAGCTCAGCGAACGACGTTTTTCCGAAGCGCGCCGAGCCCTCTCCCAGTCCTCGGCAACTGCGTAGCGCGACAGTTTCCATTGCGAGCCCTGCGAACTCGCCCGTGACATGCAGACCGTTGACCGCGTCCCCGATGCCACATCCACAAGCTGCAACCCCACGTCCGGATGGGCCGTGTCGCACAGGATCCGCGTTCCGGCCCGGTTCGGGGTGATGTGCCAGGCGTTGAAATCGCTGATCGTCGAGACGCGCCCGGTCTCCCAGTCCAGCCGTCGCAGCGACTTCGGCCAGACACAGAACGCCAGATCCTGGGTTTCACCCAGAAAGGTCTCGTGGACGATGAACTCGTCGTTGCCGTGTTCGTACAGGCACTCCAGACCCGTTCCGTCACGGCGCACGCGGTGCATCCGCGGGGCCGGGTCCCCGGCGAACTCGATCCACTCCGGATCCACCGGGTTGAACTGGGGGTGGATGATCGTCCGCGGGAACGGCAGGAAGTCCGACTTCCGTCCGTCTGTCGTACCGACGATCAGACCCCATCCGCGCTCCCTCTTGCGGGCAGCCACGTACCAGTCGCCGGCGGGGGTGAGCGAGCACTCTCCGAGCTGCCCTCCGCCAGCCGCAACCAGATCCTCCTGCAGGCTCGCCCGGTCGAGGCGCCAGATCGCGCCGCTCCGGACGAACCAGACACTCCCGTCCGGGGCTATGAGTGCCGAGAACGGATGCACGGGATCCCCCCCGGTCAACTGCCGGATCCCTCCGTCCGGGAACCCGGCTTCGAACAGTTGGGCCGAGCCGCTTCGATACCCGGTGAACAGCACGTGCCGCTGGCCGTCCGTGAAGGAGCACTGCAGGAAGTAGGTCGGATGGCTGATCGACGGGTGACCGGTCAGTCGGTGCACGCGTACACCCGTCTCGGGATCCAGGAACTGCTCGGTCTCCGACGGCGCCTTCACCCCCTTGCGCCAGTTGATCGAGTCCCTCATCTGGGTTCCTCCACCAGAATCTCCTTCAACGCCCTCGTATCCCGCTCCAGTGGCATCCCGACCCCGAGGACTGCACCCAGTGTCGGAGCGATGTCCTCCGGCCCAGCTGGCCCCTCGTACACGCCCGCGACGATGCCGCTCCCCGCAAACAGCAACGGAACACGCCGGTCGTGGGGATGAGCAGTGCCGTGCCCGGTTCCCGTGTTCCTTCCGACGTGATAATACTCCCTCAGATGCAGTTGGATGTGGGCGGACCGTCCCGGGTAATAGGCGTTCTCGAACAATGTTTCGAGCGGCTCGCCGCCGCGCTCCGCCAGTTGGGCCGCCGTCATCACTGCCTCCACGCCCGGCTGCTTCCGCATCCATACGGCAACGCACTCGCTCACCTCGATGGCATCCGCGCCGTGCTCGCGGAGTGTCTCCTCGTTCCAGTACAGGCTCGTGCCGGAGGCACGGGCCACTGCCTCGCCGGACACCCCGACACCGCAGTCATCGACCGCTTTCCTCGCCCCGGCCCAGAGACCCAGCGTGGAGAATCTCCGGGCATCGATGCCCTGTTCCTGCAGGTGCTCCACCAGCGGCAAGGCGCCATGATCGGCGCTGAGGGCGATGACGACATGTTCAAGGCCTACGATGCGGTCGAGACCGTCCAGCAGGCGGCCCAGTCCGCGGTCGAGTCGCAGGTGATTGTCCATGGCTTCCTGGCTGAATGGACCGTAGCGATGGCCGATCGAGTCGGTCGCCGAGAGTGCGAGAGCCAGCAGGTCCGGGGCGTCATCCTTGCCGAGTTCACCCGAACGCAATGCGGCCAGCGCAGCCTCGAACGTGATCTCGTCCGAGAACGGAGTCTCGGCGAGCATGTCTTCGAATCCACGCTCGGGCAACGGGTGCGGGAAGCTCGTGGCCGTGCCGTCGGCCTCGGTCGGAAAGCCATCGCGCCGGGAGAGTCGCTCGTAGAACGCTTCGTCCTGGACGATTCTGGTCCAAGCGCTGCCGGAGTATGCGGCGGCTGGACCGGCTTCGTTGAACGCTGCCACCCATTCGGGCAGAGCGTCGCGATAGTAACCGGACGTGACCAGGCAACCGCAATCGGGCTCGAACCAGAAAGCACCGTCGGCCTGCTTGCCGGCGAGCAGGATGGCAGACCGATCCTTCGTCGAGATCGAGTACACCTTGCTGCCCGGGTAACGGGCCTTGAGCCGGTCCCCGAGAGTATCCGCAAGAAGACTGCGGGGCGAACGGCCGGATCCCGGTCCGCCCACCGGCGGAAAGGACTCGTCCTCCACGGAATAGACCCAGCCGCGGGCAGCCTCCCACCATGAGTTTCCGACGATGCCGTGGGTGGACGGATGCAGACCCGTCGAGATCGTCGCATGTCCGACCGATGTCACGGTCGCCGAATGCCGGAAAGCGCTGTCCGGAAAAGTCGCGCCATGCTCCAGGAGCCAGTGCAGGCCTTCCTCGTAGTGATCGCGGAACCGCTCGAGATAATCCGTGCGGAGCTGGTCGACGACCAGCAGTACGACCAATCGCGGCCGAGCACCAAAGCACGGTGCCACCGCAATGACCCAGAGTAGAAGCAGCGAGCCATATCGCTTGTGGGAACCGGTCATGTCTCGATCGTGGTGGGTTCGACAGCTTCCCGAAGGATCGCGTTCGCATCATCAGCCTGCGACTCCAGCACCTTCAGGAGCACATTCCCGACCGGCTGCTGCATGACGTTCTCGCGGGCCACCCAACAAGCAATGCCAGCCGATTCCAGCAGTGACTGGATCACCTCCGCCTCGATGTTCGCTAAATGACTGCGCGAAGAGAACACGGTGACCAGCGGATCGTCATTCGGTGGCGGCTGCATTGCGCTCTGCGCAGTCTAGCAAACCGGAATCTCGCTGGAGCCCCGACCGACGCGGACGATTCCAGACGAGCCCCGTTCCCGGTCCGAACCGGCAGGCTGAGAACGGCTGGTGGTGCAGCTAGATGGACTGTCCGCTCTCGAGAATCCGTGTCGCAGAACGTGTGCGTCGGCGTTTATCGCTTGCCAGTTCACGCAACGCCGCGTTGCCTTGTTCCTTCGCCTTGGACCGGATGGCGCGTCGGCCTGCCTGCAACATACTGCACCTTCAACATCACGATGCACGAAACACGGCGCCCCGCAACCAGATAAGGCAACCTCTCATTGCCAAGCCGCCGGGAAACCGTCCGGTCCAGGTCCGGCTGATTCGAACCGGGGCTCCTGGAGAGTGCTAGAATCCGCTGACATAGCCTGATGTGCCGACCCTTGCTCCTGACTCTCGTCCTGGCCGGAGTGCCTTCCATCATCCCGGGGGCCGACGATACCAAGCAGTACCCCACCGGATATACCGATACTCCGTTCCTGCCCGGAGATCGGTGGCGGGTTCACGATGAGGCACGCCCCCGCCCGCCGACGGTGCAGCCCGGTCCTGCCAGCCTGCCCGCAACGCCCGGCCGTCCACCCGCGGATGCGGTCGTGCTCTTCGGTGGACGCGACCTGTCGCATTGGGTCCAGCGTCTTCGTGGCGGCGAACTGGCCGAGCCGGGCTGGAAGGTCGAGCACGGCTACATGGAGATCGTGCCTGGCACGGGAAGCCACCTGACACGGGAACGCTTCGGAGACCTGCAGTTGCATCTCGAGTGGGCAACACCAGCCCGCCCGCAGGGTTCCAGCCAGGCGCGCGGCAACAGCGGTGTCCTGCTGATGGGCCTGTACGAAGTGCAGATCCTCGACTCGTACGAGAACATCAGCTACGCCGACGGGCAGGCAGGGGCGATCTACGGTCAGTATCCCCCTCTCGTCAACGCGTCCCGACCGCCCGGCGAATGGCAATCCTACGACATCATCTTCGAGGCTCCGCGATTCGAGGACGGCCAATTGACAAGACCGGCCTTCATGACGGTCTTCCACAACGGCATACTGCTGCATCACCGGCAAGAACTTATGGGACCGATGCGACACAGGAGGCCGACGCACTACGAGCCGCATGACCCGGAACTGCCCCTGATGCTGCAGTCCCACGGAAACCCGGTCCGTTACCGGAACATCTGGGTTCGCCGACTGGACCTAACCGACCCGTAAGGCCAGTACGACACCGGGCAGCAGCAGGCCCCACGCCACGTCCGAGACACCCGGTCGCGATCGGACCAACCTGGGAAACTCGCCCCGGAATCCTCTCGACAGCATCGCATGGGCCACCCGGTCCGCACGGTCCCAGCCACGCACGAACACCATCGCTGCCTGCTGAGCCCATGTCCGGGTTCGTGCCATCCTGACCTTCCCCCCGATCCGGCAGTCTCTCGCCCGCACGATGCGCCGCCACTCCTCAAGCAGCACGAACAGGTACCGATGCATCAGGGTCGCGCTCAGCGCGAGGCCCCGCGGAGCGCCGAGCATGCGGAGGGACGCCACGATGTCCTCGACCGGCGTGGTTGCGGCAAGAATCGACAGCAGCAGGATCGCCGAGTAGGCCTTCCACACGACCGCCATCGCCACGGGACCGCCATCGGGGACAGCGGACACGAGCGGAAGAGCCGCGGCCATCGCGATAAAGGGAGTGGCGGCAGCGAATCGTCGGAGCATGTACCGAACGGAAACCCGCGACAGGATCCAGATCACCGCCAGTACCACGGTGACGGCCCCCTGCCGCCAACCCGCTCCCGCTGGAAACGTGGAGATCAGCATGACCGTGGCCAGCACTGCGAACAGCTTCGGGAAGGAATGCATCGCGGCCAAGGGAGAGGCCGGTGTGTCCACTGGACCGTGGACGACGCTCACTGGCCTTTCCTGCGCCGGCTCACCGCCCACCACGCTCCACCAGCCAGTAGCAGGACTGCCATCGACACCATCGGAGCCGGCACGGCATCCCGTGCTGGTGACTTGCCCGCCACACCATCGTCGTCCACGGACAGATCCAACTCTGTTCGATGCCCGAGCCCGTCATCGGCCACGATGCGCCACTGTCCGGGGGCATCGGGTACGAAGCTTGCCCGTCCACGGAGGTCCGTCCGCAGCCGCTGGAAAATCCGGGCCGGCTCGGCCGGTGAATGGACAAGGACCTCCGCATCGACCGGGGCGCCGTTCGAGTACTCACAGCGCACCGTCACGGCTGGCACGGACCGGTCCTCGACGACGGCCTGCATGCCGTGCGCGTCCAGGCTGGCGGGAACGCCAACAATCACCACGCAGGCCGCAACCACCAGCCTTGTCAACCCGCAGCGGCGAAGAAGATCTCGGGCTTCACGCGGTACAGGAACGATACCGCCAGCGGCGTCACGGTGGCCTCGACGACAGCGACCGACCCATACAGCGAGATCACGCCGAGGAGAACCGGCTGATAGCCAGCCAGACTGAACTCCCAGTAGCCAACCAGATTGAACTCCCAAACGAGCAGCACGGCCGGCAGCAGTGCACCCAGGAACCCCGCAAGTACGGCCCTCATGCTCCTGCTGAACCGCAGGTCCTGCCAGATCCGCCATCCCGCGAACGTCCCAAGTCCCATGTTCAGTGCGTTCACGCCAAGCGACAGCAACCCGCCGTGCTGCAGAAGGATCGACTGGAAGAACAGGCATACGTACAGAACCGGAAAGGCCCGCTTGCCCAGCACTATACCGAGCAACCCGAACAGCCCGAGATGCACGGGCACGGGCAAGCCCCAGATGGGGAATTGGATCGTCGAGACCACAAAGGTCGCCGCGGCCGCCAGCCCCATCCGCGACGCCTCCGCCACGTCCAGTTCGCGACAGGTCGAATACAGCCACGCCGTACTCGCGCAGTGCGCGCCGACGCAGCCGGCGACAGGAAGGATGCCGTCTGCGACATGCACCGCTCATGAGAGTATATCACCCGCCCCGGACACGACCGGGACATCGCGGAACAAGGTCGTCAACCCACCCCGTCTCCATCGGCAATCTGCTCGGCGAGTCGATTGCGAATCTGCGCGCGATTGCGCTCGACAGTCACGATCGCAGTCCGCAGCAACTGCTCCTTGCGGTTGAACAGCACCTCCCGAATCGACTCCTGCACGGATGGATCTTCGAAAGCCCGCTGGCCGGGCTCCTCGATCGCGGCCAGTCGCAGGATCCGGAACTCGCCGCCGGTCTGGACGATCGGCGAGATCTCGCCGGGCTGGAGCGCTACCACGGCCCGTCGCAGACGGACATCGGCCTTCTCCAGCGCCGACAACGGAAGGAAACCCATGTCGCCGCCGTTGATGGCGTAGGCCGGATCTTCGGAGTAGTGCAGCGCAAGCTCTGCGAAATCGGCCCCGTCCCGAAGCTCCTCCTGGATCCGCTGGATCTTCCGGCGGGCCGGTTCCAGTCCGGTGGCATCGTCGTTGCGGACGTTCGGTATCGGAGAAACCTGGGTGTCCGCGACCAGGATCTGGGACAGGCGCAACTGCTGCTCCGGCACGGCGAACGCCGCCCTGTGCCGCTCGTAGTAGTTCCGCATCTCGTCCTCACCGACGCGAATCCGCGCTCCCACCTCCCGGTCCAGCAGCCATTCGACCGTGAGTTGGCGCCGGAGCTCTTCCCGGAACCGGCTCATCTCGATACCCGAACCCGACAGGAATTCCGCCAACTCCTCCGCCGAACCGTGCGCCATCCGGTGACGATCGAGAACCTCGTCGACCTCCCGGTCCGGGACCGCGATGCCCTGGGCACCCGCCCGCTGCAGCAGCACCCTCTGGTCCACCAGTTCCCGGAGCAGACTCAGTTCCTTGAGCAGGGTCTGCTGGGCATCAAGAGGGCCCGTTGCGTTCCGCAGTCCTTCCGGCCGGGCGACTTCGTAGATCTCCAGATCCGCACGCGAGATCGCCTCGCCGTTCACTTCGGCGAGAACGGCGCCGGGACCCGGATCACTGCATCCGAGACCTGCCACCACCACGAACACGGCGCAGGCGAGTCGGCTCCCGACCCTCGGGCACCGAATAGACGGGGGCAAGCCGATGACGGCCAACGCGGTTACGACTCGTCGCCGGAGTCTGTCGCGTCAGCGCCCTGTTGGATGCGGGCCTCGCGACGCTTCTGCTTCTCCTCGCCCTTCTTGGCAAGGCGAGTGCCCAGCAACTCGAGAATCGCGATTTCCGCCCCGTCACCCTTTCTCGGGCCGAGACGCATGATGCGCGTGTAGCCGCCGGCACGGTCGGCGAACCGCGGGCCGATGCTGTCGAACAGCTTCTGCAGTGCCTCCGGCTCGTACAGGTAGGTTGCCGCCTGCCGACGTGCGTGCAAGGTATCCCGCTTGGCCAGGGTGATCATCCGTTCGACCTGCGGCCGGACCGCCTTGGCCTTGGTGACCGTCGTCTCGATACGCTCGTGCAGGATCACGCTGGTGGTCAGGCCCCGCAACAGTGCGCGACGCGCCGACGGGTCGCGCTGCAGCTTGTAGCCGCCCTTTCTGTGCCTCATCGCTACCGTCCCCCGACTAGAACCGCTCGCCAACCACGGGTCGCGTCACCATCCGGCCGTGCTCGTCCTCTTTCATCCCGAACTGCAGACCCATGGTCTCGAGGATGTCCTTGATCTCCTCAAGGGATTTGCGCCCGAAGTTCTTGACCTTCATCATCTCCGATTCGGATCGTACGACCAAATCCCCGACCGTCAGGATGTTCGCGTTCTTGAGACAGTTGTAGGAGCGAACGGAGAGTTCGAGATCATCGACCGAGCGGTTGAGATGTTCGGTGAAGCGGTCGGCATGCATCTCGGTCACCGGATCGCCAACCCCGGTCTCCTCCTCGAAGTTGATGAAGATCTGCATATGGTCCTTCAGCAGCTTCGCGGCAAGTCCGATGGAATCCTGAGGAGTGACCGCCCCGTTCGTCCAGATCTCGACATTGAGCTTCTCGTAGTCCGTCGTCTGTCCGAGACGGGATGCCTCCACGTTGTACTTCACCCGGCTCACCGGCGAATGCACCGAGTCGATCGGGATGAAGTCGACGGCAAGATCCTCATCGAAGTTCTTCTCGGCCGACACGTAGCCCCGCCCGAGCTTGACCCGCATCTCGATGTCCAGGACGCCGTCCTCGCTGACGGTCGCAATATAGACCTCCGGATCAAGGATGTCCACATCCGCGTCGGTCTCGATCGCGCCGCTGTACACCTCTCCCGGCTCGGTGGCGCGCAGCCGGACGGTCCGCGTACCCTCCCCGTGCAGCTTCAGCGGAATCTGCTTCAGGTTCAGAATGATATCGGTGGCGTCCTCGACCACCCCGGGAATCGGGGTGAACTCGTGCGAAATGCCTTCGATCCGGACCGCGCTGATGGCCGCGCCCTCTATGGAACTCAGCAGCGCGCGACGTAGCGAATTGCCGATCGTCGTCCCGAAACCCCGCTCGAACGGCTGCGCGCTGAAGCTGCCGTACGTGTCGGCCAACGTCTCCGAATCGACTGCGAGGCGCTTGGGCCTCTGGAATCCTCTCCACATGCGATACGTGCCTCTCCTGCCTGTCCCCGTACCTTTCGGCCGGGCCCTATCTCGAGTAGAGCTCCACAATCAACTGCGCGTTGATCTGGGTACTCTCAAGATCCTCCTTGGACGGCTCGCTCAGGACGCGGCCGCGCCGTTCTTCGGCCGACTGCTCCAGCCAGCCCGGGGGGGAGGGCAGAACCGGCGCTTCCAGCGCAAGCCGGATTCCTCCGTGCTCACGACTCCCTTCCCTGATTTCGATGACATCACCGGCTTTCACCAGATAGGAGGGAATATCAACCTTCCCTCCATTGACCCGTACGTGGCCGTGACCGACAATCTGCCGGGCTTGCCGCCGGGACACGGCGAACCCCAAGCGGAACACGACATTATCCAAGCGCCGTTCCAGCAGGCTGAGCAGGTTGTCGCCCACCACGCCCGGCATCCGTGCCGCACGCTTGTAATAGTTGCGGAACTGGCGCTCCAATACATCATACATGAACCGGGCACGCTGCTTCTCCTGCACCTGCAGGGCGTACCCCAGCATCTTCTTCGGTCGCTGCGTCTTGCCGTGCTGGCCAGGTGCATACGGGCGCTTGTCGAGCAGACGCTCCGACTTCGGATCCAGGGCCATGCCCAGACGGCGCGAACGGCGCACCACCGGTCCTCGGTTTCTTGCCATGCGGTCCTCCCTGTCCTTCAGACCCGTCGTTTCTTGGGCGGCCGGCAGCCGTTGTGCGGAATCGGAGTGACATCCTTGATGTGAGTGACCTGGATGCCGGCGGCGGCGAGCGCCCGGATGGCCGATTCCCGACCACTTCCCGGCCCCTTCACACGCACCGTAACCCGCTGCACCCCGTGCTCCTTGGCCGCGTTGGCCGCCGTCAGGCACGCCTGCTGGGCCGCGAACGGCGTCCCTTTCTGGGAACCGCGGAAGCCCAGCGAGCCAGCACTGGACCACGAGACCGTGCGACCTTCCAGATCGGTGAACGTGACGATGGTGTTGTTGAATGTCGCCTTGACGTGAACAACCCCGATCGGCACGTTCTTCTTCTGCCGACTCTTGAAGCGTTTCTTGTCTTTGCCCTTCGGCTTCGCCATCAATACTCTCCCGCAGCCCCTACTTGGCCGCCTTCTTCTTGTTCGCTATCTGCCCGCGCCGCGCTCCCTTGCGGCCCCGGGCGTTGGTGTGTGTACGCTGGCCCCTGACCGGCAAGCCCCGCCGGTGCCGCAGACCCCGGTAGCAGCCGATCTCCATCAATCGGCGCACGTTGAGGGCGACTTCCTTGCGGAGATCCCCCTCCACCGCCCGCTCGTCCTCGAGCAGCTTGCGCAAGGCCGTGATCTCGATATCGTCCAGTTCACCCATCCGCTTGCCGAAGTCGATGCCGGCCCGGTACAGCAGGGAGCGGGAACGGGTCTTCCCGATGCCGTACAGGTACGTCAGCGAGATTTCCGCCCGCTTGTTGTCGGGAATGTCGACCCCTTCGAATCGTGCCATCTCGTCTCTCCTCGCGCCCTAGCCCTGGCGCTGCTTGTGCTTGGGGTTGATGCAGATGACCCGCACCACACCGTGCCGTCGAATGATCTTGCAGTGGCTGCAGAGCC
Source organism: Bryobacterales bacterium (assembly GCA_965116065.1). Taxonomy (GTDB): domain Bacteria; phylum Acidobacteriota; class Terriglobia; order Bryobacterales; family UBA6623; genus VXMF01. The sequence goes on from OZ220485.1 coordinate 4,356,109, forward strand.
TTTTCACCGATGCCCGTACCTTCATGATTCCGCCCGTCCTAGAATTCGCGCCCTTGTCGCATCCCTGTCCGAAACCCGCACCCGCACCCGGTCTCCGGGCCGCAGCCGGAGAAAATCGAGCGCATGCCGTCCCGTCGCCGCTGCCCCGACCACATGCCCGCTCTCGAGACGAACCCGAAAGAGCAGATTCGGCCGTTCCTCGACAACGGTCCCTGTTGTCTCCTCCGTCCCGTCACCACTGTTTCCGCCACGGTCCATGCCTGTGCGCCGTCCATCTGTCATACCACCGTCAGCAGCCGCGGTCCGTCGCGCGTCACGGCCACGCAGTGCTCGAAATGCGCCGCGTTCGAACCGTCCTCGGTGACCACCGTGAAGCGGTCCCGTAGCGTCTTGGTCTCCGGTGCACCCGCCACAACCATCGGCTCGATCGCCAGAACCATGCCGACCCGCAGGCGGATATTGCGCATTTTCCGCTCGATGTAGTTCGGCACTTCCGGATCCTCGTGGAGTTTCCTGCCGATCCCGTGGCCCGCGAAATCGCGCACGATCGAGAATCCGCTCCCTTCGACATGGCGTTGCACCGCGCCACAGATGTCGAAGAGCCTGTGACCGTCCACCATCTGCTCCACTGCACAAGCCAGGGACTCCTGCGTCACCCGCAACAGTCGCTCGGTCTCCGGCGTAATGCGACCGACCGGAATGGTGGTGGCCGAATCCCCATAGTATCCGTCCAGCAGCACGCCACAATCCACCTTCACGATGTCACCTTCGCGCAGGATGCGCCGCCGGGACGGGATGCCGTGAATGACCTCGTCGTTCACGGACGTGCACAGCGCGGACGGGAAGCGTCGCCGTACCTGCGGTACGAGGTACCCCTTGAACGCCGCCTTGGCGCCGGCGTCCCGGATCATTGCCTGCGCCATCCGCTCCAGATCCATGGTCGTTGTCCCGGGCACCACCGTATCCCGCAACGCGGCGAGAATTCGCGCCACCAAGCGGCCGCTGGCTTGCATCTTCTCGATCTCCATGGGACTTTTGCGAACAATCATGGCAGTACCCCGACAAGCCGCCCCGACGGGCGGTTGTCGTCGCTACGCGAACGAATGGCGCCCCCGAATCCGGCCCGAGCGTGGCGTGAAACCTTCGTAATGGCGCATCAGGAGCTGCGACTCGATCTGATTGACGAAGTCCATCGCGACGCCGACGACAATCAACAGCGATGTGCCACCGAAGTAGAACCGGACGTTCAGCCCGTCCAGCAGCCAGCGCGGCATGTTGGCGTCAGCCCAGTCGCCGATCAGCGGAAGATGGTGGATCTTCGCACCATGCAGCATCAGATCCGGGATCAACGAGATCGTTGCCAGATAGAGGCCGCCAACGAGGGTCAGCTTCGTCAGGATGTCGTTGATATGCTCGGCGCTCGGCTTGCCCGAGCGGATACCGGGGATGAACCCGCCGTACTTGCGCATGTTGTCGGCCACTTCGTTGGGATTGAAGATGATCGACACATAGAAGAAACAGAAGAAGACGATCCCCACCACATAGATCAGTTCGTACAGCGGCTCCCCCGGACTCACGTTCTGCAGAATCCGTGACAGCAGCGGGCTGTCGGCGAACATCAGGGTGAGCGTCTGGGGCAGCGACAGCAGGGACGAGGCGAAGATGACCGGGATGACGCCGCCGGCGTTCACCTTGAGCGGCAGATGGGTGGACTGCCCTCCCATCATCCGCCGGCCCACGATCCGCCGCGCGTACTGGACGGGAATCCGACGCTCCCCGCGCTCGACGAACACGATGAAGCCCACCACGGCAATCATCGCGACAACGATCACCACGGCCACGATCACGTTCCACTGGGCCGTGACGAAGACGTTCTCGTAGACGTTCTGGATCGCCCCGGGCAGACCGACCACGATGCCGGCAAAGATGATCAGCGACATGCCGTTGCCGATCCCGCGCTCGGTGATCTGTTCGCCGAGCCACATGATGAACGCCGTTCCGGTCGTCAGGGTCAGGATCATCATCAGTCGGAAGCCCCAGCCGGGCTGGTAGGCCAGGCCCTGCTGCACGACCAGCTGTGCGAACGCGAAGGATTGCACGATACTGATGCCGATCGTGAGATAGCGCGTCCACTGGGTGATCTTGCGCCGCCCCAGTTCCCCTTCCTTCTGCAGCCTCTCCAGCGTGGGGACTGCCACCGTGAGCAGCTGCAGGATGATCGAGGCCGTGATATACGGCATGATGCCCAGCGCGAAGATCGTCAGCTGGCTCAACTGGCCTCCCGAAAAGAGATCCAGAAATCCCAACGTCGTCCCGCGCGCGGCCTCGAAGATGCGCTGCAGTTCCTCGGTATTCACGCCCGGTGTCGGAATGTGGCCCCCGATCCGGTACACGGCGAGCAGGCCCAGGGTGAACAGGAGCCGCTTGCGCAGATCCGGCACCCGCACCGCATTGGCGCATGCTTCCAGCCATTTCATGACGATGCGTCCACCGAACCAGCGGCCGACAGTGCCTTGCCACCCGCCCGTTCGATCTTCTCCCTGGCGGTGGCCGAGAACTTGTGTGCGGTCACGGTCACGGGCCGCGTGATCTCGCCATTGCCCAGGATCTTCAGACCGTTCCTGAGGGTGCTGACGGCCCCCCGCGCCAGCAGGCCCTCCGGCGTGAACTGGTCACCCGGCAACTCCTCGAGACGGGCCACGTTCAGCACCGCATACTCCGTGCGGCCCCGATTATGGAAACCGCGCTTGGGAACCCGGCGGATGAGCGGCATCTGGCCACCCTCGAAACCACACTTCCCGCTATAGCCCGAACGGGACTTCTGTCCCTTCTCGCCTCGACCGGCCGTCACGCCCAGACCCGATCCCGGGCCGCGGCCGCGTCGCTTGCGCCGCCGACGGGAGCCCGCCGGGGCATGCAGTTCGCTGAGATTCATCGCAATGTCCGCCTAGTCGACGACCTCCACCAAGTGCGGCACCTTGGCGACCATGCCCCGGGTTGACGGTCCCTCCGGTCGCTCCACCACCTGACCGATACGACGCAGGCCGAGACCCCGCACCACCTTCTTGAGCTTCGATGGAGCACCGATGGTACTCCGCTTGAGCCGGATCTTCACCGTCGCACCCATCATGCACCACCCTTGAGTTCCTGCGGATCCTTGCCCCGGATGCGCGCGACCTCTTCATAATGACGCAACTGCTTGAGGGCTTCGAATGTGGCCTTGATCACGTTGTGAGGGTTCTTCGTGCCGATCGACTTCGTCAGCACGTTCTGAATGCCCGCCGCCTCGACAACGAAGCGTACGGCACCCCCTGCAATCATACCCTTGCCCTCGCGCGCCGGCTTGAGGAGCACGCGACCCGCACCGAACACACCAAGGACCTCGTGCGGGATCGTCGGTCCCTTGACGTGCACCTGGATCAGGTTCTTCTTGGCTTTCTCGATGGCCTTTCGAATCGCCGAAGGCACCTCCTTCGCCTTGCCCTTGGCAAATCCCACGACATGCTTGTCCGGGTCACCGACCACGACCAGTGCCGAGAAGCTCAGGTTCTTGCCACCCTTGACAACCTTGGTCACGCGGTTGATCGCAACCACCTGATCCGTGAGTTGCAGTTCCGTCTGTTCAATGCTCTGGCTACCTGCCATGCGTCCCTATCCTTCCTGCCCGCGGGATGCACGCTCACGCGAGGGTGGCAGCAATCCGCTCCGTTGCACCGCTTCGGCGAGCGCCCGGACCCGACCCCGAAAAGTATGCCCGCCACGGTCGAAGACGACACTCTCCACGCCCGCCGAGCGAGCCCGTTCGGCGACGGTCTCGCCCACCTTCGAGGCCGCAGCGACATTCCCGCCATAGCCGTCGAAGCCGTCGCCCAAGCTCGAAGCGGCAGCCAGTGTGCGGCCGGCATCGTCGTCGATGACCTGGGCGTAGATGTGCTTCAGCGAGCGGAACACCGCGAGACGCGGCCGGCTGGCCGTGCCTCGCAGCTTCCTGCGCACGCGGACATGCACATGGCGCCGTCGTTCGTTCCTGTTGGTCGGTGAAACCATCGTGAATTCGCTCCGTGTCCGCCGGTAGCTAGCCGGCACTCTTGCCTTCCTTGCTCCGCAGCCGTTCACCCTCGTAGCGAACGCCCTTCTGCTTGTACGGGTCCGGCTTCCGCAGTCCGCGGATGAGCGCGGCCGTCTGCCCGACCTTCTGCTTGTCGATCCCCGACACCACGATCTTGGTGTTGCCTTCGACCACGGCATCGACGCCGTCCGGAAGGAGCACCTCCACCGGATGGGAGTAGCCGAGCTGGAGGATCAGCACGTTGCCGACCTTCTGCGCCCGATAGCCGACGCCGACGATCTCGAGCCGCTTGCTGAATCCCTCGTTCACGCCTGTCACGCAGTTGTGGGCGAGGGACCGGGTAAGGCCCTGCAGCGCCGTGGAAGCCCCGGGCGCGCAACGGATGCGCAACTCCGCCCCCTCACGTTCCGCCACGATCCCCTCGGGCACCGGAACGCTCAATTCGCCCTTCGGCCCGCGTACACAAATCGCGTCCGGCGATACTTCCACGGTGGTCCCGGACGGTACCGCAACCGGCATCTTTCCAATTCTCGACATCGTCTTCCCTTCCGTTGCGCAAGTCGGGATCAGTACACGGTGCAGAGCACCTCGCCACCGACGCCCTTCTCGCGTGCCTGCTTGCCGGTCATGACCCCCTGGGAGGTCGTCAGCACACAGACACCCATGCCTCCGATCACTTGCGGCACGTTGCGGGCATTGACATAGACCCGCCGGCTGGGCTTGGACACGCGGGTCATGCGGGTGATCACCGGCTTGCGGTCACTCCGGTACTTGAGGTAGACCTTGAGCAACTGCTTGTTGTCGTCGTTGGCCACCCGGTAGTTGCTGACGTAGCCTTCTTCCTTCAGAATCCGCGCCAGTTCCACCTTCACCTTCGATCCGGGAATGTCCACCTTGTTATGTCGCGCCGCCATGCCGTTGCGAATGCGTGTCAGCATGTCGGAGATCGGATCACTGTGCATTTCTCCCCCCCCCCCCCTACCAACTGCTCTTCACGACGCCCGGCAATTCGCCGGTCAGCGCCAGATTCCGGAAACAGATGCGGCACAGATCGAACTTCCGCATGTAGCCACGTGGCCGCCCGCAGCGTCGGCAGCGGTTGCGGTATCGCCCCGGATACGGGAGCTTCTTGTGCTCGCGCGCTATCTTCGCCTTCGTCGCCATCAATCCTCACTCGTTCCTTCCCCGCACCTATGCGGCACGGAATGGCATGCCCAGAAGCCTGAGCAGCTCGTAGCCCTCTCGGTCCGTGCGCGCGGTCGTCATCATCGTCACGTTCATACCCTTGATCACCTCGACCTTGGTGTAGTCGATCTCCGGAAAGATCGTGTGCTCCTGGATGCCCAACGTATAGTTGCCCCGGCCGTCCAGCTTCGGGGCGACACCCTGAAAATCGCGAACGCGCGGCAGCGAAACGGAAATCAGTCGGTCGAGAAACTCCCACATACGCGTACCCCGCAGGGTCACCATGCAGCCGACCGGCATTCCGGCCCGCAGGTTGAAACCCGCGATCGGGCGCCGCGCTCGCGTGACGACGGGTTTCTGGCCGGCAATCGCGGCAAGTTCCTCGACCGTGCTCTCCACGACGCGCTGATTCACGCTGGCCTTGCGGGCCGATGCCTTCTTGCCCGCCGGGTCCTTGGCGGAAGACGCCTGCTTCTGGCCCTGGGACAGTTTGCCGATACCGATGTTGAGCTTGACCGCCACCAGCCGCGGGACCGCCATCGGGGAGGAATACCCGAATTCACGCAACAGCGCCGGAGCGACGTCGGCCTGGTACTTCTCTTTCAGTCGCAAGGGGGCCATCACTCACTCACCCGCTTCACGTTCGAGAGGTCCAACATGGACTCCCTTTCGGCGATACCGCCGGTGATCTGCTTCTGGGGGTTCGGGCGGACATGCTTCTTGACCATGTTGGCCCCTTCCACCAGCAGCCGGCCGCGCTTGCGGTCCACTTCCAGGACACGGCCCCGCAAACCCTTGCTGCGACCCGCGATGACCTGCACGGTGTCTTCCTTCTTGATCCTCGTCTTGCGCATCCCCGACGGTTTGCGCCGCTTTCGCATGGCTGGCATCACAGCACCTCCGGGGCGAGCGAGACAATCTTCATGAACCGCTTGTCGCGAAGTTCCCGGGCGACCGGCCCGAACACCCGCGTGCCCACAGGCTCGCCCGCATCGTTCACGAGGACGGCGGCGTTCTCGTCGAAACGGATATAGCTGCCGTCCTTGCGGCGGGTTTCCTTGCGCATTCGCACGATCAATGCCCGCACGACCGCTCCCTTCTTGACGTTCGACTCGGGTGTGGCTTCCTTGACGGACGCCATCACGATGTCACCGAGGCCCGCCTTGGCCCCGGTGGACCCGCCACGTGGCAGGATGCACATGAGTCGCCGGGCGCCGGAGTTGTCGGCCACCGCGAGCCGGGTCTGCATTCCGATCATGGCGTCAGTCCCCCGATTCCTTGCGGCGGCGGACCTTGATGTCCACCTGTGTCGACTGCAGCACGACTTCCTCCAAACGCCAGCACTTGCGCTTGGAGAGCGGTCGGCACTCGACGATGCGCACGCGGTCACCCCGTTTCGCAATGCCGTCCTCGTCGTGGGCCATGAATTTCTTCTTGCGGGTGATGTACCGGCGGTAGAGGGGGTGCTGCACCCGGCGGCTGACCTCGACGACGACGGTCTTTTCCGGCTTGGTCGAGACCACGATGCCGACCTTGCGGTTCTTGTGAGCCTGTTCAGCCATCGATGCCTCCCTCCAAGCGGTCGTCACGCCGCTTCTCGCCGACAACGGTCAGGATCCGGGCCAGGTCCCTGCGTGTCGCCCGATACTTCCGAATGCCCTCTGCCTGGCCCATCGAGATCTGAAAGCGCAGCTTGAACATCGTCTCACGCGCCTCCGTCTCCTTGCGCCCCAGTTCGGCCAGCGTCATCTCCCGATACTCCGTCGCCTTCACAGCAGACCTCCCTCAAACCGGCTGACGAACTTCACCGGAATGGGCAGCTTCTGCGCAGCCAGTTCCATCGCACGGCGCGCGGTTGCCTCTTCCACCCCCTCGACCTCGAACAGCATGCGTCCCGGCTTGACGACAGCCACCCACTGCTCGGGAGCGCCCTTGCCCTTTCCCATGCGGGTCTCAGCGGGCTTCTTGCTGATCGGCTTGTCCGGAAAGATGCGGATCCAGAGCTTGCCACCGCGCTTGACGGACCGGCTGATCGCGATGCGGGCGGCCTCGATCTGACGGTCCGTGATCCACGCAGCCTCCAGCGACTTCATGCCGAAATCGCCGAAATCGAGACCGGAGCCACGCCAGGCCTTGCCGCGGCGCTTGCCACGCTGGACCTTGCGGTACCGGGTCTTTCTTGGCATCAACATGCAGCTATTCCTCCTCGCTCCGTTCCGTGTCGCTCGGCTCGGTGTCCTTGGCGGGATCCGCGTCCGCGCTCGCGCTGGCCATGGGCGGACGGAACGCGGGATCAGCGGCGGTCGAAGGCGCGGCAGCCGGGGGAGTCGCGGCAGTCGGGGGAGCCGCAGTGGAAGGAGTCGCCGTTTCGTCCGGCGTCGACTCCGGTGGCGCATCCGGAGATGGGTGCCGCAACCGCTCGCGTTCCCGTTCGGCCTGCGAACGGGCTTCCCGCCGGCGGGCGGGTTCGGGCTCCTCCCGACCGGTACGACGAATTGCCGATCCTCGCGGATCAATGATCTCGCCCTTGTAGATCCAGCACTTCACGCCAAGTACGCCATACGTGGTGTGGGCTTCGCTAAACCCGTAATCGATGTCGGCCCGGAGGGTCTGCAGAGGCAGACGCCCGTGCAGGTGCCACTCGCTGCGGGCGATCATCTTGCCGTTCAGACGGCCGGCCACCCAGACCTTGATGCCCTTGCAGCCGAAACGCTGGGCGAATTCCACGGCCTTGCGCATCGCGCGGCGGAAACTGACGCGTTTCTCGATCTGCATCGCCACCGACTCCGAGACCAGCTGTGCGTCGAGTTCCGGCCGGTGCACCTCCTGGATATCAATGTGAATCTCCCGCTTCGTCCTCTCCTGCAGCTCGGCCTTGAGTTTCTCGATCTCGGCACCCCGCTTGCCGATGATGATGCCCGGTCTCGCCGTGCGGATCGCGATACGCAGCTTGTTGCCCGGACGGTCGAGCTCGATGGAACTGATGCCGGCGGCCTTGAGCCGCTTGCGCAGATCCTGCTTCAGGTCCAGATCCTCGTTCATCAGATCCGCATAGCCCTTCCGCGCGTACCAGCGGGAGCGCCAGACCTTCGTGTAACCCAGACGGAAGCCGTAGGGATGTACCTTTTGACCCATACCGTGTCCTTTGTGTGCCCGTCCCGGCGGCTACGCCCCGGTGAGCTCCTCCTCGCCGTCCTCTGCGTCATCGCCGTCCGAGACCGTGACCACGATGTGGGCGAGCCGATGCATGTAGGGCGCCGGCCGACCACGGGCGGACGCCCGCATGCGCCGCAGGCGTGGTCCCTCATTGACAACGATGGCACTCACGACCAACTCATCAACATCCACTCCCTGGTCATCGGCGTTCGCCACCGCCGACTGCAGCACCTTGCGGATCTGCCCCGCAACGCGCTTGTTCGTGAGATCCAGCACTTCCAGCGCCTCTTCCGCCGGCAGACCGCGCACGAGGTCCGCGACAAGGCGCGCCTTCTGCGGTGACACCCGCACGTAGTTCCACTTCGCTACGGCTTGCACGGCCCTACGCCCCCCGCCCCGACTTCGCGCTGCCGGCGTGCCCGCGGAACGTGCGGGTCATGGCGAACTCACCGAGCTTGTGACCAACCATGTTCTCGGTGATGAACACCGGAATGAACTTGCGCCCGTTGTGCACGGCGATGGTGTGGCTGACCCATTCCGGCAGCACCGTCGAACGGCGCGACCACGTCTTGATCACCCTTTTCTGACCGGACTCGTTCATGGCTTCCACCTTGCGGTGCAAGTGCTCGTCGTAGAACGGACCCTTTTTGAGAGAACGACCCATTTCGCTGTCCCCTAACCTCTCTTCTTCCGTCCGCGGCGCGACACGATGTAGCGGTCCGAACGTGGATTCCGTCGCGTCTTGTAGCCCCTTGTCGGCACACCCCAGGGCGTCACCGGGTGTCGTCCGCCCGATGTCCGGCCCTCGCCGCCACCGTGCGGGTGGTCAACCGGGTTCATGGTGACCCCGCGGTTGTGCGGCCGTTTTCCCAGCCAGCGCTTGCGGCCGGCCTTGCCCAGCGAGACGTTGCCGTGGTCGACGTTGCCGACCCGGCCGACCGTCGCCATGCAGTCCTCCAGGACGCGGCGCACTTCACCGGAAGGGAGCCGCAGCAGTGCGTAACCGCCCTCGCGGGAAATGAGCCGGGTTTCCGCGCCGGCTGCGCGTGCCATCTGCCCGCCCTTGCCGGGGCGCAGTTCAACGTTGTGAACCAGCGTGCCGGGGGGAATGCGCCGCAGCGGCAGCGCGTTGCCGACCAGGATGTCCGCATCCTCGCCGGAGACCACCTCCATGCCGACCTGCAGGCCGACAGGCTGGAGGATGTAGCGCTTCTCGCCGTCGGCGTAGTGCAGCAGGGCGATGTTCGCCGAGCGGTTGGGGTCGTACTCGACCGAGGCGACCTTGGCAGGAATGTCATGCTTCTGCCGCTTGAAATCGATCGCGCGGTACTTGCGTTTCGTGCCACCACCGCGAAAACGGATGCATACACGGCCCTTGTTGTTGCGGCCGCCATGGCGCTGCTGGCCACTCGCCAGCGACTTCTCGGGCCGGTCACGGGTCAGCTCGTCCCGCGTCGTGACGGTCTGGAAGCGTCGCGTTGGCGTGGTCGGCCGGTAGGTCTTGATCGGCATTGGTTCTGTCCCTGGACCCTTTCCTGCTAGACCTGCGTGTATTCCACGGGCTTCTGCCCCGCCTTGAGCTTGACGTAGGCCTTCTTCCAGTCCGGACGGCGGCCGCGATATCGGCCCTGGCGCCGCATCTTGCCCGTGCAGCGGGCCGTGCGGACACTGTCCACATCCACCTGGAAGATGGCATGGACCGCATTCTTGACGTCCGTCTTGGTCGCCTTGGTGTGGACCCGGAAACAGAGCACCTGCTCCTGCATGCGCCCGAACTCGGCCTTCTCCGTGACCACCGGACCCAGAATGACTTCATACGGGCTCATGCGAGCACCTCCGAGCACTTGCGGGCCGCCTCGACCGACATCAGGATGCGTTCGTGCCGCAGCAGCACGTACGGATGCAGGTCTGCACTCGACATGAGCGATACGTTCGGCAGGTTCCGGCTGGACCGTTCCAGATTCGTGTTGGATTCGTTGTGGACCACCAGCACGCGGCCACCGGTGCCCAGGGATTCGAGCACGCCACGAAACTCCCTGGTCTTGTGGCTCGGCAGGTCGAAGTCCCGCACGATGGTGATCCGGCTCTCGCCCAACCGTGCGGAGAGGACGGATCGCAGCGCGGCCAGCACCATCTTGCGCGGCAGCTTCTGCGCGTAGTTTCTCGGCTGTGGTCCGTGCACGGTACCCCCGCCCCGCCACAGCGGTGAACGACGGGAGCCCACACGGGCGCGGCCGGTGCCTTTCTGGCGCCAGAGCTTGCGGCCGGATCCGGCCACCTCACCGCGGCCCTTGGTCTTGGCGCTTCCCGCCCGCCGGTTCGCCAGATAGGCCAGCACGGTCTGGTGCACCAGACCTTCGTTCACGGCGGCACCGAACACGCTCTCGGCGAGTTCGAGCTCGTCCACCTTCTGGTTCTGGAGATCGACTACGTCCACCGTCGGCATGACCTACCTCGCCCTCCGGATCGCCACGTACGCGCCGCGCGCACCGGGCACGGCGCCGCGTACGAGAATCACGTCCTCGTCCTGCCGGACCTCCACGATCTCGAGACCCCGGACGGTGATCCGGTCACCGCCCATGCGGCCGGGCAGACGCACGCCCTTGAACACCCGCGACGGATAGGCGCTCTGGCCGATCGAACCCGGTGCACGATGGAACATCGAGCCGTGCGAGGCGCCGCCACCGCGAAAATTGTGACGCTTGACAACGCCTTGGAATCCCTTGCCCTTGCTCACTCCGGTCACGTCCACACGCTCGCGCGGCCGGAATGCGTCCGCAAGGATCCGGTCCCCGGGGCGCAGCTCCTCCCCGCCGTCTTCGATGCGGAACTCCCGGACGAATCGCATGGGGTCCACACCCGCCTTGGCGAAGTGCCCGCGAGCGGGCTTCGTCATGTGTTTCTGCTTGTCCCGCCGGAGATCCACCAGGCCGACCTGTATGGCTTCGTAGCCATCGGTTTCGATGCTCCTGCGCTGGACCACGACGCAGGGGCCTGCCTGCAGCACGGTCACCGGAACGACACGTCCCTGCTCGTCGAAGAACTGTGTCATGCCGATCTTTCTTCCTAGGATCCCGGGGGCCATGGCGTCATGCTCTCCTGCGAATTCTCAACTCTCGTGCCCGCAACGGTCACGCTCCGAAGGCCTTGATCTCGACATCCACGCCGGCGGGCAGATCCAGGCGCATCAGCGCGTCGACGGTATCCTGGGTGGGCTCGAGGATGTCCAGCAGGCGCTTGTGGGTGCGAACCTCGAACTGCTCCCTCGATCGCTTGTCCGTGTGGACGGAGCGCAACACGGTGTACTTGTTCTTCACGGTCGGCAACGGAATCGGGCCCGCGACGAGCGCACCGGTTCGCTGTGCGGTCTTGACGATGTCACCCGTCGACTGGTCCAGGACGCGGTAATCGTACGCCTTCAGGCGAATTCGGATTCTCTCTTTCGGCATCGCTGTCGGTGTCCTTCCGATTTCCGCGCGAGGATCCCCGTCACTCCACGATCGAGGCGACGGTGCCGGCACCGATGGTGCGGCCACCCTCGCGGATCGCGAACCGCAGCCCCTGCTCCATCGCGATCGGCACGATCAACTCCACGGCCAACTCCACGTTGTCCCCGGGCATCACCATCTCCGTCCCCTCCGGCAGATGTGCCACCCCCGTCACGTCCGTCGTCCGGAAATAGAACTGCGGCCGATACCCGTCGAAAAACGGCGTGTGCCGCCCCCCCTCCTCCTTCTTCAGCACGTACACCTGCCCCCGGAACTTCGTGTGCGGCGTGATGCTCCCCGGCTTCGCCACCACCTGCCCCCGCTCCACCGCGTCCTTGTCCAACCCCCGCACCAGCAGCCCCACATTGTCCCCAGCCTGCCCCTGGTCCAGCAGCTTCTTGAACATCTCCACTCCCGTGATCACCTTCCGGTGCGTCTCCCGAATCCCCAGAAACTCCATCTCCGATCCCACCGTCACCACCCCTCGCTCCACTCGCCCCGTCACCACCGTCCCCCGCCCCGAGATCGAGAAAATGTCCTCGATCGGCATCAGGAACGGCTTGTCCACGTCCCGCTCCGGCGTCGGTATGTACTCGTCCACCGCCGCCATCAACTCGTCAATCCCCGGCTCCGCTCCCGCCTCACCGTCCAGCGCCTTCAGCGCCGACACCCGCACCACCGGCACGTCGTCCCCCGGAAAATCATACTCCGTCAACAACTCCCGCACCTCCAACTCCACCAACTCCAGCAACTCCTCGTCATCCACCATGTCCACCTTGTTCAGCGCCACCACGATGTACGGCACCCCCACCTGCCGCGCCAGCAGGATGTGCTCCCGCGTCTGCGGCATCGGCCCGTCCGTCGCCGCCACCACCAGGATCGCCCCGTCCATCTGCGCCGCTCCCGTGATCATGTTCTTGATGTAATCCGCGTGCCCCGGACAGTCCACGTGCGCATAGTGCCGGTTCTCCGTCTGGTACTCCACGTGCGCCGTCGCGATCGTGATCCCGCGTTCGCGCTCCTCCGGCGCATTGTCGATCGAATCGAACGACCGCACCTGATTGCTCGGATCGTGCTTCGACAACACCCGCGTGATCGCCGCCGTCAGCGTCGTCTTCCCGTGATCAATGTGCCCGATCGTCCCCACGTTCACGTGCGGCTTCGTCCGGTCAAACTTTTCCTTCGCCATCTGTATCCGTCCCTTGCGTTGCCTTCCCCGGCAGCCTCAACGGACCGCCTTGCCGCGCATGCGGCTCACGATTTCCTCCTGCACGGCCGCCGGAGCCTGCTCGTACCCGTGCAGGTGCATGGTGTAACTGCCCCGCCCCTGGGTCCGGGACCGCAGGTCCGTGGCATAACCGAACATCTCCGCGAGCGGCACGAAACCGGTGATCACCTGGGTGGACCCTCTCAGGTTCATTCCATCGATCCGTCCGCGCCTGGTGCTGACGTCCGCCAGCACATCTCCCATGTACTCCTCGGGCACCACCACCTCGATCGACATCACCGGCTCGAGGAGCACGGGTTTCGCCCGCGAAACCGCATCCTTCCAGGCGAGCGAGCCGGCCACCTTGAAGGCGACCTCCGAGCTGTCGACCTCGTGGTAACTGCCGTCGTAGACCGTCACGCGCACGCCAACCGTCTCGTAGCCAGCCAGAACGCCGTTGGCCAAGGCCTCGCGGACCCCCTTCTCGACGGCTCCGACGAACTCCCTGGGGATCGCCCCGCCGAAGATCTCGTCGCAGAACTCGACTTCATCGCCTTCGAGCGGCTCGACGCGGATCTTGCAGTGGCCGTACTGACCCCGTCCGCCCGTCTGCCGGACGAAGCGCCCCTCGCCATCCCGCGCAGCCCTGATCGTCTCGCGGTACGCGACCTGGGGCCGCCCGATGTCCGCGGCAACCTGGAATTCCCGCAGGAGACGGTCGACCAGGATTTCCAGATGGAGCTCGCCCATGCCGGAGAGAATCGTCTGTCCGGTGTCCGGGTTGGACTCGACACGGAATGTCGGGTCCTCCTGGGACAGCTTGGTGAGGGCCATCCCGATCTTCTGCTGGTCGGCCTTGGTCTTGGGCTCGACGGCGAGCGAGAGGACGGGATTCGGGAATTCGATCTGCTCCAGGATCACGGGATGATCGGGATCGCAGATCGTGTCGCCGGTCTGGACCGTCTTGAGGCCCACCACGGCGAGGATGTCACCGGCTCGCATCTCCTTGACGTCCTCCCGCTTGTCGGCGTGCATCCGCAGCAGACGTCCGATGCGCTCCTTGCGCTGCTTGGAAACGTTGAAGACCGCCGAGCCGGCCCGGAAGGTCCCCGAATAGACCCGCAGGAAAGCAAGCTGGCCGACATAGGGATCGGTCAGAATCTTGAACACGAGCGCTGAGAACGGTGCATCGTCCCGGGCCTCCCGGGTCAGCACCGCTTCGCCATCAAGATCCGTACCTTGGACCGGGCGCACGTCCAACGGCGAGGGCAGGTAGTCCACCACCGCGTCCAGAAGTCGCTGAACCCCCTTGTACTTGAAGGCGGATCCACACAGCACGGGCGTGACCCGCATGGCAGCCGTCGCCCGCCGGATGGCCGCGCGCAGCTCGTCGACGCCGATCTCCTCGCCTTCGACGTAGAGACCGAACAGCTCCTCATCCTCTTCGGCGACCTTCTCGATCATCTTCTCGCGGCGATCGAGTGCTTCGTCGAGCAGGTCTTCCGGAATCGCACCCACCTCGTACTCGGCACCAAGCGTCTCGTCCTTCCAGAGAATGGCCTGCATCTCGACCAGATCCACCACGCCCCGGAGCCGGTCTTCTGCACCGATCGGAAGCTGGATGGGGACCGGGTTGGCCTTCAGCCGCCCCACCATGGTCTGGACGGCATAGTCGAAGTTGGCTCCGACACGGTCCATCTTGTTGATGAACGCCAGGCGCGGCACACCGTACTTGTCGGCCTGGCGCCAGACAGTCTCCGACTGCGGCTGGACACCCGCGACGGCATCGAACAGGGCGATGGCGCCGTCCAGAACGCGCAGGGAGCGTTCGACCTCCGCCGTGAAGTCGACATGACCCGGCGTGTCGATGATGTTGATCTGGTGATCCCGCCAGAAACAGGTCGTCGCCGCGGAGGTGATGGTGATGCCACGCTCCTGCTCCTGCTCCATGTAGTCCATCGTCGCGGTGCCGTCATGCACCTCGCCCATGCGATGGAGCCGTCCCGTGTAATACAGGATGCGTTCCGTGGTCGTGGTCTTGCCGGCATCGATATGCGCGGCAATGCCGATGTTGCGATAACGCTCGAGGCTAACCGGTCGGGACATGAGATTGACCTTGTCTGTCGTTGGCGGGAAACGTCACCAGCGGAAATGCGCAAAGGCCTTGTTGGCCTCCGCCATCCGGTGCACATCGTCCTTCTTCTTGATCGTGGTGCCGCGCCCCTGGGCGGCTTCAAGCAGCTCGGTGCCAAGACGGTCCGCCATCTGGTTCTCGCTGCGGGACCGGGCGTTGCGAATCAGCCAGCGCAGCGCGAGGGACTGCCGGCGGTTCGGGCGGACCTCGATGGGAACCTGGTAGTTCGCGCCGCCGACGCGCCGGGACTTCACCTCAACCACCGGCTTGGCGTTCTCGACCGCCTTCTTGAAGACCGGCAGGGGATCGTCGCCGGTCCGGTCCCGAATCCGGTCCATGGCACCGTAGAAGATCCGTTCCGCGACGGACTTCTTGCCGTCCCACATCATGCAGTTGATGAACTTCGAGACGAGAGTGGAGTTGTAGACCGGATCCGGGGCGGGTTCGCGAACCGGAACGTCTCTTCGGCGCGGCATGGCTTCATATCCCCCGAATGATCACTTCTTCGGGCGCTTGGCCCCGTACTTGCTGCGGGCCTGGCGCCGGTCCTCGACACCGGATGCGTCGAGTGTCCCTCGCACCACGTGATAGCGGACGCCGGGAAGGTCCTTGACCCGGCCACCACGAATCAGCACGATCGAATGCTCCTGGAGATTGTGACCGACACCCGGAATGTAGGTCGTGACTTCGATGCTGTTCGTCAGACGAACGCGGGCCACCTTGCGCAGCGCGGAGTTCGGTTTCTTGGGCGTCACCGTGTAGACGCGCGTGCAGACGCCTCGCCTCTGTGGACACTTCTGGAGCGCGGGCGAGGATGTCTTGTCCTTCGGAGCCTTGCGCCCCTTGCGCACTAACTGACTGAACGTCGGCACGATCCTGTCATTCCTTCCTTCCGGGTTGGGCGCACAAACGCTCCCTGAGCCTGCGCTCACCCTAGGCATGCGCACGCCCCCGCTTCCGCAAACAGCGTTGAGCCCCACGCCATCCGCCATAACTGGCTCCGTCAAGGAACCTTTGCGGCTTCAGGCCGAAACGGGGCGAAACCCCCTCGGAACACACAGGCTCCGACCAACAACCGGCACCTCGCTGGGAGATGCTCTCACTACATGGTCCCGGGTCCAGCTTGCCACGCCTGGCACTCGGGCAACAGGCGTATCCGGCACGCTCTCTCCAGTTCCTCAGACCATCATACGGCACAGGGCCACTGCGTGTCAAGCGAGATGGCCACTGCAGCACGACAGGGCCCGCTCGCACCGGACCACAGCCCGTGGGATGTCCTACAACCGTCAGTATAGCATCGGCACACGCCAGTTCGCCACAGCGTTGGGACGCTACTCCTCGGAATGCCCCTCCACCACGATGCCCACCACCGTGTCCGCCACGGCGATGTCCAGAATCCAGTGCGAATAGTCGTTCTCCCAGAGATTCGGACCGTTCTCGCCTTCCGGCAACTCCAGCCGGGCGACGGTCGGGTGCGGATTGCCCACCTGGGCACTGAGTTCCACGATTCCGTCGAAATCGTAGTTCTTCCGGACCTCGATGTCCTTGTGCACGGGAGAGAGCAGGGCGAAGTCGCGGCTGGGCGCCACGCCCATGTGGTTGCCATCCTCGGGATGGAGGCCGAAGCGGATCGTGTACACGCCGGGCGGAACGGCCTGCTCACGGAAGTCCGAACCCTGCTCCGGGAATTCCATGACCCCCAGAAGTGCGCCTTCCGGTATGTTGTCGAACCGGATGCCGAAGCCACCGGCGGGTTGGCCGTCGAACGGCACACTCCGCATCCAGAAACTGGCTATGAGCTCATCACCGGCCCGAACCGAGATGCCCTCGGACTGCACCAGATCGCGGGTCGCGGCGGGAACGCCGTCTGGTAGCGGAGCCCCTGTTTGGGCAGTGTACTTCTGGGCCACGAGGGCCGACGAAGCGACAAGTAGGGCCGCGACCAAGACCTCTGCGGCAGACCTGCGTAGCATTCTATCCTCCTATCGCGGAAACCCGCCCCCTTCGCAGCGAGGTATCCAGGGGCGTCCGGGGACGCGTTGCCGGGAACAGGAACTAGCTGCCCCGGACGACGAAGGTCCCGAGATAGGCACTCGAGCGCCTGTACTCGCGCAACTTGTGTCCAAGGCCATCGCCGCGGAAGGACTGCTCGACCGCGAAGGCGGGCATGGCATGGTCCAGCCGGACGAGCGGCTGGTAGTAGATGTCGTCCAAGTGGCAGAGCGAATCGGCGTCGCGGATCTCGCGCGTCTCCAGGGAGACGATTTCGCCGGCGCGCAGAGTCGCCACGCGATCGTGCATGTTCCCATGGAAATCGATCCGGATCGGAGCCACGTCCGTGTGCACGACATTCGCCGCCAGCTCGCCCACCTGGGCCTTGACGAAAGCCGCCAGTGCTCCCCGCTGGACCACCGATGTCTTCTCGTCGAAGATCAGCATCGACTTGGCGGGAAGGGCGTCGCCGAACGGGTTGCCGATGGTCGAAGACGCATTCACGACAGCGACCACCCGGGCACCCGACAGCGGGACACCCCGGAAACTGCCGTGCTCGATATCCCAGGCCATCACGGCCATGTCACCGGTGATACCGACTTCGCTGTTGGCGAAGCAGTGCGAAGCGTAGATCTCGGCGTTGCGGGACTCGATGTAACTGCCCCGAATCTCCGGTCCCATCAATGTGGCGGCAGCAGCGCTCGCCACCAAGGCCACGCCGAGCAGCGAGACGGATGCCAAACGGATGATTCTCATGACTGGTACTCCTTTGCAGTTGGCGGGCTGTCACAGCCCTGCCGTTCTTGATTCTACACCAGTAGGCTGTGGAATGACGGGCCCATGGCAGAAATCACCCGGGTCTCACCGTCCGCCAACATCGTTGCGGGCGGGAACCGCAACCGCTCGGCTGCACGGGTCGGCCGACCGCCATCCGCGAACGAGCGGTGGAGCCCCCGTTGCTGCGGAAGCCTCCGAGCCGCCCGTCAGTCACCCTCCGCGGGCCGGAGAGGCTTCCCGAGCATCTCCTTGCCTCGTCTTCGGTTCGTGATCCGCTCCGAGATCTCCTCGAGCGTGGCGTACACTACGGGGATGAACACGAGCGTGATCATCGTCGAGGTGAGCAGACCACCGATCACGGTACGGGCCATCGGCACCTGCAACTCCGACCCCTCGCCGACCCCGAGTGCCATCGGCGTCAGGCCCAGGACCGTCGTGACGGTCGTCATCAGGATGGGTCGCAGTCGACGGCTCCCGGCCGTGATCACGGCGTCGGCGATGCCATGTCCATGTTCGCGACGCAACTGGTTCGTGTAGTCGATCAGCACGATGGCATTGTTCACGACAATGCCGACCAGCACGATCACACCGAGGAAGCCCTGCATGTTGAAGGTCGTCTGGGTGATCACCAGCATCGTCACGACCCCGATCGCGGCAAGGGGGATGGAGAAGAGGATGATGAACGGATCCCGCAGGGACTCGAACTGGGCGGCCATGACCATGTACACCAGCACGAAAGCCAGGATCGCGGCATAGGTCAGTTCCCGGAACGACTGCTGCTGGTCCTCCCACTCGCCACCGAAGCGGATCTCGTAGCCGTCCGGGCGCGGGATCCTGGCGACCTCGCTCTCCAGATCCGCGATGATGCTGCCCAGATCACGATCCCGGATCGTCCCGGATACGTAGACGATGCGCTCCTGGTCGACCCGGTTGATCTCCACCGGCCCTTCCTGACGGTTCAGGCGGACCACGTCATCGGCGTAGATCAGCTGGCCGGCCGGTGTCCGGAGCGGAATCCGGCCTACCTGGCTGAGTTCGAGCCGGTCCTCCTCGCGCAGCCGGACGACGATGTCGTATTCATCGCCCTCCTCACGGTAGAAACTGGACCGGCGCCCCCCGACGGCGGTTTCCAGCGTATCGGCCACCTCGGACACGGACATGCCCAAGCTGGCGGCCCGCAGGCGGTCCACCCGAACCACCATCTCGGGAGAACCCGGTCGACGGCTGACCTGCGCCTCCGCCACGCCGTCCACCGCCATCATCGCGTCACGGACCTGCAGGGCCAACTGGTTCGTAACGGTCTGGGAATAGCCGCGAACCGTGACCTGCAGGCGGTCGTCGGACCCGTCTCCGCCACCCCTGCGGCGACCGAAGTTGCCGCTGGAGATTCGCGTTCGCAACTGGACACCCGGCGCGACGGCCATCAGCTTCGGCCGTAGCAGATTCGTGATTTCGCGGGCGGACCGGGTTCTCTGTGACTGGTCCACGAGGGTGATCCGGAGTTCCCCGACATGCGTCGCGATGGAGCGGAACGGGCTGTCGCTGCCGGCTTCGGTCATGATGTACTCCACCTCGGGCACATCCTCCATGACGATCTGCTCCATGCGGTCGACGATCTCCTTGGTCACTTCCGCCCTCGTGCCCGGTTCCGACTCCAGATTGACCCGGATCTGCCCCTCGTCGACCTGCGGCTCGAGTTCGACACCGACATAGCCGCTCAGCCACCACGAGCCTGCCAGCGAGGCGACAGCCACCGCCGTCACGACACTGCGGTTGGCGAGCGCCCAGCGAATGGTCTCCCCGTAGCCATTGGACAGGCTCCGCATGGCCCGTTCTGCGATTCCCAGGAGGCCAGTGGAGGGGGCCGAGGTCCCGTGGCGCCTCGAGCACAGCGCGGGGACGACCGTCAGCGCCACGACCAGCGAACACAGCAGGGAAAAGCTGACCACGTAGGCCAACTGCTTGAACTGCTGCGCCGAATACCCGCCCATGAACAGCACGGGCACGAACACCGCTATCGTCGTCAGCGTCGAGGCGGTGATCGCGGTGGCGACCTCCTTGCTCCCCAACAGCGCCGCCTCACGGCCGTCGAGTCCCTCCTCGCGGTGGCGATAGATGTTCTCGAGAACCACGATGGCGTTGTCGACGAGCATGCCCACGCCGAGGGCCAGACCGCCGAACGAAACGATGTTGAGCGTGAAGCCGTTGAAGTACATCAGGGCGAACGTCGACACCACCGAGATCGGGATCGCGACCCCGATGATGAGGGTGCTGGACAGGCTGCGCAGGAAGAACAGCAGGACGAACACCGCCAGCACGGCACCGACACCGGCGGCCGCCTCCACGTTCCGGATCGCACTGTTGATGAAGTCCGCCGTATCCATTGTCTTCTCGATCCGGATGTGGGGGTAGTCACCGTGGATCTCGTCCACTTCCTCCCAGACGGCGTCCGAGACCGTGACGGTGTTCGAACCCGACTGCTTGAACATGATGAGGCGCAGCGCCTGCTTGCCGTTCACGCCGACGTAGTGACGGATGTCGGGATGGGAGTCCTCGACATCGGCAATGTCCCGGACATAGACCGGCACGCCGTCGCGGGACGTCAGGGCGACATTGAGGATCTGGTTGACGCTGTCAAATTCGCCGCTCGTTCGCAGCAGGACATCGAAGCGGCCCTCCTTGACGGGCCCGACGGGACGATTGAGATTCTCCGCCCGGATCGTGTTGACCACCTGCGCCACGGAGAGATTCAGCGCCCGGAGCTTTTCCAGGTTGAGATCGACATGGATCTCGCGGCGCAGGCCACCCCCCACCCGGACCTGGCCGACACCCCTGATGCGCTCGAGTCGGTACAGGATGTTCTTCTCGACGAACATCCGCAGTTCGCGCGGATCCATGTCCGGCGTCGCGACCGTCAGGAACATGATCGGAAACTGGGTGACGTCGAACTTGAAGATGGTGGGAGGCTCGATGTCGTCTGGCAGCGACCGGCGGCCGCGGTCCAGTCTTGAACGCACCTCGTCGGCCGCCACATCGATATCGGTGCCGTACACGAACTCGACCCGGACGGCGGAACGGCCCTCGCTCGATGTCGAGGTCACGCGCTCCACGCCAGGAGCCGCCGACACGATCTGTTCGAGCGGGCGGCTGATGAGGGTCTCGATCTCCTCGGGGCCGACCCCCTCGTAGTCGGTGGTGATGCTCAGCGTGGTGAAATTCACCTCGGGCATCAGGTCGACCGGAATATTCAGGAAGGCGATCGCTCCGAGCAGAAGACAGACCATGACCGCCATCAAGACGGTGACAGGACGTTTGATCGAAAACTCAGGCAGGCTCATGTGATGGTCCCCGGCACTTCAGCAGTGTTCTGACTGGCAAGGCGGTCCCGCATCCGCAGAAACAGCACCTCGCCGTAAGGTAAGGCGTCCGCCAAGTGGGTATCGGTTACCGATCCGAGAGGAGCATCAGTCTCCGGCGGCCGATCCCAGGGCCTCGGGAGCCTGCTGGCGGAAGCGTCGCGGAGACCCCATCTCCTCGAACGCCACGTACATGACGGGGATGAACACGAGGGTGATCAGTGTCGAGGCAGCCAGACCTCCGATGACGACCCGCGCCATCGGGGCCTGCAGTTCGGACCCCTCGCCCAGGCCCAGGGCCATCGGGGCAAGACCCAGCACGGTGGTGATCGTCGTCATCAGAATCGGGCGCATCCTGCGCATGCCGGCCGTCACGACCGCCCGGTGCAGCCCCAGTCCCTCGTCTCTGCGCAGCAGGTTGGTGTAATCGACGAGCACGATCGCGTTGTTGACCACGATGCCAACCAGCACGATCACCCCGAGGAACGCCTGCTGGTTGAAGGTGGTTTCGGTCAGCAGCAGGATCAGCACAACGCCGACGGCGGCCAGCGGCACGGAGAAGAGGATCAGGAACGGGTCCCGCAGGGACTCGAACTGGGCGGCCATCACCATGTAGACCAGCACCAGGGCCAGGATCGCCGCGAAGGTCAGGTTCCGAAAGGTCTCCTGCTGCTCCTCGTACTCCCCGCCGAATTCGACGGAGAAACCGTCGGGCATGGCCAGGGCCGCGATCTCCCCTCGCAGATCCGCGACGACACTTCCCAGATCACGATCGGCAATCGCCCCGGTCACGAAGACCCGTCGCTCCTGGTCGACACGGCTGATGTAGGTCGGGCCTTCCTGGCGGCGCAGTTCGATGACGCTCCCGGCCGGTATCGTCCGACCCTGCGGGGTGGTCAGGGGGACGCGGCCCACATTGCTGACATCCAGCCGGTCCTCCTCGCGGAGGCGGACCAGGATGTTGAACTCGTCACCGTCCTTGCGGTACATGGAACTGCGGGTGCCCCCGATCGCTGTTTCCAGGGTCGTCGCGACATCCGAGACATTCAGGCCCATGTTGGCGGCACGCATGCGGTCCACCTCGACCAGCATCTCGGGCATGCCGGGACGCTGGCTGATCGTCGGCTCCGCGATTCCGTCGACACGCTCCATGGCCTCTCGGATCGTCTCCCCCAACTGGGTCGCGGTGTCCATGTTGTGGCCGCGAATCTCGACCGAGAGCCGGTCGTCGTTGTCGTCGCTGCCCCAGCTCCGGAACATGCTCCCGGAGACCCGGGTCTTCACCAGCAGGCCGGGCTGGATCTGGAGTGCATCCCGCAGCGCGTTGGCCACATCCCTGGCGGAGCGCTCCCGTTCCGTCTTCGGGACGAGGTTGAGGCGGAGCTCGCCGAGATGGGCACCCGACCCGCTGCTGCGCGAACTTCCTCCGGACGTCACCATGATCGTGGTGGACTCGGGAACCTGCTCCCGGGCGACCCGGCGGAGCTCCTGCATCACCGCATCGGTAACCTCGACTCGCGTCCCGGGCTCGAGTTCGACGTTCACGCGAACCTCACCCTCGTCAACCTGCGGCTGCAGCTCGACACCCAGATACGGGATCAGCAACAGCGACCCCCCAAACAGCAGCGTTGCGGCGCCGACCACGGTTCCCCGGTTGCCCAGCGACCACTGGAGCGCGCCTCCGTAACCCGCGGCAAGGTCGCGCTGCCAGGAGTGTGCAGCCCGGCTGAGCCGCGCGAGCCTGCCGCCCGGCCGTGTGCCGTGCGCGTAGTGTGCGCACAGGCCGGGCACGACCGTGAGCGCAACCACCAGGGAACACAGCAGCGCAAAGCTGACAACATAGGCAAGCTGCTTGAAGGTCTGCGCCGCAATGCCGCCAAGGAACAGGACCGGCACGAAGACCGCCACCGTCGTCAGTGTCGAGGCACTGATCGACATGGAGACCTCGCGGCTGCCGACGAGCGCAGCCTCGAAGTTGCTCTTGCCAGCCTCCCTGTGCCGGTACACGTTCTCGAGCACCACGATGGCGTTGTCCACCAGCATGCCGACACCGAGTGCGAGGCCGCCGAACGAAACCGTGTTGAGCGTGAAGCCGTTGAAGAACATCAGGGCGAATGTCGAGATCACCGAGATCGGAATCGCGATCCCGATGATGAGGGTGCTGGAGAGACTGCGCAGGAAGAAAAGCAGCACGAGAACGGCCAGCCCGGCCCCCTGCAGCATGGCCCGCTGCACGTTGTCGATCGACGCCCGGATGAAATCGGCACTGTCCCGCGTCTTCTCGATCCGGATGTTCGGCAGTGCCTCGTGGATGCGGTCGACCTCCCGCCACAGGGCATCGGAAACCTGGACCGTGTTCGCTCCGGCCTGCTTGTAGACGTACATCCGCACACCGGGCTGTCCGTCCACGCTGACCATGTAGTCCGTGTCCTCGTGGCCATCTTCCACGGTTGCGATGTCCCGGATATGCACGGGCACCCCGTTGCGGGTGGTCAGCACGACATTCCGGATCTCCTCGAGGCTCCTGAACTCGCCGCGCGTGCGCAGAAGGACTTCGAACCGACCTTCATCGACCGGACCGACTGGCCGATTCATGTTCTCCTGGCGCAGGATGTTGACGACCTGGCTGACCGAAAGGTCCAGCGCCCGCAGCTTCTTCAGTTCGAGGTTGACGTGAATCTCCCGGCGCAGACCGCCACGGACAGAGAACGCGGCCACACCGGGAACGCGCTCGAGCCGGGGCTGCAACTGTTTCTCCACGTAGTGCCGCAGTTCCTTCGGCCCCATGTTGCCGGAGGAAACGGTGAGGTAGAGGATGGGGTACTGGGAGGAGTCGTACTTGTACATGCTCGGCGGGTCCATGTCTTCGGGCAGATACCGTCGACGCCTGTCGAGACGTGTGCGCAACTCGTTGGCGGCCTCGTCGATATCGATCCCGTAGTCGAACCCCACTCGCACGTAGCAGAGGCCCTCGTACACGGAGCTCGAGATCCTCTCGACGTTCGGAGCCGCAGAGAACGCCTCCTCGAGCGGTCGGACGACGAGCGTCTCCATCTCCTCGGGCGCGACGCCCTCGTACTCGGCCCGGACACTGATCGTCGGGTAGACGATTTCCGGCATCAGGTCGACCGGGATGTTCACGAACGCCACGGCGCCCAGCAGAATCGCCACCAGGCACACCATCAGGACCGCCACCGGCCGCTGGATCGAAACCGTCGACAGGTTCATGCTTTCCCTCCGCACTGGCCGATCACGAGAACCCGGCCCCCGTCTAGCACAGCGGAACCCGCTGCAGGGGATCTGCAGCCGGCGCCTTCAACCGACATCGGTCCTATCCGGCCTTCTTGTTCGCTCGTTTGGTCGTACCGCCCGCTCCCTTGGATGGAGCACCGCCTCCGGGGGGGCCCCCGCCTCCGGCACCGGTACTGATGCGATCACCGTCCCGCAGCATGGTCGCTCCCCGTCCGACGATGCGCGTGCCGGCGTCAAGGTTGGCCAGCACCTCGACCTGGTCATCGCGGGACATGCCGGTCTCGATCACGCGGAAGATGGGCTGGACGGAATCACCCTCGACGATGTAGACGCCGGGCTGCTGGCCGCGGTAGACCAGTCCGTCGCGAGGGATCAGCGTCGCCTCGCGCATGGTACCGAGGTCGAGGGAGATGCGGGCGAACATCTCCGCCTTGAGCACGGTCTTGGGATTGGCGATGTCGATCTCGATCACGGCACTGCGGGTAGCGGCGTCCAGCACGGGAGCGATCCGCGCGACACGGCCCTCGAAATCCCGCTCGGGGATCGCATCCACGATGACATCGGCGGAATTGCCGACCGCCAGCTTCCCGACGCTCCTTTCGGGCACATTGCCCTGGGTCACCATGGTCGACAGGTTGACGATCTGGAGAATCGGGTTGTTGGGAGCAACGAGAGCACCGGGATCGACATAGCGGGCCGACACGATCCCCGACATGGGCGCATACACCCTGGTGCTGGCCAGGCGGATGCGCAATTCGTTGAGTTCCGCCTGCGACTGCTGGGCCTGGGCCTGGGCAAGTTCAACCTGCGCCTCCATCACTTCCAGTGACGTCTGCGACTGCTGGTACTCCTGGGGCGAGAGCAGGTCTTCCTCGAACAGCAGTCGCGCGCGTTCCAGGTCGGCTTTCGCGTTGGCGAGTTCCGCCCGGCGGGACGTGATGTTCGCCTGACTCACGGCGTGGGATGCTTCCGAGCGCATGACCTGCTGCTCGAGCTCGTCGTCTTCGATCTCGGCGATCAAGGTGCCCTGTCGAACGCGGTCTCCCACGAGGAAGTGAATCCTCTCGATCCGCCCCGTGACCTTGGGGTTCACGTCGACCACTTCCTTCGGCTTGAGCGATCCGGTCAGCGTGAGAATCTCGCTGATCTCGCCCGTGCGGGCTTCCGTCAGGTCGACGTTGATGACCCGTCCGCCCGCTTTCTTCTTGGCAGGAGCACTGGCGGTCTGGTTCGCTTCGTAGACCCGGGAACCGACCAGGTACACCAAGCCCAGGCCGATCAGGACTGCGAGGATCCGTTTCTTCGACATACTGCTTGTCCGAGGGTACAACACCCCTAGCGTATAGGCGGAAGCACGCTCTGCACGGTTACGTCAGAACTCGAGTCGATCACCGATCCGCAGGCCTCGGGCATCAGCCTGCCCGGCGGCCAGTTCCAGGACATAGACGGAGTTGACGTTTCCCCCGTAGGACGGGCAATCCGCCGGGACCGCCTCGGTGCAAGGCGGGGCCGACCGGACGATCTCCACGATGCGGTGCGCACCATCCATCCAGATCATGTCAAGGGGAATCAGGCAGCGGTACATCCAGAACGAGCGTGGCGCGGCCCTGCCACCGACGAACAGCATGCCGCGGTCTGCCGCCAGGTGGGAACGGAACATCAGCCCGCGGCTCTGCTGCTCGGGAGTGATCGCGAGTTCAGCCTCGATCCTGACACCGTCCGGCAACACAACGGTGGTCGTGGGGAGCAGCGCGAGGTCCTGCGGCGCCGACTCCGGTACCGCACCGCCACACCCAGCGAGCGTCCAGGCAAACCACGCGGCGGCAGCGCAAACCGCCCGGCGATGGCCCGTGCTGCGAGTGCCTGCGACTGGCAACTAGTACCTCAGGACCCGCTCGAGTGCGGAGCGGACGGTTTGCTCCGAGGGCAGCACTTCACGTTCGAGCGTCGGAGCAGACGGCACGAAGCAGTCCTGGGCCCCCACCCGGAGAACCGGAGCGTCGAGATGATCGAAGCAATGGCGGGTGATCTCGGCCGTCACTTCGGCCCCGAAGCCCATCGTGAGGGTGTCCTCATGGGCCACGACAACACGATTCGTCCGGCGCACGCTCTCGAACACCGCCTGCCTGTCCCACGGGGTGATGGTCCGCAGGTCGATCACCTCCACACTGGCCACGCCGTCATCGCCGAGGCTGTCGGCAACAGCCTCGGCAAGGTGCACGGTGTAGCCCCATGTCACGACGGTCGCATCGGTCCCGGGGCGCCTCGTGCGCGCCTTGCCGAAGGGGATCAGGTAGTGCTCGTCCGGTTCCGGCGTGCGGGCGGGCATGGCGCGGTACAGTCCCTTGTGCTCGAGGAAGAGCACCGGATCCTGCATTCTCGCCGCCGCCTTGATCAGGCCCTTGGCGTCCTGTGCGCAACAGGGATAGACGACGTACCAGCCGGGGATGCTCGCGAAGAACCCCTCAATGTTGGCGGAGTGCCACGGACCGCCCTTGATGTAGCCACCCACCGCCACCCGACAGACCATCGGGCAGTTCCAGGTGCCGGCGCTGCGCCAGCGCATGGGCGCGATCTCGTCGCGCATCTGCAGGAGAGCCGGCCAGATGTAGTCGGCGAACTGGATTTCCACGATCGGCATGTACCCGGCCGTCCCCATGCCGCAGGCAACGCCAAGGATCGAGGCCTCTGCCAGCGCGGAGTTTCCGCATCGCTCCTCGCCGAACTCCTCCGTAAGGCCCTTCGTAACCCCGAAGACGCCGCCCTTGGGATCCTGGATATCCTCGCCCCACATGACGATCTTCGGATTCCGGCGCATCTCCTCCCGCAATCCGCTGTTGATCGCCTGCACCATGGAGACCTTCGGGCGGATGAACCGCGGCTCAGGTTCTCGGGTGACCGGCAGGTCTTTCGAGAACACATGCTCCAACACGTCGAAATGCTCGGGATACGGGTGGGCGTCGGCCTCTTCGGCGGCGCGGTCGACCTCATCCTTGATCTGCGCACGCAAGTCCCGAATCTCACTCTCCGTCATGATGCCGGCATTGAGGATCCGCCGTTCCGTGAGCATCACTGGATCCCGCTGAACGGCGTCATCGATGTCGTTCTGATCGCGATACTTGCGCTGGTCGTCCGATGAGGAATGAGCATCCAGTCGAACAACACTGAACTCGATCAGCGCCGGCCCCCGGCCGTCACGAAGATCCTGGATCAGGCCGGGTACGAGTTCGTAGGTGGCATCGAAGGCCGACGTACCGTCCAGGTGGAAGGATCGAAGGCCGAAACCCTCGGCGATGCGGTGAACGTTGGACGCGGTCTGGTACCGCTGGGGAACACTGATGGCGTATCCGTTGTTCTGGATGACGAACAGGACGGGCAGCTTCTCGCGGTTTGCCCAATTGAGGGACTCGAAGAACTCCCCCTCGCTGGTGGCCCCTTCGCCGGAAGAGACATAGACGATCGCATCGGAGCCGTCGTACTGCAGGGCGCGGGCCGCTCCCACGGCAGCCAGATACTGGGTGCCGGTGCAGGCGCTCTGTGCAACGAGCTTCAGATCCCTAGACGACCATTGCTCGGCCATGTTCAAGCCCTGCGAATTCGGATCTCCATCGCGGTTGAGCAGTCCCAGGAAGATGTCCTTGTACGACATTCCCAAGGTGACCGCCACGCTCTTCTCGCGGTAGTAGGTATAGAACCAGTCGTGCCCGGGCCGCATCAGGATGGGGACGCCGACCTGGACCTGCTCGTGTCCACGGGTCGAGGCATAGAAGGCCACCTTGCCCTGGTTGACGAGGATTTTCGAGCGTTCCTCGACATAGAAGCACTGGAGCATCTTCACGTAGAGATCCCTGAGCACCCTGTCGGGGACGGTTCGCTCGGGCGGATCGACTGCGGAGGTTGTCATACTTCAGCGTAGACGTGAAGAGTGGCTCGATCAATCTGCCGAATGCGGTCGGTCGGAACGGCCTCGCCGATGCGGATTCCGAGGCACGGCAGCGTCCACGATCCCGGCTTTCCGTCCGCGTTTCACAGAAGGGCGCTATCCTGTGGTTCGCGACAGCATGGAGGATCGGACAAGCCATGTTCTACTCGTGCGAGGCATCAATGTCGGAGGCCGAAACCGATTCTGCATGGAGGAGTTGACGGCGGTGCTCGAGGCAGCCGGCTGCCGTCGGGTGCGGACGTACGTCCAGAGCGGGAACGTCGTCTTTCAATCGACGCCTTCGATCGCCCAAGTGGGGGCAAGCAGAGTCGCAACGGCGGTTGGGGTGAAATCCGGACACGATATCGCCGTTCCGGTCATGCTGCGAACCGCCCGAGAGGTGGCCGATGTGGTGCGCGAGAATCCTTTTCACGCCGCCGAGCGGCTCGAGCAGACGCTACATGTCGGTTTCATGTCCGTCCGGATTCCCGCGGAGAGGGTCGCGGCTCTCGACCCGAACCGGTCTCCGCCCGATGAATTCGAGAGCCGGGGCCGCGAACTCTATCTCCGGGTTCCGAACGGGTTCGCCCGCAGCAAGTTCACGAGTGCCTACTTCGAAAGGGTCCTCGGGACAGCGATAACGTTCCGGAACTGGCGCACCGTGCGCAGGCTCTCGGAGATGGCGGAGGAATGACGGTGTCGGAACATGGCGGACGGCGACGGGAAACGCGGCGCATGGCGGGCCAGGGACATTCAACGACGCTCCCGTGCAACGTCCTCCCGCAAGCCGTGACATCCGATACCGCGGACCACGGTCATGTCCCGGGAGGATGGTGACCGACACCTCTACCCGCTACATCTCGCGTTGCACTTGGCGACGCAACCAGCAGTTCTCATCCACGTGTCGTTTCGCCCCCTCGAAGTCCAGACATCCCTCGTGTCGGCTCCCATATGCCGGGAAGGCTGACTCTGGAAGCTTGCTATAGTACTCGCGGAGCGGCCGCCTCGACATTCATGTGGCTGTCCAAGGATTGATGACCGTAACGCCGGTGTCCTCGAAATCCCGCACGTTGCGCGTAACCATGATGGCGAACCTGGATCGGCATATGGCGGCGATCTGGCAGTCTGTTGAGTCGATCGGGCGGCCCGTGCGGCGGCGTTCAGCCGCGGTCTCCGCATAGGCATGCGCCGCTGCACTATCGAACGGTAATATCCGCTCCCTAAAGCCAAGGTCGAACCAGCGGATTATGGTAGCTTCGAGCACTGCTCGTCGCCTGCCCGCAGGCAGAACTGCGACGCCGTACAACAGTTCGGCCTCGCTTACTGCCGTCAGATACAGGTCCTCCGCATCACGTTCGGCGACCCATGCCGCGACGGCGGGCGCTGGATACGGGCGCATGAGTTCAGAAGCGACGTTTGTGTCAATGACGAACATGCGGACATCTCACGAATAATCCGGAGGCTCGCGCATCTGGCCGCGTTGGGGGAGTTCGAGTTCGACGCCGCCAAGGTGTGCGAAGCACTCGCGCGTGAACTTCGCAAGATCCCGGGGAGCAGTCCTTGCGCTCTTCACCGCGTCGGTGAGGATGACGCGTGCCTCTTCCTCCATCGACCGGTGATGCTCCACCGCGCGCTCACGAAGGCGCTTTTTCACATCGTCGTCGAGATCGCGGATCGTGATGCTCGTCATCGGACATTCCCTCTCCTAGCGCAGGGCATGTACAAGCCAGTACTTGCTTGCAATACGAGCAAGTATACACGGGTCCGGTCGGATGCCGCATTGTCCCATTTGATAGTCGGCTTACGGCTGTTGGAAAGATCAGAGGCGAAGGCTGAGCGAGCGGTTCGAGCAGTTTCTGCATCTGGAGTGCCGATTGCATCAGCAAGGGCAACACCAGACCCTGCCATCGAAACGCAAGGCCTGCGGACCGTCCCAAGCCAGCGGAACTTCCGATCCTCGGGTTGTCCACCAGATGCACCACGGCAACTACACTGAGACAATGCAACCGGCTACACTGCGAAACAAGCTTGCTTTCGGATGCCTCTCCCTGTTCGGAGCCTTCTGCCTGCAACTTGGAGCGGCCGATACCGATCCGATGAGCATCGGACCTGCGGTCGGCACCCAAGCTCCGGATTTCGAGCTGACCGACCAGCACGGGAATGCCCGTGATTTCGAGAGCCTGACAGGAGACAACGGGCTACTCCTGCTCTTCTTCCGCTCGGCAGACTGGTGACCGTTCTGCAAGGGCCAGCTCGTGCAGTTGGAACGTAAGCGGAAGGAGTTCGAGGAGCATGACGTGCGGGTCGCGGCAATCAGCTACGACACTCCGGAGTTGTTGCGGCACTTCGCGGATCGGGCGGAGATCGGCTTCCCACTGCTGTCGGACCCGGAGTCCGCCATCATCCGCAGGTTCGGCGTCCTGAACGAAGACGTGCCGAGCGGCCACCAGTTCTTCGGAATTCCCCACCCTGTGGAACTACTGCTGGGCCCCGACCGGACAGTCCGGGAGAAGTTCCACGAAGCGAGCTATCGAGACCGGTTCACAGCCGGCCGGGTGCTCGTTCGCCAGCTCGGCGACGAGTCCGGATCGGCCCGGGCAACGGAAAGGACGGCTCATCTCAAGGTGACGTCGTGGGCCAGCGACGCAACCGTGCGGGGTGGCAATCGGTTTGCGCTGGTCCTCGATATCGACCTCAACGACAAGATGCACGTTTATGCGCCGAGCGTCGACGGCTACATCCCGATCGACTGGCGGATGGACGACGCCGAGGGTTTGACGAACTACGCTGTCGAGTATCCCGAAGCGCGGATGCTCCATCTGCCGGCCATTGACGAGACGGTGCCTGTATACGAAGGGTCCGTGAGACTCGTGCGGGATGTCATGGTCGGCCAGTCTGGCGAGATCGGCAGCCTGCTGCGGGACGGCAAGTTGACCGTCAGAGGCACCTTGCGGTACCAGGCGTGCGACGACCGCATGTGCTACCTGCCAACAACCGTTCCACTGGAATGGAACATCGAATTCGAGGAGCACGACAGGACCCGCGTGCCCGAGACGTTGCGACGGTGAGCCGAGGCGGGCACTGATGAGAGCATGCAGCAGCAAACGGACAAGCCGCAGGGCCTTTCTCACCGGTGTCGTTGCCGGTCCGGCGATCGTCGGCTGCCGGGAGGAACGGTCCGACCATCACCGGGAGCACGATTCCGGCCCTTCCATTGCCGCACTTGATGCGGCCGCTGCCAGACCGGTCCTAGATCTGTCGGGCCTCGACGAGCCGGTGATCATCGGCTCGATCCAACTGCTCGAGAAGGACCGGGACCAGTTCGTGCATGTCCGCTCCAGTGACGGAGCAGAAGGCGTCTCGCTGACCAACGGGAGGCCATACCTTGCGAACATCCTCAAGGAACTGGTCATACCGTTCTTCATGGGCAAGGATGCCAGGAAACTGGAGTCCAGCCTGCTGTTCGAGCTGTACCGGCACCGGAGCAACTACAAGCTGCAGGGCCTGGCGCTGTGGTCCGTGCAGGCGTGGGTCGAGTTCGCCCTGCTTGATCTGCTGGGGCGGGTCAGCGGCAAGTCGATCGGACAGTTGATGGGCGGCACCCTGCGCGACGAGATCGACTTCTACGTGGCGAGCGGCCGTCGCGACACGACGCCGGAAGAGGAGGCGGACTACCTGGCATCGCTGATCGAGGAGACCGGTGCGAAGGCGGTCAAGTTCCGGCTCGGCGGACGCATGAGCCGCAACGCGGATGCGGCGCCAGGCCGCTCTGAAGGACTCATCCGCATCGCCCGGGAGGCCCTCGGTGCAGAGATCGACATCCATGGCGATGCCAACAGTTCGTACGATCCGGACCATGCCGTACCCATCGGTCGACTGCTGGAGGAAGCCGGAGCTGTGTACTTCGAGGAGCCCTGCCCGTTCGACCACCTTGAGGACACCAAGGCCGTTGCCGACGCACTCACGATACCTGTCGCGGGCGGGGAGCAGGAATACAGCGAACGACGATTCCGGTGGATGATCGCGAACCGCGGCGTCGACATCGTTCAACCGGATCTGCACTACTACGGCGGCATGATCCGTTCGGCGCGGGTCGCGAACATGGCGGAGCTGGCCGGCATGCCCACGACCGTTCACATTTCCGGCGGCTTCGGCTTCGTGTACATGCTGCATTTCGCATCGAGGACCAGGAGCATCGGCCGCTACCAGGAATACAAGCGGAACATCGAACGCTACCGGGACTGGTTCGATCCTGCTCTCGGCATCCGCGACGGCAAGCTGACCGTCCCCACCGGTCCAGGCGTCGGTATCCGTGACATCCGCGCTGTGCTCAAGGGGGCACGCCGGATCGTCTGATCCGACCGATGTGCGATGAACTTCATGCCCGCAGTGGCCCCATTCGCTAGGATTGCCTTAGGCGCGGGATGCAGATGGCAGTGAACGGACCGGTCATGATCGAAGGCGACCTTGATGCACGGGGCCTGAGGATCGGGTGCGTCGTCGCCCGGTTCAACAGCTTCATCACGGATCGTCTGCTTGCGGGTGCGCTGGATGCGGTCCGTCGCCACGGAGGTACCACCGATGCCGTCCGGGTGGTGCGGGTTCCAGGCTCACTGGAACTGGCAACGGTGGCCCGGGCCATGGCGACAAGCGGCGAGTTCGACGCCGTGGTCTGCTTGGGAGCCGTCATCCGTGGCGAGACGGACCACTACGAACACGTAGCTGCTGGCGCCGCAAGCGGCATCACGCGGGTCGGCGCCGAGACCGGCTTGCCAACCATCTTCGGGGTGCTGACATGCGACAGCACCGACCAGGCGATCGATCGCTCTGGCGGCAAGGGTGGCAACGCCGGATTCCAGGCAGTAGTCGCGGCGATCGAGACGGCGAACGTACTCAAGCAGCTGACGGCGGAATAGCGGCCGGCCACAACAGGATGCCGTCCCGTCGCCGGTCCCGCGAGCATGCGCTGCAGATGATCTATCAATGGGAAATGGGCGGCGCGAGCCCGGAGACAGTCGTGACGGACTTCTTCAGCGGCTTGGCCCAGGACGGTCCCTGTCCGGTGGACCCGTTCGCGAAGCGGCTCTTTCTCGACGTTGCGGGGGACGTGGACCAGATCGACCCGCTCATCCAGCGCTTTGCCCAGCACTGGTCGCCCGAGCGGATGTCTCCCGTCGTGCGGCATCTGCTCCGACTGTCCATCTCGGAAATTCGCTCCGGAACGCCCCCACGCGTGGTCATCAACGAGGCTGTCGAGATCAGCCGCCGCTTCGCAGGCGACGAGTCGACAGCCTTCGTGAACGGAATCCTTGACGCAGTAGCCAGGGAGCAGTCGGCACGACGATCGAAAGAAACCGAGCCCGGGTCATAGCGACCTGCTTGCGGACTCCTGGGGAGTCGTCGGCTCCCGACTTGCGTGCGAGATCGACGCCGCGGGAGCGCGGAGGCATGCCCGCACGGGCAACCCGACCGAATTGCTCCCATTCGCCTCGCATGATCGCCGTATCTCGCAACAGGTCGAGAGTACACAACGCTGCGATGCCCGTGTCGGAGATCCGGCATGGAGAAGGCCCCTGCCGCACCCGGGCATCCTGCCCTCCCGCCTGTCGCATCAGCGTTCCAGCATGCGAACCCGATGGTTCTCGCTGTCCCCGATGTAGATGGTGCCACCCGCATCGACGAACACCCCGTGCGGTCGTGCCAACCCGCAATGCAATGGGTCCCCGTCCGGGCCGTCCCGTCTGGAACCATCTCCCGCCACCGTCGAGATCATACCGGACTGCAGGTCAATCCTGCGAATCGCATGATTCTCCGTATCGGCCAGATAGACTGCGGCGTCCGGGCCAACCTCGATGCCCTTCGGGCCTGCCAGCGTCGAATCACGAGCGGAACCACCATCCCCGGTGTACCCTTTCTGTCCGGTACCTGCCACATGCTGGTATTTCATGGTCTTCATGTCGAGGCGATAGACTGCGTTACCCTCCCGCAACGCGATGAACATGTCGCCATTCGGAGCGAAGGCCAGTGCCCGCGGGCCATTGAGGGGCGTGCCGTCAACAGAGGCTCCGTGCGGCGTGACCTCGCGTTCCCCTGTGCCGGCGAATGTCGTCACGATCCCGCTCGCAAGGTCGAGCCGCCGGATCCGGTGATTCCCGATGTCGGCAATGAAGAGCGACCCCTTCCCGTCCAGCGCGATCGAGTGGGGCCGGTTGAACCGGGCCTTCACGGCGGGACCGCCATCGCCGGAGAACCCTCGTTCCCCGGTACCGGCAATCGTTGAGATCGTCCCGGTCCGTGCATCCACTCTCCGCACGACGGCATTCAACATTTCGACAAAGTACATGTTGCCGTCCGTATCGAAACGAACCTCGTACGGGTCGTTCAGCCGCGCCCCGGTAGCTGGCCCGCCATCTCCGGAATACCCCGTCTCGCCCGTACCGGCGACCGTGGAGATCAAGCCGTCCTTCCTGTCGATCCGCCGGACACGATCGGTATCGATCTCACAGACATAGAGGGCGCCATCCGGACCGAGTGTGAGCCCGTAGGGATTCCCGACCTGGGCCTGGATGGCCGGTCCACCGTCTCCGTCGGCACCGGAAACACCCGTTCCCGCCACGGTCTTCGTGCTGGCGCCGAACGCGAACGAGGCAGAAAGCAACAGATGGAGGACTAACCGCATGCGGACAGAATACCCCAACAGGTGTACGGTCGGCGCAGTGTCGGTAGGGGCGAACGCGGAACCCGCAGCAGAGCCCGTTCAACCAGACGCCGAGGGAAGCCGTCCAGAGTCGCGTTCTCGGGTTGCGATCAGCCTGTCTCCTGGGATTCCCTCAGTGCAAGTCCCCCCGCTTTCGTGAATCCCCCAAGTGGGCCATCGAGTCGAGCCATGCGCTCAGGAAGAGCGACACGGTCACCCCGAGAACGAATCGCGAGTTTGCAGTGACTCACGGCGTATATCGGAACTTCGGTCCTGAACCGCCTGACCGTGCGAGCGTCGCGGGCTGCGGTCCTCAAGGCACATACTGCCATCATGACCCTGACAGTAATTGAATTGATCCCCTTTGGCTCCGAGAGCCTCAGGCAACCGCCGTAGGGGCCCGTCCGGTTGGCCGTCCACCTACCAGCATTCGACATCCAAGCCGGCGACTCTCGAGAACTCGCCGACGTTGCGAGTAACCAGCACATGCGAATTGGCAATCGCGATCGAGGCGATCATGAGGTCGTTGCCACCGATGGGCCTCCCCTCTCGGCGGAGCCGCGCCCTGACGATTCCGTAGTGCCGAGCCGACTCATCGTCGAACGGCAGCGACTCGAATGCCTGGCAAAAAACATCTAGCCGTTGGAGGTTATCTGCGAGTCGGGAGGAGTTCTGCGCTCCGAAGTACAGTTCCGCCTTCACCACGCTACAAAGGCG
Organism: Bryobacterales bacterium; assembly: GCA_965116065.1. Lineage (GTDB taxonomy): Bacteria > Acidobacteriota > Terriglobia > Bryobacterales > UBA6623 > VXMF01. The sequence continues at coordinate 4,392,061 of OZ220485.1, forward strand.
TACCGATCTGCAGGAGCGCTTGAGCAGATGTGCAGCCAACCGCTGGTCGGTCCGATTGATGAGTGCGACGCAGACACTGGTATCAAGCAGCCACACTACTGGAAGTAACTCCGATCTACCGGGGCCGGGTCCTCTGGCTCATCAATATCGCCCGTACCGTGCCCCAGCAGGCTAACCAGGCTCTCCGGCCATTCGGTGACGACCGCCTCACGAATTCGCGCGGTCACCCATGCGGACAGGCTCTTGTGCTCCTTCTCCGCACGATTGCGCGCATCCGCAAGGACATCGTCAGGTAAATACACCGTAACTTGCGCCATGCCATGAGGATATCATGCCAAGTATGAGTGTGCAAGTATAAGGGATGTGATCCCGCATCGTGCAAGAGCAGCACACGGTGTGAATCCGCTAGCCATTGGTCGCCTGAGAACAAATCAAGTGATTGATTCTATGGTGCATAATGGCCGGATCCGGATCTAGGATAGTGGCGAGTTGGCCGCTATCGGCTGGGTCCGGTCGAAACGACACGGTCCTCGGAACTTCAGGAATCGCCCATTTAGCCTCAGAGTGCGAGAGAGAAGGACGGTCGGTGTTGGCATGCGAATGGATTGGATCTGAAGGCAGAGGTCGTGGAGTCGTCGACGGCAGGCCGTGAAAACCGGCCCAAGGGTGTTTGACTACTGCCGGAGGTAGGGCGACCGACACCCATGTCCTCCCTATAGTGCGTCGCACTTCGCGGTTCAGTCGGCCACCTGAACTCCCTGCCTGCTGCACCACCACAGCGGAGCCCGGTCTGGCTCCCGCGCGGCGGTGGACTGGCTGCGTTGCCCTTCGCGGTCGTCGGAGTCCGGCTTCGAAGGCTCCAACAATCGAATTCGCGACTCGCTCGGAACTGGAAACAGCGATCAACTTGCCTGCGCGTGCCCCCACATCGCATCGTCACTGCTACAATCCGATAGATGCATGTCGAGCAACCAAGCCCCTATGGATTCATAGTGCCGCGCCGTACCATCCGATATCTTGTAGTCACGGCTCTGCTGTGCGCTGTCGGCTCGGTCCCCGCCCAAGCCGGTGACATCTACATCGGCGCTCACGCATCTGCGGATCGACTGGGCGTGCTGTACGACAAGGCGGTGGCGGCCTCCAATCTCGCAACCGCCCCTCTCGGCACCGCAGAGATCCTCAAGGCCGACGGGTCCGCGACCGAGCTGTCGTACAGTTACGGATTCCTCGCCGGGTACAAGATCCCGTTCAGCGTTACGGGGGTCTACGCTGCGATCGAAGGCGATATGGCGCGTCACGGCGGAGCCCCGGCCGGGCGTCTGCTAGGAGACCGCGCGAAAGTCGGCGACTACGACGTAGGAGAGATCATCTCCGAGGAGTGGACACTGGAATCCGACAGGAGCTTCGGCCTGACGGCACGCATCGGGACCGGCATACCGTTCTTCGGGACATGGGTCGGACCGAGCATCTACGCGCTCGGTGGCGTCCGTCGACTCTCGAGTTCCTTCTCGGCTTCCTATCGAGGCTGCTTCGAGTCCTCGGCCTGCGTGGATTGGTCAACCATTTCTTCAGTGCGGGAGAGCTTCGACAAGGGCCTTTTGGGATGGACGGTGGGCGGAGGGATCGAGACCAAACTCGGCATGCTGTCCGTCCGTGCGGAGGTCCGGCTCATCGAGTACGGGTCGGCGGACGGCGGCATCTCGATTGCGCAGGGCATTGCCAATGCACCGGTCAAGCTGGAGCCTGATTCGCTCAGTTTCGGGCTGAGCCTGCTCTGGTACTTCTAGACGGGAACAGGACCGAACAGCAGACCGGACTGGCATTACGCCGCATCAGTTCGGCACCCCGAACATGGCGCCCGCCAGTCGCGGCCATGGAATCCGGATTCGCCTTCGACTCGTATCCGGGGCCCTTCGGTACCAACCATGTGACAGTCGATCGGTGCATCAACGCCAGGAGGAGATCAAGCCGTCGGGGAGGTGAAGCCCCGGCCCCGGCTGCGCCCAACCTGGGGAGCAAGTCCAACGCCCGGCTGGAACCGAGTCCGACACGAGTCGGGACGCCAAGCTCAGGCCGCCACCTTGAGCCCGTCGGATTCAGGCTTGGCCCCTTCGATGTCCTTCAGGCTCGGCGCATAGACATGCTTGGCAATGCCGAGCAACTCCAGGAGACGGATCTGTATGTAGCCGATATCGAACTCGTACCAGGCCATGCCATGCCGGGCCGACACCGGGTGGGCGTGGTGGTTGTTGTGCCAACCCTCACCGAACGTGATCAGGGCGACCCACCAGAGGTTGGTCGAGTCGTCCGTGGTCCGGAACCGGCGCGAGCCCCACATGTGCGTTGCAGAGTTCACCAGCCATGTCGTGTGCTGCCCGATCACAACCCGTAGTGGCACGACCCAGAGCATCATCCCGAAGCCTCCGAAGACCCATGCCAGGATTCCGACCACCGTCAGCGGAATCCAGTGCCATTCGCTCAGGACTCGATAGAACCGGTCCTTGAGCAGATCGGGCGCGTACCGCCCCAGTATCTCGGTGTTGCTGTGCAGGGACTTTCCGAAGATGATCCAGCCCAGGTGCGCCCAGAATCCGCCGTGCCGCGGCGTATGTGGATCCAGGTCGGTATCCGAGTACTGGTGATGGCACCTGTGCGCCGCAACCCAGTAGATCGGACCACCCTCCAGGGCCAGCGTGCCGCAGACCGCCAGGAAGTACTCGATCCACTTCGGCACGCGGTATCCCCGATGGGTATGAAGCCGGTGATAGCCCATGCTGATGCCCCAACTCACCGCCATCCAGTACACGACCGCTGCGGCGATCAGGTTCTCCCAGGAGAAAAAGAACAGGGCGGCCACCGCGCCCACATGGAAGGCGGCGATCACAGAGAATGTCGCTACATTCAGCTTGGACCTGTCACCGAAATCGATCGAGTCTTTTTGCGTGGCGCTCATGTAGCGATACCATCCCGAAGAGATTAGTGGAAACGAACCCGCCATCACGACCGGCCATGACTTGCCAGCCTGAGGGGTGTCCCGGAAATCCTACAGTAGCAACCGGAGACCGGGCGGAGGGGGTGGGCAATGTAATAGTTCGGTAACAGCGACACGCTGCTCGTCCACTGCCCCTCCCGATTCCGGGAGGTCTTCGGCTCCAGATCGCGGTGAGTGCGAATCGCCGCCGATACGGTCAGCGGACCAGTGATTTTGCCAAGGCCGCGTTGCCCGCGCGGTCACGGACCCGCAACACGACCAGGTGCTCACCCCGGCCCAGATTTCCGGTCGGCAGCGTGAACCGTTCTAGGCGGCCGTCGAGCACACCGTCATCCGAGAACACCGGCTTCCACTCTCCTGCATTGATCGCGAACTCCGCGGACCGGATCTCCGAGGCGGCATCCTGAGCCTCGAACCGGAGACTACCGTCTGCTGCGGGCGTCAGTCCTCGCACAACGGGCGGTGTCTGATCGACAAGTACCGGTCGGCTGATCCGCTCAGCATGGAGGACACGACCTTCCGGGTTCGCCTTCCCGTCATCGACCCGCACGCGGAACTCGTACCAGCCATCGGCAAGCGTGTCACCCTCCACCGAATACCTGGGGCCCGGCAGGTCCGTCTCCACGACCTTCCAGATCGTCTCGCCTTCGCCCCGAAAGGACACTTCCGCCCGCAGTTCATCCCCGTCGGGGTCCTCGGCCCCCCAGACGATTGCAAGCCTGCGAACGGGAGCCGCTCCGCCCGAATTACCGCTGGTCGGCTGCGGTGGAGACGAGTCGCCGGACGCGGACACCGTGATGCTGTAGCCGCTCGAGCTGTTCGCGGTCTGCGAAGTCGATGAGGACTCGCCGCTCGTCGATTCCGGAACGACGTTGACGGACCGCACGACGGGGGCCGAGTTCTGAGGCAGGTAATGGACCCGCACGGAGTCCAGCTGGGAGTCGCCGCGCAAGGTCGCCTGCCACTGCAGGAAGCGCGCGGAAGGGGACTGCACGGCAGACCCGGAACTGTTCGGCAGCGGCTCTGACCAAGTGCTCCAGCTCGCGTCCGGGCGGTACGTGTTGCCGCTGCGGGTCCGGATTTCGATCGACGAGCCCTCGGTCACCTCGCCCCGCCAGGAGAGTGCGCCCCATTGCGCAACGCCACCAGCGTCCCTCGGAGATGTGGCGTAGACACCGTGCGCGGCAGGACCACGCCCCAGAAGGTAGAGAGAGCCGCCATGAGCCGACGCGACGAACACGCCGTCCCGTGCCCGCAGCAGTGCGGTCATCTGGGCCTGTCCGGTCTGCGACACCAGACTCAGGCTCCGGTCATCGCCCATCCGGAAGATCCGGCCCTCCTGGTCCGTAGCGAAGAGCACCCTGGCGGGCGAAGCATGCTCGACCTCGACCCCGAGGATGTTCTCCTCGTTCGACGACCACAATTTTTCGACCGCACGGCCGTCGACCATCCGCATCAGCGCTGCTCGCTCGCCCTGATACACGACCTGTGACTGCTGCGCGTAGGTCACGGACGACGTGACTTGCGACGAAGCGACCTGAACACTGGCTTGCGCTGCGGGCGCCGAAGCCGGCGCCAGGACACCTGCTCCGGCGGCAGGAATCGACTGCAGCAGTCGGTCCATACCGCCACCCATCGCGGCGAAGTAGATCACGCCGGCGGGGTCGACCGCGATCGAGCGTACCTCGGGCAAGTCCGAGTCATGAAGAGCGAAGGCTCCACCGTCGTCGTTGATTCTGTACAGCACTCCGTCCGGGTCCGTACCAGCCAGCACTCGACCGGCAGCGTCAAGCGCCAGGCTCATCACGTGCCGCTGGCCCGACTCGAACCAAAGGGATGCTTCGCCTTTCAGAGTGACCCGGTAGACCTTGCCGTGACTGCCAGTGCCAACGATCAGTCGACCATCGAGATCAAAGAGCAGCGACCAGATATACGGGTCCTCCGGGTCGAAGAACACCGCGCCCTCACCGTCGGCACTGATCCGGTAGACCCTTCCGTTCGGGGACGTGGCCGCATAGAGTTGCCCGTCTTGCCCAACGGCCAGCGCGAACACCTCGATCTCGGGAGCTCTCCACAGCAGTTCGCCGACCCCATCCGACCTGACACGGTAGACACTCCCCTGATGCCCGGTCCCGAAGTAGACCGTGCCATCCTCCGCCTTGGCCAGGGACCAGATGACGGCTTGATCGGACGCATAGACTTCGGTCAGGGCCGGCGCAACGCGCAACGTCCCCTCACGGTCAAGTTCCACGTTCTCGAAAGTACCGGAGAGGAAGTCACCGTAGCGGGCAAGCTCCCAACTGCGGGTGCCCGCCGCAACAGCCAACATGGCCGGCAATCCCACCAGCAGGAGGATAGAGGTCCGAACAGGGTTCAAGTGGATCAGCTCCCGGTCACAACGAAGCGCAGGGAAAGCCGCCCACGCACAACACCGCCAAGCCCCCCGATCATCCGATCTTCCAGCGTCGTGGAGTGATCAGGGAGTGCCCCGCCGCCGTATCCGGCCGGAGTCGAAAGGACAGCATGCAGCGAAGCCGGGGGGCCTGGCAGCTTGTCGGAAAGCAGCCAGAGGGATCGCTTGCGCTGCCAGATCCGCAGGTACGCCTGGTCACTGCCACGGAGGCTGTTCAGAAAGCGGATCGAGTCCGCCGCATCGCGCACCTTGCGTCCCGCGAACAACCCACGCCATTGCTGCATGTTGGCGGTGACCGCATCCCCGATCGTCACTTCCACCATCCCGGCTGGCTGGGACACCGGAACGCGGTACTTCACCGTACGATGCTGTTCACTACCATCGGGACCCTTCGCCGCAAAGTGAATCTGAACTGTCTCGCCCGGATGGATCTGTGTCTTGGAAAGCCAACCGCGAACAAGGTCCGTGTGCTGGTCGACTGCATCGGACTCGACCTCGACATTGATCGATTGCATCTCGAAGTCGGCATGGCGAGTCTGAAGGAGGTACGACAGAGGGGCCGCCGTCGACAACGCCGCAGTCTGTCCGACACCGCTGGTTCCTGTATAGATGTCATCCAGTATCAGGTTGGGCAGTCCATCACGGAACTTGACGTCTCCACGGACGCGAACGGTCGAGGGGCCCAGCGATCGCTCTGTGGCGTCAATGGCCGAGAACATCGCGATCTGCAACAGCAAGGGCGTCAACTGGTCGTCCCGGACGAGTTCCACCGCGTAGACCTCTGCGCTGCCGTCGGCCCTACCAATCCGGATCGAGCAGGGTACCATCGCCGGACCGGGGCCGAGTTCTCCCGCGATTCCAGCCGCACGATCCAGTGATATGGTCCCGATCAGGGGTCCAGTGCCGCTCAGCTTGAACGAGGCGTTGAGATTGGGGACGAGCGTCATCACGGATGCCCGCATCATCGGCATCCTGGTATCACCACTGGACAGGAATCGGTGCCCGAACGCGAAGACCCGGTTCCCGTCGACATGAGTGACCGTGCCGGCGGCCGTGAGCGTCAGATCGCCCCGGATCAGCCCCACGCTGATCATCGAGCCGGGCTCCAGACTGCCGCCAGGATCGTCGCGCAAGCCGCCACCTGCACCCTGCAGCGGCCTGAGGCCGAGACGCTCGAACGCTCCGGCGAAGACCTCGAGGGTTCTCTCGGTGAAGCCGCCGAGTGCCACAGGAGTTGCGATCGGGCGAAACTGGTCGCGCTGTGCGCCGGGACTGGCAGGCATTGGGTTCGGCACGCCCGCAAGCTCTCGCCACGCATGCAGGGGATCCGCCGGCATGGTCGAGGCCCGGCCAGCGTTCTCGAAGCCCGCGATCATCTCTCCGATGGGCCGGATGCCGGCCAGTGGTTCTTTCGAGAACGGATACATGAACGCGACCGCCCCAGCCAGGCGGCCATCAATGTAGACAGGACTTCCGCTCATGCCCGACAGCACGCCGGTCCGCGCGAGCGGCCCGCCGGACAGCTTGCCGATGATGATCGATGATTTGGGTCCGGAGTAGTTTTCGAGGGTGCCGAGAATCTCGACGTCGAAGTCCTCGACAGCGGTTCCGGAGAAGACCGTCCGTCCGGTCGCGCGCTGACCTGCCCGCACATCCTCAATCGGGAAGAAGTCCTGTGCGCCGAGCAGTCCGGCGAGCAGGGAGATGAGCGCAAACTGACGCAACAACATATCATTCTAACCGTCCTGGTTGCTGAGGAGACCTGGACTCGAGATGATCGCAGCCGTTCTGGCGTCCGCTGAGCGGACGGGCTCGGTCGTGCGAGTCGCCCACAACCCTGCGAGGGTTGGCCCTAAGGAGCGTCGTAGCCGTCGATCTCGTCGTTTCATCATTCATCAGAAAGCGCAGCGCGATGTCGTGGCCTTCCAATCGCCAACCTCGGTCGTCCTGCTGGGACGGGTCGCCAAAGACACTGAAGCGGAAGACTCTGGTAACGCGGGTGGCTACGAGTGCAGTAGTGCTCAGTGCTCAGTGCCAGCCAGTGCTGCAGGGCACGGAAGGAGCGGTGAATCATGGTCCCTTAGCGGGCGGAACCAGGATGGCCGAGGAACATGTCTGACAATGCGGTGGACTGACCCTATCGCTGGTAGCTTTGACTGGCCGCACGAATGGCTTGGGTCAGTCGACCCACAGTTGTCGACGGATTACCGTGAGGATCGTCTCCAAGCTCACGATGCCGCAACTGTGCTTCCGCCCGCCTTTCCGCATCACATACTCTACGCACCAAATCGTCACAATCCGGCATCTTCCCGGAGTTAGGATCGTATTCCGGTCTCAACGTCTTCAGTTTGGTCTGGACTTTTTTGCTATCATTAGGTTGACCATAATTGCACTCGTGTAGAATCAGCCATAGTTCGAAGCATGGATTGGAGCGAGCGACTTGTACACGATGTTGTTCGCACAAGTTGACCGCCTCTTCATAGCGAGGATGGCTATCGTGATCGAATATAGCCCAAATCTGATCGTTTTTCTCAAAACTGTCACGTCCCGGACGCCGACCTCGTGCGCGATATAGACCCCTCGCGCACTCCACAGCCTTCTCAGCGATTGTGAAAGGGACACCGATGCCACCATGGATTTCGAGACTCACCAGAGCGTTCGAGCAGTACTTTCTCAATGCGGTAAAATAGGCTGGCTCCGTATTCTTTCCTTCGCAAAAAAGTACGAACCTTACCTTCGGTTCACGGCTAGGACGACTCCGACGCAGGTCCGGAGTTGTGTGACCGGCCTGTTTACTACTACTTTTTCCCATGGTGTGACACTACTGCTTCATGCGGAACTGCTCCATAACGTCCTTGTAGATAACCCTTCTCTAAATTGTCGCCCTGGCGGGTTCGATAGTCCGAGAGCGCATAAATCTGAGTCGCCCCATCGGAGCCCTTCTCCGCGAACCAGAGTTGATCGCGCCGAAGAGAACGGGATTTCATCAGGTTGGTGTCATGCGTCGTCGCTAAGATCTGCGCACCTCGGGGGTTTGTGGTCTTGGAACAGAACAATTCCAGTATGGCTTCACAGGTTTGCGTGTGCAAGCTCATGTCGATTTCATCTAGCAACATAGGACATCCGTGATCTATCGCACGGTAGATCTTCTGTAGAACAACCAGCAACCGCAGAGTGCCATCGCTCTCTAGATTCAGCTCAAAATTGTCGAAATTTCCTTGACTATTTTGATGCGAAAGCAAAATGGAAACCTCCTTATCAGGAACATCTTTACTCGCTTCAAAGGACGAATCAATGTGCTTCGAAACAAGTTCAAAAAATCCTCTATTAAACACTTGGACATTCTCTGGTATTTCTGATTCCATCTCGCGGTAACCAACCACCCCTGTTCCTGCCTTTTTCAGGAACTCGATTGTCCGAAGGTCAGGTCTCTTGTTAGCCAATTTCGACAGAGGGATACCCATGTCTTCAAAGGCCGGCACTATCGATATAGACTGAAAATAGGAGTATACCGGTGACAATTGTTGATGATGGTTTTGTGCGGATGCTGACAAGAAGAGACTATTGGGGCGAGTCATATTGGCGATGCTATTGTTTTGACCTTTCAGCGAACGACCGAACTCGAATTTCTCACCGTCGCGGACAAATGCGGTCCGACGATGAGCCTTGGGAAACGTATAGAGCCATTCGGACATGTACCGTTCATCGGTCGACTCGAAACCGTAATGATGCCGTACGCCATCCAAGACGAAGTCGATATCAAAACGGGTCGGTCCTTGGCTGGACTCGGGGGCAAGCCTGAACGGCTGACGCGATATTCCAGTACCAGGCTCCCCGCCCCGGTGGGATAGCAAGACTGCCGTACACATGGCTTGTATCGCTCCGAGCAGATTACTCTTGCCCGCAGCGTTGGCGCCGTACACCACAACCGCTGGCAGGACAGCCCCGGTGGGTGCCGCCGGACAGTCGATCAGACCACCTTCTGGGTCCTTGAGGGAAGACGCGACAAAAGACAACTCCTGGTAGTCATTGATCGACAGATGGTTGGAGACTCCGAACCGTAGCAGCATGCCAAATTTCCTCCATTATGACATCGAAGTGGCAGAAATACGTCGATTCTGGCGCAGAACCTGCAAGGAGGCTCGCAATTATGACAGTCATTGCCGTACTGATGGAACAATCCCCAGGGATAGGGCTTAGGTCTCCGATCATCGGACGGCGGATCCCCAGAAACGGCCGGAGTCAGCGACTGCTGTGCTGTTCTCAAGGATGTTCCATCCCAGCAAGCGGTCGCCGAGCCAGGGGGAGAGATCGAGCCCGCGGGCTCCAGTCAACGTTCGGTGCGGGATAGTCCACCGGTACGATGGGTCCTCGCGAGATCGTCACGTGGCGGTAGGCGACACATCATCCGCGTCGGCGTACGATTGGATGCTCGAGCCGTGGTAGCCAACTCCCATATCGTCGCACTTTGCCTCGCACTGCTGGCCGTCGCCGGTGCGGTGAGAGTCCCGTGCACGGCCGCCGTCAACCGGCCCAACATCCTGCTGATCCTGTCTGACGATCACAGCGTCCCGCATCTTGGAAGCTACGGCAGCCGGAACTGCCAGCGCTTCGACATCACACCCAACCTCGACACCCTGGCCTCACAGGGCATGCGGTTCCGCCGAGCGTATACGTCGGCGCCACAGTGCGCGCCATCCAGAACCTCGATCTTTTCTGGACGCTCGCCCGTCGGGCTCGGCGTGACCCGGTTCGCGCAACCGGCCAATCCCAAGGTTCGGTTCTTCACGGATCTCCTTCGAGAGAACGGATACTGGACAGGCTTGGACGGACGACATCAGCACCTGGACGGTCGCGTACGGGACGCTCCGCACATCCAGCAGGCACTCCAGCAGTTCGGCATGCGCGACCTCGCAGCCCGCTTCGATCACTTCATGCGAGCCGCTCGCACCAAGGGAGATGATCTGGAGCACGTCCGTGATCGCGTGGCGGCAGTCCTGGACCAGGTTCCGACCGGCAAGCCGTTCTTCCTCTACTTCGGTTTCAATCAGCCCCACCGGGGCTTCGGGGACGACCACGAAGGCATTGACCCGAGCGAACTCGTACTGCCTCCGGACTGGCCGGACCTGCCTGCGGTTCGGGTCGACTATGCCCGCTATCTCGACGAGGTGCGCGATCTTGACACCGGAGTCGGTGCCATCCTGCAACTCCTGAAGGATCGCAGGATCGAGGCCAACACCCTGGTCATCTTCATGGGGGACAACGGCGAGGCGCTGCTGCGCGGCAAGGGAACGCTCCTGGACAGAGGCACCCATGTGCCACTTCTCGTACGCTGGCCGGGGCGGGTGGAGGCGGGTTCCACCAGTGACGTTCTCGTAAGCGGCGTCGACCTGGCCCCAACGATCCTGGCGGCGTCCGGGATCAGTCCGGCACCGGAGATGACCGGCCTCAGTTTTCTGCCGGAACTTCTCGGGAAGGATTTTGCGGGCCGCCGGTATGTCTTCGCCGAACGCGGTTGGCACGCTGGACCGATCACCCGGACCGATGGATTGGATCTGTCTCGTTCGATCACCTCGAAGCGGTACCGCTATATCTACAACGCCCTGCCCGACAGAAGCTATACGCCGGTCGACATGGACGGCAAGGCCGCCTGGCTGGCCATCCGATCCGCCCACCGCTCGGGACAACTCTCGGGCCTCCACGACAGGCTCTTCTTTCAGATCCCCCGGCCAGTGTTCGAGTTGTACGACCTGCAACACGATCCCTACGAACTGGAGAACCTTGCCGGCAGCGAGACCGTCGAGGCGATCGAGGAGGTCTTGCGGCAGGAACTCGACAGATGGATGATCCGGGAGAGCGACTATCTGCCCCTGCCCAGCCATGTCGTGATCCGTCAATGAGCGTGACGCCGGCACGCCAGAAGCAGGTCTGCCACTACCCGGAGGTCGGAGCACCGAGTACGGTCACTCCCGCAAGTTCGGTTCCGGGCCGCAGCGGGTGCTGCTGCGTCCGGTGTTTCCGTCGTCCCTGCCAACCCCGTCCAGCCGACGGGAACCAATGTCCGGCCAGACAGACGACACCAACGAGCCCTTGGCTCCGCCAATGACCCTCTAGGATGAGAACTATGCACCTTGCAAGCCAGACTCGAGTCGCGTCGATCCTGCTGTTGGGAGCAGCGGCCTGCTTGGCCCAGCAGACCGGTGCAAATATTCGCGGAAGCGTCCTTGACACGAGTGGCGGTGGGATACCCGGTGCCAGCATCACCGCCCGCCGGATCGGAACGGGCATGGTCCGGACCACCTCGAGCGGTCCCCTCGGCTACTACGCGATACCGGCCCTGTCCCCGGGCAACTATCAGCTGACGGTGGAGGCCAACGGCTTCCGGAGCGCGTCTGGCGAGCCGGTCTTGCTGGAAGTCGGCGGGCATGTCGAAGTCGACTTCCACCTTGAGGTAGGCACGGCCAGTGACGAAGTGACCGTGTCCGGAACCCTGTCAACGCTTGATGCGACCGGGGCCTCGATGGGGATGGTCATCCCCAACCGCTTCATCGTGAGCCTGCCCCTCAACGGTCGGAACTTCCTCCAGTTGACGTTGCTCGCACCCGGTACGGCACCCTCGGCTGTCGGCTCTCCGGGAAGCGAGCGCGGGCGGTTCGCGATGCAGGCGAACGGTGCCCGTGAATCGGCCAACTCCTTCCTCTACGACGGCGTCTACGCGATCGACCCGATCCTGAACAGTTTCGCGTTCGTGCCACCGGTCGACGCGGTGCGGGAATTCCGAATCCAGACGTCCAACTCCGAGGCTGGCCTGGGCCGCAACAGCGGAGGCCAGATCTCGGTGGCGATCAAGCAGGGAAGCAACGAGATCCACGGCACGGCGTACGAGTTCCTGCGCAACGACCGGTTCGACGCCCGCAACTTCTTCAGTCGGCCCGGTGATCCGGTGCCGACACTGCGACGCCACCAATTCGGTGCCTCGGTGGGCGGTCCGCTTGTCAGGAACTCAACATTCTATTTCGCGAACTTCGAGGCCCTGCGAGAGGATCGAGCCGTGACACGGACCACGAACGTGCCGGACGCGGCGCAGCGGAGCGGCGACTTTTCCGGCCCGGGTAACCGGGTGCCGATCGACCTGTTCACGGGCCAGCCCTACCCGAACGGGATGCTGCCCTTCACCCATCCGATCGGGGGCGCGGTCGCCAACCTGTATCCCTCTCCCAATCAGGACATCCCTGGCCAGAATTTCGTCGCCGCTCCAGTGGGAGAACAGAACTCCACGAAGTCCGACATCCGCCTGGATCACCGGATCTCCGGTCGCGGGCACCTGTCCGGCCGCTACAGCATCTCGGACAGTGCGGGGCTGGAACCATACGCGGCACAGCAGTTCTCGTCGGTTCCGGGATACGGCAACACCCTGGATCAGCGTGGACAGAACGTGATGGTCTCCGAAACCCACTCACTGGGGACCGCCTGGGTGAATGAAGCGCGCTTCGGATTCAATCGGATCGCGAACCGGACCCTGCACGAGAACAGCGGCACCAGCCTGAACAGCAGCGTGGGCCTGCGCGAGTTCGCAACTCGCGACATCGACCTTGGCTTGAGCTTCATGCAGGTCACCGGGTTCTCCTCTCTTGGCGGGGAATTCAACAACCCGCAGGTGAGTACCGTCACGACCTGGCAGTTGTCCGACACCCTGAGTTACTCCAGAGGCAGCCACCTCATGCAGTTCGGCTTCGAGCAGCACGGTATCCGGCAGGATGGATTCCGGCCTGTACTGTCGCGCGGCAGCCTCTACTTCACGGACAGGGCATTCACGCAGAACGCGCTGGCGGATCTCCTGCTCGGATTCCCCAGCTATACGCTCGCGGGGCGGAGCAGCACCCTCCAGAAAGCCCGGACCGGGGCACTGAACGGATTCGCGACCGATACGTGGCGGCTGTCCCGGAACCTGACACTGTCCCTGGGCCTGCGTTACGAGTTCAACCATCCGGCGTACGATGCGGAGAATGCGGCATCCATCTTCGACCCCGCCAGCCTGCGGATCGTCCGGCTGGGCGAGGGTGGACTGCCTCGAAGCGGGTTCCATGCGGACGCGAACAACATCGCCCCGAGAATCGGTCTCGCATTGCGGCCGGCCGGCTCGGACAAGCTCGTGATCCGGACCGGTTGGGGTGTCCATTACAACTTCCCGGACATCGCGTCAGGACAGGGAGTCTATTTCAACCCCCCGTTCTACGAGTCCCTGCTGTTCATCCCTTCCGCGACATCGTTCATCACCATTGCGGAACCCTGGCCGGAAGGACAGAACGCAGAATTGCCACCGAGCCTGACAACGTACGATCGCGGGCTGCGGACCAGCTATGCGCAGCAATGGAACTTCACCATCCAGACAGAACTCATCGACAACACGGTGTTCAGCGTGGGCTACAACGGTTCGCGCGGGACGAAACTGGTCGGCGCGCGGGACATCAACCAGCCGGATGCGTCACCCGCACAACCCAACTACCGACCGTTACCCGCGTTCTCGGACATCAACCAGATCGCGTCGTCATTCGACTCCGTGTATCACAGCCTTCAGACGCAGTTCCAGTGCCGGTTCCAGACGGGCCTCACCGGACTGTTCTCGTACACCTGGTCGAAGTCCATCGACAACGCATCGAACTTCTTCGCCTCGTCCGGAGACGCCAACTACGCACAGGACAGCAACAACATCGCCGCAGAGCGGGCGCGCTCGAGCTTCGATATCCCGCACCGGTTCACGGGGAGCTTTGTCTATGAGTTGCCGATCGGCCCCGGCAAGACCTGGGGTCGGCAGATGGCGGGCGGCGCAGCGAAACTGCTGGGCGGATGGCAACTCAACGGGATCATCACGTTGCAGTCGGGACAGCCCTACACGGTGGCCCTGCCCGGCGAACTGGACAATTCGAACACCGGTCGGACGAGCTACGGGTTCGGGGCCGGCGACCGCCCGAACGTGGTCGGTGACCCGCACCTGGCAGACCCGGACCCACAGCAGTGGTTCGACCCGGCGGCGTTCGCGCTCCCGCAGTTCGGCAGCTTCGGCAACGCTGGCCGCAACGTCGTGCAGGGCCCCAGCCTCGCCAATGTGGACCTCTCGGTGCTGAAGAACATCGAATTCGGGACTTCGGCCTCGTTGCAACTCCGCGCCGAGTTCTTCAACATCCTGAACACGCCGGCGTTTCTCAACCCGAACGTGTTCTTCGGCACACCCGGATTCGGACGCATGCTCGCCGCACGCGACGGACGCGAGGTGCAGTTCGGCATCAAGCTGATCTTCTGATGGGCCGCACGTTTCAGCCGATGCGGTCCCAGACCTTCGAGAATTCGTGGACGCCCTTGTGGCTCATGATCCAGCGGGCCGCCTTCAATGCGCCGCGGGCGAACCCGACCCGACTGCGGGCGATGTGGCTGATGCGGATGGTATCCGCTTCCGAGTCGAATCCGATCTCGTGGACACCCGGAAACTGACCGCTGCGCTGCGTCGCCACGTCCACGTCGCGCGTAAAGCCAGCATCGCGGATCGTGTCCAGCAGCCGGAGGGCCGTCCCGGAAGGAGCGTCCTTCTTGTGCTTGTGGTGGGCCTCGTAGAGGAAAGCGTCGTAGTCGTCCTGCTCCGCAAAGGCCCGGGCGGCCGCTTCGACCACTCGGTAGAAGGCATTCACGCCGATCGAGAAGTTGGCTCCGTAGACGAGCGCCGACCCGTGCCGTTCGACAGCCCCCCGAACGCGCTCCAGATGGTCGAGCCATCCGGTCGTGCCAATCGCCAGTGGTACACCGAGTTCCGCCAGCCGCACTGCGTTGTCGGGGACGACATCAGGTATCGAGAAGTCGATTGCCACGCCGATGCCGTCGAAGTTCCCGGCGGTAAGCCCGATTCCCCCTGGGTTATTGAACTCATCCAGACGCAAGGCCACTTCGAAACCGTGGGACGGAGCCCATTGCTCCACCAGCCGGCCCATTCGGCCATACCCGACCAACGCCAGCCTGTCAGGTCTGTTGCTCACTGCGGTGCTCCTCCCGTGAGTTCCGGTTGCTCAAAGAAGGTCCGATGCAGGCGCCGGACGGTCTCCTCCAAGGTCTCTTCGTCCACAACGAATCCCACGTTGACCCTTGAAGCACCCAGAGAGATCATCCGGATGCTGATACCGTCGAGCACTTGGAAGACCTTCGCCGCGATGCCCGGAGTATACCGAATGCCTTCGCCCACCACACACACGATCGCCTTGCCGGGAGTGGCCTCGGCACGGGCGAAACCGGTGAGATCGGCCAGGATGCGGTCGACCATGTCGGGCCGGTCGACCGTCATGGACACGCTAACCTCTGAGGTTGACACCATATCGACGGCGGTCTCGTGCTGTTCGAACACCGCGAAGATCCGCGCCAAGAAGCCGTGGGCCATCAGCATGCGCGTGGAGTAGATGTCGATCAGCGTGATGTGCTCCTTGTACACGATCGACTTGACCACGGTCGCGGATTCGCTCGGTTCTCGAACGATGAGCGTCCCCTCGCCGCCCGGGCGCCGGGAGTTCAGGACCCGGATCGGGATGTCGTGCTCGATCGCTGGCAGCATGGTCGACGGATGCAGGACACGTCCCCCGAAGTAGGCCAGCTCGGACGCTTCCCGCAGGGACAGGACCGGTAGGCTGCGGGCCTGCCGGATCAGTGACGGGTCCGCACTCATCACACCATCGACATCCGTCCAGATCTGCACTTCTTCGGCCTCCAGTGCCGCTCCGGCCAGCGATGCCGTGTAATCGGACCCGCCGCGGCCCAAGGTTGTCGGGGAACCGCCCTCGTCCCTGGCGATGAAGCCGCCGATTACAGGCACAGTCCCTCGGTCGACGGTGGCCTTCACACTCTCCCGAAGGCGCCGATTCGTCGGTCCCGTCAGCACTTCGGCACCACCGTTGCGCGCTTCGGTCACGAAGAGTTCTCTGGAGTCGAGATTGAGGGCCGCCACACCCCGGTCCCGCAGAGCAAGAGTCAGAATGCGGCTGGAGAGGCGCTCGCCACACCCCAGGAGCTGGTCGTGGGCTGCCGGGAGTTCGGTCGCACTGCGGTCATCAACGGACCTGACAAGCCCATCTGCCTCGTCGAAGATACGGTTCACGTACTCCATCGCCTCGGCAACCGAACGCGCGGAGAGGACAGTCCTCGCGACCGTCCCCGTCCATTCCCGCAGGACGGCGAGGACCGCCATTCCTGCATCCGCCCGCGACTCCCACGCCTCCACCAGGCGGTCCGTCGTGTGGCCGAGGGCCGACACGACAACCACTGGCTGCCGCTGTCTTCGCTCCTCGACGATGCCACAGGACCTCTCGATCGCTTCGGGGCTTCCAACGGAACTCCCACCGAACTTGATGATGATCATCGTGAAATTCGCGCAGCAAACAGGGATCGGATGCCTGGAGAGATGGCAGGAACAGCAGATCCGGACGGCCTTTGGCAACCGGACTCGAAGCGGCCCGCCACCGGGCAGTGAGCAGGCCCTTTCCTCTCATTGTGACAGTACCAGCGGTGTACCGGACGAACGAGTCCTCGGTGCAACAACCAGTCCGACGCTAACGGTAGGTTGTCGGCCAGTAAGGACGAAGGATCGTGACGGGCTGACGAGGTGCCAGTCGGGAAGCTCCGGTCGTGCTATCCACGGTCCGTTTCGAGCAGTTCGTCGAGTTGCAATGCGGTAATCAGGGAAGTCTGCGTCGAGGACTGTTTCGAGGTCACGGTGGCAACCCGTGGCGGTCCCTTCTTCCCCAACGGGCGGTACCGCAGATCAATCTGTTGGATCTGCCCCAGTTCGTGCTGGAGTTCTTCCACTGTCAGGTTCGGCCAGACCTGCCCGGCCTCCCGACGCAGGTATCGCAGCAGCGATATCCCCACCAGGCGGCAGAAGGCGTGCACGCGGATCTTGCGGTCGGTACCAGGGTGCGGCGGTTCCCAGTCCAGCCACTCCCCGCCCGGCTGGCCCCGCAGGACCCGCTCCACATGCCGCTGCCCATGGTAGGCCCGGGCGACCTCGGCCCCCGTCCAGTCGACCCGATTCGTCACCAGTATCGTCCGCCCGAGGCGCTCGGCCAGCAGTCGGTCCACAGCATCCGTGTCCACCGCGAAGCGCAATTCCCAACTCCTGTCCGCGAGTCGCTGCAGTTCGTAAGTCAGAACCTGTGCGACGCCGTTCGGGCGCAGCCAGCGCCCGACGTGGCGGCGCACGTCCTGCTCCGTATGCCGATGCCGGTCCTGTGGCCGGGAAATCTCCCAGGCCAGTCGACGCAGCGACTCCGTGGCCTTCGCCAGCGAAGTGCCAAGGCTCTGGAACTGTTCGGCCGCGAGCCCCGCGGAATGGCACATCACGCCGAGGTACTCGCCACCTTGCACGCGGAGTCGCTCCGCTGCCACGGACACTCCGGACTCGTCCGCACCCAACGCCTCCAACTCCCCGACCGGAAGAGACCGCAGCTCGGTCGGCGCCTGGTCCCAGGGCAATGCCGTGATCCAGCCCAGTCCACTGGCCTGCAATGCCAGCGTGTTCGCCGGAGCAACGCTGTCCCTGTCCAGCACCAGCGTGACGGTCTCGCGTGGAATACCCGCCCCGTCGAGCAGCCGGGTGACCCGCCCCAGGCAAGTCGGCACGTCGGCCCCGTCAGTAAGGTGACCCGGGTAGACGCGATGGCAAAGACTCAGACCGTGCTGACCATCCATTGCGTAGCAGAGACCGAACTGGCGCAGGTCATCGCGATTCTGTCCGTCACGGCCCCCTTGGGCGCTTTGTTGGCAAGCGTCAATGGCAGCGATCCAGGTGTGGAAATTGGTGATGTCATAGACCAGCACATGGCGGCTGACCAGTTGCCGGGTGCGGAAGGCCTGGAGCAGGGCCAGTTGAGCGCGTTGAAGGTCGTCGGGCCGGGGTTCGGGCGAGCCATCCTCGACCGCCATGGCATCCAAACATCTCTCGAAGGCCTGGGGGCTGAACTCACGGTGGGAGAATCCCCACAGGTCGGCAAGGATGGAATTGCGGTACCAGTCGGCCACGTCAGTCATGGGGCCTGGGACGCAGATGCGATGGAAGGCGGCGAGCAGGAGGAAATGGGGGATCGATGGGCCCTTGGCGGGGGCCGGCCAGACGGAGAGCAGGGCGTCAAGGGTCCCGGAGCGGCGGGCGGCATGCCAGAGAGCAGTTGGCAGGCCGGCATCGCGGGTCACGGCTTCGAGGGGAACGGGGGCGGACTTGTCGCGCACGAGCCGGGCGAGACGTTCGGCGGTACCGAGGTAGGTCTGGCGGGTGATGCGCGGCTTGCCGTCGACGCGCCCCGAGGTGACGACGTAATAGTAGGTCTGGTTGTGCTTCTTCTTGCCGATGATGGAGGCCATATAGGGAAATACTATGACGACTGCAAGGGATATGCAGCATAGTCTGATGAGTCACTTACCGAGAATGAGGACAGGGCAATATGAGCCTCAGTCTGGAGAGAACTCATAACTGCTTTGGCTGCAATGATATAGCCGATCGCATCCGCGCACCGAAGGGGCGCTCTCGCAAACTGCCGCCGGATCGGCATGGTCGTCGTGTAGACTATATACGCAGTCGGGGTTGACCTCGGCAGCAGATCCAGGCGGATGGGATGCTGGCTGCTTGGGAGTTGTGAGGCTTACGGGAAAAGATCGAGGGAATCACGAGGCCGGGCGATTCAGTGCACGACGGCGGGGGTGGCTCTGGACAGCCGTCGCAGGGGCGCTCATCACAACATTCGGGACACTGACGAGTTACGCGATCGCGTTCCTCATGCCGGCTAGGCGCGGATCGAGAACCCAGCGCATCTTTCTCGGCTTCGCATCCTCGTTTCAGGCGGGCACAAGCCGGGTGTTCGATCTTCCTTCCGGTGACCGGATGGTTGTCGTCAGGACTGGCGAGCCGGTTCCCCAGACCGGCATTCCATTCCGTGCCTACTCGGAAACCTGCCCGCACCTCGGCTGCAAGGTGCACTACGTGATTGCCGACAACGGGTACTTCTGTCCTTGCCATCAGGGGGTCTTCGATGCGGATGGCATCGCCACCGCGGGCCCACCGGCGCAGGCGGGGCAGCGTCTCGCCCCATATCGTCTTGATCTGGATGGCAACTCGCTGTACGTCGTGGTGAACGTCGGATGACAGGTCGGGTCGGCCAAGCGCTCGAGTGGTTGAAGTCCCGGATTCCGGTGGACCCGGACCTGCTGACCGCGATCGGGAGCGAGCCCGTCCCCGGGCACCTGAAACGCTGGTGGTGGTGTATCGGCGGCACACCGGCCTATCTGTTTCTCGTACAACTCGTAAGCGGGATTCTGCTGACGTTCTACTACGTGCCAAGTCCCGAGTTCGCCTACGAGAGCATCGTGGCGATCAGCGAGGACATTCGCTTCGGAAGCTACCTCCGCAGCATCCACAGGTGGTCGTCCCACCTGATGATCGTGACGCTGCTCCTGCACATGATGCGGGTATTCTTCACCGGTGCCTACCGTCCGCCACGCGAACTGAACTGGATGATCGGCTGCTGCCTGCTGCTACTCACCCTGGGAGCGGGATTCACCGGATACTCCCTGGTCTGGGAGCAGCTGTCCTACTGGGGAGCGACCGTGGCAGCCAACCTGCTCGCGGCGGTGCCCCTGATCGGGGACCAGATGGCGAGTTTCCTGCGAGGTGGCGATGCTGTGGGGCAGAGCATGCTGACGCGGCTGTTCGTACTCCACATCGGAGCCATCCCGACCATGATGCTGGGGTGTGTGGCGATCCACATCTATCTGGTCCGGGCGCACGGGGTCTCGCAGCTCGGCACCCCCGAGTCGGACGATTCCGAGCCATTCCCGTTCTTCCCCAATCACTTCCTGACCGAGATCGCACTGGCCCTGTTCCTGATGTTCCTCGTGACCTGCCTGGCGCTCATTTTCCCGGCCGGTGTCGGGGACAAGGCCGACCCGCTCAACACCCCCGATCACATCAAACCGGAGTGGTACTTCTTCTGGGCATTCCACTGGCTCAAGTTGATGCCCGATCAGATCGCAGTGGTCACGCAGGGCCTCTTCCTCGCCGTAATCTTCTTCTGGCCGCTTATGGACAGCTGGATTCGCAGGAAACGACCAAGCAGCGAAGCCAGCATGGTCTTCGGTACGGTGGCCATCATCGGACTGCTCGTTCTGACGCTGCTGGAGACTCTGCACCTCACGACCTAGGAATGGAGATTCTACCGTGACACTGGAAACGAAACAAATCGTCATCGTCGGACTGGCGGGCTTCTTCATGGCCTCGCTGTTGATTGTCGCTTGGGTCGAGGGCGGTCGGCAGCGAGTCGTGCGAGCACCTGATGCCGTGGTGACCCGGGAGAATTCCGACTGCGTCGACTGCCACCGGGTGAAGTCACCGGGAATCGTGGGCCAGTGGGAGATCAGCGAACACGCCGCCTCCGGTATCGGCTGCATGGAATGCCACGAAGCGGCATCCGGTGATGCGGACGCTTACGAGCACGAGGGGGCCTTGATCTCGACGATCGTGTCGCCTGTGGACTGCGCGGAGTGCCACCCGCAGGAGACCGCGGAGTTCGATGCCAGCCATCACTCCAAGGGAGGCGAGATCCTGGGCAGCCTGGACAACGTCCTGGCCGAAGTGGTGGAGGGTTTCGTGCGCTTCGATGGCGACGGGAACAGAGTGGAATCGTCGGCGGCGGCAGTAAGCGGCTGCCTGCAATGCCACGGATCGGAAGTCAAGGTCCTGGAGGGTGGGCGACTGGACCCGGACACATGGCCCAACACGGGTATCGGACGAATCAACCCGGACGGTTCACGAGGCTCCTGCACAGCCTGCCACTTGCGCCACAATTTCTCCCGGGCCCAAGCTCGGGCACCGGAGAACTGCGGACGCTGCCATCTCGGACCCGATCATCCGCAACTGGAGGTCTACCAGGAGTCGAAGCACGGCATCGCATTCGAGGCGAACCGTACGCGGTTCGAGCCCATGATGGAAGAGCCGGAGTGGATTCCGGGCGTGCATTTCGAGCAGGGGCCGACCTGCACGACCTGCCACATGAGCGCGACCCGGAACCTGCCGACCACTCACGATGTCGGGGCCCGCATCTCGTGGACGCTCCGCCCTCCTGTCTCGGAGAAGATCGATGCGGCGGCGCTTCAGCAAGGCAAGACCGTGAAGAGCTGGGAAAACCGGCGCCAGGACATGCGCGACGTGTGCGAGAGCTGCCACGGCTCGGAGTGGGTCGGCAACTGGTATCAACAGTACGACAACCTCGTCGTTCTCTACAACGACAAGTTCGGGCGGCCGGCAACCGAACTCTTCAAGATGGCCCGCTCAAGCGGGCTGCTCACCCCGGTCGAGTTCGATGAAGAACTGGAATTCACGTATTTCTTCCTCTGGCATCACGAGGGACGCCGGGCACGGCACGGCGCGGCGATGATGGGTCCGGACTACACGCAATGGCACGGAATGTACGAGGTAGCCCACCGCTTCTACATGGAGATGGTTCCGCAGCTGAGGGAGTTGATCGATCACAACCGATCCGGAGCGAAGGCCGGCGCGGCGCGACAGCTTGAGGCGAAACTGGAGGAGGTCCTGAACTCGGAGATGCACCGGTGGTTCGGGGGGCAGACCAGTGAGGCCGAGAAGGCGGCACGCCGGGCGGCTCGGGAAGCGTTCAACCAACGGTACACGCGCTAGGTCCGCAGGCATGGAGCGGTCTCGCCGGAGCCGTCTTGGTTGCGGAAATGGTGGCTGGCCGTTAGGCGCGGAGCGATCGGGACAATGTGAGAGCGTTGGCCTGCGTGGCCGACGAGCCGCGCTGGTCCCGTTCAGAAGCGGATCTGCGGATGGCCGCTAGTCGTCGACCTTGCGGGCTCGTACACGAATTGGGAGCGGCGATGTTCCCGAGACTTCCGTCCGGCAGGTGACGGCGCGGTGAATCCAAGATCATCAGGGCATCAGTATGTTACTGCCGAGAGACCGGAACTACCTGAGAGTCCATCTCTCTCAGGCATCTACAGAGACAGGCACAGAATGACTGTGGCAGGTCCTGCGAAATCAAGATGCGTATTGCGTAACCGAGACGCTACGCAAGCCACACTGCCGCAACCGTGTGAAACTTGCGCAGACACTCACGTCCTGAATCTGCGGCTTTCGTCTGGTCCGGATAAGTTCCGATCTTCTGCCGCTATTCCGTCAGTCGCTACATATCCTCCATCCGAATCTTGCCACTCCATCCAGTGAACCGCAGTAGATACGTCTTCATGTCCACACCTCCCCTGAGAGCACGTTCCAGACTCGTCTATACTCACTCCCTGAGAGAGCAGCGCCACTCGGGCGGACGCGGTTCCAGTCTCTATCGCTCAGGTTTTTGAGAAATTCCCGCGCTTGCCCAACCGAGTACCGGCTTTGGCCACCTTCAACTTCCTCGCCATACAGCCTGCCAAGATTCTCTGCGACACTGCGCGGCGCGGCATTCATGCGCATCAGAACTGCATCCTCCGTCCGCACTCCGTGGTATACCATCGCCGGAAGCGCATGGATCTTGCGGCGCTCGGCCTCTGAAAGCTCACCAAAATCGCGACTGGAAATATGACTCAACGCGGCGATGCCCCAAGTTCCACTATTAACGATCGTTCGGTAGATTGCGCGGCAAGCATCCGAAATTGCTCCAGTTCCACCATGGTCGTCAGCTCGCTGTGCAAAGTACTTGCTGGCGATTTCCTCAATCGACTTACCATTCACCCAGTCAAGCGTAATCTGGGCAATTCGAGTTTGGCTCAAACCTTCACCTGCAATCTCATCCAGTTGCCGTTTCAACTGCCGAACGTTCAACATCACTCCGTACAAATCAGCGATTCTACTCCTTTCACTAAACAGACTATCAGGAGCCCATTCTGAGGGAGTAATCCTTGTCTTACGCATCGATTTGATGGCGTTTGCAACGCCTTCAGGAGAGAATCCGGTTGAATCCGCGAGCTCAGCAACTCCGCCATGCATGCCTGCCAGCTTGTTCACATAGTCGCGTGTCGCGTTCAACAACGCTTCCGCTTTCTGCTGTTGTGAAGGTTCATTCCTGAGGGATGTGTAGCCAAGCGTGTGTCGAAGCAACTGCTCCAAGTCCGACCGGACTACGTCGATGTTCTTCTTTTCTATCCACATATGCGTAATATAACACCGAAAATCTTCCCATTGATCTTGCCACAAGTATTCAGAGAGATTTGCTAATTCTCCTTGATTAGCAATCTCATCTAATTGTGACACCAATCTAGACACAAGTGTGCCTGTTTTTCGACTCACAAAGTCGATAATCGATTTTGGATTAGAACCCTCAGAGATACCAATCACGCCTACACTATCATGATTTATCCTTCCTGCCCTCCCAGCAAGATTCCAGAACTCACGTGATGACATTTCTTGCCCATATGGATATTGATATGTTTGCAAAAATACGGACGATACTGGGAAATTGATGCCTTGTGCAATAGTGGTCGTTGCACATAAGACCTTCAAGACTCTTTCTTCTGCAAGCCACTCCATCAGGCTTCTAGCATCGTCTGAAAGACCAGCGTGATGGACACCAACCCCTTTTTCCAGCGTTTCAACAAGCCGAAAATTAGATCCGATCTCGGTCCGAAGAAAATCTTGGACGAGCTTGATTTGAGGGGGTTTCGAACGATAATGTGGAAGATTTTCTGCTGCTGTATCCGCCATCGACCATACAGTTGGGATTTTGTTCGCGATGGCGATACTCGTACCCCGAGAAGCCATGACTGTTGCCATAGCAGCCGTTTGAACTCCTAGACCCTTTTGTTGCCCACTGCTAACAACCCGGCTCTTGGGAACGTTGACAGGTCTAACCTCGCCAACGCGATGCGTGCCGTGCAGTGGCATAGCTCCTTGAGTCGCTGTCAATGTCTTGAAATTAAGATGCCATCCGGCCTTCTTACTGTCATCTGGCGATGCGCTATAAAGACCGATGATACGCTCGTTCGGCTTCCAAGGTGTCGTCCCCAGACTAATTGCGCGCCCCGCATTGACATCCTGCGCCAACCATCGTGCAACAGCTTCCGAGTCCTCGACATAGGGCATCAGAAGAAGGAAATTCGCTTGCGGACAGTCCATTCGTATCGTTGCAAGCAACAACTCGAAGCGGAGCCCTCTTTCCTTTGTTTCAAGATTATGGGCTTCGTCCATCACAACGAGTGCAAGGGGTCGATCTCCCATTTTTCTGTTGCAAATGACCAGTGATAACTTCTCAGGAGTGGCGACGAGAACGTGAACCGGATGCTGTGCTTCGGCAAATAGATCTTCCTCGAATGTATCCACATCAACCGCGGCAGTCAGTTGCTCAACTCGAATGCCGATTGGCTCAAAATCCCTTCTCAGTCCCCGGGCAATCTGCCCGCAAAGTGCGCGTGTCGGTGCAACGTAGGCAACCCATCCATTCTCGACATCGAACTGATTGAGGGCCTGCAAGATTCGGAACTGTGCCAGCAGTGTCTTTCCAGCCGAGGTCGGCAAGTCGATCACGATGGCCGTCTTGGCTTGGTCAAGCAGTCCTTGCTCCAGAATCGCGGTCCGCTGGGGTGGCAACAGCTCGAACATCGACCGATGCTCGCGATGAGTGAGGAAGCGGGCGAATTTGGTCGTGCGTGAGTTGACGTTACGGGTCGCCCACCAGAGTGAATTGGTGACCATTATCCGTGCAGTCGCATGCAGCCACCGCAAGATCATCTCATGCTGCGTATCGCCTGAAGCAGCCGCTGCCCTGATGGCTGCATCAAAATGCTTGTCGAGCGATACGAACGGATGGTTGGCGTGCCCTTCCAGCATGTAGCGGGCTAAAATCTCCGTACCTTTAGCCCAGTGATAGAGCGCTATGAGCTTCAGCGCCATAGCTTGATCCTCTGCGGCCGAGCCGTTCTGAAGCCGATCTGCCTCGAATCGCTTCTGGTCCTCGCGCAGGCCAGCAATTATCTCGGGGATGCGGTCGAGATCGTCCCAACCGCTCTTCCGAAACAACCGGACCCAGCAATGGAAGAGTCGATATAGCAAGCGGCGATCCCACAGTACCGCAGCGCTGCTTGGAGGCTTGATTGCCTGCTCATTCTCCTTGTACCATCGGCGGAGGTCGGACCAGCGATCGCCACAGTAGGCTACTGCGGAGAGCTTCAGCACGAAAAACAGGCGATCGTGTCTATCAGCCGGCACTGCCTGCAGACGGCGAATGTCAAACATTCGGAATGATGCGGCGGTCACCTGATCGCGCAGTTCCACATTCTCCCCCGAAGGCCGACTCAGTTCATCCAGTCCCTCAATCGCAGCCAATTCGAAAGCAAGCGCAACTCGTTCCAGCAAGCCATCAGTGGCTTCGCCCTCCGAGAACGAGAAAACGATCTGCCCGCCCAAGGTTTGTTGCGCCAGGCTCTCGTTGACGAGCCGTTCGACACGATCCAGTTCATCTGCTTGGATCGCGCTCACGGCCCAGTGGCTCCGGAGCTTGTCGAGTCTCGACATGGACAGATTCATGATTTCGCTCCCAGTCTTGTCGTGATGACATCGTCGACGATCCCCCTGATTCTGTCGGCAGGTAGGTACAAGGCCAGAATCTCGATCTTCGTGCCAGTGGGGCAATCTTGGGCAAGGCTCTCGGTCCGCGCTCGTACATCATTCATAGAGGCCGGGACATCCCGGACGAGGAACCCGAACAAGTGAACATCGGTCGAATTGGCAAGATAGCGCTTTGCTGCCCGTTGGAATTTGGTTATCCAAGTGGTCCCTTTGGCGCGCTGGCCGAGGTACACCAAAAGGCGGTTACGAATAGACTTGTTGTCACGAATATCAGCAAGCTGCTGCCTGAGTCCTGTACGACCGATCATCACCCTAGGCGGGTATTTGGCCTCAGACGATGTCTTCACTTCACCGAATGCCAGACATTCGCCTTTTGAGTCGGTGTGCAGACCAACGAGATCTGCCCCTGGAAGGCTCGAACCTAGCTTTCGTTCGTCGCGCTTGGCGGGCCAAGGGAAACAACAGTCGCGGTGATCAGTGAGCCATGTCGCAGCGATCGCTTCACCGACCCGCCAATCTTCGATAGTCGTCGTATCGGTAAAAACGCGCTGCAGTTCATTCTGCTCGAACTCGGTCTCGACAGCCTCGCTTAGAATCTGATGGACGTCAGAATTGCCCTCATCATCAAATAGCGCTTTAGCTACCGGGCCAGCCAAGGCCGCATTGAGTTCCTCGGTCAACCAAGTGAGTCCAAGCCCTGTACAGGGTGGACTACCTACGGAGTAAACGACTTGCCCGTGTGCTACTGTCATACTGCAGTCTTCGTCAGTTGTTCGACTTCACGAAATCGAAGTCTACGATGAGTGAGACTTGGAAAGGTGTTTGGCCGATAGCCAAGAGCATTCGACTGCCTGATTCGTTGATGTATTGTCACTCCATCAAGCATAAGGACCGTTTGGAAAATTCTCCGATTGAACCTCGAATTGCGATGTAAATCGGCGTGGGGACTGTTCCGCAAAACGAAGCTTGAGCGGTCCGGATCTGGACAAGTGGAATTGACAATGGTGAAGAGGGCGGCTACGCCGGATCCAAGCGATGAAAAGACCGAGGGAGTTGGGTACAAACCGTTCAGATAGCCTGTCGGTTCGGGGCCCTGGCTTCCCGCCCACCTGCACTCGCGGACGCACATTCTCAAACCACCCAACTCTCCGACAACACCTCGGACTGATCCAAGACCGTTTGGGTCGCCGACTCCTGCTTGTCCGGCGGATAGCCATGTTTCCGCAAGACACGCTTCACCAAGACCCGGAGTCGGGCGCGGACGTTCTCCCGGTGCATCCAGTCGATGGTCATGTTCTTTCGGACCGTCCCCACCAACTCGCGGGCAATATCTCGCAGAGTCTCGTCACCGAGCACAGAGACAGCACTCTCGTTAACGCCCAGCGCATCGTAGAACGCCAATTCGTCGTCGGAGAGCCCCAGACTCTCGCCGCGGGCGCTCGCCTCGCGCATCTCTCGGGCCAGAGCGATCAGTTCCTCGATCACCTGTGCTGTCTCGATCGCTCGATTCTCATAGCGCCGGATCGTCTGGTCCAGCAGCTCGGCAAACGAGCGAGCCCGGACAACGTTTTTCCGACGGTGGTTCGCCAGTTCGCTCCGCAACAACCTCTGCAGCAGTTCGACAGCGAGGTTCCGGTGGCGAAGACCGCGCACCTCCTCCAGAAAGTCCTCGGACAGAATCGACATGTCCGGCCTCTTCAGCCCTGCGGCGTCGAAGATATCAATGACGCCGTCCGAGGCCACGGCCCGGGAGACAATCTGGCGGATCGCATCGTCCAGGTCATCATCGGAACTCGCTTTGGGTCCGTCCCGTTTCGACAGCGCCGCTCGCACCTGCTGGAACAGTGACACGTCATCGCGGATACGGACCGTCTCGGGATGTGGCACCGCGAGGGCGAACGACTGGGACAGCTCCCGCACGGCATGCAGGCACCGCTTCTTGCCGTTTTCCTGCGCCAATACGTGCTCCACCGCCTCCAACAGCAACTGGAGTCGGTCGGCTGCCGAGCCGGTCGTCCATGCGGAACGGTCCAAGCCGTGGAACAGACCACAGCAGACCTCGTACTTCTCGACCATCACGCAGACGGCCTGGTCCTTGTCGATCGCCGTCTGTCCCTGGCCGCCACTATCGGTATAGGTCTCGAGCGTCCGCTTCAGTTCGTGGGCAAGTCCCAGATAGTCGACGACGAGTCCACCGGGCTTATCCCGATACACCCGGTTGACGCGTGCGATGGCCTGCATCAGCCGATGGTCCCGCATCGGCTTGTCCACGTACATCGTATGGAGGC
This sequence comes from Bryobacterales bacterium, assembly GCA_965116065.1. Classification (GTDB taxonomy): domain Bacteria; phylum Acidobacteriota; class Terriglobia; order Bryobacterales; family UBA6623; genus VXMF01. The sequence goes on from OZ220485.1 coordinate 4,420,344, forward strand.
TTGGAGCGTCAAAGCCGGTCAACCACATGTCGCGCACCAGCACCATGCGCAGCGAGTCGGCCGGGTCGCGAAAGCGCTTCGCAAGCAACTCGCGACGGGCATTGTTGCCAATGTGTGCCTGCCAGTCGCTGGGATCCGATGCCTGCCCCGTCATAACGATCTTCAACGCTCCGCGGTCGTCGTCCTCGTCGCTCCAATCGGGACGCAGACGAATCAACTGACGATAGAGATCGACGCAAATTCGTCGGCTCATACAGACCACCATCGCCTTGCCGTCCAGCGCTGCTGTGCGGCTCTCGAAGTGTTCCACGATGTCCTTGGCGACCACCGCCAAGCGTTTCTCTGCGCCAATCACAGCCTCGAGTTGCGCCCACTTCGTCTTCAGTCTTTCCTGACGGACGGGCTCCTCCGCTTCTGTCACTTCTTCGAATTCAGGATCAATCCTGGGCCGCTCGGCCTCGTCGAGATCAAGCTTGGCAAGCCGACTCTCGTAGTAGATCGGTACAGTCGCTTTGTCCTCAACAGCTCGCTGAATGTCGTAGACGCTGATATGTTCGCCAAACACAGCCCGGGTGCTGGCATCAGCCAGTTCGATGGGCGTTCCCGTGAAGCCGATGAACGAGGCGTTGGGCAGCGCGTCCCGCATGTGGCGGGCGTAGCCGTCGACGAAGTCGTACTGACTGCGATGCGCCTCGTCCGCGATGACCACGATGTTGCGCCGGTCCGACAGTTTCGGATGACGGTCACCCTGCTCATCGGGGAAGAACTTCTGGATCGTCGTGAACACCACACCGCCAGCCTCGACGGAGAGCTTGGCTCGCAAGTCGGTGCGACTCGCTGCCTGGACGGGCGGCTGGTGCAGCATGTCGGAGCAGCGAGAGTAAGTGGTGAACAATTGGTCATCGAGGTCATTGCGGTCGGTCAGTACCACAACTGTGGGATTCTCCATGGCCAGTTCACGGACTATGCGTCCGGTGTAGAACACCATCGTCAGGCTCTTGCCGGAACCTTGTGTGTGCCAGACCACGCCGATCCGCCGGTCGCCCGATTTACCACCCGGTTGGTGAATCGACTGGCGGGCGCGGCCAGTCACGGCCTGCTGCAAAGCCGCAGCCCGCAACGTCTCGGTAACCGCTGTCTGGACGGCGTGAAACTGGTGGTACCCTGCCATCTTCTTGATCAGGGCACCACTGCCGTCGTCCTCAAAGACGATGAAGTCGCGAACCAGCGTTAGCAGACGGTTGGGTTCGCAGACGCCTTCGAGCAGGACCTGGATCTGCGGCAGACTCTGGTCGGCTAATGCCTCGCCGGTGGTCGTGCGCCACCGCCTGAACCACTCCCAACCGGCGGTGAGAGTACCAATGCGAGCCTGCAGCCCATCCGATACCATCAGGATTTCGTTGAAGTCGAACAACGAAGGTATCTGGGCCTTGTACGTCTGGAGTTGTTGGTACGCCGTGCGGACCGTTGCGCTCTCGGCACCGGGATTCTTGAGTTCAATGACGGCAAGTGGCAGTCCGTTGACAAACAGGACAATATCAGGACGCCGTTCATGGTGGTCTTCAACGACAGTGAACTGGCTCACCGCGAGCAAGTCGTTGCCACCCGGCTCGTCAAAGTCGAGCACCTGAACCTGACCGCCGCGAATCCGGCCATCTGGACCGGAGTACTCCACGGTGATGCCAGCAACCAGCATCCGATGGAATTCGCGATTGCGAGCCTCCAGCGTCGCACCGGTCGGTTGGGTGAGTCGACGCAGTGCGTCGTCGATAGCATTGTCGGGCACATCCGGATTGAGGCGGGCAAGTGCGGACGCGAGGCGGTCATTCAGAACCACATCGCCGTAGTCACTGCGTGCCGCAGTTGGCGCGCCCGGTGCGATGTCGGGACTGCGCGACACGGCCCAGCCGAGCGACGCAAGTCGTTCGAGAGCCGCAGCTTCAACGTCCGCTTCCGAAAGAACAGATGTTGGCATGTTGTTCCTCAAGAGTCCTGTATTTCTGGTTCTTCATCTCTAAGGACACCTACGATGCGCGGATTCAGCAGCCTCCACCGTTGGCCCATGCGTTCGAGATCGCCGACCAGGGAGACCATTGCGTGATCCTTATGAGCTTCGATCGCCCGCTCATAGTCCGCCCTCTCAAGAACCGCAATGATCGACTGCGCTTGCCCGTCGAGATTGGTCACGAAACTGATCGTTCCGTCGGCTTCCGCATCCGGTCGATTCAGGCGCCCAACGAATCCATGGAAACTCACGTCGGGCCGGGGGGCGCGTTCCCGGAACGAGCGTGCCGCCTCACGCAGAACAGCTACATCCCTTCGTCCAAATCGAACGACTGTTCCCGGTCTGTCCATCGGCCGAGTCCGCGCCCAAGAGACACTAATGTCCAGTGTCGAAAACGGTTTGATGATCCGGACCAGAGCCTCACACAAGTTTGCACTCACACCGTTGCTCACCGTCTCTGCGAAGTTACCATCATCACCGGCGGCTGCCCGTTCCGTCGCCTGACGCGCCGCCGTAACGGCCTCGACCAATCGCTGGGTCGTCCGGCGTTCGATCGGCGCCTCCCGATCCTCCAGATCCGGAAACAATCTATGCTGCGCGTGCTGTATCGGTGGCGACACGACCGGTGTCAGCAACGTTACCAGAAAGCTGTCCTGTTCCGTCTGTCCAAGTCGCATCTGTCGTACCAGATCCGTCGCATCCTTGTTCGCCCCTGCCCGGTAGACCGGCTGCGTTCTCCGCAGCGAGCACGCCGCGGACAGAACGAGGTCGCGGGTGCCACTGACAAGGTTTACGCCATCCTCCAGGGCGATACTGCCATCGTTGCTCTCCGCTACCCTTACGGATACGACATCCCGGTCCGCGGTTACCAGAGAACGATAGACGCTTGATTCGTCTTGGCCGGCGACCTCTGCAAACGTGCTGATCAGCGTTGCGACCACGGCTGCGTAGTCACCCAGTCGCTCTGTCCGCGGGACGATGATATCCGGCCGCGACTCCCCGGCATAGACATCCGAGTGCGTACGGTACGGTTCAAGCCGACTCCACCCGGCACCACGTGCGTATGCTGCCAGCGCCGTAGGCAAGACCGCCAAGAGCGCACCCCGGTCGTGAACGTCAAGTCTCATCAGATGTCACCGCTGCGCGATCGCTCCATAAGCTCCCGAAGGGCCTCGACATCCAAGAGGTTGGACTCCGGAATGCAAATCGTCGTGGACTCCTACCCCACAACCTCGGTAGCTTCCTGCTGCAGGCTCATCCAGTACGCCCTGCGTCGCAGAACCAGTTCGTCCGCTGTGAGAGTCATCCACTGCGATTCGTCCGGTGGTAGCTCCAGCACGACGAGCAATCGGGGCGTCTGTGTCTCGACCCGAAGATCATTGTAGTTCTTGATCGGCAATCGAAACCGGAGTACCCCGGCCTTCGGTTCGGCGAGATTGGCCGTGGCCTTCAATTGCAGGTCCAGGGCAGGGCGACACGATCCGCCGGCCATGATTCGCAGGTCGACACTATCTCGGTCGGGCTGTGGTACCGATGTCGTGAAGCCCGCACGGGCGGCCAAGGCCTTGACGTACGCCACAGATAGCCCTTCCTTTTGATCGGAAACGGTGAGGATCGTCTCTGTTATGCGAGTTCGCCGACGAGATTCTCGGCGGCGGAAATCCGTATCTCTCCAGAGACCAGCTTCGGAAGCAGTGCATCTCGGATGCCCGCAAGCAACTGCATCTCTGTCGCACATTGCACAACCCGGTCCCGGAATGCCCCAATCACATCCCCAAACACGTTCGCAATGTTCTCAGGTGGAACTACCAGCGAAAACTGACCAAGCACTCGGGCGTTTAGGCTTACTCTTGTCGTTCCAGCACCTTGACTGTTAACCAATTGCCAATAAGCATCTGACCGTAACCAGTACTGCAAGATTCGTGCGTTGAAGTCATCGAGAGGCCTAAACCGTATTAAGTATGAGGCGAACACAGCATTCACATCTTCTTCCACGAGAATTCCATGTCCTGGATCTGCCATACGAGCGATAAGAAAATCTCCCTTGTTGAGACGATATTTGGTGAACTCGTTTTCCGTCAATCGACAGTAAGGAACGCGGGACCACGACACCCAGGAATCCTTATTAATATCAGTGATTCGCAGGAATCTCGGCCCAACAGGCTCACTCCGGGCTGATGCAGTGTAACCATACTGCGATCTCTTACACAGGTCGCCTAGTGTCTTGACCTGCCAACCGTCCGGTATCTCGCCCAGATCCGAGTCCACCAGTCGGTCGGGGAATAGGTTAGCGATCTCCTTCGGCAAGCCGGTATCCCGCCCCTCCATCTTGGCCCGGACTGGCCCAAAATCGACGAACCAGTGCTGGAAGAGTGCCCGCGCCATTGCCTCCAACGTCTGGTTCATGCGTCGGTTCAGCTCAATCTTCTGGCCCAGCGTACCGAGGATTTGCGCAATAGCACGTTGCTCGCGAATAGGTGGGAGATCAATGTTCAGTTCCCTGATATCGGCCGGTCTTATTGATGGATACGCTGATGTACTTTGCTCGGCAATGGTGTGAAGTTGATCGACAATTTGATCTTGAGTAAGGAACGAATAGATGAACCCTGTATCGGCAATTTCATCACGTGCGCGGATTACAGCAAACCCAGTAGATACAAGGAAGTTATCTGGAACAAATTGCAAGATTCCGAAGTGCCTCTGATTCGGTCGTACTGTTGAGAATACGATATCACCTAATTCAGCTTTACGACGAGCACGACTAGGTAGCTTGGCTTCATTCAGATCTAGATACTGGATCTCCTTAATTCGATTACTTGTGATATTTCCTGTGTCAAGATAGTTCACAAACGACCATTTTTCTTTCGGAGAGTATGTTGCTTCGTTCATCATGATACAATCGCCGAGGATAACTCTGCACCAACGTCGGACCCCGATTGGTCGGCTTGTCAACACCACATGGTCGCGCTTGATCTGTCTCTGGAATGAATCCGGCACCTCATCCCATACGAACAGGTCCACGCGAAACGGTAGATCGCTTTCTTCAAAGGCATCCCGGAGGTCGGATACGGCGCCCTCCTGTCCTAGTGTAGTGAACACCACCATGTCGAGGTCGGATTGAGGGCGGGAGGTCCAGAGGACCCGGGAGCCGTACACCCAGACCTCGGTATCCGGGAGATATCGCTCGATCAACATCAACAGGGTCTCGCGCTCCTCGGCTGTAACGTCGATGGGCTGATCTACTTTAACCATTCAGTACTGCTCATGGCTTGGCAAAGTGCGTTGGCGTCCTCTATGAAGTCTGGCACCAACGCGAGGCAGGCCTTCGCCTTCTCACCGTCGTAGTCGTGTGAAGTGTCAGTGCGCGCCTTGGCGTATCGAAACCACACATCCAAGGGGGCGTCAAGAAGCGAATTCTCGTGTGCGACTCTGAAGACGGGCTTTGGGCTGTTGGGGATCTCGGCAACGCCCAACGCCTCAGTCAGGTGCCGTTTCAACACCTTCCACAAGCAGTCATAGCATGTCTCGAAACGCTGGATGACGGATTCAGCGACTCCTTCACGGTCCAGTTCAGAACGTGAAGGGTTCTCACGCCGATGGTTCTCGTACTGCTCCTCAAGACGCTTCAGGGATGACTGGAACTTGCTGTAGTCGATCATTTCCGATCTCGTGATGCAGACTCAATTCGATGTGCGATGCAGAACAAGAGCGTCCTCTGTAGTCACGGACTCCGCAGCATCCGCTGTGACCTCTTTTGAGTGTAAGTGGCGTCCCTCCCAAGAGTGAACGCCAGTGTCAAGCGCGATGCGCACAACAGAGATTTGATCGCGGGAAAGGTCGTCGTAACCATCCTCATACCCGTTCACGACCACGCGCATCTCGCTGGGGAAGCGACCCAGGCACTCGATCATCTCTCGAACGGTCATTACCCATCCTTACCCGACAGGAATCCCAGCATTCCCAAGTTAGCTGTGATGGCCGCATCAAGCCGCGCTCCTTCAGCCTGCTGTACCTGCAACTCCCCCACCAACCGCTTCATCTTCTCTTCGAACGGTTCCCCGTCGTCGGGCTGCGGTTCCGCTCCGACGTAGCGTCCGGGCGTTAGCACATGTCCGTGCCGTCGCACCTCGTCCAGCAATGCGCTCTTGCAGAAGCCCGGAACATCCTCGTAGGCATCCGTACTGTCCCGCCACGCGTGGTACATGTCCGCAATGCGGTCGATGTCCTCGTCGGTCAGTTCGCGGTGCGTGCGGTCCACCATCCGACCCAGTCGGCGGGCATCCACGAACAGGATCTCTCCTTTCCGCTTCCGGCGACGCGCCACGAACCACAGGCACGCCGGAATCTGCGTCGAGTAGAAGAGTTGCCCCGGCAACGCCACCATGCAGTCCACCAGATCGGCCTCGATCAGGTTCTTCCGGATCTCACCCTCGCCCGACTGGCTCGACGACATCGATCCGTTCGACAGCACGAATCCAGCCACGCCGGCCGGAGCGAGATGATGCACCATGTGCTGGACCCACGCAAAGTTGGCGTTGCCCTTCGGTGGCACGCCGAACCCCCAGCGCTTGTCCTCCGTCAGACGCTCGCCACCCCAGTCCGAAACGTTGAACGGTGGATTCGCAAGGATGTAGTCGGCTCTCAGGTCCGGGTGCCGGTCATTGTGGAAACTGTCGCCGTGGGCAATCTGCCCCTCGATGCCCCGGATCGCGAGATTCATCTTCGCCAGCCGCCACGTCGTGTAGTTGGACTCCTGGCCGTAGATGCTGATGTCTGCCTTGGCCTTTCCACTATTCCCGTTTCCGCTGGCGTGGGCACGGACAAACTGGATCGACTGCACGAACATGCCTGAAGACCCGCAACACGGGTCATAAACCCGGCCCCGGTACGGTGCCAGCATCTTGACCAGCAGGCTGACGACACAACGCGGCGTGTAGAACTCGCCGCCTTTCTTCCCCTCGGCATTTGCAAACTGCGAAAGGAAGTACTCGTAGACCCGGCCGAGCACATCCCGGGAGCGGGCATCGCCGTCACCCACCTGGATATTGCTGACGAGGTCGATCAACTGTCCAAGCCGTCGCTTGTCGAGAGTCGGACGGGCGTAGTCGCGGGGCAGCACACCCTTGAGCACCGGGTTCTCCCGTTCAATGGCATCCATCGCCTTGTCGACGGTCATGCCGACCGTCGACTGGCGTGCCTGTGCTTTCAACTGCGCCCATCGGGCTTCAGTGGGCACCCAGAAGACACTCTCCGCGGTGTACTCGTCGCGATCCTCGGCAGCCTCTTCGCCCCACTCGGCGAGCACTGCTGCATGCCGCTCTTCGAACGCGTCGGAGATGTATTTGAGAAAAATCAGGCCCAGTGCAACATGTTTGTACTCGGCAGCGTCCATTGAGCCGCGCAGGGCATCTGCCATCGCCCACAGTTCAGCCTCATGGCCGATGGTGGCACCGCCGTTCGGGACCGTTCCCGCCTTGCTTGCCTGCTTCACTGATCGTTTTCGAGCCATGCCGAATCCACACGCATACGGTACCGGGCCCTGCGACCCGATAGATGGACCGTACAACCTTATAGCGTACAATCGACGGCGGGCGGCCTCATTTATGAGTCCTCTAGCGGGGTGTTCGCTTCTTCGTCCCCTACTCCTTCGATACTGTGAGTTGCATGTGGTGCCCGCACCAACCTCCGGGCGCATAGAAGGAGATAGCAGAATTGCAACATGAGGCACAGAGTGCTGAGCCGCTCACAGGATGCCTGCGGTGATCTCGTCGGTCGATGCGTTGAACTACCGCTGCCTGCGGTACGTGGCACGGTCCCTGAAGCCGTTTCAGGCGCTGGTCGGACCGAACGCATCCGGCAAGACGACCTTTCTGGACGTTATCGGCTTCCTCAGCGATGTCGTATCGAAGGGCCTTGACCACGCCTTGACCGACCGCGCTCCAGACGCGCGCGATCTGTTGTTCCGTGGCTGTGGAACAGGTCTGGAACTGGCCATTGAAGCCGCCGTGCCGGACGACCTTCGTGAGCAATCGATGAACCCGGATTGGAATACGGTGCGGTATCAGGTCGCAGTCGGCTTCGACGACACGGATCGCCAATTCGAGTTAAAGGCCGAAACGCTGATGTTGCTGCACACCGACATGCGTGCAACCAAGGAACTCGATGTCTTTCCCTGGCCCCCGACACCACCCGAGTCTCTTCAGAAGACCATCGGATCAGATGATCGCAAGGTACTGATCAACAAGGTTCAGGGCGGTACCGACAACTTCTACGACGAGACCAAGCCGTCGAACCGGAGCTCGTCGTGAAGTGGCAGCGGTCTGCTGTACAGGAACCAGTCCGGTGCTCTGAACGAGTCCATCGCAGACGCGACCGGCGTGACATTCCGCGCCTGGGTGGAAACCGGAGGACGACTCGAATCCAGGCTGCCATCCGACGTCTGGCAACTGAGGGGATGCACCGGTGTGATTCGCGACATGCAAAACCCTCGTCGATCTCACAACCTCCCGAATCACTACAGTGACTACCGCTTCCTGCGGAACGAGGACAACGGAGGAGTGCATATCAACTCATCCATTCTCAACCAGGGCTTCTACCTTCTGGCGGCAGGAGGTCGGCATCCAGACTACCCGCAAGGCCCACAGGTCTCCGGAATCGGCCGCGCCAAGGCCATCAACATTTTCGCGTGAGCAGCATTGAACATTCTTACTCCAAGTGCGGACTTCCGGGATGCCTGATACGCATTCGCTCTTGTTGCCGAGATCTTGTACTGGCCAGATTCTCCTGAGTGGATCGCAACGCACACCGCGATGGACGCCGTCGGCGTTCCAGGTGGATGGGACCCTCCGCCAGAGCCCTCTGGTGCAGCGTCGTCCTCGACAACGGATGACGAACGAGAAACACCGGCACCTGAAATCGAACCCGACGAGGAGACAGAGACACAGACACCGAATCCCGCCGAGGAAATTGACCAACCGGTACCACTTCAGATGTCGAGGCAGCCGAAACCGCAGAACAACGCACACCAACACCCACTGGAGAAACCGATCAGCACATCCCCCCACCGGAAATCGCGAAGGTCGAACTGCCAAACTCCGAAGTACCCCGCAGAGGTACTTCCCAGATCCCCGCACCGGCATCGGAGATCGAGTCGGGCGAACCGACAGAGCAGCGGAGGCGCACTCCCACCAAGGACACGGATCGAGAGGTCCCTCGACCGAAACCTCCGGAGCCAGAACCCCCAAGTCCGTAGGTCCCGCGCGAAGAACCGTCCCGATTCCCGATAATCCTCTCACTCGCGATCATCCTCGACTTGCTGGGAATCCTGCTGATGATCAAGTCAAGAATCGGACCAACGCACGATACAAGCACTGTCAGCGCGGCCAGCTCCGACGGCGGGGACGACAGAGCTTCCGTCGTTCCGCCACCGGCACCAAACCGCCTGTGGAATCTCAGGTCACTGGATGGGACAGAGACGATCCCTCTCGTCCCGGCCGTGCTGGAGTCCCCAGAAGGCATGGTGATTGGTCGCGCCCTGGAGCTTTGTCATGTCCAGATTCAGGACGTGCGAGTCTCACGTCGCCACGTCAGGTGTCGCCAAGTGGGCAGAGCGCTATGGATCGAGGACCTCAACTCGACAGTGGGGACGCGGGTCGGCCAAACCCGAGCCAAGCCGTTCATGCCCATTCAGATACCCGTCGGCGAAGTACTCGATATCGCTGGACACAAGTTCCGTATGACCGCATCAACGAAACCCGAACTGACTTGAGCCCGGGACCGGTCAAGTTACAGCAGCCGATAATCGATGTGGTCACGGACTTGCGGATTTGCGGACGGGCCGAAACAAGAACCAACCCCTTCCCCTCCCGACGAAGGCACCGCCATCAGCATGCTCGACCTCTGATTGATCAGGTACCGTCACGCAGGGAAATCGAGAAATCACCAGTTGCACCGTCAGCACGGGACTTTCACTGTCCGGTCGTCAGCCAGCATCGTCTGACTCTCGAAATGAACGACATTGCGTGTCTCGGCGCTCAGTTCGACCCCCACCAAGTGGACCGGTTCCCCCAACCCGCGATAGCGTTCGGCATACCCCCGCTCCTTGAGTTGTTGTAGGGCGGCCCCCGGTCCGGCGCGTTCCCGCATCTTGAATTCGAACACCCACACTCGCCCATTCAATCGCACGACCAGATCGGACCGTCCCTGACTGCCACTCTCTTCGGCCCGCACGTCTGATCCCAGCGACACAAAGCACACGTACAGCACACTCGCATACCAGCCCTCGTACGCCCCCATTGGATTCTTCCCGTGCCACTGGTGTGGAATGCTCGCAAGCAGCGACTTTAGCTGCTTCTCCAGACCGCCCAGATTCCCCGCCTCAAGCGCTTCGCGCAACTCGGCAGCCTGCCGCTCCTTCTCCCAGCCTCGTCCCAGCACGCGGTCCCGCAAGGCCCCACTCAAGCTCTGCCGCACTTCGCGGTTCGGATACCCCAACCGGTACCGCAGGTCGAAACCGTCCCGAATCCTCTCGCGGACCGTCAAGTAGCCCGCCTGAAACAGGAGAGCCTCGGGAGCAATGTCGCCCACGTCAAACTGCGACAACAGGTTCCCTGAAGCGACCACACGGTCCAGCAGGTGCCAAGAAACACCCTTCTCCAGCAACTGCTCGATCAGAAACGTCGGCGTGCCGGTTTCGAACCACCAACTCGAATACTCGCGGTGCTTCAGCAACAAGAGTATGTCGAAGGGATTGTAGACCCGCTCCTCGCCATCCCAACTGTAGCCGTTGTACCACTCCCTGATCCGTTCTCGGTCGAGCCCTTCGAGCCAGTCCGCGAACACCGTGTCGAGATCGCTCTCGGTGTAACCGCAGATCGTGGAGTAGTTCGGATCGAGGGTGATGTCCTCGAGATTGTTCAGACCCGAGAACAGGCTCACCTTGGAGAACTTGCTCACGCCCGTGAGCAAGCAGAAGCGTACATGCTCGTCACATCGCTTGATAACCCCGTACAGGCTACGCAGATCATCCCGGTTGGCGCGCGCCATCTCGGGTCTTTCGAGCACATCCAGAATCGGCTTGTCGTACTCGTCCACCAGCACGACGATGCGCTGGCCAGTCCGCTTGCGGAGTTGGCGGAGCAGGAACGCGAATCGCTCGCTCATTCCTTCGTGCCTTGGCTCAATACCGGTATCTTCTTCGATTTCCTCCAGTCGACTGGCCAGGCTCTCTCGCAGACCTCCCGGCACGTGGTAGTCCCCTCCGCTGAGATCCAAATGCACGACCGGGTACGGCCGGGACCAGTCCCAGTGCGGTTCGACCGTCAAACCTTCGAACAGGTCCCGCTCACATTCGAACAGGGATCTGAGCGTGCTGACGAACAGGCTCTTGCCGAATCGCCGCGGCCGCGACAGGAAGTAATGGGTGCCCTCCCGGACCAACTGCTGGGCAAACCCCGTCTTGTCCACATAGTGGCAATTGCGCCTGCGAACGTGACGGAACGTCTGCGCTCCGATCGGGAGTCGACTCTTGTCCAAAGAGGAAGACATGCCCAGTCCGTTCCAGACCTGATTCTACGCCATGCACTCATCGTCCGCTGGTCGATTGTGACGGCATCATTCTGCGTCCTGTCACCGAACTGCTGTACTTCCCTGATCTACACCCCCTTCGAGAACAGTTCCCGCCAGCCTCCACCTTCGTGAACGCCCGTCAGTCTCGCCCGGTCGGTGGCCCTATTTCCCATCTCGATCGGAACGGTGAGAATGGGGACGGGCTTGAGTCGACGACCATTGGTTCTGAAGTGGTACCGGTTGTTTGGACAGGTAGTCGGCGTTGGGCAACATCCCGGCGGACGAGGCCTCGTTATCCCATAGCAACCTAGTTTCGCGAGCACCTCGCTTCGGGTGTTCAGCGCCTCGCGCCAGACAGCCGTGCGATCCGCCACCCGTATCCTCCGACGCGGGTGAATGGGCTTCTACCGGACGGGTCCAATCTCTCCTGGATCGTGGCTCGCCTTCGGGAAGAAGATCCAAAGCGCCACGTGGCGTGGATCTCGCGCTTGCGAACGGCGCTTCCCGACCTCGTGAACATCGAGACCATCGAACACTGCTACCTGACCTACCAATACGCGGGCGGTCTGGTGGTTCCCTCCTGGCTCGTCTTGGACAGCACGCTCCGCCTGACCGCAGTTACCCTGCCCGCGTACCTCGTCGGCCTGCGCGGTCTCTACCTGATTGAGGAGCCGGAGAACAGAGTTCACCCCGGTGCGATGGCGACCGTCCTCGACTCATTGCGGTCGATGTATTCTGCCCAGGTACTGCTGACCACTCATTCGCCCGTCGTATTGAATGCTGTAAGCGGAAGCGACATAATCTGCTTCTCGAAGGACGCCGACGGCGCAATCGATATCGTTCTCGGCTCCGAGTACACCCGGCTTCGAGAGCGACAGCAGGATGCGGACCTCGGCACGTTGCTGGCAGCGGGAGTGTTGGGGCGACCACCAAGGACTCCGGCGTGCTGGTCGTCGACAAAGACATGCAGCACTCAAGAGACTGTCTTCGAGGCCGCCAGCGCTGGATATTCGGCCAATCATCCACAACACCCGAATGGGTCTCATTCCTGTCTCGATTTGCGACGCAATACACTCCTGGTCCGTTGCCTTCGATCATGAAGACAACGGATGGAGCAGTCGCACGGAAGCTGCACGTGAGAGCCGGAAAATGGTCACCCGTGTGAGTGCTACGCTACGCCCTGAGCGATGCCGGCAGTGAATCCCGAGATTCTCGTTTGGGCACGCGAGACCGCAGGTCTGACTCTTCAGGACGCCGGCGCCAAGATCGGACTCAGGGATGCCCGCGGGGTGGGGGCTATGGACCGCCTCACAGCGCTGGAGCGTGGCGAAGAGGAGCCCACGCGGACGACCCTTGTGAAAATGGCGCAGCACTATCGGCGCCCGCTGCTTGTGTTCTACCTGAACGCGCCACCTCAACGGGACGAGAGTTGCCCGCACTTCGGAACACTGCAAGGGACTCGGTCGACCAGGACGGACCCGTTGGTCGACGCGCTGGTCCGCAACGTCCAGTGTCGACAGGAGATGGTGCGAGCTGCTCTGGAAGCTGAGGATGAGGCCGAACCCCTACCTTTCGTGGGTGCCCTCTTGAAGATCTGGGACATAGGGGCCGGGACGGAGTCGTTGCAACGAGTCCTCCAATGCGAGTCGGATTCCGACCGATTGTCACGTCATGCTCTGAATCTGCTGGATCAAATGCTCGGAGATGATCTCAGTGCCCGGAGATATTACGAAGAGCGGTCCGCGAGAGACGCATTTCAGTTGCTCCGCTCACGCACAGAGGGTACTGGCGTATTCGTGCTCCTGAAGGGCGATCTTGGCAGTTGCCATACAGCCATTGATGTTGAGGCATTCCGCGGTCTTGTGATCGCAGATGACGTAGCCCCTTTCGTGGCCATCAACCCCAACGACTCCAGGTCCGCGCACGCATTCACGCTTCTGCACGCCTTAACCCACTTGCTACTCGGCCAATCCGGATTCGGTGGCGCGGACACCGAATCCGAGGTCGAGGAGTTCTGCAACGACATCGCCGCCCGCTGGCTGCTGCCTGCACCCACCCTTGAGGAAATTGGCATCACGACACGGACGGGGATCGTCGAGGCACAGCAGCGTATCGTCGAGTTCTCCGGCAAGCGAAACCTGAGCGAGACCATGGTCGCTTACCGGCTCCTACGTACCAATCGCATCGACCGGCCGATCTTCGAGAGACTCCGGGCTGAATTTCGCCAGCAATGGCAGGAACATCACGGCAGGAAACATGCACTGGCGAGTGTGTCGGCTGGCGTTCCCAGCCACTATGCCGGGCATCGGTACCGCGTCGGGCAGCGTCTTCTTGGCCTTACCCGCCATATGTTGGATTCTGGAGCGCTGTCAACGACCAAGGCAGCCAGGGTTCTGGGTGTTAACCCCCTGCAAGTCGGGAAGATTCTGCACTCTGTACAGGTGCAGTAGCGAGGATTCTGAGACATCGCAGATCCGCAATCAGGTGAAGCAGCGAAATCTGTACCGGAGGTTCGACCATCAGAAAAAGTCCTGTTTCAATCCGAGCCCGACGCGCCGGGACCACAACTATTGAGTAACCGGCTCGGTGGGTAGGTCGGAACCGGCGCTCACGGAGTTGGCCCCGTCACCCATCGGGACAGAGGAATGTACCTGTCCCTCAGTGGATCCTCACTTCGTCTCGGCTGGCCCTTCACGTCCGACCACGGAATGATCGGCGGCGGGCGCAGTGTTGATGTAGAGTTCGCGCTTCGGGTACGGGATCTCGATACCCCCTTCTCGGAACTTCAGCATCGCCCTCTCGGTAATGGCGTCCGCGATCCGGCGGCGGTCCCTTGCCTCCTGGATCCACACGCGGAGTTCCAGGTTGACTTCCGACGGTCCGAACCCCCGCACGATCGCGACCGGCTCGGGTTCCTTCTGCACACCAGACACCGCAACGGCAGCCTCCCTGAGCAGCAGCTTCGCCCGGTCGATATCCGAATCGTACGCGCACGAAAAAGGGATCCGCAGCCGGATGTTCTCACCCGACATCGTGTAGTTGATGATGTCCCGCTGCATGATCTGGTTGTTGGGGACGATCACCACGAGGTTGTCGGGATTGCGGATCTTCGTGGCGCGAAGGCCAATCTCGATCACGTCGCCCCAAGTACCGGTCTCGCTGGGCGCGCTCCACAGTTCGATCCTGTCGCCAACCTGGAACGGACGGTCCATGATGAGCAGGACGCCCGCGATCAGGTTGGACAACGTGTCCCTGGCAGCAAGGGAAAGCGCCAGCCCCACGACACCGGCGCCGGCGAGCAGAGGAGCGATCTGGATGCCGAGATGGGCCAGAGCCAGGAGTACACCGATCGTGACTACCGCGAACCGGATGCCCTTGTTGATCATCGGCAGCGCTGTCTCGTCCAGTGCCGTCCCCGAAGTGCGAGCCAGCAGACTCGACTCGAAGCTGCCCATCAGATGGCCAACGAAGCGACTCAGGGGCAGGAAGATCAGCCCGATCCAGATGCCCGACACCCAGTCGCGAGGCTGTGTCTCGTAGGGAATCCACTGCCCGTCACTGTTCTCTGCACCAAGGATCGGTATCCATGTGTCAAGAACATGCCAGAAGACCCATGCCACCACGGTGATGCGAAGCACGCGATGGATGGCATGGATCAGTTCGTCGTCGATGTCGGTCTCCGTCTTGGCCGCGAAATTCCGCTGCGCACTGCTCAGAATCCAGCCCCCCACCAGGTACACAAGCCCGGCGATCAGCAGGACGGTCAGGCTTGGAAACCAGCGGGTGGCGCAATAACTCACCGCATCGTTCCACCACGCCACCAGCAAGTTCAGATCAGTTTCCGGCATATCCAGAATCCCTCACCTCTCTCGAACGAAGGATGTTGCGTCCCACCTGTCCATTCCGGGTACCGGGCAACTCTGTGCCATGCGCTCATCCTCGCGCTAGCCGTCCAGCAAGTTCCGGGATGCGGTCAGTATAGGCCCACCGCAGGAGCCAGCAACACCCCAGTCCCGTTCACTGCCCACCGAGTGGACGCGTGTTCTCTTCCAGATCCCCAGCGAACGTCGTCGCTTGCGCGAGCAGCTCTTCCACCAGAGCCGGATGATGTTCGCGGACATCGAATCTCTCTCCGGGATCTGCCAGCAGATCATGAAGTTCCAACGCCTCGAAATCGCCACTCGCCGTCCGACCCAGGCGGAGCTTGTGCCGACCCTTGCGGATTCCTCGCAACCGGACCGGGGTTCCGGGCGCGCTACCCGCAAAGTAGTAGAAGTGCTCGTGCGGGGACTCGCGGGTCACCCCGCTGAGGAGCGGCCAAAGATCGCGACCGTCGATCACCCGGTCCGTCGGAGGTTCGGCACCCGCAAGCCGTGCGAACGTGGGCAACAGGTCCATGTTGGCGGCCACGGCCGAACTAACCCGGCCCGCAGGAATCGAACCCGGCATCCAGAAGATCCCCGGTACTCGCATTCCACCTTCCCAGGTGGTCCCCTTCCCTGACCTGAATGGACCGGCTGACCCCGCATCAATGCCGTACTCGAGCCAGGGACCGTTGTCCGAGGTGTACACCACCAGCGTCCTGCGTTCGAGCTCCAACTCGCGCAATTTACCGAGGATCTGCCCGACGGACCAGTCGAGTTCCTCGATCACGTCGCCATATCGGCCCCGCAGCGACTTGCCCCAGCGCTGGTTCGAGACGAACAGGGGAACATGCGGCATGGCATGCGGCAGGTAGAGGAAGAACGGCTGGTTGCGGTTCTCCTCGATGAACTCGATGGCCTGTTCCGTGTAGAGGGTCGTGAGGCGGCGCTGGTCCGGGTCCACTTCCACCACCTCGTCGTCACTCATCAATGGCAGGGGATGCGGGAAGCCCTGGCCACGCTCCAGGTCGTAGTATCTGCCCTTCCCCGCGAAACCCGTCATGTCCGCCCGTTCCCGCGCCGAGATCATGCGCTCGTCCTCTGGCTCGCGGACCGGCATGACCGGGTGATAGCGCCACATGTCATTGGAGAACGGTATTCCGAACCAACTGTCGAATCCATGTCGATGTGGCAGGTATTCCGGGGCATCACCGAGGTGCCATTTTCCGATCATGCGCGTGGCGTAACCCCGCTGCTGGAGGAGTTCGGCAACCGTGACCTCGTCAGGATGGATGCCGGTGCTCGCCTTCGGGCCGTGGTTGAAGGCGAGACTCAGGCGCGGCGGATAGCTGCCCGTCATCAGGGCCGCCCTGGACGGCCCACAAAACGGTGCCGCATAGAAGCTGGTGAACCGCATGCCCTCACGGGCCATCCGGTCAATGTGCGGTGTGCGAATATCCGGATGGCCGTACACCCCAAGGTCGCCCCAGCCCTGATCGTCCGCGAAGAGCACGATGAAATTCGGCGTTTCAGGGACCGGCGCCGAGGCGGTTACCACCTGTGCAGCAAGGATCAGTAACAGAAGAGGGCGGCTCATGGCGATGACGGTTCGCAAGAGTGTAGCATGCGGTCCGGGCAGCGCCTATGATGGTGTCGGGATGATTCCAGCCGACGAGATGTTCAATGGGACGTACCCCTTCCGCCCCTACTTCTGTACAGTGGCGGGATTCCGCATGCACTACGTCGACGAAGGGAGGGGCGAGCCGATCGTGCTCCTGCACGGAGAACCCACCTGGGGTTACCTGTACCGCAACTTGATCGCGCCACTCGCCCGCCAATGGCGGGTCATCGTGCCGGACCACATGGGTTTCGGCAAGAGCGAGACACCCCAGGATCGCGACTACACCCTCGAAGTGCATGTCGACAACCTCGCCGCCCTCATCGATCACCTCGGCATCGACAACATCACGTTTGTCGGACAGGACTGGGGCGGCCCGATGCTGGCCGCCTACACGGTCCGCAACCCCGAGCGCGTCAAGCGCATCTGCCTGCTGAACAGTATCTGCGGGTACGGTGGAATGGTGGCGTCGAAAGATGCGGCCAGACCGCCGAAGTTGCACGAATCGGACTGGTTCCGATGGGTCCGGGAAGGACTGCGGACGGGTGCCTACCTCCAGACCATGCAAGCACTCGGAGAGACGGCGGACAGCGTGCTGTCCCGCCTGGGCATGCCCTCGCAACTCGGCGAGGTCGAGCGGCGGGCCTACGCCGCCCCGTTCCGGTCCGCCGAAGAGTGCAAGGGAGCGGTCGAGTTTCCGATGGATGTTGTGCTCAATCGGATTGCTCCGTACGTCAGGAGCGGAGCTCACGGCATCGAGGCCCTGCGTTCCAAGCCCGCCATGCTGGCCGAGGGCATGAGGGACCGAGCCATCCCGCCGGCCCTCGCGATCGCGGACTTCCGGGCACTGTTCCCGCAAGGACCGGTGGTGGAACTCGAGCAGGCGGGCCACTTCTGCCAGGAAGACGCAGCCCCGGAACTCGTCGCCCTCATCACGCTGTTCATGCAGCTGACCTGAGGCCCGCCAAGCGGCCTCATCAACCGTCAGAAGGCCCGGCGCCCTTCGATCGATTCGATCATCGTTGCCTCGTCGACGAACTCCAGTTCGCTTCCGACCGGAATCCCGAGCCCGATCCGGGTCACCCTGACGTCAAGCGGTTTGAGAAGCCGCCCTAGGTACGCAGACGTGGCCTGCCCCTCGGTGGTCGGACTCGTGGCGAGGATCACCTCGCGGATCGTCTGGGTCCGGATCCGCTGCAAGAGGCTCTGGATCTTGAGATCCTGGGGCCCGACGTTTCTGAGCGGCGACAGGGCCCCGTGCAGGATGTGATAGACACCATTGAAGGAACGGGTGCGCTCGATGACCATGATGTTGTTCGGCTGCTCAAGAACGCACACAAGAGAGTGATCACGCTTCGGGTCGCTGCAGATCGGACAGAGCGTCCCTTCGGCGATGTTGTTGCAGCGCTCGCAGAGCTGGATCTTCTCGCGCATCTCCAGGATGGCAGTGGCGAGGTTCTCGGCCCGCTTGCGATCAATTCCCAGCAGGTGGAACGCCAGACGCTGGGCGGACTTGGCACCGACACCCGGAAGCCGCTTGAACTCGTCCACTAGGCGGGACATCGGAGCCGCGAGATCACTGGCCGGCATTGTCGCGCCCTGATGCTGGACTGACTGCCTCCGGCTAGCTGACGAGGCCCGGCGGCAGCAGGAACATGTTTCCCGCTTTCTTCCCGGCTTCCTCCCCGAGCCTGTGCATGGCTTCGTTGCAGGCACCGCGAATCATGTCCTGCAGCATCTCGATGTCCTCCAGCGCCTCCGGCTCGATCGAGATCTTGCGGATTCGCTTGGTGCCCTGCAGCCTGACGGTGACCATCCCGCCACCCGTGGATGCCTCGACCTGAATGGCGGCGACCTCACTCTTCATTCGCTCGTGCCTCGCCTCCATCTGCTCGACCATCTTCCTTGAAACACCAGAAAGCATCGTTACTCCTTCCCCCGCAAGTCCATTACCTTCGTCACACGACCACCGATCCGCTTCTTGAACTCGAGAAATGCCGGGTCCGATTGTGCCCGTTCGCTCACGGGATCCGCCTCGGCTGCCTTCACGTCGCTCGTCACGGCTTCGCTCGCCACCTCCGATGCACCCGCATCGTTTACGAGTTTAACATCGGGTTTGCCCCCGACGAGGCCCATCAGGGCTGCCTCCAGCAGGGAAAGCTGCAACTCCATCATCGCCATCCAGCTGGAAGCGACATGGATCGTGACCACCCGGTCGTCGCGCTCCAGACGGCTGTTCTCGAGTGCCTCCAGCAGAAAACTGTCCCCGTCTCCGGTATCTCGGATCGCAGCGAGCAGCTTCTGACGGAGCACTTCGTTGGGCGAGGCCTCGGACATGTCCGGAGCGGCAGGCCGAACTCCAGAAACGCTGGTCCGGTCGACCGGTTCTGCGTCATTCGAGGCGGCCGTCTGTGCGGACGCACGCGATGCGGGCTCCGCAGGACGGGAGGCGGCCCGGGACACCGAGGTGGGAAGCTCGCCGGTGGCAGGTTGCCGTCTTGGCGGGGACACCTTGGCGGGCGCAGCGACTCGCCTGGCAGCACCGGGACGCAGCCCGGCAAGGACCTGCTCGATCGGACGGAGGCGGCCCGCATAGACCAGCTTCAGGAGGCCCACTTCCAGCCGGAATCGCTGCTGCGTCGCCTGCTGGAGGTCCTGATACAGGGTCAGCAGGATCTGGACGTAGCGCGTGAGATCCTCGTTCGAGAACTCCACGATCCACCGGCCCGCAGCCTCACGCTCGCCCTGTCCTGCAGCCACCAGCTTCGAGTCCACTCCGGCCACCTTCATGACGAGGAGATTCCGGAACTGGCGTGTCAGTTCCCCGCAGAAGTGCTGCGGATGCCGCCCCTGCAGAAACAACTCGTCAGCGACAGCCAGCATGGCGACAGGGTCCGCATCCCGAATTGCCGTGAGAATCCGATCGGTGATTTCACTCGGAATGGCACCGAGGAGATCTCGCACCCCGTCGGTTTCCAGACGCCGGCCGAATGCGGCGATGGCCTGGTCCAGCGTCGAGAGGGAGTCGCGGATCGACCCGTCCCCGGCCAAGGCAAGCGCTACCAATGCGTCGTCGTCCGCCTCGACACCTTCGCTCTGGCAGATCTTGCGCAGATGTGCGAGCACGGCTGCCTGATCGACTGCACGGAACGCAAGACTCTGACACCGCGAGACGATCGTCGAGGGAATCGCCTGGGGCTCCGTCGTGCAGAGCACGAACACGGTCCACTCGGGCGGCTCCTCGAGTGTCTTGAGCAGGGCGTTGAATGCGTCGCCCGTGATCTGGTGGGCCTCGTCGATGATGAAGACCTTGTAGCGGTCTCGCACCGGTCGGAACCGGACACTCTCGCGCAGTTCACGGATATCATCGATCCGGCGGTTCGATGCCGCATCAATCTCGATGACATCGAGCGATCCTCCCGCCGCGATCTCCGAACACACGGGCGACGATGGGTCCGGGGACGAACTCGGCCCTCCCTCGCAGTTCAGGGCCATGGCCAAGATGCGGGCCATGGTGGTCTTGCCCGTCCCGCGCGGTCCCGAGAAGATGTACCCGTGGGCGATCCGGCCCTGGTTGATGGCGTTGCCGATCGTCTGCTTGACGTGATCCTGCCCTACGACCTCGTCAAAGGTCTGTGGTCGGTACTTGCGCGCGATGACTTGGTACATGATCGAGGCCTGAGGTGGACTCGAAGATGGGCTCCGGATACAACCGCGGCACGCGACAGTGGCCGCTACCGTTGCTTCCTCCCGGACCTGGCGGGGTTCACGGCATCCCGCTGCACGGGTCCAGAGCCCACAGTCAGTCTAGCACCTGTGCCGTATCGGATCTAGGCGGGCACCGGATCGGCCCTCCGCCCGGGTACGTCGTCCGAGACGATCCTTCCATCCATCAGGAAGATCCGGCGGTCCGCCCGGGAAGCGATCCGGTCGTCGTGCGTGACCATGACCAGCGTGGTGCCGGCCTCCCTGTTCAGCCCGAGGAGCATGTCCAGGACCATCTCTCCGTTGCGGCTGTCCAGATTGCCCGTCGGTTCGTCCGCCAGCACGATCGGGGGCTCCGTTACGAATGCCCTGGCCAGCGCGACACGCTGCTGCTCCCCTCCGGAGAGCTGGACCGGATAGTGATCCGTCCGTTCCGCGAGGCCAACCTCACCGAGCAGCACGGCTGCACGCTCTCTGGACTCAGCGTCGACAAGCCCTGCCAGTTCCAGTGGAAGCATGACGTTCTCAAGGGCGGTCAGGGTGGGGACGAGCTGGTACGCCTGGAACACGAATCCGATCTTGCGCCCTCGCAGCAGAGCGAGTTGGTCCTCGCCCAGCCCGGTGATCGCATCGCCATCCACGAAGATCTCGCCTTCGGTCGGCCTGTCAAGGCCAGCCAGAAGACCGAGCAGGGTGCTCTTTCCGCTTCCGGACGGCCCCTGAATGGCCAGAAACGTGCCGGTGGGAATCGTGAAGTCGATGCCCCGCAGGATCTCCACCACGCGCGAACCGCTGCGGATGGACTTCGCGAGGCCTCGCACCACGAGTACGGGGCCAGGATTCGGCATGGACGAACGGCGGTTCCCTATTATGTACATAGGTGTCCGGTGGCTTGAAAGGAGTGCTCTGCGGTTGTGTCAGGACGTCATTGGCTGTTGTCATGCTGGTGGGCTGCGGTCCGGAAGAACCGGCGGTCGGTCCGCAAACAGAGCCACTGGAGAGGCTGGCAGGAACGCCGGAGAGCGCCGTCCGTGACGATCCGAGGCCCGTATTGGTGGCCTTCGGTGACAGCCTGACAGCCGGCCATGGCGTTGCGCCAGGCGACTCCTATCCGGCCCTGCTGCAGTCCGAGTTCGACCGCCGGAACATCGGACTCCGCGTCGTGAACGAGGGCGTCAGTGGCGACACGACGGCGAAGGCGATGAGCCGCATCGACGCCGCGCTGGCCCACGACCCCGCATGGGTGATCATCGGGCTCGGCGCGAATGACGGAATGCGCGGCCTGCCACTGGATGCGATGGAAAGCAACCTCCGCGGAATGGTCACCCGATTCCGGGAGAACGGCGCACGGGTGCTCTTGGCGGGAATGCTGTTGCCACGCAACTACGGACCGGAGTATGTGGGCCAGTTCGAGGCCGTCTACCCCCGCATCGCCGAGGAGATGGACGTGCCGTTGATCCCGTTCCTGCTCGAAAACGTAGCGATGGTGCAGGAACTCAACAACAATGACGGCATTCACCCCAACCGCAAGGGCAATGAAATCGTGGCCCGCCAGGTTGCGGACGCCTTCGAGCGGGTGATGTAGCGGCTGTCGCTACGGGAGATCCTGATTGATCATGAAGGTGGAGGTGCTCTCGAAGAAGAGGGTGAGGATCATCCTGACGTGCGGGTCGAAATCGACTTCGTCCAGCGCTTTCGTCATCAGCTTCATCCATCGATCACGAGCTTCCCAGTCAATCACAAACGGCTTGTGGCGCATCCGCAGCCGTGGCTGTCCGCGGTTGTAGACATAGCGCTGCGACCCGCCGAACCTCGCGATCAGGAAATCCCGCAGCCGGACCCGCGCCTCCTCGGTCTGTCCGGCCGGATACATCGGGCCGAGGATATCGTCGTCGGGAACCCGTGAGTAGAACGCCTTCGTCAGTCGATCGAACCCGTCCTCTCCGATGGCGTCGTACACGCTGCCTGGCATCTAGTCCCATTCTCTACCATGGAACCGTCCGGTGGGTGTAATATCGGTTACGCGACGCTCGACCGGCCCGCCCCGCGCTGCTACCATGCGAGCAAACCATGCCCAAGCTCGCTTCTCTCTTCCTGATCGCTCTCCTCGCCGTCCTGCCGCTTGCGGCCGAAGACGAGGGGTTCGAGTCACTCTTCGACGGGACATCCCTGGACGGCTGGGTCCTGCTGGGACAGCACGGTCACGGGTATCTGGTCGAGGACGGGAAGATCGTGTGCCCCCGCGGCAGCGGGGGCAACCTCCTTTCCGCCTCCGAGTATTCCGACTTCGTCCTGCGCTTCGAGTTCAAGCTGGAGGCGGGCTCGAACAACGGCCTGTGCATTCGCTGCCCACTGGCCTGGCGCGGTCTGGCCTACGACGGCAACGAACTGCAGATCATCGACAACACGGCCGAACGCTACAAGGACATCAAGCCGTGGCAGAAACACGGGTCGCTCTACCATGTCGCCCCTGCGAAGACCGGCGCCCTCAAACCGGTTGGCGAATGGAACATGCAGGAAGTGACGGCCGACGGAACGAGAATCCGGGTCGTGCTCAACGGCACCACCATTCTCGACATCGACACGCGCGACGTGAAGGACCGGTCGATTCTGGCCCGACATCCCGGACTGCAGCGGAAGTCCGGTCATATCGGCTTTCTGGGCCACAACGAACCGGTGGCATTCCGGAACATCCACATCAAGCGGCTTTGAGACCGTGTCACGGATCCTGGAGCTGAGACCCGGATATCCTGGCGTTGGGCCAGACTGAGAGGCATTCATGTTCAATTGGCTGTCGCGCGACCGTCGCACATTCCTGAATTCGGTCCTGGGTATGGCGGTGGCTGGCCAGGTCGGGCGGAAGCTGGCAGGTGCCACCCGGAAGGACAGGCGGACCCAGTCAACGCGGGACGTGATCAGCGAACTGGATGTCCGGACGTTTCTCAACGCCGCCGGAACGTACACTCGGCTGACGGCTTCCAAGATGCCCCCGGAGGTGATCCGCGCAATGCAGGTCGCCTCCACCCGCTATGTGGACCTGAACGAGTTGCACGAGAAGGTGGGCGACCGCATCGCCGAACTGCTGGAGTGTGACGCCGCCCTGGTCACCGCAGGTTGCGCATCTGCATTGACATTGGCCACGGCGGCGTGCGTCGCGGGCAACGACCGGGAGCGGATTCGGCTCGTCCCGAACACCGTCGGAATGAAGAATGAAGTCGTGCTGCAAAAGGCACATCGCAATGGCTACGATCACGCGATCCGCAATTGCGGAGTCCGGCTGGTGGAAGTGGAGAGTGCCGCCGAGATGGAGGCAGCGATCAACGACCGCACGGCAATGCTGTTCTTCCTCAACCACAACGAGAAGGACGGCCAGATCGGACACGAGGAGTTCGTGCGGATCGGACGCAGGCATGGAGTACCGACGCTCAACGACGCCGCCGCAGACGTTCCCCCGGTCGACAACCTGTTCCGCTTCACCAAGATGGGGTACGACCTGGTGGCGTATTCGGGCGGCAAGGGCTTGCGGGGCCCACAGTCGGCCGGCCTGCTCCTGGGAGGTCGCGACCTGATCGAGGCGGCGCGGCTGAACAACAACCCCAACTCGGATTCCGTGGGCCGCACCAACAAGGTCAACAAGGAAGAGATCGTCGGCATGCTCGTCGCACTGGAGCTGTTCCTGGAGACCGACCAGGACGAGACATGGCGCGAATGGACGCGGCGCTGCCGACGGATCGAGCAGGCCGTGAGATCGCTGCGGGGTGTTTCGACCGAGGTGTTCGTCCCGGAAATCGCGAACGCCGTGCCGCACGTGAGAATCCGGTGGGACTACGCCAAGACCGGTCTCGACGCCGGAATGGCCGCCGAGAAGTTGCGGAACGGCACGCCCAGCATCGAAGTCCGGCCGGGACAAGAAGACGGCATTGAGGTCGCGGTGTGGATGCTCGATCCGGGCGATGAGCGGATCGTAGGGCGGATGATTCATCGCGTACTCGCCGACGCGATCAGGCTGTCGTCCTGAAGCACAGCACCCAGGACAGGAGCATCCAGCCGACAGCAGCCCTCGCTGCGAGCAGTCGGACTGTCCACGACGCATCCGCAGCTTTCCGGCGCGGGATCTACCACGCCGAACAGGATGGGAGTAGCGGTAACGAGAGAGCAGACGTTGACCGCCACTATTATGGAAGGCGCGTCAACACCCGCCATCCGTCCGAGCCGGAGTCCGGGTTCGTTCCGGCATCGGTCTCGCCCGACTGTCGACGCCCGCACCGGTGTGGAGCGAAGCCGCCCATTGAACATCGAAGTCCAAGACAGAGGGGCAACATAGGCCAGTGCCATCAATCGGATGCAGGAGAGGGCGGTGCCCAACGAGTCTCGCGTCATGCAGAGATCGTTGGCTGGACAAACGTAA
This sequence comes from Bryobacterales bacterium, assembly GCA_965116065.1. GTDB lineage: Bacteria > Acidobacteriota > Terriglobia > Bryobacterales > UBA6623 > VXMF01. Next base: position 4,445,510 of record OZ220485.1, read on the forward strand.
GTTCCCAGCAAGGAACGGCACCTGCCTCCTCAAGACACGCTCTACCCGCCATCTTGCAGTTGACGGAACACTAGTCTCAAGATCGCGGAGGAGCTTCATCGACGAGATTCCCTTTGCTGTCGATCTCCACCAGAAAAATCACGAACGACTATTTCTGCCGACCGAGTTTGCTGCTTCCATGAACATGCCAGTCTTGGGGCCGAAGCAAGTGCCACACGCCTTCTCCTGGCAGCGGAACAGCACGCGCCAAACGCTTGCCGTGGCTGTTGATGCTGTGTGAGCCGTATCGGCCCAGCAGACCTGCCGGTTGGCAGATTTTCCCCAACTAGAGCTACAAGCAACCTGAGCAATGGAAGGTCACGTGACCGACAAAGTCGACCGACTGCATTGCATCACCGTGTGACCCGATGTTCGACGAGTCAGAACTTGCCTGCCTCGATTTCCAATGTCTCACACAGCAATTCACCGAATATCAAGAACAGGTCAACGTCTTTATCGATTTGAATTGCTCCACTTGAAGATGCACTGCTAAGCGAATGTGCAATTTCGTTCCTTCGATTGAAAAAATGATCAATCTCGCTGACATCCATAGGCATTGATTGTGCATCAATATCTGCACTCATCCTTGTAATTTTAGAACAGACATTACTCAGACCGCAAACGTTGAATAGCGCATTAATTTGATCAGTTCGCATGTTTCGATTATTCTGGAGAGTGACCTGATAAATGTCTTGATACATGTCGCCCCTGCAGAATTCAAAGGCGGCGTCAAACTTCGCCTTTGCGTCTAGCATTGCTTGAGGACTTAGCTGATTTCGAAAACGAATTCTAGCCAAGTCTTCCATTGTACGCTGCCATACTGTTGCATTGAACCTACTTGGTAGATCATGGACACTATCTACAGATGAGATCATCGCCATTGCATAGCATTGTGCCATTGCACGAACAAATTCCTCGAAAGTAGCCCCTAACAATAGCGTTGCAGAGTTAGCGGCCGCGATACGGATACTCGGGTTAAACTTATTAGGAGTATCAAAAGCCGAGACGAGTAAACGGATATTCTCAATATCCGCTCTAAAATCATCCGTTATGGTCGAAAAATCAGCACCCATCACCATTAGTATCCAAGTTACGATAGAAGAATATGGCGAGCGAGTTCGATTCTACCTCGAATAGATTTTGGCGTATTTTGCTGACCCGTGAGAATCGTGCTAGTATCTTCATTTTCGAGCGCTTGGCTCATTCGTCTCTGTACACCTGCCTTATCATTTCGGACCTTCTCGCGCTCGTCCCAAAGGTCATCTATACCGACCATGAGTGCATCATATATGGCCGCCGAAATGCGCTGATGCCCTTGCTCGGTCGGTGCTAAGCGAAATGGACGCTTATCGAAGATCATACATAGAAGGTCAAGTCTTTTACCATAATCGTCTTTCATTGCTGCGCCTTCTTTGTCCGATATTTTCATTTCCATAGCGCGGTCGAGCATTGATTTCATTGATCCTCGAATATTGCGCTCATCTCGCAGTGCAAAGTAGCGAAGAGCAAGCTCGCAGTCACCCATAGTCGAATATAGCGTATTTTCTCGTCTTTGGGGATCTCCGTAGTAATCATTTTGGTCTGATTCGATATATGGTGGTATCTTAAAAACACTCGTAAATATGGGTAGTCGAGTGATTTCAACGAGAGTATCGTTGAGTACACCCGGGTTTAGTGCGGTCCGAATCTCTTGATGATTCAGTTTTGTTCCGCCTGTATTGAGTCGATCAAATATGAACCGACGGATATCTTTAAGCGTGAATGTCTGATTTACAATTCTATCAGAATCGCTCTCGAGTAGGAAAACCACTGTCGATAGACTTGCCCGGGAAAGAGTAACCCTGAATCGTGGAGGTAGTGTTGAATACTCTAGACCGTCTAATGGCCCCAATATCGATAGTCCAGATAATTTGAATTCACCCGAGAAAAACTCTTTTATGGCGTTCATTCGTTGTTGTCCATCCACCACTTCGTACTTGGCTTCATAGCTTTCATACAAGAAGATAGGTGGCAACGGCACATTGAGCAGTAAAGACTCAATCAATCTAGATTTTTGAGGCCCTGACCAGCGCAGTCGACGCTGGTATTCCGGCCTTAAATTAAGCACCATTCCTTTGTCAATCAGATTCGTGATTTGTGGCAAGGAAAAGCTGTTTGTTTGGTAAACCACTCTGAAAATATTATTTGCAAGCGACTGGTTTGGATATATTTCTGTAGATTCCTGTCCCGTAGCCGGTTCTTCGTTGGCGGTTCCCATAAGAATTTCAGTGGACATCTAGTATTCTCCAAGCTCTTCGCAGGCTGAAGTGGAACAGCGACCCAGTATGGCTGAATTGAGGTTGTACCGGGTTCTCGGGTAAGGTGCTGGCACGATCGAGGCGGATTCCAGCTCGTCTGAGAACTGGCGACCGAGTCTATCGTACCTCATTTTGTCATCGACTTCAGAAAGTATGTGCAGAAGACTGCGTCCGTGTGGCTGCATCCAACCGGCACGCAGTGGGCGCGGGATGCGAGTGGGGACCGGCAGCTTGGACCGACCACAGTCCTGAACAACCCTCGACGGAAGATCGTTCCTGAATGCCCGTCATGAGCATCCCATCGCGAACTCGACCCGGGATGCTCAGGGCAGCTTGGTGATGGTCCAACTGCCGTCGTCGTTCTGGAGTACACCGGCCCTGAACAGCGGCAGTGTCGTCAGCAGCGTGTTTTCGGAGTGGCAGACACTCAGCGCTCCCGCGCTGGCACACGCATCGCCGTCCTCCTTGACCTCGAACACGACCGAGCCAAATCCCTCGATCGTCGCTGTACAGCTTTCTCCCGATTGCAGGGTAAGGTCAACTTCGCACGCTGGGGTGTCATCCGGGTCCGTTGCAGGCGGCTCGGGCGTTGCCGGCGGTGTCGTCACTGCCACCGAGCCGATCTCGATCTTCGGGCCCGCAGCAGACTTCACGCCATTCAGCAGGACGGAAAACTCGTGGCTGCCCGCCGCCGTGTTCTCCGGGATCTTGAAACTCATCTGGGACAGGCCCGCGAAATTCGGTGCGGCACCTGCGTAGATCAGGTCGGTGTCTGCCACTTCCATCTCACCGATCATCGGTCGCACACTCTCGCTGGCCAGCGATGCCGGCGCCACGGCAATCTCGCCCGTCACAAGTAAAGGCTCCGTCCATCCGAAGCCCGTACCGAAGACCGTCACTACGTCGCCGGGAAGCGCGGGGCGCAACGTCATCCCGGCAACCGTGTCGGCGGGTCCGACCAGAACTCCATCCGTGTGGATGGCCGCGACGCCGTGGGTGCTGTCAGAGAACAGGAAGATCACCGGCTTGACGGCTTCCGTCATGACAGTCGCCCGATTGCTGCGCCGTGCTGCGGGCTCCCCGCAGGTCCGGACCACCTCTACGGACGTGTTGCCCAGTCCCGTCGTGAACGGTACCTGGAAGATGATCTCTTCGTTCGTGAGCCGCATCAGCGGCGCCTTCGTCTGGTTGACTTCGACGCACGTCCCGCCTATGTTCGTGCTGACCAGTCCGTCATCGCCAACCGTTCCCGAAAGCATGGCGGCCTCATTGGAGAAATTGGAGCCCTGCACGACCGCAATCGCCCCGGGAGCAAGGGTCGTCGTCTTGCTGGCGCGATCACCGAGAATGACGCCGTTCTCCGAGATCGTCGGTGCCGGCGCTTCCACTGCGGCCGGCTGCATGGTTGCGACGACGTTGTAGATCTTGTCGCCGGTCCGGGCCTGGTCGCCGTTCGCGCCGTTCACGACGGCCGCAACCGTCACCGGACCCACGCTCTCGGCAGGCGCTGTCCACGACACGTGCCAGATCGATGACGGTCCGTTCGCAGCCCGATTGTGCGTGGCGATGGCAACAGTCTGTTCCTCACACTGCACGGACTTGACTCGCACCGTTGATGGGCTTCCGGCCGCTTCCGCCAACGTGCCGGGCTGGCCACACCCGGTGCCCGACCTCGCCGTGAGTTGGAATCCGCTCCTCGACACTGTCGTATCCAGGAATTCGACGATGAGTGTGACCGTCTCTCCGGGCGTGTACGCATGATCCGCAGCGGACGCACCGTTGATCAATAGCTGAAGGGTTCCGCTACCCGCATTGAGATCGGTGCCGCGATGGCAGCGAGTGCAGTTGGTCTCTCCGGGAAACGGACCTCCCGTCTCGGAGGTGGCGAACCGTCCACCCGTCGAGTAGGCCTCGGCGACGGGAATCGAGCCCATCAGGCCCACAAGCACCACCACAGCCGATGCCGGCACGCGCAACTTGATCATGTCGTAACTCCCACTGCCTCAATAGCCCGAACTCTTTATAGCACGTGCTCGGCACTTCCCAGGAACGAGGCCGTCTCCCGATACCGCTTGTACAGCGGCTGGTACCGCTTCGAGCGACTCCGGTCGGGGGACACCAGGCGCCCTTCACGACCGTCGACACCCTTCCTAACGCCTCCGATCGTGCGCACGGCGGAGCGGACCGAACTGAAGCCGCCTGCGCGCTTCCCGGCTGCAACGGCGCCGAGAATTGCGGCCCCGAGTGCCGGCCCCTGCCGCGAGGGATGCAGCAGGATCGTCTCGCCGAGCACATCGGCCATGATCTGCAGGAACAGTTCGTTGCGATGTGGCAGACCTCCCGTGGCGATGAACTTCTTGACGGGAACCCCGTGCTCCCGGAGCAGGTCGACGATCCAGCGCACGCCGTATGCGGATGCCTCGATCATCGCCCGGTAGAGATGCTCCGGTCCGTGGCGCAGGGCCAGTCCGGTGAACGCTCCGCCGAGGTTCCCGTTCATGAGAGGCGTCCTGCATCCGTTCAGCCAATCGATGCACAGCACTCCGTCCGCACCGGGCTCGAGGGTCGCCGCCTGATCGGAGAGCTTCGAGAATCCCTTCTGTCGATTCAGCTTGCGGAACCAGTCGAAGGCATCCCCGACCGCGGCCTGCCCGGTCTCGTAGCCGAACAACCCCGGCAGGATGCCGTCCTTCACCACGCCGGCGATGCCCGGCACCCGATGGTAGTCGGACGCATTGAGCATGTGACACGAACTCGTGCCGCAAACCATGACCAGGGTCCCCGGGTCGGCTGCACCGACCCCCGGCACGCCCGCGTGCGCATCAATGATGGCAGTGCTGACGGGAATGCCCTCCTGGAAACCGAATTTCTTCGCCATCGCCGCCGAGAGCTTGCCCGCCTGCTGCCCGGGCGCCTTCATACGACCCGGCATCTTCGTCCGCACGATGTCCACCAGCTCCGGATGGACGGCGCGGAGGAAGGGCTTGGACGGAAAGCCGTCGATGGCCGACCACAGGCCCTTGTATCCAGCCTGGCAGGTCGAACGGGCCATCTCGATCGGGAGGCATCCGACCAGCTGCCATACGATCCAGTCACCACCTTCGATCCACACATCGGTGTGGCGGTAGACTTCCGGCGCTGCGACCAGCGTCTCCAGCACCTTCGGGAAGAACCACTCCAGCCCTACCGTTCCCCCGTATTGCTCGAGAAACTCCTCGTTTCGCTCGCGCGCCACGGCGACGATGTGCTCCGTCTCGCGCTTGGCTCCGTGATGCTTCCAGAGCTTCGGCCAGGCATGCGGGTTGGCCTCGTACTCGGGCAGCAGACACAGCGGCGTCCCGTCGCACTGGGCGGGCAGCACCGTGCAACTCGTGAAATCGACGCCGATCCCGATCACTCGGGCCGCGGCCTTGTCCACGCGACGCCATGCGCTGCGGGTGGCACGCGCAGCGGAATCGAGCCAGTCCTTCGGGTGCTGGAGAGCAAAGTCCGGCGGCAGTGTCTCGGTGTTTCCGGGCAACCGGTCCGTGATCTGCCCGTGGCGGTAGTTGGCAAGCGCCGAAGCCCTTTCGTTGCCGTCAAGGTCCACGAACAGAGCGCGTACCGACTCCGTCCCGAAATCCAGCCCGAGTGCCAATGCGTCCTTATCTGGCAAGTCCTTACAACCCCGTCAGTAGAGATACAGCTTTTATGGTAGCGCCTAACCGCCTGATTCAGGTAGAACCAATTAATCGATCCATCCAGAATAGCATCCTCCTTCCGGCTCTTGGAGGAAATCGGGCCAACCGACGCCTGCCGGAAACAGCCAGACCGCGAACCGCCTGCGGAAGCGCTCGGAGTCTTATACTAACAATCGTGGCAGTAGTTGCACTGGTTGCATTGCTGTGCATGGTGCCCTCGACACGCGCACAGGAGCCGGGCAGTCCGGAGGGCGAGCGAGCCGAGGACTCCGGCGACTTCGTCGACGAAGACGAGCAGTATGCACCGCGGCAGCAGACATACGCATTCAATCCCGTACAGGCGCGCAAGGAACTCAAGGTCGGCAACTACTACGCCAAGAAGGGCAGTTACCGCGCTGCGGCTGGACGCTACGAGGAAGCGACCCGCTGGGACACCAACTTCGGAGAGGCCTACTGGCGCCTCGGAGCCGTGCTGGAGAAGCTGGGCCGACAGGAAGAGGCTATCGCGGCCTACGCCAGTTACCTGCGCGTGGAACCGTCCGGCAAGAAGGCGCGGTCCGTGCGCCATAGCCTCGAACAGATCCAGCAGACAATGGAACAGTTGCCGCTGTCCGCCACCGACAGCACGAATCGGTGAACTGGGCGGGCACCGATAGGCTCGCACGCGATCTCATGACACGGCGCCGAATGCTGGCACGAGGCCTGCTCTACCATCGGGCGGTCAACGGCGCCGTCACGCTCGGGGTGGCAATCGGCGCGGCCGTCCTGGCAGGCGCACTGATGGTGGGGACATCGGTCCGCGGCAGCCTCCGCAACCTGACCCTGGAACGACTCGGGGCCATCGACTTCGCGGCTGTCGGCGAACGGTATTTCCGTGAAGCGGCGATTGATGCCCTGACAGGCGTTGAACAGGCGGCGTCCGCCATCCTGATCCGCGGCAGTGCCGAGCATGCGGATTCGGGTCGCAGGGCGTCAAGGGTCCGGATCCACGGCGTCGACAGCAGGTTCTGGGGCTTCTACGAGACGGGGGATGTCGCAGTCGGCATCCGGGAGATTGCCATCAACCGTCGACTTGCCGACGATCTCGAAGCGGAGAAGGGCGACGATATCCTGCTTCGCTTCCACACGGACACGCTGGTACCGGCAGAATCCGTGATGGGCCGCAAGTCCGACAACGTGCGCCTGATCCGGCTGCGGGTTGCGGCCGTCCTTCCCGATCGAGGACCGGCAAGGTTCGGACTGTCCCCACAGCAGCAGCTTCCCTCCAACGCCTTCGTGTCCAAGGAGGTGTTGCAACGCGCACTGCAACAGCCGGACCGGGCCAATGCACTCTTCGTGGCGGGGGGAACTCTGGAGTCCGCCAGCAGAGCGTGGCGGGAAGCGTTTTCGCCCGCCGACGCAGCCCTCGTGGTGAGGGAGCGACCCGGGGGCGGCGGCCTCCTGGTCGAGTCCGCGAGAATCGTGCTGGATCAAGCGGCTGCCGCCGCGATAGAGTCTGCCGCCGACGACACCGGATTCTCGTCCGGCGAGGTACTGACCTACCTCGCCAACACGATCGCAGCGAACGGCCGCACGGTCCCGTACTCGACGGTCACGGCGTTGAGTGCGTGGCCAAGATCCCTCCAGCTGGTCGGTGACGGCGGCAGGGCGAGTCCAGGCCCGGGCGAGATCGTGCTCAACGAATGGACGGCCAGCGATCTCGGAGCCCGCCCCGGAGACCCGGTCACCCTGACGTACTACATCGTCGGCCCCGACTCGACCATCGAGACCGCCTCGCACGAATTCCGACTGGCAGGAATCGCGAGCATGCAAGGAGCCGCGCTGGACCACAACTACGCCCCGACCTACAAGGGCATGACGGACCGCGCCCGAATCTCCAGTTGGGATCCCCCCTTCCCCATGGATCTGCGGTTGATCCGCCCGCGGGACGAGGACTACTGGGATCGCTACCGGGCCGCGCCCAAGGCGTTCGTGAACCTGTCGGATGCAAAGAGACTTTGGACAAGCCGATTCGGGCAACTCACGTCGATCCGCCTGCAGCGCTCCGAAACCGCGCCCGCCGACCCTGCTGCGGCACGATTCCGCGACGCGCTCCAGGAGCGACTGGACCCGGCTGCATTCGGTCTGTCCCTCCAGCCTGTCAAACAGGCTGGTCTCGATGCATCGTCAGGGTCCACGGATTTCTCGGGCCTCTTTGTCGGGTTCAGCATGTTCCTGATCGCATCGGCGGCGATCCTGGTCGCGCTGCTGTTTCGGCTGGGCGTGGAACGACGGGCGCGCGAGATCGGCCTGCTTCTCGCCACCGGACACACGCCGGGCCTTGTCCGCCGGATGCTGCTGGCGGAGGCTACGGTGCTCTCCGTAACCGGATGCCTGATCGGCATAGCGGGCGCGATCGCCTATGCAAGGCTGATGCTCCACGGCCTGAGCACATGGTGGAGCGGCGCGGTGGGAGGCTCGTTCCTGGAACTCCATTTCCGGTGGCAGGATCCTGTGATCGGAGCGGTGTCGGCGCTGGCACTGATGCTGGCATCGATCTGGCTCTCGCTGCGGCAACTGGCCCGACTCTCGCCAAACGCGCTGCTTGCCGGCAAGCTTGAGCCCTCGGCGGACAGCGCCAGCCGGACGCGCAAGGCGAGAAGACTCCGGCGCCTCGCAGCGGCACTGGCGGTGCTCGCGGCGACGATGCTGGCGGCGTCATTCGGAGGAAGCTCCGCAGCCCGGCTCGGTGCATTCTACGGAGCCGGAACGCTGACCCTGGGATCCTTCCTCGTGTTCTTCCGCGCCCTGCTCCTCGCACCCCGTCGCGACGGTCAAGCCGTTACCGGAATCGGTCAATTGGGCTTCCGCAATGGTGGCCGCAATCCAACGCGGAGCGTCCTGTCCGCAGCGCTGGTCGCGTGCGCATCGTTCATGATCGTGACCGTGGCGATGAATCGCCACGACGTTCGCTCGCAGGAACCGTCCCGGGAGTCCGGAGACGGCGGCTTCCGGCTGATCGCCGAGTCGGACGTGCCCATCTTCCGGACCCGTATCGACGAGGTGGCCGGCGAACTGGACAGTTCAGCCCGCATGCTTCCGCTGCGGGTTCGGTCCGGTGAGGATGCCAGCTGTCTCAATCTGTACCAGCCATCGAGTCCGACCCTGGTGGGCGTACCCGAGACTCTGGTCCGACGCGGCGGCTTCGCCTTCCAGAACACGCTTGCCGAGACGGACGAAGAGCGCCGGAACCCGTGGCTGCTGCTGGATCGGGATTTCGACGGTGCCATCCCGGTGTTCGGCGACGCCAACTCGGCGACATGGATCCTGCACCTCGCCCTTGGCGATGAACTGAGCGTCGAGGACAGCTTGGGCCAGCCGCGGCGACTGATCCTTGCCGGTCTCCTGTCGAGAAGCATCTTCCAGTCCGAACTGGTGCTTGCCGATGACAAGTTCCTTGACATCCACTCCGACCACAGCGGCTACCAGGGCTTGCTGGTCGAAACGGATTCGGACGCCGTGGCCGCCGCATTGGAGAACGCCTTCGCGGACGAAGGACTGGATGCCGTGCGAACATCGGACCGGCTGGCCGGTTATCTGGTGGTGGAGAACACCTACCTGAGCACGTTCCGGACCCTCGGAGGTCTCGGGCTGCTGCTGGGCACGCTGGGCCTCGCCGTGGTCATGGTCCGGAGCGTTCTGGAGCGGCGTGGCGAGATGGCGCTGCTGGAGGCGCTCGGGTTCGCGAAGGGTTCGATCTCGCGTCTGATTCTGGCGGAGAACTCGTTCCTGCTCGTGTTCGGGGTGGCCACCGGCACCGTGGCGGCCCTGATCGCGGTCGCGCCGCACCTCGCCAGTGGAGCCGCGGACCCGCCCTGGATTCCCCTGCTGATCACACTGGGAGTGATCGTGGGGCTGGGCCTGCTTGCCGGGGCCGCAGCCGCGGCCCTGTCGCTCCGCGCACCGCTCCTGTCCAGCCTCCGACGCGATTAGGAGACTGTCGGACCAAGGGGGCATTCAGGCCGACAAACGAAAAATACAAGGGGCCAGTTGCACTACTCCAGCTACAATTACCTTAGAGTTGTTCGCGAGCGAGGGACAATCGTTGAGGTGGGCCAGTCGCAAGCGATACACTCCTCGGCTAGGATGATGCTATGAGTAAGCTCCTTGGATTCATCATTAGCGGATCGCTTGACTTCATAGGATGTGCGATCGGTTGTCTGGGTATGTTATTCGTTGTCTTGCTATTATTGAGTGGCTTCGCTTGGGCACTTAGCTTGGTCGGTTGCTAGCCGTCTGTAACTGGCCCGGCTGTCCGCCCGACAAGGATTGCTCCGCTTCCCTATGCCCTGACGAGGGTGCGGCCTGACCCGCGATTCTGGACTCATGGGCGGGATGGTGCATTTGGCGGGTGAACAGTGGGTAAGCAAGTCAGTAGACTGTCGGATTTCGTAGGCATCCGGATCTAAGGACGAATGATATAGGAAGAAATATTCGATAATAAAATCACAATACAATTAAATCAATTCGTAAATACCAATATCATCGCATGATCGTGCCAATCAGCCCTAAGTCCGACAGACTCTTAGCACCAAGACGGGCTGCCGTCCTACAGTTCCCGTGCCAACTCCACAGCCCGCAACAGCGCCCGGGCCTTGTTCATCGTCTCGTCCCATTCCCGCTCGGGAACGGAATCCGCCACGATGCCCGCTCCCACCTGGAGATACGCCGTCTCACCCCGCACCATCATCGTCCGGATCGCGATCGCGGATGTCAACGCACCGGAGAAGTCAAGGTACATCACGCTTCCGGAGTAGATGCCCCGCTTGGTCGGTTCCAGTTCGGCAATGATCTCCATCGCCCGCACTTTCGGAGCACCAGAGACCGTTCCGGCCGGGAAACACGCCTTCAGCGTGTCGAACATGTCCTGCTCGGGACGCAGCGTGCCAAGGACACTCGAAACGATGTGCATCACATGCGAGTAGTACTCGACGGTCTTGAATTCAGGGACATGCACGGCCCCGAACTCCGACACGCGCCCCACATCATTGCGGCCCAGGTCGACCAGCATCACGTGCTCGGCGAGTTCCTTCTCGTCCGAGAGCAGATCCAGAGCCAGTTCCCGGTCTTCTTCCGGCGTCGCGCCCCGAGGGCGGGTGCCCGCAATCGGTCGGTACTCGACCGCGCGGCCATCGACCTTCACCAGCAGTTCGGGGGAACTGCCCACGATCACCGAATCGGCGATCTGGAGATAGAACAGGTGCGGCGACGGGTTGACGGTGCGAAGTGCCCGGTAGATCTGGAACGGGTGGACACCGGGTGCCATCTCCAGGCGCTGCGACAGGACGACCTGGAAGATGTCCCCGGCGTGGATGTACTCGCGAGCCTTCTCGACTGCCCGGCAGTAGGCGTCCCTGCCCATGTTCGAGCGAGGTTCCAACGGCCCGTTCGGGCTGCCGTGCGGCGGCAGGTGCACGGGTCTGGCCAGACACGCTTCCAGGGCCTGCATCTCGGCAACCGCCAGGTCGTAGGCCGTCTTGGTGGAGACACCGTCTCCCAACCGGGCATTCGCGATCGCGTAGATCTGATGCTTGACGTGATCGAAGACCAGCACGGACGTGAAGAACATGAAGGCGGCGTCGGGAGCCTTCACGTCGTCCACCCGGAACGGCGGCACGCGAGTCTCGATCTGGCGCACCAGGTCGTATCCGACATAGCCGACAGCGCCGGCGCTGAACGGCGGAAGCTCTTCGGTCCCGGCCGGCTTGAACCGCTCGCACTGGGACTTCAGGATTGCGAAGAAGTCGCCTCGTTCCCGACGAACCTCCCCTCTCTCCCGAATCTCCACCTCCTCGTCGAAGGCCGTCAGGACCATATAGGGATTCGCGCCAACGTAGGTGTAACGCCCGATCCGCTCGCCACCCTCGACGCTCTCCAGCAGAAACGCATGCTCCTGCTGTTCGGCGAGCTTCAGGTAGGCCGAAACCGGCGTTTCCAGGTCCGCCGTGAGGACCTTCCACACCGGCACAAGGCTCCCCTCACCGGCCAGCCGTTCCAGTGTCGGAAAATCCGGATTGACAGTTCCCAAAACCCTGTACCGCCTATTTCACTGTACGTCCCAGCACGGCATGCCGCATGATCTCCCGCGGGGCAGCCAGTCCGGTCCAGATCCCGAACTGCGCGGCGGCCTGCTCGACGAACATCTCGATCCCGCTGATCACGGTCCTGCCCTCCCGCCGGGCATGCTGGAGCAGAGCGGTCTCAAGCGGGTTGTAAACAAGGTCGAACACGATGTCGGCGGGCACCCTGCCCGGGAAAAGATTGTCTTCGATGGCCGGCAACATGCCGACTGGCGTCGCCTGGATGAGCACATCGAAGTACCGGCCGTCCAGATCATCAAAGGCCACCGGTTCGGCACCGTGCTGGAGTGCGAGAGTCACGACTCGATCCGTGTTGCGGCCAGTGACGGTCACCGCGCAACCCTTGGCCGCCAGGGCAACGACCGCGGCCTTGGCGGCACCGCCGTTGCCCATCACAAGCACCCGCGCTCCCTGCAGGGAGCGTCGCCGGGACAGGGGAACGGTGATGCCCGCCGCGTCGGTATTTGCGCCGACGAGCTTGCCATCCTGCCAGTACACGGTGTTGACCGCACCGATGCTCTCAGCCAGCGGATCGACCGCATCCAGGAATGGAACGATCGACTGCTTGTGCGGAATCGTCACGCTGGCACCAGCAATGGGCAGCGACCGCAGTACCGCGACAAAATCCTCCAGGTGGGACGGATCGACCAGCAGGGGCAGGTAGATGCCGTCGAAGCCGGTGGCGTGAAAGGCGCGGTTGTGGATGAGCGGTGACTTCGAGTGGGCGACGGGTTTGGCGATGACGGCATAGACACGGGTGTCGACGCTCTGCGCCTGCACGCGGTAGAGGTCGCGCACGGCCGAGGACGGAAACTGCCCCGGTGCTGTCGGAGCGACCGTCCGGGCTCCGTTCGCCCCCTGGTCCGGGTCTGGTGGAGCGTCGGGACCGGCATACGTGAACAGGGCACCGCGGGAAGGGGCAAGCAACCGTGTGGGGGCGCCGGTCTCTCCCATGCCGGCAACCACGACACGTTCCGAGCCGTCGCACAGCGCGAGCAGGCGGAGATTGTCGCTGGGCCGGTGAACCCTCGTCGCCACCTTGAGGATGTCCGCCTGGGTCTTCCGGAGCCGGGTCAGGACGGGGCCCAGCGTCGGCGTCTCCCGGAAGTTGTGATACGAGACGAGGGTCGCGGCCGCATCGCGGAACCCGTCCAGAGACCGGGGGGTTTCGTCAACCGTCTCGATTTCGATGTCGACGATCGTGGCCCCGGCTCGCACTGCAGACCGGAGGATGGAGACCTGACTCTCGATCGATCCGTCGAACCGCCCACCGTTCGGGGTTCGCCGACAGGTCGCAAGCAGATGGGCACCGGGGATCTCGTTCAACACCCGCCGGACAACGGTCCCGCCGCGGGCCGGGTCCGCGAGCATATCGATGCGCAGTTCAAGAAACGTCTGGCCAGAAACGTAGTTCTCGACAGCGACCGTGGCTGCCCGAGCCTCGTCTCGATGCCCGATGCACACGCAGACCGGCGGCAGTGCTGACAGTTCCCCCATCGACATGACCGCTTACGGGTTACCCTCGCGTCCGGTCTCAGCGCGAGCCAGTGCATCGTGCAGTCTCTTCAGTGACTGAGCGACGGCAGCCGATCCATCGGATGGGCTCGCTTCCGTCAGCAGGCGCATCTTCTCCACATCAGCCGCATGCTGCTCGACGCGCCGGTGATGGCTGAAGGGGACCTTCTCGCAGACAAGCGTGTAGGGCCTGCCGCGCGTGATCGTCCAGTATCGGATGTCAAGGTTGTTTTGCTTGATGATGGTCTCGAGATGCGTGCGGATGTGTTGAGCGGCCCTGAATTCCTGCCGTTTCGCACGGCGGTCCAAGCAGAAGTCCTTCAAGACCCGACTGTGATCGCCTATGCACTGGAAGGGCGCCTCGATTCTCTGGTCCCGTGGCTTTTCGGGCGGGACCGCGCTCCGTTGGAGCAGACTGCCCGCTGCGCTCTGCCACAAGGATGCGTATGCCTGGGTGCCATTGATCGCAGGCAGCCTTCGGGACAGTTCATGCAGTGCCAGCGGAAGCGTCACGAACGGGTCGACCAGTTCGGGATGCCGGCCCATCAGGCCAACAGCGCCTTCGATCGTGGAGGTCGGCACCAGTCCATGAGTCGCAATGAAGAGATCGCGGACGGCATCGGAGTCCAGTGTCATCGGCGTGGGGCGCTGCCACTCCGGCGCGCCCTCGGGAACCGGTGGAGCGAATGCCTCAGGAAGAGCCTGCAAGGTCGTCTGCACGGCGTCCTGGAGAATCTGATTCCAGCCCCGTTCGTCGCTTGCGGGCTGGGCGTTGCGAATCTGCGTCAGCAAGGCGAACACCGCGCCGGGACGCTGACGCACGTTGGACCTGATGAAGGGCGGGAGGAACCCAGCGGCGGACGAAGGCGCACCTTCAATCAGGAACGGCACCAACGAGTCGTTCAGATTCGGGTTGTACCGGTGAACCAGAATTTCCCGCAAGAACCGGGCCGACTGCCTGTCATCGGAGACGCTCGTCAGCAACCGGAACATTGCGGGAAACACGCCACCGCTCTTCTCCCCGGCTCGGGTCGTGTAAGAGGCACCGACGCCATTCTTCGGCCAAGCGTCGATCAGATGTGCGACAAGTTGGTCTCCAGCGACCGGGACTTCGGCATTCGGTAAATCCTTCGCCAGCAGCCGTTCGGCGTACTGGACCGCAGCGGCGAGCTGTCCATCGGCGATGACGCACACTTCCCTCGACCGAGGCCACAGTACGAACGCCGCCCGCCGGTAGGATCGCTCGATGGAGACACCTTCATTGCCCGACGCCTCGAGGAGCGTCTGTTCATCGGGATCCGCATCGTCCAGCGACCCGAACGGCAATGCCTCGTCATCGTTGAGCGGAATCTCGGGCAATTCCGAGCCCGTGAGGTCCGTCCCCGACCACGAGCGAAGCGTGTGCGACGAATCAATGACCTCCTGGACCGAGTACGACCCGCCCGTGTAGTCGACCTCCTGGCCGTATTCGTACGCATCAGTGTAGAAGTCTTCATCAGGGATCCCGGACTCCTCAATGCTCAAGATCGCACTGTGCAGCGTGCAGTCGGCCCGTTCGGCAGCAGGGGCGAGAGCTCGCCACACCACCTCATCCAATCCCTTGTACGCCGCCTGGCTCAGCCCCACCTGGCTGTACTCGTGCTCGAGCAACCACACGATCTTCTGCGGTCCCTGTCCGCTGCGAGTCCACTCCGACAGGATTCGCGTGATTCCATCGGCCTGATGGGAGTAGTCCGGGGCCGTTGGCGTCTCTGTCTCCGTGCCGGGCTTCATGACAAGGTTGTAGACAAGGCCGATGCGGTGTCCGCTCTTGACGGGCTGGGTCAGGTGAACGCAGTCTGCGTAGAACGCCGCATACGGCAGTTCGCCAACCTCATTGACATGCAGGTCGATGGTCTCCGTGCGATCCAGGTGCCGGATGACGAGTTCGCCTCCCGTGCCGACGGTCGGCAGGGAGATGATCAGCGTCGCCACCATGCCGTCGCTCTTCTCCGTGTCGCGGTGTTCGGAGAAGAAGCCGCCTGGCTCGTAGATCAGCAGCTTGTAGAGTTCCGCATCAAGACTGTCAGCGGTGCAGCCGAGCCCTTGGGCCGCATTCTCCACGATTGATCGGAAGGTCTCGTCCCACCCCGCTCCGGAGATCTGAACGGAACCCGCGTCGACCTGCCAGCAGTCGCGCACGGATGTGTCGAGGATCGTGTCGGGACCTCGTCCGTACGGCGCCTTCTCCGCGGTATCGATCAATGCCCGCACCTGCTGGTCAAGGATCGGAAAGGCGATCCGGCCGACCCCGCTGACGCTCATGTTCGGCATCAAGCCCTCGACCTTGCCGCTGGCGAAATAGTCACCGGGCCTGTCGAGCGATTCGAGAATGATCTCGAGTTGGCTGAGATTCTGGTTGTACTCGATCTGCGGTCCGACCATCGCAAGCGTCCGTATCGATTATCGCGCAGACGGCGGGCTCGGAAATCGTGTTTTGCCCCATGCTGTCCGGGGTGGCTGGCGGAGCCGCTCCATTGCTGTGATGCAAGGTGCCGCCCCCTGTGGGCCAATGCAGCCAGCGACCACGCAAGTCCGGCTACCCGAGGAACTCCACTTGACGGAACTCCAGAGTCCACCCCGGCAAGGACAGTCCAAGGGGGACCACAGTCGCAAGAGCTCGCCAATCCGGCCCCATCGAAGACCAGAATAAGGTCAGTCCCGGCATTCTGCGTCAAGTGATCGAATCCGGAACCATCGGGCAGCTACTTCTTCTTCCACGCAGGACGTCGCGCTCCGGCCTCGATCAACTGCTGCGTAGCGATCATGTTGTCGATCCGCCTCTCCGGCGGAGGGTGCGTAGCGATGAACCCAAGAAGTCCCTTGACGCCGACGGTTGCTCCTCGTGCTGCGTAGTGCATCATCCGGACATGGAAGTCCGTAGCCCGGCGCAGATCATAGCCCGCCTCGTGCAGGATGAACATGCCGAGATGATCGGCTTCCAGTTCCATGGAACGACTGAACATGAGGTTGCCGGTCTCGAATCCGACCCGTACGCCAAGATTCACCCACTCGGGATTGTCCGTTTTCGCCCCGATCGCGGCTCCGATTGCCGCTCCGATCAGCATGCCTCCCAAGCGGTTCCGTTCCGATTTTCCGGGGTGGGCGAGAAGTGCGTGGCTGTACTCGTGCGCAAGAACAGCAGCAATTTCATCATCGCTTCCGGCATGGGAGATCAATCCACCGAGCAGGAGCAAGTTGTAGTTGGTGCCGACAAATGCATTGATCCCTGCGTCATTGACCCGTACTTCCAGCGTGCGTCTTCGCAACAGACCGGGACACGCTTCGGGGTTATTGAAAGTACGCTGGCAAACTCGAATGGTCGCCGGCATGATGCGTCGGTCAATTCGATTGATGAGCGCGATCTGATCGCTCGCGCCCGTCCACCGGGATGTCGGGATCGGCGACTGCATGCGTTCCCTCGCCGCCGAGAACGTCCACGATGCGACGGTGGGCGGAGCGAGTCGCGGTGTGGCGCATCCACCAAGGCCGCTGATTGCAGCAGTCGCCAGGAGGAGTGTGAGCGCCTTTGGGTTCATCAGTCCGTTCCTTTACGTATAGGTTTGATCTGCCTTGCTTCACCGGCCAGATTCGCCGCACGTGATCCTGTGCTGGCAGCAGTTCTCCATGCCAGATTTCGCAACTCCGTTCTCTTCGGGACATACATCGTAGCGCACCGTTGGATTGCCGCTTGCTTGGGACGCATGGACAGCCGACGGGCGCAGGTGGGACGTTCATCTGGTGAGTGGTCGTTCCACTCACTCCAGTTTGGCGGTGGCCAGTTCGTTACAGCCGTTCTATCCCGACCATGTTCGAGGTTCGGATCGATCGAGAGGCTTCATGTCCGTTCCGCTGCCGGTGGTCTCACGCCTACTCGGTCATTCGCAAACCCGGATGACCCTCCGCAACGCACACGTCAGTGGCCGGTCGACAGAGGCTGGAGCAGAGCGCCTCGGATGCGCTCTCGACGGAATCCTGTCCGAGTTACCGACTGCTGCGCAGAACTCCGGTGGGTCCCGAAGTCCCGGGGGAGGATTCAGCCAATAGTGACGACGCGACGGAACCAGCAGCCGCGACCGCCCGCGTGGTCTTAACACCGAACTGTACAGGTGAGGTATCATCCGACGGGATGGAAACTGTAAACGCCCTTGAGCTTCGTCAGTCGCTGGGCAAGGTGTTGGACCAGCTCGAACACGACGGCAAGCCCATCCTGGTGTGCCGCCGGAGAGCCCCAGCTGCAGCCCTGGTAAGTCTCAAGGACTACCGCGAGCGTTTCGCTGACGGTGCAGCTGACGACCAGCGACGTGATGTGGTTGCCGGGCTAAAGCGATTGAAGTTCAACTCGCCAGCCTCGGGAACGACCCTCGACATATTGCGCGACTTGCGCTCGTGACCGTCCTTGATGCCTCGGTGGCAATCAAGTGGTTCGTGTTGGATGAGCCACTCGTGCAGGAAGCCGCACAGGTCCTCGACGAGATCGGAACTGAACCCGTCAGAGTTCGTAGTTCCCGATTTGTTCATGAACGAACTGCTGGCAGTACTGTGCCGACTGCCCGAGCGTCGCACGTCAATGGTGCGGGAACCCTCGGTACTCGTTGAAGCACCCGGCATTGCTCGTATCGGGAATGGGCATGAATTTCTCGCACGCGCGGCCGACCTGGCCGGTCGGTGGAGGTTGTCTGGCTGCGATGCCGTATATGTGGCCCTCGCCGAACTAACTGGGGGAGCATGGCTTACCGCGGATGTCCGTGCCGCACGCCGTGTGGCCGTGCCCGGTCTCGTGCGGGTACTCGGGTCGTAGATCTCGGATCTGTTGTGGAGTCTGCCGTGAGTCGCCCACCCCGGAAACTGATCGAGGTTGCGCTACCGCTAGACGCCATCAACGCCGCTTCGGCCCGAGAAAAGTCGATCCGTCACGGGTATCGTTCGACTCTTCATCCATGGTGGGCTCGACGCCCCTTGGCCGCAGCGCGGGCGGTGATTCTCGCCCAGATGGTCGACGATCTGGCGGAGTACAGTCGACATGCTGCTGTCGGAGCCCTGGAAGCGGCGTGAAGCGAGGCGGGATCTGAAGAAGTGGGGTTCGAGCGGCGCGGCGGACGGAGCGTCCGACCGCGAGCAGTTCGCCGGTATGGTGGCCGATCTGGAACATGAGCGGCTGTTCAAGATCGTCAGGGAGTTGGTCAAGCGGGAACACACTACCCGCGAGCCGGTGCTCCGACAGGCAAGGACCGAAGATCCGGCAGAGTTGACGGCGAGGCTGCGCTGAGAACGCCGATCACCCGTGCGTCGGAGAGACCTTCAACCGCCGGAGGTCTCCCGTCTCTCACGACCCGTTCGCAGGGGGCGGGGCGTTGCCGCTCGAAGTTCCACCCGACCGCGGACTATGACGGTGAAATTGTGCTAATATGCAAACTGGGTGGTTGAGAGTCTGTTTCCGGCCACCCGAGTCGCCGTAACCCTGCATGCATTCCGTCATCGGCCTGCCAAGGCGTGGCGAAGGGACCGGATAGCAGGGAAGAAGGATTCGGAACGATGAAATCGAGGGGCTTGCTGCTGGGTGTGGTACTGGGAGGGCTGGCCAGTCATGCTCCAGCCGTCGATCCAGGCTATGTGCTGAAATCGGATACCGAATCGACACCCGCTATCGAGACCGGCAAGGCACCGCCTGCACTTGAACCCCGACAGGTCGCCCGGGTCGTCACCGTTCCCGCACTGCATTGGGCGGCCATTGGCGGGGATCTGGTTGAAGTCCGACGCCTCCTTGACGACGGTGCAAGTGTAAGTGCCACGGAAACACTATGGGGTGGCGAACGTGCGCTGCACTACGGAGCGTACGGAGGCAATCCGGGCGTAGTGCAGGCTCTGCTGGACGCCGGTGCCTCGATCGAAGCGCAAGACGATTCGGGGGAAACCGCACTGCGCGAATCCCTACGGAACGACGACACGGGCTACCGCACGCTGCAGGTCCTGCTCGTCGCCGGAGCCGATGCGGAAGCTCGCAGCAACGACGGTTCAACGGCGCTCCATGAGGCAGTGGCATTATCCAGTGAACACGCACAGAATGCCGTGCTGCTGTTGCGGATGTTCGGTGCCGACCCGAACGCGAGAACGACGGAGTCGCAGGCAACACCCATGCACTACGCAGTCCTGCAACCATACGACCGGTTCAGCGGGTGGCAACTGCTGAGTACGACCTATGACCCGAGTGCTCGGTCCGCGGACTTGAATGCGAAGGACGATGAAGGGCAGACCCCCTTGCATTGGCTGGCCTTGAATTCCCTCATTTCCGCTCAAGATCCACGTGTGGCCCTGTGGTTGCTCGTGCAGGGCGCCGACCCGAGGATCACGAACGACGAGGGGCTGACCGCATCGGAAGTGGCAGAACAGAATGGGGCTGAGGAACTCGCGGCGTTGCTGCGACGGGCGGAGCAATAACACGCAGCGAGCGTCCTCGCAGTTGATGGCCACTCAGTGCCTGCCGGCCCGCACCCATCTGCCAAATGACCGGCCCTGTCGTATTCTCGCTCTCGCGACGACACGCGACCGAGGAACGCATGCGTGAGAATATGCCGGCGATATTGTCCTGGCACCAGTGCGTGTGCGGTCAACCGGAGGAGGGGCCGCCACCTTGCGCTCATCCACCAGCAGGGGCGAATCGACGCTATCCGGTCACTTCCCGCGCCACCCAACGGCCCGCTACCAAGAGCAAGCGGTATCTGGTACCGTCCGGGGCCGTCACGACGCTATCCACTCGAACGATGGTCTGGCCTCGTCGCCAGGTGAGGTCCTCCGACTTGACCAATGTCACGGTATACCCGCTGTTGCCAAGTCTGACGCGGACTTCCTCAGCCGAATAGACGGCCATCCATTCAATCGTTCCGGCAGTCGTCGGCTTGAGCGTGAGCGTATAGATGTTGCGGTTGGTCGCCCTCACTGCCGTCTTGCCACTGACCACGATGACGCCGCCCATCCGATACGATCCATCCTCGTCGCGTAGCAGCGTTACCGACTCACCGCTGGAACCGAGTGACACCACGATCTGCCCCGCCCTCGTGTTAACTTCCGTCGATTCGCCCTCGTCGGCCAGGTAGGGCTTGATGGTCTGGTAGATGTGATCGAAGCGATTGAAGCTGGCCCGCAGCCCGGCGTCGCAGAAGGGGCCCCACGGTGTTCCGTCGTTGAGTGCGTTATGGTTGCCCCCGGTAAGGATGCCGACGACCTGCCCCTCGTTACCGCCCTTGAACACCGGGCTCCCGGATGATCCCGGCTCACTGGTCCCCAACCGCCATTGAATGGTCTGGAACCCGAGGGGACTGGCGTCCCTCCATCTGTTGTCGACCACTCGGCCAAATGCCGCTCGCTTGAGACTGCCATCCGGATGGCCAACCGAAGACACCTGATCTCCCGTTCGAACGGCCGTGGTGGTCCAGCCAAGCTTCCGGACTCCCGTCACCTCCAGCACATCCTCGCTGCGCAGCGCCAGTAGAGCGAAATCGTCGTATCGATCCTCCTTGGAGACCAAGAGGGTCGATCCGTAGGTGTACTGCAACTTCTCGGCCCACAGGCTCCAGTCCGGATTCCCGTAGCATTGCCTTGTCTGATAGTTCCATAGAAAAGAAGCGTCTCTGGCCTCTTCCCGGGTGCGGATGCAGTGGCCCGCCGTCAGCAACAGCAAGCGGTCGTCGCCGTCCTCCCTCGGGTTGATCAGGAATCCCGTACATGTGGAGTTCCCTTCCGCCCGCGAAATGTACAGCATCGCAACCGACGGCCGGTCCCGTGTCTGCAAGTCGGGATAGCAGGACGCATCCAGATGGCATCCGGCAATGGCGCGCGGCTGCGCCTCTCCGACCTTGCTCCACGCGCCTGGGACCGGAAACTTGCTGTCTACGATCTGGGCCACACTGTCGATCCGGAAGGGTATCCGCTGAGATGCGGCCGCCGGATCGTCCGGGACGTACTCAACCGTCACAATTCCGGCAAAA
Source organism: Bryobacterales bacterium (assembly GCA_965116065.1). Classification (GTDB taxonomy): domain Bacteria; phylum Acidobacteriota; class Terriglobia; order Bryobacterales; family UBA6623; genus VXMF01. Next base: position 4,467,184 of record OZ220485.1, read on the forward strand.
ACGAATTCGCTCCAGAACGACCCGTCGGAATGTGGTCCGGCAGCCGTGTAGGGTCCTATCTGTGGTCCAGTCCATTCGTCGCCGTACAACCACACTGCACCTTCGGCATTGAAGTCCTCGAATCGAACCCGCAAAGCACGGGCACCGATCACCCTGATGATGACACGCCAGACCCGCCTGCCATCCTGCGTCACGGCCCAAGTACCGTCGACCTGTGCGGGAAATGGTCGCGTGGGACCCAGCCAGTTCGATTCGTGCTGCGTTCTCATCGAGTCGATATCAAGCCTTGGCAGCGTGATCTCATCGGGCAGGGGCAGCCGTCCCCGCCCGACCGGGGCGGGCTGGACGGCGCCGGAAGTCGCAGATGTTCCAGGGCGCTGCTGGACGGACCCGCCCGCATTCTGGATATCTGCACCCAGACCAGGAACGGCCCAGCAGACCAGAACTGCAACGAACCGGAGCATTGCCCGACCATGACCCACGAGAATCCATCTACTGTACCCTACCAGCCAGTTCCGACGTAGGTGTCCTTGTTGCGACAGAACTTCCATACGGCTCTGACCGGCCTACAGCGCAGAACAGAGTTCGGGGACTCTGATGCGAGTCAAAGCCAAGAATGGACCAGATCACTCTGTTCGATGATGGCGTTCACGCACCAGGACATCCCGTCGAGGTGGTCTCTTTCGTGGAGAGCGCCCGCCACCAGCGGCCAAGGCCAACGCTCAATGTTCCACCTGCCCGGATTCACGGGAGGCATAGCACTGCCGGAGCCAACGGTATGCTGATATAAATTGAAGTGTGGGCCGGACGGCAGGTTTCGCAGACTGCACGGGCGGAGACCCTCGCGACGACTCTCCGGGAATGACAGCGTCGACTTCGACATTCACGGTCCCCGAGCGGCTGGAAGCCGCTCAGCAACTTCCCAATGGCGCACGATTCTACCGTTGCGCCTTGCAAATCAATCCGTTCGACTATCTCCAACGGCACGGCAAGCCGACAGATTTCCATTCGGAACACGAATACAATCAGTCGATTGTCCGAGCGTGTATGGATTTCGGCATCGAGGTTGTGGCCGTGACGGATCACTACCGTTTCGATACGTCTGCGACGCTCGTTCGGGCTTGCCGAGAAGCCGGACTCTTCGCATTCGGGGGCTTCGAAGCGGTAGCAAAAGATGGAGTCCACTTCCTGTGCCTCTTTGATCCAGACAAAGACACGAATATGGAGAGGTATATGGGAGATTGTGGTGTCGTCGCCTCGAATGAACTTTCTCCGTTGGGCATGCTGGATTCTCGGGAGTTACTGAAGAAGACCCGCGATTGGGGCGCGGCCGCTATTGCGGCACACGTGACTTCAAACGGGGGACTGCTTCGAACCCTCAACGGTCAATCCTGTATTGCGACCTGGAAGTCACCTGATATGCTTGCGTGTGCGCTACCGGGGCCCGTGAAGGATGCACCGCAGAACTTCAGAGCAATTCTCGAAAACAGGAATCCCGATTACAAGCGCGCCCGCACCGTAGCGATCATCAATGCTTCGGACGTCAATGATCCGGAAAATCTGCAACAGGAAAGTGCCTCCTGCTTCATCAAGATGTCGACTGTCTCGGTCGAAGCACTCCGGCAGGCGTTCCTGGACCCGGACTCCCGCATCCGCCTGAACAGCGACGAGCCGCCCAAACTCCATACCGAGTTTCTTGCAATGACCTGGGAAGGCGGATTCCTGGATGGTGCTTCCGTCCACTTCAACGGCAACCTGAACGCCCTGATCGGTGGACGGGGCACGGGCAAGTCGACCGTGATCGAGAGCATACGTTATGTTCTCGGTATCGACCCACTGGGAGAGGATGCGCAAAAGGCACATCAGGAGGTCGTCAAGCATGTCCTGCGACCGGGCACCAGAGTTTCACTTCTGGTCCGGTCACACCACCCGTCCGAGGCACGTTACATCGTGGAACGCTCGGTGCCGAATCCACCGACGGTGAGAGACGGATCCGGCAAGTTGCTGTCCATGCCGCCGCGGTCCACGGTGTCTGGCGTCCAGGTGTTCGGACAGCATGAGATCGCTGAACTGGCCAAGAGCCCAGAAAGGCTCACCCGGCTTCTGGAGCGATTTGTGGAACGTGACCCGTCGCGTTCGGGCAGCAAGGATAAGCTTCAAATCGAGTTGGAGCGGTCCCGACGCCGAATCACGGAGACTCAGCGGGAGTTGGCAAATCTTAAGGAGAGGCTAGCGACCCTACCTGCACTGGAAGAGACGCAGAAGCGCTTTCAGGAAGCGGGACTGGAGGACCATCTCAAGGAGAAGAGCCTACTGGTCAAGGAGGAGAACCTGTTCTCGATCCTGCAAGACCGTCTGGAGCCTCTCCATGCGATTCGGAACGAACTGATCGAGACACTGCCAATTGATGCGGCATTCGTATCGGACAAGGCAGTCACCGGACTACCTAACGCACTCACCTTGGGCAAGATCGAAGATGTGCTCGCTACACTGAGTTTAGATCTCGAAGCGGTCGGAAGCCAGTTCGGCGTCGCCCTGTCGCAAGCCGATGTGGCGATCGCAGAAATCAAGGACCAGTGGAACAAGCAACGTGAGATCATCGAAGCGAACTATGAGTGTCTGCTGCGAGATCTGCAGAAGTCCAGCGTTGATGGTGCCGAGTTCATTCGACTCCGTCAGCAGATCGAACGCCTGAAGCCGCTAAAGTTGGAACTGGAAAGGCTTGAAGAGAACTTGAGCGCGTTTGCGTCCAACCGCCGAGAGTTGGTGGAGGAGTGGGAAGAGACCAAAGCGCAGGAATTTCGCGAGATCGCGGAAGCAGCTCAACGCGTTTCCAAGAGGCTCCGCAACCGGGTACGAGTCACAGTCAGGATGGCGGGCGACCGAAGACCGCTGGAGGATCTTCTACGAACGGTCGGAGGTAAGATCGCCCCAGTCCTGGACCGGCTTCGTGAACTCGATGCTCTTTCCCTGCCCGAGTTCTCGCGGACCTGCCGGGAAGGCAAGACGGCTCTGATTTCGAAATACAGCCTGCCCGAAGGCGGTGCAGAGCGGATCGCTGGCGCCAACCCGGATCTACACATGAAGATCGAAGAGCTCGATCTTCCTGCGACGACCCACATCGAACTCAACATTGCATCGGACGGTCAGCCGGCGTGGCGGGCACTGGACGCGCTTTCCACGGGACAGAAGGCGACAGCTGTATTGCTGCTCGTGCTGCTCGACTCCGAAGCACCGCTCGTGGTGGACCAACCCGAAGACGACTTGGACAACCGTTTCATCAGCGAGGTCATCGTTCCCATCGTGCGGCTGGAGAAGCGGTGCAGGCAGTTCGTGGTGTCGACCCACAACGCGAACATCCCGGTGCTCGGTGACGCGGAACTGATACTTGGCCTAGCCGCCAAGGGCGAGGCCGAAGACGGACAAGCACATTTCGAGTCTGACCATATGGGATCCATCGACTCACGACCCGTGCGAGAGCTGGTCGAAGAGACGCTGGAAGGTGGCAAGGACGCCTTCGAGATGCGGCGGTCCAAGTACGGATTTTGACCATGGTAACACGGGCAGAGCTTCTTGAGATCATCGCGAACGGCGAGAACTCCGGCGTCGAGTTCAAGCGGGATGTCCTGCAGACTCATGACCTCGCCAAGGAACTGGTCGCGTTCTCGAACCTCGAGGGCGGCATGGTCCTGCTCGGCGTGGACGACGACGGGACCATCGTGGGGCTGACGCGCGACCGACCGGAGGAGTGGGTGATGAACGTGTGCCGGGATAAGATCAGGCCTCCCATCATCCCGTTCTTCGAAATGGTCCAAGACCTGCGGCCTGGTGCCGACGTAGCAGTAGTACGGGTGCCACGCGGCACAAATGTTCACTGTCGCTGGCACAAAAACGGGCATGTCTACTACATCAGAGTTGGTTCACAGAGCCGTGAGACTGGGCCAGAGGAACTCGCCCGGCTCTTCCAGCAGCGCGGCGCAGTGCGGGCGGAACTGCAGCCAGTCGCCGGCTCCACAATTAACGACCTGGACCGTCGCCGTCTCGTGGACTACTTCACGCGGGTTCGTGAGCAGGATGTTCCCGATGATGACGACAGAACAGGGTGGCGGACACTGCTCGTCAACACGGAGATCGTGGCCGAGGAGGGCGTGAGCCTCTCAGGGATGCTGCTGTTCGGGACGGTTCCCAACCGGTTCCTGCCGCAAGCGGGTATTAACGCGGCAGCCTTCCCCGGACAAGAGAAAGACTATGCGGCCAAGGAACGCTGTGTCCTGCGCGGTCCTTTGGTGCCCCTCATGGACACGCGAGGCGAGATCATTGAAGCCGGTCTCGTCGAACAGGCGCTAGAGTTCGTCAGACGGAACACGACGGTGACCGCCCGCCTGGAAGGTGGCTCACGCCGAACTGAGCGGAGGGTCTATCCAGACGAGGTGATCCGCGAGACAGTGGTCAACGCCCTGATCCACCGGGACTACCTCCTGGCGTACACCGATATCGAGTTGGCGGTGTACTTGGACCGACTGGAGGTTGTATCACCCGGAAAGCTCCCGAACAGCGTGACCCCGGAGCGCATGCGTGCCGGGGTACGAGCTGCACGGAATCAACTGCTCCAGGACGTGATGTGGCACTATGGCTATGTCGAGCACATGGGGATGGGAGTGTCGAGAAAGATCATCCGAGGCATGAAAGACCACAACGGAACCGACCCCGCCTTGATCGTGGACGGTGAACGATTCGTCGTGCGCCTGTTCGCCTGACAACAATTCGGCATCATCCCGAAAGATGAAGCCGTCGGGACGCTTGCGGAGAGTCTATCGTGGATATCGTGCCGATTCGAATTGGAGTCCGGGCGCGGACACTCCTGCTGTTGTGCCTTCTTGCACCTTCGTCCGGCCGAGGGCAGGATGACATTCCATCCCATGAGCTACCGCCGGCCGAAATAGCTGACAGCATCCCGTCCGTCCGAGTTACTCCTTCCGGATCGACCGCGGACTGGCCGGCTCTTGCCGCCGGTTCGGACGGAAGCCTGTGGATCGCCTATGTGGAGTGGGACGGGCGCTCGTCCGACAGTGTCGTGGTTCGCCGACGTGAGCCGTCGGGATCATGGCAAACACCGGTACGGGTCAGCAACTGGAACGGGGACCACTACCTGCCGGAAATCGTCGCGGTTCCTGGAGGCGCCATGGCTTGCTGGTCGAGCCGGGAGAACGGCAACTTCGACATTTTCGCCGCCACGGTCGATAACGACGGCAAGAAGGGATCGATCGAGAGAGTCGCGGAGGGAGCCCACAGCGATTTCCACGTCAAGGCCGCGGCGGACGAGGCCGGTGCCGTGACGGTCGTCTGGCAGTCGTTCAGGGATCTCCAGGGGGAGATTTATGCCCGGCGTCGCTCGGAGGACGGGTGGGGACCGGAGACCAGGATCTCCGATTCGAGTGCCAATGACTGGGAGCCTGCCGTTGCCTTGGACAGCACGGGCAGAGCCTGGATCACCTGGGACAGCTACCACGCTGGCAACTATGACGTCTTCCTCGCATCGTTCGACGGCCGGGCCGCAAGCGATCCGGTCGCGATCACATCCGGCCCGCAAGCCGAGTTCCATTCCAGCGTGGTTGTCGACACGAACGACAGGATCTGGGTCGCCTACGATACAGCTGGCGCGAACTGGGGCAAGGATTTCTCGACATCAAGCGCGGTCGCGGGCAGCGAGGGGCTGCACGCTCGACGGGGCCTGGGATTGCGGGTCTATTCGAACGGGCGCATCTCGGAACCCATCGGCGACATCGGCGAGATCCTTACCGGACGCATGAGCAGGTTCGCCGAGCTGCCAACGGTTGCCATCGACGGTGGCGGCTCGGTCTGGCTTGTCTTCCGTCACTGGACCATCCGGAAGCCTCACGAGATGTTCCATGTCTACGCAACACGACTTGGCGATGACGGTTGGGCCAAGCCGGTGTTGCTGGAGAACAGTGCCGGCCGCAACACCCAGCGAACGGCTGTCCGCAGGGCCCCGGACGGCAAGCTCCAGCTGGCCTTCGCCAGCGACTTGCGCTCGCCTGACAATTTGCCGGCAACGCCGACCCACGCACTGCACTACAACGTGTTCGTGGCTTCACTGGAACAGGCGGCGCCATCGGACCCCACACTGAGAGAGATTCCAGTGGAGGCGCCTCGCAAGGGCTTCGAGCACCGTGTCCGGAGTCGGATGACGGTGGATGGCAAGACCTACACACTGCTTCTGGGTGACTGTCACCGGCACACCGATGTTCGCGGGCACAGTGCAGTCGACGGCTCCATCGAGGACACATACCGCTACGCGCTGGACGCTGCGCAGATGGACTTCGTCGGTCCGAGCGACCACAACGAGGTGCTTGGAGGACGGTGGCCGGACTCGCTCCGCGATTACCAGTGGTGGTACGCACAGAAGCTGGTCGACGTCTATACGCATGCACCCAAGTTCTGGGGAATCTACTCCTATGAGCATTCGATGTCACGTCCCGGTGGACACCGCAACGTACTCTACCTGCAGCGGGGAGCCCCGTTGCGTCCGATCGACCGGGGCCTGGGCCGTGGAGCGCCCGACAACCAGCCGCCAGCGTTGTGGGAGTGGATGCGCCAGCATGTCCTTGTCGGAGACGGCCGGGAGACCGTCATCGTGCCCCATACGTTCGCGGCCGGCCCGCTTGCAGACTGGACCTGGGAACCGGCACCGTTCGACTGCCTGCTCGAGATCTATCAGGGCGCGCGAGGCAGCTATGAACGCTGGCGAACGCCGGACGGTGAGAAGCGAGGCGGAACCCAGGTTGACGAGCCGGGACACTTCGCACAGGACGCACTGGACAAGGGCCACCGGTACGGGTTCGTATCGTTCAGTGACCACGGCTCGACCCACAATTCATGGGCTGCGGTCTGGGCGACGGAGACCACCCGCGCATCGTTGTTCGAGGCGATGCTCGCACGCCGAACGTTCGCCGCCAGTGACGAGATTTACGTGAAGACGACCGCTGGAGGTCATATGGTGGGCGCCGCCTTCACCGCAGCGGTTGCGTCCCCTCCCGAGATCGTCGTCGACGTCGAAGCCCAAGACCAGATTCTGCGCATCGACATCGTGAAGGACGGTGAGTACATCTACACGCAAAGGCCGGGCAGTCGGACCACTTCGCTGTCGTACAAGGACTCTGCAGTCGAGCCCGGCCAATCCTATTACTACGTTCGGGTCTTCCAGAGAGATCCGGAGAAGCCCGGTGGCGACCCCGAGATCGCATGGACCTCCCCCTTCTTCATACGCTACGAATGAGCCCGAGTGGCCCGTGCGTTCCTTCCTTTTCCAAGGCAAGGGAGAAGCAACCATGAAGAAGTACATCGTGCAACTGCCGGCGGCGGAACGGAAGGCCTGCCAGTAGACCATCAGGAAGCCGAAGGGTAGCAATCAGAAGGCATGTCGCGCACGCGTTCTGTTCTGCTGCGGGTGGATGTGGACGAGCCGGGCCGCCAGTCAGGGGAGACCTTCGGTTGCCGTGTGGGCACCATCACAAACGCGCACAAGGGGCGCATGCTGGAGCCGGTTGAAAGGCAGACAAGCAAGCCGGACGGATCGCAGGTGACTGGGCCTGATTGTCACTGCGTGGGCGGGCATGCCGGGTGGTCCCGTTGGTGGCTGGGCCACCGCGACTGAATGGCCGAGCGGAAATTGGGGCATGAGCGTGGCCGATGGCCGTTGCCGACGCGAGTTCATCTAGCCGACAAGCATCATCTGACGGACATCTCCTCGTTCAACCGGTATCCCCGCAGGGCTGTCGACCGACGTGTGGAGCCACGCACTGATCATTCCGGGTCGATATCGTCGAAGACCTCGAGCAGGGACGTGGCATCAAACGCGGTGCTCAGCTTGGCCTCCAGCTCGTCCGGGGTGGCTGTTCGGATCCGTCGCCGGATGCCCTGCGGAACAGGACCGAAACGATGCTCCAGCAGGCGGGTCAGAATCTGGGCCCTCTCTTGCACCTTCCCTTGCTCCATGCCCTGCTCCATTCCTTGGGCCATGCCCTGCTTGAGGCCTTGGGCCATGCCCTGATCAATCAGTTCCTGTACGACTTGTCCCACGAGCCTCTCCCCTCTTCCCGGCTTGACTCTCTCCGCTTCCCGCGCCAGCGTCTGCTTCGATACCAGCCATACATTCATAAGATACACGATCACCTGCTTCGCGTACATCGTTTCGTCCGGCAGGTCCGCCAACACACCCGGCAGGACTGCCTGTCTCTGCGCCGCCGTCCCCCGATGCGAGTAACGCAGCGCGGTCAGACCCGCCCGCAGCGCCGGGTCCTTCGCCAACTCCTCCAGCGACAGCGCTCCCAGGTCCCGCAGAATGTACCCGAACTTCGACTCCAACTCCCGCAGTCGCAAGTCCGGGATCATCTCAGCGAGCGAGTACGGGGCCGTCCAGGGCTCCCGACCGTGATAGAACACCACCGGGATGATGGCGGGCAGCGCCCGCAGACGACCCACCCGCGTGTCGGGGTAGGCCGGCCCGTCGACAGGAAGTTCCCCGGCCGCGTAGGCCTCCCAGATGCGATTCTTGTAGCGTGCCAACTGCAGCGCGATGCCGGGATCGGAGGTCGACTTGTGTTCCAGCAGGACATAGACGAAAGCCGTGTCCCCATTGCACAGTTGCACCTCGAAGAGCTGGTCGACCTGCGAGGATCGCAGGTTCTCGTCCACGAAGTTGCCGGCGCGCGGGATCGGCGGAACGGGGGCGAGGAGTCCGGGAAAGCGGGGCCCGACATGGGTATGGAGCAGGTCCTGCGCGCGCTTCCTGTCCCCGACGATGGCCCGAAAGAGATGATCGTGCGGCTGGCCGAGAGACTGGCGGAGAGAATCGTACGGTTCGTTGAAAGGAACGGTCATGGCGGTCGTGGGTGCAGGACGGCCGCCCCGGAGAAGGTTCGCCCGTTCAAGGAATATAGCACCCATCGCAGAGGAGGGGAGCGTTCGGGCGCGTGGCAGCGGTGCGGGAGTGGCGGTCGAGCCATCGGGTTCCGCTCGTCGTGCCGCCACAGTCGGACGGCCTGCGGCGCGGCGGTCTGTCCCATACGATCGACCAACCCAGATTTCCGTCCGATGCGAATTTGCGCTGGGTGGAGTGGTTTCGCTCCGGACGGGGGAAGGGGGTGATGTAGACGCACAGTGAATGCCGGTACACCCAGCGGGCCCGGGTGGAACTCCGTTGCACCGAATCCGGGCTGACATTTCGTCGCCAACGACCTTTCTGGTGCATCGTGTCGCGAGGAAGGGGCCATCCGGCCCGGGGGCAAGGACATGTCAGCTTGCATTGAACCGGCAAACCACCGTTGTCGATGCCCGGAACAACCGTAGTTCGGTCCACGAGAAACGTATGGCCTGACGAATGTGGCACCTGCCCATCGCCAGTATGGCGCGGGACCGAAAACCAGAGGCCCGATCTTGGGAATATTACGGCGTCGGAGTCAGGGCCACTGCGTTCCGGGCCAACCCTGGTGAGCGTACGTTCTTGCCTGGCCTGAGGCCATCTCCCAAGTCGCTGCGAGCCAGTTCGAGCAGTGCCTGAAGGCGGTCTACCACTTGCGGAAAGTCCTTTGCCACGTTGCGGGTCTCCCCAACGTCCGAGTGCAGATCGTACAATTCCAGCACGGGATTGCGCTCGTATGTCGGATACCGGCCTCCCTTGCGGGCCACATGCAGCTTCCAGCGGCCGCTCCGCACGGCATTGAGATGAGTCATGAAGTAGTAGAAGTACGCCAAGTGTGGCGTGGGTTCCGTCTCGGACCCGAGCAGAAGCGGACGTATGTCCTTGCCGTCGATGACGCGGTCAGACGGCATCGCGGCCCCGGACAGCGCGGCAAAGGTCGGGAGCAGGTCGAACGAGATCGCAAGTTCGTCACTCACGGTCCCTGCCGGGATTCGCCCCGGCCAGCGGGCCAGGAAGCAGACGCGATGCCCGCCCTCCCATGTCGTGCCCTTGCCGCCCCGCAAGGGAGTGTTGCTGGCGCCATGATTGGTTGCGCCACCATTGTCGGACGTGAAGATGACAAGCGTTCTGTCGTCGATGTCGAGTTCCGTGAGTTTGTCGAGGATCTGTCCGGTTGACCAGTCGATCTCCTCGACGGCGTCGCCCCACTTGCCGTTCCTCGATTTGCCCGCGAAGTTCTCGGATGCGTACTGCGGCCAGTGCGGCATCGAGTGGGCCAGATAGAGAAAGAACGGACCTTCCCTGTGCCGATCAATGAAATCAAGAGCTTCCTCGGTGTAGCGTTGGGTGATATACCGCTGGTCGGGCTCGGTCTCAATCACTTCCTCCATCCGTAGCAGCGGCAGGGGCGGGTACCGATAGGGCGGTTTTCTGGAATCATGCCCCATGTCGTTCGAATAGGGAATGCCGAAGTACGCATCGAATCCATGTCGGGTCGGCAGGAAGCGTGGCTGGTCACCCAAGTGCCACTTGCCGACGCAGGCCGTCTCGTAGCCGGCATCCTTGAGGACCTCGGCAACCGTGACCTCATCGGGATTCAGCCCCTCCTGGTTGACGGGAAACAGCACCCATTGCCCTTTCTCGTTTTCGTCCAGACCGACCCTGCGGGGATAGCTGCCTGTCATCAGGGAACTGCGGGAGGGCGTACAGACGTTCGCGGTCACATAGAAACTCGTGAGCTTGCGGCCCTCGGAAGCCATTCGATCCAGGTTCGGGGTCCGATGGAGTTCGGAGCCGAATGGACCGATGTCCGCGTAACCCAGATCATCCACGAAGATCAGGACAATGTTGGGCTGGTCCGCTCCCATCAACGAGCACGCGAAGCACAGCAGCAAGGCCAGTGGAAGGTATGCCCGCCACCTTGCAGCGCCGGCATGCAGAACCATCGAGTTCTCGGCAGGATTCATCAAACTGTCCCTTCCCTGGCGACCAAGAAGGCAACGATAGCACGCCGGGTGTCGACGAAGGTACTGCAGTGCGCTTGAGGACGGCTCCCGGATGCGCCGGGATGGGAACAGGGTGGTTGTCCAAGAAACAGCCCCCGTTACCGGTACCCCGCAACCAGCATGCGCAGGTCGCGCACGTTGTTGCCGGTCGGCCCCGTCACGATCAGGTCACCCAACCGGTCGAAGAACCGGTAGGAATCGGACCGCCGCTCGAAGTCTGCGGCATCCATGCCCAGGGCTTCGGCCCGAGCGATGGTCGTCTCGTCGGCGATCGCGCCAGCGGCAGGGGAGTTGCCGTCGATTCCGTCCGTTCCGGCGCTCAGCACCGTGGCCCGCATGCCGCGCCGGGCAATCTTCCGAGCAGCCCGGAGCACGAACGCCTGGTTGCGTCCACCCATTCCGTCACCGGTTACCGGGCTGCTCAACTCACCTCCGGTTGCCACGGCGACCATGCCGCCGGGACGGGCATCCGCCAGTGCCTGCAGTCTGTCGAGGAGCGCATCGGCGGCGGACTCGACTGGCTGGTCATCCACGCTCAGGTCGCGTTCGAGGAACCAACGGCGACTTCGGGCTCTTGCCTCAAGAGCTTCGAGAGCATCCGCGTTGTCGAGCAAACAGGCCCATTGGCTTCGTTCGAACTCCTCGGAACCCGGCTTGGGGGGCGCTGCGAGCGTGTGCTGCTCGAAACGCCGGCGAATGGAGGCGGGAAATCGTGGCACGATGCCCAGTCGGTCTGCGATCGCATACGCGTCCTCGCAGGTAGACTCGTCCGGCATGGTCGGACCGGAGGCGACGGACGAGTCCGCGCCCGGAGGGACATCGGAGACATATAGCGTGAGTTGCCGGGCCGGACTGGCGGCCTGCGCCAGTCTGCCTCCCTTGATCAGGGAGAGGTGCTTCCGCAGAACGTTGATCTCAACGATGTTCGCACCGCAGGTGACCACGACTTCGAAGAACACCCGGAGGTCGTCCAGCGACACGTCGGCGTGAAGCGATGCCTCGCAGATCGCGGAGCCCCCGCCCGAGAGAAGACAAACGAACAGGTCCTCCGCCCGGAGTTCCTGCGCCCGAGCCCGCACGTGTCTGGCGGCCGTCTCGCTGGCCTGGTCCGGATACGGATGACCGCCCGCGAACGTTCGGACACCGTCGGGACGGAATCCGGGAGATTCCGGCGCCACGACCGCAATCGATGTTCTCTTCGGCGGTAGCAACGGTGCCAGTGCCTGGCACATCGGGCGGGCGGCCTTGCCGATACCTGCCACGAAGATACGGTCCGGTTGTTCGACGTCAACGCCGGTGCCTCTTGCGATGAGCCTCGGACCGTCTCGCCGGACGGTGGAGGCCATCACGCGATCGAGAGACGATTCCTCCAGCGTCTCCCGGAACAGGTCCAAGAGAATCTGCTTCATGCTGACGTTTCGCACCTCGGAGTTGACCAGCAAGAACTACGTGCCGCAGGGACAGGTTCCAGGTGCCGGTAGCGACCGCTTCCGCATGGTCGGTGTATTCTCGCACAGCGTTGCGAAGTCTGCGGCAACGACGAGAGCTGCAGGGAGGATGCTGCCGCCGAGCGGTGTCAGCATCCCCATGAAGGTGCGGGCAGCCGGGACACGCACTCGGCAGGGAAACTGCCGGGAGGCAGTCGAGCGCCGACCGCCTATCCGCCGAGAATCCTGATCGAGCCGTTGACGGTGGAAAACCGGAACTCGGCCCCGCCGTCGCCGATACGGTCGTCGACGGAGGATTGCCGGCCGGGGCGGCCCTTGCTCACTTCCAGTGGCAGGTCGGTCTTGATGGAGCCGTTGACAGTCCCGGCGTTGAAGCTTCCGCTAACGTCGCTCGGGAATCGCGTTTCAATCGACCCATTGACCGTCTTGAGGGTGTTCCTCGCCTGGTCTTGGACCGTGGCCCAGGCGACATTCACCGACCCGTTCACGGTTTCGGCGGCGACGCCTCCTGCGAAGTCGATGACCTTGACCGACCCGTTCACGGTCTTGGCTCGGGCCAAGCCGCTGGTGCCCGTGATCCGGATCGAACCGTTCTTGGTGGTCGCCTCAATCCGGGTGCTGAAGGGAACCTCCAACTCGTAGCTAACGCTGGCACTGCCCACGTGGAACGGCACCATTGTCTCGACGTCGATCCTCTCCGGAGAATCCTTGATCTGAATCTCGATCAGGTCAAGGTTGTCACGGGTCCGTGCGCGCTTGGTCGCGACCAGTCGTACTTGGTCGCCGTCAGTACCACTGAAACGGATCGAGCCGTTCTTGGTGCTGACCGTAACGCTGCCTCCGTCCTCGAGGGCAAAGGAGCGCTCAATCTTATCAGTGACCGTGCTGCCGAACACCTGGCAGGCAGGGGCACTCGCTAGAGCGGCCGCAACAAGAAATATGGTCAGACTTCGTCTGGATGGTGTCATGGTGATCCTCACTCAGGTCTCGTCCATGGCCAGAGTCACGGGCTTGCGCCGACACTCGGACCAACTCCAGCCCCATGTCTTGATGCAGTGTCTACGGCTGCGCCGAGACCGGAAGCTCTTCGGCGGCCCTCGTCGGTTCGAGGGCCGTCTCTAGGCCGTTAGACGGACAAAGAACGAGACGGTTAACCGGGAACGGTCAGCCGCTCCTCCGGTGAGTCTCACCCTATCTTGCGGATGGTGCGTTTGTTGCGTTGCAATTGACTACTTTGGGATCTTCCAGTTTCCAAGCACTGGAACGGACCAAGTCACTGGATGCGAGCACGCAGTGACGGGCGATCATCCACAGTAGCATCCGCACCGTGGATTCGTGGCGTGCGACGGGGTTGGCGCCCGGCAGGTTGCGGATTCAGTTGAGCGCACTGGAGGAGTCTTCCGTAACGAGGTCATTCCGGGTGATGGCCATGCAGGGTCGCAGGAGAGTCGGGACCGGGAAGATGTGGTGGTGTCAGGATACCCCTTCTACGCCCTGAGTGGGCGGCGGGAAACGGCGGCAGTCGCGACGGTGACCGATGAATGTCTGTGTGGCTCGGGAGGCTGGCACGCAAGCTGACGGCTGAGAGCCGCTGCCCCAAACTGCAAAAGTCAATTTTCATAATGGTTTTCGAGATTACAGGTGGGCAAGTTCGCACCAGTGGATGGAGCACTCAGGTACGTGGAATAGCAGGCAGAAGAAGCACACCGGCAGTCTCGCGCAACTTGTCCGCGTTCCAACGCCGCATGCAACTGATCCCTCATCCACGTGGTGGGCTGCCTGACAGTTGCGGTCCGTAGTCGTCCTTCGAGACCCTTCGTTCGGAACCGGAGCGTGTCCGGAAGGCTGTCGCCGGCCGGGGCTGGAGCCTCGGCTTCTCGCTGCTCGTTCCAGGCACAACGGGTCGACTCGAGAGTTGTGATGGAGGTGCCAGCGCGACGGAGCGCGGCAGAAAGACTCACTGTCACGTTCTGACGGTTGCCACGGTCTTCGATTCTCCGTACATCGTCAGACACGCAGCGAATTCCGGCAAGTGCATCTAGACAGTTCCAGGTGCTCGGCAAACTTACAACGCTTGCTGGAACGCCAGATCGTGGAAGCTCCATGACTTGACCGCGACCGGTGTGCATTCTGGTATGCTCGCTCCGATGATGGCTCTCTGGTCCCGCCAACAATCCGAGTCGCGACTATCGGCTCCATTCATCCTTGGCGTGCTCGCACTGGCCCTTGCACAAGCACCGCTCCACGCTCAGGCGGAACTACCGTACAAGCCCGTCCGTGGCTGGGGAGAGTTCCCGTCCGACTACCAGCCTGGAGCGGGCATGGCTGTTGCCGTCGACTCCGGCGGTCGGGTCTGGTTCTACAATCGGGGGTCGCACCCTGTCATCCAGTTCTCCCGCGATGGTGAACTCCTGCAGGCATGGAAGGAGAACAAGAATCGGTCCCTGCATCAAACCGCGGCCCACGGCATGGCTGTCGGGCCGGACGGTGGCGTATGGCTGGTTGACCGGGAGGCGAACACGGTCTTCAAGTACTCCCAAGAAGGGCGCGCTCTGGTGACGATCGGCAGTTTCGCAGCACTGGCCGGAAACAACGAGTCCAAGTATGCGTTCAACTACCCGGCCGGAGTGGCGCATGACAGTGCCGGCAGGCTCTATGTCGCCGACGGCTACAAGAACACGCGAATCGCGAAGTACTCCCCGGACGGCGAATACCTCATGAATTGGGGAGGGCCGGGTGACACAGATGGCGAGTTTAACCTCGTCCATGGCATCGTTCTGGATGGGAATGATCGGGTGTATGCCGCAGACCGTGGCAACAAGCGGATTCAGGTGTTCGACTCGAGCGGCAAGCATCTGGCGACCTGGACTGGGCTCGGTACGCCGTGGAACGTTACGTATGACCGCATCAATAACGTACTCTGGATGTGTGACGGGGACTTGGGGCGGGTCGGCAAGTTGTCACTCGACGGTGAGGTGCTCGGATGGTTCGGGACGGCCGGCAGTGAGCCCGGACAGTTTCACCAAGTTCACAGCATCGCGGTCGACCCGGAGGGGGCAATCTATGCCGCTGAGACTGTCAACCAGCGGATTCAGAAGTTTGTCCTCACCGAATAGGTGTCGGGAAACCTAACTAGTGTCTGCCAGAAATCACACTAAATTATTGATTCCATGATGTATAATGCTAGTTCGCCGAGTCCAAGATGGCGGTGATCGGGCCGTTTTCGCCGGAAGCGGGCCCGAATCGAGCCATCTTCGGCGTGGCAAGGAGGTCGGATGCGACAGATTCGCGAACCGCAGTTACAGTTCGGGCAGGTGCCGATCGAGGAGCTCCGCTTCGTGGCCGATGCCCGGGACGACATCCCGGCGCTCCTGCGCGGCCTGCAGCAACTGTACTGCACGCCGAGCGTGTACCGACCGGTGATGGCGCTGCTGGAGAAGCGGTTGCTGGCGAAGATCGACGCGCGGACCGGTCGACCGGGCCTGGACCTGTGGCAGATCCTGGTGCTGGGCATCCTCAAGCAGGGCTTGCGCATCGACTTCGACCGCCTGCGCGAGTTGGCGAACGAGCACCGGACGCTGCGGCACATGCTGGGCCACGGGCTGTACGACGAGACGCACTACCGGTTGCAGCGGCTGGTCGACAACGTCTCACTGCTAACGCCGTCGCTGCTGCAGGACATCAACGAGTTGCTGGTGCGGTGCGGGCATGCGGCGCTGGGCGAGTCCGGGGAGGCGGAGCTGCGGGGGCGCTGTGATTCGTTCGTGGTGGAGACGGACGTGCACTATCCGACGGACGTGTCGCTGCTGTGGGATGCGATGCGGGGTCTGCTGCGGAGCACGGGGCGGAGTGCGGGGAAGCACGGCGTGGGGGGCTGGCGGCAGTGGCGGCAGTTGACGCGGCGAGTGCGGCGGCGGTTCCAGGCGGTGCGCGAGACACGGCGGGCCCAGGGGCCGCAGATCCGGGCCTACCTGCGGACCTGTCGGATCCTGGTGGCGCGGGCGGAGAGCAGCCTCAAGGCGTTGCAGGCGGCCGGTCTGGCGAAGAAGAAAGTCGAGAAGATCGAAGGGTTTATCGGTCATGCGCAGCGGCAGATCGAGCAGGTGGACCGGCGTCTGTTGCAGGGGGAGGTGATTCCCCACGAAGAGAAGGTGTTTTCGGTCTTCGAGGAGCACACGCGCTGGATCGCGAAGGGCAAGGCGGGGGTGGCGGTGGAGCTGGGGGTACCGGTATGCGTGGTGGAGGACCAGCACCAGTTCGTGCTGCATCACAAGGTGCTGTGGGAAGGCAGCGACGTGGACGTGGCGGTGCCGATGATCCGGGAGACGCAGAAGCGGTATCCGGAGTTGAAGGCGTGCAGTTTCGACCGAGGCTTTCACAGTCCGGAGAACCGGGTGGCCCTGGACCGTTTGCTGGAGAGGAACGCATTGCCGGGCAAGGGGAAGCTGAGCAAGGCGAATCGGGAGCGGGAGGCGGCCCCGGAATTTCGGGAGGCGCGGCGGCAGCACCCGGCGGTGGAATCGGGGATCAACCATCTGGAGCACCACGGACTGGATCGCGTACGGAGTCGGGGAGCGGAGGGCTTCGAGCGGACGGTGGCACTGTCGGTGCTGGGAGCGAACGTCCATCGGCTGGGGAAAATTCTGCTGGCGGGGGAGCTCAAGAAGGCGCGTCGCCGGGCCGCCCGCCTGGCGGCCTGAAGCCCTGCAAGGGAACGAGTCCGCAGCCGGGCAGAGCCTGGCAGGGGGAGTTGTGTCGACACGGCCCCGGCGGCCCTGCAACGAGGTCCGGAAGGGGGCCAACCGCCCGGCGCAGGGGCAAAATCAGCAATCGGGCGGAGAAATCCTGCATCGGACCCCTCGCAATTCAAAACACAATCTATATATCATGTTCTACAAATTGGCTGAACCGGTCTGACAGGGGACTTTTCTGGCAGACACTAACTATGTGCCGCTGCGATGATGCGCCGGGCCGGATGTCCCTCTACCAAAGATGCAGAGGTCTCTCCGTAGTGAGGCTCCATCATCGGATGCATCTCCAGAATCTTACTTCATGTCGCAGAAGGCTGTACGGCACCTCTCGAACCTAAGATATCGAAGTTCGCAATGTAGTCCCGGGGTGCATTCTGTTCTATTGCAATGATCTTCTCCTTCTCCTATTGAGTAGCCAGTCAGATATCGAGGATGACACTGCTAGATTCGTAAACTCTTTTTCGATTCTATCACTTCAATGGCAATCAATATTTTGCTGAATAAAGTTTCGATATTAAACAGTCTCTTCCAACGAGAAATGAGCCTGAAGGGAGGGGTTGTTTCCAACGAGAGATGAGCCTGAGTGAGGCTCGGCGGGGGCAGCGGGAATCATCGGAGGATGATCTTGCAGCTCGATCTCGCCACCCACTCCACCCTGGACGACTTGCGGACCTTCCTGGAGGGCCTCCCGGACGAGGCCGTCCGGGTGCCGCCGCGAGCGGAGGCCTACGCCCATATCGGACGCGTCCTGCGCCGGTTCTCGTACTGGCGACTGCAACGCGCCGAGCGCGGCCTGGTGCGGCGTTATCTGGTCCGTACGACCGGCCTCTCGCGGGCGCAGGTGGCGCGGCTGCTCGCCCGCTACCGGGCGGAGGGGGAACTGGTGGATCGGCGCCGGGGGGCCGCCAAGCCCTTCCGGCGCCGCTATGAAGAAGCGGACATCCGCCTGCTGGCCGCGACCGACGAGTGGCACCGGACGCTCTCGGGTCCGACCACACTGGCGCTGCTGCAGCGGGCCTGGAAGGTCTTCGGGGACGAGCGCTTCCGGCGCCTGGCGACCCTCTCCAACGGGCATCTGTACAACCTGCGGCGGAGCCGGACCTACCCGCGCTGGCACGGGCACAAGGACACCACGCGCCCGACAGGGGTCACGATCGCGGAGCGCCGACCCCCGCGACCGGACGGGCAGCCAGGCTATCTGCGGGTCGACACGGTGCACCAGGGAGACCGCGGCAAGGTCAAGGGGGTCTATCCCATCAACATGGTGGACGAGGTCACGCAGTTCCGGTTCGTGGGCAGTGTGGAGCGGATCGCGGAGCGGCATCTGCTGCCGCTGCTGGAGCGTCTGCTGGAGGCGTTCCCGTTCCGTATCAGCGGGTTGCACGCCGACAATGGATCGGAGTACATCAATCATCGTGTGGCAGCGCTACTGGAGAAGCTGCGGATCGAGCAGTTCACCAAGTCGCGGCCGCGGCACAGCAACGACAACGCGCTGGTGGAGAGCAAGAACGGCACGGTGGTGCGCAAGTATCTGGGGTACGGTCACATCCCGGGCCGCCATGCCGAGCAGTTGGACCGGTTCAACCGCGAGGTGCTCTCGCCGTATCTGAACTACCATCGTCCGTGCTATTTCCCGAGTGAGGAGCGGGACGCGCGGGGCAAGGTGCGCCAGCGCTACCGACAGCAGGACCTGCTCACCCCCTACGAGAAGCTGAAGTCGCTCCCGGAGGCGGCCAGCCATCTCAAGGAGTGGATCACCTTCGCCCAGCTGGATGCGCAGGCGCAGGCGATGAGCGACAATGAGGCGGCGCGCGGACTGCAGGCGGCCCGGGCGGAGTTGTTCGCGGTGCTGGATGGCGCCGCCACCAACGCAGCCTGAGGGGCGGGCGGTCCCTTCAGGCTCATGTCTCATTGGAAACGGCTTGGGCCCGCCACAGGGCCCTGCGGCGGTCTCGCTGGCCAGCCTCGCAAGCGGCCCTGTCACAGCGTGGTTCGGAGTGGTGGCGCGTGCCAGCCGGCGGGGCCAGCAAGCCCCAATAAAACAAAAACAGTAAAAATGTTCTGGGGGCTAGCCCCCAGCACCCTCCCCCAGCCTCCTCTACTCCGCCACCCCTCTCCGAGGGGTGTATGATCAACTCGTTCCCACCTCCTCCCCTCGGCCTCCCTTCAGGCTCATCTGTGCATTGGAAAGGACTGGGGGGGCTGGAGCCACCAGGAGCCTTGTGGAGGTGGGGAGAGGGGGAGGGCCGGTTCGCGGGGACCGGGAGACAGGCGCAGAGGGGGTGCAGTGGGTGGGACCACAGGGCGCCGCGAGCGAGGGGTTCAGAGTGGGCCGGGAGCGGGGCGAGTCGGTGGTGGGGCCATGCCGGCTGCGAGGCAGGCGGCGCTGAAGACCTCGTTGGGGGTGCAGTAGCCGAGCACCTTGCGGGGGCGGTGGTTGAGGCGGTCGGTGGCGTCCTGGAGGATGCCGGGATCGAGAGTGCGGAGATTCGCGGATTTGGGGACGAACTGGCGGAGCAGGCCGTTGGTGTGTTCGTTGAGGCCGCGTTCCCAGGAGTGGTAGGGGCGGGCGAAGAAGACATCGGTGGCGAGGGAGGCGGCGAACTCCTTGCCGTTGTCGAAGGTGAGGGTGTGCACGATGTGCACGAGGGGGGTGAAGGGAGCCAGCAGGTCCTGGACGGCGCCGCCGGCCAGCGCGGCGGTCTTGTTGGTAACTCGCTGCGTCAACGTGTACTTGGAGCGCCGGTCGACGAGCGTGACGACGGCACCCTGATGGGCCTCGCCGATGATCGTGTCGCCTTCCCAGTCACCGGTGCGCTGTTTGTCATCGACGATGTATTGCTAAAGGGAATGAGGGCGGGCCGAGACAGAAAGGAGATCACAAGCTGGGGCAGGTGATGAGACCACAACGCTCCGGTAGCGTGAGGGTCAGAGAAGGCAGATGTCCAGACGGGCGGCCGGAAGAGCGACAATACACCGGTAGTGAAACGTCCAATGGCAGGAAAATACTGACTTATATGAATGCTCAGTCTACTGCAACAACATCCATCTGGGCGACCAAGGAGGTCCGTCATCATCTCTCTGTCATGTTTTCCATCGATCTGTCAAAACACAAATGAGAGTCTACTACACCTCACGGATCAGTCTTTAGATCACCACTGTTGCGAATAGCGACAACCCTTTTAGTCTGCGGATTGATCACTACCACGCTTGAACCATAACGCCAAGTTTCTGGCCCCCCTCCAGAACGGACAGTCGCGGTTGGTGACCCGTGCAACCGCACAACATCCGCTGCGTCCGACCCCACCTTGATATAGCTGGGTCCGCCGATTTGGGGGCGTGATGACGGTCGAATTTTCAGATTACCAGCATTTTTCCACGTTACGACTGCCCTAGATTGTGAATCGATTGTGACTGTACTTGCATCGTAGTGCCAGATTTCGTACTCTTTGGGGCCGTGACGGGTCACCACCGATGGTCTTCCATGGAGAGCAATAACTTGATCTTGATCTAATCCGACATCCAGGTAGATACTTCGATCAAGGACTACTCTTTCAACTGTCGGTTCATGACCATGATCAATCACCAAGGTTCTGCTCTCGTAGCTGGGTGCGGAGACCCGCACCAGATAACGGCCCGGCGGCAACTGAACTTTGTCTTTAAATTTAAAGCTGCTGTTCACGAGTTCGGTCTGTGCATTCTGGGGAATAGTATTGACGGTGAGCGGTGCTGTTTGACGGTTCAGTTTGACTATGTGTGGCGAAGCCCCACGATGATTGACCGTCACTTTTGTTGTAACAAAGCCACTTGCGCTGACCTCTATTTTGTGCACGCCTAATTCGAGTTGCATCGCTCTCTGGTATTCTCTCGTATTATTCAGCAGTATGACGGTTGCATCAGACGGTTCTGTGTTCACGATGAAAGATGCACTTTGTGTACTTAGAGTCGGCTTTGGAATAGACGGAAGAGGCTCCAGGTTGATTCTAGTTTTGGACGGAGGATCTGAATGATGTATTTGGACGATAGTGCTCCTATACCCTGGTGCAGAGATTCTGGCACGATACAGTTTAAGAGGAAGTAACATACCAGGACTGTAGACGCTTTTAACACCAATTAATTCAATCGTAGCGTCTCGCGGATGAACATCTATTACAAGCGGATGGACGATGTTTTCCATCTTTATTCTGTGCGGTCTCGGTCCAGAGTGCTCGATTAACACTCTTCGACTATGGTATCCGTCGGCACTAACTTCAATTGTGTAAGAACCTAGCGCCAAAATCATTCCGCTCTTGTATGGAATTGGACTACCCAATAGAACAATGTCTGCATAGTTTGGCTCTGGCCAGATTGTAAGCCGGGCTTGCTTTACAGTTCGTTTCTCTGTCTTCAAGATCGGCTCTGGTGTAGACTGCACGGGAGTACGGATTAGTGCTACATGAATAGTTGATGGTGAATCCAGATGGTCAACCAGTACCGTCCGTGTCTGGAATCCAGGCGCACTGACTGCAACTCGATACACGGCCGGCGGCAATAACATTCCGGGACTATACGCCCGACTTACGTTCTCTATTGCTATCGATGCTCCGGAGGGTACAGTTGTCACCGTCAGTCCCGCACCGTTGCTCCATTCCCTCTCGGTGTGAAGTACACAATATCCTGTCCCGACTAAGAGCCCAACCGCAATACACCAAGCCAATCCGGGCATGGACTTTCGTCTTGTACTACTTGTACTAGCTATGCGACTAGACGAGTCGTCTGCCGGGTCCAGTACGGTTGGAGACTGACGATTGTTGAGAATCCTATTGAGTTCTTCCGCATCGGAAATCCGGTCGGCAGCCAAGATCATCAGGCACTGATCGATCGCCTTCAATAACTCCGGTGAAAACCGTCCGTGCCCCAGGTCGACGGCCGAGGGGAGTGGGTCCCGCTTGCCCTCTAGTACGGCATTGGCCCGCAACGCTGCCCCTTTCGGGACCGGTGGGTCCCAAGGCGGGTTGCCACCCGCTACGACCCTCCACATCACGGCTCCAATTGCGTAGATGTCAGTCCACGGCCCCAAATCTCCCTTACCTATCTGCTCGAATGCCGCGTACTCTCTCGTAAATGGTGCATTCGATTTGCTGTGCAGGGCCGCATCCTGCTTCGCCGATCCGAAGTCTATCAAGATTGGAGCTCCGTCCGTTCGTCGCACTAGAATGTTTGATGGTTTGATGTCCCGATGTAAGACATCTGCTTTGTGCAGTCGCGCCAGTGTCTTCAATAACGGGAACATCAACAATCGCAGTTCATTCTCGTTGAGTGACTTACCCGCTGATTCCCGCCGGGCAAGTAGTTCAGCAAGTGACATGCCCTCGACGAGCTCCAAGACGATGTAGGCCGTACCATTGGCACGGAAGAACCCCAGACACGTGACCACTCCTGGCTCATTCTTTAACTCAACGATGTGCCTCGCCTCCTCCAAAAATCGTCGCCTGCCATCTTCATAGTCGAGCGTGTTTTCTGTGCTCCTTGGGTAAACCGAACCTTCAGATCTGACAGCGATACCGGCCGGCAAGTACTCTTTCAAGGCGACGACATTCCCAAGTTCAACGTGACGGGCCCTGTAGACGACGCTAAAGCCGCCGTGTCCCAGCAGCAGCTCAACCATATAGTTACCTACAACTGTTCCCGGCGGAAGGGCGTCGAGTAGATTTGACTGCGGTTTGCCCATATCTCGTTTGCGACACTCCGACCGGCGCAGAACCCATTATCGGACAGTCCGTGCACGCTTGCGACGATTCGGTTGTAAGTTGCCCAGTATATCTCGAGGTGCACCTAGAGGCTAGACAGCAGACACGTAAGACTCACTGGACGGTTCGGGAGTCGAGTACCTTGCCAGCGCTGTGGCTGAAGAGGGCGCGGCCTGCTTGATGCGCTGCTGTTCGATCTCGCGCGAATTGTTGGCCTTAATCTCGAGTTCGCGTAACTGATCGACAATTGGTGTA
The DNA here is from genome assembly GCA_965116065.1 of Bryobacterales bacterium. Lineage (GTDB taxonomy): Bacteria > Acidobacteriota > Terriglobia > Bryobacterales > UBA6623 > VXMF01. The sequence goes on from OZ220485.1 coordinate 4,490,314, forward strand.
CTTGTTCAGTGCGTGTTCGCATGAGCGATCTCCCATATTGTGTCGTGAAGCCCGGCTCCGGGCGAACTGGCAGTGGAGGGAGAGACTCCGCACCGGTATCGAGTGGGGGAGAGACGACTCCGGAGGCTGGCGGAAAGACGCTCATGCCGCTACCTCCAGTGGGATGCGCAGGAGCATGTAGAGCAGGCCACCAGTTGACGCATGAGGGCCACCTTGTACGGTTCGTCACGTGATGTCGGGCGGTCATGGCAGGCGTGTGAGTCCGGATGCCAGCGGACTGCGGAGATGGCGGCCATGCAGAGCATGTGGAGGGACTGCGACCGCCTTCCGCGAATCCGGCACCCGCCGTGGTGCTAACCGGAGTCGCGGTCGAAGAGTGCGAGGCTCAGCGGGACGGCCGCCTAGGAGTTTGTCGGACTTAGAGGGTGGCGGATATGGGGGTGTGAGGGACGCTGAGGGGATCTGCGGCGGTTTCGCTGCGTGAGACGTGTGCCGTGGGGGCGGAGGAGGGATTCCGGGGGTCTCCCCAGCCCTTGGCCCGACGCACAGGCCCGTCCTGACGATGCTGACGACCGTTCATGACACCATATCTTGATGTCGAGCACACAAGATACCATATTTAGTATCCCCACCGACCAGACGGAGAGTGTGAAGTCGCTTGCAGTTGTACGCCAGTGTCACCAGATTCCACTTCCCTCGCACCAACTCGGTCCCCCGCAGCGAGATCATCCGGAGCCCAGCGCCGCCTTGATCACCCCGAACACCGGTTCCACCGTCTGCTTCCGCAACGCATACAACTGCTGCCCCTCCTCCGTCTGCAGCTTCTCCGCCATCTTCCGCAGCCAGTCCGCCTTCAACTCCTTCTCCGGCTTGTCCTGCGGCGGTCGGAAGTCATGCAGCCTCCGACGCCCCTCCGCCCCCGTCGACACATACGCCTTCACCCCGTCCGCCTCCGCTCCGTTCGCATGGCCATTGTCCGCCAATACCGCTTCCGGACTCCCCAGTTCCTCCGGAATCGCTGCCACACCCGCCGCCAACTCATTCTTGTCGTTGCAGTTCTGACTCACTCCCTGCCCCACCACCAACTGACTCCCCTCCGCATCCACCGTCGCCTGCGTGTTGTATGAGGTGGTACCGGAATTTCGGACAGTGCGTTAAGGTGGACTCTGCGCGGGGTGAAAGGAGTTCAGCATGGCGAAACGACGAAGGTTCACGGCCAGTTTCAAGGCACGGGTAGCAAAGGCAGCGTTGCGGGGGGATCAGACGATCCAGCAGATCGCGGCGCACCATGAGGTGCATCCGAACCAGGTGAGCCAGTGGAAACGCACCGCGAGTGAGGGTTTGATCGGGTTGTTCGAGAAGCAGCCGCACAACGAGCGGCAGGTCCTCGAGGCGGAGATCCAGAAGCTGCACGCGAAGATCGGGCAGTTGGTCGTCGAACGGGATTTTTTGCAGAGCGCGTGGGAACGCTAGATCGTGCCACGCGCCGGACGCTGGTCCAGCGGGGCCATCCCCGAGCCAGCCTGAGGCTGCAGTGTCAGTTGCTGGGGCTGAGTCGGTCGGCACTGTACTACCAGGCGCGCGAACCGGACGCGGCCGAGTTGGCGCTGATGCATCGTGTGGACGAGTTGTACACCGCGCATCCGTTCTACGGGAGTCGGCAGCTGAGTCGGCACCTGCAGCGGGAGGGCTGGTCGGTCGGTCGGCGCCGGGTGCGGCGTGTGATGCGTCAGATGGGGCTGGCGGCGATCGATTGCCGTCCGCGCTGCAGCGAGCCGCATCCGGGGCACCGGGTCCACCCCTACCTGCTGCGCCACCTGCAGGTGCAGCGGGCGCACCACGTGTGGTGTGCCGACATCACCTACATCCCGCTGCGGCAGGGATATCTGTACCTGATGGCCGTGATGGACTGGGCCAGTCGCTGCGTGCTGGCCTGGGAATTGTCCAACACGCTGGACAGCGAATTCTGCGTCGCCGCCGTAGAGGCGGCCCTGGTGCAGCACCCGGCTCCTGAGATCTTCAACACGGACCAAGGCAGCCAGTTCACGGGGGCGGCTTTCCAGAACTGCCTGGAAGGCGCCGGGGTCCGCCCCTCCATGGATGGTCGGGGCCGCTGCATCGACAATGTGTTCATCGAGCGGCTGTGGCGTTCCCTGAAGTATGAAACCGTGTATTTGCAGGAATTCACAGACGGTTTCGTGGCCCGGGAGCAGATCGGATCATGGCTGAGGTTCTACAACCATGAGAGGCCTCACTCGGCACTGGGAGGCCGGACACCGTGGGAAGTGCTGCAGAGCGGTGGGGATCTGTGCGACTGAAGCCGGCGGCGGGTGGTTGGTTCGCTGCGGGAGCGGGCTTCGAGCGGGCCCTGCACCGCCTCGGTGATCCGGCCTTCAAGGTCTTCAGCTACATCTGTCTGCGGGCGGAACGAGGCAGTGGTTGTCTGGAGTTCGAACGGGGCAGCCTGGCTCGGGAATTGGGTCAGAGTCGGTCGACGCTGGGCCGCTGTCTGCGGGAACTGGTGGCGCAGGGCATCTGTACCCTGGAGGCAGCTCCGAATCAGCACCGTCGTTCGCGTCTACGCGTGTGTGCCGAGTATTGGCCGTATGAAGCGCAGCCCGGCGACGAGGAGGTGCCCGGCGCCTCCTCGTCGCCGGATCCGAATCTCGCGAACTATGTGGCCCGCGTGCGCGAGCTCTTCCTGCAACCGACCTGCGTGCAGGCGACATTCCGCACGGTGGATGAGCGCTTGGCGGCACAGTGGTACCGTGCGGGCGTGGCCCTGGAGCGTGTCGAGCAGGCCCTCCTGTTGGGGAGCGTGCGCAAGTCGCTGGCCCTGCTCGAGGACCCGGACGGCGAGCCGGTGCGCTCGCTGGCCTACTTCCGCAACCTGCTCGAGGAACTGCGGGAGCATCCCTTCCCGGTCGCCTACGGGGAGCACCTGGAGCGCCATCTCGCCCATTGCGAGCAGTGCTGGCGGGAGCGGCCCGAACTCGCGCCGGGGTCTGCCGGTTCAGATTTGGCACCGGCAAGGCCCGGCAAGGGGAGCCCTAGGCCAGCCTCTGAGGCAGACTCGCCCGACAGGGAGACGGGAGGATGACGATCTCTCGTTCTGTTATAATTTCGGCAGTCGGTAGTTCAACAGAAGTTGCAGAGTCCACCTTAACATTGCCGACTACCTGTCCAAACAACCGGTACCACTTCAGTAGGACTGCTCGCAATCCGCCCGCTAGTGTTCCGTCACTCGGTGATTTTAGGATAGACGGACTTGAGTTTGCAGCGGGCATCGTCCACGGTCATGTGCCAGTTCACGCCGCGCTGGCGCTGGTTGACGCCCGCCGCCTAAGCGGCCGTTTCCCTGCGCAACTTCTCCAGTTCCCCGATCCGCCGACCCCGCAGGCACTGCCGTGTCAGGCAACTCAACTCACACTCCGCCACGTTCAGCCAACTCCCGTGCTTCGGCGTGTAGCGGAACTCGATGCGGTCCAGCAACCGCTCCCCCCGCTGCGCCCCGAAGGCCTCGTACAGGGCCGCCCGTACATGCGTGTTGAGGTTGTCCAACACCAGCGTCACCTGCTCGCAACCCGCATAACGGCCGTCCAGCAGAGCCGCCACTTCCTGCGCCCAATCCAGCTTCGTGCGCCGTTCCCGCACCGCCACGCTGCGCCAGCCCGCCAGCGGTTCACAGAACCCCGAACGCTGCCGCCGTGCCGGCGCGCTCGTACTCGTAATCACTGCGCTGCGGATGTGTCCGCGTCGCCGGCAGCGGAGTGCGGGTCTCCCGCACCAACTGCACCGGCTGTTCATCCATGCAGACCACCGGTCGCTGCGGGTCCAACGGGCGTTCGTAAGTCCGCAGCACCCGCTCCATTGCCACCGCATACTCCGCGTTCGCCTCGGGCGGAATCACCCAGTACTGTAACTTCCGGCTGGTAAAACCGTTTTTTTTAACGTACGGTGGACCGTTTCATGGCTGATCGTGTCACAGATCCCCAACTCGACCACCTGATGCGCCAGCAGGCGCAGCGACCATTGCGCGTGCCCTTCCGGCGGTGGACCGAGTCGCAAGGCGATCACCTGGGCTTCCTGGTGACCGTCCAGCCGCTGCGGCGGGTAACTGCCCGGGTCGCGTGTACGCCCGTTGAGAGCCACCTCGAAGCCCTCCAGCACGCAGCGTTTGCGGATGTTCTCGACGGTGTTCGTCCGACAGCGGTAGGCCTCTGCGACCTGCCGGTCGGGCCAGCCCGGCCCGTCCACATCCACCTGCAGCAGGATGCGCGCCCGGCGCGCTTTCTGACTGCGACCGGACAACTTGTCGACCGCTTCCTGACAGAGCTGGCGTTCCTCCTCGGTCAGTCGCACGATGTACTTCTTCTGCATGGTTGCTGCTCCTCTCGCGGCGGGCCGACGGGCCCGTCTTATGGAAACACATTGTAGCAATCATGTTTTCGATGACGGCTGTTCGGTGGCGGTCCCGCGACGGGCTGGGGGCTCAAGCGGAGTTGGAAGCGGGCCGTGGCAACCGCCCTGGACCGGGTCGCACCGCACAGGTGCACAAGGATGCTCGCCGACCATGCCGGCGCCCCTGTCAATCCTCAAAATTGCGAGTGACGGAACACTAGCCTGAATTCCCAAGAGCACTATGGACTATGACGGATGTGAGAGACCTTGTATCGTTAAGTTACTGAATCCGTGATACTTGCCATCACGTAGCGGCCTGAATTGTCATATTCTATGTGAACTTGTGAATAAGTAACCAATACACCATACAGGCTGATCCAAGCTGAATGTGTGACTCTCGATCCACGCCGACCAAGCTCCGATTCGGCTGATTTCCCCCGGCAATTCCCGCCATCCTTGCCAATTTGGCCCCATTTCGCTCGAAAATGGTCCACTTAACCCCCATTTCTCCCTCCCGATGGACTTCTTCTCTCCGCCCGGAACATTCTAATTTGAATCTGTGATATGATGTTCATGAGTTCACGGTTCATCTGACATCGACGGCTGACCGCTTCCTCCAACCCCACTCCCCCCGCCAGCGCCGGTACGAGGCCCTGCGAGCCCGCTTCGTCGAGGGCTGCTCCTGTGCCGAAGCCGCCCAGCGCTTCGGCTACGCACCCGGCTCCTTCCGCAACCTCTGCTCCCGGTTCCTGCGCTCCGACGATCCCGACTTCCTCTTCCCCACTCCACAGCCCGCTCCCCCACCGGCTCCGCCCTGGCCCGTGAACGCATCCTCGCTCTCCGTCAGCAGCAGCTCTCCCTCCAGGACATCGCCGCTCAACTCCACCAGGAGCACCTCCCCCACAGTGTCGGCTTCGTCCACAAGATCCTGCGTGAGGCCGGCCTGCCCAAACTCCCCCACCGCTCTCCCGAGCAGCACCCGGCTGTCCTGCTAGCTCCCGGGGCCGACCGCCGCTCTCTCGACCTCCAACCCCAACGCTTCCGCACCGCCTTCGGTGGCCTGTTCCTGTTCGCTCCCGATCTCGCCCGCATGGACATCGACTCGATCGCCCGTTCCCTGCCCGGCTCCGCACGCATCCCCTCCGGCTGCGCCTTGCGCTCCCTGCTCGCTCTCAAACTCTGGGGCATCGGACGCCCCTATCGCAGCATGCCCTCCGTGCTCGACCGCGGCAGCGCCCTCTTCGCCGGTCTCAATGCCATCCCCAAGCGCTCCACCCTCACGGAGTTCTCCTGCCGCTGTGATCCCGGTCGGCTCGATGCCTTCACCCAAAGCTGGCACGACGCCTTCCTGCGGCTCGACTCCTCCCTCGGCTGCGGCCCTTCGTTCGATGTCGATTTCCATTCCATCCCCTACCACGGCGATGATGCCTTGATCGAAAAGCACTATATTTCCAAACGTTCCCGGCAGCAGAAGGCGGTCTTGTGCTGCCTGGCCCGCGATGCCCAGGCCCGTACCTTTGCCTGGGCCAGCGCCCGTCCCTCCAAAGCCACCTGCAACGACCAGATCCTGCGCTTCGTGGATGCCTGGACACAGCGCACCGGACAGGCACCCCAAGAACTCGTCTTCGACTCCCGTCTCACCACCTATGCCAACCTGGCGATTCTCACCGAACGCCAGATCGACTTCCTCACCCTGCGCCGGCGCAGTGCCAAGCTGGTCCGCCAACTGCTCGAGCAGCCCGCCGATCGCTGGCAGAAGATCCGCCTGACCAACATCGGCCGCCGCCATCGCACACCCCGCATCCTGGATCAGACCGTGACCCTCGCCCACTATCCCCAGCCCATCCGCCAGATCGCCATCCGCGACCTCGGCCATGACCAACCCACGCTCCTGCTAACCAACCAGCTCGCAGCCCCGGCCCGCGACCTCGTCGACCGCTACGCCCGCCGCATGCTGATCGAGAACACGATCGCCGATGCCATCCAGTTCTTCCACATGGATGCCCTCTCCGCCGCTGTGCCTCTGCGCATCGACTTCGATCTGCAACTGACCCTGATGGCCTCCGCCCTCTACCGGCGACTCGCCCGACGGCTCGGCCCCCGCTTCCACTCAGCCGAACCGGCCACGCTCTTCCGCCGCTTCGTCCACGCCGCCGCCACCGTCGATATCGGCACCGAACAGATCACCGTCACCCTTGGGCGCCGGGCCCACAATCCCCACCTGATCGAAGCCGGCTATGCCAACTCCTCCACCCCCATTCCTTGGCTCCACAACCTCCCCCTGCAAATCGACTTCGCCTAACCTCCGTTTGTCACATCCAGATCCCCTCTTGGGAATTCAGGCTAGGGCGACCGAGCGTACCGAGTTCGGGCAAGGTCGCATAAAGGGAGGCGGCAGTGACGAACTCCAGACCAGGGATGTACTGGATGATGGCGTCGCACCGGGCTAGGGGTGCATCGGCGGCGATGCACGCGCAGCATTCGCAGTGCGCGCAGGCTGCGGCATTGGCCGCGAGCGGACCGGCGGGTATATCGCTATCAAGCTGGGGTTCGGCGACCAGTCTCTGCAGGGCTCCACACCGCCTGATGAGCGTCGGGCGGAGAACCAGCAAGTCATTGATCCGTTTCCGATTCTAAGACTCAGAGTTCCGGACATGGGGAACGCCTTGCCGAATGGGATGGCAGCGGTAAGACACTGACTGACAGGGTCTTGTGTGACCTGTGCTGCATTCCGAAGAGGTTTGGTAGCGGCAGGGTGACTATTCTGGAACTGTCACTATCAATCGGAATCGCAAGGGCCGGTTGACGTCTCGCGATCGGCGCAACGTAGCCCCACAGTACATCGGGTCGCTCCCGGCCACTGCGCATCGACGTAGAGCCAGCGGCCGGCGAGAGCGGCTGACGATGGCCGGCAGCGACCCGATCCACCCCCAAGCCGAAGGCGACCGGTCAACCCCACCGCGTCGCCAACCCGCTGCGGGCTGCTCGCCAGGTTGCCCGAGTCGGCATGGACTCGCGATGGCACCACCCCGGCCCGTCCACTTCGCAGCGGCCTGGCGCGGCATAGCGAGCCTCCTGAGGACTGCGGCCCACCAGCAGGCCAAGGCGCGTCCGCTCCACACGGCCCGCCAGTGCACTGACACCGGTTAGTCGGCGATGGCCCCATCCGAGCCTTCGAATCGCCCGGGTAGTCTGCGGGTAAACCCTTGCTGAAAAGCCACTTATGCGATCTGCAGGGCCGCCCGATCACAGCGGACATCCACGATTGACTATTTTATGATGTCACGATCTGCCGGGTTGTGGGTGCGACGTTACCGGCTTGCGTGTCCACTGCTCGGCCCCGTCGCACCGACTCGCGCGAACTCACGGACTGTCCCCTGGCCGTACACCCGGGGTGCATGACCGCGCCACCGGTGCAGCCGCACTGCCGCACCGCATGGGCCGAGTTCCACAAGGTCCAACCTTTCCAGCGCCCGACACGATCATTTTACTCCGGGTGGCGGCCCTACTGCAACGCCACCTGTCCGCGCCAGCACGCCTCTTGCCGGTCGCTGGCACCGGCTTCCATCTGGACCTCGGCCCCCTCTCCTGCACGACCTGGTCGACCGTTCAGCCCCCCTCCACCCGACCCACAGATCTTCCAGAAATGCTACGCGACTCATCGACGAATGCCCGCCCAGCCTCCAGAACGGACCCTACATCCCTCGCCAACCCCGCCAGGTACATTTTTTAGTCCCGAGTGAGGGCGTATTGGAGGGCTTGAGTCGGGATTTCCGGTCGGGAGCAGGCCGCAGGCGCGGTTCCGATGGCGGGCGGGCTACGGCCCGCGCGGCAGGTGGGGCGGTCGACACACCCCGGCCGCCCGGAGCGACACAGGGGGGCTGGGCGCCGGGTGCGGCGCCACGGACAAGGCGGGCTGGGAGCGGTGGCGGGGTTCAGTCCGAGGGCGGGTGCAGCAGCAGCTCCAGGGCGGACTGCGAACGGGCCGCGTAGTAGCGGTTGGCGGTCGGGATACCCGCGAACGGCGACTGGCAGCGGATCAGCGAGATCGCGACGTTGGTCAGACAGGCCAGGTTGCGGGGCAGATGGCGCACCGCGACCCGACAGCGGTCCTCGTCGTAGGTGAAGTCCCGCACGTAATGCAGGCGGTTCTCGATCTGCCAGTGCTGGCGGATCAGGGCCGCCAACTGCGCCGGCGTGGCCTCCTCCGCCGACAGCGAGGTCAGCGCGTAGCACACGGCGAGAGTGGTCTTGTCGGTCTTGCCATGCCAGGTCTGCCGTTCGATGCGGATGGCCTGCCGCCGACCGTGCAGGTCGGCATAGCCGTTCCAGGCCGGGTCCGCCAGGTCCTGCACCCAGTAGCGGCGCCGTTCGATCCGCCCGTGGTCCCCGTCGAGCGTCTCGTGGGCGGGGGCCGCGCCAAAGTGGATGTGCTGGAGGTCGTCGAGGATGGTCGGCTGGTTGCCCTTGACCGACGTGACCAGGTAGTGGGCCTTGGACTCTTTGCGCAACAGGCGGGTGGTGGCCTGCTGGGCGTGCAGGGCGTCGAAGGTGACGACCCGCCCCTGCAACTCCAGCCGCCCGGCCAACTCGCGCACGGCGGGAATCTCATTGGTCTTGCTGCCCACCTCGACCTGTCCCAGCACCAGACCACTGCCGTGCTCGACGGCGGCCACCATCATGCGCCGTCCTTGGGCGGTCTGCCGGGAGGCGCCCCGCACATCCTTGCCGTCCATCGCGATGCCGGCGAACAGCGGCGGCTGCGCGGGCGTCTCGCCCGCCGCCGACGGTGCCGGCGAGTCCTCACCCGCAGCCTTCAATGGTTTCGTATCTCCCTCTTCCGTCAGGACTTGACTCTTCTGCTGCTGGGCCCATACCGTGATCGCCCGCTCGAGCTTCTCCGGCGACAGGCGCGCCAGGATGTTGTGCAAGGTGGTGATCGAGGGCGTCGTGTAGCACTGCTGGCTGGGGCTGAAGAAACAGCCCACCGTCCGCCGCTGCTCCGGATCCAGCAACGCCGCAAACTCGGCGAACGCGGTCACGCCGCGATAGCCCGCCAGACGCGCAGCGATCGCCAGCGTCAGCACCGTGCGCAGCGGATAGCGCTGCCCCCGCGCACAGCGGTAGTCCTCCACCTCGTCCAGACAGTCGAACAGGCTGCGCAACTGCGCCGCCGGTGGGGGCGCCTCCCGGGCCGGTCCCTGCCAGCCCGGACCCTCCTCTTGCTGGCTCAGCGCCGCTCGGGCTCCCGCTTCCAACTCGTACACCAGTACCTCCTTGGGTTGTCCGTGGGACCGCCACCTCACCGGCGGCCCCGGCTCGCGGGCGTAGCCGCCCGTATAGCCCAGCGAACGCCAGTTCGCGGCCCGGTAACAGGTGCCCGCGAACCGCGCCCGGTCCACGAACGATTCCGCCAGCAGCACCCGGTAGCCGTGCTCCCGCTGCATGTCCTGCGCCAGCCGCTGCAGGCTCAACCCCAGCACCCGCGAGGCCAGATTGGGGATACCCTGGAACGCCGGCAGGATCAGGAACCGGGAGTTCTGGGCCACCAGATGCAGACGTTGCAACTGCTGCTCGAGCGTCCAGCCCAGCCAGCGGTCCCGAACCGTGAGCTTCAGCGCCGCCGCCTGCCAGCCCACCAGCGCCACCCAGGCCGAGTCCAGCGTGGCCACCTGCCGCAGACCCTTGCCGAACAGCGAGCCGAATCCCAAGTAATGGTGGCTGGCGACCAGCCGGTCCCAGAGCCGGTGTTCCTGCGCGCCGTAGGTCGCGCGCACCTGCACCGCCTGCAGGTCCACGCTGTCCGGCATCCGCGCTGACGACTCCATGGCTCCACCCTGACAGATCCCGTATGAAATGTCCAGCCCCGTCCGCCCGCACCCTCCCCGTCCGTCCCGTCGTTCCTAGCCCACTACCCCCGCCTCACACTCTCAACCACCCCTACCTCCGACTAAAAAATTACCTTGCCAACCCCGCCAGTCCACCCCGCCGGATGACATCCCAAATTAGTCCCATGTCCGGAACTCTGAGCCTCAGAGTTCCGGACATGGGAAGCCCCCAGCTGGAGAGGATGACAGCGATAAGACATAGGGTGGCAGGAACTTGTGGGAATCGTGCCGTCGCCCGAGAGGGCTCGACAGCGGCGGAGTGACTAATTTAGCTCTGTCACTATCAGTCGGGAAGGGGACGGCCGGACGGCTGCGCACCGACGGCGCAACTCAGCCGTCCCGGGGCCCCGTTCGCGGCTGTGGACCCGTGGCGGTAGGCCGGGATGGAGAGTTGGCCCGTGTCCGCGCGGGACGAGTTCCGTGCGGGGCGGGGCTGGAGCCGGGTGGTGGTCCGTGCCCGGCAGCGGCCAGCGGTCTCCGTGGCGACTGCTCAGAGCCCTCTCGCGCGTGACGCGCGCCTCCGGTCGGCCCCCGTCGGCCCGTCCGCTCCCGGGGTGCGGTGGCGCGCCCAACCTGCCACCCAGCGGACAGCCACTGGTCAGGGAGGGCCCGCCGGAGAGGCGCCGTCCCGCCCCCGGATGTTCCCTGTAACGTAGCGAGGGACAGGGATTTGTGCGCCGCGAGCGGCGCCCCGCAGCGACTGGACAACCCGCTTTCGACTAGTTCATGATGTCACTATGAAAGCTGCATTGCCCGCCCCCTCCGGTCTGCCCGCGGCCCTCGCCCTGCAACCCGGCGAAGCGCTGCCCGTCAATCACCAACTCAGCCTCTGCCACGACGGGGAGATCCTCTACTACTTCCTGGGTATCGCCCCCATCGCCTGTCATCACCGCGACGACAAACGGGCCCGCAATCTCTGTCTGGCCCGCTGCGCCCTGTTCCAGTTGGCCTCGCTGGTCGACCTCGCCCGGCCCTTCGGCCTCAGCCCCCGCACCATCCTGCGGGCTCGCCAGACCCTGGAACGCGACGGCGAGATGGGCTTCGCCCCGCGCCAGCGCACCCGCCGGCGTCACGCGATCCAGGACCCGGAAGTGCTCGAGCGGGCCGCCCGCCTGCTCGCCGACGGGGCCAGCCTGCGCCACACGGCCCGCCAACTCGCGCTCTGCTTCGAGACCTTGCGCACCTATCAGCGCCGGGGGCTGCTGCCGCCCGTCCCGCCGGACCCGGCCTCCGCCGCCACTCAGGCCCCTCCGGTCGCTGCCAAACCCTGCTCACCCCCCACCGCCACTCCGGTCCGCAGCACGCCACCGGTCCGGCCTCCGCAGCAGGCCGCCGGGACCGACTCACCGCCGCCACTGGATCGCGTGCAGCGCGACCACCGTGACGCCCAGGCTCGGCAGGGGCGGGCCACCCACGATACCCCGGGGCGCCTGGCCGCCTCGCTGGGCGACAGAACCCCGCGCGAACCCCGCTTCCCGACCCCGGCCACGGCCGTGGCCGGGGCGGGGGTCCTGGCGGCCCTGCCCGCGCTGCTGGCCGAGGGCCTGCTCACACACGCCGGGAAACTCTCTGTGCCACCCGGCTATTACGGGCTGCGCTCGATCCTGCTCACCCTCGCCTTCCTGTTCCTGCTGCGGGTGCAGCGCGTCGAACGGCTGGCGAGCGAACCGCCCGGGGAGTGGGGCCTGCTGCTGGGTCTGGACCGCAGTCCCTGTCCCCGCACCCTGCGCCGTCATCTGCGCCAGTTGGCCGCCGATCCGGAGGCCCTGCGGGCTTGGAGCGGGGCCCTCACGCAGCACTGGGCGACCACCCACCAGGACGCCCTCGCCACCCTGTTCGTGGACGGCCACGTGCAGGTCTACAGCGGCCAGGGTGCCGTGCCGAAACGCTTCGTACCGCGCCAGAAACTGTGCCTGGCAGGAGCCACCAGCTACTGGGTGCACGCCCTCGGCGGCGCTCCACTGCTGTGTCTGCACAAGGCCCTGGACCACTCCCTGGGGCAGGAGATCCGCCACTCGATCATCCCCCAACTCCAGCAACTGGGGGTGCTCTCCAAGCAGGGCGACCCGCAGCGCCCCCAACTCACGCTGGTGTTCGACCGGGAAGGCTGGAGCCCGGCCCTGTTCGCGGCTCTGCGACGACAGGGCATCGCGGTCATCAGTTGGCGCAAGGGCGCCCAGACGGAGCGCTGGCCGCTCGCGGAGTTCACGCCCGTGCAACTGGACCTGCCGGGACCGCTGGGGACGGTCCGCCTCCAGGGGCAGGCCGCCGAACGGGAGGTCGAGCTGGGCGCGCACGGCACCGTGCGCGAAGTCCGCTTCCGGATCGATCGACGGCTCCCGATCCCGGGCCGGAGCGGACAGCCGCGCCAGCCCGTGCCGCGCTCCGGAGCGCCGGACCCGGACCAGCGCCAGCCCGCCGCCATCACCACCCACCCCAGCCTGCCACCGGCACAGGTGGCGAGTCTGTTGCGCTCCCGCTGGACTCAGGAGAACTTCTTCAAGTACATGCGCGCCGAGTATGCCCTCGACACGCTGGCGAGTCACACCCTCGAGGACGTGGACGCCGACGAGCAGATGGTCAACCCGCAATGGCGTTGGCTTGACAATGCCGTCCAGCGCCAGTTGGGTACCCTGCACCGGCAACTGGCACAAGCCCCGCGCGGCTCGGACGTTGCGCAGCAACTCCGCTCCAGGGTGCAGGACACGAACCACCGTCTGGAGGGTCTGCAGATCGCCCGCCGGGAGGTCGACCACCATGTCCGCGTCGGGGACCTACCCGCCGACGAACGCCCACAGACCCTGGGGCGGCCCCTGCGCGAACTGTGCGACACCCTGCGCATGCTGGTGTATCGTGCCGAGACCCGCCTGGCGGCGGTTCTCGCGCCGCAGTTGAGCCGCCCGGAGACAGCGCGACTCCAGATCAAGGCCCTGCTGCGCAGCGCCGCGAGCCTCCTGCCCGACCCCGTTGCCGGCACCCTCACGGTGCGCCTGCTGCACCAGCCCACCCGCGCTCAGGATCGCGCCCTGGCGCCCCTGCTGGACGCCCTCAACCAGACCCGCACCCTCTATCCCGGCACCACCTTGCGACTCGTCTACGAACTCCCGCCCTGCAACCCCAGCGATCCCTCGCAGCCCCAGCCTAACCCCGCAATCGACTCCACCGCATGACATCCCAAATTAGTCCCATGTCCGGAACTCTGAGACTAGGGGGAGGCACCTCCTCTCGAGAGCGGGGAGAAGGCCGAAGCGGGCGAGAATAGCCGCATCGACACGGTCGTTCTTCACGCACTTGCTGGAACGTGAGTCCTTTCCAAGGCACAGATGAGCCTAAAGAGAGGCCGAGGGGAGGAAGTGGGAAAGAGTTGATGATACACCCCTCGGAGAGGGAGGGGTCGGAGTAAGGAGGCTGGGGGAATGTGCTGGGGCGCTAGCCCTCCAGCCACATTTTCCACCATTTTTGTCTTACTGGGGCAGGCCTGTCCCACCAGCTGGCGAGCGCCGCCGCGCCCAACAGTCCCTCGCAGAGGTATCTGCTAGCCAATGATAATTGCTACACACTACACTAAGCATCGGCGATTTGAGATTCTTGTACCAACCCGTTTAGTCGACAGTGCCGGGTTTAATCCCCATATATATGCGACATCCTAGCCCAACCAAATTCATATACTGTATCATAATCTGCAAGTCGACCAATGACTGAATTTATCGGAGCAATGTACGCCGGAAATCCTCAAGATTAGGAGCACTCTACTCCTTGGTCCCTTCAACTATTATGCCTGTCTTCCATTCGATCGCAGCAATGATTAGCCCAAAATTCTTCTTACTGAGGCGCAGAGCCATATGATCATTCGCCGCCTGAATTGTAAGCCAGTGCTTTTTGCCTTTTGTGAACAGAAAAGGCAAGGCGAACGGCCCGAGGACAACAGCGGCGGCGGCTGTTGCCTTGTATCGAGGATGTTTCGATCTAGAGTAAGTGATTGCCATGATATCCGAGTACTGGATTACTTTGAGTGGCGCCCGAACCTGCTCTCCGTAGACATGTAAGGATCTGTCTGTGAGAATAAGTTGAGCTCCGATTTGCGTCGCCTTTTTTCCTGCCGGTAAGAGATAATGAACACCAGGAAAGTACTGATTTTCGGCTAGACTCAGTCGTGGAATAACTAGTGATTCGACGATCAAAATGATGATTATTCGTGCGTTGAAAGACTGCATGTCTGATTCGCTCCGTTGACGCCCATCGCACAATGCGGTGCGACAGGGTGAGGTGGACTTGTGCAAAGGCCTGACCAAACGAGAGTGTAGGACAGAGCGGGTGGGTGTGTCAACAAGGAAGCTGGAGGCCGTTGGAGGACTTAGGCCGAAGAAGTATGGCAAGGAGACTACTACTACTGGCTGTCAAGCACGGATTCAGGGAAATTGGCCTTGGAAGAGCGAAGTTTCGCGTTGCTCTCGCGTTGGGGCGGGACCGGCTGCCCGTCGGAGCGGCGTATCAGAATGTTCGACGGCTTGATGTCCCGGTGCAAAGCACCAGCCCCATGCAATCGCAACAGCGTCTCCAGCAACGGGACTGCAACCAACTTCAGGTCGCCCTCGTCGAAGGCTCGACCTGCGGTCTCTCGCTGCTGGAGCAACGCCGCCAGCGACAGGGCCTCGATGTACTCCATGACCAGATACGCGGTCGCATTGGCGCGGAAGAAAACCGTGCACGTTACCACTCCCGGATCGGTCTTGAACTGGACGATTCGCTTCGCCTCCTCCAAGAACCGCCGCTTGCCGTCCTCGTAGACCTGCATGAAGTCCGCACTCCGCGGATGGACCATGCCTGCCTCCCGAATCGACAACTCCGCCGGCAGGTACTCCTTGATCGCCACTTCATGTCCCAGTTCCTCGTGACGGGCGCGATAGACGACACCGTAGCCGCCGTATCCCAACACGGCCTTGATCCTGTACTCGCGCAGAGCAGTCCCCGGCTGCA
This sequence comes from Bryobacterales bacterium, assembly GCA_965116065.1. Classification (GTDB taxonomy): domain Bacteria; phylum Acidobacteriota; class Terriglobia; order Bryobacterales; family UBA6623; genus VXMF01. Next base: position 4,505,580 of record OZ220485.1, read on the forward strand.
ATGCATCTCGTACACTGGACGATTGCTTGCTCATCTCCTGTCCAGACCCTTGCAATCCCGAAGACCGGGTGTACCGCTCGAACGGTTCACCCAGTCGTACCCGAAATGGTCAATCTCCGTGAACATCCGGGGTTCGATGAGACAATACTTGATTGGTTCCGGGAAGTGCCTGCCCCCACCGCACGACTCGAATGCCCCCATACTGTCCGCCTGTCGGTCGAGATCTGATGGAGGACAGGTCGATCAATCCAGGCCCGAATGAGACTCTCTGATCAACTCAGCATTTGCCTCGCCGTTCGTCCGTCGACCATGACCGGCCCGAGGACTGCCGCTCCGCGCCAAGACCCGCAGTGTTGTACAGCGGTGAAGGAGCTTGCATTCGTCGCACACAGAGGGTAACGGTGTAGTTCCATGGGGCGGCCCAGTAAGGACGTTGCAAGGCTGGCGCTGCATGCCTTCGTGCTGACGATCGGGACCTGCATCGCCAACGGGCAAGATGGAAGTTCCCAACGTCAACTGCGTCTTGCCGAACTCGCCCGACTATCGGACGCTGCCAAGGTTGATCACTGGGTCTCCAGTGAACTGCACGCCGAACTCCGCCTCTGGCCGAACGAGTCCCTCACGGTTGCGAGGCCTCTGACGCAGATCGGCGAGTGGGCGGCGTACAGCATAGTCCGAAGCGTAAACGGACTGCCGGTGGTCCATCAGGAATTTCGGTTGTTCCTGGACCCGCGGCAGCGCCCAGTCGTATTGTTGGGTCCGCTCAAGAACCTTGCACTGACCCGGCAGATTCCTCCAGATCGAACGCTCGACAAGCCAGATGAAGTCGGCTCGATTCCGAATGAGCCTAGTGTCGACGCCCGGCTCGTCTACTGGCCGGACAGAGACTCTCTCAGGCTCTGCTACATGATTGAGAGTGCATCCGGCAGCGACCAGCTCATCATGGATGCCCGTACCAACGCCGTTCTGGCTCGCATTCCACTGCTTCACGCGGCACGGAAGCGGGAAGTCTACGACTTCGAGTCCGCTTGCCGTTCGGCATCCGTTCGACGGCCCATGAAGACCGGGAAATCGCATCGAGTTCTTGCCGTGGCAATAGAATCGCGCCACCGCCGACACCCGCTGGCATTCTGGCTCGCAGGCCTGTTGTGCTCGCCTGACCGCGCGGTGAGCAGAACAAGGCGGCCTTGGTAGCCGTCATGCGCAAACTGATCGGCCTGCTTGATGCTCCAGCGTGAGCCCCCTAGTGCCGCTACCTTAATATCCACTGAAGGCGTCTCCATGGACATCTTGTCCACTCCCCTCGAAGCGGATCTCGCCTTCCCGCTCGCGACCGGCGCGAAATTCCGCCCCGCCAAGGCCAGTTTCCTTGGATCCGAGGTTGACAGCCACCACGGAAGCTGGCGCGCTTCGTTGTGCAATGTGTGCCTCTCTGCGGGCCGTGGCAAACTCCCTGGACCGGGTCGCACGGCACTAATGCACAACGACGCTCGCCGACCACGCCGGCACAGCTGCCGATCCTTAGGTTGCGATTGCCAGAACACTAGCATTTCGCTGACGCGCTTCTACCGAGAAAGCCAATGGACCGCGCTACCAACCTATCGGGACTGGTCCTCATTCAGGCGTTCATAGACGCCGGTTGCCTTGAGCTGTACGTTTTCCTTCGCATAGTCCCACGGAATTTTGCCATCACCGTCTTTCGCGACCGGATTAGCGCCCGCGTCGAGCAGTATGTTCACCACTTCGGGGCTCTCACTATTCGCCGCCGCGAGGTGCAGGGGCGTCCGTCCACCAGACCACCCGTCCCGTGTGTTCACGTCCGCACCTGCGGCGAGCAGCGCCTTCACCACTTCGGGAGTGTCGCTATACGCCGCCGCCCACTGCAAGGGGGTTGATCCGTCCTCGAGCCGTGCGTTCACCTTCACGCTGCCATCTAGCAAGCAGCGGGAGATTTCCTCCACCGTCACTCGCGCGAAGAACTCCTCTGTGCCCCAATTCAAGCAGGAAACACCAGATGGCGAGTCTTCAGCAAGGACCTGTCCTTGCCCAAGGCGCTCGCTGACCGTAGCGCTGGATTTCGGTATAGATTCGGGAGACTGGGCAGTGGACGCTGGAGGGACCCCTGATCGAAGTTGTTCAACGGGTACCGATTCTGACCGAACGCGTTCGTTGGTCGACACATCCGATTCGAGGAGTTCTGCACGATCAGATGTCGGTCTGTCAACAACCAACGCGATCCCTAGCACGAACATGGCAGGGGCCATGATTGTTCCTACCGCCGCCCATAGCCTCCACTGCGCATTGGAACGGCGGCCGGAAACAGGATCCAATGGAGGCTCAGACATGTCTCCGGACTGGCTCGGGCCATTCAGGGCATGCCTCAGATCTTCCAAGTCTCTGGGGCGCTTGTCGTCCGAGATGGTCAGGGACCGATCAACCGCCGCGAGCAACTCCTCCGAAAACCTGCCCACACCCAACTGTGCCGCCGACGGCTGGGAATCGGGCTTCCCGGCCAGTGCAGATGCCGCCCGCAACTCGACGCGCTTCGGATTCGGTGGCTCCCAAGGGGGCTTCCCTCCCGCCACCATCCGCCACAGCACCGCCCCGAACGCGTACACATCCGTCCATGGACCCAACTCCCCCTCACCGACCTGCTCAAACGCAGCGTAGCCTTCCGTATACGGTGCCGCCGACTTGGTGTAGTCCGCCGTCATCTGCTTCGCAGCCCCGAAGTCGATCAGGACCGGCTGCCCGCCGGACCGGCGTATCAGGATATTCGACGGTTTGATGTCCCGGTGCAGTACACTAACCCGATGCAAACGCAGCAGCGTCTCCAGCAACGGCACTGCGACCGACTTCAGATCGTCCTCGTCGAAGGCTCGACCCGCGGTCTCCCGCTGCTGGAGCAGCGCCGCCAGCGACAGACCGTCGATGTACTCCATCACCAGATACGCCGTCCCGTTGGCGCGGAAGAAATCCGTGCACGTCACCACCCCCGGATCGGTCTTGAACTGGACGATGCGCTTCGCCTCCTCCAGGAACCGTCGCTTGCCATCCTCGTAGACCTGCATGCAGTCCGCACTCCGCGGATAGACCGTGCCGGCCTCCCGAACCGACAGCTCGACCGGCAGGTATTCCTTGATCGCCACCTCATAGCCCAATTCCTCGTGACGGGCGCGATAGACGACACCGTAGCCGCCGTATCCCAACACGGCCTCAATCCTGTACCCGCGCATAGCAGTCCCCGGCTGCAAAGCACCTCGTACACCGGACGATTGCTTGCTCATCTCCTGTCTGGACCCCTGCCAGTACCGCCGACCGAGTCTACCGCTCGAACGGCTCACCCAATCGTACCCGAAACGCTCAATCTCCGTGAACATCCGGGATTCGATGCGACAATACTTGCTTGGTTCCGGGAAGTGCCTGCCCCACCGCACGACTGGACTGCCCCCATGCGGTCCGTCTGCCGGAGGGGATCTGATGGAGGACAGGTCGTTCAATCCAGGCCCGAATGAGACTCCCCGGTCAACTCAGCATTTGCCTCGCCGTTCGTCCATGGACCATGACCGGCCCGAGGACTGCCACTCCGCGCTAAGACCCGCAGTCTTGCACAGCCGTAAAGGAGCTTGCATTCATCGCACACAGACAGTAACAGTGTAGTTCCATGGGGCGGCCCAGCAAGGACATTGCAAGGCTGGCGTTGCATGCCTTCGTGCTGACGATCGGGGCCTGCATCGCCAACCGGCAGGATGGAAGTTCACAACGTCAGCTGTGTCCTGCCGAGCTTGCACGACTATCGAACGCTGCCAAGGTTGATCACCGGGCCTCCAGCGAACTGCACCTAATGCCAAACGAACGATTGCGCCGCGGCTACGAGCCCCCCCCCTAGCGCCGCTCCCTTAGTGCCCATTGGAAAACGGCTCCATGGACATCTTGTCCACTCCCTTCGGAGCCGATCTCACCCAACTGTGACCTGCACGAATTTTGGCCCCTTCAGGACCAATTGCCTCGGACCGAGCTTGACGGCCAACACGGAAGCCGTGGCGCTTGATTGTGCAATAGGTGCGTCTCTCTGTCGGCCGTGGCAAACTCCCTCGGCCGGCTCCCACCGCACCGATGCACAAGGATACTCGCCAACCACGCCGGTTCACCTGTCGAGGGGTTGCCCTTCGTTCAGGCGCCAATAGGCACTGGTTGCCTTGAGATCGGCGTTTTCCTTCGCATAGTCCCGAGGAATTTTGCCATTACCGTCTCTCGCTGCCGAACTTGCGCCCGCGTCGAGTAGTATGTTCACCACTTCGGGGTTATTACTAAACGTCGCTGCTCCGTGCAAGCGTGTGAATCCGTCATTGTTCTGTGCGTTCAAGTCTGCGCCCGCAGCAAGCAGCATGTTCACCACTTCGGGACTGTTACTATACGCCGCCGCAAAGTGCAGAGGGTAACTCCCATCCTTATCTAGTGTGTTCACATCCGCACCCGCGTCGAGTAGCGCTTTCACCACGCCTAAGCCGGAAATATCTCGATAGGCCGCCGCGTGCAGCGGGGTGCCTCCATCCTTGGCCCGTGCGTTCAAATCCAAACCCGCGGCGATCAGTATTCTCACCACTTCGGGGCTCTTACTAAGTCCCCCAGCAAAGTGCAGGGGGTGCCTCCCGTCCTTATCCCGTGCATTCAAGTCCGCGCTTGTGTCGAGCAGGATGGCCACCACTTCGGGATTCTTACTAAGCCCCGCCGCAATGTGCAGTGGGAGAAGTCCATTCTTATCCCTCGCGCTCGGGTCTCCGCCCGCAGCAAGCAACGCCTTCACTACTCCGGGAGCGTTGCTGTACGCCGCCGCCACATGCAGGGGGGACCTTCCGTCTATATCCTGTGCGTTCAAGTCCGCACCTGCGTCGAGCAGTGCCTTCACTACTTCGGGGCTCTTATTGTTCACTGCCGCCACGTGTAGGGGGGACCTTACATCCTTATCCCGAGCGCTCAAGTCCGCGCCTGTGTCGAGCAGCATAGTCACCACTTCGGGGCTTTCACTATGCGCCGCCGCCACGTGCAGCGGGTGCATTTCGTTGCTATCCCGAGCGCTCAAGTCCGCACCTGCGTCGAGCAACGCCTTCACGACATCAGGAGCCTCGCTATACGCCGCCGCCACGTGCAGTGGGGGCCACCCATCCTCATTCCGTGCGTACAAGTCCGCGCCAGCGTCGAGCAGCGCCTTCACTACGTCTGGAGCGTGGCTATGCGCCGCCGCCACATGCAGAGGGATCTTCCCATCCTCATTCGGTGCGTTCAAGGCCGCACCCATGTCGAGCAGTATGGTCACCACTTCTGGGATGCTGCTGAAGCCCGCCGCCACGTGCAGTGGGGACAATTTGTAGGTATCCAGTGCGTTCAAGTCCGCGCCCGCATTGAGCAGAGCCTTCACGACGTCCGGTGCCTCGCTATAGGCCGCCGCCACATGCAGGGGGGGCCTTCCAGCCTCATTCCGAGCGTTCAAGTCCGCGCCAGCGTCGAGCAGTGCCGTTACCAATTCCGGGAATTCGCCATACGCTGCCGCCACGTGCAGAGGAGTCATTCCATCCTCATTCCGTGCGTTCAGGTCAGCACCTGCGTCGAGCAAAATCCTCAACACATCGGGGCCCTTACCGAACCTTGCCGCCATGTGCAAGGGGATGCCTCCATACTTGTCCCGTGCGTTCACGTCCGCGCCTGCGTCGAGCAGCACCTTCACCACACCGGGAGCGTCGCTATTCGCCGCTGCCACGTGCAGGGGAGTCTTTCCATCCTTGGCCAGTGCGCTCAAGTCCGCACCTGCGTCGAGCAGGACCCTCACTACATCAGTACTCGGACTGAACCTCACCGCCATGTGTAAGGGGAGCCATCCGTCATCATTCGGGGCGTTCACCTTCACGCCTGCATCTAGCATGCAGCGCGATATTTCCTCCACTGTCGCCCCCACGAAGAACTCCGCTGTGCCCCAATCCGAGCAGGAGACGCTAGATGGCAAGGGTCTAGCAACTACTTGTCCTTGTGGGACGACCTTGCTGGTCGGAAGGCCGGATTTAGGTGTGGATAGTGGCGATGGGGCAGTTACCGCAGGAGGTACGACTGCTCGAGGTTGTTCAACGGGTACCGATTCTGACCGGACGCGTTCGTTGGTTGACACATCCGATTCGGGGAGTTCTGAACGATCAGACATCGGCCTGTCAAGAACCCACGCGATCCCTAGCACGAACATAGCGGCGGCCATGATTGTTCCTACCGCCGCCCGTAAGGGCAATAGCCGCCGCTGCCAACGGGAACCACTGTCGGGAACAGGATCCGATGGAGGCTCAGACATGTCTCCAGACTGGCTCGGGCCATTCAGGGGATTCCTCAGATCTTCCAAGTCTCTGGGTCGCTTGTCGGCTGAGATGGTCAGGGACCGATCAACCGCCGCGAGCAACTCTTGCGAAAACCTGCCCACTCCCAACTCTGCCGCCGACGGCTGGGGATCGGGCTTCCCTGCCATCTCAGATGCCACCCGCAACTCAACACGCTTCGGATTCGGTGGCTCCCAAGGTGGCTTCCCTCCGGCCACCATCCGCCACAGCACCGCCCCGAACGCGTACACATCCGTCCATGGACCCAACTCCCCCTCGCCGACCTGCTCGAACGCTGCATAGCCTTCCGTATACGGTGCTGCCGACTTGGTGTAGTCCGCCGTCATCTGCTTCGCGGCCCCGAAGTCGATCAGGACCGGCTGCCCGTCGGAGCGGCGTATCAGAATGTTCGACGGCTTGATGTCCCGGTGCAGGACTCCAGCCCGATGCAACCGCAGCAGCGTCTCCAGCAACGGGACTGCGACCGACTTCAGATCGTCCTCGTCGAAGGCCCGACCTGCGGTCTCTCGCTCCTTGAGCAACGCCGCCAGCGACAGACCGTCGATGTACTCCATCACCAGATACGCCGTCCCGTTGGCGCGGAAGAAATCCGTGCACGTCACCACCCCCGGATCGGCCTTGAACTGGACGATTCGCTTCGCCTCCTCCAGGAACCGCCGCTTGCCGTCCTCGTAGACCTGCATGCAGTCCGCACTCCGCGGATGGACCCTGCCGGCCTCCCGAATCGATAACTCGGCCGGCAGGTACTCCTTGATCGCCACCTCATGACCCAATTCCTCGTGACGGGCGCGATAGACCACACCGTAGCCGCCGTATCCCAACACGGCCTCGATCCTGTACTCGCGCAGAGCAGTCCCCGGCTGCAAAGCACCTCGTACACTGGACGATTGCTTGCTCATCTCCTGTCCGGACCCTTGCAATCCCGCCGACCGAGTCTATCGCTCGAACGGTTCACCCAATCGTACCCGAAATGGTCAATCGTCGTGAACATCCGGGGTTCGGTGCGACAATACTTGCTTGGTTCCGGGAAGTGCCTGCCCCCACCGCACGACTCGAATGCCTCGAATGCCCCCATACTGTCCGCCTGTCGGTGGAGATCTGATGGAGGACAGGTCGATCAATCCAGGCCCGAATGGGACTCTCTGGTCAACTCAGCATTTGCCTCGCCGTTCGTCCAGGGACCATGACCGGCCCGAGGACTGCCGCTCCGCGCCAAGACCCGCAGTCTTGTACAGCGGTGAAGGAGCTTGCATTCGTCGCACACAGAGGGTAACGGTGTAGTTCCATGGGGCGGCCCAGTAAGGACGTTGCAAGGCTGGCGCTGCATGCCTTCGTGCTGACGATCGGGGCCTGCATCGCCAACGGGCAAGATGGAAGTTCGCAACGGCAGTTGCGTCTTGCCGAGCTTGCCCGACTATCGGACGCTGCCAAGGTTGATCACTGGGTCTCCAGTGAACTGCACGCCGAACTCCGCCTCGGGCCGAACGAGTCCCTCACGGTTGCGAGACCTCCGACGCAGATCGGCAACTGGTCGGTGTACAGCATAGCCCGAAGCGTAAACGGACTGCCGGTGGTCCATCAGGAATTTCGGTTGCTCTTGGACCCGCGACAGCGCCCAGTCGCATTGCTGGGTCCGCTCAAGAGCCTTGCACTGACTCCGCAGATTCCTCCAGATCGAACGCACGACAAGGCAGATGACGTCGGCTCGATTCCGAATGCGCTTGGTGTCGACGCCCGTCTCGTCTACTGGCCCGACGAAGACTCTCTCAGGCTCTGCTACATGATCGCGAGTGCATCCGGCAGCGACCAGCTCATCATGGATGCCGGCACCAACGTAGTTCTGGCTCGCATTCCACTGCTTCACGCGGCACGGAAGCGGGAAGTCTACGACTTCGAGTCCGCCTGCCGTTCGGCATCTGTTCGACGACCCATGAAGGCCGGGAAATCGAATCGGGTTATCGTCAGGGCCCTGCAACGCCACCTCGGTCGCACCGAAGGCTCCCAACCCAGCGGGAACATCGAAATCGACTCGGTGTTCGAACTGCTGGCGGCCTACTACGACTTCCTGGAATCCGTCTTGGACATGGACAGTTTCGACGATCAGGGCGGCTTGATGAGGTCACTCGCGGGCGTTCGATTTCACCCGGCCAGGGGGCAACTCCCTCAATGTGTCGGAAACGCATTCAATGCAGTCTGGGTCGAGCCTGAGCGCATTGCCGTGCTTCCGATTGGAGTCTCGGAGTTCCCGGAAGTCGTCGGACACGAGTTCGGCCACGGCTTGATCGCAAGTGGCAGCCGTCTGCTGTACAGGAACCAGTCCGGTGCCCTGAACGAGGCCATCGCAGACGCGATCGGCGTGACATTCCGCGCCTGGGTGGAAACCGGAGGACGACTCGAATCCAGGCTGCCATCCGACATCTGGCAACTGAGGGGAGGCACCGGTGTGATTCGCGACATGCAAAATCCCCGTCGATCTCACAACCTCCCGAATCACTACAGTGACTACCGCTTCCTGCGGAACGAGGACAACGGAGGAGTGCACATCAACTCGTCCATCCTTAATCAGGGCTTCTACCTTCTGGCGGCAGGAGGTCGGCACCCGGACTACCCGCAAGGCCCACAGGTCTCCGGAATTGGCCTCGCCAAGGCCGTCAACATTTTCGCGCGAGCAGCATTGAACATTCTTACTCCAAGTGCGGACTTCCGGGATGCCCGATACGCATTCGCTGTTGTCGCCGAGATCTTGTACGGCCCAACTTCTCCTGAGTGGGTCGCAACGCATACCGCGATGGACGCCGTCGGCATTCAAGGTGGATGGGATGTTCCGCCGGAGCCTTCTGGTACAGCGCCATCGTCGGCAAGGGAAGACGAACGAGCAACACCTGCACCTGAAATCGAACCCGACGAGGAGACAGAGCCAAAGACACCGAATCCTGCCGAGGAAATTGACCAACCGGTGCCGCCTCCAGAAATCACGGAAGTGGAACCGGCTACCCCCAGAGCCACTCCAGAGGATACCTCCCGGCTTCCGTCATCGGAGTCAGACGTCGAGGTAGCCGATACAGCGGAACAGCGCACACCAACACCCACTGGAGAAACCGATCGGCACATCCCGCCACCGGAGACCGCGGAGGTCGAGCTGCCGAACTCCGAAGTACCCCGCAGAGGTACTTCCCAGATCCCCGCACCGGCATCGGAGATCGAGTCGGGCTTACCGACAGAGCAGCGGAGGCGCACTCCCACCAAGGGCACGGATCGAGAGGCCCCTCGACCGAACGCTCCCGATTCAGAACCGCCGAGTCCCGAGGTTCCTCGCAAAGAAGCGTCCCGACTCCCAATCATCCTCTCACTCGCGATCATCCTCGCCTTGCTGGGAACCCTGCTGATGATCAAGTCAAGAATCGGACCAACGCATGATACGAACACCCTCAGCGCGGCCAACTCCGACGCCGGGAACGAGAGAGCTTCCGTCGTTCCACTACCGGCATCAAACCGCCTGTGGAATCTCAGATCACTGGATGGGGCAGAGACGATCCCTCTCGTCCCGGCCGTGCTGGAGTCCCCAGAAGGCATGGTGATTGGTCGCGCCCTGGAGCTTTGTCATGTCCAGATTCAGGATGTGCGAGTCTCACGCCGCCACATCAGGTGTCGCCAGGTGGGCAGAGCGCTATGGATTGAGGACCTTAACTCGACAGTGGGGACGCGGGTCGGCCAAACCCGAGCCAAGCCGTTCATGCCCATTCAGATACCCGTCGGAGAAGTCCTGGATATCGCTGGACACAAGTTCCGTATGACCGCATCAACGAAACCCGAACGGACTTGATCCTAGGATCAGTCAAGTTACGGCAGCCGATAATCAATGTGGTCACGGACTTGCGGGCGGGCCGAAACAAGAACTAACCCCTTCCCCTCCGGACGAAGGCACCGCCACCAGAGTGCTCGACCTCTGATTGGTCCAGTACCGTCACGCACGGAAATCGAGAAAATACCAGTTGCACCGTTAGCACGAGACTTCCACTGTTCGGTCGTCAGCCAAGATCGTCTGACTCTCGAACTGCATCACGTTGCGGGTCTCGGCGCTGAACTCCACACCCACCAAGTGGATCGGTTCCCCCAACCCGCGATAGCGGTCGGCGTACCCGCGCTCCTGCAATTGCCGTAGCGCCGCTCCCGGCTCCGCCCGTTCCCGTATCTTGAACTCGAACACCCACACCCGCCGGTTCAGCCTCACCACCATGTCCGTTCGACCACGGCTCCCGCTCTCCTCCGCCCGCACATCCGCTCCCAGCGCATTGAAGTGCGCGTACAGCACGCTCGCGTACCAACCCTCGTAGGACCCCATCGGATTCCTGCCGTGCCACTGATGCGGTATCCCCGCCAGCAGCGTCCGCAGCTGCCCCTCCACCCCGGCCAAATCCCCCGACTTCAGCGCCTCGCCCAACCGGTCTGCCTGCTGCACCCGCTCTACGCTGGCTTCCAGGACCCTGTTTCGCAACGCCATGTTCAGACTCTCACGGACTTCCCGGTTCGGATACCCCAACCGGTAGCGCAGCCTGCCACCGACTCCCAGTGTCTCCAGAATCGTCAGGTAGCCCGTCTGGAATAGCAGCGCCTCGGGAGCAATGCGCTCCACATCGAACGTCGAGAGCAGGTCTTCCGTTGCCAGCATGCCGTCGAGCCGATGCCAGGCCACGCCTTTCTCGATCAGCATGTCGATCAGGAAAGTCGGTGAACCGGTCTCGAACCACCAGTTCTTGAAGAGTCGTCCCTTCAGCAGCTGAAGCACATCGAATGGGGTGTAGACCCGGTGCTCGCCACCCCAACTGTAGCCGTTGTACCACTCCCTGATCCGTTCCCGGTCGAGCCCTTCGAGCCAGTCCGCGAACACCGTGTCGAGATCGCTCTCGGTGTAGCCGCAGATTGTCGAGTAGTTCGGGTCGAGGGTGATGTCCTCGAGATTGTTCAGGCCTGAGAACAGGCTCACCTTCGAGAATTTGCTCACGCCCGTGAGGAAGCAGAAGCGCACATGCTCGTCGCAAGACTTGATGGTCGAGTACAGTCCACGCAGGTAATCGCGGTTCGCCCGGGCGACCTCCGGTACGGACAGCGCGTCCAGAATGGGCTTGTCGTACTCGTCCACCAGCACAACTACCCCTTGCCGGCTCTTCTCGTCCAGTCGAAACAGCAAATCCGCAAACCGCTCTGTCCCGTTCTCGTAGTTCGACTTGACGCCGGCCCGCTGCTCGATCTTGTCCAGCTGTGCAGCCAGGTTCACCTGCAGTTGGCCAGGCTTGGCATAGTCCCCCCTCGCGAATTCGAGCCGCACCACCGGGCACGACTCCGACCAGTCCCAAGTCGACTCGACCACCAGCCACTCGAACAACTCCCGGTTCCCCTCGAACAGCTCCTTCAACGTATCCACGAACAGGCTCTTGCCGAAGCGCCGCGGCCGCGACAGGAAGTAATGGGTGCCCTCGCGGACCAACTGCTGGGCAAACCCCGTCTTGTCCACGTAGTGGCGATTGCGCCCGCGAACGTGACGGAACGTCTGCGTTCCGATCGGGAGTCGACTCTTGTCCAAAGCAGAAGACATGCCCAGCCCAATCCAGACCTGATTCTACGCCATGCACTCATCGTCCGCTGGTCGATTGTGACGGCATCATTCTGCGTGTTGTCACCAAACTCCTGTACTTCTCTGATCTATGCCCCCTCCCTCTTCGAGAACAGTTCCCCCGGCCTCTACCTTCGTGAACACCCGTCGGTCTCGACCGGCCGGTGGCCCCATCCCCCCGTCTCGACTGGAACCGGTGAGAATGGGGACTGGCTTGAGGTGAAGACCATTGCTCCGCAAGCTGATGCCGCCGAGATCCGCTAGGGCGAGCTGGAGCCCTCCTCGCCGGACCTTGGACCTACGCGGCTGGGCAATACAGCGTGGAGTCACTCAACGCCAGCAGATGACAGTGCCGACCCAAGCTGGCCAGTGGATGGCACAGTTGCAACAAAGTCCGGCGCGCGGTGCGACCCAGCGTTCCCGCGCGCCCTGCAGAGAATCCCGCTCGACGACCACCTGCCAAGTCTTCGCGTGTAATTTCTGAATCTCTACATCCAGTGCCTGACTGGGGCTGTGCGACTTCTTGTCAAACGGTTCGATCAAGGCTTCACTCGCCATTCACCTCCACTGGCTGACCTGGTTCCGATGCACCTGAAGCCGTGTCCGAATCTGCTGGATCGTCTTGTCCCCCCGCAACGTTTCCCTCGCTACCCAAGCCTCGACACCCACCGTGAACCCCCGTGGTCGCGCCATGCTGAACTCCTATCAAGCCGCGCAGAGTCCACCTTTTTGCACTGATCGAGAGTCCGGTACCAGCTCAGTGATCAATCCGAACGGTACGGAACTTGGCAATGTAGGCGTGGTGTGAGGTGGAACATGCAAGGTCGACTTTCCTATAATCAGATGTGTCCAGAGATCGGAGTACTGCACGCAGGTCATGAGCGAAGCAAATTCAGATCTTCGAGACGCCCTATCCGTGGGAACAGTTGTGGGCGAGTATAAGGTCGAGGCACTGCTCGGGCATGGCGGGTACAGCATTGTCTATCGTGCTCGTCATGTCGAACTGGGGCATGTCGTTGCCCTGAAGGAGTACCTCCCAGCCGACCTTGCCGTTAGGGATCGCGGAACGGTATTCCCGAGAAGCACTGAGAGCACTTCACACTATGAAGACGGTAGACGACGCTTCTTGGAGGAGGCCAAGAGCATTGTCCAGTTCAGGGATGACCCCGGAGTAGTGTCGTGCTTGGGATTTTTTCGCACCAACGGTACGGCATACATTGTCCTAGAGTACATAAAGGGCATGCCACTTTCTGAACTTCTCAGGCGGAGAGAAGCGGTGGGAAACCCGCTTGATGAGAGCGAACTACGAGCCCTTGTACTGCCATTGTTGGAGACGCTGATGCGACTGCACGGGGCAGATGTACTACATCGGGATATCAAGCCGTCGAACATTCTGGTGCGGCGTTCGGACTCGAAGCCGGTCCTGATTGACTTTGGGGCGGCGAAGCAGCAAACGGCGCTCCACAGCAAGTCAGTCGCACCGTTCACGGAGGGGTACGCTGCGTTGGAGCAGGTTGGCGAGGGTGAGTTAGGAACTTGGACAGATGTCTATGCGGTAGGGGCCGTTATGTGGAGGATAGTGGCTGGAGCCAACCCACCGTGGGATCCACCAAATCCGAAGAGGGTAGAGCTGCGGGCCGCGGCGGTGCTGACTGGCAAGGCTGATCCGCTGCTTTCAGCAGTTGAATTGGGTAAGGGACGATTTTCAACAGAACTTCTAGTTGTCATTGACAACTCTCTGAGGATTCAGGGTAATAAGCGAATACCTGACTGTTCCGAAGTCCGAAGGGCCATAGAGGGAGAAAGATCGACATTCGAATCCCGGATACCCAACCAGTTGGGTCAAGCACCATCGGAACTCCAGACCACAGAAGTGAACAAACACAATAGGATAGTGGAATTTTCCGCGACGGGCCCCCAAGTTAGACCTTGGGTACGTTTCTTCGCTCGGATGATCGATAATACATTTCTGCAGGGAGTTGTATGGTTTATGCTAAGTGCTTCGTTTGCTGCATTGCTAGGCAACTACTACCAAAATCCATTTATAGATGGTCCCAATATAGTAGAACTAATTGTTGGTTATTTTCTTGCTACTTTTTTGGAATCATGGATGTTATCGAATTGGGGATGTACATTCGGAAAGTGGATTTGCAACGTTCGTGTGCGCCGAAACAATGGAGAGTATCTATCTTATAGGCAGGCATTAAGACGAAGTATACTCGTATTGATCCGAGGTTTATGGTTTGGATTACCCATCATTAATCTTATTCCAATGCTCATCATCTTCGGTCGATTTCGAAACAATGGAATTACGTCGTGGGATCGAGATTGTGCGTCAATTGTGCTACATAAAGAGCTAGGATTTGGCAGGACAATATTGACAATTTTTTTGGTCATATTGATTCTGATTCTATCGTCAATTTTTGCCAATTAGCTTGACAGATGAAACAACTAAATTCTCCCTCAATTGGTGGTTCAAGCTACGCAAATTGAGTTTTCAACCAACATCGGCGACGGTCATATGATCGAGCTATATGTAGGTGAATAAGTCGTTACAGCACTCTACCCAACATCTCTGGGCGGTGGTTTGGACCATTTTCCCTAGACCGTGGGGTGGAGTTAAGGTTTAGTCAAACCGCCGCATAAATCTCTGCTCTTCCTGAAATCAAGCATAGCTATAGGCCCGCGCATTACAAGAATATAGGAACACAAAAACCACGGCCCCGACTACGGCCCACAAGCATGCTGATTCGTATAGGGAAGACGGCCTTGACCGCATCCTCCTCAATCGTAGTAGCCGACATCACTGTAGGCAAGCTTGGGCTGCATGCCTATATCCATTCGTCCGACCTTGCCCGTGTCTTCACCAATGTCCGGCTGCCACTGGCCACGAGACCGTCGTCGTCCATCCCCTGCGATCGCGACGCTGCGCCGAAGCCCTCCCCGGCAAGTGTGCTCAAAATGACCGCGTTGACGTGGCGATGCTCGGCCGCTTCGGACTGCTACCGGACCTCGACAGATCCCGTCTACCTCTCGAGGTCCGGAAACTGGTCCATGACTGGTGGCCCAGCGCACCATGCTTATCCAGCAGTGCAGAGCACTGCAGAAGCTCTTCGCCGAACTCGATCGAGATGGAAGACTGTCGCAGTTGCCGCAGGACGGCTACGCTGCTGAGTCTGGCACCGTTCGACCGCGAATCCGGTCACCACCATGGCAGGGGTCGAATCCGCCGGGTTCGGCCGCAACTGCCCCATTTGCTGTACATGGCCGTCACCTCCGCGAACCGCTGGCGCCGGGACCGCCTGTGTCGGCCTGCGCAGATCCCTGTGCGCCCACTTGAGGCTACATGAACGCCCCGTCCTCCCCTCCAGAGCCGATTCCGCTCCACGCCCACGCGGGTCCGGCGTGAAGTTGCGATCCTCCAATGCCAATTCTCCCGGAGCTAGGCTTGAAGCCAACACGGGCGTGTCGCACTTAGTTGTTCAATGGGCGCGGCCGCCAACCTGAAGGTGCTGTTTGGAGGGGACGGCCAACATGCACCGACGCTACCGTTGATCCGGCGGGCGTTCACAGAGTTGTTCACGAAGTTGGTATATCTCCCCGTCAACGTTGTTCCACACCGGCAGTTCATAGGACAGCTATTCCAGTGTCGCCGCCCAAGGACCAAGTTCCTCATGGACGGCGCAAGAGCGAGCGCGAGACACTGATAAGCAATAACAGGCTCGTTGAGAAGTCCCCGCACAGAGTGCTCCTCAGTCGACTACATCAGCAATGCACGGCTAAGACTTGGTGAGAGTTCGCTTTAGGTCGAGGCACTGATCGTGCCCGTACGTTCGAAGGCCGCCAGCACCACTATGGGCCGACCAATCAGTGTGAGTCTGCGGCCTACTCAGCTATGGGCGAGGAGCAGGCTGGGTCGTCTGGCGGAGACGAACGAGCTTCATATGCCAGGAAGCGACGATCCCTGATAAGCTATTGTGCATGTGTTCGTCTACTCACGAGGCAGCGCAAAGCGGCAGAACGGTTGATGGAAGGACTCGCGCCTCCAGACCAGCGAATGGCGGTCTGACATCGGTTGGACCCCAAGGGTTGCGGGGCCGATCGACAGTACCACAAACTTAGGACATGCTCCCGCCAGCACGGAGTTTGACATTCCCGCATCCCAGTCTTCTCAATGTCATTCCGCACATTCATCATTGGTCGGGGCAGAAAGGCTGATATTCGCATCGACCACACTTCGGTGAGCAGGAAGCACGCCGAGTTGACGATTGCCTCGGACGGCCGCTATTTCTTGACGGATCGAGACTCGCTATTCGGTACTTGGATTCATCAAGACGGCAAGTGGGATGAACATCGTCAGGGTTACGTGGATGGATCGGACCGAGTCCGCTTCGGAAAGCGCGAAGTTCTCCTCGCCGATCTGGTTTGCAGTGGACCGTTGCCCCTGAAAGAGAGCCCCGACTACGAGCCGCTTTCGATTCGACCACGCCGAAACCTGGAAACCGGCGAGATCGAACTCTGACCGACGGGTAAAGGACTGACCATGAACTTGCTGGAAACCGAAGAGCAGCACCGACGCGTGGTTGCTGCATTGTCCACACTCATCTGCGCATGCATCTGGATCACGACGCTCAGTCTGCTCCTTCCCCCGCCGGCAGTCGGTTCAGGCAAGATGTACGCCTCAGCCATCCTGCTGGATCGGGGCAGCAGCATCTTTCCGTTCACAATCCAGAACGCGATGTGGATAATGTTCTGTTTCGGTCTCGGGGAACTCTGGATTCGGTTCCTCCGAGCCAAGGAAGAGACTAGGCAGTTTGCCGCTGCCCTTCTGCCCAGCGACGAATCAACCATGTTCCGGGCCAAGGATCTCATTCCGATCTATCGAAGCGTCACAAGGTCGAAGCATGCTCGCTACTACCGGTTGCAGCGGCTGATCCTCCGGGTCGTCCAGCAGTTCCAGATCAGCAAGTCGATCGATCAGGCGAACAGCCTGATGAACTCGAGTCTCGAACTGATCCAGCATGAGATTGAACTGAAGTACAACGTGCTTCGTTATATCGTCTGGCTGATCCCGACCACTGGGTTCATAGGAACAGTTGTCGGAATTGCGATGGCGCTCTCCGCAGCGGGAGATCTGCCTGCACTCGGTGATTCCGCACAGGTCGAGGCTTGGTTCGGTAGCATGACCATGAACCTGGGCGTGGCGTTCAACACGACACTGCTCGCACTGATCATGTCTGCAATCCTTATGTTCCTGCTACACCTTGCACAGGGCAGTGAGGAGAGTGCACTCAACAGCGCCGGCCAGTACTGTCTGGACAACTTGGTCAACCGGCTCTACGAGGAATAGCATTCGTCTCTCCCTAAGTCATGACTGTTGTCTCTGACATCAGCACGTAGGAAGGCTACGAATCCTTATGGCCGACACGGATGCAACCATGGACGAGCAGTTTCTCGGCCCGCGCGTTGGCAGACTTCGCAGCAACAGACCCCATGCATTGCGTTCGGTCCAACGAAGTCATTGACGACACCAACAATCACGGTGGTCGTTGAGTTGTCGCAGCGATCTGAGTAACGGTTGATTGCAGGTAAGTTGTCTGAATGGAGGGAACAGGCATCACTGATGGTGTCCACGCTGAACGCCACTCTCCGGGTAGATCCGGAACTCCCTCCCAGTTTAATCACGCTACCCCGAACTGGCACAGGCCGATACTGCACTGCAATGCGATGCGCTTCCGATGCAACACGAACGAGAGAGGCCGCCACGGAGTGTCGATTCGCGAACCGTGGTCCCATGGAACGCATCGGCGGGCAACTCGAAGTGATGCACAAAGAGAGGTGCAGCCGACCATCGCGACTTGTGGAAGAGCCGCGTGCGGGTGCTCAAGCCGGTCCGTGGCACATCCAAGCCAATACCCCCGTCGATGCCGAACGAGATCTGTCCGCGGTCAAGCTGAAACGCTGGCTGTGCGCAAGTTCACCGTAGCTGCGGTGTCAGGATGGGGCTTGGCGCAGAGTTCGACGCCGTCATCGGGCCGACCCTGTCCACCTCATTTCCTGCTGGGTGACTTCATGTTGCCGACGACGACCGGAACGACCGCTGATTCTTCGACTGTCCTTGGACGCCCACAAGCCTGGACGAACGGCCAGAGTATGGCTTGCACGGACAATTCCAAGGCCGGCGACAGTTCTACTCCATCGGGGGTACCCGATAGTCTAGAATCAAGCGGAGGTTCGTTCTCGGCGACGCCCCGAACATTCTGCACAGCAGTCGCCTTCCAATCGCAACCCAACTAGAGGACCGCTCAACATGGCACGAAGAAAGCTCAACGCGGACGGTGTTCCGACCGAGATCCCTTCAATTCAACGCAAGAAGTCAACGACGCTGTTCGACGGCATCGATCCCAGTTCAAGGCAGGCTTCGAAGGGAGACGATTCTGGGGATGCACCCACGATGCTTACGAACTCCGTCGAAGAGAGTGCAATCTTCCCGGATGATCTTCCGACAAGGCCTGGAGGGGTTCCGCCAATGCCGGCTCCGGGCGTTGAAGTACCGGAAGTTGGTGAGCCGCCAACCCAGATAGCAGATGGTATCCCGCGGAAGTCGAGTGAAGAAGCCGCAGCTCCGGGGCCGACGAATCAAGGTCAGCAGGGGGAAGACCCAAGTCAGGACCCTGTCGTTGGATGGCTTGTTGTAGTGAAGGGACCAGGCATGGGCGTTTCGACTCGTTTGGGAATCGGACAAAATCGTGTCGGTCGCGGCGAGAATGTCAGAGTTCGCATTAACCTTGGTGATAATCAGATCTCTCGATCGGATCAAATGAGCATTGCCTACGATCCAAAGAGCAACAAGTTTCATATTCATCCTGGCACTGGCCTCAACCTGACGTACTTGAACGATGAGCCTGTACTCGGTTCTTCCCCCTTGGTCGATCGCAGCGAGATCACCATTGGAGAAACGACCTTGCGGTTTGTCGCGCTGTGTGGTGATGACTTTAGCTGGAGCAACCGAGACAGAGACGAAGAGAGGATTCCGAGTGCGGATTGACGTTGCGTGGGGACAGATCCAGGGTGATCGCCTCGCACAGGAAGACACTGCGGTCTGCTTGGCTTGGCCAACCGGATTACACTTGCTTGTGGTCGCGGACGGAATCGGGGGGCGAATTGGTGGAGGCGTGGCAAGTGAGGCCGTGGTCGAGACCTTCCGGGAAGCGTTTGTCGAGGCTGTTGACCTCGCGGTCCCGGACCGGCTTCTCGCGGCCCTCGGGGAATCGAATTCCGATCTGTCCGACCGGATTGAGGCTGACCCCGGACTGAGGGGAATGGGCACGACAATCGTCGCGGCATGCACCAAGGAGAACGAACTGTGGTGGGTCAGTGTCGGCGACAGCTCCATCTGGCTGGTACGGGACCAGAGCATCCGGAGACTCAACTCGAAGCACACAGTCGGAGCGTTCCTGGACATGCAGGTAGAAAGGGGAGTGCTCTCGGCCCAGCAGGCGTCCGCCGCCCCTGATCGTCCGCACCTCGTGGAAGCTGTCCTGGGCGAAGACATCAACTGGGTCGATGCCCCATCGGACGGACTCAGTCTCCTCCCACACGATCGCCTGCTGTTGGCCACTGATGGAATTGAAACTTGCAACTCGGACGAGTTGCACGAAATTGCTAGTCGCGAAGGCTGCGGGGCATCGGAAATCGTGGAGGCGATCCTAGAGCACGTCGAAGGGAAGGAACGGCCGAACCAAGATAATGCAACGATTATCGTCGCATTGATCGAGGAGTAGGCTTCTAGTAGGTTCGGAGGTGAAAATGACAGGAATACGAGTATTTCTGCTCTCTTGTGTACTGTGTTTCATGGCAACCAGTAGTGCCACTGCTACGGTTCTGAGAACAACTGTTCAGTCCAGTGATGGAGAAGAATCGGTCGGTTTGGCGATACAGATCTCTCCAGAATTCGTACTGACTACTCACGACCTGGTTTCAGGGTCAAGTCAGGTCGTTGTGCAAACGGATGTCGGGAGCACACAACACAACGCAGAACTCAAGTCGATTGATCCGGACGCAGGCTTGGCCATCCTGTTCGTTCCAGGGCTGAAGGAAGATCCTGCTACCGTCGCCAAGAGCGCACCTACTCCGGGTCGCACCATCTACCTTCAGTCATTTGACGGTCCGAGGTACGACGGTGTGTATGTCGGGGAGTTCGACGACACAACTGAACAGCGGCGATATCGGTTTTCGGTGTCAGGTGACGTTACCGAATCAGGAACGCCACTGATGAATAGTTGCAACCAACTGGTTGCCATTGGGTTTTCCGGGGCGAATCCGAGCGGAATGGGCACAGATCAAGGCGTGTCGAGCGGCACGTTTCCGGCGCTGGTGAGCTTCTTGCTGGAGAACGGAGTCGACTTCCAAGCCGCTCCTGAAAGATGCCCGTCCCTGCAGGACCAGAATGCCGAAGCCATCGCAGCGCAAGAGAAGCTGCAGGCAGAGAAGGAAGTTCTGACCACCGATATTGAAGTCCTCGAAACAGAGATCGAAGAGCTGCAGACAGAAATTGAAGAGGGATCAAGAAGAAGTCAGGAAGAGCTTGAGACTCTCGAATCCAAGCGCAGGGAACTCGAAGCAGCACTCAATCAGAAGAATTCCGAACTAACGCAGAAGGATTCGGAAGCCCAGGAGATGGCAAAGAGGCAGGACGATCTGGAAGAACGGCTCCAACAGAGCGAAGAGCGGCTCCGGCAAAGCCAGGAAGAGTTGCAAAGGCGCGAAGATGAACTCAACGATGCCAGAGAGAGCGAGGAAGCAGCCAAGGAAAGAGTTGAACGACTGACGGATTTCCTGGTCATAGCGGGAGTGGCGGTTGTCGCCATCGCATTGATTGTGATTGCCGTGATGGCCTTGCGGCGGCGCAGGCCAGAGTTGGCGAACGAACACAACGCCGGTTCGCCCGAACCCGACCAACCGAGTTCATCTCCCGCATCGAATCCTATCGGACCGGCTGGGCTGTCCGGGGCTGTGCCGACCGTGCCCCATGGCACCCAGTTGGACGACCAGTCGGTTTCGAGTGAGGAACCGCAGACCAGGATTGCCAGTGGTGGGTTCCGCCCCCCTTCCAGCGGGCTGCACAGCCCTCAGCGCCCCTTGCCCGCCGGCGGGCACTCAAATGTCGAGCGAACCGCGGATGATCCAGTCGTTGGGTGGCTGGTCGTCGTTGACGGTCCAGGGAAAGGGGCTGAACTCGTGGTCGGCAGCGGACAGAACTCCCTCGGCAGAGGTGGCAGCACAAGGATCAAGATCAATTTCGGAGACGACGAAATCTCGCGAAGCGCTCACGCAACGATAACGTACGACTGGAAGGGCAATCGCTTTTTCCTGGCGAACGGAATGGGTACTAATCTCACCTATATTGACGGCGAAGCAGTACTGGATCCAGTAACACTGGAAACTGGTAGTGAGTTTACTATTGGAAGAACTACGCTGCGATTCGTAGCATTCTGTGACCAGTCATTTCGGTGGTCTGATGTTGCCGAAGATTGAGATTCTTGAATCGCTATTGCCGTGATTATACCGCAAGATCATTGAAATTTCTGTACACTTTGATCGCGTCCTTCGGCCATGCAGTGCCATCGAAACATCTACTGCTGTCTGGCAACCTCTTACTAGCAGTCTATGATGAACGCTCACGGGGTGTTGCCTGCAATTCTCATTACTGTCTCACAGGATCAATTATTGATACAAATGCCGCAATAAGCTCTGTCAAGAAAAACATGCTCGAAAAAGAAATACGATCAACAAAGGCACACAGAATCCCACCATTGACCAAATTATGCGAGATGGCCATTCATTGTCGTTGCTCGGTTCCAACTTTTCATTTTCAGGGTTGGTTCTTGGAACCACTTTATATTTCTTGCGCAGTTCATCCATATACTGATCATCTACGGAATGCGAAGGGATCGGACTTGATGAAGATACTGGATCTGGTGGCTTAGCCGGTTGCCGATGTTTCACTCCCGAATCGGGGTCAGGAGGGGCCTTACGGTCAACAGTGGATTTCGGTTTGATCGTTGATTGCGGAGGGGATGCGGACCGTTCAATCATCCTCCGGAGATCGTCGCAGTTGGGTGTCCGCTCGGACCAGCGGATCTTCAGGCACTTGTCGATCGCAACCAGCAGATCCGGTGCGAACGCCCCCCTCCCCACCTCAACGGCCCCAGGGAGTGGGTCGCGCTTGCCTGTCAGTACCGCCGAGGCCCGCAACTCCACCTTCTTCGGGTTCGGCGGTCTCCAAGGAGGCTTGCCTCCCGCAACCACCCTCCACATCACCGCCCCAATCCCATAGACATCTGTCCAGGATCCTAATTCGCCCTCGGCAACCTGTTCCAATGCTGCATATCCTTCAGTGAACGGCGCTGCCGACTTGCTGTAGATCGCTGCTTGCTGCTTCGCCGCCCCAAAGTCAATCAGTACCGGTATACCTTCCGGTCGACGCACGAGTATGTTCGATGGCTTGATGTCCCGATGCAGCACATCTGCCTTGTGCAGCCGAGACAGTGTCTTCAGCAGTGGCAGAACGAGCGACCGAAGTTCTGATTCGTCTAGAGGGCGCCCGGCCGCTTCCCGCTGATGGAGGAGTTCGGCAAGCGACATACCATTAACATGTTCCAGGACAAGATACGCTGTACCATTGGCGCGGAAGAAATCCAGGCAAGCGACCACCCCAGGATCATCCTTGAACTGAACGATGCGCTTCGCCTCCTCCAGAAACCTCCGCTTGCCATCCTCGTAGTACGGTGTACAATCCCTGCTCCTCGGAAAAACCGTACCTTGATCCCTGACAGCCAGATCGGCTGGGAGGTACTCCTTCAATGCAATGACATGCCCCAGTTCCACATGACGAGCACGGTAGACCACGCTGTATCCACCGTGTCCGAGCAGTGCCAGCAATTTGTACGACCCAACAACAGTTCCCACCGGCAGCGCATCGCGGAGATCTGAACGTTCATCGCTCATGAGCAGTTCAGACCGGTCCGCCTGTCGCGCACAGCCTATTATCGGAGGAAACGACGGTGCGCGTCACTGCCCACATCGCAATCACATCTATGAGTATGGCAAGACCCGCCTGCAGTCACCCGTCCCCGCGTATCGGCTGATCGGTTGAGAGGAGAACCAAACCATGAGGAGCCGCAGACGAGAGATTGATGTCTTTTCGATGTCCGCGCTGGATCTCTTCGCATCGGGGATGGGCACGTTCATCATCCTTGCGGTGGTCGCGATGCCATTCTTCCCGAAGACTGGCGACTCCGCGGCCCGACTGGAGGAACTCGAGGCACGCCTCGAAGAAGCCCTGGAACAGTCTCGCGAACTGGAACAGGCACTGGCCCAAGCTCGGATAAAGGACACGGAACTGGAAGAACTGCTAGAACAAGCGAATCAACGATCACGGGAACTAGAAGAGGCGCTTGCCAATGCCTCCACGGATGACGAAGATCTGGCAGCGTTACTCGAAGAGGCTAATGCGCGGTCGCAGAGACTGGAAGAGGCACTCGCCAAAGCGCAAACGACGGATGGGATTCTGGAAGCACTCCTCGCAGAAGCAAATGAACGGTCTCGACAGCTGGAAGAAGCGCTCGCCCAGGCTCGGGAGAGGGACAACGATCTGGAACAACGACTCGAAGAGGCGAACGCACGGTCTCAAGAACTCGAAGAGGCGCTCGCCAAGGCCGTGATGACCGACCTGGACCTTGTCCTCTGCCTTGATGTCTCCGGCAGCATGTCCTACCAGATTGACGGTCTCAAGCGGGAAATCGGCGTTCTCGCACGGATACTCGATAGTCTGGCCCCATCTGCGGGCGTGGGTGTCGTGGCATTCGGTGACCGAATGTGGTCCCGACCCATCCGCGCGCACGGCATCGTCGAGACCACCAACCTCGATTCGCTGCTGACGTTCGTCAACTCATTAACCCCCAACATGAACGACCCGCAAGCCAACTTGAACGCCGATGGACCCGAGGCGCTGGCAACGGCACTGGAGCATGCGGTGGATTCGGACTGGCGAACCAGCAGCGAGCGGCAGTTCATCATTGTCATTTCCGACAATGCAGCGTACCCGGAGCGCCGGGCCGGGGCAGTTCGATCTGCCCAGGACTTCTCGAGTCGGGAGGGACGGCATGTCTCAACCGTCCGTGCAAACTTCACCGAGGATCCTGGAGACCGTCGGGCTGCGGATCGTTTCCTCCGTCAACTCGCCGACGCTGGCGGCGGGCAGTTCGTCGATGCAGCCGGAGGGGAGTCGATGATCGGTAGTCTGCTGCTGGCGATCCTGGCGATCTGACTTGGTCGATTGATGTGGGTTGGACCGACTTCCGCACACTGGTGGGCAGCTCTTACGGAAACCGGCACCCCACTTCAAGGGCCGACCCCGATTCAACCCCGTGAGGGAACTGAAGGCGCCCTTTGCACAATGACGTGCGAAAAGTGAGGGTGGCTGGAGGAAGGAGCGAGGATGGAGACTCTTGGAGGGCTGGAGTGGGTGCTGCGCGTCACTTCCCCTATCAACAACCCCTTGGACGCGGGCTTGGAATCCCGCAAGAGCCTATCATGATCGTGGCTCCGCGATCCGTCCAGCGGAGACAACCGCTATGAGGATGCGACGGCGGGAGATTGATGTCTTTTCGATGTCCGCGCTGGATCTCTTTGCATCGGGAATGGGCACGTTCATCATCCTTGCGGTGGTCGCGTTGCCGTTCTTTCCGAAGACCGGCTATTCCCCGGCGCAACTCGAGGAACTCGAAACACGCCTCGAAGAAGCGCTCGCCAAGGCACGAATGACCGACCTGGACCTTGTCCTCTGCCTTGACGTCACCGCCAGCATGTCTCAACAGATCGACGGCCTCAAGCGGGAGATCGGCGTCCTCGCACGGATACTCGATAGTCTGGCCCCGTCTACGGGCGTGGGCGTCGTGGCATTCGGCGACCGCATGTGGTCCCGACCCATCCGTGCGCACGGTATCGTCGAGACCAACAACCTCAATTCGCTGCTGACGTTCGTCAACTCATTGACCCCCAACATGAACGACCCACAGGCCAACTTGAACACCGATGGACCCGAGGCGCTGGCAACGGCGCTGGAACATGCCATGGCTTCGGACTGGCGAGCGAATAGCGATCGGCAGTTCATCATTGTCATTTCCGACAATGCGGCATATCCCGAACGCCGGGCCGGGGCGATTCGTTCGGCCCGGGACTTCTCGAGCCGGGAGGGACGGCATGTCTCAACCGTCCGCGCGAACTTCACCCCAGACCCCGGAGACCGTCGGGCTGCGGACCGTTTCCTCCGGCAACTCGCGGAGGCTGGCGGCGGAGAGTTCGTCGACGCGGCTGGAGGGGAGTCGATGATCGGCAGTCTGCTGCTGGCGATCCTGTCAATCTGACTTGGGCGATTGGTGGGGGCGGACCAGCATCGCGGGCCTCAATGGACCGATGGGATCACTCATCGCTTCCGCCAGAGTGGGCAACTCTCCTGGGAACTGGCACCGCCAGTCCACGGACCAACTCCGATTCAGCCCCGCGAGGTCGCACAGACGGCCTGTCATCTCAGTCCCGACTTGCTGCTCGTTGGTCCTTCGGCAGGATGTTCCTGTAGAAGAAGTCCGTTCTCAAGTACGATTGTCATTAGGTCATCCGTCGTTCGACGGTCGCAAGCAGCACGAGGAGCCGATAATCTTGCGGGTTACCGCCCACCAGTTCTCCCACATCGGACAGATGGACGAGAATCAGGATCGCGCCACGGTCCTGACTTCGCCGGACGGAGAGGCCTCGCTGCTCGTCGTCGCGGATGGCCTCGGGGGCCACAGCGGCGCGGCACTCGCGGCCCAGACCGTAATCGAAACTGCAAGTCGAATGTGGGCCGGGCACCGATCCCTCTCGCAGCCGGAGGACTTCCTCCAGGATCTGGTTCTCAAGGCCCACGCCGCCGTGAACGATGCCGGCGTGGCGGCAGCATGCGAACCCCGCACGACGCTGGTCGCTCTCCTGGTGAGTGGATCGAGAGCATTCTCGGTCCATGCCGGCGATAGCCGTGTCATGCAACTCGCACCCGATGGCCTTGTCAAACAGACCCTCGACCATTCGGTAGGGCGCCTCAACGTGATGTCGGGCGCGATTTCCGAAGAGGAACTCGCAAGTCACCCGGACCAGAAGAAACTCTTCTCCCACATCGGAGGCTCGGAGATCCCGAGCTTCGAGGTCAGCGAGTGGAATGTCCGATCGGGCTGCCGATTCGTTGTCTGCAGCGACGGCTTCTGGGAGATATTCCCGGTGGCCGAAGTCCAGGCCATCTTCGATGCGGCGCATCCCCTTCAAGAGCTCGAGTCTCGATTCCGCAAGAAACTCGCTTCGATGGAACGACACGACAACACAACGACGATCTTGGCGGAGTTGGACCCGGGCCCACGACCGTCTTGGCACCTGGCCCTGCTGGCCCCACTCGTAGTCGCTGGCCTTGGAGTGGTTTGCTCGACACCGGAAGACACCGGGTCGCAACAGATACCAACCGACGGCCCGGGTGCAGTCGAACAGCCTGACGAGATCCCCGACGCGATTCCGCCATTGAGACAGGCCCAGCGACTCCAGCAACCTGCGCGGAATTGGGTGTCGCACGCCTTCGCAGCACAGGCCGGTGGCAACGAGAGCGGCCAGGTCGCCAGAGAGGGTTCGGCGGCGGCGGGCGAGACTCCTCAGCGCCCGGTCAACATCAGACCTGATCTGGTTCTCAAGGACGGGGAATCCACCCGTGACGCAGTGGAACAGTTGTTGCGCCAGTCCGGCCGATTGGGAGAGCATGACGCACTGCTGCGCAAGGGCGATGCCCAGCCTCTCGGAGACCGGGAAAACACTCGATTCCAGCAGACGCATCAAGGCGTTCCGGTGTTTGCCACCGAAATCGTGGTGACCTCCGATGGCAGACGCGTCGTCAGCATACTCGGCCATACGGCACCCACCGTTGATGTGGACACGACTCCACAGAACAGCTACGAGGAAACGGTTGCATTGGCCCGCGATACGATGCAGTCCACACTTGAGACCGTTGGCGAAGGTTCCCAGGTCATTCTGGCTCTTGACGACAACCACCGTCTCGGCTGGCTGGGGATCGTCGCAATCGACGGCGTTCGGCAGCGCGTGATCCTTGATGCGTCTACCGGCGAGATTCTGTACCGCGAGCCAGCCACGATTGGCTGACCGACGCATGCCGGGACCGCTCCACGCCGTCTGATGGACCTCGCAGTCAGGTGCTAACCCTTGTTGATGCGCCGTTCGCTGTCCACCATGGGCGGCCTGGCAGATACGGCTTCGACCGCCCCATACACACAACGCCATCGACTCCCCTGAATCAACCCCCAGTGCTACCTTGCCCCCGACCGGCCTTATCGGAGAGTCACTCGCCAACCAGCCATGGGCTCGCCCGATACGATCACTCATCGTGCACCGAGGGCCGCCTGTAGTTCGATGGATCGATTCCGCAACGATGTTGTAAGGCTCGCGCGGCACGCAATCGTCCTCGCGATGGCGGCCGGATTGGCCCATGGACAGGAAGGTCCACGGTGGCGACCGTTACGGTTCACCGAATCAGCCCCACTATCAGACACAGCTAAAGTCCAGGACTGGCTTGCCGACACACTACATGAGGTACTCGATCTGGGACCGAGGGAATCTCTGACCGTTGCGACTCCTCCCACCCGAATCAGGAACTGGTCGACATACAACATAGCCCGAAGCGTAGACGGACTGCCGATCGTCCACCAAGTCCTTCGCTTGCTGGTGGATACCCAGCATCGCCCGGTAGCATTGCTCGGACCACTGAGGAGATTCTCCTCACTCCCGCCGCTTCCAGCGTTGCAAGACGACAATCCAGAGGGGGAACGCAGGACTCCGGGTGGGCTTGATCCCAGCGCGCGTCTTGTCTACTGGCCACACAAGGGCTCTCTCCGGCTCTGCTACGAAATCGGCAGCACAACCACCGGTGGCACGCCCTACGATGGTGGGCGGCTCATTGTGGACGCCCGAACAGGAGCAGTTCGAGCTCGCATTCCATTGGTTCACTCGGCGCTGGCGCGGGAGGTCTACGACTTCGAGGCTGCCTGCCGTTCGGCCGCCATTCGATGGCCGATGACGGCAGCATGGTCGAATCGACTGATTGCCAGGACACTGCAGCGACACCTCCGTCGCACCGAGGGATCCCGGCCCACCGGCAACTTCCAGGTCGACTCGATGTACGACCTGCTCAAGAGCTACTACGATTTCCTGGAAACGGTCTTGGGCATGGACAGTTTCGATGATCGCGGCGCTTCGATGCGATCGATCGTCAGCGTCAGATTCGACGCAGCCAGGGCGGAACTCCCCCAGTGCATCGGAAACGGATTCAATGCCGCCTGGGTAGAGCCGGAGCGGATTGCCATATTTCCGCCTGCAATCTCGGAATTCCCGGAAGTCTTCGGACACGAGTTCGGTCACGCCTTGATAACGAGTGGCAGCCGCCTGCTGTACAGAGACCAGTCGGGTGCGCTCCATGAGTCCATCGCAGATGCGATTGGTGTGACGTTCCGCGCATGGGTGGAAACAGGGGGACGATTCGAGCCCGAGATGCCAGTCGACATCTGGAAGTTGCGGAGTAGCGCAGGGGTGATTCGCGACATGCAGAATCCTCGTCGCTCAGGCGATCTCCCGAACCACTACAGTGACTATCGCTTCCTTTACAACGAGGACAACGGAGGAGTGCACGTCAACTCATCCATTCTCAATCAGGGGTTCTACCTGCTGGCGTTAGGAGGCCAACATCCCGACTACCCAAGGGGCCCGGAGGTGCCCGGAATCGGCATTGCCAAAGCCGTCAACATCTTCGGGCGCGCAGGATTCAACCTACTGACGCCGAATGCGAACTTCCGAGACGCACGATACGCATTTGCTCTTGTCGCCGAGATTCTGTACGGGCCGGCTTCTCTGGAGTGGATCGCGACACACACCGCAATGGACGCCATTGGCATTCCGGGCGGCTGGGACGTTCCGACGCAGCCCACCGGCACTACACCCTCCTCAACATTGGAAGACGACGAGGGGCCATCCACAGCAGGGACCGAGCCGGATGACGCAACAGATCAGCCTCCTCCAGCGCCGACCAGGAAAACCGACGAAGCGGCCCCGCCGCCGGACATTGATACGTCAGCCCCCACTACCCCTCGATCTCCTCGCAGGGAGCTCTCCTGGCTACCGGCTCTCGTCCTGGTTCCAGCCGTCCTCTTCCTGTTATGGGCGCTGCTGAAAGCCAGGTCAAGACTGCGCCCACCGCAGGATGCGGACACCGATCAGATGTCCATGTCCGGCATTGAGAATCCTGAAGCCTCCGTCGTTGCGACACCCTCACCGAACAGCCCATGGAGCCTCCGCTCACCGGACGGAGCAGAAACGATCCCCCTCATGCGGTCCGTGCTGGAATCGTCGGAAGGCTTGGTGATCGGCCGCGCCATGGAACTCTGCCATATCCAGATTCAGGATGTCAGGGTCTCGCGCCGCCATGTCCGTTGTCGCCAGGCAGGAGGTGTCCTGTTGATTGAGGACCTCAACTCGACAGCAGGAACGCGGGTCGGCCATATCCAAGCCAGACCGTTCGTGCCCATTGAACTGCCACCTGGAGAGACACTGCATATCGCGGAGCACAAGTTTCACCTCGCCCCAACTGCCAAACCCGGGAAGGCCTGATTGCAACGCTGCAGGTGGAGCCAACGGGCTATCCGTTCCAAGGACCCGACCTCCCCAGCCGGCATCACCAGCAACTCATCATCGGCCCAGTCGTCGACACCGAGTCACTCCCCGACATGATGTCGAGCGGGTCCAGCGCGAACATAGAGGAGGAACATCGGGTGGTCTTCGGCCTGATACCGGGTTAAGCAGAGATGGACTGCGACTCGCCAGCGCAGTGAGGGGCTGAATCAGATTGACTGCCACTCCCGGTTCGGCCGACCGATAGCCAGACAAGGTGATCGAGAAGGAACTCGCTACAGAAACGGCACTAAACGTTTCCGCTCAGCCCTCCGGGCCGGACTGTCCGACTCTCGAAATGCAGGACATTGCGGGTCTCGGCGCTGAACTCCACCCCCACCAAGTGGATCGGTTCCCCCAATCCGCGATAGCGGTCCGCGTACCCGCGCTCCTGCAGTTGCTGTAACGCCGCCCCCGGTTCCGCCCGTTCCCGCATCTTGAACTCGAACACCCACACCCGCCGGCTCAGCCTCACCACCATGTCCGTTCGACCACGGCTCCCGCTCTCCTCCGCCCGCACGTCCGCTCCCAACGCCGTGAAGTGCGCGTACAGCACGCTCGCGTACCAGCCCTCGTAGGACCCCATCGGATTCCTGCCGTGCCACTGATGCGGTATCCCCGCCAGCAGCGTCCGCAGCTGCTCCTGCAAGCCGCTCAGATCGCCCGTCGCCAACACATCACGCAGACCCTGGCGCTGGTCTCCCTGCTGCGGCCCGTTGACGGGCAGGCTGGCGAGCAGTGCCCGGTTCAGGCTTTGGCGCACCTCCCGGTTCGGGTAGCCCAATCGGTACCGGGCCTCGTCGTCAACTTCTTCGCTCTCCAACACTGTCAGGTAACCGGTCTGGAACAGCAGCGCCTCGGGAGCAATGCGCTCCACATCGAACGTCGAGAGCAGGTCCTCTGTCGCCAGCATGCCGTCGAGCCGATGCCAGGCCACGCCCTTCTCGATCAGCATGTCGACCAAGAAAGTCGGTGAGCCGGTCTCGAACCACCAGTTCTTGAAACGCCGTCCCTTCAGCAACTGCAGCACGTCGAAAGGGTTGTAGACCCGCTCCTCGCCACCCCAACTGTAGCCGTTGTACCAGGCGCGAATCCGTTCCCGATCGAGGCCCGCGAGCTGGTCCGCGAACACCGTGTCGAGGTCCCTTTCGGTGTAACCGCAAATGGAGGAATAGTGGGGCTCGAGGGTGATGTCCTCGAGATTGTTCAACCCCGAGAACAGGCTCACCTTCGAGAACTTGCTCACGCCCGTGAGGAAACAGAAGCCGACATGCTCGTCACATCGCTTGATAACCCCGTACAGGCTACGCAGCTCATCCCGGTTGGCGCGCGCCATCTCGGGTCTTTCGAGTACATCCAGAATCGGCTTGTCGTACTCGTCCACCAGCACGACGATGCGCTGGCCAGTCCGCTTGCGGAGTTGGCGGAGCAGAAACGCGAATCGCTCGCTCATTCCTTCGTGTCTTGGCTCAATTCCGGTATCTTCTTCAATCTCCTCCAGTCGACTGGCCAGACCCTCTCGCAGACCTCCCGGCACGTGGTAGTCCCCTCCACTGAAATCCAAGTGCACGACCGGGCAAGGCCGGGACCAGTCCCAGTGCGGTTCGACCGCCAAACCTTCGAACAGGTCCCGCTCGCATTCGAACAGGGCTCGGAGCGTGCTCACGAACAGGCTCTTGCCGAACCGTCGCGGCCGTGACAGGAAGTAGTACTTGCCATTCTCGATCAACTGCAGGGCGAGACCGGTCTTGTCCACGTAATACCCGCATTTCTCGCGGACTTCCCGGAATGTCTGAATACCGATTGGCAGTCGCCGCTTGTCTGCAGAGGAGGACATACGCGCTCCAGCACCCGACTCTGATTCTATGCCGTTCACTGCAACCCTACTCAGGGTTGGGTGCCATCGTCAGCCCGCAACTCCTGCCGCCACACCGTCCCGAGAGCCCACATGGACAGCGGATCGTGCAAGTTACGATCCACCATTGCCGTCCGGAACGCCTTGTGCCTCGACGGTCTCACTCTCAAGACGAACAACGACAGGAGTCTCAGCACTCAGGTCCACCCCGACCAAGTGGATCGGTTGCCCCTGTCCGCGATAGCGATCGGCGTGTCCCCGCTCCTTCAACTGCTGTAACGCCGTCCCCGGCTCCGCATCCTCCTGCATCTTGAACTCGAACACCCACACCCGTTCATTGACCGTCACGACCAGATTCATCCGGCCCAAGCCCCCTCTTTCCTCTGCCCGCACTTCCACTCCAAGCGTCAACAATTGCGAGTACAGCACGCTTGTATACCAGTCCTCTGATGAGGCCATCGGATGCTTCCCGTACCACGGCGGCGGAATCTCCGCCAACAGCGACCTCAACTCCTCCTCCAGACCGACCAGGTCGCCGCCCGCAAGCGCTTCGCTCAGCGGACCGGCCCGACGCTCTCGTTCCGCACCGCGCCCCAGCACTCTGTCGATCAACTCCGCGTTCAGGCACTCGCGAACTTCCCGGTTCGGATACCCCACCCGGTACCTGACCCTGCCGCGGACATCCTCGCTCCCCAACACCGTCAGATACCCCGTCTGGTACAGCAACGCCTCCGGCGCTATGTTCTCGACTTCGAACCACGACAGGAGAGAGTGGGACGCTCGTATCCCGTCGAAGCCATGCCACGGGATGCCCTTCTCGATCAGCCGGTCGATCTGGAACTGCGGCGAGCCGGTCTCGTACCACCACCGCGAGTACTCGCGCTCCTCCAGCAGCATCAGCACATCAATGGGGTTGTAGACCCGTTCCTCGCCATCCCAGCCGTAGCCCCTGTACCACTCTCGGATGCGCTCCCGGTCCAGCCCCTCCAGCCTGTCCGCAAACACCGTCTCGAGGTCGCTCTCGGTGTAACCGCAGATCGCGGAACATCTGGGAGAAAGGGTGATGTCCTCGAGATTGTTCAACCCTCCGAACAGAGTCCCTGTGGAGAACCTGCTCACGCCTGTCAGCCAGCAGAACCGGACATGCTCAGCGCAGGCCTTGATCACCGCATAGAACCCACGGAGGTCGCGTTCGTTCGCCTTGGCCACCTCCGGCAGATGCAGCACATCCAGAATCGGCTTGTCGAAGTCGTCCACCAGAATGACCACCTCCTGTCCGGTCTCGCAGTGCAGATGGCTGATCAGGAACCCGAGTCGCTCAGCGATACCGCTGAACTCCGGCTCGATGCCGACATCCTCTTCCATGGCCGCCAGTCGGCTCGTCAGTTCCCGTTGCAAACCCCCGGCCACATCGAAGTTCCCTCCACCAAGATCCAGGTGCACGACCGGTCGAGGCCGGGTCCAGTCCCAGTGCGGTTCGATTGCCAGTCCCTCGAACAAGTCCTGTTCGCACTGGAACAGCGACTTCAGCGTGCTGACCAGCACGCTCTTGCCGAACCGGCGTGGCCGCGAAAAAGAGTAATAGCTGCCTTCCTCGACCAGTTCCCGCACGAGACCGGTCTTGTCGACGTAGTAGCCACATTCTTCCCGCAGTTCCCGGAATGTCCGGACGCCGATCGGCAGTCGCCGATTGCCAGTAGGAAGAGTCATGTCCGAATCGACGCCTGATCTAGATTCTATGCCATGTGTCGATGTAACCCCGGTTCGGCTACATCTTCAGCATGCAGGTCCTGTCACCGCGAGAGAAACGTTCGGCCCGACACGACAGTCCGCGGGGAGCCTCCCTTGCCACCTGCGAGCAAGGCAAGGCGTGCCCACGGCAGTTGACGGTCGCACGGATGACAAGTCCCTGGTCGGCAGTCCGGGAAGGGCCCTGCCATCCAACGAGAATGTAGTGTGGCCCCTTCGGGTCAGACAGTCTGAGTCTCGAACTGCATCACGTTGCGGGTCTCGGCGCTGAACTCCACCCCCACCAAGTGGATCGGTTCCCCCAATCCGCGATAGCGGTCGGCGTACCCGCCCTCCTGCAATTGCCGTAACGCCGCTCCCGGCTCCGCCCGTTCCCGGATCTTGAACTCGAACACCCACACCCTCCGGTTCAGCCTCACCACCAAGTCCGTTCGACCACGACTCCCGCTCTCTTCCGCCCGCACGTCCGCTCCCAGCGCCGTGAAGTGCGCGTACAGCACGCTCGCGTACCAGCCCTCGTAGGACCCCATCGGATTCCTGCCGTGCCACTGATGCGGAATCCCCGCCAGCAGCGTCCGCATCTGCTCCTCCACCCCGGCCAGGTCCCCCGACTCCAGCGCCTCGCCCAACCGATCTGCCTGCTGCACCCGCTCTGCACTGGCTTCCAGGACACTGTCTCGCAGCGCCGCGTTCAGACTCTCACGGACTTCCCGGTTCGGATACCCCAACCGGTAGCGCCGCCTGCTGCCGCTACTCAGTGTCTCCAGAATCGTCAGATAGCCCGTCTGGAACAGCAGTGCCTCGGGTGCAACGCTCCCGACATCAAACCGCGCAAGAAGGTCTTCTGTCGCCCACATGCCGTCAATCTCGGTCCATGCGAGGCCCTTGTCCAGCAACAGATCGATCAGGAACGTCGGCGAACCGGTCTCGTACCACCAGTTCTTGAATTCCCGCTCCTCCAGCAGCAGGAGCACATCGAAGGGATTGTAGACGCGCTCTACGCCACCCCAACTGTAGCCGTTGTACCACTCCCGGACTTGTTCCCGGTCGAGCCCGTCCAGCCTGTCGCCGAACACCACATCCAAGTCATGCTCGGTGTACCCGCAAATTGAGGAATAACGGGGGTCGAGTGTGATGTCCCTGAGATTGTTCAGGCCCGAGAACAGGCTCACCTTCGAGAACTTGCTCACTCCCGTGAGCAAGCAGAAGCCGACATGCTCGTCACATCGCTTGATAACCCCGTACAGGCCGCGCAGATCGTCCCGGTTGGCGCGCGCCATCTCGGGTCTTCCGAGTGCATCCAGAATCGGCTTGTCGTACTCGTCCACCAGCACGACGATGCGCTGGCCAGTCCGCTTGCGGAGTTGGCGGAGCAGAAACGCGAATCGCTCGCTCATTCCTTCGTGTCTTGGCTCAATTCCGGTATCTTCTTCAATCTCCTCCAGTCGACTGGCCAGACCCTCTCGCAGACCTCCCGGCACGTGGTAGTCCCCTCCACTGAAATCCAAGTGCACGACCGGGCAAGGCCGGGACCAGTCCCAGTGCGGTTCGACCGCCAAACCTTCGAACAGGTCCCGCTCACATTCGAACAGGGCTCTGAGCGTGCTTACGAACAGGCTCTTGCCGAACCGGCGCGGCCGCGACAGGAAATAGTACTTGCCATCCTCGATCAACTGCAGGGCGAGACCGGTCTTGTCCACGTAATATCCGCATTTCTCGCGGACTTCCCGGAATGTCTGAATACCGATCGGCAGTCGTCGTTTGGCGGAAGGAGAGATCATGCCCGAGCCAACACCCGATCCTGATTCTATGCCCTGCATCAACACAACTCCGATTCGGCTCCACCGTCAGCCCCTTACTCCAACTCCTCCTGTCACGCCAACACATGATCTCCATGGGTGATAGTCTCGTACCATCCGTGATCAACGCGGATCATGCCGCATCCGCATGCGGCCGCGCGGTCCACCGGTTCCTCATCGCAAGTCCGGACCGCCTGCCAGGACCTCATCGGGTCGGACGGTCTGACTCTCGTAATGAAGGACATTGCGGGTCTCTGCGCTGAATTCCACGCCAACCAGGTGAATCGGTCGACCCAACCCGCGATAGCGGTCGGCGTACCCTCGCTCTTTCAACTGCTGCAACGCCGATCCCGGTCCGGCGCGCTCCCGCATCTTGAACTCGAACAGCCATATCCGCGAATACCCTTGCACCACCAGGTCCGTCCGCCCGCGGCTGCCACTCTCCTCGGCCCGCACCTCCACCCCCAGTGCTGCAAAGTGGGCGTACAGCACGCTCGCGTACCAGCCCTCGTAGTCCCCCATCGGATTCTGGCCGTGCCACTGGTGCGGTATCCCTGCCAGCAGGGCCCGCAACTGCTCCTGCAAGCCGCTCAGATCGCCGGTCGCCAGCACGTCCCGCAGACGCTTGCGCCGGGCTCCCCGCTGCGGCCCTTTCACGGGCAGGCTGCCCAGCAGTGCCCGGTTCAGGCTTTGGCGCACCTCCCGGTTCGGATAGCCCAGGCGGTACTGGACCTCGTCGTCAACTTCCTCGCTCTCCAACACCGTCAGGTAGCCGGTCTGGAACAGCAGCGCCTCGGGAGCGATGTGCTCCACATCGAACGTCGAGAGCAGGTCTTCGGAAGTCACCATGCCGTCGATCTCGTGCCAGACCACACCCTCGTCCAGGAGCAGATCGATCAGGAAGGTCGGCGAGCCGGTCTCGAACCACCAGTTCTTGAAACGTCGTCCCTTCAGCAACTGCAGCACGTCGAAAGGGTTGTAGACCCGCTCCTCACCGCCCCAACTGTAGCCGTTGTACCAGGCGCGAATCTGCTCCCGATCGAGGCCCGCGAGCTGGTCCGCGAACACCGTGTCGAGGTCCCTTTCGGTGTAACCGCAGAGGGAGGAATAGTGGGGGTCGAGGGTGATGTCCTCGAGATTGTTCAACCCCGAGAACAGGCTCACCTTCGAGAACTTGCTCACTCCCGTGAGAAAACAGAAGCGGATGTGCTCGTCGCAGTCCTTGATCACCGCGTACACGCCGCGCAAGTCATCGCGGTTG
This sequence comes from Bryobacterales bacterium, assembly GCA_965116065.1. Lineage (GTDB taxonomy): Bacteria > Acidobacteriota > Terriglobia > Bryobacterales > UBA6623 > VXMF01. The sequence continues at coordinate 4,542,043 of OZ220485.1, forward strand.
GCGCGCGCGATGTCGGGGTCCCGGAGTACATCCAGAATCGGCTTGTCGTACTCGTCCACCAGCACGACCACGCGGCGCCCTGTCCGTTCGTGCAGTGTCTCCAGCAGTTCCGCAAGTCGATCCGAAGGATCCGGCGACTCGGATCCCGCACCAACTCGCCGTTCATGGGACCGCAGTTGGGAAAGCAGCGTGCGGTGCAGTCTTGTCGGCTCGCGGAAATTGCCCCGTCCGAATGACAGAGAGACGACCGGGCTGGGCTGGGACCAGTCCCAGTGCGGTTCGACCGCCAAGCCTTCGAACAGTTCCCGCTTGCATTCGAACAGGGCTCTGAGTGTGCTTACGAACAGGCTCTTGCCGAACCGTCGCGGCCGCGACAGGAAGTAGTACTTGCCATCCTTGATCAACTGCCGGGCAAACTCGGTCTTGTCCACGTAATAGCCGCATTCCTCCCGGACTTCCCGGAACGTCTGAACACCGATCGGCAGTCGCCGCTTGTCCGCAGGGGAGGACATACGCGCTCCAGCACCCGACTCTGATTTTATGCCGTTCACCTCAACCCCGCTCAGGGTTGAGTGCCATCGTCAACCCGCAACTCCTGCCGCCACACCGCACCAAGAGCCCACATGGACGGCGGATCGTGCAAGTTACAATCCACCATTGCCGTCCGGAACGCCTTCCGGCCTGACCGTCTCACTCTCGAAACGAACAACATTGGGAGTCTCAGCGCTCAGGTCCACCCCGACCAAGTGGATCGGTTGCCCAAGTCCTCGGTAGCAATCGGCGTATTCCCGCTCCTTCAACTGCTGTAACGCCGTCTCCGGCCCCCCATCCTCCTGCATCTTGAACTCGAACACCCATGTCCGTTCATTCACACTCACGACCAGATTCATCCGCCCCAAACCCCCGCTTTCCCCTGCCCGCACATCCACTCCCAGCATCACCAATTGCGAGTACAGTACGCTCGCGTACCAGCTCTCTGACGACGCCATGGGGTTCTTCCCGTACCACGGTGGCGGAATCTCCGCCAAGAGCGACCTCAATTCCTCCTCTAGACCGACCGAGTCGCCGGCCACGAGCGCTTCGCGCAGCGGACCGGCCCGACGCTCTCGCTCCGCTCCGCGCCCCAGCACTCTGTCCAGCAACTCCGCGTTCAGGCACTCGCGAACTTCCCGGTTCGGATACCCCACCCGGTAGCTGAGCCTGCCGTAAACCTCCTCGCTTCCCAGCACCGTCAGATACCCCGTCTGGTACAGCAACGACTCCGGCGCTATGTTCTCGACTTCGAACCACGACAGGAGAGAGTGAGACGTTCGTATCCCGTCGAAGCCATGCCACGGGATGCCGTTCTCGATCAGCCGGTCGATCAGGAACCGCGGCGAGCCGGTCTCGTACCACCACGGCGAGTACTCGCGCTCCTCCAGCAACATCAGCACATCAATGGGGTTGTAGACCCGTTCCTCGCCATCCCAGCCGTAGCCGCTGTACCACTCTCGGATGCGCTCCCGGTCGAGCCCCTCCAGCCTGTCCGCGAACACCGTGGCGAGGTCGCTCTCGGTGTAACCGCAGATCGAGGAATAGTCCGGGGAAAGGGTGATGTCCTCGAGATTGTTCAACCCTCCGAACAGAGTCCCGGTGGAGAACCTGCTCACCCCCGTCAACCAGCAGAACTCGAGATCCTCATCACAGGCCTTGATCACCGAATAGAACCCGCGGAGTTCGCGCGCATTCGCCTTGGCCATCTCCGGCAGATGCAGCACATCCAGAATCGGCTTGTCAAAGTCGTCCACCAGAACGACGACCTCCTGTCCGGTCTCGCAGTGCAGGTGGCTGATCAGGGACCCGAGTCGCTCAGCGATACCGCTGAACTTCGGTTCAATACCGACATCCTCTTCCATGGCCGCCAGGCGGCTCGTCAGTTCCCGTTGCAAACCCCCGGCCACATCGAAGCTCCCCCCACCAAGATCCAGGTGCACGACCGGTCGAGGCCGGGTCCAGTCCCAGTGCGGTTCGATTGCCAGTCCCTCGAACAGGTCCCGCTCGCACTGGAACAGCGACTTCAGCGTGCTGACGAGCACGCTCTTGCCGAACCGGCGTGGCCGCGAAAAAGAGTAGTAGCGGCCGTCCTCGACCAGTTCCCGGACCAGACCGGTCTTGTCGACGTAGTAGCCACATTCCTCCCGCAGTTCCCGGAATGTCCGGACGCCGATCGGAAGCCGCCGATTGCCGGTAGGAAGAGTCATGTTGGAATCGACGCCTGATCTAGATTCTATGCGATGTGTCGATGTAACCCGGGTTCGGCTACATCTTCAGCATGCAGGTCCTGTCACCGCGAGAGAAACGCTCGACCTGACACGACAGTCAGCGGGGAGCCTCCCTTGCCACCTGCGATCAAGGCAAGGCGTGCCCACGGCAGTTGACGGTCGCACAGATGACAAGTCCCTGGTCGGCAGTCCGGGCAGGGCCCTGCCATCCAACGAGAATGTCGTGGAGACCCTTCCGGTCAGACAGTCTGACTCTCGAACTGCATCACGTTGCGGGTCTCGGCGCTGAACTCCACACCCACCAAGTGGATCGGTTCCCCCAATCCGCGATAGCGGTCGGCGTACCCGCGCTCTTTCAACTGCTGCAACGCCGATCCCGGTCCGGCGCGCTCCCGCATCTTGAACTCGAACAGCCATATCCGCGAATACCCTTGCACCACCAAGTCCGTCCGTCCGCGGCTGCCGCTCTCCTCGGCCCGCACCTCCACTCCCAGTGCTGCGAAGTGGGCGTACAGCACGCTCGCGTACCAGCCCTCGTAGTCCCCCATCGGATTCTGGCCGTGCCACTGGTGCGGTATCCCTGCCAGCAGGGCCCGCAACTGCTCCTGCAAGCCGCTCAGATCGCCGGTCGCCAGCACGTCCCGCAGACGCTTGCGCCGGGCTCCCCACTGCGGCCCTTTCACGGGCAGGCTGCCCAGCAGTGCCCGGTTCAGGCTTTGGCGCACCTCCCGGTTCGGATAGCCCAGGCGGTACTGGACCTCGTCGTCAACTTCCTCGCTCTCCAACACCGTCAGGTAGCCGGTCTGGAACAGCAGCGCCTCGGGCGCAATGTGCTCCACATCGAACGTCGAGAGCAGGTCTTCGGAAGTCACCATGCCGTCGATCTCGTGCCAGACCACTCCCTTGTCCAGGAGCAGATCGATCAGGAAGGTCGGCGAGCCGGTCTCGAACCACCAGTTCTTGAAACGTCGTCCCTTCAGCAACTGCAGCACGTCGAAAGGGTTGTAGACCCGCTCCTCGCCGCCCCAACTGTAGCCGTTGTACCAGGCGCGAATCTGCTCCCGATCGAGGCCCGCGAGCTGGTCCGCGAACACCGTGTCGAGGTCCCTTTCGGTGTAACCGCAGAGGGACGAATAGCAGGGATCGAGAGTGATGTCCTCGAGATTGTTCAGACCCGAGAACAGGCTCACTTTCGAGAACTTGCTCACTCCCGTGAGCAAGCAGAAGCCGACATGCTCGTCACATCGCTTGATAACCCCGTACAGGCTACGCAGATCATCCCGGTTGGCGCGCGCCATCTCGGGTCTTCCAAGCACATCCAGAATCGGCTTGTCGTACTCGTCCACCAGCACGACGACGCGACGGCCGCTTTGCCGGTGAACACCTTCCAGCAGTTCCGCAAAACGATTGGCTTGCTGGACCGATTCGAGACGGACTCCCGTACGACGCTCGTACGACCTGAGTTGGGTGCCGACCGTGTCCTGCAGGCCTCCCGGCACGCGGTAGTCCCCTCCGCTGAGATCCAAGTGCACAACCGGGTACGGCCGGGACCAGTCCCAGTGCGGTTCAGCCGCCAAGCCTTCGAACAGGTCCCGCTCGCCTTCAAACAGGGCTCGGAGTGTGCTGACGAACAGGCTCTTGCCGAACCGGCGCGGCCGCGACAGGAAGTAGTACTTGCCATTCTCAATCAACTGCAGGGCGAGACCGGTCTTGTCCACGTAATAGCCGTATTTCTCGCGGACTTCCCGGAATGTCTGAATACCGATTGGCAGTCGTCGCTTGGCGGAAGGAGAGATCATGCCCGAGCCGACACCGATCCTGATTCTATGCCACCCATCAACACAATTCCGAATCGGCCTCGCCGGCATCAACGCAGATCATGCCGCATTGACCGGCTGACATACGACCCACTGGTTCCTGATCGCGAGTCCGGCAGTCCTCCTGCATTCCGAGGTGAGACCAGACACTACTGCCTGCCAGAACCTCATCGGGTCAGACAACCTGACTCTCGAACTGCATCACGTTGCGGGTCTCGGCGCTGAACTCCACACCCACCAGATGAATCGGTTCCCCCAACCCGCGATAGCGGTCGGCGTACCCGCGCTCCTGCAATTGCCGTAACGCCGCCCCCGGCTCCGCCCGTTCCCGCATCTTGAACTCGAACACCCACACCCGCCGGTTCAGCCTCACCACCATGTCCGTTCGACCACGACTCCCGCTCTCCTCCGCCCGCACGTCCGCTCCCAGCGCCGTGAAGTGCGCGTACAGCACGCTCGCGTACCAGCCCTCGTAGGACCCCATCGGATTCCTGCCGTGCCACTGATGCGGTATCCCTGCCAGCAGCGTCCGCAGCTGCTCCTCCACCCCGGCCAGATCCCCCGACTCCAGCGCTTCGCCCAACCGGCGTGCCTGCTGCTCACGCTTTGCACTGGCTCCCAGGACACTGTCTCGCAGCGCCGCGTTCAGACTCTCACGGACTTCCCGGTTCGGATACCCCAACCGGTAGCGCCGCCTGCTGCCGGCTCCCAGTGTTTCCAGAATCGTCAGGTAGCCCGTCTGGAACAGCAGTGCCTCGGGAGCAATGTTTCCGACATCGAACCGCGAGAGCAGATCTGCGGACGCCCACATGCCGTCAATCTCGCTCCATGCGAGGCCATTGTCCAGCAACAGGTCGATCAGGAAGGTCGGCGAACCGGTCTCGTACCACCAGTTCCTGAATTCCCGCTCCTCCAGCAGCAGGAGCACATCGAAGGGATTGTAGACGCGCTCTGGGCCGCCCCAACTGTAGCCGTTGTACCACTCCCGGACTTGCTCCCGGGCGATCCCCCCCAGCCTGTCGCCGAACACCGTATCCAAGTCATGCTCGGTGTACCCGCAGATGGAGGAATAACGGGGCTCGAGAGTGATGTCCCTGAGATTGTTCAGGCCCGAGAACAGGCTCACTTTCGAGAACTTGCTCACTCCCGTGAGCAAGCAGAAGCGGATGTGCTTGTCGCAGTCCTTGATCACTGCGTACACGCCGCGCAGGCCATCGCGGTTGGCGCGCGCGATGTCGGGGTCCTGGAGTACGTCCAGAATCGGCTTGTCGTACTCGTCCACCAGCACGACCACGCGGCGCCCCGTCCGCTCGTGGAGGGTCTCCAGGAGTTCCGCGAGTCGATCCGAAGGATCCGGTGACTCGGGACCGCCGCCGAACCGCCGCTCATGGGACCGCAGTTGGGAAAGCAGCGTGCGGTGCAGTCTTGTCGGCTCCCGGAAATTGCCCCGGCCGAATGACAGAGAGACGACCGGGCTGGGCTGGGACCAGTCCCAGTGCGATTCGATTGCCAGTCCCTCGAACAGTTCGCGACTGCCTTCGAATAGTTCCTTCAACGTATCCAGGAACAAGCTCTTGCCGAACCTGCGCGGCCGAGACAGGAAGTAGTACTTGCCATCCTTGATCAACTGCAGGGCGAACTCGGTCTTGTCTACGTAATAGCCGCATTCCTCACGGACTTCCCGGAATGTCTGAACACCGATCGGCAGTCGCCGCTTGCCGGTTGAGATGATCATGTCTGGTCCGTTAGCCAGCCTTGATTCTATGGCATGTGCCCAATGCACGCCTGTTGTCGATCGGCAGTCAATGCCCGGGATGCGGCACCTCTGCGGATGCCGGGCACAGTGGATGCTGGTCGAGCGGTCGGGCAGACTGCAGCGAAATCCTGCGGCAGAGGCCGATGGTATGCAACGTTCCGATCCGCCGACCCAGGACGCACTACGGCGGGATTCGATCGGGGATTATATACTTGATTGCCCAAATCGTGATATGATCTCATCCGAATCCTGACTGAGGACATCGAGATGGCGAAGAAGGTCTCCGGCAAAGCCCACCGCGAAGGCATCCGCCTGGTCGAGTTGTTCCAGATGTTTCCGAATGACCAGGTGGCGCAGGAATGGCTCGAAGAGCAGCGATGGGGCGGCGAGCCGTGGTGCGCGAACTGCGGCTCGTTCAACGTCCGCCACAACCGCCACAAGTCGATGCCGTGGCGGTGCGCCGAGCGCGATTGCCGCAAGCGGTTCAGTGTCCGGTCCGCCACGCCGATGCAGAACTCGCCTCTCGGCTACCGGATATGGGTCATCGCGATCTACCTGCTCACCACCTCGCTGAAGGGTCAGAGCAGCATGAAGCTGCACCGCGACCTCAAGGTGACGCAGAAGACGGCCTGGTTCCTTGCACATCGCATCCGCAAGACCTTCGAGGAGCAGGCCGACGAGAGTGGCGGGCCCTTCTCCGGACCGGTGGAAGCCGACGAGACCTACATGGGCGGGAAGCGCGCCAACATGTCAAACGCACAACGCAAGACACTGGCCGACGCCGGCGCAGGCCGCGGTGCGGTCGGCAAGGTTGCCGTTGCCGGCGTGAAGGATCGCACCACGAAGCAGGTCCGGGCGCAGGTGGTCGAGCGCACGGATGCCGCCACGCTCCAGGGCTTCGTGACCGCACACACGGCTCCGGGAGCCACGGTCTACACGGATGACGCCTCCACCTACGCAGGACTCCCGTTCGACCACGAGACCGTCAGGCACTCGCTCTCCGAGTATGTGCAGGGCGCTGCCCACACCAACGGCATCGAGTCCCTGTGGTCGATGCTGAAGCGTGCCCACAAGGGCATCTACCACAAGATGAGCCCGAAGCATCTGGATCGTTACGTGCAGGAGTTCGCGGGCCGGCACAACCTCCGCGAGGCGGACACGCTCACACAGATGGGCGCAGTGGTGCGAGGATTCGAGGGCAAGCGACTCACCTACGCCGATCTGAAGCAGCCGAGCGGACTTCCTGCGGGTGCACGGGCATGACATCCGCCGCTGTCGTCAAGTTGCAGGTCGTGGCCGCACCGCAGGTTGGCGTGTCGAACACAACCGAGTGGCTGCGGGAAGCTGACGATTCGATCGTGGACAAAGACAGGGACTTACGCATCCCGAACATCACGCCGGAGCAGTTGGCGCAAGTCCTGATGAGCGGTGGTGCGAAACCAAGGCCGGAGAACAAGAAGCGCAAGGCGCCTTAGGCTCCGGCCCGAGCGCAACCTTGCCAAGGGGCGGGCATTCTACCGGAAATTTGGGCAATCAAGTATATAATCCCCATTCGATTCCGGAACTGTGGCAGCGTTCGGGGCAAACGGCCACCCCGATCCGTCGTGCAGGACCGGGACCGTTCTTGTCGGTTTCGCGTCAGGCGGAACCATGGACTTCCGGTCATCTCCCGAGGCGGACCAGAGGTTCCCATGTCGTTCATCCAGGAGTCCGAAGACCTCATTGAACTGATTCTCCATGAGGGAATACCCGGGCAGCTGACCCAGATGCCAGACGACCAATGCCATCCGAGAAAACTCCGGACAGGAGCGTTTCGGAAGCGATCACCCGAGAAACACGTCGACGCGGAATTCGCCCCTTCGCGCCCTCCCCTCTCCCCGTGCAGACCGAGGTCGATCTGCGATCATCCGAGTTCACCGCGTTTGGCCGCATCCACGAGGTACTCGGAGGCACGCCGAGCCAGGGCCATCATCGTCAGGGTCGGATTCACGCAGCCGATCGAAACGAACGCCGCACCGTCAGTAACGAAGAGGTTCTTGATGTCATGCGTCTGGTTCCACCGGTTGAGCACGGACGTTCGCGGATCATTGCCCATGCGCGCCGAGCCAACCTCGTGTGTGGCACCACCCGGCCAGCGCGGTGTGGAGATCTTGCGGATGTCCTCGGCACCAATGGCACGGAGCATCTCCTCGCCAGCATCGGCCGAGTGACGGAACAGGCGCATCTCGTTCTCGCTCCAGGTAACGTTCATGCGGACCGCAGGAATGCCCCACGCATCCTTGACATGAGGGTCCAGTTCGACATGGTTCTCGTACCTCGCAAGACACTCGCTGGAGGTTCCGATGCCGAATCGACACCAGTCCCGGGACTCCGTTGCCGCCCGCTTGAAGTCCGCTCCGAACCCAGGAATGCGGGAGATCGCGGAGGGGGCTCCGTACGAGGAGCCGTTCCTCATCTGCGCTCCGAACCCCCGGATCATGCCCTCGGTGTGAGGACGGTCTACATTCAGGTACCGGGGCAGGTAGAGCCCATTGGGTCGTTGCGGAGGACCAAACCACATCTCGTCCTCCCGGACCGGCAGCACACCGGAGACGCCCCCGAACATGTGATCCATGACGTAGTGCCCCAGCGCGCCGGACGAGTTGCAGAATCCCTGGCCGGAATTGAGCAGGATGCGGGTGGACTCCAGTGTCGAAGCGGAAAGGACTACCACCTTGGCACGCACCTCCCGGGGAGCACGGGTCAGCCGGTCATAGTAGGCAACGCCATTGGCCAGACCAGTGTCCTTGTCGGCCGTGACGTGCGACACGACGGCATCGGTCAGCACCTCGCAGTTGCCGGACCTCTCGGCGTCGGCGACTGTCGTCCAGACGCTGGAAAAATAGGAGTGCGTGATGCAACCGTGCTCACATGGGCCGCAGTAGTGGCAGGGCTGGCGCCCGTTGAGGGGCCTTGTGAGAATTGCGGTCCGCCCGATGGTCACGTGGCGGTCGAAGCGAGCGTTGACTTCTCTCTGGAAGTACTTCTCTCCGCACGTCATTCCCATTGGCGGCTGCATGATACTGTCCGGCAACTGCATCAGTCCGAGAGGTTCTCCGCTGATGCCGACGTAGCGTTCGACCGTCTCATAATGAGGAACCATCTCGTCATAGGTCACTGGCCAGTCGTCGCCGTAGCCGTCGTGACTGGCAGCGGAGAAGTCAAGCTTCGAGAGCCTGTAGCTCTGCCGCGCCCATGTCAGGGAGCGCCCACCCAGCTGGCGCCCACGGGTCCACTGGAAAGGCTTGTCCTCCGGATAGGTGTACGGATTACGGATATCGTCCACGAACCACCGGAAGTTCGACTCCCGACAGGCGTACTTCATGCTCTGGATGGGCCGATTGCGGCGGATTTCCGGTGAGTTCCCGCGATATTTCAAGTCATAGGGTTGCAGGTGTTCCGTGAATTCGGCCGCGGTAGTCCGGTGCCCCGCCTCCAGCAGCGCGATGCGCATGCCCGCCTCGGCCAGTGTCTTGGCGACCCAGCCTCCAGTAGCGCCGGAGCCGACGACCACGGCGTCGTATATGTCATTGTCTTTGGAAACGATTTGCATGTGGGGAGATCGACCTGCTTCTGGTTAGTGCCTGTTAACACTATCGCAACGCATCAATGATGAGTGCGAAGACGATGAATCCGAGGAAGATCACGTCGAGTTTCTCAAATCGCGAGGAGACGCGACGGAATCCTTTCAAGCGACGAAACAACCGCTCGACTTCGTTCCGGCGCTTGTAGAGCTCACGGTCATACTCCCAGGGATCGACGCGGTTGCGCTTGGGCGGCACGACGGGCTCATACCCCAGCGCCACGGCCTGTTCCCGTGTCTTGTCACCTTCGTACGCACGATCCATGATGAGCGCCCGAGGAGTGTCCGGCCGCTCCATTTGCTTCAGCAACTTGCGGCCTTCCGGTCCGTCGTGGGCCTGTCCGGGCGAGAGCGAGAAGGCGACTGCCGTACGAGCATCTGCGGCAACCATATGCAGCTTGGTGGTCCAGCCACCACGGGACTTGCCGATGGCCTGGGGACCGTTTTTCTTGACGCTCCCGTCCCGTCGGGATGGACCTTGATGCTGGTACTGTCGAGCGAGAGAGCCTCCAGCTGGACGCGCACGATCTGCTCGCGTTGCAGGTGCTCGAAGACCCGGTCGAGCACGCCACTCTTCGACCAGCGGTTCATCCGGGTGTAGATGGTGTGCCAGTTGCCGAAATGTGCCGGCAACCCGCGCCACTTGCAACCATGCTCGGCGACATGCAGGATGGCGTTGAGCACCTGGAGATTGGACAGGCTGACGTTCCCGCACTGCACCGGTAGAAGCGGTGCGATCCGTTCGTATTGAGCCGGGGTGAGTTCCATTCACCAAGGATACCACGATCCTGCCCATTAGAGTTAACAGGCCCTAGTCTAGTCGGACTGGCGGTGGCTGTCGGATCCATCCGCTCGGTCGGGGTCGGAGACCCGGCCTGCGATTGCGTCCATTCGGCCCTCGACCGGAATGAGATCTCTTCATCCGATCACGACGGGAACACGACGTCCGGCGTCGGAGAGGTTCCATGGCCTGCATGACCAAGGTCTACCGTGGTCGCTGGCGCGGACACAGAGCACATGATCGCCGAACTGCCTGCCCAGCAACGACATGACGTTACCGCATTTCTCGTTTGATACCTGATGCCGCAGTGAAGGCCCGCCCATCCGGACTCCCGGCATACCGTCGGTCTCCGGGCGCGACGGACGCAACGCCCACGCTACATCGTCCATGTCGGGTTCCTCCGCGGGCAGGCCGAAGCCCGGCAGCATGTTCGCACGTACTCTCGACAATCCCTTCACCTTGCTACTCCACTGCCGATCCATGACCGGCCACCTCACCCCTGTATGCAACCGTGACAGACAGGAAACGACAGACGAGTGGAAGGGGCAAGACCGGGGTCACTCCTCCTTATTTCCTTCGGGGGAGAAACTCCACAGATTCCGGGCCGAAGGCATTCAGATCGGGCTTGTCGGTCTCCACGCCGTCCACAGGATGCCGTTCAGGATGAACCGGCGCAGCGCGTCGTTGGCCCAGTTTCGGTAGAAGTGCGGCATGACAATACCGAAGCCACGCCCGCCATCCGTCCTCTCGATGCCCCAGGCAACAGTCTGCCTTTTCGGAGCATCGGGAGGAAGCATGGATGTCGCCAAGGCGGTCACGTTTGGAGCGAGCCGGTTTCCGAGCCCCCCGAAGTAGTTGTTGGTGTATGGTTCATCGTGGATCGTGAACGCCTCCCAGCCACGCGAGACGGGATGACCGGGAGTTGCGGGCTCGATGCGGGCCGCTTCGTAGACCCGTGCGAACGATCGGTGGTGAGGACACGAGCGATTGGCGAAGTACCCGCCCATCCAGCGCAGAAGAGGATGATCCCCGTCGGGCTTGACGTCCTCGCCGAGCAGCCCCGTTGCGTAATGCAGACACACGATTCCGCACCCGCGTTGCATCATCTCCGCGAGGTCGGCGAGGTTGCTCCCCGGATCTTCGAAACGGTTCGGCGGGAATGTGTCGCCAATGAACACGACCGTCGAGGTGGACTCCCGTAGCGCCTTGTCCTGTGGCCAATCGTAGACAATCTCTGCCCGGACCGGAGCAACGTTCTGCATACCATGGAGAGCATGCTGCAGGAGGCGCCCACCTGCGGCGACTTCATGCGATCCCGGCGGGTGATCGCTCGGGCCCACCACGATCAGGATGCGAGTACCGTTGGCTGCCGGAAGGACGGAAACGGCGACCAGCAAGAGCACTACTATTACAGGGCGCAACTGCATGGTGTCGATACTACCAGTACCTCACCCGATGATCAGCTACGCTTCCCATCGGTGGAATGCAACAGGCGGCTCACGAGGCGAGCCACAGGTGCATAATCGAGGACGCACGGTCCGAGGTGCCGCTCCCTACCCGGAGGAAGGAGCCCGCCCGGAGTTCCGGGTAACGGGTCGATCGCTATGATCCGGTCCGCACTGGTCGCGTTGTCCATTCCCCTGGCAGCATCTGCCCAAGATCCTTACGCTGCGCTTGCCCGACAGACGTTCGCGGACCTCTTGAAGACATCAGCCAGCGAACCGACGGTGTCGGTGACATCGCACGGCCGGCTGACCGAGGGAGAAGTTGAGATTGAGGATCTCTCTTGGAGATCGAGTGACGACGAAACCGTCCCGGCCTTCGTGATTCGTCCCGTTGAACCCGCGGGACAGATCCCCGCGATCGTCTGTCTGCACGGCTCCAGTGGCAGCCGGGAATCGATGACAACGCACGAGTTCGGCCCGGGACCGTGGACTCGCGCAGGTCGCGACTCGACTCATATCAGGATGCTGGGGTGGGCTCGCGAGCTTGCGCGACGCGGGTTCATTGCCCTGGCCATCACACAACGTGGTCTCGCCGGTCGAGAGCCGCCGATCAACGTGCAGGCCAACACCTTGCTCGTCCAGGGCCGTACGGCCATGGGAGAGATCCTCCACGAAATCCGCCAGGGACTGACGTACCTGACGAGCCGGAACGATGTGGGCCGGATCGGCGTCACGGGGATGTCCTTCGGAGGAATCACCTCGTTCTACACATGGCTGCTGGACAAGCGCGTCGCGGCCGCCGCTCCGATATGCGGGGGCGTGGGCTCGCTGGATTCGTTCATCCGCCTCGGCACACTGTCCTATCACGGCACATATTGGTGGGTGCCGGACATGCTCCGCCGAGGCGATCACGGCGACTTCGCCTCGGCACTGGCCCCCAAGCCCTTGATGCTGTGGGCTCCGACAGGGGATATCGGCATGCCACGAGCGGGTGTGGACCGGTTCCGGGAACAGGTGGAGCCCGCCTATACCCGGCTCGGGGCGGACGACGCATTGCGAATCCATCAACCTCCGGGTGAGCATGAGTTCACGATGGGAGCATTCGAAGCGATGGCCTCGTTCTTCGACGCGTTCCTGCGTTAGGGCTTCGGGATCGCTTGACATCGCATTTCGTCCACCCGGAGAGCAGCCACTGATCCTCTTGGCATTCGCCCGGCGCCGGTCTTGCCTTCCGTCAGACCACTGAGCCTGCCTGCCACAACATGGACTTCGTGTGGCAGGAGCCTATGGGACGGAGTGGCCCCCGAGGAGAGCAAGGCACAAGACTGCGAACGGGACAGAATCTGCTTCGAGAGCAGAACAAGGTGCGTCAGCGAGAGTCCCGTGGGAACAGCATTCTTCGCATTCGCGCAGGCACCCACCTGGAATTCGACAGCTTCGGGCCCCTCTTCAATCCTTCAACCTGGCCGCGAGCGCCCTCAATGCCGCGCGGGTCTCCGTGATCTGTTTCCGCAGGCCTTCGGCATGGCGCCACGCTTCGCTGTCGAGTCGGGAACCGGGTTCGCGGATCTCCTGCGCCAGTTCTGCAAGATCAAGCTCGCACCGCTCGATGTTCTCCTCCAGTCTGTCGGGGTTGTGGAAACTCCCTCCATCCACGGTCACATACACGGGCGTGGTATGGGCCAGGTACCCAGGTCCTGCCGATACACGGGCGGCAATCCAGATTCCGCGGTCGACCTCCAGATCGAACTCCAGGGTCAATTGCCGCTCCCCTTGGCCGGTCACCTGCTTGAGAACTTCGCCGTGGCCGACGATCTCGAGCCCCGTGAGTCCGATCCGCGATCCGTCGCCATAGGCGCTGGCCACTACCCGCACGCTCTCCCCCTTGCCAACATCCACCTGGGATCCCGGGAGACTGCCGTTCACCTCGAGTTCGAGGATCGGCCCGGTCGTCGCGAATGTGCGGCCGGCCTTGACCGCCGAGAGCCAGTTGTCGAATGTGAAGTCCTCCCCGACATACGTGTAGAAGCGGGCGTCACCGATCTGACTGAATCGACTGGCATCGCCGCGTTCTCCCCGACCACACCACGGAAAGTCCGAGCCGCCGAGCGCGGTCAGCCGGAACCCGAGATCCAGGAAGCGATAGTAGTGTTCCGTGTGAATAGGACCGTCAGGAACGCAGAACTGGGCCAGTTCCAGGAAATCCAGCTGGCCCGAGAGCACAGTGACAGTCATTCCGCGATAGCCATGAAATGACATGCCCTGGTGGGCGAAGCCACTGACGCCACCCAACTCGTGCACGCTGTCGAAGACCCGGCCATACGAGTAGTAGTCATCCTGGAAACGGACGAAATCCTCGGCACCGAGGGAGATCGTATGGCCGAATTCCGGAGTGCGCGGCTCCTCCTGACCGGACGACAGGATCGTGCGCCCCTCCCGGTAGCGACCGGTGCGGCCCCACCCGTACTGGGAGAAGACAGAGTGCCAGAAGTCCCCCATCTGCAGGAGGTGGCCGACATGGACATCTTCGGCCGCGATCCAGCGCAGGATGGACGGGTTGTCGCGTGGCGACCGGCGGATGTGGATGTGGTCGTCCGAGGAGTACCAGCCGCGGGCAGGCATGTCGATCCATCGCTCCAGCTCGTACGTACGGTCGATCCGCTCCCCACGGTTGATCTCGATCTGATGTGTCTGCATCGTGTACTCGTAACCCTTCGAGAATTGGACACGATAGGTGCCGACAGGCAATGGGGCTTCGAACGCCCCATCGACATAGAAGGAGCCGTCCGGTTGCAGGGCATACCCTTCCGCACGGTCCGACCGGCCCCACATGACGGCGACGGCTTGCGGAGGAGGACCGAACGCCGATTCCGTCTCCTCCGACGCCCTCGCCATCCTCGGCGGATTTCCGTCGGCGTCCGTGATCCGGACACGGACCGGAGTGGGGTTCCCGGTCGCTGCATCCAGCACGGTCACCGAGAGGAATTCGTTGCCGGTCTCCAGTCCGGCAACGATCAGACCGGCGAGGAACAGACTCGCTGCGATGGCTCGATGCTGCATGATGGTCCAGTCCGGCTTGATTGTACGGGATTTCAGAACACCGGAAGTCGCCGGAAGTGAGGTCGAGGCCGCTACGGAGCAGTCTCCATCCATCCGATCTGGAACGCCGACGAGCCCACATCGCCGGTCCGTGACAGTCGTCTCGACTTCACATACCCACCTTCCGCACTCGCTCGGTGGTCTCCACTGCACCACGAGCTGCGCCGTTCCGTTCTCCGAGCCTTGTTGAACCGGCGGTCGTTGCTGTCGGTCAGCGCGATACGCAGTCGGTCGGTTCCCGATTCTCGATGATCCGCGATCGGTTGATTGGACTGATCACTGCGGGCGACGGCGATCCCGATGTCGCCGACTCGGGCGGAACCGTCGGATTCTACTCGGCTCGTGCTGATTTCAACTTCGCGGGGGAGACCGCCGCCTTCTAGCGAATGGCTGGGTGCAGTACATCGACGTGAGAATTGCCAGCCAGTTGGGTTCAGCCGTCCCGTCGTAGCCATCGCCACTTTGCACCCGCCGAGACT
The DNA here is from genome assembly GCA_965116065.1 of Bryobacterales bacterium. Classification (GTDB taxonomy): domain Bacteria; phylum Acidobacteriota; class Terriglobia; order Bryobacterales; family UBA6623; genus VXMF01. Next base: position 4,557,303 of record OZ220485.1, read on the forward strand.
TCGCTACAATCGCTAGGGCCTGTTAACTCTAATGGGCAGGATCGTGGTATCCTTGGTGAATGGAACTCACCCCCGCTCAATACGAACGGATCGCGCCCCTTCTACCGGTGCAGCGCGGCAATGTCAGCCTGTCCAATCTCCAGGTGCTCAACGCCATCCTGTATGTCGCCGAGCATGGTTGCAAGTGGCGCGGGTTGCCGGCACATTTCGGCAACTGGCACACCATCTACACCCGGATGAACCGCTGGTCGAAGAGCGGCGTGCTCGACCGGGTCTTCGAGCACCTGCAACGCGAACGGATCGTGCGGGTCAAGCTGGAGCCGCTCTCGCTCGACAGCACCAGCATCAAGGTCCATCCCGACGGGACGGGAGCGTTAAAAAAAACGGTCCCCAAGCCATCGGCAAGTCCCGTGGTGGCTGGACCACCAAGCTTCATATGGTTGCCGCAGATGCTCGTACGGCAGTCGCCTTCTCGCTCTCGCCCGGACAGGCCCACGACGGACCGGAAGGCCGCAAGTTACTGAAACGAATGGATCGGCCCGACACACCTCGGGCACTCATCATGGATCGTGCGTACGAAGGCGACAAGACACGGGAACAGGCCGTGGCGCTGGGGTATGAGCCCGTCGTGCCGCCCAAACGCAACCGCGTCGATCCCTGGGAGTATGACCGGGAGCTGTACAAGCGCCGTAACGAAGTCGAGCGGTTGTTTCGTCGCTTGAAAGGATTCCGTCGCGTCTCCTCGCGATTTGAGAAACTCGACGTGATCTTCCTCGGATTCATCGTCTTCGCACTCATCATTGATGCGTTGCGATAGTGTTAACAGGCCCTAGCCAGTTGGTGGCGATTACTTGGCGGTCCGACCGAACTCCATCCCTACTGCGGTGGATTCGGTGAACAGGCGTGTCAAGGCGTAGACGGGACGGCGTCACGCCACGTACGCTGTTTGATGGCGAGACGAGTACCTGAGCTTGTGATCTACGATTCTGTCGACGAGTATTTCGACCACTACGAACGCGAATATTGCCAAGGCGAGGTCTACACCGCCGACGAAATCCGAGTTCATTTCACCAAGAAGACATTTGACCATGCATTCTACGAGAGAAGCGCTCCCCATTTGCGCCAGAAGGACCTGTTCTCCACCGAGCGTGCCGAACGGGTCGACTGGATTCGTGCCGCGCTGGAGACACCGGACGGACTATACTTTGGGTGGGACAAGACCTCCGTTTCGGAATCTCTGACGCGGAGGGTGGACCTGTTCAATCGATTCGCAATCGTATTACAGATCAAGGTCGGCAAAGGGAATTCTCTCAAGGCCGAGTTCATAACTTGCTACCCGACGAGCCCCGATACACTCAACAGGCGTCTGTCACAATGCACCTCCTGTCTTGCATTCCTGCCCTGCCGGGCATTGACTCAGGCAAAGCATACCAATATATACACTTATGAGAATTCCTGACGATTTTACGGCGGCCTCGGCCACGCGGTTGACGACGTGAGAATCCCGCCTCGGGGGCGGTTGGGCCGTGCGCGGGCCGACGAGGATTCCCAAAGCACCGTGGCCAGCATCGCGACGCTCCGCTGGCCAGGCTTGCCGTCCGGGAATCCACCGTGCAGGACGCCACAACCCGCCCCGGGGACCGCCGGGACGGGATCGAGGGTCTGCGGAACCGGGTACGGGGCGCACCGCATGCATTTTACACCGTGAGAACGTCACAGCGGTCGGTTTGCGCCTCCCGCACGGCTGTTCTTTCGTCAGAGCTGGGGGGGGGGTAGTTGCGAGTAGGAGGCAGTGGTGGAAGGCCAGCAACGACGGGACGGACGGGGGGGGGGGGGGCGGTCGGGTCGGGGCTGAACATTTCGTGCGGGATCTGTGAGGGTGGAGCCATGGAGTCGCCATCGCGGCTGCCGCTGCAGGTCACGGCCCGGGACCGCTGGCTGGGCTGGACGCTCGAGCAGCAGTTGCGGCGTCTGCAGCTGGTGGCGCAGAACGCCCGATTCGTGATCCTGCCGACGTTCCAGGGCCTCCCGAATCTGGCCGCGCGGGTGCTGGGGCTGAGCCTGCAACGGCTGGCGCTGCCGGAGGAGCGCCAGCGCTGGGACGGCCTCGTCGATCAGCATCACCATCTCGGTTGCAAGCGTTGCGCCGGTCGTGGCCTGCGCCATGTCTGCCAATGGCAGGACGCGGGGGTCGGGCTGGCAGTCGGGCGCGTTGCAGTGCCGCCCCCGGGGACCGTTGGGTGGGTTGGACCGGGACGGTTCAGTTCCGGCGGCTGCATCTGCTCGTCAACAACACCCGATTCCTGCTGCCGGGGGCACCGGGTGTGTTTCTCGACCTGGCCTCCCACGCCCTGGGGGCCATGACACGGCGCCTGAGTGCGGACCGGGAAGCCGCCTGGGGGCATCCCCTGCCGGTGGCGGAGTCGTTCGTGAATCCGGCCCGCTTTGTGGTCCACATGTACGAGGCGGTCGGCTGGCGGCACCTGGGTCGGACGAAGGGATTTGCCCGGGGAACGGGCGCTACACCGATCCCCATGGGCAACCCAAGGACCTGTATGTCCAGCCCGCCGCCGCCCACCAGCGGGGGGAGGAATCTGTCACCGCTCGCAGAGTGGGTTTGTCCCCTCTGCGAGCGCCTGGAGAGGCTGCCCACAGCTTGCTTGGCCGGGCCTCTCTCTGGCACTCTCTCAACAGAAAAGGAACTGCAGGCCGTCCCCGACTTCCGCCATGTCCGGGGTCGCAAGCACACGATCGACTCGGTGCTGACCATCCATCTGCTCGCCCGGCTGGCCGGCCTGCACGGTGGACGGACGAGCGCCGATCATGCCCAGTCCCTGAGCCAGGACGAACGGCAGGCAGTGGTTGCCTGGCGGAACCCGCAGACACAGCGGTATGCACCGCCGTCGAAATCGGTCCTCTACCGGGTCCTGGCCCAGGCCGATCCGGCGGCCCTGGAGGCCGTCCTGCAACGCCCTGCCATGCCCCGGCTCCAGATCGGTGCGGCTGTGGTGGCGGATGGCAAGCGGATTCGCGAACGGCCAGGCTAACTGGTGAAGGACAGGGAGTGAAAGTCCCCGGCAACAAAGGATGAGCCAATCCATGTTGCTCTGCGAGTCATGCGCAGGCGGTCGTGAGGTCGTCGGTGAAGCGTTGACAGCGGCGCGTGTGGGCAGAGCATTGAGCATCGCAACCCCAGTTCGGAGTGCCGAGACGGTGCGAATGGTCGAAGGCAACACAGGGCGGACCGCCCCGACGGGTTGTGGTCGGGGCCGGAAGAGGGAAGGCTGGAAGCCGAAACCGAGGAGGCACGGACCGCAGAAGGCGGACCCGGGCACGGTACCGAGGGGACCGCGCGCCAGTGCGGGGACCGGGAAGGCGGTGAACAAAGGGGCAACGGCCCTGGCGGAGTCGCCGCAGGGAAGGGCCGGGATCAAGAGGAAGCCGGGAGGGACCCGCACGGACCACACGCAGAGGTGGGGGCCTGTGTCACCGGGAACGGAACGGATACGGCAATCCGTGAAGGGGGAACCACGGAAGAGGTTGACGGCGCTGCTGCACCACATCACACCGGAAGCCCTGGGTATCGCCGACAGGGGGCCTACGGCCCCGGTCGGTGACGGGGTGACGTGGAAGGCGTACGGGGAGGGGCTGGAAGAGCGATGGCAGGACCTGCACCACCGCGTACGGACAGGAGCGTACCGGGCGACACCGAGCCGGCGGGTGAGGATCCCGAAACCGGACGGGGGCACACGAGAGCTGGGAGGGGCTGCACTGGAGGACAGCATCGTTCAGAAGGCCGTTGTCGACAATCTGCTGACGCCGATCCATGAGGCGGAGTTCCCGGGATGCAGTCACGGATTCCGACCCGGGCGCGGTGCGCACGATGCACTGGATGCGCTGGTGGTCGGGATGGAACGGCGCAAGATCAACTGGATACTGGACGCGGATGTCCGGCAGTCCATCGACCGGGAGCGGCTCATGGAGTTGCTGGTGGAGCGGACCGGAGACCGACGGCTGCTACGGCTGATCCGGAAGTGGTGGAACGCCGGAGTGATGGAGGAAGGGCAATGGCAGGACAGCGGGCAGGGAACACCGCAAGGAGCGGTCCTCTCCCCGGTGTTGGCCAACGTGATGCTGCACTCCGTACTGGACGCATGGGTGCAACGGACCTGGCGCCCACAAGAGGCCCGGGGCGAGATGATCATCGTGCGGTATGCCGATGATTGCGTGCTCGGCTTCCAGTACCGCAGTGACGCGGAGCGTTTCCGGCGAGAGGCAACCGCACGATGCGCCGCGTACGGATGGAGCCTGCACCTGGAGAAGACCCGGCTGATCGAGTTCGGACGGTTCGCAGCGACGAGGCGGCGGCAACGCGGCCAGAGTCGGCCGGAGACGTTCGACTTTCTCGGTTGCACGCACGATTGCGGGCAGACGAAGGGTGGGAAGTACCAGATCGGATCGGGCGCAAGCCGATCGCGCAGCGGATGAACCGCACGCTGAAGCGAGTGAAGCAGGAGTGGAGGAAGCGGCAACACGAGGATATCGTGACGACCGCGCAGTGGCTGGGGCAGGTGCTGAACGGCTGGCTGAACGACTATGCCGTACCGAACAGCTACCCGACACTGCGACAATTTCACCATCATGTACAGAGACACTGGATGAGGCTCCTGTGTCGCCGCTCACAGAAGGCAGGATTCCCATGGGGACGACTGCGGAAGTTGAGCGAGCGGTACTGTCCACCGCTCCGGGTCCGCCACCCGTGGCCGCAGCAACGATTCGCCGTCAGGCACTCGAGACCGGAGCCGCATGCCTTGGCGGGCACCTACGAATCTGCGCGGGGGGAGGCGCGAAAGCGGTTTCCCTACCGCAATGGCGCGAACCGCAACGGGCCCGATCGCAACGAGACCGTGACTCTGGTCGTCCACGGGTCCTCCCCTGCCGCTGGCGAGCCTCGGCTTCCACGACGGGAACGGCGCGATCGCGGCCGTCCGGATCGTCCTGGAACTGGTCCCCCTGCACGGTCGGGTGGTCACCATGGATGCCCTGCACACGGTCCGCAATGCCGCCCGGCTGATCGTCGAGACCCATGCTGCCCACTACCGGATGACGGTCAAGGCCAACGCCGGAAAGACCCACGCCATGCTCACCGGTCTGGATGGGGACCAGTTGGCCACGGGCAGCCACGCCGATCCCGAGGAAACGGCCCATGGCCGGATCGAACGGCGCCATATCCGGGCACTGACCCCGACCCCGGGTACCGTCAACCATCCTCATCTCCAGCAGATCTTCCGCATCCAGCGCGAACGGCGCTCGGTCAGGACCTCCCAGGCCAGTCGGGAAACCGTCCACGGCAGCACCTCGGTCCCGGCCTCCCAGGCGGGTCCGCCACAGTTGCTGGCCTGGAATCGCGGCCATTGGACGGTGGAGCATCAGAATCAGCGCTTGCGCGCTGTGCACTGCGACGAGCAGGCCTGCCTCGCGCGGACGGGACACGCTCCGGCCCACAGCGCGCTCTGCAACGGTCCGGGATCGCGGTGCTGCTGCAGAGCGGTCGTGGCGTCGCGGAGGGGAAGCGGCACTTCCACCTGTATCGCTCCGGGCGGCCGGGGTGTGTCCAGCGTCCCACCTGCCGCGCGGGCCGTAGCCGACCCGCCCCCGGAACCCCGCCCGCGGCCTGCTCCCGACCGGAACTCCCGACTCCAGCCCTCCAAGACGCCCGCACCCGGGACTGGAAAATGTAGCTGCGCCTCCAGCCCTCATCCGTCCTCCCCGTCGGTCCAGCCCGTCAGCAGGGGCTGCCGGGAGGCGTCCAGGCGCACGTACAGGCCCTTGTCCGGCCCCCGGACCACGCGCAGCGCTGACAGGGAACCGGTCCGGATGCGCGACCACAGCGTTTGCCGCGACACCCCCAGTTCCCGCACTGCCTCGGCGAGCGGCACATGGTCGTCCGGGACCGTGTCGCGGAACCGCGCCCGCACGGTCTCGTCGAGCCGGACTCGCAGGGGTGTGCCCGGACCGGAGCGGACGGCCGGGACCAGACCCTGCTCGATCCAGCGGTATAGCGAGGACACCGAGGTGCCCAACTCCTGCGCCGCCTGCGTCACCGACACGGGTGGCGGGCTGTCGGCCGCTGGGCCGCCAACTGCGGGAATGTCGTGGCGGCTCCGCAGAGCTGCCACACGCTTCGCCGTGAACGCCAGCCCCTGCGCCGTCTGCAAACCGCGCCGGTTGAGTTCCTCGGCCAGTTCCCGATCAGCGTGGAACGCCGCCAGGCGCCGGATCCAGTCCAGCGTGGCGGGGTCGGTCTGCAGGCCCTGAGGCGGGGGCCGCAGCGGCAACTCCCGCTCGTCGATCCAACCGCCGCGCCAGCGCAGCAGCACCCGCAGTTTCCGCTGCGGGCGATCCGAAGTCAGCACCACCTCCTCCAGCACCGTCGACAGCAACTGCTTGCGGTCCCTCCAACGGGTGGCCGGATGGTCCCACACCGCCCGCAGCCGGGCTCCCAGGTCCGCGAATGTCCCCTCCTCTTCCGCCGCGCTCCGGCCCGGCCGATTCTCGCGGGCCTGCCCGAGGGCCTCCCGCGCCTGTTCCAGGGCCTCCTGCGCCCGCTCCCAGTCCCGCGCCAGGGTCTGCTTGACACGGCGGTACTCCGGCTCGATCGCCTGATACTCCCGCGCCGCCCTGCGCTCGTCCCACTCCCGCCGTTCGACCTCGCGCCGGTAGCCCAGCAACTCCCGCTCCTCCTCCTCCGCCTGCAACTGCTCCGCCCGCAGCGCCGCTTCCACCCCCGCCGGCTCGAGCGCCTCCAGCAGCGCCTCCGTCACCAACCGGTGCAGTCGCTCACCCCCCAGCTTCTGGCAGCCTCCCTCGTCGCCCTCCTGCGAGCGACGACACCAGTACTGCACCGCACTGCCATACTGCACCTGCAGCAGCCTCCCGCAATGCCCGCACGTGACCAGTCCCTGCAGCAGGGCGCGGCCTTCCCGCAGCGCTCCGCTCTGACCCGCCCCGCAGTGATTCGCCGCCAGACGTTCCTGGATCGCCACCCATTCCTCCCAACTCACATAGCCCTCGTGATGCTCCCGCAACAGCACCTGCCAGTCCTGCATCGCCACCTTGCTGCGCCGCTTCTGCGCTTCGTCCCGCTCGTTCAACTGCATGCTCGTGCGCGTCCGACCCCACACGTACGCCCCGCCCATGGCCGGGTTCCGCAGCACCGCATTCACCCGCGAGTAGGTCGCCTCGTGCCATTCCAGCCCCCCGCCGTGCCGCGGGCGCGCCGGCAGCTTCACGCCCTCCGCCCGCAACGCCAGCAGCACCTGCCGCGCCGTGCCCAACTCCCGGAATTTCCGGAAGATCAGGGCCGTGGCCTCCTGCACGTGCTGATCCGGGTCCTTGCGCAAGGTCGGCCCATCCCGCACGTAGCCGGTCGGTACCCCGCTGTAGAGTTCGCCCCGCTTCGCCTTGCTCAGCTTCCCCTTGTCCATGCGCGCCTTGATCCGGTACAACTCCGCTTCCGAGAGCGTCCCGTGGATGCCCAGCACGAAACTGTCGTCGCCGCTGTTGGCGTCATACACGCCTTCGTCCGTGACCAGCAGCGTCCCGGTGGCCCGCAGCCAGCGCAGCAACTGGAACCATTCCTCCCCGTTGCGCGAGAACCGCGACGCATCCAGACCGAACACCGCTCCGACCTGGCCGCGCGCCACCGCCAGCACCAGCCGCGCAAAACCCCGCCGCTGCTCCTGGCCCGACCCCGACAGCCCCAGGTCCTCGTCCACCGTCCGGATGCGCTCCGGCGGCCAGCCCAGTTGTTCCGCCCGCTCCCGCAACCCGTACTGCAACCGCGTCGATTCCCGGTTCTCCAGCACCTGTCCCGGTGTCGACTGGCGCACGTACACCAGCGCCAGTCGCTCAAGGTGCTGCGGCTGGATCAGTGTCTCCCGTCTCATCGGCCCGCTCCCTGCTCCGTGTTCGCAGCAGCATCCGGGCGAGTTGCTCCACCGCCTTTTGGCGGGCCGGCGGCGGGAGACTCTCCCAACGCGCCAGCCGCTCCTCGTGTTCCAGCCACGCCAGCAGGCGGGCCTCCCGAGGCGGCGACGACTCCTTCCTTCCCATGGTGCTGCTCCCGTGTTTGTACCAGAGTGCGCAAGGCCCGCAATTCCGCCACCCGCACCCGCACACACCGGTCCCCTTGCGGGGGCGGTTGCAGCGTCGTCCAGCTGGCCGGAAACGAGCGCCGCCGACCGTTGGGCAGGTCCCCGTACAGCCAGAGTTGCCCGTCGGCTCGCCGCCGGCTGGACCGGACCTGCAGTTCCCAGCCATCGAAGGGATGGCCGCGCCGACAGATGCGGACCGGCTCCGAAGCGTGGAATGGATTAGTATGACGACCAGTTGAAGAAGATCTCCCAGAGTCCTTGGGTCAAGGAACTCGCCGTCAAGGAACTGTATGCGGGCCGAAGGCCAAAGCCCGTGCGGAAAGCGAAGCGGCGTCGCAAATCGCGTTAGCGGATGGCTGCTGTCATTTATTGGACGAGGGCGCGCCGGGTCGTTGGATCCAGTCGGAGCGCTCTTACACGGAAATCCGTAAGCATGCGAAGAGCAGGCACGGCGGGTGACCGGGTCCACAGGGACCCGCCCGAAGAAATGGGGGGTATCAGGAGGGGAGAAACTCGGAAAGTCATACGCCATGTCGCGAGAGAATCATCCGAGTAGAACCACTATAGCCGTATGCGACTCGAACGAATCCGACAGCTTCCGAGACAAGGCCCGAAGGAAAACAAAAATAGCGGGCGCTGATTCGCTACGCTGGCTCAGCGCCCCAAGCCTCGACAGGTTCATCTCCAGTAGGCATCGATGAACTCCAATGCAACAACACACTATACATCCGATGAGAATCAAGCACAGCTGCATGCATGTGATTAGTATAGCAGCCTTCGTAAGGATGCAACTCGACCGTGGTCGTCGGCCACCGGTAGGCCTCCGCGCCCTGACGGTCGAGCCAGTCCGACCAGCCCACACCCACCTGCAGCAGGACGCGCGCCAGTCGCTCTTTCTGACGGGGCGGCCCGAAGACTGATTGAGCGCATCTTGACAGAACTCCCGTGAATCACGATCGAGGCGCAGCGGACCCCGCTGATCCGTCGCCCGCATGTCGGTAGCAGTACGGGGGATGGCAGTTCTCCCCATTACCATCGCGCCGGTGGAACGGCGTCATGGCGAGGGAAGCATGAAAGCGGAAGAGCCCACTGGCGTCCTCGCGCACACGCCGTCTCAGACGGCACTTGGGGAGTATGGCCTCGAGACGTTGATCGCAAAGACCTGGTGCCAGTGGCCCTTGTGTTCGTCGCTGCACCGCTGCGAGAGGCCCCTTGACGAGGCCCGTGTTCAGGCACCTGGAAGTGTCCGTCGCGGGTCTGTGGCGCGTGCGATACTTCAACCACCATGAAATCGCAGATGACGCGACGCGGATTCGTCGGCGCGGCCGGTGCTGGACTTACGGCACAGCCTGCGGTCGGCACGAACGCACGACCGAATGTCCTCTGGATCTGTACGGACCAGCAACGCTGGGACACGTTGCATTCTCTTGGCAACGAGCACATCCGGACCCCCAACCTCGATCGGCTGGTTGCCAGCGGCGTTGCGTTCGAGAACGCCTACTGCCAATCACCGATCTGCACCCCGAGCCGAGCGAGCTTCCTGACCGGGACGTATCCGTCCTCCGTTCACGGTTGCATGAACGGCAACGAGCGCTGGGATGGTGCTGCGCCGCTCGTCACGAAGACTCTCGCCGACGCAGGATACGACTGCGGTCTGGCCGGCAAGTTGCACCTCTCCGGGGCGCAGGGTCGTGTGGAGCCGCGTCCGGACGACGGCTACCGTGTGTTTCACTGGAGCCACCATCCGCACGACGACTGGCCCGAAGGCCACGCCTATATCGACTGGCTCCGATCGAAGGGCAAGGACTACGACTCGATCTACCGGGAACTCGGGTACGTTCCCAGCGAATTCCATCAGACCACCTGGTGTGCCGACCGGGCCATCGAGTTCATGAATGAGCCGCGACCGGGACCATGGCTGTTCAGCCTGAACTGCTTTGACCCACACTCCCCTTTCGATCCGCCGCGGGAGTGGCTGGACCACTACCCGGAACGGGACATGCCCGGACCACTATTCCGCGAATCGGATCTGGCTGCCCAAGGGCGACTGAAGGATATCAACTTCCAGCGAACTGCCCGCCGCCCGGAAGATCTGAACGCAAGGTCGTACCAAGCAAGGTACTACGCCATGATCGAACTGATTGATCACAATGTCGGACGGATGCTCGATGCGCTGGAGTCCAGCGGGCAAGCGGAAAACACCGTCGTCATCTTCACCAGCGATCACGGCGAGACACTGGGAGACCACGGACTACTGCTGAAGGGCTGTCGGTTCTACGAGAGCCTGGTCCATGTCCCCTTGATCGTTGCGTGGCCGGGACACTTCCAGAAAGGACTTCGCAGCCGTGCTCTCGTCGAACTGACCGACCTGACACCCACCCTGCTCGACCTGGCCGGACTGTCTGTACCGAACTCCTTGCACGGCAGGGCGTTGACGTCCATTCTCCAAGGCACAGCCACTCCAGACCGCCACAGGGAGTTCGTGCGAAGCGAGTACTACAGGGCGCTGGCCGGCGTCCAGAGCTTCGGCACAATGGTCCGTAGCGAAAGATACAAGCACGTTGTCTATCACGGTCACGGGCTCGGGGAACTGTTCGACCTAGAAGCCGACCCGGGCGAGTTCGAGAATCTCTGGGACGAACCGCGAATGGCCCAGGTACGCCACGACCATATGGTGATGAACTTCGACTCGCTGGCCATGGCGTCGGACGTGGGGACATCAAGAGTCTCACGCTTCTAGCCGAAGAGCCGGGCAACACGACCTGAGTCGTTGACAGCGGCCGCTGCCAGCCGTCGATCATTGTCAATTGGCTGTCGAATCAGTTCAGATACAATCATCGGTTATGGCGAAACTCGGTTTTCTCGGACTAGGACTGATGGGCAAGCCCATGGCAGAGCATCTGCTTGGAGGTGGACACGAAGTGGCGCTATGGAGTCATACAGGCTCGAAGGCGAAGGAACTGGCCGACTCGGACTCCGCCGGGCACTATTGCGAGACGTCGGCCCAGGTCGGGGAATTTGCCGATTGCATCTTCCTCTGCGTGGGTGATTCTGCCATGTCCGAAGAGGTGCTGACTGGAGAACACGGGGTGCTGTCCGGAGCAACACCGGGTACGGTTGTCGCGGACTGCTCCACGATTGGACCCAGCACGGCGCGGCGCATAGCCGGGAAGTTCGAAGCCAAGGGATGCAGCTACCTGGATGCTCCCTGCACGGGATCGACTCCCGGAGCGAAGGGTGGAACGCTCACCTTCATGATAGGAGGGGACAAGGATGTCTTCGAAGGCGTGCGGCCGTACTTCGAGTGCATGGGAACGAACCTCTACTACTGCGGAAGTCAAGGCATGGGCCTGCACGCGAAACTGTCCCAGAACCTGGTGCTCGCGAATACCCTGCAGGGTTTCGTCGAAGGCATGGTGCTTGCGACCAAGGCCGGTGTGTCCCCGGATCTGATGTTCGAGATCCTGGACAACTCGGCCGCCAAGTCCGGATTGATCGCCTTCAAGGCTCCATACCTGTTCAACCGGGACTTCAGAGCCGCGTTCCCCCTCAAATGGATGCGCAAGGACATCGGCCTCATGCTCGAATCGGGCCGGGAACTCGGCGTGCCGTTACCCTCGACGAGCCTTGTTCATGAGCTCTTCAGCGCCGGCGTAGCACAAGGCCACGGCGACGAAGATATCATCGCGGCCTTCAAGATGTTCGAGGACTTGGCGGGCGTCGTGATTGAGCCCTGAGATTCGCCTTCGGCACCATCCGCTGAAGCTCCCGCTACCGGGCGATACGATACCGGGTCCATGCACAGGGACGGCCGCGGTCCGTGAGTCGCGACGGTCTCGCTCTCGGTATACGCCAACGCATACAATCAGTTCTACGAGCATGGCATTGCCGTCGACCCAACGCACGGTGCCCGATCGAGCACTGCGGACAGACAGTCGGCGGAGCGCAAACTCGAGTCTCGGCAAGTACGGACCTGTCGGTGGTCAAACTTCTCACGAACATGGGGTCGAACCAGATATTCTCGGTTTGTGGCGGATCCGCCGTGGGAGTGGATTCCGCTCTGCGGGAAGGAAACGACATCCCGACCTGGCTCCTTGGTACTGAATGCAACGGGCCCTGTTTCCGTAACTGTGAGGCAACCCTGGCCCGAACACCAGTGTGGACCAGGCTTGAACGCTCCCCCCGCGGAAAGTTCGATGACTACGTACGGACCCACCCGTCTGGCACGGTTAGCATGTTATCGCAAGCTGGACAACACGGCCAGGCCGCAGTGAAGGCGGTCGATGACCACGGCAATGAACTGATCGCAGTCGAATCTCTTGCGGAGGCCGAGGCGTGATCCACACGATCCGTATTCGCGGCTTCAAGCGTCTCGGAAAGGAAGTCGAGTTCCGTCTTCCTGGACATATCGTGCTGGCGGGGCCCAACAACACCGGCAAGACTGCGGTCCTCCAAGCGGTCGCATCGTGGTCTCTGGCGCTTAGGCGTTGGCGCGAGCTCAACGATTTCAACCGGCGCAGTGGATACACTCGCGCACCGATAGCCCGTCAGGCGTTCACGACGGTCCCGCTGAGGAGCTTCGATCTGATGTGGACGAACCGTTCGTATCGCCGCGACAACCCGATCGAGATTGAGATCCGGCACGCCGATGGATGGGCGGTGACGATGGAATTGACCGCCGACAGCACCGAGCAGATCTACGTTCGGCCCAAGGCGGACACGGACCCCGAAATACTGCGCACTCTCGACCATCACACCGTGTTCGTTCCACCAATGACAGGGATCGGAATCGACGAGCCCGTGCTGCAGGCCGCAAAGATCGAACAGCTTCTGAGCCTGGGGCGACCGGGGGATGTCCTCCGTAACCTGCTGGTAGAGGCGCATCACAGTGAGAGTGCTTGGGCTGCGCTCCAAACGTCCATCAAGAGGCTCTTCGGCTACGAACTTCGGCCCCCGGACTCAAGCGGCGCTCATATCGTTGCGGACTACACGATACCCGACACGTCGACAGAGCATCCGACGTTGGACATCGCGAGTGCCGGGAGCGGATTCCAGCAGGTGTTGATGCTCCTGACGTTCCTCAACACGAGACCCGGGTCGGTGCTCCTGCTGGACGAACCGGACGCCCATCTGCATGTGATCCTTCAGGACACCATCTACCATGAACTGCGAATGGTTGCTGCCCGGCAGCGTTCCCAACTTATCGTCGCCACACATTCCGAAGTAGTCATCAACGCCGTAGAGCCTCGCGAGTTGTATGTGATGCTCGATGAGCCGCGGAAGATCGCCGACAACGCGGAACGCAGTCGACTCATATCCTCGCTCCGAGTGCCGAGCAACGCCGACGTGATGCAGGCCTTGGATGTGTGTGGTGTGCTGTATCTGGAGGACTACACCGACATTGACATCCTGCGCTCCTGGGCCGCCCGCCTCAATCATCGCGCTGAACGCCTATTGACAACCGAAGTGATGTGGAAACCGACCGTGTTCCAGACACGGGAGCATGGCATCAAGAGCGCCGGCGTGCGAGCCCGCGACCACTTCAACGCCCTACGACTGGTCCGCGAAGATCTACCCGGTCTCGAACTCGTCGACGGTGACGCCCGGCCGGAACTGCAGGGCACCGAAATTACGGGCGTCGGCTTACAGCGCCTGCGCTGGAGGCGCTACGAGATCGAAAGCTACCTTGTCCATCCGGACTCGCTCGTTCGCTTTGTCGAGACGACGGTCGGCACAAAGGCGGCAGTACCACATGTCGAGGGCATGCTCGCCTATTGGCGCGACCACTTCCCACCGGCAGTGGTGCGAGACCCGCTCGGTGACCACGAGTTCCTCAACACAACCAAGGCTCGCACTCGATTGCTCCCCCCGCTGCTGGAAGCCGCCGGACTGAGCGGCCTGCCTTACACTCGTTATGGTGAGATCGCTGCAGTGATGTGTCGGGACGAGATCCATCCCGAAGTGATCGAGAAGCTTGACCAGATCTGCCGAGCCTTCGGAGTCGAGCCGTGAGCGCTAGCGAAGTACCGGACCCGGTCGTTCGCTCTGAAGCATACCGAAACATGTATCCGGCTGCGTCGCCGTCAAGGGTGTCGGCCAACCAGGCTACGGCTCGATGACCGCATTCAGGGTGTAGAGGTGGAAACAATGCGATCAGTCGAACGGATCACTATCGAAGGTTTCAAGAGCATTGATCGACTCGAAGAACTGCCACTTAAGTCGATCAACATTCTGATCGGACCTAATGGTTCAGGGAAATCTAATTTCATAGGAGTCTTCTCTCTCTTGAATGAGATAAGACAGGGAAGACTCCGGAATTATGTCGCAAGATCTGGTGGGGCAGACAAGATTCTCCACTTCGGATCCCGAAACACTGATTTCATCAAGATACACATTTGGTTTCATCGTGACATCAATCAATATCTCATCGAACTCTCACCCAATGATATGGACGAGCTTTTCCCCTCAAAAGAGACAGCATATTTCTGGAATCAGTCGGGGTTTCCGGATCCTTACGACAAGCCTATTAAGTCACATCGAGGAGAGGCTGGAATTAGCCGATCCGAGATTTCCGATCCGATAATCAAGTATGTCCAAGAACATCTGGACTGTTGGCGTATATATCATTTTCACGATACCGGTACTGCATCTCCAATGAAAAAGAGGGCTAAAGTGAATGATAATCGATTTCTACGAGCAGATGGATCAAATCTTGCATCATTTCTGTTTTTCCTCAAAAAAAAGGACAGTGAATCTTATGATATGATTCGAAGAACGGTACGATTAGTAGCACCTTTTTTCGACGATTTCCAGTTAGAACCATTGGCTCTTAAAGAAGACACTATCCATCTTGAGTGGAGGCATCGGGGCACGGATGCCTACTTCGATGCTTCCTCTCTCTCGGATGGAACGCTCCGATTCATTGCTCTTGCGACGCTGTTGCTCCACCCGCCGCCTTTACGACCGTCCACCATTATCATGGATGAACCAGAGCTCGGCTTGCATCCATATGCGATCACACTTCTGGCTTCGCTCATAAAGCAAGCTGCGCAAGAGACTCAGATCATCCTAGCGACTCAATCCTCTCTCTTGATTGATCACTTCGATCCGGATGATGTACTCGTAGCGAATCGAGTGAGCGGTGCAACTGAGTTCACTAGGCTGGAATCCGGTAAGCTACGGGACTGGCTGAAGATATACAGTCTTGGCCAGCTATGGGAGAAGAATGAGTTGGGCGACCGACCGGTTAGTGAATCATGACTAGGCTACTTGTCCATGTAGAGGGTCAAACAGAAGAGAAATTCATCAACGAGGTGCTAGCCTCGCATCTTTACAATCATGGATTTTCGTCAGTCTCTGCCCGGCTAATCGGAAACGCACGTCAACGAAACCGACGCGGTGGGATTATCGACTGGAAGCCTGTTAAACGCGAAATTATCAAGCACTTGAAAGAGGACAAGAGACGGATTGTCACCATGATGGTGGATTATTATGGGTTGCCAAAAACTTGGCCTAGACGGGCGACAATGCCAAGGAAAACTCCTCATTACATAGCTAAAGCCGTTGAGGAGAATCTATCAATAGAAATTGGCAAAGACATGGGTAATAGCTTCGATTCTCGTCGCTTCATTCCTTATCTCATGGTTCACGAATTCGAGGCATTACTATTCAGCGATTGTGACAGTTTTTGTACCGCAATTGCGCGGGACGATCTAACCCCAGAATTCCAGCACATTCGTGATTCATTCGAGAATCCAGAAGAAATTGACGATTCGCCAGAGAAAGCACCATCGAAGCGAATCGAAGCACTTTTTCCCAAATACCAAAAGCCCGTTCATGGGACCTTATCCGCTCTGAAAATTGGCTTGGATACGATGCGGACCGAGTGCCCGCATTTTGCCAAATGGATGAACCAATTGGAAAGCCTACCGCATATGTACTGACTTGGGTCGCTTTGAATCCCGATTTCGGTTCATTTTACTGAGATTATTGGGACGTTGAGCGAAGATAAATGGCAGATAGAAGACACAAATAGACGTCCATTCGTAAATATGAAAGGTCTGTTTTGAGCCACGAAAGAAAAATCCTATTTTGGGCGTGATCTACAGCGTAGATGGTCAGTCGAATTTGTGGCAGTGCTTCCACATAATACGGCTCTATTGATAGTCTATTCAATAATTTCTAGCGAACATTCTACTCCGGCTAGCGCCATATTTGAAGTTTGTCATCGACAGGCCCGTAATAACTGGAAACGACCTTATTCGATATAACTCAACTAGCTAGCGGTCTCAGCATTGACTCGGTCGATGACCGCAAGACTGTAGTTGACAAGATGCTAAGCACTGTTGGAGTTTCTTGGCAATTGCGAGTATATCGAAATCTGTGAGGGATCATTACCTAGCTCGTTTGGCATAGTCTCTTGAATCTCCGAAGCCTACGTGAATGCTCAGTAGCGGGCGGCCAGACGGTTGGTTCCTTCTCGAAGATCACCAGAGCCCTATATAGGGCCTGCGGAGGTAGTACTGAGAATTTGTGGATTTCATCGATCGCCCACAGCACACCGTGCGCTCTAATATCCCGCTCTAGCGCGAACCGCCGCATAGAGCCATCAGATGTCAGCTGGATTGAGTCCGGGATATCAGCCGCAGACACCACCGCGAAACAGTCATTGATCGTCAGCGATCTGTTTCGTCGTTGAATGTCGTCAGAGCGTTTTACCTGTTCTCCAGACAATTCCCAAACTTCCAGCCCACTTTCAACAAGCAGCGCCTTCTCGCTTGTGGAAATACCGAGTAACTCCTGTTCGAACAGCGGTGAAGGAATTGCGAACCTGTAGGGTAGATTGAGCAGCCCAGTTAACAGGTCACCTTTACGCAAGTCGATCAGACAGCTTGTATCACTGATGACAACTCGCATCCGCTCCAACCGGCCCGCGCAGTGCCGATTCGATAGTGTTCATCGGGACCTGCAGCAAGTGTGCAGCACGTGCCGGGGCAATTAGACGCTCGGCCAGTGCCCAGTAGCAGATTCGTTCGAAACGATGTGGCAACTCCAGGAGATGATCAGGATTCTCCTCCAGCGGCTCAGGCTCGTTCTTGCGCCACCTCTTGGCGAAGGTCTGGAAGGCGGACCGACTTGCCCGTTCAGACAACACCCCAATTTGCGAAAGACGCATCAGGAGTGCCGCCGCACTTACTCGATAAAAACGCTTTAGCCGTATAATCTCACCGTAGGTGATCTGCTGGCGCCCTGGATGCTGTGCTGAACTAACTCGATATCGAAGGTGATTTGCCGGCACAAGGAAAGCACCGGCAAACCGGTCGGCGGCCCGCTCGAGACTAATCGCTGCATGATCATCCAGAATTCGATGTGCCAGTTCATGGGCCAACGTGAATCGCCGGCGCTCCAAACCGTGGTTCCGGTTCACGACTATGACGGGCAATCGGTCGCCGTTATCCGGTGGGACAGCCCAGCAGGTCAGGCCAGAAACGGATTTGGGAAGCGGGATCACGATGACCTTCAATCCTCGCTCTTCCAGAAGCTCGGTAAGGTTCGGTATCGGATCATCACCCAGCTTCCAGGTATCGCGCACTTGGTCTGCTACTTCTTCGGCATCTGCTTCGTCACCCAAGCGCGCTTGGGTGATGGGCGGGATCCAAGTTGCAGTGCCAAGTTCCAAGATCCCCTCGACGGTCAGATACCGATCGAGCTGATCCATAACCTCGACTTCCAGCCGTGCCCGGTCCTTGGCTGAAGTCGATGACAGCTTGCGAAACTCGATTCCCGCAAGCGACTGAACCTGATCGCTCATGAGAAAGTCGATCGAGACTCCAAGTGCCTTGGCAAGCGCCATAAGGTCACTGGTGCCTGGGGTTATCTCCTCTTTCTCGTATTTGCGAATGGCCCGATAGCTTAGCTGACCTCCAAAGG
This sequence comes from Bryobacterales bacterium, assembly GCA_965116065.1. Lineage (GTDB taxonomy): Bacteria > Acidobacteriota > Terriglobia > Bryobacterales > UBA6623 > VXMF01. The sequence goes on from OZ220485.1 coordinate 4,575,389, forward strand.
CGTCGGACAGTCCGCGTATCGAGAGTCCGGCGCGCTTCCGAGCTAGTTCGAGGCGTTGTCCGTTCACGATCGTTCGTCTCCGCGCCCTAGAGGGGGGGGCACTTACATTATGCCCCATCAATTCAGTTCATGTTTCAAACCCTCATGAGCGAGGCGATCACCGCGATGCCATGAAACGCTCTACTACGGGTGGACGCAGGACAACCCGCACCTGTGCTGTAGTGCAGGACGGAGGCGGGTCTTGGTTGCACAGACGGCGCCAGACGCGCCTGTCCGCCAAGCACGGCCCACGGGAGGAACGGCCACCGACTGCTTGACACCACTCTCCCTCCCACCCCATCCGCTGTGCCTGTCGGTATCTGCGTCGCGCCTGCCTCGGAACGACCGTCAATCCGAATATATTGGTGTGTCTCGTCATCAACGATGTTTCACGGCAAGGGACGGCCAGACCTTGGCGCCTTGATGTGAAACCCGATCGACATTCACGGTTTCAATGGTTGAAGAACACAGAATATTGCTCTATTGGCGGTCCTGCACTCCCCACATTCCACTGGCCGAGGCGGTTACCCGGCCTGGAGAGACGATACGCCGCCTGACCCGCACGCCGACGGCCTCCTACTTCGACGATCCGAACACCCGTTCGAAGATCGCGTCGACATTCCGTAGTTGGCGTCCCAAGGAAAACGCCCTCTCGTAATCATCCGGTTCGAGCACTCGGTTGACATCCGGGTCCGCCTCGACCATCTCCCGGAAGCTGCCATTCTCCTCCCAGGCCCTGAGAGCATTGCGCTGGACCCATCGGTAGGCGCTCTCCCGAAGAACCCCCTTGGCAGTGATCTCCAGCAGAAGCTGACCCGAGAACACGAGCCCGCCATTCGATGCGAGGTTGCTGGCCATGCGCTCGGGATACACCAGCAGACGACGAATCAGGCTGCACGCCCTGTTGAGCATGTAGTCCACGAGCGTCGTCGAATCAGCGAGGACTACCCGCTCCACGGAACTGTGGGAGATGTCGCGCTCATGCCACAGCGCGACATTCTCGAACGCGACAACCGCATTCCCACGAACGACACGCGCCAGACCGCTGAGCTGTTCCGAAACGATCGGGTTCTTCTTGTGGGGCATCGCGGAACTGCCCTTCTGGGTCTTTGAGAAGTACTCCTGTGCTTCACGCACCTCCGTGCGCTGCAGGTGCCGGATCTCCACGGCGATCTTCTCGATGGTCGCGGCGATGTTGGCCAGCGTCGAGACATAGTGCGCGTGCCGGTCACGCTGGATGACCTGATTGGAAACGGCAGTCGGCTGGAGGCCCAGCTTCTCGCAGATCGTTGCCTCCGCTTCGGGGCTGATGTGGGCCAGCGTACCCACAGCGCCCGACAGCTTGCCGACTCGCATCTGCTCGCGGGCGGCATCGAAGCGGTCGATCTGACGACCGACCTCGCTGTACCAGTTGGCGAGCTTCAACCCGAAGGTTGTCGGTTCGGCGTGAACCCCATGGGTCCGCCCCACCATCGGCGTGTCCTTGAACTCGACCGCGCGGTCCCGCAGAATCCGATGCAACTCCGCGAGACCGGCCGCGATCGGTTCGGAAGCCTGCTTGAGCAGCAGGGCCTGCGCGGTGTCAACCACATCGTTGGAGGTCAGCCCGTAGTGGAGCCAGCGCGAGTGCTCGGCCGCTCCGGCTTCTGCCATCTTCTCGGAAACGGAGGTCAGGAACGCGATGACATCGTGGCGCACTTCCGCTTCGATCGCCTCGATCCGGGACACATCAAAGTTCGCGTGTCGCCGCAACGCTGCGGCAGCATCACTCGGTACTTCACCGAGCTCAGCCAGAGCCTCGGACGCCATCAACTCGACTTCGAGCCACTGACGGTACTTGTTCTCGTCGGACCAGATGCGCGCCAGTTCCGGGCGCGTGTAGCGGGGGATCATCGCCCTAGTGTCTCGCAGAGACTCAGGATGGCCCCACTGAATGCCCAACGGCCCGGCGGAAGGTCATCACCGTGGAGAACTCGGCATCCGGGCAACAGGTTCCATCCCGTCCGGAGAATTGCAGTCTGAACCCTCGACAAGCCCTGAATTCCGGCGGCACCATGATTCGCAGATTGCTGGCAGTGCCCATTCGGACCCACGCGATCAGCATCCGCGATATGCTGATTCGGAGGTCTGAAGGCGGTTGTCACGAAGCAGTCCTTGCGGAGGTCGACAGAACGTCAGGCCGGCGACACCGAGATATTGATGCGTCCACATTCCCATACAGCCCGGAAGACTCCGTTGCTATGGCTGTGTCTCGCTGCCGCCCTTGAAGCGTCTACAGCGGCCCGGACCCCAGCCACGGATCCGACATTCCCGGAAGCCACGCTTGAAGGGACGAAAGCGTCGACCGATTCGCGGCAAGAGGATGCCGAGGTCCGCCAAGAGGCATCCGACCAGACACGGACGGATTTGAACCTTCTCGGCGAGGTCGATTCGGAGTCCGGCGAGAGCCGTCGGAACGAAAACGTCCAGATCACACTGGTTGACAACAACGTCCAGAAGGAACTCAACATCCGCATGGGAACCACCGCAACGATCGTGCGGGAGTTCGACCCGTCTGGATGGCACTTCGGGAGCGAGTTCGGAAACGCACCCAAGGGGCAGATCCATCTCAAGCCTTTGGCCCGGCGCGACCTTCACGGATCGATCTACGAGACCCATGGAAACAGCGTGTTCTCCGCCCGGTCGTTCTTCCAGGTCGGGGCGGTACAGCCAGCAAGGACGAACGACTACGGCGCCAGCCTCCTCGTGCCTCTTCCAGCAGGGTCTGCACTGTCGGTCGACCTGTCCCAGCAGCGCAAGCGCGGAAACGTGAACGGCAACGTCCTGATCCCGCTACCGGAAGAGCGTACGCCTCTCGCTACCGATCCTGCGCTCCGTTCCAGAGTTGCCCAGATCCTGGACGCATTCCCGGACGTGGCCCCGAACCGTCCCGACATCAACCCGAGGGCGCACAACACCAACGCTCCACAGAGCATCAATAGCGATGTCGCCGGCGGCAAGCTCGACCTTCCGCTGACCGCCATGGATCGACTGTCGCTGGACTACCGTTTCCGCAAGCAGAAGGTCGATGCGTTCCAGTTGGTCCAGGGACAGAACCCGAACACCACCACGGGATCGCACGACGCCCGGGTGACCTGGACACGCGATGTTTCTGCGGATACGACGGGGGTCCTTTCGGCCAGGTTCCGGCGGGTTACATCGCTGATCGTGCAGGACGAAACGGCCCTGGGACCGCTCGTCTGGATGCAGCGCCAGTTGGAAACGCTGGGAGGGACGTCAAGCATCCCCTATGACCGAGCCCAGAACTTCTTCCGGTACGCAGGTTCCCTGACGACAAGAATGGGCAATCACCTGCTCACTGCCGGTCTTGACGTGATGCGGGAGCACCTCAACGGCATCGAGAGTTCCGGCCACATCGGCATGATCATGTTCGGTGCGGACTTCGGCCGGGACATGATCACGAACGTGCGACTGGGAACACCAACCCGGATCAGCCAGTCAATCGGCATACCGCATCGAGGGTTCCGCCGCTGGCGCATGCAGCATTTTGTCGGTGACACCTGGAACGTGCGCCGCGACCTCACGCTGAACTTCGGGCTCCGGTACGAGCCGCTCACGCGTCCGGTCGAAGTGAACGGTCTCTCGGACCTGCCGTTCGGGTGCGACTGCAACAACTTTGCGCCGAGCTTCGGATTCGCATACCGCGCACGGGTCGGCGTTCTCAGGGGAGCCTACGGACTGCAGTTCGGAGAGATCTTCGCCGCCACGTACTCGCAGGAACGTTTCAACCCACCCGGCAACATTCGTGTCAACGCCGTCGCACCGGATCTGATCGACCCGTTCCGAGAACTGACAGTGGACGCTGCCGACCCGCACACCCGCAGTACGATCATCCAGATCGCGCCGGACCTGGTGTCACCGTATTCACACCAGTACAACTTCAGTTGGGAAGTGGCGAATCCACGTGGATTCTATTCCCAGATCGGTTATGTCGGCAGCCGTTCGCACCGCCTCCTCGCTGGTTGGATCTTCAACCGTGCCAGGGATGTGGAGGGGATTGAGCGGACGACCAAGACGGTGAATGACCGCCGTCCCGAACAACGCTATTACGATGTGCGCCGAATCCTCAACGGCTCCAGGGGCTACTTCGACGCCGCCAAGGCGACGATGGGCGTCCGCGACTACCGCGGCATCAATCTGGACTTCTCCTACTGGCTCAGCAAGGCCATCGATCTGGGGGCCCACTATGCGAGCAACGCATCGACTCGCGACGCTTTCGCCGGGCGGAGTCAAACGGAGTCTGACGTCCATGGAGACGTGAAGGGCCTCAGCAGCTTCGACCAGTCCCATGCCGCCATCGCCCGCATAGGCTACCGAACTCCGTCAGTGGGCTCATCTGCCAGCGGATGGCACCGTGCCTTCGGCGGGTGGGAGCTCAACTCCGTCGTCCTGCTGAAGACAGGCACTCCATTCATGATGTATGCGGGATCGGATGGTCCCGGGATCGGCAACGTCGACGGCTCGGTGGGCGACCGCCCACAACTGCTGGATCCTTCCATCCTGGGACGGAGCATCACCCACCCCGACACCTCCAGGCAGATGCTGCCGCGCTCGGCATTCGGCTTCGTCCCCACGAATCGTCCCAGTGGCAATCTGGGCCGGAACGTCTTCCGGAAGGATGGAATCCAGAACGTCAATCTCTCCATGTCGAGAAGCTGGAAGATTGCCAGCGAGAGCACGCTGACACTCCGGGCAGAATCAATCAACCTGTTCAACACACCCCAGTTCGCCGCACCGGGAAGCGACCTCACAGGCGGGAACTTCGCTCAGATCACCAACACGCTCAACGACGGCCGGACCTTCAACCTCGCCATGCGGCTGACGTTCTGATCCGGACATACCGCGCGAGGACATACATGGGCGAGTTCGTCCGCCTGACCAAGCCACACTTACCGTGTGACGCGCGTTCACGGTAAACACGGGGACCTGAGGAGCGACTTCGGTTTCCACTGACCATCTGACAGCACATCGCGACTTTGGAACCGGCAACGCAGCGCCCGGGTCGCGAAGCGCTATCCTGGCACAGCGAGCAGTATTGCCGGTCCGATAGTGCAGGATTGATCCATGGAGGTCTCGATCACGGATGTCTTGATGCGGGATGCAGCGTTCGAGCAGGTCCGGCGCCTGCAGCAGACGCATGACGCCTTGACCGCCGAGGTTCTGAAGGGCGGCTTCCAGTTCGAGGGGGAGCGTATTCCGCTGCTCAATCGCCAGCTAGGCATCTTCAAGCCACGGCAGATGCAGTTCCTGCTGTCGATCAAGACCGTCGTCCCGAGGCCGGGCAGAAATGCCTCGTACGACGACCAGCGCAGGAGTCACCACCAGATTTTCGAGGGGGATGCGTCCGTCGAGTACGCCTTCATGGGGAAGGACCCGAATGCCGCGGCCAATCGCTGGCTCCGTGAGGCATTCGAGAACGACATGCCCGTGATCTACTTCCTGGGTGTCGCTCCGGCCCGATACCTGGCCATCCTGCCGACATTCATCGTGGGGTGGAACGCCAAGACATTGAAAGCGGATGTCGCGTTTGGACTTCCCGAGACCAGATCCCAACCAGTCCACAAGCACAAGGCTGTCTCGGTCGACCAGATCGGCACGCTACCCAGTTCCGATGTGGAGCGGCGATACGCTCTGCGGTCCGTGAAGCAAAGGCTGCACCAATCGTCGTTCCGTGCGGCGGTCATCCAGGCATATCGAGGCCGGTGCGCGATCTCCGGCATTCCCGAGCCCCTGCTGCTGGATGCCGCACACATCGTTCCGGACACCAACGAGAGCCTCGGCCAGCCCATCGTTCCGAATGGCCTGCCGCTATCGAAGATCCACCACGCAGCGTTCGACGCACACCTGCTCGGCATCGACCCTGACTACCGCATCCATGTTTCCGACCGACTGCTGGAGAGGCAGGACGGTCCGATGCTGCAAGCACTCAAGGATCTCGCTGGACGCGCAATCCACTTGCCCAGGCGGCCCGTGGACCGCCCGGACCCAGAACGGCTGGAGCGGCGTTTTGAGAGTTTCAGAGCCGCTGCCTGACTGCGGCCCGTAGTTCGAGTCGACGGTCCAAGCTGGACACCGGTTGCCCCAATGTGAATTGGCGGTCTCGAAGCTACACGGATCAGGTTCCGAGTCACTGACCGAGGTCGTGGCACAGGAAACACTCGTTCGAGACATTCCTGTCAGCATGGCAATTCATGCACGCCACCATACCGGTGGACACCTCCTGGTCCAGGACCGAACGGCTCGCCACTGGTCCGTGACAAGTCTCACATCCGATGTCGGCTCCGACATGCGAGAAATGGCTGAAGAAGACGAAGTCAGGCACGCGATAGGCCCTCACCCAGGGAATCCTGCCGCCCGCGGGCAGCCTTGCCAGCGATTGCACCCCGGGTCGATCCGTGGCGATCGCTTGATGACAGACCATGCAATCGTCCCGCCCCGGCAGGCCCGCTCGTTCCTGCGACTCGGCCCCCGGGTGACAGTCTCCGCAGAGAATGCGGTTCCTGGCGTGGATCTCGTGGTCGAACGGCACAGGCTGTGGCTCGAGGACGCGGGGCAACTTCTCCGGCGGCGACTCGTAGGTTGGCAACTGGGATGCGACCGAATCGCCGGCGAGCAGCACCGTCGAGCCGACCGCCACCCGCAGTATCCCCAGTACGTTCATTCCTGCCTTACTTGGTGCGCCGGTCGATCTGGTACTGCGTGAACGGAGAGCCGGCGCCGTCGATCTCGATATTGACCAGGAACGGCCCTTCGCTGCGAAAGGCCCTCTCGAAAGCGTCATCGAGTTGGTCGGGCGAGGTGACATGTGCTCCGTCGCCGCCAAATCCCTTCATCACAAGGTCGTAGCGCGTGTTCCGCAACTCACAGGCAACGGTGCTGGATTGCGGGTAGAAGGCCTCCTGCAGCTCTCGCTCGATCCCCCATCCCGCATCGTTTCCGACGACCACCACGATCGGCAACCCGAATCGCACGGCGGTGTCCAGTTCGCCGATATAGAACCCGAGCGAGCCGTCGCCGGTCACGACGACAGTCCGGGAGTTCGGCCGCAGGATCTGGGCACTGAGACCAACAGGAAGCGCCACGCCAAGTCCTGCGAGGGAGCCCAGGCGCATCCAGTGTCCGGGATGCCTTGCCTTCAGCAGGTACCGGCCCCAATGAACGAAGTCGCCGCCATCCCAGCAGATCGTCGCATCCGACGGGATCCTCTCACGCAGCACCCGATAGACATGCAGTGAGTGCATCGGCTCGCGCGGACGAGCTGCAAGCTCGGCAACTTCCGCCGCATAGGCGTCGCAGCCCCGCTGCACTTCCGCAAGCCATGCGGAACGGTCCGGAACCGGGCGTCCCTTTAGCGCGCTGGTCCAGGCTTGGATCGCGATCCTCGCATCCGCCAAGACTCCGACATCCAGCGACCGGTTCAGACCCAGCTCGGTGCCGCAGACATCGATCTGCACGGTCTTGGCATCCGGTGAGAAGAGCTGTGAACTTCCCAATCGCAGCCCGTAGTCCACTCGTTTCCCCACGATGACAACCAGGTCAGCTTGCCGAAGCGCGTTCTCGGCTCCACGATTGAGCGTGGCGTCGGCGTAACCGAAACAGAGCGAGTGATCGTCGGAGACCATTCCTCGAGCCAGGTTGGTGGTAAACAGGGGAATCCGGGCAGCCTCGATGAACCGCAGCAGTTCGGCATCAGCGCGTGACCAGTAGGCCCCCGACCCGGCGATGACGGCAGGCCGCTCCGCATGATCCAGCAGATCGACCATTCTGTCGATATCCGAGGTGGCAGGGGCGCTTCGAACAGTCTCGATTCGCTGTTGGGGAATCGGTGCATGGGATGTGTTGGGTTCCGTGAACAGGTCTACGGGAATGCTCAGATGCGCGACCCCCGGACGCCCGCGGAGCATCTCCAGGAAGGCGCGTCTGACGTGAAACGGGATCTGCCCGGAGCGCGCCGGCAGCGCCGCATATTTCGTGATTCCCTGCACCAGCTTGAGCTGGTCCATGTCCTGGAACGCGAACCGGTCTCGCGCATGGGAATCGCTCATGCCACTGACCGCCAGCATCGGAACGGCGGTGGCGTCGGCCGTTGCGATGCCGGTTATCGAGTTGGTATGGCCTGGAGCACCGGTCACAAGCGACACGCCCGGGGCTCGCGTGAGCCTGGTCCAGCCGTCCGCCATGTGCACGGCTGCTGACTCATGGCGGGTGTCGTAGATCGACATGCCCTCGCGGACCGCGACCTGCAGCACGTCATTGAGGTGGTCACCGACAAGGGTGAAGACCCGGTCGACCCCCTGGCTCTTCAAGCTGCGAATGAACAATTCCGATCCTGTCGGCATGACCTAGCAGGATACTACCCGGACCGGCTTCGCGACGCGAGCTCCGGTCACGGCTGCACCCAAGTTCGACAGCGGCCGGACTCAGGCGTTGCTTGGAGCAAGCGGACAGCACACGGGACCGGCTCTTCCGACAGGCGTTGATCACAGCGTACGGCAAGACAGGACGACGCGGCATGTCGACAGAGACTCTGGACATTCGACCGTGTCGGGGCCCCTGGTCGAGAAGTCGGCCACATCAGATTGAGGGAGGTTAAGATAACGCAGGGTTCGAGCGTGAGGCTTCTGCCTTGCGAGGAATCGACATGAACAGCCGCACTCCACGGAATCTTCAGAGCGACCCGGACGAATTGTCGACCGACCAAAGCCACGGACGAAGGACCGTGGCGGGCCGAGGCAAGATTCGACAGGACCGTAGGCTCCGCGCCTGCGTGCCGACCATGAGTCGTCCGGAATTCCTCTGTCGGTGTTCCGTACGTCCGTTTGCGCTCATCGCTGCGGCGGCTGTCCAGTTGAGCAGTTCGGCTTCGCTTGGCGCACAACAGCGCGATCCCGCGATAGAAGTCTACGGACTGGGCGGCGGCTACGACTTTGGGAACGCAGCGGAAACACTGAAGGACGGGAAATGGAGCCCGCAGGTCGCCGGTGGCATCCTCGTGCCGGTTCGGCAGCGTTGGGCCGTGATGTTTGATGGCGCCACCAGTCATCTCAAGGTCAACGAGGGCATACACGGTCCACGCACTATCCATCCTTCCACCGAGTTCTATCGACTGAATCCGGAGATTCAGAACGACGATGTCACAACGCAGAGGCTGATCGCCGTCCTGCCATCTGTTGTCAGATTGTGGCGATGGGACCGATTCTCGATCTATGCCGGTGGCGGCCTCGGATTGGAGCGGCAGAATCAGATCATCCGGCATCGACCGATTCTGGCCCAGGAGAACCCCGACGGCACGCACACTCTGGTGCGCTCGGAAGAGTTCTCCGAATCCCGGAATTCGGTAGTGACCTCGACCCTGATCGTGCGTGCGGGAGTTCTGGTGAGCCTTGCTCCCAGCATTGTCTTGCGAGGGGGCTACTCGCACATCGTCGGCTACTTCGACACGTCCGCCTCCCGATCCGCCGAAATCGGCATCGGATACCGCTTCTAGCAATGTCGTGCCAGCAAGGCGGCCGTGTGAAGCGTCGCTTACCGGATGAGCGGAGCCGTGCCACGTGCACCTCGCGAAAGATCAATACGACTGTCGAGCACAGGCCCATGTCATTCCACTGCGTGTGACGGACTCGTAGTGCGACTCTCAGCGAGGAAGACGGAACATCGATGCGATCGAGCAGGTTGGCACCCTGAGACTGGCCATTCGCGATCGACCTCGTCCTGACACATCGCTACGGCATTGATGAGGCTCGGAATATGCCCTGCGAGAACATCTCGAACCACCTGGATCGAGCCATGTAGTCGGGCCGTCGAGCCGATGATCGTCCGTGGCACGGACAAGACCGATCATACTGCGAATGTTCAGCCTCGGAGGGAGGACTGCAAGTACGTTTCGGAAACGCCTGCGGATGAAACGGATGGGTGTGATACGTCCGCTTCTCCAGTAGCAGCATGAACGCTTCCGGACCGTCGAACCGGGAACCAGGACATGTCCCGGGCACGGACCCGGACGGGCGGCGCTGTCGATGCCGAACCATCCTCCAACGACATGGCAGTGGATCGAAATGCCTTGATGCAACCGGGAAATCGGTAATGCCGGGAGTCTCGCGCATCATCCCCCGTGAAGGGATTCGGATGACAGGAGCGAACCTTGAACGACTGCTCCTACAAGAGTACGATTAGGATAGGGTTCGGTATCGTCCGGAGACGCTCGGACGGTCCGACTGACTCCTGGAGGACAACGGCATGTCCCAGACGAATGAACCTGGTGGATTCCGCCTGAAGGTCGGCTTGGCCGAGCAACTCAAGGGCGGCGTCATCATGGACGTCACCGACGAGGAGCAGGCCCGCATCGCCGAAGACGCAGGAGCCGTGGCGGTCATGGCCCTGGAGCGCGTCCCGGCCGACATCCGCAAGGAGGGCGGCGTCGCCCGCATGGCCAACATCCGGAAGATGCGCGAGATCATGAAGGCGGTGTCGATCCCCGTGATGGCCAAGGCACGAATCGGGCACTTTGCGGAGGCGATGGTACTGCAGGCGCTGAAAGTCGACTATATCGACGAGAGTGAGGTTCTGACACCGGCCGACGAGGAGCACCACATCGACAAGCATCAGTTCAGGACGCCGTTCGTGTGCGGCGCCCGCAATCTCGGCGAGGCCCTCCGCAGGATCGCCGAAGGTGCTGCGATGATCCGGACCAAGGGCGAAGCCGGTTCCGGCAATATCGTCGAAGCGGTGCGCCACATGCGGACGATTCGCCAGCAGATCCGCGAACTGACCGTTGCCCAACCCGACACCCTGCCGACATGGGCCAGGAACCTGCGGGCGCCTCTGGATCTAGTCGCCCAGGTGGCGAAAGATGGCCGACTGCCCGTGCCGAACTTCTCGGCTGGTGGCATCGCCACACCGGCGGACGCGTCGCTGGTAATGAGTCTTGGGGCGGAAGCCGTCTTCGTCGGCTCCGGGATCTTCAAGTCCCAGGATCCGGCGCGGAGGGCAGCTGCGATTGTCAAGGCCACCACGTTCTTCAGTGACCCGGACAAGCTGCTGGAAGCGTGCGACGACCTGGGCGAACCCATGCCCGGACTCGATGTCTCGCAGATGGACGAAAGCGAACTGCTCCAGACCCGGGGCTGGTAGCCGAACGTCCGCAGCGAGCCCACCGCATCGGCTGCGGTGCATGCCTGATGAGAATAGGGATTCTGGCCCTCCAGGGAGACTTTGCGGCTCATGCCCGTCGGTTGTCCGAATTGGGACTGAGAGCGCTCGAAGTGCGTTATGCCGCGCAGATGGAGTGCCTGGACGGCCTGGTGCTGCCTGGCGGCGAGAGCACGACAGCGCTGCTTCTGCTGGAGCAAGAGAACCTGTGGGAACCATTGCGGCAGTTCGCAGAGGAGAAGCCGATCCTTGGCACGTGTGCCGGTGCGATCCTGCTCGCAACCGAGGTGCTCCACCCTCCCCAACGCTCGCTGGGCGCTATGGACATCAGGATCGAGCGGAACGCCTACGGGAGGCAATTGGAAAGTGCCGTTCGCTGGGTCGATCCGGAGGAGGATTTCGTCCGGAGGACCCATCCCGGAAGGATGGAAGCGGTCTTCATCCGTGCACCGATCATACGGGCGACGGCCTCAGGGGTGAAGGTCCTGGCCAAGGCCGATTCGCACCCCATTCTTGTTGAGCAGGGCCGTCACCTAGCGGCCACGTTCCACCCGGAACTGACCACCGACACCCGTCTCCACGAGCTGTTCCTGTCCAAGGTCCGGAAAGGCCGGACACAGGACGCAGATGACGGCACGGAGACGCTGGTACGATAGCAACTGCATGCCGTTTCTCAGAACCCTGGTTCGGGAGGTTGCCCGCAAGGCCGCCCAGGATCCTCGCGTGCGCGATGCGGCCAAGAGGGTCCTCGACAACGAGATCAAGCCGCGTGCGAAAGAGGCCTGGCAGAAGGCAAAGCCCGAGGTCGAAGCGGCTTGGGAGCGCGCGAAGCCGGAGGTGCAGGCCGCGAAGGAAAGGACCGTCAAGAAGGCGGCGAATATCGCCAACCGAGTGAACCAGCGGCTTCAGAAATCGGCCAGCGACCCACAGGAGGAGTCGGCAGATCCCTCCGACAAGAGGTAGCCGGACGATTGCAACGAATACGGCAGACGCGGGAACCGAACGACCGCTGGGTATCTCCGTGCCCGCGACGCAGACCCGCCACCGGTGCCGGGTCCGTATAGACTGTTCATCGTTCCGGTAAGGGATTCCCGGCCGTGGATTCTGCGGGCATCTACATATCGATTCCGTTCTGCGCTCAGAAGTGCACCTACTGCAATTTCCGGTCCGGCGTCCACGGTCGGACCATGCGGGAGAGCTACCTCCGGTTCCTCGCACGGGAAATCGGCTCGGAATCGTTGCAAGCCGCGGACACGCTGTATCTCGGCGGCGGCAGCCCGAGCCTGCTCGAGTCGGGCCAGTTCGCGCAACTGGCATCCAGCCTGCCGCCCCCGCGCTGGGAGGAGGCAACCATCGAGGTAGCTCCCGGCGAAGCCCCGGCAGAGAGAATCCTGGCGTGGGTGAAGGCCGGTATCAACCGTGCAAGCCTGGGTGTCCAGTCCTTCAGCACGAAGGTTGCGGGGGCAGCCGGTCGCAGGCATGATGCCGGTACCGTCCAGTCCGACGTACGCCGGCTGGCCAACCACGGCATTCGCAACGTTTCCATCGACCTGATCGCCGGCCTCGCGCACCAGACCGAGAAGACCTGGCGCAGTTCGCTGGAATGGATCGAGCGCCTTGACGTGGATCACGTGTCGGTCTACATGCTCGAGAGAGACGACGAGAGTCGGCTAGGGCGGGAGTTGCGGGCCGGCGGACATCGCTACGGGGCTTCCGTCGTACCGGCTGAGGACCGCGTCGTGGACTTCTACCTGGCGGCTGTGGAGCGGCTGCGCTGTCTCGGACTTGAACGGTACGAGGTGTCCAACTTCGCCCGACCTGGACGGCAGAGTCTGCATAACCGCAAGTACTGGCGCATGAAACCGTACTTCGGGTTCGGCAGCGACGCCCACTCGTTCAACGGCACGAAGCGCTGGGCCAACGTCAACAGCCCCGGCGAGTACGTGCGGAGGATGGCGGAAGGCCGCTCACCAAGGTCGGGCATCGAGGACCTCGACACGGACAGACTTCTCGAGGATCGCGTCCTGACAGGGCTCAGGACCACCGAGGGTGTCGTTCTGGACCCGGCCGGATGGCGCAAGATCGGGCCAAGAGCAAGACTCCTGGGGGCGCGCCGATGGATCGAGGCGAACGAGCCATCGATCCGCCTCACCGATGAAGGTCTGCTGTTCGCGGACGAGGCGGTCGCCGAACTGCTCGGATAGGCGCCGTCCGGCCTGCTATCCCCGGAAGAACTCCTCGACGTCACCCCGACTGCTGGTCCTGGCGTACTCCGGCAGGCTCTCAAGAAAGATCCTGCCGTAGGCCTTGTCAACGATCCGGTTGTCGAGGAGTGCCAAGACCCCGCGGTCGGTCGCGGACCGGATCAGGCGGCCGAAGCCCTGCTTGAGGGCCAGCACGGCCGACGGAATCTGATAGTCGCGAAACGGATTTCCTCCCGCGTCGCGGATCTGGTTGATGCGGGCCTGCACGATCGGATCGGACGGTACGGCGAACGGCAGCTTGTCGATGATCACGCAACTGAGCTGGTCACCGGGCACATCGACCCCCTGCCAGAAACTCGCCGTGGCAAACAGGATGCAGTTCTCGGTGGACCGGAACTTCTCCAGCAGGCCGATGTTGGATCCCTCGCCCTGCAGCAGGCAGGGGAACCCGGCCGAGAACGACACCTCCTTGTGAATCCGGCGCATCTGTTGGTGACTCGTGAACAGCACGAATGCACGGCCCTCCGAGAGTCTGGTCAGGGCGAGAATCTCGTCGACCGCCCGGCGATGAAAGTCCTCGCTGTTGGGAGCGGGCATGCGTTCCGGCAGATAGAGGAGGACCTGGCGACGATAGTCGAAGTGCCCCGGAATCGCCCTTTCGTTGGCCGTACGGAGACCGAGCCTGCCGCGGATGTACTCGAAACCACCGTCAACGGCAAGCGTGGCCGACGCCAGGACCGCGGTCGCCCCATCGCGAAACAGCGTGTCTTCCATGATCGGTGCGACATCGACCGGAGTCGCCCGCAGGGAGACTCCCTTGCCCCGTTTCTCGATCCAATGCACGAACTTGCCATGGCGGTCCTCGGCGACGAGCCCGAGCACGGGATGCTGGTGCACCGAATCCATCTGGTCTGTCTCGATGTCGTCGAGAAGCACGCGTAGGGTCAGCAGCAGGCTTTCGGCGCGGTTGCGGAGCAGATCCGTGGCGTCGCTGTTCGTCCTTGATCGACCGAGAATGGCGACGACACCGCCCAAAGCAGCGGCCAGTGCGGCATGCTCTTGCGGATGTTGCTGGCAGAACCTGCCTCGATCCTCGAAGACGCTCCTTGTCTGCCGTTCCTCGAACAGGTCGAAGAACTGCCGGGAAGCCGTGCGCAGGCCCTTCAGCCGCCGCTTCAGATCCCCGGAACCGAAGCGCTCCCGCCTGGCAGCGTTCTCCGTGTCGCGCACCAGATCCTCGACTTGGGAATTGCTCAGCCGGACTCCGAAGAACTGCCCGACAACCCCTTCGATCTCATGCGCCTCGTCGAAGACAACGACCTGGTACGACGGCAGGACCGGCCCGAAATCATCGTTCCGGAGGGCAAGGTCCGCGAAGAACAGGTGGTGATTGACGATGATCAGGTCCGCCTCACGTGCGCGCTGGTGCATCCGTGTCACGAAGCACTCGTCGAACTTGGCGCACTTGCGCCCTGTACAGGCGTCCTTCCGCGCATCGATATCCACCCAGAGCTTGCTGTTGGCCGGCAGATCCGGCAGTTCGGCGCGATCACCGGTCTCGGTGTGCCTGGCCCAGTCCCGAATGAGGTTGAAATCCACGAGGGCGTCCATGCCGGTCAGTCGCGGCTGCACCTCCTTGTCCTCCAGTTTCTGCAGGCACAGGAAGTTCGCTCGCCCCTTCATCACGGCGACCCGCAGTCGGCCACCCAGAACGGTCTCGAGGAAGGGGACATCTTTGCGGATCAACTGGTCCTGCAGGTTCTTCGTGCCCGTCGAGATCACGGCGCGCTTGCCGGACAGGATCACCGGAACCAGGTAGGCAAGGGTCTTGCCGGTTCCCGTACCGGCCTCGATGACGAGGTGGCGACCCTCTTCGAGCGAGGCCTGGACCTCATTCGCCATGTCGAACTGGCCGGGTCGATCCTCCCAGTCCGCCAGATTCTCGGCGAGCAATCCTCCCGGGCGGAAGACCTCCTCGATGGTCAGTTCTGAAACCGCATCCGGCACGCGTTCCCCGCCGTCCACTACTGTAGCCACCGTCGTCGCGGGCCTTCATGCCCGCGCAGCAAGGCTGTACAAGAGCTTCTCATAGTCGTCGGTTACCGAGTCCCAGTCGTACCTCTGCGCCGCCACTCGAGCGGCCGCCTCCCGCAAGGACTCCAGAGAGTCCGCAGGCGCCACGGCCACTTTCTCGACACACTCGCGGAGCGAGCCGGCACGATCCGTGAAGGCCTGCCCGGCCTTGCCCGCAACTTCCCGATTCTCCGGTGTATCGAGGTAGAGGATCACGCACTGCCGCCCCATCGCCTCGACGAGCGCCGGATGGGTTCCCCCGACCTCGGTGGCGTGGATGTAGGCGCGACAATGCGACTGCAACTCGGCGTAGCCCTGGCCGTAGACCGGCCCGGTGAACAGGATCCGCGGATCCTGGATCGACCGGACCCGTCGGATGTAAGATGCCGCATACGGCGCGTCTCCCACCATGACGAGTTTCTGGTCAACTCCACTCCGCCGGAATTCCTCGGCGACCAGCAGTGCGTTGTTCTCGGGTTCGAATCGGCTCACGTACAGAAAGTACTCGCCCGGTTCGAGTCCGAGTTCGGCCAGCTTCACCTGAGTGCTGGTCCGGTCGACAGGCGCGCCGTACGGAATGAAGGATGTGGCAAGGCCGTACCGTTCACCGTAGTAGCGCTGGATGACGCGTGCGTCGGTGACCACGGCATCCGGACACAGCGTGGCGAGACGTTCGGAGAGATGGAACCAGGCGCGGGCGGCCCGATTCCACTTTCTCCGATTGCGCTCCAAGCCGTCGACGTTGAGGACGGTGGGCATGCCGAAGGCTCGCATCCAGCAACAGAACACCGTGTTCGCGCCATTGCAGAGAACCACGGCGTCGGCACCGTGCAGGGCCGTGTGCAGACAGGACAGGGCCGTATGCACTGCCGTGTCGAGGTGCTTGGTGCGGATCGTGGGCAGCACCACCAGGCGGACCCCACGCCACGAGCGACGGCCTTGCGACGCGTAGTGGGAGCGGCAGTACACCGTGACCTCGTGATCGCGTTGCGCCAGCCTTGCCGAGAGTTCCTCGGCGAACGTCTCGAAGCCCCCGTAGTTGGCGGGAATGCCGCGCGTGCCCAACAGGGCGACTCTCATCGTGAGGTACTGCCGATCCGTGGCGAAAGCAGTTCCGGCGCGCGAGGCTTCGCAGTCACCGGGTGATCGACCGGGAAGCTCACCGGGCGATACCGGAACCACTGCGCCATGTAGGCGTCATCCGCCCGCCTGCGCGTCTGGATGAGACGACGTTTGCGCAACGTCCGCTTCCAGTCGCGAAGAACATGATAGAACGCCGGCAGCGACGTACGCTCGACCAACAGGCAATACGCAACGATACCCAGATCCCGCACGGTGATCGGCAGGAAATTCCGCAGATACAGCCCGGCGGTGATGTTCTTGATCCGCATCAGGAAGCGGTTCTTCACCGAGTGCATGTTGATGACGGGAGGCAATTCACTCCGCATGCCCGGGCGCAGGGCCCGGACATGGTAGGCGGCAGCACGCGGATTGAAGACACACTTCCAGCCGAGCAACTGCGCCCGCCAGGCCACGTCGGCATCCTCACGGTAGGTGAAGAAATCGGGATCGAAGAACTCTCCCTCGACGGAGATGTCCTCGATCATCTCGCGCCGATAGCACGCCGCTGCCGCTGTCGCCCCGAAGACATACTCGAACTGCCGATAGTGCCCGTTGATGGCTTCCATGCAGCCACGGTCCTTGTGCCGCAGCATGGGGGTGAAGTACATGCCCGTCGAATCCAGGCGCTGGCGGCCCTCGATATCGAAGTTCGCGTCGGCCAGCAGGAGCTTGCCGCAGATCGTGCCGACCCGCGGGTCCATGGCCTCGATCGCGACGAGGCGCGACACGAAGTTCGACAGCAGAAGCACGTCCGGGTTCAGGGTCAGGATCCAGTCCCCGCTCGAAAGCGCGATCGCCTGATTCTGAGCCGCCGCGAAGCCGACATTCTCCTCGTTGTAGACGATCCGGCAGCGATCCTCGAACCACTCGAGAATGTCGCAGGTGCCGTCCGTCGAGGCATTGTCGACGACGATGATCTCCAGCGGCTGATGGGCTTGATCGAGGACCGACTCGAGGCAGCGGCGGATGAACCGTCCACTGTTGTGCGTGACAACCGTGACGGAGACTGGAGGCAGGCTCTGCATGGAGTCTGGAACGGAATCGCTGCGCATTCAGGAACGGCGCGACCGGCCCAGTGCATCCTCCAGGACGAAGCGCAAAGTGGCATCGTACGAGTCAGCCACTCCGGAGGAGCCACCTCCGATATGGCAGCCGAACTGCCGGGCCGCCAGCGCAACGGTGACCGTTGCATGCACTTGGCGATAGACATGCCGTGGGTAGTGTTTCTCGGCGTACCGCAACATCCCACCATACCAAGCCATCAACCTCGCTCTTCCGTCCATGCGGAGAACGGCGTGCCCACCTCCGTGCCGAGCCACGGCACCAGGCACGTACCGCAACGTGAACCCCCTGTCCCCGAGCCGTTTGCACAGATCCACGTCCTCGAACCAGACCGGATGGAACCCTTCATCCATGCCGCCGACGGCATGGAATGCGTCCCTGCGCAACAGCAGGAACGCACCGGCCGGCTGGCCGACGCGGCAAGTGCGCTTCACATCCAGGCCAAGCAGCCGGTAGCGGCGGTTGACAGGGTTTCGCTCCCACACCCGGTTGAAGCCGAGTGCCTCGAACGCGAGCGCCCATGGCGATGGAAGTGAGCGAGCGAAGAAACCCGTCTGCGGCACGCCAAGCCGGTCCGTGAGCAGGCCTCCGGCCCCGGCTACCTTCCGGTCCTCACAGGCATCCACAAGTGCATCGACACCGCCCAACAGTATGCAGTCCGGATTCAGAAGCAGGATGAAGGGCTCCGCCGAGACCGCAGCACCCTGGTTGACGGCACCGGCGAAGCCCCGATTCGAGTCGTTGTCGATCCAGCGGACATGGGAGTGTTCGGCCCGCAGTGCGGGCGGAGCCGACCGCTCCGGCGCATTGTCCACCACGACGGTCCGGGCAACCCTGCCGGCAAGCGAAGCAAGACAGGCCGGCAGTTCGCTCCCCGAACCGTACGCGACCACCACTGCAACGACAGGAGGGGTCATGGGGCGGTGTGCCGATCCGGCCGGACCAGGCGAAAATACCACTTCCAGTACGAGTCCCAGCCCGACGCGGTCTGCAGTCTCTCGATCTCCTGCTCGGCCTCGCACAAGACACGGGACAGCGCGTCCTCTCCCGGACGCGACCCTGGGTGCCAGCGGTTCCGGAAGTCCGTGACACCGAGCCGGACCCCACGCAGCCAGGGGACGATCTTCCCGCGGGCGGCAACCAGCGCCAACCACAGGATCTGCGCAACCGCCAACGGCCCTCCGAATCGCAGCAACATGGGTTCCGAATAGTGTTTCGCCACGATGGTCAGTTGATGGCGGGTGATCCAGAACACGCTGCGGTCGCTCCAGCGCCCGGCCGTCTCGCTACCGCGATGCCACGCCAACGCCTGCGGAACGTAAACGCCGCGGAGGCCGAGCACGGCGGCTCGCATTCCCAGATCCACGTCCTCGAGGTACGCAAAGAACTCCTCATCAAAGCCGCCGGCCCGTGTGAAGAACTCCCGCCGGAAGAGCGAGGCCGTTGCGGACGGGAAGTAGGTCTTCCTGGACTCGCGGAAAGTGGGCCCATCGGGCCTGCCATGCCCGAGTCTCCATGCCGACCCACCCCGGCAGACAGCATCCCCCGCCCCGTCCAGCAGGTGGCGCTGCCGCGCATCGTAGATCTTCCCTGTCGCAAACCAGGCCCCGGCCCGGTCAGCCGTCTCGAGCAGCACCGCGATCCAGTCGTGCGCCAGTTCGACATCGTTGTTGAGCAGCAGGATCCAGTCGCCGCGGGCCCGTTCGATCCCGCGGTTCAGAGCGTAGCTGACCCCGCGGTTGGTGCCAAGCGAGAGCATCCGGGCTCCGTGGTCGCGAGCCACCGCGGCCGACGCATCGCCGGATCCGTTGTCGACAACGATCACCTCCACCCGATGGTCCGCAGGCAGGCGCTGCGCCGCCACGGACCGCAGCACGCTCTCAAGCAGGTCAGCACGGTTCCGGTGGGGAATGACCACGGTCACGGTCATCACGTTGATGCGGCCCCGGACGCGGGCCAAGCTCTACACTAGCCAATGGTCGCCCGCGGCGCGGGAAGGTCAGGAACCAGATGGCTGCTTCATTCGACATCAAGTGGGTGCGGGACAGGTTCCCGGCCCTCGGTCGCCGGACTGGAGCCGGCACGGATGCCTTCTTCGACGGCCCGGGCGGCACGCAGGTGCCAGCCACCGTGATCGATGCGGTCTGCTCGTGCCTTTCGACAGCCAATGCGAACCTGCACGGAACATTCCGGACCAGTCGTGCGGCCGACCGGATCGTGGCAGAAGCCCATCGTGCGGCGGCGGACTTCCTGGGCTGTGCCGCGGCGGAGGTGATCTTCGGATCCAACATGACCACCCTGACGTTCTGGCTGAGCCGGGCGTTGGCCGACGAGCTGGAACCCGGCGACGAAATTCTCGTGACCCGGCTGGACCACGACGCCAACCACGCCCCCTGGATGAGCCTCGCCGATCGGGGGATTCGAATCCGGGAGGTACGGTTTCACCCGGATGACTGCACCCTCGATCTGGCGGATCTGCGCTCGAAGCTGACGGACAGGACCAAGCTCGTTGCCGTCGGGTACGCATCGAACGCGGTCGGCACCATCAACGACGTGGCAGCCGTGATCGCCGACGCGCACCAGGTCGGCGCCCGCGTCTTTGTCGATGCGGTGCACTACGCACCCCACGGCCCGATCGACGTGAGGGAACTGGACTGCGACTTCCTGGCCTGCTCCGCCTACAAGTTCTTCGGTCCGCACCAAGGTCTCCTGTACGGCAAGGCCGAACACCTGGAACGACTGCGGGCCTACAAGGTGCGCCCTGCCGGCAACACGCTGCCGGACCGCCATGAGACAGGAACCCAGAACCACGAATGCATGGCGGGCACGACAGCCGCTATCGAATATCTTGCGGAACTGGGCCGCGTCTGCGGCGGTGGTTCGCCCGGCGCCAGCCGACGGGAACGGGTTGTTGCCGCGATGAAGGCCATCACCGAATACGAGCGCGGGCTGGCGATCGGACTCGCTCGCGGCATGCAGTCGATTCCGGGGCTGTCCATTTACGGAATCGTCGACGAGTCGCGCTTCTGCTGGCGCACCCCAACGTTCGGAATCCGCATGGATGCGGCATCCCCGGGCAGGGTGGCCGAGAAATTGGGATCCCGGCAGATTTTCGTGTGGGACGGGAACTTCTACGCACTGAATGTCACCGACGACCTCGGTCTGGAGGCTTCCGGCGGGTTGGTGCGCATCGGACTGGCCCACTACAACACGGCAGAGGAGATCGACCGGCTGCTGGCCGGATTGCGGTCCATCGCGCCACGCGGCTAGCGCTCCGCGCCGATCAGAATTCCGGGAGGTTCCGCATCATCGAGGACGTGTCGCCGCCGCGGGCGATTCGGGCGGAATCGAGAACCTGCCGGGATGGTTCGTGGACCGTACCCAGGTACCGCATGCTGCCCCTGGTGCCGCCCATCATGATGACGATGTAGCTCCGGGACGTGTATCGCAGGGCCTGGAACTGCAGTTCATCCTCCTCGCCGCTGATCCAGTCCTCCGCCTCAGGGACGCCCAGCCTGGAGACCACCTCGAAATAGCTGTCCGTGGTCGAAAGACCGAGATACCGCTGGTCCGCGGTCGAGGTGTCCGGCCGGAACAGCGTCTCGAACGGGTTGTGCAGCCCGCCCACGAAGACGCTGAACACGATCAGCGAGACGAACAGCGCGCCTCCGACGGCGATGGACAGCAGCCGCAACGTCTTGGCATCGGCCCCGGTGACGAACTGCTGCCTGGGAGGCGGAGCGGCAGGCTCCTGCGGCACACGGCTGGCACGCGTCGAAGGCATCTCGGTGACGACATTCCGGTACGGGAAGATTCCTCCTGCCTTGTACTCGAGTTCGCGGCGCAGGCCCAGGATCATCACGGGCGCGTCCGTGCTGCTCGCAGCTCCCAGGTACTTGCGCGGGATCCAGAAGCTCTCGCCCGTGCCGCCATTGCGCACCTGAATCTCGGACCACGTCGAATCCTGCAGCGTCCACTCGTTCTGCTCGACCCGTCGGATGGCGGGAAAGAACGAGAAACGGCGGCCCTCCAGACCGGCCAACGGCGACTGGGGCGGTTCCGATGCCATACACAAGCCCCTGTTCAGTCTCTCACGTCCTGTGCATGACAAGTACGCGAAACGTCTCGCCGAGTCCGAACAGGAGTGACTTGAGCTGCAGTTGCACCTCCGTTCGCGCTCTATCGCCGCTCGCGTCCAACGCGTAGGCGAACTCATCGGGTTCTCCCGTTTCCAGCAGGAAAGACTGCTGGGTGCGCAGGGGAGCAACCTCGAAGCCGGCGGCGCGACCGGCATCCGCGAGGGCGCTGAAGTTGACGTGGGCCGTTATGTCCCGCAGGCCCGGTTCCGCCAGCACATCAGGGTCGGCACGGTGAGAGGTGTAGCCCATCAGCGAACCGTCCGGGAACCGGCCGCCCCGTTCGACCTCGTCGCGGGTGTAGCCGTAGTCAATGACGACGATCCAGCCGCGTTCCAGGACTGCGCCGAGCCGCCCGACTGCATCGACCTGTTGCTCGCAGGTCTCGATCCGGCGACCTTCGGCGATGCGGGGCAGGCCGCTCCGTGCGGCACAGGGTCCGCGACTCCGCCACACGAAACGGTCGCCCGCGAGGCCGACCCGGCGCTCAAACCACTCGTTGCCGCGGCGCTCGACCACGTCCACGGGCAGTGCGTCGAAGAACTCGTTGCAGAAGACCACGCCGGACACTTGCCGTGCCGGAAGGCTCTCGCCCCGTTCCACCGGAATCCACTCCACTCCCGGCATGTGACGCTGCACCTCGCGCCCGGTCTCCCCCCGGCCCGCCCCCATCTCCACTACGGTGAATTGCCCCGGCGAGCCCATTTCTCTCCGCCACCGGCCGAACCTCTGGGCAAGGAGCCGTCCGAAGACCGGCTGCATCTGCGCGTTGGTGTAGAAATCTCCGGACTTGCCGAACGGATCCCTTCCGCGTGTGTAGTAGCCGACTTCCGGATGGTACAGGGCCAGTTCCATGAACCTCCGGAACGGAATCGACCCGGCCTGCCGGATCTCCTCCGCGATGATTCCCGCGATATTGACAGGCGCGCTCACCGCTGTAGCTCGTATGGACCCGCCGGATTGTCGGTGCTTTGCGGCGTGTATTCGAACATCTCGACGAAGTAGTCGTGCAGGCCCTCGTAGATCATCCGCTGGAGGATCCACCGAAACTGCGAGTGGTGCAGATCCCGGGGGTGGATCTCCAGGTAATATGTATGAATATTGGCGGGTTTCCCCTTGAGGTCGATGACCAGTTCGATCCGACCCGCATCGGTTCTCCGGACATCGAACGACAGGAGCGGATGGGAGTACTTTTCGAGTTCCTTTCGCACGACCGCGAGTTGGTCTGAACTCCTGTCCATTCACGGCAAGCATACCAACGCCGGTCCGGTCCATCGAGAGGCCTCGGCACCGCATTCTCATGCTCGGTTGGCTTGACCCGGACTCGCAGGGCGAGAACACGGGGCACTCCGCCGACAGCTGGTCCCGCACGTCCCTCCGGATCCTGACCCTGTGCATGCTGCTTCTGGGAACTGCTGCCGGATGGCTGGTCCTGACCCGTCCCGTCCACCGCATCGAGGGGGACTTTCTCGAGCGGGAGGACCGCGGCATCGTCGACGAGTGGCTGTCGGCGCAACTGCATGCACCCGTGGCAGAGACGCGAGCCCGCGCCCATGTCGCCCTGTCCCGCATCCGTGGCCGTGGCGCCCTGGACGACCTGATCAGCGCAACGCAGGATCCCGCTCCTTCCGTCCGCGCGGCAAGTGCCTTTGCGATCGGCAGCATCCTGGATGTGCGTCTCGGAGTCGGAACACCCCCGGCACCCGCTGCAGAGGCGCTCCGCGCGCTCCTGGACGACGAGGAACGCCTGGTGGCGGCCCGCGCTGTCGAAGCGATCGGAAAGCTCGGCGGGATCGTCAGTGCCGAGGAGGTAACGCGGACCGCGGCCCCCGTCACCACAACGATGACCGCCCTGATGCGGATGGGGTCCCGAGATGCGACGGACTTTGTTGCCCAGTACCTTGACTCGGACGATCAGGACAGCCGGTGGGCGGCGGCGCTGGCGACGCACCAGCTCGGACTCGTGCAGGAGCCCGTCGTCTGGAGACGCCTGCAGCCGCTTGTCACCGACGACAACGACTTCGTGAGGGCGGCGGCGCTGCGGGCAGTCGGCACGGGCAGCGCGGACGAAGAACTGCTGGAGCGCGTGCAGTCCAGCGTTGCGCATTCCGATCCGAAGGTACGGTTCGAGGCCATTGCCGCGCTGGCTTCCCTCCATGGCGACCGCGTGATGCCGGACCTGCCGGCCGGCGAGCCCCACCTGGGGCTGAAGAGCATCAAGCCTCCCTCGAACCCGCTGCTCGCTTCGGGCGACTACCAGATGGTGGCCAAGACGCTGGGGTCTCGACTTCGTTTGCGAACATCGCAAGGCGAATTCGAGATCGAGCTCGACTACGAGGGGGCACCGCTCACGTCCGAGTACTTCCGTGCCAGAGCCGCGGCCGGAACACTGGATGGCGTGCCGTTCGCCAGTGTCCGACCCAATGGCTATGCCATCGTCAGCGCGCCGCTGGGCCCGATCCGGTCCGAACTCAATCCGAAACCGTTCCTGCGCGGCAGCCTGGGTCTGCTACGACAGGGCGGCGCATCAGGTAGCGGGTTCTTCCTGTGCCTGACCTCGCTCCCGCTGGCCGATGGCCGATACGTCAACTTCGGGCGCCTGGTATCCGGCGACAGGCTGCTGGACGACATCGCTCCAGGATCGAAACTGATCAGCGTCCGGGCGATTCGCCAGTAGAGCCAGTAGAAAAGCCGGCGCATCGGACATTCCTGTATGGACGGGTGCTCCACTTTGGTATAGTTCAATTCGATACGGGTTGCCGCGCACCAAGGCGCTCGGCAACTCCACACGAACACTCTCGAAAGGAGAATGCCAGGTGAGTTCCAACAATCCCCACGACGGGCCCGAAGCCGGACCCCAGGACCCACCGCGCAAAGGCTTCTCCCGGCGGCTCTTCATTGAGGGCGTCGGGATCGGAGCCGGTGCGGTCGGAGCGATCGGGGTCGCGGAGCCGGCTCGCGCGGACAACCATACCGTGGTGGGTCCGGATCCGGTCCCGATCACCCTGAACATCAACGGAAAGGCCCACAATCTGAATGTGGAGCCGCGTGTTACGCTGATCGACGCCCTGCGCAACATGCTTGACCACACGGGCGCCAAGAAGGTGTGCGACCGGGCGACTTGCGGGGCCTGCACGGTCATCGTGGACGGCACGCCGGTGTACTCCTGCACCATGCTGGCAATCGAAGCACAAGGGCGCCGGATCGAGACGATCGAGGGAATCTCGACGGACGACGCAATGCACTCGGTACAGGCCCAGTTCGTCCAGCATGATGCCCAGCAGTGCGGATTCTGCACGCCGGGCCTGGTGATGGCGGGCAAGGCGATCGTGGACAGCAATCCACGTCCCTCGATGGAGGACGTCGAGAGTGGGCTGTGCGGCAACATCTGCCGTTGCGGCACCTATGTCGGCGTTCGCAAGGCCGTGTACGAGGCGGCCAGGGAGCGTGTGTGATGGCAACCAAGTACGACTGGCCGGCAGCCGAAGACCGTAGCCTGATCGGCAAGCGGCACACCCGGGTCGACGGGCCCGCCAAGGCACGCGGTGCCGCGAAATACTCCTATGACCGCAACCTGGGGGGGATGTTGTTCGCCCGCCTTGTGACCTCCCATGTCGCACACGGCCGCATCATCGCCATCGATACGTCGGCAGCCGAAAAGGTCAAGGGCTACAAGGGCCACGTCAACATCATGAATGTGGGCGACGAAGTGCAATGGGCGGGTGCCGAAGTCCTGGCGGTCTGCGCCGACACCGAGGAACACGCTCGCGACGTGGCAGCGGCGGTCCATGTCCACTTCGAGAAACTGCCGCACTGGGTGAAGGAAGAGGATGTCAAGAAAGCCGGCGAGGCGAACCGTGTTCAGCCCGCCAAGGACGACACCAAGGGCCCGGACATGGACGAGGCATGGAAGAGTGCGGACGCCACCGTCGAGGGCTACTACGGTCTGGGCATCATCACGCACTGCTGTCTCGAACCACACGGGCAGGTGGTGGACTGGACCGGCGACGAGATCAAGGTCTACGCCTCGACGCAGGCAGTCGCGCGGATCCCGGCCGACCTGGCCAAGGGCCTCTCGCGCGACGAATCGATCGGGACGGTCGATGCTGAGAACGTGCATGTCATCACGCCGTACATGGGCGGCGGCTTCGGGTCGAAGTTCAACATCGACACCTGGGGCATCGCCTGTGCGCAGTTGTCTAAGAAGACCGGCAAGCCGGTCAAGCTGATGCTGGACCGCGATGAGGAGCTGATGGTGGCGGGCGGACGTCCGTCAGACTACGGCAACATCAAGGTCGGCGCCAAGAAGGACGGCACACTGGTGGCCTACGAGGCCGAGACCTGGTCGACAGGCGGGGTCGCCGGGCGGGGCAGCCCACCGCTTCCCTACGTCTACAACAACGAGGAGCGGGTTGCCCAGAAGGCGCGCCACCTCAACGTGTCGACGAACATCGGTCCTGCCCGCGCGTGGCGGGCGCCGAACCATCCGCAGGCAGCGGTCCTGACGATGTGTCCGCTGGACGACCTGGCCGCGAAGCTGGAGATGAATCCGGTCGATTTCTTCAAGAAGAATGCAGACCTGACGGCCCGACCGGATGTCTACCGGTACGAGATCGACAAGTGCGCCGAGATGATCGGCTGGCAGGAGAAATGGCACAAGCGCGGCGATTCGGGCCCCGGCCCCGTCAAGCAAGGCCTCGGACTCTCGATGCACACATGGGGCGGTCGTCCGCACGACTCGACCTGTGAAGTGCGGATCCAGCCGGACGGCGGCGTTTCGGTGAACCTGGCCAGCCAGGATCTGGGCGTCGGAACCTACACCACCCTTTCGGTGGTGGCAGCGGAGACCCTGGGCCTGCAGATCCCGGACATCAAGGTCAATATCGGAAGCTCGAAGCTTCCGGTCTCCGGCGCTTCCGGAGGCTCGACGACGGTCGGCGGAACGTCGGCATCGACGAGGCGGGCGACGGTCAACGCCCTGGAAGAACTGAAGGGAGTCGTGGCCGAATCGCTCGGGGTGGACGCCAGCGACCTGGTTGCGGAAGACGGCAAGGTCT
Source organism: Bryobacterales bacterium (assembly GCA_965116065.1). Classification (GTDB taxonomy): domain Bacteria; phylum Acidobacteriota; class Terriglobia; order Bryobacterales; family UBA6623; genus VXMF01. Next base: position 4,602,290 of record OZ220485.1, read on the forward strand.
TTGCCAAGTCCGACACGTCCAAGTCACTGAGCTGGACTGACGCCTGCAAGAAGCTGGGCAACCGCACGATCACGGGCCAAGGCAAGCAGCCTGACCGCGAGGGCGGCAAGCTGAACGACTCCGGCGTGGGCGGTGTCCAGATGGCGGATGTATCGGTCGATGTCGAGACTGGCGTCGTCACGATCAACAAGCTTGCGGCCGTGCAGGATGTCGGGCTCGTGCTCTGTCTCGAGCAGTGCGAGAGCCAGGTGTACGGATCGCTGATCCAGGGCGTGGGCTACGCGTTGTACGAAGAGTCGATCTACGATCAGTCGACGGGCAGGATGCTGAACCCCGACATGGAGTTCTACAAGCTTCCCGGCGCGGCAGACATCGGGGAGATGCAAGTCCACATGGTCCAGAACAAATACGACGAGCGTGGTGTGATCGGCATTGGCGAGCCGCCGGTGATCTCACCGGGCGCGGCAATCTCGAACGCCGTGGCGAACGCAATCGGCGTCCGGGTGCCGACGCTCCCGCTGACGCCGGATCGTGTGCTGGCGGCACTCGCAAAGGCATGAGGGAGGTAACGAACCATGAATAACTTCGAATACATCGCTCCCACGGATCCGGTTGCGGCGGCTCGGGCGTTGAGCCCCCACGCTGGGGTGACGGCAGTGCTCGCCGGTGGCACGGATCTGCTGAGCCTGATGAAGGATCGCGTCGAACAGCCGACGCGCGTCGTCGGCCTCCGCAACATCCGCTCGCTGCATGGCATCTCGAAAGAGGGGGGTGGGCTCCGGATCGGCGCGATGGCGACGGTCCATGACCTGCTGAACTCCAAGGCGGCGGCATCCTACCGCTCGCTGGTGCAGGCCGCGCGGGGCATCACCGCACCACAGGTCCGGGCGATGGGCACGGTGGTCGGTGACCTCCTGCAGCGTCCGCGCTGCTGGTACTTCCGCAACGGATACGGACTGCTGGCAATGAATGAAGGCAAGGCCCTGGTCCCGAGCGGGGAGAACCGGTATCACGCGATCCTCGGCAACAAGGGCCCGGCGTACTTCGTCAGCGCATCCAGCTTCGCGCCGGCACTGATCTCGCTCGGGGCGAAGGTGACGGTGGTCGGCCCCGAAGGCGAGCGGGAGATGGCGGTTGCGGATCTGTTCCAGGTCCCGTCCTCGGATTCCGAGCGGGAGAACACTCTGGCACCCAACGAGATCGTGACTGCGATCAACGTACCAAGCGCATCCCGGTTCAAGACGGCGACCTACGAGGTCCGCCAGAGGCAACTGCTGGATTGGCCGCTGGTCACGGCGTCCGTGGCACTCGGCGTTCGGGGCGGCACGATCTCGGACGCCCGGGTGGTACTGGGTCATGTGGCACCGATTCCGTGGCGATCCTCGGAAGCGGAGACGGCCCTGAAGGGACAGTCGGCCAACGAGAGTGCCGGTGAGGCGGCGGGCAAGGCGGCGGTCTCGGCCGCAACGCCGCTCAGCCAGAACAAGGCGAAGGTGCAGTTGGCAATCGTGGCGGTCAAGCGCGCCGTCGCGATGGCCGCATAGCGGCTGCAAGGGTCCCATGGCCGTCGGGGAGTCGATCCGCGGCGGCCATTTTCACTCAGGACAACGAGGGTAGCCATGTCCAGGAACCGAGGAGCCGGCCTCAAGGTGCTGGCGCACCGTTGCACGGATCTCCGCTGGAAGGGGATGTACATCGACGCGGACGACGACCCTACCGTGCAGTTGTCGAACACCCGCATCTACTGGTGCGACCGGACTCAGAAGCCGGTCGGCCCGGACGGGGACGTAGTGGACGAGGACACCTGTACCGCATCGCGTCGGTGCTACGAGGAAGTGTAGGCCTCCGTAGGGCAGGCTTCCGAACGATATCGCCCGACCCGTCCGGCCGTACGGATGGTCGGAGAAGTGCTCTCTTGGCCGGTGCGTCATGAAGCTCGTCTGTCGGTTCTTCTGTCGACGCTCCAGTTACCCACATGGACGATGCTCGTCGTGGGCTGATCGACTCTTGCTTTCCGACTTCAGCTTGGCGCTGGTTCTTCGGCACGGCGCCGTGAGCATCAGAGGAGACAACTTCGGCAGTTGTGCGGGACTGGTACCGCTAAGCGATGTAGCGGCGCCGTGAACTCTGACCGCTGCCGGCGAAGTGAATGGAGCTTCCAGGAGAACAGACAGCGTTGTCGATGTTGCCGAAGCCAGTTTCTCTGGCAGGAAGATCGAAGCGTCTGACGAGGGTTTCCGGGGTACGGTCTTCTCTGGGTTTGGTCGAACCGCCTCGCGCAGGACAGACCTTCCGGACTCGGTCGCAGGCCCAGTGCTCCATCCTCGTAGTAGTTCAGGGTAAACTGAGCATACGATCGTCAACATGACTTCCTGTCATTCGGTGTTGCACTTCCAGTTTCAATGGGTACATCGTGGATGGTATTGATGTGGATGAGGTACAGAACGACTTCTTCAGCACCCGGCATTACTGCCGTAAGCTCAACAGGGTTGTCGCCACGAGAGAACGGATGATCAAGGACGATGGCAACGCATTGCTTGGCCTTCACGCCCCTGCACCGCGCAAACCGGACAAGCCGGTTTACCCCGACGACAACATCCGGCGGCAGTTCCTGTGTCAGCGCACGAGCGACCGGCATTGCACGGAAACCAACGTCGAGCGGCTGCGGGAGGGGCCGGCTAGAGAGCGCCACGACGGCGAAGCCGTAGCTCTTGATCCCGAGCGATGCTTCGATCTCGACTCGGTGCAGTGGTACCGCAAGCGGTTCGCCGACCGGAATCCCAGTCATGACGGAACCTTGTCGAACCTGGATGTTCTCCACCATTGGGACCTAGTCGTTGAAGCCGACGGTCGGCTATTACCGACCCGTGCGGCAATTCTGCTGTTCGGTACCGCGCCTGCCCTGAACCAGATACTCCCGCGTCCCGTCGTGGACTGGCAGTGGAGCCGCGGCGACTGGTCGGAAGAGTGGTCCAGAGAGCACTGGGTGGATCGGGTAGTGATCGAAACCAATCTCGTGAACTCGTGGAGGTCGCTGATCGACCGCTACGTTATACGCGCCGACAAACCGTTCTACGTCGATCCGGAGACCCTGCTGCACGAAGACCGCCCGCCGGACTACATCGGTTTCCGCGAAGCCGTGATCAACGTGCTGGTGCATCAGGAATACGCAGACCACACACGAAAGGCGACGATCCAGTTCTTCGACGACCGGACGATATTCTGGAATCCCGGCGACGCCTTCGCATCCGCAGACGAATTGCTTGATCCCGGTGGTGGAGAAGTCCGCAACCCGAGGATCGCTGCCGCATTCCGCCGGATCGGACTGAGCAGGCAGGCCGGGACAGGTATCCGCGCCATCATCGACAATTCGCGACAACTCGGACGCGTGCCGCCGACAGTCTGCAACGACGAAGCACGGAATGGGTTTCAATTGATCGTGAGCAAGGAGAAACTCCTTTCCAGAAACCAACTCCTGTTCCAAGCAAGCCTCGGCGTCCGCCTCGACGATTCCGAACACTAGTGTTCCGTCACTCGCAATTTTGAGGATCGACAGGGGCGCCAGCGTGGTCGGCGAGCATCCTTGTGCACCTGTGCGGTGCGACCCGGTCCAGGGCGGTTACCACGGCCCGCTTCCAACTCCGCTCGATCCCCCAGCCCGTCCCGTGACCGTCACCGAACGGACGTCATCGAAAACATGATTGCTACAATGTGTTTCCAGAGGACAGGCCCGTCGGCCCGTCGCGAGAGGAGAGGCAACCATGCAGAAGAAGTACATTGTGCGACTGACCGAGGAGGAACGGCAACTCTGTCAGGAAGCGATCGACAAGCTGTCCGGTCGCAGTCAGAAAGCGCGCCGGGCGCGCATCCTGCTGCAGGTGGATGTGGACGGGCCGGGCTGGCCCGACCGGCAGGTCGCCGAGGCCTACCGCTGTCGGACGAACACCGTCGAGAACATCCGCAAGCGTTGCGTGCTGGAGGGCTTCGAGGTGGCCCTCAACGGGCGGCAACGGGACCCGAGCAGTTACCCGCCGAAGCGGCTGGACGGTCAGCAGGAAGCCCGGGTGATCGCCCTGCGGCTCGGCCCACCGCCTGCCGGGCACGCGCAATGGTCGCTGCGCCTGCTGGCGAACCAAGTGGTCGAGTTGGGGATCTGTGAGACGATCAGCCACGAAACGGTCCACCGTACGCTAAAAAGACGGTTTTACCAGCCGGAAGCTGCAGTACTGGGTGATTCCGCCCGAGGCGAATGCGGAGTATGCGGTGGCGATGGAGCGGGTGCTGCGGACTTATGAACGACCATTGGACCCGCAGCGACCGGTGGTCTGCATGGATGAACAGCCGGTGCAATTGGTGCGGGAGACTCGCGCTCCGCTGCCGGCGACGCGGACACATCCGCAGCGCAGTGATTACGAGTACGAGCGCGCCGGCACGGCGGCGGCGTTCCTGTTCTGCGAACCGCTGGCGGGCTGGCGCAGCGTGACGGTACGGGAACGGCGCACGAAGCTGGACTGGGCGCAGGAACTGGCGGCTCTGCTGGAAGGCCGTCATGCGCGTTGCGAGCAGGTGACGCTGGTGCTGGACAACCTCAACACGCATGTACCGGCGGCCCTGTACGAGGCCTTCGGGGCGCAGCGGGGGGAGCGGTTGCTGGACCGCATCGAGTTCCGCTACACGCCGAAGCACGGGAGTTGGCTGAACGTGGCGGAGTGCGAGTTGAGTTGCCTGACCCGGCAGTGCCTGCGGGGTCGGCGGATTGGGGAACTGGAGCAGTTGCGCAGCGAAACGGCGGCTTGGGCGGCGGGCGTCAACCAGCGTCAGCGCGGCGTGAACTGGCACATGACCGTGGACGATGCCCGCTGCAAACTCAAGTCCGTCTATCCTAAAATCACCGAGTGACGGAACACTAGGACATTCGCGTTTGCTTGCCGTGAGGGCCGGGTGCGTCAACGCGATGTACAAGCCATCACCGGCCTGTCCGGAGTTGATGTTCAGGCAGTCTTGGAGCGACTAGAGACCCAAGCGCTCGTATTACCGGTGGCTGGTGCCGAATCGTCGCTCTTCGTCGTCGCCGAACATCTCAAAGATCATCTGTAGCGACTTGGCCGGTCTGGCGATCGCAAGCACTGAGTCCGCACATCTGATCACTACCCCAGATCCGAAGACGCCGGACAACATGATCCCTGCTCAACCCGCTACGAACCCGGCCCGCTATTTTACCAAGAGCATTTTTTGGGGATTCACAACTAACCAACAACAGCACAGAACTTCCACCATTAACCGCAAACTAAATGCGCGGCACGATCCAAGCCCAAATCGACAAACTTCATATTTTTAGTTTCGCCGATAAGAGCTTCGAAAACGCAGACATAAACTAGTAGATATGCTGTTCAACTATCGCTATTTACTTGCACATCATTCGCTGTACTTCGATGTTCAATTGACATCATCTACTCGGCTTCCATCACAGGCTTTCCCTTCGTCTTCAATTTCAAACTTCAGTAGACACCAGTCCTCTTGATCAGGTCCAGTGAACATTATCCCTGTCGTACAAGTCCGCCGACTAGGTTCTCTATATCGGGAATCCGTACTTGTCCGGAAATCAACTTTGGGAGTAGTGCCTTGCGAAGATAGGTTAGGATTCGGGATTCGTTGACATTCGTGATGATCCGGTCCAACATCGGGGAAACAACGTGCTGTAATGCCGCAGAGACGGCGTTATCAGGCCGACAAATCTGGTACTTGTTCATCGTATTCCAACTTGTTCGAGGCATCCTCGTACCGGTAGAAGTCTGGCTTACATAGGCGACAAAGTCGGAGGACGAAACACAAGCAAGGACAAAGGCAGACCACAGCGGCGCTCGCGCTCTTAGCACCACGATGTCCGTAGAACAGACACCTTCCACTGGTGCGATGCCGACCTTATGGAAATACGGCCGTAGCTTACCGAAAAGGATGTCTCGATTCTCGAAGGAGAACTTGCCGCTTGAAACGCTCCCAGCCGTGTCCCAATCCGCAAGTGCGACCGACCTGCGGGGCATGTGCCCCAGACCGATGTAGGGTGTATCGCTCGAGATGCGTGCAGGGTCGACAGCTAAGCGAGGCGACACGGCGATGTCGCCGAGGATCGCAATGCTCCAACCCTCTGGTACCTGGCCCAGTTCCGAGTCCACCAACTGGTCGGGAAACAGGTTGTCGATCTCCCTCGGTAACCCGGTATCCCGTCCTTCCATCTTGGCCCTGACCGGCCCGAAATCGACGAACCAGTCCTTGAAGATCGCCCGCGCCATTGCCTCCAGCGTCCGGTTCATGCGCCGGTTCAACTGAATCTTGTCGTCCAGCACACCAAGTATGCTGGCGATGGCGCGTTGCTCCGGGAGGGAAGGCACTGGAACCGACAGATGGCCCAGAGAATTCACCGGCACTCTCTGACGTCCGGAAGTACCCGTCATTTGGCCAATAGCATAGCTTCGCACTTCCTCCCATTGAGTGAGGTAATACGCATAATCGGAATCCGTGACGCCGGGGCGTCCTCTGATGACGATGAACTCAGTCGAGCCGTGCGCGTTCACCGACGGCCGGTCCGTGCAATAACGGGCGATCTTGCCATTCTCCAGGCACGGCGTGATGCGTGCCATGAGCGTGTCACCATCTTGAAAGCGTGATCCGCTCCCGGAAAAGGCACGCTGGTCAACCGCATGCACGCATCGGAAACCGGCGTCTACCGTAGCCATATCGACGAACGGATACGTCATGCCACACTCAAGACGCACTTTCGGGTTGACGACCACTGCTTCGGTGAACGGCATATGATGCCACCCGTAATTCACCGATTGCTGTGCCAGACCAAGCGCGCTAGAACGCTCAAGCGGCGCCTGCACATTCACTCCGTCACGGCGGATAATGTCGCGAAATGTCTCGTCGATATTGGCCCAATCGACAAGATCGACCTTGAACGGCAAATCGGACTCCACGAAGCCCTCTGCCAAGGCGGCGCTGGTGCTGAGCGACAAAGGCTCATCACCGAGTATGGCGAGATCAAGATCGGAGTACTCCTTCGCGGTCCAACCTGCACGTGATCCGAAAACCAGAACCCTCCGGTCCGGCACGTATCGTCTCAGGACATCCCGAACGATAATCCAATGGTCGGGGCGAAGATCAATGCCCGGGCTCGGGTAGGCCTTGCTCATCCCAAGCGCTCCAGCAGGCAATCACGCAGATAGATTGCTTCTTCGACGAAGCGCGGAATTCTACCGACCACTGCAATCGCATCATCCTCGTTGTACGTGTGGCTCGTTCTTGCACGCATTTCGCGGAAATTCCGCCAGTCCGACCAGTCGCTTAGCAGAAGACCTTGTTCATTCGCCGTACGAATCAGATCCTGAAAGGTCATCTCGTCGAACTGCTCCGGGTTTGCCGAGGCATACTCGAGATAACGCTTCAGTGTCTTGTGTGCTTGTTCATACGTAAACTCGAACCGCTGTATCAGCCCATCTCGGATCTGCGCGTCGCTCGTGTCGGTTCGATATCGTGCCAACCCCTCCTTGAGCCGCTGGATCGCCTTCTCAAGCGGTAATATACTCAGCCTGTCGTTCGACATTGTATTGAACGTTCAAGAACCCTTACGTCTTCAGATTGTCCGCGATTGCCTCATCAAGTTTCAAGCCCTTGGCTCGCCGTTCATGAAGCTGACACATTGACGGCTTCCGGTCACCCCAACTGCGCAGACAAAGGGGAGCCGCCTGCGAACACCATGCCCTCGATGGCGCAAAAGCGCTACGCGAGAGCCATCTGCCACCGACAGGCGAAGCTGGTGTCGTACAGCGGTGGCACCCCATATCGAGAGCGCTTGTCGTCCTACAGACCCTCGTCTCCCCAATCGTACACGCTGAACGGAGGATTGGCGAGAACGAAGCCGAACTTCCGAATGGGAGGGCGTTCGTTGTGGAGAGTATCGACTTGAGTGAACTGGCCACAGACACCGTGAACGGCAAGACCCGTCTTCACCAGCTGCCAATCCGTTTGGTTGGACTCCGAGCGGTGGATGGCTTACGTCAGCGACCAGTTCGTCGGCCGTACGGCTCGGCGAAGTACTTCTCGATAATCCACTCCGGTTGCCAGCGGTCCGGGCTTCGCCCGCGTCCGGTCAGATCGATCTCCTTGGACTCCGGCTCGGGCACCGACAGAGGATCATCATCCCCGACCCTTGCCTGCCAGTCCCGCATCAGAGCGGTCAGTTGTTCAACCGTGCCGCGATGGGCATCCTCGAAGGCCAGATTCGTCGTTTCGTGCGGGTCCGCGTCCAGGTCGAAGAGCTGGAGGTGATTGATCTTCGGATACCGGATCAGCTTCCAGCGATCGTCTCGGACAGCCTTCATCAAGTCGCGGAAGGACGTGAAGATCGAGTCTCTTACCGAACGCACTTCGCCCCGCCAGGCACGCGAAAGGTCCAAGCCGTCGATGCCATCCGGCATTGCAACGCCCAGCAACGAGCACATGGTCGGAAAAATGTCGAGCAGGTAGCAGAGGGTTGAAGATTCCCCGCCCTGCGGAATCCCCGGACCGGAAAACACCAGTGGAGCCCCCATCGAGTGCTCGTAGAGGTTCTGCTTCCCGAGCAGACCGTGGCTGCCGACTGCAAGACCGTGGTCAGCGGTGTACACCACGATCGTGTTGTCGGCATGCGGGCTGGCTGCCAGCTCTTTCAGGATCCGTCCAACCTGCCGGTCCAGATGAGTGATCAGGCCGTAGTACTCGGACAGTTGGTCCTGTACGACGAGTTCCGTCCGAGGCCAAGGGCCCAGGCTTTCGTCCCGTCCGACCATATGCCCGTTGTTGAAGGGATGCTGCGGTGCGAAGTTCGGCGGTAACGGAGGAGGGTTGCGATAGTACATGCGGCGGTACTTCGGGGGTGGATTGCGGGGGTCATGCGGAGCGGTGAAGGCCACATAGGCGAAGAACGGCTTGTCGTCCTGATGGTTGCGCAGGAACTCGATCGCTGCATCCGCGAACAGGGTGCTCGAGAAGCGCCCGCCGTCCCGTCCGTGATACAGATTGCCATCCGGCCCCAGATCGACAACCGGTACTCGGACGTGGTTGGACATGCCACCGAACATGATGTTCCGCCCCGACTGGAAGCTCCTCAGCCAGGAGGGTCGCCCGTTGTGCCACTTGCCGGTGGCAAAGGTCGTGAAACCGTTCCGGCCAAGGAGTTCGCCGAGCGTGGTTTCACCCTCCAGATCCATCGGAACGCGAAAGAAACTCTTGCCCGTGTTGAGCATGGCCCGGCTGGGCACGCACACCGCGCCACCCTCGGAGCCCAGACAATAGGCCCGACGAAAGCTGAACCCTCTGGCCACCAGGCGGTCCAGGTTCGGTGTCCTGATATGCGGATTGCCGTATGCGCCGATGGTGTCAGGCCGCTGGTCGTCGGCAAACAGGAGCAGGACATTGGGCGTTTCGGCCAAGAGAGGCCCTGCCAGCACCAGCGCGAGACCAAGCTTCCAGATCGTCATGTTCCGTCCGGCCAGTATACCCGCGTGGCGGTTCGCGCCAACCCGACTGGCTTGAGGCGGGACCGACCTTACCCTGGGCCTCATCGCCATCGAAACGAACCCCCGTAATACCGCTCTCCCGTCCATTCCGGTACCTGTTGATCGTGACGCAACTTGGTTCGCTGCGCGAGCGCGCCGTCAAAGAAGGCGTCGAGATCCTCCGTTGATGGCATGACGCTAGGGAGGCTCGAGGTTGCTTCGATCACGAACCGTTCTCGAATCTGGGGCAGTGAAGAATCGTACGCGGACTGCCACCAGGACATGATGCGGTCCCGCGAGGCCAGCATCAGTCTCGAACCCGGCAGCATGTCTCGCTTTTCATTCTGGTTCACGGACCGGTTGGCGGGCATGAGGTTCCACAGGTCCGAGCACGGCCAGGCGGACCACGGGAAACAGTGATCAACGTCGAGAGACCGCGACGAGAGCTTCTTCCCGCTCCACACGCAGTACAACTCTTCCGATGCCAGCAACTGACCTGCCTGCTGCTTCGCGACCTTGACGTCGCGCGTGGGGTCGGACCATACCATCGCTGCTGCGACACGGTCGTTCGGCAATTCACGCCCCTGCTGCTTGGCATACTCCCGCATCAGGCGGGTCCACTCCTCCACCAGTGCAGGTTCGATCCAGACCGCGAACCGCTGAAGGGCCCGCCAGATGCCCTCGGGAACGAGCATCTCGCCGAAACTGCGCAGATAGTCCTCGCTCACGATCAGCTGGGCCGGGGCCGGAAATCGGGGAAGCAGCTTAACCGGAAGGATCGGATTCCCGTCCGGCAACGTCATGTAGTGGGCGGGCATCTTCGTGACCGTGTACGCAGCGGCCCGAAGTGCCTCGTGGAGAGCGTCCGAGTCGGCAGTTCCCAAGCGAACTCCGGCTCTCATGTCGAGATGAGAGAACGCCGCGAGTTTCCGGAAGCCATCCTTGGCGAATCCGATATGTACACATCCTTCGACATTCTGCGGGTTTTGCGGAAAATCGGCCGCCAGCAGCGGCTTGTAGAGCCTTAGCCAGGTCAGGGCGACAAGTCCGAGCGGTACGGAGACATGGTCTTGGCCCGTGTGCCGGACCAGACCGGCGGCACCATCGGCAATGCGACAGATCGATCGGAGCAGGCCGAGCTTGTACGTCGAACTCTTGCTGTCGTTCAGGATCACATGGCGGAGCAGTGGCAGCGCACCCGTCCCGTCGTCGGGAAATCGCAGCGCGTAGTTCTTCCACCGAATCCCCTCTCGTCCCAACTGGTCCGCCGCGTGCTGTGTCCGGTGCACGATCGTCCCGTGTTTCTTGGCCAGCGAATCGATTTCGTCACCATCCACGCTGTGCAGCCCGCGGTCCGGCTCCTCAGGACCAACCCGGAGGCTGATCGCGATGATCCCACCAGGCCGGAGAAGGTTGACGAGCTTGCGGAACGCTCGAGGACGCTGTCCGGGTGGGACATGCATCCAGACGCCACTGAGAAGAATGACGTCGAACGAGAGTCCGGACCGTACGGTGCGGTCAAGCTTGGGAAGCGAATCGTGGACCCACCGTACGGGAGCTGTGGCGTGCAGCTTTTCGGCGAGACGCCGCATTGACCTGGAAGGCTCCACGGCAACCACTTCGTACCCTCGGCTCGCCAGCCAGGCTGCATCACGACCGGAACCGGCCCCAACATCCAGCACCAGTGCCGGCGGCTCCGGCAAGAGATCGGTTAGCCAATCGTCGTACAAGGCGGCCGGCTCCAGGAATTCGTACTTCGCTACGACATCGGTTGCGTGCTTGTCATACCAAGTGACCGGCTCCTTCATCGCACCGCTCCGGGCTGCAGATGGGGACGTCTGCAAGACGTTGCTGAGGGTTCCACGGTCTGCACGAGTGGAGTCTCTACCGAGTCGGTCGACCTTGATGGCTATTGTCGCTCACAACGATAATTCGCAGAGTATTGCGGTGCCGCGAGATCTCCGATGTATATAGGAGATCCAGACCATCTCCACCATGCTTCCTTGATCATCATGAATTCAGCGGTTGCTCCGATGAGCAATCGCAGCTGCCGACCTGAGGTGTCTTTGTGGCCAGGTGCAAGGAGACAGCAGGTACTGCGGGGTACTCGCGACCAAGAACGGCAGCAGGTTCCAAAATACCCGCACGTGATCGCTTATCCTTACGACTGCAGCTTATGGCCTCATCAGATTACACCGTCTCAGACAGAACACGACACGGGGACTTGGAATCGATCCGTGGACTCGTGCTCGGATGGCAGTGGCCACCCCGACCCACAGGATGCGAGAATGGATGAAGGCAGCCCCATGACCGAGCAAGAGCGGATGCGCCACGATGAATCCTACAAGGCGCTGTTCGGGTTCCGACGGCTGGTCGAGGATCTGCTGCGCGACTTCGTCGCCCCGCAGATCCAGGGCGGAGCGGAGTGGGTCGAGCGCCTGGACTTCGAGACACTGGCACCGCTGCCCACCGAGCAGATCGATCCCGCCTTCCGTTCCCGGATCAGCGACATGGTCTGGCGCATCGGCTTCCGCGACGCGACCGACGAGCAGGAACCGCTCCATGTCCTGCTGATGCTCGAATTCCAGTCGAAGGTGCACTGGTTCATGGCCTTCCGGGTCCTGGAGTACATCACGGGCCTGTACCGCAGTCTGCTGCCGGACCGCGATCCGGTGAGCAGCGACCGGCTGCCACCGGTCCTGGCGGTGGTGATCTACAACGGGAAGAACCGCTGGCGGGCGGCCACCAGCATGGCCCAACTGGTGGCCGAGGGAGCCTGTCCGGCCGGGAGCGGCTCGCCGCCCCCGCCGACCTACACGGGGGAACAGTACCTGCTGGTGGACCTGGGTGCGTACGACCTGGATGCGTTGCCGGTGGACAATCTGGTGTCGCTGATGGTGCAGGCGGAACGTTTCGGGGGGCCGGCGGACATGGAGCGGGTCCTGGAGGTGCTGCTGCGGCTGCTGGAGTCGGAGGAGTACCGGGAGTTGCGGGAGCGGTTTCTGGGCTGGCTGCGCCTGCTGGTGCAGCGGGCGGGTGTGGATCTGGAATTTCTGGAGGACAGAGTGATGCTGGAACAGATCAGACACAGCGGGGAGTTGCGTCCCACACTGGAGGAACGCTTTCAGGCCCGCTTCGATGCGCTGCGGGCCGAGGGCGAGGAGCGCGGACTGCAGAAGGGCCTGCGGCAGGGCGAGGAGCGCGGACTGCAGAAGGGCCTGCGGCAGGGCGAGGAACGCGGACTGCAGAAGGGACAGGAGCAAAGCCTGCGGCGAGAGCGGCAGTTGCTGATACGGCTGGCCGATCGGAAGTTCGGCACGGAAGTGCGGGAGTCAGCAGCCAGGCTCCTAGCCGCGATTGACGATCCGGATCGCTTGCAGGATGTAGGCGTGTGGATCGTCGATTGCGATCGTGGGAGCGAACTCCTCGCGCGGCTCGAAGGAGCGGCGTAGCCAAATCAATCCGTCATGTCCACACGGTGAGCGGTCGAACACACTGGCGCTGCAGGCCGATAGACGTTGTCCAGCACCCGTGGGGAGTTGTCCAGCACCCCTTGCACCGCGAACATGCCGGAGGTGCTGCTGCGGCTGCTGGATGCAGGGAGTTGCGAGAGAGGTTTCTGGGCTGGCTGCGCCTGCTGGTGCAGCGGGCGGGTGTGGATCTGGAATTTCTGGAGGACAGAGTGATGCTGGAACAGATCAGACACAGCGGGGAATTGCGTCCCACGCTGGAGGAGCGCTTTCAAGCCCGCTTCGATGCGCTGCGGGCCGAGGGCGAGGAGCGCGGACTGCAGAAGGGCCTGCGGCAGGGCGAGGAACGCGGACTGCAGAAGGGACAGGAGCAAAGCCTGCGGCGAGAGCGGCAGTTGCTGATACGGCTGGCCGATCGGAAGTTCGGCACGGAAGTGCGGGAGTCAGCAGCCAGGCTCCTGGCCGCGATTGACGATCCGGATCGCTTGCAGGATGTAGGCGTGTGGATCGTCGATTACGATCGCGGGAGCGAACTCCTCGCGCGGCTCGAAGGAGCGGCGTAGCCAAATCAATCCGTCATGTCCACACGGTGAGCGGTCGAACACACTGGCGCTGCAGGCCGACAGATGTTGTCCAGAACCCGTGGGGAGTTATCCAGCGCCCCTCTGTACCCGCAACATGGACGAGCGGAATCGCGAAGCGACCGCTGGGCCCGCCAGCAATCGCCAAGGCTTCCCGCATCACCGTCCACCGCTACCAATTCTGCCTGAACAGACTCGGATTTCCTGATATCGCGAACTGGTCATGAGCTCACCGGCAACGTGCCCGTGGAACGGTGGCGAAAGGAAGGCACAGACGCACTGTCCTTTGGACCGCATGCTGAGTGCGGCAGCCGTGGCTCGGACAGGGGGGCTCGCGGGGTATGTGGCGAGACCCGTAGTCGATCCTTCGGGCCCCACACCACATTGTCGACGAACAGCCACCGAACCGGGCCCTGCTCAAGGACAGGTACTCATGCATTTGCCCGATGCTCACGACTGAGGTCGGGATGTCTGAGACTCCTGTGCCACTGTCTGCATGCACCAGCGGATGAGGATGCGGAACTGCGAACTCGGTGTCCATCGTCCCCTGCATGACGGGACACCAGCCCGTCGCGGACATGTTCCGAGTCCCGCAAGACTACGGAAGCTGTGGGATCACTCGTCGTGCTCTGCGGAAGACCGAGAGCGGTTACGTCCAGGACAACCCGCGGCGTTCCACACGGTCAAGTCCAGGCCCGTCGTTCCCGGACGTATTAACCTCATACAACAATGCGCATCTCTCCGCTCAACCTGACTCGAACCCTGTTGCTCGCCAATCTGACCATCACCGGCATGGCGGCTTCGCCGAACATCCTGTTCCTGATGTCGGACGACCACGCCGCGCACGCCCTTGGTGCCTACGACGGGCGGCTGGCACCACTCGACCCAACGCCAGTTCTCGACACGATGGCCGCCGATGGCATGCTGTTCGAGAACGCATTCTGCACGAACTCGATCTGTACCCCCAGCCGGGCGACGCTCCTGACTGGACAGTACAGCCATATCAATCGCGTGACGACGCTCAACGGTCATCTGGAGGGCGACCGACAGTACGTGGCCAACCTGATCCGGGAGGCCGGCTACCAGACGGCGATGGTCGGGAAGTGGCATCTCAAGCGGGAGCCCTCGTTCGATTACTACTGCGTCCTGCCTGGCCAGGGTTCCTACTTCAATCCGGTCATGCGGGAATCCGGCAAGCCCTGGCCGAACAACCTGCGCCGCTTTTCGGGATACGACTCGACTCACTCCACGGATGCCATCGTGAACGCTTCCATCGACTGGCTCAGGAAGCGGGACCGGAACCGCCCGTTCTTCCTGATGAACCACTTCAAGGCCCCGCACGACAATTTCGAGAACGCGGAACGCTATGACTTTCTCTACGCCGACACGCGGATTCCCGAGCCGGAGAGTCTCTGGAAGGTGCCCAACCATGGTTCCGCAGCCACCCGTGGTGCAGGCACGTCGGTCGGCAAGCGGAACAGCCGCCGCAACATGGGACATCATATGTTCGTGGACCCGAGCCTCGCGGTCGAGGACTACAAGCGCACCGCGTACCAGCGCTACCTGAAGAAATACCTGCGCACCGTCCGGGGCGTCGATGACGGCGTTGACCGTCTCCTCGCCTACCTGGAGGCCGAGGGTGAACTCGACAACACGGTGGTCGTGTACACATCCGACCAGGGCTTCATGCTCGGGGAGCACGACTACATCGACAAGCGCTGGATGTACGACGAATCGATGAGAATTCCCCTGATCGTCCGTCACCCGGGCACAGTGCAGGCCGGCTCGACGAACGATGCGCTGGTCAACAACACGGATCTGGGACCGACGCTCCTGTCTCTGGCCGGAGTGAAGACACCGGAGTTCATGCAGGGGCGGAGCCTGACGCCGCTACTGGCAGGAAAGGCGCCGGCCGACTGGCGCACCTCGACGTACTACCGGTATTGGATGAACTACGCGCACCATGACGTACCAGCGCACTACGGAGTCCGGACCAAGGACTTCAAGCTCATGTTCTTCTACGGTCTGCCCCTGGACGCCCCCGGCGCACGACCGGCCAGGACAACGCCCGGCTGGGAGTTGTACGACCTGCGCAACGACCCGCAGGAGACACGCAACGTGTACGGGGACAGCCAGTACGCCGCGACCGTAGTGGAATTGAAGCAGGAACTGCTGCGGCTCAAGGCAGAGCTGGGCGACACGGACGACCGCTATCCGGACCTGATGGAGATCCGCAACAGCCAATGGTAGCGCCATTGCTCCTCACTGGCTTGCGCCAGGGGTTGTCGGGCGGCCGCAGTCAGACGCAGGCAACAGGCAGCCATACGACGGCATGGCCGTTCAAATGGTACTATCAGGTAAGGTTTCCGCATACGAGGAACTCAGGAAGGACACACACGATGATTGAGATGACCGAAACGGCCGTTTCCAAGGTGAACGAGATTCTCGACCAGCAGGACCCCAAGCCGCAAGGCCTCCGGCTGTCCGTGGTAGGCGGAGGCTGCTCCGGATTTCAGTATTCGATGGCATTCGAGAACAAGCAGTTGCCGCTCGACAAGGTCTACGACCACGACGGACTCAAGATATTCGTGGATCAGGCAAGCATGCTGTACCTTGACAACTGTCGCGTTGACTACGTCGAGACCATGGAGGGGGCGGGCTTCAAGTTCGAGAACCCGAACGTGACGTCGACCTGCGGCTGTGGAAGTTCGTTCAATGCGTGAGCGGTGGCGGTCATTCTCGGTTCATCTCCGGGTTGAGCCTGCGATCCCTTCTGGACACGTCGCATAGCGGAATTTCATGCCGTCCGGAGTCGGTTGGGACGCGAGGGACCAGGTCATGGCAGAACCGGTCCCCGAACCCGACCCGTTCTTGTTGACGGCTCGTCGCTACCTGCCGGAGGGCACCCGGCTCCGTGCCGCGGATCTGGCTTGCGGAGGGGGACGACATGCCCTGCAGATGGCACAGTGGGGTTTTGTGACAACGGCGATTGACCATTCCAAGGAGGCCCTTCGCCTGTGTTATGCCCGGGCGCATCTCGCAGAAGTCACCTTGCACACCGTGCTCATGGACCTCGAACGACCCGATGTCAAACTGGGCAACCATGTCTACGATGTCGTCACGGTGTTCAACTTCCTGCATCGGCCATTGATCCCACACGTGAAGGAGTCGATCAAGCCGGGCGGCGTGATCGTCTACAAGACCTACACTCAATTGCAGTTGCAATTCGGTACCGGCCCGCGAAACCCAAAGTTCCTGCTCCGCGAAGGGGAACTTCTTGAGCTCTTCGCCAATTTCACGCGCATCCTCTACCTGGAACAGTGCGAAACCGACGCAACCGCGGCTCTTGTCGCACAACGGCCCTGCTAGCGGCGGCTTGCGCCATCGCACTGGCGCAAGCCGATACGGCACGAGAGCAGGATGTCCGTCCCGACATCTACGGGATCCTTCCTACGGGCCAGCGCATCACCCCTGCCGGTACGCAGACTCCCGTCAACAGCCTGCCGATCTCGGCGGAACTCTCTCCGGACGGGCGGTATCTGGTCGTGCTCCAGGTCGGATTCGAGACACCATCCATGGTCGTGCTCGACGTGGCGTCCGGTGCGACCGCCGGTCGAATCGAACTGCCGGATGCATGGTTGGGGATGACCTTCAATCCAGCGGGAGACCGCCTGTTCGTGAGCGGCGGGGCGCGTTCCAGTGTCTGGGACATCTCCTTCCGTGAGGGAGAGATGTCCATCGATCGAGAGTTCCCCCTGCCCAAGGAATGCCCCGGCCCTTGTGCTGCTCTCGTCGGAGACCTCCGTCTCGGCGCCGATGGCCGCATGCTCTATGCCTTGGACACGCTGCGAAACCGTGCGGTCATCGTCAACACGCAATCGGGCCTGGTGCTGGGCGAGATCCCCACGGGAGCGACCCCCTACCGCGCGCGACTGGCTCCGGACGGCGAACACTTGGTCATCAGCCACTGGGGCGAGGCCTCGGTGGGCCTGTATCGACTTGCGGACCGGCGGCTGGTGGAACGGATTCCCGTCGGCGAACATCCCACGGACCTGCTGTTCATCGACGGACATGTGCAGGCGCCCGGAGACGGATTCGGCGACAGCGACGGTCGCACGTACCCTGCCCGGCTGTTCGTGGCATGTGCCCACTCGGACAACCTGTGGACCTTCGGGGTTTCCGACCAGAATCGCTTCGACCTCCTTGACGCCCGCAGCGTGGCTCCGCTTCCGCAATCCCCACTGGGTTCGTTGCCGTCGGCCCTCGGTACCAGCGGCGATCGGAAGACCCTCTTCCTGGCGAATGCCGGCAACAATATCATCCTCGTCGCCGATATCGGGGAGACACTCCCCGAATCCGTCGGAGCGATTCCCACGGGCTGGTTTCCGACCGCCGTCGTCGGATTGCCAGATGGGGGTCTGGCCTACCTCAGCGGCAAGGGAGACCGCCACACCCCCGGGCTCGTATCGACACTGCCCGCCCTCACCTCCGAGCAACTGGAGTATCTGAGTTCGGCGGCCGTGGCGAACCTGGCCGTGACCGAGACGGGGACATCCCGACCCCCTCCCGAGGCAAGCTCCATCGTCCTGGTCCTCACGGATGCGAGAGGTCCGGCATGGCAGGATGTCGTAGAGAGTGCCACCCTGCTGGCCGACTACCGTTCCCCATCAAGTTCGCGGACGGGACGGTGGGCCTGGATTACCAGCGGCATGGAGACGGACTTCTTCGCCAAGCTCGGACCGGCGGTTGATGCCGGCCGCCTGACCGAAAGAGACCTGGCCGCGGCTGGCAGGGCGGCGAGACCGGCAGCAGGCACGCTCTGGTCGAATGCCAGGGACGCATCGATCCCCACCGAGACATACGGAATCCGGAGCGGGCAGCCCGTTGATGCCCTTCTCGCCAAGCTGGAAGCGGGTGCCAACCCTGCGCTCCTGACGATCGTGAGGCTGACCGGGACGGCCGCCGAGCAGGACAGTGTCCTCGGCCGGCTCATGACATCCTGGAACCAGCATCCGTCCTACCCGTCGACCGTTCTTTTTCTCGTACCCACCGACGAGTCCGGGGAGGCGGTGGTGGCCGGAGGGCTGACTGCTGGCGAACCTGTTCATGACGGATTCGTTTCCGCCCCTTC
Source organism: Bryobacterales bacterium (assembly GCA_965116065.1). GTDB lineage: Bacteria > Acidobacteriota > Terriglobia > Bryobacterales > UBA6623 > VXMF01. The sequence goes on from OZ220485.1 coordinate 4,621,005, forward strand.
CCTGCTGCGTACGATCGAGTGGCTGCTGGATCTGCATCCAATGACACAGTTCGACGCGACCGCACCGATTCTGGACACCCTGTTTCGAAAGCCCCGCTGACGGCACGTGGCCGGGCGGACCGCCGCGATTTGGTGCGCCCGGCGACTCCCGAGGACGGTGCGAGACACTAGGAAGGAACGCCCGTCAGCGCTTATGAGCGAAGCCAGATTCAAGCGCGCCAAGCCGATCGTCGACTTTCCCGCGACCGAGCACGAGATCATCCGGTTCTGGGAAGAGAACCGCATATTCGAGAAGAGCCTCGAGTTACGCGCCGGGAGTCCGAGGTTCATCTTCAACGAGGGCCCTCCGACAGCCAACGGGCTGCCCCACAACGGCCACGTTCTGACTCGCGTGTTCAAGGACGTGTTCCTGCGCTACCGGACAATGGCCGGACGCTACGTGCCCCGCAAGGCCGGCTGGGACACGCACGGGCTGCCCGTCGAAGTCGAAGTCGAGAAGGAACTGGGCATCCACGGCAAGCAGGCCATCGAGGAATACGGCGTCGAGCGGTTCGTCCGCAAGTGCATGGACTCGGTGTTCCGCTACACCGAGGAATGGGAGAAGATGACCCGCAGGGTGGGCTTCTGGGTCGACCTGTCCGATGCGTACGTCACGTACCACAAGTCGTATGTCGAGAGTGTCTGGTGGGCCCTCTCGCAGCTCTTTCGACAGGGGCTCCTGTATCGCGGCCACAAGATTGTCTGGTGGTGGCCGCAAGGGGGAACAGCCCTGTCCTCAGGCGAGGTCGGCCTGGGGTACAAGACCGTCGAGGACCCGTCGGTCTACGTGGCGTGTCCGCTCGCCGACGAGCCTGACGTTGCCCTGCTGGTCTGGACGACGACACCCTGGACGCTCCCGGCGAACCAGTACGTCGCAGTCCGTGCGGATTTCGACTACGTCCAGGTTCGGGCCGGCGACGGGTCACTGATCCTCGCAGCCACACTGCGCGAGACCCTGCAGCAGAAACTCGGAGAGGAATTGTCGATCGAGAGGGAATTCACCGGTGAGGCACTTCTCGGACGGCGCTACGTCCCACCCTTTCCGCACTTCCGGGCCGCCTACTGGGACTCGGATGGCGAGTTGCGGACGGGTGGGCGGGAACCTCACCTGTGGAAGGTTCTCGGCGGCGAGTTCGTGACCCTGGACAGCGGGACGGGTCTCGTGCACGAGGCCCCGGCATTCGGTGAAGTCGACTACGACCTGCACAAGGAGGTCGCCAGCCGCTTCGTCGAGCCCGACGCCGTGCCCCTGCTGTGCCCCGTCCGGCCGGACGGCACCTTCGATGCCTCCGTCCCCGAGGTTGCGGGCCAGTGGGTCAAGGAGGCAGACCGACATCTGATCCGCATGCTGCGGGACAACGGCTCGCTGGTCCTGCGGGAGAACTACCGACACGACTACCCCTTCTGCTGGCGGGCCGATGACGACCCACTGATCCAGTACGCACGTCCGGCATGGTTCGTCAGAACGACTGCCCGCAACCGCGAGGTCCTGGCCAACAACGACGCCATCAACTGGCTGCCCGAACACATCGGAACCGGGCGGTTCGGCGACTTCCTGCGCAACAACATCGACTGGGCACTTTCCCGGGAGCGCTACTGGGGGACGCCGCTGAACGTCTGGATCAACGACAAGACCGGCACCATGGCACTGCCATCCTCCTGCGCCGAGATTCTCGAGAAGAACCCGTCGGCATTCGATCACTTCCGGCGGGCCAAGGAGGCCGACCCGACACTCTCGGACCATCTGATGGTCCACAAGCCTTGGATCGACGAAGTCTCGTGGACCGAGCCCGGCGAACCCGGCGTCTACCGGAGAGTGCCGGAAGTCATCGACTGCTGGTTCGATTCGGGATGCATGCCGTTCGCCCAGTACGGCTATCCCCATCAGGGCCGCGCCGATTTCAAGGCGCGCTTCCCGGCTGATTACATCACGGAAGCGATCGACCAGACGCGCGGATGGTTCTACTCCCAACTGATGGTCTCGACGCTCGTGTTCGACAGGGCCGGCGCACAGGAGTCGGGCATTGCGGAGCCCGAGTATCCCCACCCGTTCCGCAATTGCATCGTCCTGGGCCATGTCGCTGATCCGAGCGGCAAGAAGGAGTCCAAGTCACTGGGCAACTACACCCCTCCCGAAGTGATCTTCGACCAGGTGGCACAGGACTTCGCGGTCGGGATCAGCTCGGCCATCAGCGGCCATCCGAGGACCGGCCAGGTCCTGCTGGCTCGACAGGACCTGGAGGCACTCGACATCAAAGCGGGGGAGTCGGTCCGTGTCTCGGTGCCGGGAAGGGACCGAGCCGCACGTGAACTGTCAGTCCAGCCCGACAAGGATCTGCCTCGGCGCTCGATACTGCTGGCCGAGGACGACATGGCGGCCATGGGAGCGCGTCCGGCGAGAGGCGGAGAAGCGGTCCAGCCCATTGACGTCCCTCGGCTGCCAGCGGAAGAACGCGTCACCATTGAGGTGCGATCGCCAGCCCCCGGCGCCGATGCATTCCGCTGGTTCTTCCTGGCGGGCAACCCGCCCTGGTCACCGACACGTCACTCCCTGGCCAATGTACGGACGATCCAGAAGGAGTTCCCACTCAAGTTCCGCAACGTCTATTCGTTCTTCACCATCTACGCCGACATCGACAGATACGACCCCGACTCGATGCCCGGCAGGACGGCTGCCGAACGGGGACTGCTCGACCGGTGGATCCTGTCGGAACTCGACATCCTCGCCGACCAGGTGCGGCGGTTCATGGACTCGTTCCTGGCCTACGAGGCGGCTGGGGAGTTGAGCCGTTTCGTCGACGGCCTTTCCAACTGGTACCTGCGACGGAGCCGGAGCCGGTTCTGGAAGAGCGACTTCGATGCGGACAAGCAGGACGCCTACGCGACCCTGTTCGAGTGTCTGGTCAGTGTCGCCAAGCTCAGCGCGGCATTCACTCCCTTCATGGCGGAGGAAATCTACCGGAACGTGGTCCGCGGCGCGGGTCTGGCCGGTCCGGAGAGCGTCCATCTATGCGACTTGCCCGTGAGCATGGGCCGCGAGGACCCTGCCCTTTCCCAGGAGATGGCGGCAGTGCGACGTATCGTCTCGCTCGGACTCCGCGTGCGAACAGAGCACCAGCTGAAGGTGCGCCAGCCGCTTCGCCGGGCCGAGGTGGTCATCGCCGATCCTGGCTTGCGCGAGCGAGTGGCTCCATATGCCGATCTGATCGCGGAGGAACTGAACGTGCACGAGGTGGGCTTCGTGGAAGGCCAACAGGCCCATGTGCAGTACGTGGTCAGACCCAACTTCCGCAGGCTCGGCCCAAGGCTTGGCAAGCGAATGAAGCGGGCCAAGCAGGTGTTCGCGGCCCTGGATGCGGGAGCGCTCCGCAGGAGCCTGCTGGCACAGGGAACCGCCACGATCGATTTCGAGGGCGAGAGCCTGGAGTTGGACAGCGAGGACATGCAGGTCAGCGTCGAAGCGGAGGAGCACTTCGCGGCGGCCGGGGACTCGGCAATGGTGGTCGTCCTGAGTACGGAACTGGACGACCGACTGCGCGACGAGGGCTTCTACCGCGAACTGCTGCACCGGGTCCAGAACCTGCGCAAGGAAACCGATATCGAATACACCCGCCGCATCGAACTCGCGCTGGAGGGTTCCGCGCGGATGCACCGGATCGTTGACGAGAATCGCGACCACCTCATGGCCGAGACGCTCTGCACGGCGCTGAGCGGGTTCGAGACCGGCAGCGTGTACCAGCGGCCGAAATCCCGATCTGGAATCAAGCGGACATTCGAAATCGACGGGGAGCAAATCCGACTCGTCATGGAGACGGTCTGAAGCCGAGAATCGGAACCGCCCGGTGCACCCGCTGGCCGACGCGAGGACAGACAATGCTCAGTGCGCTAATCGGCAAGGATCTCGGAGAACTGACCGATCTGGCCGTGTCCCTGGGAGAACCCGCATACCGCGGCGCACAGATCTATCGTGGGCTCTACCGCGAGCGACGGAACGGAGTCGAGGAGATTCTCACGCTGTCGCAGGGCTTCCGGCAGACACTGGCGAGGAATCACGGCGGCGGACTGGCCGCCATCGATGAGCGTGTCGAATCCCGCGACGGTACGGTGCGCTATCTGCTCCGGATGCGCGATGGCCGCACGGTTGAATCGGTGTTCCTTCCCGAGGAGAACCGGAGCACACTCTGCATATCCACACAGATCGGATGCCCTGTGGATTGCCGGTTCTGCCTGACCGCCCGCATGGGGCTGGAGCGAAACCTGGATGCAGGAGAGATCGTGGCGCAAGTGCTCACGCTCTCTCGGGACCAGGAGCTGGACGCCAGGAAACGGCCGCTCAACGTGGTGATGATGGGCATGGGCGAGCCTCTGCTCAACCTGCCTGCGGTGATGAAGGCAACCAGGCTACTGGCCTGCCCTGAGGGCGTCGCCGTCCCCGAGCGCCGGATCACGGTCTCAACGTCTGGCATCGTGCCCAAGATCGCGGAGTTCGCAAGCTACGGAGTGCGCGGCAAGCTCGCAGTCTCTCTCAACGCCTCGAACGAGGAGCAGCGCGTCGAACTGATGCCGATCACGTCCCGGCACAGTCTGGGAGCGTTGCTCGAAGCGTGTCGACAGTACCCGCTCCGGCCATGGGAACGACTGACCTTCGAGTACGTGCTGCTGCGCGGTGTCAACGATACCGAGACTGACGCCCGCAACGTCCTGCGGCTGCTTTCGAATCTCAAGTGCACGGTCAACCTGATCGCACTCAACCCCGGGCCGGGACTTCCCTACGAGACGCCCGACCACGAGCGTGTCCTCGGATTCCAGGCGATCGTCCAACGGGGTCTCCCGTGCTTCGTTCGCAAGCCGCGGGGACGCGACATCTTCGCGGCATGCGGGCAACTCAAGAGAACCGCTGCGCCCGCTCCGGCATGAAGCGACGCAGTTCGTACAATGGCGCTATGGGCATCCAGACCACAGTGGTGGGCAGTTATCCGATTCCCAGGTGGCTCTACGGGGACACCTCCAGAGGCACCTTGCGGGATGCCGTGTCCGTCGTCCTGCACACGCAGGAGCTGGCGGGCATCGACGTGGTGGCGGACGGGGAACTGAATCGCTTCGATCCGTCCCACCCCGAAACGAACGGAATGATCGACTACTTCGTGTCGCAGTTCTCCGGCGTTCACACCAAGTACTCCGTCAGTGACATGGATGCGTTCAAGGCCGACGCCGGCATGTCGTTCCGCAGTGCACCGGCAGGAGTGGTCACGGGCGCAATCGGTGAAGGGACACTGAACCTGCCCGAGGACTATGCCTTTGTCCGGGATCTCACCAACCGATCCCTGAAATTCACATGCACCGGCCCGCACATGCTGTGCAAGACACTGACGGACCGCTTCTACGGGAGCCACGAAGACGTTTGCATGGCGATAGCGGACGTACTGCGCAAGCAGCTGGAGCGGATACCTGCGGCGGTAATCCAGATGGACGAAGCCAACATCACCGGACACCCCGAAGAAGCGGACTGGGCAGCCGCCGCGATGAATCACGTCCTGGACGGGGTCACAACGACCAAGGGCGTTCACCTTTGCTTCGGTAACTACGGTGGTCAGACGATCCAGACTGGCGTCTGGAAGAGCCTCTTGCCGTATCTCAACGCCCTCAATGCGGATTTCCTCCTGCTCGAGTTTGCGCGCCGAGGCTATGACGAACTCGATCACCTGCGGGATCTGAACCCCCGATTGGGAATCGGCCTGGGCGTGATCGACATCAAGGACAATGAGGTGGAGAGCCCGGATCTGATCGCAGCAAGGATCGAGCATGCCGCGAAGACACTGGGGGAGGAGCGGATTCGATTCGCAAATCCCGACTGCGGATTCTGGATGCTGTCGCGCAGCGTTGCCGACCGCAAGATGCGGGCCCTGGTCGCCGGGCGCGACCTCTACCAGGGCTCGTGACCCCCGTGGGCATGCAGGCCGGCACCGAATCGCGGCGGGTCGACGCACGTGGACAAGGTGTCAAGGGATCCCCACAGGCCGCTGGAACAGCGTTGATGCCACGCAGGTGGAGGAACGGCGACAGTCAGATGCAGGTAGGGTCGGCTGGCCTGCGGCATCCGGGCGGGCAACAGCGGCAGTGGCGGTCGGGTCCGGCGAGGACTGTCCGAACGGTCTTCGCGAGAATGGCTTCCCATGACCAACCCGCACTCGAGATCCGCGGAGACTCGGGTAGCGTAGATGATTGGAGGCGGCCGAGTTGCAGTCCCCGCGACGGAGCACTCGGCAGCGAGGATTGACAGTTGGTACGTTTCACGTGGCACTTGACACGATTCTGCGATTCTCGCCTCCAGATGGATCAGTGAGCACGCGTGCAGATCCCGTCCGAGCCAACACACTTGCCGACTCTCGCATCCTCCAGACAGCAGGAAGGGGACATGCAGAACAACAAGAATGCTCTTCTCAATTGCCAGCGGGCCGCTGAACGGGGGAACACTGACGCCCTGTTCAGCCTCGGCTTTCGCTACAAGTTCGGCATTGATGTGGCAGAAGACGACGAAGAGGCGGTCCGCTGGTTCCGGCGTGCCGCCATGCAGGGGCACCGCGAGGCCCAGTTCTTTCTCGGCACCCACTATCTGCAAGGGTGGGGAGTGACACCGGATGCCGAAGAGGCGGTCCGCTGGTTCTGGCGCGCTGGCATCCAGGGAATCACCGAAGCACAGTTCAATCTCGGCGTCGCTTACGCGTTGGGCGACGGCGTGGCGGTGGACGAGAAGGAAGCGGTCCGCTGGTTCCTGCTGGCCGCCGCCCAGGGGCACGCGATGGCACAGTGCAGCCTCGGCACTGTTTACGCCGCCGGCCACGGCGTACAACAGGATCACAAGCAGGCTGTCCGTTGGTATCGTGCATCCGCCGAGCAGGATGTCGCCCAGGCACAGTTCAACCTCGGCTCCTGTTACACGCAAGGACGCGGGGTGGAACTGGACGTGGAGGAGGGTATCGGCTGGTTGCAGCGGGCCGCAATGCAGGGACACACCAAAGCTCAGTTCGCCCTCGGCCAGATCCATGAAGATGGCCGCGACGTGACACCGGATCAGGTACAGGCACTTGCCTGGTACATCGTGGCAGCCGAACGGGGATACGAACGGGCCATACGGGATGTGGATCGGCTGCAACCACTCGTCACAGCGGATCAAGCCGCACAGGCCGAACAACTCGTAACGGAGATTTCGAAGGAGATCAAGCCGGAATTCAAGTCCAGGATCGCGCCCGTACCGGCATCATACGACCCGTAGCGGAGGTCGCCAACGGGATCAATCGGGATGACGCAAGTGCTCCCTGACAATGCGCGGTGGGCCGTGGACTCTGGGTCTCCCTGGGTGGTGGCGGATGGCCGGGACGGGATCCAGGGCCAGCAGACAGCGAGAGTGAGCATCTTCGAGGGAACGCTCTGTCATCCGTTGCGATGGGGTTCAGAGTCGACCCGCCTCGGACGATGTCGGATCATACGGACGGCAGTTCTCCACCGTTTGGTGGACTCGTGAGCGGATCCGTGAGCCACGCCAGCAGGTCATTGGTGCCTCCCATGCACCCATCAGATGGGGACCGGTAGGAGTGCCCTTCCAGAAGCACTCCTCCGGACCCGCCCGAGCAGGGGACGTAAGGCTTGACCCCACGCCGGGAAACAATGTCCAGCGGTCGTCCGAAAGGATGTCAGGCTCGACGCACCGGTGTGCGCAGACTCAGGTCCGTCATGCAGGAGACTGGAAGTCCGCAGCAGCCGGTTCCAGTCGATCCGTGATCGATGCCGGTATCGGGATTGCCCGCATTGGCTGTCCCGGTATCCGACGAACACACGCGGCCGTCAGGCTGCCTGTGGCGATGATCGTGTCGTCCAGAGTGATCACTGCCGCGTATCGGATCGTCTTGGCACGGATCTCCCGGATCGTCATGTACAGGTCAAACACGTCTTCAAACCGCAAGGGCCGCTTGAATTCGAACGACGCAGCGACCCGCGGGAACCCGACCTCCGGAACCGGCTCCAGGATACTGAGGCCAGCCTTACGCCACAGGGCGTGCTCCGCTTCCTCCATGTACCGGTAGAACCAACTGAAGTGGACGATGCCGGCGCTGTCGGTCTCGTGGAACTGCACCCGCCGTCGCAGCCGATACTCGCTCACCACGGGCGTCGGTCCAGGATGCTTGCCACCGATTCCGTTGGCCGGGATGGAGGCTTCCTCGTCCGGATTCGTTGGCATGGAAGCCACATCACGCCACCCACCGTTCCCATTGTGGCGCACCATCGGTGCGTCGGAGGAGCCAGACCGGCGGCCCAGCAACCCAAGTGGTCGATCTGGATGCCGGTCCGTTCACGCGAGGGGGCAGAGACCTAATCCGACAATGGCGGCAATACCTCAACGATATCGCCGATCTTCACTCCATGGCGCAGGACCTCGGTGCGGCGCCCGTACAGGACATCCGGTCGGCGCATCCAGAACACACCCATCATCTCCGGATTGGGCGTGACAGCAAGAAACGAAAGGACCTGACTCTCGTACTCGAACCGCGCATCTCGCAGCAACCGACCCAACGGGATCTGGTTCCTGAGAATCTGATCCCGGAGATCATCGCCGAAGGCATCCAGCCGCATCCGGATGGCTCCCATCTCCACTGGCCGCCCCGAGTCCTCGTGCACCAACAGGACCCGCCGGAAATACGACGCCCCGCGAGTGAACGTGGAGAGCGGACGCAGCGTGACTCGTCCGCCCGAATGCCTCTCCAGCGTCAGAGTCATGTCGATGTCGTGGACCAGCAGAGACCGGTACGGCAGCGGGATCCGATCCGGATCCACCACCGTCACATCGGGCAGTTCCACTCCGGCCCGCACGTAAACGGTGTCCAGCGGGTAGAGGAGCCGCTTGCCACTGGGCTGCTTCAACTTCCGCATGCGTTCTGCCACTCAGGATAGCTTGGTCACTCGAAGTCCGGAGCCTCAACCCCTGCCCTGGCACTTCCCCATCGCACCAATCGCAGCGGCCAATCAATCGCAGGCGGAACCAGGCCGGGAGTCCTCGCTTCATCAAGCCCACACTCCCTCGTCACCTCAAACCCTGTTGCCGGGCGACCGATTCGGATCCAGAAGACCTCCGTTCCAGCCATTGTAGCTTGGCGAATATTCGTGATTCCGCCATCGACAGCAAGAACTGCTCGCCTCCAGCCCGTTGAAGGGGATGATCTCGATGTTGCGCTTGAGAGAAGCACAGTGCGATCTTTCTCCTGCACAGGGCGTATATCGTGCTCGCTGTTTCTTGCACGGCCGCACGAGATCCGGATGCGGTAGCGCCATTCATCGGCAACATCAATGCCATCATCCAACGAATTCCCCATTCCCCGATCAATTATTCTCGAATGATGGTTCGTCTGGAATGCCATGGGCTCTTTCGGATCGACACGCTGTTCATGCCGTGACGAATCGAGTTGCTCTGTCAAGTAGCAACACCGCGATTCACAATGGAACGAGGCTGTCCCTCCACAGGGGGTGGACAATCAGGATCTCGACGGGTCGGATGGTGCGGGCGGCTCCCGTCGGAACGGCTCCCCCGGTCCGATACGATGAGAGTTTCGGAGATCGCCTCCGGTGCCACATCCCAGTTCCGCTACGAGGAAGGCGGTGGTTCTCGCTGCGGGCCGCGGCACTCGCATGCAATCGTTGACCGACGACTGCCCCAAACCCATGCTTCCGCTGCACGGGCGGCCGATCCTTGCCCACCAGATGGACCGCTTCGCGGAAGCGGGGATCAGCCGCGTCTGTGTCGTGATCGGCTACCGGGGCGAGATGATCCGCGCATACTTCCGTGAACACCCTCCGGACGGAGTCGAGCTGGAATACGTCACCCAAGCCGTACCCGACGGTACCGGCAGCGCGGCGCGCCTGGCTCGCGACTTCGTGGCGGACAGCCAGTTTCTGCTGACGTTCGGTGACATTCTCGTCGATCCGCGAGTCTATCGACGCCTGTACGACCTGGCTCCGGAGGCGGAGATCGTTCTCGCGCTCGCCCGGGTGGATGACCCCTACCGCGGCGGAGCCGTCTATGTGAGAGACGGGCTCGTGGAGAAGATCGTCGAGAAGCCGCCGCGGGGCACTTCCACGACGAACCTGATCAGCGCCGGAGTCTACTGTTTCCGTCACGCGATCTTCGATGCGCTGGGGAAGCTCAGCCCGTCCGACCGCGGGGAGTACGACATCACGGACGCAATCCAGTCCACCGTGCGGAGTGGCAAGCCAGTTCGCTATTTCGAGGTTCCGGGATTCTGGCGCGACATCGGTCGGCCCGAAGACCTGGCACCCGCAAGGGATTTCGTAGCCCGATGATGAGTTCTGACAAATCGCAACTACTTGCGGCCGCACAGCGCGGCATCCAGTCCACCGACCTGCCCCCCGACATCAAGTCGTCGGCCGTCACGAACCTGCAGGACTGGCTCGCTACGAACAAGTTCGCCGGACTTGTCGAACCGAGCGACTACACCGCGATTCTGGGATGGATGATTGAGCAGGGAAACTTCGACCTGCTTGTGGACAGCTTCTACCAGATGATTCCGTTCGGCACAGGAGGACGGCGCGGCCCGGTTGGCATCGGGCCCAATCGAATCAATCCCTACACCGTCGCTTCATCGGTGCAGGGTCACGTCGAATACCTGCACGAGCGGCTGGGCGCCGACACCGATATCCGGGTCGTCATCGCCTACGATGTCCGTCGGTTTCACAACCTGCGGGGAACGTACCCGGACGAGTTGGCTGGCCCGATCATGGGGCTGAGCTCAGCCGACCTGGCACGTACAGCCGCATCCGTCTATACCGCTGCCGGCGTCACGGTCTATGCGCTTCCGTCGACCGCAAGGGACTTCGTCTCCACTCCCGAACTCTCCTTTCTGATCCGGTACCTGGGCGCACATGGTGGCGTGAACGTGAGCGCCTCCCACAATCATCCCGATGACAACGGGAGCAAGTTCTATAACGGGGAAGGCGGTCAGGAGATTCCGCCGGACGACCAGGCACTCGCCACCATCGTCGAGCGGGTCCGGGCAATCCGGATCGCCAGCACCGACCAAGCTGGGGCTTCCGGCCTGGTCAAGGACATTCCGGACGAGGCCAGGGAAGGCTTCCTTGCGATGAACCTCCGGCTGCCCGTTCGGGACGGTGCGGGGCCGGCAAGGTTCGTCTTCACCAGCCTGCACGGAACCGGCATCAACACGGTCGGAACCTGCCTTGAGCGGATGGGGTACGCGAAGAACCGCCAGTTGTTCTTCGTCGAGAAGCAGTGCGAATACTGGAGCGACTTCCGACACGTCACGTTCCGGAGTCCGAATCCGGAGGTCCCCGAGACCCTGCGGATGGGTATCGAGCGGGCCGGAGAGGTTGATGCCGACCTGCTGCTCGCCACCGACCCCGACGCGGACCGGCTGGGAGGCGCGGCGCGCGATGGCGACAACTACCGCTTCCTCACCGGCAACGAGATCGCGGCGATCCTGACCCGCCACCGGCTCGAATCCCTGGAAGCGGCCGGGAGGCTGCCCGGACGCCCCCTGGCCATCAAGACCGAGGTGACGACGGACTTGCTCCGAAAGCTGGTCGAAGCCAAGGGAGGCGTAGTGATCGGCGACCTGCTCGTGGGCTTCAAGTACATCGCGGCCGTACTGGGGTCGCTGGAGCGTACGGGACGTTTCCGCGACGTGACCGCCAACATCGATGACTTCGTCCTGGCGGCGGAGGAGAGCCATGGTTTCATGCTGACGTCCGAGGTCCGCGACAAGGACGCCGCCGGTGCGGCGGTTGTACTGGCGGAGCTGACATCGGAACTGCGATCGCGGGGTGAGTCTGTCTACGACTACCTGGTGGACACCTACAAGCGATACGGCTATCACGGCAATATCGTCCGGTCGACCGTCATGCAGGGAGCCGAGGGATCGGCCAACATACGGAAAATCCAGCAGTTGTTGCGGGATCAACCGCCCGCCGAACTGGGCGGACGGGAGGTGGTGAACATCAACGACTATTGGGACGAGTCCCGCCACGGCGCATTCCTCTCGGACACGGACCGAAGTTCACGCAACCTGATCAGCTACTCCATCAAGGGCGGCATCAAGGTGACGATCCGGCCATCGGGCACGGAACCGAAGAACAAGGTCTATGTGGAACTCGCCGCGGCCCCCCTGGGAGCCGGTGCGACACGTAGCGAATTCGAACAGCACCGGCAGAAAATCGATAATGAGGTCAAGGACTTCTCGAATCGATTCCTTTCCCGGATGCTCTCGCTGATCGGAGTCCGTGTGCCGGAGTACGCCTTCGAGATCTCGGACCTGGTGGCCCTGCCGTCCAAAGTGGATTTCTGCAGGCGGTTCCTGCCCGAGTTCGCAATCAGGGCGGACTCGGCGCTGGCAGGCGGCACGAATGAAGCGGCCGTTACGGTCTGGGTGGAAGAAACACTGAGGCCCTACGGCCCCGACGCTCCCGCTCTGGTCCGAAGGGCTTTCGAAGCCTATGCGGCGACTCAGCCAGCCTCCGAGCGCCTCAACCTGCAGAGGCGGATCTTCGCCATCTGACCGGCCGGGGAATCGCACCGGCAGCGCGAGCCGGATACGGACCCGTCACGAGAGCCAATGGCGAAGGAGCCTGGGAGGAACGGCGTGACGGCAACACGCTGGGCGCCAGCGCCTTGGCCTACAATGAAATTGTCGAGCGACAGATCGCAAGCAGGCGTGGTCGCGGAGAGGTGGCCGAGCGGCTTAAGGCGCACGCTTGGAAAGCGTGTTTAGGGGAAACTCTAACGAGGGTTCGAATCCCTCCCTCTCCGCCACGGCTTCAAGAGCGACCGGACATGCGGCATCCGCCGGTTGAACCGAGTTCCGGCAGGCGGAAACCTGCGCCCACCGGGCATCGAAGTGCAACACACAGAGCCGCCTAGTCTTCCGTCCGACGGGTCTCAGCCCCCACCATCGCAAGGTACTCAGTCAACATTGTGTGCATTCGGTCTGCCTGCTCAGGCCGGGCCTCGGCCAGATTGTGAGTTTCGCCTACATCTTCGGAGATGTCGAAGAGTTCCAGTAGACCACTGGCCCAGGTCTTGACGATTTTCCACCGCCCGAACCGCAACGCCGACTGGGCGTCGCGATCAACGGCCTGATGGAAGACCAGGAAGTCCTCCGTCCGTTCCACCGCGTCGGACTGGTCATGCAATATTGCGGCCAGGCTCCCACCGTCGACGGCCTCAGGAAGCCTCGATACTCCGTAACCGGATAGATCCGCAACGGTCGGCAGGATGTCGAGGCCACTCACCGGAATCCGGCTGACGCGGCCAGGCTGGATTCCCGGCCCTGCTACAAGGAAGGGAACGCGAATGCCACCCTCGTACAGGGATCCCTTCGCCCCGCGCAAGGGGAAGTTGCGGGGCATGGGAGGACGGCCGGCACGGGGCAAGGTCGCACGACCGCCGTTGTCGGACAGGAAGAACACGTAGGTACTGGAACGCAGGCCCAACTCATCGATCGTGTCCAGCACCCGTCCGACCGCCGCATCCATGTCCGCAGTCATCGCGGCGAATTCCGGCATATAGTGTTTCTTTCCCGGCATCCACGACTTCACAAATTCCAGGGTCGCTCGCCGGTAATAGATGTCCAGGTGAACGGCGTAGTGGGACACCTGCAGATAGAAAGGCCTCCTCGACGCAGCCTGTCTTGCCATGAAGTCGCAGGCCCGGATGGTGATCTCGTCGATCCGTTTCGGATCCTCGACAGCAGCTGGACCACCAGTTCCCCTGCCTCTGCCGGTTCCGTTGCTCGTATACCCGTCGCTTTCTTCATAGCCCATGTCGGCCGGCGCAGGCCTGTCGAATCGGTAATCCCATTTCCCGAAATGAGCCGTCGAGTAGCGCGGGTCCGATGCTTCCAGCACTCTAGGGATATTGATCTGTCGCCGAAACGTGGCCGTCCATGTTGTTCGGTCGGCCTGATACAGGTGCCGTGCCGGTGTCTGGCCAGTCTGGATGGCACGACGGGTCGGACAACACGTTGCGGCGGGCGCGTACCCTTCCACGAATCGGATCCCGTCGTTGGCCAACCGTTCGATACTGGGCGTGCGGAAGTAGTCGCTCTTCGTCCTGGCGTCGGATGGGTCCATCAACACGGACGAACCGACCCAACTCTGATCGTCACTCAGTATGACGACAAAGTTCGGCCTGTCCTGTACCGTCTCTTGCGAAATCGCCGGAGCCGCCAAGGCGGCCACGAGGACGAACGGACATCTCATACCCGCCTGATGGTATCGAATCCGGCTGGCCAAGCCCCGTACATCCGGCAAGTGGGCGGGCCAGCCTGAGAGGGCCCGACCCAATCGTGCCACCGATAAGGGCTGGCCCTTGCGACTGTTCGACAGACCGGCGCAATCCATTGCACCGCTGGCTTGCCACTCCATCGAGTCACCGCTGCGAATCGGCGCCCATATTCCTCGCGCATGTTCATGATGTTCCGCACCTTCGCGCCGACAGTGAACCGGACGATGTTCTCCTTGTGGTCTACGCGCCACCGCTGATTACCGAGGAGCCCCTGTGTCGCAAGATGCGGAACAATGATCGCGTCCTCAAACTCCGTAGCGGATCGTCCGTTTGGAGGGGTTTCGGGTTCGTCACGTTCCCGCCAGACCGGCCCTGTATCGCGGCTGGCGAGGACTTGACGTGTGAGGATCTGTCGTATGCCTTGTCCCGCGATAGCGCGATGAAGCAACTGCCACACTGCATCAGTCCGAACCGGGTCGGCCCCATCATGTCTTCAAGTTCCAGGGATCCATAGGTGCCGCCACACCATATTGGGATCCACATGGAAGTGGCTGAATGCCCTGTGAACGCCAGGAGCATGGCGAAGTCATGGACCCGGATGGCTGCCAACGGGAGCGTCCGTGCATTGGTCATCCCGACATCACTGTCGACGAGTCCGAGATGCAAGCAGGGATCCACACCATCAGCTCGTGATCCGCACCCACCCCGGATCGCTTGCGGACGGAAGTACCGACCGGGTCCAGCGACCACCCTCCTCGACTGGCCCGCCAAAGGCAGGGACGCGACGCCAAGCAGCAGATAGGCCAGCACCCGCAGGGAAGGTTCCGCATGGGTCCAACCGCTCACACAGGGTCGGAGCAGCACCGTTGTGGACCGCCATGACTTTCGAGCATGCGCTTGGGACACCCCTATGCGCTGCACCGAGCGTTGCAGTACCATAGCTCTCGTGAACACGGTCAGTCGGCGCATGTTCCTGCGAGGCGGCACCGCCAGCATCGCACTTCCGATGCTGGAATCCCTCTCGTCCGCACCTCTGCGCGGTGCATGGAACGAGGACGAGGGCGTGCGGCGGCTCGTGTGTGCGGGCACCTACCTGGGCTTTCACCAGCCGAGTTTCTTCCCCGTCAACACCGGGAACGACTACGAGTCTTCGACCGTGCTCCAGCCGATCGATTCCTTCCGGGACCGGTTTACGGTATTCTCCGGCCTTGACCACCGTGGGCGGAACGGGCACCAGGGGTGGAAGGCGTGGATGAGCGGCTCCGCATCCGGGAACATCTCGCTCGACCAGCTGGTCGCTGCTCAAGTCGGCGATACGACCCGGTTCGAGTCCCTGCAACTGACGTGCGGAAATCCACCGGAAGAGGCCCGGATCAGCTTCACCCGGGACGGTATCGCTATCCCCATGATCGGCCGCCCGAGCGTCCTCTATAGACTGCTCTTCCACTCCGATGCGGACCATGACCGCACGCGCTACCTGCTGTCCAGCAACAGAAGCGTACTTGATGGCGTAACCCGGGAAGCCCGAGCGCTCGAACGCGCAGCGACACCGAGTGACCGGGCGAAGCTCGGAGAGTACTTTGCCTCCATCCGCGCCGTCGAGAAGAGCTTGCGGAAGCAGATCGAATGGCTGGACCGGCCTCTTCCCGAAGTCAGCTATCCCCTGCCGGAGTTCGATCCGGTCACCCCGGATTTGGCTCTTGAGTGTGAATCGATCATGTACGATCTCCTGGCACTCGCACTGACGACGGACTCCACGCGCGTCGCAACGTTTCTTGTGCCCGGCTGGAGCCAGGTGTTCACGATTGGAGGCCGCAAGCTGAGTGCCGGATACCACGGACTCTCTCACCACGGCAATGATCCGGGACGGATCGCCGACTACAACCTGGTCGGCATTGAGCACGTGACTCGTTTCGGGACATTCCTTCGCAAACTGGAATCAGCGACTGACACCACAGGTCGTTCTCTCCTCGACAGCACGGCCGTGATCTTCGGCAGCGGCATGGGCAACGCCAACACACACGACAACAGCAACCTTCCTACCCTTCTCGCTGGTGGCGGGTTCCGACACGGCTCCCATCATCGGATCAAGCGTGACGGGACAGGCCCTCGATTGTTCGGCGACCTGTTCCTGACCATCCTCCAGCGCATGGGAATCGAAGCGGACGAGTTTGCCGGCGCCCGCAGCAACCTCGACGAACTGCTGGTCTGACCCGCCCATGCCCCGAACCGTGCGCCTCGCAGTCGTCGCCACGCTTTTGGCACCGTTCGCCAGTGCCAATGAACCCATTCCGCCCAGTTCGCGTGAGTTTCTCTCGCGCTACTGCAACTCCTGCCATTCCGGCCCCGACGCTCCGGAGGGCATCCGGCTCGATGTCCGTTCAATCCGATTCAACTCCGCCCAGTCCACTGCCCGGTGGGAGCGTGTCCAAGAAGCGCTCGTCGAGGCTCGCATGCCACCTGCAGGAATGCCCGGTCCGCCGGAAGACGATAGAAACGCGATACTGGCCTGGCTGGACGTCCAGTTGGGGAGGCACGCACCGATCGGAGCGGCGGGTCCACGACGACTGAACCGAGAGGAATATCGCAACACGATCCGCGATCTGTTCGGGATGCCCGATTTCACCCTGCCCGATGCGTTTCCCTCTGAAGGCTCTTCGCAAGGCTTCGACAATGTCGGGGACGGTCTGATCCTGTCTCCCCCATTGCTAGCGCAGTACCTGGCGGTCGCGAATGAGGTGGCGGACCAGATTCTCCCGCCCGAGCGCGCTCCGGCGGCGGCAGAGCCACAAACCTACACGATCGGACCTCGTGAACTCAGCACATCCGGCGGAGGGCTGGTCGGGAAGGGACCGTTCCGGATCGTGTCGTCGCGGAACATTGCCAGCGCCGCCGCGTGGCCGACTCGCTTCGAGGCGGCCCAGAGCGGGGTTTACCGCATCACGGTGCATCTCGCTCCCTTCGAGACAAGGGAGATGTTCTACGAGGCCCGGACCGAGCCGTTCCAGGTTGCGATCTACGCACGGCCCACGACCGAGCAGGTCTATGCACCCTTCGGAGAGATCCGGAGGCTCAGTGAGTTCCGGGTCCAACCGGGACTCCGTGCGGCACGGGCGTTCACGGCGGAGGTTGAACTCTTCCATGGCGAGATGTTCGGGATCCGATGGGAGAACGGTCCGGCGCACTCGGACCCGCCCAAGCGCGACCTCTCCCCGTCTTTCCTTGGCGATCGACTGAACCGGGACCGGCTCTTCTATGCGGCGATGCTCACCTTCGGCGGTGGTCCCCGCGGCACGACACAGGTGCAAGCCTACGAAGCCATGCGGACTCTGATGGACGGCGCGGAACTCGACCTGAGCGACCCTCGCCTCGACAAGCTGCCCGAAATCTGGGGCGGAGGTCTCTCCAATGCCCCGCACAACTGGATCAAGCACTTCGTGTACGAGGAACTCTATCGGTACGGGCCCGCTATCGACATCGCGAGCATCGAGGCGGAAGGCCCGCTGAGGCTAATCGAGGACAGCGCCGCTCGCACTCGAAAGGAGCGAACCCGGCGATTTCTCGGCATTCCGGATGCGACCGGGGACGACCGCGAGCACATCAAGGCTGTCCTGCACCGTTTTCTCCCCCGTGCCTTCCGGCGTCCCGTGACCGACGGGATACTGCGCGACTACATCGAACTGGCGGCAAGTCACCTGGAGGCAGATCCGGAAGCCGGGATCCAGGGCGCGTTGCACCAGGCTGTTCGCATGGCGCTGATGTCCCCGCACTTCCTGTATCGCGGACTGCGCCCTGGGCGGCTGGATGACTACGATCTGGCAACTCGGCTCAGCTATTTTCTTACTTCATCCCCTCCCGACGAGCGCCTCACGGGATTGGCCCGGGAGGGAAAGCTGCTTGATGGCGACATCCTTGCAGACGAGGCTCGACGACTCCTGCTTAGCGAGAGCAGTGACGCTTTCGTGCGGAGCTTCACCGGCCAGTGGCTGTCCACACGGCAACTCCAGAACATCATGCCGGACCCCAGGCTGCTGCAGTTCGGTGAACCGGACCGCGAAGCGATGATCGCGGAGACGGAACTCTTCTTCGCGGAGATCCTGCGCAAGAACCTGCCCCTTGCAACATTCATCGATCCGGGCTTCAGTTACCGCAACTCACGCCTGAACAAGATCTACGGGGGCAGTCTCACTGGCCGCCAGATGCGTCGGGTCACATTCGAGGCCGGTGGTCCCCACGGTGGAATTCTAGGACTCGCCTCCGTGATGACGGCGACGGCCAACGGTGTCGACACCCATCCGGTGATGCGTGGCGTCTGGCTCCTTGAGAACGTCTTCGGTGCGCGCACGCCCAACCCACCGCCCGATGTGCCGGCCATCGCTCCGGACACCAGCGGCGCGACAACTATGCGGGATCAGCTTGCCGCCCATCGCGCCGACCCCAGTTGTGCACGGTGCCACAACCGGATCGATCCGCTGGGCATGGCGCTTGAGAACTTCGATCCGGTCGGACGATGGCGCGACCGCTATCCGGTTTACACTAGGCCATTGGACGGAGCGAAGGCGCTGAAGGAGGAGTTCTATTCGACGGTTGGCAAGGGCAGTGTGCCGGGACCGGCAGTTGATTCCGTCGGACTTCTGGGAGACGGAACACGCATCGAGGGAGCCGTCGGCCTGAAGCGCCACGTTCTCGAACGACTGGACTTGTTCTCCAGATGTCTCTCCCGAAAACTGCTTGTGTACGCGACTGGCCGATCGCCAGGATATCGAGACCGGCGCGCTGTCGAGGAAATCGTCGCCTCGACGAGCACCGGAGGTAGCGGTTTTCAGGATCTCGTCGTTGCCATCACGCAGTCGGAATCGTTCGGTGTTCGATAGGCGCGGCGATTCGGGCGGACGTATTCAGGACAACTGGCGAGGGAGCTTCCGCCCCTTGCCGTCGGGATTCCCCGGCCCCGCAAGCCCTCGGGCAGGACCACTCAAGACAGGCACACGGCAGGGAACTTCAGGAGGAACGGTGAAGAGGCAGCACGACTGCGACGAACTTGCAATCACTCTGGGCGTCGAGGAAGAGTTCTTTCTCATCGACCCGGAATCCCGTGATATTCTGGCCGACCCTGACGAGGCCATCTTCGAGAAATGCGTCGCGGATAGCAATGGGCACAAGGTGGTCCGTGAGTTCCTGCGCTCGCAGATCGAGACCAATACCCGGGTATGCAGTTCCGTCGCAGACGCCCGCTCGGCACTCCGTGAGACGCGCTCGCTGGTCGTCCGGGCCGCCGAGAAATTCGGCGCCGGTGTCCTGGCGACCTCCACGCATCCGTTCGCCCGCTGGGACACTCAGGTCGTCACGCCGGGAGCGCGCTACCGGGATTTCGCGGTTGTCTACCAGGAAACACTGCGACGCTTCCTTGTCGGCGGGATGCACGTGCACGCCGGATTCGGAGACCCGGACTCCCGGGTGCGGGTCATGACGGCTCTCCGGCAGTACCTCCCGCTGCTCCATGCTCTCTCGGGCTCGTCCCCTTTCAATGAAGGGCGTGCGACCGGGTTCAAGTCGTGCAGGCTGAACCTTGTCGGCAACCTGCCCCGCACGGGTATTCCGAACGCCCTGTCTTCGTGGGCCGAATACGAGAACCTGCTGGAAAGTTATCGACGGGTGCATTTCATTGAGGGAGCCAACGAGTTGTGGTGGGACATCCGGCCGTCCCACGCCTACCCGACGATCGAGATGCGGATCTGCGACGTCTGTACCCGGCTCGAAGAGGCGATCAGCATCGTCGCGCTCTTTGCATGCCTGGTTCGCTACTTGGTCCGGCAGGATCTGAAGAACTCGTTGTCAGACGGGCCGCCCGCTGAGATCATCGCCGAGAACCGCTGGATTGCCCAGCGGTACGGAGTGATGGCATTTCTCGGTGATCACTACCAGGGCCGCCGCATCGACATCGACGACTACGTTGCGGAGATCGTGGACGCCCTCTCGGATGATGCACGCGCTCTGGACTGCGAGCGGGAGTTGCAGAGCACGATCGATATCGTCCGCAACGGCACGTCCGCAGACCGGCAATTCGATCACTTCCGCCTGCGCCTGATGGAAGGGGACTCCGAGAACGAAGCCATGTGTTCGGTAGTGGACCGTGCCGTCGCCGAAACCAGGGAAGGGACGGGACACGGGGCCATGCCGTGACGGCCCGCCTGCACCCGCCCGACCGGAGACCAGCCGATACAATAGCGACAACGATGCGCGCCCTGATCACCGTTGCAATTGCTCTGCTACCACTCTCCTGCGGAACCTTGGAGCCGGAAGAGTCGATCCAGCCGCCCAACATCATCGTGGTCCTTGCCGACGACCTCGGCTACAACGACCTCGGCTCATTCGGGTCGCAGGTAATTCGGACGCCACACATCGACGCACTCGCAGAACGCGGCATCAGGGTTACGGACGGCTACGTCTCAGCCGCAGTGTGCAGCCCGTCGCGGGCCGGGCTCTATACGGGTACCTATCAATCGCGTTTCGGGTACGAGTTCAACACCTCGGGTAGGGATACCGTGGTCGGGCTCCCGACGGACCAGCGGACGATGGCTGACATGCTCCGGAGCGCCGGCTACGCCACCGGCCTGATCGGCAAGTGGCATCTGGGCAAGTCCGAGCAGCACCATCCCCTGCGTCGAGGCTTCGACGAGTACTTCGGGCACCTGTCCGGTGGCTCGACGTACATCGACTCACGCAAGGAAGGAGTCGAATCGTGGCCGACACAGAACGCTCCGACCGAGCGACCGGCCACGAGTGCCATCTTCGAAGGGTTCGAGGAAGTGGAGGTCGAAGAGTACCTGACCGATGTGTTCGCCGACAAGGCGGTGGACTTCATCCGCCGCCACAAGAGCGAGCGCTTCTTTCTGATGCTGACACCCAACGCTCCTCACACGCCCCTGCAGGCCACGAAGGAATACGTGGAACGGTACGTCGATGTCGAGCCGGCCGGCCGGCGCATTTTCGCAGCCATGGTCTCGTCGGTCGATGACTACGTCGGCGATGTCATCGCCGAACTGCGTGCCCACGGCTTGGAGGACAACACCCTGATCGTTTTCTTCTCGGACAACGGCTGCGTCAAGTACCTGTCGCAGGACATGTGCTCGAACGACCCCCTGAGTGGTTCCAAGCGGTTTCATCTGGAAGGCGGAATCCGTGTGCCGTTCATCTTCAGTTGGCCGGCTGCCCTGCCCGCGGGAACGACTTACAGCCAACCGGTGATCTCCTTGGATCTCTTCGCGACATTCGCAGCCGCAGCGGGCTCTGGCGAGACGGCGCCCGACAGTGTGAACCTGCTGCCGTACCTGCGTGGCGAGAACAGCGATCCTCCCCACGAGTTTCTCTTCTGGCGCGCCAAGCCCAACGTGGCGGTCCGCTGGGGCCACTGGAAGCTCTGGAAGGTGAACAGGAGCGACCGGACCTTCGACGACCTGACGCTCGGTGGCCGTCGGTTACCTCAGGTTGACTATCCCGGCGATTCGCCGACCGGCCAGTTGACGGTGCTCTACGACCTGTCGAAGGACATCGGAGAGCACAAGGACGTTGCCGACGATCATCCGGAAATCGTCGAGCGACTCGAAGCGGAACTCGAGACCTGGAACTCCCAACTGGTCGAACCGCTGTGGCCCAGCAATCGGTCAACGCTCCACGAACTCGACGGACAGATGGTGCAACTGTTCTTCTGATCCGGGTCACGTGGTGGAGCAGAACCCTGCAGGGGTTCGTTCATGCGGTGGCGAGTGAGGACTGGACCGTGGTCGACAAGGCCCGCGTGCAAGACTGGCCCAGACGGCAGCGTTGACTAGGCAATCACGGTCCGGCCCGGAAAGTCGGGGGTTTCGTAGTGACTCTCCCGGACTTCGAGACCGAGCCCCGGCTCATCGGAGACCAGGTAGTGTCCGTCCCGGAACTCGTAACCTCGAGCCACGAGAGCGGGACATGTCGATCGGTCATCCTCCGCCGCTGTGATGTTCCTGTGCGTCTTGGCCAGGTGCAGGCTCATCAGCAGACCCACCTGTGAGCCCCAGTTGTGGGGCACGGCCGCGGCTCCGCTCGGCGCTCCGATCGCCGCCATTTTCCGGCAGTCGAGAATTCCCCCCGTTCGAATGTCGAGCTGCAGTACGTCAACCAGTCGTTCCGGCTCGATGTACTCCCGGAAGTCGGCAGCACTGCGCATGTTCTCGCCATCCGCGATCCGGGTCCCGATACCCGCTCCCTGCATCTGGGAGCGCAGGCGGCGATAGAGACTCCGGTCCTCCGGAAACACCTCCTCGAGCCAGTCCAGCCGCTGCTCCTTCGTGGCTTCCAGAAGGGCCCAGGCACCGTCGTAGTCGTTCCGATAGCCGTTGTTCGCATCCACCAGCAGTTTCGGCTTCGGCCCGATCGCACTGCGAACGGCCCGAATCACCTCGATGTCTCGCCGCAAGCCGTCATCGCGTTGCATCCACTTGCTGCCGCGCCCGATCTTGAGCTTGATCCCGCGGTAGCCGCTGGCAACGGCCTCGCGTGCTTCGTCGACCACCGCCTGCACTCCACGGTCGCGGTACCAGATGTCGCTGAAGTAGAGGGTGCCATCGTAGACTTCCACGCGGTCCCTCACGGGCTCGCCGAACAGCTTCCAGCAGGGAACACCTCGCAACTTGCCGATCAGATCGCACAACGGCCCGTCGAGGTGCTTGTACCGGATCAGCAGGTCGTTGAAGGCGGCCGACCGACCGGCGATGATACCGTCCCGGAAGTCGTAGGCAGACTCCGGATCGGCACCGACGAGACGCCGCACGGCAGCAAGAAAATCGCTGTTCGGCGGAGTGTAGCCCATGACGCCGACCCCATCGACGCCTGCATCCGTCGAAATCCGTACGAGGGTATTCGTGTAGCTCGTGCCCTTCGGTTCATCGTCATACGAGTTCATCGCGACGAACTTGTGGAAGTTGCCGCGGATCCTCGAAAGGGAGATGCCTGTGATCCTGGTGCGACTCGCGGCTCGCGTCACTCCGAACGCTGCGGTCGTTGCGGCCAGGAAGAACCGTCGTGTGCTGGTTACTGGGCTTTGTCGGCCGCGCATCGGGCCCTCCGCTGAACGGATCCAATATAGACTGTCTGTCAACAACAGACCCGGCTGCGGTCGTGCCCGGCAGATGCGAGCGTCGGTCCCGCACCGGCGCGACTTCGTGGGTGTCCTTCAGCCTGTGTTCCGCTCCCTGCTCATCAAGCCGGACGTACCGATATCCAGCAGCGAGTCCTTGGACGAGAGCAGGCCTTAGCCTACGGAGAACTGGCCGACCCAGATCCGAGTGCAGGAAACTGCAGTCGGACCTCCGTGTCGCAGCCGCCTCTCGGCACACGCCCACGGCGAGCATTCCAGCCTGATCCGATCGAGCCGGCTGTCGTGCGCCTCGGTGCGAAGCACGCGGTTTCGTCTCTCTACCACCCGTTCCGGGTTCAGCATCCGGTACCCCGCCTCCATCTACCCACTGATTCTGGGGTCCATGCCGCCGACGCTGTCCCTGCCTGTGCGCACAGGTCCGTAACCGAGAAACTCGAACGGTCCCCGTGAAGACCGAAGGCGGCGTAGGACTGGGCCAACCCAGCGTCGTTGCGCCCTGGCCAACGCCTTTGGGCACCTGGCGGCCCGATCACTGCCTCGCCGCCGTGTCCCCAGTTGGTGAGATAGCCCCTGTTCTTCCATTGACCGCCACACCCACGCCTTCCTCCTCGCTGCTGGCGGACCTGCGGACTCGGTCCTGGACTTGATCGATATCCAGTTCACCGCACCGACATTCCCCTTGCCTCTCTGGATGGCTCTTCGACACTCAATCGAGAGGTGGCCACGATATCACTGAATACAAATAACTTAATTTCACTTCTCCGGCCCTGCAAGGCACAACTGCAACGGGATCTTGTACATTGATGTATCCTAATTTAGTATGCAACTGAAAACTACACTCCCATACGCGAGGCGTTACCTTGTGGCGAGAATCGCACTGGGTACGCTATGCGTCGTGTCTGGACTCAGCGGAGCCTCCGGCGAAGCTAGGGAGCCACGAGATATCGTAGGTGGCGAACGGTCGCCTTCCAAGGACGCGTTTCCTTTCATCGTCAAGATTACGACCTACCAAGCAGTGACATGTAACGGTGTCATCATTCACCCCCGGTGGGTACTGACAGCGGCGCACTGCATGGTGAAAGACGACGGATCGCCGCAGGATATCTGGAGGATTCAAGCCAACGTCCCCCAGCTTCTTACGGGAGGATTGGTGGAACGTGTGCCATTGCGGATGGTATTGCATCCGGAATGGAGCAAAGAAGGCGTGGTTTATCGCAACGATCTTGCTCTTATTCAAGTGACAGAGCCTTTCGATCAGACAGGGCCTAGCCAGATCACCATAGCAACGGACATCGATGAAAACAAATATGCTCAATCGGGTACGGTGGCTACGTTAGCAACCGGCGACAATTTGGCCTACGAGTTTGTCGAGATTCCGCTGTTCCAGTCTGACACATGTGCCAGTCAGATTGAATCCAGAGCCGCTAGGATAGTGGCACAGAACCTCATCCTGACAGATCGCATTGTCTGCACAGCCACAGTCGGGCGTGGGGGAGAATCCGGCGACAGTGGTAGCCCATTACTCGTTCCAGCCGGAAACGAGGAGCGTTGGTTGCTCGTTGGCATCCTCAGCCAGGGGCTTACTAACGCCTCGGACGCTCCAGTCGCTAATTTCTATTCGCGGATTTCGCAGTACGATGATTGGATCCAGCGTGTCACGTCAGTCACTCCAGGTCTAGGCGTACCACAAACTCCAAGTGCGGGCAGCATCAGAGAACGTTTGGTCGAGTTGATCCGGCTGCACGCTGAGCAATCTCGATCACTCCAACACGAGATGCAAGAAGTTCTGGATGATCTGAAACGTCTGGAAAAGTAGAGCATTTTCCAATACAATTACGAGGTTAAGAGCGAATATAAAGGGCTGAATATCTCTCTACTTCATGGGAGTAGGCGGCGGTATTTATCGATTCTAAGATCATTATCGGTCGCCAATTCCCGCCTTATCAATGCAAACTCATCCGCTTTGTGATTACCGCTATCGGTCGATAGGTGACGGAACACTAGTCGTCACCCGCCGGCTTGGGCACAACCGGAGGACGTGGAATGTTACCCGGCGGACGCCTGACAGAGATATCCTCGAACAGCAGCGATGGGGAGACCACGGTGGTCAGCGCACCGAACCTCCGGGCCGGGTTCATCATGCTGAACGGCCCGGCCGCCGCCTCGGAGCGGTACCGGAACGTGTGGTTGGTCGAACTCTCGGATGCAGCGACGATGTCACGGAAACTGCTCTCGCTGATTCCGGTCACGACCGCCTGCCGGATCGGTTCTTCACGGCCATCCGGGTAGACCTTGACCGCGAGCGCAACCCGAATCACCCGGTTCCCGCCCGAGGGGCGGCCCCTGCTTCCGCCGGAACCGGTGGCACTGCCGGCACCCAAGCGCCGGATGACGATGCCGTACTCGAGTTCCCTCTCCTGCACCAGTGTCGCCAGTTCCTCGGACATCTCTTCGTGCGAGAGTCCGTCGCTGGTGGTGACCAGGAGGTTCGACGGTGCTGCTCCGCCCCCACGATTGTGACCATTGCTATGCAGGATGCCCGCGACGGGGTTGCGCGTAGCCAGTAGCGTCTTGAGCAGTCCGCGCTGGATCAGCACGGTCGGCCGGGCCGGAACACCTTCATCATCGACCGCATATCCACCCCACAATGGCCCGTGTTCGTTCTGATGCAGGGCTGGCCGGTCCTCGACGGCCAGAAAGCGGGGCAGAACACGGCTGCCCAACCTGTCCTGGAATGGATTGCCCAGTCGGTTGATGGACTGCCTCATGCGCGGATCATCCGCCAGGGGAGCCTTTTGGGCCAGCAGCCGCGGCAGCAGTACCTGGCGGACCAGTTCCGTGGCGGCCTGGCCCTCGAAAAGGACCGGGCCCGCATAGCGATTGATGTCGGGCGCTGCACGGAGAACCTCCAGCCGTCCAGCCAACGCGCGGCTGCGTTCTTTCAGTTCGGCGACATCGGGCAGATCATGCAGCGTTCGGCCGTAGACGGTGAACGAGTCCCCGACCTCGGCCCCGTCGGAAGACCTTGCGGTCGCTCGCACGGTCACTGTCGCGGCAGGGGCAGCCCGAATGAACGAGGACCCCTCGCTGTTGACGTAGAAGATCACGCGCCGGGTTGCCCGCACCTCGACCTTGGAGTCGTCAACGTCGGGGCCGCCGTTGAAGACGTTCGAAATCTCCATGGCAAGTCTCTGCACCTGCTCCCCGTCCATGGGCGGGTCCGACAGTTCGTCCGCGTGCTGATACGGCTCCTCCTCGCTGAAATCCGGTGTCTGCTCGACCACGGTCTCGTTCTGGAGTGCCGCACGTTTCTTCGAGATCTGGTCCAGAGCCTGCTTGTACGCCCCGTCCGTGGCAAGCCAGATCGCCCTTCGGAGCTCCCGGTAGTCATCCTCCAGCGGCAGAGAGGCCATCCCGGCCGACAGCAGGGAGAATGAAGTGAAGTCCGGCCTTGCCAGGAAATTGGTGTTGTCAAGGTTCCTATCGCCGACCCGCACCTCGGCGGCAAGAGTGCGGCTCTCGCTCCCCGAGCTGTCCGTCACCGCACCAAGGATCGCCGCGGCCCGGGCTTCCGAGACCTCGTGAACCGTGTAGGCCAGAAAGTACGGTCTTTCCAGATCCTCCAGCTGGAGATCACTCCGGTTGCGGTCCAGTTCGTCCCGCAGCGCCTGCATCAGTACGCTTTCCTGTGCCAGGCTCGGCAGGGAGCCGGCCGCCAGCACCAGGCCGACCAAGCAGGTACATGCTCGATTCATGGGAGGACTCCTTGAATGTTCCGTGACGGTGCCAGTCCCGAGCCGGGCGGAACCGGAAGGATCGGCAACCGGTCCTGGGACTTCTCCTTCCTCTGCACTTCGACCTGCGATACCAGGACAGCCGGCGAAACCGCGCTGACCGGGACACCGCCGGACTCCGCGCCGCAGATTCCGTTGAAGACGGCGCGTTCGTCGCCTCCGGCTGCGACCTTGCTGAATGTCGTGAGCGGCGTGCCGATCAAGTCGACGCCTCG
Organism: Bryobacterales bacterium; assembly: GCA_965116065.1. GTDB lineage: Bacteria > Acidobacteriota > Terriglobia > Bryobacterales > UBA6623 > VXMF01. The sequence goes on from OZ220485.1 coordinate 4,648,491, forward strand.
GACGAGTTCCTCCCGTCCGTCCGCATAGATGCGGTACACCATCGTGGGCAGCACGTTGAAGGCATTCGGCATCCTGCGACCCGTCATCGTGAAACCACCTTGGATATCGTCGAAGAGGAGCCCGTACTCCTTGCCCTCCCGCTCAAGCTGTGCAACCAGCAGAGCCTTCAGGTCGCTGGATGCGTGCGGTTCGCTCACTTCCACGAAGAGGTTCGACTGCCTCGACACGGCACTGAATCCGGCCTGCTTGCGCCCGTGACCATTGGAGCCGGAGAACCCCTCGATCGGCTTGCGAGACATCAGGAATCGCCGCAGAACGCCTGCGTTGATCACCTCGACGCGCTGCCCCCTCACACCTTCGTTGTCGAACCTGTACGTGCCGGACAGCGGAGTCCCGGCCGCTTCACGCACACTCGGATCGAACACGACCGAGAAGGAGTCGGGCAGCAGGGGCTCCCCGATCATGTCCTTGAACGTCTGGCCGTCGTCCGCCGCCCGCTGGCGGTGGCCCTCGACCCGATGTCCCAGGATCTCGTGGAAGAAAACGCCGCTGGCCCGCCCGGACAGGATTGCGGGCCCGCTGTAGGGCTCGGCAACGGGAGCCACTCTCAGGGCTTCCAGATCCTCAATGACCTTCTGCACGGTAGCAAGGATGGTCTCGCCGTCAGGCAGGTCCTCTTCTCTGAAGGCGAAGAATGTCTCGTAGCGTGGCAACCGCATGCCGTCGGCCGCCTTCGTCACCCCCGACACGTTCAATCGAAACGCCGTGTCGAACGTGCGGACCCGCGTTCCGGAACTGTTGGCGTACCAGCGCGTCACCGCGCTGGCCGAGAGAACCACGGTGGACTCGAGGATATGCTGAGACCCGGAGAACGGAGCGGAGTAGAGTTTCAGCCGCTCCGCCCATGCGTCCGTATCGATGCTGACGGCATGCCGGTCCTCGGTGTGTTGCACGGTCGGCTCTGCAGAGAAATCAGCGGTGCGGTTCTCGTCGTCCACGTTGATCTGGACCGTCGTCCGGACCCTGGCGAGCTGCTCGACGGCCCGCTTGTATTTCCTGTCGGTCTCCAGCCAGAGCACGTTCCGAAGGGCGCCCGGGTCGGAAACGGGCACGGTAGTGCGGGAAGGCCGCCGCAAGCCGAAGCCTCTCGTGTTGCGGATGGGGTGGGTGTTGTCCAGGGAGTCACTGCCCACTCGGAGGTCGATGTCGAGGATGCGACTCTCACTACGCGAGTTCGCAGTGAGAGAGCCGAAGGAGGCCATGACCACGGCTTGGTCTTGTTCGGTGATTTCGTAGCTCAGGAAATACAGCGGCTCCGCCTGCCCGGACAGAACCTCGACCGAGCGGTCAAGCTCCGCGGTCATCACTGCGAGGACATCAAAGTCCGTCTCCGCCGACTCCGAGGGCAGGGCCAGCAACGGCACACACAGCAGCATTCCCGCAAGGACCGGTGTCAGCTTCATCATTCGCCCCTCTTCTGGCCCTACCGTAGCGGAGGCACCCGATACGCAGGCTCATTCATCATACGCATACGGCCAGGATCCGCCCGCGAAAGCCGGAGTGCTCGAACAGGGATTCGCCGCCCGGGGAATCGACTCGCCCGCAAGCAGCCATCCGGCACCCTCGCGCGTCCGAAGCGGGTGATCGATCGTTCCCCTTGCCGATGGCGTATGATGGCGGAGGTATGTGGGCAAGCAGATGGTGCAATCAGGCGCGTCGCCAACTCGCTGCGGCTGTCCTTGTAGTTGCCAGTGCTGCAGGCCCCGCCGGGGCCGCAGCGCCGATCGTATGGGATCTCTGGCCGGGAACGCCGCCTGGCGAGAAGGAACACCTTCCGCCTGAGCACGACACGACAGGACCGGACGGCAGGACCGTCGCAGGGCGACGGGTCATGCGTTTGACCAACGTGTCGCGCCCGCTGCTTTCGATCTTCAGACCCCCGTCCGAAATCGACACCGGAACGGCCGTGATCATCGCCCCCGGCGGTGGCCACAGGATCCTCGCCTATGACCTGGAGGGGACGGAAGTGGCTGCATGGCTGAACTCGGTCGGCGTGACCGGCATTGTGCTCAAGTACCGGGTTCCCGCCCGGCACCAGGATCGGCCCTGGCTCGTTTCGGTCCAGGACGGTCAGCGGGCGGTCAGTCTCGTCCGGGGCCGCGCCGACGAGATTGGCGTTGATCCGGGCAGGATCGGCATGATCGGATTCTCGGCGGGTGGTTCCCCCGTGCGCTACTCGGCACTGATCAAGGAACGCCTCTACGATCCAGTGGACGAATTCGATCGGATACCGTTCCGTCCCGATTTCGCGGCTCCGATCTACTCCGGCGGCATCCCCGAGGGAGCAGCGATCGGCTCCCATTCCCCACCGTTCTTCATGGTGATCACCCACGATGACCGGGACCGCCCCGTGGCCGTGGCCGAGTTGTACATTGCACTGAAGAAGGCGGGCGTTCCGGCAGAACTCCACATCTACGAAAGTGGCGGCCACGGCTACGGACTGCGACCGACCGAGCTTCCCGTCACACGATGGCCCGACCGCATGAGGGAGTGGATGCACCGGCTCCACCTGCTTGATCCGCCAACGGTACGTCCATAGGCTCCGTTTCCGCTCCGCTCGAACCGGAGCGGGTGGGAGATCCGCCACTCCGCAGCGCGTCGGATGACCACTTCCAAGAGGCAGACAACGGCACTCAGGACTGCTCGTCGTTGCCCCTGCCGGCTTCACTCCCGCAGACGGCCGACACTGCGAGCCATGGACTCGATAACTGCCATCACGGCATCCTCCACTCCGGGCTGAAACAGGCCGTACTCAACGTAGAGACCGCGGGTCTCGTACCCACCCTCCTGGAGAAGCCTTGACGTCGGAAGGTATCCGAACACGTCGTTGCTGTATCCGCTGATCCAGATATTCAGGGGACCCAGCACTTCCTGTGTCAATCGCACGTAGTCCACGACGGTCTCACCGCTGAAGGCGACCAGTGTCAGATCCGAGCCGAACTGCCAGAGCGCGAACGGCGCCGTATATGAACTCAGCAACGCCCCGCCGCGGTCCAGTTTGGCCAGTGCGCCCTGGGTGAAGAAACGCCGGTAGGACGGTGCTCCGACCTGCATGTCCTCGATCTGCTCGCGGGTGTGCTCCACGAGCGGCAGGTCCACCATCTGCAGCCGGGTGGCGAGCGGGCCCCGTACTGGCGAAAGCGTTCCTTCGAGTACATCCTGGACCGCAGACGCAAGTTGGCTGCCGTGTCGTCGGGCCAGGTCGAGCGTGCCGCGCGGATAAGGGTTGGCATCGCCGGCGCAGCCGGTCATGAACATCGCCTGGATGCCGGGCCGGCGGGCCTCCAGAAACTCCTGCGCGTAGCCGGCGTAGTCCCCGGCGATGAGCATGTTGCCTCCGGTGAGCGTCGTGCAATGCGAGCCCGCGCCGAACACCACGGCCCTGGGGCGTCCACGCTCGCCAGTGACCCGCAGCACCGGAACGGTCCGGTCTGCAGGCCCGGACGGGTTCGTGCCCAGGATCACCCCGCGATCGGTGAATTCCCGGCGGTTCATGACGAAGGGTGCCACTCCCTGGCCCCACGTAAGGCGAGCTGGCCGGAGGTCGCGCAGGGCCTTCTGACCCGCCGAGACGATCTTGTCCTCCATGACGGCGGTGTATCGACGGACTGCCTCCCGGCTTGCTGTGGGAATCGACGCCAGCATCGAGCCGGCCACCAGCGGACCGGCGTGCGTGTGGGAAGCGTTCAACAGGATCTGCTCCCGCAAGAGGCCGTCGCTGGCCTCCAGTCGGCGGCAGATCGACCTTGACCGCTGGCTCGTGAAGCCCAGTATGTCGGCGGTGATCAGGAGAGCTCGATTGCCTGCCGCATCCTGAACCGCCATCGCCTTCGCATACAGCGGCTGGGCAACCGACTCGAACGGTGCCCGGCGGGAGGCATAGCCCGACATCGGTATGGGCTCGGTCGGTGTGATGTCGACAGTGGCCAGCCCGACGCGCCAGTCCCCGGGTTGGGCCAGGACCAGCGCGGGGACGAACAACAGTGCGGCAGAGATAATCCGCATGCCGCCCAGATTATAGCTCTGCGGAACGTTCCCGATCGGCTACGCGCGGACCGGCACCGTCCGTCCGGTCGACGCCGACTCGAGCGCGGCATTCGCCAGGACCAGTGCGCGGCGACCGTCGTCGAATCCCGGTGACGGGACAGTGTTCGACTCGATGGCATCGATGAACGCGTCAACCTCCCGCACGTAGGATGCCGCATAGCGCTCGATGAAGAAGTGGTGCAGCCGCTCGCGGCCCGATGTTGCGGTCGCACTGAACCGGGAGATGTTGGTGACGGTCGGGTTGTCCGAGATCAGCATTCCCTCCGCGCCGAACAGCTCGATCCGCTGGTCGTAACCGTACGAGCAGCGCCGGGAGCAGTTGATGTGGCACAGGGCTCCCGATTCCATGCGCAAGACGGCCATCGCCGCATCGATGTCGCCGATCGCACCGATTCGCGGATCAACAAGTACCGCGCCCATCGCAGTGACCGCGACGGGCTCCTCACCGAACAGGAACCGGCACATGTCGAAGTCGTGGATTGCCATGTCGCGGAAGAGACCACCGGAAACCTGCAGGTAATCGAGCGGCGGCGGGGCTGGGTCACGACTCGTGATCACCGCCTGCTCCAGCCGCCCGATCTCCCCGGCAAGGACCGCCTGCCGAAGGGCGCCGTGACTCGGGTCGAATCGCCGGTTGAAGCCGATCTGGACCGGAACGCCGGCGTTCTCGACGACTTGCCGGCACGCCTCGACCCGGTGGATGTCGAGGTGAATCGGTTTCTCGCACAGGACCGCTTTCCCGGCCTGCACCGATCTCTCGATCAGTTCGCAGTGGGTGTCGGTCGAGGAGGCAATCAGTACCGCCTCGATCGAGGGATTTTCCAGCAGCGCATCAATCGACGGTGCGGACGAACACCCCGCTTCATCGGCGGCCGCCGCGCAGGTCGCCGGATCCAGGTCATGGATGCAGGCAAGGTGGACGCGCGGGTTGGCGGCAAGGTTCATTGCGTGCATCCGCCCGATACGACCCGCCCCGAACTGTGCGAAGGTAACCACTCTGATATCCCCCTGTGCCCGCCAGGAACTGCGGGCGGACTAGCTGGAAGGACGCGACAAGCGGGCCCCTGACCGGCGCAGGAACTGCTGGGCCTCCACATCCGCCGAGACCCGTCCCTCCCGCAAGCGCCTCTCGTGACTGGCCTGCACGAACGCCCGGAACAGCGGCTGGGGTTCCAGCGGCTTGGACTTGAACTCGGGATGGAACTGGCATCCCAGATACCAGGGATGGTCCGGCAGTTCACAGATCTCGACGTAGTTCACGCCCGGCGTCTCCCCGCTGATGCGCATCCCGTGATCACTCACGATTCGCTCGTACTCGGGTCGGTTGAACTCGTAGCGATGCCGGTGCCGTTCACTGATTTCCGTCGTGCCGTAGGCGAGCTGCGCGAAACTGCCCGGTGCCAGCCGGCACTGCCACGCCCCCACCCGCATGGTTCCACCCAAGTCCTCGATTCCCTTGAGTTCGCGCAGTTTCAGGAAGACCCGGTCCGTCGTCTCCGGATCGAACTCCGTGGAGTGGGCGCGCCGCACTCCACAGACGTTCCGCAGGAACTCGATCACCATCGTCTGCATCCCGAGACAGATTCCGAAATAGGGAACCAGGTTCTCGCGTGCATGGCGGATGGCCTCGATCATGCCCTCGATGCCACGAGTCCCGAATCCTCCGGGGACCAGGATGCCGTCGTAGCGGTCCAGTTGGCTGGCGCTCGTCTCCGGCGTGATACCCTCAGCCTCGATCCAGCCGATCTCCACAGCCAGACGCTGCGCTAACCCGCCGTGCAGGAGGGCTTCCTTGAGGCTCTTGTAAGAATCCTCGTAGTCAACGTACTTCCCGACAACCCCGATCCGGACCTTGTCGCGAGGATTCCGCAAGCGATCCAGCATGTCCTGCCAAGGTCCCAGATTCCGCGGCCCAGCTTCGAGCCGCAGACGGTCCAGCACGATCCCGTCGACGTTCTGCTCGGCGAGTTCGATCGGCACCTGGTAGACCGTGTCGACATCCCGTGCAGCGATTACGGCTTCCCTGTCGACGTCGCAGAACGACGCGATCTTCTCCCGAATCTCGCGCGAAAAGCCGGTTTCGGTCCGGCAGATCAGGATGTCGGGCTGGATGCCGAGAGCCCGCAGCTCCTTGACACTGTGCTGCGTGGGCTTGGTCTTGAGTTCACCGGCCGCGGCAATGTACGGCACGAGGGTGACATGAACGAAAATGCACCCGTACCGGCCCACTTCCTGGCGGACCTGTCGCAGTGCCTCGATGAACGGCAGGGACTCGATGTCTCCCACGGTGCCACCGACCTCCGTCAGCACGACATCAACGTCATTCGTGGCGACCTTGTCGATCTGCTCCTTGATCGCGTCCGTGACGTGAGGGATTACCTGTACCGTCTTGCCGAGGTAGTCACCGCGCCTCTCCCTGGCCAGGATCCTCTCGTAGATGCTGCCACTGGTGACGTTGTTCGACCGCGTCAGGACCGCGTGCGTGAATCTCTCGTAGTGTCCGAGATCAAGGTCCGTTTCCGCTCCGTCGTCGGTGACGAACACCTCGCCGTGCTGGAAGGGACTCATCGTGCCGGGATCGATGTTGAGATAGGGATCCAGCTTCTGCAGCGTCACCCGGAGGCCGCGACACTCCAGCAGGTTCGCGATGGACGAGGAGGCGATGCCCTTGCCCAGTGACGAGACGACGCCGCCCGTGATGAAAACGAACTTCGGGCGGGGCACCTAGTGGACCGCCTCTCCTGCGGGGGACGAGGCGGTCATCGGACGCCTGATCAATGCCCCGGGCCGTGGGCTTCCGACTCGTCCGCCCGCAACGATTCCAAGCCCGCTTACAGGCCCGCCCCGCTCGTTTGGCACCCTCCAGCGTAGCACGCGAGGCCGGATCGGAGTCTGTTGGCGCTGGCCGCTACGACGCCGGATCCGGTCCGTCCGACGGATGAAAATCGTCCGGCAGCAAGACAGATCTTCGCCGGAGAAGGCGAGCCGGCAAGGGCATGGCCCGGACAGATGGGCAGGCAGCCAATGGTTGGTGGCGTTGCATTCGCCGTCCTGCATACGCTGCTTCCGGGGCCGGCCGGAATCGTCGGCGGAGCGATCCGGCTGCGGCTGGACGAACGCGGGCCTCCGTGGTGGAACGCAGGTGGGCACTGCCCATCAAGCAGATTGAGGATCTGGTTGGCGCAGGGGATTTCCAGCATCCCGAACCAGAGCTACCGGAGCTGGTCTGGGACCTTCCGGGCAGGTGGGACCGATGGGAGGATGAGGACTGGCCGCAGGTCCTGCCGTCTCTTCTACAGGGGAACAGCTGCGAGCCATGCAGCAGGGACGCGGGACGCTGCCATCAGGAAGTCCATGGCAATGCACGTATTTCACGGGGGTTACGGTCACGTCCCACTTGCGGACCATTTCATCGCCACGGGCCGGCAGCGAACTGCTTGCCGGTGGCGCTATGCTAAATGCCGACGGGCATGTTCGTTCCCCGGTCCACATCGTCGGGGCGGGGGGCGGCCGTGCACAGCCGACTGCTGTCGGTGGGTTGTCTGGGATGCCTGGCAAGCGACGACATTGGCGGTTCGGGCTAAGGCTCGGAGTTGCCTGCTCGAGTGCAAGCGCCTTGGCGCTCGCCACAAGTCTGGTGGCAGCGGAAGGCAACCCACAGGTAGCGCCGTCTGCCTTGCGTGAAGTTCCTCCGGCCGAAGATGTCGCGCGACCAGAGCGGATCGATCCCGACAGTGAGAGCCTTGATCTTACGCTGGGGCGCCGGCCGATCATCAAGGTCGACGTCGATCTTGCACTGGTGAGCGTAACGGTTACCGATCCAACAGGCCGCATGGTGACAGGCCTTGAGCAAGAGCATTTCATCCTGAAGGAAGATGGCAAGAAGCAGGTGATCGAGCAGTTCGGCGCAGAGGAGGCACCGCTATCTCTCGCGGTTGTGTTCGATGCCTCCGGCAGCATGGGCTACAAGATGTCGAAGGCCCGCGAGGCCGTCGCGCAGTTCTTCAAGACCGCCAACCCCAAGGACGAGTTCTTCCTGGTCCAGTTCAACAACCGGCCCGAGATGGTGACTGGCTTCACACGCAGTCTCGAGGATGTCCAGAACCGGCTGACCTTCGTCCGCTCCAAGGGCCGTACGGCGTTGCTGGATGCGATCTACCTGGCGCTCAACCAGATGAAGGAGGCCCGGAACAGCCAAAAGGCGTTGCTGGTCATTTCTGACGGCGGCGACAACTCGAGCCGGTACACTCCGCGGGAAGTCAAGCGCACTGTCCGCGAGTCGGATGTCCAGATCTACGCCATCGGCATCTACGAGCCGTACTCGAGCCGAGGGCGTACCCCGGAAGAAGCAGCGGGCCCCGGACTCTTGACCGAGATCGCCGAGGCGACCGGAGGCAGGCAGTTCGCCGTGCAGAACGTCAACGAGTTGCCCGACATCGCCGCGAAGATCGGCATCGAACTTCGCAACCGCTACGTCCTGGGCTACGTCCCCACTAATGCAAGGAAGGACGGAAAGTGGAGGCGCATCAAGGTCGAGCTCAAGAAGATCCCGGGGCTTCCTCCTCTGCGCGCCTACTACCGAAATGGATACTATGCACCTTCCCGCTGAGCGGCCTGTCCCAGGTTCGCGGATCGGCGCGGCTGCAGGGGGAGTTCTTGCATGCCTGCTGCTGTCGCCTCTGGCACTGCCGGAGGAAGCCGGTCGGGTCCCGACCGGCTGCGAACCCGGAGTTACGTTCTGCGTCGAGACCGAGAAGGTCGTGCTGCATGTCTCCGTGGTCGACCGCGAGGACCGCTTCGTCACCGATCTGCAAGAGGGTGCCTTCGTGGTCATGGAAGACAAACAGCAACAGCGGCTCACGTACTTTTCCCAGGATGACGTTCCGGTCTCCCTCGGGCTCGTCATCGACAATTCCGGGAGCATGCGCGAGAAGCGGCTCCAGGTCAACCAGGCGGCCCTGGAATTCGTCAAGGCATCGAATCGCGAGGATGAAGTGTTCGTCGTGAACTTCAATGACGAGGCCTACCTCGATCAGGACTTCACGAGCAGCATCGAGCGCCTGCAGGATGCCCTTCAGCGGATTGACACCCGGGGAGGGACGGCGCTCTACGACGCGATATCGATGTCATTGGACCATCTGGCCGAGAAAGGCGACAAACGGTACAACAAGCGTGCTCTCCTTGTGATTACCGACGGGGAGGACACCTCAAGCCGCATGGATCTCGAGATCCTGGTGCGCAAGGTCCAGAGTTCGGACGTGACAATCTACGGCATAGGACTCCTGTCCGAAGAGGAGAGGCGGGCAGCAAGACGGGCGGAACGTCACCTCCTCAGCCTCACGCGACCAACCGGCGGGCCTGCGTACTTCCCGGATGCGCCTGCGGATGTCGAGGCTCTGGTGAAGCGCATCGCGGCAGACATTCGCAACCAGTACATCCTCGAATACAGTCGCCCGAGCGGGAAGGGCTCCGGGTTCCGGCGCATCCAGATCGAGCTCAAGGGGAAGGCCCGGAACAACAAGGTCCGGCACCGCCCGGGCTACTACGTCGAATAGCGTCGGCCTTCCGGATGGCTCCCAGAGACTGCCCTGAGGTTGTCCGCTTCCTGTGGCAGGTGTCGAAAGGCTACCGGCTGCGCCCCTGGCGCAGCCCCTATCTGCGCTGGAGGATCGAGACCGATTCAGGGCTCCGGGCCGAATCGATCGGAGCGCTCGTGTTCTGGCGCTTTCTCTGGCGCGAGCGCAGAAGACTGGTGACGTACCTGGAATGGGCCGTCCGCATGCGCTCGGAAAGCGACCGCCTGCCCAGGTCGACCCACATGTCGGCAGCACCATGACCGCCGTCAAGTCGGTGCCGCCTGCGGAACAGAGACTCCTTCTTGCGACGCGCTCTACCAGGAATCTGACAGGGCTTTAGGCTTCCCCGGACGCCTGCAGGGCGGTGACCGCGGCCACGTAGTAGACATCGTCCACGGAACAGCCCCTGGACAGGTCGTTCGCCGGCTTGTTTAATCCCTGCAGGAACGGGCCCAGTGACTGTGCTCCGCCCAGCCTCTCCGCGAGCTTGTAGCCGATATTTGCAGCGTTGAGATCCGGAAACACGAGGACGTTGGCGTTCCCGGCAACCGGTGACCCCGGGGCCTTCGAAGCTCCGACGCTTCCCAGCAGGGCCGCATCGGCCTGCAATTCTCCATCCACTGTGAGTTGCGGTGCCCGCTCACGAACGATGCGAAGCGCCTCCAGCACCTTGTCCACCATCGGGTGCCTGGCGCTGCCCTTGGTCGAGAAGGAGAGCAGCGCAACGCACGGCTCGGCGCTGAGCAGCCTGCGACTGTTGTTCGCGGCGGCGATCGCAATGTCGGCAAGCTGGCTGGGCGTCGGGTCCGGCACGACCGCTGGGTCCGAGAACACCATCACGCCACCCGCCCCGAAGCCGGAGTCGGGGTGGATCTGCACCATGAAACTCGAGACCAGCTTGTACTCCGGCCTCACGCCGACGCATTCGATCAGGGCCCGCAGTGTCTCGGCAGTCGTGTTCTTGGCGCCTCCCACCAAGCCGTCGGCATCGCCGTTCTCCAGCATCAATGCGGCGTAGTACAGCGACGTTCCCGCAATCCGCTCCGATTCGGCCGACGTGACACCCCGGGACCGCCGACGCTCATGGTAGATCCGCGCATAGCGGCCGACCTTGCCGGATGTCTCGGGATGCGAGCATGCAACTCCGGGAGCGCACCGGGTATTCTTGCTGATCAGCACAGGCTCCACGACACGATCCCTCGCAAGCCGGGCACAGGCTTCCCGGATTCGCGGGTCGTCCCCTTCGGGGAAGACGATCCGACAGCGCCGGAGGCTCGCTCGCTTCACCAGACTGGCCAAGTACGCAGACATTCCCTTGATCGTAGCGACTTGCCGCAGTCTGCCCCGAAGCAGGAACAGACCCCCTGCTACGGGAGATCCGCGCCGAAGGCTCCCACCAGGGATCTGTTCATCTCGCTGGCGCTGGTTCCGAACCTGTTCCCTGTGGCACTGGCCGCGAACTCGTATCGACCGATCACACCCAACGGACTAACCGGCGTGCGGCCGACGAAGGTGAACTCGTATTCGCTCAATTCCGGACGATCGTCCGGACGGTCGACCGAAGTATCCCAGTAGCCGACATCCACAACTCGCAACTCCTTGAAATAATCGGCTGTGGTTGTGGACCAGTCCGGCACGCCCGTGCTGGTGAAGTCCAAGTCATGATCGTCTTCCCTACCCGCCGTACCGCGCGAAGCGTCGGTTGAGAACAAGGTGGTCGCGAAGGACATCTGCCGCAGCGCATTGCCGTCGTGATACACGAACCCGCCGGTGGAGATATTCCGCAGGTCGCTGATCACCGTGGTGACGTGACCGCCGATCTCGTGTGCCATCGTGCCGATCCGTTCGCTGTCGTAGCCACTGCGGTCACCCTCGAACCATCTGACCTTCACACGCACGTCGCCCGCGAAGGCAGCGGTTCCGACATACCCGGCCGTCTTGCCCTCGTAGGTCGCTTCCCCTCCGTCCGGCAATGCGAGCCGATGGGCTGCAGTCGCCACTGACAGCGGACTGAAGGCGAACGACTCGACATCGTGCTCCTGCCAGTCGCCGATCCGCAACGCGTTCCGGGCCCACTGAATCCGCCAAGCACCGTAACGGGTGTAGTCGGTAGTCCCGGCGGTAGCCCTGACCTGCCAGTCCCTCTGCCCGAACACGGTGGCCGGCGTCGTGTTCCGCGCATCGCGAAGTATCTCCCCCGCCTCCGCATTGGTGTCGTAATCACCTATATGCGCATTCAGAAACGAAACTCCCGCGCCGTCCTGCTCGACTACGAAGATTCCGGCGGCGGCGGGGTCGAAAGCAGCCTTGAAGCCATTCAGGGAACTCAGCGCCTTGAGAACGGCATCAAGCCGGTCGACCACATCATCCGGCGCTGGAGTCGAGGCCCCCCCATTCACCTTCGACGGCAACTGGTCCTCCCAGCCATTGCCGAGCCTGACGGCGCTACGGCCGGGTTCAGCGTAGATATGGACATCATTGTCCCGGCTGCCGTAGTCGAAAAACACATGCCCCAACAAGTCGATCTGCGCGGCCTGCCAATCCTGGTCGATCCTGTCCTGAGAGTCTCCTATGATCTGGAGCCCGGCAATCCTGTCCCGCAGGGTTTGGATCTCCTTACGGGCGATCATCACGTGGGTCTGCGGACTGTCATGGTGCAGTTCCTTGCCCTGTGCCGCGAGGAGTGCCGCGATGGAAATCTCCTCATTCAGTGTTCTCGACATGTCCGATTCCGACTTCCCCGCCGCAGGGCCCTGGCGAAAATTGAGATAGCCGCCGGGCTCCCAATGCCATTCCATGAACCTCGGTCTGATCGTCAGATTGTCGTCCGACACGCTTGTCGCTCCATTGGAATCCACCAGTACGGCCGCCACTCGCGTGCCGTCACCAATGGACGGGCGCCGGACCGGCGCGACCGAGACCAGACCGGCCCCGAAGCCGCCGGCCAAGTACATCGTGCTGTCGGTATCCGCTCCGAGCGACCACACTCCGACGACTTCGCTACCCGCATCGGACGCGCTGCGCCCACCCAGCAGCCGTCCCTGGAACGTGCTGCGCACCCTCTGCGAACCGGGTGCACCGGCACTCGGACTGAAGTTCACCGTCGCCCAACCCCTGACATCGGCAGAACCCTGCTTCCAGATCCCCTGCATATCCATGTCGACCGTCGGCAGCACGATATTGTCCACCACGCCCAACATGTACGTCCACGGCTCTCCGTCGTAGGTGGCCAGGTCCGTGATCAGCCCGTCCACGGTCTCCGACTTGAAGTTGACGGCGATCTCGATGCCACCCACATACTGCGCTCCTGCGCCACTCAGTGCCAGAGTCGAGCCCTCGTACTGTGCCGCTCCTCCGATCTGAACGTATCGGACCCTGGCTGTTTCTTCGGTCACTCCGAACGCGAACGCTCCCCGCTCCCCTTTCTGCGCACTGAACTCGTACACCGCATCCGATACCGCGTCATCACGCTGCTTGCGCGAGATTGTCCCGAAACGCGTGTTCCCGTACTTCCCGTATGTCACCGTCGATTCCGTCGCTGTCGCGGTGAAGATCCTCGCCGCATCGGCGGCGTCCGCTACATCCTTCAGTGCACCGTGGTCCCCCAGGGCTTCCGCAAGCGCGTCCGCATTCGAGAAGGCCTGGATCAGTTCGTCGATCCTCTCCAGCGCCGTGTCGTCGTCCGGCGCAGACAGGGACGTGAACATCGAGGCCCCGAACACCGACTGCAGCACGCTCTTGACATTCGTTCTTGCCTTGCTGCTGCCCGTCCCCCACTGCCACTCCACGTGTTCGTCCCGGTCCCTGTCGGTGTCGAACAGATCCAGCAGCGCCTCGATCTTCTCCCGGATCTCCATCAGCTTCGTCCGTGCGTCCGCAACGAAGTTCTTCCCCTTCGTCCTTGACACCCCTTCCCCCAGCAGGTCCGCAAACGAGTAGTTCTCCCCCGCCACCACCAGCGCCGTGTTCGCCTCGTTCACGTCCGTCGTGCCCCTGTCGTCCTCCCGTATCGTCGGCATCGCGCTCAGTCCCTCGGTCTTGAAGTCCGTCGCCGTGTTGAGTTCCACCTTGTCCAGACGCGTCCCCACCAGCATCCCGTCCTGCATCCGCACCCGGAAGACTTCCGCCATGTACGTCTCGATCTCGCCCCTGCCATTGCTGGGCAGCGTCGTCCCGGCCACGTTGTAGCCCTGGCCGTCCTCGCGCGATATAGCCAGCAGGCCGCCCGTGCCCTCGATCTCGAGGATCTCCGGCACGTAGTCCACCGTCCACACCCCGTCCGCCATCGTCACCAAGTACTCGTTCCCGCCGCCCGGCATAACCCAAATGCCGCTCCGTGACGATTTCCCGTTCAGCGTGAATGTGCCGTCTTCCGCCCGCACGACCGCCACCGCGGTCCCGCTCATGCCCAATTCCACCGTCGTCTCCTGCGGTTCGTACTGCGCCATCCACATCCCGTCCTCACCGGTCCGCAGGGTGTACTCGTTGCCGTTGGCCGCCGAGACCGTCGTCACGCCGTCCTCGACGCGCATCTCGTCCAGCCAGTAACTGCCATCCTCCATCCTCCGCAGTACCACCGTCTCATTCAGTGTTCCCAATATCACGTCGACCACCAGCTCCCGGTACGTCGCGACCCAGGTCCCGTCTCCTTCACTCGACAGCGTGTAGATGTTGTCGCCCACCTCGAATCTCGCGTTTTCGGCCAAGGTCTCGACCGCTCCGCTGTCCGGGCTCACCACCGTCCAGGTGCCGTCCTCGGCTCGCAGTGCCTCCAGCGTCATTCCCAAGTTGCCGACGGTCAGCGTTCCCGTCATCGGCTGGAACTCCGCCGTCCACATGCCGTCCGCACCCAACATGAGTCTGTACCGGCTGCCATTCGATGCGGTCGCCACCGTCTCGCCGCTCTCGATAACCATCTCGCCCAGCCAGTAACTGCCGTCCTCCGCCGTGCGCACTGCGACCGTCTCGCCCGACATCCCCAGCATCACGTCGGCGATCACCTCCCTGTACTCGGTCGTCCACATCCCGTGCTCATCCAGCGTCAGCGTGTAGCTGTTGCCGTTGCCTGCAGTAGCGGTCGTCTCGCCACTCGTGACCGCCATCTCGTTCAGCCGGTAACTACCGTCCTCAGCCTTCTCCAGCGTCACCGTTTCGCCCGACATCCCCAGCGGGACGGGGATCATCGGCGCCCGGTAGGTGGCCATCCATCCGATCGCTCCGCTCTCGTCGGTCGTGATCATCAGGACATACTCGTTTCCGTTCGCGGCCGTATGGATGGTCTTCCCGCCCAGTATCGGCACGTTCCCGAGGATCCAGGTACCAGCCTCCGTCCGGGTGATCGTCACTGTTTCCTCAAGGGTGCCGAGCCGCACCACCAACTGGTGCACGGACGCGTCACTCCCGGTGGTCGGTCCGGTGACGGTCTGGCCGCAGCAGGGTGCGGCCAGACAGAATATCAGCAGTCCAAGAGCCGCTCCCGGATCTGCTCGATTGCGAATCCTGTTCATCCTATGTCCCGTGGACACTCTCCCGCTGCACCAGCGACTGCGACACCGGAAGTAATGTAGGCGGGAAGGTCCAGTCGGCTTCCCGCGTCTTCATCCTCGTTGATCACGGCGACTGGTACGCTGCTTCCGTCACAGCGTACTCTCGTACCGGAATCTGTCCTTCCGGCATTCTGAAGTTGCCTGTCCCCGAGACGCCCAGCGCGCCGCCTCAGCGGCTGCGACCGAGGTCCACCCAATGGAGTACGGTCGGTAGTGTGCATCGGCCTCTAGCGGCGCGGCTGCATTGGGCGCACTGCACCACGCGACGAGTTCCTGGTACAGCTCGCAGGCCTGGGTTGGCATGACGGCCGCCACGTTTCTGGATTCGCTGTGGTCCGATACGACATCGTGCAACTTCAACCGACGGTCCTCAAGGAAATCGATCCGTTCCCAGTCGCCATTGCGAATCGTGCATCAGGGCGGCCCCAGTTGTTCTACCCCAATATAGACAGCGAGACAGCGGAGAATGCCCGAGCATTTCCGGTTTGTCCAGTGTATCTTGACCATCGAGCAGCAGACCCATGCACTCGCCATCAACCGACTGCCCGCTGGCAAGGGAGTGTCTGCCGTTCTGGCGAGGGGGGACAGAGACCCGATGTGTGTGATCGGGGCCGAGGTTCCGTCACGCGGCTCGGATGCGACTGTCCCGAAATCGAGTACCTGCCAGATTCCGACCGAGAGCAGAGACGGATCACCGACCATCGGCGAATGCCGCGGGCGGGCTGCCTTGAGGCCGATATGGTCGAACCGCTCGATCGTGGCACCCGGAGCTTGGCGATAATCGGGTAATCGCGTCCCATGGCGAACCCGACCTATTCCCAGTTGGCCGAGCAGGTTCTTTCCACGAGTCTGTTTTCCGCCTACCGCCTCGGCCGCCACTTCGTAGTCGAGATGCGGTCGCCACACCGCGTCCTGAGCACGTCCGCACATCGTGGCGGCGAACACGAGGACCTTCGCTACCTGGTGAACCACCAGAGTTGCGAGGCACGAGGCGATGAGCTGCGGGTCCAGTCCATCACCGACCAGGGACTCAAGTCCTACCATCGGCGGGTCTGCGCCGAACTCGACATCGATCCGGACCGGACCGCCCTCATGGGGACCGCAGCGAACATGGCTTGCATAGCCCATCGTTCGAGCGAGTTCGAGGACCTGCGAGCCGACGCATTCGTGACCGCCGGCGTGCAGGGGAACGCGGCCACCGCGGGGGACCCGGCCCGCTGGAAAGAGACGGAGGACGGATGGACAGCGGTCTCCCCCTACGAGGGCACGATCAACATCATCCTCATCCTCAGCTTTCCGCTGACCCCGTCCGCCCAGACCCGTGCCATCGTGACGATGACCGAAGCGAAGTCCGCCGCGCTGGCCGACCTCGCTGTGCCCAGCCTGTCCTCGTCATCGATCGCAACCGGTACTGGTACTGATCAGTTCTGTCTCGCATCCCCTCTTGACGGGGACCGGACGGCCCGCGACTCGACAAGTCCACACGTCAAGGCCGGAGAGATCATCGGTGTTGCCGTCAGGGAAGCGGTCCGAGAGGCATTGCGCTGGCAGAACGGGCTGGAGTCTTCCTACACCCGGGGCATCTTCCATGCCCTCGGACGGTTCGGCCTTACCGAAGAGCGGATCATGAAGGAAATCGCGGACCTGCTCCCGGAGCCGCAGTACGTCCTTCTGGACAAGAATCGACAGGCGGTCTTTTTCGATCCTGCCGTCGGTGCAGCGGCCCATGCGTTCGCTTCCGTCATGGACCGGGTTCGCTGCGGAACCGTGCCTGATTCCGTCGCTGGAGAAACGCTGCGCCAGCAAGCTGCCTGTTTGGCGTGCTCTCTTGCCGGACACCCGCAGGCGTGGTCGCAGCTGTACCGGTCGTTGCAGGGCGGAGCAGACGATCCGTTGGAGCTTGTGGTACAAGCCGTGGCGGCTGGATGGAACGCGAAGTGGACTTGACCGTCCTGGGCCCCGACGCGAGCCTCCTGCTTGTAGGTGCCGTTCTCGATTTCACCATCGGGGACCCCGTCTACCGTTGGCATCCGGTGCGTGTGATGGGGACTTCGATCACGACCATGGAGCGCTGGCTGCGGTCTGCCGGCGCGAACGGTCGATGGGGCGGATGTGCACTGGTGGGAATTCTCGCCATCGCTTGGGTGGCTGGACTATCGGCACTGTTCGGCACCATCAGCGGTTGGCATCCCGTGGCCGGGGCGGTGGTTCACATTCTGGCGATCTATGGTCTTCTGGCGCTCGGTGATCTTCTCAAGCACGGTGACGCAGTGGACGGAGCTGGCAGGAGCCTCGAAACTGTCCGACACGCCACTGCCAAGTTGGTCGGACGGGACACGGACCGCATGGACAGGGCGGCATGCCGCCGCGCTGCGATCGAGAGCTTGGCCGAGAATCTCGTGGACGGCTTTACTGCGCCCGTCTTCTGGTATGCGGCGGCGGGGCTGCCGGGAATCGTGCTGTTCAAACTGGTCAGCACGATGGACTCCATGGTCGGGTACAAGAACGTGCGGTACCGTCACTTCGGCTGGTGCAGCGCACGTTCGGATGACGTTCTCAACTATGTGCCGGCACGGCTGACCTGGCTGCTGATCGCTTTGGCGGCAGGGGGCTTCCCGGGAGCATCCGGGATGCATGCACTCCGGACCGGATGGAGGCAGCATGCGGTCGTGCCAGGCCCGAACCCGGGCTGGAGCGAGGCGGCAATGGCGGGAGCCATCCAGCGTCGACTGGTGGGCCCGGTGTGGCTCGACGGAAATCTCGTCACCGACAGCTGGCTCGGCGATCCTGCTGATACCCCGGCTGCGGAGTCGTCCGACTACCGGCGCGCGAGGCGAATCACGATTGCGGCAGCCGTCCTCGCAACGGCCGCTGCCAGCGGACTGATCCGGTGAATCGGGCCCGTCCGGAGATTCCCACGCACATGGAGTCAGGTCTGGTCGTCATTGCTCTGTTGGAGAGTCGGCGTCCAGAGAAGATCACGATACGCGGTTCATGCGCAGCCGACCCCCGGCAAGATTGCGAACGTCGGATCCGTAGAATGCCCCGGGGTGCCCGTAACGGGCCCATCCGGGAAGTCCGGAGAAGGCCTTGCGCACGTCAGCGTCATTTACGCCTGACGGTAGAGATCATGACATGGCGGGGCTGCCCACAGCTTGCTGGGCCCGGCCTCTGTCTGGCACTCCAAAGAGGATCGGATTGCAATTGCCCCCAACGATGGTTGGAATCGCATTCAGTTCCTGGCACCTGCGGGGTAACACAGTGCCAAATCGGCATGCATGCACGGAAGTCTCTGCTGTGGCGAAGGGCACTGCACCTCCAACGGTTGATTGCTCCAGATTTCCGGTGCTGTGTAATCGGCCATGGCAGGCATCGCAGTACGTGGCTCCCTCAACCTACCAACCTCCGAATGCGAGCCCTAGGGTGAACGCCGTACCGTTGTGCCGCGTGTAGCGAAAGCCAACGTGAAGGCCAACTCGCCTTGAGACCATGATGCGTGTATTCAGGCCTGCACCATAGTTGAGCTGCTCTCCGATCCCTTCCAGCACAACAACGCAGTCGGACTCGTGGCAGGCCTTTTCGCTGGTTCGGCCGAGAATACCGACGGGAATGACTGCCAGCCTCTCGGTCTTGGCAATGTGTGGACCTCCGACGAGGTTGAATCCACTCGCACTGCTCGAGACATCAAAATCCTTCAAGATGATGTTTGTGAAGAGAGTCTCTACCAGCCCGTACCCCTCGGCTCCAAAATAGCCACGATTAAGTTCCAGACCGCCCCCTCCGATGTAGCTGTGACCTTGGGATATGTGGTTCTGTTGCGAGTTCTTGTCGCTTGGAATGACAGTTGCGCCACCATAGGCGTGGATGTAGCGTTGTGCCAAGGCAGGCACGGAAAGGGACAGCAGCGCCAGAAGGAGTGTGGGTGTCTTCAAATGTTGCAAGGCCCTCTCATTGTACTGCCAGTGCAGAGCACGACGACGATGCGGGACCTTGCGATATCGGCGCCACGATGCGGGGTGCTGGGTTCACGAACAACTGCTTCGTTCGCCCGCAGGAGCCATCCAGGACCAGAACAAACGGTTTTTCGACGAGATGGGAGGATTGTACTCAATCGACAGCCGATTGATGGCTGGCCAGTTGAACCAGCGGATATTCGTTCGTATGCAGCCTGTTAACCCCCGGACTCTCGATCATGGGGAATCCGCCCTCGGTGCGATGACCCGCAGTCCGCACGAACCGGGACCTGCTCGCTGAACTCGTGCGGCGTTCCGGGCGGGTGCGGGATCCAAGGTCTGACCGATGGAACGTGCTGCTGAGATGGCGCACGCTCCACGAGATGGTTCTTCACCGCAAGACCCATAGAGGACACTGCGAGCACTTGGCGGCGTCGGAGCACGCATCGGATGCAGCGCCGAGGCTGTGGTGGGAGTGTCGATCGTCTCCGACCGGATGGCAGTTCGCCCCGCCAGTTCTTCTGGCCCCTGACGGACACACTCCCCGATCAGGAAAGCTTGGTACGGTCTGCGCTCTGGTCGTTCCCTATCTGGCGGGGTAGTCGATGTCCGCCTCTCGCCACGACGTACCCGCGCGTCCGTTGTAGTCGAAAACGACCGTACCGGCCCGCAGGGTCATCTCACAACCGATGCGCCGGTCTCCCTGGATGCGACCTCCTCGCACATCAACATAGCCGAAGTCGCCGTGGTCCACGCGGAGCACCGCAACGTCCGCCTCAGACCCGACCGCGATCTGGCCCAGATCAGGACGCTGGATCTGCGTGGCGGGGTTCGTCGTCGACCGCCGAACCACCTCAACGAGCGGGACTCCCATCACAAGGAACTTCGACATGACGGTGACCATGTCGATCATTGCGCCGTTGTGCGAGTTGATATGCAGGTCAGTGGATATCGAATCCGGCCAGAATCCCTGCTGCACGAGTGGCTCGGCAAGGCGGAAATGAAAGCTGCCCGCGCCATGGCCGACATCGAACTTCACCCCTCTTGCACGAGCCTCATCAAGATACGAGCGCTTGTTCTCATTCTCGTCCACCAGAGGTGCGGGCCACCGGTAGAAATGGGTGCTGATGTCGCCGGGACGGAGCTTGTCCAGCACCATTGTCTGATAGGGACGTTCCGGAAGGAAATAGCCGAAATCCACCATGACCGGAATGTCTGCAAGATCTCCCGCTTCGACGGCTCGTTCCACGGAGAGGAAGTCGGGCTGGCGCCAGTGGGCCGACTTGATGCCCACGACGACATCGGCATGCTGTCTGGCCATTCTCGCAGTCTCTTCCGGCTGCATGTCCACCGGATTCTGCTCGATATCGTAGTTCGCCATTCCCATTCCGACGATATTGAGCATCGCGAGCACACGCGTCCGGCTGGACGCATCGATGACCCGCCGACGGAAATCGGGGAACGCCCGCCAGCCGACCGTTCCGACATCGACGGCCGTGGTCACGCATGTCCTTGGGCAAGTTGCTTCAGGGTCGACACTTGAACTCCCCTCGTAGACCGTCCCGGGATCCGAATAGGTGTAGAAGTGGGCATGTATGTCCACCAGGCCAGGTGTTACGAAAAGCCCCGAGACATCGATGACCTTCCTGGCGAGGTCGGGTGGTATGTTCTCCGCAACAGCCACGATGCGGTCACCCTTGACGGCCACGTCGAGGACGCCATTGACCTCGCTTCTCGGATCGATGACATGCCCTCCGCTGAGCAGGAGGTCGTAAGACTGGCTGCTTCCGGGAGTGCAGGCAGCACCTCCGAGCACCGCAATCATGCCCCAGCGCTTGACCATGGACTGCCTCGTCTCCCGCATGTGAGTGGCTCCGGTCCACTCCGATTGTATGCTGCTGGCTGTCCGCGCTCGGCAACTTGGCCAGAATCGGACAGGACCGCCGGCTCTGCGTGCGGGCTGCGGAGCGCGTCTAGAAGACCTCTGTCGCTTCCGAATTCAGGAACGCGGCCGACCTGCGTTGAAACGCGATGTTCGCCAGGTGTGGACCGCATACTGCGGTGTGGCCGACTTCGACCGGGGCGTTCGGCTCCTCACGGGTGTTGACACACTCAAGGAAGTTCCGGACATGCGGAATCGTCGGCAGTCTGTCCTCATGCACCTTCACCGGTTCCCGATTCCGTATCCAAGGTGCCGCATACATACGATAGCCGCCATTGTCGAGCACGACAGTGCCCTTGTCGCCCAGCAGTTCGATGGTCCAGCCGTTCCGGTAGTCGTTGTTGTAGTTGAGGTTCCAGCTTGCCAGGAAACTGCCGTAATCGAATGCTGCAGAGAAACAGTCCGGCGTCTCGGCCCCGGACATGCCGATCACGGTGCCCTGGCACACGGCCGACCGCGGTGCACCCACACCCGCGAACCACTGGATCACATCCATGAGATGCGTGCCCTGATCGGTCATGTTGCCGCCCGAAAAGGCCCAGAAGTACCGCCAGCGGCGGAACATCATCGGATCGAGAGAGCGGGCCGCCGTGCCGAGGAACCGCTCTTCGTCGAGTTCTCCCGGCAATTCCGAGTTGTCAAGCGGCTTCGAGACTGCCCAGTTCCATTCCGCGCGGGCCATGGTGATGTTGCCGATGGCACCAGCGGCTAAGGCCTGCTGCAATTCAATGACCCACGGAGTGCTTCGCCACTGCATGCCGACCTGCACGATTCGATCGGTGGCATTGCGGTAGGGAAACCGCTTTCGCGGCTCCCCCACGCGCAGATCCGTACGTGCCCGCTAAGGCATACGGCTCCTATCTCGAGTGCCTGACGGCAAATCGCTGCTGCGGCCACGGATGGCGGACCCGGAGCGGTGGCCAGTACCGCTCGCTCATCTTCCGCAGTCGTCCCCATGGGAATCCTGCCTTCTGTGAGCGACGACGTAGGCTCCTCATCCAGTGTCTCTGTACTTGATGGTGAAATTGTCGCAGCGTCGGGTAGCTGTTCGGCACGGCATAGTAGTTCAGCCAGCCGTTCAGCACTTGCCCCAGCCACTGCGCGGTCGTCACGATATCCTCGTGTTGCCGCTTCCTCAACTCCTGCTTCACTCGCTTCAGCGTGCGGTTCATCCGCTGCGCGATCGGCTTGCGCCCGATCTGGTACTTCCCGCCCCTCGTCTGCCCGCAATAGTGCGTGAAGCCGAGAAAGTCGAACGTCTCCGGACGACTCTGGCCGCGTTGCCGCCGCCTCGTCGCTGCAAACCGTCCGAACTCGATCAGTCGGGTCTTCTCCGGGTGCAGGCTCAATCCGTACGCGGCGAATCGTGCGGTTGCCTCTCGCAGGAAACGCTCCGCATCACTGCGGTACTGGAAACCGAGCACGAAATCGTCGGCATACCGCACGATGATCAGCTCGCCCCGGGCCTCTTGCGGCCGCCAGGTCCGTTGCACCCATGCGTCCAGTACGTAGTGCAGCATCACGTTGGCCAACACCGGCGAGATGACCGCTCCTTGCGGTGTTCCCTGCCCGCTGTCCTGCCATTGCCCTTCCTCCATCACTCCGGCGTTCAACCACTTCCGGATCAGCCGTAGCAGCCGTCGGTCTCCGATCCGCTCTCCCAGCAACTCCATGAGCCGCTCCCGGTCGATGCTGTCGAAGTACTGTTTGACGTCCGCGTCCAGTATCCAGTTGATCTTGCGCCGTTCCATCCCGACCACCAGCGCATCCAGTGCATCGTGCGCACCGCGCCCGGGTCGGAATCCGTAACTGCATCCCAGGAACTCCGCCTCATAGATCGGCGTCAGCAGATTGTCGACAACGGCCTTCTGAACGATCTTGTCCTCCAGTGCAGCCACTCCCAGCGGTCGTGTGCCTCCGTCCGGTTTCGGGATCTTCACCCGCCGGCTCGGTGTCGCTCGGTACGCTCCTGTCTGTACGCGGCGGTGCAGGTCCTGCAATCGCTCTTCCAGCCCCTCCCCATACGCCTTCCACGTCACCCCGTCCACCCCCGGCGCCGACCGGGGCTGCAGGCCCCTGTAGGCGATATCCAAGGCTTCCGGTGTGATGTGGTGCAGCAGCGCCGTCAACTTCTTCCGTGGTTCCCTCTTCACGTATTGCCGTATCCGTTCAGTTCCCGGTGACACAGGTCCCCACCTCTGCGTGTGGTCCGTGCGGGTCCCTCCCGGCTTCCTCTTGATCCCGGCCCTTCCCTCCGACGACTCCGCCGGGGCCATCGCCCCTTTGTTCGCCGCCTTCCCGGTCCCCGCACTGGCGCGCGGTCCCTTCGGTACTATGCCCGGGTCTGACTTCTGCGGTCCGTGCATCCTCGGCTTCGGCTTACTGCCTTCCCTCTTCCGGCCCCGACCACAACCTGTCGGGGCGGTCCGCAGACCTCCCAGGTCCCGATGTCGGACGTACGTGCGTGCCTTGAGGTCTTGGACACCGCGGAGCCGGGACGTCCCTTGCCGCTAGCGGTCCGCCCTGTGTTGCCTTCGACCATTCGCACAGCCTCAGAGTTCTGGACATGGGGAACGCCTTGCCAATAGGATGGCAGCGGTAAGACACTGAATGACAGGGCCTTATGTGATCTGTACGGCATCCCGAAGAGGCTTGGTAGCGGCAGGGTGACTATTTTAGAACTGTAACTATCGATCGGAATCGCGAGGGCCGGTTGGCATCTCGCGATCGGCTCAACGTAGCCCCACAGTGCGTCTGGTCGCTCCCGGCTACCGCGCATCGACGAGGAGCTAGCGGCCGGAGAGAGCGGCTGACGATGGCCGGCAGGGACCCGATCCACACCCAGCCGATGTCGACCCGTCGGCCCCTCCGAGTCGGCAACCCGCTGCGGGCTGCTCGCCTAGGTTGCCCGGATCGGCATGGACTCGAGACCGCACCACCCCGGCCCGTCCACTTCGCTGCGGCGGCGTTTGCCACGCTGGCGGAGGCAAGCATCGAGTTGGCCGCCGTCGGCGCGGTCCTGGTGAATACGGCGGTAGAGCCAAGAGAAGCTGACGGAGACGTTACCGGCGAGTCGCAGGCGTCCGGCGACCTGCACGGGCCTCCAGTGCATTTTGAGTATCTCGCAGATGCGATCCCAGAGGGCTGGATGGAGGTTGCGGGAGCCGGAGGGGGCGACATTGCGGCGGAGTTCGCGGTAGATGGTGGATCGGTGGCGGTGGAGTTGGTCCGCGATGGTGCGGGCCGAGGCTCCCTGCCAGTGCAGGGCGTGGATCTGGCAGCGTTCGTCGTGCCGCAGTTGGTGGTTCTGTGCCATGGTGGTTTCGCCCAAATGATAGGCCATCTTTGACACCTAATACGATCGTGACTTAACAAGGGCGCCTATAAGAGCTGCAATTATGAGAGCTAGAACTCCAATTATTGCCCCGTTTGTTGTATTAATGCTTTCCCATAAATTGCCATGATCTTGAGTTTTTTCGAACGTATTTAAAGCTGCATCTAAAGCTGCTTTGAATGAATTTAAATTCTCACGATGGGATTTTATAAGTTGCTCTAGGTCTTCTATCATTCGTTCTTCTATCATTCCTTCAGTTTCCTCTTCCCTAGAATCACTGCGATCCATAGAGTCACTGCGGAGATCTTTCTCTAGTTTCTCTAATCTTTCTTCCATTTCGACACTAACTCTCACGATTTGAAATAACAAGGAGTACAAACCTTGGATCTGGAAAGCGTTCTCTGTTGCGATGACTCCAACCGGTTCGCTTAGATTCTGCCGGTTGTTTTCGTTCCGAATTGACATCGGTTCGCGACTCTTGTCAGTTGGTTGTGCAAAGCAAGCAATCGCGAGCAATGATTGCAGGACGATCGCAACTGCTAGGTACGTGAATCTATCTCGATTATAGAAATAGTACATACTGGAGAAGAGGATATCAGAGTAGCGTGGCCTTCTGGGGTTCTGAAGTGTAAAGAAATTATTAAGCTACTTATGGTGTCACGATCTACAGGGTTGCGGGTGCGGCGTTCCGGGCTTGGGTGTCCGTTGCTTGGCCCAGTCGCACCGGCTCGCGCGAACTCACGGACCGTCCCCTGGCCGCGCGAGATCTCCACTGGTGAAGCCGTGCTGCCGCACCGCATGGGCGGAGTTCAGCAAGGTCCAACCTTTCCATCGACCCACACCATCACTTGCCAGTTGTACTAGCAAGTGCGACACCAAATATGGGGGTAGGTGTCAAGGGTGGCCTATCATTTGGGGGAAACCACCATGGCACAGACCTACCAACTGCGGCACGACGAACGCTGCCAGATCCACGCCCTGCACCGGCAGGGAGCCTCGGCCCGCACCATTGCGGACCAACTCCACCGCCACCGATCCACCATCTACCGCGAACTCCGCCGCAATGGTGACCCCTCCGGCTACTGCCACCAGCAGGCCCAGACCCGCTCCGAACAGCGCCGCCGACAGGCCGCCTCCGGCCCCCGCAAGCTCCATCCACCCGTCTGGGACCGCATCTGCGACCTGCTCCGGAGGCACTGGAGCCCCGAGCAGATCGCCGGTCGACTGCGACTCGCCGGCGACGTCTCCGTCAGCTTCTCCTGGCTCTAACGCCGCATTCACCAGGACCGCGCCGACGGCGGCCAACTCCATGCCTGCCTCCGCCACCGCGGCAAACCCCGCCGCTGCAAGGCCACCAAGGGCTCCGCCGGTCGCGGCTGCATCCCCGGTCGGACGGACAGCAGCGAACGACCGTCCATCGTCGATGACAAACAGCGCACCGGTGACTGGGAAGGCGACACGATCAGCGGCAAGGCCCATTCCGGTGCCGTCGTCACGCTCGTCGACCGGCGCTCCAAGTACACGTTGACACAGCGAGTTACCAACAAGACCGCCGCCCTGGTCGGCGGTGCCATCCAGGACCTGCTCGCTCCCTTCACCTTTTATGTTGAGAGAGTGCCGGAGAGAGGCCAGGCCAAGCAAGCTGTGGGCAGCCCCTCCAGGCGGTCGCAGAGGGGGCCAACCCGCTCTGTGACAGGTAACAGATTCCTCCCCCCACTGCTGGGGGGAGGGCGCCCGGGGGGCCTGGCCAGGCCCCCCGGGCGGCGGCGGGCTGGACCGTCTGCACCTTGGACCTTGGGGTCCGTGACGGAGCTGGGTCGGCCCGTCGCAGCAGTTCCTATGTGCCCTGAACGGAAGCGTGGGTTCAGACCCGCATCGCAAAAGGATAGGAACCACCTCCCCACCCCGGCCCACGGCCCGACTCACCCGTAACAGGAGCACAGCCACGACCGAATCCCCTTCCAGCGTAGTGGCCGGCATTGATGTCGGCAAGGGCTCTCGCCAAAATAACATCGTCGTTTACTGGCGTGGTGCCAATGTGTAGTTCCACTCGCCGTGGAAGGCCGCCCGGTCTAGCCCGGATATCTCACCAAAGGGGTGAAAATCAGGCATATCGGTATGATAACATGTTTGCTATCAGGATCTTGAATCGGTCCTGAAGCATCATGCCCAAATCCACACCCTGTACCAGCCTCTCCCTCGCCAATCATGGCCGCCGTCAAGTCTGCCTGGGCTTCGATGGCGGGCGCATGACGTCCGATGGCGGCGCTCTCCTGCTCCGCGCCGCCGATCACCATGTCCACCTCACCCGGCGCCTCGCCCGCTGCTTCCGCGACCACCGCGATCCCCGCCGCTGCGAACACCCCCTCCAGCAGTTGGTCTCCCAGCGCCTGTTCGGCCTCGTGCTGGGCTACGAGGACATCAATGACCACGACCAACTCCGCTCCGACAGCGTCCTCGCCCTGGCCGTCGGCACCCCCGACATCCACGGTGAACACCGGGCCCGCCAACGCGATCGCGGCCATCCGCTGGCGGGCTCCAGTACCCTCAATCGCATGGAGTTGGGCGATCCCGAACACGCGGCCGGCGACCGCTACAAGCGCATCGTGGCCGATACTGCCCAGCTGGACCGGCTGCTGGTCGAACTGTTCCTCGACAGCTACGAGAAACCGCCGAAGGAACTCATCCTGGACGTGGATGCCACCGACGATCCGGTGCATGGAGAACAGGAAGGCCGCTTCTTCCATGCCTACTACGACGAGTACTGCTATCTGCCGCTGTATGTGACCTGTGGCCCCTACGTGCTGTGCGGGCGGTTGCGGACGGCCAACCGGGATGCGGCGGACGGTGCCCTGGAGGAGTTGCAGCGGATCGTGGCGCAGATCCGGGAGCGCTGGCCGCAGGTGCGGTTGATCGTGCGGGGGGATGCGGGGTTCTGTCGGGAGCCGCTGATGGCGTGGTGCGAGGGACAGGAGCGGGTGGACTACGTGTTCGGGCTGGCGGGGAACAAGCGGTTGGCGGAGGCGGTGGCGCGGCAGCAGAATCGGGCGGGGAGCCGGTGCGTGACGAGCGGCAAGGCGGCGCGGCGGTACCGGAGTTTCCGGTACCGGACGCGGGAGAGTTGGAGTCGGAAGCGGCGGGTGGTGGCGAAGGCGGAATGGCTGCCCGGGCCCCGGGGGCGGAACCAGCGCTTCGTGGTGACGAGCATGAGTCGTAAGAAATGGAAAACCAAGGAGTTGTACGAGAAGCTGTACTGTGCGCGGGGGGACATGGAGAACCGGATCAAGGAGCAGCAACTGCATCTGTTCGCGGACCGGACCTCGGCGGGTTCGATGCGGGCGAACCAGTTGCGGATGTACTGGGCGCTGTTCGGAGCGATGCTGCTGGAGGTGATCCGGCGGGTGGCGCTGGTGGGGACGAAGTTGGCGAAGGCGCAGTACGGCACGATGCGGGCGCTGCTGCTGAAGGTGGCCGGGGAGGTGCGGGTGAGCGTGCGGAGGGTGCGGGTCCGGATCTCGTCGGTGTTTCCGCGCCGGGAGTTGTTCGCGCAGTGCCTGGCGCGGTTCGGGGAGGCCCTGGCGAGCTGAGGTCGGCGCGGGACAGGACATTGGGGAGAGCGGCCGCAAGGCGGTCGGTGGGAGAGGTGTGTCTACGGGGAGGAGCGAGCAGGCGTGGAGGAGCCGGACAAGGCCGGCGAGGAGGTCGGTGGAGCGATCCGGGGCGGAGGAACCCGGAAATCATGGCCCTGTTTATGGATCCACACTGCAAATCGATGCCTTTGAGCCCAGTGACAGGTCCCATACCGCCGAAAAATCGATGCTCGCGCGACTTGGTGAGATATCCGGGCTAGGGCGAGATGCTCCATCTCCTCGTCCGTGACCGTCCGCCCCGTCTCGTAGGCATTGGCATCCAACTCGGATTGGATCCGCAGTCCTTCCTGCGTTGTCACCGACCCGATCAGATTCACCACGACCTCCCGGCACACCAGTGGACGCCCCCTCCAGTTCTGCGTGATGTGACTGAACATCCGATGCTCGATCCGGTTCCATTTGCTCGTCCCGGGCGGAAAATGGCAGACCGAAACCCGTATCGCCAATTCGTCCGCCAGTCCCTGCAACTCCCCTTTCCAGAGCCGACTGCGACTGCTGTTCGAGCCGCCACCGTCGCACGTGACCAGCAGCTTCCGTGCCTGCGGATAGGCCGCCTGTCCCATCTTCCGCCACCAGCGCCGGAGCGTCTCGACTGCGAATTCCGCCGTGTCGTGGTCGACTCCCACGCTGACCCACCCCACGTTGGCCGCCACATCGTACACGCCGTAGGGAATCGCCTTGCCCTGCTGCTTGTCGGGGAAGTCGTGCACCTGCACCTCTTCCGGCTGCCCCCGAGGATGCCATTCCCGGCCCCCGTTCCGGTACCGACCCAGCAACTCCTTCTTCTTGGTATCCACCGACACCACCGGCTGGCCCGCTGCCTGGAACTCCCGTACCCGCTCGTCGATGTACCGGAACTGAGCGTCCCGGTCCGGATGCTGCCGCCCCTCCAGCGTCTTGCGATTCGCCTGCAGGCTGTAACCCAGCACATGCAACAGGCGGTTCACGCTCCGTTCACTCACCCGATGACCCGCGGCGCGCAGGGCCTCCGCCAGCCGTGCCGCACTCAGGCAGGTCCAGCACAGCGGACTCCCCGGATCGCCCCGCGTGACCGGATCCAGCAGCCTCTCCAAGGCCCCTTGCAGTTCCGGGTCCCGCTCCTCGAGGGCCTTGCGCCCACCCCCGCTCCGCCGCCTCCGTTCCCCTCCCTGCCCGACCGCCGCCACCACCCCGACCTCGACTTCCCGCAGCCCCGCCCGGACCGTGTCCCGCGCCAACCCCGTCGCGGCCGCCACCCGCGCGATCCCTCCCCGGCCGATCGCCTTGGCTTCCGCCCCGGCCCACACCCTCCGCGTCCTCTCGTCCAGCACCGGCAACAGGGCCTCGAACCGAACCTTGATGCTCTCTTCCAAGGCACTCATCCCACCCAGCCTACCAAACTTCACCCCCAAAAGACGAGGTTATTTTGGCGAGAGCCCCAAGCTCGCGCTCGACGCCCACATCCAACCCACCAACCTCACCCGCCGCTTCACCAACGACACCCAGGGCCGTCGCGCCCTGCGCAACTGGCTGCTCCGACACCACGGCACGCGCGCCGTCTTCGAACCCACCTGACGCTACCACCGCCGCCTGCACCAGTGTCTGTCCACCGCCGGCCTGGAGACCGTCCTGGTCAACCCCCTGCGCTCAAGACGCTTCGCCGAGGCCCTCGGCCAGTGTGCCAAGAACGATCGCGTCGATGCCGCCATGCTCGCCCGCTTCGGCCTGCCCGCGGCCCTCGCCCTGCAACCCGGCGAAGCGCTGCCCGTCAATCACCAACTCAGCCTCTGCCACGACGGGGAGATCCTCTACTACTTCCTGGGTATCGCCCCCATCGCCTGTCATCACCGCGACGACAAACGAGCCCGCAATCTCTGTCTGGCCCGCTGCGCCCTGTTCCAGTTGGCCTCGCTGGTCGACGTCGCCCGGCCCTTCGGCCTCAGCCCCCGCACCATCCTGCGGGCCTGCCAGACCTTGGAACGCGATGGCGAGATGGGCTTCGCCCCGCGCCAGCGCACCCGCCGGCGTCACGCGATCCAGGACCCGGAAGTGCTCGAGCGGGCCGCCCGCCTGCGCCACACGGCCCGCCAACTCGCGCTCTGCTTCGAGACCTTGCGCACCTATCAGCGCCGGGGGCTGCTGCCGCCCGTCCCGCCGGACCCGGCCTCCGCCGCCACTCAGGCCCCTCCGGTCGCTGCCAAACCCTGCTCACCCCCCACCGCCACTCCGGTCCGCAGCACGCCACCGGTCCGGCCTCCGCAGCAGGCCGCCGGGACCGACTCACCGCCGCCACTGGATCGCGTGCAGCGCGACCACCGTGACGCCCAGGCTCCGCAGGGGCGGGCCACCCACGATACCCCGGGGCGCCTGGCCGCCTCGCTGGGCGACAGAACCCCGCGCGAGCCCCGCTTCCCGACCCCGGCCACGGCTGTGGCCGGGGCGGGTGTCCTGGCGGCCCTGCCCGCGCTGCTGTCACACACGCCGGGAAACTCTCTGTGCCACCCGGCTATTACGGGCTGCGCTCGATCCTGCTCACCCTCGCCTTCCTGTTCCTGCTGCGCGTGCAGCGCGTCGAACGGCTGGCGAGCGAACCGTCCGGGGAGTGGGGCCTGCTGCTGGGTCTGGACCGCAGTCGCTGTCCCCGCACCCTGCGCCATCATCTGCGCCAGTTGGCCGCCGATCCGGAGGCCCTGCGGGCTTGGAGCGGGGCCCTCACGCAGCACTGGGCGACCGCCCACCAAGACGCCGTCGCCACCCTGTTCGTGGACGGCCACGTGCAGGTCTACAGCGGCCAGGGTGCCGTGCCGAAACGCTTCGTACCGCGCCAGAAACTGTGCCTGGCAGGAGCCACCAGCTACTGGGTGCACGCCCTCGGCGGCGCTCCGCTGCTGTGTCTGCACAAGGCCCTGGACCACTCCCTGGGGCAGGAGATCCGCCACTCGATCATCCCCCAACTCCAGCAACTGGGGGTGCTCTCCAGGCAGGGCAACCCGCAGCGTCCCCAACTCACGCTGGTGTTCGACCGGGAAGGCTGGAGCCCGGCCCTGTTCGCGGCTCTGCGCCGACAGGGCATCGCGGTCATCAGTTGGCGCAAGGGCGCCCAGACGGAGCGCTGGCCGCTCGCCGAGTTCACGCCCGTGCAACTGGACCTGCCGGGACCGCTGGGGACGGTCCGCCTCCAGGGGCAGGCCGCTGAACGGGAGGTCGAACTCGGCGCGCACGGCACTGTGCGCGAAGTCCGCTTCTGGATCGATCGACGGCTCCCGATCCCGGGCCGGAGCGGACAGCCGCGCCAGCCCGTACCGCGCTCCGGAGCGCCGGACCCGGACCAGCGCCAACCCGCCGCCATCACCCCCGCAGCCCCAGCCTAACCCCGCAATCGACTCCACCGCATGACATCCCAAATTAGTCCCATGTCCGGAACTCTGAGTCTCGGCACTCCGAACTGGGGTTTCGATGCTCAATGCTCTGCCCACACGCGCCGCTGTCAACGCTTCACCGACGACCTCGCGACCGCCCGCGCATGACTCGCGGAGAAACATGGATTGGCTCATCCTTTGTTTCAGGAGACTTTCACTCCCTGTCCTTCACCAGTTAGCCTGGCTGTTCACGCACTCCCCGGATCGCCCGGACACCCTCCGAGATCGAATGGGACATCGGCTTCTCGCAGTACACGTCCTTGCCGGCCGAAACGGCATCCAGCATCATTCGGACATGCCAGTGGTCGGGTGTTGCGATGAGCACTGCATCAATGTCGTCTTGCTCAAGGATCTCCCTGTAGTCCAGATATCCCTGCGCACCCTCGTCGGCTCCCTCGAGACCCAGCGCCAGATTGGGTGCGTAGACATCACAGACTCAGAGTTCCGGACATGGGACTAATTTGGGATGTCACGCGGTAGCGTGGATTGCCGGGGTTAGCGAGGGATGTGGGGTCCGTTCTGGAGGCTGGGCAGGCGGTCGTGGACGGGTCGCGTAGCAGGGCTGGAAGAGTTGCGGCCGGGTGGCGGGGGTCTGCCAGGCCGTGCAGGAGAGGCGTCCGCGGTTCAGCCGGAAGCCGCTGCCAGCGATCGGCAGGAGGCGTGTTGGCGCGGACAGGTGGGGTTGCAGGAGGGCCGCCGCCCGGAGTAGACTGATGGTGTGGGTCGATGGAGAGGTTGGAGCTTGTGGAACTCGGCCCATGCGGTGCGGCAGTGCGGCTGCACCGGCGGAGCGTTCATGCACCTTGGGCGCACGGCCAGCGGGCGGTCCGTGAGTGCGCCCGAGTCGGTGCGATGGGGCCGAGCAGGGGACACGCAAGCCCGTAACGCGGCACCGCAACCCGGCAGATCGTGACATCATAAAATAGTCAATCGTGGCCGTCCGCTGCGATCAGGCGGCCCTGCGGGTCGCACAAGTGGCTTTGCAGCAAGGGTTTACCGGCAGACTGCCCGGGCGATTCGAAGGCTCCGATGGGGCCATCGCCGACTAGCCGGTGTCCGTGCACTGGCGGGCCGTGTGGAGTGGGCGCGCCTTGGGCCTATCGGTGGGCCGCCGTCGTCAGGAGGCTCGCCAGGCCGCGCGGGGCCGCTGCTGCGCAGTGGACGGGCCGGGGTGGTGCCGTCGCGAGTCCATGCCGCTGCGGGCAACCTGGGCCGAGCAGCCCGCAGCGAGTTGGCGACGCGGTGGGGTCGACCGGTCGCCTTCGGCTGGGGGTGGACCGGGTCCCTGCCGGCCATCGTCAGCCGCTCTCGCCGGCCGCTGGCTCCCCGTCGATTCACGGTAGCCGGCAGCGACCAGATGCGCTGTGGGGCAATGTTCCGCCGACCGTGAGACACCAACCGGCCCTCACGGTCCCGATCGATAGTGACAGTTCTAAAATAGTCACCCTGCCGCCACCAAGCCTCTTCGGAATGCAGCACAGATCCCACAAGGCCCTGTCAGTCAGTGCCTTACCGCTGCCATCCCATCCGGCAAGGCGTTCCCCATGTCCGGAACTCTGAGACTGCAGGAACCGGAGACCCGAGTTCACGAAAGGCCGCCATCACCCGACGACCTCTTCCTCCCGATCCGATCAGTGCAGTCGAGACGCGCTCGTTCGCTCCGGCCGCAGACGAGGACAGCAGCATCGGTGCCGCCGCCGTCGCAAGGAACGAGCGTCTGTCAGGCATGGGCCCAGTATAGGGCTTGGCCGACTCTCCTGGACAGCGGCTCTATCGCCCGCAAGCAGCAAGACCGCCGGAACGACACGCTCCGAGGCACGACTACCGGAAATGCGCCGGTGGGGCCTGGTCGCGGCGTCATCACTCCAGCGGATGCGCGACGTTCCGGCCCAACGCTCCTCGCCGCTCCTGCCGATGGCGGGCATCACAAACCCGGCAGGCGGGACGGAAGGGCCCCGTCCTCCAGAGCAGTCCTGCCGCGAGCGCGGCCCCAGCCAGCAGCACGATTCCGAAACTCATTCCCCGTTCCCGAACAGCCAGCGACTCCGAGCCTTCAACGAGCCAAGAAAGGCGGGTTGAGGCGCGAGAATTCGTGTTCCAACGGGTCTAGCCCCCGCTCCCGGAGCTGGGCAACGCACTCCTGCACGGTCTCGCCGACCGCCTGGATGCGCTGCAGCGCAAGGTTCTGCGGACTATAGATCTTCAGCGCGATCACCTTGCCCACGGTCGCATCGCGAGTCGCAAGGTCGAGTCGGTCAGGAGCCATGCCGATCAGGTTCTGGAGGTTCGCTGCAACTGCCATCGCAATAGAACATTCTAGGCCATTCAACGAAGGCGACCAGGTCGGCTCCTGGACAGGGACTCAACTCCGGCCGCACGCATCACGGTCCGTAGGCAACCGTCACCAGAGATTACGGCAGGGGCTGCCGCCCGAATCGCGATAATGGAGCGGGAATGCGCATCTCCCGTGTCACGGTGGCAACCGCCTATTTCACCACCCTGGCGGGAGCCAGTCTTTATTTGGCCGATGCCTCATGGAAATCCGTCACCAGCTACCGGAGTGGCTACGCGCTGGACAGGACATTCGATGCAGGACCGGCATTGACCGGAAGGGTCGTGCTCGTCATCCTCGACGGGCTGCGCGTGGACCGGTCGAAGCAACTCCCTGTCTTCGGTTCGCTGGCCCGAACGGGCGCCTCGGGCACCTTCGAGGTCGTTGTGCCATCACTGTCCAATCCCGCCAGGGCGGCGATCGTCACCGGGACGCTACCTGAGGTCAGTGGGGTCACGAACAACTCGATGTTCTCACCGCCGCCGGTGCAGTCACTCTTCGGACGGGCAGCCCAGTACGGCATCGAATCGGCAGTCCACGGCACACGCTTCTGGCCGAAGGCCTTTGGCGACCAGATCAGTTCGTATCGACAGCCCTTGACGCGGCCCGTATCGTACGAGCCGGTCGACCTGATCGACTGGCAGACCAGGACATGCGGAGAGGCGCTGCGCTTTCTGGAGTCCTCCCACGCCGGACTTCAGGTCCTTGGGCTTCTGGCAGGCGACGATGCCGGCCACACTCACGGAGGCGAGTCGAACGCCTATCGGGACGTGACGGCGACAGTGGACGAATGCCTGGGGCGAATAGCGGATTCAGCCGGGCCGGACAGCACGATCGTCGCGGTCTCCGACCACGGGCACATTCACCGATGGGGCAACGGTGGCCATGGCGGAGAGGAACCGGAGGTTCTCCATGCCCCGTTCGCCATGGCAGGTCCGGGCATTCGAGCGGGCGGCCAGGTCCAGGCGCGGCTTGTCGATATCACTCCCACATTGAGTATCCTGCTGGGTATCCCGATCCCAGCCAACAGCCAGGGAGCGGTGCTCTGGGATCTGCTGGATTTTCCTGCTGATCACGCCCCCGCCCTGCGCGATCTGGAGCGCACGCAGCGCGAGGCATTGCTCGCCCACATGCCAAACCGCGAGGAGTCTCTGGCGGTTCTCCGGCAAGGCCGCATTCCGGCGGCCGTGGTAGGCCTCGCCTGGTTTCTCGCCCTCGTGGCGGCGAGCCTGTACCAGCAGCGCGTCACCCCGTTCGCAATCGCGCTGGTCGTGTTCGTCGCCATGTACTATGCTCTCTTCCACATCTTCCAGTTGGGCTATTCGATCAGCGCAATCGTGCGCCAGGAGTTCCTTTACAGCTTCTTCGGCCGGAACATTGCCGCGGCTGCGGTCGGACTGCTTGCGGCTTCCGAATGCCTGCGGCGTTTGGGATGTTTCCGTGCAGACGCCGTCGTCCGCCTCACCACGCTGATAACGAGCGGGTTCGGCCTGATGGTGACGACAACCTACTATCGACACGGGCTATGGATGGAGGGGTGGATGATCGAGATCGGCCCCGGCTTCAAGGCCTATCTGGACATGCTGGCGATCTTCGGCGTCGTGCTGGGAACCGCACTCTTCATGATCGCCGGCCGGCTCCGCACAGAACCGCAGGCGGGTCCGTCATGAGCGGTCCTGCACGGGTGCTCAGCTTCGGTCACGCGCGGGAGGTCCATACCGTTGCCACCCTGACGGCCGAACTGAAGGAGCATCTCGAAGATCGGTTCCAGAGTATCCGGGTCCGTGGCGAGATTTCCAACGCGACCCGCTATCGCAGCGGGCACTGGTACTTCACCCTCAAGGACGAGGATGCCCAGATTTCCTGTGTCTGTTTTCGCGGGGTGGCCCGCTTCCTGCGGGTGGACCCCAAGGACGGGCTCGCGGTCATCGCACAGGGTCGGGTGAGTTTCTACGCCAAGGGGGGGAAGTGCCAACTGAACATCGATTCCCTCACTCCACAGGGACTGGGGGCCCTGCAGGAACGGTACGAACGCCTCAAGGCCCGGTTGCAGGAGGATGGGCTCTTCGACGAGCAGCGCAAGCGCAAGCTTCCACCGGTGCCGCGTCGAATCGGGATCGTCACGTCTCCAAGAGGTGCCGTGATCGCCGATATGCTGCGAGTTCTTGGCCGGCGGTTTCCGGGCCTGCATGTCCGCCTGTTCCCGGTTCGCGTGCAGGGCGATGGATCACCCACCGAGATTGCGGAGGGAGTCCGCCACTTCAGCGACAGCGGCTGGCCCGAAGTCGTCATCGTCGGGCGCGGCGGCGGTTCGCTCGAGGATCTCTGGTCATTCAACGAGGAAGCGGTGGCACGGGCGATTGCGGCCTGTACGGTCCCGGTAGTCTCGGCCGTCGGGCACGAGACCGACTTCACGATCGCGGATTTCGTGGCCGACCTCCGCGCACCGACCCCGTCCGCTGCGGCCGAACTCGTCGTTCCGGTAGCCGATCTGCTGTGCGATCAGATCCTCAATGCCGAGTCCAGGGCCGGCAAGGCCGTTCGGTATCGGCTCGCCCAGCTCAGCGAGCGCCTGTTCGAAATGGGAATAGAACGTGCTGCGGTCCGCATGTCACGTCGCATCGGGGATGCCGGACAGAGACTGGATGAGGCCGAGCAGTCGATGCACGCCGCCCAGGCGACCCGCTCGCGTGTCGCTCGCCAACGCTTCGAGCGGCTGGAACGGGCACTCCTGCGTCAGGATCTGGCGGTCCGCCTCGCCCGCCAGTCCGCACGGCTCAGTGCGCTCGCCGTTCGCCTGCGAAAGGCCCTTCCAGCAATCCTTGATCCGCAGTCCGCACGGCTTGCCGAACTGTCCCGGCGGCTTGCACCCGCCCTGCGAACGTGCTTGGACCGCAAGACATCCAGGGCCGACGCCGCTGCTGGGCGGCTCCATTCACTCAGCCCCCTCTCCGTGCTTGGGCGCGGATACTCGATCGTCCAGACGCCCGACGGGACAGTCGTACGGGACAGTTCCCGGGTCGTCCCGGGCGATCCCCTCTCGGTCCGGTTGCATCGGGGAAAACTCGGAGTCCGCATCGAAATGACCGAAGCGGATCAGCAGGAGCAGACTGCCTCCGGAGAAAACCGCTCGTGAGCTTATAATCTGGATAGGTCGGTTCGGCCCAAGACACGACACCATGCCACGCATCGCATCCTCACTGTTCATCCTCGCGCTGGCGCTGTCGGCACTATTCTGTTCGGGCGAACTCGCTCAGCATGGCCGTATCGCAGACTCCGGGCAGGACTCGCATCGGCCGCTCCCGGAATTCGCCATCGAGGATCTGGAAGGGGATCTCTTTACGAGCGAGGCGCTGCAGGGCAAGGTCGCGCTCGTGAACTTCTGGGCGACATGGTGCGGTCCCTGCAAGATCGAAATGCCCTGGTTCGTCGAGTTCCAGCGCAAGTACAAGGACGAGGGCTTCACCGTACTGGCGATCTCCCTGGATGAGGGCGGTTGGGAACCGGTGCGGGAATTCGCCGCACGCATGGAACTCAACTTCCCCGTCGTGATGGGTGATGATCCGCTGGCCCTGGACTTCGGGGGCATTCACGCCCTACCCACGACGATGATGGTGGACCGCACTGGCAACATTGTCTCCACCCACACCGGCTTGGTGTCCAAGCAGGTCTACCAGACCGAGATCGAGGAGTTGCTGTAGGGCTCCGGGGCGGTCGTCATCGACCATTGGGCCAGCCGACTGCAAGGGATGGACCCGGGAGAAACCGCAGACTGCATTCTCTCTGCGAGACAGCACGGCAGATGTGATGAACGATGCGACACGATTCCGAGGAAGCCGAGCAGGGCGCGTGGGTGTTCGTGCCCAGGTAATGGCCCCCATGGGCCGTCACAGGCCAGCGTCCGGGAATCGATGCAAGGCGCTCGATCACTGCTGAACATGCTCAACCACCAGACGCTCGATCCGGACTCGGGGCTGCGCGGGCGGAAGCGTGGCGCGCTGGACCGAACGTCGTGCCAGAATCCTGTGCGAAGCCAGCCTGCGTCGACACCCCTCTACGGAGACACCGGAGGATGTACGCCATGCAGCCGATGACATCGGACACCACCCGCAGGGAAGCGCTCCGGTCCCTTGCGGTCGGGGGAGCCGCTTTCCTGACGCACTGCGGCGGCTCCGGCACGCCGCGACCGAACATCATCCTCGTCATGACTGACGATCAGCAGCAGGCGCAGATGAGCTGTGCGGGGCATCCCTTGCTCCAGACCCCGGCCATGGACCGCCTGGCGAGCGAAGGTGCCCGGTTCGCGAACTCCTACTGCACCAACTCGCTGTGCGCCCCGTCCCGCGCCAGCGTCCTGACCGGTTGCTACTCGCACGTTCACGGGATCCGCGGCAATTCCGAGAAGGCCGATCGTGTGGAGTCCCTCGCCCCCAGCCTCCCGACGTTTCCGCAACTCCTGCAGCAAGCCGGATATCGGACGGGCCTGGTTGGCAAGTGGCACCTCCGTCAGGACCCACGGGGTTTCGACGAATGGAAGATCCTGCCCGGACAGGGTCTGTACCGGGACCCCGAGTTCCTCGTCGCCGGGAAGTCCACCAGGGAATCCGGCTATGCCACGGACATCACGACGGACTTCGCGCTCGATTTCCTGCGGCGCACGGGCGATCAGCCGTTCTGCCTGCTCTACCAGCACAAGGCGCCACACCGCCCCTTCACACCCGCCCCGCGGCACGCCCAGATGTTCGAGGACGTCGACTGGCCGAAACCGGCAACATACGACGATGACTACGCCACCCGTCGCGTGGCCGCCGAGGCCGAGGACATGCGGTTCGAGATCAGCCTCGCCGGCGACTACCCGGACCTGCCACCCGGCATCAGCCCCGACGAGCAGCGCGAATGGATCTTCCAGCGCTTTGTCAAGGACCACCACCGGGCGGTGTACGGGGTGGACGAGAATCTCGGACTCGTGCTGGACTATCTGGATTCGTCAGGTCTGGCCGAGGATACGCTCGTCCTGTACACCACCGATAACGGCTACTTTCTCGGCGAGCACGGCTGGTACGACAAGCGGTTCATGTACGAACCGGCCTTGCGGATTCCGCTCCTGGTCCGCTACCCGCGGCTCGTTGGTGCCGGGCTTGTGCCGGACCAGCCCGTGCTCAACGTCGACATCGCGCCGACTCTGCTCGATTTCGCCGGAATCCGGATTCCGGCCGAGATGCAGGGACGCAGCATGGGCCCTCTGCTGGAGGGGAACCCGCCCGAGGACTGGCGGGAGTCGATCCTCTACAGCTACTACGAGAACTCCTGGGCATTCCGCGCGATGGCCCGCGACCAGATGACCGATCCGAGTTTCCAGTTCTGGACTCCACACCGCGTCGGGCCGCACCGCGGCGTCAGGACGGACCGCTACAAGCTCATCGAGTACTACGGGGAGGCCGACTACTGGGAACTCTTCGACCTGCAAGAGGATCCCCACGAACTGCGCAACCTCTACCCGGAGGCCGGACATCGGCAACTGATCGAGGAACTCCAGGGAGATCTGGTCCGGCTGCGTGAACAGTACGGAGAGGCGGGCTGACACGCACAGCACCCTCGGCGCCTCCGGAGAACCGATGGCCACCCACCAGAGTCCTCCGTTGACCGAGATCCTGGAACGACTCACGGTCCTTGAGAAGGCGGAACTCCACCTGCACCTCCGGGGTGCCATGCCGCACCGGTACTTCCGCGAGCAGATCCGGAAGCACCCACCCGTCACCGCCCTGCAGTCCGCTCCCGCGAGGCTGACGACATGGATGCGGCGACATCCCGGTGTACGCCGCGTCTGGGATGCCGACGATCCTGCCGACGAGGTCGACGCCCTCTTCCGCCATTCATCATTCGATGACTTTCTGGCGGCGTATGCGTTCACTGGGTTCTTCATCCGGAACAGCGAGGACTTTCGCGGCCTGGTCCTTGCCGTGAGCCGGAGCCTGCGGGAGCAGGGCGTGACGTATGCCGAGATCACCGTCAGCCTGCCAGAATACGTGCGGGTCGGAATACCACTGGAGGAGCTGCTGGCCGTTCTGGGGCAGGAACTGGCGGGTCCGCCGAAGATACGGTGGATTGTCGATTGCGTGCGGAATTTCGGCCCGGATAACGCCGAGCGCACTGTCGAGGATCTGCTCCACCTGCGACCACCCTCGGTCGTCGGACTCACACTGGGGGGCGCCGAGCACCTGTATCCGCCGGCCCCGTTTCGCCGGGTCTACGAAATGGCCCGCGAGGGCGGGTTGCGCACCACGGTGCACGCCGGCGAGATGGCGGGACCATCCAGCGTGTGGGAAGCACTGCGAGTACTCAAGGTGGAACGGATCGGGCATGGGATCCGGGCCGTCGAGGACCCGGATCTGGTGAGATATCTGGCCGAGCGGAGAATTCCCCTGGAAATCTGCCCGACCAGCAACGTCCGGACTGGCATATACGCCTCGATCGAGGATCATCCGGTCCGCTCGCTGTTCGAAGCCGGTGTGCCGTTCAGCATCAGCACCGATGACCCGACCTTCTTCGGAGTGACCCTCAACGAGGAACTGGCCGGCCTGCACCGTCTGGGCTTCGCCTGGCCGGAGATTGAAGGCTTGGCGAAGGGGGCGTTTCGATTCGCGTTCGACCCGGAGGTTGCGGGCGCGTAAGCATTCTGGCCATCGCAAGCTCGGTACGGGCGCACTGCGTGAGCCCGTGTCGGACGGTCGACCTACCCTGCCGGCATCTGCAGCGTTCCGCGAAGTTCGGCTGCCGTCTGCAGGCCCTCGTGGTCGAGAAACGCGTTCAGTTCGGCCCCCAGCGCCGCCGCCCTCGACGGATCCCAGAAGCTGGCCGTACCCACTTGGACCGCCGTCGCCCCGCACACCAGGAACTCTGCGACATCCTCGCCCGTCGCGATTCCGCCCATGCCCACCACCGGCACATCCACAGCCTGGGCGGCCTGATGCACCATGCAGAGTGCGACCGGTTTGATTGCCGGTCCCGACAGCCCGCCGTACCCGTTGGCGAGCACTGGCGTACGGGCCTTGGCGTCCACCGCAAGGCCTCGTAGCGTGTTGATCAGGCTCAGTCCGTCGGCGCCAGCTTCGACCGCCGCCCGTGCCATTGCGGATATGTCGGAGACGTTCGGCGAGAGCTTGACCAGCAGCGGCCGTCGATGCACGGCCCGCCGTGCCGCTGCGACAGCTTCATGCAGGGCCTTGGTGCTGGCCCCGAATTCCAGACCGCCACGGTGCGTATTGGGGCACGAGAGGTTCAATTCGTACGCGACCAGGCCTTCAGAGTCCTCGAGAACCCGCAGAACTTCCACGTAGTCCTCGATCCGGAAGCCGAACACATTCGCAATGACCGGCACGTCGAACTGCGCCAGAGCGGGCAGCTTCTCGCTGGCGAATGCGCGGACCCCCACATTCTGGAGCCCGATCGCATTCAGCATGCCCGAGGCTGTCTCGGTCACCCGAGGCGCCTGGTTCCCTGCAATCGGCTCGCGAGAGAGCCCCTTGACCACGATCGCCCCCAGGTCTTCCAGTTTGGCCTGTGTCGAGAACTCCAGACCGTAGCCGAACGTGCCACTGGCCGCCATGATGGGGTTCCGCAGCGCGATGCCGCAAACTTCGCTGCGCAGATCTGCCACAACTCTAGGTCGCCCTGAAGCAAGCCGTTGCCCGTTGCCTCGCAAGTGGCCGGTAGCGACTGATAGATTGAGGGTTGCCCACCAATAGTCATTATGACTTGGCCATCATCGGCGGCGGCATCAATGGCTGCGCGCTTGCCCTTGCCGCCGCCCGCAGCGGACTGCACGTGGCACTGCTGGAAAAGCGCGACTTCGGAGCCGGCACCACCAGTCGTTCGACGCGCTTGATTCACGGCGGTCTACGGTACCTGGAGAGCTTCCAGTTCTCATTGGTCCGCGAGTCTCTTCGGGATCGGGAAGCACTCCTGCGCCGATTCCATGGCCAGGTAGTGCCTCAACCGTTCCTGTTACCCACCTACACATCCGACACACGCTCATCCTGGTACCTCGGAATCGGACTGGGCCTGTACCGGCTGCTGGCAACGGGAGGCAGCTTGCCCGCCCACCGCCGGCTCGATACCCATGAGACGCTTCGGCTCCTGCCCGGACTGGACCCGGACGGCCTGACGGGCGGTTTCGAATATTACGATTGCCAGGCCGTGTACCCGGAGAGACTGGCGCTGGAGATGGCGCTCCAGGCTTGCGAAGCCGGAGCCGACATCAGGAACCACGCCCGCATGACCGGTTTTCTGACAACGGGTTCGCGTGTGGATGGCGTGCGGTTCGACAGCCCGGACGGCGATGGCGAACTCCGGTGCCGTCTTGTGATCAACGCAACGGGTGTATGGGCAGACCGGGTCCTTGATCCCGTCCGGCAGAAGTCGGCTCGGCCCCTGCTGTCCCTGGTGAACGGTGCCCATGTTGTCGTCCGGGAACTGTCGGGCCATCCGCGGCACGCCGTCTACCGAGAGGCACGATCCGACGGTCGTCCCTTCTTCATCGTCCCGTGGCGTGGCGTGCATCTGATCGGCACCACCGAATCCCCGTTCGAAGGCGACCCCGACTGCACGCTGCCGGAGGAGGCTGAGATCGAGTACCTGATCCGCGAGGCCAACACCTTGTTGCCGGAAGCCGGCCTTCGCCGGCAATCCGTGTTGTACGCCTACTCCGGATCGCGGCCACTCCTGCGCTCGGAATCGTCCAACCTGAACCGCGCCTCTCGAGGACACCGGATCATCGATCACGAGCGCACCGAGGGAATCTCGGGCCTGCTCACCATGGCGGGCGGCAAGCTCACGACGGCACCCTCCTTCGCTCGCGAGGCGATGAAGACCATCGCGCTCAAACTGAACCGGAAGCTGGCCCGCTCCAACCCGCCCCGGCAGGAATCCGTTGCACCCGAAGCCCCTTCGCGCCTGTCGACCCTGTACGGCCCCCGGACGACGGAATTGCTGCGCTACCTGGAAGCGTCACCAGAACGGACACATGTCCTCGCCCCCGGATGCAAGACGACCCGTGGCGAGATCCAGTTCGCCGTCGAGCACGAAATGGCACGCACGCTTGGTGACATCCTTCTGCGGCGCACCGGTCTGGCATTCGATCCGGACTACAAGCGATCGTGGGGTGATCTGACCGCCAAGACATGTGCTCCAGTGCTCGGCTGGGATGCAGCACGCATGGAACGCGAGGTCTCCGACTATGAGGCGGAACTGTCGACCACGCTCGGGTCCCGAACCTGTTGACCGGTCCAGACGACTCGCCCGCTCGCGCCTTCACAGCCGGGTGCGGGAGCCGAACGCAATGCTGAAGAACACCGCCAATGAACGCTGGCAAGACCGGAACCCTGGACTGCATGGAGGTTGCCTGTGCACACCACAATCCCGTATTCTTGCCGTTTCATGTCCCCATCCAGACGCAGGACCATAGCCATGCCCAGGTTGATCCCGATCGTATCCACCCTTCTGGCGACCGCTTCGCTCGCGAGCGGACTCGAACGCGAATCGTGGAACAAGGACGAAGTCATGGCCGCTCTCCAAGGCCTTTCCGTGACTGCTGAAGTGAATTGTGTGGAGCGAGCCGTGGTCCCATCCGCATTGGCTGGCGAGCCGGTCCGGATCGATTCACTCCACGACGACCTGCACTTCACAGCCCTGCATTCGGATCCGTTCGAGCACTTCGTGGCCCGCAATGCAGCGGACGAATCGGGCATTTGCAACGGGGGTCGAGATGGAAGGGTGGCTGCCGTGGCGGAATGTGCGGAGCGAGCCGAGAGCCCGTCTGCGTGGCTCGCCGGACTGAAGGAACAGATCGCGGAACTTCACGATGGACTGCTGTCCCCGTACGACGGTCTGCAGTTTCCGACCCTGCACTACGTCCAGATCGAACACATCGTGGCCCGCAAGGAAGCGGACGAATCAGGCCTGTGCCGCAGGGACCGGGATGTGAGGGCCGCGTTCGCAACGGACTTGCTCAACCTGACACTGGCACCAGGCTCACTGAATTCCTCCAAGGGGTATGGCGACATTCACGACATCGAGGCGGCCAAGGCGTCGCTATTTCGAGACAATCTGACATCGCACGGAAAATGCTGGTGGGTTGCGCAGACCATTCGCGTCAAGAGCAAATACGGTCTCAGCGTCGACCCTGACGAACGAACCGCGATGGTATCGGTCCTTGACACCTGCACGGACGAGGAAGTGGTCCGACCCAAACTGCGGGCTCGCTCAAGCTGGGTCTTCCGGCCCGAATTCCTGGAAATTCTGCCGGACGACGACGGCGTTCGCCAGTGCTCGGAACAGGTTGACGATGCGGTTCGGCTGCGGACCGCGGCCATCTTCACAGCCCCGTATGTCGCCGACATGGCCTGCCGGCCGTATCCGCTCCCGTCCAGGAAGCATCCAACAGAACCCCCTACGACTGAACCTCCTGTCGACGCCGGGACCGGGCAACCCGACCCGAGGGAGGCCCAGGTTGCGGCGCAGAAGGCGTGCATCAACATCCTGGCGGCGCAAGGCCTGTCAAAGACCTGCACCAACATCTCGAAGGCTTGTCCCGCGGTCGGACCGATTCATGTCGGCGAACCGCTGTTCGGGTTCCTCAGGGAAACGGATGGCGACGGAGTCGTTTGCGAGGGCCGCTAGGCGACACGCACCCGACCTTGGCGCATCGTGTTCGATCGGCTGCTCGGGAATGGCCCGTTCGGTTGTCCGATACCATGGCGGAAATGAAAGAAGCGAAGCCGTCCGTGGAAGCGGATCCGGAACGGAATCGGCGTGTGAGGAGGATCCTCCGGCAGTTGGACCATGACTACCCGGACGCGGAATGCGCCCTGCGTCATTCCAGCGCGTG
This sequence comes from Bryobacterales bacterium, assembly GCA_965116065.1. Classification (GTDB taxonomy): domain Bacteria; phylum Acidobacteriota; class Terriglobia; order Bryobacterales; family UBA6623; genus VXMF01. The sequence continues at coordinate 4,693,215 of OZ220485.1, forward strand.
GGAACTGCTCGCGGCAACGATTCTGTCGGCCCAATGTACCGATGTCCGCGTTAACAAGGTGACTCCGGATCTGTTCAATGCCTATCCCACCGTCGCAGACCTCGCCGAAGCCCCCCTGGAGGGCATCGAGGAGCTCGTCCGCACGACCGGGTTCTTCCGCAACAAGGCCAAGTCCCTCAAGGGCGCCGCACAGCGGATCGTGAGTGAGTACAAGGGGCAGGTGCCCTCCCGCATGGAGCAGTTGCTCACCCTGCCGGGAGTAGCCCGCAAGACCGCGAATGTCGTGACCGGCACCTGGTTCGGACGCTCCACAGGGGTCGTGGTCGACACCCATGTGCAGCGGATCTCGCGCCGTCTCGGTCTCACCATGGAAGAGGACCCGAAGAAGATCGAGAGAGAACTGATGGAACTGCTGCCGCGGAAACGCTGGATCCCGTATTCCCATCAGATCATTCACCACGGCCGGCAGATCTGCCGAGCGCGCAGACCTGCCTGTGAAGTCTGCAGTCTCGCCGAACTCTGCCCGTCAGCCGGCAAGGCGGTGTGAACTCCGGCCGCAGTCACCGCCGGAGTGACGGGCGACCCCTGCGCGGGTCGGTTGGCTTGAGCGTGGGGCGCAGTTCGATGCGGACTCTCCGGCGCAGGTCGATCCGGTCCCGCCTCGGCGCGTTGACATCAGCCCGCACGATCAGGATTCCGCCGGGCCCTGCTTCGACGAGGCCGGCTGCTCTCCCGGCAACCTTGAGCCCGTAGGTATCCCCGGACTGGAGCCCGATCAGGACGATGTTCACCACTTCCGGAACCGGTTCACCGGCCGGCTGCCAGGTAAGGACGAACCTGGACGGGGGCCGGACCGGCACGACGACAGCCTCGGGGAAGTACAGCGGCTCCAGTCCATCGAACGTGTCGATCGTGGACGAACCGTCTTCGGTGAGAAGTTCCAGACGTCCGTCGGAGTATCCGATCCACGTTGTCGGGCGCTGCCAGTGCCTGCGTCCGAACAGGCGGCCCCGGACGCCGTCATGCGCCAGCGTCGGGGCTGACTGGGGCGTCAGGCCGGGCAGGTACGGGTTTACCCAAAGGAATTCGTACGGAGACCACCGGGGCGTCCGCAACATGTAGTTGTCATCACGGAGCCAGCCCTGAATGAACTGGAACTCTCGCAGATTCGATTCGTACGCGACCAGCAGCATGTCAGCGATGCGGTACAGAGGCGCCTGGCGGCTTGCCTGTGCGTCATCGGAGCCGAAGTGGGACGGCCGTCGCGCAGGTCCCGCGGCAGTCTCGATATCGAGTGGGTAGTAGCTGAGAAGTCGGGTCCTGACCAGCGATGCGAGAGATTCCGTCGCCGGGCGCAGCAAATCGATCTCCAGGTTGCGACGGACCGCAAGGGTGGCCTCGATCACTGCGATCAAGCTGGCTCCATCGTCCGAGAGCCCCCCGGCCTCCAGTTCCGGGAGCAGATCACCGTTCCAGTGGTTGCCGACCAACACGCTGAGTGCGCGCTCCGAACCGGCCCATTCTCCGGCAATCGCAATGCTGGCGAGAATCGCGGCCCTGACCAGCACCACGCCGGCATTCGCGGTGGGCAGGACCTCCTCGATCGCTCGGGCGATCGCCGTACGCAGGTCTTCGCGGACATCCGTGGCAAGGATGCCGTGGCACCAATCGTAGACGATCGCTGCCTGGCGCAAGTCACCGGCGGTCCGAATGCCGTCGCGCGCCAACTGCCGGCCCCAGTCGACGGCCCTCCGACCGGTCTCTTCGGTTCCCTCGACCTGCAAGCGAAGGGCATCCACGAGGGGCTGCTCGGGAAACGCCGTTCCCGCATCGAACAGGTCGCGGAGTGCCTGCCAGCGCAGGGTCTCGCGACCGACATCCTTGCGCAGTCTCTCCAGCCTGGCCGGCTCCAGGAAGAGTCTGGGATGCTCGCTGTAGACTCGGAATTCCGCCTGGGCGAACAGCGGCACGATGCACACGAGTGCGGCAAGGACCGGGATCACGCAACGAAGCCGCTGCATCGACGTTCCATTGTACGGACACTTCCCGTACCAGGCTTGGCGTCCACTTGTGAGACGCCCATCCAACCGGATGGCTCCTCCCGGAAACTCGCGGCAACGAACGGGACCACCCCATGATGCCGATCCGCACGGCCGCGAACTCCGGTCTGTCGCCGCCTCCCTCTTCACCGCCGAGGCTGGCCATTCGGCAAGGACCGGGCCGATGCGTTCGGACCCGACTACTTTCCGCCCACCTTCTCGCCTGGCCGCAGTAGGGACGGACGCTTCCGCTGGGTGCTGTCGGCCTCTTCCGCCTGGCGGGCCCGCTCGATGTCCCGCCGGCGTTCCGGAGCCATGCTCTCCTCTTGCCGCTGTCTGTCGATCTCGTCCTGCCGAACCACGGTTCGCTTGCGGTCCCCGAGATCCTCGGAGAGCAGGTCCATGCTGTCCTGCGTGATGAGAATCGCATCGTCGAGGACGAACTCGTAGCGCCAGGCATCTTCTCCCGGATCGGCAGCCAGACTGGCCAAGCGCGCAGCCAACCCCCGCTCTGCCTCCAGCAGCTCCTCAAGAGCCCCGTCGAGCTGCCGGTTCCGCAACAGCGCGTCGTCGATGACGTCGTCGATCGACTCAATGATTGATCCGTACTCCTCCAGGGCACGGTGGATCCTGGCACCCTGCCCAGCCTCGTCGAGCGCAAGGATCTGCTCCACCAGTTCCAGACGCAGCGTGGCGAACTTGACGTACGCTTGAAGCCGCTCCTTGAGTCCCTGTCGGTCCCGGATCGCGTCAACTTCGTAGTCCGTGAGAAAGTCGCCGCCTCCGACGAACTCCTGTCCGTTCGCTCCGATGGTCAGCACCAAGGCGAACCCGATCGTGAGTCTTGACATGGATGTCCCCCTATTTTCCCGGACTCAGGATGCCTCGCAGCAGGACGTTGTTCGCCAGCTCGACCCGCCGGATGGTCTCGTCGAAATCGGTCTGGTCTTGCAAGATGGCTGCCTGCCGCGCCTGGCGGAGTGCTGCCAGCAGCCGCCGGGTCGTGATCTCTGCATGCTTGAAATGACGGGGGTTGCGCCGGGGATGCTTGCCCGTCGACTGCAGTGATTCCGTCGCCAACTCGACCGCTTCGACAAGCAGGGCCAAGCAGGCCCTTCCCTGCTTGGGCTCGTGTTCCTGGTAGGCGTCCACGGCAGCCTCAAGCTGCAGGTGGGCGTACGTCAGAGCTTGCCGAGAGCGCTTCTCGGGCGCCGCGATTTCGCGGATTCCGTCCAACTCCACCCGGTCGGCCGGGAGACACCGCACTCCGAACAGCATCGACAGGAAGACCAGGCGTGTCATCGCTTGCGCAGCACCCTCTCGATCGCCTTGAGACGTTGCTCGGCCTTCCAGACCTCGTCGGGCATCTCCGGCCGGTTCGCGAGGAAGGCCCGGTATGCAGCCTGGGCCGGTTCGTATTGCTGGAGCTTGTCCAGCGCGAGCGCCTTCAGGTAGATCGTCGGCGCCGACAGCGCCTGCAGCCGCTCGGACTGCTCGATGGCGCGTACGGTCGTGGCGAAGTCTCCGAGCTGGAAGGTGGCGAATGCAAGGCCCTTCCAGGCGTCCGCTGCGGTTCCGTCGGCCTCCGCGGCCTTTGCGGCCGCGAGGTACTCCCGTGCTGCATCTTCGAACTCCTGGCGCTGCAGGAGAGAACTGGCATAACGCACGCGGGCGAGAGCATTGTCAGGGGCCACGCCGGCAGCGAGACGCAACTGCTCGTGTGCCGCAGATACGTCCCCGGAACGCCGGTACACCTCGGCGAGGGCCGCATGGCGCTGGAATGTGGGTTCCAGCATCACCGCACGCTCGAGTGCGTCCGACGCTGCCCGCAGCTTGCCGTCCTCCAGCAGCAGGATGCCGATTTCCTCCTGGGCGGCGGCGTTCCGAGGGCGGTCTCGAGCATACCGTCGGTAGAGTTCGATCGCATCCTGGCGATGTCCCTGTTCCTCCAGTCGACGGGCAAGTCCCGCCAGCGTCTCCAGGTGGCGCGGGTCCATGGCGGCTGCCCGCAGGTAATGCGGGACCGCCTCGTGCAGTTGGCCGCTGGCCTCGAGCGACTGTGCGAGTCCAACGATGGTGTCCAGAGACTCCGGGTGGATGGTCAGGAGTTGGCGAAAGGCCTCGGCGGCAGCGGGGTGGTCGCCCGCCTCGCGCCGAGCGATGGCCAGCAACTCCAGTAGCCGCAGGTCCTGCGGAGCGTGGTGGACCAAGGCCTCGTACTCCTGTGCAGCAGCCTCGAACTGCCCGGATTGCATCAACAGCGTGGCCAGGTTCTGTCGCACCGGCAGCAGGTCCGGTTGCTGCTCAGCAATCGTGCGGTAGTGGCGAATCGCGCCCTCGGAGTCGCCGGTGGACTGGAGAGCATAGGCGAGATTGAATCTGGCGTTGACGTTGCCCGGGGCCTCTTCGAGGGCCTCTTCGAGGTACGGTATGGCTGTGACGAAGTCCTCTTCCTCAAGTGCCTCCGCCGCTTGGCGAAGAGTGTCTGCCCCCACTGGACCGGCAAGGCAGAGCAGCATGACCGTCAGAGCCGCCCGGGAGCCAGCGCTCGGAGCCTTGCAGCGCCCGCGCCACTGACCCTTCGCCCAGTCTGTCACAGGAAATCTCCGCTGGCAGCCTCTACTCGCGCAGACGGTTCAGGAGCGCGATCGCGCGCTGAATGTCAGCCCGCTGCTCCTCGCCGACGATCTCGCGTTCAATCGTCAACGGGCCCTCGTATCCGGCCGCCTTCAGTGCATCGACAAACCTGTTCATGCCGACATCACCATCCCCCAACGGCGTCTCCCGGCCCCATTCACCGGGCGTCTCGGGCCAACAGCCGTCCTTGCAGTGCACCGTGATGAGATGGTCCTTGAGTGCGTCCAGAGCCTCCAGCGGCTCACCCGATCCGTAGAGGATCATGTTGGCGGGATCGAAGTTGATCCCGATGTTCGGTCGGTCGACCGCCCGCAGGAAGGCAAGCAAAGCGGCAGCCGGCTCCTGGCCCGTCTCGAGAGCGAACGTCTGGCCGTTGGTCTCGCAACGCTCGCAGATTCGCCGCACGAGCGCAAGAACCGCCTTGTAGTCCGGGTGGTCGGGATCGTCCGGCAGGCATCCGATGTGGGTAGCCAGCCCCGGGATCCCGAGGAATCGGGCAAAGTCGGAAACCTCTTTGGATCGCGATTCGCGCTCGTGGCGGGTGTCTGCCGGCACGAATCCGATCGTCCGGGCGCTGGTCGGAATCGTGGCATAGCTCTCACCGTGAAACCCGGTGAACGCGGTCACGACCCGCAGCCCGCCACGATCCAGAGCCGCCTTCCAGTCTGCAGCGTAGGCCTCTGTCAGTGTGGCGCCCCCGTGCACGCCCAGTTGTCCGCAACTCACTCCCAACAAGCAGACCGAGTCCACGATCTCGGCAGGGGGCGCCTCGACACCCAGTTCCCCCCCGGTCCAGAACATCAGACCCACCTGCAGGGGTTCGAGTTTCCTCATCGTTGTCATTGTAATGGTCATCGACCCGTTGCCGGACATGAGCAGTCCCATCAGTCCGTCTCGACCCAAGCCTGCTCGGAATCGCTGTGCATTGTCGCTTCGACGAGACGCAACTGTCGCAGCCCCGCTTCGAATCCGGGCAACGCGGCCGCCGCCGACCGGTCCCGACACGCCGCATAGAACCTGCGGAAGAACTGCTTGAAGGTGTCCGCATAGCCCTCGGCATGGCCGCCCGGGAGATCCGCGAACGGCCTGGCTTGGGATTCCAGAAGCGACGGATCCTTGATCATCAGTTCGTTGTTGCCGTCGCGACGCCCGATCCAGAGCTCGTTGGGTCGCTCACCGTCCCAGGCCAGACTGCGACGGGTGCCGTAGATTTCCACCTGCAGACGGTTCTTACGCCCCGCGGCGACCTGGTTCACGGTCACGACACCCCTGGCCCGGCCGTCAAAGCGGAGCAGCAGAGCACCATAGTCCTCGGTCGTGATGGGCCTGTCCTCGTAATCCTCGGGGGCCAGCATCTTGCCGGCGTACGTCTCGATCGGCTTGCGTGGCTTCTTCCGCACCGGATGGAACGTGGCAAGGTCGGCGCAGATGGCACGAATTCGCTTCCCGGTCACGTGCTCGACCAGATCGCACCAGTGCGAACCGATATCGGCCATGGCACGGGACGCACCGCCCACTTCGGGCTCCAGCCGCCAGTTGTAGTCCGTGTCGTAGAACAGCCAGTCCTGGACGTAGCTTCCCTGCACGGCAAGAAGATCGCCGACATCACCGCTGGCGATCATGTTCCGCATCTGGGCAACGAGCGGGTAGAAACGCAGGTTGTAGCTGGTCGCGTGGACAACGCCCCGCGCATTCGCCTGCCCCACCAGGGATTCCGCCTCGGCCGCCGACATTGCCAGCGGCTTCTCGCAGATCACGTGCTTCCCCGCCGCGATGGCATCGCGGGCAATCGGAAAGTGGGTGTGATTGGGCGTGCAGATATGCACAGCGTCAATCGACGGATCGTCCAGCAGTGAACGGTAATCCCCGACTGCGCGTGCAATCCCCAATGCCTGTCCGAACTGCCGGGCCAGGTCCGCGTTCTGATCCGCGATGGCGACCAAGTCGGCATCCGTCTGTCGCCGAATGTTCTCCACATGCACGCGGCCCACGAACCCAGTACCGATCACCGCGACGCGAGTCTTGTCCATTTCCCGATGCCTCCTTCATGCTCGCCGTTGCGAGCTACGCCAGTCACCGAGTGTAGGCCGATGCCGGCGGCAAGTTCAACCCGCTCCTGTCGGGCCGTCTCGGTCCAGACCAAGGCGGCACGGCTACTGCTACCACCCCGGCACCGCAGTGGCCACGACGCCGCGAACCGCACCTGCAACGCCGACGGGCTGTGTTCCACCTCGAGACTGCGCAGGCTCACCCCTTACATAGACTCTGTTAACATATTGTTAGATCGACACTTGTGACGACAGTTCGCGAACGCTGCGCGACTGGATCATGCACCCTCGTTAGCGGTCGTCGTGTCCGACCCCGGTGCAACGTCCGGGTCCATGGCGGAGCGGCCGGCGATGGCAGAAGCGGTTGCGACCGGCTCGGCACAGGGACCGGGATGGAAGATGCCTGCGGTGTCAACTCGTTGTCGGCATCGAACACCTGCTGGCCCGCCGGACAACGCCATCGAGTCATGGCTGGAGGGGGTGACGCCGGTCTGCCAGTGGCGCAGCAGAGCCGGGCAGACCTCCCGGCACCCATGGGGTCCGTTGCGTCTGCCAGTACGATCGGCAGAGTAAAATCTCTGTCATCAAGCACAAAATGCGAGATCACTGTGCCGAAGAAGCCCCAAATGCGCTAAACTGTTTTATTCGCTACCTTGCGGTGCGTGCCTGCCCCTGACCTGAAGCGGTGAGGGATGTGCTCTGGCCGGATTCGGAGGGTGGCAGGATTCGCGGCCACGCAGCAATTCGTGAACAGCGGGGCGGTTCCGGCAAGGCCGGGTTAGCATCACATGTTTCGTTCGATCCTATCGCTCTTTTCTCACGCCCTGGCGATCGACCTGGGCACTGCCAACACGCTTGTGTACGTCGCCGAGCAAGGCGTTGTCATAGACGAGCCGTCGATCGTGGCCGTCAACACCGTTTCCGGTGCGATCGAAGCCATCGGCTCTGAAGCCAAGCGCATGATCGGACGCACATCCAGCAGCATCACGGCGATCCGGCCCATGAAGGACGGGGTCATCGCCGACTTCAAGATCGCCGAGCGGATGCTCACCTTCTTCATCAACAAGGCTCACAACCGCAAGCTGCTGGTGCATCCCCGGATCATCATCGGTGTCCCCAGCCAGATTACGCTGGTCGAGCGCAGGGCCGTCATCGATTCGGCGCTCCGGGCCAATGCCAGCGAGGTCCATCTGGTGGAGCAGGCCATGATGGCCGCCATCGGGGCCGGACTGCCGGTCTCGGAACCGACCGGCAACATGGTTGTCGATATCGGAGGCGGGACGACCGACATTGCCGTGATTTCCCTGTCCGGGATCGTGACTTCCACGTCCGTGAGCGCTGCCGGCAACGCGCTGGACGACTCGATCGTGCAGTACTTGAAGCGAAAACACAATTTCCTGATCGGGGAGCGCACGGCGGAGCGGATCAAGATCGAGATCGCTTCCGCAAGCCCGCTGGACGAGCCCGCCAGCCTGGAAATCCGGGGTCGCAACCTGATGAACGGCGTACCGGACTCCATGACCATCACTGACGAAGAGGTCAGCGAGGCGATCTCCGGCTTGGTGGACCGGATTCTGACCGCGATTCGCGAGACCTTGGAGAAGACGCCCCCCGAACTTAGCGGCGATATCTGCGAGCGTGGAATCGTCTTGACCGGTGGTGGCGCGTTCCTGCGAAACCTCGACAAGCGCATTCGCGACGAGACGGGAGTCCCCGTTTCGATTGCGGACAATCCTCTTCAATGTGTGGTTCTAGGTACGGGGCAGGTGCTCGTCGACCTCGACATGCTCAAGCGCATCACGAACGACACGTGAGTTCCGGGGGGAGGAGGGCGAGGTGACGACTTGGGCCCAGCACAGGCGTGGAGGGATCGCACTCGGAATCCTGGTCTTCGGGCAGATCCTGATGGTCGGGCACCAAGTGCGCGATGAGCGTGACGAGTCCCGCCTGCGCCACTGGACCGGTGCGGTGATGCTGCCCGTACAGTACGGCGTGCAGACCGTGCTGGGATCGGCGCGCAGTTTCGTCGATGGATATCTATGGACGGTTCACGCCGGCGAGGAGAACAGGAAGCTCGAAACGCAGGCATCCCGGCTACAGATCGAGAATCACTTCCTGCGGCAGGAGCTGCTGCGACTGGAGAGCAGGAAGGACCTGGACGCTTTCCGGGGCCAACTCGCTTCGGAGACCATCCATGCGGAGGTGATCGGACAGGGCGTCAGCCGGATCGCAAAGGAGATATTCCTGGACCGTGGCACGCGACATGGTGTTCGGCCGGGCACGGCTGTGACGACCCCCGAAGGTATCGTCGGCAAGACGGTTGTTGTCCATTCCGGGTCCAGCATGGTGCTGCTGATCAGTGATTCCGAAGCGGGGGCCGGTGTCCTGCTGGCGCGGAGCGGAGAGCCGGGCGTACTGCGCGGCACTGGCACGTGGGACTGTCGGATCGACTACATAGGACCACATGTACGGGTCGCCGTCGGTGAGTTCGTCTACACGTCCGGCCTGGATGGCGTCTTTCCTCGCGGCCTGCCGGTCGGTCAGGTGAGTTCCGTCTCGGAGGGTGTCGAAGCCCAGGAGATTCGCGTCCGTCCGTTCGCCGATCTCCGTCGCCTCCGCGAAGTGCTGCTCGTGGTGGCCCCCAGCCACGAATCCCTCCCGCCTGACGTCCAGAGAGCGATCAGTGCTTCTCATGGACGGAGCGACGGTCGCATGGGGACGGAACTGGGCCAGTCGGCGCCCACCCAAGCCGACTTGATCAAGAGAGTCTACAGGGACACGGTTGCGTCGCAGGAGCGGAAGGTGGGTGCGCTCAGCTATTCCGGTCCGCCCGAATTCGGGGATGCGGCCCGGGCCCTGCGAGCAGCAAGGTCCAGCCCGCCCGCCGAATCGGAGGGGGGCGAGTGATCGGATTCGTCATGGTGTCCCCGCGTCCGCTGGTCTTCGGAAACCGGCGAGGCCTACCCATTTCCGTCCGCTTCACGCTGCCCGCCGTTGCCCTGCTCCTGCAGTCGACGATTCCGACGGTCTGGCCTTTCGCTGCCGTGCTGAACCTGCCGCTGCTCGCCGCTCTGCACGTAATGCTGGCATCCAACTCCGTTGTTGGCGCGATGCTCACCGGCATGCTGATCGGATGGGCACAGGACGGGCTTACCCATGGGCCGGTGGGTGCGTTCGGTCTGGCCTATACGACACTGGGCTACGTTTCCGTGCTGGCCAACCAGATGCTCAGACTGAGCCTGCGCACGGTGCTCGGCACGTTCGTGGCGGCAGCATACCTGCTGTACGAAATACTGTCGTTCGGGACCCGGAAGTACCTGATGGACCAGTCGGTCGGGTCCGAGCCGCTGTTCTGGCTGGCGATGGCGGCCCTGCACTCCGGCTTGGCCATGCTGATCTTTCCACTACTGCCGAGGCAAGCAGCCAGTGACAGCGACTAACGCACCGCGGCGTTGGTCGCTCCAGAACCGCATCCGGGCGTTCCAGGCGGTGACGGCGACCGTCTTCGCATTGCTGCTGCTCTCTTTCGGGGAGATTCAGGTGGCAAACACCGAATACTACCGGGAGCGGGCGGAACTCAACCGGGTCAAGGTGCTGCCGGTCACGGCCCCCCGCGGCAACATCCTCGACCGTCACGGTCGTGTGCTGGCCCAGAGCCGTTTCTCCCTGTCGGCACTGATCGATCCCGCGATGACGGTACCGCAGCACGTGCCGGGTATCGCGCAAGGCTTGATGCTGGATGTCGACCGGCTCCGTCAGCGCCTCATCAACGCCCGTGATTTCGGCGGGGCTCAGAACATCGTATTGAAGGACAATCTCTCGGCCGCCGACCTGTCCTTCCTGCAGGCTCACCGGAGCGAACTCCCGGAAATCGACCTCGTGGATGGTATGCGAAGGCAGTACCCCGCATCGGCAGTCGCGGTCCACGCGCTCGGATACGTGGGCGAGATCAGCGAGAGCGAACTGAACCTGCGGGAGTATCTGTTTCACAGTTTCGGATCCCAGATCGGCAAGAGCGGCATCGAGCGGCAATACGACCGATGGTTGACAGGAGAGAACGGCAGCCTGCGGTTCCTGGTTGACACGACCGGACGGGAGTTGGCCACGGTCGGATTCAGGGAATCGATCCCCGGAAACAACCTGCACCTCACGATCGACCTGGAACTGCAAACGGTAGCCGAGCTCGGACTGGAGGGACGCAAGGGAGCCGTCGTGGCCCTTGACCCCCGCAATGGCGAGATCCTGCTCATGGCCAGTTCGCCGGTCTTCGATCCCAACAAGTTCGTGACCGGGTTCACATCCGAGGAGTGGCTGGCGCTGAACGCGGATCCGCAGACTCCGCTGCTCAACCGCGCGATTCAGGGAACCTTCGCAATGGGCTCCGTCTTCAAGCCGATCCACGGCCTTGCCGGCCTGGAAGCCGGTGTTGCCGGCCCGGATTTCCGGGTGAACTGTCCCGGCGGCCTGTCGTTCGGAGGTCACTATTTCCGCTGTCACAAGCGTGGCGGCCATGGCACGGTGGATCTCCGTCGTGCCATCGCCGTCTCGTGCGATGTCTACTTCTACCGGTTGGGCCACGAGCTGGGCATCGATACTCTCAGCCGTTACGCCCGGAGGGCCGGTTTGGGAGCCCTGACCCACGTCGATCTTCCCGATGAGGTTCCGGGCCTCGTACCTTCCGTAGCCTGGAAAGTACGCCAGACACTCCAGCCATGGCATCCGGGCGAGACGATCGTCGTGTCGATCGGTCAGGGAGCCATGTCCGTCACCCCCATTCAGGCTGCCCACGCGATTGCGGGCTTGGCGATGGGCGGTGTGTGGCACCGCCCGCACCTGGTGTCTCACCAACAGCGCGCTCTGATGGACCCGCAGAGCCGCCCGCCGCCGCCGCGCACGGCCTCGATCGCTGCCGAAGACCAGGAACTCCTCCGCCAGGCCATGTGGGACGTGGTCAACAACGGGGGCACGGGGCGGCAGGCGCGGTTGGCCGGTGTGGATGTCTGCGGGAAGACCGGCACCTCCCAGCGGGTCTCGAACGAATTGCGGCTGAAGGCAAAGCGGGAGGACTTCGAGGACGACGCATGGTTCGTCGGCTTCGCACCCTGCAAGAATCCCGAGATCGTCGTAGCGGCGCTTCTCGAGAACGGCAAGCACAGCTATTACGCAGCAGCCCTCGTTCGTGACGTCATGCAAACATGGCTGGCAACCCGCGAGTTGAACTTTCCGCCTGACACCGACAGGACTCTCGCGTTGTCCCTGGACGGAGGGGCCAGACCGTGACATCCTCTTCCGGGAGAACCGGATGGTTCAGTGACTTCGACTGGTCCATGTGCGTCACTGTGCTGGCGATCTGCCTGCTGGGCACTGTACAGATCTACAGCGCCACGCTGAACACCCGATTCCAGGGCGCCTTCACCAACCACGTTGTGTGGCTCGCCCTTGGTCTCGCCGCGTTCTGGATTCTCTCCAGCGTGGACTACCGCGATGGACTGGCCATATCGCCGGTACTGTGGGTCCTGGGAATTCTCGGCCTGGTGGCCGTACTCCTGTTTACGGATCCGATCAACGGGTCGCGGCGCTGGTTGCCGACACCGTTCGGTTTTTCACTCCAGGTTTCGGAGTTCATGAAGGTAGTGGTACTCTTGGTACTGGCGAAGTACTGTGGCAAGTACGCGACAAGGGCGCTGACCAGCAGGAACTTCGCCGCCATCGGGGCGTTGTTCTTCCTGCCGTTCATCTTGGTGGTTCAGCAACCTGATCTGGGAACAGCCTTGAGCATGGTCCCGCTCTTGGGCATGGCACTGTACCTTTCCAAGGTCCGTACGAGGCATTTCGTGGCGATCTGCCTCGTGATGGTCCTGCTGGTACCTGTCGGCTGGTCGCTGCTCAAGCCGTATCAGAAGGAACGCATCACCGGCTTCCTGAATCCAGACGATTCGCCACAGGATACCGGGTACCAGATCGTTCAGTCGATGATCGCGGTCGGATCGGGGGGGATCTGGGGACAGGGCTTCGTGCAGGGCTCGCAGACCCAATTGCGCTTTCTGCCGACTCCGCACACCGATTTCATCTTGGCGGCGTTCGCGGAAGAACGAGGCTTCATCGGGGTGGCTGTGGTGCTGGCGCTCTACTACACCCTGCTGACGAGAATCGTAAGGACAGGCCGCTCCGCGGCCGACACAGAGGGGACGATGATCGCCATGGGCGTCGCGGCCCTGCTGCTGTTTCACATCGTGGTCAACGTCGGGATGGTGGCAAACAAGCTGCCTGTCACCGGACTGCCGTTGCCCTTAATGAGTTACGGGGGATCCAGTCTACTGACTGTGCTGGCCATGCTGGGCCTAGTCAACAGCGTGCGGATCCGCCGGTTCGTGAACTGATCCAAACTTGCCGGCTCTGGCAGCGATGCCGGCAGCAAAGAAAGGTAGACGGGAACGAACTCGACTTGTGGCATACGAACACAGGCAGATTCGAGCGTATGAGCCCCGCACCCTGCGAGGCGCTCCGCTCGTCGCTGGCGATGCCATTCCAAATCGAGACCGTCGCGAGTTGTCGAGCCAAGGTTGACGAGCAACGTCAACCGGCAAGGTAAGCGTATGAATTCCAGAGCATGGACAAGAATCCGATCCGCTCTCGGTCTCAAGTCGACGTTCCCTGGGAAATTCCATGTCTCAGGAGCTAGTTATCTCATCGAATCCGATCCAGACGACCGTGGCGATCGTAGAGGACGGTCGCCTCGTCGAAATCTGCGTTGAGCAGCACGACCAGAAGGCACTGGGCGGCAGCATCTTCAAGGGGCGCGTGACCCGAGTCTTGTCGGGCATGCAATCCGCATTCGTCGATCTTGGTCTGGAGCGTGACGCATTCCTGTATGTCACCGACGTACTGGATTCCTCCGACGACATCGAGGAGGATCCCGACGCCCGGCTGGTCCAGCCGGACTCGATCGTACCGATTCCATCCGACGAGGAACCGGATGCATCCGATGCGTCGGACGCGGCCGATCCGGATGCGGAAGGGAGCGCTGATTGGGCCGGAGCTTCGGACGAGGCTGCCGATGACACCTCGATCCGGCCCCGTCGCCGGTCCAGGCGCCGGCGACGGTCACCGAGAAGGGATGATGCGCCTGACACAGGGAACGGCGCAGGTCCACCGGAAGAGCCTCCTCTGCCGGTCAATACGGAGTTCCACAAGGCGGTGCTCCCTGGAGAATCGATCGCCAAGTACCGCAACCGTCGCTCGGTCGAGGACAAGAGTCCCGCGACACCGGGCGTCTCCGGCGCAGATCACGACACCAAGACCGTCGCTCCTTCCGAACCGGAAGACCCAGGAGATTCCGCACCGCGGTCGGCCGACATGTCAGGTGGAGACGCAGAGACAGCAGAGCCCTCGCCGGGCGGGGAAGCGCCCCGGCTCAGCGCCTCCGTCAATCCAACATCGACGGTCGCCGAGTTTCGTCTACGCGACTGGCTCAAGGACAAACTGTCGGGCTCGACCGAATCGAAAGCCAAACCTAGAGCCGAACCCAAAGCTGAATCCAAAGCCGAACCCCATCCGGCACGAGGACGGAAACGCAGTTCGCGGAGGCGCCCATCCAAGCCCCGCAGTGCAAGTTCTGCCCCTTCCAGCCCGGCCCCAAGCAGCCCCGGCCAGCCCGCGAAGAGCCGTCCTGCGCGCCGAACCCGGTCCGCGGGGCGTGCAACGGGACGACGCTCCAGGACCGCGTCCCGGCGTTCGGAGATGCCCGAGCGGGCCCGACAGACCTCCCCGCAGGCGAACATCGATGACCTCCTGCAAGTTGGCCAGGAACTGGTGGTCCAGGTCAACAAGGAGCCTGTCGGCACCAAGGGCGCCCGGATAACTTCCCACGTCACTCTTCCGGGTCGATACATGGTCTACATGGCGACGGCCAAGCACAATGGAGTCGCGCGTGCTATCCATCCGGAGTCGGAACGGACTCGCCTGCGAAAGATCGTGGACAAACAATCAGAGGGTAAGGAAGGTGGTTTTGTGGTTCGCACGGCCGGTCGTGGCATCAGCGAGGACATCCTGGTCGCCGACATGGACTTCCTTCACCAGCAATGGACCGACCTGAAGACCAAGGCGGAGAAGCGCAAGGCTCCCGCCAACCTGCATACGGACCTGGATATCGTCGAGCGCATTCTCCGCGACAATCTCGGAGAGAATTATTCGTCAATCTGGGTTGATTCCGAGGCCGAGCATGAGCGGATCGTTCGCTTCGTGAAGCGGCACCAACCCGAACTGGAGGACCGCGTCAAGCTCCACAAGGGGGCCAAGCCCATCCATGAGTCATTCGGGATCAAGAAGGACCTGGAGCGGGCGCTGCGTCCAAAGGTGTGGCTCAAGTCCGGCGGCTATATCGTCATCGAACAGACCGAGGCCCTGGTCGCAATCGACGTGAACACCGGCCGCTATGTGGGCAAGTCCAACCGTCTCGAGGACACCGTCCTGAAGACGAACCTCGAGGCCGCCGAGGAAATCCTCCGACAGATCCGGCTACGTGATCTGGGTGGAATCATCGTGCTCGACTTCATCGACATGGAGGATCGCAAGAATCGACAGAGCGTATATCAGGTCCTGCAGGAGGCGCTGAGAAAGTCCCGTTCTCCGTCGCGACTGCTGCCGTTCAACGACTTCGGACTCGTTGCGATCACCAGGAAGTCGGTCCGGCAGTCGCTGGAGCGTGCGCTCTTGATGCCCTGCCCGTCCTGTTCGGGCGCTGGCAAGGTCAAGTCGCCCACGACCGTCATTTCGGAGATCTTCGATGCAGCCGGGCGCGTGGCCTCCAAATCGGACAACAACAAGGGCAAGCGGATGACGTTACGGGTCCATCCGGAGATCGCAAAATCGCTCAAGAAACGCCGTGCCTACCACTTGGAGGAACTCGAGACGTTCGTTGGCAGCGAGGTGGTCCTGCGTTCCGATCCTTCCATGCACCCCGAACGATTCACACTGGCCTAGGAGACTGTCGTCGTGGCGAGCATGCAGGCCCACAAGCGAACGATATAGGGTGCTAGTTGCACCGGCAAGTGCGATACCAGATGCGGGGGCAGGGCGCAGTCCGATCTGACAGCACAAGCCCGCTCAGCACGCTGATTCTGTGGAACTGAAACTACACGGCCGGCCTGGCGGCGCAATAACTGTGAAGTCTTGGTCAGCGCTGTGCTCAGGCTCAGAGTTCCGGACATGGGGAGCCCCCAGTTGGAGAGGATGACAGCGATAAGACATAGGGTGGCAGGAACTTGTGGGAATCGTACCGTCGCCCGAGGGGGGCTCGAAAGTGGCGGAGTGACTAATTTAACTCTGTCACTATCAGTCGGGAAGGGGACGGCTGCGCACCGACGGCGCAACGCAGCCGTCCCGGGGCCGCGTTCGCGGCTGTGGACCCGTGGCGGTAGGCCGGGATGGAGCGTTGGCCCGTGTCCGCGCGGGACGAGTTCCGTGCGGGGCGGGGGCGGAGCCGGGTGGTGGTCCGTGCCCGGCAGCGGCCAGCGGCCTATTACGGGCTGCGCTCGATCCTGCTCACCCTCGCCTTCCTGTTCCTGCTGCGGGTGCAGCGCGTCGAACGGCTGGCGAGCGAACCGCCCGGGGAGTGGGGCCTGCTGCTGGGTCTGGACCGCAGTCCCTGTCCCCGCACCCTGCGCCGCCATCTGCGCCAGTTGGCCGCCGATCCGGAGGCCCTGCGGGCCTGGAGCGGGGCCCTCACGCAGCACTGGGCGACCGCCCACCAGGACGCCCTCGCCACCCTGTTCGTGGACGGCCACGTGCAGGTCTACAGCGGCCAGGGTGCCGTGCCGAAACGCTTCGTACCGCGCCAGAAACTGTGCCTGGCAGGAGCCACCAGCTACTGGGTGCACGCCCTCGGCGGCGCTCCGCTGCTGTGTCTGCACAAGGCCCTGGACCACTCCCTGGGGCAGGAGATCCGCCACTCGATCATCCCCCAACTCCAGCAACTGGGGGTGCTCTCCAGGCAGGGCGACCCGCAGCGTCCCCAACTCACGCTGGTGTTCGACCGGGAAGGCTGGAGCCCGGCCCTGTTCGCGGCTCTGCGCCGCCAGGGCATCGCGGTCATCAGTTGGCGCAAGGGCGCCCAGACGGAGCGCTGGCCGCTCGCGGAGTTCACGCCCGTGCAACTGGCCCTGCCGGGACCGCTGGGGACGGTCCGCTTGGAGGGGCAGTCCGCTGAACGGGAGGTCGAACTCGGCGCGCACGGCACCGTGCGCGAAGTCCGCTTCCGGATCGATCGACGGCTCCCGATCCCGGGCCGGAGCGGACAGCCGCGCCAGCCTGTGCTGCGGTCCGGAGCGCCGGACCCGGACCAGCGCCAACCCGCCGCCATCACCACCCACCCCAGCCTGCCACCGGCACAGGTGGCGAGTCTGTTGCGCTCCCGCTGGACACAGGAGAATTTCTTCAAGTACATGCGTGCCGAGTATGCCCTCGACACGCTGGCGAGTCACACCCTTGAGGATGTGGACGCCGACGAGCAGCTGGTCAACCCGCAATGGCGTTGGCTTGACAATGCCGTCCAGCGCCAGCAGCGCCAGTTGGGCACCCTGCACCGGCAACTGGCACAAGCCCCGCGCGGCTCGGACGTTGCGCAGCAACTCCGCTCCAGGGTGCAGGACACGAACCACCGTCGGGAGGGTCTGCAGATCGCCCGCCGGGAGGTCGACCACCATGTCCGCGTCGGGGACCTACCCGCCGACGAACGCCCGCAGACCCTGGGGCGGCCCCTGCGCGAACTGTGCGACACCCTGCGCATGCTGGTGTATCGTGCCGAGACCCGCCTGGCGGCGGTCCTTGCGCCGCAGTTGAGCCGCCCGGAGACGGCGCGCCTGCAGATCAAGGCCCTGCTGCGCAGCACCGCGAGCCTCCTGCCCGACCCCGTCGCCGGCACCCTCACGGTGCGCCTGCTGCACCAGCCCACCCGCGCTCAGGACCGCGCCCTGGCGCCCCTGCTGGACGCCCTCAACCAGACCCGCACCCTCTATCCCGGCACCACCTTGCGACTCGTCTACGAACTCCCGCCCTGCAACCCCAACCAGCCCCCGCAATCGACTCCACCGCATGACATCCCAAATTAGTCCCATGTCCGGAACTCTGAGACTACCGGCGTCCGGGCAGTGTTCGTGCGTAGCGTCCAGGAGATCCCTCCGGCCGTGGAACAGTTGCTCGATGAAATCGCGGCACACTCCGTAGTCACGATCGAGACTGGCTGTGAGGGCGTCCAGCGGCTCAAGATTCGATCCACCGGGGGCAGCGTGCGCCATCGCGAGACAATGCGTTGCCCGTCCACTGACCCCTGACCTGCTGCTGAGGGGTTGTTCTGACCGCGACGCGGGTCGGCTAGGCTACACTTGATGGGTCAGTTGCTATGTCCTATCTCGGACGAATCCTGCTGATCGGCACGTGTTGGTTGGGCATTGCCTGGTCCGCCGATGCCCAGTCGTGGGAGCAGGTGCTGCCAACTGGGATCGTCAAGCACGCCGACATTACCTATGCGGAGGTCGATGGGCGAAGGTTGTTGTTGGATGTCTATGCCCGCGACCCTCGACCGGCACGGCCGGGTCCGGTAGTCGTATGGGTTCATGGCGGCGGCTGGCGGAGTGGCTCGAAGGACAGCGTGAACCGCTCACTGCCCATCTTGGAGCACGGCTACGGACTTGTCTCGGTGGGCTATCGGTTGAGTGGTGAAGCGCTGTTTCCAGCAGCTATCGCCGACGTCAAGGCTGCCGTCCGCTGGGTGCGTGCCAACGCCGCACGGTACGGCTTCGACGGCGCGCGGGTCGGAGCTTGGGGCTCCTCCGCCGGTGGGCACTTGGCTGCTCTGCTGGGTACGGCCCACGAGGTGGCTGAATGGGACCGGCTGCATGAAGAGAACGCGGGCGTGTCATCGCGGCCCGATGCCGTATGCAACTGGTTCGGGCCGACCGATTTCCTGCGCATGAACGATTTCCCGAGCCGCATTGACCACGATGCGGCGGATTCTCCCGAGTCGCGCTTCATCGGCGGCCCGATTCAGGAACATCCCGCCAAGGTCCAGCGGGCGAATCCGGTCAGCTACATCACCCCGGACGACCCGCCGATGCTGCACATGCACGGCGAGCAGGACCAGTCCGTGCCATACAACCAGAGCGAACTGCTGCACGTGGCACTGCAAGCTGGCAGTGTCGACACCACGCTCTACAAGGTCCGCAACGCCGACCACGGCTTCCGGGCTATGCAAGGGGACACACCTCAGAGCCTGCTGGCTAGGGTGGTCACTTTCTTTGAGCGCACGATCGGCCGGCCTTGAGCGCCCGAGGCATCCTCGGCGCAGCGTCCGGACGGGTTCAGTCCTGCCCAGCCAAGCCGGTGCGCTCTGCGTAGCGTTCCCAAGCCGCTGCCATCTGCTGGATGCGGTCGGGGTAGCGCCCGGCTAGATCAATAGTCTCGCTCCGGTCCTCGGTGAGGTTGTACAGTTCCCAAGCGATCGTCTGCGGTAGGCGCTTGCCCCAGACGGCCTTCCAATCCCCCTGGATGAGCCCGCGCGCCGCCTGGTGCTCGAAATAGAGCGGCCGCTCCGGCAGGCGTCCGCCGTTGAATACCGGCAGCAGGTTCAGGCCTTCTTCGGGCTGGACCGCGCGCCCTGAGAAACTCAGGGGATATTCCGCGTCTGCCGCGGCCCGCAGGGTGGGCATCACATCGATGATGTGGCCCCGCTCGCGCACCCAGTTCCCGGGTTTGCTGATGCCCCGCGGCCAGTGCGCAATGAACGGGGTTGCCGTGCCGCCCTCGTGGGTGAAGTGCTTGTACAGCCGGAAGGGCGTATTGCCGAGGTTGGCCCAGCCGCTGCCGTAGGAGTGATAGGAGCCGGGCCCGCCCATCGCACGCAGGGCATCGCCGGTGTGCAGGAGTGTCACGCCTGCACGGCTGCGTTCATCGAAGCCATAGGGACCCCATTCGTAGCAGGCGCCGTTGTCACTCAGCAGCAGGATCAGCGTATTGTCGAGGTCGTCGGTCTGGCGCAGGTGGTCCGTGATCTGCCCGATGCCGCGGTCCACGTGCTCTACCATTGCTGCAAACAGCGCCATGCGGCGCGCCAGATCCCGCTGCCGTGGCTTGTCGATCGCAAACCAGGCCGGATTCGGCTGTCCGGGAAATCCATTGGCGATGTCTTCTCGGTCTACCGGGACAAGCGAGCGCTCGCTAAAGGTCCAACGTTGCCCGTCGATCAGTCCGATGCTCCGCATGCGCGCGAAGCGTTCCGTGCGCAACACGTCCCAGCCTCACAGGTAGGTCTCGAAGTACTTGTCGGCGCTCTCGGGCGGTGCTTGCAGCGGGAAATGCGGGGAAGAGTGACCGAGGAATACGAACCACGGTTGGTCGCGCTGCTGGCCTTGCCGGATGAACTCGAGGGCGTATTCGCTGAACACATCGGTGGCATAGAACTCCCCTTGAGGTCGATCGATCTCCTTCTGACGACCGGCGGGCAAGCGCACGTAGTATTCGGCGTCCCATTGGTCGTGCGAGTGGTCGAAGGCGTAGCCGAAGAATTCCTCGAAACCGCGTTGTGTGGGCCCGGTTTCGTTGTGCAGGTGCCACTTGCCCACGTAGTAGCAACTGTAGCCCGCCTGACCAAGTGTTTCGCCGAGCGTCACACAGCGATCGTTGAGGCGTCCCAGATAAGCCGGGCCGCGGGTGGGATGCGGATCTCGGGTAGTGAAGCTTGCGATGCCGGTCTGAGATGGGTACAGGCCGGTCATCAGCGAGGCGCGGCTCGGGCAGCAACGCGCGGAGTTGTAGAAGGATTCGAAGCGCACGCCAGCTTCGCCCATGGCGTCAATGTTGGGTGTATTGATCTCTCCTCCATAGCAGCCAAGGTCCGAATAGCCCAGATCGTCGAGCAGTATTACAAGGATGTTGGGACGGTCGGCAGCGAACACGCAGCCCAGCGCGGCAGTCAGAAGGACGATCAGGAGGCGGGTCATTGGCATGAAGGTATCACGAACCGGGTGCGGGCGTGCAGCCGAACCGCAGCTGGTCGGTCAATGCTCGGTGCAGCCGCGCTTGCAGCGGCCAGCCGAAGCCAGTCCGGCCAGCTGCACTGTGCATGGCGGGCCCTCGGCAAAACCACTTCCGTCATCTGCTAGCATCCCGACTCACAAGCCTGCGCTCAGCGCCTCAACGACCGCAGCAAGCCCCCGAGGTCGCACGGGAGGGTCTGGACGGCCTGCTGGACACTTTCCTGTGCGCGGAACGCTTGTGACTGTTGAACTTCGTCCGTTGGCAGACGACGGTACAATCGCTCTCAGCACTCCTGCCGCAGGAAATCGACCGCTGCCGCAGGAAATCGACCGCTTACCGAAGAGCAGGGTGAGAAATTCGTCCAAGCGGGGTCAATTGGACCGGTATCTGAGTCTGACAATCGATTCGGAAGCTATTCTCCAAGGATCGTCGCAACCGAGTTCAGAATCCCGTCCTCCTGAGTCTGCAGTTGTACGTCCTGACCCGCCACCTTTTGCAACTCCTCAAGACTCTGCCTGAGCAGGGCCCTGTTAGACTCCAGCGACTGAACTGTAGTCTCCAGCGACGCGATCTGTGCCTCGACCTGGCTCAGGCGAATCGTCAGCTGCTCAGGATCGGGTGCATCAGTGGCAGGAACCCTGAGGGGCACAGCTGCGCCTTTGGTAGTCCTCTCAATCCAATCGGCATAGCTTGAGACCCTTGCATAGATGAGAGTTGCAACCGTCCCTTCTGAGGCCCAAGCACGTTTGTTGGTCACCCCTACCTGCAGCCATCGCTTCTGGTTCCCCTCTCGAGAATATTCAACGATCAACGGACCTCCGCTATCACCATAGACCTGCATAGTGCGCCCGTTTGCTGGTTGTACCGGCACATACAGTAGCTTCATGCGCAACTTCTGCTTCATTTCGAAACTCGAACTGATCGTGGCAGGCAGCAGGGTAATACAGTGGCTGACTGACAGCTCGCATGCCGCTACTCCGTTGCGTCTCCGTGATGTATCCGTAACCGACGATGACGGCTGAAGTGCCAGAGGGAGCAAATCTCTTTTCGGCGGACCGCCGAGCTAGGCTGAGAGTGGCTGAATACAATGCAGGGAACGGCTTGGCTAGCTCAATGAGTGCAATATCATAAGGCAACTTCGTTGCATCCGCATAGAATTCATACTTAAATTTGGGGTGCGGGATGATCCGCTTCGAATCCACGTAAGTAACCGTGAAATTGGCCCCATAGCCATGCCAGATCCGCATGCTAGCGTATGTCCCGGACCGATCACTAACACAGTGGGCAGCTGTCAAAACCCAACGGGGTGCTATGATGCTACCCGTGCAGTTGCGATAGTCTGGCATCTGCACATACACCACGAACGGATAGCTTTGCACGGTGGCAGGTTCGCCACCGATGACGGCCCTAGGAATCTGACCCTGCTCCTCCGCACCAGTTCCAAGCACTGGCAGCAACAGTAGGATCCCGATGCGCCATGCTGATCCCCAGACTTGACAGTGGGACATGCTAGACGGGTGTGGTGTCGCTGCATGAGCAGGAACTTGCATCTCTATTGGAGTCTACCGCAGTCAGGGGCGTTTGCACAGTCTCGGCTTCTCGACTGCGGTGTCAGGATCTTGCAACTACTCCAGTGGGGGCGCCACGGGATCAACCAGCATTGACTACGAGGATGTTGGGACGGTGCACGACGAATGCGCAGCCCGGCGCGGCAGTCGTAAGGACGATCAGGAGGTGGGTCATTGGCATGAACGTGGCACGAACCGGGTGCAGGAGTTCGCCCGAACCGCAGATCATCGCTAAATGCTCAGTGCAGCCACGCCTCCAGGCCAGCAAGTCCGGCCAGCCCCCGGTCTGCGCCAACTGCATGGTTGTAAGGCACTCAGTAGCGCCACTGCCGCAATCTGCTGTGGGCATCCCGACTCACAAGCCTGCGCTCAGCGCCTCAACGACCGCAGCAAATCCTCGAAGGCAGAACGGGCAATGGTCCCGTGCAAGCTGGACACTCTCCTGTGCGCGGAACGCTTGTGACGGTTGACACTCGTCCGTTGGCCGACGACGGTACGATCGCTCGCAGCACTCCTGCCACAGGGAATCGCCCACTTACCGAAGAGCAGGGTTAAAGATTCCCCTGAGCGAGGTCAATTGGCCCGAACCTGAGTCTGACAAGCAATTCGAAAGCTATTCTCCAAGGATCGTCGCAACCGAGCTCAGAATCCCGTCCTCCTGGGTCTGCAGTTGTACGTCTTGGCCCGCCGCCTCTTTCAACTTCTCAAGACTCAGCCTCAGCAGAGCCCTGTCAGACTCAGAGTTCCGGACATGGGGAGCCCCCAGCTGGAGAGGATGACAGAGATAAGGCATAGGGTAGCAGGAACTTGTGGGAATCGGACCGTCGCCAGAGGGGGCTCGACAGCGGCGGAGTGACTAATTTAGCTCTGTCACTATTAGTCGGGAAGGGGACGGCCGGACGGCTACGCACCGACGGCGCAACGCCGCCGTCCCGGGGCCCTGCTCGGGTCTGTGGATACGTGGCGGAAGGCTGGGATAGAGAGCTGGCCCGTGCTCGCGCGCCTCCGGTCGGCCCCGTCGGGGCGCGGTGGCGCCCAACCCGCCACCAACCGGACAGGCACTGGTCAGGGATGGACCGCCGGAGAGTCGCCGTCCCGCCCCCGGATGTTCCCTGTAACGTAGCGAGGGACAGGGACTTGTGCGCCACGAGCGGCACCCTGCGGCGACTGGACAGCCCGCTTCTGACTAGTTCATGATGTCACTATGAAAGCTGCATTGCCCGCCCCCTCCGGTCTGCCCGCGGCCCTCGCCCTGCAACCCGGCGAAGCGCTGCCCGTCAATCACCAACTCAGCCTCTGCCACGACGGGGAGATCCTCTACTACTTCCTGGGTATCGCCCCCATCGCCTGTCATCACCGCGACGACAAACGGGCCCGCAATCTCTGTCTGGCCCGCTGCGCCCTGTTCCAGTTGGCCTCGCTGGTCGACCTCGCCCGGCCCTTCGGCCTCAGCCCCCGCACCATCCTGCGGGCCCGCCAGACCCTGGAACGCGACGGCGAGATGGGCTTCGCCCCGCGCCAGCGCACCCGCCGGCGTCACGCGATCCAGGACCCGGAAGTGCTCGAGCGCGCCGCCCGCCTGCTCGCCGACGGGGCCAGCCTGCGCCACACGGCCCGCCAACTCGCGCTCTGCTTCGAGACCTTGCGCACCTACCAGCGCCAGGGGCTGTTGCCGCCCGTCCAGCCAGCCCCGGCCTCTCCCGCCGCCGAGGCCCCTCCGGTCGCTGCCAAACCCTGCTCACCCCCCACCGCCACTCCGGTCCGCAGCACGCCACCGGTCCGGCCTCCGCAGCAGGCAGCCGGGACCGACTCACCGCCGCCACTGGATCGCGTGCAGCGCGACCACCGTGACGCCCAGGCTCCGCAGGGGCGGGCCACCCACGATACCCCGGGGCGCCTGGCCGCCTCGCTGGGCCAGAGAACCCCGCGCGAGCCCCGCTTCCCGACCCCGGCCACGGCCGTGGCCGGGGCGGGGGTCCTGGCGGCCCTGCCCGCGCTGCTGGCCGAGGGCCTGCTCACACACGCCGGGAAACTCTCTGTGCCACCCGGCCATTACGGGCTGCGCTCGATCCTGCTCACCCTCGCCTTCCTGTTCCTGCTGCGGGTGCAGCGCGTCGAACGGCTGGCGAGCGAACCGCCCGGGGAGTGGGGCCTGCTGCTGTGTCTGGACCGCAGTCCCTGTCCCCGCACCCTGCGCCGCCATCTGCGCCAGTTGGCCGCCGATCCGGAGGCCCTGCGGGCTTGGAGCGGGGCCCTCACGCAGCACTGGGCGACCACCCACCAGGACGCCGTCGCCACCCTGTTCGTGGACGTCCACGTGCAGGTCTACAGCGGCCAGGGTGCCGTGCCGAAACGCTTCGTACCGCGCCAGAAACTGTGCCTGGCAGGAGCCACCAGCTACTGGGTGCACGCCCTCGGCGGCGCTCCGCTGCTGTGTCTGCACAAGGCCCTGGACCACTCCCTGGGGCAGGAGATCCGCCACGCGATCATCCCCCAACTCCAGCAACTGGGGGTGCTCTCCAAGCAGGGCGACCCGCAGCGCCCCCAACTCACGCTGGTGTTCGACCGGGAAGGCTGGAGCCCGGCCCTGTTCGCCGCTCTGCGCCGCCAGGGCATCGCGGTCATCAGTTGGCGCAAGGGCGCCCAGACGGAGCGCTGGCCGCTCGCGGAGTTCACGCCCGTGCAACTGGACCTGCCGGGACCGCTGGGGACGGTCCGCTTGGAGGGGCAGGCCGCTGAACGGGAGGTCGAACTCGGCGCGCACGGCACCGTGCGCGAAGTCCGCTTCTGGATCGATCGACGGCTTCCGATCCCGGGCCGGAGCGGACAGCCGCGCCAGCCTGTGCTGCGGTCCGGAGCGCCGGACCCGGACCAGCGCCAACCCGCCGCCATCACCACCCACCCCAGCCTGCCACCGGCACAGGTGGCGAGTCTGTTGCGCTCCCGCTGGACTCAGGAGAATTTCTTCCAGTACATGTGTGCCGAGTATGCCCTCGACACGCTGGCGAGTCACACCCTTGAGGATGTGGACGCCGACGAGCAGCTGGTCAACCCGCAATGGCGTTGGCTTGACAATGCCGTCCAGCGCCAGTTGGGTACCCTGCACCGGCAACTGGCACAAGCCCCGCGCGGCTCGGACGTTGCGCAGCAACTCCGCTCCAGGGTGCAGGACAAGAACCACCGTCTGGAGGGTCTGCAGATCACCCGCCGGGAGGTCGACCACCATGTCCGCGTCGGGGACCTACCCGCCGACGAACGCCCGCAGACCCTGGGGCGGCCCCTGCGCATGCTGGTGTATCGTGCCGAGACCCGCCTGGCGGCGGTCCTCGCGCCGCAGTTGAGCCGCCCGGAGACGGCGCGCCTGCAGATCAAGGCCCTGCTCCGCAGCACCGCGAGCCTCCTGCCCGACCCCGTCGCCGGCACCCTCACGGTGCGCCTGCTGCACCAGCCCACCCGCGCTCAGGACCGCGCCTTGGCGCCCCTGCTGGACACCCTCAACCAGACCCGCACCCTCTATCCCGGCACCAGCTTGCGACTCGTCTACGAACTCCCGCCCTGCAACCCCAACCAGCCCCCGCAGCCCCAGCCTGACCCCGCAATCGACTCCACCGCATGACATCCCAAATTAGTCCCATGTCCGGAACTCTCAGGCTCTGAACCTGTTCGATCGCAAGTCCCGCAGAACAGCGCAGCCTCCTGACCAGCCGGGCTTCCCATACTTCATTTGGCATTGCTGGTTCCACTCAATCCAATCCGCACCCCGCACAGCTCGCGGCGGAAACCGGCCCGGCTGCCACGACAGATAATCCACACATGACACCCGCCGTCAGGGCCCACTGGGACAAGTTAATCATTGTGTTCTCTCCTCTTGTTTATTCGATACGAAATGCGCGCCACCGCGAACGTGGAGGGAACGACTATCACAACGATCAGCACCAGCACGGCCGCAACAATAAGCAATTGATCAAGCGCAAGCCCCCGTATCACACCCTCTCCCATAGCCATGAGCAGTACTACGGCAGCAATCATGCTGCTCTGCCCCATGTACTGGCGCCGACTTCTGGGTTTCCACCAGCTGGGTAGATCATTCCAGTTTCCATCCAACCAGGCCTGAAGACGCGCTGGCAGAGACTCTGTGATCCTGTCACTTGGACACATCGGCTTCCCCGTCTGCGGCAAGGTCCGGAAATCGCTCCTGCAGAGCGTCCCATGCCTTGGCTTGGATCCCCTCGATCCAAGCCGTCAAGGCCCGGGGGTGTTCCGACTCCGGCAACGGAGTCCTCGCACCCCGCCCGACGACCTCAGTTCCATACGCCCCGAGAACGGCCGCTTCCTTACACAGGTTGTGTCCTCGCACGAATGCTGGGGCACGGTGCGTTGCTGCACCTTGCTCGAACCGGATTGCTTCGAGCAGGATGAGGCCCTCTGACGCTTCCGATCGGGTGGGCCGGAACCCTTCGGTTGCCGTCCAGGCTCGGCTGATGCAGCGTCACCGCTGCTGTGCTCGGTAGGCATCCCGCCAGCGCAGGGCGTCGTCGATCAATTCAGACGGCGCGTATCGGCCACGCAGATTGGGAAGCGCCAGTTCCACCTCTCGCTTCCATGCAGTGATGGCGGCCTCGTCCGTGTCAATCACCTTGAGCCCGTATCCCTTCATCGCTTCAATGGCCTTCCGCTCCTGCGAGCGGACAGCCCGCTGGATTTCGGCTGCAGCCTCCTCTGCGACCGTGCGCATCTCGGACCGCTGCTGCTCAGGGATCGCATCCCAGGACCGATTGTCGATGAGGATGGCACCAACGATCGGGAGGAACCGCATGTCCAGCATGTGAGGCGCCGAGGCGAACCACTGGTATCCGGCAGCCACCAGTGGCGGCACGGCGAAGACCTCGACCAGGCCTGTTTCGAGATTGGCCTGCAACTCGGTCAGGTCCAATGGGACCGCGCGCAGCCCGAACTCCGAGTAGAGCCGCAGCATCTCGTCGTCGCCCTTCGACGTGTAGAGCTTCATTTCCCGAAGATCGTTCGGGGTGCGGAAGGGCCGGACGCTAAAGAAGTAAGCCCAGCCGGCGTCCCCCCATCCGAGGACCGTGTAACCCTTGTCCTTGAGGCGCCGCTCAAGGGCCGGTGCGAGCTTCCCGCGGACGAAATCGAACTCCTCGTACGAATCGAACATCAGAGGCACCTGCAGCGCACTGGTCCCTTCGTCCAGAAACGACATGCCGGTGCCAGAGATGAGCACGGCCTGCATCTGGCCGGCCCGCATCTTGCGCAGCATCGTGATTTCATCACCGGCGACGCCTCCCGGGTAGATGGCAAGGTCCACTCCGCCACCCGAGATATCCCGCCAGGACTGCCGCAGACGCAGCAGGGCCTCATGGTAGATGCTGTTCTTGGGAGCGACGGTGCCGAGCTTGATCCGGTTGGCACGTCGCCTCTGCGCAGAGGCCGGGGCGAGTGTCGCCGTGAGGGCGACTGCCACGATCAGCACGACGAGAGCGACACGGTGAGCGTTCTTCATGGATATCGTGGGACCGCTCGCCGTGGACGCTGGCCGACGGTCGTCGCTGTGCACCCGCAGTGCTGCTCCTCAGTATATGCAGTGTGCCCGCGTCCCGGCCCATGCCGTGTCAGAAGAACAGGTCGTCCGTACGGGACTGCAGCCAGAGAGCCCGCCTGCGGGCCAGGTGGTTCAACAGCCTGTACCGTTCGAACTCGTCCGGATCAATGGCAAGCGCCTTGCCGATCGTCGTACCGAAGAGCTCACGATCCTGCGCAGGCACCGCCGCCGCTTCCGCATACGCGACATGCAGGCCTGCGCTCCGGCCATCGGACAGTTCCAGTGCGCGCCGATAGCTTCCCGCGATCACCTCCGGGGCTCCACCACCCGGTCTGGCTGCCTCCAGGCGCAGGCGGAACTCGTGCAGTGCACCGCGGTCCCATGACTCGTCGAGATCCAGCGCACGGCCTAGCAGGGAATCCACCTCTCCAAGCCGGATGGCCATGTCCGGATCGGTTGGGTCGGTGGAAATGGACAGGCCGAGGGCTGCTCCCGCCCAGTAGAGAAGGTCGACATCCCGCTTGCGCACCCGGCGCACCGCTGCCCGGGGATCCGTGCGCAATTCTCCGGTGATGCCTGGATACGAGCGCTCCATCGCCCGCATGCTGAACCCCAGGGAGCGCAGATACAGTCTCCGGGCGCGTCGCCGGAGAGCCTGCCCCTGCTCGAAGTCCTCCTCGACGAGCATCTCGCCCTCCATATCCACGTAGGCAAGCGAATACAGGGCGAATCCCTTGGAAGCCGCTACCAGCAGGCCCCGGTGATGCGGGGTGATCTCAAGCAGACTCTCCAGCAGTTTCAGACTGAACGGCAGCGCGTCGCCCACGAGATCGACATCGGGGTCGGTCTCGTAGACGGATGTCCCGGACGAGAGCGCATCCCCAACCTGTCGGACCGCGAACTTCTTGAGCGAACACCCCATGCCAAGCACGGACAGGGACACAGCGAAGGCCGCCGACCGGGCGAGTCTGCGGTTGCGCCGGTACGCTCCGGCTACCCCTGTTCCTCCCATGGCGTTACAGACTGATCAGCCTTCTCACGAACTTGATCGGCGGAGAGCCGTGCGAAAGCACCATGTCGTGGTAGGCCTTCCAGTCGTCGATCGGTCCGTGCTTCTCGATCCAAGCGTCACGCATGTCATTGTGCTCGGTGATGCCAACGAAGTAGGTGGAGAGCTGGGCCGAAGTCAGTTGCGCTCGAATCCACTTGCCGGCCGCCTCGCCGTCCTCCTGATAGCCTTCCTCGATCATCAGCGACATCGCCTCCTCCTCGGTCATGGTCCCAGCATGGATTCCCTGGTCTAGGATCGAGTTGATCACGGCGCGCGTCAGCATCTTGAGCTGCTGCATCTTGAAGCGCGGGCCGCCGTAGCCGTGTTCCACCATTACCTGTTCGGCATAGACCGCCCAGCCCTCGACGAACGTGCCCGAAGAGAAGATCGACCGCACTCTCGTCGGCGCGCGCGAACGGTTCGAGTGCGCGATCTGCAGGTAGTGGCCCGGGACCGCTTCGTGGACCGTCAGATCCTGCAGCATGTAGTCGTTGTACTCGCGATAGAACGACAGCTTCCGCTCGGATGTCCAGTTCTCCGGCGTGGGCGAGATCGCATAGAACGTCTCGCCGTTCTCTTCGAGCGGGCCCGGCGAATCGCAGTATGCCGTGGACACGCCGCGACGGAACTCCGGCATCTCGATGATCCGGAGGGGTTCGTCGGGAACGGTCACCAGGTTCCTCGCCCTGGTGAACTCCGCGACATCGTGAAGCGCGGTTCTGGCGTCCTCCACGATGGATGCATCGGTAGGGTGGGAGTCCGCGAGAACATCCAGCACGGACCGGATCACGGCCGCCCGATCCGCGACATCGGCGGCGGTCGCTTCGGGATGCGATTCCCGGTACAGCGGAAGAGCGGTCTCGAAGAGTTCGTCCTGCAACGCGGCGAGTCGGTTCCTGGCCCGTCGCAGGATCTCCTCCATGGAGAGGTCTGAATGAAGGGTGAAGGCGAGCTTGGTCCGGTAGCGCCCCTCACCGATGCGGAAGTCCCCGCTAGAGCGGGGCAGGAGGTCCTCGCGCAGCCAGCGGCCGTAGTCTTCGAGGGCCGCAATGGCGCTCTCGCGGGCGGGTGCGAGTTCTTCCCGCATGGCGGGAGCCTGTTCGAGGATCTCGTCCAGCGTGTCGCGGATCAGTGCTATGGTGCCGTCGTTCTGCCGGATCGCCGTCTCGGTGTGGATCCGGGGAGGATTCCGGAGATTCGCCCTGGCAGCGCTGAGGACCGGTCGGACGGCATCCAGTCTCCTCTTGAGGCTGGCCAGCCTCTCATCAAGGGGTGCGAAGTCCCTTGCCAGAAGCGAATAGAATGCGTTACCGAGCCCGTAACGCATCGGGTTCCACTCGTGCTCCTGAAGTTCCTCGGCCGACCAGATACTGAATCGGATCTCGTTGTCAAGAATCTCGTAGTCAACGGCATTGGCCGGGCTCAGGCGGGCCGGGTCGATCGCGGAAAGTTGCTCGAGATAGCGCCTGTTCGATGCGAGCCAGCGGGCGACTGCCTCCGCCGAATAATCGTTGAGACGGTCGTCGTGACGGTGGTCGCCAAGCGCAGTCGCGTACTCCGGGTATTCGCCGAGAAGCCGCTCAAGATACCCTTCGGCGAGTGCGACGAAATCAGCATCCCGGGCAGGCGGAGTGGTCCCGCAGGAAGCGGCCGCCAGCGCCACGGGCAGCCAGATGGCGCGCACGGTCATTTGCCCATTGTACGTTCGCGACGGATTCAGAGGTCGAGTGCCTCGACATGCTCGGAGACATCCCGGAGCGTCAGCACTTCCACGACATCCTGCAGGAGGTGCTCGGATCCGTCGAAGAGCGCGAACAGGCGCATCTTCACCACGGCGTACCGCTCGACCTCGGTCAGGTTGCGCTCGGCATCGCGCTCCCAGTCCGCGAAGCGCTCGCTAGGGGCGAAGATCGTGACATCGATACGGGAGGAGCGGTCGGACGTGCAACGGAAGACGTAGTCCCGGCCATCGAGGCCCGCCCTCTGCGTGTCACAGTAACCCTCGTAGGTGTACTGGTAGACATAGCCGCTATCCGCCGAATAGGCCTTCTCGCGACGAATCCGGGGCTTCCCGCGGAAAACCCTCGCTGCAGGCTGACCCCGCATGCGGAACCAGCCGAGGAGTCGCCCTAACATGGCACCGTCTCAGCCGAACCGCTGCTCACGGACCGGATCGCCGTACATGTGGTAGCCACGCTCCTCCCAGTATCCCGCCCGGTCGTCACCAGTGAACTCCAGTGCCCGGATCCACTTGCCACTCTTCCATGCATACAGGTGAGGAATGACCATTCGGAGCGGTCCTCCGTGCTCCGGCGTCAGCGGTTCTGGACGGTGGCAATCGGCAAGCAGTACGTTGTCCCGCCGCAGGTCCTCCAGCGGCGTGTTCGTGGTGTAGCCACCGTCGCAGTGCTGGATCACGTGGCGCGCCTCCGGTTGGGGACGGGCCCGCTCGACGATGGTGCGCAGGGAAACGCCTTCCCAGACGTTGTCGAGCTTGCTCCAGGTGGTGACGCAGTGGAAGTCCGCCTGCACGCGGACCCGTGGCAGCGACCGGAACTCGTCCCAAGTCATCTGGCAGGGCTCCTCCACGAGCCCACGGACCGCGAGTGTCCATGTCGACGGGTCGAAATCAGGGATCGTGCCCACGTGCAACACGGGCCACTTCAGCGTCAGGTGCTGGCCTGACGGAAGCCGACCCGCCTTGCGGTGCCGCTCCTCCAGCCGTCTTCGCTCGCTGCCAAACATCGCCGAATCTCAGGGTACAACAGGGCTTGCGGTCCGGTCCCCGCTTCCGCGGGGCGCGCTGCTAAGCTGTTGACGTGAAGAAGAAGGCACTCCTGTCCACGGTCCTCTTCGTCCTCGCCTGTGCCTACGGCCAACCGACGGTCACGGAGGCAGAGGTGGACGAATGGATGAGATCCCTGTCGAACTGGGGCCGATGGGGTCCCGACGACCAATTGGGAACGATCAACCTGATCACCCCCGAGAGCCGACTGGCTGCGGCCCGGCTGGTGACGAAGGGAATTGCGGTTTCGCTGGCCCGGGTTGTCGAGAAGGAGGAGGCCGCCGACAATCCACGGCCGTTTCGGCACAGGATGCTGAATATCGGGCTGAACAATCCCGGCCAGTTCGTTTCGGACGACTATCAGGTCAGCTATCACGGATACGCCCACACGCACATGGACTCGCTGTGCCACATGGCGTTCCAAGGCAAGATGTACAACGGATTTCCCCAAGCCGAGGTTGTTGCCGAGGGAGCGCCGAAACTGGCGGTCACCAACTACAAGCAGGGAATCTTCGCCCGGGCCGTGCTGATGGATATTCCCCGACTCAAGGGCCTCGACTGGCTTGAGCCCGGGACGCCGATCTATCCTGCGGACCTGGATGCATGGGAAAAGAAGGCGAACGTGACTGTGAACAGCGGTGACATCGTACTGGTCCGGACGGGACGGTGGGCCAGGAGAGACCAGCAAGGGCCGTGGGACGTATCGAAGCAGTCGGCCGGTCTGCATGCGTCCTGCGCAAGATGGCTGAAGGAGCGTGATGCCGCGATCCTTGGCAGCGATGCAGGCAGTGACGTGGCTCCGTCGCTGGTGGATGGAGTCGCCCAGCCGATCCACCAGTTGGTCATCATCGCCATGGGCATGCCCATCTTTGACAACCTGGATCTGGAAGCTGTGGCCGAGGAGGCTGCCCGACAGAGCCGGTGGGAGTTTCTCGTAACGGCGGCTCCCATCGCCGTTGGTGGCGGAACCGGTAGTCCCTTCAATCCCATCGCAACCTTTTGAGGGGTTGGAGCGGGATGCGATCCACAGGAGTGCGACGACCATGAGCCCGCAGACCGGCAGTGCCTCTTCGGCCAGGAGAAGCCCATCCGGCGCACGCGGCTGGGCCGTGGCTCTCTTGACGGTGGCAGTCGCGGCCATGCCGGCCGTGGCCGACGACTGGCCGCTGTTCCTCGGCAACAGTGATCGGAATGCCATCGCCTCGGCACCCCTCACTCCTCCCCTGGAGCCCGCCTGGGTCTACAGCGCTCCCGCCGGTGTCGATTCGACCGCGATCATCGTTGACGGAACCGTCTATTTCGGGGAGATGGATGGTCGGTTCCATGCGGTGGAACTTCGCACGGGCACCGCGAAGTGGGTCTACCAGGCGCATCTCGGAGTACCGGCGTCCGGATGCATCCTCAACGACACCGTGTTCTTCGGGGACGAGGAAGGCTATTTCCATGCAGTGGACACGAAGTCCGGCACACAGAAGTGGGTCTACCAGACGTTCGCCGAGATCCTCTCCTCGCCCCATTGCAGCGAGGACGCCATCCTGGTCGGTTCCTACGATACCCACCTGTATGCCTTCGATCCCGAGAGCGGAGATGTCCTGTGGAAGTACCAGACCGACGACCGCGTGAACGCCAGCCCGGCCGTCGCCGGGGGCAAGACCTTCATCACCGGTTGCGACGGCAAGTTCCGCATCATCGACATCCGCTCGGGCGAGGAGGATGCCGTGGTGGACATGAAGGACTACGTGGCAGCGTCGCCGTCCGTCGTGGGCGACCTGGCGTATGTGGGCACGTTCGGCTATGAAGTGCTGAAGATCGACTGGCGGGAAGAGCGGGTGGTCTGGCGCTACGACCATCCGACGACGGATTTCGAGTTCTTTGCTTCCCCTGTGGTGCGCGACGGTCTGGTCGTCATTGGCGGTCGCGACAAGCGGGTCCATGCCATCGACGAGAAGACGGGTCAACTGCGATGGGAGTTCGCCACCCGGTCTCGGGTGGATTCGTCACCGGCCCTGGCGGGCGATGTGATCTGGGTCGGATCGATGGACGGCAACCTCTACGCTCTGGACCACCAGGAGGGCACGCTGCTCTGGAAGTTCGCGATCGGTGGTCGGATCATTGCCTCGCCGGCGATCGCCGACGGGCACCTGGTGATCGGCTCTCGAAGCGGCGACGTGTATTGCCTTGTCCAGGCCGGGCCGTGACCTGCTTGCCGGGCACTCGCGCTGGTATATTGGGCTGGCGTGAACCGGCGACAGTCGATCGGGATCCTGGCGTCCGCCTCCGTCGGCCCGTTCTTCGCATTTGCAAGGAGCCGGCGGACGAATCTCCTGTTCCTGTGTTCCGATCAGCACCAGGCCGCTGCGTCGGGCTGCTACGGCCATCGACAGGCGCTGACCCCTCACATTGACGGGATCGCGTCCGAAGGCGTTCGTTTCGATCGCGCCTACTGTCAGTCTCCCGTTTGCGTGCCGTCTCGCGGATCCATCATCACCGGCAACTATGCAAGCCGGCACGGTGCGCGGGTTCTCAGCGACCCGCTCCCGAACGACGCACGGACCGTCGCCCACTGGTTCGCGGACGAGGGCTATTCGACCGCGGCCATCGGCAAGATGCACTTTGTCGACGAGAACCGGCGGCACGGCTTCGCGCACCGCGTGAATGCGAGTGGCTTCAACACTCGCCTGACCCGTTCCGAGATTCGCGCCTTTCGGCAGGATCAGGGTGCCGCGGGCGGCACGACAGGCAAGCCGTCCAGCATGCCGGAGCGACTGTTCCGGGACACCCACTATTCCGAGGAGGCCGTCCGGTTCCTGCGGACGCACCGGGACCGGCCCTTCTGCCTCTGGACTTCGTTCTTCATGCCACACACGCCGCTGGTACCCCACCGCAAGTACTGGGAGCTGTATGAAGATGTCCGAATCGAGTTGCCGGCACGCCCAGGCAATGCCCTGGAGACCGGGTTTCGGGGACATCTGGTCAGGGCGCGCGAGCGCGGCTGGTATCAGCAGACGGACGAAGAGCTTCACGACGCCATCCGTGGATACTACGGCAACATATCGCAGACCGACGCCAATGTCGGGCGCGTGTTCGACACGCTCCGCGAACTGGGCCTCGACCGGAACACCGTGGTCGTCTACACGTCGGATCACGGGGAGATGGCGGGGGCACACCGCATGTGGACCAAGCACAACATGTACGAGCAGTCCGTCCGGGTGCCCCTGATCATCCGGTGTCCCGATCGCATCGACGCCGGTTCGGCGCGCGAGCATCTCGTCGAGCAGGTCGACCTGTTTCCCACGCTTGCGGAGTTGTGCGGGCTGGCAGTGCCCCGGGGGATCGACGGGCGTTCCTTCGCCGCGTCCCTGCTCGGCCGGCGGCATGTAGCCCGGGAGTATGCGTATTCGGAGTACTGGTTCTGCCGAAGGGTCTTCACGGCAGACGACCGGTTCGTCGGCAAGCCGCCCATCCTGATGGTGCGTACCGACCGGTGGAAGCTGAACTTCCTCAGTTGGGCCCGCAGCGAACTGTTCGATCTCGAGAACGACCCCGGCGAGTTCCGGAACGCGATCGACGATTCCGGCAATGCGGGAATCGTGAAGGAACTGACAGGCATCGCACGCTCCGCCGGCCATCTGGGCTGAATCCGGAACAGCCAGATCCTCGACCCGCGCGAGGTTGCCGCTCGTCCCCGGTCACTCGTTCCCCGCGCGGATCCACGCACGATCAAAGCGCGCTACGCTCAGGTAGCGCACGTGCGTGGCGCGGTCCGAGGCGGTGCCGTCCTCGTAGACGCAGTAGATGTTACCGGCCGCATCCGCCGCGAGGTCGCTGTAGCCGCTAACTCCAGGTTCAATGACCCGCTGGTACGGCCAAGTCGCACCGGCGTCCTCACTCAGGCGCACCGTCAGGTTCTGTCGCTTCCAGCGGCCGTCCGGGTTCGCAGGGTCCCTGGGTTCAGTGCTGTCCGGGTTCGCGAACACCAGGGCATCGCCGACCCGCACCAGGCTACCCATGCAGATCGGCTCCACGAGTGCCTCGTCGAAGCGGACTGCCGACCATCCGGTCGCACCGTCCGGCCCGACCGTGACGGCCCGACGGTGCTCGAGCGACTCGTTCCGGATGTTCAGCATCACCGAGCCGTCGGGAAGCTCCACGGCGAGCGTCTCGGAGGGATTCTTCAGTTGCGGGTGCCGGACGACCACATCTCCGCGCTCCCATGTACGACCTCCGTCGCCACTGTAAATGGTCGCAACGATCGACGGCCGGTGAGCATGACCACCCGAGCCGTCGGACAGCCATACAGGGACGATCAGCCGGCCATTGGAGTGCTGGATGCCATGGCCCGGGCCGGTGGCGATCACCTTCCAGTCGTATTCGTCCCGGAACTGCTCGAATGTGGCAGTGATCTCGACCGGGTCCGTGAAGGTCTCGCCGTCGTCGTCCGTTCGCATGTAGTACGCCCTGGCATAACTGCTGCAGAACAGGAAGTGCACGACGCCCTCCTCGCGGTCGACGATGGGGACGATATTGTTGTACGTCGTTATCCCGGGTTCCGCCAGGTCCTGCGCCAATGCCGCAGGGTTCGCCTCTTGCGGTTCCTGCAAGTGAACGATCTTGCGGGGACGGTCCCAGGTCTTGCCCCCGTCACGACTCCGCCGCATCAGGATGTCCTGCGGGCCCCAATCCCCGCTCTCGCTCGCACGAGCCTCGACGACCACCATGACCGTGCCGACCTCCGAAACCGCTATCGCCGGGACTCTGTAGTGGGCGTACCCGCCAGTCCCGGACTCGAAAATCCGGGCTGTACGAACAGTCGCAGTCTCGGACCCCTGCCCGGCCGGTTCGGAGCAGGCCGCGAGCAGCGTCAGACAGGCGAGGAACGGAATCAAGCGACACACCGGGACAGTCTACCACCCCGCCCGGATATGCCGGGCAGTCTCGGCGGCTACAATCCGGACTATGCGCCGTCGCGCGTTCCTGGCGGCTGCGGCCAGCCTTGGCGGTTGCTCGTCGACCGCCATAGCCCCTGAACCGCAGCCCCACCCACCCACCTTTCTTGAGGGCCGGCAGGGTCTGTACGAGACAAGCCCTACAGAGGCGGTTCTGGCCTGGTTTCGCGAGGCCGGGCGCGGACTGTTCCTGGAGTACGGCGTCTACTCGCTGTTGCGGCGGGGACCGTCGGTGCAGTTCGATGATCGTATTCCGCCGCAGCGGTACAGGAAACTGGGCTCGACCTTTGATCCGGTGGGTTTCGATGCCGAGCGAATCGCCGCGGTGGCCCATGAGGGCGGATTCGAGTATGTGGGAGTGCCCGCCCGACATGCCGATGGATTCTGCCTCTTCCGGACCATCGAGACCGATTTCAATTCCCTCGAGATCTGCGGGCGCGACCTGGTAGGCGAGCTCGCGGCAGCGTGCGATGCCAAGGGCTTGGGCCTGGTTCTGTCGTACTCGTACGCAGCGGACTGGCGTCACCCGTACTTCTTCCCTCCGGAGACATCCCGGAACGACTGGAAACGCTCCCGACCACGCTACGAGACGCCACAACCATGGTACAAGTTCGAAAAGGACGAGGACTTCCTGCACTACGTGCGCTACGCGCACAATCAGTTGCAGGAGATTGCGTACCGCTACGGCCCGTTGGCAGGTATCCGCCTCGGACCGCGGGAGGGCTACCAGGCGAGGCCGGATCTCTTCCCGGTCGAGCAGACCTACTCCCTCCTGCGCGAAGCGCGGCCCGGGGTGCTGATCAGCTTCGGCTCCGGGGTTACCGGCGACGAGGACTTCATCAGCGTCGATGGTGACGCTATCGACATGGAGCCCGGTGACAAGCCCGTGGAGATCGGGCATGATGTGGTGGCATCCAGTGAAACGCCACGGGGCAGCACCTCCCAACCCGCGCGGCTCGTCGCGGCGCTGCAAACCGCATCGGACCGGAACGCCAATCTTCTGGTGCGGGCTGCACTCCGTCCGGACGGATCGCTCGATCCTGCCGATCAACTCGCATTACGTGCATTCGGGCGCACCCGTTGAACAGCGGAGCACAACGGGGGACAGGCACGATGACCGGGGCACTCGCAACCGTGACCGTCCCTGATCGGGTCCACCCACCCATCCTCCTGCAGACGGGAGTGCATTCGAGTGCCCAACGGGAGTTGATCGTGTCAGAGCAGGAGCGCGGACTTTCTGCTTCTCGCCAACGCTCTTACCGCGCTCCACCCGCATGGCTGTCCAGAGCAGGGTGTGCTGGACGCCACGCTCGTGTCTGTGCACAGGTAACGTCAAGGCGACTGGAGCCAGCAGAAGTCGATTGGCGAGAGCCCGCGCCCCGTCAACTGGAAGGCCCGCTTGCTGGTGGCGCTCCTCCAACTGAAGCGACAATCAACCGCAGCAATGGGAATTCACATGACCGAAGAAACCGAACTGCTGGATCGCATCACCGTGCGACCCGATGTTTGTGGCGGCAAGCCGATCATCCGCGACATGCGCATCGCCGTGGAGCATGTCCTGGCCAACCTGGCGGCGGGATCGACGGTCGAGGAACTGCGGGATGACTATCCCCTTCTCGGACCAGACGACATCCGGGCATGTCCTCTCGGCGTATCGCTCACTGGCCGGAGAACAGGTGCATGATCGAATTGCCATTCGAGAGTCCTCGTGACACCGCTCCCCGGATGCGCTTGCTGCATCGCGGCACTTCCGGGCGGGCCTGCTGGGCCTTGGGCATCACTTCGTATGCGGACAAGATCACTTCGAACATGTCCCGGATGAAACGTTGCCAATGCACGCCCGCGAAGAGGGGCGCGTACTCATCACCGAAGACTGTGCCATCGGTGCACTGGTCTTACTGCGCAGTCGGCAGCACAACGCCATCGTACGCCTTGTGGGATTGACCCGCTCGGTGAGACGAATCAGGCCACCAGCGCCTCGGCACTGTCCGCTCCATAGAAGCTATACCATGGCGTAGCCTGCTCCAGGCGCTTGTTGATCGCCCCGATGTTCACCGCCCCCTGCTCGGCAAGCCAGTCCTCGAGGGCCGCCACGCCACGCTGGCAGTAGATCGGAATCGCGTCCTGCCAAGTGGCCCGGCCGCACAGCACGCCGGAGTACCGCACGCCGGCCTCGGCGGCCCATTCCAGCGACTCGGTGAAAACCTCGTTCGTGACGCCGGCACTGAGGTAGATGAAGGGTCTGCCCGCCGCTTCGGCAGCGGACCGGAAGTGCTCCAGCGCCTCCGCCCGGGAGTACGCACTCTGCCCCTGGCAGGCCCGCGATCCTGCGGCGAACTTCATGTTGATCGGAACCTCGACCTTCAGGACATCCACTCCATAACGGTCCTTGGAGAATTCCCGCATGCTCTCGGTGACGACCTCGGGCTTGCGCTTGGCAAACTCGAACCCCTTCTCGTCACCGCCCTGGGGGTCGTAGCCCACGAACTCGAGGAAGAAAGGCAGGTCGTTCGCCCTGCACTCGTCGCCGATCCTCTCGATGAAGGCGTGCTTGACGGCGTTGATGGCCGAGTCCTCGAACGGCGTGTAGTAGAGCAGGATCTTGACGGCATCGGCTCCCAGCTCTCCGATCTGGCGGACGGAGAGCGTGTCGATCAGGTCGGCGAGACGACCAGGCTGGGTGTTGTCGTAACCACTCTTCTCGTACGACAGGAGCAGTCCGGCATTCTCGGCACGCGCCGACGCTCCCGGCAGACCCCAGATCGGGTCCAGGAGGATGGCGCTGGCGTAGGGCGTGAGAACCTTCGAGACGCTGAGCTTGAATGCACTCATCATTTCGTCGGTGACGTCCTCCGGTGCGATTCCCTTGTTCTTCGCAATCGCCTTCTTGAGAGATCCGCGCTGGTCCATTGCGGCCGCACCAATGATGCCGCGCTCCGTGGTCAGAGCTTGCATGTGTGCGCATTTTGCTGCTGAGATTCGAGTGCTCATGAGTCCTCTTCCTTCGATAGGGCCGACTGGCCCGGGGTTTCACGCCGGATCCACGGAGGATTCCGCAGACAATTCGACCATCTGCTGGAAATAGCGCTCTGCCGCGTCGATATCAACCAAGATCTGTTCCCGCAGCAACTCCGCCGACGGGAACCTGCGCTCGTCCCGGATCTTCCGTAGAAACTCCAATTCTAGCGCGTTCGGGGTGGACTCGTTCGCGGCGCCCAGCAGGTGCGTCTCGACCGTCCGTCGCTGGCCGTCGAACGTCGGTCGCGATCCGACGTTCGTCACAGCCTCACGGAAATCCCCCCGGCCGTCGATCCGGGCTCGCGTGATGTACACGCCGTCTCCCGGGAGAACCTCGCTGTCGGCGTCCAGGTTCATCGTGGGTACCGTCATGCGGGCACCGACACCATCGCCCGGGACGATCGGCCCCCGCAGGGAGAATTCCCGTCCCAACATCTCCCTGGCCCGCTCGACCCTGCCACAGCGCACCAGGTTCCGTACGAGCGTGCTGCTGACGGATTCTCCGTCGATCAGCACGGTCGGGACCACGGACGTGGCGAATCCAAGTTGCGATCCCAGATCACGCAGTGTCTCCGTGTCCCCCGACTGCTCCCGACCGAAACGGAAGTTGCTCCCGACCACCACGTTGTGGGCCTTCAGTTTGCCCTTCAGGATCTCGGCACAGAAAGCGCTCGGCGACAACTGCGAGAGATCTCTGGTAAACGGCAGGATCACGACCCGGTCAATGCCGTGGCGCAAGATCAGATCGGTGCGGTGGTGGACACTGGTGAGTGTTGCGGGAGCCCGGCTCGGTGCCACCACGACCAGCGGGTGCGGGTCGAACGTCAACGCGACGGGGATCAACGATTCGGCCCTGGCCGTTTCCCCTGCCAGACGCAAGATGCGCTGGTGACCCAGGTGAACGCCATCGAAGTTCCCGATCGTCACGGCCGTCGGACCCAAATCGTCCGGAATCCCATCCAGGCCCATCCAGCATCGCGTCATCGCCCGTTCACTC
This sequence comes from Bryobacterales bacterium, assembly GCA_965116065.1. Lineage (GTDB taxonomy): Bacteria > Acidobacteriota > Terriglobia > Bryobacterales > UBA6623 > VXMF01. The sequence continues at coordinate 4,733,892 of OZ220485.1, forward strand.
CTTCACATCCACCTTGAGTCCGTCATAGGCGAGAGACACGCCATCCGGCAGTTGCCCGTTGGTCTCGTCGTGGCTGAGTTCGTGACAGATGTGCGTGAAGAACGCGTTGCGTGGTCGCAGCCTCTCGACCCATGCCAAGGCTTCCTCGACCGTGGAGTGCATCGGATGGGGAGTATGTCGCAATGCGCCCAGAAACAGCACGTCAAGGTTCTCCAGCCATGGCAGAGAGCGTTCGGGAAATCCAGTCTGGTCGGTAACGTACGCCGCGTTGCCAAAGCGGAACCCCAGAATTCGCTTCGGGCCGTGATCGACCGCAACCGCCTGAATCCGCATTCCGAACACCTCAAGGGAACTGTCGTTCTCGACAGTCTGTCCGGTAAGACGGGGTACGCCACCGGGATGGCTGCCCTCACCCGCAAACGCATACGGAAACACGCGCAGCAACGACTTCATGGTCTGCGCCGATGCGTAGACCGGGATGCGGTCCTTCCGGCCGTAGTTGAACGGGCGGACATCGTCCAGTCCCATGATGTGGTCGGCGTGATCGTGGGTGTAGAGGATCGCATCCAGCCGACGGAGCCGTGCCACCAAGGCCTGCTGGCGGAAATCGGGAGATGTGTCGACGACGATCGCCCGCTCGCGCCCGCCCGATGTGTAGCGGACCAGCACGGATGGCCGCAGGCGGCGATCACGCGGATCACTGGACGTGCAAACCCTGCATGTACAGCCGATTGTCGGCACACCGACGCTGGTCCCCGAGCCAAGGACCTCAATGCTGCAGCCAGTCGCCATGAGGCCTTGGTCGGGGGTGCGTCCCACCACCACACGCGACGGGACTCCCCCTCAATCTTACAGCGGCCCGGGAAACTCGGAGCTACCGCTCAATGTATGCTGGTCTTGAGAATGTTCCTCAAGATACTCAGCCACCCGGTTTTCCTCAACCTCAATTTCCATATGCCCATGATCGTCGACCTGTCCCATCCGCTGATCATGCTGGAGGGAGAGAACGGGTCCGGCAAGTCCACGCTGCTGCACTCGATCTATCACGCATTGCGCGGGGATGAAATCGAAAACTATGCCTACCGTCTCGACACCCCGGCAACCAAGACGAGCAAGGTGCTGCTGTTCGATGCGGAACAGCACAACCCCCGCAACGACCTGTCCATGTTTGACGACGACCCCGAAATGCAGGAATTCCTGCAGACCGCCAGCCACGGACAGGTCATGCTGTCACTGTTTCAGCAGACCTTCCCGACACTGCCCGACGGCGCGGTCCTGCTGCTGGACGAGCCGGAGATGGCCCTGTCCCAGGCGAACCAGCGGAGAATTCTGAAGATGCTGAAGGAACTCGTCGACACCAAGGGGTTTCGCATTGTGGCGGCCACTCATTCCGCGCACCTGCTGAATGCGCCGGAAACCTACATCATCAACCTGGACCGGCACGTGAACCGCAACGTGACGACCGGCCCCATGGGCGTCCAGGGATCTTCCACGATCCAGTAGCTGGAACAAGACCCAGTCTCTGCCGGAGCTTCCTCAATCAAGGCTCAAGGCAAGTTCCACCAACGTCGCGACACCGACGCCCGTCGCACCGACGGGAGCATGGGGTTGCTTTTCCGCGTACCAGGCCGTACCCGCGATGTCCAGGTGCACCCAGGGCGTGTCGCCGGCGAACTGCTCCAGGAACGCCGCTGCCGTGATCGCACCGCCCGCGCGGGGGCCGATGTTCGCCAGGTCAGCGACCGGGCTCTTGAGCAGGTCCGTGAACTCGTCACCCAAGGGCATCGACCACATCGTCTCGCCGGCTGCCCTGGAAGCATCCAGCACGCGGTCGCGCCAAGCGTCGCTATTGCCGAACACGCCCGTGTGATTCGTGCCGAGGGCCACCACAATGGCTCCCGTCAGCGTCGCGGCATTCACCAGGTGTGTGCATCCGAGATCCTTGGCATAGGTGAGCGCATCGGCCAGAATCAACCGCCCCTCTGCATCGGTATTGAGGACCTCGATGGTCTTGCCGCACATTGACGTCACGATGTCCCCCGGACGCTGAGCGTTGGCGCCGGGCATATTCTCGACCGACGGGATCACCGCCGTTACCGGAACCTTGGGCCGCACGGCGGCAATCCCGAGCATCGCACCCACCATGGCAGCTCCGCCGCACATGTCGTGCTTCATCAGATGCATGTCGGCGGACGGCTTGATCGAGATTCCACCGGTGTCGAAGGTGACTGCCTTGCCGATCAGGCCCAGGTGCGGGCCTCCGTCCGCTACCGCCCGTTCCGGGCGGTAGCGGATCACGATCAGCACCGGTTCCTGGCTACTGCCCTGGGCCACGCCCAGCAGCGCACCCATTCCCATCGAGCGCATCCTCTGCTCATCCAGCACCTCGCATTCCAGTCCGGCTTCCTCCGCCAGCTTGCAGGTGCGCTCGGCCAACACGCGTGGAGGCAGGAGATTGCCGGGCTCATTGCCCAGTTCCCGCGCCACGTTCCGAGCCCGGCCGGTCGCGACAGCGCGGTTAAGGTCGCGCTGGTCCGCCCCCTGCGCCGAAATCGTGACCGTTCGCAGCGGCGATGGCTTCCGGTCCGCACTCTTGTGAACATCCGGCTCGTAGTCGGCGAACGCTATGCCCTCGGCGACCGCACGGGTACCCGTATTCGCGTCAGTCCCCCACGGAAGCAGCACTGCCACGTGGCTGGCACCGCTATCGCGCAATCCCCTCCAGACCGCACCGGCACGGTCACGGAGTCGAGCCGCAGATGCCTTGGCCGGTTCGCCATAGCCGGCGAGAACCAGTCGCCCGGCCTTCATGCCGGCGGGCCGGTGGATCACGGCGGTGGCCTTGCTTGCGCCGCGGAACTCCCCCCGCGCTGCCAGTTCTCCGGCGATGCCGCCGGACAGCGAGTTCCAATAATCGATGGCGGGCGGTTCGTCCCCGTCGCCCTGGTAGACGAAGGCGATTGCAACATCAGCTTCAATGGCTTCCAGCGCGGTATCGGTCAGTTTGAAGTCCACCACGTTAGTATCTCCCATCGACTGCAGGCCGTCGGATTGTCCGGATAGCCCAGCCCGTGAGTGACCGGAGCGGGAGGAGTCAGCGGGCGCCAGTGGCTGTACTGGAGGCAGCTCGCCGGCCACCGGACGGAAACCCTGTCGATGTCAATCGAGCCCGCCGGGATCGTCCCCGTCGGGCCAGGAGATCCTCCCGGTATCGGAAGGCTGTGATCTCGCGGCGTCCGACACGCCCGTCCGTTCCACGTTTAGCAAGTGCTGATTCATGCTGACCAGCTCCTCACGAATTTCGAGGAAGATGGCCAACAGTCCACACACGGCGACAGCAAGGGCTCCGCCGAACAAGGCACCGACTGCCGCACCCAGCAACCCGCCCTGCTGCAGTCCGATCGCCACACACGCGATAGCGATCACGATCGCTATGACGGCATTGCACATGCCAACCAGATCCGCCAGCAGTCCATTCACCTTTCTCAGGTTATTCACTTCTCTCATGATCGCCCCCGGGAAATTCTCGGCACACTTCGTACCGTCGATTGTAGTTGCAGGTGCAACGCACGATGATGACGAAGAACTGGCAAGCAATCACGGATTCACCTTCATCGTTGCGTCCCGGGTGTCTGGCAGACCCCTGTACGCGATCCCGACGAGTGCAAGGTACGCTGCCAGCACCTCGCTGTCTCCCAATGACACATCGAAACAGCTCAGGATGGCAACCGCGAGTGTTCCGCAGGCCCCGGCGTGCAGCAGAAACCGGCGGTCGTCCGGCCGATCGGGCAATCCACGCAGCCCCCTTCGCATGTCGATCAACACCTGCCCGAAGAGCCATAGCACGATCAGTGCCGCCGGGATGCCTCGTTCGGCGGCGTAGTGGATGTAGACACTGTGCAGATGCCCGTAGAAGCCGGTCGGCAGTTCTTGCACTTCCTCCGGCTGGTACATGGAGAACAGCGGACCCGCCCGCTCGGGCCCGACACCGAGCAGCGGTCGGTCAGCAATCATGTTGAATCCGGTCCGCCACATCACGATCAGCGACTGGTTCTCTGCCGGCCGGATCGAGCGGACCCGCTGCTGCACGGCCGCCGGGGCCGCCAGGTAACCAGCCGCGAGCAGCACCGGGACCGCAGCCAGCAGGCGCGGCCCACGGTTCGCGATCACGTATACCAATCCAGCCAGCAGCGCCAGCCAGGCGCTCCGGGTGAAGCTCAGGAGCATCGACACTGCGACCAACGCACCGACCGCGCCCCATACCCCTGATCCGCGACGCCGGGCCCCGAACGCCAGGTAGCATGCGAGCGTCAGCAGGATCAGGACGGAAACCTGGCTGAACGTCATCCAGTGGCTGTAGAACCCGGCCACCCGGTCGCCGACATACTGCCGATAGAATTCACCGTCGAGCCGACCGGCTCTGGCCGCTGCGCCGACGAACTCCGCCACGGCCACCAGTGAGGCTCCGCACCCGACAGCAAACCATGCCTCGGCAGCCCTGCGGCAGGCGTCGACCGACCGCAGGGCCGTGTAGACCAGCGGCAGCATCGCATACACGAAGAACTTCTTCCATTGCGGAAACGCTGCCGCCGGATCGTCCGAGGCCAGAGTGGCAACCAGCGTCCATAGCACCAACGCCGCCAATGGCCAGGCGGCTCGAGGTACCCGGACCTTGCCCGGTCTCCACGCCAGTCCGACCAGTCCGAGACCAAGCAGCGAGTGAGCAACCGCGATCGACACGAGATTGGCCGTGGAAGCACCGAAGGCCGTTCTTTCGAGCCATCTCTCCCTCCTGCTTGAACCTGGTGCCCGTGTCACTGTGTATCGCCGCCTTGCGGAAAGCGGGCCTCACTGCAGGGCGTGCCAGGCCGCCTCGATCGGTCCGAGGTCCGGCCACGAGCCGTTGAGCGTCTCGAGGAATGCCTTGATGTCGGTCTGATCCTGTTCCGTCAACCGGAGGGGATCCAGTTCCGTCTGGCCGATCGCATCCGTCTTGGGCTCGTTGTAGAAATCAAGCACTTCGTCAAGCGTTGCGAACCGGCCGTCATGCATGAACGGCTCCCGACCCTTCCAGTTGCGCAGCGAAGGCGTCTTGAACGCGCCCAGGTCGTACTCGTCCGAGGAAATCGCGTAGCGACCGGTGTCGACCGCTGTGCCGGTCCCGATGTTGTGGAACATCCCGTCCGTGAAGTTCGGGCCGAGGTGACAGGTCGCGCACTGCCCGCGGGTGAAGAAGATCATGCGTCCACGCTCCTGTTCCTCGCTGAAGACCGAGCGGTCGCCCGCAAGCCAACTGTCATACTGCGTCGGGCCGGTGCGAAGTTCCCGCTCGAAGGCGGCGATGGCCCGCGCGATCTCTTCGATCGTGATCTTCGTAACACCGGCCTTCGCGAAGGCCCGGACATAGGCCGGGACCGACGCGACCCTGCGGGCAGCTTCCTCATGCGAGAGATCCATCTCGATGGGGTTCTCGATGGGGCCCTTGGCCTGTTCCTCCAGCGAACCGGCCCGGCCGTCCCAGAAGAAGAACTCGGCATCCGCCAGGTTGACCACCGTCGGTATGTTGCGCGGGAGGGTGTCACCGTAGGCGCCCTCACCGAGGACAACGCCCGCCTCGAAACCCTTCTTCGGGTCGTGACAGGTCCCGCACGAAGTATTGCGGGGCCTGGACAGGATCGGGTCGAAGAACAGCTTCCAGCCGATAGCGGCCAGTGGTCCTGTCTCGGCCGCCGCCCGGACTGGTTGCACCATGGCCAGCAGCCCGAACGCCAGGAACAGACGGCTGAACCGGTCAGTCATCCAGCACGACACCCCATGGCATTCTCCCGGTCGGAATTGTCCCGATCTGCTGCATGGTATGGGTATCGACCACCGAGAGCGTCCCGTCCGGGCCGTTCGCTGCCCAGAGGCGGGTCCCATCCCGCGACAGGGCCATTCCCCAGGTGCGCACCCCGGTGGACACGCTGCCGCGCAAGTCCAGGGTGTCGGGATCCAGCACCGCGACCGCGTTCCCACGGCCTAGGGAAACATACAGCCGTGATCCGTCCGGGCTCAACAGGACCGCCTTCGGCTTGACCCGCGGATTCACCTCGCGGCGAAGGGTACGGTTGACCGCTACGATGCGGTTCGTCCGGCGGTCGACCTTCGAGACATGCCCGGCGACTTCGGAGGTCACCCAGAAGTACTGCCCATCCGGGCTGAACGCCACCTCTCGCGGGCGGGCTCCGACCAGGATGTTCGCGACCAGCTTCCTTTCGGCAACCGAGATGACATGCACCATGTTGGAGGACTCGCTCGTCACCAGCACCTGCTGGCCGTCCGGACTGACGCCCACTCCCTCGGGCTCGATGCCGACCTGGATTTCGGCCAGCACCTCTCCCGAGTCGGGATTGAGGGCAGTGGCGAGTCCCTCATCCTCGTTGGAAAGAAAGATCGTGCCGTCCGGATGAACTGCAAATGCTTCCGGATCCGAGCCGGCCGGAACCTTGCGCTCCAACTGCAGCGATGCAGTGTCCATCACGGCGATCGCGTTCTCGTCCCCCAGCGCCACGTAGACCTTCCCGCGGTCCGGGCTGAAGCCGATACCCCGCGGACGCCCACCGACCTCGATGGTCGCCTCGACCTCTCCGCTGCGACTGTCGATCACCGTGACGGAATCATCGGCCTCGTTCGTCACGAAGAGCCGGAAGGTGGTCTCGGCCACTACCTGCACACCGGAAAGCAGCAGCAGTATGGATAACACTCTCATCATGTTTCACTCGCAAGGGGAGGTCCCGAGGCTGTCGAGGCCGCCCGCTGCACCACGGACCGGGGCCTCGCCCACCAGTTCGCCGGCAGATCCCACCAGGACCAGGGGTTGGCGCAGTTGACCGCTCTTGCGGAAGCTGTGAGGATCTCCCTTTTGTCCATCCAGCCCGTCCGCTTCCTTCAGCAGCCGCAACAACGAGGCCGCATCAGCGCCGGGTTCCCTCATTAGCGTGTCACCGACCGCACGGGCGGCGAACCAGCCGGCCCAGGCCTGCGGGTCCATGTCGACGCCGAACCGTTCCCTGTAGCGGTTGTTGAGGTCGCGGGCTGCGAACTTCACGGCACCGGCGTGCCAGGCGGCAGCGCTCACACCCGAGCCTGGGTTCCGGGACACCCACTGGGCGACGGCGTCCGATTTCATGCGGGCACTCGGAATGATGTGCAACACGTTCTCCAGGCAGGCCGAGCGCAGTGCGTCCGTCTCGTCGCTGAGATTGAATACGGCCCGGTCACCTGCTGTTTTCGCCAGTTCGATGATCTCTCCCTCTTCTCCCTCGCTGTCCGCGAAGACCGCGATGGCGTCGCCGGGGATGCTGCCTTCCTGCACGATCGTGAGGGCCAGACGCACCCCCAGAAACTCGCCTTGCCGGTTGGACTCGTCGGTCCCCAGTTGCAGTCCGTGCAGTGCCCGGCTGGCCGTCGGTCCGACATAGGCCAACCGAAACTCCGCCGCCGGCACGGCCGTAACTGTCAGCAACCAGCAGGCCAGAACGATCAGGGATGCCCGCATTTCTACCTTCTCTCGCTGCACATGCAACGCCCGACGGTGTTGCTTGAATCGTAGCAGCATCGCTGACGCCACGACGATGGAGCAGTGGTTCGGGCCGTAACGGTCCCTCAGTGCGAGCCGAAGGCCGGGTCCGCCAGTGCCAGCCACTTGCCCAACTCCGATGCCCGGAGCCGGAGACCGACATAGAAAGGCCCGAAGAGTCCGTAGGCGGCACTGGCTTCGTCGAAGCGCATCTCGTAGATCAACTGCTTGAACACCAGCGGGTCGTCGGCGAACAGGTCCACGCCCCACTCCCAGTCGTCGAACCCGATCGATCCCGAGATGATCTGCTTGACACGACCGGCGTAGCGTCGGCCGATCATTCCGTGTTCACGCATCATGTCGCGCCGCTTCTCGATCGGGACAGAGTACCAGTTCCGTAGCTCGCCCCGTTTCTTGTCCATCGGATAGAAGCAGACGTGCTTGTGAGGCGGCATCGCGGGATCGAGCCGAGGGGCCATCGCCTCCGCCTGCGTGGCACTCCGCCCCTGCACCCGAGCGGCCCAGTCCGGGCTGTCAGGCGTGATCCCTTCGGCGAGCAGTTCCTGGTAGAGCTTGACGGTCGAGTCGTAGAGACCGAGTTCGACCACGGAGAGGTACGAGGTGGTGGGCTCGAGATACTCGGACAGCCGCAGCGCGCTGACGGCCATCTCCGCCCGGTTGAGATCCTCGAAGTCCTTGCGGAAGTGCAGGAGCAGCAGGTCCCCCTTGTGGCCCAGCAGCGAAAAGAGCGCGGAACTGCCGGCTCCATTCCGGTCCATGGCACCCAGCACGGACTCGGCCTCGCGAACGAACTCCTCCTGGTCCGCGGGCGCTAACCGCCGCCACGCGGCCCGTCGCACGCGAAACATCTGGTGCAGCATCGCCGCACCATCCAGCGTGAGCGGGTGGGGTGGCATGTCGCTGGTCGAGGAATCCTCCCCGCCGTCATGTTCAGGCGGAGGATCCGGGTGGACTTTCGCCATGCCCCTTACGCCGGAGATGGCGTTCTTGATGGAATCCACCGTGGACTGACGGACTGTAATCGTGACCATGCCACCAATCTACCAAGCGACCCGAGCATCCCACGGGGACATGGCCGTTGCGGCTACACGGCGATGAGGGGAGCGATCACCAGGGCGACGATCGACATCAGCTTGATCAGGATGTTCATCGACGGACCGGACGTGTCCTTGAACGGATCGCCGACCGTGTCGCCGACGACCGATGCCTTGTGGCCGTCAGACCCCTTGCCTTCCCCCGCAACGGCGCCCTGCTCGATCGATTTCTTGGCGTTGTCCCAGGCACCGCCGGCGTTCGCCATGAACAGGGCCAGCAGCACGCCGGTCACTGTCGCGCCGGCAAGCGTACCACCCAGTGCCTCGGGGCCCAGAACCGTGCCCACGACCACCGGAGTGGAAACCGCGATCAGGCCCGGGAGCACCATTTCGCGCAGGGCCGCCGCCGTGGCGATGTCTACGCAGCGGGCCGCGTCCGGGCTCACACCTTCCCGCCCTTCCAGCAGCCCTGCGATTTCCCGGAACTGCCGCCGGACCTCGTCGATGATGCGGCCAGCGGCCTTGCCCACGGCCCGCATGGTCAGCGCAGCGACCAGGAACGGCAGGATCCCGCCCAGGAGCAGTCCGATGACGACCTCCGCGGAGTTGAGGGCGATCGTGATCGGGCCCATGCCCGCCGCTGCCCGTGCGGCATCCAGGGCCTGGGTATAGGCCGAGAACAGGGCCAGGGCCGCCAGCGCGGCCGATCCGATCGCGAAGCCCTTGCCCATGGCCGCTGTCGTGTTGCCCAGCGAGTCGAGCTGGTCCGTGATGGACCGGACCTCCGGAGGCAGTCCGCACATCTCGGATATCCCCCCGGCATTGTCGGCTATCGGTCCGTAGGCATCCACGCTCATGGTGATGCCCACCGTCGCCAGCATGCCCACTGCGGCGATGCCGATGCCGTAAAGCCCCGCCTCGCTGTGGGCAGCGAAGATCGCCGCACAGATCACCAGCACGGGCCCCGCACAACTCCGGAATCCGGTCGCGAGCCCCTCGATGATGTTGGTGGCCGTGCCCATCCGCGAGGCCTCGGCGATCTGGATGACCGGCTTCATCGACGTGTAGTACTCCGTGATGTAGCCGATGGCCACCCCTCCCAGACACCCGGCGACGATCGCAAGGAATACCCCGGACCCGACGCCCATCACCTCACCCGCGAAGTAGCTCCCGATCAGGAACAGCAGCGCGCTCAGCCAGGCGGAGTACCGCAGTGCACCGGCAGGCCCCAACCCCGTGAGGACCCGCACCGCAAGAATGCCGACCAGGGAAGCGACAAGCCCCACGGAAGACACGATCAACGGCAGGGCCATCAGGGCCGAGCGCAACGCCTCGCCGCCCAGCGAGCCGGCCAGTTGCTGCAGCGCCGCCTCCGGCAGGGTCGCTGCGATCGCCAGGCTCGCGATCATCGCACCGACGAACGACTCGAAGATGTCGGCCCCCATGCCGGCCACGTCGCCGACGTTGTCGCCGACATTGTCCGCGATGACACCGGGGTTACGCGGGTCGTCTTCCGGAATGCCCGCCTCGACCTTGCCGACCAGGTCGGCCCCGACATCGGCCGCCTTGGTGTAGATCCCGCCTCCAACCCGGGCGAACAGCGCAATGGAACTCGCCCCCATCGCGAATCCGTTGAGATACACGGCGCCGGCTGGATCCGACAACCCCATCGCGAGTAGCCCGACACCCAGCAGACCGAGGCCGGCCACGGCCAGGCCCATCACCGATCCCCCGTTGAACGCTACGGTCAGCGCAGCACCCATGCCCCGTGTCCGAGCCGCTTCGCTGGTGCGGGAATTGGCAAGCGTCGCGGCGTACATGCCGACCAGTCCCGCCAGGATGGAGCAGGCCGCCCCCACTCCGAAGCTGATGGCCATCGACGTTCCCAGCTTCCATGCGATCAAGCCCCCCACCGCCAGGACGAAGAGAACCAAGATGCGGTACTCGCGCCACAGGAAGGCCATCGCTCCGACCCGAATCAGACCCGCAACGCTCTGCATCTTCTCGGTGCCGGGAGGATTGCTCCGGACCGCCAGAAGGGCCAGGAATGAAGCGAGCAAACCGACGGCCCCGAGGACCGGCGCAAGCGCAAGGTAGTTGTCCATGTCGATCTCGTTGTCGGTTTCAGTCAGATCCGCTGCATGTCGAGCGGGTCTGGAACATCCAGCGGGCCGGTGATACCCCGACACGGGTCCAGGCCAGGAACCATACACACTCGGCCCGTCCGATCCGCGACGACAGGATGCTGGCGAGCGTCAATCCGCGCAATCGCAGCGGCTTCGCTGCAAGCCAGGCAGGCTCGTCCCTGCTGCGCGACTGACACTCCTTTGAACGTTGCAGATGCGAGCCCGCCGTGTTCGTTGCCGTCCGCCGGCAAGCAGGATAACGGCTGCTTCCGGAGGGAGCTTCCAACTATCCAATTACAGATTACCAGAATGCCACCGGACTGGTGCCCCGTGCGCGCCATCGGCCCCCTCGATCGTCCGACCGGATGCGCCCCTCGCAGGCCCGGCGCGCTGCTCTACGATAGAGGACTACATTCCATGATCATTGGTATAACGGGTACCAACGGCTCGGGCAAGACGGTCGCGGCCGAACAGTTGCGCCGCAAGGGTTTCGCGGTCCATTCCCTTTCGGACGCGATTCGCGATGAACTCGCAATCCGCGGTCTCCCGCCGAACCGCGAGAACCTCATTGCCGAGGGCAACCGCTTGCGGGCCGATTTCGGACCGGCTGCTCTCGCCCAGCGGATCAGCCGGAAGTTCCGTCTGGATCAGAACTACGTCGTGGACTCGATACGGACCCCCCAGGAGGTCCACGCGCTCCGCGAATGCGGGAACTTCCGCCTGCTTCACCTGGACGCTCCGGTCGAGTTGCGATACCAACGGGTTCGAGACCGGGGCGGAGCGCGCGTTCCGGCCTCCTTCGAGCAGTTCGTCGAGCAGGAACAGAGGGAACTCGCCAGCCCCGACCGTACCCGGCAGCAACTGCAGGCTACCCGCGAACTCGCCGACGAGACGATCTGCAACGATGGCACTCGCGAGGATTTCACTGCGGCCGTGACGGCCACTGCCCGTCTCTGGATGATGAACGCCCCACGTCCGGACTGGGACGAGTACTTCATGCAGATCGCCCGGATCGTGGCGCTGCGGTCCAACTGCATGAAGCGCAAGGTTGCGGCGGTCGTCGTCAAGGACCGGCGCATCATCTCGACCGGCTACAACGGCACGCCACGCGGGGTGAAGAACTGCAACGAAGGCGGCTGTCCGCGCTGCAATTCCCTCGCCGATAGCGGTACACGCCTTGACGAGTGCCTGTGCAGTCATGCCGAAGAGAACTCCATCGTCCAGGCTGCCTACCATGGCATCAGCGTGAAGGGCGCGACACTGTACTCGACCTGTTCACCTTGCCTCATCTGCACGAAGATCATCATCAACGCCGGGATCCAAAGGGTCGTCTACAATCTCGACTACCCGCTCGCCGGCACGGCAACCGACCTGCTGACGGAAGCCGGCGTGGAGCTCGAACGGCAGACTCTGAACTGATGCCGGTACCGTCCAGGACGTATCATCAAGGATCATGTCCGACGAAACGTTCGCGCAACCCCGCATCGTCCTGAACCGGATCTACACACGCCGGGGCGATGCCGGCAGCACGTCCCTGGTGAACAGAAGGCGCGTGCGCAAGGATGACCCCCGCGTGGAGGCCTACGGCACCGTGGATGAACTGAACAGTTTCGTGGGACGGGCTCGCGAGAGTCTGCTCGCCGCCGCAGAACACTGCCCATCCCTCGCCCCGCTCGGAGCAATCCTGCTCCGTGTCCAGCACGAACTGTTCAATCTCGGTTCCGAAGTCGCAACGGATCCCGACATGGCTAGGGAAAGGCAGCCACGAGTGCTGGCCGAGCATGTCGAGCAACTGGAGACGGAAATCGATGCCATGAACGAAAAGGTCCCTCTGGCGCGCTCGTTCGTGCTCCCCGGGGGATCCATGCTCAACGCGGACCTGCACGTGTGCCGAACCGTCTGCCGCCGGGCGGAGCGCAGGCTCGTCGGGCTGGCAGCCGATCAGGCGCGCCTCGACCTTCCCGCCAGCTATCTGAACCGCCTGTCCGACGCCTTCTTCGTCTGGAGCCGCTGGGTCTGTCTGCAGACCGGCGATGCGGAGACACTCTGGGAGCCGAACGTCACACCGTGACGAGCTCGGCTCGCCCGTCACCCGGTGTCCTGCGCCATAATGGCCGGGTGTTGCCACGCAGGGGCTTTCTGGCTTTGGCGGCCTCCTGGTCCGTCGGCTGCTTCGAGAAAAGTGGCGTACCGGTCGTCGGGGTCGTCCCCAAGGGCACCAACCACACCTTCTGGCAGTCAGTCCATGCAGGCGCGATCAAGGCCGGAGAGGAATTCGGCCTGGAGATTCTCTGGAACGCGCCGCAGATCGAGATCGATTCGGCACGCCAGATCGCGATCGTCGAGAACCTGATCACCCGCCAGGTCGACGGCATCGTGCTGGCACCCGTGGATGCCGACGCGCTGGTCTCCGTGATTCACCGGGCTGCCGACCGCGGCATACCGGTCGCGGTCTTCGATTCCGCGATCCATACCGACCGCATCATCTCCTTCGTCGTGACGGACAACCACCTTGGCGGCGTCATGGCGGCCCGGCGGATGGGCCGGATCCTTGACGGCCAAGGCAAGGTCGGCGTCATCGGCTTCATGCCGGGCAGCGCCTCGACGATGAAGCGAGAAGCCGGATTCCAGGAGACCATCGAGAGGGAGTTCCCGAATATCGCGTTCTTGGGCGTCCGATTCAACATGGCGGACCGCGCCAAGGCCCTCGAGGAAGCCGAGAACCTGCTCACCGCGCACCCGGATCTCGCCGGTCTGTTCGCCGACAACGAATCCAGCCTCGACGGAACGGTGCAGGCGGTCAAGCAGCGCGGCCTGGCGGGCAAGGTCAAGATCGTCGGATTCGACGCGTCGGCAACTCTGGTCGAGGACCTGCGGGCGGGCGTGATCGACTCCATCGTTGTCCAGGACCCTTTCAAGATGGGCTACGAGAGTACCCACCAGATGGCGGTGCATCTGCGGGGAGGGCAACCGATCCCCCACATCGATTCGGGGGTCTACCTGCTCCGTCCGGACAATGTCGATACGCCGGAGATGCACGCCGTGGTCTTTCCTGATCTCGAGTACTGGCTCGGCCGCGCCGGTCACTGATGTGCCGTCCGTCGACGAGCAGTTCATGCGCGAGGCACTGGCGCTGGCCACGGAGGCCGCGCACGCCGGCGAGGTCCCGGTGGGAGCCGTGGTCGTGCTGGATGGCGGCATCATCGGACGCGGGTCGAACCGTCCGGTTCGAGATTCCGACCCGACGGCGCACGCCGAGGTGGTCGCGCTCCGCCAGGCCGCCACGGCACTCGGCCGACACCACTTGCGCGATGCAAGCGTCTATTCCACACTGGAACCGTGCGCGATGTGCGCGGGGGCCTTGGTGACAGCCCGGGTGCGCCGGCTGGTCTTCGGTTCCAGGGATCTGCGCTTCGGCGCCGTGCGGAGCAAGTTCCACCTCGCCGACTCCGACATCCTGAACCACCGGCTGGAGATCGTGGAGGGGGTCCTGGCGGGCGAGTGTCTGAAGCTCCTGCGAACGTTCTTCGCACACCGGCGCGAACGCGGCAGTTCCGGCAGGATTGACAATGCGGGCCTCATACCCCAAGAATGGTGAATTGGGTCCGTGTCCGGTCTGTACGCCATGTGCAATTCGGACGCCGGACATCAGCCGCCCGACCCCGGCGACCGGTTCGCACCGGATCCGGCGGCTCCCCTGATCGGAGGAATGACTTGTATCGTACTGGTCCGCAACTATTTACATCTGAATCTGTAACGGAGGGCCATCCCGACAAGGTATGTGACAAGGTCTCGGATGCGGTGCTGGACGCCGTCCTGTCTGCCGATCCGCAGGGACGTGTCGCGTGCGAGACGCTGGTGACGACCAATCTCTGCGTGCTCGCCGGGGAGATCCGGACTTCGAGCATGCCGGACTTCGAGTCCATCGCGCGGGAGACCATCCGTCAGATCGGCTATGCCGACAGGGCCTATCTCTTCGATGCCGACTCCTGTCGGGTTCAGGCCCATGTTCACAAGCAGTCCGATGACATCGCGATGGGCGTGGACACCGGTGGAGCGGGTGATCAGGGCCTGATGTTCGGCTTCGCCTGCCGCGAGACCGAAGAACTGATGCCGTTGCCCATCATCTTGGCCCACAAGCTGGTCCGGCGCCTCGCCGACGCGCGGCGGTCGGGCGAACTGGCGTTTCTGCGCCCCGATGGCAAGTCCCAGGTCACGGTAGAGTACGACGACGGCAAGCCGGCCCGCGTGGACGCCGTCGTGGTCTCGACGCAGCACGACCCGGTTGGAGGGCCGACCCTGCGGGATCAGGAAGAGCTGCGCCAGAAAGTGCGCGAGGTCATCATCGACCCCGTCGTGCCTCAGTCGATGACCGACCGTCGGACCACCTACCACATCAACCCGACGGGCCAGTTCGAGATCGGCGGGCCTCACGGGGATGCGGGTCTGACCGGCCGCAAGATCATCGTCGACACCTACGGCGGGATGGGGCGCCATGGCGGAGGCGCCTTCTCGGGGAAGGACCCGACCAAGGTCGATCGGTCGGCGTGCTACATGGCACGCCACATCGCCAAGAACCTCGTTGCGGCGGAATTGGCTTCCCGCTGCGAAGTCCAGCTGGCGTACGCGATCGGCGTCGCGGAGCCAGTCTCGGTCCGGGTCGACACCTACGGTACGGGCAAGGACGTTGACGATTCGCGACTGGCGGACGTTGTGCAGCAGGTCTTCCCGCTGACGCCCGCGGGACTGATCGAATACCTCGACCTGCGACGGCCCATCTACCAGGCCACCGCTGCGTACGGACACTTCGGACGGACAGAGAGCGATTTCACGTGGGAACGGGTCAATCAGGTGCGGGAACTGCAACGCAGAGTCTGACGGGGACGTTCCCGCTACAGCAAGAATCGGAGGATATACGCGATGTCGGCAGTCGAGACCTTGTCAGAGACAATGACGGAGGAGACACCCAGAGCCGCTCGATTCAAGGTCAGGGACCTGGATCTGGCCGCATTCGGCCGCGACGAAGTGCGGCTGGCCGAGCATGAGATGCCGGGCCTGATGGCGCTGCGGACCGAGTACGCCGGCGAGCGTCCGCTCGCTGGCGCCCGTATCGCGGGGTCGCTGCACATGACCGTGCAGACAGCCGTGCTAATCGAGACGCTGGTGCAACTTGGCGCGGAGGTCCGCTGGGCATCCTGCAACATCTTCTCCACACAGGACCACGCCGCTGCGGCCGTGGCCGTCGGCCCCGACGGGACGCCGGACAACCCCCGCGGTGTACCGGTGTTCGCGTGGAAGGGCGAGACACTGGAGGAGTACTGGTGGGCCACTTCGCAGATCCTGCTCTGGCCGGGAGGCTCGGGCCCGAACCTGATCCTTGATGACGGTGGCGATGCGACGCTGATGGTGCATCTGGGCCTCAAGTTCGAGCAACTCGGAAGCATTCCCGATCCGTCCTCGGCCAGTTCGGACGAGGAGGCCGTCATCTTTCGGACACTGGCGACCCTGCGTCGCGAACGGGGCCATGTCTGGGGGGATGTGGCGCCCGGAATCCGCGGTGTCTCCGAAGAGACGACCACCGGCGTCCACAGGCTCTATCAGCGCCAGCGCGACGGTTCTTTACTGTTTCCGGCGATCAACGTCAACGACTCCGTCACCAAGTCCAAGTTCGACAACTTCTACGGCTGCCGCCATTCCCTGATCGACGGGATCAACCGGGGAACGGACATCATGATCGGCGGCAAGGTTGTTGTCGTCTGCGGCTACGGCGATGTCGGCAAGGGTTGCGCGCAGTCGGTTCGCGGACAGGGTGCCAGGGTGATCGTCACCGAGATCGATCCGATCTGCGCCCTGCAGGCCGTCATGGAGGGATTCGAGGTGCGCCGACTGGACGATGTCGTCGAGACGGCGGACATCATGATTACCGCAACCGGCAACCGGCAGGTCATCACGGCCGATCACATGTCCCGGATGAAGCACCAGGCGGTCGTGGGCAACATCGGCCATTTCGACAACGAGATCGACATGACGGGCCTGTCCCGATGGCCGGGCGTGCGCCGCAAGACCATCAAGCCGCAGGTGGACGAGTACCGCTTTTCGGACGGACATTCCGTCATCGTGCTTTCGGAAGGACGGCTCCTGAATCTCGGCAACGCGACAGGTCACCCGAGCTTCGTGATGTCCTGCAGCTTCACCAACCAGGTCCTGGCCCAGATCGAGCTGCATCGCCATGCAGAAAACTACGGCCGCACGGTTGCGACGCTCCCGAAGACTCTCGACGAGAGAGTGGCCAGGCTTCACCTGACCGCCTTGGGCGGCAACCTCACGAATCTGACCCACGAGCAGTCCGAGTATCTCGGCATTCCGGTCGAGGGACCCTTCAAACCGGAACATTACCGGTACTGAGCGCTGCGGGAGTTCCTCGGATGAAGGCCAGTCGGAGTCCACGCGGCTCGCACGTGGCTGGGCGCCTGGTGGTGGTGGCAGCCTTGGCATCGGCCGGCTGGCTCTGGGCCCAACTGCCCTACCGCGACCTGCCCGCCATCGTCGAACCGCCGCTACCGGAGGCCCCCGCGCAGACCAGGCCCGCGGAATTCGTGCTCGCCAGGATGGCCTATTCGGACCTGTATGCCGGCCATGTCCTCGACATTCGCCCCTGGCAGATCGATTCCCCGGCGGCGGAGCGCCACTTCCTGCAAGGGCTGCGGCGCCTGTCGGCGATCGACGCCCGTCCAACCGAATTCTATGTGCATCCGACCGAGCCGGAGTTCTTCGATCTACCGCTGCTGTACGTGGTGGAGGCAGGCCACTGGGACCTCACCGACATCGAGGTTGACCGCATCCGCGAATACCTGCTGCGAGGCGGATTCATCATCTTTGACGACTTCCATGGAACCGAGGAGTGGGAGAACTTCCTGCGCGGACTCCGGCGCATCTTCCCGGACCGGCCGGTCGAGGAGATTGATGCGACCGACGAGGTGTTCCATGTTCTGTTCGACATGGGCGGACGGGAGCAGATCCCGGGCCTGCAGATGCTCTACAGCGGACAGCAGTACGAAAAGGACGGACGCGTGCCGCACTGGCGCGGCATCCGCGACGACAGCGGACGCTGGATGATCCTCATCAACCACAACATGGACCTGGGTGACGCCTGGGAACACGCCGACGTACCCCAGTATCCGGAGCGGTACACGGCGATGTCCTACCGGCTGGCGATCAACTACATCATCTATGCGATGACGCATTGAGCTCGGCATGCGAGCGACGACTGCGGATCATGGCCATCACCACGTCAAAGCCCATCCAGAGGTTGATGAGACCGATGCCGGAGACGGCGCCGCGCAGATGATTGCTGAGCAGCAGCTCGCTGAACTGGGGCCTGAGGCTGAAGAAGTAGTTGTTGTCCCACAGGAGGGTCCAGGGCAGCAACAGCAGGACCAGGCCGACCTCGATACAGAACAGCAGGAACACGATCTGGCTGAGCAGGACATGTGGTCCGGCCGGAGCCGGACTGCTTCCCTGCCCTTCCGGCGCGACCTGCGGACGAATGCTCACCATGGAGCCCCATCGGAGGCCGGCGGAATGTGCGGCTGCAGCGCCGCCAACTGCTGGACGGGCCCGAAGCTCTGCCGGTGCTGGGGCGTGCAACCCTGGGCCCGCAAGGCTGCCAGGTGGACAGGAGTGGGATATCCCTTGTGCGTCGCCAGCCCGTACTCTGGATAGCATGCATCCCAGTCCTGCATGCAGTTGTCGCGCGCGACCTTGGCCAGGATCGAGGCCGCTGCTATCGAGCAGCACCTGCGGTCCCCCTTGATCACGGCCCGCTGGGACATGCCGGAGTCGACCCGGACCGCGTCGACCAGCAGGAAATCAGGAGCCGGGTCCAGTCCTTCAACGGCCCTGCGCATGGCAAGCCGCGAGGCCTGCAGAATGTTCAGAAGATCAATGCTCGCGGCATCCACGGCCGCGACGCAATACGCCAGGGCCGTGCTCCGAATTCGTGCATCCAGTTCCCGGCGGAGGGCGGGTCGCAGACGCTTGCTGTCGTCCAGACCTTCGATCCGGACATCCCGGTCGAAGACAACCGCGGCGGCGAACACGGGTCCGAACAGGCACCCGCGGCCAGCCTCATCGATTCCTGCGACCCGGCCGAATCCGGTCCGGTGCGCTTCGGCCTCCAGGGACCAGTCCGGCTTGCCCTTCTGTCGATCCACCCCTAGACCTTCGTGCGGTACTTGTCCTCGAGCACCGCGAGCTTCTGTTCCCTGCTCAGCTTGGAGCGTCCGTGCTGCGCATTCTTGTCCCGGTCTGGCCCGAAGGAGCGATTGACCGGGCTGCGGCGTTCGCCTCGCTCCCTCGACCAGTCCCTGCGGCGCCCCTCCGGCCGCGGTGGCCGCGAGCGCGGATCCCACATCGTGAGCCTGATGCGACCGCTGGCCTGGTCGACGGCCTTGATGAACACATCGATCGCATCACCGATCTGTAGATCCGGCTTCGAGTCCTTCAGCTGTTCGCGCCGGATCTGCGAGATATGCAGCAACCCATCCTGATCGCCACCAATATCCACGAACGCGCCGAAATCGGCGATGCTGGCGACCACTCCGGAGACCTTCGAACCTGGACGCAGATCCTCTTCCGAGCGGAGACGAACGACCGGCTCCGGAACCGCGAGTCGTGCCCGCGCCTGCCGACGGGAAGGATGCAGTTCCTCCATCGCGAATCGCACCTGCACGACCGGGCGCTCCGAAGTCGCGAACTGCTCGGGGTCGAGCCCTTCGAGGCGCTCGGGCTCAGCCACCAGGGTCGGGAAGTCACAGCCTGCAGCCCCGGCGAATTCCTCGTAGAGGGCACTGTATTCCGGATGTGCTCCTGTCGCGTCGAGAAGG
Organism: Bryobacterales bacterium; assembly: GCA_965116065.1. Lineage (GTDB taxonomy): Bacteria > Acidobacteriota > Terriglobia > Bryobacterales > UBA6623 > VXMF01. The sequence continues at coordinate 4,753,516 of OZ220485.1, forward strand.
TCGCCGGCGTAGACCCGCAGGAATCCGACGGCTTGCGCATAGATGCTCTCGGTCAGGCCCTCGACGTTCAGCACATCCCGACGGGTGCGGAACACACCGTTCTTCTTGCGGTGGGCGACGATGCGCCTGGCGAGGCGTTCGGTCAGACCCGGCACTCGGGTCAGCAACGCAACCGGCGCGCGGTTCAGGTCGACCCCGACATCATGCACGGTCCGATCGAGCGTGAGTGACAGCGCAGTCCGCAGTCGTTCGGGGTCGACTTCGTGATAATTGGCACCGATTCCGATCGACCGCAGGTCCGTCTTGACCAGTTCCGCCATCGGATCCTGCACCCGCCTGGCCAGGCTGACCGCGCTCCGGACGGCCGGTTCGAGGTGCGGGGACTCGCGCTTGGCTGCCTTCGAGGTGGCATAGATCCACGTGCCGCTATCGCGGGTCGCGATCCACCCTATGTTGGACTTGCCGGACCGCCGAATCTGGGCCCGCAGGAACTTCTCGGTCAGCCGCTGCCGGGGCCCTGCGGGAAAGACGATCAGATCGACATCGTTCGCCACGAGAATCTCACTGAGTTCGACTCGCCGGGCCTTGCTCCTGAGGGGCCGTGATTGTCGGGGCCCGTCTGCACTCTCGGCCGGCGGTCCCGTCGACGCGGCGACTTCTGCGGGCGTGGTTCCACCGGGGTCAGCGGCCGCTGCATCGGCGGACGCGGTCGATGCTCCGCTCTCCGGGGCCTCCGTCGCGGATGCCCGGGCAGCGCTCTCGTCATGGCTTGGCAGGGGTGGAGCGCTCATCGCAGCGACGGTTCCCGCGCTCGCGACGACACTACCGACATCGCTGGAAACAGCCGCCGGCCCCTTCGAGTCGTTTCGCTTCGTGCGACCTTCGGATTCGTCCGCCCGCACGATCGCATAGTCGATCACGTCCCCGTTGCCGTCGATCAGCGCAGCGCGCCAGCCACCGGGCCGTCCCGTCTCCAGCCCGACGATATTGAGTTCGTGGGCCACTGGAGCGAGCAGCAACTCGCGCAGCGCCTTGCGGTAGGCCTCGATCGCTTCGTTGTCCGTCTCCTCTTCCAGTTGACGCATCACATCCGTCCGGAGCCGGTCGATCAGACCGTTGGACAGGGTCGTTTCGACGACGCTCTTCAGATGCGGCGTGTACGGGGAGTCAACCTCCTTGATCAGGCATCGCTCCAGGTACTCGGAAGCCGGAGGTGCCGGAAACTCGGTCTTGGCCTCGAGCAGTCCTGCCCGCACTCCCCGTCGAATGGCCAGCCGCTTCTGCCACGGGATTTCGCATGTCTTCGCGCTCAGGCCGTCCAGAGCCTGATAGCGCGGCTCCTTGCGGGCGGAGGGACTCGTGGAAACGACGGTCTCGCAGTTCTGTCGATAGACCTTGCGCAATTCCCGCAGCACCTCGGGCTTCTCGCTCAACCAGCGGGCAGCGATGGCATACGCCCCTTCCAGCGATTCCTCCGTGCTGCCGATCCCTTTCGCGGAGTCCACGTACTTCGCTGCTTCAGCCTGGATGTCAACACCAGCCTCCTGGAACCACAGGACGCGGGCCAGCGGGTCCAGGCCCATCTCTACCGCTTTGTCAGCGGGCCCGCTCTTTCGGGCCCGGTAGGGCGCGAATATGTCGTTGAGTTCCTGACGGTCCCCCGCCTGTTCCAGCTGGCGCTTGAGTTCCGGCGTCAGCACTCCACGCTGCCCGAGCGTCGTCAGCATCGAAATGCGGTGATCGATCAGCGCCTTCTGATCCTCCAGCTTGCTGAAGACCGCATGGACGCGCTCCTCGTCCAGTCCACCGCAAAGATCAGCCCGGTAGCGAGCCAGGAACGCTACCGATGCACCATTCTCGACCTGCTGCACCAACTCCAGCAGGCCCTTCAACGGAATTCCGGATTCCTGCGCGACTCGGACGAACGCGTCGACAGGAAGCCCTGTAAGGGGTTTCATTACTCAACCAAAGACCACTGTGCTTTCTCGTATCATAGGGCAAACGATGTGTCGGTTGCGAGGAGCACCGTTGGCCGGCCTGCTGTTCGCGTTCGCGACAGCCGCTGCTCCTGTCACGTCCCAGGTCATACGGTTCGAGTCGAACGGGATGCACTACCGGGTGATGACCCGCGAGGGACTGACGCTCATGTGCGCCCCGATGCCCTTTCGAACCAGCCGTTACGCGGTCATGCATGCGGCGCTCAGCAACGGCAGCAGCGAGACGTGGCAGGTCGACACCACGAATTTCGCCTTCGAATTCGACGCGGGCACGCTGGTCAATGCTGTTCCTGAGCGCAGCGTGGTCGAGGGGTTCTTCCGCACGGCAGGACGGTCCGAACTGCTGAAGCTCCAGACCGCCTACGAGAAGGTTCTCTACAACAACCAGTACGTTCGGCCGAACAACAGCTACGAGAAGCGCAGGCTCTCCGCCTTGGCGTTCGGGCCGAAGGGCCTGAAGGCTTCAGCTGCGGCTGCCGCAATCACTTTCGCCAGCGGCAAGCTCGGCCCCGGCGATTCGACGGATGGCGCCTTGTTCTTCCCGACCGATGGACGCCCGCTCGAGAAGGGGAGGATCGTTGCCACGATCGAGTCGTCCCGATTCGAATTCACCTTCGAATGACCGATTCCCGGCTCACGGATCCCGTGAGACAATACCCCTCCGATGGCCGGTATCCTGCGTTACGGTTCGTATATTCCGTTCTGCAGGCTCCAGCGGTCCGACCTGGGCAGTCGTGGGCGCGGAGAGCGATCGGTTGCCAGCTTCGATGAGGATTCGACGTCCCTCGCGATCGAAGCCGGGCGGGAAGCACTCCGTGGCTCCGGACTGGCTCCGACTCACGTTCTGCTCGCTTCGACATCGCATGCCTACGCCGAGAAGCTGAACGCAGCAGCCGTGCACGCGGCTCTGAACCTGCCGCCGCAAGCCTGCTCAGTGGACCTGGCCTCGTCCACCCGCGCTGGTCTTTCCGGGCTTGCACTGGCAGCTTCGCTGACTGGCGGTCCGTCCCTGCTGTGTGCGGCGGACGTGGTCGTGGGAGCACCGTCCGGGCCGCGCGAGTCCATCGGTGGGGACGGTGCGTGCGCTTTCGTTCTGGGCAACGGTCCCGGGGTGGTTGCCGAGATCCTGGGAAAGGCATCCCTCACGAACGAGCTGCTCGATGTCTGGCGCGGCCCCGAGCAGCCTTTCGCCCGGCAGTGGGAGGAGAGGTTTGCCCAACAGCGGCTCGTGCCGCTCCTCGTCCTTGCCTTCCGTGAGGCACTGGCTCAGACCGCAGTGCTCCCGTCCGAACTCTCATGTGTCGCCGTGGACAGCTGGCATCCGCGGGTCGGCACCGCGTTTGCCCGAGCAACGGGGCTGCGGCGGGATCAAGTGGCGGACGATCTTGCAGCGACCGTGGGCCGCACAGGTGCGGCCCATGCCGGACTCCTGCTGGCCAGTCTTCTGGATTCCGCATCGCCCGGCGACCGCGTGGCTGTCCTGAGTGCCGCCGACGGTGCCGAGGCCCTCGTTCTCGAAGTCTGCGAGGGGATTGCGGCAGCCCGCCCTTCGCGTGGGGTTGCGGCGTGGATCGATTCCAAGCAGGTGGGCCTGCCATACCGCACCTATCTGAAATGGCGGGAGATCCTTCCATTCGAACCTCCCCGTCGACCGGCCCCGCCCCGGCCAGCCAGTCCCCCGATGCAGCGCTCGGAGCGCTGGAAATACGCCTTCGTGGGGTCCCAGTGCCGCTCATGCGACACCGTCAACCTGCCACCACAGCGGATCTGCGTGCAATGCGGCGCACTTGACGAGATGGACAGCGTCGGGTTCGCCGATGCCACCGCCCGAGTCGCGACGTACACCATCGACCATCTCGCCTACTCGCCGCAGCCACCTGTCGTCGCAGCGGTGATCGACTTCGACCAGGGCGGGCGCTTCGCCTGCGAACTGGCGGACGTTGACCCTGCCAACGTGGCTGTCGGCCAGGAACTCGAGATGACGTTTCGGCGCCTGTACACCTCCGAGGGAATCCGCAACTATTTCTGGAAAGCGCGGCCGAGACGCTAGAATCAGGTCCGGGAACGGCAGGTGGCGTGGCCAGCAGAGGGATTCGTGACCGGGTAACCATCGTCGGCATGGGCTGTACCCGGTTCGGGGAGCATTGGGACCGGAGCGCAAGCGACCTCCTGGTGGAAGCGGCCATGGAGTCGTGCGCATCCGCCCGGATCGAACGAGACGCCGTCGACGCGTACTGGATGGGCACCCTTGCGAGCGGACAGTCGGGCCTGCTGCTGTCCGAAGCCCTGAAGACGGGCTACAAGCCCGTCACCCGGGTCGAGAACTACTGCGCCACTGGCAGCGAGGCGATTCGCAACGCCGCCTACGCGGTGGCGTCCGGCGCCTATGACCTTGTCATGGCTGTCGGAGTCGAGAAGCTCAAGGATTCGGGATACTCCGGCCTCGTGTCGACGGGCAGCGTACCGACCGACGGTACACAGTCCTCAATGACGGCTCCCGCCACGTTTTCGCTGTTGGCTCCCGCATACTGTGCCAAGTACGGATTGACCCCGTGCGCCCTGCGCGAGGTGCTGACCCGGATCGCGTGCAAGAATCATGCCAACGGAGCACGCAACCCGCGGGCTCAGTACCAGGCCGCCGTTCCGGCCGAGAAGGTCGAGACCGCTCCGAAAGTTGCCGGCATGCTCGGTGTGTTCGACTGCTCCGGCGTCAGCGACGGCGCTGCCGCTGCCGTGCTCTGCCGGGCGGAGGACGCCCACCGCTACACCGACTCACCCCTGTTCATCAAGGCCTTGTCATTCGTCGCCGGCCCCGCCGACGGCGCCAAGCGGCAGGACTACGATTACACATCGTTCCCCGAGGTGGTCGCGAGCGCAGCGGACGCCTACTCCCAGGCTGGAATCCGCGATCCCCGCAACGAGATTTCCATGGCGGAGGTGCACGACTGCTTCACGCCGACAGAACTCGTGCTGATGGAAGACCTGGGCTTCTCCACTCGCGGAAATGCCTGGCGGGACACGCTTGACGGCCGGTTCGAACTAGATGGGCCACAGCCCGTCAATCCGGACGGAGGCCTGAAGAGCTTCGGGCACCCGATCGGAGCCAGTGGACTCCGGATGATGTACGAAATGTGGCTGCAGTTCCGTGGGGAGGCGGGAGAACGCCAGATCCGCGCTCCCCGGCTCGGCCTGACCCACAACCTGGGGGGAGCACCCGGTCGCTGTGTGAGCTTCGTCTCGGTCGTGGGCCAGCACTAGCCGCAGCGGGGGAGCAAGAACAGGCCACTCCGGGTCACGCATGTAGACTCCGGGAGCCAGCACCGGCGGAGTAGTGCAAGAATCAGAGTCATGCGAATCGGAATAGTGGGACTCGGCTTCATGGGCAGTACGCACCTTGAGGCCTACGAGCAGGTGCGGGGTTTCGAACTGGCCGCAGTCTCCAGCTCGAGCGCGAAGAAGCGCGCCGGCGACCTGGAGGAGGTCGGCGGCAATCTTGGCCGTGGCGCCGGGGTCGTTGACTTCGGCCTGGCGGGCCGGTACGCCACTGCGGAGGAACTGATCGACGACCCCCATGTGGAGGCTGTCGATATCTGCACGCCGACGCACCTGCACAAGCCACTTGCCCTCCGCGCGCTTGCTGCCGGCAAGCACGTTCTCGTCGAGAAGCCCATGGCGCTGAGCGTTGCGGACTGCAACGAGATGATCCAAGCCGCCCGGGAAGCAGGCCGGGTGCTGATGGTGGCCCAGGTACTGCGGTTCTTCCCCGAGTACGCGACCGCCCGGACCAAGCTTCAATCGCGGGAACTAGGTTCCGTGCGGGCGGCCTCGTTTCGTCGTCGTTGTGCGGCCCCGGCATGGGGGCGGTGGCTCAAGGATCCCGAACGCAGCGGAGGCGGGGCCCTCGACCTGCTGATCCATGACCTTGATTTCTGCCAGCATGTCTTCGGCAAGCCCGGCTCGCTCCGCGCGATCGGCTGCGAGGATCTCGAAGCGGGCATCGACTTCGTGGAAGCGCAACTCGACTACGGAGACGGTGTCCCGGTCATCGTTTCCGGTGGATGGCATCATCCCAAGAGCTTCCCGTTCTCGATGGAGTTCACGATCCTCTGCGAAGGCGGAACCCTCGCCTACAGTTCGGATCAGTCCGGCCTGCGGCTGCATACTGCTGCGGGCGATCTGGTCGAGGTGGATCTGCCGAAACAGGACGGGTTCGTCGGCGAACTGCAGGCATTTGTCGACGCTTGCCATGCAGGCACCGCTCCGGAGTTGTGCCCTCCCGAAGACTCGGCCGAATCCGTGCAGATAGGGCTGGCAATGAGGCAGTCCCGCGCGGCCGGCGGGACGGTCGTGGCGATCCCTTGATGGGGCAGACGACGGTCGCTCACCGCGCCCGGATTCGCGGAGGAACGAGCGATCCGGTCGTGGACGTTGCCGGCCCACGCGGACGCACTCGGCAATGCCGGGGAGCGACCCGCTGCAGGCGCGGGGGAGTCAGTGCGGCCAAGGGGGCAGGGTGAGGATGCCGAGCTGTGCGAGGGATTCGAGCAGTTGCAGGTCGGCCTTGATGCGGTGCTGGTCGGGCGGGTGCGGACCAGTTCAGTTGCTCGCAGAGGATCTGGTCCACTTTTCCGGCGGCGCAGGGCCGGGAGGGTATCGACGATGTCGTGGACCCGGGCGAGTTGGCGACGGGTGAACCGCCGTCCACCGAAGATGGTGGTCTTGAGGTCCTGAATACGGGAGTCGATCGCGCCCCCGGGGGAACTGCTCCAGACCTACCTGGCAAGCAGTAGATTACTGGATTCTATCCGCCATTCGTCTCTTGGCCGAAGAACGAAACCAATGCCATTGGCCGGTGGGTGCAGGGGACACCGATCGGCTCAAGAACTTCCTGCGCAGCTTCCGTGGTAGCGCCTCCGAGTATACGGGCAGCGGTCTCAGACAGTGTCGATTCATCGAACTCGGCGATCAGCGCACTGCGAGAGCATGTGTTGCGACAGCGATGCTCACCCCGCGACCAGGGCTTTCCAATGAAGCCGTGTTCGTTGACAGGGTCATCATGCATTCTCTTGATCAGCGAAACGAAGCAATGTATGATCTATAGCGGTGAGTGGACACTCGGCAGATAGGAAGAACAGAGACTGATGTCTTGGGCTCTCGGCCGTGCCGGCACGCACGAGTTGGTCTCTGAGACTGATCGTAGTGGCAAGCCGTTGCGAACCGTGATCTGCATGGAGACCGGGCTGGTCCGCAACGATCCAGTACCCAGTGATGCTGAACTGGCACAATTCTATTCTGCCGATTACCGAATTGTCTACAAGGGAGCTGCCAAACCCCGCCGTCGGCAGGTTCTCCGCAATTTTCGGCGTGTGGCGGATCACTTGCGTACATATGGTGACGTATTTGATGCGCCAGTTCAGATGTTGGATGTGGGTGCAGGTTCGGGCGAGTTTCTCTTCATGATGGAGCAGCTTGGAAAAACCGTGAAAGGCATAGAACCCAATGCTCCATATGCTGCATATTGCCGCGAAGAACTCGGTTTGGACGTTCAGACTTCCCATCTAAAATCCGATCTTTTTGCGCCTGGACAGTTTGACTTCATTCGCATGAACCATGTGTTGGAACATTTGAATGATCCGGTACGATACCTCCATCAGATCGCACGCTGGCTCGCTCCGCATGGATTATTGTATGTCGAAGTACCCAACATTGAAGTTGATTGTCGGGAGAGATCACGCGGACGTCTTTTCCATTACGCCCATATCTATAACTTCAACCCCTGGACATTGCGTACCTGTGCTGGCCTGGCTGGTCTGACAGAAGCGCCGGAAACCAGACAGCGGTCGCTTGACACGACCAGTGTCTTCTTTCGTCGAGATGAAGCCGGTGCACGGTGCATCAAGACCGACAGTCTGGAAAATGCGCACCGCGTGCGGGACTTGATTCGTGCGCACTACGCAAGCGCCATCGGAAGGCGTCGGGTATCAAAACCATTCGTCACGTTCGCCCGCTTGGTCGAGGAATCAATGACGGGGCTGGCATTGGGTTCACCTGCCGCGACCGGTGCCCATGTGACGCGGAGACTTCCCTTGGAGATGGCCGGGATACCGTCGGACCCAAGAAGGTGCGAGTAGGCCAGCCATGCCGGGCTGGAGCCGGCATGGAATAAAGCAGGACTGATAGAAGATGGAATGGAAGACGCAGACTGGCGCGATGGAGGAGTTCCGCCCCTGCAACTGTGAGCAGCCCGACCTGCGAGAGTGCGTCCCGGAGACGGACTTGGCGCATTTCGTGATGGACGCGGTGGAGTGAGTCGACCTGTCCAGGCTACGTTGCAACCAGGCGTGGAACCGGGTCCGCCCGGTACAATCCGCGCAGGATTGCTGGCACGGCCGACCGACTGTCATGCGCTCGGCATCGGCTCCTCGCGCCGGATCGAGCAGTCCACCTGGCGCGAACCGGGAGTGCGGTGTGTCGCGGCCGACCAACACCCCGACCATGCCACGATTGCGAAGTTCCGGTGGGAGAATCTCGCGGTGATCAAGAAGTGCTTCCGGCAGTTGCTCCGGGCCGGGAATCGGCTGCGGCGGCAGAAAGTGGGGGATGCAGATCGCCCCGACTCGCCCCGATTTCGCGTTCTGCCAGCATGACGACAGTGAATCACGGCACCTGCCGATCGAGTCTCACGGCCTTCACCTCCCCGTCGCCAAGTCCGACAGTCTCCTGGCCGCGACGCGCTTGCCCCGGCTGTCTGCGGCATCCCGCACCTACTTGGCCTCGATAGTGACGGCCTGGCCGTAGAGCCGGACCTTGGGGTGCTCGACGAATGCCCGGTACTCCCAGCTTCGCCTCGGGTCGACCCGACCGAGTACGGACGAGAACCGTCCTGGAGCGGACATCGGCTTCATCTTGCGTTCGAGAGGCTTCCAGGTGTCATCGGGCTCATACATCTCCGCCGTGCTCTTCCGGCGGCGATACTCGAAGCCGACGCGAACCGACGACGCATCCCCAAGGCCTCGCAAGTCCGCTGCAAGGACAGCCCCCTTCGCGCCCCATTCGGCCCCTGGCAGAGTCTCGACTTCCGGCGGACGCAGGCCCGGTGCAGCGTTCTCGATCTTCAACACGACCGGATTGGGCCAACGCCGGTCGTTATACAGCCGCTGGGCCCGGTACGCCCGAATCCGGAGACCCTCGGAGGTCTGTTCCCACTCCGTGCGGGGGATGACATCGGCCCGATACTCCAATACCCTGTCGTTCTGGCCCAGTACGCGAACCACCGTATTCTCCCCCGCCTCCACGGACCGGAGCATCACCGACTTCTGCGTGCCCAGACCCCAGCCTTCTCCGGGCACGAATGCGTAGACGGTGTCCTGCTCCTTGGCCTTCGTGAACCAGATATCGCCCTCGTTGGTGATCACCCAGGGCCGCACGGCACTGACCGCCTCGGCATTGACCATGTTCCAGAGCGCCATCTCCCGCATCCTGGCCTCTTGCTCGACGGGGATCTCACCGTTCGGTTTGGGCCCGATATTGAGCAGGAAATTGCCTCCCTTCGCCCTCGTTTCGATCCAGGCCGCGATCAATTCCGTGCCTGATTTGTAGTGCTCATTGGTGCCGCGGTACTGCCATTGGGTGCCCATCGTCATGTTGCCTTCCCAGGCACCGTCGAGAGGAACACCGGGAGTGTACTGCTCGGGGGTCTCGATCTCGCCTCGGGTGACAACCGTCTCCGGCGACAGTTCCCAAATGAGATGCTTCATCTCGGTCACGATCTCTTTCTGAGGAATCGCGGCACCACTCGGTGGATCGAAGAACACGACGTCGACGGGACCGTAGTTCGTCATCAACTCTCGTTCCTGGGCGAGATTCAGTTCGAGAAGGCCGGGGTTGTTCGGGGGCAGTGCCTCGTCCCGGAGACGGCTGACCAGTGTTCCCTGCCGATAGAGGAAATGAAAGTCGTCCGGCGAGAAGTACCACCCGACGGCGATCCCTTCGGCCCTGAACGCCTCCGCGATTTCCCGGGCCGCATCCCGACCGAAGGGCGTGTTCATGATGTTGAAGTCCGTCGTGGAGGTCTCGAACATGCAGAAGCCCGAGTGATGCTTCGCGGTGAACACCACGTAGCGGAAGCCGGCCAGCCGGGCAATGCGGGCCCACTCGCGCGGGTCGAACCGCTTCGGATTGAAGCTGCGCGGCAACTCTTCGGTGTAGCGTCTCAGGTAGGCTTCGTCAGCCCCGACCATCGAGTGGCTGATGACCGATGTGATCTGGCTGTCGATGCTCCAGTGGATGAAGAGGCCAAGGCCGAGATCCCGGAACCAGTCCACGCGTTCGGGCTTGTTGGCAGCCCCCAAAGCTCCGACAACTGCGAGGGTGAGCCAGATGGATGCGATGTGCTTCATGGGAGTGGACGTATTTTGGCACACACCGGGCGCCGGCGCCGGTGGTTCAGTGCAGCAGGGCCATGACCAGTCCGCTACGAACCTTGGGCGAGAACCAGGTGGACTTCGGTGGCATCATCCGCCGTTGCCGACAGACGTTGATGAACTGCTCCATCGTGACCGGGGGCAGCGTGACCGCGAAACCGAATTCTCCGGCATCGACCCGTTCTCGCAGATACCTTGCATCCCGGTTGCCCCCCACGAACGCGAGGCGTTCGTCGCGCGGATCCGTGATCCCGCAAATCCGCCCGAAGATCTGCCGCTGCACGATGTCCGCATCGATCGATTCCGATGCATTGGACGGATCGAACGACCCCGGCTTCGGCTGCAGTCGCAGCCACGTGCCGCCGGCATACAGGCCGATCTCGTGCGATGTGCGGGGCTGGTAGTCGCACCCAGCCGGGACGGCGCTCACATCGAACGCCCCGCCCAGCACGACCTTCCATGACGAAAGCAGGCGGGGAGCGTCTCGCACCAGTCGATTGTACGGGGCCAGCCCCATTCGCGAGGCGGGAAAGACAACCGCAAGGAAGCCCTCAAGGCCCAGCATGGCGGCGGCCGCACTGCGGTGGTTCCCGTCCGCCACATACGCGAACGACTCGGACCGCAGGGCTTGCAGGAGTCCGGTCCGCTCAGGGGACTCTCCGAGCAGCCAGATACGGTGGGTGAACCCGTCCTCGGCGGTGACCGAATAGTGGGGTGCATGCCCGTCCGAGTACGTCTCCAGGGCTTCGGCGAACGCACCGGTGGCATCCTCCACCGCATTGTTGACCATGCCGATGATTGCGTCCGTCGCTTCGATCAGGTCGGCCCTTCCCCGTGCCTTTCCGGGCCGGACGCCTTCGTTCCTGACGATGACTCCGTGGGGTGTCTGGTCGGTCAGGATGTCGCTCGCAGGGGACATCCCTCCAAGTCCGATCTGTCGCGTCGCCTGCCGTTCCGAACTCGCGATCTCGTACAGGAACAGGATGTTCTGCACTTCGCGGGTGAGTCGACTCGCACGCACCTCGGCCATCCGACCGGCGGCGGCCTCCAGGGCCATCGGCGAGCCCTCCGGCAGCATCGCGTCCGGCGATTCGGCCCAAGCGTGCGGCATCGTGATGCGCAGCACGCTATCCGGCTGTTTCCGGAGCAGGTCGTAGATCTCTCGGTCGTCTTGAAACTCGTCATAATTCGGACTGGACAGCGCCTGGGCGGCCTCCGAATCGACCGGAACGAGTGCGCGAGGTACGGGATTGAGTGTGACCATGGGAGTTCTCGTGGGCTTCAACGGACGAACAGGCGGCGTGAACCCTGACTAGTTCCAGCTTCGACTAGTGCAGGGCGATATCGCAAGCCGGGCGAGCAGGCATTACCATTACCATGGAAAGCGGAAGTTCCATGCATATCAAGAGACTTGCGAACTACACCCTGATCCTGACAGTGGCGGCCAGCCTGGCACTGGCCCAGAAGAAGTCACGCGTCAGCGGAAACTGGGAGCTGAACGTGGACGGCCAGACGTACCGGATCGCCTTCGTCGATGATGACGGCGACGTGAGCGGCACGGTGACACTTCCGAGCGGGGAGACGACCGATGTCGAGTACGGTCTGGTCTTTGGCAAGGAACTGGAATTCAGCACCATCGAGAATGGAGTCGAATTCGAGTGGACGGCGGAAGTGGGCCGCAATTCCATCAAGGGAGAGCGTCTGAACGTCGACAAGGAAACCACGGTGAAGTTCAACGGCAAGCGAAGCCGATGAGGTCGCGCTCGTTTCGTTGGCTGTCAGTTCAGGAAGTAGGTCCGATAGAGAGTGTCCCGTTGTCTGGGAATGAACCCGGCTTCGCGGATCATTCGGCGGAGATCCTCCTCGCTGGCCGAGTGGCTCGCGCCCGCCTGACGGACCACGTTCTCCTCCAGCATCACGCTTCCGACATCGTTCCCGCCGAACCGCAGGCCCAGTTGGCAGACCTTCAGGCCCTGAGTAACCCAGGATGTCTGCACGTTCAGGAAATTGTGCAGATACAGTCGCGAGATCGCCAAGGTGCGGAGGAACTCGCAGGCCGTCGATTCCTCGGGGACCTTGCGGCCCAGCGCAGTATGGTCCGGCTGGAATGGCCAGGGAATGAACGCCGTGAAACCGCCGGTCTCGTCCTGCAACTGCCGGAGTATCTCCAAGTGCCGGACCCGGTGCTCGTGCGTCTCGCCACAACCGAACATCATCGTGGCGGTGGTGTTCATGCCGATACCGTGCGCCGTCCTGTGAACATCGATCCAATCCGCCGTCGTGCATTTCAACCGCGCGATGCGAACCCGCACCTCGTCATCCAGGATCTCCGCCCCCGCTCCCGGCATCGAGTCCATACCGGCGTCGCGCAAGCGTAGCAACGTGTCCCTGACCGTGAGGTCGCTGACCTCGGCTATGCAGAGAATCTCGGGGGCCGACAGGCAATGCAACTGGACATCCGGAAAACGTCGCTTGAGGCCTCCGAACAGCGTCTCGAAATAGTTGATGTCCAGGTTCGGATTCACACCTCCCTGCATCAGCACCCCGGTGCCTCCGCAGTCGACGGTCTCCTGGATCTTCCCGGCGATCGTCTCGAAGGGCAGCACGTAGCCCTCCTCATGGCCCATGGGGCGGTAGAAGGCGCAGAAGCTGCAGTACTCCGTGCATTCGTTCGTGTGATTGATGTTCCGGTCAATGATATAGCTCGCGATCCCGTGGGGATGGAGCGATTCGCGGAAGGCATCTGCGTCCATCCCGATTCCGATCAGATCGTCGTTCGCGAAGCAATCGAGTGCTTGTTGGTTGGTCATCATCAGGGACTCACATCGAGAGTGCCGGCTCGGGCAGGAACCGGAACTCGCGCGGCACTTCCGTCAGGCCGAGTTCCGAGGCCAGGCGGAGGTACGTTCGCAGCGCCTCGCGTTCCCGTTCTCCCAAGTCGTATCGCACATGGCGGGTCAGGTATTCTCGCACCACGCCGGGATCAAGGCCCAGTCTTGTGCTCTCGGCATTCACGATTTCGGGAATGCGCTGGCGTCCGTACCGAGCGGACTCCGTCAAGGTCTCCTGGAGCCCCTCGGCATCGACGATGTTCTTCACGCCCCACACGGCGAATGCCATTGGCAGGCCCGTCATCTCCTCCCATGCAGCGCCAAGATCGTAAACATGAACGGGTCGCCCCTTCCAGGATGTCATCCGAGGGTCGATCCGCAGCGCCGGGTCCCCGATGATCAGGGCGGCATCGGCGATTTCGAGCATCTCGTCCAGTTTGGGCGGGTACGGACGTACCTGCGGTCGGATGCCGTGCATGTGCGCGGCGATCACCTGGGCCAGGACGACAGACGTTCGGGAGCCCGTATCCGCGGCAAACGAGCCGATGGCGCCGAGTGGTTTCCCGGATACCAGCAGGATGCTCCGCACGGGCCCGCAACAGGCCACCGCAAGGCCGGGGACGACGAGGAGATCGGGCTGTCGCGCCAGTTCCACCACCGGAACGAGGCCGACATCGATTTCGCCGCACCGCAAGCGGTCCGCACACTCGGACGGGACGGCAAAGGAGAGGTCGAACGCTCCGCGTTGCGGTCCGTGGAGCAAGCCCCAGACCAGGGGCGAGGTGTTCAGGTAGCTGACGGCGCAGACACGAAGCTTGGCTGCCATGACCGCACCTTGATCTTAGCAACGGGGAGAGGTACGTGTATCCGGCATCGCCCGCCGAATCCCCGCCAGCCGCTTCCGGACGGCAACGGTGAGGAGGGACAAGGGAAATCCTGGACCTGTCGACCGCAATCACCCATCGGACACGGGACTGGCACAGATCGCAACGTGAGCGATCGCATCAAGCTTCTCTCCGATCTCCGGATCGATCTCGGACTCGGGAACATATCCGGCAAGATCATGAAAGTGCTTCTTGCTCATGAGATTGGGCATGGAGAGCCGCTTGAAGTAGCCTCGAAAAAGCGGCGTCAGGAAGTCATCGCTCACCTTGACATCCATGTCCCACGGACTGCCCTTGCCGAGGGTCGCAAGGGCGTTGCCGACCTCCTCAATGGACTTCTGCATCGACCGCAGCCTGTCCGTGGCCACGGCTTCGGCGAACAGTGGACCCGGATCGCTGAAGGAATCCGGAACGCGAGCGTACGATTGGAGTGTCCTCTCGGTGCACAGGTAGTTTTCGATCTCGCACTTTTTCCACATCAAGTGCTTCAGGTCAGAATCTTCCGGTACGGCTCGATCCAAGCGGTCGAACAATGCAACTCCCCTGAGGTGGGGTAACGCTTTCTTGAGGCCGTGAAAGTGAGTAGCTGCATTCTTGGGCTGGTTGCCGACGTAGTGTACGAATGGACGCTCAAGTGCATCAAGGGCTCCCTGATGGCCAAGGCGCTTCGCAAAGGCTTGCAATATTGCCAAGTCCGTGGAGCCTTCCAGGTAGAGTACCCACCCTGTCTGCTCGGCCTGACAGTACTGGTCAAAACCGATCTCGGCCAGTGCCTTGCGGACCTGACTGGACCCACCTCCGATGCGGTGGGGTTCACCGACGAATGCGATTACCAAATCCCTGCCAGCAGCTTCATTCAGCAGGACTTCGGAATGGCTTGCCACGATGACCTGACTGCCGCTCGCCTTGGCAACATCCGTGATTTGCGCATAAATCTGGCGCTGCCGCAGGATTTCCAGATGTGCATCGGGCTCATCCAACAAGATGACGGCATGCGGGTTGGCGCACATGTAGGCAAGGATCAGCAGCGTCTGTTGCAAGCCCCTGCCACTCGATGACAGGTCGAGCCGTGTGCCCCTCTCCCGGTACGCCATCGTGATCTCGCCACGCTCGCTGACGTAACGGGGCTCGTCAAGCTCAATGCCGAAGAGGGACTTGATTTGCTCCACCAGCGACATCCACTGCTCTGCGTTCTGCTCACGGATACGGAAACAGAGATTGCGGAGAACTTCCGCCGTGCGCCCTTCGCCAACCCGTACGTTGACGGCACCCTGATCGAGACGGGTCTCCGTGGACATGAGCCCGGACATCGGGGGCAGGAACCCGATTCGGACCGATCCTGCCTCAGGGGGAATCGGCATTCGTTCGGGCTGCTTGCCATCGTCCAGCCGCAGGGGGCGACAATAGAACGATTCCTCGTTCGCATAGTCGAACTCCAAACCACAGGACCAGGTCCTGCCATTGCGAACACCTTCCACGATGACATCAATGCGAACATTGCTTGTCTTGGTTTTACCGTCGATTGTCTGGAGATCGCGCACATGCAGATCGCGCCAGAACTGCTTGGCAACCGGGTGGGGTATGGCAACCAGGTCCCGTCGATTGATCGCAACACCCGGTCGCTTTTCCGGCGTGCTGGTCCCGCCCCGTTTCTCATTCCATAGTCGGACGCCGCTATCCCACAGTGTCAGAGCCTGCATCGCCGACGTCTTTCCGGAGTTGTTCGGACCGATGAACACGACGGGGTTCCCCAAGTCGATTTCCACATCAGCAAAGCGTTTGAAATTGCGAATCGTCAACTTCGTGAGCATACGGCGATCCTCCCCCAGACTAGTGCAACGAACATGCGGATTTCCGGCAACCTGGCAACCGCCCGGCGACCGGGCCCGACGCAACCGGGACAGGACATGCACATCATGTCGGCATCGCGTCAGGCCGACCGGAGGTGCTGGTCCGTCGCCCTACGCAGCTTCCACCCACTGGTGTGAGCAGGAATACACCCTCGCGGAGACTGCTTCCTGCAGTCCTGCTCGTCACAAGCGAGATCCTTCGCAGACCGACCCGGATCGGGCGACCAGGAACAGACGCCCTCGGATCGTTGCAGCGCTTCGGCTACCGTCATTGTCCGCCCAGCGTCAGTGCCTCGACGCCACCGAGGACGCATGCGGTGCCACATGCGCCGGTCGATGCACGCGCAAGAGAGTACCATTTGTAGTAGTGGTCGCTGTGTTGCGGTCCGGCAGTCCCGTCGGCCCTGTCCCTCCGTCCGCCCATGTTCCGGATTCCGGGAGTCTTCGTCCGCCACTCGGGGACATGCCAGTCCCGTCCCGTTCAAGTAACCTGAGGGTTCAAGTTGCGTCATTGCTTAAGTAAGGATCTTCCTGCCATGATTTCCCGATTCGGCTCCCTTCTAGCGGGAGCGGCCCTGTTCGTTGCGCCGATTCTGCAAGCGGCCAACAACTACACGATCCAACCGCCCGTGCTCGGATTCGTCTTCGATCAGAAGACTGGATCCCTGTATCGCATCGACGGGATCCCCGGAGCTTCGAGCTTGGGCAACGCCTTGGACCTGGGCTTCACCGCAGTGCAGGCGACCATCGCCGCCGATCAGAGTCTTGCGATGGTTCGTGACGGCCAGGGGCGGACATTCCTGGTCGACCTCACGGTGGTACCGCCGGTTGCCAAGGAGATCCCCGGGGTGATGGAAGGCGCCACAGGGATGCTGATCAGCCCGTCGGCCCGAAGCGCAGCCCTGTATTCGACGACGTCTGGCCAACTTCAGTTCCTGCATGGACTGCCCGGCAGTCCGGCCCCGGGGTCGATCCTGAAGCTCGGCCACGGGTTGGGCGTGTGGACATCCTTCGCGATCAGCGACTCGGGTGCGGTCCTTGCCAGCAGCGCTGATCAAGGTTCCGGCGCTCTCTTCCTGTTGCGTCCGAATCACGTGGCTGAGCGAATCGGGGGGGTGCAGCGTGCCTCCTGGCTGGCCTTTCTCGCCGGAACCGACGATGCCGTCATCACGGATGCAGGAGCCGGGGAGATCCTGCTGATCAGGGACATCGTCGCCCGTCGACAGGTGTCCGTCCTGGCATCGAGACAGGACAGGATCAAGAATCCCTTTGCCGCGTCTCCCACTGCGGACGGGCGCTTCGTTGCGGTAGCCATGCCCGGCAACATAGCCTCGGTACCCATCCATGGCGGTGTTCCGGCATTCGTCGAATGCGCCTGCACGCCCACCTCCATGTCACCGCTTGTCGGTGGGAACGTGTTCCTGCTCACCGACAACCCGCGCGAACCGATGAGGCTTGCCGAGGTGGGTGCCACCACTCGTACACTCTTCGTTCCAGCCCTGCCTGCGGATACCGAGTCCGAAGCTACCAAGTGACGGCGTAGCCGACCGATCTGACTGGCGGCCGGGTGGACGGCGGGCCTTGGTGGCGATTGGCCACAGGGGTGGTTGCGGCGTAGTGTTGCGTTACGCAAGGGCCTCCGGGAGGCCGGAGTTGAGTTCGTGGCGGACACTGGCACGGGACTCCTGCCCTTTCATGCGTTCCGACGCCGGATTATCCGGCAATCCGGTCGGCGCGGCCCGCAACATCGCGACGATTCGGGTTGCCCTCGCTTCGATGTCCACACGCTATCGCCCGGACATTAGGCCTCCCCTGGCCCTGCATTGCCCGGCGCTACACTGGGCCCCATGGGCCCGTACGACAACCTGCTCGCCGAAGTCGCGGACGGCATTGCAGTCCTCACCGTGAATCGACCCGAGAGGCTCAACGCGCTCAACGGCATGACCCTCGACGGGATGGATCATTTCTTCCGGGACGCAGCAACCGAACCGGGCATCGGAGCCGTCATCGTCACGGGTGCCGGAACGAAGAGCTTCGTGGCGGGAGCCGACATCAAGGAAGTGTCGGGGTTTTCCGCTCTCGAAGGCAGGGAGTGGGGCTTGCGCGGCCAAGCGATGCTGAATCGCATTGAGGGCATGGAGAAACCCGTCATTGCAGCGATCAACGGCTATGCTCTCGGCGGTGGACTGGAGCTCGCGATGGCCTGCCATATCCGCATCGCCTCGTCCCGGGCCCGCCTGGGTCAGCCGGAACTCAAGCTGGGCATCGTGCCGGGATTCGGCGGCACTCAGCGCCTCCCCCGCTTGGTCGGCAAGGGCCGAGCGCTCGAAATGCTCCTGACGGGAGACCCGGTCAGTGCAGAGGAAGCGCACAGAATGGGGTTGGTCAACCGGGTCACCGAACCCGACTGCCTGCTCGACGAGGCCAAGCGGGTAGCGAGCAGGATCCTGCAGAACGGTCCGATAGCGATTGCGCTCACCCTGCAGGCAGTCAACAGGGGCCTTGCCATGCCGCTTCCGGAGGCACTGGACTGGGAAGCCTCCCAGTACGCCCTGAGTTGCGCCACCGAGGATGTCCGCGAAGGAACACGCGCATTCCTCGAGAAACGTGCCCCGGAGTTTCGGGGACGCTAGCTGCTCGCCAAGCGGCCCGCCTGCCTACCAGTCGGCCAGATGCCGCTCCAGCCAGTCCAGACTCTCTCCCTCGTGACATGCGAAGCACGCGTTGGGGCTCTCCTCGCGCCCGAACTGGCGGGTCATCGCCGCGTCGGGAATGTCATCGATGCGGTGGGTGCCGGCAAGGAACATCATGCTGTTCATGATCTTGGGCATGTGGCAGGTGGAACACTGGCTGGCTTCCGTATCCGGCGAATGCTTGGTGTGAGCGGCCACATCCCGGCCGAAATCCTCGTGGCACTGCAGGCACATGCGGTCCGGGTCGTCCTTGTGCTTCAGTGATGTCGGATTGGTCGCCGCGTCCGGCGGGTGCGGATCGTGACAGTTTCCGCAATGGGCTTCGCCCTGGCGGTAACATCGAGACCTCAGGAATGACTCGACGATGAACGTGGTCTCACGAAACCGACCGTCCCCGTAGAACGCTGTTCGGGAGAATTCCTCATACGGCCTCTGGATCCTCCTGTCCAGGAACGGTTCTTGTCGTCCGGAGTAGTTCATCTCGCCCCTCGGTCCCGTCTGGATGATGCCGGACTGCATGTGACACTGCGCGCAGACCCGCACGTAGGACTCATGGTCGATGTCTCCGAACCGCAACGGTGGCGAGTCCGCCGCGCCATCCGCAGCCTTGCCGGCCTGCATCGCTTGCTGGTGCTCGAGGGAAGGACCGTGGCACATCTCGCAGTTGATGCCGGCTTCGCGGAAGGTGATTCGATCCGGCACCACAAGTCCTCCCTCCGCCTGGACCTGGCTCGTGTGGCAGGCAGAGCAGTGAACCTGGTAGCTGGTCGAAAGCTCCATGCGGTGGAAGTTCTCCACGCGCGAACGCTCTGATCGACCGGCATCCAGAGATTCCCAGAAGTTCACCCATTGGCGGTGGATGGTGTTGTACTGGATCGGCACGACATGGATCCGGCCGTCCGGCAGACGGGTTGCGTAGGCCTGCTGCCACTTCGAGCCGATCGTGTAGTCCACGCGGAAGCGCTTCATGCTGCCAGACACCGGCAGATCGAAGTAGTGCCGCCCATCCTTGATCAGCATGCGGCTCAGCAGTTTTCCTTCGGGACTCCGGAACTCGGTGCCGTCGCCGAACTCGCCGATCACGTTCTCGTACACGTATGGACGGAACATACGGGCCATTCCGGTCTTCGACCAGGCATCGAAGATCGAATCGTGACAGTCCCGACAACCCTCGCTTCCCGCGTATGAACCGGCCCTGCCATCACCATCCGGGGGTTGCCGGTCCCTCCCGGACTGCGCGATGCGAAACGGACGAATGGCGGACCGGAAGTGCTGCAGTGCCCCGACCTGCCCTCCACTCTGCCGATGGGCCTCTCGGATCTGGTCCAGTGCACGCGCCTGCACCGGACCAGCGAGTCGGGCGCTCGCTTCGAACGCCGACAGCGCGCTTGCCTGGCGTCCGAGTTCGGTTTCGACGATCCCCAGCAGGAAAAGGGCGATGCCATCCCTGCGGTTCAGTCCGACGGAACGGCGGAGCGACTCGCGGGCCCGCTCAAGTCCGGCTGTTCGTTCCGTCCCCTTTGCCCTCAGTGCGCGCGTCGCCGCGACCCGCCCTAGCACGAAATGCACAGCAGCCTCAAGATCGCGTTGAATCCGCTCCCATTCGCCAGCCTTGTATCGTGACGGCCGTGCGAATCTCGCCAGATACTCGAGCGCCTCGTTCGCACTGGCCTCGGCCTCGTCAATGAGGCCCTTCACAACCTGTGCGTTCGCGACGGCCACGAGAAGGGTGCCGTTCTCGGGAAGCAGTCGGAGCGACTTCGCAGCGTGGTCAAGGCCCTCGTCCAACCGGCCCATGTCGATACAGGCCTTGGCCGCAAGGGAGTGAGCGAAGGCGATCAGCGAGGAACGCGGGAAGCGCTCCATGAAATGGTTGGCCAGCGCCCGGCGCTCCGCTACCCGTTCCGCGTCCTGCAGCGCCGAAAAAGCTCGGCGCTCCTCGGGATCCTCCACCTGGTCCAGGAATGTGGGCTTCGATGGGTCCCCGGCGTAGATCGCGAGATCCAGCTCCTGCGAGTGCGCCGTACACAGGAAGCCAAGGCAGACCGTCGACATGACCGCGAGCCGAGAGACCGTTTGGCCAGTATGCTTGCTCGGCCGCTGTTCCATGCAGCATGGACTGCTGACAGGCACGTGCGTCACTCTCGGTGTCGGGCCATCGGGGCGTCGACCTCGGCGAGGTATCGATCCAACTGTTCCGAGAGTTCCTTCGAGACCGCCGGTTCCGCATCGCTCAGGTCCGTCGTTTCGCCGATGTCTTCGCCGAGGTTGTACAGGTGCGTCTCACCTGTCTCGTACAGTCTGACCAGCTTCCAGTCTCCAGAACGGATGGACGACATCGGCGTGGTTCCCTTCAGTGTCTGATAGTGCGGGAAGTGCCAAACGAGGCTGTCGAATCGTCGCTGGAGATGCCCAGCTCCACCCGATTGCAGCAGTCCGAGCAGGCTGGCACCTTCGATCGCCGGGGGCATTGCCGCCTGCACGCCGATCATTGCGGCGATGGTCGGGTAGAGGTCCGTTCCGGTGACGGGAACGTGACTGAGACTTCCGGCCTTGATTCCTGGGCCTCGGACGAACAGCGGTACGCGGATGCCACCCTCCCATGTCGAAGCCTTCTGGCCCCGCAAGGGGGCGTTCGTCGAGATCCGGTCCTCGTTCTGATCGTGGTAAGACCCGTTGTCCGAAGTGAAGATCACGTACGTGTCCCTGGCGAGGTCGAGCCTGTCGAGCGCCTCGAGGAGCCGTCCGACACCTTCGTCCAACTCGTGTGTCATGGCTGCGTGACCGGAGTGGTGGTGCCGTTCGCCCTTCGGCAGCGCCTGGAACTCCGCTACGGTCTCCTCGAATGCGAATATGCCGAGATGGACCGCATAGTAGGACACCTGCAGGAAGAACGGCTCACCGGCCTGCTTGCGGTGCTGCAGGAAGTCGACCGCCCGGGTCGTGACGCTGATCGTTCTCTTCGGATCAGGTGGTGCGGTTCCACCCTCCCTGTTGGATGTCGGTCCGCTATGTTCGTCGTAGCCGTGCCGACCGGGCCCGCCACCGGCCAGATGCCATTTGCCGAAATGAGCAGTGACGTACCCGGGACGAGTCTGCTTGAGCAGTTCTGCAATCGTCAGTTCCTCGTGCGGAATGTGGTCGATGTGCACTGGTGGAATCATCGGCAGCCCTTCATAGAACCGCCCGGTACTGCGATTGATGATGTCCGTCATCCTGAGTTGCGCCGGCGTCTTGCCGGTCTGGATCGCGAGCCGTGTCGGCGAGCAGTTCGGATGCGGAGCGTAGGCGTCGGTGAAACGCATGCCCTCACCGGCCAGTCGCTCCAGGCTGGGGGTGCGGTAGAAGTCCGACCTGGAGTCCGCTCGACCGGGATCCATCCGTACCGAAGTCCCGACCCAGCCCAGGTCATCGGCAAGAACGAGGATCACGTTCGGCTGTGAGAGTGCCGGCAGGGCGGTGGAGACCGCAGCAAGAACCAGAACCGGGAGTCGGAGTCGCATCAGTCTAGATTCTGGCGCAGCCGGCATGGGCAAGGCAAGGCCCTCCCGGGATGCGGGCCGCTCCTGGACGGCGGATTCTCGCTGATACGATGGGTTTCTGACCAACATGTCCTCCCACCTCAGGTGCTTCGACTCAACCTGCGGAAAGCGTTACGAACTTGACGAGATCATCTATTCCTGTGGTCGTTGTGGCGGGCTACTGGAAGTGGCCAACGCATTGGACACGGCCGACGCAGCCCGGCTGCGCACGATCTGGGAACAGCGGCGCACCAGCCGCTCGAAGATCGATACCAGCGGCGTATGGCGTTTCCGTGAGATGCTGCCATTCGTCACCGATACCGAACAGATCGTGACCTTGCCGGAGGGCAACACTCCGCTGTTCGA
This sequence comes from Bryobacterales bacterium, assembly GCA_965116065.1. Lineage (GTDB taxonomy): Bacteria > Acidobacteriota > Terriglobia > Bryobacterales > UBA6623 > VXMF01. The sequence continues at coordinate 4,776,081 of OZ220485.1, forward strand.
CGCTCCTCGAGCCGCCCAGTACGCAGGTCTCGACGCCGTTCAGTTCAAGCACCAGGGATACAATCCCACGGCCTCCTTCAAGGACAACGGCATGACGGCCGGCGTGACCCAGGCCCGAATTCTCGGCATGCGAAGGGTCGCGTGTGTGTCGACCGGGAACACGTCCGCATCCATGGCTGCCTACGCCGCAGCAGCGGGCCTGCAGGCGGTCATTTTCCTGCCGGCCGGAAAGATCGCATACGGCAAGCTGGCCCAGGCGATCGAGTACGGAGCACTGACGATCCAGGTCGAAGCCAACTTTGACCAGATCCTGTCTCTGGTCCGGGACCTGGCCGAGAACCTCGGCATCTACCTGCTGAATTCGGTGAATCCGTTCCGCATCGAAGGGCAGAAGTCGATCGTGATCGAAATGCTCGAACAGAGAGGGTGGTGCGTTCCGGACTGGATCGTGCTGCCCGGGGGGAACCTGGGCAACGTCAGCGCCTTGGGAAAGGGCCTCCGCGAGTTGCGGGAGATCGGCATCATCGACACGATCCCGCGAATCGCCGTGATCCAGGCAGCGGGTTCTGCGCCGTTCTTCGCCCAATTCCGCGACGCCGGGACACTTCGCCCGGTACGGGAACCCGAAACGCTGGCGACTGCGATTCGCATCGGCAATCCGGTTTCCTGGCGGAAGGCTGCCTTCGAAGTGCATGCTGCCACGGGCGTCGTGCAGGCTGTGACCGAGCAGGAGATTGCGGATGCCAAGGCCGTGATCGGACGCTGCGGCATCGGCTGTGAGCCGGCATCAGCCGCAACCCTCGCGGGAATTCGCAAGCTCGTTGGGGCCGGCACCATCGATGGCGCTGCGGACGTGGCGGGCATCCTGACAGGTCACCTGCTGAAGGACCCGGACTACGTGTATCAGTTTCACTCCGGAACGCTGCAGGCGCCGAACGGCGACGCGCTGCGGTCGACGTTAGAGAACGCCCCGCTCACTGTTGGGCACGATGCCTCCCGGATCGCGGAGATACTGAAGCGCCACGCCAGCAAGTCGACGCCACCTGCCCCTACGCCGGGTGGGTGACGGCACCCTCGGCCGACGAAGACACCAGCTTCGCGTACTTCGCGAAAACGCCCGAAGAGTACCGGGCGGGTCGAGGTTCGAGGGCGGCGAGGCGTGCGGCGATCTCATCCTCCGACAGTTCGACGGCCAGACGGCGCTCGCGACAGTCGATCACGACCGAGTCGCCGTCCCGAACCGCCGCAATGGGGCCTCCCCGAGCGGCTTCCGGAGCAACGTGCCCAACCATGAGTCCGCGGGTCGCGCCACTGAAACGACCGTCCGTCAGCAGGGCCACAGTCTCGCCCAGTCCCGCGCCAACGATCGCGGCCGTGACACCCAGCATCTCCCGCATGCCCGGACCGCCGGCCGGACCTTCGTACCGGATGACCACCACGTCACCGTCGTTGATCCGGCCCCCCGTGACGGCCTGCATGGCCGCCTCCTCGTTCTCGAAGACCCGGGCAGGTCCCTTGTGGCTCAAGTGATCGCTCCCCGCGACCTTCACCACGCCCCCCTCGGGAGCCAGGTTGCCCTTGAGGATGACAAGTCCTCCGGTGAGCTTGATCGGGTTGTCCAAGGCACGAATCACGTCCTGCCCATCCGTCTCTTCCGCACTGGCGCTGGCCTCGGACAGAGTGGCACCGGTCACGGTCGACTGGGAGCCGTCAACATACCCGCCTTCAACGAGTCGCTTTGCGATGAGCTGGATGCCGCCAGCCTTGTCGACGTCGGCAGCGACGTACCGTCCGCCAGGTTTCAGGTCGACCAGGAGCGGAGTGCGCCCGCTGATCACATCGAAATCATCAATGCTGAGGTCCACACCACAGTCCCTCGCCAGCGCCAGCAAGTGAAGGACCGCATTGGTTGAGCCCCCCGTGGCAGCAACGCTCGCAATCGCGTTCTCGAACGCGTTCCGGGTCATGATGTCGCGAGGTCGGCGGCCAGCCTGCAAAGCTTCCATGAGCACGAAACCCGCACGATACCCCGCATCCTCTTTTCGCGGGTCGACCGCAGGGATACTGGCGCTGCCCATGGGGGAGAGACCGATGATCTCCATGGCCGTTGCCATGGTGTTGGCCGTATACTGCCCGCCACAGGCACCGGGGCCCGGGCAGCCCGTGTTCTCGATCTCGAGCAGCTCCTCGTCGGAAATCCGGCCAGCGGCATGGGCACCGACCGCCTCGAATACATCCTGGATGGTGATGTCCATACCCTTGTGCCGACCGGGCAGGATCGAGCCACCGTACAGCAGGACAGACGGCACGTTGACCCGGGCAAGCCCCATGGCCCCGCCAGGGATCGTCTTGTCGCAGGCCACGAGGGCGATCAGCCCGTCAAACATGTAGCTGCGAGCCGTGAGTTCGATCGAATCCGCAATCACCTCGCGACTCACCAGCGATCCCTTCATGCCTTCCGTGCCCATGGTGATGCCATCGCTGACGGCGATCGTATTGAACTCCATGGGAGTGCCCCCGGCAGCCCGAACGCCTTCCTTGACCTTCACGGCCAAGTCGCGCAACGTGAAATTGCAGGGCATCGTCTCGATCCACGTGTTGGCGATGCCGATGATCGGCTTAGCCAGGTCTTCGTCCGTGAATCCGATCGCCTTGAACATGGACCGGGCAGGAGCCCTGTCCCGCCCGTCGGTGATCGTCGCGCTTACGTGTTTAAGGGGATTTGGCGTTGCCTTCGACATCCTGTTCCCGAATGGATCCAGTCTAGCAACGGGCTCTGCGTGGCTCCGTCCCCCGCCGCTGTTGCAGTGGTGCTGGCGGCCGCAGCAAGCCGGAGTTCGGAAGCCGATGTACTGCGCCTTCCCGCCGGTCGGATCGCGGTGAGCGCCGGCACGGCGTCACGAGACCAGCGCCGGACCGTGGCTGCAACCGCCCGGTCGGGGAATCGACATCGCATGACACGGACGGCTGGCGTGGCGTATCGGATCCTCCTGAAGAGAGTTTCATCGGAGTCGCCGAGCGCATGACCGTTGTGCGCCGAAACGGTCGAGGGACTGTATGAGGTGGTCGGATCAATTGCCCTTGTAACGACAGAGCGGAGCCCGTACTTCATGCTGTCCGCGTCAGTGCACCCTGCACCCGATCGGCGACGAACCGGGCGAAGGGTTCGATGTCCTGATCGACGCTTGCGCTTTCGAGGGCGGCGAGATAGGTGTCGCGGTCCTCGACCCGGATGACGGTCCACGGATAGCCGCCGGAGGCCAGCATCGTGTTCATGACAAAGCGTGCCATGCGCCCATTGCCATCCGGGTAAGGATGGATATAGCCGAATAGCCAGTGCCCGAGCACGGCGCGCACGGACGGTTCGGTTTCGCTTTCCAGTAAATCGAACAAGGCGGGCATCGCGTCGCGCACGGCCTCCCAGCGCGGCGGGACATGGCGCGACCCGCGCAGGAACACGGCATCGTTGCGGTAACCGGCGAGGGCCGAAGGTGCGATCAGGCCCGCAGCGACACAGGGCTGGAACAACTCGCGGTACCAGTTCCGGTGGACGGTCCGGACCAAGGCGCCGGCATCGGCACCGCCAATCACATCACCGACGGCCCTGCGGACAAGCTGGAAGGCCTGCCAGTAGCCGCGGGCAGCGAGCACATCACGGCTCCGCCGGTCGGCGTCCCGCTTGTCGGGGTCCCAGTTGCCTGCACGCACCCGTTCGATCAAATGCGGGTCCACGCGGTAGCCCTCGATCGACAGCGAGTGATAGGCATCGTTGTGGTAGATGTCATCGACGACAGAGAGATAGGCGTGTGTGTCCCGCGGCGGTCCGGGGGCAGCGGGGAGCACCGCGATCACAGGTTCCCGGAAGAGCTTCCAAAGGGATTGCAGTCGACCGGCAATCGGGGCCTGCGGCCGACTGAGCGGACCCAGTACCCGGGTCGGCACGAACGGGTCGGACTTGCGCACATCGTAGCTGGCGCGTTTCATGGTGGTGAGAATCTCGTCGGCCAGGGCGTTCTGGCCAATCCGCAGGAAGGCGCCGGCAAGCCGTCCGGCGACAGCGGAATGGCCACCATCAAGAAGCCGCCGAAGCAGATCGGAGGCATCGCGGATGCGGGATAGCACAACCTGTGCTTCAACCGGATGGCGGGCAAAGAAGACCTCAGGCACCTTGATCAGCGCCGCTTCCGGGACGTAGATCCTGAGGCCGTCCCGGATCGTCAGGTCCGCATCCGGAGGCATGTCCTTCTGATTGAGGTCATAGAGCGACATGCCGAACGGCAGATGGATCGTGTTGTTGAAGCCTCTCGGCGTATAGATGATGACCTGCTGCGGGATGACGGTATCTTCCGCGTGCAGGAGCAAGGACTGTGCGGGGGAAAGATGCCAAGAACGCCCAAAACGGACTGCGCAATAGGCCGCACAGAACTCCCAGAATGAGGCAAACCACGCAGTCGTGTCGCCGGGCTCGGCATCGGGGCTGGACAAGATCAGCCAGCCCTTCATGACCTCGCGCAGAAAGCCGCTCTTGAGCAGGCGCTCGCGGTGAACGCGCGTCAGTTCACGAGAGCGGAAGACGCGTCTTCCCTCTTTCTGGAGCCGTTCGATCTGCGCCAGCGAGGCGGCGAGTTTCTCGTTGGATGTGGCCATGCTGCTCGCCCGCAAGCGAATACAAGTCAAAGTTGATGTGTCTGTATAAGTATATTGTGTCGCGTCACCGCAAGTCAATGGTGTCGCGCCATCGCGAGTGAATTATGCCGTGACAACGCATATCGCAAGCGCTGTGGAATGGGCCTGACACGCCCATCGCACATCGAAGTCCGACAGGCTCCTGGACCCGACCGCAAGGCGGGATATCCGTAGTGTGCAGTGTGACCCTGTCTGGAAGTGCGGTCTCCTGGGCAGCTGGCAGCGCACTTGGAGCCTGGCATTCAGTGGTTGATGAGGCCGCTGAGACTGAACACATCCCGATCTCTCCTGTGTTGCGATTCCCGGAACACTCGGCAATGCCTGCGTGTATTCCGGGGGCCGTCGAGCAGTACCTGCCCCATGAGACCGACCGACTGTGCAGTTACAATACATGCAGTTGGTGCAGCGCGATCATGATCACCACGTACAGGCAGATTGCAGCCCATCTGACGGGTGTGGAGGCAGACACGATCGAAGCCATCCAGACCGGAGCCGAGACCGATTCGTGCGCACTGCGGAACACCATGCCGGCACTGAGCGAGAATGGCCGGCTGGGGGTGCCAAGCCTGACACGACGTACAATCCTGCTGGTGGCCGCCGGGGTCCCGGCGATTGCGGCGGACCGATCCGGCACAACATTCGAGATCATGCGTACCGAAGAAGAATGGGCCCGGATCCTCACGCCGGAACAGTACCGGGTGCTGCGCCAGCACGGCACCGAGAGGGCCGGTTCCAGCCACCTGAACGACGAGAAACGCTCGGGAACATTCCTTTGTGCGGGCTGCGGACTGCCCCTGTACTCGTCTGCGACGAAGTATGACAGCGGGTCCGGATGGCCGAGCTTCGGGGATGCGATCAAGGGAGCGGTCGGGACATCCGTCGACCGGTCGTTCTTCATGACGCGGACGGAAGTCCATTGCCGACGCTGCGGAGGGCACCTCGGTCACATCTTCGATGACGGCCCGCCACCAACCGGCAAGCGTCACTGCATCAACGGAGTCGCACTGCGGTTCAAGGCAGACTGACGGAGGTGTTCATGAGGACCCTGACGGGCGCGGCCCTGACCGCATTCACCATGCTGGCCATACCGACTGCCAACGCCCAGACGGACAAGCCCACGGCGGCGACAGCGGTTTTCGCGGGCGGCTGTTTCTGGTGCATGGAGCCGCCGTTCGACAAACTCGATGGTGTCCTCTCGACGGTCTCCGGCTACATCGGGGGGTCTGCGGAGAACGCCGACTACAAGCGGGTCTCGTCCGGGCAGACGGCACACTACGAGGCCATCCGCATCGAGTATGACCCCCGGCAGGTTGACTACCCGACACTACTGGAAGTGTTCTGGCGCAACGTCGATCCGTTCGATGCCAGGGGACAGTTCTGTGACAAGGGCCCTCAGTACCGCACGGCGATATTCGCCATTGACAGCACCCAGAGCAGATTGGCCGAGGAGTCGAAGGCGGCCTTGGCCGCGCAACACTCCGAGCATGGGGAGATTCGAACGGAGATCCTGCCGGCAGGCACGTTCTATCCAGCGGAGGACTATCATCAGGACTACTATAGGAAGAACCCCCTGCGATACAAGTACTATCGCTGGAATTGCGGCCGGGACCAGCGCCTGCAGGAAATCTGGGGGAAGCCGTAGCGACTGCGACGCGGCAGTCCTGCGGACCGATTCGGGTGCGCCCCACTCGACTGAGCTAACGTTGGGCTCATGATCCGTGGCGTCCTGCTCGACCTGGACGGAGTGCTGTACAACGGCGAAGAGCCGATCGAGGGGGCAGCCCGGGCCGTTGCCGAGGTAAGGCGGACTGGCGTCCGGGCGCTGTTCGTGACCAACACCACGTCCCGTCCCAGAACGGCCTTGGCCGAGAAGCTCCAGGGTTTCGGAGTGAACGCTGCAAGGGAAGAGATCCTGACGCCGCCCCTGGCCGCTGTGGAGTGGATCCGCGGTCGTGGCAACGGACTGGCCGCTCTCTTCGTGCCCGAGCCAACGGTCGAGGAGTTCGGCGGTCTGTCGGCCGACCCCGGTTCTGACGGGCCAGAGATCCGCTATGTCGTGGTCGGCGACCTCGGCCACCGATGGAACTACTCGACCATGAACCGTGCCTTCCGGCTCCTCCATGCAGACCCAGATCGTGAACTCGTTGCTCTGGGGCTCACGAGGTATTGGCAGTCACCCGACGGTGCCAACCTGGATGTCGGCCCGTTCGTCGCAGCGCTTGAGTGCGCGACCGGCCGCACGGCAACCGTCCTCGGCAAGCCATCAAGCACATTCTTCCTGCAGGCCTGCCGCCAGCTCGGGCTTCCGCCTGGCGATGTCCTCATGGTCGGCGACGACATCCGGGCCGACGCACTCGGCGCTCGGCATGCGGGTCTGCGCTCGGCCCTCGTGCGAACCGGGAAGTTCCGACCGACCGACCTGGAATCGGCGGAACAGCCGGACTGGATTCTAGACTCGATCCGTGACCTGCCGCGGCTCCTGGCAGACGGCCGAGAATGACTTCGGCAGGCCGAGGAATCGCTCGCACTCGATCGCCGCATCGGGAAAGAGCCGCGCCAGATCATCCGCTGCGAGCAGGTGGATGTTCTCGATATAGCCCCGGGCCTCTTCATGGCTCGGCCGTTGCAGCCAGCCCCAGACCGAATAATCCCGAGCGAGCCGCGCCTGCCATCGTCTTGGCAGCAAGTGAAAGCCGGGCGTCAATGTGTGGGCGTCGAGGGGAAACCACCGATTGGGTGTCTGTACGCAGTAACTGCGCCCAACCCGGGCAATCTCGTGGGCTACTGCGAGCCGGCTGGCCTCGTCGGGCAGGTGTTCCAGCACGGAATTGCAGTACACCAGGTCGAATGAATTGTCGAGGAACGGCAGTATCCGCCCGTCGGCCTGCACCCAAGGCAATTGCGTCCGGTCGAGATCCCTCGTTTCCAGATTCACGACGGTCACGGTCGGACACGGCTCCAGCCAGTGCCAGTAATACTCGCTTCCGCCCAAGTCGAGCACGGTTGTCGACGCCCGCAGGCCAAAGTCCCGGGACAGTCTGCCGAGCCGCCGACTACGAAAGTATCTGGCGACGGGTCGGTGCAGCGTGGCGAAGCGACCGGGCATCGAACTCGCTGCTCGCGGACGTCTCCTCGGTCAGCTTCCGACCGCGCCCGGGGTGAGCAGCCATGAGAGTGTCGACTGCGGCCTCGGACCCGGATCGTCGATCTCCAGGCAGACCAGACCGGATTTCTTGAGCCACAGCGCACTCGGCCGAGCACCGAGCAGCCAGAGCACGAGCGAACTGAGTTGCGGGTTGTGCCCCACGACCATCAGGTTCCCCATGGTGATGTCGGCCCGCAGTCGCTCCCAGGCCTCGAATACGCTCACGTACGGCGTCAGTGCATCCGTCTTGACCAGTTCGCCAGGAAAGCACAGTTCCTCCTTGGCGATGGACGCCGTCTGGGCAGCCCGGTCGTACGGGCTCGTCAGGATTCGGGCCGGGCGCACCCCGACCTTGCGGGCGTGGGACAGAACGGTCCGCGCCTTGGCTCGTCCCGGATCGGTGAGTTGCCTTCCGGAATCCGGCACGCCCGGCACCGGATTCTCGGCGATGGCGTGGCGTAGCACGTACAGCGTCATCGGACCGGCGTCATGGATCGGGAGGCAGAACGAAGCGCCTTGGCCCTGCGCGCCGTGCCGCCCGTGCGTGTTCGACGCGAGGCCTTCACGGATCGGCGCGGCGTGGCGGGCACCTTAGCTGCGGTACCGGTAGACGATCCGGCCCCGTGTCAGGTCGTACGGAGAAAGTTCCACGTTGACCCGGTCGCCGGTGAGAATCCGGATGCGGTGCTTGCGCAACTTTCCCGCGATCTGTGCGAGAACCTTGTGCTTGTCGTCCAGTTCGACGCTGAAGATGCCGCCAGGGTGACGTTCGATGATCGTCCCGGTGACCTCTATACCCTCTTCTTTTGCCATGCAATCCTTCTTGGCCCCACCCTCCAGGAACCAACTCCTAGTATGGCAGGGATGGTCAAGACCTTACAACAGTGCCCTTTCTACGCTTCGTGGGCGTCGAAGAGCCTGGAAGCGACGTCCCAGAGAATGGCCTGCTTGTCCTCGTCGGAGATCGGCAGGGTCTCGATCTTGCCAATCTCCGCCTCGACGCTCTCCGGCAGATCCGACCCCGCCATCAGTCTGGACGGACTCACGTGCTGGAGAATCTCGAGCACTGCATGCGGTGTCAGCGTCGAGAGTTCGATGTAGATGTTCGCGCAGACGCTCGCCGCCACGATGGCCTCCAGTGCGTAGATGCCGCCGCCGGCATGAGCGAGGACGATCCGCAGATCGGGATACCGGCGGGCCGGATGGATGTAGAGGGACGGCAGGGCGAAAGGCGCCCCGGCACCCGTATGGCAGACGAGCACCAAGGAGTTCTCCAGGGCAGTCTCGAACAGGAACGCGCTCCGTTCGGAGAGAGGGTTCAGGCCCTGGTACTGCGGTTGCAGCTTGAGTGCACGAAAACCATATGTTTCCCGGCAGCGCCGAACTTCGTCCCGGTACTCCTGCTCGGGCACGAACGGGTCCAGACACGCCGCCCCGCAGAAACGGTCCGGATGCGCGACCAGCGCAGCTCCGATCTCGTCATGTTCGCGACGGTAGTCCTCAACCACGGGAAACGGGATCAGCAGGGAGCGATCGATTCCACAGCGGTCCATCCCCCGAAGCATGTCCTCTTGGGTGTGCACGCGTCCCGAGTGACGCGCCCGTCCGAGGTGGGTATGCGTGTCGAAGACTCGGAACCCCTCCCTCATCGGTCTGTTCAGCTTTCTCTTGAGCGGACTCTAGGATGGTGTCACGCCTGCCAGGGAATCCTTCAGGGACCGAGCGAGTCTCTGGTAGATGTCAATCGACTGGACAATCTCGGCCTTCGGGATCCGTTCCTCACGTGTATGCGCGTGGTGGATCGAGCCGGGACCGATCAGAAGCGGTTTGCCCCAGTTCGAGAGCTTGGGAATGTCGGTCGTGTACTTGACGATCGACGTCTCGAACCCGTCCACGCCGACCAGTCGCAGTGCCGGGGTCCGCGCAAAGACCTCCACGTCGAGTCCGTCCAGCGCTTCCATGGCAAGGGCCTCGGTCTCGTCGATGTCCGCCACCACCCGGACGACCACGGATGCGGACGCATGGTCCGCGACGATGTTGGCGGCCGGACCGCCATCCAACGTTCCGATGTTCACCGTGGTCTCGCCCAGCAGCGGGTCGGAAGGCCAGTCAGCCAGCCGAAGGCGCTGCAGCCCGTCGATCAGGCGGAGCGTCGCCGAATCGCCCAGTTCCGGATACGCCGAGTGGCAGGCCCTGCCTGTAGCCCTGACATGCAGGCCGAGCGTCCCCTTGGAGGCAAGTGCGAGCTTGTTCTCGGTCGGCTCCCCATTGATCAGGTACCGGACCCGTGGCGGATCGAGATTGGCGTGCCGCGCCCCGGCCCCATCGACCTCCTCACCGACAACCAGCAGGAGGCCCAGGTCACGGACGCCGTCCTCAAGAAGTGCTTCCACTGCCTTGATCATCGCCGCAGCGATCCCGTGGGTGTCGCAGGCCCCACGTCCCCAGATGAACTCGTCGTCTTCACGCGAAGGGATGAACGGAGGGACTGTGTCCATGTGGGTGGAGAATACGACTTCCGGCTCGCCCCAGTGGGCCCAGACGTTGTCCCGGCCCAGCTCGACCTGCTGGCGCTCGATCCTGCCACCGTACCGGTCTGCAAGGGGTCGGAGGTAGTCGAACAGGAAGTTGCCGATCTCGCGTTCGTTGGGAGTTACCGAATCGATGTCGATCAACGAGCGTGTCAATGTGAAGACATCCGCGGGGGAAGAGTTGCAGGCACGCTTCTGAACGTTCTGAAACTGGTGCCCGGACACTATCCCGCCTACTCCATCGGGGCACTTCCGCGACCGCTTCGCACTCGGTTCTCAGACCGGAAACAACCCCTACAGTCAGCTTATACTACAATGGCGGTTGGCTCGGGCAGGACCCGGCACCAGACGAATCAAGGATGAACTGAGATAAATGTGGGGACGAAAAGAACGGGACGACGCCAGCGATGAGCGAATACCGGAAACGCCACCGATAGGTCAGCCCGGTCGACCGACCCAGGCTGGCGCGGTACCGGCACCTCCTGTGCCACCAACGAATCCTGCTCCCGGTCCCGCGACAGACTCGGCAACGATCTCGCGGATCGGCAGGTCCGTAACTTTTCATGGCGAGATTCACGCCGACGAAGATGTTCACATCGATGGCAAGGTCGAAGGCAAGATCACCATTCCCGACCATCAGCTTGTGATTGGTCCGCACAGTGCGGTCCAGGCCGAGGTGCATGCACGTGCGCTCGTGCTCCATGGACAGCTCCGCGGCAAGGTCACGGTGACCGAGCGACTGGAAATCAAGAAGCAGGGTCGGCTGACAGGAGACCTGACCACACACCGTCTGGTCATTGAAGACGGGGCGGTCTTCAAGGGCACCAGTGACATGCGCGATGCGGCGGCCGATAAGACGGTAAAGACGAAGTCTGCCAATCCAGCCCCGTCTCCAACAGCACGAGCGGCAGACAAGCCTGGCCGGGGGGTGAGCCCAACTCGCGTTCCGGCACCGGCCGAGCCGAACCGGACGACACCAGCCAAGCGATGATCGGTGCAGCTTGATGAAGCGTTTTCCGGACAGTTACGCTGCCTACCCGCCTGCGGGTCCCGGACGGGTGAGCCCGAAGAGTCTTCTGCCTGTCGATCGGTCCGGACTCGAGTAGGAAACACGACTTTCCTGCGGGAGCGTGCGACAGGGAACGGGAGAGGCTGACTGGTGCCGTTCTGGCGAGCGAAGCGGTCTCGAGGTTCCGGCAGCCGTTTTTTCGATCCGAACGCGCCGGGGGGCGGCTCATCGGACTTGCTGCCTGACGCCGACTCTCAAGCGGCTTCCAGTCACCACGAGAGCCAAGCGCTGCGGTCGCTGGTCGACAACTTCCTGGCCAACTCTTCCCGGTTGCAGGTTCTGGATCTGGGCCGAATCTCCCAAGGCACTGCCAAGTGCGTCAGCGAACTGGGGCACCGCATCACCTTCGTCGACCTCCTCCGCTGCTTCGACACTGCACGTTCCGAGCGAGCGAGCGAGAGTCGTTCCTTCACCCCCGTCTCCGCCAACTTGATCATTCGCCAGGAACTGGATTTTCCGCTCAAGAGCTTCGACACGATCCTCGCCTGGGGGGTCCTCCAGCACCTTGACACCGAATCCATGCGGCTGGCAATCTCCCACCTTTCCAAGATCATTCGCCCCGGAGGCGTCCTCCACTGCATGTTTCACAGTGCTCCCAGCGACCAGTTGATTCCCCTGTACGACTGCGCAATCGAGCCCCCCGGCGCGATCTCGTTGCTGGAGGTTGAACGTCGTCGCCAGTTCCAGTCGTTCAGCCCCAGGGCGTTCGAAGTGCATTTCACCGAGTTCCGCGAGATTCATTTCTTTCTGAAGAAGGGTGCTCTGTTCGAGGCCCTTGTGTTCACCTAGACACCAGACTTCCGAACCCTTAAAGTGCACTGAGTGTCACGAGTAGGACATGGTCACTGGAGATGCGGATGTCTCCCGGGGCGGTTCGACGCGGTGGGCGGGATCTCATGGACCAAGCGCCGGTTGGTACCCGGATACACGGTGCGGGTCTGCTCGAGTTCGTCCAACCACTGATTCGCCAGCAATGTTCCTCCGGTTGCTCGAGGTGGCATCGGACGTTGGCAACTCTCCTGTGCACATCTCCGCCACGCCTACGCGCATCGATGCTTATCGACGCCGCTGGCGCTCGCAACGCATGGCCGGCGTCGGGCCGTCGGACGGGTAAGGGTCACCGGCGAAGGGTCGGAACTACGCTTCCATTCCGGTCGGCGTACTTGTAGTACGATGTGATCAATGGACGCAGAGTGGATCAAGATTGGCTTGGCGGTGCTCACCGTTCTGGTGGCCATGCTCACTGGTGTGGTGAGCCTTGCGGCGTTCATGCGCTCCGGCTTCGCCCAGCTTCGTAGTGAGATGCACGATATTGCTGCGCGGCAACGCGATGACTACAACAAACTGGCCGAGAGACTGGCGGCCACCGATGCGAAAGTGACGGCACTGACCGAGAAACTGGCGGCTACCGATGCGAAAGTGACGGCACTGACCGAGAAACTGGCGGCCACCGACGCGAAAGTGACGGCACTGACCGAGAAACTGGCGGCCACCGACGCGAAAGTGACGGCACTGACCGAGAGACTGGCGGCCACCGACGCGAAAGTGACGGCACTGTTCGAGAGACTGGCGGGAACCGACGAAAAAGTGGCGGTACTCTCGGAGAGACTGGCGGGAACCGACGAAAAAGTGGCGGTACTCTCGGAGAGACTGGCGGGAACCGACGAAAAAGTGGTGGCACTCTTCGGAAAACTGACGGAACTGGCCGAGAAGCAGACTGGAACGGATGAGAAAGTGGCGCGCATAGAAGGGATGCTGCTACAGCAGCCGCGGGTGGATCAGAGACGGCGGACGAAAGCGGTAGATACACCCACGATCATCCTCGAGCAGAAACCGGCGCAGCCGAGCCCCCATGCGAAAGCGGCGCAAGGCTTACCGCGCAGTTAGTAGTACCCATCCCCGGGCGGTGGGTCGCGAGCGGGGAAATACTGTATCCCTTGGGTGGGCCGACAGCCAAGCCGAGGTCAACCGAGCGTTGGATCATCGTCTTCAGGGTCGGACAAAGCTCTCGCCATTCGACCCAATGTCGTCGCAGACGTCACGGCGTGTTTTCCGGTTCCCGAGATCACCTCGACGGGATCAGGAGAATACTGCACTGCCACTGATGCGGTCCCGTCTCGGATCGTTCCGGGTATCGAAAGCCGCAACGATGTCGACATCGTCCTAACGGCCAATCATCACCCGAGCGGCTCGAGCTTGCTCCGTAGGGTGTCCTCGAAGTCCTTGCGACTGATGGTCTGCGCGGCCAGAAGTTTGTCGCTGGAATCCTCAAGAGTAAGAACTTCCCAGTGCCCCCGCGTCAATTGATATCGCCCGTCGCGGGCGCTCCGCAGTTCAGGCACAAGCCAGATGATGTCCCCCTCTCCCAGATCATGGCTTGGATGCTCGCTGGGCCCTCCCAACGCGGCGAAGAACGGGGCGTCGACAGCGACCGCCAGCTTGGCTCCCCAACGACGAAGCGTGGGCACCTTGATCTGCAACTGCGGCATGAGTCGCTTCGCTCCGGACGAACGCCAGTCCGGGCGCCGGACAGCCGCTGGGAACTCAGGACGATCCGGATATCTGCGTAGTCGATCGAACTCACTACCCATGCCTCGGTCAGAGAAGTACACCGCTTGGATCTCCAGTCCGTACCAGGAAAGTGCGTCTCCGGAGGACTGCGCCACGACCAAATCGATCTTTCCCGCCGCCTTGCCCGTTTCTGCACCGATCATGAAGGACACCTCGCGAGCGACCTGCACCTTGTCCATGCGAAAACCCACGATTTCGACCAGCCAATGGACCAACAACTGCCCTTCCTCGAAGCGTTTGGGGCACGTGATGACGGGTGCTCCGCACGGCTCTCCCATCTTCCCGCCAGGGCCTTCGCCATAGAGACGAATGGAACACACACCACCGTGCTTGCTACAAGGCTCACCGCCCTGAAACGGACAAGACCGGGGGCATCTGGGGCTCACAGATCCTGCGGGTGGATTCGCGATGGTCGCCATGCTCATCCGGTCGATCGGCGAAATGTCCTTGAAAGACCCTCCGAACCATTCAGCAATGCCGTACCGGCGCTTCGCGGGTTTCACGCGAATACCACTCTTGGCGTGACGACCAACTCGGGGATTCTGTTGTGGTGCCCGTTCTTCATGACGACCCGGACGGCATGGAAGCCGTGCCTGCGAACCAGAGCCACGATTTCGGGAGCTTCGTCATAGGTCATTAGGAACTCCGCGCCACTCTCGTCCAGCAACTCGAACAGTCGCCGGTGGTCGATCTCGTGATGAGTGTATAGCCGCCGACCAGCCCGCTTGCCACCCGCCGTGTAGGGTGGATCCACGAACACCGCAACCCGCTGACCCGTTGATCCCAACACGGCCTCCAGCAGAGCAATGCCATCGCCCTCGAAGAAACCGATCTGCGCCGAATGGGTGCCGATGGCCTCCAGACGGACGGCGAGCGTCTCTGGATACCAGCGCGAGGCCAGTCCCTTGCCGTTCTCCCCGGCCTTGGTGAAGGCGGCTCCCGGCGCCAGGACCCCGCCCCGCCGCACCCGATTCAGCACGAGCGTCCGGAACCCGTGGTCGAGAACGTCAACGGGCGGGCGGTTTACCAGAGCCTCGACGGCAGAGCGGGAGAAATCGAACTGCCGAACTCTCTCTGCCAAGGCCGCGCCATGCCGCAGCGCCGCGTGCCAGAACGCCGCCACGTCACGGTCCAGTTCGGCCATGCAGCAGCGTTCTACCCAGCCCTCCATGACCGCACTGAGAGATACGATGCCGCCCCCGCAGAACGGCTCAACAAGCAGGAACGGAAGCGGTCGGACCCGCTCCAGCCAAGCCTCGACATGTGGGATCAGCCACGTCTTGCCACCTGGGTACCTGAGCGGGCTGCGCTGTGGTACCGATGCAACGTTGACCGCCGGATACGGCGAAGCCGGAATACCGTTCTGCAAGACCGCCTCAGCCATTGCGCGGCTCCGTGGTCAGTCGCTCGACATCCTTGTCGGTCGCCGGCTGGTGCACGGTATCGTCGAACCGGTGCGCGCTAATGGGCGTGTGCTCGGCGATACAGCCGAACTCAAGAAGATACGGCTCGACAAGACAGTGGCTTACCGCACATCTTACGTCGACCTGCACCGCCCTGCCTTCCCATGGATACATTGAGGAGTATATGATATTGAACTATATCAACGGAAGTGCGTTCCGATCTGGGCCTGCAACCGAGGGACGGCACGGTGGAGCAGGCGCCATCAGGAACCAGAAGTCGGAGCGGTCGATGTTTCGGCCGATAGCGCCAGATCCAGGATGATCGCACTTCCGATGCCCAGCCCGTTCGGGACACCGCACAACTTCCATAAGGCCTCACCAATCAGCACTTTGCCGCCAACATACTGGCCAGAGACACGTTCTTCGCCATGCCCGCAAGTCTGAGACCGTTCAGGTTGGCCGTTCTCGTGCCCCTGTGCACGATTGTCGGCGCTCTGGCGTCTCCCGGACCCGCCTGGCCAGCCGATGGCAACCAGGATCCCTACTCGGCGGGGATCAGCCACTACTTCAACCGCGAGTTCGACCTCGCCGTCGAAGCCTTCAGACTGGCCCTGGATCGCGATCCGCAGAGCCTTCCGGCACACTTCCAGTTTGGCAAGGCTCTGCTCTATCAGGAACTCTACCGGCTGGGGATGGTCGCAACCAGCGCGTTCAACGACGACAAGGAGTACAACGACTTCGAGAAGCCGAAGCCTGAACCAGAGATCAACACCCGCATCCGGAACACGCTGGAGCAGGGGAAGATGCTCTGCGAACGTCGTCTCGAGACCGCGCCCGAGGATCGACTGGCCCTGTATTCACTCGCTCGGATTCTCGCGGTCCGGGGGGCGTTCGAGTTCATGGTGACGAAGGCGTATTTCAAGGCACTCGCCAGTGGCAGGCGGGCACGGGCGGTAAGCTACCGGCTTGCGGAACTTCATCCAGATTTCGTGGATGGACTGCTGGTTGCCGGAGTGGACGAGTACATTCTCGGCAGTCTCCCGTGGGCCGTCCGGGCCCTGATCGCGATGAGCGGATACCGGGGCCATCGACGGAAGGGAAGGGAGATGATCGCACGGGTCGCAAACGAGGGCCAAGGCAGTCGTGACGAGGCTCGCGTGCTGCTGGCTGTCCTGCTGCGTGGGGAAAAGCGCTATGTCGAGGCCGGCAAGGCATTCCGCTCGCTCGCCGACGACTTTCCCAGGGCATACACCTTCTCCCTCGAGGCAGCCGCGATGGACATCGCAGCCGGGAACCGGGAGGCCGCCCTGACCACATTCCGCGAAGTGGAGCGGAAGCGTGTTGCCGGCGAGCATCGCCATGACCGAATGCCGACTCGGCTGGCTGCCGCCCTGACGCGACGGATCGAGAAGATGGAGAGCGAACTGGATCTGAAACGCAAGCGCGCCGGTGACGGCCTCAACCAGGTTGAGCGCACCGAGCCGTGAAGCGGGCCAATTCGGCCAGTTTGCGGCGCGCGGCTCCGGAGTCGATCGATTCCGCAGCCAGACGCGCGCCATCCTGCCAGTCCGCAGCGATCCCTGCGATATGCAGGATCGCTCCCGCGTTCAGAAGCACCACGTCTCTCGCCGCCCCCTTCGTGCCCGCGAGCACATCGCGAATCACTGCCGCATTGGCCGATGCGTCGCCCCCGGCAGTCTCGTTCATGCCTGCCACCTCCAGACCGAAGTCCGCCGGCACGAGAACGCCCTCCTGAATCGCACCCTGCCGGATATGCGCGAAATAGGTAGGTCCCGTCAGGGTGATCTCGTCGATTCCGTCCCCACCGTGAACGACCAATGCTCGCCGACAGCCTAGTCGCAGGAGCGCCTCCGCAGCCAGCAGGACGACCGACCGATCATACACGCCCACGACCTGGGTGGCGGCATCCGCAGGGTTGGTCAGCGGTCCCAGCAGGTTGAACGCCGTGCGCATGCCGAGTTCCCGGCGCACCGGAGCGGCATGGCGCATCGCCGGATGCAGCCCGGGCGCAAAGAGAAACCCGATCCCGGTTGCGTCGATCGACTGGGCGACCTGCTCCGCCCCAAGGCCGACCGCGACCCCCAGCGCTTCGAGCACATCCGCCGAGCCGCAACGGCTCGAGATCGAGCGGTTCCCATGCTTCGCGATCGCCAAACCCGCGCCTGCCGCGACGATGGCCGATGTCGTGGAGATATTGAATGTCGTCCCCCCATCACCTCCAGTCCCGCACGTGTCGGCGAGTTGCTCCGGCGGCGTAGCCGTCGGCTTGACCCGTATCGCGTGCATGCGCATCGCACGGGCGAATCCGGTAACTTCCGGTGCAGTCTCGCCCTTCATCCGCAGTGCAGTCAGCAAGGCACCGGTCAGGGCTGCCGTGGACTTGCCGTCCAGGATCTCCACCATCGCCGCCGTAGCCTGCTCCTCAGTCAGGTTCTGATCCGCGGCTGCTTGATGCAGGGCTTCCCGTACGGCCAGCATGCGATTGCATTCGCGTTCGGCTCCCCGATATAGTGAAGATTCGGGCAGCCTCCGCGATTTCCTGATCGTACCCCACTGCCCCGGCGCATGAAGATCCACGAATTTCAGGCCAAGCAGGTCTTGCGAACGTACGGCGTGCCGACGCCTCGGGGGACCGTGGCCGAGACACCCGAAGAAGCCCGGAAAGTGGCCGACGAACTCGGCGGTAAGGTCGTCGTGAAGGCCCAGATCCACGCGGGTGGCCGGGGCAAGGGCGGAGGCGTCAAGCTAGCCGGCACAGCCTCCGAGGCTGCGGAGCATGCCGCCCGCATCATCGGGATGACGCTGGTAACGCACCAGACCGGCCCGGAAGGAAGAAAGGTCAAGGGGGTCCTCATCGAGGAGCAGCTTCCGATCGCCAGTGAGATCTACCTGGGGATCACCCTCGACCGCGCCCTTTCCCGGCCTGTCTTCATGGCATCTTCGGAGGGCGGCATGGAGATCGAGGAGGTCGCGGCCGCAAACCCGGGTGCGATTCTGCGAGAGACCATCAACGGTACCGACCTGCAGGCGTACCAGGCCCGGCGGCTAGCTTTCGCGCTCGGGATCGAGGGGGATGCCTTCAAGGCTTCCGTCGCGGCCATGCAAGCGCTAGGCCGCGCATACTTCGAAGCGGACGCATCCCTAGTGGAAATCAATCCGTTCGTGCTGACCAGCGACGGCGGCGCGGTCGCCCTCGACGCCAAGATGGACATTGACGACAGCGCGCTGTTCCGCCACCCGGATCTTGCGAAGCTGCGGGATCTCGACGAGGAAGAGCCGCTGGAGACCGACGCCATCGATCACGGTCTCAACTACATCAAGCTGGACGGAAACGTCGGCTGCATGGTGAACGGGGCCGGGTTGGCGATGGCCACGATGGACATTATCCAGTTCGCCGGCGGCATGCCCGCGAATTTCCTGGATGTGGGCGGAGGGGCCAATCGGGACCAGATCAAGAACGGCTTCCGGATCATCCTCTCGGACCCGAACGTCCGGGCCATCCTGATCAACATCTTCGGCGGCATCCTGAAGGTCGACGTGCTCGCCGAGGGCATTGTCGCCGCAGCCCGTGAACTCGCCATCGATGTTCCCATGGTGCTTCGTCTGGAAGGGACCAACGTCGAACGCGGCCGCGAGATCCTGGCCGGTTCGGGGCTTGATTTCATCGTTGCCTCGGACATGCAGGAAGCCGCAAGGCAGGCTGTGGCGCGAGCCACATAGAGGACGGCAGCCATGAGCATTCTGGTTCACGAAAACACCCGGGTGATGGTGCAGGGCCTCGGTCGGGCCGGCCTGTTCCATGCCGAGCAGTGCATGCGCTTCGGTGCCAACATCGTGGCTGGCGTGCACCCCGGACGGGGAGGGCAGAGCGCCCTCGGATTCGATGTCTTCGATACCGTGCGGGAAGCATGCGAACAAGCCCGCCCGGACGCATCCCTGGTGTTCGTGCCGGCAGCGGGTGCGGCGGACGCCGTTCTCGAGGCTGTCGAGTCCGAGGTCGGCCTCGTCGCCTGCATCACGGAGGGCATCCCGGTCCGGGACATGCTCCCGGTTGCTGCCGCACTCAGGGGCGGCAGAACTCGCCTGATCGGCCCGAACTGCCCCGGGGTGATCTCTCCCGGAAAGTGCAAGTTCGGCATCATGCCGGGGCACATCCATCAGCCCGGGTCGGTCGGGGTGGTTTCCCGGTCCGGAACCTTGACCTACGAGGCGGTCGGCCAACTGAGCGGACTCGGGATCGGACAGTCGACATGCATCGGCATCGGTGGCGATCCCATCATCGGTTCTAGCTTCATCGATATCCTCGCCCTGTTCGAAGAGGACCCGGACACCGCAGGAGTCATCCTGATCGGGGAAATCGGCGGCACCGCCGAGGAGGAAGCCGCCGAGTACGTCAAGGCGCACTTCACGAAGCCGATCGCGGGCTTCATTGCGGGAGCCACGGCCCCACCCGGACGCAGGATGGGACACGCCGGGGCGATCATCGCCGGGGGGAAGGGCACCGCGAAGGAGAAGCAGGCCGCCATGAATGCGGCCGGCATCGCGGTGGCCCCAAGTCCTGCCGAACTGGGTTCCACTCTGTCCGCAATCCTGTAAACCGTTGAGGAGACTCCACGACAACGATTCTGCCGCTTCCCGCGGCGAACAGCAGCCATGCCCACCGAACACACGCTCACCATCATCAAGCCGGATGCCGTAGCCGACGGCAATACCGGCAACATCATCGCCCACCTGGAACGCGAGGGATTCTCGATCGTCGCCATGAAGAAACTCATGTTGACCGACGAGCAGGCTCGCAGTTTCTATGCTGTCCACCGGGAACGGCCCTTCTTCGAGAGCCTGGTCTCGTTCATGACGTCCGGCCCCATCGTTCCGATGGTGCTCGAGCGGAAAAGCGCGATTGTCACGCTGCGCAGGACGATGGGCGCCACCGATTCGCAGAAAGCCGAGGAGGGCACGATTCGCAACCTGTACGGACGGGACGTGGAGAAGAACGCGATCCATGGCTCCGATGCGCCCGAGACCGCCGCAAGCGAGCGGTCCTTTTTCTTCAGCGGACTGGAGCAGGGATAGAGGCGGACCTCACAACGGGATGTTCCCGTGTTTCTTGGCGGGTGAGGATTCCTTCTTGGTGTCGAGCATCTCGATCGCTCCGATCAGCCGTTCCCGTGTGTCCCGCGGCTCGATCACTTCGTCGATCCAGCCCTTTTCTGCCGCACCGTACGGATTGGCGAATCGCTCGGTGAATTCCTCGACCTTCTCCTGCCGGAACGCCTCCGGATCGTCGGCGGCGGCGAGTTCGCGCCGGTAGAGGATGTTGACAGCGCCTTCCGGTCCCATCACGGCGATCTCCGCGGTCGGGTACGCCAGGTTCAGGTCCGTGCGGATGTGCTTGGATCCCATCACGCAGTACGCTCCGCCATAGGCCTTGCGTGTAATCACGGTGACTTTCGGCACGGTGGCCTCGCAGTAGGCGTACAGCAGTTTCGCCCCGTGCTTGATGATGCCACCGTATTCCTGGTCACTGCCCGGCAGGAAGCCCGGAACGTCCTCGAACGTCACGACGGGGATATTGAAGCAGTCGCAGAACCGGACGAACCGGGCGCCCTTCAGGGAGGCGTTGATGTCCAGACAGCCGGCCAGGACGGCCGGTTGGTTGGCCACGATTCCCACGCTACGGCCGGCCAGCCTTGCGAATCCGACGACGATGTTGGGTGCGAAGTGCTCCTGGACCTCAAAGAAGTAGCCATCATCGACGACGCGGGTCACGATCTGCTTGATATCGTAGGGAAGGTCGGGTTCCGCCGGGACGATCTCGTCCAGGTCGGGGTCGGCGCGATTCGCGGGATCGCTCGTGGGATGGAGCGGCGGATCATCGAGATTGTTGGACGGCAGGAAACTCATCAGTTCCCGGATCATCTGCAGGCAGTGCGTATCGTCCGCTGCCAGGAAGTGCGCAACACCACTGGTCTCGTTGTGCGTGCGGGCCCCACCCAGATCCTCCTTGCTGACTTCCTCGTGGGTGACGGTCCGGATCACGTCCGGTCCGGTCACGAACATGTGACTCGTGCCGTCCACCATGAACACGAAATCGGTGATCGCCGGCGAGTAGACCGCACCGCCCGCACACGGCCCCATGATGGCCGAGATCTGGGGGACGAGCCCGCTGGCGAGCGTGTTGCGCAGGAAGATGTCCGCGTATCCCGCCAGCGATGCGACACCTTCGTGAATCCTCGCCCCGCCGGAATCGTTAAGGCCGATGATCGGAGCGCCCGTCTTCATGGCCAGATCCATCACCTTGCAGATCTTCTGTGCATTCTGCCGGGACAACGAACCGCCGAACACCGTGAAGTCGTGGGCGAACGTGAAGACGAGCCGCCCGGCGATCCTGCCGTGACCGGTCACGAACCCGTCTCCCGGAATCTTCCGGGACGCCATCCCGAAATCACTGCAGTCGTGTGCTGCCAGCCGGTCGAGTTCCCGAAACGAGCCCTCGTCGAGCAGCAGGTCCAGGCGGTCCCGGACCGACGACTTGCCGGCTTCCTTCTGGCGCCGGGTGCGCTCGGGTCCACCACCCGCCTCGGCTGCGGCGTTGCGCCGTCGCAGTTCCTCGCGTTTGCCAGCCAGATCCATGAGTCCCCCAACGTATCACGGAGTGGTTGGCCGCCGAACGGGAGCGGTACCCACGCCAAGTTCCACGAGCAATGGCATACTTCGCGGATGTAGTGGGCGAGCCGATTCTGGTCAATCGCCAAACAGCGCCGGAGGCTCATTGTAGACTGCTACGTTACTCAGGCATGGTACGTAGATGGCTGGACGACATCTAACCTGCACTGCTTTGCATCTCGGCCCCTTGGCGCGGGCGACGAGGACTTCGGTGGCAAGTTGAGGGAAATGGCGTGATGGATCGCGAACTCCTTGCCGCTGTCGAAGATAAGGGTGCTCACGAACGGGAGTGAAGGACGCGAGCAGGTCTTGGACCGCGCCGCCGACCTGAACGGTCGGCTTGTTGGGAAGTCCCTGTACCAACAGAAACTTGGAGAGACGGTCGACGACCTTGACCCCAGTGTCCTGATGGCACTTGCCGACAATCGTATCGACTTCCCGGCCGGCGGAGCCTACGGTGGAACTCCGGCAGCGTTTATCGTCCTGGCGGAGGCAGGTAGGTCTGTGCCATGGTGGCTTCCCCCAAATGATAGGCTACCCTTGACGCATACCCCCATATCTGGTGTCGCACTTGCTAGTGCAACTGGCAGGACTATTTGTGCGACAAACGGATGTTATACTCGTTCTATAGCATCCTGGCTTCCACAACAGCGGCAATACAGGAGATCGAACGTATGCCTATTCAAACCCACCTACTGCGGCCCCAACGCCTTTTCGTTCAGCCCGTCCGTTACGAGATACCTGCATTTCAGCGGCGTTATGTGTGGGAACAGGAGGAGCAGTGGGCACCCTTGTGGGGCGATGTCGAAGATCTCGCACAGTCGATCATGGAGAACGGTAAGGCAGAACCTCATTTCATGGGTGCCGTTGTTCTTCAGCAGAAGCAGTTTGCTGCGGGCACGATCGAGCGTCGCATTGTGGTCGATGGTCAGCAACGGCTCACCACCCTCCAACTCCTGATCGACGCAATCCAAGAAGTTCTTGAGAAGCGTGGGTACACCGATCCGGCTAAACGCCTTGCAGCTCTCGTAATAAACCAAGAAGCTTTCCACGATGGAAATCCGGACAATGCGTTCAAGGTATGGCCGACGGTAGTAGACAGAACAGCCTTTCGGCACGCCATGAGTAACGAGCTCTCAGCAATCTCGCATGCAACGTCTAGGATTGTACAAGCTCACGACTTCTTCAAGGGGCAGACTGAGCAGTGGATCGACAGATCTTCAGAAAATGACGGACTGCGAGACAGGGCCGCATTAGCCCTAGAAAATGCAGTGAGGATGAATCTATCTCTTGTCGTGATTGATTTAGACGATTCCGATAACCCCCATGTAATATTCGAGACGCTAAACGCCCGCGGCACACCGCTTCTTCAGTCCGACATGGTGAAAAACAAGATTCTCTACGACCTAGATGTTCGGGGAGAGGATGGGATTGATGATTCGCCAGAGCAGTTGCGTCTATGGCCGTTTGATAGCGATGATTGGTGGGTCCAGGCAGTGGGGCGCGGGATCCAACGAAGACCACGGATCGACTTGTACCTGAACCATTGGCTGACTCTGCGCAATCCCATGGAAATGAAAGCGTATGACGAGTTCAGAGCATTCGAGAAGTACGCCGAGCACTCGGGAAAGACGATTCACGCCGTCGCTACTGACATGAGGGAGGTTGGCGAGATCTATCGCGATGTTGAAGAGGTACGGCGCGCAGATATCGCAGGATTCTTGGAGAGGCGCAACGTAATGAACGTGGGTGCAATCACGCCGCTTCTACTTTGGCTACTGTCTGAAGAGGTGCCGAAGACGACGCTCGAGAACTGCCTGAAGGCGCTTGAGAGCTTTCTGGTCCGTCGAATCGTGTGCGGATACAGCGTAAAACGTTACGGGGCGTTCTTCGTTGGATTGATCATGAAACTAGATGACTCACCTACAAGGGAAGCGGACACGGTGCTTATCGACTATCTTGCGGAGTCGACCGCACAAGCAACAGTTTGGCCAAGCGATGGGGAACTGCGAGAGAGATTCGTTACCGAACCGCTCTACCATCGGCTTACTCGGGGCCGCCTGAGAATGTTGCTCAAGGGGATCGAGGAGCAACTGCGTACTGAGCGGGCGGAAACGCAGCAAGCACCCGACAACCTGCACATTGAGCATATTATGCCGCAAACATGGCAAGCCAACTGGCCAATCGCGGACACCAGCAACGAAGCGGAGGAGCACCGTGATCGCATGATTCATACGATCGGGAATCTAACGCTCGTGAACGGTCGACTGAACTCAACACTGTCGAATGCTCCATGGGACAGCAAGAGGGAATCCTTGGCTGATCACAGTGTGTTGTTCTTGAACAAGAGTCTGGTGAAAGATGGACCGCTGGTCTGGGACGAGGCCGCGATTGAGCAGAGAGCAAGGCAACTCCACGAGAAGGCTATAGTAGTATGGCCGCATCGAAATGATATCAAAGCGACATGAATCTCACTTGGGCTGCTTCGCTTCGCCGTATACTGCGGTTGGGTTGAGGATTCGTTCTCCACCGGACTCGACAAACCATCATCGGCTTCGCCTTCAAGCACGATATACGTTCTCATCGTCCGGATTAACTTCAATTATTGACCACTGAAAGAACCTTCCATACGCGCTTGAATTCTCTCCCTGAAAGCGTTGCATCTTCGGGCCTAGCTCTTCCTATTCATCATATCCCAGTCCCTGCAAGAATCGTCGAGACTCTCCAATCGACTACATGCCTTCATACCTCCGGCAGTTATCACCCCGCCC
This sequence comes from Bryobacterales bacterium, assembly GCA_965116065.1. Lineage (GTDB taxonomy): Bacteria > Acidobacteriota > Terriglobia > Bryobacterales > UBA6623 > VXMF01. The sequence continues at coordinate 4,800,944 of OZ220485.1, forward strand.
AGGCCCCTTGACCCGATTCCGCAGTCTGCCCTTGACAACTGCACGCCCTCTGTCTTCAAACTTCATCGATTGGCTGGCCTACACGAGCCTTGCTTCCCTGTCACTCTTCGACGTCTACTGGACGGGAGGAACGGGTGGAGCATTGAAGACCCGTGCTATGCTCCCACTTGCTGTACACCCTGTTTTGGCTCTTCCTGGTGCCTTCGGCGGTGCTGATCCTCCTTTCCGTCCGGAGGGGGCGCGACTATATCGACTATGTCGAGGGGCGCATCCACGAACCCGTTGCGGTGCAGGATGCCGACCTGCCTGCGGTCGCGCTGATCGTGCCCGTGAAGGGCGCGGAGCCGGACCTGGCAGCGAACCTGGCGTCACTGGCATCCCAGGACTATCCGCGGTTCGAGTTGGTGGTCTGCTGCGCGGACGAAACCGACCCCGCCCTGCTCGTGGCGCGCTCGACACTCGGCCCGGGATGCCGCATCGTGGTTGCGGGCGAGCCGCCGCCGGACACGGGTGAGAAGATCCACAACCTGCTGGCGGCCATTGACGCTGTAGGACGCCAGAGCGAAGTGCTCGCGTTCGCCGACTCGGACGGGCAGGTCTCCGACTCCTGGCTGAGAAAGCTGGTGTCCCCGCTGGTCGGAACCGACCTTGGTGCCGTTACCGGCTACCGATGGCATTTCCCGGACGAGGGCGGGTTCTGGTCCCTCCTCCGCAGCGTCTGGGATTCCTCCGTCGCGACGATCATGGACCGCAACGGCGGGAGTTTCGCTTGGGGTGGCGCCACTGCCGTGCGACGGGATGCCTTCGAATCCGCCCGGGTCCGCGAGCACTGGCGTGGCGCGGTGAGCGACGACCTCCGGCTGACGGCTGCCCTTCGGGCCGCCGGTCTGGGGATCCGGTTTGCGCCCGAAGCGATGGTCGCCACGACGGGATCCTGCTCTGGCGGAGAATTCCTGACCTGGTCCGTTCGGCAGATGACGATCACCCGCGTCTACGGTTTCAACATGTGGCTCGGTGGCTGCGCCAGCCATCTCCTGTACGGCATCGGCCAGGCTGTCTGCCTGCTGCTGGCTTTGCAGGGTAGCTTTCTCGGCTTAGGCGGACTCATCCTTCTGTTGCTGCCCGGCATGGCCCAGGGAGCGACTCGGGCATACTCCTGCAGCCTGCTGTTTCCGGACCGGGAAGCCTGGCTCGAACGCCACGGCTGGGCGTACTTCTGGCTGGCACCCCTTGCGACATGGGTCTGGCTGTACGCACTCCTGCGCGCCGGACTGACCCGCAGGATCTCCTGGCGGGGCCGGGTCTATGAACTGCGGGGAGAGACCGATGCCAGGGAAATTCGCCACGGACAGGCCGGAACGGCTACCGCGTCTCGACCAGACGGATGACGGGAGTCAGGAGATTGTCGACCGGAGCGTAGTCATCGGTCAGGACCAGTCCCCGTGACCGCTGGCGCAGAATCGCCGTGTCCCTCGGCGAGAGAAGCGACGCGCTATAGAGGAGATAGTCGAGGCGTTGAACCGGGAGCAGCCGTGTCGAACCGGCAACGACGAACGTGTCCCGCTCGTCCTGGTCCGTCGGCCCACCTGGAGATGTGCAGAAGGTGTAGACGTAGGGAAAGACCTGCTCCACGGTGTTGACCATGGCGCCGAGGAAGCGTCCAGAGCGGAAAATGTCAATCGTATTGGCCAGGAACACCGAATCGTCGCTCATGAGTGTCCGAAGCTTCTTGACGTATTCCAGGGTCGTGAGGTGGAACGGCGGAGAGTAGTGGTTGAACGCGTCGTTGTAGACCAGGTCGAAGTGGCCGGCCCAGCGTGGACTCTCGGCCAGCGCGGCCAGTTCGTCGACGCGGTTCCGGGCATCCAGGTGCACGATCCGCAAGGGAGTGTCCCGTTCCAGGCCGAATGCATCGAAGGCCGCCCTTGTCACCTGCGGGTCGATCTCGACGACCTCGCCGTATCCATTCGGATACCGGCGCACGAACCATCGCGGGAACACATACCCGCCACCCCCCAGGAACAGCCCCCGGACCTCGCCGTCGGGATGGTAGGCCCTGACCGCCTGTTCGGTCACGCCGGCATAGATTCGCTCGTAGTCGTAGTGCAACCTGTCGGGGTCGTCCATGTCGACATAGGCATGGACCAGGTAGTCGAGCGTCATTGAGCGCACTCCCGGCGTGTCGATCTCGTCCTCAACCCGGATGTGGGAGTATTGCGATTCGTCGTCGAAGAAAACCCGCTCGGAGCCCGGTGTGCGGAATCCAAGCCTCTCACCGATCGTCCTGGCTGCCGGGTGCGGAGCCCATGCCGCGATCATGACCGCCAGCAGAACGCCTGTCCACAGGTAGGGCAGCAGACTGGCAGTACCGTACACGAGGGACATCGCCAGCAGGACGGCCGAGACCGTCAGCAGCACGGCCGTCGTGCCCATCTTGGCGATCAGAACGTAGCCCGTCAGGAAAGTCCCGAGGATACTGCCGATGGCACCCCATGAGTAGACACTGCCGATGGTCCGCCCCAGTTGGTGTCCGACAACGATCGCCATCTTGGCCGCGACGGGACTGATCATCCCCAACAGGCACGAAGGCGGGAAGAAGACCAGCAAGACATGCAGGGCGATCCGGACCGGCCAGTCCAGGTCGCGGAGGGTCTCGAGCTGGCCCACGCGTTGATTGAGAAGCGGTATGAGCAAGCTGTTGGCGGACGCCATCAGGAAGATCGCGGACAGTGCCTCCCTGGAAGGAAACCGGTCTGCCAAGCGCCCGCCGATGTAGTTCCCTGCCGCGATTCCGGCGAGGACGATCCCGATGACGGATGTCCATGTGTAGAGGGAACTGCCGACATGCCTCGCGATCAGCCGGCCCGCAACGAGCTCGATCACCATGATGCACATGCTCGAGAGAAACACCGTGCCGATCGGGGCGATCCATGCCCAGCGTGGCGGGTCGGCAGCGCCTGTTCGGGCGGTTATCATGGCGAACTCAGTGCGGGTGGGCGTAAGGGAGATGGGCCTCTGTGCGAGCCGCGTCAGCCGTGAGGACCGACAGCGGAACCAGGACACTCATCCCGGAACCCCGGGCACGGGGTGGGCCTCGCAGAGCTCGAGGACGGTGCCCTTGAGTCGCATCAGGATATCCGGCTCGTTGCGCCGGCGGAGCGCCTCGAGCAGGCAGTCGCCCAGCGTGTGCATGGCGGACTCCCGCATTCCCCGTGTCGTGGCGGCAGGCGTCCCGAGCCGGATGCCGCTCGGACGCAACGGTGGGTTCGGATCGTCGGGGATCACCTGCTTGTTGCAGGTGATCCCGATCTCGTCCAGCGTTTCCTCTGCTTCGCGCCCGTTGATCCCGAAGGTCTGAATGCAGTCCATGACCATCATGTGGTTCGCCGTCCCGCCGGTCACGAGAGAGGCCCCGCCGGCAACCAATGTACCTGCCAGTGCCTGGGCGTTCGCAACGACCTGGCGGCAGTAGTCCCGGAATTCGGGTTGGAGCGCCTTGCCAAGTGCAGCCGCCGTGGCCGCAACCTGGTTCATGTGCGGGCCTCCCTGCAGACCGGGGAACACCGACTGATCGATGGCCTTGCGGTACTTCTTCCGGCACAGGATCATTCCGCCCCGAGGCCCTCGCAGGGACTTGTGCGTCGTGGTCGTCACGAAATCGAAGCCCGCATCGCACGGATTCGACAGAACTCCTCCAGCGATCAGCCCACCGATATGGGAGACATCCGCAAGGGTCAGCGCATTGATCTCGTCGGCGATGCTCTTGAACGGCCGGTAGTCGTAGTCCCGAGGATAGGAGGAATACCCGCAGACGATCATCTTCGGACGGTACTCCAATGCTGCATCGCGGAGCGCGTCGAAATCGATGTGGCCCTCGTTCGACGGGTCGGTCTTGTACCGAATCCAGCGGAACAGACGGCCCATGTGCGAAACGGGCGCACCATGGGTCAGGTGCCCCCCGTGGGACAGGTCCATGCCCATGACCGTGTCCCCCGGCTCCAGCATGGCGAGGTAGACCGCAGCGTTCATCGGCGCTCCCGACAGCGGCTGCACGTTCGCGTGCTCGCAACGGAACAGTTCCTTCGCCCTGGACCGGGCCAACCGCTCGATCACGTCGGTGTATTCCTGCCCGCCGTAGTAGCGGCGCCCAGGATACCCCTCGGCGTACTTGTTGGTGAACACGGAGCCGAGCAGTGTCAGCACTTCCGGATAGGTGTAGTTTTCGGAAGGGATCAGTTCGATGCCTTCCGCCTGGCGCTTTTCCTCGCCCAGCAAGGCGGCATGGAGTTCATGGTCGCCACGCTCAAGCAGTCGGCGCGGCGCATCGGTTTCGGGGTCCATGTTTCTATTGTCAGACAGCGACGCCCCGTGTCCGCTCGGCAGTGGACAACACCGTGCCCAGCTTCTTCACCAGCCCTTAACGGGCCTGTTGCATGCCAGTAACACAGCCTATCTAGCCTAGGATCAGGCCGGGTTTGGACCTCTCTCTCCCCCGGCCATGGAAGTACGGAGAGCTGCTATTTCGGGCGCCGCAGGAGCGGAACAGCCCGATGGGGCAGACGAGGCATTGCAAGGATGGCAGACTCGGCCGGAACGGCAAGACACGAGTCGGCCGAACGATTGATCACCAGGAGGACTCTGAGTCAATGAGACGCATTCTGAATCCGTTCATGATGCTGACGGTGCTGTGTGCGGCGCCGCTGGCCGTGGTTGCACAAGACGACGGCGAAATGGAAATGGTGAGCATTCTGGCGCCTTCGCCCGCGAAGGTGGCAGTGTGGACCAACAAGCTGGGATACACGACGGGCGAACAGATGTCCGTGTACCTCACCACCGACCCGATGGGGGACATGCACGAGTACGTGACGTTCGTCTATCGCGAGAACATCGAGACCGGCAAGCGGCGTTACATCGACGCGAGAGTCGCTTCCTCCGGGATGCACGAGAACGTCATCAATGCAGCGGGAATGGGCGAGGGTGCCTGGACGGCGTCGATGATCGAGGAGATCGACCAGAGGATGATCTGGTCGGGAGGTGTCCCGCCTCCGGGCCTGTGGCACTTCGTGGTGGAAGTTCGCAGTCCTGACCTGACGCAGGTCGTCAAGAAGGCCTATGCGAAGTTCGTCGTCAGCGGGCTAGCCACGATGGTGCTGGGTGAAGACGGAACCGACACCGAGATCTCTACCGACACGACCTGGACCAACGACACGATCTACAAGATCCGGCACCAGGTCTTCGTCAACCCCGGCGCAACCCTGACGATCGAGCCCGGCACGCTGATTCTGGCAAGAGGACAGAACGCCGTGCTCGTCATCGAGAAGGGCGGCAAAATCATGGCGGAAGGAACCCGCAGCATGCCGATCGTCATGACCTGTGACGCCGACGTAGGGTTGCGCGAGTCGGGCTGCTGGGCCGGCATCATCGTGCTGGGCGACGCCTCGATGACGCGAGGCACGGGACTGGCCGAAGGCGTGATTCCGGAAACCCGGCCGCGATACGGCGGAATGAACGACGAGGATTCGAGTGGCGCGCTGCGCTACGTCCGCGTCGAGTTCGCCGGCGTGGACTTCAACCCCGAGACGCAGCCCAATGCGTTCGGTTTCCACGGTGTCGGATCCGGCACGGTGATCGACCACATTCAGGCCCACGAGGGCGAGGACGACGGCATCGAGTTCTTCGGGGGGACAGCTGACTGCATGTACTGCGTTTCCAGCGGTTCGAAGGACGACTCCCTGGACTGGGCTTTCGGCTGGCGCGGCAAGGCGCAGTATCTGTTCATCCAACAGGATCCCCTCAGCGACAACGGCATCGAGGCCGACAACGACAATCTCGGCTACAACGGCCTGCCACGGTCGGCTCCGACGGTGTACAACGCGACGCTGATCGGGGGACTGTTCGGCGACATATACTCTCGCCACAGTGGTGACGGCATGCGGGTCCGGGTCGGAACGCAGATCAACGCCCGCAATGTCATCCTGATGGGGTTCGGTGGCGACGCCCTGGATGTCCGCGACAACTCGTCGGAGTTCTTCATGAACGGTGAGTCCAGCATCATGAACTCGATCATTACCGGCAACGGCGCCCAGATGGGCGATGCCCAGATCAAGGGCGAAGGTGTGGCCGCGCATATCGACTACATGGACATGGATCCGAAGCTGGTCAACGTTCGCTACGAGGCCAACCCCGACCCCCGCCCGATGGCAGGGTCGACAGCATCGGTCTTCTACAACGCAGCCGTGCCGCCTGGCGACGGGTTCGATACGTCGGCCCAGTGCATCGGCGCCTTCTGCAACGGCGAGAACTGGCTTGAGGAGTGGACGTTCTTCGGCGACGAGTTCGATTACGACGTCCAGTAGCCTAACCACGTAACTCCGGGCAGTGACGGCGTAACGGAGACGCGCACTGCCCAGTCAGGCCCTTCCGCCTCTGTGGCGGGAGGGCCATTCTGTTTCTCCACAATCTGATCCTGCGGGCGCGGTTTCCTTCCCCGGAACCGCGCTCGTATCGTCTCTTTCGTCTCGCCGCCGACTTGTGTCGCCCTGATTCACGGGAGTTCGACCGCGGTCCGATCGTCCGTTCCCTCGATCGACGCATGGATCGGGGGGTGCCGCTGGACCAGAAAGGGACGCCGGACAGGGTAAAGGTGTCAGTCCGGTGACTTTATGTTTCCGGCGCTTAGAAGCCCTCGCAACACCCCTGCCGACGCACAAGGCATGCGGTCCACGGGCAGGACTCGACTCCAGAGCCGAGATCCCTACATCAGGCGGAAGGCGATTTCCAAACGGACTTGCGTAGCAACCTTTTCGCCCTGCAGCCGCGCCGGTCGGAAGCGCCACTGCCGCACGGCTTCGATCGCCTTCTCGTCGAGGCCCAGACCCAGATGTCGCAGTACGGTGATGTTCCGTGCATGGCCGTCGGTGTCCACGTCAACCCGCAGCAGCACGCTGCCTTCGTGGTTGGCGATCCTGGCCTCGTCCGTATACTCCGGCTCGGAACGCTCCAACAGGACTGGCGGCTGCACCGAGTTCCCCGAAGCCAGTGTTCCGATGTTCACGGCCGCACCTGCCACGGTTGTCTGTGCCTGGCGGAAGCCCCGGGTCCGTTGCTCGAGCGGTGCCGCATCATCCGGGCGCGAGAGCTTGTGCAACAGCCGCGAGAGGTGTTCCATGGAGATGATCGTGTCCAAGTGGTCCGGTCCGAGTGTCTTCTCGCGGATCGAAAGGGCAGTGCGGTAGTAGTTCTCGGCCTTCGCATACAGGACCTGATTCTCGTACAGAACTGCCAGGTTGTTGAGGCTGCCCGCGACATCGGGGTGCTCGCGTCCCAGAATCCGTGTTCGAATGCCGAAAGCCAGCCTGTAGAACCGCTCGGCGTCAGCGAGGCGGACTCGGAGATGGTAGTAGCGCCCCACATCGTTGAGCAGAGATGCGTATTCCGCACTCTCGGCACCCCAGGCGTGCCGAGCGATCGGGTCCGCCTCACGATAGAGCTGTTCCGGCAGGGTGTAGTCACCCTGATGGAGGTGCAGCTTCGCCAGTTCCATCAGGGGAACGACCCGTCGCGGGTCGTCCGAGGGGAAGCTCCGCGACTCATTTCTTGCCTGGCGGAGGATGCGCTCTGCCTGCTCGAACTGCCTCGACGCCACGGCCTGCCTGGCCGATTCGATCGTATCCGTCCAAGCGCTGTCCTGGCCGCGGATGTTCCCCGGCAGAAGCGCCAAGATTTGGATCGCAACCAGCGCCGAAAGTGGTTTGTGACCCGCGCTACGCCTAATCACAAGTCTGCTCAAGGAACTTGCAGGGAGCAGTCCCGGCCCGTTCCCAGTGACACCCTGAATGCTCAGTCTATCAGTCCCGGACAGGCCGGAGATGCAGTCATGAACGACTCTCGGTCGTTCCATGCGCAGTGGCCATTGGAGGGATGTCCGCGGGCGCGGGCGGTCGGTGACGCTCTCCGGCCTGCTACGGAAGCACCAACTGCTGTGCCCACTTCCGATTGTCCACGTACCATCGCACGGTATTCTCGATCCCGTTCTGAATAGTTGTGGCCGGTTGCCATGCAAGCACCCGCCGGGCCTTGCTGTTGTCGGCCCATGTGGCTGCGACATCGACCCGATGGACCGGGAAACGGCGAATCCTCGCCTTGCGCCCCAAGCACTCCTCGATGATCCGCAGCGCCTCCCTCAGTTCGACCGGGGCACCGGAACCGAGATTGATGATCTCGAACCCGAGCGTGGACACTGCCTGGACCGTTCCGCGCGCCACATCCCCAACGAACGTGAAATCGCGGGACTGGGACCCGTCGCCGTGAAGCGTGATCGGGACTCCTTCCCGAATCCACCGGACAAACCGGAAGAGACTCATGTCAGGGCGGCCCGCGGGACCATACACCGTGAAATAGCGCAGGACGGTGACGTCAAGTCCGTGGACATGGTGGTGGGCGTGGGCGAGCAATTCGGCGGCCTTCTTGGACGCGGCGTAGGGGGATCTGGGCCTCCCTGTATCGCTCTCTTCGCTCAAGGGCAGGGGGTTTCCGCTGCCGTAGACACCGGAGGTCGAGGCCATGACCAGTTTCGGTATGTCGGTAGCCGTACACAGATCCAGCACATTCTGGGTTCCGAGGGTATTCGTAGCGATGTACCGGTCTGGCTCGCTGACGCTCTGCGGCGCTCCGGCGCGGGCTGCGAGGTGAAATACGGCGTCGTAGCGGTCCGTCGCAGCCACGCGTGCCAGCGCATCCCTGTCCGTCACATCGGCCTGAGTGAACCGAAAACCGGCCCTGTCCCCCAACTGCTCCAGTCGCCACCGCTTGATCCGCGGATCGTAGTAATCGTTCAGGTTGTCGATGCCGACGACGCCTGCCCCGTCGTCGAGCAATCGTCTTGCGACCCAGTGTCCGACGAAGCCCGCCGCTCCCGTCACCAAATACGTCGGCATTCCGTCGAAGCGCTGTCCTGGGAGATCAACGGGCGGGCCGTGCGTCTCTACTTCGCCCGGCCGGAGGACGGGGTCGGGCACTGGTCCGCGAAGGATGAAGTGTCCAGCCCGTCACTCGATCGGAGGATCGGTCTCCGTGGCCGGTTCCGTGCCGTACCGGAAGCGGACGGTCGTACTGTGATCCGTGAAAAAGGTCCTGCTACCGGAGTCGGGCGACTGCGGATCAGCATTGACGGAATATCCGGCCGGTGTTCCGATCATCGAAAAGGCGTAGCCGAGGTGCAGTCCATCGACCAGGTTCTCGTCCAGCAGGTCCGAGGCATCCGGCGACGGGCCGGCATCGCCAGGGGCTGGACCGAGTTCGTTGAAGGTCGATGCGTACCGACCGAACTGTGCGAAATACTGGATCTGCGCGGTGTTGATGGCCTGGCACGACCGGATTGCGGCCAACTCGTTCGCCATGCGCTTCGTGCTGGTTACTCTGGGAATCGCAATGGCACTGATGATCAGGATGATGGCGATGACGATCAGGAGCTCGATCAGCGAGAATCCACGGTTTCTGCGTCGGTTCATACAGCCCTCCTCCCCTTCATTCTACGGTGAGTCCGTCTCCTTGTAACTAGACGCGAAGGGGCCGCGAAGCGTTGATGCACGGATTGCCGGCATTCCCGGATCGTCAGGTCCTGCCGGGCGCATCGATCGCCACCGTGGAGATGTGAGAGAATTCACCTGCGAACCGCCGTCACCGTTCGCCGGATGTCCGGTCCGAGGGGTGGGACGGTCTCATACAGACTGACTCTTCGAGGAGGCCGGCTCTCCAATGCAACCTGTCCTGGCAGCGGTCTGCTGCTTCATAGCCTACGCAGTTGTCTACCGCTTCTACGCCCGTCACCTGGGCACGCGGATCTTCCAACTCGACCCCGCCGCGACCACACCGGCGCACGCCCTGCAGGATGGCGTTGACTACGTGCCGTGCCAACGGATGGTTCTGTTCGGACATCACTACGCCTCGATTGCCGGCCTCGCACCGATGCTCGGTCCGGCCATCGCCGTGATCTGGGGGTGGCTGCCAGGGATGCTCTGGGTCGTGCTCGGAACGCTCTTCATCGGGGCGGTCCATGACTTCAGTGCGCTGGTGGTCTCGATGCGCCATCGCGGGATGAGCATCGGCAAGATCGCGGAGGACCTGATCGGCCGCCGGGCGAAGGGGATTTTCCTGTTGATCATCCTCTTCCTCATCTGCCTCGTCATGGGTGTCTTCGTACGGACCGTCGCCGGGCTGTTCACGACGGAATTCTATCCGGAATCCGTGTTTCCGACATTCGCGCTGATCGGAATCGCCATGGTCATCGGCTGGCTGGTCTACAAACGGGGTGTTTCGGTCGTTCGGCTCACGGTGGTGGGGTTCGGGCTCATGCTGGCATGCATCGGAATCGGCCTGAACATCGGCCGCCCGGACCTGGCCAGCGACTCCTGGATCCTCATTCTGCTGGTCTATGCGTTCGCCGCTTCGATCCTTCCCGTCTGGTCGCTACTGCAGCCGCGGGACTACCTCAACTCGTGGCTGCTTTATCTGGGACTCGGGGCATCGTACGTGGGCCTGTTCGTGCTGAGCCCGCAGTTCGCGGCACCCGCACTGGACACCCACCCGACAGGGGCCCCCCCGATCTTCCCGTTCGTGTTCATCGTGATCGCCTGCGGAGCGATCTCGGGTTTTCATGGGTTGGTCTCATCCGGCACGACTTCCAAGCAGATCGACAAGGAAACCGACGCCGTGCCCATCGGATACGGCGGGATGGTGGGAGAGTCGATGCTGGGACTGCTGGCCGTGCTGGCCTGCACGGCGGGTTTCCGCTCGCCAGAGACTTGGTCGGAGCATTACGCCACCTGGGGTGCCGCGAGCGGCCTGGCGGAGAAGATGAAGGCGTTCATCGACGGTACGGCCACGTTCCTGGCTTCGCTGGGTATACCGATGGAACTGGCGCAAGCCTTCATCGCCCTGGTGGCGGTCTCGTTTGCTCTGACATCCCTGGATTCGGGAACCCGGCTTCTCCGCTACAACATCGAGGAAATTGCGCATTCGATCAACGCTCCGATTTTCGGGCAGCGCTACGTCGCGGCCTCCCTCGCGGTGGCACTGATCGGCTTCTTCGCGTTCTACGAAATCGAGGGACAGCCCGTCGGGCTCGGCCTCTGGAGCCTGTTCGGAAGCACGAACCAAGTTCTCGGTGCACTCACCCTTCTAGCGGTTACCATCTACCTGCGACAGACGGGCCGCAACTACCTGTACACGTTCCTTCCGATGGCGTTCATGATGACGGTCACGATCTTGGCGATGGTGCTTGACATTCGCAAGTACCTTGCCGGCGGTCAGTTACTGCTGCTGGGCGTTGCCGGCTCGATCTTCGTGCTCAGCGTCTGGCTGGTCGTGGAGGCCGTGATCCGGTTCCGCAAGGACACTGCGGTCGCGATGACATCGGGCGACTAGTGTTCCGTCGATCGCAGCCTCAGCCCCAGTTCGCTTACCGAAGAATCTTACAATCCGCAAGTCATCTCGAATCACTGATATAAGACAACTCCACTATGTCGTTACAGGATCTCACCCTGAGCACCGCTTTGACGTGGCCAGCGGGCACATCCACACTCCCTGCTGCCCTAGCAGCGCACAGGATACCGGTCTACTCCATGCAGTCACAAACAAGAGGACCCGCGCAGCACTCTGCCGTTGCGAATGAACTACTCCACCCGCACGGCCCCATTCGGGCCACCCTCCGGAAACGCCCGCGAGAAGTCCAGGTGGAGCTCCGGCTCGTTGGAGTAGACTACATATGCTACAATCTGTGCCCAGCGTGTATGGCTCCAGCACAGCCCGCCAAACGAATTCAAACACACAGTTCACCTATCCATCTGCGCGGCGTGATATACTCAAGCCAAATACGACAAGCACTTAGAACTCATCGGCACGACGGGGAAACGTCAACAGACAAATGAATCATCTTCCACATACTGACGCCCGGCGACAGCCTCCAGACGGAAACTCATCGATTGCATTCGCTGTCGTCTCCTATTTTGCAGGTTGTGGAGGAATGGACTTGGGGTTTAGTGGAGGCTTCGAGTTCAAGAAAGATAAGTTCCCAACACAACCATTCAGAATCGTTCATGCATATGATAACGACAGCAAATGCGTCGAGACCTACAAGCGAAACATTTCAAGCAACATCTGCTTAGTTGATCTGACCAAGGTTCCAGCGGCAGAGATTCCACCTGCAGATGTATTGATAGGAGGCTTTCCTTGTCAGGACTTTTCGTCATGTGGCCCGAAACATGGTCTTTCTACGGCTCGAGGCAGACTATACCAAGCAATGGTAGACTACATGACTTATCATCGTCCCATTGTGATGGTTGCGGAAAACGTTCCACATTTAGCACGTATTGATTCCGGAAAGGTACTTAAACGAATAGTAAACGACATGCAAGGGGCAGGATATCGAATACACAAATGGGATCTATTCGCTCCAGATTTTGGCATTCCCCAAAAACGAACGCGTATATTTTTGGTGGGTGTCAGAGATGATATTCCGGAGCAACCAGTATCTCCAGAGGTAGAATATCAAATCGAACTGTACAGATCCATTGATTGGGCCATAGCTGATCTAGTCCAAGTGCAGGACGAAACAATACCGAACCAAAGCCAGTACTTTCTCGCAAGCAGAGCTAAGAATGGTAATGGTCAAGGAGACGAAACCAGTAAACGCGGCCTCCCGGCATACACTGTCCGAGCGAACGCAAAGTCGCGTGTGCAATTCCACTATGCGCTCAATCGGCGTCTGACAGTTCGAGAGTGCGCACGGCTACAGTCATTCCCTGATGATTTTCTTTTCCCGCATTCCACAACGACTAACATAATGCAGATCGGAAATGCCGTACCACCAGTTCTAGCACACAAGGTCGCATCTTCAATTTCGGACTTCTTAATAAATCACCACGCAACCTAACATGATGGAGGAAAACGTGTCTTTCCAGACGACAATTGACATCACCCCAGATCCTAGAATTCTCCGGGTGCTCGGCGAGATTCCATTCCACCCGTGGCAATGTATTGCCGAGCTCTTGGATAATTCTCTTGACGCATTCGCCAGTGCCGAGCGTCAAGGACGTGCAATTGATAAACCTCGAATCGACATTCTTTGGTCCGAGGATAACGTGGCATCAGCCGACAGAACACTCGAAGTGATAGATAACGGCGTTGGGATGGACCTCGACGCTATCACGGCGGCCGTAACGGCTGGTTATAGCAGTAACGACCCTATGAACAACTTAGGCCTGTTCGGAATGGGATTTAATATAGCTACTGCAAGACTGGGTGAGACCACACGTTTCCTTTCCATGCGAACTAAAGACGACCGCTGGACCGGCGTAGAGATTGATTTTGACACTCTCAGCAAAAAACAAGAATTCGTTGCATCTGTAATTCATAAAAGCCGGTATGAATATGAAACAAACGGCACAAAGGTTCAAGTTTTGCGGTTAAAAGAAGGCATATATCGTCGCCTCCGAGACAATGCCGGTGCCTTGAAGAGAACGCTTGAAGATGTATACTCACCGATTCTCCGAGATGGAAAGATATCCGTCTATATTAATGGCAAAGCACTGAAGCCTAGACCATATTGTGTCTGGTCGGAAAAAAGATATGTGACTCGTCGAACAAAGAAAACGCTCGCCCGAGTCCAAATTGAGCACGAATTCGACCCCTCACTATTTGACCTAGATAGAAACCAATACTTGCCAGGATCTCTCGAAGCGAAATACAGGGCACGGTTAGAATTAGGGGAGCCGCTACCTCAGGGCATCGTCGAAAGGAGCCGACGTCTTCACGGTTGGATCGGAATACAGCGCTATGCTGATCCAAATAGCTTCGGTCTCGATTTTGTTCGTAACGGTAGAAAGATACTGATCAAGAACAAGGACTTATTCTCGTGGTATAATCCGCTAAACGGCGAGTCCATTCTAGAGTATCCAGTAGAGCTTGGCTCCACACAAGGTGGCCGTATTGTCGGCGAGCTACATGTTGACTACCTTATTCCAACATACCAAAAAAACGATTTTGATAGGACCGAAGCCGTTTGGAATGAAACAGTGCTCGCAATTCGAGGAGACGGGCCAATGTTGCCAAAGAGAAGAAAGAACCTTGGTTACCCAGAGACATCTGCTCCACTCGCGCAGTTGGTAAACGCATATCGGCGTCTCGATCCTGGTACAAAAAATCTTGCCATACAGTCTGCCACAGCGAAAGAATGGCTAGTACATTTCTATAAGGGCGACAAGCAGTATACCCCAGACGACAGATGGTGGCAGGCAGCTGTAGAGATCGACCGTTCCAACGCTGATGGTGGCGCAGGATCTGCTATGGATGTTGACACAGGAGCACAGCCGAGCGACAATCCAGACACGTACGGGCCATCCTCCGCGACAACTGAACAACATGCACAACAGAGAATCCGACCTAGTAGTAATGACGACTCTACCCTAACTGAATTGATTCAAAGAAGTCGAGAAGTCGCTTCGCTTAGCGGAGACTACAAATACCAAAACACATCTCCCTTGAAGGTTCGTGTTCATGAACTGGGCCCAGATGGCCAAATTCTACGTAATGGGAAATGTCTAGCGACTCGTTTCTTTCAGGCTGCGAACGAATGTGACTTTTTTTATGATCCGCGGCATGAACTTCTAAGAGATTTTCCATTGTCTGAGCGGGATATATTGACTCTCTATGTCGCAGAAAGTTTGAAGACAAGGGATACAATAGTGGATATAGCAGAAGTCTTTCAGGGAATTTATCTTGAGCGATTCTCAGACTCTAAGATTGAGCGACTTACTCTACAAGAGCGTGCTGAGCGACTCGTAGACGATATCCGAGCCGGGGTCATAGAGCATCTCTCTGCCCGCGCAGTAGAGGTACTTTCTTTCGTTCACGAGTCTAGTGGAGAAGTAGAAGCGACTATCAGTAGTTTGCTATTTAATGATCCCGAATTAGTTGAGCCTTTTCAGCGAAAAGAGCATGGAGCTATCGGGGTTTTGGAACACGTTCCGTCGCGTACACTAGCGAGAATTGTGGAGCAGTTCCCAGAAGATTTACTGGACAATAGGTTATTCCGAGTTCCGTTTAACAGTATATCATTCGAGGACGAAAATGCCGTGAAGCGAGCGAGAGGCGAAGCAAAGAAGAAGCTACTTTCGAATCTAGAAGACGCAGTCGCCCTCACGAGCGGTGGTATGGCAAATCCGTCTAAAGATGAACTGGGCCGAGCCTCGTACAGTCTTTGTTTCCTTGAAAGAATGCTAGTCGAATGAGTTTCCTTAGTGAGGAACTGCTAAAGGGCACGGACTGGCGCCGTCTAGAGAGGAGTGTTGCGCGATTGATGTCCCATTGTGGATGGCACGATGTCGCAGTTGTTGGCTCTAAGGGGGATATGGGGGCTGACGTTGTGGCCGTTCGGGAGGGTTGCCTTTGGGTCGTCCAAGTAAAGGCGGTGACTGGTGGAAATTACATAGGTAGATCTGCGATCGACCAAGTTATCGTCGCGCTCTCCACTTATGAGGCTCGAGTCGCAGTAGTCGCAACCAACGGAGAGTTCACGAAGTCAGGATTCGCCCGGCGTAATGAACTTCAGCGTGCAGGATACGATGTTCGGCTTTGGAACGGGCAGTTTCTGAAAGGGCTACTGCATAAGTGGCCAGCTACTCACCACGGTCGCAATCAGTTACGACCATATCAACAGATTGTCGTGGATCGTCTAACTGCTCGATTTAACGACGGCCAACGTCGAGCCTGTTTCGCAATGGCTACGGGTCTCGGTAAGACCGTAGTGGCGGCTGAGTTCACGAGGAGACTACTCGATATTGGCTTGCGCAGAGTTCTAGTATTGTGCCACACTCAGGCTCTGACCCTTCAGTTGGAATCCGCATTCTGGAAGCATCTAAATTCATCAGAGGAAACGTCGGTCTTTTTTGATGGTACTGCTCCGAAGCTTTTGCAAGTAGGAGTAACTTTTGGGTTATATCAAACACTGCTCGGCTATTTGTCGAGTGTAAAGAGTCAAGAATATGATCTTGTGATAATTGATGAGGCACATCACGCACTCGCGAGTGGATTTTTTGCCTGCATATGTCACCTGAAGCCGAGATTCCTATTGGGAATGACTGCTACTCCGTGGCGAGGTGATGGAGACGTGATTGATCGAGTATTCGGAAGCCCCATTTCGAGGATGTCGCTAGTGGATGGCATGGCGTCAGGTTACCTTGCGCAGGTGGACTACAGGATTCTCTGCGACAATATTCAATGGGATTCGATCCCAAAGTTGTCAAAGCAGCGACTCAGTGTCCGAGATTTGAACAAAGCTTTATTTGTGCCACAAAGGGATGAGGCAGCGATTGGTAAGATTGCTGATGTCATGGCAGAACTTGAATGCCCAAAGGTTATTATTTTCTCGCCGTCGATACGTCATGCAGATTACATCGCAAGGCTTCTGAACGCAAGAGGATTGACGGCCAAGAACATATCGGGGTGTGATCGCGTTCTTAGGCAGAAATATCTAATGGAGTTTGCTACGAATCGCTTGAAGGTAATACTTGCAGTAGATCTTTTGAATGAAGGTGTTGATGTGCCCGATGTTAACCTCTTGGTGTTCTTACGAGCGACACATTCAAGGCGTATTTTTGTGCAGCAACTTGGCCGTGGTTTGCGATTGTCCGAGAAAAAGAGGAAAGTGATTGTTCTTGACTTGGTGTCAGATATTCGACGTATTGCTGATGTTCTAAATATGGATGGCAAGGTCCGATCCGGGGCCTTGGCGTCTGAAGCGGTTTATTTGGAGAACGGATTTGTTCGTTTTGATGACGAGAGAGCAGGAGCATTTATTGACGAGTGGATTGAGGATGTTGCCGAGCTGGGCGGCGAGAACGATTCTCCTGTACTAGCGTTTCCGGATTTTGTTCAATGAGTGTCAGATTGCCTTCTGCGGTGCGAGCGGAAATTCGTGAGCTGGTGTTCAAACGTTTAGATTCGGCAAACTACGTGGCCCAATCAAGGACCGAAAATGGAAGGCTTATGGATCAGCTCGCAAGGGATCCCAAAGTCGGAGGTCGCATCGCGGAGTTCGCCGGCAAGGAAGGCGTAAAGACTTATATTAAAGATGCGCTGATCAATGGTTATGTGAAAGAAAAGATGAAACCACCGGCGGACCTAAGCCCAACCGTG
Organism: Bryobacterales bacterium; assembly: GCA_965116065.1. GTDB lineage: Bacteria > Acidobacteriota > Terriglobia > Bryobacterales > UBA6623 > VXMF01. The sequence continues at coordinate 4,818,137 of OZ220485.1, forward strand.
GCAGAGGTTTTGGGCAGGGATGTCACGAGGATTGATGAGAACGCATCGAGGCACGTGACCTTGTATTGCGGTAGTGATGCAATAGTTGTGGTTAGTTGTGGTACAGTTACAAAATGGGAAACAGCACTTCGACGGTTGCTCGAATTTTGGGCAAAGAACAGAGATTCATCAATATTCAGCAGGGGGTCGAGAAGGGTTAATCTCTTGGTGCTCATGACTGGTGGAAAGAGACTTTCAATGGCAGATCGTGATCTGCTGGAGCGGAGTTTGGATTCGGTTGATGTCAAGGTTAGGTTACTCTAGCGGTGGCGGATACAGTTTCAAGGGCTCGAAGATCGGAGATCATGGCATCGGTGCGTTCTAGAGGCAACCGGTCCACAGAAGTCGTTATTGAAGAGCTGCTGAAGGGATCGGAAGTCTCGGGATGGCAGCGACATGTGGCGCTGGTCGGTAAGCCGGACTTTGCTTGGCCAGAACTGAAGGTTGCATTATTTGTAGATGGCTGCTTTTGGCACGGTTGTCATCGCTGTTACCGACCGCCTAAGTCGAACGTTGAATTTTGGAAGGTAAAGATCGAGACTAATCAGCGGAGGGACCGGAAGGTCTCGCGGCAACTTCGGGCACTAGGCTGGTCAGTCATTCGGGTTCGAGAGTGTGTATTGAGTACTGAGAATGGCCGCGCGTCGGTTATTGCGCGCATCACGAGAAAGCTTGAATCACAGCGCGCAAGCATCTGCATCATTGAGGAGTCGAGCTAGAGGACTTTGCGGCGGTTCGCTTGAGTGTAGTGTTTCATAATAGGTATTGTCAGTTGCACCGGCTAGTGCGATGCCGGATATGGGCGTGAGTGTCGAGGGTAGCTTGACGTATAGGAGAAACTGCCATGGTAGAGATCTACCGCCAACCGGAGATGCGCCTGCCAGACACATACCTCGCACTAAACAGGAATTTCGGAAGAAACCCATACAGCCGTCACAAGGCTGTGGAATGGGCTGTGCTGACGGGCACAGCGCGCGGAACTAGGCTACGGCCCAACTATGATCTGCTATGCGCTTGTTCTCATTCCGGACCCACCCCTCCGGTCGTGGATTGCGACTCTCGGATGATCCCGGTCCGACAGCGTTCCGGTCGGCAGGCTCGTCGCAGGTCAGGGTCGGGCTGCTGCGGGCACCCGGTACTACCTCAGTCCCAGACCCCGGAGGCCAAGTTCTTCTCGACACTGCCGTCGATGAGATGGAACCCGGTGGTATGGAGAGGGTCCGCAGAGCAGACAACCTTCGCGGTACCGTAGTCGCCTCGTGGTTCAGGAAATCGGGTACTGAAATCCGGGTTCGACGCGTCGATGGTCCAGACAAGCCGCCCCTTGAACGGAACCCGCACCAGCAACCGCGCTCCGCATGCCTTGCAACGATACTCGATCATTCGACGTGCCCTGCATCCGTCCTTTGGCCAGTCCGATTGCTATAGGCTCCCCCCAGCAGCCAGATCAATGGACTGTCCCGATCGGCTGTCCCGGATTCGCAGAATACCGTTCTCCCATGTCACCTCGTCCACCCCAGCGAAATCTCCCGGAGTCCTCGTCCAGAACAGGATGTATGACGCCTTGATGGTCACACGTGCGGGTAACCAGCGGTATAGCGGGGTTTCGAAGAGCTTCCCTTGGGTCACGACTTCGCGCCGGGGTTGGTCAAAGGCCTGTGTCCCGAACTCGAGACCCCGCGCCATCAACCGGTCCCGTGGATATGACTCCCAGGTCTGCAGCCAGGGATACTCGCTGGGGCGAAAGAGGTAGCCGAGCAACAACCGTTTCGGCGGGTGGAGCGCCGTGACAAAGGCCCACTCCGCATCCGGGTCCATCCGGTGTGCAGTGTGGTCCAGGGAATGCGATTCGGTAGGGGCCGCTCTCAGGTCCACTAGGCCACCCGACCGCAGGGGCGCCATCGGCCACTCGAACTCCGCACCGCTAGCCAGTCTGTGCGCCAGACCCGCTCGCGATGCCCCCTCCCGTGATCTCGTGAGTGCGCGGTTCGGCGAGATGTCCACCACGGTAACGTCCCGTTCCAGGAACGGAGACCCGATCGTCGCGTGCTCCGCCCAGTTCACGGGACGGTCGAAATCCAGAAGACTGGTCAGTCGGGACTGCACGTAGACCACGTTCTCGCCCGAGAGAATCTGCAGTTCCCTCCGGAAGACCTCTTGAAGCCTCGGCAGCATCACCGCCTGACGAATGACACTTGCCCCGTCCAGATCCCCTGCGAACTCTGTGGACCATGCCAGCCGGTGAGCCTCGCCATGTCCACCAAGACCCGCCTTGCGCTCGGATTCGGAAGGGGGCCCGAATCCGTCGACGCAGACGAAGTGTCCGACGGCTCCCGACTCCCGAGCTGGCCGGCCCTGCTCGTGGTCTGCCCGAATCGAGTCCCACATCGGATTGGTGCGTTGGGGGTCATCGACCAAGGTGATGGAAGGGAAGGAGCCACCGGTCTTGAGAACGACCAGCTGAATGCGGTCATTGGACAGCAGGATCGCTCCGCGACCGCGATAGCTGCTGTTCGGATCGACGTCCGCACGCGCAACCGGAAGGACTGCGACGATGAGAAGCGGCACGAGCCAGCAGCGCATGTCCGGATCCTAGCAGCAACCTCACGGTGGCGGTGCAACAGGAGCGCCTCCGCCCGGACGCCAGCACTTTGCGTAATTGCCGGTTCAGCTCCCACATACGACTTCCGTTCGATTCCAGATGGCGTGCGAGAATGGGCACGGTCGGAGAGCGACGATGTTGCAAGGCTGCGGAACCGCATTGATCACTCCATTCGCTGTGGACGGGTCCCTGGACGAAGCGACACTGCGCCGCCTCGTTCGGCGGCAGATAGACAGCGGCATTCACTTTCTCGTGCCCGGTGGGACGACCGGCGAGAGCCCGACGCTTGCCCGGTCCGAGCATCTGCGTCTTGTCGAAACCACGCTGGAAGAGGCAGGAGGCCGCGTGCCCGTCATCGCCGGCTGTGGCGGCTACAACACGGCTGCGATCACGACGCTGGCCAGCGACTTGCAGTCGCTGGGGGTTCAGGGCCTGCTGTCGGTCACGCCGTATTACAACAAGCCCACTCCCGAAGGACTGTTCCGACACTATTCCGCACTGGCAGACGCAACGGACCTGCCGATTGTCGTCTACAACGTGCCCGGCAGAACATGCTGCAACATCCAGCCGGACCTGCTGTGCCGGATGGCCGCGATCGCCAACATCGTGGCGGTCAAGGAGGCTTCCGGGGACATCGGGCAGATGGCGCAAGTCTGCCAGTCCGTGCCGTCCGGTTTCTCCGTGCTTTCCGGCGACGACGCCGTCACGCTTCCGTTGATGGCACTGGGCGGTAGCGGCGTGATCTCTGTAGCATCCAATGAGATCCCAAGCGAGATGGCGAGTCTGTGTGATCTGGCACTGGCGGGGGACTTCACCGGCGCCCGCTCGATCCACCAGCGCTTCCTGCCCCTGATGAACGCCAATTTCTGCGAAACGAGCCCCGGTCCAGTGAAGGTCGCCATGGAGATGATGGGCCTGCTGGACGAGGCCCACTACCGACTGCCGATGACCCGACCGGCGGCTGCCAACTGCGCGACCGTCAAGAGAGTGCTGGCGGACCTGACCCTGCTGTCGACGGAGTCGGGCCTCCGCTCCTAGAAGCGGAGGCGCACCACGGCCTGCAAGGTTCTCCCGAGCCCCCCCATTCGGGCGACGCCGAAATGCACATCGTCGACGTTGGAGAACGGCACAGCCCAGTTGCGGTTGCCGAAGGCGTTCAGCACGTCAAACCCCAACTCCATGGAGAACTGCTCGCCCGTCTCGACCGGCCGCGCGACGCGGAAGTCCCACTGCTGGAATCCCGCCAGCCGGTACTCGTTGCGCCGGGAAGTCCCCTGCCGTAGTTCGAAGAAGCTCGTCGGGCGGACCGCACGGAACGCCGTCGGATCGAACGCGAAGTGGCCAGTGAGAGGTTGCCCGCTTGCCATCGCGAACGTTCTCACAGTGTCCGGGTCCAGCCTCTTGTACTGGCTCACTCGGTCGGGGCGGCCGACCTGCTGGAACGTGTAGGTCGGATCCTGCGTCTGTCGCACATCCAGCGGCAGACCGGACCGCCAGCGCCAGATCCCGCTCACGGTCCATCGGTCCAGCCAGGCGAGCCGGTCGGTCCAGATCCGGGGTGGACGCACCTGGTAGTGCCAGACCGCGGTCAGGGCGTGCCGACGGTCAAAGTTCGAATACGTCCACGCCTCTCCCACGAGTTCCTGCCCGAAAACCGTGCTGCCGTTATCGAAGGACCGGCTCCAGCTGTACCCGATATCGAGGGCAAGGCCGCGATGCAGGTATCGGTTCGCTCGAATCTGGATGGCCTCGTAGTCCGCCGACCCGGAACTCTGAAAGGACCGGATGTTGTCGAAGCGTGAGAACTTGCGCATGTTCCGCACGAACCCGAAGCTGTGAAGCGGATTCCGCACGAAGACATTCAGCTCGCGCTGCTGCTGCAGCTTGCGCGACTGGGTTCCGAGATAGCTGCCCGTCACGAACACCCGCCCGGGCAGCAGTCTCTGCCAACTGAAATTCCAGTGCTCGGCGCGGGCATTCTCGAACTCCGGGTCGAACACGAGAATCGGATACCGCAGGAGCGTGGGCCGGAAGTGGGTCGGCTCGGGACTCGGCAGGGCCCTGGTCGGGGCCTGGAATGCACCCCTCGGATTCCGCAACGTGAACCGGTTGTCGACGCTGAATGGCGGATACGTTGCCTGAAACAGCGCCGCAGCACTGGAGCCGGCGAATGTCCCGTGATCGAAGAACACGCCATAGGCGGCGCGGAACACGGAACGCCCCGACTCACCGAGCACCCAGCGGGAGATCCGACTGTCCCAGGAAGGCGAATAGGCGAGTCCGATCCGTGGCGAGAAATTCCTGCCTCTGGAGCGAATCGTGGATCGTGGCACCACGCTGCCGTCCGGGTCGGTATCGCCCGGAAACAGCAGGTTCGGCAGCGACTCGGGAAACCGCACACTCTGCGTCCCCTCCCGGAACGTCATCAGCCGGTCCCACCGGTCCGTGCCGGGGGGCTGCTCTTCGTAACGGAGACCGATCGTGATCTTGAAGTCCCGCAGGAAACGGATCTCGCCCTCGGCAAATGCCGCCAGCTGCTGCCAGCGCAGGTCCAGACTGCGCGGCGTCTGGACGCGGTACTCGCCGGGTCGACCCAGGAGCAGGTCGCGCAGACCTTGTCCACGGAATCGGGCCGGTGGTTCTGGCGGGGCCGGAAAGCTGAAGCTTCCCGCAGGATTCTCGAGATTGGCGAACGGCCACGATCCCTGCTGCAGCAGCACTCCCAGCCGCATGGACTGGCGGCGGTACCGGAATTCCGAGTCATGGGCCAGCTGGACGGTGGTCTGGACCGACTCCTCGGACCGCAGCAAGGGAGCGACATGAAGCTGCATCTGCCCCGTATCGTGCCAGAGACGAACATTGGGGATGGTGTCGGGATCCAGTCCCGAGGATCCGTAGTCGAATCCGAAATCGACGGCCGACACTCCGGGCATGGCTCGGTGTCCGCTGAGCAGGCGGCTGGATAACCGCTGCAGGGCCATTCGCAGCGAATGCACGAAGGTCGGCGATGCAGTGTGAGTCAGGGCGTACTGGATATGATGCGAGACCTGGCTCCGGTCGGTGACCGTTCCGGGTGGTGCCGTGAAGGCTTCCGGTGCCGGCTCCCGGACGGTGTTGTTGTACACGTGATGGCTCAGGTAGTGATCGAAGGCATCCGAACGTCGATCGAGACGGGTCAGGAGCACCTGTCCGTGGCTGACCAGTCTTTCCTGTGTCTGCAGCCATCCCCCTTCCAGGTTCGCCCGCGGCACAAAGGCGTCGATGTAGCGCTGCATGAGCGGATCCAGCCGGTGCTGTGGAATCTTGCCGTCGGGGAACTCACCCCCTCCCCGCGGGTCGGTCGGCAGATTGTCGAACCCGAAGAAGTTCCCGCTGCGCTCGTTGTCACTCAGCACTCGCCGCAGTGATTGATGCGAGCGATCGGTGCGCCATCCCTCACCATCGACGAACGCATGCAGTCGGCCGCGAGGCCAAAGCGGACCTCCCGCCTGTCCTCCACCAGCCCAGCCGCCAATGCGGTCCCGAGAGCCGTCGAACGCTCCGATGCTCTCGTTCCATGCGGGCCGGTAGTAACCCCGCAGATGTCCGTGCCACTGCTCGGAGCCCGCGCGGAATCGCGGGGCGACAACGGCACCAGCGTTGCGACCCTCCCTGGCCGAGTACGTGTGGGTAATCACCTGGAGCGATTCAATGGCTTCGGGCGCGGGCCCGAAGGTCGCGGCCTGCGCCCCCGTAATGCGGTTCTGGGCGTTGTTGGAAGCTCCATCCAGCTTGTAGTTGATGAAGGAACTGCGCAGTCCGTTGGCGGACACCGGCGCAGCCCGGCCGGTAAACGGGTCGATGTCCAGTGCCGTCGTGGGCGTGAGGCCCGGCACGAGGTGCAGCAGCTTGTCCACGGTCGTCCGTCCTTCCTCGCCGAGCACGACCGGCAAGGCCTCGATCTGCTCTCGCACGAGTCCGTATTCCAGTGCCATGGCATCCAGACCGGAGCGCGGTCTCGTCTGTGGCGGCCGCAGGGGGCGCATCGGAATCGGGGGAATCGCGACCGGGATGCCCGGCAGCACCTCGAACGGCTTGCTTCTCCATGCCCTGTAGCGGGCATGGAGAAGCGCCAGCGAGTACGTCCCGGACGGAAGGTCCGCGAAGCGGAATGCACCGTCGCGACCCGTCAGCTGGCGGAGCACCTGCGCATCAGTGAGATTGATCAGCTGGACATTGACCTCTGCGAGCGGACGACGCTCCTCGTCCAGCACATGGCCGTGGACGTCACGGGCATTCGCGGGCGAAAGGCCGGACGCTCCGCACAGGAGGAACAACACCAAGCCACCCTGCAGGGCATGGCGCACGGTCTCTTCAGTCTAGTCCAGCTATGGCTTCGTGGCGGCCCTGAGCCGCTCGGTCCGTTGCCGCAACCGTTTCAGGAGGGTGTTGATGGACGGACTGCTCGCTCCGGCATCCCGTGCCTCGCTCGACCCGAACAGCAGGTCTGTCAGCCCCCGGTCCAGGGCCAGTGCATCCGTACGAAGGGCAGTGCCTTCCGCCTCGATGCTGTCCGTGTCCCCGGGGTCGTCCAGACGGCTCCGGTACGCCCAGAATCGCCGCGACAGAGCCTCGGACAGGAGATCATGGATTCCCGCCTGATGGTCCCAGATGGCATCCAGATGGAAACGCAGCACCTTGCGGAAAGAGTCGGAGTCCCGCACCGCCTCGATGCCGGGCTGACTCAGAAACCCCTGGAGTGCGTTGGCGTGCGACAGGAGTTCGGTGTCGTGCTGTAGGACCCTGGTGACGTAACGGTCGAGTTCACCTTCCAGCAGGCTCCGGTCCAGCCCCTGGAACGAACGTCTGGCCGCATCTTCATAATGCTCCAGCAGCGAGTTGCGAACCGGGCCCACCGGCTCCTGGCTCAGGACCGAGGCCGTCGTCGGCTGGCCGACAGCCGACACCGGTCGGCTGTCGAGCACGGAAATCGCGAAACTGACGGGCCGCCCGTTCGCGACCCTGCGCAGGGCCCTCTCGATGGTCAGGCGAGCTCGCTCGCTAGCCACGTTGCCAGCGAAGCGGACTTGCCCGGTGCTCCCGCCGACCCGGATGTCCTGATTCCACAGGTCGGCCTGAACCAGCATCCAGACACCTTCGACCACCGCTTCGACGGAGCCCTCGGCCCGGGCCGACGAACCCCCCCGTGCGGGCGGGACCGGAACCGTCGGTGTGGCGGCATCCGGGAGCCAGGCGGGCAGAGCGGAACCGACTGGCATGTCGAGGGCCAGCAGGGAGTCATCCAGATGCACCCCGGGCTTTAGCACCGGGGCCGGGGCCCAAGCGAGGTTGGCCGGAGCCGAGGGCGCTCGACGATCAACGTCTGCCGACCAGTCGAAACGTGCCGGCGAGGGGGTCTGTTCCGGGCTGGGCTGGGAATCTCCGGTTCCGGACAGATCCATGCGGTCCGGCGGATCCTCCGCCACCACCAAGGCCAGTGGCGGTACGCCGGGAAGCTCTGTCCTGGCAATGGAGGCCGGTTCCGGCACAGGGCCGGGGACGATTCCTTCCACCCCCATCCATACGACGAGGCAGGCGGCCACGACCGCCGCCGAGTAGGAAGCGAACGCGGGAATCCGCGGCAGTGCGAATGCCGGCAGCCAGTCCCGCACCGAGAACGCAGGCACCGTCTGGCGCTCGACTTCCTTGTGCAACCGCTTCCGCAAGGCCACCAGGGCGGCGGCCCGACGCACTTCCGGCAATGCGAAGTCGACCTGACGGCGCAGAGCAAACTCGATCTCGGCAAGCTGGATATGCAGGTTCGCTGCCCGGTCCTGACACTCGCTGCAGCGCGACAGATGGGCCACGCCGGCAGGGTCGAGTTCGTCCTCGATGGACAGCAGCAGGTCTCCGGCAGAAAGGTGGGCCGAAAGCAAATCCACCTCCTCGGCGAGACGCTTCTGCAACGCCTGCACCCGGGGCGGTTCCACGGTCTGACTCCGGACATGCCGACGAATCGCCTTGGCGGCGGTCACGTACATCTCCTGCAGATCGACCATCTGGGCCTTGCACTCGACGCACTCCGACACATGCCGGCAAAGTTCGGGCTGGCTCAGTTCCCCTTCAGCGTAGAGAAGCAGTTCTTCTGTCGTTAGGTGTCTCACTGGCTTCCGTAACCGCTCGCCGCAGTTTCTTGATCGCCCGCGACACATAGCTTGCCACGGTCGATATCGAAACATCGAGCACTTCCCCAACTTCGCGGAAAGTCAACCCCTCCGCCCGCAAGAGCAGACATTCCCGCTCTGTATCCGAAAGCAGATGCCATGGCAACTCGGAAGACCGTAGGGACCGGCCGTCCGACCCTTCCGTCGGCATCTGAAAGTGATCGGCCTCGACGGCTCTCCAGCCGGACTCGTCGAGCAGCACCGGCTTGGACTTCTTGGCCTGGTCCAGCGCTAGCCGTCGACCCACCCGGTACAGCCATGCTTTCGGATTCTCGATGGACTCCCCGTTGCAACGGACCCGGAAGTAACGGACGAACGTCTCCTGCGCGATATCGTCGACGTCGGTTACATTGCGCACTTGGCTGCGCACATAGCGCATGAGATTCGAAGCATGCTCGGCGAATAGCTGCTCTGTTTCCCATTCGGCCTGCTGGATCGCGTGGCGTTGGTCGGGCTTAGGCACAAAGCACCTGTCGACGTCCGCTTGCGCGCTGCATGCCCAAAGACGATTGAACGGGGCATTCTTGCGGCAAGGATGTCCATCCTGAATTGTCAACCGGCCCCGCGGGTTTGTCAAATGGGGCGCAAACGGACGGTCGACGGCATCCGGTCCAGCCGTAGCGTTCTTGGGGGCTCGCGATTCTTCCTATAATGGAAGGACTGGCCCGGAGTCTCTCGCCCGGCGAGGAGCAGGGCCGAGTCCGACGGAGGATCCCGCCATTGCATTGGGTCGACTATCTTCGCCCGCGCACTCTCGGCGAGTGCCTGCAGGCATTCGAGGAGCACGGCGCCAACGCCCGCGCGCTGGCGGGTGGCACGGATCTGCTCGTGCAGATGCGAACCGGACGCCGTTCCAACGGAATTCTGGTGGACATCAAGGCGGTGCCCGAACTCAACGAGCTGCGGCATGAGCCGGACAACGGCCTGGTTCTGGGCGCAGCGGTTCCCTGCTACCGGATCTACGGCGACGAGGCGGTCCGCGCCGCGTATCCAGGGTTGATCGACACGGTTTCGATGATCGGCGGCACGCAGATCCAGGGGCGCGCGTCGGTCGGCGGCAATCTCTGCAACTCCGCCCCCAGTGCGGATGCTATCCCGGCTCTGATCGCCTTGGGGGCCACCTGTCGCATCGCATCATCCACCGGCGACCGCGAAGTGGGAGTCGAGGATTTCTGCACCGGCCCGGGCACCAACATACTGGCGGCGAACGAACTCCTGGTCTCGCTGCGGATCCCGCCACCGCGTCCGAGTTCCGGTGCCTGCTACCGGCGGTTCATCCCGAGAAACGAGATGGACATCGCCGTGGCCGGGGCCGGCGTGTCCGTCACCCTCGCCGACGGGAACATCCAGGATGCGCGAGTCGCGCTCGCAGCGGTCGCTCCCACGCCACTGCTGGTCCCGGAGGCTGCGGACGCCCTTCGCGAGCAGCCTCTCAGCCAAGCGGCCATAGCGATGGCGGCAGCGGCCGCCAGGGACGCCGCGAGGCCGATCAGCGACATGCGGGGCACAGCGGACTACCGTCGGCATCTGTGCGAGGTCCTGACACGTCGAGCGCTGGAGACCGCCGTACGGCGGGCCGGAGGATCTCTCGGGTAGGGAAGGAACATCAACATGCCATCGACCCATGTCCGAACGACCATCAACGGTCAGCCCACGGAGTTCCTCTGCGAGCCGCGGCAGTCCCTGCTCGAGGTGCTGCGGGACGTGCTCCGGCTGACAGGCACGAAGGAAGGCTGCAACGACGGCAACTGCGGGGCCTGCACGGTCGAGATGGATGGCCGGATCGTGCCGGCCTGTCTCGTGCTGGGCGTCGAGGCCGAGGGCGCGAGCATCCTGACCGTGGAAGGGATCGCGCAAGGCAGTGCGCTCCACGAGGTCCAGCGCGCCTTTCTCGAGGGCGCAGCCCTGCAGTGTGGTGTCTGTACTCCCGGGTTCATCGTGGCCTCGAAGGCTCTGCTCGACCGGAATCCCGATCCCAGCGAGGACGAAATCCGGCTGTGGTTGGCCAACAACCTCTGCCGCTGCACCGGCTACGACAAGATTGTCCGGTCCGTGCAGGCCGCCGCCGCGGGCCTGCAGCGGGAGGAAGCATCATGAGTACCGCGACACTCGACCGCGCCACGAACGATGTCGGCGCGGCCCGCCAGAACGGTTACGAGCCCAACATGGTCCTTGCGACCAGGACATACGAAATCGTGGGCACTCGCCCCGTGCGCCATGACGGCTCGGACAAGGTCACGGGACGTGCCGTCTACGGAGCGGATGTCCTGCTACCCGGCACCCTGTACGGGGCGATCCTGCGCAGCCCCCATGCACACGCCAGAATCCTGTCCATTGACACGGCGGCAGCCGAGCGCATGGAAGGTGTGCATGCGGTTGTCACGGCGGATGACCTACCGCCGGCCGGCGACAAGCTCGTCGATGTCGGAGAAGGCGAAACCCGCCTCTCGTACGTCCACGGAAACGTCCTGGCTCGCGAGAAGACCCTGTACGAGGGTCACGCGGTGGCCGCCGTGGCGGCAGCAAGCCCGCATCTTGCACTGGAGGCGCTGCAAGCCATCAAGGTAGAGTATGAGCCGCTTCCGAGTTCCATGACGGCACCCGAGGCCATGCGGGCCGAGGCGGCCGTCCTACACGACAACCTGCGCACGAAGGAGTTCGGCGAACACACCGACAGGGTCTGCAACGTTGCCGAGCATTTCGCCTGGACGCTGGGCGATGTCGCTGCAGGGCTTGCCCGGTCCGATGTCGTCGTCGAGCGGACGTTCGACACTGCCACGGTCCACCAGGGCTACATCGAACCCCACAACGTCACCGCACTCTGGAACCACGACGGCCGATTGCACCTGTGGTGCTCGACGCAAGGGGCTTTCGTCGTGCGGGACGTGACCGCCACCATTCTCGGGTTGCCGGTTTCCAGCATCAAGGTCACCCCCACGGAAATCGGTGGGGGCTTCGGAGGCAAGATACCCGTCTACATGGAGCCCGTCGCCGCACTGCTCTCGAAGAAGACCGGCAAACCGGTGCGGATCGTCATGTCCAGGGAGGAGGTCTTCCTGGGAACCGGGCCGACGGCCGGCTCGCATGTCCGGGTCAAGGTCGGGGCCTCGTCCGACGGCCGGCTCCAGGCATTGGATGCGACGCTGGCCTACGAGGCGGGCGCATATCCCGGTTCGTTCGTCACGCCGGGTGCGATGTGCATCTTCGCGGCCTACGATTGCGAGAACGTTGCGGTCGAGGGCTACGACGTCGTCGTGAACAAGCCCAGTTGCGCGGCATACCGGGCTCCGGGCGCACCACAGGCGGCGTTCGCGGCCGAGCAGGTCATCGACGAGGTGGCGCGGAAGCTCGGCCTGGATCCGGTTGAATTCCGCCTGCGCAACGCCGCCCGCGAGGGAACACGCCGCGCCGACGGACCGAAGTTCCGTCGCATCGGCTGCGTCGAGGTCCTGGAGGCGGTCAGGGATCATCCGCACTACAGCGCCCCGCTGGGCGGCCCCAACCGGGGCCGTGGGGTGGCCGTGGGTTTCTGGTTCAACGTCGGACTGGAGTCCAGTTGCACCCTGAACGTCAATACGGACGGCACCGTCCATCTCGTGGAAGGCTCGACCGACATCGGGGGAACGCGGACATCGATCGCAATGCAGGCTGCAGAGGTGCTGGGCATCCCGGCCCAGGACATCCTGCCCGAGGTGGTCGACACCGACTCCGTCGGCTTCACGTCCGTGACGGGCGGCAGCCGCACCACGTTTGCCACCGGTTGGGCAGCACACGACGCCGCCCAGTCGGTGGTCAACGAGATGAAGGCGCGTGCGGCGAGGCTGTGGTCGGTCGAAGCCGACGAGGTCGCTCACGAGAAGGGCGTCTACTCGGCCAACGGCCACAGGATCACCTTCCGGGAACTGGCGGCACTCAACAGCAAGACGGGCGGACCGGTCAGCGCCACGGCGACCGTGAAACCGCGCGGTGTCGGCGGCTCGTTCGCCGCCAATATCGTCGACGTCGAGGTCGATCCAGAGACCGGGAAGGTGGACATTGTCCGCTTCACGGCGGTACAGGATGTGGGCAAGGCGGTGCATCCCAGCTACGTCGAAGGCCAGATGCAGGGTGGTTCCGTGCAGGGCATCGGATGGGCCCTGAACGAGGAGTACTTCATGCGGAACGACGGGACGATGGCCAACTCCAGCCTCCTCGACTACCGCATGCCGACTTCACTGGATCTGCCGATGATCGACACCTGCATCGTGGAGGTTGCCAACCCGGGCCACCCGTTCGGCGTCCGAGGCGTCGGTGAAGCCAACATCGTTCCGCCCCTGGCTGCCATCGCCAACGCGATCCATGATGCGGCGGGGACGCGCCTGCAACGCCTCCCCATGAGCCCGCCGGCCGTTTGGGAGGCAATCCGGCGTACCCAGTGAACCGACCGGGTCCGTCTTCGCGCCAGGCCATGGCGTGATCCGCTGTTCCATCCAATTCATCCACGGAGTAATGCAATGCCGACTACGCTGATTGAATCCAACATTCCCGAACTCCCCCTTCTGTCACGCGGCAAGGTCCGCGACCTGTATGCGGTCGGGGACGACCACCTACTGATCATCGCGTCCGACCGCATATCGGCGTTCGATGTCGTGCTACCCACACCGATCCCGCGCAAGGGCGAGGTTCTGACGAAACTGTCCATCTTCTGGTTCGACTTCCTCAAGGACGTGATCGGCACGCACTTCCTCTCTGCCGACATCTCCGACTATCCGGCCAGTATCCAGAAGCACCGTGAGCAGCTTGAAGGCCGCTCCATGCTCGTCAAGAGGCTCGAGATGGTACCGATCGAATGTGTCGCCCGGGGGTATATCGTCGGTTCCGGATGGAAGGACTACTGCCGCACCGGGACTGTCTGTGGAATCTCCCTTCCGAGCGGACTGCGGGAGTGCGGGAAGCTGCCGGGTGCGATCTTCACACCCGCAACCAAGGCGGTCACCGGTCACGACGAGAACATCGGCTTCGAGCAGGCCTGCCAGATCGCCGGCCAGGAAATGGCGGGCCGACTTCGCGACCTGACCCTGGACATCTACGACCGGGCGTCCCAGCACGGCTTGGCCCGCGGTCTGATCCTGGCCGACACCAAGCTCGAATTCGGGACATCGAACGGCGAACTGCTGCTCGGCGACGAAGTGCTGACTCCCGATTCCTCCCGGTACTGGCCACTGGATCTCTATCAACCCGGTCGAGGCCAGGAGTCGTTCGACAAGCAGTACGTCCGCGACTATCTCGAGGAGGTCCAGTTTAACAAGGAACCGCCGGGGCCCGAACTGCCCGAGGACGTCGTCCGGAACACATCCGACAAGTACCTGGAAGCCTACGTGACGATCACCGGCGAGGACCTGTAGCGCCAGCGGTCCGGTCTCGCTCCAGCCGGGCCTGCATGGTAGAATCCCAGTGCCATGTCCATGCAGTCCATCACCACCACGCGGCGCACAGCCCTGCAGTCGGCCGCATCATTCGGCATCCTCAGTGCCGCCACCAAGGCCGGTCTTGCGGCCGAAAACGCCCGGTCGGAAGGGCGCCTGAACCAGTCGGTCTGCAAGTGGTGCTACCGGGACATGGACCTGGAGGATCTCTGTGAGCATGCGGCCCGCATGGGGATCGTATCGGTCGAGCTGCTGACGAAGGAGCAGTGGCCCACCGTGGAGAAGTACGGGCTCACTTGCGCCGTCGGCAACGGGATCTGCAGAATCCCGGACGGTACGAACCGGATCGAGAACCACGCGAGCATCGAAGGGAACGCTCGCGACCTGATCGATGCAGCCAGCAAGGCCGGCGTACCCAACCTGATCCTGTTCTCGGGAAACCGGCGCGGGATGTCCGATGAAGAGGCCTGGGAGAACTCGGCGGCGGTTCTGAACCGGATCAAGGCGCAGGCCGAGGACGCCGGCGTCACGATCATGATGGAACTGCTCAACTCCAAGGTCAACCACCGCGATTACCATTGCGATCGCACGGCCTGGGGTGTCGAGTTGATGAAGCGCGTCGAGTCCCCTCGGATCAAGCTGCTGTATGACATCTATCACATGCAGATCATGGAAGGCGACGTGATCCGCACGATCCGGGATAACATCGACTACATCGCCCATTTCCACACGGGCGGAAACCCAGGTCGCAACGAACTGGATGAAACCCAGGAGCTCAACTACAAGGCCATTTCCAAGGCTGTTGCGGACACCGGGTTCGAAGGCTACTACGCGCACGAGTTCATTCCGCTGCGTGATCCCATGACATCGCTGCGAGAGGCGGTCGAACTCTGTACCGTCTGATCGGTTCCCGACGTCCGGGGCGTCCGCTATCATCAAGGGATGTTGACGGACCGGGGCTGTAACCGACGCGATTTCTTCCGAACGGGTGCTGCGGGCGCACTGGCGTCAGCCTTGGCCAGCAAGGCCGACGCCGGCAATCCGGGCGATGCTCCCGAGTGGCGGAACCGGTCTTCGGAGATGGCCTACCGGAGACTCGGGCGGACGAACTACATGATTTCGGAAGTCATCTGCGGGGGCAACACGATCGCCCCCGACAATGTCCGGCATGTCGAGGAGGCCATCGAGCGCGGCCTGAACTATCTCGACACGGCACCGGCCTACGGACGCGGGCAGAGCGAACTCGGCTATGCCGAGGTCATCAAGGGGGCCAAGCGCGATCGTGTGTTCCTCAACACGAAGGTCAGCGTCTGGAACTCGAACCGCAATGCGATATTCCGGCGTATCCATGCAAGCCTGCCTGCTAGCGAGCAGGCGAAGATCCAGTCCGTGGTCCAGGAAGAGCTGCAGCACCGGAAGGCACTGGAACCCGATCATATCGGTGACTACTTCAGTGGTCAGAGGAAGGCTCTTGAGGACTCGCTGCTCAGCAATGCGATGGAGCCATCCCACGGCCACAAGATCGACCGGCCCCGGGAATACGGGCACCGCGTGATCGAGTCGGTGGACAACAGCCTGCGGGCATTGGGGACCGAGTACCTGGACCTGCTGATGGTGCCCCACGCCGCCAACAGTTCGTACGAGGTTACGCAGTTCGAGGAGGTCTTCGAGGCGTTCGAGCAACTGAAGGCGGCCGGCAAGGTGCGGCACCTGGCCTTCTCAGCCCACAGCGACCCCGGTGGCGTGCTGGATGGGGCGGTGGAGACCGGACAATACTCGGCCGGCATGGTGGCCTACAACATCGTCAATCACCGCTACCTTGATGCCGCCCTCGACAGGGCGAAGGATGCGGACATGGGTGTCATCGCCATGAAGGTGGCGCGACCCTGCCACCATGGCCGGGACAACGGTCTGCCCAACGATCCGCGGCGGGTCGCCCTGATCGAGGAGGCCGTGCCGGGGGAGCTCTCCGTGCCGCAGAAATGCTATGTCTGGGCGCTGCGGGATTCCCGGATCGCCGCCGTCAACTCGGACATGAAGAATGCAGCGATGGTGGCCGACAACCTACCGTTGGCCGCCCGGAAGGCGTAGCCTCACGGGTACCGCGCACCGCTGCGGCCGCGTCACGCTGCCGCGCCGGACACTACCGGACAACGTCGTCCCCGACATCGAGGAGGATGTTGGCACACAGGTCGTTGCCGAACATCTCCCAGTCCGAGAACCCCCAGACCAATTCCTTGTCCCTCGTGACTTCGAAAATCTGGGGCGTGTCCCCGGCAGCGTGGGTATTCGTCACCACGAGATTGCCGTTCGACAGGGCCTGCAGCTGCGTGACCCAGAACAGCTTGATCCCCGGAATCTCTCCGCTCTGCAGACTCCAGACGATTGCGCCAGCCGGGTCGACCTCCAGCACCCTGTTGTTGTTCCCACCTCCGATCAGGGTGTTGCCGTTCGCCAGCCGGTAGGCCGAGTAGACATCCGTTCCATGACCCCGATGCGTCGGTGTGGCCGGACCCGTGAGTTCCATCACGTATTCCCACACCACGGTCCCGTCACGTTCGTACTCGCGAACGACTCCGTCATTCTCGTGTGCCACCAAGTAGGTTCCCGCAGGGGTCTTCCGTACCAGCCGGGTGTCCTTGTGCGGATGAGGCTCCTCGACCTGGAGCGGTATCGAGTGTCGCACAACCCGTTGCCGATCGACTTCCACCAGACGGCGGTTCCCGCTCTCGGCGATCATGGTGAGGCCGTTGGCGAGGCGCTCGAACGCATGGATCTCGACCCGGTCGATGTCGTCGGAGACGGGTTGCGACTCCCATCGCCAGACGACCTCCTTCTCGGGAGACACCTCGACGATCGTGCTGGGCCCGGTTGGCACGAGTACGTTGCCGTTCGGGAGCAGATGCATGTCATGGGCACCGAATCCGTTGTGCCACGACCATCCGACGGAACCGTCCGCTTCGACGACCGCGACATGCCCCTTGTCCTGGGCAATCAACCGATGCGTGATCGCCGCACCGGCCGCGTTGCGCCGGGCACACGATCCACCCAACCACGGGGAGACCAGCCCCGCCAGCAGGAAGTCCCTTCGATGCATCAATCGCCCTCCAGCCGCGTTGCGGGTACGGGAGTCCCTCGACTGCCGATCAGATGAACTCGTACTCGCCCGGTCGCGGGAGTTCGGGCACTTTGTGGTTTCCGTCCAAGGACGGGTTGTCGGGGATCAGGTTCTGCTTCGAGTTCATGGCCATGTCCCACGTCACCTCGATCCCGGCGTAGGCCGATTCACGGCCCATGATGGCCGTCATGGTCGAGTAGGCTACCGCAAGTGCCTGGTTCCTGTACGGTCCTGATCCGTTGATGGAAGCGACCATGTCGATGTGCTCCTGCACGTAGGGGCTCGTCTTCGATGGAGTGCCCAGATCCCTGACCGTCGAACGGCCGCGTGTTCCGACGACCAATTCGTTGACACGACGAACCTTGCGGTCGGGATACTGTCGGCAATGACTCGTCATCCGCACTCCGTTCGCGTACTCGAAATCGGCATGCACATGGTCGTAGATGTTGCCGTAGAGCTTCTCGCGGGGACGCCAGACCGCCCCGCCGGATGCCACCACGCTCACGGGGTGGGTGTCGCCCATCACCCAGTTGATGACATCGATGTTGTGGAGGTGCTGCTCGACGATCTGGTCGCCGCAGATCCAGACGTGGGAATACCACGCCCGCTGCTGCCACGCCAGCGACTCCTGATCCAGCCGTTCCTCGAAATCCGCCCCCTTGACGACGGGACCGGAGAGCCAGTTCGCATACGTCGCCACCACATCACCGATCTCGCCGTCCTGAATGCGCCGGACCGACTCGACATACTCCTTCTGCGCACGACGCTGCGCGCCGATCATCACGGTGAGCTTCTTCCTCTCGGACTCCTTGGCGAGGCGGATGACCTTCTGCGCACCCATGCAGTCGGTCGCAAGCGGTTTTTCCGCGAAGACATTCTTGTTGGCATTGATCGCATACTCAAGGTGCAGCGGGCGCCAACCGGGAGGCGTGTGCAGGAACACCACGTCCACCCCGGAGTCGATGACCTTCCGATAGGCGTCATATCCGAGGTAGCGGTTCTCCGGAGCCACCTTGATCTGCTGCTTGACAGCGGGCTCGAACTCATCCGAGTCGCGCAGTCGGCGCAGGGAACGCTCGAGTTGGTCTTCGAACAGGTCGCCCATCACCTGCAACTCATAGTTGGGATTGCCGCGGATCGCCTCGGCAACGCCACGTGTTCCGCGACCACCGCAACCCACGATTCCGATCGACAGCTTCTCGCCCGACTGAGCGCGCGCCGCTCCCGGCCGCAGGATTTGAAAGCCCATCGCGCCAGCTGCGGCCTTAGATCCCGACCCCTTCATGAAGCTCCGTCGCGTAACGTCGACGTCGTGTGCCGGATTGGCGGCAGGTTGTTCCGTCATTTCAGTGATGTCCTCCCCGATGGTGTGTGCGACACGCGAAGTGTACGACAGACTGCAAACCATGGTATCAGCCCTGCCGGTTCCTCGGGCTGTCGGCGCGGATTCAGACCTCGCGGACATGGTCGGTCATGACGAGGAACTGGAACCGCTCGGGAGGCAGAGCGGCATACTCGTCACAGTCCGCACCCGCCCAGGTGTGGTAGGCAGAGGCCGCAACCGGAGAGTTCAGCAGGAAAAGGAACTTCTCCGAAAAGAACTCGATCGGGGGCGGCTGGCGGAAAGTCAGGCGAAAGCCCATCGCGTTCTCAAGGACGATGCCGGCATCGGTGGCATTCTTGTCGTCGAGGAGCTTCACGAAGCTGGATCGGCCCGCATGCGGCCAGACATCCGGACGCAGCAGAGAGCGGAGATTCGGCTGGGTCGCGAAACTGATCTCGCATTGCCGGATCCACTCCAGGACGGACTCGCCCCACGTCCAGTGACGGAGGAAGCTGCGGTAGTTGTCCGCCAGATTCACGGCCAAGCCGAACCGGACGTTCTCGAGCTTGGCTTCGGCGTGCAGTACGTCCTGCGTAGGGCCGGGGATGAGGGACTCCGCGTCCACGATCTGGCTCGCATCGTCAACCAGTCTGGCAACTTCCCCGGGACCGGGCCCTGACTTCAGCATCAGTGGCGGCAACTCGTACGAAGAGTCGCCCGGAATCTCGACGTAACGGCGGTTGCCCAGAATCATGACCATGGCCGCACCAACTGCTCCCTGCTCCTGCCCAAGAGGTTTGAGAATCGCTGCCATATTGTAATCGCTCGCCGACGCAGGTGCGGACAAGGCGGGGTCTCTGCCGACATCCGCTGGTTCCTCCGGCTGTAGGTTGGCAATCAGAGCCGGACCACCTCGCTTGGCTCCTGCACGACCCAGCGAGCGTAATGCGGGCAGTAAGCGGGCAGCTGGCGACGCAACGCCAGCTTTCTGAGGATCACGTTGCCAGAGGACTCGATTTCGACCACACCCGAGTCTCGGTCCGTCTCCAGCGATGTCGTCCCCGTCCAAGCACTGCCGCAACGCTCGTGCTGACGAATGGCCACGTGGTGTACCCATGCCAGCGGCTCCGCGCTGGCTCATCCGAATGCCTCGGCATGGACGGGTACATCAAGCCCTGGCTACATCGTGGGCCAGCACAGGAACATCGTTTCGCGATCCGTCCTGCGGGCTTCGAAGGCGCTGACGTGCCGCCCGCCCAGCACGCGGAGGAGGATCTGCACGCGAGCCGAGACAAATTGTGAAATTCCAAGTTTCTTCTCCATGAACTCGATGACAGTCCTCGCGAACTCAACCGAACACTCAATAGACGTAATCCGACCAGCGCCCTCGAACTCCATAGCGTAGTAGGATGCACCCGGCAGCCGTTCAGCAAGGTCCTTAACCGAACTTGGCGGGATCGAGAGATCCCCAAAACCGCGGATGCAGGCGGCGGGCCCTGCCATCCGGCCCACATTCTCACTCAGGTCGGCGTCCCTCAGGGGCACGCATGACTCCAGATACCCCGGCATCGGTGCTTGATCCAGCAGATTCGCCCAGCCCTTCACTTCCGTCTGACGTTCCCGCAGGAAGGCCTTACCGAAGCACCGTTGCATCACAGTCCCGGCATCGCCGATACCTGCCCTATTTCGTCGATCGTCCCAGATGTGCAGGGATGCCGATCGTGGCGACGGTGTCGGCCAAGATCAGACCCCGAACCACTTCAGGTCGCCGGAGTGACCGGAAATCGAATCTTGACCATGAGGATCGTCTGTCAGGCCTTGGCGCGGACGCCGTACCGAAGTGTCCGGAACGGTCCGTCCTGTGCGTCTACGACTTTGCCCCAGATGCAATAGTCTCTTGCCAGCGAGCTCAGCACGACCAACTCCGGGGCACCGATCGGGCCCTTGATACGGCAGTTCGTGGTCAGTCCACCGAGATCTGCAAAGGCCATCCCTCTGCAGTAGCTGCTCCGGTTCTCGTAACGCGCGGAGACATGGTACACCAGAGCCACCGCCGTGATGGCAAGGGCCAAGAACGCACTCCATTCCTGAGGGCGCCCGCGCCCACCGAGCCTGCGCTACACTGCCGCTACTCGACTCATCGGTCCCTCGTTGCACTTCGCTGTTCAATAGGTGCTATGCTACGCTTTATGCGAGTAGCGTGACTAATCGTGCAGTCACGAAGCAAATACGAAAGGACATTCACAATGACAAAGTTCAAAAGAGCCTTGCGCTTAGCAGTTGACAAGCCACAGGCGTCTCGAGATCCCGATTCTGCCAAGAACCGAGAGATCCGAGAGATCCGAGAGATCCGAAAAACATGGAGCGTCGTCGACAACTCCGTGCTTGGCGATGCCAAGATCAAGCACGATCAACGTATCATGCGCGAGACTATAGACGAACCTAAAGAAAGGGATAATCTTATCAATGAACAGAGTGAAGTCGATTAAGGACGTCTTCGAAGAAGCAGAAGAGATCATTTGGGATGTGGAACATTCGATTCCTGGATTGCATTTTGCTCTTGATGGGTATTTTCATCTAAAAAATGCGGCAAGTCATCTCCTAATTGGGTTGGTAGATGCGGACATTAACGTCCAAAAAATCGAGTTCCAAGATGCTATCAAACAATGCCATCAAGCTAAATTTGGTGCGATATATTCGGGAGCACAACACTGTCGAGACTTGCTAATACAGTTCGCCGGAGATTACAGAGATCTCATTGATCGATACGATGGCATCACCGAGTACAACAACGCCAAGACAGCACTCGATACATTCGCAGCTGATCTCGAGAAGGAAGAGAAGAGCCGCCCCTCGTCCGGAACGACCAATGTGGAGCCATATCTCAACTCATTCAAGCGTTTGTCAGCAGCGGTCGTAAAAATGGAGGACTCTCGGCCCAAATATCGTCGGGAGATGGAAAACCAACGCCAAAAAGAGGAAGAGGAACTCATCAATGAGAAACGCATCAATGAGGAGAAGTTCTGGAAAAAGATAGCAACTCTAAGTGGAATACTGATTGCCTTGTGTTCACTCGCCACACTTATCTGGAGATTTCGTGCTTGAATCGGTTGGCTCGGGCTGTCACCACCGGTCGTCGCGGAGGAAGTTGTCGAGGCTGGCAAAGAGCTTGCGCATAACGTCGAAGATTGCGACTTGCCGGGCGATGAGACGCTGAAAGCAAGCCCTTGGGTCGGATAACGAAGACAGAATCCATGTCGAGCAGTTGGTGGGAATGGGAGTGTAGGCGAGGCGTGAACGGGCGAACGACAGTTGTCAATGACCACTGTTTGATCGAGTCTGTAGCACCCAAGAATCAACGTGCAACACGATGCTACGGTCCAGCTTCGCGCGGACAGGATTCCAGTTCCGCTAGGATGCCTCGGCCTACCGGTGTGCTGCCGCTCTTCCCTCTACCACCTACTCTCCGCAGGATGAATGATCGGCCTATTTCACTTCCTACCACCGGTTTTTGTCAGGCGAATCTGTGAATTGGAAAACTGTTCCGGCAGAGCCACTCTCAGACTCACCTCTCATTGAGAGAGACCCCAAGCGATACAGGCCCGACAGAGTCTCGATCCCGACGCGCTGTGCCGATGTTTCACAGGCCGATCATGCCGCGATTCCCGTCCGGTGATTTCTTCCCGATAGTGAACTTGCCAGCCGACAGGGTCAGGCTCGGAGCCAGCGTTTCGGCAGAGTCTGTGTCGCTCCGAGCTGATGAGGCCCGGTATCAGGGACTCCGCGTCAACGATCTGGCTCGCGTCGTCGACCAGTCTGGCAAATTCCGCGGGTCGGGGCCGTGACTTCAGCATCAGCGACGGCAACTCGTACGAAGAGTCGCCCGGAATCTCGACGTAACGGCGGTTGCCCGGAATCCTGACCGTGGCCGCACCAGATGCTCCCTGCTACTGCCCAAGAAGTTTGACAATCGCGGCCATACTGTAATCGCTTGCCAGCGTTGGTGCGGACAGACCCCGGTCTAGGCATAGTGAGTCCGTCACGCGGAGATTCTTGGGGATGCGCACTTGAATTTGTGGCGACCATCGGCAATGCCTATCAGGGCGTCACAGTCAAGCTCGTCGATTTACCCACCGTACTCCGCAGTAGCTGACGGGCACATGAATCGGGTTTGCAATTCACCAGCCTCACCTACAAATACAATGGAATCAATATGTTAAGGAGTTTGGCCCCTAGCGAAAATCCGGCTGAGCGTGCGGAGGCTCGGATCCCGTGAATCTCGAACCGGGCCCTGTCATGGCCGTGCTCTGCGCCCTGCCACCGACGTTGAGTCCTGCACTCGGAGACGTTCGGCGAGCGCGTCGAAGTCCTGGGGGCACTTTTGGCGAATCGCGTTGATCTTCCGTGCAGACTCCTCACCGAGCACCTTGCGGCCGCCACCGGGACCGTCGTCGACACCGCGCCGTCTGGCGAACGGTTCAAAATACCGTTCTTTGACGTCGACTTCCGCGCGGACCTGCCTCCAGTTCCATTGCTTGGGCAGATCCAGGCCGGCAAGAGCCCGCGTCTCGATTTCTTCGCAGGCATTCTCGGCGAAGAAGCAACAGTCATTTTTGAGCTTCTCTTCGATCTCGGTCAGTCTTGCGCGCCGCCCTGTCTCGCCATCGCGATCAACGCAAAGGATGAAGATATCCGTCATGCAGGAATGCTGATCCACGACCTCCTAGATGCGCTTGGTCTTAAGCGCTTCACTAACGCCGCCGAGCAAGGGGTCCTAGCAGAACCGGATACGCACGTGCCTTCAACCGAAGGTCTCGAAGCGCCGCTTGAAAAGGGGCTTCAGGAGGTACTGGTCGTTACGAAAGTCCTCCGGAATGACAAGAGCGTTCATTCCGGATCTCCCCCATCGTCATTGCCACTCTCGGTGAAGGCGATCGCGGTCTCCATCCAGCCCCCGGCGAGCAGGCGGCTCAATCCCTGGGTCCTTCGCAGCCTCTCTGCGTCGCGCAGGTCAGCAACAGGGCGGATGACGGCGGCATCCGTATCCTCCGAACGGCAGACGACGGACATGTGCCTGAAAGTGTCGTCGTTCACTATGGAGAGTAGCTCGGGCGAATGGGTCGTGGTGATGACTTGCACCGCGCCCTTCCGAGTCTGGCGCTCGATCAGATCGACCAGAAGATGAAGCCGCGACGGGTGGATGACATTGTCGACCTTCTCGAAGAAGTAAAGACCCGCCGTGTCCTCGTCGAGCAACACCGCCAGCATGGCGAGGAAACGCAGAGTGCCGTCCGACGCACTGCAGGCGGATATCCTTCTCTCACATTTCTCGCGGATCACGAGTTGCACAAGACCCGTCGTGGGGTCGCGGGGAAACTCGAACTCGGCCACGTCCATCGGCGTGAGTTCGCGCGTCCAGTCGAACAGGGCCATCTTCTTTCCCTTGTCGGCGCAGATCTTCTGCAGCACCGTGGATAGATTCTCGCCACTGTCTCCCAGCGTGACCTGACCGGGAAAGGCGGGCTTGCGCATCAGATCCGGCGCCGGGTCCAGAAAGCGGCAGTGGCCAAGCAGATCCGCCATCTCTGCGGCGCGTTCCTTGTGTGCGCGCACCACGCGTTTGACACCTTGAAGTTGGGTGAGCGCGGGTTGATCCCATCGCACAGCGATCCGGTAGCCATACTTCCGTTGGGTACCGGTCTTTCCCATGCGAAGCAGCAGATGGGCATCATCTTCTTGCTCACGAACGCGATCAGGCGGTGGCGGATGGCTCGTGTATATTGCTCCATCATCAACTCTGAGGAATTCGCACTCAACCCGAAAGCGGTCTTCTTCGTCCAGCCTCGCCCGGATGCGGTAGAAGGCACACGATCCATTCGCCAACTTCGCGGTGAGGCCTACGGACAGAGACCGCTGCCCCGATCGGACGAGTTCGTTAGCGCCTCCGCGAATCGAATCCCATTCGGTCTGACCGCCGGCACCGTACTTGCCGCCGATGGTCTCCGCGAGGGTATAGCCGCGCCCGATACCGTGCAGGAAGCGGAAGGCGTCGCGGATGTTGCTCTTGCCGCTGGCGTTGGCACCGACGATCACGGTAAACGGGCCGACGCGCAGCGTCTCATCGGCGAAATTCTTGAAGTTCTTGAGTCGGAGCGAAGTGATCAAGGCGATCCCTCCCGCCGCATGACGGCTTGGCGCAGCGCAGCGGCGCGGTCGGCGATGTGGCTGGACGGGGATTCGAGGATCGCGCGTTCTTCCGAACCTGCCAGCGCCACTTCGATCAAGGTGTGCAAGAACCAGGCGAACAGGTCGTCGCTCGCGAGGCCGCTGTCATCGATAAGTGCATGCGCCTTCGCTTCGTCGCCGGTCTCGTCGGCCAGCGGTTCGCCGAACAGCGTGCGCCCGGGGCGCGAGAGAGCATCGAGCTCCAAGTGAGCAGGGCCGTCGCGATCGTGCCGGAACTCTGGACCCTTGCAATGGGAGTCTCCACCCCGGCATCTGAGGAATCCTGCCCGCTCCCGGGGAATCCCCTAGCGAGCCCAAGAGAGACCCCTCGGCAATCTCCTTCCTGAGCCGATGCTAATCACACGACACAGTCTGGTTGTCAATCCGTCAGTTCATTCCGCACATGCCACCCATGCAAGCGGATGCATCGCATCGGCCCTCGGCGGGGGTGGGACAGGAATCCGGCACGGAGTTCGCAGACTGTGCTGAAAACGTCGAATACACCTTCTCGATCGAGTGGCTGCCACAGTCGCACTTGTCGGGTTCAGCGGCTGACGACCTCACCAAGGCCTCGAATCGGGTATCGCAATCGGAACACTTGTACTCGTAGATCGGCATACGCTTATTCTAACCTCCGCCCTTCCTGAACGCCATACCCATTGCAGTACGGACATCGTGTCTGGTCCGGGCCAGATCAAGCCGTCCCTCGGGGATCTTCAACTCGTCGCTCACGATGACCGTCGATGTTCCTTGGTCCGTTGCCTGCAAGACGACAGGCACTACCGGTACACCCGCCGATGCGGCACTGACAAGACTCTCCACACGAAACCGTGACCGCTCCGGGGCCTCTCCGACCGGGCAGTCGGCAAGGCTGACCACGGACATGCCAGAAGCCAGCACACCCGCGAAGGGGGCCTCCTCACCCAAGCCACCGATGTTGCCGTTCGCACACGGCGCATCCAGTGCCACCAACGGTTCCAGGAGGAACGCAGAGGTTACCCCCAGGGAACGAAAGCCCGTGCGATCGGCGAACACGAATGCGGACCGGAACGCTCCTGCGACGACCAGGGGATCGACAGACCCTGATCGGCTGACAAGTACCATTCGCGCCCGACTCCCGCCCATCTGGCCCCGCACCCTGGTTCCACATGCCATGGCCGCCAGACGGGCTCCAGGGGCGATCAGGTAGCGCGCAGCGGCCGGCGACGGAGCCAGCCGCGCGACCAATCCGAAAGACCCCGCCAGGAGCGTTTCCATCAAGGCAGCCATGGCACGGCGCACCTGTCTCGCACCCCGCATGGCAGACCGGAGACAGGCCAGGGTGGCGCTACGCACCGTAACCCGCGCCAACTGGATCCATGTTGCCGTGCCGCGCCGACTTGCCGCCTCACCGGACTCATACAGGCGTCGCGTCGCCTGTCGCTGGATCTTCCCACTCGACGTCTTGGGCACGAATCCCGGGCGAACCGGAACCACCTCATCGGGAGGAAGCCCCACTCTCCTCGCAACGGCATCGGTGACCTCGGCCTGAAGGCGCCCTCTCGCTTGCGGATCCGTCAGGCGTGTCTCGGCAACCACGATGAGGCGCTCGGTGCCGGTGGACACATCCATGGACCCGAAGGCGGCAACGCAACCCTTCCGTACGCCATCGGCGTCCCAGGCAGCCATTTCCACGTCCTGCGGGATGATGTTGTGTCCGCCCTTGATGATGCAGTCCTTCAATCGACCGGTGACGAAGAGCTCGCCATCCGCGAGATAGCCCAGATCGCCCGAGTCCATCCAACCGTCCGCATCCAGCACCTCCGCCGTGGCGTCCGGGTTGCAATAATAGCCGTCCGTTCTGGACGGGCCTCGGAATACGATTCGCCCGCGGACGCGGTCGGGCAGCGGCTCACCCGCGTCACCGACCACCCGCACCTCGTGGTCGGGGAGGGCCTGGCCGTTCCCCACGAACTCCAGAAAGTTCTTGGCGTCCGTGGCCGTCGTACGAGCAGCCCGCCCTTCGGCTTCGAACTTCGACCTGTCGATCCGATCCAGCAGAGGGCCCCGCCAGAACGGCGGGTACGTCAGCGCGACCGAGGACTCGGCGAGTCCGTAGAAGGGCATGAAGCTGCGCGGGTCGAACCCCCAGGGGCGGAACCGCTGTGCGAACCTGTCGAGCGTGGCCGGCAACACCGGCTCTCCAGCATTGATCGCTACGCGCCATTTCGAGAGATCGACTCCCTCCATAGCCTCGTCCGGGATCTTCCGGACGCAGAGTTCGAACGCGAAGTTCGGGGCGGGACATAGCGTGCCCCGGGAATCGCTCAGCGCCCAGAGCCAGCGCTCCGGCCGAACCAGGAAGTCCAGCGGGGACAGAATCGTGATCGGGAGGCCGTGATACAGGCTGAACAGCCATGAGCCGATCAGGCCCATGTCGTGATAGAGCGGAAGCCAGGAGACGACAGCGTCGTCGGGTTGCACCTGCACCGCGAAGCCGATTCCACGCACGTTCGCCAGCACGTTCGAATGAGTCAGCGTTACTCCCTTCGGGTCGCCGGTGCTTCCCGACGTGTACTGGATGAAGAACGTGTCAGGAGGGTCGATCACGGGCTGGTTTCCGCCCGAGCCCCTGCTCTTGAGTTCCCGCACATCCATGATCTCCCGCAGCGACGGCAGTCTGCCTTCCAGCACGTTTGCGACGGCACGGACACGCTCGAAGGTGACCAGGAATCGCACCCCTGCGTTCTGCAGGATCAGCGACTGCCGGCGGATATACTCCTCGATCTGGTTCGGCCTCGCGGGAGGATAGATGGGTACGGCGATTCCGCCGGCCAGCATCACCCCGAGAAAGCTACTGAAGAAATCCTCACCAGTGGGAAGCATGATCGCGACGGTTTCACCTCGTCGCAGGCCGGATGATCGCAGGCCGGACGCCACCCGGGACGCAGACTCGAAGATCTGGCCGTGTCGGATATCGCAACCGTCGTCGCCGTCCAGAAGATG
The DNA here is from genome assembly GCA_965116065.1 of Bryobacterales bacterium. GTDB lineage: Bacteria > Acidobacteriota > Terriglobia > Bryobacterales > UBA6623 > VXMF01. The sequence continues at coordinate 4,846,038 of OZ220485.1, forward strand.
GATGTGAACCCTGGCCGGATCCCGCTCCGTCTGCGCTGCGAGCACTTGCGTGAAGGTCGACGCATCCGCCGGGGGCGCGTACGCTTCCTTCGAAGGCTGAATGATCGGCCACCTCCGGCGTGCCGCCGGAGAGTTGCCGGTGGCCAGCGCCAGCCGGACCCAGTCCCCGGGCGTTTCCGCGGTCTGCGCGCCGGTATCGGGCAGGCGTATACGCAGAGCGGATTCGAGGCGGACAAGCAGTTCGACGCGCTCCAGGCTGCCGAGTCCGAGGTCGCGACCCAGCGAGGAGTGAAGGGACACACGTTCAGCAGACTGGGCGGCACCAAGCTCGCGCAACAGTGTCCGTACGGCGTCCAGGACCGCCGACTCGGCGACGGCACGGGTCATCGGCGTGGGCGAGGCCATCTCGATTTTCTAGCGTATCTCGGAACCGCACCCGGGGGTGCGATCATGGAATCCCGGGTGGGCATCCGCATGAACAAGCCCTACTTGGCGAGGATTCGCGTCTATCCGATCAAGTCGCTCGACCCGCTCGATCTGCAGCGGGTCCGCGTGGTCGCGGGAGCCGGCTTGGCCGGAGACAGGGAATTCGCACTATTTGACGATGGCGGGAACATTCTCAACGCCAAACGGCTGGGGATGTCGATCCTGGGGGTCCGCGCCCGATACGACCACGCTGGGCGCAGTGTTGAACTGCATGCGGAGGGCAATCGACTGCAGTCTCACCTCGTCGAGGGGCGGACAGAAATGGAGGTCTTTCTCGGTGATGTCCTGGGAACCCGAGTACGTGTGCGGCAGGACACGCGTGTCGGGTATTTCGACGACATGGAGGCGACCGGGCCAACTGTCGTCGGTTCAGCGTCGATCGACACGGTTGCCGGGTGGTTCGGGCTTGCCCCGGACGAGATCAGGCGGCGGTTCCGGGCAAACCTGGAGATCGCCGGCCTAGAACCGTTCGAGGAGGACCTTCTCTTCGGCAAGCCCGGACAACCGCGCAGATTCCGCATCGGCGACGTCGAATTCCTGGGCACGAACCCATGCTCAAGATGCATCGTCCCCACCCTGGACTCTCGCGGCGGGCCGCCCCAGAGTGACCTGACAGCAGTTCGCTTCTCGGAACGCAGGAAGCGTCATGTGTGGCCGCACTCGAAGATCGAATCCTATGGACACTACTACCGGTTCTGCGTGAACACCCTGCTAGCACCGGGGCAGGGGCCGAAGTCTCTCGCCGTCGGTGATGCGTTCCTGCCGCCGGAGCAGGGGGCGACGGCGGTGTCCAACCGCAGGTAGACCTGTCGGCGTGCGTCAGCGTAGACCGTCGCAGTTTGCTTGCGTCCGCCACGCTCGGGGCTGGCGCGCTTGCCGGTGTTTCCGCACCGACACACCCGAACCTGCTGTTCGTCCTTGCCGATCAAGGGCGTCACAACGCGTTCGGATGCGGTTCCGACGCCGAGGTGCGAACGCCGAACTTCGACCGGCTGGCCGGCCAGAGGGGAACTGGACGAGGGCGTATGCAGCGAACCCCGTCTGCACACCGAATCGTGCCTACACCCTCCCGGGCCGCCATTCCCACCAGACCGGAATGATCCGGAACAACCTGCAGTCGTTCCGCCCTCCGCAGTCGCACGACCGGTACGACCAGCGGGAGATCGTGCTGCGCACGACTGCAGCATGTCCCCTCCAAGTGCCATAATTCATTGATTTCTTGCAGATTATGTATTCTGATCCTGAGCCCGTAAGCGTCTTGGAAGCGGATTCGGTCGAATGTCCGCGCATGTCGTCGCGGCGCTGCCGACGGAACCCGTCGTAACCGTTCGGATCCCGGGAGGGGGAGCGTGTGCCTGTCGTAGCGGCCGCGTCCCTTGGTGGTGCCGACGCGGACCCAGCCCGACGCGCGGTAGACGGCGCCGGTGTATCGCGGGGCTCGACGAAGGTCTCGATGAGCAGGAAGGTGATTTTGTAGCTTCGACGCGTTTGTGGCGGACTGCCCGCTGCACTACGCCCGCCTTGGGGGCACGACTCCCGGAACCGGCATGACCGACCATGTGCGGCTAAGCCTTCGGTTTCCGGGCAAAGCCTACCGTGATAGGCCGGCCTGCCTATTATAATCTGAATTCCGAGCCGCGGATCAAAACAGCTTTTTCGAAGAATCGGCACGCGAATGGCTACGAATTTCAACACCAACAACAGCACTTGGCGCCAGTTGATGGGCAACGGCCTGCTCTATCGGGTGCCACCGTTCCAGCGCGACTACAGTTGGGGCGAAGAGGAGTGGGACGACCTCTGGCACGATATTCGCGAGGTCATGCGCCCGGAGGGCGAGCCGGCGCACTATATGGGCTATCTCGTCCTGCAGTCGGAGGACGGCAAACGGTTCGACATCATTGATGGGCAACAACGCCTGACAACCCTGAGTATTCTCGTGCTAGCTGCCTTACAGCAACTGCACGTCTTGCTGGACAGGGGGTGGGATACCGAAAACACCCGCAAGAGGCTTGAAAGCCTGCGACAGGGCTATATCGGATACCTGGATCCGGTGACGCTGGTATCAGAGCCCAAGCTTAAACTGAACCGGAACAATGACCACTATTTCCAGACATATCTGGTTCCGCTTGTCCGGCCCTTGCCGAGACGGGGGTTCAGAAAGTCGGAACACGATATGCGCAAGGCATTCGAGTGGTTCGACCGCCGTTTTCAGGAGTATCTGGACGAAGAGGAAGACCCCGGTTTGGCGGTCGTGCAACTGATCGACGGTTTGAGCGACAAACTGCTCTTTACCGTCATCACGGTCACCGACGAACTGAACGCCTACCGGGTGTTCGAGACGCTGAATGCACGGGGCGTGAAGCTCTCGGCAACCGACCTTCTGAAAAACTACCTGTTCTCACTTCTGCATCGCCAAGGCGAACATGAGCGCGAGATCAAGACGCTGGAGGACCGCTGGAACGGAATCGTAGGGAGGCTCGGAGAGGAGAGTTTTCCTGATTTCCTGCGTGTCCACTGGATAAGCCGGAGAACCACCGTGCGGCTATCAGGCCTTTTCAAGACTGTACGCGCCCAAGTCCGGGAAAGAGGTGATGCGTTTTCGCTGTTACAGGATCTCGAATCCGATATCGAGGCCTATCTGGGACTGACGCAACCGGACGGCTCCGACTGGCCTGTCGAGTGGAAACGGCATGCCCGCATCCTTCGCATGTTCAGTGTGCGCCAGCCATTCCCACTGCTGCTGGCTGCGCGGCGTTCTCTGGGCGATACGGATTTCGAGAGGCTGCTGCGCTCCATCGTGATTATCTCCTTCCGCTACAATGTCATCGGTGGCCTTCACGGAAACGAGCAGGAGCGGATTTACCATGCGGAGGCCCAGAGGATTTCGAGGGGCGATCATTCCTTGATCTCGGAGATCATGGTCAGCTTGCGACCGGTTTATCCCGACGATAAGCAGTTCCGGCTGAATTTCGGCGAGAAGTCCATCGGCGTTGCGCAGACGCGAAACAAGCGGGTCGTCCGTTATATTCTGTTCGAATTGGAGCAGCAGGCCTCGGGCAATCGCCTCGACTTCGAGGACAGTCGGATAACCTTGGAGCATATCTGTCCGCTGAATCCTGAAGACGGCTGGGACCAGTTCGGCGAAGGAGGCCTGGACGCGCAGACATCGCGCCTCGGCAATATGGCGTTGCTGGAGGCGAGCCCGAATCGCAAAGTCGGCAATGCCGACTACGAAGCCAAGCGGACAGTGTTCGCGAGCAGCCGCTTCCAGACGACCCAGGACATCACGCGCAGATACGCGGAGTGGACGCCACAGGCGATCGAGGCGCGCCAAGAGGCCATGGCAAGAACCGCAGCGGCCACATGGCGTATCGACTTTCCCGGTTGAAACCGGTTGCGGTGACGCTCTCTCCTGCTTTGAGCGGAATCTTCGAACGATGACCGGCGCGAACAGCGACAACCCCATCGCCAATCACGCGATTGCATCATGTGCATCTGCTCAACCGCTCACCGCGGATATCGACGCAACCGTTGCGCGGCGGCGCGAGAAGCTCGGGGGCGTCGTCGCCTTCGACGGCGAGTTCGGCGGGGTGCGCAAGGTGTTCATGGACGGGGGACGCACATGGAGGGCAATCCCGATATCATGCTGGATTGGCTCGGCGACAATGTGCACGAGTCGGAGGTGCTTGCCTTCGGCTACCGGTTCGTGAAGCTCGGCATGGAGGATGTCCGCAACGGATTGGTCGGCGAGATGGGCATAGCGCTCCGCCGTCTCGACCAAGGCGTGACCGGGCAGCCTGACCTCAGTTCCCTGATTCCGCCCGGACCGAACCTGGGATTCGAGGGCGATCTGGGGATTCCCGCTCGGGACTGTGCTTCGCGATAGACTGACCGTTTTCCTCCCTCTTATGCGGATCCTGTTCATCGGCGACATCGTGGGACGGCCGGGCCGTCAGGCGGTACTGGCGTTGCTGGAGCGCTTGGTGGCAGAGGAGAAGTGTGATCTTGTGATCGCCAACTGCGAGAATTCGGCTGCAGGCTTCGGCACGACTCCCAAGATCGCCGACCAGCTGTTCGAGGCGGGTATTCACGTGCTCACGTCGGGCAACCACATCTGGGACAAGAAGGAGATCCTTCCCTACATCGATCGACAACCGCGCCTGCTGCGGCCGGCCAACTATCCACAGGCCCCGGGCACCGGCCTGTACATCGGCGTCACGGCTTCGGCCGTTCGCTACGCCGTCATGAATCTGCAGGGACGGGTTCATATGCCCTACATCGATTGTCCGTTCCGCTGGGCCGACCAGATGCTGGACGATCTCGACCCGGACGTACGGGTGCGTTTCGTGGATTTTCATGCCGAGGTCACGAGCGAGAAGACCGCGTTCGGCAACTACCTGGATGGCAGGGTCAGCGCTGTGGTCGGCACGCACACCCACGTCCCGACCGCCGACGAGCGCGTCTTGCCCGCCGGTACGGCCTACATCACCGATGCCGGCATGACGGGTCCGCTGAACTCCGTGATCGGCATGGGGATCGAGGCGTCGACCAAGCGCTTTCTGACCGGGATGCCGGGACGGTTTCAGCCGGCTACGGGCGCTGTGCGCCTCAACTCCGTCGTGGTCGATGTGGACGAACACGACGGCCGGGCGATTTCCGTTCGCAGAAGGGTCGAGCAGGTCGGCTGAGCGGCCTGTTCGTATAATGGACCTTCGTCTTGACCCGTGAGCCACCGAAAACTACTGCTGCGGAAGACCGGCAAGGCGATCAGCGACTTCGCGATGATCCGGGAGGGAGACCGCATCGCGGTCGGCGTGTCCGGAGGCAAGGACTCCCTCGCGCTGCTCGACGCCCTGGATCACCTTTCGCGGCGCTCTCCGGTCAAGTTCTCGCTAAGGGCGTTCACGATCGAGCAGGGCAAGTTCGTTCGTCCGATTAAGCCACTGGGTGACCTCCTCGCCGACCGCGGCATACCGTGGACCTATTACCGGGACGAACCTTCCTTCCAACTGTTGAACGAGCAGCCCGGACACGGCTGCGATACCTGTAGCCGCTACCGTCGCCGGGCGGTCTACGAGGTCGCTTCGGCCCTGGAGTGCAATGTGGTCGCCCTTGGCCACACCGCGGACGACCTCTGCGAGGCACTCCTGCGCAATGCGCTGTTCACCGGGCGCCTCAGTGCGTTGCCGCCAGTCACGGTCTCCCGATCCGGTGACTTCCGCCTGATCCGGCCGTTGGTCTACGTTCCCGAGACACTGACCCGTCGTTACGTCGACCAGGTCGGCCTGCCCGTGACCCCCTGTGTCTGCTCCCACAAGACCGGGACGGTCCGGGAGAAGCTGCGCGGTTTCCTGGCCGACCTCTCGCGGGACAATCCGCACGTTGCCGAGAACCTGCTGGCAGCGATGGGCAACATCGATGCCACGAGGCTGTTGGACAGGCGCTTTTTCCAGTTCGACTCCGACGGACTCGGGACGCGCGAACAGGCTACAATTGCAAGTGAAGGGTCCAGCTTCGTGCCAGTTGCCGCACCGAACGCGCAAGGCGTATCCGAGGAGTTCGGCTTCATATGGTGAGTCGTCTGCCGGTGAAGGCTAGGGCCCTGTTCTGTTGGGACTTGAGTGACTTGACCGCAGTCCGTATCCGCAACTGATACACCGCGACAGCTCTCCCACCCGATCAAAGCAGGACGAATGAACTCCGAACCGGATCGTTCAGGGAGTGCACCCTTCAGAACGTCGCATCTGCTTGCCGTCCTCGCGACGGTGTGGCTCCTGCTGGCTTTCCTGACAGGCGTCAAGGGACTCGGGGACGGCTTCAAGCTCCTCGGCGGCGATCTGCTGGATGCATTCTTCAGCACGACCGAGAACCCGTTTGTCGCACTGATGATCGGACTGCTGACGACGACACTCGTGCAGAGTTCGTCGGTAACGACATCCATGGTCGTCGGCCTCGTGGCGGCTCCCGACAATCCGCTTCCACTTGCGAATGCGGTGCCGATGATCATGGGTGCGAACATCGGCACCACCGTGACCAACACGATCGTCTCCATCGCGCACATCGGGAAACCCGATGAGTTCCGGCGGTCGTTCTCGGTGGCAACCTGTCACGACTTCTTCAACTATCTCAGCGTCATCGTGCTACTGCCGCTGGAGATGGCCACGGGCATCCTTTCGCGCAGCGCGTCCGTTCTCGCCAGCCGGCTGGACATCGGTTCCAGAAGCTCCTTCGAGAGTCCGCTGGCGGCGGTTTTCTCGGTGGGCACGACTCCGCTCAAGACAGTTGCGGCTGGACTCTTCGACACTCCGCAAGCACAGGGTGCCGTGGTCGTCCTCGGGAGCAGCCTGCTGATCTTCGGCGCGCTGGTGCTGATCGTCCGGACCCTCCGATCCACGCTGCTTGCCAAGGCCGAACGGTTCCTCCAGTACGCCCTGGGACAGTCCGTCCTCACGTCGCTCGCGATCGGGTGCATCGTCACGGCCATGGTGCAGTCGAGTTCAATCACCACGTCGTTGCTCGTACCGTTGGCGGGCGTGGGCCTCATCACCCTGGAGAAGGCATTCCCCGTGACCATCGGGGCGAACATCGGCACCACGATCACGGCCCTGATGGCATCGTTGGCCGTCTCCGGCCCGAACGCGCATACCGGGGTGGAGATCGCGCTGACACACCTGACGTTCAATCTCTTCGGCACCCTCCTGATCTACCCGTGGGCCCCGATGCGGAACCTGGTGCTCAGGGCGGTGCGCTGGTTCGCAGATTGCGCGGCAAGGTCGAAGCTGCTGGCGATATCCTATCTGCTCGTGCTGTTCTACGGTCTGCCCGCGCTGGCTGCATTCCTGTCCTAAACGCTAGCGCCCGGGAACGCTGCGGCCAGTATCGACCAGTTCGTCCAGCCGCTCCTTCAGTCGCGCTGCGGTCCCGGAGTCCTCGAAGTAGAGGTTCCTCGTCTCCCCGGGATCGACTGACAGGTCGTAGAGTTGGGCCGGAGCACCGGGTGCTCCGTCGTCGATGACAAATCCCGCCAACTCGCGGCGACCGTAGTCGTTTCCCCCCGAACCCCGATGATCCAGGTACTTCCAGCGTCCCTGCCGGATCGCCAGTTCCAGCCGATTGGTCTGGTGCAGGGTGAACTCGCGCACCGGAACGTCGCCATGGCCTCCGTCCAGGACAGCCGAGAAATCGAAGCTGTCCTCCGCAGCGCCTGCCGGGAGGGAGTACCCCACGAGGGCCGCGAGGGTTGCCATGATGTCGGTCAGGCACAGGACCTGGTCCGAGACGGTCCCGGCCTGAATTCTCGCTGGCCAACGGGCGATCGTCGGCACTCGATGTCCACCTTCCCATTGGTCGCGCTTGACGCCTCGCCAAGGACGGGCGCCATCATGCCCGTGGTCGGTCCGCATGTGGTAGACCGTCGTCACTTCAGGTCCGTTGTCGCTGGTGAACACGACAAGCGTGTCCTCGGCGAGCCCGAGCCGGTCCAGCGTTCCGACGAGTTCCCCTACGATGAAGTCCGCTTCCAGGAGGAAGTCGCCGTGGGGCCCGACACCACTGCGTCCCTGAAACTCCGGTGCTGCGAACGACGGCAAGTGCACGGCCTGCATGGAGTGGAACAGGAAGAACGGCTGGTCGGCCGAGCGGGCGACATGCTCCTCGAGGAACTCGACGCTCTCGGCAAGAAACCGCAGGTCGACACGTTCCAGATCGTAGTCCGGGGCGATCAGGCCGCGCCGGTTGTCGTTGGCATAGGGATGCTTGGGAAGCGGCCCGCGGTCCAGCAGCCTGTCGGGAGCGACCGGCACACGGTCGCCCTCAATCCATGCATACAGCCAGTCCGTTGTCGGGCAGGCGACCGTCCCGAAGAACGAGTCGAAACCGCGATGCAGGGGACCATCCGGAATCGGTCGGCTGAAATCGACCAGCCGGACCCGCTCCACGCCAGCGGCAGCCCGCCCGTCGCGCGTGGCGGAGGGCAGTTCGATCTCGTGAACCGGCCTGCCACCCGCATCCGAGAAGGTCATGCCGAGGTGCCACTTGCCGACCATTGCCGTTGCATAGCCGGCTTCCCGGAGCATCTGAGGCAGTGTCAGCCGGCCCTCGTCGATCAGGCACGGGCCCTCCACACCCGTGAATACCCCGCTCATGCCCGTGCGAAACGGCATACGTCCGGTCAGGATCCCGTAGCGGGTGGGAGTGCAGACCGTGGACGGGCTATGGGCGTCCGTGAATCGCAGACCGTCTCGGGCCAGCGAGTCGATGTGCTCCGTCCGGACTTTCGCTTCGTCGTTGTAGGCGCTGACGTCGCCGTACCCCAGATCGTCGGCAAGGATCAGCAGTACGTTCGGAGGTCGTGGAGACTCCGGTGGCTGCCCGCAGCCACTACCGGCAAGAACCAGGACAGGGGCAAGCCCACCCCGCAGGAGCATGCGGCACCCAGGTTGGCTCAGCATCCTCAGCCCGCACGGGGAGCGCTGTCGGTGACTTCTTCGATGTCGGGATCAAAGTACAGGACCTTGCCTTGACGCAGGGCCATGACGCCCATCGAGATCGTCACTTGTGCCCGGTAGGCCGTGTCCGCATCCAGGTTCGGCTTCGCGCGCGTTCGCATGCACTCCAGGAAGTTCTTCATGTGCGCGTCACGGCCCCGATCCTCGACCTTGATCTGCACGTTCTCGGTTCCGTACTTCCTGATGAACGCATCCTGGAAAATCCGTTCCGATTCGACGGTGATGTAGTCCGTGCGTCCCTCGAAGCGGCCGTGCTCCACCATGACGATCGTACCCTCATGCCCCCGGATCAGGCCCGGAATATGCCGCGAATTGGCCATGGTCGCACTCAGGATCAGCGAATGGCCCCGGGCAAAGTCCGCAAGCAGGTTGAACGTGTCCGGCACTTCACGGTCGCCGGGAGCATTGAACACGTATTTCCCGCCGGTTGCGGTGACACGGTACGGGAACTGCGCCTCGCCCCAGCAGATGTTCAGCGGCGCCACGACATGGTAGAAGAGGTCGGTCGCAATGCCTCCCGAGTAGTCCCAGTACTTGCGGAAGCGAAAGAAGCGGTGCGGGTCCCACTCGCGTTTCTGGGCGGGTCCCAGCCACATGTCCCAGTCGACATAGTTCACACCCTGCCCGTGCGGACCGGCATCGGGTTCGATCACCCATCCCCGCCCCCTTTCGGGAGTCCAGTTCCATTCGCCCCGCAGCGAGTTGCGGTGGTAGGAACCCTGGCTGGAGATCAGTTTGCCGATCATCCCGTCCTGGATCGCCTTGCGGGCCTTCCACCACTGGTCGGAGGATGTCGTCTGCGAGCCGACCTGGAGAACGGCCCCCGTCTCTCTCACCTTGCGCGCCACGGCCCTCGCATCTGCGATGGTGTGAGTCATCGGCTTCTCGAGGTAGACATCCTTGCCGGCTTCCATCGCCGCGACCGCCATCGTGCCATGCCAGTGATCCGGAGTCGCGATCACCACCGCGTCGACATCCGGCCTCGCCAGAACCTCGCGGTAGTCCAGGGTGGAGAACTCGGCCTTGCTGTTCTCCTGTGCCAGCCGTCGCCGCTTCTCGTAGACATCGCAGACGGCGGTGATCTTGAAATTCCGGCCACCCTCGATCATCCCGAGCATCAGTCGCTGCAGGCTGCTGCCACGGCCGCCGACACCGATCTGCCCGACATTGATGCGATCGTTGGATCCCAGGATCCTGCGGCGCGAAGCGGCATCCTGGCCTCGGGCCGGGGTCGCCACGATCGCAGTGGCTGCCGCGGCCTGCTGCAGGAACCTGCGACGATTTGCGGAACTTCGTACTGGCATGGAATGTACTCCGACGGATTGTACCAGAGTCGGCCGGGCTTTTCCTGTCGCGCTGCGGACATGCGCGCCTGCAGCGGTACGAAGCGCAAACAGGTGTCAGCCGTCAGCCCGGCGACGGCCGTTCAGGACTGCTGGAGGCTCGGTTCCGTATCTCTCCGCCCGCGCACTCAGATGCCTTCGGGGCCCTCGACGGCCCTCAGCAGATCGGGAAACGCAAGAATGGCCGGAGAGGGCCCGCTCCCGGCTCGGATTTCCGTGAGGATGCCGCAGGACCGCATCTGGTCGAGAATGCGGCTCGCAGTGGATGTCGCCAGTCCCGTTCCCCGCGCGAAATAGGGTCTGGCAAACACGGGCTGGGAGAAGATCCAGTCCAACGCCTGAATCGAGTGACGCGAACGAGTGGCTTCCGAGACCGTTTGCTTGAGTCGCTCGTACAGATCAAGAATGCCCTGCGCCTTGGCCAGGTTGTCGGACGCCTGCTCCCGAACGGCATCGAGAAAGAACCTGCACCATCCCGTCCAATTGTCGTCCCGCGAGACAGCGAGCAGGTTCTCGTAGTACTGATCACGGTGCGCTTCGAAGTAGGCACTGATGTAGAAGACCGGTTGCTGAATGATCCCCCGCTGCCATAGGAACAACGGCACCAGCATGCGACCTACGCGACCGTTACCGTCCAGGAACGGGTGCAGGGCTTCGAACTCAGCATGGACGATGCCGGCCTGGACCAGGCGGTCTGCGGAGCCAGTATGGATATAGCCCTCCCATCGGCTGATTGCGTCCTCGAGTCCGTCCGCACCGATCGGTACGTATTTCGCGTCATCGATGCGGCATCCGGGTGGGCCGATCCAGTTCGCGACTCGCCGGTATTCTCCGGGCGACTTGTGCATGCCCCGGGCTCCCGAGAGCAACTTCCTGTGCAACTCTCGGACCACTCGTGTGGAGAGGGGCAGGTCGTCCAGCATCGTTTCTGCCGTACGCATGGCTGCCCTGTAGTTGAGGACTTCCCGGATATCGTCCTGACGCTCCGTGGAGGACGAGCGATGCCCGGCTTCATACTCGAGCACCTCTCCCATCGTGGCCTGGGTACCCTCGATCCTGGATGACAGCACCGCTTCGCGGGTTGTCAGCGGTGCGAGCAGGACTCTTGGGTTGGGAATGGCGGCGAGCATTCCGTCGAAACGGGCGACCGCGCTGTAGGCCGGTCCGATTAGCGGCATCAAGGCCTGCCAATCCAGGCGCTCTTCCGGCGGGAACATTCCATCGTGATAGTGAACTGGCTGCACGATGCCTCCATCATCGGGATCTTCCGGACAGGGGACGGGTTGGGTTGGTTCCCGATTCAGGCTCGGCCCATATCGCCGACCCGGTAGCTGCTTCACCAACCACTATACATAGCCTCCCACTTTGCGCGGTTTCCGGGCTACTACGCGATTGGTAACCCACTTGTGGGCAACTACAGGCGTAGTAGCCCACTCTCGCCTGTTTCCGGGCTGCTACGCACCCAATGACCCACTTGTGGACAACTACGGCCATAGCTTCCCACTTTGCGCGGTTTCCGGGCCACTACGGGATTAGTGGCCCATGGATGGGCAACTACAGGCGCAGTAGCCCACTTTCGCCTGTTTCCGGGCTGCTACACACCTAACGACCCACTTGTGGACAACTACGGCCATAGCCTCCCACTCTGCGCGGTTTCCGGGCTGCACATGCTGCGGCACAAGCGGGTCAGGCGTCGGATCGACCAGATCCCACATCGCAGCGGTGCGGGCAGCAAACCTATAGATCCGTCGCGGCAGGCAGCCCGAATCCGCCCGTGGCAGTCTGCACCGCCACCACGATCGCCCTCGCCATCACGCTGGCAGCCAGTGCACCGACCGAACCAAGCAACCGGGTGTCGGCCGGACGACCGCCCGTCCCCAACGCGAAGACCGTGTCGCCATCCAGGGGCATGTGAGCCGGACGAATGGCGAGAGCAAGCCCGTCCTGGGCCATCTGCGCCACTTTCGTGGCCTGCCCCTTGGTCCAGTCCACGTTCGCTGCCACTACACCGATGGTCGTGTTGCCGACCGCTCCGGAATCCGGACTGGAATGCCCGCCTCGCAGCAGCACCATCGTGTCCGAGAATCCGGTACCGTCCCCGTTACGCGCACCGGCGACGATCGTTCCCGTTGCAGGGTCAACCACATCTCCCAGGCAGTTGACCGCCACCACCGCCCCAACGACGAGTCCATCGTCGAGGGCGACCGCGGCCGAGCCCAGTCCCCCTCGCATGGACCGCTCCCTTCCCAGCAGCTTCCCGACTGTCGCGCCGGCTCCCGCACCGATGCTACCCATCCGTACGGGCTCGGTGGAAGCCGCCTTCGCCGCCCTGAACCCGGCCTCTGCGTCGGGCCTGACCGTCGGATCCCCCACGCCGAGATCGAACAGGATGGCGGCCGGCACGATCGGAACGACCGACTCACCGACGCGGAATCCCGTTCCCTGCTGCTCCAGATAGCGCATCACGCCGTCCGCTGTGGCAAGTCCGTAAGCGCTCCCGCCGGACAGCACCACCGCATGGACCGAGTCCACGCTCATCTCGGCCCTGAGCAAGTCCGTCTCCCGCGTTCCCGGTCCACCCCCGCGCACGTCGACACCGCCTACGGCACCCTCGTCCGTCACGACAGCGGTACAACCCGTCGAACCGGAAGGGTGGGTCCAGTGCCCGACTCGAACGCCCGGTACGGCTGTGATGGTGCTGTTCAGCTCCATTGCCTTGCCTGGCCGAGCGAGTGCCAAGCCTCCTGCCATGTTCAGGATGCAACGCCTCGAGATGGTCGACTGACCGGAATGGCGGTGCATCCCCAACATTATCCCCGGAACACGTCGCTATAATCCGATCGATGCGCCTGTCCCGAATGTTACGGATCCGTCAGGACTGTCCGGACCGCTCCGTCCCTGACGTCTATCGAGCCGTCCGCGATGCAATGGACGCCGCGGACTGGGTGGCACGGGTGCCGGCCGGAAGCCGTATTGCCGTCGGCGTGGGTAGCAGGGGAATCGCCAATATCGAGACGATCGTCCGGGGTGTCGTCGATTCGTGGCGAGACTGCGGTGTCAAGCCGTTCATCATCCCCGTGATGGGCAGCCACGGTGGCGGTACCGCCGAGGGCCAACGGGAAGTGCTGGCGCACTATGGCATCAGCGAGTCCTCCATGGGCGTGCCGGTCGTCAGTTCGCTGGAGGTGGTGCCCATCGGGGAGACACCGCGGGGAATCGCCGTCTCGATGGACCGCGAAGCCTGGCAGGCCGACGGCGTGATGCTGTGCAGCCGAGTGAAGTGGCATACGGGCTTCGAGGGCCGCCTCGAGAGCGGCGTCCACAAGATGATGGCGATCGGCCTCGGCAAGTGGGAGGGTGCCAGGCGATACCACATGTGGGCTGTCCGAATCGGTCTTGAAGCAGTGATCCGTGAGGTCGGGCAGGTGATGCTGCAGACAGGACGGATGCTCGGGGGCCTGGCGATTCTCGAGGATGCGCATCACAGTACCGCCGAGGTGCATGCACTCGAAGCAGCGGACATGGCCGCCAGGGAAGAGGTGCTGCTCGAACGGGTGAAGGGCTGGAAGGTGAACATACCGGTGGACCCGGTCGACCTGTTGATCGTGGACGAGATCGGCAAGAACGTCTCCGGGGCCGGTATGGATACGAAGGTGATCAATCGGTCGGCACTCGGTCGCAACTGCTGGCCCGGCCTGCCACGGATCGACCGGATCTACGCGCGAAGTCTCACGCCCCATGGTGGCGGCAACGCCATGGGCATCGGTCTGTGCGACGTGATTCACGACCGGCTCTTCGATGCCGTGGACTTCGGCAAGACGTGGATCAATTCGTTCACGGCGTCCAGTACCGTCGGTGCGATGTGCCCGCCCCATTTCGCGACCGACCGCGAGTGCATCGAGAAGATCCTCGCGACCTGCGGCCGGGCCGACCTGGCCGATTGCCGGATCGTATGGATCCGCAACACGATGGAAATCCAGCGGTTGCGGGTCAGCGAGAACCTGCGTCAGGAACTCGGCCGAAACCCGAACATCAGCTTTCACGGGGATCCGGCTCCGATTCGGTTTGACGCGAACGGACAGATCGTGGACGAAGATCCCGTCAAGCAGGTGTCGTAGATTCGCTGGATCGACCCTGTACGTCATACGGCAGGTCCGGGTTCCGGTTCGACACGGTGGGAGTCGCTAGACTGTAGGCACGGGACCCGTTCCCACGAAGGCCATGGCGCGTACGGCTCTCCTCTCCAGGGCAGAACTGTTCGCTCTCGTGGCCGCTGATCTCCGTCGGGTCGACCGGGTGATCGCCCTCGACACAATCTGTTGCGAGGATGTGGTCACATCGATCAGCCGGCACCTCAACTCCAGCGGAGGCAAACGACTGCGTCCGGCCCTCGTACTGCTTTCGTCCCGAGCCTGCGGTGAGTACGGAGACGCCCCCGTTCGCATGGCGGCCGTGATGGAGATCATCCATGCAGCGACCCTCGTGCACGACGATGTGATCGACGCCGCCGAGGTCCGGCGGGGAAGACCTTCCACCAATCAGGAATGGGGCAACCAGGTCAGTGTGCTGGCGGGCGACTGGCTCTACATGCAGGCGTTCAGCCTTGCCTTGCGGGAACGCGATTTCGCCATTCTGGATGTGCTCATCGACCTGACGAAGATGATGGTCGAGGGCGAACTCATGCAAGCCGACCTGATCGGGGATCTCGACATCACCGAGCAGCAGAACCATGATCTGATCCATCGCAAGACGGCGTGCCTGCTCTCCGCCTGCACGCGCTTGGGAGCGCAGTTGGCTGGTAAGGGCGAAGCGACCGAGGAACGCCTGCGGGCCTATGGCTGGAATCTCGGCATGGCATTCCAGCTGATCGACGATGTGCTGGATTTCGAGGCCAGCGAAGCGGCTCTCGGCAAGCCGGTGGGCAACGACCTCAAGGAAGGGAAAGTGACGCTGCCCATGATCCTTGCGCTTCAGAAGTGCACCGCAGCCGAGCGGGCGCTGGTGCAGACCGTCGTGCGCGAGGGCGGCTACGAGTCGGTCTCCCTGGTCCGGATTCTCGAGATTCTGCACCGGTACGGAGCGATCGACCAGGTTCGACGGAAAGCCCTCCGGTTCTGCGAAGCGGCACTGGAGGGGCTGGAGACACTGCCCGCATCACGCTACAAGAGCGCTCTGGTCGATGCGGCTGCACACTGGGCCGTTGCGCGGGCGAACTGAGACTCGCTTTGGGAAACTCCGTCTCGGCCACCGTCACCCTTGGCGTTCGGTCCCGTGCAGTGCGAGCCTAACTCCACAGTTCGTCGACGGGAGCGTAGGCGTCCTCGTCGGCCACCGGGACGTAGTAGAATCCGCGACCCAGCGGGTCGTCGTACCGCACCTTGGTCCAGTCGATGCCCATCGCCGAATAGATCGTCGCCTCGATGTCTTCCGGACGGATATCGCGGTCGCGCGACCACCCCGTCTCGGTCGTGAAGGATCCCGGCCCCCGACCGCCCTGGTCGTTCGTCGCACCGATCACCTTGCCACCCGTCACTCCCGCACCGGCCAGCACGAAGAACATCTGCAGATAGTGGTCCCGTCCGGTCCGCGGGTTCGACAGCGGCCCGGGGGTCCGCCCGAACTCCCCGGCCACGAGCACCAGCGTCTCGTCCAGCTTCCCCGACATGTCCAGATCCTCGATCAGCGCCGCAAACGCCGGATCGAACTCGGCCGTCCGGTCGTAGATGTTCCGCTGGTTGGCGGCCCCGTATATATCCTGGTGGTGATCCCAGCCGAACGACTCGACCTGGACGAAACGGGTGCCCTGATCCTGTTCCACGATCTTCCCGGCCGTCAGCATGGCGTTGCCGAAGTTCGTGCCCCCGTAACGCACGCTCTCCTCTTGCGTGAAGCTGAAGGCCGCGTTGACCGCCGGATTGAACATCAGCCGCCGTGCGTTCTCATAGAGGCCCCCCATGCTGCTGGCTTGCGTCCCCAAGGGCGACCCGGCGCCCCGCAGTTCACGATCCACCGACTGCAGGAGGTCCCACCGCTCGTTGAACACCTCGGCTCCTTCCCGGTGGTCCGCGCTGGCCAGGCCGCTTGCGGACGCTCTGGTCTGGAACGGCCCCAGCTCGGATGGGAAATAGCCCGCCCCCGCAATGTTGCGGGCCTGCAGTGCAATGAACGGAGGAAAGTTCTGGTCCGGTCTTCGCTCGGGCTCCTTCTCGATCGCCACCACGCTCCCGATATGGGGTGCGATCCGACCCGTGGCGGAGACCGGGTTGCGTCCGATCTGGAACCAGTTCTGCGCCAGCGGGTGCGCCCGGGCCCACGCCAGACCCGACCGGATGATGGCGATCCTGTCGGCGACCCGCGTCGTGTTGCCCAGCAGTCCCGTCGGTAGCGTGATGTCGCCGAACATCTCCGGCGCGAAGTCCGGAGGCGTCACGCCCGGCACCTCCTTGAAGTCGAATAGGTCGACGTGACTGGGTGCCCCCCGCAGGAAGATGAAGATCACCGATGTCGCCGTGTTCCGCGGTGTCGCGTTCCCCACACTCTCGGTCTCACCGCGCATGGCACCGTCGGCAAGGAAGAAGCCGCTCACGCCCGATACGGTATGGCGGAAGAAGGACCGGCGACTGATATGGGGCCGCTCGAAGAACCAGTGGTGCTCCGGCTGCCACTTCCGGACCAGTTTCTGGAACCGTTCTCTCTCGGTCACTGCCGACACCCCTTTCCGTTCACGATCAGTAGTTGAAGTAGAAGTCGGTCTTGTTGAAGTACGACCACATCAGGTTCGACGCGCGCTCGGCCCGCTCGCCGGCCTGGAGGTAGGCCAGCGCTTGCGCCTCTTCCGCTGCCGTCGGCAGACGGCTCAGCACATGCAGGTAAAGGTTCTTCACCAAGTCCGGATCCGGCAGATGCAGGGAGTCGTGCATGGTCCCCACCGGCTGGTCCGCAGCCACCCGGTCCAGCACGAACGGGTTGTTCATCAGGTTCAGCGCCTGCAGCGGGCTGCCGTCCGAACTGCGGGCTGTCTGCTCCCGGTCTCCCGGCGTGAACGCCGTCAGCAGCGCACGCACGTTCTGCCGCGCGATGCTGTTCCCCGGCGGCATGTTGACCACGTCCGGGAACTGCATCGCGGACTGCAGTCCCCGCAATGTGCGGGTCAGGTTGTATGTCGCCGGCCGCCCGCTCGCCACCACGATCGCGTCATGCACCTGCTCCGCTGTCAGCCGCTTCACCTGGTGCCGCACGAAGTACTGCTCGTACAACGGGTTGTAGATCCCTTCGTACCGGGACGACAACTGATACGCCTGTGATGTCACGATCTCCTTCATGAGCCACTTCAGATCGAAACCGCTCTCCCGGAAACCGTTCGCCAGCCACGCCAGCAAGTGCGGATGCGACGGCTGGATGTCCCAGCCCTCCGACGGCGGCACTCCCGGATCGAGGCGTGCCAGGTCGAACTGGTCCGGGGGTTCCACGATGCCCCGCGAGAAGAACTCCCTCCAGATGTAATTGACGGCTGTCCGGGCGAACTGCGGATCCTCCGTGAGGTGACGGCCCAGCCTCTGCCGCAGACGCTCGTCGGGGGGCTCCGTGAGCGCTCCCTCGAACGGATAGTTCGGCTCCACGGTCCGCTCCGGGTGCAACCGGTCCGGGCGGTTCCCCCCGTTCGTCTGGCCCAGATAGACACCCGCCGTGTCGCCGTTGCCGGCCCGTGCCTCCCGCCCCAATGCCAGATCATGCACGAAGTAGTAGTTGGCGTTGACGCGCCGGTTGTTATCGGGATTCATCGGCAGCGTGCGCCCCGGCACACGCCAGGCCTGGTGGCGCGGAATGTCGGAGAAGTACGCCGCCAGCCCCCAGCCCTCGAGCCGTTTCGCTGCCGCGCCCCATGCGCTCAGGGAATCCAGATGCCCTTCCCCGTCGTGGCACAGCACGCAATCCATGAAGGATAGCCCCAGGAAGTGCTTCGCGGTCCGGAACGCCAGCGTGTCGTACATGTCCTGGACCGGCCCGCCGGTTGTCCGGCCACCGACGACGTAACCGACCGGCGATGGCTTCACCGGGTTGCCCTTGTAGTCGTCGTACGTGCTCTGGAAATGCTCGAAGCTGGTGTATCGACGCGGGTATTCACGGCCGTCGCTGGTGCCTTCGGCCGCCAGCATCTCGCGCGCCATCTGGTCGTAGGGCTTGTTGGCGAGCATCGACTCCCGCAAGTAGAGATGGAAGGAATCGCGGCCCAGTTGATAGCGATTGACCTGCGCCGTCCTCTGGGTATTCTCGAACAGGTCGCCGAAGAACATGGTCCAGCGGTCCGCCCATGCGGTGGTCTGCAGCAGTTGGTCCACCAGTTCCTCCCGCTTGTTCGCGCGCGGGTCGCCGAGGAACGCCAGCACCTGCTCCTTGGTCGGGATGCGACCGGTCAGGTCCAGACTGACCCGGCGCAGGAATTCTCCATCCGTGGTCAGATAGGTGAGCGGCACGCCAGCGGCTTCGGCAGTCCGCTGGATGCACTCGTCAATGCCGGAACAGGCCATGTCCCCGGTGTTGGCCGCCCGGGGGAAGATACCGCCCCGCCGGGGCTGAGGGATCATCGCAAGCGCGGCAACCGTCTGCTTCGTCCGGCGCTGCATGGCGCGGATGTCGTCCGCCCGCGTCCGAACGATCCCGGGGCGCGCGGTCGCCCCGAAGAATGTGCAGCTGCCGTGATCGGGAAACGGGCCGTCCGCCGCGGACAGCGGCAGGAATGTCTGTCCGAGCAGCAGCACCATTCCGGCAGCGTTCCGAATCCATGCCGAACCTCTCACGGGAAACAGGCCGTCCTTTCGCACCTAGCCGATGTCAGCATAGCACCATCCGGACCATGGCTAGAGTCTTGCCAGACAAATACCTGCGTGGCCGAAAGCACCGAGTGACACTCCTGCTACGCCTACTTGGACGTACGCGAGCCAGCCCGGTTTCACGTACCCGGAACGCTGTCGGTCCCGATGGACCACGTCGATTTGTGAAGATCGCGGATGTATCGGTTGCGGGGCGGCGTACCGTCTATCTATAGTGGGGACACCGCATCATGGGGTACGATGGATCAGGCGGACTTGACGGGCCGCAGCGACGCCCCATTCCGGGGTTGCTGGGCATGGCCGTGCTGGCCGTGCTGCTGGCATCCGGGCCGACGGCACGTGGCCAGCCTGCGGCACCCCTGCTGGATCCCCGCAGCGTTGCCCCCTACGTGCCGACTCCGTGGCACGTCGTGGACATGATGCTGGAGGCTGCGAGAGTTTCGAGCAACGACACGGTCTATGACCTCGGATCCGGTGACGGCCGCATTCTGGTGCGAGCCGCGAAGACCCATGGCGCCCGGTGTGTCGGGTTCGAGATCGACCGGCGCCTGGTCGAGGTTGCCCGCGAGGCTGTCGCCGCGGCGGGCGTGCAGGACCGCGTCGAAATCCGGCAGCGGGACATCTTCGACGCCGACGTGGGCGCCGCGACGGTCGTGACCCTCTTTCTGATGACGTCCGCGAACCGCGAGTTGCGCCCGAAACTGGAAGAGGAACTGAAGACCGGAGTCCGAGTGGTCAGCTACAAGTGGGAGATTCCGGGATGGAATCCGTCCATGACCGTGACCGTTCCGGTCAGCGGGACCGAGCATCCGATCTTCGTCTACACCTTCGGACAGCATCGCTGAACCGGGCCGACCGCAGCCTCTGTCGCAGTCCGGTCCCAACAGTGCTATAGAGAATGTGTGAGGCACTGCTGCTGTGAGTAACCCTTCCAAGGCTCTCGTCATCGTCGAGTCGCCGACCAAGGCACGGACGATCTCGAAGTTTCTCCCCGCCGGGTATGTTGTCAAGGCTTCGGTCGGTCATGTCCGCGATCTGCCGAACAGTGCCACTGACATTCCCGCCAAGCTCAAGAAGAACCCGTGGTCGCGCCTCGGGGTCAACGTCGAGGCCGACTTCGAACCCGTCTATGTCATACCGAAGGACAAGAAGGAACTTGTCAAGGATATCCGCAAGGCCGTCGAGCAGGCCGAGCACATCTATTTCGCGACGGACGAAGACCGCGAGGGGGAATCGATCAGCTGGCATCTGCTCGAGCTCCTCGGCCCCAAGGTGCCCTTCGAGCGGCTGGTATTTCACGAGATCACGAAGACCGCGATCCGGAACGCACTGGCATCCCCACGGGGGATCAACCAGAATCTTGTCAGCGCCCAGGAGACCCGTCGCATCGTGGACCGACTGTTCGGTTACGAGGTGAGCCCACTGCTGTGGAAGAAGATGATTCCCCGCCTGAGCGCAGGGCGGGTCCAGAGCGTGGCCGTTCGTCTGCTGGTCGAGCGGGAACGGGCCCGCATCCGATTCACGGAGGCGGCCTACTGGGGGATGAAGGCGAGCTTCTCGTGTGCCGGGTCCGAATTCGAAGCGGAACTGTTCCGGGTTGCGGGCCGACGGGTGGCGACGGGACGGGACTTCGACCCGGACACCGGGCAGTTGAAGACCGCCACGGGCCGCGCGGCGGACCGGCCCGTGATGCTGCTGGATGCTCTCACCGCCAAGCGTATCGCTGAGGAGACCCGCACCGCTGAGGCGCGCATCACCTCGATCGAGGCGAAGCCGTTCGTCACGTCTCCACAGCCTCCGTACGTGACCAGCACCCTGCAGCAGGAAGCCAACAGCAGGCTGCGGTTCCAAGCCCGGCACACGATGCGACTGGCCCAGCAGTTGTACGAGAACGGCTTCATCACATACATGCGGACGGACTCGACCGTCCTCTCGGACGAAGCGAAGGCGGCCGCCCGCAGCCTGATCGTGGAGAAGTTCGGTGCGGAACACCTGTCCGAATCCGTCCGCTACTACCGCAACAAGGTGAAGAACGCACAGGAGGCGCACGAGGCGATCCGTCCCGCCGGGGAGCAGTTCCGTGCGGTCAGCGAAGTCCGGGGCCGGCTGGGCGCCGAAGCGGCGAGGCTGTACGAGATGGTCTGGCGTCGGACCCTCGCCAGCCAGATGCGGGACGCACGCGGCACGAACACCACCGCCCTGGTGGAGACTGGCGACGCGGTCTTCCGGGCCACCGGCAAGACGATCGAGTTTCCGGGATTTCTGGCGGCCTACTCGAACGAGGCGCTGGAAGGAGGTGAGGAAACCGAGGCTCGCGAGCGGATCCTTCCGGCCCTCAGCGAGGGGGCCACGGCTGCAGTGACCGCGGTGCAGCCGCACGAGCGACGCACCCAGCCCCCGCACCGCTACACGGAAGGCCAGTTGATCCGCGAACTGGAGCGCCTGGGAATCGGTCGCCCCAGCACCTGGGCAACCATCGTCGACCTCGTCCAGTCGCGCTCATACGCGTTCAAGCGGGGCGGGGCGCTGGTGCCGACATTCACGGCCATGGCGGTTGTCGGACTGCTCGAGGAGCACTTCACACACTTGGCCGACTACGCCTTCACTGCCCGGCTGGAAGATCAGCTGGACGCGATCGCGCGCGGAGAACTCGACCGGCTGCAGTACCTGAACGGATTCTACTTCGGCAACGGGCATGACGGTCTGCATGCCCTGGTCGAGCGTGGTCAGGAGCACATCGACCCCCGGCGGGTCTGCCGAGTACCTGTCGGAACGGAGGAAGAGAACAGTGGACTGGAGGTCCGCATCGGTCGTTACGGGCCATTCCTGACCGATGGGGAATCCCGCTGCAGCGTACCCGAGAACGTGGCACCGGACGAGCTGGATGTGGAGGCAGCGCAAGAGTTGCTGCAGGTCGCCCGCAAGGGCCCGGCCTCTCTCGGCCTGCAACCCGAGACCAACCTTCCGGTCTATGTCCGGCAGGGCCGCTTCGGCCCCTTCGTCCAGCTTGGCGATGCCGATGAGAAAGGCAAGGCCAAGCGGGCTTCACTGCTGCAAGGTCAGGATCCGGACAGCATTGATCTCGACACGGCGCTCAAGCTCCTATCCCTGCCCCGGACACTGGGCGACGACCCCAAGAGCGGAGAGGCCGTCGTGGCTGCCAACGGACGCTTCGGCCCCTACGTCAAGCGCGGGGACGACATACGGTCGATTCCGGCCGACGCGAGTCCGCTGGACATCACCCTGGACGAGGCCCTCCAACTCCTGGCCCAGGAAAAGAGATCGAGGCGGCAGGCGGCTCAGGCACTTCCGATCAACGTTCTGGGCAAGCACCCGGGCACCAGCAAGGAACTCAAGATTCTCTCGGGACGCTACGGACCGTACGTCACCGACGGCGAGGTGAACGCCACGATTCCGCGTGATTGCAAGCCGGAGGACGTCACGATCGACCAGGCGGTGGATCTGCTGCAGGCTCGCTTGGCAAGGATCGCCGAGGGAGGCGGGACCAAGCGAAGGAAACGGTCCAAGCGGACCTGACCACCTGTCTCCGATGCTGGTTCTTGCCATCGACACCGCCCGCAGTCGTGGCAGCGTGGCGCTGCTGCGCCAGGGAGGGCCCGCCGACAGCGAGATGCTCGGGACCGGGCCGCGCTACGAGGAAGTGCTCTTCGGGTCGATCGGTCGGCTGCTCGACCGCCACGCGGTCGACGTCAGTGCCGTGGATGTCTTCGCGGCCTCCACGGGTCCGGGCTCGTTCACCGGGATACGGGTCGGGCTCGCCGCCGTCAAGGCGCTCGCGGAAGCCAACGCACGGCCCCTGGTCGGCGTGTCGAGCCTGCGTGCGCTCGCCTACGCGTGCGAGGACCCGGCTCCGCGGGCGTCCGTGATGGATGCGCGCCGCGGCGAGGTCTTCGCGGGCTGTTTCGATCCCGATGCGCAGCCACTGCTGCCCGAGACACTGTGCGCATGGGGCGAACTGGAGCCCCGACTACAGCAGCTGGACCCCGTACTGGTTACCGATGATCCCGCGATCTTCCAGCCGGGCGGTCCGGCTTCCGCAGCCTGCGGCTGGACGACACGCGTGGTGACGGGCGGGCTCGCCGGGTTCGTGGCGCTGCTCGCGCTGCAGGAGACGGAGCGGGGGCGGAGCGTTCCGCCCGAAGCCGTGGAAGCGAACTACATACGCCGGGCCAGCGCCAGGCCGCCCGCCCATCAGGAGGCCATCCGCTGAAACGTGTTGTCCAGGAATCCCCGAATCAGCGCCGTCTGCTCGCCCGCCTCCAGCAGGAAGGCATCGTGGCCGTAGTTCGACTCCAGTTCAATGTAGGCGACATCCCGATTGCGCGATCGCAGGGCGCGGACGATCTCCTGGGACTGGTAGCTGGGATACAGCCAGTCCGAGGTGAAGCTGAGTACCAGAAAGCGCGTGTCCCCGTTGGCGAAGCAGTCACCGAGCGAGCCGCGCGAACCCGTGAGGTCGAACGTGTCCATCGCGCGGGTGATCACCAGGTAGGAATTGGCATCGAACCGGCTGACGAACTGCACGCCGCGGTAGCGCAGATAGCTCTCCACCTCGAACAGGTCGTGCTGGTCGGACGACTTGCGGCGGCGCCGCCCGAATTTCTCCCGCATCGAGTCGTCGCTCATGTACGTGATGTGGCCGACCATCCGTGCCACGGCCAGCCCCCTTTCGGGTGAGTTGCAGCCGTAGTAGTCACCGTGGTTGAAGTCCGGGTCGGCCATGATGGCCTGTCGTCCGACTTCGTTGAACGCGATCTGCTGGGCGGAGTGCCGGTGGGTGGTGGCGATCGGAATCACGGAGGCCACCTGATCGGGGTAGGACGCGGCCCACTGCAGGGCCTGCATCCCGCCCATCGATCCTCCCGAAACGCTCAGCAGGCGCCGGATCCCCATCGATTCGACGAGCATCTGCTGCAGCCGCACCATGTCCCCGATCGAGACGGGCGGGAACCGGGAACCGAAGGGCTGGCCCGTGGCGGGGTTTGTCGAACTCGGCCCGGTCGTTCCGTTGCACCCGCCGAGCACATTGGTGGAGATCACGAAGTACAGCCGGGTGTCGAAAGCCTTGCCCGGCCCGATCATGTTGTCCCACCAGCCCGGCTTGCCGGTGACCGGGCTGATCCCGGCCGCATGGGCGTTGCCGGAGAATGCGTGCAGGATCAGAATCGCGTTCGAGTGGTCCGCATTCAGTTCACCGTAGGTCTCGTACGCGACATCGACCGGTCCCAGTGTCTGCCCGGAATCCAGTTCGATCGCATCGAACCGCTTGATGGATGACGCCACGATCATGGAGGCCGACCTCGCTATCTACTAGATTAGGTCCCGACGCTTCTTCCACGCCGGGGAGGATGTGCCGGGGTATGATGAAGAGGCTGTGGTCGGCCTGTCCTGACAGTGCGCTGGCCCGTCATCGCGCCTCCGACTGGAACGGTCACCCTCGGCGGCGCATTTCCCAGAGAGGTTTCACCGGTATAGCCCATGCCCGTCGCGCTTGAAGAGAACACCCTTGCCGGACTGCAGGACAAGGCAACAAGACTGCGGATCCACTCGGTCCGCTCCACCAGCCTCGCAGGTAGCGGACACCCCACAACGTGCACCTCGGCGGCCGAGATCATGACCGCGCTGTTCTTTGATGCCATGCGCTACGACCCGAAGGATCCGGCGAGCGAATCCAATGACGTGTTCATCCTGTCGAAGGGCCATGCTGCGCCCGTCCTGTACGCAGCCTGGGCGGAAGCGGGATATCTGGCCGAACAGGATCTGCTGACTCTCCGGAGGATCGACTCGGATCTGGAAGGACATCCGCCAACAACGCTGCCATTCGTCGATGTGGCCACCGGTTCGCTGGGGCAGGGACTCAGTGTCGGGGTCGGCATGGCGCACGCATGCAGGCTGGACGACAACGACCGCCGGATCTGGGTACTGCTGGGTGATGGTGAGGTCGCCGAGGGGTCGGTGTGGGAGGCTGCTTCGATGGCGGCGAACGACGGCCTTGGAAACCTGATCGCGACGGTCGACGTCAATCGGCTCGGTCAAAGCGCTCCGACCATGCTCCAGCACGACATGGATGCGTACTGCGGGCGCTGGGAAGCGTTCGGCTGGCGGGCGCTGGTCGTTGACGGTCATGATATCGGGGCCCTGATCGCAGCCTATGCCGAGGCGAGGAATTCGCCGGACAGGCCGACAGTGGTCCTCGCCAAGACCTACAAGGGGCGTGGAATTCCGTGCGCGGAAGACAAGGATGGATGGCACGGCAAGCCAATTCCGGCCGGGCAGATGGAAGACGACACGATCGCGGCCCTGGAGTCGGAACTCTCGGGGACCCGGTTCGCATGGGAACCCAATCTTCCTCCGGCGAACCCGCCCAGCCCTGGGGCTCCGGGGCCGGTCGAGCCCCCGCCGTACCGTGTCGGTGGTCCCGTGGTCGCCACGCGACAGGCCTACGGTGCGGCACTGGAGGCACTCGGCAGAGCCGACCGGCGCATTGTCGGGGTGGACGGGGATGTGGGGAATTCGACGTTCACGACGGACATTGCCAAGACCGACCCGCAGCGGTTGCTGCAATGCTATATCGCCGAACAGAACCTGGTGGGTGTCGCGATGGGTCTGGCATGTCGGGGCAAGATTCCGTTTGCATCGAGTTTCGCCTGTTTCCTGGCCCGGGGCTACGACTTCATGCGACTTGCCGCGATCAGTTCGACGAACATCAAGCTGGTGGGCACGCATGCGGGCATCTCGATCGGAGAGGACGGGCCGTCACAGATGGGTCTCGAGGATCTGGCAATGACCTGTGCAGAACCCAACTACACCGTCTTCTATCCGTCGGATGCCACGAGTGCGTGGCGCGCGATCGAGCTGGCGGCCGGAATCAAGGGGCCGGTGTACGTCCGCACCAGCCGTCCCAAGACGGCGATTCTGTACGGTCCGGAGGAGACCTTCGCGATCGGCCAGGCCAAGGTGCTGCGGCAGAGCGGGGACGACCAGGTCGCCATCGTCGGCGCGGGAGTCACCCTGTACGAGGCTCTCAGCGCTGCCGACGAACTGGCCGCGGCAGGAATCTCGGCGCGTGTCATCGACCTGTTCAGTGTGCAGCCCATTGACGCGGACACACTGCGGCAAGCGGCCAGGGATTGCGGCGGCAATATCATCACCGTCGAGGATCACTACGCCCACGGCGGCATCGGGAGCGCGGTTCTCGGCGCACTTGCCGAGGACAGTGCTCGCGTCCGGCAACTCGCCGTGCGTGGAATCGCTCGCAGCGGAAAGCCGGCGGAACTGCTGGACCGATTCGGCATTTCCGCCCGACACATTGTCGACGCCGCCAGAAGCATGGTCGGCCTGGAGTCCGGGCGGCCTTAGCCGAGTGGATACGCGGGCGATGCCCGCAGGTTCGGAAGGCGATCGCCCACCCGTGTGTGTGGGGGGGGGGGCTTCTCGATGGGCGCAGGGACCGAGGAGGACGGAGCGTGTCCGCAAGAGGTGCCTCCTGTCGGCAACCTGTGAGTGGTACGATCAGCCGCGGTGAGCAGCGAAGGGCATGCCGAGGCAGTGTGGCAAAGCATGCTGCAGTACGAGAGTCTGCAGCGCTACTACACATTCGTGGGCGAGCGCTTGGCGCGCCGTCGGCGGCAGCTGGCGCAAGCCGTTCTGATGTCGTCGTCAGGTGCCGCGCTGGCGTTGGTGGCGGAGCTGCCCTTGGTGGTGGGACAGACTCTGGCTCTGCTGTGCGCCGGACTGGCCATTTGGCTGGAGGCAGCGGACTATTCCGACAAGTCGGTGCGGAGTCTGGGTGTGGCGACAGACCTGAGCCATTTGGCCGCCGAGATGCGCACGTTGTGGATGCGTCTCGATGAGTTGGAGGACGCCGAGATCGGGCGAACCTGGCGTGACCTGGATGGCCGCGCGGCAGAGGTCACGCGGCATGTCCCGTGTGAGTTGCTGACGTATTACGCGCTACAGGATCGTGCTGAGGATGGGACCTATGGCTATTGGGCGGCTGCCCAAGGCAGCGGCGTGGCCGGAGCCTGAACCGCGACCAAGCGTCCCGGTTCCACCGCCACGCAAACCGCCACCGAAGAAGTGAGCATGTCGGGGAACGAAGCGAGTCGGCCCCAGCGAGTGCCTGGATCAAGGATGGAGAAGTGCGTGCGCGATGCTACTGTTCATCGTCTCGACAGACTGGATGCCGCATGGCGGCTGGGTCGTGTTCTTGCAGGGCATCTGCGTGCTTGATCTTTTGGCCGCGACCCCGTCTTGCAGTTGACGGAACACGAGGTATTCCGCATCCTTCAGCCAAGCCGGGCGGGGCAGGCGCCACGAAAATAAGGACATCGGAGGCAATGCTGCCCGACCCGCAAGGGGTAGTCCTGCTGCTCCTGGGCCTCGAAGAACCGGACGACCTCGGCCAGAGCGACTTGTATGGCGCCATCCCCGATATCAATCTCCACGGGCACGCCGCTGCGCAGAAAGAAGACCACCGCCTGATTGACCGGCCGTCCTGCCTGCGCCAGTCCGGCTGCGTACAGTTGCAGCTGCGTAGCGTACTTGCGCGCGGCGGCCTGCTCGTCACCGTGGCGCACGCGATCCGTCTTGTAGTCCACAAGCAGCCGTTCACCGCCTTCCTCGAACAGCAGATCGAGAGTGCCTTGCAGAAGGCGGTCGCCGATGGTGAAGGCGAAGCCCGCTTCCTTCTCGACGACCTCCGCCCGCGCAGCCCTGCATCCCAGATCGTGCTCCTGGAATGTCGCCGCGAGCCGGCGTACTTCCGGTCGGGGATCAGCAAGCTGACCGGCCAGGAACAGATGAACATTGGACCCGAGTGTCGAAGCATCGGTACCGGCACGCCGGCCCGACTCGCCAGCCCGGCCCCGGCGCTTCGGAACACCGGGGGCCACTTCCCCGTCAAGAGCGAGGACACGAGAGAGGAAGTACCGGCGAGGACACTGCGCAAACAGCGTCACTGACGTGACGGCCGCCGAGTAGTCGGCCTGTGCCGACGGTGCTAGCGCCCGCAGGATGCAGGGCTCTTCGGGCCGTCCGCCCCTTGCGAGATCGCCGACCTGAAGCGGGGCCCCGGTCCCGACACCCAACGTGAAACGGGCAAGTCCGGCAGTGCGTTCTTCCGGGACCGCGGGCAGCTCACCCCTCGTATCGATTGCCAGCCGGTCGAAGACCGGTTTGCACCAGTGACGCTTCTCGAGTCCCTCCGAGAAGGATGCACTCAATATCAGGTGTTCCTCGGCTCGCGTCATCGCAACATAGAGGAGCCGGTCGTTCTCCTCTCGCTCGCGGCTCCGTGCGTCCTGCAGGGCGTACTCGTATGCTGCATCACCAAGTGGCCCGAGACCACCGGATCCCAGCCACCGTGCGCCGATGCCCCGCTCCGCCGAGAACAGCAGCCCGGGCGACCGGGCGGGCGGCGAACTCTGCAACGAAGCGATTGCCACGACCGGAAACTCCAGGCCCTTCGCGGCGTGCATGGTGAGAATCTCGACGCATCCGTCAGCGCGCCGCTGGTCGACGGCGTCCCTGCCCGGATG
This sequence comes from Bryobacterales bacterium, assembly GCA_965116065.1. Lineage (GTDB taxonomy): Bacteria > Acidobacteriota > Terriglobia > Bryobacterales > UBA6623 > VXMF01. The sequence continues at coordinate 4,874,765 of OZ220485.1, forward strand.
GCCTTCGCCGATGGCCGTGTCCAGTGCGTCGGAAATCCTGTCGAGACTGTTGACGCCCTGATTCTGCTGGCGCCCGATCCACTGCAGTAGTCGGTCGAGGTTGCCGACCTGGTCCAAGCCTCCTTCCCGTCGGGCCAGGAATTCCCGATAGCCGCACGAGAGCGCTGCGCGCGCCAGAAGGAACTGTGGCGGGACCGTAGCGCGGTCGGCGCGGCAGGAAGCGAGCAACTCCCGGAAGCGAGCCAGGCGTTGCCGCGAACCGCGGTCCAGTCCAGATCTGTCCGCCCGCACTTCAGAGATTGCGACGGCGAGATTCCCTCCGTTCCGCCGGAGGCGCAGCAAGGCTGCGTCATCCACTCCGCAGAATGGCGACTTCAGGGTCGTGGCGAGACTGATCTCGTCTCGCGGATTGCGCACCACGCGCAGGAAGGCGGCCAACTCGGCCGTTTCAGGTGCGTCGAACAGCCGGGCCGCGGAAGTGCTCCGGCAGGGAATCCCCGAGCGGCGGAGGACAGCAGCGAACCGCGCGGCGCGCTCGTGGGTCCGCACGAGGATTGCGATGTCGCCCCACTCCAGGGGGCGGGCATCCTGCCGGCCCTCCCGCCGGTCCGCAACGCGGAGGCCGGTCCGCAACGCATGCAGCCGACCTGCCAGAGCTGTGGCTTCGCAGTCCAGTGCGTCCTCCCGTCCGTTCGTCGACAGGAGCACCTCGATACTGGGCTCCCCCTTGTCGGGGAACCGGTTCGCCGCTGTCAGTCGGTGCTTCTCGACACCGCTGCCACCTTCCCCGGGCAGGATCTGGTGAACCGCTTCCAGGATTTCCGCGCGGCTGCGGAAGTTGTCGAGCAGTCGGATCACTTCGCCGCGACCAGCCTCCAGACTCTCCCGATACTTGCGGAAGACATTCTGGTCGGCATGCCGGAATCCGTAGATCGACTGGTTGATGTCGCCCACCACGAAACGCACCGGGCGATTCTCCCCATGGGCCTTCAGCAGGTTTTCGATGAGCTGCACCTGCAGGGGATTGGTGTCCTGGAACTCATCGACCAGAACATGCTCGAAGCTCAGGTCAGGAACCACGTCGGAAGCCAGCAACGACCCGGTCTTTGCCAGGACATCGTCGAAATCCAGCAGGCCGGAAGCGGTCTTCGCTTCGCTGAAGACGGCCAGAATCCTGGATGTGGTCCGTTGCAGCCATGCGCGCGATTCGTGGTGCAGGCTCGCTGCCGTAGCCGCGACGCATGCGGGCAGCAACCGATCCTTGACGTCGCAGACCAGTGGCTTGACCCTGCCAGCCCTGCGGACAGGCGCCGTGACACGGACAATCTGCTCCAGCAACGATGCCCGTGCATCGGCATCTTCCAAGGGAGTCTCGTCGAGGTCGTCGGCCAGCCCAGCGAGTTCCGGGAGAGCCTTGCTGTCGGCGAGGATGCGCAGAGCGTCGGTGAGGGCTTCGACGGGCGCTGGCGTTTCACTCAGGAACGGCTCAAGACCATGACTGCGGATGAGAGTGAGGAGGCCGGCAATGTCGTCCTGCAATCGCTGCGCGTCGGTACGGGACGCCTGTGTTCCGGTCGGGACATACGCTCCCAGGAACGCGCGCACACAATCCCTGTCGTCCCGGTAACACTCGTCGAGAACCCGCTCGATCGCTGCAGACAGGAGGTTCCGCGCCTCGGAATCCTCGACCATCTCGAAGGCCGGATCGACTCCGGCTTCGAGAGCGTGCTCACGGAGCAGCCGGTTGCAGAATGCGTCTATCGTCGAAATCCGTACCGATTCGAACTGTTCCCGGCGTTCCGGGGAGTCGTCGGCGCCCCGCACGAGCCTGGCCTTCATCTCGTGGGCCGCCTTCTCCGTGAACGTGATGGCAAGGATGTGCTCGGGCGTCACCTTGCGGTCCTCGACGAGCCATCGCACACGCTCGACCAACACCCTCGTCTTTCCCGACCCCGGGCCGGCGACGACGCAAATGTCGCCGCTCTCCCAGCTGCGCACTGCGCGCTGTTGCAGCTCGGTCAGCTTCACGTGCCCGACACCTCGGGTTGACTCCAACGGACCCGACAGACACTTCGGAATGCGCACCCTCGGTCGCAGTACGCCGTATCCTTCGGCAGCACGGTGATCGCTCCTTCCAGGACATCCCGAACCACCGCAGCCGCTTCCTCGCGAGCAGTGTTCAGGAGCGCCGACAGGTCGGCGCGTTCCAGCGGCCGCAGTCCGCCGGTACCGTCGACGGCAACACCTTCGTAACTGGTTTCTCCCCGCAGGCCGCAGAGCGCCATGCCGGACGGTTCGAAGCCCTGATCCTGCTCAAGCGCCGCCAGATAGATCATCAGCTGCAACTGATCCCCGGACAGGTGCTCCCTGAGCATGGCCCGCACGCGATCCGGCCGGACGTACTTGTAATCGGTGACAACGCAACGATTGCCGGTATCGACATCGAAACGGTCGATCCTGCAGCGGACCTCGGTGGACGATTCCGGTCCCTTGACGCGGTAGCTCCTGTTCTGCTCGAAGTAGGCCTGCCGGCCTTCGAAGAGCGCCATCGACGGCCCCTGCTCACCGGCGAAGCGCATCAGGTCTGCCCGGAGTGCCAGACGCAGCTTCTCCGTCCGGAAGCTCTCATCAAGGTGGAGTTGCTCCATCGTCTGGCGGAAGACCCGGTCGAGAATCTTCCCGATATCGCTTCTGGCGCCATTCCAGAGTTCCAGCACGCTGTGGACGATGGTGCCGAGCACCGCTCCGTCCAACCGGTCGCCGGGCCGGACCGGCCTTCCCCGCAACGCAAGCGTGTTGCCGCTGAAGTACAGATAAGGGCACTGCCGGTAATTCTGGATACCCGAAACGCTGAAGCTCCGGTTGCGCTCGGCCAAGGTCGTCCGCAACTCGGCCGGAAGGGCTCCAGTCGGTGGTGCCGCATCAGGCGTGCCGTCACAGCCCAACTGCGTGAACTCCGCGTCCCGGACATTCTCATGGTCGGAGAGCAGTCCGGACTTCACGACCGGTTTGCCGCGATCGTCGGAATGCGGGTAGGTCAGGACCAGCTTGTCCCCTGCCCGACTGATCGCCACCTGGTACAGGAACCGCTCCTCTGCCATGCGGTCGGCGGTGGTCCGGATGACGATGCCGCGGCTCCGGAGCTGCTGGCGGTCCTCGTCATCGAACAGGAAGTCCTGGGGGTGATGCCGCGGAAACCAGCCATCGGCCAACCCGCACACGAATACCATCGGAACGGTCCACTGCCGCGCTTCGAGGATCGGCAAGACATGCACCACATCGTGGCGCTGGTCGGGGACCGAGAGTTCCGTCGCTCGCAGCACATCCTCGAGCGCATCCAGGAAGGAGCCGAGTCCAACGCGCCTCCGCTCGAATTCGGCAAGTGCGGCGGTGTCCGCGATGGCCCGCCGCAGAGCCTTCAGGGCGGCGATGGCCTCCCGCCAGTCGCGGGTACGCTGGAAGGGCCCGGGCTCGGTCGGTGGACGGAGTTCCAGAAGGGTTCCCAGGAGATCAAGACACTCCCGCCCCCATCTTGGAACACCCCAACGGCGTCGATGCCAACTCTCGCACGGCCCGAGGCGGCCAAGCAATCGCAGTTGGTTCGGATACCCCTTGGCAGCCTTGCGAAGAAAGGGCAGACCATCACCGGGCAGCTTTTCCCGAACCGCGAAATCAAAGGCGTCCATGCCTCGACGACAATCGGCCGGTGTCAGAGGGGACGTGATCGCCTCGAGCGTCGCCTCCCCGGGGAATCGACGCTCGATCACCCGCAGCCAGGCGACGAAGAGCCGCGCTACGCCATGGTCCGCCAGGCGCGCTCGCAGCCAGAACCGGTGCGGGATCCGCAGACTCTCGAACACTTCCCGGATCAAGGACTGGTAGCGCTCCGGCGACCGAAGCACGATCGCGTGCTCCCGCATGGGACGGCCGCTGGCGAGGATCTGGCGAGCAATCTCGACAATCTCTGCGCGTGGAGTGGCCGCCCGGACCACCTCGGTCTCCCGTGCGGAATCCGGTGGCGGGGGCAGCAGAGTGTGGCGGAGTTTCGGAAGCGGGTACTGAGGAAGGTCCGCCGGCAGTGCGACCACGATCCTCTCCGCCTGCTCCGCGAGAGCCTCCAGCAGTTCCTGCTGCTGTCTGGTGAAATGGTCGAAGCCATCCAGGTAGACTTCCCGAACGTCTCCCAGTCCCTCACTGCGAATCCTGGCCGCCGCTTGGGCGATGCGCTGGTTGTGATGGACATACCCGAGTCGCGACAGGGAGTCCTCGTACTCCCGGAGTACGGTGACGAACGCTCGCTGGTTCCGGCTGCGGGCTGCCGCGTCGACTGCATAGCTGTCGGCTCCCGCGGCCCAGAACTCGCCGATCAGTGTCCCGACTCGAGCGCGGAGGCCACGCGAGGCCGACTGCGGTCCGAAGCCACTGCTGGCGGTCCGCAGGATGGCCATCCGCAGGAGGCGCTCCTCGGCGGCTGCATGTGCCTGCCGGAGGTGGGGAGTCCTGTCCCGCACGAACTCCGACATGGTCGAGATCATGCGAACAGGCACCATCAGGTCCCGACTGGCCAGAAGCGACACGAGGTGGCGTTTCATGCTCGCCGTCGGGACGAGCAGTTGGACTTCCCGACTTCTGTGGGCGCGGGTCGTCCGCTCCAGAGCATCCAGGACACGAGTGGTCTTGCCGCTCCCGGGAGGTCCGATCAGAAGCACATCTGTTCCCCCGTCTGCCGGAGCCCGAACCCGTCGAGATCCGGCCGCAGCGTTCTATATTCTCGCAGTTCGGGATGTGGCCCCGCACCGCCTGGCAGCAAACGGCATCCACGACAGATGGGGGACCATCCACTGCAAGCCGACCAACTGGATGCGGACGCCCCACTTACCGGTGTTCGCGAGTGCTGACGAACGGCGCCCGTCGTGCTGTCAGAACACCCACCCAGATCTGGAAGCCGTCGAGTCGGCTCGGGCATTGGGCGTCACATGGCAAAGCCACCGCGCTTGCCACATGTCCGCAAGGTCTACCGTCAGGCTGCTTCTGTTCGCTTGACGACACCAGAATAGGTGCACGTGTGCGGCTCGGCCTATCATCGCGCAGTCCCCCCGGTGTTCCGCCAACTGCAGAATCGCAGGTAGAGTGCGTCGCAAGAAGGAGGCTGTCCAGCCCGAGCGCAAGCGTGCCCCCGCACGATACGAACCGGCGAACGGAAGATGCTCACCCCCGCTGCAAACTCAAGTCCACCTACCTGAAACTCCCTGCCTGCCGTAAACACTAGCCATTGCTCCTCGCTTCACGTTGCAATGCACGTATCCGGACGCGCTTCCGGGTGACAACAACAAAGTTCCCGCGCGCATCGCGGACCCGTGGTGCTTGAGTAGGTCGCACATGGCCGCCGCTTCCTCGGTGGCAGTCAATCCGTCGAGCCGAACAATGCAGGGATGCGGCAGACGCAGCGAGACGACGAGCTCGCCGAAGTCTCTGTCCTCAGTGACGAGCATGCGTCCTTACCGGTAGTCGATGGCGAGCAGCTACTCGCCCGAAGCACTCGCATATCCATCGCGAGCGGAAAGACATCGTGACCGAGATCAATCAGAGTTCCGTACAGTACACGCGAAGCCACACAGACATCATCAACAAGGAACTTCACGAAGCCTCGTGCAGGGAAATCCGACCATGGATTTGCTCGCCAACCAGAGAGCGGTAAGCAAAGGCCAGACAGGCCTGGATGTCATCGGGCTCAAGAAACGGATATTCGCTGAGGATGGTCTCCGCGCTGTCCCCCGCCGCCAGCTTCCCGAAGACATGTTCGACAGCGATGCGCATGTCGCGGATGATCGGCTTGCCGTTGAAAATATCAGCACGCACCGTGATGCGATCAAGTAATTCGGCCTCATTGGTCATTTCAGTCTCCCCTGATGTAGGCGGGTCCGGATTCGTCGCTTCAGTCGGATGCGATGCGCAAGCGAGTTGGGCCCGCTATCCAGTATAGGCATCCGCGACGCCTGCGTGTTGAGCAACGACGGACCAAACCGGGAGCAACGTGATGGAGTTGCTCTACGACCTACCGAATGTTCCCAGATGCCGTCGAACAGCACATCTCGTAACCAAGGACCGTTTGGTGCATGCAGCGGCAACAGGAACTCGGCCCCATCGGCACGCTCTCCCTCCCGGAGGATTCTGGATCGACCATTGCATGTCGAAGCGTGGCAGGGAGGCTGGTACGAAGAACTGGATAATGGAGAGTGTAGGGTAGAGTGGGCGGGTCTGTCGAGAACGAGGCGTGAGGGACTGGAGTCCGTGCTCGACAAGGCCGCTCACATGGCTTTGCGCCAACCAGCCGCAAAGGAGACAACCAACGCAATGCCAACTAGATCGCGGACTGCCCTGATCGTTCTCGCATTCATGATGCCAGCATTCACCCAAGCACAATGGGTGGGGGCCGTCCGGGGCTGGTTCTCAACACCCGGATGTGAATCTGACCCCGCACTGGATTCATCTGGCAACGTCAATGACGAGCACGCTGCGGATGGCGAACAACCCAAGCTTGCCGCTCGGGCACACAAACTCATTCACTCACTTCCGGAGGGGCCGGCACGGGATCTCGCGCAGGAGCTGGAAACGCTCCTACGACCGAGGGATCGCTTGAAGTACGTGTGCAAGAACAAGACGGAAACTGGATATACAATCCGCTATAAAACGGACATTGAGGCAGACGAAGATTCGGATTCTGAATTTGTAGAATTACACTATGAGATCTGGAATCTTGGTCGACCAGAGGTTCATTTCGATGTGAAATTTAACCTTAATGAAGATTTATTTCACTATTCATACGATCTCTCTAACGGCACAGAAGCCACTCGTCCGCTCTCAAGCTGGTGGGTAGTAGTGCAATCAGAGGATCAATCTTTAGAGACCGATAATTCAGCTAATTGGATCAATATTGATCCATATATTGGCTCTCCAGTCGCGCCACAATCTGCTCTATATGAAAATCTCAATGGTCCAGAATTGATGAATAGAGAACCACTTGGGAGGCTCGTTAAATGGACAGCTATGCAGAATATAGAGGCTGGACATACCGCAGGTAATTTCTCTATAAAGTCGGAATTTAGGCCAGGTTGGACAACCGTTTATATACAAAGTGAAGGTTCATCTGATTCATTTCCACTGCACATGCAAGGCGTCCCAAGAGAAGCAGAGGACGAGATAATGATCCTCCAAAAATGGGAGCATCATAGCTCCTCTGTTCCAGTCATAGGTCCTAGGTTTGCTCTCAATGCAGACAATAGAGAAATATCCTCTAACTGGCTTAATGGAATACGAATAATGATCAGACATGACTGGCTGAGCGGAGACTCCCCATACGTCAAGGAGCTACTCGAGTTCCTGCGTTATCCCTCTGCAGGCGAATTGAGTTCACACATTCAATCCAACCCCAAGAAGGGCATGGAGGAATTGCTGGACAGGATCATCCGCATGGCCTTCTAGATTTGTGTGGTCTGCTAATTTCGACTCTCCCTCAGGGGACGGACCGCTGTCGCGATCTCCGCCCCCCGCTGGGGACCCCGGCAGCCGTCCGCCGCCTCAGCGCATCAAGAGTTGGACCAGTGCGTCCGCGGTCCGCTTGCAATCCCCGGCGAACTGCGCGTAGTCGCTCCCCAATCCGCTCACATCCTGCTGCAACTGCTCGACCTGCCCGCACAGGTTCTGACGCAGGCCAAGCCCCCCGTATCGGGCGGACGGTGCCGGCACGGCCTACGCCAGCCGGTTCGCGTGGGATGTGGAACAATCAACACATGCGGGGTGAGCCGCAGATACACGCCGACCTGACCGTTCGCAGCCTGCGCAAGGAGTACCCGCATTCGTCCGGATCGCTGGTCGTTCTCGACGATCTGTCCCTGACCATGAAACGGGGCGACGCCATGGCGGTCATGGGCCCCTCCGGCTCCGGGAAGAGTACGCTGCTGTACATCCTCGGATCGCTTGAAACGCCGACCGCCGGCACCGTGGAGATTCAAGGGCAGGATCCCTTCTCCCTGACGACGGCCTCGCTCGCACGATTCCGCAACAGGAGTATCGGCTTCGTGTTTCAGGACCACCACCTGCTGCCGCAATGCACCAGCCTTGAGAACGTGCTCGTGCCCACCCTCCCTGACCCCTCGACATCGCGGGGCTGTCCAGAACGTGCTAGGGAACTGCTGGGCCGCGTGGGCCTGGGGGATCGTATGGACCGGCTTCCCTCGGAACTGTCGGGCGGCGAGCGCCAGCGGGTGGCCATCGCCCGCGCCCTGATCAACGACCCTCCCGTCGTCCTCGCCGACGAGCCGACCGGCAACCTGGACCGCCGCAGTGCAGGAAGAGTTGGGGATCTGCTACTGGAACTGCAGCAGGAACGCAACATCCTTCTGGTGGCCGTGACTCACAGCACGGAGCTCGCCGCGCGGTTCCCCGATCGCTCGGAACTGGTCGATGGCCGACTCGAGCAGCAGGAGTAGTCCGGAACCGTGTATTCGGCCGACACTCCGGAAACGGATTCCACATGCAATACGAAAGAGTTCTTGGCCTGATTCTTGCTGGCGGCAAGGGCACCCGTCTCTTTCCCCTCACCAAGGAGCGCAGCAAGCCGGCGGTCCCGTTCGCCGGCAAGTATCGCATCATCGACTTCGTTCTCAGCAATTTCATCAATTCCGGTATCTATTCGATCTACGTCCTGACCCAGTTCAAGAGTCAGTCCCTGCTGCAGCACATGCGCAACGCATGGCAGTTCTCCGAGCTGCTCAATCGTCAGTTCATCATTCCCGTGCCGGCCCAGATGCGCAAGGGCGAGCAGTGGTACCAAGGCACCTCGGACGCTATCCACCAGAACATCCATCTGATCGAGCTGTCCCAGCCGGAAATGGTCGCGGTGTTCGGTGCCGATCACATCTACTTCATGGACATCCGCCAGATGATCGCGTACCATCGCGCCAAGGGTGCGTCGGGAACAGTCGCGGCTCTTCCGGTCCCGGTCGCGGAGGCGCACCGGTTCGGAACCATGGAAATCGACGAGAACTGGCGCATCATTGAGTTCCACGAGAAAACCGACAGCCCCCCGGAAATTCCGGGCCGCCCAGGCTGGTGCCTGGCATCGATGGGGAACTACATCTTCGATGCGGAACTGCTCGTTCGGGAACTCCGTCGCGATGCTGCCCGTCCAGACAGCGAACACGACTTCGGGCGGAACATGCTTCCGGAGATGGTCAGCGAAACCCCTATCTATGCTTACGATTACCTGACGAACATCGTGCCCGGGGAGCGCCCGGAGAATCATGGTTATTGGCGGGATGTCGGAACCGTGGAAGCGTTCTACGACGCGAACATGGACCTGCGATCCATCCAGCCGGCCCTGAACCTGTCCAACCCGCAGTGGCCACTGCGCACCGCGGAGTACCCGGCCGCACCCTCGCGTTATCTGACCGACTCCGAGGGACGGCACGGCGAGGCCATTGACTCGGTCGTTTCCGAAGGCTGCGTCCTTCACGGCTCGGCAGTGACGCGTTCGATCCTGGGCCGTAGCGTCTACATCGACAGTGCTGCGACGGTGGAGGACTCGATCGTCATGGCTCGTTGTCACATCGGAGCCGGAGCAAAGATCCGCCGGGCAATCATCGACAAGAATGCTCGGGTCCCTCCGGATGTGCAGATCGGGTACGACGAGGATGCCGACCGGAAGCGATACCACGTCTCCAGCAGCGGAATCGTGGTCGTCGAGGGTGTCCGGACCGCGATTCCGATCACTCCGGTCGCGATCTGAGCGGTGCGAGCAGTGCGGGCAGGCTCGACGCGAGTCCGCCCCGTGTGAGGACCTCGTCGCAGCCGAGGGTCCTTGCTTCTTCGAGTCGGGCTGCGTGGACATGGCTGGCGAACGCCACGATGCGGGGACAGGTAGTGGCCCGGATGTCTCGAATCGCCGCCATCGGATCAATCCCGGTCGCATCCAGGTCGATGAGAATCATGTCCGCTCCCGACCGGGCCCTCTCGACCAAGGCTGCTCGGGAACCGACGAATTCGATCTCGAGACCGAGATGACGGGCAACGCCCGCGACTTTCGATCCGAAGAACAGGTCGGGAATTGCAGCAAGCAGCCTCTTGCGGTCCTGCGATTCCATCAGTCCGTATACCAGCAGGGGGTCTGGTAACCTGAGTCTAACAGCCGCATGGGAGACAAGCGGGAATTCACGATCGCCCACAGTCCGGACGCTGATGATGCGTTCATGTTCTACGCTCTGGCGACGCACAAGGTCGAGTCGGAACTGCTGGAGTTCAAGCATGTCCTGAAGGACATCCAGTCGCTCAACCTGGACGCGAGGAACGGTCGCTACGACATGACGGCGATCTCGTATCATGCCTATCCGTACGTTGCCGACCGCTACGTCCTGACAGCAGCAGGTTCCAGCGTCGGTGACGGGTACGGACCGGTCGTGGTCGCCCCCGGCGGGTCCGGCTGGAACAGCCTTGCCGGGAAGCGCGTGGCTGTTCCCGGCATGCTCACCACCGCCTACCTCGCACTCAAGCTGTACGAGCCGGACATTGATGCGGTCGTGTGCGAGTTTGACAGGATCCTCGACTTCGTGCGCGCTGGCCAGGCGGACGCCGGGGTGGTCATCCATGAAGGGCAGTTGACCTACCAGGATGCAGGTCTTCGCAGCGTCGTCGATCTCGGTGCATGGTGGAAGCAGACCCAGAGGCTGCCGCTACCGCTCGGCTGCAACTGCATCTTGCGGAGCCTGCCACGCGAGGTTCAGGAGGAGGCGCGACGGAAGCTCTCCGAGACGATCCAGTACTCCCTGGACCATCGGGAGGAGGCTCTGGAGTACTCCCTGCAGTTTTCCCGCGGTCTCGCAACCGGGCTGGCCGACCGCTTCGTCGGAATGTACGTCAACGGACACACCACCGATATGTCCTCCGACGTGCTGAAGGCCGGCCAGCGTCTGCTGGACATGGGTCACGCAGCCGGACTGATTCCCCGGAGTGTTCGACTGGAATACGTATGATCCGCTCCCCCATCGGGCTGACGGGAAGACCAAGGAGAAAGGCGATGCTCGCTTGGCACAGAATCGCAGTTGTGTTCCTGCTGGCCGTTGGGGTTGCGGGCGCACAGGAGGACCTGACAGCGGACTTGTCCGCCGACAAGCCGGGTCAGCGCGCCACTGCCGCCCGCCGGATCGGGGATTCCCCCGCAGGATTCCGTTACATCAACCACCTCAAGCCGCTGCTCGACGACGAGATCGAGGAGGTTCGTGCAGCAGTGGCCGTGGCACTCATCCGCATGCGCGTGATCGAGGCCCAACCCCTGCTGATCACCGCGACGGCGGATCTCTCACCCAGGATCCAGGCACTGGCCGTAGACGGCCTAGTCGACTTCTATCTTCCGGGCTACGCAAGGACCGGGCGGATGGGATCGATCTCATCCTTCGCGTCCTCGCTCAAGTCCAAGTTCTCCAAACCCGCACCGGAGACTGTTCCGGCTTATGTCGACGTCAACCCGGATGTGATCCGGGCATTGGGTGACATCGTCAAGCACGGTCGCAGTGAACAGGCACGGGCCAATGCGGCCCGGGCGATTGGAGTTCTGCTGGGCGGTGACGCCCTCGACGCGCTCATCGAAGGCGTCCGGTCGCGGAATGCGACGATCATCATCGAGTCGGTCCTGGCGATCAAGAAGTTGAGGGACCCTTCTGCCGGACCCGACATCGTGTTCCTGTTGCGGGACCTCGACCCCACGGTGCAGGAGGCGGTCATTCAGACCGTTGGACAACTCCGCACATCAGAAGCCGTCGACGACCTGGTCCGCATCATCGCCGACACCGACCGGGACCGGATCCGTGAGCAGGCCCTCATCGCGCTGGCCAAGATCCCCGAAAACGGCCAGCGCGAACTGTTCATCAGTTACATCCGTCACCGGAACAAGAGCTTCCGGGCGGCGGCGGCCGAGGGTCTTGGCCGGATCGGCACACCAGCCGATGTCCAGTTGGTCGAGGAGTTGTTCGCTGCGGAAGGGTCCGAAACGGCGAGGCTGTCCCTGGCCTTCGCTGCGGTCAGCCTTGGCCACCGGGTGCGACTCGGGTACCTGGTCGAGGGACTCAATTCCAGGATTCATCGACTGGAGGCCCGTCCGTTCCTGGTCGAGTTGGCCCGCGACCCTGCTCTTCTGGAGAGCCTGTATGTTCCGCTGTCGACAGGTACGGCCCCGCAACGTCGGCACCTGGCGTTCGTGCTGGGACAGAGCGGGAACCAGGGCAGCCTGCCTCATCTGGAGAACCTCAGCAAGGACAGCAACGACGACGTGGCGGCAGACGCCATCGAAGCGCTCCGCGTGCTTCGGGCCCGACTCTAGAACTCACTGGTCGTCAACTGCCTGCCGGCGGTAGCGGTTCGACGACGAGATGGTGTAGTTTCGCACCGGTCCATTGAAGGTCCGCTCGCCAACCGTGGCAAGTGCGTCCGCCATCAGGAGCATGGCTTCCCGGTTTCCGGGCCGCAGGCGCATGAAATGGCGCAGCAGCTGAGCCGCTCCCAGCGGGTCGTCCCGGCGCATTGCCTCGCGTGCTTTCGCGAGCAGAATGTCGACCCCGCCAGCGAGATCTGCGATGCGCTCGGACTGCTTGCGGGGACTCTCGCGATGGAGAGTGAGCGGATCGCCATCGAACCAGCCCAGATCCTGGGCATACAGATCCCTGACCGTTCCCTCGACCGTTCCGTAGTAGTCGGCAAGATAGTCCAGCTGGGCGTAGCGTTCGGGTAGCCTTGCATGCTCGACCAACTCGTCGGGGGTCATGTACTGCTGCAGTCCCTCGAGCGTCCGGTCCAGCACCCACTGCATCGCGTCGCGGTAGTTCGTGAGGACTTCCGTGGCATTGTCGAGCATTGGCGCGGTATGCCCTCCTACCACATGCAGCGGATCCTCCTGGACCATCCTGTCGACACTGTCGATCCAGTCCCTGAACGACCGTCTCGCAGTGCCGCGCAAGGGATATACGTTCGGCCAGGACTGGTAGAAATTGTCCCCTGCAAACACCACCCTCTGTTCTGGAAGCCAGACGTACAGTTGATCCGCAGTCTCGCCGGGTGCAGCCACGAGATCGAGTCGCACGCCTGCAATCGTCAGTTCCTTGCGTGGTTCGGAAAACGTGTGCGAGGGCTCGACGTGGCGAGGTGGTGCCGCAGGCCGCGGACCGGGCGCTTGTCCCGCCCCGTCCCGCATCATGTTGCCGGCCGGGCGCCGGTCCGGTGGAATGGCAATACCGATACCGATCTTCTGCTCCGGAAGCAGGTCGAAGCCCTGCGAGTTCGAAGGCCGCAGGCCCGCGGGAGCTCGCAGCCCCTTCCGCTGCACGACTGTCGTTTCGGAGCCGAAGTTGTCTCGCGCCCAGACCTGGATCCCCTGGCCAGACTCGTAGAACGCCGGCGCTCCGTTGACGTGGTCTCCGTGCCCGTGGGTGTAAATGATCGCCTTGACGGGAAGATCCGTGATCTCCCGGAACGCATCCCGGACCTTGGCGGCAGCGGTCGGCATCTGCCCCGGGTCGACGATGATGACGCCATCGACGCCGACGATCATGGAGTTGGCCGAGACCTGGTAGCCGATGGCCGTGAAGACGTTATCGGCAACCTTGGTCACGGTCGGAACGAACATCCGGTTGCGTTCCAGAAGCCGTCTGGTCGCCTCGCTGGGCTGCGCGGACAGATGGGCTGCCCACAAGACCAACAGGAGCACCGTTGGCGCTGCAATACGTCTGATCATGCGATCCCCGCAACCGAATAACGAAGTGCGGGAGGCAGAGGTTACCGGACTGGCCGGCGAGGAAGTCCCTCCACAGCCGGATTCGGCCCCTGAACTAGCGCTTCCGCTGCTTCTGCTGGCCAACGCGAACTCTCTGCAGCGTTGCCTTCTGATCCTGCCACGCTTGCCAGTCGAAACGCTTGGTCGCACCATCCAGGTAGGCCTTGACATCGGCCCCTTTCGGCAGAACCGCTACGACCGTGGCTCGCTCGCGAGTCTCGGGATAAATCGTATACGACTTCGCATTCGGTATGGCCATGGCTAACTTCGACTCTAGCACACCTGCCTGAACGCCGGTGTTGAATCAGTTTCGATCAGGAGCGGATCCGCGTGTCCTTGCCCCCGTGGACGGAGGGTTCCGCGCACCACTGTTCGCGCAGCAGATCCAGTCCTGCCTCCAGGTCCGGGGCAAGTTGTAACACACTCTCCGGGCCGAACAACAGGCTGCGGTCCAGCGCCTTGCGGGTCTCATCGCGGTACGCCTCGTTCGCCGGCAGGAAGCAGCGTTCCTTCAGGTCCTCGAAGATCTCTTGGCAGCGATCCACCTGATCGGAAGTCAGTGTGCGCGGGTCGAGTACCGGCAGGCCGGGGATCTTGGTGATCGTGATACACGCCCGGCCCTGCTGCTGCCTGGTCCCATGCCACCAGAACAGCACCAGACCCGGTGTCGAGTTGGCCCAGAGCAGCAGCGGGATCTCGTATTCCGGCTGGTTCGGAAGCATGTTCGGCCAAGCCCTGCCTCCAAGGCACTCCCTGGGTGTCAGGCACATGGCCAGACTCTGGGAGTTCAACTGGAAGTCCCTGGAGACATGCAGTCGGGAGGCCGCCTTGCGCCAACGTGCGGCGGCCCGGTCCTGGTCGTCCGGACGGGGGTCGCCACAGGAGTCGGGATGCACGATGAATGTCCGCTCCCGGTCGGCCGCATGTGCCCAGAGCATCGGCCATGTCGGCACCTCACCCTCGCGGATCGGGCGCACAACGAACGGACCTCGAGCCAAGCCTGTCTCATCGCGGTCTGTGAACCCGCCGCTGATATCCCGATCCACCAGGCCCCGTGCAGCCACCTCGCCCAGCGCTACCACCGGCACGGGGACCGCTTGCGTCTGCCGCGGCAGGCGGAGTCGCCCCGCTTCCAGGGCCCGGACCGCTTCGATGACACTCGTCGATCCGACACCCGCCGCGCCGCCGTCGAGAATCTCTCCTTCCACCGCATCGGAAACGGCACGCTTCGCTTCCGTCGCCGCCTGCAGCAGCGAGGATGGCCTCGCCGTCAGATTGGAGTAGGCCGTCGGGGAGGCCCTCTCTCCGCCTTTTGTCGCAAGGACCAGGCATTCGGCCATGCCGGTATCCGCCGAGAACGCCCTTGCCGTCGGACCGCTGGTGGCAATCGAGATCACATGAACGTCACTGTAGTGAGCCCGCAACGCATCCCGTGCACCCTGCCAGGACCCGCCGCGGACGAATGCGAACGGAATCACAAGGGCCAGCACACCACCCTCCTTCAGCTTCCTGTGGCCCAGATCCATGAAGTTCGACGCCAGACCCGCATTGCCGCTGCCGAACAGTCCGGTGGCTCCCCGTAGCTTGCGGGCCATCTCCTGCTGTTCAACATCCCTCGTACCGAAACCCGCAAACGAGGGAACCGGAACGTCCCCATGACTCGCTTCGTGGTTCGTGGGCCGCGTGAACGGCGGATTCATGATGACCAGATCACAGGATTCATCCCGGACCGTGACGTAGTGTTCACTCTGCGTGGCGGAGGCGGTACCCGCCATGGACTTCCCGGTGGCGAACAGCGAGTAGGAACTATCGGACCCGAGCAGGTCCAGGGCGCCGATGTGGGTCTCGTTCTCCTGGATCCCGTACGGCATCGTGTGAATCCGCGACTGCCCGTAGACCAGCGACGGATGCGCACTCGACAGCATCGAACAGGTCAGATGCGTGGCGGCCGGCATGATGTCCAGGCCGATCAGCACCCGTTCCATGAGTGCTCGGTGCAGGTCCCTGTCATTGCCCCCGGCCCGCCGATGGCGGCGGTTGATGGCCCGCTGCGCCGCCGAGAGCAGCGCTCCCGTCCCGCAGGCGAAATCCGCGATCCGCAGTTGTTCGATCACCGCCCGGTCCGACCAGTTCACGTCCAGCCGCGCGATTGCCAGTTCGGCCAGCAGGCAGGCCGACTCGGGCAACGTGTAGAACGTGGCTAGGAACTTGCGGTCCGCGATCAGCGTCTGGAACATCCGTCCGGTCAGGTCGTGATAGGTGGTCGCCCCCAGCTCGCCCAGTTCGGCGATGGAGCCGGCGATCCGGTTCATGACCCGGGCCACCGCCCGGATCGGCATTTCCTCCACGAGACCGCGGGCAATGCTGAAGATCGGCCAGTAGTTGACTCCCAGGATCGTGTCCCACGTGCGCAGGAGTCGCCCCTTGTCGGCCGGTCCGGCGGCGGGGACCGGCGGAATGCCATCCTGTCCCTCGATCGCCGCATGGAACACGAAGGCCGAGACGCAGATCGCCGCCGCCATGCGCTCGGTCTGCTCTCCCGCTTCCTGATGCAGTCTCGTGGCGATCCGTGCCAACGCCCCGTCTCCGGCGTAATCCGCCAGCAGTCCGGACGCATGTCGCACCACCCGTTCGAGTGCTTCCGACCCGCGTGCCAGTTGCCGTTCCGAGAGCGACAGGTACTCGATGGCGTCGGCGAGGTCGTCCACACCACCCTGCAGCCATTCCTTCGGCTGTGACGGCCAGCGGACACGGGCGCCCCCGGCATCCACGTAATGCGTGGCGTAGCGGAACTCCGCATTCTCGACGGCCTCGAGGTCGCCTGTCCTGAGGTTCTCGGGCAGGACAACGGCCAGGACGCCCTCGATGTCCCGACCGGTACTATGCAGGCTCGTGCACAGTCTCGCCGTGGCGTCCTGATCGACCGTGCGGGCCGGAGCGAATTCCGTCTCCACGATCACCGGCTGACGATTGGGCGAGGCGATCAGAATGTCCGGCCGCTTGCCGGCACCGCTACCGGGCGTGGACTGCGCAATCACACGGGTCCGCTCGGCGTGGACCGTCCTGTTGTTCCAGTCCGGGTTGCGTCTTCGCAATGCACGAGCCAAGACCCAGTTCGCCGCTGGTTCGGTGTTCCGTGGGCTGCTCATATGGGTATTTTCCTCGTACTGGAGCGGGATGCGAATACAGCCTGAATCACCTATTTTAAGTATAGGTCCACTATTTGGTTTCTCTTGTCAATACCACTAGCCAGTCTGATCGGTATGGTAGCCCGAATGGATCGTGTCGATGAGGGAAGCACTGGACCTCCCCGGAACCTGCGGGTTCCGACGAGAAGCCGGAGGGTGAGGGATCCTTGGCAGACTCCCACCACTGCCCATGGCGCGGGAGAATCCCGGGCGGAACGCGACTCGACCCTCCACTGAATCTGGACTTCCTTCCAAGACGGAGAGCACGGCTCCGGCTGCGATGCACTGGATCACGCACGGTGAGGCAGGTGCAGGAGCGATCCGTGAGCTGCACGGGCCGCCGCAACACGGTGGCTGGACGGGCGCCCTCCCACCACTGCTGGGGGAGGAATCTGTTACCGTTCGCAGAGTGGGTTGGCCCCCCTGCGAACGCCTGGAGAGACTGCCCACAGCTTGTCTGGCCTAGCTTCTTCTCTGGCACTCCCTCAACATAAAAGGGTGGTACATTGCGGACGGCCTTGGCGGAGTGCTTTCAGGCCCGATTCGATGCGCTGCGGGCTGAAGACGAGAAAAGGGGCCTGCAAAAGGTCGGAAGGAGAGCCGGAGAAACAGTCCGGAAGGAAGCTTGGGAACCGGCCCACAACGAGAACGGCAGTTGCTTGTCCATCTGGTCGGCAGGAAATTCGGCACGGGCATGGTGGCACCCGTCACTGTGTTGCCGGCCGGGATTGAGGGCCCGGACCGGTCGCAGGATGTCGATGATTGGATCGTTGACCGTGACAGGGGGACAGAACTGCACGCACGGTTCCAGAACATTCACTTGGCGGCTGTACACGAGTCGGTCGGCCATCGAACACGATGAGGCTGGGGGATTGCGTTCGACGGACCGCATCGGTATCGAGCGAAGGACCATGCTCCACCCGCAACTCGTCCATCACGGGTGTGACCAGCCGGACATGAGTGAGTGCCAGACAACGGCAACTGGCGTTCGTCACTGCACGCCAAGTTGTGACTCGTTGCGGCTCGCAAACCCCGGCCCCGTATCCTGTAGCGACCGCCGGGATCGCACGGAGTTCTTGTTCGACGGACCGGAAGAGTCCCCGCTGCACGGGAACTGAGATGGTGCCGGTCAACACTTCGAAGAATCCGTCTGGCGGTCGGCCGACGGACTGCTCCCGTTCCGAACGACCCCGGCAGCATCGCTGGTGGAATGCTCCCTGGTTCGATACCGTTCAGTTCCTTGTGCTGGGCGGGTCCTTGCTGGGGCTGACGCTCTCCGGTGCAATGGCCATGGGCTACAACTGGCAGTGGCATCGCGTTCCCGGCTTCTTCTGCCGCGTCGTCGATGGCGAGGTCATCTGGGGCCCGCTGGCCAGTGGATTGGCGATCACTCTCGAGATCACGGTCTACAGTGCGTTCCTGGCCTTGGCAATCGGGCTGACGACGGCATTCCTGCGGCTTTCACCCTCCGTCGCTGGACGGACCGTCTCCACACTCTACCTGGAGGCGGTCCGCAACACCCCCCTGCTGATCCAGGTCTACCTGTTCTACTTCGTTCTCGGCCCGATCATCGGGCTCGACCGGTTCTGGGTGGGCGTCGCGTGCCTCTCGATCTTCGAGGGCGCGTTCGCGTGCGAAGTCATCCGAGCCGGCATCCTGTCCGTTCCGCGCGGTCAACTGGAAGCGAGTGACAGTGTCGGTCTGGGGCGGATACAGGGCTACCTGCACGTGGTCCTCCCCCAGGCCGTGCCCTTGATGCTGCCCCCGCTGACCGGACTGATCATCTCCCTGATCAGGAATTCCGCCATCGTGAGCGTCATTGCCGTGTCCGATCTCACGACCGAGGCCCGCAACATCATCGCCGACACGTTCCTGACCTTCGAAGTCTGGCTGACCGTGGCCGCGATCTATCTGGTGCTGACCGTCAGCCTGTCACTGTTGATGAGTCATCTCGAACACCGAGTCCGGCCATGCGCCTGAAAGTCCTGCCGACCAGCCATTGACTAGACTCGGACAAGTTGAGGCGTATGCAATGCGATTGACCGGAACAGGCTGGCGACTCGGCTGGGCCACCGTAGCCGGCCTGATGGTGATGACGGGAAACTGTGCGCCGAAGACCACACAACAGCCTTCATCCGTCAGCGTCATCGATACGATCCAGAAGCGCGGAGCCCTGCGCGTCGGCATCTCGACGTTCGTGCCATGGGCGATGCGTGACACCAAGGGCGAGTTGGTCGGCTTCGAAGTCGACGTCGCAAGGAAGCTCGCGAAGGACATGGGGGTGGCCATCGAGTTCGTCCCGACTGCCTGGGATGGGATCATTCCCGCTCTGCTCGCCGGCAAGTTCGACATCATCGTGGGTGGTCTGAGCATAACGGCGCAACGCAACCTGACCATCAACTTCACCGTGCCGTACGCCCATTCCGGCGTTGGCGTCGTGGCCAACAGGGAAATGGCATCGCACATGCGGTGGCCGGACGACTACAACCACCCCGACGTGACCCTTACGTGCCGGCGGGGAGCCACACCCTGCAACGCGATGAACGACCTGCTCCCCAGGGCAAGGGTGCGCAGGTTCGACGATGATGCGCAATCGGCGCAGGAAGTGCTGAACGGCAACGCGCATGCGTTCGTTGCGTCGTACCCGACCCCGACCCTGCTGGTTCATCAGCACGGGGACAAGCTCTCCCTCCCGACCACGGACAACCTGACGGAGGGCAACGAAGCGTTCGGACTGCGCAAGGGGGACCCGGACGCACTGAACTTCTTTTCCAACTGGATTCTCGTGAACACGAGCAACGGCTGGCTGCCGGACCGTCACTCCTACTGGTTCAAGACCGCCGGCTGGATCGGGCAGGTCGACCTGCGGCAGTCCGGCGGCTAGCCGACAGCGGCACCCGTCGGAGACCATGGCATCGCGTCGCAAGAGACCCCGGCTGAACTGGATCGACTACACCGTCTTTGCACTCCTTGTAGCGGTCATGGCGTACCTCGCCTACCGGCTCGATTCGGTCCTGGAATACCGCTGGGACTGGTCCGTCATCCCGGGCTACCTGTACCGCTGGGACGAAGAGCAGCAGAGATGGGTCGCGAACCTGCTGGTCCAGGGACTGTACACGACTCTCCGACTTGCGCTGTGGGGCATGGTGCTGGCGGCGGCCGTGGGCGTGTGTTTCGGCATCCTGCGGACCAGCCGTCGACTGTTGGCCCGCCTGCTGAGCCGCTCGTACGTCGAGCTGATCCGCAACATCCCCCCACTCGTGTTCGTCTTCATCTTCTACTTCTTCATCAGCAGCCGGATCATGCCGTCACTGGGCGTCGAGGGGTTCGTGCGGGGCGCTTCTCCGACCACGCTGGGATGGCTGGAAGTCCTGTTCGGACCACCGGAGCTCGTCCCGAATGTCGTGGCCGGCGTCCTCTGTCTCGCCATGTTCGAGGGGGCCTACATCGCCGAGATCGTGCGGGCCGGCATCCAGTCCGTCCCTCCGGCCCAGTCCGAGGCGGGCTTGAGCATCGGACTGTCGAACCGACAGGTCCTGCGATACGTGATCCTCCCGCAAGCGGTCCAACGGGTGTTTCCGCCGCTCGCCGGACAGTTCATCACCCTCGTGAAGGACTCGTCCATCGTGTCGCTGATCTCGATCCAGGAGTTGACGTTCCTCGCAGCGGAAACCGCGGTGTCCACGACACGGGTCTTTGAAGTGTGGATCACGGTGGCGGTCCTGTATTTCGTCGTGTGCTACGGCTGTGCGCTGCTGTTCCGTTGGCTCGAACGCCGAGCGGAGGCAAGACGACAGTGAGCATCGGGAGGGACGGGCGGACACGCCACAAGGTGCTGATCGAATTCGAGGGAGTCAGCAAGTGGTTCGGCGGCTTCCAGGTCCTCAGGAACATCGACATGGAAGTCCGGCAAGGCGAGCGTGTCGTCATCTGCGGCCCCTCCGGGGCAGGCAAGTCCACGCTGATCCGTTGCATCAACGGTCTCGAGGAGCACCACGAAGGACGCATCGAGGTCAACGGGCGGGTGCTCGGCAACGACAGGGAGAGCGTTGCCGCCGTCCGGAAGGAGGTCGGGATGGTGTTTCAGCAGTTCAATCTCTTCCCGCACCTGACGGTCCTCGAGAACTGCATCCTTGGGCCGACCAAGGCCCGCGGGGTGCCGATCGGACAGGCACGGAAGCTGGCGATGGAGCTTCTCGCACGGGTCCGCATCGCGGACCAGGCGCACAAGTACCCCAGCCATCTCTCGGGCGGCCAGCAGCAGCGGGTTGCCATCGCCCGTTCCCTGTGCGTCCAGCCGAAGGTTCTCCTGTTCGACGAGCCGACATCCGCACTGGACCCCGAGATGATCCAGGAGATTCTGGACGTGATGACGGATCTCGCGAAGAGCCGCATGACGATGATCGTCGTCACGCACGAGATGGGTTTCGCCAGGACCGTTGCCGATCGGATCGTCTTCATGGACGACGGCAGAATCGTCGAATCGGGTCCCCCGGACCGGTTCTTCTCCCACCCCGCGAGCGACCGTGCGAAGCTCTTCCTCAGCCGGATTCTCTCGCATGGACGCGGAACTCGGCCTCGTGGCCCGATCCGCGGAGACCGAGCGCCCACAGACGGGATCGAGTCCCCCCGGGAAGAACCGAAGAGCTGATCCGGACCGGAGACAGGCTAGCGGGCCTCGGTGTCCTGTTCGGATTCGACGGGATCGGCGTCGAGGACCGGCGTGGGGCCATGGAAGTAGCCCATCCGGTGACGGACCCGGAGCTTCTCATAGGGAACTTCGACGCGGATACGGTGGTAGATCCCCAGTTCATTGAGATTGTTCGGTCGATAGCTGAGCCTGTACTGGCTCCGTATGTCCTCCCCGATCCGGATGATCGAGTCCTCCACGCCACTGCTCGTCCGCGGGCTGAAGTCCCGGCCTCCCGTTCCGTCCGCAAGGATCTCAAGGGGGTTGTTGAACACCAGGTTCTTCGCCCCTCGGACCAGGTCGATGACGATCGGGATCATGTTCGGGGTGATGCTGTAGGTACTCTGCTGCCGCGTGGTGGGCGTGGCTGGTGTTCCCGGCATCGTGGGGCGCACGATGACGCCGGGCGGAATGTTCGGGGGCTTCACTTCCGGCTTCCGGCGCAGGCGGGCCGACAGTGTCGAGAGCCGTACGGCATAGACAACCATGTTGTACAACTGGGCCGTCCGCAGGCTCTCTCCCAGGCCTATGCGACTCCCGTTGTTCTGTGACTCGGAGATCACGACGATGATCTTGTGATGTGTCTCGGGACGCTGCAGGAGCATGCGGATTGCGCTGTATGTCGCGTCGGCCAGGGCCACGGCCGATGTGCCGGTCCGTATCGACCGGAGCGCCTTCTCGATCTTCCTGGTGTCGTTGGTGAAGTCGGTCAGCAGCCGGACGCGGCTGTCGAACGTCAGCACGGCCGCCTCCCCGTTCTGGCCGAGCACGAGTTCCGTGAACAGGTAGGCCGACTCCCGGATGTCGCCCAGAATTCCTTCCACGCGGTCACTGGTCTGGACGCAGATCACCATGGAGATGGGCAGGAAGCTGATGTCGAAGCCCGCGATGTCCTGCTTCACGTCGTTGTCATAGATCGTGAAGTCCTCCTGGATCATGTCGTGGATATAGTCGCCCTTGTGACTGCGAACGGTTAGCGGCACCGTCACCTCGTCGATGTCCTCCAGGAAGATCGCCGGCTGGTCCGACTCGAAGAGAGTCTCCGGATCGAACAGTTCCTCAGCGTCCTGCCCCCGCAGCGGCGGCACGCCGACGGCCAGGATCGCTGTCAGCAACCCCCTCGCCATCCAGACTGTCTGCAACCGCGTCATCGGGCTCTTCACTCTCAGTCTCGCCTATGCCGCGTCCGAAGTGTCGGCTTTGCTGCATTGTCGGCGCACGTAGTGACCGCTCTTGCCGCCCGTCTTCTCCTGCAGGACGACCTCCCGGATCTCGATTCCCTTGTCAAGCGCCTTGCACATGTCGTAGATCGTGAGGCTGGCGATGGAGGCGGCGGTCATTGCCTCCATCTCGACGCCGGTGGCGGCGACGGTCGAGGCGATTGCCGTGATCGCGACGCCGTCGTCGGTCATGTCGACGGCAACGTCAACATGGGTCAGTGGCAGCGGATGGCACAGCGGAATCAGATCGGAGGTCCTCTTGGCCGCCTGAATCCCGGCGATCCTCGCAACTTCCAGCGGATTGCCCTTGGGGTTGTCGGGGATGGCAGCCATCACTTCCGGCCGCATCCTCACGAACGCCCGGGCGGTCGCAGTCCGCTTCGTGTCCGGCTTGGCCCCGACATCCACCATGGACACCCGCCCGCCGGCATCGTAATGGCTCAGGCCGCTCACAGGGGCATGACCTCGATCCAGTCACCGGCTTCCCAGGCGGCCCGCGAGTCCGAGGCGACGATGAGGGCATCGGCCCGCGCGAACGCCATCACGTCCCCGGAACCCTGACCGCGGTGGGGCCGGATCGCCGTCGCGCCGTACTCTCCTTCCCGTCTCGCGCCGATGAAGCGCGTCAGTACCGGTTTGTGCCGGAACGGCTCGGCGAGCCGGGATCTCTGAAACCGCAGCGGCGAATCCGTCGCACCCCCGAGCAGGTCGACGGCCACAGATGCGAAGACCTCGAACGTGACCATCGTCGACAGCGGGTTGCCGGGAAGCCCGAACACCGGGGTGTCCCCGACGCGACCGAAGACCAGCGGCTTGCCCGGCTGAATGCGGACGGACGTGAAGAAGATCTCGGCACCGAGTCCGGCCAGCACATCCTCCACCAGGTCGTGCTTCCCCCTCGAGACGCCTCCGGACAGGATCAGGATGTCGCTGCGCAGGCCGTCCTCGATCAGCCGACGCGTCTCATCGAGACAGTCCTTGGCGACGGGCAGGATCCTGGGCCGCCCCCCCCGTCGCCGGACCTGCGACGCGAGGGAATGGGCGTTCGAATTGCGAATCTGGTACGGCTCCGGGGCAGCCGCGACCGGCAACACCTCGTCACCGGTGGAGAGGATGGCGACTTCCGGTCTCCGGAACACCGGCACCTCGGCGCAGCCCACGGTTCCCAGGAGTGCGATCTGGGGATACGCGATTCGCCTCCCCGGCCTCATGACAGCGTCGCCACGCCGCGCCTCGGAACCGGCCATGATCATGTTCCGTCCGCTGCGGACCGAATCGTCCAGCGTGACGCGGTTGCCGTCCCGTTGCGAGTACTCCACCATGACGACCGCATCGGCATTGGCAGGGCCCGGCGCTCCCGTCATGATCTCGACGGTCTGGCCGGGACCCAGTGCAAATCGCGACGGCTCTCCGGCACGGGTTTCGCCGAGCACATCAAGCGTCGCAGGGACCTGCGCGACATCCGAGGCGATGACGGCGAACCCGTCCCGTGCCGAACGGTTGAAAGGCGGGTAGTCGCGGTCCCCGACCACCTCCCGCGCCAGGATTCTCCCGTCCGCTCGGTCCAGGGGAACGATCTCCGTGTCCGGGACCGGACAATTCTCGCGAATCCGCCGGATCACGATGTCGCGGGCTTCCTCGAAGCGCAGGGGAACCATAGGGAACGGCCGGCTCCATGAGTCCTTGCACCGACCAATGTGAGTTTCGCACAAGTCCGCGGGTCCGTTTCGGCCGCGTGCCGGGATCGCCTTCGGCCGGAGCGGGGACGGCAGACGGCGCAACTCGAATCATCCCCGTGCCCGGGGCCCGGAAAACGGTCCCCGGCAGTTCGCCCGCGGAGTCCTTGCCGCAGGATCGGTCCTGGCAGGCCAGTCGAACCCGGCCATGGGTGCGCAGGAATCAGCGTGAAATCGGGGAAAAGGCCGTCTGGTATCCTTGGATTCCGGGCTGCGGAACGGGAGCGAGGGTACGCAATTGGACAAAGGCAGGCTAGATATCAAAGACTCGCGAACGGGCAAGGCCTACGCGCTTCCCATCAACGAGTCCTCCGTCCGGGCGATCGATCTGCGGCAGATCCGCGAGGATCCGACCGAGTTCGGCATGCTGAGCTACGATCCGGGCTATACCAACACCGCATCCTGCACGAGCAGCATCACCTACATCGATGGTGCCGAGGGGATACTGCGATACCGCGGGTATCCGATCGAAGAACTGGCCGAGAACTGTACCTACACGGAAGTCGCCCATCTGCTGCTGACTGGTGGACTGCCGACGCAACATGAACTCGACGCATGGAACCAGGAGGTGATCGAACATTCCCGTGTTCACGAGAACGTCAAGAAGTTCATCGACGGCTTCCTGTACGATGCCCACCCGATGGGAGTGCTGGTCAGTACGATCGCCGCGCTCTCGACCTTCTATCCGGACGCGAAGGAGATCTTCAGTGGCAGCAACCGGCACCTGCAGCAGGTGCGTCTGATCGGCAAGATTCCGACGATCGCCGCCTACGTGTACCGCAAGAGCCAGGGCTATCCGTACCCCGACCCGGACTGGGACCTGAC
Organism: Bryobacterales bacterium; assembly: GCA_965116065.1. Classification (GTDB taxonomy): domain Bacteria; phylum Acidobacteriota; class Terriglobia; order Bryobacterales; family UBA6623; genus VXMF01. The sequence goes on from OZ220485.1 coordinate 4,900,240, forward strand.
CTACACGGAGAACTTCATCCACATGTTGTGGAGCGGCACTCGGCACCGGCATGGGACGGAGGGAAGCAGGACCTTGGCCAAGGCCCTCGACAAGCTCTTCATCATCCACGCCGATCACGAGCAGAACTGCTCGACATCAACGATGCGACAGGTGGCCAGTTCGAATGCCGATCCGTACGTGAGTCTGGCTGCTGCGGCGGCGGCCCTGTACGGGCCCCTGCATGGCGGAGCCAACGAGGCCGTCCTCCGGATGCTGGACGAGGTGGGTTCGATCCAGCGCATTCCGGAGTTCATGCGGCAGGTCAAGGCGGGCGAACGACGTCTGATGGGCTTCGGGCACCGCGTCTACAAGAACTACGATCCGCGGGCGAGGATCGTCCGCCAAGTCGCCGAAGAGGTGTTCGAGGTCACGGGCCGCAATCCCCGCATCGACCTTGCCATGGAACTCGAGCGGATCGCCCTGGAGGACGACTACTTCGTGAAGCGGCGCCTGTATCCGAACGTGGACTTCTATTCGGGCATCATCTACCAGGCCATGGGATTCCGACCGGAGATGTTCACCGTGCTCTTTGCCATCGGACGCGTCGCGGGCTGGCTGGCGCATTGGGAAGAGATGATGAAGGATCCCGAGAAGCGCATCGCGCGGCCACGACAACTCTACGTCGGTCGCGAAGAGACCGGCTTTGTTCCGCTGGCCGATCGATTGGGGAAGGCCAGGGAAGGGGTCGTCTAGTCGGAAGCGATTTCCCCGGGCCCGGTCCATGTCTCCCAAGGCAGGCGCCCCTCGCAGCGGTCCCGGAAGTAGGGCCCCACATCGGCGACCTCGGCCAGCACTGCTCCGGGAAGGCGCTGGAGCGTGGCACTGTCGAACACGATGGCCCGATACGCCCGGGCGGGACCGAGCTGGTTCCAGGGCCTGTCCCGGCCGGTCGCAAAGGACGCATGGAGGCTATCCCGGCTGACCGGCTTGCGCAGACCCTGGTAGTACCAGGGCTGGACCACGATCTCACCCGTCGGCAGCGGCTGGCCGGGCCGGTGCCGCAGCCGCAGGGTCGCCACGCGCATGTTCGCAAGGGAGGTGCCTGTCGAGAAACCACCGTAGAACCCGCCACAGTCGGCGAGTGGGCGGCCGTCGCGACTGACCGACACACCGAATCGATTCGACCCGAGCGTGGCCGCCACGCTTCCCGAGACCGTGGGGTAGCCCAGAACCTCCCTGCCAAACTCCGAGCCGCTGATCGTTCCGCGAACGTGGGAGAGTCCGTACCAGACCCGCTCCCCGTTGCAGTCGCAATCGGCAAGGAGCCAGGCTTCGTCCAGGCCCGGGGCGGCCAGGCCTCGCACTCCGACGACGCGGACGACGGGCGTGTCACGGACGCGGCAGGGCGGTGGAAGCAGCGGTGCGACCGCATCCCGGTCGACTACGGCGTCGACCGCAGCAATCAGCACGCCGGACAGACGAAACTCATGGCGGCTGCGATACGCCTCCAGCGCTTCCGGCTGCAGGTATGTTGTGTCCAAGGGGGCCATTCCCAATGAATCGCCCGGATAGTTCCGCAGTGCGAACGGCTCGAATCTCTCCGGCTTCACGGCCAGCGCGAACTCGGGTTCCGGCTCCTTGCGTGCGCCCAAGATGGTTGCGGACACCAGCCTGGACGCTCCGAACCTGGAGAGCACACGACCCGGATCGCCGTCTGCGGATATCGCTTCGGTGCGTATCTGCCGTGTACCGGGGTCCGCAGGGAACCGCAGCATCCAGAGTTCCGGCGGAGTTTCGCCGAGCGGTCCCTGGCGCCAGTACGCCTCCAGTGTGTGTCGATAGGTGATCCACGGCAGCGGAGTCACTGACCCGACAGGTTCCTCGGACCGTTCGAGAACCCGGACCGAGTAGGCATCGCGGCCCGAGACGGCCAACGACCACAGGCCGTCGGACCCGACAACATCCCCGAGGTAGGCGGGCAGGTAAAGAGCTTCCCGTGCATGGCGGTAGTAGGCCAGATCGGCCGTCCACAGCGCGACCGGTAGCAGGCACGGCTCGTTGGCCCGGACCGTACGGAGCGCGAGCGTGCATCGTGCCGCATCCCCGGTACCCGCGAACTCGAGCACCAGGCGGGCAGGTGGCGCAAGCTCCAACGGAGGCGGTACGGCGGGCGGATTCGATGCACTGTATTCCAGTCGCAAGCCGACCGTTTCGTCGGACGCTGCGGCCCGGCTTCGCAGGGCACCGGGCAAGCCGGCTCCGGCCAGCAGGAAGCGACGCCTGTCCACCACGAGTCCATTGTGCCGCATCTGCAACCGAGCGAATCGTGTATTCTGGGAAGAGTGGGCGGTTTGGCCGCTCCCGGTTCGGCCGGGCGTTGTGCCGGGTTCGGACCAGACTCCGGGGCCGACGTAGCTCAGTTGGTTAGAGCGCCTGATTGTGGATCAGGAGGTCGATGGTTCGACTCCATCCGTCGGTACCATCCTTCCGCGCGTCGATGTGCAACCATAGGCCGTGTCCCCCGTCATCTGGGAGCGCCAAACGGAATCCGATCAGTGCGGGGGTGTGCCCGGAACAGGTTTCTCCCCGTCCAACTCGAACAGAGTCTTGGGATCGGGTGATATTCCAATGGCAATGGTCCGAAGGGGAACCTGGATCATCTTCGTCGTGGCGGCGGCTGTCACACGTGGAGGACTTGCCATCGACGTTACCTGCGGCGCCTGTTCAGATGCCTGTTGTCAATGGGCATTCGCGGCACATCTGGCTGCAGTCAATGGGGTGCCGTCGCTCGAGATGCACAGCCGTCGCACATTCGAGCGCTATGGTTTCGACCCGGTCCCGTGCAGGGATGCTCTCGGTGATGAGCAGGCGTACTACCGCTGCGCAGAGAGAGCCTTCTTCCGGTGCCGAAATCAGAAATGCTGCCAGTTCACGGCACGGCGAAGAGGATCGCTCGGGGATCTGCTGAAGCCGAGCCCAGCAGTCGACACCGTACAGCTGTACGAGAGCCTGAACGCCCAGTTGCGGAGAATACGGTTCAGCGAGAAGCGGCGGGAACACAGCAATCGCGGCGTCAGTGGTGTGGAGCAGGTCAGATTTTATCTCGGGCAAGTGATCGTACTCCAGAAGGTCAACGGAAGATGGGAGGTGGTGAGTGACTGCCGCAATGCGACATATCGATCCCTGACGGCTGGTTGTCCGTAGGGATACGAGCGAGGGCAGGCCGGAGGGGATCACAGACGGCACAGGCCGCCCTAACGGTGGCGCGCACACGCCGAATCGGAATCTCGCAAGGGATGTTCCGGGCCGAACGAGGCGTCGGAGTGGTTCGTGATACCGAGAATGTCCGGCAGAGCCGGACCGTTCCGGAACTGTCCGCAGACTTCCGCTGGCATCATGTGGGGACTCGAAGGAGACCCGGACATGACCGGCGACAGGCCGAGGGACCAGGTCGATGCAGTGTGGCGGGATCCGGGGCGGCAACAGACCACGGAGGGGCCAAGGCTCACGATGACCCGCGACCCGATGGTGAACAGCGGACGGAGCAGCGGCCTCCAACGTTGTCACCGACCGTAAGGGCGACGACAGCCTCGCCGAGCCTGGGCTGGCGGGCCGTTCCGCGTCCGGATGTCCGCCGAGCCTACCAGTGGGGGACACCCAGGAGTGTCATCGCCGCCTTGGCGATACCGAACAGGCCCTCGCCGGCCACGAGCCCGGACGCCACGGCGAAACTGAGTCTTCTGGCACTGGCCGGACCGGTGGACTGCCAGACGACCAGCACGACCGCCCCGAAGAAGATCACGAGCGAATAGAACGCCTGGACGATGAATGCGATGCCGATGGCCAGCCCGCTCGGAAGATAGGGTGCCAGCGCCGGGACGCGGCGGAGAATCGGCAGCAGCGCGCCGAAGACCGCTCCGGCTGCGACGGCGATGCCGGCGTTGGGCGGCAGTGCGCCGGGGCCCTGCGTCAGCAGTTCCGCCATGGCTTTCCATGCGAACGCGGCGGGCGCGGGGAGCTGGTCTCCGCCCAACGGATACGCGGACGTGACCAGCATGTAGGCAGGAATGCAGAACAGCACCCCGGCAGCGATACCCCACAGCTGCGCAATGAACTGCCGTCGAGGCGAAGCGCCCAGGAGCCTCCCGGTCTTGAGGTCCTGCATCATGTCGGCCGCCTGCGACGCTCCGGCTCCGGTGATCGCAGCGGCCATCAGGTTCGTGCCGATGCTGCCCGGTGCGATTCCGCCGTACACGAGCTGCGTGACCTTGCCCATGCCACCGACCGGGTTGATGTCCGTCTCCCCTGTCGAGCGCACGGCGACCGCAGCCAGGGCGAACGATAGGGCGAGAGCGAGGATCGTCAGGTACACCGGGATCTGGAACAGGAGCCATGCGACTCCCGTTGTGCACAGCGCTGCCAACGCCAACCCGTTCCGCCACCAGGATGTCGGGATGTGATCGCCACCGGACTCGCCGGAACCGAAGATCGACCCTCCCTGGAACGTGCGCACGAACGTCCGCCAGTTGAGAGCCAAGGCCGTGAGCGCTTCGGAGACCATGATCGCCACGCCCGGCCACAGCAGCCAGCCCCGCGGGCCGTCCGTGTAGCTCATCGCCTCTCCCGGAGCCCAGCCCTGCGACTGGACCCACGGACCCAGAATGCCCCACGCTGCAACGGCACCGAGAGCCAGGCTGGTACCGACCCGCGGCCCGATCAGGATGCCCGCTCCGAACAGCATCGGCCCCAGGTAGAGCCGGAACCCCCACCCCGCCGCCACGGCGAGAGCAGAGACACCAAGGGTCTCGATCGGCGGCATCTCGACCTGCGGTACGAAATAGGAAAGGAGCGTGAAGGCTCCCGCCAACGCCCCTGCCCACAGCAGCGCACGAGCTTTCGCAACGGCTTCCTGCGCTTTCGCGAACATGGCGAGAATCGTCTCCGCCGTGGCGGTTCCGGTGGGAAACCGGAGGTTGTCGACCTCGATCATCTGCCGTCGAAGGGGCACGGCAAAGAAGACGCCCAGGTACGCGATCGACAGACTCCAGGCAAAGAGCCCGGTGAGCGGGATCTCGAAGCCCAGCAGCTGCATGGCCGGGATCGCGGCCAGCAGACCTGCGGCGGAGGCCATCGTCCCGGCAGCTGAGCCGGCGGTCTGCGTGATGTTGCACTCCAGGACGGACAGCGAGCGCCCCAGCGCCAGGAACAGGCCGAAACCCAGGATCGCAGCGATCAGCGACCCGCCGAACGACCACCCGATCTTGAGACCCATGTAGATGTTCATGCAGGAGATGATGCCGCCCAGCAGGCAGCCCGCAATCACCGAACGAGTCGTGAACTGGCACTCGCCCGAGGCGGGCTCGTACATCGGCTCCGACCTTGAAGGAACTGGCTGGATGCTCTCGTGCGCTGGCATGTGTCGTGCGTCTCTTTCCGGCACAGGATGCACCGGGCCTACAGCGGCGGAATCCGGTCCGGACGTCTCACAAGGGTCTCTGCTAGACTCGGGTTTAACGTTGCCGATGAATCCTCGTGCGGCCCAAGCGGCGAAGCTCACCACTGCCGAATTCGTCCAACAGTGCCGGGAGACGGTGATTCCACTCGCAGGATCGCTGGGCTACTTTTCCCTGCTGCCGCTCGACGAGAGCGAGTATGATCGACTGGTTCATTATCCGACGAGCGCATTCCCACCAAGACTGCAGGAGATCATACCCAACCTGCGACTGATTCTCGTACCGTACCTGGTGTCCGATCCACCAGCCCCGGACAGGGCCTCCGAGGACGGCAGTGTGTTCATCGAGTTCCGGCCGAGGCCAGAGGCGGTCAGCCGCCTGGCGACCTTCGAGACACGCGAGAGCGAGACATACCTCTTCCTCGCCGTACGCGATGAGGCGGTGTCCGATGCGCACGTCATCCTCTACCATGAACTGGCTGATCGGCTCGTCTCGCTGGCAACCGAGGACTTCTGTGCTGCATTTGCCAAGCTCGTGAACGGAGAACTGAAGAAGAACGTGCGTGGCGAGTTGGAGGAAGATGCCTGGCAACTCAAGAAGGAACTGCTCAGTTATCAGGGAGATGCCGAGGGGAAGTCGGCACTGTTGGACCGGTATCACCGGCTGGCCCTGCGAGACTCGCTGGCATTGTACCTGCACGGACTCTGTTGCGACATTGACCTGCATACCGGCCCGAAACAGTTGCCGAGCAGTGCGATCCGTTCCCGGCTGGTCCTGCTCAAGAAACAGATGCCGCCGCCGGAGGGCGTCGCCCTGTTCCCGGAAGAAGTGTCGGCAAAGTAGCGGATGCAGGACCCCGCTCCTGATGTCGCCGAACTGGAGGCGCGGCTCTCGATCCCGTCCGATGAAGATGTTGCCCTGATGGGGCGTCTGGAGGGCGATCTCCTCATCCTCGGTGCCGGCGGGAAAATGGGGCCCACGTTGGCCCGGCTCGCCGTGAACGCAGCCGCACGGGCAGGGTCGAGGACAAGCATCACTGCGGTGGCGCGCTTCACCGATCCACGCACCCGTGCCAAGCTCGATGCCTGGGGTGTCCGCACCACTCGGGCCGATCTGCTGTGCCGGACCGACATCAAGGCGTTGCCGGATGCTCCGAACGTCATCTTCATGGCGGGGCAGAAGTTCGGCACGAGTGCCAATCCGGGCCAGACCTGGGCGGCAAACGCGTACATGCCCGCATTGGTTGCCGAGCGTTTCGCCCACTCCCGGATCGTTGCCTTCTCCAGCGGGAACGTCTATCCGTTCAGCGACGTGAACGGGAGCGGGTCCGCGGAATCCGGTCCCGTCGGACCGCTCGGCGAGTATGCCCAGTCCGTGCTCGCCAGGGAGCGACTCTTCGGGTACTTCAGCGCATCCTCAGGAACCCCGATCGCGATCATGCGGCTGAACTACGCGGTCGAGCCACGGTACGGCGTGCTGCGCGACATTGCCGACACGCTCCTGGCGCGCAAGCCGGTAGACCTGCGCATGGGCTATGTGAACGTCATCTGGCAGCGCGATGCCAACTCCATTGCAATGCGGTTGCTGGAGAAATGCGCATCGCCACCTTTCGTACTCAACGTAACCGGAGCCAGGTGCCTGAGCGTGAGGATGTTGGCAGAACGCATGGGGCGGGCTCTCGGAGTCGAGCCGACATTCCATGCCTCCGAGAAGCCAACCGCGCTGCTGAGCGACGCATCGGTTTGCATGTCACTGTTCGGAGTTCCGGAGACCGGCATGGACGAAATGATCGATTCGGTCGCACGGTGGGTCGGAAGGGGTGGCGCCGGACTCGGGAAGCCGACGCACTTCGAGGAACGCGGGGGGAGCTTCTAGTGCTCCGTCACTCGGTGATTTGAGGATAGACGGACCGGGGTTCACGACGCGCATCCTCCACGGTCATCTGATCGGGCAGGGGAAAGCGTTACCGCCCCTCAAAGTCGCGAGCGGGCGCGGGTAGCACACTCGGTTCTCGCGAAGACACCCCATATTGGATGTCGCACTGGGTTGTGAAGACGGCAGTCCGCCTGACAGATTCGTGGCTGATCGATTCACGAATGCCGCACTCGACCGCCTCCCGCGCCAACAGGCACAGCGACACTGGGCCGCGGCCGGTCGGCAGCGGACGTCCAGTCGCTGGGCGATCAGTGCGGCCTACTGGCGCCCGTCCAGACGCTTTGGCAGTCCGGTTGACGGACCCCGTTGCCGACTGTTGCGGGCCAGCCCGAAGCCATCCCGCATGCAGCGTTGGCGCACGCTCGCAACCGTGCGATTCCGGCAGCCATGGGCCTCGGCGCCCTAACGGCCGCATCGGCTTGCAGTTGGACGCGCGCCCGGCGCGCTTTCTGGATGATGTCCTGGCTTGGGCCATGGGTCGCTCGCCAAGTCGTACAGGAAATACTGCGATTGACGGAACACCAGTCCACAAGCATCATCTGACGAATCGTCCCCTTCGTTCCCCCTGCATCCTCGCAAGGCTGTCGACGCTTGCCTCCGCGCACCGCTCATTCCGGATCGATATCGCCGAAGACCTCGGGCAGGGACGTGATGTCCAGTACGGTGCTCAGCTTCGCATCCAGCTCTTCCGGGGTCGCTGTTCGAATCCGTTGCCGGATGCCAGGCGGAACAGGACCGAAACGATGCTCCAGCAGGCGGGTGAGAATCTGGACCCTCTCTTGCACCTTCCCCTGCTCCATGCCCTGGGCCATGCCCTGTTCCATGCCCTGCTTGAGGCCCTCGGCCATGCCCTGGTCAATCAGTTCCTGTACGACTTCTCCCACTCGACTCTCCCCTCTGCCCGGCTTGACTCTCTCCGCTGCCTGCGCCAGCGTCTGCCTCGACACCGCCCACACACTCATAAGATACACCATCACCTGCTTCTCGTACCGGGTGCCGTCCGGCAGGTCCGCCAGCACTCCCGGCAGCGCTTCCCGTCTCTGCTCCGCCGTCCCCCGATGCGAGTACCGCAGCGCGATCAGACCCGCTCGCGTCGCCGGGTCCCCCGCCAACTCCCTGTCGGCCAACTCTCCCAGGTTCCGCAGAATGTAACCGAACCGCGACTCGAACTCCCCCAACTCCTTGTGCAGGACCATCTCCGCGATCGAGAACGGGGCCGTCCAGGGATCCCCTCCGTGATAGAACACCACCGGGATGATGGCGGGCAGCGCCCACAGCCGATCCACCCGCGTCGTGGCCCCCGATGGCCCGCCAGCGCCTCCCGGCCAGTGGACCGACAGCTTCCCGTCGGCGTACGCCTCCCAGATGCGGCTCTTGTAGCGGGCCAACTGCAGGGCGATGGCGGGATCCGACGTCGACTTGTGTTCCAGCAGGACATGGACGAAGGCCGGGGCGCCATCGCGCAACTGCACCGCGAAGAGCTTGTCGACCTGGGACATACGCAGGTTCTGGTCCACGAAAGTGCCGTCCAGAGCGACGGGCGGAACGGGGGCGAGGAGCCCGGGAAAGCGGGACCCGACATGCGTTTCGATCAGGTCCTGCGCGCGCCTGGCGTTCTCGACGATGGCCCGAAAGAGACGATCGTGCGGCTGGCCGATACGGTCGTGTGGTTCGCTGAAGGGAACGGTCATGGTAGTCGTGAGTGGAGCATGGCCAACCCGGGGAAGGCTCACCTGTCCACTGAGTATGGCAGCCATCATACAGGAGGTGCGTGGCAGGGCACCGGGCGGTGGCGGAGCCATGCGGCCCGGTTGCGAACTGAACTGCCTGACGCGACAGTGCCTGCGGGGTCGGCGGATCGGGGAACGGGACCCGTTGCGCCGGGAAACGGCCGCCTGGGCGGCAGGCGTCAATCAGAGCCAGTGCGGCGTGAACTGGCAGATGACCGTGGACGATGCCCGCTGCCGACTCAAGTCCGTCTATCCCAAGATCACCGAGTCACGGAACATTAGGCCCGTACGCTCCTCCTCGGCCTTGCATCAGGCGGGAGGCTGGGCTACGAGTTCCGACCTGCAGCGCTGAGCCTCACGGTGGGCGATCTCCATGGAGGCCTCGACATGGGCTGCCAACTCCGCCATGTACGCCTTGAGTTGAGCGATGCTCTCGGCATTCCTGGTCTGGACAGAGTCCAGCAGGTTGGCGACAGCCTCGTTGTAGTACCGCCGCACGCCACCACTCACAGAGGAAAGCAGGCTGGCCGTTCGGTCGAGCCAGAGGAAGGTGCCCACTGCATCAACCAGGCTCTCGGGTTCCCTCTTGAGTGCCATGGCCGAGAGTCGCACGTGCTCCAGTTCAGCGAGCAGGGTCTGGTGCTGCTCCACATAGACCTCCGGGGCACCGTCCCGGACCCAATCGCCGGGCCGCAGTTCCGTGACGACCTTCTGTGCCGTGGCCGTGTTCTTCACGAGCCTGTCCGCGAGTTCCTCGACCCGCCAGCGCGGGAGCATGCCAGCGTCCTGGCCGTAGGCAGCAGATATAACAACAAGGGAAACGACAAGCGATCGAAAGAGAAGCACTGCCCAATCGTACAACCTTGGCGACGAGCGGCACAGACCGAGCTGCACTGCGGCCAAGCACCCACACGGGCTGGCCTGGCGGTCGTGCGAGGTCGAACCCATGCGTGTTGGCGATAGCAGGGCGTATCATGACTGTTGAATCGGATGGCTCGTCGAGGACTGCTCTACCTATCGTGTCTGGCGCTGACCACGGGGAGCGCGGCAGAGAAGATCCAGGACTTCGACCATTTCGAGAAACACGTCCGTCCGCTGCTCGCCGAGAAGTGCTACGCCTGTCACGGATCGGACACTGCCGCGATGGGCGAACTGCGCCTGGACTCGAGGGAAGCGGTTCTGCGAGGCGGGAGTCGCGGTGCGGCGGTGGTGCCGGGTGATCCGTCCGCCAGCATCCTGCTCAAGGCGGTTTCCTATTCGTCGCTGGACCTGAGAATGCCACCGTCCGGCAAGCTCTCGGACCAGGAAATCGAGCATCTGGAGGCATGGGTCCGCATGGGCGCCCCGGATCCCCGGTCCGAGGATGTGGCGAGTGTCACACCCGGTCAGGAGACGGCTGGCGATGACCACGAGCAGATCTGGAGCTTTCTGCCTGTCGTCGATCCGGAGCCTCCCGTTGTCGAGAACGATTCCCGGGTGCGCAACGATATCGATCGATTCGTTCTGGCACGGATGGAGAGGGAAGGTCTTGCCCCTTCGGAGAATGCCGACCGGCTCACCCTGCTGCGTCGGGTGACGTTCGATCTGACGGGCCTTCCTCCCACCCGGGCCGAAATCGATGCCTTTCTCAATGACCATGCCCGTGGGGCTTTCGGTCGGGTCGTGGAGCGCTTGCTCGGTTCACCCCACTACGGCGAGCGGTGGGGGCGACATTGGCTGGATCTTGTCCGCTGGGCCGAGACCAACGGGCACGAATTCGACAACAACAAGCTGGATGCGTGGCGATACCGTGATTACGTCATCGAGTCGTTCAACAGGGATCTGCCCTACAACGTCTTTCTGCGGGAGCAGATCGCGGGAGACCTGCTCCCGCCGAGACTGTCCGCCGACGGTACGCATTACGTCAGTCCGATCGCGTCCGGCATGTACTGGCTGTGGGAGGTCCTGAACTCTCCCACCGACTCGGTCAAGGCCCGCGCCGACCAGATCGACAACCAGATCGACGTGCTGTCCAAGGCGGCCCAAGGGCTGACCGTCGCCTGTGCGCGGTGCCACGACCACAAGTTCGATCCGATTCGTACAGCCGACTATTATTCGCTGTTCGGGATTCTGCAGTCCACCCATATGGCGGAGGTATCCGTCGATTCAGCTGCCCGCGAACGCGATATCTGGTCCACGTCCGGCCGGATTGCCGAAGTCAACCGCGGCATCCGGGCGACCCTGCGCGTGGCCCGCATCCGGGCCGCCGATACGCTGACGGAACGGCTTCTGGCGGCAGCGGAGGAGATCTCGTCCGAGAATCCGTCCCGGTTGGCGGCCGAACTGCAGTACGCGCTGACCGAACCCAGCCACTGGCTGTACCCGTTCGCGCAAAGCGCAAGGGTGATCGCGGAGCCGGACGCACCGACATTCTCGATGTGGATGGGTCAGTTGCGGGCGGAAATGGCGGATTGGGCCGCCAAGGCCGATCGCAGCCATCCACTCTGGGCAGAGCGTGGCGATGAGGTGTACGAGGACTTCGAGAACGGCTTCGCGAAATGGAATTCGACGGGAGCGGCATTCGGCCATCGTCCCGTCCGGGAGATCCCGGCCGGCCAGGAAGCAGGAGGCTTTGCAGGTCAGTCGATCGCGGCCTCCTTCGGCGGCGGCGCGGACACGCTGGTCGGCACCCTCTCGACCGAGAAATTCCGAATGCCGGGACGCTACGTCCATGTGCGGCTCGCCGGACCCCAATACCCCCGTGCGCTCCGCGAGAACGCTCCCATCCGACTCACCGTCATCGCGGACGATCACAAGTCGGGCCATGCGATGGCGGATGGAAGCGGACGCTTGCAGTGGCACACCATCGCGATGACCAAGGAGCGCGACCGGATCTGCTCGATCGAGATCATTGATCGGGACCGGACCGGGTCGATCGCAGTGGACCAGATCGTATTCTCCTCCAGCCCGGAACCTCCGCCGGTCGCTGGACCGATCGATCCTCGGGTACGGCAAATCGTGGACAGCGAAGACCTGCATTCGCTCGCGGACCTGGCGAGGAGCTACCAGCGCATGGCCAAGGAACTTGCGTCCATGCCGAGCCCGACACCCCGGGACATCGCGGCACTGACGGCGGTCCTGGGACACAGGGACATCGAGAGCTCCGGGAGTTGGCTGACCGACGAGGAGGGGCCGCGCCTGACCGAACTCACCGACCGCCGGTCCGAGCTGGCAAGAGACGTTCCGGAATCCTCCTTTGCGATGACCAGCCGTGACTGGATGCCAGCCGATTCCCGGATTCACATACGGGGCAACCACAAGAACCTTGGCGACATCGCCCCTCGCGGCTATCTTCACGCGATTGCCGGTAGCGACCAAGCAAGGGTGGAACAGGGATCTGGGCGCCTGGCCCTCGCCAACTGGATCGCGAGCACGGCCAACCCGCTAACGGCCCGCGTGATGGCCAACCGAGTCTGGCATCACCACTTCGGCCGGGGTATCGTCGCATCGACTGACAACTTCGGGCTGATGGGCGAAAGGCCGACCCATCCGAAACTGCTCGACTACCTCGCGAGCCGCCTGATGGATGCAGGGTGGTCCATCAAGGCGTTGCACCGGCTGATCGTGCTGTCCGGCACCTACCGGGCAAGCAGCACCGAATCGGAGTCGGCCCGCAAGGTGGATCCGTCGAACATCCTGCTGTCGCACTTTCCTGTACGTCGACTCGAGGCGGAGGCCATTCGTGATTCCGTGCTCGCGATTGCCGGGACGCTGGACCGAACCGTCGGAGGGCCGGGGATCGCTCCCCACATCAGCGTGTACCAGGACGGCCGAGGCAAACCGAAATCCGGACCGCTGGACGGGCTGGGCCGCCGCAGCGTCTACGTTCAGGTCCGCCGGAATTTCCTCCCACCCCTGTTTCTCGCCTTCGACTATCCACTTCCGATCTCGACCGCGGGCCGGCGGGGAGTCTCGGCGGTCGCCTCACAGGCCCTGCTCATGCTCAACAACGAGTTCATCAACGAACAGGCAGCGATCTGGGCCCGCCGGGAACTGTCCTCACGCGGAGACCGATCGGAGCGAATTCACAGGATGTACGTCCAGGCATTCGGTCGCGAGCCGGTCGCGAGCGAGATCACGGAGGTCGGGCAGTTCCTGGAGAACCAGGCCATCGCCCGAGGCGTGATGTCCACAGACGAAGCCGGTGTTTGGACCGACCTCGCTCATGCGCTCCTGAATACAGCGGAGTTCATGTTCGTACGATAGGAGCGGGATGGATCATCACGGGTGGGCGGTCCGGACTGCATCGGCGGAGCCGTCGGGGCGGAGATCGCGAATCCGACTGCGATATCGGCTCCTACCGAGAGTGGATCTCGAATACCCTGCAGCCCGGTCGCACACATCTCGATCGATCGTGCCGAACTTCGCTCGTGAGATGGGACGATGAGCGGCGCCATTGCTTCGTTCGGTGCCATGAGACGGGATTCGGGAGCACTGCCGACAGGGACAAGGAACGGATTTCCTTTCCAGAGCCCGAAAGGCGACTGTCTGCTGCCCATCCGTTGAGCAGGAGACGCCCAGTCCTTCCGGGTCGCCGAGATCGTCCACTGTGCGACACCATGCGAGTCGGGTATTCTGTAGGGCGGACAGGAACCATGCGAAAGTTGCTTGCAATCTCGGTACTGAGTGTTGGAGTGGGACTGGCCGCCCAAGAGCACAATCGGCTCTCGGAGGACGAGAAGCTGGCGGGCTGGCAGTTGCTGTTCGACGGTTCGACCGCAACCGGGTGGGAGGGCTTCCAGGGAACTTCGTTTCCGATCAGCTCGTGGGCAATCGAGGACGGCACCATCCGCACGCTGGCCGACAACAGTGGAGGTGACATCGTTTCCGCGAGCGAGTTCGAGAACTTCGAGCTGGTCTTCGACTGGAAACTGGTCAAGGGTGGCAACAGCGGTGTCAAGTACCTGGTGCAGAAGGCCTGGGCCGGACCTGGCTACCGGCCACACCTGAGCCCGGAGGCCAAGCGACGGTCCATGTTGCGCGCTACCGGACCCGAGTACCAGTTACTGGATGACGACAACCTCAACCGGCACAGGCCGGGCTGGGAGTACTCCAGTTGCGGCTCGCTCTACCTGCTCTACAAGCCCGCCAATGACAAGCCCCTGCGTCCGCCGGGCGAATGGAACACTTCGCGGGTCATCGTACGCGGCACGCATGGAGAGCACTGGCTCAACGGCGAGAAGATACTCGAGTACGAATTCAACTCCCCCGACTTCTTCGAGCGGGTCGAGACGACCAAGTTCAAGCGGGTCCCGGGTTTCGGGTTCAAGGGATCAGGTCACATCGCCCTGACTCATCACAACCATCCGGTCTGGTACCGCAACATCAAGATTCGGGCGATTGACGGGCCTCGTGTGTCAGACTATCTGCCCGGACGACTCTTCGATCCAGCCGGTCTGATTCCACTACCACCACCACCTCCGCTGCCGGGCGCGCCTCCATCGAGCGGTTCGAACGCAGACGCAAGATAGCTTGGGCCATGCCACTGCCGATGTGGTGATCTACAGGGCAGTGGCATGCCGATTCGCCATTCACCGTGGAAGACTCGTAGCAGCCCGGCGACTCGTCTCGGCCACTGGATCAGGCGAGTAGGAATATCCCATGTAACCTGAGCAGTCACAGTGGCAAGTGCGGGCCAATATACCCGATCTCCACTTGACGGGAATCCCGTTCGAACCGCAGATGGATTCGACCACTGTTGCCGAAACGCGCATGCCACTCGAATAGCTCCATCGTTCCTTGATGAGACCGAAACCGCCGGGTTGCCCTGAACCGCTCATCCTGCATCCTCCCGATGCTCTCCGGCGTTACGTGTGTTTTCCACGGAGGTGCATCTCCTCCTTCTTGTTGCCACTCGCCGGCTGATTCGTTGAGCGTTTCCAGTTTCCGGATGATGGTACCGAACCAGCTTGAGAACTTCTTTAGATTATCCTCGACACCCGGCCCGAAATACAGATGCGGAAATATTGTCTGACGCTCTCTCCACAAGTCGACTGGATTGCTGTTCGCACGAAGTTGTACTCGATAACGGTTGACAATTGGGACTACGTGTTCGCTGCGAGTGAGTTGGTCAATATCATCACAGGCAATCTCGCTTGCTTCATCTGACAAGAGTTCGCTAAAGTGGACTGTCAATGTATCCTTATCCCATTCAGATGAACTTGGAAATCCGACCGCTATACCTCCAGTAAAGACACAAAAAACAAGCGGTTCACCATCCGGCGCTGGTAGTTTCTGCTCCTCGCAGGCCAGAAAGCGATCTCTCACTTTTTCCTTAACCTCGTTCAGGAGAGGGGATTTGGTCACTAATCTAGCCAAGAACTCGTATTCGTCGCGATGTCCTTGCGCTCTTAGCAATTGATATATATCGAATAATGACTGATCTGGCAAACACGGAATCTCGTACGCAAAACGAGCCATTCGTAGACTGTTTTGGGCGATTCGATGCCTGATAATCGCGGCCATTGCGTGCGCAAGATCAACAACCCATTCGATTGCTACATCGTGGTGTCTCTCCGGCACGAGAACACTCGCATGATTCAGAACCAACTCTCTCATGTCGGCGATTCTGACACACGATTCGGTGGTGCCAAGAGACGTGTCAGATTCTCTTCATGCTGGTCAAAAAACCCGTCGGGCCAGCAAGAAAGACGGCCATCAGAATCCAATTCTGGCGTCGTTATACCGGCTTTTCCATCCGATCGTTCGAAGTAATGAATCGCTACTTCATCAGGTTGAATCATCCCGTCACGAGCTGCAATTCGAACTCCATCTATGAAGTGATCGCTGTGTGTCTCAACAATCACCTGAACCCCAGATCGAGATGCGAGTACCGTCAACTCTGCCAGCTTGGTCTGACCTCTTGGATGAAGATGAGCTTCAGGATTCTCGATCAGACAGAGTGTGCCGGGTTGGGAGGCTAACAGGCCTACCAACACCGGTAGGACATAGGAAAGACCGAAGCCCACATTCGTTGCACGGTAGCTCTGCGTCGCAACATCACCGGGGCGGTCAAAGGAAAACCCTGCAAGGATGGCATCGGCATCAGGAATCGGCTCGATCTTGAGGTGCACACCTGGACTCACTGCCTGCAGCCAGAAGTCGATGATATCCAACAATCGTCTGCTCTGCGAACCCTGACAGCGAGGGTCGCTCTTTGTGAGGATCTTGTCCTGTTGTGCATGGAGAAGGTTCAATGCGTATTCGCCACGTGAGCCAAGCTTACCGTAGCGAGCACGGACCGCAGAGAGCATGTGCAGTTTCCGGGGACCAATTCTCTCTGCGTTGACGTAAACCAACTCTCCACCCAATGGCGGGACTCCGGTCCACGGGCTCGGAATGACCAGTTCGGAGGTTGTGACCTGGTTGTCCAAGGTATGTCGCAGTTCATCTTCCGCACGCGAGTAGTCAAACGACAGTCGTAGTGGCCCACCGACTGGGATATCACTAGGTGTGCGGTGATCCAGAGAAAGTTCAAATGCCAGTGTGTCCGTGTCTGCCTCTTCATATAGGACATCCTTTCCCGTCCCAAGTTCTGCAAACTCGCCATTCAGGACCAACCGTCCATGCGACAATTCGCCGGACTCAAATGATTGCCGTAGAACCAATAATGACTGGAAAATACTACTTTTCCCCATTCCATTCAAGCCGCAAAGAAGCGTCAAGGGCGCGCAGCACAGCTCCAGATTTTCGAAGCACTTGAAGTTACCGATCTGAATGGCACTTAGCATTAGAGACACCTTTCGATCAAGCCATCAATCCGGGAGAAACGCGTTTGTACTCGTTTCGGATTTCCGGTGGAATACGAGATAGACTTCTCGAATTCGGGATCGTCATTCATCAGGCCGATAAATTCCGAAATAAGTGTGTCTTTTTGCTCTACAAGTATGGTGATATGCTCGCTGGTGCGGCGGGCGAATCCGACCGACCAAGTTTCAAAAAGTGCTTTGCTAATCGGCCGTCGTGGCTCTGAGTGATTGTACATTTTTCGGAAAGCTCGCCGGTCAAAGATTCGTCGTGAAGCCCGCATTGCCTTCATGAAATCTAGCCGAATCTCATTTCGTTTAGTATCGTTCATTGCATTGATTTTCTTCATTGCATGTCCCAAATAACCGTCAAGGTCCTGTGCAGTATAGTGCTCCCATGGATCAATATAAAACGCAAGAAACCGCAAGACACATTCCTGATCTGCCATTCGAAGTGCCTGAATCGAGTTGTCAGTTGCGCTCAGAAATTCCGGAGATATAGCCAGATCGTTTAAGAACTGGCGCACTGATCCAGGGTGAATAGCGTGGCGAATTTCTTGGGCATTAAGAATCAGACCACCAGTATTGATTCGGCGAAATATATTGAACATTACCTCTTCAGGTGTTCCTGGTTCTATGATGTTGATGCCAAGCTGGGTTTCGCGTATTCTCCTTTGCATATTTCTCGGTATTTCGCCAAATTCCTTGCCATTAAGTTTGTCAAGATATTCCATCTTTGAGAGCTTGAAGTTGCCTTTGACGAATCCATAGATCGTGGAAGTTCGCTGCAATCCGTCAACGATGGACCAATTTTCGTTCTCGTCCGCTGCGACATAGAATACAGGTATCGGCACTCGCAGTAGAAGTGACTCGATTAGACGACTCTTTCGCTCGTCGTCCCAAATCCCGCATTTCCGTTGAAAATCTGGCGAAAGATCGATTTCCGAATGATCAATACGCGTGACGATCTGATCCACGACCACCGTCATGGTACGAACCTTTATTTTTTCGGGGTCGAAGGGCTGCTTTATCGAGACTGCATCCTCGACCTCGATCTCAAGGCCCTCTTCCTTGTTCGAGCTCTGGCTGGGACTCGGCACTGTGCGCGATTGCGTCATCGAACCGTTAGGTGTTCGAGGGGGACATCACGGAGGCGACACACACATCCAGTGCATGTTCGCTGCATGCTGTCTAGGATACCAAGAGACTCCCGGTGCGGATGACAGATTGCAGGATTCTGGTGACGGTAGACAGGGGCATGAAGATACGTTCCCTTCCCTGCGCGACTGGCTGAGCGAGACTGACTGAGCTTGTGACACGACTGTCGGAGCCTACCGGGCAGCAACTGCAGTTTCCCAGGGAAGTCGCAGTGTGCGGGCGTGAATGGCTGCTGGTGCAGAACTCGAGTCGATCCCGGAGGCGCAACCGCTGCCTACGCCTAGAGTAGGAAGTAGAACCGGTGCATGTATGCGGAACTCGCCAGTCACGATGAAATCCATGCGGGTCCCGCACTTCCTCCTTTTTCTCGGCGTTGCGCCCCTGTTGATTGCAGATACGGTCGTGCTGGTCAATGGCGACCGCATCACGGGAGCCGTCAAGCGACTGGAGGATGGGAAGCTCACCCTGATTTCCGACTTGCTGGGGACAGTTCGCGTGGACTGGAGCGATATCGAGTCCGTCCAGAGCGATGGCGGACGCATCGCAATTCTCGATCCTCACCGAAGACGGCCGTCGATTCGAAGGGCACCTGTCCCGGAACGGACCTGAGACCCTGATCGCAACGCAGGACGAGCAGACCACATCCGTGCAATCCCGGTTTATCGCAAGAGTCGTGCCCGGTCTCCGGGGGACTGGACTCCGTAGTCGACTATCGGCGCTGGATGGCGCTGCTGATATCGGCTACAGCCTGGCCAGAGGGAACCAGAATCAGATGCAGTCGTCCCTAGGGGCCCGGTCCACCTACGCCTCGGCCCACTACAAGATCTCAGGTCGGCTGGACTCGCTGTTCGCTCGACAGGACGGTGCACGGTCGCAGAGCCGCCACGCCCTCAACCTGCGGCTTGATCGCTACGTCAAAGCAAGCACGTTCGCCTACGGCCTGTCCGGATTCGAGCGGAACGAGCGGCGCAAGCTCAACCTCCGGTCCCGACTGGGTGGCGGACTGGGCTGGCGTCTACGGAACAGCCCTTCGACGAGGCTATCCTTGATCGGAGGACTTGCCTATGTCCATGAGCAGTACCGACGCCTTCCCAACAGGACCACCGGGGAGGGGGTCTTCGGCGTGGAGTGGGACGCACGCATCTTCCGAGATATCGAGTTGTCACTGAACCTGACAGCGCACCCGGACATCTTTGATCGCACCAGCATCCGAGCCGAGTTCGACAGCACCCTGCGGGTGCCCATCGCGGGAAGGTTCATCTACTCACTGCGGCTGTTCGACCGTTTCCACACGAAGCCGGCGGATTCGGTCGAACGTAATGACTACGGTCTTGTCAGCGGTGTTGGCATAACGTTCTAGGAGTCTGTCGGACCTAGATGCAGGCGAATATGAGGGGATCCTCGGCAGTTTCCCGGAGTGAGACGCGAGCCGTGTGGGCGGATGGGTGATTCCGGGGGCCTACCAGTCCCTTGGCCCGACGCCTGGCCAGTCCTGTCGCACTTCGTTGTTCAATCGGCGGGATCGCTATCCGAGTGCCCTGCACAAAGAAAGGGGGGAGCGGTTGCCCGCTCCCCCCGGTTTGTTCGTGCGGTGCCCCGGCCACCAACTCTAGGGCAGGTCCGCGCCGAAGGCTCCCTTCAGGGTCAGCTCCGGGATCGTACTGGCGCCCGCTGCGGATGCGTCATACGTGACGAACCCACTCGGGCTGAGCTGATAGTAACCCATCACCCCCAGCGGTCCGTCCGCAGAGTTCCCCACGAAGTCCATTCCGTACCCGGATGAATTGTTCTCGTAATTCACCGTCGCCCGGGCCGCCGCCGAATCCCGGTAGTCGATCGTGACCGCCTGAGTGCTACCGATGGGCGCCCGAAAGTCCAGCTTGTGGTTGCCCGCCAAGCTGGCAACAGCGTACCCCCAAGTGTCATCCGTGCCGAAGGTTTTCTTCGGGAACGTCAGCCGCCGCACTTCCTTCGTGACGCTGCCGCCGGCGCTATGGTACAGGTAGTCGCCGCTCGACACCGACCGCAGGTCGCTCAACACCGTCGTGACATGCGCGCCCACTCCGTTCTTTCTGGCGCTCTCGCTAGTTGAAGTCCAAATGCTGGCGGGGACTTCGTAGTCGGTCGCGAACCATTCCACCTCCACGCTCACCGTACCCTCGTAGGCATCCTGACTGCCGATGTTGGCATCATCAACACGACCCGTCATCTTGCCAAGGTACGCCAACGTCTTGCCCTCGTATGTCGCCCGCGTGCCGGCCGGCAACTGATCCCGCCTCTGCGCCGTCGCCGTCGGCAGCGGACTCCACGTGAACGCATCCACCTCCTGGTGGTACCAGTTCTTGGCCCGCAGCGCGTTCCGCGCATGCTGGATCCGCCACACCCCGAACCGCGTGTAGTCCGTACTCCCCGCCGTCGCCTTGATCTGCCACTGTGGCTGGTTGAAGATCGCCGACCCCGACGTGTTCCAGATCAGCTTGTTATCGCCCGCACTGTCGAACAATTCCCCGTTCCCGCCGTGCACCTTCAGGAACGAGTCCTCCTTCTCGGTGTCGTCCTCGATCACGAACAGGCCGTCCTGCCCCGGATCGAACGCCGCCTCCAGACTCTCCGCCGAACTCAGTGCCTCCAGAATCGCGTCGATGCGGTCCAGCACATCGCCCGGGATGGTCTTCACCGCCGTTCCGTTGCCGTCGTCGACGATCTTGAGCGGCAACTCCGTGTGAATCTCTTCCGTGGCGCCGCTGGTGGTCCCTCCCAGCCGAAGCCTGTTGATGCCGGCGCCCCCGACATTGCCCCCGTCGCTCGCGACATCCCAGAACACGTTGGTCACCAGGCGCAACAGCACCTCGTCCCACGCCTTCTGCTCTTCCGTCTCCAGATCGCCGATCGACTTCAGCCCCGCGATCTTGTCCCGCTGCTTCTGGATCCGCTCCCGCGCATCCTGCACCCACGTCTTCGGACTGTTGAAGGTGTACTCCCCGCCTTCCTTGGCCAGCAGGTCCGCCAGCGCGATCTCCACGCTCTCCTTCGCGGTGCCCTTCTTCACGTTGGCATCCCCCGCCTCATCCGCCTTCCGGAAATACAGCGCATCCACACCCCCCGCGAACTTGCCGGACTCGAGACTCCTCGTCTGGGCAAGGGTGAGCGTCTCGTAGTACCACGCCAGCGCCTGCGGCGTGGCCGTCAACTGCCCGTTCGCCAGCGTCGTCTTGGCCGAACTCCTCATCATCGCGCTCACCGCCGTCCCGTCGTCCACCGACGGTCGCCGCACCGGTTCGTCCGCCACACGGTTGGCTCCGAAACCACCCGCCAGGTAGCTCGCATCCTCGGTCCCGTCCGCGGTGTTCGTCTTCACCCCCGCGCCGACCGACCACACTCCCACCACCTCGCTGCCCGCCTCCGGCGCAGTGTTGCCTCCCAGCAACCGCCCCTCGAACGTGCTGGCCACCTCCTGCGGCCGATACGACCCCGCCCGCCGGCCGAAGTTGATGTCCGCCTTCCCCGCCAACGCCCACATCCCCTGCGTGCTCAGGTCCGCCTTCGGCAGCACGATGCTGTCCACCTCCCCGAACAGGTACTCCCAACTCTCCCCTTCCGTCGTCATCAGGTTCGTGATCAACCCGTCCACCTTCTCCGCCGTGAAGTTGATGCTGATCTCGATGTCTCCCGCATACTGCTTGTCCCCTCCGCTCACCGCCAGCGTCTGCCCCTCGTACCGCGCCGTACCCTTCGTCTGCACGTACCGCGCCCGCGCCGTCTCGTCCGTCACACCGAACCCGAACGCTCCCCGCTCCCCCAGCTTGTCGCTCACGCTGTACTTCGCCGGCGCGACCGCATCCTTGCGCTCCTTGCGCGTGATCGTCCCGTACCGCGTGTTCCCGTGCATCCCGTACGTCACCGTCGATTCCGTTTTCGTCGCTCCGAAGATCTTCGCCGCGTCACCCGCCTTGGCCACATTCTCCAGCGCACCGTCGTCCCCCAGCGCCGCCGCCAGTTCCTCCGCGCTCGTCAGCGCCTCGATCAGATCGTCGATCTTCCCCAGCGCCTTGTCGTCATCCTACTTGGTGTCCTTCGGCAACAGCGTCTCGACCTTGGCGTCGTCGAACACCTCCTTCAGCACCCCCTTGACATTCGTCTTCGCGTTCTTGGCCTTGTTGGCCTCGCTGTTCGTGCCCCACTGGTTCGTGATCTGCGTGTCCCGCTCCGAGTCCTTCTCGAACACGTCCAGGATCTGGACGACCTTCTCCCGGATCCCCTCCAGCTTCGTCCGCGCCTCCGCCACGAAGTTCTTCCCTTTCGTCTGCGACACCCCGTCCCCCAGCAGGTCCGCGAACGGATAGTTCTCCCCCGCCACCACCAACGCCGTGTTCGCCTCGTTGATGTCCGCCGTCGACTTGTCGTCCCCGAGCATCGTCGGCATCGCACTCAGACCGTCCGTCTTGTAGTCCGTCGCCGTGTCGATCTTGACGTTGTCCAGACGCATGCCCGTCAGCATCCCGTCCTCCATCCGCACCCGGTAGCTCCCCGAGGTGTCCGTGTCGATGTCTCCCATCCCGCTGCTCGGCAGCATCGCTCCGTCCACGTCGTAGCCCTCACCGTCCTCCCGCATCACCGCCAGCAGACCGCCCGTGCCCTCGATCGCCATGCTCTCCGGCTGGTACTCCGCCATCCACGCCCCGTCCACCATCGTCACCGTGTAGACGTTCCCGTTCCCCGCCGTCACCCGACCGCCACTCATGAAGGCATCCCCGTCCAGCGTGTACGTGCCGTCTTCCTCCCGCACCAGCGTCACCGTCGTCCCGCTCGTGCCCAACGCCACCTGCGTCTGCGGCGCGTCATGCATGGCCATCCACATCCCGTCCGCACCCATGCTCAGCGTGTACATGTTGCCGTTGGTCGCCGTCACCATCGTCACCCCGTCCTCGACCCGCATCTCCCCCAGCCAGTAGCTGCCGTCCTCCCTCTTCGTCAGCAGCACCGTCTCGCCCGACATCCCCAACATGACCGAGACCGTCTCCTCCCGGTACGTCGCCATCCAGTTCCCCTCGCCGTCGTCCATCAGCGTGTAGCTGTTGCCACCCACCATGAACGTGGCTCCGTCGGTCAGCGTCTCCGGCTCCCCACTCACCGGACTCACCACCGTCCAGCTCCCGTCTTCCGCCTGCACCGTCTCCAGCGTCACCCCCAGGCTGCCCACCGTCACCGTGCCCGTCATCGGCACGTACTCCGCCATCCACATCCCCTCCGTATCCATCCGCAACCGGTACCGGTTCCCGTTCGATGCCGTCGCGACCGTCACCCCGTCCTCGACCTGCATCTCTCCCATCCGGTAACTGCCGTCCTCGGACTTGCTCACCGTCACCGTCTCGCCCGACATCCCCAGCATCACCTCCACCACCATGGCCATGTACTCGGCCATCCACATCCCGTCCTCGCCCATCCGCAGCGTGTAGATGTTCCCGTTCCCCGCATGGGCGGTCGTCTCCCCACTCGTCACCACCATCTCTTCCAGCCAGTAACTGCCGTCCTCCCGCCTCTCCAGCGTCACCGTGTCGCCCGACAGTCCCAGCATCACCGCGATCATCGGTGCCCGGTAACTGGCCATCCAGTGGATCGACCCGTTCTCGTCGGTCGTGATGCTCAGCACGTACTCGTTGCCGTTCGCGGCCACATGGACCGTCTCCCCGCTCCGGACCGCCATCTCCCCCAACCAGTAGGTGCCGTCCTCGGCCTGCGTGATCGTCACCATCTCCTCGCTCGTACCGAGCGTGACCATGATCTGGTGCGCATCGAACTGCGCCGTCCAACTCCCCTCCGCCAGCGTCAGCGTGTACTGCCCGCCGTTCCCGGCCGTCACGCTCCCCCCGCTCTCGAACGCTTCCCCGTTCAGGGTGAAGCCACCACCCTCGGTGGTCATCAGGGTGACCGTGTCACCGCTCGTCCCCAGCGTGATCTCGACCGGCTGCGCCTGGAAGGACGGCGGTGCCGCCGGCGGGGCCG
This sequence comes from Bryobacterales bacterium, assembly GCA_965116065.1. Taxonomy (GTDB): domain Bacteria; phylum Acidobacteriota; class Terriglobia; order Bryobacterales; family UBA6623; genus VXMF01. The sequence continues at coordinate 4,924,283 of OZ220485.1, forward strand.
GTGGTGTATTTACCTGTTTGGGTTCATCGCCTCCGCAGCCGGCCATCCCGACTGTCAGAAGCCCTGCCAGGAAGAGAGTTACCCCCCCCCCCCCCAGATTCTCTTCGCCTTGCGTTGCATGAAAGTGCTCTCCTTCATTTGCTTTACTCCTTCGTTGCGACCGAACGGCAATCCCGCCCGGGAACCATCTCCTCGAGTGGCCCACAGGGACCACTTCCTACGATTCGGATTTGGGTTTGCACATTCCGCGATCCTGTGTCAAGCACCAGTCTCTTCCAACGAGAGATAAGCCTGAAGGGAGGGGTTGTTTCCAGCGAGAAACGAGCCTGAGCGAGGCTCTGCGGGGGAAGCAGGAATCATCGGAGGATGATCTGGCATCTCGATCTCGCCCCCCCCCCCTTGCGTCGAGAGAGTGCCGGAGGGAGACCCGGCCAAGCAGGCGGTGGGCAGCCCCGCCTCGCCAGCAGGTACCGGATCCCCTCGCTCCCGCTGGTGGGGTGGACTGGACCGTACGGACCGTACACCCCTATTCATCACGGGCGTCGCTTCTGCCCCACGGCATGTCGATACCGTCGCGTGTTCCCGCCTCCTTGGCACGAGACGACAGGGAGTGGATCCCAACTGGGTGCGGTCTGGAGCGAGACGTGTGGTTGATGAGGTAGAATGTCGCGGTTCTGTTGTGCTGCGGGATTGCCTGTGACCACGCCAAGTGCGACAGTCTTCGAGGCAGGCCGACCGAGACCGGTGTCCGGTTCGTGTGGCCGGACGGTCCGGCGAATCGACGCTCCTAGTCGACCAGGCGAAGTCTCACTTGGGTGGCACGACCGCCCTTCTCTTCAATGACCTCCGCCACGACTCCGTCCAGTATGACTTCATCACCCTTGCGAACCAGTCGATTCAGGTGGCTGACGAGCAGACCAGACAACGAGTCGACCTCCTTGGACTCCAGGCCCAGGCCGAGTTCGCGGTTTATGCGATCCAGCGGCAGCTGCCCACTGACGCGGAACGCCCCTTCGCCATCCGGCACGATTTCCGGAAGCTCCGTGTCGAACTCATCCTGCACGGCACCGACGATCTGCTCGACGATGTTCTCCATCGTGACGATCCCGACGACGGAGCCGTACTCATCATCAACCACGGCCATGTGCTGGTGAGTGACCTGCATCTCGCGCAGCAGTCGACTGATCGGCAAGGTTTCAGGAACGTGGCGGAGCGGCCGAGCGACCGACGTCAGATCAATGCCCTGGTCCGATGCCACACCGACGAAATCCTTGATGTGAACCAGCCCGATGACGTGGTCGAGCGATCCCTCGCAGAGCGGAAAACGAGTATGTCGGGTCTGCTTGGCTACATCGAAGGCCCTCTCCAGAGGCCAGTCCGCGCCGATCACCACCACATCCCGCCTCGGGACCATGACCTGCCGGGTCAGCATGTCGTCGAACCGGAACACGGCGTTCAGCAACTGCATCTCGGATGCCGACAGTTCACCCTCCTTGCGGCCCAACACGATGCTCGCCTGAATCTCGTCCTCGGTGACGGACGGGGGCCCCTTTCCGGCGGAGAACAGACCCGAGAACCGGTGCATCACCCAAACCGCCGGTGCGAACACCTTCAGCATGCCCGTAAGGGGCCAGACGATGAGGTGCCAGATCCGCTTCCAGTGGGTCGCACCGAACGTCTTGGGCAGGATCTCGCCCACGAAGAGAATCAGCAGAGTCAGCAGGATCGTGAACGGGACGACATACGGCTCTCCCAGAGCTGTCGTGACCAGCATTCCGCAAATCGTGGCTCCGGCGGTGTTCGCGATGGTATTCAGCACCAGGATGGCCGCAGTCGGTCGACCGATCGACGACTTCATGGCAATCAGCCGCTCTGCCAGCGCCGATCGCTTTCCCGTGGACTTTTGAGCCTCCAGTGCCCCGATCCTCGTCGAATAGAGCGTCGCCTCGAACAGTGAGCAAAAGGCGGATATGAGAACGGTAAGCACCGCGACCAGGATGAGCACGGTCATTGCGTCCAACCTCCGTTCGCGGATGACGAGAGAGGCCGGAGGCAAGGCACACGTCCATTCGATACCCGCCGGGCGCAACGTTCCTCCCGGACTGCACCCACACCGGGTATCAGTGGCAGGTCGTGGTCGGACAGCGGACTGTCAGGGTCCGGGTCTTGTTCGGACGGCATTCGTGTCGAGGTCCGGGCTACGCGCCCCCTTGAGTGCTCCCGTGCGTGCGGCAATCGCGTTTCACGTACAGGTCGGCTGGGAGACGCCCACCATTGTCTCTGTTTTCTGATCAAGGCCCAAGTTGCGCACCGTGCCAGAAACGATGTTCGCCATGTGGTAGACGATCGTGGACAGGTGTCCGATCAAAGCGTCGACGCTGGACAGTGTAGGAGTCCGAATGCAGCCGACTGGATGGCGCAGGCGCTGGTCGGACCCATCGTCCGCGTCGTTGTGTTCGGCCAGTCTGCCGTCGGCATCAGAGAGACTGGCCGCACCCACATCGCACAAGCCGCCAGCGGCCCGCAGCAGACTCCGGTCCCGGACGCCAGTACCCATCGTCACGATGCGAACCTTGCCAATGAGTGAGACCTCTCTGGACGGTGCCGCTGTCACACCCTCTCGGCCCGCAGCATCCAGGAAGGTCCGTCCCGTCATTTTGACCTTCCTAAAACGCACTGCCCAAGCCGCTCCCGGTGGCCCGGGTCTGAACAGGGTGCAAGGCACCGAAACCATGCTCCGTAACAGTAGCACAACCGGGTGAATGGACACGACCCGTACCGGGCTCGGCGGTGCGGTGCTATATTAATGAAATATGTGGGCGACTAGCTCAATCGGGAGAGCGCCGCGTTCGCAATGCGGAGGTTGTGGGTTCAAGTCCCATGTCGTCCACCACCAGGTCCTATTAATTTCCTGATTCGAAGGACCTTACCCCTGACGATGGCACTGGCCACCGGTGCGTCCCATGTCCTGACTTCCGTTGCCGCTGCCTGATATCTGCGAACCGCTGCGGGGACACTGCTGGCTGGATCCTGCAGCGAGCCGGTCTCTGGTCGGGAAAGCACCCGGGACTCACATGTCTTTCGTGCACGGTCCCGCTCTTTGCCGACCCGAGTGTGTCTGTCGAGACAGGACGCTGGCCTGCAGGGATGCGACCGGATTCGGCGCACCAAGCCAGCCGAGCCGTAACTGTGGTTACCTTGTAGTCTGGTAGTGGCCGAAGACGATTCCCGGCTCAACCTGTTCGGAGGAACCATGAGACTGACGCTTGCCCTGCTCGGGCTGACAACACCCATCCTGCTCGCGGAGGTTGCACCGGAAGGACAGCAGGTCGCAGCGGCAGTACAGGCCGCCCCTGAAGGTCTCCGCGCCGGTGCCACGGTCCTCGGATATGACACCGCTGGAGAACTCGGCGTTCTGCGGGAAGGATCGAACGAGTTGCACTGCCTGGCTGACACCCCTGGTGACGATGGGTTCTCGGTCGCCTGTTACCACAAGGATCTCGAACCGTTCATGGCTCGCGGGCGCGAACTCTCGGCCGAGGGCTACAAGGGCAAGGAACGCCATCAAATCCGCTGGAAGGATGTTGACCAAGGACGTGTGAAGATGCCTCGTGCACCGCGCATGCTCTACGTGATCACGGGCAAGGGCTACGACCCCTCCAAGGATGCGATCATCGAGCCGTATCTGCGGTGGGTGATCTATACGCCCTACGCAACCCCGGAATCGCTGGGTATCCCGGGGACTCCGGACGACGGGCCCTGGCTGATGTACCCTGGCACCGCAGGCGCCCACATCATGATGAGCCCGCCAAAGCCGTAGATCCTCCTCCCGTGCACATGCCCGCGACCGAGGACTGGACGATTCTCTCGTGAATCGCCGGGCCGGGCGAGTCGTTCTCGGCACTGGGCCTGCGAGCGATCCCGCAAGTGGCCGACGGTCAGGCGGACGGGAATGTGGCGCTCTCGACTTGCGAGAACACATACGGCCCTTCCGGAATCACTACCAACCTGGCACGATCGCCCAATCGGTCGACGATTCCGTTGACGGCTTCCTGCGGGTCCGCGTGAGCCGGGCCCCAGAGACTGGAACGATCGGTTTCCGCCAGCCCCGGCACACAGAACGACAGGCGCGCCTTCTCGGCGACCATCGCCAACTTCTCGGCCTGCCACTGGTCGACCTCGACGGATCTGCTCGCGAGCACCTCAAGCAGCTCGGAAGAGCCTTCCGCCGTCCTGACCAGGCTGCTGAACTCCGGTCCGCCAAGCCCTTCGCGGCAGGCCGCCGCCAAGAGGATTTCGCCCCCCGGCTTAACGACGTGGGACGCCGCCGTGAGGCCTTTCACCGCTTGGTAGAACGTAAGGTCCAAAGGGTAACCTCCGGACGTAGTGATCACGGCGTCGGCCGGCTCCGGGACCTGCGCGAGCGTCGACTCGCGGACGAAGTCCACCCCGGCTGCGTGGGCGGCTACCGGTTCCCCGGCAAAGACCGCCGCGATGGCACGTGTATCGGTCAATGCCACATCCACCATGAAATCGTGGCCCGCCATGGCCGCGATCTCCAGCAGTTCACGGTGCAGAGGATTGTCGGGGAACGAACCCTCGGTTGCCTTGACGTCACGCATGAACAACGGGCTGTGAAGTCGTTTGATCGTTCGCTCTCCCGCAAGGCCGATGGAGATCAGCTTGCGGCCGCCCGAGAAGCCGGCCATCAGGTGTGGCTCGATGAATCCAAGCGAGATATGCAGATCCGCTTCGACGAAGCGCGCGTCCACGAATGCCTGTGTGCCGGTCGAGGTCTCGCCGAGGAATACCTGCTCGTCGATCTCGCGAGCCCTGTGCGAATGGACCCGATGGCGCCGGAGCAGGTCCGCCCCCAGTATCTCGTCCAGTTCCGCCGGCGTCGCCTCGCGATGCAACCCGGTCGCGACCAGGATCGTGATGTTGTCCGCTGCGATACCACCGGACTCAAGGGCGCGGATGACATGCGGCAGAACCTTCCTGTTGGGAGCGGGTCGAGTAATGTCGCAGACCGCGATCGCGGCGCTGTGACGGCCGCGCGCCAGATGCCGAAGCGGCTGACATCCGATCGGGTGCGCGACGGCTGCTGCCAGCGCCGCGTCCTCGTCAGGCAGTCCGGCCGCGAATCGTGGCCGGAGAATCCGGGAATCCAGGTCGTCCGGGATCTCGACCGTCACGCCGTCATGATCGAATGCCAGTTGGACTTCCAAGGCATTGCCTCCCTTGGGACCCGTGGGTAGGAACACGGGTCCGTCGCTTACAATGATGGCCGAATCGGCGCTTGCCTGCTCCCCATGAACTGGCTTCTAGAACTTAATGGTACCGTCAACTCGATCGTCTGGGGCACGCCCATGATGATCGTCCTGATCGGTTCCGGGATCTTCCTGACTTTCGCGACGAAGGGCGTGCAGTTCACCAAGCTCTTCTTTGCGATCCGCCAGGTCTTCGGCAGGAACAGCATCTCCGGGGCGGACGGGACGGTCTCGCCGTTCCAGGCACTGGCGACGCACATGTCCGCAACGGTCGGGGTGGGCAATATCGCTGGCGTATCGATCGCGATCTCTACCGGAGGCCCCGGCGCCGTGTTCTGGATGTTCATGACCGGCGTTGTCGGCATGGCAACCAAGTATTCCGAGATCGCCGTCGCGATGGAGTACCGCGAAAAGGACAACCGGGGCATCCTCCGCGGGGGAGCGATGTACGTCCTGGCGAAGGCATTCGGGATGCCCTGGCTAGGAACCGTCTTCGCTGCGACCTGCGGCATGGCCGCATTCGGAATCGGCAACATGGCACAGGCGAATACCGTGGCCAATGGTCTCAACGGCTCGTTCGGAGTCGAGCCTTGGGTCAGCGGCCTGCTCCTGTCCGGCGTGACTGCCCTGGTCGTCATAGGGGGCATCCGACGTATCGCGGAAGTCACTTCCATCCTGGTTCCGGGCATGTGCCTGCTCTACATGGTCTGCGCTTTGGTGATCGTGGTGACGCACCTCCCCGACCTGCCGGAAGTAGTGACGGTCGTGCTGGAATCCGCCTTCACCGGGCACGCTGCCGTGGGCGGGTTCCTTGGCTCAACGACTCTCGCAGCGGCCCGGGTTGGTGTCGCCCGGGGACTGTTCTCGAGCGAGGCGGGTCTGGGCAGTGCCCCCATCGTCCATGCCGCGGCGGTCACGGACCACCCGGTGCGGCAAGCGACGTACGGCATCTTCGGCGTCTTTCTGGATACGCTCTTGGTCTGCATGCTCACGGCATCCATCGTGCTCGTTACAGGTGTATGGGATTCCGGACAGACGGGCGCGGAACTGACGGCCCTCGCATTCAGTGAAGGCCTCAACGCGCAATGGGGCAGCGCGCTGGTCTCGATCTGCGTCGTGCTGTTCGGGTTCTCCACAATCATCGGCTGGTCGTATTACGGCGAAACCGGCATTGCGTACCTCTTCGGAGGTCGGGGAATCACCCTGTACCGCCTGTTCTGGGTCTCGGCGGTCTACGTGGGAGCAAGAGGAGGCTTGGAGGCCGTCTGGGCCATCTCCGACACCCTGAACGCACTCATGGCCATACCGAACCTCGTAGCCGTGCTGGGATCCGTTGCGCTGCTGCGCAGGCAATTGCGTGAGTTCTTCGGACCGCTGGCAGCGCCAAGACCGAGTCTATAGTGTTGTCTCAACCCGAGATCCTTGGGTAGACGGCCTCGCGTTTGCGGCGAGAATCAGTACCTGTCGCTTGCCGGTTCGGTTGCGCTATCTTGCTCTTCATCCCATGAACGGATGACCCGCAGGCTTGCAACAGACCCAGAACGTTGCGACTCGCGGAACACTACGCACCCGTAACGAGAAATAAAGGGGGAGCGGTTGCCCGCTCCCCCCGGCTGCTTGCGCGGTGCCTTGGCCACCGACTCTATGGCAGGTCCGCGCCGAAGGCTCCCTTGAGGGCCAGGTTCTGGGCCGTGGCCGCCATCTTCGTGCCGAATCCCTGCCCCGTCAACCCGTAGATCCCGACCACTCCCAGCGGCCCGTCCGGCGAACTCCCCACGAACTTGAAACTGTACCCCGTTCGATTGTTGTCCCACTTCTTCGTCGCCCGCGCCACCGCCGAATCCCGGTAATCAATCGAGATGTTCCGGTTACCGATGGGACCGAACATGTCCAGATCGTGGTCGTTCGCATCCAAGCTGGTCCAATAGCCACTAAGGCTGCCATCCGTGCCGAAGGTGACCTTCCCGAAGATCAGCCGCCGCACTTCCTTGTTGTCATGGTAGAGGTAGTCGCCGCTAGACACCGACTGCAGGTCGCTCAGCACCGTCGTGACATGCGCGCCCACTGCGCTCCGCCGGACCGTACCGTAGACGCTACCGATGTCCTCGTCGGTCCCGTACCATTGCACCTCGACGCTCGCCGTACCCTCGTAGGCCGCCTGACTGCCCTTGTTGGGCCCATCGGACTGTTGCGTCATCGTGCCCACGTACGCCACCGTCTTGCCCTCGTACGTCGCCCGACCCCCCGCCGGCAACTGGTCCCGACTCTGCGCCGTCGCCACCGGCAGCGGACTGTAGGCGAACGTCTCCACCTCCTGGTGGAACCAGTTCTTGCCCCGCAGCATGTTCCGTGCGTGCTGGATCCGCCACACCCCGAACCGCGTGTAGTCCGTCGCCCCCACCGCCGACTTGATCTGCCACTCCCGCTGATTGAACATCGCCGACGCCGACGTGTTCCAGATCACCTTGTTCGGGGCCTCGCTGTCGAACAGTTCCCCCTCCTCCCCGTGCACCGCCAGGAACGACTTCTCCTTGTTGTCGTCGTCCGGATCCTCCTCCACGAACAGACCGTCCCGCCCCGGATCGAACGCCGCCTCCAGACTCTCCACCGAACTCAGTGCCTCCAGGATCGCGTCCACACGATCCAGCACGTCGCTCGGCGTGGGGGTCCAGACCGCGTCCCCGTCCGCGTCCGTGACCGGCTTGAGGGGCAGTTGATCGATATCGTAGTCGGGCGTGAGGCGCTTGCCCCGCGTCGCGGCATGGCCGTCGCTCGCCACATCCCAGAACACCCCGCTCAGGAGGAATTCGATCACGTCGTACCACGCCTCATCGATATTGCTCTGCAGGCCGCCGATCGCCTGCATCCCGGCAATCTTGTCCCGCTGCTTCTGAATCCGCTCCCGTTGATTCTGCACCCAGGTCTTCGGACTGTTCGCGAGCGTGAACTCGGCCCCTTCCCGGTCCAGCAGACCCGCCAGCGACAAGGTCGCGCTCTCCTGCTTATCGACCTGCTTGCGGAAGTAAATCCCGGCTTGCCCGATGCGATAGCCAGCATCGGACTCCGTCACCTGCTGCGCAGTGAGATCCGCCCAGTTCCAGTTCCATTCCTGCGGCTTGGCCGTCAACTGGCCGTTCTCGAGCGTCGTCTTGGCCTCGTCGCTCACCAGCTTCGCGTTCACCTGCGCCCCGTCGTCCACCGACGGTCGCTGCACCGGCCCGTCCGCCACCCGGGTCGCCCCGAATCCGCCCGCCAGGTAGCTCTGGTTGTCGCTGCCGGCCGCACCGTCCGTCTTCACGCCCGCGCCGACCGACCACACGCCCACCACCTCGCCGCCCGCCTCCGGCTCACTGTCGCCTCCCAGCAACCGCCCCTCGAACGTGCTGTCCACCTTCTGCGGTCGATACACCCCCGCCCGCCGGCCGAAGTCGATCGTCGCTCCGTCCTCCATCCCTTTCTCCCAGTTCCCCTGCAACGTCAAGTCCGCCGTCGGCAGCACGATGCTGTCCACCTCCCCGAACAGGTACTCCCAACTCTCCCCTTCCGCCGTCATCAGGTTCGTGATCAATCCGTCCACCTTCTCCGACGTGAAGTTGATGCTGATCTCGATGTCCCCCGCGTACTGCCTGTCCGCTCCGCTCACCGCCAGCGTCTCCCCCTCGTACCGCGCCGTCCCCGCCGTCTGCACGTACCGCGACCGCGCCGTATTGTCCGTCACCCCGAACGCAAACGCACCCCGCTCCCCCGTCTTCGGACTCACCTTGTACTCCGCCTTCTCCGTCGCATCCGCCCGCTGCCTGCGCGTGATCGTCCCGTACCGCGTGTTCCCGTACTCCCCGTACGTCACCGTCGATTCCGTCTTCGTCGCCCCGAAGATCGTCCCCGCATCTCCCGCCTTGGCCGCTCCCTCCAGCACTCCGTCGTCCCCCAGTGCCGCCGCCAGTTCCTCCGCGCTCGTCAGTGCCTCGAGCAGGTCGTCGATCTCCCCCAGCGCCTGGTCGTCGTCCGGTTCCGCGTCGTCACCGAACAGGCTGTCGAACCCGGTGTTGGTCGTACCGGTCCCCTTCAACACCGCCGCCAGCACGCCCTTGACATTCGTCTTCGCGTTGCCGCTCGCGGCCGTGCCCCACTGCTTCTCGATCTGCTCGTCCCGGTCCGAGTCCTTCTCGAACACCGCCAGGATCTGGACGATCTTCTCCCGGATCCCCTCCAGCTTCGTCCGTGCTTCCGCCACGAAGTTCGTCCCCTTGGTCTGCGACACCCCGTCTCCCAGCAGGTCCGCGAACGGGTAGTTCTCCCCCTTCACCACCAGCGCCGTGTTCGCCTCGTTGATGTCCGCCGTCGACCTGTCGTCCCCCCGCATGGCCGGGTCTGCGCTCAGACCGTCCGTCCTGAACTTCGCCGCACCGATCTTGACGTTGTCCAGACGCATGCCCGTCAGCATCCCGTCCTCCATCCGCACCCGGTAACTCCCGGAGCTGTCCGTGTCGATGTCGCCCATCCCGCTGCTCGGCAGCAGCGCTCCGTCCACGTCGTAGCCCTCACCGTCCTCTCGCATCACCGCCAGCAGTCCGCCCGTGCCCTCGATCGCCATGCTCTCCGGCTGGTACTCCGCCATCCACGCTCCGTCCACCATCGTCACCGTGTAGATGTTCCCGTTCCCGGCCGTCACCCGACCGCCACTGCGGAACATCTCCCCGTTCAGCGTGTATGTGCCGTCTTCCTCCCGCACCAGCGTCACCGTCGTCCCGCTCGTGCCCAATGTCACCTGCGTCTGTGGCGCCTCATGCATGGCCATCCACATCCCGTCCGCGTCCATGCTCAGCGTGTACAGGTTGCCGTTGGCCGCCGTCACCATCGTCACCCCGTCCTCGACCTGCATCTCCCCCAGCCAGTAACTGCCGTCCTCCCTCTTCGTCAGCATCACCGTCTCGCCCGACATCCCCAGCATGACCGAGACCGTCTCCTCCCGGTACGTCGCCATCCAGTTCCCCTCGCCGTCGTCCATCAGCGTGTAGGTGTTGCCACCCACCATGAACGTGGCTCCGTCGGTCAGCGTCTCCGGCTCCCCACTCACCGGACTCACCACCGTCCAGCTCCCGTCTTCCGCCTGCACCGTCTCCAGCGTCACCCCCAGGCTGCCCACCGTCACCGTGCCCGTCATCGGCACGTACTCCGCCATCCACATCCCCTCCGTATCCTTCATCAGACGGTACCGGTTCCCGTTCGACGCCGTCGCGACAGTCACGCCGCTCTCCACTTCCACCTCCCCCAGCCAGTAGCCGCCGTCCTCGGCCTTGCTCACCGTCACCGTCTCGCCCGAGGTCCCCAGCATCACCTCCACCACCATCTCCATGTACTCGGCCATCCACATGCCGTCCTCGCCCAGCGTCAGCGTGTAGGTGTTCCCGTTCCCCGCATGGGCGGTCGTCTCCCCGCTCGTCACCGCCATCTCGTCCAGCCAGTAACTGCCGTCCTCCCGCCTCTCCAGCGTCACCGTGTCGCCCGACAGGCCCAGCATCACCGCGATCATCGGCATCCGGTAGTCGGCCATCCAGGTGACCGCTCCGCTCTCGTCGGTCGTGATCCGCAGCACGTACTCGTTGCCGTTCGCGGCGGTGTGGACGGTCTCCCCACTCCGGATGGCCATCTCCCCCAGCCAGTAACTGCCGTCCTCGGCCTGGGTGATCGTCACCGTCTCCTCGCTCATCCCGAGCGTGACCATGATCTCGTGCGCGTCGAACTGCGCCGTCCAGGCCCCCTCTGCCAGCGTCAGCGTGTACTGCCCGCCGTTCCCGGCCGTCACGTTCCCGCCACTCGCGAACGCTTCCCCGTTCAGGGTGAAGCCACCACCCTCGGTGGTCATCAGGGTGACCGTGTCCCCGCTCGTCCCCAGCGTGATCTCCACCGGCTGCGGCTGGAAGGCCGGCGGTGCCGCCGGCGGGGCCGGTGGTGTGGTTACCTGTTTGGGTTCATCGCCTCCGCAGCCGGCCATCCCGACTGTCAGAAGCCCTGCCAGGAAGAGAGTTACCCCCCCCCCCCGAATTTCTTCAACTTGCTCTGCATGGAAGTGCTCTCCTTCTTGTTTGTACTCGTACGCGACCGAACGACTCTACCGCTCGGCAACCCGGTTCCCGGAGACCCCCAAGGACCCTCGGACCGGATCACCATGAAGCTATCACAGCTCGCAAACGCGTGTCAACTGCCCACAGAATCCGTATCTTGCAAGCTGCGTCCCGCTCGCAATCGGAATCGCATCCGGATCAATCCGGCTCTGCACACCTATGCCTTCGTGCGGACCCGCATACTGCATCCCTCACCCTGCCTCAATTGGGACCACGATGCCTCGTGGAACGACTGGAACACGGATCCCCATCGCTACGCTGCCCCGGAGCGCACCGTTCCTCACGACACCACAACGGATTCCCACCCCGCTGTTCCGCCAGCAGCAATCTCCCGGCCCCCTGGCGGGACCGCACGACCATAACGACTTCCACCTCGAACCACCATCTCCTGCCCCCGAAAGAGCTCCGTTGACGAAACACTGGTCCGCCCTGCCAGCCAACCGCTCCCGTCGTTCCCGAATCCGGGGTTACTGGCTACAATCGGGATCTGTGCGGGGCGTAGTCCTAGCGGGGGGTCTCGGAACACGTCTGGACCCGATCACCCGGATTATCAACAAGCACTTGCTGCCCGTCTACGACAAGCCGATGATCTACTACCCGATCCAGGCCCTTGTCACGGCCGGGATCAAGGACATCATGATCGTCACGGGCGGACGGAATGCGGGCGATTTCCTGCGGCTGCTCGGGAACGGGCGGGAATTCGGCCTCAAGCACCTCGACTACACCTATCAGGAAGGGGAGGGCGGAATCGCCGAAGCACTGGACCTCGCCCGGCACTTCTCGCGCGGAGAGAGACTCTGCGTCGTACTTGGCGACAACATCATTCAGGGCAACATCATCCGTGCGGTCGAGACCTTCCGCGCCCAGGAGCGAGGGGCACGGCTTCTGCTGAAGGAGGTTCCCGACCCAGGGCGCTATGGCGTGCCGACATTCTCTGGCAACGCCATCCGATGCGTCACGGAGAAGCCCGATCAGCCCGCTTCGCACTACGCGGTCACCGGCATCTACCTGTTCGACGGCACCGTGTTCGAGAAGATCGACCGACTGCAGCGGTCCGCTCGCGGGGAACTCGAGATCACGGATGTCAACAACCAGTACATCCGTGAGGGCACGATGACGTGGGAGGTCCTGGAAGGCTGGTGGACCGATGCCGGAACCGTGGAAGGGCTTCTGCGGGCCTCCCAGATGGTGGCGGCCACCGGGGCCAACAACCCCTGACGGGTTGCCGGTGAGCGGGCTCAGAAATTGATCTGAACCGGAATCTCGTCCTCGGACTTGCGGCGCTGCTTCGCAACCTCATCCGCCAGACGCCTGGCAACCGTGAGGAACGCTTGCGCCGCCGGCGCTTCGGGGTCAGCGATGACGATCGGCGTTCCATCATCCGATGTCTCGCGGACGGTCGTGGCCAACGGGATCTTTCCGAGGAGCGGGATGTTCCAACGCTCGGATATCCGCTCAGCCCCGCCCGACCCGAAGATGTACTCGCGTTCTCCCGTGGTTCTCGATTCGAAGTAGCTCATGTTCTCGACCACACCGAGCAGGGGCGTCTTGAGCTGCTGGAACATGATGATCGCCTTCTCGGCAACGTTGACCGCCATGGGCTGCGGCGTCGTCACCACCAGCGCCCCGGTCAACGCCAGCCGCTGGCACAGGCTGAGCTGGACATCACCCGTGCCCGGGGGCAGGTCGATGACCAGATAGTCCAACTCGCCCCATTCGACCTGGTTGGTGAGCTGCTCGACCATCTTGGCCAGCATGGGCCCGCGCCAGACCACGGCCTGGTCCTGCCGGATGAAGAAGCCGGTCGAGATGATCGGAATGTCGTGCGTGATGAGCGGGATGATGCCACGCCCGCCCTGGGTGGGGCCGCTCTTGGCGCCCATGATGTGCGGGATGCTCGGCCCGTAGACATCCGCATCGAGCAGGCCGACCCTGGCGCCATCCGCCGCCAGCGTCAGGGCCAGGTTGGCCGAGACCGTCGACTTGCCCACTCCACCCTTGCCGGAGGCCACGGGTATGATGCTGCGGACTCCCGCGATCGTCCCTTTCTCGGACGGCATGTGTTTCTGTTCAGCCATGGGGCACTCCTCCGGACACGGACCGGGCCGGGTCGGTCAGGACCACCAAGTCACTGACGAATCGATCCATCTCATGTTCTCCGCACAACAGATCCTGCAGGCTCGTACGGCTCAGCAACTGATCGACAACCACCTGGATTCCCCGCCACAGGGAACGGATCGAGCAGTCCGTAGAGCGCGTGCACTGCTCCTCATGGCCCGAGAACCGGCCACAGAACGCTCCTCCGTAGAAATCGCCGCCGAGAACGCGGATCGCCTGCTTGACGCTGATTGCCTGGGCGGGCCGGGTGAGGTGATAACCACCCGACGGGCCGCGCTCGCTGACGACAAGCCCTCCTTCCCTGAGAATCCGCATCAGCTTCGCCGCATGCGGCTCCGAGATACCCTCTGCCAGGGAGATCTCGTGGATGCTGAGAAGCTCTCCGGGGCGGACCTGCGCCAGCCTCAACAGGCACCGCAGGCCGAACTCTTCTTGCGAACTGAGTTGCATGGCATCGCCTCACACCAGGTTCAGGACGAGCTTGGCCTCCTCGCTCATCTTCTCCGGAGTCCAGGGCGGGTCGAACGTGATCTCGATTTCCGCATCCGAGACCTCGTCCAGCCGCTCGATCTTGTACTTCGCCTCGGCCGGGATGGTCTGTGCGGCCGGGCAGTTCGGCGCTGTCAGCGTCATCAGCACCTTGACCCTGTCCGGATCGTCGGGCGTTCGCGGTGCGAGCACCTCGTAGATCAGACCCAACTGGTAGATGTCGACCGGGATTTCCGGGTCGTAGCAGGTCTTCAGGACCGCCACCACCTTCTCCTCCAGGGAGGCATCCGGATCGTACTCCGGCTCCTTGGGGGGGAGTGGCGACGTCATCGTCATGTTCGAGTGCATGCTGGGAACGAAGTCGCCGTACTTGGGCGCCGCTGCCAGCGCGCCCGTGTCGAGCCGGGTCTGTTCCCCGTCCGCATCCCCGGCCGGCGGCCTGGATTCGGAGCCAGGCGAGGAATCATCGTTCAGTCCAAGCGAAAGCAGTGGCATCAGGCGAAGATCTCCTTGGCCGTCTCGATCGCACTCGCAAGAGCGTCGAAGTCGGCCGGTGTGTTGTAGAACGCGAGCGAGGCCCGGGTCGTCGCCGCTACGCCGTAGAAGCGCATCACAGGCTCCGCACAATGATGGCCGACCCGCAACGCGATTCCCTGGTGGTCCAGCAGTGTCCCGAGATCCGCCGGATGAATGCCCTCCACCACAAAGGAGATCACGCTGGCCTTGTCCCGAGCCGTCCCGATCAGGCGCAATCCCGGAATGCGGGTCAGGCGCTCGGTACCGTAAGCCAGCAGCTCCGCCTCGTACGAGGCGATGGCGTCCATGCCGACCGCCTCCAGATAGTCGATGGCAGCGCCCAGAGCGCTCACGCCGGCGATGATCGGCGTGCCGGCCTCGAAACGGTACGGCAGTTCGTTGTAGCGAGTCTCCTCGAAGCTCACCGAGGAGATCATGTCGCCACCGCTCTGGTAGGGTGGCATCTCAGCAAGGATCTCCCTCCGCGCGTACAGCGCGCCGACCCCGGTGGGACCACACATCTTGTGGCCCGAGAGTGTGAAGAAATCGCATCCGAGGGCTTGCACGTCGACGTGCATGTGGGGTGCTGCCTGCGCCCCATCCACCAGGCACAGGGCGCCGGCGGCGTGGGCCCTCTCGGCGATCTGGCGCACCGGGTTGACCGTCCCGAGCGCATTCGAGACATGCGCCACCGCCACGATCCGCGGCCGCCCCGACAGCAACTCGTCCAGGGCCGCCAGCTCGAGGGTGCCGGTCCGGTCCATCGGGATGACCCGGAGGTTCGCCCCTTTCTGCTCGCAGAGAATCTGCCAGGGCACGATGTTCGAGTGATGCTCCATGGCGGAGATCACGACATCGTCGCCCGGTCCCACATGCGTCCCGCCCCAGCTCGCGGCCACCAGGTTGATTCCCTCGGTCGTGCCCTTCGTCCAGACGATCTCCTCCGTCGTGGTGGCGTTCAGGAAATTCTTCATCCGGACCCGCGCCGCTTCGTACCTGTCTGTGGCCCTCTGGCTGAGTTCATGCACACCGCGATGGACGTTGGACCGGTCGCGTTCGTAGTAGTTCACGATCGCATCGATCACCGGCCGCGGCGTCTGTGAGGACGCGGCGTTGTCGAGATAGACCAACTGCCGCCCGTGCACCTGCTGGTGCAGTGCGGGAAAGTCCCGCCGCAGCACTTCGACATCCGAACCCGACAGGGTCGCCGGCGCCATCAGGGCCATGCCTGCGATCTCCCGTCAGTCCTTCTTGGGCGCGAAGCGCTCCATCAGGAGCGTCTCAAAGTGCTGCCGCAGTGGCGCGATCCGGATGCGATCCAGTGCATCCGCGGCGAACGCGTAGGTCAGGATGCTGCGTGCCCGCGCTGCATCGATACCCCGCGAGCGCAGATAGAACGCTGACGTGGCGTCCAGTTGACCGACCGTCGCGCCGTGCGTGCATCGCACGTCGTTCGCGTCGATCTCGAGCTGCGGCTTCGTGTTGACCTCGGCATCATCGGAGAGCAGCAGGTTCTTGTTGCTTTGCCGTGCATCGGTCTTCTGGGCGTCACGACGGACGAAGATCTTGCCGTTGAACACCCCCCGGGCATGCTCGTCGAGGACACCCTTGTACAACTGATGGGAGTGGCCATGCGGCATCGCATGGTCGATGGCCGTGTGGTGATCGACATGCTGGTGGTCGCCCACCGCATAGAGCCCGTCCAGGGAGCACGAGCAACCCGTACCGCCAAGACGTGTCCGAATGTCGTTGCGGGCAATCGCCGCGCCGAAACTGAGCGAGAAGGTCGCAACGTGACTGTCCCGCTGCTGCTCGGCCTGGAGCATGCCGGTGTGAAAGGCATCCACCGATTCGATCTGGCAACGGACATGGTCGACCCGGGCGTTTTCCTCGGCCACGATCTCGGTGACGGCGTTCCGCCAGTAGGTCCCGGTCCCGGTATAGGTTTCGACGACCCGCACCGACGAGTTCCGTCCGGCGAGAATGAGAACGCGTGGATGCGCTCCCTGCGGCCCGTCGCCGAATCCCACGTGGATGGGGTCCTCCACCTGCACACCCGGGGAAACCTCGATGGCCACTCCATCCTCGAAGAACGCCGTGTTGAGAGCGGATAGGGGATGGTCGTCGATCGGGGCGACCGCAGCCAGTCGACCGTTCAGCCAGTCCGGATCCGAGCGCACCGCCTCGGCGAGTCGCCGTATCCGAAGCCCGGCAGGCAGGTTCCCCTCGGCTTCCGGAGGGGCCTGCGAACCCCGCAGCAGGATGGAAGCGCCATTCCCCGAAGCGTAGGCCGGCAGTACCGCGGGGGGCCCGGACGGGTTCTCGCTGAACAGCAACTCACCGCTCGCGAGGGCCGACAGGTTGGTGTACTTGTACTCTTCGTCCCGTGGCGTGGGGACGCCCGAGGCGAGGAATCTCTCCAGAGCGCGTTCGCGGCGCCGTCGCAACCAGTCCGGTTCAGCTCCCTGCCGGATTCTCGCCTCGCTGAAGCGATCCAGGTAGAGGCTGAGATGTTCGGTGGTCGCTCGCACGACTACACTCCCACGGCCGCCGGCTGTCCGGCCATGCCCTCGATCCAGCCATACCCCTTCCGTTCCAGCTCGAGGGCCAGATCCTTGTCGCCGGACCGCACGATCCGGCCCCCGGACAGGACATGGACATGGTCCGGCACGATGTAGTTCAGCAGCCGCTGGTAGTGCGTGATCACCACGAACGACCGGTCGTCACCGCGCAGCGCATTGACACCGTCGGCGACGATCTTGAGCGCATCGATGTCGAGGCCGGAATCCGTTTCGTCGAGGATGCCGAGACGCGGTTCCAGCATGGCCATCTGGAAGATCTCGCTGCGCTTTTTCTCCCCTCCGGAAAAACCCTCGTTCACGGCGCGCTTGAGCATGTCGGCATCCATGCCCAGCGGCCCCATCTTCTCCCTTGCAAGCCGCAGGAACTCCCCGGCCGAGAGTTCCTGCAGGCCACGGTGCTTGCGCACGGCATTCACGGCCTCCCGCAGGAAGTACATCGTGCTCACGCCCGGCACCTCGACGGGGTACTGGAAGGCCAGGAAGATGCCTTCGCGGGCACGGACCTCGGGATCCATGTCCAGCAGATCCTGGTCCCGGAAGCTCACCGAACCGGCCGTGATCTCGTAACCCTCGCGCCCGGCCAGGACGGATGCCAGGGTGCTCTTGCCGGAGCCGTTCGGCCCCATCACGGCGTGTACCGAGCCGGGGCGGACATCCAGATCGACGCCACGCAGGATCTCCTGGCCCCCGACACCGGCGTGAAGGTTTCGTATTTGCAGCATGTCAGTCTCGCTGATCCCTCGCGTCGGGGCCCTACCCGACACTGCCCTCCAGGCTCACTCCCAGGAGTTTCTGCGCCTCGACCGCAAACTCCATCGGCAGTTCCCGAAAGACCTCCTTGCAGAACCCGTTGACGATCATCGAGACCGCATCCTCGGTTTCGATGCCGCGCTGGTTGAGATAGAAGATCTGATCCTCTCCGATCTTGGACGTCGTGGCCTCGTGCTCGACGGTGGCCGACTTGTTGCGCACCTCCAGGTAGGGAAAGGTGTGCGCCCCGCAGCGGTCGCCCATCAGCATCGAGTCGCACTGGGAGAAATTCCTGGCCCCTTCGGCATTGGGCATGATCTTCACTAGGCCGCGGTACGAGTTGTTGGAGACGCCGGCCGAGATGCCTTTCGAGACGATCGTCGACGTGGTGTTCCGGCCAATGTGGATCATCTTGGTGCCGGTGTCGGCCTGCTGATGATTGTTGGTGACGGCCACCGAGTAGAATTCGCCGACGGAGTTGTCGCCGACGAGTATGCAACTGGGATATTTCCACGTGATGGCCGAGCCCGTTTCCACCTGCGTCCAGGAAATCTTGGAGTTCCGCCCGCGACAGGCTCCCCGCTTGGTGACGAAGTTGTAGATGCCTCCCTTGCCGTCCTTGTCGCCGGGATACCAGTTCTGAACCGTCGAGTACTTGATCCGGGCCTCATCCAGCGCAACGAGTTCGACCACAGCGGCGTGGAGCTGGTTCTCGTCCCGCATCGGCGCGGTACAGCCCTCCAGGTAGCTCACGGAACTGCCATCCTCCGCCACGATCAGTGTCCGCTCGAACTGCCCCGTGTTCATCGCGTTGATGCGGAAGTAGGTGGACAGTTCCATCGGGCACGTGACGCCCTTGGGGATGAAGACGAAGGAACCGTCGGAGAAGACTGCCGAGTTCAGCGCAGCAAAGAAGTTGTCCGATGGCGGAACCACCGAACCCAGGTACTTGCGGACCAGGTCGGGATGCTCGCGGACCGCCTCGGCGATCGACATGAAGATCACGCCGGCTTCGGCCAGCTTCTCGCGGAAGGTCGTCGCCACGGACACGCTGTCGAAGACAGCGTCGACCGCCACCCCGGCGAGTACGGCTCGCTCCTCGAGGGGGATACCGAGTTTCTCGTACGTCTCGAGGAGTTGCGGGTCCACCTCGTCGAGGCTCTTGGGACGATCGTCCGCGCTCTTCGGGGCCGCATAGTAGGAAATCGACTGGTAGTCGATCGGCGGATAGTTGACGTTGGGCCACTGCGGCTCATCCATGCCGCGCCAGTGGCGGAACGCCTTCAGTCGCCACGCAAGGAGCCAGTCCGGCTCGTTCTTCTTGGCAGAAATGAAACGAACGGTGTCCTCGTTCAGACCGGGAGGCAGAGTCTCCTGGTCGATGTCGGTGACGAATCCGTACTTGTAGTCCTGACTGGTCAGGCCTTCGAGTTGCTCAACCGCGCTGCTCATGTCCCTGGTCCCTGCGGGCGCCACGAACTCATCCATGGCTCCCAATCTGTACTCATTAGTATACATTGTCCGGCGATGGACTCGGAAGGCGACGATGGCGGGACCGTGCCCACGCCGTCGATCGACTGCCGGACGACGACTGCAGCTCGACCCTCCTCCCCTGGGCGATGCCCGGTCCCGGCAGCCTCCCTCGTCGGGTTTCGTTGCGGTCGAGCCACATCGTGCCTGTCGGCGTACCCGATCGAAGTTCCTGACCCGACTGGGAATGGACCCGGGCCCACTGGGCGTCAGTGCCCTTCTTCGCGACCAGCAATGACAAACGCCAGAAGAGCGTGATGCAGCTCGATCGGTGAACCACCGCTGCGCGAATGAACGCTTCTCCGAGCCCATGGCTCGGGGACGAGGTCCGAGCGACGCAGAACCTCCGTCTTGCGGGACTGGGTCTCCAAGTACCGGTTGATGCCCGATACTGCCGAATCGGCATCACCAGCCAGTACGTAGCCGATCATGAAGCCGATGGAGTGGTTGCTACTGTATTTGCCTGATCGAAACCGGTCGACACCTTCCACTACGTACGCTCGGCACAGATCTGTCCGGTGGCCAGCCACTCGCTTACATTCGATTACCGCATGCGGGTCGTGCTCTCCATAACGCAGGAAGATCTCCACCAGAAGAAGCGGAATGTCCGTTCGTCCGTCGGGTCTGGCGATATCCGGACGAGACCGGGATTCGGTACCCGGAAGCACGACCAATCTCATGGTGATCTCCCGCACGTTGGCCGCTTCTCGCATTCCGTCGCGCAGATGTTCGGTAATTTTCACCTCGCCATCGTCCGGCGCAACGTCTGACGACTCCAGGGCTCGACTCCAGCCGTCATCGACGACCCGTAGGATCTCGGCAGTGACCTCACGCGCAAGTGCGATGAACGGCCGACCGGTGGCGACCGATACGTCGAGAGGCAGTTTCACCCGACAAGTCCCGCAATGCTGTCGGCGACCACCGCATCAGCATCATCCAGTGCAGATACGCCCATCCAGTGCCGCCGGGCAGCCGGCTTGATGATGACAACCTCATTCGGACCGTACACCCGCAGCGCACGCTGACCGATCAGGGACTCCCCGAACCGCACATGCAACCGTCTTCCGATCTGGTCGAGCAGATCTCGAAGGCTACCTGCCGGTTCGATCACTCGCACCGTCGATGCAGGAGTCCCGCCTTCCAGCACAAAGCGAACCACCCTGTGCGGAGCGCTCGGAGGAAGGTCGAATACCTGACTCGACATGCGACGGCAACGGCCATGAACAAGCCATGCGTTGACCGCCACAAGGAATGTCTCGGCATACGCCAGCACGTCGGTGTGCGTTTCGGCCGACTTCGCTGATGCAATCCGGCCCGATTGCCACTGCCAGCCCGCACGGACAAGACCATCCCGGGCAACGATTCGATCCCCGCTGTCCAGTTCGTAGAGATCGAACACCGTCTCATCAAGTACGTACCAGTCCTCGGCCGTGAACTGACCCGTTTCCCGCCTTTGACACAGTTCAATCAGTCGCTGCCCAGCAATCGACCCACTCAAGCTCTCGAGGTCAGGAACAGGAAGCCGTTCGATGTCCCCAAGTAGCAGGCGCCGCATGGAGAGCCCGAACGTCGATGCGGTCATCAGGAAGAACCACGAGGCCAGCGAGGAACTCAGGATTGCCGCAACCAGGTAGGCTGTCGGGACCTTGTCACGTGGAAACGCGGCACCCCGAACAGCACCGGTGAACACCACGTCCTGTTCGATCACTGCACATACCGTGCGGCCTCCAGCCTGAAGAAACTCCCGGACAAGCAGCAACGGCGCCCGATAGGTCCCTCGGCTTCGCGGGCGCTCGGCACGATCACTCTGAAACAGGCTCAAGCTGCTCGACACAACGAATGGCTGCACATCCGATTTCGTTACCACGGGAAGGCCGTGGAGAAAGCGCGAATCGCGACTGCCGTCTCCAAGACTGAGTCCACTGCGGAACCTGGTACCCAGAGCCTGCATCCGCTTTCCCAGTGATTCATGTCGATCCGTCAGTCTTTCCAACAGCCCCAAGTCACGACCCAGCCCGAAGAAAGCGGTCTTCAGGAACTCCGGTCTGCTCAACCAATCGGACGTTGAAAGAGTCACGATGTCCTCGCGACCGATCTCGAACGTGTGACTCCGCTCTCCCGCTGGAGACCATGGCACCTGCACTGCAGTGATGGTGTCACCCACTGAAGGCCGGTGCCGAGCCAGAAGAACCATCGCCGGCAAGCTGCTCCGCGGAAAGAGCCAATTCGATTGGTACGAGAGGTCTACCAACGTCACCGGAGAGAGCGTCGTCAGGACGTCCCGCAAGGTCGACATGCCCGTTCGGCTGCGGCTGAAGAACTGGACGCCACTCAAGACCATGCCTAACCGGGATTCGCGGGAGGCAAAATCCAAAGCCGTCAGGAGGAAGTCCAGGCTAACGCCCCTTGGCGAACGAGTGCTTCCTTGGTAAGGCCTGGGCTCTGTAGCCGCTCGCGCTGCCCGTCCCTGGTAACTCCACGGTGGGTTCCCGACGATCACGTCGAATTTCCTTCGCTCCCCCGCTTCGGTCAGCAGCCGTCCGCCTTCCGGCGCATTCTCGACACTCAACGCGTCGGCAATGATCAGCGTCCTGCCAATGAGAGGCTTGAACTCAAGTGCTGCGGGCGGTTTCGGGTCCGGGTCCAATTCCAGCGCTGCCAGATACAGGCTGAGCGCAGCAACTCGCACTGCAGCCTCGCTTATGTCGACCCCATGTATCTGATCGTGCAATACCGCCCGGATCATCGGACGAGTCGGACTGCCGCCGTTACAACGACGGGCAACTAGCCGCCGCAGGGATTCCACCAGGAACACCCCCGACCCACAGCTGGGGTCGAGAACCGTCTCCCGTCCGTCCAGCCCATCCGTGACCTCGTCGAGGACCAACGCAACAAGCGCCAGCCGCGTATAGTGGACATCGTTCCTGTTCGCTCCATCGCCGGATACTGACTCAGCATGCGCGAACTGTTCGTAGATCGAACTGATCAACTCGACAGGGATGACGTCGAACTGATAGGGAAAGAGTGAACTCTGGCCCGACACCGGGTCCACGGCGTCGAGAAAGTCCGCGACCCGGCCCAGATGTCGGGTCTCTGGCAAGGACGAAGCCTCAGCAGGGAACATATCGCCGTTGAACGTATCGCGCAACCAATCGAACAGCCGGCGCGTAGCCTGGCGGTCGCGCAGTATGCACGAGAGCGTCCCGTGACCATATTCGCTCTGCAAGAACTCGGGCGTGACGATTCCCCGGTCAATCAGGTACTGCGTGAATATCGACCGTCCGATCAGCCCCTGTGCATTGGGCCTGTCCAAGTCTGCCGACAGCAGGTCCCGCTCAAGCGCATTCAGATCGGCAAGCAGTTCGCGGTCGACACACTTTCCGCGGTTCACATCCTGCACTTGGGGCCAGAACTTGCCAGTTTCCATTGCGAGCCGCCCGGCAAGTGCATCAAGCCTCTCGATGTCCTCCTCGACCCGTTCGAAGGTATCCAGGAGATGGGCAGCGGAGTTCCCTTCCTCCTGCGGTCGCCCGAATCCGTTGTAGAGCCTGATGTCACTGGGCGAAACGACCCACAGGAGTGGCGCACAGCCCTGGTTCCATATCTCGCGATGCCATGTGGCGATCTGCTCTTCCGAAGGTCCCTCGATTTCGTACTTGAAGTAGACGGTCAGCGAGGACTCACCACGCCACCGCGCATCCGGCAGGAAGTCACGGAATCGGGGATGCCCGTCGAACCCCGCGCCGAGACACACGCCATGCGCCGGCTCGCCATTGACTAGATAGCCGGTGGCCTCGAGTACTTCAGACAGAATCGGCTCAGCCATCCATGTCCTCATGTCACAACTTGTGGGTGTAGCATGCTCTTCCTACCGGCTCGACAAACCCTCATGAGCCAATGCGTAACACGGTCCGGCCGAACCGGCATGTCATTCGATTCCATCCCGAAAACACCTTCGATTCCACCAGCCCGACCCGGTTCCCTTGCTGCCGTCCGTCCGACTTTGGATCACTTCACGGAACAATAATCGCATGATACTTGGTTGCATGAGCTATCGTTATCGGAAGTGCCATGGTGAGACCAAGTAACATCGTCGTTCGCGGAGTACCTGTGCTGCTTGCCTTGCTCGGCTGCAGTCCACCCTCCGCAACCGAGGAAACGGCAACGGACGAAATCAGCTTCACCGGTGTCGTCACAACCGACCTTGCGAGGATTGACGAGGTGATCACCGTCGGCCCGTTCGCGGCCGACTGGGATGCGTTGGCCGGGAACGGTGTGCCGGACTGGTATCGGGACGCCAAGTTCGGCATTTTCATCCACTGGGGTGTCTATGCCGTTCCTGCGTTCGGCAACGAGTGGTACCCGCGGCGCATGTATCTCGATGAGATCGACAGGCGTCGGAATGTCAACGTGTTCGAACATCATCGTAGAACCTGGGGGCCGCAGAGAACGTTCGGATACAAGGACTTCATTCCGATGTTCAGGGCCGAGAACTACGACCCGGAGGCATGGGCGGCACTGTTCGAGGAAGCTGGGGCACGCTATGTCGTGCCCGTTGGCGAGCACCACGACGGCTTCCCGCTGTATGCCTCCAGCTACACCCGATGGGATGCCTCCGAGATGGGCCCCGGCCGTGATGTCATTGCCGCGCTGGAACCGGCTGTCCGCGCGCGAGGAATTGAAGTTCGGGGTTAGCAGCCATCGCGCGTTCAACTACGGCTACTATGCCCGCGACGCATCCTATGACACCGTGGAGGAGGAAGGATTCGGGCTCTACGGCAGACCCCGCAAGGACCTCGAATTCACATCCGGGCAGAATTTCGACTGGTTCCCGCAGAGTGAACAGTTCCGGGACGAGTGGCTGGGCCGGACAGCCGAGATGGTGGAGAAGTTCCGGGCCGACCTGATCTGGTTCGACTTCGGCATCGGGCCCAGGCAGCAGGTCCCGACCTGGGACGTGAATCCCTATGCACCGCACCTCAAGCGCTTCATGGCCTACTACTACAACCGCGCCCGGGAATGGGGCAAGACCGGTGTCGTGAACTACAAGTTCAATGCCATGCCGGAGAACGTCGCGGTCCTCGATCTCGAGCGGGCGCGCCTTGCCGGCATGCGCGACCGGTTCTGGCAGACCGACACGTCGGTCGGCTTCTCGTCCTGGGGATACGTCACCAATCATCGCTACAAGGACGTGCGCCTGATCCTGACGGAATTCGTCGACATCGTCGCGAAGAACGGCTGTCTCCTGCTCAACATCGGCCCCAAGGCGGACGGGACGATTCCCGAGAAGGAGGCCGAGATCCTGCGGGAGATCGGTGCGTGGCTCAAGGTCAACGGCGAAGCCATCTACGGTTCGCGCCCCTGGAAGATCCATGGCGAAGGACCGACTGAGACGGTCGAGGGGCACCTCAGCGAGCAGCGCAACGAGCCGATGGGGCCCGAGGACATCCGGTTCACGACGAAGGGGCCAACGCTGTATGCAACCGCATTGGGGTTGGCCGAGGATGAGTGGACGATCGAGTCGCTCCGGGCCGGGTCCGAGCATCTCGGGGGCCGGACCGTATCCCAGGTTCGCCTTCTCGGTCATGACGGCGACCTTGCGTGGTCGCAGCGACCGGACGCACTCGCGATCCAGAGCCCGGAATCAAGCGCGGCCAGACACGCATACGTATTCAAGGTGACTCTCCGCTAGTGTCCGGTTCGAAGTACGGCCGGACCGCGGACCGGCGCGAGGCAATCAATGCCGAGTTCCGTAACCCGAAGACAAGCCAAGTGCCGTTCCGGCAGGCAACTGGAGCAGGACGGCGAACCCTCGACGAGGCATCGGAGCGGTGAACCGAGTCCGAACGCAGGAAAATCCGTCTTTATTCTAATTTTACGCCTAAAATAGAATAGCGGTTCGCCTTGTTTCAATATCTCGAACAAGGACCGTTCATCATGCATCGTGGCCCCATCGGAACGTACGACGTCACGAGCTACGGCTCCGAGTCGGTTCGCGCGTTCGTGCCAGCGCCGCTCCCGCCGCAACCACCGCTGGTACTGTCAGGTACGCTGCAGCAGTTGCTGGAATCAGCTTCCCTGGCATTGGGTCGCCTCGATGGTGTCACATCCGTTCTCCCGGACGAGAAAATCCTGCTGTACAGCTACGTGCGCAAGGAAGCCGTACTCTCTTCACAGATCGAGGGCACACAGTCTTCATTCTCGAATCTTCTGCTGTTCGAACTTGACGAAGCACCCGGGGTACCGCTGGATGACGTGAGCGAGGTCTCGAACCATGTCGCGGCACTCCAGTACGGGTTGGGCCGACTGCGAGGGAATTTCCCACTCTGCAATCGACTGCTTCGCGAGATTCACCAGCACCTCCTGTCAGGCGGGCGGGTCCACGAACGGATGCCCGGCGAATTCCGACATTCACAGAACTGGATTGGCGGTACCCGACCCGGTGACGCTGTCTTCGTACCACCGCCCCACACTGCCGTGCCCAATTGCATGGCGGCCCTCGAGCAGTTCCTCCACAGCGACGATGGGATCCCCGTGCTGTTGCGCGCCGGACTGGCCCATGTGCAGTTCGAGACGATTCACCCGTTCCTCGACGGCAACGGACGCCTTGGCCGCCTGCTCATGACGCTGCTGCTGTGCCAGTCGGGCCTGTTGCGCGAGCCGTTGCTGTACCCGAGCCTGTATTTCAAGCAGCATCGCGGCGACTACTATGACCTGCTGAATCTCGTACGCGAGACCGGAGACTGGGAAGCATGGCTGCGCTTCTTTCTGGAAGGAGTGCAGCAGACAGCGGAGGGTGCGTTCTCCACGGCCCGGCGCCTGACCAGGATGTTCGAGGAGCACCGAGATCACCTGCAAGCGAACTGCGTCCGACAGAGGGGCTCGGTGCTGCAGGTTCACGAGGCGCTCAAACGGCGAGTGCTCCTTTCGTTGCCAGCGACACGAACGGAAACCAACCTCACGTTCGCGACAGTCGCAGCGGCCATGGATGTGCTCGTCCGACACGGTATCGCGCGGGAGATCACGGGCAGGAGGCGGAACCGGGTGTTCCTCTATGAGGAGTACCTTTCGATCCTCAACGAGGGAATCGACGTACCGTGATGACCCAGAGACATTACGGGCCATCCCCGACCCGCCGGATCACCCTCACCAGGCGTGATAGCCGCGCCGGGTCCGGACGAATGCCGTGCCTGTCCCGATCGTGACGCGAACCCGGCGCCATGCGCCGTCGAAGTTCTGGTTGGCCGGGTAGTAACCCAACATGTACACGCTCCGGAGTTCCCGGGCGACCTGCTCGTAGACATCCTTCAGATCGTGGATCGACCCGGCCTGGAACAGGCGCCCGCCCGTTGCCCCGGCGAGTGCTTGCATTCGTTCCCGGGCCTCGTCGGTCGAGCGCTGCATCCGCTCCCGCCAGGACCGGGCCGTCCTCACTCCGGGAGACTCCGGCTCAAGGAAGATCGGATAGATGGCACTGTTCATTTCAGCGGCCACACGCACGAGATCCTCGAACCGTACCCGCGAGGGGATCGACCGGCTCCAACCGGGAAGCAGGTCGTTGTCCATTCCGTCGCTGATGACGATGATCGCGTTGCGTTCCCAGCGGCGGCGAGCCAGTTCCTGTGCGTAAGACAGGGTGATCGCGTCATAGAGTGGCGTGCCTCCGGAGAGCCGGGGAATCCTGCTGATCGCTCGCAGCAGGGCTTCGCGGTCGGACGCCAGCGGGCTCACGACATGCAGATAGGCGTCCGAGAGCACGTAGATTCCGACCCTGTCGCTCGGACGGGCCGTCAGGACGAACCGCCGGGCTGCCTCCAGCACCGCCTCGCGGTCCGTCAGGGTACTCGTGCTGCAGTCCAGCAGCAGGACCAGATTGAACGCCGACTCGGTGCCCTGTACGATCGCGATCTCCTGGGGAACACCGTTCTCCAACACCTCGAAGTCCTTGGGCTGCAAGCCCTGGATCGGCCGGTTCTCGGCGTCGACGACCGACGCCGACAGCTGCACGAGGCGTACGTCGGAACTGAACCGGACCAGACTGCCATCGCTGGAGAGTCCCGACTCGGGGCCCACCGTGGATCCCGCATCACCGGGGCGTCCAAGATCCATCCGAAACGGTCGTCGGAGCATCGTATCGAGGGCTTCGGAAGCCTGCCAGTGCATCCGAATCGGAGAGTCGTCCGGAATATCAGCCGGACGCAACACCAAGGCGTCGGGGTGCTTTGCATCCAGCCGGACCCGACCGTACAGCCTCTTCCGGGAATCCCGGGTGTCCCGGAGCGTCCAAGGGCCCGTCTCGGTCTCGATCGGCGGATCCAGGAACATCGTTCGCAGGTCCGGCGGGATCTTCACGGTCATCGGCCGGTAATCCGTCCTGACATCCAGGTGGACACCCTGCCACGGAACGGCAAGTTCGACGCGACCGATGGCGGTCCGGATCTGCCCGTTGCGAACCAGGCCCGCAATCGAGATCGGTCCGTCGATGGTCTCGATTTCGACGTGGTGGCCGTAGGGAAGATCAATGTCCAGATCGATCAGGGCAGCATCCGACGGCTGTGCGCGGATCCGCATCTTTCGTCCGAGACGGGTGGTCCGGGTATCGTCGGGGCGGATACCCCGGGTCCGGTTGGTCCTCCGCACCCGCACTCGGTCCGTGTTCACCACCCGTACACGAACGCCACCGGTCGGGTTCTCGACACGGAGTACCGGCTCGCCGATCGAATCCGAATCCACCCACCAGGGATCCTTCTCGAAGTCGATCGGTTCGATTTCCTCGGTGTCGGCTCCGGTGACGACGATGTTGTTGTCGACGGAACGGATACCCGGAACGGCGTAGGCCTGTTCCTCGGCCACCCGCTTCGCGCGATGCTGGTCCAGTTCCCCTTCGAGGATCAGGTGACCGTCGTTGACGACGATGTGAATCGGTCGCAACAGCACTCTCTGGGTATCGAGAGCATGTCGGCGGAGCCGCGGCGCGAACGCCCGGTTCTGGCGCAGATAACTGCGGATCTCCGGATGGCCATAGATGCGCCAGTAGGCATTGATCCGGATGCCGATGTCGTCCCCGCTACGGGAAAGCAGCTCGATATCGTTTCGCACGGAGTCCACCGCTTCAAGGGCGCTCACCGATCGCTCGATGTCTACCTTGAGCGAGGGACGCGTGACGGCGCCCTCCAGGGCGACATCGCCGCCATCCACGGTGAAGCCCACCCAGTCGTAGATCCGCATCCCGCGCTGCCCGGCGATCAGCTGCTCAATCTGCTGGAGCAGGCGTTCGCGCTGTCCCTGGTTCGCAGCGGGAGCCGTTCCCGCGAGCAGAAAGGCGACAACGCCGATCAGGAGCCGACGAGCGGGCACGAACTGATGGTAGCCGATCGGAATGCGTCCGGTCCGTCGGAATCCGTCACGAACGCCCCAGGTGCAACTTGCCGAGCAGACCGCCGTGCGATTTGGAATCCTCCCCGTCAAGGGCCGTCCGGAGGCTCTCGAACAGTCTTCTCTGTTCCCGCGTGAGCTTGGTCGGAATCTCGACCTCCACATGGGCGTAGAGGTCGCCTCGGCGGCTGCCCCGGAGTTTCGGAATCCCCTTGCCCCGGAGCATGAGCCGCGCACCCGACTGCGTACCCGGCTTTACCGTGTGCGTTTCCTCCCCCTCCAGTGTCGGTACGCTGATCTCCGAGCCCAGCGCCGCCTGCGCCACGTTGATGCGGACGGTGCAATGGAGGTCGGCCTCGTCCCGATGGAACAGGTCGTGCTCACGGACATGAATGAGGACGTAGAGGTCCCCGGGAGGGCCGCCGCCCGTGCCGACATTGCCCGCGCCGGGAATCCGCATGCGATTGCCTTCGTTGATCCCGGCCGGGATGTCGATGCGGCGGTTCCTTTGGACGCGCCGACGACCTTCACCTCGACAGTCCGAACAGGGTCGCTCATTGATCTGCCCGGTACCCCGGCAGTGCGAGCATGTCCGGCTCATGGTGAGCCAGCCCTGCTGCGTGTGCATCTGGCCGCGTCCCCGGCAGGTAGGACAGGTCACCTTCGAAGTGCCGGGCGCTGCGCCCGAACCCTCGCACTCCTCGCACGGCTCCACACGCGGAATCTGGAGTTCCTTCGTACAGCCGAAGACGGCCTCCTCGAAGTCCAACTCCAGTTCGTACTGGAGATCCTCGCCCTGCCGCGCACCGGAACGTCCCCCGCCACCCAAGTTGAAGAAGTCACCGAAGATGTCACCGAAGACATCCCGGAGATCGCCGGTGTTGAAGCTTCCGTTCCCGGCAAGTCCCTCGTGTCCGAACTGATCGTAACGGCTGCGCTTCTGGGGGTCGCTGAGGACGCTGTAGGCTTCGGACGCTTCCTTGAATTTCTCTTCCGCATCCCTGGAGTCGGGATTGCGGTCCGGATGGTACTTCAGAGCCAGCTTGCGGTAGGCACGCTTGCACTCCGCCTCGTCCGCATCGCGGCCGACTCCCAGAACTTCATAATAATCGCGTTTCTGCACGGTTCCGCACTACCAGACACCGCATCGCGGTCCGTCATTCATTCACTGCGACCTTGACCATCGATGCCCGGACCAGTCGGTCCTTGAAGAAGTAGCCCTTCTGGTAGACATCCAGGATCTGCTGGTCCTGCTGGCCCTCGGCCGCCGGTGCCCGGTCGACCGCGTAGTGCAGGTTCGGGTCGAACGTGTCGTGCTGAGGGACCTCTTTCAGTCCGGCTCTCGAAAAGACCTCGAAAATCCGCCGGTGGATCAACTCCAGCCCCTTCTTGATATTCTCATCCACTCCCTCGGCACTGATAGCCCGTTCGAAGTCATCGACGACCGGCAGCAGCGACTGGATCGTATCGGACGCCGCGTACCGCACCACCTGCTCCTTCTCGCGCTGCAAGCGCTTGCGGATGTTCTCGAACTCCGCCTGCGCGCGCCGGAGTTTGTCAAACATCTCGTCGCGCTCCGAGCTGACCCGATCCAGTTCCATCCGCATGCGATCCAGCTCCGATGCGGTCGGGTCGTCTTCCTCCGGATCCGGCGTAGTGGAGGGATCGTTCATTGTCACCGCCTCTTCCAGTTCGGGCGACGGCTCTTCAACTTCAACTGTCTCGGTTTCCGACATGGACGGGAAGCGGGCGAGGTGCCCGAATCCCATCCTAGCAGAGCACCCCATGGTTCCGACACGGTCTCCTTGCAGCCTCGAAGCCGTGCTCCGTCAACCGCAACATTGCCAGTCGAACGTGTCACCAGAAGAAGTGCACGCCGGGTGTCGACGGCCTTCTCTCACCAGCGAGACGAGAAGTCCGCTACCGACAGGCCGCACCACCGCATGGATGCCCCCATCCAACCCCGATCCCGACAGGCGCCCGACGACTCCGGCACCTCCTCGCTCGGGTGGCGGTCCGTCTGTACCGCTTGCAGTTCGACACTCGCCCGGGAAGATCGGGCCGGATGCCTCTCCCGTATCAGAACTGGTTGCAGGGGCGAAACCGCAGTTGACCAAACACGAGATGTCGAGCGACCTTGGCGACCAGCTACGTTACGTTCAGCGCAACACTACGGATCATCACCGTCGGGTTCTTCCGCACCGGTGAACGATGCTGCGAGACCCTGTTCGGCAAACTGGCGGATGATCGGCGATGTGTCCCCGGTTGCAAGCGCCGCGCCATAATGCTCGAGGGCAAGTTCCCGATAGCCCAGCACGTCCTGGATCCGGCCCATGTAGATGTGCGCCATCGCCCGGATCCGGGTGTCATCGGCATGCTCCGCCGCGTCAGCGAAGTGTTCGAGGGCGAGGTCGGGGTCGGCTTCGTCCAGGGCGATCCGACCGAGGCCATAACTGGCCTGACCTCGTCCGGGCCCCCGCCCGGCAAGGACCTGCTCATAGACCTTGCGGGCGGCGCCCAGTTCATTGAGATGGAGCAGCCCCTCGGCCCGCGAAAGCAGGCTTTCCTCCTCGGAGACCTGCGGTCGGACAACCGGGCGTGGCTCCAGTTTCCTCGCGGACGTTCGCTCGGCAAACCGGACTCCCTGGATGCGAGCCGCTTCGTGGCGGGTGTTGATGCCACCGATCATCGTCTCGTAATAGCGGGGGAGCGAGAGGGGCTGCTTCTCGAATTCCGCCAGCTTCTCGAAGAAGTACGGTGCGAGAAGGAAGCCCTGCCGGAGGAACGTATCAATACGTTCCCTCTTGCGCTCCTGCGGCTCGTACCGCATGCGGGTCTGTATCGCATGCGCCAGCGACTTGGTCACGAGCAGCTGGAAGTTGTCCTTGTACGCCTGGTCGAGGGCAGGCGCGTACAGCGCCAGGCGTGACAGTTCCTCCTTGCGCGCCACCGCTTCTGCATAGCGAACCGAGAGCCTGTCCAACTGGTGCAGCAGGTAGGCAGCCCGGATTTCCTCGTCCCTCACTTCCGACGAGGAATGCACCACGACCTTCACGTCCCCGCCGTACGATCGCACGTTGATCGTCCCGGGGGCTGCGAGCAGGTCGAAGTAGACGCGGAATCCAAGGGCTTCCCGGCTGGATGCGGGCATGCGGAGATAGCCGTTGATCTCGTACACGGCCCCGATCAGCGCGTCCTGGTACCGCAGCATCTCCTGCTCGTAGGCGGACTGGTACTTCTGCCAGAGTTTCTCGATGCCGGCAACTTCATAGAACTCCCGGAGCAGTGCGGGGAGTCCACGAATCGGGCGGATATCGAGCGGAAGGTCAGTCGGCACTTCCGCTTTCAGGTCGAAATACGGTGGCTCTCCGCACAGCAGGGCGAAAGAAATGTACTGGGAGAGGTCCCGGTCGGGATCCGGAAGCTTCTTCTGCTCGTAGAACGTAGCCAGACGGGACCGCATGCCGGGGTCCATGGAGTCGAGATCCTTGCGTAGCGCCTCGCGTACGGGGCTGGTAGCCTCGGCGTTGAGGCCGTCATCATAGCCGGCGACGTTGATGGCAGCCATGACCGTGAACATGCGCACGTCCGCCACCAGTTGCTCCTCCGCCTGTGCCCGCGCTTCGACGGCACCAGCGAAGAGGAGCCCCAAGCTCAACAGAGATCGGAAGGCCACGTGTTCCAGTGTATGCAAGGGAACGGGTGGAATGCGGGACACCTGGAAGCCGGTGACCGTGTTCGTCACGGCGAAACGTATCCGGCAATCTCCGTAGTGGATACAATTGGACTGGAGTCTTATGGTCGATCAAGGGGCCAGCGGCGGCAACAACGATCGGGGCCCGGAGCAGGACGCATCGGCAGCACCGAAGGCCGCATCGACATCATGGGCAGTGGTGCAGCTGGCGCGGCACCCGCAGCGCCCGCACGCAGTGGACTACATCAAGCGACTCTTCGACCCGTTCCACGAAATCCACGGAGACCGCAAGTTCGGTGATGACGCCGCAGTCGTATGCGGCTTCGGCACGCTCCGACAGCGACAGGTAATGGTGATCGCGCAAGAAAAGGGCCGGCGTACGGAAGAGAAGCTGCACCACAATTTCGGCATGCCCCGGCCGGAAGGATATCGCAAGGCCCTGCGTGCCATGAAACTCGCCGAGAAGTTCGGTCGGCCGATCGTAACGCTCCTGGATACGCCAGGAGCCTATCCGGGCATGGATGCAGAAGAGCGGGGCCAGGCCGAGGCCATCGCGCGCAACCTCTACGAGATGGCGATGCTCTCGGTGCCGTTCGTGGCAGCCTGTATCGGCGAAGGAGGCAGCGGCGGCGCTCTGGCGCTGGGTGTGGGCAACTGCGTCCTGATGCTTGAGAACTCCGTATACAGCGTGATTTCGCCGGAGAGTTGTGCCGCCATTGTCTGGAGGGACTCGGGGAAGGCGGAACTTGCGGCCGAAGCTCTCAAGCTCACCGCAGGCGACCTCAAGGAGTTCGGACTGGTCGACGAGATCGTCTCCGAGCCGGACGGCGGTGCGCACAATGACGCCGACCAGGCAGCAGTCCTGCTCGGGGATGCACTGGAACGCAACCTGGAAGAGCTCTCCCGACTGGAGCCCAGCGAACTGGTCGAGCGCCGCTATGCGAAGTTCCGTGCAATGGGCGGGTTCTTCGAAGATGTCGCGACGGCCTGAACGGACCGTCGTCGGTGCGCTCCCATGATCAAGATGTTCCTGCGTCTCCGCATCGCGGCCCCGAACGGGCAGTGGGGTGGCGGACGACAGGCGGTGGCATCGGCACTCCGGACCGTGGCGATCATCCTCGCCCTCGCGATGCTGGCACCCGTCGAGCTCGACGGACAGAATCGGGCAGCCGGACTGGATGACGATGCATCTCCGTACGACATGCTGCCGTTCGTTTGTCCGATGGATCCCGAGATCCGGGCGGAGAACCCCGGAACCTGCTCGCGGTGCGGGATGAAGCTGGTCCTTGGCCTGCCAGCGATGTCCGAATATCCCGTGGTGCTGAGGACGAGACCGGGTGCCGTCGAAGCGGGTGAGCGGGTCCGGCTTGAATTCGAGGTCCTCCAACCGGAGACCGGAGAGCGTCAGATCGAGTTCGAGACGGTTCACGAGAGACTGTTCCATCTCTTCTGGGTCAGCCACGACCTGGAGGTGTTCCGCCATGAGCATCCCTTGCTGGAGGAGGACGGAGTGTTCCGGATCGACACGATCTTCGATCGTCCGGGCACGTACCGACTCATGGGCGACTTCTACCCCAAAGGCGGCACGCCCCAGATGGTTCCGATGACGCTCACCACCCGCGGCTTCGAGGCGCCGATTGCAACGCTGCAACCCGACCTGGTACCCGACCTGGCGCCCAAGACGGGCGACAATATCCGGGTTGCGCTGCGAACCGAGCCATCCACGCCGGTGGCGGGGCTGCTCACGCTGCTCTTCTTCGAGCTGAACACAGCCCGCGGGCTCCAGAAGTTCCTCGGTGCATGGGCCCATATGCTGGCCGTGAAGGACGATCTGGTGACGATGATCCACGGGCACCCCAGCATTGCCGACGGCGGGAGGTTGATCCAGATGAACGTGATCTTTCCGGAGCCTGGCATGTACCGGATCTGGGTGCAGGTCCAGCGTCGCAGGAAGGTCAGCACGCTTCCGTTCACGATCGAGGTACAGGATCTGCCTCGCTAGTATGGTGTGCGGAGATTATCGTTGGCCAACGGATACCTCTGCGAGTGCCTGTCGGGCGCGGTGGGTCTTCGCAAGAATGTCCGCGCCACTCGCTTTCCGGCCATACGGTCGAGGATCCTTGTTGCGGTTCACGAAGTAACTGGTAATCGAGTCGGTTAGGTCCTTGGCACTCGTGAAACTGCCCGGCTGAATGCAGTCGTCCGTCAGATCCTCGAAGGACCGCTCGACATGGTTCATTCAGGAACTCTACGTCGGTGTAAAGTGCATCCGGACGCGCTTGTGCCACTGGAGCCAAGCCTTCACTCTCGCATGCTTGTGGGCAGTGTGGTTGTTCGCAATGACAGGCACGGTGAGTTCCTTCGGTATCTCCCGGCGAATCTGCTTGAGGAACCGCAGCTATTCCACATGGGTGTGCTTGCGTTCGGTCCGGTCGATCCGTTGGTCCTCCAGACAACCCAGGGCAGCCAACAGACAGAAGATGCCGTGCCGGTAGCAGTCGTAGATCCCCGTGCGGATATGCCCGGCTCCCAATTACAGTCCCGGCTGTGTACGCTCCAGTGCCTGGCACTGCGTCTTTTCGTCCCAGCACAGCACCTCCACTTTCTCGGGCGGGTCCAGGTACAGTCCGATCCCATCCCGGAACTTGTGCTCGAAATCCCTGTCCTTCGATAACCTGAATGTCCTCGTCCGATGGGGCTTGAGGCAGCTCATACGCCGGATCCGGCTGACAGTGGACGGTGATATCCCGACTTCCCGGGCCATGCTGCGGGTGCCCCAACGGGACCGACCGGCTGGTTTCTGCCCAGCTTGGGCGATCACTCTCTCGACCGTCTCGGTCGGGATGGAGGCCGGTCGCACGGACCCGCCAGTCCCCCACGGTCGAAGCGCTGGGACTAGGGACCCACACAGGCGCTGCTCTCACCAACAGGCTCGGCTACGATGCGCTGACTGAGGCCCTCATGACGTAGCGACTCGATGCGTGCCCGAAGACCAGCGCGCTGGGAAGTGATGGATGCCCGTACCCGCCGTTCCAATTCCGTCCGTTCTTCCGGCGCAGTGCGAGAACCTCAACAGGGCGTGCCATGTGGCTCATCAACAGGGTACGACGCCACTATAAAACAATGTCAGAGTAATGACAGTTGCACTGGCAAGTCCGCCACCACACCCTGTGACAACCTTTGGCGGTCCCTTCTACCCCCGTTCGTGCTGGCGCGTGTCGGCCCACTGGCCGGCAGTACAAGGCCCGCATGCGGATCTTGCCGTCGGTCCAATGGTCGAGTGACTTCCAGCCCGACCATCTCCCCGCCCTTCCGGCCCCGGAAGACTGGCTCTCCATGCTGCAGTCGGTCGTACGTCCGGGCTACATCGCTCCCCCGACAGTCCCACCGATTCGGCACCAGCGTCGTTCGCCCGAAGCGTGCCGTCAGCGGGTGCCGCCAAGCGTCTGCCTCCACGGCGAAGCGCAACTCCCGACGGCGGTCCTTCGTTCGTTGCAACTCGTGACCCCGCACCTCCACCACTCCGTTCGGGTACAACCAACGCCCGATCCGATGAGACAGCGTCGCTCGGCATGCCGATTCCGTGGAGCAGAGAACTCCCGGCCCGATCGGTATCGTGCTCTCTGTCGGTCACGGCCTCGCCGGGCACGTTGACTGCTGGCGTTGGCGGCAGCGATCCAAGTGGGGAATTGGTGGTGTCGTCGGCCCGCACAGAACCGCTGACCCGTGGGCGAGCGCGACAGGCCGGGAGGAGAGTCCAGTGGGCGCGTTCGAGTGCGTCGGGCCGGGATACGAGCAGATCCTCGGCGACCGCGAGGGAGTGGTCCCCGCAAGCGGGGAAACGTAACAGGCGGCGAGAGAAGCCCCCCATGTCGGCGAGGATGGAGTTGCGATACCCGTCGGCAACGGCGGTTCGGGGCTAAAAGCGTCGATACGATGGCAGGCAGCGAGTAGAAGGCAGTAGGGGATCAAGACGTTCCTGGCGGAGGCTGGCTGGACGGAGAGGTGGGAGTGGACCTGTCGCGCCCGAGTGGCGCGCGACACCCGGTCTCCGGTCGTACTGAGATGGGAGGCGAAGACCGTTCGCATCCTGCCCATGTCCGGCCCGGCTGTGGTCCCGCGAGAGCACCTGTGGGACTCAGTCGTCAGCGGGGTAGCAGAGGCGGGCCGTGCCACGCCGTGTAGCGGTCGGGCATGCGGGAGGAAGACCAGCATCCGTCAAGCTGGATCTCGGGCAGCGAGGCGCCGGAAGAGCGATCCCTCCTTGATGGCCGCCGCAGCGGTCCAGCGGTCGAGGCGGTCCAGAGTGGGCGGACCGAGGAAGAGGTCGGCGCCCTCGCTGAGGGGATCGGTCTTGGAACGGCGGATGGTGATGATGACACTGCAGTCGTCGGCCCTGATCAGGCCGTCGCAGACGAGCGCAGCGAGTTCGGAGACCCGCGAGGGAACGGTCGGCCTCTGCGGTGGTGGCGATGGCGTCGGCCTCGTGCCACAGAAGACCGTGGGTCTGACCGCGGCCGCGGGAGGCCAAGGCGAGGTCGGAGCTGCCGGCGACCAGCCGGAAACCCGTTACGAAGGGTGATTCTATCTGTGATCAGACATCCTGACCTCGAGGGTAAGATTGTGAACCCGCGCTAGCGGTATCGTGTCGGCTGCGAAGGGCGCCTTAAGGTGGAGGCGGGGCTACTGGCCCTGTGCCGTCGCGGCACAGTAGGCCATCCTGCGCAGGATGAGCAGTTTGCGGGGCAGCCATGAGGTGCATGACAGGGATGAGCCGGGGCAGTGCCCTGCGTTGCCGCTGGACTGCACACGCTGGGCGACCCGACCGGGACGGCCGTACCAAGGGAGAGTGGCAGCGTGTTCGCGGGAGCGCTCGGCATCATTTCGGGTTCACGATCCTATCTGAAACTCATGTCTCCAGCCAAGCCCTCGGATCCTCCGAAAGCCTTGTATTTCAATGGTTTTCAGGCTACGATGGACCTATGACCTGCCCCGAGGTCAGGATGTCTGGTGATACTGCATGTCAAGCGTCTTACGGAAGAACCGAGGAGACCGGTCCGGCGGGGGTTCCGCCGATGAGGGAGGCAACGGGTGGCAGGAACTGCCGTCGTCGGGCCGTGCGGACCCCGGAAAGGGCCACTGGAGGCCCGATTGTAAGGCGCTTGACCTGCAGTATCACAGGTCGTAGGATGGTGATTCGGTCGCCCACAGGCGGCGGAACGCGACACATGTCCAACGGACTCGTAACTGTCGGGACGGCCCCGGGCCAGCACTGGCGCCGAGCCGGACTGGGGCTGGTGGCAGCCGTCCTGCTCGCTCCGCCGGCAGCGCTACCCGAGGAAGGCCCTGCGGCAACCGACGCGCGCAGGAAACGGCTGGCCGCCTTCGCCCAGAGTGCGCCGCTGCATGCCGCCCTGCACCGCCGCGAGTACGACCGCGCCCTCACCCTGATGCCGCACGAAACGGACATCGACCGCGTGGATGCGGTCTACGGGCTCACCGCCCTCGGCCTAGCCGCCAAGGACACCTCGGCCGATGCGATCGACATGGTCAAACCCCTGCTGCTCACCTACGGGGCCGATCCGAACGTGCCGGACCGGCTGGGCTACACTCCCCTGCACCATGCCGCCGCCGCCGGCAACTATGCCGTCGTCGAGGCGCTGCTGCTGTTCGGGGCGGAGGTCGATGCGGTCCTGAGACCGGCAACCGACGCGACGGACCCGCCCCCGGAAGAAGGGGGTGTGACGCCGCTGCACCTAGCCCACCGCCGGGGCCGGAACCGGATCGCGGATCTGCTGCGGGCCCACGGCGCAGCCGCGGTGGACCCGGAACTGCGGCGCGAACTGGAACTGTCGGGCGCGCTGCACCGGGCGGCGGAGAAGGTGCAGGCGACCGCTTCCGGCGACGTGAGGGCGACGACGAAAGTGGGGCTGGAGGCGCTGTCGCGCGCCACGGAGCGGACTCTGCGCGAGCAGGGTCGGCTCGAGGAACTGGAAGGCTGGCTGCAGATCCGCGAGCGCCTTGAACGGGTCTTGCTGGCCACGCCGGTCCAACCCGGCGAGTCCGCCCGGGAATACATGGTTCGGGTATCGGCGAGTCTGCAGGATGCCCAGTAAGCAAGTGCAAGACAAGGAAAGGTTGCAGGACGAACATGACAAACAGGAACCGGCAGGATGCTGCCGGGAAGCGAAACCGCTCCGGCGGAGACCGATCGGTCTCCGCGATCCGGAAGCGGAGATCGGTGCTGCGGATGGTGCTACTGGCGGGAACGGTGCTGACCGGCGTCCACATGAGTCCGGCGTACGGTCAGGGCCAAGAGGGAGGCCCTCTGGAGCGGGACGCGGTGCGAGGCCCCAAGAGTCGTATACCACCCCAAGAGAGCGCCGTGGACTGTCCAACTGCGTTGCAGCAATGTCTGGATGCCATTGAGCCGACCACCCGGCAGGAGACGATAACGGAGTATTATTGTCGAGGAGAACAGCCAGCGTCCCAGAGAGTAGTACCGACCCTTCCCAAGGAGTTGGAGGTGATCGGCCCGCCTATGGATGTGTGGATTTCCCCGCAGCCCGTGGAAGGAGCGGAGTGCATCAAGCATCAATATGTGACGACGCTCTACGACTTCAGCAGTCTCCTCGGAGCGGGGCGTTCCGCCTGCAAGAACAAATTCAACCAGTGTGTCTCGAACCAAGAACCAGAAGTCTGTGAACTCGTATGGGAACGGTCTCCACAGACAGGGATGCTGACACTGACAGGGAAAGGGGTACTACAAGGTACCGATGAAACCTGCGTCTGTTATAAGAATGACAACTCCCAATGGATAAGACGCGGTACCAGAGACGAAGTTTGTAAACCACCGCTCCCTCTAGGTACCGGCTAAGTGGAAGACAACACGGCAACCGCCAGGCACAGCGAAGAGGCCCTAGTGTTCTGTCAAATGGAGTTTTTCTGGTGGACGGACTTGAGTTCGTGGCGTGCATCGGCACCTGCCGTTTTCCCGTTCCCGCTGCGCGGGCAGGCATATACGCTTGGGCTGGATAGCCTCCGTCGAGAGACAAACTCTACCAGCAATTTTGAGTTTGACGAAACACTAGTGGTCGCTGAACCTTCCGTGTGGGCTGTCAAGGCCGGAATCCTGAGCCCGTCTCGAATAGGGAGCGAGACCGGCTCCGAAAGGAGTGGAGCAGGGCGCTCATGTGTCCACATCCATCGAGTGGGCCCACAGAGAGTCGACACAGGAGCGTGTGAGGACGCCGACCAGCTTGCGGCATAACGTCCACCAAAGCCACCTTGTGCAGTTTGCGGCGCGTGGTCAGACGGTCATGACAGGGCCTGCGAGTCCGGGTGCCAGCGAATCGCGGAGGGGCCGGCCATGTACAGGACATGGCCGGTCGTGCCCGTCCCCTTCGACTCCGGCGCCCGCCGTGGGGCTGGCCGGAGTCGCGGTCGAAGGGTTCAAGCCCAGCAGGGCCCCACCTTGCGGCAAGCCGTCTCTGCCGGTCTCTGCGCTGCTGGATGAGCATCGTGCGGAGAGTCAGCAAGTCATGGAGCCGTCTTCGGTTCTCGGACTGCGGAGGAACAACTGTCGAGGTTCGGGAAGCGGGCCAACATGGCACATAAACACGGTCACTCCTAACACACTGGCCAAGGGCTTCGGCGAAGGATCGTGAGCACAGGGCATGAACCACCACGGTCTCCAGGACGGCGTCCGCCGCCGCCCCCTGATACAGGCTCCAGTGGTAGCACCCGGTCGGTTCGACGGCGGCGCGCGTGACCTGCTGATCGTTGGTGAAGTGGCGGTTAAGGGTCAGTCGCCAAGACAGGATCGCCGTTTACCGGCGGGCTGCCCATGTGTAGTCTGCGCTCCGGCAGATCCAGCACAGCGGACTCCTCGGATCGCCCCGCGGACCGGGTCCAGCTTGCGCTCCAAGCTCCCTCGCAGTTCCGCGGGTCCCGCTCCTCCGGAGCCTTGCCCCACCACCGCTCCGCCACATTCGCTCCCTTCCTTGTCCGGCCGTCGCCATGACCCTGACCTCGACTTCCCGCAGCCCGGCCCGCACCGTGTCCCGCGCCAACCTGCTCGCATTCGCTTCCGCCCCGACCCACACCCTCCGCGTCCTCTCTTCCAGCACCAGTAACAATGCCTCGAACCAAACCTGTAGAGTGTGTCCCAAAGCAAGGGCCGTCCTGCCCAAGCGTATATGTCTGCCAACATGGCGGGAATGGGCGAACGGCAGGTGCCGATGCATGCCGCAAGCTGAAGCCCGTCTACCTAATAATCTCTGTTTGGCGCAACACTGGATTATCTTGGCTAAGGGCTCTCGCCAAAATAAATTGATCAATTGGACTCTTGCAACACGGCCCGAGAATGCATCCCGGTACCAATCATTGCGGCAGGAGCATCTCGCCCTGCGCCTGGCCCGGCTGCCGTTCCCGCCACGGGGCTCCGCCCGCCTTGCCGCGGTTACCACTGCTTCCGTTCCTGCTGGGCAGGAGGGGAGGCACCAACCAACCTGTCGCTCCCGCACTGCCAGCGCCACCGCGTCCCCCGCTACGGCCACCCGCCCCATCCAGGCTTCTCCGACTGGCCTCGCTGCCAGCGTGTAGTTCCATTCACCATGAAAGGCATCGCGCTGTAGAGCCAGACTCGCATACTGTGCGTCGGTCACCTTGCGACCGGTCGGATACGCCTGCTCGTCCAGCACCGAACGGATGGTCAAGCCCGCCTTGGTATGGACGGCTCCGATCAGGTTCACCACCACCTCCCGACTGACCAGGGGGCGCCCCCGCCAGTTCTGGGTGATGTGGCAGAACATCCGATGCTCGATCCGGTTCCACTTGCTGGTGCCCGGTGGAAAGTGGCACACCGCTATCTGCAAGCCCGCTTCGTCCGCCAGTCCCTGCAACTCCAGTTTCCACCATCGACTCCGGCTGCTGTTGGCACCCCCTCCATCACAGGTGAGCAGCAGACGGCGGGCTTCCCGATAGGCTCCCTGTCCGATTGCCCGCCACCAGTTCCGCAGCGTCTGCACCGCGAACGCGGCCGTATCGTGGTCCACTCCCACGCTCACCCAACCGGCATTCGTCGACAGGTCATACACGCCGTACGGGATCGCCTTGCCCAACTCCTTGTCCGGAAAGTCATGCACCCGTACGGGCTCGGGCTGTCCCTTGCGGTGCCATTCCCGCCCCCCGTTGCGGTACGGTCCCACCAGTTCCTTCTTCTTGGTGTCGACCGTGACCACCGGGTCCCCCCGGCCCTGAAATTCCTCGACCTTGCGGTTGATGTAGCGAAACTGTGCATCCCGGTCCGGGTGCTGCCGGCCCTCCAGGGTCTTGCGATTCGCCTGCAGACTATAGCCGAGCGTGTGCAGCAGGCGATTCACCGTGCGCTCACTGGCGGTGTGCCCCTGGTCGTGTAGCTGCTCGGCCAACTGCGCGGCACTCGCACAGGTCCAGCGCAGCGGTCCTTGCGGGTCGCCCCGCGTCAGGGGGCCCAACTGTGCTTCCAGGGCCGTGACGAGTTGCGGATTCTGCTCGGCCCGCCGTTTGCGCCCCCCACCCGCCCGCCGCTGGCGGTCGTCGGTAACCGCTGGGGCGGCACCCCCCTCCAATTCCCGCAGACCGGCCCGGACGGTATTGCGGGACAGACCGGTCGCCTCCGTGACCCGACTGATCCCGCCGTGGCCCAGCGCCCGGGCTTCGGTGGCCGCCCAAATCCGGCGGGTCCGTTCATCCAGCAACGGTCGCAAGGCCGCATACTTGGCCTGGATCGGATCCGCTGCACCCGGCACGGGGCCAGTCTAGCACGGTGGCAACATATCATGGTCAGGTTGTTTTACAAAGACCGCAGCGACGGCGGACCCCGGCCTGGCCAGCGCCGCCAACTGGCAGGGCCGGCACGGGGCTGGAGGGCCACCCGGGCGGGTGGTGGAGGATCAGACATCCTGACCTCGGGGGCAGGTCATAGGCCCATCGTAGCCCGCAAACCACTGCAATACAGGGCTTTCGGTGGGGGTGAGGGCTGGGCGGGAAATGTGAGTTGCAGACAGGATCGTGAACCCGGAATCAGGCCGGGCGCTGCTGCGAACACGCTGCCACGCTCCCTTGGTACGGCCGTCCCGATCGGGTCGTCCCGGTGCTCCTGCGCCACCGCCGACGATGGGCCGATCGGCCAGCGGCGTTCGGTCCCGGTCGTGCCTCCAGCGCGCCGAGCCGACTGGCGTGTGCAGTGCGGTGGCAACGCAAGGTACTGCCCCGGCGCATCCTTGGCGTGGACCTCAGCGCGGATCCGGCGCTGGCTGCCCTGCAGACTGTTCCTCGCAATCCTGCGCAGGACGGCCGCCGTGGCGACGGCACAGGGCCAGCAGCCGCCCGCCTCCACCTTGAGGCACCCTTCGCAGCCGACACCAGACCGCTGGCACGGGTTCACGATCTTACCGTCGAGGTCAGGATGTCTGAGGATCAGCGGTCGCCTGCCAGCGTGGGCGAGGAGCGGAGCCAGGGCGCCCCCAGCCCGCCACTAGCGCCTGCCGCGGAACAGGTCTCCGGTCGGCTCCAGCAGCAGAGAGCACGGTGGCGAGCAACGGCACAGAGCCTGTCCATCTCGCCACCAGACAGATCCCAGCAATCCCGCACCGTCCATCCTGCTCCAAAACGATCGCAAGCTATAGCGACTGATACTGTGGAATATTCACGGGCCACGCGGCAAGAGTTCAATTGATCAATTTATTTTGGCGAGAAACCTAAGACTCCAAGGTCAGAGAGATGGATGTGGGTATCCAGCCCGAACTGGCCGACATCAATGCCGGCAACTTTGACAGAAGGGAATTTGGTCATGGCTGTGCTCCTGGTGCAAGCGAACTTGGCTGCGGGCCATGGTCGGGTGGTTCCTGTCTTCTAGTCCTGTTGTGATACGGGTCTCTGCCCACGCTTCCATTCAGGTCGCGCAGGAACTACTGCGACGGGCCGACCAAGCTACTGTTCGGAGCGGGTCTGGGCCTGCTGGTGGCAGTAGCCGGAGGGATCGGCATTGCGGCGGAGTTCGCGGTAGATGGTGGATCGGTGGCGGTGGAGTTGGTCCGCGATGGTGCGGGCTGAGGCTCCCTGCCGGTGCAGGGCGTGGATCTGGCAGCGTTCGTCGCGCCGCAGTTGGTGGTAGGTCTGTGCCATGGTGGTTTCTCCCAAATGATAGGCCATCCCTGACACCCACCCCCCATATCTGGTGTCGCACTTGCTAGTACAACTGGCAAATGTAATGCAACTGATCGAAAATGACTTGGGAGATCACCTCCATGTGGAAACATCCCAAGAGCGCCGAAAATACCGCCATTTTAGTGCCCAGATGACGAGCGCAGGACAAAAAGGGGAGCGCTTGCCCGCTCCCCCCGTGGACTCTGCGTTGCCAGAGACTGCCCTGCTCTATGGCAGGTCCGCGCCGAAGGCTCCCTTGAGGGTCAGGTTCTGCACCGTGTCCGCCATCTTCGTGCCGAATCCACCACCGGTTCCCTTCGGGTTGAACCGGTATACCCCCATCACTCCCAGCGGTCCGTCCGGCGAACTCCCCACGAACTCGAAACCATAACCGCCCGTATCAGTCCCGCCCGCAGTGCTCTGCGTGCCCCGAGTCGCGGCCGAATCCCGGTAGTCGATGTTCGCCGCCACGGGAGCACTGGCCTGGCCCGGAGCCCAGCTGTACCAGTCCAGCTTGTGGTCGTCCGACGAAGCAACGCTGGCGCTGGCGTTCGTGGCCATGGTGCGCTTGGCAAAGATGATCCGCCGCACTTCCTTGTTGTCGTGGTACAGGTAGTCGCCGTTCGACACCGACCGCAGGTCGCTCAGCACCGTCGTGACATGCGCGCCCACTGCGCTCCGCCGGACCGTACCGTAGACGCTACCGAGGTCCTCGTCCGTCCCGAACCATTGCACCTCGACACTCGCCGTACCCTCGTAGGCCGCCTGACTGCCCATGTTGGGCCCGTCCGTGTTCGACGTCATCTTGCCCACATACGCCACCGTCTTGCCCTCGTACGTCGCCTGGCCCCCCGCCGGCAACTGGTCCCGCCTCTGTGCCGTCGCCACCGGCAGCGGACTATAGGCGAACGACTCCACGTCCCGGTGGAACCAGTTCTTGCCCCGCAGCATGTTCCGCGCGTACTGGATCCGCCACACCCCGAACCGCGTGTAGTCCGTCGTCCCCACCGACGCCTTGATCTGCCACTGCCGCTGATTGAACATCGCCGACGCCGTCGTGTTCCAGATCTGCTTCTTGCCTGTGCCGGCGTTGTCGGTGTCGAACAGCTCGCCGTCGCCACCGTGCACTGTCAGGAACGACTTCTCCTTGTCGTCGTCGCCCGCGTCCTCCTCCACGAAGATCCCGTCCCGCGCCGGATCAAACGCCGCCTCCAGACTCTCCGCCGAACTCAGCGCCTCCAGGATAGCGTCGGCACGATCCAGCACATCGTCTGGAGTCTCCCAATCCCGGTTCCCGTCGGCGTTCACATTGACCGTCTTGCCGGGCACCT
Source organism: Bryobacterales bacterium (assembly GCA_965116065.1). Lineage (GTDB taxonomy): Bacteria > Acidobacteriota > Terriglobia > Bryobacterales > UBA6623 > VXMF01. The sequence continues at coordinate 4,969,253 of OZ220485.1, forward strand.
GCCCGAGAATGCTGCTCGGCGGCGTGACTCGATTCCCGCGCGTGTCGGCGTTCCCGTCCGTCCGCACATCCCAGAACACCCCGCTCGCCAGTTCGATGATCAGATAGCCCCACTCGTTCTTGATCTGGGCATCCAGGCCGCCGATCGACAGCATCCCGGCGATCTTGTCCCGGTGCTTCCGGATCCTTTCCCGCTGCTCCTGGACCCAGGTCTTTGGACTGTTGAAGCCGAACTCGGCACCCTCCTTGTCGAGCAGTGACGCCAGCGAAATCTCCGCGCTCAGATTCCGGTCCTTCCGAAAATATAGTGCCTCGTCAGCGAAGAAGCTGTAGCCAGCCTCGGCCGCACGAGCTTCCGCCGCTGACAGAATCTGGTAGACCCAGCGCCATTGCTGCGTCTTGGCCGTCAACTGGCCGTTCTCGATCACCGTCTTGGCGGCGTCGCTCACCACGATCGCGTTCACATGCGTCCCGTCGTCCACCGACGGCCGCCGCGGCGGCCCGTCCGCCACCCGGGTCGCCCCGAAACCGCCTGCCAGGTAGCTCCGGTCCTCGGTCCCGACCAGGTCCTTCGCCCGGTCCCCGACCGACCACACGCCCACTACCTCGCTGCCCGCATCCGGCTCATTGTTACCCCCCAGCAACCGCCCCTCGAACGTGCTGTCCACCCTCTGCGGCCGATACACCCCCGCCCGCCGTCCGAAGTCGATCGTCGCCTGGTTCTCGTTCGTCCCCGAACCCTGCTTCCAGATCCCCTGCGAGTTCATGTCCGCCGTCGGCAGCACGATGCTGTCCACCTCCCCGAACAGGTACTCCCAGCGTTCCCCCTCCTCCGTCATCAGGTTCGTGATCAGCCCGTCCACCCTCTCCGAGGTGAAGTTGATGCTGATCTCGATGTCTCCCGCATACTGCTGGTCCGCTCCGCTCACCGCCAGCGTCTCTCCCTCGTACCGCGCCGTCCCCGCCGTCTGCACGTACCGCGCCCGCGTCGTCTCGTCCGTCACCCCGAACGCGAACGCTCCCCGCTCCCCCACCTTCGGGCTGGCGTCCGCGTCGTACTTCGCATCCGAGACCGCATTGTCCCGCTTCTTGCGCGTGATCGTCCCGAATCGCGTGTTCCCGTGCATCCCGTACGTCACCGTCGATTCCGTCTCCGTCGCCGCCAGGATCTTCGCCGCATCGTCCGCATCGGCGACATCTTCCAGGACGCCGTCATCCCCCAGCGCTGCCGCCAGATCCTCCACGCTCGACAGCGCCTCGATCAGGTCGTCGACCCTCCCGAGCGCCTTGTCGTCGTCCGGGGCCGCCAGCGAACCGAACTTCGCCCCGAACACCGACTCCAGCACCGCCTTGACGTTCGTCTTCGCCTTGGTCGTGTCCGTGCCCCACTGCCGCGTGATCTGCGTGTCCCGCTCCGAATCCTTCTCGAACACGTCCAGGATCGACACGATCTTCGCCCGGATCCCCTCCAGCTTCGTCCGCGCCTCCGCCACGAAGTTCTTCCCCTTCGTCTGCGACACACCGTCCCCCAGCAGGTCCGCGAACGGATAGTTCTCCTTCGCCACCACCAGCGCCGTGTTCGCCTCGTTGATGTCCGCCGTCGACTTGTCATCCCCGAGCATCGTCGGCATCGCGCTCAGCCCGATCGTCTTGAAGTCCGTCGCAGTGTCGATCTTCACGTTGTCCAGACGCGTGCCCATCAGCATCCCGTCCTGCATCCGCACCCGGTAGCTCCCCGAACTGTCCGTGTCGATGTCGCCCATCCCACTGTTCGGCAGCAGCGCGCCATCCACGTCGTAGCCCTGACCGTCCTCCCGCACTACCGCCAGCAGACCGCCCGTGCCCTTGATCTCCATGCTCTCCGGCTGGTACTCCGCCATCCACGCCCCGTCCACCATCGTCACCGTGTAGACATTCCCGTTCCCCGCCGTCACCCGACCGCCACTGCTGAAGGCATCCCCGTCCAGCGTGTAGCTGCCGTCTTCCTCCCGCACCAGCGTCACCGTCGTCCCGCTCGTGCCCAACGCCACCTGCGTCTGCGGTGCGTCATGCATGGCCATCCACATCCCGTCCGCGTCCATGCTCAGCGTGTACATGTTGCCGTTGGCCGCCGTGACCATCGTCACCCCGTCCTCGACCTGCATTTCCCCCATCCAGTAACTGCCGTCCTCTCTCTTCGTCAGCAGCACCGTCTCCCCCGAGGTCCCCAGCATCACCGAGACCGTCTCTTCCCGGTACGTCGCCATCCAGTTCCCCTCACCGTCGTCCATCAGCGTGTAGCTGTTGCCACCCACCATGAACATGGCTCCGTCCTCCAACGTCTCCGTCTCGCCCGTCACCGGACTCACCACCGTCCAGCTCCCGTCTTCGGCCTGCACCGTCTCCAGCGTCACCCCCAGGGTGCCCACCGTCACCGTACCCGTCTCCGGCACGTACTCCGCCATCCACATCCCTTCCGCATCCTTCATCAACCGGTACCGGTTCCCGTTCGACGCCGTTGCCAGCGTCACCCCGTCCTCGACCTGCATCTCCCCCATCCAGTAGCCGCCGTCCTCGGCCTTGCTCACCGCCACCGTCTCTCCCGAGGTCCCCAACATCACTTCGACAACCATCTCCCGGTACTCGGCCATCCACATCCCGCCCTCGCCCATCCGCAGCGTGTACGTGTTCCCGTTCCCCGCCATGGTGGTCGTCTCCCCACTCATGACCACCATCTCGTTCAGCCAGTAACTGCCGTCCTCCCGCCTCTCCAGCGTCACCGTGTCGCCCGACAGGCCCAGCATCACCGCGATCATCGGTGCCCGGTAACTGGCCATCCAAGTGACCGCTCCGCCCTCGTCGGTCGTGATCCGCAGCACGTACTCGTTGCCGTTCGCGGCGGTATGCACCGTCTCCCCACTCCGGACGGCCATCTCCCCCAGCCAGTAACTGCCGTCCTCGGCCTGCGTGATCGTCACCGTCTCCTCGCTCATCCCGAGCGGAATCATGATCTCGGGCGCGTCGAACTGTGCCGTCCAGGTCCCCTCCGCCAGCGTAAGCGTGTACTGCCCGCCGTTCCCGGCCGTCACGCTCCCACCAGTCGCGAACGGCTCTCCGTTCAGCGTGAAGCCACCACCCTCGGTGGTCATCAGCGTGACTGTGTCGCCGCTCGTCCCCAGCGTGATCTCGACTGGCTGCGGCTGGAACGGCGGTGGCGCCGGGGGCGGCGGTGTGGCTACTTGGGGCTCATCGCCGCCACAGCCTGCCAGTCCGGCCGTCAGAAGCGCTATCAGGAGAAGAGTTACCCCCCCCCCCCACCCGGACCAGAATCTCTTTGCTTTGCGCTGCATGTTCATGTTCTACTTCTTCCCTGTACCCGTACGCTGCCGAACGGCTCCGCCACTCGCCAACCGATCCTCCGGAGGCCGCCATGGGCCTTCGCGCCGAATCGACACCAAGCTACCACCGCTCGTGAACGCCTGTCAACTCCCAGTCTCTTCCAACAAGAGATGAGCCGATGCCGGCGATTCCATCGCCCGAGTTGTCCTTCCTCGTTCAATCGTCACACTCCATCAAACCGTAGGGCACTCCGGATCAAGCTGTCAGCACGTTGGGACTCCGTGTCTTGACTTGGTGGACCAGCGTGCCGAGGAACTGAATCAAACGTCTGTGACATCCCCCGGACCGCTGAGTTAGTACCGAAGTCCACCTCGACCAGTACGAAGCCTTCCTCGGTTCCAGTAGTCCAGGAAGGAGGTCTACGGCCCGATAGCGCGGTCACATGTTCTCGAAAGAGCTGGCACCATGTCGGGCCGTGCTTTGCGGATATCCGATCTTCCGCGACGTTGAAGATCATGATGTAGCCGACCACGATCTCGGGCGAGTGAAGCTGGGCGTTCGTAGCCTCGCCGATCATGTCATCAATTCGATTCCGCACCGTGCCGCGGAGGTTCCTCAGAAGGCACTTTCCGCCGTAGTTCCACGCGACATCCCATTGTTTCTGCCGACCGGCACCGGGAATCGAAGCCTCCTTCTCCATGTCCTTCAGCCCGCGGGACGTCAACTCCTGGACGCAGAAATCCACCAACACATCGAGCCGCGCCTTCGATGTCGCCTTTCGTTCCTTGACGTCGATTCGGTACAGATCGTCAACGGCGTCTTGGGCGGTGATCATGCCGGTCGACTACGCCGTGGCTGGCCATGCCGTGTCAGTCCCGGCGGCGACCACGCCAGCGGGGCCGAACAGGCTTGCCGTCTCGGCCCGCAATCGCGTCAGCGCCTTAGCGAGATACCCCGGGTCCACTTCGATGCTGATGCTGTTGTGTCCGGATGCCGCCGCGGCGATCTGCGGCGACGCCGTTCCAGTGAAGGGGTCGAGCACCGTATCGCCGATGAAGCTGAACTTCCTGATGAGACGATCTGCCAGCGCTACTGGATAGGGTGCAGGATGGTCTCGGGTCGAGGCGCCGGCTATGTCGGTCAGACCTGCCGGAACAGCGTTCTGAAGTTCCCTTCCGACAGCAGGCTGAGCGTCCGCGCAGCGAGGCTCGGCCTGCGTTGGCCACCCGGCTTCCACAGCATCAAGATGAACTCGACATCGTTCCTGATGACGGCATTGGGCTCGTAGAGCGTGCCCAGGAAACCGCCGGTTCCGCGATCCACTTCATGCACCACGTTTGCGATATTGAACAAGATGACCGGTGCCAGATTGTCGGACGCGAGCGGCCGGCACTGGTCCCGGATGGAGGCGCGCAAAGGCACCACCGAACGCCGTCCACCGTTTCTCCGCCACGTCGGACAGAAATCGTCCAAGACGAGCGGGTCGCCGTCACACTTGCTGATCCAACTGGCAACGTGCTCGTTTCCTGTCGCGCAGCCGTTATCAGCGAAGGCGACATGGGTACAGCGATCGAGAAGCTCATCGCCGCATGGCTCGCCAGCAATCCGATCCGGGCAGGGCGCTCTCGACAGGCCCGACTCCGTTCCGACCGGGCGCGCATCCAGCACCACGATCGCAGCGATACCGGAAGCGATCCTGCAGCCACGCTTCGCCTAAGAAATCAACTTCTCCGCACCTGGCCAGCTACTGCAATGACCGGCCGATTCGAAATCGAGGTTCTTCGTGATGCGCATTCCCCGGGCCGACCACGAATCCAAGTACTCTCGCGTCCGACGCCTGGCCGACGCCTCCTCCGCGACCGTGAGACTCACGTTCAGCAGGTCAACCATCCAGGGCGCTTTCCGCGCGCACCGCACATACTCGTCGACCACCACCCGCGCGACCGGTAGCGTCGTGATCTTCGAGTCGTCATGCACATCGACATCGCGGGCTTGCCGCAGCTTCGCGAACTCCTCGGCGAGCAGCTGCGAGAACGTCTCCTCTGTGAACACATCCCCGGCTTTGGTCCCGGTCTGCTCGTCGTCTGCCGTGAGTGTCGCCCCCTTGTGCAGCCACTCCCAGAGGATGCTGAGCCGGATCTCTCCCGTGGCCATGTCCTCCATCAGGTAGAGCACATCGTCGTTGCCGAAGAAGTCTGCAGGTTTCAGGGCTGCCGCCTGGAACCCCTGCTCGAAGGCATTGCCGTACTGGACGGCCACGCTGATCAGATCTCTGGCGCCGCGGATGGTTCGCGGAGCCGGCTCAAGGAGCGTCAGTCCTGCGGCGTCCGCGTCGGAATAGGTCAGCGCCGGGAAGGAGCGGCCCGCCTGGTTGGCCTGCCCCGCCTTTTCCCAGACCGGTCGCATGATGTGCACCATCTTCCAGTGCGCGACCCACTTGCCGCTGGCGCCCTCCCTCTGCTCGCGTTCGGCCCCCAGTGTCGCCTTCTTCATGCTCGCCGCCACGCCGTCTGGAGAGCCGACCGGGATATTGGGTTCCATCCCGCCCTGCCAGAGCGCGCACTGGCCTTTGGCGTCGCGGGTGTTGGTGGCTCTACGCACCCGATCCTCGTAGTTCCGCATGTAGCCATAGGTCATCACCACAGCATCGATGTTCGGGTGCACGAAGTCCGGGTCCCAGGCCATCGCGTCCGCGACGCTGTTGATGTAGTCCCAGCGGCCGGTATTGAACCCGACGAACCGGTTGCCGAGTGCCGCCCGAATCTCCATCAGCTGGAATGAGGCCTCGACCTGCTCGACCAGGACATAGGTCTTGATCAACCCGCTGGCGAGCCCCAGGCACGCTTCCACGCCACCGAGGATCTCGTGCCACAGAGCGGCTTCTTCGGCCGTCTGGATCTTGGGAAGGTACAGCACCAGGCTGGAGCCCTGTTGCGCCAGTGTCTCGTGGTTCGCAGCAACGTAGAGGGCCGCATCGACGATCGACGCCGAAAATCCGCTCCCGTCAGCGTTGCGAACATGCCGGTCGTCCAGGTGAAGACCGCGTGCGCGAAAGATCCGGGTCGTGAAATCGAGCTGCTGCTGCCAGTCTTGGATGATCGTGTGCCCGAGGAAATCCTCTGCCCATCGGTTCATCTCGCCCGCCACGGCTCCGGCAGCTTCCAGAAAAATCGGGTCTCTCGCGAACGCCAGGCGCAGGTTCCGCTGGTTATCGAGTGACATGGTCTCGATCTGTCCGAGGGCGTCCTCGCCGTCGAACATCCATCCATCCGCGCCGGAGAGAAGTGCGTACGCCACGTTCCGGATGCTCCTTGCGATCGGCGACCGGGGTTTCGCGCCGGGACCCGTACCCTGAATCCACTGGCACTGCAGGTCATCCGGGATCGCCGACCCAATGAAGCGTCCCGCCCTTGCATCGGACACCTTGATGCGCGTACGCGGAATCGTGGAGTCCGGGTCCGGGAACTGGATCCTCTCCGCATTCCGGGCTCGCCGATGCCGGCGGTCCAGCCTGGCCTGCATCACGTCCTTGCGCTCACGGTCCAGTTCCGCCAGGTCAGCGATCACGTCAAGGGCCTTGGATGTGAGCACATCGGCGTATCGTTCCTGAACGCCTGCTCTGATTTCGAGCACACCGGAATGGGGCATAGAGGATCAGCCTACTACACGGCCAGCCTGTGTTGTCGTTCACCCCAAGGGGCGAACCAGGCGGGAACCGGCCGCGCCGGCCAGCGGGTGGCACAATTCCCGACTGCGGCACGGTCCGGTGCCGGAATCATGTCGGCGGAGCCGTCTGTTCGGGGCATTCGTGACCCGGCTGAATCGAGTCTGCCGATGCCTGGCCTGCACCAGTTCTGGAGAGTCCCGTCAGCCCAGGAACTCGCTCACGCGTCCGCGCTGCGCATGGCCAGGATGCCGGACAGGCGTGCCACCTGAAATCGCATCAGTACTGCAAGACGCTTACCATCAACCACTTGCAGAAGCGTCATGGCGGTGAGGGTGGGATTCGAACCCACGGAGCCCGTGAAGGCTCAACGGTTTTCGAGACCGCCCGATTCAACCACTCTCGCACCTCACCGCAGCATCTGCTTCCAGTATAGTGTCACTCGCTCCGGGGATCACCGGAACTCTCGAGCGTGTCGATGCACGCGGCGGCCATGCTGACGCATCTCCAGCATCCGTTCCGGGTCCGGCGTTTCCGGCTCGTCCAGCACCTGCAGATCCGCTTCGAGCTCGGCCCGCCCGTTCGGCGCTGCGAGCGTGACGGACACCGCCGGGTGCGCCAAGCAGAATCGGTAGCAGTCCGTGGCTGTCGGCAGTCGGAAACCAGGTGGGTCGGCGGGTGTTCCATGCAGCAGGTCGCGCCACCGCAGTCCCGTGAACGTCACCACGGGCATGCGCAGTCGGGACGTGACGGGAAACACGTCCTGCTCCGCACCCACATGGGCTGCGTTGTACCGGACCATGAGCATGTCCAGCCGGGCAGGCCCTTCCTCCGAACGCTGCTGGACCCATGAGGCCGCCAGTTTCCGCTGGTGACTGGTCAGGCCCAGCAGACCCAGTTCGCCGCTCTGCCGCCGTGCCGCGAATGCCTCCCAGGCTCCGCCGCGCCCGGTGATCGACTCCCACTCTCCGTCCGACTCGACATAGTAGAGCGTCCCGACATCCAACCGCTCTCCACCGGTCTGTTCCAGGACCCAATCCAGTTCACGCTCGGCTTCCTCCGCCGTACGGGCCTTGAGTTGCGCCGCGAAGATGATCTCGCTGCGACGGTCGCCGAATTCCCGCATGGCACGGGACAGACCATCGGGCTTGCCGCACCAGTTGAAGTACCGGACGCCCCGCTGGTAGGCGTAGTGGACGTCATCCGGATCCAGCGTGGTGTTTCCCCGGGTCGCGATCCCCAGCCGGGGAACCGCCGGCAACCCTCGTGGAAAGCTCGCAAGCCGTCGTGGGGCGGCCGGTGCCGGTTCGTCGCGTTGCACCCCGACCCGCTGATCCGCCCCGCTCATCGTGGTGGTGCCGTCAGAACGTGAGCCGCAGCGTGAACCGGAATGTCCTGCCATCGTTGAGCGTGTTCGTGATCCGTCCGAAGTTGCCTTGCGCCAGCTGTGCCCCCGGAACCTGGAACTGGGGGTGATTGGTGAAGTTCAGTGACTCGGCACGCAGGAGCAGGGTGTTGTCGCTGCCAAGCGGCCACGACTTCGACAACGCCAGATTGACGTTCGCAATCCCGTCGCGCCGGAAGGTGTTGCGCCCGAGGTTCCCTCGCGGGTCGGTCGGGCGGATGAACGAGAACGCGCTGGCCGGCAGGCGGTTGAAGGACGTGTCGGGATGATCGATCGAGCGTCCGAGTACGGCGACATCCTCCAGGATCGGAGTGTCGCTCTGGGATCCGTCGACGTTGCCGAACCCGGGCCCGTCCGAGCCGGACTGGACGGAAAACGGCGTTCCGGACTTGAGCAGCACGACGGAACTGCATTGCCAGCCACCGAACACCTGCCGGAGTACGGCCGGCCGCCCGGCCAGCCCTGGAGTCTGATAGCTGAAGTTGAACAGCGCCGCATGGGGCTGGTCGAAATTGCTCACTCCCCGGAGTTCTCCATGCACGTCGAATTCCGACGGGCTCTCGGTCTGGGTGCGATTGGCATTGGCGGCGGTGTTCAGGTAGCTGCCCCCGAGATCGATCGCCTTGCTCCACCAGTACGAGGCTTCCAGGTTCAGGCCAGCCCACCCGGGAACTCGCAGCGTTGCCCGGCCCGCGTCGAAATAGCCACGGGAGCCATTGTTCACGTGCAGGACGTTGAAGAATCGCTGGTCCGGACGGCGCGCGTTGACCGTCCTCGTCGTCTGCGCCATGCCATCGACGATCCGTGCCCGGTTGAGGTAGAACATGGACAGCAGCTTGTGGGAACGGCTGCCGATGTAGGCAACGTCGATCGTCCAGCCCTTCGCCAGTTCGAATTCCCACGAGAAATTGTAGTTGTGCGTGTACGGAACCGTCAGATCCGGCGCGATATCGAACCGGACCGACCGTGTTTCGGGATCGAACAAGATCGGCCCGGTGTCCTTGAGCGGATCCACCAGATCGGGCTTCTGCACCACGACCGTGACGTTCTGCGGTGGATTGACCCGGGCCTGGATATACGTTGCGGTGAAGATCTCCCCGTAGTGGATCCCGTAGGCACCGCGCAAGGCTCCCCAATGTCCTGGCAGGCGGTATCCGAACCCGAATCGAGGGGCAAGGTTGTTCCGGTCCGAGGCATAGGGAACCCGAGTCAGGTCGTTCACCTCGGTCGGTTTGGCGACCGGCTCCCATCGCACGCCGATGCTCAGGGTGAAGGCGCTGCTGACCTTCCACTGATCGCCGAAATAGACCTGGGACATCCATCGCCGGAATCCACGATGGACGCTTCCGATCGCAATCGAGTAGTTGCTGGCCTCCCCCATGCGCAGGTTCGTTACGGCATCGCGTCCGAAGTCCCGCCGGAATATGAACCGGCCCCGATGGTCCTGCAGCTCGGCTCCGTTGATCTGACCACGATGCAGGTCTCCCCCGAACGTGAATTCGTGGTTTCCGCTTCGGTAGCGCATGCGCGCGCCGTAACGGAAGTTGTTGCCAGCACGGTCCACCGGGAAACGCCCCGCCGGTCCGATCGCGTTGAGTTCCATACCGATGCGGACCCAGGGTCCGATCGATGTCTCGTCCGGGATGAGCAGGGATCCGACGCGGTCGAAGCCCACAGTGAAGTCGGCCGTCAGTTGCGGTGTCCAGTTCCGGTTCCACGTCATGCGTGACTGGTGATTCCGGGTGGTCGTGTTCGGATTCTGGCCGCCGACAAGCTGGAACGCATCGACGTTCTGGAGCACGAGGCCATACCGCATGGTGATCCGCCCGTCGGGACCGGTCTGCTGATCCAGGGTTGCCGAGAGCCGGTCGTTGGCGATGTCCTGCGGTGCATTGGTGTTGAGCGCACGTGGGTTGATGTCGGTGCGGTTGGGCACCTCCACCGGATAGGCATCCATGATGCGCTGCACGAAGGCTCTCCTCGCAGGGTCCGTGGTCAGTGGAGTTCTCTCGTCCAGGGCGGGGACCAGAACATTCCCATTCACCTGGCCCCTGTTGCGGGTCTGGCTCCCGTTGAGCGTCAGCGCGGCACCAGTCCAGACCGGCAGGCCGACGGTAGCACCATAGGCGTTGCTGCGAGCGGGCTGGACCGCACCCACCTGGAAGAAAGACCGGGCGCTCACTGCACTGTTCGTATGCGTGAAATGGAGGTTGCCGTTCACACGGGCCGCACGGGTCGGCGTAACATGCAGCGGGCGTCCGGGCGGACCACCGAATTCCGTCGCCCAGTAGGAGCGGTCCGCCTGAAACGCCTTGACGGCAGTGGCCGAGATTCCAAGGCGTTCATTGAGTTCTCGAAGAACGTTGTTGTCGATCAGCGTCAGACGGACATTCTCGTTGCGCCGCCCCTCGCCCTGTTCCGAATTCACCTCTCCGAGCAGGTTGAGGCGGGTCCGATCCGCCTCGCTTCCGGTTGTCGCCGTGCCGGCAGACGTTTCCGCCGACACGGCCTCGGACGATTGCGCGCTGGAGGACGACGATTCGGCTTCAGCCTCGCGAGCGGTCGAAGGACCGCTATCTCCCGTGTTCTGGGCCCCGGCACGGAACGGCAATCCAAGGCCGGCGGCAAACGCCAGCAATACCAGGCAGGGACGAATCGGCATGTCGCTTCCGTTTGCACCGCTGGTCGCGGCCAGTACCGCTCCATTCTAGTAGCGTCCGGTTGCCGCCAGGAAGAAGTGGCATCCGGACGCTGCCGAGCAAGGCTGCAAAGCACTCCGAACCATGATTGACGAAACTGGATCGTTCGCTAGAATCAGGAAGCACCCGGGAGCCCTCGGACAGATACCGATCAGATGCGAACACGAGCAGCAGTCACACGGGAAGTCGGACACTTGGCCATCGAGGAGGTCGAGCTCGCCCCGGCGAAGGACAACGAAGTGCTGGTGCGCATGCATGCGGCCGGCGTCTGCCATTCCGACCTGCACACGCTGCGGGGCGAACTGCGGGCTGTCCCCCCGCTGGTCCTGGGGCACGAAGGAGCGGGAGTTGTCGAAGCGGTCGGAAGCCGCGTGACACGGTGCCGGCCGGGAGACCGCCTCGTCGTGAACTGGCTCCCGGCCTGCGAACAATGTCCGACCTGCCTGAACGATCGGCACAACCTCTGCGAACGGCTGGCCAGCACGACCTTCAAGGCGCTGCTGATGGATGGCACATCCCGTCTCCGGACGACGGACGGGCTGCCACTGAAGCACTTTCTGAGTGCTGCGACGATGGCGGAACACGCCGTGATCGACGAATCGAGCGTCGTTCCGATCCCGGATGAGGTGCCGTTCGACATAGCCGCAGTGATCGGCTGCGCCGTCGCCACAGGAGTCGGAGCCGTGATGAACACGGCCCAGGCCCAGCCAGGGCTACCGGCCGTCGTGGTCGGGTGCGGAGGCGTGGGCCTGAGCGCCATACTCGGCTGCAGGCTCGCCGGCTGCAACCCGATCATCGCCGTCGACGTGCTGGACTCCAAGCTGGAATTCGCCAGTGCACTGGGAGCGGACGACATCCTGAATTCCTCCGCCAGCGAGGATGCCGTCAAGGATCTCGGGGCAATGACGCACGGCGGCCCGGAGTACGTCTTTGACAGTGTCGGCGCGGCGTCGACCATCGATCTGTCCATCAGGGCCGTACGGCCCGGCGGAACCGCGACGATCGTCGGACTGCATGCGGCAAAGCAGGCCGTCGAGATTCCAGCGGGGGCACTGGTTCTGCAGAACAAGCGTCTGCTCGGGTCCTTCGCAGGCTCGATCCGCCCGCGTCTGGACCTGCCAAAGCTGCTGGACCTGTACCTGGGAGGCCGACTGCCGCTGGACGAACTGATCACGAGGCACTACCCGCTGGCCCGGCTGGCCGAGGCGTTCGACGACATGGAAGCGGGTCAGGTAGCCCGTGGCGTGCTCTCACTGGCACCCGCGGCCTAGTGCTCCGTCCAGTGGTGATTTTCGGACCGCCGCTGCGACGGTAACGGGCCAATGACAGCTGCCGGTTCCACTGTTTCCTCGAGTCCGTCAACCTGATCATCCACAGTGGATGCAACGCTACTGTCGGGCTTGGCGAAGACGAGCCTCCAGCTCCGCGATGCGGGCTTCGGCCTGCCGACGCTCTGCCGCCTCAGCCTCGGCCCGGGCCTCAGCGACCTTCGCCTTGGCCTCCTGCCGCCCTTCGACTTCGGCTCGGAAGCGTGCGGGATTCTCCTTCAGCCAGGCATACTCCGTCCCGCTCACCGCACTCCGCAACCGCAGGCTCGGTCCCTCCACCCGGAACTCCACCCCCAGCGCCTCGCTCAGCAACCCGCCGTCCGGCTCCGGCTCCACCTCCGCATACCGCCGCCCCGCAGCCGGTAGCCCACCAGCCGCCACCCCCGCTGCTCCGGGTCCGCCTGGAAAAGGAAGTACTCCCCGCCCCCCAACCGCTCGTACAGCTTCCGCCTGTCCACCTCGTTGCGCACCCGGCTCTCCGGCGAGATCACCTCCAGCGCGAAATCCGGCGTCCTGCCCTCCTCCCACAGCTTGTCCACCTGCCGCTTCCCCAGATCGTGATCCAGCACCACGAACACGTCCGGCGCCAAGCTCCGGTGCGGGTTGCCCTCCTCGCAATAGATGAACATGTCTCCCTGCACCACCACGTTCGGCACCAGTTCGAAGTGGTGCACCAGCGCCAGTCGCACATCCAGGATCGCGCCCTGCTGGTAGGGAGTTGCGGGCAGGAAGTGTCCGTCCGATTCGGGGTAGTGGACGCTCCCAGTGCTAACCGCCGGAGGCGGCTCGGCCACGACCGGAAACGGGCTCTGTCTGATGATGTGCTCCTTCGCCATGAACAGCCGCCGGGAGCCGTACCCGCACTCAGCAGCCTAGCAGTGGACTGGTGCAGTCTCAGAGTTCCGGACATCAAGCCGTCGGCAGCCCCTCCTCGCGGTCACAGGAGGGGCCAACCCACTCGGCAACAAGTAACGAATCCCTCCCCCTGCTGGTGAGGCTCGGGATGGATGGACTCCTTCTTGAGACACACCCTACCAGTAATGTTGCGGTTGACGGAACACTAGTCCCAGAGTCGGACGAGGATGCCGAGGACCGCAACAGCCACGGGTACCATCCAGAGCAGCATGCGGAGTTTTGTGTCGAGACTGGCCAGCTTGGCGTCCTGCTGCGCGCTGAATGCGTCAAACTTGGCATCCTGCTGTGCGCCAAATGCGTCAAACTTGGCGTCCTGCTGCTTGCTGAATGCGTCGAACTTGGCGTCCTGCTGCTTGCTAAGTGCATCGAACTTGGCGTCCTGCTGCTTGCTAAGTGCATCGAACTTGGCTTCGAAGCGGGCACTCAGCGCCTCGATCGTGCCTTCGAAGCGGGCACTCAGCGCCTCGATCGTGCCTTCGAAGCGGGCATTGTTGGCCTCGATCGTGGCGGAGACATTGCGACCAGCCATGTTGCGGACGCCCTCAAGCGCATTGTAGGTGTCTGCGGCACTGACGTCTTCCCGGGAGAGGACATGCAGGACTGCAATGGAATCGGGGTCCGTAGGGGGTGTGGATGTCGGCATGATCACAGCTTACCCCATTCGGCCTCCCCCCTGAACGGGGCACGGGGCTGTCGACCCTAGCCCTCCCTTCAGTCTCATCTGTGCATTGGGAAGAGACCTGCCTGCGGGCGGGTACAGCGTGAATGCTGCTGTTCCGCCGCGGGACCGCGACCACGCCGCCCATGTCAAGCCTCGTGTTTCGATGCTCATCCGGCCTGCGGACCCTTCCTGTTGTGACACGCTGCCGACCAGGAAGGATACCCGTGCTGACCATCAGATGATCCCGGCAGGAACGGCTCATCTCTCTCGGGTTCAATGGAAGCCATGGAGTCCGGAAATCCAAATGATCCGAAGATCCGTCGGCAGCATACCGATGGAACCCGCACCATCCGGCCGGAACCTCAATCGCGTCATGCTCCGGCAGCCGTCCGGCCCGATATCCGGAACCTTCGGCGTCTCCACCATCCGATTCCAGAGCCGGACGGCCCTTCCATGTCGGAATCCACTGCACCGGAATCCTGCCATCAGCGCGATGGGAGCCCCCACTGCCGACCGGGCAAGTAGCGGGTACAGCACAACAGTGGACATCGGGTGACTCGATCAGTCGACGATCGACTGATAGGCGAGACGCTTGAACTGTTCCCGGGTGTCGCCGAAGCGGGGCGGAAGCACTTGGATCATGTAGAGACCGATCATCTCTTCGGCGGGATCGATCCAGAAGATCGTGCCCGCCAGGCCGCCCCAGTTGTACTCTCCGACCGATCCGTTGAGGCCGCTCTCGGACGGGTCGATATGTACGGCAAGATCGAGCCCGAATCCGTAGCCGGCCTTCGAAATCGACGATGCCCTGGGTACGCTCCCGATGTGGTCGATGGTCATCAGTTCGACAGTCTTGCGACTGAGAATTCGGGTGTCGCCCAGGACCCCTCCGTTCAGCATCATCTGGCAAAAGCGGAGATAGTCGCGCGCGGTCGAGACCAGTCCACCACCGCCCGAGTACCACTGCGAGTCGTCGTGGTAACCGGCTGACCTGCTCGCAGGGGCGGGAACGATCCCTGTCCGGTCCTCGCTACGCTGGTAGATCTGCACAAACCGCTCGGTCTTCTCGGTCGTCATCCGAAACGAGGTGTCCCGCATGTCGAGAGGATCGAAGATCCGCTCCTGCAGGAACGTTGCGAGGTCCTTGCCCGACAGGACCTCGATCAGGCGCCCCTGCACATCGACGGACACGCTATACTCCCATGCGGACCCGGGCTGGTGCTTGAGCGGCAGTCCGGCGAGCTTGTCGATGAAGTCCGCGATCGACCGGTTGTCGCCAAGGATGTTGGCGTCCATGTACAGCTTGTCGACGGAGCTGTCGCCGAACAGCCCATAGGTCATTCCGGAGGTGTGCCGCATCAGATCCTGGATCGTCATCTCACGATCGGACGGCACTTCCCGCCCTTCAACCCACACCTTGAGTCCGCCCAGTTCCGGAATGTAGTTCTTCACCGGATCCAGGAGAGCGAACCGGCCCTCCTCGTACAGGGTCATCAGTGCAACGCCGACGATCGGCTTGGTCATCGAGTAGATGCGGAAGATCGTGTCATCGGCCATCGGCTTGCCGGCCTCCCGATCCGCCATGCCGACGGTCTCCCAGTACGCGATCTTCCCCTTGCGGGCCACCACACCGATCGCACCGGCAAGGTGTCCCTTCTCCACGCTGCTCTCCATGGCTCGCGTGATCCGATCGAGCCGCACCTGCGAGAGTCCGACCTCCGAAGGCGCGATGCGGGGAATCTCGCCAGCAAGGACGGTCGCGGCGGTCGCGACAAGAACCGTGAGAATTCGGTACGGCATTCGTAACACCTCGTATCGTGTCGGTACAAACGTGAGGACGGGGAGCGGATACGGCCCTGACTAGCCGAGTCCCAACAACTCCCGACTGTAGGCGAGATCGGCTGCAACCTCGCGCCGTTCGAGTTCCACGGGGTCTCCCTGGGGAGGGTCGTAGGGCTCGCCGGTCCGGGCAAGTTCCATGAAGTCCTGATAGACCCAGGCCGGAACATCCCTGTAGTGCTTCCAGAAGTCCCTGCTCCGGACCTCGAATCTTCTGGTGCTGCGCAAGTTGATGATCTCCAGGGAGAACGGTAGGTCGGGCCGCAGTTCGGCGAATCGCCTTGCCCAGCGGTCGATTCCCACATTGCCCTCGCCCATCGGAACCCACATCACGTTGACCGTTCCCTTGTCGATCCAGATCCTCGAATCACGGATGCCGGTCGTCAGCGCCAGAGGCGCCAGGACCTCCAGGGTGTGGAAGGGACTCTCCAGTGTCCAGGTGGCATTCCCGGTATCCAGCAAGGTACCGACATAGTCCGTACCGGCCTCTTCGACCAGATCCCGCAACTGCCGAGCCTGCAGGTCGCCCGCATGGTTCTCGATGGCGATCTTGAGACCGTGCCGACCGTCATCGTCGCGTACGGACTTGCAGGCGTCGATGGTGTTCTCGATGTGTCGCTCCAGGGGCACCTCTCCCTTGCGGTCGTCCGCGCTGCCGAGATAGCAACGCACGAACGGCGATCCCAGAATCCGAGCGATCCCGAACATCCTGAGCAGTTGCTCACGGGCCGTCCCGTCGTCCGGAGCGAACCGTGTCGATGTGGAGCAGATCGATCCGAAGCCGACCTCGATCCCGATTCCCAGCTCGTCGGCCCGCTCGCGAATGCGCTTGAGGTGATCCTCGCCGGTACCCCCGAGAAAGCGAGGCTCGGAGAAGTTGACGACTGTCGCCCCATGCGCATGCGCAAAATCGATCATCCGGAACGGAGTCCAGCCCTGCGAACGAAGGCTGAACAGATCAAGACCAAGTCGTCTGGTTGGCATATCACCTTTCAGGAGATGCGAACCGGCAGCGCTGGCAAGCAGGAGTTCCCGACGTGTCATCACCAGTTCTCCCTCAATGGTAGACAGCGGAATCAGCGGTTGCAACAGTCCACGCTGCCCGTCCGGTCAGCCATCCAGACCGCATGCCTGCTCGACGGCCTCGCGCATCCCGGGCGGAAGATCGGTGACGGCAGCCCGCAGACGGTCGAGTTCCCGGTAGGCATCCTCCAGCTCGGACTGGATCTGCCGCCGCATTTCCAGGATCAGGTTGCGGCCCGAGGAACGCGCGATCTCGTGCTCCTGCATGATGCGAGCGACCGGAGCGGAATGCAGTTGGCCGATCGAGTACTGCATCTCGCGAATGCGATAGCGTACCCATGCGATCTGCCGGTTGGTCCGCGACCACTGGGACGCGCAACCGAAACCCCGGATGGGTTCGCTCTCGGCCCGCCAGTGCTCGAGCAGCCACTGCAGCCGTCGCTCGTCACTGTTGCGGTAGGCCAGCGTTGCCTCGGCCATCACCTCGTGCCGGCGGTGGCGTTCGGCCTCGTTCGTCGCCAGATCCGGATGAATCTCGCGGGCGAGCGTCAGGAAGAGGCGCCTGGCCTCCCCGCCCGGCCTCGGTGCGGAGCGACCGTCGGACTTCCCCGGCAACGTAGGCCCACCGGAAACCGCTCCCTCGTCTTCCTGGGCCCTGCCCAATGCCTCCCAGCCCCGGTTCACCCGCTCCCGAAGGCGTTCCAGTTCGTCGTACCGGTCACCGACCGCCGGCCGATACCGCCTCTCGAATTGCCGAATCCTCTCAACGTCCTGAGCGTATTCGTGCTCCAGACGGCGCAGGCCCCGCTCCAGATCGGCGAGCAGGCCCCGGCGCAGGAAGAGCGCACCGCCCTCCCCGGGCTGGTACACCACAAGGGAGGCGTCTCTCACCCCAGCCCTCCGTAGGCCATGCCGACGGCGTTGTGAATCTCGGCAGGGACGAAGTGGGACCAGGGCCTGCCGGACCGGATGGCGGACCGGACGGCGCTCGATGACGCCTGGGCGGAGCGGACATCGATCTCGAACGGGAGGATCCGACCCTCATGCTCGGGCGGCACCGTGTACTCCCCGCCCCTGGCGGCGACCAGCATTGCGTAGCACTGCAACTGTTCGGCAAACGGCACGCCGTCCCCGTAGTCCCAGGCCGCAAAACGCTCGGCCGCGTCCCGTCCGGCGATGACGAAGAGCCGGGCCGCCTCCCCGACGACGGCCCGGAAATCCTGCACGATATCGATCACCAACCCGCCACTGCAGCGGGAAACGGCCCGGTCAGCACGACCGGCAGCGATTCGCACCAGCCAGTCCAGTCGATCCTCCACGGTCGGTCGGCAGACTTCCTTGTGCGGCATGGCTTCCGGCAATGCGTACACGATCTGGTCCAGGCCGAAACAGCGCTGCGCCACATCGCCGAGCGCGACATGCGCCACCGTGGGCGGATCGAACGCGGACGGCAGCAGGCCAAGTCGGCCGGAATGCAGGAGTCGGCCGGCAACCGTCCTGATCACTACCGGAGGTATGGCGCCAGAGCGCGGTCCAGTTCGGCGTCGTTCCAGTTCTCCACCGAGACCGGGCGGTGCAGCGACCACTCTTCGACATGGTCCACTGCTTCACCAGGCCGGATCGTCCGCAGTGGACCCAGCGTCTCCAGTTCCAGGAAGCGCTCGTTGGTGAACGCCTCGAACGACGACCCCATGTCGGGATACTCCTGATCAGGGAACGCCTCGAACTTCTTGACGAACAGTTCACCGTTCAGCAGATACGCTCCGCGAGTCGCCGGGTTGAACAGTCCGATCTTCTCCGGATCCGCATTGGCGGAATCCTGCCGAAGGGCGATGTACTTCTCCATCCAGGTCCAGCGCGGATCACCCATGTTGGTGAAAGCGAACACGATGAGCGGGTTGGTGGGTGCCAGCACTTCCGGGTGCGTGCCTCTGGGAGGAAGGGTGGTGATACCCACCCCGCCAGGCCTCATCATCGACAGGACCCATGTCGTGATCCGCAGGGGCCAGATGGTGCGATTCGCCAGGACATGGCGCACTGTCACGCCCGTGCCCCGCTCGGCGAGTTCCACCTCGATCCCCTTCTGCACACCGGTGTGCTCCACCGGCGCCTGCGCACTGAGTCGATTTCCGGATATCTCGATCGCAACGGGATCGTTGTCGGCCCCGTAGCTGTAGACGGCATCTTCCGGCGCGACCCAGAGACGGCTGCCCCCGTACAGACGCCACTGGTCGCCACCCGTCTGGCCGAGGTCCTCTTCGAGCTCGACGAAGAGGTTCTGGCCGCCGACGAAGCCGTAGCGGATGATGCGCGGGCCGACATCGGACGTGACGACGAGTTCCACCTCACCGTTCGACATCCGATAGCAGTTCGGCCAGCCGGCGTATTCGATTTTCTCAATGGTCACGGCAGCACTCATCGGCACGGTACAGGTGGCAAGCACCGCAGCCAGGATTCTTGGACGCAAGCGCAAGGAAGCCTCCGGAGGACAGTTTCGACCGATCGCCCGAACTCTAGTAGGTCGCCCGTCCGCCGCTGACATCGTAGCACTGTCCCGTGACGAAAGAGCAGTCCGGGCTGGCCAGGAAATGCGCAACGGCCGCGACCTCTTCGACGGTGCCGGTGCGGCCGCGGGGAATCCTCGACGTCATGTAATGGACCTGCTCCTCCGTCAACTGGTCGAGGATCGGCGTGCGAATGACGGTCGGGCTGATCGCGTTGACACAGATGTCGTACTGCGCCGTCTCCTTCCCGACGGACTTGCTGAGGGCGATCACTCCTGCCTTCGAAGCGGAGTAGGCCACCATGTTCGGGTTGCCTTCCTTCCCGGCCAGCGAAGCGATGTTGACGATGCGGCCGTAGTTGTGCTCGATCATGCCCGGAAGCACGGCGCGGCAGCAGTAGAAGACCCCGTTGAGGTTGACGTCGATGACCGGCTGCCAGTCCGCATCGGTCTGCTCCCACGCCGGCAGCGCCTTGCCCGCGATGCCGGCATTGCAGACCAGCGCGTGAATGCGGCCCCGCGTCCGCAGAATTCCTTCTACCGCATCGCGGACCGATCCGGGATCGGATACGTCCAGCCCCACCGGGAAGGCCCGCAGACCTTCCTCCACCAGGCGCGCTGCCATGGCAGCCGCCGCCGATTCGTTCCGGTCCGCCACTGCCACGTCCGCCCCGGCCCGCGCCAGCCGGTCGGCGATTCCCGCCCCGATGCCTTGGGCGGCACCCGTCACGAACGCTGTCTGTCCGGCCAGGTCGAAGAACCTACTCGCCACCCTCATCATCCTGCGGTCCAGCAGCCACCACTTCGGGCAGTTCCTTGTCGGCTGCCGAGGGTGCGTCGGGATCGGGCGGGGGCTGCTCCTCTTCTCCGTCTCCGTCGTTCATCTCCCCGGCGGCGACTGCCTCCTCGGTGGCATCCGCATCCGAGCCTGCTTCGGCCTCGGATTCTTCCCCGACCTCCGGGGTTGGCGCCGGTGCAAACTCCAACTCGGCTGCCAGCCCGAGTGTACGGTTGATCGGTTCGTCCTCGCGTCCCTGGGCCCGGACCTCGACCTTTAGGGTCGAGGAGAGTTCCCTGTAGATGTGGATGGGAATCTCGTAGTCGCCGACCGCCCGGATCGGCGTCGTGAGCTGAATGCGATGACGGTCAACCTCGATCCCGAGGTCGGCGAGCTTCTGGGCGATGTCCCGGGCCGTCACCGAGCCGTAGAGCTGGTTGTTGAGACTGGCCCGTGCGATCAGACGCACGACCTGGCCATCCAACGCATCAAGCTGCTTCTCGGCATCGCCTCGCACCCGGACGGCCTCGCGGGCGGCGGCGGCCCGCATGGCATCAAGCTGTTTGAGGCTGCCCTTGTCGGCCGGAATCGCCAATCCCTTCGGGAAAAGGTAGTTGCGCGCATAGCCGTCCGCCACGCGAACCACTTCGCCCCGTTCGCCGAGTCGATAGATGTCCTGCTTCAGGATGACCTCAGGCATCGGAACGACCTCCGGCATCGGAACGACCACCGGCATCGGAACGACTGCCGGTCTTCGATTTTTCCACCACCCCGGCAAAGGGCAGCAGGGCCAGGTTGCGGGCGCGCTTGATGGCCCGACGCAACTCACGCTGGTGCTTCGCACTGAGCCCCGTGTGTCGCCTAGGATTGATCTTGCCACGGTCCCCGACAAACTGCTTGAGTGTCTCGACATCCTTGTAGTCGATGTAGTCGATCCGGTTGACGCTGAAGTAATCCACCTTGCGCCGTCGGAAGAACCGCTTGCCACCGCCCCTCCCGCGACCGTATCCGGAGCCGCGCTCCCTTCTCCCCTGGCCGTCCCTGTCGCCGCCCGATGTGGGCCGCTTCGACGCGGTCGTCTGGGGTGCCGGGGCCTGGGGCGCCGGGGACGATCTTGTAACTTCGCTCTCTGCCATTGGTCGAATCCTCTCGCTCAAAGAACCTTACGTACCGGGCACCGGGGTCTCGGCAGGCTGGGCCGGCACCGGCTCGCCGGGTGCCTGGGGCGCTGCCGGCACCGCCTCGTCCTTGGCGGCCTGTTTCGGGACGCGCTTGGCGCGTCGAGCCTTGGCCCTCTCCTGACGCTTCAGATCCTCGTCGATGCGGACCGTCATGTACTTGAGCACGTTGTCCGCAACCCGCAGTCGCCGCTCCAGTTCCCGGTTGAGCGACGAGTCCGCATCCGAGGAGTAGCGGACGAAGTAGTAGTGGCCGTTCCAGAAACCGCGAACGCGGTACGCAAGCTTGCGCTTGCCCCAGTCGTCGACATCATCCACGGTGGCTCCTTTGTCGGTCAGCGTCTGCTGGACCATGTCGACCATTGCTTGGGCGTCCTGCTCGGGCAGGTCCGGCTTCAGGATGAAGCCCAGTTCGTAAACTCTCATGTTGATTTATTCCGATACGTCACGGTCGCGGCGGTTGCACCGCGCCATTGCCTTGTCCGCTCCTTCCGACAGCACGTCTTGCACGACAGCTGCGGCGCGGCCCACGATTCCCTCGACTTCCTCGATCTCATCCCGGGCGAACGCACGCAGCACATACTTCGCACCGTTGGAGACTCGGTGCCCCGGATGGATCCCGATGCGCAGCCGAGCGAACTCGGAGGTTCCGAGTGCGTCGATGACGGACTGCATACCATTATGACCTGCCGCCGACCCTTTCTGCTTGAGGCGCAACAGGCCCCAAGGCAGGTCGAGCTCGTCGTACACCACCAGGAGCCTGTCCGGCTTCACGTCGTAGCGTCTCATCAGCCGCTTCACCGGTGTGCCGCTGCGGTTCATGTACGAAAGGGGCTGCGCAAGAATCGACTCGCGGCCGGCCACCGCGCCGCTACCGACAAGCGACTCCTCCTCGGGCCGGGCGATACGGATGCCTTCCTCGCACGCGAGGCGATCCACCGTCAGGAAACCCAGATTGTGCGGTGTCATGCGGTACTCCTCGCCCGGATTCCCCAAACCGACGATCAGCCAGTCAGGCCGCTCGGGCCTGTGTCGACTCCAGAACATGCCTGCCCATCCACCAGGTTCCGAGGAACCGCCGTTCCGCCGTCACCGATCCCGCCATCCTATTCGCTGCTTTCCTCTTCTTCGGACTCCTCGTCCTCGACGGCCTCACTGGCCCTGGACGCCATGATGTGCAGCAGGAGCTTGCGTTCGTCGTCGGCCAGCTGGTAGCGGTCGCTGGTCGGGATGTCCCCTGCACGGATGGACTCGCCCACGCGGAGTGCGGCTACATCGAGTTCAATCCGCTCCGGGATGTCCAGCGGCAGGCACCGGATCTCGACCTCGCGGTTCACCATCTCCTCGAACCCGCCCTCGTTCTTCACGCCGAAAGCGGTTCCGACCGACCGTACCGGGACCGAGACACGGACGCGCCTGGAGAGATCGATCCGCATCAGATCGACGTGCAGGAGCGCGTGGTGGACCGGATCGATCTGATAGTCGACGGCCATCGCATGGTCTTCGGTCCCGCCGCAGCGGAGATGGAAAACGCGATTGTGCCCCGACGGCTCGCTCAGCACCCTGGTCATCGCCTTGGCGTCGATGTCCAGCGAGCGGGGATCCTGGTCCAGTCCGTACAGCACGGCTGGAACCCGGCCCGCGGCCCGTAGACGGCGAGCGGCGTTCTTGCCTCGCTCCGACCGCTCGGCAACCTCCATCACGATCTGTTGTTGCATTGCATTTCCTCCTCGCCGGCGGGCATACGGCTCTCCACCCGGCACACCCGGGACCCGCAACCGCGACTCTCGCTATCCGAACAGCATGCTGATCGACGACTCGCTGTGAATCGAGTCGATACCTCGGGCTAGCAGTGGCGCCACGCTCAACTGGTGGATCTTCCCGCTGGCCCTGGCCGCGTCCGAGAGCGGGATCGAATCGGTGACAACGAGCTGCTCCAGTCGCGACTTCTTGATTCTACCGACCGCGGGACCCGAAAGCACGGCATGCGTACAGGCCGCCCGCACGGAAGCGGCCCCGCAGCGCAGGAGCGCGTCCACGCTATGCACCAGGGTGCCGGCCGTATCGACCAGATCATCCACGATCACGCAGTTCTGGCCGGAGACATC
This sequence comes from Bryobacterales bacterium, assembly GCA_965116065.1. Taxonomy (GTDB): domain Bacteria; phylum Acidobacteriota; class Terriglobia; order Bryobacterales; family UBA6623; genus VXMF01. The sequence continues at coordinate 4,992,671 of OZ220485.1, forward strand.
GCCGATGACATGGACGACCTCCGACACATTGGCTTCCTCCCGCCGTTTGTCGATGATGGCAAGCGGAGCCGTCAGTCGCTTGGCGAACGCTCGTGCCCGCTCCACGCCGCCGGCGTCGGGCGAAACGACCGTGACCCGGGGCAGGTCGAGCGCGCTCAGATAGTCCACCAGAACCGGGCGGCCGTACAGATGGTCGACCGGAATGTCGAAGAAGCCCTGTATCTGCGCCGCATGCAGGTCGAGGGACAGGATGCGGTTCGCCCCGGCGGCGACCAGCAGGCTTGCCACCAGCTTCGCCGAGATCGGCACCCGCGGTCGATCCTTGCGGTCCTGCCGCGAGTACCCGTAGTAGGGAAGGACGGCCGTGATGCGCTTTGCCGATGCACGCCGGAGGGCATCCATCATGAGCAGAAGTTCCATCAGATGCCGGTCGACCGGCCTGCAGGTCGGCTGGACGACGAAGACATCCATGCCCCGCACGTTCTCTTCGATCTGCAGGTGCACCTCTCCGTCCGCAAACTGCCGGAGAAACAGCCGACCCGGCGGGATCTGCAGGTGGTCGCAGATCTTCCCGGCCAACTCCCGGTTCGCCGAGCCTGTAAAGACCCTCAAGCGCGATCGGTCCGACACAGCGCCTTGCCCCTGATAGGAAATCTGCGGATCTTTCTCCAGCTACGCCACCGTGCCGCACTCGGCTCGCGTCAGGAACCGCGCAACCTCGACCCGCAACCCGGAAGTCCCCAGTCTGCAGGCCGCCTGCGAGGCCCCTTCGGTCGAATCGAACAGTCCGAACACGGATGCACCCGAACCGGACATCAGGGCTTGACGCGCCCCATTGGCGAGCAGCCCACGTTTGATGCCCGCCAAGGCTGGGAATTGCTGGAATACCACGTCCTCGAAATCGTTGACCATCCCTTCCGATCGGTCCAGAATGGTCCCTTCTCCGAAAACGCTACGAACAGACCCGTATTGCTTCATTGTATCCGGATCGCCGGAATGTGTCAATCCGGTGACACGACGCTCCGCCAGGTCTCGATAGGCCTCCGCGGTGGAGACCTCGATGGATGGTAGAGCCACGGCAACGGCGCGGAACGGCAGATCGGGGAGCGCCGTGACATCGGTGCCGCGTCCCTCCGCCAGCGCGGTACCTCCTGTCAGGAAGTACGGCACATCGCTGCCAATCGAGGCAGCGATCGCGTCGAGCGCCTCGGGAGCGGGCGGGACGGGCAACAGGCCGACAAGGGCGCGAAGGACGGCCGCCGCATCACTGGATCCCCCGCCGAGACCGGCTCCCGAGGGGATGCGCTTCCGGAGCCGGACATGGACCGCGGTGTCGGCACCGACGTGACGCAGGACGCGGTCCGCCGCGACCCAGGCCAGATTGCGGTCGTTCACGAGGTCCTCGCGGTCACATTCCAGGCGCACGGACGGGCCGGAGCCGTCCACGAGGGCGACAGAAACGTCATCGCAGAGATCGATGGCCTGCAGGACGCTCCGGATGTTGTGGAACCCGTCGCTGCGGCGGTCGAGCACGCGCAGTCCCAGGTTCAGCTTCGCAAAGGCGCGCAACGACACCGCGCGAACGCCGCTGTGGTCCCGCATTGCCAGCCAACGATCCGACCTACTGGTCGTAGTGCAGCAACGACCCGACCTGGTACCTGTCAAGCCGTGTCCGCCCGGCGAGGAAATCGAGTTCCACGACGAACTGCAGGCCCGCAACGACACCGCCGAGCTGCTCCACCAGACGGGTCGCGGCAACTGCGGTGCCACCCGTAGCCAGCAGGTCGTCCACGATCAGGACGCGCTGGCCCGGTTGCACTGCATCGCTGTGCATCTCCATGGAGTCCGTACCGTATTCCAGCTCGTACTCGGCCCTCGTGACCGCCGCCGGCAATTTCCCCGGTTTCCGCATCAGCGCGAAACCCGTCCCCAACTGCAGCGCGAGCGCCGGGCCGAACAGGAAACCGCGGGACTCCATCCCTGCCACCAGATCGACATCCAGGCCGGACGCAGCGTCGCACAGCCCGTCGATCACCCGGGGGAGCCCCTTGGGATGCTTCAGCAGGGTGGTGATGTCGTAAAAGAGAATGCCCTGCTTCGGAAAGTCGGGCACGGTGCGGATCAGCGCCTTGAGATCATTCATGGAAGTACCCATCGTATTCGAGGACAATCAGGGGGACCAGGCGAACGGCCGCCAGAGGCGCTCAGGACTCGTCCGCCGGAGTCTCGTCTGCATTCGGATCCTCCCCGGATTCGGCAGGGTCCTCGGGGCCGCGCAGGATCTCCTTCACCGAGCGGACGATGTTCGCCGCCGCGGCACGCTCGACCTCGAAGGTTGATGGTTCGTCGTCACGCGCCGCGTAGACCGGAGCCTCATCCGCCGACGTGACCCGGACGCGTTCCGTCCCGGCGTTGTCACCGGCAAGCATTACGGACGCCTCGATCGCAGGGGCATCCAGACCGTACCGCGACTGGGCGGCCGCACTGTCCGAGCGAATCTCCGTGGCGGTCAGGCCCCGCAGTCGGTCCAGCAGGGTCTGGACGGCTTCCCCCTCGATGTCACGACCACCGTCGGACTCGAGTTGCCACTGGCCATCGGCATGAACGATGCGGACAGAGTCATCCCCGGCACGTACCTCGACACGGGCGGGATCGTCGTAGCCGAATCCGAACAGTTTCATGTCCCGGAACTCGGAGACATCCTTGTCGAAGCTCTCGGCCAGCGTCGAACTGACGCCGAAAACGCCCGTTAGGTAGCTGCTGCGGGCATAGTAGGTGGCGTCCTGCCCCTGGCCCGACCCGCCCTTCCGGGCCACCACGAGTTCGTGGGCGCCCTCACCGTCCGTGACGGTCACCGTGGCAAGGGACCGCGCGAACGGAAAGTTCCGGTCATCCTCATCCTCGGCGAGCACCTCGGTCATCTCGGCCGTGCGCACGGCACGCGAAAGGTCGTTGACGGTGAAATCGTCGGCACGGGCCTCGATCGGGTGGGCGATGCGCCAGGCTCCGTCCTCGCGGGCGAACCGGAGCACCCGACCAGGGGTGTCCACCCGGATTTCCGAAATCGTGCTCTCTGCAACGCGCAGCAGGCGCTTGTCGCGCAGGTCGTACACCGACTTGTCAAAGGAGGATCTGTTATAGGAGTAGACGGTGAAGAGTCGCGGGTCGCCCCTGAGCCGGGCAAACACGCCGGAACCGGTCGGTGTGTCCCGCCCGAACAGGACTTCCCCACCGAGCTCTTCCGTCTCGAAACTGACAGCGAGTTCCGGATCGACAAGTTCGTAGGGTTCCCAGTCGACGACCGCCTCGGCGACGACGCGCTCGGCATTCAGCGAAGCCAGGCTGGAAGCCAGCATGCCGACTGACGAATCGTCGGCAGGCATCTCGAGGTCGGCACCGAACCCCCAGTCGCCATCCTCGGTCCGCACCAGTTCGACCGGATCCTCCCCGCGCTTCCGCAACACGATCTTCCGGAGGGCATCCTCCTCGACATCGACGATCTTCGGCGCGGCGTCCTCGTCGGCCGGCGGATTCTCGCGGGTGTACCAGACAGCACCGCCAAGAAGCGCCAGCACCACAACAGCCACGATGAGTGGATTCGCTCGCATCGTCCTACCTCCACCCTTGTCTTCGCTGCACAGCAGCCCGGATCCTGCGGGGTTCGCCGATGTTCACGGCCGTGATACCCCCTAGCGGCGGCCCCACCAGGCCCACACGCCCGTCACGATGATGACCAGCGGCAGCAGCAGGAGGCTGCCGAGAAACACCCGCGTCATCTGACTGCTGGTCATCTCGACCGGCGTGTTCTCGGGATCGCGCGGCCGAATCGAGATCAGATCCTCGTCGGAACTGAGCCAGTTCATCATGTTCAGCAGCAAGTCGCGGTTGCCACCCAGTGACAACCCGTAGTTGGAAGCGAAGCCGAACGATCCGACGGCCACGATCCGTCCTTCCGGCTCGGCCTCGTCGTCGGCGACGCCGGTCCCGTCTCCATCCTGTGCGAGGTCGGCCTCTTCCCCCTCATCCGCTTCGGGGACGTCGTAGGTCCCGGCGACCGCGAGGTTGATCGGGCCTTCGGTGCGGGCCGATTCGGGCCCCAGTGTCACCGCAGTGCCGTCGATCCGCATGGTCTCGGTTGCGAAGCTGGCGGTCGAGGTGCGGAAGAGTTCATCCAGTGTCCAGCCGTCCGGAACCGTTTCAGCCTCTCCCACCGTGCGCGCCCGGGGGAACAGTGTCGCCAGGTTCTCCATGGGCTCGACAATCGGGTGGTACAGGTATTCGGACACCAGGGGCGTGAAGGGTCCGCCGCCGAACAGCTGGCCGATCGCCGATTCGTCGATCACGACGTCGTTGGGGGCCTCGATACCCCATTCCGCCAGCAACGCGACCAGCTTGGGGCTTGGGTCGGCGCGCCTGCCACGCTGGTCCGGAAACGCCGGGCGCAGCATCACCAGGGCCCGCCCACCCTGTTCCACGTAGGCCCGCAACGCTTCAACTTCCGGGTCGAACAGATCCGTGGAGGGACCCGGTATCAGCAGAAGGGTGCAGTTTTGCGGCACCCCGTCGCCGATGTCGACATCTTCGTAGCCATAGTTGGAGTCCTCAATGTCCTGACGTGCGCTGTAGAACCCGTCCCGCTCCATGTCGTCGCTGGCCGCCTCGCCGTGTCCGGTCACCACGCAGGCGGTCCTTTCCTCGCCCTTGATGCCGGCGATGATCGCATTGGTGATCTCCTGCTCGGAAACGGTGGAGGCCTGCTGGCGGACACCGCCGACATCCATGACGAGAGTCCCGTACGAGGACACGCCCATCGCTTCGGTCCTGACTGGGTCTTCATCGGGATCGACATACTCCACACGCACCCGGCTGGAGGTGTTCTCATAGCGCTGCAGCACATCCCGGGCCAGACCGAACTGGGTCGTGCGGTCGAAGTACGACATCGTCACGTCCCGATCGAGGCCGTCCAGCACCGTGTGGGTCTGGTCGGACAGGCTGTACAGCTTCTGCTCGGTGAAGTCGAACGTCTCGTTGTACTGGACGCCGAGCCAGTTGCCGGCGGCCAGAATACCCACGAACACCACGATATAGAGGGCGGAATACCCACCCGACCGCCATTGTCTGGAACTCGGTACTACCATCGCCAGAGCCTCCTTACGCCCTCCACCGCAGCGCTTCGAGCGATCGCTTGCTGAGGAACAGCCCCAAAGCGATCGCGCTGAGGTAATACAGCAGGTCCTTGAGTTCGATGACGCCTCGCGAGAATTGCTCGAAGTGTCCCGAGATCGAGAGGTAGTCACACACCCTGGCGATCAGTGATGTCTCGAACGAACTCAGCCAGTTCAGGACCCAGAGCAGCAGGAGGAAGCCGAACGTCAGGGCTCCCGCAACGATCTGGTTCTTCGTCAGCGTGGAGAGGAATGCGCCGATCGCGAGCATGGCGCCCCCCATCAGCAGCAGGCCCAGCAGCGAGACCAGCACGGGCCTCCAGTCCGGCGTGGAATAGATGAACAGGACCGCGAGATTGGCGACCGCGATCGCGAGCATGCACGAGTACAGCAGCAGCGCACCCAGCCACTTGCCAAGAATGATGTGGTAGTCCGGCAGTGGCGAGGTGAGCAGCAGTTCGATCGTGCCGCTGCGCTTTTCCTCGGCAAACAGCCGCATCGTGATCATGGGCACGAGGAAGAGCAGGACGATGGTCATGTTGCCGAGGCTGGGCTCGATCACGAACTGGTTGACGTTCATCGGCGGAGCCCCCATGCCCCCCTGTGCACCTGCGTTCGCGCTGTAGTCGAGGAAGAATGCCAGACCTGTCGTGAAGAAGTACCCGAAGATGAGCGCGAACATGGCCAGCACGATGTAGGCGATCGGCGACGTGAAATAGACCCTGAATTCGCGGACGGCGATTGTCCAGATGTTACCCATCAGTTCCTGACCTCCTCTTCCGCCGGCGATTCGGTGGCCGGTTCGTCGGCGGGCGGCGGGGTTCGATCCCCGGGCTGGTCGGGGGCCGACTCTTCGGCAGCTGCCGGTTCGGGAATGGCTGCTTCCGGGGGGTCCGCTTCCGCAGATTCGAGTTCGGCGGACTCCTCGTGACTCGTCAGCTTGAGGTAGATGTCCTCCAGGCTCAGCCCGAGAGGCTGCATGCTGTACAGACCCCAGCCGGAGTTGACAACCGCATCCGCGAGTCGCCTCTGGACGCTGTCGTCCTTCTCGACCTCGGCCCGCCATGTCGTGCGCCCGTTACGGCTGTCCTGAGAGACCAGTTGACGAACGCCCGGCACATTGACCAAACGGCCCCGGACATCGTCGGGGGGCCCCTCCACATCCAGCACGATCGCGTTCGCACCCTGCAGTTGCGCCGTCAGGTTCTCCGGCGTGTCGCTGGCTTCGATGTGGCCCTCGTTGATGATGATCACCCGGTTGCAGGTTCCGGACACCTCGGGAAGGATGTGCGTACTGAGAATGATGGTGTGCTCACCGGCCAGGGAGCGGATCAGTTCGCGAACCTCGATGATCTGCTTCGGATCAAGTCCCGATGTGGGCTCGTCCAGAATCAGGACCTCGGGGCTGTGGATGAGGGCCTGTGCCAGCCCGACACGCTGCCTGTATCCCTTCGACAGCTTGCCGACCAGTGTGCTCCGCACGTTGGTGCATGAAGTGCGCTCCAGTGCACCATCGACACGACGGTCGACATCCTTGGTGGCGATGCCCTTGATGCGGGCAACGAAACCGAGATAGGCATCGACCTCCATCTCGGGATACAGCGGGGGCGTCTCGGGCAGGTAGCCGATGCGCCGCTTGACGGCGATCGGATCTTCGCTGACATCGATCCCGCCCACCCGGGCAGTGCCGGCGGTGGGTGGGAGGAAACCGGACAGGATCCGCATCGTCGTGGTCTTCCCGGCGCCGTTCGGGCCCAGGAAGCCGACGATCTCGCCACGGTCTACCTCGAAACTGATGTTGTTGACGGCGGTCTTGGGTCCGTAGCGCTTGGTAACGCCTTCAACCTGGATCATGGCTGCCTCGCGGAGGTTCAGACGGGAACTAAGGGAATCAGTCGGCTGGGCCGACATGGTGACGGCAAGTGCGCCCTCTCCTGATTCTATCTAACCGACGAGGTCGAACGCTGTCAACCGGTCGATTCGCGAACACGACACCCGGGCCGACCGCCAAGCGCGCCGGTGAGAGGCAACCCCTCGAACGGGCCGACTTCGGCCCACCTGTCCGGCTGGCCTTGCCGTGCGTACGACGGGATCGCCCGGGCCGTCGGCGCGCCTGTTCTGCCCGTTCGGCAACCAGCGGTACCATTGGGAACGCGATTGCAGGTGCTCTCCGTGAACGGGTCTGCATCTGCCGACCCGTCGTCATATTCTGGAGGAACATCCGCATGCTGTTGCGATTTGGCGTCTCGAACTTTCTGTCATTCAGCGACTATCAGGAACTGTCACTCGAGGCGTCCGCGCCGGGCGAGATGGTGGACGACCTGATCGACTGTCCAGCGGCGGTCAGTGGGGCGGTCACCCCGGCGCTCGTGCTATACGGGGCCAACGGGTCGGGCAAGAGCAACCTGTTGGAGGCGATGGAGTGCTTGCGCGAAGCTATTGTCGAGATCGACTCGGTGGGCACGATCGGGACAAAAGCGTGGCCCGAGCCGTTCCTGCTCACCCGCTCGCCCGATGAGGGATCGACTCGTCTTCAGATCGACTTCATACTCGACGGCGTACGACACCACTACGGCTTCGATGCCAGCAGTGAGTTGTATGAGTCCGAATGGCTCCATACGTTTCCCGATAATCAGCGCCAGCTGGTGTTCCAGCGTGAGAGGAGCCGCTACGAGTTCGGTCCATCGCTCAAGGGCCGCAAGAAGACGATCGCCAACAATACTCCCCCGGACCGGCTCTTCCTGTCTGCGGCCGGGCAGGACGGCCACAAGACGCTCATGCCCGTGTGTTCGTATTTCGACGCGATGTCCTTCATCCCGGCAGCCGCGTTCGAGATCGCCGGATCGTCCGCAATGGACCAGATGTTCGCCGAAGATCCGCACCCCCGGACGATTCAGTTCCTGCAGGAGGCCGGAACCGGCGTAGTTGGCTACCGACTGAACGAAGAGGAACTTCCGGAGACCTACCACACGGTCGTGAATCAGATGTCTGACATCATCGCGGAACAGGGTGAGCCGCCTGTCCCCGTGAACGCTGGACAGCTCTCTGATCTGCTCCCGGAGTCGGGATTCTCGCTTCAGCTTGCGCACTGCGGTACCGACGGAAATCCGGTCTATCTTCCGCTGCACAAGGAGAGCTCCGGCACACGAAGACTCCTGACCATCATGAACAGGGTGTACGCCGCCATTGACCGTGGACACCCTCTGGTGGTGGATGGACTCGAAGAGAACCTGCACCCCCAGGTGTCGGAGGCCATACTGAGACTGTTCTGCTCCAGGTCCACGAACCCGCGAGGGGCCCAACTCGTGACCACCACGCATCAGACGGCCCTGATGAAATCCCGTCTGCTCCGGAGCGACCAGATCTGGTTCGCCGAGAAGGAATCCTACGGCGCAACCGAGATCTATCCGCTCTCGGAGTACGAGCCGGACCCGAGCGACGATGTCGAGCAGGCCTACCTGCAGGGCCGTTTCGAAGCAGTTCCCGATGAGAGCGTGTTGTCTATCCCTGATGGGGAAGAGTACAGGCGGGCCGCCATGAAGACGCCCAAGACCTGAATCGGCGCCACCACTCCCTCGAACCCGCGCGACGGGAAGCGATGCGGCACTGCGATGATGAATGCCGATTCCGTGCTGGGCAACCAACGGCGCCGCCTACTGGCTCCATCTCGGCCAGGCCCAAGGCCGTAGCAGGCTCGATACGCGTGGTGAGTACCGGCCGTCCTTCAAGAACATCATCGTCAAGCCCCTCTGTCCCGATTGGGCTTGATCCCGAACCCGGGGAATTTCGATTATGTACAATAAAATCACTTATTTAATCCGCTTTCAGGTAGTTGTCAACCATGGTTGATGCTGATAAGGTCTCAGATAATTCGCCTCCCCAGTCCTAAGCTCGACAGTCTCCTAGCCTGATACGATCTGACATCGATATCATGACAAGGAGTGAAGGTGGTCGGATGGCGACCTAAGAGACTGTACGAGATGACACGGGATGGCACGGTGGGAACGGTTGTGGATTTGTTCTGCGGGGGAGGGGGATTGTCGCACGGCTTTCTGCTTGAGGGGTTTCAAGTTGCCTGTGGCTACGATATTGACGAAGCATGCCGATACCCCTTTGAGGAAAATAATAAAGCTCCTTTCGTCCGATGTGACGTTGTCGGCATTGATCACCTCGAGTTGGCCAGAGAATTCTTGGCCGACATGCCACGGATTCTGATCGGCTGCGCACCTTGCCAGCCCTTCTCGCGATATGCGCAGGCGCACCAGAATCCCAAATGGCGGTTGCTTCACGACTTCGTCCGCCTGGTCGTCGAGATCAAGCCTGATATCGTGACTATGGAGAATGTGCCTCAGATCGTTCGATTCAAAGGCGGCCGCGTTTTCGGCGACTTCGTGGCGAGACTGAAGGCAAGTGGCTACCGAGTGGACTGGACAGTCGCGAACTGCCTGGACTTCGGTGTGCCACAGGACCGCTCCCGTCTCGTCCTGATTGGCTCAAGGCATGGAAAGCCAAGACTGCCGGAAAGAACTCATGGGCCGGACGATCACGGCACAGTTCTACAGACTATCGGCGATATGCCGCCCCTTGCGGCCGGAGCGATAGATGTGTCAGATCGACTCCACTGCGCCAGCGGGCTGTCGAGTTTGAACCTTGCGCGCATTCGCGCCTCGCAACCGGGCGGCACGTGGAAGGACTGGCCTCCCGATCTCGTGGCGAAGTGTCATCGCAGAGAAACTGGGCGCAGCTACGCTTCGGTCTATGGCCGGATGTGCTGGGATCGACCATCACCTACTATCACGACGCAATTTCACGGATTTGGCAACGGCCGCTTCGGGCATCCCGAACAGGACCGGGCGATTTCCCTGCGGGAGGGTGCCATGCTCCAGACGTTTCCTCAGAATTACGCGTTCGTTCGACCCGGTGAACCAGCTTGTTTCTCGACCATGGGCCGGATTATCGGAAATGCAGTACCAGTGCGTTTGGCTCAGGCAGTGGCGCGCGCCATAAAGATGCACCTAACGGAGTACGGATTTTGACTGACCAGCGGCCCCTCGTCATGAAGCTAAGTCTGGATGTCCTGCAGCATCTAGGCCTTAATCTCTACAGCAATGTTCCAGCCGTTCTCTCGGAGATCGTCGCCAATTCTTGGGACGCAGATGCCGAGCGTGTGTGCGTCAATATCGACAAGGAACATGAGCGTATCGTGATCAAAGATGACGGAATCGGCATGACAAGGGATGACATAATCGACCGGTTCCTGTTCGTCGGCTATCAGCGGCGAAACGGTCAACCTGGACGGACATCTAAGGACCGGTTACCCATGGGGCGCAAGGGAATCGGGAAGCTGTCGCTGTTCTCCATTGCGAACACTATCGTCGTCGAGACAATCAAGAGTAATCAGAGAACCGCTCTGTGCATGCGACTTGACGACGTGAGAAGGGCGATTAAGGAAAATAACGGTGAGTACAGGCCGAAGGAATTAGCGACTGACAGCGTCGACTTCGACCACGGAACGAGGATCACGCTCACTGCGCTGCGAAAGCGTCAGACCATTGGGACAGCCCAAGCACTGCGCAAGCGCTTGGCGAGGCGATTCTCGATCATTGGACCTAAATACGATTTTGAGATTGCGGTCAATGGAACCATAATATCCCCCAAAGATCGGGGATATTATGATTACCTACAGTACATTTGGACATACGGCGACCAGTCCCATGAGTTGTCGCTTTCCAAGAATCTGGCTAAGCATGAAGAGCGCAAGCCGGAGTTCCCAGTGTCGGAGGGGCGGCATTTGACCATTGATGGCTGGCTCGGCACTGTGCGTGAGAGTGGACAATTGCGCGATGAACATGGAGAAAACCTGAATCGAATCGCAATCTTCGTCCGCGGAAAAATGGCGCAGGAGGATCTCCTGGGGGATCTCACCGAGCGAGGTCTTTACGCAAATTATCTGATCGGGGAACTTCGCGTGGACGGTTTGGACACGGCCTCCGGCTTCGAGGTTGATGACGACGAGGACTCTGCGACCAGCAGTCGGCAGCGAATCGTCGAGGACGACCCTCGTTACGTGGCGCTAAAGAAGTTCCTTTGTGGAGAACTTAAGCTCTTGCAGAAGCAGTGGTCTGAATTGCGGGTTGATGCCGGCAGCCGCTCCGCTATGGAGATCCCCGAGGTCAAGAACTGGATCAAGAGTCTCTCCGGAGATGTGTCCGGGAAGGCAAAGCGTTGGCTGGGCAGGCTCAACAAGATAAACGTGGGGGAGGAATCCGAGCGTCGGCAACTCATCAAGCATTCGGTGCTAGCCTTCGAATTCTATCGCTGGAGCCAGAGTCTGGATAGACTAGATGCGGTTGACGACGAGAATCTCGAATCTGTGGTCCGCATTTTTCGTGAGCTAGACAGTATAGAGGCAACTCTGTACGGCCAGATTGTGCAAAAACGTATCGCTGTGATCCGAGCATTACAAGAAAAAGTCACACGGAATTCCCAGGAACGAGTGATTCAAGATTTTATCTTCAATCACCTCTGGCTGCTTGATCCGCACTGGGAGAGAGTAGATGCATCGGAGGTGATGGAAAAGCGTGTGGAATCTCTGTTCAGGACTGTGTCAGGAACGCTGTCGAGGGAGCAAAGGAAAGCACGGATAGACATAGGCTACAGGAAGACAGCAGGCAAGCATGTCATCATCGAATTGAAGCGTCCGGATGTATCTTTATCCGTCTACGACTTAGGTAAACAAATCGAGAAATACCGTAGCGGATTACTGAAGATTCTAGAGAAAATCAATAGACAAAATGATCCGATTGAGTTCATATGCTTGTTGGGTAAAGAACCACAAGAATGGAATAATCCTCGCGGTAAGGAAACGGTCGAGAAGGTATTGGCGGCACAAAATGCCCGATATGTAAATTACGACGATTTGTTAGAAAGTGCATATAAATCTTATTCAGATTATCTTCAACGAGCGAAGAAATTAGACCACCTTGGCAAAGTTATTGAGGCAATCGATAACTATGCCGAAAAATAGCATTAATGAAAATCCTTCTGGGATCCTTGAGCAAACTTGCACTTGATTTACAAACTCCCGTCTACTGAACTAGAACCGGCAGCCTGTGGCAACCCCAGCATCTTCCGCTCATTCGTGACACTCCGATCGACTCCATGTGCGGAAGCCTGAACCGATTCGTTCCTCAATCCCTACCGTTCGAGTACGACACTGCGGTCGCGCTGGCGGTGCCGTTCCGGCGACGGGATGCTCACCGCCGGGCGCAACGGGGCCTCCCGCAACGGACGGTCCGCCTCCGCCGGGCGGATCGTCCCCGCCCCGGGATCCACCCGTTCCGGCGCCACACCACGCTGCTCACTCCCCTCGACCCGCTCCTGCTCCCGGCCCAGCACGTAGTCACTCATCTCCTGCGCGTCCTTCGAGGCCCGGTAGATCTCCCGCGGATCATCGTGCAGGGCCTTCACCCAGGAATCCACATAGGCCGCATGCCGGCTCGGATCGTGCCCCAGACCGATCCGGTTCCCCGTGATCAGCGAACTGATCTCCGCCCGCAGTTCCTCCCGCGCATACTCCTGCGAGAGCTCTCCGTATTCCATGCCCCGGATCAGGGTCGCTCGGTTCAGCCGGTCCGGATGCCCGGTCCAGTGCCCCAGATCGTGCAGCGCCGTCTGGTAGTAGCCCGGACCGTTGTCGAACTGCTGCCGCAGCGGCAGCACGATGCGGTCCCGGCCGAGATCGTAGTACGCCCGGTTCGCGGCCGAGTGCTCCACCACCGCACCGGCCTCCCGGAACACCCGTTCGGCGCCCGCATGGGCCTCCCAGCCCGGACGGGCGGGCGGCGTCCGGGCCGGCAGTCCGTTGCACTGCTCGGCATTGAAGACGGTGTAGCGGTACACCCGCGGCGACGGCAGTGTCCGGGTCTCGTAGACCGCCTCGCCCCGCTCGCCGAGCACGGGGTGGCCCCGGGAGTCGCGGGCGAGCCGTTTCTCCTCGCAGTGCCAGTACAGGATCGGGCAGCCCTTCTCGCCGCGCCGCACGTGACCGCCCAGGTCCCGGACCTGTCGGAAGGTGCCCCAGCGCTCGTCCGCGAAGCCGCGACTGCGCGCATTGCTCGCCAGCCAGACGGAGTTGCCGCCCCGGTACTGTCGGCCCGTCTTCACGTTGCAGGGCAATCCCCGCTCCCCCGGCTTCCAGGCCTCCGTCCAGGGCGCCGTCCCGTCCCGGATCTGCCGGATCAACTCGTCCGCCACCCGCCGGAAGTAGTCGTCGGCCACCGCCCGCGCATCACGCCGGGGCACGGTCCGTCCCTTCCTCCGCGCCGAAGACCGCCGGGTCCTCGGCCGCCTCGAACGCCTCTTCGGCGTCCACCGGATCGTCGAACCAGGCCCCGCAGGCCCGGGCCGTTGCAGGATCGGTCTCGACGATGACGCCCGCATTGAGGGCGCGTCCCACCTCGGCGGGACTCCGCACGCGCCGCAATCCGGCAGAACGACCGCCCGGAGCGGTCACGATGGTGTCGATGGGTCGCATTCCGAATCCTCCCCGGCCCGGGCGGCCTCCGCCGCCGGGACCAGCAGCGAGCGGCAGTCCCAGCGCTGCGACGCCGCATCGAAGCGCTCCACGGCCAGCACTTCGGTGACCTGCCGGCGACCACCCCGCCGCTCGATGTGGACGACCCGGTCGATCACGTCACCGAGCAGGTCCTGCACGGCCACGTACGGCAGGCCGACGCCGGACTGCAGCACGCACGAGGCGCAGCGCTTCAGCGCGTTGTAGGCCGAACTCGCGTGCAGCGTCGAGAGCGATCCGTCGTGACCGGTATTGAGGGCCTGCAGCAGGTCCCAGGCCTCGCCACCCCGCACCTCGCCCAGCACGATCCGGTCCGGGCGGTGGCGCAGGGCGGCCCGCAACAGTTCCCGCACCGCCACCTCGGGCGCATGGTCGGTGGCCCGCCGGGCCGCCAGCCGCACCAGATTCGGATGCGTCAGCGGCAGTTCGACGGTGTCCTCGATCACGATCACGCGCTCGTCGGCCGGGATCAGCGTGGCGATGGCGGCCAGCAGCGTGGTCTTGCCCGTACCCGTACCGCCACTGACCAGCAGGTTGCGCCGCGCGGCCACCGCCTCCTCGAGCGCTTGCCGGGCTCCCGGCGGCAGACTGCGGGACCGCTCCAGATCGGCCAGCGACAGCCGGCGGCGGGCGAACTTGCGGATGGTGAGCACGGGACCGCCGAAGCTGCAGGGCGGCAGGGCCACGGCGATGCGCGAGCCATCCGGCAGACGGGCATCCAGCAGCGGACGCTCCTCCCCGATCTCGTCCCCCTGACTGCGGGCGATCGCCACGGCGGCGCGCCGGATCTGCACCGGATCGGGCGGGGGCCCGGGCAGGGTTGCCAGGCGGCCCTCCCGCTCGACATGCACCGCGTCCGGATTGATCATCACCTCCGAGACCGCATCGTCCTCCAGCAACCCCATCACCGGCTTGAGGAACGGGGCGATGAGGCGGAACGACGGTTCGTGCGACAGGGACATCAAGGGGTCTCTTCCGGCGGAGGTCGGTCCGCCGCGCGGGGCAACCCGCTCGGCCGACACCGGACCCTCCATCTGTAGATCATGGTATCCATATACGGATTGAATGTCAATGAATTAGCCATATTATTCGTCTTTTCTTCCATATCGGCGCCATTCCGGTCGGGAAACAGGGCGAACCGCAGCACTATCCCGCCGGCGAGCACGCCCTCATCGTTCGACCCGTTCGGCGATCGAATAGTCGTGGTCCAGCAGGAACTCCCGATACCCGCATACGCTCGCGAAATCCGCTCCCGGCTCGCGGGAGGGACAACCGTCCTCGATCCATCGGGCATACCGCCTCTCGGGACCCGGACCGGCATGCCGGGCGCGCAGATCCGCATAGCGGTCCACGGCCGCGCCGGACAGATCGGCCCAGCGGCGCCGCTCCACGGCCCGCCGCAGCGCGAAGTACTCGCGCTCGTTCCAGTCCCGCAGCCGACCCTCCCGCCAGCGCCGCCACGCCGCCCGGATCCGCGGGAACTGGCCGGGACTGTCGGCCAGCATCACCCACTCGCAGTCGATCGACCGCCGGCGGAGTTCGCAAGCCAGCGCCGCATGCCGGGCAAGGTGCCGGAGGAGACCGGTGGTGCCGGTCCCGGACGGGGCATGGCAGAAGGAGACGAGCGGGCGTTCGCCCCGGATCACGTGCAGCGGGAAGGCCTCCGGAAACGGGCGGGGTTGCCCTTTCCGGCTCCGCGCCGCCACCGGAAACCGTTCGGCGGGAATGTCCAGCGAAGAGAAGTGGCGCGTCTTGTCGGACTCCGCCAGCAGCCAGTCCCCGGGAAGACCGGCCGCCAGCAGGTAGTCGAGGGTGATCAGCGCCTGCCGGACGGCGCGCCAGGCCCGGCCCGGCACCGGAATGACCGTGTCGTCGCCGACCGCACGGCGGAGAGGGGCCGGCACGATCCGGTACAGACTCTTCCCGACCGCCGCGACCACGTGTCCGTTGACCGTCGCCCGCCGGAGCATCCCGGTCTCGCGGGATCCCGCCCGGCACCCCGTGAACATGCGGTACTGCCGGCGCACGAAGTACCCTCCGGTGAGGGCCGCAGCGACCAGGAACCGGGCGTCGTCGGTGCGGTACCCGGCGTGCGCCAGTCCCGCCGCCCGCTGCTGCAGGACCTGCCACAGCCCCGCATGGGCGGCTCCCGCTGCGGGCTCCGATCCGCTTCCGGCGTGCAACGGCACGGTCATTCGCGCAGATGTCCGTGGGCGTCCATGACATGGATCCGGAACCCGGCTTCCACCTTGGCGGCCAGCGTCCGCTCCCGGTAGTCCCGGGTCGCGACTTCCACATCGACGAAACCGCTCGCGCCGGATCCGTCCCCCGGCCGGGGCTGTCGGTATTCGATCCGCACATCGGGCAGCGTCAGCCGGCCATCCGCGAGACGCAAGCCGAGCGCGGCGGCCGCCTCGGAGCGCGAGCGGTCCGCGCTAACCCCGGCGGCCCGCAACTGTCGCGCCTTGCGGTCGACCAGCCGCTGCAGGTCGGCATCGTTGCGAATCCTGTGCACCCGACCGCCACGCGCCTCGATCCGCTGCCATTCCCTGCGGGCCGCGCGGTAGACCGCCGTGTCATGCAGGACCTGTGCCGGGCGGACCGCTGCAGCACGGTACACCTGGGCCTCCGGATCGCCGGGATCGCGGGGATCGACCAGTCGCTCCAGGACACGCTTACCCCGCCGGGTCAGGGATACGGCCTCCACCACGCGAGGTCCCCGCCGCAGGCGTCGGACCTGCACAAGACCCGCATCGACAAGACCGGAGAGCACGTGGCGGGCCCGGCGGGCGGACACGAAACGGTCACTGAGATCGGCCCGCTCGACCGTTCCGAACATGCCCACCGCCCGCAGGGCCGCGATGCCGTCGGCCGCGATGCGATGGCGGCCCCACTGCGCCGCGCCCCGACCGGCCCGTTCCACACGACCGGGTCCGGTCTCGCACAGCACTTCGACCGCCGTGTCCCGCGCGTTGCCCTCCCCGGGGTCGCGCTCCGACGGGTGAGCGTCCACCCTCTCCTGTGTCCTGCGGGTCGAGGGGTCCGGCGTGGACCGACTCCGCCGGTCGCCGGCGGGTGCGACATCCCGGTCCGGCAGTCCGCCAGCGGGTCCCTGTCTCATGCGTTGCCCTCCTCCTGCTCCCGCAGCCGGGCGGCCAGTTCGCTGTCGAATGTCGCGCCCGCCCGGACCTCGCCCTCCAGACGCCGCAGCTTGCGCCCGGCGTCGCCCAGACCCAGACGCCGACAGAACCAGTACACGAGCACGAACGTGTCGAACGCCAGCACGGCCGTGTACGTCGCGATGACCGCCCCGTACTGCGCCACCAGCCGGTCCCGGTACGGGGCCAGGTACCGGAATTCGTCCAGCGCCAGCCAGAACACGGCTCCGCCGATCGGGAGGGTGAGTCCGAACGCGATCCGGGCCATGGTTCAGTCCGCGATCCGGTCGCTGCGGAAGTACGTGATCACCAGTCCGAGCGGATTGACGGCCAGCAGCTCCCGCGGCGGGTGCGGCAGGAAACGGAACTCGAATTCGGAGGTCCAGCGCCGGCGCGACGCGGTCCGCCCCGCACCGTCGTGCAGGACCTCGGTGAAGTCCACCCGGGCCCGGTAGGGTTCCTCCCGCGACGGCTGCACCTGCACGGCGTCGATCCCGACTTCGATCACCGGGCCCTCGCCACCCAGGAACCGGGCCAGTTCGCCACTCTCCTCCTGCCCCTCCAGCGCCCGGCGGGCCAATGCCGTCTCCAGGAACAGCAGCGAGTTCTTCCAGGCCTCCAGGGCCGCTCCCCGCCGCCGCTCCCGATGCAGGATCAGGAAACGCCGCAGGAAATACTTGACCTCGGGCTGGGTCACATCCGGCCGGTAGGCGGCGACGGCGTAGTCCACCGCCTCGGCCCGACCGACCTCATCGATGCGGATCACCAGCGGCGCGAGATGCTCGAAGCGGTCGAACGTGCGCCAGCAGAGCAGCAGCAGGCCCACGCAGACGAGCGAGAGCGCTCCCAGCGCGATCTTGAGGTAGCGATTGGTGGCGAGCAGACTCGCCCAGATAGCCGGATAGGCCTGTGACAACTGCATGGAGACAATCCTCAGGCGACGCTCCGCCGCACGGCGGAGCCGACCAGGGAGCCGGCTCCGCTGACGAAGCTGCCGCCACCGTGGAAGATGGCATGGGTCAGGGCATGGACCTTGCCCATGGCCAGCACGGCCACGAGCAGGACGCAGGCGGAGTAGAAGAACCACGTGACCTGGGCACTCAGTCCGGGCGGGACCGAGCGCCAGATACCGTCGAGCATGAAGGTGCACAGGGCCAGGAAGGTCCAGCCCACGGCGGTGTGGAACGAGAACTGCAGGTAGGAGCGGAACCAGCCCCAGAACAGGAAGTCCATCTTCGGCACGAACAGCCAGGGGATGAACAGCGGCCCCAGCACCACGCAGGCCCCGGCCGCGACACGACCGGCAGCGATGGACGCGATCAGCAGGGCGGTGCAGGCGGTGTTGAACAGCAGGATCACGAAGGTCCAGATCAGCGAACCGGCCCCCATCATGAAATCGAAGAAGCTCCCGGCGGTCAGTTCCTGCCAGCCGGCATGGAACGACTGCGCGAAGTTCCACGTGATCCAGCCGTCGATCTGGCGGGCATAGAAGTCGGCCGCCCGGATGGGCAGGGTCGCGAACGGCAGACCGAGACCGGGCACGTCCTGCACGTAGAAGCGGAGCATGGCCAGACTGAACCCCATCGAGAGCACCAGCGGCATGAACCGCGACCACGGGATGCCGGCACCGTCGAGGGCCGTGCGGATGCCGAACCAGGCGATCGTGAGGGCGGCGAGAGCGCGAAACAGCTGCAGGCCTTCGCCGACGAACAGGGGGGCGAGGTCGCGGATCGACTGGTCGATGGCGGCAAACGCCCACAGCAGGGGGAACGCGGTGGGGTCGGTCGGCGGGACCGGCGCGGGGGTTGGCAGGATCTGCATCGTGGAACGTCCTTGTGCGCTCAGGGCATCCGCCATGCCGGCGCCGACCGGACCGCGACCATGGCGGTGACCGCGGACGCCGCACTCATGGAGCGCGCGAGCCGGTCGCGGTCCTGCTTGTGGCTGGCGAGTTCGGCTTCCAGCAGGGCGTCGAGCAGCTGGTTGGTCTGCTCGGTCCCCCGGATCTGCCGCACCTGCCCGACCGCGACCTTCCCCAGCAGCGCCGGAACGGCCTGCGCTCCGTGGCCGGGATCCAGCACCGCCCGCTCGAGTTCGTCATGTGCCTGGCGGCGCTGCGGGGCCAGCCGCCGCCCTTCCCCCAGCACCGTCATGGAGCGCACGGCCGCCGCATCGGCGAGTTCGACCGTCGCATGTTCCTGGCGCACGGACTCCTGCAGTGTCGGGGGGAGCGCGGCCAGCGCGGCATTCCAGTCCGGTACCGGTGCGGCCGCGCGTCCGTACGCCACCACGGCACCGGTGCCGCCCGACTGCCCGTTGAGAACCTCGGTCCAGCCACCGCTGGTACCGTAGCGGTCGGCCGAAGAACTCCGCAACCAGTCGGGGGCACTCGCCCGGAACCGGGCGAGCGAGCCCAGTTCGCGCAGCGTGCCGGCCCGACCGGCATAGTGGTCGAGGGTATCGCTGGCAACCGACCGCAGGTCCTGCAGTTCCCGGAGCCGCTCCTGTGCGGCCTGCACGACCGGTGGGGCCTCGCGGATGGTGACCGGCATCAGGCCGGTGACGCCCAGTCCTCCGCCCGGCAGGCCGAAGGCGGAACCCACGGCCCGGCCGATGCCGGAGAAGAAGGCGGCCCAGAAGGGCTGCGCCGGGGCCGCCAGCACAAGGGCGAGCGTGACGGGAAGGATGATCTTCCGGGTCATGGGGTGTCTCCTCTCTCGGGGTCGCCGACACCGGCGTACGCGGGCAGTGTCAGGTCGCGGGTCAGGTGGATGCGGATGCGGTGACCCTCCCGGATGGTCACCTGCGGCAGACGGTTGAGATAACGCTCCAGCATGCGCTCGGTCGCCCGGGACAGGCCCGTCCCGACCGCCAGTCGGGCGGAACCGAGCCGCGAGGCGAACGCCGCCTCCGGACCGGCGGACTGCGACAGTCCGGCGAGGGCCCCGACCGCACCGGCAGCGGCCAGCGTCGAGAGGTAGTGCCGGTTCACACGATCCCGCAGTCCGGTCTCCCCGATCTGGTTGAGGCCGATGCCGTCCGCCAGATCCAGCGCCGTCCCGTCCGGCAGGACCAGACGATGGAAGGTCACGGCGAGGCGGGACTGACCCCAGTCCTGCACCGGACTCGCCTGCCCCAGGGCGCGCGTGCCCCGGGGGATGAGCACGCGCTGCCGGGACCGGTCGTGCACGGCAGCGGCCACCATCGCGTTGACCGGCCCCACGAAGTCCCCGGCGAGGCGGTTCGTCAGGACCGCCTCGAGGAACTCCCCCTCGCGCAGGATGTACATCGGTGCGGGTGCCTGCTGCGGCTCCGACGCGACGGACGACTTGATCGCTGCCGGCGGATCCTGCGGGTCGACGGGCCCGGCAGCCGGCGTCTCCGCCTCCGTGGGGGTGTCCGCACCGGGACGCGGCACGGAACCGTCAGCCTCGACGGACCCATACATCCCTTCGGTCCGCACGCTCTGCACCAGCGGCGGCACCCGCAGCGACCGATAGCGTCGCATCCGCTCCTCCTGCTCGATCTGTCCGTCGGTGTCAGGTCCGCCGGCAGCAACCGCCGTGGAGTGGGAGCCGGTCATGGCGGGAACCCGCCCGGGCGCATGGGGCAGGCCGTCCGGGCGCGGTTCGGGGACACCGAGTTCGACCCGCATCCTCTGCTCGGCCCTGCGGATCGACTCCTCCCGGATCCGGTCGGCAGCGCCGTCGACGGCGGCCACGCCCACCCCGGACGCCGGACCGGACCCTCCCGGGCCCGGTTCGGTGGCCGGCTGGCGGCCAGGGCCGTCCGCCTGTCCAGGGAAGGTGACGAAGACGACCGCCATCACCGCGGTCAGGCCCACGAGCAGCCAGGTCTGCGCCCGGGCCGGGATGGCTCCGGGCGGTCGGGGAACCCGGTCGAGAATGTGCTTCATGCCCGCCATCGGTTCAGTCCTTCACCCGCCGGAAGCGCAGCCGACGCTTCCCGATCTGCAGCCACCCGTCCGCCAGCGGACGACGCGTCACGTACAGCCCGTCGGCGAAGTCGTAGGGCACCAGCGAGGGCTTCCCGTCCCGCCGCTCGTACAGGACCGGCAGCTCCTCGGGGTCCGCCCTCACATACGTGAAGCGCTCGTCCCGCCACATGGCCGCCACCCGGAACGGACCCGAGGCGGCCCCGGGCTCCAGGATGTAGTCGAATCGCAGCGTGGACGGATACGACGCCCGAAAGCTCTCGGTCGCGGTCGCAATGTCCCGTCGGGCCTGTTCCCGGGCCTGGCGGGCCGCCTCGTGGGCGGCCGCCACCTCGGCCTCGAGACGCGCGGCGGCTCCCCGCGCCTCGAACCGCAGCGGCTCGATTTCCGGTGCGTCCGGAGCGCCGGACCCGGCGGGACGCAGGAACAGCTTCAGGTCCGGTTCCCCCGCCTCGTCATCCAGTTCGCGGAACAGCAGCGTGTAGACGCGGCCC
This sequence comes from Bryobacterales bacterium, assembly GCA_965116065.1. GTDB lineage: Bacteria > Acidobacteriota > Terriglobia > Bryobacterales > UBA6623 > VXMF01. Next base: position 5,014,018 of record OZ220485.1, read on the forward strand.
TGGTCGGTGACCAGCGTCACGTTCGTGCGGATGCCGGTGGCGGCCGGCTTGACGAAGGCCAGATTGGCCGCGCCCTGCACGCTCCAGTACTCGGGATCCCCGCAGACCCAGTCCAGGATCCGCTCCCCCTCCGGCAGGACCACGGCGGTCGCGTACCGCACCCGGGCCTTCACTTCGATCACTTCGTCCGGCCCGGCCTCGACCTCACGACCGTCCATCCGGGCGGGTCCGGACAGGGCGGCCAGCACCAGCAGCAGGGCGGCATGCGATGGGATGTGTTTCACGATTTCATTCCTCCAGCAGGGAGTCGAGACCGCGCTCGAACCCGAGCGCGCGGATCGCGTCCCGGCGCCGGGCGGCCTCGACGGGATTGGTGGTGTAGAGCCAGTAGCTGCGCCGGTCGACGGTCAACTCCAGCAGATGCGCCTCGCCGGGACGGTGCAGCAGCAGTTGGCGCTTGGGCACCAGCATGCGGACGGCCTCCGCTTCCGCGGGACGCAGTCCGAAGGCCTCCGTGTACTCGTTGACGTCCAGTTCCGGATTGGCCAGGAAGATGCGGGTCAGGCAACTCTCGGCCACCGTCCGGCACAGACCGGCCTGGCGGGCCGCGTCGCCCGGCGACTGCGTGGCGAGGATCACACCCGCATTGGACTTCCGCCAGGTCTTGAGCCCCTCGACCAGGTAGCTGCCGATCGCGGGATCGGCCAGGAACCGCCACGCCTCGTCCACCACCAGCAGCTTCCAGCGCTGCAACTCCTCGGGTGCGGTGATGGCGCGACCGAGCCGGTGCAGCAGGTAGTACAGCAGCGCCCGGGCGAGTTCCGGCTTGCCGGCGGCACCGGCCAGATCCAGCACCTGCCAGTCGGCCAGCGTCAGCGTGTCGTCGGCGTTGTCGAACACCCAGCCCCGCAGTCCCTCCCCGGTCCACGCCTCGAGCGCAGTGCTCAGGCGCACCGGCAGCAGCCCCTGCAGCGACGAAAGGGTCCGCGACCGGGGTTCGAGTTCGTACAGCGCCCGGACCTGCGACCGCAGTTCGGCGCGGTCGCGCGCATCGCAGTCCACCCCCTCGGTATCCAGCAGCATGCGTACGAACGATTCCAGGAACTGGAGATTGTCCGGCGTCGGCTCCAGCGCACGGAACGGATTGAGCCGACAGGCCCGGTCCCCCTCGCCGGGCAGCAGTTCGAGACAGGCACCGCCCACCAGTTCGGTCAGATGGCGATAGGAACCGCCGAGATCCAGGATGCACACCCGCGGATCGTACTTGCGGGCGTGGGCGAGCAGGAAATTGAGCAGGAAACTCTTGCCGGAACCCGTCGCGCCCAGCACCAGCGTGTGGGCGATGTCGCCCGCGTGGGCCGCGTAGTGGAACGGCGTCCTTCGACCGGTCTCGAAGACGGCCAGATGCTCGTCACCGAGGTGTTCGTCCCGGATGCTGCCTTCGGACACGGCCCACAGGGGCGCAAGGTCGGCGACCACGGCGGCCGACAGGTAGCTGGACCGGAGCTGGCGCCGGTGATTGCCCGGGGCCATGGCGAACCACGCATTCAGCCCGTTGTACGTCTCGTGGTGCAGTCGGGCGTCCGTGGCCGCCGCCACCCGCAGGAGTTCGGGACGGACCGCTTCCAGGTCCGCCGCACTCGCCCCGCGCAGGGCCACGGTCAGCGCGTACTCGCCGAACGGGACGCCCTCCACTTCCAGTTCCCGCAACGCCTCTCCCAACTGGTCGGACTCCGCTTCCGCCGCCCTGTCCTCCAGCGCTCCGGCGGCCTGGGGCGTCGCTTCGCCCGCGGAGGCGTGCGCCAGCATGCTGTACCGCTTCTGGTGATAGTGCCGCCGCGCGGAACGGATCCGCCGGCTGGCCACGGCCGGATCGTCGCGTTTCCATTCCGCCACCACATCCAGATCGGCAGCCAGGTCGAGGATGCCGCCGAACAGGTGCGCCCTCGTCGCGGGCGGCGGATCCACCAGGGCGTAGGTCTCCACCCGTTCGGCATCGACCCGCAGGTGGTCGCGGTAGGCTTCCAGATCGCTCAGCGCGAGCTGGAGATCAAGTCCGTCGGCGGCGAATCCGCGACCGTCCAGCGCCGCCTGCCGCGCATTGACGCTGAACGCGAGTTCCCGGAACAGGTCCTCGCCCCGCAGGGGCTCGAGGGGCGTCACGTCGCCGACCAGTCCGCAGAACGCCCGCACGCCACTGTCGAACCTCCCGCAGGCCGTGGCCAACTCGGACGCGAGCACGGTGCGCGTGCGCTCCGGGGACAGCCACCGGACGGCTCTTGCCAGCAGATCCCGCCCGCGTCCACCACGAACCCGCACAGGAGCAGCCGGCGACAGGCGCGGGTCCCACAGCCAGTACACGCTCCCCTCGATCGCATGGAGACCCCGGGCCAGCAGGTGGCGCCTCCGGGCCTCCGCCGCCCGGGCCGCCACCGGATCCGTCGAGGCCCGCTGCGGCAGGTCCGCCAGACGGCGCTTGCGCACCTGCCAGCGAATCCGCCAGCCGGGCTCCAGACTCTTCAGTGCCCGCGTCCAGCGCAGGGCGGTGTAACCCACATCGGAGGCGGAACGGCACTCGAACGGAGCCCCCTGCAGTCGTGCTCCCGCGAGGAGCTCGCCGTGCCGGGTGAGGATCACGCTCTCGGTCGCGAAGCCCATCCAGGGCAGTTGCGCGTGCAGCGGTGCGGTGTCGGCGGCCGTCATGACGACACCTCCAGCCGCACCTCGATCGGTGCCGGACCCTCCACCCGCAGGACCGGATCGTAACGGCGACTGCAGGCGGCCGAGCGCAGCAGGACGGCGGGCAGGCAGGGATCGTGGCGGGTCACCAGCAACCCGGCACCGTAGCCACTGGCGAACAGCACGACGCCGGCCAGCGGAGCGTTGAACGAGGAGAATGCGGCCGCACCGACGCAGGCCGCTCCCAGGAACAGGCGCCGCTCGCAGCCCAGAAGCGTCAGCGGCCGGCTCAGGGCCGGGTAGGCGGCGTGCCGCTCCGCACCGGAAGAGGACCGGCTCACGGGAACAGCCAGTTCATGAAGTTGACGGCGCCGATGGCCATGCCGACACCGAAGATCAGACTGGCCAGGGCCCGTTTGCTGCCGCCCTCGCCGAAGGCGAACATCAGTCCGCCGATGACGATGGCGATCAGGCTCAGTCCGCGGGCGATCGGACCGGTGAAGGCGGTCTGGAGCACGGTGACGGCCTGCAGCCAGGGACTCCCGCCGGTCTGGGCGAGGAGCGCCTGGGGCAGCACCGCCACGGCGACGAGCAGCCGGACGGCGTGCGAGTGGAGTCGAGAGGGCATGAAGCGGCGTCCTTTCCGTGTGGGGAGCGGGATGGTGCGAGTTCCGCGGCGGTCGGGGAGTGGGCCGATCGGAGCCGTTGGTGTGGTGGTTGGGAGCTTCGTGCCCATCGAACCGAGCCGCCGGGGAACTCATCTACAGATCAGAGTATCTATGAATAGAACACATGTCAAGCAAAAAGAGAAAATAATATCTATTTTTCTTCTTATCATGGTTATGCCGTCGGTCCCGCGAGCCCCCGAGGGGGTCCCTTCGCCCTTGCGGGCAGTCGGTGATCGAGGGTGGGCCGGGATGGGGACTTGTGCGAATGCCGGGGCGGCCGCGCGACTACGGGCCTAGAGGTCCGACTGCCTCGACGGGCCGCGCCAGCCCGAAGGCACCTAACGGCGGGCTCAAGTCTGCGTTGGCCCTCTACGGAATGGGATCCGGCCCCTACGGAAGTCCAACCTGCCTCAGTTGGCGGCTCAAGTTGTCACTCGCGCCGCACCACATTCTCACGATCGCTAAAGACCTCTAGCATCGTCCTACCTAGACGCCAAAGACAGCAAACGCAGAAGGCTAGGACTAGGGACCATGTCGAGACGAACAGCGGCACACGGGAGGCGTCCACAAACAACCCAAAGATGCCCGTCAGCGACAAGACGATTCCTGCGCAGAGAGCCCAGCCCAAGTAACTCTTCAGGATCCCCCGGTACTCGGTTGCCCGGATTCTCCGCATGATCGGTGTGTCGAGGCTCGTGAGGATCGCGAGCGAAGTGCCGACGAAGCCTGAGACCACGGCGCCGAAGGTCACGGTGGCGGCAAGCAGTTGCGGGGCGTTCGGCTCCATGTCCAGATCTAGCCACAAGATCGCTCCTCCGACGCACCCGGCAACAAGGAACGGGTACTGCTTTTCTAACCAGAGCGACATCATGCCGGACCTCCGGCGGAAAACCGAGATCGTTGCGAGAGCCACGGCTCGAAACGGATCCGGATCGCGTGAATACGACTCTTGTACGTGTATCTTCTCCCTAACGTTGCTTCCAGTTCTCTGTCGGGCACTATAGCCGTTTCCCTGTGCTCAAGCAGGTCAAGGACCTCAGTCGCGGTGTCGAGATCCTCCTTGATGGCAACTCTGAGCTTCAACAGGCATGGCGTGAAACCAAGTAGTGAGTCCGCTATCTCCTTGATGTTGCACAGAGATCCGCCCCGCTTGCCCGCTCCATAGGACACCGCGATCTCTACTCTACCGGCGGATGTCTGGTTGTGCAGTCGCATAGCTGCTCCAAGCGGGATATTCTCTGCTGGCAGATTCTCGGTGAGTCTATCGACAGAAACCGCGCACTCAAGGCGCAATTGATGCTGGCTTCGGAGTAGCCTTGCATTGACTTCCTGGTCTAGGACGGGGCGGAGAACCACAATGGGTGCAGGGTACGTGAAGTGGGTGTGGTCGCGCAAGAATCCCTCTAGGTAAGCTCGTATACCGGAAGGCCTTACGCCATGGTGATTGTATTGCACGGCCAAGAATCCACTCGGCGACCAAATCGCAGCCGCTTGCTCTCCGAAGCCCGCCCCTTCGGCGAGGCTGAAGTCGGTCGTTAGCTCTCCTCTTGCGGAATGGCCGGGTCCATTCTTGGTACGTCGCTGAGTGAATTCCAATTCCCACAGCCCGTTCGTCGACGAACACTGCTCTAGAAACACATCCTTGTCCTGGATCTGCCGTTCCCGATGAGATCGTGGCATGTCGCAAAGCCTAGCGAGCAAATCTGATACAGTGAGGGAACTTCGCTCAAGCTCGATTTTGTAGTAGTGTATCTTCATATTGGATCATTGTAGTAGAATCGTTCGACTAGTGTTCTGTCAAGAACGAGATTTTTGGTACAATGTGTTCAAATGTGAGGCATTGTGGCCCGGGCAGTCTTTCCACAGAAAGAGAGAGGAAACCAAGAACAGCCACATTGTGCGCCTGCCGGATGCAGAACAAGACAATCACGTACTTGGCGTAGTCGAGAGTCTCCGGTCGCAACTGCCGCCCCTTTCCGGAGGCCTGCTGAAGCAGGTGCCGTTGGGCTAGTGCCGTGTCAGGCAACTCAACTCACACTCCGCCACCTTCAGCCAACTGCCGTGCTGCGGCGTGTACTGGAACTCGATGCGCTGCCTCAACCCCCGCGCCCGCTCCGCCTCGAAAGCCTCGTACAGCGCTCCCCGCGTGTGCGTGTCGGGATGGTCCAGCACCAAAGTGACCTTCTCGCCGTTCGCATGGCGGCTCTCCAGCAGGGCCGCCACCTCCTCGGCCCAGTCCAGCTTGGTGCGCCGCTCCCGCACCGTCACCGTCCGCCAACCCACCAGCGGTTCGCAGAACCCCGAACGCCGAAGCCATGCCCGCCCGCCGATACTCGTAGTCCACCCGGCGCGGATGCTTCGTGGTGGCGGGCAGTGGCTCGCGGGTCTCCTGCACCTGCACCATCCGGATCGGCTGTTCGTCCCTGCAGACCACCGGTCGCTGCTCGTCGTAAGGCCTTTCGTATGTGGACAGAACGTCTTCCATGGCGGCCACATACTCCCCGTCCACCTTCGGCGGAATCACCCAGTACTGCAGGTAGCGCCCCACCATACCGTTTTTTTCAGTGTCTGATTGACGGTCTCGTGGCTGATCGTGTCACAGATGCCGAGCTCGACCGCCTCGCGGGCTAGCAGGCGCAGGGACCATTGGCCGAAGCCGGTCGGCGCGACCTGCTGGTCGCACCAGTCCGGCCCGTCCGCATCGACCTTCAGCAGAATGCGCGCCCGGCGCGCTTTCTGGCTGCTGCCCTTGAGTTTCTTGACGACCTCCTCACAGGTCTTGCGTTCCGCCTCCGACAGGCGCACAATGTACTTCTTCATGGTTCCCTCTCCCTTGCTGTGGCAAGACGGCTCGGGCCAAGGGGCCCTCACTTTGGAACACATTGTACAGGAAATGTTGCCATTGACCGAACACTAGTCGGATGGCATCAAAGGTCTTGCGCAGGGCACATCCACGACCTGCATGTCCCAGGCACCGGCGCGGCATAGAGGCTTCACGGCAGCCAGCAGGTCGAACGCTGGCCCCTCTAACCCCCTTGCAGCCTCTCCCGGATCCGTCTGGCAGTAGTAAGGCCACTGCCTGCACTCCCTCGCTCCAGCCCTCCAGCACGCAGCGTTTCCGCTCGTTCCCGACTGTGCGCTCGCAGCAGCCCAAGGGCTCTGTGAATATGACGACTGCCCTTGAGTTTCTCAATGGATTTCTGACAGGTCTTGCGTTCCGCATCCGGCAGGCGCACAATGTGGTTGTTCTTGGTTCCTTCTGCTTTGCTTCACAAGATCGGCCCGAGCCATTCGGCCTTCACGTTGAAACACATTGTATCTAAAATGTTGTCATTGACGGAAAGCTAGGAATACAAGTTGGTGTCCGACAGTCTGGAGAGTGCGTTCTCGATCAACCGCACTGCCTGTTCAATATCTTCATCGGTTGTGCCGAAGCCAAGGCTAAAACGAAGAACCGATTCAGCTTCATCACTACTAAGGCCGATTGCCCGCAATACATGCGATGGCTCCGGAACACCCGATGTGCAGGCCGAACCGGTGGAAGCCGCAAGATTCGGTTGAAGCGCCCCAAGTATCGCGTGCGCTGAGAATCCATGGAAGCAGATGCTCGCATTTGACGGATGCCGTGCCTCGCCTCCGGGACCAATCAGCGAAATCGGCCAACTCGTTTCTTTCAGACGATTTACGAAGGTGTCGCGGCGCCGGCGCAACTCAACTCGCTCCTGTTGGGCTTTCTCTCCGATGAGCAATTCGGCGGCTGCCCCCATACCAACGCAGAGCGGCACGGGAAGAGTACCTGAGCGCAGACCGTTTTGCTGACCGCCGCCGTAAGTCAACGGTTCGATACGATCCTGCAATGCGCGCGCGATGAAAATAACCCCGACCCCTTTCGGACCATGCATCTTGTGTCCGGACAGGCTCAAGATGTCCGCATGAGTCGCAAGCGAGGCTATCGACTCGTCGAGTGGCGCTTGCGCCGCATCACAGTGAAAGACGACCCCGTGGCAGTGAACATGCTCGGCTATCTTCGCAACATCCTGAATCGTCCCCACTTCGTTGTTTGCAGCCATGACTGACACGGCGAGAACATCTTCGCCTAACATGTCGTCAAGCGCGGCAAGTTCGACGGAGCCTCGTCGGTCCACCGGAATCTGCTCGACGGTGAAGTCGTATTGTTCGACTAGCACGCGAGCCGATTCGAGAACGCATTTGTGCTCAATGGCGCTGATCAAGATACGGCGACGCCCCCCGACTGCCCTGCGCCCGAGCCCCAGCAAGGCCATGTTGTTAGATTCCGTCGCGCCCGAGGTGAAGATAATCTCGTCACTGTCCGCTCCGATCAATCGCGCGACTCGCGCAGCGGCTCCTTCAACGGCACGCGCAGACTCCCAGCCGAGACTGTGATCCGTTGAGTGGGGATTCCCGAACGACTCACAATGATAGGGGGTCATTTCGGCCAAGACACGCTGGTCCAAGGGCGTCGTCGCCTGATGATCGAGATAGATCGTTTCGCCGATTCTCATTTTATTTCAACAGGTTAAGTAGGTCCGCCCCTGCAAGATCGAGACTCAGGTGGTGCCTAGTCTCTAGTAATAGCCTCCAGCCTTCGTTGACCGTAGCATATGTCGTCGGGTACAATCGAGTTGCTGGAGCCAGCATCCAGTGGCAGAGGGACGATTGGTGCGTGGACCACTTTTTCAGGAAGGCTACAGGCCGCAGCTTTCTGGCCATGAGACCTTCCCTCTCCGCTACGGGTGGCTGAAGAAGGCGTTCGACAGGGTTTCAGAGACCGAGGACCAACCCGAAAACCGGGAAGCCTGTTGGGGCGATAGCGCCATAGCGAGGTTCGGCGTAGGCAAGAATATGGTTGCGTCGATGCGACATTGGGCGAAGGCCGCCAGCGTAGTGGAAGAGCCCACGGCCAGTTCGGTTCGGACGACCAGACTCGGTCGCCTGCTGTTCGGGCCCCAAGGGCTCGACCCCTACATGGCGCACCCCGCAACGCTGTGGCTCATCCATTGGCAATTGTCAGGTCGGGAAGCAAAAACGACATGGTTCTGGGCGTTCAACCACTACCCCGCCGTCACTTTCGAACGGGACTCCTTGGTTAGGAGGCTTGGTCGTCTTGCGAACGACCGCAATTGGTCGCGTGTCGCCACCTCCACGATCAAGAATGATGTGGCCTGTTTCATTCGCACCTATGTCGCACGGAAGCCGTCAGGCAAGACGAGCCACGACGACGCGCTTGAGTCGCCGCTCACCGAGTTGGGACTTATCAGAGCCGTCGGCACGAAGGACGGCTTTCGGTTCGTTCGCGGGCCAAAGTCGACTTTGTACAACGGTGTGTTCACTTGCGCTCTCATGCACTTCTGGTCGCGCTATTCCGATGCCGCCACACTGTCCTTTGAAGCCATCACTCATGCGCCCGGCGGGCCGGGGCGTGTTTTTCTTCTTGATGAGAACGATGTCGCCAACCGTCTCGCCACCATTGAGGATGTAACGGACGGCGCCATGAGATGGTCCGAAACCGCCGGCCTCAAGCAAGTCGTGCGCAATATCGACATCGACAGAGAATTGGCAATGTCGTGGATTCGAAGCGATTATCGAGCGCTTGCCGGTAGGGAGTCCGCTTGATGGCTTTGATCGATCGCGTCCGCGTAACCCGTCGCTTTCTCAGGTCTATACGGATCGACTCTGATTTCGGCCACACCACGAGTCTTGAGGGCTTCGTCTGCCCGCGTTCCTCCACAGATGTTCTCCTCACGATGGCCCGACATGTTTCCGAGACGAGGCAGGGTGCTTACACATGGACTGGCCCCTACGGTAGCGGCAAATCGAGTCTAGTCATCGCCCTTGGTGCGCTGCTGAACGGCAACGCTAGATTGCAGAGAGAAGCGGCGAAGGTCTTTGGTCAGAAGCTGACAGAAGTGGTCCGGGATGCGCTACCGCTCGGTACGAAGGGATGGCGCATCCTTCCGGTGGTTGCGCGACGTGACGATCCTGTGACGGTCATCGGCGACGCTGTGAAGCGAATGGAACTCGTGTCCCACCAACCTCGTGGCGGTTGGACCGAAACAAGCCTGATCTCGACACTAACCGATGTTGCCGCCGAGAAGCCTAGAACTCACGGCGGGCTCCTCCTCTTCATCGACGAGATGGGCAAGTTCCTCGAAGCCGCTGCCCAAGACGGTTCCGACATCTACATCCTCCAGCAACTTGCCGAGGCTGCATCTCGGAGCAATGGTCGTTTTCTTCTCGTCGGTGTGCTACATCAAGCATTCGAGGAATATGCCTGCCGCTTGTCGCACGAGATGCGTGACGAGTGGGCGAAGATTCAGGGTCGCTTTATCGATCTCGTCATCGACACTGCAGGTGAGGAGCAGATCGATCTGATCTCTCGCGCAATCGAGAGCAATCGTAGTTCGAAAAGACCAAGTGCGATCGCATCCACCGTCGCACGGTTCGCGCGTCGCGACCGTGTCGGTGAACCGGCGAGACTAACTTCCATGCTCGAAGCATGCTGGCCACTTCACCCAATAGTGACGTGCTTGCTTGGACCGATATCTCGGCGGCGTTTCGGCCAGAACCAACGCAGCATATTCGGGTTTCTCAATTCATCCGAGCCACACGGATTTCAGGACTTCCTGAACCTAGCCGCCACCGACGAACTGTACAGCCCTGATCGGCTCTGGGACTACCTGCGCGTCAACCTAGAGCCGTCCATTCTAGCGTCTCCAGATGGTCACCGGTGGGCATTGGCGGCGGAAGCGCTGGAACGATGTGAAGCAATCGGTGGCGACGCGCTTCACATCCGACTGCTCAAGACAATCGCAGTCATCGACCTGTTCAAGGAGCGTTCGGGCCTCGTTGCAAGTTCCGAACTCCTCCGTACCTGTTTCCCAGAAACTTCAAACACGGAGCTAGAAAAGGCGGTGTCGCAACTAGACACATGGTCATTCACGATCTACAGGAATTTCCTCGACGCCCGCGCGATATTCGCAGGTAGCGACTTCGACATTGACCAAGCGGTCCGCACTGCGCTCGACGACACCCACGAGCTTGACTTCCAGCATCTCAAGTCCCTGGCAGGTCTCCAGCCAATCCTTGCCAAGCGTCACTATCACGAGACCGGTGCACTCAGATGGTTCGACGTGAATATCGTCCCCGTCAGCAAACTCGTCGAATTTGCCACTAATTCTGAACCAGCGAAGGGCGAAATGGGTCAGTTCCTCCTCGGCATTCCGACCGATGGCGAAGGCGAGAGAGATTCCAAAGCTCTGTGCCAGAAGGCGGCATGCCACAGTGATGCGAGGGACACAGTCGTCGGTGTCTCAAACCGATCTTGGTCAATCGTACCGCTAGCGCGCGAACTGTTCGCTCTCGACCGTGTAAGTAGCGATCATCCAGAACTCGCCGGCGATTCCGTTGCTCGACGCGAAGTGACTGCAAGACTCGGTGCCTTGCAGTCACTTCTGGAAACAGAGTTACACAAGGCATTCGACAGTGCATTGTGGTTTCGCAACGGCCAACAGCCTGAGCGCTTGCACCAGGCAGATTTGAACAGCGTGGCCTCCGAGTTGGCGGACCGGCGATTCGGAGAATCACCACGCTTACACAATGAGCTACTGAATCGAGCGAAGCCATCCAGCAACGCTATCGCGGCACAAAACAATCTATTAAGGCTCATGGCCTTGAAAGAGGGTATGCCATGTCTCGGCATCGAAGGATTCCCAGCTGAGCGAGGCTTGTTCGCGTCCATACTAGAAGCGACGGGCCTGTACGCACAGCACCGAGAGAACTGGCGCTTTCTTCCACCAAGAACAAGCGGTGACGACCCCTTGCGCTTGGCCCCGATGTGGAAGTGGGCAACGGACTACATGACGAAGCACGCAGACCGTACGGTCGCCGTGTCTGAACTATTCTACGAGTGGGAAAGACCGCCTTTTGGTGTCAAGAAAGGACTTATGCCAATTCTGGCGGTCGCGTTCATCCTTTCGCAACGAGACACGCTAGCAGTTTATCGGGACGGTGTCTTTCGGGCGATGTTCGACGACGTGGATGCAGACTACCTAGCGAAGGATCCGACCTCGATTCAGCTGCGCTGGATGGACCTTACCAATGTTGCACGACGCCTGCTGTCTGGTATGGCGCAGGTGGTGCGTGACCTAGACGCAACAAACGAGCTTGCGTGTCTGAAACCCATTGATGTTGGACGAGGCCTTGTCGCGATTTACGACCGGCTCCCGAAGTGGACAAAACGAACAGTACGACTGTCCTCGAACGCCTTAGCTATCCGTAATCTGTTCAAGCGGGCGCACGACCCCAACCATTTTCTATTCAACGATATCCCCGGAACGCTTGGTGAAGAAGCTGTGCTCACTGACGACGACCTACCCGGTGTTATTTCAAAAGTGCGCGAAGGGATCGATGAAATGGTTCAAGCGTATCCATCAATGCTACAACGCTTGCGTGACCTAATGCTCGCTGAGTTACAAGTACCGAACGTCTCGCCGCCGGCTCTCGCTGAACTGCGTGGACGCGCCGAGAACATTAGGCAGCTAGCCAGCGACTTCCGTCTTGAGGCTTTTGTGGGACGACTAGCACAATTCGACGGGTCGGACAAGAGCTTCGAAGGCATCGCTAGCCTTGCCGCGAACAAACCTCCGCGTGACTGGGTTGACCCTGACATTAATCACGCTTCAATCGAACTTGCCGACATGGCACAAAAATTCCTTCGTTCTGAGACCTACGCTCGCGTTAAAGGTCGTACCAATAGGAGGCATGCGATAGCCGTCGTTGTCGGCATAAATGGTCAACCACTGCCGCTAATAAGAGAATTCGATATCGCCGACTCGGACCGCGCTTCCATTAACGATCTCGTCGACCGTATTACTGTCACATTGAAGGAAACTGACACCAATCACCAGAATATCATTTTGGCTGCGTTGGCAGAGCTAAGCACTCACTACATGCGAAAGCCCTCCGATGCGGAGACAAAACTGACGGAGATGGGAAAAATTAACTCATGACAACCGACTTGGAAAAGCATGTACTTGGCCTGTCTGGTGGGCGTGATAGCGCGGCACTTGCCGTTCATATGCGGCAGCATTATCCAGAACTAGATGTCGAGTATTTTTTTACGGACACCGGGAAGGAATTACCTGAGGTCTATGAATATCTTGGGCGCCTGGAGGGGTTTCTTGGACAGCCAATACGACGCCTGAATCCCGACCGTGACTTCGACTTCTGGCTCCGACAGTACAACAATTTTCTTCCCTCGCCACAGACGCGCTGGTGCACTCGACAACTTAAGCTTCGACCGTTCGAAAATTGGCTTAGACCGACACTCAAAAATGGAACTACAGTGTATAGTTATGTTGCAATTCGCAGCGACGAAGAATATCGCGAAGGCTATTCCTCAAAACATGATCGGCTCATCATTAAGTTACCATTCAAGCAGGCGGGAATCGACAAAGCAGGAGTCCTAGAAATCCTCGATAGTGCGGGGTTAGGTCTGCCAGAATACTACAGTTGGCGTACGCGCAGTGGCTGCACTTTTTGCTTCTTTCAGCAAAAGATCGAATGGGTACGACTCAAAGAAAAGCACCCAGCAGCATTCGAGGAAGCCAAGGCTTATGAAAAGAACGCGGTGGAACACGGATCTCCTTTTACTTGGAGCCAAGGAGAGTCGCTAGAAGACTTGGAACAACTAGAGCGGACCACGCAAATCAGGAAGGATCACGATCAACGACTGGCTCATATGCGCTCACACGTGAAGGCCAACCCTCTACGGCCAGACAGTGAACCTCTAGATATTGATGATCTCTATGGTAAGTCAAAAAGTTGCCTCGCCTGTCATAAATAGATCATGGTAGACTCAAACAACATGCCAGTTGCGGCACCGGGAATTGCATTGCAAACGCTCTTTCGTAGCGCGACAGGGGCAGCGCTTCGCGAGTTGATCGGCCCGTCAATAATGGCCACATTGGAGGGCTTCGACCCTGATCTTGCTTCGGATGGACGCCTTCCAGAACTGGCAATAAAGCTGATTGATCCATCTCAGGTATTGCGCGATTCTGAAGCAAGTAAGCGCATCATTCGGATGTTGTCATTACCCAAAGCACGTGAACTTGGGCAGCGTCTAGGCGTGGAGAACGGGCGAACATTGTACGATGATCTTTGCTCAAAGGCGACGGAGAAGGCAGCACTTGCAGTCCTGTACTCATTCTTCGGAGTAGTCCGCGACACCCGCGCGCCAGCCGACGGTTCTCCGGACACGATGCGCGCTCATGCCGACTATTCTCTATTCAATCACCAGCGTACTGCCGCGGAGAAAGTTCTCGATGCACTGGTCAGAATGCCACGAAAAGTTATTCTACATATGCCGACCGGTGCGGGAAAGACGCGCACGGCAATGCATGTCGTTGCGACACATCTCCGCCAACATGAACCTACTGTAGTGTGTTGGCTCGCACAGAACGCAGAATTGCTGGATCAGGCCGCCGACGAATTCGAAAATGCATGGCGGTATCTGGGCAATCGCGAAACCGGCATTCTCCGGTTTTGGGGGCATCGGAGGCCGAATATTCTCGACATCCATGATGGTATCGTAGTCTCAGGATTAGGTAAGATGTCAGCACTAAACGATCGAGATCCTGCTACTCTGTTGCGACTCGCAGATCGCGTTTCGCTGACAGTGATCGACGAAGCGCACCAAGCAATTGCGCCCACTTATGCCTCAATCTTAACAGCGCTATATAGCAAACGCCCACATAATGCCCTATTAGGCCTAACTGCAACGCCCGGACGAAGTTGGTCTGACATCAGCGAAGACCGTAAACTCTCGGACTATTTTGACAGCTGCAAAGTTACGCTAGAAATTGAGGGCTACTCCGATCCTGTCACGTTCCTGATTGAGCAGAAATACCTTGCTCGGCCAGTGTTTCGTACACTGAATTCAGACGCCGGCATCAATCTGACCGACCATGATGTCAACGAGTTGTCTTCCACGATCGATGTTCCCGCACGAATCCTGGATCGCCTAGGTGTGGATACGATGCGCAATCTGAAAATACTCTCGGCTGTCGAAGATCTCCTAACTCGGCACCGCCGCATTCTAGTATTTGCACCGTCGGTAGAGAGTGCACGCATACTTACCGCTCTGCTGTCGTTGCGCGGCCATGAAGCCTCTGTCGTGACATGTGAAATCCGTGCTGCTGAACGGGAACGAACAGTTAGACGTTTCAGAAGTTCCGTGAATCGACCCATAGTATTGGTGAACTATGGTGTACTCACTACCGGGTTCGACGCTCCTGCAACGAGCGCGGCAGTCATCGCACGACCAACTCGATCACTTGTACTGTACAATCAGATGATCGGTCGCGCTACACGAGGTACGCGGGCGGGCGGAAACTGCGAAGCGGAGATCGTGACAGTGGTCGATCCGAATTTGCCTGGCTTCGGAAGTATCGCCGACGGATTTAGGAACTGGGAGGACGTTTGGAATGAGTCAAACACAAGCCATTGAAGGGCAACAGCCAGTAATGGAGATTATTCCTCCAGAGTTGGCCGTTAAGGCGATGCGCGACAGCGGATACAAGAATACTGCCTATGCGTTGGCGGAACTGATTGACAACTCGGTTCAGGCCAATGCCAAGAGTGTCGAAGTGATCTGCATTGAGAGATTCCAACAGATTAACGAGCGTAACAGACGTAGGACTCAGGCCATTGGAGTTCTCGACAACGGTGAAGGTATGACACCTGAGACACTTCATCTCGCACTACAGTTCGGCAATGGGACGCACTTGATGGATCGCAAAGGCATTGGACGCTTTGGGATGGGTCTCCCAAACGCGTCGGTATCCCAATGCCGGCGAGTCGAAGTATGGACATGGCAGAACGGACCTGACAACGCCATGTACACCTATCTTGACGTGGATGAAATTGAGCAACGCAGAATGTCTGCAGTTCCGACGCCCTTGCACAAGGGACTGCCCGATGAGTGGCGCGAGCGGTCCGATATTATCAATACTACAGGCACTCTCGTCCTGTGGAGCAATTTTGATCACTACCGTTTAAGCTGGCGTGGTGCAAGGTCGACACTTCTGAACACGGAATCGCTAGTCGGGCGCATGTATCGCAAATTCATAGACGATGGATGCCTGTCAATACGCTTGCTTGCTTTGGTTGAAGGAAGCAACGTCGAACCTACTCTCGACCAGCCCGTTCGCGTTAACGATCCACTCTACCTAATGCGCAATTCTTCTACCCCGGCCCCATTCGATTCGGACCCGATGTTCCAGCGTTGGGGCGAGCAAGATGAAGAGTTCTCGATCGACTACAATGGCGCGATACATACAATCTCCGTACGGATGAGTTGGGCACGCCAAGAGACTATTCCGGCCGATAAAAGTGATCGCGGCGCTAAACCTTATGGTAAGCACGCAGCCAAGAATATCGGGCTCTCGATCATCCGTGAGGGTCGCGAGTTAGATCTCGATCCGTCATGGACAAACAGTTACGACCCAACTGAACGGTGGTGGGGTCTAGAGGTAGAGTTCCCTTCGACTCTCGACGAGGTATTTGGCGTTACCAACACCAAGCAGAACGCGACAGTTTTCTCCAACATGGCTCAATTGGAGTGGAGTGCCGAAGCCGATCCTGGTGAGTCGATGTCCGAGTTTTGTCAGCGCATTCAGGGCGAGGGCGACCCCCGTGCGCTCCTGCTGCCGATTGTCGAGCATATTCGCGGACAGATTCGAGAAGTGCGTAAACGCATCAAGAAGCAAACACAGGGTCATCGAAGAAGAAGGCAGGAGAGGCACGATGAGCCGACGGTTGAAGATCTGGCGACAACGAAGTTTCGACAAAGGGCAAATCTGGGCCATGCGACGAATTCCGATAGCACCGAGTTCACCGAGGACGACCGAAGGAGATTAGTGGAGGATCTACGGGATGACAAGCATTACTCCGACAACGTGGCCGAGGAAATCGCAAGTGCAACGGTTACGCGAAAGCGGAAGGTTGTCTTCCTAACCAAGGCAATGGAAGGCTACGCTTTCTTCAACGTCGAGCACAAACAAGGCGGCCTGACGGCGATTGTCTTCAACACCGATCACCCATTCTACAAGCAACTTATTGAGTCATTGGAACCAAATATTGGCGACGAGTCAGATGCTGATCTGGTAGATCGGATTCACAAAGCTGCTGACACGTTGCAACTGCTCTTTGCTGCATGGTCTCGCTACGAAATGGAGGAAGTAGGACAGAGCAACCATCTATTTGATATGCGGCAGGAATGGGGAAAAATGGCGCGCTTTTTTTTGATTGACGAGGGGAACGCCTAGCATGAAGGTCGTCGCTCCTAGCGATGCTGTGCTCGCTCTGATAGCTAATGCGACCGGAAGACTAGTCATTGCAGCGCCATACATAAAATCAGCGACCCTTCGTCAGGTAATCGACGCAGTTCCAGATGTTGTTTCGGAATTGTCTTGCATTACACGATGGCTGCCTGAAGACATTGTTTCCGGTGCCTGTGATCTGGAGATTTTTGACGATATCATGCATGTTCAAGGTGGTCGGCTCTTGGTTCATCCACACCTTCACGCCAAATACTACTCGAATGGTCGAGAGGCATTAATCGGTTCGGCCAATCTCACGTCTCGGGGCCTCGGCTGGTACATACCGGCGAACGTCGAGCTTCTGGTATCGTTACCAGCAGAGTTCCCTGGACTTATTGACTGGGAGTCGATGCTATTGGATTCAGCCGTTGAGGCCACCGCGCAACTGCGTGATCGAATTCGTATGCGGGTTGAACAACTTCGACAGGCCGGGCCGATACAGCATGCGCCTGAAGTTGAGAACCAGGCCGGAGATGACAGACAAGCTACTCTTTGGGTTCCGAAGTGCCCGGTACCGGAGCGACTTTGGGAAGTCTATTCGAATCATGGCGCGGATACGATGGTCAGTAGCGCCTTCAGGGCTGCACAAAACGATCTCGCCGCTCTGTCACCTCCGCAGGGTTTGACCAAGAATTTATTCATCGAGTATGTAGCAGGTATATTACGCTATATGCCAGTGATAATGGAGATTGATAGATTGGCAGCAACGGGTTTGACGGACGCTAGAGCTAGTGAATTACTGCTCAATTATCTTAGTGATCATATTGATAACGTGGATGAATCTGATCGGAGTTGGCGGATACTTAAGGCATGGCTTAGTTTCTTTTTTCCGGAGTTATATCGGCTTGAGTCGGGCCACGAGATTCTAATTAAAGGGAGAGAGATTATTAGTCGATGAGTTTATTGTTTAGAGTCTTCTGCGGCTTCTCGGTCTGGTGTGCCTTATAAATACTCTGTTTCGACTTCGTGTCTGATTCGGCATTGCCATGCTACTTGCACGGCGAGGACAGCAACACTCGCTTCCGGCTGGCGGATTGTGCCTTGACCGGGTAAGTGTCGAATCTGCCGGCTCACAATGCAAGACTCTTACTCCTATCGCTTCCTCCTTGCCAGGATTTTCACTGATGCACCGGCTTTACCTTCGGCTCACTCGTACTCAGACGTTCGGATGGAAGTAACGAGCCCACGTTGGGTTCAATGGTCTGCACGGTCCTGAGCGGGTCTGCGCGTGAACAGCAACCCTCTCAGCACGCCCGAGCGGCAGTCTCATAGGGGCATGAGTAGACAGCCGCCACCGTTTCGTCGGTGCAGGATAACACCAAACAGTGGGCGGATTGGCGCTCGACTACCTGACAGGAACTGCGCCGACGGATGTTGGTCACGACATCCGCAAGGCAGGCGGCTGACCATGCCTGGTTCAGGCCGACCCCGGGGCCTGCGACGATTTCAGCGTTAGTCACCCGAGAATCGGCGGCCAGACATCACCATCCTCGTCGCTATAATGATCCGCACTGCCTGCGGTCAGATCGAACTTCGGCGAGGCCGCTGCCCGAAGGGAGTGTATCCATGCATCGCACTGTTCTTTTTCGTTCGGCCCTGCTCACCGGCTGTCTCGTCCTGGGTGCCGTGGCCTACCACGCCACGACCGAGGACTTGATGGTCTCGACGGCCCGCAACTGGCTGGCATCGTTGAACGGCAACCAGGTGCCTCACGCCCGGTTCAAGCTGGACAACCCCGACTACGAGACCTGGCATTTTGTGCCCGGCAACAACTTCGTGACCCAACGCGGCTACAGCCGCAACGGCTTGACCTACAGGGAGATGAACGCCGAGCAGCAGTCGCTGGCAGATGCGCTACTGGCTGCATCCCTGTCAAGGGCGGGCTTTGTCGCGGTCAAGACCATCATGAGCCTCGAGGAAGTGCTCCGCATTCAGGAGAATGACACGGCTGGCCGACGAGACGTGGATGTCTATCACTTCAGCGTCTTCGGGGAACCGTCGATGGAGGGCGACTGGGCCTGGCGGCTCGAAGGCCATCACGTCTCGCTCCATTTCCTGATGCGGGACGGGAAGCTGGTGTCGACCTCGCCTACGTTCCTGGGTGCCAACCCTCACAAGGTCCCGGACGGCCCGCGCAAGGGTCTCCGGCCGCTCGGCGGACGCGAGGACACGGCCCGCAAGCTGATGATGTCGCTTGACGGCGACCTTCGCAAGGCTGCCTTGATCGACAAGACTGCGTACCGCGACATCCTCACCGGAGCGGACAGCCGTGCCAAGCTCGAAGGGCAACCCCAAGGCGTCGCGGCGTCACGCCTGTCGGCGGCGCAATACGGCATGCTGCTCGACACGGCGGACCAGTACGCAATGTCGATGCCGGTCGAACAGGCAGACAGGCGCAAGCGGATGATCCGGGAGACGCCGCGCGAGGATCTCTTCTTTGCGTGGGCTGGATCCGTCGAACCGGGCGGTGGCGACTATTATCGAATCCAGTCGCCGGATTTTCTGATCGAGTACGACAACACGCAGAACCGTAACAACCACAGCCACTCCGTGTGGCGTGAGTTCGACGGCGACTTCGGACGGGACTTGCTCGCCGCTCACTACCGTCTGGACGGCCACGGCCTCGAGACCAACCGAACACTGGAGACGGACTGATCCGAATCCGGTCCCGTCCAGCACGGAGCCGACAGGCACGCCTCCCGGCGTGGGCACGGCAGACCCATTGCCGAACTTCCCATGACTGCTCGTCCACGGCGGCGGCCATGGGACGCCTGTTACCGTTCCGGGATTACGCCCTGAATGATCTTCCGCACTTGCGTCGGGTCGTCAAGGCGAACGAGCAGATCGTTCGGTCGCTCCGGTAGAACCGAAGTTGGCATTGACCGGTCAACCCCGAGCATCGCTTCGGAGTGCCTCGGGACGACACCTCGCACCGACAAGTCGGCAGGGGACTGGCGGCCTGCCACGACCATGCTTTCCGTGCCAGATCCACCATGCTGAAATCGGACGACTGCGAGACGTATTGCCCCGCCGCCCGTCGGCGCGCTAGCATAGTCAGTCTATGTCCCAGGAATCCACTCGGAAATTCGGATTCGAGACGCTCTCGCTCCACGCCGGACAGCGTCCCGACCCAGCCACCAACGCCAGGGCGGTCCCGATCTACCAGACGACATCGTACGTCTTCAACGACACCGATCACGCCGCCTCCCTCTTCGCGCTGCAGGAGTTCGGCAACATCTACACCCGCATCATGAACCCCACCAACGGGGTGTTCGAGCAGCGCATGGCGGAACTGGAAGGCGGCATCGGCGCCTTGGCCACCGCCAGCGGACAGGCGGCCCAGCTGCTCGCGATTTCAAGCCTGTGCCAGAGCGGCGACGAGATCGTCTCGTCGGCCACACTGTACGGCGGCACCTACACGCAGTTCGACACGACCTTCCGGCGTTTCGGCTACAACACGGTCTTCGTCGATCCCGACGACATCGAGAACTTCCGCAGGGCGATCACCGAGAAGACCAGGGTCATCTATGTCGAGACGATCGCGAACCCCCGGATGAACGTCATCGACATCGAGGGAGTCGCGAAGATCGCGCACGAGAACGGCATCCCGCTGATGATCGACAACACCTTCGCCACGCCCTATCTCTGCCGTCCGATCGAGTTCGGCGCCGACATCGTCGTCCATTCCGCCACCAAGTTCATCGGCGGCCACGGCACGTCGATCGGCGGCGTGATCGTCGACTCCGGAAAGTTCGACTGGACCAACGGCAAGTTCCCGATGCTCTCCGAACCGAGCCCCGGCTACCACGGGATGGTCTTCACGGAAACGTTCGGCGCGATGGCCTACATTCTCAAGTGCCGGGTCGAGGGCCTGCGGGATCTCGGCCCCTGCATGTCGCCGCACAACGCCTTCCTGTTCCTGCAGGGCCTGGAGACGCTGGCACTGCGCATGCAGAAGCACTGTGCCAACTCCCTGGCCGTTGCCGAGCACCTGGAGTCCCATCCGCTGGTCACCTGGGTGCAGCATGCGGACCTGCCGTCCAGCCCCTACAGGTCCATGGCCGGCAAGTACCTGCCGAAAGGCCAGGGTGCCGTGTTCACCTTCGGCATCAAGGGCGGCCGGGAAGCCGGCCGGAAGTTCATCAACGCCCTGCAGCTGTTCTCGCATCTGGCCAACGTGGGAGACGCGAAGAGCCTCGTGATTCACCCGGCGACGACGACCCACCAGCAGCTGAGCGAGGCCGACCACGCCGCAGCCGGCATCACCGACGACATGGTGCGACTGTCGGTCGGCATCGAGGACCTCGACGACCTGGTCTGGGATCTGGACCAGGCACTCGAGGCGTCCCAGAAATCCTGATTCTCGTCGCCGACGCACCGATCGGCCCCGGATCCAGCCCCGTTGGCAACCGGCTGGATCCGTCCTCTGTCCCCGATTCGCGCAGATTCTACGGGATTCCATAATCGGGATACGGATTCTGGAAGAATCACCGCTGCAATCCGGTCGCAACCAATAGAGAAATAAGGATTTATCGGGCCAATCAACCCTGGAAATCGCCGCGTCGCTGACCTATAGTGGTAGTGAGGTGTGACTGGTACCATCTTCGGGTGCCGCCGGTCGCTACCCCACATGATTCGGTCTCGACTAATAACAAAGCGGTTCGCGCCGTGGGTCGCCTTGGTGGCCCTGATCGCGCTGTCGCTCGGCAACTGGGTCGAGCGAGGCCGCTACGAGGTGCCGGAGGACGGAGTCGTGTGGAGCGACTCGGAAGCGGGCGTTGTCGCTTCCGGGGTTGCCTCGGAAAGCCCGGGCGCGCTGGTGGGGCTGCGCCCGGGCGACACTTTGCAGTCGATCGCGGGCCGCCCGGTCACACAGGCCCTGGATGCGACCAGAATCCTGGCCGGTGTCGGGGCCCGGAACCGGACCGAATACCGGATCGAACGGGAGGGCCGGCCCCTGTCCCTGTCGGTGGTCGTCGGTGCCGGCACCAGCCGCGGCGCTGTCGGCTCTTTCCTGTTCGCCTTGGGGTGGATCCATGCGGCCATCGGGGTCTGGGTCTGGCGGCGGAGCCCGCCCGGCCCCCTCGTGGGGCGTTTCTGCGCGTTCTGCATGGCCGCGCTCGCCGTGTATGCGCTGAGCCCGTCCGGACGGTTGGAGGGCCTTGACCGGCTGGTCTACTGGGTCGATGCGTGGGCCCTGCTGCTGATGCCGCCACTCTTCCTTGACTTCTGTGCGCGATTCCCCGACGCTGACCGGCGACACGGCCCGCCAGTGCGGGCCGCATACGGTCTCGCGGTCGCGATCGGTGCCGCTCACCACGCAGCCGCCGGGGGCTGGGTATCCGGCGGGGCCAGCAACCCGGCACTGCTCGATTTCTTCTCGACCGCCGCGCTGGCATTGCTCGCGGTGAATCTGATCGCGGCTGCTCTCATCGTCGGGCGGCGGGCCCGCAACGCCGACGATCCGCTCCGGGCACTGCAATCGAAGTGGCTTCTGGGAGGCACTCTGGGCAGCATCGCGCCGTTCACGGTGCTCTACGTGGTGCCGTTCGCGATCGGAGCGGCGCCGGACGCCAACCTGGCGTTCTCGGTTTTCTCGCTCGCAGCCCTGCCACTGTCCATAGCGGTGGCGTTGGCCCGTTACCGCCTGTTGGATCTTGAGGTCATCTGGAATCAGGTGGTCGCCACGGCGGTCACCACAACCGCCCTGCTCTCCGCGGGCTATGTCGCACTGTTCGAGAGTGGGTTCCCGCCGGCGTGGCTGGACCGCTACGGACCAATCCTGTGGCTCGGATCGCTGGGTCTGGCGGCCGGTCTGTACCGGCCGTTGCACGGATGGATCATGACCGCACTGGAGCGACGCGCCCATCGCGACCGCTTCGAGGAGCGGCGGGCCCTGGCAGCGTTCGCAACCGAGATCGCTTCGGAGACGGACGCGCAACGCATGGTGACCCATATCCGCAGCCGCCTGCGCGACGCCCTGGGAGTGCCTTGCATCGTGGTGCTGGCCCACACGGACGATGACAGTCGACCCGATCCACGCTACCGGCCTCTGCCACCGGCCGACGGCGGGGACGGTGAACCGGACCCGACGATCGACGTGGGTCCTCTGGATGCACTCGCATCGGATGCCGGCGGTTCGGTCGTGATCACTGCGCGGCCGGAATCCGTGGTGTCTCCCGAACTCGCCCGACTCGGGTGTCGCCATTTCGTGCCGTGTCGCGCTCGGGACGAGACGCTCGCCTGGATCGGGCTGGGGCTGACGGAGCAGGGACAGTTCCTGAACAGCGACGATCTCTCGCTTGTGCAGGCGCTGTCGTCACCGTTCGCGATCGCCCTGGAGAATGCCCGCCTGTACGCCCGCATCCAGGCCCGCGCCGAGGAATACCAGCGGCTGAAGGACTACAACGAGAACATCATCGAATCCCTCTCCGTCGGCATCATCGTCCTCGACAGCACCGGCCGCGTCCAGAGCTGGAACACGCATCTGGAACTCGCACTGCACATTTCGCGCGAGCAGGCCCGGGGCCGCCGCCTGAGCGAGCTTCTCCCGCCCGATCTGTCCGACCGCATTGCGGCATGCCAGGACGGGGAGGGCGTCGGCAGCGTCGCGAAATACCGCTTGCGATCATCCGAGTTCCCGGCGGAATTCCGTCCGAACGACGACGGCGACCGTTCGGAACGGATCATCAACGTTGCGCTCGCACCGCTGATCGACAAACGCATCCGGCAGGTCGGCCAGCTTCTCATCCTTGACGACGTGACGGAGCGTGTCGAGCTTGAGGAACGGGTGGTGCAGGCCGACAAGCTCGGTTCGGTCGGTCTGCTGGCTGCCGGTGTCGCCCACGAGGTCAACACGCCGCTGGCGGTGATCTCGAGCTACTCCCAGATGCTGGCCGCCCGGATGGCGCAGGGCAGCGACGAGGAACGCATGCTCGGAAAGGTGACCGAACAGACCTTTCGGGCCAGCGAGATCGTCAACTCGCTGCTGGATTTCTCCCGCACGCCAAGCACGACGATGTCGCCTTGCGACATCGTCCGGATCATCCGGGATACGGTGGACCTGGTCGGGCCCCAGATGCACACGGCGCGGGTCGACGTCCGACTGGATCTCGACGGCGAAGTCTGCGTGCTGGCCAACCGCAACCGCCTCCAGCAGGTCTTTCTGAACCTGGTGCTGAACGCTCGGGACGCCATGCCGGACGGCGGCACGCTGCGCCTCACCAGTCGT
Organism: Bryobacterales bacterium; assembly: GCA_965116065.1. GTDB lineage: Bacteria > Acidobacteriota > Terriglobia > Bryobacterales > UBA6623 > VXMF01. The sequence continues at coordinate 5,037,996 of OZ220485.1, forward strand.
GTCACGGAGCCCTCGTCCGGCGATGCCTCCGTCGAGGTGCGCATCGCCGATACCGGAGTCGGCATCGCGCCCGAAGACCAGCGCCGCATTTTCGACCCCTTCTTCACCACGAAGGACGCCCGACAGGGAACCGGCCTCGGACTGGCCGTCAGCTACGGCATCGTCCACGAGCACTCCGGTACGATCGCGGTGACGAGCCAGCCCGGCAGTGGAACGACGTTCGAACTCCGCTTCCCGCTTGTCGCGCAACCCGCGCATGCCTGACGAAGCCGCGGTCGACGCTGAACTGGCAAGGCCTCGCATCCTGGTCGTGGATGACGAGCCTGCCATCGCCGAAACCCTGAAGCTGGTCCTCGAGGATGACGGCTATGACGTGAGCACCGCCGGCACGGCGGGCGAATGCCTGGAATCCATCGCTCGCGCCCCCTGCGATCTGGTCCTGTTGGACCTGATGCTTCCGGACCGGTCCGGACTCGATACGCTCGAGGACATCCGAAGGATCGACCGCGACCTGCCGGTGGTCATGGTCACGGCATACGGCTCGATCGACATGGCCGTCAAGGCCACGCGGCTGGGTGCGACGAACTTCCTGACCAAGCCCTGGAACAACAGCAAGCTGTTGCTGGAAATCGGACAGACCCTGGAACGCAGGAGGCTGGAGAGGGAGAACGCCCGGCTCCGCAACGAACTGGGCATGACCGGACCGCTCGATCAGCTCATCGGCAAGTCCGAGGCGATGCTGCGGATCTTCGTCCTGATCCGGCAGGTGGCACGAACCACGTCGACCGTCCTGATCACGGGCGAAAGCGGCACGGGCAAGGAGGTCGTGGCCCGGGCGATCCACAACGCTTCGCCACGGGCCGAGAAGCCCTTCGTCACGGTCAGTTCCGGCCGGATTCCGAACGACATGCTCGAGTCCACGCTCTTCGGCCATGTCCGGGGGGCCTTTGCCGGGGCCGTCCAGGACCGCCCGGGGTGCTTCGAGATCGCTGACGGCGGGACGATCTTCCTGGACGAAATCGGCAGTCTGACCGCCGAGACACAGGCGAGGCTCCTGCGCGTCATCCAGGAGCGGGAGTTCGTTCCGGTGGGCTCGGACGATCCCGTACGGGTCGACGTCCGCATACTGGCTGCCAGCAACTCGGACCTCGCCCGGGCCGTCGAGCAGGGCCGGTTCCGCCGGGATCTCTACTACCGGTTGAACGTGATTGGCATCGAGATCCCCCCGTTGCGAGACCGCATCGAGGATGTGCCCCTGCTGGTGGAGGAGTTCCTGCGACAGATCTGCCGCCGGGAGCACAATCACTTTCTCGACCAGGAGGGCCATTCGATGCTCCGTTTCGCCCCCGAAGCCCGGAAGATCCTGCTGGCGCACAACTGGCCGGGCAATGTCCGGGAGTTGCGCAATGTCGTCGAGCGGGCAGTCGTGCTGGCAACCCGGGAGGAACTCGGCCCGGAGGTCCTGCCGACGGAACTCGCCGGAGCCCGCCCGCCACACGCGGCGCCTCCGGCCTCGTCGCTTGCCGAGCGGTCGGGCGAGAGTCTGGCCGAACTGGTCGAGAACTACGAACGCCGGGTCCTGGTCGAAGAACTGGAACGGCACGGCTACAACCAGACCGAGACCGCAAAGGCCCTGCACGTGGCGCTGTCGACACTGAACCAGAAGATCCAGCGGCTCGGCATCGACACCAAGCGCCGCCGGATCGGTTGACACGCCGGAACCCTGCGTCGTACCGTCAGTCTTGGTCCCTGCCGGGACCGAGCCGATGGAAGACAAGCAGATCGTCAACCGCCTCCAGGCCGAGAACAGACGCCTCCGGCTGGCCATCGAGGAACTCTCGATCCTGAACGAAGTGTCCACCGCCGTCTCGTCGACGTCGTCTCTCGACGAGACGGTCGGCCTGATCGTACAGAAGTGCGTGAAGCACCTCAACGTCGAACAGGGTGCCGTGTTGCTGTTCGACAGGCTGGAGTCCGGATCACCACTCAAGACCATGATTCGGCAGGTCGATACCGATTCCGGCGACATCCCCATGCGGCTCGGCGATCAGATCACGGGCTGGATGATCAAGCATCAGAAGCCCCTGGTCGTGGACGACTTCGGCCAGGAGACACGCTTTCGCATCCCGTCCGGCCACGATGGTGTCCGGTCCCTGCTCGCGGTACCGATGAAACTGAAGGGCCGGCTCATCGGCGTGGTCAACGTGTTCAACAAGAAGGGCGGCAGCAGTTTCAGCCCCGGGGACCAGCGCCTGTTGAGCATCATCGCCACCCAGTCGGCACAGGTCGTCGAGAATGCCCGGCTGATGGAGGAACAGAAGGCCCTCGAACTCCTCCAGGAAGAACTCCGACTGGCCCGGGAGATTCAGGAGAATCTGCTCCCGAAGAGTCCACCGGAGGTGGCCGGCTACGAGATCGCCGGGCTCTCCGAGCCCGCCAAGCGCGTGGGAGGGGACTACTTCGACTATCTCTCGCTGGGACCGCACCGCACCGGACTCTGCGTGGCCGACGTATCCGGGAAGGGCATCACGGCTGCCCTGCTGATGTCGAACGTGCAGGCGACCATCCGCGGCCAGAGCCGCACCGTCCAGGACGTCGAAGTCTGCCTTGCCCGCTCCAACGACATGCTGCACGCGAGCACGGACTCGGACAAGTTCGTGACAATGTTCTACGCGGTGCTCGACACGGAGACACACCGGCTGGAGTACTGCAACGCAGGCCACAATCCGCCAGTCCTGCTGTCGAACGGGAACGTCAGCACACTGCTCGAGACCGGAGGTCCGGTATTGGGGGTCGTCCCGGGCTTCCCCTACGAGCGCGGCGAGGTGCAGTTCGGTCCCGGTGACACGCTGCTCATCTACACGGACGGGTTCAGTGAGGCGATGGACGAACGCCTGGAGGAATTCACCGACGAGCGTCTGCGCGGCGTGGCGGCGAAAGCGGCAGCCCTGCCTCCGACCGCGATGCTGGAGGCCATCCTCCACGAACTGACCGAATTTCGCGGCCAGGCTCCGCAGGCCGACGACATGACGATCATGACTGTCCGCCGTTCCCCTGCGTGAGCTTCGACCGCCTGCGACGAGCGTCGATGATCGTTTCCGCCAGCTGTCGACTGCGACGGATGCAGTCTGGAATCCCCAGACCGGTATAGCCGTTCCCGGCCAGCAGCAATCCGGGGAGGGTTGCCAGCCGTTGTTCAATCGAGCGGACGAGCCGGTCATGGCCCACCCCGTATGCCGGCATCGACCCCGGCCAGCGATACACCCGGCTGCCAAGGAGCGGCGCGTCGAAGCCCATCCATCCGCGCAGTTCTGCTGCGACCATGCGCGCCACGCTCTCGTCGTCGGCCTGCAGCGCCTCCTTGGCGCGGTCACCCGTGAGAAATGCCCGCAGGAGCACCCGGTCCGGACCCGCCCGGCCCTCGAACTTGGTACCGACCCAGGTGCAGGCAGCAACGCTGGCCCGTTCGATGCTGGGTACCAGGAATCCGAAACCGTCGAGCGGATGGCCGAAGTCATCCCTCCTGTACGAGAGTGCGACCACGACCGACGAGGTGTACCGAATCGTGCCGAGGTGCCCGGCCAGGTCCGGGATCTCCCCTTGCAGCAGGCGGCCGGCTTCGTGCGCGGGAACGGCCAGAATCACGGCATCGGCCTCGAAGGACCCCTCATCCAGGCGGAGGGTCCACCGGCAGCCCTGCCGGCGGACCCGGAGTACCCGGCGGTGCACGACTTCGCAATGCTCTTCGATCCGGCGTTCCAGTGCCCCGACAAGGGAGCCCAGGCCATCACGGAGCGTCAGGAACAGTGGGCCGTCCATACGCCGACGGCGGTTCCGGAACGTGCCCCGCAGGATGCTGCCGTACCGCCGCTCGTATTCCACGAACCGCGGCATGACCTGCATGGCCGAGAGGTGGTCGGGTTGCGCGCCGTAGACACCGGCCATCATCGGCTGAGCCAGGTAGGCAACCGCCTCGGTTCCGAAGTGCTCGCGGACGAATTCCGCCACGGAGCGGTCCGGCCGCGTGCCAGGACGGTGAAACCACTCCGCGATGATCCGCGCCTTTGCGGCGGGACCGAACAGGCGGGTGGTCAGAATCTGCCACGGCTTTGCCGGCGCCAGCATCCGCATGCTGTCCGGCAGGGGCACCAGCCGTTCGTCCCTGACCACGTAGGTTCTCTTGCGCCGGTCATTGGACCCGATGACCTGGGCGCCGAGGCCAAGCTCCTCGACGAACGACCGCATCCAGCGCTTCTCGGCGAGCCAGCTGTCCGGCCCCGCCTCCAGCAGGCAGCCGTGAGCACGCTCCGTGCGGAGCAGACCGCCAGTCCGCTCCCGGCATTCGAACAGCGTGCAGGGAATCTGCCCACGGCTCAGGTAGTAGGCCGCCGCCAGCCCGGATATGCCCCCACCGACAATCGCCACGCCTGTCATGCGGCCGATTCGTGGGCATGCTCGCGAACCATCCGCACCACGGCACGGACATGCTCGACCGGTGTCTCGGGAATGATGCCGTGACCGAGATTGAAGATGTGCCCCGGCCGCCCGGCGGCAGCATCCAGCACCGCTGCAACCTTCGTGCGCAGTTCCCCAAGGGGGGCGAGCAGGGCGATCGGATCGAGATTGCCCTGAACGGCCACATCCGGCCCGACCCGGTCCCATGCAGCGCCAAGGTCCACACGCCAGTCGAGGCCCAACACATCGCCGCCCGCCCGCCGGAATAGTTCCAGGTAGGAACCGTTGCCGGTTCCGAAATGGATGACCGGGACGCCCTCGGCCTGCACGCGCCGGATGAGGTCCCTCGAGTACGGCAGGGCGAACCGCTCGTAGTCCGCGGGCGACAGCGCACCCACCCAACTGTCGAAGACCTGAATCGCACTGGCTCCGGCCGCTACCTGGGAGGCGGCGAAAGGCGCCAGCACCTCGACAGCCTTCTCCATGAGATCCTGCCAGACGGCCGGGGCCTCCCACATCAGGCCCTTGGTCCTGGCATAGTGGCGCGACCCGCGCCCTTCGATCATGTAGCTGGCGAGAGTGAACGGTGCCCCGACGAACCCGATGACCGGTACGCGCTCGCCCATCTGCCGCCGCACAAGCGCAATGGCCTCACCCACATAGCCCAGATCGTCGGCACGTCCGGTGGCGAGTCTGCGGACATCGTCGACGGACCGGACGGGCGGGTCGATCCGCGGGCCGTCGCCGCTGACGAACTCGACCCGGAGCCCCATCGCCTCGAGAGGCAGCAGAAGATCGGCGAAGATGATCGCCGCATCCACGTCGAGCGTGTCGATCGGCTGCTGGGTGACCTCGGCTGCCAGCCGCGGTGACTTGCAGATTTCCAGGATGGAATGGCTGCGACGCAGCCGGCGGTACTCCGCCATGTATCGACCGGCCTGGCGCATGAACCAGACCGGCGCGCAGTCGGTAGCTTCGCGGGCACAGGCGCGAAGGAATCTGTCACGCATTCCTATCAATATACCAGCAACCGAATCAAATCACTGTAATACCATTACTTACGTTCTACCCGCACCAGCTGCGCGAGGGAGGGGAGAACGGGGCCTGATTCTCGAACGCACGATGTTTTCTTGGTCGGAGACTGGGTTAGTTGAGAGTGTGAGGCAGAGGGCCGGGAACGACGGGCCGGACGGGGCTGGATGTTTCGTGCTGGATCTGTCAGAGTGGAGCCATGGAATCGTCACCGCGGATGCTGGACAGTGTGGACCTGCAGGCCGTGCAGGTGCGCGCGACTTGCGGAGCGCAGGAACACCGGCTCTGGGACCGGCTGGTCGCCGCGCACCATTACCTGGGATTCGGCTCCCTGTTCGGCAAGGGTCTGCGGCAGGTGGCCACGCTGGACTCGGCCTGGGTGGCGCTGGTGGGCTGGCAGGCGGCGGCGCTGAAGCTCACGGTTCGGGACCGCTGGCTGGGGTGGACGCTCGAGCAGCAGTTGCAGCGTCTGCATCTGGTGGCCCAGAACTCCCGATTCCTGATCCTGCCGGCGTTCCAGCGCATTCCGAATCTGGCCTCGCGGGTGCTGGGGCTGAGCCTGCAGCGGCTGGCGCAGGACATGCAGCGGGAGCACGGCTACCGGGTGCTGCTGGCGGAATCGTTCGTGGACCGGGCGCGTTTCGCGGGCACCTGCTACCGGGCCGCGAACTGGCGTTCGCTGGGATTCACGGGCGGCTACGCCCGCGAGCCGGGACCGCCTCCGAGGTGGCGGCCCCACGGACAACCGAAAGAGGTAATGGTGTACGAACTGGAAGCGGGAGCCCGGGCGGCGCTGAGTCAAGCGGAGGAGGATCCGAGCTGGCAGGGTCCGGCACGGGAGGCCCCCCCACCGGCGGCGCAGTTGCGCAGCCTGTTCGACTGTCTGAGCGAGGTGGAGGACTACCGCTGTGCGCGGGGGCAGCGCTATCCCCTGCGCACGGTGCTGACGCTGGCCATCGCCGCGCGTCTCGCGGGGTACCGGGGCGTGACGGCGTTCGCCGAGTTTGCGGCCTTGCTGGATCAGGAGCAGCGGCGGACGGTGGGCTGTTTCTTCAGCCCCAGCCAGCAGTGCTACACGACCCCCTCGATCACGACCTTTCACAATACCTTGGCCGGCCTGCCGCCGGAGACGCTTGAGCGGTCGATGTCGGCATTGGCCCAGCAGCAGAGCGGACAAGTCGTGACGGAGGAGGGGGATATGAAGCCCCTGAAGGCCACTGGCGAGGAGTCGCCGGCACCGGTCGAGACGCCCGCGCAGCTGCCGCTGTTCGCCGGTATCGCGATGGACGGCAAGGATGTGCGGGGCGCCTCCCGGCAGACCGCAGAGGGACGGCGGATGATGGTGGCGGCCGTCGAGCACGGCAGTGGTCTGGTGCTGGGACAGATCGAGGTGGGCAGCAGGACCAACGAGATTCCCGCCGTGTGCGAGCTGGCGGGGCGGCTGGAGTTGCGGGGGCGGATCGTCACCTTCGAAGCCCTGCACGCCCGGCAGTCGACCACCCGCCTGTTGCGCCAAGAGTGCCAGGCCCACTACCTCGTCACGTCGGTCAAGGGCAACCAGCCGACCATCCTCGACGACCTCCAGCACCTGTCCTTTGACGGGTCCCCCGGCTGCGAAACGCTCGACATGGAACACGGTCGGATCGAACAGCGCCGCTACTGGGTGCAAGACCTGTCGGACCCGGCCTGGAACGGCTATGCCGACCTCAACGATCGGCGGCAGGCTATCCGCATCGAACGGCAGACCTGGCATGGCAAGACCGGCCAGACCACGGTCGCCGTGTGCTACGCGCTGACCTCGCTGTCCGCCGAGGAGTCCACGCCCGCGCAGTTGGTGGCCCTGATCCGCCGGCACTGGCACATCGGGAACCGTCTGCATTCCGGGCGGGACTTCACCTGTGACGAGGACCGCTGTCGGGTCGCGGTGCGCCATCTGCCGCGCAACCTGGCCTGTCTGACCACCGTCGCGATCTCGCTCATCCGCTGCCAGTCGCCGTTCGAGGGCATCCCGACCGCCAACCGCTACTACGCGGCCCGTTCGCAGTCCGCCCTCAACCTGCTGCTGGACCCGCCACCGGGCTGAGCCCCCTCACCGCTCCCGGCCCGCCTTGCCCGTGGCGCCGGACCCGGCGCCCGGCCTCACTGTACCGCTCTGAGCGGCCGCGGTGGATCGACCGCCCCACCGGTCGAGCGGGCCGTAGCCGAGCCGCCCCCGGAACCCCGACCGCTGCCTGCTCCCGACCGGAACTCCCGACTCAAGCCCTCCAATACGGCCTCACCCGGCACTAAAGAATGTACCTGGGTCTCGAACCGTCCAACCCGTGAGCCGACCCCCATCGGGGGTATTCGGATCGTCCCTGGTTCGACGGGTTCGGGTCCGCTAGCGCTCGTAGCGCCGGCCGAAACCGCCAGGAGGACGCGGGCCAAGTTGACTGGAGACGGGTTCGACTCCCAGATACAGGGAGCGGTTGCCGACCTGGGCGTACGTGCGCTGCCGCAACTGTCCATCCGCTTCGTCGACGAATCGAAAGCCGGTTCCGACCTCTCCATCGCTGCTGAACCGAGGCAGTTTCCTGACCGGCAGATATCCCTTCAGGTCCGAGGTCTGGCGGATCACGATGTAGCGCTCTCGCTTGCTGTGCCAGCGGATCACCCTCAGAATGTCGAAATCGTGGATCTGGCCGCGTCCGCTCGACTGGAACCAGATCCAGACCGGATCGACCGGGTCCGCCGATTGCCCGTCCTCCGGCTCGACCAGGAAGTGCGCCACGATCGAGCGGCCACCCGCCAACACCGCAACATCGATCGGTATGTCGGGGTACACCATGTTGGCGAGGAGCCAACCGACGACGTCATGCCCCGGAATTCGCACCAGATACCAGTAGTCCTCACCCGTAGGCGGATAGTCCGCGGGCGAATGAGCTGCTGCTGCGGGAAGCCGGTCGACCAGCATTCGGTCGAGGATCTCGAACCGCTCGTCCTTTGCCAGTTGATAGAAGGTCGGGGCCCAGCGGTAGGGTTCGGTATGAACGTTCAAGGTGTCGACGGCCCTGGCGAAGCCCTGGTTCGGGAGCGTGGCGGAGCGCTGCGTCAGCAATTGGAGTTCCCTCCGCAAGCTGCCAACGAGAAGCAGCCTGCTCTCGACCCACCCCTGCATGCCGGCCACGGTCCGGCCCCGCACGAAGCTGCGATGCGTTTCGAGCACCGTGATCTCGGTGTCGAACTCCAACTCGGACAGAACGGGCGCGTCAGGCTCCAGCCCGGCGTACAGCTCCACTCGGTTGCGCGTGTAGCGAATGTCGGCGACCGACTCTTCTCCCGGGGCGGAACACCCGGCGAGAAGCATGGCGGCAATCAGTGCCGTCAGCAGACGGCACCAGGGCGGATCCGCGGACATTTTCGGCCGCACGCGCCCGGAACGCGCCCCTTCCCGTTGCCGACGGAGCCTTCGCACCCTCGCATCCAATTGAACCAAATGCCGTAGCGGCTTGCGAGACTACATGCATGGCAGCCCTATCGCGGACAACCCGGCCTGCGGCGGACCGGTCGGTCATCCGGTGCGGAGACTGCAGGCGGGCACTCGCCACGATGCGGGCGGACCACCCGCAGCCCCTCCCGTCACCAGAGAATCTGTATTGTCCGTCCTGCCGGAGGGCGGGACCGGACACCCGGATCTGCATGCACTGCGGGAGTGAGGTGTGCAGTTCGTGCGGTACCATTCTGGAACTCTCCGGAGACATCGGCTACGGGTGAAAAGTCTCGGCGCCGTCCTGTAACCTTGCCCTGTCGCTGGCTGCCTATGTTGTTGGTATGGGTTCATCGGACGAACCTGGCGTGCCGTGGCGCGATCCCGCGTACGGGCCGCGCTTCCCTCATCCAACTCGACAGGAGGAATCACACATGACGAGACTGCCCCGCAGCACCGTTCTACTCGGCGCGTTCGCGCTAACCGTGACGCAGATGGCCACCGCTGACAGCCACACATTCGTGGGCGAAGCGAAGGCCCGGCTAACGGAACTGGAAGAGAAGTTCACGGGCTTGGCCAATAGCATGCCGGCGGACAAGTTCACCTATCGGCCCGGAGAGGGCGTAAGCTCCGTGAGCGAAGTCTTCCTGCATGTCTCCGGTGCCAACTACTTCGTGGCACGCGCGTTCGGCATGGCTCCGCCGGAGGGACTCGACCTGCGGGGCTTGCAGAGTTCGACGACTGACAAGGCGCAGATTCTGGAGCGTGTGAAGATGTCGTTCGGCCACTTGGCCGAAGCCATCGGGAAGGTCGACCCGGGCAATGCGGACAAGTCGATGAAACTCTTCGGGAGCGATACGACCACCCGCGGTGCGCTCTTGATGGCCACGAACCATCTCAGTGAACATCTCGGCCAGAGCATCGCTTACGCCCGCACGAACGGCGTCACTCCACCCTGGAGCGAGTGACATCCAGACTGGGTTCCGACAATGCTGAGGATCGTGCAAGAGGTCCGACCGACCTGCTGGGTTGCACTGGCGTTCTCCCTAGCGCTTGCGCAGTCTCCCGCCGTAGGCGCCGAACTGGCCTTGGAGTCCGCGGACGGTCTGGAACCGGTCAACGTCATCATCGAGCCCGACACCCTCGACGGTCACAAGGGCGTGAAGCTCACCGGTGATCCGGAGGTCCTGAGAGTGGCGGCCGCGAAACGCCGGGAACTGCGGGCGGCCATGCAGGCTCGGGGCGAGCAGCCGCGAGGCCCAGGCGCGTTCGAGAGCCTGCGCACCAACCATCTGGCGATCGTCAAGGGCGTCGAGTTCGGCAACGGCGTGATCGAACTGGAGGTGTCGGGCCAGCCGGCGCCGGGAGCCCAGGGGGGAGCCAGAGGCTTCATCGGCGTGGCCTGGCGCCTGCAGGACGACAACAAGACGTACGACTGCTTCTATCTGCGACCAACGAACGGCCGGGCAGACGACCAGGAGCGACGGAACCACTCGGTGCAGTACATCTCGCATCCGGAGTGGACATGGTTCCGTTTCCGCAGCGAGACACCGAGCAGGTACGAAACGTATGCGGACATCGTCCCGGGCGAGTGGATTCCCATCCGGATTGTGGTCGACGGCGAAAAGGCCCGCATCCATGTCAACGGGGCGGAGCAGCCGACGCTGATCGTGAACGACGTCAAGTCCGGGGCCGATGCGACCGGGAAAGTCGCGCTCTGGCTGGAAGGCTCCACAGTCGCCCACTATCGCAATCTGCGCATCACGCCGCGCGACTAGGCGCACGGACGAGACCGGGATCGACGGAGACCCGGGCCCCGCCGAGCGGATTCGCCACTGTGGTAGCCTGACTAGCGGTAACACAGGCATGAAACGCCGAGACTTCATTCGCCACGCCTTGGCTGCCGGGGCTCCGGTCGCCGCTGTCCAGAAGGGCCTGTTCGGAGCGACCACCGGGTATGCAGAGAATCCGACCCGGCGGTATGCGCAGGACAGGGTCTCCCTCGGACCAGACGGGTTGCGACCGTCCAGGCTCGCCATGGGAACCGGGACCAGCGGATTCCGCGGAGCATCGAACCAGACGCGCAAGCTCGGTGTCCGTGGTGTCGTCGACCTGTACCGGTTCGGGTTCGACAACGGCCTCAACTTCTGGGACACCGCTGACGGCTACGGCAGTCACCCGCACCTCAAGACCGCGCTGCAGCATGTCCCCCGCGAGCAGGTGGTCATCATGACCAAGTCCACATCCCCGACGGCCAAGGGCATGCGGGACGACATCGAGCGCTTCCGCAGGGAACTGGGGACGGACTACATCGATCTGCTGCTGCTGCACGCCGTCCGCGAGGAGGACTGGCCCGTCCAGCGAGCCGGTGCCATCGAGATCCTCAACGAGTACAAACAGAAGGGCATCATTAGGTCCCGGGGCATCTCCTGCCATTCGCTCCCGGCACTCCGGCAGGTCCACAAGCAGGATTTCATCGACGTGGACCTGGCCCGGGTCAACGCGGTCGGCGCAAGGATGGATGCGGATCCCGCAACCGTCGTCGACGAACTGTGCAGGATCAAGGCCGCTGGCAAGGGCGTGATCGGCATGAAGATCCTCGGTGAAGGAGTCCTGCGCAACCGCGTGGGCGAGGCACTGCAGCATGCCATGGCACTGGATTGCATCGACTGCTTCACGATCGGAGCGGAGAATCGGTACGAACTCGCAGGCCTGATCCGGAGAATCCCCGAAGCGTCGACACTGGGCTGGGTAGCCTAGAAGGGAGCGACTCATGAAACCCGCGAGCTGGGCAGCACTTCTGGCAGCCGTGAGTCTATCGGCAGCAGCCTGCCAGGGTGCGCCGGAAGGCCAGCGCAGCGACCGGGCGGAATCGTCCGGGGGCTCCGTGGCCAAGACGAAGGAACTGAACGTGGAACAGGTGTCCGAACGACTGGCCGTCGGCGAGGAGATCACCCTGCTGGACGTGCGAACTCGCGAAGAACTCACAACCGACGGTGCGATCGAGGGATACCTGCACATTCCGATCGACGAGCTGGAGGCGCGACTGGCGGAAGTCCCGAAGGACAAGCCGATCGTGGCCTATTGACGGCGCGGCGGCAGGGCCTCCCGTGCGGCGGCCATCCTTCGCGACAACGGCTTTGAAGGTGAGATCCAGACCGGGGGCATTGAGGCCTGGAAGGCTGCCGGCAAGGCAGTGGTTCATCCGACGGAATAGTCGCTGGTTCCGACGGCCGACAGGCATCTCCAGCACCGGACTGCTGCTATAGTCTGGCCATGCTCCGCAGGCAGTTCCTGGCGGCATCCGCCGTGGCGGTTCTGCCCTTGCCCGCCGAGCCCCGCTACCGTGTGGGCGTGATCGGTGACACCGGGCGCGGGAACTACGGCCATGGCATCGATAGCGTGTGGTCCGCCTTCCCGCAGGCCCGGGTAGTGGCGGTAGCCGACCCGGATCCCGAGGGCCGGGCCAAGGCCCGGAATCGCACCGGCGCTGCGACGGCGTATGCCGACTACCGCCAGCTGCTGGAGCACGAGAGACCGGACATCGTCAGCATCTGTCCCCGGCACACGGACCAGCGGCTGGCGATGGTTACGGCGGCAGCCCGCGCCGGCTGCCACATGTACCTGGAAAAACCGTTCGCGGCAACCCTCACGGATGCCGACCGGATGGTCGCGGCCATCCGCAAGGCCGGAGTCAAGGTCCAGGTCGCGCACCAGATGCGGCGGTCGCCCTTCACCCTGAAGGCCCTTGCACTGATCGAAGCCGGTGAGATCGGCGAGATTCACGAGGTGCGCGGTCGGGGCAAGGAGGACTTTCGGGCAGGTGGTGAGGATCTCGTGGTCCTCGGATCGCACATCTTCGACATGATGCGGGTGATTCTCGGTGACCCGCACTGGGTGTTCGCCCATATCACCACGGACGGCGAAGAACTCGAGTTCGACCATCTGACCACGCCCAGGGAGCCGATCGGACCGGTGGCAGGACGCCAGATGGCGGCCATGTTCTCGTTCGGCGACGGGCGACATGGCTTCTTCGGAACCAAGGAGTCCGGCGCCACGCATCCGTGGCGTTTCGGAACTCACATCTACGGCACCAAGGGCCGGATCTTCCTGCCCAACCAGATCTACAGTGCGAACTCGGAAGGGTTCATTCTGCGGAGTCCGGCGTGGGTGCCGGACACCGGAAACACCTGGAAGCGGCTCGCTCCCGAGCCCCGCAGTTTCGGCGACGAGCACTACCTGACAGCGAACGCGCTCATGGTGGAGGATCTGCTGGATGCCATCGAAAAGGACCGGGAACCAGCCTGCAGCGAACGGGCGGGGCGCTGGACCATCGAGATGATCCAGGGCATGTACGGGTCGCAGATCGACCGGGCGGTCAAGGACTTTCCGCTGTCGGACCGGCAGCACCCGCTCGAGAACCTGCGCCATGCGCCGGCCTGAGGGACTAGATCACGCCGCGACGACCGCCGCTGCCGGCGAACCGGGGGTCCACATGGGCCCGGCGGTCCTTGTGGAACATCCGCCAGTTGTCGTAGACGACCTCCCCAACGTAGTAGGCATCACGGTAGAGGCTGTGCATCTGGGGCAGTTCCGACTTGTCGCTGGGATGCCGCAGCTTGGGGCTGAGCACGAAATCCATATAGGTGAAAGCCTTGAAGTTCTGGCCGAAGAAGGCGATTGCAGAGATCGGACCCGGACATTCACGCCGAACGATCTCGGCGGCCTCTTCGGCGTCCGGATCATCGGAAAGATTCTCGAGGATCGCGCGGATCGCGGCAAGTTCGTCGGCTACGACGGCCTTGCACGAATCGCTCCAGATCGAAAGACGCTGGCGGAGCCGCCCGAGGCGAGCTCTCGCGATGCCCAGGAGCACCACTGCGACCAGGGGAGGGAAATAGCGCATCGCAAACCCCACCTCGGCCCAGTCCCCGACAGGGAAAGCTGCCCACCAAGCCAGGACGGCAATCGCGGCCACAAGGGCCACCACCCCTGGCACAACCCGGGGAGTGACAACGAACCGCCAGAAGAACGACTCGAGATCGTCGCGGATCGTTGCAAGCGCCTCGCGGGCACGGGCTACGGCGTAATAGGACCTGTCCCAGCCCTCGTGTGCGGCTGCCGGCGCATAGCAGAGGACGAAGCGCTTGTCGACGGGGACAGGCTGCCCGCTGAAGCTGGAATTCATGACACTACGGAACTGGACGCCCGCACGTCGCGGCCTGTGTCGCCAGAGTGCCTACGCGCTCCCTCGAAGATACCATATCGCAACCGGCAACGCTGTCCCGACGCCAAGCCGGTTCCGCGTCCGTCCGCGAGAAACCGGCATGGTGCAGCCAGACAACACCGGAGGTTGGGTGCGGCCAGAATGATGGGCTGGACGGGCGAGCCCACCGCAGCGATGCAACAGGGAACCGGATCCGGTCGCCGCGAGTGGACGCAGTATCGCTGGACTACGGAAGTTCGTCGATCCGCTGCCACATGGCACCGACGGACTGCTTCCGGCCGAGCAAACGGCCGGTGAAACCGAATATCGCTATACACTGACTGATGGCGACGGCAACTCCTCGCAGGCTGACCGATGGCTCTCTCGACATCACCCGAAACATGGAGGCCATTGACGGGGATGCCTCCGGAGGCCAGAAGCTGGGCCCGGACCGGTTCTCGGGATAACGAAAGCGAATGGGCCCTCATCCAGACGAAACTGAAGAGCGGTCCACAGCGCCGGTTCATCGATGCATGGTTGCAGGAACGCGGCCGTCTCTTCGCCGTCGAGACCGGACAGATCGAGGGCCTGTACACACTCCGGCGGGGAATTACGGAGCAGATCATCGTTGAAGGTCTCGCATCGGTAGCCGGTTCCCACACTCTCGAGAACATTGACGACGACACGATCCGCGGACTGCTCCAGGATCAGGAAACCGCCTACAACCTGCTTTTTTCCGATGTCGTGGATGCTGTTGGTCTTACCCAACACAAGATCAAGACCTGGCATCAGCTCCTAACGCAGCATCAGGAGACCGTGGCTGGACTGATGCCGGACGGGGACCGGATGCGTCGGGTGCAGGTGCCGTTTCGGGAGAAGGGACAGTGGAAGACGATCCCAAACAATCCGCGTCGTACCGACGGCAGGATTCACGAATACTGTCCACCGGAACATGTCCAGGGAGAGATGGATCGGTTCATCGAACTGCACAGGGAGATCGAGGCCGCGCAGTATCCGGTGGAGACCGAAGCGGCGTGGATGCACCATCGCTTCGTGCGCACTCATCCCTTCCGGGACGGCAACGGTCGCGTCTCGCGCATGCTGATGGCTTACGCCTACATCAGGAGGGGGTTGCCCCCTCCCATCGTTTCCAGCACCAACCGCCCGGCCTACATTCGATCACTCGAAATGGCGGACCGCGGGAACCTCAAGCCATTCAACGATTTCCTGCACGTATACGCCACAGCCACCCTGCAGGAGGCCATTGCCATCGGCAATCTCGCGCTGGAGGGTCATCTGGAACGGCCCAATGGCAACGGTGGTCGCACCGTAGTGGACAAGTATCAACCGCCGGGCGAAGGAGAAACCGACCGGATTCGCGAGCACCTTGGGGAGGGATGATGACCCTCCGGGATCGAGCAGGCACCCGTCCAAGTGACCGTAGTTTTTTTGATTATGAACGATATGGCGACAGTCTGGTGGCACGAGAGGCGGTGAACCCTGACAGCAACGGGCCAGCATCCGGCCGAGTGAGTCCGATCAGGGGCAATCTCCGCATCGAGAGTCGTGCAAGATCCACAAGAGAAGCAACAGCAGATCGGTCACCCTCCAATCAGCGAGATCAGAATCGACATCCAGTGCCATGACGAAAGCGCCAGACCCCGCGCGACCTGGAACGTTCGTGATGTACGTGACCGGTCGGCAAGCGGGCGATGGCATCGGGTGAAGTGGTCGCAGGCTACCGGGATCGCCTTTCTCCGGTGACCAGATCGTACCTCCACTCCGTGACGATGGCGTGGCGTGGCCGCCAAGCCGCACCAGAGGCGAACGACTCGAACTGATACGCCCCCTTGAGTGCGTGACCGGACGCGAAACGCCAGCGAAATCCGAGCCTCGATCGGGTCCGAACGAAGCCTTCCCGCCGGAAAGCCAGCGACTGATGGAACCACGGCGAAATCGGAGCACTGGGTCGTTCCATGTCAACCTGCTGGCGGTAGCGGTTAAAGTCGAGGATGTCCGGTCGGCCGAAATGACGCTCGTACAGCGTGGTGCCCACCACAGTCAGGGCCCGCTGGAGGATCGGATACCTCAGGCCTGCAACCAATCGGTGGTCCGAGCCGAAGCCGAATTCCGGCAGGACCTGCTCCCGCAGGATGTAGTCGAGCCGCAGATCCACGTCATCCGAAAGCGCCACTGCCAACTTCGCCGTGGCTCGTCGATCATACAGGCTCCGCAGCGACTCGCGGATACGGGCAACCCCACCTACCGTTACTTCCACCGGGTCCGTGTCAAGGATCCTGACGTCTACGTCCGACCAGGACTCCAGATCACCTGCCACCAGTGATGGTGTCGTCAGCAGATACAGACACAACAGCAGGCCCTGAACCGGGACGGATCGGCCATGAGTACGGGAACACCGTCCGTCGTCCGTGCAGGTCCGGTCCCGTCCTTTCCGGCCAGCGCGACACGAAGCGGTTGTTCTACGGCGCACTCCAGATCCAAGGCGACGCACCGTGCACCGGATGGATACCCAGCCTAGTCGTCCCGAGCCGACCAAGACTCCCCCCTCGGCTGCAGTCCGTTCAGTGTCCGCACCGCCCATCTCGCACCGGCTCCGGGCGTTGCCGGGCCCGAAGCCGCCATCCCACCAGCCTGAATCCTCCTGCCGCGGATGGTGTTGGCGGATTTCGCCATCGTACCAGTACCCGGGGAGGTCCGCACCGCAATGCCCCCGCAGGGGTAGAATGCACGGCAATGCAACACCTGCCGGAGCAGCTTCGTGACTGCCGGATGATCGATTTGGCGCAACCCTACTACGTGGGCATGCCGCACCACCCGAATCACCCTCCCTATCTGTATGGCCTGAGCAAGGCTCATGGCGAGATTCGCCGGCAGGGAGTCAGCGCGGCAGCGGAATCCATCGCCTTCGGGGGCCATGTCGGCACCCACATCGACGCCCTCTGCCACTTTTCCTACAAGGGCAAGTTGTTCGGAGGGGTCGACGCCATCGGCTGCCAGTCCTACGGAACTGGACTCTCCGAACACCATGTCGACACGATAGAGCCGATCTTCCGGCGCGGCGTCCTGGCCGACATCGCCGCCACCCAAGGTGTCGATGTGCTGACGGAGGATTTCGTCGTGGACGCTGACTGCCTTGCGACGGCCATGGACCGCGCGGAGATCGAGATCCGGACGGGCGACATCGTTCTGGTCCGGACGGGCTGGGCCCGCTACTGGGGTGAACCGGGCCGGTTCATCAACGGCCTGCGCAATCCCGGAGTGAACCGGGAGGCTGCCGAGTGGCTGAGCAGGAAGGGTGTGTTCGCGGGAGGATCCGACACCGTCGCCTTCGAGTTCCAGCCGGCACCGACCATGCCGGTACATGTTCACCTGCTCGTGGAGAGCGGCGTTCACATCATCGAGGCACTCAATCTCGAGGAGCTCTCGTCGGAGGGTGTTCACGAGTTCCTGTTCGTGGCCTCGCCGTTGCGTATCCAAGGCGGGACAGGCTCTCCGATTCGGCCCGTGGCGCTATTTCCGGGCTGAACTCCACGGAATGGACTTCAGCCGGGATGCAGATCAGCAGATTCGTACTCAAGTAAGTGACTGTTTTTACGGAGTTTGCGGAACCACTGCCCGGCCTTTGGAAAAAAATATACAGATTTTCGGATTTTGGCTTGCCATATCGTATGAAATCCTGTATCGTAATGAGTGCCGGGGGGGTTAACCCCACCAACGCATACTAATCCTCAACCAAGACCCCTGAAACCACCCCTCCGGCACCTATCTCGAAACGCCGGGCCACTCGCGTGGCCCGGCGTTTCTGGTATGTAGCCCGGCTCCCGCAATCGTGGTTGTCATGCGGCTCCCCTGCCATGCTGTCAGTGCCGCTCAGCGGGTCTCCTGTACGGGATCTTCCTCGAGTAACTGACCGCCAATCTCCAGGATCCGAAGGAATCAACGAGGGCCGCAATAGTCCCGTGGCCCCGGGGAGGCTCGTGTCGCGTCAAGCGACGATCTTTGGGTAGTCGACCCTGCGTTCGCGACGGGCATCGGCACCGGACGCTGGCCGGTTTGGTCGCGCCGCCTTGCTGCTTCTCCCACGTCCGAACGGCACGTGTTCCTGCAACGCACCACTCACGGAACACTGTGCACCTGCAACGAGCAAGAAAAAGGGGAGCGGTATTTCCCGCTCCCCCGGACAGTTCACATGGTGCCTTGGCCACCAGTCCCTATGGACGGTCCGCGCCAAAGGCTCCCTTGAGGGCCAGCTTCCGGAGCGTCGCCGGGGTGGTCTTCGCATCCGTGCCGAAGACGATGTCGGGAAGATCCGCCACCGCACTTCCTTGTCGGCATGGTACTGGCAGTCGCCCGTCTCCACCGACCGCAGGTCACTCAGCACCGTCGTGACACGTCCACCCACGATGGCCTTCTGGGTGGCTGCATCAAGTTGGGCGGGGGTGACTCTCTCTCGTGGGCCCGGTACCAGCGCAACTCGAAACTCGTCGCGCCCTCGCAGGCGGCCTGACTGCCCATGTAGGTGAAGTCGCCGCGTTTGGCATGAAGTGCATCCGTCATGAGGCCCAGATACGCCACTGTCTCGCCCGTATAGGTCGCCCGACCGCCCAGCGGCAACTTGTCCCGCCACTGGGCCATTGCCACCGGCAGCGGGCTGTAGGCGAACGACTCCAACTCCCGATGGAACCAGTTGTTCCCCCGCAGCGGGTTCTGCGCCCACTGGATCCGCCACGCCCCGAATCGCGTGTAGTCCGTCGTCCCCACCGATGCCTTGATCCGCCCAAGCGCCTGGCGCGTCGTCTTCCGCTTCGCCGACGGTAACGTTTACGATGTGGAAGTGGTCGACTGCCACCGCAGCTGATTCCCCATGACACTCCACGAACAGGACGGCTCCATCCCCCCCGAGCAACTCCAGACGCTCCTCTCCTCCATCCGTCGCTCTCCGTCCCACCCCGGTCGCTTCCTCCTCGAAGCCGCCCACAACAAATCCCTCAGCCTCCCCCAGGCCGCCCGCCAGATCGGCGTCGACGTCGCCTCACTCTCCCGCATTACCGAGGGCCGCGCCCCGGTAAGACCCCAACTCGCCCTCCGCCTCGAAACGGCTGGCTGGGCCAGCGCCCATACCTGGCTCCGCCTGCAAACTCAGTACGACCTCGCCCAAGCACGCCGCAATCGCAAAGCCGCCTGGCCCTCCCGGCTCCGTCCACGCGCCCGCAAATCTCATCACCCACCTCGAAACCAGGCAGGGCCGCCATCGGCCGCGCTCCAGCGCGTCCCGTGTGTAGGAGAAACCTGGGCGCCGTATTGGGGAACGGGCTATTGCCAATTCCGGGACTTGGTGGATCCGCCCAGCCATTCGAGGACGGGGACCGTCTCGAAGCCGTGGCCATCGTGTTGGATGGACAGGTGGGCCGGCCCCACGAACCGCGCGGCTCAGGCCCGGAGTCCAGCAGGACGGGCTCGCGACCCGCTCCACGATCTCGACAGAAGTGGTTTCCTCGAGAACCCGATTTCAGCGCCACAGCCGCTGCATTCGGATCCCGCCAGCTAAACCCACAGACGGACCAGGATGCCCAGAACCGTCACCGCTACGGGCACCATCCAGAGCAGCATCCGCAGCTTGGTGTCAAGCGCGGCCAACTGCCCGGCCTGTTGCGCGCTCATGGTCTCGATGCGCGCATTCTGGGTGTCCAGCTTGCCCTCGAAGCTTGCATTCTGGGCGTCCAGCTTGGACTCGAAACTTGCATTCTGGATGTCCAGCTTGGACTCGAAACGCGCGATCAGGTTCGCCGCCGCCATGTTCTCGACCTCCTGTACCAGAGTATATGCCTCTTCGTCGTCCAGTCCCAGCTTGCGGAACAGCAGGAAAACCCGCTTGGGGTCAGGATCCGGAGGGGGCGTTGGCGTGGACATGTGCGGAACACCATCCTAACGAGAGTCCACCGAGTCGGTCGCAACCTCGCTGGCGGATGGATTCCCTGTTGCGCCTCTGAGCGCGATCCGGCATCGGGAATGGCCCGCCCGGGTGCCGTCGGGCACTCCTACCCCGGCCGTCAACCGTTACGGGCGTATTCTGACCGACCCCAAGACAGTGCTGCTCCGAGAGCAGCCCGAAAGGCTCTCTGCAGTGTTTCACTGGCCGAAGATAAGATAGAAGATCCTCGCAGCCAAGCCGAGCATGGTGGTACCGAAGATCGCCACAAGCACCACCAGCAGCCAGCGGGTCGAATCCAGCGTGGACTCGAAACGGGCAATCAGGATATCGACCGCCAGGTTCTCCAACCCTTGAACGAGAGTGTACGCCTGCCCGCCTTCAAGACCCCTTGGCGGGCAAGTTCGCACCACTGCCTCTGCCACTCCCGCCTCGTCAGGCCCCAAGAGCATGCCGCCAGCCAGGATCACGAACCAATTCCCGGACTTGGGGGATCCGCCCAGTCGTTCGAGGAAGGGAACCGGTTCAGATCCCCGACCGTCGCGTTGTACGGTCGGTCTCGCGACCCGCTTTGGATATCTACGGTCTCGACAGAACCGGTTTCTTGGAGAACCCGATCTCAGCGCCACAGGCGCGTCATTCGGCTCCCGCCAGCTAAACCCACAGACGGACCAGGATGCCCAGCACCGTCACCGCTACGGGCACGATCCAGAGCAACATCCGCAGCTTGGTGTCAAGCGCGGCCAACTGCCCGGCCTGTTGCGCGCTCATGGCCTCGATGCGCGCATTCTGGATGTCCAGCTTGGACTCGAAACGCGCGATCAGGTTCGCCGCCGCCATGTTCTCGACCTCCTGTACCAGAGTATATGCCTCTTCGTCGTCCAGTCCCAGCTTGCGGAACAGCAGGAAAACCCGCTTGGGGTCAGGATCCGGAGGGGGCGTTGGCGTGGACATGTGCGGAACACCATCCTAACGACAGTCCACCGAGTCGGTCGCAACCTCGCTGGCGGATGGATTCCCTGTTGCGTCTCTGAGCGCGATCCGGCATCGGGAAGGGCCCGCCCGGGTGCCGGCGGGCGCTCCTACCCCGGCCGTCAACCGTTACGGGCGTATTCTGACCGACCCCAAGACAGTGCTGCTCCGAGAGCAGCCCGAAGGGCTCTCTGCAGTGTTTCACTGGCCGAAGATCAGAAAGAAGATCCCCGCCGCCAAGCCGAGCACGGTGGTACCGAAGATCGCCACATGCACCAACAGCGGCCAGCGGGTCGAATCCAGCGTGGACTCGAAACGGGCAATCAGGATATCGAACGCCATGTTCTCCAACCCCTGAACGAAAGTGGACGCCTGCCCGTCTTCGAGACCCCTTGGTGGGCAAGTTCGCACCACTGCCGCCACCGCCTCGTCAGGCCAAAGGAGCATGCCGCCAGCCAGGATCACGAACCAATTCCCGGGCTTGGGGGATCCGCCAAGTCGTTCGAGGAAGGGAACCGCTTCAATGCCCTGGCCGCCGCGTTGTACGGACGGTCTCGCGACCCGCTCTACGGTCTCGACAGAACTGGTCTCCTCGAGAACCCGATTTCAGCGCCACAGCCGCTGCATTCGGATCCCGCCAGCTACCCCCACAGACGGACCAGGATGCCCAGCACCGTCACCGCTACCGGCACCATCCAGAGCAACATCCGCAGCTTGGTGTCAAGCGCGGCCAACTGCCCGGCCTGTTGCGCACTCATGGCCTCGATGCGCGCATTCTGGATGTCCAGCTTGGACTCGAAACTTGCATTCCGGGCATCCAGCTTGGACTCGAAACGCGCGATCAGGTTCGCCGTCACCATGTTCTCGACCTCCTGTACCAGAGTCTATGCCTCTTCGTCGTCCAGTCCCAGCTTGCGGAACAGCAGGAAAACCCGCCTGGGGTCAGGATCCGGAGGGGGCGTTGGCGTGGACATGTGCGGAAGACCATCCTAACGAGAGTCCACCGGGGCGGCCGCAACCTCGCTGGCGGATGGATTCCCTGTTGCGCCTCTGAGCGCGATCCGGCACTGGGAAGGGTCCGCCCGGGTGACGCTGGGCGCTCCTACCCCGGCCGTCACCCGTAACGGGGTCTTCTGACCGACTACAGAGCCAGTCCTATTCCGGAAGCAAGGACTGTGTGGGGAACACCGATTCTGGGCCAACAATCATCCGCCCCGCCCCTCGCTGTCGAACCGATGTCGAACCGAACTGGGCTGAGTGGTTGACGCCATCAAGCGCTTGCGCCCTTGCAGCCGTATCCGGTCAGTCCTCGGTGCCAGGAGTTCCCAACTCGGCGAACGACTCCTGTGAGTGTCTCCCGGTTCCCTCTCGGTCCCGACCCTTCGCTCCAGCGCAAGCGTCTCTCTGGATACTCACTGGGACGAGTCCGCTTCCGGCACAATGCGACTCTGAAGCCGCTGGCGGTGCTGATGCTCGGCGTCAGCCTCACAATCAAGGGCCTGCTCCTCTCTCATGCAGGCATGCACATCGAATTGCAGATTGCGGATCGAATTGTCGACGCACTCCGGATCCATCTCGCGTGCTACTGGCTCGGTCGACCGACTGGTGCGCGGACCGCAGGAATGTCCTTCAACGAGAGATGAGCCTGAGCGGGGCTCAGCGGGGGCAGCGGGCATCATCGGAGGATGATCTTGTATCGTGATCTCATCACCCACTTCGACCTGGATAACTTGCTGGCACCCACATACGCTTGAAGCAGAAGATCTCCGTCGTGAGTCACGCGACCAGCAATGTTGCCGCTGACGGAGCACTAGAATGTGTTGTCAGAACATGGAGCTTCGCATGCCTGCCCGATTTGTGGCCGCAACAGCGGCGATAGCCCTTGCCCTCGGGTGCGGGACGAACCCGGAGGGAACCGTTGCCTTCGTGAACGTGACCGTCCTGCCGATGGACCAGGAACATGTACTGGAGGCTCACACTGTCGTGGTCTCCGAAGGACGAATAACCGCAATGGGCCAGTCCGGTGATCTGAGTCTCCCTCGCGGAGCGGAAATCGTCGACGGCAAGGACAAGTTCCTGATGCCGGGATTCACGGAGATGCATGGCCACCTGCCCGGAAAGGACTCCGCACTGGAAGAGGTCGACCGCATTCTCTTCCTGTTCCTGTCGAACGGCGTCACGACGGTCCGCGGAATGATCGGGCAGCCGTTCCATCTGGAACTACGCGAGCAGGTCGCCACAGGCAGTCGACTTGGACCGACCATTCTCGCCGCCGGACCACCCTTCCGCGCGTCCGAAGGGCAGACCGCTGGGACGGCTCGCCGGCGCGTACGCGACCAACAAGCGGCAGGATACGACCTGCTCAAGATCCTCGAAGGGCTGAGCGTTGAAGTCTACGACGCGATCACGGAGGAAGCAGCGCAAGCGGGCATCCCATTCGGCGGCCATGTACCGAACGCCGTCGGACTGCTCCATGCACTCGCAGCCGGGCAGGGCAGCATCGATCACCTCGACAACTATCTCGAGGCACTGGTGCCCGACGATTCGCCGATCCGAAACGCAGATGCGGCAACGCGCTCCCGCGAGCTCGGACTCCACCTCGACGAATCCAGGATACCTGCGCTGGTCGAAGCGACCAGGCTGGCAGACGCATCGGCCGTACCCACGATGGCCCTATGGGAGACGTTCAATGCCGATCTCCCCCTTGAGAACTACCTGACCATCCAGGGGATCGAGTACCTTCCGACATCCATGGTGAACGGATGGGCGGAGTCGCAGAAGGAGCGCCGTTCACGCCTCAATGCCGCAGCCGGGGTACGGGTCATCGAGACTCGCAAGAAGGTGCTCAAGGCACTGCAGGACGGTGGGGCGCGCATCGTCTTCGGCACGGACGCACCTCAGATCTTCAGTGTGCCGGGCTTCTCGATCCATCGGGAGATGCGGGTGATGGCTGCCGCAGGACTGACGCCATTCGAGATCCTGGCATCCGGAACGAGGAATGCGGCCGAGCACTTCCGCAGTGACGCCTTCGGAATCGTCGAGGTCGGCCGACGCGGGGACCTCCTGCTTCTCGACGCCAATCCGCTCGACGATGTTGCGAACATGGCGCGCCGGGCGGGGGTCATGGTCAGGGGACACTGGATGTCGGAGACGGAGATTCAGGCCAAGCTTGCCACACTGGCCGTTGAGTGACCGCCATGCTCCTCCGATGTGGCATCCGGTGCACTTTCCACAGAGTCTTGATGCAGGGTTTCGGGAAGCCGAGGTCGACCCGACGGATCGGCCGACTACGGCTCTGCCGCGGTTACGATGTTCGACCGCGCTCTCGCTCTCAGGGAGATGGAGCGCTGACGGTTCGCCATATATGCGAATGACCACATCGCCGCAACGTCAGCCCTGGCGAACAGGGAGGGAGTCCTCGCCACCGATCGAGAGTGTTGCCAGAGGCGTCTTGCTTCGTGGTACCGTCCCTGTTACAGTAAAGTCGTTCCAATCCGATGGTGGCCCCGTACAGCGCAAAAGCGGTAGCGAACTTCTTCCTTGAGAAGGAGCACCTGACGCAAATGAAGCTGCACAAGTTGCTGTACTACGCGCACGGCTGGCATTTGGGATTCACGGAACAGCCCCTGCTGGATGAGACGCTGGAGGCATGGCAGTATGGCCCGGTCGTCCCGTCGATCTTCTGGGAGTTCGGGAGCTTCGGAGCGTCTCCGATCAACCGTCTCGCGCAGGACTTCGATCCAACCCCGGACGGTTCGATCGACACACCCAGGGTGGATCCTGCGGATCACTTCGTGCAGAATCTCCTGGTCCGCACCTGGACGGTGTATGGCGACTACACGGCCGCGCAACTCTCCAAGCTGACGCACATGCCCGGCTCGCCGTGGACGATCACGCGGGCGGACAACCCCGGTGTGAAGTATGCGGGCATCCCCAACGCCTTGATTCGCGAGCACTTCCGGGAGCGGGTTCGCCGGAACCGGCATGACGGATGAGCTGGGAACGACCCTGCGTGAGGATGCGGCGGCTCTGGACGCAGAAGCCGACGAATTGGCGGCAGTGGAGGGCGACGGCGTCCTTCTGATCAGGCGGTACCTCACCAAGGAGAGATTCTCACAGGCAAGACAGGATCGCCAGCAGCGCAAGGAATACGCCGACCGCATCTTCCATCTGGTGGCGTACTGGCTTTTTGCCCTCGTGGCGCTGCTGGGCGTTCAGGGCTTTCTGGGGCCGTTCGGCTGGTTCGATCTGCCAGACACGCTGCTCATCGCCATCGCCACGACCACGACGGCGAGCGTGACGACGCTGCTGGTGATTGTAGCGCGCTATCTGTTCCCCGGTCGCTGACGATGACAGTTCTGCCGGCGGATAAAGTACGGCAGGACTGTCAGGACTGTACGGAGTCTGCAACTGTGCTCCGCCAGCCATGTGGCGGTTGAATCCGTAGAACGGCAGACTCCTTGCTGATCACCTTGACCAGGCGTTAGCGTCGCTTCAACCCGACCGGGGTTCTAAACAGATTCTTGACGGCTTTCGTCATGGCCGCAGCACCCGTATATCCCCGCAAGCGGGACGAGATGATGCCGTCCCGCCCGATTACAACCGTTGTCGGTATCGCCATGACACCATAGCGCTGAAACACCCGGCCGGCTTCATCGTGAAGGGCAAGATAGCTGATTTCCCGTTCCGCAAGGAACTCTCGCGTGACGTTGGGCTTCTCGTCGCTGACACCTAGCACAACCAGCCCGTCGTTCGCGTACTTCTCGTGCAACCGCTGCAGTTGCGGGAGTTCCTTCCGGCAGGGACCGCACCACGTTGCCCAGAAGTTCAGCACCACGACCTGGCCACGCAGATCGGAGAGTCGCACCCTGGAACCGTCAAGATCCGGCAGGTCGAAGTCGGGAGCCATCGCACCAGGAACTGGCAACGGACCGGAGGCGGACCCACTGGGCGGTCGCTCGCTGAACTTGAGCGGGGCCCTCCGTACCAGTTCTTCCGAGATCGCGGACCGCAGCGTCTTGTTTCTGGGTAGTCGCAGGAACGCACAACGATGATCTCTCTGAGACGCGTGCAGGCTCAGCCAGTACGGGCTTCGCAACTTTCGGAGCAGATAAACGGAGTGTCCACCCGCCAACATCCCACCCACCTGATAGGCTGCTTGGCTGACGCCTCCCGTAGCAACAATCAGAGCTACTGATGGCAACACGGACCACCAGAAGAAACTGTCGAACAGCGGAACTCCCAAATGATGTCGGCCCCGACGAACGGCGAGTTCTCCATATGTGAATCGCTCCGGAGCCTCACCTCTGACTTCGACGATCACAAGATCTTCGGTGAATACGAGCCGAGCCTTCCTGAGATTGCCGTCACCGAGCCTTCCGCGGATACCCGCCGAGAACTCGACGGGCTCGTCGGCTATCTGCTCCGGCACTGCCGGCCTAGCAGCAGCGGGGGTGAGTCCAAGTACCAGGACCAAGGCGATGCGCATCATCCAGGAGATCACTGCCTTGCTCACTATCGTTGCTCCCCTTCGGGATGGAGTCGGGTGCTTGGACGGAACGCAGAACGAGCCGGTTTCAGGTGAACTTCCGAAAACGCCGAACGAATCGCAGGCTCCAGGTCCGGACGACGCTCATACAGCGAAGCTCCCTCCGGATTCAATCGGACATTTGCCGTACTCCATTGGCAATCAGAGTTCGCGGAGACCGGGACTAGAGCCGGTCGATTCCAGCCAGGCTCGGGGCCTTCAAGCCATTCATCGCACTGGCCGAGCCAACCACAGGGAACCTGGCACGCCGACTGCAGACCGAGTTGCTCAATGAGACGGAACAGGCATGCGGGCACACACCATGCCCGACGGGACGCTATCCCTGGGGAATTCCTGTGACGAACGGCCTGGTCGAGATCGCCGGGTTGATCAGAATCCTATCGAGATCCGTACCTCGCCGACCGACGGCAGCGGCCCGGCACGGCCAGACCACCCGGGTCCGGGCTTGACAGCTAACACGGAAGCTGCCGGCAGTATGTAATGCGGCCACTGAAGCCGTTTCACGTCCCGGCCGGACCGAACGGATCGGACAAGACGACCTCTCTGGCAGTCATCGGCCCCCTCGGCGAAATCGCACTCGAGCGGACTAGACCAAGCCCGGGTTGACGACGATTCCGACTCGCTTTCCGCGATTCCTGGGCCACCGGAGTCTCATCAGGAGAACCTCGGATCGTGGCACCACACGTCGATGAGCGGCAAGGTTCAAGGAGATAACGACTACTTTCGACAGAGAGACCCAGCCGTCGAACCGGATCCGGGCGCCTACAAGGTCAGCCGTCGGCTATTGCCGGGTGGACGGGCTCAGGCTGAATCAAGGCTCGCAGATCCACGGCGATAGCTGGAACGTCCGCAGCGGACCTGAAGCGTCCGGCGTGTGATTCGTCATTACTTGCAGTACTGCGACAAGTGATCGCTCTAGGGGCGGGCCGAAGACGGCATCCCGACACTACGGCGATGGCAGAAAGGCCTGCACGGCGTCCAAGGCAAGATCCTTGGGTAGTTCTCCTCGAACGCGACATCTGGGGCCTGTACCTGCGGATGGCGAGACGCCCGCAAACTGGGTCCTGCCAGTAGGCAGGAACTTCATGGCCAAGACGCCGCGTTCCGCCGAAGTCCACTCGGCCAGAAGCAACCCATCAGGACTGACTGCGATCTCCGGATCCATGGGCGGACGCTGCCGAAGGAGGAATAGCGCCAACTCGCGCAAGGATGCGAGTACGATACTCGGTTCGTCCGGGTCGCCGTCCTTTGTCATCGCATAAAGGTCCTCGATACGATCCGCGGCGCTGCGACACCCGCCGAGGGACAGGGCGACGACGATCTCATCCGGTTGCTTGGCTGCGAGTACTCGGTTCACAGTGGCAGTGTGGTGGTTTTCAGCGAGGCAGGTGTCCTCAACGCCCTCAGGACTAGACCCCCGAATCCGCAGCAGCGAAACACTCGCGACGGTACCCGGGCGTCCCACCGCAGTCTCCGACATCGGTGTTGCCAATGACAACGCGACACCGGAGGTGGTACCCGTCGTTCGGACAGCCGGTCGACGATTTCAGGGTGGACTCTGCAATTTCCCTGAACTACCGACTACTGCGATTGTAACGGAACAGGAGTTCGCCATCCTCCGGTCTCCAGCTCGGGGACCTGTCGCTGAGGATGGCGTTGTACGCCCGCTGGCGGGACTTGCTCATGCCGAATCTGAACCGCAGGTCCGGGCGCGAGTTCGGACTGGTCCCGCCAGAACTGCGCGCAACGGGCGAGATGGCACTCAAGGTGGTCCCGGTAGTCGATCGGAAGGGTATGGTCCCGCAGTTTCTCGAACAGGCTGCGGAAGTACGCCAGAGAGCGCACCGGCTCGCCGTCCGGATGCTTGAGCAAGACCAGCGACTTGCGTGTCAGTGCATGCCTTGGCATACGAGGATGCCTGAAGGCCCTATACTGGTAACTTGTAAGGTTCGACCTAGACATGGCCAAATCAAGAAAGACTGAGTCATCGGATGCTCAAGGCGTTGCTGGACCCATCATCGAAGCTGCCACGGAGCATGTGTTCAAGTCCAAACCAGTGAAGACGTTTCCTTGCCGAATCTGCTCGGCACCCGGAGCGACGGAAGCGTCGGACGGCCTGTGCTGGGTATGTTTTCGACTGAGGATCAGTGCTTGGCAGGGGATCGGGAATCCAGATCCCGAAAGCGAGTAGCGGTCTGGGGCTCAGCCATGACTTGGCGAGCACCAACAGAACCCGGGCAGACTGCTACCCCTCGCCGCCCAGTGAGACCGCCCGGAGGGCTCGGTGCCTGAATACCTGCGGCAGAGGAAGAATGTCTCCGCCATTCTTGTTCCGGCCACCGAAGTCAGCCACTCGTGGCAACCCTATCCATCGCCACACAGGACATGCCCTGCGCCCAGGCACCGGTAGGGACTGATCCTGCCAGTCAACTCGGGATCACGTGTCCGCAATGCAGGCATGATACAGTGAAATCGGAAGAGTTGCACCCTTTCATCAGGAATAACGCACTCATCCTAAAAGCCTTAGAGTCTACAGCGGTCCGGCCGCCCCTTTCGTGGTAAGGATGCTGGGCCGGGGAGAACATCGAATTGCACGTTGGATTCGTCGGTTGGCGGGGCATGGTCGGCAGCGTCCTTCTGGAGAGGATGCGGAGCGAAGACGACCTGCAGGGCCTGGAGATCGATTTCTTCAGTACGTCGAACGCCGGAGGCCCGGCCCCCACGGAGAGCACCTCGGGCATCTTGAGAGATGCCCGCAGCATCAACGAGTTGCGGAATTGCGACGTGGTACTGACCTGTCAAGGGGGCGGCTATACCGCCGAGGTATTCGATCAACTCAGAGACACCGGCTGGGACGGCTACTGGATTGACGCCGCCTCCAGGCTCCGACTGAGAGACGACGCAACCCTTGTCCTCGACCCGGTCAACGGCGAGCAGATCCGACAGCGTCTGCGGGGCGGATGCCGGAACTTCGTCGGTGCCAACTGCACCGTCAGCCTGCTGCTCATGGCGACGGCCGGACTGTACAAGGCCGGACTCGTAGAGTGGATCAGCACAATGACCTATCAGGCCGTCTCCGGAGCCGGTGCCCGCAAGCTCACCGAGCTGGCTCGACAAGTACGACACATCGCACTGTCGGATAAGGAACTCGACAGTCTGACGACACCGGAAACCGCCGAGGTCATCACTCGTGCCCAGCGGGCCGAGACGCTTCCACTCGCGGAGATCGGAGCCCCTCTCGCTTGCAACGTGCTCCCCTGGATCGACAGGGCGATGGACGACGGGCAGACCCGGGAAGAATGGAAGGCCAGCGTCGAGGCGAGCCGACTGTTGGGAGCGGAGAAGCCCCTGAAGATCGACGGGACCTGCGCCCGTATCGACGCCCTGCGCTGTCACAGCCAGGCGCTGTGCATCAAGCTCGCCCGCGACCTGTCGGTGGCGGAAGCCCTCGACATCCTCAAGAGCGGCAATGCGTGGGTACGGACCGTTGACAATACGCAGGAAGAAACGTTGCGAAGCTTGACACCGGCAGCGGTAGCGGGCACTCTCGATGTCGCCGTCGGCAGGGTCAGGAAGCTGAATCTCGGACCGTCGTTCCTTGGGGCATTCACCGTCGGCGACCAGCTTCTCTGGGGAGCGGCCGAACCACTGCGAAGGATGCTCCGCATCCTTCGCGACCATCGCGGATAGCAGCCGAACTTCCGCCCCCATCGCGACTCGACCGTCGAACCTGGCCGTCACAGGTCTCGCCCCAGCTTCCCTGCATTCGGTTCCCACCTACCGGTTGAACAGGCATTCGTGCCGAAATGCGTGCGAATGGACTCAAAATCCAGCCAAAGTGAAGAAATTTAGTTGACTGAAAGGGAATAAAAAGTGAATATATATACATGACACCCCAAAACTCGGTCGGAATCGCCGCTCTTGCCGCGAGAGGAGGCACCCTTGCCCGGAAACAGCATGTCGAGTACAGGAGTCTCCCTTCGAAGAGTATCCTGAACCGCTGCTCGAACCCGCGGATGCCGTTCCGGTGGACGGTGAATCCGTATCGGGGTTGCGAGATCGGGTGCCATTACTGCTACGCACCCTACACGCATGCATATCTCGGGCTTGACGATCCAGACGACTTCCAGTCGCTGATCTTCTCGAAGGACAAGGCGAGGGAGATTCTGGAGGGGGAACTCCGGCGCGGAGTGGAGGGGCCGATTGCCGTGGGCACCGGTACGGACCCGTACCAGCCGGCGGAGCGGAATTTCGAGACCACCAAGGGGATCCTCGAAGCACTCTCCCGGTTCTCCGGGCTCCAGATCGGCATCACGACGAAGTCAGACCTGATCCTGCGGGACCTCGACCTGCTGGGCAAGATCGCCACCCGGAACCAGCTGCATGTGAACATCACCGTCACCACCATGGACGAGAAACTCGCACGACTGCTGGAACCACTAGCCGTTAGACCCGACATGCGGATCGAAGCCATCCGTCAACTGCGATGGAGAGGGATCGACGCCGGTGTCTTCAGCGCTCCAGTACTGCCTCTTCTGACGGATACGATGGAGCTTCTCAGTGCCGTTGCCGAGCAGGCGAAGCGGGCCGATGCGGCGTATTGGACGGCCAACCCGCTGTTCCTGAAGGAATCGGCAAGGAAGCGCCTGATTCCCGTACTTGAGCAGCGGTTCCCGCGGATTGCCGATCGCTACAAGTCCCACTATCGTCGTGGTGCCTACGTAGCGCCGGACTATCGAGACTGGCTTCGCGCACGGGTGGAGACGATTCGCGGCAAGTACGGTCTGGCTGATACGATTCCGTTCGCTTCGGTCCCCGCGGACAATGTCCATGGTCCGGCTCAAGGCAACCTCTTTGCCGGACTGGAGCCGGAGAGTCTGCCGACGCGGCGCGGGCCGACTACCGTACCGGCACCTGGCGGCGAAGTTCCCCATGTACGGGGCCGGGGCTACTTGAACCGACATCCGTCCCCCGTTCAGAGTGCGGCTTGACTCAAGGACCGGACTTCCATGCCAACGGTTGCAGGCAGCCCGGAGCCGACTGACAACCAGTCTCGGAGTTCCGCACATGGGACTAATTCGGAACGTCACGCGGTGGGGTGGACTGCCGGGGTTGGCGAGGGATGCGGGGTCCGTTCTGGGTGCTGGGCCGACAGTCGTGGACCCGTCGCGAAGCGGTGCCCGGCTACCGGCAGACTACCCGCGCGGTTTGAAGGCCCGCGCGGTTCCATCGCCGACCATCGTTGGCGAGGGGGAGGGTGGTACAGGGTGTGGGCCTGTGCACGATGCTTCAGAAACGACTCAATATACTGAAAATAAACATGTTAACATATCTTCATGCCTGATTCTTACTCCCTGTGGTGAGATATCCGGGCTATGTCGTTTCCGCAGTGCTTGGTGTGTCCAAGCGCCAACTTCGTCGACCAACGGTTACCATCATGATAGGATCCAGTCGAATCGTCGTAGCGACGATACTCTTCCATGGAAGGAGGAAGACAGCGATGGCGGAAGTACTCAAGACAGAACGAACGTTCCTGAGAGACAACCTGCACGAACTTCGGGACCAGTATCCAGGAAACTACCTGCTGATCAAGGGCGAAAAGGTCTATGGCTATTACGAGACTCGAGATCAAGGAGTCGAGGTCGGAATCAGCCTGTTCGGTCGTGGTCCGTTTCTGGTCGGCTCGGTGAGCGATCCCGAGCCGGACCCAGTCGTTGTCCCTGCCTTGATCGCAGGTGTGCCTTTCGGTGGCAGTCCTTAACGTCAAGATAGAAGTCAGGGACCGACAGGAGAATGTCGTCAACGTTCCGGCGGGACTGGGATTACAGCGACTCGGACCGATCGTTAGCGTAGGCATCTCGCCACCACGGACCGCACGGACCGGCCAAGACTCGGCCATGGCGGGACGAGCCCTGATCGATACTGGTGCCAGCGTCACCTGTGTGGACCGGGATGCAGCAGAGCGGGCCGGACTAGCGATAGCTGGCGAGGCGCGGATGGCGTCCGCTACTCATGAGTCTGAGATGGTGCCTCGATACGATGGGACACTTCAGATCGATGGCTTTGGAAGCGTCACCCTGAGAGGGGCATACGGTGCCAATCTGAAGACACACGGACTCATTGCGTTGATCGGACGGGACTTGCTGGCGTCTTGCGTCCTGATTGTCAATGGCCCTGACGGAACAGTTACGCTGACCCGCTAACCGGACATCCGGACGAAACCAGGATCCGCCGTTCGGGAACCGCTGGTCTTATTAGCAGGTCGAGATGACCTGCAGTAAGGCGAGAGACATTCAGATTAGCTACCGGATCATGGGCGGTTCGGTCTTGGGCAGCGTATAACAGGTGTGCCCGGAGCCGGCCCGGTGGGCCGGAGTCATCCGTATCCTCGCCGGGACGCTGCGAAGTCGACTGCCCGGGGTGGTGTCGTCTCCTGAGCCTGCCGCCCCGGCCAACCTCGGCAAGCAACCCACATCGGATCGTCGACCCGGTGGAGCGGATCGGTTGGCTTAGGCTGGGCATGGCACGAATCCCGGCGGGCCATCGTCAGTCGCTCTCGCCGGTCGCTGGCGCCTCGTCCAAGCTGGGAGCGAACTTGGTGCACTGGCGTGGCTACGGGCGAAGGTCGCGAGGAGCCTCAGCCCTCGCATTTTCAATCGATAGTGACACCACTTCACTGGTCAAAGAGCTCACTGGTTCTGAAGTCAGACCTTCCTGCACTCCATGGCCAAGGCCCCCTGCATTGCGTGATCTGTGCTTCGTCGGTGTCGCGTCATCGTTGGCAATTACTCACACTCTGTCATAGGCTGTTGCATCTGCTCCGCGTGCAGGTTGCGCACAGGAAGATCACCTTCGGTACCGACAGCCGACTGGGATTGAGTCGGTTGACAGGGTCGGGCAACATCCCCCCTGACCCGCGCGTTTCGATAGCATGATTTGATGGGAGAGTCGCCATTGGATGACCAAGCCGGAAGCACCAGCATGAGTACAGGCACCACTGTCAGCAACACTGATCGCGCGGAAAGCCGGGTATGCCAGCGTGTCGGCCCACGAGATGTCCCTCCATTTGCGTGGCGACTCCGCCCGAACATCGTCTCTGAAACGAAGCAGTCACCGGTACCAGTCCAGTCGGGACGGACGGATCGCCGGGCTCCGTCAATGATGAGGGGCCCGGTCATCACCGTCGATCGCCGGGCAGTTGAACCGCGATGAGGATCGTTCCGAACACCGGCACCGTTCGGGTGGTCGATATCGTCCGCCCCTGGCTCAGGGGTGGCAATCGGGTCGATCTCGCGTCCCGAACGTTGTCGCTCTTTGCTTTCGGTGAGCTTGCCGGAGATCTTGCCCGCCTGGACGGCGCGCGGCTCGTCCTGCCGTCTGACGAGGCCGAGTTCGACTTCCTAGGATCCGTCGTGGACCGCGCCGCCCGCAATCGACTTCAGGCCCGCTGGCTCGCCGGACATTGCACGAAATGGATCGAGAGGGTGGCTGAGGTGCGCAGGGCAAACGGGGCCGTTCCACAGGGGGCGATCGTGCTGCGCAACCGTGACGATCATGCGAGGCAGGCCCTGATCGGTTCATTCTCATTCAGTACAGACGGGCTCGGCCTCGCACCGGGTAATCCGCTCAACCTGATTCAGGCGTCCGAAGCCCCTGAAGAGGGCGAACGGCTGGGCGAGTGGTTTGACGCGCAGTGGTGTGGACTAACGGAAGGCGACGCCGCAAAATCAGACTTGATTGCGGCATTGCGCGGCATCGCCGCGCACCGCGCTCCTTTCGCCATCTACTCATTGATCCTGCATCACATCTTGCGGATTGATGGAGGTGAACTCGACGAGGAGACGGTCGTCAATTCGTCGACCGGAATCCGTGAGACGGAAGTCTGGAAGAGGCTGTTCAAGTTCCAGCGTGACGGGGTCGTCGGTGCCATAGACAAGCTCGCGCGGTTCGGCGGTTGCATCATTGCCGACAGTGTGGGACTCGGGAAGACATTCGAGGCTCTTGCGATCATCAAGTACCACGAGCTTCGGAACGACCGTGTTCTCGTGCTCTGTCCGAAGCGCCTGCGCGACAACTGGACCCTGTACCGGGCGAACGATCGCCGCAACATTCTTGCCCGAGACCGCTTCAACTACGACATTCTCAATCACACCGATCTGTCCCGCGACGCTGGCCGATCTGGCGATATCGACCTCGCCCATGTGAACTGGGGCAACTACGATCTCGTGGTGATCGACGAATCGCACAACTTCCGCAACAAGCGGTCGCCCCGACAGGGTGGTCAGACGCGCTACGACCGGCTCATGCACCGAATCGTCCAAGACGGCGTGAAGACGCGGGTCCTGATGCTGTCGGCCACTCCGGTAAACAACCGGCTGGCCGACCTACGCAACCAGATCGCCTTCGCTACTGAAGGAGACGACACGGCGCTGGAGAGTCACGGCGTTACCAGCATCGACGGCACCACGCAGCGGGCGCAGAAGCAGTTCAACCGCTGGCTGGATCTGGACGATGCCGAACGTACTCCGTCCCGACTCATCGACATGCTGGGGTTCGATTACTTCACGCTGCTGGACCGACTTACCATCGCCCGCTCCCGTCGTCATCTGGAAAAATACTACGGAGACAGCGACACTGTCCGCTTCCCGGAGCGGCTGAAGCCCATCAATGTGAAGCCGGATGTCGATCTTGCGGGCGACTTTCCCTCGGTTCGCGACGTCAATACGGAGATCCGTCGGCTGAATCTCGCCGCCTATGCGCCACTGCGCTATGTTCTGCGGCACAAGGAGGCAAAGTACGACGAGAAATACAGCACTCAGCTTCGTGGCGGAGGTGGAACGTTCCGGCAACTGGACCGCGAGAAGAGTCTTATCCAACTTCTGCGCGTGAACGCGCTGAAGCGCATGGAGAGTTCGGTCGCCTCTTTCGCACTGACCGTGAAGCGCCAGCTGGCCGATGTCGAGGCTCTGCTTGCCCGCATCGAGACACAACCGGACGAACTGGAGGATATCGACATCACCGATGTCGATATCGAGGACCCGGCCTTCGAAGGCCTTCTGGTCGGCCACAAGGTCAAGGTTCTGCTCCAGGATGTCGATCCGATCCGCTGGCGGCAGGATCTGATCGAGGATCGGAACCGGCTGACAACACTGCATGCCGCGGCCAACCAGGTGACCGTCGAACGCGATGCCAAGCTGGCCGAACTGCGATCAATGATCGAGCGGAAGTTCCATGACCCGATCAACGCCGAGAACCGCAAGGTCATAGTGTTCACGGCGTTCGCGGACACAGCACGTTACCTGTACGACGCGCTGGCACCCTGGGCGCGGGATTCCATCGGACTGCAAACCGCCCTGGTCACGGGGGTCGGGGCCAACCAGACAACCCTGCCGGAGCTACGACGCGACCTCGCTTCCATCCTGACCGCCTTCGCGCCCCGCACCAAGGAACGGCCGGACAGCCTTGCGGGCGAAGGAGAGATCGATCTTCTGATCGCGACCGACTGCATCTCCGAAGGCCAGAACCTTCAGGACTGCGACTGGCTCGTGAACTATGACATCCATTGGAACCCGGTACGGATCATCCAGCATTTCGGCCGAATCGACCGGATCGGCTCACCCAACGAGCGCATCCAACTCGTCAACTTCTGGCCCAACATGGAGCTGGAAGAATATCTCCGTCTGGAACAGCGCGTGAGCGGCCGTATGGTTCTTCTCGACATTTCCGCAACCGGCGAAGAAAACCTGATCGAGCAGCAGTCGGGGGATCCGATGAACGATCTGGCTTACCGGCGCAAACAACTCCTGAACCTACAGGACGCAGTGATCGACCTGGATGACCTTTCTTCCGGAGTCTCCATTACCGATCTGACGCTGACTGATTTTCGGATCGACCTGGCAGAGTATCGCAGGGCCAATCCAGAGCCGCTCGATTCGGTGCCGCTCGGGATGCACGCAGTCGTCATCGCGGCGGACACTGAGATCCCTGTCGGCGCGATTTTCTGTCTGCGAGCCGAAGGCACGGCCGCAGATACCCAGTTCCACCCAGGCTATCCTCTGGCTCCACACTATCTGGTGCATGTCGGCGAGGATGGCACCGTGCTCCTGCCGTTCACTCAGGGGAAGGCCGTCCTTGACCGACTCAGGCGGCTTTGTGTTGGCAAGGAGATGCCCGACGCTCTGGCCTGTCGCCGTTTCGATCACGCTACTCGTCAGGGGCAGGACATGCGCGCCGTACAACAGCAACTCGCCGCCGCTGTAGCCGCCATTGTCGGAACGGACGAGGAGCGTGCCGTCTCCAGCCTCTTTTCACCGGGGGGAACGCACGCCATATCCGGCGAGTTTCTAGGAGTAGACGATTTCGAGGTGGTGGCGTTTGTCGTGGTGCTGACAGGTGATGCGGCATGACGACATTTGATCCGCTCACAGCCCTCGCCCTCCCCTCCGGTGCGCTCGTCGACCGCCGCGTTCCCAAGAAGCTACTCATCGAGAACGGCACGTTTGCAGCGGGTGACCAGCGGCACATCCGGGAGGGAGTCGAGAAGTCGAGATGGGTTGCCGCACTCAAGCCGTCCACCGCCGGGATCGCCGAATATCGCGATGCCGAGCGCGAGTACATCGAGATTGCGGTTCTGACCCTCAGACTGGGACCGGACGCCAAGAGCGAACGCCTTGTCGAACTGGTCCACCGCGCCATCCCCTATCCGGTACTCCTGATTGCCTGGCGGCAGGAGGTTCCGGAAATCTCACTGGCGCACAAGCGGCGCTCACTGGGCGGGGCCGACAAGACCGTCATCGACGGCGATATTGTCGGCGCTCGACTCGGCGACGACTGCCCTGCCGAACCGCTGGCGGCGTTTCGCAGGGCCCTCGCCCTGGAGCGGCAGCCCCACGGAACGCTCAGGGACTTGTACCAAGGCTGGATCAACACGATCCATACGCTCCGCGCGACCATGATTACGGGGGAATTCCGCCTTCCGACCACGGCAGCGGCAGCCTCGGCAAGAGAAGCGACGTTGCGGGAATACCGGCGACTCAGCGAGAGGATCAAGACGATACGATCCGGCGCAGGCAAGACGAAACAGATGGCTCGTCGGGCCGAACTGGACGCAGCACGGGGCAGACTGTGAAAGAGAGACGCATCATGCAGAAGATCAGCGCGGGGGACCCGGAAACCCGCTCCGCCGACATCGTTGCCGAGAACGTTGAGCAGCTGAAGGCGCTGTTTCCTGAAGCAGTCACCGAAGGCAAGGTGGATTTTGAAGTGCTCCGTCAACTTCTCGGCGATGAAGTGGACGATGGTGAAGAGAAGTACGGACTCAATTGGCATGGCAAGCGCCGCGCAAGGCGGCTGGCATTGACGCCGTCGATCGGGACCCTGCGCCCGTGCCCCGAGGACAGCGTTGATTGGGATACGACGCAGAACTTGATGATTGAGGGCGACAACTTGGAGGTTCTGAAGCTCTTGCAGAAGAGCTACTCTGGAAAGGTCAAGTTGATTTACATTGACCCACCTTACAATACGGGAAAGGACTTTATTTATTCGGACAATTATCAGGACAATATTCGGAGTTATTTAGAGATTACGAGGCAGACCGACGATCATAATTTGAAACTCTCTTCAAACGTCGAATCATCGGGTCGATTCCACACAAACTGGCTGAATATGATGTATCCACGGCTATTTATTGCTCGAAATCTCCTGTCGTCAGATGGAGCCATTTTTATGACCATAGGAGATGAAGAATGCGCGAATCTAATTCAGATTTGCAAGGACATTTTTGGGGAAGAGAACTTCTATGCGCATGTAATTTGGCAGAAAAAGTATGCAGTATCACAAGATGATCCTAGGATTGCCTCAATGCACGATCATATAATTGTGTTTTCCAAGAGCAGTAAGTTCAAGAGAAGCCTACTCCCGAGAACCGAAAAACAAAAAAGTAGATACAAGAATCCTGACAACGACCATCGAGGCCCTTGGTCTGCGGACAACTACATCAGCAATAAGTCCAAAGATGAAAGACCTACGCTTTGGTATCCTATTGTTCATCCGAAGACGAAAGCAGATGTGTGGCCGAAAGAATCGTCTGTTTGGCGTTATTCGAAAGAAAAACATGAACATATTGAATCACAGAATCGGTTATATTGGGGGCCAAATCTGAACTATGATCGTCCGCGAATCAAGAAATTCTTGAATGAAGTGCAAGATGGAGTTGTTCCATCTACATGGTGGCCATTTGCTGAAGTTGGACATAATGATGAAGCTCAGAAGGAGGCAGGAGATCTCGTCGGAGCGAAGGTATTTTCAACACCTAAGCCTCTTCGACTGATGGAAAGAGTGCTCGATATTGCCAGTGAACCAAACAGCTTAGTGATGGATTTCTTTGCAGGTTCTGGCAGTTTTGGGCACGCAGTGTTTCGAAAGAACAGTATCGATTTGGGGAACCGTCGTTTCATTATTGTTCAACTACCTGAGCCTCTCTTTCTCGAAGATGCTAACCAGAGAATAGCCGCTGCATTTTGCGATAGATTTGGTCGCCCTAGGAACATCGCTGAGGCAACCAAAGAGCGTCTTCACCGAGCATCAAGAAAAATAAAAGGCGAACGAAAACAATCGGAAAGCGATCTCGGTTTCCGTGTCTTTAAGCTCGACACTTCCAACATCCGTCCTTGGGATCTGCAGCCGGATGACCTAGAAGGAGCACTACTTTCCGGGTTGGACCATATCGTGGAGGGGCGAACCGAGCAGGACATCCTCTATGAGCTGCTCCTGAAGCTGGGCCTTGATCTCTGCGCACCCATCGAGACCCAGACCGTCGCGGGCAAGTCCGTGCACTCCGTCGGGGCGGGCACGCTGATTGCCTGCCTTGATGAATCCATTTCACGCAAAGAAATCGAACCGCTGGCGCTTGGTATCGCCGACTGGTATGAGTCGCTCGTACCTGCGGGCGAGTCCACCGTCGTCTTCCGCGACAGTGCCTTTGCCGACGATGTCGCCAAGGCGAACCTTGCCAAGACACTCAAGCAATGCGGTCTCCGCGACATGCGAAGCCTGTGACAGTGAAGGGTTGGGATCTGACCTATTCATGAACCGGCAGGAGCGACTATTGCAGACTGGCCTGTGGGGACGGTCTGTCGCGAACATCCGGCTCTTGGATTGGCGAGCCCTGATGGCGTATCTGGTTTTCGAAGAGCGCGTACGCGCCAGCCATCACCTCTTCGACCGAGAGGGCGTGGTGGAGATCGTCAACCTGCAGAGCCGCGGCGGTCACGTCAAACCCTTTCAGTTGAAGCAGGTCCGGCAGTTGATTCTGAGATATAGTCTGGGAAGAGACGACTGATGCACAAGTACGAGATCATTCTCTACTGGAGCAACGAAGACCAAGCGTTCATTGCCGAGGCTCCCGAGTTGCCCGGCTGCATTGCACACGGAGACGATCAGGAGACCGTATTGCGCAATATCAAGGACGCCATGAGTTTCTGGATAGAACGAGCACAGGATCTGGGACGGACCGTCCCGCAGCCGAAGGGCGAGCGCATGATGCTTGCCTGTCGGCATGGGCGAGGAACACAGGCGAGAGGCACTCTTGCAAGATGAAACTCCGTTTCGAACCTGACCTCGATTTTCAGTTGCAGGCGGTAGACGCCGTTTGTGACCTGTTCCGCGGTCAGGAGGTCTGCCGGACGGAGTTCACGGTTATCCGGGACCAGCAAGAATCGTATGTCTTTACTGAGGACACTCTCGGCGTCGGCAACCGTCTGACATTGCTCAACGAAGAGATCCTGAAGAACCTCAACGACATTCAACTCCGCAACGGCCTGCCGCCGTCCTCGTCTCTTAACTCTGGCGACTTCACAGTGGAGATGGAGACCGGCACTGGTAAGACCTATGTCTATCTGCGCACGATCTTCGAGCTGAATGAGCGCTACGGTTTCACCAAGTTCGTCATTGTCGTCCCATCGATCGCAATCAAGGAAGGTGTCTACAAGTCGCTCCAGATCACCGATGGTCATTTCCGCACCCTCTATTCGGGCACGCCGTTCGAGTACTTCCTCTACGACTCGGCAAAGCTCGGCCAAGTGCGCAATTTTGCCACGAGTCCCCAGATCCAGATCATGGTCGTAACGGTCGGTGCCATCAACAAGAAGGACGTCAATAACCTCTACAAGGATAGCGAGAAGATGGGCGGCGAAAAGCCGATCGACCTAATCAGAGCCACCAAGCCGATCCTGATCGTGGACGAACCGCAGAGCGTGGACGGCGGCTTGAAGGGGCAGGGCAAGCAAGCCCTTGGTGCGATGGATCCGCTATGCACGCTGCGCTATTCAGCGACGCATGTCGACAAGCACCACATGGTCTACCGACTGGATGCCGTCGATGCCTACGAGCGAAAGCTCGTCAAACAGATCGAGGTGGCATCGGCGACTGTCAAGGACGCCCACAATCGACCTTATGTCCGGCTCATCTCGACGAGCAACAGACGGGGTGACATCAGCGCGAAGGTTGAACTCGCTATCGAGAGCGCTGGTAAAGTACGTCGAGTCGAACGGGTAGTTCGAGATGGCGACGATCTCGAGCAGACGACAGGGCGCAAGATCTATCGCGACTGCCACATCGGCGAGATCAGGACCGGAAGAGGAAGTGCATTTGTTGAACTCCGAGTGCCAGCCGACGAGATCTTCCTTCAGGAAGGCGAAGCTTGGGGTGATGTGGACAGCACCGCCGTTGAGCGCCAGATGATCCGGCGCACCATTCGCGAGCATCTGGACAAGGAGATGCTCCTGCGCCCACAGGGAATCAAGGTGCTGAGCCTCTTCTTCATCAAAGCGGTCGATCGCTACCGCCGCTATGACGACAACGGGAACGCGGTCAAGGGAGACTATGCCCTCCTGTTCGAGGAAGAGTACCGGCGGCTCGCGCGACATCCGGACTATCGGTCGCTGTTCGGAGAAGTGGATCTCACTGCGACAGCCGAGGATGCCCACGACGGTTATTTCTCGATCGACAGGAGAGGCGGTTGGACGGACACCCCCGAGAAGAACCAGGGCGACAATGCGGCGCGCGCCTACAACCTGATCATGAAGGAGAAGGAGAAGCTGCTCAGCCTTGATGAACCACTCAAGTTCATCTTCTCCCATTCGGCACTGCGCGAGGGGTGGGACAATCCCAATGTCTTCCAAATTTGTGCCCTGCGTGACATTCAGACGGAGCGCGAGAGACGTCAGACAATCGGGCGAGGGCTGCGCCTTTGCGTGAACCAGGATGGTGAACGCCTGCGCGGATTCGAATTGAACACCCTGACCGTGGTCGCCAGAGAAAGCTATGAGGAGTTCGCCGAGGGACTCCAGCGGGAAATCGAGAAGGACTCCGGAATCCGCTTTGGTGTCGTCGAACCACACCAGTTTGCACAGATTCCGGTGTCCAGCAGTGAAGAGGAAACGAGAGTTCTCGGATTTGACAGGTCGCAGATCCTGTACGATCATCTTCGGCAGAACCGGTATATCGACGACCGTGGACGAATACAGGACTCTCTCCGCAAGGCGGTCCGGGACGACACGCTTGCGCTGCCCGACGGATTTGGTGCGCAACGGGCGGAAATCACCGCCATGTTGCAAAAGCTCGTTGGGCGCTTCGAAATCAAGGACGCCGATGAACGCCAGACCGTCCGCCCCCGCCAAGCGGTACTCGACAGCGCGGAATTCAAGGCTTTGTGGGACCGTATCAAATACAAGACCGTCTACCGTGTGAACTTTGACAACGAAGCCCTGCTGGAGCAGTCGGCGACGGCGTTACGAAATGCCCCGACGATTCCCCGGACACGGCTGCAATGGCACACGGCGGGCTTGGCTATCGGACAGTCGGGGGTGGAGGCGACCGAAATCGCGGAATCGGGTCCTGTCGTTCTCGAAGAAACCGATATCGAGCTGCCGGATCTGCTAACCGAGCTGCAGGACCGGACGCAACTCACCCGGCGCAGCATCTATAGCATCCTTGTCCGTAGTCAACGTCTCGACGACTTCAGGCGCAATCCGCAGCAGTTCATCAAGACTGCCGCAGATGTCATCGATCGCTGCAAGCGACATGCACTGGTGGACGGCATCAAGTACCGGCGGGTGGGAGAAGACTCGTACTTCGCTCAGGAGCTCTTCGAGAAGAAGGAACTCACCGGATATCTCCGGAATATGCTCGCGGTCAAGAAATCGGTTCACGAACAGGTCGTCTACGAATCCAACACGGAACGCCGCTTCGCAACAGATCTGGAGAAGAATGATGCCGTCAAGGTCTACGCCAAGCTTCCCGGCTGGTTCACGGTGCCGACACCGCTCGGGAGTTACAACCCCGACTGGGCCATACTTTTCGACACGGATGAAGGCGAACGGCTCTATCTCGTCGTCGAGACGAAAGCGAGCATTCTGCAAGACGATTTACGGCCGATGGAAGCCGACAAGATCGAATGCGCCAAGGCACACTTCGATGCCTTGGCAATCGTCGACAACCCCGCCAGATACGAAACTGCTTCCAGTGTCAGTCAATTGATCGAAGGATGTGCCGCAGACTGACACTGCGGAAATCCGAGGAAGTCGAACGTCTCCGGGCGGCCCTCCTGGCATCCACGACGATGTGCTGTCGAGAGCGGTCCGCACTCGATCCGCCGAGCCCTCTACAGGAACAAGCTGCAACCGTGAATGGCGCATCGCGCGCTCAGTTCGCACAAGCATCGTCCGACCTCATGGCAAAGTCGGAACCCGTCATGACCTCACGGGCGCGGGGCACGGTAATCCCTGTAGCATCGGATCCGTGTGTACGGGCTCCACTGCGGCGTACCCGGCCAGAACCCTCCCCCACTGAATTTCCGTGGCCCCGTTCCTTCGGTTCCACGTTCCTCGACGGAATTCGCTGTCTTTTCCCTGTATTCTGGTACTCGGGGTAGATGCAACAGGACAACTCCCCCCAGTTCGAGACGACGCCGGCAGAGTTTCGGCTGCGGGATGTGGTGATCCGGCTGGTACAGCCGGAGGAGAGCAGACGCTGGGATGCCTTGGTCGATGAGTACCACTATCTCGGTTTCAGGCGCTTCGCCGGACGCGGTCTGCGCTACGTCTTTGCATGGCGGGGCCGCTGGGTCGGCTTGGCGGGCTGGCAGTCGGGAGCGTTCAAGTGCAAGCCCCGCGACCGTTGGGTGGGCTGGCCACAGTCGATCCAGTTTCAGCGCCTGCACCTGCTCGCCAACAATACGCGGTTCTTGATTCTCGGTGCACCCGGGGTGTTTCCCAATCTGGCTTCCCATGCGCTCTCACGCATGACCCGGCGGCTGAGTGCGGACTGGGAGGCAATCTATGGCCATCCGCTGCTGGCGGCGGAAACGTTTGTGGATCCGGCGCGCTTCGCGGGCCGGATGTACCAGGCGGCGGGCTGGCTACGTCTGGGCCAGACCAAGGGATTCGCGCGAGCGGGCGGGCGCTACACCGATTCGCATGGACAACCCAAGGACCTCTATGTCTGGCCGCTCCGCCGGGATGCGCAGCGCCGTCTGCGGGACCCCGCCCCACTGCCGGATGCGTTCGCGCCCAACCCGGGAGGCGCAGTCTCCTCCGGTCGGCTTCCCGAACTGCGCTCGCTGTACGACGAACTGATGGCAATCCCCGACTTCCGGCGCGCCCAGGGCCGCAAACACACGATCGCCTCGGTACTGGCCGTCTACCTGCTCGCGCGCTTGGCCGGTATACGGGGCGGCCGGGCAGCCGCTCAGTATGCCCAGTCGCTGAGTCAGAAGGAATTGACACTGTTGGGCGCCTGGCAGAATCGGAAGACCGAGCGGTATGAACCCCCTTCGAAGTCGGTCATCTATCGGGTTCTGGAGCAGACCGACCCCGCCGTCCTGGAGGCCATACTGCAACGTCACGCAGCACCTCGCATCCAACTCGGCTTAGCCTTGGCGACGGACGGAAAGCGGATTCGCGAGGCGAGCCGGAACGAGACGGTGACACTGGTCGACCAAGCGACTGGTCTGCCGTTGGCGAGCCTCGGCTTCCCCGACGGCATTGGCGAGATCGCTGCTGTCCGGGCCGTGCTGGAAATGGCGCGACTCGACGGGAAGGTGATCACCCTCGATGCCCGGCACACCGTCCGTGACATTGCCCGGCTGATCGTCGA
This sequence comes from Bryobacterales bacterium, assembly GCA_965116065.1. Lineage (GTDB taxonomy): Bacteria > Acidobacteriota > Terriglobia > Bryobacterales > UBA6623 > VXMF01. Next base: position 5,082,778 of record OZ220485.1, read on the forward strand.
AGACTACAGCGCTCAATACCTGATGATGGTCAAGGCCAGCGCCGAGAGGACGTTCGCCACCCTCACCGGTCTCCATTGGGACCAGCAGTCCACGGGCTTTCACGAAGACCCCGAGGTACGGGCGCATGGACTGGTCGAGCGAGATAGCATCCGCACGCTGATCCCACCCCCAGGCACCGTCAACTATCCTCACATCCGGCAGATCGTCCGGATTCAGATCGACCGCCGCCACATCAAGACCGGCGTCGCAGTCAGGAGATCATCTACGGCCTGACGTCGGTCCCTGAGCAACCAGGGAGTCCGCAACGGTTGCTGGGCTGGAGCCGCGGGCATGGGACCGTCGAGGATCAGAACCACCGCCCGTGCAGCACCACCCTCTGCAACTGGTCCGCGATCGCGGTCATCCTGCATGAAGGACGGACCATCGCGGACGGGAAGCGCCACTCCTACCCCCATCGCAAGGCGGTGCTCGGCCCGGGCTGAGATCACTGGCGGCGGAACATCTCCGCCGCGGCTGCGGTCGGTTCCCGTGCGTCGGGGCTGGCGAATGGACTCCAGACACCCGGTCGCCCGCCGGCCCCGGTTGCAGGAACAAGCCCTGACGGGCATCTCGACCGGACAGCAACAACCAGCAGTCGCTTGAAGAGCGGCCCATTGGACCGGACAGTCCACGTTATGATCGAATGATATTGGGCATTCTGCTTGTCGGAGTGCCTCGCAGCAATGCCTTGGTTCCGACGGGAGCACGAGCCCAAGCGGGTCCGCACGGAAGGTCTCTGGATCAAGTGCGATTCCTGTTCCACACCCATCTGGAAGAAGGATCTCGACGCGCAGGGAATGGTCTGCGGGAAGTGCGACTTCCATTTCAAGATCACGGCCCGGCAGCGACTGGACATGCTCTTCGATGACGGGGAATGGGATGAAATCTGCGGGGACCTGCGTTCCACGAACGCTCTGCACTTCGAGGATCGCAAACCCTACGAGGATCGGCTCCGCGACGCCAAGCAGCGGACCGGACTCAACGACGCCGTGATCTGCGCGCGGGGAAAGCTCGAAGACCACGATGTGGTGATCGGTGCCATGGAATACGGTTTCATTGGTGGAAGCATGGGAGCCGTTGTCGGGGAGAAGCTCACGCGGGCCGCTGAACAGGCCCTCCGCGAGCGGATGCCGCTCATCATCGTGTCCGCGTCCGGCGGCGCCCGCATGATGGAAGGCATGGTCAGCCTCGTGCAGATGGCGAAGGTCTCGGCGGCCCTGAAGAAGTTGGACCGCGCCAGGCTTCCGTACATCAGTGTCCTGACAGACCCGACGACAGGAGGGGTAACCGCCAGCTTCGCCATGCTCGGGGACCTGAATATCGCCGAGCCCGGAGCATTGATCGGATTCGCAGGACCACGGGTCATCGAACAGACGATCCGCCAGAAGCTGCCCAAGGGCTTCCAACGGTCAGAATTCCTCCTCAAGCACGGCATGCTGGACGCCGTCGTCACACGCTCGGAACTCAAGCCGTTCATCGGCAACGCTCTCGAGTTCTTCCGTGGCCCAGCGGCCTAGGCGCGCATGGAACCACTCGACCCGTCTGTCCGGTACCTCCATTCCCTGCCCGGCTCCCTCTCCAGGAAGTCCTTCGGCCTCCAGCGCATGCGACGACTGGTACGGGCGTTGGGCTCTCCCGAGCGGGCGCGGGGGATCATCCACGTGGCCGGTACGAACGGCAAGGGATCCACTTCCGCCATGATCGAGTCTGGACTCCGGGCGGCGGGCCACTCGACGGGCTTGTACACATCACCGCACCTGGCCCGCATCCACGAGCGTTTTCTGCTGAATGGGCATCCGGTTTCCGACGCAGCGCTGGCGAAGGCCGTCGAGGCGGTCCGCAGGGCGAACGAACACATTGTCGAAATCCACGACAGGGCGACCCACCCAACGTTCTTCGAGTCCGCCACCGCGGTTGCGTTGGTGCTGTTCGAACAGGCGGATGCCGACTTCCGGATCGTGGAAACCGGTCTCGGGGGTCGGCTGGATGCCAGCAACGTCGTGGCCCCCGAACTGGTCGTCTTCACGCATATCGACCACGATCACGAACGGTTCCTCGGCAGACGGCTGGAGCAGATTGCGAGCGAGAAGGGAGCAATCGCCAAGCGCGGCTGCCGCGCCGTGATCGGGACCCAGGCCCCCGCGGCCCACAGCGTTCTGTTCCGATGCTGCCAGGAGGCGGGCGCGAGGATCCATGACGTGGAGAACGACTGGGAGGTCCGAAACGCCACCAGCCGGTCCGGGCGATGGCGTTTCGACGCGGTCGGCCCGGCCGGAGCGGTTTCCGTTCAGCTCAGGCTCGCGGGCCGACATCAGGTCGACAACGCCCTCACGGCCGTAGCAGCCCTTGACGCCCTCGGAATTCCGGCCCGCCACATCGAAGAGGGCCTGCGCCGGGTCCGATGGCCCGGCCGCCTTGAGTTCGCCGGGACACCGGCGCGATTCCTGCTGGATGCCGCGCACAACCCGGAGGGAGCTCGGGCCCTGGCCGAGTTCGTGGACCGGGAAGCACAGGGGCGCGACGTGGCCCTCGTGTACGGGTCTTCACGAGACAAGGCCATCGATGAAATCGCGGGCTGGATGTTCCCGGTCGCGGATCATGTGGTCCTGACGCGCTCCAGGGTGGAGAGGTCGGTGAGTCCCCGTGGACTCCTGGCCGCGGTGGGCCACCACCACCAGTGCATCGAGACGGCGCCCGATGTAGGTGCCGCCCTGGACCTGGCGGCCAGCCGGGTGGACGCAGGGGGCTGGATCGTCGTGGCAGGTTCCATCTTTCTCGTGGGAGAAGCGCGGGAACTGGTCGGATAGGATCAGGGGTTCCTCTGGATGCGCGAGACCTTCAGCCTGCTCCGATCCGTGTGCTGGATGATCCCGATGCTCGGTGTCATCACGACCGTCATGGGGTTGCTTTCGATTCTCTCGTCCATCGTCGACAGCACCGGCGAGGTCCAGCAGGGGATCGCACGCAGATGGGGACGTATGCTCATGAGCGTGTTCCTGGTCGACGTACGCCTGCTCGGGAGCGAGCACCTCACGGCGAACCAGCCGTATGTATTCGCTTCGAATCACTTCAGTCTGATCGACACCCCTCTGATGTTCGGCTTCATGCCCCGCAGTTTCCGCATCCTCGCAAGGTCGGGCCTCTGGACGATTCCGTTCATCGGCTGGCATCTCAGCCGCGCCGGTCACTTGCCGGTCGATCGGCAGAATCCACGGCGCGCAGCAAGGAACATCGAGGACGCCGCCCGCCGGGTCGAGGGCGGACTGTCGATCCTCGTGTTTCCGGAAGGCGGTCGGCGCAGGGGGAAGCGGATGCGACGCTTCAAGACCGGCGCCGCCCATATCGCACTGGAGGCCGGTGTACCGATCGTCCCCATGGCGATCGCAGGAAGCGGGAGTGTCCTCCCGCCGGGATCGTGGCACCTGCGGCCCGGCGTCGTGGAACTCCGGATCGGGAACCCGGTCCCGACCAGAAATCGCAACGGCCTGACGGCTCGAACTCTCACGGACGAGTTGCAGGAAGCGATCGCGAAACTTGCCGCCCGTGCGCCGGCAACCGCATCGCAAACCACGAAAGGGAAACGGCAAGCATGAGTTACTGGCTGGGTATTGATATCGGAACGGGCGGCTCCAGGGCCCTTCTTGTCGACTCCGAAGGGAGAGTCGGCGGCGGGGTGACAGTTGCGCACGAGGAGATTCTCATGGAGCGTCCCCTCTGGGCCGAGCAGCGGCCGCAGGATTGGTGGAACGCGGCCAAGGAGGCAGTTCGCGGCGTCCTGGCTCAGGCCAGGTTGACCGGCAGAGATATCCGGGGGATCGGACTCTCCGGGCAAATGCACGGCCTGACCCTTCTGGATGCCGACAGCCAGGTCATTCGGCCCGCTCTCATATGGTGCGACCAGCGCAGCCAGGAACAGGTCGACTGGATCAACGCCACCGCCGGACCGGACGCCGTTCTCGAGCAGACGGCCAACCCGGTCCTGACGGGCTTTACGGCTCCGAAACTGCTGTGGGTCCGGGACCATGACCCGGCCAGCTACGAGCGCGTCCGAACGATGCTGCTCCCGAAGGACTACATCCGGTTCATGTTGACCGGAGAATTCGCCAGCGACGTCTCGGACGCTTCCGGCACGGCCCTGTTCGATGTCGTCGGCCGCCGCTGGGCGAAGCCGCTGATCGACCGGCTGGGAATCGACGCTTCGATCCTTCCGGACATCGTCGAATCCCCGGAGCAGACCGGCACGGTGTCGGCAGAGGCCGCAAGGCAGACGGGCCTCGCCCCCGGCACGCCGGTCGTCGGGGGAGCCGGTGACCAAGCGGCCAGCGCGGTCGGCAACGGCATCGTGGAGTCCGGCCTGGTATCGTGCACCATCGGTACGTCCGGAGTGGTGTTCTCGCATCTGGACAAGGCGACCTACGACCCGGACGGACGGGTGCACACGTTCTGCCACGCGGTGCCCGGCAAGTGGCATCTCATGGGCGTTACACAAGGTGCCGGACTGAGCCTGCAGTGGTTCCGTAATCAACTGGCCGCAGGGCTCGCGGACACCGCTCTGGAGAAGGGTGTCGAGACGTACGATCTGCTGACCGACGAGGCGGAGAGAGTGCCCCCGGGAGCCGAGGGACTGATCTGGCTTCCGTACCTGATGGGTGAACGGACACCGCATCTCGACCCATACGCCCGCGGGTGCTGGGTGGGCATCACGGCGAAGCACACGCGGGGCCATCTCGTCCGGTCGATTCTCGAAGGCGTTACCTACAGCCTCCGTGACTGTCTTGGCATCATCGAATCTCTCGGTGCGGACATCTCATCGGTGAGGGCCTCGGGCGGAGGAGCCAGGTCCGCATTGTGGCGAAGCATGCTCGCCAACATCTTGCAGAAGCCGATCGCGACCTTGCAGACGCAGGAGGGCTCAGCATACGGAGCGGCCCTGCTGGCGATGGCCGGAACCGGACATGTCGGATCGGTCCAGGAAGCCTGCCGGGTCATGATCGCCGAGGAACTGCGGACGGAGCCGAATGCCGGTGTCGCTGCAGCATACACTCGGTCGTACGCGCTGTTCAAGGAACTGTACCCCCGGCTCAAATCGATCTTCCCAGATCTGTAGACTCAGCCGATCGCACAGGGGAATCACCGGGACCCTCCGGCGCCGCTCGGTTGGCCCCTCGTACGCGAAAGCCCGGGCCGGCCGCATTCCCCCTTGGGACAAAATCGGTTTGACGGAACGACCCGCCCGGGACCCGCTCGGCCGGAGTGGTGTTCCGTCAACCGCTACATTGCAGATGAAGTGTGTCTCGGAAGGGTCCCTCCGACGCCAGCGTCAATGCCCATCAGCCTGGCGGAAACAGGCACCAGACCGTGGCCAATACCCGTCGCAAGGGCAAGTCCGGCCCGCAATCGACGAATGACGGAACCTTGGTCGGCGAACCCCTGCCCCGTACGGGTCCCGGATTCTCTCGCCAACCCCGGCCGTCGACTCCAGGGCCTGAGATTCCGATCGGCCCCCCTGTCCGGCACTCTGAGACGGCCGGCTGGAGCCCGCCCGTAGCGAACGGAAGCCAGTCGGGAGCGCCGACCGCATCCTGTATTCCTGTATAGTGTGCAGGCACGGCTTACCGGCCGCGACCGAAACCATGCCGGACGGGCGCTTCATTGAGCAGGCTCTGCCCGCACGGGTACCCGCATACTCTCCCGTCCACTACCCCGACTGTGATGGACAACCGCTGGCGGTGAATGACACCCACTACTTCGCGATCAACTCGATCCGGGATCCGTTGCCGTCGCGCTACCAGCAGCGCGACGATGTCTACGTGGTCTACGTGACCGGGGATCTGCTGCTGTACTACAAGGAGCACGACAATACCCAGTCGGTGGCACCGGACGTGATGGTGGTGCTGGGGGTGGCGAACCGGCGGCGGAAAACGTACCTGCTGTGGGAGGAAGGCAAACCCCCGGACGTGGTGGTGGAGGTCAGTTCCCCGGGTTCGTTCCGGCAGGACCGGACGGAGAAGCGGGAGCTCTATGGGAAGTTGGGGGTCCGGGAGTATTTCCTGTACGTCCCGGACTATGACGATATGGACGGCAGCGGGCGGATGTTCGCCTTTCGACGGTGGGGCAAGGGGTTGGTGGAGGCAGATCCGGAGCGCGAGATCGGGGGCGAGCCGGAATACGCGAGCGAGGTGTTGGGGGTGGGCTTCCGGGCGGAGGACTACCGGGGCCGGCTGCGGGATCTGAAGACGGGTCTGGATTTGCCGTGGCCGGAGGAATCGGAGGAAGCCCGCAAGGCCGAGGCGAACGCTCGCCGCATCGCGGAGCAGGAACGCGAGCAGGAGCGGCAGGCCCGCCAGTTGGTAGAGGAGCGTCTCGCCAGACTGCAGGCACGTCTGCGAGACGAGGAATGAGGCTCGGCCCAGCGAACGTACGGGCTCGGCGTTGTTAACGCCACAAGGTGAAGTGGAGATTCGATCGACCGACTCCGATCAGGCGGGATTCATCCGTGCGCGCATTCCATGCGGGCAACTCATCGACTGCCTCCTGCGAGGACATACAGGACGATCGAACGCAGGGCGCGCGACCTGGGCGACAGAGCCGGGCTACACCAGCCGCAGAAGGCGAACACGATCGACGCATGGGGCGTCGGGGAGTTTCTTGATGTAGCGATCCAGTGCGAGGAGGATTCCGGATTGCGGACCGTCCTGTTCCGTGGAACCGGCCCGTGTTCTCCGGGGGCGCAAACCGCAAGGTGTTCGCTGGCCTGCGACACGACGGATCGGATCTTCAGGTATCAGGGCACACCTGCCCCGCTTCCCCATCGACCGGAGCCGTGACTGTCGGCTCTTGCCGTGACGAGCCTGGTTCGCCGGAGGCATTCCGGCCCGGGTTGGCCTTCGCACGAAAATCCGGCTTCGACGAGAGCTTCCGAAGAGACCTCACCGGTATTCCGTCAAGCGGGAATTTTCCGAGTGGATGGACCTGGGTTTGCGGCGGGTATCGGCACGTGCCGTTCTCCCGCTTCTGCAGGGTTGGCACCCATCTACATCGGGGCCCGATAGCCTCCGGCATAAGACATGCTCTGCCAGCGATGCTGCCCTTGACGGAACACTAGCACGTGTACAGCAGCGTTCCGGTCGCGATCGCCAGGCCTCCCTCATCGGCGTCGGCCTCGCCCTCGTCTTCCGGCAGATCAAGTCGCCGGTAGTACAGTCCGTCAGGACCCCGGAAGATCTCGATCTCGGCCGGTTGCGGAAGCTCACCCTGGATCAGCACCTCCGAGAGCGGGTCCTCCACATACCGCTGAAGCGCACGCCGGAGGGGCCGGGCACCATAGTTGCGGTCACTGGCGGTCTGCTCCAGGATGAACTGTGCCGCGTCGTCGCTCAGTCGTACCTGCAGGCCCTTGTTGATCAGGTTCTCGTTGATCTGGCCGGTCAGCATCCGAATGATCGCCAGCAGATCGTCGTCAGTCAGCGAACGGAACACGATCGTCTCGTCAAGACGGTTCAGGAACTCGGGGTTGAACGTCCGCTTGACTTCGTTGCGGACTTCCTGTTCGGCCTTCGTGTCGCGGTACTCGTCGGAATCCCCCTGGAAGCCCATGGCCGTCTTGGACTGCAGGTGCCGCGCGCCGATATTCGAGGTCATCACGATGATGGTGTTCTTGAAGTCGACGGTGTTGCCCAGTCCATCCGTGAGCCGTCCGTCCTCGAAGACCTGAAGCAGGATGCTGAACAGGTCGGGGTGCGCCTTCTCGATTTCGTCGAGCAGGATGATCGAATACGGAGTGCGCTTCACCCGTTCCGTGAGCTGGCCACCTTCCTCGTACCCGACATAGCCTGGGGGCGATCCGATGAGTTTCGAGACCGAGTGCCGCTCCATGAACTCGGACATGTCGAATCGGATGAGGGCCTTTCGGCTTCCGAAGAGCAATTCGGCCAGGGCCCGGGCCACCTCCGTCTTGCCCACTCCCGTTGGTCCGAGGAACAGGAACGAGCCCGATGGCCGGTTCAAGGGCTTGAGTCCCGCCCGCGAGCGGCGGATCGCGCGGGCCAAGGCCGAGATGGCGCTGTCCTGGCTGACGATGCGGGTGTGCAGTTCGTCCTCGATCCGAAGGAGCTTGCCCATCTCCTCCTCCTTGATGGCGGTCATCGGAACACCGGTCCAGCGCGCCACGACCTCCTCGATGTCATCTTTCTCGACGGTTGCGGTGACACGCTCCTCCATGTCATGCATCGACTGCATGCGACGGAGCTTCTCGCGTTCCTTCCGCTCTTCCTCGGAATAGAAGCGGGCCTTCTCGAACTCGTGGTTCGCGATCGCGCTCTCCATGCGGTGGACGATGAAGCTGATGCGCTTGTGGATCTCGATGCTCTCGTCCGACATTTTCGTCTGCTGGAGCTTGACGCGCGCACCGGCCTCGTCAAGGAGATCGATCGCCTTGTCGGGCAGAAAGCGGTCCGGTATGTACCGGATCGAACTGTGGACGGCCGCCTTGAGGGAGTCGTCCGTGTAGACCACGGCGTGGAACTTCTCGTAGCGCTCCTTGATGCCGAACAGGACCTGAACGGCCTCATCTTCCGTGGGTGGAGTGACCTTGACGGCCTGGAATCGACGTTCCAGCGAGCGGTCCCGCTCGATGGATTTGCGAAACTCGCTCGGTGTTGTCGCCCCGATGCACTGGATCTCGCCACGTGACAACGCCGGCTTGAGAATGTTCGCGGCATCGAGAGATCCCTCGGCCGAGCCGGCTCCGACCAATGTGTGCAACTCGTCGATGAAGACGATGGAGTTCTGGTTCTCCATCATCTCCTTCATGATCGTCTTGAGACGCTCCTCGAACTGCCCGCGGTACTTGGTCCCGGCCACGATCAGGGACAGATCGAGGGAATAGATCCGCTTGTCGGACAGGTAAGGCAGGACGACCCCGCCGGCGATGCGCTGGGCGAGGCCTTCCACGATCGCCGTCTTGCCGACACCGGGCTCGCCGATCAGCACGGGGTTGTTCTTGGTGCGCCGGCAGAGGATCTGCACGACGCGTTCCAGTTCCGAATCCCGACCGATGAGGGGGTCGAGTTTCCCGTCGGACGCTTCCTGCGTCAGGTCCCGGCTGAATTCCGTCAGCAGGGAGCCTTCCCTGGAGCGGCTGGAGACGGTCTTCTCCGACTGGACCCGCGTGAGCTCCTCGCGAATCGCCGAGAGCCTCAGGCCCCGTTCATGCAGGATCTCGGCCGCGAAGCATCGTTCCTCGCGCAAGAGGCCCAGCAGCAGGTGCTCCGTTCCGATGTGCTTGTGCGAAAGACGCTCCGCCTCCTCGGCCGCATAGGCGAGCACCCGCTTGCATTCGTGGCTGAGCGGAAGATCCACGGATGTCGAGACCTTCTCCCGGATGGTCGTATGGGCCTCGATCTGCTTGCGGATCGAGTCGACGGCGGCATGGGATCGCAGGAACCGGTTCGCAAGCGCCTTGTCCTCCCGGATCAGTCCGAGCAGAAGGTGCTCCGTCTCGATGTACGGACTGCCGAACTGGCTGGCCTCGTAGCGGGCGAAGAAAATGACCCGGCGGGCCTTCTCCGTATAGCGTTCGAACATGGGATTCGAAAGCGCTACCCAAGGTGCTGCGAGCACCGAACGGCAGTCGCCCGTCCTTTGTGGATCATGATAACAGCACGCATGGCGGTTCGAATCCGCAGGAGAGGAAATTCGGGGAATGGAAGACGCATGGATCGACCGACTTGAAACGCCAATGCCATGGAGTCGACCTCACGTGGCGACGCTCGTTCATTCGCCGAGCAGCTCGCTCATGGTGAAGATCGTCTCAAGCGGACAGCCGACTTCCGCCAGCGCATCGGCAGCTCCTTGCTCCCGATCGACGAGGCAGCAGGCGCCGAGTATCTTCATGCCGGCCTCGCGGGCTCGTTCGATGGCCTGCAGAGTGGAACCGCCGGTCGTGCAGACATCCTCCAGTACCACGCAGTTCACGCCTTCCGTTCGCCGCAGCCCTTCGACGGGCCGCTGGCGGCCGTGACGCTTCCGGTCCTTGCGCACGACGAACGCATCCACTGGCCGGTCCGTGGACTGCGAAACGTGGGCCACCGCGCAGGCTACCGGATCCGCGCCCATCGTGAGCCCGCCGACCGCTTGCGGTCTCCAGTCCCGCGCCCGGATGCGATCGAGGACGACCCGTCCCAACAGGGGCATGGCCTCGCCGCGAAGTGTTGTCAGCCGACAGTCCACATACACCGCGCTCGTCTCGCCGGAAGCCAGCACGAACTCGCCTCGCAGCACGGAATGGCGCTGCAGAATGCGCTGCAGCGCTTCCCGGTCGTCCAGTCCCTGCATCGAATCCACCTCCGGGAACAGCCCGGTTTCCGGTTCCGCCCCGCTAGAACCGCCGGACCTGCTCCATGTAGCCATCGAAGTTCCGTCGGATCTCGTCCAGCGAATCCCCGCCGAACTTCTCGAGAAAGGCCTGGGCGATCGTGAGCGCGACCATCGCCTCGCCGATCACGCCGGCTGCGGGTACCACCGCGACATCCGAGCGCTCGTAGGCGGCGCTGGCCGGCTCGCGGGTCGAGAAGTCCACCGATTCCAAGGGCCGTCGCAGGGTGGAGATCGGCTTGAGATGGGCACGCACGACGACATCCTGGCCATTGGTGATGCCCCCTTCAAGCCCGCCGGCCGTGTTGGAGCCGCGGTAGAAGCGGCGCTCCGGCTTGCTGTAGTGAATGGTGTCCTGCACCGTCGAGCCCGGCGAGGCGGCGGCGAGCGCCGCCGAACCGATCTCGACGCCCTTCACGGCCTGCATCGAAACGATCGCCTGTGCGAGCCTGCCGTCCAGCCTGGAATCCCAGCTGGTATGCGAACCCAGCCCGGGCGGCGCGCCGTGCACGACAACCTCGAACACACCTCCACGGGTGTCGCCGGTTGCAAAGGCGTCGTCAACCTCCTGCTTCATGCGCGCTTCGGTCTCGGGATCGACGCAGTTGAGCAGGACCTCGTCCTTTTCGGCCAAGGCCTTGAGATCCTCCCAGTCTGCTGGCCGGGCCAGTTCCGCAGCACCGACAGCCACGACATGGCTCAGCACTTCGATGCCGAATTCCGACAGGAGCAGCTTCGCGAACCCGCCCATGGCGACCCGGGCCGCCGTCTCGCGAGCGCTGGCGCGCTCCAGGACGTAGCGAGCCTCGGGAAAGTTGAACTTGATGCAGCCCGCCAGGTCGGCGTGCCCCGGCCGGGGACGCTGCACCGGACGGACATGCTCCTCCGCACCCTCGAAATTCTCGACCGGCAGGGTCTTGGTCCAGTTCTTCCAGTCCCGATTCTGAAGGACGACCGCTATGGGCGACCCGATCGTCTTGCCGTGACGAACGCCCGAGAGGACATGGGCGCTGTCGGTCTCGATCTTCATCCGTCCGCCGCGGCCGAAGCCTTGCTGACGGCGCCAGAGATCCCGGTTGACCCTGTCGAGGTCCACGGGAACCCCGGACGGCATGCCGGAAAGGGTGGCAACGAGCGCCTCGCCATGAGACTCACCGGCTGTGACGAAACGCAACATTCCCAAAGGCTGGAAGCGGGTCAGCCCTTATTATAGGCATCTGGCCATGCGCCGCTTGGTTGGCATTCATGCAGTGTCGGCTGCCTTGCGGTCGGCGGCAGAGTCCGGGCAGGGGCTCGACCGCGTGATCGTCGCCCGCGGGGCCAGCAACAGCCGACTGCAGACGATCGTTGACGAGTGCCGCCGGCTAGGCGTTCCAGTTCGGTTCGAGGCGCGTTCCGCGCTGCGGCGGGTCGCCGCGACGGGCGCGCATCAGGGTGTCGTTGCGATTTCGTCGTCCCGGTCGTACCGGTCGATCGAGGAGGTGCTTGCTGATGCGGGCGACCCATGCACGCTCGTGCTGCTCGATTCGGTGCAGGATCCTCACAACCTTGGCGCGATCATCCGGACGGCCGACGGGGCAGGCGCCTCGGCCGTTGCGATACCGGAGCGACGCTCGGCTCGACTGAGCGAAGCCGCAACGAAGGCGGCCGCCGGGGCGCTGGAATCGCTCCCGGTCGTTCGGGTCAAGAATCTGGGCCGGGCAATGGAACAGCTCAAGGATGCGGGGTTCTGGATCTACGGATTCGACGCTGAAGCGCACATGGAGTACGACGAAGCCGAGTACGACGACCGGTGTGCGCTGGTACTGGGGGGCGAGAGCGACGGCCTGCGGGAGAAGGTGGCGGAGCGGTGCGACTTTCTGGTGCGCATCCCGCTCGCGGGAAGCGTCGCTTCCCTGAACGTGTCCGTGGCCGCGGGCGTAGCGCTGTTCGAAGTGCTCCGCCAGCGACGCGCTGCTTAGCTGGTCGTCGGCTGATTGCCGGTCGATTCGACCGGCACCATCTCACATGAAAGGTCTGGCGCTGCAGCATGCCTGGCCCGAGACCGAGGTCGGATACAGGCGAAGCCGACGGTGCCTCGCGAGACGCCGTGCCCGCGCCCTGCGCGGGTCAGGCAGCGCTCGTCATAGTGAAGATGGCCGCAGGATCAAGGCAGCAGGGCTACTCTCCCGTACATGGGCCGGCTTGGCCGGAAGGGAAGATCCGCTGTTGCACTGGCAGGCTGTGCATACGCTACAATCCAGCGTATGACCATCACGGAGAGTTTCCTGCTGGAATTCGAAAGCGAACTGCTATCGACCCGCCGCATGCTGGAGCACCTGCCGGACGGCGCACTGGACTACAAGCCACATGAGAAGTCCATGTCCATGGGCCGCTTGGCCGGGCACATTGCGGAAATGCCCGGCTGGGGCGTGCATACCGCGGAGCAGACGGAACTGGACATTCACCCACCCGGGGGCAAGCCGCTGGAGGTCTTCGAGGCATCCAGCCGCGCCGCCGCATTGGAGGTCTTCGACCAGCAGCGCGCACTGGGGCTGACGGCGATCGGGAAGCTGGACGACGACGCAATGCATGTGGACTGGACGCTCAGGAGCCAAGGGCGCTCGATCTTCACGATGCCCCGAATCAAGGTCCTGAGGTCGATGATTCTCAATCACATCATCCACCATCGAGGACAGTTGAGCGTGTACCTGAGACTGAACGGCCAGCCCGTTCCGGGCATGTACGGGCCTTCGGCCGACGAGCAGTGACTGGCTCGGCCGAGGATCCCTCGCCGACCCCAGTTGTCGACCCCACGGCGTGACGTTCCGAATCAGTCCCATGTGCGGAGCTCTGAGGCTCATCTCTCGTTGGAAGAGACTCAGTCTTGATTCCAATCCATCTGCCGTGCTATGATCAACAATGTATCCAGTAGGCCACCAGTCGGCGCTGTCATGCTCATGAGAGGAGAGACGACATGAAAACCAACACAACAACAATCACAGTTCTCGTGCGTGACGGGGATGATGGCTGGCTTCCGCTCCAAGAGGATGAAAATCAGTTGCAACATGCCGCTGCCTGATGCGTTGGAGTTGATTAGGACTGTTGTAATCGTAGTATCGCCCCCGATTTCAGTAATACTCGCCATCGTTGCTTGGTTTCGCCACCGTAGTATTTCAGCCAAGCGCGCGGCGGTCGACTTTATCAAAGCGGAATTGGAAAATGAGGTTCTTGCCGATGCTCGGCACCATTTTCTGGATCTTACTAGAGACGATGGTCGAGGACTGAAAGAATTAATAGAGGAGCTGGAAGAACCAATAGAGGATTCGAGTAAAAGCCCGAGTGAAGTATCGGCATTAGTACAGTCATTAGTACAGGAGTCCTTGGCGAAGGTACACCTTTTTCTTAATCACTGTGAATTGGTTGCGGTAGCAATCCACAATCGTGCGATGGATGAGCGCATGTACGAGGACTGGAGGTGTACTTCCTATATAGAAGCATGGAAGCGCGCCGAGAAATTCATCGAGGTACGATGCCGCACACGACCCCATCAACCGAATTTGTATAGGCAATTCGAGCGGCTAGCAGACAGGTGGCAACGACGTCACTCAACCTTTGGATGACCTTTATGCTGGCTTGAATATACCTTAGGAGCCTGTCGACCCTAGGGGGAATCTGGACCTCGAAGTGAGCAATATAAGGCCAGTTGCACTAGCAAATGCGACACCAGATATGGGGGCAGGTGTCAAGGGTGGCCTATCATATGGGAGAAACCCCCATGGCACAGACCTATCACCAACTGCAGTACGACGAACGCTGCCAGATCCACGCCCTGCAACAGCAGGGAGCCTCGGCCCGCACCATCGCCACCGATCCACCATCTGCCACGAACTCCAACGCAATGCAGCCCCAAGGCCCGGACCTGCCCTCTGCAAGCTCCATCCACCCCTCTGGGACCGCATCTGCGAGATGCTCAAGATGGACTGGAGCCCCGAGCAGATCGCCGGACGCCTGCGACTCTCCGGCGACATCTCCGTCAGCTTCTCCTGGCTCTACCGGCGCATTCACCAGGACCGCGCAGCCGGCGTTGCCCCACTCCAGCCCTCCAAGGGCCTCTCAGCCCCCCTTGACACACCCGTCCTCTCTGCCCTACACTCTCCCTGAACCCCTCCTTCGCACCTTCCTCCAGCCACCCTTTCCTGTCGCATTTCGTTGTCCAAAGGGCGTTGAATCATCGCACTTGTCAGCCCTTAATCCGACAGGCCACTAGGCTGGAATGCCCCGAGTTCCTGTCTTGCGCGGCATCCCCCAGCTTTCGCTCGCTGCCTGGATTCTGGTGGCCATGGCAGCCGGCATCTGCTTCGGACTGGCCTGGCCGGGCGCGGCGGAACGGGTCCAGTTCCTCGGCACCCTGTTCCTACGATTAATCCGGTCGATCATCGCTCCGGTCCTGGTCGGCGTCCTGATTCGCGCCATCGCCGGTGCCGGGTCCCTCGGGGCATTGGGTCGATTGGGATGGAAGTCCGCGATCTGCTTCGAGACCGCAACGACCATCGCTCTGCTCGTCGGATGGTTCGCCATCCGGATGTCGGGGTCCGGGGAGGGAGTCTCGCTCCCCGTCCAGCCGTCCCCGCCGGCCAGAGCCTCCGCCGACCTGACCACCGCCCTGGAGAACGCCGTGCCGACAAGCATCGTGGACGCTCTGGCACGGGGAGATGTCCTGCAGATCGTCATCTTCTGCTTCGTGTTCGGGATCGCGTGCCTGTCGGTCGGCAAGGCGGCCCGGCCGGTCGTGGACTTCGCGGACGCCTTGGCGGAGGTGGCCTTCCGGTACACCGACTACGTGATGTACCTGGCTCCGATCGCAGTGTTCGCGGCCGCGGCGAACGCCGTAGCCTTTGACGGTACCGCTGCGCTGGGAAGCCTGGCCGAGTTCACGGCGTTGGCGTGGGCCGTGCAGAGTGCTTTCCTTGCCATCGTCGTGGTCGGTGGCCTGGCCCTGTGCCGGGTGCCCTTGCGGCGATTCGCCCGCTTCGCTCGAGATCCCTTCCTGGTCGGCTTCGCAACGACTTCCAGTGCGGCAGCCCTGCCCCAGACGCTGGAGAACCTCCAGCGGTTCGGAGTTCCCCGCAGCATTCTGGGCGTGGTGGCACCCCTGAGCCTGAGCCTCAATCTGAACGGCAGCACCATCCACCTGGCGATGGCGACACTGTTCGTGGCGCAGGCAGCCGGCATCGAGTTGTCGTGGGAGCGGCAGGCAATCATTCTGCTGACACTCAAGCTGACCAGCAAGGGCGTGGCCGGCGTGCCTCGGGCCAACTTCGTGATCCTCGCTGCGGTCTTCGAAGGGCAGGGGATGCCGATGGAGGGCCTCGGCGTCCTGCTCGGCATCGATGCGCTGATTGATCCGATTCGGACCAGCGTGAATGTCGCGAGCCACTGCGCGGCCCCAGTCGTGGTTGCACGCTGGGAAGCGGCCCGAGCCCAGGACGGCACCGGAGCCGTGCATTCACATCGGCCCGTCGGTCCGACGTAGGCCGCCCCGGGAGCAACCACTCACCTGGACCGCAGGCCGGGACAGGATCATCTACGGCGATATTCCCGTCGAGGAAGGCTCCGCACAGCATGACGATCGACGGAACGCCGAAGCGGCTGCGTCGTAGCCAAGCTCTCGACCGGCAGCGGATCAGCCGATCGTTGCCGGTACGCCCGTTCAGCCTTGTCGACGTGCCGAGCCCGTGCCTACTGCCGCATCCACGGCTGACGACGCGGCCATCGCGGCCCTTCCTCGAAGAATCGGACACCGCTGCCGATCCGGTCGTAGTCGCCCAACTCCTCTCGCGCCCGGTCCGCCAGGGCCTCCAGCCGCTCCACGACTTCAGGATGTTCCTCCGCGATGTTCCTCGTTTCGCCGATATCTTCCCGAAGGTTGTACAACTCGAGCGTCGTCACCGGCTCGAGCAGTTCGCCGAGGAAGGCTCCTGTCCTGGAGAGCAACCACTCGGATTCGTCGCGCCCCGGTCGCGGGAACACCAGCTTCCACGGGCCGCTGCGAACCGCGTCCAAGTGCGTTTCGCGGTAGTAGTAGAAGGCGTCGTGAGGACTCTTCGCGCCGGGCTCTGCGAACATCAGGGGCGAGATATCCCGTCCGTCGAACGTGCGGTCTTCCGGAAGATCTCCTCCTGCCAGCCGGATGAAGGTCGGTAGCAGGTCCATGGTCGAGGCGATCTCCCGGGACTCCGACGCGGGCAGGATATGGCCCGGCCCCCACATCACGGTCGGCACTCGGATTCCGCCCTCCCAGGTCGTACCCTTTGCGCCCCGCAGCGGGCCGGCAGTACCAGCATGCTCGGTGATCGCCGCCGTGTACTGCGGCAGGGAGTGATTGCTCCAGGGGCCGTTGTCTGATGTATAGACAACAATCGTCCGCTGGTCCAGCCCGAGTTCGGTCAGCAGGTCCAGGATCTCGCCCGTGCTGGCATCCAGTTCCTCGATGACGTCACCATATAGTCCGCGCTCGGACCTTCCGCGGAACTCCTCGGTGGCACCGAGCACGACATGCGCCATGGTGTGCGCAACGTACAGGAAGAACGGCCCATCGCGGTTGTTGCGGATGAACGCCAGGGCTTCGTCGGTATATCGCCTTGTGAGGTCGTCGACACCAGCGGATTCCTGAATCCTCTCCTCGTTCCGGTACACCCAGTGCACCCGCCCACTGTCGTTCGCCCCGACGACACCGAACCAGTAGTCGAACCCCCTGCGGACCGGGTTCAGTTCCGGTCTGAATCCGTTGCGACGCCTGGTGATGTCCACCTTGCCGATCATCCCGGTTGCGTAGCCAAGATCCTGAAGAACCTTCGGGAGCAGGATCTCCTGCTTGTGGACATAGGGGAAGTTGTTCTTCTCGTTCCCGAACTCCGCCACCCGGATGGGGTAGCATCCCGTCAGCAGGGC
Source organism: Bryobacterales bacterium (assembly GCA_965116065.1). Classification (GTDB taxonomy): domain Bacteria; phylum Acidobacteriota; class Terriglobia; order Bryobacterales; family UBA6623; genus VXMF01. Next base: position 5,100,125 of record OZ220485.1, read on the forward strand.
TGTACGTGAGGGCCCGCAGACGGGCTGGGCATAGAAGTCCGTGAACTTCATGCCCTCGCGAGCCATCCGGTCGATTCGGGGTGTCCTGAAATCCGTGGCCCCGAACACCCCGAGATCGCCATACCCCTGGTCGTCGGCAAGGATGATGAGGAAGTTCGGGGGCTCGGCATCACCACTCCCGATCCCGCCGGTCGGGTCTGGCAGGCATCCGGCCAGACCCATCGTGAGGACCAGTATCGTGGTCGGGATCCATCGTGATTCCATGTGGACACCCTCTCGGCGGCGGATTCCGGACCAATGTGTTACCTGACGGCGCCGTGGTCGGCACAACTCCTCGGCGGCACCCACACGGCCACCGGACCGATCAGTCACCTGTCCTCGTCGCTGGCCTGACCTCACCGCCGATGTGGAATGCCAGCGAGGTCGGCTTGCCGTTCTCGCCGAGGCCGAACGTGACAGTCGCCGCTGTCCAGCGCAGGGAGAACTCCTCCTTCGAATGCGGGAGCAGTTCCAGTGGCGGAAGCACGCCGAACGTGGCGAACAGGGTGCTCCCCTCTCGACTGATGATGACCGGCATGCCCGCTTCCTGCGCGTACTTGCCGACATAGCGGTCCAGCATCGGTACCGTCATCGTGATGATGGGTTTCGTCTGATGGCGGCCAGGTCCTGGCCGCGGCTCCTCATCGAGCTCGCGAAGCCAGATGTTGCGGTACAGGACAGGATTGCCGTGATCCTGCAGCGAAAGCGGGAGACGGTCGGGGTGAGACCGGTACGGCAGATGCTGCAGCCACGAGGTCGGACCCCAGATCGCCGAGTTGTCCTGGACCAGAACGCCGTTATGGAAGACCGTGACGCGTGCGGGCTCCCCGACGGATCCATCGGTCCGGAAACGGGGTCGACGGAAGACGATGTCGTAAGCCTGCCACTCACCTGCCGCTCGGCTGGCATTGACCAACGGGGGGTACTGGCCGTATACCGCAGCAGCCTGGCCATCCGGGTAGGTGGTGTTCTCGTGCGAGTCGAGCACCTGGATCTCGTACTTGCCCATCAGAAAGACGCCGCTGTTGCCCCGTCCCTGCCCGGTGCCGCGGGCCGGCGTCGGCGCAGACCATTCGATATGCAGCTGAATATCGCCGAAGCCCGCACGGGTGAAGAGGGGTCCGCCACCAGGCACCGCAGCGAGGCTACCGTCCCTGATTTCCCACTGGGCCGCGCTGCCGTCGGCCGCACGCCATCCGGACAGGTCCGATCCATCGAACAGCACCACCGCGTCCGACGGTGGCGGGACCGGAAGGTTCATGTTGGATGTGACCTTGCGTGGAGCCGGGCGCTCGGTGTCGTGGATCTTCCACGGAATCGTCGATTGCCCGGCTGCGGGGATTGCGCAGATGAGCGCAGCGGCCACCGTGACCTTGAGCATTGTGGTTCGGGTCATGATCCCTCCGTACCTCAGGTAGATTGTATCCACTGCACGGTCCCCGCACGATGTGACGTGGTGATTCGGATCGGAGAGGTCCGGCAGCAGTCGAGAGGCCAGCCGCTCGTATCTTCCTCCGCAGGCTCGGGTCCGTGGAAACTGGAGAGTCGGCGACTGGTTGAACAGGTCGAGGATCAGCCTGCCCTGAGCAAGCAGTGCTCCCGGCAGCCCGCGCGGAGAACTTCAGGTGTCGCTCTGTCGCTCGCTGGACCGACGCTGGCTGCCTTCCTCAGGTAACGCCTGCAAACCTGTCTTGCCTGGTGCCGGCTCGACTTCCGCGGGTACGGACAGTGCATCGCGAACCACGACATAACGGGCGGCCAGAGCCTCGGACTGCTGCTGGGGAAAGCCAGCCTTCTTGAGGCGTTTCACATAGCCTTCGAAACTGGACCGGTCGTCTCCGCTCATGGGTTCATTGTACGTATGCGGATGCAGCGACACGCATCACCTCATGCGCCGGAGGGCCTGCGGAGCACAGTGTCCGTCAGTTGGCGGTGCGGCCGGCACCTCCACGAGCAGAGACTCCCCGCCCAGGATGAGGGTGCAGACCGGGATGCGAGCCGTTCGAGGGAGTCGGTCGCGCATCACCCGAGCATGTCTTGATCAGCGGAGCGTCATCTGCCGCGTACCGGAAAGCAGTCCGCCCGTTCGACGGCTTGCCGACACTCGGCGGGCACGTGGAACGCAACACCCGCCTCCGGCATCCGCAGCCAACTGCGAACTCAGCGCGGACTGCCTGCGCTGATGAGGTTCGCAAAGATCCGGTAGGCACCCGGTACACCGGCCGGGAGCTGGCGGAACCAGGAATAGCCAGTGAACACGTACGCACCCTTGCCATGCTTCGCGTACAGCATTCCGCCTTCAAGCGGACTCTCGCCCGGATCATTGCAGGCTATCACGGTGTCATAGCGCTCGTCCCACTCGGACATGAAATACAGTCCCCGCTCCTGGACCCATCCTTCGAAATCGGCCGCCGTGATCCGGTTCGGCACCCGCAGGAGCGGATGATCCTCGGTGACGAAGCGCACCTCCGCTTGCTCGTCGGTCACTCGCAACCGCGAGGGCGTCACGGGATACGGAGCAAGCGTGAATTCGGGCCCGGCGCCGGTCCTCCTCCTACGGAAGGAAACGGTGTTGTATTGCACGACGAGTGTGCCGCCGTCCTCGACATACTCCAGTACCCGGTCCCGCGCCGCCAGCAGATCCGGCCGGGTATTGAGCGCCCGCACTCCCGTTACCACGGCGTCGAAGCGCGCAAGGTCTCCGGTGGCAAGGTCGGCGGCGGTTAGCAGTGTCACGTCGGCACCAAGCTGCCGCAGGGCCTCCGGCAGCTTGTCGCCGGCCCCCATGACGTAACCGATCTGGTGCGCCAACGTCTCGGCCTCGACGCGCTCAATGCGCATCTGCGCTGCAGGAAATACGAGGGTGGCGGGTATGTGGTCGTACTCGATCGTCCGCATTCCCGAACGAATGACCTTGCCATCGACGGTCACCGAGGCCCTCAACTCGCCCCCCGAGGCCCGTGACGGTGGCGTCAGCCTGAATGTCGCGGTCTCCTGCTGTCCCGGTCGGCGGAACGCGATCTCGATTGATGCGGGAGAAACGGACCAACCCCGGGGAACTTCGAGTCGGACGGTGGACACGGTAGCGCCCCGATTCGAGGTGAGTCGCACCGGGATCTCCACTGGCGTGGTGTCGGGAAAGATGCGATTCTCGGTGACGAAGCCGACTGCCACCGCAGGCACGACCACGAGCGGACGGGACCGCTCTCCGATCGAGGGATCCACCCAGCGATACACCACCGGCCTCGTTGCCTGGACAACGAGGCCCCCCGGCGTCTCGAGCTCGAACACGGCGTGCAGCACCGCGCCCGGACCTGGCGTGTTCCCCGCGTCCCGGCAGCGGGCATTGGCTTCCTCGGTCCGCAACCAATACGGCTGGGAGTAGCAGGCATCCTCCGGGACAACGATTCGCACCTGCTTCTCGACGACGCGGTTGACGGCCAGCTCCGAACCGCCTTCGATCAGTGCATCAGCGATTCCTTCCAGTCTCGTGGCCTGCCAGTTCCATGAAAAACCCGAACGACGTAGCGCCCGTACCGTGATCTGGAGGGCGGACCCGGGCACGGCGTTCCATCGCTCGGCTGTCGCGTCCAGCCAGACACCGGACGCGATCTCGATCGCCCGAACGAGTTCCTGCCGCTTGTAGTCCACTGCGGGGCCGGAGAGTGCATCAAGCTCCTCGTAGGCCGCCAGCAGGTGTGGCAGGATTACCTCCGGCTGCCGCGGGTCCAGAGCGTCTCGCGCGGCGGCCAGATGTCTTCCGACGGATTCGCCGCCCGGGACGCGCATCCAACTGGTGTCGATTCCCTCGAGTGGATCTCCTTGCGCATCCGCTCCGGCCACGACCTCGAAATAGGCCGGAGCGCTGCCCTTACGCTGGCTGGTGCCCATCGCCTGGCTCCGATGCATGCTGCGGCTCTCTCCAGCAATCTCGGCATACGACTTGCCCAGTACCGGGTCGTAGGCACCCAAGTCCAGCCGGAGGCAGCCGGGTGTCTGCGCCGCCTGCTGTTCCATCTGCCGGGTGAATGTCGGAACGTTGTAGACATAGCGGTGCGCACGCCAAGCCGGCAGTCCCAGTTCGGAGAATCGGGAGGGATCCGTCGCCACTTCGTAGGCAGTCGGCCCGGTCCAGCCGACGGCCGTATGATGGCCGTGACCGCCACTACCCGGTCGTGGCGGGAAACGGGAGATGATCACGTCCGGGCGCACCGTGCGGATCACACGGACCATGTCGCGCAGCAGCGTCCCCTCGCCCCAGATACCCAGCGACTCTTCGGGCGTCTTCGAGTAACCGAAGTCAACGACGCTGGCGAAGGCCTGTTCGCCACCGTCGATGCGCCGAGCCTCCAGCAGTTCGTGGGTCCGAATGACACCCATCAGGCTCGCCTGCTCCGTACCGATCAGATTCTGGCCGCCTTCGCCTCGGGTGGCTGAGAAGTAGACGGTCCTGAGGTGACGGCCACGGGCGAAGTACGCCATCACGGCCGTGTTCTCGTCGTCGGGGTGAGCCCCCAGCATCAGGACGGTACCGACCGTATTGAGTCGATCGAGCAGCTCGTGCAGTTCCGCGGTGCCTCGGAGTGGCGTGGGCTGGCCATGCAGCAGCGCGACGAGCAACAGTGGAAAGACGGGTAGGATTCGGGCAAGCACCGACTACGAGTGTAGCCCGAGTTCCGCCCTATCCTGAAGATCCGGCCCATGTCCGACAGCGACACACGTGCCCTGTTTCAGCGCGGTATCGACCTGTTCAACGCGGGGGAGTTCTTCGAGTGCCATGAAGTGCTCGAAGAGGTGTGGACCCACTCGCAGCAGCCCGACCGCTGGTTCCTGCAGTCCCTCATCCACTTCGCCGTGGGGTTCCATCATCACCGGCGCAACAATAGGAACGGCACGACCCGGCAATTGCGCAAGGGCCTGAGGAAGATTCAGGCCTACCTGCCGGAATGGGACGGTGTGCGGACTGGGCCCATCGAACGGGAGGTCCGCAAACGGCTCGAGGACATCGAGATGGGGTCCGGGTGCGGCAGGTACCCCCGCATCGAGCAGGTCCGGCCGTGGCCGGGATTGCGCTCACCCCTGCAAACGTGACAAGGTAACGAAGAGATGAACAATTCAGCGATGTTCCTGCAAGATCTCTTCGGACTGGACTCCCAGGTGGCGGTCGTGGTCGGTGGCACGGGGGTCCTTGGCGGGGCACTCTGCGACGGACTGGCCGGAGCGGGGGCCCATGTCGTGGTTGCGGGTCGGTCGGTCGAGCGCGGTGAGGCTCGTGCCGCGACGATCCGGTCGACGGGTGGGTCTGCGGAGTTCGCAGCGGTGGACGTGACGTCGAGGGAATCGTTCGAGATCCTCAGGGACACGGTGACCGCCCGGCATCCCGGGGTCGACATCCTGATCAACTGCGCGGGCGTCAATTCGGCGGTTCCCTACGAGGAGATCAAGGACGAAGACTGGCAGCGCGTCCTGGACACGAACCTGAACGCCACGCATCTCGGATGCCAGATCTTCGCGCCCCTGATGGCCGCACAGCCGGAAGGTGGTGCGATCCTCAACATCGGGAGCGTCACCGCCCACCTGCCGCTGTCGCGGGTCTTCGCCTACTCCGCATCCAAGGCGGCGGTCAACAACCTGACGAAGAACCTGGCCCGCGAGTACGGGACACGGGGCGTCCGGGTCAACTCGCTGAACCCCGGCTTCTTCCCGGCCGAGCAGAACCGCAAGATCCTGCAGCCCGAGCGCGTGCGGAAGATCATGGAGCAGACGCCGATGGCGCGGTTCGGGGAGCCTCCGGAACTGGTGGGCGCCGCGCTGCTACTGGTAGCCCGGCAGGCCGGTCGCTTCATCACCGGGGCCGAGGTCTTCGTCGACGGCGGCTTCACCGGCATGCGCTTCTGAAGGGGAGTGGACTCCGGATAGGACCCGTCGCCGTGGGACTGGCGGGCTGGATGACTTGGATCGGCCGCTCTTTCGGGGTGACCTGGGGACGGACTCCTGGAGTTTCTCTGCGTATTTTTCGGGTTCGAAGTCGGACTTCGCGCAGGCAGTGCTGAAGTCAGCCAGCCATCTCCCGGCCATGCATTGCAGGCTGTTGCGGTCACTCCGCCGCAGGCCGTCGACAGCCGCAGGCCTGGTTGCCATGTCGGTGACAACGTTCATGAGCGCATAGGCGTTGCTGCCGAGATCATCGACATACTTCTCACGCAGTCGATCCACGCTGTCGTTGAGTCGCTCCCATGCCAAGCGAGCCCGGTTCTTGCTGGACTCGGGCTCAGGCTCGGGCTCGACGATTCGTAACGCAAGCAGGGCGATGCGCGTTTGCAGGTGCATCGGGATGTTGCATTCACGGAGGGGTTTCAGATAGGCAAGGAACTCCTCCTTGAGGTTGGCGAACGCGCCACTGTCGATCCTGGTCCGGATCCGTGCCCCAATGTCCCCACTGTTGTGGTAGTAGATGAGTCGAATGCTCGATTGAGGAATGATCATTCCGTTCGAGCAGACTTTCCGCATGAAGCCGATCGAGATCCCGAGCGCGCGGGTGCGGTTATAGCTGTTCGTGACACGAACGAACGGTCCGTACATGTCGGGACGCTCGTCGGGCGACTTCGCCCGAAAATCGATCCCGGATGTCGCTTCCGTCAGGTCAATGTAGCAATGGCTGCCAGTGGACGGGGCATCAGCGGCCGACACACGCCATGCACCGGAAGGGATGTCCGGGAAAGCCGCTTCGCAGCATTGATACGCATAGTTCAGTGCATCACGATTCGTCACGAGCTGGTAGTTCTCGCTGACGACCGAGAAGACATGGCCGTCGCGGCTGTCCACGATCGCCCTTTGTCCCGGAATGCGTATGCGCGTCGCTTCGTCGTTCTGGTTCAGTTCCGCATACACGGGAACCGACCTCACGGGAAAGAGTAGCTGCTCGTAGTCAGAGATCCGCGCGGTCCTGTAGTCAGGGATGCGCTCGGGGATGACGTCAAAGTTCCGCCTGGTCATTGAAACCCTCCAAGTCTGCATGTACTTGCGGGAAGGGTCCGGCGAACCCTTGCGCCGCGATCTCGAATGCACCGGGCAGCGGGCCCGCATGCGACATCTTGCCGGACTGGACGGGAACCGGTAGCGAGACCTCTCGCCCGGAAGATCTGGTTACCAGTCTGGCACTATTACTTGGCATGTGCTGTTACTGTAACATACCGGAATCCCCGGTGGGTGCGGTCTCACGTCGAAATCGTCCGCAAAGAGCTCAATTTCCACTTTTTGACCCAGCGGAGGACATTGCTGCCAGCGAACGGCACCCGTCGATGCCCGGCAGGTTGCGCCCGAGAAGCGCACTAGGGACTGGCGTCGTGCCCCGGCCGTTGCCCGTTCCGAAGCGGTCGGAGAAGGCCGAATTCGAGTTCGCCTCTCCTGGAAGCCGAGGGAGGGGTCTGGTATCCGAGCCAGTCAGGAGGCCCGAGCCTCACTCGACTGGTGACGGGAGATCGAGGACCGTCCCGCAGCATTGCGATCCAGAAAGACCACCGGCCAATGAGAGTCGGACGGTAGCGATCGGACCAGTGGCTGAAGAACGGCACGTCAGAAGCATGCCGTCAGCAGCCGAGAGACTGGCATCGACACCGGTCCGAAGGACGGATATCCGGTGACCGGCCCCAGGCGGCCGGATCCGTGCCCGATTCGACACCCTCCCCGTGGAGTGGGATGCATGTTGTCCTGCGGCTATGCGGAGTGTGGAATCCCTCCAATCGACTCTTCTTGTCGCTGGACAAACCTTGCGCCGAGGCACCGGCCGAAGTAGCCACCACCAAGTTCAACTCGGGCAAGGATCGACAGATCGGCCTACGCAACTCAAGCAGGAGCGGCCGGGATGACTTGCCTCGAGAGTGCTGCTTGCGAGACCGGACCCGCGAACGTCCCGTCGAACTTGGCGAGTACCGAGGGCACGGACCGCAACTCTAAGCCGGCTTGGGACTGAAGTCCTCTTGGGTGGCGTGTGCCGGCGTTAGTAGAGTTTGGTGCCTGATGAACGCTCTGCCGAGATGATCCTCGACGATCTTGACGGCGCTCGTGCCTGTAAACGTATGGGTCACCGCATGGAAGACTGACAGCGCGCGGTCCCGCAGCACTTCGTCGTCTTCAATCGCCTGCTGCTACCAAGCCTCGTTGGGATGCCGCACGGATCACACAAGGCCCTGCCAGTCAGTGTCTTACCGCTGCCATCCTATCTGGCAAGGCGATCCCCACGGATCCCCATATTCGGAACTCTGAGGCTTGGCCCTGACGGCATCTGCGTATCCAGATGCACTTCACACCCCCGTCGACTTCGTGACTGCATCGGGTCGAACGGTTTTTCGGGAACCGGCGGTTTCTCGAATGCAAAGGAACCAATCGACTCGATTGCAAGTGCGTCCGGCTATGCGGCAGCTCGCTCGGCTGCCGTCGCCGTCGTCGGTTCCGGGACCTTGGGACCCGCGTCACCACGACGGTGCCGCCGGTGAAGCTGGTAGCCCTCGTACAGAATGCGTGCGAAGCTGGCCCGGTTCTGCCAGAGCAGGGCGATCCAGTGGCGCTTTGTCATCTGGGGGAAGTAGATGCCCCGGAACGCGAGTCGGGTGAAGAACATCACGGCACGTTCATGGAAAGGCCGCCCCTCGATCTTCCGCAGTGCCGCGGCGATCGCTTGCGGGGAATAGGACTCCCGCCAGGCCTGGTCCACCTCGGTCTCCGCCTGGTCGATGCTGATGTGCTCCGGCGTGTACGCCATGCGGAACGGGCGGAAGTCCAGCCAGTGCTTCGGCCGGGTCAACCGCCCCTGGGCGAGCAGCCGGTCGTACAGCGGTGTCGCCGGGTAGGGCGTCATGAGACCGTAGACTGGGAGCCCCGGCGGCCACTCCTCGATCACGTCCAGGGTCCGCTGCGCGACACCCGGCCGGTCGCCGTCCATTCCGAATATGAACGACGTGATCGAATAGATGCCGCGGCTCGCGAGGCGGTCCAGGACCTCGCCGTACTTGCCGGGCTTGTTGAAACCCTTGTTGACATCCTTGAGGCTAGCGGGATCGATCGACTCGAGACCCATGAAGATCCACCGCCCCCCGCTCTCCTTGATCAGGTCGCAGAGTTCCTCGTCCTTCAGCAGGTTCATGCTGATCTGGGCGACCCATGGCACCTGGGCTCCGCGATCGATCATCGCTCGCAGCAGCGACTTGGTCCTGCGGACGTTGATCGCGAAATTGTCGTCGATGAAGAAGACGCCGACCTTGCCGCCCTCGGCGGCGGCCCGGGCCTTCAGGCGCAGGATCTCCTCGACCACGCTGTCGTTGGTGCGGAAGCGGATCGAGTCGCCGAAGAATCCCGTGACGGTGCAGAAATCGCAGCCGTACGGGCAGCCCCGTCCGGATTCGATGGGCACGATGTACAGGCTCTTCCAGGTGCTGCCGGCCCGCTCGAGCAGCCGCCGGGCCCACGCGGGGATCTTCGCGACGAGGTCGAACTGCCGGAGATCCATCGTGTCCCAGGGAATGATCGGGTACTCCTCCAGCGCCGGCTTCACCTCGGCGCCGGTCTCGTCGACGGGCTTGTAGACCTCCTGCAACTGCCCGGCGTCCGCATCGCGCACGATCCGGGGCCATGTCTCGTCCGCCTCGCCCAACGCCACGGCATCGGCATGACGCGGCTCGCCGTCCCTGCCGATCGGCTCGTCCGGCACCTCCGTGACGTGCGGCCCGCCCATCACGACCTTCGCCCCGGCTCCCCGGATCGCGTCCGCCATGCGATAGGCGCGGGCCGCCATGCGCGTCATGGCCCCGATCCCAGCCAGTTGGATGTCGTTCTTGCGGACGAATTCCGCGATCTCATCCTCCGTCATGGCCTGCGCGTTCCCGTCGATCAGGAACACCTTGTGGCCGGGTGGTGTCACCGCCTGCAGAACGAACATCCACAGATGGGGCATGTAGTTCTTGGTGACCTGGTTGTCGGGATTGTAGAGGAGGATGTTCATAAGGCGCTCGGCTCACCAAGCATTGAGGGCGTCTGCAGCCGAACGTCCGCAATCCGAAGGTATGAGGGGCAGTCTCGCTTGTCAGTCGCAAGCCTAGCACGGATGCCACCCCTGTTGCAGGGTGGCATCTGCCCGGTCGCCGGGTCCGCCCCCGTGACGGCGGACCCGGCGCGTCCGGATCAGAAGTACAGCTTGAGGCCGAGCTGTCCGATGCGAGCGGCCTCGGCGTTAGTGATGTTCCCGAAGTTGTTGTTCCCGAAGCTCGTGTTCGGGCGCCGGAACACCGTGTGGTTGAAGAAGTTGAAGAACTCCGCACGGAGCTGCAGACGGACCCGCTCGTTGAACGGGAAGTCCTTCAGGATCGAGACATCCCAGTTCACGAACATCGGCTCCCTGGCATCGGGCATGAAGTTCCCCATGTTCCCGAACATGAACGGCTCCGGCTGCTCGAACGCATTCACGTTGAAGTACGGCTTGCTGGCGAAGCGGCCCCCCAGGCGCTGCTCCACCGGACCTTCGGTAAGCGGCTGCTGCCCGACCACCCGGTTCGGCGTCTGGCGCCCCCCGAACGCATTGAGGTTGTTGAACCGCGAGGTGATGCCCAGTGGCAGGCCGCTCTGATAGGTCGTGACACCGCTGACGTTCCAGCCACCGAGAACCTGATTCACCCAGCCGCCGCGATTCAGCAGCGCCTTGCCTTTCCCGAACGGCAGCTCGTACTGGTAGTTGATGACCAGCCGATGGGCGACGTCAAGGCCGGAGAGGGTCCGGTCCAGCCGCTTGTCGTAATTGTTGGTGTAGCCGGGATTCTGCGCACCGACGAACCCCGCCACCGAACTGACATCGTCGATCATCTTCGACCAGGTGTATGCACCCAGCAGCTGCAGGCCGCTGCTGTAGCGCTTGCGGACCTTCGCCTGCAAGGCGTGGTAGTTGGACTTGAACTCGTATCCGCGGGGCGTGTTGACTCCCGAGAACTGCGGGAAGGGCCGCAGGAGCTGTCCGTACGAGATCATCTCCCGCCCGAGCGGCAGATTGCTCGGTATCACGCCGAAGAACGGGTTCTCGACCTGCTCGTTGAGCTGGTCGCCGAGAGACTGGTACTCGTTGGGCAACTGGTTGAACTGCACGCCGGTACCGAGCAGCTTGACGCCCGAGTTGCCGGCATACGCCACATCGAACAGCCAGCTGTCCGGGAGTTCGTACTGGATGTTGAAGTTCCACTGGATGGAGTAGGGCGTGCGGTCGGTGCGGACGATCGCGGCCGGGCCCTGCCCCAGGAACGTGGCCAGGCCTTCCGCTCCGTTCGTGGGCGCGTTGAATCCCAGGGGAAACGGATCGCTGATGCTCGCGAACGGGGTGCGCCCGCCGTCCTGGCTGCCTACGATCGGCGAGATGGAGTTGAAACTCACCGCGCCCACCGTCGCCGTACCCGGTCCGAAACCGGTCGTCGGGTTGTAGAAGATCCCGGCTCCCGTCCGGATGACGAGCTTTTCGGTCAGCTTGTACGCGAGGCCGAGCCGGGGTGCGAAGTTGTTGTTGTCGTAGTTCTTGATATGTCGCGGGCTGCCATTGACACCGGCGAATGTCAGGCCGCCGACGACCGGCCGTTCCAGTCCGGGCGTGTCCAGTACCAGGTCCGGCTGGGTCACGTCGAAGTCGAACCAGCTGGCGCGGTTGTAGCGTTCGGTGATCGGTCGATCCTGGTCCCAGCGCAGCCCGATGTTGAGCGTGAGCCGGTCGGACACCCGCCAGTCGTCCTGGAAGTAGAAACCCCAGTAGGGAGTCTGCTGGGACAACGCCGGCTCGAACCGGATCCGGCCCCCGTTCATGTGCCCCAGCAGCATGCTCGCAACCGAGTTGCCCTGGCTGCCGCGGTTGAAGCGCTCGCGGGTCCAGTTGCGGTTGTACTAACCATATCTTGTGCTATCCTGTGCATAAGCACGCCGGGTCGGCTTGGGAACGTGTGTGGTTGCCAGGCCAGCCTCCGCGGGGGCCGCGCCAACGGCCCTCGCGGGCTTCTTCGGTGTGAATTCCGGCAGGATCGGATCCTGCTGGTGAACTTCTCGCACAAGCGTGGACAGTCGGCTGCGTCTTGCTTGGTTCCACGGAGCATAGTGCCGCTCGGTGGTCTGGACGCTGCTGTGGCCCAGCAATGTGCTGACGTCGTGGATCGCCACTCCCGCCAGCAGCAGCTCGACGGCGAACGTGTCCCGGAGTCGATGCGGGTGGAATCCCTTCACGCCAGCCGCAGCGGCAACCGCTTTCAGGCGTTTCCTCCAGTACTTGGCGGCAGTTGCCGCCTCACCCCGCCCGGTCCAGAAGAAGTGAGGGTGCGACGGGTCAGCGACGGCCTCCAGCGCGATGATCACCTCGACGGGCAGGACCACGGTCACCAGTTCTCCGCTCTTCGCGCGCCGGAGCACGAGCTCGCCGCCGGACTGGATGGAGGTTCGTTCTAGGGTGACCGCGTCCCGGATCGCCAGTCCTGAGTAGCGCAAGAGCAGGAGCAACGCCTGCTCGCGCGGCTTTTCGTTCGCAGCCCGCAACAGGCCGCGCACCTCGTCCACCGACAACGGAAGCGTGGGCTTCGTGTCCGACCGTGGTCGACGGATGGCCTGCGCTGGTGACTCGCTGATCCAGCCCTCGTCGCGGGCGAATCCGAAGAACGCCTTCAGTTGGGCGAGTACCCGGCGCTGGGTGCTCGCACTCCATGTCCACTGCTCCCGCCAGGTTCGCAAGGCAGCCCTGTCTATGCCTTCGAGCGCCTCGATCCCTTCCTTCGCGGCAAACGCCTGCATCTGCCGGAAGAGCGACTGATAGCCTTCACGGGTCGACTTGCGCGTATGCCGCGCCTCGAGTTCCCGCAGGTAGGCCTCGCAGGCTTCGACGACCGTCACGGTGCCCTCCGGTGCGCCCGTCCGGTGTAGCCGTTGGGATCGCCGCCCGGGAACCAGGCGTAAAGCGTGTTGCGATGGACGCCGAAGCGCTTGGCGATCTCCGTGCGGGGGATCGACAGATCCGCCAGCAGGGACTTGGCGACCCGCACGTTCTCCGGGTCGCGGAACGGGCTGGGCCGGCCCCAGGCGTTCTGCACGCCCTTGCGGGCCTTGTAGGCTTCGCGGGTGCGTTCGGAGGTCAGGTCCGTCTCGAACTGCGCCATGGCCCCGAAGATCGCGAAGACGAGCCGCCCACCGGGCGTGGCGGTGTCCACGTTCTCGGTGAGGGACACGAGTTCGCAGCCACGCTGTTCCAGTTCCAGTCCCAGTTCGATCAGGTTGCGCAGGGAGCGTGCCAGGCGGTCGAACTTCCAGACCACGAGCGCATCCTCGCGACGCAGCAGGTCGAGGGCGGCCTGGAGCTGGGGCCGGTCCCGCTGGGATCCCCGGCAGCGATCCTCGAAGATCCTCTCGCAGCCGTGTTCCCGGAGGGCCTGGATCTGGTACTCGGGGTTCTGGTCGACGGTGGAGACGCGGGCGTATCCGACGAGCACGTGAAAACAACTCCGGCGGCCAGTGTAGCAGGTTGCGCCGCTGTGCAGCTTCGCGGGCGGGTACGGGCGGATTCGGATGCACCGGTCGGCTGCGGAGGCGGGCGCCCGGAAAAGGATCCTTTTCCGGGCAGGGGTGCACGGCACATCCGGGAGGTGAGAGAGTGCCGGAACGCCAACTAACGCGGATCACGATAGTCGTCATCCTTGCTCTTGCGGACGCGGTTCGGATCATCCTGCCGATCGGACAGGATCGTCCGCCCCCCATGCTGGGAGGTGCTGACGCATTGCCGCCGATGCGGCAAGACACATTGACGCATTGCCACATATACGCATGGGCACATCGCTGCAGAAACGCAGGGCGCCTCTGCGGTTGTCCGGAACCACAAGGGCGGGCGGGGGCCCGGAGACTCCGCGAGGGCCGGTGTCAGTCCCGGGTCGCGGGGACGCCCCGACCCTCGGATCCCAGCAGTTCCAGCAGGGACTCGTTCTGACGGCGAACCGCGTCGAGTTCCCCTTCCAGTCGTGCGGCGGTACTGCGCGCCTCCGCCGTCGCGGCGCGAGCTTCCTCGAGCAGGCTGCGGGTCTCGGTCAACTGCTCACCGACCGCTGCGGCGCGGGCCCGGGCGGCGGCGTGTTCCTGTTCGGCACTGGCGAGGGCCGTGGTGGACTCGGTCAGCCGCTGCCGGGTGGTCTCCAGGTCCGCGCTCAGGCGGTCGGCGATGCCGGCGGCTTCGTCGCGTTCCGCCTCGAGTTCGGTCTGTGCCTGCTGATGGGCGCTGCGTTCGCCGGCGAACTGCTCGTCGGCCTTGCGGCGGGCCAGTCCCCACAGTTCGGCCAGCAGGACCTGGCCCCGTTCGGCGACATCGGTCGGGGGAGCGACGGCCTGCTGTTCGCGCTGGGCCCGGGTGGACTTCCAGGCCCGCAGCGCGGGTCCGAGGTCGCGGTAGCTGCCGCCACCGAGTTCGGCCCGCAGGGCCGCGAGGGTGGGGTTGTCGCCGCGGTCGGCGATGCGGTCCGCGATGGCGAAGATCCTCTGGTGCGTGTCGTTGTGGTGTTCGTTCGAATTGGACGGCATGGGCATGAGTGACTCCTGCATGTGATGTAGGACGCATGGTAGCGATGGTAGGTTACGTTGGTAAAAAGGTAATTAATAATTTTACCATATTACCCTACCAATCCGCGCCCGACCGGCTCCCTCCGGACCGTGCTGACGGGAGGTCGTGTTCGCGGGGACGAACATCGTGGCTGGACAGGATCGCCCCCGTCCGGTATGCTGGGAAGTGCTGACGCATTGACGCCGATGTGGCAAGACGCATAGCCATGTTGACGCATTGCCACATATCCGCATGAACATGTCGCCGGCGAGCAGCACAGCCGTCATCGCCGTCCTCAACCAGAAGGGTGGAGTAGGCAAGACAACGCTTGCCCTGCATCTGGCGGCGGCGATGGCGGAGCGGCACCGGGTCCTGCTCGTGGATGCGGATCCGCAGGGGTCCGCCCTGGACTGGACCCAGCAGCGCGAGAGTGCACCGCCGTTCGCGGCTCTCGCCCTGCCACGCCCGACGCTCCACCGGGATCTGCCAGCCGTGGCGAGCGACTACGACCTGGTCTTCATCGACGGACCACCGCAGTCCGGAGCGTTGGCCCGCTCGGCAGCCACCGTGGCGGATCTCGTGCTGATCCCGGTGCAGCCCTCGCCGCTGGACCTGTGGGCGGCCGACGAGATGCTGAAGATCCTCGGCGAGGCCGACGCGGTCCGCGCACAGCCGCTGCGGGTGCGGCTGGTCATCAACCGCCTGTTCCCGCGCACGCGTCTCGGGCGGGAAATCCGGACGGTCCTGGACGAGCTCGGGGTGGCGGCCCTGCCCACCGCGATCCGCAACCGGACCGAGTACGCTGCCGCCTTCCGGGCCGGGCTCACCGCACTGGAGAGTGCTTCGTCGGGGCCAGCGGCCCGCGACGTGCGGACGCTCGCCACCGAGGTGCTGGAGGTCCTCGATGGCCGCTGAGCCGAAGGCATCGAAGGGCTGGGGCGCCAGGCCGGGGCGGAAGCCGACGGTCGGAGCCAAGGTCGATGCCTTCGTGCGGCAGTCCGCGACGGAGCCGGCCACGGCACGACTGCATGCGCGCATCCCGGTGGATCTGCACCGACGCTGCAAGGCCGGCTGCGCCCTGGAGGGACGGACCCTCAGCGCCGTGCTGATCGAACTGCTCGAACAGCGCTTTCCGCCACCGTCCGGATCGGGCTGATGGCGCTGTCGGCGCTATGATCGGTGAAGTGGCCGACTGCAACGTCAGGAACCGGACGCTGTTCACGGGCGACAACCTGGACGTGCTGAGGGGGATGAACTCGGACTCGGTGGATCTGATCTACCTGGACCCGCCCTTCAACTCGAACCGCAACTACCAGGCCCCGATCGGCTCGCAGGCCGCCGGCGCGGCGTTCAAGGACACCTGGACATTCAGCGACGTGGACGTGGCATGGGTCGGGCTGATCGCCGAGCACAATCCGTCACTGGCCAGCGTGCTGGAGACCGCCGGGCTGGTGCAGGGCAAGGGCATGCAGTCGTACCTGACGATGATGGCGGTGCGACTGCTGGAACTGCAGCGGGTCCTCAAGCCGACCGGATCGCTCTATCTGCACTGCGACCCGACCGCCAACCACTTTCTGCGGCTGGCGCTGGACAGCGTGTTCGGCCCGAGCTGGTATCGCAACGAACTGGTGTGGAAACGGACCAGTTCGCACAGCGACGCCCGGCGCTTCGCGCGCGTCTCGGACCGGATCCTGTACTACGCGCCGGAGCAGGCCACCTGGCACACGCAGTACCTGAGTCTGGGCGCCGGGTATCTGGAGCGGGACTACCGGCACAGCGACGAGACGGGCCGCTATCGGGTGGGCGACCTGACGGGTCCGGGCTTGAGCGAGGGGGAGTCCGGAGCCCCTTGGGGCGGCTACGATCCGGGCAGTTCCGGACGCTGCTGGAGCGTTCCCCGCACCGGGGCGTATGCGCAGTGGATCGATGCGAACCTGATCCCCGGCTACCTGTCCCTGTCCGGGATCCACGCCCGCCTGGATGCGCTCGCCGAGGCCGGACTGATCGACCGCACGGAGACGGGCTATCCGCGACTGAAGCGCTATCTGGACGCCTCGCAGGGCGAAGCGGTCTCGGACTTCATCGCGGACATCCGGAACGTCAACAACCGCTCGAAGGAGCATGTCGGCTACCCGACCCAGAAGCCGCTGGCGCTGCTGGAGCGGCTGATCCTGGCCAGTTCCAACAAGGGGGACGTGGTGCTGGACCCGTTCTGCGGGTGCGCCACCGCGCTGGTGGCGGCCGAGACGCATCACCGGCAGTGGATCGGGATCGACCTTTCGCCGCTGGCGGCGGATCTGGTGAAGTCGCGGCTGCGCAAAGGGGGCGAGCTCTTCTACGAGATTCATCACCGCGAGGACAGGCCGCGGCGAACGGACATCGGGAAACTCCCGCCGTACCGGACCCAGCGCCACACGCTCTACGGGCGACAGGAAGGCAACTGCGCGGGATGCGGGATCCACTTCCCGTTCCGGAACCTGACGGTGGATCACATCGTGGCGCAGTCGCGTGGCGGCACGGACCACCTGGACAACCTGCAACTGCTGTGCAGCGCCTGCAACTCCCTGAAGGGCACGCGCAGCCAGGCGGAGTTCCTGGCCACGCTCAAGCGCAAGGGTCTGGGCACGGCGTCAGGGCACGGCGGGTAGTGTCGCCGGACGGTCGTTCTCCGCACACGGGCAGGCCGCCGCACAGGGTCGCCCGGCGGTCGCCGTGGTGGCGGCGGACTGGAGCACGCCATGCGCCAGCACGCAGAGCGCCAGCAGGACCAGACCCAGCGCGACGGGGATGAAGTCGGTGGCGCTGCCGGGGCGGTGTGGCGGGTACATGTCCTGACGCTAGCCCGGATCGCCCGTGGCGGCAAGAGGGGAACCGGCGGGCTGGTCGACGTGGCCGCACTCGGGGCAGGGGGTGCCAGGTTCCCAGGTGACGGGGCAGCGGCAGACCGAGCAGGTCTCGCCCTCGAACGCCGTGCGGGGTGCCTCGAGCGGGGCGGCCCGGGGGAAGCGCAGACCCAACCAGCGGAACAGGTAGTCGACGATCGAGTGGGCGTAGCGGATCTCGGAATGCCGGGTCCAGCCGGCGGGTTCGAAGCGTGTCAGGGACAGTTGCTCCACGTAGTCGGCCAGCGGGATGCCGCGCTGGAGTCCGAGCGAGACGCTGACGGCCAGTGCGTCGAGCAGTCCGCGCAGGACGCCGCCGGCCTTCGCCATGCGGATCTCGATCAGGAAGGGACGCTCATCCCCATCGAGGACGACCGTGAGATAGCCCTTGTGGCCCTCGAC
This sequence comes from Bryobacterales bacterium, assembly GCA_965116065.1. Classification (GTDB taxonomy): domain Bacteria; phylum Acidobacteriota; class Terriglobia; order Bryobacterales; family UBA6623; genus VXMF01. Next base: position 5,118,032 of record OZ220485.1, read on the forward strand.
CGCGAAGCGGTGGGTGATCGAGGGCCACTCGAGGGTCTCGGCAGCGGGCGGGGTGAAGGGTGGGTCCGGCATGCTCGCTCCTTCAGGCCTGGGCCAGGGCCAGTCCGACCGCGATGGCCGCCAGCCAGCCGCTGGCGGTGACCACGCTGGCGATCACCAGATCGGCCCCCGAGGGACGGCGTCCCCGCAGCAGGAACGCGCTGAGGGCGGCGGCGGCCAGCGGAAGCAGGGCCGGGAACAGGATGCCGAACGAGAGACCGGCCGCGATCGCGGCCAGTGCCATCGCGGTCAGCACCGTGCCGAGCGGACCGAACAGGGCGAGCCAGCCGGGCAGCGGGATGGCCCAGCCGGAGATGCCCGTGACAGGGGTGGCGGTGAGGATCGACAGGGCCGTGCCGGCGGCGTAGACGCTCAGGAAGTGTTCGTGCGGATCGGCACTGCGGCAGCGGCCCCGGAACCAGACCCGCACCCCCAGCAGGGCGAGCAGCAGCCAGGGCCAGCCGGCGGCAGTGACGAGGGTGGCGGCCAGTGCGGAATCCGGATGCCACCAGACCGTCACGAGGCTGATCCAGCCCAGGACCACACAGGCGGCTGCCGCCGTGAGAAGACGGTGCAGAAGGGGGTTCATCGCAGGCTCCGGTCCAGGTCGGCGCGGGGCACGGCGTCGGAGTAGATCGCGGTGTCGTCATCGAGGGCGGAGCGGCGACAGCGGAACAGGAGGTTCCCGGCACGGGTCGCGACCGCGTGCCAGCCCTGTCCCTGCTCCAGGCCCACCGGCCACTGCGAACAGTCGGCGAACACGCTGCGCAGGGTCCGCTCGGCCCGGGTCCGGAAGCGGGCGTCGTGGGGCCAACTCAGGTGGTTGACGTACAGGGAGCCCCCGTCGGCGAGTCGCGAGCGGGCCAGGCGGTAGAACTCCACGGTCAGCAGGTGCTGGGGCAGGGTGCGCGGATTGGAATAGGTGTCGACGACGATCGCCGGCCAGCCGCCCGACGGTGCCCGAGTGGCGGCGTCGGAGCGCAGGAAGGCGCGCGCATCGCGGGCCACGAAACGGCCCTGCGCGGGGTCCGACTCCCCCAGGAACCGGGCGGCGATGCGCCGTTGGGCGGGATCGATGTCGACGAAGGTGACCTCGAGCGGGCAGGGCGCCCCGCGCCCCAGGGTCATGCCGGCGGCTCCGAGGACCAGCACGCGGGTCTCGCCGGCCTCGCACAGGGTGGTCTCGATGCGCTCGGTGTAGGTCCAGCCGCGACCGGCGGCGTCCTCGCGCGAGGCCGGCGAACCGGAGACGTCCAGCACGCGGGCGCCGTCGCCGAACTCGACGATCCGGTAGTCGGCGTAGGCGTTGCGCTCGACGTAGACGGTGAGTTCGAGCCACAGGTCGTGGAGCGGGTAGAGGGTGGCGGCGAGCATCGAGAGCACGAAGACGCGGCGACGTTCGGCGAGGATCGCGGCCAGGCACAGCAGCCCGACCAGCACCAGAATGGCGGCGGCGATGCCGAGGAAGCGCAGCAGCAGGAAGGTGGTCAGCAGGGCGCCGGCGACGTTGCCGAGCGTGGAGAGGGCGAAGACGCCGCCGGCACGGCGGGAGGCTTCGGCGGGTGGAGCGCAGGCATGGGCGAGCAGGACGGATTCGGCGAGCAGCCAACCCACGGGGGCGATGCCGACCAGCGCGTAGACGGCGACCTGGAGCAGGGGCGGTCCGGGCAGGGAGAAGACCAGCGCGGTGCCGATGCCGCTCAGCCACACGGCCGCCCAGAGACCGGCTCCGGCGAGCCGCAGGGCGAGGCGGGAGCGCAGGTTCCCGGTCCGGGCCAGTCGACCTCCGCGCCGGTAGCCGCCGGCCAGGGCCGCGAGGTAGACGGCCAGCAGCACGGCGGTGACCGAGACGGCACTGCCGGCGAAGGGCACCATGCGGCGCAGGGCGAGGATCTCGGTGGTCAGCGAGGCGTATCCCTCGGCCAGCAGGATGACTCCGACGGCGAAGGCCGGCAGCGGGGTGGACGGGGCGGCCACAACGGAACGGTGCATGTCCCGACGCTAGCCCGCCGGGCGCGGAAGGGCAAGGCCGATCCGGGAAGCGGCTGGCGGATATAATCGGCCTCTTGTACGACCCTTGGCCGTCGTCATCGTGGGGGTGACGGCACCGGGATGGTCACGCGATGCCGAACGAACAGGTGGAGACGAGAGAACCGATGAGCGGTGGATTCCAGCAGGTGGTCGATCAGATCCGGGCAGATGACCGTTCGCACGCCGCACGGGGGACGATCTTCGAGCGTCTCATGAAGCGGTATTTCCAGCAGGACCCGCTGTACACGGACCGGTTCGCGGATGTCTGGCTGTGGACGGAGTGGGCGAGCCAGCGCCCCGGCTTCTCCGGTCAGGACACGGGGGTGGACCTGGTCGCCGAGGAACGGTCCGGCGGCTACTGCGCGATCCAGTGCAAGTTCCATGCACCGCAGACCCGCATCCAGAAGGCGGCCCTCGACTCCTTCATCAGCGCATCCTCCCGGCAGCCCTTCACTGCCCGCATGGTGATTGACACGGGCCACTCGTGGGGGCACACGGCGCTGCACACTATCGAATCGCTCGATCCGCCCTGCCGGGTGCTGCGGTTCAACGATCTCGCGGACCGTCCCATCGACTGGCCCCGTCTCGCGACGCAAGCTCCGGAAGAGCTGCGCTGGCGCTCCGGTCGGTTCCGGCTGCGGCCCCACCAGGAGAGCGCCGTCGAGGATGTCGTGCGGGGCTTCGAGGAGGACGATCGCGGCAAGCTCATCATGGCTTGCGGCACCGGCAAGACCTTCACCGCCATGGCCGTCGCCGAGAGGATGGTGGGCGTCGGGGGACGGGTTCTCTACCTGGTGCCCTCGATTTCGCTGCTGCAGCAGTCCATGCGGGCGTGGGCCGACCAGAGGATCTGTTCCCACCGGTACATCGGTATCTGCTCTGACAGCAGCGCCGGGCGCAACGACGAGGATGCTTCACTCCTGGAACTGGAAATACCGGTGACGACCGACCCGGCGGAAATCGGCGAGGAACTGCGGAGAACGACACCGGATGCAATGAAGGTCGTGTTCTGCACCTACCAGTCCCTCGGCCGCATCGAGCAGGCGCAGGACGATGGCGCACCAGCGTTCGACCTGGCGTTGTGTGACGAAGCGCACCGGACCACGGGCGTTGATCGCCCGGATGATCGGACCACCTCGCCGTTCGTTCTGATTCACGACGCAGAGCGGATTCGCGCCGCCAGACGGCTGTACATGACGGCGACGCCCCGCATCTACACGGAGGGAGCCAAGACGAAGGCTGCGAGCCACAGCGTCGAGGTTTTCTCGATGGATGACGAGGACACCTACGGACCCGAGTTCCACCGGCTGCCGTTCTCACGGGCCGTGGCCCAGGACCTGCTGTCCGACTACAAGGTGGTGGTGCTGGCCCTCTCCGAGCGCCACGCCGATGCGGCGCTGCAGGCCCATCTGACCGGGGATGGAGAGGAGATCAACCTCGACGATGCCACCAGGATCATCGGTTGCTGGCGAGCGTTGCAGAATCCGGAGAATCGACCAGCCGGAAACGGTCCGATTCAGCCCCTCAACCGTGCGATCGCGTTCACGAACACGATCCGGTCGTCCAAGCGTCTGGCCGCACACTGGGGCGGACTGATCGACCAGGCCGTCGCGCAACTGCCGGACGAGGAACGGGACGACGCGCTGCGGTGCGAGACGGAGCATGTCGATGGAACGCTTCACGCGATCGCTCGCAAGAAGCGGATCGAATGGCTGAAGGGAGAGTCGGCTGGGGCCTGCCGGGTGCTGTCGAATGCCCGGTGTCTCTCGGAGGGGATCGACGTGCCGGCACTGGACGCGGTGCTGTTCATGAGTCCGCGCAACAGTCAGGTGGACATCGTGCAGGCCGTCGGCCGGGTGATGCGAAAGGCGGAAGGCAAGACGCACGGCTACATCGTGCTACCTGTTGCGGTGCCCGAGGAGGTCGACCCGGCCGCCGCACTGGACGACAACAAGCGGTTCGCGACGGTCTGGGGTGTGCTGCGGGCCCTGCGCTCGCATGACGACCGGTTCGACGCCGAGATCAACCATCTCGACCTGAACCGGACACCGACCGGCCGCATCATCTTCACCGGCGATGGAATCGACGAGGGTGATGACGCCGGTGTACAGGGGCACCTGCCGTTCCCGCAGATGGCGCTGCCGCCGGGAGTCCTGTACGCGAAGATCGTCGACAAGTGCGGGGACCGCAGGTACTGGGAGAGTTGGGCGAAGGATGTGGCGGACATCTTTGGGCGGCTGGTCAGGCGGATCACGAAGCTGCTCGACAACCCCGAGAATGCTGCGTTGCAGGAGTGGTTCGCTGCGTTCCACGGTGAGTTGACGGCTTCGATCAACGAGTCGCTCACGTGCGAGAACGCGATCGACATGATGGCGCAGCACATCCTGACGCGACCGGTCTTCGATGCACTGTTCGAGGGCTACGACTTCGCCAAGGCCAACCCGGTAGCGAAGGCGCTGGATGGGCTGCGGAGGGACTTCGGGGAGTTCGGGCTCGAGAACGAGACCCGCGATCTGAAGGGCTTCTACGAGAGCGTCCAGGTGCGGGCGCGGGGTCTGGACAACAGCGCCGCGCGGCAGCGCGTGCTCATGGAACTGTACGAGAAGTTCTTTGCGACCGCGATGAAGAAGGATGCCGACCGGCTTGGCATCGTTTATACGCCGGTCGAAGTCATTGACTTCATTCTGCATAGCGCCGACTGCGTGCTGAAGACGGAATTCGGACGTTCGCTGAGCGACAGTGGAGTGCACGTACTGGATCCCTTCACGGGTGCCGGCACGTTTCTGGTCCGGCTGCTGGAGTCGGGGCTGATCCGGAACGAGGACCTGCCGCGCAAGTACCACGAGGAGTTGCACGCCAACGAGATGCTGCTGCTGGCGTACTACATCGCGGCGGTGCACATCGAGGAGGCCTACCATGCCCGGCGTGGAGGCGGCACCGGCTACGAGCCGTTCGATGGCATCGTGCTGACCGACACGTTCAATCTGCAGACTCGACAGGGAGGATTTCCGAAGGACTGGTTGCCGGAGAACAGCGAACGTGCCGAGCGCCAGCAGAAATTGCCGATCCAGGTCATCGTCGGCAATCCACCGTGGTCGGCCGGGCAGCGCAGTTCCGCGGATGACAACCCGAACGTGGACTATCCGGAGCTGGAACAGCGGGTGGCGGAGACCTACGCAGACCGATCGAGAGCGACGAACAAGAACAGCCTGTACGACAGCTACAAGATGGCGATCCGCTGGGCGTCGGATCGGATCGGGGATAGGGGCGTGGTGGCGTTCGTGACGAACGGATCGTGGATCGACGGCAACGTGGATGCGGGGGTGCGGGGTTGTCTGGCGGAGGAGTTCGACGTGATCCACGTGCTGAACCTGCGGGGCAATGCGCGGACATCAGGTGAGCGCCGGCGATCGGAAGGCGACAACGTATTCGGCCAAGGGTCACGGGCACCGGTGGCGATCACGATGCTGGTGAAGAATCCGCAGCGGGCGGATGAGGACTGTCGCATCCTGTACCGGGACATCGGTGACTACCTGAAGCGCGATGACAAGCTCCGGATGCTGCGGGAATGGGGTTCCATCGATGGCATCGAAGACTGGGAGGAAATCACTCCCGACCAGCATGACGACTGGATCGGGCAGCGCGACGAGGCGTACGAGGCACTCTATCCGCTGGGATCGAAGGCCGCGAAGGCGGGCGCGCCGGATGAGACCGTATTCCGGCTATTCAGCAATGGCTACAAGACGGGACGAGACGCATATCTGTACAACTTCTCTCACGATGCCTGTGCAGAGAATGCTCGCCTGATGCTGGATGACTACCAAGAAGCACTACGGGTGCGACAGGAGAGGCCAGGCTGCTCGGTCGACCAAGCTGCTCGGCTCTACTCGAAGTACTTGCGATGGGATCAAAACCTGAAAGACAGGTTGCGGCGACAAGAAATCCTCGAATACTCGGCTGAGCATATCGGGGTCTCGCAATATAGGCCGTTCGTAAGACAGTGCCTTTATGGTGACTTTCGGTTTGGGCAGAGAAAGTACCAGCAGGACAGGATCTTTCCGAAGCCCGAGCCGAGAGTCCAGATAGTGGGGGGGGGGGGCAAGAAATCGAGCGATCTGCGTGCCGGGCGTGGGCGCGATCAAGGGATTCTCGGCCCTGATGGTCGACACGATGCCCGATCTGGAAGTGATATCCAAGGGCCAGTGCTTTCCCCGCTATCGTTACGAACGGACAATCGCGTCATCTGCGTCCCCGGAATCGGGGCCAGCAAGCCGTTCTCGGTCCTCGTCGCGGACCGGATGCCCGACCTCCACTTCCTGGAGTTCGGACAGTGCTTCCCCCGCTGGTCCTACTCCCGCTACCCACGGGGGTGTCTTTGACGGTGCTGTCGACCTGCTTGAATCGGAACTGCAACGCGTCGACAACATCACTGACGCCGCCCTCGACGCCTTCCGGGAGCGGTATGCGGACGGGGACATCACGAAGGACTCGATCTTCGATTACGTCTACGGCGTGCTCCACGCACCCATGTACCGCAAGCGCTTCGCGAACGACCTCGCCAAGTCGCTGCCGAGGATCCCTATGGCTCCGGATTTTCACGCGTTCGCCGAGGCCGGATCAGAGCTTGGAGCCCTGCACCTCGGCTACGAGACCGGCACCGAATACGCGCTGAAGATCGTAGCCAAACAGCCTGGCGGGCTGCAACCCCACCATTTCCGAATTGGAACCCGGGCCATGCGGTTCGCGGACGCGGACGAGGACCGGACGGTTCTGATCGTCAACGACCACATCCGCCTCAGGGGCATTCCTGCGGAGGCCCATCAGTACGTGGTCAACGGACGGACGCCGCTGGAGTGGTTCATGGACCGCTACCGCGTGACAAAGGACCGGCGAAGCGGCATTGAGAACGACCCGAACGGCTGGTTCTCGAAGCCCGAGGATCTCATCGCTGCGATTCGTCGCATCGTGCACGTCAGCGTCGAGACCGTCCGCATCGTCGACGAGCTTCCCGACCCGCTGCCGGATCGCGAGTCGTCAGAGGAAGTGCAATAGCCAAGCGGCCGAAGGACCGGCATCGGACGCTGTCGATTCGCGAACCGCAACCAGTTGGGCCGCCGATCCAGCACGCGTGGCTGTGGCGCCACCGGCAGCCCGCACCCGGACTGTGACGCGGTCACGTCGGTGCTGGACAACATCGAACCGCCCGGACCGGCCAGGGCGTTTCCTGGAATGCGGTCGGTTTCCCTGCATGCTCGGCACATCCGTCACGAAATCGACAGGTGGTGCGGTAATGGTAAAGGTAATACCAATGGTTACCATTACCATCACCGGTCGGCAGGACGTCGCTCCGGAGACGGATCGCGCCGCACGTCACGGGGAATCCAGACCCGTCCCGGCGGGACGGATCGTGGCGGTGCCACAGAAGAATGGTGGTCGTCAGTCGCGACGGAGGCCGCGCTCCCGGCAGGCGCTCCCGAAGGCGGCTTCCTCGGCGGGGTCCTCGAAGAACGCGCCCATCCCGACCGCCGCCTCGATGGAGAAGTCCCCCAGCGGCTGATCCTCGCCTTGCTCTTCGTCCGGCGGAGCCAGCCGCTCCAGGAGTTCCTCGTCGGAGAGGTGCCCGAACGCTGTGGCGCGCTGCGGGTCGCGGGTCGTGGACATGCCCTTCAGCCTAACAGCGGCTGCGGCCCGGCTCGCGCTCCGGAGTCGTCCGGGACCGTTCCGGTTCCCCCGCGCCGGCCGCCACCGGTCGCGCCGGCTCCATCGCAGGCATCCGCACCGTGACGTAGCGCGAGATGCGCTCGGCCGCATGGGCGGCCTGATAGAACTCCCGCGGATCCTCCCGCAGCGCCTGCGCCCACTCCCCGGCGAAGCGGGCGTGCCGCTCCGGATCGTGGCCGATGCCGATCCGGCAGCCGGTCAGACAGGCATGCATCTCGGCCCGCAGTTCCTCCCGGGCATAGGCCCGCGAATCGTGACCGGCCGTCACACCCTGCTGCAGGGTGGAACGGTCGAGCCGGTCCGGATGACCGGTCCAGTGCCCGACCTCCTGGAGCGCCGTGCGCTCGTAGGCCAGCCGGTTCGCGAAACGCTGGGGGTCGGGCAGCTCGAGGCAGTCGCGGCCCAGGTCGTAGCGGGCCTGGCCGCTGGCCGTCTCCTCGATCCGGGGCACCGCCAGGATGCGCTGCGGACTGGGATGAGCCTCCCACTCGTTGCCGCGGTTGTGGTAGACGGGCAGGCCCCGACACTGCTCGGCGTTGTAGACCGCATAGCGGAACACACGGGTCGGGAAGGTCGCCCCGGTCCGCTCATCCTTGCCGGCGAAGCGCCAGTGCAGCAGCGCCGCCGGCTGCTCGTTCTCCCGCACCTGCCCACCCTGCCGCTCGATCGCGCCGCGTCGGCTCCAGCGCGGATCGGCATAGCCCCGCGCATCGGCGACGGCCTGCAGCCAGACCGCGTTGGCGCCGGTGTAGGGCCCACCGGACAGGCCGTGCGGCAGCACATGATCCCTCTCGCGCGCGACCATCCAGGGAGCGCGGCCCTGCTCGACCTGGCGGGCCAGGAACTGCGAGGCGGCCCGGTAGTGCTCCTCGATGTCGGCGGTGATCTCGTGCCGCGCCGGGCGGGCAGTGTAGACGCCGCGCCGGTCGCGGAGGTTGACCCAGTCCTCGCCCCCGATCCGGATCCGCTCGTCGCTCACTGCTCTCGTCCCCGATCGGGTCGGTCGGCCCCTCGGCGTTCATCGCGGCGGGCCGACCACCACAGCAGGCTGCCGACGAACATCAATACCAGCCCCAGTCCGACACCCACGGGCGGTGGCAGGGTGTCCGCAGCCGGTCCCGGCTCGTGGGCGGTGACCGCCTGGAACCTAGAACGGCTGGCCCTCATCGTCGGATCCGGAGCCGGCGGCGGCCGGGGTCGACGGAGAGTCGCGCCTGGGGGCCAGCGGGATCACGCCGCCCATCTGGCAGACGATCTCGGTGCTCTGCACGGTGATGCCCTTGCGGTCCCGGTTCCGCGTCCGCAGACGCCCCGTGACATGCAGGCGGTCGCCCTTGGCCAGGCGGCCCTTGAGGCGTTCGGCCTGCCACACGGTCACGTCGTGCCATTCGGTCTCCTCCTGCCACTCGCCGTCACCGCTGCGCCAGTGGCGGGTGGTGGCCATCCGCAGGTGGGCGACGACCGTGCCGTCGGGCGTGGTGTGGAAGTCCGGATCCTTCCCGAGATTGCCGAGCAGGTCCGCCCGGTTGATGCTGGTGGGCATGCCTTCGACGCTACCCCGGATCGCGCTCGACGGCAAGTCCCCGACGCCCACTTCCCACCCTGCCGGCGCTGCTACGATCGGCTCCGGAGATGACCGTTCACCGGCAGACGGGAAGGCGGGAGGGAAACGGGTGAGCGGGCTGGACACCCGGCAACGTCGCCGGGCCCTGGAGGCCTCCGGACTCCTGCGTTTCCGCTGGCCGGCGGTCGCGTCCGGTTCCCGCGACGATGTCGACGAGACGGCGGAAGGGTTGTGGCGGGCGCGCGAGGAAGCCAGTTGGGAGGCCCTCCAGTTGCGGCTCTCGACGGCCTTCGGTGCGCTCGAGACCGAGCACGTCCGCCAGTCGCGGCGGCTGGGAGCGCGGCAGAACAAGCGCCGGAGCCGGTTGCAGGCCGCGCTCGACGGGGAACGCTCCTGGCTGCCCGTGAAGCTGCGTCGTCTGTGGTGGTGGTTGCGGCTGTGCCGCTCGGGAGGCGGGGACTGGCGCACCCTGCGCAGTGCCCTGGCGGCCAGCGGACCGACCGCGGGCGAGTGGATGCGGGCCCTGGAACGCCAACGGCTGTGGCAGTCGGAGCGGCTCCGTCAGCGGCAGGAACGGCGCCTGGCCCGCACGGCCCATGCGGCCGCGAGGGCCTATCGGATCGACCTCGACGGACAGGTCGCGGCGTGCCGGAAGGACGCCCTGGCCCTGCTGCCCGGACCGACCGACCGGGAGGCGGGTGTGCGGGCCTGTCCGCCGGATTCCGACACGGGACTGGAACGGCCGGACGGAACCCCCTGAGTGACGGCGCTATGCTAGCGACGTGGACGCTTCGTCACAGCCCGGGACCGACCCGGCCCGGGACTTCGCCGAGATCTGGGAGAGCGAACGCCGCAGCGCGCGTCATCTGCGGATGGTCACCGGAGCGCTGCTGGTCCTGCTGCTGGCCTTGGGAACCGGGTGGTGCCGTTCCGCCTCCCGCACGCTCCAGCCGGTCTTCGTGCGGGTCGACGACGTGGGCCGGGCCGAAGCGCTCGACTACGAGGCCCTGACCTGGCAGGGCGATCCGCTGGACCCGGCCACGAAGTACTTCCTGCGCCAGTTCGTGAGCGACCATCACGCGCGGCGTTTCGCGACGGTCGCGGAACGCTGGCCGCGTTCGCTCGCCTTCCTGGAGCGCCAGCTGGCACGGGCCGCCTCGGAGGCCCAGGCCCCCCGGATCGCCGAATACTCCGCCGGTCTGGTGCGCGAGGAACGGGCCGTGGAGAATCTCTCGCTGCGGGTGCTGCCGCGCCCGCAGGAACCGCATGAGGCGATCGCCGACTACGACGTGGTGCGGCTGCAGAACGCGCGCGAGATCGCCCGCGAGCGCTGGACCACCACGCTGCAGTTCGTGTTTCGCGAGATCGGCACCCACGAGGTGACGGTGAACCCGATCGGGCTGACGATCACCTACCTGGCCTCGGACCGGGCGGTGGCGGCGGACTGAGGCCGATGGTTCCCTGGCAGGTCGCGACCGGGCTGACGCTGGCCCTGGGCGGTGCGGGAGCGCTGCTGCTGGATCGGATGGAGTACCTGGAGGGGGCCTGGGGCGGGATCGCTTCGGTCCACGGGGCGGGGTTGGCGGGACCGGTGCTGACGGGGTTCGCCAGCGTGTTTGCGGCGCTGCACTGGACGGCCCGCAAGCTGGGCCTGGGGGATCTGGGCCGGAAGGTGGAGCACATCGACCGGGGTCTGCGCGACATCGAGGGAGCGGCCCACGACCGGGAACTGGCCACGGCCCTGCAACGGGATCGTGCCGCCCGCTGGGACCGACGCGATCCCGCAGGCTGAGTGACCCGCGGACGGGTCACGATCCGGTCAGTCGCCCGCTTGGCGGCGTTCGTGGGTCACTGTCCACTGTCGGCATCTCGTCCCAGCACCGACCATCCAGCAGGCGCCCCCCGGTTCCGGGCCGTGTCCCGCCCCACTGCTTGAAGAAGAACGGGATGCCTCGCTCACCGCACTGCTCGCGCAGCGAGCGCACCCAGCGGGGGTCCAGCGCACGGGCTCCGGGACCGCTCTCGCCCCCGACCACCACCCAACCCGGCGACCTCCCGCTCGCAGTCGGGAGCGTGATCGCATCGAGCAGCGGTTCGGCCGAGACCCACAGCAGCGTCCCCGGGGTGGTGAGCAGCACGGGCAGCCGCTCGTGCACCGCGTCCTGGTGCTCGACGCTCACGCCCGGCCAGACGTTGTGCGGGGGCCAGCCGGCATCCTCCGGTCGGTCGATCCCGTGGGTCTCCGTCAGGCGCTGCACACGCCGCAGCGTGGCCGGATCCCGCAGATAGTCCCGCATGCGCTGCGGTCGTTTCGTCAGCACCTGGTAGGTGTGGCGGCGTCCGTGGAAGTTCGCCCGCAGGATCGCCGTGAAGACCCGGTCGATCCACTCGTCCGGCACCGCCTCGAAGAAGAGATCGCCGTGGGCACAGACGAAGATCCGCCGGGGTCGCTGCCAGTCCAGGGGCTGATCGAGCCACTGGGCGTTGAAGCGCACCTGCCCGTTCCAACGCCGGTTGCCATCGACCAGTCCCGCCCTCGACGGATGTCGACGCAGTCGCGTGGCCGCCAATCGCTCCGCGTAGCAGTGCCGGCAGCCCTCCGAGACGCGGCTGCAGCCGGTGATGACGTTCCAGGTGGCGTCCGTCCACTCGATCCTCGATGTCGCCGCCATCGTCCTCTCCCCGACCCCTAGCGCCCCGGTGCCGAGCGTTGGCGGTCGCGCTGGAACAGTCGATACTGCCCGCCGACCTCCGGCGCTGGTGGCGGAACCGGGGCCTTCCCGACATCGCGGTCCGGCTCACGTCCGTGCGTCCGGACCGTCTCCGCTGATCCCGGCTCGCGCTGCCCGGTCCGTTCCCGCACGCGATCGAGCGTGAAGTCGCTGATGTCCTGCGCGTCCTTCGTGGCCCGGTAGATCTCCCGCGGATCATCGTGCAGGGCCTTCACCCAGGAGTCCACGTAGGCGGCGTGCCGCGCCGGATCGTGGCCCACCCCGACCCGGTCGCCGGTGATCAGCGAACTGATCTCCGCCCGCAGTTCCTCGCGCGCATAGTCCTGCGAGAGTTCGCCGTACTCCATGCCCCGGATCAGAGTTGGTCGGTTCAGCCGGTCCGGATGGCCGCTCCAGTGGCCCAGTTCGTGCAGGGCGGTCTGGTAGTAGCCCCCGGCGTCGCGGAACTGGTCGCGCTGCGGCAGGATGATGCGGTCCCGGCTCATGTCGTAGTAGGCCCGGTTGGCGGACGTGTGCTCGATGCGGGCTCCGGAACCGTGCAGGATCCGCTCCGCCTCGGCATGCGCCGACCAGGACTGCCCGACCGCCCGCTCCCGGGCGGGCAGTCCCCCGCATTGCTCGGCGTTGAAGACCGTGTACGTGCGCACCCGTGGCGCGGCCAGCGGTCGCGTGCGGTAGAGCGGTTCGCCCTGCGGATCGACCGCCGGACGCCCGTTCGCGTCCCGCAGCCGCTCCTTCGCCTCGAACTGCCAGTACACGATCTGGCTGCCGCGCTCCCCGCGACGCACGTGACCGCCCATCTCCTGCACCTGCCGGAAGGTGCCCCAGCGGTGATCGCCGAAGCCGCGCTCGCGGGCCTGGGCGGCCAGCCACACGGAGTTGCAGCCGCGGTACGGCTTGCCGGTCCGGACATTGTCCGGCAGCGCCCGCACCCCCGGCTTCCAGGCCTCGACCCACGGTGCCGTGCCGTCCTTGATCTGCCGGATCAGGCCGTCGGCGACCTGCCGGCAGTGCGCGTCGAGCCGCGCCCCCGGATCCGCTCCGGATCCGCTCCTCCTCCTACCCGCCATCGGCATCCCCCTCGTGCGGATCGGGTCCCTGCATGTCCTCGATGTCGAGGGCATCCTCGCGGAACGCGCCGTAATCGGCCGCTCGCGCCGGGTCCATCTCGATCCAGTCCGGATCCGTGGGCGGCTCCGGGGTCGCCGGCAGGTTCCGGCTCCCGTGGTCCTGTTCGGTCATGTCGTCAAGCTCCTTTCTGCTCTTTGCTGCCAGTCTTCCTCTTCAGCGGGAACGTCCTGGCAGACCGGTCCGCATCGATGCGACGGCGTTGTCGACCGTTCTCCGAGCGTAGGCCAACGGATGCGGCTTGTCATCCCTGCGGGCCGCCAGTTCGGTGGTCAGCGCCTCCGGATCCGCTCCGGCTCGCAACTGCTGCCGCACCCAGGCCCAGTCCCTTCCGCTCGGGGACGTGTCGCCACCCGACGACCGCGCCGGCGCGTCCGTCGGCATCGCTGCGACCCGAACCGGTTCCGTCACCTCCCCGATGGCGGGAAACTCCCGCGCCCGCGCCACCCGGCCCGTCGAGCACACCAGCGAACAGGGCGTTCCGCCCCGCTTCCAGTTGCGGTAGCCCGGCAGCCGCAGCACCCGGGCCACGTCGGTGACCTGCGTGTCGGCACCGTACCGCACCGCCAGTGCCTTGGTCAGCGCTTCGGCTTCGGCAGGCCGCAGTTCCCCCCGCGGCAGGCTCCACAGCACCTGATAGCGACCCGGTGACGAACGCACCACATGCGTGGGTGGTGGCAGGATGTGCTTCCCGGCATCGCCCAGCAGCCGCGCCAGAGCGCGGTCGCCATCCTCATCGATGTCGAGGTAGACCCGCAGAATCTCCCCGATCGCGCCCTTGGTCCGCCCCCAGGCACCGGGCCGGATCGGGTTCACCCCGACGAACACGTCGTGCCGCTGCGCGTTGAGGTGTCGCAGCCAGGCCTGCGTCCGCTCCGCCGCGAGCACCTCCGCCGGATGGACTCTCTGCACGACGCCGTCCCCGTGCTTTCCGCGCGGGATCGCCACCACGGCGACCCGGTCACCGGCCTCGAACAGCGAACGGATGTAGTCCTGCGGTGCCATCCCCGCGAGCGTAGCCCGGAACCGCCGGGAAGGCCAGCCCGCGAGGGGCCGCTAGCGGCTGGCGAGCTGCCCGAGCCGCCGCTCGACGCGCCGCCGCCAGGAGTTGCGCTTGGAGGCGGCACTCCGGATCACGTTGCCGAACCGGTCGTAGTCCGCGGTCGGATGCCAACCCCCCACACGGCCCTGCTCCGGTGGTTCCGGATTGCTCCCGCTGGCCGGGTCCAGCCGGTTCAGATAGCTCAGCAGGGCCGGCAGATTCCCGTTCCAGTGTTGCTCCAGCGCCTCGCGGAACTCCGCGATTTCATCACCCGCGGGTGGCACCACGGTCGCGGGCGGGGACTCCACTCCGTCCCGCGTCGTCTCGAAGACATCCTCGTCGAGGTCGTAGTCCGAGCCGTCGTTCCCGAGTTCCTCGTAGTACCCGAGCAGATCCTCGTCCGGTACGTAGTCCTCGGGATCGGGCTGCTGGGCCGGGGCGGACAGGCCCCCCAGCAGGAGTCCGGGAACGAGGGTCAGCAGCGTGCGCCAGGTCATGCCGGGATTGTACCCCTGCAGGGGAGGCAGGATGAAATCCGCCGGGCGGTGTAACCGTCCGCAACCTGTCTACGTCCGAACGGTCACTGGAGACATGATGTTCCGCCGCGACAGGAAAGAGCACCTCAACGATCCCTATCCGGGCCTGTTCGGGAATCCGCATCTGCTGGACCCCGACTTCGACACCGATCACAGCCTGCCACTGATCCGCTACCGCATCCTCGTCAACGGCAAGGAGGATGCAGCAGGCGAGTACCACTGCAAGCACGCATCGGCCCTCACCAAGACCACGATGATGCTCAGCCGCGGTCGTTACGGCAAGCTCGGGAAGTACCTCGCGGAGGTCCAGGTATACGACGCCGAGGGCAATCTGCTCGGTCATGACCGGCAAGTACGCACCAAGATCGCGGGGCAGAAGACGATTCAGTGGCAGAGGATGATCGACCGCGTGGCTCGGGCGGACCGGACCGAAGCCAAGCTGCGGGAGATGGGCCTGCCACAAGCCGCCCGCTAGGAGCCTGTAGGCCCTCGACAAGCCGAGCGTATCAGAGCACCGAAGTGCACAAGGGAGCAGGGTTCACCAACAACATAGCACCATAGGGCTGTGGTGCGGTTCGTACACTGCAAACGGACCTACGTGCTGCCGCAGGACACACAGAAGTGCGATTCGGAACGATGATTTGCCGTATTCGTGATTAAGGCTGTGGAACTGTTGGATATGGCCATTTCAGGGGAAGCAGCGCGGTACAGGCACGGCCAGTACAAGCTGCGCATGATCATCTGGCGCTTGATCGAACGCCGATAACGGGTGGTGTCCAAATTCATCATACAAGGTATTTTCGACCCTTTCGAGTATATTGGACAGTTATTTGAGATCGAGAATCTTGTATGGTGGGTACACAGCATGATGTAAGAACCAAGGAGGAATTTAAACAGATGAAGGCGAAACTGATCTTGGTAGTTGGGTTCGTTCTGTGGACGAAAAGCAATCCAGTTCTTGCGGAAATATCGTGCTCGCACTGGGGAACGGCGGAGTTCCACAAGAGAGCGACGATGGAGGACATCTCTCGCTGCGTCAATGCGGGTGCAGACGTGAATGCCCGGAACGAGTCTGGAGCAACCCCCTTGCATTACGCGGTGTGGTCAAGTAAGACTCCAGGTGTAGTGAAGGCACTGCTGGACGCCGGAGCCGATCTGAACGCTCCGACTGAAGGTGGACCTACACCCCTGCATGTGGCGGCACGATTCAGCGAAAGCCCTGAAGTAGTGAAGGTGCTGCTGGACGCCGGAGCTGACTTGAATGCTCGGGCGGGTCAGGATGGAGAAACGCCCTTGCACGGGGCGGCTGGTTCGAGCGAGAGCCCTGAAGTAGTGAAGGCACTGCTGGACGCCGGAGCCGACTTGAACGCTCGGGATCAGGTTGGAGAAACACCCCTGGACTATGCGGCGCGATTCAGCGAAAGCCCTGAAGTGGTGAAGGTACTGCTGGATGCCGGAGCGGACTTGAACGCTCGGACCGAGAGCGGGACTACGCCCTTGCACGTGGCGGCGTGGCTAAGCAAGACTCCCGAAGTAGTGAAGGCACTGCTGGACACCGGAGCCGACTTGAACGCTCGGGCGGGTCAGGATGGAGAAACGCCCCTGCACGTGGCGGGGCGATTGAGCGGAAGCCCCGAAGTAGTGAAGGTGCTCCTGGATGCCGGAGCGGACTTGAACGCTCGGGATCAGGATGGAGAAACACCCCTGCACTATGCGGGTCAATCGAGCGAGAGCCCTGAAGTGATGAAGGTACTGGTGGATGCCGGAGCCGACTTGAACGCTCGGACCGAGAGTGGGACTACGCCCTTGCACGGGGCGGCGCGATTCAGCGGAAGCCCCGAAGTAGTGAAGGTACTGCTGGACGCCGGAGCGGACTTGAACGCTCGGAAGGATCAGGATGGAGAAACGCCCTTGCACGAGGCGGCGTATAGCAACACTCCTGAAGTGGTGAAGGCACTCTTGGACGCCGGAGCCGACTTGAACGCTCGGACCGAGAATGGATATACGCCCTTGCACTATGCGACGTGGTCAAGTAAGACTCCCGGTGTGGTGAAGGCGCTGGTGGACGCCGGAGCCGACTTGAAGGTTCGGGCGGGTCCGCATGGATCAACGCCCTTGCACGAGGCGGCGCTATCGAGCGAGAGCCCGGAAGCGATCAAGGCGCTGGTAGACGCCGGAGCCGACTTGAACGCTCGGGAGAATAAATTCGGATCTACACCCTTGCACGTGGCCGCAGCTTCGACCGAAAGCCCGGAAGTTGTGAAGGTTCTTTTGGACGCCGGAGCCGACTTGAACGCTCAAGATAAGGATGGATCGGTACCTCTGCACGAAGCCGCAGCGTTCAGCTACACTCCGGGAGTGGTGAAGGTACTGTTGGACGCCGGAGCCGACTTGAACGCTCGGGATCCAGATGGAGAAACGCCCCTGCACTATGCGGGTCGCTGGAGCGAAAGTCCGGAAGTTGTGAAGGCACTGCTGGACGCCGGAGCCGACCTGAATGCTCAAGATAAGGATGGATCAATGCCTCTGCACGAAGCCGCGACATTCAGCTACACTCCGGAAGTGGTGAAGGTGCTGCTGGACGCCGGAGCCGACCTGAATGCTCAAGATAAGGATGGATCAATGCCTCTGCACGAAGCCGCGACATTCAGCTACACTCCGGAAGTGGTGAAGGTGCTGCTGGACGCCGGAGCCGACCTGAATGCTCGGGATCAGGATGGAGAAACGCCCCTGCACTATGCGGCGTGGTCAAGTAGGACTCCCGGTGTGGTGAAGGTGCTGCTGGATTCTGGAGCCGACTTGAACGTTCGGAACCAGGATGGATTGACACCCTTGCACGTGGCGGCGTATAGCAACACTCCGGATGTGGTGAAGGCGCTACTGGACGCCGGATCCGACCTAAACGCTCGGGATCAGGATGGAGAAACTCCCCTGCACCATGCAGCGTATAACTATAGTAACACTCCTGAAGTGGTGAAGGTACTGCTGGCCGCTGGAGCCGACTTGAATGCTCGGACTGAGGATGGATCAACGCCCTTGCACGGGGCGGCCGGTTGGAGCGAAAGCCCGGAAGTGGTGAAGGCACTGCTGGACGCCGGAGCCGACTTGAACGCTCGGGCCGGTCAGCATGGAGTAACGCCCCTGCATGTAGCGGCGGGTTCGAGCGAAAGCCCGGAAGTGGTGAAGGCGCTGCTGGACACCGGAGCCGACTTGAACGCTCGGGATCAGGAGGGAGAAACTCCCCTGCACTTGGCTGGGCGATGGAGCGAAAGTCCGGAAGTGGTGAAGGTGCTGCTGGACGCCGGAGCTGACTTGAACGCTCGGGAGGATCAACATGGATCTACGCCTCTGCACGTGGCGGGGCGATCGAGCGAAAGCCCGGAAGTGGTGAAGGCACTGCTGGACGCCGGAGCAGACTTGAACGCTCGGGCGGATAAGGACGGAGAAACGCCTCTGCACTATGCGGGTCGATTGAGCGAAAGCCCCGGTGTAGTGAAGGTACTGCTGGACGCCGGAGCCGAATTGAATGCTCGGAATCAGGAGGCAGAAACGCCCTTGCATGTGGCGGCGGGCTCGAGCGAAAGCCCTGAAGTTGTGAAGGTGTTACTGGACGCCGGTGCAGACTTGAACGCTCGGACCGAGAGTGGATCTACGCCCCTCCACGAAGCGGCAAGGCATAGTAAGAGTCCCGAAGTGGTGAACATGCTGCTTGACGCAGGCGCAAGTTCGACAGCAAGAGACAGTGAAGGCCAAATTCCATGGGGCCATGCGAAGAAGAATGATCATCTCAAGAACACCAGTGCCTATTGGCGTCTGAATGAGGGCCGGTTCCGATAGGTTGGTAGCACGGTATCGGGACCTTTATTGGTCGAAGAGTGTCGACGAACACCCATTCTACGTTGCCCGTTGCACTGGTAGCCTGTCGGACCGAGGATACTTCCTTGCGAGTCTCATTGCATAGTCGGCCTTGCCGTTCTCAAGTGCGACCGGCTCCTAGCGCTCGATTCCGGGTGCCTCCCTGGTCGGCGCAGCCGTTTCCGGAACCCTGGGCAGTTGCACCCCTTCCCGGGTAGTCCCGTCCAGTTGCGCACCATCGAGACGGGCGCTGCCAAGGCGGCATCCGTCCATCCGCGAGTCTCGTAGATCGGCTCCACGCAGGTCCGGGCCCCGAAGCTCCGCAGCCGTGGCTCCCACCAGAGAGGCTCCCCGTCCCTGGAACTCGCGCATGTCGGTGTTGTCCAGCCGGGCGCGATGCAGGTTCACCCGCTCGCCGACGGCCCCCGCCAAGCGGGCGTTGGTGAGGTTGGCCTGGCCCAGGTTCGCACCGCCCAGTTCGGCCCGTTCCAGCACGACACTGCGCAGGTTCGACTGACGCAAGTCCGCCCGCTGCCCGTCCTGCTCGCCGAAGCGTGCACTGGAAAAGTCCGCCCCGACGGCCCTGGCGCCGTACATGCGGACACCGTCAAGTTGTGCCTCACGACCATCCGCCCCACTGAAGTCCGTCGCCCCCAGATCGGCGTTGGTGAAGTTCGCTCCCCGAATATTCCCGTCAGTGAAGCGAGCCCCGTAAGCGACCACCTCCCGGCATTTCGCGTCCTGCAGTTCGACACCCTGCAATCGGGCATCGATCAACCTAGCCCCGTCCAACTGGGCATCCCGCAGTTGCGTTCCGCGCAGCCTGCCATCCGTCAGATTGGCGCCCCGCAGGTCAGCAGCCTCCAGGTTGGCGCCATCCAGCCTCGCCCCCGCCATCCGCGCACCGCGAAGATCAGCCTTCGAGAGATCGAGATTCGAGAGGTTCAGCCGCTCCAGGTTGTAGCCACGCAGATCCGCCTTGTGCCCCTCCCGGCCGTCGGTCTGCAGCCAGACCGAGTGGTCCGCCACGATCCGCCGCAGCTCCGCCGCCCGCTTGACATCGACGATCTTCTCCGCGACGACATCCGCGAACTGCTGCAGCACCCGCTCTTCGCTCATGCCCCCTATCCTCCCTCCACGGGCAGCGGCCAGAAGCGCCGCGTCTCCCAGCCGTCTCCCTGTGCTCCCAGCACGTGCACCGCTGCGGACACCCCGCGCCAGCCCTCCCGCCGCTCAACGTGGATCACCAGATCGATCGCGTCCGCGATCTGCCGGCACAGCACCGACCAGCCCATTCCCTCTCTGGACTGCAAGGCACACGAGGCCAGCCGTGACAGCGCACTCTCGGCATCGTTGGCGTGGATCGTGGACAGGCTCCCGCCGTGGCCCGTGTTGAGGGCCTGGATCAGGTCCGCCGCCTCCCCGCCCCGCACCTCGCCCAGGATCAGCCGGTCCGGACGATGCCGCAGCGAGGCCCGCACGAGGTCCCGGATGGTCATGCCGGTCTCGCCCAGGTCCCGCGCCTCCATCTGCAGCAGGTTGGGGGCCTGCAACTGCAACTCGGTCGTGTCCTCGATCACCAGCACCCGCTCGCTGTCGGGAATCAGCGCGGCCAACGCTTGCAGGAGCGTGGTCTTGCCCGACCCGGTCCCACCCGCGATCAGCAGATTGCGCCGCCCCTGCAGCAGGGCGGCCGCTTCCTCCAGCACCGGTCGGGGCAGCGAACCCGCCGCCACCAGGTCCTCGGCGCTGAACTGCCGTGCGCCGAACCGGCGGATGGTGATCGCCCCGTAGCGCACCACCGGCGGCAGGGCGATCGCGACCCGCGAGCCATCGTCCAGGCGCGCGTCGACGATCGGTTTGCTGGCCCCTGCATCGAGTCCCAGCGGTCGGGCGATGTGGATCGCGGCGGCATAGATGTCCTCGGCGGCCAGTTCCGGTGCCGCGACCGCCACCGCCCCGTCGGCACCGCGCTCGACGAAATAGGCCCCGGGACCGTTGATCATCAGCTCGCTGACATCCGGATCGTCGAAGGCTTCGCGCACCACCGCCGGCAACAGGGACAGGACGCGTCCCAGCGCCGGCATCAGGACGGTCTCCCCAGCCGGCCCTCGCGCACGGCCTGGAAGTAGCCGAGCTCCCGTGACAGGAACCAGGGCTTGAGATACACCCTGCGGGCGGTCAGTGGGCTGTAGCCGTCGAACGGGAGCACGATCGCCTCGCAGGTGGAGAGGGACTCGAAGTCGCCGGGATGGAAGCGCGGTTCCCGTCGGGTCTGGTAACTGCGCCCGGCCCCCACGCTGCCACGGGCACCGCCGGCCTTGCCGCTCAGCAGCGACACGCCGGCCTGCGAGGCGTTCTCGCTGAAGCTGTAGCTGGCCTTGAGTCGTTCCACGGTCCCGCACATCTCGGAGGCCGCCCGGGAGGTGTCCGCGTCCGCGCTGGTCAGGAAGATGCGCGTCCGGAACGACTGCAGCAGGGTTTTCCAGGCTTCGCCGCGCACCACGCTCTTCAGCGACGAGAGGGACTGCGTGGCGACGATCGGCACGACCCGCGACTGGCGGGTCAGGGGGAAGAACTTCTCGTCGCCGGCGGGATCGTCCTCGCCGACGGTGGCGAAGGTCTGGTACTCGTCGCAGAGGAAGATGGCGGGGCGGAAATAGCGCTGCGGATCGGCGGCCATGTCGGTCGGTCGCTCCAGGGCCGCCCGCAGCCAGGCACTCTTGAGCAGCACTCCGACCGCGCGGGCGAGCGCCGCACTGGTGCCGGTCGGCATGTTCAGGCACAGGACCGTGCCGTTCTCGATCAGGTCGCGGAGTTTCGGCAGGGGCTTGAGCAGGGCGGGCAGTTCGCCGCTGAAGGTCGTTGCGCCGGTCTCGATGGGGACCTCCGTCGGAGGCGGACCGGGACAGAACACGCGGGCCACGTCGGGCTGGTCGAAGACGCCCAGGAAGGAGCTGACGCCCTCGACGATCGAGGTGCGCAGCTTGTCGTCGAGGCGCTGCCAGTCGTGGACCAGCCAGCGCTCGACGGCTTCGAGTCGCCCGTCCGCATCGGGGGCCGTCACGCGCGTGACGGGCTGCACCCGTTCGGAAGGGATGGCGGCCTGTTCGAGGACATCGAGCAGTTCACGGGTCTGGGCGGCGGTGTAGCCGTCGGGGTCCCCGACCCAGGGTCCATGAGGCTGGAGCCGGACGGCGTGGGCCGTGAAGTCCTCAGGACGGACGCGGACGCGCTGGACGGGTTCGTCGCGGATGGCGGAGCGGGCGGTTTCGAGTTGATTCTGGAGCCGGCCGGGATCGATGGCACAGCGGTAGAGGTCGCGGAGCGAGACCCAGGCGCTGTCGTGGAGGCGGTGGAGTTCGATGAGGTTGCGGAGCAGGTTGGTGGAGGCCTGCTGCCAGAAGGGTTCCTTGCCCTTGCCGAAGAGCTGGTTGAGGAGGCCGCCGAGCTGATAGGCGAGGGAATAGGAATCGGTGGCGGGCTGGTCGAGGGGGTTCCACTGCCAGCCGCCACCGAGGCCGAGTTCGGCGTAATCGTCGCCGCGTCCACAGGCATTGAGGATGGTGCGGACCTGGTGGCAGAAGTCGCCCTTGACTTCGAGGACGAGGGCACTGGCGCGGCGGAGGGGGTCGTGGGCCTGCCAGGCGAGGAGTTGGGAGACGAAGGGCCGCATGCAGGCGGCGGTCTTGCCGGAGCCGGTGGCGCCGAAGATGGCGGTGCCGGTGAAGAGGCCCTCAGCAGGGACGACGAGCCAGGAGGGGTGGTGGACCTCGACGGGTTCGACGGGGTGGTGCTGTTCACCGACGACGACGGCGGGAGCGGACTCGTGACCGGTGAGGGGCCAGGGTGCGAGGGTACTGCGAACAGGTGCGCGGCGACCGTGGGGTCCCCAGACATCCCAGATGGCGAACGCGAAGGAGCCGATGACGGCGACGGCGGCGCCGGGCCAGAGCCAGTTCCAGAGCCAGAAGGCGTGGTAGAGGGAGGGATCGTAGGCCGCGACGAGGTCGAGTGGTGGCACTTCGCCGGGGTCGGGCCAGGGTCGAAAGCGCGAGCGGGCGAGGATCGCGACAGCGGCCCCGCAGACGACAGCGAGCGAACGCGAGTTCACCGCGCGGCCCTCCAGGGCCCGCGCCCGCCTTCCCGCAGGGATTCATCAGCAGGAGCGACCTCCTGCCATGGGGCCATGTAACGCAGTGATGGCCTCATGGCAGTCCGAAGGACCCGCAAGGGGGGGTCGCTCCTGCCGGGAGGCCGCCGCCCCGCCTGCCGCGAGGCAGGCGGGGCGGCGCGCCAAGCTGCGTGCGGCGAGGAGCTTAGGGGCAACGATGATGTAACGGACCCGACATCAAGAACGTAACAGGCCAAAAATGTTCGCGTTACACGCTCGACTACCACGGGAGCGGCGGGCAAAGCCCGCCGCTTCGCTGTACCAACTAGCACTTTGAGACCTCAAGGCGGGTCAGACCTGACAGTCGCGTCGAGACTTCGTCCGGGCGCATCCGGTCAGTTTCTGCCTGTGCCTCACCGTTCTCCTCCCTGCGGCGTTGCAGTTCGGCAGTTCGGGCGATCGTGCCGTTCAGTCCACCCCAGCGTTGCATCGCCCGCTTGTCAAATACTCGCAATGCCCGTTCGGCGTCCACAAGTTCCTCCGCCTGAGCAGCACTCAGGGCGGATGTCATGCCGACACGCAGTCCACGCTCGCGCCAATCAGTCAGCGCCCCGCCAATCAACTCCAGGCGACTCTCGGATGGCGAGATCGCGGCCACCTCGACGCGGATCCCGCGAGCCTGCAGTGCAGACCACAATGGGGTGTGCTCCGCACCCCAGGAGAGCAGTTCGTCCTGTGTCTCGCCGCTTGTGTCGACATAGACGAAGCGAGCCGTCCCATCGCTGCAGGCAACCGGCATCTTCCAACCGAACGGGCGGACGGTGCGCCCGCCACGCCTTGATCCATAGACGCGTTTCGGCAGGATCGTCCGCTCAATCCCGACCGCCTCGAAGGCCTCGACCTTCTCCGGTTCGGTCGGCAGCCAAGGGCGGTCAAGGTCATCCAGCACATAGTCCAGCGACAGCAGCCTCCGCACCAGATACGAGCGAGCCGCATCCCGGCGGTGCCGAATGTTGGCGGCCCCTAGAGCCGCATACACCTTCTTCGACGAGATCCGGCACACGCGCCCCACGTCCTCGATTTCGCCGTCGGCAGCGAGCTGGAGGAGTCGGAGTCTCTCGACCAGCCGCAACACCCTAACGCGAGATCCACTTCCGGCCTCCTTGCAGAACCGCCCGTACTGAGCCCTGAGGAACACTCCGGAATGCAGGGCCACGAGGGCGATCCACTCCGCGTCGCGGGGCTTGAACCCGAGGTCCTCGATGGCCTTCTCGCGGCCCTTCAGGTGCTCGATCACAGGTCCAGCAGGCCCCTCTCACGGCGGTCTCCACCGCCCCGACCGCTGCCCTCGAGATCGGCCAGTCCCAGCTTGTGCCGTGCTCGACCGTCCGCAGCATGCATCTGGAATCCCGCCGCCGCCTTCGCCGCGACCTCCTTCCCGCGATAGTGTCCGGTCGCCACCTCGACGCTGACCCGCCCCTCGCGACCGTCCGCATCGATGTACTCGATCTGCAGATCCGGATACAGCACCTTGCCATCCACCACCGGCACCCCCAGCTCCTCGGCGGTGGCCTGCTTGATCCGGTCGGCCTCGGCGCCACCGTGCCGTGCGCGCGCCTTCTCCGTCGCCCGTGCCACCTCGCTCTTGAGTTCGGAGTCGCACCGGATCCGCACCACGCGGC
The DNA here is from genome assembly GCA_965116065.1 of Bryobacterales bacterium. Classification (GTDB taxonomy): domain Bacteria; phylum Acidobacteriota; class Terriglobia; order Bryobacterales; family UBA6623; genus VXMF01. Next base: position 5,142,476 of record OZ220485.1, read on the forward strand.
CACCGGCCTCCTCGATCTTCCGGGATTCCTCCCGACCGGCCCGGTACACGGCGGCCTCGTGGGAGGCTTCCCTGGCCTTGACACGCCCGCCCCAGTAGCGCTGTCCGGGGGCGAGTCCGGAGTGCCGTGCCTGCTCGACACGCTGTCGGCCCCGGGCCGTGAGGTGCAGCACCCGGAACGCCTTCCCGCGCGGTCCACGGGCCTCGAACTCGCCCACGAGTCCCTGTCGTCGGAGGGCGTCCAGCGCCCGCCGCGCGGCATACGGATGGCCGTCGAACCGCTCGGCGATGATGTCCTTCAGGGCCGCACAGCGGTAGATGCCGAGATCCTCCAGCGTCCGCGCCTGCCGCGTCCGCAGGCCGACGCGCTCGCGGCGCGGATCGACTTCCCAACGATGTCCGCTCCGGGTCGGAACGGCCCGGAACGGAGCCCGTTGTCGGGCCCGTTGTCGGTCGTTGCGGGGTCGCTCCCGGTTCACTTCGCCCCCCGCAGCGCGGCTGCGCCCCGCACCGCAACGGCCGCTCTCCCGGCGGTCGCCACGGCGGCCAGCGCTCCCAGCATCCCGCCTCCACCGACGTTGCCGCTCACCAGCGAACTGGCCAGTTCCGGAATCTTCAGGGCGGCCAGGATGCCCGCTATGGCCAGGGCGATGTAGGAGACCACCCACATCAGGGCCGCGCCCAGCGCGTCCAGGTCCGGCACGAGGTTCTCCCAGATGCCGTCCGAGGCCGCCATCACGGCGGCGAAGAACACGCGCAGCACACAGGCGGCAACCGCCGAGTACATCGAGTAGGTCAGCAGCGAGCGCAGCCAGCCCCAGAACAGGAAGGCGAGCGGTTCGATCAGCAGGAAGGGGATGAAGATGGGACCGAACACGACCACCACCGAGATCGCGAACTGGGACCAGATCACCTGGGTGAAGCCGATGGCCAGGAACAGCAGGGAGACGAAGGCCATGAACAGGGCCAGCACGGCCAGGACGACGGCGGCCACGGCATTGCCGACATCGGCCAGGACATCGAGGAGCCAGAAGCGGGAGCCGATGCCGGCCGAGGCGATGATCTCGTTCCAGGCGCGGGTTAGGAAGTCCCCGCCCCAGGTCCAGGCCGAGGACCAGGTGTCCTGGGCGACCAGATCGGCGATGAAGGCGCCCATGCCCACGATCGCCTCGGGCAGGGTCTGTCCGCCGATGGGCATCGGCACGGAGTAGAAGTGCAGCAGGGTGCGCGGGATAGCGAGGGCCATCAGCAGGCGGACGAGGTCCCAGCCGGAGAATCCGCCCCCCGAGAACGCGATCCGCAGGCCGGTCCACACGACCACCACGGCCCCGAGCAGGCGCCAGAGATTGTTGCCGGAGTCGAGCAGGACGGCGGAGATGTCGGCCAGCAGGTCCTCGGTGAGGGCGTCGATCATCTGCTGGATCGCGCCGGGATCGTTGGCGTGGATGTTCTGGGCCCGGCTCAGGTCGATCTGCATGCGGCCTCCCGGTCCACCTCAGGTTCCGTGCGGCCTCAGTACACGGGCAGCACGGGTTGCGCGACGGCCCCGTCGGCCCCGGCTTCGTCATGGCGGGCCAGCAGGGTCCGGGTGCTCTCGAAGGCGCTGCGGATGCCGGACGTGATCGCGGCCTCGCTGGCCGCGAGCGCGGTGCGCCGGGCGGCGGCTTCCTCGACCAGGGCTTCCTCACGCAGCGCCGCGAGTTGCAGGTGGGCGGCCAGCAGGTCGCCACTCGCGGCTGCCGCACTGACCTGTTTCTGGGCCAAGGCGGTCCCCGACACACCCGCATCGCCGGCCAGATTCTCGAGTCGTTCCCGCACGTCCTGCAGCAGCAGGGCCCGCCGTTCCGCCGCCGCACCCCGTTCGCCCGTGAGTGCATCCAGACGGTCTAGGGACGTCGCCAGTTCCCGGGTGCTGCGGGCGGCCCGGTCGGCCCGCGATTCGACCGGGGGCCGGACCGGGGGTGAGCCCAAGGGTGCTCGCACCGGTGCGGCGGCCCAGGCTCCGCGAATGTCCGTTTCGTCCGGCAGGGCCGCGACCGACCCGTTCGCGATCCGCTCCACCCGACTGCGAATCCGACCGGCCCGCGTGATCCAGCCCCGGACCTCCTCGGGGGCTCCCAGCACGTCGGCCACCGGAAACAGGTCCTGCCAGTTCGTCAGGGCCGAAATCTGCCCTTCGGCGGCCTGCAAGGCCTGGTCCAGCTGACTGCTCAGGGTCGTCACCATGGTGGTCGTGTTCGTCACGATCGAGCCCACCGCCGCCAGTTGCGCGCTGTCGTTGACCGCCTTCTGCACCCGCTGGCCGAAGGCGGCCACGTCGAAGGTCGGAAAGCCCGCATGGGCGCCGCCGGCGAGCAGCCCGAGCACGAGCAGCACGGCGAGTCCGCGGCGCAACCCTGCGGATGCGCAGCGTTCGGATGGGTTGGCAGTGGTCATGGTGTTGTCTCCCTGGCAACGGCCTGGAGCCGGAACGGCGGTCGGGGCACGAGCGCGTCGCTCGTGAGCATGATCCGCAGCCGCGTGCCGGCCCGGATCGTGATCGTGGGCAGTCGGTTGAGGTAGCGGTCGAGGATCTGCTCGGCACTGCGGCCCAGACCGATCCCGGCGCCGGCCTGTCCGCCCTGCAGGCCGCCCTCGTAGGGCCGCGAACCCCGCAGGGTCAGGCCCGAGATCAGACCGACCGCGCCGGCGGCCCCGATCGTGGAGAGGTAATGGCGGTTGACGCGATCCCGCAGCCCGGTCGCCCCGGCCTGGTCCAGCCCCGCGAACGCGAGCCGGATGTAGCTCCCGTCGGGAAACACCAGACGGTGGAACGCGACCGCCAGGCGGCCCTGCTGCCAGACCCCGACCGCCTCGGCGGTGCCGATCGCGCGGGTGCCGCGCGGGATCAGCACGCGCTGGCGGTCCCGGGACCACAGGGGGGAGGAGACGAGTGCCACGGCGGGACCGGCGAAGTCGCCCCGCAGTTCGGTGGTCAGCACGGCCTCGAGGAACTGGCCCTCGAAGATCCGCTCCCAGTCCGGCGGATCGGTGGGCACGGTGACGGCCGTCGGCGCGTCCTCGACGGGTTCGGTCGTGATCGGTCGGGCACCGTCGGTCCGACTCGCCAGCGCCTCCAGCCGTGCCAGCTCGTCCGGTGGTGCGACCGCCTCCGGAACGCCGACCGAGGCCGACGATGGAGGCTCCGGAGCAGCTTCATCGACCGCACTGCCCGTCTCGGCAGCGTCGGTCGGTGCCCGCAGCGAGAGCGCCACCGGGTCCGAGCGGAGAGCCTCATGGGACCGCCGGATGTCGTCCAGCCGCAGTTGCTCGCGCAACGCGGCCTCGGGGGATTCCGGTTCCGGGTCCCCGCTGCCCGTCGAACCCGGGAGGCCGGTGAACGAACTGCCACCCCCCGGATCCCCTCGCGCCGGAAGATGCCCGGACGCCGTGGCGGCAGCCCGCCGGGCGGCCAGGTCCGCTTCCCGGGCTTCCGCCCGCCGTTCGGCCTCCCGCTGGAGCCGCTCGATCGCACTGGCCGTCGAGCGCACGTAGGTCTCCCCGCTCTCGGTTTCCCCGCCGCTGTCGACCGGCTCTTCGCCCCCACCGACCTCCGGCTCCTCGCTGCCGGGCGTGGTGAGAATCACCAGGCCCCCCACGACCGCCCCGAGCACGATCGCGACATTCCGCACCAGGCCCTTCGGCATGGTGCCCAGGGGGTTGCCGGGCCGACGGAACCAGCGGCTCACTCCATCCCTCCCGCCGGTTCCCGCGCCGGCACCCAGACCCAGTGCGCCCGCCGCTTGCCGATCTGCAGCCAGCCGTCGCGCAGCACCCGCTGCGCCACGTACAGTCCGTCCTCGGTCAACTCGTACTCGACCAGACTCGGCTGCCCGTCCCGCGACTCGTACAGGGCCGGCGACTCCGGTGCCGTGCTGCGCACGTACGTGTGCCGCCCGTCGTTCCACATCGCCACCACCGAGAACGGATCCCGCTGCGCCCGCTCGTTGAGCCGGTACTCGAACCGCATCTGGCGCGGATACGCCGTGCGGAACGCCTCCACCTCCCGCTGGACGGTCGCCACAGCCGTGTCCTGCGTGGCCCGCACCCGTTCCTGTGCCGCGAGCGCCGCCTCGCGGTAGTCGCTCACCTCGCTGGCGGCGACGAAGGCCGGCTCATGAAGCGGCGAACCGATCGGTCGCTCCCGCTCCCCGTCCGGGTCCCCGACCTCCACGTGCACCACCAGGTCCGGTTCCGAGCCGCCCTCCCGGCACAGGAAGGCGAAGATGCGACCGCTCGCCGTGACCAGCGCGACGTTGGTCTGCACGCCCTCGGCGAACGGCTTCACGTACGCCACGTTGGCCTCCCCGGTCAGCGCCCAGGACTCGGTGTCCCCGGCCACGAAGTCCAGGATCCGCTCCTCGCTCGGCAGGGCGATCACGGTCGTGTGCCGCACCGCCGCCACGATCTCCACCACCTCGTCGGCCGAACTCAGCCGCACCCGGCGCGCCTCCGCACCGCCGGCCACCTCCAGCACCCCCAGCAGGGCGAGCAGCCCTGCCACGATCCCGCACCATCCGCTTCCGCGATCCTTCATCCTGCCTCCTCGGCCAACCGGTCCAGGGCCTCGGCCAGCCCGTGTGTCTCGATCAGCCGCGCCCGCCGCGCCGATTCCTGCGGGTCCGAGGTGTACAGCCAGTACGAGCGCGGGTCGACCCGCAGCGACGCCACCTCCCGCTCGTGCGCCCGCCGCACGTAGAGTTCCTGCTTGGGCGCCAGATCCCGGACCAGGTTCAGTTCGGACGCCGACAGCTGGAAGGACGCCGCCAGCGATTCGGGGAACTCCCGGTTCGCCAGATACACCCGCGTCGACAGGGCCTCCAGCAGCGCCCGGGCCGACTCCACGCCCGCCAGATCCAGTCCCGACTGCGTCGCCAGCAGCAGCGCCGCGTTCTTCTTGCGCCAGGTCTTGGCCGCCTCGGCCAGATACGCGCTCACCGTCGGGTCCCTCACGAACTTCCAGGCCTCGTCCACGATGCACAGCTTGACGCGCTCGAGTGCCGACGCCTCGTCCACCTCGTGCCGCATCCGCTCCAGGAAGTAGCCCAGGGCGGCTTCCACCAGGTCCTCGTGCTTGGCCGCCCCGGCCAGATCGACCACCTGCAACGCGCCCCAGCCCGGTTCCTCCCCCTCGGGCGGGTTGTCGAACACCGCGCCCCAGGTCCCCCCGCCGACCCAGCGCGACATGGCCGGCTTCATCGGACTCAGCAGCGCCTCCGCGAGCACCCCCAGGCGGCGATCCTCGCTCCGGAACCGGTACAGGTTCTCGACCAGTTCCCGGATCACGCTGGTGTCCGCGCCGCTGGTCCGGTAGCCGCCCAGGGCCAGCAACCGCTGCACCCAACCGGTCAGGAAGGCGAAGGTGCGCTCCCCGGCCGGGAGCGCGAACGGTCGCAGACGGGTCGGGGCGTCCGGATCCGGCGAGAGCGAGAGGTAGTTGCCGCCCAGCAGGCGGGTCAGCGGTCCGAAGGAACCGCCCAGGTCCAGGACGAAGATCTGGGGGCGGTACTGCAGGGCCGAGACGACCAGGAAGTTCAGCAGGAAGGACTTGCCGACCCCGGACTGGCCGAGCACCAGCGTGTGACCGATGTCGCCCCCGCCCCCGCCGAACAGGTCGAAGTGGAAGGGCGTGTTCTCGCGCGTCTCGAACACGCACAGGCAGTCCGTCCCCAGATGCGGACTGCGCGGCGCACCCAGGGCCGGACCCCACAAAGGAGCCAGCGCCGCCGCCACTCCGCCCGAGACCAGCAGGAGCCGGGGCTGATGCCCCCGGGGCGCTCCCGGCTGCCGGGCGAAGAACACGGCCAACTGCCCGAAACCCTCCCGCAGCACCTTGGCGTCACAGGCCGCGAAGATGCGTCGCACGGCGGCATCGTGCCGTTCGAGTTCCTCCAGCGGACCATGCAGGGTCAGCCCCAGGGCGAGTTCCCCGTAGGGCATCCCGTGGGCCTCGAGTTCGGCCTGTGCCTGCCCCAGCCGCTCGACCTCCGTGTCGGCCCCCTCGTCGAGCATCGCCGAGGCGGTCCCGTCCGTCTCCCGCATGTGGGCCAGCATCGAGAAGCGCTTGGCGAAGAAGAACTGCCGGGCACCGTGGATCCGGCGTCGTGCCTGGTCGGTCGTCAGCCGCCGGAACTCCCACGAGATCGTCATCACGGCCGGAATCCGCAGCAGTTCCCGGAGCTGGTCCGCGCCCGCTTCGGACGGCGGTTCGATCAGCGAGTAGACCAGCGCGTCCTCGCCGTCGAGGCGCAACTGCCGCCGTTCGGCCTCGATCTCCGACTGCGCCAGCCGACGGTGCAGGGCCGATCCGCGCCCCGGTGGGGGCGGTGTTCCGGGCCGGTTGACGAGCTCGCTCAACAGGCCGGTCGCCTCGTCCGGACCGAGCATCCGCACGGGGGTGAGGTCCTCGATCAGCCGGCACTGTGCCTCGATGTCCTGCCGCAGGTGCGCACAGGCCCCCTCGACCTGGGTCCGGATCCAGACCGGTCGACGTTCCGGCTGCACCAGTGCGAACAGCCGCTGTGACCAGGCCGGCAGACCGTTCGACGAGGGAGCCGCTCGCAGCCGCGGATCCCGCGTCCACGCCACGTACACCTCCAGCCCGCTCAGCCGCCGTCGCAGGTCCTCGGCCCGCGTCCGGGCCGATTCCCCGGCCACGCCCCGGGTCTCCCCGACCACCATCGGCAACGGTCGCCGCAGCACGTACAGCGACAGCCGTGTGCGTTCGTCGAGCTGTCCCAGCAGCCGCATCCAGCGCCGCACCACGTCCGCGATCTGCGCGGGTTCCCGTCCGGACGTGGGACAGGGCGTCAGACGACCGACACTGAGCAGTTCGCCCATGCGGGTCAGGCAGGTCCGCTCGTCGACCCAGCCCCAATAGGGAATCTCGGCCTCGAGTGCGCCGGCCTCCCGGGCGTCCCGCCGGAAGGCGGCTGCGGCGGTCGCCGGCATCAGACCAGGCGGACCTCCTCCGTCTCGGTCGCCCGCTTGCCGGGGTCGTAGCGGGCCCGGTAGCGCTGGGCGACCTTGAGAATGCGCAGCAGCGCCGGATCCTCGCGACAGATGACCACACCCGCCACGTAGCCGACCAGTCCGCAGCCGGCACCGAACAGGAAGCTGTACGACGCCGTGTAGAGGGTGTAGGCCAGGAGGCCGTTGAACACGAACCAGGTGCGCTCGCAGCCGGCGATCATCAGGGGTCGGTTGAGGGCCTGCGAGGCGACCCATCGGGAGGGCTGGGGTGCGGCGTCCATCAGGTCGTGAGCCAGGTCAGCCATTGGGCGGCCCCGATGGCCATGGCCAGACCGAAGCCGACGCCGGCCAGCGCCCGCTTGCCGCCGGGTTCCCCGTAGGCGAACATCATCCCGGTGACGACGATCGCGATGAGGCTGAGACTGCGGGCGAGCGGCCCGGTGAAGGCGTCCGCCATGTTGCTGGCCATCGTCTCCCAGGGACTGGTGCTGGCGGCGACCCCGGCGAAGGCGGGTGCGGCGGACAGCACCCCCAGCAGCAGAACCGGAAGAGCCCGGGAACGGGCCGGAGTGAGCACCTGCATGTCTGGGACGATCATGGACCCACCGGAGCGATCCGGGCAAGGTCGGACGGCAGCACCCGGACGGGATCCGTGCTCCCCGCTGGTGGATCGGCACGGCTGTGGCGAGTTCCCGTGGAGGGTCTGCGGGTTCGGAGGGGGACACGCTGCCGGAACCGGGACCGACGGCCCGGGATGCCTCTCTCCCGGCGCAACGCGCCGTCCGTTGTGGTCCGCTGCGGTCCTCGGCGGCCATGGGGCCGCTCGCGACCTCGCGCGCGCATCCTATAGGTTCCCTATCGGAGTACCTACCGGGATCCGATATATATAGGGCAGCGCGACAGAACTTGCGCAAGGGGCGCGACAGAACTTGCGCAAACCGTGCGACAGAACTTGCGCAGCAGCGCGACAGAACTTGCGCAGATTTCAGCCCCATAAGAAGCGCGACAGAACTTGCGCAAACCGCCTGGTCCTACTGCCGCTTCGCGTTGCGACGCTCGGTGCGTGACGCTACTGATGGAGGACCGGGCCGCAGAGTCACTCGTCTGTCGTCAACCTCTATTCCGAGCGTGCCCGACCATGCCGACGTTACCCGATCCACGGCTTCGCGGAACCGCCGGCGGAAGTCCCGCGGGCGTGCGTACTCGGATCCGAACTGGTTCTCCAGGGACGGCCAGCCAATCGAGGTCGGTTCTTCCAGTGTCGATAGCCGGTACGTGAGCCATCCGTACACGTCGAGGGACAGCGGCGACCGCCGGACCTGGCGAAGGACGAAGGGGTCGAGTGGGACGGCGGATTTGGTGGACTGCAGGAAGAACCGCTCCGACAGTTCCACAACAAGGCCACCTTCCGTCTTCTCGATCCACCGGTCCGCAACGTCGATCTTGTGGCCTCCATACCGGGAGAGATGCGTGGTGACGAACGATGTGGTGCAGAGTCGATTGAGTTGATCACGGGCAAGCGTGGACTGACTCCCACCGCCGGAGTTCGAGATTCCCATCTTGGCGAACAGGTCGTTGATCGAACGCCCCACCGGGAACCGCCGCCCCTTCGTACGGACAGCGGACGTGGCCAACTGGACCACTAGCAGTCTCGGGTAGACGCCGAACGGCAGGCCGGTTCGCTTGGTTGAGACGAGCGTGGTACGCACCTTGCCGTTTATGCGGGTGAATTCGGATGTCTTCGGGTCGGAGTGCGGCAGCGTCGTCGCGACCAAGAACGCCGGCATGTAGACCGGCTGCCGCTCCCACGGCTGCCGTTCCTTGCCGTGAGTCGAAGCTCGTGATGCCTTGGCACCGTCTTGGGCGTTTCCGGGTTCGTTCGTGCTGGCATCGACAGCATTGATGATGCCCGGGGCGAGACCTTCCGCTCGTAGCCGGTGTTCCAGGCGGACCATCGCCTCGGATGCGTCAGCGAGCTCGGCCTCCGTCTCGTTCGGGTGCGTGATCAGGATCCAGCCGTCGTCGTTCATCGCGACGGGTCGCTGCCGCCGCAGCCAGTGAATGTGGGCCGGTCTTGCTCCCGGGTGACGTGCGAGATCCTCGACTCCCTGCAAGAATGCGAGTTGAGCCCGCTTCCCGGTCGGATGTTCGCTCAGATCAACATCGGACGGTATGTGTAGCGGCAAGGCAGCCTCCTTGGCTGCCTGACAGTCACCTGATCCCTCCCGGACGGGAGGCACAACATGTAGTTAGTTGCGGTTGAACTGGTAGAATCCTGCCGGATCTGCGGGACGGTGGTTCGAAACGCGGTTCAGGCGGAAGACCCCGCCGAACTTGATCGTGTGATCCCCGAACAGACGGGACATGTCGCCGACCCAGGTGTTGGACTCGAACTTGTTGCCGATGTACCAGAACGCATTGTTTCCCATCTGCTGGAAGTCCGCCACCTGGACCCGCGGAAAGGACGGGAACTGGACCTGTCCGTCGATCGCCGCCGGCAGGCCGAGAGAACTCTGGGTGATGCCGTCCTCGATATACCGGCGGGGATTCGCATGGTAGGAATATCCGTAGTTGCCGTGCAGCACCCACCCGTTCCAGAGGTGGGTGTCGTCCAGTGTGTAGGACCGGTTGATCGAGCCGTTCCAGCCCGAACCGGGAGAGGCGCTGTTGTTCCAGCGGCTCGGAAGCGTGTTGTGCGTCTTGTTGAGGGAGACCCGGACGAACAGGTTGTTACGGTCGTTGATGCGGTAGTCGACCTTGGTGGAGGTGTCCCACGTGTTCGGGCGGGCTCCCTGTTGCGAGAAGAAGTTGTTCCGGATGCCGCTGGCCGTCGGCTCGGGAAAATAGGAGAGCAGCGTCTGGGCGATCGGATTGTGACGCCCGTCCGGAATCCTGTTGTTCGGGAACGGCTCCCTCGTGCCGTCCTCCTTGATCGTCATCGGATCGTAGACCGTCCGGGTGTCCTCGCTGAAATCACCCCGCTTCATCAGCGGGGTCGGCACGGACTGCGTGACCGACGCCGGATTCACCTGTCGGCGGAATTCGACGCTCTGGAAGAAGAACAGGCGCTGCCGGGAGGGCGTCAGAGGACCGCCGAGGGTACCTCCGAACTGGTTGAACCGGAACGGCGCCCGATCCCGTCCATTGGCGTTGGAGAACCAGTTGTTGGCCTGGAGCTTGTCATTGCGGAGGAACTCGTAGACGACGCCGTGGAAGGCGCTGCCGCCCGAGCGCGTCACCATGTTCACCACTGCTCCCGCGGTCCGGCCGTACTCGGCGGAAAACGCATTGGTCTGCACCTTGAATTCCTGCAGGGTGTCCGGGGAGGGGATGTAGGACGGCTGGTTGTAGCCCATGACCTCCTGGGACGATCCGTCCAGCATGATCGAGTTGGCCACGTTCCGGCCCCCGTTCGCCGAGAACGCCACGGCGCCGATGGACCCGTTGCCGCTGGTCGAATTGCGGAAATTCCGCGTCGTGTTGATGCCGGGTGTCAGTCCGATGAGCTGCAGGACGTTCCTGCCGTTCAGTGGCAACGACTCGGCCGTCCGGGAGTTGACGACCTCGCCGAGGTCGGAGGTGGCGGTGGACAGCAGCGGTGTCTCTGCTGAAATCTCGACCACCTCGGTCACGTCACCCACTTCCAGCGCGATGTCGATCTGGGCGACCTGCGCCACCTGCAGGATGAACCTTGGCCGCTCGTAGCGCTTGAAGCCGTCCGCTCCGACCGAAAGCGAGTAGTTCCCGGGCGGTATCTGCTGGAAGAGGTAGGCCCCGGAGGCATTGGACTCGCCCTCCCACGGCCGGCTCTGGTCAATGTTGGTCAGCGTCAGTGCGGCCCCCGGAATCACGGCTCCGGACGCGTCCGTGACCGTTCCGCGCACGGTTGCGGTCTGTGTCTGCCCGAAAACGGACATCGCAACCATTGCCAGCGGCAACGCGAGTCGAAATGCCCTCAGCGAGGTCTCGCGAATTGAATGCATGTGTTGGTCCCCCTGAAATATGGAGATTTGCCGTGTGGGATTCGCCAGGCCCAATCGGCCCGATGCGCCCCTGGTTCCCACAACCTCACTGGTTATACCAAAGATGTCGTTATCCTCGCGACCTGCGGACGCAGGCCTACCGGACTCCAAGGCCCTTGCGGCCACGAGCGAGCTGGTTCGCGCGGATTCCGGGCATGCAGTCTCCGAACATGGCCGGGCCCGGCCGATGACCTGGCAAACGCCGAGGCATCCTCGACAGGACAGAGTGCAGATCCACGCAAGGCGCTTCGATGGTCCTGAACCCGATCCCGCGTGTCGCGGAGTCGGGTGGCGGCGATTCCGGCCGTGTCGGGGCAACGGAATTGACTGGCGTCAAGCCGGCAGACGACTGGAGAGATATTCGTAATCCACTGTTCTTGCATCACTTACAGAAATCCGAAAAATCTGCGGACGCGACTTAACATCTAGACGCGGATCTGCGAACGTGGATGCGGAGGAATCCTCCCGTGGCCACGATCGACGCCCGCATTCAGAACCTCAGGACCACCACCTTCGGCGGACGGCGCTTCACCCGCCGCCAACTCGCCCAGGTCCAGGACCTCGTCGGCACCTTCCCGGACCTGAGCCGCAAGGAACTGGCCCAGACCCTCTGCGAGCAACTGCGCTGGCACACGCCCGCGGGCGGGAATCGCGTCCAGGCCGCCCTGCAACTGCTCGAAGATCTCGAAGAGTGCGGCATCCTCAGCCTGCCTCCCCAGCGCCGTCTCGATGTCCGCTGCCCCCGCAAGCCGATCCCGCCGACGCCTCGCAGCGACCCACGGCCGCTGATCGAGACGAATCTGGCCACACTGACACCGCTGCGTCTGCAGCGGGTGGAAGAGGCGGCGGATGTTGCGCTGTTCAGGGAGTACATCGACCGCTATCACTACCTGGGCTACCGGCAGCCGATGGGCCCGTATCTGGGGTACCTTGTGCTGGACCGCCACGAGCGTCCTCTGGTCTGCCAGCTGTTCAGTCCGGCGAGCCGCACGCTCGCCTGCCGAGACGCTTGGGTGGGCTGGAGCAAGGACGAGTACAAGCGACACCTTCATCTGGTGGTCGGGCAAACCCGTTTCCTGGTGCTGCCGTGGGTCCGGGTGGACCACTTGGCCAGTCATGCGCTGGCCCTGGCAATGCGGCGATTGCCGCAGGACTGGCAACTCGTGTATGGCTGCCAGCCGGTTCTGATCGAGACGTTCGTCGACCCGAACCGCTTCCGCGGAACCTGCTACCGGGCCGCCAACTGGCAGCACATCGGCCAGACCGAGGGCAGGGGAAAGCGCAGCATCAAGGATGTCTTCATCTACCCGCTGTCCAGGCACTGCCGCGAGATCCTGCGGACCGGCCCGCCCAAGCGCCGACCCCGGCCTCGGCCCGCCAGCCAGCGAGCAGCCGTGTGCGTCGACCCGGACCCGACCTTCGTACGCCTGTGGCAGGACCGGGAGATGCTGGCCGCGCTCACCGCCGTCGCAGCCAGCCACGACGAACTCTGGCAAGCGCGCCGCGGGGTCCTTGACACCCGACTCGTGATGCTGTTTCTCTACTGCCTCGTGTTCTCACAAGGCCAGAGCTACTCCACGGCCCTGGCGGCACTGTGGGCGAACTGCCGCGCTCTCGACGTGCCGCTGTCGCAACCGGCGCCGGTCAGCGAAGCGGCCATGACCCGTGCCCGACAGAAGATCGACCCCCTTGTCTTCCGCCAGTTTCATGCCGAGATCCTGCGCCGTGCCGATCAGTCCGGACAGCTCTGGCTCGGCCATCGCATGTTTGCGGTCAACAGTTCCAGCGTCATCCTGCCCGGTCCGCTGACCGAGGCCGGATACCGACTGCCGTTTCCGGAGGCGCGCTACCCGCAAGGCCTGTTCAGCAGTCTGTATCGTCTGCCGTCGGGGCTCCCCGTGGACCTGGATCTCCACGCTGACAGCAACGAGAGCACGGCCGCCCTCCGCTATCCGAAGACACTGCGCCCCGACGACCTGGTCCTGTACGGCCACGGCTGCTACAGCTTTGAACTGCTCTGCGTGCACCGACACCGTCGCCAGCATGCGGTCTTCCGTCTGGCACGCGAAATCGGCCCCGCCGTCGACGACTTCGTCGATTCCGACCGTCCCGACGACCTCATCGAGGTCCTGCCCGGCGCAGTCGCCCCGGATGCCCTGTCCGCCAAGTATCCCGATGCGACCTGGCGGCCTGTTCCGCTGCGACTCGTCAAGTACAGGCACGCCGGTACGATCCAGGTACTGGGGACGACCCTGCTCGACCGCCAGCGCTACCGCACCGTCGATCTGGCGGCCCTCTACCATGCCCCCTGGGGGCTGGAGAGACTGCAGGGACTGAACAGGCAGTTCCTGCAGATCGAGCAGTTCCACAGCCGCAGCGAATCCCTGGTGCGGCAAGAGTTGTGGGCGCGCTGCAACCTGGAGGCGATGAAGCGCGCACTGCGTGCCGGTGAGGAAGCCCCGCGTCAACCGACGCAGACTGGCGTGCGGACCGCAGCGGCCGTCACCCCACTCCGCGTCCAGCGTGAAGTCCTCCAGACGCTCCCTTGAGACACCCGGTCCGGGGTGGAACCGGTTCCGGGCGCGAAGGCCTATGACGACGGATCGATCAACCTGGCCAGCACGGCGATGTGTCGCCGAAGGGCAGCGTGCCCGGCCGCGCTGAGCCGGTACCAGGTCACGGGTTTGCGGCCGCGGTACGACTTCTCGATGTTCAGCAGCCCCTCGTCCTCGAGCCGCCGGAGATGTGTTCCCAGACCGCCGTCCGTCTCTCCCAGTGCACGCTTGAAACACGTGAACGAGATCGACTCGTGCCGGGAGAGCAGCACGCAGATTGCGAGTCGCACCCTGTGCTCGAGGGGCCCCTGCAGGTGTTGCAGGTCGTCGAGGACCGGCAGTTCCGGATCAGCCCGCGGCATCAGGTTCGGACACTCCGAACGCCGCCGCACTCGCCAGCGCGGCGGCCAGCGCGACCCCGGCGATGGTCCAGCCGAAGCCTGGCACCCAGATCGTGAACAGGTAGGCACCGGCTGCCACCAGCCCGATGGGCACCATCCGTCGATCGAGGTGCACTCCTCCGTGGAAGTAGGAGAGAGCCAGCAGCAGGACCCACAGCGATCCGAATCCCGGCCAGGTCAACTGGCCCGTCCGGACCAGAGCCAGACCCAGCACGCCGGCCGCCATGAAGGCCAGCCAGTGCTGCGCATGGCGCACTCCCAGAGCCCGATTCCGCAGGCCCGCTTCCCGACTGGCCCGCGTGCCGAGCCACCACGAGAGCACGAAACCCGCCGGACCGGCCACCATCCAGTAGATGCCGACCCACCGACGGTCGTCAGCAATGTCAACCAGCACGAAGCCTGCCAGCGCCAGCAGGGCCCACACACGAAAGATCGACGTGATCCTGGGCACCTTCGTGCGCTCAGCCACCGCTCGCACGTAGGCGATGTCATCCGCGATCCGTTGCTTGTCCGTCATGAAATCCTCCCGTTGCTCTGATCCAATATAGTACTCTGTATTTCAGAGTGCTATCACTATACAGAGTCTCTGGCGCTCCGGTCAAGCCCCGGGCGTCCACTGTCTCGACGCCGTCCACACGGTCCGTCGGGCCCGCCAGGACATCCGGGCGGGCCGTCAGGCGGTTCGGACCCCCACGAGCAGACACCGGCCGACACGCGTTCCGGACCTTGCGCGGCCCGCACACTTGCACTACGCTTGCAGTGTGCGAGCTGTGTGCTCAACGCTCTGGCTGGTGGCGACACTGGGCACTTCCGTGGCGCCTGCGTCGGTCCTGATCGAACCGGACGGCATTCATCTGCAGAGTCCCGGCCAGTCCCAGCGCATTCTGGTGCGGGGCGGCACGGACTGCAGCACGGCGAGTTCCGATCCTGCGGTGGTCGCCGTTGCCACAGACCGCCTCCTCGGACGCGCCCCGGGGAGCGCTCGCGTCCGCGTCACGTGTGCGGAAGGGTCCGGCGAGACGACCGTGCGGGTGGGTGCAACCGGCGGCGATGTGGGCATCGGCTTCGAACGCGACCTGCTCTCCATCCTGACGACCAAGGGCTGCAACTCGTCAGCCTGCCATGGCTCCCCCGCCGGACAGAACGGATTCAAGCTGTCGCTGTTCGGGTCGGATCCGCGCCACGACTACGAGATGATCGTGCGGGCCCGGCAGGGACGGCGGGTTGCATATGAGAACCCCGAGGAGGCACTCCTGCTGGCCAAGCCCACCTTTCGCATGCCGCACGGGGGTGGACAGTTGATGGGGCCGGAATCCGACGAGTACGCGACGATCCTTGCCTGGTTGCGCCAGGGCACCCCATACGGGACAACCGGAGTCCGCCTCGAACGCCTGGAGATGCATCCGGCGGAGAGCGTCCTGGAGGGGAAGGGCTCCCGGCAGCCCATGGTGGTGATCGGCCGCCTCTCCGACGGCTCCACCCGGGACATGACCGACGAGGTCCGCTACTCGGTGAACGACGAGGCGGTCGTGGTGCTGGATCCGCACGGGTCGATCATCGCCAACGGTCCGGGAATGACGACGGTGATGGCTCGGGCCATGGGAAAGGCGGCAACCGCCCAGTTCATCGTCATCAACGAACCAGCCGGCCCCTCGTTCCGGCATCCGGAGCCGGCGAACCTGATCGACGAACACGTCTTCCGCAAGCTCGAGAGAGTCAACGTCGAGCCCTTTCCGGTCAGCGACGACCGGACATTCCTGCGCCGCGTCCATCTGGATGCCGCCGGCGTACTCCCGACCCCGGAGGAAGCCCGCCACTTCCTGGCGAATCACCGCCCCGACCGGCGTGCGGCGCTGATCGACGAGCTGCTCGCGAGTGACGGGTACGCCACGCACTGGCTCGTGAAGTTCGAGGACTGGTTCCGGAACTCCCAGTACTACTCGCAAGGGCGCACCAACGGGTCGTTCAAGCGCTGGCTGCACGATTCCATCAGGGAGGACTGGGCATACGACGAGACGGTCCGGTCGATGCTGACCGCCGTCGGCGACACGACGGTGCGGCCGGCAGGGAACTTCTGGCACCCCGCCATCGACTTCATGCTCAAGACGTTCGAGGTCGAGAAGGCCGTCCCCACGATCACGCGGCTCTTCCTCGGCATGCGGCTGGAGTGCGCCCAATGCCACAACCATCCTCTCGAGAACCTGACCCAGGACGACTTCTATGGGCTTGCAGCGTTCCTGGCACGGACCCGGGTCAAGCACGGCTACGGGCAGTACCGGCGCATCTGGTACAACGATCGTCGCGGCGAGATCGAGCATCCGGTCACGAAAAAGCCGGTTGCGCCCCGGTTTCTGGGCGGTGAGGAAGCCCTGATTCCCGACGGCGTGGACCGTCGCACCGTATTGGCGGACTGGATCACCCGCGACCAGGAGCTGCAGTTCGCGCGAGCCACCGTCAACCGGGTCTGGTACGAGTACTTCCGGCGGGGCATCGTCGAGCCGTTCGATGACTTCCGCTCGACCAACCGGGCCACGCACCCCGAACTGCTGGACGAACTCGCCCGCTTCCTCATCGATGCGGGCTTCCGCCTCAAGGCGCTGCACCGGCTCATCCTGAACTCCCGGACGTACCAGCTGGCCGCGCATACCCCGGACCAACCGGGTGGAGAGCGGCCGTTGGAGGACATCCTGTTCGCCCGTTACGTACCTCGGAAGCTCCCCGCCGAGGTGCTGCTGGAAGCGATTTCCCAGGTCACGGGCGTACCCGAGGAGTTCCGCAACTATCCGGCCGGCACCTCGCCGAAGGAACTGGTTGCCAGCATCGGGGCCACGGACTTCCTCACGACCTTCGGACATCCGCGACGCGACATCATGGAGGCCCGGTCCGGCGCCCCCTCGCTGGGGCAGGCCCTCCACATGATGAACGGCGACGTGCTCACGAAACGGATGAATGCCGACGACTTCATCGTGGACAGGCTCCTGGAGCGGTCCCTCGAAGATCACCAGATCATCGACGAACTCTACCTGCGGGCATTCGCGCGCACGCCGGACGGGCCGGAGAGAGCGGCGATCCGGGCCTATCTCACCGAGGAACGCAACGCCGGCCGGAGCCGGCGGCAGGGTCTCGCGAACCTGTTGTGGGCGATACTGAACACCAAGGAATTCCAGATGAACCTCTAGGGAGGTCCCGATGCGCTTGTCCGAGATGCAGAGCCGTTACAGTCGCAGGGACTTCCTGCGGGTGGGCGGAATGTCCCTGGGGGGCGTGACCCTGCCGCAGCTGCTGGGAAACGCCACGGGCGGCCGGGCCACCTCGTGCCTGATCTACTTCCACACGGGGGGACTCTGCCAGCACGATTCGTTCGATCCGAAGCCGGAGGCGCCCCGCGAGATCCGCGGCAGCTTCGGCTCGATCCCGACCTCCGTCGCCGGCGTGCATTTCAGCGAACTGCTGCCCCTCTGCGCGGCCGATTTCAAGCGATTCGCGGTGATCCGGTCGATGTACTCGCTCGAGGCGATCCACGAGAGAGCCAAGCAGTACGCGTTTTCCGGCCAGCGTCCGAACAATGCGTACAAGCATCCGGTCTACGGTTCGGTGGTCGCACGGGAACTTGGCAGTCGGAACGGACTGCCGCCCTTCGTGGTCATCCCGCGCAAGGACATCTGTGCTGACGCCGGGTTTCTCGGCCCCGGCCACGATCCGTTCATTGCCGGGGATCCGTCGAAGGAGAGATTCTCGGTCAAGGATCTCACGCTGCCGACCGGCCTGGGTCTCGAAGAGGCCCAGGGAAGAGCCCGACTGCTCAGTGCCTTGGACGCACGGCTCGAGTCCATCGAGAAGTCCGGGGTCGTGGAGGGGATGGATCACTTCTACCAGAAGGCTCTTGACCTGGTCGGTTCGCCACAGGCCAGGAGGGCGTTCGACATCGGAGCCGAGCCGGACCGGCTTCGCGACGCCTACGGGCGGACGACGGGAGGACAGGGGGCGCTGCTGGCCAGGCGCCTGATCGAGGCGGGAGTGCGCCTGGTCACGCTGTTCCATGGCGGATACGACACCCACACCGACAACGACAAGTCGAACCGGAAGCTCTACCCGGAATTCGACCAGTCCTTCTCGACGCTCCTGCAGGACATGGATTCGCGCGGACTGCTCGACACGACCCTCGTGCTGGCCATCGGCGAGTTCGGGCGCACGCCGGAAATCAACCACTCGGCCGGCCGCGACCACTGGCCGGGCGTCTTCTCGATTGCGGCCGCGGGAGCCGGAGTCCCGGGCGGCCAGGTGGTCGGCAGTTCGGACGCGAACGGCGCGGAACCCCGTGATCGCCCGGTCTCGATCGAGGATCTCGGGGCGACGGTCTATCGCAAACTGGGCATCGACAGCCACAAGGAATACCACGCCCTTGGCAGGCCGATCCGGATCAACGACGGCGGGGAACCTGTCCGGGCGCTCTTCGCCTAGGAGCACCATGCGGATTCGTCGATGCGTCCTCGCATCCGTCACGGCTGCGACCGTTCTTGTGGCCATGGAAGATCCCGACGACCCGTGGCTTGACCGCATCGAGCCGTTCGGTGGCACCCAGGGCGCGCTCACCGAGGTCCTGCTCGTCGGCAGGAATCTCTCGGTGCCGGCCACCCTCGAGTTCGACGCGCCCGACCTGAGCTGGGAAACTCTCGCCCTTGCAGAGGACGGCACGCTGCGGGGTCTCGTCCGGATCGGGCCGAGCGCCGTCCCCGGTCCCCATATCGCGACACTGTCCACGCCGCTGGGCCGCTCCAACTCGCGCCTCTTCTACGTCGACGAGCTGGCTTCGCGTGTCGAGACCGAACCGAACAGCACGCTCGCCGCTGCCCAGCGGATCCGCCTTGAGGCACAGGTCCTGCATGGCCTGATGGAACCGCTGGCCGACGTCGACTATTTCGCTTTCGAGGCCAAGGCCGGAGAGCGCTGGACATTCGACCTGCGTTCGATCGAATACGGTGGCTTCCTGGAAGGCAACCTGACCCTGCTCGACGCAGGAGGCGGACGCATCGCATTCAACGACGACCGCGACGACTACCTGGAGACCCCGTTCCTGGAACACGTGTTCGAGGAGTCCGGCCTGCACCACCTGAAGCTCGACCAGTACCGCGGTCCGCAACGCGTGAACTGCGCCGCGAACTGCGGCTACATGCTGCGGATCGGCAACCTGCCGATGGTCGACGCCGCATCGCCGCTGGGAGGCAGGATCGGGTCGGAGGTGCAGGTGTCGCTCCACGGGAGGGGCCTGAACGACATCGAACATGCATGGCTGGCGCCGGTCCGACGTGCGGAATACTACCGCCTCACGTTCCCCTTCACGATTCCGCTCCGCACCGACCAGGAGCTCGCGGTCCGCATCGAAGGCAGGATCGGACACAGGTCCGAAGGGCACGCCGAGGTGCGATTCGACATCCCGCCCGACGCTTGGCAGGGTCTGTGGCGACTGTGGCTACGTGCGCCGGGCGGCCTCTCCGACACGATCAGCTTCGATGTCTCGGCCATGGACGAGCCCGACTGCGGCACGGTCGCTCCGCGACCGGAGGGCGTCGCCTGCAACGCCGTGCTGGCGGAGCCCGGCGACGAACACGAATATGGCGTGAGCCTCGCGGCCGGACAGCCTGTGGTCGCAACCACGCTGGCGACCCAACTCGGTCTGCCCCGGATCGATACGGTCCTGGAACTGTTCGATCCTGACGGCAATCTGGTCGCCGAGCATGACGACCTGATGACCGGGCAGGGCACGGTGATCGGGAACCCCGATTCGATGCTCCACTTCCGGGCCGTACAGGCGGGGACCTATCGGCTGGTGGTCCGGGACCGTATCGGGAGGGGCGGTCCCGACATGGCCTACCGCCTGCGCATCGAGGAGCGCGAACCCGGCTTCTCGCTGCTCAGCGCCCCCGAGAACCTCAACGCTCACGCGGGCTCCAGCAAGCGGGTGGGCGTGCTGCTGATCCCGGAGCCCGGGTTTTCCCAGTCCGTCGACGTGTGGGTGGCGCATCCACCGGCCGGCATTGCGACCGCGAGAACAAGTTTCCGCCCTGATCTGTTCTTCGGTCCATCGGGAGACGGCGACAATGTGGTGATTCCCGAGGAGTTCCTCGATGTCGCCATCGGCACCGGAGTCGCACCGGCCGACTACCCCTTGCGGATCGTGGGGCAGGCCGCGGCGGGCGGTGACATCGTGGAGGCGATCTCGACGCTCTGGATCGGACCGCCGAGCAAGCGCAATGACGTACGGCGACCTCTCGGATCCGTCCAACTGACGGTCCTTCCGCCCGGCGATCGACACGCCACAACGAGCGAGTTGGAGGCCTCCGGCGGTTCCCGCTGATCCGCTGCGGGCGCAGCGGTTCCTGCTGTCACTGGATCGGGAGTGTGGACTGGGCATTGCCGACATCGGGCGCGTCGGCATCCACCGCTTCGTCGATCTCGTCGGTACGCGGCACGACCACGGCAGCAGCCACGACGTCACCTTCTTCCAGGTTGACCAGACGGACCCCCTTCGCCGACCGTCCGGTCGCGCGAATCTTGTCCGAGTCGGTTCGCAGGATCTTGCCGTTGCGGGTCACGATCATCACCTCGTCGTCCGCCAGGACCCGCATGACCGTAACCACCTCCCCGTTGGACGAGGTGACCTTGGTGTTGACCACCCCTTTCCCGCCACGTGCGGTCTCCCGGTACTTTCCGAGCTGCGTCCGCTTTCCGTAGCCCAACTCGTTCACTGTCAGCACCAGGTGGTCCTCACTCGCGCAGATCATGCCCACGACCGTGTCATTGTCATCCAGTCGGATGCCCCTGACCCCCCGCGCTGTGCGGCCCATGGGCCGCACTTCGCTGTTCGCGAAGTGGTTGGCCTGCCCCTGGCGGGTTGCGAGCAGGATCTTCTCGTCCTTGCCGCACAATCGTGCCTGTACGAGTTCGTCGTCCTCGACGAGGGTCAGGGCGATGATGCCGCGCGAGAGCGGTCGCGAGAATACCTCCAGCGAGCATTTCTTGATGGTGCCCCGACGGGTCACCATCGCGATGTAGGTCTCGGGATCGAAGTTCCGGACCGGCAGGAAGGCCTGGACGGTCTCGTCGGGCATGAAGTTGAGCAGGTTGACGATGTTGCGACCCCGGCCCGAGGCGGCGACTTCCGGAATGTTGTAGATCTTCAGCCAGTACACCCGGCCCAGGTTGGTGAAGACCAGGATGTACGAGTGTGTCGTTCCGATGAACAGGCTCTCCACCAGGTCATCGACGCGGGTGGACATGCCGATCCGGCCGCGGCCGCCACGGGACTGCTTGCGGTAGGTGTCGAGCGCGGTCCGCTTCAGGTAGCCGTTCTTGGTCACCGTCACGACCATATCCTCGTCCGCGATCAGGTCCTCGATCGAGATCTCCCGGACTTCCTCGCCGATCTCGGTCCGGCGCTCGGACGCGAACTTCTTCCGCAGGGCCCGCAACTCCTCGATGATGACCCGGTTCAGCACATCCTCGGAACCGAGAATCTCGAGGTAGCGGGCGATCTTGTCCTGGATCTCCTGGAGTTCGTCGAGGATCTTCTGGCGCTCCATGCTGGTCAGGCGCTGGAGCTGGAGCTCGATGATCGCCTGCGCCTGCCGATCCGTGAAATCGAACGGCCGGAAGCTCGCGTTCGCACCGGCCCGCAGGAACTCCGTGTAATCGATCTCGACCTCCCCCATCAGTCCCGACTTGGCTTCCCTGGGGTTCGCGGAGGCGCGGATCAGGGCGATGACCTCGTCGATCCGCAGCAGGGCCTTGGAGAATCCGAGCAGGATGTGCTCCCGGTCACGGGCCTTGCGGAGAAGGAAGTTCGTGCGCCGGCGGACGATGTTCTGACGATGGTCGATGAACAGCTTGAGATACTCGATCAGCCCGATTTCCCGAGGTCTGCCGTCCACGATCGCCAGCACGACCACCCCCGAGCCCTGTTGCAGGTCGGTGTGCTTGTAGAGGTTGTTCAGCAGGACCTCGGGCTGCTCGCCCCGCTTGAGCTCGAAGACGATGCGCATGCCGCGCCGGTCACTCTCGTCACGGATGTCGCTGATACCCTCGATCTTCCTGTGGTTGATCAGGTCGGCGGCCTTGCGGATCAGGCGTGCCTTGTTGACCTGGTAGGGCAACTCGGTGACGACGATGGCATGGCGGTCCTTGCCCCGCTCCTCGATCGTGGTTCGTGCCCGGACGACGATGTGGCCGCGCCCGCCCTTGTAGGCCTGTAGCATGCCGGCTCGTCCGCAGAGGATTCCGCCGGTCGGGAAATCGGGCCCCTGCACGATGCTGATCATCCGCTCGAAGCGGGTGTTCGGGTGCTTGATGAGCTGGATCGTGGCGTCCACGAGTTCCCCCAGGTTGTGGGGAGGAATGTTCGTCGCCATCCCGACCGCGATGCCGTTGGCTCCGTTGACGAGCAGGTTGGGTGCCGCGGCGGCGAGATGCTCGGGCTCTTCCGCCGAATCGTCATAGTTCGGACGGAAGTCCACCGTGTCCATGTCGATGTCCTCGAGCAGGGCTTCGGCGTACGGAGCGAGCCGCGCCTCGGTGTATCGCATCGCTGCAGGTGGATCCCCGTCCACGGAGCCGAAGTTGCCCTGCCCCGTGACGAGCAGTTCGCGCATGCTGAACGGCTGGGCCAGGCGCACGAGCGTGTCGTAGATGGATGCGTCGCCGTGAGGATGGTACTTGCCCATCACCTGACCGACGATACGGGCGCACTTGCGGGGCGGGCGGTTCGACCGGAGACCCTCCTCGCGCATCGCGTAGATGATGCGTCGCTGGACCGGCTTGAGGCCATCACGGACATCCGGAAGGGCCCGCCCGATGATGACCGACATGGCGTAGTCGAGATACGACTTGCGCATCTCGTGCTCGATGTCGATGGGCCGGATGTCTGTCGGGACATCCTGCACTTCCAGACTCAACTGTCCCGGATCCTTCGAAGTGTCTTTGTCCATGGGCCTAACGGAAAATTATCGTTATGTTCTCATTATAGTTGCATACGGTCTTGCTGTCGGCCCGGTGCGGAGTCTCACCTTCCTGGTCGACTCGGAGGCGGGCGAACCACTACCAGACATCAACCGGCCGGCAACCACCGGTGCCGAGCCGTTCCACAGCCCGCGGCGCTCAGCGAAGAGCGGTGTTCATCGTCCGCGATGGTCTGTCCGCCACCGGCGAGGATCGCCATCGCTACCCATCTGCAGAAGAGACATTCCGTCAGTAGGTGTTGCCAGGCGTCCGCAGCACACGGCGAAGTGCAACTCCCGACGGCGGTCCTTCGTTCGCTGCGACTCGCGGGCCCGCACCTCTGCCACGCCGTTCGGGCGCAGCCAGCACCCGATCCGACGACACCGGCTCCGCTCTGCATGCCAATCCCGTGGAGCGGAGAGCTTCCGAACCGGGCGGCATTGCGTCTCTGTCGGTTGCAGCCTCGCCGGGCGCGGTGACCGCGGGGCGTTGATGGCGGTGGCACAGGTGGGGGAACTGGTGGTGCCGTCGGCCCGTACAGGACCGCTGCCCCGCTGTCGGGCGCGGCAGTCCGGCAGGAGAGTCCAGTGGGCGCGTTCGGGTGCGTCGGGCCGGGATGCGAGCAGATCTTGGGCAACCGCGAGGGCCACCTCGCCATGGTCCCCGCAAGCGGGGGAACCCAACAGTCGGTGAGAGAGGTCCCACAGGTCGCCGAGGATGGAGTTGCGCGAACTGGCAGCAGAGACGGTCCTGCGGGCCGGAGGTGCCGATGCGATGGGCTGACGGTGAGCAGGATGTAGGGGAGTATCAAGGGGATCCTGGCGGGAGATGGCCGGTCGGAAAGGCGGGAGCGGACTGCTCGCTCCCGAGTGGCGCGCGACGCCCGGTAGGACCACAGGTGGGGGCGGTGGGTGATGGGAGGCGAAGACCGTTCGCATCCTGCCTATGTCCGGCTCGGCGGTGGTCCCGCGAGAGCACCTTCGGGACTCAGTCGGCGGCGGAGTAACGGAGCCGGGCCGTGCCGCGCCGCGAGGCGGCCAGATGGCGCGTGTAGCGGGCGGGCATGCGGGAGGAAGACCAGCGTCCGTCAAGCTGGATCTCGGGCAGCGAGGCACCGGCGAGCAGCAGCGACTGCGCGGAGCCGACGCGGAGCGAATGGCCGCGGACGGCTTCGTCGAACCCGGCGTCGCGGGCCCGCCCGGCGACGATGCCGGCGACGCTGGCAGGGTGCAGGGAAGCGCTGCCGGGATGGCCGCCGCGCCGGATGCGCCGGAAGAGCGGTCCCTCCTTGATGGCCGCCGCGGCGGTCCAGCGGTCGAGGCGGTCCAGAGTGGGCGGACCGAGGAAGAGATCGGCGCCCTCGCCGACGGGATCGGTCTTGGAACGGCGGATGGTGAGGATGGCACTGCCGTCATCGGCCCTGGTCAGGTCCTCGCAGACGAGCGCGGCGAGTTCGGAGACCCGCAGCAGGGCGTCGGACATGACGGCAATGATTGCCGCGTCGCGGAGACCCGCGAGGGAACCGTCGGCCTCTGCGGTGGCGGCCATGGCATCGGCTTCGTGCCACTGGAGACCGTGGGCCTGACCGCGTCCGCGGGCCGCAGCGGTACGGCGGAAGCCGGCCAAGGCCGCTTCCGAGCGTGGCAGGTGGAGGCGATGCCCCTGGGCGCGGGCGGCAGCGCGCAGGGCGGCCAGGATCAGGCTGGCGGACGCCGACGAGCGCCCCGCCGCATGGACATGTTCGAGATAGGCCTCGAGAGTGTCGTCGGCGAGGGGCCGGGGTCCGAGCCAGTCGGTGAACCGGTGCAGCGCGCCCAGGTAGGCGCGGCGGGTGGCCGGGGCGAGGGCCGCCCGGGCGAGTTCGGAGGTGCCGGCGACCAACCGGAAACCCGTGACGGCGGGTGATTCTACCTGAGATAACTGCATTTCCTTTAGGTTATAATCGGACCTTCCGGGCCGTTTCCGGGTTCGCACGGCCCGATGACGGCCCTTTTCGCCACCTGTAGGGCCCCTCATCGGCGGAAAACCCGCCGGACGCGACCGGATTTCCTCGATTTTTTCTCGACAAGGCACTTGACATGCAGTTATTTCAGGTTATAGGGTGGTGGTTCGGTCGCCCACGGGCGGCGGAACACGACACATGCCTAACGAACTCGTAACTGTCGGGACGGCCCCGGGCCAGCACTGGCGCCGGGCCGGACTGGGACTGGTGGCAGCCGCCCTGCTCGCTCCGCCGTCAGCGCTACCCCAGGAAGCCCCCGCGGCAACCGACGCGCGCCGGAAACGGCTGGCCGACTTCGCCCAGAGTGCGCCGCTGCATGCCGCCCTGCACCGCCGCGAGTACGACCGCGCCCTCACCCTGATGCCGCACGAGACGGACATCGACCGCGTCGATGCGGTCTACGGCCTCACTCCGCTCGGCCTCGCCGCCAAGGACACCTCCGCGGATGCGATCGACATGGTCAAACCCCTGCTGCTCACCTACGGGGCCGATCCGAACGTGCCGGACCGGCTGGGCTACACGCCCCTGCACCATGCCGCCGCCGCCGGCAACTATGCCGTCGTCGAGGCGCTGCTGCTGTTCGGTGCGGAGGTCGATGCCGTGCTCGGTGCGGAAGCCGACGCTACGGACCCGCCCCCGGAACAAGGGGGTGTCACGCCGCTGCACCTGGCCTACCGCCGGGGCCGCAACCGGATCGCGGATCTGCTACGGGCTCACGGGGCAGCGGAACTGGCCCCGGAACTGCGGCGCGAACTGGAACTGTCGGGCGCGCTGCACCGGGCGGCGGAGCGGGTGCGGGCGACCGCTTCCGGCGACGTCAGGACGGCGACGCAGATGGGGCTGGAGGCGCTGTCGCGCGCAACGGAGCAGACCCTGAGTGAGCAGGGTCGGCTCGAGGAACTGGCAGGCTGGCGGCAGATCCGGGAGCGCCTGGAACGGGTCCTGCTGACCACACCGGTCGCCCCCGGCGAGTCCGCGAGGGAGTACATGGTTCGGGTATCGGCGAGTCTGCAGGATGCCCAGTAGACAAGTGCAAAGCAAAGAAAGGTTGCAAGACGAACATGACAAACATGACGAACATGAACAGGCAGGATATTGCCGGGAAGCGAGACCGTTCCGGCAGAGACCGATCGGCCGCCGTAGTCCGGAAGCGGGCAGCGGTTCTGCGGCTGGTGTTACTGGCAGGAACGGTGCTGGTCGGGGCGCACACGAGTCCGGCGTACGGTCAGGGGAGCGACCTGGACGCAGCAAAGACCTTGCTCTCCAATATCAAGCAAACGAATCCGGTGTCCGGGGACTGTGGAACTGCGTTGGGGAAATGTCGGGCTGCCCTCGAGCCGATCCGGGACGAACCGGGCCCCCGACAGGAGACGATAACATACTATGCTTGTCGAGGAGAACGTCCGGCGTCGACGTCCCTTGTCAGTGGATTGGTCAATGGATTAGACGAGGAGGGGATCATCCTGCCCGTCCGCGGGTTGTGGACATCCTTCCAACCCGTGGAAGGAGCGGAGTGCACCAAGCAGCAATACGTGGTGACGTTCTACGATTTCGTCAGCACAATCAGAAGCGGGGGAGAGGCCGCCTGCCAGAGCAAATTCGACCAGTGTGTCCTGGACCAGAAATCGGAAGTCTGTCTACTAGTGCCTGTACGGGACCCCCAGACTGGGATGAGCAGATATACGGGGACAGGGGTAGTAGAAGGTACCACCGATAAAGCCTGCTCCTGTTATCAGGATGACAACTCCCGATGGATACGAAAAGGTAGCACAGACGAGTTCTGTCCGCCGTGGAGACTGATACCTACCGGCTAAGCCGAATACGATGTGCCAGGTGCGTAGGACGGCGAAGAGGCCCTAGTGGTCGCTGTACCATCCGTGTGAGCCGCCAAGCCCAGCCCCCGGGAATAACTGGCCTTGGCTGGCCGGGTCCGGAGCCGGTCTCGAGTGGGGGCGAGACCGGCTCCGCAAGGGGCGGGGCAGGGTGTTCAAGGGGCCATATCCATCAAGTGGGCTCACAGGGAGTCGCCACGGGAGCGTGTGAGGACGCCGACCAGCTTGCTCATGACGGTCAACAGAGCCACCTGTGCAGTCTTGCGGCGCGTCGTCAGGTGGTGATGGCAGGCCTGCGAGTCCGAGTGCGAGCGAATCGGGGTGGTGACGGCCATGTACAGGACATGGCGGGTCGTGCCCGTCCCCTTCGACTCCGGCGACCGCCGTGGTGCTGGTCGGAGTCGCGGTGGAAGGGTGTCAAGCCCGGCAGCACCGCCACCTTACGGCAAGCCGTCTCTGCCGGTCTCCGCGCTGCTGGATGAGCATCGCGTGGAGGGCCGGCAAGTCATGGAGCGGTTTTCGGTGCTCGGACCGTGGAGGGAGACTGTCGAGGTTCGGGGAAGCAAGCCAGCATGGCACATCAACACCGTCATTCCTGGCACACTGGCCGAGGGCTTTGGCGAAGGATCCTGAGTACAGGGCATGGGCCACCACGGTCTCCACAACCGTGGTGGACGACCCCTGATACAGGCTCCAGTGGTAGCACCCGGTCGGTTCGAAGACGGCGCACGTGACGTGGTGCTGGCACAGCCCATTGCGCAGGGCGCAACGGGACTGCTGATCGTTGGTGAAGTGGCGGGTAAGAGTCGATCGCCAAGACAAGATCGTCGTTTACTGGCGGGCTGCCCATTTGTAGGTCCACTCACCGTGGAAGGCTGCCCGGTCCAAGGCGAGATGCTCCATCCCCTCGTCCGTGACGGTCCGCCTTGTCTCGCAGGCGTTGGCATCCAACCCGGATTGGGTCCGCAGTCACTCTTTCGTCATCATCGACCCGATCAGATGCACCACGACCTCGCGGCAAACCGGTGGACGCCCCCTACCGTTCTGCATGACATGACTGCACATCCGATGCTCGATCCTGTTCCATCCGCTCGTCCCGGACAAAGAGTGGCAGACGGAAATCCGTACCGCCGATTCGTCCGCAAGTCCCTGCAACTCCCCTCTCCGGCACCGACCGTGATTGCTGTCCGAGTCCCTCCGTCCACGTGATCAGCAGCTTCCACGCCTGCGGACAGGCAGTCGGCCTGTCCAAACAACCGGCACCACTTCAATCCGTGCTGTCGCCAAGCTGGTCGACCGTCGCTCCAAATTCACGCTGACGCAGGCACTGACCAACCGGACCGCAGCGCAGGTCGGCGATGCCATCCAGAACCTGCTCGCCCCATTCGCCCACTCGCGCACATCCTCACCTTCGACAACCGCAAGGAGCTCGCCCGCTACCGGGACATCGCTACCCGCCTTGCCACCGATGTCTTCTTCGCCCGCCACTACCGCTCCCGGGAACGCGACCTCAACGAACCCCCCAGCGGCCTGCTCCGCCAGTTCGTCCCCCAGGCGAGTGGCGGGCTGTGGCACGCCCGTGATGGCCTGGTCGGCCCCAGAAGCCCTCGAAGCGGTTGCCCGGGTTAGTGCTGCGGCGTTGCTCGGCCCGCAGGGTGCAGCGGTTGGGCTCTTGCTGCTGTGAAACACCCTTGGCAAGGAGACGGACCGGGGATGCGGACGCTCAGGGGATAGAGGCTGGCGCCAGCAAAGATTGGCGATGACCCGTCACTGGCGGAGAGCGGTCGTTTGCCCGTCGTCCCGAGGCAGCCCCGTTCCATGGCCACGGGCGCAACATGCGGAAACCGGTGTAGCGCAGCACAGGAGAGGCGGCGCGGTCAGGCGGTCGGCAGGAGTTCCTCCAGCCGATCGTGCTGGCGGAGCATGCGCATCCAGCGCGGTCCGTTGCGCTGGGCGAGCAGTTGCTCGTAATCGACCTGTGGGTCCTGATAAAGATGATCGTCCCGCAGCATCGCGTCGATCGTGAAATGGTCTTCCTGCATGTGATATGCTCCTTTCCGGCGGAAGCGGGCAGGCGATGCCGAACGGGGACACCTGCCACGAAAGCAGAGCTCGTTTTGCTGCTCGTCCAGACGCTCCCGGGGGAGGCCGGAACCATGCGGGGCTCGATACGGGATCGCCGGGTCAGTTTGGAGTCGGGGATACAACCACCGATTGGACGTTGCGACCATGACCCGCTTCCGCTCCATATTCCAGCACGGGTGAGGCCTCTGCCGGGTCAACCCACAACAGAGTGTTTCATGGCGTCGGGGTGATCGCCTCGATCATGAGTGTTTGGGGGAAGAGGACCTTGGCTAGGTCACCGAGTTTCTGTCGGGCATTGATGAGGTCGACGATCGGGATCGCGTGGGGGAACTGTTCCTGAGCGAGGCGCCCGATCCGGGCGGCACGGTTACCGAGGACGACCTGGTGGTCGGCGCGGGAAAAGCCCCGGCGATCCGCTTCACGTCGTACGCGAAGGTCGCAGTCCGCCGGTTGCGAGTCGGTGTTACGGGTGGCGGCACTCTTGATGGCCGCCGAGTCGGTGAGGTAGCCCGGATCGCGGACGGGTTGGCCCGGGCATCCCGGCTGATGGCGGTCCCGACCACGAGCGGCTCGTCGGGTGACCGTCCTGGCGGACCGGCTGGATGTGGCAGGGGCCGTGCCGGGGCCCCTCCCGCTGGCAACGACACGACGCCTTTTCGCAGCGCACGTAGCGCTAATGGAACTGGCCTAGACGGATGTCTCCCTGCGATGCGGTCTCGCCCGAGATGCGATAGCGGTCTCGCTGCAGAGCGGTGGGGTGAGGGGAATCTGCCATGAAGTGCTTCTCAATATCAAGGAGAGAAATTTGAACTGAGAGAGAGGGGGGTAAACCCTTACGACTGAGTCCCAAACGAGAAGATCAGCACAGATCTCGCAATAACTTCGCACATCCCTTAACGCCGACATCCGCCCTTCCGGCCTCACCCGCCACTTCACCGACGATCAGCAGGCCTGCCGCGCGCTGCGCAACTGGATGCTCCGGCACCAGTCAAGCGCGCCGTCTTCGAACCCACCGGGCGCAACCACCGGTGCCTGGACCAAGGGCTGGTCGCCACAGGTCCAGAAACTGTTCTGGTCAATCCTCAACGCTCGCTTGCTGACGAACCAAGAACAAAAAAGGGGGAGCGGTTACCCGCTCCCCCGACTGCTCGCGCGGTGCCCTTGGACACGGACTCTATGGCAGATCCGCGCCGAAGGCTCCCTCGAGGGCCAAATCCTGGATCGGGGAGCCCGCGGCGACGGCCTTCGTACCGAACCCACCGGTTCCCTTCGGGCTGAACCTGTAGATCCCCATCACCCCCAGCG
The DNA here is from genome assembly GCA_965116065.1 of Bryobacterales bacterium. Lineage (GTDB taxonomy): Bacteria > Acidobacteriota > Terriglobia > Bryobacterales > UBA6623 > VXMF01. The sequence goes on from OZ220485.1 coordinate 5,172,679, forward strand.
GCCCGTCCGCAGAGTTCCCCACGAACTGGAAACTGTACCCGATTCCATTGCTATCGTGATCCTGCGTCCCCTGGGCCACCCCCGAGTCCCGGTAGTCGATCTTGACCGTCCTGCTACCGGCAGCATACCCCCAGTCCATAGCATAGTCGCCCACAAGATTCTTTAAGTCGGGCCTATCGAGCTTGAAGCCGTCACCCGAGGCGAAGGAGATCTTCTGGAAGGTCAGCCGCCGCACTTCCTGCACACCGTCAGCGGTTCTCCCAGTGTAATGGTACAGGTAGTCGCCGTTCGACACCGACCGCAGGTCGCTCAGCACCGTCGTGACATACCCGCCCACTGCAGCCGTTCGGGCGTTAGTGGAGGAGGCGAAGGCTGGAACTGATTCGCCGACCTCGTACCATTGCACCTCGACGCTCACCTTACCCTCGTAGGCCGCCTGAAGGCCCTTGTTGGCATCATCATTGCGCGCCGTCATCTCGCCCAAGTACGCCACTGTCTTGCCCTCGTACGTCGCCTGGCCCCCCGCCGGCAACTGCGCCCGGGTCCGGGCCGTCGCCACCGGCAGCGGACTCCACAAGAACGCCTCCACCTCCTGGTGGTACCAGTTCTTGGCCCGCAACGCGTTCCGCGCATGCTGGATCCGCCACACCCCGAACCGCGTGTAGTCCGTACTCGCCACCGTCGCCTTGATCTGCCACTGCGGCTGATTGAAGATCGCCGACGCCGACGTGTTCCAGATCAGCCTCTTACCGCCCGCACTGTCGAACAGCTCCCCGTCGTCCCCGTTCGCATCCAGGAACGACTTCTCCTCGTCCCCGTCCTCCACCACGAACAGGCCGTCCTGCCCCGGATCGAACGCCGCCTCCAGACTCTCCGCCGAACTCAGCGCCTCCAGGATCGCGTCGATGCGGTCCAGCGCATCACCCGGGATGGTCCCTGTTGCGGTTCCGTTGCCGTCGTCGACGATCTTGAGCGGCAACTCCGTGTGAATCTCTTCCGAGGCGCTGCTGGTGGTCCCTCCCAGCCGAAGCCTGCTGATGCCGTCGCCCCCGACCGTGCCCCCCTCGCTCGCGACATCCCAGAACACGTTGGCCGTGAGGCGTATCAGCACCTCGTCCCACGCCTCCTGCTCTTGCGTCTCCAGGTCGCCGATCGCCTTCAGGCCCGCGATCTTGTCCCGCTGCTTCTGGATCCGCTCCCGCGCATCCTGCACCCACGTCTTCGGACTGTTGTGCGTGTACTCCCCGCCTTCCTTGGCCAGCAGGTCCGCCAGCGCGATCTCCACGCTCTCCTTCGCGGTGCCCTTCTTCACGTTGTCGGTCCCCGACTCATCCGCCATGCGGAAATAGAGCGCATCCACACCCCCCGCGAACTTGCCAGGCGAGAGCCCGTCGGGCGTCGTGTCCGACCTGCCTTTCGCCTGGGCCTCAGTGAGCGTTTCGTAGTACCACGCCCACGCCTGCGGCTTGGCCGTCAACTTCCCGTTCTCGATCGTCGTCGCGCCCGAACTCTCATTCTTCGCGCTCACCGCCGTCCCGTCGTCCACCGACGGTCGCCGCACCGGTTCGTCCGCCACTCGGTTGGCTCCGAAACCGCCCGCCAGGTAGCTGGACTCATCGGACCCGACCGCGTTGCCCGTCTTCACGCCCGCGCCGACCGACCACACTCCCACCACCTCGCTGCCCGCCTCCGGCGCGCTGTTGCCTCCCAGCAACCGCCCCTCGAACGTGCTGTCCACCTCCTGCGGCCGATACGACCCCGCTCGCCGTCCGAAGTTGATCGTCGCACCCTCCTCCTTCGCCAGCTTCCAGTCCCCCTGCGTCTTCAGCTTCGCCTCCGGCAGCACGATGCTGTCCACCTCCCCGAACAGGTACTCCCAACTCTCCCCCTCCGCCGTCATCAGGTTCGTGACCAATCCGTCCACCTTCTCCGCCGTGAAGTTGATGCTGATCTCGATGTCCCCCGCGTACTGCTTGCCTGCTCCGCTCACCGCCAGCGTCTCTCCCTCGTAGCGCGCCGTTCCCTTCGTCTGCACGTACCGCGACCGCGACGTATTGTCCGTCACTCCGAACGCGAACGCTCCCAACTCCCCCATCTTCGGGTCTGCGTCGTAATCCGCCTTCTCCGTCGCATCCTTCCGCTCCTCGCGGATGATCGTCCCATACCGCGTGTTCCCGTGCATCCCGTACGTCACTGTCGATTCCGTCTTCGTCGCTGCGAAGATCGTCCCCGCATCGTCCGCATCCTCCTTGGCCACCTTCAGGTCCTCGTTGTCCTTCAGACCCGCCGCCAGTTCCTCCACGCTCGTCAACGCCTCGATCAGGTCATCAATCCTCCCCAGCGCCTTGTCGTCGTCCGGTTCCGTCAGATCCTTGAACTTCGAGTCATCGGTGCCTTTGTTCTCGCCGTCGAACACCGTCTCCAGCACACCCTTGACGTTCGTCTTCGCGTTGCCGCTCGCCGCCGTGCCCCACTGCTTCTCGATCTGCTCGTCCCGCTCCTTGTCCTTCTCGAACACGTCCAGGATCTGCACGACCTTCTCCCGGATCCCTTCCAGCTTCGTCCGTGCTTCCGTCACGAAGTTCGTCCCCTTCGTCTGCGACACCCCGTCCCCCAGCAGGTCCGCGAACGAATAGTTCTCGCCCTTCACCACCAGTGCCGTGTTCGCCTCGTTGATGTCTGCCGTCGACTTGTCGTCCCCCCGCATCGCCGGGTTTTCACTCAGACCGCCCGTCCTGAACTTCGCCGCGCCGATCTTGACGTTGTCCAGACGCATGCCCGTCAGCATCCCGTCCTCCATCCGCACCCGGTAGCTCCCCGAGCTCTCCGTGTCGATGTCGCCCATCCCGCTGCTCGGCAGCATCGCTCCGTCCACGTCGTAGCCCTCACCGTCCTCCCGCGATACCGCCATCAGACCGCCCGTGCCCTCGATCGACATGCTCTCCGGCTGGTACTCCGCCATCCACGCTCCGTCCACCATCGTCACCGTGTAGACGTTCCCGTTCCCCGCCGTCACCTCACCGCCACTGCGGAACATCTCCCCGTCCAGCGTGTACGTGCCGTCTTCCTCCCGCACCAGCGTCACCGTCGTCCCGCTCGTGCCCAACGCCACCTGCGTCTGCGGCGCGTCATGCATGGCCGTCCACATCCCGTCCGCGTCCATGCTCAGCGTGTACATGTTGCCGTTGGCCGCCGTCACCATCGTCACTCCGTCCTCGACCCGCATCTCCCCCAGCCAGTAACTGCCGTCCTCCCTCTTCGTCAGCATCACCGTCTCGCCCGACATCCCCAACATGACCGAGACCGTCTCCTCCCGGTACGTCGCCATCCAGTTCCCCTCCCCGTCATCCATCAGCGTGTAGGTGTTGCCACCCACCATGAACGTCGCTCCGTCGGTCAGCGTCTCCGGCTCCCCACTCACCGGACTCACCACCGTCCAGCTCCCGTCTTCCGCCTGCACCGTCTCCAGCGTCACCCCCAAGGTGCCCACCGTCACCGTGCCCGTCAGCGGCACGTACTCCGCCATCCACATCCCCTCCGTATCCATCATCAGACGGTAGCGGTTCCCGTTCGACGCCGTCGCGACCGTCACCCCGTCCTCGACCTGCATCTCTCCCATCCGGTAACTGCCGTCCTCGGACTTGCTCACCGTCACCGTCTCGCCCGAGGTCCCCAGCATCACCTCCACCACCATGGCCATGTACTCGGCCATCCACATCCCGTCCTCACCCATCGTCAGCGTGTAGGTGTTCCCGTTCCCCGCATGCGCGGTCGTCTCCCCGCTCGTGACCGACATGCCTTCCAGCCAGTAGCTGCCGTCCTCGGACTTCTCGAGCGTCACCGTGTCGCCCGACAGACCCAGCATCACCTGGATCATCGGCGCCCGGTAGCTGGCCATCCAGGTGATCGCCCCGTTCTCGTCGGTCGTGATGCTCAGCACGTACTCGTTGCCGTTCGCGGCCGTGTGGATGGTCTCCCCGCTCCGGACCGCCATCTCCCCCAGCCAGTAGGTGCCGTCCTCGGCCTGCGTGATCGTCACCATCTCCTCGCTCGTACCGAGCGTGACCATGATCTCGTGCGCATCGAACTGCGCCGTCCAACTCCCGTCCGCCAGCGTCAGCGTGTACTGCCCGCCGTTCCCGGCCGTCACGCTCCCACCGCTCTCGAACGCTTCCCCGTTCAGGGTGAAGCCACCACCCTCGGTGGTCATCAGGGTGACCGTGTCGCCGCTCGTCCCCAGCGTGATCTCCACCGGCTGCGGCTGGAACGCCGGGGGTGGCGTCGGGGCCGGCTGTCTTACGGTCTGGGCCGGTTCATCGCCTCCGCAGCCGGCCATCCCGACTGTCAGAAGCCCTGCCAGGAAGAGAGTTACCCCCCCCCCCCGAATTTCTTCAACTTGCTGTGCATGGATCTGCTCTCCTTCATTTCCTCATACTCCTTCGTTGCGACCGAACGGCATTCCCGCCCGGGAACCGTCTCCTTCAGTGGCCCACAGGGACCACTTCCTACGATTCGGCTTCAGGTTCGCACATTCCGCGAACCTGTGTCAAGCACCCCGACCGGATTTATTTCGGACGACACCTCCGGACTGGATCGACGGCAACGACCCGTCCCTGACGGCCCACCCTGAAGATCGGCAGGCAAGGAACCGCCCCCGCGATCCGCCGGGACTCCGCGACTAGACCAAGGGCACCAGGATCGCGACGACCTGGGTTACCACGTACCCGACCAGCCCCATCACCGCCAGCAACGGCGTCCAGGTCCGCAGGGCCTCTGTCTCGGTCAGCCCCGACATCTGCTTGTAGATCCAGAAGCCCGAGTCGTTCATCCACGATCCGACCAGGGAACCCGCACCGATCGCGCAGGCCACATAGACCACATGGAACCCCGGTGGCGTGTCGATGACGAGCGGGGCCATGATGGACGAGACCGTGATCATCGCGACCGTACCGGACCCCTGCGCCACCTTCAGCAGGCCACCCAGCAGAAAGCTCAGCAGCAGCACCGGTACGCCGAACTGCTGGGACAGCGCCCCGATCGAACTCCCCACATCCGCCTGCACCAGCATCTTCCCGAACGACCCGCCTCCGGCCGTGATCAGGATGATCAGACCGCCACTGGCCAGTGCCGTCTCCACGGGTTGGGCCAGCTGCTCGAGAGTGTAGCCCTTCTGCCTCGCGACCAGCCAGAGCGAAATCGCCGCCGAAGCCAGCAGCGCGAAATTCGGATTTCCCACGAATCCGGTGACGCCCTCGACAGCAGGTCCGGCACCCAAGGCTCCGGCCAGCGTGTTCGAGGCGATCAGCACCACCGGCAGCACGATCGGCAGCATCGAGGAGAAGAAGCTCGGCAGATGGGCTTCCTGGCGTTCCGCCAGTTCCTCGAGCTCGGCCAACGTCAGGCCGGGTGTCTCGCGCAACGGCACGTGCACCTGCCGGTCCCGCAGGATGCTGAACAGCCAGCCGGCCAACGACATCGGCACCGCGATCACGGCTCCGACCATGATCATCACTCCCAGGTCGATGTCCAGGGTGGCCGCCATCGCCAGCGGCCCCGGCGTGGGTGGCACCATCGAGTGGGTGACCGCCCCACCGGCGCTGATCGCCATCAGGAACAGCACGTACTGCTTCCCCATGCGAACCCGCATCGCCCGCGCCAGCGGCACCAGCAGATAGAACACGGTGTCGAAGAACACCGGTACGGAGAGCACGTAGCCGCTGCTGAGCAGGGACAGGGAAGCATGTTTCTCGCCGAGCGTGCGGACGAACACGCGCACGATCTTGTCGGCCGCGCCGCTCTCCATCAGGCACTGGCCGATCAGTGCCGCCAGGGCGATCACGATGGCGATGCTGCCGCAGACCCCGCCGAACTCCCGCGCAACCGACGGCATCACATCCCCGAGGGCCACGTTCGGGGACAGGATCCCCACGGTCGCCGCTGCCGTGATCAACGCGATGAACGCGTTGATCCGGAGGCGCAGGATCAGGACGAAGACGATCGCTACCGCGATCACGAGAATGGCAATGGGGTGCAGGGACATCGCGGCCATTGAGCGTAGCAGACGCGGACCGGCGCAACCGCGCAGTCAGTCGAGTCGGGCCGCCAAGACCTTCTCGGCCTGCGCCTTGCGAAAATCCTTGAGGGCATCCCGCAGAATCTCGTCACTCGTTGCGAGAATCGCGATCGCCAGCAGCGCAGCGTTCTTCGCCCCCGCCTTGCCGATGGCCAGGGTACCGACCGGGATTCCGCCAGGCATCTGCACCGTGGAGAGGAGCGAATCCACGCCGTCGAGCACACTCGGCATCGGCACCCCCAGCACGGGCAGCACCGTGTGCGCGGCGCAGACTCCCGCCAGGTGCGCCGCCCCCCCCGCAGCAGCGATGATGACCCGCGTACCACGCCCCTCCGCTTCAGAGATGTACTGCGAAGTAAGGTCCGGCGTCCGATGGGCCGACATCACCCGGCACTCGTGCGGCACCCCGAACTGTTCCAGTGTCTCGGCACAGGACTTCATGGTCGACCAGTCGCTCGTGCTGCCCATGACGACGGAAACGAGTGGTGCGGAAGCGTTCATGCGGAAATTCCCTTTCAGTGTCTTGTGGAACGCGCAGACATGCGTTCAATTGGAGTAGAATAACCTATTCTGTCGTACGGTATCGGCAGCGGCTGGCAACCGCGTGCGATACTGTAGCCTCAGTCTCCGAGAAAGTAATAAGGTAATTACGTGGACTCTCCCGTGTCGGAACGGTACCTGCAGTGTCCCCCTGGTTGCGGAAGCCCGTTGCGAAGGTCAGCCTTCGGATGGGTCTGCTTCGTGGTGGCCCTGTCCCTCGCCTCGGCATCCTGCTCGCGCCAGTCCCGGCGTTCGCACGCAGGTCCGACTCTGGCGCCCGTAGCGGTGTCGGCACAGCCGGCAGGGTCCGGTCCCGAGGCTGTGACACAGACCGCCGCTGCGGATGAAGCCGCAGAGGAGAACGCGACCGCCGGGGAATCGCCCGCCTTCATCAAGGAAGCCGCTTCGGCATTCGAGGCGACGATCGACCCGGCCGGTGAGTTCGAGGCGCTTCCCGAACTGCCATTCGACCCGGAAGAACCGGCGGTCAGCGAGGACGAAGTCGCCCTTCTGGACGAGCTGATCGCACTCAGCCTGCCGGACCCGCCCAGGGCCCTCTCGCACGAAGAGGCCCTCCTGCATACCCGGTCCGAGCTTCCGCTCGTGATGAACAAGGAAGTCGAGCGGCTCATCAACTACTTCACCAAGACGAGGCGGGGCCTGCAGACCATCCGCATGTCGCTGGGCCGAGGCAACGCCTATCGGTCGATGATCGAGAGGATCCTGGAGGAAGAGGACGTGCCGGCCGATCTGTACTTCCTGGCCATGGCCGAGTCCGGATTCCGCCCCCTCGCACGCTCGCACGCCTACGCGACCGGAATGTGGCAGTTCATATCGTCCCGCGGCAAGCAGTACGGACTGCGCCAGGACCGCTACCTCGATCTGCGCTACGACGCGGAGACGGCGACCCGCGCCGCCGCGAAGCATCTCAAGGATCTGCATATCGAGTTCGGAGACTGGTATCTCGCCATGGCGGCCTACAACGCCGGACCGAATCGCGTCAAGTCCGCGATCCGGCGAACCGGCAGCCGCGATTTCTGGACCCTGGTGCAGCGCAGGGCGCTACCGCGGGAGACCCGCAATTACGTGCCGATCATCCTGGCGATGACCTATGTCGGCAGGAACGTGGACCTGTTCGACATCGGCGAACTGGACCCGGCTCCGGAACGCCGCTACGACTCGGTCACTTCCAGCGAGGAGATCAGCTTCGAACTCATCGCCGACATCACCGGATCGTCGGTCGAGACGATCAAGGAACTCAATCAGGCTCTCTTCCGCTCCGCGACCCCCCCGTACCGGTACGACCTTCGAATCCCGCCCGGCTCCGCCGAACAGTACCGCAGGGAGATCGCGCTGGTGCCACCGGACAAGCGCAGGAACTGGCGTCGCTACGAGGTCCGCCAGGGCGAAACGATGCAGGCCGTCGCCCACCGCTACAAGGTCGAGCCGCACGTGCTGGCGGAACTCAACTCGATTCCGGACGGATCCGAAATCACGGGCGGCATGCGTCTGACCGTCCCCACGACAACCCGGCTGACGATCTACCGCCATTACGGTGCAAGGGCCGGCGGCCTGCTCGAACCCGGTACCGGTCGCTATCGGATTGCCAGTGGCGACACGCTGGGGGGGATCGCCAGACGCTTCCGCACATCGGTGTCGAACCTGCTTGCCTGGAACGGTCTCAACAGCACCAGGATCCGGGCCGGGCGCTACCTGATCGTGCAGCCGCCCGGGCAGCAGGATGGCGTGTCTGCGAGTTCGTCCTCGGGAACCTCGGGGTCCGTACCGACAGGCCGGTATACCGTTCGGCGGGGGGACTCCCTCTCGACCATCGGCGCTCGCGTGGGAGCCAGCGTGAGCCAGTTGCGCGCTTGGAACGGCCTGCGTGGATCGACGATCCGCGTCGGTCAGCAACTGAAGGTACCCGGCCCGCCACCGACCAGCGCCCCGACCCGTGCCGGTATCCCGGCACGGTCCGAACCCGCCCCTTCCGCCAATCACTACCGCATTCGGCCCGGCGATTCGCTGTCGGCGATCGCGAGCCGGTTCGGTGTCTCGATCGCCGACCTGCGCGCCTGGAACGGCCTGCGTGGCACCCGCATCACGGCCGGCAAGTTCCTGGTCGTCCGGCCACCGTCCGCAGCCGGCAGGAGTGCATCCGCGTCCGCTTCGTCGTCGTCCGCGACACACTACACCGTCCGGCGGGGTGACACCCTGGGCGGCATCGCCGAACGCTACCGGGTCTCCGCTGCCGACCTGCGACGGTGGAACAACATCCGGGGCAGCACGATCCACCCCGGACAGCGCCTGGCCGTTCAGGATCCGGGCGGCCCGGGGACGTACGTGGTCCGGCGGGGCGACAATCTGGACGGGATCGCCCGACGCCACGGCACCACGGTCCGGGCACTTCTCACAGCCAACGGCCTGCGCAGCTCGCGCATCTATCCGGGACAGAAGCTGGCGCTGCCGTAAGCCACCACCACGTGGCAGCACGCAACGGAACCCGTCGGTAGCTTCGCCGACGGCCGGAATCAGGTGTCCGTACCACCCCTGAAGGGTGGGCTGCCGGAGGTTCCGCAGCCTCAATCGGCGAAACAGTACAGCGCGGCCTGGGTCCGGACGAACAGCCGTCCGTCCATCACGACGGGCGTCGCATAGACCGGCTCATCCATGGCGTTGGTACGGATCACTTCCCAATCGGCCCCGGGCCGGATGACGGAGATCCGACCCGTCTCGTCGGCGGCGAAGACCTTCCCGTCCGCGGCAATGGGTGACGCGAAATACCTTCCCATCGCTTCCCGCAGGCGGCCCTGCTTGAGGACACGGCCATCCTCGGCGCTCAGCGCCGTCAGGATCCCGCCGTCTTTCGTCAGGTAGACCACTCCGTCGTACAGCAGGGGCGACGGAACGTTCGGCAGGCTCTTGTGGTACAGCCACTGGACGGCCCCGTCGGTCATGTCCCCCTCACCACCGAGCCGGATCTTGCGGACCGCGTTCACCGCGCGCCGCTTGCGCCGGTGATGTTCCCAGTCCCGCTCCTCCATGTATCCGGACACGTCCAGGTCGAGGTTGCCGAGTCCGTTCCGGACCTGCTTGCCAAGCAGACTGTCGAGTTCCGTGGCCGACAGCCGACCATCCCCGTCCGCATCAAGCTCCGCCCGGACCTCGGCGAAGGCCGGAACCTCTTCCTGCTGTCCCAGGTCGGCATTGCCCGCCCAGCCGAGTACGTACGCATGGCCCTGCCCATCCAGCACGGGCGTGGGCTTGAGCTGCCACGTCAGTCCCTCCACCCACCAGACCTTCTCGCCAGTTGCCGCGTCGTAGGCCGCCAACTCGTAGGAACCGGGTACGAGCAGCTGCACACCCGCACCGTCACCCGGTTCGTAGAGCACGGGTGTCGAGAAACCGCGCAGCGAGTACGGACGCTCCACCCGCCAGGCAACCTTGCCGGTCCGGGCGTCCACGGCCACCATGAACGAATCGGTCTCCGAGTCGCAGACCTGCACCACCTTGCCGTCGACATGCACCGGCGACGCGCCCAGTCCCATGGGGTTGTTGAACGGTCCGAGGGGAATTCGCCAGAGTTCGTTGCCGTCCGGCCCGTAACCGACGAGTCCGAAATCCTGAAAGAAGGCAAACGCATTGCTGCCGTCGGTCGCGACACTGGGCGAGGCGGGATTGTTCGGTTCGCGAAGCCGCCCGGACCGCTGCCGCACGATCTCGCGCCGCCACTGGATGCGCCCGGTCTCCCGGTCCAGGGACACCGTGATGAGCTTCCCGGCATCGAACCCGGTGAGGAAGATGCTGTCTGTCCCGAACACCGGCGACGACAGGCCGTCCGGCAACGGAGTCCTCCACACGACATTCGTGTCGGGCCCGAATTCTGCCGGAATGTTCCGCTCGGCGGATACGCCCCCTCCGTTCGGCCCGCGGAAGCGGTCCCACACGAGTTCGGATGCAAGAATCGGGGCGGCCAGAATCAGCCCCGCCAAGGCAGTGTGCCACAGCATACCCGGCACTATATCACGGGCACGAACGGTCCGACCCGCCAACCACGTTAGCGGCGCAGGGAGGCAAGGACCTGGCGGAACTGCGCTGCCGCCGCCGCGGCAGTCCCGGCAGGCGCTGTCAGCTTGAAGAAGACGGGCGCGTCCGGCCCCTGCACGATCGCCGCCAGCATGCGATAACCGGGCATGGGCGTGGCCCTCGGTGCCATCGGAAACGGCTTGAAGAGATACGTGCCGCTGACGTCCAGGACCGTGACGCGCATGCCGTTCACTTGCTGCTCGCTGCGGTCGGCGGACTCCGGCTTCATCGGGCTGCCGTCCGCCTGGACGAACTGGCCGAGCCAACGCCGCACGTTCGCATCCACGCCGCCGCCCTGACCCGGTCCGAAGTAGAAGACAGCCAGTTCCCCGTCGCTGGTGTCACCGGGGGCAGCCGGAATGGTGTAGTTCGCAGCCCGCATCGGCTTCGGCGTCGCCTTCCAGGCGGAGGGAATGTCGAACGACACACCCCCCGCTTCGGCTGCGGGCAGGGAGGGACACAAGGCAAGCCAGGCTCCGGCGAGAATCACGAGAGAGCAGGGGATGTGCGGGCGGGGAGAAGGCATCGACGGCTCCGGCAGTCCCTTCCAGTCTACAGTCTCTTCCCGACGAGAGATGAGCCTGAGCTAGTCTCTGCGGGGGAATACAGCCTGTGTGGCAGGTGGCGCTGATGACGTCTGGGGGGGCCGAGCACCTTGCGGAGACGATGGCTGAGGCTGTCGGTGGCGTCCTGGAGGGGTCGGAGCTCGAGAGTGCGGGGGGCGTCCCTGAGTCAACGTGAACCTGGAACGACGATCGACGAGCGTAGTGCCGGCGACCTGATGGGCCTTGCAGCGGCAGCACTGTTCGTAGCGGGTCCGAGCCTTCCCGCAGCAGTCCCTGCAGGGGTGAGTATTGCGTTGTAGGTCCCGGTGGATGGTGACAAGAATATGGCGGGAATGGGAAACCGGCAGGAGCCAATTTACGCCGCCAACTCCAGTTCGCTCACCCAAAGCTCTACGTTTGACCGAACACTGCAACGATTTGTTCTGTTTGATCTCCGCGCAAGTCGAATGCTGACGCCGCGTTCGCCATGACGGCCAAGACGATAGCAGGTAGTCCAAATCACGAAGGATGTCCATTCGCTCAGTGCGGGTGGTCTCTTGCTGTCGTCGTCGATGTAGACGATGGCGCTGAGACACACGTTCCGATGAGCCGCCGACACAAGCCTCCGCTATCTCCCGCGGGGACACAGCCTCTGATTGACAAATTCCATCTGCCGTGTACGAGCAGCGCCCAAAGGATATACTGCTCGGGTGCGTTTCCTGACTTTCGGCAACAGGTTCCGATCGCGAAAGTCGCGCATCAGTTTTTCATCTTTCGTGCATAGCACAGTCGCCTGACCAGCGTATGCCAAAGAGATGACATGCCGGTCGTTCGACTCCATGCTCCGACCCTCCAACGTATCGTCTGCCGCCGTGATATCGTCACTTCGAACAAGTCTCGCCGAACCCTGCTGACGGATCTTTCCCAACCAGTCCATCGCTCGATTACTTCTGCTCAACTCTGCGAAATACTTACCGCCATCTGTATAGACCAGCGTGCCATGTTGCCGCTCGATCCAACTCTGAATTGGCATCAACTGAGCCGTATCGAGCTCGCCGAATACACTGGCATCAATGATAGTTTTCGTACACATTGCCGAAGTTAACTAAAGCCGAGGAGTCGTCTCATCTCACTGGTAAAAAACTCTCGATATCCGCTTGGCACGTCCAAGAGGTTACCATCCTTATCGACAGACATACTGTGAGTAGTCGAGTATGTTCGATTTGCATGGCGAGCGAAGTAGACGATTTTCAGATCATCGGGTCCTAGGAAACCCTCCATTACGCAGATCCGAAAACGATCGATAAGATGATCGCTGTGAGTCTCGATGACGAATCGGTGCGGGGATTCAGACATCGATTGCGCCAAGGCTGCCTGTGCAGATGGGTGCAGTTGTACTTCCGGCTGTTGCAATAGAAAAGTCGTCGTACGTCTCTGTCTGCTAATTTCGCGCAGGATAGACAAAATTGCATGAACTCCGTACCCAACATCGACCAGATTTCGCCATCGTGCCGACTGTAACACCTGCACTTCGTATGTCGGCCGAATACGACTCTGCTGGACAGCAACATCCTCGAATAGTTCAAGTTGTTGACCGACTTCTGATAGAGTCTGTCTCAGGTATTCGTTATTGGCGATTTGCAACGAATCTTCATTATATTGACGTCTTCTCGGAACCGGCTCAGGGGAAACTGACCGGATAGCGATTCGTGCAGTGTCAAACGGCATGATGCGCAGGAAGTTTGTCAGACGGGCAAACCGCTTCTGTCGGTCTGCATCGACTTTGAGCCGCTTGCGATATACAGATGGATCACCTCCGAAAGGTAACAGTCCAGTCCGGACGGCAGAAAGCAACGTGGAAATCTCCCGATACGAAAGTTCCTCCCAGGGAACTTCGATGCTAGTATCATCAGCAACAAACTGCCAAGTCTCGGGTGGACCGAGATTTCGGCGTATGGATAGACTCCGGCCCATACCGCCTCTGTCTTGAAAGTGGACATCAACGCTGCGCTCAGATAAATCGGCTTGGCGGCCTGCTCGCGCACCAAATTCGAACCGAACTCGTCTGTAAGATCCACCCTCAAGTGTACCGTCAAGCACGAACGTATCTGCACCATCGCGGGCTATCGTGCCAAACTCGCCCGGGCCGTCACGGCTCCCGTAAAAAAGTACCTGTTGCCCTCGGCGGTAATCGCGCAGATCGACGAAACCCGCGAGATGGGCGAAAGCAGCGTAGCAATCGAGAAAGGTTGACTTTCCAGCATTGTTCTCGCCGACCAAGAGCGTGACCTTGCCCAATTCGCCCTTCTGTGGCTCGGCGAAGCAACGGACGTTCTGTAGCGACAAGCTGGAAATCGTCGTCATCATGTGCCTTTACGGTCCCCAGGCGGCAGACACGCCGCGAAGGGACTCTAGATCGACGTCCGCACTGCGACCCATCGGTTCGTAGCGATCCGATCGTAGTGCAGAATTGATGATGAATGGATACTCAACACGGTCACCATTCGCGTACTTCGATCGGACCGAACAATGAGGCCTGCACCGCTGCCTGCCTGTCGAGAGTCGACTTGGTATGAAGCTGTAGTGTAGCTTCCCGGATGCAGGCGGCCACCAGTCTTCGCACGCAATCAATCGCACCATCTCGAGTACCATGTAGCTTGCGAGATTCGCACAAAACGGAAATACGTTCTGATTTCGTCCGGCGGCAGGCAATCCTGCTCCCCGCTGCACATAGGATGGTCTGTCTAGCGAGCCGTCCCGCTCCATGACCACGTCGGAGGTCGTGTACTGACCGTCACAACGTAAACACCCGCCGTCGGTACCGACGATCAAGGTGCTCCAGGCAGCCTGTCCTAGTTGGCCGGTGAGTTTTCGATCCACGCGCACACCGCCGAACACCACTGGAATACAGTGGGCATGAGCAATATGGTTCAGCACATCCTTGGGGAGCGGCCGGTCTACAGCAGAGAATAGCAAGTCGCAATCGAGCGCAGCAAGATACGCTGGACGTTCCTCGATTCTGTGTCGCAACGCATCCACGCGAAAGTCCTTAGCGGTGGCACTACGCACCAGAGACTGCGCGGCATGCGCCACCTTGTACTCACCCACAGAGTCGGCAGTTGCGTACAGTAGGCGGTCTAGATTGTGGGACTCAATGCGGTCGTTGTCGACCAATACCAGATGCCGAATCCCCATACGGGCCAACGTTTCAGCGATTAGGCAGCCAACACTTCCCACGCCGACCACCCCGACACGTAGCCGTGCGATGTCACCCTGAACCGTCTCCCCCCATGTATCGATCGTTCGCTGAAGTTCAGGTTTGCGCTCCGGTGCCGGCAAGCAATGATCGTTGTATGTGAGCTTGAGTCCACTACCAACTACACGCACTTTCTCACACCAGCATCGGTCGAATGCTATCCCGTCTCGAACCCAAAAACGGGCACTCCAGGCACCGTCCATACCTAAGGTCAGACCGACGAGGGGAAGACCGCATGCCCGAGCTGGCGCCGCAATGCGGTCTCTTTCGGCGATAATATCCTCATGACTCATAGACTGCCAACCTGGACTTGGATGACTGTGCATTAGAGCCAGTCCAGCCCGTTTAGAGTAGGCTGAACGGATGGCACGAGCGAGATAATCGGCTTCGAAGCTCACGTTTCCATGAAGGTGTCGCTCTCCGTTCTCAGGTGGCAAGATCTGTGAAATCAAGGCAGTCTGGCGCTCAGTGCCGGTCGAAGGTCGCCAGAGTGCAAAACAAAGATCTTCCTGCACCTGTTGCTCACGAAGATGCTGCAATAGGAGATCGCATGCCTGAATGTGCGCTTCGTGCGTCAGGACTACGTCGTATTTCATAGCTGCGCCCAGACACGCGGTAGATGCCGATAGACGTACTGTTTCATGTTTTTGCATTCAGGCGCCAGACTGTCCCAGAAGTCACTGGGGGGAATGCTGAACACCAACCAGTTGAGGCCTTGGTAAGTGTAGCTATCGTACTTGGTGAACCGCGTGGCAGGAGGAGACGCGATATGCACGAAATGGGGAGGATACTCAGGGTATGCATCCTCTTGGAAGCTGATTCCAACTCTGAACTTCCTTCCGCGATGCTTTCCGTTGTTGACTGAGTAATCGAACATGATCACCGGCGGTTGGCTGCAAGCCGAATCCGTGACGACCTCAGTTTTGAATTCAAGATCGTCCAATTCACGCTGTACCTTTTCGATGGCACTCATGCCACTGGTGTCGCGCCGATATGAACAGCGATAAACTGATCACCGTCCCGTAAGGTGATCAGATCCGAAAGACCGTCGTACTTCGAACCATCAGCGATATTTTCTAGGTAATAGCACTCCAGATCGTTGATTTCGATGCTGGCAGCGGGACCGGCTATACTCAGAATTGACTCCAGGGAAACAGGGTTGGTCTTGGTGATCTGCTGTTCTCCGTTCACACTGTAACGAATCTCCGGGCTATCATCGGAAGATCGCTTCCTAGTCTCGATTTTCTCGCCATTGCGAATCTCGATCAACTGTTCGGGGTCGCAGTATTCGGTACCGTCCGAAGCCCTGATGCAGTAGCCGTCAGTCGGCACCCCCGCCAAGCTCAGCAGTTTGCCAGCCTTCAGCGGAGATTCCGCGACCTGAGGCTTGCCGTTGAGTTCGAATCTTGTTGTCACTGCCACGATTCACCGTCCGTTTCGGCTACCAGGAATAGATGCTACGGATTAGTATAGCACGAATAGTGAAGTCTCTTCGAACAAGCAATGAGCCTGGAGTGAGGGGTTGCTTCCAACGAGGGATGAGCCTGAACGAGGTTCTGCGGGAAAAGCAGCGACCATCGGTGGATGATCTAGCAGCTCGGTCTCGCGACCCACTCCAACTTGGATGAATTGCGGACGCATCTGGAGGGCAACCCTGGACGAGAGCGTCCGGGTTCCGCCGCGACCGGAGGTCTACGCCCACATCGGACGCGATCCTGTCCCATAGTAAGAGGCGGACATCCGTCTGCGGGGACGAGCGCGTCCGGTGCCTGGCGACACTCTCCAACGGGCATCTGTACAACTTCCGGCGGAGCGCCGATCCTCGCGACCGGAAGGTCGGCAGGACTGTCTGCGGGGCGATGCGACGCACCAGGGAGATCGCGGCAAGGTCAAGGGAGTCTATCCCATCAACATGGAGAACGAGGTCACGCA
The DNA here is from genome assembly GCA_965116065.1 of Bryobacterales bacterium. Classification (GTDB taxonomy): domain Bacteria; phylum Acidobacteriota; class Terriglobia; order Bryobacterales; family UBA6623; genus VXMF01. The sequence continues at coordinate 5,189,111 of OZ220485.1, forward strand.
GTTCCGGTCCGTGACAATGTGGAGCGGATTGCGGATCGGCATCTGCCGCCGCTACGGGAGCGCGTGCTGGAGAGACATTCCCGTTCCGCATCTGCGGGCTGCATGCAGACAACGGATCGGAGTCGATCAACCATCGTGTTGTGGCGCTGGTGGAGAGCAGGAACGGCACGGTGGTACGCCAGCATCTGAGCTACGGGCACATCCCGGGCCGCTACGCCGAGCGGCTGGACCGGTCCCGCCGCGAGGTGCTCTCTCCCTACCTGAACGACCATCGTCCGTGCTACTTCCCGGGCGAGGATCGGGATGCGCCGTCAAGCGCTACCGGCAGCAGGACCTGCTCATCCGCTACGAGAAGCTGCAGTCGTTGCCAGCTATCTCAGGGGGGATCGATTTCACTCAGTTGGACACGCAGGCGCGGGCGCGGAGTGACTTCCTCCTCTCGGCCTCCTTCAGGCTCATGTGCGCATCGGAGAAGACTCGGTTGCACTCCGAACCGGCCGCGGAGCGGCCGCGCTCCACGGATCAGTCGTCCTGCAGGTGCATGTCCGCGAAGTCCAGGTAACGCTCCCAGTCGTAGGCGGTGACATCGTGCTTCCCGGTGCGGATGTGATAACCGACGGTCTGCATGACGGGTTGGCCGACCGGAGGTTGCCGGGCGGTGCGCAGCCCGTCCGCGCCGAGCAGTTCGTAGACTGCGCTCGCATGCACCGCCGACAGGAACTCGCCCCTGGGATCGGCCCACAGATCCTCCTCCGCGCTCGCCACGTAGAGAGGGCGCGGAGCCACCAGGGCGAGCAGCATGTGCTGGTCCACGGGAAGGTCGTTCTCCCGACCGTTATAGTCCTTGAAGTTGTCGGCGAACCAGTGAGGAAACCTCGTGTTGATTCTCTCGACGGTCTCGCCGAACCGCCTGCGGCTCAGGGCCGCGCCGCCACAGCCGGAGTTGTTGGAGATCACCATCGCGAACCGGGCGTCCCTCGCACCCGCCCACAACGCCGTCTTGCCGAGCCGCGAGTGCCCCATGACGGCCACTCGGTTGCCGTCGGCGTCGGGATCGGCCTCCAGGTAGTCCAGCAGACGGCTCAGGCCCCAGGCCCACGCCGAGATCGACCCCCAGTCCGACGGTGAATCCGGCGGGTCCAGCACGTGCACACCATCGCGGAAACCGTCGTCGTGATCAGGGTCCAGATCGCCGCAGTAGGCCGTCGCCAGCCCGTATCCGCGATCCAGAATCCTCTCGACTTGCCAGCGGCTCGCGCTCCGGCCACGCGTATCCTCCGTGGCGCGATGCTCCACGACACCCGAACCCTCCCGCATCCAGCGGTCCGAGAGATGGATCGCCGGGTCGGGATGCACCGTGTGATTGCCACCGAAATTGAGCCCCGCGAATACGGGAACGGGTCCATTGCGGACCATGGGCAGGTACAGCAGGATCTCCATGCTGGGCCCCTGGCCGCTGCCGGTGAACTCGACCAGCACCTGCTTGCGGCGAGCCCGGCCGCCGAGCACGCCGTCCGCCTGCTCCACGACACGGAACCGCATGCCGGACGGCCTCCCCGGAGCCGCACCGTAGACCTGCTCCTCGAACAGGCGGAGCAGGTCGGCCCGTCGGACGGACCACTCCGCGGCCGTCGTCACCGGTGCGCCGCTGGCCTTCCGCAGGATTTCCGGCAGTTCGAACGACGGGACCTTGGCCTCGTCATAGTTGAATCCGGCGGGCTGGGCGGCCAAGGCTGCTGCGAAGAGCGTGGCGAGAGCGACCCCGTGCAGGAATCGGCCCGCACCCTGCATGGTGCGGGAGGGGGAATTGTCCGGTATTCTGACAGTCGCTACCGTGTCGGCAGATGGACTGATCTCCCTTGGCATCATCGCCGGAGTCGTCGCAACGCTTGCGACGACGCGGGTCGCTGTCGAGGTGGCCATGATCGCCGGCCTGACGCTCCTGCTCCTGGTCGGCACCGTGAGCCCCGCCGCCGCCCTCTCGGGCTTCTCGCATCCGGCCGTCATCTCGATCGCGGCACTGTTCGTGGTGGCTGCCGGCCTGCGCGAAACCGGGGCGACACTCACAGCCGCGCGGTACCTGCTGGGCCGGCCCAACTCCGTCAGAGCCGCCCAACTCCGTCTCATGCTGCCAGTGGCCCTGCTGTCCGGCTTCATCAACAATACTCCCGTCGTCGCGATGTACCTGCCGATCGTGCGGGATTGGGCGGATCGCATCCGCATCAGCCCGTCCCGGCTGCTGATACCCCTCAGCTTCTCGTCGTTGCTGGGTGGCCAGCTGACCGTGATCGGAACCGCCTCCAATCTCATCGTGATGGGTCTGTACATCGACTACCTCAGCATGGCAGACCTGCCACCCCTGAACCGCTCGCTGGAGTTCTGGGGTCCGGCCATGCTGGGCCTGCCGATGGCCGCGGTCGGCATCTGTTACCTCCTGTTGACGTCCAGCTTCCTGCTGCCCGACCGGCTCCACCCCCCGGAAGCCGCCCCGGTCGATGCGCCGCAGTACACCGTGCAGATGCACCTGCGCAAGGGCTCGCGGCTCGCGGGTGCGACCCTCGCGTCGTCCGGCCTGCGGCAACGCCCTGGACTGCACCTGTACGGGATCGAACGGGAGGGGAGGCGACTGCCGTTCCTGCCACCCGACACCCGGCTCGAGGCTGGCGACATCCTCGGCTTCACGGGAAATCCGGACGCCGTCATCGAACTGCAGCGGGTCCGTGGACTGGCCCCGCCCGAACGGGAAACGTCCGGAACGGTGACGGATCCGGGCAATCGGGAACTGGTCGAGGCGGTTGTCGCGGCCGGCTCGCCCCTGGCGGGAACCACCGTCAGGGAATCGCGGTTCCGCTCGCTCTTCGGGGCTGCGGTCGTGGCTGTCCGTCGCAGCCAGATCACGTTGCGGCAGAGCGTCGGGGACATTCGGCTGGAGCCCGGTGACACGCTGCTTCTCGAGGCTCCCAGGGGCTTCGCACGCGCCTTCCGTAGTTCCCCGCACTTCTACCTGGTGTCAACCGTTCCGGAATTCGTGCCGCCGCGGCACAACCGGCTCGGTCGGTCGGCGGCGGTCTTCTGCCTGCTGATCGCCGGTCTGAGCGTCGGCCCCTGGGAGCCGGCCATCGTCTGCCTGACCACCGCCCTGCTGATGATCGGCCTCGGCTGCATCACCGCCAGCAGGGCTCTGGCCGACATCTCGATTTCCGTCGTTGTCACGATCGCGGCCGCGATCGGCATGGGTGCCGCACTGGAGCAGACCGGCGCGGCGGCCGCAATCGCGACCTCCCTGCTCGACGCGGTGCGCGCCATCGGTGCCGGCAATCGCGGAACGCTCTTCATGATGATCCTGACCGCATCGGGTTTCTCGCAACTGATCCACAAGAACGGGGCCGCCGCCCTGATGTTCCCCGTCGCCAAGGCGACGGCCGACGAACTGAACCTGCATCTCGAACCCTTCGCCTTCAGCCTGATCCTGGGCTGCGGGATGAGCTTCGCCTCCCCGGTCTCGTACCAGACCAACCTCATGGTCTACGGTCCCGGCGGGTACAGGTTCCTCGACTTCTCCCGGGTGGGAGTGCCGCTCACGATCCTGCTCGCCGCACTCGGAGCCCTGCTGTGTCCGTTCGTCTTCCCGTTCCGGCCGCTTCCGTGAACCGGGAGTCCGTGCAGCCGTCATCGGCAGCGTGCTGAGGACGCCTTGATGCCCGATCTCCCGGATATCGTCGTCTACGTCGAGGCCCTTCGGAGCAGGCTGCTCGGACAGCCGCTGCGAGGCGTCCGGATCGCCGGCCCCCTGCTCCTGCGGACCGTGGAACCTCCACTCGACGCCTGTCTCGGGCGGGACGTGACCGGCTTTCGCCGGCTCGGCAAGCGGATCGGGATCGGCCTCGAGGACGACCTCTGGCTCGTGCTGCATCTGATGATCGCGGGCCGCCTGCACTGGCGGTCGCCCGGAGCCAAACACCCGGGCCGTCGGGGCCTCGCGGCGTTCGATTTTCCGAACGGCACGCTGCTCCTCACCGAAGCGGGCTCCAGGAAGCGGGCCGCTCTCCACGTGGTGCGAGGCAAGGCCGCCCTCGGCACCCTTCATCGTGGCGGTCTGGAGGTTCTGGAGAGTTCGGTGGAGCAGTTCGGCGCAGCGGTCCGCGCTCGGAACAGAACCGTCAAGCGCGCCCTCACGGACCCCAGCGTCTGCAGCGGAATCGGCAATGCGTATTCGGACGAAATCCTGCATCGGGCCCGGATCTCGCCCGTCGCACTGACGCAGCGGCTGGACGTGCAGGAGGTGGAGCGGCTCTTCCGAGCAGTCCGCACCGTGCTCTCCGAATGGACCCAACGGCTGCGCTCGGAATGCGCCGGCAGGTTTCCCGACAAGGTGACGGCCTTCCGCGTCGGCATGGCCGTCCATGGCCGCTACGGACAGCCGTGTCCGGACTGCGGAGCACCCGTGCAGCGCATCCGTTACGCATCCAACGAAACGAACTACTGCGCACCCTGCCAGACAGGCGGGCGCCTGCTGGCCGACCGCGCGCTGTCCCGACTGCTGCGTTCGGACTGGCCGCGCAGTCTCGAGGACCTGTCGAACACCTGAGACACCCACCCGCGGTACGGTCCCTCATGATCGCAACCCGAGACACGCCCGGCGGGCTTGCCGGTAGAATGCAGGAAGTGGACATTCCGCGAGAGTTGCGTTTCGGGGCCCTGCGGATCGAGCCCGCCGTGGTGCTCGCGCCGATGGCCGGTGTCACCGACACGGTCTTTCGGCGCGTCATCCGGCAGCTTTCCGGGTGCGGGCTGATCATGACCGAGTTCACAAGCTCGCACGGGATCGTCGCCAACCATGCAAGGACGCAGGGCAAGCCACGTCGCACGCCGTTCAACTACCTGCACTACGAACCCGACGAGCACCCGATCGTCGCCCAGCTGTTCGGTGCGGACCCGGATGTTCTGGCCGACGCCGCGCGCAAGGTCGAGGACCTGGGATTCGACGGCGTGGACATGAACTTCGGCTGTCCCGTGAAGAAGGTCGTCAAATGCAACGGTGGCTCGGGCCTGTTGCGCGACCTGCCCGCGGTCGAGCGCATTCTCACGGCTGTCCGGGCAGCGGTCTCGATTCCCTTTACGTGCAAGTTCCGCACGGGATGGGACGACGGCTCGATCGTGGTGGGGCAGATGGGGCGGCTGGCCGAGGACTGCGGCCTGCAGGGGGTCTCGCTCCATGGCCGCACGCGTCAGCAGGGCTACGCCGGCCGCGCAGACTGGGACCGCATCGCCGAACTGAAGCAGGCCGTCAGCATCCCGGTCGTCGGCAACGGCGATGTCTTCACGCCCGAGGACTGTGTCCGGATGTTCCGGCACACGGGCTGCGACGGAGTGATGATCGGGCGCGCCGCATCCAGTAATCCGTGGATATTCCGGCAGATCCAGCAGTACCTTGCAACCGGCTCCTACGAGCAACCGACGGAACTCCAGCGCTACCAGCTCCTGCTGGACTACTACCGGATGCTGGAGACAGATGCCGGCAAGATATCCGGCCATCCGCTGGGCAAGATGAAGCAGTTCGCCACCTACTTCAGCCGCGGCATCCCCAACGGATCCCGACTGCGCAGCAGCGTCCATCAGGCATCCTCGACAGCGGAAGCAATCGAGGCCGTGAGTCTTTACTTCCGGGAGAGTCTGGCCCGGGCCGCCTGAGAAACAGGGTCATCAGGGAGCGGTCGAACCGAGGTCCGCCCCCGCCTCCAGCAGTTCGTCCGCAAGACTCGCGGCCAGAGACGCGGCGTCCGGAGCCTGCGCGTGGCCCGAAACGCGGACCATCCCGCCGGCTGCAGAGGCCGCTCCAGCGACCATCCGGAGGTGCCCGTCAAGCATTGTGGCGTGAGCCCCGATCGGAATCTCGCAGCCGCCCCCCAGAGCACGCAGCAGCGAGCGCTCGGCCCCCACCTCGGCCTCCACTTTCGCATCGTGCAGCGGCCGCAGGCACTCCAGCGACTGCTCGTCGCCGGTTCGGATCTCGATGCCGAGCGCACCCTGCCCGATCGCCGGGATCATGGTGTCGGTGTCCAGGCACTCGGCGATCTCCGACCGCAGACCCAGCCGCTCGAGACCGGCCGCCGCCAGAAGAATGGCGTCGTATGCGCCGGCCCGGAGCTTGCCGAGCCGGGTGTCGACGTTGCCCCGGATCTCGGCCACCACCACGTCCGGTCGAAGCAGGCGAAGCTGGGCAGCCCGGCGGAGCGAGCCCGTGCCGACGCGATCGCCGGGCCGCAGATCCGCCAGCCTCCGGCCCACGAGGGCGTCCCTGGGATCAGCCCGACCGGGAACGCATCCCAGACTCAGTCGCACGTCCAGGTCCGTCGGCAGGTCCTTCAGGCTGTGCACCGCGCAATCGATCCCGCCAGCCAGGAGGGCTTCCTCGATCTCCTTCGTGAAGACCCCCTTGACGCCCTGCTGCGATCCGAGCGCCGCCAGCGGCACGGCTCCGATGCGGTCCCCGGTCGTCCTGATCACCCGAATCCGGACACGGTGGACGTGTCCCCGCAGGCGTTCCGCCACCCAGCGAGCCTGCGTGAGCGCGAGCTTCGAGCCGCGGGTCCCGATGGTCAGCGTCGCCACGTGGGTACCTAGTCCAGTCCGAAGATCCGGCGGATATCCTCGATGGAGGTGAGCGCTCGGGGATCGGACACACTGCGCTTCGCTGCGCGAATCGGATGGTGGGCGATCTTGTTGACAATGCCCCGCGTCAGCGCTTCCACGGCGGCCCGCTGATCCTCGGTCAGACCCCGCAGCCTGGATTCGTAGCGGTCCAGCTGGCCCCGGCGGATCGATTCAAGATGCTCGTTCAACGAGACGATTGCCGGGGCGGCATCGTTCGCGAGCATCCGCCGCAGGACCTTGTCGACCTCCTCGTCGACGATCCGCTCGGCCGCCGCCGCCTCGTTGTGCCGCTGCTTCAGGTTCGCGGCTGCGACCTGCTGGAGATCGTCGATGTCGTACACGAACATGTTGTCGACCGCATTGATCCCGGGATCGATGTTGCGCGGCACGGCGATGTCGACCAGGAAGATCGGCCGGTTCCGGCGGGCGGCGATGACGCCTTCCGCCGTGCGGCGCGACAGAATGTAGCCGGGGGCTCCGGTGGAGGCGATCACGATGTCGACCCGCTGGAGCAGTTCGAGAATGCGGTCGAAGGGCAGCGCTTCCGCGCCGAATCTCTCGGCGAGGCGCTCGGCGTTCGCCAGTGTGCGATTGGCGACATGCAACTGCGACGCTCCGGCGCTCTTGAGGTGGCGCGCAGCCGCCTCCGCCATTTCACCCGCCCCGACGAGCAGTACGGAAAGGCCATCGAGGTCGCCGAAGATCTTCCGCGCGAGTTCCACGGCGACGAAGCTGACCGACACGGCCATCCTGCCGATCTCGGTCTCGTTGCGCACTCGCCGGGCAACTCGGATCGCGTGTGACAGCAGAAGATCCAGCGATCCACCCAAGGTCCCGCCGTCTCGCGCCCGCTGGTAGGCTTCCTTGACCTGACCGAGGATCTGGGGCTCGCCCACGACCATCGAATCGAGACTCGCCGCAACGCGGAACATGTGCCGCACGGCCTCCCGATCGTGATAGCTGTAGAAGGCGTCCGCATCGATCTCGATACCGTCCCAGGACGCTGCCATGCAACGGAACACCTCGTTGCGCAATGCGTCCCGCTCACCCCTGGCCAGGAACTCGACCCGGTTGCAGGTCGAGAGCACGAGCGCTTCCTCCAGCGATCGTGCGCGGGCGAGCTGCTGGGCAAGGTCCCCTGCCGCTTCGTCGGACAGGGCCAATCGTTCGCGCACCTCCACCGGTGCGGTCCTGTGGCTCATCCCGACCAGTTGAAGTGTCATTGGCCCATGAACGTGTGGGCGCCGCTGTTCACGACCCAGGTCAGGGCGGCGAACCCGAATCCGACGATCGAGAAGTAGGCCCCCCGTCGCCCCCGCCACCCCACGGCCAGCCGTCCCAGCACCATCGCGAAGCAGATCCCCCAGGTCACGAACGCCAGGGCGATTGTCGGATCGACGACCCAGTTCGGCCCCCACTTGGCGAACGCCCATACGGAAGCGGCAATCAGTCCGAGAGTCACGGACACGAAAGCGGCCGCCAGGGCTTGGTATCCGATCTGGTCGAGCTTGCCAAGGGGCGGCAGACGGTAATAGAACGCCCTCGGACGCTTGGACTTGAGTTCGCGCTCCTGGATCAGATACATGACGCCCGCCACACAGGTGAGAAACAGGGCGGCATAGCCGAGCAGGAACAGGGCGGCGTGGATCGATATCCACCACTGCAGCATCGGACGGGACGCATCGGGAGCCGTCCCGCCCAGGGCACCGGCCAACGCGAGCAGGAACACCACGGGAAAGACGAACACCGCAAGGCTCTCGTACTTGAAGCGCGTGAACGCCACGAGAAAGGCCGCCGTCATGAAGAACGAAGCGAGGGACGACATCTGCTGCAGAGTCTGGACGGGAAAACGGCCCTGGTCGATACTCGAGACCACCAGCGACGCACCGTGCAGCACCGCACCCAGCAGAAACGCGTACAGGGCGGGCTTGAAGAGCTTGTGGCGCTGCTTGACCACACTGTAGAGGGAGTCCAGCAGACCAAGCGAGTACAGCAGGAGCGCCGCCCGGAGCAGAAACGCGCTGTATCCCTCCATAGGGCGGATTATACAGTCCGGCAGTGCATCCTGGCCGGACCCCCGGTCAGGCGGACCCGGGCTCGAAAGCGGCCCTGGCGCGCTCCCACGTCACTTCGAGGGATTCGGGCAGCACCCGCGTCTCGCCGACCACCGTGGCGAAATTCGAATCGGCAATCCAGCGCGGCAGGACATGCATGTGAACATGGTCGGCCACACCGGCACCGGCCGCCCGCCCGAGGTTCATGCCGATGTTGAGACCGTCCGGCCGATACAGTTGTCGCAGGAGCGCCTCAAGACGCCTCGTGAGCACCATCATCTCGATGACCGTCTCAACGGGAAGCTCGGCCAGTGTGCCGACATGCCGGTATGGAACCACCAGCATGTGGCCGCTGGTATACGGATAGCGGTTCAGCACGATGAAGTTCCGATCACCCCGATGGACGATCAATGCGTCCCGGTCGGTCATGTCGGGGGCGAGCATCCTGCAGAAGGCACACTCCGCAGGTTCGCCGTCGACAGCATCCGCACCCGTGACGTAACCGTACCGCCACGGCGTCCAGATGTAGTCCATCGACGGCCCGCCGCGGGCGGCCGGTCCCCGTTACCCGTCGGTCTGATTCGCGGCCGACACCGCTTCCAGCAACTGCTTGCTGGGCTTGAAGTACGGGACCGTCTTCGCGGGAACTTCCACGCGGTCTCCGGATCGCGGGTTGCGGCCCGTACGGGCATTCCGCGTCCGGGTCCGAAACGTCCCGAAACCGCGGATTTCAACCTTCTCGCCACGTCGCAAGGCTTCCAGGATGCTCGTCAATGCTGCATCGACGACCTCCCCGGCCTCCTTCCGCGTAACGACTACGTCTTGAGCGACCTGCTCGACTAGATCTGCTTTTGTCATGAAGGTACTTGGCAAGCTCCTTGAAACACCATTATATGCTATCAGCGGGGTCCGGTTGGCGTTCGACGGACTCCGGGGCGAGACCAGCGGCAGGATCATCGTCGAGGGGATCGGCACTCTCGCAGCGCAGGCCGATCCGTCGGGATCGTTCGTTGACCTCGATGATCTCGAAGTGATAGCGCTGGCCTGCCAGCAGACCGGCGCCGCCACGCGGGCCCTGTGACCGGTGGCAGAGGCCCTCGACTCCGGGCGCCAGTTCCACGAACGCCCCGAACTTGACGAGTCGACGGACGAGGCCGGCGATGGTATCGCCCACGGCCGCCTGGGACAGAAACGTGTCCCAGCTGTCCGGTTCCAGCTGTTTCACACCCAACGAGATTCGCCGGTTCTCGACATCGACGTTCAGAATCACCGTATTGATCTTCTGGCCCTTCTTGGCGAAGTCGTGCGGATTCCTGGAGCGGGTGTCCCAAGCGAGGTCGGACACGTGAACCAGTCCTTCGAGCCCTTCCGTGATCTCCACGAACATCCCGAAATCGACGATCCGCCGGACAATGCCCTCCACGACCGTGCCCGGCTCGAGGCCGGCCGCATAACTGTCCCACGGGTCCGGCACGAGCTGTCGGAAGCTGAGCGAGATCCGGCGTTCGGCCGGCTTGACATCAAGGACGACCACCTCGGTCTCTGCACCCGGGGTGAAGGTCTTGGAAGGATGTTTCGGCCGCTGCGACCATTCGATCTCGCTGATGTGAATCAACCCCTCCACACCGGACTCAAGCTCCACGAACGCGCCATAGTCCGTCACGCTGCTGACCCGTCCCTGCAGGCGGTCACCGGGCTTGTACCGCTCCTCGATCGTCGCCCACGGATCCGGCCGCATGGCGCGCAGGCTGAGAGCCACACGTCCGCGCTCCGAATCGACCCGCAGGACCATCGCGGTCACCTCCTGACCGGGTTCGAACAGGTCCGCCGGATTCTCGACGCGACCATGCGAGAGCTCGGTCATCTTGATCAGCCCGTCGATCCCGCCGAGATCGACGAAGACGCCATAGGTGGTGATGTTCTTGACAACGCCCGTGGCGGGTTCGCCGACCTGGAGCTGTTCCAGCGTGGCGGCGAGTTGCGCTTCCCTCGCCACCTTGATCAGTTCACGGCGCGAGACGACCACATTGGAGCGCCGACGGTTGCACTCCAGCACGATGACCTCGAAACTCTGGCCGACCCACTCGTCGAGGTTCCGCACCGGCCGGGTATCGATCTGTGAGCCCGGAAGGAAGCCGCTCACGCCGATGTCGACCCGCAGCCCGCCCCGGATGCGCTCGACGACCGTTGCCTGTACGGGTTCGTGGTTCGCGTGCGCGGCTTCGATCCGGGTCCAGACCGTCATCTCCCGCGCCCGCCGGACCGACAGCACCGCGTATTCGCCCGGCAGGCCCAGGCGCTCGACAAGGACGTCGATCTCCTGGCCCACCTCGGCGCTCACGTTGCCGTTCGCATCGCGGAATTCCTCGATCGGGACATGGCCTTCGACCTTCATCCCGAACGACACGATCACCCCCGAGTCGTTGACCGCGACGATGGTGCCTGTGCAGCGGCTACCCGCAGCAACGCGGCGCGCGTCCGCAGGCTCGGCCTTCACCAGGTCATCCAGGTCGGAGATCTCGAACGCCTCGTCGCCGGAATCGTCGTCCGGAGCATTCGGATCGGGAAGACCGGGAATCGGAAGGCCGGGCTCACGACCGCCCGGAGGGGCCGACTCCTGCCCCGTCGTGGCCGCAGGCGCCTCATCCTTCCCGGTTGGCGGCTCGCCCGCGGTTCCGGAAGGGGGCGACGCCGAGGCGGGAGCCGCTGTTAACGGTTCCTCGGGGAGGGGGTGGGGCACACTGGGCAGCGGCGGGCTCAACGAAGGCCCGGTCTCGGGCTCCGGTCGCGGTTGGGAGGGAACCACCACATCCGGCACATTCGGCAGCGGGGGCATTTCGAGGTCTGTCACCCCGTCCGGTTCCGGACGGTGATGATCGGGTTCGCCGGCCGTGTCGGATTCGGGCGCGAGAGCCGCATCCGCGTCACCGGTCGTGGCGGCGGATTCCGCCGGTTCGGCCTCGCCGTCTTGGTATCGGTCCATGTCGGCATCTCGTGGCATTGCTGATCCCCACGGCCCCAAGCCGACGTCTGCCAGCGTGGCGACAGGCTCGCCGGTGCCCCTGCTGGTCCCCAAGACCGCCCAGCGAGCCACCAGGACAGTCCGGACAGGAACCGCTGGCGGTAATGACTCGAAGCCTGCTAACTATAGCCAAGCGGCCGCTGCATGTCAATCCGATACCGGTCCGGGGGGCCGCAGAGGCTATGCTGGAACGAGCAACGGCGAGAGACCCGCCGGAAGGAAACAACGCGGAGTGCCGATCAGTCCAGAACTGCTGCGCATCTTGTGCTGCCCCACCTCAAGAACACCGGTCGAGGAAATCGACCCCGACCGGCTCGCACGGCTCAACGCGGCCATCAAGGCCGGGACCGTCCGTCATGCGGACGGCTCGGCGGTCGTCAGGCCACTCGAGGAAGGGCTCGTCACGACCGACGGGCTCACCGTCTACCGGATCGACGACGGCATTCCGGTGATGCTCGTCGACCAGGCCATTCCGACCGAGTCGGTCAGTGACTGGTAGCCGGATGCACCGGCAGGAACGCGAGGAATCCGGGGGCGATTCCCGGATCGCCCCCGGCGAAATAGATCGGGCAGCGTCCTACTCTCCCACGCCGTTGCCAGCGCAGTACCATCGGGGCTGAGGAGCTTAACTGCCGTGTTCGGGATGAGAACGGGTGTGGCCTCCTCGCTATAGCCACCCGAAAAGGTCCCAGGCCGCTTGCCCGCCCGGGATGCGCCCCGCTCGGGGGCGCAGAATCGAATGTCGAAGGTCTGGCAATCGCCAAGTCCGATGCTCCGAGCCGATCCCCTGCTGCGGGGACTCGCTCGGGGCAAGCCTCACGATCAAGCCGAACGGGCGATTAGTAACGGTTAGCTCGCATGTTGCCACACTTGCACATCCGTCCTATCAAACTTGTCGTCTTCAAGTGCCCTTCAGGGAAACCTTGTCTCGGGTAGGGTTTCGCGCTTATATGCTTTCAGCGCTTATCCCGTCTGAACTTCGCTACCCAGCTATGCCACTGGCGTGACAACTGGATCACAAGAGGTTCATCCGCCTCGGTCCTCTCGTACTAAAGGCAGCCTCCCTCAAGTTTCCTACGCCCACCAAGGATAAGGACCGAACTGTCTCGCGACGTTCTGAACCCAGCTCGCGTACCGCTTTAATAGGCGAACAGCCTAACCCTTGGGAGCTTCTTCACCCCCAGGATGCGATGAGCCGACATCGAGGTGCCAAACCCGGGCGTCGATATGAACTCTTGGCCCAGATCAGCCTGTTATCCCCGGCGTACCTTTTATCCGTTGAGCGACGGCCCTTCCATGCGGAACCGCCGGATCACTATGACCTGCTTTCGCACCTGCTCGACTTGTCAGTCTCGCAGTCAACCCGGCTTATACCATTGCGCTCTGTGGCTGATTTCCAAACAGCCTGAGCCGAGCTTTGCGCGCCTCCGTTACATTTTGGGAGGCGACCGCCCCAGTCAAACTACCCACCAAACAGTGTCCCTGGACCGGATTCACGGTCCTAGGTTAGATCCACAACATAACCAGGGTGGTATCTCAAGGGTGGCTCCACCGAGCCCGAGAGCCCGGCTTCAAAGCCTCCCACCTATCCTGCGCAAGCTGTGCCATGAATCACTGTTAAGCTGTAGTAAAGGTGCACGGGGTCTTTCCGTCCTTTGGCGGGTAACCGGCGTCTTCACCGGTACCACAACTTCGCCGGGCTGGTTGTTAAGACAGTGCTCAGATCGTTACGCCATTCGTGCAGGTCGGAACTTACCCGACAAGGAATTTCGCTACCTTAGGACCGTTATAGTTACGGCCGCCGTTCACCGGGGCTTCGAATCAGGGCTTCGCCGAAGCTAACCCCTCCTCTTAACCTTCCGGCACCGGGCAGGCGTCAGCCCCTATACGTCGTTTTCGACTTTGCAGAGACCTGTGTTTTTGTTAAACAGTCGCCTGAGCCATTTCACTGCGGCCCCCTCGCAGGGGCACTCCTTCTCCCGAAGTTACGGAGCCATTTTGCCGAGTTCCTGAACAACCAATCACCCGAGCGCCTGAGAATACTCATCTCGTCTACGTGTGTCCGTTTACGGTACGGGCGCCTTGCCGTCTCCTTAGAGGTTTTTCCTGGCAGTGTAGCTACGCAGCTTTGTGGCCGTGCGGCCTCGCGTTCGCCCTCGGTGTGTTCCCGGGTGGATTTGCCGGCCCGGGCACCTTGCGACGACCAAAAGGGATTTCCATCACCCTTCCTGCTTCACTTCCTGCGTCACCCCATCGTGATAACGATGACAAGGCGGTCGCGGAATATTAACCGCGTGTCCATCGGCTACGCCTTTCGGCCTGACCTTAGGACCCGACTAACCCCGGGCGGATTAACCTTCCCCGGGAAACCTTAGACTTTCGGCGGCCAGGGTTCTCACCTGGCTTCTCGCTACTAATGCTGGCAGAGTCACTTCCTGACGCTCCACGGAACCTTTCGGTTCCGCTTCGAGGCGACAGGAACGCTCTCCTACCATTCCCGACCTGCAAGCAGGCCGGGAATCCGCGGCTTCGGTGCTACGCTTGAGCCCCGTTGAATTTTCGGCGCCAAGGCGCTTGACCAGTGAGCTGTTACGCTTTCTTTAAAGGATGGCTGCTTCTAAGCCAACCTCCTGGCTGTCAATGCGACTCGACTTCCTTACCCACTAAGCGTAGCTTGGGGACCTTAGCCGGCGGTCTGGACTGTTTTCCTCTCGACTACGAAGCTTAGCCCCCGCAGTCTGACTCCCGTGCTGGTTCGTCGACGGCATTCGTACTTTAGTTGGATTCGGTAAGTTGTGAAACCCCCTAGTCCATCCAGAGGCCTACCACCGCCGCGTTTGCACGAGGCTAGCCCTAAAGCTATTTCGGAGAGAACGAGCTATCACGGAATTTGATTAGCCTTTCACCCCTACCCTCAGTTCATCCAAGCCGTTTTCAACCGACACTGGTTCGGGCCTCCATTTGCTGTTACACAAATTTCACCCTGACCAAGGGTAGATCATCCCGCTTCGCGTCTAATCCCAGCGACTTCGCGCCCTGTTCAGACTCGCTTTCGCTGCGGCTCGATTGCTCTTAACCTTGCCACTGAGATTAACTAGCCAGCTCATTAAGCAAAAGGCACGCGGTCAGGCATTGACCGAGCCCGTAGGCATGATCAACCGCCCTCCCACTGCTTGTAGGCATACGGTTTCAGGTACTTTTAACTCCCCTAGCAGGGGTACTTTTCACCTTTCCCTCACGGTACTGGTTCACTATCGGTCGAGAGCGAGTATTTAGCCTTACCGGATGGTCCCGGCAGATTCCCACAGGATTTCCCGTGTCCCGCGGTACTCAGGATCCCTCTGGGCCGATTTCCCTTTCGCCTACAAGGCTGTCACTTTCTCCGGCCGGTTTTTCCAAACCGTTCGGCTAGGTTCGTCGGTCCCGTTGTGAGGTCCTACAACCCCGGGCTTCCCGTGAGGGTCGCCCGGTTTGGGCTGTTCCGCGTTCGCTCGCCGCTACTAGCGGAATCATGATTATTTTCTTTTCCTCCGGGTACTGAGATGGTTCACTTCCCCGGGTTCGCCCCGCCGGTCTATGGATTCAACCGGCGGCGACGGGAGTTGACTCCCGCCAGGTTTCCCCATTCGGACATCCCCGGTTCAAAGCTTGCTTACAGCTCGCCGAGGCTTTTCGCAGTTAGCCACGTCCTTCATCGCCTGCTCTCGCCTAGGCATCCCCCGTACGCCCTTAGTAGCTTGATCGTAAGACTTGCCCGGAGCCAGTTCCCGCCCCGCTCACGCGGGTCGGCAGTGGCGACAGGCAGCGCTACTCGGACCGCATCGGGCACACCGTCGTGGCGTGCCGGATGCGTCCGGCGATTGCCTATGACCTTCGCTATTCGATTGTCAAAGATGGAATCCCGCTTGGCGCGGCATCCCTGGTGGCGAAGCGGAGCCGAGACTCCGCATCGCCACCAGCGAACCGTGGTGGTGGGCGTGGCTGGATTTGAACCAGCGACCTCATCCTTATCAGGGATGCGCTCTAACCAACTGAGCTACACGCCCCTCGGCGCGACGCCGTTCGTGGCGCTGCGTGGTGGAGCTGATCGGAGTCGAACCGACGACCTCCTGAATGCAAATCAGGCGCTCTCCCAGCTGAGCTACAGCCCCGGACGCAGGATTGGTCCGAGCCGAGGCTGGTTGGACGTGAGCCGACGGCTACGCCGACGGCCACCAGTATGTCTGCCGATTCCGAACAAGAGAGTGCCGGACGGCTGGAACCGAATGCCACTGACAGGGCCGCGAACGGCCGAAGGACTGTCGGTTCAGTCTCTCTTAGAAAGGAGGTGATCCAGCCGCAGGTTCTCCTACGGCTACCTTGTTACGACTTCACCCCAATCATGAATCATACCGTCAGCCGCTGCCTCCCGAAGGTTAGCGCACGGATTTCTAGTACAATCCACTTTCGTGATGTGACGGGCGGTGTGTACAAGGCCCGGGAACGTATTCACGGCGCCGTTCTGATGCGCCATTACTAGCGATTCCAGCTTCATGCAGGCGAGTTGCAGCCTGCAATCCGAACTAGGGATGGCTTTGGGGGATTAGCTCCGTCTCGCGACTTGGCAACCCGTTGTACCATCCATTGTAGCACGTGTGTAGCCCTGGACATAAAGGCCATGATGACTTGACGTCGTCCCCACCTTCCTCCAGCTTGTCGCTGGCGGTCTCCTGCGAGTCCCATAAATGGCAACACAGGACGAGGGTTGCGCTCGTTGCGGGACTTAACCCAACATCTCACGACACGAGCTGACGACAGCCATGCAGCACCTCTACAGCGGCCCCCGAAGGGAAAGCCCTGTTTCTAGGGCGGTCCGCTGCGGTTCAAGCCCAGGTAAGGTTCCTCGCGTTGCGTCGAATTAAACCACATGCTCCACCGCTTGTGCGGGCCCCCGTCAATTCCTTTGAGTTTCAGCCTTGCGACCGTACTCCCCAGGCGGCATACTTAACGCGTTAGCTACGGCACGGACCCAGTGAAGAGCCCACACCAAGTATGCATCGTTTAGGGCGTGGACTACCAGGGTATCTAATCCTGTTTGCTACCCACGCTTTCGAGTCTCAGCGTCAGTTACGGTCCAGAAGGCCGTCTTCACCACCGGCATTCCTCCTGATATCTACGCATTCCACCGCTACACCAGGAATTCTACCTTCCTCTTCCGTACTCTAGCCCGCCAGTATCGACCGCACCCTCCCAGTTGAGCCGGGAGATTTCACAATCGACTTGGCGGACCGCCTACACTCGCTTTACGCCCAGTAATTCCGAACAACGCTTGGAGCCTACGTATTACCGCGGCTGCTGGCACGTAGTTAGCCGCTCCTGCTTCTGCGGGTACCTTCATCATAGTCCCCGCTGAAAGATCTTTACGACCCGAAGGCCTTCATCGATCACGCGGCGTCGCTGGATCAGGGTTTCCCCCATTGTCCAAGATTCCCCACTGCTGCCTCCCGTAGGAGTCTGGCCCGTGTCTCAGTGCCAGTGTGGCCGTGTGCCCTCTCAGGCCGGCTATCGATCGGAGCCTTGGTAGGCCATTACCCCACCAACCAGCTAATCGACCGCGGGCCCGTCCTCGAGCGCATAAAGCTTTCACCCCGAAGGGTCGTATGCGGTATTAGCCCCGGTTTCCCAGGGTTGTTCCCCACTCGAGGGCAGGTAACCCACGTGTTACTCACCCGTTCGCCACTGTCCAACCCCCGAAGGGGTCTTCTCGTTCGACTTGCATGTGTTAGGCGCGCCGCCAGCGTTGATTCTGAGCCGGGATCAAACTCTCGAGGATAAGTGCTTTGCCCGGTTGACACCGGACAAGTCCACAGAGTCTGCCGATCCGACGTCCACTCGGAATCAGACGAAAACGTACTGCACGTCCAACCGATCTATCAAAGAACGGAGCCGCTTCGGATCGTCTCGCCGTGCCGCTGTGCGACATTGGCAATCCCCGGAGCGGACCAGCCTCATGCCGGAGCCTTACGCTCCGGCGGCGGCCAGAAGGCGCAAAAGGCCCTCCGAGCCGCCGCTCTCTCAATAGAGTATCAGGCTGCATCGTGCAATGCAAGGGGTTGCGCAGATTTTTTTCGGGCGGTCCGCACGCAACCCCGGACGGGTGCTGTCCGGCCCGCTCAGCGCCGTTGCCAAGCTGCGTCCAACTCGTCGGCCGGTGGGCCTTGCATGGCGATGGACCTCTCCCCTATCCCATTGATTTGATGGGCGCTCTCGCCTCACCCCCGCTGTGCCGAACACATCACGATGGCAGGGATGTCGTCGGTCCGTACCCTGACCGGCGGCGATAGACGACGCTCACGGTCCGCCGAGCAGACCAAGGCCATCTGCGAGCCTCGCCGGCTCCGGTACCGCAAATGACCGGAGTGAGACGATCCACCAGAGACCGCTATGAACGCATCGTGTCAGGTGCCCGACAGATGGCATGTGACTGTGCGGGGGGTGTGACGCGTCGGGACCGGTATCCGCTGGGCTCCGATGGCCGGAGGCTGGCCAAGCGATCAGGGCGGGTTGCTAGACTCTGAGCGTGAAGACTCCCATCCTCGCCATACCCATACTCGTCCTCACAGCGGTCGCGACCCCGCTCGACGCCCAGTTGCAGGCCGCTCGGGATCATCCGTTCGCTGTCGGTCATCACCACCTCAACGTCACGGACATCGAAGCCCATCGGAAGTTCTGGGGCGAGATGCTCGGTGCTGCGTTCAGACGGTTCGGGGAATCGGATGTCGTCGTCCTGGAGAACGCACTGCTCTTCCTGCGACTCCAGACTCCTTCCGGGGGTAGCAACGGCAGCACGGTCAATCACCTCGGCTACCGCGTGCCGGACCTGCACGGACTCGCGGAGCGGCTCAAGTCCGCCGGCTACGAGGTCATCACCACGGATGTCGTGACGACTGCCACCGAGGATGTCCATTACAACCCTGATCAGGATGTCCATCTCGCCTTTGTCCGTGGGCCGGACGGGGTTCGGGTCGAACTGATGGAGAACAAGGAGGTGACCGGTACCGTCGCTCACCATATCCACATCTTCACCGAGGACGACGGCGCGACGCGGGACTGGTACGTTCGGCACTTCGGCGGCAGACCCGGCATGCGAGGCCGATTCAAGACGGCCACGATTCCCGGGATCGAGTTGGCGTTCGCCCCGTCAGAGGGCAGCACCGAGCCGACCAAGGGCCGCGTGATCGACCATATCGGCTTCGAGGTCGACGACCTGGAGAGCTTATGCAGGGATCTGGAGAGCCGCGGGGTCGCGTTCGACATCCCGTTCCGCCGGATCGAGCGGCTGGGGCTGTCCGTCGCCTTCCTCACCGACCCGTGGGGTACCTACATCGAACTGACCGAGGGCCTGGACCGGTTCTGAGGCACGGGTCCGAGACCGGACTCCGGACCAGCCTGGGCTGGTACCATGGAGGTTCTTCCTGCCAGCAGATTCAAGGAGCAACACACCATGGCATTTTCCGTACCCGACCTGCCCTATGACTTCGGAGCGCTCGAGCCCCATATCGACGCCCGCACGATGGAGATCCATCATGACAAGCATCATGCCGCCTACGTCGCGAAGCTCAATGCGGCGGTCGCCGACACGCCCCGAGGCGGTATGGACATCAACGCCCTGGTGAGCGATGCCGCGGCCGTTGCGAACCCAGCGGTCCGCAATAACGGAGGCGGGCATGCGAACCACTCCCTGTTCTGGACGATCATGAGTCCGTCCGGCGGCGGCGAGCCATCGGGAGCGCTGGCCGACGCGATGAACGCCGCGTTCGGTGACTTCGCCAGCTTCCAGTCCCAGTTTTCTGCCGCTGCGGCCAACCGGTTCGGTAGTGGCTGGGCCTGGTTGAGCGTGGACGGAGGCAAGCTGATCGTGGAGTCGACTCCGAACCAGGACTCACCCCTGATGGAAGGGCGGACCCCGATCCTCGGCATCGACGTCTGGGAGCATGCCTACTACCTGCGGTATCAGAACCGACGGCCCGACTACATCGCGGCGTTCTATAACGTCATCGACTGGAAGTCGGTTGCCGAGCGCTACGCCGCAGCCGGCTAGGAACGCGGCTGCCCGTCCGGCGAGAACCGCTCCGGGCGGAACGCATCGGTCACTTCCCAGCGGCAGTTGTCCAGCATCTCGCTTGCGACGAGTTCCCCGCTCAGGGGAGCGAGCAGGATACCCCTGCGGAAGTGACCGGCTGCGACGAAGACATCCTGGAGGCCCGGTACCCGCCCGACGACAGGATGCATGTCCCGGCAGAATGGGCGGAAACCGGACCATGAACTGGTGAATCGCACGTTCCGGAGCGACGGAAACCGTGAGGCCCATTCCCTGCGGATGTCGCCTGCGACGGCTGTGCTGATGCCTTCGCGGAAGCCGATGTCCTCTTCCGAACCGCCACCGGCCACGGGACCGGCAGCCAACTGCCAGTAATAGTAGCGGCGACCGATCACCACGGACCGGAGCGTGCTCGCAGGCAGGGGGTCGGTAGCAAGGAGAGTGCCCCTGATGGGACGGATCGGGGGGCTCCATCCGAGCAGTTCGGTCAAGAGTGGGGTCCATGCCCCGGCCGCGATGACGATCGCACCTGTACTGATGCCGGCATTCTCGGTCCGGAGCGAGAGGGGTTCGGTCGAGAGGGCCGTGACCTGCTGGTGAAGGCAGATTCGTACGCTGTGCCGGCGCAACCACCCAACGATGCCCGCCGCGAGCTTCAGGGGATGAATCGAGCCATCGTCCGGATAGTGGATCGCAGGCCCCGCATGGAGCAACGCAGGCTCACAATCCACCAGTTCGCCGCCCTGCAGCAGACGGGCGGCAAAGTCGGCGTCCCGGGTGCGCCGAACGCGGTCCAGCGCCTTTGGTAGATCGGAATCGTCAACCAGTTCCAAGACCCCGCTGTGGACGTAGTCACATTCGAAGTCCTCGCGCAGGCGGGCATGCGTGTCCCGAGCCTCTCGAGCAACATCCGGCGACGGGAGGGACAGGCATTCATGCGCCGGCCAGAGGCCTCCGGCACTGGCACCCGTCGACTCTCCGCAGACCGATGTCCGGTCAACGACGACCAATCTGCCGATGCCCCTCCGCCGCAAGGAGAGTGCGGTGCACAGACCCACCATACCGGCACCCACAACGACAATGTCCGCTGCGGAGGGCAACGGGTCCGATTCCAGCAACGCAGAACGCGCGGGCTGCGGGAGGGTCCGGGACCAAATCGCATCCCGCAAACCGCCATGGTATCAGCCGATATGCACTCGGCTGGCTGCCGTCCTGGACTGAGGTGCCAGCCCTGCAAATAGGCTGCTGTGGTGGTATTCGAGCACAGGTCCACGGGGCCTGCACCGGCTGGTTCCCGATCAAGCTGTCCGACACCGCATGTCGCACAGCAAGGCGGAGCCGAATGACCGCAACCGCCTCACGAGCGGCACGCTTCGACGGCGGCCCCGTCGGCATAGTCGGTGGTCCACGTTCCAGCCATCCTGCCCTTGCTGCTTCCCCGCTGCCTCCCACTCCGCTGCGCTTGGGGGCTTGCCCATCAGCGGAGCGCTTGCGGCTCCGCTGAACCGGTCTCTCGCCGAGGATCTGTACCTTGACCGAAGAGCAGATCAGCATGTGCGTCGGCACGACTCGGCTGCACTTGACCAAGAGGATCGGACCGGAGATGTAGCCGAGCGCGGCAGTTGCGAGCACCGCAAGCGGAACTCATGGGACATGAAGCTGGTTGAGTGCTTACTGAGGATCGCAGGCGGACTCGACCGTACCAACCGGAAAACGCTGGTGCATCGCGAGCACGATGGGCCCTCAACGGAGGGGACGAGTCGTTCTCGATACGGGGACTCGCAATCGCAGGTTGCCCGGTACTTGGACTCCTGGGACACTTCGATGCCGAAGAACTTCGTGGGAGCATGTCATGTGTTGAGAGGCACGACGGGCATCGGACGGATCATCGAGCGAAACGCTCACCGGAGCCGAACGCCTCAGTCTCCGACCCACTTCGGTCGCGGTGGAAATTCCTTTCGGATCCCGCAAGCTTGCGACGCGCTCCAGTCGGGCCGACACGCTTCGGAACAGCCATTGAGCAAGAATCGCGTAAGTCATCCTTCGTACGGTCCGTTCGCACGCGAACGAAAATCCGAGGTGTCCGCAGTCCCGTTGTCGGAAATCATGCTCGGCTTGATGTAGGGGACGAGATGATCGTCAGCAGGCAGGTCGTCGCCCTTCATTCGTAGAGCAGTGAGCCCAGATCGAAGGCATCGATCTGCCGTAACACTCCAGCAAGGGAATCGCGGCCGGCAACACGAGAAATCTGTTGCCCGTCCGCCCGTCGCTTGAAGACCACATACTGGACCATCCTGCCGCCCAGAAACTGCGAACCGAGGTGAGATCCGTGCCCGTCTCTCCAGATTGCCCGGATGTTGCCATCGTCCGTCAACACCAAACCGCCTTTTCGAAGACCGGAAATGGAACGCACGAACTGCTGGAAGTCCATCTCTGAGTCTCTACTCAGCGCATAGCCGTCATGCGCGGCCTCGTTTCGCAGGTATTCGATACGCGATGCATAGGAGTCTGGATTGTTGCTCATATCGACGCACGGAGTTCCGAAAACCACTTTACCGTTGGATCATGACGGCCCGATTCGATCCCAATGGAATCGTTTCCGCGGACACCAAGAGTATTCGAACCGATGAACATTAGGAGGCTGCATGGCCTTCCCGCACCTCCGGCTGCTGCTTTCCTGGACGGCATTACTCTTCTGCTCCGCTTGAGCCTACCGGTGCGACCCGTTCTCGCAACCCGTAGCCAACCATGAGATCCTCGGCCACCATCTGCCGGACCGTACACCGACCGAGTGCGGTCAGATCCCTCCCCATACCGTATTTCCGCCCCGCTGCCTAGCCGGTGCCGCCGATTCACGAGACATGATATTCGACTTGTGCTGTGAATCACGATGGGGCAGATGCAGGGTGTTCCGCAAACTTGGCGATTCTGCTCCCGTGCGGGGCGTCTCGCTCCCTTCCGGACCTCCTCCTATGTTAGGGGAGATGCTGGGCCAAGCAAACTGTGGACAGCCTCTTCAGGTGGTCGCAGGAGGTACGAAAGGTGGTCGCAGGAGGTACGAACCGAGCCGCGACGGGTAGCAGCGAACGTTGCAGTCCAGAAAGCTCGCCAGAGTCCTGACCGATACGACGCGTGCATCAATCGCGGTCGGGTCGACATCCAGGCTGTCAAGGTCCTCCGCAACTGGCGCATAAGTCTTACGTCTTGGCGAACTCGGCCACCCTCGCGACACCGACTTCGTGGACTATCGCCGAGGTGAGGTGGTGCCGGTCCTTCTACCGTTCACGGCCCGGGACGACGGGCCACGCTGCATCTTGGTCCCACCAGTGTCCATCCGGGCGGGCACTGCCGGGGTGTGGTGCGGACCCGCTGGTAACTAGATTGCAGGGCAATGCGCCTTGATTGGGTTAGGATCATGGCGAACGCGACAGCAGCCCGGACCAGTGGGAACCTAGGTAAGCAACTACTGGAGGACAAGATCGTCATCCGCACGTTTGGCCTGCGCAAGACGTACGTGATGGGCGACCAGCAGATTCACGCAGTCAACGGCGTCGATGTTGAGATCCGCTACGGCGAGTACGTGGCCCTGATGGGGCCCTCGGGTTCAGGGAAATCAACGTTCATGAACCTGATCGGGGCGCTCGACACGCCGTCGGGGGGAGACTACTACATCGCAGGGCAGATGGTCAGCAAGATGAGCGATGACGAACTGGCGTATATCCGGAACCGCGAGATCGGTTTCGTGTTCCAGACCTTCAACCTACTTCCGCGCCTCACGGCAGTGCAGAATGTGGAGTTGCCGCTGGTCTACGCCGGTGTGCCGCCGGCCCAGCGAACCGAACGAGCCCAGCGGGCTTTGCACCAAGTGGACCTCACCGATCGCATGTACCACAAGCCCGCCGAACTCTCGGGTGGGCAAAGGCAGAGGGTCGCCATCGCGCGCGCTCTGGTCGGAGATCCGGCGATCATCCTCGCCGACGAGCCGACCGGCAATCTTGACACGGCCACGTCGACCGAGATCATGGGAGTCTTTGATGTCCTGCACAAGCAGGGAAACACCATCATCCTGGTAACCCACGAGCCCGACATTGCCATGTATGCACGCCGCATCATTCAGTTGCGAGACGGGAAAGTCGAGAAGGACGAGGAGGCTCGCTGGGCGTTGGCAGACAGACCCGGCTCGGCGGACCAGGGAGGCGCAGAAAGAGGCGCCCCGGCCTGACCAGCACCATCTTCCATTCCTCGGTCGTAGGGTTGGCTGCGATCCTTGCAGGAGCGGGTTGTGTCTACCTCGTGTTGGTCGTGCTCGCAGCAAGTCGGTTTCGCAGCCGGGCTGCGCTGCAGAAGGGGCAATCCGGTCCAGTCATCCCGATCAGTGTGCTCAAGCCACTGGCAGGTAAGGACATCGGCCTTACGGCAAACCTGGCGAGTTTCTTCGACCTGGACTATCCGGATTTCGAACTGTTGTTCGCTGCCCGTGATTCCGAGGATCCGGGACTGATCACGGCCCGTTCCATCGGGGCGACCTGTCCTGGAGTTCGGTGGACCACGCTCGCCATCGGCGAGCCGACATGTCCGAACGCGAAGGTGCACTCGCTTGCGGGCATGACCGACACAGCGGCTGGCGACATTCTCGTGGTCAGCGACAGCGACATCCGGGCCGATGCGTCGCTGTTGCTGGATTTGGCGGTCGAGTTCGCGGACCCGGCTGTCGGCGTGGTGACCTGTCCCTACCGTGCGGTAGCGGGACACAGTCTCTGGTCCCGGCTGGAAGCGGTCGGCATGAACACCGAGTTCTGGGGCGGGGTGCTGGTCGCGCAGTTCCTGGCGCCAATGGACTTCGCCGTAGGGCCGACCATGGCCGTGCGTCGATCGTGCCTGGAGGAGGTCGGAGGCTGGGAGGCATTCGGTAGCTTCCTCGCGGAGGACTTCCAGGTCGGGAGGTCGATCCAGAGGGCCGGCTATGAGATCCGCCTCAGCGCACATGTGGTGGAACACCGGATCGGAAGCCAATGTCTGGTGGAGAACCTTTCCCACCGACTCCGCTGGCGCCGTTCCACGAGGCGGTCCCGTCCGGTCGGATACTGGGGCGAGGTGTTCATGAACCCATTGCCGTGGGCCCTGATTCTCCTTCCCGCAGCCTCATGGGCCGAGTGGTCGTGGTGGTTGGCCGCCAGTTGTGTTGCGCTGCGGGCGGCCGTGGCTGTCGCCGTGGGGAAACTCGTGCTGCGGGACTCCCGCATCGTGGACCGATGGTGGCTGATCCCGATGCAGGACATGCTGAGCCTGGCGGTTTGGGTCGCAGGTTTCTTCGGAAAGCGAATCCGGTGGCGTGACCGCGAGTACAAACTCACCCGGGACGGACGCATGAGCCGCATTGACCGCTGATGGCGCCGTTTGGCAGATCACCTCAATCACGAAGGCCGGGGTGGCAGCGCCGGTGACACCTTGGTTCGTCGCAGTGCTGCTGATCATATCCTGCTTTCCTTGGCCCAAGTCCGACTCTTAGGGGCGGATGGAGAGCCCCTTGGCGATCAAATTGTCCCAAAGATCATATTCGTCACTTCCTGCAAGAGTCCTGATATATTTCGAGCGTTTTCTGGCACTTGGATTTCTCGTTCAAGTGGTTCGAGTTCGTCTCGAACTCTCCCCCTACCGGCGACGTTCAGCCGTTTGCTGAGGTCCAGGAACTGGCTGCGAACGATCACGTTATGGCCGTTGATCCACTCTAGAGATCGATCCCGCTTTTGCCGAGCGGCTTGGCGCTCTCGTTGACGTCGACGAGCATCTGCCGAAGCCGCCGAAGAGCATCGGCATGAGTTTCCTCCCTACAAACGGCTGGGACAATCTCCACGCCGATGCGCTCGTCCATGAGGTGCTGAAGCCGGTCATGAATGGTCGCTTCGTCCTCGTCCGAGTGCTCTTGGATCTGCCGGATGATCTCGTCGCGTGTCAGTCCTTTCCCTCTCTTAACCCCACGTTCTGTGCCACGTGCGTCTAGTTGGCCGGTCTGGATGAGGTCACGCAACCCCAGGATGGCCATCAGTCGATGCTGCCCGTCGAACGCGAAAAATTCCGTTCCTGAGTCATCAAGGTCTGCATAGAGTCCCCGAGGCTCCAGATTCTGGAGGGTGAGGCTGTCGTCCATGGCAATTGGGGAGTTGCCGGTTGGGTCCGGCAGCCACTTCTCATCATAGGTGTCATGGAGCACCCAGCGCTGATATCCGACCAGAAGCAGTGGAGAGAACTTGTGTTGCCGACACCTGGCCAAGTACGCGGTCATCGGCATCTGGCGCTGCCAGTCGGGCTGGTGCTGCTGGACGGCCTCCGCTGTGCCGTGGTCAATTGCAATGCGCTCAGATCCCTGGATAACCTCGCGGAATATTGGAAGGTCGGCGGCGAAGCCAACCTTCTGCGCAACCCACCCGAGCGTGACGGAAGTCAGGTAGGACGAGACCTCGCCCATACGAACATGACAGACTAGATGGTGATGTGCTTGGGCGCGCAGCCCACCCAACAGACTGCTGAGCATTCGATGCCTTTTCAGTTTATGACTCGCGAGATCCAACACGGCGTCAAGATCTTGTTGTGAAGTGGTACTCATCGTTTACTTTTCTCGGAGGCTACCGAACACGGGCATTATACTGCCTGCGGATGGAGCTTGCGGATCCGGGACCATTTCACGTTGGAGTGTGGCACGGGTGAGACGAGAGCCTCAGCGACTGGGGCACAGAGAGCCGATGCGGCAGGCTTTCGCTCTAACGCTCCGACCCCATCCTGAACCCAAAGTGCAACGTAACCATATGGCCCTAGCGGTACGTCAAGAGCAACATTACTGATGCAGTGCGTTTCAGAAATGAAGGACATGTGGATCAAGCACTTGTGCTACAAGAAAGGAACGAGGAAAGAGTGCATTCTGCGACTGGCGGACACGGAACGCAATGCCTGACAGTAGGCCATCCAGAGACGGTGGGATAGTCGTCAGGAAACGCGCCGGGCGCGCCTCCGGCTCTACCGCAGGTGGATATCGACAGGCTAAGTTGGCTCGAGCACCGGGTGGCGGAGGCATTCGACTGCCGAGTACGCATCGCCGAGAATCGTTGCGAACACTGCATGCTGGAGGTGTCGAGATAGCCTTCCAGCATCAACGTCGCTGACTCCAGCCGACCGCAAGACAGCCCTGAGAACAAATGGCGATCTGCTCCTTCTCCGACAAACGTATCGAACGCGCATTCCGCCTCGACGACTACCGCAAGGTGCCTCCACCCCTCCACCGCCGGGTTCACGCCGCACTGGCCGACCTGGACCAAGCCCAATCTCTCCAAGATCTGGCACTCCCTCGCTATCGACTGCATCCCCTCACCGCCGACCACGCCGGCTTCTACTCCATCCGCGTAGGCCGCATGGATCGACTCATCTTCCGCTTCGTCGACTCTAATGCTCATAACGTCCGGCTGATCGACTATCATTAGATGGAGGGTCCATCGTGCTTAATCCCCCCCACCCCGGCGAATCCATCCTGCTCGGATGCCTCGGCGACGAACATACTCCCGCCACGGCTGCCAGCCTGCTCGGCATCCCGCGAACCGCCCTTGAAGATGTCCTGATGGGCCGTGCTCCGGTTACCCCCGACCTAGCACGACGCCTCGAAAAGGCGGGCTGGTCCAACGCTTCGTTCTGGCTCCGCCGTCAGGCTGCCTATGACGAGTCCCGCAAACCACCACCCCATACCGGTGATACCCACCAACGCTTCCGATGCGAACATCCGGAGTTCGGAGGTCCGGGTAGAACTAGTGGAACCGTCAGTGGCGATCAGGAGCTTGGGACCGGCAACCGAATGTGACCACATCATGTCATGCTGGCCACACGACCGGGTTCAATAGGCATCCCGCCCGGCAGTCTCTCGCTGAGGGCTTACGCTCTCGCTAAGGGCTTACGGTCCCGGTCGGTCTGCTTCTACGCCACTGTCCGCTCGGCGTAGACACCGAACTCATCCCTGAGCACGTCACAGATCTCTCCCAACGTGGCGTAGGCCCTGACGGCATCCAGTATCGGCTGCATCAGGTTCTCCGACCCCAAAGCCGCTCTTCGGACTCCCGTCAAGGCGGCCTCGACGGCTCCCGCATCCCTGCTCGCCCGCAACCGGGCAAGCCTGGCCGCCTGACGCCTCCCGGCCTCCTCGTCGATGGTCAGTGTCTCGATGGGCTGGGCCTCCCGGTCCACGTATGCGTTCACCCCGACGATCTGTGCCTCACCACTCTCCACGCGACGCTGGTACTCGTAGCTGGATTTGGCGATTTCCGATTGCGGGTAGCCACGCTCCACGGCATCCACCATGCCTCCCATCGCATCGATGGCCTCCAGTTCCTTCCAGCAGCGCTCCTCAAGCCCGTTCGTGAGGCGCTCGACGTAATGGCTGCCGCCGAACGGATCGACGGTCTCCGTCACCCCGGTCTCGTGAGCGATGACCTGCTGGGTGCGCAGGGCGAGGAGGGCCGCTTCCGATGTCGGCAGCGCGTATGCCTCGTCAAGCGCGTTGGTATGCAGGGATTGGGTCCCGCCCAGCACCGCCGCCAAGGCCTGCAAGGCCGTACGCACAAGATTCAGTTGCGGCTGCTGGGCAGTGAGCGTGACACCGGCTGTCTGTGCGTGGAAGCGGAGCTTCATCGATCGGGAATCCTTCGCTCCGAAGCGGTCTCGCATGATGTTGTGCCAGATCCTGCGGGCCGCGCGGAACTTCGCGATCTCCTCGAAGAAGTCGTTGTGGGCGTCGAAGAAGAAACTCAGCCTGGGAGCAAACGAATCCACCGGCAGTCCGCGCCGCAGGGCCCACTCGACATACGCGATTCCCGCACCAAGCGTGTAGGTAAGCTCCTGAGCGGCAGTCGCGCCCGCCTCGCGGATGTGGTAGCCACTGATCGAGATGGGATTGAAGCGCGGAGTATGGTTCGTCGCAAATTCGATGGAATCGGCGACGAGGCGCATGGACTCCCTGGGAGGATAGATGTACTCCTTCTGGGCCATGAACTCCTTCAGGATGTCGTTCTGGATCGTTCCGGAAAGCGTCGTCCACGAAGCACCCTGCCGTTCGGCGACAACCAGATACATGGCCCACAGGATCGCCGCCGGGGACGTGATCGTCATCGACGTGGTGACGTCGCTCAGCGGGATACCGTCAAACAACTCCTCCATATCGGCCAGCGAGGAGACGGCAACGCCGCACTTTCCGACCTCTCCCTCCGCCATCGCGTGGTCGCTGTCGTAGCCCATGAGTGTCGGCAGGTCGAAGGCCACGGACAGCCCCGTCTGGCCCTGGTCCATAAGGAACCGAAACCGACGGTTGGTCTCTGCCGGAGTCCCATACCCCGCAAACTGGCGCATGGTCCAGTGCCGGTGCAGGTACATGCGGGGGTGGATTCCCCGCACATAGGGCGGCTCGCCAGGCCGACCGATTTCGGCGGCGCTTTCCCGTGCGGAATCGTGAACTCGCTCGCGTCGGGCGCTCGGAGGTCTCGTCCCTGGCACGGGCTAGAAGGCTAGAGTTCCGGTCCGAGCGACCTCGTTCCCGTTCGGGACGTACAGCATCTTGCAGCGCTCACAACGGTAGATTTCAGCATTGGGACCGAAATGAAGGGCCACCGGGGGCCCGAAGCCGTACCAGCGCTTCAGATGGCCTGCGCAGATCTTCTTCCCGGCGGGCTCGTCGCACGCTCTCTGCCGGGGCAGGCGCTGCTTTACGGCAGTTCCGTCAGCGAGGCGCACGACCAGACGCTTGGGTTCCGGCATGGCTTCGGCTGCCTCGGCGTTCATCTCGCTCATAGGGGCCCTTGGCGGCATTCTAACAGACTGACGAGCCCGGTCCTTTCCTGGCTCGATGTCGCTGTGGCAGCGCATCTCCGATCGTCTCCGATCGGGCGATCAGTACGCCGAACGCATCTTCGCCTGCATGACCCGTTCAGCACGCGGTATCGGCTGCTTCGCCCCTCGCTCCGCCACGAAACGGCCCGGAGTGGCACCCGGAATCAGGGGCTTTCCGCCCTTCCCTGCGACCTACGGCTCCGTCCCGAGCGACTCGTCGAGCCAGCGAAGATACGCCGCGTTCCCGCGCTCGACCGGGCTTGCCACCAGTTCGAACACCTCGTATGGATGAATCTCGCGGACGGCTTCTTCCAGGGCTGCGAACCGATCGGCCCGGGTCTTGATGACCAGGAGGGCCTCGTCGTCCTGCTCGACATTCCCCTTCCATTCGTAGAACGACCGAAGCTTCGGGATCACGTTCACGCACGCACATGTCCGGCGCTGGACGAGCACGTGCGCGATCTCGTCCGCCTTGTCCTGCGGGCAGGTGCAGTAGGCGATCAGGTGGGGATTGTCACGTTCGGTAGTCACGACAGCAGGCTCGGGCGGGCACCCTCCCTATGGTGACTCTACCGCAGGGGAGGCGGATAAGCCACACGAGAGAGGAGCTTCGTCTCAAGCGCGGCACTGTAGTGCGCCAGAAGTCGCGGAAGGGCGCTGGCCGCATCCCAGTTCCGCCGGACCATCTGGCGCGCCTCGCGGACTTGCGCCACCGACTGTCCCGGATCGGAGAGCAGCTTGACGACAGCAGCAGCGAAGGCTTGGGGCCGGTCCGCGATTGCGGCGATCCCGCTGGCACCGTCGCATAGTCCCTCGGCACCAAGTCTGGTGGACACCACGGGGATCCCGCACGCGAATGCCTCCAGAATCTTGACGCGAATTCCGGACCCGGACAGAATCGGTGCCACGAACACGGCATACCGCGTCAGAACCGCGCGGATATCGGCCACGGCGCCAAGAAACTCGATGCCGTCCTCGGCGAGGATAGCCTGCAGGTTCTCCGGTGCGTCGGCTCCCACGACGATGAGTCGGGACTGTGGCCTGCCTTGGCGGATCAGGGGCAGGATCTCTTGACGGAAATGCTGGAGCCCCTTGATGTTCGGCGGATGTCGGAAGTTGCCGACAAAGAGCATCGTGTCCGGCTCCCTGTCGCCGATCTTGCACGGATAGGTGGATAGCTCGATGGCAGTGCGCACGTTGTCGAGAACCGGAGGGCCTCCGGCGCAAAGCGCATTCAGCGCCCGCCGCTGCTCGGTGCTACAGACCTGAATGGCGTCGAATCGCGGCAGGGCCTGCAACTCGAACCGCAACGACCGCATGTATTCGTACCCTCGATGCAGGATTCCGCCAAGGCCGTCCGCCAGGATGGCTCGCTGAACGGACTGGAAATGCAGGTCGTGCTCGAAGAGGCAGCACACGACCTGGCGGAACCGCTCCCCGTACGAGGCCAACTGCGCGTACTCGAGTTGGACGATGTCGATTCGGCGCAGCAGGATCGTGCGGTGGATCTTCCACAGCAGCGCAGGGTCCCAGTAGGATTGCGCCGAGTGGGGCCAGAGGATCGGTGCCCCGCGATAAAGCCCTGGATCGTGGACGACCAGTTCGGCACTCGCACAGCGGCTTGTGAGGCCGGCGTGTCGAGCGACATCCTCGGGCCGCTCAATGAGACAGAGCAGGTGAAGCCGGCAGCGCTCGGCAAGGCCCTCGGTTGCCTGCTTCATGAAGACCGCACCCCCGTGGGTCGGCGGCTCGATCGGATACGGGGATACGAACAGGACATTCAGGTCCGCGTCCGGCTTGTTCTCGAGGCGGTGGTAGCGGTCGCGGAAGAAGCCTCCGAGCGGCCGCCGGAATGCCTCCGAGTCAGGAATCTCCGCCAGCAGCCGAGCGCTGCTGCGGCGCGCGGCCGCGCCGAACGACTGGCCGAGAGCCCGGAGGAACCCTCGCACACCGCACCGGTTCGTGGACGGGCCCGCGATCAGCGACGCCCACATGTCGGCGTACAGCCAGCCGAAGTGCGCCAGCAGCAGCCCCCAGTGGTGCATGTTCTTCCAAACGAACAGGAGACGGTTCTTCTGCAGGATCTGATCGATGAACTCCGGACTGAAGTGCGTGCCGATGGTGCCACGGTGCTCGTGATGCACCATGCTCGCTGGAGCGTACAGGTTGATCCAGCCGCGTTTCCAGGCCATGTACGACAGGTCCACGTCCTCCATGTAGAAAGGGGCCAGAAGCTCGTCGTAGCCGCCCAGTTCCAGAACCTTCAGCCGATCGTAGGCCGTGGATCCCCCGCCGGCATAGAACGTCGGGAACAGTTCGTCGACCTGGTCGTCGGCAACGTGCCGGAGGTGGATTCCACCCCGCACCCAGCGCCCCATCGTGAGTCCCGTCTCCTCCCGCGACTTCGCCGGATCGGAGAAGTGAATCTGGGCAGTGACCGCAAACACCCGCGGATCCCGGAATCCGTCGACCAGGGGCCCCAGGAAGTCGGATTCGACCCGCATGTCGTTGTTCAGCAGCACGACGATGTCGTGCCGTGCCAGCGTGAATCCGTAGTTCGATGCACGGCCGAAGCCAAGGTTGGAGCCCATCTCGACGACCCGCACGGACGGGAACGACTCGGCGAGAAGCTCGGCTGTGCCATCCTCGGAACCGTTCTCCATCACGAGAATCTCGTTCTCCGGATTCGCGGCGAGCGCCCGGACCACCGATGGCAGGTTGCGGGCGAGGTGCTCCCGACCGTTCCAGGTCGGAATGACGACGCTGACCGCCTGCTTGGAGACGTCCCGGGCCGCCGGCCGTTTCCTCCGACGCCGCAACGCGGACATCAGGTCGGCAAGGGCAAGCAGGACGGCTACCGCCAGCAGGAGCGGTGGCGCCAGCAGCAACAGGAAGGCCGCGACGCTGATGGCCGCCAGCAGGGTCCGAAGGTGCTTCACCTGTCCTCTTGCGGTCCGGACGGGGAGCCTTGAGGAGCCCCGCCGACATGAACGCGACACGGCAAGTGCATGTAGCCGTAGACTTCGTCACCTCCGCGTTCCATCGGAATCACCAGGGCGTTGTCGATCCAGTCGCAGATCTCGTATTCCTCCAGACCTCCGTCAGCGACGGCCGGAGCGAACGAGAACGATCCGGCATACAGTTCGGGAACATCGACATGGAAGTCGACCGTCCTTGTCTCCCCGGCCTGCAGCGGATCGAGGACATGGCCCTCTCGGGCTGTGTTGGTGCCGGCGAAGTCGATACCCAGATGGTTCCTCATCATGAACCCGATGTTAGGGCGCGCGATGTACTCCCGGGCGCGCGCAGTGACCCGGATGATGGCAGTCTCGCTGGGCGCAAGTGCAGCGGCCGGGCGCCCGAGTCGGTCAAGGACCGCGATTCCGGCGATCTCGGCCCTCCGCGTACCGAAACGGTGATCCGCGTTGGGCACCGCTGGCACCACTGGCTGGGCGGTGACAGCAGACTCACCGGCAGTGGAAGCGAGGTGGGTGCGATCCCTCTCGTTCATCCGTGCCAAGTACCGTCGCACGACCTTGCTGGGCTCCCCGAGACCCGCAACCTGACCGCCGTCCAGCCAAAGGGCGCGGGTTCCGAGTGCCTGGACATCCGCCATGGAGTGCGACACGAACAGGATCGTGACACCGGCCCGACGCAACTCGTGCACCCGGCGCATACAGCGTTGGCGGAAATAGTAATCGCCGACCGCCAGCGCCTCGTCGACGAGCAGAATGTCGGGCGTGACGCTGATGGCGACCGCGAAGGCCAATCTGACGAGCATGCCGCTCGAGTAGGTCCTGACCGGCCGGTCGATGAAGTCGCCGATGTCCGCAAACGCCTCGATCGCCGGGAACTGCCTGCGAATCTCGCGTGTCGACAGCCCGAACAGCGCGGCGCTCAGGCGGGCGTTCTCCCGTCCGGTGAATTCAGGATGGAATCCGGCTCCCAGATCAAGGAGCGCGGCCACTCTGCCCTCGACTTCGACCGCCCCTTCTGTCGGGCGGACAATGCCAGCGGCAAGCTGCAGAGTGGTGCTCTTTCCCGAGCCATTGGCTCCGATGATGCAGAGTGTCTCCCCGGCCGCAACTTCGAAGCACACCTCGTGCAGGGCCGAGAATTCGGTGCTTGCACGGCGGCAGCGCGGCCAGACCAACTCGCGCAACCGGTCCGCCGGGCGGGCGTATGCGGCGTAGGTCTTGGTGACGTGCTTGAACGCGATCCGAGCCACCGATGCCATGAGTTGCGCCAGGTGCGGCCTGCCCCTATCTTACGGATCTTACGGATTCGCCCGCCCAGGACCCAGACTTCCGAAGATGGGTGAGCACCGAGCCACGGGATTCCCGAGAACGCACGGACTGGTACGGACAATGCTGCCGAGCGTGTCGTTCAACGTCCGCCAGGTCTGCACGAAGGCCGCCTCAGGCGTTCCCCTTGCACAGTGCGCTTCGGCTCGGGGGCTTTCGCCCGCTGCAACCCAAGGTCGTGCGTTCGCCCCGCGTGCACCGCGTGCTTGGCAGAGAACTGCAGGAACTCGCTCCGGTGCGAGTCGACCTGACCGGACCCGCGGCGGACCACCACCACGGAAGCTATTGGGCAGAGGCCTTCAAGGCGGACTCCAGGATTCCGTTCTGCGTAACTCGGAGACTGGCGTCCTGTTCCCAGGCATCGATCAGACCGCCAATGGCCTCCCTGATCTGCGCCCTGTCACGCTGCAGCGCCCGAACCGTGACCTGCTCCGACCGAATCTGGGCCCTCACCTGCGTCAGACCATTCGTGATCTGCTCGATATCCGTGGTGGAGGTGTCCCCAATGGGGGATACGTCGCCGCCCGTCGTCTCCCGAATCCAATCGGCGTAACTCGACACCCTTGAGTACACGATCGTTATGAACTCCCCAGAACCGACATCCCTTGCACCCCTGCTCGCCACGCCCACCTGTAACCACTGCGGGTCTCCCTCGCCCGCGTAGGCAACCATCAGGGGACCGCCACTATCCCCTCGGTCGGCCCTTGTCGTAGCGGAACCCGCGCAGATCGCATCGCCAAAGACGACCTCCTCTTCCGCCTTGATCGTGAGACGTTCCTTGCAGTCCTCGGCATGATACAACTGCGTGAGTGCGTACATCATCCCTTCCGGGTATCCAGGGACCCGGTCCGGTTCGCTCCGTCCATAGCCGACGGCGACAGCCGACATGCCCGAAGGCGCCCGTCTCTGTTCCGCAGATCGGTCTGCAAGGGCGAGAGGCGCTGCATAGGATGCCGGAAACGGTGCGGAGAGTTCAATGAGTGCGATATCGTGCGGGATGCGCTCCGAATTCACCAACTTCCCCTGGAATTCGGGATGTGGAATGATCCGCTTGGAGTTCCTGAAGACCGGATCAAGGCCTCCCAGGCTCCGGGCATAGTCATGAACGATCCGCAAGCTAGCGAAGGTTCCATCCTCATCCATGACACAATGGGCGGCTGTCAACACCCAATCGGGTGCGACCAGGGTACCCGTGCAGAGCTTTCGGTCAGGTAGCCGCACGAACACCGTGAAGGGATAGCCTTCCACCTCGGCGACCTCCCCTCCGATGATCGCGCGGGGATCCGCTCCCTGCTCCTCCGCACCAGAGCCAGGCACGGGAAGCAGGACCAGAATCCCGATTCCCCAAGCTGCATTGCGACCCCGCCCGGGGCACCACCGCAGGAAACGTGCTAGCAATCGCATGAACAGGACCTCGTTCCATTGCAGCGGACCGCCACCTCAGCGTGTGCACGATCGCGAGGCATCGCATCGAACGCCGGACGCTCCGCGCCTGCTGCCCCGTCACCGGCATGAATCCCACACCTACCCTGTCTCGGCGCCACGCTTCTACTCCGCCGTGATGGTCGAGAGGGACTTCAAGAGCCCCTCCTTGGTGGCGTGCACGGCATGGATCTGCCCCTGCACATACTTCAGTTGCAGCATCAGACTGTTGAACTGCTTCCTTCTCGATTGCAGTGACTCCACGTCCGATTCCAATGCACCGACTCTGGCCTGCTCGCTCCGAACGGTATCGCGCAGGGAGAGCAACTCGGCTTCGGCCTTCCTCAACCGCTTCTTGAGCTGCGCCTTGGTCAGCCCCTTCAGCCCCGTCGTAGGCTGCTGGGTGTCGTCCGTCTCATCGGGGTCATCCGTGTCGTCGGTGTTATCCGTGTTATCAGGGGCGGCGGGGGCGTCTCTCACATAGACACAGTCATAATTCCTCTCCCTGATGGCCTTCACGGTGGACGATACTGACCCGCCTCCGGGGAAAACGCACCGAAACCACGCCTCGTCAGGAAGGTCTTCGGGAGGAGGACCTACATGGTAGGGAGGATCAGGACGAATCGGGACGGATTCACTGGCAGGTACAACTGCACCGTCAGTGGCCTCCTGAATCCAGTCGGCGAAGCTCGACACCCTTGTGAAAATGGAGGTTACCGTCGCACCCGATGAGTCCTTGGCATTCATGCTCGCTATACCGACCAGTGCCCATTCCACCTTCGATCGGAGACGCGCCGTGAATTGGACGATCAACGGCCCTCCATAGTCGCCCGAATTGGCGTGCATGGCGTTCGTGCCTGCACATATCGTGTCCTCATGAGCGACCTGCTCTTCATGCTGGAAGGCGAGCTGATTGCGACAATACTCGGCATGATACAGGTTTGCGTTGAACGCTCGAATGGTATCGCTATGTCGATTGCCGGCCCTCAAGCCCCAGCCGAGTGCGATGGCCGTCGTGCCCGAAGCGGCTTGGCTCTGTTCGGCTGATTCGAGCGGGACCGCGACAGGAGCTGCGAACTCGCTCGGGTATCCACCTTCATATCGCAGGCGGATGACGGCAATATCATTCACGTAACCCTTGCCGGGACCCAGACTGCGGAAGTCCGGATGCACGACGACCCGGTCGGATTCTCTGGACCGAAACCCGAGAGTGGAACCATAGCCATGCTCAATCCGGGGATTCGTGACTCCGCCCAGACAGGAGGCGGCTGTCAATATCCAACGTCGCGAGATGATGGTACCGGTGCATTTGTGGTGGCCTGGCCCTTCCACCCACACCACAAAGGGATAGGTTTTCGCGGCTACGGCATCGCCACCAACGATGGAGCGGGGAAGCGCTCCCTGCTCCGCAGCACCAGCGGCAAGGGTGGCGAGCAGGAACAAGAGCCCGATTCCCCATCTCGGGCCACGAGTTCGACAGGAGGGCCAACGAGACAGTCGTCCGGGCAATCGCATCTTCCCATGAGAATATCACATCATCTCCTCGAATGTAAAAAATAGATCAAGAATCAGACGCTGAGCTGCGAGTGCGACACCACGGTCGCCCGGGCCGAGACAGTTGTCACTTGCTGATGCCCGCTGCAAGTTCGAGCCCATCTACCCGAGAATCCTGATGCAACAGCGCATTGGTTCAATCGGTGTGATATAAAACCTTGTAACAAAGGGCGGGAGTTCCTAGATTTGGTATCAATGCCGGAGAAGCTGACGCAGCGTGACCGGACGATCAATCTCCTTCGAACACGAGGGATCGTACGCCTGTCCGAATGCAAGGATGCCGGGATCACCGCGGCAACGATCAGCCGCATGGTCCACGCCGGTGATGTTCGCCGTCTTGCACGCGGCCTCTACCAGTTGCCCGATGCGCCGCTCACCGCAAACCACAGCCTGGCCGAAGCCGCGAAGCGCGTTCCCCGGGGGGTCGTCTGTCTGGTTTCGGCGCTTGCCTACCACGAACTGACCGATCAGCTTCCACGTGGGGTCTGGATGGCAATCGGCACGAAGGACTGGATGCCGAAGGCAGGCAGACAGGTGATGCGCATTGCAAGGTTCACGGACGCCCTTCTTGCCGATGATGTCCTCACCGTGCCCATCGAGAACGTTCCCGTGAAGGTCTTTGGTGTCGCCAAGACGGTCGCCGACTGTTTCCGGCATCGCCGTTCGGTCGGACAGACAGTCGCGCTGGAGGGACTCCAGGAGGCAGTCCGGCAGCGAAAAGCCACCCCGGGGGAGATCGCTCGGCATGCGGAACGTGGTGGCGTGGCTACAGTGGTCCGCCCGTATCTCGAGGCACTCACCGCCAATGCCTAGGGAGATCAAGGACATCGGCGACTGGGTTCGGTACCGCCTTCTGGGGATCAGCCAGTAGAAGGGCCGGAATCTCGATCGGATCCGGACTCACCATGCGATAGAACGCCTGCGATACCGGCTCGCGTGCGCGCGCCATGCCGACCGTTTCGTTCTGAAAGCGGCCATCGTGCGACACACCGGATACCGTCGCCGTGCTGGATTCTCGGACGGTCGACCAGACTGATCTCCGGCGATTGGGGGCGGAGGGTGCCCGGCGTCGGCCCACCCGGTCAGATGCGCTCCGACCGGCGACTGCACGCGCCCGTGAGCCTAGATCACATCCGGAAACCCCTTCCTGGCATGGCGGAAGAACAAGCCGCCCGCGGCCAGGGCAACGAGGGTGAAGACACACGTCGCAACCGTCGTGGACAGGCTCGGCGTGGTCCCGCCGAGAATCGTGTCCCGGTAACCGACCACGGCGTACCGGACGGGATTCCATTCCAGGACGGTATCGAGCCGGCCTCGGTAGAACGCCTCGGGCAGGAACACCGGCGTGAGCCAGAACCAGGCGATCAGGACCACCCGCAGAACCTGGGCGGTGTCCCGCAAGTACACCTGAAGCGCTGCGACCATCCAGGCCAGTCCCAAACTGAACATCGCGAGGAGCAGCAGCCACAGCGGCAGGAAAACGAGAGCGGTCCCCGGGGGCTGCCCCAGAACCGATGCGGCGACGATCAGCACGCCCACCGCCATCAGGTGTCCGATGGCGGTGGAGAGAAGGATGCTCGCCGGCAAGACCTCGGAAGGGAAGATGCTCTTCTTGATCAGCGCCGAGTGATCCGTCAATGCCGATGACGAACGGCTGAGCGTCTCGGAAAAGAACATCCATGGGAGCAGACCCGCCAGCAGGAACAGCGGATACTCCTGCGTCACCTCGTCGACCGGCAACCGGGCCGCGAATGCGGTTTCGAAGACGAAGGTGTAGACGGCCAGCAGGACCAGCGGGTGAATCACGTCCCAGAGCCATCCGAGTGCGGCCCCCACATGACGTTGGCGAAAGTCGCGCAGGGCCAGTTGGCAAAGCAGGGTCGCTGTCGGGCGGATACCTGGCATCTCCGTCCCGGGCGCACCGGCCTATGGCCGCTCCGCCAAGGTGACGTCAGCATCGACCTCGTCGCCATTCCGGAGCACCCGCACCCGTATGACATCGCCCACCTCAGCGGCGCGGAGCGCGTAGGTGAAATCGTACAGATTGGTGATCGGGGTGTCGTTCCATCGCGTCAGGATGTCGCCCCCCCGAAGACCCGCTTCCGCCGCCGGGGAACCGGTCCGGACATCCGCGAACTTGACGCCGTTCGGCACTTCGCCGAAATCGGGGATCGAACCGAACCAGGGCCCGTAGCCTCCACTGGCTCCGTCCCCCCGGGAGCGGCCCCGGCCACGCTCGGGAGCGGTTTCCACGAAAGCCAGCCGGTCTCCGGCCGAGTTGATGCCGTCCACGATCTCGCCGGCGGCGGCCAGCAGGCGGACCGCCGACTCCCCGTCGATCTTGTCGACCGTGTCGCTGGGCTTGTGGTAGTCGGCATGCAACCCGGAGAAGAAGAACAGCGCCGGGATCTTCTTCGCCAGGAACGACGAGTGATCGCTGGAGCTGTAACCTGCCCGGGACAAGTCGACCCGGAGACCATGGTGCCCCGCCGCGTCCTTGACGAGGTCATCCAGCGGCTCCGCGGTGCCGGTACCGCCAATGTAGAGCTTGCCGTCGCTGATGCGCCCGACCATGTCGAAGTTCAGCATCATCACGGCCTGCCCCAAGGGCCGGGTGGGGTTGTCGACCCAATGGCTGGAACCGAGCAGGCCGATCTCCTCTCCGGCGAATGCCAGAAACAGCACTCCGAACCGGGACGGGCTCTCGCGACTCGCCCGCAGGCGTGCCAGCTCGATGATCGCGGCCACACCCGAAGCATTGTCGTCCGCACCATGGTGAATCTCCCCGGAACTGGCCGGCGACAGGGAGCCCTCGCCCCCGAGACCCAAGTGGTCGTAGTGGGCCCCAATCACGATGTACTCCTCGGACCGGCCCGGCAGGAATCCCGCCACGTTGCTCACCATCGCCCGCTCGTGCTCGACATCCACCGACAGCGCGATGCGCAGCGACGACGCCAGGGCGAAGGACTGCGGCCGCTTCGACGCCTCGATGTCCCGCTCGAGCAGCCGCAGGGAGCGGCCTGAACCCCGCAACCACTGCTCCACGATGTCGCGCCGGACCTGGACCATCGGGATGCCGGCGTCCGAGGGCCCGGAGACGCTGCCGAAGGGAATGAGCCGTCTCGCACGCCGTCCTCGCGACCGGTTGTCGACCAGCAGGACGGCCCTGGCGCCGTGGTTGCGGGCCTGGATCGCCTTGGAGATGAGATGGGAGTGCCGGGTATAGCGCCGCTCGCCTCCCGGACGGCCGCGTTCATCACCCTCGTCGTCGGCTCGAAAGAAGTCGGGCTCGTACCGCAGGAGCAGGACGATCTTGTCGCGGACATCGAAGTGGAAGTAGTCGTCGTACTCGAACTCCTCGGCGACCGCTCCGTAGCCGACGAACGCGACCTCGCCTTCCACCCGGCCACTCGACGAGAAGTTGATCGGCACATA
Organism: Bryobacterales bacterium; assembly: GCA_965116065.1. Classification (GTDB taxonomy): domain Bacteria; phylum Acidobacteriota; class Terriglobia; order Bryobacterales; family UBA6623; genus VXMF01. The sequence goes on from OZ220485.1 coordinate 5,229,494, forward strand.
GTCCTCGCCGACATCGAGTTCACTCGCACCCCGGGGGCGCTGCACCATCAGGCTGTTGTTGTCGCCCATGCTGGCGCCGGTCGTCACTTCGAATGGCTGCAGGAACGATCCTCCGTCCCCCGCCGGTGCAAGACCCGCAAGTCGGAACCTCTCGGCGATGTACTCCGCCGCCTTGTCCAGTTCGGGCATGCCGGCCCCGCGACCGCGCATTGCGGGAGCCGCAAGAACCCGTACATGTTCCATGTAGCGATCGACGGCCTTCGGTTCCGCTTCCGCGGTTGCCGGGGACACCACCAGCGCCGCCGACGCAGCCACCGCCAACAGGCGCATGAGAGTCTGCCAGTTGAATGTTGCTGATCGAAGGAACCGCATCGAATGGCTTCTCCTGCAGGATCCGGCAAGATGCCGGCAGCATGACCCGGAGTTCCGGCTGGGCGAATGGGGAACGGGCCATTGCGCCGCTCCAGGCTGATCCACTGCAGTCATTGTCGCACCGTTGGCGCACGCCGGGAGCCATCGCTGGGCGCTTGATTCCGGTCTTCCGCTTCAGATGCGGTTGGCGTGGATAACCCAACGGCAGGGGAATTCGCCATTTTCTTGGGGCTACTCGCGTATTCCCGATATCAGGAGTCTTGCCGATGACAGTCCAATCAACCCTGTCCTGGCTGATGCAGCCCAGGTTCTTCGCAGCCGCATCACCGGAACCGTTACCGACCCGGGAGTCCGGACCCCGTCCGGAGGTCGTGCCCGGACGCGGGGGCGGGAAGCCTGGCCTTCCCAGGTGGGGGCTCGGACTCGCCGTGCTCGGAGGCCTGGCGCTCGGCGTCGGGATCAACGCATCGCGGCAGCCGGCAGCGATCCAGGAGACCGCCACGACGACCTCTATCCCGACCGTGGCAGCGGAAGTACGAGACTTCCGCAGGTCCATTCGGATCGGCGGAACCGTCGGGGCCAGCAACTTCGCAGTGATCCGTGCTCCCAGAATGCGGGGCAGTCGTGACCGAGGCGGCGGGGGCGGCGGCCTGACGATCCAGTCCCTCGCGGAACCGGGATCGATCGTGCAGGCCGGAGACGTTGTCGCGGCCTTCGAGTCCAAGAGGACCGAAGACCAGCTCGACACGTTCGCCTCGACGCTCGCGCAGACCAGGTCCACGGCCGGTACGCGCAAGGCGGAGATGCTGATTGCCACCGAGACGCTGCGGCAGACCTATCGCACCACCAGGTCCGAAGCCGAGAAGGCGGAACTGGATCTGCTGACCGCGGAAGTCCGGTCCGCCATCCAGGCGGAGATTTTCGACCTGCTCGCCCAGGAAGGGCGGGCATCGTCGACCCAGCTGGAGGACGAGGTGCGCCTCCAGGAGATCGCCGACCAGGCCGAGTCGAAGAGTCTGGAGATCACCATCCAGCAGGACCAGAAACGACTGGACCGCACGCTGGGGGATCTGGAGAAGATGAAGATCCGAACTCCCGTCGGTGGGCTGGTGGTCATCGAGACGATGTTCACGCGGGGCGGCTTCCAGCAGGCCTCGGCTGGTGATGAGGTCTACGGCGGAGCCCCGTTCATGCGGGTCGTCGACCTGTCGAACATGGCCGTGTACGCCAACCTCAACCAGGCGGACAGCCAGATGGTCAAGATGGGCTCGCCGGTCATCGTGAAGCTGGACGCCTATCCGGACGCGGAATTCAGGGGCCGGGTCCGGTCCTTGGGCGCGATGGCGGTCTCGGGATCGGGCGGAAGCGGGCGGCGCGGTCCGCCCGGCTCGCAGGGGTCCCGTGCGGAATGGCTCAAGCAGGTGCCCGTGGAAGTGGAGATCTTGCAGGACGACGGTCGCATCCAGCCGGATCTGTCCGCCTCCGCGGACGTTCTCATCGAGGAACTTGCGGATGTTCTCGTCATTCCGAGATCGTCCCTGGCCGAGTCCGACGGGGCGTCCGTCGTGTGGGTCGAGCAGGACGGCCGCCTGGTTCAGAGGGATGTGGAGATCGGATCGATGAGCGACACGGAAGCCGTGGTCCTCTCCGGCCTCAACCCCGGAGACCTGATCGCCCGGCAGCCGCTCGCACCCGAGACCGAAATCGCGATGCGCTAGCATCCACACGGCATGCGGGCCTCGCTCGCGGAGCCGTCATGACGCACCATGCGCGTGCTAGGATCGGATTAGGGTGCGATCCGGAGCACTCCTGGTCCTGCGTCCCCATCGTCTAGCCCGGCCTAGGACATCGCCCTTTCACGGCGGCAACGCGGGTTCGAATCCCGCTGGGGACGCCACCCACGGGCGCGAGTCGATTCCGGGGACCGTGTTGCAGGTGACGGTACCCGCGATCTGACGGGGGTCGGGTCAGCAGGTTCCACGCATTGCTCCTGTTTCTGGCCGGCTACTGCCTGCTGCTCCTGCTGATCGGGGGCTGGGCCTCCCGACACGTCCGGAGCGCCGACGACTTCTTCGTCGCGGGCAGGACCCTGCCGTCCTCGCTGCTGTTCGCCACGTTCCTGGCGGCGAATCTCGGAGCGGGAAGCACGGTTGGCGCCGGAGAATTCGGTTACGTGGCAGGGCTGCCAGCGTGGTGGTGGGTCGGGTCGGCAGGGATCGGGTCGCTCGTCCTGGCCTTCGCGCTGGGGCCGCGGATGTACAGGGTGGCACGAAGTCTCGGGATCTACACGGTCGGCGACTACCTCGAACACCGGTACGGGCGCGCAACCCGCAGGATCGCGGCCGCGATCCTGCTCGGCGGCGCACCCGCCATCCTGGCCGGACAGGTGATCGCGGCAGGGCTTGTCCTGCGGGTGATCGCAGGCGTGCCCGAAGTCTGGGGCACGGCCATCGGCGGTGCGTTGGCAACGGCGTACTTCATGATGGGGGGACTCCGCTCCGCAGCCTGGGTCAACGCGCTCCAGGTCGCAGTGAAGGTTGTCGGGTTCGGGGTCGCCGTGGGGTGGATGATCCGTTCCGGCGGCGGCTGGCAGGCGGTCGTGGAGGCGGCCCCGGGCGATGAGGCTCTCCGGCTGGGCGGGGCCGGGCTCTCCGAAACGACCCGACTGGTGCTGATGCTGGCACCCGCTTTCGTCGTCTCGCCCGGGCTCCTCCAGAAACTCTACGGAGCGAAGGACGAACGGACGGTTCGGGTGGGCGTGGGACTGCAGGGAGCGGCACTCCTGGCGTACTCATTCCTCCCCGTGCTCCTGGGAATGGCCGCCCGCGTCCATTTCCCGCAGCTGGCGGAACCGGGGCTGGCGCTCGTGAAGCTGTTCGGCGAAGTTGCTCCGGCCTGGCTCGGGGCGCTGATGCTGGCCGCGATCTTCTCGGCGGAGGTCAGTTCGGCCGATGCCGTGCTCTTCATGATCACGACCTCAGCGGTGCGCGACGTCATCGAACCGCTCTCGAGGGGCTCGAGCAGCGACCGGTCGCTGCTGAGATGGGCCCGGACAACGGCACTGGCGGCAGGAGGCCTGGGCATCGTGCTCGCCTGGTGGTTCCGCTCGATCCTGTCGGCGCTGGGGTTCTTCTACAGCCTGCTGACGATCACGCTTTTCCTGCCGTTGACGGTCGGGCTGTTCTGCGAGGGGCCTGGACAGCGTACCGCGCTCACCGCCATCGCCGGCTCGCTGGCGGCGGCGGGGCTCTCGTTACTCCTGCCGAACGCTCTCGGAGGCTGGTTCGAACCGGTGCCCGCGGGCATTGCGGCGAGTGCGGCCGTATTCGCGATCACGGGCATCGCGACTCGTCGCGGACGCCAGCCCGTATAATGGACGGCTCCTTACATGCAGACCAGCCTTCAGCCGATCGATTGGATCGTCATCGCCCTGTATTTCGCCGGCATGGTCGCGGTCGGGCTGATCGTGGCGAGGAAGGTCAGCAAGACCGCCGACTATTTCCTCGGCAATCGCAGCTTCAACGTATGGCTGGTCATCGGGCAGGCACTCGGGGTCGGAACCCACGCCGAAATGCCGGTCTCGCTGGCCGGCAAGGTCTACCAGTCCGGCTACGCGGGCATCTGGTACCAGTGGAAGAACCTGTTCATCACCCCGTTTTACTGGATCCTCGCCCCGCTGTTCCGCCGTTTCCGGCGGACGACCACCGGCGAGGTCTACGAAGACCGCTACGGGCACTGGATGGGAGCCGTCTACACCGTCTTCGCACTGGCGTACTTCACGTTCAACATGGGCGCGATGCTGAAGGGCGCCGGCAAGCTGGTCAGCGTCGCCTCCGGTGACGCTGTCTCGGCGAACGCTGTGGTGCTCGCGATGACGGGGACGTTCCTGCTGTACAGCTTCGTCGGCGGGCTCGTGTCCGCCGCCTACACCGACTTCGTCCAGAGCATGTTCATCGTCGCCCTGAGTTTCCTGCTGATTCCGATCGGCCTGCGCGAGACCGGCGGCTTCACCGGGATCCGGGAAACGCTGGACCCGTCCATGTTGTCCATGGTGACGCCTGGCGACGTGGGCGTCTTCACGATCGTGATGCTGACCCTCAACGGGCTGATCGGAATCGTCGCGCAGCCGCATATCCTCGCCAGCGTCGGTACCGGGCGAGACGAGCGGTCTTGCCGGATCGGCATGGCCTACGGCAACTTCATCAAGCGCTTCTGCACGATCGGCTGGGCCCTGGTCGGCGTCATTGTCGCGACCCTGCTCATCCAGCGGGGCGAAGCCGCCTTCGCCGATCCCGAGGACGCCTTCGGCTACGCGACCCGCGAGTTGCTGTTCCCCGGCGGGCTCGGGCTCATGATCGCCTGCGTACTGGCGGCCAACATGTCGACCGGATCGGCCTTCATGGTGGACAGCGCGGCGCTCTTCACGCAGAATTTCTACCGTCGCTACGTCGCGAAGGACCGTACGGACCGCCACTACCTCTGGGCGGGCCGGTTCGCCGGCGTGGGGATGACGCTGCTGGGTGTCGTGTTCGGCCTGTACGTCGGCAGCGTCCTGCAGGCGTTCCTGTTCACCGAGACCATCGCCGCCTTCATGGGAATCAGCATGTTCGGCGCCATCTCGTGGCGGCGGGCGAACCGCTGGGGTGCGCTGGCGAGTCTCACCATCTCCTCGGCCGTGTTCTTCTGGCTGACCTATTCCGAGTACGGCGTCCTCCTGCAGTGGGAAGCGGCGAACTTCGGAATCGCGCTGGTGACCGGATTCGCTGCATTGGCGGTCGTCAGTCTGGCGACGGCTCCGGAATCGAGGCAGCGGCTGGAGCCGTTCTACCAGAGACTCGACACCGCATCGCGCTGGGACCCGGCCACCGACCGCGAGGAGACCGATTCGACACCCGGCAACGCGCTGCTGTTCGTTCACCTCTTCGATCTCGGTCTGGGACGAGGACTCGGCAACGTCTACCGGCGCTTCCGGGTCGACATCAACGGCCTGGCGGTCGCGACTCTCGTGGTGGTTGCCCTCATCGCGCTGGCCAAGGGGATCCTCTGGCTGCCGTGATCAGTCGCTCTCGCGCGGTTGTGCCACAACCGGCGGTTCACTCCGCATGGACTGCGGACGCAGCCCCTTTGAGAAGCCGGTAGGTCTCCCGACCCACCACCGCTTCCTCCCGGGCGGTCAGCACCAGGCATGCGACACGACCAGTGCCGATGTCGCAATCCGGCACCGCCGACTCGTTCCTTTCGGTGTCCAGCTCGATTCCAAGAAACTCGAGCCCCTCACAGACCCTGTGCCGGACCGAACTCGAATTCTCCCCGATACCACCGGTAAACGCCAGTGCGTCCAGCCCCCCCATGGCCGCAGCATAGGCCCCGATCGTCTTGCGGACCTGATAGACGAACGTGGCGAGAGCCAGTTCGGCGGCCTCGTCGCCGCCCGCCGCCGCCGCCTCGATGTCCCTCACATCACCGCCGGCGATTCCAGAAAGCCCCGCCAGGCCGCCATCGCTGACAAGTCGCTCCCGCATTGCCGACACGGACAGGTTCAGGCGTTCCATCAGGAAGAGGACGGCGAACGGGTCCAGGTCACCGTGGCGCGTCGCGTTCTCCAGCCCCGACTGCGGCGAAAACCCCATGGTCACGTCGCAGGACCGGCCGTCGCGGATCGCGCAGATCGAGGAACTGCCGCCGAGATGACAGGAAATCGTGCGGAGGCCCTGCGGGTCGACGCGCAGAATCGCGGGCACGCGCTCGCTGATCGCCCGGTGGGAGGCTCCGTGGAAGCCATAGCGCCGGATGCCATGCTCCCGGCGCCATGTCGCGGGCACTCCATAGGCAGCCGCCCACTTCGGGATGCTGGCATGGAATCCCGTTTCGAGAACGGCAACGAGTGGCAGACCCGGCCGCAGAGACCGGAACTCGCGGATGCCCTCGAGGTAGATGCCGTTGTGGAGCGGCGCCGCCGACTCGAATTCCTCCATCGCAGCCAGGAGGGCATCGTCGATCCGGTACGTGCCCCGAAACCGGGGACCGGCGTGGACGGCCTTGAAACCGACGGCGTCGATCCTGCCAACCTCCGCAAGCACGAACCCGATCGCCGACCGATAGCTGTCGGCATCGCCTCCGGCACGACCGATCCGCTCCAGCCGGCCAGCTGCCAGCTCTCGCCCCTGGGGGAACTCCAGAAGCTTGAATTTGAGCGAGGTCGATCCCAGGTTGGGAACCAGGACACGCATCGTTGAGAAGACGATATCAGACCGCCGTCGGGGAACCGGTCGGGCCGCTAGACCACCGGCAGGTTCCAGTTCTCGACGATCTCACGAACGTGCTCGAGGAACTGGGCCGCCACTGCGCCGTCAATCGCCCGATGGTCGAAGCTGAGGGTGAGGTAGCAGATGGAACGGATCGCGATGGCGTCGTTGATGACGACCGGGGACTTGGTGACCGTTCCGATACCCAGGATGGCGACCTGCGGCTGGTTGATGGCCGGTGTTGCCAGCAGCGAGTTGTAGGAGCCGTAGTTGGAGATGGAGAACGTACCCTGTGCGATCTCGTCCGGCTTGAGCGACTTCGACCGGGCCCGGGAAGCGAGATCGTTGAGAGATCGCTGAAGACCGACAACGCTCTTCTCGTCGGCGTTGCGGATGACCGGAACGAGCAGGCCCCAGTCCAGGGCGACCGCGACCCCGATGTTGACATCCCTGTGGAGGATGAGATTCCTGCCGTCGAGTGAGGCGTTGACGGCGGGATAGGCCTTCAGGGCGGAGGCGGCGGCATGCAGGAAGAAGGGCATGAAGGTGAGCTTCGTGCCGTTCTTCTCGAGGAACGTCGCGGCGGAGGCGCTGCGGAGTTGGGCAATCCGCGTGCAATCCACAGCATGCACGGTCGAGACATGCGGCGAGACCCGCATGGTCCGGACCATGTGCTCGGCGATGCCCTGCCGCATGGCACTGAGGGGCTCGACATCGAATTCCCCGAAGCGCGCTTCCGGTACGTTCGGAAAAGCGGTGACGGGCTGTGCGGCGGCCGCCGCACCCTCCTGCCGCTCGATGTAAGCCAGGATGTCCTTCTTGGAAATCCGCCCACCGCCACCGCTGCCCCTGCCGATCAGGGCCAGGTCAATGCCCTTTTCCTTGGCGATCCGGCGAACGAGAGGGGAACTCCGGATCCGCATGTCCGGTTCCGTCCTGGACATGGGCTCCGCCGGAGGTGGAGGTGGCGGCGGTGCGGGCACCGAGGGAGGCTCGGTGCCGCTTGCCGGAGTCGGTCGGGGCGTCCCCGTCGCCGAGGGAGCGGCGGGCTGGCCGCCGTTCGAGCCGTCACCGATGACGGCCACGACGGTGTTGATCTCGACGGTCTCGCCTTCCGGAAACAGGATGGACTCCAGCACGCCAGAAGCCGGGGCGGGCACCTCCGAGTCGACCTTGTCGGTCGAAATCTCGAACAGCGGTTCGTCCCTCTCGACCTTGTCCCCGGGGCTCTTCAGCCACTTCGTGATGGTCCCTTCAACGATGCTCTCGCCCATCTGGGGCATGACCACATTGCTCATGCTGGCAGGCTCCTCGTTCCTTCTTGCAATCTTACGTCCTGGCTGTCCAGCGGCTCATCGAGCGTCCGAACACTTCGCCGAACCGACGGGTCAGGGATGCGATCACGGGCTCGATCCCCGGATTGCGCCCCAGTATCCGCTCCATGGAGGTCACCGGTCTCGTCAACCCGCACGGCACGATCAATTCGAAATGGCGGAGATCGGTGGCCACGTTCAGCGCGAGTCCGTGCGACGTCACCCAGCGGCTGAGATGCACGCCCAGCGCGCCGATCTTCGCATCACCCACCCAGACCCCCGTCAATCCTTCGATCCGTCCGGCCCGGATGCCGAAATCCATCAGCGCCGCGATCATCACCTCTTCCAGGGCGCGCAGGTAGGCCCCCACATCCCGGCGCCATTGCTTCAGGTCCAGGATCGGATAGGCGACAACCTGCCCTGGACCGTGATAGGTCACGTCTCCGCCCCGGTCCGTCTCTTCGACAGTGATTCCGGACCGCTCGAGGTCGCCGGGGGCCGCCAGCACATGCGCCAGGTCCGCGTTGCGCCCCAGCGTGATCGTGGGGGGATGCTCGGCGAAGAGGAGCTGGTCGCAGAGGGAGCCCGCCTTGCGGGCGCGGACAAGCTCCAGCTGAATGTCCCAAGCCTGTCGGTAGCTGGCCGGACCGAGGTTGCGGACCTCACAGGGAGGGGGAGGCACGGCCCGTACTGGAGCGGGTTCCCGAGATGTTGCCGCCGCGGCATCAGGCATTGATCGCCTGCCCGTAGATTCCGTTGAATGCCTCGAGAACGGCCTCGGACAAGGTCGGATGCGCGTGAATCGTCGCCCGCACGGTGTCTACGGTCGCCTCGCTCTGCATGGCAACGATCGATTCGTGAATGAGTTCCGTGGCACCGGGGCCGAGGATATGGACGCCCAGGATCTCACCGAACTCCGTGTCAGCGACGACCTTGACGAACCCGCCATGGCGATCCAGGATCGAAGCCTTGCTGTTGGCAGCGAACGGGAACTTCGATACCTTCACCTGCCGACCGTTCGCGCGGGCCCGGGCCTCGGTGAGGCCCACGCTGGCGACCTGGGGCTCACAGTACGTGCAGTTCGGATTGAGACTGTAGTCGATCGGCTCGACCGGCTTGCCCGCGATCCGGGCGGCCACAAGGATTCCTTCGGAGGAAGCGACATGAGCGAGCTGCGGCGATGCGGCCACGATGTCGCCGATGGCATAGACACCCGGTTCAGCCGTTTCCATGTACCCGTTGACCGGAATGAAGCCCCGGTCGGTCCCTATCGCGGTGTTCTCCAGGCCGATGCGGTCGGTGTTGGGTGTCCGCCCGACCGCCACCAGCAGTTTCTCGAACTCCCCTGTCGCACTCTCGGAGCCTTGGCCGGAATACGTGACCCTGATGCCCGTATCGGTCTCGGTCACCTCCGTGACCGCAGTCTCGGGGAAGACCTCGATTCCGCGTGCGCGAAATGCACGCGCCAGACCGGCCGAGATGTCCTCGTCCTCCAGGGGCACGATCGCGGGCAACATCTCGAAGACCGTCACGTCGGTCCCGAAACTCCGGTACATGGAGGCGAACTCCACGCCGACGGCTCCTCCCCCGATGATGCCGAGCGATGTCGGCACCTGCTTCAGATCCAGGATCTCGACGTTCGTCAGCACTCTGGACGAGCCCGGATCGAGACCGGGGAGCATGCGCGCCTCGGAACCGGTCGCGAGGATGATGTGCGGTGCCTTGAAGACCTGGTCGCCACCATCGCCTCGGACATGCACCGTGCCGGCACCCTGCAGGGTGCCGAATCCGTGGATGCTGTCGATCCCGTGCCGGCTGAAGAGCTGCCGGATGCCCCTTGCATGCTTGTCGACGATCTCGCCCTTGCGCCGTCCCATCGCCTCGAAGTCGATGGAGAGCCCGTCGGTGCGGATGCCGATCCGTTCACCCTGCAGGACCGCTTCGTATATCTCCGCGAAGTGCAGGTACGCCTTGGTGGGGATACAGCCAACATGCAGGCAGGTGCCACCAAGGTGTGGATCCTTTTCGATCACCCCCACCTTGAGGCCGTACTGGGCACCCCGAATTGCGGCGACATAGCCGCCCGGGCCGCTTCCGATGACCAGAGCATCGTAACCCGTCACAAGCCTTGAGTCTACCGCGCCCCGCCCGAGACCGTGCCTACGCACCGCACCCACGCCCGACAGGCGACGGGCCAGGCCGACGGTGCAGGCGCTGCGGGGTCACTGGATCATGTCCGTGGGTCACGCAGCGGCACGCGGCAGGCCAACAGCCAACCCGTACCGCTGCGTCCCGGACGGACTCATCCGCCGGTCAGAAGACCTGAAAGCTGGTCCCCACGGTGAATGTCCGCCCCTCGCGATATCCCAGGAACGTCTCGCCACCCTGGGTGAGGAACCAGCGGGCATTGTTGATGTTCTCGGCTGCAAACCGCAGTTTCCAGCGTCCTTCGCCCTTCAGTGTGTACTCGTACACGAAGTCCATGGTGGCGAGGCCGTCCTGGACCACGTCCGGCAGACCGAACGCACCGACATCCGTGATCCGGCTCGAGAAGTAGTTCAGGTAGTAGCGGGCGGTGCTGCGTGCCTTCGGCCGGGCCCATTCGCCGATGATGTTCGCCACGTAGCGCGATTGGCCCTGCATCGGTCGGTTGAGCGATGTCAGCACGATCGTGTCACTGACGTTGGAGAGGTCGATGGTCGAATCGACCACAGTGAAGTTCGAGGAGACCGCGAACTCGCGGAGGCTCGGGGACACGAAGTCCAGACCGCGCCGGAACTCGAACTCCAGGCCGTAGTTGCGGGCGGCGGTGGCATTCGAATACGTCCGCAGCAGCGCCACCGCCGCGATCATCGTCTGCTCGATCGGCTGGTCGAAGTTCTTGTAGAAGAAGCTCGCGGCGATCAGTTGATTGCTGCCCGGGAAATACTCCCACCGTACGTCGTAGTTCGTGATGTCGGTCTGGACAAGGTCGGGGTTGCCGATGGTCTGCAGGCCTCCCACCACGTTGAGGAATCCGAAGCGGGCCAGTTCGCGGAAGTCCGGGCGGGACACCGTCCTGCTGAAACCAGCGCGCAGGTTCTGCTTCGGCGTGACCGCATGGATCACGTTCACGGCGGGCAACAGGTTCGTGGCCTCGAACGGGGCCGGCTCGCGACCCGTTGCTGGCAGGAACTGGTTGAAGGTGGTGACGTCCTGCTGGATATCCTCGATCCGCAGGCCACCGATCAGTCGCCATTTGGCAGCGAGGTTCAGCTCGACCATCCCGTAGTAGCCGAACACGTCGCGCGTGCCCCGGTACGCGTCCGTCACGCGTGTCGTCTCGTTGAGTTCGAACCCTCTCGGCTTGATGTTCTCCGTGGCGAAGAGCTGATTGGGAGGCAGCGTCAGATCGAGGCCCCGGGTGCTCCGCAGGTTGAGGCGGAACCGCCGGGAGCGGAAGTTGCGTCCCCTCGACGCATAGTTCGCCCCGAACTTGACGGCTCCACTGAAGGAGCCCCCATAGAACGGGACCAGCATGTCCACACTGGGATTGAGGATGGTCTCGTCAAGATCGTTGAACATCCGGAAGGCGCTCTGGCTGTCGTCGAAGAAGATGAACGACTCGGTGCGCGGCTGATAGATCTGCAGGCTCTCGCGGAGGTCGGGCTCATCTCTCGTGGCCTTCGAATACGCCATCGTCCAGGCGAACACGCTGTTGTTCAGGCCGGCGAACAGGTGCTCCCCCTCGATCTGCGAGTTCTGGATCGTTCGCTCGATGTACCGCAGCCGCTGGTTGCGGATGTCGGTATTGAAGTCCTGGTAATAGCCCTCGTAGTAGCGAGTCGCATCGTCCGTGTCACGGGAGAAGAAGTTCTTGAATGCGATCTTGTTGGACGGGTTGAACTGGTACGAGGCGTTCATCACCCCACCGAGGCGGACGGATTCCGTCGATTCGTCATAGTCGAACGAACTCGCCCGTACGGGTGGGCCGGCACCGGCGTTGCCCAGGGCAGCGTCGGGATTCGGAAAGTAGTAGTTCCTCTCCTGATCGAAGATCGACTGCAGGGAATTGGAGAACGTGAGCGCCCCGACCAGGCCCAGCTTGCCGAAGGTGTTGCCCGCCACGATGTTCCAGCTCATCGAGGGGCGGCTCAGGTCCCGGGTGGTGCGCTCCCAGTTGTTCGAGAACTGCTGGCCCAGCTGCTGCAGTTCGTCCCTGTCGAAGCCGAAGCGGTCCACGCGCTTGTCGCTCGGGATCGCGTCGGGGAGCGCCCGCGTACCGTCATCGAAGCCGAAGAAGTCCCGATTGCCGCCCGGGTAGCCCAGGAAGGTGCTGCCCTGCGTCTGGCTGTTGAAGCCCACCGAGTAGCTGACGCTCAGCGTCGGTCGCGTGGGGAACTCGGTGGTCTCGACCTGCACCAGCCCGGCCGAGAACTCACCTGGCAGGTCCGGTGCGTAGGTCTTCTGGACCTTGATGTTGTCGATCAGGCTCGCGGGAAACAGGTCGAGCGGCACCACGCGGCGCTCCGGCTCCGTGCTCGCCAGCAACGCATTGTTGAGTGTCGTGCCGCTGTAGCGGGGGTCCAGTCCTCTTACGAAGACGAAGTCGTTCATGGTCGTCACGCCGGTCACCTTCTCGAGCGCTTCGGAGGCATCGGACGAAGTGCCGCCGCGGATCTCCTCTGCGCTGATCGTGTCGGAAACCGTGGAGGCGAGCCTGCGCTCGGCCAGCATGGCTTCCTGCGTGGCGACGTCCGCCGCGACATTCGCAACGACATCGACGACGGTGGTCTCGCCCTTCAACGACATCACCGTGCTGGCGTCCGCGACCTCGCCGTCGAACACCTCGACACCCTCCACGTTGACGGCCTGGTAGTTCGCTGACTGATAGCTCGCGGTATACGTGCCAGCCGGTACTCCGTTCAATGTGAAGCTGCCCTCGATCGTCGTGGTGGCCGTGAGCGTGACCTCGCCGGACAGCTCGACCTCAACCTGGGGAATCGCGTTGCCGGTGTTCGCGTCGTACACGAAGCCGATGACGGCCCCGCCGCTGCCCTGCGCTCCCGCCGGAACACTCCATGCCATCAGCAAGACCACTGCGGCCAATGCTGCAATACTGCCTGTGAAACCACGCATCGTGGACTGCCTCCGATTGCCCTTCCTGTTTACCGATCACCGCAACAAACTGCCGACAGCCGCCCACAGTCGTGGACCGCTTGCGCTCGATTCCAGCGCGGCTGACCGAATCAAGCGAGCCTTGCGCCGGGATTGACGTTCGGTGAATCTCATTCCGAATCCCGCACGGTGTAGCCGAAGCCACGCACCGAACGGATGTAGCGCGGTCGGGACGGATCCGCCTCCAGCTTGCGGCGCAGCCGTCGAACATGCACGTCGACCGTCCTGTCCGTGACGTTGCAGGCAACACCCCAGACCGCGTTGAGCAGGTCGTCCCGACTGAAGACCCGGCCCGGCTGCCGCAGCATCCGCTCCAGGAGCTGGAACTCGGTCGCGGTCACGGCGACCGGCCGGCCGTCGAGGCGCACCTCGCGACGCTCCTGGTCCAGTTCGAGACCACCGAGCCTGTACACCGTCTCCATGCCGCCCTGGTGTCGAAGCCGGACCTTGACCCGGGCCACCAGTTCCCGGACCGAGAACGGCTTCACGACATAGTCGTCGCCTCCGATCTCAAGCCCCCGGAGGCGGTCCGTCTCGTCCGACCGCGCCGTCAGGAACAGGACCGGTGTCTGCTTCAGGCCGGGATCGGCCCGTAGCTCCCGACAGACGGTGAATCCATCTAGGCCAGGCAACATCACGTCCAGGACGATCGCGTCGGGCTGCTCCTGCTGGCAGAACTCGGCCGCCGTCAGGCCATCGCCCATCCCGGCAAACCGAAATCCTTCCTGCTCAAACGCATAGCGAAGCAGGCCAGCCAGATCCTGGTCGTCTTCAATGACTACGACCTTGGGCGACATCCCGTCTAGCCACAGGATACCCAGCCCATCATTACCGGGTGGTTGCAGTTTGATTAAGGGTCGGTGAATTGAGCGGAAAGCAGGTCCAGTTGACCTCGGCCTTCCTACAATGGAGCTTGCAGGCTGAGGACTTCGACTACGAACTGCCCGAAGACCTCATCGCTCAGCGCCCCTTATCAGAACGGCCGGCAAGCCGCATGCTGGTGCTGGACCGTCGATCCCGCACCTGGGTGGATTCGCAGTTCCGCAACCTTCCCGACCACGTGGGTGAGGGGGACTGCCTCATCGTCAACAATTCCCGGGTTCTGCCCGCCCGCCTGCTAGGGCACCGGCTCGCTCGCGACAGCCGGCGGCCGGGCGGAACGGCGGAGATCCTCGTACTCGAGCCCTCGCCTCCGGGCACCGGGAGGTGGAAGGCCCTCGTGCGGCCGGGACGGCGCCTGTCCGCCGGCTCGCGCGTGGATGTCGGGGGCCAGGAGGTCCGGATCCTGGAAGTCCTGCCGGACGGCATGCGGCTGGTCGAATTCCCGGGTCTGGACGGCGAAGCCGTCGAGCAACTTCTCGCCGAGCACGGGCACATGCCCTTGCCTCCGTACATCCGACGTGACGACAACGCGACGGATCGGGAACGGTATCAGACCGTCTTTGCGAGCCGCACCGGATCGGTGGCGGCTCCGACCGCCGGCCTGCACTTCGACGAACCGCTTGTCCGCGCGGTCCGGAATCGCGGTGCGCACTTCGCGGAGGTCACCCTCCATGTGGGACCTGGCACGTTCCGTCCGGTTTCCGCCGGGCCGATCAAGGATCATCGGATGCACGCAGAGCACTTCGAGATCCTTCGGCCCGCGGTGAACGCCATCCGCTCCGCAAGCCGCAGGATCGCCGTCGGAACCACCGTCGTGCGGACCCTTGAGACCGCTGTGCAGCGGGGAGCCGGCACGGTGATCCCGTTGGTCGGAGACACGGATCTCTTCATCGCACCCGGATTCCGGTTCCGTGCGGTGGACGCACTGCTGACCAACTTCCATCTGCCGCGGTCCACCCTGCTGATGCTGGTAGCGGCGTTTGCCGGACGGGAACTGGTCCTTGAAGCCTACGCACACGCAGCCAGACAACAGTACCGCTTCTATTCCTACGGCGACTGTATGCTCATCATCTGAGCGGCGGGACCGAGTCTTCCAGCCAGGCGCGGAACGCAGCGACGTCGCGGAACAGCCGGTCCGGCAGGCAGGCGGCCAGGCTCGCGGGATTCGAACCGGGAGCCCACGCCGCCGCGACGCTTCGCATGGCTACATCCTTCGCTGACCGTACGTCGGACGGCGAGTCACCGATACTGGCGACTACCTCCGGGACGAGACCCCACTTGCCCAGCACTCGGCGCATGGCCGCGGGCTTGACGCCGCCAGCGGGCGAGCCCGCTTCGACGACGGGAAAATACTCCGCCAGCCGCATCGCCTCCAGAGAAATGCGCGCACTCTGCGGCCCCTTCCCGGTAACGACCGCAAGCTTCACCCCTCGTCCGCGGAGCAGTTCCAGCGCCTCGCGCATGCCCGGGAATGGCCCGTCACAGGCCTTGTGGGCCTGCGTGTACTCGCGCAGGTACTCCTTGAGAGCATCGTGGGCGTCCCCGGGGAAATGCCGGGCGAGGATGCCTTCCTCGCTGGGACCGAACATCGCATGGATCTCGGTGTCGCTGTAGCGGCGGCCGAGCCGGTTCTGCAACACGGTCGCAAATGCCTGGAAGCACACAGGAAGTGTGTCACCCAGCGTCCCGTCGAGGTCGAAGATAGCGCCTTGCAGCATTCTTATTCCTTGTTGGCGAAGTCTGCGCGTGGTAATCAGGCCATGACAAGTGTGTCGCACCGCCGTGTCCTGTCAGGAAGTGAGTGATCGACTGCTGCCACGACTGTGAGACAACATCCATTGAACCTCAAGTGCTCCGTGGAAGCATGCACATGCAGGGGAGGAGGGCACCAACGACTGAATCTCAGCCGAAGCGGAGAAAATCTAGTGCAACTGGCGCGACCCCACATCGTGATTATCGTTGTATGCCCATGGAAAAGCAGGTGCCAGTTGTACTGTGGCTGATGCCGACGGATCATCGCGGCTGCGGCCCGGCGCCGGTCCGCAGACCGAGCGACCCGCGCCATGCTGAAGCACAGGATCTCATCCTGCTGCAGTTCCTGTTCCGACTCCCGCCTTCGGTCGTGGTTGCCGACTTGGCTCCGTACATCCGCAGACTCGCCGATGTAAAGCAGCCTGCGGATCGAGTCCAACTTCATCCAGAAGTCGGGAGTACATACGTACACGCAGTAGATCCCCGATCCGCATGGCAGGCTGCCGGACATGGTCCAGTAGCCGTCGAAATCGAGTACATGTTAGACGCACTCTACCCGCAATATTGCAATTAACGAGACACTAACCAGCCTTCTTATTCTCCTCCCAGCTAGTGGCCAAATCCTCAAATTCGATGAAGAGTTTGGGCTGGCTTCTCCTCTTTCGCAGCTCACTAATGAACGGATTGGAATCGCGCCATATCTTGATGTATGATCCCCTGAACCACTCCCTATACAGGTTCTCGTTGAGGATTTTGTGCTTGATGCCGACAGATGTCAACTCGAAGTGATTCAGGAATGTGCAGACAGTGGCAACTTCCTCGGTTTTTTCTTCAGATTCATCTTTTCCGAATAGGCTAACAAGGGATCCTTGGTCCATCAATTCGGAGAACTTCGTCCTGAGTTTGAACCACTGTTCACTTGTGCCTTCAGTATTCGATATGTAATCAATGGTTGCTCTCAGAGATGCAAGGCGCTGATTGTACCACCATGCCAGCAGACCGACGGCAATGATTGCCAGAGGGCCGATCCATGCTGGCATGTCAGCGACCGGCGACCGGTGACCGGTGATCTGCAGGGATGCCAGTTGTCCCTTCCTGTGGGGTGACTCCCAAGATGATGGTGGTGAATAGAGCAGTCATTTGTTTCCTTTCGTCAGGCGATCGTACCTGAGTATGTACCATATCACAAGGCAAACGACGCCGTCAAGCGCACTCCGGCCGTGCGGCCGCTCGACGGTCCTGCCGACCGTGGACTGGCACAGTTGCAAGGACGTTTCCACCCCGCCCCGCACGACGTGGACAAGGTCGTTCCGGGCGATCGGCGGAGACCATCAGAAACTGAACGCCGCACTCGAGCTAGTGTCTGTCAGAAAACGACAGTCCTTTCCAATGCACAGATGAGCCTGAAGGGAGGCCGAGGGGCGGAAGTGGGAACGAGTTGATCATACACCCCTCGGAGAGGGGGGGGCGGAGTAGAGGAGGCTGGGGGAGGGTGCTGGGGGCTAGCCCGGCGAGGGACTTGAAGCGCTTGAAGACCAACTCGACCTGCCAGCGCGTCCGGTACCATTCCAGCACATCCGGAGCGCTGAACCGGGCCGCCGGGAAGGTCGTGAAGACGATCACGTACTGGGCGTACTCGAGAGTCTCCGGTCGCAACCGCTGCCCCTTGCGGGACGCCTGCTGCCGCAGATGCCGTTGAGCCACTCGGATGGCCTCGCGGGTCTTGCGCAGGGCGCAGACTATTGCACACCACGCATCCTAGTGTTCGGTCAATCAATGATTTTCGGGTAGACGGACTTGAGTCGACAGCGAGCTTTGGCAATCGACATCCGCCAATTCACTCCACGCTGGCGCTCATTGACCCGTTGTGACCAAGCTGTCACCTCGGCCCGCAACTGGTCCAGATCCCCGATCCGGCGACCCTTCAGACACTGCCGCGTCAGGCAACTCAACTCGCACTCCGCCACGTTCAGCCAACTCCCGTGCTGCGGCGTGTACTGGAACTCGATGCGCTGCCTCAACCCCCGCGCCCGCTCCGCCTCGAACGCATCGTACAGCGCTCCCCGCGTGTGCGTGTTGAGATTGTCCAGCACCAAAGTGATCTTCTCGCCGTTCGGATAGCGGCTCTCCAGCAGCGCCGCCACCTCCTCGGCCCAGTCCAGCTTGGTGCGCCGCTCCCGCACCGTCACCGTCCGCCAACCCACCAGCGGTTCGCAGAACCCCGAACGCCGAGGCCATGCCCGCCCGCCGATACTCGTAGTCCACCCGGCGCGGATGCTCCGTCGTGGCGGGCAGTGGCTGGCGGGTCTCCTGCACCATCCGGATCGGCTGTTCGTCCCTGCAGACCACCGGTCGCTGCTCGTCGTAAGGCCTTTCGTATGTGGACAGAACGTCTTCCATGGCGGCCACATGCTCCCCGTCCACCTTCGGCGGAATCACCCAGTACTGCAGGTAGCGCCCCACGATGCCGTTTTTTTCAGTGTCTGATTGACGGTCTCGTGGCTGATCGTGTCACAGATGCCGATCTCGACCGCCTCGCGGGCCAGCAGGCGCAGCGACCATTGGCCGAAGCCGGTCGGCGGGGGCCCCAGCCGCAGCGCGATCAGCGCGACTTCCTGCCGCCCGTCCAGGAGCTTCGGCGGCCAGGTGGACGGGTCGCGTTGCCGCCCGTTGAGGGCCAACTCGAAACCCTCCAGCACGCAGCGTTTGCGCACGTTCGCGACGGTCCGCTCCCGGCAGTCGAAGGCCTCCGCGACCTGTTGGTCGCACCAATCCGGCCCGTCCGCATCGACCTGCAGCAGAATGCGCGCCCGGCGCGCTTTCTGGCTGCTGCCCTTGAGTTTCTTGACGACCTCCTCACAGGTCTTGCGTTCCGCCTCCGACCGGCGCACAATGTACTTCTTCATGGTTCCCTCTCCCTTGCTGTGGCAAGACGGCTCGGGCCACGGGGCCCTCACCCTGGAACACATTGTACAGGAAATGTTGCCATTGACCGAACACTAGAGCGAACCTTGCCTCTCGCCCATTATCGCCAGCCCATCCGCCAGATTGCCATCCGCGACCTCGGCGATGACCAACCCACGCTTCTGCTCACCAACGAGTTCGAAGCCCCGGCGCGCTACCTCGGCGATCGCGCCACCGCATGCGGATCAAGAACACGATCGCCGATTCAATCCAGTTCTGTCACATCGAGGCCCTCTCCACCGCTGTCCCCCAGCACATCGACTTCGACATCCAACTGACCCTGATGGCTTCCTCCCTCTACCAGTCATTTCGACCGACACCTGCTGGGCCGTGAGTACAGCTTCACGTACTCCCCCTACAACTGGATCCCGGCTGTTGCGGCAGGCCAGCCGACCCATTCCAATTTTGGTGGCGGCGAACGCAACCAAGAGGTCCTGGATACCGCCGCTCGGGCGTTCGCGATCTGGCGCAGGGAGACTATCGGGTAAGGCCCGTCTGCAGTCGGCGGGTGTGGGGTCGTGCTGTAATGGGCAGTTGCGGATCGCCACTTGGAACATCAATGGCCTGCGGTCGCGGCTTGAGTTCGTCTTGACCTGGTTGCGCGACAGGCGGCCGGACATCGTCGGTCTACAGGAACTCAAGCTGCTGGACGGACAGTTCCCGACCGCCGAGTTCGAGTCGGCCGGCTATCGTGCGATCACGCACGGTCAGAAAGCTCAGAGCGGCGTGGCCATACTGAGCCGCATGGAGGCGCATGTGTTACAGGTGGGCTTGCCGGGGCAGGAAGCCCTCGGCTCGCGGCTGCTGACGGCGGATGTGGCCGGGCTGCAGTTCACTACGGTCTACGTACCCAGCGGCCAGCCCAAACGCTATGATCTTGAGCGCAAGCTGGCGTGGTTGGACACACTCGTCGAGCACTTCGCAGAGCGGCACGAGCCCGACGGCCAAGCCGTCCTCTGCGGGGACTTCAATATCGTGCCGGCGGCGCTGGACTCCTGGAAT
This sequence comes from Bryobacterales bacterium, assembly GCA_965116065.1. Classification (GTDB taxonomy): domain Bacteria; phylum Acidobacteriota; class Terriglobia; order Bryobacterales; family UBA6623; genus VXMF01. The sequence continues at coordinate 5,249,181 of OZ220485.1, forward strand.
GAGGACCGGCTGGCTCACACCGTCGGCTACACCGAGCCCGAACGAGAGCGTCTTGCGAACTTGTCAGAATGGGGGCTGATCGACCTGTTCCGCCATCAGCATCCCGCCAAGAAGGCGTTTTCGTGGTGGCCCTATGCTGCCGATTGGTTCGATCGCGACCAAGGATTGAGGCTGGATTTCCTGCTCGGCACCAAGACCATCGCCCACCGGCTGGTGGCAGCGTACGTGGATCGCGACTATCGCAAGAGGGTGAATGGTCTCACCGCCTCCGATCACGCTCCCGTGATTGCGGACCTGAACTGAGCCGCGGGCTTTGGGTGCGAATCTGACCAGAGGGGTCACTCCTCGCTTGGCTTCACAACCTCCCCCTTGACATCGACTTCACCTAGCCCCGTAAGTAATCGTAACGTACTGATGGACTGCTATTTGAAGAGCCATTCACATCGCCCACTGCCCGTCTTTGCCAGTTGTCGATCTGTATATCGACAGGCGAGACCGTAACAACACCGGGACCGACACGAGCGTCTCATTCGTCAAGGCTCTACTCGAACTGCCCTCCATGACCGGAAATACCCGTAGTCAGTCACTGTAAGCATGTATCTGTCTCCGCCGCTCGCCGTGACCGTCGTCACACCGCTCTTGACAAGCGTCTCGCCCATCCAGTACCTACCATCTTCGGCCCTTCGGATCTTGACCATCGTGCTCGGCCAGCCGAAGCGCACTTCGTCGACCTCCACTTGGTAGCTGGCGGTCCACGTCCCGTCCCCGTTCCTCGTCAGCACGTACTCGCTACCGTTGCTCGCCGTGACCGTTCCCTGACCGTCACGGACGGACCCGTACCTCCCCCCACTCAGCCTGTAGTAACCGGACTCCCGTTTCTCGATGGTCACCACCTCGCCCGATAGACCCAGCACCACCTCGACCACCGGTGTGCGATACTCGGCATCCCACCATCCGTACTCATTCATCGTCAGCAAGTACTCGTTGCCGTTGCTCGCCATGACGGTCGTTACACCAACCTCGACGAGCGTCTCGCCCATCCAGTACCTGCCATCCTCCGCCCGTGTGATCGTCACCTTTCCTCCATACAGTCCAAGCCGCACCTCGTCGGTCTCCGCTTGGTAGCTAGCGGTCCATGTCCCGTCCCCGTTCCTCGTCAGCAGGTATTCGTTCCCATTGCTCGCCGTGACCGTTCCCCGACCGTCACTGACGTACCCGCGCTTCCCTCCCTTGACCCGGTAGCTGCCATACTCGCTTTTCTCAATCGTCACCACTTCCCCGGATCGACCCAGCACCACCTCGAACACCGGCATGCGATACTCGGCGTCCCACCATCCGTACTCGCTTATCGTCAGCGTGTAGACATTGCCGTTGCTCGCCGTGACCGTCGTCACACCGACCTCGACGACCGTCTCGCCCAGCATGTAGTTGCCGTCCTCCGCCCGTGTGATCGTCACCGTCTCGCCGGCCCCCGACAGCCAAACATCATCGGTCTCCACTTGGTAAGTGGCCGTCCATGTCCCGTCCCCATTCAGCGTTAGCAAGTACTCGTTGCCGTTGCTCGCCGTGACCGTTCCCCGACCGTCACTGACGTACCCGAACCTCCCTCCTCTCAATCTGTAATAGCCGGATTCCCGTTTCTCGATGGTCACCACCTCGCCCGACTGACCCAGTACCACCTCGACCACCGGTGTAACGTAGGTGGCTCTCCCATGCCAGCTCCAACCCCACCACCGCCCGTATTCAGTCACGGTCAACCTGTACGTATTGCCGTTAGTCGCCGTGACTGTCGTCACTCCGCTCTCGACGACGGTCTCGCCCAGCACGTAGCTGCCGTCCTCGGTCCTTCGGATCGTCACTGTCTCGCCCGATCGACCGAGCCTCACTTCGTCGATCTCCACTTGGTATCGGGCCGTCCAAATCCCGTCATCGCCCCTCGTCAGGACATACTGGTTGCCATTTGCCGCCCTGACACTTGTCTCGCCACTGACTACTGGCACACCGTTGATCGAATATCCGCCTTCTTCAGCAAACAGTAGGTTTACTGTCTCACCGGTACTACCAAGAGCGATCCTGATTCGCCGAATAATCGTGGCATTCCCCGGCAGTTCACTCTCACGCTCCAGAAATGGTCCGATGGTCTTGTAGATGTGATCGAATCGACTGAAGGCAGACCGACTGTCGGCATCGCAGTAGGGTCCCCCCGGCGAACTAGCATCAAGATCATCAGGAGAGGTACCGCTTGAGTGGATTCCAACAACCCTCCGATCCTCCCCTATTCCCTTGAATACAGGGCTACCGGACGATCCGGGCTCGGTAGCGCCACTTCGCCATTGAACAGTCTGAAATCCGCGCGAGCTAAGGCCCCTCCACCTGATATCCACAGTCCGGCCAAATGCCACGCGCTTGAAGCTGCCGTCAGGGTGCCCAACTGTGGACACTGGCTCCCCGGTGCGCACCTCGCCAAGGGCCCACCCTTCTGCCAGCCATCCTGTCACAGCCTCGACATCGTCCTTGCTCAGCACCAGCAGCGCGAAGTCGTCGTCCCTGTCGTCCTTCGACACCACGAGGGTCGCCGCGTACGTTTGCACAAGCGGGTCGGCCCACTGATTCGAATCGGGACTCCCGTGGCATTCCTCTGTCTGGTAGTTCCACAGGAAGGAGGCATCCCGTGCTTCCTCTCGCGTGCGGATACAATGGCCACTGGTCAAGAACAGCAGCCGTTTGTCGCTTCGGTACCTCGTGCCGATCAGAAAGCCGGTACACGTTCCCGTTTCAACGCCATTCGTGATGTAGATCCTCGCAACTGACGGCTGGGTCCGTTTCTGCATGTCCGGATAGCAGGAGACATCCAAGTGGCACCCGGCGAGAGAACGCGGTTGCGGTCGGGACCCCTTGCTAACTCCGGTTGGTGCCGGAAACCTCTCGTCCGCGATATGTGCCACGCTGAGGAGCCGGAACGGAAGCCCTTCCGATGCAATCGCCATGTCGTCCGGGACATACTCGACAGTCACGGACTCCGAAAACACGAATTCGCTCCAGAATCCCCCGTCTCCATGCGGTCCCTCGTCGCTGTAGGGTCCGATCTGCGGCCCGTTCGATTCATCGCTGTATAGCCAGACTGCCCCGGATACGCTGAATTTCTCGAAACGTAGTCGCAAGGCTCGGGCACCGGTCGAACGGATCGTGACACGCCAGACCCTCTTGCCCTCCTGAGTCCAATCCCAGGTACCGTCGATCTGTGATGGAAGCGGTCGCGTCGGTCCCAGCGAACGTGCTTGGATTTGCTCCCTTATCTGTTCCGCATCAAGCGCGGGCAGGGTGATCTCGTCAGGCAAGGGCAATCTGCCCCGACCGGCGGGCTCAGCTCTCACGGACTCGTCAGTAGCAACGGCTCGCGTCTGCGCTCGAGCTGGTACACCATCCGCCGGGAAGTCTGCGGCCAGACCGCTCCAGGCACAAGAAGCCGTGACTATGCACGTAACGAGAAATAGATGACTTACTCTCGCCCCCATTGAGACCTGAAGTGTATCACTGCGCAGTGAGAGCGTTCGGTGTTGGAGAGTGGGTAGTCGGGATTCTATGGGAGGGTTGTTGGAGACGGACTCTCAGCAGCACGGTGCGGAGTGGGTCTGGACCTGCCGATGGCGGTAGCCAGAGCCGCCGATGTTCTCCTGAGGTTCACGATAAATCGTGGACTTGTCGTGCCCGAGCTGCTCTGCAATGGCGTTCACCGAGAGATCTTGCTGCTGCGAAACAACGATCTGGGCACTCTCGTCGGGCCACAAATGATGGAAGATCCGCGACATCTGAAGTCCTTCTCGGGCGAACCGGCCCAGATGCCCTTTCCCATATGGTATGCAATGCTGGCCTCGAAACCCTGATATTTGATGTCGTACTTCGGAAGTTGGCAGATATCTCAGAGCCCCGTCCCTACAATGTAGACCCGCTCCGCACAGCGCCGTCGCGAGGCCGCCTCCGGCCCCCGCAAGCTCCATCCGCCCCTGTGGGACCGCATCTGCGAGATGCTCAAGAGGCACTGGAGCCCCGAGCAGATCGTCGGCCGCCTGCGACTCTCCGGCGAAGTCGCCATCAGCCATTCCTGGCTCTACCAGCGCATTCACCAGGACCGCGTCGAGGGTAGTCAACTCCATGCCTGCCGCCGCCGCAAGGCCACCAGGGGCTCCGCCGGACGCGGCTGCATCCCCGGTCGGAGAGACATCAGCGAACGCCCCGCCATCGTCGATGACAAGCAGCGCACCGGCGACTGGGAAGGCGACACGATCATCGGCAAGGCTAATCAGGGCGCCGGCGTCACGCTCGTCGACCGGTGCTCCAAGTTCACTTTGACACAAAGGCTTATCAACAAGACTGCGGTCTAGGTCGGCGGTGCCGTCCAACACCTGTTCGCCCCCTTTCACCCCCCTCGTGCACACCCTAACCTTCGACAATGGCAAGCAGTTCGCCGGCCACCGCGACATTACCACCCGCCTCGCGAGACCGACGTCTTCTTCGCCCGCCCCTACGACTCCTGGGAACGTGGCCTCAACGAACATACCAACGGCCTGTTCCGCCAGTTCGTCCCCAAGTCCGCACCCTTGATCCCCACGCCCTCTAGGCGGCCTCAGCCCTCGCAAGGTGCTGCACTCCCCACGAGGTCTTCAGCGCCGCATGCCGCGCTGCCGGCATTGGCCAGCCACCCGCTCGCCCCGAACTCCGCCCCTTCTGATCCCCTCGCTCGCGGCGCCCTGTGGTCCTGCCACCTGCATCACCCCTGCGCCTTCCTCCCCCGTCCCGCTCCCCCTCCCCCCCAACATCGTCCCTCCCGACCGGAACTCCCCCACTCCAGCCCTCCCGGGGCCTCTGAGACCACCTTGACACCCCCGCCCCTTTGTCCTATCTCTCTCGCTGATCCCTTCCTTGGCGCCTCCCTCCCTTTTGCGTTGAGAGAGTGCTGGAGAGAGGCCAGGCCAAACAAGCTGTGGGCAGCCTCTCCCGGCGGTCGCAGGGGGTGCCAACCCACTCTGTGACCGGTGACAGATTCCCCCCCCCCCCCCCAGCAGTGGGGAGAGGGCGCCCGGGGGCCTGGCCAGCTAGCGCTAGGACACATTTGAACCGCGGATGGGTGGCGGGGCCGCGGGAGGAGATGCTCGTTGGGCTTCCAGCAGACGGACCATGGTCTGGAGTTGCACGTACGCGCGCCACAGCACCTCGTTGCCCGGCAGCGGCCGGCGCCGCGACGGCTGCCAGCCCGTCATGCGCGCCAGCATCACCACCCAACTGCGGATGTCGGGCGGGGGTGGACGGTTCCGCTCGGCCGGTGGCCGCAGGCCCTCCGCCTGCACCACCCGGGCAATCACCTCCCGCTCCGTCGCGGTCAGCACCTGCTCGGCCGGCGTGTCCGGGCGGTCCCGCGCATAGCGGTCCAGACTGAACACCCGCCAGGCCGTGATCGCATCGAACGCCAGACACTTCTCCAGGGCGGCGGCCGTCTGCAAGCGCCGGTCCTCGATGCGCGTACCCGACTTGAGCAGCCGGAAGAACTCCTCGATGCTCCAGCGGGCCTCGTACCAGCCCACGATCCGCTCCGCCCACTCGGCGCTCGCGCCCCCTTCGCTCGACAGCAGCAGCCACTCCAGCGGCTCCTCGCCCGGGGGTGGCTGCGGTTCCCGCACCTGCACCACCCAGACCGGCACCGGTCCGTCCTGCGGACGGCTTTTCGGCGGCTGCAGATCCACCTGCGCGATGCGCAGTTCCGTCTCCGCGGTGCGTGCCGCCCGCGCCCGTTTCCCGCCCTGTGAGTCGATGAACACCTTGCGCCCGGTCAACACCGGCTGCTCGAAATCGGGCTGTTCCTGCAGCTTGCGCACGATGGCCGCCTGCGTGGTCGGGTCCTGCACCTGCACCTTGCGCTGCCGCCCCGCGTGCACCCGCACCACCAGGCCGGCTTCCTCTCGGTGCCGATGCTGGCTCGCCAGCAGTTCGTAGATGTCACTCTCACGGTCGCCCACCACGATCACCCGCGTGGACGGACTCCGCCGCCCCAGTTCCCGCCCTTGTTCGAAACCCCGCAACCAGCGTTGACTTTCCCGTTCCTTTTCCGCTGGCGGTGCCTGCTCCGCTCGCGCCCAACTCTCCAGACCGCTCACGCCCAGCGGGCGCCGGCCCTCGGTGAACGCCACCGCCGCGTGCACGAACAGTCCCCGCGCCGTGTCCGAACGCTTCTGCAGCGGCCCCAGTCCTTCCGTACTGTCCTTCAAACCCGTATAATTCAAGGTGGTGGTGTCCTGGACCAGCAGCACGGTCGACTCCTGCCGGACCCGTTCCAGCAGGGCTTCCTGGTGCGGTTGCAGGATGTCGGCGCCGGTCACCTTGTCATTGTGCAGGAAGCGGTAGGCCGCGCGCTGCTCGGCGGGATGCGGAAAGATGGACGGAAGGGGACGGCCGCCCTGGCGTTCCCAGTTCCGGCCCATGCGCACCAGTCGCTCGCGCAAGCGCCCGTCGGGCAGGTCCGAGCGCTGGAACTCGCGTTCGGCCCAACTCGCTTCCTCGGGCAGTTCCAGGGCCGGAAAGCGACCCAGGGAGCGGTCGGGCGGATCGAGCAGGGTCGTGCGCCAGTCGTTGGTCAGGCCCAGCCACCACACGGTCTTGACCGGCACCGGCTTGTCCACCCCCGGCGGGCGGCCCTGGGTGCGGCCCACGCGCTGCCAGCCGGCGGCCTTGTAACTGGTGCCCTTGCGCGCGGGTGCGACACAGGTCTCGAGCAGGACCGGAGCGACGCCATGGAGCTCTTGCCAGTCGGCGGCCACCCGCCGCTGGGCCTGGCCCAGCACGTGCGAGGCCAGGTGCGGCACGACCACCTGGGGACCCACCAGGAAGCGGTCGTTGTGCAACACGAGCGGGATCCGCGCGCCGCGGGTGCGGTCGTCCCAGCCCAGTTCCTGGTCGCGGGGCCCGAGCCGGAAGGGGGCGGCCACGAAACTCAGCACGCCCACCGGGCCGCACTTGGCCCGGACCAGATAGCTCAGGCGGCAGCCCGGAGCGCTGCCGCGACCGCACGGATGCTCGCTGGCCAGCAGTTGTGCGCACTGGCGGCGCTGGGCGGCGGTCCGGGCCAGTTCCAGTTGCACGGGGCCCAACTCCTGCAGGCTGCCGCGGAAGGTCGCCAGCGGCGTTGCGGGGCGGGCCGAGTGGGCGGCGGGCAGCCGCTGCCCCTGCGAGGCGGGCAGTGCCAGTCCCAACTCCTCGGCCAGTCGCGGCAGGGCCTTGCGGGCCGACGACTCGCAGTACCGCCCGCGCTGGTTGCGCCACCCGTCCTGCTCGCACAGGCCACGCGCCAGCGCGGTCCGCGTCAGCACCCCCTCCTGCAAGGCCCCTCGCAGCCATTTCACGGTGGTGGGTTGCAAAACCCGCAGTCCGACTCGCATCCCTCCCTTCTACACTCTTCCACCCCTCCGTGTCAAGTCTGTCCTAGCGCTAGCCTGGCCAGGCACCCCGGGCGGTGGCGGGCTGGACCGTCCCCTCCCTGGACCTCAGGTCCGTGCGGCAGCTGGGTCGGCCCGCCACCGCAGTTCCTGCGGGCCCTGAACCCCAAGCGTGGGTTCAGACCCGCATCGCAAAAGGACAGGAACCACCTCCCCACCCCGGCCCACGGCCCGACTCACCTGTAGCAGGAGTACAGCCATGACCGCATCCCCTTCCAGCGGAGTGGCCGGCATCGATGTCGGCCAGCTCGCGCTCGCGATGCTTCGCCGAGGCCCTCGGCCAGTGCGCGAAGAACGACCGCGTCGATGCCGCCATGCTCGCCCGCTTCGGCCTGCTCCCGGACCTCGAAAGCACCCCTCCAGCGCCCGAGAACCGGAAACGGCTCCATGACTTGCTGGCCCTCCGCACCATGCTCATCAAGCAGCGCGGTGCCCTCCAGAAGCTGCTCGCCGAACTCGAACTCGACGACAGCGACGTCCCCGCCGCCCTGCTCGCGGCCAACGCCGCTGCCTGCACGGACTGCGAACGGCACATGCGCGCCTGCATCGCCGCCGATCCCGCCCTGGCCCGCCGTGACGCCATCATCCAGTCCATCCCCGGTCTGGGACCGGTCACCGCCGCCACCCTCTGCGCCGCCCTGCTCGGCCTAGCCCCCTTCGACCGCGACTCCGGCCAGCATCACGGTAACCGCCGGATCCGCGGCGGGCGGGCCCAGCCCCGCCATGTCCTGTACATGGCCGCCACCTCCGCGATCCGCTGGAACCCCGCCTCGCAGGCCTGCCACGACCGCCTCACCCAGCGCGGCAAACCGCACAAGGTGGCCCTCGTGGCCGTCATGCGCAAGCTGGCCGCCCTGCTCGACACGCTCCTGCGGGAGGACCGCCTCTGGCAGCCTGAGCCTCCCGTGCAACTCCCTGCACCCCCACTCGAGGCCGTCGCATGAACACTGGGCCCACCCCCTCCTCAGCCGCTCCCGCCTCTTCGCGAGTCCGGCCCAGGTTCTCGCCCCTCCAGGGCCAATTTACCCGGCTCCGGGTTTGACAACCAACACGGAAGCTGTCGCATTTGGTAGTGTAATGGGCGTGTTCTTACGGACCAAAGTGCCCCTCACATCTTGCCATACTTCTATTCCCTTTTTTTCAGCTAGATCTTTCATGACGTCGTCACACCTAATACAGATAGCCACCGAGCGTATTGTCTTTGGATTAAACTCCTTCATGAGGAACTTGGAGAAAAAGGCTTGGCCCAAGAGATTCATACCTAAACGTTCTGCCTTTGTCTGAACGACGATGATATCGCGACCCTTGATCTTCACTGGGCGTTTAGAACCATCTCCTTTTCTTTGTTCTTTTCCATCAACTTCTAGGCCGATTTTTGGGGGCAGGAGTTCGCCTTCTCCATCCATGTCATCCAACACAATTATACCATCAATGAGTCGTCTACCTTGGCAACCATCTTTCCTTTTCTCACGGACTGCCGGGAACTCCTCGATTAGAGTAGCGCCCTTATTTTTCCAATTATCTTCCCAGTATTTTCGCGTTAATGGTGTCTCATGTTTAGGCATATACGCCTCCTTTCTCCAAGCCAGATGTTAATTTATCCGCATGCTTTTTGACAAGCTGAATGATGCTGAGCATAACGCATGGTGCCAGCCAGTTCGCTCGTCAAGCGCGCGACCGCCACCAACGATGATGACCTCTAAACTAACGATAGCATTGCAGATCGCTAGTTGAATGTCAAGAGCGAGTCTCTTCCAATGAGCAATGAGCCCGACGGAAAGGTGATGCGAGAGAGTTGAGAATCATCCGAGTCTGATCCTGGAATTGGATATGGCGTTGCCAATTGCACTAGCAAGTGCGACACTAGATTTGGGCGGCGAACGGTTCACGGTTGGCATCACATTCGGTGATCAATCAGAGACGAAGCAGACTACGTACACATTGACCCGCACTCTCGGCAATGCAGCGATTTACTAGGCCGAAGCAACACGAATAGCGCTGATTCGGTCTCTCATCTTTGCAGGCCGCAACCCCGCGCACAAAGCCCTCCCTCCCTCGGCGTCAGCGCGTCAGCACGTCCTCCTGCCAGGGTGGCGTTGCGTGAATGAGCCGGCCGAGTTCCGGGTCCGTCTCGAGGATTCTCTCGCGCATCGCCCACGCGATCTTCCGGTACGAGAAGTGCCCCTTGACCCCGGACCGGACACGGGCGATGTATTCCGCTTCGGCGAAGTCCATCTTGAAGAGCGAACGGCACCGCGCAGCGAACGGCAGCAGGTAATGGCTCGCAGGCTCGGATACCCTCGCGATGCGCTCCCGGGCGGCCGCCGCAGTGCCAAGCGCTCCGTCGAAAATCGCACCCGCTCCGGCTTCGTCGACCAGCGCCGGACGCTCGCAACCCAACCGGCCCCCGAACGCCTGCCGGACCTGCTGGCATCTCCGATGGCGGTGCATGTCCCGGTAGGCCCCGATGTCGCAGACGATGTCGAAGACATAGCGATATCCGCTGCAGAACGGATGCAGGAGATCGTCCCGCGGGTTCCGCCCCTCGAGTGCAACGTCAAGCACTTCGGCGCGCCGCGCGCGGCTCCAGCCGCTGACGTGGTCGAGAATAACCCGGAAGGGATGGTCCGTCACTGCGTAGATCCAGGTCGCCGCAGTCTCGTCCAACGGGTCGTCGGGCCGGATGAGGTCCACATCCCTGGGCGGACTGTAGGGTCCGGGGCTGAAGTTCTGCTGCGCCCAGGTCCGCACGCGTCCAAGGGCGGACGACCGGGACAGGTCCGGGTCCGCATACCTGGCCAGTGTCGGTGCAATCGGCTCGTCCGGGGCGTCTCCCGTCCAGCCACAGGCGGGAGGCTGAGCACACGCCTCGTGCATTTCCGCAGCGATCGACCGCACCTCGGCGTATGCCGAGACACCCATGCGGCGCATTTGTTTCTCGAGCGTCCGGATGCTCGCTACCTGCCCGACATTGGTGGAAATCCCTGTCAGCAGGAGATAGCGCGCTATGTCGTAGGCACGAGCGTCGATCGTCCGCCTGTAGGCTCCGGGGCGCATCGCGGCCGGCTTCGGGTGACGCTCGCCCAGGTAGGCGCGAAGGTGCTCGTGCACCGCCGTGTAGGCCGCCAGCAGATCCTGCGTGGCCTGGCGGAACGTCGACTCCTCTGGTGTCCCGAGCAATTCGTCCGGGACGATCGTCCTGCCCTTGGTGAAGTCCTGGTACCGGGAGGACTTGGCCTGCCCGTCCCATAGCTGCTCGTCCTCAATCTCGATGGCGGCCAGTTCGGACACCCCTTCGAAGCAGAACGTGCAGTGACCGAGATCGGCGATCGAGGCATGCCCGTACTGGAAGTAGAAGCTGTCGAGGAACTTCTCCGAACTGTGGTCGCGGACCCACTCGAGGCTGTCCACGACGGAGTCAGCCGACCGGCTATAGCGTGCAAGGGCGTACGCGCTCTTCTCGGGCGGCATCGGGGCGACGACAACCACGCGACGGTCGCTGCGGCAGGAATGGGAAGGCATGCACCTCCCCGCGCTCGTCCGTCCGAACCGGGACGCACTGCACGGAACCGCAATTGTACAATCTGGCTAGACCTGTTCACTGCGAGAGCCGGGGCGAGTCTCGGAGCATCCGGTCCCATCGGCGCTGCTCCGGCTTGACACGCCGCTGTGAACTCAGGATGATCTTCGTGTTCGCGCCCGCTCAGGGCACGGGAGGCCCTTCATGGAAATGCTCATTGCCGGTCACTGGATTGCCGGTACGAAATCGATCTCGGTTCTCAACCCCTACGACGGTGCCGTGGTGGATACCGTGCCGCAGGCCACTCCGGAAGAGATCGACCGCGTACTCGACTACGCCGTCAAGGGCGCGAAGCTGGTCAAGGATCTTTCCGGTTACGAGCGGTCGCAACTGCTGATGCGGGCCGCGACCCTGATGGAGGAGCGCCTGGAGGACCTCGCCCGCACGATCACGCTGGAGGAAGGCAAGATCCTGGCCGAGGCGCGTCTGGAGGTCGATCGTGCGCGGGAGACCATCGTCTGCTCCGCGGAAGAGGCGAAGCGCCTCGGTTCCGAGGTCGTGCCGCTGGACGGGGCACCCGGCGCCGGCAGCCGGTTCGGCTTCACACTCCGCGTGCCGTGTGGCGTCGTGCTGGCCGTGACACCCTTCAACTTCCCCCTGAACCTGGTCTGCCACAAGGTTGGCCCGGCGTTCGCTGCCGGCAACAGCGTGATCGTCAAGCCGGCGACGGACACGCCCCTCGTGGCACTCAAGTTCGCTCGCCTTCTGCTGGATGCGGGCCTGCCTCCAGAGGCCATCCAGGTCGTGACCGGCTCCGGCAGTGAAGTGGGACGCCAACTCTGCTCCGACCCGCGTATCCGCAAGATCAGTTTCACCGGTAGCCGCGACGTGGGGGAAGCCATCTGCCGCATGGCAGGACTCAAGAAGGTGACCATGGAGCTGGGCAGCAACTCTCCGGTCCTCGTCCTCCCCGACGCCGACATCCAGAAGGCTGCGAATGCGATCGTGGCCACGGGTTATGCAAACGCCGGACAGGTCTGCATCAGTGCCCAGCGGATCCTCGCACACGAGACGGTCTACTGTGATCTGCTTGACTGCCTGAGTCCACTCGTTGCGTCCCTGCGCACGGGCAACCCTCTGGACGATGGAGTGCGCGTTGGCCCCATGGTCCGTGAGTCGGATGCCGTGCGTGTGGAGCAGTGGATTCGCGATGCGGCCGCAGCCGGAGGACGACTGCTCGCTGGCGGCGCTCGGGACCGGGCCGTGGTCGAGCCCGCCATCGTGGCCGATGTCCGCAAGGACATGCGTATCTCCTGTGACGAACTGTTCGGACCCGCCGTTGGACTGACCCGCTTCGATTCCGTGGAGGAGGCGATAACCAGCGCCAATGACACCAACTACGGACTCTCGGCCGCGGTGTTCACCGAGAGTCTCGACAACGCGATGCGGTTTGCGCGGGAAGTCGATTCAGGGAACATCCATATCAACTGGGGTACCCAGTGGCGCGCGGACCTGATGCCGTACGGCGGTCTGAAAGAGAGCGGATTCGGCAAGGAAGGGCCGCGTTACGCGATCGAGGAGATGACAGAGACCAAGATGGTGGTCATGCATCTGGGCTGACCGGCATGGCAGCCGATCGGATCATGCCCCGGCGCCACCACCGTTCTCGGCTCTGCGGCGAAGTCGTTCCACCACTGCGAGAAGGAGTAGTGCGAACACCACCAGGAACGTCGCGACCGCGAGGATCTCGGGGCTGATCTGCTCGCGAATGCCCGTCCACATCTGCCGCGGGACGGTCCGCTGCTCGATCCCGCCCAGGAACAGCACCGTAACCACCTCGTCGAACGACACCGCGAAAGCGAACAGAGCCCCCGAGATTACGCCGGGCGCGATCAGCGGCAGCTGAATGCGGCGAAAGATCAGGAACGGCCCGGCACCCAGACTGGCTGCGGCACGGACCAGATTCGCGTCGAAACCCACCAGCGTCGATGTCACGGTGATGACAACGAACGGTGTGCCCAGAACTGCATGGGCCAGTATCAGGCTCAGGTGCGTCTGCCCCAGTCCGAGGCCGGAGTAGAAGAAGAACATTCCCGCTGCCGAGATGATGACAGGCGTCACCATCGGGGAAATCAGCAGCCCCATCACGAGCCCGCGGGCCGGCATCGCCGGACTGGCAAGTCCGAGCGCAGCCAGGATGCCAAGCCCTGTGGCCACAGCGGTGGCCGCCACACCGATCAACAGGCTGTTCCCCACCGCATGCCGCCAGTCGGGGTTCTGAACGACGTTGCGATACCAGCGCAGGGAGTAGGCGTCCGGATCCAGGCGGAGCATCCCGTCGGTAAACGTGAAGTACGGCTCCGCATTGAAGCTGAGTGGGACGACCACGAGTATGGGAGCGACCAGGAAGAAGAACACCCCCGCACAGACTGCAACGTGCACACCGCTGCGCAGACGGTCGCCCAGGGTGAAGCTCGCCGTTTGCGACATCATCCGGTCAGCCTCATCCTCTCGATGCCCACCAGACGGTCGTAGACCGCATACAGAACCGCCACGCACGCGAGCAGGATCACGCCCAGCGCAGCCGCCAGTCCCCAGTTCAGCGACTCCTGCATGTGGTAGGCGATCATGTTGGAGATCAGCTGTCCGGTGCGGCCGCCCACGAGGGCGGGTGTGATGTAGTAGCCGATCGCAAGAATGAAGACGAGCAGCGAACCCGCGGCGACGCCGGGGAGCGTCTGCGGCCAGTAGACCCGCACGAATCCCTGGCGAAACGTGGCGCCGAGGCTCGCGGCCGCCCGGAGATGTGCGGGGGATATCGACCGCATCACCGCATAGAGCGGAAGGATCATGAACGGCAGGAGAATCTGCGTCATGGCAACCACGGTGCCGAACATGTTGTAGACGAGAGCGATCCTGCCGTCGTCCCCGATCACGCCGACAGCGACGAGCAGGTCATTGACGACCCCTTGGTTCTGCAGAAGGACGATCCAGGAAGTGGTGCGCACGAGCAGCGACGTCCAGAACGGCACGAGCACCAGAAGCAGGAGCAGGCCCGCCCGTGACGGCGGCGCATTCGCGATCAGATAGGCAACCGGATAGCCCAGGAGCAGACAGATCACGGTGATGACGACGCCCACCACCAAGGTGCGGCGGAGCAGAGGCAGGTAGATTCGCCGGTCCGGTGGCTGCGCAATGATGGCGCCCGACGTGTCCCTCTCCAGATCAAGCGCGTGCAGGTAGTGACGCGGGGTGAACCGTTCCCCCGCTCGCCGGATGGCAAGCCAGGTGTCCACTTCACCCCAGACCGGGTCCGCGGCGAGCATCGCTTCTCGCCAGGAGGCAGGATCGTCGCCACCAAGGGTTCGGGCCGTACCGACGATCTTGCTGCGCAAACCGCTCTGCAGCCGGTTGACCCGCGTCGCGACGGCACCGAGCCGTCGCTCCTTGCTCAGCGAGCGCAACTCCGCTCCCAGCGCCCGGAAGGCCGCCTCGCCCGGGACCGAAATCCCGTCCCACTCCTGCAGCAACGCCAGCGTCCGTGGCAACGCGGCCGCCACCCGCGGCTCGTGGAAGCTCCGCACCAGCATCCAGCCCAGCGGCGCGACGAACGTCACCCCGACGAAACCTGCGAGCGGCAGCGTCAGAGCCGCAGCACGCCAGCGCGCACTCCCTAGCGAGCGAGCCATGCGCTGAAACGCTCGTTCATTTCCTCGGCGTGGTCGGTCCACCACTCCGGGTCGTTCCGCAGTGCGCGCCCCATGTTCTCGGGCGCACTCGGCATGTGCGGTCGCATCTCGACACCGGTCTCTTCGTGCGTCGATATCAGGTCGATACCGGACCGCCGCGTGGGGCTGTACGCGATGTGCCGCCCGATCGCTGCCATGATCTCGACCCGCGAGGCGAACTGCAGGAACTCCCTGGCGGCCTCGGGCCGGGAAGTCCCGGCGACGACGGCGAACTGGCCGTGGTCAAGCACTTGGCCGTCCCACACGATCGTGAACGGCTGCTGCTCAACCACCTGCGCGGTGAAGATCCGCCCGTTGTAGGCCGTGCTCATCACGACCTCCTGATCCGCGAGCATCTGTGGGGGCTGCGCACCGGCCTCCCACCAGACGACCTGGTCCTTGATCGTGTCGAGCTTGCTGAAGGCTCGGTCGACACCCTCCGGAGTGTCAAGAACGGTAAACACTTCCTCGGGCGGCACTCCGTCGGCCATCAGGGCCATTTCCAGGTTGACGATCGGTGACCGCCGCATCCCGCGGCGGCCCGGAAACCGGTCGAGATCGAAGAAGTCCTCGATCGTGGACGGCCGGGCTTCCGGAAAACTCTCCCGGTTGTAGGCATAGACGCCGGAATAGTAGAGACCGCCCCCGCCGCAGTCGGAATACGTGCCTTCGAAGTAGTCCTCCCGGGCCGGTGTGCCGTCCGGGGCGGCGGGGAGTTCGTCGATCTCCACGAGTTCGAACAGGCCCTCGTCGCAGCCCCTCACCACGTCGGCGAACTCGAGATCGACGACATCCCAGTGAACATTGCCGGTCTCCACCTGGGCGCGCACCTGTGCAAGGCCCCCGTTGTAGCTCTCGACACGCACGTGGATGCCGGTCTCCGCCGTAAAGGGATCGAAGACCGCCTTCTGGCAGGCCTCGGCATACGACCCTCCCCAGGAAACCACGGTGACCGAATCGCCTCCGCATCCCGCCTGAAGGACTGCCAGCATCGCCAACAGCAGAGTCGACGATACGGCTCCTGCTCGGTGCCGGCTCGCATCCTGCGTTCTCCGATGTCCTGTCACGAAACAACTCCTTCCGCTCGTCGTTGACCCTGATCCCCTGAACCCCGGGCTCGGCTTGAACCCGCACTGGAACCGTCCGTGCCGGATCATGGCCGCCTATGTGCGAGATTCCGCCCGATCGTCCCCCGAACATCGCTCGTCAGGCAGCGCCCGACAGTCCGTCACCGTCCAGCCCACTTGAATGGTGTCCCCTTCCAGCACGGCTCCCTGACCCACGATGTTCGGGATCTTGACGATGAAGTTCGGATTGCCGCACAGGTCCAGCCGGAGCCGCAGGTGATCGCCGATGAAGAGGATGTCCTCGACCCGGGCCTCGAACTCGTTGCTGTAGAGACCCGGTTTGGACAGTCCCACCCGCTCCGGACGGATGGCGACCGCAGCGTCCTCGCCGGGCTGAAACGGATGTACCGGAAACGCCTTGACCGGCCCGCCGGGAGTCTCCACCTCGCAGAGTCCGTCGACGGCGGACGTGACCCGTCCGCGAAGGACGTTGTTGTCGCCGATGAAACTGGCAACGAACTCCCGCTGCGGCTCCTCGTAGAGCGTCTCCGGTTCGGCTACCTGCTCAATCCGCCCCCGGTTGAACACTGCGACCCGCGTCGACATCGCCATCGCTTCCTGCTGGTCGTGCGTGATGTAGACAACGGTGATCCCCAAATCGTGCTGGATGCGGCGTATCTCGAGCTGCATCTCCTCTCGCAGCCTGCGGTCGAGTGCCCCGAGGGGCTCGTCCATCAGCACCAGACTCGGCTCGAACACCAGCGCCCGGGCAATCGCCACGCGTTGCTGCTGACCGCCGGACAACTCTCCCGGCCGGCGGTTCTCGTAGCCCTCCAGTCGCACAACCGCCAGCACTTCCCGGACTCGCTCGGCCTGCCGTGCTTCGGAGACCCCCCGAATCTCCAAGGGAAACGTCAGATTCTGCCCCACCGTCATGTGTGGAAACAGGGCATAGTTCTGAAAGACGATGCCTATGTCGCGTTTCCGGGGAGGTGTGTCGCGGACGGAACGTCCCGCGATGAGGACATCGCCGGATGTAGTTGCCTCGAACCCCGCGAGGATCATCAGACAGGTGGTCTTGCCGGATCCGGAAGGGCCGAGTATGGTGTAGAACTCGCCCTTCCTCACGCGGAGGTCGAGGCCCTGGACGACCATCGTTCGCCCGTCGTACGTCTTGCTGACGTCCCGGAACTCTACATGCGTCTCGGTCCCGGTGTCTGCCATTGAATAACGAGTGTATTTCCGGCGCGATCGCAGATGCCGGCCGGAGAGCCAGCCCTGTGAAATAGCAAGCGTAGCATGGGTCTTGCCCACTGCCGTCCGGATTCGCAGTTCGATTCCTGGAGCCGCACCATAACAGATTGCCAGAAAGTTACTTACGACGAGAGACCGGAAAAGCGAGTGGTTGACTATCAGTTGGGTACGCGACGATCCGCAGAATCCGGGCGGAAGAGCGCCAGTGGACCCGGAAGACCACCCTCGATTTTGCTGGTTACGTGGCCGGTCGCTGGGCCCGGCATCTCTTCGGACCGGTAGGTGGGTCGGCCCGGACGCGGGCGGGTATTGTCGGTATTCTGAAGGCTACCCGTCGAGTAGTCTCGCCCGCCAGCGGCGGTAAGGGCGTCCGAGGCCAGCCTCTCTGCCGAGCAGCCCCGTCGTTGTCCGCTTGGCGAGTCTGGCGGCACGGGGACCGGAGACTCTCAACCTGCGCGATGAACCGGATCTGGACATTGCTCGGCCCCCGTCGCGCCGTCGCGGTCATGATGATCGGGATGGTCGGCTGGTCCGTGGCGGACGCGGCCGAGATCAGCGGACACAACCGCAGTGTCGTTCGGTTTCTGCTGGCGTTCTCCGCGATTCTCCTTGTCGCGAAGGTGGGCGGCGAGATATTCGAGCGGCTTCGTCAGCCACCTGTGCTCGGTGAACTGTTGTTCGGCATCGTACTGGGAAATCTCGGGGTGCTCGGGCTGGACTTCGCGGAGACACTTCAATCCGCGCCGTTCCTGTCGACAGCTGCCGAGATCGGCGTGATCCTCCTGCTGTTCGAGGTCGGCCTTTCCAGCAGCCTCAATGAACTGCTCTCGGTCGGTCCTTCCGCTCTGACCGTCGCCGTGTTGGGCGTCGTCGCACCTATCGGTCTGGGGTACGCAGCTTCCTGGATCGTACTGTCGGCAGATACCCAATGGTACGTGCATCTATTCGTGGGAGCGACGCTGGCCGCAACCAGTGTCGGAATCACCGCAAGGGTTCTCAAGGACATGGGCAAGACGGACGTCAGGGAGTCAAGAATCATCCTCGGCGCCGCTGTGGTCGATGACGTCCTCGGACTGATCGTTCTCGCATTCGTCTTGGGGTTGCTTCGCTCCGCCGACGCCGGGAACGCTTTCCGGATCGAGGCACTCCCGGCCGTGCTGATCCTGGGGAAAGCCGTGGTGTTCATGGTCGGTTCGATTCTGGTGGGCCGGTGGGTGGTGCTGCCGGCCATCTCGCTCGTCCAGCGCGCCAGGTCGAAGTCGATGCCGATCGTGCTGTCGATCGCGTACTGCTTCGCGATGGCAGCCCTCGCCGAACTGGTCGGACTGGCCGACATCGTCGGCGCATTCGTGGCCGGCCTCGTGATTGCCGATGCGATCAGGAGACACTTCGGCGCCGCAACGGACCGCTACAGGATCGACGGGATGACGGCGCCGATCAGCGCCATCTTCGTTCCGGTCTTCTTCGTCTACATGGGCATGCGTGTGGATCTGCGCTCGTTTGCGGACGGCGGCGTGCTGGCCTTTGCGGCACTCCTGAGCATCGTGGCACTCGCCAGCAAACTCATCTGCGCCGTCGGCGTACTGGAAAAGGGCATCAACCGCTGGGCGGTCGGTATCGGCATGATTCCCCGCGGCGAGGTCGGCCTGATCTTCGCCGGCATCGGTTCGGCCATGGTCGTTGGCGGAACCCCGGTCCTCGGCGCAGAGCTCTTTTCCTCGATCGTCGCCATGGTGATGGCGACGACACTCGCCACGCCACCGTTGCTGAAGGCGGCCTTTGCCCGATCAGACCGGAGCCAGCGGGCCTGAAGCGGCCGGTGTCAGGACGCGTCCGCAGCGCAGCGAAATCCGAGGTTGTTGAGCCCTGAGTCGGGAGCAGTGTTCATCCTCGCGGCCACCCGGTATCCCTGGCAGTAGTTCTCACTGCAAAGCCAACTGCCTCCCCGCTGCACCTTCTCCGTACCGGTCCTCGGCCCCCTGGGGTTCCGCGTGGGCGACTCGGCAAAGTAGTCGGGCGCGAACCAGTCGTGCACCCACTCCCAGACGTTGCCGGTCATGTCGTAGAGACCGTAGCCATTGGGCGGGAACTTCTTGACAGGACCGTGGCTTCCGTAACCGTCCAGCACCCGGTCCTCTTCCGGGAAGGTGCCCTGCCAGGTGTTGGCAAGATAGGTCCCGCCGGGTGTCAATTCGTTCCCCCACGCATACTCGGCCCCCTCAAGCCCTCCGCGGGCGGCGTACTCGAACTCGGCTTCCGTGGGCAGGCGTGCCCCCCGCCAGTCGCAGTAGGTGGCGGCGTCCTGCCAGGACAGGTGCACGACCGGAAACTCCTGCATCTCCTCGTGGGACGATCCGGGGCCGTGGGGATGGCGCCAGTCCGCTCCGTCCCCCTTGGTCCAGCCATTCTTCTGGGGATCGAAGATCCCGGACCAGCCCAAGCGCTCGGATTCGGTCTCGTAGCCCATGGAATCCGCGAAACTCGCGTACTGCGCGTTCGTCACTTCGTGTTCATCCATGTAGAAGGAATCCAGGACAACCCTGTGCGGCGGCCCCTCGTGCGGCAGTCCGTGGTCGGTGCCCATGGTGAATTCGCCACCGGGAATCAGGACCATTCCCGTCGTGTCGAGTGGGGTCCCTTCGCCACATCCGACCATCACAACGGCGAGTACCGCCAGCTCCACGAACGCTATGTTCCGCATTTGCCGTATTGTACGCGACTTGCTGTCAGAGATTCAGAAGATGTCGACCTTCGCCGGATCGACGCTGTCAACAGCGGATGTTGGCCACCATCCCCGAGGCACAACTCGGATTCATGGCCATGGGCGCGACGCGAATGCGAACAGGAGCAGCAACGGTGTCAGGCAGTCGGCAGCAACTGCTTCGGCAGGCCGTGTTCGGCGAACCCGGCTTCGTCGGCTCGACCCACTACCCGCTTCCGCCCTGCATCACGGCACAGGCACCGGGTATGTCAGTACGTCAAGTCGTAGCAGAGTGCTTCATCGCGTTGGGGTGACTGCCACGATCATTAGGGTTTGGGGCGTGGTGCCTGTGCAGCTACCTGCAGTCTCGGGTTAGACTCCTGAATCAAGATCGCTTCGATGCGCGATGCCCGGTCTGCAGTATCGACCAGCTTGACCAAGAGCCCGGCGTGGTCCTCGCGGTACTGCGCGGCAAGACCGCGAACCTCTTCGCGTACGCTCTGGATCTCCTCCCGAAACTCCCACCGAGCGTTCTGGATTTCCTCGCGAACGCCTTGGATGTCCCCTCGAGACTCCTCGCGAACGTTCTGGATCTCGCCGCGAACACTCTCGATCTCCTCCCGCACATTCTGGAGTTCCACGCGAAGACTCTGGATCTCCCCACGAATCTGGGCAAGACCAGAGCGAATGAACGCCCCGAGCGAAACCGTAACAGTAATCGCGGTCAAGGCAACACCCATCCACTGTGCATCCATGAGTGCGATGCTAACACAGGTCCGCCCAAGGATGCAGGACTGGCAGGGCCGTTGTACACCGGCGTCCGTTCTTGACTCCAACCCGCGCTCGTCGAGTCGAGGCCCTACGTTACTGGTGCGATCAGCCTTTTGCGATGAAACACGATTGACTGAGGAGACACACGGAGAGTGTGCATGCCAACCGGATTGACAGTGCTGATGGCGCGCGCTGGCTAGTGTTCGGTCAATCAATGATTTTCGGGTAGACGGACTTGAGGCGACAGCGAGCTTTGGCAATCGACATCCGCCAATTCACTCCACGCTGGCGCTCATTGACCCGTTGTGACCAGGCTGTCACCTCGGCCCGCAACTGGTCCAGATCCCCGATCCGGCGACCCTTCAGACACTGCCGCGTCAGGCAACTCAACTCGCACTCCGCCACGTTCAGCCAACTCCCGTGCTGCGGCGTGTACTGGAACTCGATGCGCTGCCTCAACCCCCGCGCCCGCTCCGCCTCGAACGCATCGTACAGCGCTCCCCGCGTGTGCGTGTTGAGATTGTCCAGCACCAGCGTGATCTTCTCGCCGTTCGGATAGCGGCTCTCCAGCAGCGCCGCCACCTCCTCGGCCCAGTCCAGTTTGGTGCGCCGCTCCCGCACCGTCACCGTCCGCCAACCCACCAGCGGTTCACAGAACCCCGAACGCCGAAGCCATGCCCGCCCGCCGATACTCGTAGTCCACCCGGCGCGGATGCTTCGTGGTGGCGGGCAGTGGCTGGCGGGTCTCCTGCACCATCTGGATCGGCTGTTCGTCCATGCAGACCACCGGTCGCTGCTCGTCGTAAGGCCTTTCGTAGGTGGACAGAACGTCTTCCATGGCGGCCACATACTCCCCGTCCACCTGCGGCGGAATCACCCAGTACTGCAGGTAGCGCCCCACGATGCCGTTTTCTTCAGGGTCTGATTGACGGTCTCGTGGCTGATCGTGTCACAGATGCCGATCTCGACCGCCTCGCGGGCTAGCAGGCGCAGGGACCATTGGCCGAAGCCGGTCGGCGGGGGCCCCAGCCGCAGCGCGATCAGCGCGACTTCCTGCCGCCCGTCCAGGAGCTTCGGCGGCCAGGTGGACGGGTCGCGTTGCCGCCCGTCGAGGGCCAACTCGAAACCCTCCAGCACGCAGCGTTTGCGCACGTTCGCGACGGTCCGCTCCCGGCAGTCGAAGGCCTCCGCGACCTGTTGGTCGCACCAGTCCGGCCCGTCCGCATCGACCTTCAGCAGAATGCGCGCCCGGCGCGCTTTCTGGCTGCTGCCCTTGAGTTTCTTGACGACCTCCTCACAGGTCTTGCGTTCCGCCTCCGACAGACGCACAATGTACTTCTTCATGGTTCCCTCTCCCTTGCTGTGGCAAGACGGCTCGGGCCACGGGGCCCTCACCTTGGAACACATTGTACAGGAAATGTTGCCATTGACCGAACACTAGGTTCTCTGGGCAACACCTGCAGGTCGGCGACCACCTCCCCGGATCCGGGCTTGACAATCAACACGGAAGCTCCAGCGGGCCGTGCATTGATGGACAAGCCAACCCAACTTCGTTCATGCGAACACGACATGCTTACGACCTGCTTGTACTACACCGGTACGGGGTTTGCCGCGTCAACCTGCGACAGAGTGTTTCATGGCGCCGGGGTGATCGCAACGAACATGAGGGTTTGGTGGTCCTGACTTGCGTCTAAGCTAGGAGAGGGTCTTTACCCGTGCCAGCACTCATGCCGCGACTGCTCCAAGTATCGCTGCGAGCCCCAAGAGTGGGTGCGCTGGTGCTGCTCGTCGCCGTCGCCTCGTACGGGGCACCCCACTGGACACGCCTCGGAGGCACGGGCGTCTCCGCAGGATTTGCTGGCCCGGCCGGGCGGCCGGTCAAGGGAGCATGGTTTTCCGCAGATGGACTGCGACTGTACGCGGCCCTGCAGGATGGATCCCTGTGGGCCAGCGAGGACGCAGGCTGGACCTGGACCCGTAGCGAAGCCGAGCCATCCCAGCCCAGAGCAGTCCTGGACCGGGACGACGACGTCGGTTCACTGATGGTGCTGCGCAATCCGTATCGGGGCGGGGTTTCGTACGCACTGGGCGAGCACCTGTACCGCTCGGACGACGGGGGTGGCGAGTGGGCCAACCTCACCGCGAACGGCGCTGACTCGATCATTGGCAAATGGCAGCAGGTTCTGGCGATCTCGCCAAGGGACCCGGACCTGATCGTGGTCGGCAATTCCATGGGGCTATGGAAGTCGCATGACTCGGGGGTGACCTGGGCCAGCCTGAATGCCCGTCTGCCGAACTTTCCCGAAGTGCGTTTCCGCAACTTCCCCGCCTCGAACGCCCCGCAACTGCTGTCCGGCCAGTTGGGACCGCTGGGTCTGGTTCGAACCCCCGCCGGAGCGGCGTGGACGGTTTCCCTCAGGCAGATGCCATCCTCCGATCGGGGATCTGCAAATGACAGCGCGGCAGCCCGGGACGGCTCCCTGGCGTTGCCTCCTGGCTATCGACTGCAGACGTTCCCTCAGACCGACTTGCTCCAGAGGGACTGCGGGGCAGTGGCAGCGTGTACCCCGCGCGTCGTCACCACGCTGGCCTCGAACGGACAGCTCTGGGCAGGCACCTCGGACGGGGACATCTGGATTCTTCGCGACGGGCAGGCGAACTGGTCCTTGTCCTGGTCCGATCCCGACGGGCAGGCGATTGCTCGTATTTGGGCCGATCCCGCGCTCTCGAGGACGGCCCTGGCCCTAGGCGGAGGACGGGTACTTCGCTCCACCAACGGCGGCACGTCGTGGTTCGACATTACCGCGGATCTACCCGATGCGAAGTGGACGGCAGTGGTGGGACATCCGTCCGGCAGCGCAGCATACGTGAGCGGATCGCTCGGTGTGTATTCCGCGCGAACGGACCTGCGCCAGCCGGGCCCTGCCGGGCAGTGGACCCGGATCGGCACCGGCCTCCCGACCGGCACGGTCGGCGACCTCTCGCTCGAGCCACTGCGCGGACGCCTCTACGCTGCGCTCCCCGGATACGGTGTCTACTGGATGCGCACACCGGAGGTCCACCAGGCGCTGCGGGTGGTAAGTGCTGCGGATCTGGTCCAGCGGCCAGCGGCCCCCGGAAGCCTGCTGACCGTGCTCGGCGGGCGGGCGCTCAGCGTGCGGCTGGACGGGCGCCCGGCTCCCGTGCTGGACTCCGCCGACGGGCAGACCCAGGTACAGGTACCGTACGCCGTGGAAGGGCGTTCCGTACGTCTGCAACTGAACACGAATGGATCCAGCCACACTCTGGACATGCCGCTGCGGAAGGTTGCGCCGGCGGTCTTCGTGATCGGTGGCAACCCGCTGGTCCTTGACGCCGGAACCGGTGCCTTGATCGGGTGGCATCGACCCGCCGTGCCGGGTGGCAGCGTCCTGGTCATGGCAACAGGGTTGGGCGAGGTGGAGCCCGGTTGGCCGGCAGGGGTGCCGTCTCCGGACGTCGATCCGCCCCGGCCTGTGGCCCGCATCAAGGCCCGGCTTGGCGGGCTGCCGGCAGAGGTGATGTCCTCGTACCTTGCCGGCGGCTATGTCGGCATTTACGTCGTTGAAGTCGCGATACCACGGAGTGCGCGGCCGGGCAGTGTGCAGCTGACGCTGGAGGCAGACGAGGTGCCGAGCAACAGCGTTCCGCTCGTTATCGGACAATAGTGTTCTGTCAACCACAAGCCGGAGATTGAATGCGCGCCAGCGCAGCATGATTGACGCAAGTCTACCGGTGGGACGCCTGCGCAGACTGGGAGCCGATGTGGCCGCTTCCGAGCAAGTCTACACGCGACGAGTACGGCTGGATGGAGAGAGACGACGAAGAGCACTGGCTGGGAGTTGGCTGTCAGCCCCAGCCAAAGCACCGGCCGTCCGAGGACGACCGGTGCCCGCATTCCTCAACAAGAGGTTCGACGCCGCTATTCCGTGATCCTCTCGACCGTCAAACCCGTCTGGCCTTCGACGGCGGCAATGATCATCGCGAAGTTCTTCTTGCTTAGCCGCAGCGCTAAATGATCACCATCTGCCTGAAACGTTAGCCAGTGTTTCTTTCCCTTGGTGAGCAAAAAGGGAACGGCAAGCAACCCGAAGGCGGCGGCGGCAACAGCGGTTGCCTTGTATCGCGGATGCTTGGACATGGAGTACGTGGCAGACTTGATGTCCGTGTACCGGATGTCCTTGAGAAGCGTAGCACCGCGTTCTCCATGGATCTCTACGGCATCATCTTTGAGAACAAGACGAGCCTTGACTTGTTTTGCTTTCTTTCCGGTGGAGACAAGGTAGTGGACTCCGGAAAAGGTCTGATCCGCGGCAGTCGCCGGGCGCGGAGTAACCAGCAACCCTGCGGTAACGAGTACAGTGATGAGTGTTTTGGTGATTTGCATGAGTGGTTCCTTTCCTTTGCTGCAAAGCACGGCACGGGTGCCGGGCCTTGGAACCACTCATCTGGAAACAGAGGCGTCCCGTCTATTCGCCTAGAGGCCAGGGAGCTACCCCGGTCTCGGGTACAAGGCTGTGGTATTCAACGGGAGGCCCGACGTACGGACTTCCAGATGAACGGTTCCGGTCAACAGTCTAGCACAGGCGAGCTATCAAGCCGTCTGGTTTGGTTTGCGGTCCTTGGACCCACCCGCCGGATCCCGGTAGTGCGGCGGTACAATGTGCGCGATGCGAATGAGCGTATCGAGAAACAGGTAGGGCTTGTTCCGGTAAGCGTCTCGTCCACCGCGCCATGGCGTCGAGATTGGACCACTCAAGTGGAACTTACCCAGTGCCTCGCGAATGCAGGTGCACAGCTACCAAGGCATCACACGGATGTTCAGGCCGACGCAGCACTAGCCGCCGGCACGTACTGTCGAGGTACGCGTCTGGAGATGCGGGATAGCACCTCGTAAGGGATCCCGTCCGTCAACTCGGCCATGCCGATGGCGTCGTACGGCGAGGACCCCATCACCACGGCCTCATCGCCTTCCTCGGCACCTCGTGCGGTAGTCAGGTCCGACATCGTGAGATCCATGCTGACCTGACCGACGATCGGACAGCGGCAGCCCCGGACCATCACGGCACCCCGATTCGACAGCCTCCAGTCCAGACCGTCTCCGTAGCCGATCGAGAGCACGCCGACCTGCATGTCCCGGGATGCGACGAATGTCGCCCCGTAACCTAGGCGACCACCCCGAGCAACGGCGCGGACCGCGATCAAGCGAGCCCTCCACTCAAGTACAGGCCGCAAGGGGTGGGGACTGACCGGCACGACACCGACGGGCGGCTTCACGTAGCCGTACAACGCCAGACCGGGCCGCGCGATGGGCATCGATCCTCCAGCGCCGGTGTCGGAAATCCCCCGATACAGCAATGCCGCGCTGTTCGCCGAATGCACGAACCGCGGAACGTGCCCCGCTCGCCGCAGGACGGCCAGCTGTCTCGCAAACAGCCGTTCCTGGTCTTCGGCCTGGTGCGACACGAAGTCCTCGGCCGCCGCGTGATGCGTGGCGACACCGACCGGCTCCACCCACCCGCACTCGGCCATGGTCCGGAGCAGATCCTGGTCGCCGGGCTCTCGCGACGGGTCGAGGTCGATGCCGAGTCGGTTCATGCCGCTGTTCAGGCAAATGTGGCAGGGCAGCCTGCGCCCCAGTCGATGTGCTTCGTCGTTCCAGCGGCGCAACTGGCCGAGCGTGCCAACCAGGGGCTGGATTTCGCGGGCCGAAGCCTCCCGCTCCAGTCCCCGCTCGATGCCACCGAGGACCAGCACAAGGCCGTCGATCCCCGCATCGCGCAACTCGACGGCCTCGGCGAGCGAGGCCACCGCGAAATGCCGGGCACCGGCTACGGAAAGGGCCCGGGCCACTGGCACGGCACCGTGTCCATAGGCATCCGCCTTGACGACGCACGCGAGGACAGCCCCGGTTCCGGCACGCCGCCGCAAGTATGCGTAGTTCGCCTGCAATGCGCCGAGGTCGACGATGGCCCGGCACCGCACCACGCTCGAATCTAGCATGGTCTGCGCCAGTCCACGGGGCCCGCGGCAGATCGGCTACATCCGCTCCGGCACCGGAATGCCCATCACTCCCATCAGGTAGGCGAGCTCGTCCAGGGCGAGACGGACGAGCGTGAGCAGGACGGCTTTGCGCTGCGGATCGGACTCGCCCAGGATGTGCGTGTGGTGGTAGAAGTTGTTGAACGCCTGCGCTGCCTGGAAGGCGCTCCTCGCCACCAGCGACGGCTCGCCGACCTGCCGGGACCTGGCCAGTGTCCAGCGCGACTGGGACACCGCCAGCACGAGGTGCCAGAGCTGCTCGTCGGCGAACACGCGTTCAAGGGCGTCACGTGGCGGAACGCCCCCGGGAGCGGCTTCCGTTCCGACCGACTGCTCGTGCTTGCGGAGGATGTTCCGGGCGCGTACGGCCGCGTACTGGACATACGGCCCGGTCTCACCCTCGAACGCCAGCGCCTCCTGGAAGTCGAAGGCAATCACCGTCGTTCTCGTGAAGCGCAGCATGAAATAGCGCAGTGCCCCGACGGCGATTTCCTCGGCAATCGACCGGCACTCCGCCTCGGCAAGATCCTCATGCCGA
The DNA here is from genome assembly GCA_965116065.1 of Bryobacterales bacterium. Lineage (GTDB taxonomy): Bacteria > Acidobacteriota > Terriglobia > Bryobacterales > UBA6623 > VXMF01. Next base: position 5,276,304 of record OZ220485.1, read on the forward strand.
CTGCGGACCTCTTCCAGTGCCGTGTCGACTAGCAGGTCCAGCAGGTCATCTGCCTTGACGCCCAGACCCTTGCGCCCGGAGACCTCGACATACGGCTTGGAGCGCTCCGCCTCGGTCAGTTCGATACCGAGTTCCTCGCAGCAGCGGGGCGACAGCGCGACCATTTCATAGGAGAAATGCACGCTCCGTTCGGCCTGCTCCCCGAATCCGAGGGCCTTCAGGGAGGCGCGCACCACATCCTGCAGGTAGGACTGGCGGACATCGATGACGTTGTAGACCGAGGCGCCGGCTCCGAACCGGGGAGCGCCCGGGGCGCCGGAAGCCGCTGTCGTGACCCAGGGCCCGCTCCCGCCACCGGCCTCGAACGGGACGTATCCGAAATCCCTGTTCTCCAGCAGCCCGAATTTCCACAACTGGTACGCGATGTCCTTCCCGACATAGGTGACGGTGCCGTCCGAACGCACGATGACCTTGTCCCCTTCGTCCTCCGCGCCGAATCCCCCGACATCCCGGAACCGGTCGGCAGGCATCACCCAGCAGCCCGCATTCTTGCCCGTGTCCTCCAGCCGGACTGCGCCACGGGCCTTGAGAAGCTCGAAGGCCGACGACCAGAATCGGAGCCGCAGAATCTCGCTTTCCCGGGGGAGGAGATCGTAGGCGACGCCGATGCGCCGCATCGTTGCCAGATGGCACGTCACGATCGAGTCGGCCACGATCGATCCGATCGCCGCCAGTTCCCCCTCGCCGGACTCCAGCGCATGGAGCGTTCGGGCACGCCAGTGCAGGGCATCGGCATCGCGGGCCTTGAAGAGGCGGGAAATCTCGGCGTAAAGGTCCCAGCAGTAGTGGTCGAACCGAATCTCCCGATCGTCGGCCAACGCCCGTACTTCGTCCGCACCCATTTCGCGCAGGAATCGGAAGGCCGCCACGACATCCGCGACCTGGACGCCCGTGTTGTCGATGTAGTTCTGGACTTCGACCCGCTGGCCCAGGGCCCTCAGAATGCGTACCAGAGTGTCCCCGAGCACGGCGTTCCTGAGGTGGCCGATATGCGCGGCCTTGTTCGGGTTGATGTTCGTGTGCTCGACGATGGCCTTTGCCGACTCCGTCGACGGCTCCTCCATGCCAGCCAGCAACGCTTCCACGTAGGAAGCGCGATCGAACCGGGCATTGATGTAACCCGCACCGGCAACCTCCAGCGACCGTATCCCCGGGACCGGAGCGATCTCGTCCACCAGCTCCGCGGCGATCTGTCGCGGTGCCCGGCGCAACGTCTTGGCCAGTGTGAAACAAACGGGGGTTGCAAGGTCGCCGTGCGCCGCTTGGCGGGGAAGTTCGACCACTACCTCGACGGCGGATCCGTAGCGGGCCGCGATATGAGCGGAAAGGGCGTCTCGGAGGCGCTTCTCGAGCGTGAGCAGCACGGCTGGGGTCCCTCGGGAAGGAGGATATCGGTCGCGCTGCCGCCCCGAAAAACAGCAGCCGTCCTCCGGAGTCTATCACAGCGCTGCGTGTTCCTCACCCTCGGCTATCCTTGGGCATAGTGGCGAAGACGCCTCGGTCACCCCGGAAATGGATGGTCCCCGGAGTGACAGCATGCGTTGTGCCTGCCTGCCATGTCCTACAAACCCATTGAGTCCTACGGCGTCATCGGGGACCTGCATTCGGTGGCCCTGGTCGCGAACGACGGCTCGATCGACTGGTGCTGCCTCCCCCAGTTCGATTCTCCCAGCGTATTCGCATCCATTCTGGACGACAAGAAGGGCGGCTTCTTTCGCATCGCGATCGAACACGAGTCCTCCCACCGCCAACTCTATCTTCCGGAGACGAACATCCTGATCACCCGTTTCCTGAGCAAGGAGGGGGTGGGCGAAGTCATTGACTTCATGCCCATCGTGCCCCGCGGACACCCGAAGAACGCCGAGATCATTCGCATCGTTCAGTCCGTTCGCGGAACCCTGCCCTGCCGCCTGGACTGCCAGCCCGCATACGACTACGCGAGAGCCACCCATGAAGTGACGCTCTGCCGCCAAGGCGCGGTCTTCCGGTACCCCGGTGCGGAGTTCGTGCTCCTCAGCCCGGTGGCCCTGCGCAAGGATGCAAGCGGGGTTTCGGCACGGTTCACACTGGCACCCGGCCAGCCCGTCGTGTTCCGTTTCCGCCACGGTACAGCGAGCAAGCTCTTGGATGCACCGAGCCACGGCGAGGACGAACTCTACAGAACGACCAAGTTCTGGCGCAAGTGGCTGAACAAGGGGAAGTACGAAGGGCGCTGGCGGGAGATGGTGGAACGCAGCGCGCTGGCGCTCAAGCTGCTGACGTTCGAGCCGACCGGGGCGATCGTCGCGGCACCGACATCCAGCCTGCCCGAGGAGATCGGCGGCGTCCGTAACTGGGACTACCGCTACACGTGGATCCGGGATGCCGCCTTCACCATCTATGCGTTCCTGCGGCTCGGCTACTCCGAGGAAGCCGCACACTTCATGCAGTGGCTGGAGGAGCGCGTCAAGGAGAAGGACTCGCCGACCGGACCGCTGCAGATCATGTACCGCCTCGACGGCAGCCCCGATCTGGAGGAGTTCGAGCTTCCGCACCTGGAGGGATACCGGCAGTCCGGTCCCGTACGCATCGGTAACGCTGCCGCCGAGCAACTGCAACTCGACATCTACGGCGAGCTGATCGACTCGATCTACCTCTACGACAAGTACGTCACGCCCGTTTCGTACGACCTCTGGGGCCGGATCCGGGGCATGCTGCGCTGGGTCGCACGGAACTGGGAATCACCCGACGAGGGGATCTGGGAGGTCCGCTCGGAGCGGCAACAGTTCGTCTATTCGAAGATGCAGTGCTGGGTCGCGCTGGACCGCGGCCTGCGCCTCGCCATGAAGCGCGGCCTGCCCAACAATCGGGAATGGCTTCGCAGCACGCGAGACCGCATCTACGAATCGATCATGAAGAACGGCTGGAGTCGCGAGCGGCAGTCGTTCGTGCAGTACTACGGTTCGGAGGCTCTCGACGCCAGCAACCTGCTGATGCCGCTGGTGCGGTTCGTGTCACCCACCGACTCCCGCATGCTGGCGACGCTGGACCGCACCACGGAAGAGCTCGTGTCGGATTCGCTGGTGTATCGGTACGAGATCGGCAAGGGGACCGGGGACGGGCTTTCGGGGACAGAAGGTACATTCAGCGTCTGCACCTTCTGGCTGGTGGAGTCGCTGGCCCGGGCCGGCCGCACGGACGAGGCGCGGCTGATCTTCGAGAAGATGCTGACGTACGCCAACCCGCTCGGTCTCTACGCAGAGCAGATCGGGAGCAGCGGGCAGGCACTCGGCAATTTCCCCCAGGCGTTCACGCACCTGGGCCTGATCAGCGCCGCCTTCTGCCTCGACCGACTCCTGCGCCGATAGGCCGCAGCATCAGGCCGACCGGAAACCCTCGGTCAGCTTGCGCCCCGGGGTTGCCTCCGCCTTCGCCGCGGGATCCTCTGCGCCCACGGACGCAGCAGGGCTCCGGGCCATGCGCCGACTCTCGTTCCAGGTGTGGACGATGCGGTGAATGACCGTGACATTGGACAGCACCGCCATCACCCACAGCACCGCTGCCATCCGGTCGAAGAGGGCACCGATGATCAGCAGCACGATTCGTTCCGGCCGTTCCAGGAACCCGACCTTGCAGGAAGGAATCACGTTCTCGGACCTCGCCCGGCTGTAGCTGACGAGCACCGAGCCGATCATCACCACCGCCACCAGGACGATGTAGCTGAACCGGTCGATTCGTGCGTAGTGGACCAGCAGGCCGGTCAACAGGATCAAGTCCGAGTACCGGTCCATGACCGAGTCGAGAAAACCCCCGAAGCGCGTGACCTTGTTGGCGTTACGGGCTACGGCACCGTCCGTCAGATCAAACACGGCAGCGCCCAGGATGACGATCCCGGCATAGAAGAACTCGCCCCGGGCCAGAATCCATGCCGCGACACCGTTCACGACCAGACCGATCAGCGTGAGCGCATTGGGATGCACGCCGCTGAGAGTCAGCAGGCGCACGAACTGGCTCAGCACCAGCCCGAGGAATCTGCCGATTGCTTTCGTGAATGACAACTGCTGCTCCGCGCATGCACGCCCCTATCTGGCGTGAATCGTGACCACCTTGAGGATCTCGAACTCCCTGGCGCCGCCGGGGGTCAGCACCTCGGCGAAGTCACCGTCGCGCTTGCCGAGCAGGGCCCGACCGATCGGTGAGGAAGTGGATATCTTGCCCGCAGGCACATCCGATTCCTCGCTGGTCACCAGTTCGTAGGTCGTCTCGCGATCCTCGTCGGTCTCGTATACGACCACTGTCGAGCCCAAACCCGCGGCGTCGACCGGAATCTTCGACAGGTCGATGAGCTTGAGCCGGCCCAGGCGTTCGGAGAGTTGCGCCATCCTCGCGTTCAGGAGACGCTGCCGCTCCTTCGCCGCCGCGTACTCGGCGTTCTCGCTGAGATCGCCCAGTTCCCTGGCACTCTGGATTTCCTTGGGGAGCTTGTCGTGGAGTTCCGACTCGATTGCCCGAATCTCTTCCTCCAGCTTCTGAATCACCGCTAACTGCATGGCCTCGGAAGTGCACGCCGATCCAGCCTACCGGTTCCGGGCCGGGCCGGCGAACCGTGCAGACCCCATCGCTCTGCGGATGGTCGCACGTACCTCATTGGATTATACGGGTTGTGCACCCCGCACTGCTAGGCCAGCGTGACAGGCCGGGCCTCGCGGGCCGATTCGTAGACACCCAGCACCAGACGGAGGGCCGCAAGGCCTTCCTCCCCGTCCACCAGCGGGTCGCGGCCCAACCGGACCGCATCCCCGAAATCAGCCAGTTGCCGCTGCAGGTTCTCGATCGATATCGCCATCGGGTCCGCAGCACCGGAGTCCACACCCGTGGCAAGGGGTGCATCGGTCCTCTCGCCGCCCTCGACATCCCAGGCGGTGAGCTGGTCACCGGTGATGATCGCCGTGCCCTTCGTACCATGGATCTCGAGCCGCTCCGGATACCCGGGCCATGCGGACGTCGCGGCCTGCAGGACGCCGCCCGCTCCACTGGCATAGACCAGGACGGCACTGACCCAGTCCTCGGCCTCCATGCGGTGGGCGGCCGCCAACTGCCAGTGCGCGAACACCTGCCGCACGGGGCCCGCCAGATACTGCATGACATCCGCCGTGTGGATCCCCTGATTGATCAGCGCTCCGCCGCCCTCGACGGACCACGTGCCCTTCCCGGGCGGATCGTAATAGGACTGCGGCCGGTGCCATTTCACGTAGCCGTCGACCTGCAGGACGCGACCCAGCCTGCCCTCGCCGATCGCCTTCTTGAGAAACATCGTGGACTCGTCGAAGCGGTGCTGGCTCACGACGCCGAGCCTCACACCGGCATCGCGGCAGATGCCGATCATGGTCCGGCACTCGGCAAGGGTGAGCGCCATCGGCTTCTGCAGCAGTACATGCTTCCCGTTGGCAGCCGCGTGGCGGCAAATATCCACATGCGAATCCGGGAACGTGCACACGTCCACGAAGTCAATCTCCTGCCGGGCACAGAGTTCGCGGTAGTCAGCGACGTACTCGCAGCCATGCTTCGCTGCGAACTCCTCTCCCTTGGCCCGGCCCCGGTTGGAGCAGCACGCCAGTTCGTATCCGATCGCGCGGTAGCTCTCCGCGTGCTTGTGGGAGATGGCCCCCGTTCCGACAAGTCCGACCCGCATGGTTCCCTCTTACTCCTGTCTCCGTCCGGCAGCGCGACGTAGCCCGCGCGACCCGATGTCCTTCCGATAGCGGGCCCCCTCGAAGTGAATGCAACTGGTGGCCTGGTAGGCACCTTCCAGAGCCTGCCGCAGACCGGTACCCCGCGCCGTCACGCCCAGCACCCGGCCGCCTGCGGTGACCGGCCGCCCGGCCGTGAGAGCCGTGCCTGCATGAAAAACCCTGGCATCCTCGCCATCGACATCGCCCAGTCCGGTGATTTCCCGCCCTGTCTCGTACTGTCCGGGGTATCCGTCCGACGCCATGACAACGCAAGCGGACGGCAGCGCTCCCGCCCGGACCAGCGAGGGATCCACCGCGCCACGTGCGGCGGACGCCAGCAGGGTGGCGAAGTCGCCTTCGAGCCGATACAGCAGCGGTTGCGTTTCCGGATCCCCGAGCCGCACATTGAACTCCAGAACCTTGGGCCCGTCGTCGGTGAGCATGAGGCCACAGTACAGGAACCCTCGAAACGGCGTACCTCGACGACGCATCCCGGCGAGTGCAGGCTCGACGACGCGGTCGATGATCCGGTCTCGCATGGCCGATGGAAGGATCGAATCGTCGCAATATGCCCCCATGCCCCCGGTGTTCGGACCGCGGTCACCGTCGAGGGCCCGCTTGTGATCCTGCGTGGCAGGCAGGACACAGAACGAGTTGCCGTCGCTGAGCACCATGAAGCTGACTTCCTCTCCACGCAGGAACTCCTCGACAACGATGCGGTGCCCGGCGCTGCCGACCATGGTGCCGGCCAGCATCGAGCGCGCGCCGTCGCGCGCTTCATGCTCGTTCTGCGCGATGACGACACCCTTGCCCGCCGCCAGCCCGTCGGCCTTCAGCGCGACGGGATAGCCGAATCGACCCACGGTCGCATCAATGTCGGTGACGCTGTCAAGGACGGCCGATCGCGCGGTCGGAATGCCGCAGTCGAGAAAGAACTCCTTCGCGAACACCTTGCTGCCCTCCAGACGCGCGGCGGACCGTTCCGGACCGATGATCGGCAGCCCGCGGACGGCGAACTCGTCGGCGATTCCGGCGACCAGCGGAGCTTCCGGGCCGACGACCGTACAATCGACGCGCAGGTACTGGGCCAAGTCTGCTATCTCTTTTTTTTGCAGTATGTTGCCAGGAACGCAAGAAGCCTCTGCAACGATACCCGCGTTGCCCGGCACGCAGTAGACAGCCCGCACTTGCGGATCCTGACCCAAGCGCCATGCGATCGCGTGCTCGCGCCCGCCACCGCCGATCACCAGTACCCTCATGCCGATCCGGACCCCTGCACTCGCCCCCGGACAGGAGCGAATGCCTAGAATAACAGGGGGAGGGATCTCGTTCGTGCCGACACGCACCACGCAGGCGGACCGATACGATGTCATCGTCGTGGGCGCCGGTCACGCGGGCTGCGAAGCCGCTGTCGCGGCGGCACGGATCGGCTGCCGTGTCGCACTGGTGACCCTCAACCTGGATCTGATTGCCCAGATGTCCTGCAATCCGGCGATCGGCGGAATCGCAAAGGGCCATCTTGTGCGGGAGATCGACGCGCTCGGTGGCGTGATGGGCAGGGTCACCGACGATGTCGGAATCCAGTTCCGCCTGCTCAACACCAGTCGGGGCCCGGCGGTGTGGTCGCCCCGGGCCCAGTGCGACAAGAAGCAGTACCGCATCCGCATGCGGCAACTGCTCGAGCAGGAGCCGAACCTCGACATCAAGCAGGCCGAGGTCGTCGGCTTGGGTATCTCGCAGGGGCGTATCCACGGAGTGGAACTGCTGGACGGTCGCTGGCTCGAAGCAGGGGCTGTCGTGGTCACGACGGGCACGTTCCTGAACGGGCTCGTGCATATCGGAGAGCGAACCTACCCGGCCGGCCGGAGCGGCGAACCAGCTTCGGTGTTTCTTGGAGAAGTATTGCGAGCTCAGGGATTTCGGTGCAGTCGTCTCAAGACCGGGACGCCACCCCGACTCGACGGCCGGACCATTGACTGGACTGCGTTCGAACCCCAGCCCGGTGATTCCGAACCAACGCCGTTCTCGTTCCGCACGAAGTCGATCGACAGGCCGCAGATCGAATGTCACATCGCCTACACGACGGAGACCACCCGGCGTCTGCTGGCCGAGAACATCGACCGCTCGCCCCTCTACAGCGGCCAGATCGAGGGTGTCGGACCCCGCTACTGTCCATCCATCGAGGACAAGGTCGTGAAGTTTCCCGACCGGCAGCGCCATCAGCTGTTCCTGGAGCCGGAGGGTCTCGACACCAACGAGGTCTATGTCAACGGGATGTCCACCAGCATGCCGATCGATGTACAACGGGCCATGGTGTCTTCCGTTCCGGGCCTGGAGGCGGCCGAGATGATCCGGCCCGGCTACGCCATCGAATACGACTCCATCGATGCCACGGAACTGGATTCGACACTGGAAACACGGCGCATCCGGGGGCTGTACCTGGCCGGCCAGATCAACGGGACAACCGGTTACGAGGAGGCCGCTTCGCAGGGCCTGCTGGCGGGAATCAACGCCGCGCTCGGCGTGAGAGGTGGTGAGCGGCTCGTGCTGCAGCGGACCGACGGATACATCGGAATCCTGATTGATGACCTGGTCACGAAGGGGACGGACGAACCGTACCGGATGTTCACCTCCCGGGCCGAGTTCCGTCTTCATCTGCGCATCGACAACGCCGACAGGCGCCTGATGCCGATCGGTCGAGAGGTCGGCACCGTCAGCGACGAGGACTGGCATCGCTACGAGATCACGAGCGAGACCCGCGAGGCCGTGCTGCGATTCCTGCATGGGCACAAGCCGCCACTGACGGCCAAGCTCTTCCAGACGCTCAAGCCCCCCGGTGGTGGCCGAGTGAGCCTGAGCCAGTTGCTGCGCCGCACCGATGTCCACCTCGCGGATCTGCGCAGCGAGTTCCCCGCGGGACTCGGGAACGGACTGCGGCGGGCCGACTGGAAGGCGATCGAGACCGAGATCAAGTATGCGGGCTACCTGGAGCAGCAGCGCCGGCAGGTCGAGCGGATGAAGCAGGCCGAGGCGCGCCGCATCCCCGAGCGGTTCGAGTACCGCGGTCTGCCGGGACTCTCCAACGAAGTCGTCGAGAAGATGGAACGGGTCCGGCCTCGGACGCTCGGCCAGGCCGGCCGGATCCCGGGAATCACGCCCGCCGCCCTCTCCGTGCTGGACCTGCACCTGGGCGCGTGAGCTTCGAAGCGGCACTCCGGGAGACCCTCGAGCAGCTCGAGATCGCCACCACACCCGCGCAGTTCAGCGGGCTTTGCCGGCACTTTGATCTGCTGCAGCGTTGGAATGTCCACATGAACCTGTCCGCGATCCGGGAGCCGCTCGCGATCGCGAGACGGCACTTCGGCGAATCGGCGTTCCTGCACAGCGCGCTGCCGGCCGCCGCATCCTTCGTCGACATCGGTTCCGGGGCCGGATTTCCCGGACTCCCGCTGGCCACCCTCCGCCCGGAAACGACCGTGGTCCTGGTGGAGTCCAGGCGCAGGAAGGCCGCGTTCCTGCGCGAAGCATCGAGGGACCTGACCAACGTTGCAGTCGCTCATTGCCGGGCGGCCGACTGGCACGGCCATGCCGAGTGGGCCGTCCTGCGCGCCGTGGCGCCCGGACGGGTCCTGCCGGATCTTGCCGGATGCGTGGAAAGGGTCGCGATTCTGGGCACGGAGCAGCCTGCGGCGGGCGTCTTCGGCCAGTGGGAGAGCCAGCCAGTACCCGGAAGCGCACGCGGGCGCCTCTGGACCGGTATCCGGGAAGAGGGCGTCGCGGATTGTTCCACGTGAAACGTCGGCAGGAAGAACGTTCCACGTGGAACAACCCCCGCCCGGCATGGTAGCCTAGACTTCTCGGACCCTGCGTGTCTCTCTGGATCGCCATCGCCAATCAGAAAGGCGGCGTCGGCAAGACAACGACGGCCATCAACCTCGCCGCGTCATTGGCCGCAGCCGACTGCCGCTCGCTCATCGTTGACTGCGACCCCCAGGCCAACTCCACCAGCGGCGTGGGCGTCGAACCCGATCCCGACACTCCGAACCTCTACCAGGTGCTGATGGGCGAGGCCCGCTTCGAGGATGCGGTTCGTACGACGACGGTTTCCGGTCTCGACATCCTGCCATCCGGAAGGCACCTCGCCGGAGCGAACATCGAGCTGGCGTCCGAACCCGACCGAGCCCTCCGCTTGCGCCAGCACCGGGATCGGGCTTCGATCCCTCATGAGTTCCTCCTGCTTGATTGCCCTCCGTCCCTGGATCTGCTGACCCTGAACGCACTCGCTGCCGCCGACTCCCTGCTGATCCCGATCCACTGCGAGTATTTTGCACTGGAAGGGATTTCTGCCATACTCGACACGATGGAACGGGTTCGGTCGACACTGAATCCGCAGTTGCGGATCGAAGGGATTCTCCTCACGATGTACGACACCCGCAATTCCCTCACGGCTCAGGTAGCCAGCGAACTCCGTGACCACTTCGACGGACTGGTGTTCAACACCGTCATCCCGAGAAACGTCCGTCTCGCGGAGGCGCCCAGCCACGGCAAGCCGATCCTGCACTACGACATCCGCTCCAAGGGAGCCGAAAGCTATCTGGCCCTCGCGCGGGAACTGCTCGGTCGGATCCGCGCCGGGGCCTCCCAGAGCCACAAGGATTCAGACGATGGCAACTAAAGCAATCAAGTCCCTTCCACGCAAGGCGCTCGGCAAGGGCCTCGGCGCCCTTTTGCCGAACGCTGCGGGGCATGTCGCGGAAGCCTCGTCCGCCGTCGTCGCGATTCCGGTCGCGCGCATTGATCCGAACCCCGTCCAGCCCCGCACCACCTTCGACCCCGAGTCCCTGCGCGAGCTGGCAGCATCCATCCGCTCCGATGGCGTCCTCCAGCCGATCCTCGTACGACCGGACGGGGACCGCTACACCCTCATCGTGGGCGAGCGGCGGCTCAAGGCCTGCCGGGTCGCCGGTCTTCCCAACGTTCCCGCCATCGTTCGCGAGATCGAGCCGGACAAGCTCCTCGAAGTCACTCTCGTCGAGAACATCCAACGCGAGAATCTCAATCCCATCGAAATCGCCACCGCACTCGACCGGATGAGCAGCGATCTCCACCTGACCCACGAGGAACTCGCGGTCCGGACCGGGATGAGTCGCACATCCATCACGAATCATCTCCGCCTGCTCAAGCTGCCCGTACCGATCCGACACCTTGTCGAGGAACGGAAACTCCAGATGGGACACGCCAGAGCGCTGCTGGTCCTGGACCGCGAGGCCGACCAGCAGTCCATTGCCGATGGGGTCGTGAAGGCCGGCCACTCCGTGCGCGACGTCGAGCGTGCCGTTCGCAGACTGCGCAAACCAAGGCGTGCCAAGGGCGAAAGGGAGGTCGATCCGAATGTCGCAGCGGCGATCGAGACACTGGAACGGGTACTGCAGGCGCCGGTGCGGTTGCGCCAGCGCGGATCGACAAAGGGCTATCTGGAGATCGCCTTCTCCTCGGGCGACCAACTGTCGGCGATCTATGATCGCATCGTCGGCGATACCACCGCTTGACTTCCGAGCCTCTTGGTTGAAGACTCGTGGCCGGAACGGAGTCGCAGTCGGTGCGGGCCGTCGGGGTCAATTGGCAGCAAGCCCTATCGACTCCTCTACGTACTCCCGGTCCATGCTGGTGCGTGGCGTAGTTCTCGGCCACTGTGGCAAACACCACTTGCAAGCAGTTCGGCCGCAGGTACTGCTGTACACAACGACGACACAAGCAGTGAGTTAGACCTTTCCATACGAACACCTTCGCCGCTACCTTGGGAATTCTGCAGTTCCACCTGCTTCGAGACATGGCCCGGCTTGGTTGAGACGACTCTTCTTCTTGGCCAACGCCTCCTTGAATGAGGCTGCCATCTTCTGAGCCGTCTCGATCACGCCGTGAGCGTCCCCGAAGATATCCCTGTCCCCTTTAACCTTGCTCCAGACAAGTCGTCCACATGCGTCATACGCCATGGCTGAAGCTACCGCAGTGGCACGCTCGGTCCTCCATACATTGGAACGCCGCCCCTGACGCTGATAGACGATGGAGACCTCGATGATGTAGCGAGCGTCTTCGGGACGCCGGACGATGTCGACCGTGGCCTTGATCAGGCCCTTGCGCTTCATCAGTTCAACTTTGAGCAGGTCACTGAACTGTCCGTCGTCGCCCCTAGTGCTCTCGACGAAAACGGGAACAGCCACACGGGGCTCGACGGCCTCAGCCGTGCCACACGCTAGCATCGCGGCGGCCACGATCGTGGGTACGTGTCTCATGTTGTCAGGCAAGGTGTACGGCATCATTTGAGTATTGTACACTAAAAGTTCCCAAATGATAAATTCATGGGCACTAAAACTGGTCTTAGTGGGGGCCAGCGCTCTTTTTCTCCCTTCTCTGCCATATCGTTAAGCCATGTCTGTCAATGTGACTGGTGTCGTGAGCGCTCTGCTACTGCTCGGCTGTTCCAGCCAACGGGACCTTCCCAGTGCGTCATCCGAGTCGTCCGCGCGTGAAGTTGTGGTCGCAACGACGATAACGGCGGCGGAGTTGGTGACGAGACGCGTCTGTCTGGATCAGGACGGTCTCCACGTACTCGAGGCGGAAGCGGCGGCGCAGAACATGGTGTCGGGCTTTCTGGTGCTCGACGACGGAAGCGCCGAGAGTGCAAATGTAGCCTCCGTGATGCGGTTCGCGAACCATCCTCAACGGGTTCGTAGCGAGACAGTCGCGCTTCATGCGGGTGAGCCGTGCCATCTGGTCCGTGTGGACACCGGGATCGAAGGAGTTCGTGCGACGACGCGTCTGATCAGGCTTGATCCCGACAGCAGGATCGACGAGGTCGAAAGTCCGCGGGAGAACGCTAGACGACAGAATCTGATCGACACGCTGTGGGTCTACGAGGAGGTCATACGAGGATTTCGGGGGCGGATGGGCCCTGCGAGCAGAGATCTCTGGCGATGATCTGCTGGTTGTCGGGCGTGCCGAGTTCTCACGGGAATGGCTGGATCTCCCGTGTTCCGCTCAGCGGGAGTTCATGCACGATCTCTTTCTCGCGTGGAAGAAGCGCAATCCAGACGCGCAGCGTGTGACCCTGCGGAATCCGGGCGGTAGGGACATTGGAGTACACTCACTCACTGCCGTCGGGGTTCCATTGTGAGGACCAGGAGTTCACGAGTCCGCCACCAGCAAGTGAGCCTGTCTTTCCTGGCCCGGCACGCGAGAGTCTCCTGGTACATCCTCGGCGGCACGTCAACCTGCGTCCGCGAATGACCGGCCATTCCCAAGGCTCAGTCAGGCGGCCCAGGAGTCTGTCGGACTCCGGAGGGCATCCGGATTGACAACGCAGGAAAGGACAACGAAACGGTCGTATCCAGACCCGCCTGCGCAACGCGCTCTCGCATCCGCCTGGCAGGGTGGTGGACGCCCCAGGACCGATTCGGACCCTTCCGGCGGCCGCCGGGCTCCCAGGGTCTCAATGCCGCTGCGAATGCTCGCCAGCGCGGATCCGTTCCAGCAGACCCTCGGCCCGAGCGCGTGCCAATCGCATGATCCGCTCGTTCGTCGCGATCTTGCCCAGTATGGGCTCGAGCAGCTCGGGCGCCGCGATGCGGTTCCTCTCGTACGACATCTCCAAGTGCACCATCGCCTTGTTGACACCCAGACGGTCGAACCGATAGGCCCTCTCCAGCCGCTGCAGGTGCTGCAGCGTTGCCGACAGCTTCACGAACCAGGAGGCGACATCCCTCGCCCTCTGATCCTCCGCGTAGTCGAACTCGGCCTCCCCTCGGACGTCTCCCTCCGACTCGTACCGCAGCACCTTGCGTCCGGTCGAGGCGACCCTGCGGTCGCTCGCCAGCGGCCTGGAGAAATGATCCAGACTGGCTGCCAGGTCGAACAGCCAATTCGCCTCGTCCTCACCAACGGCAAACTCCAGTGGCTCGCCCCCATCCTCGGAGTAGACCGCATCGCCATCCATCGAGAGCCGGACCTCGAAGCGCTCCGGGACCGCGCCCGGAAAGGCGCGCTCGAAGTAGATGATGTCCTGGGCGCCGAGGACGAGCACGGCCACGAAACTGGTCAGGATCACCTTGCCGAACATCGCTTTCAGTACCTTTCTATGCAGTGACCCGCAGGGTGGCGTGGCAGTATGCCACGGCCAGGGCATCCGAAACGTCCAGGGGCTCGAGCTGTTCCTTCACGTCCAGCAGAACCCGGACCATATGGCGGACCTGCGCCTTGTCGGCGTGTCCATGTCCAACCACGCTCTTCTTGACCTGCGCCGCGGTGTAGCTGGCGACGGATAGACCGGCTCGTGAGGCGCTCAGCATTGCGACGCCACGTACGTGCGCGAGAACGAACGCACTGCTGACGTTCTTGCTCACGAACAGGTCCTCGAGCGCCGCCTCCTCCGGACGATACTGCGCCAGGACCGCGTCCAGGGAATCCGCCACGACACACAGACGCTCTCCCAAGTCGGCCGACCGCGGCGGGGCGATCGCACCATAGGTGAGCGCGCGCTGGAGTTTTCCGTCGCTCTCGATGATGCCGTATCCGGTGACCCTGGACCCACAGTCGATTCCCAGGATCAGCACGCGGGCCGCCACTCAGGCGGAAAGCGCCTCGAGCTCCCCCTCGTCGATGTCGAAATTCGCGAATACGTTCTGAACATCGTCCTGGTCCTCGAGCTTGTCGATCATCCGGATCACGCTGCTCGCCTGCTTGCCCTCGACACGGACCGTGTTCTCCGGAATGCGCGAGACTTCCGCGGTCACGGGCTCGATTCCCTCGTCGCCGAGGGCCGCCAGGATGTCCGCATGAGCCTCCGGCGGCGAATGGACCTCCCAGTGGTCTCCCCCGTCTCGCAGGTCATCGGCCCCGGCTGTCAGGACCAGGTCCATGAGCTGCTCCTCGTCGGTTCCGTCCTTGGATACGACCACCAGGCTCTGCTTGTGGAAGATCCACGACACGCAGCCGTTCTCTCCGAGATTTCCGCCGTTCTTCGCGAAGATGTGCCGCAGTTCCGCGACCGTACGGTTCCGGTTGTCCGTGACCGTTTCAACGAGGACCGCGACACCGGCCGGGGCATATCCCTCGAACACGATCTCCGAGTAGGTCTCTCCTTCGAGTTGCCCGCTACCCCGCTGGATCGCGCGCTTGATGTTGTCGCTGGGCATCGACTGCGCCTTGGCAGCCGCCACCGCCGTGCGCAACCGCGGATTCGAATCCTGGTCCGGCCCGCCTTCGCGCGCCGCCACCTGGATCTCGCGAATCAGGCGCGTGAAGATCTTGCCGCGCTTGGCATCGGTCGCGGCTTTCTTGTGCTTGATGGTCGCCCATTTCGAGTGGCCGGACATATGCTCCTCGGGGGCAGGCCTTGCACCTGCCCGCAACCCATGGTCTTGAGGATACCAGACACCCGCAGCACCCCGCCGCGGGCGGCCGCGCAGGCCCGCTCCGAGCCGATAGAATGGGCCCGTGGCCTTTCCCACCCATCGGCTGCGACGGCTGCGGGGCAGCGAGGGCTTGCGGGGCCTCGTTCGGGAAACCCGCCTGTCACCCGAAACCTTCATCTGTCCTCTCTTCGTCTGCCCGGGGGAGGGAAAGCGAGTACCGGTTCCTTCGATGCCGGGAGTCTGCAACCTCTCGATCGACTGCCTGGTCGAGGAGTGCCACGAGATCGCCAGGCTCGGTATCCCCGGCGTGATTCTCTTCGGGATCCCGCCCGCCAAGGATCCGCAGGGAACGGGAGCCTACGACGCCGACGGCATCGTGCAGAACGCGATCCGGGCCCTGAAGCGCGAGGTCCCGTCCCTGCTCGTGATCGCCGATACCTGTCTCTGCGAATACACCGCCCATGGACACTGCGGGGTGGTGGAAAAGGAAGACGTTGACAACGACCGGAGCCTGGACCTGCTACGACAGACGGCACTGTCACAGGCGCGGTCCGGGGCCGACGTGATCGCTCCGTCGGACATGATGGACGGCCGCGTCGCAGCGATCCGCGAGGCCCTCGACAGCGTCGGCATGGAACGCGTCCCGATCCTCTCGTACGCCGCAAAGTACGCTTCCTCGTTCTACGGGCCGTTTCGGGATGCAGCCCAGTCGGCTCCGCAGTTCGGGGACCGCCGGAGCTACCAAATGGATCCGGCGAACCACCAGGAAGCCCTCCGGGAGATTCGCGCAGACCTCGAGGAAGGCGCGGACATGATCATGGTCAAGCCGGCCATGCCCTTCCTGGATGTCCTCTATCACGCGAAGACGGAATTCCGCGTTCCGACCGCCGCCTACCAGGTCAGTGGCGAGTACGCGATGTTGCAGGCGGCAGCACGGAACGGCTGGCTGGACGGCGAGAAGTCGATGCTGGAGAGCCTGCTCTCGATCAAGCGGGCCGGCGCCGACTTCATCCTGACCTACTTCGCGAAGGACGCGGCCCGCATACTGGCATGAGCATCCGCATGTTCGCTGCACTCTGCTCGTTCGTCCTGCTGCTGTTCACGCTGGCTCCCGCGCCGTTGGCAGCGCAGGGAACCAACGAGATTCCGGACGCCATCGACGAAATCCTGTCGCGCCCGGCGGCCCGTCGCAGTCTCTGGGGCGTGCTCGTCCGCGATCTTGGCACCGGCGCGACGGTCTACGCCCGCAACCAGGACAAGCTGTTCCTTCCGGCATCCAACGCGAAGCTCTTTTCGACCGCACTTGCCCTCAGCCGGCTAGGCCCGGACTACCGCTTCACGACCCGACTCGCCATGGATGGGACCGTGCTCGAGGACGGCAATCTGGACGGCGATCTTCTGCTGCTTGGCGGAGGAGATCCCAACCTTTCGTCCCGGATCCTTCCATTCCGCAGGAGCAGGGAGTACGGAACCGACCGGCTCGCACCACTTCGAAGCCTCGCTCGCAGCGTCCGAGACGCCGGGATCCGCCGGATCGGCGGCAACCTGATCGGCGATGACTCCCGGTATGTCTGGCAACCCTATCCGAGAGGATGGTCCCATGCGGACACGCTCCAGGGCTACGGCAGTCCAACCAGCGCTCTCGTCTTCAACGACAACCTTGTCGAGATTCGCGTCACGCCCGGCCCGGTGGGACGGCCGGCCCGGACGCGGGTCGTGCCCGAACTCCAGTTCTACACACTGGTGAACCACACGGTGACCGCAGCCGACCGCTACGTGAGCCGGACGATCCGGGCGCGGCGGGACACCGGGCCGGGCCAGCTCGTCCTCGCCGGACAGATTCCCTCGCGCTCGCGAGGCAAGAGCATGAGGATCGCCGCCAGCGACCCGGCACGCTATGCGGCCCTGGCGCTCCGGCAAGCCCTCCTGGAGGCCGGCATCCGGATCGACGGTGAGACGACTTCGCACCATCTGCTGCCCGACCACCTACCGACCCTCCGCTCACGCCCAGCCACACCCGCTCGCAAGGGCCTTGTTGCCCTAGGCGAAATCTCCTCCACCAGCCTCGGTGAGACAATCCGTGTCATCAACAAGGAAAGCCAGAACCTCCATGCGGAGATCCTGCTGCGGGAAGTTGCCTACAGGGAGTCCGGGATCGGGAGCCAAGAGGCGGCGGTGGCGTCGATGCGCCGCTTCCTCGCCGAAGTCGGACTGCATACGACTGAATTCTATCTCTTTGATGGATCTGGACTTTCTCGGCACAACACGATATCACCGACGGCGATGGTGCGGCTTCTCACATACATGTGGAGCTCCAGCCATCGAGACACCTATGTCGAGAGCCTGCCGATCGCCGGCATCGATGGCACGCTGGACTGGCGATTCCAGCGCACGGCCGCTCGCGGCAGGATTCACGCCAAGACCGGCTCGATGTCCCATGTCCTGGCCCTGTCCGGCTACGCCCGTTCCAGGGACGGAAGAACCTACGTGTTCGCGATCTTCGCGAACAACATCGGCCTGGCATCCTCATCCACCCGACGGTTGGTGGACGCGATCGCGGCAGCCCTGGTGCGCCCGGCCGCGAGTTGAACGGTGGGAGGGCGCCTCCGGCACGACGACGGAATCCGGCCCCCGCAACGGACGGGTATCATGGGGGCAGGAGGTTCGCGCCCATTTTGCCTTCCAACGGCCCGAACCCCCGGAATCTGCTCGGTACCGAAGACCTTGAGCGCTCCGAGATCGAGACCCTCCTCGAACGCGGGCGGCACTACAAGTCGATCCGCCCGAACAAGAAGCTGAGTACCCTGCTGGGGCGCTCGATCGTCAATCTCTTCTTCGAACCGTCCACGAGAACACGCACGAGTTTCGAGATTGCTGCCAAGCGCCTCGGCGCCGACACGATCAGCATCTCCTCCCAGTCCACGAGCCTTTCCAAGGGCGAGTCCCTGGTCGATACCCTCAACACGCTGGCAGCGATGAACCCGGACATCATCGTGATGCGCCATGCAGCATCCGGGGCACCGCACTTCCTGGCCCGCCACCTGTCCACGGCCATGGTGAACGCCGGCGACGGGCGGCACGAACACCCGACGCAGGCCCTGCTCGACGCACTGACGATCCTCGATGTCCGAGGTTCGCTGCTGGGCCTGCGCGTGGCGATCATCGGCGACATCGCCCACTCGAGGGTGGCGCGGTCCAACATCCACCTGCTGTCAAAGTTCGGGGCCGATATCGTGGCATGCGGGCCCGCCACGACCGTTTCGAGGAATCTCATTCACCTGGCACCCGGCGTGATGCTGACGCACAGCATGCGGGAGGCTGTCCAGGGAGCGGACGTGATCATGATGCTGCGCGTGCAACTCGAGCGCCAGAATGTCGAGGTCTTCCCCAAAGGCGAGTACTTCCGTCACTTCGGACTGACCCTGGAACATGTCGGCCTGGCCAAGCCGGACGCCATCGTCCTGCATCCGGGACCCATCAACCGCGGGCGCGAGATCGCCAGCGAAGTCGCCGACTCTCAGCGCTCGATGATCCTCAGCCAGGTAGAGAACGGGGTCGCGATCCGCATGGCGGTCCTGGAATGGGTCTGCGGAAACTAGGGACGGAGTTCGCCATGCGCCTTCTGATTCGCAACGGCAGGGTCGTGGACCCCGCCTCGGGCCTGGACGCGCAGCGCGACCTGTTGATCGACGGCGAGCGGATCGTCGCCATCGAGCCCGACATCCAGTGTCCGGACGCCCGCGTGCTGGAAGCGGACGGCGAGATCGTCGCACCGGGATTCGTCGACATCCACGTCCATCTCCGGGAGCCCGGCATCGAGCACGCCGAGACCATCGCGACCGGCACCCGCGCGGCGGCGGCGGGAGGCTTCACCGCCGTCTGCTGCATGCCCAACACGCAGCCGGTGAACGACTCGGCACAGGTCACCAGCTTCATCGTCGAGCGGGCGCGCCGCACGGCTGTCGTCCATGTCCATCCCATCGGGGCCATCTCCAAGGGCAGCCGCGGCAAGCGCCTCGCGGACATCGGAGCGATGCACGCCGAGGGAGCAGTGGCGATCAGCGACGATGGCATTCCGGTGACGAACGCCGGCTTGATGCGGCGGGCAATGAAGTATGCGGCGTCCTTCGGAATCCCGGTCGTAGACCATTGCGAGGACCTGACGCTGAGTTCCGGCGGCGACATCCACGAGGGCCTGCAGAGCCTGCGGCTGGGGCTCGGCGGAATCCCCGGATGCTCCGAGGACGTGATGGTCGCGCGCGACATCATCCTGGCGGCCGACACGGGCGCCCACACTCACATCGCCCATATCTCGACGGCGAATTCGATCGTGATGGTACGCCATGCGAAATCGCTGGGGATCCCCGTCACGACCGAAGTCACGCCCCACCACTTCGCCCTGACCGACGAGCGGATCACCGGCTACGACTCGAACTACAAGATGAAGCCGCCACTGCGACGCCAACGGGATATCGACGCCGCTCTCGAAGGCTTGGCAGACGGCACGATCGACTGCATCGCGACCGACCACGCGCCGCACACGGGTCACACGAAGATGCAGGAATTCGAGCGCTGTCCGTTCGGCGTGATCGGTCTCGAAACGGCACTGGGACTGTCGCTGGACTCCCTGTACCACAGCGGCCTGATGGACCTGTCGGGGCTGGTCCGGCTATTCACGAGCGGGGCCAGCGAGTGTTTCGGACTGGAACGGGGCCAGTTGCGCCCCGGGGGTCCGGCCGACATCACGGTCTTCTCGACGGAGCGAGAGTGGACCTACGACGTCAACGCCACTCTGTCGAAGAGCAGGAACTCGCCATTTGACGGCGAGAATTTCCGCGGCGGGCCGACGGCCACGATCGTGTCGGGCCGCATGGTCTGGAGTGCAGACAGCGGCCTGACAGACGGTTGAGGAAGTCTAAGGCCATCCTACGGCAGCGCGGAATACTCGACCGCCATCCCCGCGAGATCAAGGCCCGATGCGGCGCCCCGGTGGACTACCAGCCGATAGCGCAGGCGGACCGGCTCATCCCGTTCCAGACGCACCGGATCGGCGCCGGGCCACACCGGGTTCTGCATGCTGGGGCGCTCCGGCGACCGCAGAATCCATGACTGCGGAAATCCGGCCGATGTGGGGTGCACGAGGATCGCGAGACCGCTGCGTGTGCCCGAACCCGAGAAATCGCCCGAAAAATCGACCCAGTCACCGAGATCCATCGCCAGCCGTTCGGGTTCGACCGGCCCGCTGGCCGCGACGAAGCGCAGGTCGTCGACCATCGCGACGCGCACGGAGAATCCGCCGTAGCCCTTGTCGTCCTCGGAACCCCCCAACCGGACGTCGTCCTGCAAGGGCAGGAGCCGAATGTCGAAGTCCAGCTTCCGGACATCCCGTTCGGAGGGATGCACGACGACGCTGGCCGTCTCCTCCAGAATCGGCTCGCGACCGGACCGGAAATCGGGCGAGTACCAGCGGTGCCGCACATGCAGGCCGTCCTTCGTCGGCAGCACATGCGCGTCCTCCACCTTCCAGGCGAAACGCTGAGCCAGCCACGGGTCGCCGGCCCGGACTTCACCGACCAGGACCTGATGCCAGGTCCAGTACACACCCCGGTGGTGGTAATGGTCGTCGGGAAAGTCCTCCGTGAGAATCTCGCCGTCCAGTCCGTACAGCGGGTGCACGTAGTTCGAGCGTTCGTACTTGCCGTCCAGTGCCCGTGGTGCAAGCGTGTAATGGAGCACGGGCCGTCCCTGCTCGCGAATGATGAAGCCGCTGTCGTTCCGGAGAATCTCCAGCGAGGACTCCGTTGGCACATGCCCGGGCTCTGGTGCGCAGGCCACCACAAGGGCGAGCAGGGCAAGGACGCGATAGACGGCAGCGAAACGCAATGCGTATAGGATTGTACCGCTCTCATGCACTGCATACGGCGCGAGCCCGGTCCTCACATGGGCCGCCCGGGCGGGCTCTGGTAGGCTGGGCTCTAGCAGATGCTGGCCAAGGGAGCAAAGGCACCGGACTTCACGGCCGAGCGCGACGGCGGCAACAGCGTACGGCTCTCGGACCTTCGCGGCAGGCGGGTCGTACTGTATTTCTACCCGAAGGACAACACCCCCGGCTGCACGACGGAGGCTTGCTCGTTCCGGGACAGACAGGTCGACTTCGAGACGCGGAGTGTGGTGATCCTGGGAGTCAGCCCCGACAGCGTGGCGTCGCATGAGCGCTTCAAGGCGAAGTACGGGATCCCCTTCCAGCTCGTCTCCGATCCGGACCACTCGATCGCGGAAGCGTACGGTGTCTGGCGGGAGAAATCCATGTTCGGAAAGCGCTACATGGGCATCGTCCGCTCAACCTTCGTGATCGACGAGCAGGGCATGATCGAGTCCGTGTTCGATAACGTCAAGGTCCCGGGACACGTGGACAGCGTGCTCGCCAGCCTTTGAGCCGGTTGGTGCCCGCGCCGATCCGGCGGTCCAGTTCGGGCCTGTCTGGTCGAGTCTGATCGGTCTCAACCGAGAATCGGGCGCAACGAGACCCGCTGCCGGTCACGTCGGTCCGCCACATCCGGCCGCTGTGGCGGACCGGTGCCGGACCATGCTCCCACGTATAATGAGCAGTGCGTGGAACCTGAAATCGAGCGGAAGCAGGAGAGACTGTTCGAGCTTCTCGCCGGCATGGGACGGATCCTGGTCGCCTATTCGGGGGGCACGGATTCGGCCTATCTCGCATGGGCCGCCAACCACGTGCTCGGCGACAAGTCCCTCGCAGTGACGGCGGACTCCGCCTCGATCCCGGAGTCCCACAAACGGGACGCCACCGAGTTCGCCGACCGGTTCGGCATCCGCCATCGCATGATCGAGACCTCGGAGTTCGAAAACCCCGACTACGTGCGAAACGACCCGAACCGTTGCTTCCACTGCAAGGACGAGCTCTTTCGGCGCATGAGCGAGCTCGGCCGCACCTTGGGTGTCTCGACGATCGCCTACGGTGTCAACAAGGACGACACGTCGGACTTCCGGCCCGGACACAGGGCGGCTCGCGACCATGCCGTGCGTGCGCCGCTCCTTGAGGCGGATCTGACGAAATCCGAGATTCGGGCTCTTTCGCGCGCCGCAGGCCTACCGACCTGGAACCGGCCTGCGGCCGCCTGCCTCAGTTCACGCATCCCTTACGGTACGCGGGTGACCCGCGAGACCGTCAAGCTCGTCGAGCGGGGCGAAGAGGCCCTGGCAAGCCTCGGATTCCGCGTGTACCGCGTGCGGTACCACGGCGAACTCGCAAGGATCGAGATCGGCAAGGACGAACTCCACCGGGCTCTCGATCGCAAGATGGCCGACACGTTCGTGCAGATCTTCCAGGACCTGGGGTTCCGCTACGTCACCCTCGATCTGGCCGGCTACCGACTGGGGTCGCTGAACGAAGCACTTGCCGGGGCTGCCGTCGAGCCGTTCCGGATCCTGAACTGAGAACCGTCCGTCATCCCACCCGGATCCCGCACAACTCGAGCGGAGACGTACGGTATTGCCGCTGGTTTCAATACCGCCAATCATGATTAAAACGTTTTAGATTTAATCTGGTGTGTAACCAATTCTTAATAGAACGTTTTTATTGGAAATCTCGCTTGCGTTCCGGTCTTTGCTCCTGCTAAATTGGGTGAACTATCGACCCAGGTCGGCAGTTCACCCCTAAAAACCCGTCAGGCGCTAGTGAAGGATAACGATTGACTTGTGTTGCCAGCCCGAACCATGCCAGAGCCGCTGAATGAGTGGAGTCGCGTTCGCGACGCCGTCCGCCCGTCGATGAGCGAGGAAAGCTATCGCAACTGGCTCGAGCCAGTTGCGTTCAGTCACATCTGCGACGACCGACAGTTGCACCTCGTCGCGCCGAACAGCGACGTGCAGGACTGGATCGAGTCCGAGTTCCGATCCAGGATCCTGCAAACGTCCCGCTCGCTCGGCCTGGACATCATGGGGGTTCGCATCCAGACGGCCGCACCGGAGCCGAGGCTCGAACAGCAGTCCTTCCGGTTCGAACCCGATGCGCCCATTCTGAACCAGAGATACAGCTTCAGTCGCTTTGTCGTCGGTTCCTGCAACGAATTCGCCCACGCGGCCTCGCAAGCGGTCGCCAGCAAGCCCGCCGACGCCTACAACCCGCTCTATCTGTACTCCGGCTCCGGCATGGGCAAGACCCATCTCCTGCATGCGATCGGTCATGTGTACCAGCAGACCCAGCCGCAGATGAACATCGTGTACGTACAGGCGGAAGAGTTCATGAACGAGATGATCAAGTCCATACGTTTCAATACGAT
The DNA here is from genome assembly GCA_965116065.1 of Bryobacterales bacterium. Taxonomy (GTDB): domain Bacteria; phylum Acidobacteriota; class Terriglobia; order Bryobacterales; family UBA6623; genus VXMF01. The sequence continues at coordinate 5,299,788 of OZ220485.1, forward strand.
GAGAAGATTTCACGACCGCTTCCGCAAAGCAGATGCACTCCTGGTCGACGACATTCAGGTGCTGGGCTGCAAAGAGCGGACCCAGGAGGAGTTCTTCCATACATTCAATGCCCTGCACAACCGCGGCAAGCAGATCGTACTCTCCAGCGACGCCAATCCCGAGGAGATCCCCGGATTGGTCGGCCGACTCAAGTCCCGCTTCTCCTGGGGCCTGATGGCCGATATCCAGCAGCCGGACCTGGAGACCAAGATGGCGATCCTGGGGCGCAAGTCCGAGGAGGCCGGCATTGTCCTGCCCGAAGACGTCTGCAGCTTCATCGCCACCCGACTGACCTCGAACGTCCGCGACCTCGAGGGCGTGCTGAATCGCCTGATCGCACGAGCCCAGTTCATCAACAGCCGGATCACGCTGGGCATGGCACGCAACCTCTTCTCATCCATCGCCCCCCATCAGTCGACAGGACCCAGCATTGACGCGATCCAGCACGCCGTGGCATCAGAATTCGGCATCCGGGTGGCCGACCTCGCCACCCGGAACAACTCCCGCAAGATTGCGCTGCCGCGTCAGGTCGCGATGTTCCTGGCCAAGAAAATGACCGGTGCCACTCTCTCCATGATCGGCAAGGCTTTCAATAAACACCACACTACAGTGCTGCATAGCATCAAGAGAATCGAGCAGTCCATCGTTACCGACAAGAGATTGAGCGAGTCCATACATTCCATAAAGCAAACTCTGGACGGCAGCAAATACCGCTCCGGTTCCTGAAGTATCATCATGGGATTGTCCAAGTGGAGATCCTGCCATCGCGGATCCGGAGCCGACCTCTGCGGACGGGCGGCCGACCCGGTGACCGGCTGGTTCCCCGCGGTCTGCCAGCCGGGTGCCGTTGGCATGTGCCGTCACCGGACATGCCCGGCAACCCGTGTCCCTCATCGCCGGATTCTCATGCGACTCACGGAACCAGCTATACTTGTAGTATCCGCAGCAGTGCCTCTGCATGCATTGTGGATGGCTGTGGATCCCCGCAGCCGGGTGCCGCGGTGTGGAAGACACTCGCTTCCTTCCACAGCCGGGCACCGCTCTACAGACTTGCAGCGAAACGACTACCGGAAGGAATCCACAAATCCACACTCCCTACTACTACGAGAGGGATCTGCAGGAACTCTACCAAGGATCGTCATCATGGCAGTGCGTCGGGAACACCGATAGGAGGAACTAGACCCATGAAAGTCATTCTCAGGTCTCAGGAACTTGTCAAGGAGCTCGGTTTGGCCCAGGGGGTCGTGGACCGGAAGCTGACAATCCCGATGCGGGGGAATGTCCTGCTCGAAGCGCAGGGCGAAGAGCTCACCGTCACGACGACGGACCTGGAACTGGCGTTCCGCTCCTCATGTCGCGCAAAGGTTGCCGAGGAAGGCGCGATCACGGTTCCGATGCGCAAGCTGTTCGACTACGTGCGTCTGCTGCCCGGTGCGGAAATGTCGATCAGTTCCGTTTCCGGCGATGCGATCCAGATCGCCTGCGGCAGTGCCAAGACCCGGATCGCGGGCATGGATGCCAACAATTTTCCGAGCCTTGCGGAAGTGCCGGAGACCGTGGCACGGGTCGGTCTCGTCCCGTTGCAGACCGCCCTCAAGCGGACCATCATCTCGGTGGCCGGCGAACAGTCCCACTATACGCTTGCTGCCGCACAACTGGAGGTTCGTCGGGGATCACTGGGCATCGTCTCGACGGACGGCCACCGGCTCTCGCTGTACTTCGAGCATCAGGAGTCGATCGATGCCACGCAGGAAGTGCAGGGCCTGATCGGGCGCAAGGCCATGGGCGAACTCCTGAAAGTCCTCGAGCAGTCCCAGGACACCTCCGAAGATGAGCCCGGTGCGGTCGCCTTCGCGATCGACGAGAACAACATGTTCTTCCACACGGGGCGGCGGCTGTTCATCTGTCGGAAACAGACCGGCAAGTTCCCGGACTACAACCGAGTCATGCCGAGCGACCTTCCCGTCAAGGTGGAACTCGACAGCGAGAGGCTCGGAGGCGTGCTGCGGCGCGTCTCGCAGTTCTCGGATGAGCGATCCAGGACCGTGAAGTTCATACTGGAGGACAACCGGCTCGAGATCGCCGCGGAAGTCCCCGATTTCGGATCCAGTGAAGAATCGATCGATGTCGAATATGATGGCGATCCGGTGGATGTCGGTTTCAACGCGCAGTACATCCTGGAGTTCCTCTCGGTCTGTGGCAGCGAGAAGGTGGTGGTTTGCCTCAAGGATCCCCGCAGCGCCGCGCAGTTCCAGCTCCCTGGCCAGTCCACCGAGAAGGATCCCGGCCAGGCCGCCGGTCAGGACTACCGCTACGTGATCATGCCGATCCGGGTCTAGCCCGGCGGACGGAACGCAGGTGAGGGAAGGACGGAACGCGGCAAACGATCATGGCGGCAACGGCAACCAAGCGAAGCGAAGCCTACACGGCTGACAACATCCGCGTTCTGGAGGGGCTTGAAGGTGTGCGCAAGCGCCCGGCGATGTACATCGGTTCGACCGGCGAGATCGGTCTGCATCATCTCGTCTACGAAGTGGTCGACAACGCCGTCGACGAGGCACTCGCGGGACATTGCGACCGGGTCGAGATCACCATTCATATCGACAATTCGGTGACGATTCTCGACAACGGCCGCGGGATACCTGTCGGCATCCATGCGACCGAAGGCGTGTCCGCGGCCGAGGTCGTGATGACGAAGCTCCATGCCGGGGGCAAGTTCGATTCGAACAGCTACAAGGTCTCCGGTGGTCTGCACGGGGTGGGGGTGAGTTGTGTCAACGCCCTGTCGGACACGCTGAAGATGGAGATCTGGCGCGATGGTCACGCCTGGGAGCAGGAGTATTCGTGCGGCGCACCGGCCGGTCCCTTGCAGAAGGTCGGTCGGTCCCGCAAGACCGGCACGCGCATCACGTTCCATCCCGACCCCGACATCTTCACCACCACCGAGTTCAAGCACGAGATCCTTGCCACGCGGCTGCGGGAGATGGCGTTCCTCAATGCCGGCCTCCGCATCGTCCTCACCGACGAGCGGGAAGAGCGCGAGCCCCAGGTGTTTCACTTCGAGGGAGGCATCGCGGAGTTCGTCGCCTACCTGAACCGTGGCAAGTCCACGCTGCACCCGGAAACGATCAGCTTCCATGATGAACGCGAGTTCTCGGGCGGCATCGTCAGCAGCGACATCGCGCTGCAGTACAACGACACGTATCAGGAGAACCTGTTCTCGTTCGCGAACACGATCAACACGATCGAGGGCGGAACGCACCTGTCGGGATTCCGCTCGGCACTGACCCGCACGATCAATGCCTACGCGAAGAGCGCGAACCTGCTCAAGAATGCGAAGGCCGGCCTTTCCGGGGACGACGTGCGGGAGGGACTGACCGCGGTCATCAGCGTGAAGCTGCCCCAGCCGCAGTTCGAGGGACAGACCAAGGGCAAGCTCAACAGCGACATCCAGGGGCAGATCGTCTCGGCGGTCAACGAGCACCTGGGAGAGTTCTTCGAGCGGAATCCGTCGGTCGCCAAGAGCATCGTGAGCAAGGCCATCGAGGCTTCCAGAGCGCGCGAGGCGGCCCGCAAGGCCCGGGACCTGACCCGTCGCAAGGGAGCATTGGACTCGGCTGGCCTTCCCGGCAAGCTGGCGGACTGCCAGGAACGGGATCCGCAGCGAGCCGAGCTGTTCATCGTCGAGGGCGAGTCGGCGGGCGGCACGGCCAAACAGGGCCGGGACCGCCGCTATCAGGCCATCCTGCCCCTGAAGGGGAAGATCCTGAACGTCGAGAAGGCCCGCTACGACAAGATGCTCTCCCACGAGGAGATCCGTGCGATGATCACGGCCCTCGGTACCGGCATCGCCGACGAGTTCGATCTTGCCAAGCTGCGTTATCACAAGATCATCCTGATGACGGATGCGGATGTGGACGGCTCTCACATCCGCACGCTGCTGCTGACATTCTTCTTTCGGCAGATGCGGGACCTGATCCTGCAGGGTCACGTCTTCATCGCCCAGCCTCCCCTGTACCGCATCAAGCGTGGCAGCAAGGAGACGTACATCAAGAACGAGTCCGAACTCGCCGGCCAGATCGTGCAGATCGCCACGGATGGCGTCCGCGTCCACCTGGGATCGAACGGTGCGCCGGGCCAGATCCTCCAGGACCAGGATCTGCGCCAGTTCGTATCCGAACTGGATGTCTATGCCCGGATGTACCGGCGCGTTCAGCGGCGCCTGCGGAGCGATGCGGTGACCGCGGTCCTGGCGAACCCGGCTTTCGACCTCGACCGGAAGGAACATTTTCAGGACCGCGAAGCGCTCGGCCGCGTCGCCTCCCGGCTCGGGGAGTCCGGTATCGAAGCTTCCCTGACGGAGGACGAGGAGCACTCTGCGTTCGCGCTGCAGTTCAAGCAGGGCACCGACGCCTCCGGGATCATCGACCTGGATCTGGCAGCACAGCCCGAATACCGGCAGTTGCGCGTGCAGGCGCGTGCACTGGCAGGGTTGAACAAGCCGCCCTACCGGATCGACGGCAAGCGCTCCAGCAGCACGGCCGAGAATCCGCTGGAACTCCTGGACCGGCTGAAGGAAGCCGCCATGAAGGATGCCTCGATCCAGCGCTACAAGGGGCTGGGGGAAATGAACGCGGACCAGCTCTGGGCGACAACCATGACGATCGAGACGCGCAGCCTGCTCCAGGTGCGGATCGACGATGCCGTGGAGAGTGACGAGATCTTCACGACGCTGATGGGCGAGAGCGTCGAGGCGCGGCGCAAGTTCATCGGCGACAACGCACTCAACGTCAAGAACCTCGATATCTGATCATTCTGGCGCCGGTCCCTGTTGTCGCGCCTTCCGTGCTTGGCGAAACGACCGGACACAGAAACCGAAGAAGACGGCCAAGCCAAGGGCCATCAGTGTCTTGGACCATGCTGCGAGCGGGTTCGTGACGGTGCCGCCGGTCAGCGTTCGTACGGCGGCCGGAATCCCGTCCGCGGATCCGGCCATGCCGATCAGGGCCACCACGACCGCAGCGTGCATGGCGTGCTTCGTGTAGGCGTCTCGCTTGGCGAACTGGCCGAGCGCGATGAGAATGACACCGAAAACGGCCGGAATCAGGGCGGTCATGCTCGTCTGTCCGCTCGTGAAGTAGGCTCCTACTCCGAGCACGACGAGGCCGGCTCCAAAGCCCGTTGCAAGTCCTGACATGGTGGAATCCCTCCCTTTCCATTGTAGGCTTCACAACGGTCGGAGCGACGACTCCCCGGCGCGGACGATTGAAACGTTTTCCATTGAAATTGTCATGAATCCGTCTCGCTGTCGTAACACCGTTGGAACCTTCACTCATGATCCTCGATACACGGGATGCATTGTTCCGGGTCGGTCAGCGGGTTCACGGAGGGGTGCCGGGGAACGATCAACAGTTCTCCGGTCTCTGGCCCCTCGCGACAAAGAGAGTACCGGACGGTTGGCGGTCCCGCAGAGCGAGGGAGGTGACATGCACCAGCAACTGGCCTACTTTGACCGGTGCCCCGATGTTGCGGAGGGATTCCGGACCGGCGTTTCACTCCACAGCCACACGCTGCACTCGAAAGAGAACGCCCTGCCGCTCGGGAAGTTCCTCCAGTCGTTTCCTGTCGTGCGTGAGCTGGTGGGGCAGGCGCACAAGCGCTACGGGACGCGTCCACTGGATGACGATCTAGCCCGGATGTGGTGGACGCCCCCGCTGTCCGCCCGGGAAGCACTGGATCTCGAGGCGCGGCAAATCGAGGACCAGTTCGGGCTCGCGCCGATCGTCTCGATCTCGGATCACGACTCGATCGACGCTTCGATGCAATTGCAGATCCTGCAGCGCGACGGCGCGATTCCCGTCTCCGTCGAGTGGTCGGTTCCGTTCCGTGACACGTACTTTCACGTGGGCATCCACAACCTTCCGTCCTCTACGGCGGTATCAAGCATGAACGCGATGGCGGCGTACACGGCGGATCCCCGTCCACGCGTCCTGGCCGAGATGCTCGCCGCGTTTCACGCTGATCCCGGCTGCCTGATCGTGCTGAACCATCCCTACTGGGATCAGCCGACAATCGGCGAGGAACTGCACGAGGAACGTCTTGCAGAGTTCACCGACCGGTTTCAGCCATGGATTCACGCGCTGGAGATCAACGGCCTGCGCGACTGGCGTGAGAACCAGCGCACGGTGGTCCTGTCCCGACGGTCCGGTGCTCCCCTGATCTCGGGGGGTGACCGGCACGGCCGCGAGCCCAACGCCGTGCTCAATCTCACCAACGCGACAAGCTTCGCCGAGTTCGCGAGTGAAGTCCGCTCGGGTATCAGCAGAGTGATCCTGCTGCCACAGTACCGGCGTCCGCTGGCGTTGCGGATCATCGAGAATTTCACGGACATCGTCAGCGATGCCCCGGAACACGGACTGGGCTGGACCAGCTGGACGCAGCGCGTGTTCCGGCAATGCGACGACGGCACGGTTCGCTCGCTGCACGCCATGTGTGGCGAGAAGCCGCCGGCGATGCTCCGGGCGGTGACGGCGGCGTTCCGCATGCTGAGCCATCGCTACGTCAAACCGGCTCTCGAGTGGGCCATGCCGCCGACCAGGGAGCTGGTGTAGACAACTGTCGGGAGCGCATGAATCAACGGTGAGCGTTCCCCGTGTCGCCTATCTGCCGGACACCTTCCATGAGGTGAATGGCGTGGCCCGTACAGCCCGCGAGCTGACGGGCTTTGCGTCCAGAATGGACCTCCCGTTCCTTTGCATCTGCCCGGGCGGATCCTGGCGGCAGTGGCGGGACCGCTCGGTGGAGCATGTCGAACTGTCGAGAAGCGACCTCTCCGTGCAGGTCGAGGCCGATCTCCGGCAGGATCCCGTCCTGTTCCGGTACCTGCCACGGCTGCGGAGACACTTCCAGGCATTCCGGCCTCAGCTGGTGCATGTCACGTCCATGGGGGATTTCGGGCTGCTCGGCTGGAGACTCGCCCGGGAATTCGGCCTGCCGATGGTCGCTTCCTGGCACACGAATGTCCACGAATACGCAGCGTGGCGCTTCCGGAACGTCGCCGCCGCCATGCCCGCACGTCCCAGGGACGCCATCGCCGGGCAGATCGAGCGGGTCACGCTGGCGCTTTCGATGTGGTTCTATCGCAAGGGCGTCGTCAGCCTTGCACCGAATGCCGACCTGGTCGAACTACTGCGGACCGCCACGCGCAGACCGACCTTCCTGATGGAGCGGGGTGTGGACACCCGGCTGTTCGACCCCTCGCGACGCGCCCGCGACGACTCCGTGCTGGTGCTCGGCTATGTCGGGCGTCTGAGCACCGAGAAGAACCTGCGCCTGTTCAAGAAGCTGGAAGATGCCCTGCGCGCCGAGGGACTGGCAGACTATCGCATCCAGATCGTGGGCCACGGAGCGGAGGCGGAGTGGCTCCAACGCAATCTGCGGAGTGTCACCATGCCCGGAGTGCTGGAGGGTGAGACTCTGGCCAAGGCCTGTGCGGACATGGACATCTTCCTCTTACCGTCCCATACTGACACGTATGGGAACGTGGTCTGGGAAGCCACGGCGTCGGGTGTGCCGGCCGTTGTCACCAACAGCGGCGGGCCGCAGTACATCGTCCGGGCTGGCGAGACGGGGTTGGTGAGCCGCTCCGACGCAGAGTTCGTTGCGAACGTGATCGCCCTGTTCCGTGACGGGCCGCGGAGACAGAGGATGGGTCGGGCGGCTCGCGTCGCGGCCGAGCGACAGTCATGGGACGCTGTCTTTCACCGCCTGTACTCCGAGGCCTACGCAACCGCCGTCCGTGGCAGGACCGGTCGGGCCTCAGTCGATGGCGTCGCAGACGGCCGCCCCGACCTCATGGGTGGTCGCCGGCGCTTCAGCGGGCTTGAGGTCGGCCGTGACCCGACCGCTGTCGAGGACCCGCTCGATCGCGCGGGTCACTGACGCAGCCTCTTCGGTCAGCCCGAAGCTGTAGTTCAGCATGGCCGCGATGGAGCCGATTGCCGCCAGGGGATTCGCCCGGCCCTGCCCGGCAATGTCCGGCGCCGAGCCATGCACGGGTTCGAAGAGCCCCCGCCACGCACCGTTCGGCAAGCGGCTGCCGACCGAGGCGGACGGCAGCATGCCGATCGAACCTGCCAGCACGGATGCTTCATCGCTGAGAATGTCCCCGAACAGGTTCTCGGTCACGACCACATCGAATGTCGCCGGACGCAGCAGCAGTTGCATGGCACAGTTGTCCACCAGAATGTGATCGAGAGCGACATCGGAGTAGTCCCCGGCCAGTTCGGTCGCGACCCTGCGCCAGAGCTGCGAGTTTTCCAGGACGTTGGCCTTGTCCACGGAGGTCAGCCTGCCTTGGCGCTGGCGGGCCAGCTCGAAGGCCATGCGGCACACCCGCTCGATCTCGGAGCGCGCATACACCATGGAGTTGCGAGCGGTCTCGTTGCCCGGCTCTCCTTCGATGCCGCGAGGTTGGCCGAAGTACAGGCCGCCGGTCAACTCCCGCACGAACAGGATGTCCGTGCCCCGCACGATCGCGTTCTTCAGCGGGGAGGACTCGATGAGGCTTTCGTGGCAGCGCACCGGACGCAGGTTCGCGTAGACATCCAGCGCCTTGCGCAGGCCGAGCAGCCCCTTCTCGGGTCGCCGGGAAGGCGGCAGGCTGTCGTACTCCGGCAGTCCGACCGCGCCGAGGAGCGTGGCATCCGACGCCAGTGCGAGTTCGCGGGTCTGATCCGGGAACGGCATGCCGGTCTTCTGGATGGCGGCACCACCCAGCAGGCCTTCCCGGACATGGAGGTCATGCCGCCATCGCAGCGCGACACGCTCCAGGACCCGCATGGCCTCCGCGGTGACCTCGGGCCCGATGCCATCGCCAGGAAGTACCAGTACGCGCAGTTCCATGGGATTCTCCATTGTACGGTTCCGGTACCGGGCGGCTTGTTCTAAGATGAAAGCCGGATGACGCGCAGGGAGTGGTTGGCTGGAACGGCGAACGGCTTCGGCGGATTGGCGCTGGCCGCGCTGCTGGCGGAAGACCGGGCCGGGGCGCAAGCGTCCCGTACGGAGAATCCGCTCGCGGTTCGTTCACCCCACTTTCCGGCGAAGGCCAGGAGCGTCATCTTCCTGTACATGGATGGTGGTCCCGGCCAGATGGACAGTTTCGACCCGAAGCCGAGGCTGCGCGCCGAGCACGGCCAGCCGATCCAGCTTCCCGAATTGCCGACGACCGTCTTCAACATCACCGACAAGGTCTTCGGCTCCCCGTTCGACTTCCGCCAGCACGGCGGGTCGGGACTGTGGATCAGCGACCTGTTTCCGCAGGTAGCGGCCTGCGCGGATGATCTGTGCGTGATCAACTCGATGGTGGCGGATCATTCCGAGCACACCGCCGGCAACTATTTCCTGCATACGGGCTCGGGTTTCCAGGGCCGTCCGTCCATGGGTGCCTGGATCACGTACGGTCTGGGCAGCGAGTGCGGCAATCTGCCAGGTTTCGTCGTTCTCGACAGCGGTCTCATCCCTCCCGGCGGCATGGACTGCTTCGGCAGCGGCTTCCTGCCGGCGTCCTATCAGGGGACCCTCTTCCGCCGGGGCGAGCACCCGATCGCGGATCTCGTCCCCCGTGAGGAGTCGCGGGCCATCCAGACCGGCAAGCTGGATCTCATCCGCAAGCTGAACCGGGGGGTTGTGCAACGCCTCGGATCAACAAGCGAGATCGAGGCGACGATCACGAACTATGAACTGGCGTTCCGGATGCAGAGTGCCGTGCCGGATCTGCTGGACCTTGCCGGTGAATCGCAAGCGACCAGGGCCATGTACGGTCTGGATGAGGACGACACGAGCGAGTTCGGCCGCCAGTGCCTGCTGGCACGACGGATGATCGAGCGTGGTGTACGGTTCGTCGAGCTGTTGACGCCGGCCCGCAAGGGCCAGGACCGCTGGGACCAGCACCAGCGGCTGGCGGAAGGCCATCGCGTGAACGCCCGTGCCACCGACAAACCGATCTCGGGTCTGCTGAAGGACCTGAAGTCAAGGGGTCTGCTCGACTCGACACTGGTCGTGTGGGGTGGGGAATTCGGACGGACACCGACAGCGCAGACCACCGGCGGGCGGTTCGACGAGACCACCGGACGCGATCATAATCCGTTCGGTTTCACCATGTGGCTGGCTGGTGGTGGCGTCCGGGGTGGCATGCGCTACGGTGCGACCGACGAGTACGGCTATTTCGCGATCGAGAACAAGGTGCACATGCACGACCTGCATGCGACCATGCTGCACCTGCTCGGTATCGACCACGAAAGGCTGACCTATCGCTACAGTGGTCGCGACATGCGTCTCACCGACGTGCACGGCGAGATCATGCACGACATCCTGGCCTGAGCGGTATCGTACCTGTCTGGCGGCTCAGTCGCCACGCAGATCGCGGACGAAGATGTCCTTGAATCGCATCCGGCCCTCGCCGCCGGAGTGCAGTTGCAGTGCGATCACCCCTTCCTCGGCACCGGGCGCGGGATGGGTGAAGTCGAGCACCTGTATTCCGTTGAGGTGGACCACGTAATGGTTGCCCTCGACCTGGATCAGCATGTCGTTCCAATCGTACGGGCGGATCACCGTCTCGTACTGCGGCGAGGGCCATGCGATCCAGCCCCTGCCGTCACCATAGATGCCCCCGGTGTGGCGGCCCAGGCCCCTGTCGATCTCGATCTGTCGGCCGGCCGTGACCCTAGGCGTGTCGCCTGCGAACGACGTATGGATGTAGACGCCACTATTGCCGTCCGCTTCGCATTTGAACCGGAGCGAGAGGTGGAAGTCCCGATACGTCTTCTCCGTGGCGAGATAGCCGTAGGCATCGGTGATGCCCTGCCCGTAGATGGCTCCGTCAACGACCTCCCAGCGCTCCTGGCCGATCTTCCTCCATCCGGTCAGGTCCTCGCCATTGAAGAGCGATACCCAGGCCGGACCGAGGATCCGGGGTCGAGGCCGGTCCTGTGCGGCAAGCGTACCTGCCAGGGCAATTGTCAGGAAGGGGATCGCGATCTTGCGGAACATGCTGAGTTCATGGTAACCGGACCGGGACATCCGGTCACGGATCGGGCTGCGTCGGCTTCCCGTGCCGTCCATGCGGATTCGAACCGCGCTCCGACGCTTCGGGACGGGCAGTAGTCGCGGAGCTGCCGGGCTTGCCGAGCTCCAGTTGGGCGTACGCCTCACGCTTGCCGATCCCCCGCTCGCGTGCCGCCTGCTTGATGGCTTCCATGCGCGGCCGTCCCGCCCGTTCCAGTTCGTCCACACGACCCGCGAGGGACCCGGTGTCGGCTGGTACCGCCCCTTCGTCCGGTGCGACCAGGATCACCAACTCGCCCTTGACCGCCGGACGGCCCGAGAGCTCCTCAAGCACCTCTGCCACCGTCCCGCGCAGAAACTCCTCGTGCAGTTTCGTCAGTTCCCGGGCCACCGCGACGCGGCGGTCACCGAGCACCTCCTTGAGATCCGTCAGGGTGTCGAGGATGCGATGAGGCGCTTCGTGAAGGATGATCGTTGCCGGGACACTGCGGACCGCTCCGAGCGCCTCGCGCCGCTTCGACTGCTTCACGGGGAGGAATCCGACAAACAGGAAGCGATGGGTCGGGAGGCCCGAGGCGGAAAGGGCTGCGATGGCCGCATTCGGGCCAGGGACCGGGACGACCCGCACGCCCCGGGCCAGAGCGGCCCGGACCACCCGGAAGCCCGGGTCGGAAATGCCCGGCGTGCCGGCATCCGAGACGAGTGCCACGCGCGCCCCGTCCGCGGCCCGTACCGCGATTTCCTCGGCGCGGGACGACTCGTTGTGCTCGTGGCAACTGATGAGGGGCCGATCGATCCCGAAGTGGTGCAACAGCCGCCCCGAGTGTCGGGTGTCCTCGCATGCGACCAGATCCGCTTCCCGCAGGATGCGGAGCGCCCGGAGAGTGATGTCCTCCAGGTTGCCGACTGGCGTGGCGACCAGATGGACAACGCCGCGGGCCATGTTCCGTTTCAGTCTGGGCGCATGCGCCGCGTGGCTGGACGGCAGCCCTCTCCTATCCGTCGAATCCGCCGTCCAGTTCGAATGCGTGTCCCAGATTCAGCATGGTCTGTTCCTGGAAATGGTTGGTCAGGATCTGCAGACCGATCGGGAGACCCTCCGGAGTGGTGCCGCACGGTACGCTCATGCCCGCAATTCCAGCCAGGCTCCCGGTGATGGTGTAGATGTCGGACAGGTACATCTGGAGCGGGTCGCTGGTCTTCTCGCCAAGCTTGAACGCCGGGCCGGGCGACACGGGCGTGACGATCGCGTCCACGTGCCGGAAAGCCTCCGAGAAGTCCCGGGCGATCAGGGCCCGAACCTCCTGGGCCTTCCGGTAGTAGGCGTCGTAGTAGCCGGCACTGAGAACATACGTCCCGAGGATGATCCGCCGCGTGACCTCCGGCCCGAAACCCTCCGCCCGGGAGTTCCGGTACATGTCGCTCAGCGTCGAGGAGTGCTCCGAGCGCCTCGAGTAGCGTACGCCGTCGTAGCGGGCCAGGTTGGAACTCGCCTCGGCCGTGCAGACCAGGTAGTAGGTTGCGACGGCATACCTGGTGTGGGGCAGGTTGATGTGCACTGTCCGGCACCCGAGTCGCTCGAGGCGCCGGATACCCGCTTCGATGCGAGCTCCGACGACGGAGTGGAGTCCTTCTCCGAAGTACTCGGCCGGGATGCCGATTCGCAACCCCTCGACCTTGGCGTTCAGTGCGCCGGCGTAGTCCGGCACGGGCAGTTCGGCGGCGGTCGAATCGTTCGCATCGCCACCGGCGATGGCCGACAGTACCGTGGCTGCGTCGCGGACGGTCCTCGAGAACGGTCCGATATGGTCCAGCGAACTGGCGAAGGCGACCAGGCCGTAGCGCGACACCCGCCCGTATGTCGGCATGATCCCGACCGTGCCGCAGAAGGACGCCGGCTGGCGGATCGAGCCGCCGGTGTCCGATCCCAGGGAGACCGGCGTGTACCCTGCGGCCACGGCAGCGGCCGAACCGCCGCTCGAACCGCCCGGTACCCGTTCCGGGTCGACCGGGTTCCGGACCGGGAAGAAGGCCGAGTTCTCGTTCGACGAACCCATCGCGAATTCGTCGCAGTTGGTCTTGCCGATGATCACCGCCCCGGCCCGCTCCGCTGCCTCCACCGCCGTCGCGCTGTAGGGCGCGACGAACTCCTCCAGAGCGCGGGAGGCGCAGGTCGTCCGCTCTCCCTCGGTCATGATCACGTCCTTGACGGCCAGTGGAACTCCACCCAGCGGGCCGGGGTCCGTTCCCGCCGCCAGCAGTTCATCGATCCGGTCCGCTGCCTGCAGGGCCCTGCCTCGGGTAAAACTGAGAAACGTACCGGATTCCGCGTTCTCCCGTTCGGCGAGGCGCAGAGCTTCCTGTGCCAGTTCCCTGGCGCTGAACCGGCGTTCGCGCAGTCCGTCGCGGATCGACTCGACGGTGAGGTGACGATAGTCGTCCATGGGCGGGCCTCAGCGATCGATCACCTTCGGAACCTTGAAGTGCCCGGCGCCGGCCAGCGGGGCGCACCGCAGGGCCGTTGGCTGGTCGAAGCTCTGGCCGGGAACGTCCGTCCGTAGCGGCGTGGCGTCGGTCTCGTGCAGGACCTGCGCCATCGGTTCCACGCCGGAGGTGTCGAGTTCGTCGAGCTGTTCCACGTAGTCGAGGATCTTCTCGAGGTCCCGGGCGTAGCGCACAGTGTCCTCTTCCCCAAGGCGGAGGTTCGCAAGGTTCGCGATCTGGCGGACCTGTTCGGGCGGGATTCTCATCGCTTCAGCCGTTCCGTTCCGGCGTCCGGATCGACGGCAAGTCGGAACTCGATCGTCGTCACGTGCGTGTCCGGCAGTTCCGAGCGTAGCGCGTCGACAATCTGCTCCCGCATCGGTGCCAGCAGTTCCAGCCAGGGTAGACCCTGCGCCTCGACGACCAGGCGCCCCGCGACCAGGCGCACCGGGTTCGAACGGTGCGCCAGCAACGGACCCACGGTTTCGGGCCAGTACCCCCGGACCAGTTCCAGCTTGTCCGGGAACAGCGCCTGGCGCTGCTGGAACAGACGGGGAAGGATATGCTTGGCCTGTTCCATCCGCGCCGGCAACGCCATTCTACCGCAAGTATCCCGCTTCGTCGCATTCGGTCACGGGCGTCCCGGACCGGAGCCGGAGCCTCTTCCGTATAATGGAAGTTTGGCTTCGTGTGCGGAACCGACCGTTCCGCCCGCCAGAACGCGATGAAGTTGCATTCCTGGGACAGGATCGCTCTCGAGACACTCAGCGAGACCGCATCGCGGCGGGTGATCCACAGCGAACGCATGACAACGGCGAAGATCCTGCTCAGGAAGGGTGGCGTCGTGCCGCGTCACAGCCACGAGAACGAGCAGATCAGCCATGTTCTGGAAGGTTCGCTGCTGTTCCAGTTCGACGACAGCGAAATCACGGCGCGGGCCGGCGATCTGGTGGAGATTGCGCCCGGCGAGCCACATCGGGTCGTGGCGCTGGAGGACTCCGTCGCCATGGACGTGTTCCAGCCGGTGCGGGATGACTGGATCCGGGGCGAGGACAGCTATCTGCGGGAACCTTCGGGTTCCTGACTGCGTAGTTGGAAAGGCGACGACAGGAGAGCCATCGCCCCAAGCGAGCCTGGCATGACCGGCCTCTAGCGAAGCGCTGACCGCAGCAACGAATCGATGGACTTGGGAATTCGAGACCGGGCGGCGGTCGTCACTGCGGCGAGCCGAGGAATGGGACGCGCGATCGCCGAGGCGCTGGCCGCCGAGGGCTGTCGCGTGGCGATCTGCTCGCGGGACCCGGAGGTACTGGCGGTCACCGCCCAAGGGATTCGGGAGACGTATGCGTCGGCGGTATTCCATCAGGCCGTGGATGTCAGTGACGTGGCAGCCGTGCAGGCTTTCGTGAGTACTGCGCGTGAGCGCCTCGGTCCCATCAGCATCGCCGTCGCAAATGCCGGTGGCCCTCCCGGCGGACGGTTTGAGGATTTCGGTGCCGAGGACTGGACGGCGGCGTTTCGCCTGAACTTCCTGAGTTCGTGGGCCTTGATCCAGTCCGTTCTGCCGGACATGCGGGCGCAGCGGTGGGGCCGGGTGGTGACGCTGACCTCGACATCCGTCAAGCAGCCCATCGACGGCCTCATTCTCTCCAATGGTGTTCGCGCAGCCGTCGTCGGGATGCTGAAGACTCTGGCCGCGGAATACGGTCCGGACAACATCCTGTTCAATAACGCCGGCCCCGGCCTGATCGCCACGGACCGCTTGCTGAGCATTGCGCAGCGGCGGGCCGAGCAGGCCGGTGTGAGCCGCGACGAGATGGTCGAGCGGCTTGCGGGCCAGACCGCCCTGCGCCGGGTCGGGCGACCGGAGGAATTCGCGGCCGTCGTCGCATTCCTCTGCTCGGAGCAGGCGAGTTACGTGACAGGGACTTCCACCATGATCGACGGCGGGCTCGTGAGGGCCGTTTGACAGAGACGACAATGCGATTCGATCCGTTCAAGGTGCTCCCGGCAGCCGTGCTGTCCGTGGTGCTTGTTCCCTGCCCCGCCGCCGCCCAGACGGAGCCGCCGGACGCGGTTTCCGTGGCCGTGAGCACGGAGCCGGTGTGGGTGACCCATCACGGAGCGCGGCTGGTGATCGGCCAGGACAGTTTCACCCGGCAGAACCCGGTTTCCAGCCGCGAGGTGCTCGGGAGCGCCCAAGGTGTTGCCGTTGCCGGCAATCGACTGTTCGTCTCGGATGGCAATCGCGTCGGCGCGCTTCCCGTCAACAATCGCGTACTGATTTACGACGATGTCGCGGGATTCGTGCCGCCGCCCGATGCACTGCCGTCCCAGGATCGCAAGTGCCCGGTCTGCATCGGCCGCCCGGATGTCGTGCTCGGCCAGCCCGACTTCGACACGACGGCATCGTCGGACCTTCCCGAAATGCCCGGTCTGAACAACCCGTCCGCGGTCCACAGCGACGGGATCCGGCTGGCGGTCGCGGATACCAACAACAACCGTGTCCTGCTGTGGCACTCGATCCCCACCGTCAACGGGTCGGACCCGGATGTCGTGCTCGGCCAGGAGGACTTCACGTCCGGCCTACCCCAGACATCGCCCACGGGAATGCGGGGACCGCAGGGCGTGTGGCTCGACGGGGGCAGGCTCTTCGTTGCCGACACGCAGAACAGCCGCGTCCTGATCTGGAACTCGATCCCGACATCCAACGGCCAGACGCCCGATGTGGTGGTGGGGCAGCCGGATCTGAACACGCGCCCCGAGGCCGACCTCACGCAGGCGGTCTACGAGAGTGACGAGAAACAGTTGCTCGATCCGGTCTCCGTCACCGTGTCGAATGGCCGGATGTTCGTCGCTGATCTGGGCTTCAACCGCATACTGATCTACAACGCCGTGCCGGTCCAGAACCATGCGGCCGCCGACGTGGTAGTGGGACAGCCGGATTTCGTCTCGAGTGTGCCCAACAACAGCGAGGAGCTTTGCGCGCCGATCGGTCCGCTGGATGACGATGGCAGTCGCAGTGAGAACGAGACGCCGCCGTCGAACGAGACGCTCCTGTTGCAGTTGCCACCTCCGCGCCAGGAGATCGATCCCGACGAGACCCGTTACCCGAGGCGTTGCGCGAGCACGCTGAACTTCCCGCGATTCGCCCTCGTGGTGGACGACATGCTGTTCGTGGCGGACGCCGGCAACGACCGCATCCTCGTGTATGATCCCGTCCCGACCACGCATGGCGTTGCCGCGGATCTCGTGATCGGCCAGCCGAACTTCGTGCAGTTGACCGAGTCGGAAGGCCCCGGGAGCATCCGGTCGCCGACCTCCCTGGCCTCTGACGGTGAGAATCTGTTCGTCGCGGATCCCTTCACGCGACGCATTCTCGTCTTCACGCGCGGTGTGGACCGGATCGGACCGGAGGGAGTTCGCAATGCCGCCGCGGTCAGCATCCACAGTCATGGTCACCTCGAGTTCGACCAGGCACTGCCCGTCGACATCACCGACACCGCACTCGACGAGTCCCAGCTCCCGCCCGTGCTTCCCGGCGGGGAGGAGATCAAGATCACCATCGACGGGAACGAGCTGTTCTACACCACCGTGGAAGGCGAGACAGCGGAGGATGTCCGGGACAAGGTGGTGGATCTCATCAACGCCCACGAGACACTGCCGGTAACGGCATTCCCGTCTCTCGGAGTTGGCCGCCACGCCGGCGGGACGATTCGCTTCGGCGGTGAGGCGCGTGCGGGCGACGTCGTCACGCTCGACATCAATGGCCGTGAGTATTCCTACACGGTGCCGGAGGGCGACGTACCCGAGCGGTTCGTCGACCGCCTGAACTTCCTGGTGGACCAGGCCGCCGACCCGGAGGTTCTCGTCGAACGGAAGATCGATCAGATCGAGACCCTCGAGCTGGTGCACCGGGATGTCGGGCCCATCGGCAACAAGCTGCCGTTCTCGATCTCCATCACGGCAGGGTCCCCGACGACCACGGAAGTCTCCGGGCCGACGCTGGCCCAGGGCAAGGTCAGTTACCGGGCGAACCTTGTCGCCAAGAAGGAGGGGCCGCAGGGGAACTGGACACAGGTTGAACTGCGCAACAGCGGGACCGAGCTGGATGCGACAACCTCCGGGTCCCGGTTGACGGGCGGTTCCGACGCGCGGGACCTGCCCCCGGGCACCATCGCGACGATCTTCGGGTCCGAACTTGCCGGCGAGACCGTCCGCATGGAGGAAGGCGTCGACCTGCCCACCGAACTGGCTGGTGTGCAGGTTCTGGCCAACGGACACCTCTCGCCGCTGCTGATGGTCTCACCCGATCAGATCACGTTTCAGGTGCCGTGGGAACTGGAAGGCACGGGCTTCAGCTTCTACGTGCGCAGGACACTGCCGGGCGGCAGCGTCACGGTCACTGCCGCCCGCGCGAACCAGTCCGTCCGGGCTGCCCCCGGCCTATTCGAGTGGCCCGGGGACGAGCCGCGACTCGGCATGGCCGTCCATGCGACGGGGGTGGCCGAAGGCACCGTAGCGGTCAGTCTTCCGGACCGCCCGCGCGACGACGATCCGAACAACGACGACACGGAGGACCGCCAGTTGACCCAGGAAGGCGCTGACGGGAGAATCGTGATCAACGGACGGGAGTACTACTATCGGTCGCCGGGCGACGAGAGTCCCGAGCAAGTCCGCGACCGGTTCATCGCACTGATCAACGCTGGTGACGGGGATCCCGATGTCGTTGCCTCGGCCGGAACGGTGGGGTTCTTCTCGGCCCGTGCCGATTTCGACTTCGAGGGAGAGCCGACGGCTGGCGACACGGTGACGATCACGGTCCGCGACCGCTCCTACGCATATACCTTGACGGAGGAGGACGTAGCGGATTCCGACCGTGCGCTCCTCATCATGCGGAACATACTAGTGCGTTCGATCAATGCCGGGGTGGGGGACCCGGAGGTCACGGCTCGGGCTCTGGAGGTGGTCGGGTCGGTCAAGATGCAGATCGTGGCCCGGTCGCTCGGTTCGGACGGCAACGAGATCCCGTACGGTTTCGAGGTTTCGTCCGGTGCCGGGATCAAGGTGGAAACGAACCGTGAGAACGGCTTCCTCGAGGACGGCAACACACCGCCGGTCGTGGTGCTGAAGGCTCGCCAGGCGGGCAAGCAGGGTAACGAGATCACGTATGCCGCCCGGGGCACGGAAGTACCTGACGACGACCCCGCGACGACGGACGTCAACGAGCGGACGGAAGCCGAGGTGCTGATGACCCTGTCGGCACGCGGCTCGCACCTGTGTTGCGGGAACGAGCCCTTCTCACCGATCACTCCGGAGAACCCGCTTGTACCGGGCGAGTTGATCATCGTGTTCGGGACGGGCCTGGGGCTGACCGACAACCAGGAGGCCATCCGGACCGGTCGGCCGACTCCTGCCGGCACGGTCGCGAATGTGCCGCTGGTGGCCGACGATTTCGTATCGTCGCAGTTCGGTGGCCGCACCGCGCAGGTGGAGTTCGTGGGGTTGATGGAGGGCTCGGTGGGGGTCTATCAGGTCCATCTGCGGACCAACACCGATCTGGTGGACAATCCGTCGACGCCTCTGTGGATCGCCCAGGGGCTGTTCATCAGCAACGTGATTCGCCTGCCGGTCAAGAACCTCGTACCCCGTCCGCCGACGGACTTCTAGCGGGACACGAATTCTGTCGGTCCGCGTGCGAAACGGTATCTGGCTCCGACCGCAGTGGAATCAGCGGAGTCCAGTGGCGGTCTTCCAGAGCGGCGGGTGGCACTAGCGAGAACGACGGGCTGCGTTCCGGCACCGCCGGTGTCGTTCGAGTTCGTGCAACCGGCAACCGAAATCGCGCCCGCACGTGCGTGTGCAACGGCCTTGCCCTCTGGTATCGTCAAATCAACGAACATTGTGCCTGTGCCCGAGCCATCACTGCAGACACGCCGCAATCTGTACTGGATGCGACCCGTCTCGTTCGCTGCCCTGCACCGGCTACTGAAGGCCATTGGTGATGCCCCGGATGGCCTTGGCCCCGGTGAAGCCGACGATTTGATGCTGCGTGAGAGCATGCTCCCCCCACATCCGCGAGGGGAACAGCCCCGGCCATCCACGCTCTACCGCTATCGAAACACGTTGGTCCGCCTGTCAGCCGTCTTCCGGACAGGCGGGAAGCTGCGGGCCCACCGCACCAACCCTCACGTTGCCATTCTGTTGGATCAAACACCGACTGCCAAAGGAACCAACCTTGGGAGCCCCGACAGCCGGGAAGCATTCGCCGCCTTGGTCCTCGCAAACCCGGACTGCAAAGCCATTCTGCTGGACCTGTTCCAGTCACCCGGAGCTTCCTGGTCCTCGGTTTCCGATTTCCGGCAGCAAGCCCTATCTGTGAAATGGAGCTATGACGCCATCACTGGATCGGATTCCATCACCTTTCATAATCCGAAGACCAACCGCATGATCCGGCATACGGGACAGACAGCCGGCCGCGCTGTTCTCTACGGCCTGCGCTATTGGCTTCGTGACGAGCTGGCACTGATCGACGAGTACTGCGGACATGCCATGGATACCACGACGCTATTTCCGGTTGCACATCCTCCCGTTTCGGAGGAGGACCGAGAGGTAGCGACGCAAGAAGCTGTGGAGTTCCTGCTCTCTCTACGTCGCGACTCCGATCAAGGAGAGTGGACAAGGCTCTCGATTTCTGACTTGATCATCCGGTATTGCGAGGCCCGTCGCCGACCACGGCTTCAGCTGTTCGATGCGATCGATTGGTTGCGTCGTGAGTGGGCCGGCCATGTCTCCCTGGTGCCCGCACCACTGCGTCTGGCAACCATCGCGGCCGTCTCACCCCAGCAGGAAGGACTTGCGTTGCGTAGGTACTATAAACAGTCGGACGGTCCCTATATTTCTCACCTCTCGTTCCATCAAGACGTGACTACTCATGCCCGGGGCACGTACCACGGTCATGCCTGAACTGCCGCATTCTCTGGGACTCACTTTCAATCCGTTCGAGCCAGCGGCTTCCGGACCGCCGATCGGCATTGACTTCTCTCCACCACAGAGGATTCAGGATCAGGTTCACAACCTTGTCCATCGCCTTCACTCTACGAGGGGCCCCAAGATTCTCGCGATAATCGGAGAGTACGGAACGGGCAAGAGCTGTCTGCTCCGCTGGCTTGAGGATATCGTCCTTCCCAAGAACCGCATCAAACCATTCTACTTCGATAACCCGGGTATCCATTTCTACGATCTTGCCAACATGCTGCTACGGACTATTGGTCGCAAGGACTTTGCAAAGCTCATCTGGGAGTTCGCAGGGCAGCACCTACAGTCTCCTTATCAAGGAGATCTGTTTCGTAAGAGTTTCGAGGAATATATCGCATCGGAGAGTCAACGGCGATTACGCAGAACGGATGAGGTTGCGCAGCCTCTCCAGAACGCAATCCTGGAGGCGGACATAACGGCGGATGAACAGATCGCATATTGTCTCGCCAGAATCGTTGCCGATGCAGTCCGAAAACCATATTTCGAGTATCGGGATTTTCTTCCACATAGGACCAACGCTCTGGTAGCCGAGGCGCAGGAAGCCCCTTATTTTCGAGCAATATTGACGATGTTAACTCGCGCTGCAGGAGTATCTGGCATCGCATTCTTGATTGATGAATTCGAGGAGATCGGCTTACAGAAGCGACTGACGAAGCGAGCAGCTCACAACTACCTCTCAACATTAAAGCGTCTGGTAAACCTAGCCCAAGACAAAGATAATCCCTTTTGGGTGTTTCTCTCGATGACCCCGGATGCGTACAGCATGACTGACACACTCGAGCCGACTCTCAGCCAGCGTTTCGCTGAGCACGATAACATCCTGCATCTCGCTGAACTCGAACAAAACGATGCTATTGCTCTGGTTCTCCGTCGCTTGGAGGCGGCGAAAGATCCAGTCAGTACTGGTCGAATCGACCAGAGACTCTTTCCGTTTCCGGAGGAACTTCCCTTCAGCGTTCAGACCCTCTGCAATGCCCGGCGGCTTGTCAAAGTGTGTTCTGTCGCCATTTCTGGTGCGACTGAATCGACTGAGCTGCCATTTTCAACGGACTATCTGCACCAGATCGAAGAATTGCTCTTTCCCGGAGAATCTGGCGAAGACTAGGCCAAAATGCACGACGATGGACATTCTGCAGGGCCTGAAGCTCGATTTCGTAAAGTTACATTTCTTGACACGAATGTTCTACACTGGATCGGCCTATACCTGCATCAGGCCGAGAAGGATCATCTTTTCCCTCTCGAAGACAAAGAAGAGGATGAGGCACGTAGACATTTGCGAAGCCTGTCGGAATGCAGCTTCCGAAAAGGGTTGTTTCACGGTCTTAATGCTATCGTTTACCTGAGTAAAGAGGACCGGCGTGTCGAATGCTCATTGCTTACAGAACTTGAGTTGATGGCCGGACGTGGCAAAGGAAAAGCCTACGAAAGGGCAGCTGCCGAGGGCATTCCAGACCGAATGTGGACGCGGTTCGATGAAAAAGAAGTGAACAATCGTCTGCGTCCCGAAGACCGCACTGCAATCAGAGAGCGTATTGGCGCAATCATGCCTGCGCTCGCGGAAGCAAACATCCGGGCCACGGTCGCGAGCCCGGCGCAGACAAGAGATGCAATTGAACTTGCCTTGGACATTGCGGAATCAGTGTATCTGAGTCCGGCTGATAGTGTGGTCTACGCCGGTGCTCTTGTGGCTGGTGCGGACGAACTGCTATCGGGAGACCGTTATCTGATGAATACAGTGAATCGAATAAAATCAAATGAAGAATTCAAATTTGATAGAATCAGACTACAAAAACGGGTCGCAGGTATAATATCGATTGAACCAGAAGGCGTCATTCTGCCGAAGGCGAGGAGGATACCGAAGCCCGCCTGAGGGTGCCAAGTCTATCTCACTGCCTCCGACTGTTTGCGGACACCGTCATGCCGACGAATGGAGTGCAAGGCCCGGAAACAGTGTGAAATGCTGAGTTCAGCCGGGAGGTACACGAACTCGCCGCCAGGTGGTGACGTGGACTGTCGAAGTCGTGTTACTACACGTTTCGCAGAACTTGCAGCGGCGCGGGCCGCCCGATTCGCTGGGGGGGGTGGTGGCAAGGGTTCCATTCGCCGGAACATCATGATAGGTTGTCGGGTCGCGGTTAACTCCGGATCCCAGTTGAAAACCGCCGCCAGGCGTCACTGTCGCCAGTGCGTTCCTGCTAGAGTGTGACTGAGCATTCGGACCACCGCTGTGCAACGGGTCGCAGCGGATCGAGACTTGGGTCCCTCGGAAATCGCACATGAGTCAACGAACCGTCACCCTCGCCTTCGTATCTCTGGCGGCTTCGGTCCCGTCCGCCGCGGAGCGGGTCGAATTCAACCGTGACATCCGCCCCATCCTCTCCCAGAACTGCTTCGCCTGCCACGGCCCCGACCGGAACGCGCGCCAGGCCGGATTGCGTCTCGATCGGCGCGAGGATGCGATCGCCAAGGGCGTGATCCTGCCCGGAGACCCGTCGGTCAGCCGGTTGGTCGAACGCATCCACCAGTCCAACCCCGCGCTGGTCATGCCGCCTGTTGCGACCGACAAGAAGCTGACCGAACGCGACAAGGATCTGCTCGAGGCCTGGATCGATCAGGGGGCCGAGTACCAGGAACACTGGGCCTACATCAAGCCGGAACGCCCCGCTGCGCCTGCGGGACCCGCCGGAATCGATCACCTGGTGAACACCCGGCTCCAAGCCAGAGGCCTGCAACCCGTCGCGGAGGCTGACCATCGAACGCTGGCACGGCGGATCAGCCTCGATCTCAACGGACTGCCACCGCATCCGGAAGATGTCGAGGCATTCGTCCGCGACAGGAGTCCGGATGCGTACGAGAAACTGCTCGACGCGGTGCTCGACTCACCGCACTACGGCGAGCGCATGGCTGTCCACTGGCTGGACCTGGTGCGGTATGCAGACACGACGGGGTATCACGGGGACGTACCGATCAATGTCTATCCGTTCCGGGACTACATCGTCCGATCGTTCAACGAGAACAAGCCCTTCGACGTGATGACCCGCGAGCAGCTTGCCGGGGACTTGCTACCCGACGCCACCGAGACGCAACGGGTCGCAAGCGGCTATAACCGGCTGGCCCGCATGACCAACGAGGGAGGATCCCAGGCCAAGGAGTATCTGGCCAAGTACGCGACGGACAGGGTGCGCAATGTCTCCACGGTGTGGCTGGGCTCGACACTGGGGTGTGCGGAATGCCACGACCACAAGTTCGATCCCTTCCTGGCCAGGGACTTCTATTCGATGGCCGCTTTTTTTGCGGATATCGAGGAGCAGGGCGTCTTCAGTGGCAATGCTGACTGGGGCGCACACATCCGCGTTCTCGACGAGCGGGCACAGGCCGAGATGAACCGCATCGACGCTCGCCTGGCACGACTGCGTGGGGCAGACCGGGAGGATCTCGCAGCCCGACCCGAGACGCTGGAAGCGCTTGCCGCCCACCTGCGCGAGGATCTTCTGTCCTGGACACCGCTGGAACCGGACCGTGTCTGGGCGGACTGCGGGCACCCGGAATTCGGCAACTGCGACCTGTACGAACTGGAGACCGAGCGCGAGGCGCTCGTCCGTGTCGTCGTCAACGGCTCGAAGAAGCCGCGGGAGTCGATCCACCAGGTGGAACTCGCCCTTGAGGGCGGGACGTTGACGGCGCTGGCTCTGGAGCTGTTCCCCACGGCAGACTTCGACTCGTTCTATCTCAGCGAGTTCGAAGTGCGCCTGCTGGGGCGCGAACGGTGGCCCGTCCGTGTGTCACTTGCCGGGCTTCTGCCCGATCGAGAGGCGTCCGGATCGATGCTTCGCGATACCCAGGACGGCAATTTCCACACGGGTTGGCACGGTGACTGGAAGGAACATGGGGTTCGGACTGCCGTGTTCGTCTTCGAAGCGCCACTGGAGACGCTGCCTGGCGAGCGACTCAAGGTCTCCCTGATCACTCATTCCAGACACGGACGCAGTCCGCCCGCGCGCTTCCGGCTCCTTGCCACTGACTCTGCGTTCCCCGAGATTCCCCCGACGGGAGCGCTTCGCGATGCAGTCCTCGTCGAAGCCCGACATACCGACGAGCAGATCCAGGTCTTGCGAGAGGCCTTTGATCGGATCGTAGGGGGCAACGTTCACTGGCAGGACATCCGGGCCCTCGAGCGCCGCAGGAAGATCCTGCTGGACGGGGCGCACGAGTCGCTCGTCACCAGGGCCGTGGACGGTCCGCGCACCGTCAGGATCCTGCCGCGGGGAAACTGGATGGACGACTCGGGCGAGGTGGTGCAGCCCCAGGTGCCCGGATTTCTCGGCGGGTTTCCGGATGGTGAGCGGCGTCTCAGCCGGCTGGATCTGGCGGAATGGATCATCGAACCGAACAATCCCCTGACCGCCCGGGTCTTCGTCAACCGGCTCTGGAGAATGTTCTTCGGGACCGGGTTGTCGAAGACGCTCGACGACCTCGGTTCGCAAGGCGAGCCACCAGCCCACCAGCAACTGCTGGACTGGCTCGCGGTCGAGTTCGTCGAGAGCGGCTGGGACATCCGCCACATCGTCAAGACCATGTTGATGACCGAGGCCTACCGGCGTTCCAGCCAACCCTCCGATGAACTTCTGGCAGCGGATCCGTACAATCGACTGCATGGTCGCCAGACCATGGCCCGTATCGATGCGGAGTTCATTCGCGACAGCCTCCTGTCCGTGAGCGGGCTGCTCAACCGGCAGATGGGCGGCCCGAGCTCGAAGCCGTACCAGCCGGCGGGGTACTACAAGGAACTCAATTTCCCCAAGCGGGTCTACGAGGCCGACCTGAATCCGAACCAGTACCGGCGTGGACTGTATACCCACTGGCAGCGCCAATATGTACATCCGGCCATGAAGGCGTTCGACGCTCCGGTCCGTGAGGAATGCACGGCCGAGAGGGCCGTTTCGAATACGCCCCTACAGGCGCTGGTCCTGCTCAACGACCCCAGCGCCGTGGAGGCGGCCCGGGCCTTCGCGGGACGCATCCTGCGAGAGGGGGGACGGAGCGATCAAGGCCGGGTCGAGTTCGCGTTCAGGGAAGCGTTCTCCAGGGCCCCGCATCCGGAAGAGGCGGATGTTGCGATACGCCTTCTTCGGCGTCACGCAGCCGCTTTCGCCGCCGATCCGTCAAGCGCGGATGCCCTGCTCGCGACGGGCATTGCAGCTCCGCCTACTGGACTGCAGCCTTCGCGGCTCGCGGCGTGGACCAGCCTGGCGAGGGCAATCCTGAACAAGCACGAGTTCCTGATGCGGTACTGAGGTGAACGGATGGGATATTCCGAAATCGAGCAGTTGCGAACACGGCGCGCGTTCCTGGGCAGGGCGTCCCTGGGGCTCGGCTCAATGGCTTTCGCATCCCTGATGCAGCGGTCCCTTCCCGGCATCCAGTCCGGTACCAGTGGCTTTCCGGACGGCCCAGCCAAGGTCAAGCGCGTCATCTTTCTGTGTATGGCCGGTGGTCCAGCACACCTCGAGTTACTGGACTACAAACCGGAACTGGCCAGGCGTAGTGGCGAACCGATGCCCGAGTCGTTCACCAAGGGCCAGCAGATCGCCCAACTCCAGGGCAAGGAACTCCGGATTCTTGGCCCGCAGCATCCGTTCCGGCACTTCGGCAGGAGCGGACAGCACATGACCACTCTGCTGCCGAAGATCGGCAGCATCGCCGACGACATCTGTATCGTGCGTTCGATGCAGACCGAGCAGATCAACCACGACACGGCCCACACCTTCATGAACAGCGGCTTCCGCCTGCCGGGAAGGCCCAGCATGGGTTCGTGGCTTCTGTACGGCCTTGGCAGCGACTCGGAGGATCTGCCCGGCTTCGTGGTGCTGACGTCCGAGGGCGGTTCCCAGAGCCAGCCGGTCGCCGCGCGGCAGTGGAGTAGCGGATTTCTGCCAAGCATCTATCAGGGTGTCAAGTTCAATTCCACCGGCGAACCGGTCAACTATGTCCGGAATCCGGACGGTGTAAGCCGCGACATGCAGCGCGACGTGATCAACGCGGTCAGCGAGTTCAACGGTCTTCAGCAGGTTTGGAGCCGTGATCCGGAGATCGCGACCCGCATTGCCCAGTACGAGCTTGCCTTCCGGATGCAGATGAGCGTGCCCGACCTGGTGGACTTCTCCAGCGAGCCCGCGCATGTGCTTGAGATGTACGGGACACGTGGTGGAGATGGCACCTACAACGCGAACTGCCTGCTGGCGCGCCGACTGGCCGAGCGTGGCGTGCGTTTCATCCAGCTCTACCACCGCGGCTGGGACCATCACAACGAGATCAGGACCCTACTTCCCAAGAGCTGCGGTTACGTCGACCAGGGCACGGCGGCGCTGGTCAAGGATCTCAAGCAGCGAGGGATGTTCGAGGACACGTTGATCGTCTGGTGTGGCGAGTTCGGTCGCACGCCGATGTCACAGGGTTCCGATCCGGCGCTAGTGGGCCGAGACCATCACATCAAGGGATTCTCGATGTGGCTGGCCGGGGGAGGCATCAAGGGTGGGCACAGCCATGGAGCGACGGACGATCTCGGGTACAACGCAGTCGAGGATGTGGTTCATGTCCACGATCTGCACGCCACGATGCTGCATCTCTGCGGCATTGATCACACCAAACTGACCTATCGGTTTCAGGGGCGCGACTTTCGCCTTACGGATGTGCACGGCCGGGTTGTCCGGGATGTGCTCACATAGGCCGATCGGACTCGGCGGGGCCAATCAGTTTTCGCTAAACCGTTCCAGTTGCTCTTGCCGCGTGATCTCCGATCTGTGGTTGGATTCGCCTCCAGGGAACTCGGCGCTGCCTGTGAAGCAACGGCAGGGTGGGTTCATCGGGTACACTCAAAGTGAGTCAGGGGGACGGCGAGCCAGGTGCCCGACACAGCGATGCCAGTGGAGACGCAGGAACGGACTCCGGGCGCAGTATTCCGAGCGTTCATCAGCGCTGATGTCGATCCGGCGTTGGCCCACGATGCAGCGGAGGAAGTCCGGGACAGAGCCGGGGAGAACATCATTGCGGCGATCCAGACGTCTAAGGATCAGCTTAGGGCCGAGATGGGTCAGCTTAGGACCGAGATGGAGGCCCGCTTCGATGTCTTGGTCGGCATGATCCAGGCCACGCAGCGGGAAAGCCAGGCCATGCAGCGGGAAACGCAGCGGGAGATCTCGACGCTGCGGTGGATGATCGGTGTAGGGTTGACCCTGCTGGGCCTCTCCATCGCGGTCGCGACGATCACACAGGGCTAGCCCGGATATCTCACCAAGTCGCGCGAGCATCGATTTTTCGGCGGTATGGGACCTGTCACTGGGCTCAAAGGCATCGATTTGCAGTGTGGATCCATAAACAGGGCCATGATTTCCGGGTTCCTCCGCCCCGGACCGCTCCACCGACCTCCTCGCCGGCCGTTTCCGGCTCCTCCACGCCTGCTCGCTCCTCCCCGTAGACACACCTCTCCCACCGACCGCCTTGCGGCCGCTCTCCCCAATGTCCTGTCCCGCGCCGACCTCAGCTCGCCAGGGCCTCCCCGAACCGCGCCAGGCACTGCGCGAACAACTCCCGGCGCGGAAACACCGACGAGATCCGGACCCGCACCCTCCGCACGCTCACCCGCACCTCCCCGGCCACCTTCAGCAGCAGCGCCCGCATCGTCCCGTACTGCGCCTTCGCCAACTTCGTCCCCACCAGCGCCACCCGCCGGAGCACCTCCAGCAGCATCGCTCCGAACAGCGCCCAGTACATCCGCAACTGGTTCGCCCGCAGCGAACCCGCCGAGGTCCGGTCCGCGAACAGATGCAACTGCTGCTCCTTGATCCGGTTCTCCATGTCCCCCCGCGCACCTAGCGCTAGGACAGACTTGACACGGAGGGGTGGAAGAGTGTAGAAGGGAGGGATGCGAGTCGGACTGCGGGTTTTGCAACCCACCACCGTGAAATGGCTGCGAGGGGCCTTGCAGGAGGGGGTGCTGACGCGGACCGCGCTGGCGCGTGGCCTGTGCGAGCAGGACGGGTGGCGCAACCAGCGCGGGCGGTACTGCGAGTCGTCGGCCCGCAAGGCCCTGCCGCGACTGGCCGAGGAGTTGGGACTGGCACTGCCCGCCTCGCAGGGGCAGCGGCTGCCCGCCGCCCACTCGGCCCGCCCCGCAACGCCGCTGGCGACCTTCCGCGGCAGCCTGCAGGAGTTGGGCCCCGTGCAACTGGAACTGGCCCGGACCGCCGCCCAGCGCCGCCAGTGCGCACAACTGCTGGCCAGCGAGCATCCGTGCGGTCGCGGCAGCGCTCCGGGCTGCCGCCTGAGCTATCTGGTCCGGGCCAAGTGCGGCCCGGTGGGCGTGCTGA
The DNA here is from genome assembly GCA_965116065.1 of Bryobacterales bacterium. GTDB lineage: Bacteria > Acidobacteriota > Terriglobia > Bryobacterales > UBA6623 > VXMF01. Next base: position 5,328,783 of record OZ220485.1, read on the forward strand.
GTTTCGTGGCCGCCCCCTTCCGGCTCGGGCCCCGCGACCAGGAACTGGGCTGGGACGACCGCACCCGCGGCGCGCGGATCCCGCTCGTGTTGCACAACGACCGCTTCCTGGTGGGTCCCCAGGTGGTCGTGCCGCACCTGGCCTCGCACGTGCTGGGCCAGGCCCAGCGGCGGGTGGCCGCCGACTGGCAAGAGCTCCATGGCGTCGCTCCGGTCCTGCTCGAGACCTGTGTCGCACCCGCGCGCAAGGGCACCAGTTACAAGGCCGCCGGCTGGCAGCGCGTGGGCCGCACCCAGGGCCGCCCGCCGGGGGTGGACAAGCCGGTGCCGGTCAAGACCGTGTGGTGGCTGGGCCTGACCAACGACTGGCGCACGACCCTGCTCGATCCGCCCGACCGCTCCCTGGGTCGCTTTCCGGCCCTGGAACTGCCCGAGGAAGCGAGTTGGGCCGAACGCGAGTTCCAGCGCTCGGACCTGCCCGACGGGCGCTTGCGCGAGCGACTGGTGCGCATGGGCCGGAACTGGGAACGCCAGGGCGGCCGTCCCCTTCCGTCCATCTTTCCGCATCCCGCCGAGCAGCGCGCGGCCTACCGCTTCCTGCACAATGACAAGGTGACCGGCGCCGACATCCTGCAACCGCACCAGGAAGCCCTGCTGGAACGGGTCCGGCAGGAGTCGACCGTGCTGCTGGTCCAGGACACCACCACCTTGAATTATACGGGTTTGAAGGACAGTACGGAAGGACTGGGGCCGCTGCAGAAGCGTTCGGACACGGCGCGGGGACTGTTCGTGCACGCGGCGGTGGCGTTCACCGAGGGCCGGCGCCCGCTGGGCGTGAGCGGTCTGGAGAGTTGGGCGCGAGCGGAGCAGGCACCGCCAGCGGAAAAGGAACGGGAAAGTCAACGCTGGTTGCGGGGTTTCGAACAAGGGCGGGAACTGGGGCGGCGGAGTCCGTCCACGCGGGTGATCGTGGTGGGCGACCGTGAGAGTGACATCTACGAACTGCTGGCGAGCCAGCATCGGCACCGAGAGGAAGCCGGCCTGGTGGTGCGGGTGCACGCGGGGCGGCAGCGCAAGGTGCAGGTGCAGGACCCGACCACGCAGGCGGCCATCGTGCGCAAGCTGCAGGAACAGCCCGATTTCGAGCAGCCGGTGTTGACCGGGCGCAAGGTGTTCATCGACTCACAGGGCGGGAAACGGGCGCGGGCGGCACGCACCGCGGAGACGGAACTGCGCATCGCGCAGGTGGATCTGCAGCCGCCGAAAAGCCGTCCGCAGGACGGACCGGTGCCGGTCTGGGTGGTGCAGGTGCGGGAACCGCAGCCACCCCCGGGCGAGGAGCCGCTGGAGTGGCTGCTGCTGTCGAGCGAAGGGGGCGCGAGCGCCGAGTGGGCGGAGCGGATCGTGGGCTGGTACGAGGCCCGCTGGAGCATCGAGGAGTTCTTCCGGCTGCTCAAGTCGGGTACGCGCATCGAGGACCGGCGCTTGCAGACGGCCGCCGCCCTGGAGAAGTGTCTGGCGTTCGATGCGATCACGGCCTGGCGGGTGTTCAGTCTGGACCGCTATGCGCGGGACCGCCCGGACACGCCGGCCGAGCAGGTGCTGACCGCGACGGAGCGGGAGGTGATTGCCCGGGTGGTGCAGGCGGAGGGCCTGCGGCCACCGGCCGAGCGGAACCGTCCACCCCCGCCCGACATCCGCAGTTGGGTGGTGATGCTGGCGCGCATGACGGGCTGGCAGCCGTCGCGGCGCCGGCCGCTGCCGGGCAACGAGGTGCTGTGGCGCGCGTACGTGCAACTCCAGACCATGGTCCGTCTGCTGGAAGCCCAACGAGCATCTCCTCCCGCGGCCCCGCCACCCATCCGCGGTTCAAATGTGTCCTAGCGCTAGCCCGCGCACAGTACAGCTTCTCGTACAACTCCTTGGGTTTCCATTCCTTACGACTCATGCTCGTCACCACGAAGCGCTGGTTCCTCCCCCGTGGACCCGGCAGCCATTCCGCCTTCGCCACCACCCGCCGCTTCCGACTCCAACTGTCCCGCGTCCGGTACCGGAAACTCCGGTACCGCCGCGCCGCCTTGCCGCTCGTCACGCACCGGCTCCCCGCCCGATTCTGCTGCCGCGCCACCGCCTCCGCCAACCGCTTGTTCCCCGCCAGCCCGAACACGTAGTCCACCCGCTCCTGGTCCTCGCACCACGCCATCAGCGGCTCCCGACAGAACCCCGCATCCCCCCGCACGATCAACCGCACCTGCGGCCAGCGCTCCCGGATCTGCGCCACGATCCGCTGCAACTCCTCCAGTGCACCGTCCGCCGCATCCCGGTTGGCCGTCCGCAACCGCCCGCACAGCACGTAGGGGCCACAGGTCACATACAGCGGCAGATAGCAGTACTCGTCGTAGTAGGCATGGAAGAAGCGGCCTTCCTGTTCTCCATGCACCGGATCGTCGGTGGCATCCACGTCCAGGATGAGTTCCTTCGGCGGTTTCTGGTAGCTGTCGAGGAACAGCTCGACCAGCAGCCGGTCCAGCTGGGCGGTAGCGGCCACGATGCGCTTGTAGCGGTCGTCGGCCGCGTGTTCGGGATCGCCCAACTCCATGCGATTGAGGGTACTGGAGCCCGCCAGCGGATGGCCGCGATCGCGTTGGCGGGCCCGGTGTTCCCCGTGGATGTCGGGGGTGCCGACGGCCAGGGCGAGGACGCTGTCGGAGCGGAGTTGGTCGTGGTCGTTGATGTCCTCGTAGCCCAGCACGAGGCCGAACAGGCGCTGGGAGACCAACTGCTGGAGGGGGTGTTCGCAGCGGCGGGGATCGCGGTGGTCGCGGAAGCAGCGGGCGAGGCGCCGGGTGAGGTGGACATGGTGATCGGCGGCGCGGAGCAGGAGAGCGCCGCCATCGGACGTCATGCGTCCGCCATCGAAGCCCAGGCAGACTTGACGGCGGCCATGGTTGGCGAGGGAGAGGCTGGTACAGGGTGTGGATTTGGGCATGATGCTTCAAGACCGCTTCAAGATCCTGATAGCAAACATGTTATCATACCGATATGCCTGATTTTCACCCCTTTGGTGAGATATCCGGGCTAGTCATCGGTCTGTTGAATCCACGTTTCTCCAGACCACCGGCTGGCGAATGCGGTTTGGAGAGATGTCGGCGTCTGTCGGTCCAAGCTCCACTCGAGTAGCGTCCTTCGCGTCCTCGGTATCCATGGCCAAGGCGCTTTCGCAATGACCGGCAGAATGGTCGTCAGGCTGCGATTTCCCTCAACGGAGCATCACATGGCGCACCTCGCAAGGTGGTAGCGACAGCCGGCAAGGTCAACTGGCCGATCAAAGGTCAATCACGTTGCGGGCCGGTAGCGACGCTACGAGGGAGCCGGGACGATAACCGGACGCAGCAAGTCTGCACGCGCTTCGCTGAAACAGGGCTGGACGGATGATGGTTCCGCCGTGCGGACATGCCCGGCCCGGCTATCAGAGATGCGTTCATACAGGCTGATCGAATGCGGCAGTCCGATCAACTGTTGCTGACCATGCCAGTTGCCGTAGCCACGGGAACTCTGATCTGCGGATGCCTGTCAGGCAGCGGTAGGGCGGATTCATCAGGTATACTCAAGGTGATTCAAGGTGTCGGCGAGTCCGGTGCCGACGATAGCGATGCCAGTGGAGACGCAGGAACGGACTCCGAGCGCGGTGTTCCGAGCGCTCATCAGCGCTGATGTCGATCCGGGATTGGCCCACGATGCAGCGGAGGAAGTCCGGGACAGAGCCGGGGAGAACATCATTGCGGCGATCCAGACGTCTAAGGATCAGCTTAGGGCCGAGATGGGTCAGCTTAGGACCGAGATGGGTCAGCTCAGGACCGAGATGGAGGCCCGCTTCGAAGTCCTGGTCGGCATGATCCAGGCCACGCAGCGGGAGAGCCAGGCCATGCAGCGGGAGATGCAGGCCATGCAGCGGGAGATGCAGGCCGGGCAGCGGGTAACGCAGCGGGAGATCTCGACGCTGCGGTGGATGATCGGTGTCGGGTTTACCCTGCTGGGCCTCTCCATCGCGATTGCGGCGATCACACAGGGCTAGTCATCGGCCTGTGGAATCCACGTTTCACCACACCACTGGCTGGCGGTGCGGTTCGGAGAGATGTCGGCGTCTGTCGGTCCAAGCTCCACTCGAGTAGCGTCCTTCGCGTCCTCGGTATCCATGGCCAAGGCGCTTTCGCAATGACCGGCAGAATGGTCGTCAGGCTGCGATTTCCCTCAACGGAGCATCACTGGCGCGCCCCTTGCAAGGTGGCAGGGACCACCGGCAACGTCAACTGGCCGATCACAGGTAAAACGCGTTGCGGACCGGTACTGACGCTACGACGGAGCCGGGACGAGAACCGGACGCAGCAAGTCTGCACGCGCTTCGCTGAAACAGGGCTGGACGGACGAGAGTTCCGCCGTGCCGACATACCCGTTCCAGCTATCAGAGATGCGTTCATACAGGCTGATCGAATGCGGCAGTCCGATCAACTGTTGCTGACCATGCCAGTTGCCGTAGCCACGGGAACTCTGATCTGCGGATGCCTGTCAGGCAGCGGTAGGGCGGATTCATCAGGTATACTCAAGGTGATTCAAGGTGTCGGCGAGTCCGGTGCCGACGATAGCGATGCCAGTGGAGACGCAGGAACGGACTCCGAGCGCGGTGTTCCGAGCGCTCATCAGCGCTGATGTCGATCCGGGATTGGCCCACGATGCAGCGGAGGAAGTCCGGGACAGAGCCGGGGAGAACATCATTGCGGCGATCCAGACGTCTAAGGATCAGCTTAGGGCCGAGATGGGTCAGCTTAGGACCGAGATGGGTCAGCTCAGGACCGAGATGGAGGCCCGCTTCGAAGTCCTGGTCGGCATGATCCAGGCCACGCAGCGGGAGAGCCAGGCCATGCAGCGGGAGATGCAGGCCGGGCAGCGGGTAACGCAGCGGGAGATCTCGACGCTGCGGTGGATGATCGGTGTCGGGTTTACCCTGCTGGGCCTCTCCATCGCGATTGCGGCGATCACACAGGGCTAGTCATCGGCCTGTGGAATCCACGTTTCACCACACCACTGGCTGGCGGTGCGGTTCGGAGAGATGTCGGCGTCTGTCGGTCCAAGCTCCACTCGAGTAGCGTCCTTCGCGTCCTCGGTATCCATGGCCAAGGCGCTTTCGCAATGACCGGCAGAATGGTCGTCAGGCTGCGATTTCCCTCAACGGAGCATCACTGGCGCGCCCCTTGCAAGGTGGCAGGGACCACCGGCAACGTCAACTGGCCGATCACAGGTAAAACGCGTTGCGGACCGGTACTGACGCTACGACGGAGCCGGGACGAGAACCGGACGCAGCAAGTCTGCACGCGCTTCGCTGAAACAGGGCTGGACGGATGATGGTTCCGCCGTGCGGACATGCCCGGCCCGGCTATCAGAGATGCGTTCATACAGGCTGATCAACTGCCGCCAGGCCGTTCCAGTTGCTCTTGCCGCATGAACTCTGGTCTGCGGCTTCCGCCCTGCATCGCAGCACAGGCACGGGATTGCTGCGTCGGCCCGCAGCAGAGCGTTTCATGGCGTAGGGCTAACCGCCACGATCATGATCCGAGCGGTATAGTGGAGCCGGTTTCCAGAGCACTCCGGAGCAAGGCTCGGAGAGCCGGAGTCAGTCGATGCCGGCATCGCGGACGGCAGGAAATGGGATGTCGCGAACCTCGCGAACTCGAATCGCCCGGGTCGTGCTGGGTTTTGCGGTTGCCTTGGCAGTGGACGGGTCGCTCGCCCAGGAGCCGTTCGACATCCTGATCGTCGGTGGACTGGTTGTTGATGGCACCGGTCGCGATGCTTTCGTGGCCGACCTCGGAGTGCGCCGTGGCAGCATTGCTCGACTCGGTGACCTTGCACACGCGGATGGGCGCAGGATCATCGACGCGACCGGTTTGGTGGTGGCTCCGGGTTTCATCGATATCCACAATCATTCCGACTTCACGTTGCTGGAGGAGCCGCGCTGCGAGAGCATGGTCCGGCAGGGCGTCACGACAATGGTGCTCGGCGAGGGAGGATCCGCCGGTCCCGTCCAGCCGGGAGAGCGGGAATGGACGACGCTCGGCGGATACTTCGACCACGTGGAGGCACGCGGCGTCGCCGCGAACATCTGCTCCTACGTCGGCCTGACGCAGGTCTGGAGGTACGTGAAGGGGGACGCGCTTGAGCCAGCGACTCCGGCTCAGGTCGAGGCCATGGGAGAACTTGTCGCAGAAGCGATGGGGGAAGGAGCCATGGGTCTGTCCAACTCGTTGCTGATGCCGCCCGCCCGCCAGGTGACCACCGAGCAGCTCGTGGTCTTGGCCGAGGTCGCCGCCGAGCACGGAGGCATCTATTCGACCCATGTCCGCGATGAGGGGCGTGGAGTCTTCGCGGCCGTCACCGAGGCGGTCCGGGTCGGTGACGAGGCCGGGATCACGGTGGACATCATCCACCTCAAGATCGCTGACGAGTCGCTCTGGGGTCGCATGAGCGAACTTCTGGTGACAATCGAGGCCGCCCGGCGGCGCGGGCTTGACATCCGTGCGAACGTCTATCCCTATACCGCGGGGCAGAACGACCTCCGGGCGATCGTTCCGCCATGGGCCCACGACGGTGGCAACGAGGCGATGCTGATGCGGCTGCGGTCCCCCGCCGAGAGGCAGCGGATCCGGCGCGACATTCTTGATCCGAAGCAGGACTGGTACAACCACTATCTCGCTGTGGGCGGTGACTGGAGCCGGATGCTCCTTGCGCAACTCCAGCGGCCGTCCAACCGCACATTCGTCGGTCGGAGAATGAGCGAATTCATCGAAGCCCGCGGAGGTGACCCGTTTGACGTGTTCTTCGACCTGCTGGTCGAAGAGGGCGGCCGTGTGCGGACCGTGTACTTCCATCATCAGGAAGACGATATGGTGCTGGCACTGCAAAGGCCCTATGTCTCCGTCGGCTCGGACGGTGCTGCGATCAGTCCCGACGGACCCTCCGCCAGCACGCATCCGCACCCGCGGTGGTATGGCACGTTCCCGCGCGTCCTCGGACGGTATGTCCGCGAGAGGAAACTCCTGACACTGGAGGAAGCTGTTCGCAAGATGACGTCGATGAACGCCGACAAGCTCGGGATCGTGGACCGCGGACGCATCCGTGAGGGCCTCGCGGCGGATGTCGTGGTCTTCGACCCCGACACCGTGACCGACGAGGCGACATTCGCCAAGCCGCATCAGTATCCTTCGGGCATCAGCCATGTTCTCGTGAACGGTGTGGAAGTGCTGGCCGGAGGTTCCCACACGGGGCAGTTGCCCGGCCGCGTGATTCGCCGGGGCAGGCACTGACCGCCGTCCTCCCGATTCCAGTTCCGCAGACGGGCTCGCTGCGTCCAGAACGCTGCTTCTCGTGCCGTCCGGCGAGAGATCCGCCGACAATCGGTGCATGAGAGAATAGCGAGCTAAGAAAATCTGATAGTAACAGACTCAAATTTTTTTATAAAGATGCTTGACATGCTTGTGGGGCCGTGTAGAATGATATTGGAACCCGAGCTTCCGGAACAGGAGAGCAAGCCATGACCATGCTGCACACAAACCCATTCAACCCCTGGAGGGACATGCACCGACTGCTGCTGCCGCGGGTGCCGGAGGGAGGCTGGGTGCCGTCCTTCGACATCGAGGAAACGGACACGGCCTACGTGCTTCGCGGCGATGTGCCGGGAACCGACCAGAAGGACCTGGAGGTCCGGTTCGAGGACGGGGTCCTGATCGTGCGCGGCGAGCGGAAGGCTCCCGAAGTGGAGGAGCACCGGTTGCGCCGAGCCGAGAGGCTGCACGGGCAGTTCGAGCGACGGTTCCGCGTCTCGGACGAGGTCGACGCCGACGGCGTCAAGGCGTCCTACGCGAACGGCGTCCTCGAGATCACCCTTCCGAAGCAGGAGCCTGTCGACACGTCCCGGCTGATTCCGGTCAACTGAGCCGCAGTCGCCGGACAGCGATGCGGGGGGTGGATCGAAATCCGCCCCCCGCCCAGAGAGGAGGGGCGCAGCCCCGCCAGCAGCGACGCAAGAGCGTAGGCGGAGAGGACGTACAGAGCCATGATTCCGTTCGAGAAATTCACGCAAAAGGCGCAGGAGGCGTTCGGGCAGATGCAGGCCCTCGCCGAAGAGGCCAGTCACCAGATGCTGGAGCCCGCACACCTGCTGATCGCACTGGCCGAGGAGCAGAACGGTGTCGTGCCGGCTGTGCTGTCGAAACTCGGGATCGCTGTAAGCGTCGCGGTCGCCGATGCGCGCGCCCTGCTGGACCGCATCCCGTCCGTCCGTGGTGCCGACCCTGGAACCCGCCTGTCACCGTCCCTGCAGAAGGCGATCGGGCAGGCCGGCAAGGAGGCCGAGCGTTTCAAGGACGAGTTCATCTCGACCGAGCACCTGCTCCTGGCCATCAGTGCCCTGGGCGATGACCCCGCATCGCGGTTGCTGCGTGACCTCGGGGCCGGTCACGAGGAGATCCTCGCGGCCCTCGCGTCGATACGAGGCAGTCACCGGGTCACGGACCCGAATCCCGAGGCGAAGTACCAGGCGCTGGAACGCTACGCCGTGGATCTGACCGAGCAGGCGCGCCAAGCCAAACTCGATCCGGTGATCGGGCGCGACGAGGAGATCCGTCGGGTGATCCAGGTACTCTCGCGGCGCACCAAGAACAATCCCGTGCTGATCGGTGAACCCGGTGTGGGCAAGACCGCCATCGTGGAGGGCCTGGCCCAGCGGATCGTGCGGGGCGATGTGCCCGAGACGCTCAAGGACAAGCGGCTCGTCGCGATTGATCTCACTGCGATGGTGGCCGGCACCAAGTTCCGTGGCGAGTTCGAGGAGCGGCTCAAGGCGGTCCTGCGGGAGATCGAGGAATCCGACGGGCAGGTCGTCTGCTTCATCGACGAGTTGCACACCCTGGTCGGAGCCGGCGCCTCGGAGGGCGCCATCGATGCCGCCAACATGCTCAAGCCGGCACTCGCACGCGGCAGGCTGCGGTGCATCGGTGCCACGACCATCAACGAGTACAGGAAGCATGTCGAGAAAGATGCCGCCCTGGAGCGTCGCTTTCAGACCGTCCTGGTCGATCAGCCGTCGGTCGAAGACACGATCTCGATCCTGCGTGGACTCAAGGAAACCTACGAAATCCACCACTCGGTTCGTTACCGCGATGCCGCGCTGGTCGCGGCGGCCACGCTCTCGAACCGTTACATCACCGACCGCTTCCTTCCGGACAAGGCCATCGATCTGGTCGATGAAGCCGGTGCAACCATGCGGATGCAGATCGATTCGGTCCCGGTCGAGGTCGACCGCAAGGAGCGCAAGGCCATCCAGCTCGAGATCGAGCGTCAGGCCCTGCAGAAGGAGAGTGACTCCGGGTCGAAGGAGCGACTGGCGACGATCGAGAGCCAGCTGGAGGAGCTGCGATCGGAGGCGGCGATGCTCCGTGACGAGTGGCAGCAGGAGAAGCGGCTCATCGACGATGTGCGACGGCTCAAGGAGGAGATGGAACGTCTGCGCAACGAGCAGGAAGCGGCGGAACGGACGGGCGACCTCGCGTTGGCCGCCGAGATCCGCTACGGACGACTTGCCCGTGTGCAGCAGGACCTGGATGCAGCGACCGGCCGGCTGGAACACGAGCGCGGCGACCGGCCACTCTCTCGTGGTGAAGTCACCGAGGAGGACATCGCCCGGATCGTCGCCAAATGGACGGGGATTCCGGTGTCCAAGATGCTCCGCGGGGAGGTCGAGAAGCTCGTCGGCATGGACGAGGCCCTGCGGGAGAAAGTGATCGGACAGGATACGGCCGTGGCCGCAGTCTCGAACGCGATTCGTCGCAGCCGCGCCGGTCTCGGTGATCCGGACCGCCCGATCGGTTCGTTCTTCTTCCTGGGGCCGACGGGAGTGGGCAAGACGGAAATGGCGAGAGCACTTGCCGAGTTCCTCTTCGATTCTCGGCACGCCATGATCCGCATCGACATGTCGGAGTACATGGAGAAGCACTCGGTGGCGAGGATGGTGGGCGCGCCGCCCGGTTATATCGGACATGAGGAAGGTGGCCAGCTCACCGAGCACATTCGGCGACACCCCTACTCGGTCGTCCTGCTGGACGAGATCGAGAAGGCGCATCCGGATGTCTTCAACCTCCTGCTCCAGGTCCTGGACGACGGACGCCTCACGGATGGCAAGGGCCGCACGGTGAGTTTCCGGAATGCGATCATTGCGATGACCTCGAATGTCGGCTCGCAGGAGATTCTCTCCGGGAAGGCGCCCGACTTCCTGTCCAGGGAGTCGTCCCGGAACGATGACGACCGACGCAATGCCCTGTTGTCCGAGCTTGGTCGGACGTTCCGGCCCGAGTTTCTCAACCGGATTGACGACATCGTCGTCTTCGCGAGCCTGCGGCCAGAGGACCTCGACCGGATCCTGGATCTCCAGCTGGACCGAGTCCGGGAGCTGCTTGCCGACAGACAACTGCGTCTCGAGGTCGAGCCGGAGGCCAAGAAGCTCATTGTGGCCCGCGGCTACGACCCCCGGTACGGAGCGCGGCCGATGAAGCGCGCCATTCAGACACTGATCCAGGATCCTCTCGCGTTGTCCCTGCTGGAAGGGGAATTTCAGGACGGTGACACCGTGAGGGTGCTTCGTGAGGGCGATGAACTGCGCCTTGCCCATGACCCCGATTCCCGCCAGGCTGCGGTCGCGTGAGCGCGCAGGCTATTCGCCCGGAAGGCTTGGCGCCGCTTGGCGCGGGTCCACCAGAGTTCCCCCTCGGCCCGGCAACGAGCGATCAGCCGAGCTAACAGCGTCCGCGGGAGTCCCGTCGTGTATTCCGGACAGCGGCGCACCAAGCCTCGGTCCGCTCGCCAGTACGAGACCGGCGCAGAAACCGTCCGATCAGGGTAGAGGCCTGCTCTAGCGGCGGCATCCGGGCCGTCTCGCCCGGGCTGTCCTCCTGCCTGCGGACCCGCACCACGATCCGGCAGCGACCGCCTGGCCGGATGGAGACCGTCGGGACCAACATGCGGAGCGTTCCGTCCCGGACCGTGAACGGGAAGGGACCGGGAACGCCGCATGCCGAGAGCACGGCGACGACGATGTCCGCACCGACCTCCGAAAGATCCACCTCCAGACTCGGCCGAGCGACACGCTGGATGGTAGCGAGTGGGCTTCCCCGCTGGGGAATCTCGCCTTCCTGCACGTGAAACTGGCCGATCTGCCCGTCCCAGGGGCTCTTCACGGCGAAGGTCTCCGAAAGGCGGTTCAGGTGCTGGCGAAGGCGTTCTGCGCGCCGCAGGTCACCGGTCACGTGTTCCTCGTCGGCTTCGGTGGCTGGGCTCCCGCCTGCCGCCACTCCCGCCCGTGCAGCCTGCAGTTGAGCCTCGATGTCCGCGAACTCCCGTTCCTCACGCTCGTAATCCAGGCGGGCCACCAGTCCTTCCGCATGCAGTGTCTCCCACCTCTCGAAGTCCCTGCGGGCGATTTCATAGGATTCCTCCAGGCTTGAGAGAGCCGCGAGACGAATCTCCAAGGGTCCTGCGCCGTCCGTTCGTCGCTCGCTGCTCGCCACCTTCACCGACTGCGCGTCGAGCCGTGCGATCTCGGCGTCGAGATCCGCCTTCGACGCTTGCAGAGCCAGGTCCTCGAACTCCAGGATCGGGTCACCCGCCCGCACCGCGGCCGCCGGCGGCCGCACTCGCCTCAACACCCGTCCGTGACGTCGGGACGTGACCAACCCCTCCAGGGTGGAAACCGCTTCGGCTCGGACCTCCAGATCCTGCACCCGAATCGTTGGCAAAGGCTGGACCGGCAGCAACGCGGGCCCAAGCCAGATCGCGACCGTCCCAAGGGCGACGGCGGCTGCGCCGCTGATCCCGGCCGCGAGACTGACAGGCACCATCGCCGCACCCGGAATCGATCAGGTCCAGTCGAGCCCCAGTTGCTTCCAGATCGGATCGACGCGACGCTTCACGTCCGGATCCATCTCCAGCACCTCGGGCCACGGCCGGGTGAAGCCTTCGGATGCCCACTTGCGGGTCGCGTCGATGCCCATCTTGGAGCCGTAGTCCGGCAGACGGCTCGCGTGGTCCAGCGAGTCGACCGGGCCCATCGTGAACTGGATGTCCCGCTCCGGATCGATGTTGCTGAGGGCTCGCCAGGTCGCCGCTGAATGGTCCTGCACATCGACATCGTCATCCACGACGACGATGCACTTGGTCGAGGAAGCCTGCCCCAGGCCCCAGATCGCGTTCATCACCTTGCGCGCCTGTCCGGGATAGGACTTGCGGATCGAGACGAGCATGAGGTTGTGGAAGATGCCTTCCGCCGGCATGGAGACATCGACGATCTCGGGCGCCTGCAACTTCATCAGCGGCAGGAACATGCGCTCGATCGCCTTGCCCATGTAGTAATCCTCCATCGGAGGCGGGCCGACGATGGTCGTCGCGTAGATGGGGTCCTTGCGGTGGGTGATGCAGTCCACGTGGAACACGGGATAGTCGTCGGCGAGCGAGTAGTACCCCGTATGGTCTCCGAACGGTCCCTCGGTCCGGAGTTCCCCGAGGTTGACATGGCCCTCGAGGACGATTTCCGAGTTCGCCGGAACCTCCAGTTCGACCGTCTTGCACGGAACCATGTCGACGGGCCGCTGGCGGACGAACCCCGCGAACAGCATCTCGTCCAAATCCGGTGGCAGCGGCAGAATGCCCGAGTACATGGTCGCCGGGTCCGCCCCGATGGCAACCGCGACATCCATGCGGGTCTGCTTGCCTTCCCGACGAAGACGGCGGTAGTGCTCGGCACCCTGCTTGTGCGTCTGCCAATGCATTCCGGTCGTGCGCTCGTCGTAGACCTGCATGCGGTACGTGCCGCAATTGCGCTTGCCGTTGATCGGATTGCGGGAAAAGACCATCGGCAGCGTGATGAATGGTCCGGCGTCACCCGGCCAGCAGGTCAGGACCGGAATCTCCGACAGCGAGAAGTCCTCGGTCTTCACCACTTCCTGACAGGCCCCCGAACGAACCGTGCGGGGAAGGAACTTGCGGAGATCCGCCAGCATGGACAGTCCCTTCAGCTTGCCGCTGATTCCCTTCGGAACGCTGAAGTCCAGGTACTTCGAGATCCGTGCGGCGATCTGGTCGATGTCGTCGACACCGAACGCGATCTCCATCTTCGACATGGATGCGTACGCGTTGATGAGCACGGGCATGCTCGAGCCCTTCGGGTTGTCGAACAGCAGCGCCGGCCCGTCGTGCTTGACCGACCGGTTGGCCAGTTCGGCGATTTCCAGCCTAGGATCCACCTCGGCCTGGATCCGGTGCAGTTCGCCGTGTTGATCGAGTGCCGCGATGAAGTCGCGGATGTCGTGGTATGCCATTGAGTAGTCTCTCAGCGGTCTGCGAGAGTCCTTCCCCAAGCAGTTATGGTACCGAGCGCGCGCGATCAGATCTGGCGGAGCGGCCGGTTCAGGTATTCGAGCAACGGCGCCAGGATGCGGAAGTGCCCATCGAGCATGCTGCCGATTGACGGTTTCTCGATCTCCGAGGCGGGAAAGTTGGCACCGGACAGGAACTGCTTGTAGACAAGCAGGTCGGCCGCGGGGTGGTCGGCGGGAAAGCCGCGCGGGGTCCGCTTGAGCTTCTCACCCTGGAGGCCGGGGTAGGTCCGCCGAAACCCTTCCTCGGCCAGGATCGACCGGAGCTCGGCCGGGTCGGCTGCGATCTGCTCGCGAATCCGCCGCAATTCCGGCGTGCCCGGGGCATACACCCCACCACCCACCAGCAGTTCCTCGGGCGAGAAGTGGAAGTAGAACCCGGCTCCGGCGTGCCGGTCGAGGCCGACCGGCGGGAACACGGCGGCCGCATGGGTCTTGTACGGCTGCTTGTTCCTGGAGAACCGCGTGTCGCGGTAGATGCGGTATACCGACCTGCGGGGATCCCGCAGATAACCCGGCGCATAGTCGGCCAGAGCGGCGCCGAGTTCTTCCACCAGTGCTAGCAGGGGTTCGCGTACGTGCGTCTCGTAGTCGGCCTTGCGGGGGTGGAACCAGTCGCGCTGGTTGTTGTCACGCAGGTCACGCAGGAACTGGCGGGCTTCGGGCTGGAAGCCCGGGAATCGGAACTTCATCCCAACCATGATCGTCTATCGGCGAGCACCGCGCGTCCTACAATTGGAAATTGCAGTTCGCCCCACAGGCCTCATCCGGTCTCGCAGGCCGACTGTCCCGCATCCGGGGCCTGAGCGTCGAGGCGAACGTGCCGCTCAGCGCACACACCCGGTTCGCGATCGGGGGGCCTGCCGATCTCTTCGCGCGGGCCGGCGACCCCGACGCACTGGCACAGGCATCTTCCGCAGCCAGTGAGGCCGGTGTTCCCTTGCACCTGCTTGGCGAAGGCAGCAATGTCGTAGCCTCGGACGATGGCTGCCGCGGGCTCGTGCTCCGTTACACTGCCGCTGGTCTTCGGTATCGGGACGGCGTGATTGAGGCGGCAGCAGGCGGCAGCCTCCAGGCCCTGGTGGATCTCACGATCGAACGCGGTCTAGAAGGTCTGCACACCCTGACCCGCATTCCCGGCTCGGTGGGTGGTGCGGTCTACGGCAATGCGGGTGCATATGGCCACCAGATGGACGAGTTCGTCCGCCGCGTCGACTTCGTCGACGGCTCATCGGTGCGCTCGTTCGGCCCGGATGATTGCGAGTTCGAGTACCGCGAATCGGTCTTCAAGCGTCGCAAGGACTGGCTGATTACGGGTGTCCGACTGGAACTGCCGCGTGGCGATGCGGCAGCCCTGCGCGAGCGTGCAGCGGAAATCCGGGCCGTTCGGGACGAGAAGTTCCCCCCGACGATGCGCTGCGCCGGCAGTATCTTCAAGAACCTCTACGTGCGGACGCTTCCGGACCATGTGGCCGCTCTGGTCCCCGCTCGTGCCGTCCGGGGCGGGAAGGTGGCTTCGGCGTTCTTCCTCGAACAGGTCGGGGCGAAGGGCATGCGACGCGGCGGCATCGAGGTCGCGCCGTATCATGCCAATCTGATGTACAACCTGGAAGGCGGAACGGCCTCGCAGGTCCGGGAGTTGGCCGAGGAACTGAAGTCCAGGGTCAGGAAGCGGTTCGGGTTCGAACTCGAAGAGGAAGTCCAGTACGTAGGGTGATTACCGGGGAGGGTGCAATGCGACACGCGATCTTGGTCATGATGATCGTGGCCTGCGGGCAGCCGGCGGTCGCGGCCGACTGGAAGGATCTGCTGCGGAACGGGCTGGAGGACTGGACCGTCCTGGGTGAAGGCCACTGGCAACTCCGTGCCGACGGCGTGCTGGCCGCTTACTTCAGCCACGAGCGGCAGGAGGAGCTCAAAGGGGACGGGAGCATCGCGCGGAATCGCTTCACCTGGTGGACCACACGACAGTCGTGGCTGTACACCGACAGGGAGTTCGAGGAGTACGACCTGCATCTCGAGTACTGGGTCAACACGCCGGGCAACAGCGGGATCTCCATCCGGGACCCCTCCCAAGCCCGTTGCGGTATCGCCGAGCAGCCCGACTTCAAGTGCACACCGTCCAAGCAGGGCTATGAGATCCAGATCGATAGCGGGTACTCCGGGCGGTGGGCCACCGGTTCGATCTACGGGCTTGTGCGAGCGACCGAGGGACTCCAGAGAATCGGCGAATGGAACCGGATCAACATCGAGTCCCGCAGGGAGTCGATCAAGGTCCATGTCAACGGTGTGCTCGCTGCGGAGCATGCCGGAGACCCCAACCGGCCGATGAAAGGGCCGATCGGCCTCCAGCTACACGACCTGCACAGCTTCGTCATGTTCCGGAACATCTGGATTCTTGAGCGTTAGGCGGCTCGCCCGGCCGATCCTCGCCGACTTCCACGAACTGCACCTGCTGGCCCTGCCGGATCCGCGAGTGCTTGAGGAACGCCGACCTTGTCTCCGGGTAGTCCGTGCGGAAGTGTCCGCCCCGACTCTCTTCTCTCGCCAGCGCACAACGTGTGACGAGCCGGATGACCTGATACATGTTGTCGGTCTCGAAGCCATGGCGGGTGTTGCGGGCGAGACCCTTCTCGAAGAGCGTGGAGAGCAGGTCCAACTGTTCAAGGCCGGCCTGCAGCCCTTCGCCGGACCGGATGATCCCGGCGTGGCGCCAAGCCAGGTGGCGGAGGTTCGTGATCGCGTTGCCGGGCAGGGCGCTGACCGTCCGACGGCGGCGGATGGTCGGCTTGTGCAGCGGCACGCCCGCACGGTCCAGCATGCTCTCTCCAGCCCGGAATCCGAAGACCAGGCCCTCCAGCAGGGAGTTGCTGGCGAGCCGATTCGCTCCATGAACGCCGTTGCAGGCGGCCTCTCCGGCGGCGAACAGGCCGGGCAGCGTTGTCGATCCGTCGAAACCGGTCAGGATTCCTCCCATGGCGTAGTGTGCCGCCGGATGCACGGGAACGGGCTCCACTTCCAGATCGACGCCGTATACCAGGCAGGTTCTGTAGATACGGGGGAATCGGCTGCGGACGTAGCCATCGGGCAGATGGGTCAGATCCAGGTAGACCGGCCCTTTGCCGAGCCGGGCCAGCTCGCTGACGATGGCGCGGGAAACGATGTCGCGGGGTGCGAGTTCCTCCCCCTCGTGGTAGCGCGACATGAACCGCTGCATGTCAGCGTTGCGGAGCAGGGCTCCTTCGCCGCGCAGCGCTTCCGAGAGCAGGAAGCGGGGTGCGCCCTCCAGGAACAGGGCTGTCGGATGGAACTGCACCATTTCCAGGTTCGCGATGGCAGCGCCCGCACGGTAGGCCATCGCCACGCCGTCGCCGGTCGCAACGTCCGGGTTGGTCGTTTCGCGGTAGACCCGGCCGATGCCCCCGGTGGCCAGCAGCACCGAGCGGGCGTAGACCGGAACCAGCGTCCGGTCCTTCTCGTTCCACGCAACCGCGCCGCAGACTTCACCGTCGTGCGCCAGCAGATCGACGACCGATGAGAAACTCCGGAACGATATCGCCTTGATCGAACGGGCCTTGTGGAACAGGGTCCGAGCGATCTCGTGCCCGGTCGAATCGCCATCGGCGTGCAGGACGCGGTTGACGCTGTGGGCGCCCTCGATGGAGAACGTAAGGTTGCCCCCGTCCGTGTCGAACTCGGCGCCCCATTCGATCAGGCGCTGGATCCGATCCGGTCCCGCCTCCACCAGCGCTCTCACCGCTTGCGGATCGCACAGGTCCGCTCCGGCCAGCAGCGTGTCCTGTTCGTGCAGGCCGACTTCGTCCTCATCGCTCAGCGCGACCGCGACGCCGCCCTGCGAGTACTCGGTGGCGGACTCCGTCAGGCGGTCCTTGGTAAGGACCAGCACCCGTCCGCCCCTGGCGGCCTCGATCGCTGCACTCAGACCGGCTACGCCGGCACCGATGACGAGAAAGTCGGTTTCCATGAAGGTGCGTAGCCCGCTGGCGGGCGACGCCGGTCCAGGCCCAGGCCAGAGGTCTCCGGCGCCAGAGGCTCATGGTACAAGGGAAACATGCCGCTCGTACAGGTCGAGACGGGTGCTGGCCGATACGATGTTCGTATCGAGGCCGGGCTGCTGTCGCGGGTCGGTGCGGCGATCCGGTCGGCCCTGGGCCCGCGGCGACTCTTCGTCGTGGCCGACAAGACCGTCTGGGACTGCGTCGGTCCGCAGGTTGCGGGCGGCCTGGACG
This sequence comes from Bryobacterales bacterium, assembly GCA_965116065.1. Taxonomy (GTDB): domain Bacteria; phylum Acidobacteriota; class Terriglobia; order Bryobacterales; family UBA6623; genus VXMF01. The sequence goes on from OZ220485.1 coordinate 5,346,507, forward strand.
GGTGTGACTGGACACTGCTCGCGGTCGAGCTGGGGGAGCCCAGAAAGCGTCTCGGAACTTTCGAGGAGATCTGTTCGGCCATGCACGGGGCCGGTGCCGACCGCCGCTGTGTCGTGGTGGCGCTTGGCGGCGGCGTGGTCGGCGATGTCGGCGGGTTCGTGGCGGCGTCGTACATGCGCGGCGTCGACGTGGTCCAGGTGCCGACCACGTTGCTGGCGCAGGTGGATGCCTCGGTTGGCGGCAAGACCGGCGTGAACCTGGCCAGCGGCAAGAACCTGGTCGGTGCGTTCCACCAGCCGCGCCTGGTGCTGATCGATCCGAAGTCGCTGGATACGCTGCCGGTCCGAGAGTATCGGGCCGGCCTGCAGGAAGTGGTGAAACACGGCATCATCCGCAGCGAGTCCCTGTTCGAGTTCATGGAATGCCGGCGCGCTGCGGTTCTGGAGCGCGAACTGTCGGCGGTGGAATACATGATCGAGACATCGGTCAGGATCAAGTCCGCCGTCGTATGTGCCGATGAGCGGGAGGCCGGGCTCCGCCGGATTCTCAATTTCGGCCACACGCTTGGCCACGCTCTCGAGGCGGAGACGAACTACGACCTGCTGCTGCATGGCGAGGCCGTAGCTTATGGAATGGTTGCGGCGGCGCGGCTGTCCGAAGTCAGGGGCCGCTTGGGGCCCGCCGAGCGCGAGCGGATCGAGAGTGTCGTTCTGGCATATGTCTCGTTGCCCGACCTCGGTGGACTGGACCCACGGCGAATCGCCGCCCGCATTGCCGGTGACAAGAAGTCCATCGGAGGGCAGGCCCGCTTCGTGCTGGCCGACGGGATTGGCAGCGTGAGCGAGGAGCTTGCGCCGCCCGCCGAACAGGTGGTCGAGGCCGCCGAGTACGCCATCCGGGCCTGCAGTGGCGGTTCGGCGGCAACGGTGTAGCTTGTGGACCACCAGGAATCGGCAGCGGGTGCGACCCCGGCCGGAGTTGATCCGAGAAACGAGGCCGAGGCGTCCCGTGCGGTCCGCGAGATGTTCGGCCGGGTGGCTCCCCGCTACGACTTGCTCAATCACCTTCTCTCCGCGCAGGTCGACCGGTACTGGCGGTGGCACCTGGTACGGTCCGTTCGTCCGTATCTCCATGCGCGCGGAGCGCGCGTGGCCGATCTGTGCTGCGGGACCGGTGACCTCACCATCGCCCTGGCGAGGGAGAGTGCGCGCCTGCGGCCGGAGAGTCCGGCCGTTGTCGTCGGCTCAGACTTCTGCCGTCCCATGCTGTCGAGGGCCTGCCAGAAGCTGAAGCGGGCGGCTTTGCCGACGATGCTTGCCGAGGCCGATGCCTCGCGAATGCCTCTGGCAGACGCCAGCCTGGACCTGATTGCGATCGCTTACGGATTCCGGAACCTGGCGAACTATCGCCGCGGGGCCGAGGAGTTTGCCCGGTTGCTTGCGACGGGGGGCTGCCTCGCGATCCTGGAGTTCTCCCAGCCGACCTCGAAGCTCTGGAGGCGGATCTACAACGCGTACTTCGAGAACGTGCTCCCGGGTCTCGGCAATGCGATATCCGGCAGTGGAGGGGCGTACTCGTACCTGCACAGGTCCGTGCAGCGGTTTCCCTCCTCCGAGCAGGTTCGCAAGCTGCTGGCAGAGGCGGGCTTCGCACGCGTCGAGGTCCACCCGCTGACAGGTGGGGTCAGCGTGCTGTATCTTGCATACGTCTGAGTCGGGGCCTCCCGTCGGCCTTCGTGGCAGAAAGAACGAACATGAATCTGCAGTTCACCGATTCCGAGTGGTTCTACAGGGTGCGTCTGAGCCTGAAGATCGCCCTGGTCGTCGGCGTGCTGTATGTCGGCTACCACTTCTACGAACGCAACCGCATCGCGTCCATGGGACGCGACAAGCCCGAGCCCCAGACCATTGATCTGCCCAGGGACGTATTCGCTTTCGTGCCAAAGTCCTACGTCACCGACGTGGAGTCGGCCCGTCGCAAGCTCGTCGGCAAGCCGCTCTGGATCAAGGAAGGCTATCGCTGGGCCCACGATCCCGGCGGAGTCCTTTTCACGCCGCTCGAGCGAATCGTGCCGAAGGCCGTGACGGTCCGGGACGGCAAGGTGATGCTGGTGTTCGACAAGGGAGGTGAAGAAGCGTCGTTCGCCATCGGGACTCCGCAGAGGGTGTATGCCGACGAGATCTTCTTCGTCAAGGATCCCCGGGAGATCTATGACCACTGGACGGAGGAGATGTGGGCTGCTGCGGATCAAGGGGAGGCGGAGGTCGGGATGAGCGAGATCCAGATCGGGTTCGCACTGGGAGTCGGGGAAGTCGTCCGACAGTCGCCCGGTGGTCAGACTCGCGTCGTGGACTACAAGCAGTGCGCCGAGGCTGGCCTGACGCCGGTTCGCGTCACCTACCGTCACCACGTAGCGTCATCCATCCAGCCCTTGGCCCTCTGAGATGTACCCGCCAACACCGACGAACCGGGGCGCTCCGTACCACCGCACTTGGTCAGGGCCTGCGACGAAGGGCACCACGGTCAGAATCAGGCCCGGAATTCCGAAGATGGACTGATTCAGGGTGTCTCGGAACCGCGATCTCGAGAATGGCGGGGCAAGTCGGGATACGGCGGTCCTCAAGCGGTTCGGGCAGCACGATGGACGACCGGATCTTCCCGAGACAGTCAGCGGGGAGGTCGTGTTTGCCCGGACCTGCGTTCTCGTCCGGCGGCTATTCGGTGCCTTCCACTCCGGTCGATCGCTGGGTCGGTAAACAGGGCCGGAGCGAATCACGCTGCCAGTTGTACCAGTGTTGCGTCAAGCAGAGATCTTCGAGGTAGACCGAATTGAGTCTGCGGCGGGGATATCTGCACCGTCCATTCGCCAGTTCGTGTCGCGCTGGCACGCACTTGGCCGCGGGCTGGATAGCCTCCGTCTTACGACACACTCTACCGGAAATCTGGCCGTTGAGGGCACATCAGTGGCACAACTCCGGGACTCGGAACACCACGCCCAGGATCGGCCGGGCGGGGACTCGGACCACCGTTATTCGGTCGGGGGAAGCGATTGCGCCGCTGTCTGCAGTATCGGGGTCGACCGCGGCACCAATGCCTCTTCGATGCGTGTAGTCCGCTCGGCCAACGCCGTCAGTTTGTCGGACAGTTCACGATGGTCCTCGCGTAGCTGCGCGACAAGAGCCCGATGGTCCTCCCGCTGCTGTGCGGCAAGAGCTCGATGGTCCTCGCGCTGCTGTGCGGCAAGAGCTCGAACTTCCTCGCGCTGCTCCTGACGAAAGCTCTGCATCTCGCTGCGAAACTCCCCGCGAAGCTGGGTGGAGCCAGAACGAATGAAGACCGCAAGAGACACCACAACGGCAATCGCCGTCAGGGCAACACCAACCCACTGTGCATCCATTGAACGCAGGGTAGCACAGGTCCGCTCACGAGAGCAGGACTGACGGAACCGTATGTCCACTGGCAAACGGCAGGTCTCGATGCTCGCTGCGCATTCGAGTCCTTCCACCCAGAGATCTGCGGTCGACGCAACACCAGGAACAGGAGCCATTCGGTACGGCTACGATCTTCCTGTTCTGCAAGATGCCAGGTTGCGGTAGCAGGTGCCGGCGAAGCGCGAGATGTCCACAAACGTCTCCGCCAGAACAGTCGCCCTAGTGCCCTCGCATCCGTGTGGATAACGGTTCCATGTTCGTGCGCGAGAAGATCGCCCGAGGCACCGGTGTCTCTACCTTGTGGAGAGCGTGCGCAAGGGCGGGCGGGTGCGCCAGCGGACGATCCGCGCTCTCGGGCGCAAGGACAGGCTTCAGGCGAGTGGAGAACTGGGCTGCCTGATCGCCTCGTTTGCGCGCCATTCGCAGCGGTCGGTGGCGCTGAAGGACATGGAGGTGGGCGGGAATGAGACAGGCTTGAAGGTATAGTTGACAACAGAACCGTTGCCAACTATATTGATGCCAGCAGTATCGTTGGGTGGAAACTTGATGCGAAAAGGTGGCAGCAACTGGGTTGACGGAGAGGACTTCTTCGACCGCAAGACGGACCTTGAAGCGCTGGAAGAGCGGGTGCGGGAGAGAACCCACACCCTGTTGACCGCCCAACGGCGGATGGGCAAGACGAGTCTCGTCCGGGAGTTGCAGCGCCGTTTAGCCGAAACGGGAGAGTTCGAGGTCGTCTTCGTCGATCTCGAGGCTGCCAACGATCCCGCCGATGCGATAGCGGACATCGGGGTTCAGGCGAAACCGGTGCTCGCGGCGTGGGATCGGATCAGGTCGTCTTCGTCGATCTCGGCTGCCTACGATCCGGCCGGCTTTCCCAACCTGGTGAGAAGCATCGGCGGTAGGGTCGAGGAGCTGTCGGTTGCGGATCTGAAGGTGAAACTCCGGGCCGGAATCGACGCCGGCAATTGGCAGCAGAGAGGTGACGCAATCTTCGCAGCCCTGGCGGAAGGCGGCCGACCGGTTGTGCTCGCGATCGACGAGTTGCCGATACTCGTAAATCGGCTGCTGAAAGACGAGACGGGACGTATGACGCAAGAGGGGAAGCGGACAGCGGATGCGTTTCTGAGCTGGCTGCGCAAGGCGGGGCAAGCCCATCGGGACCGGGTCACGCTGATCCTGTCGGGCAGCGTGAGCCTGGAGCCGCTGTTGGAACGGGCCGGACTCAGCGCCCAAGCCAACATCTTTTCTCCCTATGATCTCAAGCCGTGGAACGAGGAAACGGCCGTCTCCTGCCTGGGGGAGCTTGCTAGGTCGTATGAAGTCGATCTCGCGCCGGAGGTTCGCCTCGACATGTGCCGTAGGCTGCGTTGCTGCATCCCGCATCATGTCCAGATGTTCTTCGACAGGATTCACGATCATCTGCGGCGCGCCGGGCGTAGGGGCGCGTTGCTGAACGATGTGGAACAGGTCTATGTGCAGGAGATGCAGGGTGTCCGGGGGCAGGTGGACCTGCAGCATTACGAGGGGCGGCTGGAGCTGGTCCTCGGGAGAGCGGGTTATGCGGTTGCGCTGGAAATTCTGACGGCGACGGCGGTCAGCGGCAATATCGCTGCTGAAAAGATCGACCGGTACCGCAACTGGTTCGCGGCGCGTGAAGCGCAGGATGGAGAAGGCGCTTCCACGTTCGATCACGTGCTGCACGTGCTGCAGCACGACGTCTACCTGAAATCCGACGAGCACGGCGGTTACCGGTTCGAGTCCGGACTCGTCGAGGACTGGTGGCGCGGGCGGTACGGGCAGAGTTTCGTGCCCGCGTTCGACCGGCAGCGGTAAGGGGGAACCCGGACCGATGGCTGCGGGCGCCAGAAAATACAATCCGGGTTTTCTCTCGATCGACGAACTGGTCGCGACCTTCTGCGTCCGGATGGCCGAATACGAATCCCTGATCGAGGCGCTGCGCGAGTGCTCTGGCAGCGCGAACACCCATCAGATCGTGATCGGGGCGCGCGGCTGCGGAAAGACGACCCTCCTGCTGCGGGTCTATGCGGAGGTGCAGCGCGATGCCGATCTCTCCGCGCGCTTCTTCCCGATCGTGTTCGCGGAGGAAAGCTACGAGGTCTCGACCGCCGGCGAGTTCTGGCTCGAATGCCTGTCCCGGCTGGCTGACCAGGTGCCGCGCCGGGATGGTGATATCAACCTGCATCGCACCTTCGAGGAGATGCGCACCATCCAGGACGACCGGGCGCTGGAAGACCGGTGCCTCGGAGTGTTGCAGGACTTTGCCGACGGGGAAAACAAGCGCCTCGTGCTGATTGTCGAGAACCTGAACATGATGTTCAGGGACATGGGTGATGACGATGCTGGCTGGCGGTTGCGGAAGGTGCTGCAGACGGAACCGCGGATCGTTCTGCTGGCAAGCGCGACAAGCCGGTTCGACCAGATGGACGATCCGAAGGAAGCCCTCTACGAGCTCTTCCGGGTGATCCGGCTGCAACCCCTGGACACGGAAGGCTGTGCGACCTTGTGGCAAACCGTATCGGGGCAGGCGCGGGCGCCGCAGACGATCCAGGCTTTGCGGATCCTCACGGGCGGCAACCCAAGGCTGCTGACGATCGTGGCCCGGTTCGGCGCGAATCTGTCGTTCCGCGAGCTGATGGCCGATCTTCTCAATCTGGTCGATGACCATACCGAGTATTTCAAGAGCCACCTTGATGCGCTCCCCGCTCAGGAGCGGAAGGTGTATCTCGCCCTCGCCACTCTCTGGAAACCGGCGAGTGCACGCGAGATCGCGGAGCGGGCCAGGCTCGGGACCAGCCAGTGCAGTGCCCAGTTGGCCCGCCTGGTCGACAGGGGCGCGGTCGAGGTGAGCGGCGGCAGCATGCGGCGCAAGCTCTATTACCTGACCGAACGGCTCTACAACATTTACTACCTGATGCGCCGGGCGCGCGGACCGGCGCCGCTGATTGATGCGCTGATCCGTTTCATGGAGGCATACTATTCCACCGATCAGTTGAGGGAGTTCGGGGCCCGCGTGGCGCGTGAAGCGCTGGGGTTCGACCGGGGTGCGTTGGCGATGTGCCGGATCGCATTCGAGCGTCTTGTCGGACTTCCGTCACTGGCAGCGCATCGCGAAGAACTGCTTTCGCTTGGCGTGTCTGTCTTTGCGCATGCGCCCGGTGAGTCTTCCGGGGCATCCTTGGCACCGTCGGCCGCGAGGGAACTCTTCGGGAAAGCGCTGGCGCTCGCGGAAGACGATCGGTTGCAGGAGACCGTGGCGGCCTGTGACGAGGTCGTCCGGAGGTTCGGGGACAGTGATGCACCGACGGATCTCGAGCAAGTGTCGATGGCGCTCGTCGCCAAGCCCTAGGGAGTGGCGCTGGTCTCGCTGAACCGCCTCGACGAGGCTATGAGTGCCTGGCGCGCCGTGGTGGAACGTTTCGAAAGAAGTGACTCTCTGAGAATCTTCGAACAGGTGGCCTCGGCACTCTTGAACATCGGCACGGGCCTCTTTCGGTCGGGCCGCTTGGAGGAGGCGCTCGCCGCATTCGACAGGGTCGTGCATGGCTCCAAGGGAAGCGATACGCCGATCCTTCGGGAAGTGATAGCGTGCTGTTTCGCCAACAGAGGCAATGTGCTGGCTGCGCTGGAACGGGAAACGGAAGCACTCTCGTCCTGGGAAGAAGCGATCAGGGGCTTCGAGGCGGGCGGTTTTCCGGATGGGGCAGAACCGTATTGCAACGTGCTGACGAACAGGGCGGCGGTGCTGCACAACGCCGGCCGGTACGAGGAGGCCCTGCAACTGTGGGGCAACGTAGCGGAACGCTTCGAGGACAACAACCAGCCCGAGATCCTTGCCATGGTTGCGGATGCAGAGAAGAACAGGGGCGACTTGTTGGAATGGTTGGGCCGCTACGAAGAGGCGCTGGCGGTCTGGGACGAGATTGAACGGTGTTTCGGAAACAGCGACGATCCGGGAATTTCGAAGCAGGTTGCCTCTGCCCTTGTCAGCAAGGGTGTGACGCTTGTCCGTATGAACCGACGAGAGGACGCGATCGAAGTATGGAGCGACGTCGTGCGCCGGTTCGGGAAGGGCGACGCATCTCTGTATCGCGAGGAGATTACGACAGCTGCCCTGAACAAGGTATGGGCACTGGACCGGTCAGACAGGCGCCGAGAGGCGCTTGAGGCCTGTGATGAGGCGCTCCAGTGGTTCGGAAGCAGAGACGAGTCCTACGGTGCTGAGGCAGTCGCACAAACCCTAGTCATGAAGGGTGCCCTGCTGGTCGCTCTGGACCGGACCGAGGAGGGGGGCATGGCGTGGGACGAGGTTATCCGGCGCTTCGAGGCGAGCGATGTGCCGGCGCTTCGGGACGCGGCGGAAGCGGCGCTGTGCAGCCGGGCAGAGCACGAATTGACCGAAGGCCGTGCAAGGACCGCCCTCGGATTTCTCGACCGAGCGCTGCAGCAGGGGCGAGCGGGAACTCCGGACAGCAGATTGAAGAGCCACTTGATCCGGGCCCGAGCGCACCTGACGGAAGGCGATGGCGAAGCGGGCGCCCGGGATGTCGAGACGGCACTGTCAATCCTCCCCGAACTGAAGGTGCTGCCGAGGGACGTGGTGGTGGCTCTGGCCGACCTTTCTGAGGGCGTTGGACGGGAGAGGATGTGCGATCTGATCAAGTCATCCCCCGCCGGCGATCTCCTGCTTCCGTTGAGGACGGCGCTGGAACGGGAACTCGGGTTGGAGCCGAGGGTGGCCAGGGAAGTCGAAGAGATTGCCGAAGACATACGTCGGGAATTGCTTGCCCAGCCTAACGATAAGGGATGCCAGTCCATCTGCGACCAGCGTTAACTGATAGAGACGATTTGAATGTGTTTTCGGACATCGGCGGTGCCGAGTCTGGGCGGACGATGCGCATCGCGCTGAACTGTACAGCGGGAGACATTCAACCGACATCGGGGCGTTTCACCATCCTCGAACCCTTGTCAAGCGGATCAGGAGACAACCGAATCGAGTGGCGAATCCTCGCCTGCCAAGTGGCACCAGTCGATTGATTCCACTATGATTCCCCCAGAGTGCCTTCTGTGGCGACAGTCACCAGACATTCCGGAATCGGGACGATCGGCACTGACTGTCTCCTCGGATCCGGCACAGGCAGACGAAGCTGGTCAAGAACTCTGGGCTGGGTCTTGGTGATGCTCGCCGCCGCCGGCGGTTGCGGGTTTCGGGGGGCGCTGCCGATGCCTCCCGACGAGGCGGTCGAGACGTTCCGGGTCGCGCCCGGCTTCCGGATCGAGCTCTTTGCCTCGGAGCCTCACGTTGTTGATCCGGTGGAGATGGCATTCGACGAATCCGGTGGAATCTATGTTGCAGAACTCCTCGACAACCCGGACGACCCGTCCGAGGGTGAGTCGCCGCAGAGTCGGATCAAGTATCTCGAGGACACGGATGGCGACGGCAGGATCGACCGTCACACAGTCTTTGCGGATCGGATTCTTGCACTCGAGGGCATCGCTCCCTGGAAAGGAGGCTTGATCGCCACTGCCTCCACGGACATTCTCTATCTCAAGGACCTGGACGGCGACCACCGCGCAGACATCCGGGAAGTGCTCTACACGGGCTTTGCCCTCGCCCATGTGGAAACGCGGATCAGCAATCCGCGGCTCGGTCTGGACAACTGGTTCCAGGTTGCCAACTACTCCAACCCTGGTGAGGTCCGGTCGACCCTGCGGCCGGCCGTTGCGCCGATCAATGTCCGCAACCGCGAGTTTCGGTTCCATCCTCTGGACGGAGTGGGAGAAGCGTCCACGGGTAACGCCCAATTCGGACACTCCTATAACCAGTGGGGCCACTGGTTCATCTCGCACAACACCGTGCATCTGCGACACACGGTGATCCCGCCGGGATATCTGGACCGCAATCCGCTTTTCTCCGTCGAGGCCGCCGAACAGGACATCTCCGACCACGGACGTCCGGCATCTGCGGTCTTCCCGATCAGCGAGCCACAGCAGTGGCGCATCGATCGGACGGCAGCGAGGCAGGCGCGATACGCCGAGACCCGGCCGGACCGCGTCGAACAGTTGCACGGGTTCTTCACGGCCTCCTGTGGTGCAACCGTCTACGTGGGTGACGCGTTTCCTGATGGTTTCGCGGGCAGGGTGTTCGTAGGCGAGGGTGCAGGCAACCTCGTCCACTGCGACATCCTCACGCCGGACGGTCCGACCTACTCTGCCAGCCGGTGGCCGCAGGGGATGGACTTTCTGGCGTCCACCGACGAGTGGTTCCGGCCTGTGAACTTCTCCAACGCACCGGACGGAAACCTGTATGTGCTCGACTACTACCGGCAATACCTCGAACACCCGCTGTTCATTCCGGATGCTGTCAAGAAACGTCTGCGAATGGACTTTCGGGCCGGCGATACCCTCGGCCGCATCTACAGGATCGTCGCTGACGGCGACGAGACCAGTCGGTCCCTGCGGGTCGATCTCGGGGCTCTCGAGATGCGTGATCTGGTCGCCCTGCTTGAGCATCCGAATGGCTGGCATCGTCGGACGGCCCACCGACTCCTCATCGAACGGCAGGACCGATCGGTGGTGCCGCAACTCCGCGTTGTCGCAGCGGACAGCGAAAGGCCCAACACCCGCTTGCACGCCCTCTGGACTCTTGAGGGGCTCGATGCGCTGAACGTCGGCCTTGTCGTGGCGGCACTGTCCGACCCCCATGCCGCCGTTCGGGAGAACGCTCTGCGGATGGCGGAGGCGTATCTTCCAGGGCTGGCTGCGGAAGTGGTGGCTGCCACGAAGGACCGCAACGCCAGGGTTGCCTTCCAGGCCGCGCTCACCGCCGGGAACCTGCCGGCAACCGATGCCGTGATGGATGCGCTCACGAATGTTCTTGCCGAGCATCCCGACGATCCATGGTTCCGGATTGCCGTGCTCAGCGCGCCATCAGACTTCGCCCGGCCCGTGCTGGCACGCCTGATAGACCGTGATCCCCCGACCTTCGAACAGGTCTCCAGCGGCAAGCGGACCTTGCTGCGGGCCTTTTTTCAGGTTGTTGCCGCCCGGAACGACGCTACGGAAATCGCCAGCCTGTTCGGATGGCTTGAGCCCGCCAGCCCGCTCGACCGTCCCGAGTGGAAGACCGCGGCGTTGGAAGGCATGGCAGAGGGTCTGTCCCTCCGCAGGGGCAGGCGCCTGTTGTCTCCCGACATCGCGAACGCCCTGGAAAGGCTCCTCGGAGACGACTCCGAGGATGTTCGTGTCGGGGCCACCAAGATCGCCGGGCATGTCGACCTCGGAGACCGAGTGCGACAGTCGATCGATGTTGCCTTGGACGGAAGACTCCCTGCCGACCGGCGCGTACTGGCGATCCATGTGTTACGGGGCGGCGCCTTCCACGAGGTTGCCACTGCCTTGGAGACCGTGCTTCTGGAGGACGGCAGAGCGGGACTGCGTGCCGCCGCCGCATCGTCACTGGCCTCATTCGACGACCCATCGGTCGCGACAGTCCTGATTCGCGGCTGGGCGGGATACCCTGCGTCGACGCGCGACACGGTGGCCGAACTCCTGATCCGCCGCCGTGACTGGGCGCTTGTGTTCGCCGAGGCCATCGTCTCGGGGACAGTTGGCCCATCGGACATTCCAGTGGTCACTCGGATCCGGTTCGCCAACCACCCGGACGGGGCGGTCCGTGACAGGGTTGCCGGCCACCTCCAAGTCGATCTTGGGAACAGGGACAGGGTTGTCCGGGAGCACCTGAGAGTGCTCGACCTGGCTGCCGACCCCGATCAGGGGAAGTCTGCGTTCGAACGCGAATGCTCGAGCTGCCATCTCCGGAGCAGCACGAGGGGCAGGATCGGACCGGATCTCTCCGGGGTGAACAACCAGAGTAGAGAGACTCTGCTGACCAGCATCCTGGATCCCAGCCACTCCATTGAAGACCGTTACAGGAATTTCCTCTTGGAGACCAACGATGGGCGCTTCTTCGATGGATTGCTCGTCGCTGAAACGAAGGTGTCGGTCACGTTGCGAGGGGAAGTCGAGAACGTGACGGTCCTCAAGTCCGACATCGCCTACTTGCGCGCATCGGCTGTGTCACTGATGCCGGACGGACTCGAGGATGCTCTCAGCGACCAGGAAATCGCCGATGTCATTGCGTACCTGCGTGCCGGGCTCTGATCCGGCATAGGCAGCCCCGATGCATACCGTCAGTCCGCGGTCCGGCGCTCGGCCTGCTTCCGCTCTGGCATGCGGACTGTCTTGTGAGTTCTGACTGTCAGGAGCGCCGGCAAGGCGTCGAAGATCTGGCCCGCGTCGAGCCCGTGATGCAAGAGCACCTTCCGACGATTCCCACAGATCGAGAGGTCCCTTTTTGGGCTCACTGAGAACGACCTCACGAAGCGGAAGCGACCGGTCGGTGCTACGCTATGGACAACGATTCTGGGTACACGATGGGTGGAATAGGAATCTCGCGCCTCGACCATCTGAAGCAGTTCTACAGCTTGCTATCGACGCTGGAGGATCGCTTGGGCGGGATGCGGGAGTTGTCCGGCTGCGCTGGACGTATGTCGTGGCCACCACGGGGCGTGTATTTCTTCATGGAAGCTGCGGAAGACCGCACGGATTCCGGAGAGGGTCGCCGTGTAGTGCGGGTTGGCACGCACGCATTGAAGCGGCGAGCCAAGAGTACGCTCTGGAAACGGCTTCGTCAGCACAGGGGAACCGTGGCCGGTTTCGGCAACCACCGCGGATCGGTATTCCGGAAGATTGTCGGAGCAGCGTTGATCAAGCGAGACGCCAGTGTCTGCCCGACATGGGACCACTACCCGGGCAAGGCACCACGCGAAGTCCGCGAAACCGAGCGGCCCATGGAACGGAACGTGAGCGCGGTGATCGGCGCCATGCCGTTTCTCTGGCTGTCCATCGACGATGAACCGGGGCCGGAAAGCCAGCGCGGGTATATCGAGCGAAATGCCATTGCGCTGTTGAGCAACCATGGCAAGTCACCGCTTGACAAGCCATCGCCGACATGGCTCGGCAGCCACTGCAACCGCGAGAGGGTGCAGACATCAGGGATCTGGAACTCGAACCATGTGGACGAAGACTACGACCCGGGGTTCCTTGCTGCACTGGACAGCTTCGTCCACCGGATGGAGGTGCCATCGTGAACGTCGTCATTCAATGTGCGGCGAGGAAGAGGAACGAAGCCGGCCATCTCCAGACGACAGATGGTCGCAGGGTGATGTTCGTCGCCGACCCGGATACCGCCCCCATCACCGACAATCTCGTCCATGCCCGACCGGACGATCCTTCCGGCACGGATGGGAAGTCCTGGCGGGCGATGTTGGCGGAGTACAACGAGCATCCCGATGAGAATGAGCAGAACCTCCTGCCGGCATGGCAGCTCTATGCCAATCCCACATATGAGTATCTGGCCAGGCACGCCCGCGTTGGTGTCGACCGTCTCTATATTCTCTCTGCCGGCTGGGGGTTGCTGTCCGCGAGTTTTCTGACGCCGAGATACGACATCACATTCAGCAACGCGAAAGACGTGAAGCCGTTTCAAAGGCGTCGTCGTCGGGATTCCTATCAGGATTTCTCCATGCTGCCAGCCGATGTCGGCGAGCCGGTGCTGTTCCTGGGCGGACGCGACTATATCCCACTCTTCTGCGAACTGACGGCGAAAGTGAGGAGTGAGCGAACCATCTACTACGCAGGTCGAGCACCTACGGTGCCAGGGTGCACACTTGCTCGCTTTGGCGCGCCCTTCACGAACTGGCACTATCAGTGCGCCAGGAGTCTGTTCGGATCATAGGATCTCATCTGCCGGGTCAGACGGAGTGCGGGTTCGGAACCCGCTCGGCACACTGGAACGGCCACGAATGCTGTTGCCACCGCGAGATGGCCTGCGGTGTGAGCAGTGTGTTCCGGTAGGCTGCTGCACCTTGACCTTGGATGAAGCGCCACATCGGCTCTTTGTCGTCAAAGGGGTCAGACTTGGCCACCTTCGGTCGGAGAGTGCTTCCCCCTGTGCTGTAATCGGGTTCAGGCGTAGCACGGGTTGTGAAGCCGGTTCAGGAGTGAGCCCACCGCGACAGGTTGCCGGTTCAGCGAGCTCTCCGGGTATCGGCTTGGTATCCGCCTGGGGTTGCTCCCAGCGTGTCGTCAGGTTCTGAGAACCGACAGTGTTCCCTGATTCGCGCCCCTGGACAATCCGACCCCGTCACGCACGACCATGAAACTCGCAAGACTCTCCGCTCTGCTGTTCCTTGCCATCGCAGCATCCTCCCAGGATGCGCCCGTTGATACGGCGATGTTGATCTCGGAAGGGCGGACCCAGTTCCAGCTCCGGTGCGGAGGTTGCCACGGAGGGGACGGGCTTGGCGGCGAGCGCGGCCCCGACGTGATCACGACTCGTTCCGCCCGTAGCCGCAGTGCCGATGAGGTTCGGGAGTTGATCCGAGACGGACTGCCCGACTTGGGCATGCCCGGATTCTCTCTTTCCGACGAAGAGATGACCGCGCTGGTGACGTACTATCGCGCCCGGACCGCACCGGCCAGTGAGATGCCCCCGCAGGGCGATCCCTTGGCCGGCGAGAGGCTCTTCTTCGGCCAGGCGAAATGTGCTTCCTGCCATGTCCGAGGTGAAGGCGACATGGTAGGCCCCGACCTCTCCGCGGTGGGGGCAAGCCGGACGCTTGCCGAACTCAGAAGCGACCTCGTGGATCCCGGTGCAGACATCGCTCAGGGGTATCGGCAAGTGGATGTCCGACTTGCGGGTGGGGAGCGGATTCCTGGTTTCGTCCGCAATCAGAGTGCACACGACATTCAGCTGCAGTCGCTGGATGGCCGCTTGCATCTGCTCGCCCTAGATGGGATCGACGAGCTCGTCTTCAGTCCTGGTTCCCCGATGCCGGCCCATGACGGTGATCGACTTGACGACCTGGTCGCATATCTGAGCCGACTCGACGGCAAGCCGGACAATCCGCTGCGAGCGCGCTACATCGAGGCACAGGCGCAACTCGCGGATGCCGTGCCGTTTGCAAGCATCCGGAACCCCGCCGAGGGTGACTGGCCTACGTACAACGGACGGCTCGACGGCAACCGTCACAGTTCGCTCGCCGAGATCACCGCGGCCAACGCCACGAAGCTGGTCCCCGAGTGGATTCTCCCGGTGCGCGCACCGCGCAGCTTGGAAACGACACCTATCGTTGTTGATGGACTGATGTATGTCACGGCCCCGAATGAGGTCCGGGCCGTGGACGCGCGGGTCGGGCGCGAGATCTGGAGGTATGCTCGGCCCCGCACCGACGGCGTCATGGGTGACGCCGGTGCCGGCACGAACCGGGGAGCCGCGATCCTGGGTGACCGCGTGTTCATCGTCACCGACAATGCCAACCTGATCGCGATCGACCGCCTCACCGGGCAGTTGCTGTGGGAGGCCGACATGGCGGACCATCGTGACCACTACGGCGGCACGCTTGCACCACTGGTCGTCAACGACCTCGTCATCGCCGGTGTCGGTGGCGGCGACGAGGGCATTCGCGGCTTCCTGGCCGCCTATCGAGCCGATACAGGGGAGGAAGCCTGGCGCTTCTGGACCGTCCCGCTTCCGGGCGAGCCCCTCTCCGAGACCTGGGTCGGGAGTGTCCTGCCCCATGGCTGCGCTGGAACGTGGCTTACCGGGACGTACGACCCGGAACTGAACCTCCTGTATTGGCCGACGGGAAATCCATGCCCGGACATGAATGGGGACGATCGGCAGGGCGACAACCTCTACAGTGACTCGATTCTCGCGATTGATCCGCGAACCGGAACGCTCCGCTGGCACTACCAGTACACACCGCATGACCTCTACGACTGGGACGCCAACCAGACACCGTTGCTCATCGATGCGGAATTCCGAGGCCAGCCGAGGAAACTCCTGGTCCACGCCAACCGCAACGGATTCTTCTATGTGCTCGACCGCATTGACGGTGAATTGCTGATGGCCGAGCCGTTCGTCGAGAAGATGACCTGGGCGACCGGGATCGGACCGGATGGACGTCCGGAGAAGTTGCCGGGAAGAGAGCCGACCTACGCCGGAAATCAGGTCTGTCCGTCGCTGGCAGGGGCGACGAACTGGATGTCGCCGTCCTACAGCCCGCGCACTGGCCTCGTGTACGTTCAGACCATTGAGCAGTGCAACATCTTCACCAAGCGTGACGAGACGTGGCAGCGGGGAAAGGGCTATTTCGGAGGTGCCGCCCGGGCCGTGCCGGGAGAACGGATCGTCAGTTCGCTCCGAGCCATCCATCTTCAGACCGGACAGATCGCCTGGGACCGTCCGCACGGGTCCTCCGAGCGCGCATGGACCGGAGTGTTGTCAACCGACGGGGACCTTGTGTTCTACGGAGACGCGGACGGGACCTTCACCGCCGCTGATGCCGCTACGGGAGAGGCGCTCTGGCACTTCCATACGAACGACCGTTGGAAAGCATCCCCGATGACCTATCGGGCCGGAGGCAGGCAGTTCGTGGCAGTTGCTGCCGGCTTCAACATCATCGCGTTCGCGTTGCCGGGTGGTGAGTAGGGCCGGTGTGCTCGCGGCTGGAGGCTGCAACGGCGGAGCGTCCGTTCCGACAGTACACTGAGGGCGATCGGACGATAGAGGCGTCGACATGGCAGTCCATTCGCAGAATCTACGACGACGAGATTTCGTGGCCGGTGTGCTCGGGTCGGTTGCGCTCTCGCAATGCGGGACTGCTGAGGTCGAGCCGGTCGCCGAGGATTCGGTCCTTCCGGACCGTGGGAATCGGGTCATCGACTTTCATCAGCACACGCACTACAGCGGGCGGTCTGACGACGATCTGGTCGCCCATCAGAGAACGATGGGGGTCGATCTGACGGTCCTGTTGCCCGCTGGTTCCAGGTACGGTCTTGCCGCCGATGCTCACGGCAATGACTCCGTCGTCGATCTGGCGAACCGGTTCCGCGGGGAATTCGTCTTCTTTGCGAACGAGCTGCCTGATCTTCCGGAAACACGAGCCGTGCTGGAGCGGTACCTGGAAATGGGCGCGGTCGGTATCGGCGAACAGAAGTTCCCCGTCGAATGCGATTCGGAAGCGATGCAACTCGTGTATTCGATTGCTCGAGACCATGAAGTCCCCGTCCTGATCCACTTCCAGCACGAGGCATACAACATGGGCATCGAGCGCTTCCATCGGATGATCGAGAGGTTTCCCGAAGTGAACTTCATCGGTCACGCCCAGACATGGTGGGGCAATATCGACGCCGACCACGAGCAGGCCGTGATGTACCCGAAGACACCGGTGACGTCCGGCGGGATCACCGAGCGGTTGCTGTCGGACTATCCCAACGTGTACGGCGACCTCTCGGCCGGCTCGGGGTTGAACGCGATGCTGCGTGACGAGGAGCACGCGATGGGCTTTCTCGACCGCCACCAGGACCGCCTGTTGTGGGCCAGTGACTGCAGCGACACCATGAGCCGCGGCGAGCAGTGCATAGGGTCGAACGGTCTGGAGGCGGTCCGTCGGCTCGCTCCGAACGAGTCCGCTGTCCGGAAGATCCTGGGCGGGAATGCCATGAGACTGCTCGGACGGAGTTGACTACTGCGGTGGGCTCGCAACGCTTGGTGCGAGTCGCGTAGCCGGACCACAGGATCTCCTGCTCCAACTCCTCGATGTTCCCTCTATCTGCCACCTCCTGCTCCGCTTCCACCCGTGCTCGCTCCGTCACTACCCACTTTGATTGCCATCAATCGAGGCGCTCGCCACACTGCTTGTACCGACTCCGCCAATGCTACCTTCACCTCCGTAATTCACCGCCTGATCAAACGTTTGGAATGCAATGTGCCCAACCGGTCGTTTGACTTGCAATTCGGAATGCGCGAGTCCCTGACGGCCACTTGCCGATCTGCATTCCAGAGGCGGTGAGTGACAAGTCTTGCAAGTGGTATAACGGGAGAAGTCTATGCGACCAACAAACGCACCGCAGGTCATCCTGCTGGACCTGAACGCCACCCTGAGTGCGAACATGCGAGATGTCATGAGTGTTCGCAGGAAGGGGGTTCCCTTCTCGAAGTGCATTGCAGAGATCGAGATCTACCGTGAATGGCTGGTGGACTGGATGCGCAAGACGGACTTTCTTGTCTACCTGTTCACGGTCCGCAAGATCGTCTACCGCGAACCGACTCTGCAGCGCATCAGGGAATTGAGCGGCTGGAATCCTCACAGGGCGTTCTTCAACGACACCGGGAGCAGCATACCGGAGCGCGCCAAGGAGAAGATGCTGGAAGGGCATATCCTGACCCATGTTGAGCCGGACAATCTGATTGCATTCGAGTCGAACCAGAAGAGTCGAAAGATGTTTGATCGACACGGGATCCGCAACCGAAGGATACGAGTCCCCGCCGACATTCCGAGCGTGGAGGAGATCAAGAGCGGAGAGCCAATCGAGCCCGTGCTGGATCATGAGTGGCCGAAAAACAGACTGTCGATCTAGCTGGGGGGCTAGCCCTCCAGCACGCTCCCCCAACCTCTTCACTCCGACCCCTCCCTCTCGGAGGGGTGTACCGTCAACTCTTTCCCACTTCCTCCCCTCGACCTCCCTTCAGGCTCATCTGTGCATTGGAAGCCCTTAGACAGTGCCATGCCAGTTGTACTAGCAAGTGCGACACCAGATATGGTTGCAAGTCCCTTGGTTGGCCTACCATATGTGCGACGCCACCGTGACACAGACCTACCGCCACCTGCAGTACGACGAGCACAGCCAAATCCGCGCGTTCTTCACCACTAGGGAGCATCGGCCGCACTATCGCAGCCCAAGTCCACCATCTACCGAGAACTCCAACGCAAAGCGGACACCTCTGGCTACTGCCACCGGCACGTGCAGACACACTCCAAACCTCGACGCCGACAGGACGCCTCCGGTCCGCGCAAGCTCCTCCCAACCCTTTGGGACCGCATTTGCGATATGCCCAAGTGCACTGGAGCACCGAGCAGATCGCTGGACGTATGCAGCGCTCTGGCGAAGTCTCCGTCAGTTGCCGGGACCTCAGCGAACGCTCCGCCATCGTCGCTGACAATCAGCGTGCCGGCCACTGGGAAGACGACACGATTATCGGCAAGGCCCACCAGCGTGCTGTCGACACGCTCGTCGACCGTTGCCACAGGTTCACGCTGACGCGGGCACTTACCGACCGGACCGCAGCGCAGATCGGCGGTGCCATCCAAGACCTGCTCGCCCCGTTCACCCACTCGCGCACACCCTCACTTTCGACAACGGCAAGGAGTTCGCCCGCTACCGGGACATCGCCACCCACGTCGCCACCGGTGTCTTATTCGCCCGCCCCTACCACTCCTGGGAACGTGGCCTCAACGAATACACCAACGGCCTACTCCGCGAGTTCGTCCCCAAGTCTGAGAACCTCTGCACCCTCGACCATGTCCTACCGCAGGATGCCACCGCCCGCCTCAACCATCGCTCCGCAAGGTATTTGGTTAGTGCCGCCCCACGAAGTCTTGAGCGCCTGCTGCCTCACTGTTGGCAGTCGTCTCCCTACTCCATACCCCCTGCCCAAGCCGTCCATCCGCTTTGTTGACACACCCGCCCACTCCGCCCTACACTCTCCCTTAGCCAATCTCTCACACCCCTGCTTTGTCGCACTTCGATGTGTAATAGGCGCAGTTTGGTGAATATGCAGTAGTGAATATGTGATGTCGTTCGAAGATATCGAAGCTATGACAGTGGAGCAGAGGAGAATTTGTCTCCGTAAGAAATGGGGAATTGAGATCAACTATTCGAAGTCAGAATCTGCATTTCCCCCTCCTTATCCCATGTGCATCTTACAAGATGAGGCACCCGTTGGTGAGATCGTCTGTAGTGGTGGAAATATCATTGTCAAGTTGCCGGATATCGACGAAGTTGACCACGGTAAATTGTGGGAATCTGATGCGCTACTTATCTGGGAGAATAATGAAACTGATAGTAGCCCTTTCTACGACTATAACGCGCAAAAGATCCACAGACTTATCTTCTACTATGTAGGAAAATGGGCTGAGTTAAAATCACGTCATAAAGGTATTTAATGACAGATTGATGTTGACATATTCATAGTTGGTTAGGCAATCGGTGGTCAAAACTCATGATCTGGACGGGTGCGGTGGTACCGATTGTCTAGACAGCGTGCCATGAGGGCCTCAGTCAGCGTGTAGGAGCCGAGCGTGTCGGTGTGAGTCGCTGGCTCCTGATTTCGTCGCGCTATTCACGGATAGCTGCTCTGCGTGGCTGATGTTCGATTCTCAGAAGATCCTCAGTCAGAGACTAGCGGCGCGCCCATGGGAACGACAGATCGGGAACGTTGGCGTACCGCTTCATCTGCAATGTCAGACGCGCCCCCGCGCCCGGAGCCAAGTGGACGGTGATGTGATTGGCGTTCAATGCGGGCGGGTTCTCCACACCTTCCAGTCCCGTGAACTGGTGCTCGGCATAGCCGCCAGCCTGCACGATCAACTGCCTGGGTTCCGACTGATGCACGTTGACGAGGGTCACCGTGACGGAATCGTCTGCAAGTTCATGGACCAGGGCGGCCACGTCGGGAGGCAGTCCGGCCCGCTCGCGATCCGGATCAAAGTACCGGAGTCGGCTGTGCAGCACCCAGATCCTTCCCCTTGCGAAGTATCCACCCGTCGTGAGCTGGGTCAGGGAGTCGGTGGTGGCGGGCATGATCCCCAGAAGGTAGTCGGCGAGTCGTGTGTCGGCCGTGGTCTCGTCCGAGCGCATGAGGTCCAGCCGTTCGCGGATATGCAGGAAATCGGCGTTCATGGCCGTCTCCGGATACTGGGGGTTGTCGCCCTGCAGGAATGCGATCCACGGCTCCGATTCGAGAGGCACGCGTTCAAGGTCGGACGGCTTCATGGACCACAGGTAGATTTCCGCAAGCCGGTCGGAGTACTTGACCGGAAGGTAGCGGTAGAACTCGGGTTCGCCGTCATACGCGTACCCGCGGGGGTCACCGTACATGGTCGGCAGCAGGGTGGTGCCGTCTTCGACTCGTGCCTCGTCAAGGATCAGGTCCATCTGCTTGCGAAGCACGTCGATGTAGCTCTGGTCTCCAGTCAGCAACAGCCCGTTCGCGAAGCCCTGGAAGCTCGCGTTGGTGAAGTAGTTCCGGTGCGCAATCTCTTCCAGTTCTCCATCGAAGATGGTGAAGTTCCAGCCGTAAGTACCCTTCCACCATTGGCCGTTGTGTGCCCCGCCCAACGTGCCGTCAAGGCCGATGTTCGACGGGATCATCCCTCCCGTCGCGGCGGCCCGTTCCTTCCACGCGTCAAGGTACTCGAGGGTCCAGTCCCGGTACTCATCCCTGCCGGTCAGTGCGTAGGCGTTCACGCCCAGCAGAGTTGCCGCCAGATTGAGGAACGTGTCCCCGACAGAGTCCAGATACTCGTCGCAATGCGCCAGCATGCGCGGGTACCACTCCTCCAGATCCAGGAGCCTGCTGGTGCGTGCGGGATTGTGCAGCAAGTGGAACTTGCCCGGTACGGGGTCACCGACCCAGTCGTACACGGTGGCTCGTCGGAGCATCGGCCCCAGGCTGCCGTTCCAGATGCTGCGAATGATCCTGTGCTCGGGGTCGTAGTTGGGCGCGGATGGATCCTCGCCCGTGTACATCCGGGCGAACCGTTCCATGCGCTCGACGTACAGTTCATCCTCCGGGGCCGAGTGCCCCATGAGGAAGAAGGCCCGCATGCCCTCGCCCGTATGGAACCAGTCCGACTGCGTGATGAACTCCCGGTGATAGGCACCGTTCGCAGCAAGCGTGGTGAGTTCCGTGCGGAGTTCCGAGTACTGCTGCAGGTGGCCCTCGAGGCCCTTCCTGTAGAGACCCAGGATTTCGTCGGAACCACCGAGTGCGTGCAGCAGTGTCCAGTTGTAGAACGTCTCGATCGCGTCATCCGGTCCGTCCAGCGTGCCCCATCTCGGCGTATGGAGGAGGTAGCCCCGTTCGTCCAGGTACCGTTCGGCGAAGGCCTGGACCGCTCTCGAGTTCTCGTCCAGCAGCGCCCGCTCGAGCAGGGCCCAGTCCGGTGGAAGCATGGGTGCGTCGATCACGACCGAAGGCATCACCGTGGACGAGCACGAAATCAGCGTCGTCGCAAGCAGTATCGTCAGGAATGTACGCATGTCCATGAGGATTCTGCTAGACATCCTAGCCGACACCGATGGCTGGATTCACCATTCGCCGTTCTTCCGCTGCCACTTCCCGTGCCGCTCAGGCGCCAGAGCCGAGTTCTCCGTGCGGATCGTCCCATTCCGGCTCGTGCCGGACAGTAGCGCCCCAGATGTTACGGCCTCGCATGTCGAGCACGCCGCGGCGCAGCAGGTCGCGCATGGTGACGGATCGACTCCCGTCCTCGAATCGGCCATCGAATTCGACCGTGCCCAGCAGGCGCGCCCTTGGCGCGATCCGATAGATCGGCACGACCCGCCTCTCCCGTCTGCGGCCGCCATCCTTGGCCTTGGTCGCCTTCGTGCCCCCGGAACCGGATAGCAGGAACCGGTTCCACGATGCCGTCCGCCGGACATCGCCGTCCGTGGCGCGTTCCAGCACGGTGGTGAACGTTGCCACGGCTGTTTCCAGCAGTGCGTAGCCGTCTCGCCCGCGTCCGTCCACGGACAGGGGGTCGGTGCTCTCGAAAGGCCGGATCTCGAGCGAGATCACGTGCGTGGCGCCAGCGTCGATGGCCACGTGAATCGGACTGTTGTTCAGTACGCCGCCGTCCACGAAGTGATGGCGTGTCACTCGGGACGATCCGGGTCCGTAGATTCCGATAGGCTGTGTCGGAAACGCTCCTGGTACAGCGGAGGATCCGACGACTGCGCTCAGCAGGTTTTCCGGAAGCGTGAAGAGAGCGCCCGCCTGCGCATCGTATTCTGCCGCGTGTCCCGAGTCCGAGTCGAACTGCACGGCCATCCACCCGTGTCGGAGGAGCTTGTGGTAGGTCTCCGGTCTCACCACCGTGAAGAGACACTCGTGACCAGCCGTGACGTCGGTGCCGGTGATCACGAATTCGGGCACCTCGTGGCGCCTTCGGTACCATTCCCCGACGACATCCCGGCTCAGGGTTCGTGCACGGTCGATGGCCTGCGTTCTGGAGAGCCGCACATAGCGCACGAAATCACCGGTTGGACCTGTGTTGGCCAGGAACTGCAGCAGCGGAGTATCCCGGAAGAGGCTCTGCCGGAACGCCCGGTGCAGCAGCCAGGCCGCTCCGGCCAGGATCAGTGTCGCCACAACCGCCCAGCCGAACAGGAAGGGCACGGATTCCGCGAGGCTTTCGGAGACCATCCCGCCAGGTGCTTCGACGCCCTGGTTTGCCAGCAGGAGGGCGAGAGGAAGCAGCAGATTGGGTTGCAGGAGCACGGCCGCCGTGACCGCGAGGAGGGCGAGCCCCGCCTTGAGCCATCTGGAATGCAGCCCGCGGGAGACCAGGCGGACGATCCACGAGCGGCTGCCGACGATCCACCGCGACGCATTGCCGTCGCGGTCCATGTACGACCAGACGGATGCGATGTAGCTTCCGAACGGCTGTCGAACCGATGGGTCGGTCTCGAACTGCGGGTTGCCCTTCCCGAGCGCCTCCAGGAACACTCCGTATCCGTTCAGGGCTCCTGAGGAGGTTCCGACGAGAAGCCCGATGTCGATCCCGCGATTCCGCAGCCCGGCCAGGAGTCCATCGAGCAGGCCTGCGCAGTAGGCTCCTGATGCGCCACCCCCGCTGATCGAGATCGCGATCTTGCGGTTCTCCGGCTCGCATCTCCGCAGTTCAAGCCCCGGTCGCGTGAAGATTCCGCTCGAGGTCCCGATTTCCAGTTCGAGAGCGTCCAGCAAGCCGTCCAGGTCCAGATAGCCCGGGTCCAGGAATCGCTCGATGTCCCTCGAATCTGCTACTGAGCGGTCCATGCCACGATGCAGCCTAGGAGGGCAACCGGTTGCCTCCCGCTGTACAAGGATCGCACTTCCACCCGGAATCCCGTCAGATGATAAGATCTTTCGCTAGCAGCCGTGTGAACGACGGCGCGGAAGGGAACGCCAGGAGATGCAGGCCAAGGCACTACTCGCGGAATTCATCGGGACATTCTCTCTCATATTCATCGGCGCCGGCGCGGCAGCGATCGCCGGCGATCTCACTGCCGTGGCGTTGGCTCACGGACTGGTCGTGATGGCCTTTGCCTACGCGTATGGCAACGTGTCGGGAACACACATCAACCCGGCCGTCACGATCGGACTGCTGGCGGGTGGCCAGATCAAGCTCGGGGACGCGATCGGATACATCGTGGTCCAGCTGATCGGAGGCATCGTTGGTGCTTCCGCACTCTACTATGTGATCGGCGGAGGCTCGCTCGGGGCGACGGTGCCGGCGGCCGATGTCGGCGTCGGGCAGGCGTTCCTGCTGGAGGTGGTCCTCACCTTCCTGCTGGTGAACTCGATCTATCATTCTGCGGTCAGCGGCAAGGCGGGGAACCTTGCGCCTGTGGCCATCGGCCTGACACTGACCGCGTGCATCGCGATGGGCGGTCCTCTCACCGGGGCTTCGCTGAATCCGGCCCGCTCCTTGGGGCCTGCGCTGTTCAGCGACGCTGCAACGGCTGTCTCCTCGCTCTGGATCTACTTCGTCGCCTGTCCTCTGGGCGGTATCCTCGCTGCCGTTGTGCACAAGTTCCTGACCAGCGAGGACTGAGTCCCGCTGGTAGCATGAGACCAGCGGGGCCGGCGAGAGCACGGGCCTGTCGCATCCATGAGCGATTTCGTTCCCCTCGGGGCACTGCGGGCGAAGCCAATCGTCCCGCTGCAGGCGCGGCCGCCGCAGAATCCGGCCGGCCCGCGTCCCCGCTGGCTGCTCGCCCCGGCTCCAACCGGACAACACTATCGACGACTCAAGCAGCTCGTCACGGACCTTCGGCTGCACACGGTCTGCGAGAGCGCGGCTTGCCCGAACATCGGCGACTGCTGGAACCGGCACAGCGCGACATTCATGATCCTCGGCAACGTCTGCACGCGACGTTGCGGCTTCTGTGCGGTGCAGAAGGGGCCTCCCGACGCCGTCGATTACGACGAGCCGCGGCGCGTCGCCACTGCGGTGGCCCGGATGGGGCTGCGCCACGCAGTCGTCACGAGCGTGAACCGGGACGACCGCGCTTACGGTGGAGCCGAGCTCTTTGCCCTGACGATCCGGGCGATCCGGCAACTCGTGCCGGACTGCAGCGTCGAGGTGCTGGTGCCGGACTTCCAGGGTTCGCGGAAGGCGATGGACATCGTTACGGATGCCTCTCCGGATATCCTGAATCACAACGTGGAAACAGTCTCACGGCTGTATCGGACAGTGCGGGCCGGATCGGACTACCAGAGGTCACTGGACATGCTGCGGTACGCGAAGGAATCGAGCCCTTCCGTTCCGACGAAGTCCGGCATCATGCTGGGTCTGGGCGAGACCCGTGACGAGATCCACGCCGTGTTCCGCGACTTGCGGGAGCACGGCGTGGACATCCTGACCGTGGGGCAGTATTTGCGGCCGTCGCTGGATCACCTCGCGATCCAGAAGTACTACGCCCCCGAGGAGTTCGAGGAACTCCGCGCTGTCGGGAGGAGTCTCGGGTTCGTCCACGTGGAATCCGGTGCGCTGGTCCGCAGTTCGTACCACGCCGACGAGGCGATCGACGCAGTGCGTCCGCCTGCACCGGAAGCCGCCACGCCGACCGGCTGACCGGGATTCTGGTACCCGGGGTGGGGCTCGAACCCACACGTCCTCACGGACAACGGATTTTAAGTCCGTTGCGTCTACCAGTTCCGCCACCCGGGCCGGGCCAGCATGCTCACATTGTAAGTCGGCCTGCCGAGCAGGAGTGCAGGGTCTGGCAGGACGGATGTCGCGAGCGCCCTGGCATTGGGAGCCGGTGTTTCCTCCGCATGCTCACGCCGCATTTGTGGTTGCTGGATGAGGCCTTCCCTGCCGGCTTGCTGGGCGGGAGTGTCCATCATTGCCTTCGATCGGGCACGCCCACCGCGCCGCCACCGCAGCGCGAATCCGGTTCATCGGACATCGTCCGGCTGTCCCCTGTGGTACGCTATCTTGCCGAACCCAGCTAGGAGGGCCTTCATGAACAGAAACCGACTCTTCGTCGCGAGTTGCATCGCTCTCGTCACCACATCGATGTTCTTTTCGATTCGGGGCGATGCGGCCGATGCGCTTGGCAAGGATTTCCAATTGACCAACGAGCAGTTGGGGTTCATCTTCCAGCCGGCCTTCTACGGCTTCACCGTGTCGATTCTCATCGGCGGCTCCCTTGTCGACCTGTTCGGGATGCGACGCCTGCTCACGCTCTCCGGCCTGTTCTACATCTTCGGGATTCTGGCGATCGTGACCGTACCGTTTCCGGGTGCGCCGGTGGAGTCGGTTCTCGGGATCTTCGGGAATCCGATCACCCTCACGCTCTGGCTGGCCATGCTGGCGCTCGGTCTGGCCCAGGGTCTCGTCGAAGGGGTGATCAATCCGCTTTGCTCGACGCTGTATCCGGACGAGAAGACCCAACGCATGAACGTGCTGCATGCCTGGTGGCCGGGCGGTCTGATCGTGGGCGGGCTCCTTGCCTACTTCATCTCCATGTTGATGGGTCTGGGAGATTCGGTGAGTCCGGAGATCGCGACACTGGGCTGGAAACTCAAGCTCCTTACGATCCCGGTCGTTGCGCTGACCTACCTGTTCCTGATTCGCGGCCAGTCGTTTCCCGCGACAGAGCGCGTTGCCGCGGGTGTCAGCACCAAGGAGATGTTCCGGGATCTGCGCCGCCCGTCGTTCGTTTGCCTGTGGATCTGCATGTGGCTGACATCGGCGTCCGAGCTGGGGCCCGACCAGTGGGTGCCTTCGCTCATCACCAGCCTCACGGACGGCATGCCGGGAATCCTGATCCTGGTCTACACGTCGGGCATCATGTTCGTCCTGCGGTTCTTCGGCGGCCCGGTGGTCCACAAGTTCTCCCCGTTCGGGCTCATGACGATCGCCTCGGTGCTGACTGCAGCGGGTCTCTACGCGCTGGGGTCGGTCAGCACGATGACGGGCGCATTCGCCGCGGCGACGATCTTCGGCATCGGCAAGACGTATTTCTGGCCCGTGATGCTCGGTGTCACGTCCGAACGATTCCCCAGGGGTGGTCCGCTGGCGCTCGCTGTCATGGGCGGCACGGGTGTCTTTTCAAGCGGAACCGTGGTGCCGATCATGGGCGGGCTGTACGACCGGTTCGGACCGGCGGCAACGTTCCGGTATGTCGCGGCGCTGCCGGTCGCCCTGGTGGTCCTCTTCGGACTGTTCTTCGTGCACTTCCAGCGACTGGGTGGTTACAAGCCTGCGGACATCACCGACGAGTAAGCTGGTTGTATGAAGCGCCACGCTGCCCTGGTTCCATTGTCGCGTCAGCATCATGACGGACTGGCGCTGTGCGTCTCCATTGAACGGGATCTGCCCGACGGAGCGGATCCCGAAGTGGCCGAGCGCTTGCGACAGCGAGCGCTCGATGCCTGGAATCTTGAGTTGCAGGGGCACTTCGCCGTCGAAGAGGAGGTTCTGTTCCCCGCAGTGCGCTCCGCGATTCCGCAACCGGATGTGGTGGACCGCCTTGTCAGGGAACATCGCGAGATCCGGGACGAGATGACCGGATTGCGGGATGCCAGCGGCCCGGAACTGGTCCAGTGCCTGCGCTCGTTGCGAGAGCGGCTGGTGGCTCACATCCGTTGCGAGGAGCGGGTGTTGTTCGAAGCCGTCCAGGCCAGTGTCAGCGAGTCGAGCCTAGTGGATCTGGGTAGGCGGATCGATGCGATGTTGCCCGAAGTCTGCATCAGTCTCGGGAGCGCCGACATCGGCTCCCGCGGCGGGAACTGAAGCGGCTTTCTCAAGGCTGCGCTCGATATTGACCTCGATCTTGCGGTTGAGCCCGCCCGTCTCGAACTTGATCGCCATGCGCACAGCGTTCTTGATGGCCTGCCGTGTCGAGCGTCCGTGGCAGATGATGACCCCTCCCCGTACGCCCAGCATCGGTGCTCCGCCGTACTCTTCGTAGTCCACGCGGCTCTGGAACTCGTCGAACGCGCCTCGGGCCAGGCCGTAGCCGATCTGGCGCATCACCGTTGCCTCGAGCGACTTGATCAGGATGGTCTTGATGGTCTTGACCAGTCCCTCGCTGACTTTCAGGGCGACGTTGCCGACGAACCCGTCGCAGACGATCACGTCCGCCTGGCCGCTGTACAGGTCGCGACCTTCTACGTTGCCGATGAAGTGGAATGCCTGGTTCTTGAGAAGAGGGGTGGCTTCCTTCGTGAGGTCGTTGCCCTTGCGCTCTTCCTCACCGATCGACAGCAGGCCGATCCGGGGTCTTTCGCAGTCGAAGAGGACCCGCGTGTAGGCGTCACCCATCACGGCGAACTGCACGAGCATGCTGGGTGTGCAGTCGACGTTGGCGCCGACATCGAGAAGCAGCGTCCGACCGCCCTGGCTGGTGGGGAAAATCTGGGCGACGGCGGGCCGGTACACGCCGGGGATGCGGCCCATGACATGCAGGGCGGTCGCCATCACCGCCCCGGTGTTGCCGGCCGACACCAACCCGGCCGCGCGCCCCTCCATGACCAGCTGGGCCCCGGTGTGGATCGAACTCCTTCTCTTGGAACGAGCTGCGCGGGCCGGATTGTCCTCCATCGTCACCACGTCCTCGGCGTGGACGATCTCGACCTGGCCCGGGGCCGGGAAGTGTTTCGAGAGTTCCTGGCGGAGCACTTCCTCGCGCCCGACCAAGAGAATCCTGGCCCCGAACTCCTCTGCCGCCAGCAACGCTCCCTCGACTTCCGCTTCTGGAGCCGAGTCACTGCCCATCGCGTCGACGGCTATGGTGATCGGTTGTAGCACTGGGGGATGAACTCCCGGGATACGATTCTACACGCCGTCCGTTCTATTCGGAATCGACTTCAATGATCTCCACTCCCTTGTAGTGTCCGCAGTACCTGCACACCCGGTGAGGCAGGACGACCTCGGAGCAATTGTCACAGATGCGACCGCCCGGTTTTCGCAGGTGGTCGTGTGCGCGGCGCTTGGCGGTGCGGGCTCGTGAATGTCGTCTCTTGGGATTCGGCATGATCCCATTCTCGCAGATCGCACCGCTGTTATCGACTGTAGTGCAGTTTTTTCAGGGCATCCCATCGGGGGTCCGTGTACGATTCCTCGCAGTTGCAGCTCTCTTCGTTCCAGTTCGCCCCGCAGACCGGGCACAGCCCCTTGCACTTCGAGTCGCAGAGGCTTCTCTCCGGGAGCCACAGCAGCAGTTGCTCGAGGACCACATCGGCCAGACCGATTCCGTATTCCGCATAGAAGCCCACCTCGGTCTCGTCCATGCTGATCGCTTTCTCGCCTCCATCCTCGATCATCGTCATCGGATAGAAGTAGAGGTCGAAAGTGGAGTTGAAGTCCCGCCGCGACTCGCGCAGGCAGCGGTCACAGGCGTGGTCCACGGCGGCAAGCAGCCGACCGCGGACGCGGATCGCCCGCGTGCCCTGCCTGTCGAGTAGTTCCGCCACGCCCTTCACCTGGGCGTTCCCGGCCGGTTTCCAGCGATCCGGCAGGTCAATCAGGGCCGGTGCGATCAGCGCATCGAAGCGGAGCGGTCGTCGTTCCAGGGCAGTCGCTTCGATGTGGATGACACCGCCCACACGGATACTGCCCAGTGTAGCGGCCTCCGTTCCGCCATCGCAATCGCCGGCGGATGCTCGCCCGTCGGCATCCGTGTCGGGCTCTCTTTCTACAATGGACAGCACCGATGGAAATCAAGGACCTCCGTGTGCACTCGATCGCGATCGCAGACCCGCCGCTGCGAAGCTCGTACGGTCTGCACGCACCGTATGCGCTGCGGAACATCGTGGAGCTCGAGAGCGAGGACGGAATCGTGGGCATCGCCGAGACGTACGGCGGTGAAGGGCCGGCCACGGCCCTGCTGGCCATGCGGGAGCGCGTGGTCGGGGCGGATGCCTACCGCATTACCGGCGACTTGATGGACATGGCCGATGGCGAGGGGGGCGGTACCGAGCGGTCCCACGCCATGAGTACCCCCGGCGAGAATCCCCTCGACGCCGGGCCTCGCACGTACTCGGCCCTCGAGACTGCATCTCTGGACCTGATCGGCCGCAGCGTGGGTGTGCCGGTCTGCGACCTGATCGGTGGACGCGTCCGGGATGCGGTGCCGTTCTCCGCATACGCCTTCTATAAGCACGCTGGTGGCGGAGGTGCCGAGGCGGACGCCCGCGAGGACAAGTACGGCGAGTGCCTGACACCGGAGTCCATCGTCCGACAGGTTCGGTCGATGGTCGAAGAGTACGGTTTCCGGGACATCAAGCTGAAGGGCGGAGTGTTCGAGCCGGAAGCCGAGATCGAGGCGATCCGCCAGTTGCGGCGGGAGTTCGGGCCGGACACGCCGCTCCGCATCGACCCCAACTCGGCCTGGCGCGTCGACACCTCGGTCGGTGTCGGGGTTGCCCTGCGTGACGAACTGCAGGGTGGTGGTTACCTGGAGGATCCGGCCCCCGGAATCGACGGCATGGCGGCGGTCCGCCGGGATCTTCTGGCGCGCGGCATCGACACGCCGCTTGCCAGCAACGTGGCCGTCACGTCCTTCGCGCACCTCCCGGAAGCGATTGCGAGGGATGCCGTGCAGGTCGTGCTCTGCGACCACCATTTCTGGGGCGGGATGCGCCAGGTCCAGCATCTGGGCAAACTGTGCCAGACGTTCGGGATCGCCCTGTCCATGCACTCGAATTCCCATCTCGGGGTGTCGCTGATGGCCATGGCGCACGTGGCCGCGGCCACGAAGAACCTCACGTTCGCCTGCGACACCCACTATCCGTGGCAGACATCCGACGAGGTCATCCAGGGGGGGCGCATCCCGTTCGACGGCGGGTCCATCCGCATTCCCGACCGGGGTGGACTGGGCGTGGATCTCGACCATGACCGGCTCGCGCGGCTCAAGGAGCGTTATGCGTCGATACCGTACCGTCGCCGCGACGATGCCGCTGAGATGCGCAAGCACGTGGATCCCTCCTGGCAGCGGATTCTTCCCCGCTGGTAGGCTCGAAGTCTGCAGATTTCCTTGCCGGACGGTTGCAATCCGGGTGGCAGGTGTCTACCATCATGGCTACCGAGAGGAGGGATGGTCATGGCGAGAGCATGTCGTCTAACCGTATTGGGTTGGTCGCTGGCCTGTGTATTGGCATACGCAGTTCCGCGCATCAACTCCGTGGAGCCGGATGCGGTCGCGCCGGGAGGCGAGGCCGTGGCAATCGGCTCTGATCTGGGCGAGGCTGGCGTTGACAGTCTGTACATCACCGCGGGTGGAACGGATGTCGAAGTCAAGGTGTTGGAGCAGTCCGACGAGAAGATCAAGTTTCAGGTCCCCGAATCGACCGAGATGAAACGGTATCGACTCATGGTGCTGACTGCCGGCGCCGGGCAGGCCTACATGGAGCAACCCGTGGCTCTTGAGGTCGTCGACGCGGAGACCGCCAAGCGGCTTGCCGAGGAAGGCGACGTCGAGCTAGAGGTCATCGAGGCTGAGCCTGCGCCCGGCAATCCGGGCAACTAGTGTTGCGTCAAGCAGAGATCTTCAGGCAGACCGAATTGAGTCTGCGGCGGGGATCTGCACCGGCCGTTTGCCAGTTCGTGTCGCACTGGCACGCACTTGGCCGCGGGCTGGATGGCCTCCTTCTTGCGACACACTCTACCGGAAATGTGGCAGTTGAGGGAACATCAGTGGCACAACTCCGGGATTCGTAACACCACGCCCAGGATCGGCCGGTCGGGGACTCGGACCACCGTTACTCGGTCGGGGGAAGCGATTGCGCCGCTGTCCGCAGTATCGGGGTCGACCGCGGCACCAATGCCTCTTCGATGCGCGTAGTCCGCTCGGCCAACGCCGTCAGTTTGTCGGACAGTTCCCGATGGTCCTCGCGTTGCCGTGCGGCAAGTGCCGTCAGTTTGTCGGACAGTTCCCGATGGTCCTCGCGCTGCTGTGCGGCAAGAGCTCGAACTTCCTCGCGCTGCTCCTGACGAAAGCTCTGCATCTCGCTGCGAAACTCCCCGCGAAGCTGGGTGGAGCCAGAACGAATGAAGACCGCAAGAGACACCACAACGGCGATCGCCGTCAGGGCAACACCAACCCACTGTGCATCCATCGAACGCAGGGTAGCACAGGTCCGTTCACGAGAGCAGGACGGCCAAACCGTCTGTCCACTGGCAAACGGCAGGTCTCGATGCCCGCCGCGGACTGCAGTCCTTCCACCCAGAGATCCGCGGTTGACGCAACACCGGGAACAGGAGCCATGCGGTACGGCTACGATCCTCCTGTTCTGCGAGAGGCAGGCGGCCTGCCGGACACAGGCCACAAGGGAGGCACAGCGCATCGAGTTGGATGGTGGGCAAGGGGGTGTCGACTCTGGTGGTTGGCTCTGGTGGTGGGCCGCCCGACCCCCAGCAAGGCAGGCAGGTTGATGCTGGACAGACACGGGCCGCCCCTGCGGGGAGCGTGAGGCCAAATGCGGTCGGAATGATCGGACGGGGTCGGCGGGTCGGGGACCGGAGCGACCGGGTGTCGACGAGGCGTGAACGCGCGCATCACGATTGCCGACGCCCGCTGCCAGCGCAAGTTCATCCACCAGAAACCCATACCTTGACGGAACACTAGCAGCGGAAGGGGACTCACCACGAGGACCACTCATCGGGCCCACGTGGGCCCGGCTGTGGCCCCATGGTGGGGTGCGTTTCGATAGAGGCTCGTCGCAAGTCCCGTCGATTCGGGCGGTCCGGGCCGCATGCGGTGTTCCCACGAGCGGGTCGTGAACGCGCTCCCCCTCCAGGGCTCTTCTCTATCGTCGTTGTTCCTCTGCGGAATCCGGTGTGCGGAGGGGGGCCGACCCATTGTTCTCGGCACCGGTTCCATGTTCGTTCCGCTCGGGAGGGGTCCCCTGTCGGGCCAGACGCTCGAGCGCCCAGAGGGCATGCTCTCGAACCAAGGGTTCGGGGAATCGGGCAAGACGCTCCACCGCGGGCCGGAAAGCCGGATTGCTGCTGTTGCCCATCGCTACCGCAACGTTCCTCAGGAAACCCGCATAGCGGCTCCGCTCAATGGGGGATCCTGCAAACTTCGCGTTGAACTGCTCTTCGGTCAGATGGGCCAGTGCGTCGAGATCGGGCTGCGCGTTGGCGGGACCGAACGCCGGATCATCCGTCACCGCGGCCCGCCGGGGGCTGTTCCAGGGACACACATCCTGGCAGATGTCGCATCCGAACAGGTGCTGCCCGATGTCCGGCCGGTGTTGCTCGGGTATCGACCCGCGCAGCTCGATGGTCCAGTACGAGATGCACAGGCGGGAATCGAGAGCGTGCGTAGGCCCCGATTCCTCCGCGACTTCGACGAGTGCGTCGGTGGGGCAGGCATCGATGCAGCGACGGCAGGATCCGCAGCGGTCCGCGGCAGGGTCGTCCGGAGCGAGTGGCAACGAGGTGAGAATCTCCGCCAGGAACACCCACGATCCAAGACGCTCGTCGATGAGGCACGTGTTCTTGCCAATCCAGCCCAGACCGGCCCGTCGTGCGTACGCCCGCTCCAGCAGTGGCGAGGTGTCGACGCAGATCTTGCACTTGGTGCCCTCTCCGTATCGCGACCGGATCCAGTCGGCGAGGATCCGGAGGCGCTGCCGGATCACATCGTGATAGTCCTTTCCCCAGGCGTATCGGGCTACCCAGCCGCGTGCCCCGATGTCGACCTCCGTGGAGTACGGTACAGGGGTGTTGTAGACCAGACCCAGGCAGATCACGGACCGCGCTGACGGCAGCAGTGTGCGCGGGTCCGCACGCATGTCTCCGCGGCGGCCTTCAAGATAGGCCATGGTGCCGTGAAAGCCCTTGGCGAGCCAGTCCGGATAGAATGCCGATTCGAGGGTTGGCTCCGCGGGAGCGATGCCGACGAGATCGAACCCGATTTCGCGGGACTTGGCCTTGATGGGCTCGGAGTTCAGCAAGAGTCACCGCATGTCGCTTCCCGGCCGATCCTGACCAAGGTGCACCCATCAGGGCACCGTTCAGTTCTCCATACTGCCATAGAGCCGCCGATTTCCGCGCTTCGCCGATTTCCGCTTGCGGGTGTTGCGGTGCGCGGCTACATTCAATGCTGCGGGCATGGTGTGCCTGCATGGTTGACAGACGTGGCTGTTCCGGCGCAGGTGCGGGGGCAGTCGGTCCGTGACAAGATTCCAGTTGGGAGAACGATCCGATGCAGCGACCTGTGAAATATCTGGAGCGAGGTCTTACGAGTGTAGCCAAGGGCGGCTGGCGGCTTGCCCGCGCCCTGGATGCGCGCAGCGACCCCAATCCCGCCTTTACGCCGAAGTGGTCGGACAAGCCGATGCTCAAGTCGTGGGAGAAGACGAAGCCTCCGCTTGGCTGGCCGCGGCAGACCGATTCGCTCTGCCCGAAGTGCGTCCGTGAAGCGCGCGAGGTGATCCTCAACGGCGAGGTCGACTACTCGATCCTCAAGAGCGAGAAGGTCGGTGAGGTCAAGGCAACGATCGTACAGCGCGACAACGAGATCTGGATGGTCAAGGAATGTCCGCTGCACGGCAAGATCGAGGACATCATGGCGATCGATGCCAAGTTCCTCGAGCACATCGAGTCGCAGTTCCCCGGTCGGGACATCCGCGCCCACAACGACGAGGAGCTCCACAATCACGGCTCTTCGACGGTGAAGTGGGGGCGCGGTGCCGTGCTGACCGTCGACCTCACCAACCGCTGCAACATGATGTGCGACCCGTGCTTCATGGACGCCAACCAGGTCGGCTTCGTGCACGAGCTCGAGTGGGAAGAGATCAAGACGATCCTGGACAACGCGATCCAGATCAAGCCGCGCCGGCAGATGTCGGTGCAGTTCTCGGGCGGTGAGCCGACGATGTCGCCGTACTTCCTCAAGGCCGTCCAGTACTGCCGCCAGATCGGCTACAACTCGGTTCAGGCGGCCACCAACGGGATCGAGTTCGCCAAGAACAGGGAATTCGCGGAGGCGGCAGCCGACGCCGGCATGCGCTATGCGTATCTGCAGTTCGACGGGATCGGCAACGAGCCCAACCAGCACCGGAAGATCGGCAACCTGTTCGACGTCAAGATCAAGGCGATCGAGAACATGCACAACGCCGGGATCGAGATCGTGCTGGTGACAACTCTCGTGAACAACGTGAACAACGAGGAGGTGGGGCCGATCATCCAGTTCGCGCGCGACAACCCGGGCCGGATCGCCTTCATCTCCTTCCAGCCGGTTTCGTTCACCGGTCGGGACGAGGAGATCACCGATGAGCGCCGCATGCGGCAGCGGTACACGCTCAGCCACCTGGCGCACGACGTCAAGCAGCAGGTCGGAATCACGGAGCCCACGCGCGACTGGTTCCCGATCTCCGTCATGGGTTCCTTCGTCGACGCCGCCGACCTCGCACACGGCCCTCAGGCCCAGTGGGGCCAGGTCAGTTGCGGGTGCCACCCGAACTGCGGTGTCGGCACTGCGCTGATGATCAACAAGCAGACCAAGGACATGGCTCCGGTGCCGGAGTTCATCAACGTCCCGCAGTTCATCCAGGACATCCGCCGCGTCACCGATTCGGGGCGTGGAAAGCTCGCGACGAACGTGCAGATGGCCCTCGCGCTTCTCAAGAACTACAACCCGATGAAGGCGCCGAGGAACTTCTCGATGTTCGACCTGCTGAAGAAGTTCGACAAGTCGTTCTCCCTGAGCGGCAAGAACTACGGCAAGGGGACGGCACGTCGCAACGACCCCTGGAACTTCCTGTTCGTTGCGGGAATGTGGTTCCAGGATCTCTTCAACTACGACTTCCGTCGCACGGAGATGTGTGTCATCCCGTACGGAACGCAGGAGGGAGAGATTTCGTTCTGTGCCTACAACACGGGCATCGGGTGGCGCAACATCATCGAGAAGATGCACATGACCGCGACGCTCTCGCAGTGGTATGGAGAGCATGGCCGCCACAAGATCTATGCGGGCGGGCGCAAAGTGGAGGAGATCACCCACCTCAGTGACCGGTTACACATCAACGCCGAGCATGCGGCCCGCGGTGCGCAGGTGTCGGAGGGCCCGCAGAATGCTCGCGAAGAGAAGATCGCTGCGCGGGACCAGAAGCTGGAGCAGGCACGTCAGCAGGGCGAAGAGGCTGCGGTGAATGGCGCACAGAAGCGCGAGATCTCCAAGGAGGAGGAAGCGCGTCTGATGCAGATGTATCGCCAGCAAGTGCTGAAGGAGCCCAAGGCTCCGGCTCTGGTGCAGATCGCCAGTGTGGCACCGTCGACTGCCGAGCAGCCGAGCGAGACCATCGGCACGAGTGGCGACTAGTGTTCCGTCACTCGCAGTCTTGAGGATCGACACGGGCGCGTTCGTGGTCGGCGAACAGCATGGCATGCGTCAATGAGCGCCAGCGGGGCGTGAAACGGCACATGACCGTGGACGGTGCCCGCTGCAAGCTCAAGTCCGTCCATCCCGAAATCACGGAATGACAGAACAGTAGTCCAGTTCCTATACTGGGAATACTGGAAGTCGCATGACTGACTTGCCCGAACCGACGTCAGTTCCCGCGCCCGACGCCAAACGTCTCTTCCTCCTGCTGCGCGGACTGGGTCTTGACGACGAGCAGGCGTACACTTTTGTTCAGGAGGTAGACAACATGGCTGCCGCCAACCTCATCGCCCGATTCGAGTCCAAACTGGATGCCCAGAACACCAAACTGGATGCCCAGAACACCAAGCTGGATGCCCAGAGCACCCGATTCGAGTCCAAGCTGGACGCCCATAACACGAAACTGGATGCCATTTCCTCGGCAGTGGATTCCCGGCTACGCATGCTCATGTGGTTGATCGGCGCGGCTGTCGCGGCCATCGGCATCTTCGTCCGCCTCTCCAGCTAGGGGCGGGAGAGGGACGAGACGGCGCCCGCTTCCTCACGCCGTAGCGCAGCCTGACCCCCACATACGTCGTTCCCGAGACCGGCCCTTCGCACCGGTCTCCATGCGCCCGGCAACCGACCACAGGTCTTCCTGTGCAGCCGAACGGCACTCTCACGCTCCGCGGGTTCGCGGTTGTGGGTCAAGAAGTGCTAGCAGCGCTTTGTGTTTCGCAGGGACCGCGAGAGGCTGTGCCATTGCGATATCACCGTGTGTCGCACACGAGATACGACCCACGGGCACGTTTCCTGAAGGGCACTCCATCGGTCGGTACCAACTACCCTGGCCTGGCGCCAAGCGGCTTCTTCTCGGGTACACCTCGGGTACAGCGGTGGGGTAGCGACGATGCTCCACGATCGGCGCACGAGGGTGCGCCCCGTGAGGCCCCCGCCACCTGTCGAACGGCAGGAACGGAGTCTCGGTGGATCCGGTCGGATGCAGCCTCGAGGCGTCGGCCCCGGAGCTGCTGGAAGGCGCTCCGGGCAGAATGAAGGTCAGGATCCGGGTTCGGCTCGTGAGGCTGTGTCTGTGGATTCCAGCACTCTCCAGCAGGATTCGTGTGGCGAACGAGCAGAGCGTTGCCCTGCATCGGGGCTGTCTCCGGCTGGTGAGGTGATCCGCGACGGTCCCGGCCGGATCTCGCTCCCGGGATCAGCCATCGTTCGCTTCGAGAACTCCTTGCCGCGAACCTCGTCGCAGAACCGGTCGGCAGCCTCGACGGAATCCCGGTCGGACTTCGCCTCGGTCCGGCGCGAGGGGTGCCCACGCCCCTGACTGCTGGACTCTGCCATCGTGGATCACCTCGGCTCCGCTGTAGTGTTCCGTCACTCGCAATCCTGAGGATCGACACGGTCGTGGTCGGCGAGCATCATGGCATGCGTCAATGAGCGCCAGCGTGGCGGGAACTGGCACATGACCGTGGACGATGCCCGCTGCAAGCTCAAGTCCGTCTATCCGGAAATCACGGAATGACAGAACAGTAGTCCAGTTCCTATACTGGGAATAGTGGAAGTCGCATGACTGACTTGCCCGAACCGACATCAGTTCCCGCGCCCGACGCCAAACGTCTCTTCCTCCTGCTCCGCGGACTGGGTCTTGACGACGAGCAGGCGTACACTTTTGTTCAGGAGGTAGACAACATGGCTGCCGCCAACCTCATCGCCCGATTCGAGTCCAAACTGGATGCCCAGAACACCAGGCTGGATGCCCAGAACGCCAAGCTGGACGCCCATAACACGAAACTGGATGCCATTTCCTCGGCAGTGGATTCCCGGCTACGCATGCTCATGTGGTTGATCGGCGCGGCTGTCGCGGCCATCGGCATCTTCGTCCGCCTCTCCAGCTAGGGGCGGGAGAGGGACGAGACGGCGCCCGCTTGCTCACGCCGTAGCGCAGCCTGACCCCCACATACGTCGTTCCCGAGACCGGCCCTTCGCACCGGTCTCCGTGCGCCCGGCAACGGACCACAGGTCTTCCTGTGCAACCGAACGGCACTCTCACGCTCCGCGGGTTCGCGGTTGTGGTGTAAGAAGTGATAGCAGCGCTTTGTGTTTCGCAGGGACCGCGAGAGGCTGTGTCATTGCCATATCACCGTGTGTCGCACACGAGATACGACCCACGGGCACGTTTCCTGAAGGGCACTCCATCGGTCGGTACCAACTACCCTGGCCTGGTGCCAAGCGGCTTCTCCTCGGGTGAACCTCGGGTACAGCGGTGAGGTAGCGACGATGCTCCACGATCGGCGCACGAGGGTGCGCCCCGTGAGGCCCCCGCCACCTGTCGAACGGCAGGAACGGAGTCTCGGTGGATCCGGTCGGATGCAGCCTCGAGGCGTCGGCCCCGGAGCTGCTGGAAGGCGCTCCGGGCAGAACGAAGGTCGGGGTCCGGGTTCGGCTCGTGAGGCTGTGTCTGTGGATTCCAGCACTCTCCAACAGGATTCGTGTGGCGAACGAGCAGAGCGTTGCCCTGCATCGGGGCTGTCTCCGGCTGGTGAGGTGATCCGCGACAGTCCCGGTCGGATCTCGCTCCCGGGATCAGCCATCGTTCGCTTCGAGAACTCCTTGTCGCGAACCTCGTCGCAGAACCGGTCGGCAGCCTCGACGGAATCCAGGTCGGACTTCGCCTCGGTCCGGCGCGAGGGGTGTCCACGCCCCTGACTGCCGGACTCTGCCGTCGTGGATCACATCGGCTCCGCTGTAGTGTTCCGTCACTCGCAATCCTGAGGATCGACACGGTCGTGGTCGGCGAGCATCATGGCATGCGTCAATGAGCGCCAGCATGGCGGGAACTGGCACCTGACCGTGGACGATGCCCGCTGCAAGCTCAAGTCCGTCTATCCCAAAATCACGGAATGACAGAACACTAGTCCGGCACGAGCGACTGGCGGCACGGCCGCGCGACGAAGCGACTCCTTTCTTGCAGGTGGCCCTGGCGGTCACGCTGCGCGGCATTGCACGGGTCGGTCCCAGTCGGGCTTGCAGACCACTTGGTGCGTGCCGTCCGGTGCCGCTCACTGCGTGGCCTTCTCAATGGCAGGAGTGGCGTCTGGCGCCCCGCTTCCGGTCGGTCTCGTCTCCCAGTGGCGTGATGCCAGCCGTCGCCACGAGTCGCGACAGAGCACCATCACCGGACGACATCGCCGATCGCTGGCGACGGAAAGACAGGTCTGCCGAAGCCCGGTGAGACTGCCTGCCACCCTGATCGCACTCGGCTTCGCAACAGCGCAATGCCGGTTTCTCTTCGTTTGATGCAGAGTTCAGCCACTCTCTTCGCTGGGTCATGGTGGCTGCCGACCGAACAGCGACGCAACACGAACGATTGCCTGCAACCACTGGCGAGCTTCTCTCTACCCCGGGACCTGGGAAGGCGGTGGGACAGTTGGACCTGGGCACGGATATCCGGAAGCCACGCAGTCGACCTTTCACGGCCCGTGTTGAAAACGGGGCTGGAGACATCCTCCCGAACGACCGGCCGGAAGTGAGTCCTTGCAAATTCCATAATGCATGATATTCTTGCGAATATCCGATCACAGTTCATCATGTGGTCCTGGATGTCATTATGGCTACGCAGTTCATCGGGACTCGACTCAAGGCTCTCCGCGCTGAGCACAATCTCTCCCAGGACGACCTTGCACGGCTGCTCGGCTTCAAAGACCGACAGACTGTCTCGGCCATCGAGAATGGTGTGCGTCGTGTAACAGCGGACGAACTGGTGCTGGCAGTCGAGAAGCTGGACGTAGCGCTCGACTATTTCACCGACCCGTTTCGGCTCGTTGGCGAGGGCCGCTTCTCATGGCGTCAGAAGGGTGTCGGACCTGAACAGCTCGGCAAACATGAACATGATTTCGGCTGCCTGGTCGCGGCGTATCGTGCGCTGGCACCACGGGTCGGGCGCGAACTCCCCCTCATGCGCCGGGCCATGTGCCTCACCCGCCATTCGCGGTTCGAGGACGCGATGCGGGAGGGCTCACGGTTCGTGGCCGAATTCGGTCTCGGCGACATACCGGCAACGGGTCTGGTCGAGGTGATGGAACGGAAACTCGGCATTCTGGTTCTCATGGTGGATGCCGACGAGGGCGTTTCCGGGGCGGCTTGCCGCCTACCCGAACTGGACTCGGTCCTGATCGCACGGCGTGGGGTCGAGGGTCGGCGCAATTTCGACCTTGCACACGAGCTGTTTCACATCCTGACGTGGGACACGTTGCCGCCGAAGCACTGCGAAGAGGTGCTGGAGACTGGCGGGAACCGGGCGGAGCAGCTCGCGAACAATTTCGCGGCAGCGGTGCTGATGCCGGCGGCGACGCTCGACCGGCGCGGAGACTGGGGAACTCTTGGAGAGGACCGGTTGATCACGCAACTGAACGCAGTTGCAGATGAGCTTCACGTGCCTTCTTCAGCCCTGCGCTGGCGACTGGTCGCGCTCGGTCATCTGCGACACTCCGTGGCGCGATCCCTAGCCGAGCCGGCCTTGTGCAACAACGGCAGGCGAGTCGCCACGGGTGCTATGCCCGCCCTGTATTCGAAGCCCTTCGTGGAGGTTCTCAGTCTCGCCATCAAGGGAGGCCATGTCTCAATGCGGCGCGTTGCCGGGCTGCTGGATCGGGCAGTGGATGAGCTAACGGACCTGTTCGCACCCCATGGCGTTGAACTGCCCGTGGAACTGTGACGTGCGATGCCGCGACACCACGGGGCCGTGCTCGTCGACACGAACGTCATCATCGAGTGTCATCGCAGTGGTTCGTGGCGGGCGCTGGTGGGTGGCTATGCGGTCGAAACCACCGAAGACTGCGTGAAGGAAACGCAGGCGGGCAGTCAGTGGCGGCGACCGGAGCAACGAATCGGTGAGACCGCGTTGCGGGAATCTCTGTCTGCGGTTCATGACGTCCATGTGCGGGCGCGGGCTGCATTGGTCGACCGGGTAAGCGATATTGCTCTGGACCGTGGAGAAGAATCACTCTGGGCGCACGCGGTTCGTAGGGACGACGACTGGCTGTTGTGCGGACCGGACATCGCTAGCCTGCGTTGCGGGATCCGGCTTGGATTCCGCGAGCGCCTGATGCCGTTGGAACGGCTACTGGGCGATGTCGGCCATAGGGCAGGATCGACGCTGAGAGAAGCGTACACACGGGCTTGGCACGACAGGACCATCGGGCGACTGATCCTTGATGAGACCATCGGCTGACTGTCCGCTTCCGGCCGACACAGTTGCTGCTGGACCGCGGGAGACATTCGGGAGCGAATGCGCTACGGTTGCGTTTCCGCTCCACAGGCCGTGAATGTCACCGTTTGGTGGGTCCGAGACAGAGGGTATCCTCCTCGTTCCACTTCGATGCTCATCGTGCGCTACGGGTCGTCAACCAAACATATCTTCCGTCAGCTTGTCGCCACACTTCATCAAGTGGATGTGCTCCTTCTGCCCGTGGAACATAATCGTGATGGACTCCCTCCTGAGCTTGTTGCGCCGGTGTTTCCCCACGCTGGAGGAGACGGCAACGGGCCGAAATCGGAGTTTCTCGCTTGGCCGGACAAGCTTTTCAGCAGCCGAAGCACCAGCCTGCAGTTGCTGGGCAGTACGATCCATCTTGAGGTTGCTGCGCTTCAGCTCAAGGACTGCGACCAAGCCGTGCGCATCCTTGCTCTCGGCGATCAGGAGATAGTCAGGACGTGTTTCGATATTCGGCAACGGCGAACCCGGCTTGTCGAAATCGATGACCAGCCTTGGACTAGGTGTATCGGTCATCAAAACCCTGCATCCTTCCTTCTTCAGTCCGCCCTTTACGAGACAGTGCTTGTCGATCTTCTTACGGACTGCATTCAGGAGGGCCGTCATGAGTCGGCCTCGATGCGACTGGAGATGGCGGCCCACTCATTGTGCAGAGCAAATGCGACTTCATCGAAATCAGAGGGGTAGAATCCTGCGTCGTCAAGGCGTATTTCCTTGGTGATCGATCCTCTCGGGCGCTGCTTCGGTTTGAACAGCCATACGCCGACCTGATCGGGTCGTAGTGCGATGTCGTCACCACGCTCAGTCTCGGGAAGCTCCGACCGCCGTACGATGTTGCCCAGTTCTTCGAGTAGCCACTCGCTGTGTGTGGTGACGATGATCCGCACGCCCGCCTTGGCACACGAGGCCAGTTGGCGTGTCAACTCCACTTGCATGGCCGGGTGCAGGTGTGATTCCGGCTCTTCGACGATCAGAACACTGTTGGGTGTCAGCACGTGGCGAAGATACAGCACCACGGGGGCAAGCTCCGACACCATCGACGACGCGTTCGCCAGTCCGATGTCTCGCTTCCAGCCGCGTGGCCGATAGGCGAAGTGCGGGTAATTGATATGGGTTGATCGACCGATATTCACCGAGCCACCAAGAATGTTCTTCTCGATATCCTTGCCGATTTCCTGTTCGAGCCTCCGGGGTGAATGTCCGACCGGATCGATGGCGATGATCTGTTCGAGGAAATCCGCCAGCACCCCGGACAGCATCGGTGTGCGGGTGGCTGGGTGCAGGCCCGCGGACGGCGCACTGGCAATCAAGGCGTTCACCACGACGCTGTGCGCGTGCATGATGCCAGTCCGGTCTGCCGGCAAGTAGAATGCCGGCATCTGCAAGGGCCTGATTAGCGATGGCAGCATCATCTCGTAGAGTGATTGCAGAAACTCTCTGACCAGCAAGTTGAACCGGATCGCGGCATATTGGTCGTCTTCTTTCAAGCTACTTATGAGTCCGCGAAATCTCTGGCCCCTTTCGCCGTCAGCATCGAGATCGATCGGGATCGGCACCCCTGCGGGAACGGCTATGCTGAAATCGCTGAGTCCGCGTTTTCGATCGAGCGAAACCCTCTGCTCCGCGATGTCTGAACGACTGCCGAGGCGCCGTCGCATTACGATGCTCGACTCGTTTGCTGTTCCCTCGCGAATCAGTGGGCCAAGTTCATGGACTCCGAAGCATCGGGCGATTTCCCGGGACGGTGCGACTGCCAGTTTCTTGAACACGGCACTGAGCGAGTCGGCGGCCGCCTGTGGTAGCACGATGCTGGCCTGCCCCGACGATTCCGATGTGTAGGCGAGAGAACTTGCGACATGGCGCACGGCGCTGTCGACCTCTTCCGAGAGACTGCGGGGGCGTGGACCACCCAGGCCCAACAGGG
Organism: Bryobacterales bacterium; assembly: GCA_965116065.1. Classification (GTDB taxonomy): domain Bacteria; phylum Acidobacteriota; class Terriglobia; order Bryobacterales; family UBA6623; genus VXMF01. Next base: position 5,389,669 of record OZ220485.1, read on the forward strand.
AAGGGAGTTCTCGATGTGACCGCCTGCTCACCAGGTATGCATCTCCGCTGAAGATGCGGTGCAGTGCGTAGATGAGGATCGCCAGATAGGATTTTCCCGTATTGCTCGGACCGACGAATACAGTCAGTGGACGCAGTTTGACGTTCGCCTGAACGATTGGCCCGAAGTTCGCCACCTGGAGTTCGAGCGATTCCTGTCCGGTGGCTTCATTCATCGCTTCGTTTTCTCCTGGGCGATTCCTGGTGCCGGCCATTCCGTCCGATCGATCTCGATACGGGATCGCTGGCCTCGGAAGCGACCAGTGCCTCTGGGCTTGCGATCAGATCCTGTCGCTATTGTCGACGGAAGCACATCATGATCCAAGGGTCGAGAAAGCAGCACGTTCCTGCTCTGCGGTTGGGCCGTGCCAAGTCCTGATGCTCGCTGGTTCGGGAACGCCGGTCTGCTCGCACTCAACCTCTCGAAGTGCAGGTTAGCCGTTCGAGCACGGTTCCTTCCCTGACGATAGTCTCGTCGCGTTCCGGGCCGGTCGAGACTCCCCCGATTTCGACGCCAAGCTGATCTTCCAGGAACGCGACATAATCCTTCGCCTTCTGCGGGAGCTTCTCGAATGACGTGATCCCTCTTGTGCGACAGTTCCAGCCGGGCAATTCCTCGTAGATGGGCTCGACCTGCTCGTACTCCTCGGCGATGGCGGGCATCCAGTCCAGAGGCGATCCCTTGTACCGGTAACCGGTGCAGACCGGTATCGTCAGGAGATCGTCCAGAACATCCAGCTTCGTGATGAAGAGCGACGAGAGGTGATTGATGGCATGGGCATACCGGAGCAGGGGAATGTCGAACCATCCGCACCGTCTCGGCCGACCTGTGACCGTGCCGTACTCGCCTCCTGCCTGTCGCAGTGCGTCACCGGCAGCCCCCTCCAGCTCGGTTGCAAACGGGCCTTCGCCGACGCGCGTCGCATAGGCCTTGGCGACGCCAACGATCTCATGGATCAGCCTCGGAGAGACGCCGGATCCCGTGCACAGCCCGCCCGCCGTGGCGTTGGACGACGTAAGGTACGGGTATGTGCCGAAGTCAATGTCGAGCATTGTCGCTTGGGCACCCTCGAAGAGGAGCCTTCGGCCTTCACGAGCCGCGTTGTTCAGGAATCTGGCGGTATCCGTGACGAAGGGCCGTAACTGTTCGGCGCACTGCTGGTGGCGTTCCAGGGCGGTTTCGATATCCCAAGGTGCGCCGATGCCCAGCGCTTCGGCGACCTTCAACTTCTCGGTCGCGATGGCCCGGAACCGGCTGGCGAAATGGTCCGGGACCAGCATCTCCGCCATCCGAATTCCCCGGCGAGCGACCTTGTCCTCGTAGCAGGGGCCAATACCGCGGGAGGTCGTCCCGATCCGGCGTTTTCCGGGTGTGCGTTCGGATGATTGCTCCATCAGGCGGTGGTACGGGAACACGACGTGAGCCCGATTGCTGATGAGCAGGTTGTCGTCGACCCGAACGCCACCTTTGCGAAGGCTCTCGATTTCCGACAGCATCGCCTCGGGATCGATCACCACACCATTGCCGACCACCGCCGTCTTGCCCGGCCAGAGAATGCCGCTCGGGACGAGGGACAGCTTGTAGACACTGTCGCCGACCTGCACGGTGTGGCCGGCATTGTTGCCGCCTTGGCAGCGGACAACGATGTCGTAGTGGCGCGCTACCAGATCAATGAGCTTGCCCTTGCCCTCGTCGCCCCATTGGAGCCCCAGTACTGCGAGGTTTGACATGACGATGCGCCCCAAGTCCCGGAGTACCGGGCAAGTCGACTGGAAAAAGGACCGGAGCGGACCCGTAAGCGGGGACAACTCGTCCCTGCACCTATGGTATCGCTTCCGACCTGCGCTCAGGACAGGGGTGGCGGGCCGCTGTGCCAAGCCATCCAGAGCCGCTCCATTTCGGCGACCCGGTGTGGCATTTCACCAGCTCGGTCATGCAGTTCCGTACCATCGGCCTCGATGTCGTAGAGTTCCCATGGCCGATCCTTGAGCGAAACCAGTTTCCAGCGTCCCTGCCGAACGGCCCGGCCCCGGCTCCACCGCCAGTAGAGTGCCGCAGGGGGAATGCGGCTGCCGCCCTTGAGAACGGGCAGGAGGCTGGTACCGTCCATCGGATAGACGCTCCCGTCGTGGCTGTCGGCAGGGTGGTCGACGCCAGCGGCCTCCAGCACCGTAGGCATGATGTCGATCACGTGGGCCAGCTGACCCGCGAGGTTGCCGGCACCCGTGATGGCGGCCGGCCAGCGTGCAATGAGCGGGACGTTGATGCCTCCTTCGTGGTCGTGCTGCTTGTAAAGCCGGAAGGGCGTGTTGGAGGCGTTCGCCCAGCCGTGGCCGTAACTCTGGTAGGTGTCCTCGGGCCCGGGCATGACGTCCGGCACATTGCCCGGAATGACCGGTCGGCCGTCTCTGGTCCGTTCGGGCAGGTAAGGTCCCTTCCTGTCCGTGGTGTACTCGACATGGCATCCGCCATTGTCGATCTGGAACAGGACCAGTGTGTTCCTGGATGCACCGGCTTCTTCCAGTTGGTCCAGCAGCCTGCCGATACCGCGATCCATGCTGGTGATCTGTGCCGCATAGACTTCCATCCGGCGCTGCTGCCAGGCTTGGTGGGGCTCGTCCTGCCAGGCGGGGACGTTCGGATTCCTGGTCGACAGCGCCCAGTCGGGATTGATCGTGCCCAACTCCTTCATGCGGGCATGACGCTCGATCCGAAGCGCATCCCATCCGTCCTGGTAGCGTCCGCCGTACCGGGCGATGTCGTCCTCGAACGCATGCAACGGCCAGTGGGCGGTGGTATAGGCGACGTACAAGAAGAACGGACGGTCCTGCCGGATTCCGTCGCGCATGTACTCCAGAGCGTGATTCGTGATGGCATCGGTGTAATAGAACCCGGGATCGAGATACAGGTGCTCGGCCGGGTCGTTGTCGACCATGAGGGTCGCCGGCGTCCAGAAACTGCCCGCGCCGAGCGTTGTTCCGAAGAAGCGATCGAAGCCCCGCTGCAGGGGAAGGCTCTCGATTCGGCCGTCGTTGGCGAGGTGCCATTTCCCACTGATGTATGTCGAGTAGCCTGCCGATTGCAGCGCCTCGGCAGCGGTGACGACACTCTCCGAGATCGCGCCTTCGGAGTTGATCGCTTTTGTCGTGTAGCAGCCGCTGAGTAGCGACGCGCGGGTCGGTACGCACATGTTGTTGGTGTAATAGCGGGTGAAACGGACGCCCTGCTCTGCCAGCCGGTCGAGGTTGGGGGTCTCGATTTCTCCGCCGTAGCAGCCGAGATCCGAATAGCCCATGTCGTCGGACATGATGATGACGATGTTCGGTCGCTCACCGGTCGCCTCTGACGCCCGGTTCGGGCAACCGGACAGGGCAAGCGGCAGCGCGGCACCGCCGAGACGCACGAAGTTGCGACGATCAAGATCACTTGCGTCAAGCATCCAGATATCGTATCGTCAGGGCCTCGCCCGTCACTTCGACAGCAGGGGATCGCGACTGGATTCCCACACTTGACGACGGTACAGGCGAGGTTCGATAACGAGCTGGCGGCAGCCCCACCGAGTAGCCGCTGCCGCAGGGTGCAGCCTGCAAGACCGATCCGGGTTCGGTGCGGCTGGCTTGCGTGGTCTTGCGAAGCAGAGCCGAGACGGAGAGCAGAGCCGTCGTCGTTCGGGCGCGGCGCGCTTTGCGGGGCTTCGCCCGGGACAATCTTGTATCCCAGCCAACCCGCATCGACTCTATCTGTACCTGAAAATGGGCTCATGGGGTTCTGAACCGACGCCGTTGGTACATTACGCCGTATCGTGTGAGCGACTTCTCGTTGTCGGGGTGGTTGTATATCGCTCCGTCCTCGGCGACAACAGACAGCATGGCAGAAACGAACAAGAAACTGACGGTGGCGACGGAAACATATTTCGCGGATCTCGGTCGGGTGTACGCCTCGGGCGGTGCGACCGGCGAGCGGTCGAGTTACGGTCCGCTCTACGGACTGCTGAATGCCGTCGGTGCGGCGCTCAGGCCGAAGGTGCACTGCGTTCAGGAGCCTGCCGACCAGGGTGCGGGGCATCCCGACTTCGCGCTCTATTCGGCGCGCCAGATGCAGAGGGGCCGCGCGCGCGAGGGCCAGTTGCCGGAGTGCGGGGTCGTCGAGGTGAAACCGCTCGCCGACGATGCGTGGCTGACGGCCTCGGGCGACCAGGTCAGCCGCTATTGGGGCCGCTATCGACTGGTGCTGGTGACCAACCTGCGCGACTTCGTGTTGCTGGGCGAGGACGCCGCTGGCCGGCCGGTGAAACTCGAGACCTTGCGGCTGGCGGAGAGCGCGGACGACTTCCGGCGCAGGATCAGGAAGCCCCGCGCCTTCGCCCACGAGACCAATACCGCCTTGGGCGATTATCTCGGCCGCGCGCTGTCGCACCGCGCCATGCTGGCCGAACCGAAGGATCTGGCGTGGCTGCTTGCGTCCTACGCCCGCGACGGCCTCGCACGGGTCGAGGCGGCGGGGGACACGCCATCGCTTGCGGCGGTGCGTTCGGCGCTGGAGGAAGCGCTTGGCGTACGCTTCGAGGGCGAACGCGGCGCGCGCTTCTTCCGGTCGACGCTGGTGCAGACGCTGTTCTACGGCATCTTCTCCGCTTGGGTGCTGTGGTCTCGGCAGATGCCGCCGCCGACAGGCCGGTTCGACTGGCGCACTTCGGTCTGGCACCTGCGCGCGCCGGTGCTGCGGGCGCTGTTCCTGCAACTGTCGGACCCCGGCCGCCTGCAACCGCTGGGCCTCGTCGAGGCGCTGGACTGGACGGCGGCGGCGCTCGACCGCGTGGACCGCGCTGCCTTCTTCGCCCGCTTCGGCGAGGGCGAGGCGGTGCCTTATTTCTACGAGCCGTTCCTCGAAGCCTTCGACCCGGTGCTCAGGAAACAGCTCGGTGTCTGGTACACGCCGACAGAGGTGGTGCGCTACATGGTGGCGCGGGTGGACCGGGTGCTGAAGGACGATCTCGGCATCGCCGACGGGTTGGCGGCGGAGAACGTCTATGTGCTCGACCCGTGCTGCGGTACCGGGGCCTACCTGGCGGAGGTACTGCGGAGGATCGCGGCCAACCTCGAAGGCCAAGGCCTGGGCGCGCTCGCCGGGGCGCGGGTGAAGCGGGCGGCGGCGCAGCGCGTGTTCGGCTTCGAGATCATGCCCGCGCCCTTCGTCGTCGCTCATCTCCAGGTCGGGCTCACCATGCAGGAACTCGACGCGCCGCTCGCCGACAAAAGCGAGCGCGTCGGGGTGTTCCTGACCAACGCGCTCACCGGCTGGGAGCCGCGCACGACCAAGCCGCTGCCGTTCCCGGAGCTGGAGGAGGAGCGAGACCGGGCGGAGCGGGTGAAACAGTGCACGCCGATCCTCGTCATCCTCGGCAACCCGCCCTACAACGGCTTTGCCGGCATGGCAGTGGACGAGGAGCGGGAACTCTCCGGAGCCTACCGGAAGACGCAGCGTGTGCGTCGGCCTGAGGGGCAGGGGCTGAACGACCTATACGTGCGCTTCTTCCGCATGGCGGAGCGGCGCATCGCGGAGAAGACCGGTCAGGGCGTGGTCTGCTTCATCTCCAACTATTCGTGGCTCGACGGCCTCTCCTTCACCGGGATGCGGGAGCGCTATCTGGAGGCGTTCGACGCGGTGCGCATCGACTGCCTGAACGGCGACAAGTACAAGACCGGCAAGGTTGCGCCGGACGGCTCGCCCGATCCCAGCATCTTCTCCACCGAGAGCAATCCGGTCGGCATCCAGGTCGGAACGGCGATAACAACGCTGGTGCGCAAGGCGGAGCACGAGGCGACCAGTGCAGTCGGCTTCCGGCATCTGTGGGGGCAGGCCAAGCGCACGGAACTGGTCGAAACCGCGGAAGAGGCCCCGGAAGCGCTCTACAAGGAAATCAAGCCGGTGTTACCGCTCGGGCTGCCCTTCGTGCGAACGGCGGTCAGCGCCGACTGGACCGACTGGCCGTCTCTGCCCGATCTGTTCCCGGTATCCTTTCCCGGCGTCAAGACCAGCCGCGACAGCTTTCTCGTCGACGTTGATCCCGAACGGCTGCGGAAGCGGATTGCGGACTACTTCGACGCCGGCTTGAGCCATGAAGAGATTGGCCGGCGCTATCCGGGAGCCATGAAATCCACAGCGCGGTTCGATGCCCGTGCGGTTCGCGATGAACTGCTGAAACGCGGCGGCCCGGACGAAGACGGTTTCATCCGCTTTGCCTACCGACCTTTCGATATCCGTTGGCTTTACTGGGAGAAGGACACGAAGCTCTTGGACGAAAAGCGCCCCAGCTACCGGCCGCATGTGTTTGAGGGGAATGTGTGGATCGAGGCTCGCAGACGCGAAGCGAAGGAAGACTCCTCGCGTGGAACCTTGGTTCGGTGTATGGCTGACAACTTCGGCAACGGGCTTTCCAGCTACTTCCCTGTTTATCTTCGCCGCGACATTACGGGCAATAATGCAGCCTGTGGGCGGCAGGCCAATCTATCGGCTACTGCGCAACGCTATCTTCAGCGCCTCGGCCTCGGCGTGCAAGACCTGTTCCACCATGTCCTCGCCACGCTGCACGATCCCGCTTGGCGCGAGGCCAACGCTGGAGTTTTACGCATGGCTTGGCCGCGTATCCCGCTGCCGGGCTGGCCGGACGGCAAGGCGGCCGGGGCGGCGGAGGAACTCGCCCGGTCGGCGGCGCGCGGGCGCGAACTCGCCGCGCTGCTCGATCCCGATCCCCCTGTTCCCGGCATAATGCAGGCACCCTTTCGCTCGGAGTTCGCCACCCTTGCCGTCCCCGCCACCACGGGCGGGCGCAACATGGCGGGCGATGACTTCGCGGTGACGGCGGGCTGGGGCCACTACGGCAAGGGCGACGCCGTGATGTCTGGCTCGGGCCGCGCCGTCAAGCGCGCCTATACCCCCACCGAACGTGCCGCCATGGGCGACTCCCTGCCCACCCTCGGCGCCACGACATTCGACATCCACCTCAACGGCCAAGCGTTCTGGCGCAACGTCCCCACCGCCGTGTGGACCTACAGCCTGGGCGGCTACCAAGTGCTCAAGAAATGGCTGTCTTACCGCGAACGCCCCGTCCTCGGCCGCCCCCTGTTGCCCGGGGAAGTGCAGCACTTTGCCGATACGGCGAGGCGGATCGCTTCGATCCTGCTGCTTGCCCGGGCCGGCCGCGGGCAAGCCGACCCCGGCGGACCGTGAGTCCATCGCGATGCGACCCACAGCGTATATTGAGACATCGGTCGTGAGCTACCTTACCGCACGACCGTCGCGGAATATGGTCATCGCGGCATATCAGGAGATCACCAGGGAGTGGTGGCGCGACGCTCGTGACCGGTTCGAACTTGTTGCGTCCGCCCTTGTCGTCGCCGAAGCCGGAGCGGGCGATTCTGAGGCTGCACGCAGTCGGCTGGAGGCGCTCGAATCCGTCGCGTTTCTCGATGCGACACCGGAGGCGGAGAATCTCGCGCATTCCCTTATCGCAGTCGGCGCTGTGCCACGGCAGGCCGCCGACGATGCAGCACATATCGCCATCGCTGCTGCCAATGGCATCGATTTTCTGGTGACGTGGAACTTCCGGCATATAGCCAATGCCGCAATGCGCGCCAAGATCGAACAGGTTTGCCGGGGGGCAAGTTGCGAACCGCCGGTGATCTGCACGCCGAACGAACTGATGGAGACGGACCATGAGAAAGACCTCGACTGATCCGATCATTTCCGAAGTGTGGGCGATACGGGATGCGCATGCGGCCCGCTTCGGCCATGACATGGCGGCCATCTTCCAGGACATCCGGACAATGCAGGAAAAGTCCGGCCGGGAGTATGTCCGCCTTCCAGCGCGTCCGGTTGTTACCTCAGGCGCCGGCCATGATCCGGGCAGCGAGATGATAGACCCGCGTTGAACAGGTTGGGATTCTTAAACTCCGGCGCGTCGCGCACAAGGCGCTGGCACGGGTAATCGGCGATGAGGTGCTTTGGCGCCATTTTGGCAACAGGAAAGCGCTGGGAGAGTTCTGGGAATTACAGGTCAACGAGCAGCAAGAAATTCGGGGCGGTCCTATTGATCCGTTGTGACCATCGCTTGCGCGATGATGTTCCCAACCCTCTCCGCCACCTCGCCGAGATGGGTATCGTCGAGGCGGGTGTAGCCTGCCTTCGTACGATGACGCCGGTGGCCGAGCAGCCTGCCGACCAGGGGCAAGGTCTCGCTGGACATGATGGCGTGGCACGCACGCGGGCTACCGGCCAGTCTGGGGCTGGATCCTCCGGGCCCGGCCACTGGAGATCGTGACGGCGACGCTCGAGGCGCAGACGATCTGCGACTGCGTGGCCACGCTGCCGTGCGAGCGCATGCCGGTCTGGCCCCGCAGCCGGGAGCAGAGCCGGGACAGGCCGTTCCGGGACCGGATGCAGGGGCCGTCGCGGTAGCGCTATGATCAGGCTGTGAAGTACAGGCGCACCATCGTCGAATGCACCACTGTCGAGGAGGCAGACCGGGCCCTGCATCTGGGGCACTCGGTCCGCTGCTCGGAGGAACTGGCCCGCCAGTTCGGGGCGGTGGTCGATCCGGACGAGCCCCAACCCTGGACCCAGGAGGAGCTTGATGCCTCCCTGGATCGTCCCTACGGCGACGAGGAGCCGCCTCCGCCCGGCAGCGAGGACGAGGAGATCCTGCGCATCGCCGGGACGGCCCGGAAGCGCGGGCTCCTGGCCGGCGAGAAGCTGCTTCCGGAGCACCACGACCCATCGATCCCGATGGAACCCGGCCCGGCGGTCCCGTTGCGGTCCGAAGCGTCGGGCGCCAGTCCGGAGATATGCCCGCCGGACCCGAGTTCCTTGTCGACTGCACCACCGGCGAAGAGGTAGGCCAGCCTCCGCGCGGAGGCTGGCTGCGGTCGCCACGCCGGTGACGGGGACCAGATCAGCCACCGGCCGAACGGATCAAGGATCACCAACGCACGGTGGCCGACGAGTTCATCCGGCAGATGCGGAAACGCACCGTGCCGCGGACCGAAGCCGGGCGAGCGGCGGGAACCACCGGCATACCGCAGATAGCTCGTGTGCAGGTTACCAGCCGGCAGCGTACCGCTTCGCGTAGGGGTCGGCACCAGCCTCGATCACAGCATTCGGGAGGACCTTGACCGTCGTCGGTGCCGAGCCGCTGTTGCGCCGACTCCGCAACTCCACCAAATGGCCCAGCCGTGCCAGTTCCTCGATGACGAATTCCGGCATGCGCTCGTCAAGTAGCAGAACGTTCGGTTCCATCGCGTGATCGTCGAAGCTGGCGACGAGGTGTTTGCTCTGAAAGCGCGGTGCCTCCACGGCGGACTGTGCGTTGAAGTGGAAGAGCATGGATGCCAGCAGCACCTGCAGCAGAGCCTGCTCTTGCTGGTCTCCGCCCGGTGTCGAAAGGGCCATGAACGGCTCTCCCTGCCGGGTTACCAGTGTCGGGGTCAGTGTGATCCTGGGGCGCTTGCCGGGCTCGACCACGTTCGGGTGATCCGGGATGGTCAGGAAGCTCTGCGCGCGCTGGGTCAGGGGTATGCCGGTGCGACCGGCAATCACCGACGGCATCCAGGCACCCGACGGGGCTGCGGAGAACATCATCCCGTCGGCGGTCGCGATGTTGATGCACGTCGTGTCCTTGGAGGCCAGGGCGTCCGGCAGGGGCCGCTTCGGGCCGCCGTGCAGCGCGGGGTGAACCGGCCTGCGGTCGCCGAACGAACCCGGCCGGAACCTGGAGGAGGCGCTTTGCGGATCAATCAGCCTGCGGCGCCGTGCCGCGTAGTCCTTGCCCAGCAACTCGCGAGGGACTTCGGCGAAGTCGGGGTCTGCGTACCACGCGTCCCGGTCGGCGAAGGCCAGTTTCAGTGCTTCCACGAGAAGATGCAGGTACTCGGGGGTGTTCCAGCCCAAGGCTGTCAGGTCGTAGCCTTCAAGAATGTTGAGCGCCTGCAGCAGAACCGCCCCCTGCGTCCAGAAATCCGCCTTGTAGATCTCGTGTCCACGGAACGTTGTCATGAGCGGCCGCTCCGCCTGCAAATGAAATGCCTCGAAGTCCTCGAACCGGAGCAGTCCGCCATGGGTCTCCACGAACTCGGAGATTTCGCGGGCTATGGGACCCCGGTAGAAGAAGTCCCGGACCGCCTCGATCGCCCCGGTGCGGGACTTGCCCGCCTCCAGAGCCTCGCGTTCGGCCCGCATCATCCTTCGGATGGTGGTCGCAAGGTCCTGCTGTCGGAAGATGTCACCCGGGGCCGGTGCGAATCCGTCCGGCGTGTAGACCCGGTGGGAGGTCGGGAACAGGCGCAGGAAGGTCTCCGCTTCGCGAATCGAGACGGCTCTCCACATGTCCAGGGGGTGGCCCGCCGCAAGGACGGCTGCGGGCTCGGCAACTTCGGTGAACGACAGGCTTCCGAACTGCTGCAGGGCCAGCAGTGCCGCATCCACCATGCCCGGTACGAGCGCCGGAAGCGTGCCGTACGAGGGGATCAGCCCGGTCTTGTGGTCTCGCTGCTCCGCTTCCTGCTCGAGATGGGGATCGGTTTCAAGGTTCAGGAAGAACTCGAGCGTCATGCGCCTGGGAGCCGTCCCGACACCCGCGATGGAGTGGACCTGTCCGTCCGCCGTACGGATCAGCAGGGGAGCCTCCCCGCCGAAGCCGTAGTGAGAGAACTCGGTCACCGCACCGGCGAGCAATGCCGCGACCCCCGCATCGACCGCGTTCCCGCCGGACTGCAGCGTCCGCATCGCTGCCTGCGTGACCAGCGGACTTCCGGCAGCGACTGCGACCTGCCGGCCCCGGACGACAGGTCGCAGAACCTCCCATCGCAGGATTTGACGCTGTTGCTGCTCTCGTTCCTTGCCGGACCGCTGAACCTGGGGCTGTGCTGCGCAGGCTGCCAGGAGTCCCAGCGTCAGGGCCCACCGAAGCCGCCTATTTCCCTGCACGCGCCACCGGTGCCATGATACCGACTTCTCATGGTATGGCACTGTGAACCGGATGGGAGTGCCCGGCCGATCCTGGAACTGCAGGTGACCGAATGCGTCCGTGCTCCGCCAATGGCACGTGCCTCTCGCTCCACTGTGGCAGAACGGGAGCATCGCTCCGGAATGCCTGCCAGGCGTAGGTGTCGGCGATGCCGTGCCCCGCTCTCTCCACGGCGATCCTCCTGATGGACGGGGCGACGCCGGCTACGCCGTTTCCCAGCACGATGCCGACTATATGTGTCCGAAAACGTGCTCTTCCTCAAGGGGTGCGGGGGCCGCACTGGCGAGAGCGTCACGCACGCGGATGATCGCTTCCCGCTTCTCGCGATTTCGCATCGCGCGCCGGTTCGCCAGCAGGTGCGCGGTTGATCCCTCCAGTACCTTGTGGATGATCTTGAGACCGTTGGCGTGCAGGGTCCGGCCGGTCTCGGTGTTGTCCACGATCGCATCTCCGTCTTCGGGGGGTTTCGATTCCGTGGCACCGAACGAATGGAAGATCGCCACGGGGGAAGCACCGGTCCGTCGGACGCTCAGGCGCGTATAGGGGCTGTACAGGGAGGGTTCAAGGTCCGTGTGCTGGCGGACGAGGGATTCGGTCAGATTGAGGTATTCGGTCCAGATTCGCAGCGGTTGCGTGCCGGTCGAATCCACGAAACGGGCGAACAGGTCCGGCGCGGAACGCACGTCGTGCCAGTCTTCCGAGACGCAGAGCACGATATTGACCCGACCGAATCCGAGGTCGAGCAGGTCTTCCACGTTTGCGGATGCCTCACTCTCGTAGTACCAGTCGATTCCCGAGATGCCGATATCGAAGAAACCGGCCTGCAGCATGTAGGGGATTTCCTGCGGACGCATCGTCTTGGCCTGGACACCTTCGATGCCAAGGTCCGGGCGGTAGCTGCGGGAGCCGTCGGCGTACCCTCGCGGATCGATGCTGGCCCGCTCGAAGAACGCCCTGGTTTTCTTCTCGAGGCTTCCCTTCGGGATAGCGAATCGAATCGGATTCATGCGAGTTCACTCCCGCCACACGCTTTCGCCGCCGCGTCGGCAAGTTCGATCTCGACTCCGTCAGGAAGCCGGACCGTCCCGCTGGCCACCGTCCACACCTCGGCCCCGGGAGCCCCCACGTTGCGGCCGCCGTTCCGAAGCGTCTCGGCGAGCCGGACCGCGGCGGGTTCGTCGGCCGGAGAGGCTGGCTTGATGAAGATCGGGTCCGACGCGGGTTGTCTTCCGTCGATGCGGGCGATGTCCTGGAGCGTGTCGAAGCGAACCGCGCATCCGGTGGCCGGAGTCGGCTCTCCTCCGAACAGTTCGACGAGCCGGTCATACCGGCCGCCTCCGCACAGCTTGGTCTGACCACTGGCGATCTCGAAGACCGTTCCCGTATAGAACGTCAACCCGCGTGCGATCCCCAGTGCGACATCGAACTCCCCTATGCCGTAGTGCTCCAGGCGGCTGCACACCGTCATGAGATTCTCGAGTGCCGTTTCGGCACTCGATCCGGCCAGTGTTTCCGAGGCATGCGCAGAGACTTCGTGGGGTGTTCCACGGATTCCGATCGTGTTCAGCATGATGTCCGCGGTCTCATCCGGCACGTAGCCTTCCACGTTCCACAGGTGCCGGAACGTGGCGGCGGCCTCGTCCGGCAGCCGGTCGGCCAGCGATTCGGGTTCCGCCGAGGGGTGGTTGGCGATGGAGTATTCGCCACCGTATCCGACTTCCGCCTGTAGGGCAGCCATCTCGCGCCGGTCCGCGCGCATCTGCTCAAGCAGGAGGGGTTCCTGCGATCGGGTGAAGACCGAGCAGCGCTCCGTGATTCCGGCCAGCCGGTCCAGATGTCCGATCACTGCCGCTCGGTCCTCGGAGGTCCGGTCCGGCGGCAGCAGCGCACGGAAGATGCCGGCCGTACCGATCTTCAGCCGGAGTCGGTCGATGCCCACTCTCCGCAGGAACCGGTGGGCCGCAGCAATGATCTCGGCGTCAGCAGACGGCGACGAATCGCCCAGCAGTTCGACGCCGGCCTGCGTGAACTCCCGGGTCCGTCCCGAATGCGGCCGGCAGTACCGGAAGCACGGTGCCACGTAGCACAGCTTGTACGGATGCGGAAGACCGTCGAGAGCTCCCGACGCCACCATCCGGCAGATCGGGGCCGTCATCTCCGGTCGCAGGGCGTATTCCTCGTGGTCGCAATGAAATGTCAACAGGGAGCCCTTGATCTCCGGACCTGAACGGGCCGCGAACAGATCCGCTCTCTCGAACATCGGAGTTGCGACTTCCTCGAACCCGTAGGCCCGCGCGTTCTCGACGAAGCGCGCCTCGAGGCAGCGCCGCATCGCCCTCTCGGGCGGCAGGCTGTCGCGGGTGGCGGGAGGAGGTGCGTTGTGGAGCATGACGGGAGGCCCTCGGGTCGTTTCGATCGGAGGGTGGCGGATCCGGCCGACCCGGCGGGCCGCAGGAGTCTATGGTGGCGTGCGCGTTACCGCAGGAGACAGCGAGCCGTCCCTTCCTTAGATTCTACTGCGGTTGGCACTGTCTCGCCGGACTGCGGCCCGGTTCCGGGATCCGGGCCCAGGAAGACATCTCCGCTCTTGCCGCTGCTACGGCCCAGGAGGTGGCCGCGCGTTGCGCCGCGGGCGGCGGCCCGGTACACATCCGGTTCGGACCCGTCGACAGCGTTGCATGGCTACGAGTCCGGCCAGCTTTCGATCCAATGCGGGCATTGCTACAATTCGGTGCGGAGAATCCCTATAATCAAAGGGTCAGTCTAGGTGCGACGATAGGTCTTCGGAGCGCACCTGCATCGGGTACCACCCGAAGGTCATCCCCAAATGCAAGCTGTGAACGTGTATCCGGACGAGGGTCCACCGCCACTGGCAGTGCCAGGCGGAGGAGTCGTCAACGACTTCAGCATCCATGTCGCCACTGTCAATGGTTCCGGTAGCCAGTCCTCCAACCTGGTGCTGCTGCGAGCCCTGTTCGAGATGGGCGTTCCCGTGTCCGGCAAGAACCTCTTCCCGTCGAACATTGCCGGCCTGCCCACCTGGTACACCATCCGCGCCAGCAAGCACGGATTCACGGGGCGGAAGAAGGATGTCGATGTTCTCGTCGCGATGAACTCCCAGACGGCGCACGATGATGTCGAATCACTCGAACCGGGCCGGGCCGTCGTCTATGACGAGCCCTTGGGGCTCAGCGAACTCCGGGCAGACCTGCACTTCTACCCGGTCCCGTTCGACAAGCTCGTGGCACCCGTCTGTCCCCAGCCCAAACTGCGGAAACTGGTGCGGAACATGATCTACGACGGTGTGCTCGCACGGCTCCTCGACATTGAGATGGACGAGATCCGAAACGCGATCTTCCGTCAGTTCTCGTCCAAGCCGAAGGCAGCGACCCTGAACTGGAATGCCGCCACCGCCGGTTACGAGTGGGCGCAGGAAAATCTGGAGAAGAGGGATCCGTACCGCTTGGAGCGGATGAACGAGAACCAGGGGAAGATCATCGTCGAGGGCAACGCTGCGGCGGCCCTGGGTGCGGTATTCGGCGGTGTGAGTGTCATCACCTGGTATCCCATCACTCCGTCTTCCTCTCTGGCTGAAGCTGCGCAGGGCTACCTGAAGCGCTTCCGCATCGACAAGGCGACCGGCAAGGCTACCTTCGCCGTCGTCCAGGCCGAGGATGAACTGGCTTCGATCGGCATGGCGATCGGGGCGGGTTGGGCCGGTGCCCGCTCGATGACGACCACGGCGGGACCCGGCATCTCCCTGATGTCGGAGTTCGTCGGACTCGCGCACTTTGCGGAGATCCCGGTGGTTCTCATTGACGTGCAGCGCATGGGTCCCTCGACCGGACTTCCCACGCGGACATCGCAAGGCGACTTCCTCTCCGCCGCAACGCTGTCGCACGGCGACACGTCCCACCCGATGCTGATCCCGGCGACGCCGGAGGAGTGCTTCGAGTTCAGCGCGAGGGCCTTTGATGTCGCGGAGCGCCTGCAGTCGCCGGTCTTCGTCATGCTGGACCTCGATCTCGGGATGAACTACTGGATGTCGGACAAGTTCGAATATCCGGACTGGGAGTTCGACCGCGGCAAGGTGCTCAGCGAAGCGGATATCGAGGCGCTGCGAGGGGACTGGGGACGGTATCGTGACATCGACGGGGACGGCATCACGTATCGGACCATTCCCGGAAACCGCCATCCACAGGCCGCCTACTTTGTCCGGGGCACAGGGCATGATGAGAATGCGAACTACAGTGAGCGCGAGGATGACTGGATCCGCAACATGGCGCGGATCAAGAAGAAGATGGCTGGCGCCCGCAAGTGGCTTCCGGAACCGGTAATCGAACAGAACCCGAAGGCCAGAGTGGCCTTCGTGGCTGCGGGTACCAGTCACGAGGCGGTCCGCGAGAGCCGGAGCCAACTCCGGCTTGAACACGGTTTCGAGACGGCGTACTGCCGTGTTCGCGGCTGGCCGTTCAGCCATGCCACCGAAGAATTCATCGCGCAGCATGACCGCGTGTACGTGGTCGAGCAGAATCGGGACGGCCAGTTGCGGGTCCTGTTGCGGCGGCAGTTCCCGGAGATTCACGATCACCTGCGGAGCGTCTGCTACTTCGGCGGGCTGCCGCTGGATGCCCGCACGGTCACGGACGCCGTCGTGAAGGAGGAAGGGCTGTGAGCGTTGCCACTCTACGCCGGACCAAGGCTCCGGCAATCAACCGCATCGGCTTGGGATTGGAGCCGTACAAGGGGCTGAAGACCACGCTCTGCGCCGGATGCGGCCACAACTCGATCTCGGAGCGCATCGTCGAGTGTTTCTTCGAGATGGGAATCGACCCGACGCAGGTCGTCAAGCTGTCAGGGATCGGCTGTTCATCGAAGTCGCCCGCGTACTTCCTCAGCATGTCCCACGGCTTCAACAGCGTCCATGGAAGGATGCCGTCCGTGGCCACCGGAGCCGTCCTCGCCAACAGGCACCTGATGGCGCTCGGCGTTTCCGGGGACGGTGACACGGCCTCGATCGGGCTGGGCCAGTTCGTGCACATGGTGCGGCGGAATGTTCCGATCATCTACATCATCGAGGACAATGGCTGTTACGGACTGACCAAGGGGCAGTTCTCGGCGACGGCGACATTGGGCTCCACCGCGAAGTCCGGCATTGCCAACGACCTTCCGCCGATCGACACTTGCGCACTGGCGATCCAGATGGGCGCGACCTTTGTCGCACGGTCGTTCTCGGGGGACAAGAAGCAGTTGCAGAAAGTCCTGAAGGCTGCGCTCAGTCACAAGGGCACTGCCCTTCTGGACATCGTGTCCCCGTGCGTCACGTTCAACGACCATGTCGGTTCGACCAAGAGCTACCAGTATGTCCGCGAGCACAGGATCCCGCTTCAGTCGATCGACTTCGTCCCGCATTTCGACGAGATTCACCTTGAGGACGAGTTCCGGCCCGGGACCGTTCGGGAGGTCGTGATGCATGACGGTTCCGTTCTCCGGCTCGAGAAGATCGAGGAGGAATACAACGCCACGGACCGCCTGGGGGCCTTGGACAGGATCGAAGTCGCGATCGAGAAGGGGCAGATCCTGACCGGAGTACTCTACTTGAACACGGACACCCCCAGTTTCACGGATCTTCTCAACCTGGACGATTCGCCCTTGGCGCAGATTGGTCAGGATCGGCTTCGCCCGCCACCGGCCGCTCTGGACGAGGTCATGCAGGAGCTTTCCTGACCGTCTCAGGCTTGCGGGTCGCCGTCAGGACCTGGCCTCCGGAAGTCTGCGCTGGTCCGCTTGCGGTCGGTGTCGCGTCCGTCAACCGGAAACGACCTGCCACTCCGATGCGCTCAGCGAGAGCGCTTGCCGGTACGATGATGCTCGACCGCTGCAACCGAGCGGGGTCACGGAGCCTCGTCGACGCCTTTCCGGCGCGAGTTCGCAGAGGGTGCAGCGTTCGCCGGGTGGGTGCTCAGATCCGGATCGGGTTCGACATCCGAACGAAAGAGGATCGTCTGCGAGAGTGACCAAAGCCGGGTGTCGGTGCCTGGCACGACGTGCACTTGCCGATCCTGATCCACTGATGGTTCGGCTGGTGCATCCATCGTATTGGCACACTCCATGATTGCCTACGTGTGCATGCCATGCTGGCGGCGTCGTGGTTCCCCGACGGTTGCCGTGAGTTCTTCTGGAGCGCCCGGCAGGATCCCCTGTCAGGTCGCTCCCCGAAGTTGCCTCTCTCTTGTTTCCGGGAGCCCTAGAGAGGTCAGCTACGATCATGCCGACATCCACACCCCCTGCCGACCCCCATTCCATTGCGGTCCTGCATGTCCTCTCCCGGCAAGACGTCAGTGCCGCAGACACCTACAATGCGCTTGAGGGCGTCCGCAACACGGCTGGTCGCAATGTCTCCGCCACGATCGAGGCCAACAATGCCCGCTTCGAAGGCACGATCAAGGCGCTGAGTGCCCGCTTCTAAGCCAAGTTCGACGCATTCAGCGCGCAGCAGGACGCCCAGCTGGCCAGTCTCGCCACAAAGCTCCGCATGCTGCTCTGGATGGTACCCGTTGCTGTTGCGATCCTCGGCATCCTCGTCCGACTCTGGGACTAGTGTTCCGTCAACCGCGACATTGCTGGTAGGGCGTGTCTCAAGAAGGAGTCCATCCAGACCGAGCCCCCCAGCGGGGGGCCTGTTGCCTGTAGCAGAGTGGGCTGGTCCCTTCTGCTCGACCGCTTGGAGGGGCTGCCCACAGCCTGCTTGGCCGGGTCTCTCTTCGGTACTCTCTCAACGCAAGAGGGGGAGGCGAGACCGAGATGCCAGGTCATCCTCCGCTGATGCCCGCTGCCTCCGCAGAGCCCCTCGTTCAGGCCCGTTTCTCGTTGGACGAGTGGACGGGACTGAGGAAAAATCCGGAAAATCCGGTCGGGGTGCTTGACACAGGAGCGCGGAATGTGCGAACCTGAAGCCGAATCGCAGGAAGTGGTCCCTGTGGGCCACTGAAGGAGACGGTTCCCGGGCGGGAATGCCGTTCGGTCGCAACGAAGGAGTATGAGGAAATGAAGGAGAGCAGATCCATGCACAGCAAGTTGAAGAAATTCGGGGGGGGGGGGGTAACTCTCTTCCTGGCAGGGCTTCTGACAGTCGGGATGGCCGGCTGCGGAGGCGATGAACCGGCCCAGACCGTAAGACAGCCGGCCCCGACGCCACCCCCGGCGTTCCAGCCGCAGCCGGTGGAGATCACGCTGGGGACGAGCGGCGACACGGTCACCCTGATGACCACCGAGGGTGGTGGCTTCACGCTGAACGGGGAAGCGTTCGAGAGTGGCGGAAACGTGACGGCCGGGAACGGCGGGCAGTACACGCTGACGCTGGCGGACGGGAGTTGGACGGCGCAGTTCGATGCGCACGAGATCATGGTCACGCTCGGTACGAGCGAGGAGATGGTGACGATCACGCAGGCCGAGGACGGCACCTACTGGCTGGGGGAGATGGCGGTCCGGAGCGGGGAGACCATCCACACGGCCGCGAACGGCAACGAGTACGTGCTGAGCATCACGACCGACGAGAACGGGGCGATCACCTGGATGGCCGACTACCGGGCGCCGATGATCCAGGTGATGCTGGGTCTGTCGGGCGACACGGTGACGCTCGAGAAGTCCGAGGACGGCAGTTACTGGCTGGAAGGCATGTCGGTCACGAGTGGGGAGACGACGGCCCATGCGGGGAACGGGAACATCTACACGCTGACGCTGGGCGAGGACGGGATGTGGATGGCCGAGTACATGGCCATGGTGGTGGAGGTGATGCTGGGGATGTCGGGCGAGACGGTGACGGTGAGCAAGTCCGAGGACGGCAGTTACCGGATGGGAGAGATGCAGGTCGAGGACGGGGTGACGCTGGCGACGGCGTCGAACGGGAACCGGTACCGTCTGATGAAGGATACGGAGGGGATGTGGATGGCGGAGTACGTGCCGGAGACGGGCACGGTGACGGTGGGCACCTTGGGGGTGACGCTGGAGACGGTGCAGGCGGAAGACGGGAGCTGGACGGTGGTGAGTCCGGTGAGTGGGGAGCCGGAGACGCTGACCGACGGAGCCACGTTGATGGTGGGTGGCAACACCTACACGCTGATGGATGACGGTGAGGGGAATTGGATGGCGATGTACCGGGAGGAGACGGTCTCGGTCATGCTGGGGATGTCGGGCGAGACGGTGATGCTGACGAAGAGGGAGGACGGCAGTTACTGGCTGGGGGAGATGCAGGTCGAGGACGGGGTGACGATGGTGACGGCGGCCAACGGCAACATGTACACGCTGAGCATGGACGAGAACGGGATGTGGATGGCCATGCATGAGGCGCCACAGACGCAGGTGGCGTTGGGCACGAGCGGGACGACGGTGACGCTGGTGCGGGAGGAAGACGGCACGTACACGCTGGACGGGGAGATGTTCATGAGTGGCGGTCGGGTGACGGCGGGGAACGGGAACGTCTACACGGTGACGATGGTGGACGGAGCGTGGATGGCGGAGTACCAGCCGGAGAGCATGGCGATCGAGGGCACGGGTGGTCTGATGGCGGTATCGCGAGAGGACGGTGAGGGCTACGACGTGGACGGAGCGATGCTGCCGAACAGCGGGATGGGCGACATCGACACGGACAGCTCGGGGAGCTACCGGGTGCGGATGGAGGACGGGATGCTGACGGGCATGCGTCTGGACAACGTCAAGATCGACACGGCGACGGACTTCAAGACGGATGGTCTGAGTGCGATGCCGGCGATGCTGGGGGACGACAAGTCGACGGCGGACATCAACGAGGCGAACACGGCGCTGGTGGTGGCGAAGGAGAACTATCCGTTCGCGGACCTGCTGGGGGACGGGGTGTCGCAGACGAAGGGCAAGAACTTCGTGGCGGAAGCGCGGACGAAGCTGGAGGGGATCCGGGAGAAGGTCGTGCAGATCCTGGACGTGTTCGAGAAGGATTCGGAGCGGGACACGCAGATCACGCGGCAGTGGGGCACGGACACGGCCAAGGCGAAGACGAACGTCAAGGCGGTGCTGCAGGCGGTGTTCGGGAGCACGAAGTTCAGTGATCTGGAGGCGCCGGACGACGACAAGGCGCTGGGGACGATCGACGACCTGATCGAGGCGCTGACGAGCGCGGAGGAACTGGCGGCGGCGCTGGGGGACGACGGTGCGCTGGAGGGAGCGGCCAAGGCGGGTGACGCGACGAAGATCTTCGGAGCGACGGAGACGGAATCGACGGTGACGTACGGGATGCACGGGAACACGCGGTACGGGACGATCACGCGCAAGCAGCGGGCGGATGCGACGGGGAAGGCGGAGTACAAGGTTAGTCCGAAGAAGACGGGGGAGCGGGGTGCGTTTGCGTTCGGGGTGACGGACGAGACGGCGCGGGCGCGGTACGTGCAGACGAAGGGTACGGCGCGGTACGAGGGGCAGACGCTGGCGGTGAGCGGAGGGGACAAGCAGTATGCGGGAGACATCGAGATCAGCATCAACTTCACGGCGGAGAAGGTGGACGGACTGATCACGAACCTGATGACGGCGGAGGGGGAGAGCTGGGAGTACCTGTTCGGGGAGGTGGACAGCATCGTGCTGCCGAAGGCGGACCTGAACACGCAGGGGATGTGGGCGCTGGCGGGGAAGGCGGACATCAACTTCGGCCGGCGGGCGGGGTCGTATCGGCCGCAGGAGGTGGACAGCACGTTCGAGGGGCGGTTGCTGGGAGGCAACACTGCGCCGGAGGCGGGCAGCGAGGTGGTGGGAGTGTGGTCGGTCGGAGCGGGGGTGAAGACGAACACCGCGGACGGGACCGAGGATGCGAGCTATCTGGCGGGGGGCTTCGGAGCCAACCGAGTGGCGGACGAACCGGTGCGGCGACCGTCGGTGGACGACGGCACGGCGGTGAGCGGGAAGAATGAGGGTTCGGGCGCGACGACGCTCGCGAACGGGCAGTTGACGGCCAAGCCGCAGGCGTGGGCGTGGTACTACGAAACGCTCACCAGTGCGGAGACGAGCAACCTCGGGGCCGGCAAGTTCGCGGGGGGTGTGGATGCGCTGTATTTCCGGAAGGCGGATGCGAAGCTGGCGGATGATGGGACCCTCACCCAGGCGGGCGACAAGAAGGAGAGCGTGGAGATCGCGCTGGCGGACCTGCTGGCCAAGGAAGGCGGGGAGTACACGCACAACAGTCCGAAGACATGGGTGCAGGATGCGCGGGAGCGGATCCAGAAGCAGCGGGACAAGATCGCGGGGCTGAAGGCGATCGGCGATCTGGAGACGCAAGAGCAGGAGGCGTGGGATGCGGTGCTGAGGCACCTCGTGACGAACGTGTTCTGGGATGTCGCGAGCGACGGGGGCGTGGTCGGGGGCTCCGGCATCAGCAGGCTTCGGCTGGGAGGGACCACCAGCGGCGCCGCGAGCGAGATTCACACGGAGTTGCCGCTCAAGATCGTCGACGACGGCAACGGAACCAAGGTCAAGACCATTCCGGGTGATGCGCTGGACCGCATCGACGCGATTCTGGAAGCGCTGAGTTCGGCGGAGAGTCTGGAGGCGGCGTTCGATCCGGGGCAGGACGGCCTGTTCGTGGAGGAGGACGGGGATGACGAGAAGTCGTTCCTGGACAAGAACGGGGGCGACGGGAAGCTGTTCGACAGTGCGGGCGCGAACAAGCTGATCTGGAACACGTCGGCGTCGTCGATCTTCAATCAGCGGCAGTGGCAGATCAAGGCGACGGTGGCGAGTACGGACTACACGCGGCTCGGGGTGTGGCGGATCCAGCATGCGCGGAACGCGCTGCGGGCCAAGAACTGGTACCACCAGGAGGTGGAGGCGTTCTTGTGGAGTCCGCTGCCGGTGGCGACGGCCCGGACCCGGGCGCAGTTGCCGGCGGGAGGCCGGGCGACGTACGAGGGCAAGACGGTGGCGTACCTGGGCGAGATGACGGAGCGCAATGATGATGCCAACGAAGGCAGTCAGACGGCCTACGAGGGGATGGCGAGCGTGGAGGTGCAATGGTTCGAGGTCGGCGAGTCAGTCGCCAGCGGCGCAGTGGGCGGGCGTGTCACGACGGTGCTGAGCGACCTGCGGTCGGTGGCGAACGGCGACTACCTGTACCATTACACCGGGAGAACCGCTGACGGGGTGCAGGAAGTGCGACGGCTGACCTTCCCGAAGACCACCTTCGGCGTTGGGGGGGACAATCTTCTGGACTACGGGCATGTTGGCGGCTGGGGCGTTAACAGGACGGTCAAGATCGACTACCGGGATTCGGGGGTGGCCCAGGCGACGCAGGATCACGATGACAATGGAATCGGATTCAGTTTCAAGTTCGTGGGGAACTCTGCGGACGGGCCGCTGGGGGTGATGGGGATCTACAGGTTCAGCCCGAAGGGAACCGGGGGGTTCGGTACGAAGGCCGTCGTCACCCCGGGATCCGCGATCCAGGATTTGGCCCTCGAGGGAGCCTTCGGCGCGGATCTGCCATAGAGTCCGTGCCCAAGGGCACCGCGAACAGCCGGGGGAGCGGGCAACCGCTCCCCCTTTTCTTTGGGAGTCATGTAGATGACTTGACAAAGCCATGGCAGCAGGCTGCGATCGTCATACGGTCACTGATGGGCACTAAGGGCTCTCGCCAAAATAACCTCGTCTTTTGGGGGTGAAGTTTGGTAGGCTGGGTGGGATGAGTGCCTTGGAAGAGAGCATCAAGGTTCGGTTCGAGGCGCTGTTGCCGGTGCTGGACGAGAGGACGCGGAGGGTGTGGGCCGGGGCGGAAGCCAAGGCGATCGGCCGGGGAGGGATCGCGCGGGTGGCGGCCGCGACGGGGTTGGCGCGGGACACGGTCCGGGCGGGGCTGCGGGAAGTCGAGGTCGGGGTGGTGGCGGCGGTCGGGCAGGGAGGGGAACGGAGGCGGCGGAGCGGGGGTGGGCGCAAGGCCCTCGAGGAGCGGGACCCGGAACTGCAAGGGGCCTTGGAGCGGCTGCTGGACCCGGTCACGCGGGGCGATCCGGGGAGTCCGCTGTGCTGGACCTGCCTGAGTGCGGCACGGCTGGCGGAGGCCCTGCGCGCCGCGGGTCATCGGGTGAGTGAACGGAGCGTGAACCGCCTGTTGCATGTGCTGGGTTACAGCCTGCAGGCGAATCGCAAGACGCTGGAGGGGCGCCAGCACCCGGACCGGGACGCTCAGTTCCGGTACATCGACGAGCGGGTACGGGAGTTCCAGGCAGCGGGCCAGCCGGTGGTGTTGGTGGATACCAAGAAGAAGGAGTTGCTGGGTCGGTATCGGAACGGGGGCCGGGAATGGCATCCTCGGGGGCAGCCGGAAGAGGTGCAGGTGCACGACTTCCCCGACAAGCAGCAGGGCAAGGCGATTCCCTACGGCGTGTACGATGTGGCGGCCAACGTGGGGTGGGTCAGCGTGGGAGTCGACCACGACACGGCGGAATTCGCAGTCGAGACGCTCCGGCGCTGGTGGCGGAAGATGGGGCAGGCGGCCTATCCGCAGGCACGGAAGCTGCTGGTCACGTGCGACGGTGGCGGCTCGAACAGCAGTCGCAGTCGGCTCTGGAAATGGGAGTTGCAGGGACTGGCGGACGAATTGGCGATACGGGTTTCGGTCTGCCATTTTCCGCCCGGGACGAGCAAATGGAACCGGATCGAGCATCGGATGTTCAGTCACATCACGCAGAACTGGAGGGGGCGTCCACTGGTGTGCCGGGAGGTCGTGGTGAATCTGATCGGATCGGTGACAACGCAGGAAGGACTGCGGATCCAATCCGAGTTGGATGCCAATGCCTACGAGACGGGGCGGACGGTCACGGACGAGGAGATGGAGCATCTCGCCCTGGACCGGGCGGCCTTCCACGGCGAGTGGAACTACACATTGGCACCACGCCAGTAAACGACGATGTTATTTTGGCGAGAGCCCTAAGTTGGTTTAGGTTCACGGCCAGCATCACTGCGTCGGTGTCTCCTGATTGGCGTGGCAGACGCCGTACTGTCGTTGGGCGGTCTCCACATTCATAGTCCTCTGTCTCGCTGTCCCGGGGAACCTTGCCTCGCGCCGACCGCATCGGAATCTGCATCGCGGGTGCTCACGATGACCTCCTTCCGCAGGAGATCATCCGCAATTTCGGCCCATTGCGGGCTGTTGTGCAGTGCTTGCAGACCGGACCCCGTTCAGCCTGACCACGCAACAGCATCCGAGTGGATTTCCGTAGCTTTGTCAAGCTATCTATATGATTCCCCTTTCTTTCTCGTTACAGGTGCGTAGTGTTCCGTGACCCGCAACGTTGTGGATGTGTTGCAAGGACACGGGCCATTCGGTCGACGGAGAAGGAGCACATCCGTATCGTGCTTTGCATGTTGTCGTTCAGGCGGCTCATGACGGTGTAATCGTCGTCAGGCCGGAGGCGTCCCGGTTGGCCGACTGCTCCCGACGGGCCAGGATCCCCGGCCGGGGACATCAGACCCCGTGGGCCCCGCAGCAAGCCTTCCAGACTGCCGACGGCCGGCAACCGAGGCCCTACGGTGCGTTGTCGGTCGGGCCTTCCCTGCTCTTGCGGTTCGCCGCGATTCGTGGAGGGTCTCCCTCAATGCGTAGCGGACGCGCCGCATCCGTGCAGTCGGGTATGGCATCGCGGCTGTAGTGACGGAGTCCGTAATCGGTGTGGCGACGGACCGTGCCGATGCATGCCTGCGGGATTCTGGCTTCATGGGCGGAGAGAAACTCCCGGGTGCCCGCTGCCTCGCTGATGGCAGGATAGGTGTGGAACTTCAGAAACACGAGGCCCAGTGCAACCACTCCGGCTACGGCCGGAATGGCTCGGCTGTCGGACGACCGCAGAGCGGCGAGACCCGCCATCGTCGTCAGCGCCAGTCCCGCAAGGATGTTGCTGAAGGCGCTGCCGAACTGCAGGTCCCCCAATGCCCGGGTCACGCCGTCGGCCAATGCCGGCGGCAGGACCGTGCCGGCCAGGGGCACCAGCAGCAGTGTGCCGGCTGTGGCGAGTAGCAGGTGTTTGCGAGGTGCGTACTTCCACTGGACGGCGAGCAGGATGGCCAGTGGCGGCAATACCGGCAGGATGTAGGCCGGCAGCTTGTTTACGGAGAGGGAAAAGAAGGCCAGTGGCCCGACCGCCCAGCAGGCCAGGAATCGTTGCCGGGAATCATGCCAGAGAGACTTCATGTCCAGTCCGAACAGCAACGGTGTCCACGGCAGCAGGAAGACCAACAGCACCGGTGCGTAGAACCACCAGGGCTGCACATGCTGCAGGGAGGAACTGACGAATCGCTCCAGATGGTGCCGCACGATGAACTCGTCCAGGAACATCTGCCCGTTGCGCCGATAGCAGGCGAGATACCACGGAACGCAGACCGCGAGGAACGGCACCAATGCCCGCACACCCACCAGGTCCAGTACTCGGTGACGGTCTCGCAGAACCAGTGGAATTGCGGCGAACAGTGCCACGATCGGTGCCACGAGGCCCTTGCTCAATACTCCGAGACCCAACAGGGCCCCGAAACCCGCGATCCGGAACCCGCCGTCACCGTCGCTCCCGTTCGCCCACGGAAGTAGACACAGGACTGCCGCGGAAGTGAAGACCGTGACCGGTGCGTCGAAGACACCGGCATCCGAGTAGGCTACCCACCCGGCGGACGTGGCGAGAATCGATGTGGCCATCGTCGCCGTGGGTCCGTCGTAGGACGCGCGTACACGCCAGTGGAAGAAACCCAAGAACGCCAGGCTGAGCAGGGCCACGGGTATGCGGGTGTAGGCGTCCAGTCCCAGCATGTGACCCATCGCCCCCAGCCAGAACAGCAGGGCCGGTTTCTCGAACCAGGGTTCGCCCCACAGGGTTGGCGTGACCCAGTCGCCGGATTCCGCCATATGAAGGGCGATCGACGCGTAGCGGGGTTCGTCGGGACCGACCAGACCCCGCATGGAGACCGGGACCAGATAGAGAGCGACGGCGAGCGAGCCCGCGGCCGTCGTGGCAAGTACCTGCTGACGCGTCACTGCGCTAGGGGTGTCACCACGATCTTCCGAAATTCGATGGCACCGTGGTCGCCCTGCAAGGTGATGGGTCCCGGTTCGTCCTCCCGCCAGTCCGTGGCCATGGCGGTGAAACCCGCGATTTCCGCCCGGTCGATCGTCTTGATGCCGTTCAGCGTGACCGTGACTTCGCGCCCAACCAGCCGGACATCAAGCGTCTGCCATTCACCGGCGGGCTTGCTGGCGTTCACGCTGGGCGCGATTCTCCCGTAGAGTGCTCCGTTCCCGTGGTCACTTGCTGGCTTGCCATGATCATCCAGCAGCTGGACCTCGTATCTCCCGCGAAGACCGATTCCTCCGTTCATGCCTTGGTGCACCAGGAATTCCACCTGCAGCCGGAAGTTCCAGAACCGGGAATCGGAGACCAGAACGTCCGCGCCTTCACGGTTCTTCAGAACGCCGCCCTCGCTATACCAGTCGGCTTCCCGCCCCGGCCGGACCGTGTGCCAGCCCTTGATGCCCTTGCTGTCGAAGAGCGTGACCGGCTTGCCTTCGCTCCAGGTTCCGTCGTCCCTTTCGGAGAGCACCGGCGCCCGTTCCCCGACCCACAGCAGGATGCCACGGGTCCTCATGGCAGCGCCATGCAGCCGGCTGCCGTGCAAGGCTGCGACGACTTCCGTGCGGACGGTCCTGTCACGGTTCCGCCCCGTCCGTCTCTCCAGATGGAACCGAAGCTGCCCGTTCTCGATGCGCGCTGCCCGGATCGCGTCGAGCTGACCGCCTGGTCCTCCGCCAACCATTCCTCCGGTAATCGTTCCCGTGCCTGCGCCGTTGACCTCGAGCCATAAAGCGCGACCGCTGCTATCGCCGAGGGGCTGGATGACCCAACGGCCATTGAACGTCTCGCTACCTGCCAGGACGGACGGAACCGCTCCAGCAAGCAGCAAGCAGGTTCGGAGTTTCCAGCGCGTCACCGGTCCATCATATCCGGTCAGATGACCGACCGAGGGCGGACTGGTGATGAGCCGTTGTGCCCGACGGGGTCGGCGTTCCGACTCGTTTGGGTCGGTGCGTGTCGGAAAATCTGGCGAATCGTGCAACGTTTGGCAGTGTAGGGGCCGATTCCGGCCTTGACAGCACATGCGCCGAAACCCCATAGTGTGAGCATGTCGGGTCGCCCCTCGTCCTGCCAAGCCGGATGTCTGCGCGCTTCTGCCGCCCTTGTATACTTCGCGGGAATCGGGACTCTTGTTGCCATCATGGCCCCGACGCCCTGCGCCGCCGCACGGGTGGCGGAGGAACTTCCGTTCGCGGAGTACCAGCGGAATCACTGGGCGTTTCAGCCCGTGGGTATGCCGACGGTCCCGGCACTGCCGGACGCCGGTCCGGTCGATGCCTTCGTTCTTGCTCGCCTGGCCGAACGCGGCTTGCCACCCGCTCCCCGCGCCGACAGGGTCACGCTGATCCGGCGTGCGACCCTCGACCTGCACGGAGTCCCTCCGACGCCGGAGGACGTTGACGAGTTCCTGGCCGACACCTCGCCGGATGCCTACGCCCGGCTCGTGGATCGACTGCTGGCTTCCCCGCGCTACGGAGAGCGCTGGGGAAGGCACTGGCTGGACCTTGCCCGCTATGCGGAGAGCGAAGGCTTCAAGGCCGATGAGACCCGCCCCAATGCGTGGCGGTATCGCGACTATGTCATCGCTTCTCTCAACCGGGACAAGTCGTACGACCGGTTCGTGCAGGAGCAGATCGCGGGCGACGAGCTCTGGCCGGAGAGCCCGGAGGCCCGGATCGCGACAGGCTTCAACCGCCACTATCCCGACGAGTCCAACGCGGCGATTCTGATGCAGCGGCGCCAGGAGGTGCTGCTGGACATCACGGACACGGTCGGAGCGGTCTTCATGGGCCTGACCTACGGTTGTGCGAAGTGCCATGACCACAAGTTCGACCCCATCCTGCAGGCTGACTATTATCGCCTGCAGGCGTTCTTCAGCAACGTCACCACCGACGACGAGATCCGGCTCCTCACACCGGCCGAGCAGGTCGAGCGCGACCGGCAACAGACTGTATGGGAAGCGGCCACGGCGCATATTCGCGCCGAGATGGATGAGCTGCTCGACGCGAAGCGAGCCGCAGCGTTCGAGACCCAGGTCGACCGGCGGGCTCCGGAGACCCGGGAAGCCTTTCGCAAGGACCCGTCGGAGCGCACCATGTACGAGCGGCTGCTCTACCAGCAGCATATGTGGCAGATGCGCTATCACGACGACGAGCGGCTGGCGAAGGCCCTGAAGGGTGCAGCAAAGGAGCGCTACCTTGAACTGGAAGCGGCGCTGGCCGGGTTCGATGCCTTGAAGCCTGCGGAAATCCCGCTGGGGATGGGGATCAGGGAACTCGGGCCGGATTCGCCCAGGACGCATGTCCTCTCCTTGGCCAACTACGCTGCGCCCCTTGCGGAGGTGGAGCCCGGCTTCCTGACGCTACTGGATCCGGAACCCGCCGCCTACGCACCCGTTCGGGACGGGCGCTCGTCGGGTCGGCGGACTGCCTTGGCCAGGTGGCTCACCGATCCGATGAATCCGCTCACCGCACGGGTCATGGTCAATCGGATCTGGCACTACCATTTCGGGCAGGGAATCGTCCGCACACCGAGCGACTTCGGCCTCATGGGCGAGCGCCCGACGCATCCGGACCTGTTGGACTGGCTGGCCGGGGAATTCGTCCGCAGTGGCTGGAGCCTGAAGCACATGCATCGGCTCGTCATGAATTCGGACACGTACCAGCAGTCTTCCGATTTCCGGGAGGCGGCAGCCAGGGCCGACCCCCTGAACCGCCTGCTGTGGCGTTTCCCGACCGGTCGGTTCGAGGGGGAGGTGATCAGGGATTCGATGCTGGCGGTGTCCGGTCGCCTGAATCATCGTGTCGGTGGACCGAGTACGTTCCCCGACCTGCCGCTCGGGGCCGCGCCTCCCCGGGGCGGCTGGGACGTTCCGGAGGCGATCCACGCCCAGGATCGCCGCAGCGTCTACGTGTTCGTTCGTCGCAATGCGCGCTACCCCATGTTGGAGTCGTTCGACATGCCCGACACGCACCAATCCTGCTCACGCCGGGTGTCGACGACCACGGCGCCGCAGGCCCTGGCCCTCCTGAACAGCAATCACACACTGGGCTGGGCGCAAGGCATGGCCGGTCGCGTCCTCGCGCGAGCGGGAGACGACCGCGGGCGGCAGGTCGAGGCCGCGTTCCGGCTGGCTTTCACAAGAGCTCCCGATAGCTGGGAGAAGGATGCCGTTCTGACGTTCTTCGAGACGCAGCGCGCGATCATTGCGGACCGCGCTGCGGCAGGCGAGCCCCTGCTCCTGCCGGACTACGATTCGCACTCGATGAGTGGCCTGGACGCTGCCGTGCTGGTCGACCTGTGTCACATGCTGCTCAATTCCAACGAGTTCGTATACAGGAACTGACCGGGGGTTGCCGACCGATGGAGGGTAGGACATGCGTGCTGGAACGAACCCGCTAGGCCTGCGGTCCCGGCGGGCCTTTCTCTCCCAGGCTGCCGGTGGGCTCGGAGCGCTGGCATTGGCCGCGCTGGACGCCGAGACCGGCCAGGCCGCTGTTGACACGCTCGCCGCGAAGGAGCCTCACCACCGGGCCACCGCCAAGTCGGTGATCTGGTGTTTCATGGAGGGCGGTCCCAGCCACATCGACACGTTCGACCCGAAGCCGGCGCTGGAGAAATACGCCGGTCAGCCTCTGCCCGCATCCTACGGGAGGCCCTTGACGGCGATGCCCGGCACGTCGCACAACACCTTGATGCCCTCGCAGCGGAAATGGGCGCGGCACGGGCAGAGCGGTCTGTGGGTCTCGGACTGGTACCCGCATGTGGCGCAGCATGTCGATGACCTTGCGGTGATCCGATCCTGCCACGCGGACGGGCTGAATCATGTCGGTTCGGTCTGCCAGATGAATACGGGTTCGATTCTCGCCGGCCGGCCGGCGATGGGTGCGTGGGTGACGTACGGGCTGGGGTCTGCCAACCGCAATCTGCCGACTTACGTCATCCTGAACGACGAGGTCCGGATCAACGGCGGCTCCAAGAACTGGAGTGCAGGGTTCCTTCCGGCAACGTACCAGGGGACGTTGTTCCAGCGGGAAGGTGCCCCCATCCTCAATCTGCAGACGCCAGCGTCCGTCGGTGCGCGACAGCAGAGAGGCAAGCTCGACCTGCTGGCAGCCCTCAACACGCACCACGCCGAACGGTATCCGAACGAGTCGGAACTCGATGCCCGCCTGCAGTCCTACGAACTGGCCTATCGCATGCAGGCGCACGCACCCGAAGCGGTGGACTTGGGGAACGAGACAGAGGCAACCAGGAGTCTCTACGGCATGGACGATGAGAAGACTGCCGAATACGGTCGGAACCTGCTACTGGCCCGGCGACTGGTGGAGCGGGGAGTGCGTTTCGCACAAGCCTACTGCGGAGGATGGGACGCTCACCAGAAGATCGAGCAGAATCACGGCAAATGGTGCGGCGTGTCCGACAAGCCGATCGCGGGGCTCCTGACCGACCTGAAGGCACGGGGACTGCTGGACGAGACCCTCGTGATCTGGGGCGGCGAGTTCGGTCGCACGCCGTTCAACGAGAAGGGGGACGGCCGCGATCACAACCCCTGGGGATTCACCATCTGGATGGCCGGCGGCGGGATCAGGGGAGGCCAGACGATCGGCACGACCGACGAGCTCGGTTTGCGCGCCGAAGAATCGCCGTATCATGTGCACGATATCCACGCAACGATACTGCATCTGCTGGGACTGGACCACATGAGCCTTACATACCTGCACAACGGCCGGTCGGAACGTCCCACCATCAACGGCGGCAAGCTGATTCGACAGGCGCTCGCCTGACGTCGTAAGGACCGTGGATTCCGCAGCCCGCGGGGTGCGACCTTCGTCAATCGGCGCGGGGCGGCCCTGTTGCTGCCGGGCTGCGTGATACGGTGAAACGTGTGGTCCGGCGCTGACTCGGGGCTACCGTCGGCCCCGAACGGTTCCGAGCCGGCCAAGCCCGGCATTTCGGCAGGAGTGATTCCGTACAGGATCACTCCGGACGGCTCGTGCGAGGTGTTCTGGGTGGTCCGCTCGAAGGGACTCCGGTTCATGGGCGGATGGAACGCGTTCCCGGGTGGTCGGCGGTCCGGCCGCGATGATGCCGTGCCGACCCGGGGCACCATCGATGGCCACGAGGCCTTTCTTGCTTCAGGCCCGCATGCGGCCCAGCCTGCCTGCGCATTGCGGGAACTCTTCGAGGAAGCCGGAATACTCCCGCTGGCGGAACCTGCTCCCGGAACGGTAGGGGTTGACGAACTCCACGCCGCTCGGGACGGCCTGCTGCGCGGAGACGTGGACTTCGTTGCCTGGCTTGGCGAGCGGAACCTCGTTCTGGACACGTCCCGTCTTCGCTATGCGGGTCGATGGGTGACGCCTCCGCTGTCGCCGTTGCGCTACGACGCAACGTTCTTCCTGCTGGAGTGGCCTCTGGACGAAGTCGTGCAGCCTCGCGTGATCCCCGGTGAGCTGGCTTCGGGTGAGTGGATCCGCCCGGCGGAGGCACTGGCGCGCTGGGCGGCCGGCACGGTCCAGTTGGCGCCGCCCACGCTGGAGACGTTCAGGGTCCTGGCGGATCACGGCCCGGCTGGCCGGGATCGTCTCTGGCGCTCCGATGCCCACGACCCGAATGCGCTGCGATCGATCGAGTTTCGCCCCTGTGTCCGGGTCATACCCATGGAGACCCCGACACTGCCGCCCGCCACGCACACCAACGCCCTGCTGCTGGGGAGCCGTGATCTGATCCTCGTCGATCCGGGTGCATCCGATCCCGCCCAGTTGCGACGCCTGCAGCAGATCATCGACTTCGAAGCCGACCGGGCCGGTGGACAGCTGGAGGCCATCTGGCTGACCCACCATCATCTGGACCATGTTGCCGGCGCGGCCGCCATCCGGCGGCACTACTCGGTGCCGGTCCGGGCGCATCCGGCGACCGCGGCCCGCCTTGCAGATGCCGGGATTGAGGTTGACAGTCACTTCCACGGCGGCGAGTCGATCGCTCTCTCCGGGGATCCGTCGATGCGCATCCGGGTCCTTCATACACCCGGGCATGCCAGGGGTCATCTGTGCTTTTTCGAGGAGGAACTCTCGACACTGCTGTGCGGCGACATGCTGTCCGGGTGGGGGACCGTCGTGATCAACCCGCCGGATGGCAACATGGCGGAATACTTGGAGTCCCTTGAGCGCCTTGCCGGTCTTGGGGCCCGGGTCGCCCTGCCGAGCCATGGAACGATGATCCTGGAACCGTCCGGCGCCTTGCACAAGGCGCGTCGGCACCGCCTGCGGAGGGAGGATCTCGTTCTTGCAGCCTGGAAGAGCGGACTGCGGGAAGCCGCAGCCATGTTGGAGCCGGTCTACGGCGACCTGCGTCCGGCGGTCCGCCCACTGGCCGTGCGACAGGTGTTGGCCCACCTGGAGCACCTCGAGTCGACGGGACGGCTCCCGGCGCTTCCGGTGGCGGTCCGGGCGAGCCTGGGCCATGCTGGTCCGGCGGCGTGACCTCGCAGCGGGTGGGGCCGCTGCTACGCTGGTTCCGATGCTGGAAGCTTGGAAGCCGGCACTGCGGAAAGTGTGCGGTCTCGCCAATTCCCGGGACGCGGCCCATGCGGTTCGCTCCGGTGCGAATGCCATCGGAATGGTGTTCTATCCGGGCAGTCCGCGTGCCGTCACCGCCGAGCAGGCTGCCGAGATTTCCCTCGCGGTCCCGACCGGGGTCCGCCGGGTGGGGGTGTTCGTCGATGAGCGCCCCGAGACGATCGCCCGCGTGTCCAGCCAGGCGCATCTCAACGTGATTCAGCTCCATGGTGACGAGAGACCGGAGGATTGCGAGACGGTTCGCGACGCCCTCGGTCACGGGGTCGAGGTATGGAAGGCGGTCCGAATCGGGCCCGCCTTCGACGGTGCCGGCCTGGGCGCATACCGCGTCGATGGATTTCTTCTTGATACGGCCTGCGGAACCGCCTATGGCGGAACCGGAGAGAGCTTCCCGTGGCGTCTCGCCCGGCACGCGAAGCCCTACGGCAGGATCATTCTTGCCGGCGGGCTGGACGGTGCCAACGTCGCGGAGGCGGCGCGGGTCGCCACGCCATGGGGTGTCGATTCGAGTTCTCGGCTCGAGAGACGGCCCGGCATCAAGGATCCGGAGAAGGTGGCCGGATTTCTCCGGGCCGTCCTTTGAGGCACTGTCGCGATGCTGCATCCGGCTCGCCAGCGTCTCCGCTATTTCCTGGGTGATATTGCGGCGACCGTGCTCGCCAGCGTCTTTGTCGCGCTCGTGGTGGCAGTGGTCGTTCCGGACAGCTGGCCCACCCTTGCGGGGATGTCTGCCGGGATGGTCATGGGAATGATCCTTGCCCTTGGGTGCTCCCTGGCAGCGGGCCAGATGCTGGGCATGATCGAACCGATGCTCCCGATCATGTTCGGATGCATGCTCGCCGGGATGGTCGGCGGCATGCTGGGGCCGGAGTTCGATCTTGCTAGAACCATCCGGCATGGTGCGGGGTGCGGCTTGGCGACGGGTATCTTCTTCGTGATAGCCGACTGGGCCCTGCGGAACTGGGGCACCGAATGAGTCCCGCCGATCGTGTCAAGTGGAACCGCTTCGCGCCCGCTTACGAGAGCGTCTCCGCGCGTGCCGCCGAGCGGCGGTGGGGTGCCTTCAAGCGGGAACTGTTCGCCCCGATGGACGGACGGATCCTCTTTCTTGCCGCTGGGACGGGCCTGGATTTCCAGTTCTTTCCGGCGGACCGGACCGTTGTTGCCATTGATGTCAGTGAGCGGATGCTGGAGCTGGCGGCCCGGCGGGTGGCCGGCTATCCGGGCACGATCGCCCTGCATCAGATGGATGTGCGAAGCCTCGGGTTTGCGGACCAGTGTTTCGACCAGGTCTATACCTCGTGCACGTTCTGCTCGGTGTCGGAGCCGCTTGTGGGTCTGCGGGAACTCTGGCGGGTTCTGCGTCCGGGCGGGTCGCTGCGCATGTTCGAGCACACCGGGAGCCGGTGGCTTCCGTTCAGCGCGATGCTGCACGCCTGCACGCCGATTACCCGGAGGTTCGGCCCGGAACTGAATCGGCCGACCGTCGATACGGTGCGGCGGGCCGGGTTCGGCATCGAGCGCCTGACGCGCCACTATCTCGATGTGGTCAAGAGCATCGAGGCCCGCAAGCCCCTCGGTTCCTGACCGACTTCGCTGCCGGGGATGCTCAGTCGCCGTCGGTGATGATATTGACCTGACCCCGGAAGACGGCGCCTTCCTGCACCCGGATCTCGCGGGTCTCGAGTTCGCCGGTCAGGTCGGCAGTGGCCGTCAGCTCGACACGATGCATGCCGCGTACGTTGCCCTGGACCGTGCCTTGCAGCAGGACCTTCCCGGCCCGGATGTTCGCCCGGACCACGGCGCCCTTGGCGATGACGAGTTCCTTCTGGGGAAGGTCGAGCTCGCCTTCGAAGTGCCCGGCGACGGCAAGATCCTCTTCGGACGAGAGGGTGCCCTTGAGCTTCAGGGACGTACCGATCCGGGAACCGCCACTCGTTGAATCGGCATGCTCCAAGGGTCCAGTTGGCATGTGTCCATGCTAACAGACCGCACTCCGCACCGACTCGCCGCGTTGCCGTGCCGGCCTGATCACGTCCTGATCAGGCGTTGGCGACGGCGGTCCCAGCCCAGGGATTTCTTGCGACGGAAGGCCTCGACGGTCATCTGGCACGCCATGGACACGTTGAAGCCCAGTTCGACATCGCACTTGAGTGGCTCGCCGGTCCGAATGGCGTTGTGCAGATTGTGGTGATGCAGGGCCATGTCCTCGCCTCCGGTCTTCTTGTGCGTGTGGGGCTCGACTTCCTCCCGGTACAACCTCTCGGGCTCGACGGTGAAGCCGTCCCTGTTGAACTCGATCGTGCC
Organism: Bryobacterales bacterium; assembly: GCA_965116065.1. GTDB lineage: Bacteria > Acidobacteriota > Terriglobia > Bryobacterales > UBA6623 > VXMF01. Next base: position 5,424,744 of record OZ220485.1, read on the forward strand.
CTTGCTGCCCCGGACGAGATGCCGGATTCCGGCCTGGTTGGCCATCGAGGAGACCAGCAGCACATTGACGCCCTCAGGGTATTCGATGAGGGCGTTGAAGGTGTCGGGAACCTCCGCACCGCCGTTGAAGACGTACTGTCCTCCGGTGGCGACGACCCGGGTCGGCGTCGTCAGGCCGCACGCCTTCACGATGCGGGCGAGCCGGTGAACGAAGAGGTCGGTTGCGATACCCCCCGAATAATCCCAGTAGCGGCGCCAGGAGAAGAACCGGTCCGGCTCCCAGGGACGCTTGCGGGCCTTGCCGAGGAACGTCTTCCAGTCCAGGTTCACGCCGGGCCGTGCATCCGGGTCCGGTTCCCGCAACCAGAAATCGTCGCGATGGTTCCGTGAATAGTCGATGTGGCCCATCACGACCTTGCCGATCGCACCTTCGCTGATCAGCTTGGCCGCCGCCTCGTACGAATCGTCGGACATGCCCTGAATCCCGCACTGGAGCACGATTCCCGTGCTCTTCACCTTGTCGACGACCTTGATGCCTTCCGGAATGGAGTAGGTGAGCGGTTTCTCGACATAGACATGCAGGCCGGCATCGGCCGCGTCGAGGGTGATGGGGGCGTGCCAGTGCTCGGGTACCGAGATCGTGACGTAGTCCAGACCGTCATGTTCGAGCAGGCGGCGGTAGTCCGTGTAGGGCTTGCCGCCGGTAAGTTCGGCAGCGGCCTCGCGCCGTGGATCGTAGATGTCGCATACGGCGGTGATCTCGACGTTGTCCCGGTCGGCCAGTCCCCGGAGGGCGCGCATGTGGCCGTTGGCGTTCCCTCCGGCGCCGATCATGCCCACGTGGAGGCGTTCGTTCGCTCCCGCCACCCGGGCTGCGCTCTTGGCAGTCAGCGACGGTCGGGCGACTCCGACCGCGGCCGTGCCGGCCATGAACGTGCGACGACTCAGATCAGCGGATACCTGCATGATTGTCTTCATGGTAGAGCATGGACCCCGCAGTTCGGGTCGCTGCTAGCCTTGATGCATGACCGTGCGCGTCGAGACCGTACGGGCCCTTGCGGTGCTCGATTCCAGGGGCAGTCCGACGGTCGAGGCCGAGGTCCTGCTGACCGACGGAACGTCCGCATCCGCGCAGGCGCCTTCGGGTGCGTCGACGGGGCGTCACGAGGCCAGGGAACTCCGCGACGGGCCGGGCGGAGGTTACGACGGCAAGGCGGTGCTCGCGGCCGTGGCGAACGTCAATGATGAACTGGCCGATGAACTGTCGGGCCTTCCGGCTGGCGACCACGGCAGCCAGGAACGCGCCGACCGGATCATGATCGGCCTGGATGGGACTCCCGACAAGTCGCGTCTGGGAGCAAACGCGATCCTGGCGGTCTCGTGCGCACTGGCCCGCGCGAGTGCGCGCTCGCAGCGGGTCCCCCTGTGGGAGTGGCTGGCCGGAGATCGCAAGGCGAAGATGCCCCTGCCGATGGTCAATATCCTCTCGGGAGGCCTGCATGCGGGTCGGCAGATCGAGATGCAGGACTTCCTCGCCGTCCCGCACGGGTTCACCACGTTTGCGGACTCGCTCGAGGCGGTGGTGCGGATCCACGACCGCATGAGGAGGATCCTGGAGGCGGACGGGCGACAACCTGACGGCGTTGCGGACGAGGGCGGATGGGGTGCACGTCTGGATTCCAACGAGCAGGCCCTGCAGTACATGACACGGGCGATCGAATCGGCCGGTCTCGAGCCAGGCCGGCAGGTCTCCATCGCCGTTGACGTGGCGGCGTCCCACTTCCACCGGGATGGGGAATACCGACTTGCATCCGAGGGGCGTACGCTGGATGCCGTCGAGATGGTCGCGCTGTACGAGCGCTGGATCGGGTCGTACCCGCTGGTTGCCATCGAGGATCCGCTCGCCGAGGACGACTGGGACGGCTGGAAGAGGGGTTGCAACGTGTTGGCGGGTTGCTGTGACGTCGTCGGGGACGACCTGTTGGTGACGAGCCGGGCCCGGTTGGACCGTGCCATCGCGGAGCGTGCAGCCACCGCCGTACTGGTCAAGATGAACCAGGTCGGCACGCTCACGGAGACGATGGAGGTCGTGGACCGCGCCGAGAGGGCGGGTCTGCGGGCGATCGTCTCCGCCCGGTCCGGCGAGACCGAGGATGCCTTTCTGGCCGACCTGGCGGTGGCCTCCGGTGCCGGGCACATCAAGATCGGTTCCGTGACCCGATCGGAGCGTCTGGCGAAGTACAACCGGCTTCTCCGGATCGAGGCCGGGTGGGATGGCAGCGAGCCCGAGGGGCTTGCACCGGTCCGACCGCTGGGGCATGATGGGAGTGGAGGAGGGAGACTCGTCAACGATGCTTGACGACCCCGGAAGTTGCAGCGAGAGCGGGATGCTGAGCCGGAGCAGTGCGTCCGCGATGTTCCTCCTCTGCCTGCGACGAGTCGGCCATGGAACGGACTCGGACTCAATCCGCGCGGCTGGTCTACCTGACGGAACTGACCGGCATGCGCCTGATCGGCCCGCAGGGCACGCTGATCGGCCGTGTGCGCGAGGCCGCCGTATCGCCCCGCGAGCATCCGCGCCGCATCTCGCGATTCCTCTTCGGTTCGGGGCGGACCAGTTTCGCTGTCCGCTGGGACCAGGTGCGGTCCGTTGAAGAGGATGGCATCACACTCGCCGACGAGAGCTTCACTCCCTACTACGGCGACGACTACCACCTGCTGCTGACCAAGGATCTGCTGGACCAGCAGATCATCGACGTGAACGGAAGGAAGGTCGTCAGGGTCAATGATGTCACCCTCCGGGTCGTGGCGAACGGCAACGAGCAGTTGTGGGTGCACGAGGTCGGTGTCGGACTGCAGGGGGCGTTCCGCCGCCTGACCGAAGGGCTGCTGCCCAACCGCGTCATCCGCGAGATGCAGCACAAGATGACGCCCAACGCGATTCCGTGGGAGGCGTGCAACATCGTCGAGCCCGACCCCCAGCGCCGCCTGCGTCTTCTCATCTCGCACCAGCGCCTGGAGCAGATCCATCCGGCGGACCTTGCGGACATCGTCGAGGAGCTCGGGTCCGACGACCGCGAGGCGCTCTTTGCAACACTGCAGGAGACCGTTGCCGCGGACACGCTCGAAGAGGTCAAGGACACCGTCAGGACATCGATCCTGCACTCGCTCGAGCCGGAGCGGGCTGCGGACATCCTCGAGGAGATGGATCCGGCCGAAGCCGCCGACGCCCTCGCCCTGCTCGACGAGGAGACCCGTCGGGAAATCGTCAGCGACATGGAACCCGAGCCCGCTGACGAAGTCGCGGAACTGCTCGACCACGATGACGATACGGCCGCCGGAATGATGGGGACACGGTTCCTGGCCCAGTCGGTTGAAGCTTCGGCGGGGGCCGTCGTGGAGAGCCTCCGTCAGGACGAATCGCAACTGAAGCGTCTGACGCACCTGTTCCTCCTCGACGATCGCGGTCGGCTGGCGGGAACGGTTCCGCTCGCTCGCCTGGCGGTCGCTGCCGCCGACACGCCGGTGCGTTCGCTCGCCTACCGGAAGACCGTGGAAGTGGGCATGGATGTGAAGTCGGACGATGTTGTCGAGCTGTTCGACAAGTACAACCTCTACACACTGCCGGTGGTCGACAGCCAGCGACGCCTTCAGGGGGCCATCACGGCCGACGACGTGATCGCGTTCCTGAGCCCGGAGATCGAGCGGGGACTGTAGCGACCATGCTCCGGCGCATACGGCTCCGAGTGTTCGCCTTCCTGGCCGTGCTCGGCCCCGGTTTCATCACGGCGATGGTCGACAACGATGCCGGCGGCATCTTCACGTACTCGGATGCCGGTGCGCGCTGGGGCTACATGCCACTGTGGACACTGCTGCCGATCACGCTGCTGCTGATCGTGAGCCAGGAGATGTGCTCGCGCATGGGAGCGGTCACGGGGAAGGGCCTTTCCGACCTGATCCGCGAGGAATACGGCCTGCGCACGACCGTCCTCGTCATGGGGCTGCTGCTGCTGGTCAATTTCACGAACATCGCGGCCAACTTCGCCGGTATCGCGGGAGCGATGGAACTGCTGCCGGTCAGCCGGTACCTGTCCGTGCCTGTCGGGGCGCTCCTGGTATGGGTGCTGGTCGTCAAGGGCACCTACCAGAGTGTCGAGAAGATCTTTCTGGCCGCCAGTGCGTTCTACGTGGCGTACGTGGTTTCCGCCGTGCTGGTCGAGCCGGACTGGGGGGCGGCAATGGCGAGCGCGGTGCGCCCGGATTTCGTCGCGAACCGCGACTATGTCGCGGTGCTGATCGGCATGGTCGGCACTTCGGTCGCCCCGTGGATGCAGTTCTACCTCCAGGCGGCGATCGTGGAGAAGGGGATTGACGCCAAGCAGTACCAGGACACCCGCATCGAGGTGATCCTGGGCTGCGTGTTGATGGCCGTGGTCGCGTTCTTCATCATCGTGGCCTGCGCGGGTGCGATCTGGGAGAACGGCCCGCGGCACATCGAGAGTCCGTCGGAGGCGGCACGGGCACTGCTGCCGCTGGGGCCGTATGCATCGGCGCTGTTCGCCGGGGGACTGCTGTGTTCCTCGCTGTTCGCCGCCAGCATCCTGCCGCTGTCCACTGCCTACACGGTATGCGAGGGTCTCGGCCTGGAGTCGGGGGTCGACCACGATTTCGACGAGGCGCCGTCGTTCTACGGGATGTACACGGTGCTGGTGGTGCTCGGGGCGGGAGTCGTGCTGCTTCCGGACTTTCCGATCGTGCGGATGATCCTGCTGTCGCAGGTTCTGAACGGACTCCTGTTGCCGGTCGTGATGGTGTTCATCATCCGGCTCGTCAATCGCCGTGACCTGATGCACGAATGGACGAACGGACCGTACTACAACACGGTGGCGTGGGTTGCCGTGGCGGTCCTGGTCGGCCTTTCGGTGCTGTTGGCCGTATTCCCCCTGCTGCCGGTGGAATCACCGGCAGCCATGCTCAGTGTGCCGTAGCCCGCAGCGGTGACGGTCGGTTCCGGGCGCGTTGCTCATGGAACGATCGGCCGCGGCACCTTCGACCACGACGCCAGTCAGCATCCACGATAGCCGCACCCTGCCTGGCGGTCGATAGCACCACTTTCACTCGCCGCAGAGAGCCGCCGTTTCCGCGATCTGGCCTTGGATGGATGACTGCGCTGGCCCCACGACCGTCCGGCCTATCGCCGAACCCATCAAGAAGCAGCCGCTCTCGGTGTCCATACGCCCGAATCAAGGCTCGATCAGGAAAATGGAAGGGACTTCAAGTTGCACCCCCGGTTGCAAACGTGGTAAACTCGGCCCGAGGTCAAGTCCCATGCTGTTCTCAACAACCTCCTTCCGTTGTCGCCGTCTCGCATCGGGAATCAGGCTCCTGCCCCTGCTGCTGCTCCCGGCGCTGGGCTCAGCTGCGGAAGAGCCGGGCGCACTTCCGCGTTCAATCGTGGGGGGCGAAGGCGCCCAGTTGGGAGACTATCCCTTCGTGGTGTATCTGACGGGCGGATGCACGGGCAGTCTCATCGCACCCAGTTGGGTCCTGACAACTGCCAAGTGTGCAGTCAATGACAAAGGAAGACCTCGAGGAGGTCTCACGATCGAGCATGGCTATGGGACCGTTTTCGGCTACAGGTCCCGACAGGCCCGAAAGATCACTCCACATCCGCAGTATGATGCGAACAGTCTTCGGAACAATATCGCGCTGATCGAACTGTCGAGTCCGCTTCCGTCCATCTTTGCCGGCCCGCTCGGCATTCCTCGCCGAACGGCCGAGCAGAGCCACGCTCCTTCCGGCACGTCAGCCGTAGCGATCGGCTACGGGCTAAAGGAGAGAAATCGGCACAGTGAGCAGATTCGGAGTTTCAGCGCGAGCCTGTATCATCCGGAGTACTGCCGGAGTCAGCTAGCCTTCAAGGACGAAGCGACAGTCGCCAACGCGGACACACTTTGTGCAGGCACGGCGCAGAAGCGAATCAACACGGGTGATGAAGGTGGCCCGTTGGTGGTTGCCTATTCCGGAGGCGGGGGCCAGGGGTGGTTGCTGGTGGGAGTGGCCAGCAGGAGGGCCGTGGACAATGCAGGTTCCGATGTAACGTCGATCTTCGCGAGGGTTTCAAGCTATGTCGATTGGATTCACAAGACCACCGATGGCGCAGCCTCCCTCGTGGCTTCCACGCCTGCGGAGTCCACTCCGAATCAAGGCAACAACGGAGATTTGCAAAACCAGGGCAGCGGCGACGTTACGCAGAGTGGTGATGCGGCCGAGGAGTCGTTCAACCTGTCGCGGTGGACGTTCTATCCCGGCTCGACGGTGGCGTTCGAGCCGACCAACAGCACCCGGCCCGAGATCGGGGAGGACGCGTTCCTGCCGGCGGGTGGGCGGCGCTGGTTCGGAGGATTGCGGCTGTACCCGACGGGCAGGGTGGACATCAAGTTCGTCTCGACGCAAGCCGGCAGGCTGGATGACCAAGCCGACCTGTCCGATGCGTGGGAGAAGGGCGGGCAGCTCGTCATCGAGGCGGGCGGCCGGACGCTGACGATCAACATGGCGCAGACGACGGACTCCACCGAGCCGTACGAATTCACGCCTACCAATTCGGCCGACGTGATCGCGTTTTTCAACGCGATGCGCGGCCGCGGCCTGCAGACGACCACGTCCACGGTAACGCTGCGTTTGCCCGGTACATCAGGTAGTAACCCTCCGGAGTCCACTCCCACCCCCCCGGAGTCCACTCCCACACCTCCGGAGTCCACTCCAAACCAGGGCAACAACGGCGAGAACCAGGGCGACAACGACGATTCGCAAAACCAGGGCGACAACGACGATTCGGGGGATGGTGATGCGGCCGAGGAGTCGTTCACACTGTCGCAGGGGGCGTTCTATTCCGGCACGACCCTGGCGTTCGAGCCGAGCGGCAGCACCCGGCCCGAGATCGAGGGCGAGGCGTACCTGCCGGCGAGTGGGCGGCGCTGGTTCGGACAATTGCGGCTGCACCCGAACGGCACCGTGCACATCAAGTTCGTCTCGACGCAAACCGGCAGTCTGGATGACCAGGCCGACCTGTCCGACGCATGGGAGGAGCGCGGGCAGCTCGTCATCGAGGCGGGCGGCCGGACGCTGACGATCAACATGGCGCAGACGACGGACTCCACCGAGCCGTACGAATTCACGCCCACCAATTCGGCCGACGTGACCTGGTTTTACCAGGCGTTCCGCTTCCGCACCCAGGGGACGCTCGCGTCCACGGTGACGCTGCGTTTTCCCGGTTCGCCGAACAGCGGCGGCACTACGGACGGTGATGACGGTGATGACGGTGATGACGGTGATGACGGTGATGACGACGAGCCCACCATCGAGGATCTCAAGGAGCAGTTGAAAGGTGCCGAGGCAACTCTGCTATCGCTGCAAGGCGATGTGCAGAAGCTGCGAGCTGGCCAAGCCAAGCTCAAGACGATTCTCGACCAGTTGAATGGTCTGCATGGACAACACAAGAATCTGCAGGCCAACAAGGACCGTCTCTTGACAAGTGCGTCGAATCTTGTCGACTAGAGTACGTGGCTGACGAGGGTTCCCCGGGGAGCCACCCATCGACATCGCTGGCCCGGTCGCGACTGCTTGGCGCAGAGTGACCGGGCCTCACTCGTTGGCGACATGTCGTCCTTGTGGACCACGCTCACCGTTTCCGCGGTCTGGCCCTGGACGGATGGCTGCGCTGGCCCCACGACCGTCCGGCCTATCGCCGAGCCATCCAAGAAGCAGCCGCTTTCAGGGTCGATTCGTCCAAATCAAGGATCAGACATCCTGACCTCGGAGGTAAGATTGTGAACCCGCGCGAGCGGTATGTCGTCGGCTGGAAGGACGTTCGTAGACCATGCTCACGCTGGGCGACCCAGGCCTCGCTCGCGAGGCAGGTCGGCTCGGCGCGCCGGAGGAACGACCGAGACCGCCACAGCTGGCCGATCCGCCCGCCGCACAACGCCCTCGGCCAGTTGCTGCGGCTCCCCACGATCGTTCATGGCGGGACAATCGAAGGGTTCCGGATGGGCGCAGTGGACGTTCAGCCCGTCGGCGGTGGTGGCGCAGGAGCACCAGGACACTGCCCGCTTGGGACGGCCGTACCAGGGGAGAGCGACAGCGTGTTCGCAGGAGCGTCCGGCATGATTTCGGGTTCACAATCCTATCTGAAAGTCACATCTACTGCCAAGCCGTCCGCCCCACCAGAAAGCCTTGTATTACAATAGTTTTCAGCTTACGATTGGCCTATGACCTGCCCCTGACGTCAGGATGTCTGAGGATTGATCAGGAAAATGGAAGGGACTTCAAGTTGCACCCCCGGTCGCAAACGTGGTAGACTCCGGCTGAGGTCGGATCCCATGCTGTTCTCAACAACCTTCTTCCATTGTCGCGGTATCGCATCGGGAATCAGGCTCCTGCCCCTGCTGCTGCTCCCGGCGCTGGGCTCAGCCGCGGAAGAGCCGGGCGCACTTCCGCGTTCAATCGTGGGGGGCGAAGGCGCCCTGTTGGCAGACTATCCCTTCGTGGTGTATGTGACCGGCGGATGCACGGGTAGTCTCATCGCACCCAGTTGGGTCCTGACAACTGCCAAGTGTGCAGTCAATGACAAAGGAAGACCCCGAGGAGGTCTCACGATCGAGCATGGCTATGGGACCGTTTTCGGCTACAGGTCCCGACAGGCCCGAAAGATCACTCCACATCCGCAATATGATGCGAACAGTCTTCGGAACAATATCGCACTGATCAAACTGTCGAGTCCGCTTCCGTCCGCCTTTGCCGTTCCGCTCGGCATCCCTCGCCGAACGGCCGAGCAGAGCCACGCTCCTTCCGGCACGTCAGCCGTTGCGATCGGTTACGGACTAAAGGAGAAAAATCGGCACAGTGAGCAGATTCGGAGTTTCAGCGCGAGCCTGTATCATCCGGATTACTGCCGGAGTCAGCTAGTCTTCAAGGACGAAGTGACAGTCGCCAACGCGGACACGCTTTGTGCAGGCACGGCGCAGAAGCGAATCAACACGGGTGACGAAGGTGGCCCGTTGGTGGTTGCCTATTCCGGAAGCGGGGACCAGGAGTGGTTGCTGGTGGGAGTGGCCAGCAGGAGGGCCGTGGACAATGCAGGTTCCGATGTGACGTCGATCTTCGCGAGGGTTTCAAGCTATGTCGCATGGATTCACAAGACCACCGATGGCGCAGCCTCCCTCGTTGCTTCCACGCCTGTGGCGTCCACTCCCGCGCCTGCGGAGTCCACTCCAAACCAGGGCAACAACGACGAATCGCAAAGCCAGGGCAACGGCGACGCTACGCAGAGTGGTGATGCGGCCGAGGAGTCGTTCAGCCTGTCGCGGTGGACGTTCTATCCCGGCTCGACGGTGGCGTTCGAGCCGACCAACAGCACCCGGCCCGAGATCGGGGAGGACGCGTTCCTGCCGGCGGGTGGGCGGCGCTGGTTCGGACAATTGCGGCTGTACCGGACGGGCAAGGTGGACATCAAGTTCGTCTCGACGCAAGCCGGCAGGCTGGATGACCAAGCCGACCTGTCCGATGCGTGGGAGAACGGCGGGCAGCTCGTCATCGAGGCGGGCGGCCGGACGCTGACGATCAACATGGCGGACACGACGGACTCCACCGAGCCGTACGAATTCACGCCCACCAATTCGGCCGACGTGATCGCGTTTTTCAACGCGATGCGCGGCCGCGGCCTGCAGACGACCGCGTCCACGGTGACGCTGCGTTTGCCCGGTACATCGAGTAGTAACCCTGCGGAGTCCACTCCCACCCCCCCGGAGTCCACTCCCACACCTGCGGAGTCCACTCCAAACCAGGGCAACAACGGCGAGAACCAGGGCGACAACGACGATTCGGGGGATGGTGATGCGGCCGAGGAGTCGTTCACACTGTCGCAGGGGGCGTTCTATTCCGGCACGACCCTGGCGTTCGAGCCGAGCGGCAACACCCGGCCCGAGATCGAGGGCGAGGCGTACCTGCCGGCGAGTGGGCGGCGCTGGTTCGGACTATTGCGGCTGCACCCGGACGGCACCGTGCACATCAAGTTCGTCTCGACGCAAGCCGGCAGTCTGGATGACCAGGCCGACCTGTCCGACGCATGGGAGGAGCGCGGGCAGCTCGTCATCGAGGCGGGCGGCCGGACGCTGACGATCAACATGGCGGAGACGACGGACTCCACCGAGCCGTACGAATTCACGCCCACCAATTCGGCCGACGTGATCGCGTTTTACAACGCGTTCCGCTCCCGCGCCCAAGGGTCGCTCGCGTCCACGGTGACGCTGCGTTTTCCGGGTTCGCCGAACAGTGGCGACACTACGGACGGTGATGACGACGACGGGCCCACCATCAAGCAGATCACGAAGCAGTTGAAGGATACCGAGGCAGCTATGCAGGCAGTGTATGGCAATGTGCAGAAGCTGCGAGCTGAGCAAGCCAAGCTCAATGATATTCTCTTCAAATTGCAGATTCTGCATAGACAACACAAGAGTCGGCAATTCACCAAGTATGAGCTCCTGACAACTGCGTCGGAGCTGGTCGAACCGTAAGTACGTGCGTGAGGGGGTTCCCCGGGTGGGAATCAGTCATCGACATCGCTGGCCCGGTCGTGGCCGCGGATGCACAGTGGGCGGGCCTCACTCGTTGGTGACGTGTTTCCCTTGTGACCCACATCCACCGTATGCAGTCCACTTCACCTCCGGTCGTACCCGATTCCCGCTCAACGGCTTCATCAGGCATCGGAAGTGCTTGGAGCAGAGGATATCCCAAGTGCGGCTCCCCGGGGCATGGCGAGTGGCCCCGGGGCTGCGTAAGTCACGTCGCGCAGTGCTGCCCCGACAGTGTCACAACAGACCGCTATCGATAGACCGCTATCGATCTCGTTCCTCGCAGTTGTTCATGGAGCGATCGGCTCCGGCACCCTCGACCGCGACTCCAGTCAAAATCCACGTTAGCCACAGCCTGCCTGGCGGTCGATAGCACCAGTGGCACTCGCCGCAGAGAGTCGTAGTTTCCGGGATCCGCTGGCCCCACGGCCATCCAGCCTATCGCGGAGCCATCCAATAAGCAGCGGCTCTCGGATTCGATTCGCCCGAATCAAGGTTCGATCAGGAAAATGGAAGGGACTTGGAGTTGAACCCCGGTCGCAAAGGTGGTAGACTTGGTCCGAGGTCGAATCCTATGCTGTTCTCAACAACCTTCTTCCGTTGTCGCCGTCTCGCATCGGGAATCAGGCTCCTCCCCCTGCTGCTGCTCCCGGCGCTGGGCTCAGCTGCGGAAGAGCAAGCCCCGCTTCCCCGCGCCATTGTTGGTGGCGCCGCCATCGACATGGTGGACTATCCCTTTGTCGTGTATGTGAGCGGGTCCCGTGACTGCTCCGGCAGTATCGTCGCACCCAAGTGGGTGTTGGTGGCAGCGGGTTGTGTCGCTGGACATAACGGCACTGTCAAGATCGAGCATGGCCACGGGTCCAGTCTCGGGTTTCGGGAACAGATCGCCAAGCGACTCGTTCCGCATCCGCAGTACAGGGGCGGTGATGCCCCTGTCAACGACATTGCACTCATTGAACTGACCGGCGCCTTCCCCGCATCGTATGCAGCACCTCTCGGCATTCCTCGCCGGACAGCGGAGACGACACATGCTCCTTCCGGCACGCAAGCGACGGCACTTGGCTGGGGGAAAAAGGAAGCCAATCAGCACAGTGACGAAGTCCGAGAGTTCACATCCAGCCTGTATCATCCCGACTATTGTCGCAGTCAGTTGGCTTTCACGAACGAAGAGCAAGTCGCACACAGTGGGACGATGTGTGCAGGTACTGCCACAAAAATGCTCAATTCCGGGGATTGGGGAGGCCCGTTGGTCGTTCCATATTCCAGTGCGGGCGACGTGGAGTACCTGCTGGTGGGTGTCGCCAGCACGAATGCGAAGGATTCATCCTCTGCGACAGTCACTTCGATCTTCACAAGGGTGTCAGGGTTCGCCGATTGGATTGACACAACCACCAGTAGCACAGTCACCCTCGTTCCGTCCGCAACTCCTGTGGATCCCGCTCCAGCCCAAGGTGACAACGACGATGGCGGGACGGACGACGATGACACCACGGGTGGTGTCAGCGGTGAAACCACCACCTCTGACAACGACGATGACACCGACGATGACACCGACGATGACACCGAGACCGAGCCGCTTGGTGTTCGGGTGACCAAAGCCGAGACAAAACTGGAGACCCTGAGAGACAAAGTGACTGCGCTGGAAACCAATCAGACCGAACTCAAGAAGATCCTCACGCAGTTGGACACCCAGCATGGAAAGGTCAAGACGTTGCAAACCACCAAGGACTCGCTCCTGACATCTGCAACGGCGCTTCTCGCACAGTAGACCACCGTGCGTGATGAGGGTTTCCCCAGGGGGGAATCATCATCGACATCGCTGACCCGGTCGCGACCGCTGGCGCACCGCGACCGGGTCTACCTTTTGGTGATGTGTGGTTCCTCTGACCCTCCTCCAGCATTTGCGTTCACTTCGCCTCCAGGTGTACAGATGCCCGCCGGTAGGGCTTGGTGCAGAGCACATTCCAGATACTCTTGGTGGTGCTCCCCGCCGGTTTCGTGGCGGACGCTCCCCGTTCCGTCGCTGTTGCCGATACGAGAACCAGCGCACGACTGGCCTGCCATGCGTGGGGACTAGGCCTCCTGATTCTGCTCTCCATGCCGGGCTCTGGTGCTGAAGCGCAGGGTGGACCGCTTCCTCGCTCGGTCGCTGCTGGCGAAGTTGGCACCGTGCAGCGAGTTCCCTTTTCCTCTTCGTTGCGGGTGTCTCGCGGCTACCAGTACAAGCGGTGAGCACCATGTGGCTGCCGGCCATCGTTCGGTCGCTGCAAAGTGACAGGGTTCTGCTCACAGGGAGCGTCTCGACAGTCCATCAAGGACGCCATGGAGCGAGAGGACAGGCGGCTGCAGAGGTTAGAGGACAGGGTCCTGCAGTCTGCCTCGACAAGACTTGCGCAATAGCCTTCGTGCTGGTGGTCCACTGCAGAGCCGGATCGATCGGCTCGGTCGAGGCCTTGCATCTCGAGGTGAAAGAGGAGTGGTGGAGGGCAGGTGATGGAGACGGCTTACGGCCCAGACATGCGTGACTGTCGCGAGCGGTACGGTGGTAGGCGTCTCGGTGCGCTTCGCCGTTCCATCGGCCATGGGAGAAGAATCGTCAGCTTGATGCCGGCTGAGAACAAGCCGAACATCGGCCGGGCGAATAGACCGGGATCAACACGACATCTTCGCAGCCGCTCCTGCATCCTCGCTACGGAGCCCGGCAAGTCCACCGATCCGGCAGAGATTCACCGCAGTGGCCCGTCCGATGAGGGGATGACAGCGAAGGCAACCTGCACCGCACGTTCTGCGATTGGCTCGCCATTCTCGTCCATGAAGTGGACGACGAGTTCGTGATGGTACGTATCGGGAGCGACCCCGGCGGAGTAGGTCTGGATGTCGATCTCGGTCCTGGCGTTCGGCCGCAGCACTCCTTCCTGCGGTTCGGTGCGCAGCCACGGCACACTGTTCGCGAAGCGGAATCGCAGGATCCGCTGGCCAGGATTCATCACTGTCACTCGCTGTGGCGGGGCATCGGCAGTTGAAGGGGCCACGAAGGTGAGGGCGCGCGGGATCACCTGTTCGAACGTGTAGCTTCGTGCCGCAGGTGCCGTCTTGCGTGGCGGGTCCGGGTTCCCCGAACGGGTCCGCGGATGCCCCGTCCCTGGGCCCATGTCCGGATCTTCCCGGCTCGACGCCATCGGACCCCCGCCCGTCGTTTCGGCGACCTGCTCGACCACTTCCCAATCGAGACTCGGAAGGACCCCCGCTGGAAAGTCGGTATACGCAGGCCCATACCCGTCGACAGCCGGGGAAGCCTGGTCGTCAGCGCTGCCGACGCCGGACGGCTGTGAGGTTGTCGATTCTGAGGTCGTCGATCCGGCATAGCGCTCGACCTGGAAGACGGCCACGAGTTCGTCCTCCCGCTCACCGACGCTCACTCTGCGGTCGCGTGGACCGCCGTCATCCCACCCGTGGAATCGAAACCGGCTGGGCCCGTAAATCGAGGCGGGACGTGTCTGGATCGCTGGCACGGATACGATCGCTGGCTCTGCGTGCTCATTCGGATGCAAAGCGACAGGTGCCAGTTTGGTCTCTTCATCGACGTTAACGAGGAAAGGGCCGACTGAGGATTCGATCCGCACCAGCGGGTCCCTGGTGAAGTGGGCGCCGAACTGATCGGGAAAACTGACCAGGGTACGTGCCGGCGATGCCGACAGTCCGTGCGACCGCCAGCGCCCCCATTTCCAGAACTTGAATCCATCGGCGGTGTCGGGCTGCGGGTGGATGCTCAGCTCCGTCCGCAGTGTGTAGTAGCCGTCCGGTGAAGGTGGATCGATCGCCACGCTACCCCCCTCGGCCGGGTGTGGTGATGCAGTGACGGCGTGCTGCACGATATAACTGGCCTGGTACCAGGCCCCCTTGCCTCCTGTCATGATCTCGTGCTGCCGGTCGCCACCGTCGCTCCAGCGTCCGAAGACATAGCGAGTGTCTTCACTGATCTGGATCGGGGGTGCCGCCACCGTCCTGGGGCCGGACTGCAACCAGAAGAACACCGCAGGCGTTTCGTACAGCCTGCCATTGACTTCGATCTCCAGGCCCGGAGGATTCGTAGTGATCGTAGTCCACCACGGTGAACTCCCGTACAGGGTCGCGACGCCGTAGACATCACCCACCGACAGGCCTCCCTCGGGGTCCCGAATCAGCATCCCGGGAGGAATGGTCTCGATGACGGGCAACCCGTCGATGGAATGCGCGAACGGGTGATAGTGCATCACCGAAGCCAGATCGTACGGTCCTGCCACAGGATGGTCGCTTGCCATCAGCCAGGGCACCCCGTCCGCGTCGATGCCTTGCTCGCGAATCGTCAGATGGCGATCGCGGTCGGTCCTCTGGTGTTCGTGCCATAGTCCGACCGTGTGCCCGATCTCGTGGACCAGAAAGCTCCAGCCTCCGCAATCACCTCCTGCGGAAACCCACCAGATCGACTGTTCGCCTCCAACTCTTCCGACCTGGGAACGGCACCGCTCCGTCGTCGTCCGGAACCGCACATAGTCCCGTTCCGATGTTCGTGGAAACAGCGAGATGACGGTCCTCTGATTCCATTCTTCGATCGCGGCCAGGATCAACTCCCTTGTTGCGGGAGCGAAGTCCGGATCGATCACGTACGGGATGCGCCCGTGTGGCCACAGCCAAGTGGTGTGGTTGGCCGCCAGGTTCCGGCGGTGCAATCCGACAGTGCCCGGTCCGTTCACACTTCGCGTTTCCATCTCCTCCGTAGTGCCGAGAACGATGTCTCCCGCATGCACAGCCCAACCGTCAATGACTTCATAGGGTAGGGCGAGGCCGGCTGGTCCGGGCCGGTCCGTGTCAGACCACGGCCAGGTGTCGGCCCACACGACCGTGACGGGCGCACACAACAGGAACAGCAATGCGGCGTATGTGCGCACAGGCTAGCGGTTCAACCCCAGGTTCTCGGCGTCTCAGAATCGCGCTTCCAAATAGAACCAACTCAAAGAAGCTACCACAATCACGACTGCGTGTGCAGGTCCCGCAGGCGGAAACCCGGGTGATTGGTCTGCAGAGACTGTCGAAGTGACGCGTTTCCGTGTGCCGTGCGCGTTCATCGGTTCCCTGCTTCCCGTATTCCGCCGGGGCCGTCGCCCACGATGCAACGCTCGCTTCCGGCTGGTCAACGGGGCACTTGCGGGTCGGAACCTGGAGCGTTCGTTCACACCACAAGGTTGACGGTTCCCGGACCCTGTCGTCCGGCAATGCCCTGACGGACCGTATCTCGACCGCTCACTTCCTGCAGTATCCGGGAGCCGGACGTTGACGCGAGGTTACATGGACACAGGAGACTCAGTCGAGGACCCTGATGCGCAGATTGCGGTAGAAGACGGGCCAGCCCTCCGACTGCAGGCAGATGCTGCCTTCGGACGGCTTGATGTCGTGTCCCTCGTTCATGGTCTTACCGTTGAGCTTCACCGTGACGATTCCGTCGAGCGAACGGATCTCGATGCTCTCCCATTCACCGAAGGGCCTGCGATTCTCGAAGACCGGCCCGCGATGCGCGCCGCTCACGCTTCCCCCGCGGACACCGAACAGACTACCTGCTTCGCCGTAGTGGCCCTGCACTTCGAGAGACTCTGGCCAGTCGTCCTCAACGTCCCCCGCGTGAATGAAGTACCCGGCATTGGGATACTGCGGTGGTTGCAGGGTCCACCCTTCCTTCCGGAATCGCCACTCGGCCCGGAAGATGAAGTTCCGGTACGTCCTCTTGCTCCGAAGGAATCCGTTCGGCTTGCCAGTGCATACGATGACACCGTCCTTGACCGACCACGTGTCGGGAGCGGATCCCTCGACCGTCCAATGTTCACTCAAGTCGGCCACTGGCGACAGTGAGACGAAACCATCCGATTGCGCCATCGTTGCGACAGCCGTGGCCAACACCAGGGTCAATCGCGTACACCCTATGACTGGGGTCGACTGCATGCATTACCTCCGATCTCGGACGACCGACCGCCACCTACCGCCTTTGCGCGGGCAGGACGGCGATCGATCGATCCCGTAGACATGGTACGCTTGGCGGCACTCCAAGGCGCAATCGAGGCACCCATCAATGAGCAGCAACATGATCGTTCGCCGCAGCTTCCTGCAGGGAGCTGCCGTCGCCGCAGCTTCCACTGCCGTGCGGGCGCAGGGAGAGCCGTTGCGCTTCGGAATGATCGGCGTCGGCAAGCGGGGCAACGCCCACCTGACCCGCCTGGTCGGCAGGGCCGATGTCACTGTCAGTGCCGTGTGCGACATTGATCCGTCGGCGCGAGATGCCGCCCAGACGGTTGCCCGTCTCGACAGCCCGCGATCCTATTCCGACTACAGGGAACTGCTCCGCGCGGAGGATATCGATGCTGTGCTGATTGCTTCGCCGTGCCATTTGCATGCGGAAATGGCCGTAGCGGCCCTCAGGGCCGGCAAGCATGTCTATTGCGAGAAGCCTCTAGCCATTTCGGCTGGCCAGGTCAGTCTGGTGCTCGCCGCAGCCCGCGAGTCCGGAGTGGTATTCCAGATCGGGCAGCAGTTGCGCAGATCCCCGCACATGCAGGAAGTCGTGAGTGCCATTCACCGAGCGGGCGTCATCGGCACGCCGCTCGTGATCAAGGCCCAGCGTCACAGTACGCCTTCCAGACCGGACTCGCGCAGGGACGATGGCAGCGGCCAGCAGCGACGTTTCCCCGGCTGGTACAACGATGTCAGGCTGTCTGGCGACCTGATCGTCGAGAATGCCGTCCACAACCTCGATGTCTGCAACTGGCTGGCCGGCAGCCGCCCCGTCAGCGTATTCGGGCACGGCAAGCGGTACCTTCCCGATCCGCAGCCCGCCGGCACCGTCATGATGGACGGTTTCAGTGTTATGTACATCTACGCCAACGACATGCATCTCGACTACAGCCAGCTCTACCTGCATCCCCGCGCGCTCAAGGTACTGCCGAACGGTCAGTGGTATGTCATCTACGGTGAAGAAGGTACGATCGAGCTGAACTACGGTTCCTGGACGCTCTACGACATCCATGGAGACACGGAGCCGGTTGAGCACAAGGGCTCTGGGAGCCCCGACCTCACGGAAGAGGCTCACAACGAGTTTGTGCGGGCAATCCGTGAGAACCGCAAACCGGCGGCCGACATTGATGTTGCCGCCACCGCGGCCCTGACCGGCATCATGGGGCGGGAAGCCATCTACCAGCGACGGATGGTCACCTGGAACGAAATGGGTGTCACGATCTGAGCAGCCCCTGGCCTGTCTGCATCCAGCGGGTCACCGCATCCATCTATCGGCGGGCCCATCGAACGTGATGCGTACCGTCTCCGACCAGGCAGCCTCCGGCATCCGAACAGGGCATGATCGGGAATCTCACGAATCGGAGTTGGCAGTGGCGTGAACGGGTCGATGACAGTTGTCGGTGTTCACTGCTTCAGGAGCTTGTCAACGCGATCATCCACATGGGATGCAGCGCTATTGTCCGGCTTGGCGAAGACGAGCTTCCAGTTCCGCGATGCGGGCCTCGGCCTGCCGACGCTCTGCCGCCTCGGCCTCCGCCTTAGCCTCGGCCCGCCGACGCTCCGCCGCCTCGGCCTCCGCCCGGGCCTCGGCCAGTCGGCGAACTGTGGACTCAGCTTCCGCTCGAGCCTCGGCCTCCTTCCGCGCTTCGACTTCGGCTCGGAAGCGGGCGGGATTCTCCTTCAGCCAGGCATACTCCGTCCCGCTCACCGCGCTCCGCAACCGCAGGCTCGGTCCCTCCACCCGGAACTCCACCCCCAGCGTCTCGCTCAGCAACCCGCCGTCCGCCTCCGGCGCCAGTTCCTCATACCGCCGCCCCCGCAGCCGGTAACCCACCAGCCGCCGCCCCCGCTGCTCCGGATCCGGCTGGAACAGGAAGTACTCCCCGACCCCCAACATCTCATACAGCTTCCGCTTGTCCACCTCGTTGCGCACCCTGCTCTCCGGCGAGATCACCTCCAAGGCGAAGTCCGGCGTCCTGCCCTCCTCCCACAGCTTGTACACCTGCCGCTTCCCCAGGTCGTGATTCAGCACCACGAACACGTCCGGAGCCACGCTCCGGTGCGGGTTGCCCTCCTCGAAATAGATGAACATGTCGCCCCTTACCACCACGTTCGGCACCAGTTCGAAGTGGTGCACGAGCGCCAGTCGCACATCCATGATCGCGTCCTGCTGGTAGGAAGTTGCCGGCAAGAAGTGTCCGTCCGATTCGGGGTAGTGCACGCTCCCGGTGCCAACCGCCGGAGGCGGCTCGGCCACGGCCGGAAACGGGCGCTGTCTGATGATGTGCTCCTTCCCCATGGACAGCCGACGGGAGCCGTACCCGCACACAGCAACCTAGCACACAACTGGTACCGCGGCGTTGCCCGCGGGGGCGACCAGCGTGGATTCCGCTAACCGGCATCGCTTACGCGCTAGTAAATCCTCATGTTCTATCCACTCGGCGTGTCGATCCGATCACAGAAATCGCTTGGTCGAGCGCTTATTGCCATCCAGTCACGTTCCTCCGGGAATCGGCAGATCTTGACGGGTCACGGCCACCGGGTCCACTCACCTGCTCGGCCAGAACTTCATCCGGTGGCGAGACACACCAACCAATGCGCTCGCTGCTCCTTCGGACCGCTCGTCGTCGTTCTGATGGATGGCTATTGCCGAGGCGACAGTGTCCCCGGAGTGGCCTGGTCCTTAATCTGGTCATCGACCCGAACGCCCGCCACCCTGCACTTCTGCTTCGGTGGGGTGAAGGGGCCCAGCCTTTGGTGCCGATCTACGAATTCGGTCGCCATGCGTTGGAGTTCTGGCGCCCGCGAACGGTGCTCTCTTCTCCGGGGCGGCTCGAAACACAGTGTACTTGTTGAGGTTAACCGGTCGGCCAGGAACGGAAGGCTACATCCGATTCCGACACCCTCAGTACGTCCCCGATCCTGTCTGGATCCTCACCGTTCGCCTTCCCGTCGAATGCGGTCCGCAACAATACGTCCGCGCCGACCGACTGCTGGTCCGCGAAGAAGGTTTCTCCGTTCCCCTTGAACCCGTATTTCGCCATGTCGCGCCCCTCTGAGCCGTCCGTTTCTGGCACCATCAGGCGCGCCACACCGACGAAGGCCGTGCCAACCTGAGGTTTATAATATTATGAATCAAAGCTGTAATGTCAACTCTTGATCGCGAAAGGAGATGAGATGTTTGGGGAACGTCTCCAGCTTGCTCGTAAACGGGCCGGTCTTTCAATGCGGGAGCTTGCGGACAGGATTACCCCCAAGGTAACCGCTCAGGCGATCAGCAAGTACGAGGCGGGCAAGATGCTACCTTCCTCTGCTGTGCTGGTCGGGATCGGCAAGGCTCTTGATGTCTCTCTGGACTTCCTCATGAGCGGACAGGTCGAGGCGCTCGAAGACATAGAGTTTCGAAAGCACTCCGGTGCATCCGCCCGTGACCGGAACAAGGCCAAAGCGATCCTGATCGACAGCTTGGAGCGTTACCTGGTCATCGAACACATCCTTGACATGCCAGCCGAGATAGGCTGGGTCGAGGCACGCCGATACGACTGTGTCGCGAGCGAAATCCAGATCGACGAGACGGCCGATCGGCTCCGCAACGCTTGGGATCTTGGCATGGGTCCCATTCCCAGTCTGTGCGAACTACTTGAAGACAAGGGCATCAAGGTGATCGAAGCCGACCTCTCCGAGCGCATCAACGGCCTGTCATGCCACGTACTGCGGGGTGGCGAGACCGTCGCCGAGGCCGTCATGGTGTCCAGTCGGTTCACTGTCGAGCGGAAACGGTTCACCCTCGCCCACGAGCTCGCCCACCGGATCATCCGTTCTACGGGAAACCCGGCGATCAGTGTGGAGGTCGCCATGAACCGGTTTGCCGGCGCGTTCCTCGTACCCGCCCAGCATCTGCGGAACGAAGCGGGCCGGAACCGCCATCGGATCACGTATGACGAGATCATCCACCTGAAACACATGTATGGCGTTTCGGCGGCGGCTCTCTTGATGCGTCTGGGGCAGGTTGGCGTGTTGTCCGCCGGAGCCGTCAAGCATGCCTTCGCAACCTTCGCCCGCTCCTGGCGCCGGTCGGAACCGGCTCCCCTCAGCGCTACTCAAGGGTGCGCAGCCTTTGAAACGCCACGCCGTTTCGAACGTCTCGTGTTGCGCGCAGTGGGCGAAGAGTTGATTTCGCCGGTGCGTGCAGCGTCACTTCTCAACCAGTCGCTCGATTCCGTCGAGCGGCGGATCAGCGGTCCAACAGTCCATTGACATGCGTCGTTGTCAACGATGCCTCGTGCCTGATCGACCTCCGCAAGGGAGGTCTGCTTGCCGTGCTTCCTGATCTTCCCTATCGAATCGTGGTTCCGCTACCGGTACGGGCCACAGAAGCGCCCGACCTGTCCGAGCACGAGTGGCAGGCACTCGACGATGCCGGGATGATCACGTACGATCTCACACCAGAGGAGGTCGCCCAGGCACTCCTGCTCAAGGTTTGCCATCCCGGCCTGTCTGCGAACGACTGCTGCTGCCTGGTCACTGCGCGGGCTTACTCCGGTATCCTGCTGACTGGCGACGCTCTGCTACGTAGGGTCGCTATCGCTGACGGACTGCAGGTACACGGCGTGCTTTGGGTGGTTGACGAACTCGAAGCCGCAGGAATCCGTCCCCAGCGTTTGCTCGTTCGAGCGCTCAAGGACTGTCAGGCGGACGACAGCGTTTACCTACCGGCGAGCGAGATCGCCGTGCGTCTGAACCGACTCTCTTGATCTCGACCGAGGAGTTTCTCTCGATGTTCGGAGCCGAATCGTTCCTGCCTGTGGCCAATCCACTCGCCCAACGGGGCCCGTCGTTGAACCCAGCAACGGTTCAGCCTCCCCCGCTTTCTCCTTGGAGCCTCTCGGACTCAGTGAAATCCGAGCGGGGCAAGGGACGAAACTACGAAGAATGGGCCAGATCATGAGAGCAATACTTGGACGACAAGCAGTTGACCGGATGCTCTCTTGTCTGTCCCTGACGTCCATATGGATGTCAAGGACTTTCGCTGGGACGTACACCTGCGATCAAGGCGGGGGTAACAACTGGATCCGGGGCGGGATTGCTCGCCGATCCGACCAGGAACGCACCACGACCGAACAGACTGACCCCGGCCTCGGCTCCTTGGTCTCGAGTCTCATGCATAACCCTGCCAGTTGCACCAGTTAGTGCAACTCGCAATCGAATAGATGGCGCACATTGCCGATCGAAGGTCAATGGGGAGGCGCACGGCATCGGTTGCCAGATTCCTCTTTCTCGAGATGGTCGTAGTCCTCCAAGCGTCGTAGTTCTTCAGTCGATCACCAACTCGGGTAGGCCTCGAACGATCTTCGTTGTCTTCAGGCTGACCGTGATCATCCGCAGGAAAAGGTCGAGTGGATAGCGCGCATCGCCTACGGTCTCGACCGCGTAGCGATTGGCGTCACTGACAATACCGCTCGCATTGTCGACCCTGACGCACTGGCGATCCATGACCCAGGCGAGGGCGGACTTGCCATTGACCACGTATTCCCACGCCGCCTCTGGAATCTCGCGAATGGTGATTCGGGAGTTGTAGATGACCGTCGAGCGGTCCTTGTTCCCACCCGAGCGCGGATGCCTCATCTTCGTGACGCGGTAGGTCGCATCGGGTGCGTCCGGCACCCGCTCTCCGCCCATGTCAACCGCTGCCGGATACGGGGCGACACTCTCGTAGCCGACATGAAGTTTGCCGAGACGCCGTCCCGCATCGCGAAACGCCCGGTAGTCTTCAACCGACTTGACGCACGGGATGTGCGGCAGGTCCTTCGCGAGGTTGGCGCGGAAACGGCTGCGATAGTCTTCCGAATGCAAGAGCCCGTAAATGTAGTGGAATATGTCCTTCCTGCGGACAGACTCGGTCGGATATGCCTCTCGGAAGAGTTGGAGCGCGTAGTCGGTAACGGCGTGGCGGCGACGATAACCTGAGGAGGGCTCACCGAGCAAGGCGGTCTGTTGATCTTCATTGCCGTCCCCTTCGTAGAGCCAGAACGGAAAGCACTGAGCTGTGTCGACTGTATGAAGGTTCGGCAATGCGTCCAACATCAGGACCGAGAAACCTGACCTTCCGCCTTTGCCGGTAATGGCGATCACGCGGTTGGATAGCTCAGCATTGGGAAAAATACGGGGAAACCGGTGAACCCTGTCATTGAAACGGCGGCTATAAAACATCCAATTTTTGGTGAAGGGACGATACATCGAGAGCACAAATATTCCGTCCTTGATTCCTAGTTTCTTTCCTTTTCGCAATTCGATCTTGAGATTCGGAGACCAACTTATTCTCTTCGAATTGGTGTCAATGAAATCATCAACTGCTGTCATATTCCCCTTTTTAGATTCGATATTTTCCCTTTGTTCCAGCCAACGGTTCACTTCACTGTTGTACGACTCAATCGTCGATTCGATGTTCGACTTCAATTCTCCTCGAGAGAAATTGACGCACCATGCGTCCCTCTTGGTGATGACCCCAAGCGAGTAATTCCGAAACAGGATGTTCCCGGTCTTGTCCTTCTTGTCTCCTATCTTCGGATACGTCGCGAAGTTCGGATCTCGCTGATCCAACCAGTCACCGTACTCGTCGGGCGTGATCTGTCGCCATCCGGCGGCTTCCTTGATTCCGCGGAAACTACCGAACTGCCGGACGATATCCAGCTTCTGCCTGCGGTCCAGGTAGTCGCCGATGTCGTGAAAGAAGATAAGTCCCTGCTCCGGTGCATCCGGATTCTTGATGAAGACCGTAATGGCGATCGGTGCTCTCGACCCTCCTCCAAATATCTTCCCGCCTTCTTTACGCGAGAGTTCTCCTTGGGTTCGCTGGTTTCCCCGCAGGTGAAACACGTGCGTCTTGGAAAATTCGGTGGCAAGACACTTTCGCATCCCGTCCATTGCATTGCCGTCAATCCAGCCGGCATTGGTTACGAACGCCATCACCCCGGCCTTCCCGAGCCGGTCGCTACCCCACCGGATTGCCCGGACGTAGCTGTCGTAGAGATTCTGCAGGTTGGATGCGACGGAGTGTTTCGCGTAGGTCGAACGGATCCGTGAGTCGAGCCGCTCGTACGTCACGTTCTTCGCATTGTCGTTCTCGCTCCTCTGCCCTGCGGAGTAGGGCGGATTGCCGATGATGACCCGAATGTCCGTTCTCTTCTGTCGCTCGCGCCGGTCAGTGTTGTCCTTGATGTGGGAAAACAGCTCGTTGTCGTCCTCGTCCAGGGCGAAGGTGTCGGTCAGGCAGATTCCCGTATAGGGCAGATAGTCGTCGCGTTTGGTGACGGAGTGGAAAACGGACTCGACGTTGATGGCAGCGATGTAGTAGGCAAGCAGCACGATCTCGTTCGCGTGAATCTCTTCACGATACTTGCGCTCGATGTCAGCGGACGGAATCAGACCCGATTGCAGCAGCCGGGTGATGAAGGTGCCTGTTCCGGCGAAGGGATCAAGGATGTGGACGCCCTGCGAGCCGAGCGTCTGACCGAACTCCTCCTGCAGTGCCTCGTTCACCGAGCGGATGATGAAGTCCACGATCTCCACCGGCGTGTAGACTATGCCGAGCATCTGTGTCGTACGTGGAAACGCTCCCCGGAAGAACTTGTCGTAGAGTTCCACGATCAGATTCTGTCGCGCCAGCGGGTCGCTGAGTCCTTCGGCTCGCCGCCGAACCGAGGTGTAGAAACCACCGAGATCCTTGGCTTCGCGGTCGACCTGTGCATCATCGATTGCCGACAGGACCTCGGTCATCGCGACCGAGACCGGGTTCCTGTCGACGAATGCTTGCCCTTTGAACAGCGCATCGAACACAGGGCGGGTGATCTGGTGCTGCGCCAGCATCTCGATGGCATCGCGTTCCGTTATGGATTCGTTGAGGTCGCCGCGCAGTCGTCGAAGAAACTCCTGGAAGAACGCCCGGGCGGCACTGTTGGGTTGCGTCACAAGGCCCGAGATCCGGGTGACGTGGCTCTCCGCGACTTTAGCGACTTTCTTCGCCCAATCCTCCCAGTAGTCGCGAGTCCCGCACTTCTCGACGATCTTCGCCATGACAGCGCGCGAGAAGTCGTCGATGACGAGCGGTAACGGCTGCTGTTCATCGCCATCGTCTGCGGGGTCGTCGGAACCGCCGCCCCCCTCGCCGATGTCAGAACCACGTGTCTGCGAACGCCTCGGCAGATTCTCTACCGTTGCCGTGATCGCTTCCAGTTCCGCATTGTCAGATGGACCTCTGCCATCGACGATCGCGATGCGGCCACTGACATCTTGTCCGAGACTGCCTTGGTTGATGACTGCGTCAAGCCTCTCGTCATGGGCCCGCAGGGCGTTCAGGATCTGCCACACGACCCGGTACTTCTCGTTGTCGCCAAGCGCCACGTCCGCAGGAACACCCGGCGGAACGCCGACCGGAAGGATGATGTAGCCCATCCGCTTGTCGGGCGCCTTGCGCATCACCCTTCCCACCGCCTGCACGACATCAATCTGGCTTTTGCGCGGATGCAGGAACAGGATCGCGTCGAGTGCCGGCACGTCAACGCCCTCGGTCAGGCATCTTGCGTTGCTCAGGATGCGGCAGACACTTGCACCTGTGTCTTCCTTGAGCCAGTCGAGATCTCTGCCGCGCTCGCGAGCGTCGTAGGTGCCGTCCACATGCCGGACTTCGCAGGAGACACCGCTCTGGCCGTCGTCACCGCTCTCGGTTCGGAACTCGTGCACCACCTTCCCGAACTCGTCTCGAACCAGCTTCGAACTGTCGATGCTCCGGCAGAACGCAAGGGCGCGGCGCATCGGCTCCGGATCGGACGCGGCCGCTCCCTCGAGGCCGACCTTCGAGAGCGCCTTCCAGCACCCCACGATCTTTGTTGCATCATCCAGCACGAGTTCCGAATCTTCGTCGGCGAGGCGCTTCTGCACTGCAGCGCTCACCTGCCCTTCGTCCATGGCCAGGACGACGACACGGTAGTCGGTCAGGATCCCGCTTTCTACCGCCCGCGCGAAGCCATGATGAAACAGGACCTTGCCGTAGATCGCGGGATTGTCCATGGAGGCAAGGACGGCCTGTGCATCACGCGCCTTTACCTTCGCGTTCTCCCCGTAGATGCGGGGCGTCGCCGTCATGTAGAGCCGCTTGCGGCCACGGATCGCCGTGTTGTCATGCACTCTGACGAAGTTCGATTGATCCTCGCCGGCAAACGTCACTCCCGTGGTGCGATGGGCTTCGTCGCAGACGATCAGGTCGAACTCGGGAAGGTCGTGACTTGCCTGAGCAGCGGCGACCACCTCGATCGACTGGTAGGTGGCGAATATGGTGCGCATTGAGCCCGCATCCGATGCGGTTACAGCCTGTGAGAGATTGGCCGCGTCCGTCGTTGCAGGAAAGGCGAGGTCGGTAACTTCCAGTTCCGCCACGTCATCCCGTCCGCGCCGCCTTCTGCCCACCTTGGTGTCCGAGCACACCGCAAAGGCGGTGATCGGACTGATGGCATCGGCGCACCATTCGCGCACGGTCTGCGCCATCAGCGCGAGAGACGGCACCAGATACAGGACATGTCCACCATGGCCGGCCAGTTCCTCGGCAATACGCAGGCTGGCCAGCGTCTTCCCCGTGCCGCAGGCCATGATGAGCTTGCCCCGGTCCGCGTCGGCGAATCCGGATCGCACTTCCTCGAGCGCCTCGATCTGGTCTGGACGCAGTGTCTTCGGGGCCGGGCGCACGAGATCGCCGCTTCCCACGAAAGCTGACCAGTCGACGTCGCTGTCACGAAGGGCGCGCAGGCCGATCCGTGTTGTCGGGATCGCTTGGCCGTCCAGCATGGCCTTGGCCTTCGGGCTCCACGGCACTTCGGTCGTCTCGACGATCATGCGTTCCGCAAAGATCTGCTTCGCCGACGCAGAGATAAAGCTGTCGATATCCTCCTTGCGGATGCGCCGGTTGGCGTCGAAGAACTTGCACTGAATGGCGGCGAGGCCACCGTCATGGCGTGTGGCTATAAGGTCGATTCCGGTATCGCTGCGATCGTGTCGCTCGCGGCGCGCCCAATCGGACCAGAGTTCGGCCTTTCGGAAACGGTTCGCCTGGACCGCATCGGTAACGAGCCAGGCGGCGATGAGTTTCTCGAACGCCGTGCCCTTGTCGCGTTCGCTGATGGCGGATGTTCGACAGGAATCGAGCAGATGATCTAGGGGAGTCATTTCGGAATTCTCAACTTGACGGATACTTGCACAAGGGTGGTTCCACTGAAAAGGACGATGTCACATGTTGGATTCATCCACGCATCGGTCCACGGATGCATCCATGGAACTCCTCCCCCTC
Organism: Bryobacterales bacterium; assembly: GCA_965116065.1. Lineage (GTDB taxonomy): Bacteria > Acidobacteriota > Terriglobia > Bryobacterales > UBA6623 > VXMF01. The sequence goes on from OZ220485.1 coordinate 5,451,753, forward strand.
CCCGTGGAATCCGTGATACCACTATGAACGTACCACCAATATCTGACGGATGAACTTCGGTTTGCATGATCCGTGCGGCGCGTCGGTTGTGACATGAGAACAGCGTGGGCGACAGACCAGTGGCAGGGCTGCCGGGCTGTCGTGATTCCATCCGCTGCGTGATGGGTGACTGGGCACTGGCCGGTCGGGAAACAGGTTCCAGTCGGCGGGATCTGCTGCGCCACTTGACCGCTGGTACGGGCTCGGCGCATCCGCCGAGCGAACTGGCGACACGCAGATTCTGCCCCTTGGCAACCGGGGCGGAATCAAGGTGCTTTACGACGCCATACAGGGACCGCAAGCTGCCTATCTTCGCGAATGGGTATACATCGGCTTCAAGGCAGGGGCGTTGCCGGTCCACTCCGGCAAGGTAGCGGTTCAACGCGCGGGATCGCAACCCCTACGGAGATGGATCAAGGTCCGCGCCGAATTCTCCTCGGATGTCGGTGTCATCGTGTGCCACTCTCCAGGTACCGATCACTGCGTACGGGCCGTCGACACCGGCTGCCCCAAGGAAATTGCCGGAATGCTCGCCAGTCGAGGGTACGACATCCGTCGTCGAGCTGCTGACGTAACGGATCCTGGACCGTGTAGGACTGTCGAATGCCAGGTCGCCAGCTCCTGAGAGGTCGACATCGTGAAGAAATGCCATCGAGTCCACTTCGAGTCCACCGATTCTGTAAATGGCGTTGCCACTCACCGCTCGCAGGTTGCTGACGACCGATTCGATATTCGTGCTCGCCCTGGACCAGCGAACATTGAGGACATAGTTGCCATCATAGAGTGCGCCGGCCTTGTCGACGGCCACTGTGCGACCGGTGTATTGCGCGGCAACGTTTCTTGGAAAGCTGTTCTCGACGTAGGTTGCCTTGCTGAGCGAACTGTAGCGGAACAGGCCGTAGTCCTGTCGTCCCGCGGGTGTCGTATGCGACCATGCTCCGAAGCGAGTATAGGAAGTGTGACGGAAACGCACTCCCAGGGTGTGTTCGACGCCGGCGACCGTTTGTGTGTCGGTAGCGCTGAAACGACTGTACAGGTTGTTGAAATTGAACTGCCGGGTCTCGTCGGAAAGAGTGTTGCTGGTGGTCCCCGTTTTCGTGACTTTCAGCGTTGCCGCATCGGTGTCCAGGGTAACCGTGGCCCCGCTGGCGGGGTGCAGGTTGTGGCGGAACACGACGGTCCGCCCGTTGTTGTCGGAGTTCGGAAGCGTCACGCGGGATACGGACTGGCGATCCGCCCCGAATGCTCCCTTGAGCATGCTTGTGCTGGCACCGCTGTCGAGGAGGTTCCAGGTTCCGAAGACCTCTTCTCCCTTGGTTCCCACGAACTTCCCCTTGAAGGTGCTGCTGACCTCCCTCGGGAAGACGCTGCCTTGCAGAGTGACCTCGGAGGTACTGCCGGAATCGGCTTCGAATTCTCCACCGTTTTCAATTTCCCCATGCTCGATCAATGGAAGCTTGATCTTCTGGACAGCGCTGCCCTGATACTCCCAGGCGTTGCCGTTCTCCGTGTCGGTCAGGCTGGTGATCTCTCCGACAACTCGATTGATTCCGAACGATGCCAGGATTTCGATCGTTCCGGAGAAGACATCGCCATCCTCGCGCTTGACTGCAAAGGTCTGCCCTCTGTAGCGCGCGGTACCACGCGCGATGGTACTGTACTGGATCGTCGACTTGGGGGTGGGGCTCAGCGGACTGTAGGCGAAAGAGCGTACTGCCATAGAGGCACTGGTGGAAACGACACTCTCGGCGGTCGCGCTCGACCCTCCCGTAGGTTCCGCAATCACTCCGAAGCGGGTGTTGTCGGTGGTGCCAAGTGCGAGCGACCGCTTGTGGGTGTCGTAGATTTCCTCGGCCTGGTCCTTGGCGCTTGCGAATCGGCTGAGTGTCCCGGATGTTCCCATCTCGCTCATGAAGGTTGACGCGCTACCGAGGGCCTCGATCAGTTCTTCCAGGTCGTCCAGTCGGTCCTCCAGGTCGATGCGCTCGGAATCGCTTGGCAGGGAACGCAGCAGTATCAGTCCCGCCGCTTGGCCACCCCGCTCGTTGAAGATCGCATTCAGGGCCTTTCTGGCTTCCGGCCATCGGGCTTCCATCAGGAGCTTCGCGGCAGACTTCTGGCCATCCGATCCGTTCACCAGCGGCTTGACCTTGTCGACAATGCCCTGCAGGATCGTTCGTGCAGCCTGCACGAATGTCTCGGATTCGATCTTGCCCCTTCCGCGGTAGTCGGAATCGTCAAAGCCGGACGCATCCGCCTGGGATGTCTTGAACAGATCCGCCTGGTCCTTCAGGGAGCCGTCGTCGTTCCGCAGAAAGCCTTTCGGGAGCACCTCCTCCAGGTTCTCCACGGCCTCCGGTGTTCCGCTTCCACCGCCGCCACCGCTGCCGCCACCACCACCCGTGCTGGGCGGGACATACACCCTGCTCAACCATTCGCCGTTTCTCTCGATGAGCGTGTAGCGCGTCCTGGTGACCGGGTCCCGGACGATCGAGCCGCTGCGAATCCGCCTCCCGTTCTCGTCCTCGTAGGTGCCGTCAGGCAGCCGCACCAGCGTGACGACGGTCCCGCGAGTGCCCAGTGCGACCGAGAATCGTCCGCTGACGAACTCCGCGCTCCACCGGCCGTTCTCAAGCGTCAACTCGTAGGTGGAGCCGTCGATGGAGACCTCGGAACCGTGCCGGACCACCGTGTCGCGATGCACGTACTCGCCGTTCTCCCGAATCTGAAGCGTGATCACCGTGTTCGAATCCGGCACGTTCACCGTGACGGTCGCGGTGTGATACTCCGCAATCCACTGTCCACCCTGTCGTGTCAGACGGTAGCGCCGACCGTTGCTCGTCACGACATGGGGACTCCCGATCACGTTTCCGTTCAGGGTGTACTCGCCGTTCTCCTGACGCAGGAGCACGATGTTCCCGCCGAGTGTCCCGAGCGCCACGGTCAACTGCTCGGCCACGTATTCCGTCCGCCATCCGCCTGGCCCCAGGATGAACCGGTACTGGTTGCCGTTGATCGTGCGAACCTGATTGTTCGTCAGGGGTTCGCCACCCAGCGCATAGGTCCGGTTCTCGAGGACCGTCACGGAGATCGTGTTCCCGCTGTTGCCAAGGACCACGGAAACGGGCTCGGCGGAATCGAATACGGCCGTCCACTCGCCACCGGCCTGCTGCGTGAAGCGGTACGTGACGCCTGCAACGATGTGCGTGCGTCCGTCGCGGACCGGCGTGCCGTCGAGCGTGTAGTCGCCGTTTTCCTGCCGTCGCAGCGAGACCGTCTTTCCACTGCTGCCGAGTGCCACGGCCACCGGATCGGGTGCCACGTACTCTGCTTTCCACACTCCGATCGACGTCTGGGTGAAGCGATATCGATTGCCGTTCTCTGCCTCGCGCACCTGCCCGCTGAAGATGGTGTTGCCCATGAACGTGTACGTTCCGTTCTCCTGGACAGCCAGTTCCGCAGTGTCCCCACTCTCGCCCAGGGCCACCTGCAATGCGGGCCCCGATTCGAACACCGCGGACCATATTCCCCCCTCCGTCTGCCGGAAACGATAGCTGTTGCCGTTCGCGGTGACCCGGACATCGTTGTCGGCAATGGGCCTGCCGTCGAGCGTGAAGGAGCCATCTTCCTGAAGAACCAGCGACGCGGTGAGGTTGCTGCGCCCCAGTCGCACCCGCACGGGATCGGGGGGCACGTACTCGGCCTGCCAGCGTCCATCCGTCCGAAGCGTGAATCGATACGTGTTCCCGTTTGCGGCCGTCCTAGTCATGCCGCTGCTGATCGGCTGGCCGGCCATCACATGGCTTCCGTCTTCGCGTGTCTCGATCACGACGGAATCCCCGCTGCGGCCTAGAGCCACCGCCGTGGGGTCCGGTGCCACGAATTCCGCTCTCCAACTGCCGTCTGTCAGAATCAGCCGGTAGTTCCTGCCATTCTCACCCCTGACGGCATCGCCACTGGTCACGGGGGTGCCGTTGCGCGTCCACCCTCCCGCCTGCGTGGAGACCAGCGTCGTCTTCCCGCCATGGGAGCCCAGATCCACGACCACGATCCTTGGCTCGGGCGTACGTGGCGCCGGTGGAGAACCGGGAGGCGCGGAGGTATCGCCACCGCAAGCGGCCAGCAACACCAGCAGTGCTCCACCAAGCAGTGGACGACAACTGGCCTTGGCGCGCAAGCGGTTCACTTCATTGCCTCTTTGTTCCAGTGCATCCATTCTAGCCCACAGAGAGTATCGCACCCAGCGTAGTTAGGTCTCCATTGGGGCCTTCTGGACCTGGAACGTCCGGAATTGCACCGTCATGAACTTCGCCAGTGTCAGAATCACCCGACTGAACGACTCCAGGTGGTGATTGGGCCTGCGCGAGCGGATGAGGATCGACTTCGGTCCGGCAGGCCTGAAGGTGCAGACGACCAGCGGTTCGGCGACCTGGCCGTAGGGCCGGCTCGTCACCATGGGAGTGAGCACTGGCACCGTGGCACGGGAAGTGACGGTCGGTTCGAGCTGCGGTGAGGATGCTCCGGGTCAGGCCCAGGTGGAATCGGTACCACTTCAGTGTGGCCCTCCCGGATCGCGTCGCTCGACCAAGGTAAGTTCTTGCAGCCTTGCAGGTTGAATCGACCTATGTATACTGAGCAACGAAGCAGGAGGGGATGAGCATGAACCTGATCAACCATCAACCACTTTGCCGGCATTACGCTTGCGTTGCACTCCTGGCGAGTCTCCTGGCGGCCTGTGGCTCGGATTCGCCCTCGCCAACACCGCCGGCCCGGACGCCCCCCCCGGCTTTCGTGGCCGAGACCGTGGTCATTGATCTCGGAACCCATGGCGGCAAGATCACCCTGGTCTCGACGCAGGCGGGAGGGTGGACGCGCAATGGCACGGCCATCACCAGCGGGGAGACCGTGCAGGGCGAGAACGGAGCCGATTACAAGCTGACGCTCTCGGGCGGGCAATGGTCGGCGCAGTTCGTGACGCCCGATCCCGTGTCCGTCGCCCTTGGCACGAGCGGCGACGCCGTGGCGCTGCAGGCGCTGGAGGATGGTTCCTTCCAACTGAACGGTACTCCTGTGACGGATGGTCAGGTGCGCCTCGCGTCGAACGGCAGCCAGTATCGCTTCACCATGAGCGAGTCCGGCACATGGACCGCGGAGTTCGTTCCTCCGGACCCCATCCAGGTGAGACTTGGTGCCAGCGGTATGTCCCTCAGCATTCGTGTCGTGGGGCATCGGCGATACGAACTCGACGGAACACCGATCACCAGTGGCCATAGTTGGACCGCCGACAACGGTCACGTCTACCGACTCGACCTTGCCGAAGACGGTACCTGGACCGCAGTGTTCGTCTCGTCGCCGCCGGTCTCCGTGCCGCTCGGTTCCAGTGGCGACACAGTCTCGATCCAGGAGAACGATGATGGCACCTATTCACTGGGTGGGGAGCAGTTGTTCAGCGGCAAGGAGGTGACCGCGGGCAACGGTAACCGCTATCGACTGGCACTCAGGACCGGCCGGGTGTGGGAGGCGGTCTTCATCAAGCCGGCTCCGGCGACCGTCGCACTCGGGACGAGCGGAGATACCGTCGAGGTGCAGGCCCTGGAGGACGGGTCCTACGAGCTGGACGGCGAGCCGCTCGCCAGCGGGCAGGTCGTCACGGGGGGCAACGGCAACCGGTATCGCTTTCTCCTCCAGTCGGGCGGTCGATGGACCGCGGAGTACGTTCCTCCCGATCCCACGGTCGTCGCGCTCGGATCAAGCGGAAGCTTCGTCCGGATCGAAATCAGGGAGGACCAGACGTACCTTCTTGACGGACAGCCCCTGACCAGCGGGCAGGTGCGGACCGTTCAGAACCGCAGGTATCGCTTCCAGCGGGCACCCAATGGAGAATGGACCGCAGTCTACGTTCCGGAGACGGTCGAGGTGCAGCTCGGATTCCACGGCGGATCGCTCACCCTGACGCGGCTGGAGAACGGATCGTATCGCTCGGAATCCCGGGAGATCGAAACGGGCGACACAGTGACCGGCACCAACAACCATCAGTACAGGCTGACACTGGGAGCCAACGGCTGGACGGCCGAGCCGTTGCCGCTGTCGATCACGATCATGTTGCCGGGAAACGCCGGCAGCATCGTCGTGTCCCAGTTCGAGGATGGCACCTATTCCTACAACGACAACCGGATTGCGAACGGCGAGACGGTCACCGTGAACGGCGTCACGTATGTCCTGACCCTCAGCGGCACCGAAGGCACCGCCCGTCGTCAGAGCGTCGCGCCACCCGACCCGGTCAAGCCGCCCACGCCTCCCGCGGGGGACATCACTTCCGACACGATCGAGACCTATGTCGGTGTCCGGCCCAGGCTGCGCGACGACAACACGATGCTGGAGATCAACGACGAGAAGTACTCGTTCGCCGACATTTTCCCGGAAGGCCTGATCGAGCGGGACAAGACGTTCGTCGAGGATGTGCGGGACGAGATCGAGACGCTGCTCGGCCAGGTCGAACTGCTCGTCGACCTGTATGACGGGGACACAAGCATCGCCGACGAACTCGAGAAGCGCTGGGACAGCGTCCGGGACCAGCTCAACATCCTGTTCCCGGGTCAGGGACGCCGCCTGCTGGACACGGACATGCCCAAGCGGACGGGCCGTTCAACCATCGATACCGACGAGGTGGTGCAGACCATCAAGGATACGCTGGCCGCCCTGGACAGCGCCAGTGACTTCGAGGATGCTGTGGATGATGACGTGTTCAGAGACGATGTCACCCTCGATCAGGACGACATCGACGATGTCTTCTCGACCTCCAAGAGCATCGAGATCATGGGTTTCGGCTCGACCAAGAACACGAGGTTCGGGGCGTATTCGAGACGGGAGAGAAGCCGGGTGACCAGCTCGCTGGCCTTCGCTTCGGGCGAGGGAGGTCTCGGGGCGTTCGCCTACAGCCCCCTGGAGAGGGCAAGGACGGCCCATCTCCCCCGCGGTGGACAGGCGCTGTACAGTGGCGGGACCGTCGCGGCGAGTGGCCAGAGTGACCAGGAGATCTATCGGGGCGTGCTGGAGCTTACCCTGCGATTCAACTCGAGACAGGTCTCGGGCCTGATTTCGGAACTGGAAGACAACCGCGGCAATCCCTGGGTCTACAGCGCGTCGGAAGTTGACACGATCAGCCTGCCCAACGCGACGCTGCATTCCACCGACGGTTCGTTCGAGTCGGCCGCCAATGCTCGCGGGTATCTTGACTACCTCACGTCCTTCGGCAGTCGGCGTTCCCAGAACATCAACGGCGAGTTCGAGGGACGGTTTCTCAGTACCGGAACCAATGCTGCGGAAGCGGCGATCGGCACATGGAAGATCACGCAGGGGAGCGGTACTTCCCTCACCGGTGCGTTCGGCGTGGAGTACGACTCGACCGAAGAGCCGCGGCTGCCGGCGGCCACGACGCCCGACGACGAGACGGCCCGCACCAGCCTGATCGCCGCCCCGGATTCGAACGGGGACATCGCAATCGCCGCGCGCGATGCCGACGGGGATCGCATCGAACTGTCGGCGGAGGATCTCTACAACGATGGCACCGCCACCATCGCGGGCAGCCGCCTCTTCGCGCTCGCCACCGATGTTATCGAGAAACAACTCAAAATACTGCAGTTGTTCATCGACTTGGACGACAACAGTGCCGACGGGCGCAACGGCATCTGGGAAAACGTGAACGAGGCGCTGAGCGACCATGTGTTCGGACCGTCCCATACCACGCCCCTGGGAAGCGCGTATCCGGCGGGCCGTTCCCAGCGGGTCCGGGACGAGAATGCGGTCGAGATGTTGCAGGACGCAAAGGCGGCCCTTGGCAGTGCGGATCGGTTCCAGGCTTCGCTGTCGGACGATGGCGTGTTCACGGGACTGCTCGGAAGCAAGAGCGGACTGGACCGTTACGACTTCGACGAAATCCACGACGCTCTGGCGTCCAATGTCCGCGTGGAGTTCGGCCATACCAACTACACACGATTCGGAGCCTGGAGAAAGTCGGAGAAGGCCTACGCCACCAGTGACAGCCAGCGGAACCTGGCGTCCAGAGAGGACCCGGATGTCTTCGCCTACAGTTCCCTCGAGCAGGCCGTCTATCGCGCGAGCGACCAGTTGTTCCCGGCAAACTCCACGGCAACCTACCGGGGACAGACGCGGGCGGTCGATCGCGAATCCAAGGATCCGGTCTTCTATGACGGGGACATCACCGTCACCGTCGAGTGGGGGAGTTCGGTGAACCGGTCGTCCGTCTATGCGGTGATCGAGGACCTGGCGAGGAGTTCCACCGGAGTCCCGTTCACGTACAACGGGCTTGATGTGGACCAGATCGTGATTTCCGGCGTGTCCGCCAGCACCGACTCGAACAGGCGTGTGGGATTCTCCAGTTCGTCGCCCGCTGTCCGGATTCGCTACGAGAGTGTCGCAAGGCGTGATGCGACCGTCTCCGGCACCCGGTCGCACGTGGGCAAGTTCGTCGGTCTGAGCCTCACCGGCCCGGTCGGCGTGATCGGCACCTGGGAGCTGGGCGATGTCAAGGGGGCGTACGGAGCGGATTTCGCACCCTGATCCGCCAGCCCACACGGCGAACGGACGGGTTCGGTCCTCTTGGTGCGGCCGGAGTTGGCGGGCGAAACATCGGCCTGCCAACCTGATGTGGCGGCCGCTTCGGCCCGTCGTTTGACGGCGGGTTCCGGCGAGCGTTAACCTTGGGAATCGGCATGGAGTTGGACCAACTCGGTTTCGGGACTGCCGTCCTTGCTCTGATCGACCCGGGAGGCAGCGGCCTTCGGCCGATTCCGCTCGTTCCGTCATCCTCGCGGGAATGTGCCGAACTGGATGCGCTGCGGTCGATGTCGATCAGCGAGCTGCTGGACCGCCGGCCGCTGCGGTCGACCGAGGATGCGCAGTGCGTGCGGTCGGGGCTCTTTCTCTACTTCAGCGCCCTGGACGAGTCGCACCGGATTTCCCAGGCGATCCAATCGGCAACCGGAAGTTACTGGCACGGGATCATGCATCGTCTCGAAGGCGACTGGAGCAATGCCAAGTACTGGTTCCGCAGGACTGGCGACCACTCCGTCTTCGCCGACCTGGAGCGGGAGACCGGGGAACCCTGGATCCCGCATGACTTCGTCGACCGGTGCAGGGTCGCTTCGTCGACCGGGACCGGTGCTGGACGGCTACGGGATCTGCAGATGCTCGAATGGCAACTGTTGTTGAGCCATTGCCGCCGGATCGCCGTCGGAAGCTAGCCCATGGAACCTGCCCAGCGACTGTTTCTCGGGGTCGATGGCGGGCAATCGTCGTCGCGGGCGGTGATCGGGGACGGGTCCGGGCTGATCCTCGGGCGCGCGGAAGGTGCTCCGTGCAACCGGGCCACCTCGGAATCCGGCAAGCAGCAGCTGAACCAGTCCATCGGCGATCTGCTGCGGCGGGCGGTTGCTGCGGCCGGATTGCCGGGATCGACGGTCTTCGAAGCGGCCTGCTTCGGCATGAGCGGGGGGCCTGACGACAAGCGGGACATCCTGGCGGGATTGGTGCCCGATGCCCGGATCGATGTGACCAATGACGCGGAGGTGGCATTGGACGGCGCGTGTCCGGGCCGGTCCGGAGTGGTGGTGATCGCGGGCACGGGAGCGATCGCGGTGGCACGGAACAGCTTCGGCACTCTCATCCGCCGTGGGGGGTGGGGTCATGTGTTCGGGGATGAAGGAAGTGCCTTCGATATCGTCCGCCTCGCCCTTCGTGCGGCCCTGTCGGCGGAGGAGGGATGGGGCGAGCCCACAGCACTGCGAGAGATGTTCCTGGACGCCACCGGCTGCCGGACCGCGATCGAGGCGCTGCATCGTTTCTACGATCCGGACTGGCCGCGCTCCCGGGTCGCTTCACTGGCACCGTTGGTCGACAGGGCGGCTCACGACGGCGATGCCACGGCTCGATTCGTGATGGAAAGGACCGGGACGGCCCTGGCAAGCCTCGGCGGGCGGGTCAGTGATGCCCTGCCGTTGACCATGGGGGTACCGAAGGTGTATGCGCTGGGCGGGGTGTTTCGGAGTTCGTCGGTTCGCAACAGGTTCACTGTCGGCTTGCGGGCCCATGATCTGGTCGTCGGTGAGCCTGCCCATGACGCGGCGGTCGGAGCGCTCCTTCGCGCCTACCGGTTGGTGGGTCTGGCCGTTTCGGTGCGGGAGGAAGAGTGAGCGTTGCGGAGGACAGGCTGCGGAGTGCACATCCGCACCGGGGTGCGGCCTTCGCGAGCGGACCGGCACAGGGCCCGCCGTCCGTCCTGTCACCTGAATGCGGCCGGCTCGTGGAGTGAGCATGAGCGGTACCGGGAAACCGGCCAACCGGGCCTGTCCGTGCCGCCTCTCGATCCCGTAGAATGAGTGTCAGACGAGTCGATGCTCCGCAAGATCGTCAAGTATGGCGACCCCCTGCTCGAAACCGCGTGCGAACCCGTTGAGGAGAGCGAATTCGGCGGTTCCGCACTTCGTGCGCTCGTCGACGACATGTTCCAGACCATGTACGAGGCGCGTGGCGTCGGCCTCGCCGCACCGCAGATCGGAGTCCTGAAGCGACTGACGGTAATCGACTGCACCGCTGGTGAGCAAGCCGGACACCGGCACGTGTTGATCAATCCCGAGATCGTCTCGGAGCAGGGGGAGCAGGTTGGGGAAGAGGGCTGTCTTTCGATTCCGGGGTTTTACGAGAAGGTTGCACGGCCCGCGACGGTCCTGGCCAGGGCCCGCGACGTGAACGGTGAGTGGTTCGACCTGGAAGCCGAGCACCTGCTGGCGAGGGTCATCTGCCACGAGAATGATCACCTGAACGGAGTCCTGTTCCTCCAGCACATCAGTCGCCTCAAGCGCGAGATGATCCGGCGCAAGGTCAGGGCGCTCCGCAAGCGAGGAGAGTGGAGTTAGGTTGCGCATCGTCTTCATGGGCACACCGGAGTTTGCCGTGCCCTCCCTGTTGGTGTTGGCAGAGCACCTTGAAGTCGTGCAGGTGATCACACAGCCGGACCGGCTGGCAGGTCGGGGAAAGCGGCTGTTCGCCCCGCCGATCAAGCGCAAGGCGGAGGAACTCGGCCTGCCCGTCTTCCAGCCGGACCGGATCCGATCCCGAACCGCGTTCGAAGCCTTGGCGAAGTACGCCCCCGATGCGATCGCCGTCGTGGGATACGGCCAGATGATTCCCGCGCGAATCCGCGAGATGGCCCCGCTCGGCTGCGTGAACGTACATTCGTCGCTGCTGCCGAAGTATCGGGGAGCGGCTCCGGTCAACTGGGCGATCGCCCGTGGCGAGACCCGAACAGGTGTGACCACGATGCGTATCAACCGGCACATGGACGCGGGTGACATCCTGCTCGTCCACGAGACCGCGATCGAACCGGACGAGACCGCTGCCGGATTGAACCGGCGCTTGGCACCGCTCGGCGCCGAACTGCTGCTCAGGACCATCAAGGGGTTGGTGCGTGGCGAGATCACGCCGGTACCGCAGGACCACGCTGCGGCGACGACGGCCCCCATGCTCCGGCGCGAGGACGGGCGGATCGACTGGTCGCTGCCGGCCGGGACGATCCACAACCGGCTGCGAGGATTCGATCCCTGGCCGGGCATCTTCACTTTCTTTCGCGGCAAGCGGCTCCGCATTCTGGCCGCCAGCCCCTCTGCGGCGAGGGGTGGACCGTGCGGCGAGGTCCAGGTCGAAGGAGATCGCGTCACCGTCGCGTGCGGAGCGGGGTGTCTTGTGCTGCACGATGTCCAACTGGAAGGACGCAAGCGAGTCAGTGCCATCGATTTCGCCCGGGGCGCCCAACCCGTACGTGGAGAGGTATTCGGAAATGAGTGAAGCGAATCGTGACAGGGTTCCGCTCGGATTTCGGTTTGCGGCCGGCTATGCCGGCATCCGGAAGGCCGCGGCGGACGACGTTGCCCTGATGGTCTCGGACATCCCGGCGACAGCCGCAGGAGTATTCACGAAGAATGCGGTGCGTGCGGCACCGGTCGAGAAAAGCACGGTGGCCCTTCGCGATTCGCGGGGTATGGCGCGGGTCATCGTGGCGAATGCCGGGAACGCGAACTGCGCCACGCCCAACATGCACCGAGTGGCGGCGGCAACGGTGCGGGCCGCCGCTGCGCAGGCGGACGTTGCGGAAGACCGGGTCCTGCTCGCTTCCACCGGGGTGATCGGGGAACCTCTCGGGGAGTCCGTCATCCCCGATGCGCTGCCCGGGTTGTGGGAGGCGCTGGACCCCGGGCAGTTCGAGGCGTGCGCCCGGGCCATCATGACGACCGACACCGTCGAAAAGGTCGGCTATGCCGAGGCCCGCATGGAAGGTGGTGTGGTCCGGCTCGCGGGCATGGCCAAGGGCGCAGGGATGATCATGCCGGACATGGCGACCATGCTGGCGTTCCTGTTCACGGACGCCAGGATCGACCGGGGCCTGCTCGGGTCGATGCTCGGAACATCGGTGGGGCGCAGCTTCAACAGCATCACGGTCGATTCCGACACGTCCACGAACGACACGGTCTACCTGCTGGCCAACGGTGCCAGCGGAATCACCGTCGACGATTCGAACAGCCTCGAGTTCATGAGCGCCCTGAACGCCTTGACTCGGGAACTGGCGATCGGGATCGTCAGGGACGGGGAGGGTGCGTCCCGACTGGCAACCATCGAGGTGAAGGGCGCGCCCAGTGATCGCGACGCCAAGACGATCGCCATGGCGATCGCGAACTCGCCGCTTGTGAAGACGGCCCTGGCCGGGGCCGATCCGAACTGGGGGCGCATCCTGGGGGCCGCCGGGAAGGCGGGCGTGAACTTCGATCCGTCCGCCGCCAACGTGTTCGTGAACGGCGTCCAGGTCTGTGCCGGGGGATTCCGGGCACCGTTTGACGAACCCGCCGTGCAGCGGTCCATGGAAGGTGACGTGGTCTCGATCCGCTTCCAACTGAGCGACGGCGGAGAGGGTCAGGCCGTCGTCTGGACCTGCGACTTCACGGAATCGTATGTCCGCATCAACGCGGACTACCGCACATGATGCGGCCGATCCTGGTGGCTCCCGCTCCGAAGATGCCTATCCTAAGGGGAGTGGAGGGAACGGGATCAAGGGCCCTTAGCTCAATGGTCAGAGCAGCGGACTCATAATCCGTTGGTTGCAGGTTCGAGTCCTGCAGGGCCCACCATATTCCAAGGCTGCCCATGACAGCTTCAGTCCTGATCCTCGAAATCTGCACCCTGTCAACGGCGTGTTGCAGCGCCAGTGCAGCGGGTGCGATGTCCTGCGTTCATCTGTGATGGGAATGTACAGTGCAGGCCTGGCGAGGACGCTGGCCGCAGTCGGGCTGCTGGCTCTGGCGTCCGGTGCGGGGGGCCAGTCCAGCGATTTCACGCTCGACCTTGCCTACGAGCAGGATCGGTCCGTTGATCGCGTTCTCTCCAGGGCCGATCCGGGCGCTGACGACTGGATCGGCGAACAGGACTATGCGGCAATCGACTCCGAGCTGAAGCAAACGGCTCGCACACTGATCCGCGATCACCGGTCGTTCCGTCCGCTGGCCGCGTTGACGGACCGGTTCGAGAGACTGGATCTCGTTGAGTTCAAGATCGTCGCAATCCGCAGGGAACCAGCGAACCGGAGCATGGCCCGGATCGCTGCGAGGGTGGAACTCGGCGGAGTGGTACCCGACGGGAGCCTGCTCTCGCTGGTCGGCTCCGCACGGATGGTCTGGGATCGGATGCCGAAGGGTTGGGCCGTGCGTGCCGTCGAACTGGAGGACTTCCGCGAGACCACGGCACAGCGCCGTGGTTTCACGGAGATCACCGAACGGACCTTCGGCGAGATCGAGTCCTTCCGACACCAGCTCGCGGTGAGTGTGGACTCCTGGAGAGACTCGCTGGATGCCGCGCTTGGCGTCTCGGTGTACGGCCACCACGGAGTCTCGCTGGGGGATTTCGATGGGGACGGACTGGAGGATCTGTACGTGAGCCAGCCGGGCGGGCTCCCGAACCGGCTGTACCGCAACAACGGGGATGGAACGTTCTCCGACATGACATCGGCGGCTGGACTGGACGTGCTGGATGACACTTCCATGAGCCTGTTCGCCGACCTTGACAACGACGGCGACCAGGATCTCGTCCTGATCGGCACGACACCGATGCTGTTCCGGAACCGGGGAGACGGACGCTTTGCCTTCGAGGCAGGGTCCGGTCTGGACGTGTCCAAGGAACAGGCCGCCATGTTGACCGGAGCGGCGTTGGCGGACTACGATCTCGACGGCGACCTCGATCTCTATGTATGCGCGTACGATTTCTGGCAGGCCGGCGCCGAATACGACGCCCCCACGCCCTACTACGATGCCGTGAACGGGCCCGCCAATCTGCTCTTTCGCAACGATGGTCGGGGAGGATTCGAAGAGGTTTCCCGATCCGCGGGCATGGCGCCGAGCAACAACCGGTTCAGTTTCGCGGCTGCATGGGGAGATCATGATTCCGACGGCGATCCCGACCTGTACGTCGCGAACGATTTCGGTCGCAACAATCTGTACGTCAACAACGGGGATGGCACGTTCGACGATCAGGCTGCCGAACTCGGGGTCGAGGATCTCGGGGCCGGCATGTCGGCGGCCTGGGGGGACTATGACAACGACGGTGATCTGGACCTGTACACCGCGAACATGTGGTCTTCTGCCGGACTGCGGATCACCGGCAGCACGGAATTCGACAGTGTGGCGCCGGGTGCCGAGCGGCAGCTGTTTCGCCGACAGGCTCAGGGGAATTCCCTCTTTCGCAACGACGGCGCCGGAGGATTCACCGATGTGAGCGAGAGTGCCGGCGTGCGCGCCGCACGATGGGCCTGGGCCTCCGATTTTGTCGATCTCGACAGTGATGGCCTGCTGGATCTGTTCGTGCTGAACGGGTTCATCACCGGCGAGCGCATGGACGACCTGTGAAGCTTCTTCTGGCGGCAGGTCGTGTCGCAGTCGCCTGTGCGAGCCACCGGCTCGAAGGACTATGGAGACGCTTGGCGAGCGATCAACATCCTGATTCGCTCGGACGGCACCTGGAGTGGGCGGGAGCGCAACCTGTGTTTCCGCAATCTGGGGGACGGCACCTTCGAGAACATTTCGTTCACAAGCGGTCTCGATCTGGATGCGGACGGCCGGGCGTTCGTCCCGTTCGACCTGGACGGGGACGGCGACCTCGACCTGATCGTGAAGAACCGGAACGGTGTCCAGTTGCGGGCCTTTCGCAACGACATGCGGTCGGGCCCTTCGCGGCAGTTCACCGTGCATCTGGAAGGGCGGCAGAGCAACCGTGACGGAGTCGGCGCCCGGGTCGTGCTGGAAACGGACCGGCGCACACTGACCCGGGAGATCGTTTCGGGCAGTGGCTATCTCTCGCAGCGATCCCGGGTTGCCCGATTCGGGCTGCCGGAGGGCGATACGGTCCAGGGCCTGAGCGTGCGCTGGCCATCTGGCTCGGTGCAGCAGGTGGACACTCCCGGCCAGGAGGGTCGGTTCGTGCTGATCGAGGATGAAACCGAATTCACGACGAAGCATCAAGTGGTGCCTTCGGTGTCCGCTGCGGAGACCGAAAGACTCGCAGCGCCTGCAACCGGGGCCGGTACCTGGCTGGCCCAGCCACTGCCAGCGCCCGACTTCGAACTCCGCTCCATCAGGGAAGGCGCCGGATCGGTGCGCCTGTCGAGCCATCGTGGCCGGCGTGTGCTGCTGAACTTCTGGGCAACCTGGTGCCCGCCGTGTCGGCGGGAACTGGCCTCGTTCCAGGCACAGGCTGGCGAGTTCGAACGCTCGGGTCTCTCGGTCATCGCCGTGTCGCTGGACGAACCGGCCTCTGCAGCGGCGGTGGCCGAGGTGTCGGCGGACCTGGGCCTCGAATTCCCGGTCCTGCTTGCCGATCACACCACTGCGGAAACATACAGCGTGCTGAATGAACGCCTCTTCGACCGTCGGCGCGCCCTCGCGATTCCGACGAGCTTCCTTCTGGATCCGAAAGGCCGCATCGTCAAGGTCTATCGGGGCGAGGTGGACCCTGCCCGGATCCTGCGCGACGTTCGGGCCGGTGCAGGCGTCCCCCAGCCGTTTGCCGGAGCGTGGTTCGTTGCGCAACCGGAGAGGAATTTCGAGGAGCTCGGCGCGGCCTTTGCGGAGAGGGGCCTCGGCCAACCCGCCCGCACGATGTTCGATGCGGCACTGGCCCGGGGCAATCGCTCCCCGCAACTGCTCAACAATCTGGCTGGTGCTCTCATCACGGAGGGCGAGTTGGAGCGGGCCGAGGGGCTGCTGCGAGAGGCGCTCGCCGCCGCGCCGGCGATGACCGACGCGCGAGTCAACCTGGCCGCCCTGCTCGTCCAGCGAGGCGCCGTACCCGAAGCCGAGACGCTGCTTGTCGAAGCGCTATCGGCACAGCCACGCGACGGACAGACCCTCTCGGTACTGGGTTCGATCCGATTCTCGCAAGAGCGGGTCGAAGAAGCCGAAGACCTGTTCCGACGGGCCGTCGCGAGTCGGCCGGACGACGCGAAATACCATGAGAATCTCGGCGCTGCCCTGGCGACCCGCGGACGCTTCGAGGAAGCGCTTGGCGAGTACGAGAAAGCCCGGGATCTCGGTTCGGCGGGAGCAGCCCTGCAAACGAACCTTGCGATCCTCTACATGCAGACGGGAAGGATCAAGCAGGCACGGGACGGCTTCCTCCGCGCCGTGGAACTGGCTCCGGAGAATCCGGGCAACCATATCAACCTGGCTCGGTATCTGCTGCAGACGAACGAGCTGGACCGGGCCCTGACCTCGATTCGGCAAGCGAAGGCACTGCTGCCGGCCGATCCCGGCCCGCTCTTGCTGGAGGCGCAAGCGTTGGCACGGCAGTGGCGGACTCGAGAGGCCCGGGAGGCCGCTCGGGAGGCCCTGCGGCTGGATCCGGACTCCGCAGCAGCGGAGCAATTGCTCGAAGCCCTGCCATGAGTCGACCGTCGTGCCCACGCTGGTGAGGCGGGAGCACGCCGTCCGGTATCGTCGATCCGGGATTGGAGACCGGCACTTGCGGCGCCCGAACCGGCGGCAGTACCTCGTCGTCGAAGTGATTCCCGGGTCGAGCCGAGCTTGGAGCGTCCTGACACATTGGCTATAATTCTCCCGCGAGGTAATCCGCCATGTTTCGAAAGTTCGTGCTCCCATTCGTTGTCGTGTCGTCTTTGATGCCGGCTGTGCTCGCGCAGCAGTCCGGGCTCACTGGTTCGGTGACCGATACGACCGGTGCCGTGATCGTTGCCGCCGAGGTCTCTTTGGTCAACGTGGACACCGGGGTGCAGTCCTCGGCACAATCGAATGAATCCGGCGTCTTCAATTTCGCGCTTGTGCAGCCGGGGACCTACGAACTGACTTGCGAGTCGGTCGGGTTCAAGACCTACCGGCAGTCCGGAATCGTGATGGAGACGGGCCTGACCAAGACGGTCGGAATCCAGCTCGAGATCGGTGAGATTTCCGAGACGATCGAAGTGACCGGATCGGCACCCCTTCTGGAGACAGAAAACACCACCGTCGGGCAGTTCATCGAGCGGACCACGGTCGCGCAGATGCCGGTCAGCAGTCGGCAGGCCGGTCAGCTGGTCAAGCTGGCTGGAAACGTCACGTTCGCGACATCCGGGGGCGGACTGTATGATCTTCCGTTCTTCTCGATGGCGGGCGGACGGTCACGCAACCAGATGTGGCATCTCGATGGCGGGGTCGTGCAGAACATGGCGCTCGGGATCGCCCAACTGAACCTGAACCCGCCGGTCGAGTCCTTGCGCGAGTTCAAGGTCGAGTCCAACAACTATGCGGCGGAGTTCGGACGCACTGGAAACGGGCTGATCATCATGAGCACGAGGTCCGGAACCAACGACCTCCACGGAGCCCTCTACCACAACTTCCGCAACGACAAGCTGGACGCACGCACGTTCTTCGCGCCGCGGATCGCACCCCTTCGATACAACATCTTCGGTGGCTCGCTGGGCGGCCCGATCGACAGGGACCGAACGTTCTTCTTCGTGAACTTCGAAGGACAGCGACGCAGCGACGGCGTGACGATCGCGAACACGGATGTACCGCATCCCGTCGAGGTGACCGGTGACTTCTCCAACCGTTCCGGGTTCGCACTCAACGACCCCCTGACCGGCGAGCCCTTCAGGGACAACAGGATTCCTGCGAGCCGAATCGATCCTCTTGGACAGGCCCTCGCTGGTCTCTATCCCGATCCGAATGTCGCGAGCCCGCTTACGGCTGCACCCCGGGATAACTACGTCAAGAACGTGGCCAACCGTGGTGTCTCCGACTTCACCACGGCCCGGATCGACCACAACTTCAGTGCGAACGACCGGGTTTCAAGCCGCTTCAGTTATGTTTCCGCACCCGCGGAGCCGGCGCCCGTGTACCCGAACGAGTTCGCGGATTTCCGCGCAGCGAAGCAGACACGGTCGAACCTGGTCTCGACATCCACATGGAGCCATAACTTCTCGACATCCGTGATCAACGAGTTCCGGTACACGTTCGGGAATCGGACATTCACGACTCGCGGATTGGGAACAGGTAGTGGCAAGAACGGCGAACTCGGCGTGCCGAACGTCGATCCCGAGTTCTTCGCCACGGTGAATCTCGCCGGGTACACGAGGCTCGGAGCCGGCAATCAGCAGCGTATCCAGCAGCCGATCCGGACCCACCAGGTCGTGAACAACACCTCCTGGTTCAAGGGGGACCACAGCATCAAGTGGGGCATGGAGTACCGATATTCCCGCAATCAGGACGACTTCAACCAGTTCGCCGGAGGCAGTTTCACGTTCAATGACCGGGTTGCGGGTGATGCCCTTGCGCAACTGCTGTTGGGATGGACGACGCGGGGCCAGCTTGTCGATACGGACATCCTGAACACCCGCAGTGACTACTGGGGCGTCTATGTTCAGGACAGTTGGAAGGTCTCCGACCGGTTCACGCTGAACCTCGGCGTCCGCTGGGACATGGACACTCCCCGCTGGGAACTGAGCAACAACCAGAGCGGATTCGATCCCGACGCCATCAATCCCGTGTGCGACTGTCCGGGCGCGATGCTGTTCGCGGGGCGGAACGGGCGCAGCAAGTACGCCCATGACCCCGATCTGAACAATCTCGGGCCACGCGTGGGTCTTGCCTATCGTGCGACTGCCTCGACAGTCATCCGTGCCGGCTACGGCGTGAACTACAACGGCGCCTACGCACGCGCTGTCCCCTTCACCCAGTTCTGGACATTCTCCCGAACGTTGGATATCGTCTCGCCCGATGGCGGATTCACACCGGCATTCCTGCTGTCGGACGGACTCCCTGCGGTGCAGCCGTTCACGGAAGAGGATCGCATCGGATCCTTCGGTGCGGTGACCAGCGGAAGACGAACGGTATCGCCTGACTTCATACAGCAGAAACAGCAGAACGGCTATTCCCAGCAGTGGAACTTCACCCTCCAGAAGCAGCTGCCTCCCAACATCCTGCTGGAGGCGCAGTACCAGGCGAACGTTGGCCACAATCTTGGGGGACCGGACTACAACCTCAACATGATTCCGCTCGTTGGCGGCCGCGGCCCGGAGCAACAGAGCCAGGCCCTCCGCCAGTTTCCCCACTACAACAGCGTGATGGTCGAGAGCCCGGACTGGGGGAACTCGACCTACCATTCGCTCAACCTGAAGGCCGAGAAACGGTTTTCCAGGGGGCTGAGCTACCTCTTCAATTACACCTGGTCCAAGTTCATCGATGATGTCGAGTCCGCCAACGAATTGGGAGGCGAGCAGAACAACGGCTACACCCACTTCCAGTTGCGTCACCTTGACAAGGCACTCTCGGGCAACGACATCCGTCATCGACTCGTCGCCAGCGGCGTGTACGAGCTTCCGGTGGGGCACAACAAACTGGTGTCCGTCGGGAATTCGGTCCTGCACGGAATCATTGGCGGCTGGAGCTTGGGCATCATTGCCGAGTTTCGCGCCGGCTCTCCGTACGGCATCATCGAGCAGACGAACCGGACCAACGCGTTCGCCCACGGCCAGCGCCCGAACAGGCTGGGTGACCATATCCTGTCAGCGGGGCGTTCCAAGGACACACGATTGCTGGAGTGGTTCGACACCGCCCAGTTCGAATCGCCCGGAGTGGGCGCATTCGGAAACAGCCCCCGGAACCTGTGTTGCGGACCCGGATTTGCCGGTGTCGACATCTCGATCCAGAAGCGGTTCGCCATCACGGAGGACGTTCGGCTGGAGTTCCGGGCGGACTTCTTCAACTTCGCGAACCACGCCAATTTCCGAATCCCGGAGCGCCGTCATGGGAATTCCGGATTCGGACGGGTTCGCGGTACGATCGGTACCGGACGCCAGACACAACTCGGGCTACGCCTCGAGTTCTAGCCCGGATATCTCACCAAGTCGCGCGAGCATCGATTTTTCGGCGGTATGGGACCTGTCACTGGGCTCAAAGGCATCGATTTGCAGTGTGGATCCATAAACAGGGCCATGATTTCCGGGTTCCTCCGCCCCGGATCGCTCCACCGACCTCCTCGCCGGCCTTGTCCGGCTCCTCCACGCCTGCTCGCTCCTCCCCGTAGACACACCTCTCCCACCGACCGCCTTGCGGCCGCTCTCCCCAATGTCCTGTCCCGCGCCGACCTCAGCTCGCCAGGGCCTCCCCGAACCGCGCCAGGCACTGCGCGAACAACTCCCGGCGCGGAAACACCGACGAGATCCGGACCCGCACCCTCCGCACGCTCACCCGCACCTCCCCGGCCACCTTCAGCAGCAGCGCCCGCATCGTCCCGTACTGCGCCTTCGCCAACTTCGTCCCCACCAGCGCCACCCGCCGGATCACCTCCAGCAGCATCGCTCCGAACAGCGCCCAGTACATCCGCAACTGGTTCGCCCGCATCGAACCCGCCGAGGTCCGGTCCGCGAACAGATGCAACTGCTGCTCCTTGATCCGGTTCTCCATGTCCCCCCGCGCACAGTACAGCTTCTCGTACAACTCCTTGGGTTTCCATTCCTTACGACTCATGCTCGTCACCACGAAGCGCTGGTTCCTCCCCCGTGGACCCGGCAGCCATTCCGCCTTCGCCACCACCCGCCGCTTCCGACTCCAACTCTCCCGCGTCCGGTACCGGAAACTCCGGTACCGCCGCGCCGCCTTGCCGCTCGTCACGCACCGGCTCCCCGCCCGATTCTGCTGCCGCGCCACCGCCTCCGCCAACCGCTTGTTGCCCGCCAGCCCGAACACGTAGTCCACCCGCTCCTGGTCCTCGCACCACGCCATCAGCGGCTCCCGACAGAACCCCGCATCCCCCCGCACGATCAACCGCACCTGAGGCCAGCGCTCCCGGATCTGCGCCACGATCCGCTGCAACTCCTCCAGGGCACCGTCCGCCGCATCCCGGTTGGCCGTCCGCAACCGCCCGCACAGCACGTAGGGTCCACAGGTCACATACAGCGGCAGATAGCAGTACTCGTCGTAGTAGGCATGGAAGAAGCGGCCTTCCTGTTCTCCATGCACCGGATCGTCGGTGGCATCCACGTCCAGGATGAGTTCCTTCGGCGGTTTCTGGTAGCTGTCGAGGAACAGCTCGACCAGCAGCCGGTCCAGCTGGGCGGTATCGGCCACGATGCGCTTGTAGCGTAAACGTTCGAGTGGGCAGTGGAAGGCAGGCAGTGAGGGGGAGCGCCGGAGGCTGGCCAGCCGCTGCGGGCTGAGGGGTGGGCGGCGGCCCACAGCGTGCTGGGCCGGGCCACCCGAGCGGCGGGAAGGTCGTCGGGGTCAGCCGGGCCGGAGCAGCACCTGGCGGCGGTCCGGGGGCATGCCCCACGGCAGCCACTCCTGCGGCTGCGGCACGGTCGCGCCCGGGCCCTGCCGGGCGCACTCGCCCAGGAAGGCCTCCAGCCAGCGCCCCAGATCGATGCCGGCCATGGCGAGCGTGCTGCACACCGACAGCAGCAGACCCTGCAACTCCGCCCCGGTCGGACTGTGCGAACCGTGGCTGAGCTGGCGCCCGATCACCACCCGCCGCAGGGCGCGCTCGACACGGTTGTTGTCCATGGGCACCAACGGCTGCTGCACGCAGACCGACAGGCCCGTGCGATAGCGCAGCAGCGAGGCCAACGGTCCCAGTCGCGGGTCGCCCGCGGCCGGGGCGCTCGCCGCTACGCTCTGCCGCTCGCTTTCCACGTACGCGAAGAACCGGCTCATCGCGGCGCTGAACTGCTCCTGCAGCGCCTGCCACTGCGCCGACTGGTGCTCGCAGTCCCGCTCGGGCTGCCAGTGCCGGTGCCGCTCGCGGTGCAGCCGGTACAACTCCCCGATGCGCCGCACGATCTCGTCCGCCCAGCTCTGCCAGGGCGGATGACGGTCGGCCAGCCGCACGAAATCGCGCCGCGCGTGGGCCCAGCAGATGGCCAACTCGAACTGGCCGGCGTGGTCCCGCACCAGCTTGTCGTAGGCCGCATAGCGGTCGCACACCAGCACCGCCCGCCCGCTCTGTCCGAGGGGCCCGAACAGGACCTTCGCCGCCGCCGCGCTGCGCGCCGGATCGACCCGGAACCGCACCGCGTCGGCCGTCAGGCAGGCCCACAGCCAGCAGCGCGGATTGTACCCCTGCTCGCCCCGCGCCTGCACCCTCCACGACGTTTCGTCCCCGTGCACCAGCAGCGCCTGCTGCTGATGCACCCCGATGGCCTGCTCCAGCGGTGCGAACCAGTGCACGAAATCCTGTTGATGCCCCAGCAGGCTGCTGGCCGGCAGCGCCAGTCCCCGCTCGGCCCACTCCCGCTCGAAGGCCCGCACCGGGCGCCGTTGCCAGTCCACCTGCAGCAGGAACTCCACCCACACGCTCAGACCGTAGCAGGTCCCCCGGAACAGCGTCGGTGGCAACCCCGCCTGCACCGTGGGCGTCCGCTGGCCGCGGGCCTGCGCGCACTCGCAGGTCGCCCGATAGCGCGGCCGCCGGATGCGCCGCCGGTAGCTGCGCACCTCCACCTCGACCCGCTCGCTGACCGCCACCCCGTGCCGCCCGAAGGGCCGCCCGCAGTCCCCGCACACCCGCCTCTCCGCCGACAGGTCCCGCTCCTCGGTCCGCTCTTCCAACTCAGGCCGCGCCACCCGCGGATGGGACCTCGCTCCCGGTTGCCCGCCCCGCGTCCGCCGGCCCGACCGACCCGCCTCGCCCGCGTCCGGCTCCGGCGTCCGCTTCTCACTCCGCGTACCAAAGGCCGCCCGCAGCAGATCCGCCCGATTCGGTGGCTGTCCGACCGCCGCCTGCTGTAACTCCGCCACCTGCTGCTCCCCGGCCACCACCTGCCGTTGCAGGGCCCCGCACTCGGCCTGCGCCCGGACCAACTTCTGCTGCGTCTCTCGGTGCTGCGCCTGCTCGGCCCGCAACCGCTCCCGCAGCCGCTCCTCGCGTTCCTTCGCCCGACCGTGCTGACTCTTCCCCTACCTCGCCTGCCGCTTCCACTCCCACCTCTCCGCCGACCGCTTCCCACACTCCCGCTCTCCCCCTCCCCGCTCCTCCGACTGCCTCCCCACCGCCACCTTCCTGCTCCCGCCATCAAAACATATCAACTCTCCAACGTTCTATGCAACCTTCCTCCCTCTTCACCCCCCGGCCGGCCACCTCCCCGCTCCACTGCCCGCTCGAACGTTTACCTTGTAGCGGTCGCCGGCCGCGTGTTCGGGATCGCCCAACTCCATGCGATTGAGGGTACTGGAGCCCGCCAGCGGATGGCCGCGATCGCGTTGGCGGGCCCGGTGTTCCCCGTGGATGTCGGGGGTGCCGACGGCCAGGGCGAGGACGCTGTCGGAGCGGAGTTGGTCGTGGTCATTGATGTCCTCGTAGCCCAGCACGAGGCCGAACAGGCGCTGGGAGACCAACTGCTGGAGGGGGTGTTCGCAGCGGCGGGGATCGCGGTGGTCGCGGAAGCAGCGGGCGAGGCGCCGGGTGAGGTGGACATGGTGATCGGCGGCGCGGAGCAGGAGAGCGCCGCCATCGGACGTCATGCGTCCGCCATCGAAGCCCAGGCAGACTTGACGGCGGCCATGGTTGGCGAGGGAGAGGCTGGTACAGGGTGTGGATTTGGGCATGATGCTTCAGGACCGATTCAAGATCCTGATAGCAAACATGTTATCATACCGATATGCCTGATTTTCACCCCTTTGGTGAGATATCCGGGCTAGGTCCTGCGCCCCTTGTGCCGGTGCAGCGCGGTACTGTCAGCCTGTCCAATCTCCAGGTGCTCAACGCCATCCTGTAGGTCGCCGAGCATGGTTGCAAGTGGCGCGGGTTGCTGACCCATTGCGGCAACTGGCTCACCATCCACACCCGGATGAACCGCTGGTCGAAGAGCGGCGTGCTCGACCGGGTCTTCGAGCACCTGCAACGCGAACCGATCGTGCGCGTCAAGCGGGAGGCTCGCTCGACAGCACCAGCAGCAAGGTCCATCCCGACGGGACGGGAGCGTGAGGAAAAACGGTGCCCAAGCAATTGGCAAGTCCCGCGGTGGCTGGACCACCAAGCTGCATAGGGTTGCCGCGGATGCTCGTACGGCCGTCGCCTTCCCGCTCTCGCCGGGCCCAGGCCCACGACGCACCGGAAGGCCGCAAGTTGCGGAAGCGAATGGATCGGCCGGACACTCATCATGGATCGTGCGCACGAAGGCGACAGGACGCGGAAACAGGCCGTGGCGCCGGGGTATGAGTCCGTCGTGCCGCCCAAGCGCAACCGCGTCGATCCTTGGGAGCATGACCGTGAGCTGTACAGGCGCCGTAACGAAGTCGAGCGGTTGTTGCGTCGCTTGAAGGGATTCCGTCGCGTCTCCTCGCGATTGGAGAAGCTCGACGTGATCTTCCTCGGATTCATCGTCTTCGCACTCATCATTGATGCGTTGCAATAGTGTTAACAGATCCTGGTGTGGCGTCAAGTGGGGGTCGCGCCAAGGCACTCGGTGGTACTCGCACCCAGCAGGTACGTAACCAGTCCTAGTAATTATCAATATAATCAATCACTTAGTATGTTCTCAGTTGGACATCACCGACGCAACAGCATCGCAGCGGAATTCGGTGGCCTTGTCAGGTTGTCCATGTGATTTCCTTGCGATGGCCGTCTTGAAAGCCCTTTCGCCGGTCCGTACCCGTTACTGCCAGATCCTAATACGCGAGTCCTCGACAATCCAAAGCTGACCGGCGAGTGTTGCGTCGGACAACACATTGAGCAGCCGGGACCCAACGTTCAGGATATGGTCGCAAGACTGGGTGCTCGGTCGAAACACGACAAGTCCAGAATAGGCGTCCGGCGGGTATGTCCGGATGTCCGCGAAATCCGAATCGAGCGTCACAATGGCTCGGCCCTCGCGCCTGCAGACGGATGCAAGTGTCGAATCCCGCGCTCCCCCAGGGTCTTGGTCGAGTGCAGTCACTGCATCGTGCCCGGCTGCGCGAAAGATGTCTACCAGATCGACGGGGAGATTCTCGTCCAGCTTGAAACGCATATCGGTTGTGCTATTGCCGGAACGCAACGACGCGCTCGTTGGCCAAGACGGCGGCATAGCAGAGCACTGCACGCACCGCTTCGCGAGAGACCGACGGATAGCTCCTTGCGATGTCGTCAGCATCCCGACCGTCCGCCAGATTGTCCAGGACCGTCGTCACCAGAACCCGTGTGCCCGAGATGCACGCTCTGCCGTGGCAGATTTCAGGATCAACAGTGATGTGATCGCGCCAGTTCATGATTCTCTCTCCTCTCTGGACGAATGCGCCGGGATCATATAGTGTCAGCGACATCCCGCGTACGCGAATCCGCTCGTTGCGTATTGAGGCTTCGGCGAAGTTGTCGCAAGCTTCGGCTACGGTGTCTCCAAGTCCGAGCATACTGATTCTATCGCGACGTTCCGCGAATTTCCGGTTCAACCACCAGGTCGCGACTGGACACTGCGGATTCAGAAAACCGACAGCGGGTGCAATCCTAGAGATTCTCCGTTCGACCTGGTTCTTTGGGGCGGGCCTGTATTACAGTCTCGTTGGGCAGAGACAGACTGGAAGAAAGGAGGATCTGTTAACACTATTGCAACGCATCAATGATGAGTGCGAAGACGATGAATCCGAGGAAGATCACGTCGAGCTTCTCCAATCGCGAGGAGACGCGACGGAATCCCTTCAAGCGACGCAACAACCGCTCGACTTCGTTACGGCGCCTGTACAGCTCACGGTCATGCTCCCAAGGATCGACGCGGTTGCGCTTGGGCGGCACGACGGACTCATACCCCGGCGCCACGGCCTGTTTCCGCGTCCTGTCGCCTTCGTGCGCACGATCCATGATGAGTGTCCGGCCGATCCATTCGCTTCCGCAACTTGCGGCCTTCCGGTGCGTCGTGGGCCTGGCCCGGCGAGAGCGGGAAGGCGACGGCCGTACGAGCATCCGCGGCAACCCTATGCAGCTTGGTGGTCCAGCCACCGCGGGACTTGCCAATTGCTTGGGCACCGTTTTTCCTCACGCTCCCGTCCCGTCGGGATGGACCTTGCTGCTGGTGCTGTCGAGCGAGCCTCCCGCTTGACGCGCACGATCGGTTCGCGTTGCAGGTGCTCGAAGACCCGGTCGAGCACGCCGCTCTTCGACCAGCGGTTCATCCGGGTGTGGATGGTGAGCCAGTTGCCGCAATGGGTCGGCAACCCGCGCCACTTGCAACCATGCTCGGCGACCTACAGGATGGCGTTGAGCACCTGGAGATTGGACAGGCTGACAGTACCGCGCTGCACCGGCACAAGGGGCGCGATACGTTGGTATTGAGCCGGGGTGAGTTCCATTCACCAAGGATACCATGATCCTGCCCATTAGCGTTAACAGGCCCTAGGTGGACCAGACACACGGACCCACACCCGTTGCTGCGCCAGGTGCTCTGGGGACGGCGAGCACGCTCGGCATCCCGGAAGAGGATCGGAGCAGTGGGCCGTCGGGCTCCGGCGGACTGCACAGGAAACGGCGCGGTCGCGGGAACCTTAGGTTCGGCAGTTGTGTCTGGCGGGTTGCGTACTCCAACTTCGGTCCTGATCGGGAATCGCCCGTGAATTTACGGGAACGGACAGGCTTCCGACTGCGAAGTACAGGAGAAGGCAGGCGATCCGCGATCCGGACCAGCAACCGAAGAGCCGGTATCTGCCGTCTTCAGTCTGCGGTGTGCATCGCGGAGAAGAACCGTGTCGCCTGTTCCTGTGCCCAGAACCGTGGATGGCCCTTGGCCAGGAAGGCTACATGTCCACCGTGCGCTGGGCTCAGGAGGCGGAGCCAGGGATTCTCCGTCCATTCCGGCAAGTCGAATGACCTGAACGGGATCATCGGGTCATCTTGGGCCTGCAGGACCAGGGACGGAATCCGGATTGTCCCGATGAATCTCGCGGCCGAGCAGTGGTGGTAATAGTCCGCCGCATCGCGAAACCCGAACGCCGGTGCTGTGAGAACATCATCGAACTCCCAGATCGACTTCGGATCCGGTAGCTTTCCTTGCGGAAACAGACTTGGCATGACCTTCCGCTTCCGCCGCAGTGCAGACCGCAGTTGCCGCAGGAAGCGCTTCTCATACACGAAGTTCTTGGGCCGTCCGATGTGTCGGGAACAGGCTTCCAGTTGCACTGGCGGTGAAACTGCGCAGATCGCCGTCACGTGAGACGGCGGGTCGTCGCCCCACT
Source organism: Bryobacterales bacterium (assembly GCA_965116065.1). Taxonomy (GTDB): domain Bacteria; phylum Acidobacteriota; class Terriglobia; order Bryobacterales; family UBA6623; genus VXMF01. The sequence continues at coordinate 5,479,532 of OZ220485.1, forward strand.
CTCCCGCAAGTTTGAGTGCGATGTTGCCCCCCATTGAGAAGCCGACGATGCAGAGGGGCCTCGGCGCCAGTGCCCCGACCACCTCGCGCAGGTCGCTTGTCAGGCCCGAGTGATACAACGTGCGGCACAGGTGCTCGGTGCCGCCACAGTTGCGGACGTTCAGGCGCAGTACATCAAAGCCTGCCCGAAGTGCCGTCCGAGCCATTGCGATCATGTACGGGGCCGAGTCACATGCCGTCAAGCCATGCACTGCCACTACGATTGGTCCAGTGTGGTCTTGCTCGCGGCGCCGATGGACGTTCAGTCGGCCCATTACAGTCGTGTCCTGGTCGGTGGGATACCACACCTGCTGCCCGGGATTGCGACTCTCGTTCAGTTGTTGCGGCCAGTATCGGGCCACGATCGTCTGGAGGTCACCGTTCCTGATGAGTGGCCGGTACGGAATGCACCAGTCGCTGCCCACGAACGGCGCCGGGACGCCTTGGGGAGAGGAGTCCGTGGTCCGGGCTTCAGCGAGCGGCACCGGCAGGTTCCGCGAGCAGCTCGCGCATCTCCTCGAGTAGATTCGCTTCCATGTCGGACCAGAACTCTCCGTCCATGCCGCGATGCTCGTAGCGAATGACGCCGTTGCGATCCACAAGCATCATGAATGGTACGTATGCCCGCGCCATGACCGACATGTCGGCGAACCGCATCCAGTCAGAGCGGCTCGAGACCCCGAGTGGAAACTTGACGCCGTGCTTGGTCTGGAACTGCCGAATGTTGCCCGGCGCCATCGGATTCACGGCCAACGCCATGATCTCGAAGCCATCGTCAGAGTACTTCTCGTAGATTGGGCCCAATGTCTCGCAAGTGTCCTGGCAGTGTGGACAGTCGGTGGACATCCACAACACGGCCACAACCTTGCCCTTGAGGGAGTCCAGCGTCAGCGTGCTTCCTGCAACGGTCTTGAGCGTTAGTTCCGGAGCATCCCGCGGGATGTTGTTTGCTGCCAGTGCCGGGACCAGTAGCACGGCTGCGACGAGCACTGGAATGAGCCGGTTGCAGTGAATCGTCATGCTGCCTGTCCCTTGCCCCGACCGCAGTCTGCGACAACCGCGAACCGGCGATATTTGCTTAGACTATCACAGACCAGATTGCCCCGGAGGAGCGTCGCCGACTGCGGCTAGCGGGATCGGAAGGTGTCGGCAAGCCGGCCCGCCGGTTGTGGTGGGACGCCGTTCAAGCGCACTGCGGACCTTGTCAACTGCCTGGGCGGACCTTCGGGCCCGAGGTTCGCTCGCGAGCGTCAGTTGCTCGCGATTCGTGGAGAGATCAACCTGACTGACGGGAAATAAGCGCGATAACGCTGGATGTCTCTCGTGAGGAGCGCTAGCTCCTCACATTCGGCGTGGGCGCCGATGTAGAAGTCCGGCATTGGCGATGCACGGACACCACCGGCCCGACGGTACTGCAGGAAGGCCCTTCCAGCCCCGAATCCTGCCTCGAACGGGAGTGGCAGCCGAGTGAGCAGCAGAGCGTCCAGCTCACGGTCCAAGTCGGACTGGCGGTCAAACGCGAGCGAGATTTCTGCGTAGATCAACGGGTTGATGCCCGTCAAGCCGGCCGTTCGTGCGTCGCGCAGGGCATTCGCCGACCACGGTCGCCAAGTCGGGTCGTCGGTGAAGATGTCCAGCAGGATGTTCGCGTCGACGAGGACCAACCTAGTCCTCATCACCACGAGTCAGTCGCATGATTTCGTCGGTCGAGGATCCCTTGGCAGCGACGCCCTGGGCATCGCGCAATCGCTGCTCCATCAGATCGTGGAGGTTCACCGCCGGACGGATCAGGGCGCCATTGTCCAGTTCCTCGAATATGACCTCGGTGTTGGGGAGCAACCCGAGGCGCAGCCTGAGTCGCGCCGGAATCGTTACCTGCCCCTTGGATGTGATTCTCACTTCAGAATTCCTACTTTCCATTATCTTACATCACTGCTTGAACGAGCAGGTGCGAAAAAGCTGGTAAGCCGGTCGAGCACCGGTCAATGCCCTCTCCCGGGAAGTGATCGCCAGAGCCGAGAAGCACATCGACTTCATGGCCTCTCACATCGTGATGCACATCGAGAGGTGTACGGAAGTGCTGTACGGCAAGGGGAAGGTGGACTGCATCAGTTGGCGAGACGCTCCCGCGCCGCCGGCGACCCGCAACCCATGGTGTTGGCACGCGCTGGTGGCCGACCGGCTTCGATGCCCCGATCCTGCACGCAATGTACTTGGACAAGCCGATGCGAGACCACGGGCTGCTGGATGCTCCCGCACATTGCAGTGGTCTGAACCGGGCGGCAGCTTCGTCCGCATACCAGTTCGGTGCAGAGTAGCTCGACCGCCAGCTAGCGCGACACGATGGACTCGGCGTAGAGCAGGTCGCCGGTCAGCCCGTCGTAGTACTGGAACACGGCTTGCGGGTGCTCGTACGGCACCCACCGATCGCCGCTCTCCAGCGGATTGTTGAACACGTTGTTCACCTGCACCACGCAATAGACCGGCCGTTTGCGCCACTCGTTCGGTGTGTCGTTGAGAATGAAGCTCGACCAGCGGATCTCGGTATCTCGTCCGAAAGAATCGTGCCGGCCTGACTTGGGGCGGTTCCCCTCCGAACGAAGCGGGTGGTTAGTGGAATTGTGCGGGCCGGACGCGAACTCCCAGACACGGTCTGTCACCTTGATGGCGAAACTGTTGTGCAGGTCCCCGGTCAGAACGAACACTGGCTTGCCGAGACTGTCCCAGAAGTTGATCAGGTCTTCGCGCTCCCAGAGAAAGGCCGTCCAGGCATCATCCTTGTTCGATTCCGAAATGTTGGCCGTGCCCGTGCCGCCGACATGGGCAATCGAGAAATTCACGGACGAGACGATGAAGAAGAACTCGGCGTCGGAATCTTGCATTGTCTGCTTGACCCATGCCTTCTGCGTCTCCCCCAGCATCGTGCGGCCCTGCTTCTCACGATCCGTCGTGTCGTGCATCATCCGGTACGAGCGGGTATCCAAGTAAAGGAACTTCGCGTTGGACACCCGTGTGCTGAAATACGAACGCCTCCCGACGGAATACACCGGGCTGCCATCCGCGACGGCCCGGGGACGGATGCGCAAGCGGTTGGCATCCAGAACCTCCACGATCTCGTACACACGGGAATTCGGATCTCCCCCTTCGTCGTCCGGGTCGGTTCCGTCCGGGTTGGGAGGGAGGAGCATGGCGGCCCAGTCGGGAGTGCCCCAGTGCACATGCAGGGTGGATTCCGTGCTGAGGTCCGAGAAATCGGCTTCCGAGTCGGTCAGGATGTCGCTGCCCGCTTCCAGTTGCGCCCGGCCGTAGACGATCGGCGCGGTCTCGGGCATCGGGTTGCTCCAGCCCAGGTAGTCGTACCAGGCCCGGGTCCCGACATCGCGGAAGACTGCGCGACGGTTCCGTCTGCCGGGCTCGCCCGCGCCGTAGATGTCGTTCAGCAGCTCGTGGTCGTCGAACGTGTAATAGGACGGAACGTTGCGGTGCCAAGCCCGCAGGTTGGCTCCGTTGTCGTAGAAGTTCTTGTAGTTCTCCCAGACCCCCGCGATCGTCGGCATGAACGAGATGATCCGGGGTGTCGATGCTGCATCCGTGCCCGTCTGTTCCTGCCATTCCTCTGCAGAATACAGACGGGTGTCGTTCTCGTACAGCCAGTCGCCGTCCAGGATGGCAAAGTCGATCTTGCTCTTTTCCGATCCGCGGACCAGTTGCCGCAGCATGGTGCCGTGGGTCAGCAACTGCGAGCCGACCGGGCTGCCACTGGGGTTCTGGTTGTTGCCGCAGGCGAACTCGAACCGGAAATTGAAGCGTCCGTCGGGATTGTGCTCCGTCAGGAGGTCTGCCGAGTCGGGCAAGGTGTGGAAGGACCCGGAACGCTCCTGAACCCCTGCGGGAGCACGACCGGTACCGATCTCGTAGTAGTACTTGGTGCTTGGCTGCAGATCCTCAATGAGGCCCCACCCCGTGTTGTCGTCCTCCAATGCCGTCTCAGCGTTGGCGACCTCTGTCAGTGCATCTGGCGATGTCCCGTAGAACACGTTGAACCCGCCAGTCCGCGATGTCCGTGCCCATACTCCCACGTGGCTGGATCCCAACCGGCCCAGAACGGGTCCGTGGGTAATCGATACTCCGGATGAGTTCTGGTTGTCGCCTGTCGGGCTGCAACCCCACAGGAGCATCCATGTCAAACCTCCGAGAACTGCAATGCGTCTCATGCCAAGGGAGAGGTTAGCAGATGAAGTTCCCGCTGTGTACGGCGGCCGGGCCCTACAACTGGCCGCTCGACAGAAGACCAACGATCTGCTCGTCGCCTTCCAGGAAGTCGTAACCCGGCAGCGCTTCGCGGTGTTCCCAGCGAACCTCTGCAAACTGGGATGCCCGGATGGACCCGCTGTAGGCGACGACACGGAAGAACACCAGCCGGACTGGTCGCTGTCCGGGGTAGGTGTACTCGTACCGCAGGATCTCTTCCGCACAGTCCGTGTGAATGCCGAGTTCCTCGTGGAGTTCGCGACGAAGGGCCTCCAGCGGTCCTTCGCCGGGCTCGGCCTTACCCCCGGGAAATTCCCACTTCCCGCCATGCACCTGATCGTGGCGGCGACGGCAGATCAACAGGTTGCCCGTGTGCTCGTTCTCCAGCAACCCGGCGGCGACGGTTGTCATTGGCGCTTGCGGGCGATTCCTGCGTTCGCACGCTTCGGATCCGACGGCCATGTCTGTGCGGGCTGGGTCGACAGCAATTCTTCGGGCCGGACGCCGGGTCTGCTCTCCACTGCGGCGATATTCATCCGCCCGGCGGCCTCGAGACTGGACGAGCAGTCAGAATCGACCGCGGGGAGACTCCGCACACAAGACAGACGGAGGCTCACTCCCCGGGGGTGCCGATGCGAGCAGTGATTGCATACGGTTCCGGAGTTATACACGGCTCAATCGCCCACGTTGTCGCTCCGGGGTTGATCTCGGTTGGTCCCGTTCGGCGGGTGCGGGCCGCAGCCAGCAGTTCCGTTGGTCCCTCACAGCCTGTCCTTTGACCCGGACCGGGAGTGAGTCCATGACCGCGAACCAGAGACAACTGCAATCAGCCCCATCATAGCCGTCCGTATCGATCTTGCCTCCTGCGGGCCCGCAGTCCGCGTTTGCCAAGGCGGTATCGACCGCCACGCCGATAAGCGGATGGCAGCCGCGAGACGGACCGCGAACTGGTTCCTCACGTCGAGGCATGCGTGTGCGGGTTGCAAGCCCGCCAAGTACCGCCGTTCAGTCTCGAACCATGCCCGACCAGCGCAGGGCTGGAGATACCCGTGCAGTACTCCTCGTTCTTGCAGCGCTTTGTCGAAGGCGTTTGGCGGTCCATCGGGTACAATTTAGGCGCATGACCCGCCTGGTTCCCGTTCTCCTTGTCCTTGCGCCTGCGCTCTTCGCTACGCCGTGGACACGCCATTCGATCGATTCGTCCGAGAAGGGTGCTGACGGCGTCCGCTTGGCTGACGTAAACGACGATGGTCTTCTCGACATTGCCACGGGATGGGAAGAGGCCGGTATCGTCCGGGTGTATGTGCATCCGGGCACCGACAAGGTCAGGATGCCGTGGCCCTCCGTAACTGTCGGCACGGTTGCCAGGCCTGAGGATGCGGTGTTCGCCGACATCAACGGTGACGGTGCAATGGACGTGGTCAGCTCGACGGAAGGTGACGAGAAGACCATCTACGTCCACCAGGCACCGAGCGATGGGTACATGGATCCAGCGAAGTGGGAAACGCGCCCCGTGGTTCGCTCACAAGGCAAGGGCCAGTGGATGTTCGCCGAGCCGATGGATGTGGACGGCAACGGATCCATGGACCTTGTGGCCGGTTCGAAGAACGACTTCGCTGCGATCGGGTCGTGGCGCTTCCCGACAACACCGGGCGGGAAGGCGTCGTGGAGCCGCTGGTACGGCGCGGGATGGGTGATGTCGATCATTGCCCACGACATGGACGGCGACGGAGCGGATGACATCGTGGCCAGTGACCGCAAGGGCCCCCGGCGCGGCGCGCTCTGGTTCCAGAACATGCCGGGCAGTTCTGCGTGGCCGGTGGTTCGGATCGGCTCCGAGGGTGAGCACGAAGCGATGTTCCTGGATGTGGCCGACCTTGACGGTGATGGTGTGACCGATGTCGTGATGGCGGTTCGCGGTGGTCCGATCCAGTTCTTCCGAGGAATTTCGGCGAACGGGAGGAACTTCCGTAGCCACTCGATCGACATACCTGCCGGATTCGGATCGGGAAAGTCCGTGGCCGTCGGGGACATGGACGGTGACGGCACGCCGGACCTGGTGTTTTCCTGCGAGGGTGCGGACGGCGACCTTTCCGGGGTCGGCCTCTTGCAGCATGCCGGCGATCCCACCGTGTCGACCTGGAGTGTCACGGATGTCGGCGGGCCGGAGGGTACGAAGTTCGACCGGGTCGAGTTGCTGGACATTGATGGGGACGGGGATCTCGACATTCTCACGTGCGAGGAACGCGACAATCTTGGCGTCATCTGGTACGAGAACCCCGCCCGATGAACTGATCTTGGTCAAATCGACGTTGCGACGGGGTAGTGCTGCCTGCGCCTCGCAAGGTTCCGGCCTCGGTGAAGGTCATGTACACTTGTGCTAGTGCAAGATGTGAATCGGGATCTGGGTGGTCTCTGGCGCAAGATCAAGGCCAAACTTGATGCATGGCCTAAGAAGAACTGGCGGCAGCGGATCACGGAGTTCGGCCAGTTGGATGCCGTGGAACGCAGATCGCGGGGCGGCAGATGGAGCGACGACGAAGTCTTCGAAGCAGTGCTCAAATCTGTACTGTCTGCCAATACGGTCTGGTCAAAGATCGAGGCGGTGGACGGCGAACTGGCCGATCTGTTCTCCGGATTCAAGCTCGCTGAATTCGCTCGCTTGTCGGATGTCGATATCGACGGCCGATTCGTGCCTTGGTTCAAGGAGCGGACGGCTGGTTCCATGGCACTTCGTCGAAGGCTCGTCGATCTCATAGGTGCTGCCGAGAGACTGTTGGAGCACAGCCGGAGACACGGCTCGGCGGACGACTACTTCACGTCGGTCATGAATCGATGCTTGGGAGATCCGAAAGATGCGGCATTGGTGATCGGTAGCCCCGGTCGATTCAAGCTTCCCTCACTCGGAGTCCCGCTTGCCGCAGAGGCGTTGAGAAACCTGGGCTACGACGTGGCGAAGCCTGACCGCCACATCAATCGGGCGGTCGGTGTCTTCGGTCTCGTTCACTTTCACGGCTGGGATCCCGTACAGGAAAAGAGTCCAAAGGGGGTACCCCCGACCAAACAGCGGGAGGTCATGGATGCGGTCGAGAGACTCGCCACAGCGGCAGGCGAGCGAGTGGTGCTGGTCGACAACGCGATCTGGCTTCTATGCGCGAAGGACGAAGTGGGCCTTTCCAACATCGAACTCGCCGAGCTTGCGGAATAGGCCAGGTTCCCAACACGGTACCCACTTGCGGTCGTTGTGGCGAGTGTGTCTCCGGGCACCACACTCTCCCCGCGATATCGTGAAGATATGGCCCAGACTCTAGCGGCCGGCCCAGACGCGCTGGGCCGTTTCGGGGACTTCGGTGGGCGATATGCTCCCGAGATCCTTGTGGCTCCACTCGAAAGCTTGGAGACCACGTATCGGGGAGTCCGCGAGGATCCGGCGTTCAACGCGGAACTGGCGGAACTCTTCCAGCGTTACGCAGGGCGTCCCACACCTCTCTTCCACGCCCAGCGCCTCAGTCGCCGGTTGGGAGGCGCGGAGATCTACCTGAAGCGGGAGGATCTGCTGCATACGGGGGCACACAAGATCAACAACTGTCTGGGCCAGGCGCTGCTCGCGCAGCGGATGGGCAAACGCCGCGTCATCGCCGAGACGGGTGCCGGACAGCACGGCGTCGCCACGGCGACCGTGTGTGCGCTGTTCGGCTTGGAGTGTGTTGTGTACATGGGGTCGGAAGACATGCGGCGCCAGGAGCTGAATGTCTTCCGGATGCGGCTTCTTGGGGCCGATGTTGTCGGTGTGGACAGCGGCAGCTGCACGCTCAAGGAAGCGATCTCCGAAGCGATGCGGGACTGGGCCGCCAGCTTCGAGTCAACGCACTACATGCTCGGTTCGGCATTGGGTCCTCACCCCTATCCTCTGATCGTCCGGGATTTCCAGCGAGTCATCGGTATCGAGGCGCGTCAGCAGTTCATGGACATTTCCGGGGGGGGCCTGCCGGATGTGCTGATCGCTTGTGTCGGCGGGGGTAGCAATGCCATCGGACTGTTCCATCCGTTCCTTGAAGATGACAGAGTTGCGATGGTCGGAGTCGAGGCTGGCGGGCGGGGCTCCGGTCTGGGTGACCACGCCGCGCGCTTCTCTGGCGGGTTGCCCGGAGTGCTCCAGGGAACGAAGAGCTACATCCTTCAGGACGAGGACGGCCAGATCGCTCTGACTCACTCGATCTCCGCCGGACTCGACTACGCTTCTGTCGGGCCCGAGCATGCTTGGCTGCGCGATTCCGGGCGGGTCGAGTACACGTCCTGTTCGGATGAAGATGCCCTGGAGTCGGTCACCACGCTCTCACGCACGGAGGGTATCATTCCGGCCCTCGAATCGGCTCATGCCGTGGCGGAGGCTGTCAAGCGGGCTCCCGGAGCCAGTGGCCGGTCGTTCGTGGTCAACCTGTCGGGACGGGGGGATAAGGACATCGGGATACTCCGTGAGAACATGCCCGAACTGGGCTGACGTAAGTCACCTCCCGGATCGTCGCCGATGCGCACAGTTGCCCATCGAAGTGCGACAGCTTCGGTGTTGGCTGTGAAACCCGGACCCGGGAAAATTGGTCTGTAAGGGCGAAAGTTCGCGCAGGGAACAGGGTCTCTTGACACCTGAGAATCCGCCTCATGGTGTTTCAGGCCAGATAGGCCAACCTGTCGCACTTCGTTGTTCAATGGGCGTTGTTCAATCGGCGTGATGACCGCCTATCCCACAGTTCTCGCTGCACTTTTCTGGTACGCTCGGAGCATTAGAAAGACGCTGAAAAACAATGACTTACGGTCGAGGAATCCCGGTCGGAGCGAACACTCGATCGTGGATATCTCGGCAAGGTCCGACGCCTGTAACCACAACACGTGTTATACGTCTGTCATAATACCTGAGGAGGGGCGTTCTGCGCCCGACGAGATCATATGCATGTCCCCAAGGAAAACCCAACTGCTATCCACTCGGTTACGGAGCAAGGCGATCACGTGGTCGGTTTCGGAAAAATCAATGTCCTTCTGATTGAGGAGGACGATTGCTGGTACGCCCATGGCCTTGAAGTCGACTATACAGCGCAGGGGAGTTCGTTCGACGATGCCAAGCGTAATTTCGAGACGGGTTTCCTCTCGACAATACACGCCAACATCCAGAAGCACGGATCAATTGCCCCCCTTCTCGTTCCCGCGCCACCCGAACTCTGGAAGGAGACGCTCAGCCATCCCGATGCCACGGCCCGGAGGTTCTCCTGCATGTCGATCCACCTTGAGCAGAGTCTCAGAGATTTGATGGAGTTCATCCCGTTCGACAGCATTAACTACTTGCAAGCGGGAGCGCATGGCTGATTCGGGATCGGTTGCCGTCGAGATCGTGGAGCGAGTTCTCATTGATCACGGATGGGAGATCCGTCGAGAGCGCACGGAAGGTACGATAGTTACCGTCGTTTCAAAGGACGATGTGGTTCTGTCCGTGGTCCTGTCCGACTGGGTGCGTCGGCGGATGCTGCATTTCCTCAAGCGGAAGCTGGATATGCCGATTTGTCATTTCTACCATCCGGAGGAGACACCGGATCCTCTGGGCCAGACTGTTCAATGAGTTACGAACACGAGCTGGATGGCAGCTCGTAGTTGTCGAGCTGGTTGCGCAACGAGAGCCTTGCTGAGTTAATGGAAGCGATAGCGGTTCCCTGACCGATACTTGGTGTCTCGTGTCCAGTCTCCGAGGCCCGCACCCTGCTGGCGTGAGAGAGACTCGCCTTCCACGGCGACAGTGCCGCGCGCCACATGCGGCACCAGCGAGAGTGAAGCCTCGACAGTCGGACCCATCCTTGCGTCCGGTACTTGCCAACCTCAATGGATGCGTTCGACCTGTACGAACGGCGGCGTTTCAGGCTTGGTGGATCGGACCCGTTCCAGGCGGAGTATTCCCGCTGGCCCGAGCCAGGACTTCCTCGCGCCGTCGATACAGCCCTGTTTCGACAAGGACCGGGAAACGGCCTTCCGGCTGAGTCGCCAGGAACTCCGGCGGCAGCCTTGCCAACTGGGATCGACACCGCTCCTGCGCGAATGCGAGAGAACCCAGGCTGCTGACCGGCCGCCCGTCCCGCAGTGCCGGCTGCAGCAGGTCCTCGTGGACGCCCTGCAATGCTATCCCGGGGCCTTTGGCTCCCTGCTGGTACTCATGGCCGGTCCAACTGTCCACCGGGTGCTGCGACTCGTCGAAGATCAGATCGGCGTGGATGCGGTCTCCGTCCGAGAACCGGCGGACTTGCAGGATGCCGGGGAAAGACGACTTGGCCGGATCCTCGGATCGCTTGACCTTGCCCTCCCACGCACCGTCCGCATTGCGCAGCGCCGACAGCTTGTAGACCCCATCAAGGGCTGACTGCCCCTTGGCAGATGCGATGCTCGTGCCGACTCCCCATACTCCGATCCGCGCGCCCTGCCTCTTGAGTTCGAGAATCTCGTGTTCGTCCAGATCGTTCGACGCGACGATCGCGGTCTTGGCCAGTCCGGCCGCATCCAGGATGCGGCGGGCCTCGATCGAGAGCTTCGCCAGGTCACCGGAATCAAGACGGATGCCCGCAAGACGGCAGCCGTGGGACCGCAGCATGCGTCCGACCTCCGCCGCCTTGCGAACACCTTCCAGCGTGTCGTAGGTGTCGACCAGCAGGACACTGTCGTTCGGCACGGCTTGGGCGAAGGCATGGAAGGCCTCCATCTCGCTGTCGAATGCGGTTACCCAACTGTGGCCGTGAGTCCCCTTGACCGGAATGTCGTACAGCTTTCCCGCCAGCACATTCGACGTGCCGGAACACCCCCCGATGTAGGCGGCCCGACTCGCGCTGAGTCCACCGTCGATACCTTGGGCCCGGCGCAGCCCGAACTCGAGCACCGGGTCCGGTGATGCTGCCTGGCATACCCGGGCGGCCTTGGTCGCCACGAGCGTCTGGAAGTTCACGATGTTCAGGATTGCGGTCTCCGCCAACTGGCACTGAATGAGCGGACCGCGCACCCGCACCAGCGGTTCATGGCCGAACACGACTGTGCCTTCCGGTACTGCGTCCACGTCGCATTGGAACTCCAGACCAGCAAGGTAGTCGAGAAACTCGGGTAGGAACAGGGGTTGGCCACCCTGTCCCGTGAGCTCGTGGAGGTAGGCCAGATCCTCGTCCGGAAACCGCAGTTCCTGCAGCCACCTCAGCGCATCGCCGAGACCGGCCGCAACGGCATAGGCGCCGCCGAACGGCACCGTGCGGAAATAGTGATGGAAGACGGCTTCGCGGTTCTCGATGTCATGTTGCCAGTAACCGGCTGCCATTGTCAGTTGGTACAGGTCTGTGAGCAGTGCGAGTGACTCTCGATATATCGACAGCATGGATTCTCTCAGCTTCGGTTCATGTTCCAGACCAGCCGCAACCCCTCCAGGGTCAGCCCGTCATCGACCGTCTGTATGAACCGGGAGGCCGGTGCCAGGACACTGGCTTGTCCGCCGGTCGCCACTACTGGCGTGTCACGCCCGAGACTGTCCAGCATCTTGTCAAGAATTCCGTCCAGCATCCCCAGCATGCCGAAGTAGAACCCCGACTCGAGACTGGCCACGGTGTTCTTGCCGATCACGGAGGACGGCTGCCGCAACCCGATCTGGGGCAGGCGCGCCGTTCGGCGCACCAGCGCCTGCGACGAGATTTCGATGCCCGGACAGATGACGCCGCCCAGGTATTCGCGCGACTCCGAGATTGCGTCGAAGGTGATCGCGGTCCCGAAGTCGACCGCGATGCACGGGCAGCCGTGCCGCTCCGCCGCGGCGACCGAGTTGACCACGCGGTCCGCGCCAACCTCCTCGGGATGGTCCACCCGGATCGACAGCCCGGTGTGGCTCGCTGCCGTGACCTGGAGCGGCTCGACCTGCAGGTAACGGCGCGCCATGCCGCCGAGAGACGTGTCCAGTTGCGGTACGACCGACGAGAACACGAAGCCGCGAACATCTCCGAAATTCCTTCCCGACAGGGAGAAGAGGTTGTGGAAGAAGGCAGCCCAACCGTCGAGAGTCTGTTCGGGGTCGGTCTTGAGCCTCCAGTCAGCCACCCGTACGGATTCTTCGAACAGACCGATCGTCAGGTTCGTGTTGCCGACATCCACCGCGAGCAGCATGCCGTTACATTGTCTCCCTGTCCGGTCGCACGCTTCCTGCCCGTATGGGCGAGAGGCTGCCGTCGTCGGTCCGGAGGAGCAACTCGCCGATAGCGGAGAGGCCGGCGGTAACTCCGCGTGTCGGTCCCGACGCATCCGCCGGAATCCCCTCGATGACGACCCGGCGTCCGCGAACGTAACTGGATTCCTGCTGGAAGGCCGCTAGGATCGGTTCCGGGCCACGCGACGCAAACAGGTCGTAGCAGGACTCCAGTGACTCCAGCAGGGGCCCGAGGACCGAGTCCCGTGTCCAGTCCAGTCCAGTCTCGATGCGGAGCGATGTCGCCGTCTCGGCGAGCTCGGAGGAGAACCGGGTCTGGTTCAGATTGATGCCGATGCCGACGATCACGAACGGGAGTTCCGCCGGGTCCGCCACCAGCTCGGCTAGAATGCCGCAGCACTTGCGCTCCCGGATCAGCACGTCGTTCGGCCAGCGCAGGTCGCAGGGAACGCCCGCCGTGCGTTGCATGGCGTCCTTCGCCCCCAGGCCGGCAACGAGGCCGAGAATCGGAACGGCCTCAGGCCTGCAGGCCGGACGGAGTACTAGCGACAGGTAGAGACCCATGCCTGGCTGGGACTGCCAGGTTCGGCCTTCATGCCGCCCACGGCCGCACGACTGGCTGTCCGCCGTCACGATGGTCCCGTGCGGGCACCCCTCGCGCCCATGCCGTGCAGCAAGCCGCATCGTCGTGTCAACGTCGGCATAGTGGTATGCCGGATGCCCCAACTTACCCGACATCCGACCCGTGGCCCTCGCTGGTCGGCGGCAAGGATACCCTGGCCGGGTGTGAGGGCCCGGCTCGATCGATCCTGCAGCGGATGCGATGCGGACCGGCCACCAAGCATGCAGCCCACTCCATGATTCAGACTACCCGGAATACCACGTACAAGGCAGACGGCGCGTACGGGGAAGCGCGGCGCAGTCGCAACAGTTGACAGAGCAACGGTGCCCCAACGAGCCGGTACTACCGGGGCAGGTCTGCCACGGCGGGAGCATCGTGTTCTGGAAGCGCTGCCTTCAGTTCCACGATCACCTCCGAGTGGTGTGGGTCGGCCGCCAGGTTCCTGATCTCGTCGGGATCGTTCCCGTGGTCATACAGTTCCTCGCTGCCGTCGGCATAGCGAATGTACCGCCATCTCTTCGAGCGCACCGCGTGGTTGCCCCGCTGGTACGTCATGACCACCGTCCGGTCTTGCTGGGGCGTGTGCAGCAGCGGCACGATGCTCTCCCCCTCGATCCCCGGCTTGGCGGGAAGCCCGACCAGATCGACCAGCGTCGGATAGAGGTCCAGCAGCGACACCGGCGATTCGACGACGGTGCCTGGCGGTATGCCGTCCGGGGCAACGATGACAAGGGGGATCCGTGTGGACTTCTCCCACAGGACGAACTTCTCCCAGTGGTTCTTCTCGCCGAGGTGATATCCGTGGTCCGACCAGACCACGATGACGGTCGAGCGTGCGTAGTCCGATCGGCCCAGTGCATCGACCAGGCGTCCGAGTTGGTGGTCCGCGAAACTGCAGCTCGCCTGGTAGGAACGTACCGCTTCTGCCCAAGTGCCGGACGCGACTGCTTCGGCGTCGAGGAGCGCCTGCATGAAATGCTCCTTCTGCCGGAGCAGGTGTCGCGCCCCGGAGGGGAGATCCTGCAGGTCGTCCGGCATCAAACGCGGCATCGTGACATCCCTGGCTGGATACTCGGCAAAGTACATCGGCGGAACATGAAACGGCATGTGCGGACGGAAGATCCCGATGGCCAGGAAAAACGGCCGGTCATGGCGTCGCTTCAGGAAGTCGATCCCGAAGTTCACCGACCGGACATCGGGCGTCTCGGTCTCGTCCGACGGCCAGGGGCCCCAGTCGAAGTTGGGGCTTCGGATCGCATGGATCCCGTTGAGTTTACGGAGTGGCATCGGATCGAGCTGCATCGTCATGAAACGATGAAACGACTCGTCGTCATGGAAAGCACTGTTGTCGTGGTGGTGGAAGATCTTGCCGGCGCCTTCGACACGGTACCCGTGGTTCATGAAATAGCGGGGGAGCGTCACGGTATCCGGCAGGGCGCGCTTCCAGTCCGAACGATTGCCGTAGACGCCTGTCGTGGCCGTGCTGAGCCCCGTCAGCAACGCCACGCGGGAAGGATTGCAGGCTGGAGATGCGGTGTACGCGTGCCGGAACAGGGCACCGCGGCGGGCCAGCCGATGCAGGTTCGGCATTCTGACAGGTGTCTTCTCTTGCAGTACCCAGTCGTTGAGGTCATCGATGGCGACGAAGAGCACGTTCGGCCGGCCCGCCGCATCGGACTCCGTCCCGTGCGGGCGAGCTGCCGCCCGCACGGTCGATGACGGCTGGTGGTCGGCGGATCGCGCACGGTCGTCCAGTTCCTCGATCTTGAACCGGACACTCGCGATGTAGGGTTCCTCTCCTTCTGTCCAGTGCCCGTAGGTCGTGGCGACAAAGGTCCCGTCCGGCAGCAGTTCGACTCCGGGATACGCGGTGTCGGCCCTCTTGTGGTTGTCCATGAGGCGCACTCGGTACTGCCCTTCCCGACCATCGACAATGTCCTCGTAGGTGCCGACCCAGCCGACCCAGTCCCCTTTGGTCGGGCTTTCGTGCGTCCGGTCACGGAAGCTGATGAAGAGCCTCCCGTCCGGTGCGTACCGCGCGGTGTGCCGGTCGCCGGTCAGGGCGCCGGGAAGTTCGCGAGGTTCGCTCCAGGTTGCCCCCTCGTCGCTCGAGAAGACGACGAAGGAGTTGAGCGTGCGGCTGTTCTCACGCATCAGCACGGCGATCTGCGTGCCGTCGGGAGACCGTACCGCACCGGGTTCGCACAGGTGAGCGACCGGGTGACTGGCAATGACCGACGGCTGGGACCAGGTCAGTCCACCGTCCGAGGACACGACGCTGTATACCTTGAACTGCTTGCCCTCGGGATGCTCGGGTGGATTGCGGAGCCAGCGGCCGTCGTCATGGAAGAACGCCATGTAGCGTCCATCCCGTAATTCGATCATTGAACTCATCGCCACGATGCCGCCGTAGCTTGGTCCCGGGGTGGCAATCGGCTCCAGCGGGGACCAGGTCTCGCCCTCGTCGTTCGACCGCGCCACACGGATCCCACCGGCCTTGCCCGAAAACAGCAGGATGCGGGGGGATCCGTCCGGTCCAACGAGCCGGAACAGGGTCGGCACCTCCATGGACGTTGCCCAGTTCGCAGGAGTGGGCAGTCGGTCCGTCCAGGTCCGTCCTCCGTCGAAGCTCTTCTTGTACACGATCGGCCCCCGCCCGTGCCCCTTCGGATACGCGACCAGAATCGTCCGGTTGTCCGGTAGCAGCAGTGTCGAGGGATGGCCGAGGTACTGGCCGGGCTCCCGGTCCACGATCACCTGCCGATGCGTCTCCTGTGCCAGGTCGACAGTCGGGATGGAGTAGCCCCGCGGCGCGCTCGCGCCAGAGGTTGTGGCCAGGAGCAGCGGTACCAGTGCGCATCCCCGCAGCGCCGGGTGCAGGCGTCGATCAGTGTGCTGGATGTGGGCCGCAGTCCGTTTCATCGCGCCCCCAATCATAGGCCGTCGCACCAGTGACGTTACGTCTTCAGCTTCCCGAACGGATAGATTGCGCGACAACGGGGGCGTCGTCCAAGTTCTCGCTGCCCGGGAGCGTCCTGGGACGGATGCGAAGGCCGGTGTACGGCTTCACAGCCTCACTCTCACAGCCTGTCCCGTGGTGGAGGATTCGTAGACCGCATCGACCACGGCCAGAGTTCTCAGGTAGTCCTCGCCGTTGCTCTCGAACTCCCGACCACTGACCAGGCAGTCCACGAAGTGTCGCTGCAGACGGTAGACGCAGTCTCCCGCAAAATTGATGTTGGCGCGCTCGTACTCGATGGGGCGGATCGGTCGTCCGAGCGGTTTGATGCGCAGGGACGAGTCCGCGTCCATGGCGATATGACCGCGGCTCGCATCCAGCCGCAATTCGCCGAACGTGAACCTCGGCGTCTCGACCTCGGCCTCGTTGTATCGATTCGCGTCCAGGATCGCTGTCGCACCGCTTGCGAATCCGAAAAGAATCTGTCCGGAATCCTCGCCGCGAATCACCGGGTTGAGGCGTCGCAGCCTGGCGTACACCTCGACGATCTCGCCAAGCAGGTACCGGAACGTGTCGATGAAATGGACAGCGGTCTCGTAGACGAGCAGCTTCGGGTACTCCCGGAAGAACGGCTGTCGTGCCAGGTAGGCGTCGTTGCCCCATCCATCGCCCGTTCGCATCCGGAAATACAGGTGGGTCGGCTCGCCCACCTCGCCCGCTTCCAGGAGCCGCTTGATCTGCCGGTACCAGGGCTGCCAGCGGAAGTTCTCGTGCACCATGAACCGGACAGACGATTCGTGGGCATTCTCCACGATGCGAGCGCTCTCCGTCAGGGTTGGGGCCAACGGCTTCTGGCAGACGATCGAGGGCCCGCGATCCGCGACGTAGGCACAGATCTCCGCGTGGGTCTCGGGCGGTGTGATGATGTCCACGAAATCGGGTCTCTCGCAGTCGATCATTTCGCGCCAGTCGGCGTAGAATCGCGGGATCGAGAACGCCGCCATCTTCTCGCGGGCCTTCGATTCCGTCCTGTTCGAGACTGCGACGATCTCGACTTCCGGGATCCGGTTCCAGGCCTCATACTGGAAACCGGAAAAGTAGCCGGCGCCGATCGCGACTCCTCGGAGTCTTCCGTCCATGTGGCCACTGTACACGCTTGCACGAGCCTGATAGGGCGATTCCCCAACCTGCCACGGGATGTAGTTCGGCAGGCCCTGTCGAACGGACGGTGCCGATTGCGTTGGCCGGTGACCGGAGTTCAGCACGGGGGAGTGGTGCGGTCGTCGAGAGCCCTGTTATGAATGAAGGAAGCGGGGAACGATGAAACTGGTCAGTTTTTCTCGGAACGGGCATTCGAGCTACGGTGCATGCTGCGGGGGAGGGATTGTCGATTTGGGCGCCAGGCTGTCGCCGCGCTGGCCGTCGATATCGGCGGTTCTCCGGGACAGCGGGCTGGACGAATTGCGCGACATTGCCGCTGGCATCGTTCCCGATGTCCCGGTGAGCGAAGTGCGGTTCCTCCCGCCAATCCTCGATCCGGGCCGGATCCTGTGCGTCGGACTCAACTACAGGTCCCACATCGAGGAGACCGGCCGGCAGGTTCCTGCGCATCCCACGATCTTCGTCCGGTTTCCCGATTCCCATGTCGGTCACGGAGAGCCGATGGTTCGCCCCAAGGTGTCGGACGAGTACGACTTCGAAGGTGAACTCGCGGTCATCGTCGGTCGCGGGGGGCGCCACATCCCGGCCTCGGAAGCCTCGGGGCGCATCGCGGGATACAGTTGCTACAACGACGGGTCCGTCCGCGACTTCCAGCGGCACAGCACGCAATTCACGTCGGGCAAGAACTTCTGGCATTCCGGTGGCTTCGGGCCTTGGCTGGTCACTGCCGACGAGATTCCCGATCCCGGCGCACTGCACCTGGAGACGCGTCTCAATGGGCAGCTCATGCAGAGTGCCCCGACCAGAGACCTGCTGTTCGATGTTCCGTGCCTAGTCGAGTATCTCTCGCGGATCTTCCCGCTGCGGCCGGGCGATGTCATATCGACAGGAACGACCGGTGGAGTGGGAAAGGCGCGCAACCCGCCGGTGTTTCTGAAGCCGGGTGACCGGATCGAGGTGGAGATTTCCGGAATCGGCACGCTGTCCAATCGGATTGAGGACGAACCGACATAGCCTGGCACCAGTACGGCCTGCGGGGTGGCAGCGCCTGTCGTATTGCCCAGCGCGCCACGGGGTGTGTTGCCGACCTGTAACCGGATGTCCGGCGATTCCACGGAGTGGAGTACATCCAGGTAGGGGACGCGAGTCCTCCGTGGCCGCTTTGTGGAAGCCGGCCTCCTGCACCGATTGGCCCGGGTGGCCCGTGTCCCCGGCCTCAGCCGAGAATCTTCGCCGCCACGGTACCCGCAACGTCGGTCAGGCGGAAATCCCGCCCGCTGTAGCGGTACGTCAGCCGCTCGTGATCAAGTCCCATGAGATGCAGGATGGTCGCATGCAGGTCGTGGATGTGCATGCGATTCTCGATCGCATGGTAGCCGAACTCGTCCGTGGCGCCGTATACCAACCCCGGCTTCACGCCGCCGCCCGCCAGGAAGATCGAGAATCCGTACGGGTTGTGGTCCCGGCCGTCTGCACCTTCGGAGAACGGCGTCCTCCCGAATTCAGTACCCCAAACGACCAACGTCTCGTCCAGCAGTCCACGGCTCTTCAGGTCCTTGATGAGGGCCGCGATCGGCTTGTCGACCTCGCGCGCTCGCAGCGGATGAAGGCGGAGGATGTCGCCATGATGGTCCCATTTCTCCTCGGCTCCCGAATGGGTGGCCTGGACAATCCGAACCCCGCGCTCACTCAACCGACGGGCCAGCAGGCACTGCCAGCCGAAGTCCCGGGTCGTCCGGTCATCCAGTCCGTAGAGCCGACGGGTCGCCTCCGTCTCACGGGACACGTCGAACGCTTCGGGGGCCTCCGCCTGCATGCGGAAGGCCATCTCGAAGGCTTGGATTCTGGCCTCGAGATTGCGGTCGAGCCGATGTTCGTCCAGGTGACGGCGATTCATCTGGCGCAGGAACTCCAGTTCGAGTCGCCGCTCCTCGACGGTCCCACCCTGAGGAAACACATGCTCGACCGGTTCGGCGAGGATGTCGTCCACGGCCATCGGCGAGGATCCTATCGGTGTGCCCTGGTAGGCTCCGGGCAGGAAGCTGGCCGCGAAGAGCTTGTCGCCTCCCTGCCATTGCGTGGGCTTGATGGTGATGAAGCCGGGAAGGTTCCGGTTCTCCGATCCCAGGCCGTACAGTGTCCAGGCCCCGACGCTCGGTCTTGAGAACGAGAACGTGCCAGTGAACAGTTGCAGCATCGCCGCGCCGTGGTCGACGCCTTCGCCGACCATCGACCGAATGACGCACAGGTCGTCCGCGCAGGTGGCGATTGCCGGGAACAGTTCGCTGATCGGTATCCCGCTTTCGCCGCGGGGTGCGAATGTCCACGGCGAACGCATGAGCCCGCCAGCCGCCGAGGCGTTGAATGTCAGCGATCGCCGGATCGGTAGGGGTTTGCCATGATCCTGGTCCAGACGGGGTTTCGGATCGAACGTGTCAATGTGCGAGACACCGCCGTGCATGAACAGGAAGATGACGCGTTTGGCTCTGGCGGCAAAGTGCGGCCGTCGGGCGGCCTGCGGGCCCCTGTCGCCCGTTCCGGCCGCCAGCAGACCTCCCTCACTCAGGACAGAGTACAGTCCCAGCGCACCGAAGCCCAGCGCCGACCGGCGCAACAGGACGCGTCGACTGACAGGTGGAGGCGAGAACATCTCATCAAGAGCCTACCACTCGACGAGGGTGGTCTGGTCGGTCCGTCACTCGGAATCGAGTTCTACGCGATGTAGTGGAACTCGTTCGAGGCCAGTAGCATCTTGCAGAGGCTGATCCAGGCGTTGTCGCTGCTGGAACGCGCCCGCAGGTACGCGATAGCCCGCTCCAGTTCTTCCTTCGACGGAGGCCGTCCGAGTATCCGGCCGTAGGCTTGCCCGACCTTGGCCGTAGCCGAGCCGTGGAGCATTCCGGTCACATGCGAGGCAGTCGCATGGGCAAAGTCGCTGTTCATCAGGTACAGGGCTTGCGGTGCCACATTGGTCCCCGAGCGCTGTCCGTTCGAAGTGGTTGCGTCACCGAAGTCGAACAGACCCAACAGGTTCGGGAGCTTGTTCCGCATCAGTGGCAGGTAGACGGTGCGCCGCCGGAAATTGTCCGGATCAATCCGGCGGTTGTTGCGGTCGAACTCTGCCAGCTTGCCGGAGCCCAGGTCGGTGTCGCCTCCGAATTCCTGATCCAGGCGTCTCCCGATCTGCAGGTAGCTGTCCCGGATTTCCTCGATCGTGAGCCGGCGCCTCTGGAACCGCGACCAGAGCCGGTTCTCCGGGTCCATTGCGAGAGCCGCCGGGTCGATCCTGCTGCTCATCCTGTACGTGGCGGAATCCATGATGAGCCGGTGCAACTCCTTGATCGACCAGCCGCTCTGAATGAATCGCCCTGCCAGCCAGTCCAGCAGTTCAGGATGGGTCGGCGGCTCCCCCCGCAGGCCGAAGTTGCTCGGGGTCCTTACAAGACCTTCGCCGAAGTGCCAGAGCCATATGCGGTTCACGATCACTCTGGCGGTCAGCGGATTTCGTCTCGAGGCCAGCCAGTGCCCGAGCTCCAGTCGCCCGCTACCGCGGGAGATTCGCGGTTGATCGGGGCCCGCCAGAACGAGTGGGAATCGCTTTGGTACGGTGTGCCCCGGGCTCTTGTGCTGTCCTCGGCGAAACACCCGTTGCCGGACCGGCTCGCCTTCCGAGACGCTGTTGGCCATCGGTGGCTCGGCAGGTAGATCCTTGCGAGCTCTTGCGATCCTCCGCTCCAGTTCCTGCATCCGCGTGCGGTCGCTGGCCCTGAAGTGTTCGGTAACGCTGTCCGGATCCAGGTCGAACGGAGCGCCTTCATCGAAGAGGTCGCGGAACAGCAGGGAGGACGGAAGATCGCCCGGACGTTCAGGAAGATCCGCTCCCGGTTCGGACTCCATGGTTGCGAGGGCTTGCCGTATCCAACTCTCGAACCGAGCCACATGCTCCTCGAGATCTCGCAGGAATCGGTCCTGTAGGGTGTTCGCTATTGCCAGCCTCTCCCGCGGACGCTCCCGCCACGCAGTCAGATGAGATCTTGCCGCTGGGTCTTGCTGCAGATAGCTGGCGAACCACCTCACGGTTTCGCCGTCCAACCCCGTTTCCGTTGCCTCTCCCGCAGATGCCAGCAGGTGCGCCGCCAACAGGGTTCCGGGGCCGTCCAGGACATGCTGCCGGACCGCCTGTCGCTTGGCGACACGTTGGACGGACTCGAGTTGGCGGACTGTCTCGAAGCCATCCCTGTAGCGGGCGTAGACTGCGGCGTCGACGAGGGGGTGCTTGTAGTAGCGGGACCCGTTCCTGCGCCAGTCGTCAAAGGTCCTCGTGCTGGCAAAGATACCGGCCAGCGCGTAGTAGTCCGTCGTGAGAATCGGGTCGAACTTGTGATCGTGGCAGCGGGCGCACGCGATTGTCAGGCCCAGGAAGGCCTTCGATGTCGTGTCGATCTGTTCATCGACCACGTCGTACTTCTTCAGGACAGGGTCCCGCTGGGCGAGCGGCATCGGACCAAGGGCCAGGAACCCCGTCGCGATGATCCCTTGGCGGTTGATACCGGAGCCGTTCGGCACGGGCAGGAGATCCCCGGCGATCTGCTCCAGTACGAACCGATTGAACGGGAGGTCGTGGTTGAAGGCACGGATCACGTAGTCCCGATAACGCCAAGAGTCCCCGAACGGGTGGTCTTCGTCCACCCCTGTCGAATCTGCGTACCGTGCGACATCGAGCCAGTGGCGTCCCCATTGCTCGCCGTAGCGAGGTGATGCAAGCAGCCGTTCGAGCAGCCGGGTGGACGCAGCCGGCCTACCGTCCGCGGCGAAGCGGTGGACAGCTTCCGGGCTCGGTGCCAGTCCATGCAGGTCGAATGTAGCCCGGCGAAGAAACGTCAGCTTCCCGGCTTCAGCCGCTGGTGCCAGTCCGTTCTCCTGGAGCTTCTCCAGCACGAACCGGTCGATATCATTCCGTGGCCAGTGCGAGTCTCCAACATCCGGAACGGCCGGATCCGCCAGCGGCTGGAATGCCCAGTGGTCGCTGGTGACCGGGCCCTCCGGTGTCGGCGCTGCGGCCGTTACCGGCTCATGGTCCGGCCAGGGCGCTCCCATGCGCACCCACTCGACCACAGTGTCGATGATGTCCGGCGGCAGCTTGGACGCGGGTGGCATCTTGACCGTGCTCTCGTAGCGGAGGGCCCGGACGAGTGGGCTGGACTCGTCACCCCGCACGACAACACTTCCGATCACGGTCGCGGCCTTGCGGAAATCGATGCCCGCCGATTGGACCGTGGCGCCGTGGCACTGCGAGCAGTACTCAGCGAATACGGGTCGAACTCGCTTCTCGAAGAACTCCTCGCCCGTCCCTGCCTGCAGACTGATGCATGTCGACAGTGCGCACCATGCGCCAATGCTCAAGATTGCGAGGAGTCGGCCCATATTCCGCCTACTGTGCACCGCCGCGGCTTGCGACCAGGTCGGTCCATGCACACCACGGACCGTTCCGTGATGGACTCCACTACTCTACACGTCCGTGACGCAGGTCGATATCCCTGATGCGGGCCGTGCCGCTGAGTGGAACCCTCCCGACACAGATCGCCCTCGCCGGACCGGAACGCTTCCTGCAGCACATCCGGGCCCGAAGGCGAGACCGCTGCCATACCGATGCGATCGACGTTGGGCTGCCCGGCAGTGCTGCGCTCACGGTCTCAGTTCTTTCCGGCAGCCCCGTGTCCTGTTGGTGGCGAGGATGCTTGGTGGCGAGGATGCGAACCAGCCGTCTATTCCTGAATGAGCGTGACGATGGTTTGCAGGAGCTGGTTTCGTTCCGTCTGCAGTAGCCGAATCTGGTCCTCAATCTCTTTCACCTGGAGGATGAGCCGATCAAGATGACCCGCACTCCGTTGTTGGGGAGTAATCGCATTATCCTGCTGAATGGTCTGCTGAATCCACTCCGTATGGCTTGACACTCTTGTGAAGACAGATATGATGGGTGTGCCGGAAGCGTCTTTACCCCGCATGCTGGCAACACCGACTTGCAACCATTGCATACCTCGTTCCCCGGAATATGCGACGATCAAAGGCCCTCCGCTATCGCCTCCACTGATGCTTCTTCCCACCGAACCTGCACAGATTGTGCCATCATTTGCAATTTCCAACTCAAACTGGAAATTAAGCTGACCTCGGCAGTATTCAGGATGGAACAAGATGGCGTTCACCGATCGCATTCCATCGCTCCACTGACCACCCTCCATGCGACCATAGCCCAATGCCCGACCGAGCTCTCCGGACGGAGCATCCACCAGTTCCTCGGAACGGGAGGGAATTCCGACCGGGGCTGCGTACGCCACGGGGAAGGGCTCCGATACCTGTACCAGCGCGATATCGTTCCGAAACCCCTCTCCCTTGTAGTAGTATTCCGGGTGAGGCACGGCCCGACGGACCGTCCGTCTCGTGAATCCATAGCTGGATTGATATCCATGCTCGACGAAGCTTGGAGGCTTGATTCGCCCCTGTCCATCAACCACACAATGAGCGGCTGTCAGTACCCAGTTCGGCGAGATGATCGTCCCGGTACAGAACGCAGACGGGGGAAATTCCAGATAGACGACAAAGGGATAGGCGTCTACGGAAGCAGGTTCGCCCCCGATAATCGAGCGGGATCCAACGTCATTCCCTGTGGCACCAAATCCAAGGACCGGGAGCAGGAGCAGCGCTCCGAGGCTTGTGAAGCATGCCATCCCGTGTCGACGGGCTTGGGACGGTGGAATAGCTCCCTTGCCCGATGCTGGATGATACAGTCGGCGGGAGAACGGGTGCATGGAGTCTCTGAACAGTGCCATGGGTCTAGTATGCGCAAGTCATGACACGCCAAGTCAATCTGGTGGGCCGGTGACGAGCGCAAGCCCTGCCGAAGCTTCCCGATGACAAGCCAGGATCTACATCCCCCAGACATTGACGTGGATGTCACCGTTGATCGTCTCCAGGCGGTGGAACAACTTCTCCTGCCAACGCGAGGCGCCCATGTCGAACAGGACCAGGTGCCCTTCCTTGGTTCCGCAGCGATCCATGTAGCCGGCCAACTGCTCCAGGCCGGCTGCGACCGTCGCATCCAGGCCGCCTCGTACCACCTTGCACTCGATCGCCATTCGCTGCTCCCCTCCCGGCTGCGGCCATACTACCAGCAGGTCCGTGCGTCCGCGGCCCAGTCCGTATTCACGCTCCACCCTGCCGCCGCCGTTCACGATCCGTTGCAGGAAACCCTGTAGCAGCAACTGCGGGCCTGCCTCCTTGTACTGGAACAATCCGATCCAGTGTTCGGCGTTCTGCCGAAACCATCCCTGAAAGGCCTCCAGCAGGCCAGCGCCGTTCAGACTGCCATCGGGTCGCACGTACCAAGCGGTTTCCTGCAGCATGTCGGATTGCAGCGCGGCGGTGAGCTCCCGGGGGATCACCTCGGCGTAAATGGGGTTGGCGATCCGGGGCGGGTCGTCGAGTGCCACCAGACCGAGGTCCCGGACGTATCCCAGATCGGAGAACGAGTAGCTGCGGTGCGGGCTGCCGCTGAGGATCGGCTCGACAACCCTCTGCACGCGATCCTCGCGAAGCGTCTCCGTCAACTGGTGGAGATGTGTAACGCGTTGGAGAACCAGTTCCTCACGGGCTGCCTCGATCAGACTTGCGCGGATCGGCCTTGAGCGGTCGCGGCCGACCGGGTCCTCGAAACAGGCATGGTTGGCCAGTGCGTTCACCAGCCACGGCTGACCGCACGACAATTCCCAGATGCGTTCTTCCGCATCCTTCTGGAAGAGTTGGCCGGTGTCCTCGGTGTGCTGAGCCAGCAGGGCTCGCACCTCGTCTTCCGAGAAGTTGCCGAGAAGCAGCGACTTGGCCTTGACGTTGAAGGCGCTGCCACCGCGCGTGCGAGTTCCGGTCCGGCTTGAACGGATCCGGTAGTCGCGCACATCCTGGACGCCGCACAGGATCACGGACTGCGGGAAGCGAGTCGGCCGCCGGTCGTATTCGGACCACAACTGCCGGAGAACGGAGATCAGGGTGTCCCCGATCAGGACATCGATCTCGTCGATCAGTAGCACCAGCGGTTTCGGACTGGTCGCAGCCCAGCGTACGAGAATCTCGGCCAGGGCCCCGTCCGGGCCGTGCCGCTCCAGGCAGATCGACATCTCGCGGTCCACGAAGTCGTCATTCAGGACATCCAGGGATCTGGATGCCAAGCGTCCGAGCAGAGTTCGCATTGCCCGCCCGGTATCCTCGCCGGCAGCATGGCCGCCCTCGAAGTTCACGTACAGGCAACGGTACTGTCGGGAAGCATTGAGCCTGTCCTGCAGTGCCAGCAGTGTCGAGGTCTTGCCGGTCTGACGTGGCGCGTGCAGGACGAAGTACTTCATCCGAGCGATCAGCGTGAGGATGACGTCAAGGTCCACGCGGTCGAGCGGATTGACGCAGTAGTGCTCCGCCGGGTTCACTGGACCCTCGGTATTGAAGTACCGCATGGCGATTCCAGTGTGGCACCGGTCTGTCCTGACGACGTGGCGGCCCGCAGCGGGACAAGGTTCGTGTTGTGTCCAGCATGCGTCGTGCCAAGGCACTGGCACCCAGCGCGTGTGTCCCCTTGGGCCCGACCGCGAGCCGGATGCTCGAAATCTGCATGTCCAGTTCGATGAGCGGATGTGCTGGATTCCCGGCTCCGGTGAATCCCGATATCAACGGGACTCCCGCAGGCGAGGGTAGCGTCCTTGCGGAGAGATGTTGACACGGCCCGACCCCGCCCACTAGGCTTGATGGGCCCATGCCGGATGTATCCGCCTTTCACGCCGTCGTCGCCCTGCTTCCGATCCTCGCCGTAATGTTCTTTCTCGTGGTACTGCGATGGCCGGCGACCCGGGCCATGCCCGTGGCCTACCTGATGACAGCCTGTTTCGCACTTGTCTTCTGGGACGTGTCCGCCATCCACGTGGCCGCTGCGTCGATCCGCGGTGCGATCATCGCGGTGTCGCTGCTGTGGATCATCTTCGGAGCGATCCTCCTGCTGCAGACACTCTCGGAGAGCGGGGCTGCGGCGTCGATCCGTAGCGGGTTCATGAACGTGTCCCGCGACCGGAGGGTGCAGGTCATCATCGTGGCCTGGATGTTCGGCGCCTTCATCGAAGGGGCCTCCGGGTTCGGGACGCCGGCCGCGGTTGCCGGTCCACTGCTGCTCGCGCTTGGCTTCCCCGCTCTGGCAGCCGTCATGTGCACGCTCATCATCCAGAGCACTGCCGTGACGTTCGGAGCGGTAGGGACTCCGATCCTCGTCGGCATGGCGGAGTCCCTCAATGTCGAGGTCGTGGAGAGCGCCCTGGCACAGGCAGGGATCTCGTACACGGAGTTCATCTACCAGATCGGTGTCTACGCGGCTATTCCGCACGCCATTGTCGGAACCCTGATTCCGCTGATTCTCTGCGGCATGATGACCCGGTTCTTCGGGGCCAACCGCTCGTTCCGGGAGGGCCTCGGGATCTGGAGGTTCGCGCTGTTCGCGGGACTGTGCTTCACGGTGCCCTATGTGCTGGTCGCGATCTACCTCGGGCCGGAGTTCCCTTCGTTGCTGGGAGCCCTGATCGGACTGGGACTGGTCGTAACGGCCGCACGAAAGGGCTTCCTTCTATCCGGCAGCTCGATGTGGGACTTCCCGCCCCGGCAGACATGGGCGTCCGAATGGATGGGAACCTTCAGCGGCGAGGTCGAGACCAAGGGTGAAGAGATGCCTCTGGCCAAGGCGTGGATGCCGTACGTACTCGTCGCCGTCCTGCTCGTCATCACCCGCCTTCCCGTCCTGCCACTGAAGAGTTGGCTCGCATCGGTTGCGATTTCCTGGAACGATATTCTAGGCACCGGCCTTTCCCAGGGGATTCAGCCGCTCTACCTGCCGGGGACGATCTTTCTGGTCGTGTCTCTCGCCACTGCCTTGCTCCATGGGATGACGCGGGATCAGGTCGGCAAGGCATGGAGCGCCTCCGCGCGGATGCTGGCCGCACCTGCGTTCGCCCTTGTCTTTGCGGTTGCGCTGGTCAGGGTGTTCATCGATTCGGATGTCGAGGGGTCGGACTTGCAGAGCATGCCATTGGAACTGGCCGGGTTCGCCGCTGCCGTCGCCGGGGCCGCCTGGCCATTCTTTGCTGCCATGATCGGCGCACTCGGAGCCTTCGTGGCGGGCTCCAACACCGTAAGCGACCTCATGTTCAGTCTGTTCCAGTACGGAGTGGCCGACCGTATCGGAGTGCCGCATGTGGTGGTGCTTGGCTTGCAGGCTCTCGGTGGAGCGGCGGGGAACATGATCACCGTCCACAACGTTGTTGCCGCCAGTGCGACTGTCGGTCTTGTGGGTCGGGAAGGCCTGCTGATGCGCCGGACGATCTATCCGATGCTCTACTATGTCGTGGCGGCCGGACTGCTCGGCATGCTCTTCAGTTACGGTATCTTTGCCGACCGCTTCTGATGCGGTCGGCACTGGGATGATCCTCGTGTACAGGATGCTCGCGCGGCAAGGCTTGCTTCGGCATGTCGGCAATGCGGGTCCGGATCGAACGGAGGTGACCGATCATCCGGGCGGCGATGGACGCTGACGGGGGCGTGCCATGGCCGGACGGTCCGGAATCCACCTCGTCTGGGCCGGCCGGCAGGTCGATGCAGGAAGGAATGAACGACATGCAACAGCATCAAGCACCAGTCATCAAGCCCACACGTCGCGAGGTTCTGATGGCAGGTAGCGCCTCGGTCGCCTCGCTGGTCGGCGGTCCGGAGTTCTCTCGTGCCGCCCAATGTGTGCTGACGTCAAGGCAGGTCGACGGCCCCTACCACATTACGGACGCAGAGGAGCGAAGAGATGTCCGTTCCGGCAAGCCCGGCACCGATCTTGTCCTGCGTCTGAAGATCATCGATGCAGACAGTTGCGCCGCCATTGCCGGAGCCAGAACCGAGATCTGGTCGTGTGACGCACTCGGAAACTACAGCGGGCATCCGGATGTCGACCCCAACGTGCCACCTGGGCTTGGGGGAGGGGGCGTGCGCGTTGGACAGCGGCGGTCCGCCGGACGAGCGGCAGCGAATTCCGGCGGAGGGCGGGGCGGCCACAGGGATCCGACCGGACCGCAACGATTCCTGCGGGGCTTCCAGGTGGCCAACGACGGAGGCGAGGTCCGGTTCCTGACCATCTATCCGGGCTGGTACAGTCCGCGCGCTGTTCACGTGCATGTCAAGGTGCACCTCGACGAACAGGAACTGCTCACGACCCAGCTCTACTTTCCGGATGAACTGACCGATTCGATTCACCGGACCGAACCCTACGCGGCGAGGTACCCGACGCCGTTTCGCAACGCCAACGATCGGGTCATGCATTGGAGACTGGACGGAACCGGGCCGGTTGGTGTCTATCCCGCCATGACAGCGGAAGGGACGTCGCAAGTCGGGACACTCACGATCGGAGTCCGACGGGGTTGATGGCCCACGAGCGGGCCGAGTCGACACCGGAAAGCCGCCGTTCCGGTCCGGACTTGCCCTTCATGCGGAATTTTATCGAAAAATCACAGTCCTTGCCGTAAGAACCGCCTGTTGAATCGTCTCAGGTGATGCTGACAATAGAACGGTTCATTTCTCTTCTCCTTGTGAACCTGTAACTATAACGAGCGGCGGGTTGGAAGTCCCGCCGCTCTCATTTTGTGCTCGATTCATGACTGCGGGAAGCGCTTGGTCGTGAATGTGGACGACTGCGGTTTGCCAGCGACCTGCATGAGGGAATCCTCCGGAGCCATCTGGAGTACCGGGAGGCGCGTCCTTGGTGGCGATTGGGGCCGCTCTCGACGATGCGGTAGCAATCTCGCGGAGTCACCCCGGTCTTGGCGTCGGGTGGCACCGGGTTCTTGTCCAGGGGCGGGCTCTGGCGCGACCGGGAATCCGTCTTGCCGACAACGCTTGTGCGGCTGCTCGTGGCACTGCTTCCCGTCCCCTTCGGCCTTGCCGAATGCAGAGCGCAGGTCGAGGCGCTGCTCGCCCGCGGGATCCAGCCGAGCCACCTCGACACCCACAAGCATGTCCACCTCCTGGCATGGACTCTCGAGGCCGTGGCGCAGGTGGCCGACGAGTTCGATGTCCGCCGGTTGCGGAAGCCATTTTCGGTTCTTGCCGTAAGAACCGCCTGCTGAGTCGTCTTAGGGGGTACTGACAATAGCAAGGTTCATTTTTTCTCTTCTCCTTGTGAACCTGTGATTAGAAAGAGTGGCGGGGCGAGAGTCCCGCCACTCCCATCTTGTGCTTGATTCCTGGCTGCGGGAAGCGCCTGGCGGTGAATGCCGACGACATGCGGATTGACCAGGGACGTGAATGAGGGCATCCTCCGAAGCGGTCGCGGTAGCAATCTCGCGGAGGCACCCCGGTCGTGGCGGCGGGTGGCACCGGGTCCTTGTCCTGGGGGAGTCTCTGGCGTGGCCGGGGATCCGTCCGCCGACAACGCTTGCGCAGGTGCACGCGGCACCGTTTCCCGTTCCCTTCGTCCTTGCCGAATGCAGGGCGCAGGTGGCCGACGAATTCGGCATCCGCCGGTTGCGGAAGCCATTTTCGGTTCTTGCCGTAAGAACCGCCTGCTGAATCGTCTTAGGGGATGTTAATAGTACTACGGTTCATTTTTTCTCTTCTCCTTGTGAACCTGTGGTTAAACCGAGTGGCGGGGCGAGAGTCCCGCCACTCTCATCTTGTGCTTGATTCCTGGATGCGTGAAGCGCCTGGTCGTGAATGCGGACGACTTCGGATTTGCCAGGGACGTGAATGAGGGCATCCTCCGGAGCCATCTGGACGGCATCGTCCGCTCTGCGTCCCTGATGGCGAACGGCCATGCTCTTGACGATGCCGTAGCAATCTCGCGGAGGCACCCCGGTCTTGGCGTCGGGTGTCACCTGGTCCTTGTCCAGGGGGAGTCCCTGGCGCGACCGGGAACCCGTCTGCCGACAACGCTTGCGCAGTTGCTCGCGGCACCGCTTCCCGTTCCCTTCGTCCGTGCCGAATGCAGGGCGCAGGTCGAGGCGCTGCTGGCCCGCGGGATCCAGCCCAGCCACCTGGACACGCACAAGCATGTCCATCTCCTGCCATGGATTCTCGAGGTCGTGGCGCAGGTGGCCGACGAATTCGGCATCCGCTGGTTGCGGAAGCCCTTCGATATTCGGCTCGGTCGGGCACCGATCCGACGGTCGATGGTTTCGCTGGCGGTGCAACCGTTGCGCATTCCGTTCGAGGAGCGACTGGGCCGTTTCCGTTGTCGTACCACCGACTACTTTGCGGGTTTCCGATGGACCGGATCCTTCGGTGTTTCGCAACTCGCATCCTTGCTGCGGTCGCTGCCGGACGGTCTCGGCGAGTTCATGTGCCATCCGGGCCTTTGCGGTCCTGAACTGGTGCGCGCCCAGACTCGGCTCAAGCGGAGCCGGGAGGCGGAACTGCGGGCCCTGTGCTCGTCCGAGGTCAGGCGGGTGGCCGATCGGCATGGAGTCCGGCTCGTCTCGTACCGGGAGATCTGATGCGGTCCCGCATGGTGCAGGCCGTTGCCATGTCTTATGCCGTGCCCACGACGTGACCGAGCTTGTCTCGCTTGGTCTGCAGGTATCTCTGCGCGGTGCTGCCAAGCGATGGGACGCAGGGCACGCGCTCCACGACGTGAATGCCTGCCTGCTCAAGCGCTGCGACCTTGGTCGGGTTGTTGGATAGCATGCGGACGCTGTGGATGCCGGTCTGCTTGAGGACAGCCACTGCCACAGCGTAGTCGCGCTCGTCCGCGCCAAACCCCAGCTGCTGGTTGGCTTCCACGGTGTCCGCGCCAGCATCCTGCAACTGGTAGGCCATCAGCTTGTTCAGCAGCCCGATCCCTCGTCCCTCCTGCGGGTCGTAGAGCAGCAGTCCGCAGCCGGATTCGACGATCCGTTCCAGTGCCATGGAAAGCTGTGGTCCACAATCGCAGCGGAGGCTTCCGAAGACCTCGCCGGTCAGGCACTGCGAATGGATGCGAAGCAGAGGAGGCTCGGTGCTGGTTTCCAGGTCACCGTGGATGAGGACAACGACTTCCTGCACCGTCCCGCGCCCTGTGGCGCGGAATCCTGCAATTCGGAAGTTGCCATGGCGGGTCGGTAGATCCGCCTCGGCTACCCTTTCCACGGAATAGGCCGATACGGTACTGCTGGAATCCGGCATGGGACGTACTGGAATCGGGGAGAGTGTCGCCGGATCTGTCGCCGGGGTGTTGAATTCCTGCGCTTCCCCCGCCAACCTTGATTATAGGGAGGCGCGCCGGTGCCGCTACCTACCCGTACCGATGGCGACGACCGACCTCCTTGTCACGCTCCTGGTCAAGATCGCCGTGCTGGCCTCAATGGCCAGCATCTCGCTGCGCCCCAATTTTGCCAAGCGACTCTTCCTGCGTGAACAGCGTACCCTGCGCCAGCGCCTGGAACTGGCAGCATTGTTCGGGGTCGTGTTTGCGGGTGGCTCCCTGGTTCGGATCGTGCTCGGGTACCGCGCCGCGGAGGTCGGGGTCGAGGGGGCCTTCGTTTCCGGCCTGGTGGGGGGATTCGTTCCCGGGGCTGTCGCCGGCGCCCTGATCGCATTGCCCGCGACATTCGGCCCAGGCCTCGAATGGGTCACTCTGCCGTTGCTCGTCGGTGTGGGTGCGCTGGGCGGACTGATACGATCAATGGCACCTGATCCGGAGGAAGTATGGCGGTTTTCCCCGTTCTTCCTGTTCTCGCTGGTGGCGTGGGTGCGCGGCCAGCTCCGGCATGCCGAGGGGGGCTATCAGTTCATCCTGCTGGCGAGTTGCCTGGCTATCGAGTTCCTCCGTACGGAACTGGCGCTCCTTCTTGAACACCAGGGTCTCCTCTTTGCGCTGGTCGACTCCTCGGCTTCGATCCACCCGCTGACCCGACTGCTGGCATACGGGGCGACTGTCATGGGTGTGGGATTGACGCTCAAGGTCTGGAACAACACCCGCAACGAGTGGAAGATCGAGAACCAGCAACGGCTCCTGACAGAAGCGAGGACGCTCAACCTCGCCCGCCAGATGAACCCCCACTTCCTGTTCAACACGCTCAATTCGATCGCGTCGCTCATCCGCACCGATCCGGACCAGGCCCGTCACGTGATCTACAGGCTCTCGACCATTCTTCGGGAACTGCTCAACATGAAGTCATCGTTCGTACCCTTGCGCGATGAGCTGTCCCTGATCGACGACTACGTCGAGATCGAACAGGTGCGATTCGGGAGCCGCCTGCGGTTCGAGAAGGACATCGACGAGACCGCTGCGGCCGTCCTGGTCCCGAGCATGATCCTGCAGCCGCTCGTGGAGAACTCCATCAAGCACGGGATCGGTCCCAAGCTCGGCAATGGCACGATCTGGCTGCGGGGCCGGCTGGGTGCAGGTCGGCTCCAGCTCGAGGTGGAGGATGACGGTGTCGGCATCCCTGTCGAAGAAATGCCGGGTGTCTTTCACAAGGGCATCGGCGTCAGCAACGTGCGCGAGCGCCTGGAGATGCTGTTCGGCAGCGATTTCCAGTTCGCGTTCGAGCCTCGTCACGGCGGCGGTCTGCGGGCGCGGATTCAGCTTCCCGAACTTCGCGAGGGCGGCCGTGCGGTCGCCGGGTGAACTACTCCACCGGAGAATCGATGTCGCTTTCGATGAGCCAGGTTCCGATCTCCATCTCGCCGGCAAGGAATTTCTCGTAGTAGCCGGCCCAGCGGGTCGCGACAGGATAGGAGTCGAACACGTCTCCCCGACCGAACATCCGAGGATCGTCCTGTTCCCTGAGTTCCCTCATGAGCTGGGATGCCAGCGCCTCCTTGGCGGGTGCATGCTCCAGGTCCGCAGCCAGGTTGCGTATGCAGGCGGGATCGTCACCGATGTCGTAGAGTTCCTCGGAAGCCCGTTTGCCGAACGCGAGTTGCCAGTACCTGTCGGTCTGTCCCGACCGCCTCAGGTTGAGGATCTCGGTCTTCGTGGGGCTTGCGTCGACGGCCGGATAGCCGGTCTCCGGGGTGCCGGCAGGCCAGCGGTCGGGTGCGAAGTTGCGCAGGTAGAGGAGGTTGTCCTTGACGATCCCGCGAATCGGATACCCTCGGTCCTTGGGCCTTCCGATGTCGTGGCGCTCCTTGCCGATGAGGACATGGTCGCGATGCGGGTCGACACGGCCCTCCCGAGTGGATCGGAGAATGTTCAGCAGGCTGCTGCCGACCGTCGACTGCATGCCCGACGATTCCCAGTCCACTCCGGCGGCATCGAGGATGGTGGGGGCCAGATCGACAAAGCTGACGAAGTCGCTGACCTCGCGCCCGGGATGTGCGGCATCCAGCCACATCATCGCCAGCGGGAGATGGTTCGACAACTCGTATTCCTGCGCCTTGACCCGCGGGAAAGGCATACCGTTGTCCGCCGTGACGATGACCAGGGTGTTGCCCAGCTGTCCCCGTTCATCGAGGATCGCCAGCATGCGACCAAGATGTCGGTCGAAGTACTCGATTTCGTAGGCGTAGTCGAGCAGATCCTGGCGGACCGTCTCGCTGTCCGGCCAGAACGGATGGATCTCGTCGATGTCCGTGATGTCCCTGCCGCCAAGTCGCGAACCGGATTCGTACTCGTATGCGCGATGCGGCTCCCTGGAGCCGTACCAGAATGCCCATGGCTGGCCGGTCGGGGCGGCGTTGATGAAGTCCTCGAAGTTCGCTGCATAGTCGGACCGGGCGATGAAGGGTGTGGGCGGGTCGACTTGGCGGCTGTCGAACGGTGTTCCGACCAGAAGTCGAGGCTGGCCGTCCGCATCATTGGCGATACCTGGTGCCCATCCCTTGGCGGTCATTCCCACGAAGTACCCGTTCTCCCGCAGTGCTTCCGGATAGGTCTTGAAATCGAGCGGGAAGAAGGCCATGTGATTGGCGGCGGGGCCCAGCTGCCAGGAGTTGCGTCCTGTCAGGATCGAGGCCCGGGACGGCGCGCACTTCGCATTCGGCGTGTATGCGTTGTGGAACAGGACACCGTCGCGGGCGACACGGTCGAAGTGGGGGGTGTTGACCCATCCCGTGCCGTAGGCACTCATGTGCGGGTACGAAGCGTCATCGGCAATCGCGAACAGGATGTTGGGCCTGGAGGGAGCATCCCCTGCGCAGGACGACAGCAGCGTCAGAAGCGAGACGGCCAGGGCAGTGTAGACGAGCATGACGGTCTTGAGCGTAGCATTCGGTGGGTCGGGTGTGTTCGCTGACGGTCGGGTGATCTTGAGCAATCCGCGAAGCCGAGGTGCAGGATCGATTGCCGGGGATTTCTCGACTTCCGGGCCGAGTCACCCATCGACTGCGTCACCAGGCGGAAGCAACTCAGGAAAGACCGAGAACGTGGGCGATGCGGTCCAGGTGCCATCGTGTGTCGCCGTAGGTGAACTCGCAGGCCTTGGCACGCTTGAGAAAGAGATGCAGGTCCTGTTCCCAGGCGAACCCGAGACCGCCATGCAGCTGGATGGCGGTCTCGGTGCAGTGCACGAGCATCGAATTGGCCGTTGTCTTGGCGATGGATGCAGCTTCTGGGAGTCGTTCCGGCTGTTCATCCGCGACTGCTGCGGCATAGCAGGCGGCGGTGCGGCCCTTCTCGACGCTGATCAGCATGTCGGCGGCCTTGTGCTGCACGGCCTGGAACGAACCGACCGGACGTCCGAACTGCTCGCGGCTCTTGACGTACTCGACAGTCAGGTCGAGGGCCTCGGCGGCTGATCCGACCATTTCCGCAGCCAGAGCGATGGTCGCCCTGTCCAGCACGGACTGCAGGTCCGCAATGGTCCCCGTTCCGACCGGATCGAGAGATGCCGAACTGCAAGTCACCTCGAAGAGGGGTCGCGTGACATCCATGGAGTCCAGGTTGGAGACGGCCGGTTCGTGAGCGACGCACAGTTCCACGGTGTTTCCGCCCGTCCGATTCAGCAGCAGCACCATGTCGGCGTCTGCCGCTTGCGGCACGAATCTCTTGATGACGCTGTCGCTCCTGCCGGACGCCAGCAGCATCGGTGTCCAGCCGGAGCCGGCCTCGTACACACCGAGCGTCGCCTTGGCCGACCCGTCAGCCAGAGCCGGGAGGTAGCGTTCCCTCGCAGCCTTGTTGCCGATGGTCTCCAGTGCCGCTGCGGCGAGAATGCCACTGGCATGCAGCGTCCCGGGTATCAGATGTCGGCCGGTCTCCTCCATGAGCACGGCAACATCGAACATGCCGAGTCCGAGGCCTCCGTTGTCCTCGCTCACGAGTACCCCTGCCCAGCCCAGTTCCGCCATTTTCGACCAGAGTGTGCCTGTAGCGACCGGACCGTCCTCGGCGTCCAGCAGGCGCCGCAACTCGCTGCTCGGCCACTCTGATGTCAGGAATTCCCGTGCCGAGTCGCGCAGCAGGACCTGTTCTTCGTTCAGGCTGAAGTCCATGTCCGTACCCGTTCTATCCGCGTGGCAGGCCGAGCACGCGCTCGGCAATGATCGTACGAAGAATCTCGGATGTTCCGCCCTCTATGGTGTTGGCTCTGGCACGCAGGTACCCGAACTGCCAGAGCCTCTCGACGGAATCGCCGTCCCCGGACGGCCCGGTTCCGTTCGGTCCGGATATCGAGTCCGAGTTCCGTCCGTAGCCGCCGGCGAGCAGCGGTGCGTCCGGGCCCAACGTGGACAGCCCCACTGCCTGGAGCCGCTGGTTCATCTCCGCCCACGCGACCTTGACGATCGACGATTCGAAGCCGAACAGCCGGGAGGAGAGGTGCTCGCAGGTCATCGTCAGGCACTGGCTGTCCGCGTAGGCTTGTGCGACATCGCGCGCGAGTTGGGGATCCAGCGGAACATCCCGTCCCTGTACTCCCTCCAGCAGCTCGGCGAACTGCTGGCGCAGGCGGACGCTGAGGTTGATCGAGATGTTCGCGCGCTCGCGGGTGAACGTCTTCATCCCCGCAATCCAGCCCTCGTTCTCGGCACCGACCCGGTTCGCCTTGGGAACGCGTACTTCGTCGAAGAAGATCTCGCCGAACTCGGCTTCGCCGGTAAGCTGCCGTAACGGCTTCACGCTCACGCCGGGGCTCTTCATGTCGACGATCAGGGCCGTGATGCCCTTGTGGCGGGGAGCGTCAGGGTCCGTTCGCACCAGCAGCCAGACGTAGTCGGCGATCAACGAGTTCGAAGTCCAGATCTTCTGTCCCGTGACGATGTAGGCATCGCCGTCATCGATCGCGTGGGTCTGCAGGGCAGCAAGATCCGAGCCTGCGTTCGGTTCGGAGAATCCCTGGCACCAGATCTCCTCCGCCGTCAGGATGGGCCGGAGATAGCGCCGCTTCTGGTCCTCGCTTCCCATGGCGATCAGCGCCGGACCCACGATCATCATGCCGATGCCATTGATGCTGGGCGGAGCCTTGGCGGCGCCGGCCTCCTCGTTGAAGATGACCTGCTCGCGAAAGCCGAGCCCTTGGCCTCCATATGCGGAAGGCCAGGTCAAGCCGAGCCAGCCGGCTTCGTGCAACTGACGTTGCCAGGCCTTCAAGGCGGCGACATCATGTCTTTCGATCCTGCGCGTGTTCGCTCCGAGCCATGCGCGGAGGCGTTTCCGGAAGGTGGCCTCGGAAGGTGTGTCCTGGAGTCTGGCCATTGGCAGTAATGCCATTGTACTCTTCATCTCCTTCAATCCGCTATTGATCAATCCGCTCTCGATGCGGATCGCGACTGGTCCGCTCCGTTGACAGTAAACTTTCCCTTTCATTTGACTTGAAAGGTAATCCGGCATGGCATTGAATGCGTGTGCTATGGTTTTACTGTGAAACGAGATCGGTGTCGGTGCCGCCGGGCCCTCTCTTGGGGTGCCTTGCCGCTCTCTGGAGCGGCTGGGTGTCCATGACGGAGGAAGAGACCGACGGGCGGGCCCTCCGGAGCCGCCTGCCGAAAGCGAGTCCCCAACAACTGCCGGCCATCGATGCCATTGCGCCCGACCGGGAGATCAAGGCCAGCCTGTGGGAAGCCGATCGACTCTTCGATCGTCTGGCGGGAGCCCTCGCAGTCCTCCCGGCAAGCGACTCGTTCCGCAGGATGCAGCTTCGCTCGGAAGTGGCGGCAGCCGGCATCCTTGATGGCGAGACGGTCTCGCTACCGGACCTGCTGGCGATTGAGGCCAAACTGCTGTCTTCCGAGCATCGTCCGGATGTCGGCCGAGCCCTCCGAGCCGTCCGCAGCGTGGAACCGGTACTTGCAGCGGGCAGCAACCGCACACTCGATCCGGACGCACTGGCGGTGGGTGTCGCCGAGGTCGCGCAGAGTCGCGGGCTCGCCGCGACAGAACAGCCCGGGAGTGGAGCCGACTCGCTGGAGACAGTCCTCCGTTCGCATGGAATGCGTTCCCATCTCCACGAGATGGTTGGTGTCGCCATCACCCAGGCCCGCATCGAGATCACCGGCCCGTTCGGTCCGACGAACGGGCTGGCCGGACGCTTGGTGTCGACCGTCCTGCTCGCACGCCATTGTGGCGTACCCCTGGGCCATCTCCGGTTCTTCCTGCGCGACGAGGAGGAGTACCGGCGGAACCTTGGCTCGATCCTGCGATCGATGTCCTGGGAGAACTGGGTCCGGTTCTTCCTGCGACGGGTCTGCGAATCGGCCGCGGAGTGCGTGAACGTGGCCGCGCGCTTCGTCGCGATGCGGGAGCGACACCGCCTTGCACTCGCAACGAACCTCGGCTACGCCGTTTCGAAGGGACTCGTCGTTCTTGATCGGCTCTGCCGATGTCCGCTCGTCACCGTCGCTGACGTGCAGGGAATCACGGGCACATCCTACGTGGCGGCCAACACGCTCGTCGGGCGACTGGTCGATCTGGGGATTCTGGAGGAAGTCACGGGGTTCCGTCGCAACCGGGTGTTCTGCTACAGCGGATACACCCCACTGTTCGATACGCCGGGGCCCTCTCCGGGCCGCGGGCGTCCTGCGACGAAGCCGGCGGGCCCGGAGCGGGTTGCGGGTCCAGCGCATGCCGGACAGCCACCTGCCCTTCGCAGGGGCTCCATCCCGATCTCGGATCACCTGCTATGAGGGTGGGCGAGCGGGTGGGGCGGCCGATCCATCGACCGCATCGGGATGAGCGAGTCTCCATTCGACCTGTCGCAGGATCGCCTGCAGCATCCGGGCGTCCTCCGGGGCGAGGCGCAAGCGACTCACGAAGCGCCGCAGTTTTCTGGTCTGCCCCGCCACGCTGTTGTCCTGGAGGAATCCCGATACCTGCAGGATCGGCAGCAGCATGTCCAGAATCCGCTCCCTGACGTCGACGCTGACGCTGGCCGGTGTCTGCAGGTGCGGCTGAGGTGTCGCCTTGCTGGCGATCTCGTAGCAGCAGACGGCAACTGCCTGCCCCAGATTCATGGACGGACAGGCTTCGCTGGTCGGTATCGACAGAATCCAGTCGCAGAAGCTCAGATCCTCGTTGGAAAGGCCGAACTTCTCCGAGCCGAACAGCAGGGCGGCCTTGCGGGTTTCCAGATGGGTTCGGAGGGGAATCGCTCCCGACGGGAGTTCGCGACGCACGTGTCTCTGTTTCCGTGCTTCGAGGCCGCTGCTGCCGACCACCAGTTCGGCGTCGCCGATCGCTTCGGCGAGGTCTTGCGTGACCATCGCATGCTCCAGGACCTTGGCCGCCCCGGCCGCGGAGCGGGCGACCCGGAAGGCGGCATCGTAGGGGCGGACACACCAAAGGTGCGAAAAACCGAAGTTGTACATCGCCCTGGCGGCCGCTCCGATATTCAGCGAGTTCCGGGGCGAAACGAGAATGATCCGCAGGTTGTGCTGCCAGCAGTGCATGCGGTCCGCTCCCTCGGACCGGGTCAGGACTCCAGCATCTGCCGCAGCACATACCGGAGGATTCCGCCGTGGCGGTAGTACTCGAACTCCTTGGGCGTGTCGATCCTGACCCGGGCATCAAGGCGGACGGACGGCCCGCCGTCGTCGGGGATGGCCTCGACGCTGACCGTTCTGGCGGAACCGTCCCCCAGTCCCGTGATGTTGAACAGGCTTCGCCCGGAAAGACCGAGCGAGTTGGCGTCCTGCCCGTCAGGGAACTGAAGGGGTAACACTCCCATCCCGATCAGGTTCGAGCGATGGATCCTCTCGTAACTGGCGGCTAGGACGGCCCGGACGCCAAGCAGTGCCGGCCCCTTGGCCGCCCAATCCCTGGACGAGCCCGTACCGTATTCATGCCCGGCGATGACGATCAATGGTGTCCCCTCGGCCCGGTACTGCACGGCAGCGTCGTAGATCGATCGCAGGTCAGCATCCGGGAGATGCAGGGTATACCCGCCCTCGGTGCCCGGTGCCAGCAGGTTCCGCAAGCGCACGTTGCCGAATGTCCCCCGCATCATGACTTCATGATTGCCCCTGCGCGACCCGTAGGAATTGAAATCTCTCGGCGCGATTCCCAGGCCTTGCAGGTACGTTCCGGCGGGACTGTCGGCCTTGATCGCCCCGGCGGGGGAGATGTGATCGGTTGTCACGCTGTCGCCCAGTACGGCGAGGGCCCGCGCTCCCAGAATGTCCGCGATGTCGTCAGGCTCCGCTCGCATCCCATCGAAGTACGGCGGCCGCCGGACATAGCTCGACTGCTCGTCCCAGTCGAAGAGCGCCGAGTCTGCCGCGTCGAGTTCCCGCCAGCGGTCACTCCCGGCGTAGATGTTCTCGTAACTCGCACGGAACATGGCGGAGTCCACCACGCTGCCCGTGATGTCTGCGATTTCCCGCGCGGACGGCCACAAGTCCCGCAGATAGACAGGGTTGCCGTCCCGGTCCTTCCCCAGGCTGTCACGAGTGATGTCGACATCCATACTCCCAGCGATGGCGTAGGCCACGACCAGTGGGGGGGAAGCCAGATAGTTGGTGCGCACCTCGGCGTGCACCCGGCCCTCGAAGTTGCGATTGCCCGACAGGACCGATGCCACGACCAGGTCGCCGCTGCGAATCGCCGCAGAGACCTCGGCTGGCAGAGGCCCCGAGTTGCCGATACAGGTCGTGCAGCCGTACCCGACCACCTGGAATCCGAGCGAGTTCAGGTAGGTGTCCAGCCCCGACTTCGCCAGGTAGTCGGTGACAACCTTCGAGCCCGGTGCGAGGCTGGTCTTCACCCAGGGCTTGACCTGCAAGCCCTTCTCGACCGCCTTCTTCGCCACCAGTCCCGCTCCCAGCATCACGGCGGGATTCGATGTGTTGGTGCAACTCGTGATCGCCGCGATCACCACTGCACCATGTTGCAATGTGCACTCCGATCCGCTGATGACAGTGCTAACGCCCGCAGTCGGACTAGCGGCGACCGATTCGGTTTCGTGCGCTCCCGTCGTCTCGGCGAGGACCTGTGCGAACGATCGTTGTGCGTCGCCGAGGGAGATGCGGTCCTGCGGTCGTTTGGGGCCTGCAATGGACGGCACGACATCCTCCATTGAAAGGACCAGCATGTCCGAATACTCGGCGCTGGCATCCCCTGACTCGCGGAAGAATCCCTGCGCCCTGGCGTAGGCCTCCACGAGTTCGACCTGCTCATTGGACCGACCACTAAGACGCAGGTACGCCAACGTCTCTGTATCCACGGGGAACAGTCCGCACGTAGCACCGTACTCGGGGGCCATGTTGGCAATCGTCGCCCGATCCGCCAACGGCAACTGGTCCAGTCCGTCGCCGAAGAACTCCACGAACTTCCCGACCACCCCGTGGGCCCGCAGCATCTCCACGACCGTCAGCACCAGATCGGTGGCAGTCGCTCCCTCGGCGAGCCGGCCGCGAAGCTCGAATCCGACGACTTGCGGGATCAGCATTGACACCGGCTGGCCCAGCATGCCGGCCTCGGCCTCGATGCCTCCGACTCCCCAGCCGAGGACCCCGAGCCCGTTGATCATCGTGGTGTGGGAGTCCGTGCCGACCAGTGTGTCCGGGCAGACCCACCGGTCGCCGTCGCGTTCGTACGTGAAGGCCACGCTGGCGAGGTACTCGAGGTTGACCTGGTGCACGATACCGGTTTCCGGAGGCACGACGCGGAAGTTGCGGAAGGCGTTCTGGCCCCACTTCAGGAACTGGTACCGCTCCCGGTTGCGCTGGTATTCCAACTGGCTGTTCAGCGACATGGCGGAACCGGACGCGAAACTGTCGACCTGGACCGAGTGATCGATGACGAGGTCGGCGGGCTGCAACGGGTTGATCCCGCCCGGGTCCCCCCCCATCTGCAGAACCGCGTCCCGCATTGCGGCGAGGTCGACGACAGCGGGAACGCCCGTGAAGTCCTGCATCAACACGCGCGCCGGGCGATAGGCGATCTCTGTAGCCGGTGCGGACTGTGGATCCCATCGCAGCAAGGCCTCGATGTCGGACTTGGTCACGCTCGAGCCGTCTTCGTGCCGCAGTAGGTTCTCCAGGAGAATCTTCAGTGAGTACGGTAGTCGCGATACGCTGCGCCCGAGAGTGGGCAGACGGTGAAACCGGTAGGTGGTGGCGCCACTTGCCAGAGTGTCGTTGGTCGAGAAGGAGTTCATGCGGTATCTCCGGGGCTCTTCACCGGGGTCCGGGTGCGTCATCGGCCAGAACGACCGAACAGAGTCCCTGCGGTACAGCTCCCGCCTTCCATTCTCACACTCGAATCTCCACAAGGGCAATCACTGCCTTCCGACAGCTCCGGTACATACGGACTGTCCCGCCCTTCTGTCCGCCTGCTGCGGTTAACTCGTCTTGTAGGCCGAACTCAACTCCGTACCCGACGGGCTGGTGTTGCGGACTGGGGTGTGCGATCGACGGAACCGATGAAGTACCGGACCTGCGGAACCCTTCCCGCACTCAGGCAATCGAACGATGGTTGTTGCGTGTTCATGAGCAGCCCGAGTTCTGGACGGTAAGATGAGCACTTCGAACCTGATCGGATGGGGCCTACGGGCTTCTGTCGATCCGGCGGGCTGGCCACGAGTCCTGCACTCAAACGAACGGCCGGATGTGCCGCTTTCCGGAACTTGGAAGGACTTCTATCGTGATTCAGTTGCAGAGAGCTTTCTTGACCGGTGTGTAGCCGTTGCGAGCGAAGCAGCCACCTTCGTCGAAACCGACATCGCCGGGCGGTGTCTTGCCGGTTGCAATAGCTCCACGCAATGCCCCGATAGGGCGCTAGGGCATCTCGATCAGATACTCTTTGCGTTGCCTACGCATCTGGATGGCAGTCCCCGCTTTTCTGGCAGACGTCGTTTTGCCATCGGGCGGCCGCGAACCCCAATTCAGGCACGCTGTCGACATGCCCACCGACCTCCCCTCGCGACCTCCGCATTGCATCGTGGCGTTCAATGGCTGCTATGCGACTCCGTGGTGCGTGATCCGAGACAATGATCACGACTCATTGTTCCACTGCCACGGCCGAGGTAACCGCCACGCGCTTTAGGTCAAGCTATCTGAGACGGATCTATGGATGCAACCGCTATTCCGTCTAGGTCGACCGTGGGAATAGCGAGTCGGTATCAGGTAGGCTACCGCTGGTCCAGTCTGCCCCAGAAAGTAAGGGGGTATTGTCAATCTCAACGACCTTGCCTGCATCAAGTTGGGCGATCATGCGACGCACGTCTTCGTCGCTCCACTGGGCCATGAAGCGCACGGCAGAAAGGGCAGCATACTCACGATCCATTTCCATGCTAATCCAACGACGATCGAGGTGCTCGGCAGTCTGTCCTGTCGTGTTGGAGCCGGAAAAGATGTCGACAACAATGTCTCCTGGGTCGGTGAGGAACTTGATGAAAAACTGTGGCAGGGCACTGGGAAACCTTGCTGGGTGGCTGTCCCGACCCAACATCTTGCACAGTCGCAGATAAGCAGAGTTGCTTTCCGTGTTGGGGATCTGTAACAGGTTCGATGGAATCGCACCGCTGTTCTCCTTGCCGAATGCCTCGGTGATTTCATGTCCAGACGGTCGACCCTTGGGTGAGTAGAATCTTGCCGGGTCTTTGAGCAGTGTCTTCATCCGCTCAGAGTAAGGCACCAATACTCGGGTAATGTCTGCCTTTGGGTTGGGTGTTCGAGAGAACCACCAGACTGTGTTTACGGCGTCCTTTGTCCGGATTTTTCGCTTGTTAACCCACTCAATAGGCGACGGTAGCTTCGCGGGGTTGAACCAGAAGAACTCTTCCGCCAATTCGTAGCCGAGTTCATCACAGAAGTCCAAGAGTACGCGGTAGTTGTACAGCGATCGCACGGGCTTACCCCTCTGGTAGGCTCCACCAAGGTCGAGCACGAAACTGCCACTGTCCTTCAGCACTCGGTAAGCCGCTGCTCCGAACCTGCTCAGCCATTTGACATATTGCTCCTGCTCTTCGTTGCCATAGGTCTTTCTTCGGAGCAGCGCAAACGGTGGACTGGTCATTACCAGATCTGCTGACTGATCCGGCAGACATGCGAGCAAGTCAACGCTGTCACCGCACAGCTGTAGACCGTGTGGCGTTCGGTACACCTCGCTGTCGCAAGGAAAATCAATCGATATGGGCATTTGGAGAAGGGAACTCCG
Source organism: Bryobacterales bacterium (assembly GCA_965116065.1). Taxonomy (GTDB): domain Bacteria; phylum Acidobacteriota; class Terriglobia; order Bryobacterales; family UBA6623; genus VXMF01. The sequence continues at coordinate 5,523,338 of OZ220485.1, forward strand.
CATCTGGCCGCAGTTCCCAGCGCCGGGCCACCCAGCTCTCGACGAAGGACCACAGCAACGTGATCGCATAGTGAAGCTCTGGTGCCGTCTGCTGGAGACCATCTACTGCTGCCGCAAGCCGTTCTCGCGGCATGTGACCAGCCAGCCAAACCGCCCAGACCGAGGGATTCTCGCCGGCGAGATGCGCGAAGAGTTCATGGATGGTCTCGTCCGACAATTCTCCATGCTGTCGCAGGGCCTCCGCACATCCCGCAGCGATCGCTGGGTCGACTTCCTGCAGTCCCGCAAACAGAATCGGCACCGCATCTGAGTTGACACTCACGATGCCCTCCAGTGCCTCGGTGCGGAGGTCGTAGTCCATGTCGCCGAAGGCCCGCACAAGGCGTCACGACGCTGCCCCACCACCGATTCGACTCAGGGACCAAGCCGCAGCACTGCGTGCGAAGTATGGGCGGTTGGTATCATCAATCAGTTCGCTAAGCATGTCTATGCACTCGTCAGTGCCGGCTTCCCCCATTGCAATCACTGCCTCTAGCTGAACCTGCCCGTCGGGGTTCTTCAAGTACGGCGTGAACAAGTCCGCCGCCCCACTACTACAAACGGCGATAAGGTAGGAGACCGCCTCAAGCCGTGTATAGATATCCTCTTCTTGATCGCTCTCAAGGTTTGTAATCAGGTTTCTCAGCGAGTCTTCTCTCCTCAACCTTGCTAGTTTCACTCCGGTAAATCGCTGAGTCCGTTCGCGAGATCGCAGAAGCCGCAACAGTTTTCCCTTTGGTAACGCACCGCGGCAACGTAAGCCGCTGTCTGACTCTGGTGTGACGCCTGCCGCGATGATCTGATTGAATTTGACCACCTCGCCTTGTGCGACGACAATCTGCAGCTCCTCAGGCACTGTCTGAGTATGACGGTGCCCGTCACTGTCTCGAGCGATCGTAATTCTCTGTCCCTTGACGGATTCGACAACGCCGTTTCGTCTAGAGAAGCGAGCGGTCCATGCGACGCTGGTTTCTGCTCCTTCTGTTACTCCCTTGGTTGCTATGCTGCCCTGAGGTGCGGACCGAAATTGCGAGACGCACACATAGTTCACCTTCCCCTCCGGTTGCCACCGGACCCAGTTTCGTTCATGCCAGTAGGAGGTTGGACCGCCAAGCCGACCAGTGCTCCAGTACTTCTCCTCGCCGACCCTGCAGACCGGGATCGCGATCACGTCCGCATCCACCATCCCGAAGTCCCAAGCACGCTCTTGAACAGTTGGGCTGTGAGACATTGACAATTCAGCCTTGGTCTTCGCTCGACTCTCGATACGCAATCCGCATCGCTCGCACACTAGGTCGGGAATACGAACGCGCTTGCGCTTCACTTCCTTCCAAAGCTTCGTGTCCATCGACCCTCGTTCGAGTTCGGCAACCCGGTGACCAAGCCGACCGAGATCCTCTGCCACTCGTCGGCTACCTACCGCGCCGAGGACGATCTTCCTGAAGAAGCTGGAATCGGGTTTGAGTTGGAGACGTGGTATGGGGATGTCCTAGCCTTTTCCTGAAATCGTACGGCAGGCAGATGGTGGCGCGCCACTATCAAGCACTAGCTTCGTCAACAGCATGTCCGGTTCTTGCCCAGTGAAGGAAGTACTCCATACGGCACCATCCACCCACCCGTTCGTTCGTACACTACTGTATCGTACCCGGTTATCCTATGCATATTCAGAGAATACGATCATCAGCGGTTTCGAAACGTCACGAATTGAAGCTGCCTGCCGGGTATGCTGACCGGTTGCGAGGCCCGTAGTGGCGGTGGGGCTAGCTGAGTGGTAGCACGGGGCTTGGTGGATGTGCTGGTCCGGCTTGGCTTGGTGCATCACATGATACGCATCTTGGGCGAATCGAGTCGAACACGTGTGGCGAATCCACGATGAACGGGAGCGCGTCTCGCCTGATGCTCAGTTCACTCGCCATGCGAATCGACAAGAGCCCCACCTGTGACTGGGAACTCGGGCTCGCAGACTCCTCCTGCGGTCGAGGCCCGTGTTCCTTGCGGTACACACGGTAACGTGATCGGGCCGAACACCGTGATCGGGCCGAACACCCGGCCCTCGCAGCAGAACGATATGGGTGCAGTTCCTCGGCCATGCGAGCGTGGACGGAACCGACCGGGGGAGTTGGCAACCCCTTGCGGCGCTCCTCTGCTCTTCCGCCCTCGTTAGGCACGTCAAGGTTCGGTCTGCCGGTCCGCGACCATCTCGATGCCATCAAGGAACCGCCAAGACCACAGCAGGCGTTCCAGACCACACACGGCCAAGTTGCTATCCTGCGATAGATCATGGTGGCATTGCGCCGGTGCGATGCCACTCTAGCAACTGCCATGTCCGATACCGAAGCCCCCGAGGGGACCAAGCCCCCACGCCCGGCTGCACCGCGAGCGGCCGCCCGTCCGGCCCGACCCGCCAAGCGCAAGCCAGCAGAGATGCCGTCCGAGCCATGGGAGGGGTCGCTGCCCGACGCCTTGCGGGAGCGTTTCGGCGCCGCCATCGTGAGCACGACCATCCTGGGTGGTCAGAAGCTGGTGGTTGGCTCGTCCGAGATTGCGCTGGACGGCCTGACGGTCCTCAGGAATGAGCACGGCTTCGACTATCTTGTCGACCTCACGGCCGTGCACTGGCCCGAGCGGGAACGTCCGTTCGACATGGTCTGGATCCTGTACTCGTTCGAGGCCAACGAGCGGGTGCGGCTGAAGACCACTCTGGCCGATGGCGAGAAGGCTCCGAGTGTGGTCTCGCTCTACAGTGCCGCCGACTGGCTCGAGCGGGAGGTCTACGACATGTTCGGCATCGAGTTCGAGGACCATCCGAACCTCCGCCGCATCCTGCTCCCGGACGAATGGGACGGGTTTCCGTTGCGCAAGGACTACTCGATCCTGCAGCAGGACGCCGACTGGGTCCGCGAGAACCTCAACATCGAGAGCGCACAGTAATGCAAGCGACGACACTCGCCCATCCACCCGCGACGGACGACACCCTGCTGGACAGCAACGAACTCGTCCTCAACATGGGGCCGCAGCACCCATCGACGCACGGCGTCCTGCGCGTCATCCTCAAGCTTGACGGCGAGACGGTACTTGGTGCGGATTGCGTCATCGGGTATCTCCATCGTGGGGTCGAGAAGATCGCGGAAAACAGGACCTACCAGCAGTTCGCGCCCTACGTGGACCGCATGGACTACGTCGCTGCCGTCTCGAACGGGCTCGGCTACTGCATGGCCGTCGAGAAACTGCTGGACGTGGAGATTCCGCCCCGCGCCCAGGCTGTCCGCGTCGTTCTCACCGAACTCAACCGGATCGCCTCCCATCTGCTCTGGCTGGGCACACACGCCCTCGACATCGGTGCCATCACGCCCGTCTTCCTCTGTTTCCGCGAGCGGGAGGAAGTGCTCAAGATCTTCGAGAACTACTGTGGTGCGCGTCTCACCACCCATGCGTTCCGGATTGGCGGCCTGCAGTACGAGACCTACGACACGTTCGAGAAGGAGTGCCTGGCCTTCTGCGATCTCATGGAGGAGAAGATCAAGGAGTACCACGACCTGCTCACCGGCAATCGCATCTGGGTAAAGCGCACCAAGGGCGTCGGCATTCTGGACGCCGCGGGGTGCAAGGACTATGGGGTCACCGGGCCCGTACTGCGGGCAGCGGGCATCGAATGGGACCTGCGCAAGGCCCAGCCCTACTGTGGCTACGATCAGTACGAATTCGACATTCCGACATGCCAGAGCGGTGACACGTTCGACCGCTACATCGTGCGGATGCTGGAAATGGAGCAGTCCTGCCGGATCATCCGCCAGGCGGTCGGCGCCATTCCCGAGGGCCCCATCAAGGGCAAGGTCGGCAAGGTCATCAAGCCTCCGCCCGGTGAGGCCTATGTCTCCGTGGAGGCCCCCAAGGGGGAGTTGGGGTATTACGTCGTCAGCGACGGGTCCCTCAATCCCTACCGTGTCCGCGTGCGCCCTCCCTCTTTCGTCAATCTCGGAGCACTCGACAAGATGTGTCGCGGAAGTCTCGTCGCCGATGTCGTCGCCATCATCGGAACGATCGACATCGTGCTGGGCGAGGTGGACCGCTAGGACCTGCCATGGAACAGTTGCTCGCAAACCCGTACGTGCCACCGATCATTCTCACGGCGGTAATCGTCCTTGTCTTCCCACTCATTGCCGGGTACATCGTGCTCGCCGAGCGCAAGGTGCTTGCCGACTTCCAGGTGCGGCTGGGACCGATGCGTGTCGGACCGTACGGCGTGCTCCAGCCGCTCGCGGACGCCCTGAAGCTGATGCTGAAAGAGGACATCATTCCCACGCGTGCCGACAAGTGGATCTTCTGGCTCGCTCCAGTCCTTTCCACGTTCACGGCACTGTCGGCCTTTGCCGTGCTTCCGCTGAGTGACCGGTTCTTCGTTGCCGATGTCAACATCGGCATCCTGTTCATCCTGGCCATGTCGTCGGTGGGGGCGCTGGGACTGATTCTGGGCGGCTGGTCGGCGAACTCCAAGTACTCGCTGATGGGTTCTCTGCGGGCGGCGGCGCAGATGGTGAGCTATGAAGTTCCGCTGGGTTTCGCGACGGTGACCGCCATCATGTGCGCCGGCACGCTCTCGATGCAGGGGGTCATCCAGTCCCAGTTGGACCGGGGCGTCTGGGGTGCGTTCGACAACTTCGGCTTGATGCTGATCCCGACCGTGCTGTTCATCATCGCCGGGACGGCGGAGACGAACCGTGCGCCATTCGATCTGCCGGAGGCGGAGTCCGAGCTCGTGGCGGGTTTCCATACGGAGTACTCGGGTTTCCGTTGGGCGCTGTTCTTTCTCGCCGAGTACGCCGCGATCGTCGTGATCAGTTCCCTGTGCGTCACGCTCTTCTTCGGCGGGTGGCTGCGTCCCTTCCCGAATGTTGCGGCGTTGGAGACACCGTTCAACACGGTCTTCCCGGCGGCGCTGTTCGGTCTGATGGCGCTAGGATGCCTCAAGGGCGTGTCCAAGCAGGTTATCTTCGGGTTTCGTCTGGTGATGGTTGCCCTGGCGGGAGCGTTCCTCGTCGCTGCGGGCCTCTTCGTGCTGCCTCAGACCAACCCCTATCTGATCGGTCTGTTCTGGTTCGCGCTGAAGCTGGCCGTGATGGTGTACCTCTTTATCTGGTATCGGGGCACATTCCCCAGATTCCGGTACGACCAACTCATGGATGTGGGCTGGAAGTGGCTGATCCCGATCAGCATGGCAGGCCTCATCCTGAACGGAGTCGTCCAGCTTCTGGTCCGGGGGTAGGCAGCGGCCCCGGGCAAGCTGCAATAATGGAAGCGGGCAGCCCATGGCGAACCTCATCAAGACTTTCCTGCTCACCGATCTGCTGAAGGGCCTGTGGACGACCTTCAGGAACCAGGCACCGTCGAAGGTCGTGACGGAGCAGTATCCGCTCCAGCGTCCACCCGTCGCGGAGCGGTACAGGGGTGCACCGCGTCTGAACACCCATCCCGAGACGTCCGAGACCCTCTGCATTTCGTGCAACCTTTGCGCGCTGGCCTGCCCCGAGCAGTTGATCGTCGTCACGTCCCAGCGCAATGCGGAGACCAAGCGCAAGGATCTGACGACATTCACATACGATGTCTCGCGCTGCATGTTCTGCGGGCTGTGCGAGGACGCCTGTCCGGTAGACGCCCTGGAGTTGACCCAGGACTTCGAACTCGCGACCTACACGCGGGAAGGCCAGATCTGGGACCGGCAGATGCTCGAGGAAGGTCCGCTGCCTTCCCAGTACAACCACTGACCGGTTCACTCGTAGCCCCGTCGCATCCGCTCTGACGCTTCCGGTAGCGGGCCACGTGGCGGCAATGGCGGTTGTTCGTCAATCAAGTCGGGCGAATGTTCGCCCGGACTGGCTTGTTGCCGTCTTCCGGGGCATCCGCGTGCCGCATGCGACCGAACGTTGTGATGAGAGTGCTGATCGTCGACAACAGGGACTCCTTCACGTTCAACCTCTGCCAGGTTGTTGCCAAGGCGACCGGCCACGCCCCGGTAGTCGTTGGCAATCGCGAGCCGGACTGGCCGGACCTCATCCGCCGGCGTTGCATCGAGGCCATCATCATCTCCCCGGGGCCCGGTTCACCGGAGAATTCCGCGGATTTCGGACGGTGCGGCGAACTCATCCGCAACACACGGGTTCCCCTGCTGGGAGTCTGCCTCGGCCACCAGGGCGTCGGACTCGCCTACGGTGCGAAGGTCGTAAGGGCCAGCGTCCCGATGCACGGCAGGGTCTCACGGGTCACGCACGACGGGAGCAGACTGTTCGCCGGGATTCCGGCTTCCTTCGACGCTGTACGGTATCACTCACTGTGTCTGGACCGGCATTCCGTGCCCTCGTGCCTGACGATTACCGCCGTCACTGGGGACGGAATCCCCATGGCCATCGAACATCGACACCGGCTGCACTTCGGCGTTCAGTTCCACCCGGAGTCGGTGTTGGCGGAGTATGGCGAGCGACTGGTGGGCAACTTCCTCCGACTCGCAACATCCGACCTCCAGGGACACGGGGGGTTTCCGTATCACGAGGCCGAGGTGGCCAACGAGGTTCGCCGGCCCCGAGCATCAGACGGTCGGTCCCAGGTCATAGTCACGAAGGTGCTTGATACCTGGGTCGATCCTCCATGGGCGTTCCGGACGCTGTTCGGCCACTCGGAGACGGCATACTGGCTCGACAGCTCAGCCTGTATCCCGGGCTATTCTCGATTCAGCATCATGGGTGACGGCTCGGGGCCGGACTGTTCCGTGCTCCGGTTCCGAACCCGGGACAATCGACTGAGCATTACCCGGGGAGGAGCGACGGCTTACCGTCGGTTCCATTCGTTTGCGGACGAGATTCGGGCGTGGCTATCGCGACCGGTTCAGTTGGACGAATCCCTGCCGCTCGACTTCCAGACCGGTCTAGTCGGATATGTCGGATACGAAATGTGCCGGCAGTTTGGCATGGCATCCGCCCAGACCTCCCGCTTCCCGGATGCCGCGTTCATCGACGCAAGCCGTTGCCTGATCTTCGATCATGCCGAGCGACGGATTTTCGCCGTCGCCCGCTCCGAATCTCCCACATCGAATGCGGTTTCCTGGTGCAGGAAGGTTGCGCGTCTTCTGGAACGGGGGCCGAGCCCTGCCGCTCCGGTGACGGCCCGACCCGGGCCTCTGGTCGCCTGTCTTGCGGATGGGCCGCGCCGGTACCTGGAGAAGATCCGTCGCTGCAAGGAACTGCTGTCGGCCGGCGAATCGTACCAGGTCTGTCTCAGCAGCGAATTCACCGTGGATGGCGCGGTATCCCCGCTGGAAGTGTATTGCGAGCTCAGGGCGCTGAACCCTGCCCCGTACTCCGCATTCTTGCGATTCGGGAACTTCGCGATCCTGAGTTCGTCGCCGGAGCGGTTTCTGCGCGTGTCAGCGGACCGTGGCATTTCGGCGAAGCCCATCAAGGGAACGGCTGCCCGCCGGACGGACGCGGATGCGGACCGCAGACTCGCCGAGTGGCTCAGGACCGACGAGAAGTCCCGGTCCGAGAACCTGATGGTCGTCGACCTGCTGAGGAATGACATCGGACGAGTTGCCGTTCCGGGGTCGGTCCATGTCCCGTACCTGATGGAGGTGGAATCCTATGCGACGGTGCACCAACTGGTCAGCACGGTGACAGGTCAACTTCCCCGGGACCGCGATTGCCTGCATTGTCTGGCCACCGCGTTTCCCGGTGGTTCGATGACGGGAGCGCCCAAGATCCGGACCATGTCCATCATCGACCGCCTCGAGCGGAGAGCCCGCGGACCCTATGCCGGGGCACTCGGGTATATCTCCTACGGTGACCGGATGGACTTGAGCATCGTGATTCGGACGATAGTGTGGGAGCCGTCGCGGGCGACGGTGGCATCCGGTGGCGCGATCGTGGCGATGTCGGACCCGCCAGCCGAGTTCGAGGAGATGCTGCTCAAGGCCCGGGCGCCACTGCGTGCGCTGGCAGCGGCGAGTGTTGGAGACCCAGCCGCGTGGACCGTTCGCTACGCCACCCCTTGACATGGGCAGGCGAGTTCAGGGTGGGGGAACTGCTCCATGAGCTTACGAGTCTTCCGCTCCGGGAGTCCTGTCGAAGATTGCGGTGGCCGCCAGGATGAGCAAGAGGCTGCGGCGTGCTGACCACCAGGGGCGACGGTCTTGGCTGGCTAGCGCTAGGACACATTTGAACCGCGGATGGGTGGCGGGGCCGCGGGAGGAGATGCTCGTTGGGCTTCCAGCAGACGGACCATGGTCTGGAGTTGCACGTACGCGCGCCACAGCACCTCGTTGCCCGGCAGCGGCCGGCGCCGCGACGGCTGCCAGCCCGTCATGCGCGCCAGCATCACCACCCAACTGCGGATGTCGGGCGGGGGTGGACGGTTCCGCTCGGCCGGTGGCCGCAGGCCCTCCGCCTGCACCACCCGGGCAATCACCTCCCGCTCCGTCGCGGTCAGCACCTGCTCGGCCGGCGTGTCCGGGCGGTCCCGCGCATAGCGGTCCAGACTGAACACCCGCCAGGCCGTGATCGCATCGAACGCCAGACACTTCTCCAGGGCGGCGGCCGTCTGCAAGCGCCGGTCCTCGATGCGCGTACCCGACTTGAGCAGCCGGAAGAACTCCTCGATGCTCCAGCGGGCCTCGTACCAGCCCACGATCCGCTCCGCCCACTCGGCGCTCGCGCCCCCTTCGCTCGACAGCAGCAGCCACTCCAGCGGCTCCTCGCCCGGGGGTGGCTGCGGTTCCCGCACCTGCACCACCCAGACCGGCACCGGTCCGTCCTGCGGACGGCTTTTCGGCGGCTGCAGATCCACCTGCGCGATGCGCAGTTCCGTCTCCGCGGTGCGTGCCGCCCGCGCCCGTTTCCCGCCCTGTGAGTCGATGAACACCTTGCGCCCGGTCAACACCGGCTGCTCGAAATCGGGCTGTTCCTGCAGCTTGCGCACGATGGCCGCCTGCGTGGTCGGGTCCTGCACCTGCACCTTGCGCTGCCGCCCCGCGTGCACCCGCACCACCAGGCCGGCTTCCTCTCGGTGCCGATGCTGGCTCGCCAGCAGTTCGTAGATGTCACTCTCACGGTCGCCCACCACGATCACCCGCGTGGACGGACTCCGCCGCCCCAGTTCCCGCCCTTGTTCGAAACCCCGCAACCAGCGTTGACTTTCCCGTTCCTTTTCCGCTGGCGGTGCCTGCTCCGCTCGCGCCCAACTCTCCAGACCGCTCACGCCCAGCGGGCGCCGGCCCTCGGTGAACGCCACCGCCGCGTGCACGAACAGTCCCCGCGCCGTGTCCGAACGCTTCTGCAGCGGCCCCAGTCCTTCCGTACTGTCCTTCAAACCCGTATAATTCAAGGTGGTGGTGTCCTGGACCAGCAGCACGGTCGACTCCTGCCGGACCCGTTCCAGCAGGGCTTCCTGGTGCGGTTGCAGGATGTCGGCGCCGGTCACCTTGTCATTGTGCAGGAAGCGGTAGGCCGCGCGCTGCTCGGCGGGATGCGGAAAGATGGACGGAAGGGGACGGCCGCCCTGGCGTTCCCAGTTCCGGCCCATGCGCACCAGTCGCTCGCGCAAGCGCCCGTCGGGCAGGTCCGAGCGCTGGAACTCGCGTTCGGCCCAACTCGCTTCCTCGGGCAGTTCCAGGGCCGGAAAGCGACCCAGGGAGCGGTCGGGCGGATCGAGCAGGGTCGTGCGCCAGTCGTTGGTCAGGCCCAGCCACCACACGGTCTTGACCGGCACCGGCTTGTCCACCCCCGGCGGGCGGCCCTGGGTGCGGCCCACGCGCTGCCAGCCGGCGGCCTTGTAACTGGTGCCCTTGCGCGCGGGTGCGACACAGGTCTCGAGCAGGACCGGAGCGACGCCATGGAGCTCTTGCCAGTCGGCGGCCACCCGCCGCTGGGCCTGGCCCAGCACGTGCGAGGCCAGGTGCGGCACGACCACCTGGGGACCCACCAGGAAGCGGTCGTTGTGCAACACGAGCGGGATCCGCGCGCCGCGGGTGCGGTCGTCCCAGCCCAGTTCCTGGTCGCGGGGCCCGAGCCGGAAGGGGGCGGCCACGAAACTCAGCACGCCCACCGGGCCGCACTTGGCCCGGACCAGATAGCTCAGGCGGCAGCCCGGAGCGCTGCCGCGACCGCACGGATGCTCGCTGGCCAGCAGTTGTGCGCACTGGCGGCGCTGGGCGGCGGTCCGGGCCAGTTCCAGTTGCACGGGGCCCAACTCCTGCAGGCTGCCGCGGAAGGTCGCCAGCGGCGTTGCGGGGCGGGCCGAGTGGGCGGCGGGCAGCCGCTGCCCCTGCGAGGCGGGCAGTGCCAGTCCCAACTCCTCGGCCAGTCGCGGCAGGGCCTTGCGGGCCGACGACTCGCAGTACCGCCCGCGCTGGTTGCGCCACCCGTCCTGCTCGCACAGGCCACGCGCCAGCGCGGTCCGCGTCAGCACCCCCTCCTGCAAGGCCCCTCGCAGCCATTTCACGGTGGTGGGTTGCAAAACCCGCAGTCCGACTCGCATCCCTCCCTTCTACACTCTTCCACCCCTCCGTGTCAAGTCTGTCCTAGCGCTAGCTTGGCTGGGGTGGGTGCGGTCGGCAGTGAGTCGTGTCGTACCTGTGCGGGGTTCACCAGATGATTGCCGTGCAAGGATTTATCGACCGACCTTGACTTGTCTGTCAATAAGTATTATACTATTACAGGCGTCCTTAGGACGCCTGTAATAGTATAATACGGTAATGCTCCGAGAAATCTATCCTCGCAAGCCGACCCATGCCAGCAGACATCTGGCGGGGCTGTTGGAGGAATACGGCCAGCCGGTCCTTCCCCCCTTCGACTTCTTTCGGCTGATCTGGCGGATGTATCAGGAGTCGTCCGGCAAGAAGCTGTACCTGCGGAGCACCAAGCCGGAGCGAAACGACTATGACCGTCTGCGAGCGATCCTGCAAGAGGCCGGCGTGATCGGATCCGACCGGGACTATGGGACCCGCGTGATTCGTGTGTTGCGGATCGCGGACCTGCCTGCTGATGACATTGTCTGTCTGCTCGACCCCACGTGCTACGTGTCCCATCTCTCCGCCATGCAGAGATGGGGACTCACCGATCGCCGCCCCGAGGCCCTGCTGCTGACGCGCCCCGACCGCAAGACGGCGAGCGAGCGCCTGCGGGTGCTCAGGACCGCAGCGCTTGGTGCCGATAGCGCCAGTGCCTTCCCATGGCCGATCATTCGACACCCCGCCCGCGTGCGCGATCGGCCTGTCCGGGTCTGGGAGAGTCGGACAGCGGGTGCCTGCCTGCAGAATCGGGGAGACGCCGTCCGTCTTGCCACGATCGGACAGACCTTCCTCGACATGCTGCAGAAGCCGGTCCTCTGCGGCGGCATAGCCCATGTCCTTGATGTCTGGGAGGAACACGCGGCAACCTATCTTGACCATATCGTTGCCGCCATCGACACGGCGAGAAGCGGGCTGGTCAAGAGCCGTGCAGGCTACATCCTCGAGGAGCGTCTGGGCCTGCAGCATCCCGGCATTGCGCACTGGAAGGCCTCCTGTCAGCGCGGTGGCAGCCGCCGGCTGGACCCGGCCCGGGACTTCGCACCGACCTTCTCGGTAACGTGGAGCATCTCGCTCAATGTCTGAGTCCGTCTTCCCGGTCGACGTCGCAGGCTGGGTCGAACGGGTCCGGGCCGACCCGATCGCCTACCAGCAGCGTCAGACCATCGAGATCGCCCTCAACGCCATCGCCATGACCAAGCGGTTGCAGGCAACGATGTTCCTGAAAGGCGGCATTCTCATGGGACTTGCCCATGGCAGTCCCCGGCAAACGGCAGACATTGATCTGACCACGGTCCTCGCTCCCGCCCCCGCGGTCGGAGACGATATCCGACAGAGTTTGGACGCAATGTTCCCGCGTGCTGCGGCCGAACTCGGGTATGCCGATCTCATCGTTCGGACCCACACGGTGACGTCCCTGCCACGAAGCCTGCCGTTCGCGGAGGCGAGCTTCCCGGCCCTGCAACTCAAGATCGCCTGTGCGCAGCGTGGCACAATCCAGGAACGGGCGTTGCGGAGCGGGAAGACGCCGGTTGTGATAGCCGCTGATATCTCGTTCAACGAACGGCTTCAGCAAGTGCGGGTACTGGAACTGAATGGCGGACAGTCGTTGCGTGCCTATGGACTGGTCGATCTCATCGCGGAGAAATATCGTGCCCTTCTGCAGCAGGTGACGCGGCGGCGGCAGCGACCCCAGGATGTCTACGATCTGAACCGGCTGCTCACCGGCAACGGGCTGGATGAAGGGACTCGGGCCCGGATCCTCGACAGTCTGGTGGCGAAATGCCGGGTCTGAGAGATCGAACCCACTGGAAGCGCCCTTGACGATCCCGAACTCCGGGAGCGGGCAGCAGCCGGATGGCAGAATCAGACACTGGAACTGGGCTCGGTACCGGATTTCGCGGGCTGCTACGAGCGGGTGGCCGGGTTCTATCGCGGCCTTCCCTGGCCTCCCTCCGGCACTCCCTCAACGTAGACGGCAGCCGGGATGGTGGTCCGTGACCACAGGGCCGAATAGGAGGAACCCAGAAGCAAGAGGTGCCGACCGTCGACGGATCCAATACGCGGTTCCAACTCGTGTTGCAGGATCCCGAGTGCGGTGGATGCAGCCGGAACGAACCAATCTCAACCGATAGCGGCGACCAAGAAACGGCTGAGCTACATGAGCGTGGTGCGCAATGCCACGCAAGACACGGAGCACAAGCTGTATCAACTCGCGCCGACGCCGATCGGATCGCACCATGGCGTCGCTTACTGGATGCGAGCCCTTCTTCGGCTTCGGTCTCGCAGATGCTAAGTTGGTTGCGGTTCCCGCATGAGCGAATATCAGTACTACGAGTTCCAGGCAGTCGATCGTCCGCTTGACGAGGCGGACAAGGCAGCGTTGCGGCGCCTTTCGTCGAGAGCGGAGATCACGTCCAATCGGTTCACCAACGTCTACAACTACGGAGATTTCAAGGGCAACGTGCGGCAGATGATGGAGCGCTGGTTCGACCTCCATCTCTATGTCGCCAACTGGGGAACGCGAATCCTGATGATACGGTTGCCGAAGGGACTGGTTGACCGCCCGTTGCTGGATGGATGCGTTCAGGCGGTCGACGAGGTCGCAGTGACCGAGTCCGGCGAGAACCTGATCGTCGAGATCAACTTCAATGGCGAGGAGTCGGGGTATGACTACGGTTATATGGAGGGTGACGGGTGGCTCGATTCGCTGGCACCGCTCCGCGACGATGCGCTGGCTGGAGACATCAGGCTCTGTTACGTCCTTTGGCTGACGGCTGTGGAGCGGAGACTGGTGCCCCCTCGTGTCACGGAGCCCCTGCCGGGTCTCGGTCCCCTCACGCCCCCGCTCCGCTCACTGGCAGAGTTCTTCGATCTCGATCAGGATCTCGTCAGCGCGGCTGCGGAGCTTCCGGCCGTCACGGAAGGTCACGATTCGCTGGCAGCAGCCTCCCGGAAGATGATCGAGTCGCTTCCAGTCGACGAGAAGACGGCGCTGCTGCTGCGCCTTGTCGACGGTGACCCGCTCGTGGGTCCGGAGCTCCGCAACAGGGTCCGCACCGCCTGGACTGCCTCGCAGAGGCAATCCGGACACAAGTCCCGTTCGGTGGCCGAACTTCTCACACGCAGCGAGGCGTTGCGCAAGGATCGCGAGGCCAGGGAGGCCAAGCGGAAGGAGGCGGAGCGGATCCGCAAGGCTCGGGAGGCCGAACGGGCGCGCCGGGTGCGGCTGGAAGCCATCAGGCAACGGGGCCGCTCGGTATGGAATGACGTGGAGAAGGAGATCGAGGCCCGGAATGCCCAGAGCTACGAGCGGGCGGTCGCTCTGCTCCTGGACCTTCGATCGCTTGCCCGGGAGACCGACACGCTGGCTGCGTTCGAGGCGCGCATCCAACGCATTCGGGTTCAGCACGAACGCAAGCTTCGATTCATTGAGCGACTGGACGCGAAAACACTCTGGTAGGGGTGCCCCTTGGCGCGCACCTGCAGGGGGTGGCTGCGACCGCAACCGGATTCTCCCTGCCACCCAGTACGATTCGGCCGTCGTTGGAGTCGCTAGATGATATGCTGGTCTGTCTAACGCCCTGCCCGATGCGAGGGGCGCCCATGCTGATCGACACCGTTCTTTTCTACGTACTGGCAGTCCTCATCCTCGGCAGTGCGGTCATGACGATCACGCGTCGCAACGTGGTCTATTCCGCTGTCTGGCTAATCAGCACGCTGCTGGGCGTGGCTGGGATCTTCCTTCTCCGGGGGGCCGAGTTCCTCGCCGGCGTGCAGGTCATCGTCTACATCGGCGGGATCATGGTCCTGTTCCTGTTCGTGATCATGCTCGTGCCGCTCCAGGAAGAGGCCACGCAAAGGCGGTTCTCCAATCAGGTGTGGCCCGCGCTCGCCTGCGCGGGCGGGGTCTGCGCCATGCTCGCGGCCATCGCCGTGCGGGGCGTGGGCGCGCTGGATCTGCCCGGACTCCCGGAGCCGCTCGGTCCCGGGTCGCTGTCCGAGAACTCCGAGCAGGTTGGCGATGTACTGTTCCGGGAGTACCTGCTCCCGTTCGAGTTGGCGTCCATCCTGCTGCTTGTCGCCATCATCGGCGCTATCGTGATGTCCAAGGTCCGCACTCCGGATACGGAATCCTAGGGGTAGTCGCGTAACGATCATGGAAGTCACCACCACGCATTACGTCGTTCTGAGTACGCTGCTGCTGCTCATCGGCATGGTCGGCATCCTGACCCGCCGGAACATTCTCGTGCTGCTGATGTCGGTGGAACTGATCCTCAATGCCGTCAACATCAATCTGGTGGCCTTTTCCACGGCGCTGCAGCAGGTGCACGGCCAGGTGTTCTCCATCTTCGTGATCACTGTCGCCGCCGCGGAGGCGGCGGTCGGGCTGGGCATTCTCATCGCCCTGTTCCGCAACAAGCACACGGTCCATGCGGACGAAATCGACCTGTTGCGCTGGTAGGGGGCGAGAGCGGTGTTTTTCCTCAACAGCATCTGGCTGATCCCGATGTTCCCGCTCCTCGGAGCGGCCCTGATGCTCCTGTTCGGGCGGAGGCTGGACCAGCAGCATCCTCTCGGCCCACCCGAGGACGATGCCCACGCCAGCCATCACCATCCTTCGCCGGGCCGCAGGATCATCGACATCCTCTGTCCGGGCATGGTGCTGCTCTCCTTCCTGTTCTCGGTCGGGGCGATCTTCCAGTTGCAGGGAGTGGAAGGCCACAGTTACGAGGTCGTCAAGTGGACTTGGCTGGCGGGCCTGGATTCCGGCACGAGTGTCGGTGTCCGGGCGTTCACCGCCGACTGGGGCTTCCTGCTGGATTCGCTGAGTTCGGTGATGATTCTCGTTGTCACGGGGGTCGGGTTCCTGATCCATGTCTATTCGACCGGCTACATGGCACATGACGGCGGATACTACCGGTTCTTCGGTTTCCTCAACCTGTTCCTGTTCTTCATGCTGGTGCTGGTCCTGGCGAACAACTACGTGTTGCTGTTCGTTGGCTGGGAAGGGGTCGGATTCTGCAGTTTCGGGCTGATCGGATTCTTTTTCCGCAAGAAGTCGGCTTCGAACGCTGCCAACAAGGCCTTCATCGTCAACCGCATCGGTGATGCCGGCCTGATCCTGGGCATGCTGCTGACGTTCACGACGCTCGGCACACTCCAGTTCACCCAGGTCGGGTCCGCGCTAGAGGCGGGAGGGTTCCACGCCGAGCACGTCTGGGGACCGCTCACCATGATGTGCCTGCTCTTCTTTGTCGGCGCAACCGGCAAGTCGGCCCAGCTACCGCTGCATGTCTGGCTCCCGGATGCCATGGAGGGCCCGACACCGGTATCGGCCCTGATCCACGCCGCGACGATGGTGACGGCTGGCGTCTACCTGGTGGCACGCTCCAGCCAGATTTTCGTCCTTGCGCCCAACGCCATGCTGGTGGTCGCGGTGGTCGGTGGACTGACCGCGATCTTCGCGGCCTCGATCGGCCTCGTCCAGTACGACATCAAGAAGGTCCTGGCGTACTCGACCGTGTCGCAGCTCGGGTACATGTTCCTTGCGTGCGGGGTGGGAGCGTTCTGGGTGGGCATCTTCCACGTGTACACGCACGCGTTCTTCAAGGCTCTGCTGTTCCTCGGTTCCGGGTCGGTCATTCATGCGGTAGGCGGGGAGCAGGACATGCGCCGGATGGGTGCGCTCAAGGACAGGATTCCGGTCACCTTCAAGACCATGCTCGTGGGGGCCCTGGCCATTGCGGGTATCCCCGGACTGGCCGGATTCTTCTCGAAGGACGAGATCCTGTGGAAGGCATACTCGTCGCATCACACACTGCTGTACGTCCTGGGCCTGGTGACCGCGATGATGACGGCCTTCTACATGTTCCGGCTGATCTACATGACCTTCTACGGGGACAATCGGGTCGCACCCCAGACCCATGTCCACGAGTCTCCACGTTCCATGACCTGGCCCCTGGTCATCCTGGCTGTCGGCAGTGTCCTGGCCGGCTGGATCGGCACGCCGCCGGTGTTCGGCCCGGTGCATGACGCACTGCCGAGCCTGGAGCACTGGCTGAGTGCCTCGGTAGTGGTCGAGGGCGTTCACGGAGAGGCGGCCGAGCACCACAGCGCGCTGCTTGAGTGGGGACTGATAGCCCTCTCGGTCGGGTTGGCCCTGGCTGCGATATGGCTGTCGACGCGGATGTTCCGCACCGAGAAATACGAAGGTGAGCCCATGCACGGGCTGGTCGGACGACCGCTGCACGGCATTCTTCTGAACAAGTACAGGGTGGACGAGATCTATGACGCACTCTTCGTCCGTGGCGTGGCCAAGGGCGGTGGTATCGTGCTGGCCGGGTTCGACAAGATCGTGATCGATGGAGTCGTGAACGGAACGGGCCTTCTGACCCGACTCTCGTCCAGCCTGACGATCTTCTTCGACAAGTGGATCGTCGACGGGATCGTGAACGTGGTCGGGTTCGGGATCAAGCTCGTCTCGTACCCGGTCCGCATGTTCCAGACAGGGCTGGTGCAGAACTACGCGCTGCTGTTCCTGGTCGGGGTCGGGATCATCGCGGGGTATTACCTATTCAGATAAGGGAGAGCGGGCGGAACCGTCCGGATCGCACGACACCATGAGCGAACACATTCTGAGCATCATCTGGCTGACGCCGCTGGTCGGCATGATCGCCGTCATGTGCCTGCCGAAGGAGAGCAAGGATCTCATCCGGTACGTCGCGAACGGCTTCGCCGTCCTCGGGTTGCTGGTCACGATTCCGATGATGCGGGCCTTCGACACCGCCAATGGCGACTTCCAGCTCGTCGAGCGCTTCGACTGGATACCGGCACTCGGAGCGCAGTACTACCTGGGCGTGGACGGCTTCGGCTACCTGATGGTGCTGCTGACCGTGGTCGTCGGCTGGCTCTCGATCCTGTGTTCGTGGTCCTCGATCCAGGACCGCGTCAAGGAATACTATGCCTTCTTCCTGTTCCTCCAGGCCGGAATGCTCGGTGTCTTCATGGTCCTGGACGTGTTCCTGTTCTACGTCTTCTGGGAGATCATGCTGGTCCCGATGTACTTCATCATCGGTATCTGGGGCGGTGGCAAGCGCCTCTACGCGGCCATCAAGTTCTTCCTCTACACACTGGCGGGCTCGGTCCTGATGCTGCTGTCCATGCTGACGGTGTACTTCCAGCACTACGAGCAGTTCGGGCATTACAGCTTCGCTCTGGAGGACCTGATGCGGGTTGCTGCCTATACGGGCCCCGAGATGCAGTTCTGGCTCTTCTGGGGCTTCTTCATCGCCTTTGCGGTGAAGGTGCCGATGTTCCCGTTCCATACCTGGCTGCCCGATGCCCACACGGAAGCGCCCACGGCGGGCTCCGTGATTCTGGCCGGAATCCTGCTGAAGATGGGCCTGTACGGACTGGTGCGCTTCGCCATGCCGATGTTCCCGAAGGGGGCCACCGACGACCTGACGGTCCAACTGGTCGCCGTCCTTTCGATCGTTGGCATCGTCTACGGTGCGCTGGTGTCGCTGATGCAGAAGGACTGGAAGCGGCTCGTGGCCTACTCCTCGGTCAGCCATCTGGGCTTCTGCACGCTCGGGCTGATCGCGCTCAACCCGAACGGAATCGCCGGCGGCATCCTGCAGGGCTTCAACCACGGCCTTTCCACGCCGCTGCTCTTCCTCGCGGTCGGGATCGTGTACGACCAGCGGCACACGCGCGAGATCGCCGAATACGGGGGGCTGGCGAACCGCATGCCGATCTACACCGTGCTCTTCGCGATCTCCCTGTTCGCCTCGATGGGCATGCCGGGACTGAACGGATTCATCGGGGAGTTCACCATCCTGCGGGGTGCGTTCGAGGTGAATGTATGGTGGGCCGGTTTCGCCGTACTGGGAATCGTGCTGGGAGCCGCCTACCTTCTGTGGCTGTTCCAGCGGGTCATGCTGGGTCCGGTCACCAACCCGAAGAACGAGCAACTGCGGGACATGAACCTGCGCGAGATCGTCGTGATGGCACCGCTGATCGCAGGCTGCTTCTGGGTGGGTCTCTATCCCAAGCCGTTCTTCGAGATCCTCGAGGCGCCGACGAATCGGCTTGTCGAGCGGCTCGCCCCGGACTACTTCAGTCGCATCGATGCTGACATCCCGACGGACGCCGAGGGGCCGTCCAGGCTGCTGACAGCCAGAGTTCCAGCGAGTGAATGATGGACGCGATCACTTTCACACTGGATGACTTTCACGTCCTGAAGCCGGCCATCCTCCTGTGCCTGTTCGGCTGCGGGATCCTGCTCACGGACGCCTTCTTCGTCCGACGGACCGGCAAGCGCTGGCTCAACGCGATCACCGCCCTGGTCGGTGAGGCGCTGGTGGCGGTCGTGGTTCTGCAGCATCTGGGCGGTGTCCGAGCCGGCGGAGCGTTCTCCGGTCTCGGAGGCTCCGTTGTCATCGACGGTTTCGGAGCGTTCTTCAACCTGATCTTCGTGATGGCGGCAGTCCTGGCGGTGATTCTCACGGTGCGGTACATGGAGTCGGAGGGTGAGCACCGCGGGGAATACTACGCTCTGCTGCTGTTCGCACAGGCGGGCATGTCGCTGATGGCCACCGGCCACGACCTCGTGGTCCTGTTCGTCGCGATCGAGACGATGGCGATCAGTTTCTACGTCCTGGTCGGATTCCTGCGTCGCTCGAAGAAATCGAACGAAGCGGCGATGAAGTACCTGATCCTGGGTGCTTTCTCGAGTGGACTGCTGACGTATGGCTTCTCGATCCTGTACGGGATTTCCGGTTCGACCAACCTTACGGCGATCGGCACGGCGGTGGCGGCGCGGCCCGAGGGTGACTGGGCGACGATTCTCGCGCTCATCACCACATCGGTCGGACTGTTGTTCAAGATCTCGGCCGTGCCGTTCCATATGTGGGCACCCGATGTCTACGAAGGGGCTCCGACGCCGACGACAGCGTACATCTCGGTGGCATCGAAGGCGGCGTCCTTCGCACTGATGATCCGCATCTTCCTGTCGGTTTTCGGGAGTGCGTCCGACGCCTGGGTGCCGCTGCTGGGTGCGGTCGCCCTGGTCACGATGACGATCGGCAACCTCGCGGCCGTGACACAGTCGAACCTGAAGCGGCTCCTGGCCTACAGTTCCATCGCGCACGGCGGTTACATCCTGCTGGGGCTGGTGGCGGCCAACGATGCGGGGCTGCGCGGCATCGCAGTGTACATCCTTGCCTATGTCTTCATGAACTACGGAGCCTTCGCACTGGTGGCCGCATTGCGCAGGGATGGCGAGGCGGCGGAGGAACTGGACGACCTCAACGGACTCTTCGGCCGGGCTCCGGGTTACACCATCCTGATGGCGGTCTTCATGCTGTCGCTGGCGGGCATCCCACCGCTGGCCGGGTTCTATGGCAAGTACTACATTTTCCTGGCCCTGCTGCAGGAAGGCTACTACATCTTCGCCGTCTTCGCCGCATTGTATGTGGCGGTGGCGGCCTACTACTACTTCCGCGTGATCCGGGCATGCTGGCTGACCGGAAGCGGCGAGAAGCCGGCAGTTCTCGAGATGGGCCTGGGAACGCGAGTCGCACTGATCGGCAGTGGGGGACTGACCCTGGCCATCGGGATCATGCCGCAGAGCTTTCTCGAGTTGGCGGGCGAGTCGGTCCTGATGGGGCTGTTGCGCTAGCGACTCGCGCCGGTTCGTACCATCATCCGACCGGTCAGGGGTGTCGCAATCACTCCTCGGCTAGAGCGGCAGGCGTAACGTGCGGGTCGGGGGGGGGGGGTGGCGACGGATCATTCTCCACAGGTCCGTACGCGGACATCCGGTGTTGTGCGTGACCCTGGAGAGGCTCCGAAAACCCGACGCGCAAGGCGGCGACACGAGCTACCGCACAACCAGGCGTGGTAGCCTGTGACTTGATGCCGCAGGATGTTACGACAACACACGGGAACGGTGATGGACTGAGCGGGGCGGTACGCTGGGCTGCTGAAGTCGGAAGCCAGAATGGTGCTGGCAGCTCCGAATCCGTAGCGGCGGCCCGGGATTCGGACGCCATCCGGCGACTCTTCGAGACCGGCGAATATCCGTACAAGGAGAAGCTCGCCCGTGGGCCCTACGAGCGGGAGAAGGCCGCCCTGCAAGTCGAGTTGCTGAAGGTCGAGGACTGGGTCAAGGCAACGAATCAGAAGATCGTCATCCTGTTCGAAGGCAGGGATGCGGCCGGCAAGGGAGGGACCATCAAGCGGTTCACCGAGCATCTCAATCCGCGTGGCGCCCGCGTGGTCGCACTCGACAAGCCGACAGACGGCGAGAGGACGGAGTGGTACTTCCAACGCTATATCCGCCACCTGCCGCGTGGCGGCGAGATGGTGCTGTTCGACCGCTCGTGGTACAACCGCAGTGGCGTCGAACGGGTAATGGGGTTTTGCGGAGCCAGGGAGTATCTGGAGTTCATGCGCCAGGCGCCCGAGCTGGAACGCATGTTCGTCCGCAGTGGGATCCGGATGTTCAAGTACTGGTTCTCGGTGACCCGCGAGGAACAGAAACGTCGCTTCGAGGCCCGCGAGAATGACGCCCTGAAGCAGTGGAAGCTGTCACCGATCGATCGTCAGTCCCTCGACAAGTGGGATGAATACACAGCTGCCAAGGAAGCGATGTTCTTCTACACCGATACCGCGGATTCCCCGTGGACGATCGTCAAGTCCGATGACAAGAAACGGGCCCGTCTGAACTGCATGAGGCACTTTCTTGCGGCATTGCCCTATCCGAACAGGGATGCGCTCGTCGTGGGCCAGCCGGATCCCCTGATCGTTGGCGGTGCGAACCTGATCGGCACCGACGATGCCGTTCTCCCGGAATGAGATCCGGATCATGCCCCTTCCGCACCATGTCGATCGTCCGGTCAGAGGCCCGGTCCGGCGTACGCCATCACCGGTCATCGCATCGGATGTCTCGCGTGGATCGCCGGCCGGATCAGCGGCTTTCCGGGATCGTCCTTGAACGACTCCACCCACAATCCCGGAACCGTATAATATAGTTCCGCATGACTCCGACACAAGATGTACCGCGCGGCAACGGCTCGGGTTTCCGACGCCATTGGGGTCCCGACCTGTTATCCGGATTTCTCGTGTTCCTCATCGCGCTGCCACTCTGTCTCGGCATCTCCCTGGCGTGTGGCTACCCGGCGATAGCGGGGATTTTCACCGCGATCATCGGCGGGATCCTCGGTACGGTATTCAGCAATTCCGAACTCACGATCAAGGGCCCGGCGGCCGGCCTGATCGTGATCGCCATCGGCTGCGTGACGGATTTCGGGTTCACTGCGGGCCGTGACCCGGCCGCCGACATGGAGGCGTACCGCCTTGCCTTGGGTGTCGGCGTCGTGGCCGGCGTCATACAGATTCTGTTCGGCGTGTTCCGGTCCGGAATCCTGGGCGAGTTCTTCCCGCCGGCGGCAGTGCACGGACTGCTCGCCTCGATTGGCGTGATCATCTTTGCCAAGCAGTTGCCGGTCACTCTGGGTCTTGGTTCGGAGGGGACGCCGCTGGAGCTCCTGGCCAGAATTCCGAGCTACTTCACGGAGCTGCACCCGCAGGTGAGCGTGATCGGCGTCATCAGCCTGGTCATCATGTTCGGATATCCGCTTCTGAAGATCCCGGGCCTGCGAGCCCTGCCGGCACCACTGATCGTCGTGCTCGTCACGGTTCCGATGGGACTGCACTACGGACTGGAGGCGAAGTACCTCGTCGATGTGCCGTTGAACATGTTCGGGGCGCTGACCTTCCCGGACTTTTCCGGGGTCGCGACCGCTACCGGCGTGAAGTACATCGTGCTCTTCTCGTTGATCGGCAGCCTCGAGTCGCTGCTCAGCGCCAAGGCGGTGGATCAGATCGACCCGTACCGGCGGAAGACCAACTATGATGCCGATCTGCTGGCGATCGGTGTCGGGAACACCGCGGCGGCGTTCGTGGGCGGCCTGCCAATGATCTCCGAGATCGTCCGCAGCAAGGCCAACATCGACAACGGGGCGAAGACCCGCTTCGCCAACATGTATCACGGACTCTTCCTGCTGGTGTTCGTGGCTCTGGCTCCTGTCCTGATCAACAAGATCCCATTGGCTGCGCTCGGGGCGATGCTCGTGTTCACGGGGTTCCGGCTGGCTGCGCCCAAGGAGTTCGTGCACATGTATCACGTGGGCCGCGAACAACTGGTCATCTTCGTGGCGACGATCGTCGGCGTGCTGGCCACGGATCTGCTCTCAGGGATCGGCATCGGCATCCTGGTCAAGATTCTCATCCATCTCGTGAACGGCATGCCGTTGGCTTCGCTGTTTCGGCTGCGGGCCCGCATCGAGAGTTCCGGGGCCGCATCGACCGTATCCGTGCAGGGAGCGGCCGTGTTCTCGACATGGATCGGCCTGAAAAAGCGCCTCGAGTCGTTCAAGGGACAGGGACCGGTTCGGCTGGACCTGTCGCGGACGGCGCTTGTCGATCACACGGTCATGGACAAGCTGCGAGAATTAGAGAGGGAATTCGAGGAAGACGGTGCCCGACTGGAGATCCGGGGTCTGGATGAGCACCGTCCGTTCTCCGACGATCCCACTGCGGCCCGTGTGAAGAGTCAGCGATAGCGCCGCCAGCATTCTTGATGAGTACCGACCAACAACAGGCGCTGCGCGAGCGGGTCCTGCAGGCCGCTCACCCGGCCGCGCAGATCTGGCCGTTGAAGACCTTCGCGTACCGCAACCCGGTGCGTGGTTACGAGAACCTGCCATTCGATCAAGGGGTGCGCGAGGCTGCCGGGATGATCGGAGGGGCCGGGTTCCTCTCCGGCAGCGAGTACCGGGAACTTCGGGAGGCCGGTCGGATCGATGACCGCCACCTCCGTCGCGCCCTGGCCAGCCTGGGTCCGCGCATCATCGACCCGCCCGTCCTGGCTGGCGACCGCGCCATCGATGCGGACGAGGTGACATGGGCCCGTTTGACGCAAGGCGTCGAGGCGCCGCCAGCAGCGGTGCTTGCCTGGAAGGTCCGCAATGGCGGGTGTGCAGAGCTGCTGGCCGCGGTAACGGAAGTCTGCCCGCCACCAGCGGATCCCGGCACGGAGGCGGCGCCCGATCTGCCGCCGGCCAGAACCCTCAGCGATTGGGTTGGCGACCTGACCGGTTCGTCGGTCGTCGACGCGATCAATGAGGAAATGGTGAAGTGGTCGGCCGCATTCCTCGACGAGGGCATGGCCGGCTGGAGGATGCCTGCCCGGGAAAACGGATTCTATCGGAGTTGGCGAGATTTGGCGCGTCGGGACCGGTCGGGCTGGTTTCTGGAAATTCCCGGGTTCACGGACAAGGTGGGGGCGCTCCCGGATACGGCCGAGGAGTGGGTCCGGCAGGGACTGGAGCGGCTCGGCATTCCCGAGGAACGGTGGGACGCGTATCAGGCGCGCATGTTCGCACATCTCCCCGGCTGGACGGGTTTCGCGCGCTGGAGAAGCGAGAATCCGCAGTATCCGGCTCAGCACGAGCATCCCATCGACCTGGTGGACTATCTTGCCGTGAGGCTTTTCTACGAGGTCGAACTGGTCGCGGCGGTCTGCCGGAAGGCGCTGGGAGTCCCCGGAACGCTCGGAGGCGTTCGCGACTGGGCCCGTAGCAACGCAGGTCGGATTGCGGATGCGGGGGCCCGCGAGTTCGCACGGGGCCAGCTGTACCAGCTTGCGGTCAACCTGGAACTGACGCCGGCACAGGTCCGGGGTCTGACCGGTGACGGTGCCTGCACCCTGCTGCGTTGGCTCGACCACTTTCCCGAGGACCAGCACGGTCCGGTCTGGCTGGCGGCCTACGAGGACACCTACGCGGATCACCTGCTGGGCAAGCTGGCCGGACACTCTCGGGAGGAGCATTCGGCCGAGCGCCGTCCGGACGCGCAGTTGATCTTCTGCATCGATGCCCGTTCCGAGCCCTTCCGGCGGCATATCGAGGCATCTGGAGCCTACGAGACCTTCGGATACGCCGGATTCTTCGGTGTTCCTTTCAGCCATCAGGCATTCGACACTTCGGACCGGCTTGCGCTGTGCCCCGTGCTCCTTAAGCCACCCCGTGCGGTCGATGAGGAGCCGCGTCCCGGTGAGGATCGGCGGTTGGCAAAGTATGCCTCGGGTACCCGCTGGCGCCGCTTTGGCGACGAACTGTTCCACGATCTGAAGCAGCACCCACTGGGCTCGTACGTGCTTGTCGATGTGCTCGGCCTTCTGTTCAGCATCGCCCTGGTCGGCAAGACCCTTCTCCAGAGGCCGTATGCTGCGGTCCGTTCCTGGATTCGGAGACGATACCGCGCCGAGTTCGAGACGAGTTTCACCCTCGAGCCGTCCGAGGCGGAACCCGTCGGACCGAGCGGGTTCACCGTGGAAGAGCAGGCCGCCTTCGTCGGGGGCGGTCTCCGCATGATCGGACTGACCGACCCCATCGCCCGGCTCGTGGTTGTTTGCGGTCACGGGTCGGAGTCCGACAACAACCCGTATGCGGCGGCCTACAACTGCGGTGCCTGCGGGGGTGCGCATGGCGATCCGAATGCCCGTGTATTCACGGTGATGGCGAATGATCCTGATGTTCGCCGGGCCGTCGCCGCCGCCGGCCTCTCCATACCGGACGATGTGTGGTTCGTCGCGGGCAAGCATGATACTGCGACGGATCGCGTCTCCTTTTTCGACACCGTCGATGTGCCCGCCACGCACCGGGAGGAGCTCGCCCGGCTCCAGCGCGACCTGGCCGGTGCCGGTGCAACACAGGCCAGAGAGCGCCTTGCCAAGCTGCCTGGGGCTCCGCGGGGCCTGAGTCGCCGCAGCGCCGTACTCCACGCGATCTCACGCAGCGTTGACTGGGCCAATCCAAGGCCGGAGTGGGGACTGTCCAGCAATGCGGCCTTTCTGATCGGGCGGCGTTGGCTCACCAAGGGCCTTGATCTTGAGGCACGGGTCTTCCTGCACTCCTACGATCCCGCCAGCGACCCCGACGGCGCCATCCTCGAACGGATCATGACGGCCCCTCTCATCGTCGGGGAGTGGATCAACATGGAGTATTACTTCTCGGCCGTGGATCCTTGGGTGTACGGCAGTGGGAGCAAGGTGATCCACAACGTGGTCGGCGGTGTCGGCGTGATGCTTGGCAGTCAGGGGGACCTCCAGGGCGGCCTGCCCGTGCAGGGGGTGATCGACGGCGAGCGCCGCTACCACGAACCGATGCGCCTGCTGGCCATCGTCGACGCCCCGACGGAGAGGGTCTCCGCGATCATCGCAAGACACGAGATCCTGCAGACGCTGTTTCACAACCAGTGGGTGAACCTGGTGGCGTGCGATAGTGAGGTGCAGGGATTCCGTCGGTACCGGCCGGACTCGACGTGGGAACCGGTCACACTGGGAGGCGTTGGCTGATGGCAACCGGTATTCGCAATCCCGGACGACTCGCGTACTGGACGTTCGTCCTGTTCGTCCTGTGGCTGCTGCTCTCGGAGAGCTTCAGTGTCTTCCATGTCACGGTCGGTCTGTCGGCGGCGTTCCTCGTGGCCCTGTTCCGGACCGGCCTCAGGAGCGAGAGAGACTATCTCATCCGCTGGTCGAAGGTGGCACTCTATGCTCCGTGGCTCTTCGGGCGCATGCTGGTGAGTGCGGTTCACGTGTCATACCTCATTCTTCACCCGCGGTTGCCGATCAAACCGGTGCTCTTCCGGCACCGAGCCAGCCTCGGCAGCGAGGAGGCCGCTCTCCTGATGGGCAACTCGATCACGTTGACCCCGGGCACGGTGACCGTCGAGGCCGACAGTCAGGAACTGATCGTCCATGCCCTGGATGAAAAGTCGACGGAGGATGTGATCAGTCAGCGGCTCGAGAGGATGGTGGCGATGGTCTTCCCGGCGGGAGATGGCAAGCAATGAGCCTGCTCTTCGTTCTGGATGTCATCGCGGTCCTGATCATCATGTATCTGTACAGGGTCGTTCGGGGGCCGACCCTGTACGATCGCGTTCTGGGCCTGAACGGCATCTCGACCAAGGCGATCATCCTGCTCATCGTGATCGGAACCGTCTACGAGCGGGTCGACATGTTCGTAGACATCTCGACCGGCTATGCGCTTCTGAACCTGGTGGGCGCCTTGGCCATCGCCAAGTACCTGACGCAGAGGTGGAAGACATAGTGCCGGTAATCGTGACGCTAATGATCGTGGTCGGCCTCTTCTTCCTGGTCGTCGCGGCCGTCGGGATGGTCCGCCTCCCCGACGTGTATACCCGCTCGCACGCGGTCGCCCTGACCGACGCGATCGGGGCCTTCTTCCTTCTGACGGGTCTGGCGATCTATCACGGCTTCACCACCGACACGCTCCGGATTCTCGTCGTACTGGCACTGCTGTACCTCGTGAATCCCGTCATTTCACATGCAACCGTCCGGGCCGCCCTGCGTTCGGGACAGAAGCCCGTAGCCGAGGATCGCCGTTGACGTATTCGTTTGAGCTTCCCCTGCTAGTTCTGCTGATCCTGACGGCTGGCGGGGCGATCCTTGTCAAGGACCTGATCAGTGCGGTACTGATCCTGGGCGCCTACAGTTTCTTCCTCGCCCTGGTCTGGGCGTGGCTCGGAGCCGCGGACGTCGCGTTCGTGGAGGCCGTCGTGGGAGCCGGTCTGGCGACCGTGTTCTTCCTGCTGACTCTGTTCCGGACGGTTCCCGAGGACACCCGCATTCGGCGACCACCGCCTCCGGTCATCGCGGTGATCGCGCTGCCGTTACTGGGTCTGCTGCTGCTCTACGCCGCGAACGATCTGCCGGCCTTCGGCGATCCGGGATCGCCGGCCAGCATCCACGTGTCGCCCCACTACCTGCAGAACAGTCTTGCCGACACGCGCACGCCGAACGTGGTGACATCCGTGCTCATGGACTACCGCGTCTTCGACACCCTGATCGAGACGGTGGTCGTGTTCACTTCCGGGGTTGCCTGCTGGCTCCTCCTGCGGAGGGATCCGGAATGATCGATTCGCCGTTCGGCAGCGTCATCGTGCGGAGAACCGCATCGCTCATGATTCCGCTGGTGCAGCTGTTCGCGCTGTACGTGCTGTTCTTCGGCCAGTACGGGCCAGGTGGCGGTTTCGTTGCGGGAGTGATGATCGCGGCCAGTCAGATCCTGGGACTCATCGTATTCGGAGAGGGCGGTCCGGTGGGGCGGCAGACGAAGCGACTGCTCGCTGGGGATGGCGTCGGCCTGCTGCTCTTCGTGGCGGTTGGTGGCCTGTGCCTGATCGGTGGCGGCGAGTTCCTCAACTATTCCCGCGCCCCCGTTCCGGGGCTTGACAGTGCCTCCCGCCGGTATCTGGGAATACTCATGACGCAGATCGGCGTCGCGCTGGACGTCGCCGTTGCGTCCGTCTCCATCGTGTTCAGCCTCTCGCGCAGCAGTACGGCGGTGGAAACTGATGCTTGAACTGTTCGATGCGGCGCTGCACCGGCCCAACCTTGTCGCGTTCGTCCTGTTGCTGTTGTGGGGCCTGTACATCACGATCACCCACCACAACTTCGTCAAGAAGCTGATCGGACTCTACATCGTCCAGACCAGCGTCATTTTCTTCCTGGTGACAACCGGCGCCAAGGACGGTGCCACCGTGCCCGTGATTCGGGATGTGACGGAGGCGTACGTCAATCCGCTCCCGCAAGTGCTGACACTGACCGCGATCGTGGTCCAGATCGCAACGCTGGGCGTCTCGCTCGGACTGGTTTCCAGAATCTACCGCCGGTTCGGGAGTCTCGACGAGGATGAGGTTCTGGGAAAGCTCGGATGACCGAACACCTTCCAGCGCTCGTGTTTCTCACACCGCTTGCGACGGCGATCACCATGCCGGTGGCCGGTCATCGCCGGCCGGCGGTGTGCCGGCCGCTGGCCCTGATCGCGGTGTCGCTGATGACCGCGCTGTCGCTGGTGAGCCTGTGGTCCGTGGCAGTCCACGGAGAGGTGCGGTACTCGTTCAGTGGCTGGCTGCCACCCATCGGCATTGAATGGTTGGCGGATTCGCTGGCCGCGACCATGGTCACGGCCGTCAGCGGGCTTGGCGTGCTCTGCCTGCTGTTTGCTCGCGGGATGGAGAACTTCACGCTGGGAGGACGGACCGTTCCCTATCACACGATGGTCCTGCTGCTGGTCGCCGGTCTGAGCGGTGCCATCTATGCGGGCGACCTGTTCAACGTCTTCGTATTCCTGGAAGTGGTTTCGCTGTCGGCATACGCCCTCGTTGGGGTTCCTGGCGGCCGGGCCCTGGTGTCGGCTTTCCGGTACTTGATGATGGGCGCACTGGGAACGACATTCTACCTCCTGGGTGTCGGCTACTTCTATGCCGCGACAGGCGCTCTCAACATCGCGGACCTGTCCCAGAGGCTGCCTGCACTGATCGAGTCCAAGGCTGTCATGGGCGGGCTGATCTTCATGTTCATCGGGCTCGCCATCAAGATGGCGCTCATGCCCTTGCACGGATGGCTCCCCGACGCCTACAGCGATGCGCCGACCCCGACCGTCCCCCTTCTCGCGGGCCTGGTGACGAAGGTCGCGCTGCTGGTCTGGGTGAGGATCCTCTACTGGGTGATGGTGCCGGGCGTCAACGGCGAGTCGCTCGCGATCTTCGCGTTGGTGTCCACGTTCGGCATGCTGGCTTCCGTGGCCGGTGCCTGCCTTGCGATCGGGCAGCGGGATCTGAAGCGAATGTTCGCCTACGGCGGCATTTCCCATGTCGGCCTGGTGCTGGTCGGGGTCGGCCAGGCCAACGAGGCCGGGCTGACAGGTGCCCTCTACTATCTGCTGAACGACGCGGTGATGCAGTGTGCCCTGTTCGTTCTGGCCGGGTTCCTGGCGCTGCGCCATGGGGTTTCCTCGCTGGACGACCTCAGTCGCGCCCGTGTCAGGAACCCTTGGGCGATCGTGACGTTGGTCGTCGTCGGTCTGGGCATGGTCGGCCTGCCTCCCACGGGAGGGTTCTTCGGAAAACTGAGGATCCTGCAGGGTACCTTGGAGGCAGGCAACCAACTCGCGACCGCAGCCGTGTTGCTGACGACACTGATCACGCTGGGATATTTCGCCCAGATCTTCGAGAGGCTTGTCCGTGCCGGGAGCGGGGATCCCGCCGATCAGGGGCCGACCGAGACGCCCTGGCCGTTGCGCGTCACCATGGCGACGCTTGTCGCCGCGATCCTGGGTCTGGGGATCTGGAACGACAGTGTCGTCCGGCTGCTGCTGGATGTCACGGGCGCTCTCGGGATATGACGCACATGTCCGGCACGATGTTCATTGACGGGGGCCAGGGCTAGCATGCCGCTCTTCGCCCTGATTCCGGTCCTGCCGCTCACGGCCTTCCTGATCCTCGCGCTGGGCGGACGTCGCCTCGGCGAGGTTAGCCACCGGGTCGGAATCCCGGCAGTCGGCCTGTCGTTCGCCCTTTCGATCGCGGCGCTGATGGAGGTTGCCCGGAACGGCACGATCTCGATATCGCTCTATCGATTTCTCGATGTCGGCGATCTCGTCGTCACTGTCGGGCTCCATGCCGACCAGTTTGCGGTGCTGCTGCTGCCGCTGATCACCGGCGTCAGCTTCGTGGTCCATGTCTACTCGGCGCGGTACATGATCGGTGACCCGCGGTATCGACGGTTCTTCGCGGTCATGGGTCTGTTCACGTTCGCCATGACGATGCT
The DNA here is from genome assembly GCA_965116065.1 of Bryobacterales bacterium. Taxonomy (GTDB): domain Bacteria; phylum Acidobacteriota; class Terriglobia; order Bryobacterales; family UBA6623; genus VXMF01. The sequence continues at coordinate 5,553,634 of OZ220485.1, forward strand.
CGTCATGAGCGACAACCTGCTGGTGACCTACATGTGCTGGGAGGTGATGGGCATCTGTTCCTATCTCCTGATCTCCCACTGGGCCCAGCGGCCCGAGGCGGGTCGGGCCGCGACGAAGGCGTTCCTGATCAATGCCGTTGCCGATGTCGGCCTCGGTTTCGGGGTCGTGCTCACGTTCGCCACGTACGGTACGTTGCACATTCCGGAGATCCTCGCCCGGGTCGCTTCGATGCAGGGGCAGACACTGGGCGCATTCGGGTTCGAGGTCGAACGCAACACGCTGATTGCGCTCTGCCTGCTCAGCGGAGCCATTGGCAAATCGGCGCAGGTGCCGATGCATGTGTGGCTGCCCTTCGCGATGGAGGCACCGACGCCGGTCTCGGCGCTGATTCACGCCGCGACGATGGTGAATGCAGGGCCGTTCCTGCTCGTGAGATTCAGCCCCCTCTTACTGCTCTCGCCGCCGGTGATGGCGGTGGTCGCTGTCATCGGAGGCATTACGGCGCTATATGGTGCGCTGGTCTCGCTCACCCAGTCGGACATCAAGAAGCTACTGGCCTACTCGACGATCAGCCAGATCGGATTCATGATCTTCGCGTGCGGTGTCGGGGCCTTCGGAGTTGCGATATTCCACCTCCTGGCACACGGGTTCCTCAAGGCGTATCTGTTTCTTTCCACGGGAGACGCCCTGCGGGCGACGGGCGGACATGCGCATGGACATCCGAACGTGCCCTCCAGCCACGCCCGGCCACTTGCGGCTGGCGCGCTGCTGCTGGGGTGCATTCCACCTCTGGTACTTTTCTACGGGCCTTATGGGCAGCTCTGGACTTCGCAGCACGTGCCGGCGGCGCGGTTCGCGTTCTGGGCAGTCGCCCTGGCGGCGGTCTTCCTGACCGCGTTCTATGCGTTTCGTGGCGTGTTCGTCCTGTTCGGCGAGACGGTTGGCGGCAAGTCCGCCCAGGTTCGCCCGCGACTGCTCTCGGCTGCGCATCTGCCCGGCATTGCAGCATGCGGGGCCGTGGTGATGGCGTTGCTGGCTGGTGTGTGGTCGGAATTCAGTGCCTTCCTCCAGCCGGCTCTCGGAGCCCTCGCGGTTGAGATCGAGTCACCAGGGCGGGCGCTCGCCCTCCCGATCGCCCTGGGGGTTGCCTTTTCGGGGTGGTGCTTCGCATACTATTGCCACCTGCGACCTGCGGCGGTTCCTGCGGGCCGCCGCGAATGGGTCAAGACGGCGTACGTGCTCTTCCTGAACAAGCTCTACTTCGATGAGATCCAGCGGGCGGTCGTCGTGAACCCGACGCTGCGATTCTCGCGTTGGTTGCTGCACGGGGTTGACGAGAGGATCCTCGACCGGGGTGTCCACGAAGTCGGTACGGCCGTGCGTGGCAGTGCGCGAGTGCTCGAGGGTTCGGCGGAGAGCGGCGCCATCGAGCCGCTTGTGTACGGGCTCGCCCACCTCGTGACGAGGATGGCGAACTGGCTGGAGAGGCTGGCCGAGACGGACCTGTCGACACGGGGACCCAAGGCCGCTGCGACCGCGTTGCTGCGGATATCGGGCTGGTTGTGGCGGTCCGTGGACCGGCAGGGGTCGGCCAAGGCTGATTCCGGAGTTGGCAGGCTGGCCGACGATCCAGCGGACGCACTGGTGCGGATGGGACCCAGAACCCTGCGCCATCATCTGGTGATCATCGTGTGCTGGCTGTCGCTCGCGATCGGCCTCACGTACCTGCTGGCCAACTGAAGCACTCACGATCAAGAAGGGGCGCCAATGACATCACTCTTCACAGAACACCTGATCACTTCACTGATCTCGGTCCCGTTTGCCGGAATCGTAGCACTGTTGTTCGTTCGGGGCGCCGTCTGGGTCCGTCGGGTTGCCCTGGCGGTTTCGCTGCTGGCGCTCGTCGTGTCCGGGGTGCTTTGGATGGCATTCGATCCGTCGGTCGAGGGCATGCAGTTCGTCGAGCGCACCGCATGGATGGAGAACTTCAACATCGAGTATGCCGTCGGCGTCGATGGCATCAGCCTGATCCTGGTGCTCCTCACCACATTGCTGGGCCCGCTCTGCGTACTCGCTTCCTGGACAGCCATCCAGAGCAACGTCAAGGCGTACATGATCCTGATCCTGCTGGTGGAGGGCGCGATGATCGTGGTCTTCACCGCCATGGATCTGTTCCTGTTCTTCATGCTGTGGGAAGTCACGATGATTCCCATGTACTTCATGATCATCCTCTGGGGCGGTCCGAACCGGGTCCAGGCGGGGATCAAGTTCGTGCTCTACAGCCTGACGGGCAGCCTTCTGCTACTGGTCGGGATTCTGGGCCTGTACCTGGAGACCGGTCGCTCGTTCGACATGCAGTTCATGGTCGGCCATGCCATTCCGGGAGACGTTCAGATCTGGATTTTCTCGTTCCTGTTTCTGGGATTCGCGATCAAGCTGCCGATGGTGCCCTTCCACTCGTGGCTGCCCGATGCGCACTCGGAAGCTCCTACGGCGGGCAGCGTCATCCTGGCCGGGGTGCTGCTGAAGATGGGCGGTTACGGCTTCCTTCGCATCTGCCTGCCCGTATTGCCGGAAGCGGCCGCCGAGTTCGCTCCGTACATGCTCTGGCTCTCGATCGTCGGCATCATCTACGGCGGATGCCTCGCGCTTGCCCAGTCCGACCTGAAGAAACTCGTGGCATACTCCTCGATTTCCCACATGGGCTTCGTGACATTGGGGATCTTTGCCTTCAACGAACAGGGCATCGAGGGCGCTGTGATCCAGATGTTCGCCCACGGTGTCTCGACAGGAGCCATGTTCCTTATGATCGGCTTCCTGTATGACCGGACCCACACCCGGTCGATCGCCGACTACGGCGGATTGCAGAAGCCGATGCCGCGATTCGTCGTCACGCTGTCGATATTCGCCATGGCATCGTTCGGTCTGCCGGGCATGGGGAATTTCACCGGGGAGTTCCTGGTCCTGCTCGGAACATCGTTCGGTGGGATGCTCAAGGTTCTGCTCGCGATGAGCGGGATCGTGCTGGCTGCCGCGTACATGTTGTGGATGGTGCAGCGGGTCGCGCTGGGCCAGCCCCGCGAGTCACTCGCATCCCTTCCGGATCTGAATGCCCGCGAGATCCTGACGGTGGTTCCACTCGCGATCGCCGTCTTCGTGGTGGGCTTGATTCCCGGTACGCTCACGAGCAAGCTGGACGTTACCGTGCAAGGACTGGTCGAGCAGTCGCCCGCGGCCACTGAGCGGTCCGCCGCCCCACCGGGAAGCTGAAGCGTCAAGGGACGCAGGGGTCGCTTTCCACCGCGGATTCACGCAGGCAGTCGGGGTGTTCTCTTCGGTCTCGGCCACCGGGGTGGTCTGCGGGCAGATCACCCCGTCGGTCCTGACAGGCGTCGAGTCGACTGGTCCGTTCCGCACCCGTCAGTGGCTGGATCTGTTCAGTTCTTCAGCCACTTGAAGTAATAGAACAGCAGCGGCTCGGGACCCGTGTTCCTGATCCCGTGCAGTTCGTTGGCGTTGGTGTACATCATGGATCCCGGGCCAACCCTGGTCACTTCGCCTTCCACGGAGATCTCGCCGGTGCCCTCGGTCACGAGCATGATCTCCTCCTCCGGATGCCTGTGGGGCGGGTGCGGCTCCATGCCGGGCTTCAGCTGCAGGTTTCCGCCTTCGAACACGCTGAGTTCATTGGTCGGACCCTGGTAGTAGATCTGCTGCACGCCAAACGGGTGTTCCAGGGTCCGCGCATTGGCGCCGGTCTTCACGTCGGCGCCGATCGTGGCCCGGGCGGCCGGTGTTCCGCCGGGTGTCATCGTGACACCTAAAGCGGCGGACGCCATGGTGAAGAAGAGTCTGCGATCGTGCATGGAAGGAGCCTCCCTGGTGTTCCGTCAACTGCAGCATTGCTGGTAGAGTGTGTCGCAAGCAGGAGTCGGTCCGGCCCGCGCGCCCCGAAGAGGCAAACGGCAGGTGCCGATCCCCGCGACAAGTTTCAAGTCCGTCTACCTGTCGATCCCTGTTCGCGCCAGCCCTCGGCCGTATTCTGGAGCCGCGCGAGGAACTCGCTGACGAGATCGCAGTCGACGATCCACTCGCCCACGTTCTGCAACCGGTCCGGATCGTTGATTCCGGCCAAGAGCCCGGCGACTGGTTCTGTCGATTCGGTGCCGAACTTCCTCTGGGCCAAGCAGGCCAGCAACTGTCGTTCTCGCCGCAGCCCTTGCTCCCGACCTTGCCGCAGCCCTTGCTCCTGACCCTGCTGCAGGCCTTCTTGCCGACCCTCGGCCCGAAACGCATCGAACTGAGCCTGAAAGCGCTCCTCCAGCGTGGTCCGCAATTCGCCACTCTCTACCATTCTGTTCCATCTTCGCCGTGTCCTCCAGAAATTCCAAATCCACCCCTGTGCGCAGCATCAACTGCCGCAACCACCCCAGAAACGTCTCCCGCAACTCCCTCTGATCCTCCGCCGGCAGCAGCCGCCAGATCCGCTGCACCACCTGCTCACAGTCCGCCACCCCCCTGATCCGTTCCCCCGCCGCCACCAGCGACACCGCGTTCTCCGCCGGCAACTCCTCCCGCTTGTACGCCCCCAGATCCACCAGCACATACTGCTCGCCCGTGAACGCCGCCTCCCGCGGTACCCGTGCCCCCGCCGGACGCGCTCTCGTCCCCACCAACTCCGCCATGCTCCGTGCCGCCCGCCAGCGCCCCTTCCCGTTGTAGATCACCACCGCCAGCACCGGTGGCAACCGGTCGCCCTCCCGCGGTTTCTGGCCCCGCTTCAGGCTCCAGTACAGCCCCACCGCATATTCCTGCACCCGCACCGCCATCCACCAGACCACCTCCGACTGGAACTCCAGGATCACCAGCAGATGCAGCCATTCCTCCCCCGCGTCCGCGTCCCGGAAGCGGATGCGCCAGACCATGTCGCACTGCCGCAGCCGGAAGTCCCTATGGATCTGCTCCGTGGGCAGCGGTTGCAGGGTCGAGAAATCCAGACTCTTGATCCACTCCACGCCCCCTTCGATCTGCTGGGCGACAAACTCGCACAACAGGTCGCGCAGCAACCTCGGGAACCCGAACAGGGCCTTGTACGATGCGTCATGCGGCATGTTCTTGCGCGTCTTCATGCGATGATCTTCGTCGATTGTGGCAGATTGCAGTGCGGCATTGCGAGGGCCGCCCAAGGGCCGGTCCGCCGATTGTCTTGATCGTATCAAGCGAGGCCCGGTCGAGCGGTTCTTCAACCACTGATGGCTGCGCGAAGTATCAGTCCGGTACATCGTGTCGGGCTGCGTGAGATCTTGGCAATGCGGGACGGCCCCGGGAACCGGAGCAGTCGAATGGCCCCGTGCTGTCGCGTGACGCTTCGGACGGACGGCGAGGTTGGGTGGGGTTCACGGGATGGGACCGATCAGCACTGGTGTTCCGTCAAGTGCAACACTGCCGGTCGAGAGCGCCGCAGGAAGTAGGCTGTCGAGTCCGGGTGCCTGGATGCACCGAACGGGCAAACGGCGGGTGCTGATCCCAGCGGCAAGCTTCAAGTCCGTCTACCTGTCGATCCCTGTTCGCCCCAACACTGGGCCGCAACCGCTCACGATAATCCAGTGCCCGGCCTTACTCCGGCCCGGATGCTGCCGCAGGAGCCATGTTGGCTAGAATGGCGAAGCGATCGACGAGGCAGGAGCACTGGCGGCAATGGAAGATCGAGATCCGAAAGTACAGATTCTCTTTGGCAAGGAGTATCTCCGTCAGGCCTGTCGCGAACGTTCGAGGCTGGAACTTCAGGAGATTCAGCGCTGCCAGGCAGCGGTCCGGCAATGGCAGGGGAATCCCGGCAATGCGGGGCTCAACTTCGAGCGGCTCGGCAGGGGGGCGAGGCAGAATCACTGGTCCATCCGGGCTTCGGAGGAGTTGCGCGTGATCCTTGCAGTGCAGCTGGAGGGCAACCGTCCGGAGCGGGCCGCCGTTATGAACATGGGCCACCATGACGCGATGTACAAGTGGTCCGAGCGCCAAGGCTATCGGACGGACCTCCAGAATCGCAGTGTTGTTCTGCCACCGGACAGTCCGGCCATGCGCCATGTTGACCGCAACGACCCGGCGGCTCCGCCGCTGGACTTCGAGGACTGGATGCTGTTCCTGTCCCCGGCACAGGAACAGGTGGTGAACAAGTACCTCGCCGGCGCCGCCAGGATTCGAGGGGCCGCAGGTACGGGCAAGACCGTGCTGGCCCTTCATCGTGCGGTGGTCCTCGGGCGACGCTATGCCGACCGGAGGATTCTCGTGACCACGTTCAGCCGTTCACTGTGTACGCACATGGAGTCGCTGTACCAGCGCATGCCGGATGCGCCGGAGAATGTCATCTTCCGCAATGTCGATGCGCTGGCGGCCCAGGTTCTTGGCGATCAGCACAGCGTGGATCTCGGCCAGGTGGAGCAGGCTTTCGGTCTGGCCTATCAGAAGACCGTGCCCGCGCAGCTCGACAAGCGCGTCGGACGAGACTATCTCCGGGAAGAAGTCCGCCGGGTCATCAAGGGACGCGATGCCAGCAAGGAAGAGTACCTGGACACGGGACGCTTCGAGCGGCTGGGACGCATCCAGTCCTTCCGATTGCGCGAGCGGGAGGTCTGCTGGCAACTCCGTGAAGCGTGGGATCGGGAGATGCGACGGCTCGGAACGGACAGTTTCGAGGATCGACTCATAGCAGCCCGCAACCGGGTCTGGGAGGCACCCGAACCAGCCTATCGCTCGGTGATCGTCGACGAAGGGCAGGACATGACACTTGTCGGGGTGCAGTTCGTCCGTGGACTCGTCGCCGGCCCGCCGGAAGCGAGGCTGGAGCCGGACAGCATGCTGGTTCTGGACGATTCCGCGCAGCGGATCTATTCCGGAGGCTTCAAGCCGACATGGGCCAACCTGGACTATTCCAGCTACTCGGGCAGCGTTGCGGTCAACTACAGGAACAGCAGACCGATCTTCGAGGCCGCCAAGGCCGTGCGGGGCGATGTGATCGTCGCGCGGGACGACAACGACGACGGAGCCGCCAGCGACATTGAGTTCGAGCGAGAAGGAGGTAGCTTGCCGGTCCTGCTGCGGGCGTCCGCCGACGAGACGGCGGCCGCTCTGGATCGATTGGAATATCTGGTCCGGACCGGCGGTTTCCGGCACGAGGAAATCGCCATCCTGACGTTGCACAACCGGGATGCTGAATCCGTCGTCGAGCGACTCCAGCGCCGGCACATCCCGGGCCAGAATCTCAAGGATCTCCGCAAGGGACCGTTGGGCGACGGTGTTCGGGTGGGGACGTTTGATCGGGCGAAGGGGCTGGAGTTCCGGGTGGTCTTCATCGTGCGGGTCGGCAAGTCCCGCTTCCCGTTCGACGAGCACGACCCGGCAGCGTACCGGACGACCGACCTGCCCGGGACGGAAGACCCACTCTCGGGCCAGATCCGCGAACTGCGCCAACTGCGGCTCGACCGCCTGTACGTGGCGATGACTCGCGCCCGGGACCGGCTGATTGTTGTCTCGGACGAGGAACCCTGTGCGGAGATCGAGAGGGTCTGCAACTCTTTCGAACGGGTCGTCCGGTGAGACGAGCGTGGACCCGGAGGACGCATCGTCCGGTGTTCGTTGGGCATTGCTGCCGCTCGACTCGTATGGTCTACCGGGCAGAGAGTCGTGTCCGGGCCGCGGTCCTTCGGGGTCGAATCTGAGCCGTATTGTGGACGGCGTACAGATTCTGCTATGTTCAAATCAGGCTGCGGCATGCGTCCAGCACGCCTTCAGGTGCACCCTTCACAACCTGCCTCCCATTCAGGAATAACCGGTGCCGGTCCGATCCCGCAATGCTGCCGTCGGTGCGGCATTGTCCCTCAGTGGATCCGTTCTGGGGGGGTTGATGGCAGGGGCTCTGGTGGGACATCGATGGGGCTGGAACCCGGAGGCTGCGGTCATAGGGCTGTTCTTGGGAATTATCGCGGGCCTCTATAATCTGGCCGTCGCGATGTGGAAGCAGGAATGATCGGGGATCTTGCAACGGGGCTGGCTTGTGGCTTGGCCACCGCTGGTGTGTCGGAAGCCGTCCTGCGACTCATGCCGGACGTGATGGAGCAGGGCCTCTTCCGGGCCCTTGCGGTCGGTGCCGCCTTGCGGGCGCTGTGGGTGCTTGCCATCGTGGCCTGGGCACTGATCGCCGGCGCGAGCGATGTCCGGCTATTCGTTCCGGCCCTGCTGTTGGGCTATCTGGCAGCACAGGTCTTCGAAGGTATCCGTTACACGAGGTATTTCGAGCGGTGCTAGGGGCCCGGCTGTCATTTGCGTTCCTTGCCGCTGGAGGTGAGGAAGAGAGTCTGTCCGATGTGATCATGCATCACATTGCCGACAGCGAGGTTCACCTTCCGGACTGGCTGGCCCCGTACTTCCATCCGGTGTTCGAGGCCTTGGGCATCAGCAAGGCCGTGCTGATGATGATGCTCGCATCCGCAATCCTGATCGTGCTGGCGGCGACATTCCTGCGGCGTTCTCGTGCGGGTGAGGAGGCGCCTACCGGCATGGCCAATGCCCTGGAGGTCATGGTCGTATTCGTCCGGGACGAGATCGCGGTCGCCAACATGGGGGAGAAATGGGGCCGCCGCTTCACCCCGCTTCTGCTAACGCTCTTCTTCTTCATCCTGACCTGCAATCTGCTCGGCCTCGTACCGGGCGGCTTCACCGCCACGAGCAATCTCAATGTCACCGGTGCCCTCGCGGTCGTGTCGTTCTTCACCTTCGTGATCAGCGGCATCGTTGCCCTCGGTCCGGTCGGCTTCGTCAAGCACATGGTCCCAGGCGGCACACCGCTGGCGATCGCGCCCGTGGTGGTCGTGCTCGAGGTCATTTCGATGCTTGTCCGGCCGGTGGCCCTGATGATCCGTCTCGGTGCGAACATGACCGCCGGGCACATCGTGATCCTGATCATCCTCGGGTTCATCTTCATGTTCCAGACCGTGGCTCTGGCTGCCGTCTCGGTACCCCTTGCGGCGGCGATCACGCTGCTGGAACTGATCGTGGCCTTCATCCAGGCCTATGTCTTCACTCTGCTGACGGCTCTCTATGTCGGCATGCTCGTGGCCGAAGAACACTGAGAGCCGTACAGGTCTTCGCATCCCTAACGGAGGAATCCTACCCATGAAAACCATCATCAACAACCTGTTCGCGCTGGCCGTGCTGGTCGCGCTGCCCACCATCGCGAACGCCCAGGTGCTCGACAAGTCATCCGGGAGCGCAATCGGAGCCGGCATCATCGTGATCGGAGCCGGGCTCGGTATCGGCAAGTTCACTGCTGCCGCCGTCGAGAGCATCGCTCGCCAGCCGCAGGCGGCGAAGGACATCCGTGCGGCGGCCCAGTTGCCACTGTTCCTGCTCGAAGGCGTCGCGGTGATCGGCCTCGGTGTGCTCTTCGTGGCACTGCTGTTCTAGGCCCGCCCGCGGGAGAGAGCCATGGCCTCGGAAAACGGCAACGCCCTGCTCCAGTTCGATCCCGGTCTGATGATCTGGACCGTGGTGACGTTCCTGTTCACGTTCGTCGCATTGCGCCTGATCGCCTGGAAGCCCATCCTGGCAGCGCTCGACGAGCGGGAGGGGCGGATCCGCGAGTCGCTGGCGAAAGCCGAACTGGCGCAGGCAGAAGCGGAACGGGCCATCGCGGAGAACCGGGCCAACATGGAGGCGTCCCTGCGGCGCTCCCAGGAACTGGTCGTTGAGGCCCGGCAGGAGGCTGACCGCGTACGGAGCCAGGCTCGCGAGGAAGCTCGCGAGGAAACCCGCAAGATCCTCGACGAGGGCCGACGGCAACTGGAGGCCGAGCGGCGCGCAGCGGTCGCCGAACTCCGTCAGGATGCCGCGGGACTCGCGATTCGTGCGGCGGAACAGTTGCTGAAGAAGAACCTCGGTGCGGCGGAAAACCGACAGCTGGTCGAGGAATTCCTGGAGCAGCTGCCGAGTCCGCCGGTGCAGTGATGCTGCCGGTCTGCGACTGTCTCCGAACGGTGCGCAGACGGGTATCCTCGAATCTGCTTGCGTTCCTGGTCCTGGTCGGCCTTGTGCCGGCGGGCAGTGCCCAGCCGATCACTCACGGGCCGATCTTGGGCCGACTCTCGGCCGCCGGGATCGGCATCTGGGCGCGCACCGGTCGTCCGGGTTCGTTCCGTGTGCGCTACGGTCGCAGCGCGGAGGTCCTGTCCAGCACCTCGGAAGTGGTCCCGACCACTCTGGACCGGGACAACACGGGATGGGCCCACTTGACGGGTCTGGAGCCCGATACCCGGTACTTCTACCGTCTTGAGGGTGTCGGGGATACGCCTCCGGTCGCCTCGTTTCGAACTCTGCCGAGTGAAGCGGCGTTGGTCGACGAGCGGCACAATCCCAAGGGCCTGTTCAATTTCAGCTTCGAGTTCGGATGTGGGAACAAGCAGCTGGGCTCGAACCAGCCGGCGTTCCGGACCATGCTGCGCAAGTTGCACGGACGGATACACTTCGCGATCCAGAACGGCGACTGGCTTTACGAGGAGGAGCGGGACTATCCGCCCGCTCGCTGGCTTGCGGAGTCCGGCGGCGGCCACTTCCCGCGCATCGTGAACGTTGCCCCGACCATCGTGGGAGCCTGGCGGAACTACAGGCTGTATCTGGAACGAGGTGCCGACATGGCGGCCTGGCACCGGCAGGTGCCGAGCTTCTTCGTGTTTGACGACCACGAGATCCTTGGTGACGTGAACGGGGCGGGGACGATCGGACTGCGCAGCCGCCGGGCGGTGTTCCGGGATATCGGCGTGCAGAGCTGGTACGACTACCTGGGGTGGTCGAACGCCGTCCCGCCCGCCCGTCCGATTCATTTCGGCCGGGCCCGCCTCGAGGCTGGCGACCCGATCCTGTACGACGATTCGGGGGGCCTTGTGGAACTGGATCCGGAGCAGGCCGCGACGCTGACGGTCCACTGGGGCGATCCGGATGCAGGCGTGAATGCCAGGGAACTCGACCGTCAGGGCGGTGATCCGAACGCAGGTGTCTACGCGATCGAGCGGGTGCTGGACGACCGCCGGCTGCAACTTCGTCCTCCACCGCGCGCCGACAGTGTTTCCTCGTACTCGATCGGCCGTCTCAACTACTGGAACCACTCGGTTGCCAACACGGAGTTCTTCTTCCTGGACACCAGGAGTCATCGACAGCTTCACGACATCGACGATCCCTACCGGCAAGGGGTCTCGATGCTCGGAGACCGGCAGAAGCGCTGGCTCAAGGAGTCGATGGGGCGGAGCACCGCCGATTTCCTGTTCGTGGTCTCGTCGGTCAACTTCGTCATTCCGCATGTCGGGCCGGGCATGGCAGGACCCAACAAGGACGAGGCCTGGACGGCCATCGTGGCCGAGCGTGAGGAACTGATCCGGTTCTGGGATGGTCTCGGCAAGCAGGTCTTCGTGCTGACCGGAGACCTGCACAACAGCTTCGCGATCCGGGTGACCGACCGCGTCCGGGAGTTCGCATCGGCACCGCACAGCTCCCGGAACCATCCACTGGGCTCCGAGGCCGGGCGCCCTCCGAACGGTCGCTTCGTGTCGCGCGGGCGCCCTGTCGAGATCCGCTGGTCGACATTCTTCCTCGACGACTCCCCGGCTGCGGGCAGGGCCCGGCCCGTGTACTGCGTGGTGCGCATCAACAGCGTCTTCGAGAACCCGGACGCTGACGGGTCAAGACGGTTCGTCGCCTACCCCCGTCCGCAGGCGGTCTTCCAGTACTACGACGGGCTGACCGGCGAGCTGCTCTACGCCGAATCGATCCTCGCCGTGGCTTCGGACAACGGATGAGACAGACAGCCGAGTACGGATTCTGGCGCTCGCCCCTGACCTCGGAACTGGTCGCCGGAGAGTCCGTCCGGCTTCTCGAACCGTGCATCCGTGGCGGGTCCGTGTACTGGCTGGAGGGCCGTCCTGCGGAGAGCGGGCGGACTGCTCTCGTCCGCTGGGATGGGTCCGAGCAGACGGTCCGAGAGGAACTCGACGACTTCTGGAGTGTCGGGACACGCGTCCACGAATACGGCGGAGGAGCCTATGCGGTCCGCGGCGGGAAGATCTGCTTCTCCGAGAAGGCGGACCGGCGCCTCTACGTCGTGAAGTCCGGAGGCATCCCCAGGCCCATCGTTCCTGCGACCCCGAGGCGCTATGCGGATCTGGAGATCGACACGGGCCGGAATCGACTGCTGGCCGTTTGCGAAGACCATTCCGAGGCCGGCAGGGAAGCACTGCAGTCGATCACCGCGATCGGTCTGGAGAGTGCTGCCGCCCGGCCCGTGACCGTTCGTGCAGGTGCCGACTTCTACTCGAATCCCCGGCTCAGCCCGGACGGAAGCCGGCTGTGTTGGCTGGAGTGGCAGCATCCCAACATGCCGTGGGACGGCACGGAACTGTGGGTCGGGTCGCTGAGCGATGGAGGGGAGATCCTGGATGCCAGCCGGGTTGCCGGTGGGCCGAGTGAGTCCATATTCCAGCCCCAATGGTCGTCGGATGGGACGCTGTACTTCGTCTCGGACCGCACCGGCTACTGGAATCTGTACCGGGTCGACGGGGGGGCCGTGGTTCCCCTGCACGAGCGTCGGGCCGAGTTCGGTCTGCCGCAATGGGTATTCGGCATGTCGACCTACGGCATCGCAGCCGACGGGACCGTTGTCTGTGCCTACTGCGAGGACGGCATCTGGACACTCGCCACGCTGCGTCCGGGGGGCGAATCGGTGCCGGTGGACACCCCCTACACCCAGATCGACGCGGTCACGGTCGAGGGAAGCGTGGCGGTGTTCCGCGGCGCCTCCCCGAGCGAGCCGCCCGCGCTGGTACGGATCGACGTAGCGTCCGGCCAACAGCAGGTCCTCCGACGGTCGACCGACCTGAAGGCGCGGCTGAGACCCTATCTTTCTTCCCCACAGGCGATTTCGATCCCGTCCGCCGGGGGGCGAACCGTCCACGGATTCTACTATCCTCCCTGCAATCCGGACTTCGTTGCGCCACCGGACGAGAAGCCTCCTCTGCTCATCCGCCTCCACGGAGGCCCGACGGCAGCTGCCAGCAATGCGCTGTCCCTTTCGACCCAGTTCTGGACGAGTCGCGGTTTCGCGGCACTCGATCTCAATTACGCCGGGAGCACGGGATTCGGCCGTGCGTATCGGGAACGACTGGACGGCAACTGGGGTGTCGTCGACGTGGAAGACACCATCGCCGCCGGCCGCTACTGTGCTGCGCATGGCTTGGCGGACCCGGATCGAATCGCAGTCAAGGGCGGGAGTGCCGGCGGTTACACGGTTCTGTGCTGCCTGGCGTTTCACGACGAGTTCGCCGCGGGTGCGTCGTACTACGGCATCAGCGATCTCAAGGAAATGGCGCTCGAAACCCACAAGTTCGAGTCGAGGTATCACGAGTCGCTGGTCGGTCCCTGGCCCGCACGGATCAAGACGTACGAGGACAGGTCACCACTCGGTTCCGCAGACAGGATCACCGTGCCGACGATCTTCTTCCAGGGATCCGATGATGCGGTCGTCCCCAAGAAGCAGACGGAGGCCATGGTGAAGGCCCTGCGTTCGCGGGGCGTGCCGGTCGCGTACTTTCTCTTTGAAGGCGAGGCGCACGGATTCGGAGATGCGACCAGCGTCGGGCGAGCCCTGGATGGCGAGCTGACATTCTATTGCATGGTCCTGCTTCGAAACGGCATCCGGTACTAGCGCTCCGTCAAGAGCCACATTTCCTGTGCAGCGTGTTGCAAGGGCTGCACGGTAGCCCGCCCTCTCTTGCCGCGGACAGGTAGGGGGGAACCATTAGGGCGTACATCCCGGCCGGTGCGGATTGGATGGAGAGAACGGCTCCGCTCCCGACCGTTTCGCGCGTTTTCGCCACAGGCTTGCTAGCCTACGATCAATGATCCGCGAAGTCCTGTCTCTCGGTCCGTTGCGCGCCAACTGCTGGATCTTTGGCGACGAGAACACGCGGGAGGCGGTCGTCGTCGATCCGGGTGCGTGGGTCCGCAAGATCCAGAGGACCTTGGAGTCACACGACTTGACCGTCAAGTGGATCGTCGTCACGCATGGGCACATCGACCAGGTCGGAGCCGTCAGCAGACTCCAGGAACTCACCGGCGCACCCATCTACATGAACGAGGCCGACTACTGGCTCATCGAGGATCTGTTCACCCAGGCCGACGTGTTCATCCTGCGGGAACCCGATCCATTCTCGATCGACGTTGGTCTGTGCGACGGCGACCGTCTCACGATGGCCGGTGCGAATTTCGAAGTGCTGCATACTCCCGGACACACCCAAGGCAGCATCTGCCTGCTCATGGCCGAACAGCGCCAGTTGATCTCGGGGGACACGCTCCTGTTCCACTCGATCGGCGGCACCGACCTGCCGGGTGGCAACCCCGTGCAGCTCATGCATTCGATCAAGACCAAACTGCTTACACTGGACCCCGAGACCAAGGTCTTTCCCGGTCACGGACCGGCCACGACCATCGGGCGCGAGCTGCAGTACAATCCCTACCTGTTCAACATCTAGACGGCCTTGGCGGCAGGCAGCCACGCCGGGTCCCTGGAATCGTCGGTGATGCCGGAGCGCAACCTGCCTGTCACCGGAGAGTCCGGCGGGAATGACCAGGCGCTGTTCGCGTTGCACCACCCTCTGCAGGGTGGCTCGGCCGTCGCGAGGTTGGCCGTCGTCGGCTGATCACGCGGAACCGGCGATCGGGCCCTTGACGGGTTTCGTACCGCCTCCTGTGGCGGGCCGGTCCTACCTGGACACCCCCGCGTTCCGCTCGACGGTTGGCGTACCCTCTCCCTCGCGGAGCAGGACTTCCTCCCTGGTGGGCATGTCGGAGAACGACTCCACCAGGCCGGAGGGCCATCTGACCCTGATCTCGTCCACCCCGGTTGCAGCCCCCAGTCCGAAGTCAAGCCGCAGGTCGTTCTGCGACAGAAAGCTCCCCCCGCTGCGGACCTCCCGCACCTGGATGGTCCCCCCGCTGCGGAGCGTGACCCGCGCCCCGATGCCGTTACTGTTGGAGGTGGATCCTTCGGTCCGAATCCGGATCCAGTTGC
This sequence comes from Bryobacterales bacterium, assembly GCA_965116065.1. Taxonomy (GTDB): domain Bacteria; phylum Acidobacteriota; class Terriglobia; order Bryobacterales; family UBA6623; genus VXMF01. The sequence continues at coordinate 5,568,741 of OZ220485.1, forward strand.
CGGGCCCGGCATCATTGACGAGCAGACTCGGCGATGCATCCAGATTGTTGACGACGACTTCGATCGATCCATCGTTGTCCAGGTCCCCGAAGGCGGCACCCCGGGCCGCACTGCTCTGGGTTACCCCCGGTCCGGCCTGGGCGGAAATGTCAAGGAAGGCGCCGTTGCCCAGGTTCCAGTAGAGGTTCCTGGACTGCTGGAACTCGAATGCCGTACCCGTCGACTCGGTCCCGCGGTAGACATGGCCGTTGACCATGAAGACATCCGGCCAGGTGTCGTGATCGACATCAACGAAGGCCACTCCCCAGCCGACGAAGTTCGTATGGACGCCCAGGCCTCCCAGCACAGCCATGTCGCTGAAGAACCCGCCTCCCTCGTTCCTGTACAGCGACGGGATGTCGTCATCGAAGTTGGTCTTGACGATGTCCAGAAGACCATCGTGGTCGTAGTCGCCGGCGGCGGCGCCCATCCCGCCCTGTTCCTGACCGTGTTCGTTGACGGCGGTACCGGACTCGTATCCGATGTCCGTGAACGTTCCGTCCCGGTTGTTGCGGAGCAGGACACTGGGAGTCGAGTCGCAGGCGATGTAGACATCGGTCCAGCCGTCATCATCGAAGTCGCCGGTGAGGACGGCGAATCCGTAGATGCCGCTCGCCTTGCTGAAACCGCTCGCTTGCGACACGTCGACGAAGCCGCCCTCGCCGGTATTGCGAAACAGGGATGCCGATTCGCCAGGTAGTCCGCGGGGACCACAGACGACGGGGAGCTCCTCGTAGCGGCACAGGTCGTTCTCGCCCGGCTTCGGGACCGCCGCCGGATCGAACCGGATGTAGTGGGCCACGGCGAGATCCAGCCAGCCGTCACGGTCGTAGTCGAGAAAGGCGCAACCGGTTGCCCACCGCCCCTGGCCCGCCGGTAGCCCGACCTCCTCGGTCGCCTGAGCGAACGTGCCGTTTCCGAGGTTGCGGTAGAGCACGCTGTCTCCCCAGTACGTGACGAAGAGATCGTTGTCGCCGTCGTTGTCGTAGTCGCCGACGCAGGTTCCCTGGCCCCAGCCGCTGTGAACCAGGCCCGCCTCCTCTGTCCTGTCGCGGAAACGCAGGTTGCCGAGGTTGCGGAAGAGTCTGCTGGTCGGCGCCGGCCGCACCCCATGCGGATCCCAGCGGGTCTGGTTGACCAGGAAGACATCCTGATACCCGTCGTTGTCGTAGTCGAATATCGCGACGCCGCTGCCCGTCACCTCGAGAATGTAGTCCTTGTTCAGCGGGTCGCCGGCCACATGCCGGAACTCGAGTCCCGCCTCCTCCGCAATGTCAGCGAAATGCACTTCCGGTGGCGTCCGAAGGCTGTTCGCCAAGGGAGAGTTCTCACCGGTCCGCTGCACCAGCGCCATGCCCTGGCCGAGTGCGGTGGCTGCCAGCAGTCCGGAGGCGAGCACCGCCGCAGCGCCGGTCGTGTTCCGGCGGCATCTCTCTCCAGGCACCGGGCTGACCGGATCGGTTCGCAGCCCTTGTCGCCGTGGCCGGTTCCTGTCGTCGGGGCGCGGAGTGCGGGAGTTGCTCATCGGTCCCCACTTCGCTCGACCAGTTCCAGCAGCACTCCGCCTGCTCCCGAAGGATGGACGAACACGTAACGGTAGCCTTCCGCCCCGATGCGGATCTCGTTCACCACAAGCTCGCGTCCCGACTTGCGCACGGCTTCGACGGCGGACTCGAGATCGTCGACTGCGAGTGCGAGGTGATGCACGCCCTGTCCCCGGCGGTCGAGGAAGCGCGCGATCACGGAGTTCTCCGATGTGGGTTCCAGCAGCTCGATGCGTCCGCCTGCGGCCGGGAGCATGGCCACTTCCACCCCTTCGTGCTCGACCACGGCCCGCCGGGCAACCGGCAGTCCTAGGCAGTCCCGGTAGAGTTCCAGTGCATCGTCGATCGAGCGCACCGCGATGCCAATGTGGTCGATGGTCATGGATTCCACTCCCGGCGCAGGCGTTCCAGCACCTCCTGCTCATAGAGGTAGGGGTTCAAGTGTCCGGCCGCCACGGCTCCGGCTGCCCGGTCCAGTTCGGAATCCCACGCGGGACTGGATGCCAGGAACGAGCGTGCACGGTCGCCGATCCTCGTCCGCAGCAGGCCCTTCCAGTAGGTGGCGTCCAGCGGAGCCGGGGTGGCTGCCAGCAGTTGCTCGATCAGTCGGTCCACGCCTTCGCAGCGACTTGCGACCGTCCGCACGACCGGAGGTCTGGACTGTTCCACCGGGATCAGCGAGGTCATGGCGAGAATCTGGCGCTCGAGATCGTCGACACCGGGGAGATCGGCCTTGTTGATCACGAACAGGTCGGCAATCTCCATGATCCCTGCTTTCGCGGCCTGGATATCGTCCCCCATGGACGGAACGAGGATCACGGCGACGGTAGCGGCCAGCCTTACCACGTCCACTTCACTCTGACCGACGCCTGCCGTCTCGATCACGGTCACGTCGGCGCCGAAAGCATCCAGCACGGTCAGCGCGTCGCCGGTTGTGGGGGCCAGTCCACCCAGGAGGCCCCGCGACGCCATCGACCGGACGAACACCTTCCGGTCGCCATGATGTCGCTGCATTCTCACCCGATCCCCGAGAATCGCTCCGCCACTGAACGGACTGCTGGGATCCACGGCGAGGATCGCGACGCTCTTGCCGTCGTTCCGGAGCCTGCTCGCGATGCAGTCGACCAGGGTGCTTTTCCCGGCTCCGGGTGCACCGGTGATGCCGATCCGTATCGAGCGCTGCTTGATGTCGTGAAGGCTCGCCAGCAGGGAGTCGGAACCAGGTCCCCGATTCTCGACCAGGCTGATGGCACGGGCCAGTGCCCGCGAGTCGCCCTGACGGATGCGTTCCGCCAGTCGGTCGGCAATGTCCTTCGGTTCCGGGTTCTCGAGGTGCAAGACCGCTGGTCTGCCCAAGTCGTTCACTGGGACACGACTCGGCCAGAGTCCCGATTGTAGTTCGGTGGCGGCCGCTGTCCCGCGTGCCCGGACCATGCCGTGGATGGTGACCGGTTCGCGGGGGTGACTGATCCTGTTGACCCTCTCGCGGACGCATCGGGAGCGATACACTGAAGACGGTCCCAGTGCTGCAAGGGTCATCCAATCTCAGTGCCGTTGTCGCCGAGAAGCCCTCTGTAGCACGTGACATCGCGAACGCGCTGGGGGCCAGCAGGCGCAACGAAGGCTACTTCTCCGGTAACGGCATGGTCGTTACCTGGGCGATCGGCCATCTGGTCCAACTGGCCGAGCCCCATCAGATCGATCCGGCATGGAAGACCTGGTCCTGGTCCACATTGCCGATGCTCCCCGCCGAGTGGCCCCTGTTCGTTGATGAAGCCCGTGCGGACCAGTTCGAGGTCGTCAAGCGCATCCTGACCAGTTCACGGGTCGACCGGGTCGTTTGCGCCACTGACGCAGGGAGGGAAGGCGAACTGATCTTCCGCCAGATCTACGAAGCGGCGGAGTGTGACAAGCCCGTGGAGCGTCTGTGGATCTCCTCATTGACACGCGAGTCGATCCGCCGGGGCTTCGACGCATTGCGTCCGTCCCGGGAGTTCGACAACCTTGCCGATGCCGCAAGGGCCCGGAGCCGGGCCGACTGGCTGGTCGGAATGAACCTGACCCGTGCCTATACACTGGGCCAGGACGAGCTCCGCTCGGTCGGTCGGGTGCAGACGCCGACGCTGGCCCTGCTTGTGGAGCGCGAACTGGCGATCCGCAACTTCGTGCCCGAGGACTACCTCGAGGTCCATGCCGAGTTCGATGCGGGAGAGGGACGAGTCTATCCTGCCCGCTACTTCAGGCTGGAGAAGGGCAAGCGCAATCTCCGTCTCCCGGCGAATGGCGAAGAGGCCGCGACGATCGTGGCTCGTGCGGAGCGTGGGCGCGCGGATATCCAGTCGGTCAAGAAGTCCAGCCGGAACATTGCTCCCCCGTGGCTGTACGACCTCACGGAACTGCAGCGACACGCGAACCGGCTCTACGGCTTCAGTGCGAACCGGACTCTCGAGATCGCACAGCAACTCTACGAGAAGTTCAAGGCCATCACCTACCCCCGCACCGACAGCCGGTATCTGTCGAGTGACATCGCTGCGCAGTTGCCGAGGATCACTGCGAGCGTGGTCGGCGAATACGACCCAGCCCTCATCGCGGAAGGCACCGGCACGGTCGGCCTCGGCAAGCGCTTCGTGGATGATGCCAAGGTCACGGACCATCACGCCATCATTCCCACGGGGGTGGCGCGTGGCGTGCCCGCCGGTTCACCCGAGGCGAAGATCCTCGATCTTGTGCGGAGGCGACTCCTGCAGGCGTGGCACGGCGACCACAAGTACTCCCAGACGACGATCATTACCCGGATCGCGTGCAAGGCTGACGCCGACCAGTACCTGTCGATCGGCACGGCGGTGGATGAGGAGGGCTGGAAGGTCCTTGACATCAAGACGGGTGGCACCTCCAGGGATAACGGAGAGACCAGGCTTCCCGGCGGTCTGGTCGAGGGGCAGCGTGTTCAGCTGCTGCAGGTCAAGGCCGTCAAGAAGCAGACACGTCCGCCACCCCGATTCACCGAGGCCACGCTCCTGACAGCAATGGAGTCGGCCGGCAAGACACTCGACAGCCAGCAGCTCTCGGAAGCCATGAAGGAAAAGGGCATCGGCACTCCGGCAACCCGTGCCTCGATCATCGAGATGCTGCTGCGGAGAGAGTACGCGTCACGTCAGAAGAAACAGTTGCGAGCCACCGACAGGGGCATTCAGCTTCTCGAGATCGTCGATCCTCGTGTCCGCAGTCCGGCGATGACCGGTGAGTGGGAGGCGAAGCTGCGGGCCATCGAGCGGGGCAGTGGCACTCTCGAGGACTTCATGCGTGGAATCGAGGACTTCGTCCGCGAAGTCGTTGCCGGCAATGGCTCGGCGGGATCTTCCAGGCCGGTGGCCCGTGACGCTCATGGCGGTTCCGTTGGCAGCCACCGTGCAGAGGGCGAAGGACATTCCGAGCGGCCGCGCTCCGGGGAGCCTTCCCGGCAGGGTGGCGGGTCCGACCGGACCGTGGAGCGACCGGTGGCCGCTGCCGCGGCCCGCCAGAGGCCCGCTTCTTCGCAACCGGTCAGCGGTCCCGATGCTGCCGAGCCTTCGTCCGGGCATGGAAGGGCCGCGCAGGAATCACACGCGGCAAGGGTGGCATCCCAGGCGGCTCCGGGAGGGCCGGCCCTGCCACGTCGGACACGGCTCTCGCCGAGCGCCGCTCTGAACGGTACGCCGGCTCCGGAAACCGGTCTGCGCGTCCCCCAGGCCGTCAGCGTCGATTCCGCACAACTCCACGACCTGCTTCGAACGAGGTTCGGCCACGAGCAGTTCCGGCCGCACCAGGAAGATGTCTGCCGGGCGGTGATCGCCGGCCGCGATGTTCTGCTGGTGATGCCGACCGGAGCCGGAAAGTCCCTCTGCTATCAACTTCCCGGCATCGCCCGCGGTGGCATGACGCTTGTCATCAGCCCGCTGATCGCGCTGATGGAGGATCAGACGGACAAGCTCAGGCAGCAGGGTTTCCGGGCGGAGAGGATTCACTCCGGGCGGGACCGTCTGGAGTCCCGACGGGTCTGCCAGGAGTATCTGGCGGGCGACCTCGACTTTCTCTACATCGCTCCGGAGCGGCTGGCGGTGCCGGGATTCCCGGAACTGCTCGCGAAGCGGACGCCGGGACTTGTCGCGATTGACGAGGCCCACTGCATCTCGATGTGGGGGCATGACTTCCGTCCGGAGTACCGTCGGCTGCGCGACCGGCTCCCGACCTTGCGGCCCGCTCCTGTCATCGCCCTGACGGCGACGGCGACAGCGGCGGTGCAGAAGGACATCGTCGAACAGCTGAATCTGGCCGACTGCGACCGCTCGATCCACGGTTTCCGGCGCGAGAACCTGGCGATCGAGGTCGTCGAACTCGTCCCGAGTCTCCGTACGGCCGCCCTCCAGCGGCTGCTGGGGGACGACTCGCGGCGTCCGGCCATCGTCTATGCACCAACACGCAAGGCGGCCGAGGAGCAGGCGGATGTCCTTAAGGAAAAGCAGCGGGCCGCTGTCTATCACGCCGGGCTGCCTGCCGACGACCGGGACCGCGTGCAGACTGCATTCCTGCAGGGGAACCTGGACGTGATCGTGGCGACGATCGCGTTCGGGATGGGAATCGACAAGCCAGACGTACGGACGGTGGTACATACCGGGTTGCCCGGATCGATCGAGGGCTACTACCAGGAAATCGGGCGTGCCGGACGCGACGGGCTGCCGGCGAGGGCTGTCCTGCTGTACGCGTGGGTGGACCGCAAGACGCATGAGTTCTTCCTGGACCGCGACTATCCCGAGCCAGCGAAGCTGGCGCGGGTCTTCGCCGCACTGGGGGATCGCCCCCAACCGGTCGGCTCCCTGTCCGGCCATTTCGACGGCGACGAGCGTGATTTCGAGAAAGCGATCGAGAAGCTGTGGGTCCACGGAGGGCTTCTCATTGACGGGGAGGAGAATGCGACCCGGGGCGATTCTCGCTGGATCGACAGCTACACGCATCAGCGGGATCACAGGATTGCGCAGCTCGACAGGATGATGGAGTTCACGCGGTCGCAGGATTGCCGCATGCTGCGCCTCGTCCGGCATTTCGGGGACCTGGAGGATTCCCTCAAGGTGTGCGGCCAGTGCGACTCGTGTGAGCCTTCCCGTTGTCGCGTGAAGACGTTCCGTGAGCCGACGCCAATGGAGGGAAAGGTCCTGCGGGCGCTGCTCCGCTCGTTGCGGGAGCGCGACTGGCAGTCGGTCGGGAAGCTCTTCCGGGACGAGGCCGAGCCACTGCGGATGGAGCGCAAGGCCTACGAGCGTCTGGTCGAAGCCATGATCGGGGGTGGTCTCGGGCAGGTCCAGAACGATTCCTTCGTCAACAAGGCGGGCGAACTGATCGAGTTCCGCCGACTCGGTCTGACCCCCGCGGGCAGAGACATCTCGCAGCCCGAGAGCGTTGTCCGGCTGCCCGCAGAGGGCGCCGGTCTGGCGGCGACTCCGAAACGGCGTTCGGGCAAGAAGCCCGCAGCCTCTTCCGCCACGACCAGGAGGGCACCATCGACACCGGGCAAGCAGACGGGATTCGACAACATGCCGGTTCCCGATGCATCGGAAGAACTTCTCCGCTCGGCGTTGCGAGCGTGGAGAAAGAGCGAGGCCCAACGACAGGGCGTGCCTGCCTTTCGGGTTCTGCAGAACCAGTCGCTGGAGGCGTTGGCGGAGATCAAGCCGTCTACCGAGGACGAGTTGCTGTCCATTCCGGGAATCGGGGCCAGAATCGCGGGGAAGTTCGGTTCGAAGATCCTCCATATCATCCGCACGGCGGAATAGGTCTCGCTCCCGCGTTCCGGAGATCGTTCGGGCGTTCCGGACGCGGCGCGGGCTAGCACCGGCGCGACCGGACGGTTGTCGGCAGGATCCTGTCGTGCGGCGGCGGAATACAATTGAAGGGTGGTCGGCCGTCTCGCACTGGGCGGTGACCTTGCTTGGATGGACTCCAGATGCACATGTGGCTGCCTGCTCCCGGTCGCGGCCTCCTTCTGCCCGGGCTGCGGTCGCCCCCTGATACCCGGGATCGGCGAGCCGACTGTTGCGGCGGATTCGATCCCGACCCCGTTGACGGCAACCGATGAGCCAGCCGGGCCGGGCAAGGATGCCTATCTTCGGGCTGCGTTCCTGCCGGCGTTGGGCGCAACGCTCGTCCGGTTCGTCTTCGGAGCTCTCAGTCCGCTGCTCGCGCTGCTCTCCTTCCTGGCGCCCGGCTGCGCCGGCTACTTCGCGGTGCGGCTCTTCGAGAAGCGGACCCCGCCGGTGAATAGCCGATGGCGGGGATGTGGCGTGGGGGTGCTGACCGGCCTGCTCTGTTTCGTGCCTTCGTTCCTGTTCCAGTTGTCAACCGTGGCCGTATACGGAAGGGAGCGTTTTCTCGAGGTGGTCCGGGAGCGGACCGAGGATCTGCCGGTTGCCACGGAGATGCTGCGCATTCTGGAGGAGCCCGGCGTGTTCACGATGGTGATCGTCCTGGGGCTGCTGATCGAGGGCCTGTCCCTGCTCGTGGCGTCCGGCACGGGCGGGGTGCTCGCGGTGGTCTTCCGACAACAGCCAGCGGGACGGCAATGACGGGTCCTTGCGCCTGTCACCATGGAATGATCGGGTGGACACGAGCCGCATGCGGTATACTCCCGGCGTGAAGTCCGAAGCGGCTTCCGAATCCTATACGCGGGCTGAAATCCGCCGGATTCTGCGGATCAACGAGAACCGGCTGCGGTCATGGGAGCGTGGCGGTCTGACCAAGGCGAAGGAAACCTACAGCTTTGCGGATCTGATCTCTCTCCGTACGCTGCAGGGCCTGCGGGAGAGCCGTATCCCGGTCAAGCGCATCCGCGAAGCCCTCGATGAACTCCGGACACGACTTGCGAACGTCACCAGTCCGCTGGATGAACTGAAGATCGTCTCGGACGGCCGACGGATTGCGGTTCGGCTGCCGGGGGAGAAGCTCGAGGCACTGACCGGGCAGTTGCTGTTCGATTTCGATGCCAGGAGTCTGTGCTCCGTCGCGACGTTCGAGCCCCCTGTGGCCGCCGATCCGGTGACCACGGGAAGCGGTGGGGAGGACTTCTGGTTCCAGCAGGCACAGAGACTGGAGCAGGCGGGTGCTGCGGACGAAGAGGTGATTCATGCCTACCGGCAGGTGATCAAGTGCAACCCGGATGCAGCGGGAGCGTGGGTCAATATCGGCACCCGGCAGTTCCGGCAGGGCCAGTTGCAGCTGGCCGAGAGCAGTTACATGGCGGCACTGCGAATCCATCCCGACTATGCGGTCGCTCACTACAACCTGGGCAATGTCTGCGACGCGACCGATCGCCTTGAGGAGGCAGCGCATCACTACGAGGAAGCCTTGCGCCTGCAACAGGATTACGCTGATGCTCACTACAACCTGGCCCTCGTGTACAGCCGGCTGCGGCGTGTGTTCGAGGCGATTCGGCACTGGGACCACTATCTCGAACTGGATGCGTCGAGCCAGTGGGCGGTGGCGGCCCGCAAGACCCGCGAGCGACTGCTTGGCATGGCGGTGAGAGGCGCGGTCGTGGGAGAGTCGTTCCGCAAGCCGTTCACGAATGCTCCCGAGTAGGGGCGGGAGCCAGCGCTCCGGTACCGTCCGCTACCATCGAAGGGATGGACAGCAGGTTGGCGGGCATCCGTGTGCTGACGTTCGACATCTTCGGCACCGTGCTGGATCTGTCGGGCAGTCTGGTGCCTGCGCTCCGCGATCTCTTCGCGACGATGCGGGTGGATGTCGACCCGGCAGCGTTCTGGGCCGACTGGCGTCAGCGTCAGCGGCTGGAGCAGCACCAGGACACCATCCTGATGCTCGGCCATCGCGGCTATCTCGATTCCGCCCGCCGGGCCCTTGTCCATACGCTCCGGCGCCGCGCCGTGGATATCGATGAAAGCGGCATTGCGGAACTGTTGCAGACGTTCTACCGACTCCGGGCGTTCCCTGACGCCCAGGAGGGGCTACTGCGTCTCGCCGGCCGGTACCGGCTTGTCGCGCTCTCCAACGGGGATCAGCAGCTGCTGGATCACCTCGTCAGCGGCAGCATCAAGGCCGACTTTCACCGAAGTCTCTCTGTCGATCGGGTGGGCCGGTTCAAGCCTCATCCGTCGGTGTACCGCATGGCCGCTGCGGATCTCGGGTGTGAACCCGGTGAGATGCTGATGGTGGCGGCACATGCATTCGACATCCTCGGAGCCCGGTCATGCGGGTACCGGGGGGCCTACGTCAATCGCTACGGACTGCCGTACGAGGATTCGGATCTCCGGCCCGACCTGGAGGTCGGAGACTTCACGGAACTGGCAGATCGCCTCCTGGGGATCCGTCAACCGCAACATTGCAGGTAGAGGAAGCGGCCTTCCGGTCCAGGATGATCTTCTGGTCGGGAAGTGGGGGTAGTTGAGAGTGTGAGGCAGGGTTAGTAGGCCAGGAACGACGGGTCGGACGGGGCAGAACATTTTGTACTGGATCTGTCAGGGTGGAGCCATGGCGTCGCCATCTCGGCTGCGGTACAGAGTGGATCTGCAGGCCGTGCAGGTGCGCGCGACCTGCGGAGCGCAGGAACGTCGGTTTTGGGACCAGCTGGTCGCCGCGCACCATTAGCCGATCGCGCAGCCGCCCCTGCTCGCCTCGCCGTGGTGCCGCATCCGGCGCCCGGCCTCCCCGTGTCACTCCGAGCGGCCGTGGTGGGTCGACCGCCCCACCGATCGCGCGCGCCGTAGCCGACCCGTCCCCGGAACCCCGACCGCTGCCTGCTCCCGACCGTAACTCCCGACTCAAGGCCTCGAATACGCCCTCACTCGGGACCAAGAAATGGACCTGCTGATTGCTGTCTGATGTGTTGCCACGCCGAACCCATTCGTGATACACTACTATCGGTTTGGGTGACGAAGGTCGGATGATGGCTAGTCAGATGAGGCCAAGAGACTTGCCAAGTTTCCAGGATTCACCGCTTGTGAAAACCGTCCTTTCGCTTCAGTTCCAACCGTTGCACCGGTTCAACACTAGTTCAGATTCAGGCAGGCAGATTCATGCGCAATTGCCGCAAAGCAGCAAACGCATCAGCATCCTACCCGCGCCATGAGCGCGTCCGTTCGAGTTTTCAGGAAGAAGTAGGCAGACTCCAGCAGATCGTAGACGCTGAGAAGCTCGGCGAAATGGTGATCAACCAATGCGAAACCACATACATCAACTATATTGAGCCATGTCAAGCATGGCAAACACACGGACAAACTGGAAGAGTTCTTGGAAATCGGGCTGTTTGGGAACATTCTCTCCTGCCTGAAGTGGGAGATGTCGGGATCGAGCAGAGGTTCGCGATCAGAAGTGGCTCGGCCTCCCCATTGGGAAGACTCCACGTTTCCCTTGAGCCAGCATGGAAGGGTGCACCCCGAATCCCGATTCTTGTGCTTACCTTGACGGATCGACGAGTCCCGATCGGTGAAGAAATTGGCGGGTTCTTGCCTTCCTTGACTTGGGAAGGGAATGGATCGTATAGGGATTCATGGACATGACGACAACCGACATGCATCGAGTTTGGAGGAGACTTAATGCCTGAGGAGTTGTGGTGGAGTGAGTACCGGCATGGCGCGTCCGCCGATTCAATTCTCTCGACAAGATCAATCTCGCTCATTTCGAATCTGGAGAGGTCTTCCGCGACAGGCGCAGTTCTTGCGAAACCCAGGGCTTGCCCGCAGGTCTTGTGCGGACATGCACATTGGACGGTTTCGAAAGACGGTGCGGCCAGCGAGTTGCCTATTTGGCTCCTCCCGAGCGTCAGGGCATTGGTCGATCTAATCAACCATCCGCCGGGATGGGATTCGCGTTCCGCAAAGCGAATTGTTCCACAGAATGCGATGTTCGCACTTGAGTTACTGGCGGGCTTGCTAGACTTCGATACTCCACCACCGTCGATTGTACCCAGGATACATGGCAACATTCAGTTGGAATGGCATATGAACCGGGTCGACATTGAAATATACATCGATTCGCCGGATAGAGTGAGATTTTTTGCCGAAGATACCGTGCATGGTCGATTCAACGAGGGGTCATTAGTTGGTCGAGAAGAGGAGCTAAGGATGTGGTTGAAACGCCTACGGGCGGACAGAGTTCCGATTTGATTGCTCAAGAAGATTGCGCCAAGAGGTTTCCCGACGACCAGATGGTGGATCCTGCTCGGATGCGAGGAATTCCGTCCATACAACTCTTCGATGACCAAGACATGGAGCTCTATTGTCCTAGCTCAGTGGTCTTTGAAGACGATAGCGACGGCGACCCGATGTCGGTCTATAGATGTGACGTCATCAACTGGGAGCACGGCACCACGAGGCGGGTGATGGCCGGCTATTAGGGATTTGGAATAGTTGCTCTAAGGGCAAGCTAATTCAGGTATAAATAGCAAACAATCATTGTGGGAGATCGCGCCCCCATGACAGGAGTGGTAGCGCAGTCTCTGGCCGTTCCTCCTAGCAGGCTTAGAGTTCTGGACATGGGACTAATTGGGAATGTCACGCTGGGGAGCCGGCGGCGGAGATTGGCGAGGGGATGCGGGATCCGCTCAGGGTGCTTGGTGGGAGTGCAGAGACCCGTCGCAGAGCGGAGCCTGTAGACAGCGTGCGGGACTGGTGGAGGTTCCTGCCAAGAAGCCAGGCGCGTGCCCTGAGGGGGCACGGGCGGGCAGGATGCAGTGCACCGACGGGCAGGATGCTCGTGGCGCGGCGGTCCAGGCCCCGCCGGGTGAGTGCCAAGTGCGGGGATTCTGCCGGTTGCGGTTCCCGCTGGAGCGGCAGTGTTCCGAGGGCGCCCTAGTCGACAGCACGACGATGTCTACGTGACGTGGGATCTGCGGCTGTACTACAAGGAGCAAGACAACACCCAGTCGGTGGCACCGGACGTGATGGTGGTGCTGAGGGTGGCGGACCGGCGGCGGTAAACGTGCCTGCTGTGGGAGGAAGGCAAGCTGCCGGACATGGTGGTGGAGGTCAGTTCCCTGGGTTCGTTGTGGCGGGACCAGACCGAGAAACGGGAGCCCTGTGGGACGTTGGGGGTCCGGGATTCTCCGTCGTGAGACACACTCAACCAGCAATGCTGCCCCTGACAGGACACTGGGCCATTGAGCGGCAGTTCGGAGTAGGTCGGATACCTGCTGCTCACGGCATTCCGGACTCGGTTGCAGATCCTGTTCGGTCCGAACCTGCGCGACACTGTTGCACAGGAGCTGCCCGGAGTGAGAGTCGCGAGACCGAGAACCTGTCTGACCGCCGCCGTCCTGCTGGCAATCCTTGCGGGGAGCTTGGCACCCTCGTGGGGCCAGCGAGACCATGCCCGTTTCCCCGTCACGAGCGAAGCCGACGTGTTCGATCCCTATCCCGGAGCTCGATCCGGCGGCGACTACATGCACAACTATTACCTGCCTCCGGTCGCCAGTACGCCCTGGCGTCCGTGCTTTTCGCCGGACGGCGGGTCGATTGCCTTCAGCATGGCTGGCGCGATCTGGAAAATGCGCATCGACGAGGATGTTGCTCATCAACTGACCGCTGGTCCGACCTATGACTCGTCGCCGGCGTGGTCACCTGACGGGCGTTGGATCGCGTACACGGCCGATGACCAGTACGGCAGCATCAACCTGATGCTGCTCGACACCACGACCGGGGAGAGTACCGCGCTCACGCGCGGGCAGCAGCTGAACCTGGACCCTGTCTGGCTTCCGGACGGGTCGGGCCTGCTGCATGTATCGACCGAGCCGGACGGCTGGTACAACCTGTATTCGCTGCCGCTGGCGAACGGCGTCGCCGGCCAACCCGTTCGCCTGACAGAGGACAACGCCTATCGGAATTCGCGGCTCTACTTCGGCCGTCAGGACATTCACATCCAGCCGACGGTGGCACCGCGCGGCATGGAGATGATCTTCGTTTCGAACCGCGGCATTCCGTTGGGTTCGGGAGCCATCTGGCGAGCTCCGGTCGGCCCGGATGCCATGGCGAGCGCCACGCAGATCCTTCGCGAGGAGACGTTGTACCGGACCCGTCCGCAGTGGTCGCCAGATGGCACACGGATCGTCTACAGTTCCCACCGGGGCAGCCAGTACAACAACCTGTACGTGCTCCCCGTCGAGGGAGGCGAGCCGTACCAGCTGACCTTCGGCGAGTGGGACCACTTCGAGCCGCGCTGGTCGCCGGACGGCGAGTGGATCGTGTACGTGTCGAACCGGGACGGCGTCTCGACCCTGCGACTGCTCAAGACGTTCGGCGGAGCGGACCGTGAGATTCGGGTCCGCAGGCGGGTCTACCGGGGTCCGCACGGCACACTCAAGGTCTCGATCCTTGATGCGGAGACCGGACAGCCGACCGAAGCGCGGATTTTCCTGCGGGCGTCGGACGGCAAGGCCTATGCCCCGACCGGGTCGTACCAGAGGGTCGCGTCCCGCGCCCTTCACCTGGACCTATTCCACACCAAGGGCGAGTTTTCCCTGGATCTGCCCGCAGGTGAAGTCTCGATTCTGGCCATGAAGGGCTTCGAGCGGGAGCCTGTCCGCGCGAGAGCAGTGGTGGAAGCGGGAGCGGTGGTTTCGCTGCGGCTGCGACTGGAGCGTTTCACCGACTACAAGTCGAAGGGCTGGTTCAGCGGCAGCGACCACGTGCACATGAACTACGCCGGAAACCTGCACAATTCGCCGGAGAACCTGATGTTCATGGCCGCCGCCGAGGACCTCGACGTGGTTGGCGAGAAGATCGCGAACAAGGACAACCGCATTTTCGATCACCAGTACTTCAACGGCCCCTTCGACGAGACGCGATCGACGCGCGACCGGATCCTGGCGTGGGGCCAGGAGTATCGCCCACCGTTCTACGGGCACATCAATCTGATCAACCTCAACGACCACCTGCTGTCTCCCTACACCACGGGCTATGAAGGCACGGCCATCGAGAGTCTGTATCCCAGCAATACCGACATCTTCCGAATGGCACGCGAGCAGGGGGCACTGGGAGGGTACGTGCACCCGTTCTCCAGCGAGCCGTCGCAGGTCGGATATGCGAATGCACGCGGATTTCCCGTGGACCTCGCGTTGGGAACGCTGGCTTACCTGGAAGTGATGACCAGTGCCGCCCAGGCCCGGCACACCACTCGCGTCTGGCACCGCGCGCTGAACTGCGGGTTCCGGGTAACGGCTTCGGGCGGGGAGGATTCCATCACCGGACTCCATCGTACGCCGGTCATCGGGGCGGCAAGGATGTATGCGTATCTCGCGGACCGCCTCACCTGGGATCGTTGGGTCGATGCGGTTCGGGATGGCCGAACATTCGTGACGAACGGTCCGCTCCTCCAGCTATCGATCAACGGCGAGATCCCCGGCGGCACCGTTCGGCTTCCGGCTGTCGGCGGATCCGTCGAGGTGGAGGCGCGGATGGAAACGGCGTTTCCGGTGGACCGGCTCGAACTGATTCGCAACGGCGAGGTGATCGAGGACATTCCGCTGCGGAGCGGAGGACATGTCGGTTCGGTGCAGAAACGGATGCAGGTCGAGCGCAGCGGCTGGTACACGCTTCGCGCCCTGAGCGACAAGCCCGTGCTGCCCATCGATGACACGCACCTTCATGGCGAAACGGGGCCTGTCTACGTGTACTGTGGAGAACAGCCGATCCGATCACGCGAGGACGCGAGGTACTTCATCCGCTGGATCGACGACATCACCGAGCAGGCAGACCGGCACGCCGGCTGGCGATCCGAACGGGAGCGCGAGCATGTGCTGGCGCAATTCCGTGAAGCGCGGGCGGTGTTCGAGCAGCGAGCGAGGGAAGCGCAGGAGTAGGCTGCACTCCGTCGGTCCCGGATGATCGGGCGTTGCCCGAATCGCGACCGATGTCGGGAATCAGGGGTAACATCGGCGCATGAGCCTCAACTCGCTGCGAAGGCGGCTTCATGGCTGGCAGCACCATCCGGAGGTCGTGGCGGTCACGATCGTCCTGGTTGCCGTGCCCATGCTAGCAGGCTGGGTGCCTCCGAATCCGTACTACGGATTCCGCACGCCGTCGACGACTGCCTCGCTGCAGGAATGGTACTCGTCCAACCGGCTGATGGGCGGCTACATGATCGCGTCCCAGGTCCTCGCGCTCGGTACCATGCATGCCGTGACCTGTGCACTGGTAGCGTGGTGTGGCCGGGACCGTTTGACCTGGGGTGTTCTCTGGTCGTGCTTGCTGGCCCTCTTCGGCATCGGGGCGGCCGTGGTGCACTACTACTCTTCCGCTTGAACTGCATTGCGGATCGCGCCGGAGCAATCGGTCGAGTGCCTGTCTCGCGGCCGTCACGCGACCTTTGCGCGGCCGAACCCGTCTGTAGGCGGACTCGGGAATCACGTACCGGTGGCCGGAAGCAAAGAGCGGGAGGTCAGTCTTCCTGGAGCGGCACCAGCACGTTGGAGCCGCCGTCTTCCAGCGCTGTCGGCATCTGCCAGTACGAGAATTGGGGGGTCCAGTTCTCGCCGCCGAGCCCGGCCATGGCCAGGATGTTCCAAGCCGAGCAGAACATGTCGCCCGGGCCGAAGACCACTGCGTTCTTGCGGAGTATCCTGCCCTGCTGGCGTTCGTAGAGAACCGCTCCGGGCATGTTGTCCTGTCCCTGCATCGTCGTCTGCTCGCGGATATACGGGCCGCCTCCATGTGATGCCAGCCGGAAGCGCCAGCCGCGCGAGTTGGCAAAGAGCCGCTGTTCGTCCGGCGGATCCTTGGACAGCAGTGCCACGCCCATCACGGATTCCAGATGCGGCAGGAACCCGTTGATGCCGTCTGCCCAGAGCGTGCAGTAACGGCAGCGCTGGCCCATGTTGTGGATCGCCAGCAGCATTTCATGGCCGGCGAAGATCTCGCTCAGGCGCACCTCGCCCGACAGGGTCTGCAACGTGTAGTCCGGGACCTCTCGGGCCACGGCGTTTCGGCGCATTGCATTGACTTGCTCCGTGAGGTCGGCGATCTGGCGTTCGAGTTCCTCGATCGAGGAACTCGAGCCATGCGGTGGGGACGTTTCGTTCGGCACGGTTGCAGTTTCGCATGACTGGAGAACCCGGACCGTTCCGATGCAGTCGGTCCGCCCGCGGTCTGCCGGGTGCACGGCCAGGTGCCGGTGTCTCCTCCTGCCTGGGCACCACGACAGCGGGCCAGACCAAGACTCCGACGATGTGCTCCTCGCAACGGGGAGCGGCCGGAACGGCGATGTTGCGGTCGCGAACGGCCAAGGGCGGTGGCCGATTCGGTGCCGCCCGGAAGAGCAGTCGGTCTTCTTCCCGGCCGCCGGTCGATAGCCGGGCTTCCACGTGCTTGCTGGTCGTGCACCTCCATCTCCGCGATGGCCGTCGGCCAGATCCCGACCTCCCCGTCGGTCGGTTCAGCCCCCCGCTCGGGAAGTCAGCCACGATGTCCTTGTCTTGGAACCGTCCGATGCCGATACAGCGGTCCAGTCGATATCCGCTCATGAGCCGCACCATGTCGTGAGCCGGCGGTCCTGTACGGACGCCGCGTGGCCGCGCTGTCAACTCCTGCGCACAGGGGCGAACCTGCCGACCGCTGTACGCGTCATCGGGACCGAATTCTGTGCCTGGAACTGGCAACGATATTCGGCAGTTGACATACATTCGCCGGAGTTGATACCATCAACATCTGCGTTTGTATCAGGTCAGGGTAGCGAGCACTGCTAGACCGGGCAAACGAGCACATTATCGTTCAGAAGTCCACAGGAAAAAGAGGGAGAACACGAGCATGCAGCACCGAGAGAAGAAACTTCGGGAGGGGAGCGGTAGAATGCCGATCCTCTTAATCGCGATTCTGGCAATCGGGATGGCCGGCTGTGGAGGCGCTGAACCAGTTCAGGGCAACGCCGCGCCGGCGCCCCCACCGGTACCGGCACCGTTTCAGCCGCAGGCGTTGGAGGTGACATTGGGGGCGAGCGGGGAGAGGGTGACGCTGCTGACGACGGAGAGCGGGGGTTTCACGCTGAACGGGGAAGCGTTCGAGAGCGGTGGGAACGTGACGGCGGGGAACGGATCGCGGTACACGTTGACGCTGGCGGACGGCACTTGGACGGCGCAGTTCGACGCGCACGAGATCATGGTCCAGCTGGGCCTGACCGAGGAGACGGTGACGATCACCCGAGCCGAGGACGGCAGTTACTGGATCGGGGAGATGGCGGTCCAGAGTGGACAGACGATCCATACGGCGGAGAACGGCAACGAGTACGTGCTGCTGATCGCGACGGACGATGACGGAGCGATCACGTGGACGGCCAGCTACCGGGCGCCGATGATCCAGGTGATGCTGGGTCTGTCGGGCGATACGGTGACGCTCGAGAAGGGGGAGGACGGCAGTTACTGGCTGGACGAGATGGCGGTCACGAGCGGGGAGACTACCGCAATGGCCGGGAACGGCAACACTTACACGCTGACGATGGGGGAGGACGGGATGTGGATGGCCGCGTATACGGAGATGGTGGTCGATGTGATGCTGGGGATGTCGGGCGAGACGGTGTCGGTGCGCAAGGCGGAGGACGGCAGCTACTGGCTGGGCGACATGGTCGTCGAGAGTGGCGTGACGCTGGCCATGGCGTCGAACGGCAACCGGTACCGGTTGATGATGGGGGAGGACGGGATGTGGATGGCGGACTACCAGCCGATGACGGGGACGGTGACGGTGGGCGGTCTGGGGGTGACGCTGGAGACCATGCAGGCGGAAGACGGCAGCTGGACGGTGGTGAGCCCGCTGACGGGGGAGCCGGAGACGCTGACCGACGGAGCCACGTTCATGGTGGGTGGCAACAGCTACACGCTGATGGACGACGGTGAGGGGAACTGGACGGCGACGTACGTGGAAGTGGTGGTCAACGTGATGCTGGGAGCGTCGGGGGAGACGGTGACGCTGACCAGGGCGGAGGACCGCAGTTACTGGCTGGGGGAGATGCGGGTCGAGGACGGGGTGACGATGGTGACCGCGGAGAACGGCAACCAGTACACGCTGAGCATGAACGCGGACGGGATGTGGATGGCCATGCATGACGCGCCGGAGACGATGGTAACGCTGGGCACGAGCGGGACGACGGTGACACTGGTGCGGGACGAAGACGGCACCTACACGCGGGACGGGGAGATGTTCCTGAGTGGCGGTGAGGTCACCGCCGGGAACGGGAACGTCTACACCGTGACGCTGACCGATGGGGTGTGGATGGCGGAGTACCAGCCGGAAAGCATGGAGATCGACGGTACGGGCGGACTGATGGCGGTGATGCGCGAGGACGGTGAGGGCTGGGACGTGGAGGGAGCGCTGCTGTCGCCCAACGGCATGGGTGACATCAGTCTGGAGAGCGGGGAGAGCTACCGGGTGCGGATGGAGGACGGGATGCTGGTGGGCCTCCGTCTGGACAAGGTGACGATCGACAGCCAGACCCGGTACAGGACGGACGGGCTGAGTGCGCACCCGTCGATACGGGGGGACGACACGTCCACATCGTTGCGGAACGAGGCCAGCACGGCGCTGGTGGTGGCGGATGAGAACTATTCGTTCGCCGATCTGCTGGGCGACGGAGTGTCGCAGACGAAGGGGAAGAACTTCGTGGCGGAAGCGCGCATGAAGCTGATGGAGATCCGCGAGAAGATCGTGTCGGTGCTGGACGTGTTCGACACGGACCAGGAGCGGGACGATCAGGTGGACCGGCTGTGGGGCATCGCCGACAGCGACAACGCGAGGACAAATGTCAAGAGCGAGTTGATGAAGGTGTTCGGGACGAGCAGTTTCAGCGATCTGACGGACGGTCCGGATGACGACAAGGCACTGGACGAAATCGACGACCTGATCGCGGCGCTGTCGAGCGCGGACGCGATGGAGACGGCGCTGGGGGACGACGGTGCACTGAAGGATTCCGGAGCGGATGCGGACGATGCAGCGAAGATCTTCGCGGCGACGGAGACGGAATCGACGGTGACGTACGGCATGCTCGGGAACACGCGGTTCGGGACGATCACGCGGAAGAAGCGGACGGACGCGACGATGAGCGCGAAGTACTACGATGCCAGCGCCACCGCCACCCCGAAGAAGATGGGGGAACAGGGAGCGTTCGCGTTCGGTGTGACGGCGGAGACGGTCCGGTCCCGGCTCGTGCAGACGAAGGGAGTGGCGCGGTACGAGGGCGCGACGCTGGCGGTGAGCGGAGCCGGCAAGCAGTATGAGGGGGACATCGAGATCAGCATCAACTTCACGTCGTCGAAGGTGAACGGGTTGATCTCGAACCTGATGACGACGGAAGGCGACGCGTGGGAGTACCTGTTCGGGGACGTGGACACCATCGTGCTGCCGACCCAGGACCTGCGGGCGTCGGGCGACTGGATGAGCGGAACCCTCAGCAAGGCGACGATCGATTTCGGGCTGCGGGCGGGCGTCTATCGTCCGCAGGAGGTGGAGAGCACGTTCAAGGGCCGTCTGCTGGGTGGCAACACGGCGCCGGATGCGGGCAGCGAGGTGGTCGGTGTCTGGTCGGTCGGAAGTGACGTGAATGCGAAAAAGACCGACGGTAGTGCCGACACGGACGCCAGGGAGGCCG
Organism: Bryobacterales bacterium; assembly: GCA_965116065.1. Lineage (GTDB taxonomy): Bacteria > Acidobacteriota > Terriglobia > Bryobacterales > UBA6623 > VXMF01. Next base: position 5,588,933 of record OZ220485.1, read on the forward strand.
CCACCGCCGAGAGCAGCTACCTCGCGGGCGGCTTCGGGGCCGCGCGGGTCGCGGACGAACCGGTGCGGCCGCGGGTGCTGGACGACGGCACGCAAGCGAAGACCGTGGTGGTCAGCAACAAAGGCTCGACGGTCATCGAGGACGGGATGCTGAAGACCAAGCCGACCATCCAGAGATGGACCTGGACGGGTACCGATGCAGCCGGAAATCCGTCCTGGCCGAACGCCGGCACGGGGACGAAGTATCGCGACGCGATCCAGAACGTGGAGATCCAGCTCGCGGCACTGCTCGACAAGGAAGGCGTGGGGGAAGTCAACGTGAACAGTCCGCAGACCCACGTGCAGGCCACGCGGCAACTGCTGCAGGGACACCGGGACAAGATCGCCGGGCTGCGCACGATCGGCGGCCTCACGGACGAGATCAACGAGGAGTGGATCGACGCGCAGCAGGTTCTCCTGCAGGAGATCTTCTGGGATCCCCAGAGTTCCTCCGACGCGACGGTGAGGACCACCCGGATCAACGGTACCTGGGCCGATCAGCTGCCGACGAAGGTCAATGGCGGTTCGGAGACCCCGGCGCCGGCCGACGTGCTGGACCGGCTCGACGCCGTCATCGAGGCGCTGAGTTCGAAGGATAGCTTCGAGGCTGCCTTCGACCCGGGCAGTGACGGGATCTTCGTGGTGGACAAGGACGACGAGGAGAAGTCGTTCCTGGAGGCGCATGTCGGTGACGGCGACGACACCATCGAGGCCAACGAGCTCTTCAATGCCAAGGTGATCGAGAACACGACGCCGGGCGAAATGTTCGGCCAGTTGCCCTGGCAGGTCAAGGCGTTCAGCGGGACCACGGACTTCACCCGCTTCGGGGCGTGGCGGGCGCGGCACAGCAAGAACGCACTGCGCGCCGAGAACTGGCAGAACTTCACCTACACCGAACCGACCATAGTCGCCGGTTTAACGAAAGCGAGAGGGTCGGAACTATTCGCTTGGAGTCCGCTGCCTGCGGCCACGGCCACGGCGCGGGGTGTGAGGCTGCCACTGGACGCCAGCGCGACCTACACCGGCAAGACGGTGGCGTACGTGAACGACTCCATACCCTTCGAGGGCGAGGTGAGCGTGGAAGTGAGGTGGTTCGATGCGACGGAGAAAGTCAAGAACATTGACACCGTCAGACCTAACACCCCCCTGTCGGTCGGAGGGTACGCCACGGTGGTGTTCGAAGACCTGCGAAACCTCAGCACGGGGGACTGGCTGCACTATGACAACAAGCCAGTCCGGCGGCTCGTCACGCGACAATTAAACGTCATGACATCCAACAGCGCGGCCTTGGCCTTCGGTAACCCCGCCGACAACGACCATAGGGTGAGATATAGTAGCGGGGGCTTCGCCAACCTAGGCGTCTACTACCGGGATTCGTCGATCGCACCCTTTGTCTGGGTCCAAACACCTGGAAGGGCCGCCGGTTTCGGCTCCGGCGGGATCGCTATGGAGCTCCTTGAGGTCGACTTCCTGGGCCATTCCCCGGACGGTCCGCTGGCCGTGATGGGATTGTGGGAATTGGCTCGTGATGACGCGGGCGGCACTTCCAAGATCGGCACCAAGGATACCGGAGGTACTCCGCAGAACTTCAACATCCGGGGTGCCTTCGGAGCGGACCTTCCGTAACCGAGGCAGTTGCTGGGGTCAACGCACGAACAGCCGGGGGGAGCGGGCAATCCGCTCCCCCTTTCTTCTGGCCGCTGACGGAATGCTGGCCGGGGCACCGGCCGGCCGTCTAGGACTTGCAGTCGACAAGGCTCCCTGCACATGGTAGGTGTCCTCTACGGGTGTCCTTGACACTCGTATGCACATGATCCCGCACGAAGACCGACACGGGGTTCTCCCCGGATTCCCTGCCGTCACTGCTCGTGCCGGACCTTGGGCGTGTCGAAATCCCCCCCCCCCTCGGAGCCTCCGGCACGACCAGCGCCGAACTCCTGTGGTCGTGGTCGAAGATGACCGGGTGTGCGACGCGATCCGTTGCCGATCGGGCGGCAGTTCGCGTCCCGCGTCTCGACCAATCGGCATGCAGCGGCCTGACATCGGCGCACTGCCTGTGATCCCAGAGACCCGCCCAGCCGCCCTGCATGACGATGTCCTCCGTTCCTTCACCCACTCACGCCTGCTGCGTTCGCGCGTCCACTGCTACACTGTCGCTGTCCGGTACCCTCAACGGGCCGCCATTCCCATGCCGGAGAGCTTCGGAACCCGCGACGCGCTGTGGTCCCTCCTTGTAGCGGTCGGCATGCTCCTCCCGAGCTGCTCGTCGGACCGGAATCCGGTCACGGAGCCACCCAATGTCCTGATGATCGCGGTCGACGACCTGAACGACTGGATCGGGTGTCTGGGCGGCCACCCGCAGGCCATGACGCCCCACATGGACCGGCTCGCGGCTCGCGGGCTGCTGTTCACGAACGCCCACTGTGCCGCGCCAGCCTGCAATCCGTCCCGGGCGGCGCTCTTCAGTGGACTCATGCCCCAGTCGAACGGTGTCTGGGAGAACAGTTCCGCGCAGCGTTTGGACCGGACCCTGCCCGACGCCCGCCTGCTGCCGACGATGTTCCGGGAGGCCGGGTACACCGTCCTCGGCACCGGCAAGCTCCTGCATTCGGGGGGCAGGAACCTCTTCGATCAGTACTTCTCGGTCGAGCAGCGGTGGAGTCCGTTGTCCCGCGAGGCCGTCGACTACACCCCCGAGGAACTGCCGACGAAGCGAACCGGCCGTCCTCGCCACCTCACCCGCGACAGCTTGGGGCGCGAGGTCGTGCTGCCCCTCAACCGCATGCCGTCCGACCGACGGCCCGACCAGCCGGCCGGCGAGTCGTTCGATTGGGGTCCCTTCGATGTTCCCGATGAGGATTTCGGGGACACGCAGATCACGAACTGGGCGATCGGAGAGATCCGCCGTGAGCGTTCCGAGCCCTTCTTCCTGGCGGTCGGCTATTACCGGCCTCATATTCCACTGTGGGCTCCAAGGCGGTTCTTCGATCGGTTCGAGCAGGCCCCCGGCCAACTCCCCGTCGTCCGTCCGGACGATCTGGAAGACCTCGGTGCATCAGCAACGAAGTGGGCCCGCGAGCCGGTCACCGCCGGCCGTCACTCGACGGTCATCAGGTACGGGCAATGGACTGCGGCCGTGGAGGCGTACCTTGCCAGCGTGTCCTACGTCGACCACGAGATCGGTCGGCTTCTCGATGCACTGGATCACTCCCCCGCAGCGGACAACACGGTGATCGTGCTGTGGTCCGATCACGGCTGGCATCTTGGCGAGAAGGAACACTGGGGCAAATGGACCGGCTGGGAACGGTCCACCAGGGTGCCACTGATGATCGTGCCAGCGTCCCGAAAGACGGACGCGTTCGCAACTGGTGCCACCACCCACCAGCCCGTCAGCCTGATCGACATCTATCCGACCCTGGCCGAGCTCTCCGGCCTTGCGCCACCGGCGACACTCGATGGCGAGTCGCTGGTCCCGCTGCTGCGCGACCCCGCGCGAGCCACCGGGCGCGCCGTCGTGACGATGTTCAATCCCGGCAACGGCTCGCTTCGAACCGACCGCTGGCGCTATATCCGTTATGCGGACGGCTCCGAAGAACTCTACGACCATGCGAGCGACCCGCACGAATGGACCAACCTTGCCGGGTCGGCGCAGCACGCCGGTCCGTTGGAGACGCTGCGCGGGAGGATGCAACCCCATGTCGCGAAGTGATTCGTCCCGACCGCATATCGCCTGGATCACCGCAGCGCTTGCACTCTCGTGCTCGGCCGGACCGGAACGGACAGCGGAGGAGCGACGGCCCAACATCCTGCTGATTGCCGTCGATGACCTGCGCCCCGAACTGGCATCCTTCGGCGTTTCCTACATCCACTCGCCACACATCGATCGGCTGGCCGCATCGGGCCGGAGTTTCCGGAGCCACTACGTGCAGGCACCGACCTGTGGTGCATCCCGGTTCACGCTGCTCACCGGTCGCTACGGCGCAGCAGGGAACGCAGCGCTGTTCCAGCGCTCCGCGCGGATGGGCAACGATCCGCAATCGGTGCCTCCCAGCATGCCGGCATGGTTCCGGGAGCATGGCTACGCAACGGTTGCGGTGGGCAAGGTCTCCCACCATCCGGGTGGACTGGGCGGTGCGGACTGGAACGATTCCGGCCAACCCGAAATGCCGAACTCCTGGGATCGACACCTGCTGCCAGCCGGTCCCTGGCAACATCCCCGGGGATGGATGCATGGCCTTGCCCATGGGGAAATCCGTGGGAGGGCGAAGGACATGGACGTGTTCCAGTCTCTGGACGGCCCGGACTCGATCTATCCCGATGGAGCCTCGGTTGAGGAAGCACTGCGACAGATGGATCTGTTGGCAACCGACGCGGAAAATCCCTTCTTTCTGGCTGTCGGGATTCTGCGTCCGCATTTGCCATTCGGTGCCCCGCAGCGATACATGCAGCCGTACGATGGGATTTCCCTGCCCCCGATTCCTCATGCGGACAGGCCGGCGGGCAGGACGACATGGCATGCGTCGAACGAGTTTCGCAAGTACAATCTCTGGGGCCGCGATCCGGACGGGGACCAGGACTTCGCGACGGAGGTTCGCAGGCACTACGCCGCTTGCGTGAGCTATGCGGATGCGCAGGTCGGGCGTCTGCTCGAACGGTTGCAGGAGACAGGCGCTGCCGAGAACACGATCGTGATCCTGTGGGGCGATCATGGCTGGCACTTGGGTGAACACGCCGTGTGGGGCAAGCACACCCTGTTCGAAGAAGCGCTGCGCTCACCGCTCATCATTTCGCATGCGGGTCTGGTGCAGCCTGGTGTGCCCACGGATGCGACCGTGGAGACTCTGGACCTATTCCCAACGCTATGCGACCTTGTCGGCCTGCCGAAGCCGGATTTCGTGCACGGTGTCTCGTTGAGCCCCCAACTGGACGACCCGAGTGCCGGTGGTCGCTTCGCCGTTTCCTACCGTCCGGACGCTGCCACGATTCGGACGAGCACGCACCGGCTCATCCTGCATGAGGACGGTTATGCGGAATTGTACGATCACATGTCGGCGGAGAAGGAGACGAGGAACCTCGCGATGTCCGACCGCGGTTTGGTGCAGCAGCTTTCCGGTCTGCTCAAGGAGCGGTTGTCCCTGCGGGAGATGTGAGGGCGGACTGCCCCTTGTGCGGCATCTGCTGTAGCTTCGGAGACGCCACAGCGGACAGAACTATGGTTGTTCGACGGTCTTTCACGGAGTGTGTGCTCGTGTTGGGTCACTCGGTGATTTTTGGATCGATGGACTTGGCTGTGCGACGGGCATCGGCCAAGATCATGTGCCAGTTCCCGCCGGGCTGGCGCTAGTGCGCACTCCGCCACATACAGCCAACGGCAGTGCTCCAGCCCGTAGCCGAACTTGATGCAATCCAGTAAACGCTACATCCAGAAGGCTGCGTGCAAGACCCCGATCCTGGGGAGGTGAGGTGGTCCAGCATCCCCGCGCCTTGCTCAGGCTCAGACATCCTGACCTCGGGGGCAGGTCATAGGCCCATCGTAGCCTGAAAACCATTGAAATACAAGGCTTTCGGTGGATCCGAGGGCTTGGCAGGAGATATGAATTTCAGATAAGATCGTGAACCCGAAATCAGGCTGAGCGCTCCTGCGACCACGCTGCCACTCTCCCTTCGTACGGCCGTCCCGATCGGGTCGCCCAGCGTGTGCAGTCCAACGGCAACGCAGGGCACTGTCCCGGCACATCCCTGTCGTGCACCTCAATAGCGGATCAGGCGCTGGCTGCCCTGCAAACCGCTCATCCTGCGCAGGATGGCCGACTGTGCCGCGACGGCACAGGGCCAGTAGCCCCGCCTCGACCTCAAGGCGCCCTTCGCAGCCGACACCATACCGCTAGCACGGGTTCACAATCTTACCCTCGAGGTCAGGATGTCTGAAACTGGCAAACGGCACATGCAGATCCCCGCTGCATGCTCAAGTCTCAGGTCCAGATCCCTTTACTGGCACAGCAGCGGAGGTCCACCCGGCTCGCGTACCTTCGACCCCAGCATTTTCACCGCGGGACAGCGGCCCAACCGCAGCAAGCCCCGATTATCGCCGGCCTGCCGTCGCAGCGCTTCCGCATTGTTCCCTCGCGCCAGTTTCGCCGCCTATCGATGTCGGGCGCCCGTGAACACCGTACGGGTCGATTCTTCACCCTGTTGGCCGCTTAAAGGACTCAGCCTGCACAGTCACCGTGTTCCGGGATCCTGAAACCCTGAGTAAGGGAATCGTGGTGCCGGTCGTTGTTGCGAGCCCTGAGCCCTGTCCCCGCTTGCCACAGGAAACTCCGTCGATCAATCCGTGGCCGTATCGACGGACGCAATGAAAGGTCGGGCTAATGCAGGCCCAACTCTGGGCGGTCTGGTGACAGAGCCGCTTCGCGGTGGTCGGAAGGCCCGGAATATGGAGGGTGCCGGGCCTTCCGTGGAGCCGCGCGGCTCAGTCGGGAGGGGGGTGGATGTGGATGGGGTATCCCCTCCCAACACTTCTAGCATAACATATGCACGGCCGATTTGTCCCGCAAGAACACGGATCTTTCCTTTCGCGTCGATTTTGGGGCCGTTGAGACCCTGTCCACCCGTCTCATTCAGCCATCGCCGGCGGGTGCCTGCGCCGCCGTGCCAACCCAGGTGGCGCCAGCCCTGATCAGGTGCCCACGAATGGAGTCCTCTCCCGAACCGTCCGTGCAGTCGACTTGGAGCATCACGCCCTCGTCCGGGATTTCCGGGAGCGGTGCGCGGCTGCGTGCGCCCAACAGGCCAGACTCCCGGAGCATCAGCAGCAGCGTTGCCAGCACGGCGCCTGCCATCGTTGCTTCGAATGTCACCACGGCCGTTGCCCACACCGAGGTGATCGGCATCCCGCCGGTTACCAGTGGATACGAGAGCTGGATGCGGAACATGACGGCGGTCACCGCCACCCCTGCCACGATCGCTCCGAGGACGGCTCCCAACGACATTCGGCTTCTCCGCGGAAGCGGTGGTGGGTCCACCTCCACCGGGCGGCGCGAATAGAGTTCCATTGCGCTCTTCGACACTCCGTGACGTTCAAGGACCCCGATGGCCGCCGCAGCCGACTCGTCCCGTGCGAACCTAGCGTATACGTATGCGTTCGTCATATTCCCATATGGCGATGATCGGAAACGCCTTCACGAACAGCAGGTAGAGCAGTGCCATCGCGGCGAAGGTCCCGGCCATGATCGAAAGCTCGACCCAACTGGGGGCGTAGCTGCCCCAACTGGCCGGCAGCGCAGGCGTCGACAGGGCCGGAATCACGATCAGAAACCGTTCCAGCCACATTCCCAGCAGGACGCTGATGCTGCAGGTTGCCACGGACGTGATGTTCCTCAGCTTGGGGATGCCGATCAGGACGAGCGGGACTGCGAAGTTGCACACCACCATTGTCCAGAACAGGAATCCGTAGAGTCCGTGTTCCCGGGCGTGGAACACGCTCATCTCGCGAGTGAGGTTTCCGTACCACATGGTCAGGTGCTCGGAAAATGTGAAGTAGAACCATACCAGGCTCATGAGCAGCAGGAGCTTGCCCAGATTCACGAAGTGCATTTCACGCAGGTAGTCCTCAAGCCGCAGTGTCTTCCGGAGGACCGCCATCACCAGTACCAGCGCCGCGATACCACTGAAGATCGCCCCGACGACGAAGTACGGGGCGAAGATCGTGCTGTGCCAGGTCGGAGTGACCGACATCGAAAAGTCGTACGCCACGACCGAGTGGACCGACACGGCGATCGCGAGAATCAGGATAGCCATCAGTTTCATCGCCCGCTCCAACGCCTGCCATTGCCGGTCCGCGCCCGTCCAGCCGAGCGAGAGTGCATGGTAGATCCGTCGTTTCGGGCCACTGCTGCGATTGGCAACCTCGGCGAGATCCGGGATCAGGGGCAGGTACAGGTAGACCACGCTACCGACAAGATAGGTGAGGATTGCTGTCAGGTCCCAGAACAGTGGCGACCGGAAGTTCGGCCAGAGCAGTCGTTCGTTGGGGTAGGGAATCATCCAGTAGAAATAGGCTGTCCGACCAATGTGGATCAGTGGAAACAGACCTCCGATCATCAGGCAGAACACGGTGATGGCCTCGGCGGCGCGAGTCACCGGCTTGCGCCAGTCGGCGCCGGTAATGCGAAGGATGGCTGAAATCAGCGTGCCCGCGTGTGAGATTCCGATCCAGAACACGAAGTTGACGATGTAGAAACCCCAGTACACGGGGCGACGCAATCCGGTGTGTCCCATACCGTGGACGATCTGGAAGCCCCACGCGAAGAGGGCCCATGCCACCACCGTGCAGCAGGCCAGCACCGCTGCCAGGTAGCGGGGGCTGGCTCCTCCCATCCGCTCCAAGGCGTCATCCCGGACTTGTTGGAACGTCTTGACCAACTTGGTTGGACCGGCTTGCCGACTCATATGCCGGCCGCCCCGCAGGCTGCTTTGGCAGCCGAATACAGTGACGCTCTCATACGGATGCCAGCGGGCGTAGCCACCTAATCCGCCTTTTCCAGGTAGAACACCCTCGGACGCGTCCCCAGGTCGGCCAGCAGTTGCCCGGACCGGCCGCTTCCGATCGCTTTCGAGACCTTGCTTCGCGGATCGCTCATGTCACCGAAGAGCATCGCTTCGGCCGGGCACGACCGCACGCAGGCCGGCTCGACATCGCCGTCCTCAAGGGACCGCTCCTGTGCGCTTGCATCGAGTTTCGCGCGCTTGATCTTGTGGGCGCAGAACGTGCATTTCTCCACAACACCCGCCGGACGGATCGAAACGTCCGGGTTGAGCTGGAGGTCCAGTGGTTCCGCCCATTCGGGCGGGAACCAGTTGAAGAAGCGAACCGTGTAGGGACAGTTGTTCGCGCAGTAGCGGGTTCCGATGCAACGGTTGTAAATCTGCACGTTGAGTCCTTCCGCATTCTGGTACGTCGCGTACACCGGACATACGGGTTCGCAGGGCGCACTGTCGCATTGCTGGCAGAGTACAGGGCGGTACTTGACCTTGATATTGGGAAACTCGCCTTCAAAGTAGCGGTCGATGCGGATCCAGTGTTTCGTCCGGCCCATTGAAGCCTGTTCGTCCCCGGCTGTAGGGACGTTGTTCTCCGCATCGCACGCGACAACGCAAGCCTCGCATCCCGTGCAACGGTCGAGATCGATCGCCATCGCCCACTGTGGGACGTGTTCTTCGGATTCCTTTTCGTAGCTCTCGTCTGCTTCGGGCATCACCCCCGCCTTTCCTAGCCTCTCCCTGCAGGATCGTCGCGATCCTGTTGCGAAAACTGAATCAGTCGTCCGGTCGCTTCGGACTTCACGATCCTGACCGCGACGGGACCGTGTGACACGGCTCCGGTAGCCTTGTCGCGGACAGCCCCGAGCACCACGGCCGGATTCGCCCCGCGGCCGGACGCGTAGCGACCGAAGTGCCTGTGGCCGTGTCCGAGGGCCATGGATGCCACTCCTGGGATCGCGGCCGGATTGACATAGACCGGAGCAACCAGCGATCCCTGATCGGATTCCACCACGACCATGGCGCCGTTCGTAACGTCGAGTCTGGCGGCGGTTCCGGGGTCGAGTTCCACGGGCGTGCCCCACATTGCGCTCGAAGTCGGATCGGGCAGCTCCTGCATCCAGGGCCGGTTCGCAGTGCCGCCCTCTCCGAACTGGAGCGACGCATACGCCTGGAACAAGGGGCCCTCCGACCTGCTGCTTCCTTGAAGACCTCCGATCCCGGCCGGATGTGCTTGCTCCGTCGGGTCTCTCGTGCCACGCCAGCCACCCTCGCGCAACTGTTGTCGCGCAAACCCTGCGGGGCCCGGTTGCGGTGATCCCGCCTGTTCGTGCAGCCCGGACAGCACGCTCTCCGCATCGGTGCTTTCGAAGGGTCTCTCAATGGCCGCCGCGAGAGAGGTCAGCACATCGTCCGTGGCACGCGTATCGTGCAGAGGGGCGACGAAACGTTCTGTAGCACTGACCGTCGGAACAGGTGAAACGTCAGGAACTGCCGCCCAGCCCCGTTCGAGCGGGTCATGGTCGGGAAGGATCAGGTCGGCGAACGCAGCTGTGTCGTCGAGGAATGGGGAGAAGCTGACCACGGTACCGATGCGATCCAGCAGCGTCTTGGTGTCCGGCGAGTTGTAGGCAGGGTTCACTCCGTCGACGAGCAGGATCTCCGCCTCCGCAAGCCTCCTCTCCCAGCCCTCAAGAGAGGGGCGCGAACGTTCCAGGCCAGTGCCGGAGGGGGCGGGCGGCAGCACACCGCCCTTTCTGCCGACGCTGCCGAGCAGCAGGTTGAGTGCGCAGGCAGCTGTCACGGCATCGGCCGAGTTCTCCCGCACCATGGATGCTCCCGCGATGACCAAAGGAGCGCTCGCCTTGGAAAGTGCGAGGGCCGTTTCGAGCATCGTTTCCGCCGGAATCCCGGAGGCTTCGGCAGCCCATGCCAGGTCGACCGTTGCGAACGCGGAGAGGGCTTCTTCCGGCAGGTCTGCGAGGCCAGCCCGTCCGCCGTCCGAAACCAGGCAGTGGCCGATTCCCAGAGCGAGTGCCAGTTCACCTCCCGGCCAGACCGGGAGCCACCGGTTTGCGTTCCCGGCAGTCAGCGAGAAGCGCGACTCCGCATGGATGAGCCTGCCCCGGAGTTCTTCCCGACCTCGTCGCATGTGGCCATAGCGCCTCGTGTAGAGTACCGGCGAGATCCAGCCGCCAAGAAAGTCAGCCCCGATCGAAAGGACCAGCGTGGAGTCCTGGATTTCGTAGACCGGCAGCCCGTCCCAACCGAACGCCCGTTTGGCGGCTTGGCGCTCCGCAGCAAAATCCGCTGTGCCGCCCGTCGTTGCGGGTGGGGCCCCCAGCGCATCCAGAAAACGGGCAATGTTCTCGGAGCGAGTGCTGGCCAGCGGCCGTGCGAGAAACAGAATCCTGTCGGGCTTCTCTGAGGCCGACCGGGCGAGCGCAGAGGCGACTTCGGCAAGAGCCTCGTCCCAGCCAATCGTCTCGAACCTGCCTTCTCCACGCTCACCGACCCGTTTCAGCGGTCCCCGAATTCTGTCCGGGTTGTAAATGGACTGCAGGGACGAGTGGCCGCGGGCACACAGCCGGCCCCCGCTGACAGGATCCAGCGGATTGCCGTCCAGTTTCTTGATGGCGGCTATCGGCTGCCGGAAGCGCTCCCCCTCAACATCGATTTCCCTCTCGGCGGCCATTACCCGGGCTTCTGTGCCACATGCTGCGGAGCACTCACCGCAGATGCTCTGATGCCATTCCTCTCTACCTGGAACGATCTCCTCTTCACGGACCAGCAAGGGGATGATCTGCTCACCTTGCTTCCCGCAGGCTCCCGTGATGGCACCGCCTGACACGGTGCCAGCCAGCTTGAAGAAGTTGCGGCGGTCCATTCCGAGGGCTTTCTTGGTTCTAGAAATGGCAGACCAGGCAATCATCGCTGGCCCGGTTCTCCCGATGGCAGTCGATGCAACTGCCCATGGTGTGTCGGACAGCCTTCACCGCGACCGTCATGGACCCGACATCACCGTGGCATTCGGAACACTCGACCTGGGCCCTTGCGTGCGGGGCATGGCGGAACTGCACTGCTACCTTCTTCGGGAAACCGTAGATCCGTACCCACGGAATCTCGTGTTGCCTTTGCCAGTACTCCGTCATGCGTTGAACCTCCGTCAGATCCTTGCCGATGAACTGGTGACAGAGCATGCACTTGCGAATGGAGGGGATTCCCGCCATGTCGCGGGTCGTGGCGCCCGTATGGCAGTCTACGCATTTCATGCGTGCCTTTTCGATGTGTGCCTGATGGGAGAACGCAATCGGCTGATCGGCGGACGCCCGCGGCAGGCTGACCAGAATCAAGATAACGGCAAGGATCATCGACGATCGGATTCGGTCTCGGAGGGAGTCTTTCAGAATACGTTACTGTCAGGCACTGGATGGCGTGTCAACCGTTATGACCGACCGATGCGCTGCCGTGCCTGCCTCGGGCTGGTGCGGCCTCTCTCATGTGCTTGGGGGAACCGGCCCATGGTTCGTGCTCCATGGCTGTTGCAGTCCATGCGCTGACCCAGCAGGGGCGGACGACTCCTGTGGATCGTACAAGATCGCGACCTCGACGACTGCCAGCAACGCCTCCATGAGTGGCTCCGATCCCCTTTGCGATCAGTGGTCCCTCGGCCCGGTCGATTCCTCCCTGTCTCTTGGCGAAGTTGCAGGGCGCCTTTGCTTGGGGGTGGGATGGCGCAGTACCAGCGCCTCACGCCCTACCAGCCATTGCGCCTCCACCTGGAGAGTCTTCCCGAAGCGCCCTCCTTCTGCCATGAGCCGATTCCACTCGCTGCACGTGTAGACGAGGAGGTCCACTGGAACCGGTAATGTCTCGGTATGCCAATCGCAGGCCCTCTCCATGGCGGGGCGGCCATCGGCCCTGACGATGGCTATCAGGTCCAGATCACTTCCGAAGCCTGCTTCGCCTCGGGCGTAGGATCCGAAGCAGCCAAGCGCAATGAGATCCGGGCGTTGTTCGGCAGCCGCTCTGGCCCAGGCACTCGCGGCACGGAGAACCGCGTCAGCGCTGGGCCAGCGCTTGATCGACGAAGCTGATGATGTCACCGGCATGGCGGAGTGCAAGATTGCTCTGGATGGAGCCGTAGTGTTCGTACGGAGCACCCTCGGCGTGTCCGTTCGGATATCGGGCTGGGACGTAGAAGTTGTCGAGGACCTTGCCGCTGGCGATGATCTCTTCCGGTGCGGGGGTCGGCAAGTCGGACAGAATGCGCGCTATCACGTGCCCCCAGGCTTCCTGTCCGTGCGCCAGATGGAGGGCTTTGACCGCCTTCTCGGCTGCTTGGTGCGAGACGAAGCAGGCCCACTCATGGCGGCCGTTGGCTTGGTTCTCGGCTGCGGTTACCAAATCGCGCTGTGCCTGTTGCCACCAGTCCTTCGATCGCTGCACCATATCATCTGGCCCGCTCCGCGCCGTGGGTCCTCGGCAAGATTGTCGTGGGCGTGTCGGGCCGGGCGGTGTCTCAAGACGAATAGTACAACAGACTCGGCACGGGAGCACCCGCCAGCCGCTCAGGTTCAGTTGCGGATTGAACAACGAAGTCCATGCACCATGCGAGGCGGAAGGTTCGCCGTCGTACCTCCGACAGTCGACACGCACTTTGGCCCGTGCCCCGCTTCTGGAGCACGCCCTCAACAGCTCCACAACCTCGACCTTCAGACCGCATCCAGTTGCTGGCCAACATGGACTCTCCTTCAGGGATGCACTTCGAGGTTCAAAGGGCCTGATGAAGGGGAGCGGGCTGATCGGCAGACGCTCGCAGGGCGACGCGCAAGGCGCTGCGAGCGGGAGGGGGAAGACTCCATGGGAGCCGTCGTGGCGACGAAACTGCTCTGCGTTGACTGTCGGGACCGCTGTGCGCGCAAGCGGTCAAATCCCGAGTCGGGGATTGTCCGATCTTCTTCAGTCAGACGAAGTCCACTCTCCACGCCTGTACTGCCAGCGTTGCGAGGTGTTTCTGCCGCTTGTCAACAAGTGCCTCCGTCCATTCCTCAGGTGCCATCTTCAGAAGTTCGGCTGTAAGTCGATAGCGGCTCCTGCTGTACGCCACGACTTTGCCCCCATACTCCTTGCTGCCCGCTTCCCGATTCAAACTGCTTTCGAGCAGCGTCAGGTTCCCTAACCGATATGTTCCGTGCTCCCATCGATCAGTGGGGTACGTCTCGTCCCAGACTTCATCCGGATTCTCGGGGAGTACGTGCTCGATCGTTCCTGGATCGGTATCCGGGTCGCACCGACGACCGCTGAGAGTCTCCTCAAGTCGTGCGAGAACATACTTGACCAGTCTCTTGGTCCTGCCTTTGGAACTGATCATCAGAAGGGCAAAATCCTGTCGCATTTTTTCGTCGTTCACATAGATCGGCTTGAGAATCTCGAATATCTTGGCCAACGTATTCGCAGTACCATCGATCACCGACTTGGCAGCTCGGTGATACACGGGCTCCAACTCGTTGGTATTGCGTCCACTGACAGTCACGAAACGAAACGAGAGGATACTCACCAGTTTCAGAACACGAACAAAACCCCTGCTCGAGAGACTCTCCCACGCAGCAAACAACAGCGGAAGGGGCTGCCGAACGCCGAAGAGCTTCAACTCGGCGACATGCTGTCTGGCATCGGGCAGGTCGATCCAATATGCATGATTCGGGTCCTGAATCGCGGCATAGAGTTCTCCTCTATTTTCAAGAGCATCCAGAAGCGTAAGAACATCTTCTGTCGTCTTGGTACGGTCCCGTACGAGTTTGAACAGTTGCCGGTTTCGAATTCGCGGTTGCTCGCAGAGCAAGTGGTAGCGCAGGAATTCCGCAAACCGATCTTGCCCCACCGTCTCGATGAGAGATTGCCATCGACGTTGGACTGAAACAAGATCGGCGGAAACCCTGAATCTCGAGAGCAGGTAGTTCTTCAGCAAGTCCGTTGTCGTCAATTCCAGACCACGAGCGTTGAGCGTCTCGAACACGGTATAGGCGTTCAACTCATCATCCACCGTGATCAGGATGAACAGGAGTCGTCGGGCGACGAACTCCGAAAGGAGCCTTGCTACGGCCAGTCCATCATTGTGGAGATCATCAAGCTCGCCGATACGCTCGACGAAGTACCTGTAGCAGCGCCAGAGCTGCTGGTTCGACTTGGGCAGCCTACGGAGATTCAGGGGCTGTTTCAGTTGAATCAGACGATCCTGATAAAACGCATTGTCGGTGTCGTTCAGATGAAGGCGGCTGCTCTCGACAAGAGACGCAGGATCTTTCTCGCCCAGGAATCGATTCCGGAGTTCACGGCTGCGTTCTCTGTTGTTCTTTGCGTCAACATCGTCGTCGGCCATCGCTTCCAGCGTGGACACCACGGCCAGCGCCAAGAGGCTCAGGGTTGCGAGTCGTTGCTGGCCATCAATAACGAGGAACTCGCGATCGTCTTTGGCTTCAACGACCAGTGCCCCCAGATAGTGTTGTTCGTCGTGACCCGATCGAATCTGCAGGATGTCGCTCCAGAGGTCCTCCCACTGCTCCACTTTCCAGGAGTAGTCGCGCTGGTAGTGTGGAACCCGATACTGCTTGCCGTTGCCGATCAATTCCAAGTAGTTGATTGTCCGGGTGTTCAACATGTTCGACTTTGCCATCGGCGATGCTCCTGCGATGCCCACGCTCTGCCCTGTTCTATCACTTGGGCAGTTCTTCCGCGTCTGCCTCCCTGCTCGACTCCCACAACTCCGACTACCTCGATGGTATCTGTCGAGGCGTCGGGAAACGCGACGCGTGCTGTGGCACAGTGGATGGTTTCCGATGGTGCAGACTGTGTGCGTCGCTGCGTCGGCCCCTGCGTATGGTTGGATCTGAACGCCCCGTCAGGCCAAGGAGGCTGGATCACCAAGGGACATCCTATAGGACAATGCGGTTGTGTTCGTATCGGGTGCCAGTCCCCTGCCGACCCATGCGTCGATCGCGTTCGCCTTCTCCGACCGGTGCAGCACGGTCCTGTCGACCGCGCCACAGATGCTGCGTTCGATCGTCCTGAACGTCCGCGCAGAAGGGTGTCGATGCATCCGGATGTCGATGAACTGCCCAAATGATCCGGGACCCCCAACGCCCCACGAGCGAGGCGGCTAGAACTTCTGCCGTCCGATACGGGTAAGTGCAGACTCAAGTCCATGTACCCGAAAATCATCCTGACCGATCCAAAGAGCAACCCGAAGGGCTCTCTGCAGTCTCTCACTTGCCGAGGATCAGATAGAAGATTCCCGCCACTAGGCCGAGCATGGTGGTACCGAAGATCGCGACGAGCACCGCCAGGAGCCAGCGGGTTGAATCCAGTTTGGATTCGAAGCGTGCAATCAGGTTGTTGGCCGCCATGTTTGGCAACTCCCGAACAAGAGTATACGCCTGTTCGTATTCAAGACCCAACTGGCGCAATAACAGAAAGATGCGCTTGGCATCGGCCGCGGGAGCGGAGCGGTCCTGCCACGTCGGTCGACTCCCGTCAGGACCTCTATCCATGGGGCCCCTCCGGAATTCCTGCACGGGTTCGCTTGCAGCGCAAGTGCCGATGGGCGTTTGCTCGTCAGCGGAGGTCCATTGGAGTCGCGCGAGGTCGCAGGGGTTTGCCACGTTCGTAGACACCAATCCAGTGGTTCGTGAACCGCAGTTCATCCTGCGGCATCACGGAGGGCATGTGACAGGATGCGCATCCCTGACTTGTGGTCTCCCGGCAGACTCGGGATGGTGGCGTTCGGTTATCGTGGCAGTCCAGACAGCGTCGGTTGTCGCGAGCGGAATCCGCCGAAAGCGGCCCGTGCGGGTCGTGGCATCGCATGCAGGCCAAGGGCTGTCCCCCGGACTCGACGCACGCGCTCCTTGACAGGTACACGGGTTGATGGCGGACGTTCCATGGATCGCTCCAGTCAATGACCTGCCCGGATGAAGCCGGCGGCCGGTGGCAGTCTCCGCAGAATGCAAGGAGTCGGTCACCGGCCAGACGGGCTGGATTCCCGATCACCGTGCGTGCTCTGGCCAGTTCCCCGGACGCAGTGGCCTCGACATGCGCTCGGCCCGGGCCGTGGCACACTTCGCAGCGGACCCCCGGTTCGTGCGGCTTCAGCGAGAACCCTTCCCCCAGTGTCAACGGGCCGGTCGAATGGCACTGAAAACAGCGCATGATCGAGGGTTGCGGGCCGAACGTCTCGTAGTACACGCCCAGTGCCGCCGCGGCCCCCCGCGCAGGAGCGTCGCGATGTCCCGGTGTCGTCCCTAGCGCAGCGGCTGTCGAGTAGTAGCTGTAATGGTGCTCCACGTAGCGGCCCTCGTCGACCTGGCCGACAAAGGTCACGGCCTGCTCGCCCGCACCGAACGCCCATTCGAGAAGGGATTCGATTCGCTCCCCTTTGGCTGCGATTTCCACGCGGAGTCCGCGCTCGTTGTTGCGATACGAGTACTCGGCACCACCCGCCCTCACCATCGATCCGTCAGGCGCGAACATCGGCGCAAGCGGATGATCCGGTATTGCGTGCAGTGAGCGAGCGTGACCACTCGACGACTGCCGCTCGAACTGCTCGGCGTGGCAGGTCGCGCAGGCCCTTGCCCCCAGGTACGATTCGGCGGGATGATCGAACACGTCCAGGGGCTGGGCGAAGAGCGGAAGAACTGCTGATGCGAGCCACGGCAGCGTACACTTCAGCGCAAGGTTCGTAGGCATGGAGCGCCGACACCGTATCGTAGGGACTATGGTACTTCGAGCCCGGTTGTGCCGAAGCCGGGGCTGGCGGCCAGTCTCGACGGACGGACAGCGGTGGGAGAGAGCAGGGTGGCCGCTCCTGCTGCTGATGGCGGTCGCAGGTGCACTCGGCGCAGCCGACGTGGAAGAGTCGATCGGGGGCCGTGCTCGGCCGGTCTGGGCGGACGAACAGACCAATACGCTCGGTGCTCCGTCCCCGGACGGACGACTCCTGTCCTTCGTGAACGGCGACGGGAACCTCGCCGTCCGCGACTTGGCAACGGGTGCCAGCCGTCTGCTCACCAGCGCCGCGGGGGGACCGCCTCCCGGACAGTTCGCGTATTTCTCCGTTTTCTCCCGCGATGGCAGAAAGGTAGCCTACGCATGGTTCAACGAGGAGCAGTTCTACGAGCTGAGGATCGTCGGGGTCGATGGCTCGGACCCACGGACGCTGTACCGCAATCCCGAGTCCGGCTTCGTCCAGCCCACTGCATTCTCTCCCGACGGTACCCAGGTGCTGACCCTGTTGTTCCGGCGGGACAACGTCAGCCAGAT
Source organism: Bryobacterales bacterium (assembly GCA_965116065.1). Lineage (GTDB taxonomy): Bacteria > Acidobacteriota > Terriglobia > Bryobacterales > UBA6623 > VXMF01. Next base: position 5,606,830 of record OZ220485.1, read on the forward strand.
CGGGCTCGTGTCGACCGCCGACGGGACGGCGCGCGTCTTGCGTTCGCTGGACTGGTTCTACCCCAAGAAGATCGATCTGTCTCCTGACGGGCAGTTCGTGGTCTATGACTCGATCGTCGCCGACGCGTCGACGGCCCGGGACATTCACATCCTCGCCGTCGACGGCTCGACGCACGGTGCACTCACGGACAGCCCCGCCAACGACCTGTTTCCTCTCTGGACTCCCGACGGGACGGCGATCGTGTTCGGCAGCGACCGGGACGGCGGGATGGATGCCTGGATGCTGCAGGTGGATGACGGGAAGCCTCTTGGAGAGCCCCGGCCCGTCAAGCGGGGGCTCGGGCGGGCGTTGCCGATGGCGTTCACGAACGACGGAAACCTGTTCTATGGACTCAGGGCGGGAAGGGCCGATGTCTTCCTGGGTCGTTTCGATGCATCCAGCGGCACCCTGGTTGGCGGCACCAGCCCCATGCCGAGCCGGTTCGCCGGGGCGAATCGGGGCCCCGAGTGGTCGCCGGACGGCAGTTCCCTGGCCTACCTCTCCCGCATCGGCACGGAGAACTACGGACAGGAGCACCGCGCGGTTACCGTTCGCGCGCTGGATTCGGGAGCCGAGACGGTCCATACGCCGCGACTGGCCTTCATCGAGCGGGTCCGGTGGTCGCCGGACGGTGGCTCCCTGCTCCTGAGTGGTGGCGATGCGCAGGGCCGTTCCGGGCTCTTCGTGATGGACCTTCGCACGGACGAGGTGATGCAGGCGGTTGTCGAGCGAAGCGGGGACTTCCGTGGCTTGCACGGAGACTGGTCGGCCGATGGCAGACGGATCTTCTTCGCCCAACGGACTGGTTCGAACCGCTTCACCATCCGGTCCCACTCGGTGGCCTCGGGCGAGCGCGCGGACATCTACCACCCGCCCCCCGGACATGCAGAAATCCACTCACTTCGTCGCGCACGGAATGCGGACCGGCTCGCCCTCGTGGTGGCAACCGGATCCGATGACGGGACGAACGCGGTCCAGATCCTTGATGTGGAGACGGGCCGGGCAGCCCCGATCCTGCTCTCGCGGTACGGAGAGGTTGCGGGCGTGGAGTGGATCGATGACGACCGGACATTGCTCGTGAGCGCCGAGTCTTCGTCCGGACCGAGTCTGTGGGCCGTTGCTGCGGACGGAGCGGACCCCACGCCTCTGACCACGCCATGGAAGCGTCCCGGCCCGGTCCGCGTCAGCCCGGATGGCCGGGCACTGGCGTTCTCGCATGAGGAGACGAAGGACGAGATCTGGTTGCTGGAACTGCCGACAGCGGCTCGATAGCCTGCCGTCCGCTCCCCGGAACCCGATCGGGGCGGAACACTGCGGCACCGCCCCCTGTGCGTGGATTCCGACTGCTGGAGAAGCTACCAGATGAAACGGCCGCTGTACTGCCACTCGCGGCCGAAGTGCGTCCGCACCTTGCTCGCGACACGGCCGAAGTTGCCACTGTTCACGTTGGTGCTCGGATTCGCACCCATGAAGCTGTTCGTGAGGTTGTACGACTCCATGCGGAACTCGAATTCCAGCTTCTCGGTGATGTGAGTCCGCTTGGCGAATACCATGTCGATGTTCGAGAAGCGCGGCCCGAGGACACCGGGATAACTCCACGGATTCGAACGCCGGGTGAACGGTGCCAGGTTCGAGAAGACGTCCGTGTTGAACATTCTCTCCCTGGAAGGACCGGAAATGGCCGGATCGCCGCTGACATCGAGTCCGCCGAACCGGAGCAGCTCCCCGCTGACGTAGGTATACAGCCAGCTGAACTGCCACCCGCCGATCACCTTGTCGAGCCCGCCACTCATGTTCCCGCCCAGCGCCTTGTTCCTGCCGATTGGCAGTTCGTAGATTCCTGCCAGCGTGAACTTGTGACGTCCCCGCACATCGTCCTGGAAGGTGAACCGCCGGTCGACCTCGTCAACGGCGTCGTAGAAATCCTCGTTGCGCGCCCGGTGGTAGTTGTACCCCACGATGAAGTTGAAGCCATTCGCGAACGGCCTCTGCAACTGCATCTGCAACGAGTTGTAGCGCTCCCGGCGGCCCGGGAACACGTGCTCGACGATGCCGTTGTTGAGGAAGTGCGGATAGGGCGTTAGCAGGTCGCTCACGCGCACCGTCCGTTGGGTTGCCAACGGTCCCGGCATGATCTCCTGGGGCAGTCCGTAGAAGGGGTTCGGCGTGGCCTTGTTGATCTCACTGCCGAACTGGAAGCCGATGCGCGGGTCCAGCAGGTTGTGCCGGCGGTCGAACGGCTGGTTGCTGCCGAAGTTCATGAAGTAGGTCGCGTCGAGGACGATGCGGTTGACGAGTTCCCTCTGGATCGAGAAGTTGAAGCGGTCGTTGACACCCGCTGTCCAGTCCTGGTGGAAGAACCTGGCCTCGTTCGATCCCAGCGTCGCGAAGCGTCCGAACCGCTGTCCGAACGGCTCCGGCAGCGGGTTGGGATGGTCACCGCCACTGGGGAAGGGGTCGGCGAAATACGCCCTCGGCGTGCCGTTGATGGACGAGAGCGGGCTGCCCTCGATCTCGTAGCCCGGGTACGGCGTGCTGCCCAGGATGTCGAGCCCCGAATCGGAGGCGCCACCTCCCTTCTCCTGGATCGGTGGCGTTGCATACCTCGAGTAGCCGATCCGCAGCGCGGTCCGGGAGTTCAGACGGATCGCAAGCCCCGCCCGCGGCAAGAACTGATTGGTCTGGGCGTTCCATGCGTAGGGATTGTCGGAGTCGGTGAACACCCACGCTCCGGACACGTTCAGCGGTGTGGTCCGCATGGACAGGATGCTGTCCGGGATGGGGCTCATGGCCGCGGCGACTTCGGGAACTCCCTGACTGAGGTCGAGGTACCGGGACAGGCGGTATTGCGGATCCCGCATCGGCGTCTCATACTCGTAGCGCAGACCCAGGTTCAGGGTGACGCGCGAGTTGAGCTTGAAGTCGTCCTGGACGAAGAAACCGAATACGTCGATCCGCGGACGGTTGACCGCGACGGTCCGTGCCCGGCTCCAGTTGCCGTCCTGCATGACGCCGAGCAGCATGGATGCCCAGGCGTGGCCCATGGCGCCCGTGTTGGGGCTGTTGGCCGTGTCGGCGGTGGGATTCGCGTTGAAGCGGAACCGCATGCCGCGCGGGCGCGCTGCCAGGACGAGCTGCTTGCGGTACTGGCCGCCGACCTTGATGTAGTGGCGTCCCACCTGCTTCGAGATCTTGGCCTCGAGGTTCCACGTGGAAGGCTCCTGGAACCAGAACCCCGAACGTCCGAAGGACGTCGTGCCGTCGGCATCGACCCGGATCTCCGGGAAGTGGACGGCCGGGATGTCCCGCACGTGCGATGCGTACCAGTTGTTGTTCGGCCACAGCTCTGCAAGGCCCGCCTCGCCGATCTCGGCCTGCGGCGTATAGAAGGAGTCGGTGATCTTGGACCACGAGCCGCGCATGTTGAAGACCGTGGTCGGCGAGATGGTCCATACCACGTCACCGGACGCCTGCACGCTGTTGCGCGCACTGCCCTGGCGGCGCTGCGCGACCGATCCGGAGTAGTCCGGCTCGCTCTGGGTGGTGTGGAAGCGGCTGATCCGGCCGAAGACCTTGACATTGTCACTGACGTTGACATCGGTCCGGTTCGTCAGGTTCCAGTAGTCGAACGTGATCGGGAATACGAGCCGGAAGTTGTTGGCGCCGGAGGGGTTGTCGCCCGCGTTGTTCGGTTCCCAGGTCTTGCCCAGCACCCGCAGCGATGTCGGGTCGAACCGGCTGTCCGGGATGCGGTTCTGCGGGAACTGCATCCGGTTGTTGCCGTCCGCGTCCGTCGTGAGCGGATCGAAGATCTGGCGGAGTGCGCCGGTGCGGTTCAAGCTCTGGGAGAAGTCGCCACTGCGTTCCTGCGAGCGTGGCAGGGTCAGGTTGACCGTACTGGGCGAGCGAACATCCTGGGCCTCGTACGCGAAGTAGTTGAACACCTTGTTCCTGACGATCGGGTTCCCGGAACTGGCTCCCCACACACTGCGCCGTACCACGCTCGCCTGGGATGTCAGTGCGTTGGGCCGTGCGTTCAGGACGGGATTGCGCCCGAAATAGTAGGCTGTACCGTGCCAGTCGTTGGTGCCGCTCTTCATCTGCACGGAGACGATGCCGCCGGCGCTGTGGCCGTACTCGGCGTCCGTGGCGTTCTGCTGGACATTGACCTCCGAGACGGCGTCCATCGGCGGCGTGTATACGCCTTTGGCTCCGACGAGCTGGGGCACGCCATCCATCAGCACGTTGTTGCGTGTGGACGTGTTGCCGCCGACATCGAGTTGGCTCATCGCCCAGTGGTGATAGGGCGCGTTCTCCGAGCCGCCGCGGTAGTTCACTGCCGGGTCGAGCGCCGCCAGCATGTAGGGGTTGCGGTTCAGCAGCGGCAGTTCCTGCGACATCTTGGTGTCGAGCGTGGTCTCCATGGTGGTCGTGGTGAACTGCACGGCAACGGGGGCCTCTTCCACCGTCACCGTCTCGGTGACCGCTCCGAGTTCCATGGCCGCGTCGACCGTGATGTCGGCCCTGGTCTGAACGAGGATGTTCTGCTGCCGGAACGAGCGGAACCCTTCGGACTCGACCGTGACCGTGTATGTGCCGGGCAGTACGAAATCGAACAGATACTGCCCTGCCGCGCTCGTCTGCGTCGTTGACGAGACGTTCGTGTTGTCGTTGGTGAGAGTGACGTTCGCGCCGGGTATGACCGCACCGGATGCGTCCGCCACCGTTCCGCCGATCTTGCCACGCAAATCCTGCGCCGACGCGATCGGGACGACTGCCGTGAGCATCACCGCCATCACGACAGCGAAGATTGTCTGTCTGTGCATTGAAGAACCTCCTGAAACCCATCGACACGCCTTCGCGGTCGATAATTGGGCCAAGTGTAGCAGCAAACGGAAAGGTGACGGACGGTCCGACGATCCTCCCGGGCTCACGGGCGAGCCGGCGGCTCGCTCCCGTCAGCGGAGAGCCCTCAGTGCCGTGATGATCTCAGCCACAAACGGGTCGTTCCGGCCATAGGCCGCGGACAGGATCTCCGCCGCCTTCTCCAATGCCTCCCTGGCTGCAGCGGTGTCGCCCAGAGCTTGCCGGACATGTGCAAGATTGTACAGCGTCTCCCCCACGTCCGGATGGGCGGATCCCAGCGTTCTCTCCTGGATTGCGAGTGCCTTGGTGTAGAGAGACCCGGCCTGATTGAGGTCGCCCCGCAGATGGAGGACTCCCCCCAGGCCCACCAGGGACAACGCGACATCCGGGTGTGATGCGCCAAGTTCCCGTTCGCGGATCGAGAGGGCCTTGCGCAACAGGGGCTCAGCCTCCTGCAGTCGGCCGGAATCGCGGAGTACGGATCCATGGGAGTCCATTGCCTCGGCCAGATCAACCGCCAGTGCGTCTCCGCCAGCCTCCAGGTGCTCGACGGCCTCGGCCAGTAACCGCCTGGCCGCGTTAACATCGTTCTGGATTCCCGCTAGGCGCCCCAGGTCGGCCAGTGCCAGACCCCGCGACGGTGACGGTTCGTCCCAGACGGCCAGCGCCGCCAGGTATTGCGCCTCCGCCTCATCGAAGCGGCCCAGCACCTCGTAGACCTCGCCGAGGCGGTTGTGGAGCGTGGCTGCATCATCGTGCCGGGGCCCGTATGCGTCGCGAATCACGCGCAGGGACTGCTCCAGAAGGATCGCCGCGGCAGCGGATTCGCCGCGTAGGGCCAGTGCGCTGGCCAGATTGGCGCGCACCGTCGCGGTGGACGGGTGCCGGTCCCCGTGGATGAGGGCGTGGGCGTCGGCAGAATCCCGGTATGCTCCTTCGGCTGCTGCCAGATCCCCTTCCGCTTCCAGCAGGAGGCCCAGATCGTTCAGTGCCGTAGCGCGGACCTTCCGGTCGGCAACGGACCCGGGACCAGCGTTCGCGAAGTGCTGCAGCGCCTTGCGATACGCCTGTCTGGCTCCGGCCGAGTCTCCTTGCGCCTGCCGCAGGCGGGCGACCTGCAGGAGTGACCGCGCGCTGCGCGCGCCGACCTCGGTGGTCTTCAGGGAGCGACGGTAGAGTTCCTCGGCCTCGGAAGGCCGATCAAGGGCGGTCAGTGTCGCGGCCAGCTCGACCAGGACTTCTGCGCTTTCCGGGGTGGACTGGTTGGCCAGTGCCGTCCGGAGGAGTGGCTCGGCGGAGTCGGCACGACCGTGGGAGCGCAAAAGTGCAGCCAGGCGCACGAGGCTGGCGATCGTGAGGGGGTGGTCGGCCCCGGATTCGCGAAGCCGCCGTTCGTAGGCATCCCGGTACAGTCTCTCGAACGGTGCCTGCTTCTCGCCCAGGGCGATCCCGACACCGAGCGTGGCCACCAGCCCGCCCGCGCACACCGCTCGTAGACGCTGTCGGGTCGTCATCGCCGCACCGGACCATCCCGGCCGCCTACTACCCTAACCTATGAAGACGCAGGCCTTGCCGTGATGTCCCGCAGATTCCTGCTCTTCGGCATCGGAGCGCTCAGCCTTGGCTTACCAGATCCGGGCGTTGCCGAGTTGCGCTTCGAGGACCGTACCCGCGCTTCCGCGATCGGATTTCGGCACCATGCCAATCCAACCCCCGAGAAGCACCTGATCGAGACCATGGGGGGTGGAGTCGCGCTGCTCGACTTCGACAATGACGGATTTCTCGATGTCTTCTTCGTGAACGGTGGTGCCTTGGTGCGGGGTGAAGACGGTCTGCGCGTGGACCGGTCCGCACCGGAACTTCACGACAGGCTCTACCGGAGCCGGCGGGGGCTGTCGTTCGAGGATGTGACCCGACGAGTGGGCGTCAGTGCTGCGACCAAGAGCATCTACGGTATGGGAGCTGCCACGGGCGACTATGACAACGACGGCTATGTCGACCTGTTCGTGACCGGTTACGGGGGGACGATCCTCTATCGCAACGTTGGTGGCCGCGAATTCGAGGATCGCACGGAGGCAGCTTCTGCCAACGTCGAGGGCTGGTCGGCGAGCGCCGGCTTCTTTGACGCAGACGGGGACGGGGACCTGGACCTCTTCGTCACGCGCTATCTCGACTGGAACCTGGAGACGAGTCGCAGGTGTGGCGAGCAGATTCCGGTCTACTGCTCGCCCCGGGAATATCCGGCCGTAACGAACGTCCTGCTACGGAACGATGGTGATGGAACGTTCTCGGACGTGTCCCGGGAATCGGGAATCGCTCGATCGTCGGGCAAGGCCCTTGGCGTCGCGTTCAACGACGCGGACTCCGATGGGCGTCCGGACGTGTTCGTCGCGAATGACTCGACGGCGCAGCAGTTGTTCCTGAACAAGGGCCCGGATGGTTTCCGGGAAGAGGCGCTCTTCGCTGGCGTGGCCTACAACGAAGAGGGTGGATCGTTCGCCGGAATGGGCGTGGACTTCGAGGACTACGACAACGACGGAAAGCCGGATGTGGTGGCAACCGCGCTGGCGAAGGAACTCTACCCCCTGTTTCGGAACGAGGGGGGCGGCACGTTCGTCTACGCATCCCGGCAGACTGGCCTGGCCGAGATTACGGCGCGGCTGTCCGGGTGGAGCATCAAGCTTGTCGACCTGGACCACGACGGGTGGAAGGATCTCTTCGCCGCGCAGAGCCACGTGCTGGACAATGTCGACCGGATGGAGCCGGGGCTCGTGTACTTGCAGCCACCCCTGATTGCTCGCAACGAGTCGGGCCGGTTCGAGGATCGCACCGCTTCGGCCGGGCCGGTCTTCCAGGTCGCCATTGCGGGCAGAGGCACAGCATTCGGCGACCTCGACAACGATGGTGATTTCGACCTCGTCGTGGGCGTGCTCAACGACCGTCCGAGGGTGCTCCACTCGAATGCGTCGTTGACAGAGAACCACTGGCTGCAACTGCGGCTGGTTGGCCGGGCCAGCACCCGCGACGGGCAGGGTGCGAGCGTTAGCATTCGGACGGCGTCGGGCGCGGAACAGGTCCGGTACGCAACGACTGCGGGAGGGTACCTGTCAGCCAGCGATCCGCGCCTCCACTTTGGCCTCGGGGCAGAGGAGAGTGTCGGCAGGATCACCGTGCGGTGGCCGAGCGGAGGGGTGCAGGTTCTGGAGGACGTCAAGGCTGACCAGCTACTCACGGTCCGGGAGCCCGGCTCGTGACGGCACGGTTTCTTGCCTTCGCTGTGCTGTCGGTCGGGCTTGCGGCCCAAGTGTCCGCTCCGGTTGCCGAGCATGTGCGGCAGGGGGTACTCGCTCGGGAACAGGGGCGACTGGAAGAGGCCCGCCGACAACTGGAAGAGGCGGTCCGTGGTGCTCCGGAACTCGCTGAAGCACACCTGTACTTGGGGTTGGTCTCGCACGAGAGCGGGGACTACTCCGCGGCGGTGGAGTCTCTGGGAAGGGCTCTGGCACTCAAACCCGGTCTGCCTGGAGCCCGGGAACTGCTCGGATATGACCTGCTGACGCTGGGGAGGGCGGAAGAGTCGATCCCGCACCTGGATGCCGCACGGAACGAGAACACCGACCGGTGGCAGTTGAGCGCCTGGCTGGGGCGAGCGTATCTGGAATCCGGCGATTCCGGCCAGGCGCTCCGCTACCTTCTTGATGCCCAGAGTTCCGCGCAGGGGGACCCGGAACTGCTGTATCTCGTCGGCAAGGCGTATTCGCAGCTTGCTCTGGAGGCGCACGCGGAGTTGCTTGCCAGTGCCCCCGAATCCGCATATGCCCACCTCGCGACCGCCGAAGACCACGACTTCAACGGTCGATCCGAGGAGGCGATCGCTGCTTATCGGAGAGCGCTCGCCAGCAACGATGCGCTTGTGGGTGCTTGGCGGGCACTCGCGGGCCTGGAACAGGGGCGTGGCCGTCACCGAGCCGCGGTCAACGCGTATCAGCGTGCGCTAGCGATTCAGCCTGCCAACGAGACCCTGCATTTGCGCTGCGGTGAGGCGCTTCTCGCACTCGGTCTTGCCAGTGAGGCCCTCCCGCATCTGGAATCCGCCGTCGCAGCCGATTCGTCGGCGCCGGCCGCACTGGAGGCGCTGGGCAAGGCCCTGCTGGATCTGGGTCGATTCGTGGAGGCGCGGATCACCTTGGCGAAGGCGCTGGACGTTTCGGCGGGGGCGCAACGGCGGATGAAGCTTCACTACCAGTTGGCCCGGATCAGTCGCGAACTCGGAGACGGGGAAGCAGCCCGGGAGCACCTGCGGGAGTTCTCCGTCCTGCGTGACGAGCTGACCGCCGGCGACCAGTGACCTGGCTGCCAGTCCGTGGCGGGACCGGACCGTCCGGGTTTGGATCTCTCAGGGTTGCAGCCCTTCTCTCACCTCCCCGGTCAGCGATTGCAGGAATGCAACCAGCGCGGCTTTCTCGGTGTCGGTCAGGCCCAGTTTCCGAATCTCGCGGTCGAGGTGCGGATTCGAAGTTCCGCCCTCGTCGTAGTCATCGATCACGTCTTCGAGGGTGGCGATGCTTCCGTCATGCATGTAGGGCGCGGTCTCCGCGACGTTTCGCAGCGTTGGAGTCTTGAACGCGCCGCGCTCGCTGTCCCTCCCCGACACGGCGAAACGGCCGTCGTCCTCGAAACGGCCATCGAGGTAGCCGACACCGGTGTTGTGGAATCTCTCGTCCGTGAGGTTCGGGCCAAGATGGCAGGTCACGCAGTTGCCCTTGCCCCGGAATATCCGGAGGCCCAGGAGTTCCGTGTCGTTGAGTGCGTCGGTCTCTCCTGCCACGTACCGGTCGTAGCGGGATGCCCCGGCCAGGATCGTGCGTACATATGACGCCAAGGCCCGAGCCAGGTCGTCCTGGTTCGGTTCCCGGGTGAAGACTCTGCGAAACAGGGAGGGATAGTCGGGACCGTCGGTGAGTCGTGCAACCGCTTCGGCGAGATCAAGGTCCATCTCCAGCCGATTGATGACCGGCTGGAGCACCTGTTCCTCGAGCGTGGGGATGCGTCCGTCCCAGAAGAAGCTGCGTCCATACCCACGGTTCAGCAGCTTCGGGACGCGCCGGGGGCCGACTCGATCGAACACACCAACGGCCTTGGGTCTGCCGTCCGTGAACGACCGGTCGGGGTCATGGCAGCTGGCGCACGAGATCGTCCGGTCGACGGAGAGAATCGGATCAAGGAACAGCTTGCGCCCAAGGGCGACCTTGTCCGGTGTGAGGGGATTGTCGCTGGGAACGGGCATGAACGCGTCCAGTCCCTGCGGTGGATGGAGAGGTGAAGCCGCAACCCGTATCGGGGCGATAGCGAGCAGGAGCGATGCAGGGATCATCAATGGCCGAACGCGCATGTCTCTGGATGATGATACGTCCTGGAGCGCAGGCTCGCCGACTGTCGCAGTTGGTTCGAGCCAATGACCGGCCTTCACGGATGGGCGAAATCAGGAACGGGGTCTTGCTGGTCCAGCGAGGGCCTGTCAGCCCGAGGCTGACGCCGGGCGGATTTTCCGTTGCGCGGATCGCACGACCCGGACGCCTGACGAGGCTGCGGAACGCGATTCCCGGCAATGCGGACGAAGCCCGACCCTCATCGGCATGCGTCCGGACTTCGGATCTGATGGCTGGAAAGGGGACTTCTTGCAGGCCGAGCGACCGGAGTACTGCATCTCGCGGGGAGTGTGCTGTACCGGTTCGGTCAGTACCAATGGCGTGACTTCGGTCCGCTGGCGATATTCGTCAACCCTCGTCCCATAGCCGCCGAATCGGGACAGCGTATAGCGCCTCGCCGAATGGTGCGCTTACTTCTCCGTCGTAGAGGACTACGCCGGCGGCAAAGCGGTTGCCGGCCGCGGCCTTGAGCTTGCGCAGTCCCGCGAAGTCGGAACGGTTCACCGTCGCGCTCGCCTTGACCTCGACTCCGGCAACCTCCATCGCGCCGTGTTCGATGACGATATCGACCTCGGTCCCGTCGCGGTCACGAAAATGGAAGAACAAGTACGGTTCGGCAAGACCGCTGGCCTGCCGCCGCAGCTCGCCGAGCACGAACGTTTCGAGGACCCGGCCGAGTACGGTCCGGTTCGCCAGGAGTGCCGTCCGGTCGGCCCCGAGCAAACCGCAGGCCAGTCCGGTGTCCCCGAAGTGGACCTTTGGTCTCTTGACGAGCCTGCTGAGGCTGTTGCTGTGCCATGCAGGAAGCCTCTCCACAAGGTACAGGCGTTCGATCAGGGTGAAGTAGCTCAGGATGGTGTTGCGGCTCAACTGGAACGGAGAAGCCAGTTCCGACACGTTGAAGATCTGTGCATTCTGGGCAACTGCAGCCGCCAGCAGTTTCGAGACAGTGTCGACGGAACGAATGCTCGCGAGGTCGCGGATGTCCCGCTGGATCAGGCTATCGATATAGTTGCGGTACCAAGCGGCCCGTCTTCGGCCGGGTGGACGTCCGATAGCTGCGGGATACCCGCCCGCAGCGATGCGGTCAGCGAGGTCGCCGGACAGCCGTTCGGTGTGGCGGACATCAAAGGCCTTGCAAAACAGCCGTTCGACAAAGGTGCGCGACGGACTTCGCTCGATTTCCGATTGGGACAGTGGGTGCAGGTGCACAACCTGCATGCGGCCGGCCAGCGAATCGGACAGCCTTGCATTGAGAAGAACGTTGCTCGAACCAGTCAGGATGAATCGGCCAGGGGTCCGATTCCGGTCAACCGCGATCTTCAACGCCGAGAACAGGCCCGGTACGCGCTGTATCTCGTCGAGGACAACGCGGTCCGGCAGGTCGGCCACGAAACCGGCAGGGTCATTCAGTGCCGTTGTCCTGGCGACATCGTCGTCGAAGTTGAGGTAGGAGTACCCGAGGGGCTCTGCGACGAGTTGTGCCAGCGTCGTCTTGCCGGACTGTCGTGATCCCTGGATCAGGGTGACAGGTGAATCCTCGATCGACTCGATGAGCAGGGGCTTGGCATGGCGTGGTAGCACCCTGACGCTCGGCAAGCGTACCGGGAATCGGTATCGATCGCTGACAGGCACTTTCGGCATCGACAGATTGTCAGTTTACATCCTCGCTGACTGTCACTTCTGATATCGGCAGATTGTCACTTCTGATATCGGCAGACTGTCACTTCTGATATCGGCAGACTGTCACTTCTGGTAGCGGCCGATTCTGAGTTCATGACCCGGCCGACCCGCAGTGCAGGCCTCGGCGGATGATCGGTTGGTGATGTCGCTAACCGTCAGCATGAACTTCGGCAGATTGTCAGTCTGCATCCTCGCTGACTGTCACTTCTGATATCGGCAGATTGTCAGTTCGAGGTTCGGCAGACTGTCACTTCTGGTAGCGGCCGATTCTGAGTTCATGACCTGGCCGACCCGCAGTGCAGGCCTCGGCGGATGATCGGTTGGTGATGTCGCTAACCGTCAGCATGAACTTCGGCAGATTGTCAGTCTGCATCCTCGCTGACTGTCACTTCTGATATCGGCAGATTGTCAGTTGGAAGCCCGGCAGACTGTCACTTCTGGTAGCGGCCGATTCTGAGTTCATGACCCGGCCGACCCGCAGTGCAGGCCTCGGCGGATGATCGGTTGGTGATGTCGCTAACCGTCAGCATGAACTTCGGCAGATTGTCAGTCTGCATCCTCGCTGACTGTCACTTCTGATATCGGCAGATTGTCAGTTGGAAGTCCGGCAGACTGTCAGTTTCCACGAAAGCAGGCAGTCGAGTCAGATCCTTGCCCATCCTTGGCGTCAGTGGTTGCGACTGGATCGGACTTCGGCGCAATTTCCCCGGTTCGCATCGGCAGCTTGGAGATACTGTCCTCGGTCATGGCGATGTAGAGTGCCAGAAGCTCGCGATATTGTCGCGTGTCCTGCCGTGTTCCGCTGTCGTGCCGACAGCGTTCCTGCCGAGGGAAGTCCACGGGCTCACGCTTGTTCCCGACGACCCGCCACTGCGACATCTCGAACGCGCCCTGATCGGCTCTGTCATTGTCCGGCAAGTGCCATGGCAAGCCATGATCCCTAGGCCCGACCAGTCTCAGACTTCCGAACATGGGAAGTGGGCCCCGGATGGGATGTCAGGAATTGCACGGGTGCCATAGCCGGATCACGGAAAGCCATATGACCGGAGTACTTACGACGGCCAGTTTGGGAATCACCCCACTGGGAGGGACGATTGGGCCTGCTTGGCGAAGCTTTGGCGCACCCAACTGCCCTTTACCAGTTCCCGCCAAGCCGGTGTGTCGAGATACCCGCGGGCGATGTCTGCACCCCGTTCTGTCCGCAAGTCTGTCGTTGGCGGAACACTAGGCTGATGGACGATGACCGACCAAGCACATGCCCGCGTCGGCAAGCTCCAGACCGCCGAGACTCGTTGATCTGTCGGTGGTCTTGCTTGCCAAATCGAACAGTCCGTCAATAATCAGCCACGACTGCCTGTAGAGCAACGGCATCGTCGACACGGACCGGCCGCTGCCAGCGGAGATGTTTGCCTTCCCGATTGTTCGCAAGTCGTTTACTAGGAGGACTTGACCGGGCTGTTCGACCCCGAACGGGCTGTGTTCGTTCAATCGTGGAGTGGAAGATCCATGTCGAGACCGCCCGGATGCAGATCAAGTCCACGCCGCGCAGCGACGTGAGCATCCTGCCGGACCTGGCTGCCGTCCCGCCCACGGTGCGCCTGCTGCACGAAGCCACCTTGCCAAGACCTGGTCTTGCCCTGTCGCTGGACGAACGCAACGAGGCCAACACCCTGTATTCCGGTACCAGCCTGCTCTTGGTCTTTGAGCTTCCGCCCCACCGCTCTGGCCAGCGCCGACATCCCTCCGTACCCCCTTCGCCGCCTCCCGTTCGTGACGTTCCGAATCCGACCATGTTCGGCAGTTCGAGATTGCCCAAACCGGGTTCATCGACGATGTTTCCGGAACCTCGCCGCATCCAGCCTGGAGGTGGACTTCGGCCGCGACGGCCGGAGATCTCGGGTGTAGTTGCAATCCGGCCAGTTCGAACAGCCGAGAAAGCGGCCGTAACTGCCCATTCGGATATCGAGCCAACCGTCGCATTGGGGGCAGGCTTCAATCTTGCCGCCACAGTCCCGACAGCGATAGGCGTCGCCGGACTTCACCGGCAACCCGTTCTCGCATTTCGGACAGGCGCGTTCCGTGTGTTCGCACAGAGGGAAGTTCGAGCAGCCGAAGAAGATGTTCCCGACGCGGGGGTTCTTGCGGCGCTGCATCTGCCCGGCAGTGCATCGCGGACAGGGTACGGCCTTCTCCGGTGGCCGTCCGAACTCCACGACATCGTATCCGCCATCAGTGAGTTCACCGACGAAGGCCGACGGTGGTCCGCCGTCGGCGAGCAGGAAAACCTGTCGTCTTGCCCGGGTGATCGCGACGTAGAGCAAGCGCCGCTCCTCGGCGTTCACATGGGCTTCGGGCTCCGCCAATACCAGATCGAGCAGTGGGTCGTCGACGACCTCCGCAGGAAATCCGTATTTGCCCGAGCACAATCCGATCACCACGACATAGTCGGCCTCCAGTCCCTTGGAGCGATGGATGGTCTTCGCGTCGAAACGAAGGCCCGGATACTGCCTCTCGATGTAACGCCCGTTGCGGGGCAGAAGATGCCGGTAGCGGCTGAGCAGCAGCACTTCCGACTTCCCGGGGTACCGACCGGCGTCCACCGCGGCCCGGTCGAGCGCCTCCTTCAGGAGGGGGAGTTCCTGCCGGTCCGGAAGTCCGACGTACACTGCAGGCCGGTCCGCTTTACGCTTTGCGCGAACCGTCTTGCGGATCTGTGCGCGGTTCCGTAGCACGAAATCGGTGGCGACCGTCGAGATACGGTCGGCACACCGGAACGTGGTCGCGAGATCGATACGCTGGGCCGCACCGAAATGGTCCTCGAACTCGCGCATGACCGAGATGTCCGAGCCGCCGAACCGGTAGATCGCCTGCCAGTCGTCGCCGACCGCGAATATCTGGGCCCTTGGTGAACTGCTGAGCAGCGCCTTGAGCAGATGTGCCCGCGACGCCGAAATGTCCTGGAATTCGTCGACCAGAATGTAGCCGAACCGGTTGCGATAACGGCCGGATTCGACGAGATCGGTCGCCCGGTTGATCATGTCGTGGAAGTCGATCTCCCCCGCGTCGGCGAGCGTCTCCTGATAGCGCTCGAAAATCGGACGGAACACACGAATGAATGCCTGCGCCCGATTCCGATCCTGGCCAGCATTGGCGCGGACGGCGAGATCCTCGAAGGACAGCCGACTGCCCTTGAAGTGCTGCAGAAAGGTCGCGACGAGGCGTGTGAACGGATCGATCCGCCCCTGTTCCCTGAGAGCGGCGAACACCTCCTCGGGCGAAATCGGCGAGAGTCTCACATCGTGATCTGCGAGCTTCCGCTCCAGGTTTCGGAGCAATACGCCCTTCGATTTTTCGTGACTGAAGGTTTCGATCAGGACGGTGCCGTGCTTGGCATGAGTGGCCCGCTTCCACTCCATGTCCCGCCGATACTCCTCCCCGTCGACAAACGGCGCCGTGTTCCCCTCGGCGTCGATCCCGAAGTGCTCGATATAGATGCCGTGCTCGGGAAGATGGAAGTCGGGCTTGTACTGGCGCTTCCTTGAGGTCGCCAGATCGTGCTCATAGGGAGCTTCGTACTTGTATGTGATGCCTTTGAGATAGAGGAAGTTCGCGATCTCGCATTCCTCGAAGCTGCGGACTTGTTCACCTTTGAGCGAGCGGATCTCGAAATTGCGGATGTAGTCGTAGTACTCGCCCCAGTTCTTGCAATCGTGCTCACTCTTGTAGGGTGCGAACCATTCCCGGAACCACGCGCTCAACGTGGCCGCGAACTCACGGTTGTCGATCAGCTCCGTCATGATTCCCTTGAGGCGGTTGAACAGCTCTCGGTCGTTCTCCGCCGACGAGGCGAGCGCAGGGCGCCTCCCTTCGGCTTCGCCGATGATCGCCATGCCGAGGCTGTGGAAGGTGCGCACCGTCACTTCGCTCGCGAGTGCCGTACCCAGACGCCTGTCGATCCGCTCCTGCATCTCCTTGCTGGCGTCGCGAGCGAACGCGAGCAGCAGCAACTCGGACGGCTTGCGAAATCCTCCTCGGATCAGCCAGCCTGTCTTGGCCACGATGACCGATGTCTTGCCGCTACCGGCTGCGGCGACCACGAGATTCCGGCACTCGTCAGTGACCACGGCCATCCGCTGCTCCTCGGTCAGGGGACGGGCCTCGATCCTGTCGAAGAACTCGCGCGAGCGGGCCAGTTCGTTGGCGATGAAGACCTTGTTGGCTCGCGCTCGGGCGGTACCAGGAGCTTCCAGAAACGCGAGGATGTCCCGCAACATGCGGATCTCCGGAACGTCCGACAGCGATTTCGGCCACGCCGCAGTGAACTCGCCGGCAATCGTCCGCGCCTCGGCTTCGAGTTCGCGAAGCGCATCGGAGGTGATGTATCTCGGTGGGTCGTCGAACTCGACGATGTGTCCGTGGACCGAGCGTAACGGGCCGACCTGTCCGGCGAGTGCCTGGTACCACCATTCGCACCTTGCTGCTTCGAGCGCTTCGGCCAAGGCGCTTGCGTCGGTTCGGGGAAGGCCCGAAACAAGGGTGCTGCGGTCTCCATGGCGGATCCGTAGGCTCGACCAGAGTCGACCGGTCGCAACATCAGCTGCTTCCACATCGCCTAGCGACACGTCGGTCGACCGCGTCCCGAACAGGAACCGGACGCCCTTGGCATTGACCGACGCTGCCGTGGCGTGGCGCGGGTGCAGGACCGCAAACAGGAACGAGGCCGGCCAAGCCCGCGTTGTTTCGAGGATGTTGCCAGTCGCAGCGTCTGACTGATCTTGCGGCTCGCGCACTGGTGCTGTCACAATGCTCTCTCGGGGCCGTTTCCGCAGTCGGACAATTGGTGTTCAACCATTGCACGCAATCCGTTGACTGCTCACGCCAAGCATTTCTTCATCGTTTCCGTCGTCGTTCTCCGGGCAGCGCGATGATGATCCTGTCGCGTTCCTGGTCCCGTTTCGCGACAGGCGTCGGAACTTACCCTATCTTGCCGAAGAACGGCCGCCGGTTGAACGGGCCGGTAAGGCTGCGGATACGACTGGGCATAACCAGGAGGCCCACTCCGTCCCGCACAGATCGCTCGGCCGGTGGCTGGTGCCATCCCTCATCCCCCTGATGCCTGGTCTCCGGCGTTCCCTGCACCCATGCAGGGTACCGAGAGGTCACCTCTTGATACTCCGTGGCCGTGGGGGGGCGCTGGTTGGGCAGCAATCGCTACCTTGATTCCAGTGCCGCTCCCAGCAGGTCAGCGCAACCCGGACTGTATTGGATGGTCCGGGCGGCTTCTCGACCGCTGTCGGACATCTTCCGCCATGTCCGGCGGAGGATGTGGATCATGCTCTCTTCGTCCTGCTGGCTTGCGAACGACTCGAAATAGAATTCGAGGAACACCAGGCATGCGACATCTTCGAGCAACTGGGCCCAGGGGTCTACCTTGAACCGTTCCTTGCGGATGATGCCCTGGACTGTGGTGATCGTGGCGCTGTCGAACCCGCATTCGTGCATGATCGCTCCCGCCGTTTCCGCATGAAACCGGCCCAGATCCTTCCTCCATTCCAGATAGGCGGAGCGACCCACCGGGTACGTGCTCCGGGGAATCTCCCAGCGGCGGATATGCTGGGCGCGGACGGCCAGCCTCACTTCGACGGGGGCATCCGGAGCGAGCTTTTCCAGCCAAGCCGTCATCCGTCGGGCGTACACGAGTTCCTTCGGGAGACCGTTGGGGTCCTTGTTCGGATCGTCCGAGTTCGCGGCGTCGAACCGCTTGATGCACAGTTGGACACGGTCGGGTATCGAGACTGTCACTGAGCACTCCCTTCCCGCAAGGAACTGGTGCTGATCGCCGCCAGCGCCACGGCGGCGGTCTCCGACCTCAGGATGGTCTCACCAAGTCCGGCCAAGGCGAAGCCCTGCTCATGCGCCAACCGCTCCTCGGCGGCGGTCCAGCCGCCTTCCGGGCCCACGAGGAACGTGCGTGCTTCGCCGGCGGGCGGGGCCCGTACCGGCGGACCGCCAGGCTGGGCGATGATTCGCGACGGGTTCCGGCAACTCCGTACGAATCGATCGAATGCCGTTGGCTGCCCCACGAAGGGGGCTGCCAGTCGCCGCGCCTGTTGGGCGGCTTCGAACGCGATCCGACGCCAGCGATCCACCCGTTTGGCACTGGCCGCCACCAGCTTCGTGTCGCTGCGGTCCGCCACGATTGGCGTGACGGAGCATACGCCGAGTTCCGTCAGTTTCTCCACCGCCCACTCGAATCGGGAAAACCGGATGATCGCCAGCGCAGCGTCCATGCGAACCGCTGGGGCAGTCTCCTGCAGTTCTTCCTCGACCCGGAACCGCACCTCCGTGGGCGAGCAGGCCACCGTGACTGCACGGCAGGCGCGGCTCTGGTCGGAGATCTCCACCGCTTCGCCCGGACGCAGTCGTACCGACCGGGCAAGATGATGGGCCGAACTGCCGGTCGCTCGTGCCTCGCGGTCTTCAATCCGGTCGACGAAGACACGGCGCAGTGCCATCGTCCTGATTATCGCCGCCGGCCGGAGGCGCGTCGATAGACTGAAGGTTGGAGTCGCGGACCAGTCCATCGCATGGGGTGCCCTCTGGCGGTGACCTCGCTCCCGAAGACGCCGCCCGTCTGGTGAGGGAACACCTGCTGCCGCGGCTCCCGGAACTCGCCGCCTGCCGGTCGACCCCTGAACTGCTGGCGAGTCCCGTGTACCGTGAAGTCCGACCGGTTGCGGACGAGGTGCTGAGGACCACCGAATCGGGTCGCTTCGCTGCAACAGACGTCTCTGCCAAGCCCTCGTATCAAGTCGTCGCCTGGAACCTCGAGCGGGGCATCCAGTTTGACGGGCAACTCGAGGTGCTGCGGTCCCACCCGTATCTCTCGTCCGCTGACGTCTACCTTCTCACCGAGACCGATGTGGGCATGGCCCGTTCCGGGAATCGGGATGTCGCCGGCGACCTTGCCCGTGAACTGGGCCTCAATTACGCGTTCGCCCCGTGCTACCTGAATCTTGCGAAAGGTGCGGGGGTTGAGAACGAGGTCCATGGCGAGAACGAACTGGGACTGCATGGCAACGCGATCCTGAGCCGATACCCGATCCGGAACCCCCGATCGCTGCCCCTCGGGAATGGCCGGGACAAGATGCGCGGGCGGGAGAAGCGGCTGGGTCAGCAGGTGGCGGCGGTGGCAGAGATCGACCTGCCCGGACTCGATTTGACCGTCTGTTCCGTGCATCTGGATGCGCAGTCGAGCCAGCGTCATCGCTGCAGCCAGATGCGGGCGGTGATCGATGGATTGCCCCGGACCGGGCCGGCCCTGATCGGCGGCGACTGGAACACGACCACGTTCGACTCCTCCAGTGCAGCGACAGCCATTGCGGGCTACTGGGTCCGCGTCCTGCTGGGTGCCAGCAACACGATCCACAACCATTTTCTCCGCCCCTACAGCTATTTCGAGCGGGACCTGTTCCGGCTCCTCGACGAGAGGGGGTTCGACTGGCGGGGCAGCAATGTTCTTGACGAGCGAACGACATCCTACGATGTCAACGATGTCAAGACCTACAAGAACCTTCGCGAGTGGGTGCCGAACTGGTGTTTCGACTTCATTCGCTGGGCGCTCAGGGAATTCGACGGCAAGTGTCCGCTGAAGATCGACTGGTTCGCGATTCGTGACGTCACGGCGGCGGACCCGGTGGTCATGCACGAGTTCCGGGAGGGACGCAAGCCACCGCTGTCCGATCACGACGCGATCGGCATCCATGTCCAAGTGCCGACCCGGGAGAATCATATAATCAGGGAATTAACGTAATGCCTGTAGCGGAAGCAACGGTTGCGACGGAGGTATCCCCGGCCCTGCTCACCCGGCGTGACCACCGGATCATTGCCGAGTTTGTCGAGGACTCGTCGCGCGTGCTGGACCTCGGCTGCGGAGAAGGGGACCTGCTCGCGTGGCTTGTGGAGCACAGAGACGCTCAGGCCCGCGGTGTCGAGATATCCCCCGAGAAGGTCCGGCGATGCGTGGAACAGGGCCTGTCGGTGTTTCAGGGCGACATCAACCAGGGGCTGGCCGACTACCCGGACAACTGCTTCGACTATGTCGTCTTGAGCCAGACTCTGCAGGTCGTACAGCAACCACTTGCAGTGCTCCGTGAGATGCGGCGGGTAGCGCGACGGATCATCGTGGTGTTCCCGAACTTCGGGCACTGGTCCGTGCGGCTCTCCCTCCTGTGCACGGGGCGGGCCCCGCGCACAGGCCACTTGCCCTACACGTGGTATGACTCTCCCAACATCCGCGTGCTCACGATCCTGGATTTCGAGGAGTTGCTGCGGTCCGAAGGAGTCCGAGTGGAAAAGGTCCGGTTCCTGAGGAACGACAGGCGCGTTCAGGCCTGGCCGAACCTGCGCGCTGACTCAGCCGTGTACCTGCTCAGCTAGCCGTTCGCACTTCGGCCATCAGGTCCGCCACCGCCAGGGACACATCGTCGAGTCCGACGGAAAGGATGCAACGCGGCTCATCGAACGAGTAACAGCGGTCTCCGGGGCAGGGCTTGCAGTCCCAGTCGGTTTCGACAACCCGGTACAGCGTTCGCCACGGATGCCACCGGCTGGAGTCGGACGAGCCGAAGACCACAACGCACGGAACGCCGTACGAGGCCGCGATGTGCGCTGGTCCGGAATCGTTTCCGACAAAGAGCCGCGCTCGGGCGAGCAGGGACAAGAGCCGGGGCATGGGCAAGTCCTGTCGGATGTCGAACTCCGACAGTTCCAGCGCGACGTCATTCTCGTCCGGGCCGAGAACGAAGATCGGACGCAACCCGTACCGTCGGGCAATCTCGGATGCAAGGGACCGGAACCGGTCAAGCGACCACTCCTTGGTCCGATACGCCGCGCCCGAATGGATGACCGCATAGGGAGGCGTTCCCCGACATGCCCTGTTCGCAAGTCGGGCCGGAGGAATCCTCTCATCGACAGCACCAAGGTGAATGATCGCTGCCGC
Source organism: Bryobacterales bacterium (assembly GCA_965116065.1). Lineage (GTDB taxonomy): Bacteria > Acidobacteriota > Terriglobia > Bryobacterales > UBA6623 > VXMF01. The sequence continues at coordinate 5,627,849 of OZ220485.1, forward strand.
ATGATGCTCTGCCGTGTGGATGTCGGCGTCCGCCGCGCGCCCCAGGACATCCTGGGCCTTGGGGACGCGCACGTTGTAAGCCCAACGCTGGCGGAAGTGCTCGAATCCGGCGCGCCACCTGGCGCCCGAAAATGCCGTCAGCCATGCGGCAGTCGCTCCCCCATGCATGTCGATGCAGAGATCCGGCCGGCGGGCTCGGATTTGCCGGAGCAGCCGGATCCTTACGCCCCAGCCATTGCCCGCTGGCACGTTGAGCACGCCGTCGATGTCGGGCTGTCCCTCCAGCACATCGGCGAAACCTGCATCCATGGCCACATGGATCCGGGCCCCGGGCAGGGTGCGACGCAGCAGTGCGAACGCCGGTGTCGACAGGACAGTGTCGCCCAGAGACCGGAGCCGGACCAGTACGATCGACGGTTCGGGGCCGATCCCCGACAGGACTGTGTCGACCACTTGTTGCGTTCAGGCTGCGCGCGCTTCAGCGACCACATCCAGGAATCCGCGGGCGGCAACCTCGATCTGGCGGTAGTCCCGTTCCATCAGCCAGCGTTTGTTGACGAGTTCCGATCCGACCGCCACCGCGCTCGCGCCCGCTTCCAGGAACGAAGTGGCGTTCTCGACAGTCACACCACCGGTTGGTACCAGCAGCACCTGCGGTAGCGGAGCCTTGACCGCCTTGATATAGCTCGCTCCGCCCACCGCACAGACCGGGAAGACTTTCACCATGGTCGCTCCGGCATCCCAGGCGGCCATGATCTCCGTGGGGGTCAGGGCACCAGGGATGACGCACTTGGAGTAGCGGTTGCACATCTCGATGGTCCCCTTGTCGAGCGATGGCGTGACGCAGAACTCTGCCCCGGCTAGCATGCACTGGCGCGCCGTGGCAGCGTCGAGCACTGTCCCCGCTCCCATGACGATGCTATCGCCGAACCGGTCGCAAGCGGTCTCAAGTATCTTGAGTGCTCCCGGGACTGTCATGGTGACCTCGACCACCGGAATGCCGGCATTCCGGATCGCCTCGATCGCCTGCAGCGCCTGTGCCGCCGTGTCCGTGCGAACGATCGGAATGATCCCCACACTCAGGATTCGGTTCAAGATGTCCTGTTTGGCCATCCTCGTTTTCCCAAACCGATACGGTACCAGAGGTGTTGACCGTCGGGCAATTCGGTGCCTGGCACGGGACGCGGCCGTTCTGCCAGCCCGTGGTCGACACGCGTGCTCGCGACCTCGCGCAAGTACTGCCGGTCAATGCGCGAGAACTCCATGGGAGGGACTTCAGGTGCTCATCTGTGGCGGCCCGTGCCGCATGCGATGTCGATACTCCCGGACCCGACCGGTTGCGCCCGCACGGTGCCTTCTCTGGAGGAACACGCCTCGGTCGACGTCGTCGCGACCCAGTTCGCCGTTTCGATCATCGGTACGCTTCGACCGGGCGGACCATATCCCAGGGTTGGTGTTGATGTACGATGGCCTGAGGTTTCCATGGAACTGCGCTGGAACTCACGATACGAATCTGCGAAACCGCGATTGGTGCGGCAGTTGGAGGCTCTCATGCGAAGCTCTGACGAATCGTGTCATGATTCGGCCAAGCAGGTAATCGCGGCAGTCCGGAGCCTGCCAATGCTGGAAGAGCATCGCGGCACCCTTCGGATCGAGAATCGGGCAGCACGGAGAGTCGGCGATTCGGATTTCATCTATTCCCTGTCGGTCGACGATGCTGGATTCGTACTCTCCTATCACGAGAGAATGATGATTGATTCGTCCGGGCAGCGCGACAACGCATTCAACGATACGATCGTGGAGTGCAGGGATGCAGGCGATCCTGACGATGACGAGAGTCTCGATGAAGAGACACTCGCCAACATGCGCGAGGGTATTGAGATGGCCTTCGGAGTATCATTTACTGAGAGCGAGTGGCAAGAGGAAATCGAAGCGGCAAGTGCCGCGGGTAATGACACGGTACCGAATGGGATCATCCGATGGCTGGAGATGTTACCGGTAGAAGAAGATGGAACTCCTTTCAAGGATGTCCGCCTTACATGGGAAGCGGGGACCCGGTTCTAGGGAAGTTCATGAAACGGTGCTTCGCTTGAGTTGCTTGCCGCGTTTCGATGTTGAACCGGGCCTGAGAGTTGCGTCGGCAAGTCTAAGATCGTCGGCATGAACCAGTCATTCTCGGAGTTGCCATGCTGCGGGAGACGCGTGCAACTCGTCCAGGTATCGGTACCGCCGCATCTCAGGGGTCAAGCACTTCCGTGGATGAGAGTTCCGGACCGCCGCCGCGCCCGCCGCTACCTGTAGCGACATAGACCCTTCCGTCCAGGACGGCTGCGCCCCCGCCGTGCCGTGCCGTACGGAGCGGAGCGACCAGTGTCCATGCCCCTGTCCGCGGATCAAGCCGTTGCGTTTCCGAGTGCGCCAGATCCTGGGCCGATTCGCCGCCGAAGTAGTAGATGGCGTTCCCGGCCACGACCAGTCCACCCGCTGCGGTGGGAATGGGCAACGGGTCTGTCAGTGTCTCCCAATGTCCCGAGGCGAAGTCGTACACATCAACCTCCGGAATGACTGCACCGAAGAACGCGGTGAAGTTGTCGGGCTCGTGATAGCTGGTGTTGCGGCCGCCGACCAGGAAGAGTCGACCGTCGTTTACAACTGCCGAGAAATGATCCCTGGGGCGCGGCGCGTCGGGGAGTCTGCGCCATTGGCCGGACTCAGGGTCGTACTCGTCGAACCATGCGACAGTCCCGCTCGTATGTCCGTCAGTGATTCCACAGACCACGTAGATCTTTCCCTGGTGGACGGCAGTGCCGGCGGCACCGCGTCTGCGCTCGGTAGGGATTTCCGGGCCCTGTTGCCATGAATCGGTCGCCGGGTCGTATACGAGGACCGTATCGAGAGGCGTTTCCTTCGGGTAGTTCCCGGTCATTGCAGTCATCACATAGACCAAGTCCCCATCGGTCACAGGTTGGAAGTGGTGGATTTCCAGCGGCGTAGGTCCGAGTTTTCGCCAAGTGCGAGATGCCGGATCGAACTCCTCGACGGGCTTGACTCCCCGGCCTCCCATCAGGTATCCCTTGCCACCTACCGCAACCATCGCCGCTTCATGCCGGGCTGTCGGACTGCCGGTCGACAGCACGGCGGTCCACGACCTCTCGCCCCCACCGCCTCCCAAGCCGCTCTCCGTGCCTTCTCCACAGTGCAGTTGAAGGAGTGCCATCGCTGTGGCGATCCAATACAGTCTTCCAAGCATGGAGTTCAATTCGTCTTCAGAGGCGCGGGAACGGAACGGTCACGAAATGGGCCGAGACTCGGTTGCAGGCATGAGGCGCCTTGAGTATAGGCGAACCGGCAGAACCTCAGCCGCAGAACGGTGTGACTGTGCCGGCCGCAGCATCGGGGCCGCAGAGTGGGCGCCCATACCAGTCTGTCTCGGACATGGCCTGCGCCCCGAATCGATAGGTCGAGTCGGAATGGCCTCGGACCGATTCTCGCTGACGAACAGGAGTGTTGCGGCACTCACTACACTGGGGTGAATGTCCGCACAGCAACTGGCTTTGAACGGTGGCCCGGCGGTTCGCGAGGAGTCCTACCCGGAGTGGCCCGCACTCGGGCACGGAGACCTGGACCGTGTTCGCGAGGTCCTTGAGACCTCCAACTGGGGCGGGAGTGGCGAGGCCGTCGAGACATTCGAGGAACTCTTCGCGCAGTTTCACGACTGTGATTTCGGTATTGCGGTATCGAGTGGCACGATGGCCCTGGAGCTTGCCCTGCATGCCGCCGGGATCGGTCCCGGCGACGAGGTTGTCGTGCCTGCTCACAGCTTCATTGCCACGGCCACGGCTGTCAGTCGGGTTGGGGCAACCCCGGTCTTTGCGGACATCGAAGCCGACACCTACAACATTGATCCGATTCGCGTTGCCGAAGCCGTCTCCGAGCAGACCAAGGCAATGATCCCTGTCCACTTCGGAGGTGTCATGGCGGATCTGGACCGGCTCAGGGATGTCGCCGGCGAGCGGGGTCTGCTGCTGATCGAGGACGCCGCACACGCGCACGGTGCCGAATGGTTCGGCACAAGGGCGGGAGGTCTCGGAGCGTGCGGAATATTCAGTTTTCAGAACTCGAAGGCGATGGCGGCGGGTGAAGGTGGAATTCTGATCACCTCCGATGAGGCTCTCGCCACCAAGGCGCGCTGCATTGCCAATGCCGGGCGGCTACCCGGAAGGGGCTGGTTCGAGCACTTCGAACTGGGCACCAACCTCCGCATCACAGCGACGCAGGCCGCTCTCTTGAGTGCACAGCTTGAGCGTCTGCCGGCACAGATCCGGAGAAGGGCCGACAATTTCGCTCACTTCAAGGCAGGTCTGGCCGGCGTTGCCGGTCTCGAACTGCAGAGCGCGCCCAAGGGGGCGACCGTCCTGACCCGCTATATCGTGCCGGGTCGGGTCGACGAGGAACGTTTCGGCACTGGGAGGGACGAGTTCGTGCAAGCCGTGCAGGCCGAGGGGATTCCGATCCGTCCATTCTATCCGCACCCGCTGCCCGCAAACCCGGTATTCCGGAACCTCCCCCACAGGGCGCTTTCCTGCCCGGTTGCCGAGCGCGCGACGCTGGACTCGTTCTGGCTGCCGCTGCCGCTGTTCATGGGCACCGAGGACGACGTCGCCGACGCTGCCCGGGCGATTCGGAAGGTTCATGAGGCGGTCAAGCCCCGGCGCGGCGCAAGGGTAAACGGTTCTCCATCGGGGTAGACCGTCATTCGGAGACCGACGGTTCGCGGACGGTGTGGACCATTGCTCAACATTGCGTAGCGGTCAGGTCGTTTTCGGCTTCGATGGTCTCGCTGCCTGCGTCACATGGTCTATCGTCAGTTCGCCGTGATCATTCGATCGCGAATAATGAAGGATTCTACAGGCAAGCGCTCTCCCTATGTCTTGGGGTCACTTCCAGATTCGGTGGCTACCCGGTTCCTTTTCTGCCGGGAGAGTGCTCTGGCCGCAGACCCGTCCTCTTTGGAGCATATTGCATCAAAACTGTAACAAATGACGCGAGACGAGCGTAGCAGGATTGCCCCGTAAAATTCAAAGAGGGACTCGGAAAATGGCAGTAATCCATGTTGGAACAGTCATTGTAAGCGTTCCATGCGCTTACTAGGTCCGCCCTAAAAAACACTAGAATCTTCTTGATCTAATCCGGGCAATCAATGTTAGTCTGGGCTTTTGTCTCGCGAGCTTGGTAGCGCCGATATTCGGATTCGATACCGAGCCAGATTCTGGCATCCAAGCCTAGCACGCGCTCGAACTGGATCGCAGTTGACGGCTCCAGTGCTGCCTTGCCAGCGGCTATTTCTCTGATCAGTTCGGGAGAGCGCCCGCATCGATGTGCGAGTTCGGCATGCGAGATCCCCTCGACACGAAGGCGCTCCTTCAGCACCGACCCGGGTGAAATCGCATAATCAGGGTTAAACTGGTTGGTCGTAGTCGACATCGCGCTCTCCTTATGTCTTGAAACCATTTCCAGACTCGGTGGTCTCTGGTCGGAACATTCGATCAGCCAATTGACCGACCGAGTAGCAGGCTGCCCCGTCAATTGTACCCCCGATGACACCACCTGCGAGCGGCACGAGCTTCACAAGGTTGACAACGCCCTTCTCCCCGAACTTAGTGAACAGCCTGAAGCCGACCCGTTTGTTGATTTCGATCAAGACTCTGCCTGGGACCTTCTTGAGCGCCCCTATCGTGACCTTCTCGCCCACCTTGATGCCTGCTTGCTTCACAACTTCCTGCATCTTTCCTCCGATCAGACAGAGCGGTATCGCAGTTCTCACTTGATCGTCCTGGGAGTCGTGCCCGTGGGTTTCAGCTATTGCCGCCACCAAGTTCGCCTGAAGCACGATCGACGATAGCAACGAGGATGGGATAGTCGCGGGTAACGTCAAAGCGCCTCCAAGCCCCGTCAAGAATCCAGTTGTAGCGTTCTTGGCAGAAGCCGATCTGATGAGCGCCTGTACCCGTCGAGCATCGTTCGGGTAGGGCTTGCGCTTGTACTCCTTGGCTAACTCGGTGGCTGCGGGCAGCGGCCCGACTCCATCAATCGCACGATCCATGATCCAGCGAATCAGTTCCTCACTGTCTTGCGGGAAGATCGCTGCAATGGCGGCTCGACAGTGGTTCAGCATTGTGAGTGTGTTGATACGGGTGAGTGAGTGGCTGCAAGGCACGTACATCAAGTGATCCAATACTAGCAATTCTCTGTATGGGATGTCAATGCTGCTTCAGTCCTTTGGTCGACGACACTCTACAGCCCCGATTGAATCAGTTTCGGAGGTGTTGTGTACTGGTTTCATGTCCTTAGTCTTCGCTAGGTGGGCCCAGACCGCCTGCCTTGATCGGTCCCGGAGGATTGGGCGGCGCCTTGCGGTCAGGCCTTTCCCACGCTAAGGCGTCGAGCGATTGTGGTTGGACTGGAGGGGGTTGATCGAGTTTCGGTTGCGGGGACGCAGGCTGGGGAGACCCGCTCGGAGGGGTGGAACGGAGAGCGGCTGTCGGGGCCCGGATGACGGCGCCGGTCGCTCCGGGTGGACTCGGACAGGCCCCGCGACTCCGGTATCGTTGCCAACCCCCAGCGGACGCCGGATCCTCTGGAGAGCCTGCGGATCGACCCCACAGCCAAGGGCCCCTGCCGGGACCACCACGCATCGGATGAAGGAGTCACCGGACTCCACAACATCCGGTCATCCAGTCACTTACCCGTAGCGGGCGGCGGCTGTGGCCGCCAGGAGCCTAGCCCCCTCGGACCGTCCCGGCAGGGGCGTCGGACGCTCCGCGCGCACCGAGCACGGCCTGGAACGCGGCCTTGCGATACAGCTGGAAGTGCCGCTTCCCCTCCGCGATGCCACGACCGCTCTGCAGCAGGACCGCGATCGCCAGACAGTTGCAGAGCGCGTTGTGGACCGGAGCGTGTCCCGTGCGCGCGAGGCAGGCATGCAGGCAGGCGGCGGACGCATGGGCCGCCGCCATCGCGTGTCCCGTGCGCGCGAGGCAGGCATCCTCGTCGAAATGCACATCGCGCGTGCGGTGATTCTGATTCTCGACGGTCCAATGGCCGCGATTCCAGGCCAGCAACTGTTGCGGACCTGCCTGGGAGGCCGGGACCGAGGTGATGCCGTAGACGGTTTCCCGACTGACCTGGGAGGTCTTGACCGAGCGCCGTTCGCGCTGGATGCGGAAGATCTGCTGGAGATGAGGATAGTTGACGGTGCCCGGGGGCGGGGTCAGGGTCTGGATGCGGCGGCGTTCGATCCGGCCATGAGCCTTTTCCTCGGGATCGGCGTGGCAGCCCGTGGCGAACTGGTCCCAATCGAGGCCGGCGAGGGTGGCGTAGGTCTTCTCGGCGTTGGCCTTGACCGTCATCAGGTAGTGGGCCGCATGGGTTTCGACGATCAGCCGGGCGGTATTGCGGACCGTGTGCAGGGCATCGATGGTGATCACCCGACCGTGCAGGGGGACCGTTTCCAGCAGGGTCTGCACGGCCGCGATCTCGCCGTTCTCGTCGTGGAAGCCGAGGCTCGCCAGCGGCAGGCCCGTCCCGTGGACGACCAGCGTCACGGTCTCGTTGCGGTCGGGCCCGTTGCGGTTCGCGCCGCGAATCCGCTTGCCATCCGCCGCCACGGCGGCACCGATCCGGAGTCGGGGCATGGCATAGCGGCGCAGGACGGCCTCCAGGGCCGCCGGATCGGCCTGGGTCAGGACCCGGTAGATGACCGATTTCGACGGCGGTTCATACTGCTGGGTCTGCGGGTTCCGCCAGGCACCCACTGCCTGCAATTCGTCCTGAATCGGTGACTTGGCATAATCGGCGCTCGCCCGTCCACCGTGCAGGCCGGCCAGCCGGGCGAGCAGCTGGATGGTCAGCACCGAGGCAATCGTGTGCTTGCGGCCCTGGGCGCGGGGGAAGTCGGGGACGGCCTGCAGTTCCTCGTACAGGGAACGCAGTTCGGGCAGCCGACGGGAGCAGGCTCCGCCACCCGGGTGGGCCGCGAACCGATCCGGCAGGGGGGCCGGGTCCCGCAGATGGCGCTGGGCATCGCGGCGGAGCGGCTGGACATACAGGTCCTTGGGTTGCCCATGGGGATCGGTGTAGCGCCCGTTCGCCCGCGCGAAGCCCTTGGTCCGGCCCAGGTGCTGCCAGCCGGCCGCCTGGTACATGTGGCCCACAAAGTGGGCCGGATTCACGAACGCCTCGGCCACCAGCAGAGGATGCCCTCAGGCGGCTTCCCAGTCCGCACTCAGGCGCCGTGTCATGGCCGCCAAGGCGTGGGAGGCCAGGTTGGGAAACACGCCCGGCGCCCCCAGCAACAGGAACCGGGTGTTGTTGACGAGCAGATGCAGCCGCCGGTACTGGACTTTCCCGGTCCAGCCCACCCAACGGTCCCGGGGGCGGCACTTCAACGCGCCCGACTGCCAGCCCGCCAGCCCGACCCACTCGTCCTGCCATTGGAAGACATGGCGCAGGCCACGACCGGCAAAACGCTTGAAACCCAGATAGTGATGCTGATCGACGAGGTCGTCCCAGCGCTGGCGCTCCTGGGGCAGCGCCAGCCGGATCGCCACATCCTGGAGCCGGAACGAGGCCGGTGTCTCCTGGAACAGGGGCGCGTTGTCCCGGGGCATGTACCCCGAATATCACAATACGGCGAAAAAAGCCAGCGAATTCCGTAAATTCAAGGAAAAGTGAAGTAATGGGACTCAGAAAGCTAAGCGTGGGACTGCCCTGCCTTGCGGTTGACGGAACACCAAGCACCAAGACCTGCGCATGGCGCATGAATGCCGTGCAGACCGCTCCCATGGATGCTCAGCATCAAGCGTCTGCCTGCACAAATTCGACAATAGCGCCCACTTCAGGACAGGCTTGCCTTGCAGTTACGGTCTCGAACTCCAAACCGCGCCCCAAGAGGTCCACTGTTTCGTCTGCCGCTGCGGCCATTCATGGGCACGGACGCCGCCGTCCGGTCAATTCGGAAGGTCCATGAGGCAGTCAAGCTCAATCGAATTCCCGTTCAGCGTCGTCCAGTCGTTCATGTTCCTCAACGATCAATCCATTGAGCAGATGATGGCCTGCGTAACGGAGTTCGTTGATCGCACCGAACGGAACATTACCACACGATAGTCCTACCTGCTTGATGTGACATGCCGCAGCGCTGAAGAGTTGAAAAATATCCTCAAATTTATTGGGAATACTACCGCCCTTTGGCGTTGAATCTGTAGCCTCTAATTCTATCAATCTGCTCTTCGACTTGCTCTCTTGTAAGGTATCGACCTTGCTGAAGTCGAACATTTCGGGTTGAGGTACGCCTAACAACGTTCCTAGCAATCTCTTTCCTGACAGCCTCGTAGTCGCGGACACTCGCTCCTCGCACAGGAGAGTGAAACGCCATTCTTAGGATTTTGCTGATTCTCTGCATCTTGTGTCCCTTCTGATTGCTGTCCGATCACACAGTCATGATTGCACACTTGAGGTGACTACGTCACCATGCTATTACAGTTGTTCATTGAGTGTCAACCATCGGTCAGTCTGTATAGCTGCTCTAAAGATAGCAGTTCGAGCCAAGAAGGAATGGGGTGGCCGACTAGTAGAGTGTGTTGGAGCGTGGCTGTTGAAGAGCAGAGAGACCTGGACGAGATGCGGATATCCAGGACAGGTGGTGCCGTACGACGGCCAACGCAGTCGCTGGCCAAGCGGTACGCGGGGCTACTGGACTGCCGGAGACTCGGCGTACCCCTCCTGGTTGGACAACTGAGGCTTAACGGCCTGTGTGATCGCCAAGCTACGGCTGTTCATCGGCACCGAGGACGCTCCCGCTGCTCGGGCGATTTGGAAGGTCCATGAGGCGGTCAAGCCCCGGCGCGGCGCTAGGATAAACGGTTCTCCATCGGGGTAGACCGTCATTCGGGGATCGACGTTTCGCGGACGGTGTGGACTCGGCCGGTCTCGACCGCCTGCAACCGTTGCGTAGTACCACTCGGCCAAAGGACCTCGACATCGGCTTCCGTGTCCGGTCCGAGCCCGAAATGGAGCCGAAGGCTGTGCTGGGACAGGTAACTGCCCCCGCCCCGAACTTCGCCAGTCTGAAAGCCCCCTGCGCTTTTGACACGGACGCGAGCCCCGATGGCACTCCGGTTCGATAGGGTGCCTTCCAGTGCGAGGATGATCCAGTTGCCGACGGTCGGAGCTTGCTGCGTCAGGAGCGCGGGCCGTTCGTTCTGGCTGTTGATCAGGATCTCCACGCGGCCGTCGTTGTCGATGTCGCCGACCGCCAGGCCGCGGGCAGCGCGGCGCTGCAGGAGTGCCGGACCCGCCGTCAGTGAGATGTCGCCAAATCGCTTGCCCCTGAAATTGCGGTACAGCACGGGCCGCTCTCGGTAGTTCAGATCCGTGCCGGACAGCTCCTCGACTTCCGGGAAGACATGGCCGTTAACGAGCAGTACATCGCGCCAGCCGTCGTTGTCAACGTCCAGGAATGCCGTGCCCCACCCAACGAAGCGAGTGTTGATGCCCAGGCCGAACCGCACCGTTTCGTCATCGAAGTCCCCATCTCCGCGACTCGCATACAGGGTCGATCGTTCGTCCGAGAAGTTCGTCCGAAAGAGGTCGTCGTGGCCGTCCCTGTCAAAATCTCCCGCCGCGACACCCATGCCCGAGAGTGCCGCGCCATGTTCGTCGAGAGCAGCTCCTCGCAGCATCGCTTCGTCGCGGAATGTGCCACCACGATTCATGTACAGGATCGAAGGTGTCCGGTCACAGGCGACGTAGATGTCGGTCCATCCATCCTGGTCGAAGTCGCCTGTCACCGCGCCGAGCGAGTAGTTGCGGTCCGGTTGAGCGATGCCGCTTTCCCTTGACACATCGCGGAACACGCCCTCGCCCTCGTTGCGCAGCATCTCGTTGCGGGCGAAGGGCAGTCCCCGCGGTCCGCATGCGACTGGCATGTCGCGGTAGAAACAGTAAGGATTGTCGCCTGGTTTCGGGGTGGTCTCGAAATCGAACTGCAGGTAGTTTGCGATGAACAGGTCGAGGTCGCCGTCGTTGTCTACATCCAGGAACGCGCAGCCAGTACTGTAGCCCTCCGAATCGGGAACCTCCAGCGGGTCGAACCGGGATCCTTCCACGTTCCGGTACAGCCTGTTGCGGCCCCAGTACGTCACGAAGAGGTCGACGAAGCCATCGTTGTCGAAATCACCCGTGCAGACGCCTTGGCCCCATCCGGAGCTGTGCAGGCCGGCCCGGTCGGTCACGTCCTGGAAGTTCCCGTCACCGAGGTTGCGATATAGGCGGTTCGGACCGCCCTCACCCGAGACCAGGAACACGTCCTGCAGTCCGTCACTATCGAAGTCCAGGAATGCTGCACCGCTCCCCGTCGTCTCGAGAATCCACGTCTTGCTGGTGTCTCCGCCGTTCGGAAATACGTCAGTCAGGCCCGCACGCTCGGCAATGTCCACGTAACGGATACTTCCGTCGTCCGCTGGCACGCACGCCGCTGCCACAGTGGCGGCCAGCACGAGCCTGACGGCTCCCAACCTACGGAGCCTCGCCGATGCGTTTGAGAAACTCGTTGAACTCACCGTCCTGCGGGGACTGCAGCTTGTCCAGCGCTTCCTGTACTCGACGGGCGTCCTCCCGTCGTCCGGCATTGCGATAGGCCAGCATCAGGCTGTAGTGCGCCGGTTCGCTGTCGGGGTGCATGTCGAGAGCGCGCTCGAGCAGTACGATCGCTTGCTCATGCTGTTCCAGTCTCGCGCGTTCCTTCGCGACCGCGATCAGGGCTTCGGAGAATTCACCGTCCAGTTCGACCGCCCGCTCGAAGTGCACCAGTGCTTCCTCTGCGTGTCCCTGTACCTGCAGGATCTGGCCGACCTGGAATTCGGCGACGGCGTCGTTCGGATTCAGTTCCAGTTCGGCTCGGAATTCCGCGAGGGCCTCACCCAATGCACTCGGCTCGTGCGAGCGCATCAGCAGCGCCCGACCCAGACGGTAGTGCAGGTTGAGCGTCCCAGGAGACTTCTCGATCGCTTTCCGGTATTCACGTACAGCGTCGTCGTACCTGCCTTGGATCTCGAAGATCTCCGCGGATAGCTGGTTGACATGGAACGACGAGGGTGCCTGACGAAACATCTGTGATACCGCCTCGTTCCATCCCTTGAGGTGCAGGCGCGCAGTCTCGTAGAGAATCTCGGGATCAACCGGGTGACCTGCCTGGAGTCTCGTGAGTGTATTGAGTGCGGAATCGAAGCGTTTTCCGGCAATGGCGCAACGCGCCGCCGCCAGGCCGGCCAGCCTGGCTGTTGGCAGGTCGCCACCCGTCGCGGCAGCAGCGAGCTTGGGGAGCGCATCCGCGCAGTCGCCGAGCGCGGCGTCGACGACCGCGGACAGCGCGCTCGCCCGTGGGTCGGACGAGGCCGAGAATCGAGCCTTCGCTTCCACGAGGCTGCCTGCGTTGAGCAGATGCAGTCCCTCGTCGAAGCTGCCGTCCCCTTGGGCCAAGGGAGGCCAGCCAGATGCGATTGCCATGGCGAGCAGGATGGCCTGCCAGTGTCTAGTGACCGGCATCGTCCATCATCAGGTCAAGTTCACCGAACCGGTGCCGCCTGCGGTCCTCGAGATACCGGAATGCGAGAAGTGGGGGATCGCCCGGCGAAAGGCGTTCCACCGGTTGCAGCCGCTCGGAGGACCTCAACCCGATGGTGGAAAGGCGACCCGAACGGGCCAGGCGGTCGAGGAGCACAGCCTCGTCCTCCGGACCGCCCACTGCCGGACGCAGCCAGCAGGTCGCCAGCGCGATGGCCAGGGACAGCCTCATCGTTGCCGTCGGTTTCGGCACGCCCCCTTCAGAGTAGCGCGGCATCCGGCGGTCCATCCCGGTTCGCGATTCAGACGGGGCTGACCGGCCGGACTCCGACCCATTCGGCACATTTGACAAAAACATCCTCCAAGCTGGCAGGGCCGTCCGCTGCGAGCAGGGGAAAGTCCGGCGGCGCGATCGTGAAGAGTGCGTCCATCCCTATGCCGACGAACAGGTAGGCAGTGTTCCGGCGGTACTCGGCGTACTTGCCGCACTCCTGGAAGATGTACTGGTAGAACACCTCCAGATCAACGTACGATCCCAGCATGTCGGCCTGCGTCGGGATCGGGTTCGTCTCCTCCTGGTTCGAGTAGATCAGGAGGCTGCTGAACGGCTTGACCTTGTTGCGGATCCCGAAGGACGACACCATTACCGCGGGACGCGCACGGCGGATTGCCTGCAGGGTGGTCCATTCGACGAAGGTGTTGTTGATCAGGAGGGTCCCGTTTCCGTTGAGCAGCACGGACTGGAGGAAGTCCTGCATGACCGGGTCGCGACCTGCTGCGCGTCGCAGTGCGCCCGGATTCATCTTCTGCAGCCGTTCACCGAGCTGCCGGGGACCGGGGATGCGCTCCTCGGTAACCAGATCGTTGACCTCGTCCATCAGGATGCGGCGCAGGTCAGAGAGACGTTCGTAGCTCAGACCGACCCAGCCGGTGGGCGTCTGGGCGAGCCGCAGGACGGGGTCGCTGGCCTCGACGATCCATGCCTCGAACGGATTCTCCGCCCTTTGTGTGGCGTAAAGGTCAACTATGCTCGGTGCCCGGTCGGCCCTCGGAGTCCCGCTCAGCAGTACCGCCAGATAGTCGTTCAGATTCAGGGTGTCGTCCACGGCCAAGGGGATCGTCCGGCCGCGGTCACGGATTCTCGTCCACATCCTGTCCGGTCCCATTGGCAACTCCGCAGGCGATACGACGATGACCAGCCTGGCTTTCCCGGACCGAGCCACCTCGGCATCGAGGAGCGGATCGATTCTGGCGAATACCGCGGCAACGGCCTTCCTCCACTCCGGCAGATGACGGTTGCGCTGTAGAAAATCGACATGCTCGAGGGTGAACTTGCGGGTGTTCCACAGCCGTCCCCCGAGATCCATCGCTTGCTCGACCTTGCGCAAGGGAGCGAAGAGATCTCTCACGGCCGCATCCGAGGAACGGTCGAGCAACCCGAACAGCCGTTCGAAATAGTCCTGCTCGGCCGGAAACAGCTTGTTCCAGTCCCGCAGTCGGTCAAGGGAGTAGACCGAGAAGGTCCGTGGAAGCCGTTCCAACAGGCCAGCGTCCATCAGGCGGCGAATTGCGGGGCTATAGGTCTGCATCTGCCGTTCGGGCGGATGCCCACTAGCTTACCCGTGAATTCGTGGCAGTGCTTGTGGTGCCCCGCCGCCGGCTTCGTTTCCCCGGCGGCGGCTGGCCCAGCTGAGACACCGGCCCGGTGCCTGCCGCCCAGTCCGTTCCGCTCCGTCAGCGCTTACTTGCAGGCCTCGTCGTCCCGCGGTGCATCCAATCCAGCGCGCTTGACGATTGGACGCCCCATGCCCCGCCACGGCCAAGAATCGGGCAGTCTGGCCGAAAAGAGCCTGCATTTGACCAACGCACCCAGAGTTAACCATAACGCTAAGTACCATCAACTCGTGCTATACTCCGCCACGGTGAACGATTAGGTGTTTGGGCTTCATTGCGGTGAACGCAAGAACATCAACACCTTATCGTTGATAGTGGGCCTGTCGATCCCGATCGGCATCCCTCGGGTCCACTACTGGTCACTTGACGAGAAAAGTCAGCAGGAATTTGGCGATGATGGGGCCCGATCACTTGCCGTTCTACAATCCGGGCCCAGTTGACAGTTCTTGCTCAACGGCCTCCAGTGTTCCATCAATCGCAACATTGCGGGTGGAACGTGTCTCAAAAACGAGACCATCCGATCCAAGCGGAAATGGGTGTCCGTACAGTGTGAGCTGGCGAACGGCAGGTGCCGATGCCCTCTGCGAACTCAGGTCCGTTCCTCCAAGGATCTCCGTTCGTCACAACACTCGGTCGATTCCGATTGACTCTGCATGCAAGGGCTTACTGGTTTCGCTCGTTCTTTCTCGATCTCGTCGCAATCAAGGTGGAATGGCATGATCGGCTCGGTGATATTGGCCTTCATCTTCATTTTCATTATGATATGGGCTTTTTTCTGTTTACCGATACTGCTACCCTGTGTGCTGGTGCTGCGAGGAATCCTGAAGGTGTCGTGGGAAGCAACATTCTACCTTTCATTGGCGGCCGCGATGGTTTACTCCGTCGTCGGTGTTCTCGTACTACTGTTCTGGGGGTTCATCAAGATTCTGATTCTTGACCCCGTTGCATATTGAAGTGCGACGATCGGCGAGGGTCGGGGTTGGTGTGAAGGCTGTTCAGTGCTTGATGGTGGCTTTCCTGGGCTGTTCCCCTGCAATCACCAATGCCTCGTCGAGTGTGGCGGACAACTCGACTTGCCTTCGTTGTCACTGTGCCATGTTCGCAGCAACACACTGTTCTCGGACACGGTATCCGAAGGTTCCAGGCCGGGAACCGGGCGAGTGGGTGACTTCGACTCGATCTACAAGGTGAAGACATCATGATTCACGTCATCGCATCAATTCGTGTCCGCGAGGGTTGCCTCGGTGAGTACCTCGATTGCTTCCGGGACAACCTGCCGAATGTCCGCGCCGAATACGGCTGCGTGCGGTACGAGCCATGTCTCGATGCCGACACCGGATGGAAGAAGCAGGAACTCGAGCCGCAGTGCGTGACGGTCGTGGAGACCTGGGAGACCATGGAGGCGCTCCAGGCGCACTCCCGGGCTGCTCACATGGTCACGTTCCGAGAGCGAACGGCCCACTTGGTCGAAACCGTATCACTCCGAGTAGTGCGACCGGCCTGATCCGGCGACCTCATCCTCTCCGATCAGGTGCCGACGCAGGGACTCGGCACGGATATCCCGGAACAGCGACGTCCCCAGATACATCAGCGGTGTGTCCACCGCCGCAACGAGCAGCTTGTAGACGTAGCTTGAGAGAATGACCCAACCGATCTCTTGCGCCGACCATACACCGTAGAAGAGGATCGTGACCACGGCAGTGGTGTCGACCAGCTGGCTCAGCATGGTCGAGCCGTTGTTGCGGAGCCAAAGATGCCGTCCCTTCGTGAGCTTTCGCCAGAAGTGATACAGCCGCACATCGACGAGCTGGGCAACCAGGTAGGCCACCATGCTGGCGAAGATGGCCCGTACACTCTGGCCGAAGACGGCCAGGTACTGTTCCTGAATGGTCTCGCTCTGAATCTGCGAGACCGGTAGGACCCGCCCGAGCTGCAGTATTCCCAGCATGTAGATGCTGACTGCGAATCCAGTGATCACCACGGCCCGCGCCCGCTGCTTGCCGTAGAGCTCGCTGATCAGGTCCGTGCAGAGGAACGTGATGGGGTACGGCAGTACGCCGACGCTGATCGTGGCCGTCCCGATCAGTGGGAACGGAATGTCGATGAACTTGAAGATCAGCGAGTTCGCCAGAACCAGGCTGGACAGGAAGAACCCGGAGAGCACCAAGAATACTCGTTCGTAGCGGCCCAAGCAGTCCTCGCGTAGGTCCCTACAGGATGCCATGGCGTTCGATGCTGGACTGAGCCATTGCCGATCGACCGGTTTGCTGGGCTGTGGCGGAGCGCTGTTCGGGGTCAGCCCTCTGAAATGTCCGGGTTCCTCGGCAGTAGACCTGATCGCCCACGATGCCTCACTGTGGCGCAAGGACAAAGCACCTCGATTCCTGTGTTCATGGCGGGTGGCTCTTGCAGATGCAAACGTTCAACGCCACGCCGTGCCCGAGGATGACATGGACAGG
Organism: Bryobacterales bacterium; assembly: GCA_965116065.1. Lineage (GTDB taxonomy): Bacteria > Acidobacteriota > Terriglobia > Bryobacterales > UBA6623 > VXMF01. The sequence goes on from OZ220485.1 coordinate 5,644,603, forward strand.
GTCTGCGAGGGGGCCGATCGGGTGTCGACTCAACGCTCTCTGTCGCCATGCCGACCAACCGTTCGAAGCACTGGGCCGCGGCCTCAGGGCGTGTGGCCTGCTTGACGAGACCATCGTGCTGCGGCCCAATTGAGTTCCGGCGGACGCCGACGCGCCTGTGGACGGATGACAAGGAATGCCGTCACCATGCCCGATGCGTGTCTCTTGGCTGCCGGATCATTGCAGCAGGGGCGGTTCGGCCATTGGCGTAAGCGACGGAACGGGATTCGGTTGCCACTGGGTTCAGTCATCGTTGACGACTTCCAGACAGGGACTCTGGATCGGCTCACGACATCCTACGAGCGATTGACGGACCGCCACGCAGCCCGACGCGCTCATCTTCCCGACGAGTTCGGCGAGGTGTGGACGCGCCTGCGTGGACAGTGAGACGACTTTGTGTTTGCCGATCGGATAACGGACCATCGAGTTCTGCTATAATTCCTCGGTGGTGGGGCCGGTTGTACGGCCAGTCCATTACCGTCATGAAAACGAAGGGGGGCTTGGTCGCCCCGGTAGGAGGACAACAACTTATGCGAGGAATTCCGTTCCGAGCGATCCCGACACTGCTGCTCGCGTGTTTGATCGCCGCTGTGCCGGCGACGGCACAGCGCGACATGGGCACGCTGCTAGGCAGCGTCACGGATCCGTCCGGCGCTGCGATACCAGGTGCCACGATCACGATTACCGAGGAAGCCACGGGCGTTGCCACGACAGTGGAGTCCGATGCCCTCGGCAACTACATCCGCCCGCTCATCAAGCCGGGAACATACTCGATCGCCTGTGAGTCGCCCGGGTTCAAGCGGTCTGTCCAGACCGGTGTGGTTCTGCAGTCGGCGGGCCGCGTTCAGTCGAATTTCGTCCTGGAGATTGGCGAGGTGACCGAGACAATCGAGGTGCTGGCCGCTCCACCGGCCCTCCAGACCGAAACCACCCAGATGGGCGGCACCCTCGAGAACCGGCAGACCAGCGAGTTGCCTCTGGGCGGACAGCGGCGCTTCGCGTTCCTGGCACGGACGATCCCGGCTGTCGTGCCGGCCGAGCCGGGCGCCCGGGACGCGGCCGGCGGAGGCTTCTCCGCGAACGGTGTCCGTTCCAACGGCCAGAACAACTTCCTGCTCAATGGCGTCGACAACAATGTCAACGTCATCGACTTCATCAACCAGACCGCCTATGTCGTCGGTCCTTCCGTCGAGGCCATCGGCGAGATGCAGGTTCTGACCAACGGCTACAACGCCGAGTATGGCCGGGCCGCTGGCGGCGTCGTCAATGTCACCATCAAGTCCGGCACGAACGAGATCCACGGGACGCTGTTCGAGTTTCTGCAGAATACGAGACTCAATGCCAACACGTGGGAATTGAACCGCAACGGCAAGGACCGGCAGGCGTACAAGCAGAACCAGTTCGGCGCTGCGGTGGGCGGGCCGATCGCAAGGAACCGGACCTTCTGGTTCGCCGACTACCAGGGGACACTGATCCGCGACGGTAGCCTCGCCAGCACCCTGACCGTTCCGGCTCCAGGCATGGCGGGCGGCGACTTCTCCCACATCATGGTCCCGTCCGATGTTCTTGGCCAGGACGCACTCGGTCGTGATGTCATGCGCGGGCAGATCTTCGATCGCGATACCCAGCGGATGGAAGGTGGAGCCGTCATCCGGGACCCGTTTCCGAACAACATGATCCCGTCAACACGCTTCGATAACATTGCGGCCAACCTGATCGGCCAGTACCCTGCCGAGAACCAGAACATGACGGCCAGAGGCGAGCGCCCCGGCGGAAACTATTTCACGGCGCGCAACGCGACGCGGGACGTCCACCAATGGGATGTTCGCATCGATCACAGGATCTCCGACAACGACAGTCTGTTCGGGAGTATCAGCTGGATCGACGAGCAGAAGTTCCAGACCCCGCCACTGCCGGGTGATCTTGACGCGGGCGGATTCCTGGGCGAGACCGAGGAAAACCTCAGCCGCGCTGCGATGTTGAGTTACACGAAGATCTGGTCACCCACGCTGATCACCGAGTCGAGGGCTGCCTACTCCCGCCTGGTCACCACGCGGGTACAGAGCAATGCGGACACCGATTCGTTCTCCGCTCTCGGTTTCGGCGGACTCAATCCGTTCACCACCAACAATGGCGGCATGATGCGGCTCGGTCCCCAAGGCTACAGCACGGTAGGCGGCTCCGAGTGGCTTCCGACACAGGAGTACAACAACGTCTGGGACTTCATCCAGAACGTCTCCTGGAACAAGGGCTCGCACGCGATCAAGTTCGGTGCCGAGTACAGGCCGATCGGCTTCCCGTTCTTCCAGGTCCCCTCCCCTCGCGGGCGCATGGACTTCAATCGGGCCGACAGCGATCAGGTGGGCTTCAACGACACGGGCGACGGCATGGCATCGTGGCTGCTCGGCGACGTGCACTGGGCGCGGATTACCACTGCGAACTTCATCTCCTCGTTCAAGGATGCGTATTCGTTCTTCGTGCAGGACGACTGGAAGGTCTCTTCCCGGTTGACGATCAACCTAGGTGTCCGGTACGAGGTCACCACGCCGATCGGTGAGAAATTCGGACGCCAGGCGCACCTCGATGTCTTCGGGACCGACCACAGCGTTCCGACCTTGGTCATCCCGAAGGGCAAGGATCAGGACGCACCCTTGCCGCCGAACTTCGCGACGGACTACCCGACGATCGAAGTCTCGCGCGGTATCGCTTCGACCTACCTGACCGAATGGGACCGCACCAACCTCGCTCCGCGCGTCGGATTCGCGTTCGAGGCAATGCCCGGCACCGTGATCCGAGCCGGTTACGGCATCTTCTATGGTGCCGAGGAAAACGAAGGCGGCAACCCCAACCGCGGCGAGAACGTCCCCTTCAACCAGGAGACCCGCTTCGAGAAGAACCGTCCCTCGGACCAGAATCCGTTCGTCCGCAACTTCTCGGACGGCTTCCCGGTCGACGCATTCACGCTTCCCGCACCCATCTCGTTCCGCTCCCTGTACACCCAGCGGCGCTGGCCGTTGGTCAACAAGTGGAACTTCAACCTGCAGCGGGACCTGGGATGGAATGCCGTGCTCGAACTCGCCTACATTGGCTCCAAGGGCAATCGGCTGACCGACAACTACAACGGGAACCAGCCGGTGGGGGATCCCCGCCCGAACCAGCCCGTGCTGCCACGCCGGCCGTTCAAGTTCGTCAATTCCGGCATCACGTTCACGAACAGCAATGGCCGCTCGACCTACAATGCCTTCACGGCGAAGCTGGACAAGCGGTACTCGAACGGTCTGGGTTTCCTGATGTCCTACACCTGGGGGCACGCGCTGGCGGATACGGGCACCACACTTTCAGGTGGACCGGGCAACCGCACGCCTCACCAGTCGCTGGAGTATGCCCATGCCAGTTTCGATATTCGGCACCGGTACGTGCTCAGTGGAAACTGGAACCTGCCGACGCCTGACCGGCTCAGCGGAGCGGCCAGGACGCTGGTCGGGGGCTGGCAGCTGAACGGCATCCTGACACTGCAGACGGGCAACTACTTCAACATCGGCACGAACCGAGCCATCTGTTCCTGCTCCGGTACGACGCGTCCGGATCCGGTTTCCGGGCGGGATCCCAACGCGGCTCCATCCGGCGGTCGCACCCCGGAAGAGTGGTTCGACACATCGGCGCTGCAGGATCCTGCGGTGGGAACGTTTGGCGCTCTTGGGAACTACTCCAATATCGGGCCGCCGACCAACACGGTCGATCTTTCGCTGTTCAAGGACTTCCCGATTACCGAGACGGCCAAGGTGCAGTTCCGCATCGAGTCCTTCAACCTGATGAACACGCCTCAGTTCAACCGCCCCAACAACACGCATGGTGCTGGCGGGTTCGGCCAGATCAACGGCACGCGGGGCGGGCTGAACCGGCAATTCCAGTTCGCTCTCCGCTTCATGTTCTAGCGGTCGGCCGACCTGATTCTGGGCCTCCGCCTGTCGAGGCGGAGGCCCTTGCCATTCATGGCCGTCGGCAGCAGTCCGGTATCTTTCTGGCTGGAGTGTTGGCAGTGTCCGCCCGCAGCAGGGATGAGGATCGTCGAGTGCATGCGTACGTTCCCGGGTGACTCGACATGATGTGGTCGTCCGACGTGGCCCCGGAGCAGCCCAAGATGTCGGTGGGGCCTTGGCCTGCCCTGCTGATGGGGCTGGTTGCAACTTCGACGGTCTCGCAGGTGCAGGCCGCGTCACCCCAGTACGCGGATATCGCGGAACGTGCAGGGCTCAGGCATCCGGTCACGTTCGGCAGTTCCGCGACGAACGAATATATCCTTGAGACCACCGGCACAGGTGCGGCGATCTTCGATTTCGACCGGGACGGCGACAATGACATCTTCGTCGTCAACGGTACGACGTTCCCGGCCTACGCGTCGGGTCAGGGCCAGCCGTCGTTTCTCTATGTGAACAACGGCAGTGGCGAGTTTCGCGAGGCCGCCCGCGAATTCGGTCTGGTCGCTGCCGGGTGGGGGCAGGGCACTTGCTTCGGTGACATCGACAACGACGGGTGGGAGGACCTGCTGGTCACCTATTTCGGTGCCAATGTCCTCTACGTCAACAGAGAGGGTACCTTCCAGGTTGCTGACGAACGCCTGCCTCGGGTTGCCGGACAGCGTCGGTGGGGAGCCGGCTGTGCGTTCCTGGACTACGATTCGGATGGCTTTCTCGACATCTTCGTTGCCAACTACGTGGACTTCGACCCGGAACGCACGCCCAAGCCGGGTTCAAGCGGCGCATGCGAGTGGAAGGGGATTCCGGTCATGTGCGGTCCCCGGGGCCTTCCACGAGCCGTAAACCTGCTTTACCGGAACGCCGGTGACGGAACGTTCATGGATGTTTCCCGGTCGTCCGGCATTCTCGACCCGGGTGGACGCTATGCCTTGGGGACGGTCGTGGCGGATTTCGACAACGACGGCGATATTGACATTTATGTCGCCTGTGACATGACACCGAGCCTGCTGTACAGCAACAACGGCGACGGGACGTTTACGGACGTTGCCGCCGAAGCGGGTGTCGCCTACAACGTCGATGGCCAACTGCAGGCCGGCATGGGCGTTGCCGTGGCGGACTACGATCGCAACGGCTACCTGGACATAGCCAAGACGAATTTCTCGGGCGACCTTCCCTCCCTGTACCAGAACGAAGACGGTACGTTCTTCGATGATGTCGCCTTCGACGCAGGACTTGCGGCGCATCAACTACTTGGATGGGGGGCCCTGTTCGTGGACGCTGACGAGGACGGGGCGCCGGACCTCCTGCTCGCCAACGGGCATGTGTACCCGGAAGTGGATGCGGCGTCCATCGGCGAGACTTACCGGCAGCAGACTGTTTTCTACCGGAACCTCGCAGGCGGCGGTTTCGAGGACGCTACCGATACTGCCGGTCCTGCGTTGCAGATTCCGAGGGCAGCGCGCGGCATGGCTGCCGGCGATATGGATGGCGACGGCCATCCTGAAATTGTCGTGGTGAACGTCAACGCTCCACCGACTCTGCTGAAGAATCCGACACCCGCTGCAAATGCCGTGCTGATCCAACTCCGAGGAGTGGAGTCGAACCGCAGCGCCATAGGAGCGCGGGTTTCGGTCACGGTGAATGGCGCAGTCCAGATGCAAGCTGTGCTGGGAGGGGGAAGCTATTACTCGCAGAGCGATCTGGCCCTGCATTTTGGCGTGGGCCGGGCGGAGTCCATCGACCGGGTTGAGGTCGACTGGCCGAGGGGTCTGCAGCAGGAGTGGACCGGACTAAAGGCCAACGGTCGGTACGGGTTCGTCGAGGGCCGTTCCGACTTCGAAGCAGCACTCCTCGACCGGCCCGGAGTTCCCACTTTGCGCTAGCAGTTGGTGGCATTCTATACTGCATTCGTCGTCGCCACTTCTGGCGTAGTACGACTATGAGAGGAGAGACCATCATGCAGATTCACGCAAATGCAGCTATCGTGAACGACGGGGACTTCGGTGGGGGTGTCTGAAGTTGTCGAGGTGCAAGTCAACGCTCTACCGACACTTCTGAAGAATCCGACACCCGCTGGGAACGCGGTGATGATCCGACTCCGAGGAGTGGAGTCGAAACGCAGTGCCATAGGAGCGCGGGTTTCGGTCACGGTGAAGGGCGCAGTTCAGATGCAAGCCGTGCTGGGACGGGGAAGCTATTGCTCGCATAGCGATCTGGCCCTGCACTTTGGCGTGGGCCGGGCGGAGTCCCTCGACTAGGTTGAGGTTGCAGGGCCGAAGGGCCTGTAACAGAAGTGGACCGGACTAAAGGCCAACGGTCGGTACGGGTTCGTCGAGGGCAAGCCCGACTTCGATGCTCTTCTCCCTCGACCGGCCGGATGCGATTGGATCATGCTGATTCCATTGGCGGAACGCGACCCGCTGTGTTCCCCCTGTGAACCCGGATCTACAGGTCCATCACCGACTTCCTGGCATTCCCGAAGGCCGCACCAAGACAGTGGGCGAAACAGGATGTTGTGGTGCAGGTGCGAGGCATACGGGCGGCCCGATTTCCGGTGGTCCCTGTAAGTTGACACCGTCAACTCTTGTCTGGTACCGTGTACACTGAAGCCGGAGTCGGTACACTCACACTCGATTCTGTCTTGAGCGTGAGAGGCACCGGACCTTGATCGTCATGGACACATTCATCTTCATCACATGGCTCATTGCTTGGTTTTCGCTGGCTATTGGAACTTTATCCGTCTTCGGTATGTTGTACCTGATTGTGCAATACAGATCTGTTCGGATGTCACCGCTCAAGGCAAACGATGCATCGGTCACGAAACAGGAATTCCTCGGACTGCTGAACAGTGCCCAAGAACATATCCTGGTATTGGATGATGGTGATGCTGTTGTAGACTCGATCTATAATGATGAAGAGATCATATCTCGCATAAGGGAGAAATTAGCAGCACACTCAAACTTCAAGATTTACTGCCTGTTTACGAGTCCAGCTCCCGCATCAGAGTTGCTGTTCACGAAGACATTTTCGACGCAAGAGTTTCGTAATTCTGTGTTTATTGAGAAATATTCTGTACCAACAGAAGCACATTGCAAGATCATTGATGGTGGTATACAGGCATACTTATCTTGGCATCGTCGAGGCTCAGTGAATCGACTGTACAGGACTGTCGACTACTCACACAGCTTCGGATTCTTCAGGAGACAGATAATGCGTAGATCACTTGGTATGTATCTGGACATTTTCCGTGATGAGTTTCCGAACACTGCGGCCTTTGCCTAGATTTACCCTTTAATTCCGATGTCTGATCTATTTCCTCCAATTCACTTGTATGCTCTACTTGCGGCATCTTCAACTCTGATGCTTGCAAATTCCAAAGATCCAGACGACTCTGGTCGCATCCCCAGTTGGTTGAGTAGTTGGTCGAGTATTGTACCTATTCTTCCATTTGCTTTATCGTGGCTACACATAGTGTGCTATCTGAGCTTAGAATCAGTAAGCAGCATCTCCAATTCAGATGGAAATTGGACCGATGCTGGATTTTTTGTATCGAATTTTCATCTTGCTTTCCATACCTGTATCACTGGATTGTTTGGGGCTTCTTCCCTTGTATTCGTTTATTGCTTCACTGATCCTCGCCCTGCAGCGAGGTCGTTTGATCGGATTGTATTTTTTAGGGAATTATAAAGTTAACTTGACAAGGTTCCCTCGGGGCCAGGCTTTCGCAATGTCCAGAGCTGCCACAGACTCCACTCCCCTGAGTCGGAGTAAGCCGACCGGTATCGGTCAAAGGCTCCCGGTGGATGGTTCAAGGCACTTATCGAATCTGGTAATCCATTCGACGCCAAGAAAATAGGGTGTGAGATTGAGTACCAGGCAGTAACAAATACGAAGGTCGTGATATGGGGAATCTGGCTCATTAGGACTAGGTGAAGGAGTTTGCTAATGAGCACACAGTACTGTGCAGTACTGATCGAATGATATACGCTGCCATGTTCAACCTTATCTCCGCGACAATCGTAGCCCTGAGTCCGTCTACTGAGGATGAACTGCGCCCGAACGTCACTCTGCATGACAGGTAAGCACTGCCGTCAGTTACTCAGCCCGTTCGTCGTCTTCCAACATATGTGTGCTCATCTGCACCCACTACTCCGGCTCAAGGTGGGCCCGCTCAGATCGAGACAAACAGAGTGAGCGGCAGACTCGTGCCTGCCCGAGAATGCAATTGGATAATCTCGATAATGCATCACCATCTCGGTCAACAGATCCGTGAATCCGTCTTGGCAGCGGTCCCCACTGCAGATCGGACACTGTCCCGACGCCACGATGGAGTTGACAACGGTTCAGGATCAATGGTCGTGGGAATCGGTTACCGGCATGGCATGATCTTCACTTGCGACGGATTCGAGGTGCCAGGCTGTTTCGCCACTTCCGGTAGGATGCGTGCAGTTCCTTCACGAGGTCCGGTTTCGACGACGCGAGATCGTGTGATTCGGACAAGTCGTCTTCGAGGTCATAGAGCTCCATGCTGCGTTTGTCCACAAGGAGCTTCCAGCGCCCCTTGCGGATGGCCCAGCCGCTGTCCGCATCCTTGTCGATCCAGTTCCAGAAAAGCGCCTCGTGCAGCGGACCATCCAGGGCTCCCGTCACGGCGGGGAGGATGTTCCTGCTGTCAAGGGAGCGTTCCTCTGTCGCCTTGATGCCTGCCGCTGACAGGACAGTGGAGAACACATCAATTGAAATCACGGGCTCGGTCGAGACCGTTCCCGCAGGAATGTGGCCGGGCCACCGCAGCAAAAACGGAACGCGGATGCCACCCTCGTACACACTGTGCTTGTAGTCGCGCAGCACGCCGTTCTGCGCAGTGGTTCCACGCGCTCCTCCGTTGTCGGAGAGGAAGATCACAAGCGTGTCGTTCGCAATGGCAAGCTTGTCCAGCGCAGCAAGGATCTCGCTGACGCCCTCATCCAGGATCGCCAGCATTGCCAGATAAGTGTTGCGGTTTGGGTCCTGATTCGAGAACCGCCTTACGTAATCTTCCGGTGCCTGCAGCGGGTTGTGAACAGCGCTGTAAGGTACGTATGCGAAAAACGGACGGGATGCGTTTTTCTCGATGAACTCGACCGCATGCCGGGTTATGTTCCGGGTCAGATACCCCGTGTCGCTGATGGGGCTGCGGTTGCGATAGATCGACCGGATCCTGTCCGTGGTATCGGACAGGTTGAAGTAGTCGTGGCCGCCGTGGCCCAGGAATCCGTAGAACGTGTCGAATCCCCGCTCGAGGGGGTGGAACTCCGGCTCGTATCCGAGGTGCCACTTGCCGAAGACACCGGTCGCATAGCCAGCCACACCAAGAATATCCGCGAGAGTCGTTTCTGTCTGCGGGAGGCCCGCCCGCGAATCGGAAGCCGTATAGAAGCCGAATCGCTGCTGATAGCGTCCTGTCAGCAGCCCTGCGCGGGTCGGTGCGCAGACCGGGCAACTCGCGTAGCCGTTGGTCATCCGGACTCCCTCGGCCGCAATCCGATCCATCCCGGGCGTCGAGACTTCCTCCGGATGCGGATGGCAACTGATATCCGCATAGCCCTGATCGTCGGAGACGATCACCACGATGTTGGGGCGGTCCTGTGCACCGGCCGCCACGGCACAGAGCAGTACCAATGCGACGGCTCGGTGCATGCAGCACAGGAGTCCCTCCCTGATGGACCGGGCGATGCCCGATGAGCAGGCTTCCGACCTACTACTCAGTCCGTCCCGATGCACAGGAGTTCGTCCTCGCTTCTGAGATACAGTCTCCCGTTGACGATCACGGGAGAAGACACGAACACCTCGTCGCCCATGTTGTTGACGGCCAGCACCTCGTACTCGGTGCCCAGCTTGAGCACGATGATGTCACCCTCTTCGCTGGCGAGGTACAGCTTGCCGTTGGTGGCGACCGGGGATGACTTGAAGGTGTAGGTTTCCGGGAGTCGCTGCTGATGATAGTGCTTCTCGCCCGTCACCGCGTCAAACGCACTGACGAGGCCGCGGTCGGTTACAAAGTACAGAATTCCCTCATGAAGGACCGGTGAGGCCGAATAGGCGTTCCCTCTCTGGTTGGTCCATTTCACGTAGTCCGGATCGTCAGTGATATCTCCCTTGCCGCCGAGTTCGATCGCCAGCAGGTTCGGGTCGCGGTATCCGGTCATTGCGATGATCATCTCGTTGTTCACGTTGATCACGGCCGGAATCGCGTTCGCGCCGAGCCCCGCCGCTTCCCAGATCAGGTCGCCCGTCTCGAGGTCGTAACTCCGCACCCGCGTCGAACTGGTAATGAGTTGCTGGCGGCCTTCGTATGGAACGACGAGCGGTTGCGCCCACGCACTGCGTTCGTCCCGCTCCGCTCGCCAGCGCTCGTTCCCTGTCGTCTTGTCAAGTACGACGATGTAGGACTCTCCCTCATGGTCGTTCTGGAGAATCAGGGAATCACCGTGCAGCGCCGGAGCCATACCCTCACCGAACGCATTGCGCATGTGCATCGGGGCGAGATCCTTCTTCCAGAGCAGCTTGCCATCCATGTCGTAGGCATAGACCCCGCGCGACCCGAAGCTGGCAAACAGCACTTCGCCGTCCGTGACGGGGGAGTTCGAAGCGAAACTGCCGTACCTCCGGTGGTAACCCTCGTGTGGCGTGGCGGTTGTGGCGACCTGTCGCCAGACTTCCTTGCCCGTGTCCTTGTTGATCGCTAGAACGAGGAAGTCGTGTTGGACAAGCGTCCCCGCTTCGGAGTTCGACCCGGTCTCGGTGGCTGTTGTCAGGTAGATGGTGTCTCCGGAAATGACCGGCGTCGAATGCCCCTTGCCGGGAACGGGGATTCTCCATGTGACGTTCTCCGAGGCGGAGAAGTGCAGAGGGGCGTCGCTCTCCGCGACGCCATTGTTGTTGGGACCGCGCCAGCGGCGCCAATCGTCCTTGGCTTCCGGGCCGGCGGACGCTGCGGGGACTGCCCCTGCGAGCAGACAAGCCGTCAACACAAGTGCTGCCAACGCTGTACGTCTCTCGATCAATGTGGAATCGTAATGCATCAGTATCTCCCTTGGAGCCCGCCTACCAGCGTAGCGGACCGGATTGCGGGTCGATGGGCAGGGCCCAAGTCGAACATCCGTTCGACTGCCCTTACGGAATAGGCGCTCATACTCACCGGATGGTTAGTGGCAATGGTCATTCGGCCCGCCGGGATCGGAGCAGCGGCCAGAGGAGGGATAGCAGCGCCGCCACGATGAACGCCAGCAGGATCGGCCGGCTCATGAGCGCAAGCCAGTCCCCGCGGCTGAGAATGAGAGCTCGCCGCAGATTCGATTCCATCATCGGTCCGAGGATCAGGCCCAGCACCAGAGGCCCCAGCGGGACCTGTGCCCTTCGGAACAGGAATCCGGCCACCCCGGCCGCATACATTACCCATATGTCGACCACCGCGTTGTTGAGGGCATAGGAGCCGACCGTTCCGAACAGGACGATTCCGACCCACAGCCACGGGGAGGGAATATCCAGGATCCGGGCGAGGGGTCGTGCTGCCAACATCCCGATCAGCATGATCAGCAGCGATGCGAAGATCAGCAGGAATACGATGGAAAAGACAAAAGACTGCTTGTTGGCGAAGAGTAATGGACCGGGTTGGATTCCGTGGATGAGCAATGCCCCGATCAGGATTGCCGACACCGCATCGCCTGGGATGCCGAGGGTGAGCATCGTCGTCATCGCCCCGCCGATAGCCGCGTTGCATGCTGAGCAGCTCGCCGCCAGGCCGCGCAACGAACCCTTGCCGAACTCTTTCTTTTGTTTGGATGTCCGCCGCACCTGCTCCCATGCAATGACGGAGCCGATGTCGCCGCCAGCCGCAGGAATCGCCCCGACCATCGTGCCAATCGTGGCACCGCCGAACGTAGCTCCGATCATCTTTCGGACTTCGCTGAGTTGCGGCAGGACCCGCCCGATCGTAGCGACGACCGGCCTCCGCGCCTCGTGCCGTTCCGAGATCTGGACGAGCACTTCGCCTAGCCCGAAGAGCCCGATCATCACAGGGACGAACGAGATTCCGTCCAGGAATTCGGACGTACCGAAGGTGTATCGCGGGTAGGCGGTCATCGGGTCAAGGCCGACCAGGGCCAGCGCCAGGCCCAGTGTTCCGCCCAGCATTCCCTTCAGGACATGCCGGCCCGATACGCCCGCCATCAGACTGATGCCCAGGATTGCCAGGCCGAAGTACTCGGCAGGGCCGAACTGGAGAGCGAAGCTGGCGATGGGGAAAGCCAGAAAGGCCAGGAAGGCGATGCTGGTCAGTTGACCCGCTGCGGACGCCAGTGCATTGACGCCCAGGGCAAGCCCGGCCTGCCCGTTGCGCGTTAGTGGATACCCGTCCCAGGTTGTGGCGATGGAGGCTGGTGTGCCGGGGACGTTGATGAGGATCGCCGGAATCCCGCCTGCGGGAATGGCTCCGCAGTATATGCCGATCAGCATGGCGAGCCCCTGCTCGGCTGCTACCCAGAATGTCAGCGGGGTGAGGATCGCGACACCCATGGTTGCCGTCAAACCGGGCAAGGAGCCGAATACCGCTCCCATCGAAACGCCGATGAACAGGAAGCCCGCTACCTGCCAGTCGAGCACGGCGGCGAGGCCCGCCAGGATTTCGCCGGTCACGACCAGTTCCTCTTGGTCTTTCCTATACGGATCCAGCCCCCGGGTACCGTTCCGGTGTGGGAGATTGGGACGCTCAATGCGTCGGATGCCGGCAGGACCATCATTCCAGCGTTATGTTCAGTCCTGTATTAAAGCCTAAATATACTACGACGGTCAGCACTGCCGCGAATCCCCAGCAGGCCGTCCACTTCTGGCCAAGGAACCGGAGAGTCACGGCAAGAAAGACTGCTGTGCGGACAGCGAAGAAGCCGGTTCCCCACAGTGACAGGTATCCAAGCAAGAGCGCTGCGGTTCCGGCAACCTGTTTGACATTGCCAATACCGGAAGGCGCTCTGCTCCCGTCGCCGCGACGTTGGAGAAGCAGGCTGCAGGCCAGCAGTGCCATCGCCGCCCCGATCACTTGGGGGAAGAAACCGGCACCAGGCAGGCCGCCGACTCCGGGAGGCAGTGCCCGTCCGCTCGCTGCCAGGGCAATGCCCAGCGCCAGAAAGGCCCCTCCGGTGATGGTGTCAGACCGCATTGCTTACTGCGCTTCCAGCCGGACCAGTCTGGGAATCTCGGTTTCGAAGAACCGCTGCTGCTGCCTTGCGAACTCCGCGAAGGCTCCCTTGTCCAAGTACAGGGCCTCCATGCCGCGCTCCTGACAGAGCCGGGCCCATTCCTCCGTATCGAACGCCGACCGGAACGCCTCTGCGAGTAGCGTGACCCGGTCCGCCGGTATTCCGTGCGGTCCGAAGAACCCGCTCCAGGCGGGCGCCCCGATCGGGTACCCGAGTTCGTGTGTTGTGGGTACTTCCGCCAACACCGACGACCGACTGGCGTCGAACACTGCCAGTGCCCGTAGCTTGCCGGCTTGAACATGGGAGATCACCTCGCCCACGCCGGCGATAGCCGCGTCCGCATGCCCTCCGATGACGGACACGAGCGCGGGCGTGGAGCCGCCGTAGGGCAGATGTGTGAACCGGACTCCCGTGCCTTGCTCCATCAGCAGGATGTTGAAGTGCCAGATTGATCCGATTCCCGAATTGGCCATGACGAGGTGACCGGCCCCCTGCTGTGCCGCTGCGATGAAGGTCTCGAAGCTGTGCCACGGTGAGTCGCTGCGCACGACCAGTGCGGGTGCGGTCTTCGACACCAGGCAGATCAGCGAGACATCCGAAGGTCCGATATCGGCGTAGCCGAGCGAACGGACGATCGCGATTTCCACCGGAGCGTGGCCGATCGTGTATCCGTCCGCAGGACGGCGGGCGACGAACGAGAACGCGAGGGCCCCGCTGGCACCGGGCTTGTTCTCGCAGACGACCGGCACGCCGAGTTCGTTTTCAGCCAAGCTTCCCATGATCCTGGATACCGTGTCGGACGTGCCTCCGGGAGCTGCCTGAACGATGAGCTTGATCTCTCTGGAAGGAAACGGACCCTCCGGGCCGCTACAACCTGACAGAGCCACGCAGGCCGCTCCAATCCGAATAAAGCGTGCTGCAACCACCAGCGACGGACGATTATAGCCGACGATTCCGGCGCCCCGGCGCCGGTACGCTCCAGTTCGGAGTCTGTTGCAGGGAGCTTCACGGTGCCCCGGATCCTGGACTCCGTCACTCACGTTCGGCGCTACACTGGCATGTGGTATGCGATAGTCCTGCGATCCGGGCCGTGCTCTTCGATTTCGACGGTACCTTGGTCGACAGCGAATACCTGCACCATGCATCATGGCTCGAGGCCGTCGAACCATGGGGTGTCACGATTGGCTGGGACGACTACGTTCGCCTGCTCGTCGGGATCAGCGATACACGCGCCTGTGAATATCTCCTCGGGCTGGCCGGCATGCCGGTCACCCCGGAACGGCTCGAGTACGGCCGGACCCGCAAGCACCGTGCTTACCGGGCAAGATCAGTCGGGGAACTGAAGCTTGATCCGGATGTCGCCGATTGGGTCCGTCGCAGCCATAGCCGGGTACCCATGGGCGTCGTTTCATCCAGTTCGGTCCCGGACGTCGTGCCAATCCTGGAGCGGCAGGGCGTGGCCGACTTGATGGAGTTCATCATCTGTAGCGATCACGTGGAGCGCCTTAAGCCCGATCCAATGCCCTATCAACTTGCTTATGGCAAGCTTCGTCAACAGTTCGAAATCGATGCACCCAGCGAATGCCTGGTCTTCGAGGACTCCACGACCGGGGTACAGGCGGCCAGCGGCGCGGGACTGACGGTCCATCGCGTTGACGAACCCTCGCATCTCGCACGGGGGCTGGCCAACTGGGAAGAGCGAATCGTCGGTGCACTTGCAGGCAGCCCGGCGGCGTAGTCTTCGGCGATGATACTGGGCACGTTCTCCGGTCCGCCTGCATGAATTGCGACGGAACGGGAGCCAATGGACTCCACAGTGACGGACGAGTATCCTCAGTTGTGGGGCTGCGGACGTGAGAGGATCGGCACAGAAACGGCGAACCGTATCCGGAGTCCGATTCGTTGCAGTGATTGGAGTGCTGCTGATGGCAGGGGCAGCACTGACGCAGGAAACCGGTCTCCAGCCGGTCGCCTCCGTCACGCAGTTGATGCAGGCAATGGTCATACCGGCGTCCAACGCCTTGTTCGATGTGGCACGGAATGTTCCGAAAGCGGATGAAGAATGGACCGCCGTGGAGAATCAGGCTGTGGTCCTGGCCGAGTCCGGCAATCTGCTCCTGATGAGGCAACGCTCCCGAGACTCAGAGACATGGCTGTCAACTTCCCGGGCTCTGGTCGAGGCCGGCGAAGCCGCCTTGCGAGCTGCCACAGAGAGGGACGCGGCAACGATTGCGGAAATCGGCAACCGGGTCGTTGTCGCCTGCGAGAGCTGTCACGAGAAGCACTGGGTCCGGTAGCGACAGGTTCCGGTATTGGCGAGGCGCCCGGACATGGTGCGAGGTGCATTCGACAGGCGCGAACCTGACGGAAGACTGCCAGCAGCCCATCCAACCGGGTCGCCGTGAGTTCCGCGCCGACGAATTCCGTATCTGCTGATTCGCCAGCCACTCGGTAGGCCCGGCCACAGCGGCCTTCGGTGTCCGCGAGCCGGCAAGACGCCGATGCACTGTCTGTCTTCTTGCATCGGCGTTGTGGAGTTCACGCGGGCGTGGCATACAGACGCAACGCGAGAACGAGTGCACATGCAATGGGCATCGTGGATTGCGGATCTGCTGGCGACGGTCCTCGCCAAAGCTAGAAGGTCATACGGACGATCCTGTCGAGCAATGCCTCCATGCCCTCCATCGGCATTGCGCGCATGTGTGAATTCAATGCTCCTGTTGACGGGTCATTCAGGAATTCCAGTAGCTCCGTCACGTATGGAGAGTCTGCCTGCAGCCAACCATGCTTGATCATGATTCGTATTCCGTTTACCCAATTGGAGGACATTTCACCTTTCGTTGTCGTGGGAGAAAATCTAGGTCCGATGACGGGAATCGACGATTGTCTGTTCTCCCAGCGATCGAGGAATTCGATCTCTTCCATGATCTTATCCAACGACTCTGATGGAAACCCATTCCAGTAACGTGGAAGCGTAGTAAATATGCCGTGACTTTGCACATAAGCTGTCGTCCAACCTGGGAGAAAACTGGATTCTAAAGTGAAATTTCCTACGGTTTGGCCGGGCTGTATATGTTGTTCTCCACGCCACCAGATGAGCTTCCCTAACGGCTCTCGAATCATCAATTCGGGGCCTTGTAGATTCTCATAGAGGGCAGACTGAGGTGCCACTGACGAAGAGGACTCCCTGTTTCTCCAGTCTATTGAGTTGTGAATCTGAAGCGAATCATCTTCTGATTCGGTGACCAAGTACCAGCTCCATATTGGGCGAGTCGCATCGATATGATTGGACAGGATGTATGAATAACGATACAGTCCTGCTTCCGGATCAACGACTGCGTCGAATCTGATCTTTGGACGACCAAGGTTCGGGAATTCGTAGCGCAATTCGCGGACCTCACCATCGGAAACGAATTCGGATTTCGCATTGCTCGGGTATCGAATGACATATCCAGTCTCGGTCGCATCCTTGCACACGGTCTGCAGGTGTGTTCTTGGGCTCAGTGCTGCCGCCAGCTGCTGCGCCAGATCCCGCGCGAGTCCCTCCGGGATCGAGCGCGTGAGTTCGTGGACCCTGCTGGCAAGCTTGGGTTGCTCGCCATTCTCCCTGCGCTCGCCGTTGGCCGAATCCAGCGCGGGGGCGGGTTCACATCCGGGTGTCGAGAACCAGCCCCTGACAGCACCCACCCATTGCGATTGGAGCGATGCCGGCGTCGTGAACGCGAGAGCGAGGATGACGACCCGAGTTCTGGCGGACATTGCTACATTTACCTTCCGTACGGTCGAAACAATCAACGCAGTGCCATCCGAACGGCCTTGTCAACCACCGACTCCATGCCGGCCGCCGGCTGCTGATCGATGTTCAAGGGCATCCGTGCGTCGGATTCTGATGTCATGATCAGGAACAGAGATTCCAGCAGGCTGGAGATGTAAGGCGAACGGGCCGAGAGTTGGCCCGCAGAGATCATATTCTCGATTCCCATGCGCCAGTCCCAGGCGATCAACGGTGGAGCTATCTCCGCACCGAACTTGGGTCCTATGGTCACTACCGAGGAGTAGAAGTTCTCCGGCCTCGCCAGTACCTTCAGGTCTTCCAAGGTGTCGTCGGAGATGGGGCCGTCAGGGAGTTCGACGGTCTCTTTGGATCCCACGTATGCCGTCGTCGGGCCGGGCAGGGAACGGGATGTCAGGGAGAAGGGGTGCTGACTCGCCCCAGGTCCGATCGCAACCTGGTCATTAGGAGCCCTCCACCGCGGGAAATCGTATCCATCCCCGACAACGTGCGGCCCCTGTCGTGCTTCAGTACTGGCTTGTAGAGACACGGTCATGTGGCCCCTCGCCGGAGCGCGGAACGATGCTAACTGCCACGTCGAATGTTCCATCCTCAGAGCGTGGGCCTCCTTTGGTGTGATGACACCCCAAGTTGTGATGACCGCTCTCGCCTGGTCCTTGTTTGAAACGAGATAGACATAACGAAAACCGTCTCCATCCGGCATCGCGATGACATCGACATCAATCTGCGGAGAACTGCGATCCCCCAAGACGATCCAGTTGTCGTTGTCCACATGCTTGGTACTGCTGACGGGGCGTGCCATGAATTCGCCATCTCTCAGCTCCATGCACAGTCCGTCCCGAATGCCCCTGGAGACTTCCTGCAACAGCTTTACCGCAATCTCTCGCTCCGACCCGTCAGGAAGCTCTGCAACCAGCTTCTTCACTTCATCCCGGACGAACCGTGCTCTAGGGTCTTCGTCGATGGCTTCGATTGACTCACATTTATTGAGCGGCAGGAAGCGAACCCCGGGGAATACCTGCTGGGCAGGGGATTGGAGTGCGGCAAGCACCGCGATCACACCGATGTAGCTGGAACGAGTCATGGCACGTTCTCTCCGTTCATTCTGCAGGTTGATCACTCATCATGTAGGCGGTCGTCAGGCCGCATTCCTCCGCCGGCCCGCGAATCGGGTGGTCTGCTGTACATGTCGGCCCGAAGTGATGCAGCGTAACCGTAGGATCAAGACCACTCGCTCCGTTCCTACGGATGTTCACCGCGATGCCTCTTGCGTTCCGAGATCGGATTGAACTCCCGTTCTGACCAGTATCGAGGATGCCATGGAGTGGTCGATTCATGTTGCCGGCCGCGAATTTGCCCAGACTTGGACTCGCCGGACAGAACTCTGGTTTCGCACTTCGCTGGTCCGCCCCGAGAAAAGACGGTGATGCAGCGGTTGCAGGTGTCGTTGCCGTAGTTCGTCCCGTAGCCGCGAACATGACCAAGGTGCCGATCAGTGACGCGCTGGACCGGAAACAGGCTCCGAACTGTTGAACACGGCAGGAAATCCTGATGCTGCCCCACCGACCGAGTCCTGGCGGAGGGATCAGTCGCTGGTCAGTCGGTGCTATCGGCGATGTTCCTATCTGACTCAGAGGGCGACGACCGAGTGAATGTACGAGAGCATGGGTGTCTCGCTTCTGAAGCGGCCGGGGAGTGTCAGTCGGAGTGCCGACCTGCGCTTCCACTTCACGCCCCGACATCCCGTCGATTATCCAGCGCTCGCGCATGGGCGGACGACGGTTCGCTGCGGTCATGGCCCGGAAGCCTTGTCCGCACGATACACGACACGGGTCGATGGCATCAGCAGGTACCCCAAGAGCCATGCCGGCGCAGAGAGCACGGCAGGTTGTCCCGCACGGCTAGCGGGGGTGAAATCGCGAAAGCTGGGGTCGCTCACCACGATGGCGACCATTACAGCGAAGGTTGCTGCCCCGGGAATCCACCCGTATCGCCGTCGGGTAGGCCGGGAGACCCGAACCACCCGGACCGCCTGCCGATCGACCGTCCGAGTCTCGCCGCTCTGGAGCAAGATGGTGACTGACGACTGCGTGGCTGACTGGAAGATTCCCTTGATCTTGCGTGCCCGGAGGGATGCCTTGGATTTGAACAGGATGAGGCGCGTCGACTTTCCTTTTGGCAATGACCGTACCGTCGCCCACATCACCTTCCTGAGCTTCTTGACGAGTGCCCTGGACGCCGACGAGCTCCATCTCCCGCTGCGTTCGGTCCATACGACGGTACCGTCCTCGGTGTCGACGACCTCAAGAGCGCCGCGTCCGTCAAACCCTCCCCGGAATATGTACCGCGCGTCTTCGGGGGTTTCGACAAGTTGTACTGGCATATTCTGGCGACGTAACTCAGCGGTGACTTGTGCGCCCCAGCCTTCCATATCCTCCACGAAGATGGCGGAACCGCTCGGCGGCAATTCTGCCATGGCGGAACTCGCCAGCAGGACCGCAAGGAATGCTGCGGTCAGTGTAGTGGTTGTCCGACGGTGCATGGAGTTAGTGTAGGCGGAGCCCACGGTAGAAGAGTCTGCCTGTGAACGGGTGCCACTGCCAGCAGGCATTGGGCGCTCACGAATAGGGGATATCATCTCGGGCTGTGCAGACACGCCCCACTTGCGGCTGCAATTCAGGCAGATCCCGATGTCGCGACGGTCGAGCCTGGCCAGAACGAAGATAGTGCGCTGCTTGGGCAACCAGCTTGTTACTCGGAAGCAGCCAGATTGCCGAGAAACCCATGCAACCGAATGCCACTGCCCTGTGTCACTTCCCTCTGGTGCATGATCTCGGTTAGCCTTACAGTGTGACGATTCCACGAACAGGGGCTGCGCCGCTCCTGATGTTGCTGGCGTTCACGGGAGCCCAGTCGCAAGTACCCGATTCTGACTCGCGGAATACCCGCATCCGCCACACCGACGCCCACTACTCGCTTCCGGAATACACGAGCGAAGAGTGGGGAGAGCGCGCTGCGTTCCTCCGCAAGCAGGTGCTCTTCTCTGCGGGGCTGCTGCCATTGCCCCGCAAGGGCCCGCTGCATCCCCGGACGGGCGAGATGATCATCGGGGACGGATACTCCGTGACGAGTGTCCTCCTGGAGACCTATCCGGGCTACTTCCTCGGAGGGAATCTCTATCAGCCTGTCGGCAAGGATGGTCCCTTTCCTGCCGTGGTCTCGCCCCATGGCCATTGGCGCTACGGGCGATTCGAGAATTCGGAACTGAATTCCGTGCCGGCCCGGGCGATCAACTTCGCACGGCAAGGGTACGTGGTCTTCGCCTACGACATGGTCGGATGGAACGACACGATGCAGGCCCCGCATGGTTTCGCAGGATCTCGCGAGGAACTCTGGCTGTTCGGCAGCCTTGGCCTCCAGTTGTGGAACAGCATCCGCGTGGTGGACTACCTGACCTCGATGCCCGACGTCGACGCTGGCCGTATCGGAGTGACCGGAGCCTCCGGCGGTGCCACGCAGGCGTTCCTGCTTGCGGCGGTCGATGATCGCATTGGCTTCTCCGCCCCCGTGAACATGGTCTCGTTCCGGATGCAAGGGGGCTCACGCTGCGAGAACGCCCCGTTGCTGCGAGTCGGCACCAACAACGTCGAGATTGCGGCGCTGTTCGCTCCCAAGCCCCAGTTGCTGGTGTCAGCGACTGGCGACTGGACGGCGAACGTTCCCACCGAGGAGTTTCCGGCCGTCCAGCGGGTGTACCGCCTGCTCGGCGCCGCCACCAACGCGGAATGGCGGCAGTTCGATTCGCCACACAATTACCACCAGGGCAGCAGGGAAGCGGTATATGGCTTCTTCGGCAGGCACATGCTCGGCGAGCCGGACCCATCCCGGTTTGCGGAGCGGGGGGTGCGGCCCGAGCAACTCAGTTCATTGCTATATCTTTGGGGGCGAACCCTTCCATCGGGTGCCGTCGATCTTGAACGGTTGGTGCGCCAGCGGATCGCAGCGGCCGAAGCGGACACCCTCGCGCTGTCCGTGAGCGATGCCGCATCGCTTGAGCGGGCGCAGGGCGCGTTCAGGGAACGGCTCGAACTCGCCCTTCTGGCGGAAGTGCCGGATCCGGCGAACGTCGAGATGCGGCAGTTGGAGGGCAGGGACCTTCTGATCGGGCGTGAGGGTGTCGGCGACCGAGTGCCGGCTTCGTTCTGGAACGCCGAATCCACGAAGAGTCCGCCGGTCCTGCTCATTCATGCTGACGGCAAGGCCGCTGCCGAACGCTCCGCGGTTGGCAAGGCCCTGATCGATCGAGGCGTGCCCGTGCTCATGATCGATGCCTTCCAGATCGGCCAAGCGACAGCGGAACGCGACATCGCCGGCGCCGGGAGGAACAGCGAGCGCTACTATCACGTCTTCAACCGGAGCGATGACGCCAATCGGGTGCAGGACATCCTGACCGCTGCGGCGTTCCTGCGAGGCCGAGCCGGGAGTCGTTCGGTCCGTCTGATCGGCCTTGGACGGGCCGGTCTCTGGGCGATGTTCGCAGCGGCACTAGACGGGAAGTTCCAGGCCGTTGCCGCAGATCTTGACGGATTCGATCCGACGTCCGATGCCGACTACGAGGACAGGCTGTTCATCCCCGGTCTCCGACGCGCAGGTGACTTCCGGGCCGCGGCGACGTTGCTGCCGCAAACCCAACTCCTGCTGTACGGCCTTCATCCGGGCTTTTCAGCAGCTTGGTACCGGGCCGCGTTCGAAGCGGCGGGTCGGGCTGACCACCTTCTGCTCCGAGCGGACGAGCCGACCAGTGAGGCCATGGTGGCTTGGCTGGAGTAGCCAGGGAGCCGGACTTGCCGAGTTTGCGATGATTCTCTCAAGTCGGGCATCCGTCCGTATCATCTGACGATGCCCGGGACCGGTGGCAGGAATCGAAATGCTGGAGACAGGCAAGCCGCTACGGAAGACGCATTCGAGGGCGGCCCGACTGCTCATTGGGGTGGCGTTGGTAACGGGAATCGGTGCGATCTGGTATCTCGAATCCGGGCCACGCCCGTCGCAGGTTCCACAGCAGATCGTTCTTACGGAGGAAGCCCGCGCCTACCTGCCGCATCTTGACCTGGGCGAAGTCGAGATGTCCGCCAAGGACAACGCACTGGGGCAGACGCTTGTCGAGATCACTGGCAAGATCGGCAACTCGGGAGAACGTCAGGTCAGTAGCATCCGGATCAACTGCGTGTTCTTCGATGTCAACGGGATCGAACTCCACCGCGTGCTCTCCACGATCGTGCATTCCCGTCAAGGTCTTGCTCCTGCTTCGGTACAGGAGTTTCGGCTGCCGTTCGATAGCATTCCCGACGGCTGGAACCAGATCATGCCGAGCCTGTACATCGCCGAGATCGTGTTCGAATGACACGCCCGTGGACCAAGTCCCCGAATGTACAAGCCACATACATCTGACCGTTCCGACGGTAGTGGTGCCGTCAGATCATAGCTGGCGCTCGCCACGCCTCAGTCGCCGTAGTATTCGCGGCCCGAAGAGGCCAATGTGGCTCCCTGGTCAACCTTCCAACTCTCGAGCTTGGCGAAGTCGACCCTGCTCCACTTCTTGCGCAGGGTGTTCATCTGGCTCTCGCTGAGCTTCCGGTGCGCACGCGCAGCGTTGAGGTCGCGGTCCACCTGCTCGGGAGTGGTGCAGCCCAGGATCGCGGTGGAGATCGGCAGGGACCACACATAGTCGAGATTCTCCTCGAGTGTCGAGATGCCCTGCTCATGCAACACGCCCACTCCCGTGGTCTTCATTGCCATGATGCCGAGTCCCTTTTCGACGGCCCCCGGCAGCGTCGTCCGTTCGAAGCTGAGATTCCGGTTCGCTCCGTCCGTGACGCTCAGTGGCATGAGCACGGTGTCCCAATCGTATGCGTTCAGCATCTTCGTCATTACCCGCGGGTCCATGTGGCCCGTAAACCCGACATAGCGGACCTTCCCGTCACGGCGGGCCTTCTCGATCATCTCCATGACCCCACGCGGGCCGAAGACGAAGTCGATGTCCTCCAGATGCATCACGTTGTGCACCTGGTAGAGATCCAGATAGTCCGTCTTCAAGTTGGCCAAGCTCTGGTTGAGGTCCAGTTCCGCATGGCCGTAGGTCCGGTGGCGGGACTTCGTGCCGTAGATCAACCGGTCTCGAGGCACATCTCCGAGAGCGATCCCGTATCGCTGCTGGCCAAGACCGTAGGCACCCGCCGCCGCGGTGTCGAAGTAGTTGATGCCGGACTCGTAGGAATGGCGGATCGTTCGGAGAGCCTCGGCCTCGTCCCGGTGATTGCCCACGCGTGCGCCGCCTAGCCCTACGATGCTGACCGCAAGGCCCGTCTTGCCGAACTTGCGTTTCGGCACCTCTGCGGCGGCTGTCGCACTGGCCGCCAGCCCCAGGCCGGCCGCCGTCTTGACGAACTCTCTCCTGCTTTCTGCCATCGTGATCCTCCGTAACCGATCAGAACGGTGTACCAACAGCGTATACGAATCGAGGTCGGCGTCGTGCATCGTATGGAGGACAACCAGCGGCCTTCCATGTCGACACGCAGTCGGGGGCGCATGGTCCAGGTCGGTGCGCGGCAGGGCCGGGACCCGGATCCGCTTCTATTCGTCCGTTGGGTGCCGGTGCGCGGGAAAGGTCTGCCGTACGCGATCCGACTGTCGGAAATACCGTGTCCACAAGGCTGCCCACGCGAACAGCACGGAGACGATTCCTGCGAGTGTAGTCGCCACGCCGACGATTCCCTCTCCCTGAGGCGGACCCTCTGTCTCGCCCCCGAGTGGCAGGACGAACACGTTGACCGCACGCAACGCCATCAGCACCGCCATGATCCACAGGACGGCAACATTCCAGCGCGGTGCCTGTGCAGACCGAATCGCGATCAGAACCAGTGGCGTGGCGAGCACGCAGAAGATAGCGACCGCGAGGAGGAAAGGATAGTCGAGGAACCATCCGGACAGTCCCACCGCACACATCATCATCAACGGTAGCGATCCGGCGAGGTAGACCAATAGCCACCCTCCGACGCCCTTCGGATCGCGCGACCGTCTCATCGGACTGCCTTGCTGAGTGGACGGCATGCAGTGCCTGTTCCCGCTATCCGTACTGACGGCCGTTCCACTGGACTGATTCGGACCATCCGGAACCTTCGAGTTGTTCCTGAACTCTCTTGCCGGCAGCCATGTAGCTTTGCAGGGCGTTCTGGAGCCAGCGCAACCGCTCGGGAATCGATTCCATCCAACTATACACGGATTGATCAACGTCAATTAAACCAGTTGGTTAAGGTGAAGGTTCACCGACTCCCGTGCACTTCTCCACCTACCATGTGGGCCAAGGACGCGCACGGTGGATTCCCCGTGCTCATGCGACCGGGCTTGCCGCGGTCGGCTATAATTCCCTCGTTGATTCAATCCCATGGAGCGTGTGACAAACCACATCGGCGGGAAGTGGCAGACCGCAGCCGGAACGGAAGTCACGCCTGTCATTGATCCTGCAACGAACGAGACTCTCGCCACTGTGCCCGTGGACGGGAGGGACGGCGTAGAACAGGCGGTTGCTGCCGCATCCGCATCCTGTCCGGAATGGAGATCCGTCCCCCCGGGAGACCGGATCCAGTACCTCTTCCGGTTCAAGCAGCGACTCGAAGAGGAGTTCGAGGAGGTTGCGCGCTTGGTCTCGCGGGAGAACGGCAAGACGTACGCCGAAGCCGCCGGTGAACTGCGGCGCGGGATCGAGAACGTCGAGGTCGCCTGTGGAATCCCGACAATGATGCAGGGGTACAACCTGGAGGACATTGCTCGCGGTATTGACGAGACGATGATCCGGCAGCCGCTCGGAGTCGTGGGCGTCATCACGCCCTTCAATTTCCCGGTGATGATTCCGCTGTGGTTCCTGCCGTATGCGATCGCTTGCGGCAATACGGTCGTGCTCAAGCCGTCGGAGAAGGTGCCGCTCTCGATTCGAAGGGTCGTCGAAATCCTGGAATCGACGGGACTGCCGGCCGGTGTCGTGAATCTCGTTCACGGAGGGCGTGCAGCTGCCGACGCGCTGATCGAGCACGCCGACGTTCGAGCGATCAGCTTCGTCGGGTCGAGTCCTGTGGCACGCCACGTCTATGCGCTGGCGGCGCGGCACGGCAAGCGCGTGCAATGCCAGGGTGGGGCCAAGAACCATGTTGTCGTCATGCCCGACGCCGACCTGGAGACGACGACAAAGATCGTCGCCGACAGCGCCTTCGGGTGCGCAGGACAGCGTTGCCTTGCGGTGTCAACGGTCGTTACGGTCGGCGAAGTCCACGCGCCGTTCCGCGATGCCATTGCTGGAGCCGCTGGCTCGCTGCAGGTCGGTCCGGGACTCGGAGCGGGCGTCGAGATGGGACCGGTGATCACGGCGGACAGCCGAAGCCGCATTGAAGGCGCGGTCGCGCGCGGTATTGCAGAAGGTGCCCGTGCCGTCCTTGACGGTCGCGGGCTTCGTGTCGCGGGCTTCGTGCGGGGCAATTTCGTGGGACCGACCGTGCTGGATTCCGTCGATGCCGGGAGCCACATGGGGATGACCGAGGTCTTCGGTCCGGTTCTCGGACTGACGCCGGTCGACAGCCTCGAGGCAGCAATCGAGGTGATCGCCAGGAGTCCGTTCGGCAATGCCTCCTCGATCTTCACGGCCAGCGGTTCCGCTGCGCGCAGGTTCCGGAGCGAAGTACCGACCGGCAATGTCGGGGTCAACATCGGCGTTGCCGCACCGATGGCGTATTTTCCGTTCAGCGGCTGGAAGGACAGCTTCTTCGGCGTGATGCACGGTCAGGGCCGCGATGCCGTCGAGTTCTATACCGACAAGAAGGTCGTGGTAGAACGCTGGCCGCAGGAGTGGTCGCGTCGGTTCTGAATGTTCCTCCGCTGGTCCCGGCGTCTGTCGGAAGTTCCCGGCACCCCGAGAGTCCGCTGGTCCGGAGCGCCCGCCCGCTTCACGGCCGCATCGCGGACGGGGGCTTCTCCCAATACGATTCGTGGCACGCCGTGCAGGCTTCGTAGAGCACTCCACCGACATCGAACAGGACCGCCGGGTCGTGCTCGTTGGCGGCGTCGATGGCGAGAGTTGCTGCGGCGATCAGCGCCGCTGATCGTTCCAGCCATTCCCCGGAATCCCTGGCGCGTCCCTCCAGCATGAGGAGGTTGCCGGACTCGGCGATCGTGAGAGCGCTCCGCGCCACTGCATCCCATTCCTCCTGGCTGCCCGGGCGGATCTCGTTGGTGCCTTCGGCCGTGATGATCGTCCCGACCGCGTCCCAGACGACTTCGGCGTTCGGGTAGACGATGTCATGCATGAGCGCTTCCACCGATGCAACCGGCTGGAACGGTGGCTGTGCCACCTTCACATCCGTATCCACGGCCGGGCCGCAGGCTGCCGTCAGCACCGCAACCGACGTGACAGCCAAGCGTCGAATCCACTGCCAATGACCACGCAAGATCATCACGCTCTCTCCAAAGCGTATCCTATGGGCTGTGAAGTCGGGGTGCCAGACTTGCAGAATTCACCAGGGGCGGCCCCGTTGCGTGGAACTGCAGTGGTGTTCCTTGCTGGAGTCACGTCCTGTCGACGGTCGATCCGTGGCGCCAAGGACCTGACGAAACGCCCCCCGTTCGAGAGAGTCACGTTCCGTCATGTCGCTGCCGGCACTGTTCGAATGGCTCAACGGAACCTGGGCCAGTGTGTCGATCCGGGAGTCGATCCTGTTCTATCCGCTCGTCGAGACGACCCATGTTCTCACTCTCTGCCTCTTCGTCGGCATGACAGCGACGTGGGACTTGCGGCTGGTCGGGATCGCATTCCGGCGGGTGCCCGTGTCCGACGTGGTGAACCGTCTGTTTCCTTGGGCGATTGCCGGGTTCGTGCTGATGGTGATCAGCGGATCCTTGCTGTTCCTGTCCAGCCCGGTCCGTGCCTCGCAGAACATCTTCTTCCAGATCAAGATGGTTGCGATCGCACTGGCGGGCCTCAACGCTTTCGTATTCCACAGGACGGTATTCCGGTGGGTCGAGGAATGGAACCTCGCTGACTGTGTGCCGGTCCGTGCACGTGTGGCCGGTCTGTTCTCGTTGTTCCTGTGGAGTGTCGTCGTGGTCTGCGGGCGCATGCAGGCCTACAACTGGTTCGACTAGTGGAGCCGCCCGATGGACCTGTTTCCTGTATTCGAATGGCTGGAAGGCACCGCGGTAGGCATCGCGGTCCGGGAATCGCTCTGGCTGTTCCCGGTCATCGAGGCCGTGCATCTGCTGGCACTCGCGCTGATGGGAGGCACGATCCTGGTCGTGGACCTGCGGATGCTGGGATTCGGTCTGCGCAGCCAATCGGTCTCGCTTCTGGCCGAGAGTGCACATCCGTGGCTGTTGGGCAGTCTGTTCATGATGATCGCGACGGGTGTCCCGATGTTCCTCTCGGAAGCCATCAAGTGCTACTACAGCCCTCCGTTCTGGTACAAGATGTTCTTCCTTGTCATGGCAACCGTGTTCACGTTCACGGTGTGGAAGCGCGTGACGGCGGTGGACGAGGCGCGGCTCGGACCGGTCCGGGGGCGCCTGACAGCTCTTGGATCCATGGGTTTGTGGTTCTGTGTCGGATTCTCGGGCCGCTGGATCGCCTTCTATTGAGTGCGGACCGATGGCTGGGTGTTGCGTCCAGCGAAGCTCTTCGGGTAGGCGGACTTGAGTCTGCGGCGGGTGTCGGCACCTGCCGTTTGCCGGTTCACGCCGCGCGGACGCCGATTTGCGCTGGGGCCGGAAGGACTCGTTCTTCCGACAAATCCTGCCAGCAGCATTGCGGTTGACGGAGCGCCAGGGCGTGCAGGACTACAGCAGTGGCCGGGATACGCCCGGATCATTTTCTCTCCCTGGCCAAGCGAAGACCGATATGGGGGGCAAGCTGGCCGCTCCCATACCGCTGACGATTGGGTGCACGGGCCTCGCTGGCATCCGACAGGTAGCTGCCACCCCGCGCGACCCGTTGCGAGCCGCGGGTCGGCCCGGTGGGATTCGCGACCGCCCCTCCGGGATAGGTTCCGTACAAGTCCTGGACCCACTCGTAGACGTTTCCGAGCATGTCATGGAAGCCCCATGCGTTCGGCTGCTTCTGCCCAACGGGATGAACCTTGTTCTCGCTATTGCCCGAGTGCCAGCCGATGTCATCAAGGTTGCCGTAGCGGTCCCCGGTCGTGCCGGCCCTGGCTGCATACTCCCATTCCGCCTCGGTCGGCAAGCGATATGTGAAGTTCGAGTCTCGCTGGTTGAGGAGTTCCAGGAAGAGCGGGATCTTGATTTCCGAAATCCCCAGGAATGCTACGGCGACGATCGGGCAAGTTTCCTCGCAATCGGACTCGACGTAGGCTGCTGGCCTTCCCATGACGAGCTCCCATTGGGCATGCGTCAACTCGTATTTCGCAATCTGCACGCCTTCCCCGATCGTTACCTGGGTTAGAGGTGTCTCGTCATCGTCGGCGTCCGTGCTGTTCGAGCCCATCGTGAACGTTCCGGCCGGCAACTGGATGAAGCATCCGACGAGGACCGAGCAGTCTTCAGTGAGTTGTGGCACCGTCGGAGGCTGCGTATTCGGGATGGGCGGTGGATCCACGGTGATGACGTTCGAACTGGCATACGCACCTCTCACGCCGTTGCGGGAGATCTCCGCAACAGCCCGGTAATGGCCCGCCGTCTCGGGGGCATGGGCGCAGACCATGCCGGTTCTGGCGGTGCCGTCGACGTCCATCCACGCGCTGGCAGCGTTCTCTCGGCGCTGCCACTTCGACGAGTGGACGGAATAGGTTACCCAGTCCACACGGATTGAACCGTCCGAGCCGATGCACGCGCTACTTCTGGTTCCCAACTGGACGCTCTCTGCGCCAACGACGAAGCTCGGGATCGAGGCAGTAGCACCGGCCGGAACCACAGGAGCAGCAATGGTGATGGTGTTGGAACTGGCGTAGATTCCCGGAACTCCGTCAATCGTGATCTCGGCCACATTCCGATACTCTCCGGGTTCGGAGGGGCTGTAGGCGCAAACCTGGCCGCTCTTGCTGGTTCCCGCCAGGTCGCTCCAGTCGGATGCACCGCGGGTCCTCACCTGCCAGCCGGAGGTGTGCACCTTGTAGCTGGTCCCGACGAGCATGCGGGAGTCCATGTCAATGCACCCGGTCGAATGCAGGTGCTCGAACCGGACGCTGCTGTCGGTCACCGACCAGGCATCGAGGGGCAGGGGCTCCACGTCCGGTAGTCCCGTCAGCGAACGGACATCGATGCCGTCCTGGCCTGTCCGGGTCACCGTCGCGATGCCGGTGAACGTTCCCGAGGCGTTGATCTCGATCGTCCCCAACGAGTTGACCGAGCAAGGAAGGGAGCTCGCGGTCACGACCGTGGTGCGCCCCTGAGCGGGCACGTCCACCACGTGTTCGCAGGAAGTACCTCCAGATTGGTATTTCAAATGAAACGACTCGGCGGCGCTGGAGCCACTGTTGATGAGAACCAGGCTGGTACTCGCGCTGCCCGTGCTGTCGACGAGAAGCCAGGCTCGCCGATAGACCGGGGTTGCCGGGAATTCGTTGAAGTCCTGCCGGGTGCTGTCCAGCGTTCGCACGGCGACTGCCGCAACGGACACCGCTGCTCTTGGAGCCGTCGTGACTTCCGCCCATCCGGTCCTGGAAGGCGCCCCGTTCCCGAGTACGACTCGACCGGTATCCCTGGCGTTGACAACGAGGTCATGGGTGGACGTCAGCTTCACTGCGGAGGAGTCGTTGTCGGGATTGAGGACGACAGGCATTTCAAGATCGGTGCCGCCATCGTCGTGAAACCGGAACGACACGGCGACTCGCGAGTCGGAGTGATTCGAGACGTAGAGTGTCGTGGATGCCGACTTCCCGCCAGATACCGGAGAGGACTCGATGACCGGGATGGCTATCGGCGAGCCGGGCGTGAGCACGCTGGCACGGCTCTCGGCAGGCTGCAGACTCCGGAGCGACAGGCCCTCCACCCCGCCCTTCACCGAGCCTGCATCCGGCCGGGTTGCCGTCTCTCCCTGCACGGGGTGGACGAGCGCGGTGCAGAGCAAGAACGTCAACAGGGTGAACAGTCGCGTGATCGAGCGATCGCTCGACTCGCCGTCCTTGGCGGTTGGTTTCGAACCAACCGGAATCGAGTCTCGCGCCGCAGCGCATGGTACGAATCCGAGATCAAGGATCCGGGACTGCTGCGGGGAGCGACCACCCGATCGGGGCGTGATCGTGTCGCTACTAGTCGACACTTGCTTGCGACACGCAAGCAAGTGCCTGAGCGCTTCGACCACTCCACCGGCCCGGCGGGCACGTGACCACGAGGTCTTGCGAATCGCAAGTCGACACGGGTGAACGCTCGTTTCGGTATCTGGTTGCGACTTGGATGCAAGTAGCGGACGATGTACGCCGGACGCAGCGTATGGACTGAAGCCTGACATTTCTTCAGATTGTACCCCATCCGGTGCCTAAGACCGGCCAAAAGGCGGTTCTGTTCGCAAATATCAGCCCGCCGGCCGTCAGGACTCGGTGGCCACTCGCTGGGAGTGTCTGGTATACTTGCAGTACTGTTGCATAACGAGAGACGTTGAGAGTGCCGGCATCGCACGGTCAGACACCGTGACGGTCTGCATCGCTGAGTCGCTCGCGATCGTGCAACGTGGTGAAAGAGAACTCCTGCAATACGATTGCAGGAAACGAAAGGAGTACCGACAATTGACTATCAGAAACAACAGCATGTCCGGACGGCTTGCCACGGCGGCCGTGGTAACGCTGGGAGCACTCGGCTTCCTCGCGGCCCCAGCTGCAGGCCAGTTCGAGCTCGTCCTCGGCGAAGAGCGATTCCATCCCGGTGTCGTGCTGATTTTCGAGGGGGCCGTGAGAGATCATGTGGTCCCTGTGACAATGCACCTCGCCGAGGAGAAGACGCATGTGCACATCGAAGCGCGGGCGAATTGGGACGAGGACGAGAACGTGATCCCGGATGGCACGCCACCGGGGGGCTTCGTTGCCTACCTCAACATCACTGCGGAGGTCATGAACGAGACGTCGGGAGAGTACACGTACGCTACGCTTACGCCCCATGTCAATCTCATTGACAGTCTCCACTACGCCCGGAACATCGCTCTGCCGGGTTCGGCTACGGATCTGTACAAGGTGACGTTCTTCGTGAGTCCTCCGGGCGCAGCCACGGTAGCGAAGCACAGGGACTGGCTCAACAACTACGGAGACCTGCTGTTCCAGGCAAAGGTGTTCGTCTATCAGAACGTTGACTTCGCCGTGATCACCAACGCGCCACCGAGGGCTTCGGCGGCCGAGACACCGGCCGAGTAGGGCCGGCAGGTTGGACCGGACCAACGGAATTCCGGCCACTGGATGCGGCGAGGAGGGATCTACTCCGCCTCGCTGCATCCGATACGGGAGCGGCTGCTCCCCGGATGATCTGCCGCAGTCCTTCTCGCATCCGGTTCGCCCCAACTGAACGTAGTTGCAGCCGTCATGAACTGCTTCCAACGCAGTGCGTTGTGCCGATTCAGAAAGCGCTAGTCGTGGTACGGAGCGCGCGCCTGCCTTGCCCAAGACAGTCCGGTTCGGGCATGCCTTCCGCTGCTATGGTTTGCGCGGGACGACTTGCACCGTCTGACGGGCCCGCCCCGTGACGAACGAGTGCCACCTGAACTCGCAGGTGCAACCCCCAACTTGCGACACGGGTCTCCAAGTGCCATCTAGCGGGCTGGTTCGACTCATCCGAAGAATCGGAAGAGTTCGGTCCCGGGAAACGGAAATCTGCGGCTGCCCTCCGATTCCGCCACTCCGAGGTACCGTCGCAGCGCCTTGTGGACATGCCGCGGATGGATTCGGGTTCCGTCCCTGTCATCCCGCTGTAATGTCAATGGATTCGCCTTGTACGCAAAATGCCGAGCGTCCGTCTCGCCGACGACCCGGTTGGTCCAGCGCTGGTTCTTTTCCATCACGATGAAGCTGCCGATGGGCCAGTGATCCTTGCCCTCGGCATCGTTGTAGAAGTTAGTCCTGCCGAAATCGGACCCCATCACGACGACCAGACGGTCCGCCACTCCATGCAATTCCGCATAGTCCCACAGGAAATCGACGGAGTCCGTCAGGTTTCCGAGGAGCCAGCCATGGTCGGTGTCGTGATTGCTGTGCGTATCGAATCCGCCCAGGTACAGGTCGGCGCTGACGGCGACGCGGGCCTTGAAGGCCAGCACAGCGAGTTGGCACTGCCGTTTCAACGTGCTCCAGAGATGCCCGGATGTCTCGATACCTTGCAGGTCCTGCTGTGCCGGAATGGTCGCCGCGAACTCTCTCAGCCCCATTGCGGATTCCGTTGATACCGCGCTGGCAAAGAGACTACGATTGCGGGCCGCCTGAGGCAGGAGATTCGGCGCCGACGCGAGCCGGGCAGCTGCGGATGACCGGGCAGCTCGTATCGACTCCCAGTCTTCGGGCCCGATATAGGGCTTGCTGGCCGGCCCCGCTGGCAGATCCGGTGCGGCAACGCTGCGAATCAGGTGCGGGTCGTTCAATCGCGTGTAGACAGCAAGGCCGCCCGGATTCGAGAATCCTCCGAAGCTGATGTAGGGCATCGCCATCCCGGCCCCGTTGTGTGCCGCGAGGAGCGCTGTCGTCGTCGGATAGCCCTTGGACAGTTGCCCGCTCCAGTTGTGGATGATGCCGGCTGCATGGGAGTTGGTCTGCGCATCGACACCATTGATGACAAGCATCCTGCTGCAGTACTTCTCGAAGAACGCCTGATTCGAAGCGAACGGAGCATACGCGATATTGCCAGCTTGGCGAACCTCTGCACCTTGCGCCCAGCGATTGATCACGGCCTCGCCGGGCACGTTGGCCTTGGGGTCACAGAAGCTGGTCGGATCCCAACCGCCGTCAGCTTGCACGAACACGAAGAGCTTCCCGTGATAGTCGGCCCCCTGCGCGACCGGCAAACGGAATCCGGATGCTGTGGAGCAAGCAAGCGCGCGCTGGATGAATTGCCGGCGGTTCAAGTCATGCCCCCCTAGAGGTACAGGTAACGGTAGTCGCTCATCAGATAGGCAAGCACCACGACCCATGTGCGGACGGTATGGTCCGGGTCCTGCATGTCGAAATCCCAGAAGCGATTGACTCGGTTCCAGTCGATCCTGCTGTTGCCCCACTCGTCGCTCACGACAGCATCGTCGATGATTCCGTCGAAGTACCGGGTATCCTCAATCGGGCATTGCGTCCGGTTGTCGTGGAAGTGCCCGCCTTCCGTCGCTCTCTTCCGCTCCCAGACCGACACGAACAGACGATACGCTGCATCGATGTCCGGGGAGTCAGCGTTAACAGTGACACCGAAGAGCTTCCAATGCAGGTCGACGAGCTTCCTGCGGATCTGGGCAGATCCTGAGTGGAGGGCCTGGTTGCCGCCAACGACGGGCCAATCCTGGACCGTTTCGCCGTCCGAGGCGGGTATGCCCGAGACGGGCGTTGCGGTCGACTCAATCCCGTCGAACAGTCGCCGCCGGTCTTCGCTCCACATGAAGAACTCGCGCTGTACGATCGCACAGCTGGCCCTGATGGCGTGGCCCTGCGCGACCGCGGCCATCAGGGGAGTGACCGAGCGCGCCCTCCGGTCCATCCCGTCGGAATCGATTCCGCCGTACAGCAGTTCGTAAGAACCGCCCCTGCCGACGCCATCGCCATCCAGGTTTCCGACCTCGTGCAGGAACCCGCTGGTGTGCCGCCCCCACCTGTAACCGCTGATCGAGGCCGTCTTTCTGGCCAGTTCTTCCGGGCTCAGCAGCCGTTCCGCCCCGGCATGCCGGAGGGCCGTGCGGCGCACGGGACTCTCATTGGTGTAGGACTCCGCACGGAACCACGGCGAGAGTGTCATCTCGGTCAGCAGGTCGCGCGCATTGTAGGGCTGACCCCCTTCGAATCCAGCGCGAAACGAGGCTGCTAGCCGCTCCACTTCAAGGGCTTGGGCCCGCGCTGCCAGCAGTTGGCCTTGCGCCTCCGGACCGGTCGTGGACTTGGGTTCGCTGGCGATCTCCGCGCCCATGACCGCAGGCCACCAGAATCTGACCGTACCGGTGGCGAAGCGGCTGTCTTCAGCGATCCCCCGGGCTAGCCACTGAAGGCTGTTGTCGGCGTTGACGATGACATCGTCCGCAAAGCCGGGGGAGAGCATGTCCCGATACCACGTGTCTCCCGGACGATACAGCGACGGTGTTCCGTCGAGCGGAACCTTGTAGCTGTTCGGCAGCGAGTCCGCCCCACCAAAAGCACTCTTGTAGGCTCCCTCTTCGTCATAGTTCTGGAATGCGCCGGCGATCGGGTCCAGAATGGAGTGGCAAACCGTGCAGGCCGGACTGTTCAAGGTCGGATTGCTGGTGGCGGTCTGCGCCTCAGGCTCGGTTGGTCGCAAGGCCAGCCTCTCCGCGTCCACGCCCAAGAAGTGCAGAAGAGTCCAGCGGGCCCGCGCACGGTTGCGGTTGGTTGCCGTTGTCGGATATCGCCGCAGGTAAGCCCGCGTGTTGAGGATCCCGGCGTGGGGGTAAGTTGTTTCGAGGCCTCCCGAATTGATGATCCTGGTCCCGTATCGCACATCGAATTCGGAGACCTTCGAGTAGTCGTTGCGGAAGTAGTTGACGATCCTGGCCGGGCGGAACTGGGCGGCCGAAACCGGAACATCGAATTTCGTCGAGGCACCGTATCCCTTCGATGCGAGATGGTTCGCCATGATGTAGTCGGCGGTAAGGATCTCGGTATACGGCAGGTCGCTCTCGACGACATGAGCGATCAGTTCCAGCGGAGCCCTCGCGATTCCGTATTGCGTCAGAGCTTCCCAGGTGACGTACTCCGGATCGTCCTCGGCGCGCGGGTACCCTGCGTCCATGGATCGCTTCGCGGCTCTCCACTGAAGGTTCGCCAAGTCCACGAGGTCGGTCTCGGTGCGCAGGTCGAACACCGAAAACAGATGGCGGTCGGTGAGCAGGCGGTCGTTGCTAGCTCGGATCAGAAATTCGTGAAACCCCTTTCCCTGCATCAGACCCCTGATCGCTTGACGCAAACTGTTTGCAGTTCCGTCGCTGACGGATTCAAGTTCCTGCGGCGTGGGTATCCTTCCCGCGAAGACCAGGGCCCCGCGTCGCAAGGTCCTTGCGGGCGACGCCATCGTTACGCCGTCGAACAAGGTCTCAGGCGAGTCCAGGGCATCCCCGGACGCGCTGTCCAGGAGTCGCACGAGGCGCTCCATGTATGCGAACTCTGCGGTGCCCGACGGCACCTGGACTGCGCCACCGTGCGCAACACCCCGTATCTTGTCGAGGATGATGTCGGCCCCGTCCGGAACAGTGAGCACGTAGGTGCCCAGTGCTGCCAGGTTTCTTGCTTCGTGACCCGAGACAGAAACGGGTTCGAACACAAGACGGGTGTAGTCCGAGAGACCGCCCCGCACATGACACTTTATGCATCGCGAATGCACGACCTGCTCCGACAGATGATCGCGGAAAACCGTTGTAACTGAGTAATTTGGCGCCGCGACGGTCGACGACTGCCTGCGAGAGGGGGCGTACCTCGGGACCAGGGTGCTCTGTGTGACCTGCTTCGGCTGGAACGCTGGTGAACCCGCTTTCGCCAAGCCCGTGAGTGGACAGGCGGATGGGGTGTTGGGAAACAGGTGCTGGGCTGTCGCAGACGAATGGGCCCTCGCCCGCAGGACATTCTGAACGGCCTGTGCACGGTAAATGCGCATCTGTTCGGATCCGAACGCAACTGCATCACTCGAAACTTGCCCGAGTTGGTGGTCCGGCTGGGCGACAGCGATGGGGGTGCAGACACCTACTCCCAGAAGACACGTCTGCAAGGCAACGATGGCAAGCTTCATTTGCAAAGGGCTGGGGCCGATCCGACGTTGTTGGAAACTTGCAGTCCAGTGTCGTATTCTATCAGCCTTCGTTCTGATGGGGTGCCGTTGCCGATGCCGCCCGACGGCTCGCATCCTGCAAGTTTCGGGCTCGTGGCGAGAGTCTCGGAAGCAAACCGTTGTCAAATGGTCGGTCGCAACCGGGCCTACCACATGTCCCTCGCGTGTCGAGCCTTTCGGAATGTCCAGGAATCTGCTGGTAGCGCTTCCGGACTGGCCCAAGGTCCAGCTTGGACGCCCGGGCCGAACTGCAGCATGCCCAGCGCCACACCTGCCCCATGCGGCCCATTCCTGCGCACTGGACGGATCACGCAGTCGTTTCTGTGCGGACTTGCCTTCATCTGGCGGTCGGCGAATGAGACCGCCCCTTCCCGTTGTCGGCTACGGGTGCTGCGATGATGGGTGAGATCCTTGGCTGTCTCGCACTGCCAGGGGGAGCCGGCCGGTTGATGCGACCCGTGAATCGAACGCTTGCGGGGTGTGGTGACGGTTCGGTTCCCACTTCACTGGGTGAGGTCCTTGAAGCGCTGGCACGCCATCCGTTGCGCTGGATGTTCCGGTACTGGAACTGGAAGAACGCCGTTCTGAGTGCGGTTGCGCGAACCTCGATCTTCTTCGCGGTCAACCTCACGGCTAGCTGGGACAGCGCGAGCAATGCCGCCGTGACCGAACTCCTGTATCGGGCCCCCATGGTCGGTACTCTTGCGTCACTCTCGCAGTCGTTTCGCCGTGTAGAGCCGGCCTGGGCGGGCAGCGTCGTGATCATGCTGGCGCTGCCCGCCATGGGACACGGGATCGAGTTCACGGTCCACTCGCTTCGCGGGACGGAGAAGCTTTACGAAAGCGTACTCGTATCGATTGCCTTCTCGATGGTCTCGGCCGTGGTGAGCTACTTCCTCCACCGGCGCGATGTGCTGATCGTCGGCCACGGACAGAGACCGTTCCTTCACGACCTGGTGCAGGTTCCGCTCGAACTCTTCGACATGTTCGGGCGCAAGCCCTTCCGTGCCGTCCGCCGCATACTGGACGGGCCACGAAGGCCGCAGTCCCACGACTAGCCCGCAAAGGGTTGACGCAGTTCCTGCTTTGGGCGTACAAATGGACTAGATGCCCATCACGCCCCCATCCCAGCAACGTGCCCTCACGGACCGACTCATGCAGCTCGTAGGGGGCAGCTATCCTCCCGCCGAGCGCCGGAAATACTACATCAGCGGCCCGCAATGGGCCGGCGCCTACGAGGGCCAGGCCCTTTTCCACGCACCCACCCGGGAACCTGTTGGATTCGAAGAGGTCATTCGTCACCTCGGAGAGATCGGTATTCCGTACTGGACCACCCACGACAGCGACGTCATCGCCACCGACGACCTGCTCACGGACCGCCAGTGGGCGGTGGTCCAGCGTATCAACCAGGCCTTGTCCGACAACGGTGTGCAGTGCTCCATGGTCACCTGCGAGACCTTCTTCCACCCGGTCTTCGCGGCCAGCGCGGCCGCCGAGGCTCCTGAAGTGCGAGCCTACGCGGCCCGGCGTCTCGAGAACACCGTCGACATCGGACACGAACTAGGGGCGCGATTTGCGGTGTACTGGCCCGGCACCTTGGGATACATGGTGCAGGGGGCGATCGACGAGACCGAGACCCTGCAGTGGTTCGCCGATGGTCTCAACGCCGCCTGCGAGCGTGATATCGAGGTAGCCGCCGGGAAGGGCCGCGAGACGCTCAAGCACTGTCTCGAGGCGAAGCCCTTCGAGCCCCAGGCGCAGATCATCCTGCCGAGCAGCGACGCGATGCTGGCCTTCATTTCCAGCGGGTTGCTGTCTCATCCCGACATGGTGGGTCTCAATCCCGAATACCTGCACGAACTCATGTGGGGAGGTGCCACGCGGGCCGTGCTGGCTCGTGCACTGCTGTGCGGGAAACTGTTTCATTTCGACATCAATGACGGCTACCCGCTCAAGCACGATGTCGACCTTGGCATCGGTGTGGTCAATCCACTGGACTGGCTGAACGTTCTGGTCCTCCTTCGCTCGCACGGCTACGAGGGGCCGTTCAACCTCGATTTCAAGCCGCCCCGGACGACATCCAACTACGGTGTCTGGAAGGTCAGCTTCCCGACCGCCGTGGACCGGTTCATCACGCTGTGGAACATTGCCGGGGAGGTCCTTGAGGATCCGGTCATGCAGGAGGCGACCGCTGCCCTGCGGGCTGGTGGAGGTGCGTCCGGCAGCCTGGGGGAGATCGTTGAAGGCAACCGGGAACTCCTCACGCTGCACGAGCTGATGGCCCATCGGCTGTTCCAGTTGCTGGTGGGACAGCACCGGGGCAGGGTCTTCGGTGGATAGCCGGCCAGCTTTGGGTCGCGTAGCCGGCAACACCGAATTCCCGGCTGTACGCACACCCGTGGAGGACCCTCGGAAGGGTATGCGCAACCTGGAAGGTGAAGTATGCCTGGCCCTATTGACTTGACCTCTGGACCGTGAGGCACGTATGTGACTGTCATGTGACGGGACACAGGGTTGGTGCAGACCAGTTCCAGACTGTCTGCGAACTCCGGCACATCGGCCTCGGAAGGCACTGCGAGGTCTCCGGCAACAAGGGAGGAAAAGTGGCGGTCATCGACTGGACCAAGTCGGGGGAGGAGCATCTACCCCCTTTGTCGGCCCCGGTAACCTCCACACCGAACCTGTCCTGAACGGTCCGATATTTGATCAATGGCGCCGACCTCCAGTGCACCTCCGCGTCGCGTGTCGATGGTTGGTGGTGGTTCTGATGGATGGAGCGCCAAGTCACTCGCGGAGATTCGACTTGGTACATCAGTATGACGAAAATTCTCGATATATGCGAATATTGGTAGTTGGAGTGTACTATATGCGTGACAGCGAGATCGTCATACCAGAGGGGCGTCGCAGATTAACCAAGGTAATCCGGGAAGCTGGCGACATAGTCCAGATCGCGGATGCTGAACGGACTCTCGATATCAGCCGCACTGCGGCCGCCAAACTCCTGTCCAGGTGGAAAGGGCAGGGCTGGTTGCGACGTGTCGGTCCGGGCACCTATGCACCGGTTGGCCTCGACTCTCTGGTCAGCGAGCGGGTGCTTGACGACCCTTGGGTGCTGGTGCCGGCGTTATACAGCCCTGCCTATATCGGCGGTCGGACGGCGGCGGAACACTGGGGCCTGACAGAACAGATCTTCCGCGATGTTGTGGTGATGACAGAGCGACCGGTGCGGGAAGGTCGACAAGAGCGTCATGGGACCAGCTTCACGCTGCGCCACATCCGGGCGGGCATGATGTTCGGGACCAAGAGTGTCTGGCACAGCACGACAAGGATCGCCGTATCGGACATTCACCGCACCATCATCGATATGCTGGCCGATCCGAGATGGGGAGGCGGCATCCAACATGTAGACGACTGCCTCGCGGTCTATTTCGGTCGAGAGGACCGAGACGGGGAAAGGTTGATCGACTACGGAGACCGGATCGGTAACAGCGCCATATTCAAGCGCTTGGGATTCTTGGCCGAACGCGGGGCCGGGAACCCTGCCGTCCTTGATGAGTGCCGGAAGAGACTGGGGCCGGGCAACGCCAAGCTCGACGCCTCCCTCCCCTGCCGTCGGCTGGTAACTCGGTGGCGGATATTCGTTCCCGAGAGCTGGCCCCGGTAGTGTCCGCATGATCGACCGGCGCGAGATCCTCGACGTATCGCGGTCTCTCGGCTTGCTGCCTAGGGTTGTCGAGAAAGACTACGTGCTGGGTTGGATCCTTGCCGGGATCTACCGACAGACGGCGCTATCCGAGAGCTGGATCTTCAAGGGCGGAACCTGCCTGAAGAAATGCTACTTCGACACCTTCCGCTATTCCGAAGACCTCGACTTCACGCTGACTGATCCTTCTCAAGTTGACCCCTACTTCCTGGAGGATGTTTTCCGCGACATCGGCAACTGGATTTACGAGCGGGCTGGTATTGAGATTCCCGAACGGCTGCAGGAATTCGACGTGTTCGAGAACCCTCGCGGCTCGGTGTCCTGTCAGGGCAAGCTGAGCTACCGGGGACCCATCGCTCCCAGGTCGGGGGGTCTCCCGCGAATCAAGCTCGACTTGACGCTTGATGAGCTTGTCGTCCTGCAGCCGACCAAGCGGGTCATCGTCCACGACTACAGCGACGCACCAGCAGAGAAGATCTCCGCCCTGTGTTACCCGTATCAGGAAGTCTTTGCCGAAAAGGTGCGTGCTCTATGTGACCGTGCGCGTCCTCGCGACCTCTACGACGTGATTCACCTCTATCGCAATGTCGCATCGCGCCCGCAGTCCGCAGCTCTACTGGAAGTCCTGGAGCAGAAATGCAAACACCGCGGTCTCGCTGTTCCAACTCTCGGGGACCTCAATACGCATCGAGTCGATCTCCGAGGATCTTGGCAACCGATGCTGGGCCACCAACTGCAAGCGTTGCCGCCAGTCGATACCTTCTGGGAGGCACTGCGCGAGTTCTTTGCCTGGCTTCAGACTGGCGTGGCGCCCGCCGAGCCCGCTAGGTATCAGATGGCTGCAGGAGAGACCCCACTCAGAGAGCGTACTCTACGCCTTCCAGTCTCAAGAAGGGCCCAATCCTGTTTGGATTCCATCCGCTTCGCGGCAGCAAACCGATTGTGTGTGGACGTCAAGTATCAGGGGACCCTTCGGCGGGTCGAGCCGTACGCACTCCGGCGCACACCAGACGGCGAAATCGTCCTTGACGCTACA
Organism: Bryobacterales bacterium; assembly: GCA_965116065.1. Lineage (GTDB taxonomy): Bacteria > Acidobacteriota > Terriglobia > Bryobacterales > UBA6623 > VXMF01. The sequence continues at coordinate 5,685,380 of OZ220485.1, forward strand.
AGCGCTTCCGACGGCGAGCATCAAAGGTACTGGATTGATCGACTACAAGGCACTCGAGTGAGTGGTCAGAGCTTCATTCCCCGCTTCGCCGTGGAAGTCGGTCCCGATCCCCGTCCGTAGTGCCACCGACTGCGCCACGAAGAGCATCGACCCACCCGATATGCTGGCGAGCGAAATCACACAATGTCGATCTCAATGAACCGCTGAGCCGACTTGCGCCAACATGGCGCGCTCGGGAGGATTCGAACCCCCGGCCTTCTGGTCCGTAGCCAGACGCTCTATCCAGCTGAGCTACGAGCGCGCGCCTGTCCCTGATTTTACACCACTCAGAGCTCCGGATCGTCGTTTCCCCGAGCGCACCCCTTTGCGTGTGCCGTGGTGGTTGCGAGACACTAGGGATGTCATGCGCGAAGCCGTCATCGTCGACTCCTTGCGGACCCCTCTGGCCAAGTCCTTCAGGGGGTCACTGAATCTCACCCGTCCGGACGACCAGGTAGCCCACTGCATCCGGGCCCTGCTTGCCAAGTACCCCCAGGTCGACCCCGGTCAGGTCGGGGACGTCATCCTGGGCTGTGGGCAGCCGCACGGGCCGGCGGGCCACAACATTGCTCGAGTATCGGCGCTGCTGGCCGGGCTCCCGAGTTCAGCCGGGGGAACCACAGTCAACCGGTTCTGCTCGTCCGGTCTGCAGGCTGTGGCCATGGCAGCGCACCAGGTCCTGCTGGAGGGCGAGGACGTCCTGCTGGCCGGAGGTGTCGAGTCCATCACCATGATGGTTCCGGACGATTCCCCCCACCCAAAGCTGAAGGAAGAGAATCCAGGCGTCTACATGGTGATGGGTGTCACTGCGGAGGTTGTGGCGAGGAGGTACGGTGTCAGCCGGGAGGCGCAGGACGAGTACGCCCTGCAGAGCCAGCAGCGGACCGCGCGGGGACAGCGGGATGGTGTCTTTGATGAGGAACTGGCCCCGATGCCTGTGACGCGAGGTGTGCTGGACCGCAAGACGAAGCAGGTTGTCGGCAAGCAAGAGCACGTTCTGACGGCTGACGAATGCAACCGGCCCGACACCACGATCGAGGCTCTGGCCGCTCTACCCCCCTACTTCGATCCGAGTTCCGGTCAGGGGTCCGTCACGGCCGGGAACTCCTCGCAACTCTCCGACGGTGCCTCGGTAACGCTGGTCATGTCGAAGGAGCGCGCCGATGAACTGGGGATTCCCTACAAGCTGGTGTTTCGCGGGTTCTCCACAACCGGGTGCGAAGCGGACGAGATGGGTATCGGTCCGGTGTTCGCTGTCCCGAAACTGCTGAAGAACTGCGGCAAGAACATGGACGACATCGACGTTTGGGAACTCAACGAGGCGTTCGCGGTCCAGGTCGTCTATTGCCGCGACCGCCTCGGCATTCCGAATGAGCGGCTCAACGTCAACGGTGGTTCGATCAGCATCGGGCACCCGTTCGGAATGACCGGTTCGCGCCTCGTCGGAACGATCGCCAACGAGATGAAGCGACGGAAAGCCGGTCTCGGAATCGTGACCATGTGCGTTGGCGGCGGACAGGGAGCCGCCGGCCTCTTCGAAGGCGTCTGGTAGGCAGGCAGCGGCCCGCTCGTACGTGGCACGCCGCCCGACGGTATCGCTATCGCTGCCTGGCTGCTAGAGCTTGCTGCAGGCGTTGGCCGCGCCAGCGGGGTCCATGGCATCCGAGCCACTTTCCACGTGCGTGATCTTCCCGTTCCTGTCGATCACGAACGTGGTGCGGTTCGCCATCATCCGCTCGTTCAGGACGCCATAGCTCTTGGCGACCGCGCCGCCCTCGTCGCTGAGGATCGCGAAATCGAGACTCAGTGACTCGGCGAACTTCTTGTTGGTGTCGAGCGGGTCGGTGCTGATCCCGAACACAACCGCTTCGCTGTCGGTAAACTGCTGGATACCAGCCTGGTATCCCTTCATCTCGCGCGTTCAACCACCCGTGAACGCTTTGGGGAAGAATGCCAGAACGACAGCCTTCTTCCCGTGGAAGGACGACAGCTTCGCGTCCTTTCCGTCCGAACCCGGCAAGGTGAAATCCGGTGCCGCGTCGCCCACTGCGAGCGCCGCGACCGCCTGACCGGATACGGCTGCGGCCGCGCCGGACAAGATCATCGCTCGGCGTGAAATGGTGCTCATCGAGTTGTCCTACTTTCTGGAGGCTGCTGGTAGCCACGCCCCACATGATTCTATCAGGACTTGGCTCCCGATCCACCCCGACCACGGTCTGCGTGCCGCTGACCGGCTGATTCGTGGGGCGGGGAACGGTCCCTCGACGAAGCTCCGTCTTGGTCCCGGTACACAAGGTACGACATCGGCTGAGCCATGGCTGATCGTGTATCGGGGTGATCAATCATGGCATCTGGCGGTGGATTGGATTGGACTCGAAGCTTGGTCGAGGGGTGTGTCCTGCTAGTATGAGCATCGTTTATGCCGTCGCAGGAAGCCGGGTCCATCGAAAGGCGTTATCCGGCAGCCAGATCAGTCGCTGCATCGCCATCGCATAGGCCACGGGAAATCGGGTCGCTCGATCGGCGTTATCCGGCAGCTAGATCAGCCGTCGCATCGCCGTCGAGTAGGCTGCAGGAAATCGGATCGCTGGAGAGTCGAACGGACGGGCCGGAACCTCCTCGGCGAACGGTGTCGCATAGGCAGCAAGAAATCGGATCGCTCGAGAGGGTTGGGATCAAGGAAGTCTGGCCAAACGAATCCGCAGACTTTACACGTTGGCTGAAGGAGCACATCGGCGAACTCGACCGGTTCCTCGGGTTAGGCATGACGGGTGTGCGGAGCGAGGTCCGTGTCGGCGACTTCAGGTGCGATCTGGTGGCTGGCTCCGATGGAGGTGACATCGTCATCGAGAGCCAGTTCGGCAGGACTGATGATCGACGCCTGGACCAGCTCGTGAGGTGTCTCTCGGACCCGGCGGTTCAACGAGCTGTCTGGATCGTCGAACTGGTAGGAGCGGAACACGTCAAGGCGGTCCGGGCATTGAACAGGCGCAGCGCCGGCCAGTTCTGGTTGGTGCAGGTAGTCGCCGTCAGGATCGGTCGTTCCCAACCGGCTCCCCTCTTCACTATCGTGGTGCGACCGTCCGAGGATGCTCCGGATGATCCCGTAACAGGTTCGGACTCTACCCGTACGGAAGGCCCACTGTTGAAGTTCTGGGCTGCACTCATCCAGCGGGCGCGGTACGAAGGGATCGAGTCCATGTTCGGGAACCTCGCTGCGAAGCCCCAAAACGCGCTCGACATCGGCACCTGTCAGCCGGGGCTGGTCTACAGGCTTGTCGCCAACAGGCTGAGATCCCGGGTAGTCTTCACCAACAGCAAGAGTGGGGAGTGGATGGATGCCTACAGCGTGCTGGACGCGAGCCGAGAGGACATCGATCAGAAGTTTGCATGCCACGGACTTCCTCGACAGCTTGAATGGGAACCAGCGTACCGACCAGGTCGCTGGTTCATCCGGTACGTCGTTCCCGCCGGGTGGGCAAGTACGGAGGACGTGAGCAAACTCGGGGAACTTGCGAAGGCAGCGGCGGCGATGAAGCAGGTTCTTGACCCTTACCTCAGGAACCTCGACCCGAATCTGCAGCAACACATCCATAAGAATCGATATCGGTGGTACAATCGTGATAACGTCCGGTAGGGAGGGGCTCTTACCGTAGCCTTGCCGATTCCCCCGACTACGCGGACAGCACCAGGGCCGCTTTCGAGGCAAGAAGTGCGCGGTCCTGCCGGTCGACCCCGATGTTCGACAATCTCTCAGAAAAGCTGCAGCGTGCGTTCAAGAACCTGCGCGGTCAGGGCAAGCTGTCGGAGGAGCATGTCGAGGAGGGACTCAAGGCGATTCGCCTGGCCCTGCTGGAGGCGGATGTCAACTTTCGCGTTGTCAAGGAGTTCATCGCGGGCATCCGGGAGAAGGCACTCGGGCAGGAAGTCCTGACGGCCCTCTCGCCGAGCGAACAGTTTCTCAAGATCGTCCGTGACGAACTGATCGAGCTCCTGGGTGGCAGTCAGACCAAACTGAAACACGCCACCGCGCCGCCGACCGTCTACTTGATGGTGGGTCTGCAGGGTTCCGGCAAGACCACATCGAGCGGAAAGCTGGCACTCTGGCTCTCGAAGCAGGGGCGCAAGCCGCTGCTCGTTTCGGTGGACGTGCAAAGGCCCGCCGCGCGCGAGCAGCTCGCCATCGTTGCCGGCCAGATCGCACAGCCGGTCTACCAGGGGGCCGAAGGCGAGTCAAGCCCCCTCGAGCTGGCGGTCGGTGCCGTTCGCGAGGCCCGGCAGACCGGTCGGGATGTCGTCCTCGTCGACACGGCCGGACGGCTCCATCTCGATCAGGAACTCATGGACGAACTCGAGCAGCTCAAGGGTCGACTCGAACCAGCGGAGATCCTGTTCGTGGCGGATGCCATGACCGGGCAGGATGCCGTGAAGTCCGCGGCGGAGTTCCATGAGCGGATCAAGCTGACCGGAGTCGTTGTCACGAAGATGGACGGTGACGCCCGGGGCGGGGCTGCGCTCTCGATCCGGCAAGTCACGGGCTGCCCGATCAAGTTCCTGGGCGTCGGCGAGAAGCCGAGCGCGTTCGAAGTGTTCCACCCGGACCGGGTCGTCTCCCGGATTCTTGGAATGGGGGACGTGCTCACGCTGATCGAGCGAGTCGAGGAAGAGATCGATCAGAAGCAGGCCCTCGAAACGCAGGAGCGCGTGCTGGCGGACCAGTTTTCGCTCGACGACTTCCGCAAGCAGTTGGGGCAGGTGCGCAAGATGGGCTCGCTCAAGTCCATCATCGACATGCTCCCCAACGCCGGACCGTTCCAGCAGTTGCAGTCCGCCGACATCGATACGAACGAACTGTCCCGGACCGAGGCGATCATCAATTCGATGACCCCCGGGGAAAGGGCGAACGACCGTATCCTGAACGGGAGTCGGCGAAGGCGGATCGCGGCCGGCAGTGGAACCACGGTCCAGCAGGTCAATCGCCTGCTCAAGCAGTATCGGCAGGCGCGCGACATGATGCGCGGGCTGGCGCCGACGGGGCCGGGCCGCAGGCGCCGGAAGAAGAACAGGAAGGGCAAGCGCAGACGAGGTCCTGTGATGCGCGGACCGGGACCGAATCCCATGGGTCCGGGTGGCATGGATATCGGCAAGCTGCTAGGTCGCTAGCGCTGCCGCGGATAGTATCGGAGGAAACGAATGGTTGCAATACGGCTAGCGCGGACGGGTGCGAAGAAGAAGCCCAGTTACCGCGTGGTAGTGATCGACAAGCGACGTGCCCGGGACAGCCGGAATATCGAGATCGTCGGCCACTACAACCCGCGGCTCGACCCGATCGAGATCGTGCTCAAACGCGACAGGATCGACTACTGGATGGGTGTTGGCGCTCAGCCGTCGAAGACCGTGCTGCGTTTGATCGGGCAGTACGATGAACGGGGCCCCGCGGATGCGGACGAACCTGAAACGACCGAGGATGCACCTGCACCCGAAGTCAAGGACGCCGAGGCCGCTACGGACAAACAGGGGGCCGCTGCGGAGCAGTTGCAACCCGGCCAGCCAACCGACGAGCAGGTCGAGGATGACTCTGAGTCCGGAAAGCAGGAGGATGTTGAGGTTCCGGAGGATCTGGGCTGAGTTCGGCTCTGCCGACCTTGTCGGGATGGATCGGTGCCCGTGCGGAATTGCTGGGATGAATGAACGATGGCCCAAGAGACGGAATCAGTAGTCGAGATGGTCGAGGTGATCGCCAAGTCCCTCGTGGACACGCCGGGCGAGGTCGCGGTGGAGGCGGTTGACGGGAATCAGAGCTGTGTCGTGGAACTCACGGTGCATCCGTCCGATCTCGGCAAGGTCATCGGCAAGAAGGGCAGAACGGCCAAGTCAATCCGGACTCTGCTCGGGGCGGTGAGCATGAAATACAACCATCGCTATACCCTCGAGATCATCGAGGACTAGCACCGGTTGTTCGATTCCGGGACTTGCATCGTGCATGAAGAAGGAGGAAGTCGAGTACGTAACACTGGCCAGGATTGTCCGACCGTGGGGTAACAAGGGCGAAGTTGCCGCCGACAACCTCGAAGGGGGTCTGCGCTACTTCGCACCGGGTACCCGACTGCAAGTGTTCCTGCCGAATCACGCCGTGGTCGAGTTGGAACTCGCTCGGGCCCGGGAGCACAAGGGCCGGGTGATCCTGGGCTTCGTCGGTATCGGGACGATCTCGGATGCTGAGCGCCTGCAGGGAGCGGAGGTGCGTTGCGAGAAACGCGCGTTGGCCACGCTCCCGGATGGCGAGTACTATCTCGACGACCTGATCGGGTGCAACATGGTGGATGCTGCGACAGGGCGCCAGATCGGTACGGTCCACGATGTCTATGAGCCACCCGGTGGGGTGCTGCTGTTCTCGGTCCTTGCCGGTCGCGACCGGGAACTGCTGGTACCGTTCGCGACCGAGATCTGTCGCGAGGTCGATCTTGACGCGCAACGGATCCTGGTGGAGTTGCCGGAAGGGATGGAAGAGTTGCAGGGCTGACGTGAAGTTCCACATCGTGACAATCTTCCCCGAGTTCTTCCAGGGGCCGTTCTCTTGCGGCGTCCTGGGGCGGGCGCGGGAGTCGGCCTTGATCGACATACGGATTCACGATCTGCGGAACTGGACATCGGACATGCACAGGACCGTCGATGACCGTCCGTTCGGAGGTGACGAGGGAATGGTGATGAAGATCGAACCCATCGACTCGGCGTTGGCCGAGATCTCGTCCCTTTGCGGCGGTGGCAAGCCCTGGAAGGTCCTGCTCTCTGCGCAGGGAACACTGTTCGACCAGGCGGTGGCGGAACGGCTGGCTGCCATGGACACCGTCGTGCTGGTATGCGGACGGTACGAAGGAGTTGACGAGAGGGTGGCCAGCCACCTCGTCGACGAGGAGCTCTCGGTCGGCAACTATGTGCTCAGTGGGGGCGAGTGGGCTGCCGGGGTGGTTGTCGACAGCCTGACAAGACTCCGCCCCGGGGTGGTCGGCAATGCGGCATCGACAAGACACGAGTCATTCGCTCCGCAGGCCGGGGGCGGTCTGGGCATACTGGATTTCCCGCAGTACACGCGTCCGGCCCGCTACAGCTCGCCGCATTCCCAAGGCGGTCCGTGGGCAGTGCCGGAGGTGCTGCTCAGCGGCCACCATGCCGAGATTGCCCGCTGGCGCCGTGACGCGGCACTGGCAAAGACGCGCGCGAACCGGCCGGACCTGCTGGACGGCAGGCCGCCGGAACGTGGTGCCTCCGCGGGGGCAGGCAAGAATTGAGGCTGGTCCCGCTTCGTCGGGCAGCCAAGTCGAGATACTGGAGATTGGAACATGCAGAACGCGATTATCGAGAAGGTCGAGCAGGCACATCGCAAGCCTTCGGTGCCCCAACTGGATCCTGGTGACCAGATCCGGGTCCATGTCAAGATCAGGGAAGGCGAAAAGGAGCGCATCCAGGTCTTCGAGGGCATCTTGCTGGCTCGCAACAACCCCGGTATTCGCGAGACGATTACCGTGCGCAAGGTCAGTTTCGGGCAGGGTGTCGAGCGTATCTTTCCGCTGCACTCACCCGTCATCGAGAAGATCGAGGTCGTCAAGCGCAACAAGGTGCGACGCGCCAAGCTGTACTACCTGCGCAAGCTCAAGGGCAAGGCGGCCCGCCTGAAGGAACGGCCGCGGCGATAGTTCCGCCCGGCGATCCTGGCGTTTGGCGGCACTCGGTTCCGGCCGTCCGGTCGTGTGCTTGCCCGCGGCGCGGTCTACAATGTTGGCTGCCATGAGTCAGCCGACAAGGCGTTCGTTCCTCTCCTCCATCGCCGGTGCCTCGGTCCCCGCGTGGCTGGCCGGCTACGACAGGCTCAGTGCGTCCGACCGCAACAAGGTCAGAATCACCGACATTCGGTCGATGGTCCTCCAGGGCCCGCGAACCTACACGCTGGTCCGCGTCGATACCGATGCCGGTGTCCACGGCGTGGCCGAGGCCTACGGCTCCCCCGGTCTTGGAATCCGGCAGGAGATCGATGGTCTGCGGGAGATGTTCGTTGGTCAGGACCCCCTGCAGATTGACCGCCTGTACACGGTGTACCGCTACACCGACGGTAGCGCCCACGCCCAGCAGCGGGCGATGAGCGGGATCGAGATGGCCCTGTGGGACCTGGCCGGCAAGCTGCTGGACCTGCCCACGTACAAGCTGCTTGGTGGCAAGTTCCGCGACCGTGTCCGGCTGTACGACCACTCGCGTCCGGACGACTTCTTTGACAGGGCAGTTCTCCGGGATTGGGCTCAGCGGGTCAAGGAGAGCCCGTTCGGGATCAACATGCACAAGTTCGGTCCCTTGCGGAACAGCCCGGGCATCGACCCCGGACGCGATCCGTCGAACCGGATGCTGTCCAGCGATGAACTGCGGCGGCTGCGTCAGGGTTTCGAGAACTGCAGGGAGGCACTTGGCTTCGAGCACGACATCCTGATCGGCTGCCACTGGGAATTCGATCTGCGCAGTGCGATCGACATGTCGGTTGCCCTGCGGGACGTTAAGCCGCGATTCCTGGAAGATCCGCTCCCGGTTGCCTATTCGGAGAGTTGGCGAAGGTTGGTCGAGACATCGCCGGTTCCCATCTGCACGGGCGAGAACTGGATGCGCCGGGCAGAAGCGCTTCCGTTCGTGGTCAACGCGGCCATCGACGTTCTTCATCCGGACCTGCGCAACTCGGGAGGGTTCCTGGAGAACAAGCGGATGGCCGATCTGGCCGACCTGTACTTCCTGCCGATGGCCAACCACAACACGGGCAGTATCGTCAACGGTATGGCCACCATCCACTGGGCCTCGACGATCCGCGACTATTTCGCGTGCGAGACCGTGTTCTTCGACGGGGGATGGATGGATGACGTCATCGTGCATAACGGGCCACTCGCCAAGGGTGGCTTCGTGGAGGTTCCCGACAAGCCCGGACTCGGCATCGATCTCGACCCCGATGTCGTCAAGGCCCATCTCGCCGATGGGGAGAGCTGGTGGGGGTGACCCTGAGTCGATGGGCGCCAGGCATGGAACCGGCCGCCATCGCGAGAGGCGATCCTGATCTCGCAAGGGCCGGTCTACCCGCTTGCGCAGCCCGAGGCGTCAGCCATCATCCCGGGATGGTCGTGCGTGTCTCGCGGAGGATGTGTCCCATGTCCGGGCCTGTACCTGCCCGTCTGAGTCCGCCCCGCAGTGGGCAGTGATCAAGGTGCCGGTTGACACCTACCGGTAGAACGGGCCGCCTCGCAGCCACCTTGGGCCGTATCGAGGCTGCGGACGGCCGGACTCGATCGCGCCGAGATCAGGTGCCTCGCCGGTGAAGTGGTCATTCACTGTCGGAATTCGGACCCCGGCGTCGACGGCTCGACTTCCGGGGCGGAGGCGAAAGTCCAGGTCCTTGGCGTGGTAGACAGCGTGGCGGCTGGACGGGTCCGGTGGCACCATGTCCTCGAAGATGTTGAAGTCGACCTCGACGCCGTGTTCTTCCTGACCGGTTGCTGCGCGCAGTTCCCTGAGGGTCGCGAATGTCCTCCAGTCGGCCGGTCCAGGTTCGTACAGGGTATCGCCTGGCTGCGGGGCCAGCCAGCGGTACTGCGCCGTGACGCCTCGGTTCGGACGGAAGCCGTTGTAGTCCGAACTGTACGCCGAGGTTGCGTTCGACCACCGCATCACGCCACGTTCCGGCGTATCGCGACCCAGGAACAGGTTGTTGCGGTAGTGCATGTTGGAGGTGGGATCGCCAGCCACCTGCTCACCGATGATCGTGTTGTGGTAGGCGAAGAGGCCGGCTGCCTTGGCCGAGAACTTGAATGCGACACCACTCGGAACGTGATAGAGCAGGTTCCGGATGAAGTAGGCCGGACCACCGAAGACCGGTTGCGAACTGTAGCCGCCGTGGGCAGCGTTGACTCCTCGGTTGTTGTAGACGCGGATGTTGTGGACTCCGCCGTCGGTCTCGATGAAATCATCGCCCGACATGTGAATGTCGTTGTTGTGGATGTCGATCGATGAGGCGCGCCTCGCCGGATCCGGTTCGGGTGTCCCGTAGGTCGAGATGCCGATGCCGTCATGGAAGTAGGCAACCGCATTGTGGGCGATCACGTGACCGGGCCCGTACACCTTGACGGCGTAGTAGCTGCGGACCTCGTGGGACCCGTAGGGCCCTGCGCTCCGCCACAGCGGCCCAGTCCATCCCACCAGCAGATTCCTCTGTTCGACCCGGCCGAGGAAGATGTTGTCGACGATGTAGAAGTCGCTCGAGCCTTCGTACTCGGTCCAGACGCCGAATCCGATGTCCTCGAAGCGGCAGTTGCGGACCGTGAGGCCGACGGCGCCCGTCACGTTCTTGAAACCGGCGAAAATGGCCACATCCGTGTTGCGGAAGGTAAGGCCGTCGAAGATGTGGTGGGACGAGGCCGTGACGTCGAATAGCCGGTGGTTGCCGGCTCCGTCGAAGACGACTTCGCCATCATCGGCGGCGCGGATCGTGATCGGTCGTTCGGCTGTCGCCTTGATGGTGAGCCAGTTCGTGCCGTCGAAGGGCGTCATCATCGGATCAACATAGTTCAGGCGGTCGTTCCTGTACAGGCCGGCGTGGACCACGATAGTGTCACCGGGCTGGACGGGACGTTCCCACACGACGCTCCAGTCGCCCAGCCCGGCCCCGTAGTAGGCCTGCAGCAGGCTCGTGAAATGGGGCTCCAGCTTCTCGCCTTCATGGTCAGGCGGGTAGACATGCCGAATCTGCCCTCCTTCGTACGGCTGTGGCTCGGACCGCGTCTTCACGCGGACAACCCGGGTGGTTTCTCCGGAAGCGCCATCCGGGTCGGTGAGTTCGAAGCGACATTCGTATTCCGTGCCGGCCTCCAGGTTCAGGATGCTTCCGGCAAAGCCGTCAGGCACGGTGTAATCAAGGTGCTCCCGCTTGCGGAAGACCCGCTCTCCGCCGATCCGAACGAGGGGAAGAGCCTCCCGCCAGGACGACTCGCCCACCTGCCGGAAGGTGACTGCCACCGTCGCATTGCGGTTGGCGTCGCCGGTGAGGGCCCATTCGAATCCCAGGTTGTGCAGCGTCGGATGTTCGATGGTGAAGCGGCCGGCCTGCGTCGAGTCCTGGGCGTGTGCGATCGCCGCAAGGGGCGCAAGGAGGAGGATCTGGGGAATGAGTGAGCGCATATGGCATGATTCTAGGCCACTGGTACGGCGGATCGATTAGCCGGAGCGAGTTGGCATTCACCAGAAGGCCGTCGGGCACTGCCGCCGACCGTGATCCACTTCCATGGTTTGCCTTTGCCAACGCCGCCACATATGCCTCAGACTTCGGCGGTTCCGGGAACGGAGAGTCCTTCACTTTTTCTTCCGTGCGGAATCCAGGGATCCGTGGTCGCGTCAGGTCACCGGCACCAATCGCTCGACCTTGATACGGTGTGCCGTTCTCTGCGCCTGGGCCATTTCCCAAGCGCACTGAAGCCGATACCATGTCTCCGCACCGCCACCGAACGCCTTGTCGAGGCGGATTGCCATCTCCGGGGATATCCCCGAACGGCAGTTGACGATATCCGATAACTGCTTGTGGCTCACCCCAAGCTTGCGTGCAGCGTCGGCAACGCTGAGACGCAGCGGTTCCAGGCAGTCGTGAAGCACTGATGCTCCCGGATGTGGAGGGGACTTCATCGGCATGTCTTGATCCTCCTGGTGATCGTCAATCTGGTCCACAGCCATCACGTCGCCCTAGCCGAATGTGCCAGTTCCCGGACACGCGTACCGCCCAGTACTCCGCCCAACGCAAATATCACGTTCTTACCGGAACCACAGAAAATAGGAGCAAGTACCCAAAATCAAGGCAAGAACAATGGCAAAGCCCCAGAGCGTGATCTTTGCCTCCAGCATGGCATCTTCATATTTGGCTTGTTGATACTCATCCCACGCTCGACGACGATCATCAGGATCATCGTAGGTCAAGAGAATCTCGTTCAGAGCTTGAGAGTCCCTTAGCTCCTCGCGGATCTCCTGTACGTCTCTCTTCAGACTCATGTTTCAACTCCTCTCATTCCGGACCACAATGTCCTGACGTTCTTGATGTGTCGATTATCCATCAACTGAGGCTAGAGCCGGCGACCGTTGCCCGCACCGAACAGGCGCTGGAGACCTCTATTAGGGAGACTGAGAATCATGGACGCATATGGACCTGACGCCTCTCAGGGTACACGTGACACCATCCATGGACGATCTTGGCCCGCCGAACGCTCAGAGAGTGCGAAGCCTGAAGCCTCCATCGACATCCAGTACCTGCCCGGCCGAATAGTCCAGTTTGCCGTCGGCGATGGCACGGACGGCATCCGCAACATCCTGCGGCTTGCCCAGTCGACCTTGTGGCAGCAGTCCCTCGGATGCCAGTTTCCTGTATTTCTCGATGACCGGTGCGACCATGTCCGTCTCGATGATTCCTGGCCGGATCTCGAACACTCCGATGCCCTCACTGGCCAGTCTGGCCGCGAACAGCTGGACGGCCATGCTCAGGCCGGCCTTGGACACGCAGTACTCGCCGCGGTTCGTGGACGCTGTGTAGGACGAGACCGAGGTGATGAAGATGATCCGTCCCGAGTCCGTCTCGATCATCAGATTGGCAGCCGCCTGGGTGAGGAAATAGGGCCCCCGGAGATTCGTGTCGAGCACTTCCGCGAAACTGTCCTCGCTCGCCACCAGGATGTCGTTGCGTTCGCGCGGGGCGATTCCCGCATTGTTCACCAACAGATCCAGCCGGCCGTGCCGGTCCCGCACATAGCGAATGACGCCATCCCGGTCCGCGCTGCTCGCGACATCCATTCGCACGATCTCGGCGCCCGTCTCAGCCTGCAGGCTCTCCGCCGCGGCCCGGTTGCCCCGGTAGGTACCGATGACCTGATGTGTGCGCGAAAGTTCAGTCGCGATCGAGCGCCCGATACCGCGACTGGCGCCGGTGACGATGGCTATGGGAAGTTGTTTGTTCATCGTGGTGTTCCAAGTGAAATCGGTGGCGGCGGATGACCCGCGCTGCCCCCGTCCGTGTGCCTTCCCTACGCGAGGATCTCCCTCACGACCTCTCCATGCACGTCCGTCAGGCGGAAGTGCCGCCCCTGGTACTTGAAGGTCAGCTTTCTGTGGTCTACACCCATCAGGTGCAGTAGCGTCGCGTGCAGATCATGGACGCTCACGGGAGCTTCGGCGATGTTGTAGGAGTAATCATCCGTGGCTCCGTGTGTCACCCCGCCACGGATGCCACCGCCGGCCAGCCAGATCGAGAAGCAGCGGGGGTGGTGGTCCCGACCATAGGTCTCCGCCGTCAGTTTGCCCTGGCAGTACACCGTGCGACCGAATTCGCCGCCCCAGACGACCAAGGTGTCGTCGAGCATGCCGCGCTGCTCAAGATCCTTGACCAGGGCAGCCGATGCCTGGTCGGTCTCCGCGCACTTCTCGGCCAGACGCCTCGGGAGCCCGTTGTGATGGTCCCACCCTCGGTGAAACAGCTGGACACAGCGAACTCCGCGCTCCACCAGCCTTCTGGCAAGGAGGCAGTTGCTGGCGAAGGTGCCGGGCTTTCGTGCGTCCTCGCCGTACATCTCGAAGACATGGTCGGGCTCGGACGACATGTCCGTCAGTTCGGGTACGGAGGCCTGCATCCGGTAGGCCATTTCGTACTGGGCGATGCGGTTCTCGATCTCCGGGTCGCCGTACTCGTCCATCCGGACCCGGTTCAGCGCGGACAGTCCGTCAAGGTAGTGACGGCGATCCTCACGGTCGAAGCCGGCCGGATCGTTGAGATACAGGACCGGTTCCCGTCCGGCACGGAACTTCACCGCCTGGAAGCGCGTCGGCAGGAATCCGCTGCCCCACAGTCGGGAATACAGAGGCTGTCCGGAACTTCCCAGGGAGACCATCACGACGAATGCCGGCAGGCTGCTCGTCTCGCTGCCCAGCCCGTAGGAGAGCCATGAGCCGAGGCTGGGCCTTCCCGCCAACTGGTGGCCCGTCTGCAGGAAGGTGATCGCCGGGTCGTGGTTGATCTGCTCCGTGTGCATGGACCGAATCACGGCAATGCGGTCCGCGATCGAAGCGATGTGCGGAATGAGTTCTCCGAACTCCTGGCCTGTCCCGGGATGCCGGGTGAAAGAGAATCCGGACGCGGCGACCGGGAAACTCGTCTGTGCCGCCGTCATGCCGGTGAGACGCTGGCCGCCCCGCACCGAATCGGGCAGTTCGGTACCCTGTCGTTCTCGCAGAGCCGGTTTCGGATCGAGCAGGTCCATTTGCGAGGGGCCGCCGGACTGGAACAGGTAAATCACCCGTTTCGCTCGCTGTCTGAAATGGGGCAATCCCGGCAGCCCCGCCTGCCCGGACGTGGCATGGAGGTCGTTGCCGAGGAGATTCGTGAGGGCGGCGATGCCTAGACCGCTTGACGCGCGAGAGAACAGTTGCCTGCGGGTGAGGTCGAGGGTAGGGTCGCAGATCATGAATCACTCCCGGGTGATGGTCTCGTCCAGGTTCAGCAGCATGCTGGCAATCGCCGTGTAGGCGGCCAGTTCCGGTGCAGCCAGGGAGGAGTCGCGTGGATGTTCGCCGGACGAGAGGTACTCGCCGGCATCGTCGGGTCGTGTGCGGAAGCGATCCCGATAGTGGTTGAGGCTGGAGCGCAGGATCGCCGCTTCCTCGCTTCCCGGATGGCGAGCCGTGGCGAGCAGAAACCCGTAGTCGAGACGGGCCTGATCCGTCTCGCCACCGTCCCGCAGCATCCGCTCCGCATAGAGCCGGGCCGCTTCCGTGTACGTCGGGTCGTTCATCAGGTTGAGGGCCTGGATCGGCGTGTTCGTCCGGCTTTCCCGCACCACACATGTCTCCCTGGGAGCCGCATCGAATGCCAGCATCGCCGGAGGCCCCAGTGTGCGCTTCCAGAATGTGTACAGACTGCGTCGGTAGAGGCTGTCTCCATGGTCGTTCTGGTACGCTCCCCAGTTGGAGAGTTCCTTCCACAGTCCGGCAGGCTGGTACGGCCTGACCGACCGGCCCCCGGAATGGCCGGACAGCACGCCGGCCATCAAGAGAGCCTGATCACGGATGGACTCGGCTGGCAGTCGCTCTCGCGGAGCCCGGGCAAGGAGCCGGTTCTCCGGGTCCTTATCGAGTGCTGCGGACGAGACCTTCGATGTCTGGCGGTACGTCGCGCTTGTCACGATCGTCCGCATCAGGGCCTTGACATCCCAGCCTGAGTCGATGAACTCCACCGCCAGCCAGTCCAGCAGTTCCGGGTGGGTCGGGGCCGCGCCCTGCGATCCAAAGTCCTCAACCGTGGTCACGATGCCGCGGCCGAAGATCATCTGCCAGAACCGGTTGACGGTCACCCGGGCTGTCAGCGGATGCGATGGGTCCGTCAGCCAATGGGCCAGCCCCAAGCGGTTGTTGGGTCGATGCGCGGGCATCGGAGGCAGTGCGGCCGGCAGGCCCGGATCGACCCTGTCCCGCGGGGCATCGAACGCTCCCCGGAACAGGACATGAGTAGGGCGGATGTCCTTGCGCTCGTCCATGACCATCACGGTTGGAAGGGACGCCACGAAGTCCTCGCGCTCCAGACGAAGCTCCCGCAGATCCTTCCAGTCCGCAGCGATCTCGGTGGGGGCGTCGGAATCCAGGAATGCCCAGAGGAGCTTCCGGTGCTCCGCGTCCGTGCGCTGCTCCCGCTGGATACGGGCGATCTCGCGCGGCGTCTTCGCGACTGCCAGGACCGCAATCTGGTCGTCGCTGAGAGGTCGGAGGTATACGCGTGCGTCGTCAATCATCCCTCGGAACCGGTCCTGGGGACGCGGTCCGTGGCCGATTCGCAATGGCTCGGGAGTGCGAGTTGAATTCAGGGACTCGTCGATCAGGGTCAGGGATTCGACCTCAGTGCCGTTGACGAACAGATGCATGCCGCCGGTATGGCGCGAGCCGTCGTACACCCCGGCGACGTGGGTCCACTCGCCCATGGGGATCGAATCCACGGACTTGATGCGGGTGCGGTCGGAGATGCTGCTGGTGTCCACCCTCAACTGCAGCTTGCCGCCGACCAGGAAAAGGCCGTAGCCCTTCGGGCCGCTTGCGTTGTAACGGGCAAGGACGCCACCGGTCGGACCGTCGGGACGAATCCACGCCGACAGCGTGAACGGGTCGTAGAAGTCGAGATTCGCCGTGTCGCCGAGACTGAAGTAGCGATGTCCGTCCAGCCGTGCCGCCTGGCCCTGGATGCCGCTTTCCGAGCCGCCAGCATCAAAGGTTCGCCGGGAGGCCAGGCGGTCCGAGTAGGCCCAGCCGTCGGTGCTCGGAGGCAGGATGCCCGAGGCGAGGGCGGTCTCGAGTTCACCGTTGCGCGCTTCCAGCCCCGATGTGAGCTGGTGAATGCGCCGATCAAGGTCGTGGAGAATATCCTGCTGATCGAGAGTCGGAGCCTGCACGATCGGTGGCGTGTTGCCGTACTTGTAGTAGCGGCCGCGGTCGGACACGTTGTTGAAGTACGCGTAGAACTGGTAGAACTCCCGCTGCGAGATGGGGTCGTACTTGTGGTCGTGGCAGCGGGCGCACCCCATGGTCAAGCCGAGCCAGACGGTCGCGGTGGTTTCCAGACGGTCCACGGCGTACTCGACCTGATACTCATCCGGGTCGGTGCCGTTCTCGGCGTTGCCGCGGTGGTTGCGGTTGAATCCGGTTGCGATGCGTTGCGACAGTGTCGGATCCGGCAGCAGGTCGCCCGCCAGCTGCTCGATCGTGAACCGATCGAACGGCATGTTCGCGTTGAAGGCATCAATTACCCAATCGCGCCATCTCCACATGTCCCGTGATTGATCGTTCTGGTATCCGTTCGTGTCGGCATAACGCGCTGCGTCCAGCCACCGGAACGCGATCCGCTCCCCGTACCGGACCGACGACAGCAGTCGGTCGACCGCCTCTTCGTAAGCGTGCGGCGATTCATCCTGCAGGAAGGCCAGGATTTCTTCGGGGGTGGGGGGTAGGCCTGTCAGGTCCAACGTGACCCTGCGCAGCAGCTTGGCCCGCTCCTGCTCGTCCGCCGGCTCCATGTCGGCTGCTTCCAGTTGCGACAGGACGAACCGGTCGATCGGGTTTCGGATCCAGGTATCGGGCCGGACAGCGAGCTTGACCGGTCTGCGGGGCGGGTCGAAGGCCCAGTGCTGCGACCACGGAGCACCTTCGGCTATCCAGGCCCGTAGCGTCGCTATCTCGACCGGAGGCAGTGGATCGTGCCCCATCGCAGGCGGAGGCATCCGGCGAGTGTCGTCGGAGGATTCGACACGCCGAATGAGTTCGCTCGCCTCCGGGTTTCCGCGAACGATAGCAAAGCCACCGTTGGCAAGGACAGCGAAGGCTCCGTCCTCGGTATCGAGTCGGAGGGGAGACAGGCGCGTCGCTTCGTCGGGGCCGTGGCAGGTATAGCAGCGGTCGGAGAGGATGGGCCGGACATCCGTGTTGAAGCTGACGGAAGCAGCCTGCAGCGCTGCCACTGGAGCCAGCGCAAGGATGCCAACTGTTCCGAGGCTGTTGCGAAACACCGCCAAACATTGTAACCAGAGGCCGTGCCGCTCTGGACATGGACCGCCAGTCGAGTATGGACAAGGAGCGGGAGGTGTGTCCCAAGGCGGTGGAATGACGGTCAGGTTGCCGACGCTGGCTGAATTGCGAACGACGGCATCTACACCCGGCGGAAACGACTGCCCGTCTCGCCACGGAAGTCGGATCGCCGGATACTCTCGTGGTTGCCGTCGGCCGGCCGGCAAGCAATAGACGGCAGCGAAGAAATGAACGATCACTGCGGGGTTCAGGTCGCTGAGTGGGGACCAGACAGTCTTGGAGACTGCCGTGAAGCACCGCATGCTCCGCCAGTGGAAGCGAAGGGCCAGCGACGTGAGTGTCGCAATGGTCGAGAGGAGCAGGCAGAGCGGAGATGGACCGTAGCGATGTTGGACATTCTCGGCTGCACCTCCTCCTGGAGGCGGTTGCGGAAGGGTGACAAAGCTGCCTGCCGGAGCGCGACCAAGAGTCGCTGTGCGTGCGCCCTGGGAGCCGGGAACGAGTGGTGCCGACGACACCGTTACACGGCGGTCTGTCCGCCCCCATGTCGGCCACGGCGGTGTTGGGTGGACGGGCCGACGGTCTCTGCCACACACGAACAAGACGACTCTACCTGCGGTCGCCGACCGATTGGCGACCGGTACTCCTAGGGAACACCGCATACCACGTTCGCAACCTGCCACGCGGGGGCGGGAACCATCAACTGCTGGGTGTCGCTTGCGCCGCAATCGCTTGAGGTCTCGCCTGCGTCGGCTTCTGCTCGTCGATGGTCGTTGGTGGGTCCACCACTTGCGCCACTAGCGCTTGTCGGCTCGCGCTCGAATCCAACTGCTGGATCAGCATCCCCTCGATGCGCGCCACCTTCTCAGACTGACTTGCCACCTTTGCGTCCGTTCCTGCCAGTTTCCCGGACAGCGCACTCACCTTGTCGGCAGTGCAGTCACCGTTAAGTTCGTTTGCGCCAACTTGTCGGAGAGTGCAGTCACCTTGTCGGAGAGTGCTGTCACCCTGTCGGAGAGTGCAGTCAGTTTCTCGGACAGTACAGTCACCTTGGTGTCCATTTCCGCCAACTTGTTGGACAGTGCTGTTATCATGCCCGCCAGTCTCTCGTAGTCCGCTCGTTGCTGTGCCGCAAGATCGCGAATGTCGCCACGAACTTGGTTGATGCTGTAGCGCATGTACGCGGCAAGGGCCACCACACCGGTCAGTACCTTGATCCACTCTGCGTCCATGGAGTCTACGGTATCACAGATTCGCCGACGAGATAGGGCTGGGTTGGCTGAGTAATGGCAAGCCCTGGTGGGTGGCCTCGCACCTGATGAGAGGTCGCATCGTCGGGCCAATCGCGACCCAGTCGTCGTGCTGGTCTTGCACCTACTGGGAGCGACGGGAGAACCTACTTCAGATCTCGGGGCGCAGGGTTTCTCTCCCGATTGGTCCTATCCACCAAGGAAAGATGCCATCGCTCGCCGGGTGGCGGCCAGAAGGTTCCCACGCTGAATTCTCTTGGTTCCTTGACTTCGATTCGGCTTCAATCTGCGTAATTCGCTGACTCGGTTCGTCGAGTCGTGGTATTCGGAATCCTTGTCCCTGCTTGAAGAGACGCTGGTTACGTTTCGGTTGCCGGATGTGGAGATCCGCCTGGCGCAGCCAGAGGATCGCAAGCGCTGAGACGTACTGCTCCATCAGCACCACTGTCTCAGTTGCAAGCGCTCCGCCGGTCACGGGCGGCGCTCTGTCTTCGCATGGCAAGGCGAGTGGATGGGCTTGGCGGGTTGGCATTCAGGAGCGTTCCAGTGCCCGCCTCAGGACCGTTGGTAGGGCTGGTCCGTATACAGTACGAGGACTATCATCATTAGGAGGAAGACATGGAAGAATCGATCGAGGCGAGAGAGGATGCGTGGTTACGAAGGAACCCGTTGCACCCGGGGCACGCGATACAGGATGGGTGCATCGGGCCGGAAGTTGTAGGAGGTGGAGGGGTGCGGAGCGTGACTGAAGCAGCCGAGCGACTGGAAGTGGATCGCGAGGTGCTGGCGCGAGTTATACGGGGGCAGAGTGGGATCACACCCGAACTGGCACTGAAATTGGAAGCGGCTGGCTGGGGTAGCGCGAGGTCGTGGCTTTGGCGGCAGACTGGCTATGACTTGGCCCAGGCGCGTCGTCGGTCCGAGGGCAAGCGGGAAGAAGCCGAGCGGTCTGGCATGGTGCCTGAGGTGGCGGCCTGAGAAGGATCGGGAATCCACCCGATCCGGCCAAGCCAGATTGGTGGCGTGGTCCTCGCGGTTGCATTCGAGAGGGTGGATGTGGTCGGCCAGACCGGCGCAGAGGCTTTGTCGGGCGGCGTGGAGATGCTGGCGGAGGTCGTTGACGACATGCGGTTCGGCCTTGGCATGGGCGAAGGCTTGGGATGTTTCTCGGCGGGAAGCAGCGAAGTTGATGCGGGGTAGGCGCGACTCGGTTGCGAGGTCGGTGCAGTGAGTCTTGAGGTGATCGACCTGCTGGGCGAGCAAGTCAGTGGTTCTCTTGACGGAGCGGGATTCCTCGGCGAGTATACGTTTGGATGCCCGTAGTTCGCGGTGTTCAGTCTGCAGGCGGGCGAGAAGGGAATCTGGCAGCGCCCATCGACAGAATCAGTGAACGCTGACTTATGGCCGGTCGAGACACGCCACACCATGCCGGATCGTTGATCAGAGGTCTGGCGACCGATTCTCGGCAGCCTCAACCTGCGCTAACATGGATACCGTCTCGGAACACAGATGCGATGACCACCCATTAGGTGTGTCTCACGTAACGAACGAGAACGATACCGGTGGCAAAGAAATCCAAACAGAGCATCGAATCCTACGCCCACTCCGACAAGGACCGTGTTAACAATCCGCCAGTCGGGCTTGTGACGCCCGACACGGATCCTGAAGCTGGGGTCAAGGCGTACCGTCACGATCCGCACATCGAGCCACATCTGTCTTGGGCCGGCAAGGCGGAACACACTTCGTTCGATGTTCCGACGGTATCCCTCCATGTCCACGAACGCATAGATCCCCGCACGGTCATCGAGGCGGTACGTAAGCGGAACGGCGCAACAGATCAGATGTCCCTGTTCGAGTCGAGCGACGAGAATCCTCCCATCCGGCAGGCAATCGAGTTCTACAAGCATCGCCGCAATTGGTCCAATCGGCTGATCGCTGGGGATAGCTTGCTCGTCATGAACAGCCTGCTGGAGAAAGAGGGTCTCGGAGGTCAGATTCAGACAATTTACATCGACCCGCCCTACGGGGTTCGGTACGGTTCGAACTTCCAGCCGTTCGTCAATCGCAACGAAGTTACGGACCGTGAAGTCGATCTGACCGCAGAGCCGGAACAGCTTCGTGCGTTCCGGGACACATGGGAACTCGGAATACACTCGTATCTGACCTATCTGCAAGATCGGCTGCTGCTGGCCCGCGAACTCCTCAGCGACAGCGGAAGCTGTTTCGTGCAGATCGGTGATGAGAACGTTCACCGTGTTGGCATGGTCATGGACGAGGTCTTCGGAGCCGGCAACCGGATGGCAACCATTTCTTACGCCACCACCAGCGGTAGCTCATCCTCGAGCCTACCCGAGGTCGCCGATTATCTGCTTTGGTACGCGAAGGATCGGAGATCCGCGAAGTATCGGCAACTCTACGAGCCGCTCACAAGGGCCAAAATGGTCGAGTACTTTAATCGGGATGTCATGGTCGAACTGCCTTGTAATCAGAGCCGTAAGCCGACTCCAGAAGAGCGCTTTGATCCCGACCGTCATCTGCCATCAGGTGCGCGCATCTATGGCCGCAGGACCCTTGATTCCCAAGGAGTCTCCACAACCGGTCGATCTGGGCCTTATGAGTATGATGGTCGTTTCTTTCATTGCAGCCGAAGTGGGCAGTGGCGAATATCGAAGGAAGGTATGGACCGGCTTGCCAAGCTGAACCGATTGGAGGCATTGGAAAAACAGTCCTCCTTGAGGTGGAAGCAGTATGAAGAGGAGGTTCCGGGTCGCCGTATCAACAATATCTGGGCCGCGCAGATGTCGCCACAGGATAAACGTTATGTCGTCGAGACGGCTGCGAAGGCGATTCAGCGCGCCATCCTCATGACCACAGATCCTGGCGACCTTGTGTTCGATCCGACATGTGGTAGCGGCACTACGGCCTATGTCGCTGAACAGTGGGGGCGGCGCTGGATTACCTGTGACACGTCCCGCGTCGCACTTGCTTTGGCGAAACAGCGGCTGATGACCGCCAAATTCGACTACTACACGTTAGCTCGGTCCGACGAAGGGGTCGGATCCGGGTTTCGCTACCGCAGCGTCACTAAACCAACAGCACGAACCTTGGGCTACGATGAGCCGGCCGATGAGGTGATACTCTACGACCAGCCGTTCACCGATCGTGGCAAGGCACGCATCACAGGTCCGTTCACGGTCGAAGCTGTCCCCGCGCCCGTGGTCCTGCCTCTGGACGAAATCGAGGGAAGCGAACCCCTGCCGGCAGACAACTCCGTAGCCCGTTCAGGGGCGACTGTGCGCCAGAACGATTGGCGCGACGAGCTGCTCAAGACCGGCATTCGCGGAAAAGCCGGGCAACACCTCGCATTCTCTCGACTCGAGCCGCTGCCCGGCGGACGCTGGCTTCATGCGGACGGTGAAACGCGACCCAATGGAAAAGCGGCGGACGGCTCTCACTCTACCGCTACCGCCGATAAACCGGTCCATTTCGTCGTGTCCTTCGGACCGGATCATGCACCCTTGGAACAGCGCCAGGTCGAACATGCAATTGAAGAAGCTCAATCGCTGGTTCCCAAGCCCAAGGGGATAGTCTTCGCCGCTTTCCAGTTCGACCCAGAAGCCTCCAAAGATATCGACGAGACGAACTGGCCGGGCGTCACACTCCTCAAGGCCCACATGAACGCCGATCTCCTGACTGCTGACCTCAAGAAGAAACGTGCCAGCAACGAGAGCTTCTGGCTTATCGGGCAACCGGATATCGTCGTCAATCGGATTGCCGATGGCCCACACAAGGGAAGGTTTTGCATTACCGTTCAGGGATTCGACTACTTCAATACGATGACAGGTGCCCTAGAATCTGGAGGAGCAGAGAAGATCGCGCTTTGGATGCTTGATCCGGACTACGACGGCCGCAGCCTGTTTGCTCGCCAAGTTTTCTTTCCCATGGCGGGGACCAAAGGCGGTTGGGCCAACCTTGCCAAGAATCTTAAGGCGGAAATCAACCCTACCTTGATTGAGGCGTATCGCGGTACAGAGTCTCTCCCCTTCGACGTCGGAAAGCACGCTCGAGCTGCGGTCAAGATCGTGGATGATCGAGGTATCGAGAGTCTGAAGATCGTGGAGTTGACATGAAGGAACAACTATCCAGGGGAACGGTCAGGGGCACCATCAACAGGGTCCTGGTGCATCCACGAGTCACGGCATCGCCGGACGACATCGCGGAGTTCTGCAGGCGCTGGCGAGTCGTCGAGTTGTCGTTGTTCGGGTCGGTGCTTCGGGACGACTTCACAAGTGACAGCGATATCGACGTGATGGTGAAGTTCGAGCCGGATAGCGTGCCTGGTATTCGATTCGTCAGTATGGCGTCGGAGTTGTCGCTCCTGTTCGGCAGGCCCGTCGATGTCGTGACCCGGTCCGCAGTCGAACGAAGTCCGAATTATATTCGCCGTAAGGAGATCTTGGGGTCTGCCGAGGTTGTCTATGCAGAACGATGACGCATACTTGCTCGACATGCTATTGGCCGCACACAAGGCAGTCCGGTTTGCACACGATCTCGACTATGAGCAGTTCACTATCAGTGAACTGCATCAAAACGCGATCTTCAAGGTGCTGACAATCATCGGTGAATCTGCTTCTCGCATTAGTGTCGACACGAGAGAAGCTCATTCTGAGATTCCATGGAGCCAAATCGTCAGTCTTAGAAATCGCATCGTGCATGGTTATTTCGAGATCGACATGGACGTGATCTGGAACATCGTCAGGGACGATATTCCTAAACTGATCTGCCAGTTGAAGCAGATCGTGCCGCCGGAGGCCGGATAGTGGGTAGGGCAACGATCGACCAGCTGATCATTAATTCTCCTTACGAGGTGCCAGCTCGGCATTGGCGCTACGACAGGGAGACTCGGCTGTTCGACCTTGTGGACGGGCGTCGTCCGGCCGGATACATGATCGCGTCCAAGGATTCCAGGGCGTTTGATGATCCGGGAGCCTTCGTCAAGATCCCGTTGGTCAACCGCATCCGGTCCAGGGTGGAGGCTTGGCGGGATGAGGGGCATCCCGGTGTTACCGGTGTGACGCGACGGTTGCTGGACTACTGGACAGATCCGGAGGAGTTCGAGAGCAGACGATTCTTCTTCTGTCAGATCGAAGCAGTTGAGACACTGATCTGGCTGACGGAGGCCGACGATGCAGACAAGGCCGGGCTCGAAATTCCATCCGACGGCGGAGAATTTCGACGCCTTTGCGCCAAGATGGCGACCGGGTCGGGTAAGACCATCGTCATGGCGATGCTTGCTGCGTGGCATATCTTGAATAAGGTTGCCTATGCCGCAGATACACGATTCTCGAAGCGTATCCTCGTCATCGCACCAGGTCTCACGGTGAGGAGTCGGCTCGCAGTGCTTGATCCTGCGTGCCCGGAGAACTACTACGAGTCCTTCAGAATCGTCCCCACAGCGATGCTTGACAAGCTGCGTCAAGGTAGGGTTGTCATCCGAAACTGGCACGCGCTCAGCTGGGAATCGTCCGAGAAGATCACTGCCAAGCGTGGCGTGGACAAGCGTGGAGCAAAGAGCGACGAAGCGTACGTGCGCCATGCGCTTGGCGACATGGCTCGTGCTCGGAACGTCCTGGTTATCAACGATGAGGCGCATCATGCTTGGCGCGTATCTGCGGCGTCCAAGATCAGGGGCGTCAAGAAGGCCGATATCGAGGAGGCCACCAAGTGGGTTGGCGGACTGGACCGAATCCACCGGGCCCGCCGAATCGTGGCGTGCTACGACTTCTCGGCGACTCCCTTCACCCCGTCTGGTAGACGGAGTTCCGAAGAGTCGTTGTTCGGTTGGATCGTGAGTGATTTCGGACTGAACGACGCCATTGAGTCTGGGCTCGTAAAGACGCCACGCGTCGTGATCCGGGACGATGCAGTGCCGGATGCCCGCAGTTACAAGTCGCGACTCTACCATCTCTACAATGATGCTGAGGTCAAGGATGATCTGAATCGGAAGGCTCTTCCACATGAGCCGCTGCCGGATCTCGTCATCAATGCGTACCACCTCCTTGGATTCGATTGGCGCGAATCTGCCAAGAAGTGGGAGGCTCAAGGTTCGATGGTCCCACCCGTGATGATCACTGTCGCCAATCGCACGGAGACAGCGGCACGTATTAAGCATGCGTTCGACAGAGACAAGGTCCATATTGAGGAGCTCTCTGATCCCGACCGGACCTTGCATATCGATAGCAAAGTCCTCGCCAAGGCGGAGGCATCCGATGAGGAGGCTGCTGAACGTGTCGATGACATCGCAGACGGCGATACGGCTACAGATTCCGACCGCAATACCAAACTGAGTTCCAAACAAAAGGCAGAACTGCTACGTCTGCAGGTAGATACTGTCGGACGCCCAGGGCAACCAGGGGGAAGAATTCAGAATGTGATTTCCGTAGGCATGCTATCGGAGGGCTGGGACGCAAGGAACGTGACACACATCATGGGGCTGCGTGCCTTCAGCAGTCAGCTTCTTTGCGAACAGGTGGTTGGACGTGGACTGCGCCGCATATCCTACGATGTGAACCCCGAGACAGGACTGTTCGAGCCCGAGCACGTCAATGTATTTGGAGTACCCTTTACGTTTCTACCCCACGAAGGTGACGACGATGTACCGCCGCCACCACCGCCACCACCAAAGACCGCAATCGAGCCCGTTGCGGAGAAAGAGCACTTCTCGATCTCTTGGCCCAACATCGTTCGGATCGACCACAGCTACAGACCGCGGCTCTCCTTGGACTGGAAGTCACTGGCTGTGCTCCAACTCGATGCGAGCAAGACCGTCATGCAGGCCGAACTCGCACCAATTGTCGATGGGAAGCCCGACATGACCAGGATCGACTCCATCAAGCTGGAGAAACTTGCAAGGGAATCTCGGATGCAGCGTCTCGCTTTTGAGGGTGCGCAAGAGATGTATGACGAGATGCGTCCCAGTTGGTCAGGCAGCAGACTGAACCTGGCGGCCCAACTGGTTCGATTGATGGAGCAGTTCATGCAGTGGAAGGGTCTTACGATCACTCCTGCGACATTCGGTAATGACGCCATGAGGCGGCGCCTGATCCTCGCACTGAACATGACAGTACTGTTTCAGCACATCTGGGATGCCGTTCGCCCTGGGAACGCCAAGACCCTTGAGCCGGTATTCGATAGCGACCGCCCGATCCTCTCCACTCACAACATGAAGAGGTGGTTCACGGGCCGACCATGTGACCCTGCTCACCGTAGCCATATCAACTTCTGTGTTCATGACAGCACTTGGGAGGCGACAACAGCGTTCGTGCTGGACCAAGAACCGGAAGTCGCAGCATGGGCCAAGAACGACCATCTGGGCTTCGAAGTCTACTACGTATATCGCGGCGTCGTGCGAAAGTACCGGCCTGATTTCCTGATTCGCTTCACGTCGGGTCGCATGCTCGTCCTTGAGACCAAAGGACGTGATCAGGAGCGTGACAGGATCAAGCGTCGCTTCCTTGATGAGTGGGTTCGTGCCGTAAACGTCCACGGCGGTTTCGGCAAGTGGTCTTGGGACGTTTCCATGAATCCTGCCGATGTTCGCGACATTCTCGTAAAGCACTTGAAAGTGAAGACTACGTAGCCCGGTTCGGCCTCCGTCGAGATCGAACGGATTTTCTTCTGAGATGTAGGATTAGGTTCCTTCGGCACCCTTCCCCACTACAGTTTGCAAGTATAATATTCCAACCTACTAGCTCGTACGGGGTTGTCTTCTATGCCTTCAGTCGGGTCTAGTCGACGGACCTGTTCGTTACCGATAGAAAGAAGATCGAGTATATCGTCATGATACCCCAGATAAACGGTCAAAATACGATAAACACATAGCTTCTATAGCTCACCATGATTCCCGATATTATTGGGACTACATTCGGATTCTAAGTATGCTATTTTCGTACTGTCGGTTGTGTTAATCACTCATCAATATTGTAATTTGTGACCTTGCCATTCTTGCTGAGTCCAGCAATGAAAGGTGCTGGATTCTGTAGCGTGAACTTAGTCAATCTGTGAAAATTATCGATGAGCAATCTCGCCATATCTAACCCTGTTGCAAATTTCATTCGTATCACAACAACTCGCGCTTTATGCTCTCGAACTGCGTGGATTTCTGCTCTTCTATAGCGAATATTCTTATCTCGGGTCACCGCGACCCAACGTTTATCTCCTACAAGTTGAATCCAATCTTCGTCTGGGGTGTCGATCGCGAGAATGTCATCGTGAACCACTACTGAAAGTCCGACGGATCGAAGCTCTTTAGCGATGATATTGTTTCCGAGATTTCGATCAATAAAGAGGGTTAAGTCCTCAGGCTGCGAGGGGTATTTCGCACCGGATTGCTTCTTCGATTTCCGTGGCATTTCGATCGTAGTCCCATACTAAGTCATTGATTGATTCTCCGGCTTGATATCGCTCAAAGACGGTCCGAGTGGTGACTCCCGTGCCCTTGATGGTGGGACGACCAGCGGAAATGATCGGGTTGATGACGATAATTGACGGGGAGTTCTCGTGATCGGCTCTTGTGAGTGGGAAGAGCTTGGCTGGAATACCCTTCATATCGCGCTCGATACGCTTCAAGGCTAATCCCAAAGCATCGTGCATTGCAAGTTGCCCCTGCTGACTAGCATTGATGAGATCGCCATATCGCTCGATAAACAAACTGCAACCGTCCGTGTTGAGATCGTGGCTGATCAAGGGATGGGCTCGTTGCACTCCTGCTGTCGTTGACTCAGCGAGGTACTCGATCGCAGAGCGGACCATCGGCATTCGCACGTTATGAACTCGGCGAATCGCATTCAGCATGTGGAGTTCCACCAGATTGAAGAACGACAGTAGGAGTGGCGTGGTGGTTGCCGGACGGACCAGTGGCCGACTGCTACCACGACCACCTGACCAATAGCGCACAGTTGTTGCGGGAAGACGCAAGTACTTGGCACATTCGGAGACTGAGTATGCTGGCAACTCTCGCGGATCCTGTTCCACTGTGACTCCTTCCGTCAGTTTATGCGACTGCATGTAGGATAGCGCTGCGCATCCGGTCGCTACCATGCGGTTTGGATTCGAGCGGACCGACACCTGCCCGTCATCCGATCTCCAGGACCGGGTGTCATCCTTCCGTTCGAGGCACTCGGCGTATCGGCGCTTCCCACCGTGTGCCCGTCGAAACGGGTGTCGCTGCGCTCCCGTCGATGGTCCCCGCGGTCACTCCGGGAAGAACGGAACGAGTCGGCGAATATCCTCCTCGCTCGGCTGAATCCCGTACTCGGTGATCTCGAACGCCTCGGCGGCCTGGATCTCATCCGCCGCGGCACCGTATCGAGCGCGGGCGGCTTCCCGCCATGCGTCCCGGATCGAGAAGCTGCGATTGGCCTTGAGCCACTCCAGCCGGCCTTCCGGAATCTTCGGAACCTGGTCGAGGACCCCGGCATGCCACGGCAGCCATTCGTAGAATTGCGAGACATGTGCATCCAGCGCCCCGTATTTCTTCTCGATCACGTCGTCGATAGCAACCACGATGTCGGGACGGAACGGCTGTGGCCGGGTGAAGCGATCCGAAAAGTAGAGGAACAGTGGGTTCTTCTTGATCGCCGGGGTGTCGCTCGCAATGTTCGGGACCGTGACCATGTAGGATGCGTCCTGCACCAGAATGCCCGTGTAGCGGTGGTCCGGGTGATAGTCATTGGGACGCGGGGCGATGACGATATCGGCGTCCCACCCTCGGATCTGACGGATGATCTGGAGCCGAACATCCAGGCTGGGGACAAGTTCTCCGTCGTGGTTGTCCAGGGTGATGTACTCGATTCCGAGCCGGCGACCCGACTCCGCCGCCTCGGCCCGCCGACGGGCGGCGAGCATGCCGCCCCCTTCCGCCTGGTGGCCAGCGTCGCCGTTGGTGACGGACACGAACTTGACCTTGTGACCGGCGGCTGCATACTTGGCGGCGATACCTCCCGCCTTGATGTCGCAGTCATCGGGATGGGCGCCGATCGCGATCACGCGGATCGGTTCGGCGGCGAATTGTGAAACGGTGGACATGGTCAATGCAAGAAGGATGCGGGTGATCATCGCGGTGTTCTTCTCCGGCTTGTGGCGTTGGCCGCGAACGGCCACTCGTGCTGCTGCCGTGCGACCACCAGGTAGACGGCAGCCCCAAGCAGCAGCGTTCCGACACCGAAGAGTATGAACGCCGAGCCGAGCGACAGGAATACATAAATATAACCCACGAGGGAAATGATGGCCGGAAGCGGATAGGCCCACATGCTGAACGGCCGCTTGCTCCTCCCGGTTTTCTTCCGGATTCGGAACAGGGCGATCGTGTGCCCGATGAACTGGATGAGAATGCGGGCCGCCATCAGGGCCTTGATGACGTTGTCGAGGCTGAAGAAACTCGCCACGACCGCTCCGGTTCCGATCAGCAGGAGCGAGCGGTGGGGGAATTCCTGGGTCGGATGGAGTTGGGCCAACCCCCGGAAGAAAACGCCGTCCCGGGCCGCCGCATAGGGCACGCGCGAGTATCCGAGCAGCAGCGCGAAGATCGACCCGAAGGCTGTGACGACGATCATGCCGGCAAGGAGCTTCGCGGCCCAGGGTCCGTAGACGCGTTCCACGAACAGCGCACCGAGGAATGGCGATTCCATCGCTTCCCGCCAGGGAACGACGCCGATGAAGCTGAAGGAGATCGCGATGTCGATGGCCGCGACTCCTAGAATCGAATACATGACCGCCTTGGGGATCGTCCGGCCGGGGTCCTTCACTTCGGCACCCAGGTAGCAGACTTGGTAGTAGCCGAGGAACAGGTACAGCACCTCGGCCGAACCCTCGCCCAGCCCTGTCAGGAAACTCAGGTCGAGCCGGAATGCGTCCTCGGGCAGATCGAAGGCCAGCGAAGGGTCAAAGTTCAGGATGCCCGTCACGATCACCCATCCTGTCGTTGCCAGCATGACTGACCATAGGCAGAACATCAGTTTCGCGATGTCGTCGATGCGCCGGTAGAGCGCGTAGATCAGCAGGATGCAGATGCCCGCAGCGAGCAGCTTTCCCTCGAACTCGCCCAAGTCCGGGAGGAATACACGGAGGTACTGGACCAGCCCGATGTTCCCGCTGGCGATTTCCAAGGGGCCGGCGAACAGAATCTGCCAGACAAAGAGAAATGCCAGCATCCGGCCTTGGGTACGCGACCCGAAGCCCTCGCGAAGAAAAACGTATGTCCCGCCGGCGGCTGGTGTCGCGGCGCCAAGCTCGGCGACGACCAGACCGTCCGCCAAGGCGATCACCGTGCCCACAACCCATGCCAGGTATGCTTGCGGGCCTCCGAGCGTCTGCAGGATCAAGGCGATGGCGATGAACGGCCCGATCCCGACCATGTTGGACATGTTGATGGTCGTGGCGTTGAGTAGACCGAGCCTGCGATGCATCTCTGCCATGAGCGAAAGTGAGAATCCCGAACGGAAGGGTAGCACGGCGGGAGTGTCCCTGTCGGACCTCGCCAACCGTCTCCGGGTGTTGCTCCTCCGCGACTGTCCTGCCACTGGCCTTGGTGCTGGTACACGCTGCACTGGCGGGAATCTGGTCCGACAACGGCCCGACGCCTTGGATGAACATCCTGCCCCGTGCAGTACCCCGGTCTGTACGGGCAATCAACACATGCAGACTGAGTGTCCGCAACCACAGTTCCGTAGCAGCACTTCGGTATGGTCCGTGGGGGCCTGATTCGCGCGATCGTGCCGCGGTGCCGAGTCTTGCGGACCCGCACGCACAGTTCGGGTTGCTACTCTGAGAGTGCGGATTCGGCTGCATCGGTTTCCCAGCAGGGTGGGCGAAGTCTGCCCGTATAGTTACGCACCCGAAGTCGCCGCTCCGACGAGGCGGTAGCTCAGTTGGTAGAGCAACGGCCTTTTAAGCCGTGGGTCCTGGGTTCGAGCCCCAGTCGCCTCACCAGTCGGGGTCCTCGCTCCGCAGCGTCACACAGTTGACGGGCCTTGACTGCCAGTTACTTCGAACGACTGTCATCCACGGCCCCGGCCCCAAGCCCGGATATCTCACCAAGGTGCACGAGCATCAGTCCTTCGACGGTATTGGACCCGTCACTCAACTGGCAGGCGTCGATTTGCGGTGTGGGTCCATAACCAGTGCCATGATTTTCGGGTTGGTCGGCAGCGGATGGCTTCATCGACCGCCTCGCCGGCCTCTTCCGGTTTCCCAAACCCTCACGCTCTTCCCCATGGACACGCCTCCCCCACCGACATCCTTGCGGTGTTCTTCCATGCCCTGTCCTGCCCTGACTCAGGTCACCAGATCCTTCCGGAACTGTGTCAGGCACTGCGCCAGCGACTCCATACGCGGAAACACTGGCGAGAGTCGGATCCGATCCGGACACTTCGCACACTCACCCGCATCCGGGGCCCGTGCTCCCGGATCTGCGCCCCGTCCGCGGCATCCCGGTTGGCCGTCCGCAACGTCCCGCTCAGCACATGCGGGCCGCAGGTCACATACGGCGGCAGATTCCAGTACTCGTCGTAGTAGGCGTTGAAACAGCGACCCTCCTGCTCCCCATGTACCGGATCGTCGGTGGAATCCACATCCAGTATGAGTTCCTTGACCGGCTGCGGGTAGCTGTCGAGGAGCAGCGCGACCAGCAGATGGTCCAGCTTGGCGGTATCCGCCACAGTGCGCTAGTAGCGGTCGCCGTGGATGTCGGCGGTGCCGACGGCCATGGTTGGTGAGGGGGAGGGTGGTACAGGGTGTGGACTCGGGAATGATGCTTCAGAACCGATTCAAGATCCTGATAGCCAATAAGTTATCATACCTGCATGCCTGATTCTCACTTCTCCTGGAACCTTTCAGCTATGATTGACCTAGCTACAAGCCAAGGGGGTCCTATATGAGTCGAAAGAGGGTGACTGGCGTGAACCAGCCGAGCCGACGCGAGGTTCTCAATGCCTCGGGAGCGGTCTTTGCTTCATCAATCGCAGCTTGCGCTGTGCCGGGACTTGCCGCCACGCAGGGGGACCGGGGGTCGTCCGATAGTCCGAACGTGATCCTCTGCATGGCCGATGACCAAGGCTGGGGGGATACCGGCTACAACGGGCACCCTCACCTCAAGACTCCGAACCTTGATGCCATGAGCGGTGCCGGCTTGCGGTTTGACCGGTTCTATGCGGGGTCTCCGGTGTGTTCCCCAACAAGGGCCAGCGTGCTGACAGGTCGACATCCCTTCAGGTATGGGATCAGGGACGCAGGTCTGGGCCACTTGCCGGATAAGGAGATTACGCTGGCCGAGTTGCTCAAGGAGCACGGCTACAGAACGGGACATTTCGGGAAGTGGCACCTTGGGTCCCTGACCAGAGACCAGGAGGACGGTCGCAGGGTGGGTGGAGGCGAGGAGCAATCTGAGCGCTATGCGCCACCATGGGACCACGGTTTCGAGGTGTCGTTCTCCACCGAGATACAAGTGCCCACCTGGGATCCGATGGAGGATCAAGTGTATCCAGTCAAATACTGGACTGGTCCAAAAGAGATTGCGGAGGATAACCTCAAAGGTGACGACTCGCGCGTCATCATGGACCGCGCCATCCCTTTCATTAGCAAGGCCGTCGAGGACGACAAGCCGTTCTTGGCCGTGATCTGGTTTCACACTCCGCACGCGCCGGTTAGGGCCGGCCCGAAATATCGTGCCAAGTACCCAGACCTTAGTGGCCGGCAGAAGAACTATTTCGGCAGCATCACAGCGTTAGACTACCAGGTCGGCCGTCTCCGCAAGAAACTGCGCGAACTTAGGATTGCGGACAACACGATGCTGTGGTACTGCAGCGACAATGGACCCGCCAACCGGGATGCCGATTCCGTTGGAGACCGGAATGACGATAATGTTGGAGATCTGAAGGGGCGCAAACGGAGTCTGTACGAGGGTGGCTTGCGCGTGCCGGGAATTCTGGAATGGCCGAATCGGATCAACCGGGGCCGGATCACGACAGTACCTTGCTTCACAAGCGACTATTTCCCGACCATTGCGGAAGCTGTCGGGCTGTCGGATTCCGTCGATTCCCGTCCGATGGACGGTATCAGTCTCGTGCCGCTGATCGACGGCGAGATGGAGCAGCGAGGATCGCGAATTGCGTTTCAGGCTCGGCCCAACAATGCGCCGGATCATGCGTTGATTGGCGACCAGTACAAGTTTCATTCGTATCTAAATGAGAAGCTTCTCGACAAGGACAATGACATGCTTTTTGACTTGACAGTCGATCCGGGTGAGGAAACAAATCTCGTCGAAAAACTGCCAAAGGTGGCCGCTTTGATGAAGGCGGAACTCATCAAATGGGATGAATCGTGTAAACGCAGTAGAGCGGGCTTCGACTATCTCAAAAGTCGACTGAGTCAGGTTCAGGCACAGCAGGTTTCGCTGCGGAATCAGTCTAAGATTCTGCAAGGTAAAAAGGATCGACTCAGACAGATTCTCCGCACACTGGGGGATGCAGAGAGCCAAGACAAGGCGCTACAAGCCACCGAAGACGGGACCTTGAAATCGATCTCGACGACACTCACAAAGTAGGCCTGAACGCAGAAGCCCTGCATAAGGGGGCTGATTTCCGGAGTGCGATACCAGATATCGTGATTCCTTGGCCAGCACGGCATATTGTATCGAGAAGGGTAGGCCGAACGGCCTGAACCCCAGATCGTGCGTCCTGCACTTGGCCCGAACGTGTTGATTGGGGGCAGGCATCAGCTAGCAGCGGTTCGGTAAGTCCTTCAACTACCGTTGGATCGAGGGTGCGTCTGGGGGTAGACTGCAGAAGCTGGATTCTAGTCTGAAGTTCCCCGATGAAGATCGTGAGAAACTCTCGAGTAAGGATGGAATGTCTCAGCTATCTGAAGGGATGTCCACTGGGAACGATTGCACCAGATCCAGTGCTCGTACTTGCAGTGGTGTAGGCTTGGCCAGCCTCTCCACGGTCTGCTCCTGGGTC
The DNA here is from genome assembly GCA_965116065.1 of Bryobacterales bacterium. Taxonomy (GTDB): domain Bacteria; phylum Acidobacteriota; class Terriglobia; order Bryobacterales; family UBA6623; genus VXMF01. The sequence goes on from OZ220485.1 coordinate 5,719,296, forward strand.
TCGTCTCGCAGATGGAATTGACTCCGGTTGTGCGTCGCCAGTGCCTGCATCGGGATCGCGAGACTGTGCGGTTCCAGGCCGTCGGTGGTCGTCGCACGGTTCTTCTTCTCTTGCGCGGGCTCGCGTGGCTGGGCGGTGGCCACGGGGTCCCGCTGCGCTTGTCGCAGGTGCCATTTCACTCTTGCCTGCGTACTTGTGAATCGTGATCCGGGTCCGAGAGCGAACCGGTCTACTGCCCCGGGAGCTGCCAAGTCGTCCCGGGTGCGAATGGGTAGGTCTGCTCCGCACGGACAGCCCTGCCAGGCCGGATGCCGGCGGTCACCTGCCCGTTGTCAAGAACAGGCACCCCGTTGACAAGCACGTACCGGATCCCGTCCGGACTCTGCGCCGGATCCGTGTACGTGCCCCTGTCGATCACCGTGCTCGCGTCGAACACGACGATGTCGGCATCTGCACCGGGTCGCAGCCGGCCCTTGTTGCGCATCGCCGGTACCCGTCGCTCGAGTCGTCTTGCTGGCATCAGTGTCATCTTGCGGACGGCTTCAGGCAGCGTCAGCGCTCCCTGCTCCCGAACGAACCGGCCCAATACCCGGGCGAAGGTACCGAATGACCGCGGGTGCGCCTTGCCTCCGCTCAGCCACATTCCGTCACTGGCGATCATCACCAGCGGGTTCGCAATCGCCTGTCGCACGCTCTCCTGCCTGTACAGTGGCGGCATGATGATCGTGCCACCCATGCGCCGTCGCTCCGGAAACGTCTGGCGGGTCAGTGGCTCCCCGGTTCGCACCCAGATGAACTCCGCAAGCTCCTCGTCGGAGTAGTCCTGCCACTCGTTGAACAGATGCGACTGGATCAGTGTCGATCCCCGGTTGTACGGGTACGCTTCCGTCGTAACGTCGATGCCGGACGCTTGGGCCTTCTCGATTCGGGCCAGATAGTCCGGAACGCGGTCGCGCGCACTGCTGTTGATGTGCACGACGTGAGCCTGTGCGCCCGTTTCCCTCGCTGCGTCTATGACCTCTTCCAGATTGGAGAGTGTCGAGTGATCGGTACGCATGTGCACATGGCAACTGGCGTCGAACCGGGCCGCGATGCGGAACATCTCCACGACTTCGACTCGTGTGGCGCCGGGCGTATAGGCCAGTCCGAAGCCCACTGCCACGGCCCCCTGTTCCAGGCCGCGTTCGATGCGGCGGCGTAGCAGGTGCAGCTGCTGCGCAGTCAGTTCCTGTGCCAGAGATTCCCCCGCCAGTCCTGGATTCCGCCCCAGTGTTGCCATCTGTCGGGAGTATGGATGAGAGATGCTTGCCCCGTAGTTGATGACGGCCCTGCCCTGTCGGTCCCGATACCACGCATCGATGTCCTCGACCCCGAGCTCCAGTTCGAGCGATGTCGTAATGCCATCACGGATCTGTGCCTCATAGTTCGCCGGGCTCTGGCCGTGCTGGTGCAGGTCGATGAACCCTGGTGCGACGACGAGTCCGGTCGCGTCGATCACGCGGTTGCCATCAAGGCGATCTTCGCTGACCGCTACAATGCGGTTGGCCAGAATCCCGATGTCTCTCGTACCGTGCAGCCCGGACTCCGGGTCGATCACCGTTCCTCCGTGGATGACAATGTCAAGGGTGGACTGGGCGAGCAATGACCCTGCCACCAAGATCAATAGGGATGCGATGCGCGTCACGCCGTCGATTATGGCACCGGTGCGCCTGCCGGAGGCGAATGGGGCCGCGAGCGAGGCGGCCGCTCCGAGAGCCCCGAAGGACCGCGTATGGGATGATCGAGATGGCTGTACGGTCTCCTTGTTCTTGTCCGCGAAACGGCGAAAGATCTCCCGCCGTGAAACCGGAGGACCTTGTAGACCATCTAAGGCTGCGCACAGATGATTTCCAGGAGGTGCACTCCCATGCGCAACTCGATTTGTGGGACGATCGCATTCGCAGCCATGGCTTTGTTGGCGTTCGTTCCGGGCGCTGCTGCCGACGATGACAGTACAGGTCCGGCTTTGGGGGTGGCAAGGATCAGCCTCGTCCAGGGTGATGTCGCGACGATGCGAGGTGATTCGGGTGACTGGGTAGCAGCAACGCCGAATATGCCGATCGTAGAGGGCGATTCCGTTCAGACCCGGGGAGACGCGCGAGTCGAGATCCAACTTGCGTATGGCAATCTCGTCCGACTCGGCAGCGACGCTGAGGTCTTGTTCCTGGGCCTTGCCCGCAACCAGTTCCGGTTTCGGGTGCTCCAGGGCACAGTGCTCTACAGCGAGTTACCCAAGAGCGAGGCGGACATCGACATGGAAACGCCGTTGGCGGCAGTTCGACCCATGAAGCCGGGACGCTACAGGGTCTCCGTCGTCGGGGCCAGTGTCACGTACATCAGCGTTTCCAAGGGCAGGACAGAGGTCGCGTTTCCCGATCAGTCGACCACATTGGAAAAGGGCCGACTGATGACGATCCGGAAAGGCGCGACTGGAACGGAATACGAACTGAGCAAGATCCCGTCAAGGCTTCCGCTGGACGAGTGGGCTGCTGCCAGGGACACGGAGATCAGCCGGTCCAGATCCTACCGGTACGTCAGCCGTGACATCTATGGAGCAGGCGACCTTGATAACTACGGTGAATGGCGATATGTCGTCGATGTGGGCTATTCGTGGTTTCCATATGTAACGCCGGCCTGGGTTCCCTATCGTCACGGACGCTGGGTCTGGCTGGACTACTACGGCTGGTCGTGGGTCGGCGCGGAACCATGGGGCTGGTCGCCTTATCACTGGGGCCGCTGGTACCGTCACAGCATCTATGGCTGGGGTTGGTATCCAGGGGTTCCGACTCTGCGCCATGTCTGGCGACCGGCTCTGGTGACGTTCTTCGGGTACGGAACGGGGTATCGGATCAATCAGATCGCTTGGTGTCCGCTGGGGCCCGGCGAGCGCTACGAACCGTGGTACGGACGGCGCTACTACGGCGGCCGCGCTCGGAACGCCATCGTGGTCGATAACAGTGTCCGCGTGTACAACAGCTATCGCAACGCCCGGTCCGCTGTCGGTGTTTCCTACCTGGATGCGAACAACTTCGGCCGAGGGGGAGTGCAGAACCCCCGGGCCTTCCGGTCGGCCGGCGCATCATCGCCGTCCGCCATTCGAGGCCCCCTTCCGGTCGTTCCGGACCGAACGAGTCAGGGGCGGCTTCTGCCGGACCGCTCCTCCTCCCGCAGCCGGGGCGTCCTGACGGAATCGCGACGAGGCGGCGGATCGAGTGTCTTGCGCGACGGTACCGCTCGCATCCCCTTCAATGCGCAGAGAGCCCACGTGCGTGCATCCGTCGACGAATTCGAGCGGACGCATCGGTCCGCCGCCGCAGCGCGGTCCAGCACGGATGCGGGGTCACAACGCCGGTCGTCACCGACCGTCACGACTAGGGGCCGGCCCGCTGGTGTGGCTTCTTCGGTTCGAGGGGCTCCGACCCCCGCACGGGGAGCCGTGCGAGTCGCTACGCCCTCCACAGGTGTTCCGTCGCCAGCGACCGTTCCGGAAGTCTCAGCCCGGACGAGGACGCCTACTCGGCCCTCAGTCCGGTTGGGTGGCGGGTCGCGGCAAAGCCCCAGCGTGACCTCAAGCCGGACCGGTGGCGCCCGCGCACCGACTCCGAGGCCGACTGCGCCGCCAGTCTTCGCACCACGGACAAGTTCCAGGATCCGCACGGACAGCCCGACTCGGCCCCAGGTGCGTTCGCCGTCGTCTCGCCGGGTGCCTCGCAGCGCCCAGCAACGGCAGTCCAGCCGTCCAACCATCGGGTCGACGACCACCTTGCGTCGACAGGGGACGGGTAGCGCGACACGATCGACCGTCTATGCACCGCGGACGTCTTCTCGGACGGATGTGTCCGCGGGGGGAGCATCCCGGTCGGCTCCCCCAACCTACACTTCCCCGTCGAGGTCCCGTTCCTCCAGACCGGCGCCGGTCTATGTTCCGCGGGCAAGCTCGCGGAGTTCCGGATCATCCAGGTCTCCGGCGGTCGTGAGTGGTCCAAGCCATTCCGGGCCGTCGTATTTCCCGCGGTCATCATCCCGGAGTAGCCCGAGCTACGGCGGGGCCCGGAGTTCATCGCCCAGCTATTCAACCGGGAGGAGCCGTAGCGGCAGTAGTTCGCCGACATCCCGTTCCCCCTCCCCTTCGTCGTCAAGATCGAGCCCGTCCTACGGCGCCAGCCGCTCGAGTTCCAGCGGGTCAGTCGGAGCCTCGCGATCTTCGTCAGGCAGTTCGAGATCGTCTTCGGGTTCCAGCAGCCGATCGAGTTCTTCCGGAAGCTCGCGGGGCAGTTCTTCGTCGTCCAGGGATCGATAGAGGGCACCGCGCTTGTTGTCGCAGTCCGACTGCTGTCCTCGGCTTCTTCGCCAACCTGTTGGAGGGTGCACGACCGTCTTGGGGTTTGCCGTCGGCCGGGCCGGACGGTCGCCCAACGGTGCACGAGTCTCTCGATGGCGGCAGATGCCCTGGCCGTGACCGCTCCGAAGACAGTCCTGATCGACACCGACCCCGGCATCGATGATGCGTTGGCCCTGATTCTCGCGATGCGCTCGGCGGCGCTGGATGTGCGCTGCATCACCGTGGTGGCGGGTAATCTGCCGCTCAAGGCGTGTACGGAGAATACCCTACGGATTCTTGATGTCCTGGGTTCATCGGACGTACCACCCGTCTTTGAAGGATGTGCGCATCCCATGAGTCCGCTCGTAGCCCGCGCCGAGCACGTTCATGGTAGCGATGGCCTTGGCGGCGTTGCCCGGAGCTACCCGATCGGTGGCATGGCACCCGTGCCCGGCCATGCGGCGGATGCAATGATTGCGGCCGCTCGAGACTATGGGAACGACCTGTCGATCATCGCCTTGGGTCCTCTGACCAATGTGGCGACAGCCATCCAGAGAGATCCCGCGGCCATGTCGGAAGTCCGCGAAGTCATCGTGATGGGCGGGTCACTTGATGGCAAGGGAAACGTAACGCCGACAGCCGAGTTCAATTTCTATTCCGATCCCTTGGCGGCCCAGGTTGTGGTGCGGTCCGACGTTGCGGTCACACTGGTCGGGCTCAATGTGACCGAGAGGGCCCGACTTGAGCCGGCACGATTCGAACGATGTCTTGAGTCGATACAGTCCGGGAAACTCCGATCGTTCCTTGGAGATGTGGCCCGTCCCTACTTCGAATCCTGCCGGAAACTCGAAGGCTCGGACTCGTGCGCATTGCACGACCCGCTGGCTGTTGCAGTCGCGATCAATCCGCATCTGGTCTCGCTCAGGGAGACTCGTGTTGATGTCGTGACCTCGCAGGGCCTGACGCGGGGGATGATGGTGCCCGGTCGGCCTGAGTCGACCGGTCTTCCGGTAAGGGTTGCGGTCGATGTCGATGAACCAGCGTTTCTCGACCTCTTTCTCCGGTCCGTTCGTGGTTCGTGAGATCTCCGGCCGGTTCGACCCCTCGTGCTGCCTGCCTTCGATGAGTCGGCGAACAGCTAGGCATTCGCACGAGGTCGCTACGAGCCTGTGGCGATTCGAGTTCTCGGCTGCCCGTTCGCTTTCCGGCGTACGCAGGATCGGCGAGCATGGACGGCCGCAACTGTGGTGCCAGACGGCAACGAAACCGTCTCGGTGGCCGGCTGGGCGAGGCGGTAGACGAGGTCGCTGCGGGAGCAGGGAGGTGTGCGGTCTTGTCCGAATCCGCCCTTCGTCAGGGGATGGCGCATATGGGCCTCCCGGGTAGGGTGCGCGGGCTCCAGTGAATCGAAGATTCGGACCCGACTCGGTACGTGTTGAGGGTCGTGTATCGTGAGGATGTACAGACTGACGGTTGACAACGTGATCGGAGGTCTGGTTCAATGCTCCTGCGGTGGTCACAATCGGGTTTCGATGCCCCGTTGGACGGCGGGTGCGCCGCTAGGTGTACAGGGGCAGGGATCAAGGTCAGAAACATCATCGGCCGGGTGCCTTGCAGGCCAGCTTGTGCGGCGGATGTAGAGGAGGAAAGGACAGATTGACATGGAAATCGTGGGCGCAGTTATCATAGGGCTTGGTTTTTTGGGCTGCATGGTCTACTGGGTTGTAGGCCTGTACAGATTCGATCAATTGAAGCGTGTCAGGTCAAGCCCGGTCCAGATGAACGACGACGAATCCACCAAGGCGACATTCAAGGCGTTCCTGGAGGAAGCGCAGTCTTCGATGGATATATACGACGATGGCGACAATGTGGATGGATCGATCTACATGAATGAGGAAATTACGGGTTTAGTGAAACGAAAACTGGAAGACAATCCCGACTTTCGAATTCGGTGCCTGTTTAATTTCGATGAACCCAACCTCTTGTTTCGGCGGGCCTTCAAGGGGTTTACTCCTCAGTTGGAAATCAAGACACGTGATCGATCCAAGCCTAGGCTGGATATCCACTACAAGATCATTGATGATGGCGCCAAGGCCTATCTGGCACGACACGATCCAGGTTCCAGGAATCGACTCTTCAGAATCGTAGATTGTACAACGGTCTCTGAGTCGAATCGTAAACGTGCATCAGACGTTATCCTGGGAAGATACAAGAGAGATTTCGGAGAAGCATTTATGACTGCGAGTACTACGGACTGACCAGTACTGGGTTCGATCCCCGCCGAATTCTCTCGGACTAATGATCACGAATGTTCCAATCCACCTGTACGCGCTGCTTGCGGCGGCGATCGCAGTGATGACCATGGGCAGCAAGCTGTCCGTGCCTGCGAATGCTTGGCGGAGCTGGATTCCCACTGTTCCTGTATTTCTCGCATCCGGCCACATAACGATCTCGACATTGCGCCAGATCCTTGACTCTCCCAGTGGAGATCTGTTCTTCCATGCCATGATCCTGATTTTGCTAGGAGTCGTCAGCCATAGGGTTTACTTCGACCGATTGTCGCTCAACGAAACTGAAGCCCAGTCCTCCATCTCCCTCGACAGCGGCAGGTACTCGTCCGCACCCTGACGGTCGCACTCCTATGGTTCAGGGGTGCTCGATTCCCTCGGATCGCTCTCGCATCCATGTTCGAGAATCTCGACCCAGGTACGTTGCGGGTCGGATTCGTCTGTGAACCTGTGCCAACCCTCCACAAAATCCCGTATCTTCTGTTTTCGGCTCACTTGTATCGTGGTCAGTACTTCGGATACCTCTACGGCTCCGGCCAGCTCAATGCAGCGAAGCAGCTGCTCGGTAGTATCCAAGTCGCTGACCCCGCCCAGGGAGTCCTGGCACGCCTTGAGCTGCACCAGAATCGCATCAAGGCTGCCTCCATAGATCTCGTGGAAGGTCTCCAGCATGTATCGCAGCCGCTTTCCAGCCAGCCGGAGGCGATGGAGCGTCCGGGGCGATTGGTCGCCTCGGCATGCCTCTTGTCCCATCGACAGGTAGCGCCCGGCCTCCCCGGGTAGCACACGCACTGCATTCGAGGCGCAGGAATCCGCCGGGGCCCAATCCGGATAGTGGTCCGTCTCTCCCTGATAAGCGGGTTGTTCCTTCGCCACTTGGTCGGCAGGTCGGTCCATCTCGCGGATCCGTTGCGTCCAGCGATCAGTGAAGCTCCGGTAGCGTTTGCGTTCCAATTCGCGACGTAGCGTCACGACTGCACTCTGACGCTGCCCCGCCAGTGCTCGGGCCAGTTCGCACGACGAACGCAAGCCCGCGAATGCTGCGACTTCCAGTGCCACATCCCGGTCCCGCACATCGCCACCGGCGGTAAGAATGGCTCTTGTCCTCTTTCGGAGGCGCCGGAACTGTGGTCCGTCCAGCAGGGGCCGAAATCCGTCCAGGGTGTACAGGGCTCGGCGGGCGCTCACCCGAAGATCGTGGATGGGCTCTGGACTCTGGTCGACCAGAACCCGTTCAATCTGCGCACCGACGGTCCCGATGCGGCCCCCCAGTTTGCGCTGAGCGAGTGCGACGATGTTCTCGGAATGTTCCGTCACTGTACGTTCTCGAAACCGAGCGTGTCGCCGCCGGTTCGGGGTAGCAGGAGTCGACCAGGACAGCCGGGTCCGATCAGTTGGTGGTGCCCACGATGCGGGCGAGTTCCGGAATGGTCGGATTCCCGTAGTACGTGCCGTCGATTTCGAAGGTCGGCACGCGGCGCTTGCCGTCGTTCTTCTCGATGACGAGTCGCTCCGCTTCCGCGTCCTGCTCGATGTCGACTTCCGTAAACGCGACATTCTTCTCCTGGAGAAAGCGCTTCGCCCGCCAGCAGTCCGGGCACCAGTTCGTCGTGTACATCTGGATCTTCATGGCAATTCTTCAGGGTATCAGCCGACCCGGCAGGTCCTAAGCCCATCGTCCGAGAATGGGAAGCCATCCCTTGCGGGCAACCAACTCGATCAGGTTCAGCAGGATCGCGACTGCCAGCAGAAGCGGCCACAGGTCCATGTCCCGGGAGACCGTCCTGCCCCCGTCCTCGAAGAGACTCTCGGGACGCGGATTCGTCCTGCCCCCGGTCGCTTCCGCAATGGAGTGCAGCAGTTCCTGATCCGAGCCCCAGCGCAGCATCTCGGACGACTCGCGGAGAAAGGCGGTTTCCGGGAAGTCCCCGGTTACCTTGGCCGGACGGATGCGGAACAGACCGAACTGCCCGCCCGCCGGGAACCGCGCTTCATATCCCCCTAGAGTCGGCTTGGGTCTCGCGACGCTCCTGTACCCTGGCGGACCGATCGCGAAGATGTCGGGCACCTCTCCTCGGTTCGGGTGTTCGGGCTGGTGGTAGCGGACCACGATTTCGTCCCGGGCTGCGTCGTACTCGGTTTCGGTCTCGGTGGCCGCAGCCCGCGGGAGGATGTCCCGTAGCACGTTGGACCAGAACGTGTCGAATCCTCTCCACGCGACCCAATTGGTCGCCCAGCGGTCCTTCGCGTCGGATGCGAAGACGGCGGAGCGACCCAATCCGTACTGCCATCGCACAAGGAGCGGATCCTCGTCTCCTGCGGCCAGAACCGTCTCGGCGTCCGGTTTCGCCTCGAACTTGACCCAGCCCAGAAGCGGACCCGGCTCGGCAAGATGCAGGTCGGCGATCATCTCGAACTGGCCTTGCGGCGTTGGGATGAACTCCCGCTCGGTCACGGACGTGCCGGTATGCTCCATCACGTCCTTCAGCACGATCTGCTCCAGCGACGATATGTCCAGCAGAAAGTAGGACTGCCCATCGGCGCTACGTGCCACCCGTTCGAGGTAGGAGCGGTTCACGTCCTGCCCCAGTCCGATCGTCGAGATCGTGACCTCGTTCTCGGCGGCCTCGCGTGCCAGCGCAATGCTGTCCCCCTCCTCCGAAATGCCGTCCGTGAGCAGCAGGATGTGCTTGTACACGGCGTCCTGCGGACTGATCATGCGGTAGGCCTCGGTCAGGGCGGGTGCGATCTGGGTTCCGCCGTCGGCCACGATGCCGCTGATGAGCCGCTTGGTTCGGTCCGGGACCTCGTTCCGCAACAGCGGAACAGCCCATTCGAACGAGTTGTCGAACGCCAGGACGCCCACGCTGTCGATCGGACGCAGGTTCTCGACGACGCCGAGCGCCGATTGCCGGGCCAGGTGCATCTTCTTGCCTTCCATGGAGGACGACTTGTCGACAACGAGGACGACAGCCGTGCCCTCCGGTGTGCGTGGTGGTGCCAGCGTCGCGGGGAGCATGGCGTGAAGGGCGTCTTCGGGTTCGTCCCTGCGATCCCGGTAGAGATTCCTCTCGCCGGCGATGACGAGAAAACCCCCGCCTTGGCGTACGAATCGGTCGAGGCGCTCCTTGACAGGGTCCGGCCATGCCTCGAAGTCCTCGTTCGAGCAGATCACGATGTCGTACTCGAGGTCATCGTCCGCCAGCATGGCGGTAGTCGATGTCCGCTCCAGAGTGAACCCGGATGCAACCGTGACCTCGGCAAGCGGGGCGTTGTGCTCGAGTGGGTCCGGTGAAACGAGCAGAGCCCGCGGCGTGCGGATGGTGACGGAACCGGCGAAGCGGAGCTCGCCGGACTCGGCTCCGCGGAGAATGCCTTCCAGGAGTGTCGCCCCCGGCGACTCGATGCTCGCCCGGGCTGTGACCGTGTTGCGTCCCGCGGCAAGGAGGATCGTGTCGCTTCCGATCGGACGCCCTTCCGCGAACAGTTCGAGTCGGGTCTCGGCATTCCCGGGGCTGTCCACCTCGAATTCGACGGGAAACTGCTCGCCGGCAAATGCGTGCCGTGGCAGGCGCAGACCGGCCATCCGCAACTCCGGTTCGGTCCGCCCCTTGAGGGCAACCGTGTCGACCGGCACGTTCCGCCTGCTGGCCTGGTAGACGGCCCGCTCGAGGGCTCCTTCATTGGCAAGCCCATCACTCAGCACGACCAGTCGCGGGACGCGGTCCGCCGGGAGTGCGCTCAGTGCGTTGCGGACTGCTGCCTCGATGTTGGTGGACCTGCTGGCCGCCGGATCCCGGAGATGGCGGAACGGTCTCGAACCGAACTCCAGGTCCCGGATCACGTGACCACGTCCGGCAGCCCGTGCAGTCTCCAGCCATTCGTCCTGCTGGATGCGCTGGTCCTCCGGAATGCTCGCCGAGGCGTCCCTTAGTATGGCCACGGCAGAATATGTCTCCAGAATCCGCCACTGCGGTCGGGCGAGCGCCAGACACACTGCTGCGAGGGCAAGGGCCTTGAGCAGCAGTCCCAGCCGTCGCGGGCTGCTGGCCCACTCCCAGGCGAGCCAGGCCGCCAAAGGAACAAGGAGCAGCAGGGGCCATCCATTGGTGAAGGTCATCGGGCACCCTCGCCGGAACCGATGCCTGCCGTTTGCAGGGGAACCGGTGTTGGACGGTTCCCACGACCGAAGTGCATCCAGTCGATCAGCAGGATCAGGGCTGCGATCGATGCCAGCCATGGCCAGGCCAGCCATGGCCGCCGCTCATTCGACGCCTCCGCAGGCAGGCCTTCCAGAACCTCGTCGGCGGGATCCCATTCCGTTGCAGGGATGTCGGGCTGGTCCACGAAGAAGGTCATTGATCGGTCCGCCGTCCGCACGTGATAGGTTCCCTGCTGCCCCGCATAGAACCGAATCTTGCCCCCCGTCAGAATCCACGGGACGGCCTCACCGTTGTCCCTGCCGACCGCGATCCGACTGCGGGAGGACCGGACGCCTTCGATTTCCACGGTCCCTGGCGTACGGGCTTCCACGGATTCGGCCCGGAAAGCGCCGGAATCGAGCCAGGCGATTGCGTTCGCGAAGAGCAGCGGGGCCGCCAGGCGGTTCCGGACCGACTCGCTGGCCAGATCGAATCCGAACGCCACCATGCGCCGTTCTCCGGAGAATCGGGCGATGATGACCGGACCTTCCGATGTGCTGGCAATCACCTCGTCCGAAGGCTCCGGTGCGAACACGCGCGTCCGATCCGGAGTCAGGTCCGGGTCGCGGACCCCGAGAGCGAGGGGATGGGATACCGACCACTCCTTGATGGGGAGACTCCGAACCGACTGCTTCTCGGGGAGTGGAGTCGGTGTTCCGGGAGGGGCCAGGTAGATTGCCCGACGGGAGGAGTCAGGCTCGCCACCGTCGGCCCAGATATGAATGGCATCGTCGGCGAGTTCGTCTCCGCGATGGACATAGCTTGCCTCGGTACGGGTCCCGGTTGCCAGCAGGGGCTCGAATGCCGATGGTGTTCCCCCGATAACCTGAAGGCGAGTCCGTCGCGCGGCGGGTATCAGGATCTCGGCCGCATTGTTGCCGGCGTATGCGTCCGGCACTGCCGTCCGGGCCGTCAACCGCCCAGGGCGCTCCGTGGTCAGCGTGAATCGAAGGTCCGCGTCGTCGTGTGGTCTCGTCGGCAGGTCTCGGTGCCCCAGTTCCTTGCCGTCGAAGAAGAACTGGATGCGGATCGTCGTCTCTTCACCGGTGTAGTTGCGGGCGGCCAGCTCGACATCCCATCGCCCGGCCGTGCTCTCGTCAGCTCGCGCGCGGAGTGCAAGCAACCCGAATGAGTCGGCAGGCCCGCCGGTCTCGAGATAGCGGACCCGTGCGAGCGAGCCCGCGCGAATCGTGTTCCGCCCGTGGCGCCCCGGGCCCACGTAGACCGCCTCGGCGGCCGGCGCAGCGTCTGACGCCTGCCCGGTGTCGAGTGCGAGTTGCACGGCACCTTCCGCCACATCGAATGCCGCTTGCAGGTCGAGTGCGGTCCAACCCGGTTCTGCCGCCTGGATGGCGTCCCTTAGACGCTGCCGATCCTCCGTGAAGGGAATCCGGACTGTCGGGGCCCCGTCGGCTTCGATCAGCAGCACCCGGTCGGTTGCGGGTGTCCGTTCCAGATAGCGCAGAGCAAGGGCCTTGGCCTCTTCGATCAGCAGACTTCCACTGTCACTCGAGAGGCCCATCACTGCCGACGTGTCGAGCAGGATCACCCGGTGACCGGGTGTCGTGCCCGCGTTCTCCGGCCTTGGGTCCCCGATGGCGAGCAGGAGCAGGAGCAGCGCGACGAGTTGCAGCAGCAGCGACAACGGATGCTGGATGCGCTTGTGCCGCTGACGTTGGGCCGGGGCCGGCCGCTGCGGCCAGAAGCGAAGTGTGGAGACCCGAACCTGCCGCCGGGAACGGTCGTAGAAGTACAGCGCGACCAGAAGACCGGCTAGCGGAAGGAAGATCCCCACCAACTGGCCCAGTGCGAGATTGAGGAGTCCCATGGTCCTACCCCGGCCCCCGCCCCGGCATCCGTCCGGAGTTCAGTCGGGTTGCGGGCATTTGCCGGAACAGCGCCTGTTCGAGTGAAGTGACCGTCGAGAGCTGGAGGTAGTGTGCGCGTGAGCGGATCGCATTGCGCTCGAGGTCGGCGCAGAACTGGTCGTATGCCTCGGTATACTCGCGTACCGATGCATCGTCCAGGCTGACATACAGCAGGGCTCCCGATTCTGCGTCGTGCAGTTCGAGGTCCCCGCGCCAGGGTGGTTCGCGGTCCGCGGGACCTGCAAGATGCAGCAGGTGTACTTCGTGCCCTTCGTTGGCGAGGTGCTCCAGGGGGATATGGCTTCCCGAGGGGTCGAGGAAATCGCTCAGTACGAACGTCAGCCCCGGTACGCGGTACTTCATGAGGTAGTCGCGCACCGGGCGCTGGAATGACGTCGTGCCCCTGGTCTCGAGGGACGAGATATAGCGGGCCGCCAGTGCGTACCGAAGCCGGCCTCCATGCGCTCGGAAGGACTCGGCCAGGTCGCTTCCGAAGGGTTGCAGCACGATCGTCTCCAGACGCACCAGGCCGACATAGCACAGCGCCGCTGCAAGGCGGCAGGCATAGGCGAACTTGGAATCGGAAGTGCCTCGTCCTCCGCAGTCCATGGACTCGCTCGTGTCGATCAGGATCCGTACCGGGATTCGGGGTTCGGACCGGAAGAGCTTGAGGAACAGCCGCTCCAGCCGCATGAAGGCCCGCCAGTTGACGGCCCTGAGGTCGTCGCCTCGCTGGAAGTGCCGATGATCGAGGAACTCGTGCCCGACTCCCGGATACCGTGAGACGACATCGCCGCCAATCCGACCCTGGAAGGACTGGCTCCATCGAATCGTGAGTCTCTCGAGCCTTTCGAGCGTCACCCTGCTCAACAGCTCGGATGGGGCTCGCATCGCTTCAGCGTACCAACCACCTTGTCTTGTCCGGGCTCTTGGCCGTCGGACTGACCCGTGCTAGGCTTGCTATTCCCGCAATGCGAATCAGCCAGATGCTCGCGGCTGGGTCGCCGACGATTTCCTTCGAGTTCTTCCCGCCCCGAGATGAAGCGGGGTTCGCCAGTCTTTTCAAGACCATCGAAGCACTGAAGCCTCTGCATCCAAGCTACGTCTCGGTCACGTACGGGGCCGGAGGCTCCACCCGCAGAAGGACGATCGAACTGGTCCGCCGCATCAAGCACGAGATTGGCATCGAGTCGATGGCACATCTCACGTGTGTCGGTGCGTCACGAGCCGAGATCGCCCGCATTCTGGACGTGCTGGAGACGGGCGGCGTGGAGAACCTGCTGCCCTTGCGGGGGGACCCACCGAAGGACCGGGGTCGCTTCGAACCCGTACCGGACGGCTTCCGCTACGCGAGCGAACTGGTGGCGTTCATCCGCGGGAACTACGGATTCTGCCTTGGCGGCGCCTGCTATCCGGAGACGCACCCGGAGGCGACGAGTCCGGAAGCGGACCTCGCGAGCCTCAAGCGGAAGGTCGATTCCGGGGCCGAGTTCCTCATCACGCAGCTCTTCTTCGACAACGGCGACTTCCTCCGATTCCGCGACCGGGTCGAGGCGATCGGCATTCGCGTCCCGATCCTTGCCGGCATCATGCCGGTGCGCAGCCTGGAGCAGACCAGGCGCTTCGCGAGCATGTGCGGTGCTCGTATCCCGTCGGGGCTACTGTCTCGCCTGGAAGCTGTCAGCGACACGCCAGCGGATGTCCGTCGGGTAGGAATCGACCACGCAACGGCGCAGTGCCGGGCATTGCTCTCGGAGGGGGTTGCCGGCCTGCACTTCTACACGCTGAACCGCTCCACCGCAACGATTGCCATCTACCGCAACATCCACGAACAACTGCCTGGCGGCAAGCAGTCTCCGTGAACTCAGGCTTCGGGGTACTCCATCGTCACGGGATCAGGTAGCGGGATCGGCTGGATTCCCGCCTCGCCCGCCAAGGACTCGAAGGAGAACTCGGGTCGGTCCGGATTGCCCGCCAGTACCGCATCCCTTGCGCCGACGACGAGCACCACCAGCTCCTCGGGACGCAGGTGCTTCTGCGCTGCCTCCAGCACGTCGTCCGCGCTGACGTCCGAGACACGCTCCCGGTAGAGATTCCAGTAGTCCTTCTCCTGGCCGGTGAACTCGTCCTGAGCGAACGTTCCAGCCACCTGCTGCGCCGTTGCGAAGAACCGGGGAAAGATCTCGACCAGGTAGTTCTTTGCGGTGTCCAGTTCTTGCGCCGTGACTTTCGCGTCCTGCATGCGGCGGATCTCCTCGACCAGGATCGTGGCGGCTTGCGCGCATGTCGCATTGCGGGACTGGAACCCGGCGCTGAACGTGCCTGGATAGTACGTCCCGGGCTGGTACCGCGAGTACGCACTGTAGGCCAGGCCTTCGTCCGAACGCACCCGCGTCATGATGCGCGAGGTGAACCCACCGCCACCCAGCACCGAATTCATGATGCGGACCTTGAAGATGTCGGGGTGATCCCGCTGGATGCCGACGTGACCCAGCCGGACATGCGACTGGTTCACTTCCCGGCTGGACTTGTCGACGACGTAGACGCCAGGTCGCGGTTCGTGGGTGGGGGCGGGAATTTCCGGCGGGGCGTCGCCGGATGCTGACCATCCTGCGGCCAGTGCCTTGTCCAGTCGCTGCACCATGTCGTCGGTGTCGAAATCACCGGCGACCGAGAAGTACATGCGTGTGGGGTCGAAACTGCTGCCATGCACGCGCCGCATCCCTTCGCGAGAGATCGATTCGATCGATGCCTGTGTGGACTGGATCGTGCTGAAGTGGGATCCGCGGATCAAGCGGCCGAATTCGCGGCCCAGTATGCCATCGAGTCGATCGTTGCGCCGAGCAAGGCCCTGCAGGGTCCGGGCGCGGGAAATCTCGAGTCGCTCCGGATCGAAACCGGGGTTCTTGAGCATGTCGAAGAACAGATCCAGGGAGGCGTCGAGGTTCTGGGACAGGCAGTCGAGAGAGGCCTGGCCCGAGGTCGCGCCGAGACTGGCGCCCAACTGGGTTGCGAGAAAGGCCGCCGCCTCGTCGAACTCGGTCGCACTCCGAGTCTTCGTGCCACCGGCTCGCATCTGGCTGCCGGTGAACGAGGCCAGGCCCGCTTCTTCCGGCTCCAACCGATACGACCCCGCCCGGACTGTCACGGATACGTTGATGAGGGGCAGTTGATGGTCCTCGACGAGGTACGCGACCGAACCGGATGCGAGCTCGTGCCGGTATGCGGACGGATCGGGTGGTTCGAACTCCAGTTGCGGGAAGGTCAGGTCCCGAGGGTGTTGTGGCAGACCGTCCTGTCCACTTGCAACGGTCGCGAATGTGCCGCCGACGGCAGCCTTCAGCCAGTCTCGCCGCCTCATCGTGCACCTCCTTGCGGGTTTCGCACCGATCCCGGCGGTCCGATTTCCGAAGGCCCCGATTGC
Organism: Bryobacterales bacterium; assembly: GCA_965116065.1. Taxonomy (GTDB): domain Bacteria; phylum Acidobacteriota; class Terriglobia; order Bryobacterales; family UBA6623; genus VXMF01. The sequence goes on from OZ220485.1 coordinate 5,735,438, forward strand.
TCGCTGGTGTAGTACAGAGCCACTGTCCGATTGGTTGCGGTGAAATAACGCTTGGCGACCCGCTGGATGTCTTCGGGAGTGACTGCCTGAATACGGTCCGAGAAGACGTTGATGTTGCTCCAGTCGCCAAGAGCCTCGTACGTCAACAGTTGCAGCATCAGGCCGAACTTGGACCGGAGCTTCCGAAAATCCCCGGCCAGTTGCTGGTTCTTGACCTTTTGCAGCTCGCGTTCGCCAACCGGTTCGCGTGCCAGCAGGTCGAGTTCGGCGAGCAGGGCGGCCTCGACATCCTCCGGGGTCTTGCCGGGAGCGGCCACACCGCTCAACTGGAACGACCCGTCGTACTTGCGCCCGTCCACACCCGCGCCGGCCTGCACGGCCACCTGCTGTTCGAGGACCAGTGACTTGTAGAGACGGCCGGTGCGACCGTTCAGAATCGTCGAGAGCACGATCAGTGGTGGTTCGTCCACATGGGCGTCCGGCACCGTGTGGAACAGGATCGTGGTCTGGGGGCGCGTTTCGGCATGTCCCTTGAGCCGCTGCTCGGCCTGTTGCGGGATTTCGCGCGTGCGCACCGCACCAGCCGTGGGACCCCGGTTCTCGATGCGTCCGAAGTACTTCTCGGCGAGTCCCTTCACCCGGTCGATGTCGAAGTCGCCGACCAGTGAGGCCACCAGATTGTTGGGGGAGTAGTAGCGATCGAAGTACTCCATCGCCTCGGCGCGCGTGATCGACTCGAGATCGCTGGGCCAACCGATCACGGGCCAGGAGTAGGGCGATGAGAGCCAGAACATCGCCTCGAGCTGCTCGTTGAGTTTGCCGGTGGGGGTCGAGTCCGTTCGCAGTCGGCGTTCCTCGCGGACGACGTCCCGCTCGGCGTAGAACTCGCGGAACACCGGATTGCTGAGCCGGTCGGATTCCATCCAGAACCAGAGCTCGAGCTTGTTCGACGGCACGTTGATGAAGTAGATCGTGAAGTCGTTGGTCGTACCGGCGTTCATGCCCGAGCCGCCGTTGGTGGTGTAGATCCGGGAGAACTCGTCCTTGACGATCAGTTCGCGTTGTTCCGCCAGCAACGCGTTGAACTGGTCGAGCAGGGCACTGTGTTCCGGGTTGCGGTGTTCCGGGTTCGCCGCGTCGTCGATCAGACCACGCCTCTGTTTCTCCAGCAGAACGGCCCGTTCGGCCTGGATCTGTTCCCGCAGGGTGTCGAGTTCCCGGATGATCTCCTGGTCCCGCTCGATGTCCTTGGTGCCGAGCGTCCTCGTACCCTTGAACATCATGTGCTCGAACAGGTGTGCCACTCCGGTCGTGCCGGGCCGCTCGTTCACGGAGCCGAATTTCGAGATCCACCCGGCGGCGATGTTCGGGTCTCCGGATTGCGGCAGGAGCAGGAACGTCATTCCGTTGTCGAGCGTGAATTCCTCCACTGCGACCCGCTGGCCGGCGACGGAGCCGGCGGCCAGCAGCAGGGCAACGACGATGCTCGCCATTCGATTCGTCATCATTTCAAAGTATGGCGCAGTTGCGGGCGGATGGTTGCGGGACGGTTCGAGGGTCGTGCCGCCCGAGTGCTATCCTTGCCCACCGTGAACTGGAACCGGATCAAGCGCCTGGCGGCCGGCCTCGCGCCGGGGATCTTCATCATCGGCTACGTCATCGGAACCGGGAGTGTCACCACCATGAGTTCCGCCGGGGCCAGCTACGGCATGTCCCTGACCTGGACGCTGGCGCTCGCCTCGCTGTTCACGCACCTGATGATCGTCGGCATCAGTCGGCTGACCATCCTGTCCGGGGAGACGCTCCTGCATCTGTTTCGTCGGCACTTCGGCGCACCGGTGACCCTGCTGGTGGTCGCCTCGCTCGCTGCCACACAACTCACGTCGATCATCGGCGTGATGGCGATCGTGGTCGACGTGTTGCGCGAGTGGACGGGGGCGGCCCTCGGTCTCGCTGTCGATCCGCTGGGAACCGCCGTGTTCTTCACCGTGCTCCTGGTCACGCTGTACTGGGTTGGCCGCCATGGCTTTTTTCTGAAGGTGCTGGCATCCCTGGTGGCCGTGATGGGCATCGCGTTCTTCTTCACCGCCGGGATCGTGTTGCCGGACACGAAGGAGTTGCTGGGTGGCTTCGTGCCGAGCATTCCGGATGCCGGCAATCCGCGGCTGCTGATCGCTGGCATGGTCGGCACAACGATGGCGTCCGTCGTGCTGTTCACACGCAGCGTCCTGGTCAAGGAGGAGGGCTGGAAGGAGCCGGACCTGCCGCTGGTGGTACGCGACTCGGCGTTTTCCATGACCATGCTCTTCTTCATCAACGCCGCGATCATGGCTTGTGCCGCCGGGACACTGCATCCCCGGGGAATGGAGATCGAGGCGGCCATTGACATGGTGAAGACGCTCGAACCGCTCGCGGGCAGTCTGGCGACCGGAGGATTCGTGATCGGCATTCTGGCCGCGGGCCTGTCGTCCCTGTTTCCGAACTACCTGCTGGGACCATGGATGGCGGCGGACTACCTGGGCCTGTCCCGCGACATGGGGCGCCTCGCGTTTCGCGTCATGGTGATCGTCGCAGCCCTGTTCGGCCTGGTCGTGCCGGTCCTGGGCGGCCGGCCCGTCCAGATCATGATCGCCTCGCAGGCGCTCAGCCCGGTCGCGATGCCATTGCTGGCGCTGTTCGTTCTGGTCCTGCTCAACAAGAGCGAGGTCACCGCGAACCGGCCCCCGTCAGCCGCGCTGAATGCGGGGCTCGCGATCACGGTGCTGTTCTCGTTCTACATGTGCTCCGTCGCCTTGCGGGGATTCCTGGGCGGCTGACTTCGCCGCTTCGTTCGCGCCCGGATGCTCAGCCCGCGTGCTGGTGGCGTTCGATGTGGGTGATTGCCTCCGAAGCGGCTCGTCCGTCGACCATCCCGCACGCCCGATAGTACGAGATGACATCGCGGATCCGGTACAGACTGTGCACGGGATACCCTTTCTCTCGCAGCGGTCTATCGCCGCCCTGCTGCCTGTCGACGACCACGAGAATGCGGTTGACGTCCAGACCCGCGTCCCTGAGATAGCGTGTCGACCAGATCTTCGTCGCGCCCGACGCGATCACGTCGTCCACCAGGGTGATCTCCCGTTGGGCGTCACAGACACCCATGTAGGCACTCGTTCCGGAATGGCCACCGGGATAGGCGGCGGGCTGTTTTCTGAGCTGTCCGTACGAGAGCGGACGGTCTGTCCCGCGGGATGCGAGGGCGGCCGCCAGGGCGAGGGGGGTCGCGGTGTCGGGGATACCCACGATCTGCTGTCGCTTCGTGGAGTTTCCGGCCAATTCACAGATCTTTCGGTGCAGTGCGTGCCCCAGTTCGTGCAGCAGGTCGAGGTCGTCGTACAGACCGTGTCGCAGGTCGATGAAGATCGGAGTCTTGAGCGCGTACTCATCGTGTACGCGGTTGCCCAGAAGAATCAGGCCGCGTTCCCAGAATGCGTCCAGCAGTGGGTCCGGAGGTGGCATCGTGTCTTCGAACGGGTGCGCCGGAGACTAGCCTATCAGCGCGGTCCGTTCCACCGGGCAACTTCGTCTCCCTGGCGGGATTGCGGCCCGGCGCGGACACCGTCGCGGCTGTTGGCGGGACGTTGCGGGCTTCACTGGGTTATGCGGACCGCCGGCATGTTGTCTACGAACCCGGCTCCATCCTCGCGGAGTTCGGCGATTGCCAGATCCCGAAGCCGTTCCAGCGTATCGCGGAACTCCGGCTTCACGGCCAGATTGTCCAGTTCGTCGGGATCCTGCTGGAGGTCGTAGAGTTCCTCCAGGTCGTGTACCAGCGGACGAACGTACTTGTAGCGACCTTCGACCAGCATCACGTACCACGGAACGTTGGAATGGATCACGTCCTCCCCGGTCGGGATCACGTCCGTATCCGAGCCATATCGGCGTCCCGTTGCTGCCAGCAGAACCGGATGCGGCCAGCGGCGACCAGGATCTTCCAGCAACGGCGTCAGATCCTTGCCATGCATCTTCCAAGGCAGGTCGAGGCCGGCGTACCGGAAGATCGTCGGAACAATGTCCACCCCGGCGACGGGCCGCAGGCACACCTCGCCTTCCGGTATCCGCCCCGGGAACGAAATGACCAGCGGAGAACGGATGGTGGCGTCATACGGTGCGACTTTCTGCCGAAATCCGTGCTGGCCCCAGGCGAATCCCTGGTCGGAAGTCCAGATGACGAGCGTGTTCCTGTGCTGACCGGATTCCTCCAGTGCCTCCATCACCTGGGCAATGCCCTCGTCCAGTGCCCGCACCCCCTGATGGTACTGGCGCGTCCAGGAGGTCAGAGAACGCCCCTGGTGCATGGGAGTACCGTTCGGGCCCCGCTGCCAGAAACTGATTCTCTGGGCCCAGTCCGGCTTGCCCGGTCGAGGCGGAAAGATGTCCTTCGGCGTGTCGAAGTCGATACCGGGATACTCCTCGAGGTGGCGGTCGGCTGGCGTGAACGGTCCGTGGACCGCTCCGTAGCAGAGCCACAGGTACCAGGGCTTGCTCGTGTCGCGTCCGTTGCCGTTGATCAGATCCACGGCCCAGTCGGTGTACTGGTCCGTCGAATAGCGTTCCAGGACCCTGGTTTCGCCGCCCTGATAGGTGATGGGCTGGTCGTAGTAGTAGTTTCCGCTCGTTTGCGGGTACTTCGGACGGTTCCAGACGATCTGGAAGTCCCAGTCCCGTCCGTATCCAGTGTCCGTGCCGGTATGCCACTTCCCGATCTGGGCGGTGAAGTAGCCGTTCTGCCGGAACACCTTGGGCCAGAACGGGCTTTTCTCTGGGTCGTACGTGCTGCCCGGATACTGTCCGACCATGCGCATCGACTCGACTCCGAACTGGTGATGTCCGGTGAGCAGAGTTGCTCGGGAGGGCATGCACCAAGTGCCGATGTATGCGTACTCGAAGCGGACTCCCTGTGATGCAAGGCGGTCCATCGCCGGTGTCCGGACCCACGGGTACGACTGCGGATAGGCCCCGACAGTCCGGTACGAGTGGTCATCGGTGTAGATGAAGAGGATGTTGGGGCGCTCGGGAGTCTCGGCGGCGTTGATCGCTGGAAGCGGAGCCAACACCCCCAAGATCACCAAGGCGAAGTGCTGCAGCGAGGAGGGGTAGGACATGGTGCTCTTTCGGCTGGCAAGATGCCGACCGCCTGATTATACTGCCTCGATCGTCAGACTGCAGAGTTCGGGAGTGCGCCCTTTGCCACGATGCTCATTTCGGTAACGCAATGACTGGCAAATCCTGGTATCCTCCGGGCGGTGCATCGAACGTGTTCAGCATACGATGTGTGACTAGCTTGAAGTTGGTCATCGAGCCTCTTCTGCCGAATCGCGGACTCGAACCCGTAGCCTTGCTAACCCATCAATGGTGTCACTCAGAATATCTTGAGCCTCTCGCAATCGACGGTTTAGTCGGAGAAACTCTTCCTCAATTTCGGTGTTATCTGGCGGAACACTCATTCTAGTTTCGCTCTCTATCCATTCTCTATATGGAACGACATTGAGTGCAATTGCGTGGTATTCATACCTTCCGTTTACTCTAGCATTAGCCTTGTAAGTGTGTACACCTATCTGCCACAAGATTCCTTGATGATCTACCAATACTGGGCCTCCGCTATCGCCTAGATATGTCTGTGATATCCAAGGGGTATTTGGACAACAAAACAGCTCATCAAGCAACACAAATTCTTCGAACTGATCTGTAGTAGGACATGATGCAATCGGCCATTGGGCAGTCTGCAAGACACTCGCGTTCCGATTTCGTCCGGTCTGCCCCCAGCCCACAGACGTAGTCATGGTTCCGGGCAGAAGCAGGACTTCCTGAAGAGATTGATCGACCAGTTTTTGAATCCGAACTGTCTTGGAGTAGAAAGGGCGATCGAACCGTACCAAAGCAATATCGTTTTGACTACTATTCGGATGATTGACGTACTCCGGATGCACTATCACCTGAACAGACCTGCGAGACTCGTAGTCTTCCGGGTAGCCACGCTCAACCTGTACACCTCCAACTGGCTGCTTTCCGATGACACAGTGTGCCGCAGTCAATGCCCACTGTGGGGCAATCAGGGATCCAGTACAACCGCCTACGTACAGGACAGTGGGAAACTCTCGAGAATCTGTGTCACGACCGCCGATGATCTGGCGCGGCTCCTTGGGAATCGAATCACCGAAAGCGTAGTGTTGCGTCAAGCAGAGATATTCAGGTAGAAGGGCTTGGGACCGCCAGCGGGGATCTGCATCTGCCGCTTGCTCTACCTGCAATGTTGACCTTGATGGAACAGTAGGTAGTGAATATCAGCAGCAAGAATCCATGCAGGCTGAATATCTTCAATCTTGGCTTTACGACGGATCGAGTTCGGTGTCTCATGGTTCGAGTCTGCGCTTATTGGCCACTGCCTCTCCCATTACACAACGAAGTGCGCCATGGATCTGTTTCAGGAATCGGCTACAGGCGAAGCTCCCATCCCTTGCGGAACTGCGGCTTGACCCACCGATTCGCATCCTTGTTGTTGGTGAACTCGCCCGTCTCGTTGTCCCACAGGAGCTTGCCTTCATGGTGAACCGCTGCCGCCCCGAGCACCAGCCATTCCGTGAACGGCGCGGCGAGGTCGAAACTTGAACAGGCGGGTGAACCACCCTTTGACGCCCGGATCCAGTCGTTCACGTGGGCCGTGGTGTTGCTGCCAGTGGATGCTCCGGGCGACCGCGAGAGGTATGCGGTCGGGAGCTCATACTCGGCCCATCTGCTCCCCGGCAGCAATCCGACATCCTCACCGCGTCCGCTGGTTCCGAGGTAGCCCTTCGAACCGACGAAAATGCAGTTGTAGCCGCTGGCTCTCGGCGGGCGTGGAGATCCGCCTCCCGGTCGGTTGTTGCGGGGCGGACCGACATGCGGTCCCTGACCGTCAATCTTGCGGGCCTGCTCGGCCGTCATGCCCTCCGGAAGATAGGCATCACCCGCTTTGTTGTGCCAATAGACCGAGACGGGCGGCATGTTGCGACGCGCGGCGAAGTCGTAGCGCAGGGTGAGTCGGTCCGGGAACGTGAACGGAGGTGAGGAGTCCTTCTCGACACACTCGACGCTCAGCAGGCTCTCGGGTCCCAGTTGCAGACCCCAATTCGCGGGTCCCAGGATGTGAATGCCCCAGTCACCGATGAGGCCGGAGCCGAAATCGTGGAAGCCGCGCCAATTGAACGGTAAGTAGAACCCGTACCTTGATGGGTCGAAACCCCCGCCACCCGGTCGCTGTGGACCGCTGGCCTTCCCGTCCGCACTCTCCGCCCGTGCTGTCGGCGGTCGGGGCGGACGAGGCGTGCGGCCCAGTCTCGCTGAACGCTCGGCCGCGAAGGCTCGATAGTCGTCATCGCCCGCAGTGAATGGGCGGTCCGCAGCGCCGCCAAGCCATAGATCCCAGTCCAGGGTCGCGGGTACCGGACTGGGTGCGGCGACCGTGCGCATCCCTTGCGGCCAGACCGCCGGCCGGATCCACGCATGGACCTCGGTAACGTCACCGATCTCGCCGGACCACAGGATTTCGCATGCAACTCGCGTTGCGTCATGAGAATAACCCTGGTTGCCCATTTGGGTAGCAGTCCCGTAGTGCGCGGCTGCCTTCTGGAGAAACCGTGCTTCCCATGCTGTGCGCGTCAGCGGCTTCTCGACGTAGACATGCTTTCCGGCTTGCATGCAGGCCAAGGCGCAGGCGGCGTGCATGTGGTCGGGAGTGCCGATCACGACAGCATCGATGTCCTTGCCGGACTTGTCGAGCATGACGCGGAAGTCCTTGTACTTCGCGGCCTTCGACCAGTAGGCGAACCCTTCGGCTCCCCGTTCCCAGTCCACATCGGCGAGCGCGACGATATTCTGCGTTTCGCATTGGGTCAACACCAGAGCCGGTCGGCCACCGGCGCCGATCGCGGCTACGTTGAGCTTCTCGTTGGGAGACTTGTACCCCAGCGCTTTCAGGGAGGGAACGGCACCGTAACCGCCAGTCGGAACGGCTCCGGCGAGCAGGCTCCCCATGAAGAAATGTCGTCTCGAGAGTCTCGGGGTCATCGTTGTCCTCTATCGCTGTAATTTGACCAGGCCTCCGTTCGGACGCAAGGCGATCGGTGCCGCCACGTGACGGATGCAACGGCTTGGCCGACCGACGCCGGGAAGGCACTTCAGTTTCCCATATCATTGCGAGGAACGGGAACTTCCGAGCACGGCAATCTCATTTGCATGTATGGATGCAAATCCTGCCTGTCCTGGTCTGGCGGACGTCAGCAGGCCAGTTGTTCCCGGTTGATCCTCAGCCCTTGCAGGTTTCCTAGCACACTCAGGGCGATCTGGTCCTGGTGGAACCACTCGTTCGCCAAATCGCGGATGGCGCTGGCGGTCACCGCCTCGACCTGTTCGATGACCTCATCCAGTGAGCGGACCCGCCCGTGGTACGCCTCGTCACGAGCCAGGTTGGCCATTCTGCTGCCAGTCGACTCAAGGCCGAGCATCAGACTGCCCTTGAGCTGGTCCTTCGCCCTACGGATCTCGTTCTCCGGAGCGAGATTATCCTTGAGATCCGTAAACTCTCGCAGCGTATATTCCAGCACGCGCGGGAGGGCCTCAAGGGCCGTGCCCGCCCCCACCACCAAGCAGCCCGTGTCGCTATACAGGCTCAGGTCGGAATAGACGCTGTAGGCGAGCCCGTGCTCCTCGCGAATCTTCTGGAAGAGGCGGGAGCTGAAGCCACCTCCGAGAATCGTGCTGAGAACAAAGCCGGCGAACCGCCTGGGATCGCAGGCCGGAAAGGCCTCGATCCCCATCGTGAACTGTACTTGCTCCAGGGATTCCTTGTCCCGAACTACGATCTCCGGCGTCACAACCGGAGAGGCCCCGTCCAGGCATGCCTTGGCCCCGTTCAGCTTGCCGAGCCGTGCCTCGGTCTCTCTCACGAACGCATCATGATCCAGATGACCGGCCGCCGTCACGATCAGGTTGGGTGCACGGAACGAATCGCCGAAGAATCGCCGCAACTGCTTCCTTGAGAATGCGCGAATCGTGGCTTGGCTGCCGATCACTGGACGCCCCATGCCGTGCTGAGCCCAGAAGCTGCGGGCGAAGATCGTCCCGAGCAGGTAGTCGGGATTGTCTTCGTCCATCTTGAGTTCTTCGAGCACCACGCCCTTCTCGCGCTCGATGTCCTCTTCCGCAAGGGTCGGGTTCAGGATCATGTCCGAGAGAATGTCCAGAGCGCGAGGCCAGTGCTCGTCCAGGACTTTCGCCGTGAATGCCGTAGTCTCCTTGGAGGTAAAAGCGTCGAGGTTCCCTCCGAGGCTGTCGACTTCGAAGGCAATCTCGCGGGCCGAGTAGCGGTCGGTCCCCTTGAACACCATGTGTTCGGTGAAGTGCGTGACGCCACTGTCTGCATCGGACTCGTGTCGCGACCCCTTGGTGAGCCAGATGCCCAGCGACACCGAGCGGACCGACGGCATGGACTCGCTGAGCACCCGGAGGCCGTTGCCGAGAACCGTCTTCCGGATGCTTGGTGCAGATGAGGAAGCCAAGGCCCATCGTATCAGTCAGCCTGCAATTCGACGGCCACGCACTGCGAGGGTTGGATCCGTCCTCGGCAACCGGGATACTGTCCCCGTTTCTGTTGTCCCGTGGGCGCGTCGACCGATGTCTGAGGTCTATTGGCTTGTCAGTCGCTTGTACTCCTGGAAGGGCTCGCATCTGCGGCCTGCTGCGGGATCACGATCGGCGCTGCGGGGACGATCGACAAGCCCTACGTCATGAAGCGGAGGGGGGTGTGGTTGGTAGGGACGAACTGCCGTACTGGAGGCCTGCACGCTGATGGAAGAGACCGGCGGAGCATTCGCGACGGGTTACGTAAGAGTGCGAGTGTGTCTGCAGGGCCGCAGTCTACTTGTTCTTCGGAGGATGTGCTTCGATGGTGCATGTCGCGTGGATTAGCAGGAGGCTGATCGAACGCCTTATGGGGTGCTCGTGGAATCCAGCTGAGCGGCAGGCACAACTGCTGAGACGTGTTTTTCCAGTTCGCTCGCATTGGAATCGATTTCTTTACGAGTTCTTGATGTGTACCAATCTCCGGCGAGAACAAACACTACCGAGAATCCGGTGAGTGCAGACAGAGGCCAATAAGTCCAAAGGATTCGTTCATGTTCGAAGCAATCCACGCACCACGAAATGGCACCGGTCGCTTGCCCGGCCCCGAGCACCACAAGCGCTAGCGCCAGAATCGTCATGACGATCGAAGCACATCGGTCGAATCCGGTGTTGAACAGAACCCAGAAGACAAAACCCACAGATCCCGGGAGTCGCTGGGCTTGCCTGTCCGGTAATACACCGGCGAGGGATGCGGTTCTCTTGTAGTACGCCGTACGGTGGTGCGACTTCGCGTGAGGAGGAAGGTTCTTGTACGTCGCAGATGCGTGAGCTTGGATTCGCTTCCAGTATTGGAATGGTTCGAGTCGCAAGTATGCGAGGTTCAAGGCAAGAAGGATAGCTGCCATGGGCGACAGCTCGGGTAGCAGCGACATCGTGCTTGGGTGCTCACGCGTTCGGTCTGTCGTTCAGATCGCACTGACAGGAATGCAGTTATCCCAGAGTTTCGAGTGGATTCCGCGCAGATGCTTCGCGCCTTTCTGGTCTCCGAAGGCCCCGATAGCCTGCGGCTGGCGCTTGTCGTCCTCAAAGCGGTAACTGTCTTCGTCAACCACGACGAAGTGGAATCCATATCGATCCTGTTGTTCGGGTGGGGCTACTCGCGTCTCGAGATTCGGGAAGCGGGAGCAGGTCATGAAGAACGGGTGGAACGCTCTTGATTCGCTGGAATCGCTCTCCAGGATGATGCGGATTCTGTTCTTCAACGAAGTGGCCAGAAACAGCTCCGCCTCCTTGACCACCTCCGTCCGTCCGTACACCCTGGCATTCAGGGAACCCGACAGCACGTCGATCCTCCCTTCTGCACTCTTGAACAGGTTCTCGATGACAACAGAGGCGTGTTCGATCGATTCATTGAATATTGGACGCCCATCGTGTTCCAAGGCCCGAGAGCGCACGAACTGCCGATACCCTTCCAGAGTCATGTCCTTAGCATACTTGATGGGACTTCCCGTGTGTTCAGCGATCGGCAGAGATGTTCCCGCACTTCGGCCGACTCTGTTGCCTCTTAGCTCGGACTCCCCAACCTGAACGACCCGGGCAGATGGGCCACTCCGAACCGGGGTACTTCGGTGTCGGCCTAGTAGGCAACCGATAGACAGAACAGTAACTTTGGTCCACAATCCACTCTCTGACGATTGGTGGATCGACTCGAGCCTGATCGTGTCGCAGATCCCTGACGCGACCACCTGCGGCGCCAGCCAGCGCACTGACCATTGAGCGCTCTGGTTCGGCTTCCTGCCGATCGTTCAGTTGTTTCGATGTCCAGGTGGACGGGTCGTGTCGCCGACCGTTGCAGGCTACCTCGGTCCATCCAGTCCGCAATGCTTCCACAGGTTCTCGACGAAGCTTGAGAAGCAACTACGGGGACTCACTCGTGCCTACGAGCGACAGCAATGGAGAATTCCGTACCATCCCGACTTGCCTCGTCACCCATGGACGGGCGGAAACTGGCGTTGGTCCAGGCGTATTCGGTCATTCAGGCTCCCAGACAGGCGGCGGTCATCGAAGGTCATCCCGCAGGCCAGTCTCTCACCCCGTACCTGTTGAGATACCGAGCAGCTTCCGAGTTCGCGCGCAGTCCGAACCGGCACTTCGAGATTCGGCCCAGATATCTCGCGAAGCTCGCGTATGTTCCTGAAATGTAGTAACATCACATTCCAAGCACTGGATGCGCACTGACACTATGACGACGATTACAAGTCGCAAGCTGATCCAAGGCATCGGACATGCGAAGCGGGCGGCGGAGTCGGGGCCTGTCTTCATCACCCATCAGGGCGAACCCGCACATGTGCTGCTCAGCATCAAGGACTACCGGCGGCTGGCGAGTGGGCGGCGCAGATTGACCGAGGCACTGTACATGGAGGGTCTTGCCGATATCGACTTTGAGCCGCCTCGTATTTCTCTTGGAGTTAATCCGCCTGATCATTGCTGACGTATCTGCTGGATACGAACGTGGTCTCCGAGTTAAGCGAGATCGCGAACGGCAGGGCGGACACTCGTCTTGGCAAATGGATCTCGGCCAGGGACGCTGAGAGGCTTGATGTGTCTGTCGTAGCCCTGATGGATTTGGAGCCTGGTGTCCTCCGGATCGAGCGGCGCGATGTTGAGCAGGGGTCCGTATAGGGACATGGATTGACCGGCATGTTCTCCCCGAGTCCTTGGAGCGCGGACGGTCCGTCGATGTTGCCGTTGCCCCGCGATGCGCGCGGTCGCACGTTTCGAACCGGCGAGTTGAACGGGGCGCGCTCGTTACTACGACGTTATCGGGAGCGCTCGAGTGCGGAACGGGTCAATCAGGGAGCATGCCTCCGTCTGCTGTAGGGACCATCACACTGACGGTCAAGCAGATCATCCGGCTGCCACCCTGAGCGAGCACCTGGCCCAAGACGAGACCGGGGTTTCGGAGGCCAGGAGGGCCGAGGTTTTCAGGACTGAGTCTGGCACGGGCATGGAGCCTGCGAATCTGGCTGACGGACAGTCGTTGTGCCACAAGCTCGTCTACGTTCCTCCTCCCAAGAGAAAACAGTCTCACAGTGCGTTTCATTCATGTCGTGGCGCATCCACTGGAGCCTGGCAAGAGCCTCCCTTGGTAGAATGCCGGCCATGCGACGCTCGTGCCACCGAATGCCAATGACTGCCCGTTTCTTCCGGCCCGACCTCGTGTTCTTGCTCGGCGGACTCCTCGCCGCTTCGGTGCCCCTGGCAGCGGCGGACACGGTCTCCGTACGGATCCGCTTCGGTCTTCTCGACACCAAGGAAACCACCTGGGATGGATCGGCCTCCGTCACGAACGGAAAACTGCTGCGGACCCGGGACTGGTATCCCCGCCCCGAGAACAGAGTCGATGCAGCGGGTTCATGGACGCTCTCGACGCACAAGGGGGTCAACTACAGATGGCGGGCGTACGAGAACCTTCCGGATCGGCCAGTCCGGATCTACTATTGGACGCCGGCGGTCGTTCTCGACATTGAAGCGTCGACTGCCACGGAAGTCCGAATCGCGACCGAGCAGGGCGACTTCGCGTTCGCGCTGGCCGACGCACGAGTGGGTATGCCGTTGACCTTCCTGGATGGTGCGGCCGTCGTGGAGCGGGTCCCTACGGTCGAGAAGCTCTCGACCGATTCCTACCAGGATGACTATGCGGCCATTCTGGGAGGTCCTGACGGTGACGCAAGGGCCGCATGGGTCGCATACAGGGACGGCGCGAACGAGATCCATACGCGAACTTACGATGGCAGTTCCTGGGGGCCTGTGGAGACTGTCACCGAGAAGCCCGGTGACATCCACATGGTGCAGATGGGCCGTGCCGGAGACGGCTCGGTCTGGTTCGTCTGGGCACATCAGGAAGACGGGAACTTCGACATCTACGGGCGATCCCTGGGCGCGGGAGGCTGGTCCTCGACCCGACGGCTGACCGAGGCGCCCCAGCCCGACATCCTGCCGACTCTGACAACGGCCTCGGACGGAAGCCTCTGGATGGTCTGGCAGGGGTTCCGAGACGGGCAGTCCGACATCTTCGCCAAGCGCCATGACGGCAATGACTGGACGGCCGCGCAGCGGGTTTCCAGCTCGGATGCCAACGACTGGGAACCGGACGTGGCAGCCGGTCTCGAAGGCGAGGTGCACATCGGTTGGGACTCCTACAACAACGGCAACTACGATGTCATGCTGCGAACCTGGGATGGCGAGCGATGGGCTGCGGGCCCCGAACCGGTCGCGGCCACGCCGCTCTACGAGGCGCATGTCTCGCTCGCGGTGGATGCCGAGAATCGACTCTGGGCGGCTTGGAGCGAGAGCGGCCTCAACTGGGGCAAGGACACGGGCTTCCTCTTGCCTGTCGAGGGCACGCTCCTGTATGAGTACAGGGTTGTCCGCGTGGCGGTCCGGCACGGGCTCGACTGGAAGGAACCCGTTGCGGACATCAATGAGGCGATGCCGGCGCAGGTCGACCGCCTCCACAACGACTTTCCGCGACTCGCGGTGGATCCACAGGGGCGGGTTTGGCTCTTCGGCCGACACCGGACGATCCGTCAGCGCGACATGCCCTTCGATACTCCACTTCACCGGGCTGCGTGGCAGATCTGGGCAACGACACTGGATGGTGGTGAGTGGACCGTTCCCTATGAGATTCCGTTCACCGCCGGACGCCAGGATGTCCGCTGGGGCGTGGCGTCTGACGGGGCCGGGAACCTGGTTGCGACGTGGGCATCCGACAACCGGGATTTCTATGGGTTCCTGTATGAACATGCCGACGTGTATGCGGCCAAGCTCCCCGCCTTGGAGCGAACAACCGAGCCGCCGGTCCTGAAGGTGCGACCGGAACGGATCGTGCAGTACCACAACGTGGCTCCGACCGAGGCTCGAGACCTGCGCCGGATGCGAGGCTACGAGATCAACTCGGGAGGCAGGACCTACAGGATTTATCGGGGAGACACGCATCGACACACCGAGTTCTCCATGGACGGGAACAACGACGGCTCGCTGTTTCAGACCTACCGATATGCGCTCGATGCGGCCAGCCTGGACTACCTGCTCGTGAGCGAGCACAACTTTCAGGGCGGGCCGGACAACGAGTACATCAATTGGGTGCTCCAGCAGGCGGTGGACGTGTTCAGCGTTGCGGGCGCCTTCCAACCGTTCTACGGCTACGAGCGGTCGGTTCGCTATCCGGACGGGCATCGGAACATCCTCCTTCCCAACCGGGGAACGCCCACCCTGCCGATTCTCCCGGAGGAATCGAACCACGCGCAGGGCGCGGGCCGCTTGTACGAGTACCTTCGCGGGAACGGCGGGATCGCCATCTCGCACACTTCGGCAACCGGGATGGGAACGGACTGGCGGGACAACGATCCGGACGTTGAGCCGCTCGTGGAGATCTTCCAGGGCGACCGGGTCTCCGCGGAGTACGAGGGCGCGCCGCTGGCCGCTCACCGCGAACGGCCGTCCACCCAGGCTGGCGGATTCGAGCCCGCCGGCTATGTCTGGAATGCTTGGGCGAAGGGCTACAAGCTGGGAGTCCAGGTGGCGTCCGACCACCTTTCCACGCATTATTCGTATGCCTGTACGATTGCCGAGGAATTCACCCGAGAAGGTCTGCTGGCTGCGATGAAGCAGCGCCACAACTACGGCGCGACGGACAATATCGTTCTCGACTATCGTCTGGAGGCGAACGGGAAGGAGAGCTTGCAGGGTGACATCGTCAACGTGGACGGCCCGTTCCGGCTCACGGTCAGGATTCTCGGTACGAGCCCCATCCGGCAGATCGACATCATCAAGAATCAGGAGTTCGTGTACACGAGCCAGAAACTCCCTCAGGACGTGGAGTTCACGTTTGAGGATGCGGACAAGGATGCCGGCGAGGACTACTACTACGTGCGGGTTCAGCAGAATGACGGCAATGTGGCGTGGTCCTCTCCCATCTGGGTCACGTCGGATTAGGCTGTCGCTCGGTCAGGAACCGGGGGGATTGGCGGTGCATCGTAGCCCGCTCGTACGCGTGCGCCAGCGCAATCAGGCGTGGCTCCGACCAGGCGCGCCCGAAGAAAGAAACGCCGACCGGTAGGCCGAACAGGGAGCCGCCGGGTACCGTCACGTGCGGGTAGCCGGCCCGGGCCGCGGCGGAAGAGCATCCACTGAAGGAGGAGCAGTCCCCGTGCACAAGGTCCGTTAACCAGGCAGGACCGGTTGTGGGTGCAAAGAAGGCGTCCAGGGAGTGCTCTTCGGCGGTGCTGTCGATCGACATGCGCGCGATGTCCCGACTCTGCGCGACTGCATCAAGGTAGGCTCGTTCGGTCAGCGGACCCTTGTCTTTGGCCGCCATCAGGATGTCCTGACCGAAGTACGGCATCTCCTCATCCCGGTATTCCTCGTTGAAGCGAATCACGTCGGCCAGCGTGCGCACGGCGGCGTCGGGATCGAGGTCGGCCAGATAGCGATTGAGGCCAGCCTTGAACTCGTACAGCATCAGTTCGCGGCTGGGCCGGCCTGTCGTGCCGATTCCCGGCAGTTCTTCGATTTCGATCAGTTCCGCTCCGGCATCGCGCATCACAGCGACCGAGCCGTCAAGAATGGCATCGATCCCGCGGTGGTGTCCCCAGTACTCCCTGAGCACACCGACCCGCGCTCCCTGCAGCCCGTCGGTGTCGAGAAACTGCGTATAGTCACCGCGATACTGCCCCTCGGATTCCTGCGTGGCGGGGTCATCGGGGTCCGGCCCGACGAGCACGCCCAGCAAGACCGCGGCGTCGGCGACCGTCCGGGCCATTGGGCCCGCCGTGTCCTGCGTCTGGGAGATCGGGACGATTCCGGACCGGCTCACCAAGCCGACGGTGGGCTTGATGCCAACGATTCCGTTGATCGATGCCGGGCAGACGATCGAGCCGTTGGTCTCGGTACCGACTGCGAGAGGAGCGATGCCGGCGGACACAGCCACGCCCGAGCCGGAACTTGACCCGCAGGGATTGCGCCGCAGAACGTGGGGATTCCGTGTCAGTCCGCCGCGCCCGCTCCATCCGCTGGTCGATCGCCGGGAGCGGAAGTTCGCCCACTCGCTGAGATTGGTCTTGGCGATCAGCAGTGCGCCACCAGCCCGCAGCCGTGCCGCCACTCCCGCGTCTTGCGGAGCCCCCGCTCCCAACAGGGAAAGCGAGCCGGCCGTGGTCTGCATTCCATCCGCTGTAGCGATGTTGTCCTTGAGCATGGTCGGAACTCCGTGGAGCGGACCCCGCATCTTGCCTTGCCGCAACTCGGTATCAAGCCGGTCAGCCTCGTCGAGTGAATCAGGGTTGAGTTCGATCACGGAGTTCAGGGCCGGTCCAGCCCTGTCGATGGCATTGATGCGTTCCAGGTACGCCTCGGTCAGGGAACGAACAGTCCAGCGGCCCGCGTCCAGACCCGCCCGGAGTTCCTCCACGCTGACATCGGCCAGTTCCCACTCGTCAGCGCTCGTCTGGTCTCGATGCTGCGTGAGGGTGGCGCATCGATTGGAGACTGCCATTGCCGTTCCTCCCGCGGCCGCGATGAACTCCCGACGCCGCATTGTTAACCCATGCTCCGGCCCAGTCACGAGCCTTATAGTAGGCGCATTCGCAACAGAGTGGACATCTCGGCTTGGCGGGTTCGGCTCGCGATCGGAACCTGCTTGCGGGAACCGGGCGGCAGGGCTTCCCTCGTGAGAACTTCAAGGCCGGGCTGTGGCGAATCAGGGCACCTGCGCCCCAAGCATGGCTGCCGGGTATACTCCCAGAGAGTCTTCGCGAAATGGAGCCCGTGACGGTCGTCCGCTTCCCGATTTGAGTCGCGAGCGTGCTCTTTCGTTGGCACCCACTGGACGCGTGGAAGGAGTGGATCAGTCTTGCCCGGAAAATTCGATCCCGCCTATCTGACAACCCTCGACGAGATTTACCACCCCGAGTGGGCCATGGGAAAGCGGCGTGGTATCGATCAGTTACGACAGGCTGTCCGGGATGCCTGGCCCTCCGGGCATCCGACCAGGCTGATCCATGTTTCGGGCACCAATGGCAAGGGTACGGTATGTTCTGCTCTTGAGCAGGCGTTGGGTTTCGCTGGCCCGTCCGGTTCCTGGACCGGACCCCATGTCTTCGACTACGCCGAGCGCATCCATGTCGAAGGCCGCCAGGCGGAGCGCGCGGAGATCGTAGAGATCTATCGCAGCCGACTGCTTCCGTATCAGAATCGGTTGGCCGCCAAGCCTGGGAACGAGGTTCTGAGTTTCGCGCAACTGGGAATTCTGCTTGCTCTGTTCCTGTTCGAACGGCATGGCGTTGAATGGGCGGCGATGGAGTCCGGCGTTGGCGGCCGGTACACCCACCTGATGGCCTTGGACGTGAGGGCCAGTGTCGTCACCGACGTGGGCATGGACCATCCGCGGACGCTCGGTGCGGAGCTCTGGCAACGCGCGCTCGAGAAAGCCGGAGTGGCTCGGAAGGGAGTCCCTTTCTTCACTGCGGCGCAAGGGGATGCGCTGCGGTTCGTGGTGGAGACAGCTCGCAGCCAAGGAGCGGAGGTCTGCCCGGTGGACTCGGAAGACCTTCAGGAAGTTGCCCGGTGCCTTCCGTCGGGGACTCCGGCGTTCGTGGTCCGTAACCTGGCCCTCGCCGCCAGAATCGTTCGGTACTTCTCGCCCGAGCGGACAGTTGAGGATGTGGTTGGCGATGTTCACCGCGCTTTGCCGGGACGTTTCACCGTGGTCCGTGAAGCGGTTGTTGCGGATGTGGCCCACAACGCGGAGAAGACAGCCGCGCTGGCTACGAAGCTCCGGGCTGAGTTTCCCGGAAAGCGCTTCCGCTATGTGGTGGGATTGACGAGCGGCAGGAATGCGCTGAGCGTGCTGCGGCCGTTGTTTGCGTTGGCCAGTTCCTTCACCGTGACCTCGGCCTCTTACAAGGGGCGAGACGCATCCGAGATTGGACCGGAGATCGCGGGTCACTTCGGACGCGTCAGGGTCGTTGCCAACCCACGTGAAGCATACCGTCAGGAGCTCGATTCTCTCGAGAAAGACGAAGTCCTGGTTGTGACGGGTTCTACCTACACCGTCGATCAGGCGTTGAATCAGGACAGCTTCATGCGCGAAACGAACGCATCCTATGGACGCAGAGAGACAGGTTGATTCGTCACTTCGCCGGACGATGAAGGTCATCCCTGCGTCCGCTGGCTATGTTGGGCAACTACCTTTCGTTCTGCGATCGGTCGGCCAACACGGTTCTCAAGAATCGCGACATATGAGCTCGCCCGTGACATGGTGGACGGTCACCTGGGCCTACACTTCACCGCCTTACCCTGGCCACCGTAGCCGAACAACCTCTTCACGTACCTGCTGCCGACTTGCGGTTGCCATCCGTGTCCTGAACAGATCGATACCCGTCAACTCGTAGCCGAGCGATTCGGCAAGTTCGCCCAGAATCTGCCCGGTCCGGATCATGACTCGCAGATATGATGCCTGATCTCCGACCACGTACGCCAGCTCAGCTCTGGGACGCAGGCTCCTCTTGAGTCCATCCAGATGTCGCATCATGCCGCCGAAGTAGAGCTTCGTGACTCGTGCGTACTGGCGTTCGAAACCCGATGTCTTTCCTTGCTCGATTCTGCGTTCCTCAATGAGCCGAGCGATCCGCTGAATCCTCTTGTTTCCAGCGACAAGTTCGTCATCGTCATCCGCCTTGTAAACGTTCCGCGTGTTGGAGCGGACGAGTTCCTGCTTCAAGCCCCGGAGCTCCTGCTTGTCTCGGACGAATCCCAGCAGAACACTTTCGAGTCGAGTCGTCCGGGTGTAGTCTTTCTCGTTTGGATAGGGAGGCGAGGTAATGACAGCGTCGATGGATGATGGCTCCAGGAACTCCTCCAATTGACGTGCATCTGCAAGGTGAACCATGGCTTCCGTCTTGGCAGTTCCTTGCAATGAGGTGATGTCAGTCGCCATAGCTCGGACGCGCTGTAGCCAAGGACCGACTACCGGTGCGTCGTCTTGGACCCGACCGACACCCACCTCTGGCCCGAAACGCAGATTGCTGATTTCTGAAACGAGGGCCGCCGCGAGAGCGAGCCGCTCATGTCCGTACAGCTTGTCATTGCGGTTCCGCTCCAGAGCATCCAGCAACACTAGCGTCTTGTGAAGTGGCAGAGGGCTAATCGAGTCCTTCAACAGCAGTCTCAGGCGATCTGGGGAGAGTGTCTGGAGGTTGTTGCGCCGATAGTCAGTGGCGTCGAACAGCGGACCCAATCGGATGTCGTCGATGCCTTGCTTTCGCAACCGATCAAGGACCCTGTCGGCGATATGATTCGCATGGGAGACGAGGGAGTCAGGATCGATGTTCCAGTCAAGTTTGGTGCGGCTCGCGAACCTGGCCATCGGGTTCCGCTCGATCCCGACGCTGGCAATGCCAAGCTTCTTGCATTCCACCAACGTCGTTCCCGTGCCACAAAAGGGATCCAGCACCCGTTGCGACGAATTAACTCTGAACTTGGCCAAGTAGTCGCGCACGAGGTGCGACGGGAACGAAAGAACAAAGCGGTACCAGTTGTGAGCGGCGCGGTCTTCGGGGCGTAAGCGATTCCGCTCGGGAGCGCTTCGATCGCTGCCACTACTGGCAGGGTCAGTTCCCTCCGTACTCAGGTCATTCCGTGGATGGTGCGGCTTCGCACGGCCATCGCACGGCGCGACTTGAGTACCTGCGTGGTACACGCACTGATGCTACCACGGCTGCCTTGATGGCCTATGGTCTTGCACATCACTGGTGAACACAGGATCCACCAGGTCATCGCTCGACCGATCCTGCCCGGGCTCTCCCCCGGTTACTGGGGTTACTCGGGAGGTATCAGTGTGTAGGGACGGAAGGCCTCGAACAGGCGGCCGGCACCATCAAGACCGGTCACTCGTACGGACAGAGTGGCCGGATAGGAGGACGCCAGCCGCGCCGGAATGGCGAATCGACCCGACTGGGTTGTGCCCAGGACCCGCGACCCTCGTCCCGACCCGGCCACCTCGCCCGTCCAGAGCCACAGCATCCGCTTGGCCGCGATCGTGTTTTTCGTCAGCGTTGCGTTGAATTCGTGCTCCCGAGCGGTCTGGACCTCGCTTCCTTCGGGCAACTGGATCTCGAACGGAAGCTCCGATGAGGAGTATTCCACGTTCCGGAACCGCGGCGTCTTGGATTCCAGGATGAATGAGCTGTTGAGGCTCTGCTTCCTGCCCTCGCGTCGGATGTACAGCACCCAGTCGCGCTCGTCGTCCGGAGTCCGCGAACGGTATCGGTCGCCCTTGAATTTCCTCTTCTGGTCGAACCAAGCCCCGTCCGCCGGGTTGTACCAACTGACAGAGTATTCGTGCTTCGGCACCACCAGTTCGATCAGGCCCGGACGCTCCGCATAGACGATGTACTCGATTCCGACCGGTCGCTCCTCCCGGTCGGGTACCCTTTGCAGCGCCAGAGCCGACCCGCCGACGACCCGGTAGTGGGGCTGCAGGTCGAAGTATCTTGACTGCGCGAAGAACTGCGCAAGGTGCGTGAGCATGTCCGCCGGTCGCGAATCTGGAGATCCCTCCGAGTCCGCAAGAGTCACGTAGTGCCCTCGGGTGGAGGCTGTCCAGGCGTCGCGACGGGCCCCTTCGACACTGGCCCCGGCGCCGACACCGATGTTGACGAAGGGTGCCCTCTGTCTCTCGTACTCGATCGAGGCCAGTGACGGGCTCACCCGGTTCTGTGTGATGTAGTCCTGCCAGCCGTCTTCGGCCAGTGGTGCGGACGTCACCATGGCTCCGGTGGACTTCGGATGCGCGTAGGGATCGTGCTGAGCGACCGCGGCGGCCAGATCGGCGGCCAGTCTCGCGCCCGAATCGTGGCTCTCCCACTGCAGGAGCATCTGCCAGGTCACGCTGTAGGCTGCGTACCGGGCGCAAATGTAGCGGACGAATCGGTCCCGTTGCCGCCGACGCGGGAACAGGCGTTCCAGATCCTCCCCGGACGGGGCGACAACGATATCGGTCACGAGACCGAGGTCGTGCAGATATGCGATCTTTCGGTCGAGATCCCGGAAATGCTCGAGTTGCGGCTCCGTAGGGCTCGGGAAGGCATCCAGCCGTTCTTCCGGTGCTCCGAGGACCGAAACCCGCATGTGGGTGAATCCCTGGTCCGCGCGGCGGTCGGCGAGCGCGCGGAACCGGTCCCAGTGCATGGATCCCAGCCGCAGGACCGTGTCTCCCATCCAGAAATGCGGTGTGTTGGTGAGCGGGTACTTGAAGTAGCGTGTGTTGAAGACCTCGATGAATCCCGGAGTCTGTGCCGCGACGGCCTGGAAGCTGCCGGTTGACCCGTTCAGCGGCTCGATGTTCGAGATGATCCGGAAGTCCCAGCGGCCCTCGAAGTCCGGCGAGAACCGGAGCCTGAAGTTCCGCTCTCCGTCCCAGAACGCCGGCATGACCTTCGTCCTTCCGCCCTTGGGGGACCGGAACTCGGCCCGGATCTCGATACCGGAGAACGGGTTCGGGTCGCCCCGAATCTCTTCTGCGGGGACCGTGACGCGAATCTCGCAGGGACTGTAGACGGGAACGGAACCGCAAACCGCAACGGACTCCGCCGACCCGGTGATCGTGAAGGTCAGTGCTAGCGGAACGAGCAGCCTCATCTACCTTAGAGCGTATACCTTGCGGGACGCTTCCCGGCGTGCCGCGCTACAGCCTCGCGGTCCGTGCGCTCCGAGAACGTGTCCACCGGGACGATTCGCGGCTGTCGGGACACGGTCCCGGTGCCAACCTGCCGCTTTCGCCTACATTGAGACTGTGCTCGCGAAGATTGCGAAGAGGGTCGAGCGTCACGGAATGTTCGACGGTTGTGCTCGCGTGGGCGTCGCGGTGTCCGGCGGGGCCGATTCCGTTGCCCTGCTCCATGCACTGCGAGAACTGTATCCCGAGCGTCCCCTCGCCGTCATCCACCTGAATCACTCTCTTCGGGGAACCGAGTCCGATCTTGACGAGGAGTTTGTCCGCAGCGTTGCGGCGGGCCGCGACCATTCCGTCTTCGTCCGTCACGACGATGTTGCAGCCGATGCTCGCGTCGCGGGCAGGAACATCGAACAGGCTGGCCGGCGCTGCCGCTATGAGTTCTTCCGCCAACTCCTTTCCGACAATGTCGTCGATGTTGTCGCCACCGCGCACACGCGCTCCGACCAGGCGGAGACCGTGCTCTTCCGCCTCCTGCGAGGTGGCGGTGGCCGCGGCCTCAGTGCGATTCGTCCCGTGCGAGGTCCGGGAATCGTACGGCCCATGCTGGATGTCTCAAGAGACGAGGTGCTGGCCTACCTGCGGACATCCGGTCTCAGTTGGCGGGAGGATGCCAGCAACGCGGATCCTGCTTTCGCACGGAACCGCCTGCGACATGGGCTGCTTCCCGTGCTGGCCCGGGACTGGAACGCGAACATCGAGACGATTCTCGCCAACACGGCCGACTGGGCTGTCGAGGAGGAGGATTTCTGGAAGGATCGAGTCCGGCAGTTGATGGATCGCTGCGTCCGGGAAACGGCGGGTGCCATGCTGCTCGACGCCGGTCTGGCGCGTCCGCTCCGTGCTGCGGAACAGCGGCGCCTGATCGGTGCAATCCTTGCCCTCCCCTCCCTGCGGGCTGGAGGTGCGAGTTTCCGCCACATCGAAGCCGTCCGGGCGCTCATCGCTTCGCCAGTCGGATCGGGATCCGTGGACCCTCCGGGGTTGCGGGTCGAGCGTTCCTTCGACACCATTCGGTTCGCCCCGAGAAACTGCGATGTCGACTGCGGTTACGAGGTGCCGTTGCCGGTTCCAGGGCGTGCGTTCGTGCCGGGCGGTTCGGTTCGTGTTCGCGTGCTGACCGTTCCGGAAGCTCAAGTCCTGTACAATGATGGCAATTCCGCATTCATTGACTGGGATCGTGTCCCGAGGGGGCTTCGACTGAGGAACTGGAGGGCCGGTGACCGGTATCGTCCTGCCGGACAGGAATCGTCGCGAAAGCTCAAGGATCTGTTCCATGATGCGCGCGTCAGTGCGTGGCGACGGACCGGATGGCCGGTTGTCATCGCGTCCGATGAGCAGATCGTCTGGGCCTGGGAGTTCGGCCCGGCGCACGGACTGTCGCCCACTTCGGCGACGCGGCGTATCCTCGCCCTGGATGTAGTGGCTCATTCTGGCGTCGATGGTGTATCGAAAACAATCCCGAATGCGTCTTAACGGATAGCGGGTATACGCGGAAGAAGGTACTGAGAAAGTGAATACTACTTTCAAGACCGCAGTTTTCTGGATCGTCATGCTGTGCACCGCGGTCCTGCTCTGGAAAGCGGTCAACGCCAAGACGGGCGAGAAGGTCACGACGGTCAGCTTCAGCGACTTCATGGATGATGTCGAGCAGGGCAACATCCGCGAAGTCACTGCGGCCGGGCAGAAGATCGAGGGCGAGTCGACTTCCGGCAAGTTCCAGACGACTATTCCGGCCGACTATCCCAAGGTCTTCGACCTGCTCACCGACCAGGGAGTTACCGTCAACGTCGAGGATCAGGCATCGCTCGGTTTCTGGTCGGTCTTCTGGCGCGTCTCGCCACTGATCCTGATCGTCTTTTTCTGGATCTTCATGATGCGCCAGCTGCAGGCGGGGGGGAACCGTGCCCTGAGCTTCGGCAAGAGCCGGGCGCGGCTGCTGACCGCGCAGCAGAAGAAGGTCACGTTCAAGGATGTGGCTGGCGTGAACGAGGCCAAGGAGGAATTGCAGGAGATCATCGAGTTCCTCAAGGAGCCCCTGAAGTTCCAGAAGCTCGGTGGGCGCATCCCGAAGGGCGTGCTGCTGGTGGGCCCGCCGGGTACGGGGAAGACGCTGCTGGCGAGGGCCGTCGCCGGTGAGGCCAACGTCCCGTTCTTCTCGATTTCCGGGTCCGATTTCGTCGAGATGTTCGTCGGGGTCGGGGCTAGCCGTGTCCGCGACCTCTTCGAACAGGGCAAGAAGAGCGCTCCATGCATCGTGTTCATCGATGAGATCGATGCGGTGGGCCGCCATCGCGGCGCGGGCCTCGGTGGCGGGCACGACGAGCGGGAGCAGACCCTCAACCAGTTGCTGGTCGAGATGGACGGCTTCGATTCCAACGAAGGCGTCATCCTGATGGCGGCGACGAATCGCCCGGATGTTCTGGATCCCGCGCTGCTGCGGCCCGGACGGTTCGACCGGCGCGTGGTTGTTTCCCGGCCTGACGTGCGCGGCCGCCAGGGCATCCTGCAGGTCCATACCGTCAAGGTCCCGCTGGCGAGGGACGTGGACCTGATGGTGCTGGCGCGCGGAACTCCCGGGTTTTCCGGGGCGGACCTGGCGAATCTGGCCAATGAGGCGGCGCTGTTTGCCGCCCGCCAGAACCGGAAAGTGGTCACCATGAGCGACTTCGAGCTGGCGAAGGACAAGGTGATGATGGGGGCCGAGCGGCGCTCGATGATCCTGCGCGATGACGAGAAGAAGAACACGGCGTATCACGAGGCCGGGCACGCTGTCGTGGCGGCGCTGCTGGAACAGGCGGATCCGCTGCACAAGGTGACCATCATTCCACGGGGGCAGGCCCTGGGGGTCACGATGCAGTTGCCGGTCGACGACAAGCACACCTACACGCGAGCCTACCTCTGCGACCAGCTCGCCATCCTGATGGGGGGCCGCATCGCCGAGGAACTCTTCATGGACCACATGACCACCGGTGCGGGCAACGATCTCGAACGGGCCACGGACCTTGCGAGGCAGATGGTCTGCGAGTGGGGCATGAGCCGACTGGGACCGCTCACGTTCGGCAAGAAGGAAGAGGAGGTCTTCCTGGGTCGAGAGATCACGCAGCAGCGCAACTATTCCGAAGCGACCGCGATCCGGATCGATGCCGAAGTGCAGGCGATCGTCTCGGAGAGCTACAGCCGGGCCAAGAAGCTGATTCAGGACTATGCCGACGGCCTCAAGAGCATCGCCGAGGCCCTGCTGGAGCGGGAGGTCCTGGCTGGCAAAGAGGTCATTGAACTGCTGGAAGGGCGCGAGTTGGAGCCTCTGGCGATCCCGGGTCCCGATGACAATGACGTGGGTGGGCCGGGTGCGGCCGAGCCGGTCGAGCCCGAGATCCCCACCGGCGGCCTTCCGGGTTTGGATGAAGGGCAGCCCTCACCGGCTTGAGCCCGGACCGTATCTCACGGTTAGAACGGGATGTCGTCGTCCGGTGTACCCGACGACCAGGAACTGTCGTTGCCGCCGGCGGACGACTCCGACCCCCCTGTCTGCCCGGATCCTGACGGGCTGACCGGAGTGGGTTCGGGTCCTCTGTCCGCTCCGGCACTCTCGCGGCTCGCACCCGCACCGTATCCTCCCTGTCCGCTGCCGTATTCGGAACCGCCTTCGCGTCCGCCCAGCAACATGAGGCCGATGGGATCACAGATAACCTCGGTGCGGTAGCGCTTGTTGCCCTGCTGGTCCTCCCACGAGCGTGTCTGCAGCCGACCCTCCACGAAGACCTTCTTGCCCTTTTTCAGGTAGTTCGCCACCCGGTCCCCTCGCCACAGGACCACATCATGCCAGTCGGTCCGCTCCTTCCACTCTCCCGAATTCTGATCCTTGCTGCGGTAGGTCGTGGCAAGGGTAAAGTTGGTGACCGCAGTACCGCTCGGCGTATGTCGCGTCTCGGCATCCTTTCCCAGATTGCCGATCAGCATCACTTTGTTCAGACTGTTAGCCATAGCTTCCACGGTACAATCAAATCCTCGGTCGCTGCAAGTCGAAACGATCGGGAGGATGCGGGAATGTTCGTTCGGGACGCGATGTTGGCGGCACTGCTGGCAGGATTGACGGGTAGCACTGTTGCTGCACAGAGAGCGGATCTGCTCGTTGTCGAGAAGAAGAACGATTCCGTCGGATTCTATTCGTCTTCAGGAGAGAGGTTGGGAGCGGTCCTTGTCGGCGAGACCCCGCACGAGGTGGTGGTGTCGCCGGACGGCCGCCATGCCTATGTCTCGGACAACGGTGTGCTCTGGATGGACTACGACGGGCCCGGGGGCAACACGATTTCCGTCATCGACATTGAGGCAGGGAGACGTGTCGGGATCGTGCCGATGGGCAAGTTCCACAGGCCCCACGGCATTGCGCTGGATCCGAACTCCAGCAGGGCGCTCGTGACGTCGGAGAACCCGGATCGCATCGTGCTGGTGGATCTGGATGCCCGGGCGGTGATCAAGGACTTCGACAGCGGTGGCGTGGACCCGCACATGGTCACGTTCGGCAAGGACGGTGTCTGGGGTTACGTGTCGAATACCGCCAGTTCCACCGTCGGGACCGTGCATACCGTGACAGGTGCATTGAAGCTGATTGAGGTCGGTCGGGGCCCGCAGGGCAGTCTGCTGTCCAGAGACGGCAGCGTTCTCTGGGTGACCTGCCGGGACGAAGGCCGGATCGACATCATTGACACCGCGACGAAGAGGAACGTCGGTTCGATCGCAACGGGTGCCGGAGTCAATCGGATCGTGGCCACTCCCGATGAGGCGTTCCTCGTGTACTCGCTCCAGCACGGCAAGGCGGTTGGCATCGCCGACATCGCCAGCAGGAAGGAAGTGGCGCAGATTCCCCTCGGGGGTGCTCCGCTCTCCATCTCCCTTTCCGCCGATGGAACCTATGCGTTTGCGGGCGTGCAGGACGAGGACCAGATCTGGATCGTATCGGTGGACGAACGGGAGGTGGTGCAGGTTATCGACACTCCTCCCGGCATGGGGCCGGACCCGGTGCTCGAAATCGGCAGGTACGTTCCCACGAAAGCCAGACCATGAACGAATCCCGGCTTCGCGCGCTCCTCGAAGAGGTGCAACACGGACAGTGCGACATTGATCGTGCCGTCAGCGAAATGCGCCACATGCCGTTCGAGGATCTCGGATTCGCCAAGGTCGACCACCATCGGGCACTGCGGCATGGCATGCCCGAAGTGATTCTGGGGCAGGGGAAAACCGTAGAGGAAGTGCGGGCGATCGCCGGAAACCTGCTCGGACGGTCGCCGAACCTGCTCGTCACCAGGGCGAACGAGGCGATGTTCGATGCCGTCCGCGAGATTGACGGGGCCGCGGAGTACTTCAGCCGATCCGGTGCGATCCGCGTGCAGGGAGACCGGAAGATCCTCGGCAGCGGGAGGATCGCGGTGATCTGTGCCGGCACCAGCGACATTCCGGTTGCCGAGGAGGCTCGCGTTACGGCCGAGGTGATGGGCAATGAGGTCGACGAGATTTACGACGTGGGTGTCGCCGGCATCCACCGTCTCCTGTCGAGGATGGACCAGATCCAGTCAGCCCGTGTGGCGATCTGCTGCGCCGGCATGGAGGGCGCGCTTCCCAGCGCGCTGGGTGGTTTGGTGTCGGTACCGGTGATTGCCGTTCCCACCAGCGTCGGGTACGGGGCGAGCTTCAACGGTCTGTCCGCATTGCTCGGGATGCTGAATTCCTGTGCAAGCAACGTCGCTGTCGTCAATATCGACAACGGCTTTGGTGCCGCTTACGTGGCGACCCTGATCAATCGGCTGTAGTGCCGATTGTGCGAAACTAACCGCCATGAGATTCGCGAGATCGATTTCGTCGGCGGTTCTTGCCGTGCCCCTGCTGGTCGTCCCGGCCGTCGCCAACGCGCAGGACAGCGAGAGGATGCACCTGCTGTTCCTGGGCGGTTCGGATTTCTTTGCCCACGACTCGGTGTCGCATGCCATGTTCACCATGGCCAAGATCGGGGAGCGCACGGGCCTGTTCGATGTCCGGTTCCGAACGGACATGGAACTTGTCAGCAAGCAGAAGCTGCGGGGCAACCGCAAGAATCTCGACTATTTCGATGCCGTGATGTTCTATACGCAGGGTGACCTGGAACTCGGTGATGAACAGAAGGCGGATCTGATGCGATTCGTCAAGGAGGATGGCAAGGCGATTCTGGTCGCTCATAGCGGCACCGACTCCTTCCGCAGCAGTTGGCCCGAGTACATCGACATGATCGGTGGCGCGTTCGTCAACCATCCATGGCACCAGAAGGTTCGCGTCCGCGTCGAGGACAGGACGCACCCGATCACGCGCCATTTCCCGGAGAGTTTCGAGATCACCGACGAGATTTACCAGCTCGACCGCTATTCCCGGGACAAGGTGCGCGTGCTCATGAGCATGGATCCTGCCAGCGTGGACCTGTCCAGGGACGGGGTTCAGCGGACCGACAAGGACTTCGCGTTGGCGTGGGTTCGTGAGTTCGGCAACGGGCGGGTCTTCTCGACCGTGCTGGGGCATCGCGACGAGGTCTGGGACAACCCCGGCATCCAGAGGATGTGGCAGGAAGCGTTTCGTTGGGCTGTCGGCATCACGGACGGCGAAACCGCCTCGCTGCCGCTCCCGACAGACGACGACTGAGCCCGGGGCCGGGCTCGGCCACGAACCGGTAACCCACTCCGCGCACGGTCAGCAGGTGCCGAGGCTTGCCGGGTTCCGGCTCGATCAAGCGGCGCAGACGAACGATGAAGTTGTCGATCGCGCGGGTGTCAGTGTCCTCTCTGACGCCCCATACTTCCTCCAGCAGGCTCTTGCGGGAAACGTTCCGGCCCTCATGCGCGATCAGATGGTGCAGGAGCTTGGCTTCCATCAACGTCAGTTCCTGGGCCGTGCTGCCGATCGTCAACTGCTGCTTGGAGAAGTCGACCTTGCGTCCGTTGAACTCGTAGATTTCCGGCACCTGCGGGTCCGGCCCGCCTGAACTCCAGCTGTGACGCCGGAGCAAGCCTCGCATGCGGGCCAGCAGAACGGCCAGATCGAATGGCTTGGGGAGATAGTCGTCGGCACCGGCGGACAGTCCTTCAACGATATCCTCGGGCCTCTTCCTCGCCGTCAGCATCATGATCGGGACGTAGCATCCTCGCGACCGGAGTTCGCGGACCACCGCGAACCCGTCGATACCCGGGAGCATGACGTCAACCAGCAGCGCGTGGAACGGCGGTCCGGCCCGGACGGTCTGGAGTGCGCCTTCACCGGTTTCGGCGATATGGGTGGCGAACCCCTCGGCCTCCAGGTTGAACTGCAGGCCCTTGGCGAGATGGGACTCGTCCTCGACGATCAGGACCCGCTTCATGCTGCCGCCAGCAGTGGCAGTTCGATCGTGAAGGTGCTGCCACGGCCCTTGCCTTCACTGTGGGCGATGGCCCTGCCGCCATGTTTGCTGGCGACCGTCCGGACGATATAGAGTCCCAGGCCGGTGCCCTTGGAGCGGAGTGTGCCAGGAATGCGGTAGAAGCGCCGGAAGACCCGTTTGAGTTCGTCGGGGTCGATGCCGATGCCGTTATCCCGGATGCTGATCGCGACGGTCTCGCCACCGTGCTTGGCGACCTCGATGCAGACCTCCGCCTGGTCGTCGGAGTACTTCACGGAGTTGTCGATCAGGTTCGATACGGCAGCGCGCAGTTCCTCGCCGTTGCCCATGACGATCGCCGACTCTCCCGTCGGCATCTGGTTGCGGAAGCGGAGCACCCCGTCAGGAAGATGATGGCTTCTTCGGAGGCGTTCCACACAGTCTGGCACTAGGTCGAGAAGATTGATCCTGGTGCGGACCGCCGTGCGACGGGAACCCAGTGCGCCGGCGAGCAGGACCTGCTCGATCGTGCCTTCGAGCCGCGCCATGTCGGCCAGCATGGTGGCGAAGAACTCCTGTCGGCGATCTTCGCCGATCTCGCGCGACCGCAGGGTCTCCAGATAGAGCTTGATCGAGGCGACCGGAGTCTTCAGTTCATGGGTGACAGCATTGATGAAGGCGTCGTGCTTCTCGTTGCGGCGGATCTCGCGGACCAGGAACACCGTGTTGAGGACCAGCCCGGCGATGAGCAGAAGCCCGGCGACCACACCGAGACCCATCACGACCCCGCTGCGCCAATTGGCGACCAGCCAGCCGATGTTGAGGGCGACGGCGAGGGCGACCAGGCAGATACCGAGGACGATCCAGAAGATGACCGAGTGCTTGCGGTGCCCCGAGAGGTCCATACTGGTTCCATGATACGGGTCGGCCCCGGTGTCGCGAGCGGGTTCGTGCCCGAACTGCGGAGGGACTCATCGCTTTGGATGGTCCCGGATTGCTGGCGAGGAAGGTTGCATCCTGGCCGACCGCCTGGCGTCACGGATGCACTGGCCCACACGATATAATTGCAGCCATGCTCACCCGTCGACGGTTCGTTTCCGCAGTACCGATCCTGCCCGCGGCCCTGCGGGCCGGGCCGCCCAAGCTGACGGGCAGCGGGCCGCGATTGAAGACAGCGATTTGCGCCTATTCGTTTCGAGAGGCGCTGGGGGAGGGGTCCCTGACATACCTGGACCTCGTCGACATGGCCGTCGAGAATGGCGTGGACGGCCTCGACTCCACGGTGTACTGGTTTCCCAGCGACAACCTGAGGTCGTTTCTGACTGCATTGCGCAGAAAGGCGTATCTGGCAGCTGTCGAGTTGCCGAGCATTGCGATCCGCACCGATCTGTGTCGGAAGGAACCGTTCGATCAGCAGCGAGAGGCCGCTTGGTTGCGGCACTGGATCGATGTCTCGTATCGACTCGGTGCGAGTCACATCCGGATCTTCGGCGGTCGGGTTCCGGATGGGAGCAGCGAAGACGAGGCGGCGACGTGGGTGGCGGAGATTCTCAAGCGGACAGCGGACGATGCAGCACGGCACGGGGTCGTGCTGGGGCTGGAGAACCACGGAGGCATCACGGCCCGGGCGGAGCGCATCCTGCAGATCGTGCGGGCGGTCGACCACCCGAACGTTGGCATCAACCTGGACACGGGCAATTTCCGGACGGACCCGTACCGCCAGATAGAGATGTGCCTGCCCCATGCCGTGAACTCGCAGTTCAAGGTCCATATCCGGGACGAGCAGGGCCGCCACGAGCCATCGGACTGGGAGCGGATCGTCGCACTGTTCGCGAAGGCGGGCTACCGCGGTTACATGGCTCTGGAATACGAAGCACAGGAAGACCCGTTCAAGGCCGTGCCCCGACATCTGGCCCGGCTGCGGGAACTGGCTGTCAAGTACGCCTAGAACCAGTGATTGCCTCTCAGATCGGAACTGCCCTAACGCGCCCTGGTCGCACCTCGTCGATCGCTGCCCGGATTTCGTCGATTCGACGCTGCACCCGCGGCCACGCCGTAGCCATGCGCACGACGAGCGCCACCCTTCTTCCGGCAAGGTTCTGCGGGTAACGCATATTCTGATCCGTGGTCACGATGATCTGATACCCTTCCTCTTCGGCTCTGCGGATCAATTCCCCGTTCTCCAGCAACTCCCATCCACTCTCCGCAGACCTGTCCACAAGATGTTCTGCCAGACACCTGCGAAGGGGGGCCGGAGTTCCGTGGTCGAAGAGGATCTTCACAGGTTCACGTTTGTCTGCAGGGCCTCGGCTTCGTGCTTGAGCACAGCGGACACCTGCGACGGCTTGACTTCGGGGTACCACCCGGACGCAACGACGTGTTCATCCATGTCATTATCGTCATCAACAACTCTCGCGTGGCCCCTGGGAACCTCCCATTCAAGCTGCATCTTCACCGTGCTTCACGCCCCGATCAAGCCATCGCCCAGTTCTTCCAGCGCCGTCGCCGGGACAGAGTCCAGTCCCCGAAGAGGCTTGAGCATGGGAGACGCATGGGCTGGAGAATCGCGCACGCCTTCGCGGTCAGACATGCGGTCAATATCATAAGTGGCACATGAATTCTGAATTCGAAAGACGGCTGATACCCTTTGCCACGATCTGTCGAATGCGCTCACGAGTGAGCCCGTAGATCTGCCCGATCTCTTGCAACGTCATCTCATCGTCACGGTCAATCCCGAAGCGCATTCGAATCACGTCAGCTTGACGCCCGGGCAGGCTTGCGAGTGCTTCGAGAACGAGCCGCTTCGTCTCTGCGTCGCAGAGAACATCCTCGGGACTAGGTGTCAAGACTCCACCCTGCAATCCTTCGATATCATCAAGTTCGTAACGCTGGCGGGGAATTTGCATGATATCGTTCACTTTTGTCTCATCCCATTCGAGTTCGGACCGTAGATCCTCCACTGTCGGGGGGTGACCATGTTTGGCTTCGAGTCGCTGTCTTGCTTGCTCAAGATCAATGACATCCCAGTGTCGATGCGAGGGAATACGTATGATTGATCCTTCATTCTCGCGCCATCTGCTGATGGCCTTTTTCATCCAGAACATGGAATAGTCTGCGAACTTGGTATCACGGTTAACGTCAAAGCGATGACTGGAACGCTGCATGCCCATAAATGCCACTTGAAACACCTCTTCGGAATCCTCACCATCTTCAACATTCCGAGAAGCAAAGCGACGTACATATGCAAGGTGCTCCACTAGAAACTCGTCCATCGCACCCTCGAACGCCGTCACCAATCCATCAAGTTTGAGAGATGTTTCCAAATGTCGCCTATTCTTGGCCATTGACTTGACCATGGATTGGTAGAACATCTGCGAAAGGCCGAGGGTGTCGAGGGCCTCTAACGCTTTCTGTAGACGCCTGTCAGACAGAGAATGACCCGCCACTCTCCAACGACGCAAGGTCTCGAATGCCTCAATGAACTTAGCTGTATCGGCATGTTTAGGCCGTGAACTAAATATTGTTTTTGTGGTCACGAAACTGGGATCGAGTGTTCCATCAAGAACCTCTTCGAGCGAATGAAGGATATTCTGTACAGCCAGATCGGAGGCAAGAATTGCTAATTGAAGTTCTTTCTTGGCTCGTATGACAGGACTTGTTCGGCGCAATTCGTCGGACTTTCCTAGATTAAATCGATTCGTGCCTGGAAGGCAAGTGGATCGCGAGAGTGTCGCTTCGAGTGCCTCCGCCAGTTCCTGTGCGGACACATCCGACCTGCTATCCCATAGGATATCACCAAGCTCACTGACCCCATCGAACCACTGTATACCTGCCGCTTCCAGTGTCAAGCGCATATTGGAGCGTAGTTCATCACGGGTACTATTCCCTTCGCAGAACGAAATCAAAGTGTCGATGTCTTCCGACGTATACCAACTCTTCCTGAGAATGCTGTCGGCCCAGATCAGGCAGATATCAAAATCAATACGAAGCCGAGTATCCGATGGTAGAACGGATCTTTTTATCGGACGCCTTCCACGATTTTTCGTCGTGAGAAAGTTCTGAGAGTGGTCTTGGTAATCGCTGACTTCATCTCCACCATTGATGCGATATTCTCGAATTCGTGATGGCGACAGATCGACCTCCTGATCCATTTCCTCTTCTCGTAACTCTGTCGATGAGTTCGTGACCCAAGCCAGATGCGATTCCGACGGCGATTGATCAGCAACATGACCGGGGATCTGCTCGATGCTCGGCTCCGATTCGAATGGCAGCAGATCCTCAAGTTCAGTGTGGTCATTGCTCGGATCGTGCGTGATCGATTCGTTGGGAACTGGTCGCACCACCTGTCGTTTCTCTCCGAGCTGGATCTCCTCATGCGTAGCATCGGCAGGTGCTTGGCGTGGAGCCCCGGTCCGAGAATCACCTACCTGTGAATAAAGGAGCCTCGCGACTGGAAGATGTCCCTCTGTCAGTGCGATATCCAAAGGTGTTTGATGCTTGTGGTTCCGCGCCGTGTGATCGGCCCCAGCACGCAAGAACCGGTCACACAAGCCGAGGTGACCCATTCGTGCGGCGACGTGCAGGGGAGTGTCGCCGTTGAGATCGACCGCGTGCAGTCGGGGCGAAGCGACACATGCCGCGAGTTGCTCCATGCGATCAGCTGCGATCATCCGCATTGCAGTCGGATGGCGCGGATCAATCGCCGTTCCGTTCGCAACCTCTCGCTGGCTACTGGGGAAGTTGAGACGTCTATGCATGATCTTCCCGGCCGTAGTCTCAGTACAAGATCACGATGTATCGATCGCTGCGATGGCCTCGGCACATCGGTCCGCGCGAATGGCTTGGAGCGTGGGCCTTGTACCCACTACTTGCAATCAAAATTCTCTTGCACAGTCATCCGCCCAGCAGAACGAACGTCGTTTCTGCCGGGCGACCGGTTGTGTGGAACCCTGAACCTTATGGGTTTTGTCGATCTTGGATCATACCATCGGCAGGATGCTCTTGGTGTTACGTAACTGTACTATCGATGGATGGGATGGGGCCTCAGAGCAGTATCAATAAGCTGGTCCAAAAGGAGTTATGACGGGCTGGCAGTACCTTGATAGTTTTACAATTGTTTGATTATTGGCGATGACATTGAAGGGAGTCGGCGTTCCTCGAGGTTCGGACAGGATGGCTTCGCCGTCGTCGCCGCGTCGAGAGCTTCCCAACAGTTCTCAGGCCTTGTAGTCTGCAATCGACAGGAGCCCATGACACTATGCGCGCCGCCCAAGAGAATCGACAGCGTTCGCCGCCGCCGGCCAGCAGTCTGCAACACCCACGTCACGGCTGCATGGGATTCCTCGCTCTGGCAGCTCGGCGATGACGCCCGGATACTGTTGAATCCGAGCCCCAACGTTCCCTTGGTGCCATCGCCGCAGATCCGACACGGCGACTCATTGCAGGTCGTAGCCTCGTCCCTGACTTGCACCAAGGCCGTGTTCAGGAAGATCACAGGGCAGGCTGACTCCAGAGGCCGTTCTTGCACTCTTTCGACGCTCGTGTCGGGGTTGTGGGGAGCGGACGCGACTCAGTGGCTACGATCAGTTGCATCTTCCTGTCCAGAAGCAGTCGTTCACGGACCATCGACCCATGCGTGGTATTCCACCGAATCAACCGGTCTGCCCTGAGGACGACGTAATGCAGTATCTCCTGTTATCGTTTGGGGGACGAGTGTCACGCAACTCGATCCAGGATTGTCTGTGCCTCGCTCTGCAATGAGCGTTTGATGCCCGGACGGAGTGGTTCGCTCATCGCAGATGTGCTTGCGGAGATTTCCGGAAGCCGGAAGCGCGCTGACAGAGCCAGCCTCGCCGGAGAACCCGGCCCGAGGGATGGGGCAGCACCGATGAGGACAGGCCAGTTGTGCCCGGCATCGTGGAACATCACATCCGGCAGCTTGTCATGTTCAAGGTCTTCCGGGTGTTCGGTGGGTACTCGATGTTGTCGTGCTGCCACAGAGAGTCCATGCTGCCTTGGACCACTGTCCAGGGCAGCCGCTCCACGGTTCGCCACCCAGAGTCGGGCCTCAGTCCACATGGTGCGATGAGCGTCATGTCCATCACCTGATCACGTCGGGTGGGTGGCAACCTCGATTCATTGAGGATTCCTTGTGCCTCCTCGGTGCTAGCCAACCGCCTTCTCTTCAAAGGCGATGGTGAGATCGCATGCCTGAGAACTGCATCCAGCTCGGCGAGCGAGTGCGTCGGACCTTGCCCCCGTCGAACCAGTGCGACCTATATGAAGCTCGACGAGTTCCCCTGGGTGCTGGTGCGAAATCGGACCACAGTACCGCGCAACGCATGCATCATTCATCCGCGGCTTCGATCGTTCGCCTTCATCCGCACGCGCCGCGAGAACCTGTATGTCCAGTGCACACACTTCGCCAGAGTCCAGAGAGCGTTGCCACCGCTCACAGGTCCGCGACGCGCAGGAAGGAACTCTCTCGCATTCAGGTCCTCGATTGCCGTCAGAATGCGTTTCAGTCCCGCTCTCGCCAAGTCTCGGAGCCGCTGGTCCTGCATGTCCAGCCCACCGCATGCCAGAATGCATGGCACGAGGGAGGTGAGCATGTTCTGTCGGTAACTGCGCCAGCAATCATCGAATGTGAAGTCATTGACGCCCATTCGGCATAGGACGGCATGATATTCCTGCAGCGCTTCACGCTCGACCTCGCGGCGAACGTCGACGGTAACGCTGGTCCCCAGGAAATACGCAATATCGTGCACGCCCGCGCCCAGACCACAACCCTGCCAGTCGATCACGGCAAAGTCCGTGTCGCTTGGTCCGAAGAACAGGTTCTCGCTGCGGTAGTCACCGTGAACCAACGTTGCTGGGCCGGCTGCGACAGCCGCATAGTGAGTATTCACCTCCGGGGCGAAAGCCTCGGCCAAGGACCGGGATTCCGCCGGAATGCAGTCGCTGAAGCGTTCGAGCACAAGTGGCAGACAGGCCACATAGGCAACCTGCAGGAAACGCCGGTACTTCGGGCCATGGACCTCGCAACAGCCGGCCAGAGACGGGTCGTTGGCCGCGCCCCAGAAGCGACCGTGCAGTCCGCCGATTTCCCGGATGGCCAGTCTCGCCCGTCCAGCGCCGACCCCGGCAAGCTGGGAAATCACTTCCATGTTCTGCAGATCCTCAAGTACCAGGACGAATCGGTGCGTCTTTTCCTCGAATGCGCTGTAGAAGAGAGATGGAGACCGCATCCCTGACTGCCCCGCAAGGCGGCTGTAGTACAGGCACTCCCGCTCGTGCAGCGACAGCCATTTGGCGAATCGGAAGGCTGCTCGGTTGGGGGTGGGCAGCTTGACGATGACGGTGGAGGGTGCTGTCGACCCTTCACCGCTGGTCAGATGACAGCGCACGAGGTTGCCGAGTGCATTGGTCGCTGAGCCGAGTGGCTCGACGACGATGTCCCGGATGTTCGCTGATTCGGACTCGGTATCCGAGTTCAGCGCCTGTTGCATCCACTCTGCGGTGATCG
This sequence comes from Bryobacterales bacterium, assembly GCA_965116065.1. Classification (GTDB taxonomy): domain Bacteria; phylum Acidobacteriota; class Terriglobia; order Bryobacterales; family UBA6623; genus VXMF01. The sequence goes on from OZ220485.1 coordinate 5,772,773, forward strand.
AGTTGGCGCCATCGGGAATGGTTGGCTGTGTCGTCATGTCAGATCTCTGCTTTGTCCGGCTCTTGGACGGACACTGGTGCTGCGGGATCATTCCGCCGCCTCACGTGGCGGAACCGGAACGAGGCGGCAGGATGAGGGGTGGGTGCCTGAGTGACCCGCAGACGATAGTCGGGCGGGTCGAGCGTCGGCACGACCTCCCGCAGCATAGTCGCCATCGTGAGTACGATCTGCGATTCTGCGAATCCGTTGCCGAGGCAGCGATGCGTACCCAGACCGAACGGAGCATACGCCCCCGGAACTCGGTGCTCCGCTCGTTCCGTCGTATACCGCTCTATGTCGAACCGCTCTGGGTCCGGAAAGCAGTCCGGCAGTCGGTGCGGCACCGTGGTTCCGAGAATCACGCTGGTGCCGGGCGGAATCGCATAGCCTTCGAAATCGAATGAGTTGGTCACGGTGCGTGGTAGCGCGGGAGCGACCGGGTGCAGACGCAGCGTTTCCATCGCGACCCGCCGCGTGATGTCCAAGGACCGCAGGTGCTTGCCCGTCGGTTCTCCCGGGGCATCGAAGAGCGCATCCGCCTCGGCGGTCATGCGTTCGAGCAGGTCCGGACGTTTCAGCGTCTCGTAGAGCATGAAGGCACAGATGTTGGCCGCAGTGTCGATGCCGGCAAAGAATGGTCCCAACACCGAGAGAACGAGATCGATTTCTGGCATGAATACGGGATCCGTACGGTGCAACTCGAGCAGGTCGTCGATCATGTCGGGCTCCCGGCCGTCGCGATTCTCGGGTTCGTGGTCGGCCAGAACCTTGCGGTATAGTTCGTTCAGCCGCCTGCGAGCACGTTGCACGCGTGGGTGCTTCATCATCAGTCCCGGAAGATGTTGCGTCAAGCGGGCTTTGAGCAGCGTGGGAAAGTACATCGTCAGATCGTCGAGATAGTCACGAGACGACACGCCGGCGATCAGCCGGGAGATCTGTTCGGCAACAATGCGCTGGAATGCCCAGTGACCTCCAATCGGCCGGTCTGTCGGCCACCCATCGATCTCCTCGCGGACAACGTCGATTGCTTCCCCCATCTGCCGCTCCAACTGTCGGTGGGAATATCCCCTGGCCTGGATCTTTCTCAATCGCAGATGATCGGCACCATCCATGCTGATGAGTGAGCGCATCGAACCGAATTCCGCATTGAAATTCACCCAGGTTTCGTATGAACGGAAATTGGCCCTGCCCTTGACGGTCGCGAATATGTTGGCTTGCAGACCAGCCAGAACGACGAACTGTCGACGGAAGGCCCGCACGCGAAATACTGGGCCCAGACTGAGATATTGCGTTGTGAGAAAGGCAGCCAGGTCGCCAGCCATCGGAACTGCGTTTCCGATGACGGGCAGTCCCTTGGCCAGTGGTATCTCGCCCAGCGGACGGGCCGCTACGGACGGGGCCTCAGTGGGTTCGTGCTCGCGGATGGCTGCGGTGACCTCCCGTCCGATCAAGTCCGCTCTGCGCAGCAGCTCCACCCGTTCCCGAGTCCGGGCCCGCTCTGAGTGCGAGAGCATAGTCCGGAGAATTCCGCACGCATCGGCGAGGCAGATGATCGCTATATCCCGCGGGTCCGGTATGTCGTCCTCGAACAGGATCCGCATGACGCGCAATCGGACATCGTCCATGGACTTGCCGTCGATGGACGGATAGCGGCGGGAACGCGCTACTTGGCGGGAGAGTAGCAAGACGCCAGGAACATCGTCCTCGATGATGCCTCGCTCCATCAGGCTCGCAATCGCGGCATCGTAAATCTCGGTGGCACGCCGGGCCGTGCGCTCGACCCAGTAACCGATGTTGTGCACATCGGATTCGCTCGCGATGTCGGCCAACGTGGGATCGAGGATCTTGTCGTCCAGCGGCGTCGAATCGACCAGGACGAGCCGTTCGAGATCCGTGTCTATACGGTCATCCAAGGCAAGGTCAATCAACACAGCGCCAGCCAGCACCATGTTGAACGTCTGCTGGGGAAGAGCGAGCGGGATCGTCTCTCCACGCTCCTCGTCGAGTAACAGGAGCATGATTTCTTCAGCGAATCGCAACATCGAAACTGGTCTGCCTTTCCGAACGGACTACCCCGGTCATTCTACTGCCCTGCCTCCACTCGCGTGCGAACTACCATACCTTCGGTCCCGGCTGCGGGGCTGTCCACGACGACCTGCTGCCGGGGAATAGGAGACTGTCGGACTTAGGGACGGGGAGGCGCAAGGATCAGACATCCTGACTTCGGGGGCAGGTCATAGGCCCATCGTAGCCTGAAGAGCATTGAAACACAAGGCTTTCGGTGGAGCCGAGGGCTTGGCAGAAGATATGATTCTCAGACAAGATCGTGAACCCGAAATGAGGCCGAGCGCTCCTGCGAACACGCTGCCACTCTCCCTTGGTACGGCCGTCCCAGCGTGTGCAGTCCAGCGGCAATGCAGTGTACTGCCCCGGCACATCCCTGTCGTGCACCTCAATAGCGGATCAGGCGCTGGCTGCCCTGCAAACTGCTCCTCGATATCCTGCGCAGCACGGCCTACTGTGCCGCGACGGCACAGGGCCAGTCACACCTCCTCCACCTTGCGGCGCCCTTCGCAGCCGACACCATACCGCTAGCACGGGTTCCCAATCTCACCCTCGAGGTCAGGGGGTCTGAATTTGAGAACCAACACGGAAACCGAGTCCCGCATGGCCAACTGACCGTGGCCGGTGCCCGTCGCAATCGCCAGTCCGCCTCTCGCGAAATCGACGAGTGACAGAACATCAGTCTTGGGCCTGACGCAGCCTAGCTTCCAATTCCTGAAGCCGGACCTCAACTGCTCGGCGCGCCTCGGCCTCCTCTTCCGCCCGCCTGTCAGCCTCTCGTCGCGCCTCGACCTCCCCTTCCGCCCTCCTGTCAGCCGCTTCCGCACGATCCCGCAGCAAGTCGAACTGGGGGCCGACCTCCTCCGTCCAGGCGTACTCCTTGCCGGTCCGCACGCTGCGCACCCGCAGGTTGGTTCCTTCCGCCCGCAACTGCACTCCCAACGCCGGGCTGCTGTACCAGCCCCCCGGCTCCGGACGGACCCGCTCGTAGGCTCCTCCGCGCAGCCGGTAACCCTTCACACGCGGCTCCGGGTAACTCCGATCCGGCTGGAACAGGAAGTACTCGCCGAACCCCAACTTCTCGTACAGGGCGAGTTTCTTGCGCTCGTCGCGTTCCTCGCTCGAGGGGGAGACCACCTCCACCGCCAAGTCCGGCACCTTGCCCTCCTCCCACAACTTGTAGACCATCCGCTCCCCCATATCGTGATCCAGCACCACGAACAGGTCCGGTGCGACACTGGCGCTGGGGTCGCCTTCGCGATAGTAGATGAACATGTCGCCTTCCACCACGACATTGGCGCCGGGCCGGAAGTGATCGTCGAAGGCGAGGCGCAGATTGACGATGGCGCGCGCCTGATAGCGGTTCTCTGGCAGGAAGCGACCGTCCGAATCGGGGTAGACCACCGGCGCGGACAGGGGCACCGGTGGCGGTTCCGCTACCGGTGCCACCAAGCCCTGTCGGATGATCCGCTCAGCCGCCATCTCGCACCGACGGGTGCCACACCCGCTTTGCGTAGCATATCACGGGGTCCACCGGGAGTTGCCAACTCGTCACGCCCCAAGGTGCGGCAGCCTGCGACGGTTCCCCGAGTCCGGCTCGACGAATCTCCGTTGGCCGCCGGCGCCTACCACGGTCGATGGACCGCTCCCGCCATGCCGGTGCGCATTCACGCTCGGACCGGGAAGCCCCTTCTTCAGACACGCTCGGACGACAGGCTTGTGATTGACGGAGCACCCCGCACCCCCCTTCCCTTGTTCGGCAGCAGTTGGCGGACATCCGAGGCACTGCCGCTTCGGGCGATCGTGGAACCACCTCAGACATCCTGACGTCGGGACAGGTCAGGGGCCCATCGTAGCCCGAAAACCACTGCCATACAGGGCTTTCGGTGGGGGCGAGGGCTTGGTGGGAAATGTGAGTTTCCGACAAGCTCTTGAACCCGGAATCAGGTCGGTCGCTCCTGCGAACACGCTGCCACGCTCCCTTGGTACGGCCGTCCCGATCGGGTCGTCCCGGTGCTCCTGCGCCACCGCCGACGATGGGCCGATCGGCCAGCTGCGTTCGGTCCCGGTCGTTCCGCCAGCGCGCCGAGCCGACCGGCCTCGCGAGCGCGGCCTGAGTCGCCCAGCGCGTGCAGTGCGGTGGCAACGCAAAGCACTGCCCCGGCGCATCCCTGGCGTGGACCTCAGCGCGGATCAGGCGCTGGCTGCCCTGCATACTGTTCCTGGAAATCCTGCGCAGGACGGCCGCCGTGGCGACGGCTCAGGACTAGCAGCCGCTGCCGCCTCCACCTTGAGGCACCCTTCGCAGCCGACACCATACCGCTGGCACGGGTTCACGATCTTACCATCGAGGTCAGGATGTCTGAGGATATGAAACTCGATCGGGAGGCACCGCAGTTCACCGGCTCCATGTTGGCAGAACGCGAAATCAGGGCGGTCTGCAGCCCCACATTCTGTCGGCCCGGAGACGCAATCCACCCTTCCAGCGACCGTTTTCCTGACCGACTGCCGCTTCCCGCTCGGCCCTGGCGCTGCTGGACCAGGCGGAGGGTGTGCAGACGCTTGTTGCTATTGTAGGCCAGCGTGACCAGCGTCCACTCCGTGCATACCCGCTCGACCCCGCGCAACAGGAAACTGCGGAATCCCTGCACCGCCTTGATGATCCCGAACCCCGTCTCCACCGTCTGCTTCCTCAGTCTGTACCGTTGCCGCCCCTCGTCGGTCTCCATCTACGCGGCCACCTCCCCCGCAGCCAGTCCTGTTCGGGTCCTTCTTCGGGGCCTCTTTCGGCGGTCGATCGTCATGCAGCCGTCGCTGGCCCTCGGCCCCGTCGACACGCAGACCTTGACTCCTCCGGCCTGCACCGGTTCCACTTCCGCCTCGTTCGCATACCCGTTGTCGGCGAGCACCACCGCCGGGCGACCCAGTCCCGGCGGGATGGCCGCCACTCCGGACGCCAACTACTGTTTGCGTTCTGGCTCACCCGCTGCCCCACGATCAACGGTCCCCCGCATCCACCGTCGCCTGCGCGTTGTAGGCCTGTTAATACTCCGCCCGCCTGTTCTTGCGTATTACCCGACTGTCGGCATCGGTCAAGTCGTACTGCTCCGTGCCGGCCGGCTATGTCCGCGACGCCCGTGTGGCGACCTTCCACTCATAACTCCGCCTGCTCCCGGTCCCGCTGCTCCAACTTCTCGCGTGCCTCCAAAGATGTCCCTGCAACACTCTCCGCATCTCCAGATCCTTCCACAGTGCCGCCCGTTGCGCCCGTTCCACCACTTCCGCATCCTCTCCTGCCGCAATCTGCCGCTCGATTGCGGCGGTCTCTTGGACTGGGGAAGGCAACCAGCGTCCAGGAGAGTGTTCTGCCATGGATAGCACCGGATTCCACTACCATCGCAACGTATTATTCGGTGGAGTCAAGATTCGGTATGGTTCTGGAAAATATCGGGAGGATTACAGCCGTGGTGTGTACAGAGTCTACACTGGTTAGCATGTAACGAACGGCTCGTGATCGTTCGCTTGGTGTGTGCGCGCCGATGTCGGTGGCCCGCGTGGATCACACTGGGATCCTCACGGGGAATACGGGATTGAACACGGGTGCGAATCTGAACACCGATAGAGAGACTGGCCAACTGCCGGTACGCCTGTCCAGTAGGGAGCGGCGGCTGACGACCACAGGTGTCCTGTTGACGATGTTCCTGGCAGCGATGGGCCAGACCAGCCTCGCGACCGCGATGCCACACATCGTGGCCGACCTGGGAGGCTTCGACCGCTACACGTGGGCATCGACGGCGTACTTGATCGCTTCAACGGTGGTGATTCCGATTGCGGGCAGGCTGGCCGATCTGTACGGCCGCCGGGTCTTCTTTCTCCTCGGCCTCGTCATCTTCATCGCCGGCTCGATTCCCGCTGCCATGAGCGCCACGATGACGCAGCTCATCGGGTGGCGTGCCGTACAGGGGGCTGGTGGCGGGATCATGATGGCCAACAGCATGGTGGCGGTGGCCGACCTGTACCCGCCCGAGGAACGGGGCAAGTATCAAGGGTTGATAGGTGCGGTCTACGGCTTGTCTTCGGTGATCGGGCCGGCGCTGGCCGGCTTGATCACCGACCATGGATCGTGGCGTTGGATCTTCCTGATGAATGTTCCGGCCGGTCTGCCCGTGCTGTTCATGATCGTGCGTTTCTTTCCCAGGGTCCGGCACAGCGGCGGGGATCGCAAGCTGGACTATCTCGGCATGGCCGCGCTGGCGCTGGCTGTCGTTCCTGCTCTGCTCGCATTGTCCTGGGCAGGCGACCAGTCCTGGATGTCTCTGCAGGTCGGTGGTCTGCTGGCCTTCGGAGTGTCCATGGCCGCTGTCTTCGTGCTGATCGAATCGAAGACCGAGGCCCCGATCATGCCGTTGCAGATCTACGGAAATCGGATGGTCTCGGCGTCGGCCGCGATCACCATCCTGACCTCTTTCGGTCTGTATGGCAGCATCCTGTTCACCCCGCTGTTCTTTCAGGCCGTGCAGGGCGCGTCGGCGACCGGCAGCGGCTTCGTCCTGGCCCCCATGCTGATCGGTCTCGTGTGCGGTGCCATCGTGTTCGGACAACTGCTCTCCCGAACCGGCGGACGCTATCGACTGCTGGCAGTGGCCGGAACGGGGCTCATGGCGACGGGAATGTTCCTCATATCCACAATGAACGCGGGGACGCCTCTCGTGTGGGCCGTGGCCTACATCGCGACTACGGGCCTGGGCATGGGAGGAACGCTGTCCACGGTTACCGTGGCGGTTCAGAACTCGGTACCGTTCGGCTCGGTGGGTGTCGCGACTTCCGCGTTGCATTTCTGGCGGCTTGTCAGTGGCTCGGCCGGTCTGGCGTTGCTGGGTGTGACCTTGACGACGACGTTCGCGTCCCGACTCGAGGCGGCCGTGGCGGAAATCGGTCTGGTTCTGTTGCCCGAACAGCTTGAGTCGATTGCGAGCAACCCCCGGTTGATCATTGATCCGTCCGCCCGCAGCAGGCTGGGGGACAGCTTGGCAGAGGCCGGCTTCGCGAGCGGGCAGCCGACGGAAATGCTGGGCGCCGCGCTGGACACCGCGCTCGCGGGAGCGGTGAAGGATGCGTTCTCGTTGTGCGCGGTCGTGATGGGCCTGTCGATCTGCGTCGCGCTGAGCCTCCGAGACGACCATCGCAGGTCGAGCGGGTCGAACACCGACTGAAGGAACTACCGGTCAATGGACCGCCAGCAGAGGCCCCATCTGGCGGCGGGTTCATGGGCGACAGCGTGGCGGGAGTGGGTGCTTCTGCGGACTACACGTCGGTGTGCCATCGGCCCACTGCAGTCCTTTGCAGCAAGCTTGGTGCAGCTGTTGGTGGAATCTTTGCAACAAGCGCGTGGACGGCACTGCATCCGGCCCACCGACGAAGTGCTGCACCCCTGGCGACTGCGACGGGCAGCCGGCATCGTCCGAACCCGAACAGAATGGTCCTACACCCGATCGCCCCCGGCTTGGCTATCGGCGCACTCGGGGGATACCGGATATCCCGCTCGCGACCCGCCACTCGGGGATGCGAACCGCTACGTGCGGGGCAACCCTTGCGCCGCTTTCGCTTGGGGTCTCTCGCTCACCTGCGTCTGCTGTACGATCATCCATTCAATGCGCGCCGTCTTCTCGGACAGTTCCGTCACCTTTTCGGACAGTTCAACCATCTTCTCGGACACTTCAGCCACCTTCTCGTCCGTCCTTGCCTGCCTCTCGGACAGCGCCGCCATTTTCTCGGACAGTTCAGACAGCTTTTCGTCCGTCCTCGCCTGCCTCTCGGACAGCTCTGCTATCTTCTCGGACAGCGCCACCAGCTTTTCGTCCGTGGCCGCCTGCCTCTCGGACAACGCCGCCATTTTCGCGGACAGCTTGTTATAGTCCTCGCGTTGCCGTGCAGCAAGCTCTTGAATCTCGCCGCGAATCTGGGCGAAACCGGAGCGCATGAACGCGGCAATGGTCACCACACCAGTAAGCACGGCCACCACACCGGTGAGCACCGCAACGCCAACCTTGATCCACTCTGCATCCATCGGCTGAAGTGTATCACAGGTGCGTCGAAGAGAGGACCGGACTCGACGAATAACTGCGGGTCTTCGTTGGTGGCTCCCACCCGCGCCAGTTCATATCTTGGTCCTTGGATCGACCCCCAATCGCAGCGCTTGTCCTGCACCTCCTGCGAACGTCAGAAGGAGTCGCCCACAGTTCGGTGCGCCGGGTCTCTCTCCCGCCGGCACCTGCCAAGAGGGCTAGCGTGCCATCATCCGACGGGCAGAGGCGCCGACAGTGGCGGCTCTGCTGGCCGTCAGCCGGGCGCCCTGCGAGTGGGTTCCGGCAGACGGTGCAAAGTGGCTGTGAGTGTGCGCCGGCGCGATCCGAACTGGCAAGCGGTAGGTGCCGACCCTCGGCGAACTCACGTCCGGCGAACTCATGTCCGTCCACCCAAGGATCTCTGCTTGACACAACACTATCCGCCGGTTGCCAGATGCACAGCCCGTGGTCGTCGTGACGGCGCGACCTGAAAGTACACGGTGGTCAACGCGGGCACGACCAGCATCAGCAGCGGAGTGGCAATGAGGACGCCGAAGCCAACCGATGCGCCAAACGGGATCAGGAACTGGGCTTGCGGGGCTGTCTCAAGCAAGAGTGGAGTAAACCCCAGGAATGTGGTCAGTGAAGTCAGCATGATCGGGCGAAAGCGTCCTTTCGCACCTTCTACGATGGCGGTCCTGACGGGTATGCCTTCTCGCAGGCGTTGGCTGATGAAGTCGATCATTACCAGCGAGTCGTTCACCACGACGCCACAGAGGGCGACGGTTCCCATCGTGGACGCGAAGGTCATTTCGATCCCCAGGATCCAGTGTCCCAGGATGGCGCCGATAACACCGAAAGGAACGGCGCACATCACGATCAGCGGCATGACGTACGACGCGAGCGGAATCGCCAGCAGGGCATAGATCACCAGCAGGGCCAAGACGAAGCCGCGCAGCAGGCCTCCCCGGAACTCGCTCTGCTGTTGCTGCTCGCCTCCGAACTGATATGCGAACCCCGGATTGGAGTCTGCCAGCTTGGACAGGATCGAGGTTGCCAGGATGTCATTCGCCTCTCCAGCCGTGATCATGGACCCGTCCACGTCCGCAGTGATGGTGATAACGCGTCGCCCGTTGCGCCGGCGAATCGACAACGGCGTGTTCCCGGAGTTCACCGTAGCCACCTGACTCAACGGTATGGCAGCACCGGCCGGAGTACGGATCAGGTACCGTTCGATGTCGGCGATGGCGTCGCGTTCCTCGGGGGGAAGGCGCACAAGAACCCGCACCTCTTCGCGGCCCCGTTGCAGCCGCAGGGCCTCGGTGCCAAAGAACGCGGATCGCGTCTGGTGGGCTAGCTCGTCGAGTGTAAGCCCGAGTGTACGCGCCTCCGTCCGCAGATCGAGCCGAATTTCCTGCAGTCCGGCCGCGTGGTCGGACTGCACCCCGAAGACACCCTGCAGCTTGCGCAGTTCCGCCACTACCGCATCAGCAAGCTGATCCAATCGCTCCGGGTCCGGGTGCGAAAGGGCGACCTCAACGGGGAGTCCAAGTCCGAGCAGTTCGGCGCTGAAGGCGAGACCGCGGGCCTCCGGAAGCGGGCCGACCTCCTCCCTCCACATCTGCAGGAAGGTGTCAGTGCTGACGTCGCGCTGTTCGGAGGCGAGCAGCTTGAACTCGACGGTGGCGACGTTGGCAGGGGGATCGAGGCTGGCCTCCTGGACTGCGCCATCTGCCATGCGCTGAGGCACCCCGACCGCACGACTGACCCCGGTAAGCAGTGGCGCCGCGTCTTGAGAACCGCTTCGCGAGAGTCGCTCGATGGCCCGCCGCCCGGCTGCTTCCAATTCTCGTGCCATATCGTGCGTTCGTTGCGCCGTAGTCCCCGCGGGCATCCGCAGGTTCGCTGTCGCGATGTCGCCTTCCACCTTCTGGCCGAAGTTCACGCGGACGATGCCTGCCGGCACAAGAGCGATGCTCAAGATGATCGCGGCGAGTCCCGCCGCGATCATGATCGGCGGGTGCCGGGTCGCTAGCGCGAGGCCCTGGTGCAACGGGCCCTCCACGAACCAGTGCAATCCTCTGTCGGCTTGGGTCTGGCCCCAGGCACAGATCCGCCCTGGTATGTTGCTGGGCCGCCACTCGGGACCAGGCAGGTCGGACAGATGATGCGGCAGGACAAGCAGCGATTCGACCAGCGACGTGAGCAGCATGGCGATCAGGATCACTGGCACTGCGCGCATCAACTCTCCCAGCCCACCAGGGATGAACAGGAGGGGAGAGAATGCGGCCACCGACGTCAGGACGGCGAAGATCAAGGGTCTACTGACCCGTCGTGTGCCACGAATCGCAGCCAGGACTCCCGTTGTACCCTGCATGCGCTCATGGTGGATGTTCTCGGCCACGACGATGGCGTCATCGACCACGATGCCGATAGCGAGAATGAACGCGAACAGCGAGATGGTGTTGATGGACACATCGGTGATCAGCATCGCGCTCAGGGCGCCAGCACCGGAAACGGCGATTCCCAGGGCTACCCAGAACGCCAGCCGAATTTCCAGGAACACGGCTAGCCCCAGAAGTACGAGCAACAGCCCGAGAAAACCGTTCTTGAGCAGAAGAAAGAGCCTCTCGCGGTAGGTGTCGGCATCGTTGTTCCAGATGGTGATCCCTGTACCGGCGGGCAGTGAGGGGATCACGTCGCTGGTCAGAAACTCCTTGACGGCCCGGGTCACGTCGAGCACCTGCTCGTCGGCAGCCCGATAGACTTCGACGAACGCTGCCGGCTGTCCCTGGTAGCGAACGATCAGATCCGAGTTCTGGAAGCCGTCGCGCACCCGGGCGATGTCGCCCAGACGCACGACCGTGCCGTCATTGCGGGCCAGAACGATGAGTTCCTCGAAATCCTGCTGGTTGTGGCGCTGGCCGGTGGTGCGGACCCGCACGTGCTCGTCCAGAGTCTCGATGCGTCCGGCCGAGAGATCGAGCGAACCGCGACGTACTGCCTCCGAAACGTCCTCGAGCGTGAGCCCCAGCGACTGCAGACGCTGGAGCGGCACCTCGATCGAAATCTCGTAGTTCCGCACACCGCTGGTTTCGACTCGTGAGACTTCGGGAAGCCCGCCGAGGGCGTCCTCGGTACGGTACGCCAACTCCTTCAATGCCCGCTCGGAGACATCCCCGTAGAGCACCAGGCGCATAACGCTTTGACGATTGGTCATTTCGCCGATTTCCGGGCGTTCGGCCTGTACAGGGAACGTCTGGATGCGGTTGACCGCCGACGTGATGTCGTCGAGCGCCCGGCTGATGTCCGTCCCCATCTTCAGTTCGACGAGGACGGAAGCGATTCCCTCCGCCGCTACTGCGGTGACCTCCCGCACATCGCTGAGATTTCTGACCTGCTCCTCGATCTTGATGACAATCGACTGCTCCACCTCTTCCGGTGCGGCGCCGGGATAGCGCACCGACACCTCGACGGTGCCGAAGGACATCTCGGGAAACGCCTCCTGCACCAAGCCGGTCAGTGACAGGATGCCCGCCGCCACGATGAAGAGCATGAGGAGGTTGGCAGCAACCCCGTTTCGCACCATGTAGGCGATTGCACCCCGGCGTTCGTGCCCGCCGGCATCTCGTGTGGTCATTGGCGCTCTCCGGCCGGTGCCGGCATCCCCGTGTTACCGATGACAGAGGCTGCCCTCAGCACGACCAGCACATGTTCCGTAGCCATAGCAATCATCTCGTCGGCCAGCGGCGTTGCCCGGGTCGTCCACGGTATCGCAGCGATTTCGATTGTGCCGTTTGGAACAGGGCAGACTGGCCTGGACCGCATTGTCGTCAGCGCTAGCCCAAATCTACCACTAGCCGCGCGATCTCCTTGCCGATTGACCCAGCAACTGTTGCGCCAAATGTAGCGAGGGGTGAACGGTGAATATGACCTAATCTGTAGCGTACAGGCCCGGTCTGGAGGAGGCCAACATGGCACAGGCGTACCGCCATCTGCGGTTCGATGAGCGCACCCGGTCCGCACTTTGCACGAGCAGGGCGTCTCGCCCGGTTCCATCGCGACCCAACCCAAACGCGACAAGTTGACGGTCAGCCGCGCAATCACGTGCAATCCGGGCCCGTCCGGCTACCGCCGCAGGCCGGCCCAGCGCCTTGCCGGCCAGCGTACTCGGACGGCTGCTGCACTTCCCACAGGTCCCGGTCAGCTACTGCCGGTCCTGCCAGCGTACTCGAAGAGAGTCGATACGCGCAAGGGCCAGCAGGGAATCGCGGCCACGTTCATCGAACGAAAGTTGAAATGACTGTTGGCAAAATCGACCTTCATCGCAGTCTTTTCACCCGTCGCTCCAACGTGAAAATTGCTTCATGATAGTGCCGGTCCACCGACTTGCGTCGCAGTTCCATACGCGGACCTTCTGGATATGTCGATCACGGGTGGCTGTCCAGGGCGGTCTTGCGTGACCGTTGGATCCCAAGCATCGGCACCGAACCGGTTCCCGAGAGACGCCGTGGGTTAGTCCCAATACTGTCGCTTTAAGGGGTTGGCATGATGATTTGAGGTAGCCAGTCGTGGGTCTGCCGAGACAACGGGCCCCGATGACGAAGCTTGAATTTGCTCATCTTGCGCTTCACCCCACGGGG